>CAWCFA010000015.1:0-442365 GCA_963794785.1 uncultured Actinomycetota bacterium | reverse complement strand
GTCAGCAGATCCATGGCCATGGCGGGCACGGTAACCTAGCTCCATGGCTGTGGTGAAGATCAACGCAATCGAGATACCCGCGGACGCCGGCCCAGAATTGGAAAAGCGGTTCGCCAATCGCGCGCACGCGGTCGAGAACAGCCCAGGCTTTCTCGGCTTCCAGCTGCTGCGTCCCGTCAAGGGCGAAGACCGCTACTTCGTCGTGACACACTGGGAGTCCGATGAAGCATTCCAGGCCTGGGCGAACGGACCCGCCATCGCAGCCCATGCTGGTCAGCGTGCCAATCCGGTGGCGACAGGCGCGTCGCTGCTGGAGTTCGAGGTTGTTCTCGACGTCGCCGGAAGCGGCGTTGCGGGGAGCCACCAGACTGCGTAGCCGGCGCTCGGTGCGCTACAAAGCGGTGGCGTTGAGCGCGGCACTGGTGGTGACCCTCACACCGGGTTGCACGTCGTCGCCATCCCCGCAGGCGAACGCCGCGAACGCGGACCGAGTGATCGACCCCCGGACTCCGCCAGGTCTGCGGGCTAAGCAGACCATGGACATGCTCAACTCGGACTGGCCCATCGGCCCGGTAGGAGTCCGCACCCTGGCCGCCCCCGACCAGGTCGACTCGGTCGAGACCACGATGGAAGGGCTTTGGTGGGATCGCCCCTTCACCCTGGACGCGGTGGACATCGGCGCCAGTGCGGCCACGCTGCACGTCGTCTCTTCCTACGGTGCGCACCAAGACATCCGGATCCACACCGACGATCTCGGCAGGGTTGATCGGTTCGACCTCGAAACCCAGACACCGTCGATCGCTTCGTGGCACGACCTCGATGCCGTGTTGGGCAAGACCGGCGCCCGCTACTCCTATCAGGTCGCCAAGGTCAATGACGGTCACTGCGACCCGGTCGCAGGCACCAACACCGCCGAATCTCTGCCCCTGGCTTCGATTTTCAAGTTATACGTACTGCACGCCCTGGCGGGTGCGGTCAAAAGCGGATCGGTGTCCTGGGACGATCAGCTGACCGTGACCGAAAAGGGCAAAGCTGTCGGCTCTTCCGGCTTGGAGCTGGCTCCCGGTGCACACGTTTCGGTTCGCAAAGCCGCCGAGAAGATGATCGCCACCAGCGACAACATGGCCACCGACATGCTGATCGAAAGGATGGGCACCCACGCTATCGAACAAGCGCTGGTTACCGCCGGCCACCACGACCCGGCCAGCATGACTCCCTTTCCCACCATGTACGAATTGTTCTCCATCGGCTGGGGTGAACCGGATCTGCGCAGCCAGTGGCAGCACGCGTCCCCGCAAGTCCGTGCCCAGTTGTTGCAGCAAGTGAATTCCGCTCCATACCAACCCGATCCTGAGCGTGCCCACGTGCCGGCCTCGAGTTACGGCGCGGAGTGGTACGGCAGCGCCCAAGACATCTGCCGAGTCCACACCGCGCTACAAGCCGATGCGGTTGGCGCGGCCGCGCCCGTCAGGACGATCGTTTCCGCCGTGCCGGGCATCCAGCTGGATCGGAGCGTTTGGCCGTACATCGGCGCGAAAGCCGGGGGCCTACCGGGCAACCTGACGTTCAGCTGGTACGCCGTCGACAAGACGCAGCAGCCGTGGGTGGTCAGCTTTCAGCTGAACTGGCCCCGCGATCACGGGCCAACCGCCACCAGCTGGATGCTGCGGATCGCCAAGCAGGTCTTCGCGCTCGTGGCACCGCAGTAACTCTCATAACCCCAAAAGTCCTAGACCCGCAGTGTCCAGCGGCCCCCGCGGAAATGCATCACCGTCTGACTGACCGGCGCGACGTCGATGCGCCAGAACGATTTCGGTGGACCGCCAAGCGCCAGCATGATCGCCGCCCGAATCACCGCCGGATGTGTCACCGCGATTGTCCGCACCGCGCTGTCGGTCAGGGACTCCAGCCAACCGGTCACCCTGGCGAGCAGGTCAACGATCGACTCACCACCGTGCGGCGCTTGGCCAGGATCGGTCAGCCACACCTCGAGTTCCTTGGGTTGGATGCTGTCGAGTTTCTCGCCGCGCCACCGCCCGCAGTCGAGGTCGGCCAGCCGGGGCTCCACCGTCGCCTGCAGGCCTAGGCATCGCGCTGTTTGCCGGGCACGCTCTTCGGGCCCGGCGAGCCGGCGCGCTGCACCCCTGATATCAAGGTCCGCGACGGCTTCGAGCTGGCGGCGGCCAGTGTCACTGAGCGGCTCGTCGGCCGGAAAACGTGCGGTCGCCATCGCCGCGGTCGTCGCATGCGACACCAAGGTCAGCCGGGCAACCCCGGTCACGCCGCGATACTCGATGCCCGTCTGCTATCGGCCGGTTCACCAAGCAGCCGGACTGCGAGCGGCGCGAAGACCAGCCCGATCGTCACCCACAACAGCAGCTGGGTGCCCAGCGAAAGCAATCTGAACTCGTAGAGAACGTCGGCGGAAAAACCGGGATAGCCGATCGCGCCAGACGCATCGCGCAGCGGTTCAGGTGTCTCGTCGACAGTCGGTAGCAGCGCCATCACCACCGCGACGACCGCCAGATAGATCACCACCGCGATCAACCGGCCGTTCCACGCACCGAACCGCGCGGTGAGGCGATGGGCCAGCAACACCGCGGCGAACGCCAGCAACACCGACGCCAGCACCATCACCAGATACCACCCGGTGCGCCAACCTATGGTGTCCGACTGGCCGACCGCGGGCGGATTAGGCGGGTACTTCACAAACGGCACCAGGTAGAGCGAGATAAACGCGCCGCTGGCCAGCAACACCGAAAGTACCCGTGGTCCAACGCGTCCCACCCGCCCGTACACGACGCAGAACAACACGGCGAAAAGCGCCCCCATCGCGACGCCGAAGATCAGCACGCCAAAGCCCAATCCGACGTTGGATTGAACACCACGGCTGAACAACTCGATGCCATGCTCGTGCACGCCATGAGCATTTTCGGCGCCGGTTCGACCGTCCTCATAAGCGATCGCGCGGCCGATCACCGGCTCAGCGAACAGTCGGGCGAACAAGAACGCCAGTATCGCGGCGACCAACCCGGCAACCAGGCCGCGTGCGATCAGACGCTTTTCCACGTTACCGGCGACTTGCCTTATTAATGGCAGGGGAAGCCAAGGAGGTGCCGGGCGTCGTGCACGAACTCGTGCACGTGTGAGTCGCTGCCGAACAGCGAAACGGCACCCTGATCGACGCCGACGAAGTAGATCGCCAACAGCGCCAAAAACGCGGTAGCGGCCAACCAGAGTGCAGCGCTCGCCGCCGACAGATCTATCGCTTCGGTACGGCTACCGGTCGTGTTGGACACAGAGAACTCCTATTCCGAGGTCGACCCTGCGCCGGCCGTCGCCAGATCCGGCTCAGTCGGCGGCTTGCGGGCGCCGGCGAATGTGAACACCGCGTCCTCGGCCGGACCGTCCTCGCCGTCCCAGTTGTCCACGTCAACGGTGATGACCTGCCCTGGCCCGATCTCGTCGAACAGGATCTTCTCGGAGAGCTGGTCCTCGATCTCGCGCTGGATGGTGCGTCGCAGCGGACGAGCACCCAGCACCGGGTCGAAGCCGCGCTTGGCCAGCAGCGCCTTGGCCTTGTCGGTCAGCTCCATCGACATGTCCTTGCTCCGCAGCTGGTTCCCGACGCGGCCGATCATCAGGTCGACCATCTGGATGATCTCGTCGCGGGTCAGCTGGTGGAAGACAATGATGTCGTCGATGCGGTTGAGGAACTCCGGCCGGAAGTGCTTCTTGAGCTCGTCGTTGACCTTCTGCTTCATCCGCTCGTAGTCGTTGGCGCCGCCGCCCTTGGTGAACCCGAGGCCGACGGGCTTAGAAATGTCGGATGTCCCCAAATTGGACGTGAAGATCAGCACGGTGTTCTTGAAGTCCACCGTGCGGCCCTGCCCGTCGGTGAGCCGGCCGTCCTCGAGCACCTGCAACAGGCTGTTGTAGATCTCTTGGTGTGCCTTCTCGATCTCGTCGAACAGCACCACCGAGAACGGCTTGCGCCGCACCTTTTCGGTGAGCTGGCCGCCCTCTTCGTAGCCGACGTATCCCGGCGGCGCACCGAACAGCCGCGACGCGGTAAACCGGTCGTGGAACTCGCCCATATCGATCTGGATGAGCGCGTCGTCGTCGCCGAACAAGAAGTTGGCCAGCGCCTTGGACAGCTCGGTCTTACCGACACCGGAGGGACCGGCGAAGATGAACGAACCCGACGGGCGCTTGGGGTCCTTCAGCCCGGCCCGGGTGCGTCGGATCGCCTTGGAGACGGCCTTGACGGCATCCTCTTGGCCGATGATCCGCTTGTGCAGCTCGTCTTCCATCCGCAACAGCCGGGTGGTCTCGGCTTCCGTCAGCTTGAACACCGGGATACCGGTCCAGTTGCCCAGCACCTCTGCGATCTCATTGTCGTCCACCTCGGCAACTACATCGAGATCTCCGGAACGCCATTGCTTTTCGCGTTCCGCACGCTGAGCCACCAGCTGCTTCTCGCGGTCGCGGAGGCTGGCCGCCTTCTCGAAGTCCTGGGCGTCGATGGCCGATTCCTTCTCCCGGCGAGCATCGGCGATCTTCTCGTCGAATTCACGCAGGTCTGGCGGCGCGGTCATCCGACGGATCCGCATCCGTGCGCCCGCCTCGTCGATCAGGTCGATCGCCTTGTCCGGCAAGAACCGGTCATTGATGTAGCGGTCGGCCAGGGTCGCCGCGGCCGCAATAGCGCCATCGGTGATCGACACCCGGTGGTGCGCCTCGTAGCGGTCCCGCAAACCCTTGAGGATCGCGATGGTGTGCTCCACCGTCGGCTCGCCCACCTGCACCGGCTGGAAGCGGCGCTCCAGCGCGGCGTCCTTTTCGATGTACTTGCGGTATTCGTCGAGCGTGGTGGCCCCGATCGTCTGCAGCTCACCGCGCGCCAGCTTCGGCTTGAGGATCGACGCGGCGTCGATCGCGCCCTCGGCGGCACCCGCCCCGACCAGCGTGTGCAGCTCGTCGATGAACAGGATGATGTCGCCGCGGGTGTTGATCTCCTTGAGCACCTTCTTCAGGCGTTCCTCGAAGTCACCCCGGTAGCGGCTACCCGCCACCAGCGATCCCAGGTCCAGCGTGTAAAGCTGCTTGTCCTTCAGCGTCTCGGGGACCTCGCCGTGCACGATGGCCTGCGCCAGGCCCTCGACGACGGCGGTCTTGCCGACCCCGGGCTCGCCGATCAGCACCGGGTTGTTCTTGGTGCGGCGGGACAGCACCTGCATCACCCGCTCGATTTCCTTCTCGCGGCCGATGACGGGGTCCAGCTTGCCTTCCATCGCGGCGGCGGTCAGGTTGCGCCCGAACTGGTCGAGAACCAATGACGTAGAAGGGGAGCCGGACTCTCCTCCTCGGCCACCCGTGCCCGCTTCCGCGGCCTCCTTGCCCTGGTAGCCCGACAGCAGCTGAATGACCTGCTGGCGCACCCGGGTCAGCTCGGCGCCGAGCTTGACCAGCACCTGGGCGGCCACGCCCTCACCCTCGCGGATCAGGCCGAGCAGAATGTGCTCGGTGCCGATGTAGTTGTGGCCGAGTTGCAGCGCCTCGCGCAAGCTCAGCTCGAGCACCTTCTTGGCGCGGGGGGTGAACGGGATGTGCCCCGACGGCGCCTGTTGACCCTGGCCGATGATCTCCTCGACTTGGCTGCGGACGCCCTCCAGCGAAATTCCCAACGACTCCAGCGACTTCGCCGCAACGCCTTCGCCTTCGTGGATCAGACCCAACAGGATGTGCTCGGTGCCGATGTAGTTGTGGTTGAGCATCCTGGCCTCTTCTTGCGCCAAGACGACCACTCTGCGGGCACGGTCGGTAAATCGTTCGAACATCGGCGGTTACCTGCTCTCCCTCACCATTCGGTACAACCCTGTTAGCGGCCCTTCGGAGCCACCTAGCCGGTCCCCTCGGGCCGGAATCGCGTACCTGCCGTCCACTCTAATGGTCGGCTTGCACTTGCGGTTGCTTGCGTTCCGGATCCCGCACGGTCTGTCTGTCTCTCACAACAGAGCCGTAACTGGTCAAACGAGGAAATCCGGCGAATGGTTTCAGCTCACCGACGCCAATCGGTTCGCCGCCAGCGAAATCGCGGGTCGTCCGTGTGTCAGGTAGCCGCGTGGAACGCGTCGATGACGTCGGCCGGGATGCGGCCGCGCGTCGACACATTGTGCCCGTTGCGACGGGCCCAATCGCGGATCGCGGCGCTTTGCTCACGGTCGATGGCCCCGCGGCCCCGCCCGGTGCCGGAACGCCCGCGGCGCCGACCTCCAACGCGACGGCCGGCTGCTACCCATTGCTTCAGATCGCCGCGCAGTTTCGCGGCATTCTTGGTCGAAAGGTCAATCTCATAGGTCACCCCGTCAAGCCCGAATTCGACTGTTTCGTCGGCGGAGCCGGCACCATCGAAATCATCGACCAGAGTGACCGTAACTTTCTTCGCCATTAGCTTACCCTCCGCGTTTCTTCCTGAGCAGTTGCTGGGCAGATTCGATCTGTCTACTCCCCGGTAACTAATCTGCCATAACTAACCAGCATACTCAATGTGACGCCAAAAAGTGATACAGGGTTCAGTTCTACTGGGGACGAACAATCGGGAACAAAACTGTGTCTCGAATTGGCAGTCCGGTCAATGCCATCAACAACCGATCGATACCCATTCCGGTTCCGGTGCACGGTGGCATCGCATACTCCAGGGCCGCGAGAAAATCCTCGTCAAGCGCCATCGCCTCGTCGTCACCTGCTGCGGCGGCGCGCGCTTGTTGCTCGAATCTCTCCCGTTGTATGACCGGATCGATTAATTCGGAGTACCCGGTTGCCAGTTCAAAACCACGGAAGTAGAGGTCCCACTTCTCGGTCACACCCGGGATACTGCGGTGCTGGCGCGTCAAAGGCGTTGTCTCCACTGGAAAATCCTTGACAAATGTGGGCGCGGTCAAGCTGTTTCCCACCGTGTGCTCCCACAGTTCCTCGACCAGTTTGCCGTGTCCATATCCGCGGTCGTCAGGAATCTCCAGGCCGCTCTCGGAGCCCAGCCGATCCGCGATGGCGCGTAGCCGATCGACCGAAGTCTGCGGCGTGATCTCTTCACCCAGGGCGGCGGAGAGGGACGGATACATTTCTATCGATGCCCATTCTCCGTCTATGTCGTACCGACTACCGTCGGGCAGCTGCAGTTGTCTGGTTCCGATCGCCTCGTCCGCCACCTCTTGAATAAGCTCACGGGTGACGACCGCCGAATCGTCATAGGTTCCGTAGGTCTGGTAGGTCTCCAACATCGAAAATTCCGGTGAATGTGTGGAATCGGATCCTTCGTTTCGGAAGACCCGATTTAGTTCGAAGACCTTGTCGAAACCACCCACGACACAGCGCTTGAGGAACAGTTCCGGTGCGATGCGCAGGTAGAGATCCATGTCCAGAGCATTGGAATGTGTGACGAAAGGCCGGGCCGCCGCACCGCCGGCCAGCGTCTGCAAGATAGGCGTCTCCACTTCCAGAAACCCGCGCCGATCCAGTGCGTTCCGTATCCCACGGACAACGGCGATTCGCTGGCGCGCCACCGTACGTGCTTCCGGGCGGACAATCAGATCGACATAGCGCTGCCGAACCCGCGATTCTTCGCTCATTTCCTTGTGAGCCACCGGCAGCGGCCGCAACGACTTGGCTGCCATCTGCCACGAATCGGCAAAAACAGACAACTCGCCGCGTCGTGAGCTGATCACGTTGCCATGCACATAGACGATGTCGCCCAGATCGACGTCGGCCTTCCACGCGTCAAGCGATTCCTGACCGACCTTATCCAGGCTGATCATCACCTGCAGATTGGTGCCGTCGCCGTCTTGGAGTGTGGCAAAGCAAAGCTTTCCGGAATTACGCGCGAATATCACCCGGCCCGCGACGCCCACGAATTCCTCGGTCGCCGAGTCGATCGCCAGGTCGGGGTGAGCGGCCCGGACCTGAGCCAAGGTGTGAGTGCGTTCGACGGCGACCGGATACGGGTCGCGCCCCTCGGCCAGCAGCCGAGCACGCTTGTCTCTGCGGATCCGGAACTGCTCAGGAAGGTCTGCGTCGGCTGCCGGGGGAGCTTCAAAGGTCACGACGTGCCAGCTTAATGACCGTTGGCCGGGCCCGTCAGCGCGCGGTCTTGAGGCGACCGCGCTGGGTGTCTTGGTTGCGCTCGAAGACCAGCCGCAGGCCATCAAGGGTCAGATGCTGGTCGTAGTGGTTGACGGTATGCAGTTCGGCCAGCAGCAGCGGGGCGGTGTGTCCGGTGGCCACGATCGCAACTTGATCGCCCAGATCGCTGGAAAAGCCGTCCACATCCTCGCGGATGCGCGCCACCAAGCCGTCGACCAGCCCGGCAAAGCCGAACACCGCACCGGCCTGCATGCATTCGACAGTGTTTTTGCCAATCACCGAGCGGGGCCGCGACAGCTCGACGCGACGCAGCGCCGCAGACCGTGCCGCGGCGGCGTCCGAAGACACCTGCACGCCGGGCGCGATGGCGCCGCCAAGAAACTCCCCCTTGGCCGAAACCACGTCCACGCAGATCGACGATCCGAAGTCGACGACGATGGCGGCCTTGCCGTACTTGTGGAACGCCGCCAGGCAATTCACGATCCGGTCGGCACCCACCTCTTTCGGGTTGTCAACCAGCAGCGGGATACCGGTGCGCACCCCCGGTTCGATCAACACGTGCGGCACCGAGGGCCAGTACTGATCGAGCATTACCCGCACCTCGTGCAGCACCGACGGGACCGTCGACAGAGCGGCGGCGCCGGTGAGCCGCTCGGAATCGTCGCCGATCAGGCCGTCGATGGTCAGCGCAAGTTCGTCGGCGGTGACCTCGGACTCGGTGCGAATCCGCCAGTGCTGCACGACCTTTGCGTGCTCCTTGGATCCGGACAGCAACCCGACGACAGTGTGGGTGTTGCGGACGTCGATCGCCAGCAGCACGGCTATCGCACGCCGATCCGGGGGTCCAGCAGCTCCCCCGCATCAGCGGGGACGAACGCTGGATCGTGCCCAAGATCGATCGGCATGTTCTGGTTGTCGACGAATACGATCCGGGGTTGGTAGGCGCGCGCCTCGGCGTCCTCCATGGTTCCGTACGCGATCAAGATCACCAGATCGCCCGGGTGAACGAGATGTGCTGCGGCGCCGTTGATTCCGATGATGCCGGTGCCACGCTCGCCGGTGATCGCGTAGGTGACGAGCCGGGCGCCGTTATCGATGTCGACAATGGTCACCTGTTCGCCCTCGAGCAGGTCCGCCGCGTCCATCAAGTCGGCGTCGATAGTCACGGAACCGACGTAGTGCAGGTCGGCCTGGGTGACCGTGGCGCGATGGATTTTCGACTTCAGCATTGTCCGAAACATCAGTTCCTCCTAAATGATTGGGCGTCTTCCTTAACGTCCGGCCGCACAGGTACCGGCGAAGTTCCGATCTCGATCGCGATGTTGTCCAACAGTCTGGTGCTCCCCACCCTGGCAGCGACCAGCAGCCGACCAGATTCGCCGGCCCGCGCGGGACCAAGTTCAGGGTTGCGCAACTCCAGGTAGTCGACGGTCAGGCCGGGCACCGCGTCGAGCACCGCGCGCGCTGCGGCCAGCGCGGATTGTCCGCCAGCCAGCGCGGCGTGCGCCCCGGCGGTGAGCGCCGCGGACAGGGTCGCGGCCAATTCGCGCTGTGTCGGGTCGAGATACCGGTTGCGCGACGACATCGCCAACCCGTCCTTCTCCCGTACGGTCGGCACTCCGGCAACCACGACGTCGACGTTCAAGTCTGCGACCATTTGCCGGATCAGCACCAGCTGCTGGTAGTCCTTCTCGCCGAAGAACACCCGGTCGGGGCGCACGATCTGGATCAGCTTGAGCACGACGGTCAGCACCCCTGCGAAGTGGGTGGGCCGGGGACCGCCCTCGAGTTCTGCCGCCAGCGGACCGGGCTGCACAGTGGTACGCAGACCGTTCGGATACATCATCGCGGGGGTTGGGGCGAACACGATCTCCACACCCTCATCGCGCACCATCGCCAGATCGTTGTCGAGGGTCCGCGGGTAGGCGTCAAGGTCTTCGCCGGCGCCGAATTGCAGCGGATTGACGAAGATCGACACCACGACCACCGAGCCGGGAACCCGTTTGGCGGCGCGCACCAGGGCTAAGTGCCCGTCGTGCAGCGCGCCCATGGTGGGCACCAACATCACTCGCCGTCCGGTGTGCCGTATCGCGCGGCTGACCCCGGTGACATCGCTCGGCGTTGAGTAGACGTTGAGTTCACCCGCTTTGAAGGACGGCGTCTTGTCCCCTGTCACTGGGCCAGCACCTCAACGACGGCCTTCGGGGCGTGTGCACGCTGAGCGGTCCGCAAGGCGTTGACCCGATACGCCTGGGCCAGGTCCGGGTCAACCCGGGCCAGGGCGGCCAGATGTTCGGCGACCGCGGCCGCATCGCCGCGGGCGACCGGCCCGGTGAGCGCGGCCTGACCACGCTGCAGGGTGTTCTCCAGCGCCGCCCTGGCCAACGGCCCGACGATGCGTTCGGCGATGCCACCCGGCTGGTCATCGATGCATTGCTGGCCAAGCAGCTCGCTGCCGCGAAGCGCGGCCCGTAGCGCTTCGAGCGCGTCGGCGAGCACCGTGACGAGGTGGTTGCCGGCATGGGCCAGAGCGGCGTGGTACAGCACTCGGGCGTCCTCGCGGACACAGAACGGCTCCCCACCCATTTCCAGAACCAGCGATTGCGCGATTGCGTACCCGACGTCGTCGGCCGCGGTGATCCCGAAGCAGGTGTCCGGTAGCCGGCTGATGTCCTCGTCGGAGCCGGTGAACGTCATCGCCGGGTGAATCGCCAGCGGTATGCAGCCGTCCTCGGTCAGTGGCGCCAGAATGCCGATGCCGTTGGCGCCCGAAGTATGCGCCACGATCGTCTGCGGCGGTACCGCCGAAGTGGCCGCTAAGCCGGCCACCAGGCCGGCCAGCTCGCTGTCAGGAACCGCCAATAGCAGCAGCTCAGCTGAGGCGGCCACATCGGGCGTTGGTAACACCGGGGTGTCGGGCAGCCGACGCTCCGCTCGCAGCCGCGAAGCGTGGGAAACGGCGCTGCAAGCGACGACGACGTGGTCGGCGCGCTCCAGCGCGACGCCGAGTGCGGTGCCCACCCGGCCGGCGGAGATGATCCCCACTTTGAGCCTGGCCGGGCGCAAACCGTCGAGCTGCACCATCGCAGACGACCTCACATGTGTATTCGTTCGTTCCAGTCCCGTGTAACGGGTACCGGACGGTCATCAAGACTGTAGTCGATTTCCGATCCGGTCCGCAGTGTCAGCCGTCACGTCGACGACGCCGGCCGCCGCCGCTCGGCTCGATCTGCAGCCGCGCCAGCAGGTCGGCAACAGACTGGCCACCGGTATCAGCCGCACGCGCGTGCGACCCATCCGGCTGTTCCGCGCCCCGGTGCCGGGGCGCCGGCTCGGGAGGGGGCGGCGGCGCCAACCGTGGTGGCGGTGCCGGCTCGGGTGCCGGCGCCGGCACGGGCGGCGGTGCCGGCGCGGTGGCGGGCGGTGGCGGCGCGAAGTTGCTGACGCCGTAGTCGCGGTACTCCGCCGAATGACGCGACCGCGACCTGCGACCGGTCTCGCCGTATGGCGGTGGCGGTTCGGTTGGCTGCTCAGCTTCCACCTGCCGGTCGCGCCGTCGCCGGCCAGATGTCGCCGGCGGCGGCGGACCGGGAGGCAGCCACTGCGGTGGTGGCGGCGGGGGGGTCGGCGGCGGCCGGTGGCGAGGCTCGAATCGCGGCTGCGGCGCCGGGGGCGGTGGCCGGATCGGCTCTCGCGCCGGCGGCGGCTGCCGGGGCGGCAACAGCGGCTCCTCCGGGACATCGATGATCGCGGCCTCATCGGGACGGGTGGCGGCGGGGTTGTCCTGACGGACCGAGGTGGGCCGATCGCTGGCCACCCAATCGACCGGTCGCCCGGGGGCGGGCTCTGATTCCAGGGTTTCCAGCGCGGGGCGCTGCTCGAGGTCGGTGTCGAACAAGATCTCCAGGCTCGTTCGCAGCGCGGCCAGTTCGGCGCGCAGTACCGCCACATCGTCGGCGGCCTGGGCGCGCAGCTCGGAGGCAAGTTCGCGGCGCAGCTGGGATTCGACGGTCAGCTCGTACTCGCGGCGGGCCGAGATTTCCCGGTCCAGCTGTAGGTCGTAGACCAATTTCAGATCACGCACCCGGGACTGGTCGGCATCGCTTTGCCTGCGGTAGATCACCGACACGAATGCGCCCGCGACTGCGGCCCACAGCGCCAGGATCACAGCGAGCTTGAGAAGTTCCACGCGATCGGTGAAAACCAGCGCTGAACTGGCCGCTATGGCGAGGACCAGCAACGCCGTCAATAGCACCCAACCCGGCCTGCGTCCGCCGCGCCGGACCCGGCCGCCGCGGGACAGAACGGTCATGGCCTGACTGTACCTGTGCGAGTTCGTTCCGCGTGTCGCACGACTCCGGCGATTCTCACCTGGGTTTATCCGTCCGCACCCTCGCCCTGCTGGGTCGGATCCGGCGGAGACTTACAGCAATGCTGCAGCCACAGTGCGGCAACCACCAACGCCAACGCACTACCGGCGGCCACCAGCGTTCCGGCGGTGTCTTGCTCCGCGACTCGCAGCCACGATCGCCTCGGCAGGAAATACACCAACACCCCGACCCACCAGCCCAGGACCAGCGCACCCACCCACGCCGACGCCTTGGCGACCATCAGGCTGCGCGCCACCGTAAGGGGGTGTAGCAGCCCGGGCCCATCGCCGATCTCGCCGTCGTTTATCTTGGCCCGCACGTAGCGCGCGCACAGCGCCTCGGCGATAGCGACCGCGAGCAGCGACAGACCAGTCCACACGGTGATGGGCGGAAACCACCGGTACAGCACGACAACCAGCAGATAGCCGACCACCGCTGCGCCGACGACCGCGGCCGTCAGATCACGTTTCCGGGTCGGTCCCATCAGCTTTCCAGCGTTCGTTTGTACAGCCGCACGCCCTCTCGGTCGGCCGGATCGAGTTCGGCCAACAACGCAGCGATGCGCCGCGTCCCACCCGCGAGCGTCAACTCAGCATCCGGGTCGACGTCCAGCCACGGGACCATCACGAACGCCCGCAGATGGGCCATTGGATGCGGCAGCGTCAGATTGCTGTCGCGCGCGATCACTTCCTTTTCCGGGGCTGCGCGGCCCTGCCCGAACTGGTGGCAGGCGATCAGGTCGACGTCGAGGGTGCGCGGCCCCCAGCGCTCCCCGCGAATCCGGCTCGCGTCCCCCTCGAATTGCTGGGCCCGGCGTAACCAGGCCTGCCCGTCGCGCGCCGGGTCGTCGGCGACCAATATCGCGTTGAGGAACGGCGCCTGCTCCACGCCACCCCACGGGGCCGTCTCATAGACCGGCGAGACCGCCAGCAGCGTTACCGACTCCTCTTTCTGGAGTCCGTCGACGACCGACTGCAGCCGCGCCAACCGGTCGCCGAGGTTGGAACCGATCGAAAGGACGACCCGCGTCATAGCACCGTGCCCGCGGGGATCACCGAACCGCGGCCACCGCGCCGCGACCGCCGGACCGCCACCGCGACATCGCCGAACTGCTGTGGAATGGGGGCCTGAGGCTTGTGGACAACCACCTCGACGGCATGCACGCGTTCGTCGTCCATCACCCGGTCGGCGATTTCACCGCCAACGCTTTCGATCAGGTTGCGCGGCGGTCCGGTCACAATGTCGGCAGCCAGCCGCGCCAAAGCGGCATAGTCGTAGGTGTCGGCCAGGTCGTCGCTTACGGCCGCGCGGGCCAGGTCTATCCACACGGTGACGTCGACGAGAAAGTCCTGCCCGTTTTGGCGCTCGTGCTCGAACACTCCGTGTCGGCCATGAACTTTCAAGCCGCGCAACTCGATTCGATCAGACACCCGTCCAGGCCTCCACGACCTTGACGGCATCTACCGACGCCCGCACGTCATGCACCCGCACACCCCAGGCCCCGTGCAGGGCGCCGAGTGCGGAAATCACCGCGGTCGCCGTCTCCCGCCCATCAGGCGGTCGCGGCGACCCGTCGGGGCCCGCCAACAGCGTGCCGAGGAACTGCTTGCGCGACGCCCCCAGCAGTACCGGGATCCCGGTGGCGACAAACTGAGGCAACGCTTGCAACAGCGCCCAATTATGTTGTCCCGTCTTGGCGAAGCCGAGACCAGGGTCGATCACCAGCTTCGCCGGGTCAACACCGGCATCCACCGCATCGTCAACGCTGGCGAGTAAATCGGCCCGCACCTCGGCCACCACGTCGCGGTAGTGCGGCGCCTCGTGGGGGTGTCGCGCCGACACCGATCGCCAATGCATCAGCACCCACGGCACGCCGGCTTCAGCCACCAGTGGCGCCATCGCGGGATCGGCTCGCCCACCGGAGACATCGTTGACGATCTGCGCACCGCTCTGTAGCGCCGCCCGTGCAACATCCGCGTGCATTGTGTCGATACTGATCGTAATACCCTGCGCCGCAAGCTCTTTGATGACGGGAACCACCCGAGCAAGCTCGACTCGGGGGTCGACTTGGGTGGCCCCGGGCCGGGTCGACTCGCCGCCGACGTCGATTATCTGCGCGCCTTCGGCGGCCAGCGCCAGACCGTGCGCCACAGCGCCGTCCGCGTCGAGATAACGCCCGCCATCTGAGAACGAGTCGTCAGTGACGTTCAGGACCCCCATAACCCGCACAGGTTGAGCCGACTCACTTACGCAGGATCAGGTCGAGCGCTTCGGCGCGAGAAGCGGCATCGGTTTTGAACTGACCGCGCACAGCGGACGTCGTAGTGACGGCTCCGGGCTTGCGGACACCGCGCATCGCCATACATAGGTGCTCGGCCTCGATGACGACGATCACCCCACACGGATCGAGCCGGTCGACCATCGCGTCGGCGATCTGGCTCGTCAGGCGCTCCTGGACCTGGGGCCGCTTGGCGTAAAGATCCACCAGCCGGGCAATCTTCGACAGGCCGGTCACCCTGCCGTCCTTGCCGGGAATGTAACCGACATGGGCCACACCGTGAAACGAAACCAGATGGTGCTCACACGTGGAGTACATCGGGATTTCCTTAACGATCACCAGCTCGTTGTGCTCTTCGTCGAACATGGTGTTCAGCACCGAGTCGGGATCGATGTAAAGACCGGAGAACATCTCGTGGTACGCGCGGGCAACGCGAGCAGGCGTTTCCCGTAGACCATCTCGCTCCGGGTCTTCGCCGATCGCGAGCAGCAACTCGCGGATCGCAGCCTCGGCACGTGGCTGGTCGAACGACCGTATACCGCCGAGCGCGGTGCGGGAATCTGGCAACGCCATCGAATCCTCCGTTCGTCAGCCGTGGGCTGGCGGGTTGGACCTGCTGACGTCCTCACCGGACTGGTCAGACGGGGGTGGGTAATGACCCTGCTGCGGCGGCCATCCGGGCGCCTGCCAGCCGGCCGGAGCACCATAGTTGGGCTGGGCACCGTGAGAACCGTTGCCGCCGTTCGTATTTCTATCGGCCTCGGATCGGGCAGCCTCGGCGGCCTGGCTGGCCCGCGCAATAGCCGCCTTGAAGGCCGGCTCGACAACCGGCGGGGGCCAGGGCTCGCCGCGCTCGATCGCCAGCTCGCCGGGCGTCTTGATCGGCGGCTTATCCGAGGGGATGCGGCCACCGAAGTCGTCGAACATGGTGAGCCGGGGACGCTTTTCGACGTCGGCGAAGATTGCCTTCAGCTCGGGCCGGTGCAGGGTTTCTTTTTCCAACAGCTCGCCGGCCAACGTGTCAAGCACGTCGCGGTATTCGGTGAGGATCTCCCACGCTTCGGTGTGCGCGGCCTCGATGAGCTTGCGGACCTCGTCGTCGATGTCGCGGGCGACCTCGTGGGAGTAGTCGGCCTGATTGCCCATGGTGCGGCCCAGGAAAGGGTCGCCGTGTTCGGTCCCATATTTGACTGCGCCGAGCTTGGAACTCATGCCGTATTCGGTGACCATCGCGCGGGCGATCTTGGTGGCCTGCTCGATGTCGGACACCGCGCCGGTGGTGGGCTCGCGAAAGACCAGCTCTTCGGCCGCGCGCCCACCCATGGCGAACACCAGTTGCGCGATCATCTCCGAGCGGGTCCGCAGTCCTTTGTCTTCCTCGGGTACGGCCACCGCATGCCCGCCGGTACGTCCGCGGGCCAGGATCGTCACCTTGTAGACCGGGTCGATGTCGGGCATGGCCCAAGCCGCCAGGGTGTGCCCACCCTCGTGGTAGGCGGTGATCTTCTTCTCTTTCTCGCTGATGAGGCGGCCCTTGCGGCGCGGGCCCCCAATCACGCGGTCCACCGCTTCTTCCAGGGCGGCGCCGCTGATGACGGTGCCGTTCTCCCTGGCGGTCAGTAGGGCCGATTCGTTGATGACGTTGGCCAGGTCCGCACCGGTCATCCCGACGGTCCGCTTGGCCAGTCCGTCCAGGTCGGCGTCCGGAGCGATCGGCTTGCCCTTGGAATGCACTCGCAGCACCGCGCGGCGGCCTGCCAGGTCGGGGTTGGACACCGGGATCTGCCGGTCGAAACGTCCGGGTCGCAGCAGCGCCGGGTCCAGGATGTCGGGCCGGTTGGTCGCGGCAATCAGGATGACGCCGGCGCGCTCACCGAAGCCGTCCATCTCGACCAGCAACTGATTCAGCGTCTGCTCGCGCTCGTCGTGGCCACCGCCCAGCCCGGCGCCGCGCTGGCGACCGACCGCGTCGATCTCGTCGACGAAGATGATGCACGGGCTGTTCTGCTTGGCCTGTTCGAACAGATCACGCACCCGCGAGGCACCGACGCCGACGAACATCTCGACGAAGTCCGAACCGGAGATGGTGAAGAACGGCACCCCGGCCTCCCCCGCTACGGCGCGGGCCAGCAGCGTCTTGCCGGTTCCCGGTGGCCCGTACAGGAGGACGCCCTTCGGAATCTTGGCGCCCAATGCCTGGTACCGCGTCGGGTTCTGCAGGAAATCCTTGATCTCGTAGAGCTCCTCGACCGCCTCGTCGACTCCCGCCACGTCCTCAAAGGTGGTCTTGGGCATGTCCTTCGAGAGCTGTTTGGCGCGAGATTTGCCGAAGCCGAAGCCCATCCGGGCGCCGCCTTGCATGCGGGAGAACATCGCGAAGAGGCCCACCAATAACAACAGCGGCAGCAGGTAGACCAGCAGCTCCCCCAGGATGCTGCCCTCGTTGACGACCGTGCTGACCTTGGCGTTCTTGGCGGTGAGCGCATTGAACAGGTCGACGGCATACCCGTTGGGGTATTTGGTGATGATCTTGTCCGAATTCTCGGTGTCGTTGTTACCCTTGTTCAGGGTCAATCGCAGTTGCTGCTCGCGATCATCGATCTGTGCGGTCTTGACGTTGCCGGTGTTGATCTGAGTCATCGCGACTGACGTGTCGACGGGCTTGAAACCGCGAGTGTCGTCGCTGAAATAGAAGAACGACCAGCCGAGCAGGACGACTACTGCGATCGCCGCGACGGTGCGAATCACGTTTTTCCGGTTCATCGATCATCGGCCGTTCCGGCCAGGTCCTTCCCTATACATGCGCATACACACAGCTGAAAAGTCCAGGCTACCGCTCGCGGCGATCGCCAGCTCCGGCGGAGCCGGGGTGCCATACCCATTGATCAACGAGGGGCGGTTCCCGAGCCTCGCGTTTGTTGCACCCGTTGCAACGTTGCAATAGAACCGTGGATAAGGCCCGTCTAGACACGTCTAGACACGCGTAAAGGCAGGGAAAGCGAAAATCATGGCGTTGGCGATTCATCAGCGGCTCGATCGTCTGAAGGTGCGCACCGAGGAGCTCAAATACTGGCGTGCCCGCGAGGGCGTGATCGTCAACGGCTGGTGCCTGGACGGCAAGCCGATCGAGGTCGGCGGCGCCTGGTGCTGCCGCGAGGGCGTGCACAAATTCGCCGCCAGCGCCGAAGTGCCGGCGCACTGGCCGCTGGAGGAAACCCGCCTGGTGCTCGATCTCGGCGGAGAGAGCCTGGCGACGCTGAGTTACCCCGACGGCGACGCCGTCTCCTTCGGCATCGACCCCCATCACCGTGAGTTTCCGCTGAAGCACCGGCAGGTGGCGATCAGCGCCGAGAGCACCGCGCGCGAGCCCTTCGGCGTGCCGGTGCGGGCACCGCGCCTCAACCGCGCCGAGCTGCAGTGGATCGACCAGCCGGTGCACCGGCTCCATTTGCTTCTACACCAGGTGCACGAGGCGGCGGTCACGCTGGGCGGCCACGAAGTGGTGCCGCATTTGGTAAAGGTCGCCGAAGCCTGCCAGCGCAGCCTCGATTGGCCGTCGGGCACGCAAAACTACATCGCCCACATGGCGCCGTCGCCGCAGCAGCAGGACATCTGGGAGTTGCCGCCCAGCATCCAGCCGATCGTTGCGCTCGACCAGGCACAGCGACAGAGCGTTGCCCTGGCCTATGACACGCTGATCGACGAGCTGCGCACCCTGAAAAAGAAATATCCACAGGAGGGCGAGCTGCTGCTCACCGGTCATGCGCATATCGATCTTGCCTGGCTGTGGCCCTATGCCGAGACACGCCGCAAGTTGCGCCGCACTTTTCACACCGTGCTCGGCCTGATGGAAGCCTCCGGCGACTTCCGCTTCAACCAGTCGACGGCGCATTACTACGCGCAGCTGGAAGAGGACGACCCGGCACTGCTCACCGCGATCAAGGCGCGCGTCGCCTCCGGCCAATGGGAAACCATCGGCGGCATGTGGGTCGAGCCCGACACAAACATGCCGACCGGTGAGTCGCTGGGGCGCCAGATCCTCTACGGTCAGCGCTATTTCGAAAAGCATTTCGGCAAGCGCCAGACCGTCTGCTGGCTGCCCGACTGCTTCGGTTTTTCGGGCGCGCTGCCGCAGCTGTTGAAGCAGGGCGGCATGGACAATTTCTTCACCATCAAGGTCAACTGGTCCGAGACGAACCGGATTCCAAACGACATGTTCTGGTGGGAAGGACTCGACGGCAGCCGCGTGCTGACCCACACCTTCGACAATCCGATCAACGGGTACAACGGCGAAGTGCGGCCCGAGGCCTATGTGCCGACCTGGCGCAATTTCCGTGGCAAGGTCCACCACGACACCTCGCTGCTTTCGGTCGGTTTTGGCGATGGCGGCGGCGGTCCGACGCCCGAGATGGTCGAGCGCGAAGTGCAGCTTCGCGCCTTCCCGGCGATCCCAAAGGCCCGTTGGGGCCACATCGCCGATTTCTTCGCCAACGCCCAGAAGCGCGCCACCGAGGTGACGCTGCCGGTTTGGTCGGGCGAAATCTATCTCGAGCTGCACCGGGCGACGCTGACCACCCATTCGGGCGTCAAGCGCATGCACCGCCAGGCCGAGCGGGCGCTGATCACCGCCGAGACCGCGGCGTCGCTGGCCCATCTGCTCGGCGCCGCGGCACCCGAGAGCCTCGAGGCGCACTGGCGTTTCGTGCTGAAGAACGAGTTCCACGACATCCTGCCCGGCTCGTCGATCCGCGAGGTCTTTCAGGATGCCGAGCGCGAGCTCGGCGAGGCCATCGACGCCGGCAAGGCGACGCAGGCCGAGGCGTTGTGCGCCATCGCGGCGCAGTTGCCTAAGGCGCAGGGCGACTCGACGCTGGTGGTCAATCCGTCGCTGACGACGCGTCGGCTCAATTACGCCGTGAAGGATGGTCAGGTCGTGTCAGGCTCCGGCACGGTTCCGCCGCTCGGCGTCGCGGTGGTCGGTCGTGACGTCGCCGCGGCATCGGGACTCACAGCCTCCAAAACGACGCTGGAAAACGCGGTTCTGAAGGCCACGATCGCCGCCGACGGCACCATCTCGTCACTGATCCACAAGCCGACCGGGCGCGAGGCGCTGGCCGGGCCGGGCAACCAGCTCTGGGCCTATCCGGTTGATAAGCCGCGCAGCTGGGACGCCTGGGACGTGGAGGACGACTATGCCGAACGCGGCGAAGCGCTGACCCAGCTCGAGAGCCTCGATCTGGTCGAGGACGGCCCGCATCGCGCTGCCGTCCTCGTCGTGCGCAAATACCGCGACTCGACAATTACCCAGACCTATGTGCTGACCGCCAACGCACCGCGTCTCGATATCGAGACGACGCTCGACTGGCACGATCGCCGCGTGTTCCTGCGCACCGTGACGCCAGTCGCGGCGCGCTCCCGAACAGCGACGTTCGAATGCGCGAATGGCGTGGTGATGCGCCCGACGCACGCCAATACGAGCTGGGACCAGGCGATGTACGAAGCGGCGGCGCATCGCTTCATCGACCTCAGCGAGCCGGGTTTCGGCGTGGCGCTGCTCAACAACGCGAAGTACGGCCACAACGTGAAGGGCAATCTGCTCGGCATGAGCCTGCTCCGCTCGCCGATCTATCCCGATCCGCTCGCTGACGAGGGCACACAGAGTTTCGCCTACGCGTTGCTGCCGCATGAAGGCGACTGGCACGAGGGCGGCGTCCGCGAGGAGGCCGAGGACCTGAACCAGCCGCTGCTGGCGAAAGACGTATCGGGCCTGGCTTTGGGTACGGTGAAGCCGCTCCGCGTTGCAGGCATCCCAGCGGCGTTCTCGGCGCTGAAACCCGCCGAGGACGGCAAGGGCCTGGTATTCCGCGTCTACGAACCCGCTGGCCGCCGTGGCGATTTCGCCGTGACGGCGGAGGGCTGGAAGGCCGCTGCCGTGACACTGATGGAAGAGCCCCAGAAGCGGACGGCGAGCGCGGCACTGATGCCGTTCGAGGTGAGGAGCTGGAAGCTGACGCGGTAGCCGGCCCTTCTCAGCGGGGTGTCGTTGTGATTTGGTGAGGCATGCCCTTATCGAAGCCGCTATCGACCGAACGGCTGGTCAATACCAACGGTGTGCAGCTGCGGGTGATTGAGGCCGGCGAACGCGGCGCACCTGTGGTGATCCTGGCCCACGGTTTTCCCGAACTTGCCTACTCGTGGCGGCACCAGATTCCGGCTCTCGTCGACGCGGGCTACCACGTGCTGGCACCCGATCAGCGCGGCTATGGCGGCTCGTCTCGTCCGGACGCGGTCGACGCCTATGACATCCACGAGTTGACGGGCGACCTGGTGGGCCTGCTCGACGACGTCGGCGCTCAGCGCGCCGTCTGGATTGGCCACGACTGGGGTTCCATGGTGGTCTGGAATGCCCCATTGCTGCACCCGGACCGGGTCGCAGCGGTTGCCGGGCTGAGCGTGCCGGTGCTGCCGCGCGCGCAAGTTCCACCGACGCAGCGCTTCCGCAGCGTATTCGGGGAGAACTTCTTCTACATGCTGTACTTCCAGGAACCAGGTGTGGCGGACGCCGAACTCAACGGGGACCCCGCCCGCACGATGCGCCGGATGATCGGTGGCCTGCGGCCGCCCGGCGACGAGGGGGCGGCGTTGCGGATGGTAGCCCCGGGCCCGGAAGGCTTCATCGATCGGCTTCCTGAGCCGGACCGGCTGCCGGACTGGATCAGCCAGGACGAACTCGACCACTACATCTGCGAGTTTGCCCGGACCGGGTTCACCGGCGGCCTGAACTGGTATCGCAATTTGGACCGGAACTGGGAGACCACCCCTGAACTCGCCGGCGCGAAAATCTCGGTGCCGTCGTTGTTCATCGCCGGAACAGCCGATCCCGTGTTGGCGTTCACCCGTGCGGACCGCGCGTCGGAGGTGATCTCCGGCCCGTACCGTCAAGTGATGCTCGACGGCGCGGGGCACTGGATACAGCAGGAGCGACCCGACGAGGTCAATGCGGTGCTGTTGGACTTCCTCAACGGATTGGAATTGCGATGAGCGCTCCACTGCGCTTCGGCGTTTTTATCACGCCGTTTCATCCGACCGGCCAATCCCCCACGCTGGCATTGGAATACGACATGGACCGGGTCGTCGCACTGGACCGCCTGGGGTTCGATGAAGCGTGGTTCGGCGAGCATCACTCCGGCGGATACGAGCTCATCGCCTGCCCGGAGGTGTTCATCGCCGCCGCGGCGGAGCGGACCAAGCACATCCGGCTGGGCACTGGAGTGGTCTCGCTCCCCTACCACCATCCACTCATGGTGGCCGACCGCTGGGTACTGCTGGATCACCTGACCCGCGGCCGCGTCATGTTCGGTACCGGTCCGGGCGCGCTGCCGTCGGACGCCTACATGATGGGTATCGACCCGGTCGAGCAGCGGCGGATGATGCACGAGTCGCTTGAGGCAATCCTGGCACTGTTTCGCGCAGCGCCCACGGAACGGATCGACCGCCACTCCGACTGGTTCACACTGCAGGACGCGCAGTTGCACATCCGGCCCTACACCTGGCCCTATCCGGAAATCTCCACGGCGGCAATGATTTCGCCGTCCGGACCCCGACTGGCAGGCTCGCTGGGTACGTCGCTGCTTTCGCTGTCGATGTCGGTGCCCGGCGGTTACGCCGCGGTGGAAAACACCTGGGAGATTGTCCGCGAACAGGCGGCAAAAGCCGGTCGGGGCGAGCCGGACCGGGCCGATTGGCGCGTATTGAGCATCATGCACATTGCGGACAGCCGGGACCAAGCGATCGACGACTGCGTCTACGGGCTACAGGATTTCGCGAACTATTTCGGCGCGGCCGGGTTCGTCCCGCTGTCCAACTCGGTCGGCGGCACTCAATCGCCCCGCGAATTCGTTGCCGAGTATGCCGCGCAAGGAAATTGCTGTATCGGCACACCGGACGACGCAATCGCCTACATCGAAGATCTGCAGGAACGGTCGGGCGGTTTCGGGACACTGCTGATGCTCGGCCACGACTGGGCCTCACCCGAGGCCACCTATCACTGCTATGACCTGTTCGCGCGCAGAGTGATTCCCTACTTCAAGGGACAACTCGAAGCGCCCCGGTCATCTCACGACTGGGCCAGAGACAATCGCGAACAGCTCATTGGCCGCGCCGGTCAGGCCGTAGTCAAAGCCATCACCGAGCATGTCGACGAACAGAAGCATGTCGACGAACAGAAAGGCGTGGCGAACTGATGCGTGCCGCCGTTTTGCGACACAGCCGGATGGTCTACCGGGACGATGTGCCCGAACCGGTGCCCGGACCCGGTCAGGTCCTTGTTGCCGTGCGTGCCTGTGGAATCTGCGGCTCCGACCTGCATTTCGCCGCCCACGGCGATCAGGTACTGACGCTTGGCGGACGGATGGCGGGCGATGCCGGCACGGGGATGGACGTCGATCTGAGCGGCGACGTCTTCATGGGTCATGAATTCAGCGCCGAGATACTCGAAGCCGGACCCGAAACCGAAACGCACGCGCCGGGGACGCTGGTCACCTCGATCCCGGTGTTGTTGTCTACCAAGGGCGTCGAGCCGATCGTCTACAGCAACACCACGATGGGCGGCTACGCCGAACGGATGCTGCTCTCGGCCCCGCTGTTGCTACCCATCCCCAACGGCCTCGACCTCAAACATGCCGCCCTGACCGAGCCGATGGCGGTGGGATTGCACGCCGTCAACAAGTCGAACATCACGGCCGGCGAAACTGCGCTGGTGATCGGTTGCGGTCCCATCGGCATTGCGATCGTCGCTTCGCTTCGGGCGCGCGGTGTCGAAAGCGTCGTGGCAGCGGACTTTTCACCGAGACGGCGAGAGTTGGCAACCGCGATGGGGGCGCACCGGGTGCTAGATCCGGCAGATGGCTCGCCGTTTGACTCCGTCAAAGCGGCAGTGGTGTTCGAGGCGGTCGGAGTGCCCGGAATCATCGACGACATCCTGTTGCGGGCGCGGCCGGGGACCCGGTTGGTCGTTGCCGGGGTGTGCATGCAGCCCGACACCGTGCATCCGTTCTTCGCCATCGCCAAAGAGATCAACGTGCAATTCGTCCTGGCCTACAACCCGGAGGAGTTCGCCGGCACGCTGCGCGCGCTGGCCGAGGGCGAGATCGACGCAACCCCGATGATCACCGGAGAGGTCGGCCTGGACGGAGTGGGCGCGGCGTTCGACGATCTCGCTGACCCCGAACGGCACTGCAAGATTCTTGTCACGCCGTAGCTCGTCGGGCAGGCGCGGCCCCACGCGTGCGGGTCGTACCACTTATGTCTTTGAGTCCACGCACCGGCAGGAGCCGGCTCTGGTCGCCCGGGGTGGATGGCGGCGTGCCGGCGTTGCTGCGGTACCGGGAGGCCACCGCGGAGCGGGCCGAGGCCCCGCCCTGATGTGTCAGTATCTCCATACCAGGCTTCCGCAGAATCGTTCAGTTGAAACGGTGCGGCCTGATGCGCAGTTCCGCAATCCTTTGCTGACCGCCTCGCCACTCGGGTGAGCCGCGTCGGCGTCTCGTTGCTGGGAATCGCTGGGCCAGTTAGCTTTCCTCGACGGCGACATAAGTGGGGGTCATGTGCTTGTGGTAGCTGGAGGATTCGCTGAGGCCAACGCAGTCGCGCAGCCATGCCAGCGGTTGGGGGGCCCACCAGTTGAAGCGACCGAGCAAGTGCATAAACGCCGGTACCAGAACCGTGCGTACCAGGGTTGCATCCATCAGTATGGCAAGTGTGAGACCCAGCCCGAACATCCTCATGAAGGACACCTGCGACGCGGTCAGCGCGGCAAACGAAATTGACATCACCAGCGCCGCGGCGGTGATTACGCGCCCGGTGCGAGCAACGGCCAGCGCCACGCTCTCGTCATTGTCTTGACTGGTACGCGACGACGCCAGCCAGTACTCGCGGATCCGCGAGACCAGAAACACCTCATAGTCCATCGACAGGCCGAACGCCACGCAAAACAACAGCACCGGAATATTGACGATCAACGTTCCGGTAGGTGTGGTTCCCAAGGCGCCAAGATGGCCCTCCTGAAAGATCCATACCAGCGCGCCGAACGTCGCGGTCAGCGATAACACGTTGAGGATCAACGCCTTTAGCGGCAACACCACGCTGCCGGTGAGCAAAAACAGCAGCATGAAGGTGATAACCGCGATCAACCCGAGTACCAATGGCAGCCGCGTGGTGATGGCGTCGACGGTGTCGCGGTTGGCTTGCGCGAGCCCGGTAATCTGGACCGACCGCCCAGCTGGACCCGGCACGTCGTGTAACCGGTCGAGCTGGACGTCAGAGGCTGGCGAGTCCAACGGCGCTGCGCTGGTGACGGTCAAAAACGCACTGCCGCCGGCGACACCGGTCGCCGCCGCCGGTGGTCCAATCTTGTTGCCGCCAGCGTAGGTTCCGGTCGGGGCGGTGACAGCCGATACATCGGGCACCCGCGACAGGTCGGCGGCGTAGCGGTCAAGGTCGGTCCGGTCCAGGTCACGAGCATCGGGGATCACAACGGATACCGCCGCAGCGGAATCGTTGGCGAAATCCCTGCGCAGCTGGTCGCCCACCTGATGTGCGGACGCAGTGCGCGGCAGCAGGCGGTCGTCGGAAAAGCCCCACTTCACCCCGAGGAATGGAACCCCCAGTAGCACCAGGACAGCCACCACAGCCAGACCGATGGGCACTGCTCGGCGCATCACGAGCTTGGTTGACCGGTACCAGAACAGCTGCTCTGGTGGTTTGCGCACCTGATCGGGCCGGTGCAGCACCCGACGTGCCAGCCGGCGAACGTCCAGGCCGTCCAGCCGAGACCCCAGCAGCGCGATGGCCGCCGGCGTCACCACGATCGCCGCGATGCCGGCGAAAGCGACGGTGGCCACCCCGGCGTAGGCGAACGACGCCAAAAAGTACATCGGGAACAACACCATCACGGCCATCGACAAAGCGACGGTGATCGCCGAAAACAGCACGGTGCGCCCAGCGGTGACCATAGTCCGGATCAGCGCCTCGTTGCAGGCGCCGCCTTCGGCCAGCTCGTCGCGGTAGCGGCTGACGATCAGCAGCGTGTAGTCGATCGCCAGAGCAAGGCCCAGCGCGGTGGTCAGGTTGAGCGCGAAAATCGACACCTCGGTGTTGAAGGTGATCAAGCGCAGGATCGACATCGAACCCACAACGGCGATGAGTCCCACGGCGATCGGCAATGCCGCCGCCAGAAGGCCGCCGAACACCCATACCAGTGCCAGGAAGCTGAACGGGATCGCGATGGACTCCATCAACACGAGATCACGCTCGGTTTGATCGTTGACCTGCACGTAGGCCATCGCGATGCCGCCGGCGCGCACGGTCACTCCATCTCGGTCGCCCCCGACTTCATCGGACAGTGTTTTGGCGTATTTCTGCGCATTGTTTTCCCCGCCCTTGAGGTTGGCCACGATCAACCCGGACTTGCCGTCCTTGTCCACCAGCCCGGCAGCGACCTGCGGCGCAGAGGTCCACGGCGAGGACACGTTGAACACGTACGGGGACTGTTGCAGGTGGTCAACGATATCGGCGCCGACCTGACGAGCTTGATCACTGCGGGCGCCTCCGGGCGCGTTCACCAAGATCAGCATCTGCTGATCGCTTTGACCGAACTTGTCCGCCAACAACCCACTGGCCCGGGTCGACTCCGAGCCCGGATCCCGAAATCCACCAGCCGAGAGGCTTTTGACGACCGGAATACCGAAGACCGACGCCACGACAAAGACCAGCACGGCCACGGCGATGACCCGCCGCGGCGCGGCGATAGCCAACAGCGCGATCCGACGCAGCACGTCGTGTCCTCCCGGGATTATCGAGGTGTTTAGCTGTTAGCTGGTGCGGTGGTGCCTGCGCCGAGGTGGCGGGCCGCCCGTTGCGCTTCACGGGCGGTTGGTGGTGCTTAGCTTGGATGAGGCCGGCGAAGCCGGGAATTTTGAGTCAAATTAGCCGTTGGTTGATTGTGTTCGCTCGCAACGCCGCTTGGCAGGCGGACTGGAATACTGCGGTGTCGGCGAATTGGCCATCGGCTCCGTGTGCGATTTATTCTCGCCGTCCGTTCGTGGCGAGTCACCTGGCAACAGCGCAACGACGGGTACTTGGACCGCCGCCTCGTTTGGCCTCCACGAATGCGCCGACGAACCGTCTCCGGCCGAGGCTTGCGCAACTTGACGGTGCACGCGAGTCCTTCCTTTGCCCCTCGAGCGGAGTCCCGCGCTAAAGCATTGGCGCGTTCTCCAACACCAACCGCTGGCCGACAGGCGTCGACCCGTACCGGTTAGCGTGTGTTGCCGGACCAGCTTGTTATATCAGTATCGAAGACTCCGCTACAACAGCAACTGATATATACGCCAACAGCCCTCGGTCGATGGGTTACGGCCCTAAGTGCGGCTAGAGCTACGACAATCCCAGGTCCTCGGACAGCGCTTTTTCTGTTCGAGGCATCGATGAATTCGCGTATGGCGGTAGCCATCGTTTCGTGGTGTAGCCCCACGGCTGGTTTCGTGATGATGACATCAGGATGTTGACAGCGCTTTGCGCCAATTCAGTTCGCGGCTGTCGGCGGTGAATAAGCAGTCGGTCACCGAGCAGGGAGCGCGCTCCACGAAGCGATGGCCCAGTCACTTTTTGGGCGGGTTTGTGGAAGTCGATTGTGCTGAGATCACGGATGATAAGAAACTGAAAACGGGGTCGAGCTGGCTCGCGGGGGTTGAGATGTTCGCGGTCATGCTGGTGAGCTCGCTTTCACTTCGGGCACCGTCAGGGTCAACTGTTCGGCCGCTGCGCGGGCGGGCTTCCACCATTTCGCAAGTGCCAACAGTTCGGCGACTTCCTCGTCGAGCGTTGTCGATCGGGAGCGCACGATCGTTGTCATGTCGGGTAGTCCTGGTGTGGCGCCTGCGATTTTGGCCTTGGCGGCATGCGCCAGCTCAAAGGTGTGCGTCGCGGCGTCGCGTTCGCGGGTTGGCACGGAGTTTGCCCTGAGAAACCAAGCCAGCTCATGTGGCGCTATGTCGCGGAAATAGGGCCTCAGCTGCAGGATAGCGTCGCGGATTTCGATAACGGTTTGGTGCAGCTGCAGGGTGGTCTTTTGAAATCGATAGTCGCCGTGGTCGAGGTTGAAACTGCTTTCCGGGACCGCGGTTGTCATGCTCAGCCGGAGAGCGTCTAATTTATTCCAGGCTCGACTGGTGGGATCCAGTCCGAGATAACACAGCAGTCTCGCTGCGAGCGGAACCGCACCGAAGCTAAAGGCGACGACTGCTAAAAAGAAGAATTCGAAGCCGTGAAACCACAGCCGGAACTTCAGGGTGTTGCTCCAGCCGAGCTGGTCGGTCACGGCCAAGACCAGCGCCTCCAGGCAGCCTGCCGCGGTCACGACACCGAGCAGTAGCCCGCCAACGGCTAGCAGGAACTCACGGTTCTGGGTGCTCTTGCCCAGCTCGGCTGCAAACATCCAAGCTGCCCGAGCCGCCAGAACGAGAATCATTGTCAGGCTGAAGCTCCACGCCAAGATCGCGTCCCAGCCACCGGCGACTTCAAGGGTTTGACCGGTGACGCGGGCACGGGTGGCAGCGACCAGGAATGCCACGCACAAAATGACCGCGGCTAGCCGGTAATAGCGGTGACCGCGGCGCGTTTCGACGGGTGAAGGGTTAGTCCACAGCATCGTGAATCCGATGAATTCGGTGGAGGCGAAAATGATCGCAACGAAAACCAATTGCTGGGCGGTGGTGACGGTCATCAGGGCGCTTCTGGACAACACGACTTCTACATCGTGCTCACGCAGGAGCTGGGCCAGCATTAGCCACGCCATCAGATTGTTGTAGTAGGTGTCGTAGAGGTTGGTCCTGCACCAGCGCCAGCGTGCAGCGAGAGTGATCACCATAAGTGTGATCACGGGCCAGGCGATGATGCCCGGGACGGTAGAGGTCATTGGCGACGGAAGAAGGCGCTACGCATCATCACCGATGAGCGTTCGTTGGCTTCGGTGGCAGCGATCATGAGCAGGGAAGCGAACATTTCGGCGTCGCGCTCTTGGTCGCTGCCACCGTTACTGCGTCCCAGCACAGCACGCACAGTTTGAGGATCAATGTCGGGCAAGACTTGGCGGCACAGGTCGTGTTCGCGCGCTCTGTCGGCGCCGAAAGCCGGGCTTCGGAGGTGGCCTAGGAGCATGTGCCCTATCTCGTGGCCCACGATCTGGTCGATGTGGTAGTCGGTGGTTCCGATCTCGTGCAGGATCAGGTCGTCGTTATCGCGAGCCAGCCAGAGCCCGCATGGACTGCCGGCCAGGGCCGCGGTGTCGGTCGGAACTAATCTGATTGGGCGGCACCGCAATTCAGCCAGGTTACGAATGAAGACGTCTCGGTCCCAGGGGACCGGGATCGGCTGGCTGCGCGCCAGCGCCAGCATGTCGGCGTTCGATATTGCCATTTACACCTACACCTCACGGCCATCTGGGGGCGCGATCGGCGGAAGCCGCTCAAGCTCGCGGACACGGTCAAGAATCAGGGCCATACTGTTGAGCGCCTGCGGAGTGAGGCCGCTTGCGCGCATTGCCAAGTCCCGCACCCCGCTATCGCGCAATGCTTGCAGCAGATTGAGTTGCGCGTCGACCTGAGGGTCTGGGTCGCGATCAATGAGATAGCTCGCCGGCACCCCGAAAAACTCGGCGGCGGCGCGCAGATGCTGAACCGTCGGGTTGTCCTTAACTCCGTTTCTGAGTTGCCACAGGTAAGCCGGGCTGATCGAGACGCCGGTTTGACTGGTGATCGCGGCCGCGGCCGCGGCGTTCGACAGCGGGGGCGTGTTCGGCCGACGCATGACCTCGAAGAGCTTGTTCAGGCGGGCTGCCAGTTCGCCGGTCTCCGCACCTTCGGCCTCTCCGTCGCCGCCCAATGTACTCCCGTTTCATGCGAACTCCAGCAATGTGTACCCATGTTACCGTCTAGCCGCTCGCTAACGGCAACACGAATCGTCACCCACCGAGACCTCATCTCACCGAAACGCCACGACACCGCGACGCGGATATCCGCCAACCAGCAGTGATTCTCATTTCCGAGGGATTCTCAGTTCCGAGCCGCACTGAGCGGTAACACTCTCGAGCGGAAGAAAGGCGTACAAACGATGCACGTGACGGTCAAGACGATCCCGTTGACCGGCGAGCAATCCCGCGCGCCTGCGCCGTCACTGCGGCCGTCAGCGCGGCCTCCATGCGGCTCTACGATGTGACCACCCGCCTCGCCGTAGATCAACCACTTGTCACAAACCCCAAATGCCTTTGCCGTCAACGTCATCGCCGCAAGAAGTTCCATGGCGGGTGGCGTGACAGACAACTTGGCGACGGTACCGTCGTGTGGATCTCGCCCACCGGTCAGACCTATCGAACCTCCCCGGCGGGCCTAGACCTGTTCCCGCAGCCGCGTGGACCGGCGTGCGCGGCGCCGACTCCCAACAAACGCAGCCGATCGAAGCAACGGAGCGCTCGAATCGCTCAGGCGCGCAAACACAACCGCGAGCTGCGGCCTGTCAACGAAGCCCGGCGCGAATTGGAAGCAGCCCGAAAGCGGGAGATTGACGAGCGCAAATTCCGCAACCAGATGCGCGAGAAGTTGGTCGTGTTCAAGGGCTCACCCAGCACCAGTCCGTATTGCACCTGGGTGAACGATCCCCGAGAGCCGGAAGAGCTGCCCGAAGACTGGGTCCCTGACGTACCGGCTATGGCACCCCTGCCGGACGATCCGCCCTTCTGAGACCAGACCCCGCGCTAGTGTTGGCAGGCATGGCGAAATCCAGCGCGTTTTTCCGCAGATCGATTCCTTTGGCTGCTGTCGGGGCGGCTATCGCAGCCCTGGCGGGCTGTGACTCCGACAGCTCGACTGCGGCCGGGCCCAACCCGCGTCAGGTCACTGTGGTGGGTTCGGGGCAAGTGCAGGGGGTCCCGGATACCTTGACCGCGAACGTCGGCATCGAATTCACCGCACCCGACGTCACGGCGGCGATGAACCAGACGAATGAGCGTCAGCAGGCCGTTATCGACGCACTGGTCGGCGCGGGCCTCGATCGTCAGAAGATCAGCACCACTCAGGTCACGCTGACGCCGCAGTACAGCACCCCCGGGCCCAACGGCACCGCCACCATCACCGGCTACCGCGCCAGCAACGCGATCGAGGTCAAGATCCACCCGGCCGACACCGCGTCACGGATGTTGGCCCTCATTGTCGGCACCGGGGGCGACGCCACCCGGATCAGCTCAGTGAGCTACTCGATCGCCGACGATTCACAGCTGGTAAAAGATGCGCGTGCGCGGGCTTTCAACGACGCGAAGGACCGCGCCGACCAGTACGCGCAGCTGTCCGGACTGAAGCTGGGCAAGGTGCTTTCCATCTCGGAGGAGACGGGCGGCACGCCCGCGACGAAGGTGCCGTTCGGAACCACGAGAGCTATGCCGACGGCAGTGCCACTGGAGCCAGGTCAGCAGACGATCAGTTTCTCGGTGACCGCGGCCTGGGAACTCGATTAGCTACTGCTGATAGACCCTGGGGTCGAGTGTCCCGATGTATGACAAGTCTCGATAGCGCTCGTCGTAGTCGAGGCCGTAGCCGACGACGAATTCGTTAGGAATGTCGAAGCCCACGTATGCGATCGCAACGTTGGCGCCCACTGCGTCGGGCTTGCGCAGCAATGTGCACACCCGCAGCGAACGCGGATGCCGGGCAGTCAGGTTGCGTAGCAGCCACGACAAGGTCAGACCCGAGTCGACGACGTCCTCGACGATCAGCACATCGCGTTCGTGGATGTCGCGGTCCAGGTCCTTGAGGATCCGTACCACTCCAGACGAGGAGGTCGAAGAACCGTAAGAGCTGACGGCCATGAACTCAAACTGCGTGGGCAGCGGAATCGCGCGCGCCAGATCGGTGACGAACATGACCGCACCCTTGAGCACGGTGATCAGCAGCAGATCCTGCCCGTCTTCCCCGGCGAGTTCGCGGTAATCGTTGCCGATTCGTTCGCCGAGTTCGCCGATGCGGGCCTGAATCTGCTCTGGGGTGAGCAGCACCGACTTGATATCTCCCGGATACAGCTCCCCTATCTGCTCTGGGGTGCTCGCCGCGGAGCTGTGGGTCACGACCACAGCGTGCCATGTTTACACAGGCTCGCGCCACATCGTCAGCACGCCCTCGCGCCGTCCGGCGATCAATCGCTGGTCACGCAACGCGGACCCAACCGCCACCCCGCCCTGCCCGCGCCAGCCGGTGACCAGCGCGTCCACGCCGCGGATCTGTTTGTCGGTCAGCCCGGTCGCGCCGCCGGCCAGCAGCCAGCCGCGGATCACCCGGCGTCTAACCGGGTCGGGCAGCGCGGCCAGGCTCTTGGTCTGTAGCCCGGATTCGGCCACAATGCCGGGCAACGCATCCGCGGCGAGCGTGTCGATCAGCTCGGTGTCCTCACGCAGCGCCGTCGCGGTGCGGGCCAGCGCCTCGGCCACCCCGCCACCCAGCGCATCTTCCAGCAGTGGCAGCACCTCGTGGCGCAGCCTGGCCCGGGTAAAGCGCAGGTCAGTGTTGTGCGGGTCTTGCCACGGGGTAAGGCCCAGCTCCCGGCACCCGGCATGTGTGACGGCGCGCCGCACCCCCAGCAGTGGCCGGCACCACGGCGGATCGTGCGGCCGCATTCCGGCGATCGAGCGCGCCCCCGAACCGCGGCCCAGACCCAGCAGCACCGTCTCCGCTTGATCGTCGAGCGTGTGCGCCAACAACACCGGTCCTTCGCGGTGGGCTTCCAGCGCGGCGTACCGCGCGGCGCGGGCCGCCGCCTCGGGTCCGCCACCAGGACCGGTTGGGTCGCCGACTTGCACGCAAAGCACCTGCGCGTCAACACATCCCAACGCCATGGCTTGGGTGCGCGCGGCCTCGGCGACGGCAGCCGAACCCGGCTGCAGCCCATGATCAACGATCAGCGCCGTGGTAGGTCGCAGACCGGCCGCGACAGCGGTGAGCGCCAACGAGTCCGGCCCGCCGGAGAGCGCGACGCACCATGGCTCGGCGGCCACCAGATAGGTACTAGCGAACGCCCGGACAGCCGCGCGCAGCTGCCCTAGAGCACCCTGTCGATCCATCGCTGCGGTTCTTCGATCTCCTCAGGCAGCGGCAGCGTCTCGGGGCCGGACCAGACGGTGTTGAATCGCTCCATTCCGACCCGGCCCACCACATGATCAACGAACGCCTTGCCGCGGGTGTACTGACTGAGCTTGGCATCGAGGCCCAGCAGCGCGCGCAGCAGGCGCTGCAACGGCGGTTGCTTACGATTCCGGCGCTCGTCGAATCGACGGCGGATGGTGGCCACCGACGGGACCACCAGCGGTCCCACGGCATCCATCACGTGGTCCGCGTGGCCCTCCAACAGCGTGCCGAGCACCAGGAGCTGATCCAGGGCCTTGCGCTGCGGCTCGGACTGTACGGCGCGCACCACACCGACGATCCCGGGCGCGCTGGCATCGCGGTGCCGGACGAACTCCGCGAGCCGACTTACCATCTGCCCGATGTCTTCACCGGCGTCTTGGGTCAGCAGCCCGAGCGCCTCCGACATGTAACCGGACAACCATCGGTTGGCGGTGAACTGCACCCGGTGGGTCACCTCATGCAGGCATACCCACAGCCGGAAATCGGTGGGCTCGATCTGCAATTGCCGCTCGACGGCGATGACGTTGGGATAGACCAGCAGCAGGCAGCCGTCTTCGGCGGTTGCGAACGGGTCGTACTGGCCGAGGATCCCCGACGACACGAACGCCAGCACCGCACCCGTTTGCGCGCCGGCGATCCGGCCAGTCAGAAACCCCTGCGGTTTGTCGCTTCCGTTGGTCATCACCCGCATCGATTCGGCGGCCGCCCCGATCCACGCCTGCCGGTCGATGACCCGCGCGGCGGGTATCGCGCCATTGGTGACCAGGCCCGTGACATCGCGCACCGGTGGTTCGGCCTTCAACGCCGCACTGGTCAATTCTTCGATCGCCTGGCGGCGGGTGTAGTCGGTGGACAGCGGACCGGGCCGGGCGAGCCGCTGGCCGACAGTCGCGGCGAAGCGCCAGTCCACAGCGGTGCCCAGGGTCAGGTCAGAGGTTGCGGTCATGCGCACCCACACGTCCATAGTCGGGTGGCCAGGGCGTCCAGCGCGTTGCGGCCGTTGATGCCGGCGGAATTTGAGATGAACGCGAACGTGAGTACCCGTCCGCTGCTGTCGGTGACCACGCCGGCCAACGCGTTGATTGCGGTCAACGAGCCGGTCTTGGCCCGCAACCAGCCCGCCGGGCCCCGGTTGCTGGCCGTGTCGAGGAAACGGTCGGCCAGGGTGCCGCTGCCGCCGGCGATCGGAAGCAGGTCCAGCAGCGGACGCATCGCCGGCTCGTCGGGCCCCGCCGCCGCTTGCGCCGCACCATTGAGCGTCTTCGCCGTCAACCGGTCGTCGACGGAAAGCCCACTGGAATCCACCAGCGCGGCCCCGGCGGTATCGATGTGCGAGCTACTCAACTGTTTGGTCACCGCGTCGACCGCTCCAGAGAAGCTCTGCGGCCGGCCGGAGGCGGCCGCCACTTCCCGCGCAATGCATTCGGCCATCACGTTGTCGGAGGCGTTCATCATCTGCGACAGCCGCTGGATCAGCGGCGCCGACTGGACCACGGCCAGCTGCCGCGCCCCGGACGGTGCGGCAGCGATCGTCACGGTCGCCGGATCGAGACCCAGGCCCTTGGCCAGTTCGCGTCCGGCATCCAGCGCCGGTGTCCTGGACCGCCGTGATGTGTCCGTCGTCGGCTGGGTGCGCCCGGCGTCGATCATCGCCGACTCGATCGGGGCGATATCGCCACCGTCGATGTCGAGCGGATCCCACCCCGGCGCCATCGTCGGTCCGCTGAACGCGGAGGTGTCCACCTGCACCCCCGTCGGCGTCACACCGCTGCGCCGCACCTGTTCGACCAGGTCGGCTATCCGCGGCGCACCCCGGTACCAGGTTTCCTGACTGGCTGGGGCCGCCGACAGCGTCGGATCCCCGGCGCCGACGAGCACGACCGGCCCCTGTTGGTTGGAGCCGCCGGCCACCACGCGGGTGCTGACCCGGGCCTGATGATCCAGCGCCAGCAGCGCAGCGGACGCGGTCAGCATCTTGTTCGTCGAGGCGGGCTCCAACGGCACGTTGGACGCGAGCTGCCAGAGCTCTTTTCCCGTGCTGGCGTCGGTGACGCGACCCCCCAGCCTGCCGAGGTTGGGATCGAGCACCGCGGGCCCCAACGTGGCCGCCAGGCCGGCGGCGCTGGGCGTCAGGGCGGTTTCGCTGACCGGCGTCATCCCCGGTTTGACCGCCGGCGCGGGCGGCGGCGGCACCAGAGCCCGGCCACCAGCGCCGCTGTGACCAGCCGTGGTGACAAACGTCGCCGCCGCAACAACGGCGGCGACGAACGCCAGCACGGCCAACCCGACGAACGCATGCGTGGATTTCCGCCAGCGAGTTGGACCCATCCCTCTCCTGACTGTCTGCCTCCTATTCTGCCGAATAGGCCTGAGGAGGCTGGACTAGGGTGGAGTCGCGACGCAACGCACTTACCCAGAACCCACCCAGAACCCCAGACTCAAGGAGCCGACACGTGCAATTCGACGTGACCATCGAAATCCCGAAAGGCCAGCGGAACAAGTACGAGGTGGACCACGAGACTGGCAGGGTTCGTCTGGATCGCTACCTCTATACCCCGATGGCGTACCCGACCGACTACGGCTTCATCGAGGACACCCTCGGCGAAGACGGCGACCCCCTGGACGCGCTCGTGCTGCTGCCGCAGCCGCTGTTCCCCGGTGTGTTGGTGGAGGCGCGCCCGGTCGGGATGTTCAACATGGTCGACGAGGCCGGCGGCGACGCCAAAGTGCTGTGTGTCCCGGCCGGCGACAAGCGCTGGGACCACATCCAGGACATCGCCGACGTTCCGGCCTTCGAACTGGAAGCGATCAAGCATTTCTTCGTGCATTACAAGGACCTCGAGCCCGGCAAGTTCGTCAAGGCGGCTGATTGGGTGGGCCGCGCCGAAGCCGAAGCGGAAGTGCTGCGCTCGGTGGAGCGGTTCAAGGCTGGCGGCCACTGACGCAGGGGCCGATCGCGCGGGGCAGTGTGGCCCGGGTCGGCACCGCGACCGCGCTCAGCGCGGTGTGCGGCTACCTGGTGATCTATCTGGCGGCTCGTGATCTGGCTCCCGGCGGCTTCTCGGTGTTCGGGGTGTTCTGGGGGGCGTTCGGCCTGTTCACCGGTGCCGCTAACGGCCTGTTGCAAGAGACGACCCGGGAAGTCCGCGCGACGCGGTACGGGGACGCGCCGCCCGGGAATCGCACGCATCCGCTGCGAGTCGCTGCCACGGTCGGCGTGGTCGCGGCCGTGCTGATCGCCGGTAGCTCGCCCTTGTGGAGCGGGCGGCTGTTCGTCGACGCACGCTGGTTGTCGGTGGGACTGCTCAGCGTTGGCGTGGCCGCGTTCTGCCTGCATGCCACCCTGCTGGGCATGCTGGCCGGTACCGACCAGTGGACCCGGTACGGGGCGCTGATGGTGACCGATGCGGTCTCCCGGGTGACGATCGCGGCCGCGACGTTCGTGGTCGGATGGGGTTTGACCGGGTTCTTGTGGGCAACCGTGGCCGGGTCCACGGCGTGGCTCATCATGCTGATGCCATCGCCCACCGCACGCGCAACCGCCCGGCTGCGGACGTCCGGCAGTACCGCGACCTTTCTGCGCGGCGCCGCCCATTCGATTACCGCGGCCGGTGCCAGCGCGATTCTGGTGATGGGCTTTCCAGTGCTGCTGAAGCTGACCAGCAGTGAGCTGGGGGCGCAGGGTGGCGTGGTGATCCTCGCGGTGACTTTGACCCGGGCACCGTTGCTGATGCCGCTGACCGCCATGCAGGGCAACCTGATCGCGCATTTCGTTGACGAACGCAGCGACCGGTTGCGAGCGCTGATCGGGCCAGCCGGCATCATCGCCGGCATCGGCGCGATCGGTGTGCTGGCGGCGGCCCTGGTGGGCCCGTGGTTGTTGCGGGTCGGGTTCGGGTCACAGTACGACGCCGGCAGCGCGCTGCTCGCCTGGCTGACCGGGGCCGCGGTAGCGATCGCCATGCTGACTCTGACCGGTGCCGCCGCGGTGGCGGCCGCCCTGCATCGGGCGTATTCGCTGGGCTGGGTCGCCGCGACGGTGGCCTCGGGGCTGTTGCTGCTGGCGCCGTTGCCGCTGCAGACCCGCACCGTGGTTGCCCTGTTGTGCGGTCCGATGGTGGGAATTGCCGTCCATCTGGTGGCGCTGGCGCGCGCCGGACGCTTAGCCTGAGCCCAAATGACGGACGAAACTTAACCGATGCAGTCTTCCGACGCCTGGATCGTCATCCCCGCCTTCAACGAAGCCGCCGTCATCGCCGAGGTCGTCGCCGGCGTGCGGTCGGTCTTCGACCATGTCGTGTGCGTGGACGACGGCAGCAGCGACGGCACCGGGGACATCGCTTTGCGGGCCGGGGCGCACCTGGTGCGCCACCCGGTGAACCTCGGCCAGGGTGCCGCCATCCAGACCGGTGTCGAGTACGCCCGCCGGCAACCTGGGGCGCAGATCTTCGCCACCTTCGACGCGGACGGCCAGCACCGCGTCAAAGATGTGGCCGCAATGGTTGACCGGCTCCGTGCGGGTGACGTCGACGTGGTGATCGGAACGCGGTTCGCCGCCGAGAACGAGGGCAGCCGGCCGCCGTTTCTGAAACGGATGGTGCTGCAAACCGCGGCGCGATTGAGCCGGCGCGGGCGCCGGCTTGGCCTGACCGACACCAACAATGGCCTGCGGGTGTTCAACAAGACTGTGGCGGACGGTCTGAACATCACGATGAGCGGCATGAGTCATGCCAACGAGTTCGTCCTGTTGATCGCCGAAAACCATTGGCGCGTTGCAGAACAACCGGTAGAGGTGCTCTACACCGAATACTCGAAGTCAAAGGGGCAACCCCTGCTCAACGGCGTCAACATCATTTTCGACGGGTTCCTGCGAGGGAGGTATTCACGGTGAACTGGATCCAGGTGCTGCTGATCGGGTCGATCGTCGCGCTGCTGGTCTATCTGCTGCGGTCGCGCCGGAGTGCGCGGTCCCGGGCCTGGGTCAAGGTCGGATACATCCTGTTTGTGCTGGGCGGCGTCTACGCCGTGCTGCGGCCCGACGACACGACAGTGGTGGCGCACTGGTTCGGGATAGGCCGCGGGACCGACCTGATGCTCTACGCACTGATCATCGCGTTCAGTTTCACCACGCTGAGCACTTACATGCGGTTCAAGGACTTGGAGTTGCGCTACGCGCGCCTTGCCCGCGCCGTCGCGCTCGAGGGCGCGCAAGCACCCGAGCAGTGCTAGTTTTGCGCGCGATCGAGTCTGCGGCCAGGGCGTGAAAGACGCAAGATCCTCGCGCTGGGCGCAGGCTCGGCGCCCTGAACGCAGACTCGAGGGCGCGGGGCTGGGCTACCGGCGGGAAACTGGTCGATCAAACGGTCCCTGCGCGACGGAAGTACTCCACGGTCCTGGGGATCCCGTCGTCGAGCTGAACTTGCGGTCGCCAGCCCAAAACCCTTTCGGCTAAACCGATATCGAGGCAGGACCGCTTCAAATCACCCAGCCGCTCCGGGTGAAACTCCGGGTCGTCAGGGCCGCCGACGGCCGCCGCCACCGCTGAATGCAATTGCCGGTCAGAGGTTTCTATCCCCGTACCGACGTTGAAGCGCTGCCCGCCGCCCTTGTCCCCGGACGCCTTGACGAAGGCGTCCACCACGTCGTCGACGAACACGTAGTCGCGGGTCTTGCTGCCGTCGGCGAATACCTTGGTTGGCTTGCTCGACAGCAGCGCCTGCGCGAAGATCGCCACCACGCCGGCCTCACCGTGCGGATCCTGCCGGGGCCCATAGACATTGGCGGGTGCGATGTGGGAACAGTCCAACCCGTACAGATGCCGGAACGTGTTCAGGTAGACCTCCCCCGCTACCTTCCCGGCGGCATAGGGCGAAGAAGGATCAGTCGGGTCGTCCTCACTCGTCGGGTACTTGGGTGGCGTGCCGTAAATCGATCCCCCCGACGAGGTGTGCACGATTTTGCGGACACCGGTACCGCGCGCGGCTTCGGCCAGCCGGATGGTGCCGATGACGTTGACCGAGGCGTCGAATTCCGGATCGGCCACCGAACGGCGCACGTCGATCTGCGCGGCCAGGTGGAACACCACCTCGGGCCGGTGCTCGTCCAGGATGGCGTTCAGGTCCGCGGTCACGATGTCGGCCTCGACGAAGGCGTGTGCGGGGTGATCGGCAAGATGCTCGAGGTTGGTCGCCCGGCCGGAGGCGAAGTTGTCCAGTCCCACGACGGTGTGGCCGTCGCTCAGCAGACGGTCGACTAGCGTCGACCCGATGAATCCGGCTGCCCCGGTGACCAGTGCGCGCACGGGCCCACCCTACCGGGGGGTCGTTTTGGCGGCGGTCCTGCTGATCGCCGTGCAGCTGGCGGTCCGCGCGGTGTTGGCGTTCGGTGGCTATTTCTACTGGGACGACCTGATTCTCATCGGGAAAGCAGGCACCCACGGCCTGTTATCGCCGGCGTATCTGTTCGACGACCACGACGGCCACGTAATGCCGGCCGCCTTCCTGGTTGCCGGGGTGATCATCCGGCTGGCGCCGTTGGACTGGACCGGGCCCGCGATCAGCCTGGTGGTGCTGCAGCTACTGGCCTCGCTGGCTTTGTTGCGCGCGCTGCACGTCATCCTGGGCTGGCGCCGGGTGCTGCTGATCCCGCTGACGTTCGCGCTTTTCACCCCGCTGGCGGTGCCGGGGTTCGCGTGGTGGGCGGCGGCGCTGAACTCACTGCCGATGCTGGCTGCGCTGGCCTGGGTGTGCGCCGATGCCGTGCTGTTGGTGCGCACCGGCCGTCGGCGGTACGCGGTGACCGGCGTACTGGTCTATTTCGGCGGGCTGCTGTTCTTCGAGAAAGCCGCGGTGATCCCGTTCGTCGCCTTCGCGGTGGCCGCACTGGTGAGCCACGTGCAGGGTGACCGGGCCGCGGTCCGGACGGTGTGGCTTGCGGGTGTCCGGCTGTGGATCGCTTCGCTGACCCTCACCGCTGGCTGGATAGCGCTCTATCTGTCGGTGGTGGATCAACGGCGGTGGAGTTCGGACCTGTCGATGACGTGGGACCTGCTGTGTCGGTCGATCACGCACGGCATCGTGCCGGGTCTGGCCGGCGGTCCGTGGCACTGGGATCGCTGGGCTCCGGCCTCCCCGTGGGCCACGCCGGGGCCGCTGGTGATGGTGCTGGGCTGGCTGGTGCTGATCGGGGCGCTGGTGTTGTCGCTGTTCCGCAAGCAACGCATCGGACTGGTGTGGCTGAGCGCGGTCGCGTACACGGTCGCCTGCCAGGTGCCGATCTATCTGATGCGGTCTTCGAAAATGACCGCCCTGGTGCTCGCCCAAACCTTGCGGTATCTGCCGGATCTCGTCGTCGTGTTGGCGTTGGTGGCCGCCGTCGCGTTGAGCGCACCCAACCGAGCCGCTGCCCATTGGCTGGACGCTTCGGTGAAACGCACGGTGCTGGTGACCGGTTTGGCGGTGTTGTTGCTGGCCAGCAGCCTGTACTCGACGGCAACTTTTCTGACCAGCTGGCGGGACAATCCCGCCGAGCCCTATTTGAAGAATGCCCGCGCCGGTTTGGCGGCCGCGCACTCGGCGTCGAATGCGCCGCTGCTGGATCAGGAGGTCGATCCGCTGGTGCTGCAACGGGTTGCTGCGCCGGAGAACCTGGCCAGTCACATCTTCGCCCTACTGCGGGACAGGCCGGAATTTGCCTCGGCGACAACGCAATTGCGCATGCTGGACAGCACTGGGCGACTGGTCGACGCGAGAGTGACCTGGGTCCGCACGATCGTGCCGGGGCCCACGCCGCAGTGTGGCTACTTCGCGCAGCCCGACAAGCCGGCGCGCCTGATTCTGGACGGCCCGCTGCTGCCCGCCGATTGGACCGTCGAACTCAACTACCTGGCAAACAGCGACGGTTCGATGACGCTGTCGATGACGCAAGGACCCGCCGTCAAGGTTCCCGTGCACCCGGGACTCAACCGGGTGTTCGCCCGACTGCCCGGAGCCGGAGACGCGATCACGGTGCGGGCCGACACCACGGCGCTGTCGTTGTGCATCGCATCCGGGCCGGTGGGATTCCTGGCGCCGGCGTAAAATTCCCGCGAAGGGGGCCACGCCGCGTGAGCGGTGGAGAGCAGAGGCGACGGCGGTGCCGGCGGGGGCCTCACTAGCAGCACCTTAGGCACCTACAACGGCGGCGAAGGAGGCGCAGGCGGCGCGGGCGCGGGCGGCGGCGGGGGCGGCAGCGCACTGTTCCAAATCATTTCCGGGCAACCCACGATGATCGGTTCCGGCGGTCCGGGCAGCAGCGGCCTCGACGGCGGGAGCGGAAACGGAAGCGGCGGGGGCGGGAGCGCAGGAACCGTTGCATCGGACGCTTCCGGTCTGTCGCCGTGACCCGGACACGCACGATATGGAGCCGCCTAGGAGAGTCGAACTCCTGACCTATTCATTACGAGTGAATCGCTCTACCGACTGAGCTAAGGCGGCTGTGCTCTGGCGCCGTGGCGCCGGGCGGCACGAGTCTACGACAGCCGGGCGGGCTCACCCAAGTTGCTGGCCGATCGTGGCGACCATGGCGTCGACGGCGAATTTGGGTTTGACGTTCATCGCCAGCGCGTCGCGGCACTCCAGCACCGCTTCGATGCAGCGCAGCAACCGCTCCGGCGGGGCGTGGGCGGCGAGCGACGCCACCCCGTCGGCCATATCCGGATGGTTGGCCCGCACCGCCCCTGGCCGCGCCGAATGCACCAGCGCATCACGGAAATAGGTCGCGACATCGATCAGCGCCCGGTCCAGCGCATCGCGCGAGGCCCGGGTCTGACGGGACTTCTGCCGCCGCTCGAGATCCTTGATCGCCCCCGCGGCACCCCGCATCGCCCCCGCGGTGCCTTTGCCGGTGCCACCGGCCCCGAGAGCGGTCCGCAGCTCGTCGGTCTCGGCCTCGGCACGATCCGCGGTCAGCGCGACAGCCTCGGCTTCGGCCGCGGCCACCAACTCCTCGACAGCGGCATAGGCCCGCGACGGGGTGGCGGCGTCGCGCACCAGTCCGAGGGCCTGCTCTCGTCGTTGCCGGGCTTCCGGGTCGGTCGCCAGCCGGCGCGCCCGCCCCACATGACCGCCGCTCACCGACGCCGCCCAGCTGGCCGTCTCGGCGGCCAGGCCGTCACTGTCGACCAAGACCCGCGCGATCGCCTCGGTCGACGGCGTCACCAGCGCCACATGCCGACACCGGGATCGCAGCGTCACCGCGATGTCCTCGGGATCCACCGACGGCGCGCACAGCAGGAACACCGTGGACGGCGGCGGCTCCTCGACAACCTTGAGCAGGGCGTTCGCGGCACCTTCGGTCAACCGATCGGCGTCCTCGATCAGCACGATCTGATGGTTCCCGGTCGTCGGGCGGCGCGACGCGATCTGCACGATGGCGCGCATCTCGTCCACGCCGATGGACAGGCCCTCGGGAATCACTCGCCGCACGTCGGCGTGGGTGCCCGCCATGGTCGTCGCGCACGCGCGACAGCTCCCACAGCCCGGGCCGCCGTCAGCAGAGTCTGACGTGCATTGCAGGGCGGCCGCAAAGGCCAGCGCCGCGACCGAGCGCCCCGAACCCGGCGGCCCGGTGATCAGCCAGGCATGTGTCGGAGCTTGGTTCGAAGGATTGTGAGCCGAATCACCGCGGGCGGCGATGGCCGCCCGGAGTAGTTCGGCTTCCACCGCTTCCTGGCCTACCAGCCGCGTAAACACCCCAGACATCACCGGCAACTGTAGCGACATCCCCCGACAGACCCCGGACAAACCTCAGTCGGATACTTTTCGGGGCATTTCGCCAGGACACGCGACCTGCCGGGGCGCTGGAAGGTTTCCGACACGTCCCCATCGACCGATACGGTGTGTTGGTGACAACCGCGGCAGGACTGCCCGGGCGAATCAACGCGTTCGTCCGGTGGGTGGTGCGCACCCCATGGCCGCTGTTCGCGCTGAGCATGCTGCAGGCCGACATCATCGGCGCCCTTTTCGTTCTTGGCTTCCTGCGCTACGGCCTACCGCCCCAGGAACGCATTCAACTGCAGGACCTGCCAACCCTCAACTTGGTGATCTGGGCCGGGACGCTGATCGTGGTGTTCGTCGTCGGGGCGGTGGTGAACCTGCGGCTGCTGCTGCCCGTATTCCGCTGGCAGCGCCGCGACAACCTGCTTGCCGAGGCCGATCCGGCCGCCACCGAACTTGCGCGCAGCCGCGCGCTGCGGATGCCCTTCTACCGCACCCTGTCCAGCATGGTGTCCTGGTGCATCGGCGGCGCGGTGTTCATCGTCGCCAGTTGGTCGGTGGCCAGGAATGCGGCGCCCGTCGTGACGGTCGCCACCGCGCTGGGTGCCGCTGCGACGGCGATCATCGGCTACCTGCAGTCTGAGCGTGTACTGCGCCCGGTGGCTGTCGCCGCGCTGCGCAGCGGAGTGCCGGAGAACGTCAAGGCGCCCGGCGTCATCTTGCGGCTGTTGCTGACCTGGACGCTGTCCACTGCCGTGCCGGTACTGGCGATCGTGCTCGCGGTGGTGGCCGACAAGGCTTCCCTGCTGCACGCCACACCGGAGAAGCTGTTCACGCCCATCCTGTTGCTGGCATTGGCGGCATTGGTCATCGGCTTCGCCGGCACCCTACTGGTGGCCATGTCTATCGCCGACCCGCTGCGGCAGCTGCGCTGGGCACTGTCGGAGATACAGCGCGGCAACTTCAACGCGCACATGCAGATCTATGACGCCAGCGAACTAGGCCTGCTGCAGGCCGGCTTCAACGACATGGTGCGCGACTTGTCGGAGCGGCAGCGGTTGCGCGACCTGTTCGGTCGTTACGTCGGCGAAGACGTGGCCCGCCGGGCACTGGAGCGCGGAACCGAACTGGGCGGGCAGGAACGCGATGTCGCGGTGCTGTTCGTGGACCTGGTCGGCTCAACCCAGCTGGCGGCGACGCGACCGCCCGCTGAGGTCGTGCATCTACTCAACGAGTTCTTCCGCGTGGTGGTCGACACCGTCGGCAAGCACGGCGGTTTCGTCAACAAGTTCCAGGGCGATGCCGCGCTGGCGATTTTCGGCGCGCCGATCGAGCACCCGGACCCGTCCGGTGGCGCGCTGTCGGCCGCGCGCGAGCTGCACGACGCGTTGCTCCCCGTCATCGGCTCCGCGGAATTCGGCATCGGGGTGTCGGCCGGCAGGGCCATCGCCGGCCACATCGGCGCGCAGGCCCGCTTCGAATACACGGTGATCGGTGACCCGGTCAACGAGGCCGCCCGCCTCACCGAGCTGGCCAAGATGGAGAGTGGCCACGTGCTGGCGTCCGCGATCGCGGTCAGCGATGCGGTGGACGCCGAAGCCCTGCGCTGGGATGTCGGCGAAATCGTCAACCTGCGCGGACGCACCGTACCCACGCAGCTCGCTCGCCCGGTGAATCGCGCCGCCAACACGGACAGACAGGTCGCTCGCGCCGCCGCCAAAGAAGTCACGGGCGAGTCGATCGGGCCGGGCTACTAACTGCGCTTGACGGCCTTTTTTGCCGCCGTTTTCTTGGCCGGCGACTTGCGGGGCGCCGACTTCTTGGCGGGCCGCTTCACCGGGCCCCGGGCCCGCCGGTCGGCAAGCAGCTCGGAAGCACGCTCATCGGTAATCGACATCACGTCATCACCCTTGCGCAGGCTGGCATTGGTCTCGCCGTCGGTAACGTACGGCCCAAATCGACCGTCCTTGACCACCATTGGCTTTCCGGATGCGGTATCGGTCCCCAGTTCACGCAGCGGCGGTGCCGAGGCACTCTGCCTTCCACCACGTTTGGGCTCGGCGTAGATCTTCAGCGCTTCATCGAGCGTGATGGTGAACATCTGGTCTTCGGTGGTCAACGATCGAGAATCGGTGCCGCGCTTCAGGTATGGGCCATAACGACCGTTCTGCGCGGTGATCTCCTCGCTCGAGGCCGGGTCCACACCGACAACTCGAGGCAGCGACAGCAACTTCAGGGCGTCATCGAGGGTGATCGTCTGCAAGTCCATGCTGCGCAACAGCGAACCGGTCCGGGGCTTGGGGCCAGTGGGCTTCTTGCCCTTCTTGGCGCCCTGCTCGGCCTCGCCGTCATCGTCCGGCTTTGGCAGCACCTCGGTCACGTAGGGCCCGTACCGGCCGTCTTTGGCGACGATCTCGTGGCCTGATTGCGGGTCCACTCCCAAGACACGACCTTCTTGGGGCGTGGCGAAGAGTTCTTCGGCCACTTCGAGGGTCAGCTCGTCGGGTGTCAGTGAGTCGCTGAGGTTGGCCCGCTGCGGCGTCGGCTCGCCGTCGTCGCCGGTTATCGTGCGTTCCAGATAGGGCCCGTTCTTGCCGACCCGAACATAGACGACACGACCTTCGGCGTCGTCAAATAATTTGATGGAGTTGACTTCTCGAGCATCGATGCCCTCGAGGTTGACGCCGACAAGCTTCTTGAGTCCGCCGGCGCGGGCCACCGAGTCGGCGACGCCGTGTTCGCCGCCGAAGTAGAAGTTGTTGAGCCAGTTGGTGCGTTGCTCTTGACCGGAGGCGATGGCGTCGAGCTCGTCTTCCATGGCCGCGGTGAAGTCGTAGTCGACGAGCCGGCCGAAATGCTGCTCCAGCAAACCGGTTACGGCGAAAGCCACCCAGGACGGCACCAGTGCGCTGCCCTTCTTGTGCACGTAGCCGCGGTCTTGGATGGTCTTGATGATCGACGAGTAGGTCGACGGGCGGCCGATACCGAGCTCCTCAAGAGCCTTGATCAGCGACGCCTCGGTGTAGCGGGCCGGCGGGTTGGTGGCGTGGCCGTCCGGGGTGAGCTCGACCGCAGCCAACCGCTGACCCTCGGTGAGATTGGGCAGCCGGCTCTCCGCGTCGTCGGCCTCGCCGCCGACCTGATCGTCAACGGTTTCCACGTAGGCCTTGAGGAAACCGGGGAACGTCAGCGTGCGCCCGCTCGCGGAGAACACCACCTGCTGATCTCCCTCTTGGGAAGCCGCCGTCCCAGCGATGCGCAAGCTCAGCGTGGTGCCGCGGGCGTCGGCCATCTGGGAGGCAACCGTGCGCTGCCAGATCAGCTCGTAGAGCCGGAATTCGTCGCCGTCGAGTTCGCGACGGACCGCGTCCGGGGTAGCGAACGTCTCGCCGGCGGGCCGAATGGCCTCGTGCGCCTCCTGAGCGTTCTTCACCTTGCGGGTGTACTGCCGCGGCGACGGGTACACGTACTCCGCGCCATAGAGCTGACGGGCCTGAGTGCGTGCTGCGTTGATCGCCGACTCCGACAGCGTCGTCGAGTCGGTACGCATATAAGTGATGTAGCCGTTCTCATACAGTCGCTGGGCGATGCTCATCGTGCGCTCGGAGGAGAACCGCAATTTGCGCCCGGCCTCCTGCTGCAGCGTGGACGTCATAAACGGGGGGTACGGACGCCGCGTGTACGGCTTCTCCTCCACCGACGTCACGCTCAGCTGGGCGCCTGCCAACCCGGTGGCCAGCGATGTCGCGCTCGCCTCGTCGAGCACTACGACCTCTGGGGCGCTTTCGTCGCCCCTATTGCGCAGCTGACCCAGCGAGTCGAAATCCCGGCCGGCGGCGACCCGCGATCCGTCGACCGATGTCAGCCGGGCCGTGAAGGTGGGCGGCTGGGCGCTCGGGTCCGACACGCTGGCGTCCAGCTTGGCGATGACATCCCAGTACGACGCGCTGCGGAAGGCCATCCGGTCGCGTTCACGCTGCACGATGATGCGGGTGGCCACCGATTGCACCCGGCCCGCGGAAAGCTTGGGAGCGACCTTCTTCCACAGCACCGGGCTGACCTCGTAGCCATACAGCCTGTCCAGAATGCGCCTGGTCTCCTGCGCGTCGACGAGGTCGATGTCCAGGTCGCGGGTGTTTGCCGCGGCCTCCAGGATCGCCGGCTCGGTGATTTCGTGGAAAACCATCCGCTTGACTGGGATGCGCGGTTTCAGGGTCTCCAGTAGATGCCAGGCGATGGCTTCGCCCTCACGGTCGCCATCCGTTGCCAGATAGAGCTCGTCGACGTCTTTGAGCAAACCCCTCAGTTCGGTGACGGTGCTCTTTTTCTCTGGACTGATGATGTAAAGCGGTTCAAAGTCAGCGTCGACGTTTACTCCGAGCCTGGCCCACGGCTCCGACTTGTACTTCGCGGGCACGTCGGCCGCGGCTCGAGGAAGGTCGCGGATGTGGCCCCGGGAGGACTCGACGATGTACCTGGAGCCCAGGTAGCCGGCCAGTTTGCGCGCTTTTGTCGGCGACTCGACGATGACAAGTCGCCTGAGGCTGCCATTTCCGCCGCTATCGCGGCCGTCCGCCTTCGGGTCAGCCAACTGCGCTTACGCTCCATCTCTTATCCCCGCCCGCTGAGGGCACCTGACAATTTCGCACCCTTAGGCGGGCCTGCGCAAACCGGCACTCCGGAGCGGGCACCTTATCGAGCCGCTAAACCCTGGGCCACAGCGCCAACGCTTCGGCGTCGGCAGGGGGTTCCCCCACGTTCTCTACCAGGCGCGATAGCCTACGACGGCCACTGATTCGAAGCGCCGGCCGACCGCCACGGGTGCCAATCAAGGTGGGTGCAATCCCGACCCGCATCAGGGCCGACGCGAGCGGCGAATGCGTGTCCGGGGCGTGCGGGTCCAGACCCAGCAGATAGTGGTCTCCCTCGAGGCTGCCGGCCGCCAGGGTCCACGCCCGCAGCTCACGCGGCCCGGGTAGCCACCGAACCGGCACCGTCTTGACCGCTCCGCGCGTCCAATCGGTGGCAATCTCGACCAACAGCGGATTCACCTCTGTCCGCACCAGGGGCGATTCTTCCTCGGTGCGGGCGATCTCGGGTACCAAACCGGCCTCGAGGATCATTTCGGCCAGCGCCGAGGCACGCCAGAGCTGATCCACCACCACCGAAAGCCGGGCGCCAGCGCCCACCAGCACGATCTGGCCGGCGGCTGCGAGCACCCCGGAAAGATCGGTCACCGCGGGCGGCACAGACTCCGCGGTGAAGAAGGAAAGCTGGCTCACTTCACCGACAGTAGGTCGATTCGTGGCTTCCGGCATCCGGCGCGCCGGGTCCCAGCAGCTAAACGAAAACCCCCCGGTGGACCCGCTGGGCGGGAAAGCACGGGGGGCTTCGTCAGAATCTGCTCGGTCAGACGGAGCGGACTCCAGTGGCCTGGGGCCCCTTAGGGCTGTGGCCGATCTCGAACTCGACCTTCTGATTTTCTTCGAGGGTACGGAAGCCCGAACCCTGGATCTCCGTGTAGTGGACAAATACATCCGCAGAGCCGTCCTCGGGGGCAATGAATCCGAAGCCCTTCTCCGCGTTGAACCACTTCACAGTTCCCTGTGGCATTTCTCGATCTTTCCTTCTCTTCTGGGTGCTGGGCATCGCGGTTCGGTGCCCCGGGCCCGTCACGACCGCTTACCTCGCAGAGTCGCCGGAACTTCACCCGACCGATAACCTCGCAGGAACCGCGGCCGCAACGTCGATCCTGCGAAAGTTTGACACGAACACAGAAGCTGCGACCGCAAATAGTGAACCACGTTCGGCGCGTTGGCGACACCCTTGTGGCGCGGGCTGATTTTTGAAGGGTTTCTGATGGCGAGTTTCGGCGGTGACCTGCTTACCGTCGCTCTCGCCGGCACCCCGCCGGGTGAGCATCCGCTGCGCCATGTCGCCGAGCTACCACCCCGCAGCGGGCGACCCCGTAATTGGCCGGAGTGGGCCGATCCCGAGGTGGTTCGCGCGTTCACCAATCGCGGCATCAGCGCCCCGTGGTCGCACCAGTTTGAGACCGCGGAGCTCGCCCACGCCGGCCGTCACGTGGTGGTGAGCACGGGTACCGCGTCGGGCAAGTCATTGGCCTATCAACTGCCCGTCCTCAACGCGTTGGTGACGGACCCGCGCGCCCGCGTCTTGTACCTGTCGCCGACGAAAGCGCTCGGTCACGACCAGCTGCGTACCGCCTACGCCCTTACCTCCGCTATCCCCCGACTGGATGACGTCGCGCCCACGGCCTACGACGGCGACAGCCCCACCGAGGTGCGCCGCTTTGCCCGCGAGCGCTCCCGCTGGCTGTTTTCCAACCCGGACATGATCCACCTGTCGATACTGCGCAACCACGCCCGCTGGGCTGCCCTGCTGCGCGGCCTTCGGTATGTGATTGTCGACGAATGCCACTACTACCGCGGTGTTTTTGGTTCGAACGTGGCGATGGTATTGCGCCGGCTGTTGCGGCTGTGCGAGCGGTACGCCCCCCAACCAGGTAGAACGCCGACGGTGATCTTCGCCAGCGCAACGACGGACTCGCCGGGCGCGACGGCCGCCGAACTGATCGGCCAACCGGTCCAGCAGGTCGTCGAAGACGGCTCACCCCAGGGCGCACGCACGATAGGGCTGTGGGAACCCGCGCTGCGGGCCGACCTGACCGGTGAGAACGGTGCGCCGGTGCGCCGATCCGCCGGCGCTGAGGCGGCGCGCGTGATGGCCGACCTGATCGCCGAGGGGGCGCAGACGTTGACGTTCGTCCGGTCGCGTCGCGCCGCGGAGCTGACCGCGCTGGGCGCCCAGGCGCGGCTGGATGACCTATACCCTGGGGCCCGCGGGCTGTCGGACAAGGTGGCGTCATATCGCGCCGGCTACCTCGCCGAGGACCGCAACGCACTCGAACGCGCGCTGGCCGAGGGGCGGCTGCGGGGTCTGGCCACCACCAACGCTTTGGAGTTGGGCGTCGACATCGCCGGCCTGGACGCCGTGGTGCTTGCCGGCTTCCCCGGGACGGTCGCCTCGTTCTGGCAGCAAGCCGGGCGGTCGGGGCGGCGCGGCCAGGGCGCGCTGGTCGTGCTGATCGCCCGCGACGATCCGCTGGACACATACCTGGTGCACAACCCCGCCGCACTGCTGGACAAGCCCGTCGAGCGGGTGGTGATCGATCCCGCCAACCCATACATTCTCGGACCCCAACTGCTCTGTGCAGCAACGGAACTGCCACTCGAAGAAACCGAGGTTCAGACGTTGGGCGCCGCGGCGGTGGCCCAGGGCCTGGTCGATGACGGGTTGCTGCGGCGTCGCAACGGCAAGTACTTTCCGGTGCCCGGCCTGGCACCCCACGGCGCCGTGGACATTCGCGGGTCGATCGGTGGCCAGATCGTCATCGTGGAGGCCGACACCGGGCGGCTACTCGGGAGTGCCGGTGCGGGTCAGGCGCCGGCGTCGGTGCACCCGGGGGCGGTATATCTGCACCAGGGCGAGAGCTACGTCGTCGACTCGCTCGATCTGCAGGAAGGAATTGCCTTCGTCCACGCCGAGGATCCCGGCTATGCGACGTTCGCACGGGAGGTCACCGACATCGCCGTCACCGACAAGGGCGAGCGGTTGGCGTTCGGACCGGTGACACTGGGACTGGTTCCGGTACGGGTCACTAACCAGGTGGTCGGCTACCTGCGCCGTCGGCTCAATGGCGAGGTGATCGACTTCATCGAGCTGGATATGCCCGAGCAGGTGCTGCCCACCAGTTCGGTCATGTATACCGTGACTCCGGATGCTTTGGTGCACAGCGGCATTGATCTACCGCGCATCCCGGGATCATTACACGCCGCTGAGCACGCGGCCATCGGTCTGTTGCCGCTGGTGGCCAGCTGCGACCGGGGGGACATCGGGGGCATGTCGACCGCGATCGGTCCCGATGGGCTGCCGACTGTCTTCGTCTATGACGGCTATCCGGGTGGGGCGGGATTTGCCGAACGAGGCTTCCGCCGGGCCGGCACCTGGTTGGGAGCGACGGCGGCGGCGATCGAAGCGTGCGAATGCCCGAGCGGATGCCCGTCGTGCGTGCAGTCCCCCAAATGTGGCAACGGGAACGACCCGTTGGACAAGGCGGGGGCCGTGCGGGTCCTGCGACTGGTGCTTGCCGAGTTGGACCACCGCTCAAACTGAGCCAGCCGCGACGTCGTTGCCGGAGATTCTCACCTCGAAAGGGGTGGTCAAGCTGCAGACACTGGCTTTCGCCCTAGCCGGTTTGCCGCAGGCCACAGGTCATGCTGAGCAATCCAGCGGATGGCGACCGACCCCTCGACGGTCGACCTCCACGGATCTGCATCGCGACGGCCCGCCTTGTGAAAGCACTTCCTCGCTGCTGAAGAAGTCCGGCGTGCCACCGCACAGCGCTGCGAACGGTCGGACAATCACGAACCGCTCGCAAACCCGACAACGCGGGCGCACGCACAAAACTACTCGCCCCCCGAAGGGCAGCGCAACTCACCCGCCGACCCAAACCCCAGATATGTTGCAACTGAACAGCCGTACTATCAGTTTCATGGCCCACGACTGGTTGCTCGTGGAGACGCTGGGGGACGAACCCGCCGTGGTGGCGCAGGGGCTTGAACTCAAGAACCTTGTTCCGATCACCACGTTCCTGCGCCGCCGCCCCCATCTCTCCGCGGTCCGGACGGCGATCACCGAGTCAGTGCAGACCGGACAGAGCTTGAACAGCATCACGTCCAAGCGTGACCGCGTCATCCGCACCGAACCGGTGGTGATGTCCGACGGTCGCATCCACGGGGTGCAGGTTTGGATCGGCCCCGCCGACGAAGACCCGCCCGAACGACCGACGCCGGGCCCGCTGAAGTGGGACCTGACCGTCGGCGCGGCCACCGACACCCGAGAGTCACTGGCCAACAGCGGAAAGAATCCCGACGTCGAAGTGGTCTTTGGCAGAGCGTTCGCCGAAGACCTGCCATCCCGCCAGCTCAACCCGAATGAAAGCAAGGTACTGACGATGGCGGCGCAGGTCGAGCCCGGCCGAACGTTATGTAGCACGTGGGATCTCACCGACTGGCAGGGAAACCCCATCCGGATCGGTTTCGTCGCGCGCACAGGGCTGGAACGGGGACCCGACCGCCAGGACCACCTGATCGCGCGGGCGATGATCTGGCGCACCGAACTAGGTGGCCCGGTGGTATCAACGGACGATTTGGCATACCGAATCCTGAGCGGGCTGACGCAGGCCGGAGTGCACCGAGCGCTGGTCGACCTCGACAATTGGCGCCTACTTGAATGGCTCGATGAGCCCTGCCCGTTCTACGACTGGCGTGGTGCGGAGACCGACAGACCGCGGGTTCATCCCGACGACACAGACGCGATAGCCTCCATGGCAAAGGAATTCGTCGACGGATCGGCCGGTCGGGTATTGCGGATGCGGGGGTTCAACGACGATTGGGTGCCGGTGCACATGACCGTCAACCGAGTGGAAGTCGAACCGGACACATTCGCCGGACTGGTCTCGCTGCGATTGCCCACCGCTGACGAACTCGTCGAAGCGGGACTCTGAGGTCCCGCGCGCGCGGCCGCGCGCGCCGCGCCGCCGAAGAAGACGGCCACCTCGACGGTGACCACGACGTCGAGGTGGTCTACCTCGCAACGAGGGTCAGTCACCCGCATCTCGCGAGCCACCCGGACCGCATCGGCACACGCCGCCGCGACTCCCGACGGAAGGCGCGCGGCGGCGGCCAACGCGGCCAGATCGGCCGCCGACTGCGCGCGGTGCCGGGCGACCAACACCGAGCCGAGATAAGCACCCGCGCCCGTAACGCAAAGCAGCACCGCGACCATCGCGACCGCCACGACGGTCGCCGAGCCGCGATCATCGCTTGGGCTCGGCCGCCGACACCGCCTTGGCGACAATATCCAATTTGGGCAACAGCTTTGAATGCACCACCACCATCGCGACAAGAAAGTCTCCGTCGCGGCGCACCTGGACCAGCGCCCCAGCGGGCGCGATCCGGCGCGCAGCGTCCTCCGCCGACCGCTCGTCACCGCGGGCAGCCAGGCGGGCCGCCTCGCGGGCCGCGTCGACGCAGCGCACCTGCATCGAAATCGCGGTGACACCGGCCAGGCACAGCACCAGCACCACGACCAACGTGGCGATTCCCAGCGCCGCTTCAACGGTGCTCGAGCCGGCACTCCCATCGCCCCCATTTTCAAGGCCGGCTAAACCTTGGTATTGAGCGCACGACCGATGATGTTGGTCAACGCCGACACGATGGAATCGCCGGTGACGACCGTGTAGAGGATCGCGCCGAAGGCCGCCGCAGCCACGGTGCCGATAGCGTATTCGACGGTGGACATTCCCGATTCGTCTGTCGCCAGCAACGTCACACGCGCGACGAGAACGCGAAACATGTTGATCACCAATACTTCCTTTCTTTTGCACTCTCTCTCGGCTTCTCGCACGCTTCATAACAGCCCCGACTGCAGTACGTCGCCGGCAAGCCCGGCCACCACGGGAACAATGCCCAGGCACACAAAGGCCGGCAGGAAGCACAGTCCGAGTGGTCCGGCGATCAGCACCCCCGCCCGCTCGGCGGCCGCCGTCGCTGCCTGTGCGGCGTCGTGGCGGGACTGGTCGGCGAGTTCGGCGACGCCGTCGGCCAGCGCCGCTCCCGACGACGCCGAGCGCCGCGCCAGCCGGAGCAGCGAATCGATCTGCGTATCAACCGAATCTGTCGGCAGGTCCGGCGAAATCGACCACGCCAAGCCGGGATCGGCGCCCAGCGCCAGCAGGTCGGCGGCCCGCCGTAACACCGCGGCCAGCTTCGGCGGCGCGGACGCCGCGGTCGCGGCCGCCGCCGTCGACACCGCCATGCCCGCGCCGAGGCACACTGCCAGCACGTCCAGGCTCGACGCTAGCGCCAACGGATCTGGGCCCCGCGCCGTCTCCAGCCGCGGCCGTCCAAACCGAACGTGTGGGTGGCCCAATGTGCCGGCCCGCGCTCGCACCATCGCCGGCCCGGGGCCGATCCACAGCGCCACGGCCAGCAGTAGCGCCGAGATGCTCACGACCCGAGCCGATCGGTGATCCGGTCCGACCACAGCAGGCCGGCGCAGGCCAGCATCGACCCGATCACCAGCAGCCACCCACCGACGTCCCCGTTGAGCAAGAACTGCAAGGGGCTGGCCCCGATCAGCTGACCCAGCAGCATGCCGAGAACCGGCAAACCCGCCAGTATCACCGCGGTGGCGCGCGCGCCGGCCATCCCAGCCGTCACCCGCGCCGAGAACCGTTGCCGCTGAGCGATGTCGCGCTGGGCCGCACGCATCAGGGCGGCAATCGCCAACCCGTGATCGCTGGCCAACTGCCAACACGCCGCGAGCCGGTTCCAATTTTCGGGCAGAGCCGACGATCGGGCCGCGCTGCGTAGGCCGGCGATGACGTCTGCGCCCAACCTCGCCCGTGCCGCGACCGCGCGCAACGAGTCGGCCACCGTGCCATCGGTTTCGTCGGCGGCGACGCGAAACGCGCGCACCGGATGCGAGCCCGTGCGCAGTTCGCCCACCAGCACGTCGAGGGCGGCTTCCAGCGTGCGCCCCTCGTCGGCGGCGCGGCCGATACGGCGGCGGCGCCGGTAACGCAGGCCAGCGGTCGTGCCCAGCACCGCGACCGCCAGCACCGTCGTCGTTGGCAACACCAGGGCTGCGACGGCGGCGGCGCAGGCGATGATCCCGCCAACAGCGTTCGATCTCAGCAGCGGAACCTCGCGACCGACGGGCCCGGGCGGAGCGGTCCGGCGGCGCGGGGATCCCGGCGCGACGATCAGCGCCGTCGACAGCAGCAGCGCGGCAGAAACCGTGCCGCTCATCCCGAAATCCGGCTTCGCAACAAGCGTTGCAGGTCGCCCGCGTCGTCTGTCATCCCGCCGTCCGCGTGCCATACCGTCACGGCCCGGACGCGCTCGTCAGTTCGGCGCAGCAGCGCGATTTCATTCAACCTGCGTCGACCGAATCGGTCCCGGTCGACGTGGAGTAACACTTGGACGGCGGCTGCGAGTTGACTGTGCAGCGCCGCCCGATCCAGGCCACCTAACGCCCCCAACGCTTCCATCCGGGCCGGGACCTCCCCCGGGTTGTTGGCATGCACCGTGCCCGCGCCCCCATCGTGGCCGGTGTTCAGCGCCGCCAGCAGATCTACCACCTCGGCGCCCCTGACCTCGCCGACCACGATGCGGTCCGGCCGCATCCGTAAAGCCTGGCGGACAAGTTCACGCAGCGGGATCTCGCCGACGCCTTCGACGTTGGCGCCGCGCGCCACCAGCTTGACCAGATGAGGATGCTGGGGTGCCAACTCGGCGGCATCCTCAACGCACACGATCCGCTCGCGCGGCGACACCGCGCCGAGCATCGCGGCCAACAGAGTCGTTTTGCCGGCGCCTGTTCCACCGCATACCAGAAAGGCCAGCCGGGCGGCGATGATGTCGGTGACGAGTGCGGCGGCCCGGGGATCGATCGCGCCCGCGGCGATCAGCGCGTCCAGATCCTGTGTGGCGGGCCGCAACACACGCAGCGACAGACAGGTGCCGTCAGGTGCCACCGGCGGCAACACGGCGTGCAGCCGCACCGCGAACCCGCCGGCACCGATGCCGGTCAGCTGGCCGTCCACCCAGGGTTGCGCGTCATCAAGGCGGCGACCCGCGGCCAATGCCAGCCGCTGCGCCAATCGTCGCACCGCCGCCTCGTCGGCGAACCGAATCTGACTGCGCCGCAGACCGTTTCCATCGTCAACCCACACCGCGTCGGGTGCGGTGACCAAGACGTCGGTAGTGCCGCCGGCGCATAGCAACGGTTCCAAGATTCCCGCACCGGTCAGTTCGGTCTGTAGCACCCGAAGATTGGCCAGCACCTCGGTATCACCGAGCATTCCGCCCGACTCGGCACGGATCGCGGCCGCCACGACGTTGGGGCGCAGCGGAGCGGATTCGGCTGCCAGCCGCTCGCGCACTCGTTCAATCAGTGGACCGTTCACGCCGCCCTGCTGTTCTGGGCCGGCAACAAGGCAAGCACCTGTCGGGCGGCGCCAGCGAGCGCCGATCGCCGTCGCAATCGCAGCCCACCACGTTCCAGTTGCTCGGCGAGTTGGGGCTCGGCTCTCATCGAGGCCAGCAGCGGCAGGCCAACGATGTCGGCGACCTCCCCGGCTCGCAGCCCTCCGGGCGACGGCCCCCGGACCACGAGTCCCAGGTTCGGATTGATCGTTGCCAGCACCGGAGCAATCGACCCGGTGGCGGCGGATGCGCGCACGTCGCAGGGGCTGACCAGCACGACGAGGTCGGCGCTATCCAGCGCAGCCTGGGTGGCATCGGTGAGCCGGCGCGGAAGATCGCAGACAACGGTGGTTCCTCCGCGCCGACCGGCATCGACGACGGCGTCCACCGGCGCGGCGTCCAACTCGTAACCGCGCCGGGTGCCTGACAGCAACGTGATTTCCCGGCGTCGCGGCAGCGCCTCGCGCACGGCTGACCAGTTGAGCCGTCCGCCCTCTAGCGCAAGGTCAGGCCACCGCAGGCCGGGTGACGTTTCGCCACCCACCAGCAGATCTATGCCGCCTCCCCACGGATCCAAGTCCACCAGCAGTGCGTCTCCGGCCGAGCAAGCCGCCGAGTAAGCGAGGGCGACGGCGAGCAAGGAGGCGCCGGCCCCGCCGCACCCACCGATGACGGCGACGACCTCGCCACGCGGTCCGTCGTCGCGCGCCGATTCGGCCGCTTCGCCGAGCTCGTGGATCAACTCGCGTTCCTGCGCGGGCAGCCTCAACACGTGCCGGGCACCAACGGCGATGGCGGCTGCCCAGGTCGCCGTGGTGGGCTCGGCCGCGGTCAGGATGCTGACGTGAGAGCGCCGCGGTAAACCTGACCGCCCGCACCGATCCGCCGCGGCCGGGTCGAGGACCACCGCCGCGGCGGCCGACCAGGTCCTCCTGTTGACCGAGGACGCAACGCCGGCATGAACTATCCGGACTCCGACGGCCGCGGCCACCCGGTCGAGTTCGTTGCGCAACTCCGAGTCGGTCAGCACTGCCAATACGCCTGGGGAGGTCATGCCCCTACCGTGCGGGCCCACAGCGACGGACGCCAGCGCCAAAACTGAATTTGTGGACAGAGACCCAAGTGTGCACAAACGCCAGCCGGAACATTCTGGCCGAATTCGGCGAATGAATTCTCCGCAACGCACGGGCAGACGGGCTAAATACCGTGCCGGCCGGAGATTTTTTACCCCACAAAAGGGACGACCCCCGCCAGGGGGGGAGGAGGCGAGGGTCGTCGTGCATCAGCCCCGGGGGGTCGGGCTGATACACCCTCGGCTCAGGCCGAGTAATGCTTACTATACACACGACAGTGCGGAGTAACGCAAGTGATCGGGTAAACCAAATAACAGCTTGAGCCGCAAAAACGCCGGCACCCCTGTCGGCGATATCTGTCGATTGGACCGCCGACCTATGCTGGGGCCGTGACCGTCTCCGACCCGGCCGCGCAGCAGCAAACCTCACTGGCTGCTGGGGAAACCACCGGGCCCCATGCGCGCACGGCTGCCTTTTTCGACCTCGACAAGACCATCATCGCCAAGTCCAGCACGCTGGCGTTCAGCAAACCGTTCTTCAATCAGGGACTGCTCACCCGCCGCGCGGTGCTCAAGTCCAGCTACGCCCAGTTCATCTTCCTGCTCAACGGTGCTGATCATGACCAAATGGACAGGATGCGTACCCACATGACCAACATGTGCAGCGGCTGGGATGTGGAGCAGGTCCGGTCGATCGTCAACGAAACATTGCACGACATCGTGACCCCGCTGGTGTTCGCCGAAGCCGCCGACCTGATCGCCGCACACAAACTGTGCGGTCGTGACGTCGTGATTGTCTCGGCGTCCGGGGAGGAGATCGTGGCGCCGATCGCACGAGCGTTGGGCGCTACCCATGCGATGGCGACCCGGATGGTCGTCGAGGACGGCAAGTACACCGGCGACGTGGCGTTCTACTGCTTCGGCGAAGGCAAGGTGCAGGCCATCCAAGAACTGGCAGCCCGCGAGGGCTACCCGCTGGAATATTGCTACGCCTACTCCGACTCGGTCACCGATGTGCCGATGCTCGAGGCCGTCGGCCACCCCAGCGTGGTCAACCCTGATCGCGGCTTGCGCAGGGAAGCCGCCGAGCGCGGTTGGCCGATATTGACGTTCTCTCGGCCGGTGTCCCTGCGGGACCGCATTCCGGCGCCGTCGGGGGCTGCGATCGCGACAACTGCCGCAGTGGGCATTTCGGCGCTGGCCGCCGGCGCGGTTACGTACTCGTTGTTGCGCCGTTTCGCCCTGTAGCGCTGCGCAATACACCGCAATACACTGCGCCTTCGCAATTTTCGCAGAATTGGGCCTTGCCGTGTTAAGGGTCTGGTAGTAAAAAGGAGACACGGAAGCTCGGTTAGGCCTAGATCTATCCGGAAGAGAAGGATCGATCTCCCGATCCGGGCGCCCAGCACGGTTCCCGGCACCCACGCGGAGTCATAGCCGCGATAATGGCAGAAGTGTTGTGGGCCTGCGTAATTGCGAAAAACGTAATGCCTCGACGGCCCCTTGGGTGGGGTTGCAGCTAAACGTGTCGCAAGATCGCCGAGGCCACCCACGCAACCCACAGATGCACGCTTGGTAACCGAGTTCCGTGCTAGCGGGCGGCGGTTCGAATTATTCGGACTGCCGCCCGCTTACATCGATTCCGCGATCGCCAGTGCCTCCTGCGCACCGGCCTGCATCGCCCGGCAACACAGCACCAGCCAAGACCCGACACCGTCCGGTGTTCCCTCGGTGAAGCCGCGTGCGGCATCGCGGTATGTCGCGGATTGGCGCATCCAATTCACTTCGGGCACACCAAGTCCATGCGGATCCAGCCCAGTGGCGATCGTCACCAATCGCGAGACCGCGCGGGCGACCACGCCGTCCGCGCTACCGAACGGCCGCAGCGTCAACAGTTCACCGTGGGCAACCGCGGCAACCACAGGTGCCGGCGCCCGCGTGCTGCCGGTCACCACATCCGCCAACAGTTCGAGCCGCGGCCCTACCTCGGCATCGGCGCGCGGACGGCCCAGCTGGTCATCGTCGACCAAGTCGGCCGCGGCAAGCATGTGCAGCCGCGCGAGCGCCTGCAACGGCGCCCGCTGCCATATCCCGATCATCGGGCTCCCGCCGCCTTCCAGCGCCTGAGCCACCCGCAGCGCTCCACCGAATACGGGCTCGCTGACCACCGGCCCCCCATCGAGCACGGACGAGGCGCGCGCTGCACGTAGCGACGCCTCGGCGGCCGTCACCGGCCAGCCCCGCAGGTTGGCCCGGTGACGATGCACCCGACCCAGCGCGTCGCGGGCGCGGTCGCTGGCTTCGGCAACGCCGGGCAGCTCCATCAACGGAGCCAGCGGGTCAGGCGTCACAGGTTGCAACCTATCGGGGGCCCATCGGGGCTTATCGGGGGGCGCCGGGAATGGCCTCCAACAACTGCCGGGTGTACTCGTGGCCGGGCCGGGTGAACACATCTTCGGCAGGCGCGTGCTCCACTACCCGGCCCGCCCGCATCACCAGGACGTCATCGGCGATCTGCCGGATCACCGCCAGGTCGTGGCTGATGAACAGGTAGCTCAGCCCCAACTCGGCCTGCAGATCGGCGAGCAGGTCCAGGATCTGGGCCTGCACCAGGACGTCGAGCGCTGAGACCGCCTCGTCGCATACCAATACCGCGGGCCGCAGCGCCAGCGCCCGGGCTATCGCGACCCGCTGCCGCTGACCACCCGATAGCTCCCGCGGCAGCCGGCCCAACACTGACGACGGCAGCGCCACCTGATCGAGCAGCTCGCGAACGGCCTGCGCGCGCTGTGCGCGGTCCCCCACCCGGTGAATCCGCAACGGCTCCTCGATGGCGCGAAACACCGAGTACCTGGGGTCCAGACTGCTGTACGGGTTTTGGAATACCGGCTGGAGCCGCCGCCGGAAAGCTAACGCCTTATCCCGGTCCAGCGCCCCGTCGATCCGGGTGCCCTCGAAAACCACCGTCCCCGAGGTGGGCTCCAACAGGCCGAGGACCATGCGGGCCAGGGTGGATTTCCCCGACCCCGACTCCCCGACGACCGCCAGCGTGCTGCCCCGTCGCAGCCGAAATGACACGGCGTCGACGGCACGCATCTCGGGCCGCCGCTGATACGTTTTCGTCAGCTCCGCGGCGATCAGCACGTCGTCGGCCTCGGTGGCCGGCTGCGGTCCGGGCGGGGCCCGGCGCCTGCGGGAGGGTGCCGCAGCCACCAGCCGCTTGGTGTAGTCGTGTTGCGGGTTCTGCAAAATTGACTGCGCCGGACCGGATTCCACCACCAAACCACGGTGGATGACGACCACCGTCTCGGCCCGCTCGGCGGCCAGCGCCAGATCGTGGGTGATCAGCAGCAGGGCGGTGCCCAGCTCGTCGGTGCGCCGCTGCAGATGATCGAGCACCTGCCGCTGCACGGTAACGTCCAGGGCGGAGGTCGGCTCGTCCGCGATCAGCAGCTGCGGCCGGCCCGCCAACCCGATCGCGATCAGGGCACGTTGACACATGCCGCCGGACAGCTGATGGGGGTATTTGCCGGCTTGCTTCGCCGGATCCGGCATGCCCGCCTCGGCGAGCAGCTGTACCGCCCGTTCCCGAATTCCGCGGCCATCGGTGTTGGCGCGCAAAGCTTCCCGAACCTGGAAGCCTACCTTCCAAACCGGGTTGAGGTTGGTCATGGGGTCTTGGGGCACGTAGCCGATGCAACGGCCCCTGATCGACCGTAGCAACCGACGGTCGGCCGCTACGACACCACGGGTGATATCGCGCCCGTCGAAAGCGATGCGCCCGGCCGTGATTCGCCCCCCGGGCGCAAGCAACCCAAGGATCGCGGCGGCCGTGGTGGATTTGCCCGACCCCGATTCGCCCACCACGGCAACGGTCTGGCCACGCAGGACCGTCAGGTCCACGCTGCGGACCGCCGGGGCACGGTTGCCGAATCTGACTTCCAGACCCTCGACCGACAACAGCGGCGCCACGGCGGTCCCGACGGCGCTCACGCTCGCCATGTCCGTGCTGCCGGATCCAGAGCATCACGCAGGGCGTCACCCATCATCATGAATGCCAGCACCGTAATCGCCAGTGCGCCGGCCGGATAAAACAATATGGGTGAGCCCGATCGCAGCCGAGTCTGCGCGAGGTTGATATCGCCGCCCCAAGACACCACCGATGCCGGAAGCCCGACGCCGAGGTAGGACATCGTGGCCTCGGTGACGATGAACAGGCCCAGGGCAATGGTGGCCACCGCGATCACCGGACCCATCGCATTCGGCAGCGCATGTCGCAGCAGGATCTGAAATCTACTCAACCCCAGAGCCTTAGCTGCCAGCACATAATCGCTGGACCGCACCTCCAGCACCGCGCCGCGGGCGATCCTGGCGACTTGGGGCCAACCGAACAACGCCAGGATGGCGATCACCGTCCACACCGTGCGGTGATGCATGACCTGCATGAGCACGATTGCGGCAAGCAGCAGCGGCAATCCGAAGAACACGTCGGTGACGCGAGAGACCACCGCGTCGATCCAGCCACCGTAGAAGCCGGCCAGCGCGCCCAGTGCCCCGCCGACGATGAACACCAACAGGGTGGCGCCCAGCCCTACGGTGACCGAGGCGCGCGCGCCGTAGATGGTGCGCGCGTATGTGTCGTGGCCCTGCAGGTCGGTGCCGAACCAGTGCGCCGCCGACGGTCCGAGCAGGCTCTCGCCCGGGTCGGCATAGGTCGGGTCCGCGTCGGAGAACACCGCCGGAAAGGAAGCGACCACGAGAATCAACAGGATCAGCGTGGCGGCGATGGCGAACTTCGGACGCCGGAATAGCTCAGCCATAACGGATCCGCGGGTCCAGCAACGCATACAGCAGGTCCACCAATAAATTACTGATCAGATAGATCAGCACCAGCACAGTCACTATCGACACCACCGTCGGCGCCTCCTGACGGGTGACGGCCTGATACAGCACCCCGCCAACGCCGTGGATGTTGAAGATGCCTTCGGTCACAATGGCTCCGCCCATTAACGACCCCAGATCAGCGCCCAGGAACGTCACCACCGGTATCAGGGAGTTGCGCAGAATATGCACCGTCACGACGCGCGGCCTCGACAGTCCTTTTGCGGTGGCGGTGCGCACATAGTCGGCGTGCGCATTCGCGGCCACCGCGGATCGGGTCAACCGCACCACGTAGGCGAATGACACTGAGCCCAGCACAATCCCGGGCAGCAGCAGGCGCGTGAAGGTCGCCCGTTCCCCCACTGTGACGGGCGCGATTCCCAACTGCACACCGAACACGAATTGCGCCAGGAAGCCGAGAACGAATATCGGGATCGCGATGATGACCAGTCCGGCGATGAGCACCGTGGAATCGAAGATGCCACCCTGGCGCAGGCCGGCAACCACGCCGAATCCGACTCCGAGCACGGCCTCCACGGTCAACGCGATCAGCGCGAGGCGGAGGGTGACCGGAAACGCATGTGCCAGAACGCTACTGATGGGTAGGCCGGAATAGGATCGCCCCAGGTCGCCACGTAGTACGCCAGCCAGGTAGCGCAGGTATTGCAGGAGGAAGGGATCATCCAGGTGGTAACGGGCACGCAGGTTCGCGGCCACCGCAGGGGTCAGCGGCCGGTCCCCGGCCATCGCTGCCACCGGGTCACCGGGCAGCAGGAAGACCATGCCGTAGATGAGCAGAGTGGCACCGAGGAAAACAGGCACCATGATGGCGATTCGGCGCGCGATATACCAACCCATCTCAGGCCTTCGCGATGTTCTCGTAGTCGGGCAGACCGTTCCAGGTGACAGTGACCCCGTTGACCGCCGGCGACCACCCGAGGACGCTGATGTTGTCCCACAGCGGCACAACGGGCATGTCGTGCAACAGGATTTGTTGTGCGTTGTTCACCAGCACATCGGACTGCGGCAAATCGGGCGCGGCTTCGGCTGCCATCAGGGCCGCGTCGAACTCCCGGTTGGAGTAGCCGACGTCGTTGGAGCCCGCCGCGGTGGCGAACAGGGGGGCGAGGAATTCGATCATTGACGGATAGTCGCCCTGCCATGCGGCTCGGAACGCGGTCGTGATGGCGCGGTTGGTGATCTGGGTGCGGAATCCGGCGAAAGTGGGTTGTGGCGCGCCGACGGCATCGATTCCCAGGGCGTTCTTGACGCTGTTGGCCACCGCGTCCACCCACTCCTGATGCCCGGCGTCGGCGTTGTACGCGATCGAGTACTGGCCGCTCCACGGCGAGATCGCGTTAGCCTGCGCCCAGAGTTGTCGCGCCCGAACAGGATCGAAGTTCAACACGTCGGTGCCCGGCAGCTTCGGGTCGAACCCGGGCAATGACACAGCCGTGAAATCGCGCGCCGGACTACGGGTGCCGACGAAGATTTGCCGGCAAATCTGCGGCCGGTTGATAGCAGCCGACAGCGCAAGCCGACGTAGTCGGCCTTCCTCGCCACCGAAGTGTGGCAACCGCAATGGGGTATCGAGGCTATGGTTGACCGCCACGGGGCCGCTGGCGACATTATCGCCCAGATCGCGTTTGTAAATCGGCAAGGCGCTTGGCGGAATCGCGTCCAGGACATCGAGATTGCCCGATAGCAGGTCGGCATACGCGGTGTCCAGATTGGCGTAGAACTCGAACCGCAGGCCTCTGTTGTGCGGCATCCGGTTGCCGTGATAGCCGGGGTTGGGTCTCAGATCGATCTTGACGTTGTGCTCCCACGCGGGACCGTCGGGGCCGTCGGCCAGCTTGTAGGGACCGTTGCCGATCGGGTTGCGGCCAAACGCCGCCATATCGCGAAATGCGGCGTCCGGCATCGGATAGAACGCACTATGTCCCAGTCGCAAGGTGAAGTCGATGGTCGGCGCCTTGAGCCGCACACTGAATTCGAGATCACTCACCACGCGCAGCCCCGACATGGTGCGCTGGGTGGGCTGCGGACCGGAGACCTCGTCGAATCCCCCAATCGGGCTGAAGAAGTCCTGCTGCAGTTGGGCATTGGAACTCAGGGCGCCGTAATTCCAGGAGTCGACGAACGAGTGCGCCGTCACCGGCGAGCCGTCGGTGAAGTTCCACCCCGGTTTCAATGTGATGCGGTAGTTGATGTTGTCGGTGGTCTCGATTGACTGGGCCACCTCCAACGACGGCTTTCCGGCGGCGTCATACGACATCAGGCCGGCGAAAAGCCGGTCGAGGATTCGCCCGCCAAGGCTGTCATTGGTCGCGGTTGGGATAAGCGGGTTCGCCGGCTCCCCGCCGTTGACGAGCACCAGATCGGGGCTCAGCACGCCGCCGCCACAACCGACCGAGAAGCCGGCCACACACCCGACCACGGCGAGCAAGGCGGCTTGGGCCAGTAAGGCCCGCATCCGACGCATGACAGCGACCCTAGAGCCTGCGGGCACGCGCCCGTTACAGGCCCGGCTAGGCTCACAGACGGTTGACGAGCTGAAACCGTGATTAGGAGGTAAGCCAGTGACCGAGACCTCGTACCCGCCGCCGGCGCAGTTCGTAGAGCAGGCCAACGCCCGCGAGGAGCTGTACCAAGAGGCCGAGACGCACCGGCTCGCTTTTTGGGCCAGGCAGGCCGACCGGCTGTCGTGGGCGACACCGTTCAGTGAGGTACTGGACTGGTCAGAAGCGCCCTTCGCCAAGTGGTTCATCGGCGGCAAGCTCAACGTCGCCTACAACTGCGTGGACCGCCACGTCGAAGCCGGCAACGGCGACCGGGTCGCCATCCATTGGGAAGGCGAACCCGGTGACAGCCGCAGCCTCACCTATTCCGATCTGCAGACCGAGGTATGCAAAGCGGCCAACGCGCTGACCGGCCTGGGTCTGGTCGCCGGCGACCGGGTGGCCATCTACCTGCCGTTGATCCCGGAAGCCGTGATCGCGATGCTGGCCTGCGCTCGGCTGGGCCTGATGCACAGCGTGGTGTTCGCCGGTTTCACCGCCACGGCGCTGCGCGCCCGGATCGCCGACGCCCAGGCCAAACTGGTGATCACTGCCGACGGGCAGTTCCGGCGCGGCAAGCCCGCGCCGCTCAAGGACGCGGCCGACGAGGCGGTCGGCGACCCGGATAGCCCCGTCGAGCATGTGCTGGTGGTGCGGCGCACGGGAATTGACGTGTCCTGGAATGCGGGCCGCGATGTCTGGTGGCACGACGTAGTCGATCCCGCGTCCGCGGAACACACCCCGGAACCGTTCGACGCCGAGCACCCGCTGTTCCTGCTCTACACCTCGGGCACCACGGGCAAGCCCAAGGGCATCATGCACACCAGCGGCGGCTATCTCACCCAGAGTTCCTACACGGTGCACACGATTTTCGACGTCAAGCCCAAGAGCGACGTGTTCTGGTGCACCGCCGACATCGGCTGGGTCACCGGGCACACCTACGGGGTGTACGGTCCGCTGTCCAATGGCATCACCGAGGTCCTCTACGAGGGCACACCAAATACGCCCGATGAGCACCGGCATTTCCAGATCATCGAAAAATACGGTGTCACAATCTATTACACCGCTCCGACGCTCATCCGGACGTTCATGAAGTTAGGCCGCGAGATCCCCGACGCCCACGACCTGTCCAGCCTGCGGCTGCTCGGTTCGGTCGGCGAGCCGATCAACCCGGAGGCGTGGCGCTGGTACCACGACGTCTTCGGCGCGGGCAAGCTCCCGATTGTGGACACCTGGTGGCAGACCGAAACGGGTTCGGCGATGATCTCCCCACTGCCGGGAGTCGCTGCGGCAAAACCCGGCTCGGCGATGACACCGCTACCCGGGATCTCGGCCAAGATCGTCGATGACCACGGCGATCCACTGCAGCCGGAACCCGACAGTGCCAAGAACGTCGCCGGCTACCTGGTGCTGGACCAGCCGTGGCCCTCGATGCTGCGCGGCATCTGGGGTGACCCGGAGCGGTACCGGGACACCTACTGGTCCAAGTTCGCAGATAAGGGCTATTACTTCGCCGGGGACGGCGCCCGCTTCGATGCCGACGGCGCAATCTGGGTGCTGGGCCGCATCGACGATGTGATGAACGTGTCCGGGCACCGGATCTCGACCGCCGAGGTGGAATCGGCGCTCGTCGGCCATTCGGGGGTCGCTGAGGCGGCGGTGGTCGGGGTCACCGACGACACCACCGGCCAGGCCATCTGCGCGTTCGTTGTCTTATGCACCAGCTACCAGGCGCACGACGGGACCGTCACCGAGCTGCGGGGGCAGGTGGCCAAGGAGATTTCGCCGATCGCCAAGCCGCGCGAGATTCATGTGGTGCCCGAACTGCCCAAGACCCGCAGCGGCAAAATCATGCGCAGGCTATTGCGCGACGTTGCCGAAAAGCGCGAGTTGGGCGACACGTCAACGCTGCTCGATCCCGGCGTGTTCGAAGCGATTCAAGCCGCCAAGTAACGGAGCGGAACCGTTCAGGCCGGGATTGGGACAAAGCCCGCGCCCGGCCGGTTCTTCGCGTTGATGTCCGCGAGGATAGAGCTGAACGACATCACCACCGCCGGAGTGTGTAGCGGGATGTACTTGACAACGCAGTCCGGGAGGGCATCGCTGAAGGCGCCGTGAATCATGCCGACCAACAGATTGTTCACGGTCACCGGCGCTCCGGAGTCGCCGGGTCGTCCGCACACCTGCATGACAATGGTCCCCGGAGTCTGACCCGCCCCCCAGGTCACGCCACAGGAGTTCCCGGTGGTGCGGCCTTGCTTGCACGCGATCGCGCCGAACGTCGGATCCGGGGCGACGCCGGCGATCACGAAGCCGTTGTAACTAGCAACCGGCGCCACCTTGGCGAGATCGAACTTGATCACCGCGTAGTCGAGGTTGTCGTTGCCTCCTACCATCACGCCGAGCACGCCCCTGTTCGTGGCAGCCTCGGCCGCGACCTGTTGGCCCGGGCCACCGCAATGCGCGGAGGTGAAGCCGATCAACTCGCCGGCGGAATCGCCGCCGATGGTCGTCAGGGTGCACATGGTGTCCCCGTTGATCACGATGCCCGCACCGCCGCCCATCGGGACCCTGTCGTCGGCGGCGCCGGTCTTGGCGGGCAGACCGATCAAAGCCAACAGCACGGCCACCACGGCCAGCGCAGCCCCCGCAAAGCACCGACGCGCCGTCTGCAAAGCGGAACTCCCGTCGGGCTGGTCGGACGTCAAGGGCACAGGTGCGCCAGTCTAAATGATCCGCGCGCCAGCTCCGTCTGCCTGACATCGCACCGCATGGCAACATGAACCGCGACGACAACCGGAAGGACCGTCCGTGAGCAAAGTCGATCGCAAGAACGGTGTGCCCAGCACACTGACCACGATTCCGTTGGCCGACCCACATGCCGGACCTGGCGAACCGTCGATCGGTGATCTGATCAAAGACGCGACGACTCAGGTGTCTACGCTCGTGCGCGCCGAGGTCGAACTGGCCCGCGCGGAGATTACCCGGGACGTCAAGAAGGGCCTGACCGGCAGCGTTTTCTTCATCGCCGCGTTGGTGGTGCTGTTCTATTCGACGTTCTTCTTCTTTTTCTTTCTGGCCGAGCTGCTGGCTAACTGGTTGCCTCAATGGGCGTCGTATTTGATCGTGTTCGCGATCATGCTGGTGGTGGGCGCAGCGCTGGCCGTACTGGGTTTCCTGAAGGTCCGACGCATCAGGGGACCGCGCCAGACGATCGAGTCGGTCAAGGAGACACGCACAGCGCTGACGCCTGGCCAGGACAAAGCCGGGGCGCGCGCAATCATTAGCCCCGAAACCAAGCCCGATACCGCGCCCACAGATCCCTCGGGTTGGTAGGTGCCAGCGCCAGATCCCGCGCTGACCCGGATCGACGGGCCATGGCGCCATTTGGATGTGCACGCCAACGGCATCCGGTTCCATGTCGTCGAGGCTTTACCGGTTAGCCACCCGGCCGGCGCAGATGTGACCGCACCGGCCACGGCGCGACCGCTGGTGATCCTGCTGCACGGTTTCGGATCGTTCTGGTGGTCCTGGCGTCATCAGTTGCGCGGACTGACCGGTGCGCGAGTGGTCGCGGTCGACCTACGCGGCTACGGCGGCAGCGACAAGCCGCCCCGCGGCTACGACGGCTGGACGCTGGCCGGCGACACGGCCGGGCTCATCCGTGCGCTGGGGCACTCGTCGGCCACCTTGATCGGCCACGCGGACGGCGGGCTCGTCTGCTGGACTACCGCGCTGCTGCACTCACGCCTGGTACGCGCCATCGCGCTGATCAGCTCGCCACACCCGGCCGCGTTACGACGATCCACGCTGACGCGACGTGATCAGGGCTATGCACTACTGCCGACGTTGCTGCGTTATCAGGTGCCGATCTGGCCGGAAAGCTTGCTGACCCGACATAACGCGGCGGAGATAGAGCGCCTTGTCCGTTCCCGAAGCTCGGCCAAATGGGCCGCCTCCGAAGACTTCTCGCAGACCATCAGTTATCTGCGGATGGCGATCCAGATTCCGTCGGCCGCGCATTGTGCACTGGAATACCAGCGCTGGGCGGTCCGCAGCCAGCTGCGCGACGAAGGCCGGCGATTCATGAGATCGATATCCCGACAGCTTGGTACGCCCCTGCTGCATCTACGCGGCGACGCAGACCCTTATGTACTGGCCGATCCGGTGGACCGCACGCAGCGCTATGCGCCGCAGGGGCGGTATATATCCATCGCCGGCGCAGGGCATTTCAGCCACGAAGAAGCACCGGAGGAAATCAACAGGCACCTGACCAGGTTCCTCGAGCACGTGCACGGTCCCCGGGTCAGCTGACGCAGGTCCCGGTGGCCACCGGCTGGCTATTACCGATCTTGGAAAGCTGGCCGGCCACCTCACCGGCGGTCAGCACAAAGCCGGTATCGGCGTCGTCGACGGCGGCACCGAATACGACGCCGAGCACATGACCACTCAGGTCGATCAACGGCCCACCTGAATTTCCCTGCTCCACATCCGCTCTGATCGTGTACACGTCACGGGTAACCGGCGTCGGGTCCCGGTAGATGTCGGGGCCGCTCAACTTGATGGCCTCGCGGATTCTGGCCGGGGTGGCGGTGAAGTTCCCGCCGCCCGGGTAGCCCATCACGACAACGCTGGCCCCAGATTTCGCCTCGGCCTCGGCGAAGGACAACGGCGGCGGCGGCAGGTTCGGGACGGCGATGATGGCGATGTCGACCGACGGATCGTAGGACACCACGGTCGCGTCGAGAGGGTTGCCACTGGCGAAGACCTGCACACTGTTCGACCCGGCCACCACGTGAGCGTTGGTCATAACACGGTCAGGAGCTATCACGAATCCGCTGCCCTCCAACACTTTCTGGCAGCTACGCGCCTCGCTGCGCACCTTGACGACGCTTGGCGCGGTCGAAGTCACCACCGGATTGTTGGCCAGCGCGGGGTCGGGTGAGGCGACCGGAATCACCGGGGTGCGGCTGAACGGCTCCAGCACCGCGGGCAATCCCGAGGTGTTCAACAGCGCCGACAGCCGCTTGGGCACCGTCTTCAGCCAGGGCGGGGCGACCTCGTTGACCTGAGCGAGCACCCGTGAACCCTTGACCGCAGAGGCGAGTTCGGGCTGATCCTTCGACTGCGTCAACGGGGTGGCCAACAACCAGGCGGCGGTCAGGACGACCACAAGCTGGACGGCCACGCCGATGAGTGAGTCGATGTTTCGGATCGTGCGGCTGCGGATCGCGCCGCGAACCGCCCGTCCCAGCACCACACCAGCGACCTCACCGACAACGACCAGCGCGAGGATCAGGAAAAGGGCGGCGAAAAGTTTGGCGCGCGGAGCGGCGATGTGGCTGACGATGTGCGGGGCCAGCAGCACACCGGCTATCGCACCGAGCAGCACCCCGACAAACGACAGCAGGGAACCCAACGCGCCCGAGCGCCAGCCCGAGATCGCCGCGATGAAGGCGACGGCAAGGACGGCGACATCCAGCCATTGCGAAGGGCTCATCGAGTTCATCGGGCGTCACCCTGGCCGCCAACCAGCGCCATCACGTCGTCCAGCTCGCGGATGTCGTTGGCGTCCCACGGCTTTGCCCAGCCGCCGACGTCGAGCAGCGCGGAAATCACCTGGCCGGTGAATCCCCAAACCAGCATCTGGTTCAACAGAAACGCCGGACCGGCCCAACGGTTGCCGAGGTCGCCGCGGTAAACCATCAGGCGGTTGGCCGGATTGATGAAGGCGCGCAACGGAACCCGCGACACAATTGCGGTTTCGGTCTCGTTCACGACGGTAACCGGACCGGGATCCGGCGAATAGGCCAACACCGGGACGACGTTGAACTGTGACGGCGCAATGAATGCGCGCTCCAACGTGGCCAGGGGATGAAGTCTGTTGACATCGATCCCGGTCTCTTCGTAGGCCTCACGCAGGGCTGTGGCGACCGGACCGTCGTCGGTGGGATCGGATGCGCCGCCGGGGAACGCGGCCTGGCCCGCGTGGTGACGAAGTGTCGAGGCCCGCACAGTCAGTAACAAGTCCGCGTCGTCGGGGACCCCACCGTGGCCCGGGCCACACTCCGGCCCTGAGAACAACACCAGAACTGCAGCCTCGCGTTCGTCGCGGTGCAGCGATGCCTCCGCTTTTGCCTTGGTTTCGGCCTCAGTCACCATGGCCAGCACGTCGGCCGGCAGCCGACGGCGGTACGCGTCAGGTATCTGCCCGACGTTTTCAACCAGCGGGCGCAGCCAAGAGGGGCAGACGTCGGCCGCCAGGTGAACCGTCCCCACCGCGCCTCCCTCTGTGTCTGCCCGGCTCATCCCGCGTCGTTTCCGACCGCGGCGGCGATCTCATCGGCACTGGCGAAATCGCGCAGCAGCGTCTGCGCCACGCTACCGTCCGGCCGCAGCACTACCGTCGCGGGCACCACGTTCGCGACGCGCAGCGCCGCCGGGATAAGGCGCCTGCCGTCCTGCAGCGTCGGCAGCCGAACACCGAGTTCCGCCAACCGAAGCAACGCGGCCATCTCGTTCTCGTCCTGATGCACCGTCACCACCAAGATGTTGGACCCGACCCGTCGTTGATACTCGGCCATCGCGGGCAGTTCCGCCGTGCAGGGCGCGCACCAATACGCCCACAAGTTGAGGACCACCTTGCGTCCGGCCAGCGCGCGGGCGACGTCGACGGCCGAACCGTCCGCGGCACATTCCACCGTCACACCGCGCAGCGCGGCCGGGCCGGGCCCTGCCGAAGCGCCGCCGGCGGCGGGGCAGGGCGGCAGGTTCGCGCGTTCTCGGGGCCCGGCCAGCGCCGCTGGGGTGTCGGCGTCGCGATGTTCGCGGCCGGCTGTTGTCTGGGTTGTCGCGGTCGTGGCGGAGTCATCGCGCAGCTGCGCAACCAGCGCCGCCGCCAATGCCGCCACTACCGCCAGGATCGCGATCGTCCAGCGAGCTTTCCCGGTCAACGTTGCTTTACAGTCCGGCCAGCGCCAGCAGGTGCTCGGCTTCCGGGCCCTGGACAAGTGCCGCCGCGAGCAGCGGCTCGGTCGGACCGAGTCCGAAGGAGGGACAGTCTTTGGCGAGGAGGCAGACACCGCACGCCGGTTTGCGGGCGTGGCACACCCTGCGACCGTGAAAGATCACCCGATGGCTCAGCATGGTCCATTCGCGGCGTTCGATCAGTTCTCCGACCGCGTGCTCTACCTTCACCGGATCCTCTTCGGCGGTCCAACGCCACCTGCGGACCAACCGGCCGAAGTGGGTGTCGACAGTGATCCCGGGGACACCGAACGCGTTCCCCAGAATCACGTTGGCGGTCTTGCGACCCACCCCGGGCAGCGTCACCAGCTCGGCCATCGTGGCCGGCACCTCGCCGTCGAAGCGCTCGATCAAGGCCTGACCGAGACCGATCAGCGACGATGCCTTGTTGCGGAAGAAACCAGTGGGATGGATCAGCTCTTCGAGTTCGGTGCGATCGGCTTCCGCGTAAGCCAGTGCCGTCGGGTATCGAGTGAAGACGGCTGGCGTCGTCAGATTCACCCGTTTGTCGGTGCTCTGCGCCGAGAGAATGGTGGCCACGGTCAATTCCAGCGGCGAGGTGAAATCGAGCTCGCAATGCGCGTCTGGAAACGCCTGCGCCAAGGTCCGATTCATTCTTCGCGCCCGGCGCACTAAGCCGACTTGGGTTTCCGAAGACCAACGCCCCGACGACTTTGCCACTGTCACCTACGACAGAGTACTGATTTCGTGATCTCGCTGAGACCTTGACCATGTTTACTCTCCTTGTGTCATGGTTGCTGGTCGCGTGCGTTCCGGGGCTGCTGATGCTCGCAGCGCTCGGCCTTGGGCGCCTGGAGAAGGAGCTCGCCCACGAGTCGGTCATCGCGACCGAGGTGGTCGCTTTCCTCGAGCCAGCAGAAGCCCTGGATATGCGCACGTTGGCCCGGGAGGGCATGCCCGAAGCGCTCGAATACCTGCATCGACGCCAGTCCCTGCAAGTCGCAGATCCCCTGCGGCCGGAACCGGCCGCCGGGCGGCATCGCCCCGAGACAGTTATTGCCAGGGACTTCGCCGGCCTCGAGGAGGTGGGTTTGCCCACGCGATATGCACACGCATTCGCGCGACAATCCACAAATTAAGGCCACTAGACGTGTCTTGACGTGTCAATCCTGTGTAGCGTTGGCACGTTAGACACTTTGGCCTACCTTTTGTCTCGGATAGCCTCGGCACCCGAGAAAAAGGGTTGGCCCGCCCATATCACTTCGTCGGAAAGCTGAAGAGGCAACGTGGACGAGATCCTGGCAAGGGCAGGAATCTTCCAAGGGGTTGAGCCCGGTGCAGTCGCCGCACTGACCAAGCAGTTGCAACCCGTCGACTTCCCCCGTGGACACACGGTTTTCGCTGAGGGGGAGCCGGGCGATCGGTTGTATATCATCGTCTCCGGCAAGGTCAAGATTGGTCGCCGCTCACCGGACGGCCGGGAGAATCTGCTGACCATCATGGGCCCGTCGGACATGTTCGGCGAGTTGTCGATCTTCGACCCTGGACCGCGGACGTCGAGCGCGACCACCATCACCGAGGTGCGTGCGGTGTCAATGGACCGTGACGCGTTGCGGGCATGGATCGCCGATCGTCCGGAAATCGCCGAGCAGCTGCTGCGGGTGCTGGCTCGACGGCTGCGCCGAACCAACAACAATCTCGCTGACCTCATCTTCACCGATGTGCCCGGCCGGGTGGCCAAGCAGTTACTGCAGCTCGCCCAGCGTTTCGGCACTCAGGAGGGCGGCGCGATGCGGGTCACCCACGACCTGACTCAGGAGGAGATCGCCCAGCTGGTGGGGGCCTCACGGGAGACCGTGAATAAGGCGCTGGCGGATTTCGCGCACCGCGGGTGGATTCGCCTGGAGGGCAAGAGCGTGCTGATCTCGGACTCCGAAAGACTGGCCCGCCGAGCGCGCTGAGGCTTCACGTCGAGACCGACGCTAGCGCGCGGTCTACTCGCACTTTTTCGCGCTGGCGTTGATCTCGGCGCGCTTCAGCCGCGTAGGTAGTCGATTTGCGCCTGGACAGACCACTCGGCCGTATCCCAGAGCTTCTCGTCGACGTCGACGTAGACGTGTTCGACGATCTGGCGGGCGGTGGCGTCGCCGCCAAGATCCTGCAGCGCGGAGCGCACCTGCTCCAGACGCTGGTGCCGGTGCAACAGATATCCGTCCGTGACCGCTTCCAGGTCGGCCAAGTTCGGGCCGTGTCCGGGTAGAACGGTCCGTCGGCCCAGGCCGCGCAGCCGCCGCAGCGATTCCAGGTAGTCGGCAAGGCTGCCGTCTTCGTTGTCAATAACCGTGGTGCCGCGGCCCAGTACGGTATCCGCGGTCAGCACCGCGTCTTCCAGGACGAACGACAGCGAGTCGGCGGTGTGGCCGGGGGTCGCCATGACTTTGATCTTCAGGCCGGCCGCGTCGACCACCTCGCCATCGACCAGCTCACCGCCGAGGCCGCGACAAAACCCGCTACCCGCTGACCGCACCGTCGCGCCGGTCAGCTCGACCAGCTTGTCGATGCCGTCGGTGTGGTCGGCGTGCCGGTGACTGATCAGCACCAGCGCGATGCGGCCCAGCGAGGCAATCCGCGGGATGTGCTGGTCGTCATCGGGCCCTGGGTCGACGATCACCAGCTCGTCGCTGCCCGGGCCGCGCAAAACCCAGGTGTTGGTGCCCTCCAACGTTAGCAAACCGGGATTGTCGGCCAACAGAACCGACGCAGTGTCGGTGACCGCCCGCAGTCGGCCGTAAGCGGGATGGGTCAGCGACTCAAAAACCTCGGTCACGGCGGCTAGCTGACCTCCACGATCAACTCGACTTCCACCGGCGCGTCCAGTGGTAGTTCGGACACCCCGACGGCCGAACGCGCATGCACGCCGGTATTTCCGAACACCTCGGCAAGCAGGTCGGAGGCCCCGTTGACGACGCCTGGCTGCCCACTGAATCCCGGGGCGGAGGCGACGAATCCGACGACCTTGACTACCTGCCTGACCGCGTCGATACCTACCAGCGCATCCACCGCGGCCAGGGCGTTGAGCGCGCAGATCCGCGCCATCGCCTTGCCCTCCTCGGGGCTGACCTCGTCGCCGACTTTGCCGGTGCGCGCAAGTTTTCCGGACTCGAACGGGAGCTGGCCGGAGGTGTAAACCAGGTTGCCGGTACGCACCGCTGGAACATAAGAGGCAAGTGGCGCCGCCACCTGAGGAAGTACCACGCCGAGCTCCCCGAGCCGGACCGATGCACCCATGATTGCCGGCCCTTAAGCTGGGCGCTTCAAGTACGCGACGTGCTGCTCGCCAGTGGGACCGGGCAGCACCGCCACCAACTCCCAGCCGTCGGCACCCCACTGATCGAGGATCTGCTTGGTGGCGTGCGTCAACAGCGGAACCGTGGCGTACTCCCACGCGGTCGGTTGGCTCATGACGCGAGCTTATCGGTCGGTTGTGAACGGCTCTGGCCAGCCCAGCGCCCCACCCGGTTTGCGGGCGCCCCCAGGTGATCGGGCTAGCATGCGATGGTGGCAACCACATCTAGCGGCGGCAATGCCGTCGGCTGGCCGGCGCGCTTGTCGAAGGCCCGCCTGCATTTCGTGACCGGCAAAGGCGGTACAGGTAAATCGACGATCGCGGCAGCCCTGGCACTGACCCTCGCAGCGGGGGGCCGCAAGGTCCTGCTAGTGGAAGTTGAGGGGCGCCAAGGGATTGCGCAGCTGTTCGACGTCCCGCCGCTGCCCTACCAAGAACTTAAGATCGCGACCGCAGAGCGCGGCGGCCAGGTCAACGCGCTGGCAATCGACATCGAGGCCGCATTCCTGGAATACCTCGACATGTTCTACAACCTCGGGATCGCGGGCCGGGCGATGCGCCGCATCGGCGCGATCGAGTTTGCGACGACGATCGCGCCTGGTCTGCGCGACGTACTACTCACCGGCAAGATCAAGGAATCAGTCGTGCGTATGAACAAGGGGGGCAAGAACCCGGTGTACGACGCCATCGTCGTCGACGCACCTCCCACCGGCCGGATCGCACGCTTCCTGGACGTCACCAAGGCCGTGTCCGATCTCGCCAAGGGCGGCCCGGTTCACTCACAGAGCGATGGCGTGGTGAAGTTGCTGCACTCCGACCAGACGGCCATCCACCTGGTCACGCTGTTGGAGGCGCTGCCGGTGCAAGAAACGCTGGAAGCCATCGACGAACTCGCGGAGCTGAAGCTGCCGATCGGAAGTGTCATCGTGAACCGCAACATCCCGTCCTACCTCGAGCCCCGCGACCTGGCAAAGGCCGCCGAGGGCGATGTCGATGCGGATTCGGTTCGGGCCGGGTTGAAGCTCGCTGGAATCGAGCTGAGCGACGCCGATTTTGCGGGCCTGCTGACCGAGACCATCGAGCACGCGACGCGAATCACCGCGCGTAGCGAGACCGCGCAACAGCTCGACGCGTTGAAAGTACCTCGGCTGGAATTACCGGCGATCTCCGACGGTGTTGATCTCGGTAGCTTGTACGAACTTTCCGAATCGCTTGCGCAGCAGGGAGTTCGATGAGTACCAAGCCGAAAAAGCTTGACATGGCAGGAATCCTGTCCGACACCGCCAACCGGGTCGTGGTGTGCTGCGGCGCCGGCGGCGTGGGCAAGACGACCACCGCGGCTGCGATGGCATTACGGGCGGCCGAATATGGCCGCACCGTCGTTGTTTTGACGATCGACCCGGCCAAGCGGCTGGCACAAGCGTTGGGGGTCAACGACCTCGGCAACACTCCGCAGCGCGTGCCCTTGGCACCCGAAGTCTCCGGCGAGCTGCACGCGATGATGCTCGACATGCGGCGCACCTTCGACGAGATGGTGGTCCAATACTCGGGAACCGGTCGGGCACAGGCGATTCTGGATAACCAGTTCTACCAAACCGTGGCCACATCACTGGCAGGCACGCAAGAGTACATGGCGATGGAGAAGCTGGGTCAACTCCTGGCCGAGGACCGCTGGGACCTGGTGGTGGTTGACACCCCTCCGTCGCGCAACGCGCTCGATTTCCTCGACGCGCCGCAGCGACTGGGTAGCTTCATGGACAGCCGATTGTGGCGACTGCTGCTCGCACCCGGACGCGGCTTCGGGAAATTGGTGACCGGTGCGATGGGATTGGCGATGAAGGCGCTGTCCACTGTGCTCGGTTCACAGATGCTTGGCGACGCGGCGGCCTTCGTGCAATCGCTGGACGCCACCTTCGGTGGTTTCCGCGAGAAGGCAGATCGCACTTACGCGTTGCTGAAGAGGCGCGGTACGCAATTCGTTGTGGTGTCCGCGGCCGAACCCGACGCACTGCGCGAGGCATCCTTTTTCGTCGACCGGTTGTCCCGGGAAGGTATGCCGCTAGCGGGACTTTTGTTGAATCGGACCCACCCGATGCTGTGCCCACTGCCGGGTGAACGCGCGACCGACGCAAGCGAGGTGTTGGAGGCGGAAGCCGATTCGGAGGCCGCGACGCTGGCCGCGGCGGTGCTCAAGATTCATGCCGACCGCGCTCAGACATCCAAGCGCGAAATTCGGCTGCTTTCCCGATTCACCGGCGCAAACCCGAGCGTGCCGATCATCGGCGTTCCGTCGCTGCCGTTCGACGTCTCGGACCTAGATGCCCTGCGCACGCTGGCCGATCAAATCACGGCCCAGCTGTAACCAGAAAGTAACTAGAGGGGAGGGGGCCTTCTAGGGATTTCCGGCGAACTCGGGCCGCTTGGCCGACTACCCGGTGCCTTACCCGGTACCTTACCCGGTACCTCTGCCTCGGCGCTTGTCGAAGAAGTCGCCCCACGACACGACATCGGGGTGTTGCTTCAACAGGGCCCGGCGCTGGCGTTCGGTCATACCGCCCCAAACGCCAAACTCGACCTTGTTGTCCAGCGCGTCCGCCCCGCACTCCTGCATCACGGGGCAGTGCCGGCAGATGACCGCAGCTTTACGCTGGGCGGCCCCCCGAACAAACAGTTCATCCGGGTCGGTGGTGCGGCAGAGCGCCCTCGATACCCAGGCAATCCGATCCTCAACCTCCGCGGCGCTTGGCAGCGCAGTCGGAACGGCCGATAGATGCGCTCTACGCGCGGCAGGTTCTATTCCTGACACGAGCTGTTCCCTTCCTCCCGGCCGCTGGTTCGCGACCGCCCTCCTCAGGTGCAGATCTCTGCGCTGCGATCTACGCCACACTGTGCAAATCGGTGTTACCTGAGTCGCACCGTCTGTTCAAGTTAGGTGGTCAAGGGCCAATTGCGCAACAGTCTGATAACGGATTTTTTGGGACGCGCGTGCCGTCTCGTTAAGAAGCGCTGGTCCGACCCTAAGATTTGTAACGGTTTTTAGGGGGCTGACCAGTGACGCAGGAGTGAAATCTGGCTTAGCCCGACCTTAAGTTCACTGGTTGACGCCGCCTCAATCTTCTACCCAATTTCAATACAACTTGCGGCGGCGATGACGTCACGGCGGGCGGCTAGGGTATTACGCATGTCGGACCGTCCCCCAGCCGCCATCACAGTGCTCAAGCTCGCTGGGTACTGTCTCTTGGCCAGCGTGGTCGCAGCGGCGATGCTGTTTCCCCTGGCGGGCGGGCTGGGCCTGATCTCCAATCGCGCCTCTGAAGTGGTCGCGAACGGATCTGCTCAGCTCCTGCAGGGCGAGGTACCCGCGGTATCGACGATGGAAGATGCCAAAGGCAATGTCATAGCGTGGCTGTATTCGCAGCGCCGGTTCGAGGTGCCCTCGGACAAGATCGCCGACACCATGAAGCTGGCGATCGTGTCGATCGAAGACAAACGCTTCGCCGACCACAATGGGGTCGACTGGAAAGGCACCCTGACCGGGCTGGCCGGCTACGCGTCCGGCGACGTCGGCACTCGTGGTGGTTCGACAATCGAGCAGCAGTACATAAAGAACTACCAACTGCTGGTAACCGCCCAAACTGACGCCGAAAAACGTGCGGCCGTCGAGACCACTCCGGCCCGCAAGCTGCGCGAAATCCGGATGGCGCTCACCCTTGACAAGACCTTCACCAAACCCGAGATCCTAACTCGGTATCTGAACCTCGTATCGTTCGGCAACAACTCGTTCGGCGTGCAGGATGCGGCGCAGACATACTTCGGCATCAACGCCGCCGAACTGAACTGGCAGCAGGCGGCCCTGCTTGCCGGCATGGTGCAGTCGACCAGCACGCTCAACCCTTACACCAACCCCGATGGCGCGCTGACCCGGCGGAACTTGGTCCTGGACACCATGATCGAGAACCTGCCTCAGGAGGAAGACGCACTGCGCGCCGCCAAGGCCGCACCGTTGGGGATTCTTCCGCAGCCCAATGAGGTGCCCCGCGGGTGCATCGCGGCAGGCGATCGCGCGTTCTTCTGCGATTACGTCCAGGAGTACCTGTCGCGTGCCGGGATCAATAAGGAACAGGTGGCCAGGGGCGGCTATCTCATCAAAACCACGCTCGATCCCGACGTGCAGATCCCGGTCAAGACCGCGATCGACAGGTTCGCCAGCCCGACCCTGGCCGGCATCTCCAGCGTGATGAGTGTGATCTTTCCAGGCAAGACGTCCCACCACGTGGTGGCGATGGCCAGCAACCGCAAGTACGGGCTGGACCTCAGTGCCGGCGAAACCATGCGGCCGCAGCCGTTCTCACTGGTCGGCGACGGCGCGGGGTCGGTCTTCAAGATCTTCACCACGGCGGCCGCGCTGGATATGGGTATGGGCATCAGCGCCACGCTCGAAGCCCCGGCCAGGTTCCAGGCCAAGGGATTGGGTAGCGGCGGGGCCAAAGGGTGCCCCAAAGACACCTGGTGCGTGCTCAACGCCGGAAACTACCGGGGCTCGATGAATGTGACCGACGCGTTGGCCACCTCGCCCAACACGGCGTTCGCGAAGCTGATCTCGCAGATCGGGGTGACGCGCACGGTCGACATGGCGGTCAAACTCGGTCTGCGGTCCTACACCGAACCCGGGACCGCCCACGATTACAACCCCGACAGCAACGAGAGCCTGGCCGACTTCGTCAAACGGCAAAACCTCGGTTCGTTCACCCTCGGCCCCATCGAGGTGAATGCGCTGGAGCTGTCGAATGTCGCCGCCACTCTGGCCTCCGGCGGCGTCTGGTGCCCGCCGAGCCCCATCGACAAGGTGTTCGACCGCAAGGGAAATGAAGTCGCGGTGCCCGCCGAGCCCTGCGATCAGGTGGTGCCCGAGGGTTTGGCGAACACCCTGGCCAACGCGATGAGCAAAGACGCACTGGGCATGGGCACCGCCGCGGGTTCAGCCGGCGCGGCCGGCTGGGACCTGCCGGTGTCTGGCAAGACCGGTACCACCGAAGCCCACCGCTCCTCCGGATTCGTGGGTTTCACCAGCCACTACGCGGCGGCGAATTACATCTACGACGATTCGACGACGCCCACGGATTTGTGCTCGTCGCCGCTACGGCATTGCGGCGAGGGTGATTTATACGGCGGCAACGAGCCGGCGCGCACGTGGTTCACCGCGATGAAGCCGATCGCCACCAACTTCGGCGACGTGAAATTGCCACCGACCGACCCGCGCTACGTCGACGGCTCGCCCGCTTCCCGGGTGCCGGCCGTGACCGGCCTGGATGTGGACGCGGCCCGCCAGCGCATCAAGGAGGCGGGCTTCCAGGTCAACGATCAAACCAACTCGGTCAACAGCAGCGCAAAATACGGCGAGGTGGTCGGAACATCGCCCAGCGGCCAAACGATTCCGGGTTCAGTAGTCACAATCCAGATCAGCAACGGCATCCCACCGGCCCCGCCGCCGCCCATGTTCCCGGAAGGTGGACCTGGTGGACCGCCGCCGCCGGTCGGATCGCAGGTCATCGAGATTCCCGGCCTGCCGCCCATCACGATTCCGCTACTGGCGCCCCCGCCGCCGCAACCGCCTCCGTAGGCCCGCCACCGGCAGTAGGCTGGCGGGTATGGCCGATGTCCTGCCCGTCCTGTTACGCGCCGGTGCCGTTGCGGTCGGCTCGACCGTCGCCGGCATCGGTTATGCATCGATTGTCGAGCGCAACGCGTTCGTGCTGCGCGAGATAACCATGCCCGTCCTGTCACCCGGCTCCTCACCATTGCGGGTGTTGCATCTCAGCGATCTCCATATGACGCCGAATCAGCGCCGCAAGCAGGCGTGGCTTCGCGAGCTGGCCGGTTGGGAGCCTGATCTGGTGGTCAATACCGGAGACAACCTGGCGCACCCCAAAGCGGTGCCCGCTGTCGTCCAGCCCCTGGGCGACCTGCTGTCACGGCCGGGTGTGTTCGTCTTCGGCAGCAACGACTACTTCGGGCCGCGGCTGAAGAACCCGATGAACTACGTGACCAACCCGGCGCACCGCGCCCCCGGCGAACCATTGCCCTGGCAGGATCTGCGGGCGGCGTTCACCGAGCGGGGTTGGCTGGACGTCACCCATACCCGCCGTGAGTTCGAGGTGGCCGGGCTGCGCATAGCCGCCGCGGGCGTGGACGACCCGCATATCGACCGGGATCGCTACGACGCGATCGCGGGTCCGGCCAGCCCGGTCGCGGACCTGCGGCTGGGCCTGACCCACTCGCCGGAGCCGCGGGTGCTAGACCGCTTCGCCGCCGACGGCTACCAGTTGGTGATGGCCGGCCACACCCACGGCGGGCAGCTGTGTCTGCCGTTCTACGGGGCCCTGGTGACCAACTGCGGACTGGATCGATCGCGGGCCAAAGGACCGTCGCGCTGGGGCGCGAACATGCAGTTGCACGTGTCCGCGGGGGTCGGCACCTCGCCGTTCGCGCCGGTGCGGTTCTGCTGCCGGCCCGAGGCGACCCTGCTCACGTTGGTGGCCGCGCCGACGGGCGGCCGAGATTCAAGCAGTAACCTGCGGAGTTCGCAGCCAAGCGTCTCGGTGCGTTGAGCGATAGAGCCCAGGTAGCGGCCCACAGCCGGCCACGTGACTGGTCTGACAACGCGATCCGGCTGATCGAGCGAGCCGCAGGGCCTGCGGTTTGGCCCTTCGATGTGCCGGTGCGATACGCTGTCGGGGCTTCAGGCGGGGTGTGGCGCAGCTTGGTAGCGCGCTTCGTTCGGGACGAAGAGGCCGTGGGTTCAAATCCCGCCACCCCGACCAGGAAAAGTTTGTCTGGTTCCACAGGCAGAATAGATTGTCTGGTTCCACAGGCAGAATAGATCTGTGAGGGACCACGTCTGGGACGATGCGCTTGAGATCGGTGTGCGTAACCAGCAGATGATCACCTTGGCGAAGAACCACTGCACCCGAATGGAGTTCTTCCAGAATGGCGGCCAGGGTATGGCCGAGGAGGCGACGGGCCTTCCGATCAACGCGCGTGAGGTGCGCTGTCCCATCGCCCATGGCCACATGATCTCGTCGAATCTCGAGGCAACCGTTCCGGCGTTCTATCGGCAGCACTGCGTCGGCTGCCAGGAGCAAAGTCCCACCGGCCTACTGCCGACCTTGGGCGTATACGTCAATGCTGCGGACGACAACGCCGCGGCTGAGCGCAAGCGTGAGGCCGAGCAGAGGGCGGCGCTTCATACAGCTTGGGAGAATAGGACAGAACGTCGTCGCGGGTTGATGGCCCGATGCGACGAGGCCATGGCGAATGCCGTGACCGACATCGGGAAGCTCGATGTCGACCCAGGCGGCGACCACGAGCACGATGAAGGCGCGCCACTCGCCCGGTTGACGGCACTGGCGGAGCGTGCTGCGGACGTGTTCACAGCCGACGTAATCGCCCACGGCTTGGAGCTGGTGGAAGGCGGATGGGCGTCCCCAGTACTCCTCGATCCGTTGCGGATCGTTGCGCTGTTGCGGCCAGAGTTCGGCCCCCAGATCGCGCGCGCAGCCTTGGCCGTTTTGCGCACGGCCGCCTCCGGGCCGGCAGGTCGATGTCTTGCCGACCTGGCCGAGCACGCGGTTGCGGCTGACATCGATGGTCTCGTGTGCCGCTCGACGATCGCATTGGCAGGTGCGCCAATGCGGGATCCCTTGTCTCGGAGTCGCAAAGCGAGCGATCCGGTCAGCCTCCTGACGGTCGCTGCGCTGGCTCCAGAGCGACTGGTGTCCACATTGCGGGACTTGCTGCCCGGGCCGGTGAAACCGACCGTGTTGCATCTCCCACTTGGGGCGGCTGCCGCGCCACGACCTGACGTAACCACATTTCTCATGGGATCGGCCGCCGGTGCCGTTCGGATACTCGCCGCGACTCATCCAGATGTGGCCTCTGTGCTCGTCGATGCACTACTGCTGCAACTGGCTTCGGATGAGTTTGAGCAATTCAATGACCACGGGCTGCGGGAGATCGAGCGCGCGTTGGCTGTGATGTTTGTGCTTGGCGTCGGTGAAGTTCCGAGTTCGATGATTCGTGTTGGAGCTCTCGGTTCTGAGCTTCTCGGTGAGCGGCTCTTACACACACTCACGGTTACCGGCGACCTTGTCGCAGTAAATCCGCATAGGCGGCAGGCCGCCGACCCGGTGCCCGACGCTGTACGAGCGGCGTCGGTCGCGGACGAGCTTTTCGAGATGGCGATGGGTCGCCTCGGCGGCGACTGGGGTAGCGATGCCATCGACGACGCCGCCCGCCTGGTGGAGAACCTCGCTGAAGAACGGCCGGAAGCAATGCTGGCGAGGTTGGCAGCCATTCTCGGCGGCGTCCTTCGGTTAGTGGACGCGCAGAAGGCATCAAACGTGTCGCCGCTGACAGTCATTGGCGACGATCCGCCTGAGCTAAAGATGATGGCTGCGATGAGCCGCGAGTTCCTGCTTGGCAGCGCAATTCGGCATCTCCTGGATGCGGTGAAGGCTGTCGCCGCGACCGATCCGCTGGTGGTGTGCAACGCCATTATCGACGTCCTGACCGATGAACGTGATAGCGAGCGGGGCGCCGACATTGCCTGGCACCTGCTGAAGGTTCTCGGCGAAATTGGTGGGGCCCACGGCACGGAAAGCGGCGTCCTGCGAGTGATCCTGCCCGTTCTCCACACCTACCTCGTTGGTTCCGACGTAGGTGCCCGAGCCCAGGCGATCGATGCGTGGGTAGCGATGGCGCGTCACCATCCGTTGCCGTCCACTCTCGCGGACCTCCTGCCCGCGCTCGCCGCCGACCCGTATATCGCCGTCACACGGTCCGTCCTAAACGCGGCAGCGACTCTTACCTGGTCGCCCGACGCTGCCGTGCGCCTGTTCTGGCATGCGGCAACGATCATCGACAAGATAAGCGGGCGCCAGCACGCTGACGTGGTCAAAGACGCGATCAGGGCGACGCTCATGTTGTCATCCAGGTTCGGTATCGATGGCTTGCGCCAGGTTGCGGAGAGCAACGCACTAAACGCTGCGGCGACGCTCGACGCCTACGGCCTGCACGACGTGCTCCGGCACAACGCTTGGGGCTCGGCCGCTCGGCGATCGGATCGGATGGCGTCACTGCGGCTGCGTCAAGCCACAGACCCGCGGATCGCCGATCGTTCCAATCGCCGCGGTGACTCCGATATCGCCGCGCTCCTCGCGTGCGGCCCGGGACTTGAATCACTTTCCACGTCAGATTTGACAGCCGCGGCTGTGACCTTCGGCCCAAACAGCCCAGTCGCGGCTGCGGAGTTCGTCGAAGTCGCTTGGCGGGCAGGCAGGTTGGGCGATGCCATCGCGATCACGTCGGCCCTCTTGGACGTTACCCCGAACGATCAGGCCTACGCCGTGCAACGGCTGTTCTTTGAGATGCTCGCGTCGGCTGTCAGCGCCGATTCCGCTGCGACGGTGGGCGGGGATTGGAGCGAGCATGGGGAGAACGCCAGGGCGGCAGCCACCGCCTTGACGGACGAGTGGGGCTCCGGTTCGATCGCGTTTGTCACCGATACGCTGCGCGCCACCGTGGCACTGCGGCGCCTGCTGATGGATACCGGGTTTGTGGATGCGTTGCGACCGGTGGAAAGCCTTGCATCGCGCGCGGACGAATTCACGGCGGCCGGTGAGGCGTTGTCGAAGGCGGGGACGAAGGCGACTGCGACGGGGGCGTACCTACGGTCAGTCGCTGCACTGTCCGAGATTGTCGCCCACCTGTTGCGAGCCGAGGCGGCCGCGCTCGACGCAAACGCCGAAAAGGTGGCGTCGCACTCGGACGCTGCGGCGCGCCGGTGTGACCTCATCGCCGAGGACATCGCGGAGCGGTTGGGAGCCGACGACCCGATTGGCGGGCCGCTCCTGGAAGCCACTCTGGAAGGTGCGTTCGGGTCTTTCTTCTGGGCGCCCTTGCTCGCTGGCAGGGTCCCCCAGCCGACCGCGAGCCGTTGGTTGAGGCCGTTGAGAAAGTTGGCGCGGTCTCGGGCAACCACGTCGACATCCGTGGTCGCCCGTGTTCCCACTTCCCCGAGCCTCAGCTTCACGCCGATGCCGCCCTTCACCACGGCACCTTCGGGAAGCATCTGCGCCACGATCACGCTGCTGACGAGCACGCGGGCACGTTCGACCGGGATGTCGAGGGCTCCCGCGATGTCGGCGACTCGCTCGTCGAGTTGGACTTGCGTCACGGGCGGACCGGGATAGTTGAGCGTGGCCAGGGCCACAACCGCGGTTTCGTTGTTAATGATGGTGCCTCCCAGGTTTATAGCCGGTTTGACCGCTGGCTCCCCTTGAGCCAGGAGGCGCTTTCGGCCGGCAATGGCGCCGACAATCTCGGTGGCCTCCAGTTCGTCGATGAGCTCGCGGCGCTGAGCATCGGCGACTGCTTCCAGGACACGTTCCCCAAGAAGATGAGGTATGCCGTCGATGAGGGCGCGTCGAACCGTGACACAGCGCAAGCCTTCGTAGATGGTCAGATCGTCCTCTGTCAGGCGTGACCGGACCGTGACAACGGTGTGCCGCGGTGGCGCGGTACGCCGACGGCGCGGCGTACCGACGAAGATCTTCGGCGGGTTGACCAGAGCAAGTTTGAACATCGCCAGCACGGTGTCGCCTTCAAGGAAAGCGTCCTCGCCGACGCAGGCCAACGTTCCTGCCAGCTCGGTCCATTCATCAGCTGGCACCCCTGCATGGCGGTAGACGCCATGCCCCATCCGCGTGAGTGCTCCGCGGGCAGCCAGCTTGCGCACCTCGACGCCCGGGACGCCCGCATCTTCAGCTTGCCGCGTCGTGACGATGCCGTGATTCTCTGCGGCAATTTCCCACAGGTCCTGGCGGTACGTCATCATCTCCTCCCATCAATTCATATGAAAAAACCGTACCATATCCAGTACTTTATCGACAGATCATTACGATATAGCGTACTGATAATGGTACGCTTTTGCACAGTCAGGTGGGCACCACTACCGTGACACGCGCGGGCGGTCCAAGGTCCGGCGCGACGTTCGCCAGATGCGCCACAATGGATCCGACAGTCGCGAGAAAGCCCTCCACCGTGAAGCACACACCGTCCCCCTGCTCCATCCCCGCGGTGTTTCTGCTGCGGGCCAGCGAAGAAAATGAGCAGGCGATACTCGATTCCGCGGACCCCGACCGCGTGCCCGTCATCGAAGTCGGACCGCTGTTGTCACGGTTCGCGCACTATGACCCCGACGCCGTCCCACGGCTCCGCAGACAAGTCAACGCGCAAGCTGCACGACTGGACCCATACCCGAGCCACGACTCTCCACCTGACGACCAGTAACAACCCACTCCTGCCTGGTGGAGTGCTTTCTTCGGGCGGTTGCTCCGGTCGATTGGACGCCTCACCGGGGCCGAGGACCATCAGGGCGCACGGCATCCAAAATGTAGAAGCCAAGCAGGGCGTCCGCGGTAGACATTCGTCGCCAGGCGATCAGCGCACCATTGGTGCGTACGCACACGGGTACGTTTCCCCCCGACGGCCATTGCTAATAACTGTGGGACGTTGATGGAAAGACCCTTATTAGCAGGCAATTGGCACCCTTTTCCATCATCAGCCAACGTCAGCCATCTTCCCTGGTCACGCTTCGTTCGGGACGAAGAGGCCGTGGGTTCAAATCCCGCCACCCCGACTCGGTGACGTGTTCCCTCACGCGTGGTGACGGGGTAGCAGGCACATTAGACTTTGCCGGTATGGCGTTGGTTGGGCCGGCGAGCCAAGACAAAGTGGCCCAGTCCGGCTGCCCCAGCCACCCGACCTTGCTAGAGATCGCGGCCCGGCAACGCAAGATCGAGTCGTGGGACGCATTGAACGTCGGCGGCTACCGGTGGGCTAAGCCCGGCACGATTGTCGGGTTCGTGATCAGCACCGTGATGATCGTGGTCGCGCTGACACCCATCCCACCGAACTGGCCCTGGGACATCCCGCTGGTCATCGCGTCTGTGTTCACCTCGGTGGCCACGGTGGTCTGCGCTCTTTTGTGGTTCGACAGTCCGCAGATCGGCCCGCGACCGGAGTTGTTGGAAATCGTGCCCTTCACGCGGGCGGAAAACCTGCGCCTAATGCAGGAGCAGGCCGTCGAGCCGTTCCAGGCGGCCTGTACCTGCCCCGGATGTGGGCATACCTCCACCCATCAGATCCGCGAGCCCGCCGAGGACGAGCCGCACTGGGCGGCGGCCACGCGGCATTGCGCCGTGTGCGAACGGGAATGGGCGCACGCCTAAACCCGTCAGGCGCAGTCGGCGCAGATCGGCTGCTCAGAGCTCGCGCTGCGCAACCTGCTGCGGTGCTGTACCAGGAAGCAACTCGAGCAGGTGAACTCGTCATCCTGTTGGGGAATCACCGTCACCGACAGCTCTTCGCCGGACAGGTCGGCACCGGGCAGGTCGAAAAAGGCAACATCGTTGGGATCGTCGTCGACGATCGCGGAGGACCCGGGCAAGGAGGGCGCCAGCTCGCGTAGCGCGGACCTGTCCTGGGCGGCATCGATGTCCGATACGCGGCGGGTGTCGTAATCGCTTACTGTCGTCATGAGTGTTTCTTCCTGCTGGCTGGCGGGCTGGTGCAATTCGCAGTAGTCATCTGTGGCTCAGGCGATACCCCGTTCGGGTCCCGTCCACACTTGATCTCGCCTGACGAATTGCACACGTGACGATTTGGGCCATATACGCCCGCAGCCCGACGATCATTTCCCACCGACGCAGCGCGACGATCGCCCAGCTCAGGCGCCCAGCGCAGGCGAAGTCGCCAATGTTGTCGGCTCCACCTGTTCGGCGGGGGAAATCAAATATTAACGCTTACGTCACCGGCGAAGGTGCTAGCGGTTTAGGTTGCCGTCCCGCACACCGGTCAGCGCCTCTTCCAGCGTGGGGTACAGGGGGAAGGTCTTGTCCAGGCCGGTCAGGTGAATCGGCCTCCTGGTCGCCGGGCCGCGCGCGACGACCCCGTACTCGGCGGACTTTGCGAGTTTCTCGTAAGTCGCCGCCAGGATCTTCAGACCCACCGAGCCGAGGAAGTCAACCCCGGACAAGTCGATGACGAGCGCCGTCGGACCCTCGGCGACCACCGCGCTGATCGCTTGTTCCAAAGCGGGAGCGGTGACCAGATCGATTTCGCCGCTCACACTGACCACGGAGACACCATCGTGGTCCGCTACCAACGTGGTAATCGAATCTGGAGCTGACAATGCTGATCCTTTGTCCCGGGCCCAAAGTGTGGTGCAAGGCCTTAAGTGTGGTGCAAGCCTAACCTGCCTTGCGAACTGCGAGAAGAAGAAGCCCTCAACGCCTGCCCCGCGTCGAACCACGCTAGTCTCGCAAAAGGACCTGCGCACAGCGGACCGCGACGCCTATTCGGGAGGCCTTGGGAGGCCACATGTCAGACTCGCCGTCGGATTTCAGCAGCACCACTACCACGCAGACGGTGGGCATCTCGAGCGAGAGCCTGCTGCCGCAACTCGTCCAGCACCTGCGCCAGAATCGGACCGTTTTGCGCGAGGAATGGGCGCGCAGGATCACCGAGGCGGAATTGCTGACCGCGATGACGCCTGAGGAGCTCTTCTCCGAAGCGACGGCGGTGTACGACAACTACGTTGAGGTCCTCGAAACCGGAAGCGTGGAGGCTTTGCAGGCCTACGCTCGCGACCTGTCCGAACGCATCATCCCGCGAGGAGTGGAGACGGACGAGGTCGTCGGCATCGTGCTGCTGCTGCGCGACGTGTTGGCGCGTTCCCTGTTCGAGAAATATCAGTCCGACTTCGACCTGCTTAACGTTGTGCTCGATGTCTACGAGCCGGCGGCCAACCGCATCGCGAACACCGTGGCCGTGAGCTTCGTGCAGGAACGCGAGCGGATCATCCGGCAACAGCAGGAGGCGATCCGGGAGCTGTCGACACCGGTGCTGCAGGTCCGCGAACAGCTGTTGATTCTGCCGATCATCGGCGTGCTGGACAGTCAGCGTGCCCGCCAAGTCACCGAACAACTCTTGAGAGCGATCCGGGCGAACCGCGCGAAAGTCGTGGTCATCGACATCACCGGTGTGCCCACCATCGACTCCACGGTGGCGAACCACTTGGTGCAAACGGTCGATGCCTCCGGTTTGATGGGCGCCAGCGTGATCATCACCGGCCTGTCCTCGGAGATCGCTCTGACCCTGGTGACGATCGGGCTGGATTTGTCCAAGATGAACGCCGTCGGCGACCTGCAGGGTGGTATCGAAGAAGCCGAGCGTCTGCTGGGCTACGAAGTGACCCGCACCGGCGAGCAGACCGGGTGAGCACCACAACGGCGGCAAAGTCCTCATGCCAGTACCAATTCTGAAACAGGGGTCCATCCTCATCGCTTCGGTGCAGGCCGCGCTCACCGATTCCGATACGGAACGCCTTCGGCTCGACCTGATGGAGCGGGTCAGCCGGTTTCGCGCGCAGGGGATCATTGTCGACGTCACCGCCATCGACGTGATGGATTCGTTCGCGGCGCGTTCGCTGCGAACCATTGCGCACATGACCCGGCTGCGCGGTGCTGCCACCGTGATCGTGGGTCTGCAACCGGAGGTTGCCTTCGCGATGGTCCAACTGGGCCTGGCCTTCGACGACATGCTCACCGCGCTGGACCTCGAAGAGGGCCTCGCACTCCTGAATCGGCAACTGGGGCTGCGGAGATCGACGATCGGGCGCGACGGTGACGGGTGAGATCCTCGTCAATATCGACCAACCCGACGACATCGTCGACGCCCGCAAAGCGGGACATCAACTCGCGCTAGATCTCGGATTCTCACTCACCGACGTCACCATGATCGCGACGGCGATCTCCGAAATCGCACGCAATATCACCAGCTACGCGGGTCGCGGTGCGGTCCGGGTCGTGGTGGCCGATCGGGAGGGCCGCAAGGCGCTGGTGGTATGCGCGGAGGACGAGGGCCCCGGCATCGCCGACATCGAGCGCGCGATGGAAGACGGGTACTCGACCGGACGTGGGCTCGGGCTCGGATTACCCGGCGCGCGCCGCCTGATGGACCGATTGGTCGTCGAGTCCACGCTCGGCCGTGGAACGCGTATCGAAATGTGGAAATGGGTGCCGGCCCGTGCCTGACGCGCATGACCATGCATGAGAACGGCCGACTGGGCCCGATCGAGTGGGCCGTCGCGGGTCGCCACCTTCCAGGTGAGCACGTCTCCGGCGACCAACCGATCGCAGTCGGCATCGACGAAGACGCAGCGCTGTTCGGGGTGATCGACGGACTCGGACACGGACCCGATGCCGCCACAGCCGCAATACGCGCTGTCGAGGTGCTCAAAGGCGCTCGTGGCGAGCGGCTAGAAGTCCTGGTGCAGCTCTGCCACCGCGTACTGGCCGGCAGCAGAGGGGCCGCCATCACTCTGGCACGGGTTGATTTCGGGGCCGGCACGCTGACCTGGACCGGGGTCGGCAACGTCACCGCGCACCTGGTCGCCAAGGGCCCCACCGGTACCTCCATCCGATCCAGCGCACGCCTCGCCGCGGGCATCGTCGGCTACCGCATACCGGAGATCAGACCGGCGCAGGTCGTTGCACTCCGGGCGGGTGACCTGATCGTCATCGCCACCGATGGCATCAGCGAGGATCATCTGGACCATATCGATTTCGCTGGCTCAGCCACTGTTATAGCCGACGAGATGCTGGGTAAACACGCCAAAGAGACCGACGACGCGTTGGTGCTCGCTGCGCGTCACCGAGGGGTTTCACAATGACCGGCGTCGATGATTTTCACGCCCAGTACATCGCTGCGCTGCACACCTACCTGGATGCGCGCGATGAAGACAGCCTGACCGTCGGTTATGAGCTTGGCCGCCGGGCGCTGGAAGAAAAAATCAGCGTGCTCGACATCATCGAGCAGCACGCCAAGACGATCTTCGCCATCTCCGAAGACTCCAGAATCGACGCTCCGGTCGCGCTCGAATTCCTGTTGCAGACCCTCGCTCCGCTCGATGTCGCAACCCGGGGGTTTCTCGACGGCACCAAGCGGTACGCGGAACAACGGGCTCGCGCCGAAGATCTCGCCGACCGTGACAAATTCCGCACCGCCCTGGTGAATTCCCTGCAGGAGGGATTCTTCGTCTGTGATCATGAGGGCGCGGTGATCGAGATGAACAACGCCTTCATCGAACTACTCGGCTATCCCAACGAGGGTTTGCCGTATCCCTGGCCCCACCCGTGGTTGGTGGACGAAAAGACCGCGGGTCAAAAGCAATCCCCGCTTCGCAGCCGCGACAGCGCCGAGTACGAGACACCGGTGCGGCATCGAGACGGCCGCCTCGCGTGGGTGATGGTGAGCATCAATGCGGTGAGCGGAAGCGGCACCGAGCAAGACGTGTACGTCGGCACCGTGCGTGACGTCACCGCGGAACGCGCATTTGCGGCCCGGGAAAACGCGGTCCTGCGGCTGGCCACCGCCGTGGCCGTGGCCAAAAGCGTGGCCGAACTGCTGTCGATCACTCTCGAAGAGTGCCGGGCGGCAATCGACGTGCAGCGCGTGGTCGCGGTCACGTGGCCGACGGGTGACGGCGAACCGACCGTGCGGGCGGCGGGTGAGCCCTCCGAATCGACGTGGCGCGGGCTCGATCCCTGGTTGCGCACAACCTTTCAGGACGCCCGCCGCCAGCTGCCGCTGACGGCGTCGACGATCGACCGGCCAGATAATCCCGGCAAGGCACAAGGACTGGTCGCGGTTCTGACCGGCGCCGGGGACGTCGCGTTGTGGCTGGAGCTTCGCACGCCACGCTGGGTCAGCGCGGAGGATCGGCTGCTGGTCACGGTCCTCACCGGCCACCTCAGTCTCGCCATGCAGCACGTCCGCCAGTTCGAGAGTGCGCGCGAGACGTCGCTGACGTTGCAGCGTGCGATGCTGCCGCTTGTCGAGCCGCCGCCGGGTTTTGTCGTGCGTTACGAACCCGCCGTCCCACCGCTGGAGATTGGTGGCGACTGGTATGACGTGCTGCCGATAGGCGAAAACCGCATCGGGATCGTCGTCGGCGACTGTGTAGGCCGGGGCCTGCCCGCCGCAGCCGTCATGGGTCAGCTACGCAGCTCGGCGCGCGCTTTGTTGATCAACGGCGCCCAACCGGCGCGGCTGCTCGAGCAACTCGACTCGGCGGCGGCGCTCATCCCGAATGCGTACTGCACAACGGTGTTCCTGGCGATCTTGGACACCGAATCCGGTGTCCTGCAGTACAGCAATGCCGGCCACATGCCCCCGGTTCTGGTCTGCGCCGGGACCGATTCCGGGTCAACGGTGCTCAGCGACGCACGGTCAGTGCCACTGGCCGTTGGCCGAGACGAGCCTCGCCCACAGGCCTCCCAAGTGCTGCCTCCGGGCTCGACGCTGATGCTGTACACAGACGGCTTGGTCGAGCGTAAGCAAGAGTCGATTGATGACGGAATCACGCGTGCCGCGCAAATTTTGGTGGAGACGATGAATTTGCCGCTGGATGTCATCGCGGACAACATGCTTCGCGACCTGGCTCCGGCCGCGGGATACGATGACGATGTCGCTATGGTGATATACCGCCGCCGGCCTGCACCGCTTCGCATCGAAAGTGCAGCTACCGCAGAACGATTGGCCGATGTCCGGCGTGAATTGACGGCTTGGCTGCAGGCCGCTGACGTCCCGGCTGCACAGGCCGCCGACATCGTGCTGGTAATCAGTGAGGCGTGCACGAACTGCGTCGAGCATGCGTACCGCGGACAGAGCGCAGGGTCGATGCTGACCGAGGTAGCAGCCGTCGGTTACCAGGTGCACGCACGGATCACCGATTCCGGTTCCTGGAAGCCACCCGCGGTCATCCCGGGCAACAGCGGGCGGGGCCTGGTGCTGATGAGGGCTCTGAGCGATTCGATGGAAATCGACTCGACCCCGACGGGCACTGTGATCGACATAATCTTCCAAGTGGCGATAGGCGTCCCAGCGCTTGACGACTGAACACCCGTTTGCCCACACCGCAATCGTGGTACCCAGCGGCATGACTCGTGCATCGACCATCGTCGAACCGGCATTGCCGACCGCCCACGGACCGCTGTCGATGGCCGTGCACCACGCCTTGGCCGGATCACCGTCGCGCGACGGGCTCACCCGCGTCGGCGCAACGGTGCGTAACTCCGATCCCTACGGTTTGGATCTGCAGCTGGCCTTGTGCATGTGTTACGAATTGCATTACCGAGGGTTTGCCGGCGTGGATCCCACCTGGGAGTGGAACCCCGACCTGTTGCACCTACGCGCCGAACTCGAGCGGGTCTTCCTTGCGGGCGTGCGGCGCGACGTCGGGCCCATCGACCCCGACCACACGTCGTCAACCGAGATGGACGCGCTCTCGGTCGAACCAGCCGACGGCACCGGCCCGTCGTACTACCTGCGCGACGCCGGCACCTGGCAACAGATGCGCGAGTACTTCGTGCAGAGGTCGCTGTATCACCTCAAAGAGGGCGATCCGCACGCCTGGGCGATTCCGCGGCTAATGGGTCACGCCAAGGCGGCATTCGTGGCCATCGAGTTCGACGAGTACGGCGCCGGGCAGGGCCGCCGGCTGCACCAGCAGTTGTTCGCCGATCTGATGGCCGCAGCCGACCTGGATCAGACCTATCTGGGTTACCTCGACATCGTGTCCGCCGAAGCGCTTGCGGCGGTGAACCTGATGTCGCTGTTCGGTTTGCACCGGTGGTTGCGCGGCGCCGCAATCGGGCATTTCGCTTCCACGGAGATCACCTCGCCACCGGGCTCCCGACGGATGGTGCAAGCTCTGCAACGGATGGAAGCACCGTCGACCTGCATCGAGTTCTATCGCGAGCACGTCGAAGCTGACGCGGTGCACGAACAGGTGGTGCGAGTGGACGTCGTCGGCGATCTGGTCGCCCGTGAACCCCATCTCGACCGGGACGTCGTCTTCGGGATACGCGCGCATGCGGTCGTAGAAAACCGCTTGGCGGACGCCGTCATGGAGTCGTGGACGCAGAGTCGGACGTCACTGCGGCGATCGCTCAACTAGGCATCCGCGCCGACATCTCCCGCGCGCCGGCACCTCCGGTGGCTGGTGTCACACAACGGATAATCCTTACTACGCCCGCAGGCGCAGATGGCCACCATGAATCGGTCGGATTCGATGACATTGCCGTCTGGCATCTCGATTTGCACCGGGCCCGATATCAGCACGGGGCCTTTGGGAATAACGCGTACGCGAGTGCTGGTCATGGCTTGTCCGCACGAATCACAATCAGTTTCTCCTCCCGCGATCCGCGCCGCAGTCGCCCGGTCTCCTCTAGCCACCGGGCCCGCGAGGCCAGCACGGGTCCGAAGGGAACCCACTGGGAAGCAATGACATTGGCGTTCAGGCCGGTCAACCGCAAACGGTCCAGCGAACGTTGGATGTCAGCGAAGGCTGATTGAACAAGCAGCAGCGATCCGCCATCGCACAGCAGATCAGCCGCTGAATCGCACAGCGGGTCGAGCACCAGCCGGCCATCCGGGCCGCCATCCCATGCCCGGGGCGGGCCGAAACTCGCCGAGATCGCCTCGGCTACGCCGGCGGGTGGAGTCGGCACATAGGGCGGGTTGCAGACGACTACCTCGAAAGGCTCGCAGCCCAGCGCCGCTGTCCACGATCCCTGACGGACATCGATCTCGACCCCCGTAACGACGACGTTGCCTTGCGTGCACTGGACGGCCCGCGGACAGACATCGAGGGCGCTGACGCTGGCCGCGCCCATTTTCGCTGCCGCGATCGCGACGAAACCGCTACCAGTGCACAGGTCGAGCACCCGTCGTCCGGGTATGAGCGCGGTCCGTTCCATCGTTTGGACCAGCAGGCGCGAGTCCCATTGCGGCGCATACACCGTGCCAAGCGTCCATTTGACCTCCGCCGCGACTGAAACCGGTTGTGAATCCGGACAGATGGTCGTCAAGACAGGACGCCAATCACGCGGGTGCCGAGACGTTGGCGAGTTGCTCGATCACTGCAGCGCAGAACGCCGGAAGGTCAGACGGCGACCTGCTTGAGATGAGATTTCCGTCGACGACGACCTCCTCGTCGACGACCTCCGCGCCGGCATTCCGTAGATCGGTGCGAATGCTCGGATATGACGTCACTTTCCGGCCACGCACCACCCCGGCCTCCACCAGGGTCCAGGGGCCGTGGCAGATCGCAGCGACCGGTTTCCCCGAGTTCACGAAGTCCCGGACAAAGGCGACCGCCGAATCATTGCACCGCAGTTTATCTGGATTGACCGTTCCGCCCGGCAGCACCAAACCGTCGAATTCGTCGACCGATGCATCCGCCACCAACCGGTCGACGGGAATCGTCCCCGCCGGTTCCAGATCGTGGTTACGTGCCTGGATCTCATCGGATTTCAGCGACACGACCTGGACTGTCGCTCCCGCCTGCTCTAGCGCCGCGCGCGGCTGCTCGAGTTCTACTTTCTCCACCCCGTCGGTTGCCAGGATGGCGATTTTCTTGCCATTCAATTGATTTGACACGGCTACGGGGTACCCGGCCAGTCCCCCAGCAAAACTGTGGTCAATTCGATGCAGGCCGCAACGCCTCAAGCAACGGTTGGGCAGCTTCCTTGCGGGACAGGTCCCGATCCTCGCCGCCGATCTGGACGAGCGCGATGTCGGTGAACCCGGCTTGCCGGCTCACGGGGACGTGCAGACGGCCGCGTCTAGAGGCGCTCTTTGACCGCCGCAGACAGGCGCGCGCCGTCGGCTTTGCCTGCCGCGATCTCCGTGGCGGCCTTCATCACCTGCCCCATCTGCCTCAAGCCGGGGCGCTCCCCGATCGTCTCGGCCACCTGGGCGATAGCGGTGTCGGCGACGTCGGCCAACTCCGCTTCGGTGAGCGGCGTGGGTAAATACTCGTCGATGATCCGCGCCTCGGCGTGCTCGGTGGCCGCCAGCTCACCGCGGCCGTTCTGGGTGTATATCTCGGCCGCCTCACCGCGCTTCCGGGACTCCCGGGCCAGCACCTTGAGTATCTCGTCGTCGGAGAGTTCTCTTGCCGCCTTGCCCGAGACTTCCTCGGTCTGGATCGCGGCCAGCATCATGCGCAGGGTTGCCGTCCGCAACTTGTCCTGGGACTTCATCGCCCGGGTCAGGTCAGCCCGGATCGTGGATTTGAGTTCCGCCATGCCCCCGACGCTACGCGTGGGACCCGTGCAGATTGAGAAATACCCGCAGCGTCGACAGGATGGAGGCCATGACAAACGACGACGGCCGCAGCACACGGTGAGCTATTGGCCGCCGCCGGGCTACGGACCGCCGCCGTACGGGTACGGGCCGCCGCCGGTCCCGGCACCGGCGAAACCCGGAATCATCCCGCTGCGGCCGTTGACCCTCAGCGAAATCTTCAACGGCGGGGTGGGCTACATCCGCACCAATCCGAAGGCGACTTTGGGATTGACCGCCGCGGTGGTCGTCGTCATGCAGTTCGTCACGCTGATCGCCTTTACCGGGCCGTTGGCCGTCCATGGCAAATTCGCGACCGGTCGGGCGGACGAGCTGACCTGGGGGATCGTCGGCGCGTGGGCGGGGTCGGTGGCTGCCGCACTGCTCGTCGCCTGGCTGGGCGGCATCCTGCTCAGCGGAATGCTCACCGTCATCGTCGGGCGGGCGGTGTTCGGCTCCCCGATCACCGTCGGCGAAACGTGGACCAAGATCCGCGGGCGGCTGCTGCCCTTGTTCGGCCTGGCACTGTTGGAGGCCGCCATCGTGACAGCTCTTCTCGGGCTGGTGGCGGTGGTAATCGCCCTGCTCGTCGCGATCGGCGGCGGTGTGGCGGCGACGCTCCTGGGCTTCCCGTTGATGCTGTTCATGATCGCGCTGATCGTGTACCTGTACACGGTGGTGTTGTTCGCGCCCGTGCTGATCGTGTTGGAGAGGTTGCCGGTCGTTGATGCGGTCACCAGATCCTTTGCGTTGGTGCGCAACGGCTTCTGGCGGGTGCTGGGCATTAGGGCGCTGACATACATCGTGGTAACCGTGGTCGCTGACGCGGTCGCGGTGCCTTTCACCATCGTGGGCGAGGTAATGCTGATCGGGACGCCATCCACCGGGATCATCTTGATATCAACCGCACTCGCGTCCATCGGGTCGGCAATCGGCCAAATCATCACGGCGCCGTTCAACGCCGGCGTTATCGTGCTGCTCTACACCGACCGTCGAATGCGTTCTGAGGCATTCGATCTGGTGCTGCAGAGCGGCGCCACCGGCGGACCCTACGAGACCGCGTCCACCGACAACCTATGGCTGACCCGGCCGGCGTAGGGACTCGCTGACTGTGCCTTTCATTCACATCGACCGCGATGCCGCGCACCAGGCTGCGCAAGACGAGCTCGACAAACCTATCTACTCCAAGGGTTCCGTGGAACAACAACTCAGCGATTGGATCAACGAGATGTTGTACCGGCTGATACAGCAGACCGCCTCTATTCCGGGCGGCTGGTTTACCGCGATGGTGTTGCTTATCCTGCTGGTGATCGGGCTGGCAGTGACCGTCCAGATCCTGCGGCGCACGATGCGCCATAAGCACAGCGGCGACTACCAGTTATTCGAAGCCGGCCAGCTCACCGCGGGCCAACATCGTGCTACCGCCGAAAGTTATGCGGCGGAGGGAAATTGGGCGGCTGCTATTCGGCACCGACTGCGCGCCGTCACGCGTCAACTCGAAGAGACCGGCATACTCAACCCCGCCCCCGGCCGAACGGCCAACGAGCTCGCCCGGGACGCCGGCGCGGCTTTACCTCATCTGACGGGCGAATTGGCGCAAGCGGCAACGGCCTTCAACGACGTCACTTATGGCGAACAACCGGCAACCCAGGACTCGTATCGGATGATCGCCGACCTCGATGACCACTTGCGATCGCGCCCGCCGGCCGCGCCGCACGCGCCGGGACAACCGGTCGCGGTCGATTCCTGGGCCCAGGTCCGGTGATGGCGAGCGCGGTACCGCGATGGCGATCATGGCGCTGGGTGGCGGTCACGCTGGTCGTCCTGGCGGTAATCTCCGGAATCGGCGCCTACCTGACCGCACCGCGACCCGGCGGCGAGATGGACCCGGCGGCGACCAGTCCCGATGGTGCCCACGCGTTGGTGACGCTGCTGCGTGACAACGGCGTCGAGGTGGTGGTGGCGGACAGCATCGCCGATGTCGAAAAAGACACCAGCCCCAACACGCTGATATTGGTCGCGCAGAGTCAGTACCTGACCGAGACCGCGCTGGACCGGCTGGCGAAGGCTCCTGGTGATTTTCTGCTGGTGGAACCGAAGGCACGAACCCGCGCAGCACTGCTTCCGGGAGTGCGGATCTCGGGCGCCAGCACCTTCGACAGCGACCCGAATTGTGAACTGCGGGAGGCTGATCAGGCGGGATCGGTTCGATTCGGGCCGAGCGAGACGTACAAGGCCAACGCGGACCGGCCGATGACCAGCTGCTACGACGGAGTGCTGGTCCGCTACACGGACGGCGCACGAACCATCACGGTGGTCGGAAGCACCGACTTCATCACCAACGGCGGGCTGTTGCAGGCGGGCAATGCCGCGCTGGCGATGAATCTCGCGGGGGCCCGGCCCCGCCTCGTCTGGTACGCACCTCGCCACATCGATGGTGAAACACCGCTCCCAACATCGCTTTTCGACTTGATTCCCGAAAACGTGACGTGGATCGTCTGGCAACTGGCGGTGGTCGTGCTACTGGTGGCGCTGTGGAAGTGCCGCCGCCTCGGTCCACTGGTTGCCGAGGAATTGCCTGTCGTCGTGCGGGCGTCGGAGACTGTCGAGGGCCGCGGCCGGCTCTACCGATCCCGCCGCGCCCGCGATCGCGCCGCCGACGCGCTTCGGACCGCGACGGTGCAACGGCTGCTGCCCCGGCTTGGTCTCGGCGCGGGCGCACCAGCGTCGGCGGTGGTGACGAGCGTGGCTGCGCGCAGCGCGGCCGACGCACAATTTGTTTCCCACCACCTGTACGGGCCACCCCCGGCCACCGACAATGACCTGCTACAACTCGCCCGTACGCTCGACGAAATCGAAAGGCAGGTCACACACCAGTGACTGAATCGGCTCCCGCCCAGAATCCGCAGGCCGAATCGGCGCGTGATGCGCTGTTGGCGTTGCGCACCGAGCTCGCCAAGGCAGTCGTCGGGCAGGAAGGCGTCATCAGCGGTCTGGTGATCGCGCTGCTGTGTCGTGGCCACGTGCTGCTGGAAGGTGTTCCGGGAGTGGCGAAGACGTTGTTGGTCCGAGCACTTTCCGCCGCATTGCAGCTGGATTTCAAGCGGGTGCAGTTCACCCCCGATCTGATGCCCGGCGATGTCACGGGCTCGCTGGTCTACGACGGGCGCACTGCGGCATTTGTGTTCCGGCCGGGTCCGGTGTTCACCAACCTGCTGCTGGCCGACGAGATCAACCGCACGCCACCTAAAACCCAGGCCGCGCTGCTGGAGGCGATGGAGGAGCGTCAGGTCACGGTGGACGGCGAGGCCAAGCCACTGCCGGATCCCTTCATCGTCGCCGCGACACAGAACCCGATCGAATACGAGGGCACCTACCAGTTGCCCGAAGCCCAATTGGACCGCTTCCTGCTCAAACTGACCGTGGCGCTGCCGGAACGCGACTCTGAGATCGCGATTCTGAGCCGGCACGCGCAGGGCTTCGATCCACGCGATCTCTCCGCGATCAAGCCCGTCGCCGGCCCGGCCGAGCTGGCGGCCGGCCGCGAGGCGGTAGGACGGGTATTGGTGGCCGACGAGGTGCTCGGCTACATCGTCGACATCGTCGGAGCCACCCGGTCCTCCCCCGCGCTGCAGCTCGGCGCCTCCCCACGCGGGGCAACGGCCCTGCTGGCCACCGCCCGGTCCTGGTCGTGGCTGTCCGGCCGCAACTACGTCACTCCCGACGACGTGAAGGCCATGGCCCGTCCGACGCTGCGGCACCGGGTGATGCTGCGCCCGGAGGCCGAACTGGAAGGCGCCACACCCGACGGTGTGCTGGACGGAATTTTGGCATCGGTTCCGGTGCCCCGCTAGTGATCTTGACCGGACGCGCCGGTCTGCTGGCGCTGATCTGCATCCTGCCGATCGCGGTATCGGATTGGCCGGCAAAGGCCTTCATCGCTTTACTGGTGGCGTTGGCAATCGTCGTTGCCGCTGACGCCGGGCTGGCGGCCAGCCCCCGCAGGTTGCGGTACACCCGCTCACCGGACACCTCGACCCGGCTCGGTCAGCAGGTGGACGCCGGGCTGCGGATCGACAACGACGGCCGCCGCCGGTTTCGCGGCAAGATCCGGGATGCCTGGCCGCCCAGCGCAGGCGCCACGCCGCGCGCCCATACCGTCAGCGTCCCCGCCGGCGCGCAGCACCATATCCAGACGGCGCTGCGCCCGGTGCGCCGCGGCGACCAGCGGGCGGCCGCGGTCACCGCCCGCTCGATCGGGCCGCTGGGGCTCGCGGGACGGCAGAGTTCGCGGTCGGTGGCAGGCCAGGTCCGGGTGCTGCCGCCGTTCCTGTCCCGCAAGCACCTGCCGTCGCGGCTTGCCAAACTGCGGGAGATCGACGGACTGTTGCCGACACTGATACGCGGGCAGGGAACTGAATTCGATTCGCTGCGCGAGTATGTCGTCGGGGACGACGTGCGATCGATCGACTGGCGCGCAACCGCGCGCCGCGCCGATGTCATGGTCCGCACCTGGCGGCCCGAACGCGACCGGCGCGTGCTGATCGTGCTGGACACCGGGCGGATGGCAGCGGGTCGCGTCGGTGTTGACCCGACTTCTCTCCAACAAGCGGATGCAGCACCCGCGGGGTGGCCCCGGCTGGACTGGTCGATGGACGCCGCGCTACTGCTGGCCGCGCTCGCATCGCGAGCCGGTGACCACGTCGACTTCCTGGCCCACGACCGGGTGAGCCGGGCCGGCGTGTTTGGCGCGTCGCGCACCGAACTGCTCGCCCAGCTCGTGAATGCGATGGCCCCGTTGCAGCCGGAGCTGATCGAATCTGACTGGCGTGCAATGGTCGCCGCGATTGTACGGCGCAACCGCCGACGGTCGCTGGTGGTGTTGCTGACCGACCTCAACGCCACCGCACTCGACGAGGGACTGCTTCCGGTGCTACCCCAGTTGTCGGCCAGACACCATGTGATGATTGCCGCGGTCGCCGACCCGCGCGTGGATGAAATGGCCATCGGGCGCTCCGACGCGGCCGCGGTGTACGACGCGGCGGCCGCCGAACGAGCCCGCAATGATCGGCGCGAGATCGCGTCCCGGCTGCGCCAAAGCGGGGTCGATGTCGTCGACGCTGCGCCGACGGAACTCGCTCCCGCGCTTGCCGACCGTTATCTGGCGATGAAAGCGACCGGCCGGCTTTAGCGGCAATCGAGCGTCACCGGATCGGAATCAGGTCGGGCGCGTCGTCGATATCGCCGGTCTCCCCGGCCTTTACGGCGCGGCGGCCGAAGTAGACGATGTACGACAGGAAGGCCACTTCGGCGATGATTCCGATGCCAACCCGAACGAAGGTCGGCAACGACGACGGCGTCACCAAGCCTTCAATCAACCCGGAGACCAGCAGCACACCGACGAGTCCCACCGCGACCGACACCACCCCACGTCCCTGCTCGGCGAGCACCTGCCCACGCGGCCGGTCACCCGGCGAGATCACCGACCAGCCCAGCCGCATCCCGGTCGCCCCGGCCAGGAACACCGCGGTCAGCTCCAGCAGTCCGTGCGGCGCCAGCAGGCCCAGCAGGATGCCGCCCTTGCCGGCCTGAAACATCAACCCGGCAATCAGCCCCACGTTGGCCGCGTTTTGGAACAGCACGATCGGGATCGGCAGTCCCAGCACGACCGAGAACGCGATGCATTGGGCAGTCACCCACGAGTTGTTCACCCAGACTTGCAGGGCGAACGCCGCGGCGGGGTGCTCGCTGTAATACGACTCGACGTTGTGATTCACCAGTTCGTCTATGTCACTTGGTGTTCCAAGGGCCGCCTGTACTTCCGGATTGCCGGCCACCCAGCATGCGATCACCGCGACGACACCGAAGAAGACCGCCGCCGTTGCCAACCACCATCGCCACGTGCGGTAGGCGACAACCGGGAAGGACACGGTCCAGAAACGGACGAAGGTGCTGCTGAGCGGCGCATGCGCACCGGTCACCGCGGATCGGGCGCGCGCAATCAGACTCGACAGCCGGCCGATCAGCAGCGAATCCGATCCGATAGTGCCGGCCGACCGCAGCATTGACAGATGGGTGGAGACCCGTTGGTAGAGCTCCACGAGCTCGTCAACTTCGGCTCCGCTCAGTGAGCGGCGCCGCTTGATCAACTGATCGAGCCGGTCCCAGGTGGGGCGATGGGTCAGCACGAATGCGTCGACGTCCACCCTGATCAGCCTAATCGGAAGCCCGGCTCAGCCTCGTCGGAGCCATGTACCGTTCGATGTTATGTCGGAGGTGGTGACTGGGGACGCGGTAGTGCTCGATGTACAGATCGCCCAGTTGCCGGTGCGGGCGGTGGGCGCGCTGATCGACATCATGGTGATATTGGCCGGCTATCTGGTCGGGCTGATGCTGTGGGCGGCCACCCTGACCCAGTTCGACACCGCGCTCAGCACCGCCGTCCTCATTATCTTCACGGTGCTAGCGGTGATCGGGTATCCGTTGATGATCGAAACCGCGACCCGGGGCCGGTCAGTGGGCAAGATCGTGATGGGTCTGCGAGTGGTTTCCGACGACGGCGGCCCAGAACGCTTCCGGCAGGTGCTGTTTCGCGCGCTCGCTTCGCTGGTGGAGATCTGGATGCTGTTCGGGAGCCCCGCAGTGATCTGCAGCATCTTGTCGCCAAAGGCCAAACGCATCGGCGACGTCTTCGCCGGCACCGTCGTGGTCAGCGAACGCGGACCCCGGTTGAGCCCGCCACCGGCAATGCCGCCGGCGTTGGCGTGGTGGGCGTCATCTCTGCAACTTTCGGGCTTGAGCGCCGGTCAGGCCGATGTCGCCCGCCAATTTCTTTCCCGCGCACCACAACTCGATCCCCGCCTGCGTCAGCAGATGGCCTACCGGATCGCCGGTGACGTGCTGGCCCGCATCGCCCCACCGCCACCGCCCGGCGCCCCGCCGCAGTTGGTGCTTGCCGCCGTGCTTGCCGAACGGCACCGTCGCGAACTCGTACGGCTCCAGCCACCGGTGGCGCCTCAGCAGGCCCCTCACCATGCGACGCCGCAGCCCTGGCCGCAGCAAGGACAGGGCGCCGGCGGGTTCGCTCCGCCACGTTGAGAACGCACCAGCACCGACGTTCTTGCAGGTCAGCGTCCCAGCGTCGGATTTCGAAACACCTTTCCGAAATAAAACGTTGCATCGCGTTAGTTACCGATATATCGTGATACGCAGGTGATATACCGAAGTGCACCAAGGGTGCGCTACCTCGAGACATAAGGACTAAAGACATGAACAACCAATTCACTCCTCCCGGCGGCCCGTTCGCCAGCGGACCAGGCTTCGGCTTCGGCCCCGCGCAGCGACGTGCACTGCACGGCGCCAGGCGCCAGGCCCGACAGGAATTCATTGAACACCTCCGTGACCACCAGGCAGGCGGACCCGAGGGACCCCTCGGTTTCGGCGGCGGCTTTGGCCCCGGTTTTGGCCGAGGCTTCGGCCCGGGCTTCGGCCCCGGTTTCGGAGGCGGCCGGCGCGGCGGAGGGCGCCGTGGCGGCCCCGGCCGCGGACGGCGCGGTGACGTGCGGGCAGCGATTCTGACACTGCTGGCCGAGCGCCCGATGCACGGCTACGAGATGATCCAGCAGATCGCCGAACGCAGCAATGGACTTTGGAAGCCCAGCCCCGGCTCGGTGTACCCAACGCTTCAGCTGCTGGACGACGAAGGCCTGATCACCGCGAGCGAAAGCGACGGCAGCAAGAAACTTTTCAAGCTGACCGACGAAGGTCGCGCGGCGGCCGAGAAGGTCGAAACAGCGCCGTGGGACGAGATCACCGAAGGCGCCGACCCGGGCCACATGAACCTGCGGGCGGCAATAGGCCAATTGTTCGGTGCGGTTGCGCAATCCGCACACACCGCCACGGCAGACCAACAGCAGCGCATCGTCGAGATTCTCAACAATGCGCGACGTGAGGTCTACGGCATCCTCGGCGAGGACTGACCGTAAGTGAAAATGCCCGCCGGCACGGTTGTCGGCGGGCATTTTTCACGCGTCCTGCACCGCCGAGCGTGCGCAAAATGCCAGCCATGTCGGCGTGTCGTCGTGCAGACACGCACGCTCGCGGCGAAGGAGGGTCAGGTCACGTCGACCCAATTCAGGGTCCGCTGGACGGCCTTGTGCCAGCCGGCGTATCCGGCGGCACGCTGGTCCTCGTCCCACGAAGGGGTCCAGCGTTTGTCCTCTTGCCAGTTGTCCCGCAGGTCGGATGGATCGGCCCAGAACCCGACCGCCAGGCCCGCCGCGTAGGCGGCGCCCAACGCGGTGGTCTCGGCGACCACCGGTCGTACCACGTCCACGCCCAGCACGTCGGCCTGGATCTGCATGCAAAGGTCATTTTCGGTGATGCCCCCGTCGACCTTCAATATCTCAAGGCGCACACCGGAATCCGCTTCCATCGCGTCGACGACGTCGCGGCTTTGGTAGCAGATCGCCTCCAGCGTCGCGCGAGCCACGTGTGCGTTGGTGTTGAACCGCGAGAGGCCCACGATCGCGCCACGGGCATCGGATCGCCAGTACGGGGCGAACAGCCCGGAGAACGCGGGAACGAAATACACCCCACCGTTATCGGCGACTTGGCGGGCCAGCGATTCGCTTTGCGCGGCGCCGCTGATGATGCCCAACTGGTCGCGCAGCCACTGCACCGCCGAGCCGGTGACCGCTATCGAACCCTCAAGCGCGTAAACGGGTTTGGCGTCCCCGAACTGGTAGCACACGGTGGTCAGCAGGCCATTGCTGGATCGCACGATCGTCTCACCGGTGTTCAGTAGCAGGAAATTGCCGGTGCCGTAAGTGTTTTTCGCCTCCCCGGCTTCCAGGCACACCTGCCCGACCATGGCCGCATGCTGGTCGCCGAGGACCCCGGTGATCGCGACCTCGCCGCCGACGGGGCCGGTTTCGGTGGTGACACCGAAGGGCTGGCGCGGGGACGACGCGGCGATGGCCGGCAGCATCTTGCGCGGGATGGAGAAGAACGAAAGCAGCTCGTCGTCCCAGTCCAGCGTCTCCAGATCCATCAGCATGGTGCGGCTGGCGTTGGTCACATCGGTGACGTGCGCACCGCCCCGCGGACCACCGGTCAGGTTCCACAACACCCAGGTGTCGGCTGTGCCGAAGATAGCCTCGCCGCGTTCGGCGGCCTCGCGTACCCCGTCGACGTTCTCCAGGATCCATTGCAACTTGCCGCCGGAGAAATAGGTCGCCGGCGGTAGGCCCGCCTTGCGGCGGATCACATCACCACGACCGTCTCGGTCTAACGCCGACGCGATCCTGTCGGTGCGGGTGTCCTGCCAGACGATCGCGTTGTAATACGGCCGTCCCGTCTTGCGATTCCATACCAGCGTCGTCTCACGCTGGTTGGTTATTCCCAGTGCGGCAATATCGGCCGGCCCAAGGTTGGTGGCGTTCAGCACCGACATCAGCGCGGACGCGGTGCGCTCCCAGATTTCCACCGGATTGTGCTCGACCCAGCCGGCGCGGGGCAGGATCTGCTCATGCTCGAGCTGGTGGCGGCCCACCTCGGCGCCGTCGTGATCAAAGATCATGCAGCGCGTGCTGGTGGTGCCCTGGTCGATGGCGGCTATAAATTCACCGGACTCGGCCAACTGCTCTCCTCATGGCGGTGTCAGCTACTTGCGTTGTCGACGGTAACCCTGTTGCATCGGCTTTGTGGGCGAAGAGGTCAAGCGCACCACCTATGACCGCGCACATCGGCAGGAATACCGCCGCAAGGTGCGGCTATCTCTGGACGTCCTGGAGACGATGCTCGAGCGGTCCCGCTTCGATTCCGACCGGCCGCTCACCGGCATGGAGATCGAATGCAACCTCGTCGATGACGATTACCAGCCCGTCATGTCGAATCGGGTGGTGCTGGATGCCATCGCGGACCCGGCGTATCAGACCGAGTTAGGCGCTTACAACATCGAATTCAATGTGCCGCCCCGGCCGCTAGCCGGACACACCGGGCTCGACCTGGAGGCCGAAGTCCGGGCCAGCCTGAACCAGGCCGAGGCGAAAGCCAGCGCCGGCGGGGCCCACATCGTGATGATCGGCATCCTGCCCACCCTGATGTCCGAACACCTCAACGACGGCTGGATGAGCGAGTCGGCGCGGTACGCGGCCCTCAACGACTCGATCTTCAGCGCGCGCGGTGAGGACATCCCGATCAACATCGCCGGCCCCGAGCCACTCCATTGGGATGCCGCGACCATTGCGCCCGAGTCCGCCTGCACCAGTATGCAATTGCACTTGCAGGTCGCTCCGGCGGAGTTCGCCGCAAACTGGAACGCGGCCCAGGCGGTGGCCGGCGCTCAGCTGGCATTGGGCGCCAACTCGCCGTACTTCTTCGGCCACCAGCTGTGGTCGGAGACCCGCATCGAAGTGTTCGCGCAGTCCACCGATACCCGTCCCGAGGAACTCAAGACTCAAGGGGTACGACCGAGGGTGTGGTTCGGCGAGCGGTGGATCACCTCCATCCTTGATCTCTTCCAAGAGAACATCCGCTACTTCCCGTCCCTGCTTCCCGAATTGTCCGACGAAGATCCGGTCGCCGAGCTGGCCGCCGGACACATTCCGCAGCTTTCCGAATTGCGCCTGCACAACGGCACCGTCTACCGGTGGAACCGTCCCGTCTACGACGTCGTGAACGGCCGCCCTCATCTGCGGCTGGAGAACCGGGTACTGCCGGCCGGACCGACCGTCGTTGACATGCTGGCAAATTCGGCCTTCTACTACGGCATGTTGCGCAGCCTGTCCGAAGCGGAAGACCCGATATGGACCAGGATGAGTTTCGGTGCGGCACAGGATAATTTCCTGGAAGCGGCCCGTACCGGTATGGACGCCCGGCTGCGCTGGCCGGGCCTGGGCAAAGTTCCGGCGCAGGAACTGGTGCTGGACACACTGCTTCCACTGGCTGACGAAGGATTGCGAAGGTGGGGTGTCGATGTCGAGGTGCGCGACCGGTTCCTCGGCGTCATCGAAGGGCGCGCCAAGACCGGCCGCAACGGTGCGCGCTGGCAGGTGTCGACGGTGCGGGCCCTGCAGGACGGCGGGCTGACCCGGCCGGCGGCGCTGGCCGAAATGCTGCGCCGGTACTGCGAGCACATGCATGCCAACCAGCCGGTGCACACCTGGGCGCTTTGACCTTCTTAGAACGCAGGTACGTTGGGAATATGTCAACTGCATTACCGGATTGGGACAGCGCATATCGACAAGAGGGGCGATTCGAAGGTCCACCGCCGTGGAATATCGGCGAGCCGCAGCCGGAGTTGGCCGCACTGATCGCGGCCGGCAAATTCCGCAGCGACGTGCTGGACGCGGGCTGCGGGTACGCCGAGCTGTCGTTGGCGCTGGCGAGCGATGGCTACACCGTGGTAGGCGTCGATCTGACGCCCACCGCTGTCGCGGCGGCTACCAGGGCCGCTGCCGAACGAGGCTTGAGTAACGCCAGCTTCGAGCAGGCCGACATCACTGAGTTTTCCGGCTACGACAACCGGTTCAGCACGGTGGTCGACAGCACCCTGTCTAATCGGTAAGGATGCCTAAAGGATTGCATGGTCAGCCGTTGGCGTCGGCCTGGGCTGACTAGGCAAGATGCCCGGTCTGGCAGGTTCGAATCCCGCCAGGTGCACCAGTATCGGAGCAGTTCAGAGGGGATTTTTAGGGTAACCCGATAGCCGCGCTCATTCTCTGCTGATTCTTTGCCGTGCAGGTCAGATTGCTGGCCCTATCCCCGGCAGGATTGCTGCGCCCACGCGGCAATGTCAAGTGTTACTGCCGCACCCAGCAACGACTAGCTGAAATGCAGTCTGCGGTTGTGAGTCCGATCACCACCCACATCGCTGCGTGAGTAACCGGGAATACTCTCAAATGTGAGAGTTGTCGTCCGCCCTACCAGCGGATACGTCAATTCGACCATTGACAGCAGCGAGAATGTGTCGGACGCTGATGCTTAAATCGCTGATGAAGTGGGAAGGAGTCGGTCGTGTCGACGCAAGCAATCCGGACGTTCGTTCGTCACAAGTCTGCGCCGTCTCCCGATGCGTGTCGGTGGTGTGGGCGTGATCAGCGTCTACACGGCATCGAGTGGGCGGCATCCGTCCGCTATCACGGCTGGAGCGCCCCGACTGCCGCCCAGCGGCGCGCTCGTATGCGCGCTCGGCGTGCGCGCTAGTAATCTGCGCGTTCGGTCAACACTGCGAACAGGTCGCGCAGCTGCTCAGGTACTTCATCCGGCGAACCGAGTCCTAAAGCCAGCTTCGTCATAATGTGCGGTTTGCCGCTCACTTCTACCAGGCTGTTTTCGCGAATCATGCCCTCGACTTGCGAGCTGAACTTGGCCGTACGATGTCGCTCAAAGTCGGACGCTTCCCATGGCCGGGTGTCCGTCCTTGGCCACTCGCGATTCGCGCACGAAGCCCATTGGTCATCGGAGAATGTGTCTTCAAACTCGCGGGCTCCGAGCGTCAGCATATGAGTTTTTAGGCTCAGGCCGTGAGTCGCTAGGCGCTGCTCGGAGAACTGTTTCAGGTCTCGGGAGTCCTCATCGACAACAAGCAGGACCTCCCTCCCGTGGGTATGAAGGTACTGAGCGAAGCGAAGCGCGCCATCATTATTATCGCAAGGCCAGATGGCGATCCCACACGCCTGCAGATGCCGACCGGTCGCTAACTTGAACAGCACTGGAAGTGCGCGGCTTTCGGTTGCGCCCTCGACGCCAACGAACAGGCGCTCGTGCAGCAGCACGGTGTTCCGGAGGCCAAGAGACGCAGCGATCGCGCCCAGGTGTGCACCGACTTCGCTGTCGTCGGCGATGCGGTCTGCAACGGTCCGACTCTCTTCGTGCCGCAGATGTACGACGTTAGAAATATCAACACCGTCAATAAGATTCATCGAATGCGTCGCAACGACTACGCGGACATTGGGAAGCGCTGCCTGCTCGTCAAGCAGCTTCATGAAGCCGCGCTGGTGTCGGTAATCTAGGTGCGTGTCCGGCTCGTCATAGAGCAACACTGTGTCTTCGCCCGATCCGCTCAGAAGATCGGCATTAAATTCCCACACTGCCAAAGCAATTCGACGAGAGCGACCGGTTCCGGACTGCCCAAGGTGAACTTGCTCTCCACGGGCGTTGACGGCGCTGACCTCGACGGACTTTAATCCGCTGTCTAGCCGTATGGTTGGGTGGATCTGGATCTCACCGATGTCATTGCACTTCTGCTTTATGTGGTCGCGGAGTGCTTCAGCGTCGGAGACCACGCGGTCCTGAAGTTTTCCGGTCAGCTCGTTCAAGCTTCCCTTGATCGTCTCGTCCTCGGTGTGAGACGCGTATGACGTCTTCAGCGTGGCCAGAATCGCTTCTTCGGGATTTTGCGTTGAAGTCGCGTCGAACCGTTGTACGCGCGGAAGCGCCCGCCTCACCTCTGCAGCGGCAGGCACCCACATTTCCACTTTTTCTGCTGTCGGAACGAGTTGCTTGAGGCGCGCAACCAGGTCAGGTTTATTGCCGGTCTGAGCCAGGCCCAGACCGCTGAGCCTGAACTTCAATTTCTGAACGTCCTGCGCATCAATATCTCTCAGCCGCTCGTCGACAGGGACGGCGGCGAGGACCTCTAACGCTGTCCCACTTTCGCGGTAAATGCGTCGTATCCGTACCTCGCGAGGGAGCGACAGCTCCTCTTGTTCCTCGGTGCGAAGGAGGAAGACGCCCTCGACAGAACTCTCGCTCACACGTGTTGGAGTGCCATCCGCGCCGGGTTCCCCGTAGGTCCGATCACGATCCGTGAGCTTGATCGAGTCCAGCAAAAATGCAACCGCATCTATGACAGCACTCTTACCGGAATCGTTATGACCAGCCAGAATCGTCGGGGACCCCATAGGGATTTCGAGACTGGTCTCAATGGATCGAAATCCTCGAATAATGAGAGAGTTGAGTAGCACGCGATTTTCCAATCTTCTCATCTCGCCACCGGGCAAAGCCTCCCGAATGATAGCCGTGCACACAGACGCCAAATACCGCGTCGTGGTCGGCTATCAGCCGTGCGGGGGCACCTGCCACGGCGGCCACACCACGTGGCAATGCCTAGCGTGTGACGCCATCACCTACGCGCCGGGTGTCGGCCTAGCGTGTGACGCCATCACCTACGCGCCGGGTGTCGGTGCGGGCTGCCGACTGCTGGACTCTGCCGCGTTCAAGCGCTGAACCCACGTTAAGCAACCATTCGCGGACACGCCGCGCACACATCACCAGCTGTCGTAGTGGCAATCTACGGTTTCGTTGTAGATGGCCAATTAAGAAACCGAAAGGGACAGCCACAGATGCCCGACAACGACCAGCCGCCTAGTGACGGTTCAGCCGCTAGCTGCGAGGCCAGCTCTGGCCGCATGTCGCTGCTCAGGCTCGTGGCTGTTGGCACGGTTGTCGTCACGCTGATGGGCGCGGCATTATTTGTGTGGCTTGCCTGGTTACTGAGCCACCAGCCCGCACCGTTGCGCGGCAACTCCGGGTGGTGGGACTGGCTAGAACACGTGGGTGGTACCGAGCTCTTTGACGCGGCTCGTACTACCGCGACCATTCTCGCCATCGTCGGTGTTGGCGGTGCTGCACTGGTGGCCTACCGCCGCCAAGACACCGCTGAGCGCGCACACGACGTCGCGATCAAGGGGCAAGAGATTGCTAGTGCTCAGTACGTACTCGATTCGCAGAAATATCAACTCGACCGCGACCGCCACCAGCTTGAGCTGGACCGACGGCAGGACGATAGCGAGCGAGACTTGCGCGCACGGTTCGCCACCGTGTTCGAGCAACTGGGTTCGCCAAATTTCGCCGTACGTCATGCTGGCGCGTATGCACTCGGGTCGCTTGCAGACGATTGGCAAAAAATCGGGAATGACGACGAACGCCAAGTTTGCATAGATCTTCTGTGCGCTCAATTACGCCGAGCACGACCAACGGATGAGCTGGATGAAGCGGCGCAAGATCTTGAGGTCCGGAAAACCATTGTGGCCCTGATCCGGTCGCATCGCCCGGTGTCCCGCGACAACGCTCATAGCTGGGAATCGTGTGCGCTCGATCTTTCAGGAGCGGACCTATCGGGCTTTAGCTTCCTCGATACTGACTTACGTTCTTCCAATTTGGACGACGCGAACCTTAGTGGTGCAAATTTCATCCGAGCCGATCTGTCCGACGCAATGATGACGAGAGCGAACCTGTCAGGAGCCGACTTCTCGGAGGCGAACCTCACCGGGGCAAGGCTTTTCAGCGTACGCACCGAACGACGTGGCGAGGAGGATGTCTGGCGCAATCAAGCCGTCTTCGGTCGCGCAATCTTGCAAGGCGCGCAGTTTACGAGCGCCATCTTGCCGAACGCCGAGTTCGACGAGGCTGACCTTCAGGACGCGATCCTACACAACGCCAAACTTGAAGAAGCTAGCTTTAAAGGCGCGAATCTGTTCGGCGCCAGATTTATTCACTCGACGTTGTCTAAGGCAGACTTCCGTACCGCTGATCTACGCGGAACGAACTTTGCCTATGCCGACGTGCATGAGGCGCAGTTTGAGGACGCACGGCACAATGCCCAGACCAACTGGTCTAGGGGGGCGGTCCCTCCTGACGTCGCGCCGATCGAACAGAGTTGACCCGCATCCTCTGTTTCAGTGAACCGTGCAAGGATTTCACAGGTTGACCAAACAGACTGGAAGCGACGATGGATACCGGATTTGGAAAATGGCACCTCTATACGGCGTGCAAGCTGACTTTTAGTCACATCTACGAGCCGAATGACCATCGCTACGACATATCCGGCACGGGCTTCGTCGCCCAGTTTCCGCCAGGAGATACGCGATTTGCTTTGGTGACTAACCGCCATCTAGTTGATGTTCCGTGGGCGAAGCCTCAGATGGATGGAACTGCACTGGAGTCAGTAACGATTGAGATGTGGCAGAGCAATATCTTTCGGCTTGAGTTCACAATCGATAACCCTGAGCCCATCTTTCATACCGACGAATCGATTGACGTCGGCGTCATACCGTTCGGCCAGGATGGATTCGGCACACAGACAACGAAGGGCACGCCCTACGACAAGATCGAAAATATCATCGCCGATTCCGCTGCAACCGGAATGGTATTCAATCACGCGATAAGCTGGAATTACTTATTAAATTGCGAAGAACTCTGGCCGGACCTTCAACCCGGTGAGTTCGTTACATTTCCAGGTTATCCGGTGTGGTATGACAAGCTCCAAACACGACCAGTCTTTCGCTCAGGCGTAATTTCCAGCGACCCACAAACTGATTATCGACGCCATGAGGGCGAACCAACGAATGTTGATGGCAACCAACAGGTTTTGTTTGATGCATTCTCCACAAGCGGCAACTCCGGGAGTCCGGTATTTGTCGCGCAGCATGGACTGCCGCCGCTCGATCTACAGATGAAGCTAAGCCAGGATGACACAGCGCCGAAGTCCAGTGCAAAACTGAACTTCACGCCATACCGTCAATCCTTCCTAGTCGGTATCAACGCGGGTCACTTTAATGACCCAGACAGTCAGCTGCCTAACGATCATGCGGGTTTGTCTAGGATGCACAAGCTTTCAGCGATTATGGAAATTCTGCGGGCCAACACGTCACCTACCGCTGAAGCTCCGAAGGCGACCATCCTGATCGCGAAGGATGCGCTAGATGCGTATGGCGGCGTGCCAGCAAATTTAGGCCAAGAACCCAACGGCGCTGAGTCAGGACACCATCATTACGGCGGGAGCTACAACAGCAGTGCGACCGGGCCTGAGTCCACCTGATGACTGACACCAGGCAAGGAACTCCCTGATCATTCCACCACCCCACCACCCCACTGATCACCACCCTAAGACGCACACCAATCACGTCGCTGCGCTGCACCGTCCAGACATCACGAAATACGCACTACTGCATCGACACTGAGCGACCATCCACTGACCACCATCCCCACCGCCAGACACGCACCAGCACAGCACCATCCACCAACGCAACCACCCCATCACGGGACTCCGCGACACCACCCCCCGGAGCTTCACCCCCCCCTGGGGGTGGGCCCGATCTCATGGCCGAAACAGCGGATTCGGGTGCATACGGTTCCCCCACCCATTGTCAAGGGAGGGCGAGTGTGATGCCGGAATGCGGTTGGAGGTCGTCGCAGCGAGGCTTGCGCGCCAACCGGAAGATCTGCACCGAACGTTCAGGGAGCGCTCAAGTTCATCACACGATTGACGTGTGTTCATATCGTGGTGGTGGAACGGGAAACGCAAGCTTTCCAGAACTAATGAGCGTCGACACCTTTGATTCAAGGCTCGTAGTGCCCCCAAGCAACTGCTCGACATAGGGCTTCATCTGGGCACGAACGTCTGCGTCGGTAATGCGAGGCAGAATCACCTCTGCTATGTCGTCGTCAGAGATCTCGGCCAGGCCGTCTGAACCGCGCGCAAGGCCGCGCATCTGGGTTGCGTAGGCCTCAGAACAGAGCCCAACCACCAAGTCCAGCAATAGCTTTTCCTTGCCAGTCTTAAGCCGAGCTCGTTGAAATCCGTTAGTCACCCATGTGTTCTCGCACACGGCACCGATCAAGCACCAACTTGTGACACTGCTCCAGATTGCGCCGAGATAGATGTCGCCGGGTTCGGCGAAGTGTCGTGCTCGGTCAGGCAGTTCCCACCCGCGAAGCTCGTCATACCGATATGTGCCAGCACCGACGCTCGAAATCGTGATGTAGCGATAAGATTTCTCTGCGTCTATCTCGACACCGCCGCCGCTGCTTGTCTGGCCTTCGGGTATGAACTTGATGACGTCGCCTAGGCGGAAGTGATTGCCGTTGGATATTTGGGTTCGTACTACCCTGAATTTTTCACAGTGCCGCTTCGGGTCCAGAGTTAGAAACGGGTCAGTGGTCACGTCTCTTGAAGAGATCGACCAGCCTTCAATTGAGTTATCAATTTCGTCTTCGACGCCGTCTGTCAACCATGAGAAACGTGCTCCCGCTTCGCTGTTGCGAATGCGGTTGAGGGCGTGATTGAAATCGCTCTCCAGGATCAGGTCGCCGTCCGTATCTACCAGGTAAGTGCCGTCTTTGGGATCGCGGGAGTAAAGAGGCTCCGCAGACTTCGCCTTGAGGTTATATCCGACACGCTCAACGACTTCGATGCAGATCGGATACTCTTCAGAATCCTTGGCGGCCTTCAACGGCGTATCGCGTCTCTCGCAGAAGATCACGCTCGCCGATACATCAGCACCAGAGGCCTTGAACGTAAACCGTGGCAGCGCTGCGATTAAAGCGATGCGGCAGTTGCGAAGAAGCCACTCACGAAGGTTCCGGAAATGCCCCGAGCGATTGCCGAGATAGCCGTTCGGCACAACAAGAGCGAAGCGGCCCTGTGGGTTTGACTGAACCAATCTGGCGCAGGCTTCCGCGAACAAGATGCCCAACTGTTGTGACGCCAACCTCTGGCCTGTCGGCTGAAGGATCCCGTGGGAGTCTTCTACCCACTGATGTCCAAGGTCAAAGTTGTCCAGTGCCTGCGGTTTCCGTTCCAAGATCTTGCTGCCGAACGGCGGATTACAGATGACGACGTTCAACGTCTTCTCGTTGGCGGGCATCTTTACGAGGGTATCTTCGCAGGCGATGTTGGTCTTACCGTCACCATTGAGGATCATGTTGAGGACCGCCACCTGTACCGCCTCAGGCGATACGTCCGTCCCGTGCACCGAGCTTGCGTAGTCGTGCCACCCTTGGGCTGCACCGCGCCGGAAGGCCGCTGTCAGGAAGTCAGCACTACCGCATGCCGGGTCCATGATGTGTTCGAACTGCTGCGGATTGAGGATCGCCACTAGGAACTCTGTGACGTTGGTCGGCGTAAAGTACTGCGCCAGATCCCACTTGTAGATGCTCTTGCCGAAGTACATGTAGAAGTCTTGGATCACCCGCTGTTCCATGGCCGTGATCTTGATCGGTGCCAGTACCTGGCAGACGTCGAGCAACACATCGGCTGCGATAGTCAAGGTCTTCTGGACCTTCTCCGGCAGGAAGGTCTGGTAGTACGACACTGCCTTTTCCAGCAGGTTGTTCATCGCAGTCTTCGCTGCTGTTGGCTCGGTGCCCAGCGCGCGGAAGTCTTGAATCACCAGAGGCTTATCAGGCTTGCCAGCGTTTTGGTGTTCGTCGTGCAGCTTCGCGAGGAGGAGTTGGAGCATGATTTGGAAACGCCGTTGCGGCCCTATTGAAGCCGAGTGCAGGATGTCCTCGATGCGCTTGAAGACGCCCAGCAGGGGTTTGTCTCCATCAATCGTCGCCAGAGTGAGTTTGGCGACGGCTGGTGAATTGCCGAGACCCGGCAAGGTTGCAAGTGGACCCTCATGGCGAACTTTGACCTGGCCGCTGTGGTCGTACCAGAAGACGCGCTGCTCGATGTCGTCCCAATAGAGCGCTACGCAGTCCGTACGAGTAGCGAAGTCGAGCATTGGTACAACTTGGAGTGACAGTGCTGCTTCTGCGTCTGCGTTGTCCCGCTTGACCTCTCCGAGCACAACTGCGTGAGCAAGTATCTCGTCGGGCCCACCAGTTAAAGTCGTGACTGCTACGTCAAGCACGGCTAAATCGGCGCGAAAGCTGTTGCGGCCACCGCTGCCAAACCGCTTGATCACCGCCTCAACCCAGATGTTTTCCTTGGGATACCCCGCTGATATGAGGTGCCGAATTGCATCGACACGCAATTTTTCCTCAGTCGGCGTTAGGCCATCAGCGCTGCGAGTCCTGGCCTTCAAACGGCCTCTCACCGGGCATATCAGCGTCAGACCCGTCGACATGCGTCTCCTTGGTGCGACGGTGCGCTGTCACTCATGGGCGCATCGTATCTGCGACCGGGGACGAGGTGGCCCAGACGCGCCAGACCGCCAACCAGCCGAACACTGAGCCGCCGGTCGAATCGCGTACCCCACTGCGGCCAGCTCGGCGCGCACCCGATCGAGGGACGCGACCAAGGCGGCGTCATCGCGGTCATACCCCTCATCTCGTATTGCGGCACGTGCTACGTCGTCCACATCGGCTTAGACGGTAGAACCGCTGTCAATGGTTCCCGGCTGTTGATCGGGAGGCTCTGGTGGGTTCTGCGCTGGCGTTTCCTGCGGCGGATCGCCATCAGTGGGTGGACCCGCGCTCTCCGTTTTGGCGTGGCCCTGGCGCAGGCGCACCTTCCGCCGCCAGCCGCCCTTGGCGGTAAAGACTCATCGTGTCAGCCGGCCCCAACTTGCCGAGCGTTTGGCGCGAGATCTGGCCAACGCCGTTGTAGGGCGATACCGCTGCTGTCTGCGGCTCTGCTGACCCTGGGCCGTCGCCACGCCACGCCAACGCCTCGTCAGCGAGCGCACGGCACTCATCTGCGGTGCTACCCCTGGCCAACAGCCCCGGCGGCACGCCCATCTCCTTGCTGACTTGCAGCCGCACCACTTCACCGAGCAATCTATCTCTCTCGGCGACGAGATCGCTGTTATCAATTTCGTCACTCATGCTGACCTCCTGGTAATCGAACCGTCATGAGGCCCAGGCCAGGGCGGAACCCCTTTTCGGGCTTGGAACGCCCGCCCTGGCCGGGCACTCGTCGGCGTGCGGGGGCCGCTTGAATCCCAGTTCGACCCAGGGCTAAGGGACGAACCCGCCGACGCTTTGTTGCCCAGAACCGGAGGGCGGCGCATATACCCTGGAAGGCGGCGCAGCACCCCCCGGCCCTGGTTTTCCCAACGCGCAAGGAACTGGCCATGTGACGATAGCCACCCGCCCCGCAGCACACCGAAGGGCGGAACACCGCTGGGAAGATTTGGGACATTCACGGCACCTTGCCTATACGGGCTTCGGTGCGCTCACGGATTCGCACTTGCGCCTCCTGTGCTAGGCGGAACCTGAGCCGGGAAGCGGCCACGTTAATTGTCTCGGAGATTGCACGGCTGGTGAGCATTTCCGGCACGTCGACCTGGAGGACGATTCGCCTGGGAATCAAGATGCTGTGACTGCTGGTTGCCATTTAGCTTAGGTGCTGTAGCCGTCAGCATATGGCGCAGTGTTGTCCGCCAGTGCCACATCAACCAACGGCCTTGGGTCTGTGTCTTTTTGGGCCGCTCGCGTCAGTGAGTCAGCATTGGCACGGATGATGCTGTGTTGCTTGGCGGTTCGTGTCGCCTCTGTCGCGGCGTCGGCCAGGCCCGGCACCTTCGCGCTGAGGCTGCCTGTAAGCCTTTCGGCGGGGATGTCTTTCGACGCCAGTAACGGGATTAAATCCTCAACCAAGACCGGGATCTGCTCTGGTGTCGCATCCGCGATGACCTGCTGGGCGGCAGCAACGAGCCGCCCGCCCGTCAGGTTCCCCAGTGTTCGTTGCACCCTCGCGAAATAGCGGGTCGCCGTGGCTTGCGCGTCGGCGGTCGGTTCAACGGTCAGCCCCTTCAGAATCGCAGCCACCTGCTTCGCCGCAGCGTCACTGGACTGTTTCACCGCGTCGACCGCCGGACCTATCGCTTTGATCGCTTCACTGTCCGCAAACGCGCCGCTGTTGGCAGCCAACGTCTCTGGCGGAATGTCGGAGCTGTGGGCTCCCCTCCACTGGATATACATATCCCTCACGGCACGGATCAATCGGTCGGCCTGTTCAGCGGCGTCTGCACCGCCGGGGCTTGGGACGCCACGCGGGATCGGCGGCGGGAACGCCATGCGCCCTGAGCGGGTGCCGGGCAGAGGTGAGGCGAATGCGGATGTCATGATGGCGCTCCTGACTTCGGTGAATTGTGCTCCCATGCCTCGGATTGTAGCTCCAAAGCGACTGCAGCGGTGCGTAGTTCAAATGTTGGAGGCCGTCGCACCGACATAGGCCTCGTACTATTGGGGATAGCAGCGAATGCCACTCAGGAAATCGATTTGATTGCCGCGACAATGTCGGCTTCGTAGGCGAAGTCTAGGACGTACTTGTGACCGAGTCGGGTGAACTGCACGTCGATCACGGCGAACCCCGCTGCAGCCAAGCCTCGTACACAGCGTGGCACGAATCGCAGCGCGGTCGGCCCGCTGAGTGTGGGCGCTCTCGGCAGTCGACGCACAGATGAGCGATATACGCGGCGTGCTGCTCAGGCGTAGCGGGTTTGCTGGCGCTCTGATCGGCGGGCCGGAATTGGCTGTCGGGGCGTATCATTGGGGGGTCTCTTTCAAAGCGACACAAGTGACACACTTGACACAAGCGACACGGATTTCGGGCGTCGGCTGTGTCGCTTGTGTCGGCTGTGTCACTTGTGTCGGATTCATAGAGAGGGGTCCACCTGGCCTTTCCCCATAATGCCCAATCGTTTCCACCCCGGTATCAGGTCAACTCGGCGGTAGCCGCGAGCGCCATTGTGCTCAATGCGTGTCGAGTGGGTTTTGGCCACCTGAGTGACCATTCGGCCCAGTCGGTGCTCGGTCAATCGTTTGCCGTAGTTGCTGGATTCGCCCCACTGCTCGGGGTTGTGGAACGCCAGACGCTTGACCAGTTCCTTGGTCGGCACGAATGGTTGCAGCTTGAGGATGCCGGTCTCTGACCAGATTTCGTACAGGTCGTTCATCACGGCGGCGGCGGGCGGAATGGTACGGAAGCCGTCCATGCGGTCGGCCTCTTCCTCGGCCATGTCGCGCACCGTGAGCATGTCGCAGACGGCAGGCCACCGGCCACCGGCAGCGACCGCGACACGCTTGAGTGGACGCCACTTCTCGCGCATGCGGGTCCGGCAGCCGGTTGGCAAAGTCACCTTCGTCGTCTTGACCTGCTCGCGCACCGACTCGGCGAAGACTTCGATAGCCAGGTGCAGTGCGTTGGCTTCGTCTTCGATCTCTTCCCAGTCGGAATCTTCTGCGACACCGTCGAAGTCCGGTGTTAGTAGGATGCGGATGCACCGGGAGCGGGTGTCGTCGGGTAGGTGGGGCGCGTTGCCGGACAGCACAACCGGCGCATAAGTCGACATGTCTTCCACCTCCCACTGGCCACCACCCTTACCAGGGACAAGGACAGGACGGGTGGCACCCATCTTGTAACCCGAATTGATCACCGCCATCATGTCTTTGACACCCGTCTTGTCGGCGTCGAGGGAGCGGTCGGCCTCGTCAATCAGCAGTGTGGCGATATCTTTTTGGAGGATGCGTACCAGCAGGGGCGTCGAGGACAGCACAGCGAAATGGTATGGGTTGTAAGCCAAGTGGTGCAGATGCTCACACACGGTGGTCTTGCCGCTGTTGGGCATCGCTGAATCCAGTTGCAGCCGTAGGCTGGTGAAGCACTCCCTGGCCAGGTGGGTGTGGACGTTGAACAGCGCCAGGATGTCGAGGTCTTCGTCGTCGGCGTAGATGAAGCGTTTAAACCACGCCTTGACCTCATCAAGGACCGTCGCGTACTCGGTTGGGGCGCTGTACTTTCCGCTTTCAAAGATTTGTTTGCCGCGTTCGATGTCATCGGCAGTCATGGCGTCACCAGCCTCGCCCAGGGGTGCGCCGCTATCCACTCCTGGCGCTCGCGTATGTCCCGCGCCCGCGCCGACCAGTCCTCAATGGCTGAGATGGCCTGGGATGCGGCGGCATTGGCTTCCTGAGCTAACTCAACTCGCAGGGCCCAGTGCTGCGCGGCGTCAAGTAGGCTGGCCCACTTGACCGGATCGTCGTCGGGTAGCGCAACCCAGGCCGGAATTCCCACCAGCGGCCACGAGATGACGCTGGCCAGCATGGGTTTCACGAAGCTGTGGACTTCCCACCAAGATACCGACCGCGCCGAAATGATTTGCCATGTAGGATGGTTCACTGAGAGGTTCCTTCCCTGTGGTGGGGTTGTTCTCAAAGCGGCGGTCGGGCTAGCCATGAGCCTGACCGCCGCTAACTTTTGTCTAGGCCGTGACAGGCTGGTACCCGCCGACCAAGCAGACAAGGTCATCAATGGTTTGTTCCAGCACCTTGTCGACGGCCACCTTGTTCTCCTCGTAGTCGTCGCGGTCATACAGGTTGCCCAATTTGACTGTGTCGGCGATCAGCGCCGTAACTAGCTTCTTCGCGGCGACGATAATGTCCGGATCCGGAGTTGTTTCCGGCTTCGGCTGCGAATTCGGTGGCGTGGCAGGGTACTGCTTGCCGTCGAACCCGGTGATGGTGGTGGGCAACGGCACCTCGGGAACGTCGACCGGCTCGTCGTCATCTAGGTCGGGTGCGCGTTCAGGTGTGCCATTTTGGCACACCTGGTCGAGAGCCTCCTGCTTGTCGCGAGCGGCCTGGCGGTCACTCGTGCCGGTGGCGGCGGCGATTGCCCGCGACGATAAACCGGCTTCCGCTAGCTTCATCACTGCGGCCTTGCGCTGCAACATGGGAAGTGCCAGCGGGTACTTTCCCAGTTCGATGTCGCGGTAGTCCTCAAATTTCGTGTAGCCGTACGCAAGCCAGATGCGACCCTTCACCGCCTTGATCATCAATTCGGTTGCCGCCTGGAAACCGTTGCCGATCTGCTCGGTGAGCTTTTCGGCCTGCAGCCTGGTGAAGTCCGACTTCTCCACCGGCCTTGGGGTTTTCTTGACTACCGCGAGTGCCCGGCTCTTGGCCGGTGTCTTCTTAGCCGCTGACTTGCGCTGCCCCGGCGCGCCTTTGTTGGGGATAGCCTCTGCCATGATTATTCCTTTCTGAATAGTGTTGCGGTTATGGGTGGTTCAGAGTCGAACAGGGCAGCAAGAACCTCCCGCTGCTCTGGCTTGAGGGGTGGCCAACCGGCCACTGCCGCTTGGATTTTCGCGGCCTGCGCCTCGGTTAGATGAGTTGTGTTGTGCGCGAACGCATTCACGGCGTCATCGGAGCGAGGTAAATGTCCAGGTTTTCCCGGCTGATACGCCACTGGTGCCCGACCCTGCTGGCCGTGAGGTTTCCGCGATGAATCTCTTGCCAGACAGTGCGGGGGGTGACCTTAAGCTCTTCGGCCACTTCCTCAATCGTGAACCAGGACGACCTTGGGCCTACAGGGGATTTGTTTGATCTGCCGGGCACATCGGGTTCCTTCCAGCGTCAAGAGAGGCCCGCCCGCCGGTTGGCGAGCGGTGGGTATCCTCTCTTGACGCTGGGGCCAGCCCGTTCCGTTGCCTGGTCGTTGCAGCTACATCTTCGACCGGAAGGAGTTGAGCGTCTTCAGCCGGGTTCCCAGGCCCAGCTACTTCAACCGGAATCCTACGCGTGGCATTCGGTGGTGTCTAGCGGAAGGGGTTGCAGCCCTTACTAATTGCCTTGTCAAGGCGTAAATCATGCCTGCGTACCCAGCGTGTTTGCCTAGGTTGCTGTCCCCAATAGCACCGCGCCGAGATCCGCTGACCGCCAGGGGGCCGACCCCAGGCCCCGAACCAAACACACCTTTCGATGCGGGGGCCGGACTATCTGTAACTTCTCCGGTTTTCGGAGTTCCTGAAATTAAGTTCCGGAGTCGTCAGTTACTCGTTGGGTGTCACCACCACGAGATCCTCATCGAACGCACGTCGCGGGGCCTGGCCAGGGCGGATGACTACCGAGCACAACATCCGCACGACGGCGCGCTGCCGGTCCAAGCCTAAGCTGTCGAACTTCGCGGCCACGTCCGGCACACCTTCGAATTCGGCTAGCACAGCGGCCTTCTCGGCGTCCCGCATCTGCGCGTTGATGTCGCGTATCTCGGCGTCGAAATCAGCATTGATCACCGCAAGCTGGGACAAGGTCATGAGCTTCGGCTGGACCATTGCCGCCGCCTTGCCCTTTTCGCCGTCGATCTCCTTCAGCCTGGCCAGCAGCCCAGAGGTGTCGACACCCCGGCGTGCCATCAGCACGTCCAGGTCGCGGGCCAGGGCCTCGTAGACGTGGCCGAGCACCCAGCCGTCAACGTCGGCCACCCGGCGGCGCACCTTCAAGCAACCGCGCACCTTGCAGACGTAGCACGGCTTGCCGGTTTTCTTGGTGTCCGCGATGCCGCTCACGGTGTGGCCGCACTCGGAGCAGGTCGCGAGCCCTGAGAGCAGGTACTTGCGGGTGTTGAATCCTGCGCCTGGCGTCAATCGGGCCGGGTTAGTCAGGGTGGCAAGGGCTGAGCGCCAAATCTGTTCTGTCACAACGGCTGGCCAGTCGCCTTTGCCGACCACTTCGGGCTCAATTCGCTTGTCGGGCTGGTAGGTTCGCAGCGCCGCGTTGCGCGGTGCCAGCAGTACCTGCTTTACCGCCATACCGTCCCACTCATGGCCTTTCGGGGTCGGAATGCCCTTTGCATTCCACTCCCGCGCAATGAATTTCAGCGACCCCCCGGCGATCACCGACTTGTACGCGGCGCGGATAGCGGCAGCTTCGCGGCGGTCCAGCACCACGGGGCCTGCTGCCCACTTCGGCTTGACAAGCTTCACCTCACCGTTGACCATCTTGCGCTTGGTGCGGTGCTCTAGCACTGTCTCGTCCGCGAGCCGGTACCCGAATGGGCGGGTCGGCCACCACGCCGGTCCCTGCGAGGCTCGCTGCAGGCCAGCGGCCTTGGTACGAGCCGACTTTCGCTCCACCTCGCCGCGAGCCACACCGGTAAGGATGCGAAATATCAAGCGGCCCTGGTCAGTCGACAGGTCAATGTAGCCGTCGCGGGACCATAGCTCTACGCCATGATCGACGCATAGGTCGATAATGTCCTCGGCTTCGCGGTTGTGCCGCACCAGCCTGTCAGGGTGCCAGCAGACAATCCGCGCCACCTTCCCGGCCTTGGCAGCGGCCAGCATGCGGGTGAACGCCGGTCGCGGTGCGCGGCGGTGCTCAGGTGACGCGCTCTGGTCGTTGTCCACGTACTCAGGATGCTGATTTTCAGCACCTTCGCCAGCCCAGCCTTGACGGGCGCACAGCGCCAGCAGGTCGGCCCGGTGCCGGTCAATGCCAAGCTCGTCGTCCGTGGACTCACGCAGATAGAGGACGGTCGTCTGGGGGATGGTCATCGCTAGGGGTGGCGCATCTGCTGCTGGACCTCGGCGACGTCGCCGGAGTCAATCCAGAAATATTCGCCTAGCTGCTGGATGTCTAGCTGGGCGTTGACGTATGGCTTCCACCCGCTACGCGCCGTCCACTTATCGGCAGGCGCTTGCTGCCAGGCGGCGAGGTCACCGTCACCCGGCGCGTCAACCCGTAGTAGCCGGGTGGCTGGCCCCGGTCCGCCGTTCGCGTAGAAAAGCATCTAATCCCCGCCTCATTTTTTTCCGAGAGTCCTGGCACTATGTCGACCGGCCTCACAATGGACATTCTACGCCATTAAACAGCACGCTGTTTCACTCTCTGCCGGTGGAGGGTCGCGATGGCTACCTGAGCTCGGTGCACCGCGCGGCGGCCCCGGGCGCCAGCTATTACGTGCTGGTGTTCGCCGACGGCGCCTTCCCCACCGAGTGGGAAGCCAGGCCCAATCAGGTCGGCGAGGACGAGTTGCGTGCCGCGGTAAGCAAGTACTGGGCGATCGACGAAATCCGCCCGGCCTTCATCCACGCGAATATCCCGGCAGTAGCCGAGCAGAACGACTCCCCGATGCCGCCGCACGATCACGATGAAAAGGGCCGCATGAAGCTGCCCGCCTACCTGTTGACGGCGCACAAGGCCGGCTAGGCAGTCGCGGCGGTCGCGGCGATCAGCGCTTCGGCGAAACTCTCCAGATCGTCTGCAGTGTTGTCCAGGTGCGGCGAGATCCGCAGCAGCGGCGCTGTTAACTCCAGCGGCGCCCGCTGCACCCCGACGAAGGTCGTCAGGATCCGCCGCTCGGCGAGCAACCATGCCCGCACGGCAGCAGGATCGGCTCCATCGACCGGCGCCAGGGTGGTGATGGCGCTGGGCTCTTCGACCTCTTCGATCAGCGCCCAGCCGGCCACATCGGCCAGCAGAGCGCGGCTGATGCCGCCGAGCTCGGCTAGGCCTGCGCGCACCTGCTCCGGCCCGTAAACCAAATGCTCACCCAGCGCCACCGAAAAGCCCACTCGAGCAGCGATATTGGCTTCGCCGAATTCCAGCTGCTGAGCCACCGTCGACGGCGGAGCCCATTCCGGTGCGGCCAGCCGCGGAGACAACTGCTCCAGCAGATCCGGCCGCACCGCGAGCACCCCGACGCCCCGCGGCCCGGCGATCCACTTGCGCGACGTCGAGTACGTAACGTCGGCACCCGCCGCGCAGTCCACCTGGCCCAGCGCCTGGGCGGCGTCCACGACCAGCGGCAACCCCAACTGGCGGCAGAGTTCGGCGATCATCGCCAGCGGTTGCACCACGCCGCTGTGACTTGCCACGGCGGTCAGGTGGACCAGATCGGGCGGCTCAGTTTCCAGTGCAAGTGCCGCGTCGTCGAGCGCAACCCGGCCGTCCTCAAGCGTCGGCAGCAACTGCCGCTCGAATCCGTGGGCGGCCAGCACGGCCAGGTTGGGACCGTATTCGCCGGGCAGACAAGCCACCACCCGCCGGTTCGCCGGCCAGCTACCGAGCAGCAGGTCCAACCCGTTCAGCGCACCGGTGGTGAACACCACCTCGGCGTCGGGCCTGCCGGTCAGGGCCGCGACCGCGGCGCGTCCGGCGTCCAGCACGGCTCTCGCGGCCTCGGCCGCGACATACCCACCGACCTCGGCCTCGAACCGCGCATGCTGTGCAGCGGCCTCGAGCACCGCGAAACTCTGGCGCGAGCAGGCGGCGCTGTCCAGGTGCAGCCCGGCGACCGGCGGGCGGGCCGCTCGCCATTGATCGGCCAGCGACTCGCTATCGGTCACTTGACGGCCAACGACAAGCCGAAATCGCCTGCGCTGTCGGTCCACCACCGAATGCCACGCAATCCGGCCTCAGCCAACTCCGCACTCACCCCGTCCGGGTGGAACTTGCACGACACCTCGGTGAGCATCTCCTCGCCGGCCTCGAACTCGACGTCCAAATCGAGCGCACCGACACGCACCCGGTGCGGACGGTCGGAGCGGAGCCACATTTCGATGCGTTCGTCTTCGGTGTTCCACCGAGCCACATGCTGGAAGGCGTCGACGTCGAAGTCGGCGTCGAGCTCCCGGTTGACCACGGCAAGCACATTGCGGTTGAACCGGGCCGTCACGCCGGCGGCGTCGTCATAGGCGCACACCAGCCGGTCGGTGTCCTTGACCAGGTCGGTGCCCAGCAGCAGGGTGTCCCCCGGCCGCATCACCGCGGCCAGGGTGGCGAGGAACTGCGCGCGCGGCCCGGGTGTGAGGTTGCCGATCGTCGACCCAAGGAACACGAAAAGGCGTCGACCGCCCTCGGGAATCTCGGTCAGGTGTTCCTCGAAATCACCGCAGACGGCCTTGATTTCGATTCCCGGGTACTCGTCCTGGATGGCGGTCGCGGTCGTCGACAGCATGTTGGCGTCGACGTCGAACGGCACGAAACCGCGCAACGACCCGCGGTCGCGCAGCGCGTCCAGTAGTTGCCGAGTCTTCTCCGACGTCCCGGCACCCAGTTCAACCAGGGTGTCGGCCTCACTGGCCGCGGCGATTTCGGCTGACCGGGTGCGCAATATCTCGGCCTCGGCTCGGGTCGGGTAGTACTCGGGTAGCCGGGTGATCTGGTCGAACAGATCGCTGCCGACCGAATCGTAGAACCATTTGGGCGGCAACGACTTCGGCGTCTGCTGTAAACCGTCGAACACATCGCGGCGCAATGCGTGATACGCGGAGTCCGCGGCCAGGTAATTGGACAGCGTCAGCGTCATCAAGGTCCTCTCGGGTGATCAAGCGGCGGCTAGGGAAGTCAGCGTTACGCGCTTAGCGGTGACTTCGACGACGTGACGGTCCGGCACGTCCTCCCAGGCCGGGTCGTCGTCGTACGGCTCGCTGGCCAGTACCACGCCGTCGTCGCGGCGCAGTATGAACAACGTGTCGCCCCACACGGTGGCAAGCATGCGGGAACCGTCGGCAACTAATACGTTCAGCCGGGCGCGTGGGTCGAGCGCCCCGATCTGCGCGATGGTGTCGCCCAGCACGTCCGGCCCGAGCGCGAAGATGGTGGCCGCCAACATCGCACTGTCGCAAACGGATTCGGCCGTCGAGGTCAACGGCAGCACGGAGCGGTCGACAACACCGTTGTGCGACAACAGCCAACGCCCGTCGGTGAACGGCGCTGTCGCGCTGGCCTCGATCGGCATGCCGACGGTCGCCGAGCGCACCGCGGCCACCACGCAATGGCTGCGCAGCGCCGGCGCCACCGAGTCGAACGACGCGTCGCCCCACAACGGCGCCGCACTGCGCCACCGCCGGGGCACCTCCCCGTCAGAAAAGGCATCGAAAAACCCGACGCCCCAGCCGTCCGCGTTCATCAGCCCGTGCTTTTGGCGGCGCGGCGCGTACGACTGCACCCGCAGGCCATGCGGCGGGTCCAGCAGCAACGAGGAGACGGTGGCTTCGGCCCCCAGCCAACCGAGGTGACGGCACATCAGGCTGGGTTCCCGGCGTCAGGGACGTCCCACGCCAACCGGACACCGGAGAAGATCTGGCGGCGGAACGGGTGATCCCAGTTGCGGAAGCTGGGGCGCAGAATCGCCGACTCCACCGCCCAGGATCCGCCGCGCAGCACCCGGTAGTCGCCATCGAAGAACGGCTGCGAGTAGCGCTCGTAGATCATCGGCACGAACCCGGGCCACGGCCGCAGCGGAGAGGTGGTCCACTCCCAGACGTCGCCGAGCATCTGCTCAACGCCGTAGGCCGATGCGCCGCCCGGGTAGGCGCCGACGGGCGCCGGACGCAGCGCGTTGCCACCCAGGTTGGCCAGGGCTTCCGACGGCGCATCAGCCCCCCACGGGTAGCGGCGCCGGGCGTTGGTCGCGGGATCCCACGCGCAGGCCTTCTCCCATTCCACTTCGGTGGGCAGTCGCGCGCCGGCCCAGGCGGCGTAGGCCTCGGCCTCGAAGTAGCAGACGTGCTGCACCGGCTCATAGGTTGGAATGTCTTCGATGTGGCCGAACCGGGTGCGGGTTCGCGCGTCGGAACCCCAGAATTGCGGCGCGGTCAGGCCGGCGGCCTGGCGGTGCTGCCAGCCGCGGCCAGACCACCATCTCGACTCGCCGTAGCCGCCGTCGTCGATGAACTGTTGCCATTCGCCGTTGGTGACCGGAACCCGGCCGATCCGGAACGCCGGGATGTCGGCGATGTGGGCGGGACGTTCGTTGTCCAGCGAGTACGGTTCGGCCGTCGCGTCCACGCCAAGCACGAATGGGCCGCCGGGCACCAGCACCGATGTTCCGGCCAGACCCCGGCGGCCCGTCGGCAAGATCGAGGTATCGGGCAACAGGGGAGCGCCGGTGCGCAGGTTCAAAGCCTGCAGGATGGTTTCGTCGTGCTGGTTTTCGTGGCTGACCACCATGCTGTACACGAAGGCCGCTCGTTCGCCGGCGGGATCGTCGGGCAAGGCATCCAGGGCATCCAGCGCGGCGGAGCGCACGGTCTGGCAATATGACCGCGCCCGCTCCGGGGACAGCAACGGCAATTCGGCACGGCTGGCGCGGGAGTGTTCGAAGGCGTCATATAGACCCTCGACGGCCGGTGGCAGCATTCCGGGGCGATCGGGGTCGCCCCCGCGTAACAGCCAGAACTCTTCCTGCTGACCGATGTGCGCCAGGTCCCACACCAGTGGGCTCATCAGTGGGTCGTACTGGCGGCGAAGTTCGGTATCGTCGAAATCGACCAGCCGCAGCGTCCGCGTGCGCGCGCGCGCCAAGTCGTCGGCGAGCTTCTCCCGAGAAGTCACAGCCCCCCTTGGGTCGCCTGCGCGGCCTCCGACACCGTCGCCGCGATGCCGTGCTCGATCACTTTGTCGGAAAAGCAGTCCCCGGGACATCGGCCCTGCTCGACGGCGCGGACCAGCCGGTCCATCGCCTCGGTCAGCTCCGCCGGCGCCCTCTCGGCGGCGGCAACCACACACTTGATGGCCGCCTGGTGCAGCCGCCGGTCGCGCAACCCGAGTTGGGCCGCGATGTCCCAGGCGGTGGCCACCGGCTCGACAGCCTCAGCGGCGATGTCCGCGGCAACCGGGTCGTCGAGCAGGGCGACCAGCGTGAACACCACGGCGGGCCAGTACTCATCCGGCGCGCTGTCCAGGTAGCGGATTTCCAGCCACTGCCTCGGGCGGACCGGCGGGAACAGAGTGGTCAGGTGATATTCCAGGTCGGCGATGGTCGGGCGACGATCGCCGAGCAGGGTCCGGCCGTCCGCCCAGTCGGCGAAGGGCACCCAATGCGTGACGGCTGAAGTTTTCGAGGCGTCCGGGTTATTGAGCATCATCACCGGCGCCTTGAGCGCATAGCGTGCCCAGTCGGTGCCGGGGTCGTCGCCGCTGGCCCCCAGGATGGGCCCGCAGCGTGCCGAGTCCATCTCGCCCCACACTCGCTGGCGGGTCGAGACCCAGCCGGTGAACTCACCACCGAGCATCGGCGAGTTGGCGGCGATCGCGATCATCGTGGGCCCCAAGGCGTGCGCCAGCCGTACCCGCGCCGCCCAGCCGGCCTGCGGCCCGGCGTCCAGATTGACCTGAATCGAGGCCGTCGACGTCATCATCCGCGCGCCCGCCGCTTCTGAGTCGCTCGAGGTGAAGAACTCCTCCATGGCGACATACCGCGCGCCCGGGTTGACCCGCTTGGGCGTCCGCAACGGATCCGCACCCAGATAGACCAGGCCGAGGCCGACATCGGCGAATGCCTTTCGCAACACGGCCTGGTCATTCTTCATCGAGGCGATTGCCGCCACGATGCCATCTTCCGGCTGCCCGGAGAGTTCGATCGCGCCACCGGGTTCGACGGTCACCGCGCTCGCGGCGGGCAGTGCCGGTAACTGCTCACGGACCTGGGTGATCTCGTCCCAGCTCGGCCTGCGGTACGGGTCCAGCGGGTCGAAGCAGTGCGCCTCCATCTCCAAACCGACACGCCCCAGCGGGGCGTCGATCAGACAACCGTCGGCGATGTACTGCGCGGCGGCGGCAGAACTGGTTATCTCGGCATCTTTGCGCCGCGAGGCCGCGACGGTGGCGGCGGCGAACGCCATAGCACGCTCCCTCCGGGCCCGAGCCTGGGTCGCGGACCGCTTCTCTGGCAGCTATCGGAACGATAGTCGCCACCTATTCATGTAGCAGAAGCCACCGACATATTCCCGGTCGTTTTTGCCGTACGGCTTAAGCAAGTACCCAATTCCATCAGGACTACTGCCCGAGAGCGTTCTGCATTGCCCCGGCCAGGACGTTGACCGCAGGCCCGGCGTTGCCAGACTGGCAGACCTTCGCCTGCAGCAACACGTTTTCACGCAGCCGGGTTTGAACGAAGCATCGCCGGTCGGTGCCCGCTTCCTGCTTGGACCAGCCGGCGTCGGTAGCGCTCGGCGGCCCGCCGTCGAACGACCAGACCTGCATGGTCCCGTTGTCCAGATGCATAGGCGTGGTCTGCCCCGCGCAGCCCACGGTCCGGTCGGTCACCCGATGGAAGGCCCGGCCCGCGGCGTCGTTGGTGGCGAAAACCCCGACCGCCTGCCGGACGAAGTGGGTTGGGTCGTTGGCGGACGTCTGCGCGGTGGCACCATTGAACGACGCCAGGTCGGGGTCGTCGTAGACGTCGGGCAAGCCGATCTCGGCCCAGTTGTTGCAGACCGGGAGCTCGACCCAGAACCCCTGGAACGGTTGGTTGAACACCGACTCCCAGCCCATCGGCCCACCGACGATGTTGCCGACCGAGCCCTTGCCGAGGACCGCGTAGGACACGACCCCCGGTTCGGAGGGATGGGCGGCGGCGCTCGGGGCGCCGGACGCTGTCGCGAGGCCAAGACCGACGCTCACCGCTACGGCGCTGATCCGCATCCCTGGATCATGCCAGGGGCGGCGGTCTGCCGAACTAGGCCCCGCGCACGCCCTCCTCGACCTTCTTGCCCAGATCGGGGTCGACGTTGCGCCAGTACTCGAACACCCGCGACAGCACCGGCTCTTTGACGCCCTTGGAGACATGGCCAATGATGTTGTGCACCAGTCGGTCCCGCGCGTCGTCGTCGAGGACATGACGAACCATCGTTCCGGCCTGGCCGAAGTCGTCGTCCTCGGCGTGCAGTGTGTACGCCGAGCGGATCATCTGCCCGTCCGCCTGCCAGTGCACCTCGGCGGCGCGCGCCGGGTCCGCGTGCGGACCGCCGTAGGAGTTGGGCGCATAGACCGGATCGGACGCGTTCTTCATTCGCATCGCGCCGTCTTTGGAGTAGCTGTTCACCTCGACCTTCGGCGTGTTGACCGGGATCTGCCGGTAGTTGGTTCCCAGCCGGGCGCGATGCGCGTCGGCGTAGGAGAAGCCGCGGGCGAGCAGCATCTTGTCCGGACTCAACCCGGTTCCGGGCACAGTGTTGTTCGGCTCGAAGGCGGCCTGCTCGATCTCAGAGTGGTAGTCGGTGACGTTGCGGTCCAGCGTCAGCTTGCCGACGTCGATCAGCGGATAGTCGCTGTGGGGCCACACCTTGGTGAGGTCGAACGGGTTGAACCGGTAGGTCTTGGCCTCCTCGAACGGCATGATCTGCATCTTGAGCGTCCAGCTCGGATGATCACCGCGCTCGATGGCCTCATAGAGGTCGCGCTGGTGGTAGTCGCCGTCCTCACCGGCCAGCCGGTCGGCGTCCTCCTGGGTCAGGAACTCGATGCCCTGATCGGAGATGAAGTGATACTTCACCCAGAAGATCTCGTCGGCGGCGTTGATCCAGCTGTAGGTGTGGCTGCTGTAGCCGTTCATCTGCCGCCAGCTCTTGGGGATCCCCCGGTCTCCCATCAACCAGGTCACCTGGTGTGCCGACTCGGGGACCAGGCTCCAGAAGTCCCACTGCATGTTGTGGTCACGCAGGTTGGTTGCGGCCATGCGCTTCTGCGACCGGATGAAGTGCTGGAACTTCAGCGGATCGCGCATGAAGAAGACCGGCGTGTTGTTGCCGACCATGTCGAAGTTGCCCTCGGTCGTGTAGAACCTCAGCGAGAAGCCGCGCGGGTCCCGCCAGGTGTCTGGGCTGCCGCGTTCGCCGGCGACCGTGGAGAACCTGATCAACGTGTCGGTCTTGGTTCCCGGCTGGAAGACCGCCGCCCTGGTGTATTTGCTGACGTCGCCGGTCACTTTGAAGTGGCCGAATGCGCCGCCGCCTTTGGCGTGCGGCTGGCGTTCCGGGATACGTTCCCGGTTGAACTGGGCCATCTGCTCGATCAGGTAGTGATCCTGCAGCAGGATCGGACCGTCGGGGCCGATCGTCAGCGACTGTTCGTCACTTGGTGCGGGGATACCTGCGTCCGTTGTGGTGAAGCGTTCTGTCATGGTGTAGACGGGTACCCAAGCGCACGAATTTCAAGCGCGGCGAAGTCAAGCTAGGGGCGCGGCGCCGGAGGCGTGGGAGGCGGGCTCGGGGCGCCGTTCACCGGCGGCTGAGCGGGACCACCAGGGCCACCAGGACCCCCCGGACCAAAAGCCGGCCCACCGGCCGGGCCGAACTGCCATCCCGGGCCACCGGGTCCGCCAAACCTCCACGGGCCGCCCCCCGGTCCCCCGGGGCCCTCGTGGTTGAACATCATCCCGTGGTGATGCTGGTGGCAGGCCCCCATGACGACCATGGCACCCGCGAGGAACACCACAGAGAGGATGAAGACGATGCCGGCGACGATGACGACCCACGCCGCGGCCGCGTAGAGCGCGGGCGGCTTGACCCGCGGCGGCGGCGGGGCGGCGACAGGATGCTGCACGGTTGCAGGTTCAGGTGTTTCGCTCATACCTTCATATTGCCCGGGCCGCAGTCTTCACCGCCACATTCCGGTAACAAACTTGCTGTGAATTGGTGCCGCGCGTTCGTCGCGTGCCAAATGAGAAGAGCCCGGCGCTCGTGACGAGCGCCGGGCTTACTTGTTGTGGGTTTGTTTGCCCGCCGGGATCCTCCTATCATCCCGTGAGCACGTTGGCAGGTTGCGACTCCCTCGTTACGGCGTCGCCGTCACAGACGGGTAGACCGACGACGGAATCTGTCCGGGGCCACCGGGACCGGTGCTCGGACGCACGGACGAAGGCGCACCCTGAGGTATCGCCGAAGGTCCGCCGCCCGGGCCACCCGGGCCACCATGGCCGTGCGGATGCATCATCATCGCGTGATGCATGTGGTGACCGTGATGGTGACCGCCACCGGAATGCTTGCCGAGTCCGAAGCCGGCGAAGAAGATGACCGCGACGATAAACACGATCCCGGCGACGATGGCAACCCATGCCGCGAATTGAAAGACCCTGGGAGTCCGGTGTATGTGGACGACCTCGGCGGGCGCCAGAGGGGGCGGTTCTGTTGCGGTTATAGTCCGCACTGTTGGGGTTTCAGATGTTTCACTCATGAGACGCATGATCCACGAGTAAACAATAGTCACCGCTATGCCCTAGTTAGGTAGCAGCTGTGAGCTGAAAAGTGCCTCTCACCAGGGGCTTCGGCGATCAACGCCGGGGTACTTCGGGTCCACCACGGTCGTTTGTCAGTAACGGTTGCGTCAAACCGATACGCGAGCGATTCCCTCCATCAAGGCTCGAACGGGTTGACCGCTAACCCGATTCTGGGCGTTTGGCAAGCCGGAATTGCTTGAATCAGGCAGTTCGCGATGCTCAGACCGGTTGGCGTTGCTGACGGCTAAAGACGTCTGCCGGAGTTATTGCGGACGCACCACGGACGAGCACCTGGGATGGAACAGACAGCCCGCGCAGGCGTGGGATTCAAGGAGAGATGCACATGACCGAGCCCGTCAGCACCAGCATCACGTTGGGCGGATTCATCGACTTCGCCTCTGCCAGCGCTAGCAAGCGCGTCAGCGCCGTACGAGACGTCGCCACGATGCAATTGGCTCCCTACGACAGGGGCCGCGACTTCTACGTCGGCGTCCGTGAGGCAATCACATTTGGAATTGCCAACGGCGACGACCTGGATCGCATGCGCCGCGCGGTCGATGACTGCCCCTGGCGGCGCCGAGACAACTACGAGGCCGTCGCCCGCGGCTGGGAGTCCTGGCGCCCACGCAAGACGCTCGAGGTTTTCTCGCAGCCACTTCGGTGGGAAGAGCAGGGACTGGGAGTCCGCGTATCGCCGAAGTTCCGCTGGCGCCAGCGGCGGGAATCACACTTCGTGTGGCCGCACTTCAAGGCTGACGAATTGACGGGTGACCCAACCAGGCAGCGATCCGAATCATGGAGATGACGTACCCCTCGTCGTTCGGCCGTCCCGCGGTCTTGGACGTTCGTAGGGGACAGATTCACCACCGTCGTCGGCGTAGCAATGATTTCGACGTTTGGCTTGTTGGCGAGGCGTCCGCATTCCTCGCAATCCTCGCGTCGATCACCAGCACGGTGTAGCCGGGTACTAAAGGGCTTAGTGTCCAGCCTGCGGACGGTCCCTGGTCTGCGCAGTGTCTCGGGTATCGCGCCGCGCGTAGGTTGCAGCCAGCGCCAAGTTGCGTGTCGGCTGCGCGCGCTGACCGCACAACAAATTGCCGATCGGCCGGCGAGGGATGCAAGTGGGTGCGCAACCCTCGCTTACACCCACTTCGCTATTTAAGTGGGTGTAATGTGGTGGGAGTGGACCCACTTAGCGGCACAGCGGTCAAGTACGAGACTCTGGCCTGGGACATTCCGTCTGCCGCAGCGTATGTCCGTGCTGCGCAACGACAGCGAGGCGATTACCAGGCGGCGATTAGTGCCAACATCGCCGACCTAACTATCGACCTGCCGTCCGGCACGCTCGCCGACGCCGAGGACGCTAGCCGGGAAGTTACGCGTTTCGATGCCGAACTCGGCGGTGAGATCGCGCCATTTTCGTCAATACTGTTGCGCACTGAGTCAGTAGCTAGTTCTAACATCGAGAACCTAACGGCATCGGTGCGCGCCATCGCGGAGGCTGAGCTGCCGGGAGGGCGAACGACCGCCCACGCTAAGGTCATCGTCGCTAATACCGAGGCGATGCTTGCGGCGGTCAACCTCGCGGACAATATCGACGGCGACGCCATTTTGGCGATGCATGGGGCGCTGATGCGCGACATTGACCCCAAATCCGCCGGCCAGTGGCGCGCAGAGCAAGTCTGGATCGGTGGGGGCACACACGGTCCGCGTAGTGCGCTGTTCGTGCCGCCGCACCACAGCCGCGTCGTGGCAGCCATCGACGATTTGCTTCGCTTTGCGCAACGGGACGACATCCCGGCACTACCGCAGATCGCATTGGCTCACGCGCAGTTCGAAACTATTCACCCCTTAACCGACGGCAATGGCCGCACGGGTCGTGCGTTGATCCAGGCGATGCTGCGACACAAGGGGTTGACGCGAAACGTCACTGCCCCGGTTTCTGCTGGGCTATTGACCGATACTGACTCCTACTTTGGCGCGCTGACCGCTTACCGTGAGGGCAACCCCGCCCCAATTGTCGACAGGGTATCGGAGGCGGCTGTCGCGGCAGTCCTCAACGGTCGTCAACTAGTAAATGATTTGCGCGCCGTCCGCGCAGGGTGGAACGACAAGATCACCGCTCGTAGCGACTCTGCCGTCTGGCAAATAGCTGACCTTCTGCTGCGCCGTCCGGTCATCAATACGGCACTCCTTGCGGAAGAGCTGGGTATCGAGTCGAAGCACGCACGCCGATACCTCAACCCGTTGTCCGAGGCAGACATCATCTTCGAAACCACCTCTGGTCCAGGCAATCGAGTCTGGCGTTCTCCAGAGGTCATCGCTGCCCTTGACGATTTTGCTGAGCGCGCTCGACGGAGATCTTTAACAACCCGCGCATAGCGACCGCTTGTCGGTCTATCAGCGCACACTGGAGATGTTTCATCCTCGTCGCGGACGTCTCGAAAGTTTTTTTGCGAATTTTCAGGGGTCTCGACCGGTAGCGGACTTAAGAGGAAGCGACAGCCTGTATAGCTCGGGTGTCTCTTTCTCGCCTCCTGGAGATGTAGCCATGGATCGACCAGCTAGCCGACCCGGCCCGCCTCTCGATTCCGCGCGCTTACAACCCACCGATCAGGTCGATACCACTGATAAGCGGAGGCCTCGCACGCGGCGACGGTGGCCCGCTCGTGCGCAAGGTCCGCGGTAAGATCGGCATCGAGCACCGGCTCCACGATCTGCGGCACTTCTAGCGAGCGGGCTGATTGCGGCAGGCTGCGACGTGGTCACCGTCCAGCACGCCCTCGGGCACTCCTCCGCGTCCGTCACCCTCGACACTTACACCCACTTGTGGCCCGACGCGAACGACCGCACCCGCAAGGCCGCCGCGGGCCTCGTCGAGCAAACTCTTGAACCGACTGCGGACGCCGCGCCCGAAAATAGCCTCCGACTAGGGCTTGAACGGGTTGACCGCGAACTGGATCACCCGATAGGGCGCCCTCACCCGGGCACGGGTGTCCCACTGGCTGACGAAGATTCGCAGTTCATCGATCGTGGATCCGGGCGAGATGTAACCGCCATAGGGCTGCGCGAGCCGATTGTCGTACGGCGGTGGCAGGCTTTCCGCTGGGTCCGGCCAGTCGTCATGTTGCACAACGGTGGTCACCGGCGAATCACCCAGCGACGTGGGATCGTCCGCTACCCGGACTTCCATGTTGCCGGTGGCGGCGTTGAAATACGACAGCACCGTCTTGCCGTCGATCTGCCTGATGCTCATCTCGCCCACACTGTCCGGCCACAGCGGCGTCGGCGACTTGTTCCAGCCGCCGCCGGGGCCGCCCGCCCAGCCCTGCCACCGCGACCGGTCGGTGAACGCCTGTGGCGTCGCCCGGTATAGCACCACCGGACGGCTGCGGGTGAAACTGTTGGCCACGATGTACACCCACCCGGTCTGCGAGTCGGGCGTGGGGATCGGGTCGTAGTACCCGCTGATCTGCGTCTGCGCGCCGCCCTGATAGGAGCCGTCGCGTCGAGAGCCGGGAACGGTCTGCCAGCCGCCGCGCTCCGGTTCGGCCAGCACCAGCCGGGTGGTCTGTGGCGTCAGGCTCTTGGTGGTGGCGACCATCAGGTAGTTGCGCCGGTTGATTTCCACCACCCCGGCGGGCAGCTGTGATGCCCCCGGCGGCCTGGGGTCGGCCAGCAGCGGCTCGCCGATCCCGGTCACACCGGTGTAGCGCACCCCGGTCGGGTCGTCGACAGACGAGGTGTCTACACGCAACGCGACCGGCGAGTACCAGCCGCCGAACCCGACACCTTGGCCGGCGAAACTGTCGCCGCAGACCTGCAGCAGCTCGCTGGGGAACTCGACGAACTCACACAGGTCGGTGGCGCCGATGCCGTAATCACCGGTGGGAGTTCCGGTCCCGGCCGTCGGACCGATCCGCAACACCTGCCCCGGCGCCAGCGGCTGCAGGATCGGCTCGGGAACAGGCGCCGGTGGATCGGCGTGCGCAGGCCAAAAGCTCTGCGCCAGCAGCAAACACGCCACCCACGTGGCTAGCACGACCCGGGTGGGGCTCACCCGGGAATCACACTCCAGCGGCCAGTAACTCGGCGATCTGGATGGTGTTCAGCGCCGCCCCTTTGCGAAGGTTGTCCCCGGAGATGAAAAACGCCAGGCCCCGGCCGTCCGGTACCCCCGGGTCGTGGCGGATCCGGCCGACCAGCGACTCGTCGACCCCAGCAGCCGCGAGCGGCGTCGGCACATCGACCAGCTTGACGCCCGGGGCGCCGTCGAGCAGCTCACGGGCCCGCGCGGGCGACAGCGGCCGCGCAAACTCGGCGTTGATCGACAGCGAGTGCCCGGTGAAAACCGGTACCCGCACGCAGGTCCCGCTGACCAGTAAATCGGGGATCCCGAGGATTTTGCGGCTTTCGTGGCGCAGCTTCTGGTCCTCGTCGGTTTCCCCGGAACCGTCGTCGACCAGCGAACCGGCCAGCGGCACCACATTGAACGCGATCGGTGCGACGTAGGTCTTCGGCGGTGGGAACTCCACTGCGCTGCCGTTGTGCACCAGTTGTTCGGCGTCGTCGATGACCGCGCGTGCCTGCTCGGCCAGTTCCGCCACCCCGGCCAGGCCGCTGCCGGATACCGCCTGATAGCTCGAGACCACCAAGCGCACCAGCTGGGCTTCGTCATGCAGCACCTTGAGCACCGGCATCGCGGACATGGTGGTGCAGTTTGGGTTGGCGATAATGCCTTTCTGCAGGGCGGCGGCGTGCCGAACATCCCTGTCGAAGTTGACCTCCGACACCACAAGCGGCACTTGGGGATCCTTGCGCCATGCCGACGAGTTGTCGATCACGGTCACTCCGGCGGCGGCGAACCGCGGCGCCTGCACCAGCGACATCGTCTTGCCTGCGGAGAACAACGCGATGTCCAGACCGGTCGGGTCCGCCGTTGCGGCGTCTTCGACCTCGATCTCCTGGCCGCGGAAGGGCAGCTTGCGGCCCTGAGAACGGGCAGAGGCGAAGAACCGCACCGATGTGGCCGGAAAGTCACGCTCCTCGAGCAGTGTGCGCATCACCTGGCCGACCTGGCCGGTGGCGCCAATCACGCCAATCGAAACCATCTACCGCCCCGTCCCCGCATAGACCGTCGCCTCCTCGTCGCCGCCGAGGCCGAACGCCTCGTGCAACGCAACAACGGCCTTATCTAGTTCGGTGTCGCGGCACAGCACCGAGATTCGGATCTCGGAGGTGGAGATCAGCTCGATGTTGACACCCACCTCGGCCAACGCCTCACAGAAGGTCGCGGTGACGCCGGGATGGCTTCGCATGCCTGCTCCGATCAGCGACACCTTGCCGATGTGGTCGTCGTAGAGCAGCTGGGTGAAGCCGATCTCGTCCTTGAGCGAATCCAGCTTGGCCACCGCTGTGGGCCCGACGTCACGGGAGCAGGTGAAGGTGATGTCGGTCTTGCCGTCCTCCACCTTGGAGACGTTCTGCAACACCATGTCGATGTTGACGTCGGCGTCGGCGACGGCGCGGAACACCTTGGCGGCGTATCCGGGGATGTCCGGTATCCCGACGACGGTGACCTTGGCCTCGCTGCGGTCGTGCGCGACTCCGGTCAGAATGGCGTCTTCCATGGGCATGTCCTTGATTGATCCGATGACAAAAGTGCCTGGCTTTTCCGAATACGACGACCGGACGTGCACCGGCAGGTTGTACCGGCGGGCATATTCCACGCAGCGCAACATCAGCACCTTGGCGCCGCAGGCCGCCATCTCGAGCATTTCCTCGAAGGTGACGGTGTCCAGCTTTCGGGCGTTGGGCACAATCCGCGGGTCCGCGCTGAAGACGCCGTCCACGTCGGTGTAGATCTCGCAGACGTCGGCATTGAGCGCTGCGGCCAGGGCGACCGCGGTGGTGTCCGAGCCTCCACGGCCCAGCGTGGTCACGTCCCGGGTGTCCTGGCTGACCCCCTGGAAGCCGGCCACCAGGACGATCCGCCCCTCGTCGAGCGCGGCTTGCAGGCGGGTCGGCGTGACGTCGATAATCTTCGCGTTGCCATGGGTGCCGGTGGTGATGACGCCGGCTTGGGAGCCGGTGAATGAGCGTGCCTGAGCACCGAGCGATTCGATCGCCATGGCCACCAGCGCGTTGGAGATGCGCTCGCCCGCCGTCAGCAGCATGTCCAGCTCGCGGGCCGGCGGCACCGGGCATACCTGTTGAGCCAGGTCCAGCAGGTCGTCGGTGGTGTCGCCCATCGCCGAGACCACCACGACGACGTCGTTGCCCTGCTTCTTGGTCTCGACGATGCGCTCGGCGACGCGGCGGATCCGATCGGCGTCCGCCACCGAGGATCCACCGTACTTCTGTACGACGAGCGCCACTGTTTCTCTGCCTGCCCTTCCTGCGGATAAGTCCACAACAGGATACGTGGCAGCGCATCTCGGTTAATTCTCGGAATCAGTGTCGGCGGGGTGTGGCATAATCGAATGTATGTTCGATGATTTGACGGTGTGGTTTACCGAGGAGCGTGAGCGGCGCGATTCGTCGGCCATGCCGGGATCGGCGGGCATGGTGGAGCGGATCCGTGTGGCCACGCGGTGGGAGAACCGGGCCGCGGCCGCGCAGTTGGATGGGATCTGGGATTTGTTCGCCTCCCAGTTGGGGCGGCATCGTGAAACCGAGGACTGGGCGATTGACACCATGGAAGCCGTGGCCGCCGAGGTGGGCGCCGCGCTACGGATCAGTCAGGGTCTGGCGGCGTCGAGGTTGCGGTATGCCCGGGCGATGCGCGAACGCCTGCCGAAGGTGGCGGAGCTGTTTCGGGCCGGCGAGATCGGCTTTCTGCTGTTCTGCGCCATCGTGTTTCGCACCGATCTGATCACCGATCCCACGCTGATGGCAACCGTGGATGCACAGTTGGCGGCCAACGTGGCGCGCTGGCCCTCGATGAGCCGCGGCCGGCTTGCCGGTGCCATCGACAAGATCGTGGTCACCGCCGACCGCGATGCGCTGCGCCAGCGCATCAAGAGCAAGGCCGACCGTGAGGTGTGTGTCAGTGTGCGCACCGATGGGCTGTGCGAGCTGGGGGGCACTGTGCTGCAGCCCGACGGGATGGCCCTGGACCAGCGGCTCACCGCGTTGGCGGCCACGGTCTGCCCGCATGACCCCCGGACCCGCGATCAGCGTCGCGCGGACGCCTTAGGGGCGTTGGCGGCCGGCGCCGACCGGCTCGGGTGTCGGTGCGCACGCTCCGACTGTGCGGCCGGGGCCCGCCCACCGGCGGGCCCGGTGGTGATTCACGTGATCGCCGAGCAGGCCACCGTCGACGGCACCGGGGCCACCCCGGGATCCGAGATCGCCGCCGACGGGCTGATCCCGCCTGAGGTGATCGCCGAGCTGGCCGGCACCGCCAGGCTGGTGGCGCTGGTTCATCCCGGCGATGCGGCACCCGAGCCCCGCTACAGCCCGTCCAAAGCGTTGGCGGATTTTGTGCGGTGCCGCGACCTGACGTGCCGCTGGCCCGGCTGTGATCATCCGGCCTGGGACTGCGACCTCGACCACACCATCCCGTACTCAGACGGCGGCCCGACCCACGCCGCGAACCTCAAAGCGTATTGCCGGACACATCATTTGGTGAAAACCTTCTACGGCTGGCGGGAACGACAACTCGCCGACGGCACCCTGATCCTGACCTCACCGACCCAACACACCTACGTCACCACCCCGGGCAGCGCCCTGCTCTTCCCCACCCTGAGCGCCCCGGCCGGCGGCATGCCCGCCGTCCACACCCACCACCGCATCGCCTACCGCCCCGAACGCGCCGCGAAGATGCCCAAACGCCGCCGCACCCGCACCCAAGACCGCGCCCAACGCGTCGCCACCGAACGAAGCCACAACCGCAAACGCAGACAAGCCGCCTACCAAGCCACACAACCCAAACCCTCACACGACGACGAACCACCGCCATTCTAAAGGCTGGCCAGATCAGCAATTAGAGCCTTCAGGTCGAGGCCAGCCGGCGACACACCTGACTTTCCGACGAAGTCCTGGCTTACGACGGCGAACGCCTCGTCGGCGTAGGCGTTGTAGAAGTCCCAGGACATCGACTTCACTTCGCCCCAGGTGACGATCCACAGCTGGTCGGCGTCGTAGCCAACAGCGGGGATGCAGTGCCCGTTGTTGGGGTTGGGGGCGGCGTCACCGACCGGGCCCCCCGGCGGAACCACCCAACACCGTCGGCGGTTCCGGTGGGGGTGGTGGTGGCAGCGCGCCCGGCGACCAGGGCGGCTCCGGCGGCAGCGTCAGCAGCGGCATCGGCGGCTTCGGTGCCGCCGGTGGCGGCGGTGGCGGCGGCGGCGGTATTACCGCTGGCACAGGCGGCACTGGCGGTACCGGCAGCGGCCTAGGCGGCGCCGGCGGGCATAGCCGGTTCCGGCGGCGGCCCGAGTATCGGCGGTGGTGGCGGCGGTGGCACCGGCGTCGTTTTCGGGGGCACCGTCACCGCCACTGGCGGCCACGGCGGCGAAGGCGGTCCCTAAACACCCGATCGCGCTTTTGGTTGCGAGACCCGTCGGCGGTACAGTTCAGAACGTGCAGCGGGTGCTCCTCCTCGGACGCCGCGACGGGGTCTGATCCAGACCGGCCTCCCGTCGCGGGTGTTCGCGATGCGCCGGTCTGAAGTTTCCTTCTGACAACCCGGAGCAACGATCGTGACCAGCTTTCCAGAATCACCCAGCCCGGACGCCTACGTCTCGGCGCGAACCGTCGTCCAACCCGCAGGCCCGCCGGGCCCCGACCAGCCCAGCTGGAATCCCCAGCGCGGTTCGTCGATGCCGGTCAATCGGTACCGGCCGTTCGCCGAGGAAGTCGAGCCCATTCGGCTCACCGACCGCACCTGGCCTGACCGCGTCATCAGCCGCGCCCCCTTGTGGTGCGCGGTGGATCTGCGCGACGGCAACCAGGCGCTGATCGACCCGATGAGCCCGGCCCGCAAGCGCCGCATGTTCGATCTCCTGGTGCGCATGGGCTACAAAGAGATCGAGGTCGGCTTCCCGGCGGCCAGCCAGACCGACTTCGACTTCGTCCGCGAGATCATCACCGACAACGCCATTCCCGACGACGTCACCATCCAGGTGCTGACCCAATGCCGGCCGGAACTGATCGAGCGCACGTTCGAGGCGTGCGAGGGCGCGGGCCGGGCCATCGTGCACTTCTACAACTCGACGTCAATTCTGCAGCGCCGCGTGGTCTTTCGTGCCGATCGGGCCGCGGTGCAGGCCATCGCGACCGGCGGTGCCCGCAAATGCGTCGAGGAAGCCGCCAAATACCCTGGCACGCAATGGCGCTTCGAATATTCACCGGAGTCCTACACCGGGACCGAGCTGGAGTACGCCAAACAGGTGTGCGACGCCGTCGGCGAGATCATCGCGCCGACGCCGGACAACCCGATCATCTTCAACCTGCCCGCCACGGTCGAGATGGCGACCCCCAACGTTTACGCCGACTCGATCGAATGGATGAGCCGCAACCTGGCCAACCGGGAGTCGGTCATCCTCAGCCTTCATCCGCATAACGACCGCGGAACCGCAGTCGCCGCAGCCGAATTGGGCTACCAGGCGGGTGCGGACCGGATCGAGGGCTGCCTGTTCGGCAACGGGGAGCGCACCGGCAACGTATGCCTGGTGACACTGGGGCTGAACCAGTTCTCCCGCGGCGTGGACCCGCAGATCGACTTCTCCAACATCGACGAGATCCGCCGCACCGTCGAATACTGCAACCAGTTGCCGGTACACGAACGTCACCCCTACGGTGGGGACCTGGTGTACACCGCATTCTCCGGCAGCCACCAGGACGCCATCAACAAAGGCCTGGACGCAATGAAGGTGGCGGCCGACGAAGCTGACGAGAACGTCGACGACATCCTGTGGCAGGTGCCGTATCTGCCGATCGACCCCAAGGACGTCGGGCGCACCTACGAAGCGGTGATCCGGGTCAACTCGCAGTCCGGCAAGGGCGGGGTGGCCTACATCATGAAAGCCGACCACGGGCTGGCCCTGCCGCGACGGCTGCAGATCGAGTTCTCCCAGGCAATCCAGAAGATCACCGAGGGGGAGGGCGGCGAGGTCTCGCCGAAGGAGATGTGGGACGCGTTCTCCGAGGAATACCTGGCCCCGGTGCGGCCGCTGGAGCGAATCAAGCAGCGAGTCGATGCCTCGGAGGAAGACGGCGGCGCCACCCACATCACCGCGACCGTCAAGATCGACGGGGTGGAGACCGAGATCAGCGGTGCCGGGAATGGTCCGCTGGCCGCATTCATCGACGCGCTGGGCGGCGTCGGATTCGACGTCGCGGTCCTCGACTACTCCGAGCACGCGATGAGCGCCGGCGACGACGCCCAGGCCGCGGCCTACGTCGAGGCTTCGGTGAGCGGACGCACGGTATGGGGCGTGGGGATTGCGCCGTCGATCACGACCGCGTCGTTGCGTGCCGTGGTCTCGGCGGTCAACCGGGCCGCCCGAGGCTAACCGCGGCCAAGCGTCTAGAACAGCGCGAGCTGCTCGTCGAGTGGGGTGGCGTCGGCGAACTCGTCCGTGCTGGTGCCACCCACAACGGCACGAACGCCGTCCATGAACAGCGCATCCGACACCATGGGCACCCCCAACCGCTCGGCAAGATAGCCCTTGCCCTGCGCGGGGGCGGCGTCGTTGCAGATCACCAGTGACGTCTCGTCGTCGACGGCGTCGCGGTAGGCCAGCCCCGCGTGCAGGATCCGCTCGACGAGTTCCTCGTGGGTCCGTCGCACCTCGGCGGCCAGCGCCACCCGCATGCCCTGCACCAACGGGCCGCCACGGACATATTGGCCGGGGTTGGGATAGGGGCACGGCATCCGGGATGCCAGCGCCTTGAGCGGTCGAAGCTCGTCGTGGGTCACCCGGCCGTTCGGCCACCGGCGCCGGGTCACCGGACGCACGGGCAACCAGACGTCGCGTTCACGCGCCCGCTGCAGCGCCGGTGCCAGCACCCCGGTCAAGACCAACGCGTCGTCGAAAGCGTCATGCGGCCGCTGCTGAGTCAGGCCGTAGTGCGCCGCGAGCGTTTCCAGCCGCAGGTTCTCGGTACCGAGGTCCAGCCGTCTGGCCAGCTCGACGGTGCACATCACGGTGTCGAGTGGAAGCACGGCCCCGGCGAGCTCGGCCTCGGCGGTCAGAAATCCGTAGTCGAACGCGACGTTGTGCGCCACCAGCGTGCGGCCGCGCAGCACCTCGATCACGTCATCGGCAATGTCGGCGAATTGCGGCTGGTCCTCGAGCATGGCCGCGGTCAGCCCGTGGATGTGGGTGGGACCCGGATCCACGCCCGGGTTGAGCAGGCTGACCACCGATTGCTCCACTTTGCCGTCGGCGTCCAGACCGAGTACGGCAATGCTGATGACCCGCGCCTGACCTGGCCGAAAGCCCGAGGTCTCGACGTCGACGACAGCCCAGCCCCCATCCGGCGCGGCGGCCGGCCGGCCCCAGGAAGTCGGGTTCATGAACTTCAGGATTACACGTCGGTCCGACATCGCCTGGTCGCTGCGCTTCGTGTCGGCCACATAAACTTCCGGGGTGGAACTTCGCCGGGCGGTTACCCCCCGCGCACGTCTGGCGCTGGCCGCGGGGTCGAGCGCGCGATGGGCGTCGCGTGTCACCGGGCGCGGGGCCGGCGCGATGATCGGCGGCCTGGTCGCGATGACGCTGGACCGCTCGATCCTGCGCCAGCTCGGGGTGGGTCGGCGCGCGGTCGTGGTCACCGGCACCAACGGCAAGTCCACGACCACCCGGATGACGGCGGCCGCGCTGGCGACGTTGGGACCGGTGGCCAGCAACTCCGAAGGCGCCAACATGGACGCGGGCCTGGTCGCGGCGCTGGCCGCGGACCGCCACGCCCGGCTGGCCGCCCTGGAAGTCGACGAGATGCACGTGCCGCACGTCTTGGACGCAATAGAAGCTGCGGTGGTCATCTTGCTCAACCTGTCGCGCGACCAGCTGGATCGGGTCGGCGAGATCAACGTCATCGAACGCACGCTGCGCGGCGGGCTGGCCCGGCACCCCAAGGCAGTGGTCGTCGCCAACTGCGATGACGTGCTGATGACCTCTGCCGCCTACGACGCCCCGGACGTGGTCTGGGTGGCAGCGGGCGGCGCGTGGGCGAACGACTCCGTCAGCTGTCCGCGCAGCGGCGAAGTCATCGTCCGCGATAAGGGCCACTGGTACAGCACCGGAACCGACTTCAAGCGACCCAGCCCGCACTGGTGGTTCGACCCGGAAGACGGGGGCACCCTCTACGGGCCCGACGGCGTGGCCCTGCCGATGCGGCTGGCGCTGCCCGGCGCGGTGAACCGCGGCAACGCCGCGCAGGCCGTGGCCGCCGCAGTCGCCCTCGGCGCCGACCCCGCGAAGGCCGTCGCCGCCGTTTCGGCCGTCGATGAAGTCGCCGGGCGCTACCGGACCGTCCGGATAGGCCCGCACGAGGCCAGGATCCTGCTGGCCAAGAACCCGGCCGGCTGGCAGGAGGCGCTGTCGATGGTGGACAAGGACGCCGCGGGGGTCGTCATCGCGGTCAACGGCCAGGTTCCCGACGGCGAAGACCTGTCATGGCTGTGGGATGTGCGCTTCGAGCATTTCGATAAGACCCCAGTGGTGGCGGCCGGTGAACGCGGCACCGACCTGGCTGTGCGGCTGGGGTACGCGGGCGTCGAGCACACCCTGGTGCACGACACCATGGCCGCCATCGCGTCCTGCCCGCCGGGACGAGTGGAGGTCGTCGCCAACTACACGGCGTTCCTGCAGCTGCAGCGGAAGCTGGCGCGCCATGGCTGACTCACAAGTGCGGATCGGCCTGGTGCTGCCCGACGTCATGGGCACTTACGGCGACGGCGGCAACGCCGTGGTGCTGCGCCAACGGCTGTTGCTGCGCGGCGTCGCCGCCGAGATCGTCGAGATCACCCTGGCCGATCCGGTGCCGGAATCGCTGGACCTGTACACGCTGGGCGGCGCGGAGGACTACGCGCAACGGCTGGCCACCCGTCACCTGATCAAGCATCCCGGGCTGCAGCGCGCGGCCGAGCGGGGTGCGCCCGTGCTGGCGATCTGCGCCGCCATCCAGGTGCTTGGGCACTGGTATGAGACATCGGCGGGTGAACGGGTCGACGGCGTCGGCATGCTCGATCTGACCACCACGCCGCAGGATGCGCGCACCATCGGCGAACTGGTCAGCAAGCCACTATTGGCCGGGCTGACCGAAAGGCTCACCGGATTCGAAAACCACCGTGGTGGAACGGTTCTCGGCCCCGCCGCGGCGCCGTTGGGCGCGGTGGTCCGGGGTGCGGGCAACCGGGCTGGTGACGGTATCGACGGCGCGGTTCAGGGCAGCGTGATCGCGACGTACATGCACGGTCCGTGCCTGGCCCGTAACCCGGAGCTGGCCGATCTGCTGCTCAGGAAAGTGGTGGGCGACCTGGCGTCGCTGGAGCTATCCGAGGTCGAGTTGCTGCGCCGAGAACGGCTTACGGGCTAGCCGCAACGGTGGAGTCAGGTTCCCGGTCCAACCGGTCGAATCGGCCGAGCCGATACAGCTCGCCGGACGCCGCTCGCCTGACCTTGCCGCTTGTGGTGATCGGTATCGAACCCGGTGCGACGAGCACCAGATCGCCGACGGCCAGACCGTGCGCATTGAATATCGCCGACGCGACCTCCTGCCGAACCGTAAGCAGCCTTTCCGCCACCTCGGCGGCGGAGTCGCCGCGCTTCTTCAGTTCGATGATGGCGACGAGTTTCTCCGCGTGACCCTCCTCGACAGAAATCGCCACGGCCCGGCCTCCGGTCATCTCCTGGACTGTCGCCTCGATGTCGTCGGGCGAGTGATTGCGCCCATGGACGATCAAGAGATCCTTGATGCGACCGACGATGAACAGCTCGCCATCCGAGATGAAGCCAAGGTCTCCCGTCCGCAGCCAGGGGCCTTCGGGGGTGCCATCCGAAGGATCGGCAAGCGTGCCCCCGAAAGTGCGCTCGGTCTCCTGGGGTTTGCCCCAATAGCCGGCGGCGACATTGTCGCCTTGCACCCATAGCTCCCCCGTGGTTCCCGCGGGACATTCGATGTTGGTGTCGGGGTCCACGATCCGCACAGTGGGCGATTGCGGCACCCCGTAACTGACCAGCGCGGTACCGTCGAGGCACCGCTCCGCGTGGCCGGCGGACAGTTTGTCGCTTTCGAAGTGGACGATCTCCGGCGGTTGCGCCGGGGTGCGGGTCGCCACGTACACCGTTGCTTCGGCCAATCCATACGAGGGCCGAATCACGTTGTCGCGCAGACCGAAGCGGGCGAACCGCTCAGTGAATCGCCGCATCGTCACCGGCTGCACCCGCTCGGCACCGTTTTGGATAATCAGAACGTCCCCGAGATCCAGCCCGGCCATGTCCTCGTCGGTGGTTTTTCGCGCCGCCAAGTCGAAAGCGAAGTTCGGCGCCGATGAGAACACGCGGCCATTGCTGGCGAGCAATTGCATCCACCGAGCCGGATGTTGCAAAAACGCGATTGGACTTATGGACACACCGTGCACTCCGGCGAGAATCGGTGCGCAGATTCCCAGGATCAGACCGAGATCGTGGTAGTACGGCAACCACGACACGGTGGTGGTGCCCGGCGGAGCAACCTTTCCGTACTCCAGAAAGTAGTCGGACGTGATCTGTCGGAAGTTGGACACCAGGTTCCGGTGCGAGATCATGACTCCGGCCGGCTGACGGGTCGAACCGGACGTGTATTGCAGGTACGCCGTGCTCTCGCCATCGATAGCTGCAGCCCTGAATCCGCGCCGAGGGGTCGGATCCAGCATGTCGACCTCCACGATCGCCGGGCCGGCAGGTCCGTCCTGCTGCCCGAGATATGTGGCGATGTGGCCGGCGACCGAGGACGTGGTGAGAACGGCGGCAGGCGAGGCGTCGCGCACCACCAGATCGACACGTTCATCGGTAGTGCCACCCGGCATCGACAGCGGAACCGCAATCCATCCCGCCTGCAACGCGCCGAGGAACCCCACCAGGTACTCCAGCCCCTGCGGAGCCAGGATGACGGCGCGGTCACCCCTCGACCCGAGACTGCTGAGCTCTTGGGCGACGCTTGACGCCAGCCGATACAGCTGCGACCAGGTGAGGGACTCGGCCACGCCGTCCCAGTCCTGCTCGTAGTCGATGAAAGTGACGGCGACGTCAGCGGGTTGCAGGCCGGCACGCTCCCGCAGGACAGCCGGAATGGAGGCCTCAGTCACCAGCGCGTTGTTCCCTCAGCCGCCGCCTTCGAAACGTCTCAAGCATTCGATACCTCCAGCAACCTGTCGCGCAGACTCTTCGGCCGAATATCGGGCCAGTTGTGTTCGATGTAGTCCAGACATGAAACGCGGTCCGCCTCGCCGTAAGCCACCCGCCAACCGGCCGGAACATCGGCGAAGGTCGGCCACAGGCTGTGTTGTTCCTCTTCGTTGACCAGCACGAAGAAGCTGGCGTTGTCGTCGTCGAACGGATTCGTAGTCATCGTTCCCCCAATGCCCATTGCCTCGGGATGCAATCTACCCCTGCCTGGGTCGAGTCTTCCGCTGAAACGTAATCCAGTGGATCTACCTGCGGGCCCAGAATTCTTTTAGAATGCCTCAAGGGCCATCCCTCAGCCGTTTCTCGACCTATCGGCGCGCCGCGCGGCACCTCTCGACAAGGAACCCATGATCACCGCATTACGTACCAAGGTCGCCGCTGCTGTGCTGAGCACGACCGCCGCCGCTTCGGTGCTCGGCTTCGCCGCTGCGGCCCACGCCGCCCCCTCGTACACCAACTCGCAGGCCGGGATGCACGGCGATCCGGCCGCCGCCGCACCCTTCTGGCACTTTCAGATAGCGCCGTACGCGTGCGGGGAACTGGCGGTCGCCGACGTGGTCGGGCAGATCACCGGTCACGAGCCCTCCGAGGACGAAGTCACTACCGCGGCCGAGCACACGCCGAGCGATAAGCATCCCGGTCCGGTCTACACCCCCACCAGCAGAACCAGCAACGACGACCTGGTGGTCCTGTTGGGGCACTACGGAGTCCCAGCCGGAGCATTCCACAGCAACCTCGACCTGATCGAGCAGGATCTGGATCACGGCCGCAAGGTGATCGTCGGGGTCAACGACAAGACCCTCTGGAATGAATCCGCCAACCACGGTCCGGAAAACCACTTCGTCGTCGTCACCGGCATCGACACCAACGCCAACGTGGTGCACGTTAACGACAGCGGCATCATGTCCGGCCGCGACGAGCAGGTTTCCATCGCCACCTTCGAGGCGGCGTGGGTCGTCAGCGACCACTTCGCCGTCGTGACCCGGTCGCCTTAAACCATTGCCCGGCGGCCGGTGAGCGCGCGGCCTAGGGTCAGCTCGTCGGCGAATTCCAAGTCGCCACCCATCGGCAGCCCGGACGCGATCCGCGTCACGGTCAGGCCCGGGATGTCGCGCAGCATCCGGACCAGATAGGTGGCGGTGGCCTCACCCTCTGTGTTCGGATCGGTCGCGATGATCACCTCGGTGATGTCGACATCATCGACCCGCTCACCGATGCGGGTCAGCAGCTCGCGGATCCGTAACTGCTCGGGACCAACTCCAGACAGCGGATCTAGCGCACCACCCAGCACGTGGTAGCGACCGCGGAACTCACGGGTGCGCTCGACCGCCTGGATATCCTTGGGTTCCTCGACGACGCACACCAGCGAACCGTCTCGGCGTGGGTCACCGCAGATCCGGCAGCGCTCGTCGTCGGAGACGTTGCCGCACACCGCGCAGAACCGCACGCCGTCACGAACTCTCGCCAGCACGGCGGTCAGCCGGTCGATGTCGGGCGGCTCGACCGACAGCAGGTGAAACGCGATGCGCTGCGCGCTTTTTGGCCCGATGCCCGGCAGCTTGCCGAGCTCGTCGATCAGATCCTGGACAGGTCCCTCAAACATGCCGGTTACAACGTCAGAGCTGCGGCATCTGCGTCGGCGGTTCCGGCCGGGCCGGTGGGGCGCCCAGACCGCCGGCCAGCGACCCCAACCGCTCCTGCGCCATCGCGGTGACTTGCCTGGAAGCGTCGGCCATCGCCCCGACGATCAAGTCCTGCAAAGTCTCGATGTCCCCGGGGTCGACGACCTTGGGGTCGATCTGCACCGCGATCACCTCTCCGCTGCCTTTGACGACGACCTTGACCAGACCTCCGCCCGCTTCACCGCGTACCTCAGCGTTGGCGAGCTGTTGCTGGGCTTGGAGTAGTTTCTGCTGCATCTGCTGCGCCTGAGCGAGCAGCGCCGACATATCGCCTCCGGGTTGCATGACAGTCCCCTCGCGTTTTGATCTCAAGTTGGTTTCGCCTGCGGGTGTTGGGCGATTCGAAACCCCCAGCGTAGTCTGCGCGACATTACCTTTGCGCCGTGGACCTAAGAGTGAGCAGGCGTGTCGTGATCAGGATGGTCGTCGGCGCGCTTGTCGCTGCCTCGGCGGCAATCACTCCGACCGCGACCGCAACCCCATCCAATATCGCCGGCATGATCGTTTTCATCGACCCCGGCCACAACGGGGCCAATGACGCTTCCATCGGCCGTCAGGTGCCAACCGGTCGCGGCGGCACCAAGGATTGCCAGACCAGCGGAACGGCGACCAACGACGGCTACCAGGAACACACATTTACCTGGGACACCGCACTTCGGGTTCGTGCCGCCTTGAATGCCCTCGGGGTTCGGACGGCTATGTCGCGCGGCGATGACAGCGCGGTGGCCGCATGCGTCGATCAGCGCGCCGAGATGGCCAACGCGCTGCACCCCAACGCGGTTATCAGCCTGCACGGTGACGGCGGGCCGGCGTCCGGCCGCGGGTTTCACGTCAACTATTCGGCCCCACCGCTCAACGCGGCGCAGGCCGGGCCCTCGGTGCAGTACGCCCAAATCATGCGCGACCAGCTGCAGGCCTCGGGCATTCCGCCGGCTAACTACATCGGGCAAAACGGCCTCTACGGCCGCTCGGATCTGGCCGGGCTCAACCTGGCGCAGTATCCATCGATACTGGTCGAGCTGGGCAACATGAAGAACTCCACTGACGCGGCGCTGATGGAATCTCCCGACGGCAGACAGAAGTACGCCGAGGCCGTGGTCCGCGGAGTCGCGGGCTTCCTGGCCACCCAGGGTCAGGCGCGTTAGCTTTCCAGCTCATTCTTCAAGTTGGTCAGCACCTCGGCCTGAATCCGCTTCAGCCCCAACGGCGCAAAGGTTTTCTCGAAGAAGCCCTTGACGCCACCGGCGCCGGTCCAGGTGGTCTTCACGGTGACGCTGGACCCCGGTCCCGCAGGTGCCACAGTCCAATTGGTGATCATGGACGAGTTGGCGTCCTTCTCGATGACGGTGTGACCGGCGACGTCAACGTCGACCTGTACGTCGCGGATGCGTGATTTGGTGGCTTGCAACTTCCACTTGGCAACCGTGCCCTGCCCCTGTCCGCCCTGCAGCACCTGGTACTCGCTGTACTGCGGCGACAGGATTTTCGGCCTGATCTTCTGATAGTCAGCCACCGCGGCCAGCGTGGCCGCGGGGTCAGCGTTAATCAAGGTGGTGCTGGCCGCGCTCACCTGTCCCATCAGGCGCAACTCCTTTGTGATCCCGCCCGCGCGTGGGTGCACGGGCTGTTTCCGAAGACTAGGGTATATGTGGTGGCTCTCACTGGATCCGCGCTCTCGGACCACACGTCGGGCGTCGACCGGTTGATGGCGAGTTATCGATCCATCCCGGCAGCGGCCGCGGTGCGGCTCGCCAAGCCCACCTCAAATCTGTTCCGCGCCCGCACCAAACGCGCAGCGCGTGGCTTGGACACCTCGGGACTGACCGGCGTTCTGAGTGTCGATCCCGAAGCCCGCACCGCCGACGTCGCCGGCATGTGCACATACGAGGACCTGGTGGCCGCGACGCTGCCTTACGGCCTTTCGCCCTTGGTGGTCCCGCAGCTTAAGACCATCACCCTCGGCGGTGCGGTCAGCGGCCTGGGCATCGAGTCGGCATCGTTTCGGAACGGCCTGCCCCACGAATCGGTTCTGGAGATGGATATCCTCACCGGCGCCGGCGAACTGCTCACCGCATCCCGCAGCCAGCACGCCGACCTGTTTAGCGCCTTCCCTAATTCTTATGGGACGCTGGGTTATTCAACCCGGCTTCGGATCGAGCTGGAGCCCGTCGCACCGTTCGTGGCGTTGCGGAACCTCCGTTTTCACTCGTTGAACGAGATGCTCGCTGAGCTGGCACGCATCGTCGATACCGGTGGAATCAACGGCACCACGGTGGACTATCTGGACGGGGTGGTGTTCAGCGCCGACGAGTGCTATCTCTGCGTAGGCAGGCGGACCACTACCCCGGGACCGGTCAGCGACTACACCGGGAAGCACATTTACTACCAGTCGATCCAGCACGGGGCCAGCACGCAAGGGCCAAAAGGCAAAGATGACCGCCTGACGATGCACGACTACTTCTGGCGATGGGACACCGATTGGTTTTGGTGCTCACGGGCGTTTGGCCTGCAGGACCCGCGGCTGCGACGCTGGTGGCCGCGCCGCTACCGGCGTAGCAGCGTCTACTCGAAGCTCGTGGCAGTGGACCAACGCTTCCACATCGCGGATCGGATCGAGGCGCGTAACGGCCGCCCGCTGCGTGAGCGGGTGGTGCAGGACGTTGAGATTCCGATCGAGCGGACCGGCGACTTCTTGGAGTGGTTCCTGGACAACGTGCCCATTGCACCGATCTGGTTGTGCCCGCTGCGGCTGCGCGATCACCATAATTCGCCGACTGCCTGGCCGCTGTATCCCATCCGGCCAGACCACACCTACGTCAATGTCGGGTTCTGGTCCTCGGTGCCGGCCGCACTGACGGAAGGTGCGACGGAGGGCGCGACGAACCGGGCGATCGAAGCCAAGGTGAGCGAGCTCAACGGGCACAAGTCGCTGTACTCCGACTCCTTCTACACCCGAGATGAGTTCGATGAGCTCTACGGCGGTGAGGCCTACAGCACCGTGAAGAAGACCTACGACCCCGATTCGCGTCTGCTGGACCTCTACGCAAAGGCGGTGCAAAGGCGATGACCACAACCAGGGAGCCCGAGCGCGCGACGACCGGCAAGCTGAACATGGCCGAGGTCCTGGAGATCTTCACCGCGGCGGGACGGCACCCCCTCAAGTTCACCGCGTACGACGGCAGCTGCGCCGGAGACGAAGACGCCGAGCTGGGCCTGGATCTGCGATCGTCTCGCGGCGTCACCTACCTGGCGACCGCCCCCGGCGAGCTCGGTCTGGCCCGCGCGTACGTCTCGGGTGACCTGCACGCGTACGGCGTACACCCCGGCGATCCGTACGAGCTGCTCAAGACGCTGACCGACAGGGTCCAATTCAGGCGGCCGTCGGCGCGGGTGCTGGCTAACGTGGTCCGCTCCATCGGCGTCGAACACCTGGTGCCGGTCGCACCGCCGCCGGAGGAGACACCTCCCCGGTGGCGCCGGGTCGCCGACGGCTTGATGCACAGCAAGACCCGTGACGCCGAGGCCATCCACCACCACTACGACGTCTCCAACACGTTCTACGAATTGGTACTCGGGCCATCGATGACCTATACCTGCGCGGTCTATCCGAACGCCGACGCGACGCTGGAAGAAGCCCAGGAATACAAGTACCGGCTGATTTTCGAGAAGCTGCACCTGCAGCCGGGCGACCGACTGCTCGACGTCGGCTGCGGCTGGGGCGGCATGGTGCGCTACGCCGCCCGGCAGGGCGTGCGGGCCATCGGTGCCACCCTCTCGGCCGAGCAGGCGAAGTGGGCGCAACAGGCGATTGCGGTCGAAGGACTCTCGCACTTGGCCGAGGTGCGCCATTGCGACTACCGCGACGTGCCCGAGACGGAATTCGACGCCGTTTCGTCGATCGGGCTGACCGAGCACATCGGCGTCAAGAATTACCCCGCGTACTTCGGCTTCCTCAAGTCGAAGTTGTGCACCGGCGGCATGCTGCTCAATCACTGCATCACCCGCCACGACAACAAGCAGAGCTCGTTTGCGGGCGGATTCACCGATCGCTACGTATTTCCTGACGGCGAGCTGACCGGCTCGGGACGCATTATCACCGAGATCCAGGACGCCGGCTTAGAGGTGCTGCACGCCGAGAACTTCCGCCATCACTACGCGATGACGCTGCGCGATTGGTGCCGAAACCTGGTGGAGCACTGGGACTCCGCGGTTATCGAGGTCGGCCTGGCAACGGCCAAGGTGTGGGGCCTCTACATGGCGGCGTCGCGGGTCGGTTTCGAACGGAACAACCTTCAGCTGCACCACGTGCTGGCGTCCAAGGTCAACGTATGGGGCGGCGACAGCCTGCCCCTGCGACCCTGGTGGACGCCTTAACCCCCGTCGATTCGACGGGCACCCAGTTCGCTCTGCAGCAGTTCGAGCGCAACCTCTTCCGGGTCGCGACGCGGTGCCGCCGCGTCCCCTTGGCCGGCTTCGGCGAGCATGTTCTCCTCTTCGTCACGCCGAGCGGCGTCCGCTTCAGGGACGGCGGCCGGCTCCTCTTTCGCGGGCACCGCAGTCACCTCGGCGACTGCCGGGGAGCCGGTCTCACATCGCACCCGCCAGTTCACCCCCAGGGCATCCTTTAGCGCTTCTGCGATGACATCCGAGTTCCGCTGTTCGGACAATCGCTTGGCCAGCGGCGCGGATTCGTGGGTCAGTACCAAGGTGTTGCCCTCGACGGCGCGCACAGTAGCGCCCGCCAGCATCACCTCGGTGGTGCGGCTGCGCTCGCGCACTTTGTCGCGCACTGTCGGCCACATGGTCCGCACCGCGGCCGCGTTGAGCTCACCCGGGACGGGGGCAGGCTCGGGCACGGCTGGCGCGGGCGGTTCGGGCGCCGCAGGTGGGGGCGGATCGGGCACCGGGGCGGGCCGTGCGAATCTTGGCGCGGACGGCGGCGCGGACGGCGGCTCGGCGGGCGCGGGCGCTGGCGCGGCGGCCGGTGCAGTCGCAGGGGCGGGGATCGACATCTCCAGCCGGGTCTCGATCCGCTCGACGCGCTGCAGCAGAGCCGACTCGGCATCGCTGGCCGACGGCAGCAGCAGTCGCGCGCAGACCACCTCGAGCAGCAAACGTGGCGCGGTCGCACCGCGCATTTCCCCCAGCCCGGCTTGCACGACCTCGGCGTACCGGGTCAGGGTCGCCGGGCCGAGTCGGACGGCTTGTTCGCGCATCCGGTCCAGCACGTCCTCCGGCGCATCCACGACGCCTTTGGCTGCCGCGTCGGGGACCGCTTGCAGCACGATGAGATCGCGGAAGCGCTCCAGCAGATCGACGGCAAACCGCCGCGGGTCGTGGCCGGCGTCGATCACCGATTCGACCGCACCGAACATCGCCGCGGCGTCCGACGCGGCGAGAGCGTCGACCGCGTCGTCGATCAGTGCCAAGTCGGTGGCACCCAACAGCCCCAGCGCCCGCTGGTAGGTGACCCGGGGGCCGCCCGGGCCGTCTTCGGAGCCGGCCACCAACTGATCGAGCACCGAGAGCGTGTCGCGTGGTGAACCGCCCCCGGCGCGGATCACCAGCGGATACACGGCGTCGTCGACGACGACGCCCTCTTGCTCACAGATTCGGCCGATCAACGCCCGCATAGTGCGGGGCGGTAGCAGCCGGAAGGGGTAGTGATGGGTGCGGGACCGAATCGTCGGCAGCACCTTCTCCGGCTCTGTGGTGGCGAAGATGAAGATCAGGTGTTCGGGCGGTTCCTCCACGATCTTGAGCAGCGCGTTGAACCCTGCTGTGGTGACCATGTGGGCCTCGTCGACGATGAACACCCGGTAGCGCGACTGCGCCGGGGCGTAGAACGCGCGGTCCCGCAGCTCGCGCGTGTCGTCCACACCGCCGTGGCTGGCGGCGTCCAGTTCCACCACGTCGATGCTGCCGGGCGCATTGGGTGCAAGCCCCGTGCAGGAATCGCAAACCCCGCACGGGGTGGCCGTCGGTCCCTGTACACAGTTCAACGACCGGGCCAGGATGCGCGCCGAAGAGGTTTTCCCGCAACCGCGCGGCCCGGAGAACAGGTACGCGTGGTTGATCCTGCCGGCTTCCAAAGCGATGGAAAGCGGCTCGGTGACGTGCTCCTGCCCCACCACCTCGGCGAATGTTGCCGGTCGGTACTTGCGGTAGAGGGCCACGGTCAGCCAGGCTACCGCCGCCCGGTGACGATGCGGACCCGAGAGGGTCCGCTGAGGAGGCGGGCAATCAGGTCGAGCCCGGTGACGATGCGGACCCGAGAGGGTCCGCTGAGGAGGCGGGCAATCAAGTCGAGACTGCAGTAATGGCATCGAGACTCTTCACAGAGCGCAATTTCTCGACAACACCCGCCGTCAACGCAGTCTCGACGGGGAGGGGACGCCCTCAGTTCACATTCGACGCAGCGGGACTCACTGGGCGGCCAGGTGGGCTTCCGACGCTGCCAGCAGCGCGCAGGTTGCCAGTCCGTCAACCGCGTCCCGCAGGTCAGGTATCGACGGGAAGGTGGGCGCGATCCGGATGTTTTTGTCGTCCGGGTCTTTCCGATAGGGGAATGAGGCACCCGCCTCGGTGACCGCGATGCCGGCGTCCTTGGCCAGGGCGACGGTCCGGCGCGCGGTGCCCGGCAACACGTCGAGGCTGATGAAGTAGCCGCCCTTGGGTTCCGTCCAGGTAGCGATCTTGGATTCGCTCAGCCGCCGGTCCAGAATCTCGAGCGCCAAGGCGAATTTCGGCGCCAGTATCTGCTGATGGCGTTGCATCTGCAGGCGAACCCCGTCGGCGTCGCCGAAGAACCGCAGATGGCGTAACTGGTTGATCTTGTCGGGGCCGATCGACTTCTTCCCCGCGTACTGCAGGTACCACGCGATGTTGCCAAGCGATCCGCCCAGGAAGCTGACGCCGGCACCGGCGAAGGTGATCTTCGAGGTCGATGCGAAGACGTAGGGCCGGTTGGCATTGCCGGCCCTGGCGGCCAGGTCCAGAATGTCGACCTGGCGGGTGAACTCATGCGTCAAGGTATGCACCGCATACGCGTTGTCCCAGAACAACCGGAAGTCAGGGGCCGCGGTCCGCATCTGGACGAGACGGCGCACCGTTTCCCAGGAGTATGTGACGCCGGTGGGGTTGCCGAACACCGGAACCGTCCACATGCCCTTGATAGCCGGGTCGACGGCGACGAGCTCTTCGATCAGGTCGACGTCGGGACCGTCCTCGCGCATCGGGATCGGGATCATCTCGATGCCCATCGTTTCGGTGATGGCGAAGTGCCGGTCGTAGCCGGGGACGGGGCACAGGAACTTGATGCTCGGTTCGTCTTTCCAGGGCCGCTGCGAGTCGACGCCGCCGTACAGCATCGAGAAAGCCACGAGATCGTGCATCAACTCCAGGCTGGAGTTGTTCCCCGCGATCAGGTTGGGCACCGGGACACCGAGCAACTCGCCGAATATGGCGCGCAGCCCGGGCAGGCCGTGCAGGCCGCCGTAGTTGCGCGTGTCGGTGCCCTCTTCATCGCGGTAATCGTCACCGGGCATGCCCAGCAGCTGGTTGGACAGGTCCAACTGGGCTGCGGAGGGTTTGCCGCGGGTCAGATCCAACGCCAGCTTCTTGGCCTGCAACTCGGCGTAGTCCTGCTGGTGACGCGCGTGTAGCGCCGATAGCTCCGCAGGGCTGAGGGAATCGAAAGACACCGTGGGGCCCTCTCGCTGTCGAACAAATTTAGGGGACCCCGCGCACCCGACAGAGCCCATTGACCCTTGCTGCCTTCCGGCCCTGGGGGAGTTCACAGGATAGACGCCGCGCGGGGTCCGTCCCGAGTCTAATACCTGGGCCGGACGGATCGGCGGCGACCGCAGGACTGACGACGTGCGTCAGCGGTTACCATGGCCACGGAGGATTCGCCTAGTGGCCTATGGCGCTCGCCTGGAACGCGGGTTGGGTTAACGCCCTCGCGGGTTCAAATCCCGCATCCTCCGCCATCGGTGAACTCGCCAGAATGAGGAGGGGTATGGGCCGCAAGGTCGCCATGCTGTGGCACGCGTCATTTTCGATTGGCGCCGGCGTCCTCTTCTTCTACTTTGTGCTGCCCCGCTGGTCCGAGCTGATGGGCGACACCAGCCATACCTTGGGCACAGCGCTGAGGATCGCGGCGGGCGTCCTGATCGGCCTGGCCGCGCTGCCGGTGGTGTTCACCCTGGTGCGCAGTCGCAAGCCCGAACTCGGTACCCCGCAGCTGGCGCTGTCGATACGGACCTGGTCGATCGTCGCCCACGTGCTGGCCGGGGTGCTGATCGTCGGGACCGCGATCAGCGAGATCTGGCTCAGCCTGGATGCCGCCGGGCAGTGGTTGTTCGGCATTTACGGCGCCGCGGCCGCGATCGCGGTACTGGGGTTCTTCGCGTTCTATCTGTCTTTTGTCGCCGAGTTGCCGCCACCACCGCCGAAACCGATCAAGGCGAAGAAGCCCAAGAAGCGCGATACTCGTCGCAAAAAGGGCGACGACGAAACCGACGAAGCTGACGAAGCTGAAACAGAAGAAGCCGAAACCTTCGAAACTGAGGCAGCCGAGACTCCCGACGAGACGCCGGTCGCCGAAGACCCGGAACACGTGGAAGACAGCCAAGACACCCGGGCTGGGCTGCAAAATCGGCGTCCGACGGGGAAGGGTTCGCACCGGATGCGCCGCAAGCGCAGCCCCGGTGCCGTCGCCGTCGAGGAATAACTCGCCGGAGCTAGCCCTTTCGGCTCGCCGACACGATCACGACCGGAATGTCGGTGTTTTCATCGGTGTAATAGCTCGCGCAGACCCGGTGGTAGCCGTCGGCTATCTGTAGTGGGACTCCTGCCAGAAAGTCACCCCGGACCAGCAGGATGGGCGACAGCGGATCCTCGTTCTTGATCTTGGCAAGGTCCTCGGCAACGTGGGGATTGTCGGTGGGCAGCAAACTCAGCTGCGCGGCGCGCAGTATGTCCTTGGCCTTTTTGTGCGCGACGGTTCCGGCCTGCAGCTGCTTGACCAGTTTTTTTACGGTCCCCGGTTCCGCGACCAGGTCAAGGTAATCGGCGGCGGCCGGAAAGTCGTGGGCTTCAGGCTTTCCCAGCCACTTCACAACTGTCATGGGTTATCTCCGTTCATCCTGCCGCGTCGACGAAGCCTACCGGGCCGCCGCGCAAAATTGGGATCGGTAGCAGCGGGGGCGGTTTGTACTTGCCGCATGACGACGCCACAGGGGCGGCGCATGACGGAAGGAAATCAGCGTGAAACGACTTCTCGCGGTTGCAATCGGAACGCTGGGCTGCGCATCCGCGCTGATGGCCTGCTCGAGCGGCGGCAATACGGCCACCCCGGCCTCATCGCCGGCCTCATCGTCGGCGCCGAGTGTCGCGGCCGGCGGCGGCGGCACTCAGATCCAGGTGGGCGGCAGCGACCTTCCGGGCTTGAACCCGGCCTCGGTGACCTGCGTCAGACAGGGCGGCAAGATCGACATCGGCAGTGGCTCGACCGGCGGCCCCCAGCAGGCGTTGGCCATCGTGATGACGGACGAGGCCGCCCCGAAGGTCGAGTCGCTGGCGCTCGTGGTGGACGGAAACGCGTTGTCAGTCGCAAACAACATGGGCGCAAAGGTCGGCTCGGCCAACGTCGCGGTGAACGGCAAGACTTACACCATCACCGGCCAGGCACAGGGCGCCGATATGAAGAACCCGATGGCCGGAATGATCACCAAAGACTTCAACATCAAGGTGAGCTGCGGTTAATCGGTCAGACTCCGGGCGGCGGACGTGCCTCACTCACACGTCCGCCGTTCCGGGTTGCTTATGATTCAGCCGTGTCGGTGCCCGGCGAGTTAGAGCGCGCCCGCCGTCTGGCCTTTGCGGCCGACGAGGTCGCGGCCCGGGATCTACTGCTGTCCCTGGTTCCGCGGATCGAGGACGAAGATCGAGACGATCTCATGTTGGAAGTTCTTGCTCAGCTCGGCGAGATCTACCTTGCCCGCGGAGCCGATGACGGAGTGCGAGAGTCCATCCGGCGCATCCGCGAATGTCTGGCAATCTATTCGGGTATCGCCGCGGGCACGATGCCGGACGCGGCCGCCCAGGTGCGAATGTCTGACGCCGAGGTCGCGCACCTGATCTGTCGATATACATGGCGGACTCAATTTCTGGAAACGGGTCTGGCTGCGGCGCAGGGCGACCACGACCGGGCCGCGGCGGCGCTGACGGCCCTAGCCGACCGGGAAGCAGACCGGGAAAGCGACCGGGAAGGTGACGCGGAACACGCGAACCTGCTCACCCACGCTCAAATCCTCTGCGGGACGGCACTCTGCGACGACGACCTGCACGTGCGATCGGTTCCGCTGTGGGAGCAGGTCCTCGGCGCATTACAGGATCCGGCCCAAGCCAGCGACAATCCCGGAATAGATGGCCAGCTCGCCGACTACGTTCGGATAGCCGGAGCCACCGCGTACGGCAGATTCTGCGTCGAGACCGGGCGATTGTCCGAGGCCGGACCCTGGCTGCGTCGCGCGGAGGCCCGGGCACAAGCGAACGGATGGGAACTGGCAACCGCCAGAGCACAATTAGAACGCGCGGCGGCGTGCTGGTCGGCGCGCGACCAGGTCGCCACCGAGCAACTGGTCTCGACGGCCTATCCCGTCATTGCCCGGTACGCCCGGGCGCATGACGTTTCCCGCTGCTGGCTCTACCTGGGCCTGACGCGGATGGCATGCGGCGCGCTGGAAGCGGCCGACCAATGCTGGGAACACGCCGAGAGGCACTGGCGTGAACTGGGTAAACCACTACACATTCATCGTGTCCTGCTGCAGCGCAGCTGGATAGCGATCTTTCGCAGCCGATTCGCGGATGCGGTGGAGCTGATCGCGCAGGCGCGGGCATGGCTCGACTCGTCACCACGCAGCAGCTGGCTGCAGTACGCCCAGCTCGACAGCCACCTGGGCACCGTATGGCGCGCGGATGCGTTGGCCGACCTGGGTTTCGACGCCGCCGGCGACCCGTCCAACACCTGGCGCGAAGTCGAAGCCCGACAAGCCAACGCGCTGGGTGTCATCCGGGCAGAGGTCGGCAGCCCGCAATACCGGCGTGCGGCAACCAAGCTCGAACAGGCCGCCGAACTCAAGGTTCCAGCCGCGCTGGCCGTCGATTCGGTGCGGTATTCGATCGCCGACGCCCACGCGAGATCCCTTTGGGCGAACCGAATTTCGGCGCCGATTCTGGCAGGCGCCTTCGCGGTCGCCTGGGAGTGGGACAACGCCGAACTGATCAGCGAGCTGGTCGAGTATCAGAGCGCTCGCGGAACTTTCAGCACCGAGCCGCAGGCGCGCCAAGCTGGGGCTGAAATCGGCGAGTGGGCAGCTACCGCTACTACCCCGGTTATCCTCGACATCGAACCGGCCATACCGGTAGCGGCGGCCGCCGCCGGCCCAACAACACACGGTGGCGTTTCGCTGACCCGGTTGGGCCCCCTGCCGCCGTTACGGATGCAGCCGGATTCGCCGCCGATCATGACTCACTATCGCGCCCTGGCGTCGCAGCGATACGGTCGTGCCGTCACTGCGGGAGAACCCGCCTGGTCGACTTGGCCATGACAGATCGGCTGACCCTTGTCCTCCGATTCGCCGACGTCGGAATCGCCACGTACGCCAGTTTGCGTGTGATCGGGCAACCATCGCGAACGGTCACCTGGGTGATAGACGAGCCGACACTGCTTGCGGCGCTGCAAGAACTGGCCGATGCGTTACCCGAGCAACGCCCTGCGGAGATCCGGCGTGACGCCATTGAACGGGCACTGTCGAGGGGGCCCTTCGCCGCGCCCGATACCGAACTGACGGTCGCCTACATTCTGGGCGTGCTGCTGATCGGGTCGTCCGGGTGGCAGCTGCTGACGGAGTGTCTGGCCGCGCCGCGCGCGGTGCTGTTCGTTTCACCCAGCGCCCGTCTGGCACGGGTCCCGTGGGGGCTGCTCGCGATGCCCAAATCGGGCCCGACTGCAGAGGAATTGGTCCGGGCCCGGGCGGCATCGTTCACCAACATCGGTGTCGCTTCCGCCCAAATCCCTTGGCAACTTGCCGATATCAGTGCGCACACCGACGGCTACCGGATGATGGAGTTGGTCGACGTGCTGATGGCAGTACCGCCCAATATCGTGCACTCGCCGCGAGCATCGGCCGGCTGGGACAGCAGGCAAGACGGTCCGCCGGTATTGGTCCTCGACCCTCGCGTGCCGGGACAGCTTCCGGACTCGGCGCTCGGGTCGGTGCTGGGCAGGCCGTCGGCGCAGACGCCGTTGGCGCGGCATTTCGCCGGGCTGATGCAAAGCCGGTCAGTGCTGCCGGCCGTCGCTTCGGCGGTCGAGCTGTTCCGCCGTCCGGATGCGGACCGTCGCTGGCTGGCCGAGCTGCTGGCGCAGACCCCTAGCCGGCTGATGTACGTCGGGCATGCGAGTTCGGCAGACGGTGGCCCGGAGCACGGCAGCCGGGCTGACCGGGCGGCGCTGCACCTGTCCTGTACGGCAACGATTTCCGGGGATGCCGACGCCATCGGCGATCACCGTCCGCTGACCGCGTCGGATCTGATGTCGCTACGGTTGCCGATCCCGCCGCGGGCGGCACTGCTGGCCTGCGGATCTGGCGGCGACTACCAATTCGACGAGGCGACCGGTCTGGTGGCGGCGATGATCCTGAGCGGAGCGCAGTTGGTGACCGCCACGCTGTGGTCACTGCCCACTACCGTTGCCTACCGGCAGTTCGCGCCGCATGGCGATGATCCGGCCGACCCGATGGCCGACCCGATGGCCGACGTTGTCGTCGCCGTCGATTGCGCACATGAGGCCCCTGACGCGGGGTGCGCGATCAATCGCTGGCAACGTGAACAGATGCGGCGCTGGCGTGACGGTGATATCGCCGCCAGCCCGCTGTACTGGGGCGCCCTGGTCACGTTCGCCGTCGACGGCGCTCGCTGACCCTGCTCACCCGGGCTGCGGGCACGAGGCGCGGACCGCCAGGACGTCCGTCTGGCAGCGAAAGCCGCTCGCGGGCAGTGGGATCAAACGCAACCAGCACAACCAGTCCAGGCCGCAACTTCGACATGTCCAGATCCGAGTCACGGTGCACCAATCGGCCGACGAACTCCTCACCCCGCACACCGGTCACCTGGATCAGGACCTGGCGCTCGGTGTCGGCGGTCGCGGATTCGGTGCCAACACCGACGCTGGGCCTGTCGATAAACGCACGTCGACCGAACATGTGCTTGAGCTTGCTCATGTGAACAGGTTCCACGGGTCGGCCGGGCTACCGAACCCAACTTTTTGACTGCCGCTATTTTTGGATTGCCCCTATCCTGTGCAGATGAGCGCGGATTCGCGGGTGGCGGCCGCGTTACCTGGTCAGGCAGCGGCCCACCCACGCCGGTCGGTGATCGACCAGGCGTGGCGGGCCATCGGCCCCGGTGTCGAGGTGCTCAGCAGCGACGACGGGGGTCCGCTGACACGGACCGTCAAGCGCATCATCGACCCGTTGGTGCTCAGGTTGCGCTCGAACCCCGAGTATTCGGCTCCGGTCGTCGCCCCCGGCACGGCCGCGGCAATGCGTGCCCTCATCATCGACAATGGTCCCCAATTGCGCTTCGCCGCATCGTGGTTCGAGGCGCTTAAGCTGGAACGCCGGCGACAGCGGATTCGCACCGGAAACGCGCAGGAACTGTACTTTCCGGTTTGCTTCGAGCTCGCGGTGACGAAGGGCCCACCGGCGCCGCTGGAGCGCGACATAGTGACTGCGGTGCTCAGCGACATCCACCGGGGACGCGACCGCACCGCGATCGAAGTGCTGCGCGAGTACATGGCGGGTCCACAGACCGTCGCCGCGCTGGCCGATCAGCTCGACCGCAGTTGGCGTGACGTGCGGGCCGACGAGGCCGGCGAAGACCTTGTCGGTCCGTTGCTGGCCGGCCTCAGCACCGTACTCGGATCCGCCAACAGCCATCGCGCGAGTGCAGCCCGGCAGCGGGTCTGGTCAGCCGTGATCGCCGGTGCCGCGCCTTATAATCTGGGCGCTCTGGCCCGCGTTTCAGCAGCCGAGTTGCCCTGGTCGATCATCGAAATCGGCCTGAGTTCGGTTGCCCCGCAACGCCCGCCGGTGATCAGCGGTGGCTCCGACACCGATCGACCGCTGGATCGCAGCGTGCTTGACCGGGTCCGCGCCACGCTGCGCCGTGCCCTGAACCGCGATGCGTTGCCCGACATTCCGCTGTTGTGCGCCGAGGAGGTCGACCGCGCCTCTGCGCCCTGGGGCTTACTCGGCGAGGACAAACAGGCAACCCTGGTGGCCGGCATCGAGATCGCCGTCGAGCTGGCACCGTTGAACCGGGCCGCACCAAGTCGGTACGCGCTGGGCGCGCAGATCCAGGCCCGGCTGCGCAAAGAGGCCTACGTCCTGCACGCCCGTCGCTACCTGGCGGAGGGCGGCCCGATCCATCCGCGCCAACGGCAGGTGGTCGAGGACCTCGGCGCCTACGCCCAGCCATACTTGAGCCGGTTGTGGGCGCGACTGCACGGCCGCGACGTCTGGCAAGAACCCTGCGACGATGTCGACGATGTGCGGTCTCTGCTGGAGGGGGTCGCGCGGTCGGTGAGCCTCGATCACCGGCAACGGATCAAGGCGATGCTGGAATTGCAGGTGGCCGGATGAGATTGGTCGCCGATTCCGGCCTATGGCGTATCGGTCCCCGCGACACGCCACCGGACGCGCCACCGATGTTGACCGCGGTGCTGGAAGTCAGTGGCGCGGTGCTGTCCTGGACGGTCGACGATCCACCCGATGCCGCATCAGCCCAGATCACCTTCACCGATTTGGTACGCGCCGACTGGCTCTGGCGCGTTCTCGGCGACTCCGGACACGTCGCCCTGGCTTCTACCGTTGGGCCGATAGACCGGGTAAGCGATCAGCCGCGCAGCATCGACCTTCCCGGCGTCGACATCGCGCCGGCATCGATGGACCCGCTCCGGAGGCTGGCCATGGGTCACTGGCTGCGGCGATGGTGGCCAGCCAGTCGACGGGACGGCATCGCCGCCCTGGACCGCGCGCTGCTCGACATCGAGGTGGCGCTGCTGACCGGCGACGCGCAGGGCTTCTTCACCGACGACACCCTGGACTCGGACGTATCCCGGCTACTGGCACCGCACGCCACGGCCTTGGCCACGCACCTCGGCAGCGACGACGCGCGGATAGCGGAACTGGTGCGGGCCGGTGCCGGGTTGGCCGACGACGTCGGCTTGGAGGGCGTCGGATGGCCGGAACTACAGGCCGCTATTGGCGATTCGAGTGCGATCCTGACGGCGACGATTGGCCGCCGTGACGACTACGCGCTGGCTGCCGGCTCCGACGCGGCTCCGCGGCGCGGGACCTCGATTGCCCGGGGTGTCGCGTCGATCGACTGGAGCGCGGTCCCCCCCGGGATATTCGATGCGGCCGAGAACACCGTCGAATGGAGCATCGAGGTGACCGGAGCAGCGGCCGCCGCCGTCGTGCGTGCCACCGTCATCGGACCGGATTCGGCGACGGGTATTGCCGTGCGGTTGCGGTCCCGGTTCGTCGGCGGCAACGGCGCCCTCGATGCCGACGGCCGCGCGACCCTGCCGCTGGTCGACACACAGCAGCGGCCGCTGACAGAGCAGGCCGCCTGGGATCACGATTGGCCGGCCACCTCGGTAATCATCGGCACTGAGGTCTCCGACGTGACGGAATCCCGCGAGGCCAGAGAGCGGGTGCGCCGGTTGGCGAGGTCAAGGATGGACCAACCTGGCGACGATGCATTCCTGGCCGAAATCCTGGCTTCCGAATCCGCCTACTAAGCGCGTCGACGATTCCCTATGCTGAGCGAGTGCCAAACAACTATCGAGTGGTTCAGTGGAACACCGGAAACGTGGGCAAAAGCTCGCTGAAGTCGATCGCCGACAACCCCCTGCTTGAACTTGTGGGGTGTTATGCCTGGTCGTCGGAAAAGGTCGGCCGTGACGCCGGCGAACTGGTCGGCATCGCACCGCTGGGGGTGGCCGCCACCAACGATGTCGACGAGCTGCTGGCACTGAAACCGGACTGCGTGGTCTACAACCCGATGTGGATCGACGTCGGCGAGCTGGTCCGCATCCTGTCGGCGGGCGTCAACGTGGTGACCACAGCGTCCTTCGTTACCGGGCACAACCTGGGCGCCGGCCGCGACCGGATCCTCGAGGCCTGCGAGAAGGGTGGCTCGACGATGTTCGGGTCCGGCGTGAGCCCGGGCTTCGCCGAGCTGCTGGCCATCGTCTCGGCGATGGTGTGCAACCGGATCGACAAGGTCACGGTCAACGAGGCCGCCGACACCACGTTCTACGACTCACCTGAGACCGAGAAGCCGGTGGGCTTCGGCCAGCCGATCGACCACCCGGACCTGCAGGCGATGGCAGCAAAGGGGACCGCCATCTTCGGCGAGGCCGTCCTGCTGGTGGGCGACGCGCTCGGCGTCGAACTCGACGAAGTGAAGTGTGTCGCCGAGTTCGCCCAAACCACGGCGGACCTCGAAATGGCGTCCTGGACCATACCCGCGGGACATGTCGCTGGCACCTACATCAGCTGGCAGGGAATCGTCAACGGAAAGACGCTAATCGACCTCAATGTTCGGTGGAAAAAGGGGCAGACCCTCGAACCGGACTGGCAGATCGACCAGGACGGCTGGGTCATCCAGATCGACGGGCAGCCGACGGTGACGACCAAGGTCGGCTTCCTCCCGCCGCCCTATTTCGAGGCCGCCACGCTCGAGGAGTTCATGGATCTCGGCCATATCATGACGGCGGTGCCTGCCATCAACGCGATCCCGGCCGTCGTCGCCGCGGCGCCGGGCATCGCCACGTACGCCGACCTTCCGCTAACGCTTCCCCGCGGCTTCGCAAAGGCCTAGCGCCGAGGATCTAACCGTTTCCCGACGCTGCCGTAGTGGGGACGGCCGAACGTCGCCGAGCGGGTTTCGGATAGGACGCGCCGAGCTGCGGCACCTCGATGAGACCCTGGTTGCGGGCCAGCTCGATGGCATCGCTCAGCGGACCGGCCAACCCCGCGAATGAGCCCATGTCGAACACCATCGGCGTCAGCAGCCGATTGTGGACAAACCCGAAGGAGCTGCCGGCCTCGGGGTCGGCCCAGCCTAAGGTTCCACCGAGTCCGACATGACCAAACCCACGGATTAGGCCAGGGACGGGCGATTCGTGGTAGCCGAGGTGAAAAGGCATGGGCACCACCATGTTCGCGTCCGGCCACTTGGCTAGCGGCGCACCCGTCAGGCCACGCACCAATTCCTTCGACAAGTACCTTTTGCCGTCGATGCGGCCATCGTTGGCCAGCGCGGCGTACATCTTCGCCAGGCCGCGGCCGGTTACCACCCCGTTGGCCGCTGGAACCTCGCCGTCCAGGAACGGGGTGTCCCCTTGCATCAGGGAGGTGATCCCAGGGAAGTACATCGCGCCCAGTGCGCCCGAGTAAGGCAGACCCGCCACCCTCGGTGCGATGAAGTTGAGCACCGGTGTGCGCAGAAACTTCTGCGGCATCAGGATCTCCGCCGGCAGAGTCGGCGAGCCTTCGGGCGGGCGGCCAAGATGCAAACCATCGGTCTTGAGCGGACGCGCCACCTCCTCGCGGATCAGCTCGCGCATTCCTTTACCCGTCACGGCCCGGGCCAGGCCGGACAGCAGCCAGCCATATGTCAGGGCGTGATAGGCCTGCACGCCCCGCAGATGATCGACGGGCGCGGCAGCCAGGCGTTGCTCCATCAGCAGGTGATCCATCAATTCCGCCTTCGTGACACCCCGCAGATGCGATAACCCGGCTCGGTGCCGCAGCATGTCCCGCACCGTGATGTCCGCCTTGCCGTTGGCGGCGAACTCGGGCCAGTACTCCGCGACCGGCTCGTCATAGGACAGCAAGCCGCGGTCGGCCAGCCGATGAATCACCGTCGTCGAGACACCTTTGGTCGCGGAAAACACCATCGCCCCGGTGTCGGCGGTCCAGCGCTGCGCACCGGCCCGGTCCGACCATCCGGTCCAGACATCGACGACGGGCTGGCCTTCGATGTAGACACTGAGGGCTCCGCCGCCGAACCGGCGACCCGGAAACAGCCGCGAGAAGATCCTGATGACGTTTGCGAAACGCGGATCGGCGGCGCCGGACACACCACGCGGCAAGCCATCGTCGGTCGCGAGGAGAGTTGTTGCACCACGTTGTGCCATCACGAGATTGAAGCTATCAGGCGAGCACAACCTCGTGGGCTTCGGTTTTGCGATCGCGCGCCAACGGGTATCCCCCAAGCATGAACACGACGAACAGACTGAACAACAGGGCGCAGTACTGGAGCGGCAGGGCCAAGGAGACGGTCGGGCGGGTCACCGGCAACCGGCGCACGCAGTACGAAGGAAAGCTCGACCAGGTCAAAGCCAAGGTGAAAGACACCTTCAAGGGGGTGATGGGTTCAAGTCGCCCGCCGTCGGGTACCCGACGTTGGTAACGAAGTCGAGTAGTAAAAAGAGGGAGCTTATGAGTACCGAAGACAAGATCAAGAACAAGCTCGAAGACTTGCGGGGCAAGGCCAAGGAGGCCGTTGGCCACGTCACCGGTGATCACGACACCAAGAACGAAGGCAAGGCGGATCAGGCGAAGTCCAACCTGAAGGACGCCGGCGAGAAGGTAAAGGACGCCTTCAAGAAGTAATTGCTTGTTGAACAGGGAGTTTGCCACCAGAGCACAAGCAACGGTGGCAAACTCCCTGGTCTTCTTGTTGGCGAGCTAGCTCTCTGGAGGCTCTGGGCCGGGTGGCGAATCTTTTAGCCATTTCTTCAGCCGAAGCAACTGGTTGATCACGATGCCGATGCCCAGCAGGATCAGCACCAGCACAATCCCGATTACGACCCCGCTGCTCATGAGTTCCATGGTGACAGGTCGAAAAGTGATCGATATGGTCATCCGTCTCGTAATCAGTTTCGAAGAGCAAATAAGTGGTACCCGGACTGGTACCAACAATGCGGAACGGGCGGGGCTAGATGGATGTCTTCAAATTGATGAAAACCGGACTGGTGCGACGCTTGGCGCTGGCCATGGCGGCGGGGTCGGTGGCGGCGACTTCCGCACTGCTCAGCTTGCCGGTCCCGTCAGCGTCTGCCGACCCATGTCCCGACGTCGAAGTGGTCTTCGCGCGCGGCAGCGGTGAGCCGCCGGGCGTTGGCAGCGTCGGGCAACCCTTCGTCGACGCGCTGCGCGGCGACATCGGCGGACGATCGCTCGGGGTTTATCCGGTGAATTATCAGGCCAGCACGGATTTCAGCAATCCCGATTTCCCCAAGACCGTCGTCGACGGAATCCGTGACGCGGGCGCGCATATCGAGTCCATGGCGGCGAGCTGCCCCAAGACCAAGGAGGTGCTTGGCGGATATTCGCAGGGCGCGGCCCTGGCCGGCTATGTCACCTCGGCCGCCGTACCGCCCGGCGTGCCCGCCGATATGGTCCCCCGTCCGTTGCCGCCCGAAATCATCAACCACGTCGCCGCGGTGACCCTGTTCGGCACGCCTTCGAATCAATGGCTCGGACAGTACGGGGCACCGCCCATCACGATCGGGCCGCTCTTCCAGCCCAAGACGCTTCAGTTGTGCGCTCAGGGCGACGGGATCTGCGGTGACGGCACCAGCCAACTCGCGCACGCCCTGTATCCCGTGAACGGCATGACCGGCCAAGCCGCCGATTTCGCCACCAGCCACATCTAGCAGCGGGCGGCGGGCCAGAGCACAATCACAGCGTGCGCGTTCTGGTCACCGGCGGTACCGGGTTTGTCGGCGGGTGGACCGCGAAGGCCATCGCGGACGCGGGACACTCCATCCGATTCCTGGTGCGCAATCCCACACGGCTACAAACCTCTGTCGACAAACTCGGCGTCGACGTATCGGACTATGCCGTCGGGGACATCACGGACCGGGTTTCGGTGCGGGAAGCCTTGCGCGGATGTGACGCCGTGGTGCATAGCGCCGCCCTGGTCGCGACCGATCCGCGGCAAACCCACGAGATGCTGACCACGAACATGCAGGGCGCGCAAAACGTCCTCGGTCAAGCCGTCGAGCTCGGCTTGGACCCGATCCTGCACGTGTCCAGCTTCACCGCGCTCTTCCGTCCGAATCTGGAGACGCTGACGGCGGACCTCCCGGTGGTCGGTGGCGCGGACGGATACGGCACATCCAAAGCGCAGGTCGAAATCTATGCGCGGGGCCTACAGGATGCCGGCGCACCGGTGAACATCAGCTATCCCGGCATGGTTCTGGGCCCACCCGCCGGCGACCAATTCGGTGAGGCCGGCGAGGGCGTCAAAGCGGCTCTGCAAATGCACGCGGTCCCCGGGCGCAGCGCGGCATGGCTGATCATCGACGTCCGCGATCTGGCGGCACTGCACGCGGCACTAATGCGGCCCGGACACGGGCCGCGCCGCTACACCGCCGGAGGCCATCGGGTCTCGGTATCCGAGCTGGCGACGATGCTCGGCCAGATCGCCGACACCACGGTGGTTGCCGTGCCGATTCCCGACACCGCGCTGCGGGTCGCGGGGGCCGTCCTGGATAAGGCTGGCAGGTTTCTGCCCTTCGACACCCCGATCACGTCGGCCGGGATGCAGTACTACACCCAGATGCCGGCGTCCGATGATTCGCCGAGTGAGCGCGAACTCGGCATCACCTACCGGGACCCATACGACACCGTGGCGGACACGATCGCGGCCCTGCGCGGCGCCAGCGGCTAAGCCGGGCCCTTGCGCAGGCTCCGGACGAGGCCGAGCAGGCCGGCGCCCACGAACGGCACCGGGGCCAGCGTGGCGATCAGCGCGCTCTTGGTGCCGACAAGGTGTCTACTGCGCAGTCCCAGCAGAAGATCGGCACTGTCGCTGATCAAACCGGCGGTGGCCCAGCCCCGGAACTCGCCGCCGCCGCCGCGCAGCCAGGCGGCACAAGCGCCCGACCCGATGACCACGTCACGGATCCCGATCGTTTGCATGAGCAACGTCTCCGTACCCGATTCGGGCTTGAAGAACTTGCCCGGCGCCAGCAACATGGCGGCCCCCACCCCGACGCGGGCCGCCGCCACCAGCGCCAGGATCGGCGCCTTGATATCGGTCGAAGTCCTGGGCTGCGTCATACGTGAAGCCTAGGCGGCGGGTGTGATCTCCAGGCCGACGTGCACTTTGTCGATACCGCCGCGCACGATCGAATGCGCGTAGAACCACCAGGCGTGGTACCAGTAGCGCTTGAGCACGGCGTTGTACACCCGCCGCGTCTCCGACTTCGGTAGCACGCGGGCAACCGCCTCCACCTCTTCGCTCTTGGGCTTGCCCAACGCCCCGCTCTTGGCGATCGTCACTCGGGGGGTGTTATTGATTCGCTTGGTTTTCCAGGACCCGTCGTCGGTGATGACCAGGAGCTTGTCGCCGTCGGGCACTCCCCAGATGGGTGTGGGTTTCGGACGGCCGTCTTTAGTGAACGTCGTCAAAAGCAGGTACTTCGACTGAATGACGTCTTTGAAACTGTCTTTGACACTGTTAGCCACGCATACCTGTTGCCTCAGCGGCGCGAATCTAAACGCGGCCCGGAGATCCCGAGTAGTGGATTACGCTTTCGCCTCCGATCGGTCCGCAAGACACTGAACCGCGAGGACCGCGGGTAGGTGTGATGGACCCGATCGTTGCGGCCCGTCCGGCGGCCGAGACGTTTACCCGAGCCAACTACCTCGCCGCCGTCGCCAATGGAGTCGACTCGTTTTGGGTGCCCGACCACCTCACCAATTGCTGCCGCGATCATTGTGGATTCAGAAATATTGCGGTGCAGCGAAGCTCACACCAAAGATTGACGCCGATTTGGAGCATCGGCCGCCTGCGCCTCGGCGTGGGAGTGACCGACACAGGTCGACGCAACCCGGCCGTGACGGCGCGCAGCATCCGTTGGGCGCGGGTTTCGCGGGTATGCAGGATCTGCTCCCCCACGGCTTGGACGAGCAGACGGCGTTGCCCACCAAGCTGCGGTCCCGCCGTCGATGCTGCGGGAAATCCTGCTCAACGGGACTCCCGACGCGGTCATCGACCAAGCCGCGAAGTGGCGCGATTCCGGGGTCCGTCACATGGTGCTGATCAACGTGAGCTTGTTCCAACGAAGCCTGCGGAAGGGGCTGGCTTCAGTAATGCCGTTCACCAAGATCGTCCGGCGGTTGAAGAAATTCTGATCAGTTCGCGACGGCTGTCGAAATCGATTGGCTCACGGTGTAGCTGTCGATCCCCTCGGTTCCGAGTTCGCGACCGTAGCCACTGTTCTTGACGCCACCGAAGGGTGCCGCCGGGTCCATGATGTAGCCCTCGTTGACTCCGAAGGTGCCGGAACGGACCCGCGCCGCCACGCCGTACCCGCGGTCGGCGTCGGCGGTGAACACCGAGCCGGCGAGCCCGTACTCGGAGTCGTTGGCGATCCGGATCGCCTCGTCCTCGTCGCGGTAGGAAATGACGGTCAGTACCGGACCGAAGATCTCCTCGCGCGCAATCTTCATGTCGTTGTGCGCGTCGCTGAACAGCGTCGGCCGCACGTACCAGCCGGCATCCAGCCCGTCCGGCATGTCGCTGCCGCCCGTCACTAAGCGCGCCCCTTGGCTTTTGCCCGACTCGATGTAGTCCCGCACCCGCTCCTGTTGGCGCTGCGCCACCAGTGGACCGATCTGGGTGTTGGGATCGGCGGGGTCACCGACCGTCATAGACGCCATCCCGGCCGCCAGCGCGTCCACAAATTCGTCTTTCCGCTTCTCCGGCACCAGGATCCGGCTGAGAGCGTTGCACACTTGGCCACTGTTGGCCAGGCTGGCCAGCTGAATTCCACTGGCGGTGGCGGCAGGATCGGCGTCGTCAAGCACGATTGCCGCGGACTTGCCACCCAGTTCCAGGCTCACCTGCTTCAGCCCGGCGGCACAGGCGACGGCTACCTGGCGGCCGGCCGCCGTCGACCCGGTGAACGAAACTTTGTCGACACCGGGGTGGCCGACCAGCTGTTCACCGACTTCGCGGCCTCCGGTCACGACGTTCAAAACCCCGGGCGGAAGGTCGGCCTCTGCCACCAGCTCGGCCAGCAGCAGCGCATCGAGCACGGATTCTGGCGCGGGCTTGAGCACCACGGAGCAGCCGGCCAACAGCGCCGGCACGATCTTGCAGACCGTGAGGAACTGCGGCATGTTCCACGGCACCACCGCGGCGACGACTCCGACCGGTTGCTTCACGATCCGAATGTCATTGCCGTACAACCCCGGACGCGCCTGCTGCCACTGGTAGCTGCCCGCTAGTGCGCAGAATGAGGACATGATGGTCAGGGGAAGGCGGACCTGCGCCATTTTGGCGAAGGTGATGGGAGCACCGATCTCGGCGGAGATCAGCGCGGCCATGTCGGCTCTGCGGTCCTTGTAGATTGCGGCCAGCCGGCTGATTGCCTCGATTCGCTCGGCGGGCTGCATGCGCGGCCACGGCCCGGTGTCGAACGCCGCCCGGGCAGCGCCGACGGCCCGGTTCACATCCGCGGGGCCTGCGCAGACCGCGTGGCCGATCACCGCCTCGCTGTGCGGCGATATCAGCGTCAGGCTGGCGTCGGATTCCGGCGCACCCCACTTTCCGTCGATGAAGAGTTCGTCCCGTTCGTACATTCATGCCTCGCTGACTAGGTGTTGCGGCCGCCGTTGACGCCGAGAATCTGCCCGGTGATGTAGCTGGCCTCGTCGGAGATAAAGAATGCACACGCGGCGGCGATGTCTTCGGGGCGGCCAACCTGGCGCACCGGAGTGCGTGCGATGTGATCCTCCACGCTGCCGCCGAGCAGGCCCCGGCTCTCGGCGCTGCGCAGCATGGGCGTGTCGATAAAACCGGGCGGTACGGCGTTGACCGTGATCCCGCTCGGACCGTATTCGAGAGCGAGTGACTTGGTCAGGCCATTCACCGCAGACTTCGCCGCCACGTAGTGCGCCATGAATGGCTGCCCGGAGTGGGTGCTCGACGATGAAATGTTGACGATGCGTCCCCAGCCGGCTTCGACCATGTCGGGCAGTACCGCCTGAATGGTGTGGAAAACGCCGTGCAGGTTCACGTCGATCACCTTCGACCATTCCTCGAACGACATGCTCAGGAACTTTTTGAAACCCTCCACGCCGGCCGCGTTGACCAACACCAGCACGGGGCCCAGCTCGTCCCGAATTGCTGCAACGGCGGCATCGACCTGCGCGCGGTCGGTGACGTCGGCCACCTGGGCGAACGCGTCTTCGGTGGGCGACCGGTCGATGATGGCCACCCGAAACCCGTCGCCGCGCAACCGTTCGGCGACGGCGCGGCCAATCCCGGACGCACCGCCGGTCACCACCGCCGTCTTGGCGTTCACGCCACAATCCACCTTCCTGAGCGATCGCCCAAACGATCGGCTTCACATGCCTATCACCCCGCATCGATTACGGTCAACTCTATGGACAGGCCCCCGTTTCGTTTCGCAGTGCAAGCGACCAACGCCAGCGGGGGGCGCGAGTGGCGCGACACCGTTCGTAAAGTCGAGGACCTCGGGTACTCAACGCTTTTCCTCGCGGATCACTACCTGGGCCCGGGTCCTGCACAACGAGAGGCGCACACTCCCCGCCAAGATCTGGCGCCCATCGCGGCGATGGCTGCCGCAGCCGCCTGCAGTGAGAGGCTGCGGATCGGCTGCCGAGTGTTCTGCATCGACTATCACGTGCCGGCGGTATTGGCCAAGGAAGCCGCGACACTGGATGTCCTGTCAGACGGCCGTCTGGAAATGGGTATCGGGGCGGGTTGGAGTGGGGTCGAATACGAGGCCATGGGCCTCGACTTCGATCGTCCGGGCCGCCGAATCGCCAAGCTGGCCGAGGTGATTGCCTTGATCAAGGCCCATTGGCGCGGCGAGGAACTGGACTGCTCTGGCGAATTCATTCAGGTGCACGGGTACGCCGGACGGCCGCGGCCGGTGCAACAGCCACATCCGCCGATCATGATCGGCGGGGGTGGGCAACGCATCCTCACGTTGGCGGGGCGCGAAGCCGACATCGTCAGCATGTCCAGCGTGCCGTTCGTGGCGCGCGACGCCGACGGCCTTGACCCGCAGGAGGTCGCACAGCGCCGGATCGGCTTCGTCCGCGCCGCGGCCGGCGAGCGCTTCGGGCGCCTCGACGTCGAAAGTTCCCCCTACTTCAGTGACATCACCGACGATCCTGAGACCGTGCTGGCAGGGGTGGCGAAGTCGACCGGAATCGCTTCGGACGTGTTGCGCGACCATCCCAATGTTCTCGTCGGGCCCACGGAAAGTGTTGTGGAAAAGCTGTATTCACACCGAGAAACCCTCGGCGTCAACTACGTCACGGTCCAGCAGTCCCAGATCGAATCCTTCGCACCCATCGTGGCTCTCCTGCACGGCAGCTGAGCCTTGACCGCTGCGGCCTGAGATGCAAGCATGGCACCTGCAGGATTTGGGCGATCGCTCAAATTGCCCAGATATCGGCTCAGCACCACGAGAATGAGGCAGCTTTATGGCGAAGCGGACCAGATACAGCGAGTACCAGCACAGCTATGCGAACTACAAGTTCGAACTCACCGACGACGGAATCCTGTTCATGCAGTGCCACACCGACGGCGACAGCCTGGTGTGGAGCTGGAAGGCGCACGACGAGATGTCCGACGCGTTCGCCGATATCGCGGGCGACCGCGAGATCAAGGTGCTGATACACACCGGTACGGGCGCGAATTACAACGCCAACTGGGGCCGTCTACCAAACGGCGAACCGCCTGAACACCCCATCTACCAGGCCATGCCGGAGATCCGCGGGCTGAACAAACTCGATGAGAAGGCCTGGTATGCAAGGCATCTCATCTTCAATGTGCTCGACGTCGACGTTCCGATGATCAGCGCGGTCAACGGTCCGTGCAACATGCACTCCGAGGTGCCGATCATGGGCGACATCGTGCTCGCCTCCGAGGACGCCTACTTCCAGGACGCGTCGCACTTCCCGCGCGGACAGGTGCCCGGCGACGGTCAGCACGTGATCTGGAGTGTGCTCGCCGGGCACAACCGCGCGCGCTACTTCCTGCTCACGGGTCAGAAGCTCAGTGCGCAGGAGGCCAAGGAGTGGGGCGTCGTCAACGAGGTGCTGCCCAAGGACAAACTGCTCGACCGCGCCTGGGAGCATGCTCGCGAACTGATCAAGCGCCCACCGCTGACACTGCGATACACGCGACAGCTGTTCACCAACCCGCTCAAGCGGGCCTTCGTCAACGAACTCGGCCACGGCCTAGGCCGCGAGACCTACGCGCAGCGCGCGTTCTTCCCGTTCGGCGGCGAGATGGCGCCGCTGGATCGGGCGTGGGACCAAGAGCCCTGGTCGACAACATCTAACGGTGGTCAGCACACTGAAGGAGCGCACTCATGACCGGCATCCAGCAACGACTCTCGACCGGACGCGGCAAGTTCACCACCGACTACCCCGAACTCGGCACCGCGCCCGTCAACTACGATGACGCGATTTCCGAGGAGTTCTTCGCCGACGAACGCAAGGCGGTGTTCGAACGAAACTGGTTGTGCGTCGGCCGGATCCAGCGACTTCCGCGCAAGGGCTCCTACTTCACCCGCGATCTGCCGGGCCGCCTTGCGTCGATCGTGATCGCCCGCGACGCCAACGACACCGTGCACGCCTTCCACAATGTCTGCGCCCACCGCGGCAACAAGGTCGTGTGGCAGGAACACCCCGCGCAGGAGACCTCTGGAACCTGTCGGGCGTTCTCCTGCAAGTACCACGGCTGGCGCTACGGCCTGGACGGCAAGGTCAACCACATCACCAATGAGGGCGAGTTTTTCGACCTGGACAAGGCCACACTGCGGATGCCGCCGGTGCACTGCGAGGTCTGGGCGGGCTTCATCTTCATCAACCTCGCCTCCGAAGAGGCAGGGGTTCCGCAACCGCTGCGCAGTTTCCTGGGCGACGAGCTGTTGCCGATCGAGGCCTACCCATTCGACAAGATGACGCAGCACTACGGGTTCTCCACCCGGATCAACGGGAACTGGAAGCTGGCCGTCGACTCGGTCTGCGAGTGGTACCACCCGCCCTATGTGCACGGCCGCTTCATCGATCCCGACGTGTCCAAAGCGGAGAAAATGGTGCCGCCCGTCGACTCGTATCACTACGAGCTGTTCCGTCCGCATATGCTCACCTCGGTCCCCGGGCCCCCACCGCTGCCGGCCCGCGATCCCGGCACCGCCGGGCCCGCTCGCCAGGACCAACGCTGGGTCTACAAGCTGTTCCGCGCCGGACTTTTCGGGCCCGACGATGTGCCGGATATCGGTGTGGACGAAGCCTCGGCCGATTTCCTCAACCGCGGCGACATCGCATCCTGGGGCAACGACCAGTTCTGGCTCTTCCCGAACATTTCGGTCCAGCTCTGGGCGCGCAACTACTACATCACCTACACCTACTGGCCCGAGACGGTCGACACTCACATCTACGAGATCGACTTGTACTTCGTGCCGCCCGCGAACGCGACGGAGCGCCTGGCGCAGGAATTGGTGGTGGACAGCACGATCGAGTTCGCTATGCAGGACGTGAACACCATCGAGGCCACCCATTCGGCGCTGAAAACTCGGGCGCAGAGGACCTTTCACCTCAGCGATCAGGAGCTGCTCATCCGCCAGTTCCACACAGTCATCCGCGACACCGTGGACGGCTATCGCGCCGCCAACGCCACGAAGGGGGCATGATGTCCACACTGCCGCAGGAGTTCGCCGACCTCGAGGGACTCGTCACCGACTGGGCGTTGCCAACGCGTGCGCAACGATACGAGGCGCGCTTGTCCAAGCCCTACGACGACCTAGTCGTGTTCTACGACATCATCGCACCGCGCGCCGAAGAGGCGGTCGCCTATCTCAACGGCCTCGACATCAACGAATTGCCGCGCGAAGCCGAACGGCTGCTGCAGTTGCTGTACTCGATGATCCTGGTCTCCTACGCCGTTAACGTATTCAAGCAGAATCGCATCCCGGATTCTGGTGCCGCCTTCTTCGAGATGGTTGCAGAACCTGCTGTGTGATAGGACCAGACCGTGACGGCTTCCGAACGACCGAAGGCGCGGGATTCCAGCACGCGCGACATGCTCGTCGATGCGACGAGCCAGATCATGCTCGAGGAGGGCTACGCCGCGGCCACCTCACGCCGGGTCGCGGCCAAGGCCGGCGTCAAGCCGGCGTTGGTGCATTACTACTTCCCCACGATGGACGATCTGTACCTGGCCGTCTTCCGGCGCGGTGCGGCAGGGTACCTGGAGAGCCAGCAGAAGGCACTGTCCTCCGATCGGCCGCTGCATGCGTTCTGGGACACCCTGATCGGGCCCAAGGACACCCGGTTGCTGCTTGAGTTCATGGGACTTGCCAACCACCGCAAGGAGATTCAGGCCGAGATTGCGGCCTGGTCGGAGCGGTGGCGCGAAATGCAGATCACCGCGCTGAATTTTATCGTCCGTGAGCATGACCTCGACGCAAACGAATTCCCGCCCGCCGGCCTCGCCGTCGTCATCGCTGCGATCGGCCGCACCCTGATCCTTGAGGAGGGCCTAGGTTCCTCCGGCGGCCACAAGGAGGCCGTCGCACTGGTCAACCGGTTTCTGGACAAATTCGAAATGCCGGCTCCCAAGTCGCGTCGGTCCTCCTAGGGCAGCACGATGCGCAGCCGCTCCCATCCGCGGACCGTGGATGTCGGCGAGAGTTGCGCCGTGTCGTAGTCGATGTCCCACTCGGGCCAGCGGTTGAGCAACTCGTCCAGCGCGATGCTGCCTTCCAGGCGGGCGAGGTTGGCGCCCAAGCAGTAGTGCACACCCTTTCCGAAGGTGATGTGCGAGATGTTGTCGCGGCGGACGTTAAAGATGTCCGGATCTTTATACCGGCGAGGATCGCGATTGGCGGCACCGAACAGCAGCAGCATCGCGCTGCCGGCCGGAACGGTGGTGCCATAACACTCGACATCCTTTGCCATCCAACGGGCTACGTGCGGCCCTGTCGGCTCGTACCGCAGCGTCTCGTCGACGGTGCGAACCAGCAGCGACCGGTCCCGGTGTATCTCGCGGCGCTGGTCGGGGTGCTCGGCAAGCACCTTGGCCAGCCAGCCGATCAGCCGGCCCGTGGTTTCGTTGCCCGCGCCTGCCACGACCTGGGTGTAATGCAGCACCTCTTTGCGTGTCAACTTGCGACGCACGCCTTGGTCGTCATCGAACTCGACGTTGAGCAGCGTCGTCATCAGGTCGTCGGACGGGTTCTTCGAGCGCCATTCGACGTAGTCGGCGTAGATCCGGCCGTCGGCGATGGACTCGGCATTGGCCACCTTAAGCGGTGCGCCCGGCTTGGTGCGCAAGTTGGCATCGTTGGCGTCGCGCACCGAGATCTGCTCGGATTCGGGGATTCCCAGCAACATCCCGATCACTCGCATCGGCATCATCGAAGCGAGCTGGGCAATGATGTCGAATCCCCCGGACCCGACCAGCGGATCCAGGCAGCGGACGCAGTACTGCCGGATCTGGTCCTCGATTTCAGCCATCCGGCGGGGTGTGAACACCCGCGACATCAGGCCGCGCAGCATCGTGTGTTCAGGTGGATCCTGGAACATCATGACGCCGCCGGGCATGTCGAATTTCGACTGAACCAGCTCGAGGATGTCACTTCGGCGGCTGGAGAACGCTTCCCAATTCGCCAATGCCCGTTCGACGTCGGAATGCCGTGATATTGCCCAGAAGTCGTAGCGCTCGTTGTAGTAGATCGGGGCCTCTTCGCGCAGCCGCGCGTAGGTCGGATACGGGTCCGCGTTGATGCCGGTGTCGTAGGGGTCGTAGTAGACGTCCGTGTCGTTCGCAACAGTCATCGCAACCTCCACCCAGTGCTTCTTGGGCGATCGCCCAAACGGTGCCGCAGGCCATGTCTAGCAGTAGGTTGACGAGGTCGTCAAGAGCGCCAATGCGCTCTAGGGTTCGTAGATGGCCAGCGGCAGCACAGTGCTGCGCGACACCACCATCGTCGACGTGCGCGACGGCAGCCTGCGCGGTGATGTCGACATCGTCATGGAGGCCGGGCGGGTCACGTCGGTCACGCCGACCACACGCGTTCACCCCGACCGGTTCGCCGTGGTCGACGCAAGCGGAACTTTCGCCGTCCCGGGGTTCAACGACATGCACGCCCATCCGTTGTCGGATCTGCACAACCCGGAACCGGCGCTACGACTGATGCTCGCGATGGGCGTCACCGGGTTTCGCCAGATGGGCGGCTCACGCAAACTTTTGCAGGCCCGTAAGGGCGGCAAGTTGGCGCTGCCCGCAGATGGTCCCGAACTGTTGTCCATGCCGGGCGAGGTGCTCTTCCCGTTCAATGCCGGCACCGAGGCGGCAGCCCTGCAATCGATTCGGCAGCAGGCCGAGAACGGGTGCGACTTCATCAAGGTCGCCCTGGTGACGCCGCAAGTGTTCTACCCCGCCCAGGCTGAGGCCGCGCGGCTAGGGCTGACCACCGTCGGGCACCTACCGGTCGGACTCGACGTCCGGGCCGCGTCGGACGGCAGAATGCGTTCGATTGAACACCTCGGCCCCGGCGTGGGCCTGGTCGCGGCATGTTGCGATCAGCAAGCCAGCATCGAGCAAGCCTTGGCCGGGAGCTCCGGTCCACGCTTGCCGACCATTCCCAGGTTCCCGTTCGCCGACCGACTGATGGATCTGGTGGTGCCGCGCTTGGTGGCCAAGATCGTGATCAATCCGCTGCTGTTGACCAAACCCGCCGACGCCGAGTTGATCGCGGATGCGGGTGGGTCGTTCAACGACGACAAAGCCCGCGCGCTGGCACGCGTGTTCGCTGCCGACGGAACATGGCAGTGTCCCACTCTTATCCGGTCGCGCACCCAACAGTTCTGCGATGACACGGCCTACCGCGAGAACCCGAACAACCGCTTCGCGTCCAACCGCACCCTGAAAAGCTGGCACAAGGCCACCGAGAAGTGGCTCTCACGTCCCCCTGAAATGCGCTCCACGTACCGAAGCCACTACGCACGGCAACTGAGGATGGCACGCATCTTCGACGAAGAGGGCGTCAAGATGCTGGCCGGCAGCGACGTGGGTGGATCCGGCTGGGAGATACCCGGGTTCGCACTTCACCAGGAGTTCGACCAGCTGGCCGCCGCAGGGCTCACGCCACTGCGGATCCTGCAGATGACCACCATGCACGCCGCAGAATTCCTGGGCAGGACCGGCACCATGGGCGCGGTCGAGCCGGGTAAAAATGCCGACCTGGTCCTGTTGTCGGGTAACCCGATCGACAGCGTGGCCCACCTGCACGACATCGCCGGAGTGGTGCGAGCCGGGCGGTACTACTCGTCGCAATCGCTGGCCGGCAGGGTCGAGAGCATCGCCGAGATGCGATCCGCGGTCTAATTTGCTTTCGCGGTCCCAGCGTCGATCAGCGTGGCCGCCGCCGCGCGGGCGTGCACAAAGGGCGCGGTGTCGTTTAACGACGTCGCCAGCGCTGTCGCGCCTTCGAACAACACCGCCAGTTGCTCACCCAACAGGTGTGGATCGGCAGCGCCGGCCTCGTGCGCGACCTCGACGAGGCGGCGCGTGAAGTCAAGCTTGTGTGTCCTGATCACTGGAGCCAACCGTGGCATCGGCCGCGCAATCGCCACCGAGTTCGCCGGTCGCGGACACCGCGTCGTTGCGACCGCGCGTGATCCGCGCACACTGGCCGACTTGGACGTAAGCCAACGGCTGGCCCTCGACGTCACCGACGATGACAGCGTGACCGCCGCAGTGGCGGCAGCAGGCGACGTCGACATCGTCCTATCCAACGCCGGCGTCATCTTCTACGCCGCTGTCGAAGCCACACCGTTGGCGGAGTTGCAACGTTTGATCAGCCTCAACACCGTCGGCGCGCTGCGGGTAGCCCAAGCTGTGTTGCCGCAGATGCGTGCTCGCGGCGCCGGCTAGCTGATGTTCATGTCCAGCGTGCTCGGACGCGTCGTGCTGCCGCCCAGCGCGGCTTATGCCGCGTCGAAATGGGCGCTAGAAGCGCTGGTCGAAGCCCTGGCCATCGAGGTGGAGCCGTTCGGTATCCAGGCCGCCTTGCTGGAACCCGCCACGGTGAGCTCAGGCGCCCTCGACGACGTGACCACCTACACGCTGCCCGACGACCCCTACCGGGTGATCCTGCGAAGCGTTGGGCCGCGCGCCGGACTGATCACCCCCGAGCAGGTCGCCGCCGAGGTCGCCGATGCGGCCGAGAAGCCCGCACTACTGCTGCGGATTCCCGTCGGGGACGCCGCGCGCGCGTTGATTGGCGGGCCGTACCGGGCACCTGACGACGTGCCGTTCATTGTTGCTGGTTGAGCCATGATCCGGGCGCCCCGGAACAGTACCGTTTCCAGGCTGTACTGAATCCGTAAATATCTGCCTCTGCGCGTGAAGGCCTTGTTAAGAGCATGGTCTTTTGCGCTCTGAACCACCACCTTGGGGATTATGACGCTGTCCGAGCTGCGCCCACCGCTTCCGCGTGGGTCGAATTCGCAGCTCGACCGCGCAATCTGGCCGTTGAGCACTCACATCGACGACCTGGGCCGACTGTGCGTCGGGGGGGTGGCCGCCACCGAGATCGCCGCCGAGTTTGGCACGCCGACGTACGTCGTGGACGAGGAAGACTTTCGGGCGCGCATTCGCAGCTATCGCGCCGCGCTCCCCGGCGTCAACCTCATCTACGCCGGTAAGGCGTTGTTGAGCGCCGCGGTGGCAGGGTGGGCGGCCGCCGAAGGTGCTGGCGTGGGCGTCTGCTCTGGCGGTGAACTCGCGACCGCACTGGCCGGCGGGGTGTCGCCGTCGCAAATCATCCTGCACGGCGACGCCAAAACCGCTGGCGACCTGCACGAGGCGGCCGCCGCCGGGGTGGGGCGCATCGTGATCGATTCGCCGAGCGAGATCGCGCTTCTTGCCAGCCGGGTGCGTCGGCAACGCGTGCTGGTACGGGTGATTCCCGACTTGCAGACCGCGGGAGAATCCGGTGCCCTCGACCCGACTTTCGGCTTCGCTTTGGCCGGCGGCGAGGCCGCCGGTGCGGTCAAGCGGGTGCTCGACCAGCCTTGCCTGGACCTGGTCGGACTGCACTGCCAACTTGGGTCGCAGCTGTTCGACGCGAAGCTCTACGGTGCAGCGATCCAGCAGATGATGGCGGTGCTGGCCGAGGTCCGTGACCGCCATCAGGTTGTCCTCGGTGAGCTCAATCTCGGCGGTGGGCAGGCGGTCCCGAGCATTTCCGGCGGATCGGAGCTCGGCCTTCGCGAGCTCGCCATGGTCATCGAAGCCGCCCTGGAATCCGCCTGTGCGCAGCACAGCTACCCCCGCCCACGGATCGTGATCGAGCCCGGTCGGGCGATCGCCGCGCGCGCCGGAATAACCCTGTACCGGGTGACCGCCGCCAAGCGCGAGCCTGGCGGGCGGATCTTCGTCGCGGTCGACGGGGGCACACCCGACAACCCGCGAACGGCGGTCGACGGATCGACATACACTGTGGCACTGGCTAACCGGCATCGGTCAGCCAGTCTGGTCCCCGCCACGATTGTGGGACGTGACTGGCAGGCCGGGCGCGAAATCGCGCGCGACGTCGACCTGCCCGCCGACATCCACCCAGGTGACCTGCTGGCGGTGGCCTGCACCGGCGCCTACCACCACTCGATGGGATCGAGCCGCAATCTGGGGGGAAGCCCCCCACTGGTCGCCGTCGCCGCCGGCCAGCCGCATGAACTAGTACGCCGCGAAACGGTCGCCGACCTGCTGGCCCGCGACCGTGGCTGGCCGGGCCACCCGTACCCCGACCGCGCCGCGACGGCGAGTTAGGTGGCGAATAATGTTATATAGCATCGCGATTCGCGATAGTCGTGAAAATGCTGAACGCTGGACGGCGGCAGCCGCACGAACGCTGTCCGGCGCAGCCGCGTTACGCGTCACGTTGGCATACGCCCTCGCGCTGCTCGCGGTCTCCGCCGCGCTGACGGCTCTCGGTCCGCACACCCGCGACGCCGTCGTGAGCCGCATGAGCACCAACCTGCATAACCTGGCGCATGGCCGCCTGAGCACGTTGCTCGGAAGCGCATTCGTCGAAGACGGCGGCGACGTCTTTGTCTGGTTGCCGGGACTGGTGTGCCTGCTCGCCCTGGGTGAACTGATCTGGCGCAGCAGAGGTTTGCTCATCGCATTCGCGCTCGGTCATGTCGGTGCCACGTTGCTGGTCGCGGTAGGGCTGGTCGCCGCCGTCGAGGCCGGCTGGCTGCCGACCTCGGTTACGCGCGCCAGCGACGTGGGGGTCAGTTACGGCGCGGTCTGTGTTCTGGGCGCGCTGACGGCGTCGATACCGTCGCGCTGGCGCGCGGTCTGGGTCGGTTGGTGGCTTGGTGTCGGGGTGGTGGCGGCCCTGGGAACGGACTTCACGCCGTTCGGTCACATCCTGGCGCTGCTGCTGGGCATGGGTTTGTCCTACCGACTCCGCCCAATTGCGCGCTGGATGCCGATTCATATGGCGCTGCTTTTCGGCGGTGTCGCATTCGGCTATTTCCTGGTGTCGGGGCCATCGCCGTTGGCGCCGGTCGGCGGGCTGGCCGGGGTGTTGATCGCGCTCCTCGCCGGCAGCGTGCTGCGGGCGCGTAACGCCCCAATGTCGGTGCAGCAATCGGAGTTCAGGCACGGCGGGCCGCCTCTCGATCGGGCTGTACACGCGAGCTGAATCCGAACATCACTCCAGCTTGTCTTTGCTGGTCAGATCGGTATCCCGGCTCGGCTGCAACTGTTTGGGTTCGCCCGGCATCTTGGGTCCGGTGACCGTAATCAATGCCCAGAATTACGGCGGCTCAGGGTCTAGCCCGCGTTACCGCGGCACGACCGCGGTGGGCTCCCACCTAACCAAAGATCAGCTCTACAGCAGCGTGCGGTTCCGCATGGATCGCCCACATTGGCTGGCGCACCTGACCGACGGCGAATCAAGCATGGTTGAGGACGACGGCTCCACGCTCACCGTCGAGGCATCAGACGAAGGCAACTGGCTTGTATACGAATTGTCGACGCCGGCAACGCTGCGACAACTCGAAATACGAGTAATCTCTGGCTGTTTAGCGTTGCTGCAACTCGCTCTATATCCAGATCCAGGCGAGGATCGAGTCACCCGCGAGACGCAAATACGCCTCGACCCCGAGGATCGATGGTTAACCGTGTACGGTCCGGCATTCCGCACGGAACCGCCGGCACCGGTACACGAACCCCTAATAACGCGCGAGTATTTAACCGTCGAGCGGTTCAGTCGGTGGATCGCATTACACAGCAGGCTAGACGGTCTGCCCTGGGTAGTCGCGCGGCCGTTCTCCGGCGCGGTGCAGACGCGTGTTCTACTGTTCACTCCGTTGATTGAAGGATTCCATCGCCGGCTACCGGATTACGAGAAGGCAAAGTTTCCGGGTATCACGAAGTGCGTCTTGCGGCGCATCTCAAAAGCCGCCCGTAAGGCAGCGGGTGCTCAAGCCGCGGCGGAGGGCGTCGACCAAAAGCAAGTCAAGCAAGCGATGGTTTTTTCGTCGAGGTGAGCTTCCAGGAGCGCGCCGAAGCAATCGTCGCCGAGGTATCCGAGGCCGTACCTGAGATCACCGAGCACATAACGGATTTGCCTCGGCGAATAACGAACGCACGCAATGACATTGCTCACCACCTGACGAGAGGCTCCGACAGACCACTGGAAACTCGGGCTTTAGAGTGGCTCGTCGTCGCCAACGCGACATCGTGGGTACTTCGTATATTGCTGTTGCTGCGTGCAGGTTTCCCACCCGACGTAATCCGCACGCGCCTCCTCGAGTTTCAACGCTTTGCGTTCTTCCGTGCCAACACCGCACAGCACGTCCGCGAGCTCGGCTGGAACCCTTTGCCTCCGTCTGGCTAGCCCCGGCTGGCTAAGTCACGGCAGTGCCCACAGATCGTCCGCGTTGCACCGGCCGTTATTTCTCGCAACTTCGCCAATGTTCGCTAAAGCGAACAACCGGCTGGCGTGTCGCATTCCTAATCGCGTCGGACGGCGGTGGCACGATTAGCTATGCCCAAATCGAAACGGCCGACTAGGACCTCGCAATGAAGATGTTGACCATCCACCAGCCCCAGCCGGGTAGGGCGGATGACTTCTGTGCGGGCGTCGAAGGCGAAATAGCTGTGCCAGGAATGGTGTGTGACCGCCTCGACTGCGGCTGCGACCGCAGCCACTCGGGTCTCAACTCCCATGCGGCATCAAGTCAGCTCATGGTGCGCGAACTCGACCTGACTCCCGATGACGTCGCTGCAGCATGTGTCGGATTCCTCGAGAACGCTGGATGGGCCAACCTATTCGACGAACCAGGAGAACTGCAGGACTTCGCCCGTGACGTCGCCGACGATTGCGCGCAGGCTGCCGCGGGTTACGCGGTCGGCACCATCCTGCGTCCCGCGTACGACCGTGCCCGGGACGAATGGCACTACTCGGCCGTCCGGGCTAGTGCTGGGCTAGTGCGGAGCTCCCAACTGACATCAACCAGATCATCGAGTACCTCGCCGAGTACGCGAAGGGCTACAACAACAGGCTGAAGTGGAACGAGGAAGCGAAGCTCAAGTCCGACATGATGGAAGTGCGTGAACGCTGGACCCGTGATCGTGCACCGGTCGACTCTGTGCGGGCCAAGTGCCTGGCCGAGGGCATGACCGACGAGGACACCGCGACGATCATCGACTTGCTGCGTAGGGTGCAGGACGGCCGGCGCCTGGTGCCCCAACGTTCGTACAGGGGATTCCGGTTTCAAATACCCGTTGAATAGGAGCACCGCTGAGGCCGCCTGGCGGCAGCGGCAACCACGGCCTTATTCGATGATTCCGGCGGGTGTCTCAAACCCGAGTACCCGCGCCTGGTGCAGATACAGCTCCGGACCCCAGGTGTGTCGGCAGACGAGGCAGGTGCAGCCGAGTTCGGTGATGATCTGCAACGCCGCTTGGCGGACAAGATCGCCGCCGGGGGTCGCATCTGAAATGCAACCCTTCAACACCGCAGGCCGGGCACGGCGCCGAGTGGCCTAACAATTTACGGTCGCGTCAACTATGCGAAAGCCCTACCAAATACACGTCGGGCCGGTCATGCTTATGGCCGATTTTCATATCTCCGGCGGTCAAGAAGCGGCTGAATGGGAGTAAGACGCGATGTCATATGTGATCGCAGGACCGGAGACGTTGGCGGCGGCAGCCTCGGATGTGGCGGGCATCGCCTCGTCACTGAACGCGGCTAGTTCGGCGGCCGCAGCCCCGACTACCGCGCTGCTGGCCGCCGCTGGTGATGAGGTGTCAGCGGCGATTGCGTCCCTGTTCTCTAGCCATGGTCAGGCTTTTCAGACGTTGAGTGGTCGGGCAGCGGCGTCTCATGCCGAGTTCGTACAGGCGTTAAGTAACGCCAGCAGTTCGTATTCGGTCGCGGAGGCGGCGAATGTGTCGCCGTTGGCGGCGGTGCGGCAGGCCCAGAGCTTGGGGCTGTTTTCGCCGGTCTTGGATCTGACCGGGCGCCCGCTATTCGGTAATGGCGCTAATGGGGCGCCGGGCACGGGGCAGGCCGGCGGCGCGGGTGGGTGGCTGTTCGGTAATGGCGGTAACGGCGGGTCCGGGGTGGCCGGCACCGCGACGACGGCCCCCGGGCGCGGCGGTGCGGGTGGGTCGGCCGCCCTGTTCGGCAACGGCGGCGCGGGCGGGGCCGGCGGGGTCGGCGCCACGGGCCGCACCGGAGGCGTGGGCACCGCGGGCAGCGCGCCGGGCACCGGTGGTGTCGGGGGCACGGGCGGTCAAGGTGGGGCTGGCGGCTCCGGCGGCATGTTCTCCGGCAATGGCGGTGCCGGCGGTGCCGGCGGTGCGGGCGGGGTCGGAGGCACTGGCGGGGCCGGGGTGGATGGCACGGCGGGGGTGTTGGGCACCAACAACGGCATTGGGGGCAACGCCGGTGATGGCGGCACCGGCGGCAGCGGCGGTACCGGTGGAGTGGGCGGGGTCGGCGGCAAGGCTTTGGCGTCCTCGGGGCATGCGGGTGCCAACGGCAACGGCGGCATCGGCGGAGCGGGCGGTAACGCCGGCTCCGGAGGTACCGGTGGCGCCGGTGCGGCCGGTGATCTGAATAGCCCGAACGGCGGTGACGGTGGTACCGGCGGTAACCCCGGCAGTGTGGGCGGCGGCGGCACGGGTGGTGCGGCTGGCGGGGCGGGCGCTCATGCCGGGGCGACCGGTGCGGCCGGGCAGATCACCCCCGGCGGCAACGGCGGCAACGGAGGTGTGGGCTTTAGCCCCAACCCGGCCACCAATCCCGATACCGACGGCGGCAACGGCGGCAACGGCGGCACCGGCGGCTTGTATGGCAGCGGCGGCGCTGCCGGGGCTGGCGGAGCCGGTTCGGATGGCAACGGCGCCGGCGGGACTGGGGGCACCGGGGGCAGCGGTGGTGCGATGGCCGGCAACGGCGGCACCGGGGCAGCTGGCGGTAACGGTTCGGGTAGCAACAACGGCGGCAACGGGGGTGCCGGAGGTAATGCCACCGCTCCCGGTGGCAACGGCGGGGTCGGCGGCGCCGGGGGTGCGGGCGGCCCGGATGGCGGCAACGGCGGTAACGGGGGTGCGGGCGGCAACGGTCTCGCTGGCGCGGTCGGGGTCACCGGCGCTGATGGCAACGGCACCAACGGCACCGCGGGCGGGGCCGGTGGGGCGGGCGGCGCTGGCGGTGCGGGCGGCGCGATCTCGGGCAATGGCGGCAACGGCGGCCAAGGCGGCAATGGTGGAGCGGGCGGGAACGGTGGTAACGGCGCCACCGGGACCACCGGTGTGGCCGGCATCAATAACGGCGCCGGCGGTAACGGGGGCACCGGTGGCACCGGGGCGTCGGGCGGCGCCGGCGGCCAGGGCGGTGCTGCCGGCACGGCCGCGCACGGCACCGCAGGCAGCGCCGGTGATGGGGGGGCTGGGGGCCAGGGCGGCAACGCCGGGTCCGCCGGCGACGGCGGCACGGGTGCGGCGGGCACCGCTACCAACGTCAACGGCGGGGCCGGCGGCGCCGGGGGCACCCCGGGCAAGTCCGCCGGGCAAGGTGGGGCCGGCGGCGTGGCCGGTACCGGCACCGGCGCCACGGGCGGGGCCCACGGCACGGCCGGAACCGCGCTCACTAGCGGCGGCAACGGCGGAGCCGGGGGTAACGGCTTTGGCGCCTTTGTCGTCGGGCAGGGGGCCGGAAGTGGCGGGGCTGGCGGCCACGGCGGCGCCTACGGCAACGGCGGCAACGGCGGCAACGGCGGATCCGCCATTTTCTCCGTCGGCGGCTCCGTCGGCGGCACCGCGGGCCACGGCGGGGCCGGCGGTGCGGGCGGCTCGATCTCCGGCAATGGAGGCGCTGGCGGAAGCGGCGGCACCGGTGCGGCCTCTGGCGCGGGAGGGGCAGGCGGCAACGCCGGCGCGAACGGGGACGGCGGCAATGGCGGTACCGGGGGCAGCGGCATTCCTGGTGGGGCCGGTGCCACCGGAACCATCGGCAAGGGCACCGGGGGTAGTAGCGGCGGCCTCGGCGGCGCCGGCGGCATCGGTGGGGCAGGTGGGTCAGCGTCAGGTAACGGCGGGGCCGGCGGCATCGGGGGCACCGGAGGCACTGGCGGCGCCGGGGGGGACGGCGCCGATGGCGCGGGCGGTGTGCTCGGCACCAACTCCGGCGCGGGTAGCGATGGCGGCGCCGGCGGCGCGGGCGGGGCCGGCGGCAAGGGCGGCGCCGGCGCTAATGGCGGTACGGCGGCACACGGCACCGCGGGCGTCAACGGCGCGGGCGGGGCAGGCGGCAAAGGAGGTGCCGGTGGAACCGCCGGTGCAGGCGGAGACGGTGCAGACGGCACCGCCGCCGCCGGGAGTACCGCCGGGATCGACGGCGGCACCGGCGGGACTGGCGGGACCGGGGGCAAAGGCGGGACTGGTGGGGCTGGCGGCAGTGGCAGCGCCCATGGCGGCAACGGTGGGAATGCCGGGTCCGGTGGTACGGGTGGTAGCGGCGGGGTCGGCGGTGCCGGCGGTGCCGACGCCGGCGCCAACACAGACGACAGTGGTCAGGGCGGGGCCGGCGACGGCGGCCTCGGGGGTCAAGCTGGTTCCGGCGGGGCCGGCGGCAAAGGCGGGAGCGCCCATGGGACGGGCAACGCAGGGGCCGGCGGGACAGGCGGCACCGGCGGGGTTGGCGGGGCCGGCGGAAATGGGGCCAACGGCGCGGATAGCAATTCCGTAGGCAACGGTGACAACGGCGGTAGCGGCGGTAACGGCGCTAATGGCGGTGCGGCCGGCGGCGGCGGTGCCGGTGGCAGCGCGGTGAACGGGGCCGTAGGGGTAGCCGGCGCCGCTGGAACCGGGGGTGCCGGTGGCAATGGCGGCACGGCAGGCAGCGGCGGCAGCGGCCAAGTCTTCGGCCTCAGTACGGACAGGTTGGCTGGCGTCGGCGGTACCGGCGGAGACGGCGGCGTCGGCGGGGTTGGCGGCGCGGCAAGCGGCCACAGTAACGGCGGGACCGGTGGTGCTGGCGGGAACGGTGCCGACGGCGGTGTCGGCGGCGACGGCGGTCCGAATCAAAGTACATGGTTCGCCGGCGGCGGTGTCCCCGGCGGTAACGGCGGCCAAGCCGGGTCCGGCGGGGCTGGCGGCGAAGGTGGCTCGGTAACTGGAACCGGCACCGCCGGTGCCGGTGGGATAGGCGGCAACGGCGGCAATGGCGGCGCACCGGGCGCAGCGGGCGGCAGAGATCCGTGGGACGGGACCGGCTCGAGTGGCGGCACCGGCGGGGCCGGCGGAGCCGGCGGATTCGGAGGGGCTGGCGGGGCGGCGCCCTTCGGCAATGGCGGCAGCGGCGGTGCCGGCGGGACAGGCGGCAGCGGCGCCATGGGCACCGACGGCACCGACGGCGTTTTCATGAGTGGCAGCGGCGGTGGCGACGCCGGCGGCAACGCCGGCAGCGGCGGTAACGGCGGCAGCGGCGGTAACGGCGGGGTCGGCGGCACCGGTCTCAACGGCGGGGTCGGCGGCGCTGGCGGCAACGCCGGGGGCGGTGCCGCCGGCGGTACTGCTGGCAACGCCGACGCCGAAGGCCCTGGCGGCCAAGGCGGTAACGGCGGCGCTGGCGGGGTTGGTGGCAGCGGCGGGGACGGGGGCGACGGCACCAATGGGGTCGGAGGAGCTGGCGGCGGCGGCGGCGTTGGCGCTCCCGGCGGCGCCAGCAGCTCGGGCGGCTACGCCGAAAGCGACAACGGCGGCCCTGCCGGGGGCAACGGCGGTAACGGCGGCGCGGGCGGCAACGGTGGTGCAGGCGGCAGCGGCGGCACAGGTACGAGCGGCGGTGGCACCGGTGGCGGGGGCGGGGCGGCCGGCGCGGGCGCTGCCGGTAGCCTCGGCGGGTCCGGCGACACAGGTCCTAGCGGCGATCCCGGCGTGGACGGCAGCAACGGAACCCCCGGCGCCACCGGCCAACCCGGCAGCTAAGGCCAGCCCACACAACGGGGCCGGAGCCGCGACCGTCAAGCGCCTTCCGCCTTTCCTAGGCAATGTCGAGTAGTGAAAGTCCTGAGCCACTGAGAGTGACGACAACCCGGGCAAGCCCTTCCAGACGCTCAGCGATGCTGAGCCTCGAAGTGGAACTCTTGGGCGCTCATATCGCCATCTCGGCCAAGTCACATAACGCGTTCGATGGTGGCGATCTCGACAGCGAGGATGTTGGCGGCGTCGGCGTCGCCCATTGGGCTTGCAGTTCAAGCACGGACGAGCCGGCGGCCGCGGTGGTGTTGATGGTCGTCGGGGTGGTGTTGGTGCTCGTGAGCATGGTCAGGGTGGAGAGGTTGACTAGGACCTTGGCCGTGCGCGATCGCGCTGCCGGTCGTCCCGGTGGATCGGACGGTGATCAGGATTTCCAGCTCGAACCCGACGGGGCCCTGCGCGCCGCCTTGGGATGCGAGGACGAACGTGTTGAGCGCGGTCCCCTGAATGTACGGGGTGAGTGTGAGTGCGCCGCTGTTGGCTTTGACCTTGATCGTTCCGAGCAGGTTGATCCGATACCTGATAAGCCGAAAAGTAGATTGAGCAAATGCTGCGTGTTGTGGGCCGCAGCGGTGAGGGTGTTGCCAACCAGCGCGCCTGCACCGGCCGCCGCAATCTGAAGAACCTGCGCCGTCGACATCACCGTGCCGTCCGCGTTGTCGACGAGCGCCGAGCCGGCCGCATCCAGCGCGGTAGCCGCCTCGAAAACTGCTGTGCCGTCGCTTCGTAGGACGAGGTTGGCCAGAGTCATGGTGCCGTCACCGTTGTTGAGGAATGCGGTTACGGGGCCAGTGATCTCAGCAGCGAACGTTGCACACACTGTGCCGTCAAGGTTGTCTACCGCAGCCACCAACGGGTTAGAAGTCCCGTCGAAATTATGCTGAACAATGGGTTCCGGTCTCTTTGCGGGGCCTGTACGCATCGTTTCGCGATTACTTCCCGATCCGAAATCTTTCTGTTCGCAGCCGTCTTTAGCGCCCAATGGGCTTGTGCAGCAAGCATTTCTGTTGGGGGTCGAAATCACCTTCGCTGAATCTCGGTAGTGGCCGACCAAAAAGCCGGCCACGCCACGGGCTGCACGCAGGCGCGCGGCTGCTATGGAGTACCGAGTGGCAATCGGTCGTCGGAGGATACCCCCCACCCCTCCGCACGCAGCATCGTGCCTGGTCAGAGGGTCGCATTGTGTGGAGTGGCCGTGGTGGGGGGTCTGCGCTGCGTGGTCGTCATAGCGCACCGGGGTGGGGTTCATGGTCACGCTGCCGGCGGCTTAGGCCGCCGCGTTGTTGGCGTGCTCGGTCACGACCTTCTGCGATTTGTTGCTGGGTCTTGATGGCGTGGCAGTGCTGGCAGCCGCCTTGGATCTCCTTCGCGTTCAGGACCGGCGTGCGGGGGATGCCTTGCGCGGCCAGGCCCTCGATGTGGTCCATCTCCTCGATTCGCTGCGTGCAGCCGGGGTACTGGAGTTGGCAGACCTTGTCGCGTCTGCGGACTTGGGCTTTGACCTTGGCCGAGATGCTCGATCGCGGTCGGCTACCCCATGTGCTCAGACCGCGGGAGCGCAGGAAGTCGAGCCATTGAAGAACGGTGTCGCGATCGAGGCTGGACAGGTCGGCAGGCTGGCCCCGCTTCGCTAGCCATTGGCTGAAGAAGGTGATGGATTGGCCGTAGAGCACGAGGGTGCGGTCTGCCTTGCCCTCGACCCGCAATGAGCGGTTGAAGCTCGCTCTGAGCGATTCAAGTTCTTCGGCCATGTACTGAAATTATCGGGCGAGTATGCGTTATTACAGTAGGCGCACGATGTCACTTTGGCTTGTCTTTGCTGGTCAAATCGGTATCCCGGCTCGGCTGCACCCGTTTTGGCTCGCCCGGCATCTTGGGATAGTTCGGCGGATACGGCATATCACCGAGCCCTCGTTCTTCGTCCGCCGCCGCCAGCTCCAGCAATGGAGCAATCGACTGGGCCACGTCGTCCATGGCTGCCCACGGGTCGTCGCGGTGCTGCACCAGATCAGGCACCGTCGCCATGGTGTAGTCATCAGGCTCGGCGCCGGCTAACTCATCCCACGTCAGCGGCATCGACACCGTCGCGATCGGGGTGGGCCGCACCGAATACGCCGACGCCATCGTGCGGTCCCGCGCATTCTGATTGAAGTCGATGAAGATGCGTTCCCCACGCTCCTCCTTCCACCACGACGTCGTCACCGCGTCGGGCGCACGGCGCTCAACCTCGCGCGCGAGCGCGATGCCCGCCCGGCGCACCTCGATGAAGTCCCAATCGGTGGCGATCCGCAGGAACACGTGGATACCCCGGCCTCCGGACGTCTTGGGATATCCAACCAGGCCGAGGTCGTCCAACAGCGGTCGCAACACATCGACGGCGACCGTGCGAGCCTCCTTGAACGCGACGCCAGGTTGCGGATCCAGATCGATGCGTAACTCGTCGGGGTGATCGGTATCGGGGCAACGCACCTGCCACGGGTGCAGCGTGATGGTGCCCATCTGCGCGGCCCACACGATCGCCGCGGGGTGCGTCACCTTCAGCGCGTCCGCCGTCCGGCCCGACGGGAACGTCACCAGGCAGGTCTGCACGTAGTCCGGATGGTGCTGCGGCACCCGCTTCTGGTAGATCTCCTCGCCGTCGATGCCATCCGGGAAGCGCTGCAAGTGGGTGGGCCGGTTGCGCAGCGGCGACAGCATCGGACCACCCGCCACGGCCAGGTAGTACTCAGCGAGGCGTCGCTTGGTGCCTTTCGAACCGAGCCTTGGGAAATAGACCTTGTCCGGATTGGACAGCCGAACCGCGATGCCGTCGACATCGAGTTCTTCCGCTGCAGCAGCCATAGTCCGATTCCAGCACGTCCGCGAGAATGTGCCTATGGAGCTACCCGTGATGCCGCCCGTCTCGCCGATGCTGGCGAAGCCGGTTCGGTCCATCCCCCCGGACGCGTCGTACGAGCCCAAATGGGACGGATTCAGGTCCATTTGCTTCCGCGACCGCGACGAGGTCGAGCTGGGTAGCCGCAACGAACGGCCGATGACCCGCTACTTCCCCGAGCTGGTCGCGGCGATCAGGACCGAATTGCCGGGGCGCTGCGTGATTGATGGTGAGATCGTTGTCGCCACCGATCACGGCCTGGACTTCGAGGCGCTGCAACAGCGCATCCATCCGGCTGATTCGCGGGTGCGGATGCTCGCGGAGAAGACACCGGCGTCCTTCATCGCATTCGACTTGCTCGCACTCGGGGACGACGACTACACCCCGCGCCCGTTCAGCGAGCGGCGGGCCGCCCTCGTCGACGCACTCTCAGGATCCGGCCCGTCGATCCACGTCACCCCGGCAACTACCGACATGTCGACTGCACAGCGCTGGTTCGAGGAATTTGAAGGAGCCGGCCTCGACGGCCTCATAGCCAAACCGCTCACCATCGCCTATCAGCCCAACAAGCGCGTGATGTTCAAGATCAAGCACGAACGGACCGCCGACTGCGTGGTTGCCGGCTACCGAGTGCACAAGTCCGGCGGCCCTCTCGGTCAAGCGATCGGGTCGCTGCTACTCGGGCTCTACCAGGATGATGGCCAGCTGGCGTCGGTCGGTGTGATCGGCGCCTTCCCGATGGCCGAACGACGGCGGCTGTTCACCGAGCTTCAGCCGCTGGTCACCGGCTTCGACGGCCACCCGTGGAACTGGGCGGCAGACGACGCGGGTGAGCGCACACCCCGCAAGAACGAAGCCTCCCGCTGGAACGCGGGCAAGGATCTCTCGTTTGTGCCACTCCGACCCGAGCGGGTGGTCGAGGTCCGCTACGACCATATGGAAGGGCGCCGCTTTCGCCACACCGCACAGTTCAGCCGATGGCGCCCCGATCGCGACCCACGCTCGTGCAATTACGCGCAACTCGAGCAGCCGCTGACGTTCAGCCTCGGCGACATTGTCCCCGGCCTGGGTGCGGGCAAAGCAAATGATGCGTGATATCGGATACTTGCCCACCATGGGGTTCGCTCCGCTATGTTGTGTGTGCCATTCGACGGCTTTCACTTCGACGGCTTTCACTTCGACGGCTTTGACTTCGATGGCTTTATGCACGAGCAAGAACTGAGCACCAAACTAAGACGGGAACACCAGATGTTTGAGAAGCCCCTATCGTGATGCACGTAGCCGCGCTGCTGGTGGCGGGTTCTGCCGCGCTGGAGGGTGGCGCAGTCAACGCGCTGCGCATACCGACCACCAACTATGAGCTCGACCAGATCCCCATGTGGTTGACGATTCCGATCGTCGCCGTGGTGCACGCACCGGCCGGTGGCGACTACGACCCGGAACTGTTCATCGTGTGCAAAGACCCCACCGGGGAGCGTCGCGGAGCCGCCCGGTCGATCTGGCATTGGCCGGACGACGAGCAGAATCCGTCCAAATACCGATGCTTTTCGTACGACTTCTCGTTCGCGGTCGAATCAGAAGGCGAGTACACGATCGGCGCTTATCGGGACCCTGACGCGACGGACGAGATCGCCACACCCATACCGATTCTGATCACACTGGCCACCGATCGCCCATTCAGCAGCAACGGTGCCTAGCTGACCGCTCAGCGACGCAGAAACTCCACGATGTAGCCAGCCAGTTCCTCGCCGGCGTCCTCCTGCAAGAAATGTCCGGCGCCCCGGATCACCGGATGGTCGAGACCCCGCGCGCCGGGCATCTCGCGCTGGAAGATCGCGCCCATCGGCCCGGTGATGGGATCGCTGTCGCTGAAAGCGACCAGCATCGGTGTCGGGCTGGCGGACAGCGTTTTCCAGGCCGCCTTGTTGGCCGCTGACGCGGGATCGTCCGGCGAAGTCGGCACCAGGCCGGGCATCGCGCGCGGCCCGGCGCAGTACGCGTCGTCGGGGAACGGTGCGTCGTAGCCGGCGCGCACCTCGTCGCTCATCTGCTGGCGACACCCGCCTTGCACGAACCAGCCGATATTCAGGTTGGGTGCGGTCGTGATTGCCTCGCGGAAGCGCCACCAGACGTCGGCCATCGGCTGTTCACCGTCGGGCAGGCCGGTGTTGGCCACGACCAGCCGCCCGAACCGCTCGGGATGCTCCGCGGCCAGTCGCAACCCGATCAGGCCGCCCCAGTCTTGTCCGACCAACGTCACGTTGTGCAGATCGAGGACATCAAAGGCCAGGGCCCGCATCCATTCCACATGTCGCGCGTAGCTGTGGTCTTCGCGTTTGGTCGGCTTGTCGGAACGACCGAAGCCGACCAGGTCCGGGCAGATGACTCGATGGCCCGCAGCAACCAGTGTCGGAATCATCTTGCGGTACAGGTACGACCACGACGGTTCGCCGTGCAGCAGTAGAACTGGGTCGGCGGCGTCCGGCCCTTCTTGCACCCAGGCGACCCGCAGCACCCCGCCATCGCCATCGCCATCCGGAATCTCACAATAGGTTGGCGCGTAAGGAAATTCAGGCAGATTCTGGAAGCGTTCGTCCGGCGTCCGCAGTGTTTGCATGAGTGCGAACATACCCGCTCACGAGCCTTCGGTTAAACCTCTCAATTCCGGATGCGTCATCAATCGATCGAGAAATTCGCGCTGCCCCTTGAGTAGCTTGACGCGCGCCTGCGCCACCGGAAACCAGCCGATTCGATCAACTTCGGGGAATTCCCGCATCGTGCCGGAGCCTTTCGGCCACTCCATCTCGAAGGTGTTGCTGCGTGCCTCGGTGGTGTCCAGATCGCCGAGGACGGCGAAGCCGGTGACCACCTTGCCGCTGGGTTGCTTGAGGGGGCCGAAGTCGATCCGTGGTCCGCCCGGGAGCGCCAACCCGATCTCCTCGGCGAATTCTCGCTGCGCGGCGGCCCAGGCATCGTCGCCTTCGCTGTATTCACCTTTGGGAATCGACCAGACCCCATCGTCCTTGCGTGCCCAGAACGGGCCACCCGGATGCGCGATCAGCACTTCGACGACGCCTCGGGCCTGGTGTGGGGTCCGGTATAACAGCACGCCCGCGCTGAGTTTAGGCACGATCTGTCACACGCCGACGGCGCGTTCCAGATCTTTCAGCGATGACTCCAGGTGCGCGAGTAGCCGCTGCAAGTGCGGCACGCTGCGCCGGCATCCGACCAGACCGAAATCGAGGTTATCGGCGTTGTTGACCAAAGTGATATTCAGCGCCTGCCCGTCCAGCACGGTGGACAACGGGTAGTTGCCGTCGAGCCGCGCACCCCCGTAATACATCTGGTGGGTGGGGCCGGGGACGTTCGATATAACGAGATTGAACGGCGGCGGCGTCGACGACACCCAACCCGGAACGGCAGCCAGGGCCAACGAACCTATATTCATCGCGGACAACGCCAATGCCTGGAACCGGGGCAGGTCAGAGAACACCCTCTTGTTGCTGCGCATCGATTCGTGAATCGTCTCCAGCCGCTGCGCGGGATCGTCGGTGTCGGTAGCGAGGTTGCACAAGATAGATCCGACGAGGTTCCCACCGGTATCGGCCTCGGCTTCGGAACGCAGGCTCACCGGAACCATCGCGATCAGCGGCGTTTCCGGCAGAGCACTGTGCTCGAGCAGGTAGTACCGCAGCGCACCCGAACACATCGCCAACACGACGTCATTGAGGGTCACCCCCGCGGCCCTCTTGACGGCCTTGAGGCGGTCGACTGGCCATGACTGCGCCGCGCACCGGCGGGCGCCGCCGATCTTGACGTTCAACATGGTGCGCGGGGCCCCGTACGGCAGCGTGAGTTGCTGCTCAAACAGGGCCGCACGAGCCAGCGATACCGTCGAAGGAGCCAGTGCCGCAACAGACCCGGCCGTACGCATCAGGGAACTCAACGGAGACGACGAACCGGATTTGGGGCGTTGCGGTTTGGTCAGAGTCCAAATCGCCCGAATGTCCTGGTCGTCCGGGTCGTTCGACAGTGCGCGTTGCATGAGCTTCAACGCCGACACACCGTCGATCAGGGAGTGGTGAAACTTGGTATACAGCGCAAATCGGCCGTCCTTGAGTCCCTCGATCACGTGCATTTCCCACAGCGGGCGGTGGCGATCGAGCAAGGTGCTGTGCAGCAGGGAAGTCAGCTCGAGCAGATCCCGGACCCGCCCCGGGGAAGGCAGCGCCTTTCGCCGGACGTGATAGTCGACGTCGAGGTCCTTGTCGTACGACCAGCCCAGGCTCCCGATCCCACCGAGAAAGGTCGCCGGACGCTTGAGGAAAGTGGGCTGGAAATCCTGTTGGGTGAGCAGACGTTCGTAGAACTCCCGCACGAAATCAGGGCCGGCACCTTCGGGCCGCTGGTACAACTGCAGGCCACCGACATGCATGGGGTGCTCGCGGGATTCGCTCATCAGAAACACCGCGTCGGTGGGCATCATCAGTTCCATCCACCCATTAGACCGCGAGCGGGAAGCAACCCGCTACGACGGCTCGGGCGCGACGGGTGACAGACCATTGACAGTCACTGCCATTGGGTCATACGGTGCCATTTCAACGGTTTGCGCGTACAAGGAGATCAACGGTGAGTAGCCCGGACAAACTTCGTGTCATCCAATGGGCGACCGGCGGCGTCGGCAAGGCCGCCATCGCGTGCGTGCTGAATCACCCCGAGCTTGAGCTGGCCGGATGCTGGGTGCACAGCGCCGACAAGAACGGCCGCGACGTCGGCGAGATCATCGGAACCGGTGCTCTCGGCGTCGCCGCTACCACCAGCCTTGATGAGCTGCTGGCCCTGGACGCCGACTGCGTCATGTACAGCCCGCTGGTGCCCAACGACGAAGAGGTCATCGCGATCCTGCGGTCCGGCAAGAACGTGGTCACCCCGGTCGGCTGGGTGTACCCCGACCCCAGCAACCCGCGGCACAAAGCCGTCGCCGACGCCGCCGTCGAGGGTGGGGCGACCCTGCACGGGTCGGGGATTCACCCGGGCGGCATCACCGAGCGATTCCCGCTGATGGTGTCTGGACTCTCCTCCGCGATCACGCACGTGCGCGCCGAGGAGTTCTCCGATATCCGCACCTACAACGCCCCGGACGTGGTGCGCCACATCATGGGATTCGGCGGTACGCCCGAGGAGGCCACGCAAGGGCCGATGGCAAGCCTGCTCGAAGCCGGCTTCAAGCAGTCGGTGCGAATGATCGCTGACCACATGGGATTTCGCATCGAGCCAAACATCAGGACCATTCAGGACGTCGCGGTGGCGACCTCCGATATCGATTACGCTCCTTTCCCGATCACCACGGGAACCGTCGCCGCGCGCCGGTTTCGCTGGCAGGCCCTGGTCGACGGCGAGCCGGTCATCACGGCGGCCGTCAATTGGCTCATGGGTGAGGAAAACCTGGAACCGGCCTGGAATTTCGGCGGCATTGGCGAACGGTTCGAGGTCGAGATCACCGGCGACCCCACGGTGAACCTAACCTTCAAAGGTCTGCAGCCCGAGACGATCGCCGAAGGGCTGGTGAAGAATCCGGGCGTCGTGGTAACGGCAAACCACTGCGTCAACGCCATTCCAGATGTCTGCGCTGCCGAGCCCGGCATCAAGACCTATCTGGACCTTCCGTTGTTCGCCGGGCGTCCGGCTGCCAATCTCGCGCGCTGAATCATGGCCGTGCTGACCGACGTTTCCTTCTGCCACCTCGTCGTCGGGGTCACCGACATGGATCGGGCGCTCGTGTTCTACCGCGACGCACTCGGCATGGAAGTTGTCTTCGAAAGCCTCGTTTCCGGAGAGCCTTTCGACGCGGTGCTGCACGCGACCCGTAAGCAGGAGGGCCGGGTTGTTGGCGGCCTGCTCGGCGGTTTGATGGTCGAGCTGCTCTCGCTCGGACCCAGGCCGGACGTCAGCCCGGGTGAAGCCAAGCCGGGTCGCCGAGGTATCACCGGGATTCACAACATGTCGCTATCTGTGATCGACCTCGACGACACCCACCGCCGCATCACCGCGGCCGGCTACACGCCCGACCAGGCGCCATTCGAAATCGGCGGCGTGCGGATGTTTTTCGTCAAGGATCCGGACGGGACGCCGGTCGAGTTCATCGAATTGCCCAACGGCGTCCGCAGTACTTACGAGATGCACCGCGGCGTGCGACTACAGATGGGACCCACTCAATGACGGAACTGTCCGGCACCAGGTATACCCACCCCGACTCGATGCGCGGCCATGTCGCCGTCGTCACGGGTGCCGCCCAAGGCGTCGGCAAGGGCATCGCCGCGGCGCTGCTCGAACGCGGTGCGTCGGTTTTCCTAGTCGACATCCAGGCCGATGTCCTGGAAGCCACGGCCACCGAGCTCAGCGCAGCCGGCCGGGTTGAGAAGCTGGTCGCCGACCTGCGCGACCCCGACAACGCGCAGCGGATCGTGGCGGCGGCGGTCGACGCATTCGGCACAGTGCACGGCCTGGTCAACAATGCCATCGCCACCAACGAACCCAAGGCATTCGTTGACATCACCACCGGCGACCTGGCGCTCGGTTACGACGTCGGCCCCCGCGCGACATTCCTGCTCATGCAGGCCGTGCACCCGTTGATGGTCGAGGCGGGCGGCGGGTCGATCGTGAACCTCGGCTCGGGCACGGGCACCGGCGGCGATCTGAAGTGGGGCGGCTACGCCGCCGCAAAGGAAGCCATCCGTGGGCTCTCGAAGGTCGCCGCCCTGGAATGGGGGCCCGACAACATCCGCGTCAACGTCATCTGCCCGTTCGCCGAGTCCGACGGCGTCAAACTGTGGAAGCAGTTCGCACCCGACGATTACGCGAAGGCAGTGCGCCGCATCCCGATGAAGCGGATGGGGCACGTTCACACCGACGTCGGAGCGCTGGTGGCTTTCCTGCTCAGCACCGACGCGTCGTTCATCACCGCGCAGACCATTCACGTCGACGGTGGCATCGGCGTCTTCAGGTGAGCGCCGACGGAGAGTCGTTGCGGGATCGGCAGCGAGCGCAGATCCGCGCCGACATCAGGCGAGCGGCGTTGCGGCTATTCGTCGAACGTGGATACGACGACGTGACGACGGAGGAAATCGCGATTGCCGCAGGCGTTTCCCCGCGGACGTTCTTCCGGCACGTCCCGACGAAAGAAGAAGTGCTCCTCGCACCGGTTCGGTACGGCGGCGCCGCGATCGTCATCCTGCTCGAACAGCGCCCAGCCAGCGAGTCGCCCGACCTGGCGCTGATCAACGCCATCATCGCCCGAATCCGTTCATTCGACGAGGCCGACTGCGAGGAATGGCGGGAAGCCTTGCTGAGGGCCCGTGGTCTGCTGGACAAGGCGACGATTCACACACCCGCCGACAAGGAGCGAACGGTGAAGCTGATCGCGGAGCGCATGGGCGCCGACCCGGACGTCGATCTCCGCCCCCGACTGCTTGTTCAACTTGCCTTTTCAGCAGCCGATTTCGGCTTCCAACAATGGGTTCGCCAGCCAACGGGCCGCCGGTCGCTGGATCGCCACGTCGCCGACGCCCTCGAAGCTGTCAAGAATCCCCACTGGAAGCGAAAGGCGCGTCGGGCCTGACACTGCGGTAATCGCGTTGCCTTCGGCAGAAACCGAAACGGATTTACCGGTTGGCGTTGATCAGCGCGGCGCGCGCCAGGGTCTGCTCGCCCATCTTCACGTGCGCGGCATCGACCAGCACCCCGTTGACCCCGACCGCGCCGCGGCCCTTCGACTCGGCCTCCCGATAGGCGGCGACATTGGCTTCGGCACGGGCGATCTCGTCGGCAGTCGGCGCGTATACCTCGTTAGCGATGGGAACCTGGTCGGGGTGGATGGCCCACTTACCGGTGTACCCCATCAACGACGCCCGCCGTGCGTCGCGCTCATACCCCGACACGTTCCGGTAGTCGGGATAGGGCGCGTCTATCGCGTCGATGCCCGCGATGCGCGCCGCCACGATCACCTTGCTCCTCGCGTATTGCCACATATCACCCGGGTATTCGCCGAGCGGGTCGAAGTTGGTGTCCACCCGTGCGCCCTGGGACAACGAGAAGTCACCCACACCGAAGATCAATGCGTCCAACCGGGGGCTGGCCAGCGCGATCTCCTCGGCGTTGGCCAAGCCTTCTACTTCTTCGATGAGCACCTCGAGCCGAATGCGCTTGGTCAGGCCGAGTTTGGACTCCAACTGGGTGAGCAGCAGATCCACCCACCAGACGTCGCGAGCCTTGCACGCCTTCGGAATGATGATCGTGTCCAGGTTCTCGCCGGCCTTGGTAACCACGTCGATGATGTCGTCGTGGCACCACTGGGTGTCAAGGCCGTTGATCCGGATGGCACGAGCGGTGCGTCCCCAGTCGATGTCATTGAGAGCCCCAATCGCCTTGGCGCGCGACTCCTCCTTGAAGGCCGCGGGCACCGCGTCCTCGAGATCCAGGAAAACGAGGTCCGCGCCGCTGCGGGCGCCCTTCTCGAACATGTTGTCGTTGCTCGCAGGGACGGCGAGCTCGGAGCGACGGAGTAGATCGGTCATCAACTTCTTTCTGTCACAAAACGCCACGGGCGCGCAGGTCGTCGACGTCGTCTTGGCTCAGACCCAGCAATTCGCCGTACACCTCGGCGTTGTGTTCGCCGAGCCGGGGTCCTAGATGGTCGACCCTGCCGACCGCCGATGAGAAGCGTGGAACTGGGGCCTGCACCGTCATCGGCCCGAGTTGCTCGTCGTCGACGGAGATGAACACGCCGCGGTGCGCGAGCTGTTCGTCGCCGACCAGGTCGCTGATGTCGTAGACCGGTGCCGCGGCCACCTCGTGCGCCTCGAAGACGGCCATCGCATCTGAAAGTGTCTTGGTGGCAACCCAATCCGCCACGACGGCGTCCACTTCCCGGGCTCGGGCCAGCCGCCGCTGCGGGTCCGAGAAGTCGGGGTCGGTCACCAGGTCGTGGCGGCCGATCGCCTTGAACACCCGCAGCGCCAGCGCCGGTGAGCTACCGGACATGGCCAGCCACTTTCCATCTGACGTGCAGTAGGTATTGCGCGGCGCCGAGATGTCCCACCGATTTCCGGACCGCTCGGGCACCAGCCCCAACTGGTCGTAGCTCAACAGCGTTTGCTCGAGCAACCGGGCCAGCGGATCGATGAGGTTGATGTCGATCAACTGCCCGGGTCCACCGTGGACGTCGCGGTGATAGAGAGCCATCAGCACCGCGTATGCGGCATTCAACGACGCGACCCCGTCGGCCAACATGAACGGCGGCAGCGTGGGCGGTCCGCCGGCCTGGCCGGTGATGTGCGCGAATCCGCTCATCGCCTCCCCCAACGTGCCGAACCCCGGGCGCTCGCTCTTCGGCCCGGTCAACCCGTACCCGGTGATGTGCAGCATCACGATCCGGTCGTTGACCGCGCGCAGGCTCTCGTAGTCCAGACCCCACTTGCGCAATGTTTGCGGCCGGGTGTTGAAGATGGCGACGTCGGCGTGCTCCACCAGGCGCCGCACCAGCGCCTGCCCCTCGGCGCAGCGCAGATCCAGCGTGATGGATCGCTTATTGCGCGCTATCGACTTCCACATCAGCCCGACGCCGTCACGCTGGTTGCCCCAGCCGCGGATCGGATCGCCATTTTTTGGATCTTCGACCTTGATCACGTCGGCGCCGAACTCGCCCAGATAGGTCGCAACCAGCGGAGCCGCGGCCAAGCTGGCGAGGTCGAGCACTCGCACGCCGTCAAGCATTGACACTGGCGCCCATCCCGGTATTCGAAGGTCGTTGCAGCCCAAGGTGTCCCCGCAGCGTCGACGACTCGTACTCAGTACGGAACAGCCCGCGCCGCTGCAGTTCCGGGACCACCATACGCACCACGTCCTCGAACGCGCCGGGCAGATGGGTGGCCGCCAGAACGAAGCCGTCGCATGCTCCGCTTTCGAACCAGTCCGCCATCTGATCGGCGACCTGCGTACCGGTGCCGACGAAGCGTGGCCCCTGCAGCAGCGTGGCACGGTGGCCGGCCAGGTCGCGCACGGTCACTGTGTCGCCCCCGCCCTGGGAAGAAATGTGCGTGCGTAGGTTTTGCACCAGCCCTCTGATGCCAGAGACCGACGCGATCAGCTCATCGGTTACCGGGTCGTCGAGATCGTGCTGGGCGAAGTCGTAATTCATCAACTCCGACAGCAGCGTCAGCGATGCCATGGGGTGAACCAGATCGTTGAGGAAGACAGCTTCGCGCTCCTTGGCGTGGGCCTCGGACTCGCCCACGACGGCGTAGGCCATCGGGCAGATGCGAACCGAGCCCGGATCGCGCCCGACCTCGGCGATGCGTTCCTTCTGATCGGCGTAGTGGCTGCGTGCGACTTCGATGCCCGGGTCCCCGGTAAAGATCAATTCGGCCCATCGGGAGGCGAATTCGCGACCCCGCCCCGAGGAGCCGGCCTGGATGATGACGGGCCGGCCCTGCGGGGTGCGCGGCACAGTCAGCGGTCCGCGCGCGGAGAAGTACTTTCCGACGTGTCCCAGCTCATGCACTTTTGCGGGGTCGGCATATTGACCGGAAACCCGGTCGTGCAGGACCGCGCCGTCTTCCCAGCTGTCCCACAACCCGGCCACCACAGCCATGAATTCGTCGGCCCGGTCGTACCGCTCCTCGTGACCCATATGGGCGTCGACCCCGAAGTTCTGCGCCTCGCTGTCGTTGACCGAGGTGACCACGTTCCAGGCGGCTCGGCCACCCGACAGGTGGTCGAGGGTGGCGAAGGTTCTCGCGACGTGAAACGGCGCGTAGTACGTGGTGGAGTAGGTGGCGCCCAGTCCGATTCGGGACGTGGCCTGCGCGAGCACCCCGAGAATCACGCCAAGGTCGAGCTTGACCGGTCGGGCACCGTAGTACACCGCCTCGGCCACCGATCCGCCGTAGACCCCCGGCATCGCCAGGCGGTCGTCAAAGAACATCAGGTCGAAGCAGCCTTCTTCCAGCTGGCGCCCGATTTTCGCGTAGTAAGACGCATCGAGGTAGTCATGCTCGGTCGCAGGGTGCCGCCACGAGCCCGCATACACCGAGGTGCTGCCCGCCTGCATGAAAGCTACGAGCGCCATCTTTTCTTTTCGCGGTGACATCAGCGAAACGTAACATCTGATATTTTAGATTTCAAATGCTAGGTTTTTTGTTTGATATAATGCCTGGATGGCTACCTCATCCGGGATGGACATCGCCGGTACCGTCCGGGAACGCGCCGCCCGCGAGCTCAGGGATCGCATTCTCACCGGAGTCCTGCCGGCGGGTGCGCGGGTCGACCTCGACGCCATCACCGAGGAGTTCGCCACCAGCCGCACCCCGGTGCGCGAGGCCTTATTGGAGCTCTCCTTCGAAGGACTGGTCGAAGTCGCCCCACGCAGCGGGGTGACCGTGATCGGCATCAGCCCCGACGACGTTCTGGACAGCTTCACCATCCTCGGAGTGCTGACCGGGCAGGCGGCGGCGTGGGCGGCCGAGCGGATCGGGCCGGACGAACTCGAGACGTTGCGAGAGCTGGCAGCCGACGTCGTGGCGCGGTCCGGCGACGACAGCATCGGAGAAGCCAACTGGCATTTTCACCAAAAGATTCACCGCGCGGCGCACTCGCCCAGGCTGCTGACCCAGATCAAGCAGGCGGCCCGGGTGGTGCCGAGCAACTTTCTCGCCGTGTTCCCCGACCACGAGAAGCATTCGCTCGACGAACACCAACAGCTGCTCGACGCACTCGCCGACAAAGACGTCAAGAGGTCCCGCGCGATCGCCGAGCGACACGTCCTGGAAGCTGGGCGCTCACTGGCCGGATGGCTGGAGCAGCGGCGCTAACGTCAGCACCAAAGTTCTTCGGCACTAAGTTTAAGTGGCGATGCCCGAGATCCCTGCGCAATACACGTTGTCGGCCTCCGCACCCAGCCCGCGGACGCTGATCGACATCATTTACGCAACCGCCGCGCGGTTCCCGGACGCGGCGGCCATCGACGACGGCACGGTGCAACTCAGCTACAGCGAGCTGATCGGCGATATCGAGGCCAGCGTCGAATGGCTGGCCGCGCGGGGCATCGGCCGCGGTGACCGCATCGGGATCCGGATGCCATCGGGCAGCTACGCGCTGTACGTGGCGATCCTGGCCACGCTGGCCACCGGCGCGGCCTACGTACCGGTGGACGCCGACGATCCCGACGAACGTGCGGAATTGGTATTCGGTGAGGCCGGCGTCGTCGGGATCATCACCGAAGCCGGGCTGATCAGGGGCCCCGGCTCATCGCGCGGCTGGCGGGCCGGCGCACCGCTGACCCGAGACGACGCGTGGATCATCTTCACCTCCGGATCGACCGGCACTCCGAAAGGTGTCGCGGTGACCCATCGCAACGCCGCGGCCTTCGTCGACGCCGAGGCGCAGACGTTTCTGCGCGACAACCCGATTGGTCCCGGCGACCGGGTGCTGGCCGGGCTGTCCGTCGCTTTCGACGCGTCGTGCGAGGAGATGTGGCTGGCCTGGCGGCACGGCGCATGCCTGGTTCCGGCCCCACGGTCGCTGGTGCGCAGCGGGATGGACCTCGGTCCCTGGTTGGTGACGCGCGACGTGACCGTGGTGTCGACAGTGCCGGCGCTCGCCTCGCTGTGGCCAGCGGAGGCGCTGGAAGCCGTGCGGCTGCTGATCTTTGGCGGTGAGGCATGCCCTCCGGAGCTCGTGGAGCGGCTCGCGTCAAATACCGAAGAGGGCCGGGAGGTGTGGAACACCTACGGCCCGACCGAGGCCACGGTGGTCGCGTGCGCGGCCATCCTCACCGGTGGTACACCGATCAGCATCGGGGTTCCGCTGCCGGGCTGGGACCTGGCCGTCATCGACGCCGACGGCCAACCGGTCGGCTACGGCGACGTGGGCGAGCTGGTGATCGGCGGCGTCGGACTGGCCCGGTACCTGGACGAAGACAAGGACGCAGAGAAATACGCCCCCATGGCGAGCCTGGGCTGGGAGCGCGCCTATCGCAGCGGTGATCTGGTTCGAATGGAACGAGACGGGCTGTTTTTCTGCGGCCGAAGCGACGATCAGGTCAAGGTCGGCGGCCGCCGAATCGAGCTGGGCGAGGTCGACTCCGCGCTGGTCCACCTGCCGGGCGTCAGCGGCGCCGCGGCCGCCGTACGCCACTCCGCCACCGGAACTCCGTTGCTCGTCGGTTATTTGGTCAGCGCCGATCCATCGTTCGACATCGCGGCAGCGCGCAAGCTGCTCGCCGAGCGGCTACCGGCAGCACTGGTACCCCGCTTGGTCCAGGTCGACGAGCTGCCCACCCGCACGTCGGGCAAGGTCGACCGGGACGGGTTGCCGTGGCCACCGCCGGGCGGCTCGCAAGACGAGCCGGCGAACCTGGATGGCACAGCGGGTTGGCTGGCCGGGTTGTGGCGGGATCTGCTCGCGGCGGCGGCCCAAACCGGCGGCGATGGTCCGGAAGCGGATTTCTTCGCCCTTGGAGGTGGCTCGCTTAGCGCCGCGCAACTCGTCGCCATGCTGCGACAGCGGTATCCGCGGGTCACCGTGGCCGACCTTTACGACCATCCCCGGCTCGGCTCGCTGGCCGGCTTCCTCGACGAGCTTGATCCGCCGCCCCAGGTCATCGAACGCACGGTGCAGCCGACCCCACGGCTGACGCAGGCCGTGCAGATTTTCCTTTCGGTGCCGCTGGCGACGCTGGCCGCACTGCCATGGTTGACCTGGCTCGCGCTGGGCAACAATGTGGCCCGCGCGCTCCATGTGGTGTCGTGGACCGTGGCGGTGAACTGGTGGCTCGTCGGCGCGGCGTTCGCCCTGTTTGTCACCCCGCTGGGTCGGATGGCCATCGCCGTGTTGTTCGCACGCACCTTGCTGTCGAACGTCAAGCCGGGCACGTATCGGCGCGGCGGGCCGGTACACCTGCGGGTGTGGTTCGTCGAGCGGCTGACCGAGGCCTGCGGCGCCCAGAACCTGGCCGGCGCGCCATGGCTGGTGTACTTCGCCCGCGCACTCGGCGCCAACATCGGCAAGGGCGTGGATCTGCACTCGATGCCCCCGGTCACCGGTTTGTTGACGCTGGGGCACCGCAGCGCCGTCGAACCGGAAGTCGACCTGAGCGGGCACTGGATTGACGGGGACGCGTTCCACCTCGGCGCGATCACGATCGGCGACGACGCGACAGTCGGCGCCCGGACAACTCTGTTGCCCGGCGCGATCGTCGGCAAGAACGCGGATGTGGCACCTGGATCGGGCGTGCGCGACAAGATCAAAAACGGTCAGTATTGGAAGGGCTCGCCCGCGGAGAAGTCGGGCCGGGTCAATCACCCCTGGCCTGACGAACGGCCGCCGCGCAGAAGTCACTGGGTCGCCGTGTACGGGCTGACGTCGCTACTCCTCGGCGCTCTGCCGCTGGTTGGGGTGGCGGCCGGCCTTGCGGTGACCGGCGTGGCCGTCCGGCACACCCGTCGGCTGTCGCAGGCCGTGCTGCCCGCATTGGCGTGGACACCGATCGCGGCCCTGGCCGGGTTCGCGGTGTACGCGCTGTTGACGGTGATCGCGGTGCGCACGTTGTCACTCGGATTGCGGGAGGGCTACCACCCGGTGCGCAGCCGAACCGGGTGGCAGCTGTGGACAACAGAGCGGCTCATGGACGCCGCGCGCAATTACCTGTTCCCGGTCTATGCCAGCCTGCTGACACCGATGTGGCTGCGACTGCTCGGCGCCAAGGTCGGTCGCGGCACCGAGATCTCCACGGTTTTGCTCACGCCGAAGTTCGCAGTGATCGAGGACGGCGCATTCCTGGCCGACGACACGTTGGTGGCGTCGTACGAACTCGGCGGCGGCTGGATCTACGCGGCCAAGACCACAGTCGGCAAGCGCGCGTTCCTGGGCAACTCGGGTATCACCCAACCCGGCCGCCGGGTTCCCGAGGACGGACTGGTCGCGGTGCTGTCGGCCACACCGGCCAAAGCCAAGCGCGGGTCGTCGTGGCTGGGCAGTCCACCGATGCGGCTGCGCCGTAGCCCCGCGGAGGCCGACGCGGCGACTACCTACAGTCCGCCGCTGAGATTGAAGGCGATGCGGGCAGTGGTGGAGACGTTCCGCTTACTGCCGATGATCGTGACGGTCGCGATCGGGCTGGCGGTGCTGGGCGCGCTGCAGGCGCTGACGAGGATTTACGGCATCTGGTGGGCTGCGTTGTGCGGCGGCCTGGTACTACTGGCGGCGGGCGCGATTGCCGGTGGTATCACCGTCGCCGCGAAATGGCTTGTGGTCGGCCGGATTAGGGCGGGCGAGTTTCCGCTGTGGTCATCGTTCGTGTGGCGCAACGAGATCGCCGATACGTTCGTCGAAACCGTCGCGGCGCCGTGGTTCGCCCGCGCGGCGAGCGGGACGCCGGTGATGAACATGTGGCTACGGGCGCTGGGCGCCCAGGTAGGGCGTGGCGCCTGGTGTGAAACCTATTGGCTGCCGGAGGCGGATCTCGTCACGCTCGGCAGGGGCGCAACGGTCAACCGGGGATGTGTGGTGCAGACGCACCTATTTCATGACCGGATCATGCGGATGGACACCGTCGTGCTGGAGTCCGGCGCAACCCTCGGGCCGCATTGCGTTGCGCTGCCCGCCGCCCGGCTGGGCTCCGGAGCTACCGTTGGGCCGGCGTCGCTGGTGGTGCGCGGCGACGAGGTGCCGTCATCGACGCGTTGGCAGGGCAATCCGATCAGGCCGTGGGAGCCCGGCCGCAAAAAGGCAGCCGGCAAGAAGTCGTCTGAACGCGGCGTCCGGGACACCGCGGCGTGAAACGAAAAACCACAGTGGTCGACGATTACCTGCCGAAAAATGGCGACCCCGGCTACCAAGTGTCGCGCTATGAGCTGGACCTGGAGTACCGGGTCGCAACCAATCGGCTGTCCGGGTCGGCGACGATCACGGCGGTGACGCTGAGCGAGTTGCAGCAGTTGAGCCTTGACCTTTCGTCCGCTCTAACCGTGTCGAAGGTGTCGATCAACGGCAAGCGCGCCGCCCAGTTCTCCTGTCGCGGCGGTAAGTTGCGCATCCGGCTGGCCGCGAAACTCGCGACCGGTGTGGCGCTGTCAATCGTGGTGCGCTATGGCGGCACCCCCAAACCGCTGCGATCACTTTGGGGAGACGTCGGTTTCGAGGAGCTGACCGATGGCGCGCTGGTGGCGGGACAACCCAACGGGGCCGCGTCGTGGTTCCCCTGCAACGACCACCCCAGTGCCAAGGCCGCTTTCCATATCCAGATCAGCACCGAAAGCCGGTACCGCGCCGTCGCCAACGGCAGGCTGCTGTCCCGCCTGGTTCGAGCTTCCCAGACGGTCTGGACCTACGAGCAACCCGAACCGACGTCGACATACCTGATCACCCTGCAGATCGGCGAATACGAGGCGGCGCGCCTGGCCAGGACCCCGGTGCCGATGCAGGCGGCGTTACCCGCACGCCTGCGCCGCAACTTCGGGCATGACTTTGGCCGACAGCCCGAAATGATGAAACTCTTCGTGGATTTGTTCGGACCATATCCACTCGCGAACGGATACACCGTCGTGGTCACCGACGATCCGCTGGAGATACCGCTTGAAGCCCAGGGGATTTCGATCTTCGGTGCGAACCACTGCGACGGCACCCGGGCCAGCGAGCGGCTGATCGCCCACGAGCTCGCGCACCAATGGTTCGGCAACTCCGTGACCGCCGGGCAATGGCGAGACATCTGGCTACACGAAGGATTCGCCTGCTACGCGGAATGGTTATGGTCAGAACACAGCGGCGGCACCAGCGCCGACGAGCTCGCCCGCCGGTACCACGCACTGCTGCGGCAAAAGCCGCAAGACCTGCTGCTGGCCGATCCCGGACCGGCCCGGATGTTTGACGACCGCGTGTACAAACGCGGCGCCTTGACCCTGCATGCGCTGCGCGGGCGGCTGGGCGACGAGAAATTCTTTGCGCTGCTTAAGGATTGGACTAGCCATTATCGGCACGGCACCGCCGTCACCGAGGATTTCACCGGACTGGCCGCCAACTACTCCGACGAGCCGCTACGCCCGCTATGGGATGCGTGGTTGTACTCCACCCGAGTGCCGTGACGGGTTGGTCTTGCTCCGAGATATAAGCCACGCATACCTGCACGGCGCGTCGTGTGCGAGGGTTACGTGTCGCGAGAGCCGTAGCGGCAGGCCGGCCTCCACCACCTCAAAGGCCGAAGTAGAGCCACCGGGCGGTAGCGGCGGTAGGATCCCGGGATGCCGTTGGCGAGCGGTGAGACCTTCGCCGGGTACACCATCCTGCGGTTCCTCGGCCGTGGTGGGATGAGCGAGGTCTACCTGGCCCAGCACCCCAGATTGCCGCGTCGCGACGCGCTGAAAATCCTGCCCGAGGCGACCACTGCGGATAGTGGCTTCCGGCAGAGATTCCACCGTGAGGCCGAACTCGCCGCCACGCTGTGGCACCCCAACATCGTCCAGGTACATGATCGCGGCGAGTTCGACGGCCAACTACGGATCGCGATGGATTACGTCGAAGGAGCTGACGCCGCTCAGTTGACGAGAGACCGGTACCCGGCCGGGATGCCGACCCGCGACGCCTGCGCCATCGTCACCGCGGTGGCTGTGGCACTCGACTATGCACACCAGCGCGGGCTGCTGCATCGCGACGTCAAACCGGCCAACATATTGGTCACCGATCCAGTGGACGAAAAACGCCGGATCCTGTTGGCCGACTTCGGAATAGCCCGATACCACGACGACGTCAGCGGACTAACTGACACGAACTTCACTGTGGGAACGGTCACCTACGCGGCGCCCGAACAGCTGATGGGCGGCGACATCGATGCGCGCGCCGACCAGTACGCGCTGGCCGCCACGGCGTTTCACCTACTCACCGGTGCGCCGCCATATCAGCGTTCCAACCCGGTGGCCGTCATCAGCCAACATCTCACCGCACCATTACCAAAGCTGAGTACCTGGCGTCCAGAGTTGACGAATCTCGATGAGGTGCTCTCGCGGGCCCTGGCCAAGAACCCCGACGACCGCTTCGAGCACTGCAACGAGTTCGCCACAACCCTCACCCAGCGGGCAGATATGGACTCGGGAAACGTTTACCCCGCCGAGGGCAGTTCCGCTGTCGCCATGGCGACGTCGGCGGCCCCGACCCAAGTCGCGGTGACCATGCCGTCCGGCATACCGGCTTCGATCGCGCCGAACCCGAAGCGGCGCAGACCGCCCCGGATTCTGCTCGGGGCGGCGGTAGCGGCGGTGGCGCTCACCGTCGTCGGAGTAGTCGCCTACGTAAGGCAGCCGACAAAGGAGGCGGCACCGGCAGCCGCACCCCCGGCCGCTTCCGCCGCGGTAGCCAGCACCCCGGCCCTACTCGACGGTACTTACCGCTTCGACTACGACTACGACTACGACTACGACTACGACTACGAAGATGCAAACGATCAACGGCGCCCCTACGCCATCCACACCGCCGACACCACCGCCTGGTGGGCCTTTCGCTCATCGTGTATTGCGGCCGATCCAATCCTGTTTACAAATTAGCCAGATCGTCGGGAACGTCGACGGCGTGTTTCTGCAGAGTCTCGAGCGGCACCACCTCGAGAGTGCGCTCGTGAGTCGCCGCGAGCACCACCGGGGCTCCGCAACCATCATCGTGGGCCCGTAGCCAATTCAGGGCGGTCACACACCAGCGGTCGCCGGGCAGCAGACCGGGGAATCGGTATTCGGGGACCGGCGTCAGCAGGTCGTTGCCGATTGAACGCTGGTGTTCTAGGAACTCGGCGGTAACGACCGCGCAAATGGTGTGCCGTCCCAAGTCCTCCGGCCCGGTCGAGCAGCACCCATCGCGATAGAAGCCGGTGAGTGGGTCGGTCCCGCACATTTCCAGCTCGTCACCCAGCACATTGCGATCCGGCACATGTCTAGTATCACGCTCCCGGGCGAGAAGTCTGAATGAACTTCTGCATAGGTTCGGGATCGAAGGACAGACGCACTGGGCCGAAGCCACGAATTACCCCGTACCGGTCCGACCGTTTGCGCGGTAGGTTACGCGTGTGATTATGACCGGAGCCTTCCTTGCCGAAGCGGCCGCGACGGTGGACAACAAACTCAACGTCCAGGGCGGCGTGCTGTCCAGATATACGGTCGGCCCTGACCGGTGGGCTCAATTCATGCTCGTGGTGCTGACGCGAGCTGACGGTGAAGATTCGGACGCGCGGCGGGTAACCGTCGAGATCAGGTCTCCCACATTCGACGAGCCACTGGAGCAGCAGTTCGAGGTACCGGAGGCGTCCATCGGGGAGTTCCCGGGTTTCGCTTTCTTCGATCTCGCCGTAAACCTGCCATCTGATGGCCGCTGGGTGATCGTGGTGAACGGCGGCACCGACGTGGTCTCACTTCCGCTTCAGGTGAGCAGTTGGACGCCGCCGGCACAGTTGGAGCTTTAATAAACCTACCTTCACGCAAGGGCGGGTAACACGGTGTCGGTCAGGAGCTGGACCGACTTCCAGGCTTCGTCGATCGGCATCCCACCGACCAGCGGGTGCAACACCAGCGGCCCGTAGTGCTTGGCGTCGCGGACTTCCGCGATGAGCTGGTCGGGAGTCAGGAACCGGTACCGTCCCGACGCCCTGACCTCGTCCAACGTCTGAACCCCGGGCAGATGCATGAGGGATCGCTCGTCCGTTGACCATCCACCGTAAGTGACTGCCTCCCAAAGGATATGATCACCGAGTTCGGACCACGCCCGGTCTGGATCCTCGTGCAGGTAGATCATTCCGCGGTTGATCGGGCCCGGCATGATGACGAACGGGGTGATGCCGGCCGTGGCGCACAGTTCGCGATAGTAGGCGTCGATGTCGGGCAGGTAGTCGGCCAGGCTTAGCGGCAACCCAAAACGCGCCGCGCGCCGCGCGGTGGCACGCGCGCCACCGCCGACGTACAGCGGCGGATGCGGCCGCGTCCAGGTACCGGCACCGACTTCCGTGTCCGACCACACGGACAGCATTCGCTCGACCAGGCCGTCCATCAGCTTGCCGCGCTGGCTGAAATCCACTCCGAGCGTTTCATATTCGATGGTGCGGTAGCCAAGACCCACCGTAGTGTGCAGCCGGCCACGACTCATGTTGTCGACCAGCCCGATGTCCTCGGCCAGCCGGACCGGATTCCACAACGGTCCCAGCGCACAGTCCACGCTGGCGATCAGCCTCTCGGTTCGCGCCAGGACCATCGCAGCGGCCATGATGGGATTGCAGCTCCATCCCTGCCCGGTGGCGTGATGCTCATCGACGCTGACCATGGTGATCCCGCGCGACTCGCCCCACTGCGCCAATTCGAGCGCGGCCGAGATCAGTTTGCCCTGCGTGCGTGGTTCTCCTTGCGGGGAAGCGAAGTTGAAGCGAAGCACCGTCAATAACATCTGCGGCCCCCGGTCAGGCGTCTGCGGGCGCTTGTGACTGCAGGAACGCCGGAAAGTCAGGGAAGAGTGCGCGATCGACGATCTCGAAGCGGGTACCGAATGCGTCGACGTAGTAGGCGAACAGCGCCAGATCCGGTGGCGAGACGTCGGCGGTCGCTTCGAAGGCGAAGCCTTGACCCTCCAGCAATTGGGCGGATTCGGCGAGGTTGTCAGTGAAGTAGCCGAGGTGATGGATGGAGTTGCCGGGAGCCGCCACCCATGCGGATCCGGGAACCTCCTGGATCAGTTCAACATGGGGACTTTCCAGCGAGTAGACGAACGTCGAGGTGAGCTCGCGGGTCCCGGCGGTCGTGCGGAAAGGCAGCGTATACGTGAGGGGCGTGATCCACCGGTAGCCGGCCAACGCGCTGAGGCGGGCCATCGCATCATCGAGGTCGGGCACGATGATGCCGGTGTGATAGAAGTCCGCGGGTCGTAGTGCGAATGCCATGATCCGTACCTTTCCGTCACGAGTTGCTGACTATTTGTTGCCTGAGCCAAGCGGATTCCCAGAAGTTGGTGCTTTCGGCCAAGAGCATTTCGTGAGCTTCCCGCAATACCGCGCGCGCGGCTAGATCGTCGGCGGGGACAAGCTCGGCAAGGTAGATGGCGTGCAGTGGACGGCCGGCGTGCAGGTGTGCCCGCGCCCGATCCAGCAGCGCGTCGGCTCCCGCCAATTCGACCACGTCAGCGGTGACGGCATCGAAACCGACCGGATAAAGCTCGGTCGTCGACCGGTGGTGGAACCAGCCCGAGTAGTTCTCCCAAACGGCCCGCACATCCCACGCGACCTTCCCATAGCCCTGCCCCACTTCGCATTCCGCGGGCAAGGTGACCTCGCGCATCAGGGTCTGGACGTCCTTGCCAGCGTTCATCCCCGCGACCGTCTGGTCGTGAATGTACCGGATGGCATCACGCAGCCGGATCAACTCGGCATTGATGCGGTCGGCACCCGCGATCGGTTCAAAGTGACCGGTCACCAGGAGTTCGGGCGCCAGACTGCGCACCCGTTCGACTGACGCAACGGCGGTCAGGGCGTCCCGATACCGGTCGCCGCGCATGGTGACAAGGTTGGGGATGTGACCGAACGTCGGGCCGAAGGTATTTCCGCACAGGCATATCCGCTCCTCCGGCAGCCACACCACCAGGGAATCGGTAGTCTCCCCGCCGGGCACCGATAGAAGTTCCAGTCGTCGCCCGCCGATCTCCAGAGTGAGCGTGTCCTCGAAGTCGAGGTCAACGCTGGGCACGCTCTGGCCGGCCAGGCGTTTGGTACCCAGACGCCGTTGAATCGCCTGGATGCCTGCTGTCAGGGTGTCTTTGAAGGCAAATGCGCTGCGGCTGGCCCGATACGGGATAAGGCGCTCGTTGTCGTCCCGCCACGCGGTCCAGTTAGCCTGCGCGACAACCGTTGTATCGGGATCGCGGACGCTGTCGAGGCCACCGACGTGATCGACGTGGCCCTGAGTGAAGATGATGTAGCGGACCGGCGAGGAATCAACGGCGTCGAAGTTGGCCCGGTGTACCGGCCCCTCGAAGCCCATGCCCGTGTTGATGATCACCCGGCCCTCGCCGGTGGTCAGCAGGTAGGCGTTCGACAGGCCTGGCGAGCACCACAAGCCCGGGGCGATCTGCTCGGCTGCCGCTGCCGCCGCCGGCCGCATCGCGTCGGCGCCCGGCCGGTTGCGAAACACCGGTTCGAACTGGTGGGCGTCGGTACTCATCGCTGACGTCCCTTTCATCTTGTTTCATCTTTTTGCGGATTATTCGGGGCATACGTCGAACCTGTTGAAGTAGAATGTGAAACGCTCGCGAAGCTCCTCGGGCGAGATGCCGAAGTGCCGTTGCAGGTCATAGTTGATGCGGCCGTGCTTGCCCCGCGGATTGCCGTCCAGGTATTGCTGGAACCGTTCCCGCACCTTCGGTGTCAATTCCACGTCGGCGCGCTGGTAGAGCTGTTCCAGTAACGGCATTTCGTTGCCATTCAGGTGCGCGAAGCTGATGTCGATGCTGTGTTCGGCCGGCACCAGATCGCGGTCGCGCACGCATGCGCTGAGCAGTCGGTGCACTCGATCGCTCCAGTAGTCCAGCAGCCATCCTGGGTCGATGCTCTTGCGGCGCAGCCGATCCGAGTAGGCCATCATCGTGATCGTCGACTGGACAACCGCGACCGGGTCGCGGTGGGTGAACGCCACCGTCGCGTCGGGAAAGGTCGTCATCAGGGGACCAAGCTGTTCGCAGTGCTGGGGGCTCTTGAGCACCCATGTCCGCGGGCCGCGCAGAAACGTCAGGGCCTGCAGGACTCTCTTCATGTACGCGTAGTGCCGGTTCTGGTCCAGTCCGAGGTAATAGTCGCGCCAGTCCGGCACTCGCGCATGCCATTCCAAGACGTATCCGGCCAGGTCGAGATCGAGGAGTTCGACTTCTTCCTCGATCGCCTCGGGGAACCGGTCATGCATGGCCGCCACCACCGGCGCGCTGGCCATCAGTGCATCGTGCTCGGACCTGGCTCGCCCGTAGCGCGGATCGACTCCGTCGATGTCGGGCCCCTCGCCCAGCGCCGGTATCGGGTCCTGGCTTTCCCAGTACGGCAGGGCACGCCGGCGTGGATCGGCCGCAATGAGATTGACCAGATGGGTGGTGCCGGAGCGCGGCATCCCGACCACGATGAAGGGCTTCTCGATGGGGATCGACTCGATCTCGGGATAGCGTTTGATGAGGTCGGTCAGCGACAGCCGGTTACGCAGCAGGCGAACCACCCGCTGTCGCAGCGACCAGCGAGCCAACTGGGTCAGTCCGTCATCGGCTTCGATCGCGGCCACGTGTGCGGCCAGGCGCCCTTCGAAGCCGTCGGTGTCGTCGAGGTCGTCGGCCCCGCCCTTCAGGCCTGCCTGGTCAATGGCTTCGGCAAGCATCTGGGCGATATTGAACTCGACGTGTTTGGCCTCGGTGAACTGCAAGATCTGACGCTGAACGTGAGTGAGTTCGGGCGTCGTCAGATCATCGAAATCGATGTCAAAAGTGTCGGGGCCGGCAGAAGCCATGCAGCCGCCTCCTCGACATTTATTGTGTCGAATGTACCGTTAGGCAGCCAGGCGACACAGGGGGTACTCAAACCAATGACGACGCCGAACCAACCCGGCAATCCGTCAGGAGAGCCACCCTGGAGCGGACAGCCCCCGGGCTACGGACCGCCTCAGGATCCGCAGATTCCGCAGAATCCACCTCAGCCGGGCTACCCGGGGCAACCCGGCTACCAACAGCCGCTCCCCTACCCCGGCGATCCCGTTTATCCGTACCCCGGCTATCCCACGCCGGGATACGGAGTAGATCCCCACGCGCCATTCGGACGCGATCCGGTCACCGGAACACCCCTTTCGGATAAGTCGGCCGTCGCCGCCGGCTTTCTCCAGCTATTCCTTGGCTTCCTCGGCATAGGCCGCTTCTACATCGGCTCGACGACCATTGGCGCTGTGCAGTTGAGCCTTGGGCTGTTCGCATTCTTCTTCAGCCTGTTCTGCCTGCTCGGCCTTCCCCTGCTGGTGGCCGTCATGGTTTGGGCCGTCATTGACGCGGTCATGATCTTCACCGGCAGTGTTCCCGATAATTACGGCCGGAAGCTGCGCTAGAACGCCGCGACGCGGCACGCGTGTTCGGCGACTTCACAGTGGGTTGCGGCGCGGTCTCGGATGCATACCTATTGGTGAATCCGTGATCACAAACGCCCCTTGAGTCACTATCGTCACATGAGTCAGCTACCGACATCGATGCGTCGGGACTGTTCCTCGAAAGGTGCTACATGTCGGCGATTTTTCGGAGCGCTTCGTTAGCGGTGGCGTCAGCCTCCGCTGTCGCGTTCATCGCTGCGATGGGCCTCGCGCCGTCAGCGAACGCGACGGCTTGCAGCTCCGCAGAAGCCAACGCCGATCCCCCCGCGGCTCCCCGCGACATGCCCGCTCCCCAGCCGGTGGTCCAACCACCGACTGGACGTCGGCCAACTCACACGAACGACCAGGCGCCGCTACCCAAGCTGGGGCCGCTAATCGCTTCCTTGCTCAAGCCGGCTTCCCCGGGTACTCCGTATTCCGCAACGCTGCAAAACCAAGCTGCGGTAGCTCCACCCGGGCCCAATCCACCCGCCCCGGCTAACCCGAAGTCGCCCAACGCCGCTCCGCTGAAGCCCAACGCGGCTCCAGTTCAGCCGAAGCCGGCGCCGCAGCCGGCAGCGGATCCAGCAGAGCCACCTCCCTCGATCGCGGGGGCGCCGACGTCGCTCGTCGACTGGGTGACCGGACCGAACGGCCCGAACAAAACCCTGCAACGTTTCGGGATATCCGGGACCGACCTCGGGATCCCTTGGGACAACGGTGATCCCGCCAACCACCAGATACTGATGGCTTTTGGCGATACCTTCGGGTATTGCAAGGTGCACGGCCAGGAATGGCGATACAACACGCTGTTCCGCAGCTCAGACCATGACCTTTCGCACGGAATCCACATCGCGGACGGCGTGCCAAACGACAATTACTCCGGCTCTCCGGTGTGGGCCAACCACCTCTCCAAACAGATCGTCAACACGATCCACAAGGCGACGCACGAGACGGGCATCATTCCGACCGCCGCCACCTCTATCGGCAGAGTCCAGTACATGAGCTACATGTCGATCAGGCAGTGGGGCCGCGACGGCGAATGGTCGACGAACTACTCGGCGATCGCGCGGTCCACCGACAATGGGCAGAACTGGGGGATCTTCCCCGGCTCTATCCGCACGGCCTCCCCGGATGCCGTCCCCGGAGCCGGCTTCACTCCGGGAAACGAGAACTTCCAGATGGCGGCCTTCATGCCGGGTAACGACGGTTACCTGTACTCGTTCGGAACCCCGTCGGGACGCAGCGGCGCGGCATTCCTCTCGCGAGTTCCCCAGGGCGCACTTCCGGACCTGACCAAGTACCAGTACTGGAACGGTGACGGAGACGGGCACTGGGTGCCGAACAATCCCGGGGCGGCGACGCCGATTTTCCCGGGCCCCGTGGGTGAAATGTCAGCCCAGTACAACACCTATCTCAAGCAATACCTGGTGCTGTACACCAACGGCGGCAGCAACGACGTCGTGGCACGGACCGCGCCCACTCCGCAAGGGCCATGGAGTCCAGAACAGCCGCTCGTGTCGTCGTTCCAGATGCCCGGTGGCATCTACGCGCCGATGATCCATCCCTGGTCGTCGGGCAAAGATCTGTACTTCAACCTTTCGCTGTGGTCGGCATACGACGTGATGTTGATGCACACCGTGCTGCCATGAGAACCGCTTGGTGACAACGAGATAACAATTCACAACGACAGCTGACGGCGAACCGGTCAGCGCCGCCCGGCAAAATAGTGTCAGTTCGTGCACCGCCGAACGGCTCTGAAACTACCGCTGGCACTGGCAATAGGCACGGCGCTGGCCCAAGCTCCCCGCGCCGCCGCCGAACCTGGCCGGTGGTCGGCCGACCGTGCGAACCGTTGGTATCAAGCGCAGGGCTGGCTCGTCGGCGCCAATTACGTCACATCGAACGCCATCAATCAGCTCGAGATGTTCCAGCCGGCCACGTATGACCCCCAACGCATCGACAGGGAGCTGGGTGTGGCCCGATCGCACGGGTTCAACACGATGCGGGTGTTCCTTCACGATCAACTGTGGGCTCAGGATCGACAAGGCTTCCAAAACCGCCTTGCGCAGTTCGTGGGCATCGCCGCGAACCGCGGCATCAAGCCACTCTTTGTGTTGTTTGACTCCTGTTGGGATCCGTTCCCCAGACTCGGTCCCCAGCGCGCACCGAGGCCTGGCGTGCACAACTCCGGTTGGGTGCAAAGCCCGGGCGCTGAACACCTCGGTGACCCGCGATACCGAGGCGTTCTGCAAGACTATGTCGCGGGAGTGCTGACCCAATTCCGCAATGACGACCGCGTTTTGGGTTGGGACCTGTGGAATGAGCCCGACAACCCCGCGCGCGTGTATCGCAGTGTGGAGCGCAAGGACAAGCAGCAGCTCGTCGCCGACCTGCTTCCCCAGGTGTTCCGGTGGGCGCGTTCAGTCGACCCCGTTCAACCGTTGACGAGTGGTGTCTGGAATGGGAATTGGGGAGATCCGGGGAGCCGCAGCACGATCAGTGGGATTCAACTGGACAACGCCGACGTGATCACCTTCCACTCCTACGCCACCCCGGCCGACTTCGAGGCCCGGATCGCCGAGCTTGCTCCGCTGGGCCGACCGATCGTATGCACCGAATACCTGGCTCGGCCTCGCGGTAGCAACGTTGAGGGGATTCTGCCAATCGCAAAGCGGCACAACGTTGGTGCATTCAATTGGGGTTTGGTGGCCGGTAAGACCCAGACGTATCTACCTTGGGATTCGTGGGACCACCCATACCCAACACCTCCGAAAGTATGGTTCAGCGACCTGTTGCTACCCGATGGGCGGCCCTATCGGGACAGCGAAATTCAAACGATCCGAAGTCTGACCGCGGGGCAGCCCCAGGCTTGAGCCGCTCAGGGGATCACGATGTAGATCATCCCCGGGACATCTTCGACGGTGCGGGTGTCGAATTCATGGAAGCCCGCGGTGTGGTATCCGTTGTCGACGGTGGCCCCGGGGCCGCTGTTCATTTCAGTGATGGTTATCTGCCGGCCGTTGACGGCCTCGACCCAGGCGACGTGTCCGACGCCCCCGACCAGCGAGCGGCTGAAGACGGCGATGGAGTGGGGCCGCGGGTCGGCCACTACCGTCAAGCCTGCCGCCACGGCTTGGTCGGCCCAGTTCTCAGCGTTTCCGGTGAGCGCTTTGACGTAGTAGCCAGTGTGCTCGTGTATCTGTTCTTGCGCACCCCACGTGCAGTAGCCCTCGTAATCTCTGAGGGGGTTCCGGTCGGTCGTGGGGCCTGTGATCAGGTCCGCCGTCGCATCCGCACTGCCCGGTGCCGTGGCCACCGCTACTCCCAGCGACAGTGCGCTGCTCACAGCAACGGCAGCCACAATCCCGTTGGCCTTGATTCCAGCAATCAGCCCGTTCACGTCCCCTATATCGGCAGGCAGCCGGAATTCGTTACCAATTCGTTGCACGATGTCGGGTGCCAGGCGAAAGGTTCGTCCACCCCGAGACGCGGGCGGGACTTCGGGACTGAGGCGTTTCAGCCGCGAGAGACGATGTCGTTGCTTCCCGTCGTACTAATTCTGGGTGAGCCCGAGTGGTAGATCATCGCGTTGTCGTCGCCGAAAGCACTGATGGTGTCGGCGCTTTCGACAGTGACATGATTTGCGCTACCAAAGACCTCAAGCCTGCGACAGTGTCCGGTGACGGTGTATTTGTTGTTGTCGCCGTCGAGCTTCAGATCCCCGTCGTTGCACGCGATCGTGTCCGTCGCCCCGCTATTTTCCATGATCAGGTTTCCCTGCACGGTTGTCGGGCCGAACGGATTGCCGAAGTCAAATCCCCCGAACTTAAGGAAAACGCTCACCAGCACGATCCCGGCCGCGCACGCCAATACCAGCACCCCGGCCCTGCGGCGTGAGAGTCCCGTGCCACCCAACGGTGGTCCCGAACCCGTCTCCGGTGTCTGGCTGACCCCGCGTTCCCTATCGCGGATGTACTGCTCAGGGTCGTCCGCGTCCATCACGCAATGATCCCACCGGTTAGCCGGTGCTGCGACGCCTGCGCTGGGCGGCGAAGAATTCCGACCAGGAATTCACCTCAGGGTGTTGCTTGAGCAACACCCGCCGCTGGCGTACCGTCATGCCGCCCCAAACACCCCAGTCCATCTGGTTGTCGAGCGCGTCGGCGAGGCACTCGGCCATGACGGGACAGTGCCGACAAATATTGGCCGCTTTGCGCTGCGCCGCTCCGCCAACAAAGAGTTCGTCGGGATCGACGGAACGACACTTCGCCTTCGACACCCACGCGATACGGTTTTCGGGTTCCCCGGAGTCGTCGCCGATGACTACGTCCATGTACATACTCCTGTATGCGGTGGAAGACCCACCTGCGCGCCGGGCCTTCGATCCTTCTGCCGGCGTTTGCCAGCCTGCCCATGACTATTCCGGCGCGGCTTCTCGGTGTCTGTCCCTCTACCCGGTGGTGCGCGGGATGAATCGCGCGTCCCCCGATTGGGGGAACCGCGGGAACGGCTATGCAACACTAAGCGGCATGACCGGCGCGAACGCGACCGAGAAAGTACGCGTGGTAGTGGGCGAAGATCACCCGCTGTTTCGCGACGGACTCGTGCGCGCGCTGACGTCGAGCGGTGTGGTGGATGTCGTCGCCGAAGCCGGTGACGGCGTCGCTGCCTTGGCTCTGATCAAGACCCATCTGCCGCACGTCGCCCTGCTGGATTACCGGATGCCGGGGATGGACGGTGCAAAGGTCGCCGCCGCGGTACGCCGTGATGACCTGCCAACACGGGTGTTGTTGCTGTCGGCGCACGATGAGTCCGCGATCGTCTTCCACGCCCTGGCGGAGGGTGCCGCGGGATTCCTGCCCAAAGAATCGACGAAAACCGAGATCGTGAAAGGTGTGCTCGACTGCGCTAACGGCCGCGATGTCGTGTCGGCGGCCCTTGCCGCGGGTCTGGCGGGGGAGATCCGCCGGCGCGGCGAGGACCCTTCACCCGTGCTCAGCCCCCGCGAGCGTGAGGTGCTGGATTTCATCGCCCAAGGTCGCAGCATCCCCGCGATCGCCGCCGAGCTGTACCTGGCGCCCTCCACTGTCAAGACCCACGTGCAACGGTTGTACGAGAAACTCGGCGTCGGCGATCGCGCCGCGGCCGTTGCGGCCGCGATGCGGCGCGGGCTGCTCGAATAGCATGGCCCGCCCGCTGGCTCGACTCGTCGACTTCATTGCCGCCGAACCCGTCCGCTTATCGGCGTTTCTGCGTCTGCCGCTGATCGGTTTGATCGTCTTGCTGGTCTCAGTGTGGGAGGTTGAGCACTGGTTGCCGTGGGCTTATGCGGCAATACTCACCCTCTACAGCGTCGCCGCATTCGTGTGGGTGGTGGTGGTGCTGCGCGGCCCGGTGCCGTCGTGGGCGGGCTGGGTCTCGACGGCTATCGACGTGTTAACCGTGGTGGCGCTATGTGTCGTCTCGGGCGGCGCCACCGTGGCGTTGCTGCCGGTGTTCTTCCTGCTGCCGATTTCGGTGGCGTTTCAGGACCGCCCGGCGCTGGCGGCCGCCGTCGGAATCTGCACCGCCGTCGGATATCTCAGCGTATGGATCGTCTACTCCAAGCGCGACGACACGGTCGAGCTGCCGAGCGTGGTGTACACCCATTTCGGATTGCTGCTGTGGTTGGCGGCTGCGATGACCGCCATGTGCTACTTCCTGACCCGCGCCGCGGCGCGCGTGGCGGCATTGCTGGACATGCGCCGCACGCTTGTGTCGGAGGCGATGCGGGCCGACGAGCGCCACTCCCGAGTCCTGGCCGAGCAACTGCACGACGGACCCCTGCAAGATCTGCTGGCGGCACGGCTCGAACTCGACGAAATCCGCGAACGGCATAGCGATCCGGGGCTGGACGCCGTCTACCAGGCAGTACAGGACACGGCGACCCGGCTGCGCAGCACCGTCACCGCACTGCATCCCCAGGTGCTCACCGAAGTGGGTCTCACGGCCGCGCTGCGTCAACTGGTTCGCGATTATGAGCATCGCGGGAACTTCGCCATCGAAGCCGATCTTGAAGAGGTCGGTCGGCCTCGGTCACAGTCCCTGTTGTACCGGGCGGCCCGCGAATTGCTCGCCAACGCAAACAAGCACTCGCGGGCACACACCGTCCGGGTACACCTCGCGCGCGCGGCCGACGCGATAACGCTGAGCGTCGTCGACGACGGAATCGGGTTCGATCCGGCCATCGTGAATCGTTGTGTCGCCCAAGGGCACATCGGACTCGCGTCACTGGCGGTCCGCGTTGACGCCATGGGCGGATCGATGAAGCTGAGCTCGACGATCGGTAACGGCACGCGGGCAGCGGTGACCACGCCCGCCGGCGCCGACTGAACACGCAGCCGGGCGCCCGCAGCATGTGTTCTGCCCCACAATCACGTTGCGTATAACGACGTGCTCGCCGAACTGTTCCCTTGCGCTGCAGGATTTCTCGCCCGCACCCAGATCACCAGCGCGCCGGCGTTCCCGCCGCCCATCGGCCTTCAGAAACCGTGACGGTAACGGTTTGGCGGGTAGCTCTGGCGCGGACGGCAGCAGGGTGCGAAGATCTCGTGATGCAGGAGAGCGATCCAGCCCAGGCCGCGCAGTTGGTCCGCGCTTTATGCGACCAATTGCGGGAGATGACTGCCCAGTTGGTTTGGGCCGACAGCCGGAATGTCCCCGGCCCGCACGGCCACGCAACTCGGTTGGATGCGGCCGCACTGCGACGGGACATCGCAGAGGCACAGATGCACATCGATCGGCTTCGGCGCCGTTACCTGCTCGGCGACGAGCCTTCCCGACACCGTCCGGCCGGAGTGCAGCACCGAAGCATGGCCCACCCGCAAGTCAGGTAGCCACGCCAAAATACCCTCTGAGCTGCGTTTAACAGCCAGAGGGCATTGGCGGTGGCGGAGGGATTTGAACCCTCGGACGGTTTTAGCCGTCACACGCTTTCGAGGCGTGCTCCTTAGGCCGCTCGGACACGCCACCGCCGAGCAGCTTACCCAACCAAACGCGACTCACCCCAATCGCTGTCGAGCGAAGAAGATCTCCAGCGGTGCGGCACACTCCCCCGCGAGCACTCCACCGCGTACCGCGGGGCGATGGTTCAGCCGCCGGTCGCGGACCACGTCCCACAGCGATCCGACCGCTCCGGTCTTCGGTTCCCAGGCTCCGAACACCAGCCGCGCGATGCGCGCCATCACCAGGGCACCTGCGCACATGGTGCACGGCTCGACGGTGACCGCCAGGGTGGCCCCCTCCAGCCTCCATCCGTCGCCGAGCACACCGGCCGCCGCCCGCAGCGCCAGAATCTCGGCGTGCGCGGTGGGGTCGCCCAGTGCCTCGCGGGCGTTCACCGCCCTGGCGAGTTCGCTGCCATCGGCGCCGATGACCACCGCACCGATCGGTACGTCGCGAGGACCCGCCGTGGCCGCAACCGTCAGTGCGGTGCGAATCAGATCTTCGTCGGGGGTCACCGACCGAGGCGGTCGATCACTGCCGATAGCTGGTCTGCGAAGCCCATCTCCCTGGCAATGCGGCCCAGCTGCTCATCGGCGTACAGGTCGTTCTGGTCGAGAATCACCCCAAGCACCGCCTCGGGCAGCCCGATGTCCGACAGCAACCCGAGGTCGCCCTCCTCGAACGGTTCCGCATCTTCGAGATCTTCGGGATCGATGTCGGCGTCCAGCTTGTCGAGCACTTCCGCGGCGATATCGTAGTCAAGCGCGGCGGTGGCGTCCGACAGCAGCAGCCGGGTCCCGGAAGGCCCCGGGCGCACGATGACGAAGAACTCGTCATCGACGTCGATGAGGCCGAAGACGGCACCTGCGCTGCGCAGTTCACGCAACTCTGTCTCGGCGGCTGAAAGACTTGTCAGCGACTTGGGAGCCATCGCGGAACAGCGCCATTGGCCCTCTTCACGCACGACAGCCACCCCGAAGCCGTCCGGCAAATCCGCGGACGGGCCCGACGCCGCGGCCCGTTGTGCTCCCATGGGCGATTACGGTAGTCGCTGATGAGGCCAGCTGACCAGATACGTCAGACAAATGCAGGGGAGTCATGGCCAGCCGGAGTCACCGCCGGCGGACGAACTGTGCCAACCTTGAACTGTGGCAGGGATGGCATCCGGGACAGCTGCGGCGACACCGGTGTGCGTGCTCGGGTTGGGGCTGATCGGCGGGTCGATCATGCGGGCCGCCGCGGCAGCCGGCCGCGACGTGTTCGGCTACAACCGATCGGTGGAAGGGGCGCAGGGCGCCCGAAGCGACGGCTTTGACGCCACCACCGACCTCACCGACGCGCTGACCCGCGCCAACGACACCAACGCCTTGATCGTGCTGGCCGTACCGATGCCGGCATTGCCGAGCATGCTCGCCCACATTCGCGACGTGGCACCTGACTGTCCACTGACCGACGTGACCAGCGTCAAAGGCGCGGTGCTCGACGCGGTCGCCGGGGCCGGCCTGCGGAAACGCTTCGTCGGCGGTCACCCGATGACCGGCACGGAGCAGTCGGGTTGGGTGGCCGGCCAGGCCGGCTTGTTCATCAGGACCCCTTGGGTGATCAGCGTGGACGACGACGTGGATCCCACCGTGTGGTCGATGGTGATGAGGTTGGCGCTGGACTGTGGCGCGCTCGTGGTGCCGGCCAAATCCGATGAACACGATGCCGCGGCGGCTGCCATCTCACATCTGCCCCACCTGCTCGCCGAGGCCCTGGCCGTCACGGCCGCCGAGGTGCCGCTGGCCTTTGCGCTGGCCGCGGGATCATTTCGCGATGGCACCAGGGTGGCCGCCAGCCCCCCGGACCTGGTGCGCGCCATGTGCGAAGGCAACTCGGGCCAACTGCTGCGGGCGCTCGACCAGGTCATCGAGCTGCTCGGTCGCGCCCGCGACTCGCTGGCCTGCAAAAACTCAGTGGCTGAACTGGTCGAGGCGGGACACGCCGCGCACACCCGCTACGACAGTTTCCCCCGCTCCGACATCTTCGCCGTCGTTATCGGCGCGGACAACTGGCGCCAGGAATTGGCGGCCGCGGGCCGCGCCGGTGGGGTGATCAGATCCGCTCTGCCAATCCGGGATAGTCCAAAATGAACCCGTCGGAGTCGATACTCACCGTGGTGTCGGCGACCGGGGAGCGCAATTTGATCCCCTCCAGGCCTCCCGTACTGCTGTAGCTCACGGTGGCCGCGCTGACGGTCATCTCGGGCACATTCACGTACACCATCGGCAACGTGATCGATTCCGCGCGTTCTTGCAGCCCGAGACGCCGAATCGGCAACGCGTTGAAGAACGGGCTTAACACCACGTCGACGTCGAGAGCGCCGTTGTAGGCCTCCCGCCTCTCCCCCTGGTGGTCGGTCACCAACCACATGTTCTCCTCGTCGCGGGCGAGGGCAAGCTGACGTTCCCGCTCGGCCAACGTGACGGTGAGCCCGAACCGCTTGGTTGCACCGCTTTCGTCAGTCTGCATTTCGTAGAACGCACCGAACGCCGGATTGCTTGCGGTGGCCGCGGCCACAATACGGCCGTTGGCCTTGATTCGCTTGCCGGACAACTGCACTCGCACCGATTCCATGCGGGAGACGTCCTGCGCGCGCCAGGTCAACATCGCCGGCCAGTCGTGCCGGGCCGGATCGGAGGGGGCTTCATTCACCCTTCTACCGTAGTCGGGTCCGAAGGACCCGGGCGGCTTTGCCGGTAACTGCGTCCGCCGGACCTCACCGGCCGACAATCTTGCGCAGGCGGCCGGTTCCCGGCAAAGACACCCACACCGCAGCCGCCAGCAAGCCGTCCAGGATCAACGCCAAAGCGGCCACCGCCAGCGCACCGACCAGGGCGAGCTGGAATTCGCGCTCCTTGATCCCGTCGATCAGGTACCGGCCCAACCCACCCAGACTGGCGTAGGCGGCCACTGTCGCGGTAGCGACTATCTGAAGCGTCGCGTTACGCAGGCCGCCCAGTATCAGCGGCAGCGCATTCGGAATCTCGACGCGCAGCAGCACCTGGGCCTCCGTCATACCCATCCCGCGGGCTGCATCAACCACCAACGGCTCGACGTTGGCGATGCCCGCATAGGTCCCAGCCAGCATCGAAGGGATGCCCAGCAGCATCAGGGCGAACAGCGGGGGGCCCATCCGCAGCCCGAACAACAGCACCCCCAGCAGCAGGACGCCCAGCGTCGGGAGCGCGCGCAACCCGTTGACCAGGCCCACCACCAGCAACGTCCCGCGGCCGGTGTGTCCGATGAACAGCCCCACCGGGATGGCTACCAGCGCTGACGCCCCTACCGCGACCCCGGTGTACACCAAATGCTCCAAAATACGTGAGGCCAACCCGACGGGCCCGGTCCAGTTGCCGGCGGTGAACAGGTACGTCACCGCCTGTTCCACGAAGTTCATCGCGCGCCACCCACTATCGGAGACACCATCAGGCGCCGGTTGGCCTGGGTCGCACGTTCCCAGGGCGTCGCCAGCCAGCCGGCCAACACGATCAGCATGTCGATAACGAACGCAAGGAACAGCACGGCAATGATGCCCCCGACGATCTGGTCACTTTTGTTGGTCTGATACCCGGCGGTGAACCACGTCCCTAAGCCGCCGACACCGATCACCGAGCCCACCGATACCATCGCGATATTGGTCACCAAGACAACCCGCATCCCCGCGATCAGCACCGGAATCGACAGCGGTAGTTCGACTTTCAATATTCGTTTGATCGGCGAGTAGCCCATCGCGGTGGCGGCGTCACGCACTGCAACCGGCACCGCGTCCAACGCCTCGAGCACCGCTCGCACCAGCAGCGCCGCCGTGTAGGCGGTCAGCGCGACCACGACGTTGGCCTCGTCCAGGATTCGTGTTCCGATGATCACCGGCAAGACCACGAACAACGCCAGCGACGGGATGGTGAACACGACGCTCGCGGTTGCCGTCGTCAGCCGGCGGGCCAAGGGGGCGCGCTGCACAGCCACGCCCAACGGCACCGCGATCGCCAGCCCGATCAGCACGGGCAGCAGTGACAGCCGAAGGTGCACCAGCGTCAGCGCCCAGGCGTCGTTGTGGTGCTTGAGGAGATAGTGCATGCGCGATCCCGTTCAGGCCCGCCGCCGGGCTTCCACCGCGGCCAGCACGTCGGTGGCCAGTATGCCTCCGACGACCTTGCCCTCGTGGTCGACGGCGATGCCCATTGACGATGGCGAGGACAGCGCCGCGTCGAGAGCCTGGCTGAGGTTTCCGCCCGGCCGGAACTGTGCACCGACGGCGCTAAGGGTGTCGGACAACGACGCACCACCTCGATGGCTGCGCAGGCCGTCGGCGTCAATCCACCCCAACGGCACGCCGTCGTCGTCGACCACCAGCGTCCAGGCCTGCAGAACCTGGGCGCTCTCAGAGAGACCGTTCGCAGCGATCCGCTCCATATCGTGCATCGGCAGCCCGGACCCGTCGATGAGCTGCAGCCACCGATAGCCACGGCCTAGACCGATGAACTTCGCCACGAAATTGTTGGCGGGCCGCGACAGCAGGCGCGCTGGTTCGTCGTACTGCTGCAGCACGCCGCCTCGCCCGAAGACCGCGACTTGATCGGCGAGTTTGAGCGCCTCGTCGATATCGTGCGTCACGAAAACGATGGTCTTGCGCAATTCGCTTTGCAGACGCAGGATTTCGTTCTGCAGCTCGTGACGAACGACCGGGTCGACGGCCGAGAACGGCTCGTCCATCAGCAGGATGGGTGGATCGGCAGCCAGGGCGCGTGCCACTCCGACGCGTTGTTGTTCGCCTCCGGATAGCTGCGCGGGATAGCGGGTAGCGACTGTGGACTCCAGCCCGACGCGTTCGAGCACCGCGTAGGCGGCTCTGCGGGCCGCCCGCCGAGGCTGGCCCTGTAGTACCGGCACCGTCGCGACATTGTCGATAACCCGCTGGTGGGGTAGCAAACCGGCATTCTGGATGACGTAGCCGATTCCCAGCCGCAGCTTGACCGGGTTGACGGTCGACACGTCGGCGCCGTCGACGGTGATCGTGCCACTGGTCGGCTCGATCATCCGGTTGATCATCCGCAACGCCGTGGTCTTGCCGCTGCCCGAGGACCCGACGAAAACCGTCAACTTGCCGGCGGGGACCTCCAGGCTCAGCTCATCAACGGCGGTGTTATCGCCGGGAAATATCTTGCTGACCTTATCGAATTTAATCATGAGTCGAATCTGATCATTGCCCGATCGAATGGTCGAAGCCGTTGTACCGTACCCAATTTCGCGCAGCCTGGGCAGGATCTATACCCGCGTTGCCCTCCACGGTGGCGTTCAGCGCGGCCACCGCCGACGAGTTTAGCTTTGCCGATACCGCGTCCAACACCTCTTTGAGGTGGTCGGACTTCTTCTGCGAATTCACCAGCGGCACAATGTTGCCGGCCAAGAAATTGTGGGCCGGGTCTTCGAGCACCACCAAATGGTGTTGCGAGATGGCCGGTGACGTGCTGAAGACGTTGGCGGCGTTGACGCGTCCCTCAATCAGCGCACGCGCGGTCACCGCACCACCACCGTCCTCGATGGCCAAGAAGTTGCCCGGCTCGATGTCGAGTCCGTACTTCTTTTTCAATCCGGGCAGCCCGGACGGCCGGTTCTGGAACGACGATGAGGCACCGAACTTCACATCCGGCGAGTGTGCGGCCAGGTCAGCGATCGTTTTCAAGTGCCACGAACCGGCGGTGGCGCCGGTGACGCTGATCGTGTCGGTGTCGGAAGCCGGTGAGGGCGTCAGAATCGACAGGTCGCCCGGCAGCTTCTTGTAGAGCTCCAACTCAACGGCGTCGAGCATGGTTGCACCGGAGTCAGGTTCGAAATACAACAACAGATTGCCGATGTACTCCGGCACGAGGTCGATGGAATGGTCTTTGAGCGCCGGGATATACGTCTCGCGGCTCCCGATTCCCATCCGCCTCCCGACATCAAAGCCATTGGCCTGCAAAGCTTGTGCATAGATTTCGGCGATGATCTCGGATTCCGGGAAGTCACCGGAGCCGACCACGATGGATTTGACGTCGCGGGTTTCCGGCCCGAGCGGATCGGAATTGCTGCACGCCGCAAGCAGGCACACCGTGGCGGACCACATCGCCGCGCACACCGTTGCACTGCGCCGGCGCCGCAGCATCCCCATACCGCTGACAGTAACGCCAGAATCGGCGGCACGCTGCTGCCCCGACGCAGGTGCCGGCAAGTTTTCTGCGTTGCCGGTTTCTTTCTGTGCCAGATGGGGCAAAGATGGACACATGAGCAGCCACTCTTCTGACTCGACGAGTCCGGCCCCGGAATCCCACGTCGTTGTGACACCCGTGGAGCCGGCGGTCAAGTTCACCCGCGCGGGCGCCCTGTGGTCCGCGTTGACTGTCGGGTTCCTGACCCTGATCCTGCTGCTGATCTTCATAGCTCAGAACACGGCGTCAGCGTCCTTTGCGTTCTTCGCCTGGCATTGGACCTTGCCGCTAGGCGTGGCCATTCTGCTGGCCGCAGTGGCGGGCGGTCTGCTCACCGTGGCGGTCGGCACCGCGCGGATGCTTCAGCTGCGGCGCACGGCAAAAAGGCATTTCGCGGCAGCTACCGCGGTCCAGACCGCAAGCACCGAGACCCTCTAGCCGGGTAGCTTGCCGAGCTCGTGCAGGCCGCGGGAGATTAACGGCGCGACGACTTCGGGTGTGTGCTCAGAGTCACCCTTGCCGCGCGCTTGGTCGGACATGCGCCTGCGGAAGTCGATGCCGGCCGCGATGATGGCGAGCTTGAAATACGCCAGCGCCATGTAGAACTCCCAGTGCGCCAGCGGCAACCCGGAAACCAGCGAGTACCGGTCTGCCAGCTCGTCGGCCGTCGGCAGCAGCGGCGACGTCCACGCCGCTTGCGCATTGACGATCAGGTCCAGGGCAGGGTCCCGGTAGACGCACATCAAGGCCGCGTCGCTGAGCGGGTCTCCCAGTGTGGAGAGCTCCCAGTCCACAACGGCGCGCACCCGGGTCGGGTCGTCGACGTCCAGAATGGTGTTGTCGATCCGATAGTCGCCGTGCACGATCGAGGTTCGGCTCTGCGGCGGAATGGATTCGCGCAGACCGGAATGTAGTCGCTGGACATCGGCATCGCGGTGGTCGTCTGGCAGCCGCACCAGATCCCATTGCGAGCCCCATCGGCGAACCTGGCGTTCCAGGTAGCCGCTGGGTTTGCCGAAATCAGCCAGCCCCACGGCGTTCGGGTCGACGTCGTGCAGGTCGACGAGGACCCGGATCAGCGAGTCAACGCAGCCGTCGATGACCGTGCGGCTGAGTGATTCGAGTTGCGCGCGCCGGCGCACCACTTGCCCGGCAACGAATTCAACGATCTGGAACGGCGCGCCCAGCACCGAGTCATCGGCGCACAGGGCGATCGTGCGCGCCACCGGAACGGCCGTGTCCTGCAGCGCCGCAACAACCTTGTATTCGCGGGCCATATCGTGCGCCGACGGTGTCAACCCGTGCAGCGGCGGACGCCGGACCAGCCAATTCGTCTTGTCGTCGTACACGCGAAACGTCAGATTGGAGCGTCCCCCGGAGATGAAGTCCGCCCGCAATTCGCCGTCACGCTCGATGCCGAGCGAACTCAGATACCGGTCCAGCGCGGGCAGGTCCAGCCCGTCAAGGCGGTCAGCTGAAGTCACCGAACTTGTTTACCATCGCCGACTGCCCAGCGTGAACAACTTGTCCCTTCGGTGGCGAAGTCGTTACCCCGGCTAAATGCCATCGAGTAGGCGCTGATTGCGGGGCAACAGGTCCCACACGTGTTCGGTCGTGTTGACCGACGCCACCATCGCCTGGCCGGATCGCGAATACAGCAGGCGCGTCACCGATGCGTAGTCCACCTGAAAGGACAAGATCCGGGCCGTTCCCAGAATCTCGTGCAGGAGCAGGTTGATTACCCCGCCATGGCTGAACACCGCGACGGTGTCGTCGGGGTCGACACTGGCGACAAGATCGGCCACCGCCGCCAGCACCCGCGCCCGAAAGGCGACTTCGTCGACCGCACTGGGCAGATGCCCCTGGACCAGTCGGGCCCATTCCTTGGGGTTTTCCGCGCGGATCTGCTCGACGGGGATGTATGCCGGAAGGTCACGGTCATATTCGGCGAACCGGTCGTCGATCTCGACGGGCAGTTCCCGCGCCGCCGCGACTGGTTCGGCGGTCTGGATGGCGCGGCGCTGCGGGCTGCTGACGACGCGGGTGATGGGAAACCTGGCCAACGCCTCAGGTAGGCGCGCGATCTGCGAGATCCCTTCATCCGAGAGGTTGGGGTCGGAACCCTCGCCATGTTCGCTCCGCAGCGGTAACGCATGCCGGACCAGAAGCACTTGCATGCCGCTAAGCCTTACATGAGGGCGGCCGCGGCACCGTCCCAGGCGCAGGAGAATGCTATTCTCCATCTAGAGAGTGGGGTGTGCGGACAATGGCGGCTGCTGGCGAGGCTCAACTGGACCCGGGTGTTCTTGGTCGATGGCTCGATGAGAACGACGCGCCGGGCAACGGCGAAGAACCGCAACTGCAACTGCTCAAGGGGGGTTCGCAGAACACCCTGTATCTGATCCAACGCGGTTCGGGGCACACGGCTGAGCGCATGGTGCTCCGGATGCCCGGCGCACGCGCCGACGCGGCCCGTATCGACGGCTTGTTGCGAGAGATCCGGCTGGTACGGGCCCTGTCCGGCACCGACGTGCCGCACGCGAGTCTGATCGCCGCCGATGACACCGGCACCGTGCTCGGGATGCCGTTCTACGTGATGCAGGCAATAGACGGGTGGAGCCCGATGGACGGCGGGTGGCAGGCGCCGTTCGACGGCGACCTGGCGGCGCGGCGCGGGCTGGCCTTCGAACTCGTCGAGGGCGCCGCCAAGCTGGGCAGGGTGGACTGGCGCGCCCAGGGCCTCGACGGCTTCGGGCGCCCCGACGGCTTCCACGAACGCCAGGTAGATCGCTGGCTGTCGTTTCTGGACAGCTACAAGGTGCGTGAGCTTCCCGGTCTGGAGGAGGCCTCCGACTGGCTCCGCCGCAACCGGCCCTCGCAATACCGGGCGGGCATCATGCACGGTGACTATCAGTTCGCCAATGTCATGTTCGAGCACGGAGGCCCGGCTCGACTGGCCGCGATCGTGGACTGGGAGATGACGACGGTCGGTGATCCGCTGCTGGATCTCGCCTGGGCGCTGTTGGGCTACGACGGCGAAAATCCCCGCGCCGACGGGTTCTATTTGGACATGCGCGGCATGCCCAGGCGCAGCGAACTATTGGAGCACTACGAGAAGATCAGCGGGCTCTCCACCGAGAACATCGACTACTACCTGGTGCTGGCCAACTGGAAACTCGGCATTGTGCTGGAGAAGACCTACGCGGCCGCGGTGCGTTCCGGGCCCCGGAAAGGCGCAGTCGATCCCACGATCGCCGACGCTTTCGGGTCGATGATCCCGCAGCTCATCGCCACCGCGGCCGAGCTCGCCCGGTCGTTACCGAGCAAGGCTTAATCAGATGAGCCGCGAAATAAGCTATGCGGAAAAACTTTTCGACCTGACGGATCGGGTAGTGCTGATCACCGGGGGCAGTCGCGGACTGGGACGTGAAATGGCGTTTGCCGCCGCGCGCAGTGGGGCCGACGTGGTGATCGCCAGCCGCAACATGGACAACTGCGTGTCGGTGGCCAAAGAGATCGAGACCGAGACCGGCCGCGCCGCCATGCCGTACCAAGTGCATGTGGGGCGCTGGGATCAGCTCGACGGATTGGTTGAGGCGACCTACGACCGGTTCGGCAAGGTCGACACGTTGATCAACAATGCCGGCATGTCTCCGCTCTACGACAAGCTGACCGATGTCACCGAGAAGCTCTTCGACGCAGTGGTCAACCTCAACTTCAAGGGGCCGTTCCGGTTATCGGCCCTGGTGGGCGAGCGCATGGTGGCCGCCGGCAGCGGGTCGATCATCAATGTGAGTTCTGCCGGCTCGCTGCGTCCGGATGCCGGCATGATTCCCTACGCCGCGGCCAAGGCCGGGCTCAACGCCATGACCGAAGGCCTGGCGCGGGCGTTCGGCCCGACCGTACGGGTCAACACGCTGATGGCGGGACCATTTTTGACCGATGTCAGCAAGGCCTGGAATCTCGACAAGGTGGAAACCAATACGTTCGGCCATATGTCGCTGCAACGCGCCGGGGACCCACCCGAAATCGTCGGCGCAGCATTGTTCCTGGCTTCCGATGCATCCAGCTTCACCACCGGTTCTATCGTGCGCGTCGACGGCGGCTTCCCGTAAACACTGAGGAGTATTCGAATGTCTTGGGATTTCTCCACCGAACCGGAGTTCGAGAAGAAACTCGACTGGATCCGCGAGTTTGTGCGCGAGGAGGTCGAACCCCTGGAAGTGCTGTTCCCGGGCTGCGAGTTCCTGCCGCTCAACGATGAACGGCGCCGCGTTGTAGACCCGCTCAAGCAGCAGGTCCGCGACAACGGCTTGTGGGCACCGCATTTGGGACCGGACCTAGGCGGCCAGGGCTTCGGTGCGGTGAAGCTGACATTGATCAACGAGATTCTGGGCCGCAGCCAGTGGGCCCCGATCGTGTTCGGAACGCAGGCACCCGACACCGGCAATGCCGAGATCATCGCCCGTTTCGGAACCCAAGTTCAGAAGGACCGCTATCTGGCCGGGTTGCTGTCCGGGGAGATCTTCTCTTGCTTTTCGATGACGGAGCCGCAGGGCGGTGCCGATCCAAGGGTCTTCACCACCCGCGCCGTCCGCGACGGCTCGGACTGGGTCATCACCGGACACAAGTACTTTTCCTCCAATGCGGCGGTCGCCTCGTTCTTTATCGTCGTGGCGATCACCGATCCCGACGTGCCGGTGCACCAAGGCGCCTCGACGTTCCTGATCCCGGCAGGGACCGAGGGCCTGAACCTGGAAGCCACTCACCACCTGGTTGGAGCGGATCCCCACGAGCCGGGGCATTCCCTGGTGCATTACGACGGGGTGCGGGTTCCTTCGGATGCGTTGCTCGGTGAGCCCGGTCAGGGCTTTCTGATTCTGCAGACCCGACTGGCCGGCGGGCGGCTGCATCACGCGATGCGCGCGATCGGGATGGCGCAGCGCGCCGTCGAGATGATGTCGCGGCGTGCGAAAAGCCGCTTCACACAGGGTAGTTTGCTCGCGGAAAAACAACTGGTGCAGGAGTTCGTAGCCGACTCCTACACCGAGTTGATACCGTTCCGGCTGACTGTGCTGCACGCCGCGTGGCTGATCGACAGCGGCAACGAGCGTGCGGCCCGGGCCGAGATCGCAGCCTGCAAGATCTTGGCATCGCAGGTGCTGAAATCAATTGCACTGCGTGCGATCCAGGTGCACGGCGCGCTCGGTCTCACCGACCAGCTGCCACTGGTCAACGTATTACTCGGCGGCATCGCGCTCGGGCTGGCGGACGGGCCCACCGAGGCACACAAGGTCAACCTGGCCCGAATGCTGTTCAAGGGGTACGAGGCCGAGGACGCGGAATGGCCGAGCGAGATGCTGGATGTCCGCCGTGATGCCGCGCGTGCCAAGTACGGCCACCTCGTCGGTCGCGTTCCCGCGCTTCCCGATTCCCCGTGAACGACAGGGTTACCGCAGCCGTCGAGCGTGCTCTCGACGACCGCCAGCGTGAGGCAACCGAAGAGGTCGAACGCATCCTGGCCGCGGCGGTGCGGGTGATGGAACGCGTCGCGCCGGAGGCGCCCCGCGTCAGCGACATCGTCGCCGCGGCCGGATCATCGAACAAGGCGTTCTACCGATATTTCGCCGGCAAGGACGAACTCATTCTGGCGGTGATGGAACGCGGAGTGGCGATCGTCGTGTCCTACCTGCAGCATCAGATGGCGAAGGAATCCAGCGCGCATGACAAGATTGCGCGCTGGATCGAGGGCACCCTCGCGCAGGTCGCCGAGCCAGACCTGATCAGCAAGAGCCGCGCCGCGGCCGGGCAGATGTCAGCCGGGACCAACTGGCGTGCGGCCGACCAGGAAATGATGCACCCGTTGCGCGATCTGCTGATCGAGCCGATCGCCATGCTGGGCAGCGCCGATGTCGAACGCGACGTCGATGCGGTGTTCTGCTGCACTGCCGCGACGATGCGACGGTACATGGGTTCGGCCGATCGGCCCGGGCCCGACGACATCGCACACGTGGTGCGGTTCTGTCTCAAAGGGCTGGGGGTCGATTGATGCGAGCAGTCGTCTGCCGCTCCTACGGCACGCCGGATGACCTGGTTATCGAAGAGGTCGCCGAACCCGTGCCGGGCCCCGGCCAGCTGCTGGTACGGGTGCACGCCGCCGCGGTCAACTTCCCCGACGTGCTCCTGATCGCCGGCAAGTATCAAATCAAGATTCCGGTTCCGTTCATCCCGGGCAGCGAATTGGCGGGCGAAGTGCTGGCCGTCGGCACGGACGTGCCTTTTCGACCGGGCCAGCGCGTCTTCGCCAGCACACCTGTCGGGGCCTTCGCCGAGCAAGCTCTGCTCTACGCACCTGCCGTCGCGGAGATTCCCGACAACGTGAACTTCGCATCGGCCGCGGCGTTCGGCGTCACCTATCGCACCGCTTACCATGCTTTGCGATCGATAGCCGAAGTCCAGCAGGGGGAATGGGTTGTCGTGCTCGGCGCCGCGGGCGGGGTGGGTCTGGCCGCCGTCGACCTGGCGGTGGCTATGAACGCCCGGGTGCTGGCCGCGGCGTCCAGCCCGGAGAAGCTCGAGCTGTGCCGGCGGCGTGGCGCCGAGGCCACCGTCGACTACGACCGTGAGGACCTGAAATCCCGCGTCCGCGAACTCACCGGCGACGCCGCTCGGGTGGTCATCGACCCGGTCGGCGGTTCGTATGCTGAGCCGGCGCTGCGGGCCCTCGCGCGCGGTGGGACATTTATCACGCTTGGCTACGCCGCAGGGTCGATCCCGTCAATCCCGCTCAATCTCGTTCTGCTCAAGGGGATCACCATCCGCGGCATGGAGATCCGCAGCTTTGTGACCGACCGGCCCGACGACTCCGCGCGCGACTTGGCGGAGTTGTCGCAGATGTTCGCCGCCGGGACGATCCGGCCCCACATCGGCGCGCGCTTCCCGTTGTCCGAGACGGCGGCGGCATTGCGGCATGTGGCCGAGCGCAAGGTCCTGGGCAAGGTCGTTATCGACGTAGTGTGACCTCGCCCGGGTTATGGGGTGACGATGTTGAAGTTCGTATCCGGCGAGTCGAGCACGCCCAGGAAAGACTGCAGCGCCGTCTGGTCGCCAGATATTTCCAACCCTGGGGAAGCGAAGTCCCCCGCTGCCACCAACAGCAGCCGAAACTTGCTGGCCAACTTGATCGTAACGGTTGCGGTCACCGAATCTGCCGGAATTTTGCGATACACCAGCACCCCGTTGCGCAGGGCGAGCCGATAGTTGGTATCCAGATCGGCGAACGAGATGTCGAGGGCGATATCGAGGTCCCAGCTACGCGGTCCGTTGACACGAATTGCCAGGCTGTCGAACACCTGCTCCGGAGTCAGCTGACTGAGCAGAGACATTGACGTGACCGTACCGGCGGTCCCGAAATTGCCGTCGCGCAATTCGGTGGCCCCACTCATGAAGAAGTTGCGCCAGGTCGCATTCTCGGCGCCGTAGCCCAGCTGCTCCAGCGTATCGGCATACAGCGCGCGGGCCGCGGCATCACCGCTGTCGGTGAAGACGGCGTGATCGAGTAACGTCGCCGCCCAACGGAAATCACCCGCGTCGAAGGCCGCTTTGGCAAGTTCGACGACCCGGTCGATCCCGCCCATCGCCTCGACATAACGGGGAGCCAGTGCCTCCGGTGGATGTGCCCACAGCCGGGCCGGGTTGCCGTCGAACCAACCCATATAGCGTTGGTAGACGGCTTTCACGTTGTGGCTGACCGACCCGTAATACCCATGGGTGTGCCAGGCCCGCTCGAGTGCGGGCGGCAGCTCAAACATTTCGGCGATCTCGACACCCGTATACCCCTGGTTAAGCAGCCGAAGCGTCTGGTCGTGCAGGTACGAGTACATATCTCGTTGCAGCGACATGAATTCGACGATGCGTTCCCGCCCCCAGGTCGGCCAGTGATGCGAGGCGAACACTACGTCGGCACGGTCGGCGAAGGTGTCAATCGCCTCGGTCAGGTAGCCCGACCAAGCATGCGGGTCACGCACTAGGGCGCCGCGCAGTGTCAGTAGGTTGTGCAAGTTGTGAGTGGCGTTCTCGGCCATGCACAAAGCCCGGAAGCGCGGGAAATAGAAATGCATTTCGGCGGGAGCCTCGGTGCCGGGTGCCATCTGGAATTCGATCTCCACACCGTCGATGGTGTGTGTTTCACCGGTCGTTCGGATGTCGACGGTCGGGACGATGACCGCTACCTCGCCGGTGGACGTGGCCTGGCCGAGTCCGCAGCCCACCTGGTCTGCTGGTCCGCGGGCCAGCAAGGTGCCGTACATGTACGTCGCCCGCCGCGTCATTGCCGGACCGGCGTAGACGTTCTCCTGTACCGCATGTTCGACGAATCCTTCGGGTGCCAGCACCGCGACCGCGCCGCTGTCCACGTCCGCCTGCGAGGTGACGCCCAGCACGCCGCCGAAATGGTCGACGTGGCTGTGGGTGTATATCACCGCGATCACACGGCGGTCGCCGCCCCGGTGCTCGCGATAAAGCTCCAGTGCCGCGGCCGCCACCTCGGTTGACACCAATGGATCGATGACGATGATCCCGGTATCGCCCTCGACGAACGTGATATTCGAGAGATCGAAGCCGCGGACCTGATAAATGCCCGGCACCACTTCGTACAGCCCCTGTTTGGCGGCCAACGTCGATTGCCGCCACAAGCTGGGATGCACCGAAGTCGGCGCGGAGCCGCTAAGGAATGCGTATGCGTCGTTGTCCCACACCACTCGGCCGTCGGCCGCTTTGATGACGCACGGGGACAGGGCCGAAATGAACCCACGTTCGGCGTCGTCGAAATCCCTCGTGTCATGCAGCGGCAGCGTGTGTTGGCGATGCGCGGACTCGATGACTGCGGTAGGAGGCTTGTGATCCACCGGCAATACATTGCCATTAAGTTGGTCGTCCCCCCAAAGGATCTGGCGAGATCCGCCCAGTCCCCTTTCGGCAATGAACGCGCGATGTCTTTCGGTTAGCGAGAAGAATTTTTTACTTACCCTCTTTTGCGCGCCCTGGCAAACCCGCATACTGCCCAAGAGGGTCCTCCATCCTCGAAGGACCGCTACATCGGGCAAAGGAGCACGGGTGAAGCGCGAATTAACGATTGCGGTGGCCGGAGCGGCGATTCTGGTCGCAGGTATTTCTGGGTGTTCGAGTAGCAAGCCGAGTGGCGGCGTTGCGACCTCCGTGCCCGGCGGCTCCGTGTCGGTGGGCGGCGCGAATGCGGCGAAAGTCACCATTGACGGCAAGGACCAGAATGTTCAGGGCACCACTGTCTGCACCAAGACTGGCGGCAATATCAGCATTGCGGTCGGGGGGAGCAGCACTGGAATCAGCGTGGTCCTCACCGACGCCAGCCCGCCGCAGGTGAAGGCGGTTCAGCTTGGCAACGTCAACGGTGTGACCCTCCAATACGCGCAGGGTGGTCAGGGCAATGCCTCGGTGACCGTGGACGGCAACACCTACAAGGTGACCGGTACCGCGACGGGCATCGACATGGCCAATCCGACACAGCCGGCCAGCAAGCCGTTCGAGGTCGACGCGACCTGCTCCTAACCGGCGAAATATAAGTCGCGGCGGTACTTCTCGGCGCGTCGTGTGCGTGGTTTACGTGTCGCGACGCCCGCTGAGTGGCAACCGCACCGTGAACTCGGTATGTCCGGGCGAGCTGCTGACCTCGATCGTCCCGTTGTGCGCCTTGACCACAGCGGAAACGATCGCCAGGCCCAGCCCGGTGCTGCCGCCTTTGCGGGACCGCGACGAGTCGCCGCGAGCGAACCGCTCGAACACTTCTGACTGCAGCCCTGACGGAATGCCAGGACCGTTGTCGATGACCTGTAGCACGGCGTGAACGGGCTCGGTGGTCAGTCGCGCGGTCACCACTGTGCCGGCACCGGTGTGGACGCGGGCGTTCGCCAGCAAGTTGGTCATCACCTGGTGCAACCGTGCCGCATCACCGGTGACGACCACCGGCTCGTCAGGCAGGTCGAGTTCCCACTGGTGATCCGGTCCGGCGACGTGCGCGTCGCTGACAGCATCGACCGCCAAACTCGACAGGTCGACCGGCTCGCGTTCCAGTGGCCGGCCGGAGTCCAGGCGGGCCAGCAGCAGTAGGTCCTCGACCAGGCCCGTTATCCGCACGGTTTCGGAGGCCACCCGGCTCAGCGCGTGCGCCACCGCCTCGGGATCCTCGTCGCTCTTGGTCATCCGCTGCGCGAGTTCGGTGTAGCCGCGGATCGCGGCAAGCGGCGTGCGCAGCTCGTGACTGGCGTCGGCGACGAACTGGCGAACCCGGGTCTCGCTGGCCTGCCGCGTCGACAGCGCGGCAGCGATGTGGTCAAGCATGCTGTTCAGCGCCGACCCGAGCTGGCCCACTTCGGTCGAGGGGTTTGCGTCGGATTCGGCCACTCGCACCGGTAGTTCGACCTCGCCGCGGTCCAGCGGCAAGTCGACGACTTCACTCGCGGTCTGCGCGACGCGCCGCAGCGGCGCCAGCGCCCGCCTGATGATGATGACGCCGGCGCTGGTCGCGGCACCGAGCGCGATCAGGGTAACGATGCCGAGAATGACGAGCATCCGCATCCTGGTCGCGTCGACGTTGGACATCGACAGGCCGGTGACGATGACGTCGCCGCCGCTGCGGCTGGGTGCGGCGATGACGCGATATCGGCCCAGACCGTCCAGGTCCATGGTCGCCGGCTTTCGGCTACCGGCAATCCGTTCCAATTGGGCCACGGCCGGCGGAGACAACGCGGCCCGCGCACCGCTGCTGGTGAGGTAACCGGCATCGCCTGCCTTGCCATGGCTAATTACCGCGGCTACCATGCCCGCGGGCTGGCCCGGGGCGTCGAGGAACCTCGGACCGGGGCCCGCCCTCGGGTAATAGCTGTGCGGCTCGTGCCGCCACCCTGGACGGTTTGGTTCCGGGTACATCAGCGCCGAGCGGTAAGACGTGCCCGCGAGCTGACCGTCGAGCTGCATCACCAGATGGTGACGCAGAGCGAGTTCGGTTGCCGCGGTGATTACGATGCACACGATGGCGAGTACGACGACCTGCCCGACCAGCAGGCGTTGCCGAAGCGACCAGACTCGCCGCGCGCTAACGTGCTGGCTTGAGGACATAACCCGCGCCGCGCAGCGTGTGGATCATTGGTTCGCGACCGCTGTCAATCTTCTTGCGCAGGTAGGAGATATAGAGTTCGACGATGTTGGACCGGCCGCCGAAGTCGTAGCTCCACACGCGGTCAAGGATCTGTGCCTTGCTCAGCACTCGTTTGGCGTTGCGCATCATGAACCGCAGCAGCTCGAACTCGGTCGAGGTCAACGAGATCGGCTCGCCGGCGCGGGTGACCTCGTGGCTGTCCTCGTCCAGCACCAAGTCGCCGACCACCAGCTGCGCGCCGCTGTCAACGGTCGTTACACCGGTGCGCCGCAATAGCGCCCGCAACCGCAGCACGACCTCTTCGATGCTGAACGGTTTGGTGACGTAGTCGTCGCCGCCGGCGGTCAATCCGGCGATGCGGTCTTCGACCGCGTCCTTGGCCGTCAACAGCAGCACCGGCAGTTGGGGACTCTCTTCGCGCAATTTGTGCAAGACATCGAGACCACTCATGTCGGGCAGCATCACGTCGAGGACAACGACGTCAGGCCGTTGGGCACGCGCCGAGGCGATCGCGGAAGATCCGTCGCCCGCAGTGGCGATATTCCAGCCCTCGTACCGCAAGGCCATTGACACCATTTCTGCAAGCACAGCTTCGTCGTCGACGACGAGCACATTGATGGGGTTGCCGTCGGCGCGGCACATGACAACTCGCTCAACCGATGCTCGCGGGTGCGTCATAACTTCGAGTATGCGCGCCTAACTTGGACGGCGCTATGACCTTTCTATGCTCGGGCTGTGAAAATAACAGGTCGCGTGACTGCCGAGCAGCCACGCGACCTGTTTTATACCGAGCTGTTACACCGGACGGGGCCTAGTAATAGTGCCGCCTGCCGCCAACCGGGCGACCGACCGAGCCCATGACCCACATCACCGCACCGACCACCAGCAAGATGACGCCGATCACCCACAATATGTGGAGCGCCGGGAACACATAACCGAGAATGAGCAGAATTACACCTAAAACGATCATGACACTTTCCTTTATGTGAGGGCTTCTAGGCCACTGGACATAGAACTAGGTTGCGGTACGTGGCAGTCTCCGACTTTCGGATTGACACCCCCATAGTTCAGGGGCCCGGCCACCACAGTCAGTGCGATGTTTCCCGCGGTGACACAATTCGTTGGGCCCCCCGCGAAGTAATCACGTTGCCACGCCGCGAAGACTCCAATGAGCAACCACACCAAGACAATCCCGCCGATAATTCCACGACCAGGCATCGTCACCTCCGTTGTGTTCGGGAAACATTTTCCCGTGCAGCAGGGATACCCAATTAGACGTGTGTCTAAACGGCGATTTCCGCCGCGGCGGCGCCCCTCAGCGATCGAGAACTTTACTCAGCAGGGCGGTAAGTCGCTTCTGCTCGCTCGTGTTGAGCCGACCCGTCAATGGGGACGTGAGCGCACCGATCTCGGCAATGACCCCGGTTGCGAGTCGTTGCGCTTCGGGGGTCAGGCTGACCCGCACCGACCGGCCATCGTCGGGATGACCGGTCTTGCGCACCAGCCCACGCTGAGTGGCGCGGTCGACGAGTCCGCTGACCGTGGAGCGTTCCAGCCCGAGAAAGTTGGCAAGCTGCGCCATCGTCGGTTCTCGGTCACGCAGTATCCCCAAGACCCGCAGTTGGGTCAGCGACAGGTCGTGTTCGGCTGCCACCCTAGTCAGCGCAGCGATCACCGTGAAAGACACCTGCACCGTCCGAATGCAAATCGGCGGAAGCGGAAAGGGATCGGTACCAACGCGCGACATCGTGGCCGAATTGCCCGCCCTCGCCACCGAAATCACCAGCGGCGCCCTACACATCGACGCGCGCGCGGTGCCACTGTCCGGCATCGAAGCGGCCCGGAACGACAGGAGCGTTGAACAACGGGCGGTCATCACGACCGGTGGCCGATAGCCACCCAGCCGGAACCTGTACGAATCCCGTTCTATTGTCCGCGTTTGACGGCCGGAACATTCAATGGACTCGACAGGATGCGTGGCACTGGCTCAATGCCAGTGGCCCTGGTCGCGAGGATCGCCGTCACGCCAGTGATCGTCGTGGCAGCGCCCCCCTCCCAGTTGAAGCCCCAGCCTGGATCCCAGAACTGGCCGGGGCACCAGTGGTAGTCCGGGAAGGGTGCGGGTTGGGCATCGGCGACGGCGCCGCCCCCAAACCAGCGAGCCCTAGACCAGCGCTCATGACAACTGTTGATGCGGCAATGCTGAGTATATTTCTCACGTCTTCCGTTTTACCCGCGGCATCTAAGCAGTAAACGAGCTGAATCATGTTGTTAAATAACAGGTTAGCAACGTGCCCTGGTATCTAGTCAGCGGGTAAACGTAGGTCCTCGCGCGATCCAGCGGATTCGTCGGCGTCAGCGAACAGATTTGGCCGCTTCGTTCCTTGCCTCGCAACGGATTAGCAGCGAATTGGCCACGCGTCCAGAGTGATTCGGAGCGCTGACCCCCGCTCCGGTCGCCCATTCAGCTGCCTTTTCGCTGCCCAGACACGTAAAGGGTGGGCGGCATTGACTCTTCGCACCCGGGCGGAACGCTGCGACCATAACGAGTCATCAGCTCATCGAAGGTTAACGCCGACACGTCCCAGCCGTGGTCACGCAGCCAGCCGTCGACGGGTGTGCGTTCCTCTGGGTACCAGAGATCGTCGTAGTCGGTTATCTCGGCGTTGACGAGCTTGGCGGCCGCGGCACGAATGCGCTGCGTGTCCTCGCGCTGGCGCAGGATGCGCCCAGGATCGGTGAAACCCTCGCCCGGCACGTTGGATGCCAGCCAACTGCCCGGAGCGCTGAGCTGGTGAATCCGCTCGAACAACAGGTCCTGGGCCTGGGCGGGCAGGTAACGCACCAGCCCTTCCGCTGACCAGACGGCCGGTCGCGAAGCGTCAAACCCGGCTTCCTGCAGCGCCGTTGGCCAATCGTTGCGAAGATCTATCGGGACGTTCACCAATTGCGCCGTCGGGTGCGCGCCGTGCTGGCGCAAGGTGGCCGACTTGAATTCCAGCACCTTCGGCTGGTCCAGCTCGTAGACGACTGTGCCCTCGGGCCACGGCAGCCGCCAACTGCGCGCATCCAGACCGGCCGCCAAAATCACCACCTGCCGAATGCCAGTGTCGACAGCATTGAGGAAGAACTCATCGAAGTACGCGGTCCGGGTGGCCATGAAGTCGATCATCAGTTGCAGCCGCTGCTGCACCTGCGGCTCGATCTCAACCGCATTTGCCAACAGCTTGGGATCGCGATAGATACTCCACATCCCCTCGCCCACCGCGTCGAGGAACACGCGGGCGAACGGGTCGTTGATGAGCGGATTTTCACTCTCGGTCTCCGCGGCGCGGGCCGCGGCAACGCCCAGCGCGGTGGATCCCACGCTTTGCGTGATGTCCCAGGAATCGTTGTCGGTACGCGGCATGACCAGTTCCTTTTCTGCCGAATTTGCCCGGTTCTCCCTGGAAAGGGAGTTCCGCTCACTAGTCTTCCAGTCTTCCAGCCGTCGACGGCGCGGACCGCTCGCCGAGCGCGGCCTACGGCTTTTCCCAGACGGTGGACAGGTTCTGCATAGGAGGCTCGGACGGCCCCGCAGGCGCGGAGTAGGTTCTAGCGACGTGGACCACCCGGAGCTGAACGTGGACCTCGAGGCCGTCGCCGGCTGGATGTCCGAGCAGGGGCTCGGCGAGGGCCCGCTGCGCGAGGTTTCCGCGGTCACCGGCGGAACGCAGAACGTGATGCTGCGATTCACCAGGGGCGCCCGGCCGTATGTGCTGCGGCGCGGGCCTCGGCACCTGCGCGCCCGCAGCAACAGCGTCATCCTGCGGGAGACCAAGGTCCTCGCGGCGCTGGCCGGCTCCGACGTGCCGCACCCGCATCTCATTGCCACCTGCGAGGACCCCGACGTGCTCGGCGACGCCGTCTTCTACTTGATGGAGCCGGTCGATGGATTCAACGCCGGTGAGGGTCTGCCGCCGCTGCATGCGGGCGACCCCGGCGTTCGGTATCAGATGGGCCTGTCGATGGCCGAAGCGCTGGCCAAGCTCGGCGCCATCGACCACGTTGCCGTAGGCCTTGCCGATTTCGGCAAACCGGACGGTTTCCTGGAACGGCAGGTGCCGCGCTGGCTTTCCGAGCTGGCGTCCTATCAGGAGTACGAGGGTTATCCGGGACCGGAGATTCCGGGCATCGAGCGGGTGTCCGGCTGGCTGGAGAGCCATCGGCCGCACAGCTGGACGCCCGGGATCATGCACGGCGACTACCACGCGGCCAACGTGATGTTCTCCCGCACCGGCCCGGACGTGGTCGCGATTGTCGACTGGGAGATGTGCACGATCGGTGACCCGCTGCTGGATCTGGGCTGGCTGCTGGCCACGTGGCGGCAGCCGGACGGGTCCAGTGTGTTCGGCCACGCCCTGGGCAGCCAAGACGGCCTGGCCAGCACCGACGATCTGTTCCGGCGATACGCCGCCAATACCTCCCGCGACCTCTCGCACATCACCTGGTACACGGTGCTGGCCTGCTTCAAGCTCGGCATCGTGATCGAAGGCACGCTGGCGCGGGCCTGCGCGGGCAAGGCCGAAAAGGCCGTCGGCGACCAACTGCACGCGGCCACCGTCCATCTTTTCGAGCGGGCGCTGACGCTTATCGATAACCAGTCCTGACCGGCTTCGGGTCGGCCGCACGAACAACGCCCGGAGCGCCCGATAACCTCAGAGCCGTGAATGTCGGAGATTCAGTCAGGCAGTCGCTCGATCACTGGGCCAGGCGGGCGTGGGACGGAGCCATCCTGCACGCCTGCAACGCTGCCGATGGAACCGCGAAAAAGCGATATCCGCAGCTCGGAGTGGCAACTCGGTTCAGACGGACTATCCGGGACGGGCTCGACATCTTCCACGTGATGACAGCACCCGGCATCGACTTCGATGAGACCCGATTCCCCATAGCGGTGAAGTCGGATCTGCCCGACGGACGTCCCGACATCGCCGATGTTCTCTACGGCATCCACAGGTCCGGCCACGACCACAGCGACGAACTGCCCAACGGTTTCGAAATAACCCCATTCGGGTCTCGCACCGCAACCGTGCACATCTGGCGCGACGGCAAGATCCAGCTTCCGGCGTCGTCGGTGTTGGGCCTGTTGGCAATCGCCGTGTTTGCGCCGGAGAACAAAGACGAACCAATACCCGTCAACTATCAGCTCAGCTGGTACCAGCACGTCTTTCAGATCAACGGCTGGTGGGGCTGGCAGGATCACTTTCGCGAGATCATCAGCGTCGCGCAGTTCGCAAAAAAGCCGGTCGAGTTCCCCGAGTTGTGGGAGAGCTGGACACCGGCGTGACGACGTTCGCAGAGCGCTAGTTCTGCTCGGCCGCGCAGCCCAACAAGCGGGCCCGCAGGCGTGCCCCGGGAATGATGAAATCGGGGTAATCAGGTAATGAAATCGGGCGGGAAGGGCCTTAGCGGCGGGGCCGGCGGTCGCGGCGGCAATGCCGGACTGCTGAGCGGCGTCAGCGGCAAGCCGGGGTCGCCGTAGCCGCTATAACTCGACGCTCATCGGCCCCACGTTCCAAATGTCATTGCAGTACTCGGCGATGGCCCGGTCCGAGGAGAACTTGCCGCTGCGCGCAGCGTTGAGGATCGACATCCGCGACCACGCGTCGGCGTCTTGCCAGGCCGAACTGACCTGGGCCTGACAATCGACGTAGGACCGGTAGTCCGCCAACACCAGGAACGGGTCGTGGTGACGCAGCGAGTCGACTACCGGGCGCAAAATCTCGGTTTCGCCACCGGTGAAGTGCCCTTCGGCGATGAGGTCCAGCACTTCGGCGAGCTCGGGGTCGCCCTCGATGTAGGTCGCCGGTGTGTAGCCCTCGGCGTAGACCTTTGCCACCTCTTCCTCGTTCAATCCGAACAGGAAGAAGTTTTCTGCGCCCGCCTCCTCGAGCATCTCAACGTTGGCGCCGTCGAGCGTGCCGATGGTCAGCGCGCCGTTGATCATGAACTTCATGTTGCCGGTTCCCGAGGCCTCCTTGCCCGCCGTGGAGATCTGCTCGGACAGGTTCGCGGCCGGGTAGATCAGATGCGCGTTTTGAACGTTGAAGTTGGGTACGAAAACGACTTTCATGAACGGGTTTACGTCCGGGTCGGTGTTGACGGTGTCGCCGACGGCGGTAATCATTTTGATGATCCGCTTGGCCATGAAGTATCCGGGTGCGGCTTTGCCGCCGAAGATGAACGCGCGCGGCGCGATTACCAGGCCGGGATTCTTCTTCAGCCGGTTGTAGAGGGTAATGATGTGCAGCACGTTGAGGTGCTGGCGCTTGTACTCGTGGATCCGCTTGACCTGAACGTCGAACATCCACGTCGGATCCAGCTCGATGTCGGTCGCCGCGTACAGGTATTCCGCGAGCCGTGCCTTGTTGGCGCGCTTGACGTCTCGCCATCGCTTGCGAAACTCGGGGTCATCGACGAACGCCTCGAGCCCGCGCAGCCGGTCCAGCTCCACCAGCCAGCCGTCACCGATTGTTTCGTTGAGTAGCGTGCGCAGCCCCGGGTTGGCCAGCGCCACGAAACGTCGCGGCGTCACGCCGTTGGTGACGTTGCCGAATCGCTGCGGCCACATCTCGTAGAAGTCCTTGAGCACGCTGGCTTTCAGCAGCTCCGAATGCAGTGCCGCGACACCGTTGACCGCGTGACTGCCGACGGTGGCCAGGTGTGCCATCCGCACGCACCTGCCGCCGTCCTCACTGATCAGCGACATTCGCCGTACGCGATCTTCGTCGTCGGGGAAGCGCGCGCGCACCTCGTCTAGGAAGGCTTCGTTGATATGCAGGATGATCTGCAGGTGTCGCGGCAGCGCCTCACCGAAGATCGACAGCGGCCAGGTTTCCAGGGCCTCGGGCAGCAGAGTGTGGTTGGTGTAGCCGAAGGTGGCCACCGTGATTTCCCACGCCTGGTCCCACTCGATGCTGTACTCGTCGATCAGCAGTCGCATCAGTTCGGCGACGGCAATCGACGGGTGGGTGTCGTTGAGCTGGATCGCCCATTTCTGCGGCAACGTACTGAGGGGCTGGCCAACCCGCTCTTGGTGGATGCGCAGGATGTCCTGCAGCGAGCAACTGACGAAGAAGTACTGCTGCAGCAACCGCAGGCGTTTGCCGGCTTCGGGCTCGTCGTTGGGGTAGAGCACCTTGGAGACGGTCTCCGAGATCACCTCTTCGTCGACTGCTTTGTAGAAATCACCAGTGTTGAAGACTTCCACCGCAAACGATTCGACCGCCCGCGCGCTCCACAAGGTCAGGGTGTTGCAGGTGTTTACGCCGTAGCCCTGGATCGGGGTGTCGTAGGAGACGCCCTTGAGTACCCGCTGGGGAACCCAGCGGACCCGTGGGCTGCCCGCGTCGTCCTGATATTCCTCCGTATGGCCACCCCAGTTGACGATGTAGCTGGCGTCGGGCTTGTCGATTTCCCACGGGTTCCCGTAAACCAGCCAGTTGTCTGTCTTTTCGACCTGCCAACCGTCGCGTATCTCCTGCTCGAAGATGCCGAACTCGTAGCGGATGCCGTAGCCGATAGACGGGCGTTCGAGCGTGGCCAACGAGTCGAGATAGCAGGCGGCGAGTCGACCGAGGCCACCATTGCCCAGGCCAGGCTCTTTTTCGCAAGAGATGATGGTGTCGAGGTCCTGACCCAGGTCCGCCAGCGCGTGCCGCGCCGCGTCCTCGATGCCCAGGTTGAGCAGGTTATTGCCCAGTTGCGGCCCCATCAGGAACTCCGCCGACAGGTAGCACGTCACCTTGTCGGGTCCTTGCAGCCAGTTCTGAGTAGTGGCCATCCAGCGCTGCTGCATGCGATCGCGCACGGCAAGCGACAGCGCACGGTAGTAGTGCTCCGGTGTAAGCGCTGCCGGCGGCCTGGCGATCGAGTACACCAGATGGTCACTGACGGCCTGGCGCAGTGCATCAGCCGATGTTCCGGTGCGGGCGAGGGTCGGGTTGCTCGGGCCTGCCACAGCGCCGTCGGTGCTACGTACGAGATCGGTCATTCGATTCTTCATGCTCCCTGGTGGTTGATCGCGAGTGCGCCGAAAGTCTGACACGGCCGTGTTTCCGCACCGAGAGAACCTTGGGTCATTGCGGTGAATTAGCCGGCATCGGTGTGCGGTGCGGTGATCCCCAGGATCTCGAGCAGCTCCCGGTGATCGGTGACGCGGTATTCGGGTGCGCAGTCGTCGTATTCTTTGGTTCCCTGGTCGGAGTCGAACATGATGGTGCGCATTCCGGCCTGACGCGCGCCGTAGATGTCGCGGAACATGTCGTTTCCGACATAGACGGTCTGGGCAGCCGACACGCCCATCCGCTCGAGCGCGAACTCGAACAGCCTCGGGTCCGGCTTGCGGAAGCCGTGATCGCCGGAGACGACGATCGGGTCGAAGTACTGTGTCAGCCCGACCTGGTGCAGTTCGCCACGAGCATAGGAACTTTGGGCATCGGTGACGATCGCCAGCGGGAACCGCTGGCGCAGCTGATCGAGCACCGTGCGCACGTACGGATACAGTCTCAGCCGTTCGCGAGACACGCCGCGGTAGATCTCGGCGAGAGTCAGCGGAAGCTGCGCGAGGTGTTCGCGCGGCAACCCCCGGGTGTAATCTCCGGCGTGTTCGTCGAGGATCGAGCGCCAGATGGCCACCGCATCGAACTCCGGATACTTTTCCGGGCTTTCCCGTTGCTGGCGTTTGAGGCGATCGAAGTATTCGTCACGCACCTGCTGCCGTCGCATGTCGATGCCCTGGTAGGTCAGGAAGTGCCCGACGGCCCGGAAAATATCCTCGCGGTGCTCATCGGTTCGGATGTCCACCAACGTGCCATTGACATCGAACGCGACGGCGGCGATTCCGGTCAGGGGAACCGTCACGTCAGCACGCCTGCAACAGGCGCTTAGACTGCCGGATCAGCTTCTCGCCATAGTCGTTGCAGATGTAGTCGTTGCGGGCCACCCGCAACAGGTTCATCGCCATGTAATACGGCAGTCGCGCTGTGATCGATCCGAACGCGGCGTCACGGTCGGGGAAATGGCAGCAATACTCCCAGAGGAAATGACCGATGAACGGCTCCGCACGATCGGCGTGACCGGTCGCCGACATGAACGCGTGCTGGATCTCGCCCGCGACCCGACCCACGTCGAACATTCGGTCGCCCCGTTTCGCCCGCTCGAGATCGATCGCGGCGACGTCCAACCCGTGACCGAACAGAAAGTTGGCCGGCGTCGCGTCGCCGTGCAACCAAACCTGCTGATCGGCCCACATCGACGTCTTGTCCCGCCACAACCCCTGTAGCCACAGCAGTTCGTCGGTATCCCAGGCGCCGATGCGGTTGCGATGCTTTAGCTTGTACACCAACTCGCTAAAGTAGCGGCAGTCAGCGTCGAAGTCGACCTGGTCAGCGCTGACCGTCCGATTATGTTGAGTCGCAAGGAAATACGCCAGCGCCTTCAGGCGCCAGTACAGATGTGCGTCGTAGTGGTGGCGGATCGAGCGTTTGATGGCTTGGCTGAACTGCTCACCGGCATAGAACTCCATGGCGAGCACACCGTTGAGCTCCCGGTCCACGCCGAGGGGCCGCACCACATGATGCGGCGAGCCCACCAGGTTGTAGCCGCGCAGCCCATGCATCGTGTCGAACTCCCGGTAAGCCGCCCGCGCCGCGCGGTCTCGGTCCCAGCCGAACCTGGGCCCGTAAAACTTGCAAATCACCCGCGCGTGGCTGTGCTTCTCCTCGTAGGCATACACCTCGTTGCTGCCGCGCAGCCGAAAGGCGCGAAACGCCGGCATTTGCTCGTGTACGCCGAGTTGATCGCGAACGATCCCGCAGAGAAATCCGTACATAGCGTCGTCGGCCGATACGTAACCGACGTATTTGCCAAAAACGACGCCTCCCGGCCAACTCGGCGCTCAGGGCCTGCTGTTCGCCTGACGGACATCCAGCGTTCAAATAATAAGCTCCGCGGGTTAAACGTGCATGTTGGCGACGAAACTGCTGACCGATCGAGGTACCAGAGGGTTTGGCTCGGCAACCTGCTTGGCTTAGCCTTCGGCGCTTACGTCGCGAAGTGAACGATTACCGCCACTGCGTTGCGGTTCTGGGACGCCCGATGAGGAATATCGCGTAATCAGTTCCCGCCGCATGTCTACTCAACAAATGTGCTGATCTGCTGCTGGAGATCGACTATCGCGCAAACGTTTCAATGACGTTGCAAAACCGAACCGTGAGGTTTACCAGCAAGATTACCAACGGCCCCGGATCACGAACGGCAGGAATTGCCACGGCCTACGATACGATCGGCGTCGCAGAACTCGTTGGCCATCGGACAACGTGAAAGCTGCGCACAACGAAACGTTGTGGCGTCACAACGTGCCAAGCTCTACCGAAGTCCGCGTGGGCAGTGCATCGTCGAAGGCATATCCATCAGGTTCAACGTACGATGCACCGTTATCGCGGGCGATCACTCGTTGACAACATCGTGGTGATGCCGCGGTCAGGCCCCGCGTTTGGCTGCGTGCCGTCGGGTCTGTGTGCCGCCGGGAGGGAAATCACCGGTGATGTGCGTGGTGCAGGCCGGAATCCAGGATTTGAACGTTCGTGAAGGAGATACTCGAATGACCACACCCCGTCCCGCCAAGACTCGTAACGACGGCCAGTGGGCGCTGGGAAATCGCGAGCCGCTCAATGATGCGGAGCAGGTGAAACATGATGATGCGCCGCTCAATGTGCGGGACCGCATCCTGAATGTTTACTCGGAGAACGGATTCGACAGCATCGATAAGTCGGATTTACGGAACCGCTTTCGCTGGATGGGTCTGTACACGCAACGTGAGCAGGGCTACGACGGCAACTGGACCGGTGACGAACACATCGACACGCTCGAGGCCAAGTACTTCATGATGCGAGTGCGCTCCGATGGCAAGCCGATGTCGGCCGCCACGCTGCGTACTATGGGTCAGATTTCGACTGAGTTCGCCCGCGACACCGCCGATATAGGCGACCGGGAAAATGTGCAATTCCATTGGATCGCAATCGAGGACGTTCCCGAGATCTGGAACCGCCTCGCCGCCGTGGGATTGGAGACCACCGAGGCCTGCGGTGACTGCCCACGCGGTATCCACGGTTCGCCGCTGGCCGGCGACTCGCTCGACGAGGTGCTTGACCCTTCACCCGCGATAGATGAGGTCCTGCGGCGCTTTATGAACAATCCCGAGTACGCGAACTTGCCCCGCAAGTACAAGACCGCGATCTCGGGTCTGCAAGACGTCTCCCACGAGACCCATGACGTCGCATTCATCGGTGTCAATCATCCCGAGCACGGCCCTGGGATGGATCTGTGGGTAGGCGGCGGCTTGTCGACCAACCCGATGCTGGCCCAGCGGGTCGGCGTGTGGGTTCCGCTTGATGAGGTGCCCGACGTCTGGGAGGCGGTCACCCAGGTGTTCCGCGACTACGGCTACCGCCGGCTGCGTGCCAAGGCGCGGCTGAAGTTCCTGATCAAGGACTGGGGCATCGAAAAGTTCAGGGAAGTTTTGGAAACCGAGTACCTCAAACGCCCGCTGATCGATGGCCCGGGCCCCGAGCCGCTCAAGCATCCGATCGACCACATCGGCGTTCAGCGGCTGAAAAACGGACTCAACGGCGTCGGGGTCGCCCCCATTGCCGGACGGGTGTCGGGCACGATCCTGTCGGCGGTGGCCGACCTGATGGAGCGGGCCGGCTCAGACCGGGCCCGGTTCACCCCTTACCAAAAGCTTGTCATTCTGGACGTGCCCGACGACAAGCTCGACGAGCTGGTCGCTGGCCTGGACGCGCTGGAGTTGCCATCGCGGCCGTCATCGTGGCGCAAGAATATGATGGCCTGCACCGGTATCGAGTTCTGCAAGCTGTCGTTCGCTGAAACCCGGGTCAGAGCGCAGACTTTGGTGCCCGAGCTGGAACAACGATTAGCCGACATCAACATCGAGCTGGATGTGCCGGTCACCGTCAACGTGAACGGCTGCCCGAACTCATGCGCCCGTATCCAGGTCGCCGACATCGGGTTCAAGGGCCAGATGGTCGACGACGGCCGCGGCGGGTCGGTTGAGGGCTTCCAGGTGCACCTCGGCGGCGGCCTGGGTGCGGACAGCGGTTTCGGCCGAAAATTGCGCCAGCACAAGGTCACCAGCGACGAGCTGGGCGATTACATCGATCGGGTGGTGCGCAACTTCATCCAGCAGCGGGAGAACGGGGAACGGTTCGCGAATTGGGCACTGCGGGCCGAGGAGGCTGACTTGCGTTAAGTGGGCCCCATGCCACCAAATGAGCGCCGACGATACGAGCTGAGGATGACGAGATGAGCGATGTGGTGCGCGGTTTCACCGAAGCGCAGCTGCGTGAGTTGGCGCAGCACGGTGCGGCCGAGATGGACGGTGCCAGCTCCACCGACCTATTGCGGTGGACCGACAACAACTTCGGCGGCGTCAACGGGCCCCGCGGCTGGGCTACCTGCAACTACGTCGTTGCGTCCAACATGCAGGACGCAACGCTGGTGGACCTGGCCTCGAAAGTGCGGCCGGGCGTGCCGGTGCTTTTCCTAGACACCGGCTACCACTTCGCCGAAACTCTGGGCACCCGGGACGCGATCGAATCCGTCTACGACATCCGGGTGCTCAATATCACCCCCGAACACACGGTCGAAGAGCAAGACGACCTGCTGGGCAAGGACATGTTCGCCCGCGAGCCCAACGAATGTTGCCGGCTGCGCAAGGTTGTCCCCTTGACCAAAGCGCTGCGCGGGTACTCGGCATGGGTGACTGGGGTGCGCCGGGCGGAGGCGCCCACCCGCGCTAACGCCCCGCTGATCAGCTTCGACGAGGCGTTCAAACTGGTGAAAGTCAACCCGATAGCGGCCTGGACCGACGAGGAAGTCCAAGAGTACATCGAGAAACATAATGTGCTGGTCAATCCGCTTGTCGACGAAGGCTACCCGTCGATCGGCTGCGCCCCGTGCACGGCCAAGCCGGTTGAGGGTGCTGACCCGCGCAGCGGGCGCTGGCAGGGGCGGAACAAGACCGAATGCGGGCTGCATGTCGCATGAGCACGCTCATACTCACCGCGCACGGCAGCCGAGATCCACGATCGGCCGCCAATGCGCGAGCCGTGGCGGCTCGACTGAGGCGCATGCGGCCGGGCCTCGACGTGCGGCCGGCGTTCTTGGAGTTTTCTGCGCCGAACTTCATCGATGTGCTCACCGGATTGCCGGACAGCAGCCAAACAGTAATCACCCCGTTCCTGCTCGCCAGCGCTTATCACGCGCGCCTGGACATTCCCAAACAAATTGCGCGCGCAGGCGTGCACGGCGTACGCCAGGCCGACGTACTTGGTGAAGACGATCGGCTGGTGTCGGTGCTGCGCGAGCGGCTGGCCGATATGGAAGTTTCCCCGCACGACCACGACCTCGGCGTGCTGGTGGTGGCTACCGGGTCGTCGAACACCGCAGCGAACGCACGCACCGCGCAGGTGGCATCCAGGCTGGCTGCGGGCACTCGGTGGGCAGGGGCCTCGATGGCTTTCGCCACCGGTCCCGAGCCGTCGGTGGCCGACGCCGCCGGCCAGTTGCGGCGGGGCGGCGCCCGCGGGCTCGTCATTGTGCCGTGGTTCCTGGCACCGGGATGCATCACTGACCGCGTATGTACCTATGCGCAAGACAACAGCATTCCGATGGCGCCGCCGCTGGGCGCACACCGGCTCGTGGCCGAGACTGTGCTCGATCGCTACGACCAAGCACTGGCCGACCACGCGGCCGCCTAAATCAGTTCGGCAATCGACGCCGATAGTCCTACTGTCTGAATGTTGTCGTGCGGCTGCTGATGTGGCTGAGCAGGTTTCGTATTGCGCCGGCGGGCGGGGTGCGCCCGCCGACCCAGATGGCTCGAAGCTGGCGCCGCAAGTCCAACTCGGCGATGACGATGGCGCGTAGCCGGCCGACCGCCAGGTCATCGGCCACCGCGAGCCGGCTCATCGCCGCCGGTCCCGCGCCGGCGAGGACCGCGGCGCGCATGGCCGCAGCGGAGGACAACTCGAGTACGGGTGGCGCTTGCCGCATGTCGTCGCCCAGCAGCTGACGCAGCGCCACTGTGAGCGAATCACGGATGCCTGAATGGGGTTCACGGGTAACCAGGGATGTCTGCGCGAGTTCCCGAGCGCTCACCACTCGCGACCGTCGAGCCCACTTGTGGCCCGGTGGCACGACGATCACCAGCTCGTCGTGTCCCACCACACAGCTGCCTAATCCTTTCGGCGGAACTGGATTTTCGACGAACCCAAGATCGGCGGTGCCGTCGCGAACCGATGCAATGGCGTGGTCGCTGCTGGTGGCGGTGAGAATCACTTGCGGGGCGGTGCTGGCGTGCCGCGTTTCGGCCGCCTGTAAGGAAAGCAGCCACTGGGGCATGAGGTGTTCGGCTATCGTCTGGCTGGCCGCCACTTTGATCCGCTGGCGGCCTTCTTCTCGCAGCGAGCCTAGACCCGCGTCGATATCGTGTGCGACTTCAAGCAAGCGGGCCGCCCACTCGGCGACGACGACGCCAGCAGGTGTGAGTCGTGAGCCACGCGTCGTTCGAACAGCCAAGATCACCCCAGCCTGGGCTTCCATCGACGCTAGCCGCCTTGACGCGGCTTGTTGGGTCAACCCGAGTTCACGAGCGGCACCGCCGAGGCTGCCCGTCTCGGCGATGGCCAGAAAGATTTCAAACGACGCGAGTTGGGGCATGCGGGAGCTGAGCGCCATGGTTGATGGAATCACAAATAACTTGTGAGAACCTGGGAATACAGTGCACCTGACGAAGGTGCGTCGGGTCGATCCGCGAACGCGGGCACAGGCTGTTCCTTGACAGCCGCTAAGCCCAGGTACGGCGACACGCCGATTCCTCCATGCATCGCCGTTCCCATGTTGTGCTGCAATTAGTTTGATCCGAGGGCCAACGCCCCACTTATCGCTGCAATCCACAGGATCACACGGCACGCCCGTAGGTAGCGCGCGGCGCCAGAGCACACCTGCTGATGTCAGGTCCGCCTAGCCGCACGAGTCGGGAGACACAATGAGAGCTTGTGATACCACAACACCGAACCCTCTACTGAGGCTCAGATTAGATGCGAATCATGGGAAGCATGATTCGTCGCAGAAGGTTTTGAGCATGCGTCCATACCACGTTGCGATCGTGGGTTCCGGTCCGTCCGGGTTCTTTGCAGCTGCGTCGTTGCTGAAAGCCGCCGATGCCTCCGACCAGATTGAGGTCGCGGTCGACATGCTGGAGATGCTGCCCACGCCCTGGGGTCTGGTGCGCTCCGGTGTTGCGCCCGATCACCCCAAGATCAAATCCGTCAGCCAGCAGTTCGAAAAGACCGCCGCGGATTCCCGTTTCCGCTTCTTCGGCAATCTCCGGGTCGGCGAGCACGTCCAGGTCGCCGAGCTTGCCGAGCGTTACGACGCGGTGATCTACGCCGTCGGTGCCCAATCCGACCGCGCCCTCAACATTCCCGGCGAGCGACTGCCGGGAAGCGTCGCCGCGGTCGATTTCGTCGGCTGGTATAACGCGCACCCGCACTTCGAGCAGATGTCGCCTGATTTGTCCGGCGCCCGCGCCGTCGTCGTCGGCAACGGTAACGTCGCAGTCGACGTCGCCCGCATCCTGGTAACCGATCCCGACGCACTCGCACTTACCGACATCGCCGATCACGCATTAGAGTCGTTGCGCCCCTGCGGCGTTGAGGAAGTACTGCTCATCGGTCGGCGCGGCCCACTGCAGAGTGCCTTCACGACGCTGGAGTTACGCGAGCTGGGAGAGCTCGATGGCGTAGACGTGGTAGTCGACCCCGCGCAGCTGGAGGGCATCAGCGACGACGATGCCGCGGCAGCGGGCAAGATCGCCAAGACCAACATCAAGGTGCTTCGCGACTACGCTAGTCGCGCTCCCCGGCCTGGGCACCGTCGAATCGTGTTGAGATTCTTCGCCTCTCCGATCGAAATCAAAGGAGGCGGCACAGTGGAAAGCATCGTGCTCGGCCGCAACGAGCTGGTCAGCGACGAGAGCGGGCGGATGGTGGCCAAAGACACCGGCGCACGCGAGGAACTGCCGGTCCATCTGGTGGTGCGCTCGGTCGGCTACCGCGGCGTGCCCACACCGGGGCTGCCGTTCGACGGCAAGGACGGAACCATCCCCAACACGGCGGGCCGGGTGGCCGGCAGCCGCAACGAGTACGTCGTCGGCTGGATCAAACGCGGCCCGACCGGAGTCATCGGCACCAACAAAAAGGACTCGCAGGAAACGGTCGACACCTTGCTCAACGACCGGGCCGGGGTGAAGGCCATCGCGGACTTCCCTGAGGACCACGCTGGCAAACTCGCCGAGTGGTTGGCCTCCCGCCAGCCCAAGCTGGTCACTGCCGCTCACTGGCAGCTCATCGACCGCTTCGAGCGGCAGGCCGGTGAGCCGCACGGGCGCCCCAGAGTCAAATTGGCCAACGTGACCGAGCTACTGCGGATCGGACACGGTTGATACGTGCTCGGTCCGATCGTCTAGACCGCAATAACGGAAGGAAACGTTTGTGACGTACGTGATCGCTGAACCCTGTGTCGACATCAAAGACAAGGCATGCATCGAGGAATGCCCCGTCGACTGCATCTACGAGGGCGCTCGGATGCTTTACATTCACCCCGACGAGTGCGTGGACTGCGGCGCCTGCGAGCCGGTGTGTCCGGTCGAGTCCATCTACTACGAAGACGATGTGCCCGAGCAGTTCAGTGACTACAGACAAATCAACGCTGACTTCTTCGCCGATCTCGCTTCACCGGGCGGCGCAGCGAAAATTGGAATGACCGAGAACGACCCCGTCGCGGTCAAGAACCTCGACAGCAGAGCGGAGGCAACGTAGAAAATCCGCAAGGCGGCCAGCTCGCCCGGCGGTCGAAACGAGCCCAGCCGCGACGGGCAGCGCAAGTAGGGCGATTCCATGTGAGGCCATGGTCGATGACGAGGGACGCCGTCACGAGAACCCGTATAGCACCACCGCGAGACCCACGATAACGAGCGCCATGGCTGTCATCGCCTGGTGCCGGTGCTGAATCCACCGTCAGATTCGTTCAAGCCGCGGATCAATTCGCGGTCCAACAATGAGGTAGGCCAGGACGGGTGCTACTACGGTCGAATTCTCCACGGCAGCATAGGGCATCGTCAAGTTGTTGACCTGGTGTGGTGCTGCCAGGATTGGTCGGTGGCGGTTGGGGCGAGGTACAAGGGCTATCGGTACCCGATCGAAATCATCGGGCACGCGGTGTGGCTGTATCACCGTTTTGCGCTGAGCCTGCGCGACGTCGAGGAGCTGTTGCTGCCCCGCGGTGTGGTGGTCACCTACGAGACGATCCGCTCCTGTTGTGCCAGATTCGGGTGCGACTACGCCAGCAAGCTGCGTCGGCGCCGACCCCGCCCCGCCCCGCCCCGCCCCGCCCCGCCCCGCCGACAAATGGCACCTCGATGAGGTTTTCGTCAAGATCAACGGCACCACTCAGTACCTGTGGCGTGCGGTCGACCAGCATGGCAACCTGCTCGACATCTTGGTGCAGTCGAGGCGAAACGCCAAAGCAGCCAAGCGGTTCTTCCGTAAACCGCTCAAGGGCCTGCGGTATGTGCCGCGGGTGATTGTCACCGACAAGCTGGCCAGCTATCAGGTCGCTCAGCGCGAGCTGGTGCCGTCGGTGCCCCATCGCCGCTCCAAGTACCTCAATAACCGGGCTGAGAACTCTCATCAGCCGACCAGGATCCGGGAACGGGTGCTGAAACGCTTCGCCTCGCCTGGGCAGGCTCAACGGTTCCTGTTTGCTTTCAGCCATATCCGGCAGCACTTTCGGCCCCGTCGTCATCTGATCACTGCACCCCAATGGCGAACCGAGATGACCGCCAGCTTCGCGGTCTGGGACGAAGTCATTGCCACCGCAGTGGCATGAAAGACCGAGTAAGCCAATATATTTGGTCACCGAAGCAACTAACATCAACTGCGCTACAATCATTTTCAAACAACTTGACGATGCCGTTGACGGAGATCGCTCAACCGAGCGTGCGAGAGACGACCTTCTCCTCATACGAGCTCTTGGTGCGTTTGTATGTCGTACCGGGACTGGGCAAACGGAAGCTGCGTGCGTTGCAGGCGCAACACATTCGTGCGTGGCTGAATGGGTTGCGAACAACCTGCCGGTGCTGTGCACAGGGCAAAGACGCCGAGCGGGCGATGAAGGGAAAGGCGCGGTGCTGCGCGAAAACGCCTGCCGAGTGCTGCGGGCAGGTCGCCGGCACCGGCACGTTGCGTTACCTGCTCCGACTTGTGCGTGCAGCACTGCAAGACGCGGTCGAGGAGAACTGTTGGCCCGAAATGTTGCCCGACAGGTCAAGATGCCGACCGGCGCGATTCGCAAGGTGACGCCCTGGTCGGCGGATGAGGCTCGCACGTTTCTCGAAACGGCACGACACGACCGGCTCTACGCGTTGTGGGCGGTCGCCCTGGCCATCGGCCTAAGGCGCGGAGAAGCGCTTGGGCTTCGGTGGGCCGATGTGGACCTGGTCAACGGACGGGTGGTTGTTACGAAGGCGCTCTCGCGCGGTGGGACAGATCTCGCCTTACGAGACGTGAAAACTGAATCGTCTGCCGCCTCCGTGCCATTGCCGGCGGAGCTCGTTGCCATCTTGCGGAAGCATCGGCTTAACCAGTTGGGCGACACACAGGTCGCACGGGGCAACACACTCGGTCTGGTGTTCACGACCACGAACGGGACGTCTCTGGAACCGAGGAACATCAACCGGCGTTCGAGACTTTGTGCCGACGAGCTGGCGTGCGAAGCATCCGGCTCCACGACCTCCGGCATTCGTGCGCGACGTTGTTGTTCACGATGGGTGTCGAGGCAGCGACAGTGCAGCGCGTTCTTCGTCACAGCTCGATTTCAGTGACGACAGGGACATATGTGGACGTCATCGAACAGGTTCAGCGTTCAGCCGTCGCGGGCATGGATTCGCTGCTCAACCCCGCAAAGTGAAGGCGAACGCGATGGCTATTGTCGTCAAAACTGTCGTCAAAGTCCCGACAGCGGCGCCTTCCCGACAACGGAAAGCACCTCTGAGCTGCGTGCGCCCGAAGAGATTCGAACTCCCAACCTTCTGATCCGTAGTCAGATGCTCTATCCGTTGAGCTACGGGCGCCTGTGTTCAGTTTTTCCCTTGGCGGAGGCGAGAGGATTTGAACCTCCGGTCCCCTTTAAGGGGGACAACTCATTAGCAGTGAGTCCCATTCGGCCACTCTGGCACGCCTCCATTGGACTTCCTGAGGGTACCCGACCCCTTTCCGCTGTCCCGGAACCGCCGGAGGCATAGCGTACACAGCGGCGACATATGATGTCGAAGTGACTGCCCGCCTGCGGCCCGAACTGGCCGGGCTGCCTGTTTATGTACCTGGTAAGACGGTGCCGGGCGCCATCAAACTGGCCAGCAACGAGACGGTATTCGGCCCGCTGCCCAGCGTGCGTGCCGCCATCAAGCGTGCGACGGACGTCATCAACCGCTACCCCGACAACGGCTGCGTGGAGCTCAAGGCAGCCCTCGCTAAACACCTGGGTTCGGATTTCACTCCCGAACATGTGGCCGTCGGTTGCGGCTCGGTCAGCCTGTGCCAGCAGCTGGTACAGATCACCGCCGCGCCGGGCGACGAAGTGATCTTCGGCTGGCGCAGCTTCGAGCTGTATCCGCCGCAAGTTCAGGTCGCCGGGGCGACCGCCATCAAAGTGCCGTTGACCGACCACACGTTCGACCTCGACGCGATGCTGGCGGCGGTCACCGACCGCACCCGGCTGATCTTCGTCTGCAACCCCAACAACCCGACATCCACCGTGGTCGCCCCCGATGCCTTGACCCGCTTCATCGAGGCGGTTCCGCCGCACGTCCTGATCGTTATCGACGAGGCCTATGTCGAGTACATTCGCGCGCCCATGTTGGCCGACAGCCTGGAGCTGGTGCTCACCCACAGCAACGTCGTGGTGCTGCGAACGTTTTCGAAGGCGTACGGGCTGGCCGGCTTGCGGGTCGGCTACGCGATCGGCCACCCCGAGCTGATCACTGCGCTGAATCAGGTCTATGTGCCATTCACCGTGACCACCATCTCCCAAGCCGCCGCCATTGCCTCGCTGGACGCCGCCGACGAGTTGCTGGCCCGCACCGACGCCGTCGTCGCCGAACGCGCTCGAGTCAGCACCGCGCTGCGTGCCGCTGGGTTCACGCCGCCACCGTCCCAGGCCAATTTCGTCTGGCTGCCGTTGGGGCCGCGGACATCGGATTTCGTCACGCGGGCCGCCAACGCCCGCATTGTGGTCCGCTCGTACGGCGCCGACGGTGTTCGGGTCAGCATTGGCGCGCCGGAGGAAAACGACGCCCTGCTGAAGTTCGCCAGCGAGTGGATCAACCGCTCGGAATCATGAGGAGGAAGAAATGAGCCTGGCCCGCAAGCTATTCACGGCGTTCAAGGAACGCGGCGACGCTATCTCCGATGCCGAGCTCGACGAATTCTGGGCGACTCTCGCGCCCGCGACCATCGACGGCATGATGGGCGAGTGGAAGGGCGGCGAGTTCCGTACCGGCCACATGATGAATGGGCAGCTGGAGAAGGCCGGCTGGTTCGGCAAGACCTTCAAGTCGGCCGGCGACGTGCAGCCGCTGGTGTGTATCGACGCCGACGGGAAGAAATTCTCCAACACGACCATGGGCAAGGGCGAGGCCAGCCTGTGGCTGGAAGACTTCCGCGGCGAAGTCACCGCGACGATGGTCTATGACGGCCAGCCGGTGCACGACCACTTCAAGAAGGTCGACGACGATGCGGTGATGGGCATCATGAATGGAAAAGGCGTGCTGGATAACGGCCGCTACTACTACTTCTATCTCGAGCGCGTCTAGATCATGGGCGAACCATACGAATCCGTCACCGTCGAAACCAAAGACCAGGTGGCTCAGGTAACGCTGATCGGACCCGGCAAGGGCAATGCGATGGGGCCCGCATTCTGGTCGGAAATGCCCGAGGTCTTCGCAGCATTGGACGCCGACCGCGAGGTGCGGGCCATCGTCATCACCGGATCGGGTAAGAACTTCAGCTACGGCCTGGACGTGCCCGCGATGGGCGGGACATTCGCCCCGCTGATGGCCGACGGCGCGCTGGCCCGGGCGCGGACCGACTTCCACGCCGAAATACTGCGGATGCAAAAGGCGATCAACGCCGTCGCCGACTGCCGCACGCCCACCATCGCGTCGGTGCACGGCTGGTGCATCGGTGGGGCGGTCGATCTGATCTCCGCGGTCGACATTCGCTACGCCAGCGCCGACGCCAAGTTCTCGGTCCGGGAGGTCAAACTCGCCATCGTCGCCGACATGGGCAGCCTCGCCCGATTGCCGCTGATCCTGAGCGACGGTCATCTGCGGGAACTCGCACTCACGGGCCGTGACATCGGCGCCGCGCGAGCCGAAAAAATAGGCCTGATCAACGACGTGTACACGGACGCCGACCAGACGTTGGCGGCCGCCCACGAGACCGCCGCGGAGATCGCCGCCAACCCACCGCTGGCGGTCTACGGTGTCAAAGACGTCCTGGACCGGCAGCGCGCGTCCGCCGTCTCGGAGAACCTGCGTTACGTCGCGGCCTGGAACGCGGCCTTCCTGCCGTCCAAGGATCTGACCGAGGGCATCTCGGCGACGTTCGCCAAGCGTCCGCCCCAGTTCACCGGGGAATAACGCACCGCCCATCGCCCCGCCACGTACCCTCGCGAAGGTGGGGGACCCTACGCAAGACGGCAAGATCCGAGTGCCGATAGACCTGGACTCCGTAACGGCAATCGGTCAAGAGGACCACTCCGAAATCGGGGACGCGGCCATCGAACGGATCTGGCAGGCTTCACGGCACTGGTACCAAGCCGGCATGCATCCGGCCATCCAGTTGTGCATCCGGCAGCATGGGCGCGTCGTGCTCAACCGGGCGATCGGCCACGGTTGGGGCAACGCCCCGACCGATGCCCCCGACGCCGAGAAGGTTCCCGTCACCACGGACACACCCTTCTGCGTGTATTCGGCCGCCAAAGGCATCACCGCGACCGTGGTACACATGCTGGTCGATCGGGGAGTGTTCGCCCTCGACGACCGAGTGTGCGAATACCTGCCGACCTACGCCAGCCACGGCAAGGACCGCACCACGATCCGGCACGTCCTGACCCACAGCGCAGGTGTCCCGTTTCCCACCGGGCCCAAGCCGGACCTCAAACGCACCGACGACCACGAGTACGCGCAGGAGATGCTTGCGCAATTGCGCCCGCAGTACCGGCCCGGGCTGGTGCACATTTACCACGCGCTGACCTGGGGCCCGTTGATGCGCGAAATCGTCTACGCGGCCGCGGGCAAGGACATTCGCGAGATCCTGGCCACCGAGATCCTCGATCCGCTCGGCTTTCGCTGGACCAACTTCGGTGTCGACAAAACAGACGTGCCGCTGGTAGCGCCGAGTCACGCCACCGGCCGACCGCTACCGCCGGTTATCGCTGGGATCTTCCGAAAGGCGATCGGCGGCACCGTGCACGAGATGATCCCGTACACCAATACGGCGGCATTCCTGACCACCGTGGTCCCCTCGTCCAACACCGTCTCGACCGCACACGAAATGTCGCGTTTCGCCGAAATCTGGCGCCGCGGTGGCGAACTCGACGGCGTGCGCGTGATAGCTCCGGAAACCATGTACGGCGCGGTGCAGGAATCGCGGAGGCTGCGGCCCGATTTCGCGGTCGGGTTGATGCCGGCCCGCTGGGGCACCGGGTTCAACCTCGGGACACGACGGTTCGGTCCGTTCGGCCGCAACGCACCGGCCGCGTTCGGCAATCTCGGCCTGTCCAACATCGCGATTTGGGCCGATCCCGCACGCGGGATTTCCGCCGGATTGATCAGCAGTGGCAAGCCCGGCCGGGATCCCGAATCCGGTCGTCACACCGCGCTGATGGACACCATCGCCGCCGCGATCCCAACCGGTTAGCGGCGGGATTTTTTTGGCGGTGGCGGAGGGATTTGAACCCCCGGACGGTTTTAGCCGTCTCTCGCTTTCAAGGCGAGTGCGTTAGGCCGCTCTGCCACGCCACCGCTAACCAGCGTAACGGCCCGCGTAGCGTGGGCCGCATGCGCGCCATCGTCGCCGAATCTTCCGAAATACTTTCCTGGCAAGAAGTGCCCGACGTGTCTGCCGGGCCCGACGCGGTGGTGATCAAGGTCGCCGCGGCCGGCGTCAACCGCGCCGACGTGCTGCAGGCCGCCGGCAATTACCCACCGCCACCGGGGGCCAGCGAGATCATCGGCATGGAGGTGTCCGGCGTCGTCGCCGAAGTCGGCCCGGATGTCACTGAATGGTCTGTCGGACAGGAAGTTTGCGCTCTGCTGGCCGGCGGCGGATACGCCGAGCGCGTCGCAGTTCCCGCTGTCCAGGTCATGCCTATTCCGCACGGTGTCGACCTCATCGACGCCGCGGGCCTACCCGAGGTGGCCTGCACGGTGTGGTCGAACCTGGTGATGACCGCTCACCTGCGCGAGGGCCAGCTGCTACTGATGCAGGGCGGGGCCAGCGGAATCGGAACCCACGCGATCCAGGTTGCACGCGCGTTGGGCGCCCGGGTGGCGGTCACGGCTGGGTCCGCGGAAAAGCTGCAAACCTGTCGCGACCTGGGAGCCCAGATCACCATCAACTATCGCGACGAGGACTTCGTCTCGCGGATACAGGGGACCGGCGGCGCCGACGTGATCTTCGACATCATGGGCGCCTCCTACCTGGACCGGAATATCGACGCCCTGGCCCCCGATGGACAGCTGTTGTGTATCGGTATGCAGGGCGGGGTGAAGGCCGAGCTCAACCTCGGCAAGCTGTTGATCAAACGGGCGCGGGTCATCGGCACCACGCTGCGCGGTCGGCCGGTGACTGGCCCGCACAGCAAGGGCGAGATCGTGGCGGCCGTGACGACCTCGGTCTGGCCGATGCTCGCCGACGGGCGGGTCAAGCCGATCATCGGCGCGCGCCTGCCCATCCAGCAGGCAGCCGAGGCGCACAAACAGTTGGTGGCGGGGACGGTGCACGGGAAGATCGTGCTGAGCGTGTAGCAAGCCCGCGAGCGTAACGCTGCGGTCAATTCGCGCAAGGATTTTCGCAGTGCCCTTACGCTCGCGGCGAAGGCGCCGCCGAAAGTCAGCCCAGCGACGCCAGCGCGCGCACCAATTGGTCGACTTCGGCCGTCGTCGAGTAATGCGCCAGACCGACGGTGACAGCGCCGCCGATGTCGTTTGCGCCGAGCACATCCAACACCCGCGAACTCTGGTCGGTGATCGCCAGAATGCCGTTGTCGGCCAAGCGTTGCACCACCCGCTCGGCCGGCACCTGATGCAGGGCGAAACTCACCACCGGTATTTGCACCTCGGGACGACCGATGATCATCACCAACGGCAACGACCGCAACGACACCATCAGGTAGTCGAAGATCCGGTTGAGGTAAGACCCAGCTGTTTGCATCGATAGCGAGAGGCGTTCACGCCGGGTCCCGCGAGCAGTCTCGTCGAGCGCCGCGAGGTATTCGACGCTGGCGACCACGCCGGCCAGCAGACCGAACTGGTGCAGGCCGACCTCGAGGCGTCCCGGACCGGTGGCATGGGGGTTTGTCGAGACCGAGCTGAAGGAGTTGATCAGCGAAGGATCACGGAACACGATCGCCCCGATGGGTGGGCCGCCCCACCCGACGGCGTTGACCGCCACCACATCGGCGTCGCTGTCTTTGACGTCCAGCAACCGGTAAGGCGCCGCGGCGGAGTGATCCACCACCACCAGCCCGCCGACATCGTGAACCAGTTTGGTCATCGCCCGCAGATCGGTGACGGTGCCCAGCGTCCCCGACGCGGAGGTGACGGCGACCAGCCTGGTCGACTTGCTGATCACGCTCTCCCATTGCCAGGTGGGCAGTTCGCCGGTCTCGATGTCGACCTCGGCCCACTTCACCTTGGCGCCGTAGCGATGCGCGGCGCGCAGCCAAGGGGCGATGTTCGCCTCGTCGTCCAGGCGGCTGACGATGACCTCGTACCCCAGGCCGGCACGCGAGGACGAGGCTTCGGCCAGCGACGACAACAGGATCGCGCGATCGGCGCCCAGCACGACGCCCGCCGGGTCGGCATTGAACAGATCGGCCACCGCCGCGCGCGCCGCCTCCAGAACGGCAGCGCTGCGCTGAGCCGACGGGTGGGTACCCACCGCGGTGGCACTGGACCTGCGAAACGCCGTGGACACGGTGGTCGCCACTGAATCGGGGATCAACATCCCGGCCGGGGCGTCGAAGTGTACCCAGCCGTCACCCAGAGACGGGTGTAGTCCGCGCACCCGGGCGACGTCGTAAGCCATACCAGCCACCTTAGAGCTTCCGCAGGGCGGGAAATTGTGACGTTGACGGGTGCCTGGAAACGCGTAAGCCGTGCCAACCGCTTGGGGCTGCGCGAGCCAGGACACCTGGCCAGCCATACTAGTCGCGTGGGGCTCTGGTTCGGAACGCTGATCGCATTAGTCGTGCTGATCGCGCCGGGGGTGATCGTCGCACGTATCGCGCAGCTAACCTGGCCGGTCGCCGTGGCAGTTGGCCCGGCACTGACGTATGGCGTCGTCGCATTGGCGATCATTCCTTTTGGCGCGGTTGGAATCCCCTGGAACGGTTGGACTGCGCTTGCCACGCTGGCGGCGGTATGCGTGCTCATGACGGGTTTGCAGCTGCTGCTGGCCCGCTACCGCGACACGGAAGCGGAGGCCCGGGCGGTCAGCCGGTGGCCGTCGCTGACGGTGGCGGCCGGTGTGCTGCTGGGCGCTCTGCTGATCATGTGGGCGGCCTATCGAGGGCTCACGCATTGGCAGTCCATACCCAGCACATGGGACGCGGTCTGGCACGCCAACACCGTGCGCTTCATCCTGGACACCGGCCAGGCCTCGTCCACCCACATGGGTGAGCTTCGTAATGTCGAGACGCACCAGGCGCTCTACTACCCGTCGGTGTTCCACGCCCTGACGGCGGTGTTCTGTCAGCTCACCGGTGCGGCGCCCACCACCGGCTACACCCTGACTTCGGTGGCGGCATCGGTCTGGCTGTTTCCCGCCAGCGCGGCGATGCTCACCTGGAATCTGCTCAGGTCGCGCGCCGGTGAGTGGCGCACCGCGGGCGCAGCGGCTACCGCGGGGGCGCTGTCGGCGTCGTTCACCTCGGTGCCCTACGTAGAGTTCGGCGTCGCCGCGATGCCCAACTTGGCGGCATACGGAGTCGCTGTGCCGACGTTTGTGTTGATCACCTCGACCCTGCGGCACCGCGACCGCATCCCGGTGGCGGTGCTGGCGCTCGTCGGTGTCCTGTCGGTACATCTCACCGGCGGCTTCATCGTCATCCTGTTCCTGGCGGCGTGGTGGCTGTTGGACGCGTGTTGGCATCCGGTGCGCGGGCGGCTCCCCGACGTGCTGACCCTGGCCGCGGTGGCCGCACCGACGGCGCTGATTCTGGCGCCACAGTTCATCGGGGTACTCAAGCAGGCCGACATCATTGCCGGGCACGCGTTCCCCAGTTTCAAGAGCGCCAAGCAGGGCGTCATCGACGCGCTCCTTCTGCACACTCGCCACCTCAACGACTTCCCGACGCAATACGGACTGGTCGTGCTGATGTACATCGGCATGGCGATCCTGCTTTACAAGAGAATCTGGTGGCCGCCGGCCGTGTGGCTGGTTCTGACCGTGGCAACCATCTACGCGAGTGCGCCGTTTCATAACCTCGCCGGCTCCGTCATCGAGAAGTTCAGCGAGTTCTTCTACAACGATCCACGCCGGCTCACGTCAGTGGTGACCATGCTGGTGACTCCGATGGCGGCCATCGCGTTGTTCGCGCTCATCTCGGTTTGCGTCGCACTCGCTAAGCGAATCCTTGAGAGGTTCGACGGGTTCAAGCCGCTGCCCGCGCCGGTCTGGGTTGCGGCCACGGCGATCCTGCTGCTGGGAACCACCGTGCTCACCGGCCGGCATTACCTCTACCGGCACATCGTATTGCTCGGCGACAAATACGACTCGGTGATGATCGACCAGCGAGACCTGATGGCCATGTCCTATCTGGCCAAACTACCGGGGGCGCACCACACCCTGATCGGCAATTCCAACACCGACGGCACCGCCTGGATGTACGCGGTGGCCGACTTGCACCCGTTATGGACCCACTACGACTACCCGCAGCAGACCGGTCCGGGCCCTGAACGTTTCATCATCTGGGCCTACGCCCGCAAGGGCGATTCCGATCCCCGGGTTGTCCAGGCAGTCAAGGAGCTCAATATCCGCTACATCTACACCAGCTCGCCGACGGTGCGCGGGTTCGCCGTGCCCGACGGACTAATGTCACTGGAGAAATCGAAGTCGTGGGAGATGATCTACGACAACGGTGGGGCCCGAATTTACGAATGGCGCGGAAATGCCGCCGGCTCTTCAGGGCCACACCCTTAGGTCCAAGGATGGTGACTGGATTGAATACCGGCAACGATGACCCCGATCTTCAAGGCATCGAGATCATCGGGGGCGACGGTCCGGGGTTCATGGCGATGCGCGACGACGACTCGGACGAACGTTCATTGACCGACCTGGTCGAGCAGCCCGCCAAGGTGATGCGCATCGGCACCATGATCAAGCAGTTGCTCGAGGAAGTGCGTGCGGCACCGCTGGACGACGCCAGCCGCAACCGGCTGCGCGAGATCCACGCCACCAGCATCCGCGAGCTTGAGGACGGTCTGGCGCCGGAACTGCGCGATGAACTCGATCGCCTCACACTGCCGTTCACCGAGGGTTCGATTCCGTCTGACGCCGAGTTGCGGATCGCCCAGGCGCAGCTGGTCGGCTGGCTGGAAGGGCTGTTCCACGGCATCCAGACCGCGTTGTTCGCCCAGCAGATGGCCGCCCGCTCACAACTCGAGCAGATGCGTCAGGGCGCGCTGCCGCCCGGAGTCGGTAAGCCGGGCCACGGCCACGGCCACGGCTCAGGTACCGGGCAATACCTGTAAGCCGTGTCGACTGGTCCGCATATCGAGACGCGCGACGCGTGGGTGGAATTTCCCATCTTCGACGCCAAGTCGCGTTCGTTGAAGAAGGCCGTCCTGGGCAAAGCCGGCGGCACCATAGGACGCAACAATTCCAACGTAGTCGTCATCGAGGCGTTGCGGGACATCACCATGTCGCTCAACCTCGGCGACCGAGTCGGCCTGGTGGGTCACAACGGGGCCGGGAAATCGACTCTGCTGCGCCTGCTTTCGGGTATCTACGAACCCACCCGCGGTTCGGCCACCGTCACTGGCCGGGTGGCGCCGGTGTTTGACCTCGGGATCGGGATGGACGCCGAGATCTCCGGGTACGAGAACATCATCATCCGCGGGCTGTTTCTGGGGCAGACCCGAAAGCAGATGCTGGCCAAGGTCGATGAGATCGCGGAGTTCACCGAGCTGGGTGAATACCTGTCGATGCCGTTGCGCACTTACTCCACCGGCATGCGGGTCCGGCTGGCGATGGGCGTGGTCACCAGCATCGACCCCGAGATCCTGTTGCTCGACGAAGGCATCGGCGCCGTGGACGCCGATTTTCTGAAGAAGGCTCAATCCCGGCTGCAGAGTCTTGTCGAGCGCTCCGGAATCCTGGTCTTCGCAAGCCATTCCAACGAGTTCCTGGCCCGGCTGTGCAAGACGGCGATGTGGATTGATCACGGCGTCATCAGACTCACCGGCGGCATCGAAGACGTGGTGCGCGCCTACGAGGGCGAGGACGCCGCGCGGCACGTGCGCGAAGTACTGGCCGAGACCAAGTATGAGTGAATCCGTCTTCGCCGTCGTGGTCACCCACCAACGCCCCGACGAGCTGGCCAAGTCACTGGACGTGCTGAGCACGCAGACCCGGTTGCCCGATCACCTGATCGTGGTCGACAACGGTGCCTCTCAAGGTTCGGAGGACAGCGCGGTTCGCGATCTCGTTGCCGGACAACCGATCTCCAGCACATATCTGGGCTCACGCCGAAACCTTGGCGGCGCGGGCGGTTTCGCGCTCGGCATACTGCACGCGCTGGCTCAGGGCGCCGATTGGGTGTGGTTGGCCGACGACGACGGCCGCCCGCAGGACACCCGGGTGCTGGCGACCCTGCTGGCTTGCGCCGAGAAGTACGGCCTGGCCGAGGTCTCGCCGATGGTCTGCAATCTGGACGATCCGCAGCGGCTGGCGTTTCCGTTGCGCCGTGGCCTGGTATGGCGCAGGCACACCAGCGAATTGCGCACCGATGGAGCGCAGGATCTGTTGCGCGGGATCGCGTCGCTGTTCAACGGCGCGCTGTTTCGGGCTTCCACCCTGGACGCCGTCGGTGTCCCGGACATCCGACTGTTCATTCGTGGCGACGAAGTCGAATTGCACCGCCGGCTGGTGCGGTCCGGCCTGCCGTTCGGAACGTGCCTGGACGCGATCTACCTGCATCCCAGCGGATCCGAAGAGTTCCGGCCTATTCTGGGCGGCCGGATGCACACCCAATATCCCGACGACCCCACCAAGCGGTTCTTCACCTACCGCAATCGCGGCTACCTGATGGCGCAACCGGGCCTGCGCAAGCTGCTGCCGCAGGAGTGGCTGCGGTTCGGCTGGTTCTTCCTGGTGTCCCGCCGCGACCCAAAGGGAATGCTGGACTGGATTCGGCTGCGCCGGATGGGGCGTCGTGAGAAATTCGGCAAGCCTGACGCTGGAGGATCCTGATGACGTTCATCGACGCGGCGGCCCAATCCAGGACGTTCACCCGGGCCAGGCGTGATCTGACCGACGGTTTCCGCCGACGCGAGCTGTGGTTACACCTGGGCTGGCAGGACATCAAACAGCGCTACCGCCGCTCGGTGCTGGGACCGTTCTGGATCACCATCGCGACCGGGACCACCGCGGTGGCGATGGGCGGCTTGTATTCCAAGCTGTTCCACCTCGAGCTGTCGGTGCACCTGCCGTACGTCACACTCGGGCTGATCATCTGGAACATGATCAACGCCGCCATCCTGGAAGGCGCCGACGTGTTCGTCGCCAATGAGGGACTGATCAAGCAACTGCCGACGCCACTGTCCGTGCACGTCTACCGTTTGGTGTGGCGGCAGACAATTTTGTTCGCGCACAACATCGTCATCTACATCGTGGTCGCGATCATCTTCCCCAAGCCATGGTCGTGGGCGGACCTTTCGGTCATTCCGGCGCTGGGGCTCATCGTGCTCAATAGCGTCTGGGTGTCATTGTGTTTCGGCATCCTGGCGACCCGCTATCGAGACATCGGTCCGCTGCTGTTTTCCGTCGTCCAATTGCTGTTCTTCATGACGCCGATCATCTGGAATGACGACACCCTGCGGCAGCAGGGCGCGGGAAACTGGGCAAGCATCGTCGAGCTCAACCCGCTGCTGCACTACCTGGATATCGTACGGGCGCCGTTGCTGGGTGCGCACCAGGAGCTTCGGCACTGGGCGGTGGTGCTGACGCTGACAGTCGTCGGCTGGCTGCTGGCGGCGTTCGCAATGCGGCAATTCCGCGCCCGGGTTCCGTACTGGGTCTAAGCCGGGTAGTTACGCGCAGCCCGCCGAGGGAGGATCATGCGAACGTGAGCAACGCCTCGGTGATCGGTCGCGTGGGCACCCTGATCGTGGCGACCCGCGGCGACCGCGGAGCCGGCGAGGTCCTGGTGACCGTCCGCGGGTCCAAGGAGGCCCTCCTCGCTTGGTCCGACGAACCGTTGCCGAAGGGCACCAAGGTACTGGTGGTCGAGGTTCGGGGTCCCCGGACAGTAGTCGTCGAGCCATGGAAAGACCTCGCCGGATTTGAGTTGACGGCCGAAAACCCCTGACAAACGCCACGACAAACCCCAAGGAGTCCCACGATGCTCGGTTACAAGGTGCCCGCTCCCGACGAGGCGATGCTGATCTCTGGAGGAAGGGCCAAAAGCAACGCGCCGTTCCGCGTCGTGACCGGCCACGGCGCATTCATCCTCCCGGTCTTCCGCAAGGCCCGGTTCCTGACGCTGGCAATGTGTGAAGCCGAGGTCGCCGAAAAGTGCGTGACTCAGCAAGGCATCACCCTCAACGTCCGGTCGGTGATCGCCTTCAAGGTCGGCAACGACACCGAGAGCATCATCAGCGCCGCGCAGCGATTCCTGTCAGACCAGGACCAGATGGCCGTGCTTACCGGCCGGATCTTCGCCGGTCACCTGCGGTCGATCATCGGCTCGATGACCGTCGAGCAGATCATCCGCGAACGCCAGAAGCTCGCCACCGAGGTGCTCGACGGCTCCAAGGAAGAAATGGCCCGGATCGGCCTCACCGTCGACGCCCTGCAGATCCAGTCCATTGACGACGACGGACTCGGCTACATCAATGCGATGTCCGCGCCGCACAACGCCGCGATCCAGCAACAGGCGCAGATCGCTCAGGCCCAGGCCAACCAGGCGTCCGCGGAAGCCGAGCAGGAATCCCAGCGCAAGCAAGCGGAATTCGCTCGCGAGACCGCGATCGTCAGGGCCCAATACAAGGCTGAAGTCGACAAGGCCCAGGCCCAGGCCGCCCAGTCCGGCCCGCTGGCCGAAGCGCAGGCGCAACGCGAGGTACTGCAGATGCGCACAGAGTTGGCCGAGCGTGCCGCCGAACTACGCCAGCAGGAACTGGTCGCCGAGGTGGTCAAACCCGCGGAGGCGGAGGCCGAACGCGTTCGGATCTTGGCCGTGGCCGACGCGGAGAAGATGAAAATCCAGGCCGAGGCGGCGGCGTCGCACAACCGGGTCGCGTTGGACAAGATGCTCATCGACCAGCTGCCGCAAATCGTCGAAAAGGCCGCGCTGGGGCTCGCCAGCTCCAATCTCACGGTGCTCAACGGCGCCGAGGGCCTCGGCCAGGTGGCGGCGGGGCTGGTCTCGCAGGGCGTGGCCATCTTCGACGCGCTGCGTGGCGGGATTGTTTACGACGACCAAGACCGCGCTGGCCCGGCCGCCGGGAATCCCCACGGTTAAACTCCCCCGGTGGTTTCCCCGTCGCCCAGCGCCGTGCCGCAGCGCGCACAGCTGAGCCTCACGACGCAGGTGATGCGGTTCGTTGTCACCGGCGGGCTGGCGGGCATGGTCGACTTCGGTCTCTACTTCGTGCTCTACAAAGTGGTCGGAATGCAGGTGGACCTGGCCAAAGCCATCAGCGTCATCGTCGGGACCTTTACCGCTTATCTGATCAACCGCCGATGGACATTTCAGGCGCCCCCCAGTACCCGCCGATTCATCGCGGTCATGGCGCTCTACGCGGTCACCTTCGCCGTGCAGGTCGGGCTCAACCATCTGTGCCTGGTGCTGTTCCACTACCGGGACTGGGCCCTTCCCGTCGCGTTCGTGATCGCGCAGGGTGCGGCCACTGTGATCAACTTCGCGGTACAGCGAGCGGTAATCTTCCGCATCCGGTGAGCCGGGCCAATCAGGCGGTACCCTCTTTGACGATGTTCAGCAGTGATATTCCGACCACCACGACCCGGCTGATGGGCTTTGGTCGCACCGCGCCATCGGTGGCCCAGGTTCTCTCTACCCCCGATCCCGAGTTGATCGCCAGGGCGGTGGCCCAAGTGGCCGATTCCGGCGGCCGGGGCGTGATCGCGCGCGGGCTGGGACGCTCCTACGGCGACAACGCCCAGAACGGCGGCGGCCTGGTGATCGACATGACGTCGCTGAACACGATCCACTCGATCACCGCCGACACCTGCCGCGCCGACGTCGACAGCGGGGTGAGCCTCGATCAGCTCATGAAGGCGGCGCTGCCGTTCGGGCTCTGGGTTCCCGTGCTGCCCGGTACTCGGCAGGTCACCGTCGGCGGCGCGATCGCATGCGACATCCACGGCAAGAACCACCACAGCGCCGGTAGCTTCGGCAATCACGTCCGGTCGATGGACCTGTTAATGGCCAGCGGCGAGATCCGACACCTTACCCCCGATGGTGAGCACGCCGAGTTGTTCTGGGCCACGGTCGGCGGCAACGGCCTGACCGGGATCATCCTGCGCGCCACCGTCGCGATGACGCCAACCGAAACGGCATACTTCATCGCCGACGGTGTCGCCACTCATGATCTGGACGAGACGGTCGCGGTGCACTTGGACGGCACTGAGGACAACTACACCTACTCCAGCGCCTGGTTCGACTCGATCAGCGCGCCGCCCAAGCTGGGCCGTGCGGCGATCAGCCGCGGCAGCCTGGCCAGGTTAGACCAGCTACCACCCACGCTCGCCAGGAATCCGCTGCAGTTCACTGCCCCACAGCTGCCCGCGGTGCCTAACATCTTCCCGGTCGGCGTGGTGACCAAGCTTACTGGCAGCATGGTCGGCGAGGCCTTCTACCGAATGAGCGGGAACTACCAAAACAAGATCGTTAACTTGACGCAGTTCTACCACATGCTCGATCTGACCACGGGATGGCAATACGCTTACGGCCCTGCAGGTTTCGCCCAGCACCAATTCTTGGTGCCGCCGAATGCCATGGACGAGTTCAAAGGCATCATCCGTTGGCTTCAGACCCAAGGCCACTACTCCTTCCTCAACGTGTTCAAACTCTTCGGCCCTGGCAACCGTGCGCCGCTGAGTTTCCCAATGGCCGGTTGGAACGTCGCGATGGACTTCCCGAACAAGCCCGGAGTCAACGAGTTCCTCAATGAACTCGACCGTCGGGTACTGGAATTCGGCGGACGGGTGTATACCGCCAAGGACTCCCGCGTCAACGCCGAGACTTTCCACGCCATGTATCCGCGTATCGACGAATGGATCGCTTTGCGCCGCAAGGCCGATCCCAACGGAGTGTTCGCCTCCGACATGGCCCGACGTTTGGAGCTGCTGTAAATGGTGCTAGACGCTGTAGGAAATCCGCAATCCATCCTGCTGCTGGGCGGTACCTCCGAGATCGGACTGGCCATCTGCGAGCGCTATCTGCAGAACGCTCGCGCCCGTATCGTGCTGGCGTGCATGCCCGAAGACCCCGGGCGTGACGACGCGGTGGCACAAATGAAGGCCGCAGGCGCAAGGTCGGTTGACCTGATCGACTTCGACGCGCTGGACACCGACAGCCACCCCAAGGTGATCGAGCAGGCCTTCGGCGGGAGCGATCCAACCGATATCGACGTGGCCATCGTCGCGTTCGGTGTGCTCGGCGACGCCGAAGAGCTGTGGCAGAACCAGCGCAAGGCCGTGCAGGCCGCCGAAATCAACTACACCGCAGCGGTGTCCGTGGGCGTGCTGCTGGGCGAGAGGATGCGCGCTCAGGGTTTCGGTCAAATCATTGCCATGAGCACGGTGGCCGGGGAACGGGTGCGGCGATCCAACTTCGTCTACGGATCGACCAAGGCGGGCCTGGACGGTTTCTACCTTGGACTCGGGGAGGCGTTGCGCGAGTACGGGGTTCGCGTGCTGGTCATCCGACCCGGGCAGGTGCGAACCAGGATGAGCGCGCACGTCAAGGAAGCCCCGCTGACCGTCGATAAGGAATACGTCGCCAACCTGGCGGTGACCGCGTCCGCAAAAGGTAAGGAACTCGTTTGGGCGCCAGGAGCATTCCGGTACGTGATGGTGGTGTTGCGACACATCCCCCGGAGCATCTTCCGCAAGCTGCCAATCTGATCATGCGCAACGCGCTGGCCGTCCTGGGCCAGATGATGCTGGCGACTGCGGTGGCGGCCGGGGTAGCGGTGATATCGCTGATCGCGATCTCGCGCGTGCAGTGGCCTGCCTTTCCGTCGTCCAATCAGCTGCACGCACTGACCACCGTCGGCCAGGTCGTGTGCCTGGCCGGGCTGGTCACCGCGGGCTGGGTGTGGCGGCATTACGGCCAGGAAAGAGGCCGGAACCGGGCGCTGGCTCAGCTCATCGGGCTGGTGTTCGTGTCCGCGTTCACGGTCGTGACGCTGGGCATGCCGCTGGGAGCCACCAAGTTGTACCTGTTCGGCATCTCCGTCGACCAGCAGTTCCGCACCGAGTACCTGACCCGGCTCACCGACAGCCCCGCCCTGCACGACATGACCTACCTCGGGCTGCCCCCGTTCTATCCGCCGGGCTGGTTCTGGATCGGCGGGCGGGTCGCGGCGCTGACCGGCACACCCGGCTGGGAGATTTACAAGCCCTGGGCGATCACCTCATTAACCATTGCCGTCGCGATCGCGCTGGTGCTCTGGTGGCGGATGATCCGCTTCGAGTACGCACTGATCGTCACCATCGCCACCGCGGCGGTGACGTTGGCGTACGGCTCACCCGAGCCTTATTCCGCGATGATCACGGTGCTGTTGTCGCCAGTACTGGTGTTGACCTGGTCAGGTCTGCGCGCCGGCGGCCTCGAGCGGTCGGGCTGGGCTGCGGTGGTGGGCGCGGGCCTATTCCTGGGCTTCGCCGCCACCTGGTACACGCTGCTCGTGGCCTACAGCGCGTTCACGATGACGCTAATGGCCGTGCTGCTGGCCGCATCCCGCTGGCGCCAGGCCGGACTGCGGGGTGCGCTCGAACCGCTGCGCCGGCTCGCCGTCATCGCCGTCATCGCGGCGGCGATCGGCGCCACCACGTGGTTGCCGTTTCTTCTGCGGACACTCCACAGCCCGGTCAGCAACACCGGCAGCGCTTTGCATTATCTGCCGGCCGACGGCGCCGAAATGACCTTCCCCATGCTGCAGTTCTCGCTGCTGGGAGCCGTCTGCATGCTGGGCGCCGGGTGGCTGGTGGTGCGTGCCCGTTCCTCGACGCGGGCCGGCGCGCTGGCCGTCGGGGTGGTGGCCGTATACCTGTGGTCGCTGTTGTCGATGTTGACCACGCTGGCGCGCACCACGCTGCTGTCGTTCCGGCTGCAACCGACCTTGAGCGTCCTGCTGGTCGCCGCGGGAGTGTTCGGCTTCGTCGAGGCCACGCTCGCTCTTCGAGACCGGAGCCGCGCTATCGTCCCGGTGGCCGCCGCGATCGGGCTGACCGGGGCGATCGCGTTCAGCCAGGACATTCCCGATGTGCTGCGGCCTGATCTCACCATCGCCTACACCGACACCGACGGCCACGGCCAGCGCGGCGACCTGCGACCGGCCGGCTCGGAGAAGTACTACTCAGCGATCGACTCCGCCATCCTGCAGGTCACCGGCAAGCCGCGCGATCAGACCGTGGTGCTGACCGCCGACTACAGCTTCCTGTCCTTCTACCCGTACTGGGGTTTTCAGGGACTGACCTCGCATTACGCCAATCCCCTGGCGCAGTTCGACCTGCGGGCCACACAGATCAAGAAGTGGTCCGATCTCAAGACCGCCGACGAGTTGATTCACGCGCTGGACGCCTCACCCTGGCCGCCACCGACGGTGTTCCTGATGCGCCGCGGCTCTGGTTCGAACTACACCCTGCGACTGGCCGAGGACGTCTACCCGAACCAGCCCAACGTTCGCCGCTACCTGGTCGACCTGCGGGCGGCGCTATTCGCCGACCCGCGCTTCGTTGTGCAAACCGTCGGCCCGTTCGTGCTCGCGATCCGCAAACCGACGGCCTAGCGGCTGATGGCCACCGCAACCTCGACCGACGCGGCCGAACAACTACCATCTAGCTCCGTGGCAGCCGCGGGCGCGAATCACCGGAACGCCCGCCTCGTCGCGGTCGTCGCGGGTCTGCTCGGAGCGCTGCTGGCGATCGCCACCCCGGTGTTGCCGGTCAACCAGACCACCGCGCAACTGAACTGGCCGCAGAACGACACGTTCAACAGCGTCGAGGCACCGCTGATCGGATATGTGGCCACCGAATTGAACGTCGCCGTGCCGTGCCAGGCGGCCGCCGGACTCGCCGGCCCGGAGAACGGCTCCAAGACAGTGCTGTTGTCCACGGTGCCCAAGCAGGCCCCGAAGGCCGTCGACCGCGGGCTGCTCATCCAGCGAGCCAACGACGACCTGGTGCTCGTGGTGCGCAACGTCCCGGTCGTCACGGCCCCGCTGAGCCAGGTGCTCAGCCCCGCGTGCCAGCGGCTGACCTTCACCGCCCACGCCGATCGGGTCACGGCCGAATTCGTGGGGCTGACACAAGGACCAACCGCAGAACATCCCGGCGCGCCGTTGCGTGGCGAGCGCAGCGGATACGACTTCCGGCCCCAGATCACCGGTGTCTTCACCGATCTGGCCGGGCCGGCACCGCCCGGCCTGAGCTTCTCGGCGACTGTCGACACCCGCTACAGCAGTAGCCCCACCACGCTGAAGCTGTTCGCGATGATCCTCGGCGTGCTGCTGACCGGCGCCGCTCTGATCGCCCTGCACATCCTCGACACCGCCGACGGCACCCGGCACCGCCGCTTCCTGCCGTCGCGATGGTGGTCCATCGGCGCCCTGGATGCCCTCGTCATCGCGGTTTTGGTGTGGTGGCACTTCGTCGGCGCCAACACCTCCGACGACGGCTACATACTGACCATGGCCCGGGTCTCCGAGCATGCCGGATACATGGCCAACTACTACCGCTGGTTCGGGACACCGGAGGCGCCGTTCGGTTGGTACTACGACCTGTTGGCGCTGTGGGCGCACGTGAGCACGGCCAGCATCTGGATGCGGCTGCCGACCCTGATGATGGCGTTGACGTGCTGGTGGGTGATCAGCCGTGAAGTCATCCCGCGCCTTGGTCACGCGGCCAAGCGAAGCCGAGCGGCGGCCTGGACGGCGGCGGGCATGTTCCTGGCTACCTGGTTGCCCCTCGACAACGGCCTGCGCCCCGAGCCGATCATCGCCCTGGGGATCCTGCTGACCTGGTGTTCGGTGGAGCGCGCGGTGGCCACCAGCCGGCTGCTGCCGGTGGCCGTCGCCTGCATCCTCGGCGCGCTGACACTGTTCTCCGGACCGACTGGCATCGCCTCCATCGGCGCGCTGCTGGTTGCGATCGGGCCGCTGCGGACGATCCTGCACCGCAGATCCAAACAGTTCGGTCTACTGCCACTGCTGGCGCCCATCCTGGCCGCGGCCACCGTCACCGTGATCTTGATCTTCCGCGACCAGACCCTGGCCGGCGAGGCGCAGGCCACCAGCCTCAAACGTGCCGTCGGGCCGAGCCTGAGTTGGTTCGACGAACACCTCCGCTACGAGCGACTGTTCATGGCCAGCCCCGACGGTTCGGTAGCACGCCGGTTCGCGGTGCTGGCAGTGTTGCTCGCGCTTGGGATCTCGGTGGCAGTGTCGTTGCGCAAGGGCAGGATTCCGGGTACCGCCGCCGGGCCGAGCCGGCGCATCGTGGGCATCACCATCATTTCGTTCATCGCGATGATGTTCACTCCCACCAAGTGGACGCACCACTTCGGGGTGTTCGCCGGACTGGCCGGATCGCTGGGAGCGCTGGCCGCGGTCGCGGTGTCAGCCGCGGCGATGCGTTCGAGACGCAATCGCACCGTCTTCGCGTCCGTGGTGCTGTTCTTGGTGGCACTGTCGTTCGCCAGCGTCAACGGCTGGTGGTATGTATCCAATTTCGGTGTGCCGTGGTCGAATTCGTTCCCGAAGTTAGGGTATGGCTTTGCCACCATCCTGCTCGGGCTGACCGTGCTGGTGCTGCTGACGGCGGCGTGGTTCCACTTCGTAGCCACGGACGGACCATCCCATCCGCCCCCCAAGACCCGGCATGGGGCGAGGATGGCCGGGATCATTCAGTCCCCGTTGGCGATTGCCGCGTGGGCGCTGGTGATCTTCGAGGTGATATCACTGACCCTGGCGATGACGGGTCAGTACCCGGCGTGGTCGGTGGGCCGGTCCAATTTACAAACCCTGGCTGGCAAGTCTTGCGGGCTGGCAGAAGATGTGCTGGTCGAGCAGGATCCCAACGCGGGCATGCTGCCCCCGGTGACGGCCTCGGCGCAAGACGGACTGGGCGCCGGCCTATCGGAAGCGTTCACCCCCAACGGAATTCCCGCCGATGTTTCCGCCGATCCGGTTATGGAGCGTCCGGGCGACCGTAGTTTCGTCAACGACAACGGGTCGATCACCGGCGGCGAGGCCGGCAACGAAGGCGGCACCAGCGCCGCACCGGGCATCAACGGCTCCAGGGCTGCGCTGCCGTACAACCTGGACCCGGCCCGCACCCCCGTGCTCGGCAGCTGGCGGTCCGGCGTCCAGGTGCCCGCCAGGCTGCGCTCTGGCTGGTATCGACTACCCGCGCAACGGGATACGGCCGGACCGCTGCTGGTGGTCACTGCGGCCGGCCGGTTCGACCCCCGCGAGGTCAAGGTGCAGTGGGCCAACGACGCCGAAGCGGCCAGCGGACACCCCGGCGGAGCACTGCAATTCGCCGATGTGGGGGCGTCGCCGGCCTGGCGCAACTTACGGTTGCCGATGTCAGCGATCCCGAGCACCGCCACCCAGGTTCGGCTCGTCGCCGACGACGAGGATCTGGCGCCTCAGCACTGGATTGCGCTCACACCGCCGCGGATCGCACAGCTGCGCACGCTGCAGGATGTGGTGGGCTCACAGGACCCGGTGTTGCTGGACTGGCTTGTCGGCCTGGCGTTCCCGTGCCAGCGGCCGTTCGGCCATCAAAACGGCGTCGACGAGACGCCGAAGTGGCGCATCCTGCCGGATAGGTTCGGCGCTGAGGCCAATTCGCCGGTGATGGACAACAACGGCGGTGGCCCGCTGGGTGTCACCGAGTTGCTCGTCAAGGCGACCACCGTGGCCACGTATCTGAAGGATGACTGGTCCAGGGATTGGGGCTCGCTGCAACGGTTGACGCCCTACTACCCCAACGCCCAGCCTGCCCAACTCCAGCTGGGCACCCAGACCCGCAGCGGCCTGTGGAACCCCGCGCCGCTTCGGCATTAGGGGCATTGGGGCATTCGTTCGGCAGACATACTTCTGCCCCGTTTCCGGGTGACCCCCGTATTAACCCGGAAACAGGGCAGAAGTTGCTAGCAGCCGACCGGCTCAGATCAGGGAATGAGCGACCGAATGGGGTGGGTGATCGAGTAGATCGGGTGCAGGGCATCCGCGGCGTAATGCCGGATCGGATGCAGGGGCCCGCTGTACGGAACGTACGGGTTGGCCGATGCGGTGGCCGGCACTAACGCCCCGGCGACCGAGAGACCGAGGGTGCCCAGCAAGACGGCCGCGCCCATGCGGACCTTCGAAGATTTAGGTGCCTTGTTTGTAGCCATGGTTGAGTCCTTTATCTGCAGTTCGTCCCTGTATGGGGTCGGTTGCGGTGGCCGACAACATCAGGTTTCCTGAGGCCCCTTGGCAGATGCTGGAGAAATTCTTGCGAAATTCTTGCGACCGCAGGTCAGGGCGGAATTGGCGCTCCCCAACGCCGGTTGCGCGGCCATCCAAATAGCGGTCAGCGCGGGTCGATTTCGAAGACGAACTCGCACCTACCGATGCGAATGTGATCACCGTCGGCGAGCGTGGCGTTGACCTCGATCTGCCGGCGCCGCACCTGGACCCCGTTTGTCGAGCGCAGGTCGGTAATCACGAAACCCGTTCTGGTGTAGGTGATCATGGCGTGATAACGGCTGACATCGTCGTCGTCGAGAACGATGTCGTTGTCGTCAAGTCGTCCGATCCGGGTGGTCGCGCCATTCAGCAGATATTCGCGTCCGGCCTGGTCGCGCAGCCGCGCACGAACCGCCTCGCCAGGCACGTCAGCGTTCGGGGCGAGCTTGACGACGCCCTGTTTGCGAGTGGTCGGAATCTGTCGTTTGACGACAAGGGGCTCCTGGCGCAGGATCCGCTCATGCAGGGCGTTGACCGTGGGACCGGGGTCGATGCCCAGGCCGTCGGCCAGGGCTCTTTTCAGTCTTCGATAGGCGCCAAGCGCATCCGATTGGCGCTCGGTGACGTAGTAGGCCGTGATCAGCTGCGCCCACAGCGGTTCGCGATAGGGGTGTTCCGCGGTGAGCGTCTCCAGCTCACCGATGACGCTGTTGGCGCGCCCGCATGCGATCTCGGCTTCGGCGCGGGCGGTCTGCACGACCACTCTGTCTTCCAAGAGCGTCGTCGCGAACCCGTGCACAAAGGTGAAGTCGCGCAAGTCATGCAGCACCGGTCCACGCCACTCTCCCAGCGCAGCCGACAGGTGGGTGCTGGCTTCTTCAAATCGGCCCGCGGCGGCGGCCTGGATGCCCGCGGTCTTTTCGCTGATAAAACGCCCCAGGTCGCATTGCGCGTCGGCGACGCTGAGCCGGTAGCCGGGTGGGGCGCTCGCCAGCACGGCGTAGGGGTCGACCCCGGCGGTCCGCAGCAGTCGGCGCAGGGTGGATACGTAGGACTGAATGCTGGTCCGCGCCGCCGGCACGGGATCCAGGCCCCACACCGCGTTGGTCAACGCGTCGACGGAGACCGCCCGATTGCGGTTGATCACCAGCATGGCCAACACCGCGCGTTGTTTCGGCGCACCCAACGGCATCTGGGTGCCGTCGACCGTCATCGCCAACGGTCCCAGTACACCGAACCTGAGGTTGTCTATGGCCACAGTTCCTATTTTGATCGCAGATAAGCAATCAGCGCCAAGGCTCGCGCGAAGACGCGCCCTTCCACGAGGTCTCAGGGGCGTCGCTTACGATCGACCCTCGTGCCCCACGACGGTAATCAGCGATCGCAGCGGATCCCGCGGCTGATCGCCGTCTTGGTCGGCTTGGCCGGGTTGGTGGGCCTGCTGCTGTGTGTGGTTGTCCCGGTGCTGCCGGTGAAGCAGACCACGGCGACCGTGCTGTGGCCGCAAAGCACCTCAGCTGGTCCCGACGGGCACGTCACCCAGATCACCGCCCCACTGGTTTCCGGCGCGCCACGCGCGCTCGACATCTCAATTCCGTGCTCGGCGATCGCCACCTTGCCCGCCACGGGCGGATTGGTGGTATCGACATTGCCGACCGGTGGGGTCGATGCCGGCAAAAACGGGCTCTTCGTACGGGCGGACAAAGACGTGATCGTCGTTGCGTTCCGGGACACCGTGGCCGCGGTGGCGCAGCGTTCGGCGGTGGCCGCGGGCGCCTGCACCAGGCTGCACGTCTGGGCCGACGCCGGTGGCGCCGGCGCGGAATTCGTCGGCATACCCGGCGCTGTCGGTCTCCTGCCCGCCGAGAAGAAGCCGCAGGTGGGTGGAATCTTCACCGAACTGAAGGTGGCCGCGCAGCCGGGACTGTCGGCCCGCGTCGACGTCGACACCCGGTTCATTACGGCGCCCAGCGCGGTCAAGACCGCCGTGATGGTGGTGGGTGTGCTGGCGGTCCTGGTCGCGATCCTCGGTTTGGCCGCACTGGACCGGCACAGCCGGGGCGTGAAGCTGGTCGCCTGGCGGGTCCCCACGTGGCGGCGCGCCGGCGTCGCGACCTGGCTCGCAGACGCGGGCGTAATAGGAACGCTGCTGGTCTGGCATGTCATCGGTGCCACCTCGTCTGACGACGGCTACAACCTGACCATCGCGCGGGTGGCGCCGAAAGCCGGATATGTGGCCAACTACTACCGGTACTTCGGGGCGACCGAGGCGCCGTTCGACTGGTATCTGGCGATGTTGGCCAAATTGGCGACGGTGAGCACCGCGGGCGTATGGATGCGGCTACCCGCCACGCTGGCGGGGATCGCGTGCTGGCTCATCATCGCCCATCGGGTGCTGCGCCGGCTGGGACCTGGAAAGGGCGGCCTGGCGGCCAGCCGGGTCGCGGTGTTCACCGCGGGCGCGGTGTTTCTGGCCGCCTGGCTGCCGTTCAACAACGGCCTGCGCCCTGAGCCGCTGATCGCCCTCGGCGTCGTGGTCACCTGGATGCTGGTCGAGCGTGCGATCGCGCTGCAGCGACTGGCCCCGGCAGCGGTCGCGATCGTCATCGCAACGCTCACCGCAACCCTGGCACCGCAGGGGTTGATCGCCATCGCGGCGCTGCTGACCGGGGCCCGCGCCATCGCCCAGACGATCCTGCGGCGCCGGGCCACCGACGGGTTACTTGCCCCGCTCGCGGTACTGGCCGCGTCGTTGTCACTGATCACCGTGGTGGTATTCCGCAGCCAGACGCTGGCCACCATCGCCGAGTCGATGCGCATCAAATACAAGGTGGGGCCGACGATCGCCTGGTACCAAGACTGGCTGCGCTACTACTTTCTCACGGTCGAATCGAACCCGGACGGGTCGATGTCGCGGCGATTCGCGGTGCTGGTGCTGTTGTTGTGCCTGTTCGGAATGCTGGTCATCCTGCTCCGTCGCGGCCGGGTGTCCGGGTTGGCCAGCGGCCCGGCGTGGCGATTGCTCGGCACCACCGCGATCGGCCTGTTGCTCCTGACGTTCACACCCACGAAGTGGGCGATCCAGTTCGGTGCGTTCGCCGGGCTGGCCGGCGCCCTCGGTGCGGTCACCGCGTTCGCCCTCGCCCGGATCGGCCTGCACAACCGCCGCAACCTGACGCTGTACGTGACGGCGCTGTTGTTCGTGCTGGCGGTGGCCACGTCCGGCATCAACGGCTGGTTTGGTGTCGGCAACTATGGGGTGCCGTGGTACGACATCCAGCCCGTCATCGCCAGCCACCCGGTGACGTCGATGTTCCTCGCACTGTCGATCATCACCGGCCTGCTGGCCGCCTGGCAGCACTTCCGGATGGACTACGCCGGCCATACCGAGGTCAAGGAAACCCGACGCAACCGCGTCCTGGCCTCGACCCCACTGCTGGTGGTCGCGACGATCATGGTGCTCGGCGACGTCGGCTCGCTGGCCAAGGGCGCCGTGGGCCGCTACCCCCTCTACACCACCGCGAAGGCCAATCTGGCGGCTGTGATTTCCGCGACCAACGGGTCGCGCACCACCAGCTGCGCGATGGCCGATGACGTACTGACCGAGCCCGACCCGAACGCCGGCCTGCTGTCGCCGGTGCCCGGACAGACCTTTGGACCCGACGGCCCACTCGGTGGGATTAACCCGGTCGGCTTCAAACCCGAAGGGGTGGGCGATGACCTGAGGTCGTATCCGGTGGTGACCAAGCCAGGAGTGGTGAATTCCGACGCCTCGCCCAACAAGCCCAACGCGGCCATGAGCGATTCCGCGGGCACGGCCGGCGGTAAGGGCCCCGTCGGGGTGAACGGGTCCCACGTGGCACTGCCGTTCGGCCTCGACCCCGCCCGCACACCGGTGATCGGCAGCTACGGCGAGAACTCGCTGGCCGCGACGGCGACGACGGCGTGGTACCAACTGCCCGCTAATTGGAAAGAGAGCGCCGGCGATCGGCCAATCGTGGTGGTGTCCGCGGCCGGTGCCATCTGGTCGTACAAGGAGGATGGCACCTTCACCTACGGGCAGTCGCTGAAGTTGCAGTGGGGGGTCGCTCGCCCTGACGGCAGCACCCAGCCGCTCAACGAGGTGACTCCCATCGACATCGGGCCGGAGCCTGCGTGGCGCAATCTGCGGTTCCCGCTGGCCTGGGCGCCCCCGGAGGCCAACGTGGCACGCATCGTCGCCTACGACCCGAACCTGAGTTCCGAGCAGTGGTTCGCGTTCACGCCGCCACGGGTCCCGGTGCTGCAGACCCTGCAGCAGCTGATGGGTTCACGGACGCCGGTGCTGATGGACATCGCGACCGCCGCGAACTTCCCCTGCCAGCGGCCGTTCTCCGAACACCTTGGCGTTGCCGAACTTCCGCAATACCGCATCCTGCCCGACCACAAACAGACGGCGGCGTCGTCGAACGGGTGGCAGGCGAGCGAGGCCGGCGGTCCGTTCCTGTTCACTCAGGCGATGCTGCGTACCTCGACGATCTCGACGTACCTGCGCGGCGACTGGCACCGCGACTGGGGATCGATTGAAGAGTTTTTCCCGCTGGTGCCCGTTGATCTGGCGCCTGAAGCAGTCGTCGAACAAGGCGTGATCACCGTGCCCGGCTGGAGCCGGCAGGGACCGATACGGGCCCTGCCATGAGCCTCCCCGCGAGCAATCTGCGGCTCACCCGCTGGGTCGCGACGGTCGCCGGCCTGCTCGGCTTCGCCTTGTCGGTCGCGACGCCGCTGCTGCCCGTCGTGCAGACCACCGCGACACTGAACTGGCCGCAAAACGGCCAATTAAGCAGCGTGACAGCGCCGTTGATCTCGCTGACGCCGGTCGACGTGACGGCAACCGTGCCGTGCTCTCTGGTGCGCGCCCTGCCACCCGAGGGCGGGGTGGTGCTGGGTACGGCGCCCAGGAAGGGCAAGGACGCCGCGCTGAACGCGTTGTTCGTCGTCGCCAACAGCAAGAGCGTCGTCGTCACCGACCGCAATGTGGTGCTCGCCAGCGCGTCTCGCGATCAGGTGTCTTCCGCGCAATGCCAGCGCATCGAAATAACCTCGACCCAGGCCGGCGCCTTCGCCACCTTCGTCGGGTTGACCGACCCGGCGGGCAAGCCCGTGCGCGGCGGTTTTCCCGATCCCAACCTGCGTCCGCAGATCGTCGGGGTGTTCACCGATCTGACCGGTCCGGCACCCCCTGGACTTCAGCTTTCGGCGACCATCGACACCCGGTTCTCGACCACCCCAACGACACTGAAGCTGCTCGCGATGGTGCTCGCGGTGGTGTCGACCATCGTCGCGCTCGTCGCGCTGTGGCGCCTCGACCAGTTGGACGGCCGGCGGATGCACCGGCTGATTCCGACCCGATGGCGCAAGTTCACCCTGGCCGACGCCACGGTGATATTCGGCTTCCTGCTCTGGCACGTGATCGGAGCGAACTCCTCTGACGATGGTTACATCCTTGGGATGGCCCGGGTCGCCGAGCGGGCCGGCTACATGTCCAACTACTTCCGGTGGTTCGGCAGCCCCGAGGACCCGTTCGGCTGGTACTACAACCTGCTGGCGGTGATGACCCACGTCAGCGACGCCAGCCTGTGGATTAGGTTGCCGGACTTGGTCGCCGGCGTGATGTGCTGGCTGCTGTTGTCGCGCGAGGTGCTGCCCCGGTTGGGGCCGGCGGTGACGTCAAGCAAGGCGGCCAACTGGGCGGCCGGCCTGGTCCTGCTGACCGCGTGGATGCCGTTCGATAACGGCCTTCGCCCCGAACCCATCATCGCGCTCGGTTCACTGATCACCTACGTGCTGATCGAACGCTCGATGTGCGCGTCTCGGCTGACGCCGGCGGCGCTGGCCGTAGTGACCGCGGCATTCACCCTGGGTGTCCAGCCCACCGGCCTGATCGCGGTGGCCGCATTGATCGCCGGCGGCCGGCCGATCCTGCGGATCTTGGTGCGGCGTCATCGTGTGGTCGGGACCTGGCCGCTGGTGGCCCCGATCCTGGCCGCCGGGACTGTCATCCTCACCGTGGTATTCGCCGACCAGACATTGTCAACGGTGTTGGAGGCCACCAGAATCCGCACCGCGGTCGGCCCGAGCCAGGCGTGGTACACCGAGAACCTGCGCTACTACTACCTGATCTTGCCCACTGTTGACGGCTCGCTGTCCCGCCGGTTCGGCTTCCTGATCACCGCCCTGTGTCTGTTCACGGCGGTGTTCATCATGTTGCGGCGCAAGCGGGTTCCCGGGGTGGCCCGCGGGCCGGCCTGGCGGCTGATGGGTGTCATCTTCGGCACGATGTTCTTCCTGATGTTCACCCCCACCAAGTGGGTGCACCACTTCGGGTTGTTCGCCGCCGTCGGCGCGGCGATGGCGGCACTCACGACGGTGCTGGTGTCGCCGGCGATACTGCGCTGGTCACGCAATCGGATGGCGTTCCTGGCGGCGCTGCTGTTCATCTTGGCGCTGTGCTTCGCCACCACCAATGGCTGGTGGTACGTGTCGAGCTACGGCGTGCCGTTCAACAGCGTGATGCCCAGACTCCACGGCATCAGCCTCAGCACGGTCTTTTTCGGCCTGTTCGCGATCGCCGCCCTCTGCGCGATCTGGTTGCATTTCGCGTCACGGGACCACGGCGAGGGCCGGCTGGCGCACGCGGTGACGGCCGCGCCCATCCCCTTGGCGGCCGGGTTCATGGCGCTGGTCTTCATCGCCTCCATGGTGGCCGGGATCGTGCGTCAGTACCCCACCTACTCCAATGGCTGGGCCAACCTGCGCGAGTTCGCCGGCGGCTGCGGGCTGGCCGACGACCTGCTCGTCGAGCCGGACAGCAACGCCGGGTTCATGGCGCCCGTCAAATCAGGACAGCCCGGCGATTACGGCCCGTTGGGCCCGCTGGGCGGAGTCAATCCCACTGGCTTCAGCCCCAACGGGGTACCGGAACGCACCCTTGCCGAATCGGTCAAGGAGACGGCGGTGCCGCAGCCGGGCACCGACTACGACTGGGATGCCCCGACCAAGCTAGAGGCGCCGGGCATCAACGGTTCGCGGGTGCCGCTGCCCTACGGCCTCAATCCCGGCCAGGTTCCGCTGGCCGGCAGCTACACCACCGGCCCGCAACAGCAGAGCAAGCTGGCGTCGGCGTGGTACCAGCTGCCGAAGCCCGATGCCGGCCACCCGCTGGTTGTGGTGACAGCCGCGGGCGAGATCGCCGGGAACAGCGTGCTGCACGGGCACACCGACGGGCAGACCGTCGTGTTGGAATACGCCAAGCCCGCCCTCGACGGCGATTTGGTGCCGGCCGGGCGGCTGGTGCCCTATGACCTGTACGGGGAACAGCCGAAGGTGTGGCGCAACCTGCGGTTCGCCCGGTCCCAGATGCCCGCCGACGCGGTCGCGGTCCGGGTGGTCGCCGAGGATCTGTCTCTGACTCCGGAAGCCTGGATCGCGGTGACCCCGCCGAGGGTGCCGGAGCTGCGCTCGGTGCAGGAGTACCTCGGTTCGTCGCAGCCGGTGCTGCTGGACTGGGCGGTGGGGTTGGCCTTCCCGTGTCAACAGCCGATGTTGCACGTCAACGGCGTCACCGAGATCCCCAAATACCGCATCACGCCGGACTACAACGCTAAGAAGCAGGACACCGATACCTGGGAGGACGGCGTCAACGGCGGCCTACTGGGCATCACGGACTTGCTGCTGAGGGCCCACGTGATGTCCACCTACCTGTCCCATGACTGGGGCCGCGACTGGGGTTCGCTGCGCAAGTTCGACACCTTGGTTGACGCGCCACCGGCGCACCTCGACCTGGGCACGGCGACCCGAACCGGCTGGTGGTCTCCCGGGGAGATCCGGATCAAGCCCTAGCGTTCAGTCGGCTCTATCCGCGCGTCCGGTAATTGGTCTAGTCCGCCGGCGAGCTGAGACGCAAAAGCACCCGACACGCCGACGGATTAGGGGACTTTGCGTCTGTTCGCGGTACTGCTAGAGCGGCAGCAGGCTGTGCTTTCGGCCGACGCGGAACCACAACTGCTTGTCCCGCAGCAGGTGCAACGACTTGCGTAGCAGCAACCGGGTCTGGTGCGGGTCGATGACAGAGTCGATGAACCCGCGCTCGGCGGCGACCCACGGGATCGCCATGTTGAGGTTGTAGCCCTCGATGAAGTCCTTCTTGATCTGCTGTGCCTCGGGCGTGGTCGGGTCGGGGAATCGTTTCATCAGCAACTGCGCGGCGCCGTCGGCGCCGATTACCGCGATGCGCGCGGTGGGCCAGGCGAAGTTGAAGTCGGCGGTCAGCTGCCGCGACCCCATCACCGCATAGGCGCCGCCGTAGGACTTGCGGATCGTGATCGTCACCTTCGGCACGTCGGCTTCGACCACTGCGGACAGGAACCGTCCGCCGCGCTTGATGATCCCGTTCTTCTCCTCCTCGGCTCCCGGCAGGAATCCCGGTGTGTCCACCACGAACACCAGCGGGATTTCGAACGCGTCGCAGAAGCGGATGAACCGTGCCGCCTTATCGGACGCCTGGTTGTCGATCGACCCGGCCAGGTACGTGGGCTGGTTGGCGATCACGCCGACCGGATGGCCGTCGACGCGGGCATACCCGGTGATGATGGAAGGGCCGCCCTGGGCGGCGACGTCGAGGAAGTCGCCGTCGTCGAAGATCCGCAGCAGTATCTCGTGCATGTCGTAGGCCGCGTTGTCGGAGTCCGGAATGATCGCGTCGAGTTCCAGGTCGGTCGGGGTGATCTCCGGCTCCAGCCCGGGGTTGACGATCGGCGGTTTGTCGAAGCAGTTCGACGGCAAAAACGACAGGAAATCACGTACGTACTGGAACGCCTCCGCTTCGGAGTCCACGACCTGGTGGATATTGCCGTAGCGGGCCTGGGCGTCGGAGCCGCCAAGCTCGTCAAGGCTGACGTCTTCGCCGGTGACTTCCCGGATCACGTCCGGTCCGGTGACGAAGAAGTAACCCTGGTCGCGCACCGAGACGAGCAGATCGTCCTGGATCGGCGAATACACCGCTCCCCCAGCGCATTTGCCGAATATAAGGGAGATCTGCGGCACCACTCCGGACAACGCCTCGTGGCGGCGGCCGAGTTCGGCGTACCAGGCGAGCGAGGTGACGGCGTCCTGGATGCGCGCGCCACCGGAGTCCTGGATGCCGATGATCGGGCAGCCGACCATCGCGCACCACTCCATCAGCCGGGCCACCTTGCGGCCGAACATCTCGCCGACGGTGCCCTGAAACACCGTCTGATCGTGGGAGAACACCCCGACCGGCCGGCCGTCGATCATGGCGTGGCCGGTGACCACCCCGTCGCCGTACAGCGCGGTGGGATCGTTGGGGGTCTTGGCGAGCGCGCCGATCTCCAGGAAGGTGCCGGGATCAACCAGCGCGTGCACCCGCGCGCGGGCGCTCGGGATGCCCTTCTTGTCGCGCTTGGCAGAGGCCTTCTCACCGCCGGGCTCTTTGGCCAACTCGAGGCGAGCGTGCAGCTCGGCCAGCTTCTCGGCCGTCGTGTGTGCGCGAGAGGGCTCGGTACCCGTCACTACTTGCCTACCTCACTCGTCTGACTGGTTTGCCCCTCCACCTTATTCAGCACCTCAGCGAGGTGGGCCCCCACCTTAGCGATGATCGGTTCGTCGATGGCCTGGATGTGCTCCCCACCGATCGGAACCACCTCCAGGTCCGCCACGAACTCACCCCAGCCGCCGTCGGGCTTGCGGATTGCGTACCGGGGCTCGAACTCGATGACGTCATCGTGGTAGCGATCGGCCATGTAGAGAGTCACATGGCCGTCGTATGGCTCGATCTCGACGGTCTCAAGCGCCCGGTTGTCCAGATAGGACGTGCGCTGGTGCTCGACGATGCCCCCCGGAACCTGCACGCCGCTTTGCTGGACGATGTCCAAAACGAACTTGACCTGCCCCTCGTCGTCGAGCTCTTCGAGCTGCTCGTAGGGGATCGCGGGAATCTCGACGTTGAAGGTTCGCTCGGCAAACTTCGCGTAGCGGTCCCAGCGCTTGCGGGTTTCTTCCTTGGTCTGCGGGATCTCCTCGCCGGGGCGCACCGTGTCGATCATCCCGACAAATCGCACGTCCGCACCGGCCCGCTGCAACCCGATCCCGCACGCGTACGCGAGCGCACCGCCAAGCGACCAGCCGGCCAAGATGAACGGCTTGCCGTCGTTCATTTCCAACAGCTTCGGCACATACTGGGCGGCCCGCTCCTGAACGGTGCCCTCCACGCGCTCCAAGCCGTACATCGGAGTGTCCGCAGGCAGCCGGTTGAGCAGCGGTTCGTACACCACCGTCGAGCCGCCGGCCGGGTGGAACACAAAGACCGGCACCTGCGAATCGTTCTCCGGGGCCCGCAGCGTGCGGACGAATCCGTCGATCTGCCCGGCCTCGAGGTAGGTGCGGACCTTGTCGGCCAGCGCCTCGATGCTCTCCGACGTCAGCACGTCCTCAACAGTGATCGGCCCTTCGGCGCGCTCGGAGAGCCGCTCGGCCATCTTGGTAGCCGCGTCACCGTCCAGCTTGGGCAATGGGTTGAAAATGCCGCCCGGGGACTTGCCGGTGACGATCGCCCAGGTGGCGAAGGTGACTCGCTCAGACGCATCACGCGGCGGCACATCGGAATTGAGCGCCTTGGCGACAGCTTCCTGATTGAGCGCCTCTGCCGCCCCGGCCAGATTCGACTTGGCGCCATTGGTCGAAGGACCGGAGGGGTCGGTTGGTGGCGGCGGAATTGGCAGATCACCGGCAGGAGGGGTTGGCGGCGTGGGCGCCTCAGCGGTTTTGGGGCCGCCGTACAACAGCTCGGCTTGCGCTCGGGCGATCTCGTCGGGCGTCTGAGTCTTCTGGTGCTCGTGCAGATCCTGGACCTCGTCCCGGTGCTCGACCGCGTACTCGATCAGCTGCTCGACTGCGTAGAGGTTGGCGTCGCGGACTGCCGTCAACTGGATAGGCGGCAGTTCGAAGTCGTATTCGACGCGGTTCTTGATCCGCACCGCCATCAGCGAGTCCAGACCCAGCTCGATCAGCGGCACCTCCCACGGCAGGTCCTCGGGCTCGTAACCCATGGCCGCACCGACGATCGCGCCCAGGCGCTGGGCGATGGTCTCGCCGGAATCCGGTGACCATTTGGTGAAGCCGGCCGGCATGTAGCGGGTGGTCAGACTGTCCCCCAGCGTGTCCGACGTCAGGTCTTCGCCGCCCTCGATCGCCGCGATCCGCGGATCCTGGGTGGGGAGCACCCCCGGCGGTGCGTCGACGGCGGACACGACCGCGGTTCCGGCACCAACCGCGGCCGGTAACACCGCTTCCGAACCGCCCCGCACCACCAGCGCGTCGTATACCAGCGTGAAAGACTCGTCGACCCGGGCGTGCACCTGAACCGAGGCACCGCCGGGGTGCCGGGTCAACGTCGTGACCAGCCGGGCGCCCAGACCGGGAACCGCCCGCTGCTCGGCGGCCGTCAGCGCGGCATCCGGAAGCACAGCCGCCGCAGCGGATCGCACCAGCGCGGCGAGATCGGTCTGGTCCCGCGCCGCGTATTCCCAGACGTGGCGACCATCCGGCAATGCGACGTGGGCACCGGGCGGGACCACCGAGCCGTCGCCGGAGAAGTGGGAATCCAACCAGTGCTCTTTGCGCTTGAACCGGGTCGGCGGGATCTTGGCGTAATCCTCGGTTCCGGTCGGCCCGCTGGTACGCCGGGGAAATAACGTGCTGATGTCCAGGTCATGGCCGTACAAGTAGAGCTGCGCCATGGTCGAGACCATCGACTCGACCTCGTCCTGCTTGCGGGCCAGGGTCGGCAGCAGCTGAGCGTCATGCAGGCCGGCGTCCGCCGTCGTCAGCCCCACCTGCATCAGGGCGACCGGGTTGGGCGCCAGCTCCACGAAGGTGGTGTGCCCACTGTCGACAGCGTTGCGGATGCCGTGGGTGAAGTAGACGCTGTGGCGCAGCCCCTTCTTCCAGTACTCGACGTCGTGGATCGGGTCGCTGCCGGGCTTGACGTAGCTGCCCTCGTGCACGGTCGAGTAGATCCCGGCCGTCGGGCTCATCGGCTTGATGCCCTGCAGTTCGGCGGTGAGCTCGCCAAGCAGCGGATCCATCTGCTGGGTGTGGCTGGCGCCCTTGGTCTGGAACTTGCGGGCGAACTTGCCCTCGGATTCCGCGCGGGCGATGATCGCGTCCACCTGGTCGGGCGGACCGCCGATGACGGTCTGGGTGGGTGCGGCGTAGACGCACACCTCCAGATCAGGAAACTCGGAGAACACCGTTTTGATCTCGTCGGCGGAATACTCCACCAGCGCCATCAGCCGGATGTACTCGCCGAACAGCATCGCCTCGCCCTCGCCCATCAGGTGTGAACGGGAGCAGATCGCCCGGGTGGCGTCCTGCAGCGACAGGCCTCCGGCGAAGTATGCCGACGCGGCCTCGCCCAGCGACTGGCCGACGACCGCGGCGGGCTTGGCGCCGTGGTACTTGAGCAGCTCACCCAGCGCGATCTGGATCGCAAAGATGGTGACCTGGGTGGTTTCGATGCCGTAGTCCTGCTCGTCGTCCAGGATCAGTTCGAGCACCGAGTAGCCCAACTCGTCCTGTACCAGTGCGTCGACCTTCTCGATCCACTCGGCGAAAACCGCATCGCGCAGATACAGGCTCTTGCCCATCTTGCGGTGCTGTGCGCCGAATCCGGCCAGCACCCAGACCGGGCCGTTGCTGACCGGCCCGTCAACGCTGAAGGTGTTCGGCCGTTGCTTGCCCTCGGCGACCGCCCGCAGGCCCTTGATGGCCTCCTCGTGGTCGTGCGCCAGCACCACCGCGCGGGACCGGCCGTGGTTGCGGCGCGACAGCGATCGCCCTATCGACTCCAGCGATGCCGCCTGACCCTCGGGAGTCTCCATCCAGTCCGCGAGCTCCGCGGCGGCGGCCTTCTTGCGGGACGTCAAGAACGCCGACACCGCAAGCGGGATCAGCGGCGGGCTTACCCCTTCGGAGGCTTCTTTGGCCGCAAGCTCTTGCAGCGCGACTTCCTTGAGCCGGAGTGCCTCGTCGGTGAGGCCCGGCAGCTCGTACGCCGGCTCCGCGCCGACATGCGCGTCGCTGATGATCTCGCCGTATTCGTCGAAGCGCAGCGAGTGCCCTTCGAGGGCCGGCGCCTCAGCCGATGCGGTTGCCAGTCCAGTTTCAGAGCACATCGGAGCTTCCGGCTCCGGCTCCATCACATCGCGCGGCAGCACCTCGCGAACCACCACATGCGCGTTGGCGCCACCGAAGCCGAAGCTCGACACCCCGGCCAGCGCGTAACCGCCGTAGCGGGGCCAGTCGGTAACCGTGTCGATCACCTTCAGGTGATTCGCGTCGAAGTCGATGTACGGGCTGGGCCCGGCGAAGTTGAGCGACGGCGGCAACTTGTCATGGTGCAGCGCCAGCACGACCTTCGCCATGCTGGCCGCACCGGCAGCCGACTCCATATGCCCGACATTGGTTTTCACCGCGCCCAGCAGCACCGGCCGGTCGGCGGGACGACCCCTGCCAATGACGCGGCCCAGCGCCTCGGCCTCGATCGGGTCACCGAGGACGGTGCCGGTGCCGTGCGCCTCGACGTAGTCGACGTTGCGCGGATCGATGCCGGCGTCTTTGTAGGCCCGACGCAGCACCTCAGCCTGAGCGTCCTGGTTAGGCGCGATCAGGCCGTTGGACCGGCCGTCGTGGTTGACCGCGCTGCCGGCGATAACCGCCAGTATCTGGTCGCCGTCACGGCGGGCGTCGGCGACCCGCTTGAGCACCAGCATGCCGGCGCCCTCGGAGCGGGTGTAGCCGTCGGCGTCTGAGGAGAACGACTTGATCCGGCCGTCGGGTGCCAGCACCGCGCCGATCTCGTCGAAACCGAGGGTCACCGCGGGTGTGATCAGCGCGTTGACGCCGCCGGCCACGACCACATCGGCCTCGCCGTTGCGCAGGGCCTGCACGCCCTGGTGCATCGCCACCAGCGAGCTCGAGCAGGCGGTGTCGATGCTCATCGACGGGCCGCGGAAGTCGAAGAAGTACGACACCCGGTTGGCAATGATCGCAGTCGAGTTACCGGTGATCGCGTACGGGTGCGCGACGCTCGGGTCGGAGATGGCCAGATAGCCGTAGTCCTGGTTGGTAAATCCGACGTAGACGCCGACGGCCTCGCCGCGCAGGCTGGAAGCCGGGATACGAGCGTGCTCGAGCGCCTCCCAGGTCAGCTCCAGCGCCAGGCGCTGCTGGGGGTCGATGTTGTCGGCTTCGGTCTTGGCCACCGCGAAGAACTCGGAGTCGAAGCCCTTGATGTCCCTGAGGTATCCGCCGCGGGTGCGGGCCTGCGCGATCCGCTGAGCCAGCCGCGGCTCGGCAAGGAATTCCGACCAGCGGCCCTCGGGCAGGTCGGTGATGGCGTCGCGGCCTTCCAGCAACGCCTGCCAGGTTTCATCGGGGCTGTTCATATCCCCGGGCAGTCGCGTGGCCAGGCCGACGATCGCGATGTCGACGCGTTCGGCCGGCCCGGGGCGCGACCAGTCGACGGTGTCGACGCCGTCGTCCGGTCGTTCCGGTTCGCCCTCGACGATGCGGGTGGCCAGCGCTTCGATGGTCGGATGCTGGAAAGCCACCGCAACCGAGAGCGTGACGCCGGTCAGGTCCTCGATGTCGGCGGCCATTGCCACCGCATCCCGCGACGACAAGCCGAGCTCGACCATCGGCACCGACTCGTCGATGCCGTCCGGTGACTGCCCCACGGCCTTGCCCACCCAGTTGCGCAGCCACTGCCGCATCTCGGGGACCGTCAACTCCGCCTTGTTCGCGGGCACTCCCGATTGATCGGGTTCGGCTTGGATTTCGGGTTCAGTGTTATCTGTGTTGTCAGTCATGTTTTTACCGCGCTCAGTTCGATTCGCTGGCGAACGACGTCGGGGATCCGACGCCGCTTCGCAAGCTGCCGTCGAGGTACGCCGCGCGGCATGCGCGGCGGCCGATCTTGCCACTGGAGGTACGGGGAATGGCTCCGGCCGATACCAGCAGCACGTCGCGCACGGTCACACCGTGCCCGACGGCGATGGCACCCCGGATGTCGTCGGCGATGGGCTCATAATCCAGCTTGTGCGAACCGGCGGCACGCTCGCCGACGATGACCAACTGCTCCGAACTGTCCTCGGAATCGAACTTCAGCCCGGCGTGCGGGTTGTTGAAAACCGCCTCCGGCAACTGGTTGGCCGGAACGGAGAAGGCGGCGACGTAGCCCACTCGCAGCGCCTTGGTCGACTCCTGCGCCGTGGACTCCAGATCCTGCGGGTAGTGGTTGCGACCGTCGATGATTACCAGGTCCTTGATCCGGCCGGCTATATAGAGGTGGTCTCCGTAGTAGGTGCCGTAGTCGCCGGTGCGCACCCACAATCCGGCGTCCGGAGCGCCCTCGGCGTGCGATTCCTGGATACGCGACTTGAGGATGTTCCGGAAAGTCTGAGCGGACTCCTCTTCCTTGCCCCAGTAGCCGCACCCCAGGTTGTTGCCGTGCAACCAGATCTCGCCGATCTGCCCGTCCGGCAGCTCGGTGGCCGAGTCGGCATCCACGATGGCCGCCCACTCGTCGACGCCGATCTTGCCGGCGGATACCTGCGGGACGGCGTTCGGAGCCCCGGCGGCCACCTCGACGAAGCTGCCTTTGTTCAGCGCGTCCCGGTCTACGTGGATGATCCTTGGCTTCTCGTCCTTCGGCGTGGTCGAGACGAACAACGTCGCCTCGGCCAGACCATACGACGGCTTGATGGCCGTCTCCTGCAGTCCATAAGGCGCAAACGCTTCATAGAACTTGCGCATCGATGCCGGCGATACCGGCTCGCTGCCGTTGAGGATTCCCTTGACGTTGCTCAGGTCCAGCGGCGGCTCGTCGTCGCGGGGCAGGCCGCGCGCGGCCGCGTGCTCGAACGCGAAGTTCGGCGCGGCCGAGAAAACGCCGCCTGTCTCGCCTGGCTTGCGGGCGAGTTCGCGGATCCAGCGGCCGGGCCGGCGCACGAACGCGGCGGGCGTCATGAAGGTGAAGCTCTGGCCGAGCACCGGCGCGAGCAGCGCCGTGATCAGACCCATGTCGTGGAAGAAGGGCAGCCACATGCAACCGCGGTCACCTTCGGTGCCCTCCAGGGAATTCAGCACCTGCAGCACATTGGTGGGCAAGTTCAGATGGCTGATCATCACGCCCGTTGGTGTGCGGGTGGAGCCCGAGGTGTACTGCAGGTAGGCGGTGGCGTTCTCGCCGGCCTCCGGCTCCTGCCAGGTGGAGGCGACCTCGGTGGGCACCGCATCGACGGCGATCACGCGGGGCCGTTCCTTGGCAGAACGGGCGCGGATGAACTTGCGGACGCCCTCGGCGGCGTCGGTGGTGGTCAGAATCGTCGACGGGGTGCAGTCGTCCAGCACCGCATGCAAGCGGCCGACGTGACCCGGCTCGGCCGGGTCGAACAGCGGAACCGCGATCCGGCCGGAGTACAGCGCGCCGAAGAAGGAAATGAGGTAGTCGAGGTTCTGCGGGCACAAGATTGCGATCCGGTCACCCGGCTGGGTGACTTGTTGCAGGCGCGCACCGACGGCACGGTTTCGGGCGCTGAAATCTGACCAGAGGATGTCGCGCGCGACGCCGTCACGTTCGGTGGAGAAGTCCAGGAATCGGTAGGCCAGTTTGTCCCCACGAACCTTCGCCCACTTCTCAACGTGACGAACCAGGTTTGTGTTGGGCGGGAACTTGATCTTCCCGTCAACGATGAAGGGGTTGTGGTACGCCATGCCGTTCTCTCCTGTCACACCTACATGCCGGCGGCCCGCGCCCGCATGCGCGCGGTCAGCGCCGGTGCAACCCGGCTTTGACCCGATCGGGTCAACCACAAGCCTCTAACTGCTCTTAATTTTCTCTTAATGTTAAGGCGCGCCGCGCGGCAGACCAAATCACAAGGTACCGCCGATCACTCCCAGGACTGACCAGCACACAGCCATGTCACCCATGTTTGGGATGCGGCGCATTGTCTATCTGCGCATGCGCCCAGTTCAGCGTCCAATCAGTCGCGGGCGCCCCGTCCAAGTTCCAGAACTGGGTGGTCGCATACAACGCATGGACGGGCTGGCCTGCGCCGCCGGCCAGCGTGTTCAGTGTATTCGACAGGTTGGCGACGCTGAACGCATCCTCCGGGGCGGCGCAGATCAGGTCGCCCGGAGCGCAGATCTCGTTGGTCCTCCCATCGAGCGAGCCGAAACCACCCGGCCGAGGGCCAGTCATGGTCAACCCCATTCCGGCCAGGATTGGCACCTCATGCAGGGTTATCTCGGCACCTTCGCCCGGCGGGTTGGGCCCGATCTCGTTACCTACCCCCTGTTGGCGGCGGCCGTCGGCGATCAACGTGACACCGATCACCAGGTCGTCATCCACCGGGCCCCGGCCGTCGCCAATTTCACTGGCGATGTCGCCGACGATCACCGCGCCCTGCGAAAAGCCGACCAGCACGTAGCTGGTCAACGGGCATTTGTTGGTCATATCGGTCATCGCCTGGACCGTCGCTTTGGTGCCTTCCGCCCTGCTGTCGTCGTAGGACATCTGTTTGACGCCGCCGACCGGATTGTTGAACTGCGCCGTGTACGCAACGGTGAACGGCTGCACCCGGGACGCAGGAAACGCCCGGCCAATCGAGGTAATCACGTTGTGTAGCAATGCATTCGGAAATTGCACCGGGTTAAGCGGGTCGTCCTGCGGAGCGGACTCCCAGGTGCCCGGAACGTTGATCAACTGCACGTCGGGGCAGGACGCGTCCTGCGACGCCGGCCGGGCTTTGTGCGGGTGAGTGGTGGTAGCCCCCGGCGGCAACACACCTGGGGGCACTGCGTCGGGCGTAGATTCGTTGCTCCGCAGCATGATCACCACGCCCACAATGACCAACCCCACGACGACCGCCATACTGCAGGCCGCGATCCAGGCCAGCATTCGGTGGCGTTTAGCGCGGGCGTTCTTGGCCATGTTCTCCTGCCAGGACGAGCGGAAGGTCCCCGAACGGGCTCGAACGGGCCCCTTACACGGTACCGGGCCGCCTGACTAGCGAATGGCTCCGACGATCTCGCCCGACATGGCACCGAGCTGGCCCGCCCAAGCGCCCCAGCCGTTGTCGCCGCCGCCCGGGAAGTCGAAGTGGCCATTGTGCCCACCGTTGCTGCGGTACTGCTGGTTGAAGTCCCGGCTACTGCCCATCGCGGCGCCGGCTTGGCCGATCATGGCGGCGGGGTCGCTGGCGTCCTGGCTGGTTGGGCTGTACACCCACACCCGGGTGTTGTTCTGCGCCAGCAGTCCGGCGTGCACCCACGGGTCGTGCCACTTCCATCGGCCCAGCTGGGGGGCGCCCCACATGCCGTTGCCGTCGATGCCGCCGAATTGCTGCAGTCCGGCGAGTATCGCGCCGTTGTAGTTGGTGCTCGACGGGTACAGGATCCCGGACAGCGAGCCGGCGAAGCCGAACCGGTCGGGGTGGAAGGCGGCCAAGGCCATTGCGGCGTAGCCGCCCTGGGCCGCACCCACCACGGCATGGCCGCCGGGTGCCAGGCCCTTGTGGGCGGCCAGCCAATCGGGCAGCTCGCTGGACAGGAACGTGTCCCACTGCTTACTGCCGTCCTGCTCCCAGTTGGTGTACATGCTGTATGCCCCACCGGCGGGCGCTACCACTGAAATCCCCTTGCCGGACAGCGTGTTCATCGCGTTGCCCGCGGTGACCCAGTTGCTGACATCCGGGGCGGCGTCGAAGGCGTCCAGCAGATACACCGCGTGTGGGCCGCCGCCCAGGAACGCCACCGGGATATCCCGGCCCATCGCTCCCGACGGCACCATCAGGCTTTCGTAGCCGGCCGCCCGCGCATTGCCGGTGATTGCCTCCGACATCACCGCCGCACCACCGAAGCCAACCGATAGCGCAGCGACGCAGAACACCCGCAGCAGAATTGAAAGACCCCGTACGCCCCTCATGTCTGACCCTCCCTCGTCCATGGGCTATCGCCTGTCAGCTGTGAGCACAGTATCCAGCGCCGCGACAAAGCCGATCCGCCGGGTAGTGAAATTGGCCACACCCGAAGCGGGCTGACGCAACAGCGGCGGCGACCCCGAAGGATCGCCGCCGCTGTTGTTGGTGCGTTGTCTGCTAGGTGCCGCTGCCGGTCGCAGGAGCAGCGGCAGCGGCCGTGGCCGGACCGTTGCCCGGGGTGGCGCCCAGCGTCGACTGCAGGTCACCCTTCATGGCGTTCAGCTGCGCACCCCAGTATTCCCAGCTGTGCGTGCCGTTGGCGTCGAAGTTCCATATCGCGTTGTGGCCGCCTGCGGCGTTGTAGGCAGTCTGGAACTTCAAGTTGCTGTCGCGAACGAAGCCCTCGAGGAACTTCGCGGGCAGGTTGTCCCCACCCAGGTCCGACGGCTTGCCGTTACCGCAGTACACCCAGATCCGGGTGTTGTTGGCGACCAGCTTGCCGACCTGCAGCGACGGGTCGTTGCGCTGCCATGCGCCGCCGTCACCGGTCGGGCCCCACATGTCCGCGGTCTTGTAACCACCGGCGTCACCCATGGCGAGGCCGATCAGCGTCGGGCCCATCCCCTGGGACGGGTCCAACAGCGCCGACAGCGAGCCGGCGTAGACGAACTGGTCCGGGTGGTAGGCCGCCAGGATCAGCGCCGACGACCCGGCCATCGACAGACCGACCGCCGCGCTGCCCGTGGGCTTCACCTGCTGGTTTGCCTGCAGGTAAGCGGGCAACTCGCTGGTCAGGAAGGTCTCCCACTTGTAGGTGGTGCAGCCGGCCTTGCCGCAGGCGGGCTTGTACCAGTCGGAGTAGAAGCTGGACTGGCCGCCGACCGGCATTACGACGGCAATGCCCGACTGGTTGTACCACTCGAACGCCGGGGTGTTGATGTCCCAGCCGTTGTAGTCCTCCTGGGCGCGCATACCGTCGAGCAGGTAAAGCGCGGGGGCGTTGGCACCACCGCTCTGGAACTGGATCTTGATGTTGCGGCCCATCGCCGCAGAAGGAACCTGCAGATACTCCACCGGCAGACCCGGGCGTGAGAACGCCCCAGCCGTTGCCGCGCCCCCCACGGCGCCAATCAGACCCGACAGCAGGGCCGCGCTAGCGACCCCCACCAGGAGCCGGCGCGGCAGAACCGCCACGGCACCGCGAAACCTGTCAACAACCGTCATACCTTGCTTCCTATCCTTCCACTGCATCCTCGAGTCGGCGCATCCCCAACATTCGGGCGCATCTCGATTAGTCCAACTGCCCGCGCTGAGCGCAGCAGTGCCCATGTAGTCAATCACAAGATAGGGCAAGCCTTCTCATCGAGCAGGTCACACAAACCCTGATACCGCTGCGGTTCGCTGCGATTTTCCGGCAGCAATCGGCGCCCCGGCATCACCGCGTCGCATGTGCCTGCCGGCGGCTGCGGTGCTGGTGAGCAGTCAATTGTGATGTTGCTGTGAGGGTGCGCGGCCTGGACCGATCGCTCGCGGCCGCGACTGTTCGGAGATTTGCCGAAATTTAACCCGGGCACGTTACTCGCGAGGGGCGGGCGGCCCCGCGTCGGGGACGTCGAGCCCGCACCTGACGAGCTCGTAAAGCGGAACCCGGTCGATCCGGTACTGGGTGAACTCGAAGGAGTTCACGAAGTTGGAGACGAACCGGTGCGGCGTCATCGGCGAGCGCACCGAGCTCAGCACTGCCTTGGTCGCCGGGCATTGCAGGGCCGCCACCGCTTCCGCTACCCACTGCTGGTCCAGGTAGCCCGGAATACCCGGCGGCACCTTCACCCACGGACCATCGGCGACCACCCAGTCCGGAAAGAGGTTCTTGTCGTGCCCGATCCGGCCGTGCTCCACCCGGGCCGTGTGCTGGGCGAGTGGGTTTGCCAAACCGATTTGGTCGATCACCCTGACGTCGAGGCCGACGTTCATTCCCAGCATCCCGAGGTTAGTGAAAAACACTGTATGTTGCGGCTTTTGGGATCCCTTGCCATCTGGCGGGGTTCCCGGCGGTGGCGGGATCATCGGTACCAGGTCCCATTGTGTGTAGTTGCCAGATGGCAGCAACAGCGCCCCGTCCGGAGTGTTGTTGAGCGCTACCAGGACGGCAGCCATCCTGGGGTAGTCCAGGTAGTCAGCGGCGGTCAGCGGGTGGGCGTGCCCGGTGGCCTGGGCGTAGAACCGGCGCTCGTCGACGATTCCGGAGTAGGTGACGCGGGTGGCGTCATCACCCATTCCCGGCGAGTTCGCCGCCCATAGCGACCAGCCTGCGATCCCGACCCAGAGCACACCGGCGGCAATGCCCAGCCAATAACCGGTCTCGCGCGAGTAGTCGTTCCCGTTGAGTCCGCCGGGCGCCGCTACCGGGATGACGGACACCGGAGCCAGCAAACAGAAAAGCGGAGCGAGCAGGACGCGGCCATGCATGAAGTCGCCCCCCTGCCGGATCCAGTAGAACGCCTGCAGCAGGCCACTCACGATGGCGAAAGCCACCACGGCCGCCGGGCTCTGCACCGCCCGCGCCACCCGGCCGTAGTTGGGGGCCGGCATGGGACGCACGAACGACGGCCGCCGACGCGCAGCCTGCAAAAGCAATCCCAGCGGCACCAACAGCACGACCGGTACCCACAACGCGTAGGGCTCGTCGAAATTCGCGAGGTAGATGATGCCCTGCGACCATTTGTCCCCGGCTGCATCCTTGGCCAGGGCGGTTCCCGGCACCAGGAGGCCGTAGTAGCCCATCCGGAAGATTTGGTAAGCGACGGGGAGGAGCCCGCCGGCCACCACGATCAGGGCGCGGCGGCGCCAGTCGCGGGCCGCGATCAGCATCATGATCAGCGCGGCGCCGCCCATCAACGCCAGTTCGGGCCGCACCAGCACGCTGCCGCCCGCGACGAAGGCCAGCGCACCGAGGAATACCCGGCTGTCCGGGCGCAGCTGCAGCGGCTGCGACCAGCACACCATCATCCACCACAGCAAACCCAGATAAGCGAGCACCAGCCCGCTCTCCAAACCGGATGTCGCGAAATCACGCGCCGGTGGCAGGGCGATGTAAACCAACGCCCCGGCGGGCAGCATGATCGCCCGGCGACCGCGCAAGCTCGGTGCGTACAGCCGACCCGTTCCGAGCATCAGGAAGGCCACGCCAAGGACGGAAAGCACCAGGGCCAAGGCCAGGGCCACGTATTCCATCCGCATCGACCCGCCGACCCAGCTTCCCGCGTACATCAGGTAGGTCCACGCCGTGGAGGTGTTGGCCTCCACCCGCTCGCCCTGGTTGAATACGGGCCCGTTGCCGGCCACCAAATTGCGTACCGTTCGCAGCACGATCAATCCGTCGTCGGCGATCCAGCGTCGTTGCCAACTCCCCCAGCCGAAGAGCGCGGCGACCACAACCACGCTGGTCCATAGGCTGACCCGGACGCTGACGCTGTACGGAAACGCCGGTCGAACACCTCGGCTGATCACCGGCCGACGACGCACCGCCCCCTGCCAGGTGGCCGTCAGACCGGGACTAACCGAAGGCAACAGCGGCACCAACGGTTCCGATCCACGCCAGCGCCAGGAGCTGGAACACGCGGTCACGCAGCACGATGTCCTCGGGTTCGCCGGCCAGCCCGCCATCCACGTCGACGGCGTAGCGCAGAATCGCGATGGTGAACGGGACCATCGAGACCGCGTACCAGGACCCAGAGTGGTGGTCGCGCTCGAACGCCACCAACCCGTAGCACATCACCACCGCGGTAGCCGACAACGTCCAGACGAACCGCAGGTAAGTGCTGGTGTAGCTTTCCAGCGCCTTGCGGATCTTGGCGCCGGTGCGCTCGGCAAGTTGCAGCTCGGCGTAGCGCTTGCCGGCCACCATGAACAGTGACCCGAACGCCGCTGTCAGCAAAAACCACTGCGAAAGCGGGATATCGGTGGCCACGCCACCGGCGATGGCCCGCAACAAATACGCCGACGACACGATGCAGATGTCCATCACCGCTTGGTGTTTGAGTCCGAAGCAATAGGCCAACTGCATCACGATGTAGACGGCCATCACCACTGTCAGATTCGGCGTCAGCCACCACGCAATGGATAGCGAGGCCGCGCCCAGCACCCCCGCCACGACGTAGGCCAGCCACTCGGGCACCACGCCGGCCGCGATCGGCCGGAACCGCTTGGTGGGGTGCTCCCGGTCCGCCTCAACGTCGCGCACGTCGTTGATCAGGTAAATCGCCGAGGCTGCCAGGCTGAACACCACGAACGCCACGGACACTTCGGTCAGCATCTTGGCGTAGTCGTAGCGGACGGGCCCGCCCAACGCCGCCAGCGGCGCGGCCAGCACCAGCACGTTCTTCACCCACTGCCGTGGGCGCATCGCTTTGATCACTCCGGTGATCAGATTCCCCGGGGGTCCGGTCACCACGTCTTCACTCATTTGACTCACCTCTATGAAGGGCTCTGTCGAGTATCAAGCCAACCCTCGGCCCACAGTGCGAGGCGCGCGACGGCGGCGCCGAGCGCCACGCCGAAGGCAACGTCGCTGGGATAGTGCACCCCCAGCACGATCCGGGACAGCGCCATGGGAGCGATGAGCAGCACCGCCCCGCTACTCAATGGCAACCGGGTGGCCCGGCATAGCAGGATGGCAGCGGCCGTGGTCGAGGTCGCATGCGCCGACGGGAAGCTGAGCTGGCTGGGTGTGCCGACATTTACCGCAACGGCGGGGTGATGCGGCCGTTGGCGCCGCACCACACGCTTGATTAGCACCGCGGCCGCGTGGGCGGCGAAGGTGCCGGCCCCGGCGACCAGCCAATCGCGCCGACGGCGCGGCAGCAGAACCGCCCCGAGCAGCGATACCACCAGCCAGCCGATGCTGTGCTCCCCGAAGTGCGACAGCGCACGCGCCGCGGTCAGGACACCCGGGCGGTCAGCCAGAACGGACTGAACGGCCACCATTGCGGCCACCTCACCGTGCGGTGCTTCTGCTTGCAGTGCTTCACGCATGCTCAGGCTCTTTTTCGGCGACGGGCAACACCGTCTCCCACTTCTGCTTGCTGGACAGCACGGGCAGCGCGTCCCGGTACGCCTTGCGCATCTCGTCGAACCGGCCGGCCAGCCGGCGCTGACGGCGCAGCGACGCAAACAGCAGTCTGAACATCTTCTGCCGATCACGCTGCCGGTAGACCACTCCGCACCCATCGGCCGTCGTGACGGTGACGCCGTCGACCGTGCACAGCCGGAACCAGCGCGCGTCCTGGGTCGGCACGTTGTACTCGGGGCGTTCATGGTGGGCGGGGTCGGCGGCCTTGAGGTTGTGCAGGATCCCGCGGGCAAGTCGGAAGCCGACTGACACCGGGTTCACCGGCGGCTTCATCGCTTTGCTCTGGTGCAATGGCGGGGGTAATTCGCTGGCCGCCGGCAACACGACCGCGTCCGGGTACTCCTTGCGTATCCGGTGTACTTCGGGCAGCGCCGATTCCAGGATCGAGAATATGTGCTCCGGGCCGGCAAGGAAGTCGTCGATTGCCCTGTTTTGGATCTCCACCGTTGAATATTCCAGGCAGGCAAGGTGTTTCAGCGTTGCCTTCAGGTGGCTGCGGACCAGGCCGGTGACCTCACCGTCCCAGTGCATCGCCGCGACCACCAGTCGGTTCCGCAGATGAAAGTAGGCCTGCCAGTCGATGGCGTCGTCCTTGTCGCTCCAGGCCATGTGCCAGATCGCCGCTCCGGGCAGCGTGACCGTGGGGTAACCGTGCTCGGCGGCCCGCAGGCCGTAGTCCGCATCGTCCCATTTGATGAACAGCGGCAGCGGTTGCCCGAGTTCTTCGGCGACCTGCCGCGGGATCATGCATGTCCACCAGCCGTTGTAGTCCACATCGATGCGCCGGTGCAGCAGCTTGCTGTTGTCTTCGGCGTCGTTGAGCGGATATTCGGCGAAATCGTGGTCGTACTCGGTGTGTGGCGCGGCCGTCCACATGAAGTTCGAACGGTCCACAACTTCGCCCATGATGTGCAGGTGCGACGGCTCCTGCAGGTTCAGCATCTGGCCGCCCACCAGCATTGGAGTTTTGGCGAAGCGGCTGATGGCCAGCACCCGTAGGATCGAGTCCGGTTCGATGCGGATGTCGTCGTCCATGAACAGAATCTGTTGGCAGTCGGTGTTTTTCAGCGCCTCGTACATCACCCGGCTGTAGCCGCCCGAGCCGCCGAGGTTCGGCTGGTCATGAACGGAGAGTCGGTTGCCCAACCGGGCGGCCGCGGCGGGGAAGTCGGGATGATCGCGCACCTTGCGAACGCCCTGGTCGGGCACGATCACCGCACCGATCACTTCGTCTACCAACGGGTCCGCGGTGAGTTCACCCAGCGCATTGGCGCAATCCGAAGGGCGGTTGAACGTCGGTATGCCGACCGCAACGTTGGCTTTGCCCGGTGCCGGTTCCGTCGCGTACCAGCCGCCGCTGAGCAGCGTCACCGCTGTGTCCGTGGTGATGTCGAACCAGATCCATCCGCCATCCTCGAATGGCCCCAGGCTCACTTCGACTTCGACTATTTGAGGCGCAGCGGGCTCGTCTGGGCTGCCGGCGGCGAACTGGCGGCCCTCGATGAAGATGCGGGCACCGGTGGCCTTGGTCCGGTAGACGTCGACGCGCCCGGCGCCGATCACCTCCACGCGCAACACCACCGATTTGCAGATCGTCCAGCGGCGCCAGTAGCTGGCTGGAAACGCGTTGAAGTAGGTGGCGAACGACACCTCGGACTCTTTGCCGATCTGCAGCGAAGTGCGGCTTGTCGAATGCGCCCGCCGGGAGTTGGTGGTCGACTCCTCCAGGTACAGCTTGCGCACGTCGAGGGGCTCACCCGGACGCGGCAGGATTATTCGGGACAGCAGGCTCAGGGCACTCATGCGACCGGGCCCTCCTCTTTGTCGTCTGATAGCGCGGTGCCATCGCGCAGGTGTGGGGCGAGGGTGTTGTCGTACATGTTCAGCGCGCTGGCAATGGCCATATGCATGTCCAGGTATTGGTAGGTGCCCAGCCGGCCGCCGAAAAGTACCCGTGAAGCGGCGGTCTCGGACTTCGCCCTCGCCCGATAGGTGGCCAGCAGGGCGCGGTCGGATTCGGTATTGATCGGATAGTAGGGCTCATCGCCATCCCCGGCGAAGCGGGAGTATTCCCGCATGATCACCGTCTTGTCAGTCGGGTAGTCGCGCTCGAGGTGGAAGTGCCGGAACTCATGGATGCGGGTATATGGCACGTCCGGGTCGTTGTAGTTCATCACCGGCGTGCCCTGAAAATCCCCGATAGGCAATACTTCCATTTCGAAGTCCAGTGTGCGCCAGCCGAGCCGACCTTCGTCGTAACCGAAGTAGCGATCCAGGGGTCCGGTGTACACGACTGGCGCGTCAGGACTGTCTTCGCGCACGTCATCTCGGACTTCGAACCAGTCCGTATTCAGCCGGACCTCGATACGATCGTCGGCGGCCATATTCTTCAGCCACGCCGTGTAGCCGTCAACTGGCAGGCCTTCGTAGGTATCGCTGAAATAGCGGTTGTCGAAGGTGTAGCGCACCGGCAGCCGGGCGATGTTGGCCGCCGGCAATTCCTTGGGATCGGTCTGCCACTGCTTGGCGGTGTAACCCTTCACGAACGCCTCGTAGAGCGGCCGGCCGATCAGCGAGATGGCCTTCTCTTCGAGATTCTGCGCGTCGGCGGTGTCGATCTCTGAGGCCTGCTCCGCGATCAGCTGCCGCGCCTCTTCGGGTGCGAAGTACTTGCCGAAGAACTGCGACACCAGGCCAAGCCCCATCGGGAATTGGTAGGCCTGCCCGTTGTGCATCGCGAACACCCGGTGCCGGTAGTCGGTGAAGTCGGTGAACTGCCGCACGTAGTCCCAGACCCTCTTGTTGGAGGTGTGGAACAGGTGAGCGCCATATTTATGCACCTCGATGCCGGTCTGCGGCTCGGCTTCCGAATACGCGTTGCCCCCGATATGAGGTCGTTTCTCGATGACGAGCACGCGCTTCCCGAGCTGGGTAGCCGCGCGTTCGGCAATGGTCAGACCGAAGAATCCGGAGCCGACGACGAGGAGGTCAAAGCGAGCGGTCATCGGTTGCCTAGGGTATCCGACCCGGTGGGCTTAACCCATTTGGTGACTGCCTCCAGGGCCCGTCGAATCCTAAGTAACACCTAAGGTGCTAATTACCTCACGATTCAATCTCGTCACTCCAGTAACACAATCCTCACTCGTACCATCGACTGTGTGTGGTTCTCGCCGGGCAAGACAGGCAGGAGGCGCACACAAAACATAGTCAAGATTGAGGAGACTTCCGTGCCGAACCGACGCCGACGCAAGCTCTCGACAGCCATCAGCGCGGTTTCCGCCCTGGCAGTCGCGAGCCCTTGCGCATACTTCCTGGTCTACGAATCGACCTCGAGCGCCAAGGCGCCCGAACACCACGAATTCAAGCAGGCGGCCGTGATGACCGACCTGCCGAACGAGCTGATCGGCGCGCTCTCGCAGGGCCTTTCGTCGTTCGGGATCAACTTGCCACCCGTACCGGCCCTCGGTGGGGCCGGCGGCGGCACCGGCCTGACCAGTCCTGGGTTGACGAGTCCGGGCCTGGGTACCACCCCGGGCCTGACGAGTCCCGGCCTGACAAGTCCCGGCCTGACAAGTCCCGGCCTGACAAGTCCCGGCCTGACAAGTCCCGGCCTGACAAGTCCCGGCCTGACGAGTCCCGGTCTCACGAGTCCCGGTCTCACGACGCCCGGTACTGCCCTGCCCTCGACGGCCGCCGGGGGGCTAACCAGCCCGGCACTGACGAGCCCGGGCCTGGCCTCCCCCAGCGAGGTGCCGATCACCACGCCGACGGGACTGGACCCTGGCGCGGACGGCACCTACCCGATCCTCGGTGACCCATCGTCGCTGGGCGGCGGGGCCGGCGGCGGCTCGGGCGGCAGCGGCGGCCTGGTCAATGACGTGATGCAAGCCGCCAACCAGTTGGGCGCCACTCAGGCCATCGACCTGATCAAGGGCCTGATCATGCCGGCGATCGCGCAGGCCCAGGGCGGTGGCCTGCCGGGTGCCGCGGGTGCTCTGCCGGGCGCCTTGCCGGGTGCCCCGGGTGCTTTGCCGGGTGCCGCGGGTGCCCTGCCGGGTGCCGCGGGTGCCCTGCCGGGTGCCGCGAAGGCGCTGCCAGGTGCGGCAGCCGCTGCGCCGGGTGCCGCGAAGGCCTTGCCGGGTGCGGCGGCAGCCCCGGCCCTGGCTGCTCCCGCGGCAGCACTGCCTGCAGGCTAATTAATTAGGAGCGTGTCACCTGACGGCACCGCAGAGCCAAGCTGGACCAAATCTCTGCGGTGCCGTCGAACACGTTTTCGTGGAGTTTCTCTAGCCGTCAACCGTGTCGCCCCATAAAGAACATCAGAAACACACGTAACATCAGCCCGTGCAGTCCCGCAGCCGCGCACCGGCGATGTTGGTGATTACCTTCGCGGTAACCGCCGTCGTCGTGGCGTGGGTGGCGGGCTCGGCGCTGAACAAGGCGGCCTCCCCGCCGTCGGCTGCGCGCGACACCAAGCTCACCGAGCAGCCGCTGATCGGGCTCGGCGCCGGCGTCACGGTTCGCGAACTCACACAGAACACCCCGTTTTCGTTGGTCGCAATGACCGGGGATCTGGCTGGCACGTCAACGCGGGTCCGCGCAAAGCGCCCCGACGGTTCGTGGGGACCGTGGTATCAGACCGAGTATGAAACCGAAGAGCCCGACCCCGAGCAGCCCGCGCAGAGCGGACCTGCGGAGCCCCACAGCACAGGTCCGGTCTTCGTCGGGGCCACCACGGCCGTCCAGATCGCGGTCACCCGCCCGATCAACGCGCAGGTAACCCGGCCCGCACCACCGGGCGGTTCACCGGGCAAGGGCAGTCTGGGCTACCGGCCGGTCGTTAAAGGCCAGCCCTTGGCGCAGAACATCTCCGCCGTCCTCATCTCGCCGCCGTTGGAGCCGCCCAGAAAGCACTGGGAACCGCCGTCTGGGGTCATCATGCCGGGGCAGGCACCCAGCTTTATCAGCCGCGAAGAGTGGGGCGCCGATCCGGCCCTGCGATGCGGTACCCCGCAGTATCACAGCGGAGTTCGCGCCGCGATCGTCCACCACACCGCGGGCAGCAACGACTACTTGCCGCAGGACTCGGCCGGGATCATCAAGTCGATTTACATGTATCACACCAGGACTCTGGGCTGGTGCGACATCGCCTACAACGCGCTGGTCGACAAATACGGCCAGGTGTTCGAGGGCAGCGCCGGGGGGCCGAACAAACCCGTCATGGGTTCCCACACCGGCGGGTTCAACCGCAATACCTGGGGTGTGGCCATGCTCGGCGACTTCGACGAGGTGCCGCCGACGCCAATCCAGCTGCGCATGGTGGGCCAACTAATCGGCTGGCGGCTCGCTATGGACGGGGTCGACCCCAAAGGCACCGTGACGCTGCAGTCGGCGGGCGGCCACTTCACCAACTTTCCAGCCGGGGCGACTGCGACGCTGCCCACCGTCTTCACCCATCGCGACGTCGGCAACACCGACTGTCCCGGTAATGCCGCCTACGCCCGGATGGACGAGATCCGGGATATCGCATCGCATTTCAACGATCCGCCGGAAGAGCTGATCAACGCGCTGAAGGGTGGGGCGATCTACGAGCGTTGGCAGGCAATGGGCGGTATGAAGAGCTACCTGGGCGCACCCACATCGCCAGAAGACAACGCGGAGGGTGACGCCCGCTACGCCACTTTCGCCAGGGGCGCCATGTACTGGTCACCCGACATCGGCGCACAGCCGATCACCGGAGCGCTCTACGACGCCTGGGTGTCGCAGGGTTACGAACGTGGTCCACTCGGTTTGCCCACCAGCGCGGAAATACAAGAGCCGCTGCAGATCACGCAGAACTTTGCGCATGGAACATTGAACTTCGAGCGGCTCACCGGAAACATCACCGCGGTGCTCGACGGCATCCGCGCGCCACTGTCACCGCAGGCCCCTGGCGCTCAGACGGTGCCGGCTGAACACTTCTCGCCGCCAGGGCGCGCAGTCCCCAATTAGCATCTCTACTTAGCAAGGTCCTTAGTGCACCGGCGGTCGTGGCCACTACTCTGCGAGCTGTGCCCGAGTCGCCCTACCTGACGATCGATCTCGATCGGGTGCGCGAGAACCTCCACACGTTGCGCGCCGCTTTGCCCGCCGCGACGATTCGCTACGCGGTGAAGGCGAATCCGGCCGTACCGATTCTGCGGCTACTTGCGGCCGAAGGAGTCGCGTTCGACGTCGCCTCGCTCGGCGAGATCGACGCGTGCGATTCCGCCGGCATCGACGGCCGCCTCCTGACATTCGGAAACACCATCCGCAAGCATGCGCAGACGACCGCGGCGTCCGCGCGAGGTGTGCGCCGCTTCACCGTCGACACCGAGCAATGCGTGACAGCGACCGCCGAATACGCGCGCGCGGCGAGTGTGGAATGCCGCATCGCGCCGCCGTTTCCTTCTTCCGTGACGCCGTTCGGACACAAGTTCGGCTGCGCTCCCGAAGACGCGGCCCGGCTGCTGAACCGCGCCCGGCAGCTTGGACTGCGCCCGGAGGGCGTGAGCTTTCACGTCGGATCGCAGCAACTCGATCCGGCCGCCTGGGAAATGGGGATACGTTGTGCCGCGGCTGTCTTTGACGAGATTGGCGATCTCACGACAATCAACGTCGGGGGAGGGTTTCCGATCGCGTATGCCGGGAGCGTGCCCGCACTCGAGGCTGGCTGCGATGCCATCGAGGCGGCGCTAACACGCTACTTCGGCGCGCATCCGCCACAACTGGTTGTGGAACCGGGGCGGGTGATTGTCGGTTCGGCGGGCACGATCCGGTGCGAGGTGGTCGCGCTGCGGACCGGCACCGATGGCCGAAGCTGGGTGTATCTCGATATCGGGCGCTACGGCGGTCTCGCGGAAACCGAGAACGAGTACATCCGCTACCGGTTGCGGACCGGCCGCGACGGCGACCCAGTTCACGACGCGGTCATCGCGGGACCGACGTGCGACGGCGACGACGTGCTCTATCAGAGCTATCCGCTTCCCGTCACGCTGTGCCCCGGCGATCGTGTCGAGATCCTCGACGCCGGCGCGTACACCGCCAGCTACGCGTCGGCGAGTTTCAATGGATTTCCGCCGCTGCCGGTGCATTTCGGCCTCGAGCAGCGCGAGATCATCGAGCCGTTAGCGCCAGGTATCACCCGCACCTGGCAGCTGTCAGAGGTCGTCTGCGATGTGCGCACCGAGTTCCAGCATCTGGTGATCGGCCGGACCGAACAGGGCATCGCATTGTTCAGCGACCGCGAACGTCAGAGCACCGAGTTCAGTCAGCTCGTCTACCACGAGGCGCTGCTGGTGCCGGCGCTGCTGCTGGCCGACAGGATCGAGCGGGTGCTCGTCATCGGATCCGGTGAAGGGGTGGTGAGCCAGCTCGCGGTGTCTGCGGGAGCCACCCATGTCGATCACGTCGACATCGATCGCCAGGCGGTGCGGATGAGCGCCCAACATCTGCCCTACGGCTACACGATGGATGAATTACGCAGAGCCGAAAGTTCTTTCGGCCCGGTTACCATGCATTACCGCGACGGCTGGGAATTCGTGGACCGCTGCACGACCGCGTACGACATCGTGGTGATCGACTTGCCCGACGAAAGAACCGCGAAAGCGCAGCACAACCGGCTCTACGGGCTCGATTTCCTCAAGAAATGCCGCGGGATCGGGCACGTCGTGGTCGGCCAGGCCGGCTGCCCCACACTCTGGCGCAACGAGTCTTTGCACTCGTCGTGGCGGCGCTTTCACGAAGCCTTCGACACAGTCGTTTATTTCGGCAGCGACGAACACGAGTGGGCATTCCTGTCCGGCCTATCGGGAACAGCACTCACGGGAACAGACGCGCTCGCGGAGATGTCGGCGCGCTTGCCGACGCTGGCCTACCGGCCGCGCACCATCGACGGCGTGTCCCTGGTCGGGTCCACAGTTCCGCCGAAGGCGCTGCGGAGCATCACAGAATCGCTACCGCCACCACGATCCCAAGCGCGAATTGCGCCGCCGCCACCATGAGCGCCTCGTAATTGAACTCGTCGCCGTTGAGTAGTTGGTCCATGTCGATGCCGATCACCATTGCCGCGATCCGCATCATCACCACCTGCGCGATTATTCCGACCAGGCCGAACACCGCCGACCCCAGTAGCCCCTCGGCCAATTTTCCGGACGACGAGTAGATCGCTAGCACCACGATGAGCGCCATGCTCACCATGCCCGCGGCGGACACGATGATCGCGTTCGGCTTCCCCGCGTCGACCATCTTGCGCAGCGGTCCCGGCGTGGTGAGGTCGATCGCGTAGAAGCCGACCAGCATCAGCACCAGGCCGACGACCGCGTACAAGACGATGGCTCCGGCACCGCGACCGAGCGTGCTCAAATAGCCCGCATCCCAGTAGCCCGAATTCAGCGCCACGATGTTTGTCGTCATCCGTCAACTCCATTCATTTCTGCGGGATCCGATGTGGCACAAAGGCGGCGCCATCGTCGGTTACCAGTCCGGCCGTCTCGCGGATGCCCAGGCCGGCCGACGAGTCGCCGACGATCCACGCGCCCAGCGCCGGTCGCATGTCGTCGAATTGCGGGAGCGGGTCCAGCAGCTGGTAGACGAACCCCTCTTCGCCGTAGACGCCGCCGGTGGCGGTCTCCATGCCGGCGCCGACGATCGAGATGTTCGCTCCCTCCCGGCCGAGCTTCGGTTTGCGGACGTATTCGGTGAGCTCGTGCGGGTCGTCGATGTATGCGGGCAACAGGTTCGGGTGACCCGGGTACATCTCCCACAGGACTGCCAGGATCGCCTTGTTCGACAGCAACGTCTTCCACAGCGGCTCGATCCACGCCGTCTGCGGCAGGCTCGTCACCACGTTCCTGCCGAAGTCGTCATCGAGCACCCACTCCCACGGGTACAACTTGAAGATCGCGTGGATCCGCGCCTCTTCAAGATCGACGAACCGTTCCAGGGCCGGGTCCCAACCGAGGTCCTCGATCATCAACCCGATGGTCTGGAAACCCGCTTCGGCCGCCGTCTCCTGCATGTAGGTCGTCGTGATCTGATCCTCGCCGGTGGCTTCCGCACCCGACCAGCTCAAGTGCAGCTCGTTGCTGGGCAACAGATCCCGCAGCTGCTTCCAACGATCGACCAGTTGTTCGTGCAGTGAGTTCCACTGGTCATCGCCGGGGAATTTGTCCTTGAGCCAGTACCACTGCAGGATGGCCGCTTCCAGCAGTGTGGTCGGTGTGTCCGCGTTGTACTCCAACAGCACCGCCGGCCGTCGCCCGTCGTAACGCAAGTCAAAGCGCCCGTAGACATGGGGATCGGAGCGGCGCCACGATTCGGCGATGGCTTGCCAGCTCCATTCCGGCAGACCGAAATCCGCGTACCGTTCCATCAGGACCACCTGCTCGACCGCGTTCAGGCACATCGAATGCAGCAGTTCGACGTCGGCTTCCAGCGCCAGGATCTCGTCCATGTCGAATTCGTAGTAAACCGACTCGTCCCAATACGGGCGGTCCGCGCCCCGGGCGTCACGCGCCGGCGTCCCGTACACCAACCCTTGTGATTCGACGATCGACCGCCAATTCGCCCGGGGCTGCGTCTTGGCGCGCTTCACGAGCCGCTCCCCCGGCCGAACTTGCCGCCAAGTCCGCCGCGCGCAATGGTGGTGCCCGACTTCGTTTTTACCGTGGCTCCCTGGGGCAGGGTTGTCGTTCCGCCGATGGGTCGCGAACCCACGGGCCCCGAGCTGCCGTAGTAGTAACGGTATTGATGTCCACCGTAGAAGAAGAAGCCGTCGAGGCCGGCGGTGTGTCCTGTGCAGTACTCGTCCTGCACGACCAACGGCTGGCCGTTGGCGTCTTCCCGGACGCATTGTGCGGTGACGGTGGGCGCCGACAACGCCCAATACCCCAGGCCCGCCACCACACCCACCACCCCGACGGTGGCCGCGGCGCCGATCAGCGTGCGCTTCTGCTTGCGTCGCTTGGCTTCGGCCGCGAGCCGCGCCTCCTCCATTTCCTGCTGCTTTTTGGCGAACTTTTCTCGCGCACGCAATTCGGCGGGCGTCGGCGGGCGTGGCTTAGTCGTTGCCGGATCTTGGAACTGGACGCTGCCGCGCGACTCCGGTTGCTCGCCCGGCCCACTCTCGTCCTGCTCGGGCGCGTCGCCTTCAGGCGGTTCCTGCGTCATGGCACCACCGGTTTTGCGCCGGTGGGAACGCGGCGGGCGTCGGGCCGGAAGGCGGGCACGCGGGCAGTCTCCCACATCCCCGGCCCGGGCGCTGTTAGCCCCACCAACGTTCCAGCAACCGTCCCACCCCGTCGTCCGAGTTGGCGGCGGTGACCTCGTCGGCGATGGCCAGCACATCGGGATGTGCGTTGCCCATCGCCACACCACGCCCGGCCCACACCAGCATCGGGATGTCGTTGGGCATGTCGCCGAATGCCACCACTTCGTCGCTGGAGATTCCCAGTGGCCAAGCGACCTCTTGGACACCGGTGGCCTTGCTGACGCCCAGCGGCACGACCTCCACCAATCCGTTGTTGGTGGAGTACGTGATGTCGCCCTCGATGCCGACGTGCTTGGCCAGTTCGGCGGCCATATCGGAGCTGCGAGCCCCGGACTTGCGAATCAGCAGCTTGATTGCCGGCGCGCTGAGCAAGTCTGCTTGCGACACCTCGGTGTTGTCCGGGTTGAGCCATGCGTGCTCGTAGCCCGGTGAGCTGATGAACTGGGGAGTCGCCGTGTCATGGGCCCGCTCACCGATCCGCTCGACGGCCAGACCCACGCCCGGGATGACGCGGGTCGCGATCTCGGCCAACTCGCCCAGCGTGTCGACCGGCAGGGTGCGCGCCGACAACACCCGGTCGGTCGCGGGGTCGTAGATCACGGCGCCGTTGGCGCACACGGCCATCGGCGCGAATCCGAGTGCTTCGACGACGGGCCGCACCCAGCGCGGGGGGCGCCCGGTCGCCACGACGAAGTGCGCACCCGCCGCGACAGCGGCCCGTACCGCGTCACGGGTTCGTGGGGTGATGGTTTCATCTTCGTCGAATAAGGTCCCGTCGACGTCGCAGGCGATGAGCGCAGGCCGCGTATTCGTCAATGCAATCCGCTCTGGTTTCGGCTCGACTTCGTCACGCCGTCGGTCGCGTACTTCTGTAACCGCTCTTGCAATTCGGACAGCCGGATTGCGCGAGAGTCTTCCTGGCGCGGGATACGGCCGGCGGCCTTGGCCGCGGTCTCGTCGGTCTCTATCTGGGCCGCCTCGGCCAGGGTCGGTGCCCCGCCGCCGAGCCGGCGCGGCGCCCAGTACACCCCGGGCGGGTGCACGTAGCGCTCCTGGACCTGTTGCAGCAGGGTGATCATCGCCTCGCGTAGCGCGGCGTCGGTGCGCGAGATGTCCTCGGTCGCCCGCAGCGGTGCACCCACCCGCACCGTGATCGGGATGTTGTTGCGGCCTATCTGGCGCGGGTGGTCCTTGGTCCAGATCCGCTGTGCCCCCCAGACGATCATGGGGATGATCGGGACGTCCGCTTCGCTGGCCATCCGGGAGGCACCCGTCTTGAAGCCCTTGAGCTCGAAGCTGCGGCTGATCGTGGCCTCCGGGTAGACGCCGACCAACTCCCCGTCGCGTAGCCGCTGTACGGCCACCGCGTAGGCCCCGGCCCCAGCGTGTCGGTCCACGGGGATGGTCCCGGAACGCTTGATCAAGAAATTGACCACCTTCACCCGCTCCATCTCGGCCTTGATCATGAACCTGAGCCGACGGTGCCGGCGATGCACGGCCAATGCGGCGGGCAGAAAGTCGACATAGCTGGTGTGGTTGATGGCGATCACCGCGCCGCCATGTTCGGGGATGTTCTCCTCGCCGCTGTAGCTGATCCGGGTTCCGGTGGCCAGGACGCCGAGCGCGGACGCGATCTCGAGCATGCGGAACGTCGGCTCAACCATGAGTGCCTACTCCGGCGCCCCTGCGGCCTGCTCGCGATGCGCCGCTCGCACAGCCGCCTCCTCAGCGTCCAGGCGGGCAGCCTCGGCCAGCGTCGGAGCGCCGCCGCCCAGCCGGTGCGGCACCCAGAATTCACCGGCGGGATGCGGTCCGTACTGCTCTTGTGCCCGTTCCAGCAGATGCTGCATCCGTGAGTGCAGCAGATTCTTCAATTCCCCCACTGCCAGCGTCGGCTCAATCGGTTCACCGACCAGCACCGTGATCGGCACCTTCGGCCGCCACAAATTCTTAGGGCGCCCTTTGGTCCAGATCCGCTGTGCACCCCAGACGATGTGCGGGATGATCGGCACCCCCGCCTCGATCGACATCCTGGCCGCGCCCGCTTTGAATTCCTTGATCTCGAAACTTCGGCTGATGGTCGCTTCGGGGTAGACGCCGACCAGCTCGCCGTCTTTCAGATTCCGGACGGCGGATTCGTACGATGCGGCGCCGTCTTGCCGATCCACCGGGATGTGCCGCAGGCTGCGCATGATGGGACCGGTGATTTTGCTGTCGAACACCTCTTGCTTGGCCATGAACCGTACTTTGCGCCCGAGGCCCTGCTGGTAGGCGGGCAAACCGGCGAAGGTGAAGTCGAGGTAGCTGGTGTGGTTGATCGCGATGACGGCGCCACCGCTGGCCGGCAAATTCTCGACACCGGAGACACTGATCTTTAGACCCTGTACCCGAAAGATCGATCGGGCAAGTGCAATGCAAGCCCCGTATACCGGTTCCACAGCCCTCAAGCCTAGTGCTCCGAGCTGTGCGCCGCCCTCGGATGCCATGTCGGGTTAAGCTCGACATGGTCCGAAGCGTCTTAAAAACTGCCCTAGAAAGGCATTTGTGCAGGTCACGAGCGTCGGCCACGCCGGCTTCCTGATCCAGACCGATGCGGGCAGCATTCTGTGCGACCCCTGGGTCAATCCGGCCTACTTCGCGTCCTGGTTCCCCTTCCCCGACAACAGCGGGCTGGACTGGGACACCCTGGGCGACTGTGACTACCTGTACGTCTCACACCTGCACAAAGACCACTATGACGCGAGACATCTGAGCGCACACGTCAACAAGGACGCGGTGGTATTGCTACCCGACTACCCCGTACCCGACCTTCGAAATGAGCTACAGAACTTAGGGTTCCACCGGTTCTTTGAGACCAGCGATTCGGTCAAGCAGCGGCTGTCCGGACCGAAGGGCGACCTCGACATCATGGTGATCGCCCTGCGGGCCCCGGCCGACGGCCCGATCGGTGACTCTGCGCTGGTGGTTTCGGACGGCGCCACAACCGTTTTCAACATGAACGACGCCCGGCCAGTCGATCTGGACGTGCTCACAGCTGGATTTGGGCACGTCGATGTACATCTGCTGCAGTACTCCGGAGCGATCTGGTACCCGATGGTCTACGACATGCCGGCGCGCGCCAAGGAGTCGTTCGGGACCCAGAAACGACAGCGCCAGATGGACCGCGCCCGGCAGTACATCGCGCAGGTGGGAGCGAGCTGGGTGGTGCCATCGGCGGGGCCGCCATGTTTTCTGGACCCCGAGTTGCGCCACCTCAACGACGATCGCGGTGATCCGGCCAACATCTTCCCCGACCAAATGGTGTTCCTGGACCAGCTGCGCGCACACGGGCACGACCACGGCCTGCTGATGATGCCCGGTTCGACCGCGGACTTCACTGGCAAGAAGCTGAATTCGCTGAATCACCCCCTGCCCACTGACGAAGTCGAGGCCATCTTCACCACCGGCAAATCGGCGTACATCGCTGACTACGCCGAACGCATGGCCCCCGTCTTGGCCGCAGCGCGGGCGAGCTGGGCCCCGGCCGTCGGTGATCCGCTGCTGGAGCCGCTACGGGCGCTGTTCGAGCCGATCATGCTGCAAAGCGACGAGATCTGCGACGGCATCGGCTATCCCGTCGAACTGGTGATGGGGTCTGGAGACCAACAAGAGGTAGTGGTTCTGGACTTTCCCAAACGCCTGGTGCGGGAAAAGATTCCGGATGAAAAGGTCCGCTATGGCTTCGCAATAGCGCCGGAACTGGTGCGGACGGTGCTGCGCGACCATGAACCGGACTGGGTCAACACCATCTTCTTGTCCACCCGCTTCCGGGCATGGCGGGTGGGCGGCTACAACGAATACCTCTACACCTTCTTCAAGTGCCTCACCGACCAGCGGATCGCCTACGCCGACGGCTGGTTCGCCGAGACCCACGATGACTCCGCGTCCATCACACTGGACAGCTGGGAGATTCAGCGGCGCTGCCCGCACCTCAAGGCAGACCTGTCGAAATTCGGGGTGGTCGAGGGTGACACGCTGACCTGCAATCTGCACGGCTGGCAATGGCGGCTGCGGGACGGCCACTGCCTCACCTCACGGGGCCACCAACTGCGGAGCTCGCGAGCATGAAACGGTACTACCGAGATGACGTCGTCCAACTCGATCACGCGGCGATCACGTTGCGCCGCTACCACTTCCCGTCGGGAACCGCGAAAGTCATCTCCGTGGACAAGGTCCAGGGGTACAAAGCCGAGTCGCTGGGCCTGTTCCTCGCCCGGTTCAACTTTTGGGGCAGCCCGGACCTGCGGCGCTGGCTGCCGCTGGACGTGCACCGGCCGCTCAAATCGACGTTGATCACCCTGGACGTGCCAGGAACCTGGCCGAGTCCCGCATTCACGCCGGAACGCCCGGACGAGTTCACCTCGTTGCTGGACGAGCTGCTGGGCCTGCGGAGTTAGCGACCGGAGTCGGCAAGCGCGGCACGACCGGCGTTGTAGCCGGGGATGAAAGTGATCCCGGGCCCGCCGTGGCAACCGGCGCTGCCGAGGTACAACCCCTCGATCGGGATCGGCTGGCCGAGATAACCTTTCGGGCCGGGCCGGTTGGGACCGATCTGATTCGCATGGAACAGGCCGTGGCAGTAGTCGCCGCCCGGGGCGCCGAACATCACCCCCATGTGCTTGGGCGTGAACGTGGTGTGCCGGATGATGCTGCGTTCGAAATTCGGCGCGAGCCGGGTGATCTTGTCGATGACCCGCTGGCCCATTTCGACCTTCGCCGCACCGTAATCGGCACCGCCCTCGATCGGGAACCACAGCGCGAATGCCGAAGCGGCGTGCTTACCCTCGGGCGCCAGGTCGGGGTCGTTCTGCGAAGGGATCTGCAAGACCAGCGTCGGGTCGGCCGGCACGATCCCGCGCCGGGCTTCCTCCCACTGCTGCTGGACTTCTTCCGGTGTACAGAAGATCCCTATCGATGCCTGCATGGCCGGGTCGTTAAGCGCCTCGTAGGGTGCGGCGAATACGGGGGCCTCTTCCAGCGCGAAGTGCATCTGCAGGTAACTGCCGCGGTGGTCGATCCGGGCGTAGCGTTCGCGGATATCGGCCGGCAGCGCAGCGGGATCGACCAGCTCGTTGAGCGTGACATCGGGCGCGATCCCGGAGACCACAATCGGGGCGGTAATCGTTTCCCCGGCCTCGGTGCGCACGCCGCCAACCCGGCCGTCGGCCACCAGGATTTCGGTCACCTTGGTACGCAACCGAACTTCTCCCCCATGGCTTTCCAGGAGATCGCATAAATGCGCCGTGAGTGCGCCGATGCCCCCGCGCAGCTTCTTCATCTGCATGGTGTCCCCATCGGGTACGCCCAGCCCGAAGGCGAGCGCCGCCGCGCTGCCGGGTGTGCTCGGCCCGCGGTAGAGGGTGTTGACCGCCAGCACGGTCATCGAGCCCCGCAGCGCGCCGTGCTTCTCTTTGTCCGGGAGGTAGCGGTCCAGCACGTCGGTGACCGATCCGAACAACATGTCATCGATGGCCGAGCGCTCGAATTCATTGGTGGCACAGGCGTACATCTCGTCGAGGGTCTTCGGCGGCGCACCCGCGTCGAATCGGCCCAGCGCCCGGGTCGGCGCCATAGCCCAGCCCATCAGCCCCGCCATCCCGTTGACGGCGTCCGCCCCATGCACCTCGTTGAGGTGGGTGAAGAGTTTGATCGGGTCGCTGTACTGGACCAGTGGGTCGTCGCCGACACCGCGCAGCGCCACCGACATCACCTCCAGGTCGATGGTAGGCATGGTGTCCAGGCCCAGTTCCTGGACGACCACCGACGCCGTCGGGAACTGCACCGATCCGGCGATCTCGAACTGGTAGCCGTCGAAAAGCTCAACGGTGGAAGCCATGCCACCGGCGTAAAGCTTGGAATCCACACACAGGGTGCGTAGTCCCGCCTTCTGTAGCAGCACCGCCGCACTCAACCCGTTGTGCCCTGCGCCGATAACAATCGCGTCATATTCAGCCGCTGATTCAGCCATGTCTGCCCTCCGGAATGCAGGCTGACACGCGGCCAGAGTTTTGTCAATTATGACGAAACTGGATCGGCCCAGGCATCGGTGACGCCGGCCCGCACCGATTCCAGCGCGACGTGGCACACCCGCGCCAGCTCACCCAGCGATCGGTTGCTCCCGAGCATCCAGAATTCCATCGCTCCGAAGACCGCGGCCGCGATACTCCGAGCGGCTACCGCGACCCGCAACTGATCGTCCGGTGTCGGGTCTTGCCCCCGAAGCGCGGTGCAGCTACGGCGTTGCAGGCGGGCCTGAATGGCATCGGCGAAGTCGGCCTGGACTTCGTGGATGTGCCGGACGATGCGGCCCGGGTCGAGCTCGTCGCCCCTTAGGGCTGCAATTTTGGCAACGGCATCGACGTCGTAGGGGAACGAGAAGATGGCCGATTGCACGGAATCAATGATCGATTCGGTCGCCGGTCTGGCGTCCAGCGCCGCACGAAACCAGTGCAGGCCAGTGTAGTCAGCAAACAGCAAATCGTGCTTCGAGCGGAAGTGGCGGTAGAAGGTCCGCAGCGAAACTCCCGCATCCGCCGCGATCTGCTCGGCCGACGTGTCCTCGACACCTTGGGCCAGGAAGCGCACCACCGCGGCCTGGCGCAGCGCTTCGCGAGTGCGCTCGCTGCGCGCCGTCTGAGCAGGCCGGACCATGGACCAAGGTTATGTCAACATTGACAAAACTTTGCGGCAGGGGTGACACTGCGCCCATGGTCTCGCTTCTAGTTCACGCGGTTCTAGGGATTTCGGTCATCGCCTGGATCGTCGCGTCCAACTCCAAGGTTTTCGCCCGGCCGACCAGTGGTCCGCTGTTCTCGCCACTGGAATGCGTCTATTACGTCGTCGGCATCGCCTCGGTTGTGCTGGGGTGGTACTTCAACATCACCTACGTGCAGCAGTACTCGCACGGATCCACCAACCCGCTCTGGGGCGAACACGGGAGCTGGGCCGAATACATCAAGCTGATGTTCACCAATCCCGCGGCAGACTCCGCCAGCCAGGACTACACCATCGCGAATGTCGTTCTGCTGCCGATCTTTACCATCGTCGACGGCTACCGCCGCGGATTCCGGCGCCCCTGGCTGTTCTTCGTATCGAGCCTGTTCACCAGCTTCACGTTCGGATTTGCCTTCTACTTCGCCGCCCTCGAACGGCAACGCCGCCATGAGCATTCCCGCCAGTCGGTGAACGCCTGACCTCAGCGGGTCGGCTCGAGCACCTCGGTCCCGACGAACGGGACCAAGGCCGCGGGCACCCGCACGCTGCCGTCCGGCTGCTGGTGGTTTTCCAGGATCGCAACCAGCCACCGGGTGGTGCCCAGCGTGCCGTTGAGCGTGGCCGCGATCTGCGGCTTGCCCTCGTCGTCGCGGTAGCGGGTGGCCAGCCGGCGCGCCTGAAACGTCGTGCAGTTCGACGTCGAGGTGAGTTCGCGAAAGTTCTGCTGGGTCGGAACCCACGCCTCGCAGTCGAATTTGCGGGCGGCGGACGAGCCGAGATCGCCCGCGGCCACGTCGATTACCCGGTAGGGCACCTCGATGAGGGCCAGCATCTCGCGCTGCCAACCCAGCAGCCGCGCGTGTTCGGCTTCCGCCTCGTCCGGGGTGCAGTAGACGAAGCCCTCCACCTTGTCGAACTGGTGCACCCGGATGATGCCGCGGGTGTCCTTGCCGTAGCTGCCGGCCTCGCGGCGGAAACACGACGACCAGCCCGCATACCGCAGCGGGCCACCGGAGAGGTCCAGGATCTCGTCGGAGTGGTAGCCGGCCAGCGGCACCTCGGAGGTGCCCACCAGATACAGGCCGTCGCCTTCAACACGGTAGATCTCGTCGGCGTGCGCGCCCAGAAATCCGGTGCCGGCCATCACCTCCGGACGCACGAGCACCGGCGGGATCATCGGGATGAAGCCGTTCTGGACCGCAAGTTGCAGCGCCAGCTGTAACAGGCCCAGCTGGAGTAGCGCACCCTTGCCGGTCAGGAAATAGAACCGCGACCCGGATACCTTGGCGCCGCGCTCCATGTCAATGAGCCCCAGCGATTCTCCCAGTTCCAAGTGATCCTTCGGGTTGTCGAACACCGGCAGTTCGCGGTCGGGGACGGCGAGGAGAGTGAAGTTGCGTTCCCCGCCGGCGGGCACTCCGTCGATGATGACGTTTGAGATCGCCATGTGCGCCGCGACGAACGCCGTCTCGGCTTCGGCCTGGCCGGTTTCGGCGAGTTTCACCTGCTCTGCGAGTTCCTTGGCGCGCCGCAGTAGAGCGGGGCGATCCTCTGCAGACGCGGCACCCACACTCTTGCTGGCGGTCTTCTGCTCGGCGCGCAGCGAGTCAGCGGTCGAAATCGCGGCTCGTCGGGCGGAGTCGGCCGCGAGTAGCGCGTCCACCAGTGCCGGGTCGTCGCCCCGGCTGAGCTGGGAACGGCGTACGGCGTCGGGGTCTTCCCGGAGCAGCTTCAGGTCGATCACGGCCCCGACACTACTTTTGACATCTCGATCCGGCACCACCTCTGCCACATTTGTCACGCGGCTGGGGTGGTTTGGGGCAGTACTGTCAGAATGGAGACGATGTCGGACGCGCCCGAAGAGGAACTTCCCCCCGCCAGCCCTCCCGTCGACGAAGCCGTCGCCGAGGAGCAGCTGCCGTTGGCCGGGCTCGGGTGGCCGCTCAGTCTGCAGGCGACGCAGACCAGGCGAGGGCTACTTCTCACTGCTCTCGGCGGTCTGCTGATTGCCGGGCTGATCACTGCGATTCCCGCTGTCGGGACCGGGCCGGGGCGGCTTGCCGGCTACATCGACAGCGACCCCATACCCAGCACGAGCGCCAAGAGTGACGCCGCGTTCAACCGTGCTCGCGGCGGCGATTGCCTGATGTGGCCGGATATCACGCCGGAGTCCGGGAGCATCGTCAACTGCACCGACGATCACCGGTTTGAAGTTGCCGAGTCCATCGATATGCGGACCTTCCCGGGCTCGGAGTACGGACCCGACGCCGCTCCTCCGTCGCCCACTCGCATTCAGCAGATCACCCAGGAGCAGTGCGAGGCCGCGGTGCACCGCTACCTCGGACCTAAATACGATCCCAACAGCAAATTCGCGGTCAGCATGCTGTGGTCAGGTGACCGTGCGTGGCGGCAGGGCGGCAACCGCCGCGTGCTGTGCGGCCTGGAGCTGCCCGGCCAGAACAATCAGCAGGTCGCCTTCAAGGGCAAGGTCACCGACATCGACCAATCCAAAGTCTGGCCGTCGGGCACGTGCCTGGGCATCGACTCGGCGACCAACCAGCCAATCGACGTACCGGTCGATTGCGAAGCCCCGCACGCGATGGAAGTGACCGGCACGGTCAACCTCGCCGAGAAGTTCCCCGGCGCCCTACCCGTGGAGGCCGACCAGGACGGGTTTATCAAGGACTCCTGCACCAAGATGACGGACGCCTACCTGGCGCCGATCAAATTGCGCACCACCACCCTCACGCTGATCTACCCCACCCTGTCGCTGCCGAGTTGGTCGGCCGGTAGCCGTGAGGTCGCGTGCAGCATCGGCGCGACGCTGGGCAATGGCGGCTGGGCCGCGTTGGTCAATAGCGCCAAAGGCCCGCTGTTGATCAATGGTCAGCCCCCGGTACCGCCGCCCGACATTCCCGAAGAGCGGCTCACGTTGCCCCAGATTCCGGTGCAGGTGCCGAACAGCCAGCCCAGCGCCCCGCCGGCCAACACACCACCGGTCAACAACACGCCCCCGGGCAATCAACATCTCCCCCAACAGCAACAGCAACAGCCGGCTGCGACGGCCACCCGGGCGCCGGTATCGCAGCCTCCGGCCACCCAGGCGCCTCCGCCGCAGGCCCCGTCACCGGCCGACGGCCCCGTACTGCCGCCCTACGCCCAACCCCCGGGGGCCCCACAAGACGGGCCGGGCGAGCCGCCTGCGCCAGGGGACTAGCGCGGTGGCCGTGCGGATGGATCCGCAGCGGTTCGAAGAGTTGGTTTCCGAGGCACTCGACCTGATCCCGTCCGGGCTCGCGGCAGCTATGGACAACGTCGTCGTCCTGGTGGCCGATCGCCACCCCGAGGAAGCCGAGCTGCTTGGACTCTACGAAGGGGTGGCGCTGACGGAGCGGGACTCCGACTATGCCGGCGCACTCCCCGACACCGTCACCATCTACCGCGACGCGCTGCTCGATGCCTGCGAATCCGCCGATGAGGTGGTCGATGAGGTGGCGATAACGGTGATCCACGAAATCGCCCACCACTTCGGTATCGATGACGACCGGCTGAAAGAACTGGGCTGGTCCTGATCCTGACCCGCGCTGGGCGCGGCATCCCGGATTTCTCCGCGCCCGGTGCTATGAACGGCTTATGAGTGCAGATTGCCGCGACTGCCGGGAGGGCCTAGAGCACTGCCACGGCGCCATCATTCGCCATTCTCTGCGCCGCGCGGAATGCACGGAGCCGGGCTGCGTCAGCCCAGAACTGTTGCCACACAGGTTCGTCCTCGACTGCGACGCCATCGGCTGCGGATGCGTCGAATCGGTCGCACTCGCGGTCTGATCTCCGCTCAGCCCATCGGGTCGGTGCTGTACCGCACCGCGTCGGCGACTGCGCCGGCTCTGGCTTCACTGTGGTCCGGGTAGAACGGCGGGGTCAGGGCTCCCCACCGCACACAGCTCCACCGCCCGTCGGTGATCGGGGCCAACACCACGGCCTCCGCGTTGTCCAGATGATGGTTCACCACAAAGTCTGCGTCGACTCCGGAAAGCACCGCTGAGACCAGCCGGATCGCCGCCCCATGGCTGACGATCACAATGTCGCCGTGCCAGTCGTCGTCGTCCAGGTAGCGCATTCGCAGGTCGGTTAGCACCGGCACATAGCGGTCCAACACCTCATTGCCGGTCTCGCCGCCAGGCAGACGCAGGTCGAGCTCGCCGTGCTGCCACCGCTCGTAGATCGCATTGAATTCCTCCGCCGCCTCATCGTCACTGCGGTTTTCCAGCTCGCCGACCTGTACTTCGTGAATGCCGGCAATCTCGTGGGTCGGCAGATCGAGTTCGGCGCCGATCACCGTGGCCGTCTGTGCCGCTCGGGTGGCCACCGAATGCACGAGCATCATCGGCCGCTCGAGGCCCGCGCAAGACGCGGCAAACGCGCGCGCCTGCTCGCGGCCCAACGGTGTCAATGCCGCTCCCGGTGGTCTGGTATCGAGCCTGCGTTCGACGTTGGCCTCCGATTGGCCGTGTCTCAGCAGCACCAATCGACCGCTCATGGGCGCAGCTCCCCCGACCCGGACAGCCGCGCCAGCCAGAGCGACGCCTCGTCCGCGGGCGGCGGCCCCACACCGGCGGCGGGCCCGGTCGGCCAGGAACCCAGGTAGCGGACGTCCGCGCAACGACGGTGCAGTGCCTTGAGTGCCTCGGCGACTGGGTCGTCGTCGATATGGCCGAGGCAATCGATGAAGAACAGGTAGGTCCCGAGTTCGGTGCGCGTCGGCCTGGATTCGATCCGGGTCAGGTCGATGCCGCGGATACCGAATTCGGCCAGCGCGGCCAGCAGCGCGCCCGGCGCGTTGTCGATGCGCAACACCACCGACGTGCGATCGGCACCGGTGCGGACGGTCGGCGGACCCGGCAGCCCCGCCAGAACGAAGCGGGTGCGGGCGTTGGGCTCGTCGACGATTCCGTCGGCCAGGGCCGCCAATCCCCAATGCGAAGCCGCCAGCGGCGAGGTCACCGCGGCATCGGCCTGTCCTTCGGCCACCTGCCGCGCCGCGTCGGCGTTGGAATACGCCGGCCGCAGTTCGGCGCCGGGCAGATTGGCGGCCAGCCATCGCCGCACCTGTGCGGCAGCGACCGGGAAGGCCGCCAGCGTACGTACATCGTCGGCGGCACGGCCGGGTTTGACGACAATGCAGAAGGCCACATCCAGGGTTGTTTCGGCGAAGACCTGGAGCGCCGAACCGATCGCCAGGCTGTCCAGGGTGGGCATCACGGATCCGTCGATCGAGTTTTCGATGGGCACGCACGCGTAGTCGGCGATGCCGTCTCGGACCGCGTCCAGCGCGGCGACAGTGCTGTCCAGTGGCAACCGCCGCAAAGCATCCGACCCATGGTTGTGAATGTCGGGAATATCGGGAATGAGGTCGGCGGCCGTCATCTGGAGCAGCGCCGCCTCGGTGAAGGTCCCTTCGGGACCGAGGTAAGCGATGCGGACCACACCCCAACCCTAATGGCGCGCGATCCGGAATAGTCCTTGCGCCATATTACGACCTAAGTTATCTTAGCCTTACCTAATTATTGAGGAGAATGATGTTACCGCTGACCAGCACCTCGCCGACGACCGCCGAACGCATCCGCAGCGCTTGCGCGCGCGCCGGTGGCGCGCTGCTGGCGGTCGAGCGCGAGGACCCGGTCGCCACGCCGCTACACCACTTGTTGCCCGACGGGTCCTTCGCTGTCGCACTTTCACCCGGCTTAGGAACAAGGGAAGGGACCGGCCAAGCCAATGACCCGCTTTCGGGATCGCAGGCGCTGCTGGAGCTGACCGATTACGCGCCGCTTCCGTTGCGCGAACCAGTCCGCTCCCTGGTCTGGGTTCGCGGTTGTCTACGCCGGGTCCCTGCCGCCGACGTGACGAGCACGCTCGACCTGATCGCCTCAGCCGACCCGAACCCGGTGCTGCTGCAGTGCGAAACCCCGAGGTCCATGCCTGCCAACGGGGAAGAGGCCCGTTACACCCTGCTACGACTCGAGATCGAGTCCGTGGTGGTGGCCGACGCGACGGGCGCCGAGCCGGTCAGCGCCCAGGACCTGCTGGCAGCCGCGCCCGACCCGTTCTACGAGGTCGAATCGAGCCTGCTGCGGCACTGGGAATCCGACCATAACGACGTGCTGGCGCGGCTGGTTTCCAGACTGCCCGGACCGCCGCGCCGCGGGCGGGTTCGACCGCTGGGGCTCGACCGGTACGGCGTGCGATTTCGCGTTGAAGGCGACCCCGAAAGCGGACAGGGCGACCACGACATCCGGTTGCCGTTCCACAAGCCGGTCGACGACATGGTCGGCCTTGGCCAGGCCGTCAGAGTGCTGATGGGTTGCCCGTTCATCAACGGGTTGCGCGCACGCCGATAGCTCGCACGTAAGTTATCCGGGTGGAGGGCGATCGATCACCCAGATTTCGAGGGCATCCGAGGCCGGTCCCGCCGCGGGAGGCGGGTCCAGAGCCCTCGCAGGTGATTCGCCGCGCAGTCCGGCGGCCGTTACCAGTTGCCGACCAGACTGTGCCGCTGCGCCGGATGCCACCCGCAATCCCTGCAACCAAAGCGCCCCCGCCGCGACCCGCCGCGCCGAACACGCGCCGCAAACGCGGCAACCGCAGCTTGGGCCGCTGGGGCCGCGCGCTGGCGCTGAGCCTGCCGATCCTTTTTCTGCTCGCCGGCGGCGGCATCCTCGGCGGGGCGGTTTGGCTCGACACGTCCTTGCACCGCGAGCCGGTGCTGACCGACTATCCCGACCGTCCCGCACCAGGCCGAGGGACGAACTGGCTACTCGTCGGCTCGGACAGCCGCCAGGGTCTGTCGCCCGAACAGCAGCGAGACCTGGCCACCGGCGGCGACATCGGCAGCAGCCGGACCGACACCATTCTGCTGGTGCACGTGCCGGAACTGGGGTCGAGCATCCCGACGACCATGGTGTCGATACCGCGCGATTCCTATGTACCGATTCCCGGTCAAGGCAAGGACAAAATCAACGCCGCGTTCGCGGCCGGCGGGGCGACGTTGCTGACCCAGACGGTGGAGCAGGCCACGGGTCTGCGCCTCGATCACTACGCGGAGATCGGATTCAGCGGGTTCGCCGCTCTGGTCGACGCGCTTGGCGGCGTCACGGTGTGCCCGACCGCACCGATCGATGATCCACTGGCCGGCGTCGACCTGCCGGCCGGTTGCCAGGAGTTGGACGGTCGCGCTGCGCTGGGATACGTGCGGAGCCGGGCCACACCGCGGGCAGATCTGGACAGGATGGTCAACCAACGGGAGCTCATGTCGGCGCTGTTGCAGCGCGCGGCCAGGCCGACGGTGTGGCTCAATCCGTGGCGCTGGTACTCGGAGCCGCATGCGGCGGCCGGCGGGCTGACCGTTGATCGGGGCGACCACGTCTGGGACCTGGCTCGGCTCGGCTGGGCAATGCACGGCGCGACTACCGCTATGACCGTGCCGATTGGTGAGTTGACCGACAGCGACGCCGGCTCGGTGGTGGTGTGGAACCATGATGCCGCCCGCGCTTTGTTCGACGCACTCGGCTCGGACACACCGGTGCCCACCGCTAACTAGAAGGTGCCCTCGCCGGTGCGCGCGTCTTGCAACCACGCCTTGGTGCGGCCCGGGTGATTGGTGGCGATCCAAGCCACCCCGATATCCCGGCAGAAGTCGATGTCTTCGAGCTCATCGACACACCAGCAGTACACCGCTCGGCCCTGCGCCACAGCGCGGTCCACCAGCTGCGGATATTCCTTCAGGGTTGCCAGTGAAGGCCCGACAGCGGTGGCCCCCACGGCACTGACCGCGCTGCTGGTCAGGTAGCGGGCGGTGCTGCCGAGTAGCACCGTCGGCAGCAGCGGCGCGGCTCGGCGGATCCGCCACACGGCGGCCGAGGAAAACGACATCACCACCGCGCGCGAGCGGTCGGCGGATGCCGGAGATGCGATGCCGAAACGGTGTAGCAGGGCAAGCACTTTGCTTTCCACCAGCGAGCCATAACGGACTGGGTGCTTGGTCTCGACGAAGATCTTGACCGGCCGATGCCAGTCCAGAACCAGCGAGACGAGAGCCTCGAACGTCAACAGGCTGGTATCGCCCTGCGTACCGTCGGCGCGCCAGCTGTCGTGCCACGCGCCGTATTCGAGTTCGCGCAGCTGGTCCAGCGTCATGGTGCTGACCAATCCGGCTCCGGTGGACGTGCGGTCCAGACTGCGGTCGTGCACGCAAACCAGATGACCGTCGCGAGTCAGCCGCACATCGCACTCAACGCCGTCGGCGCCCTCTTTGAGTGCGAGGTCGTACGCGGCCAACGTGTGTTCGGGCCGAGCGGCCGAGGCACCACGGTGGGCAACTACATAGGGATGCCCGGCGAGTTCCTCGTCGGGCGACGTCATGCCCACTATGCTGCCGGTTCCTGCCCCTCCAACTCAACCGGTGGGGTAGATGAGGACGCACCGGGTCGGTCGTCACCCACTACGACCCAGCGATGCGCCGGCCGTTCGACCGGTTTGCGCTCGAATCCCTCGAAAACCCGGGCAATGGCTGCCAGCGTCGCCGCGGAGAGTAGATAGCCAAGCACCATCAAGACGGTGTTGTTCGCGATGCCCTGGGCGTCGTTGGCCCAACTGGTGGCGATGGCGAAGACCGAAACCGCGTAGCTGAACACCCAGGCGATCCACCACTGCACGATCGGCCGCTGCAGCCTCGCGTGATGTTCTTCGATCGTCGCCAGCTCGGTGACGTACACCGGAGCCCACAGCAGATTGGCGAGCGGCACCAGGCAGCCGGCCCACAACGCCCGGACGGAGCGCTGATCCTGCAGGCCGTAGTGCGCGAAGGCACGGGCTCGGCGCGCGATCAGCCACCGGGTCAGCATCACCCCGGATGCGCCGACGGCAGCGATCGCCGCCACACTAGCGAGCACGCCGAGCCAGTTCGCCGCGAAGGCCACCACCGAGTTCAGCAAGATATTCCGGTTAATGACCAGCAGCACATAGCGCGCGACGTACACCAGGGTCGCAGCGCAAAGCACCAGCAAGCTCAAGAACAGCGTGAAGCGCACCGCCGCTGCCGACGGCCCTGTCGGCGTACGTGTTTCGGCCGGCGCAGGGGCGTAATCGACGCGATCCGACAGCCCCCAGCGAGGTATGACGGCGTAGCGCGGTGTGGCCCCCAGGGGCCGTCGTCCGTGTCGCGGTGGCGGCGCGGCGCCGGGCCGCACCGCTATCCATCGGAAGCCCGGCGGCAGACGTGGCGGCGTGCGCTGCCCGGCGGGGGCCCCCTGCCCAGCCTGCGCACCCCAGCGTGGGTCGGGCGCATCCGCCGTCGGCGCCATCAGCGCCCCGTGACAGCGGGGGCACCACTCACGACGCCGCTCGCGCACGTTCCACCGAGTGCCGCACTGGGAGCACACCTGGATCACCGGATCAGCCTAGCCGCGGCCCTCCGAGGGCCGGGGCGGAGCGGGGCGAAATGGGCGCCAGAACCCCTTAGCTACGTCCTCACTATCCACAGTTTCCACAGGTTTATCCACAGTGGTAGCCGGGGTATTCGTGCCATTGACGCAGCCTTATCTGTCGGCTTGTGCCGCAACTGTGGATAACACCGGGTGGTTGACGCATGCCTGTAGACAGCCCGCCACGGGCGCCGAGCGAAGGCCCATTTTGAGCCCGTCATGCTGGGTCTTTCCCAGTTCCGTTTCTCAAGCCCACCCCGAGGCGCTATGATCTCGATCACGAAAGCTCGATGTGACTAACCTCACTCGTGCGAGAAGAACATGCAGGTGAAAGGCGCTTGATGGCGACGCATTCGTTCGGGCCAGGTACATCGGCCTCGCCGAACCCATACTCGGGCTCGGCCGCGTGGAACCACGGCTACAGCGTCGCCGCTTTACGTGCGGGCCTGATCGCACTCGCTTTACTCGCGGTTCTCGCCCTCATCGTCTTGTCTTGAAGAGTTGTCTTGAACTCTCGCCAACCGGGTATCCGACCTACCTAGCCCAAACGGTCGTTCTTGCGGCGCGCGCGGTCATAGAGCAGGGTTAACTAGGCTGGGCCGCCTACGCGGCGGCACCGTTGCGAACGAGCGCAAGACGATCCGATCATCGACGAAAGGAACGACGTGGCCGAATACACGCTGCCCGATTTGGACTGGGACTACGCAGCGCTGGAACCGCATATCTCCGGTCAGATCAACGAGATCCACCACAGCAAGCACCACGCCGCTTACGTCAAAGGCGTGAACGATGCCGTTGCCAAGCTGGAAGAGGCACGCGCCAAAGATGACCACGGCGCGATCTTCCTGAACGAGAAGAACTTGGCCTTCCATCTGGGCGGCCACGTCAACCACTCCATCTGGTGGAAGAACCTGTCGCCGAACGGTGGCGACAAGCCGACCGGCGACCTCGGTGCCGCTATCGATGACGCGTTCGGGTCGTTCGACAAGTTCCGCGCCCAATTCAGCGCGGCGGCAAATGGCCTGCAAGGTTCGGGCTGGGCGGTGCTCGGATACGACACCCTGGGCGACAGGCTGCTGACGTTCCAACTCTACGACCAGCAGGCCAACGTCCCGCTCGGCATCATTCCGCTGCTGCAGGTCGACATGTGGGAGCACGCCTTCTACCTGCAGTACAAGAACGTCAAGGCCGACTACGTCAAGGCGTTCTGGAATGTCGTCAATTGGGCGGACGTGCAGGCGCGCTACAAGGCCGCAACCTCCAAAACCCAGGGCCTGATTTTCCCCTGATTCGATCTCGACCAGCTCGGGCGTCGCGCAGATCGCGCGGCGCCCTTGCTTTTTGACCGGGTCCGATCCCAAAGACCACAGGCAATAGTGGCCGTGTCGAGTTGCACGGCAGCTAAACCGCGGGCATGCTGAATTATTCGAGCTACCAGCGTGGTTATTCGAGCCGAAGCGTCGCGCGGAGGGCTAGATGGACACTGAGTCAGGCCGACCTATAGGGATCGCTCCCTTCCATTCTCGTGGTGCCCTGAAGGGGTTTGTCATCTCCGGGCGTTGGCCAGATTCGACCAAAGAGTGGGCCCAGCTGTTGATGGTGGCGGTCCGTGTCGCGTCACTGCCCGGATTGCTTTCCACCACAACCGTGTTCGGCGCCCGCGAGGAACTACCCGATGAACCCGAGCCGGGCACTGTCGGCCTGGTGTTGGCCGAGGGCACGGTCTTCGGCGAATCAGCCATCCAGCCAGGCTATTTCGCCGATCATCAACCGCCTGCGTTGCTGATGCTGCACCCGCCCTCGGAGACCACTCCGTCATTGCCCGAGTGCACCGGGGCGGCGTCCGGATGCGTATTGCTGCCCGGATTGCCATACCTGGGGCTGGAGCACCGGGCGGCCTGGGTGGAAGCAGAAGCCGACGGCACCATCACATCGATGGTCAGCCGCGTCGGCGTCGACCCAATCAGTCATCCCGACACCGCGATTCTCGCGATGCTTCTTGCCGCATAACACAATTCACCTAGCGGCCGGATCGAAGAATACGGGCGTCCGAACTTCCCTAAATCTCACGACCTACATGGCGCACACCGCACGCGCGCGCTAGCCTGAGATCTTCAGCGAAGGGGACTAGCCCCCGGAGGGGTCGAAAGGTCGCCCATGCTCGCTGCCGCTCTGCTGAGTCTGGGAGTGGTGTTCCTTGCCGAACTCGGCGACAGGTCCCAGCTGATCACTATGGCCTACGCGCTGCGCTACCGATGGTGGGTGGTGCTGCCCGGGGTGGCGATCGCCACGTTTCTGGCGCACGGGGTCTCGGTGACGATAGGCCACTTCCTGGGCGCGGCGCTGCCCGCGCGACCGATCGCCTTTGCATCTGCCGTCGCGTTCCTGATCTTCGCCGGGTGGGCCTGGCGGGAGGGCGCCGCCGCGGACCAAACCGTCCCGACCAAGCACCAGCACCGGTTCGCACTGCTCTCCGTAATGTCGTCGTTCACACTCGCCGAGATGAGCGACAAGACGACACTGGCGACGGTCACCTTGGCCAGTGAACATGATTGGGCGGGCGTATGGATCGGTAGCACCCTGGGCATGGTCTTGGCCGACGGCCTGGCGATCGCTGTCGGCGCACTGCTGCATCAGCGGCTTCCAGTGCGGCTTCTGCACAGCTTGGCCAGCGTGCTGTTCCTGATGTTCGGGCTATGGATGCTGTTCGACAGCGCACTCGGGTGGCGTTCGGTCGCCGTCGCCGCAACCGCCGCGGTAGCGCTGACGGCGGCAACTTTGGCGGCGCGCCGCCTGTGGCGCCGCCGGACTGAAGTTCCGGTCGGCGGGGGGTCGCCGGACGGTCTTTGAGGTACCGGTGCCGCCCTGCCCTCGGCGGGCCGTGGGAGGACGCCGCGGGAGGGCCTTGACGGCATCTCGGCGCATTCAATACGCCCTGCCCAGCATGCAACAGCAAAGAAGACTCCGGGCGGGTCTGCCGTGTCTGTTAGTTGCGGCGCAGCCGCCCCGACACGCTCTGCCCGCCACCTTCGTCGCGCAATAACCAGGACGTGTCAGGCGGGAATTTCCAGTGGGCTTTCTTCGGGTAACCTGTGAGTTTCATTGAGATTATGGACACTTCGTCGAATCGGTTGGACGCTCAGCGAGTGTGGATTCAGCTATGCTTTAAGCGGCGATAGCTAATCCGCGCGTGTTTGCAAGCAGTTGTGGACAAAATGTGTCGCTGCCACGGTCAGCTAATACACACAGGCAACAGTTCACTTCTCCAGCCCCCATGGAGGTCACGTACCAATGAGCACGACGTTCTCTGCCCGCCTCAACCGGTTGTTCGACACGGTGTATCCACCCGGACGCGGGCCGCATACCTCCGCGGAGGTAATCGCGGCCCTCAAGGCCGAGGGCATCACGATGTCGGCTCCCTACCTGTCGCAGCTACGCTCGGGCAACCGCACGAACCCGTCGTCAGCGACCATGGCCGCCTTGGCCAACTTCTTCCGAATCAAGCCGGCCTACTTCACCGACGACGAGTACTACGAAAAGCTCGACAAGGAACTGTCGTGGTGGGACTCGGTCCGCGATGACGGTGTGCGGCGCATCGCGGTGCGGTCCGTTGGGTTGTCCGCCCAAGCCCAGCAGGACATCGTGGAGCGAGTTGACGAGTTGCGCCGCCTGGAACGGCTGGACGCCTGAGCCTGTTCCTGCCCGGCACCGTCTGACGGGCTGCCCTCCGCTATCCCCCGCTTGAGTTGATCCGATTAGGGTTGGCTCACGGATCGCGCACCAGCGACGCGATTGTTGACAAGATACCGGGAGGCGGCCGGGAATGGGCCTGTTCCGCAAGCGAAAGAGTCGCGCAACACGTCGCGCCGAAGCCCGCGCGATCAAGGCCCGCGCCAAGCTCGAGGCCAAACTGGCAGCCAAGAACGAGGCTCGCCGCATCAGGAGTGATCGGCGGTCGGCGGATAAAGGGCTCAAGGCGCAGGTCAAGTCTCAACGGGATAGCGACCGCGCGGCGCTCAAAGTTGCGGAGGCTTCACTTAAGGCGGCCCGGGAGGGGAAGTTGTTATCTCCGACGCGAATTCGCCGGATCCTGACGGTATCGCGGCTACTCGCCCCGATCCTGACGCCGTTGGTTTATCGGGCGGCCATCGCTGGCCGTGCGTTGATCGACCAGCGTCGCGCCGACCAACTCGGCATCCCGTTGGCTCAGATCGGTCAGTTCTCCGGGCACGGCGCCCAGCTATCGGCCCGGATTGCCGGGGCGGAGAAATCGCTGCGGATGGCGCAAGACAAGAAGCCCAAGGACACCGAGACCAAGCAATTCGTGTCCGCCGTCAACGAACGGCTCTCCGACCTGTCGGTGGCCGTTACCGCGGCGGAGAACATGCCCGCCGCGCGGCGACGGGCGGCGCACGGCGCGATCTCGTCGCAACTCGACGGTATCGAGGCGGACCTGATGGCGCGGCTCGGATTGACCTGAGATGGCACACACTCGGTGGATCACGCGCGTCCTGATCGCGGCGTGCTTGCCCATTTGCGGGGCCGCCGCGCTCTACCTTGGCGCGGCGGCGGGAACGCCGCCGGCCTGGGCGCACGTCCACGCCAGCAGCGACAACACCGTGCGCGGTGCCATGGCGACCGTCACCTTCGAGGTACCCAACGAGTCCAACACGGGCGCAGCCACCACCGGCCTCACCGTCACGCTGCCCAACGTGGCGGCGGCGGCCACGGAATCCATGCCCGGCTGGACCGCCAAGCTCGACCGCGATGCGGCATCGGGCAGCGTCCGATCGGTGACCTGGACGGCCGCACCCAACGGCGGGATCCCCATCGACCAATTCGCGTTGTTCCGCATATCAGTGCAGCTGCCCGACAGCGACATGGTCAGCCTCCCCGCCACGCAGACCTATTCGGACGGGTCGATCGTCAAGTGGGACCAGGCGCCGCTACCCGACGGCGGTGAGCCCGAGCATCCGGCACCGATGTTGAACCTCGCGGCAGGCCCGGTCTCGCCGCACGAACATCATCCTGGTTCCGGCGCCCCGGCGGATCATGGCGCCCGGTCAGAATCGGCGGACGACAACACCGCGCGCGCGTTGGGCGGGGTGGCGCTGGTAGTTGGCGCTCTGGCCGTCTGCCTTGTGCTGGTCCGCCGGCGGGCATGAGACGACTGCTCGGCCTCGCGGTGGTGGGTCTGTTGCTGGCTGCCATGGCGTTGGCCGCGACGACCGGCGCACAAGTTGCGTGGGCGCACGCCGCTCGGCTGTCCGCAGACCCGCCGGACAACGCAGTTCTTGCGACCGGCCCCGAACGGGTCAGCGCGACCTTCAACGAGCGGCTGCAAACCACATTCGTGGCCATGACGGTGGTCGGCCCCGATGGCAATCTGTGGTCCGCCGGCGACCCGACCGTCCAAGGCCCGGTCGCCAGCATCGGTATGCGAGCGCTCGGACCGGCTGGCACCTACACGGTGAACTACCGAGTGACCTCGGCCGATGGCCACGTAGTGTCCGGTTCCTGGTCATTTCGGCTCGCGGCGGCCGGCACCGGGACGCCCGGACCCGCTGCCGCTGCCGGCTCTGCCGACAACCGGATCGCGGCATGGCCGTTTGCGGTCGTCGCGGTGACGCTCGTCGGCGCCGGCTGCCTGTGGGCGGTGCGGCGCAGGCCGTGAGAGTTTTCGGTCGGATGGCGCAGCCACGCGTCCTGGCATGATGGACCGAAGGTAGCTGAGAAATCTGCAAAGGAGCGGCCGCATGGCAGACCCGCAGGATCCACCCCACAGCGAAGCCGACGACGGCGGACCAACACCGCCGGCCAAGGCGGCCAAGAAGCCCGCCAAGAAGGCACCAGCGAAAAAGGCGGCCGGCAAAAAGGCCCCGGCCAAGAAAGCGGTCGCGAAGAAGGCACCCGCAAAAAGCCCTCAGCAACGGATCGAGACCAACGGCCAGATCGCCGAGGCCGCCAAAGATGTCGCAGCGCAAGCGAAGTCGACAGTAGAGGCCGCCAACAACCCGATCCCCCCGGTCGCTCCGATACCGGCATCGAGCCAGTCTCCGGTGCCGATACTGGTCGCCGTGACGCTCAGCCTGTTGGCCATCTTGCTGGTCCGTCGGATGCACCGCCGCTAACGGCATTGCGCGGATAGCATGTCCCGGTGACCGCCTCATTCCGCCCGACGGCCGACCTGGTCGACGGTATCGGGCCCGACGCACGTAGCTGCGATCTGCAGTTCCGCCAGTTTGGTGGCCGCTCGGAGTTCGCCGGGCCGATCAGTACCGTGCGCTGTTTTCAAGACAACGCGCTGCTGAAATCGGTTCTGTCGCAGCCGGGGGCGGGCGGGGTGCTGGTGATCGACGGCGCCGGCTCACTGCATACGGCGCTGGTCGGAGACCTGATCGCCGAATTGGGCCGGTCCAACGGCTGGGCCGGCCTGATCATCAACGGCGCGGTTCGCGATGCGGCTGCGTTGCGCGGCATGGACATCGGTATCAAAGCGCTGGGCACCAATCCCCGCAAGAGTACCAAGACCGGAGCCGGGGAGCACGACGTCGAGGTCAGTCTGGGCGGCGTGGCGTTCGTGCCGGGCGAAATCGCCTACAGCGACGACGACGGCATTGTCGTGGTCGCTAACGGCGCTTAAACCCCCACTGGCGTGCGCTTTTTCGCGAACCGCAGGCTTTCGTCGTTGACCTTGCCGCGCCGAATCGTCCGCATGTCGAACAGGTAGTTCTGCTTGAGCCGCCACGGCGCGCGCGACCCGGATTTAGGCAGCAGGTCCATCGAGCGCTGGAAGTAGCCGGGGCTGAAGTCCATGAACGGTAACTCGTCGACGGTGTCACCCGGATGCTGCGGCTCCACGAAGTTAAAACCCTTGGCGTCCATGTAGTTCAACAACCGGCACACGAATTCGGACACCAGGTCGGCTTTCAGCGTCCATGACGCGTTCGTGTATCCGAAGGTGATCGCGAAGTTGGGCACGCCGGAGAACATCAACCCCTTGTAGGTCATCAGCGATGTCAGTTCCAGGGGTGCACCGTTCCGGGTGGGCTTTACGCCGCCTATCAACTGCATGTTCAGACCGGTGGCGGTGACGATGATGTCCGCCTGCAATTCCTCGCCCGAGGCGAGCTTGATCCCGGATTCGGTAAACCGGTCAATGGTGTCGGTGACCACGTCGGCCTTACCGTGCCGGATTGTCCGGAAGAAATCGCCGTCAGGGGCCAAACACAACCGCTGGTCCCACACGTTGTAGCTGGGTCCGAAGTGTTTTTCGACGTCATAGCCTGCGGGCAGGCGCCGCTTAGCCATCGTCATCAACGTCTTGCGCATGTACGCGGGTGCTTTTCGCGCGAGCTGATACTGGAAGGTGCTGAACGCGATGGCCTTCCAACGGTTGGCCACGTGCGCGAGGCGATCCGGCAGCAGCCGGTTGGCCTGCGCGGCGAACGGATCGACGCCCGGCAACGAACCGATGTAGCTCGGCGACCGCTGCAACATCGTGACGTGCCCGGCGCCGGAGTTGACCAGCGCTGGGATCAGGGTGATTGCGGTGGCGCCAGACCCGATGACAACGATCCTCTTGCCCGCGTAGTCGAGGTCCTCCGGCCAGTGTTGCGGGTGCACGATCGTGCCCGCGAAGTCTTCAGCACCGGGGAACGCGGGCGAAAACCCTTCGTCGTAGTTGTAGTAACCGGTGCAGGCAAAGAGGAACGAGCAGGTGATCTCTCGTTGTTGCCCAGCGCTCTCCACGGTCACGGTCCAGCGGTTGTCGGCGTCGGACCAGTCGGCCGCCAGCACCCGCTGGCCGTAGCGGATGTGCCGGTCTATCCCATTCTCGACGGCGGCTTCCCTGATGTAGGACTTGATCGAGGCGCCGTCCGCGATCGACTTCGCCGAGAGCCACGGCTTGAACCGGAATCCCAGGGTGAACATGTCCGAATCCGACCGGATACCCGGGTATTTGAACAGGTCCCACGTGCCGCCGAGGTCGTCGCGGCGTTCGAGGATGGTGTAGCTCTTGGTCGGGCAACGGTCCTGCAGGTGCCAGGCCGCGCTCACGCCGGAGATACCGGCGCCCACGATGACGACGTCAAGGTGCTCAGTCATGGACATACATTATCAACAGTGCGTTGAGTAAGTCAACGACATGTCTGATTACTCAACATGGTGTAAAGTAACGCGCATGACTCCGGTTAGCCTGAAAGCCAGTTCGACTCGCGCTCCCCGGGGACGGCGTTCCACTCGGCCGTCCGGCGACGACCGTGAGCAAGCGATCCTCGCGACCGCCGAGCGGCTGCTCGAAGAGCGCGCTTTCGCCGACATCTCCGTGGACGACCTGGCCAAGGGCGCGGGTCTTTCCAGACCGACGTTCTACTTCTATTTCAAGTCCAAGGAAGCCGTGCTGCTGTCGCTGCTCGAGCCGTTGATCGCGCGCGGCGACGCCGAGTTCGAAGGCGCGGCGCAACGTCTTCCCGCGGATCCACGACGGGTATGGCGAAACGGCATCGAGGCGTTCTTCAGCGCGTTCGGAGCACACCGTGCGGTGGCACGGGCGGCGACGGAGGCGCTGGCAACCAGCTCAGAGCTCCGGGCCATGTGGTCGGGCTACATGCAGCGGTGGATCGACCAGACGGCGATCATGATCACCGCCGAACGCGCCCGGGGCGCCGCACCGGAGACCATTCCGGCGGCGGACCTCGCGACGTCGCTGAACCAGATGAACGAGCGCACCATGATGGCAACACTGTCCGGCGAACAGCCGGCGGTGGCCGAGGACCGCTTGGTCGACACGCTTACCCAGATCTGGGTCGGCAGCATCTACGGCAGCCTCGACGGGTAGGCCCGTCAGCAGGGCGCCTTGTCGTGTCGGTGTTGTCGTGTCGGCGGGGTGTGGCATAATCGAATGTATGTTCGATGATTTGACGGTGTGGTTTACCGAGGAGCGTGAGCGGCGCGATTCGTCGGCCATGCCGGGATCGGCGGGCATGGTGGAGCGGATCCGTGTGGCCACGCGGTGGGAGAACCGGGCCGCGGCCGCGCAGTTGGATGGGATCTGGGATTTGTTCGCCTCCCAGTTGGGGCGGCATCGTGAAACCGAGGACTGGGCGATTGACACCATGGAAGCCGTGGCCGCCGAGGTGGGCGCCGCGCTACGGATCAGTCAGGGTCTGGCGGCGTCGAGGTTGCGGTATGCCCGGGCGATGCGCGAACGCCTGCCGAAGGTGGCGGAGCTGTTTCGGGCCGGCGAGATCGGCTTTCTGCTGTTCTGCGCCATCGTGTTTCGCACCGATCTGATCACCGATCCCACGCTGATGGCAACCGTGGATGCACAGTTGGCGGCCAACGTGGCGCGCTGGCCCTCGATGAGCCGCGGCCGGCTTGCCGGTGCCATCGACAAGATCGTGGTCACCGCCGACCGCGATGCGCTGCGCCAGCGCATCAAGAGCAAGGCCGACCGTGAGGTGTGTGTCAGTGTGCGCACCGATGGGCTGTGCGAGCTGGGGGGCACTGTGCTGCAGCCCGACGGGATGGCCCTGGACCAGCGGCTCACCGCGTTGGCGGCCACGGTCTGCCCGCATGACCCCCGGACCCGCGATCAGCGTCGCGCGGACGCCTTAGGGGCGTTGGCGGCCGGCGCCGACCGGCTCGGGTGTCGGTGCGCACGCTCCGACTGTGCGGCCGGGGCCCGCCCACCGGCGGGCCCGGTGGTGATTCACGTGATCGCCGAGCAGGCCACCGTCGACGGCACCGGGGCCACCCCGGGATCCGAGATCGCCGCCGACGGGCTGATCCCGCCTGAGGTGATCGCCGAGCTGGCCGGCACCGCCAGGCTGGTGGCGCTGGTTCATCCCGGCGATGCGGCACCCGAGCCCCGCTACAGCCCGTCCAAAGCGTTGGCGGATTTTGTGCGGTGCCGCGACCTGACGTGCCGCTGGCCGGGCTGTGATCATCCGGCCTGGGACTGCGACCTCGACCACACCATCCCGTACTCAGACGGCGGCCCGACCCACGCCGCGAACCTCAAAGCGTATTGCCGGACACATCATTTGGTGAAAACCTTCTACGGCTGGGGTGAACGACAACTCGCCGACGGCACCCTGATCCTGACCTCACCGACCCAACACACCTACGTCACCACCCCGGGCAGCGCCCTGCTCTTCCCCACCCTGAGCGCCCCGGCCGGCGGCATGCCCGCCGTCCACACCCACCACCGCATCGCCTACCGCCCCGAACGCGCCGCGAAGATGCCCAAACGCCGCCGCACCCGCACCCAAGACCGCGCCCAACGCGTCGCCACCGAACGAAGCCACAACCGCAAACGCAGACAAGCCGCCTACCAAGCCACACAACCCAAACCCTCACCCGACGATGACCCTCCGCCATTCTGAAGACCATTCAGGCGCGTCAATCCTGCACGCCGACTTGGATTCCTTCTACGCGTCGGTAGAACAGCGCGACGACCCGACATTGCGCGGTCGCCCGGTGATCGTGGGTGGCGGGGTTGTGCTGGCCGCAAGCTACGAGGCCAAGGCCTACGGAGTCCGCACCGCGATGGGCGGGGCGCAGGCTCGACGGCTGTGCCCGCACGCCGTGGTGGTGCCGCCGCGAATGTCCGCCTACACCCGTGCCAGCAATGCGGTGTTCGAGGTATTTCGCGACACCACACCCATGGTCGAGGCGGTCTCGGTCGACGAGGCGTTCCTCGACGTCGGTGGGCTGCGCCGGGTCTCCGGCACGCCGGTCGAGATTGCCGCGCGGGTGCGAGCCGACGTGCGCGACATCGTTGGCCTACCGATCACCGTCGGGATCGCCCGTACCAAGTTCCTCGCGAAAGTTGCCAGTCAGGAAGCCAAGCCGGATGGGTTATTGCTGGTGCCTCCCGAGCACGAGTTGGCGTTCCTGCATCCGCTACCGGTGCGCCGGTTGTGGGGCGTCGGCGCCAAGACCGCCGACAAGCTGAACGCACACGGCATCGACACCGTGGCCGACGTTGCGGAACTCAGCGAATCGACGCTCGGTTCGCTGACGGGTGCCGCGATGGGACGTCAACTGTTTGCGCTGTCGCACAACATCGACCGCCGCCGGGTGAACACCGATATGCGGCGCCGGTCTGTGGGTGCTCAGCGCGCGCTCGGCCGCGCGGGTAATCGCATGTCGCCCACTGAAGTCGACGCGGTAGTAATCAACTTGATCGATCGGATCACCGCCCGGATGCGCGTCGCCGGGCGCAGCGGGCGAACGGTGCTGCTGCGCTTGCGGTTCGACGACTTCAGCCGGGCCACCCGATCGCGCACTCTGCCGTGGGCCACCTCGTCGACGCGGCCGATTCTGGGCGCCGCCCGGCTGCTGATCGCGTCGGCCGTGCCCCTGATCGCGGAGCGCGGTTTGACGCTGGTGGGATTCGCGGTGTCGGGTATCGACCGCAGCGGCGTGCAGCAGTTGATGCTGCCATTCGGCGAGGGTCAGGGCCTGGCGGTAGAGACGGCGATCGATCAGGTGCGTCGTCGCTACGGCAAATCCGCGCTCACACCCGCGGTGCTGCTCGGCCGCGACGCGGGCGTAAAAATGCCCCATCTGCCCGACTAATTATATTCCTGCGACCCGGGTTTCATTTGCCTAGTTTTCCAGCGGTGCAAATCCCGCAATTGGGACCGGCTGCGAAATGGCTATGGACCCCTTGCGTGACAACAGGTTTCGGCGGGATTTTCCTACGCGAATTCTCTTCCCGATCCCCATCGGATAGAGGTAAGTTTTTTGTTACGCGTGGATTGCGCGGGCAGTTGCCGGAAAAGGAGCCGTCGATGTCGTCTTTCGTCCTGATATCTCCTGAAGGTGTCACCACAGCATCGTCCGATTTGGACGCGATCGGATCGGCGATCAGGTCGGCCAACGCGGCGGCGGCGGGCTCGACGACGTCGGTATTGGCCGCGGCGCAGGATGAGGTTTAGGGTGCGATTTCTCAATTGTTCGGCAGCTACGCCCATGAGTTTCAGTCGGTCAGCGCACAAGCGGTACTTTTTCACGAGCAATTCGTGCAGTTATTGACGATGGCCGTCAGTGGGCCCACCTTGCCGCCCGGGCCGTTCAAGCTGCTGACGGGGCACCCGATGATCGGCAACGGGGCCAATGGAGCGTCGGGAACGGGCAGGCAGGCGGCGCCGGTGGGTGGTTGATCGGCAACGGCGGTAACGGGGGGCCGGCGGGAACGGCGGCGCTGGCGGCGCCAACGGGTATCTCGGCGGCGGTTCCGGAGGGGTCGGCGGGGCCGGTGGAAACGGCGGCCGCATTCAACACTAACGGATGCGACGGGGGCACCGTTGGCACCGGCGGCTCCGGCGGGGTCGGCTTGGGTGGTCCCGGCAGTGACGGGGGCACCGGTCAGCCCTAGCGTCGGCCTTACGCCACTGAGGCCATCCACTCCAGCAGCTTCTGCGCGGGCCAGGTGTTGACGATGCGGTCAAGGGGCACACCGGCGTCCAACGCGCGCTGGGCGCCGTAACCGAGAAAGTCGAGCTGCCCTGGCGCGTGTGCGTCGGTGTCGATGCTGAACACGCAGCCAATCTCGAGGGCCAGGTTCAGCAGGCGGCTGGGTGGGTCGCGACGTTCGGGACGGGAATTGATCTCCACTGCGGTGCCGTGATCACGACAGGCGGTGAACACCGCCTTGGCATCGAACTTTGATTCGGGCCGGACGCCACGGTTGCCGGCGACCAATCGACCGGTGCAGTGGCCCAGCACGTCGGCGTTGGGGTTGCGCACCGCGTTAACCATCCGGCGGGTCATCGCCGCGGAATCCATCGACAGCTTCGAATGCACGCTGGCCACGACCACGTCGAGGCGCTGCAGCAGCTCGGGTTCCTGATCCAGGCTGCCGTCGTCGAGGATGTCGACCTCGATCCCGGTGAGAATGCGCATGGGGGCGAACTTTTCGCGCAATCCGTCGATCACGTCGAGCTGATCGCGCAACCGTTGCGGTGACAGGCCATTGGCAATCGCCAGCCGCGGCGAATGGTCGGTCAACGCGCAGTATTCGTGGCCGAGCGCCGCCGCGGTGGCCATCATCTCCTCGATCGGTGCCGACCCGTCCGACCAGTTCGAATGCAGGTGCAGATCGCCGCGGAGCGCGGCCCGGACCTCCCCGCCGCCGAGATCCTTGGCCGCAGCGCGTAATTCGGCAAGCGCATCGGGCTCGCGGCCGGCCCATGCCTGGGCGATCACCTTCGCCGTCTTGGGCCCGATGCCCGGCAGCGACTGCCAACTGTTGGCTTGGCCGTGGCGCTCGCGTGCGGCCTCGTCAAGACCTTCGATGATGTCGGCAGCGTTTCGATACGCCATGACGCGCCTGGGCTCTTGACGGTCTCGGTCCTTGTAGTAGGCGATCTGCCGCAGCGCGCTTACCGGATCCATGACTCGACGAACCCGGCCAACAGCACCGAAAAGCCGCCAATCTCGCCCGCAATCAGCAGGGCCATCCCCACCTTGATTCCACCACCTGGATTCTCGAATTGGTTGACGGTGTCGCGGCGCAGACCGTGGCTGATGTAGCCGATGATCGCACCGACGAAGAAGACCACCACTACCGCCGCCGCGGTGAGGTTGACCCACGCCGGCCAGGCGCTGAGCGCGACGAATACCGCGACCAACAGAGTCGCAAATGAGTAAAGCAACGCGGCGCGATGAGCGATGTCGACGTAGGGATGCGCCCGGTGATCCGCGGAAGTCATGATCTGCCTGTACTTCCAGACCCCGAGAAAGAGTGCGAGCAAGAAGATCAGCCCGGCCGCAAGCACGGTGACCTTGGCGTCGAGTCCCAGGGAGAAGTTCATCGTCCGGACGAGTTTAGCTGCGCTTCAGAAAGCTAGGCTAACGTCGATTTCATGCGATTCGCGTTCAAAACCTCACCCCAAAACACCACGTGGGCAGACATGCTGGCCGTTTGGCGGGCCGCCGATGACATCGACGTCTACGAGTCTGGCTGGACCTTCGACCACTTCTACCCGATCTTCTCCGACAGCAGCGGACCCTGCCTGGAGGGCTGGACGACACTGACCGCGCTCGCGCAGGCCACCAAGCGGCTACGACTGGGCACGCTGGTCACCGGCATTCACTACCGCCATCCGGCCGTGCTGGCCAACATGGCCGCCGCGCTGGACGTCATCTCCAACGGACGCCTCGAGCTCGGCATCGGCGCCGGCTGGAACGAAGAGGAGTCCGGCGCCTACGGCATCGAGCTGGGCACCCTAACGGAACGGTTCGACCGGTTCGAGGAGGCGTGTGCGGTGCTGACCAGCCTGCTCAGCGACGAGACGACCGATTTCGATGGCAAGTACTACCAGCTCAAGGGCGCCCGCAACGAGCCCAAAGGTCCGCAGCGACCGCACCCCCCGATCTGCATCGGCGGCAGCGGCGAGAAGCGCACGCTGCGGATCACCGCCCGCTACGCCCAACATTGGAACTTCGTCGGCGGTACTCCGGAAATGTTCGCGCACAAGCGCGACGTGCTGGCCTCGCATTGTGCCGACATCGGACGCGACCCAAAAGAAATCACCCTGTCCGCCCACCTTCGCCTGGAAGCGGACCGCAACTACGGTCAGGTCGTGGAGGACGCAGCCGGGCTGGCCGCTGAGGGCCTGGACCTGGGTATCGTCTACATCCCCACACCGCACGACCCCGCCGTCCTGGAACCATTGGCTGAGGCAATCCGGGACTCGGGATTATTGGACGGCTGAGCAAACAGATTGAACGCCGTTAGCGAGGCGTTCTGGCGATTACACCCCGAACAGCAGCAGATCCTCGGCGGTTACCAGGCGCTCGTGCTTAGCGGGAAACTCGCGACTCTTTACCGGATGGCGAAACCATGACCTGGCTATTCGTCCCACTCGTGTCCGCGGCAATGGGTTGATGTGCACCGTCATCACTCCTGCGATCGGTCCGTTCGACCGGGGCCCCCTCTGTGACGAACCCCACAGCAATTTATTAGACACCCGGCCCTTGGCAAACGAAAGAAGGCACGCCGACCAAAAATAAAATTGTTTCTGTTGTGACTGGTGTGGCTACTGAAGCGGCGCGGCCGTCGGCTTGACGGGTGCCGGCAACGCGGTTGAACCCATCAGATACCGGTCCACGCCCGCGGCGGCGGCCCTGCCTTCGGCTATCGCCCAAACGATCAAAGACTGCCCGCGGCCCATGTCCCCGGCAACGAATACCGCGGGGATCGAGGTGTCGAAATCCGCGCCCCGCGCGACGTTGCCGCGGTCGGTGAGCTTCACTCCCAGGTCGGTGAGAAGGCCCGGCTTCTCCGGACCGACGAATCCCATCGCCAGCAGCACCAGATCAGCCTCGAGTTCGAAGTCGGAGCCGTCCACCTTGACGAACTTGCCGTCCTGCATCGCCACCTCGTGCACCTTGAGTGCGGTCACGCGCCCGTCTTTGCCGATGAATTCCTGGGTGTTCACCGAAAACACCCGCTCGCCACCTTCTTCGTGTGCCGGCGCCACCCGGTACATCAGCGGGTAGGTGGGCCATGGCGTGGATTCAGCGCGGGCGTCCGGCGGACGCGGCATGATCTCGAACTGGTGCACGCTCGCCGCGCCTTGCCGGTGCACGGTACCCAGGCAGTCCGCCCCGGTGTCACCGCCGCCGATGATGATTACCTTCTTGCCTTTGGCGGTGATCGGCGGTTGCCCGTCCTCGTCAAGCACGTCGTCGGCGAGCTCGTTCAATGCCTGCTTGTTGCCCCACGGCAGGAACTCCATCGCCTGGTGGATCCCGTCCAGCTCGCGGCCGGGCACAGGCAGGTCGCGCCAATCGGTTGCCCCCCCGGCCAGCACTACCGCATCGAAATCGGCCAGCAACTGCTCGGCGGTGACGTCGACTCCGACGTTCACGCCAGGGCGGAATACGGTTCCCTCGGCGTTCATTTGCTCCAGCCGCCGGTCGAGGACGCGCTTCTCCATCTTGAATTCCGGAATCCCGTAGCGGAGCAAGCCGCCGATGCGATCTGCCCGCTCAAAGACAGTGACGCTGTGGCCGGCGCGGGTCAGCTGCTGGGCGGCCGCCAAACCTGCGGGGCCCGAACCCACCACAGCGACGGTCTTTCCGGTCAGCTTGTCCGGCGGCAATGGCTGCACGAAGCCTTCGTCGAAGGCCTTGTCGATTATCTCCAGCTCGATCTGCTTGATCGTGACCGGATCCTGGTTGATGCCGAGCACGCAAGCCGGTTCACACGGCGCCGGGCACAGCCGACCGGTGAAGTCGGGGAAGTTGTTGGTGGCATGCAGCCGTTCGCTCGCCTCGCGCCAACGGCCCGTGCGCACAAGGTCATTCCATTCCGGGATCAGATTGCCCAGTGGGCATCCGTTGTGGCAGAAAGGGATACCGCAGTCCATGCAGCGCGTTGCCTGATGGCGCAATGTCTCGCCGTCGAATTCCTCGTAGACCTCGTTCCAATCACGAAGCCGCAGCGGGACAGGCCGGCGCGTCGGCAATTCCCGATGCGTGTATTTCAGGAAGCCGCTCGGATCAGCCATGCGAGGCCGCCATGATCGCCTTGTCGATATCCTCGCCGTCACGTTCTGCTTCGGCGATGGCCTGCAGTACCCGTTTGTAATCCCGCGGCATCACCTTGGCGAAGTGCCGGTGCTGTCCGGCCCAGTCGGCCAGAATCCGCTGGCCGACAGCGGAATCGGTGGCATCGACGTGCGCCTGGATGATGGCCTGCAGGTACTCGCTGTCGTCTTGGTCGAGAGCCTCGAGTTCCACCATCTCGGCGTTGAGGTTGGCCGGCAGTTCACCCTCGGGGTCGTAGACGTAGGCCACACCGCCGGACATGCCGGCGGCGAAGTTGCGGCCGGTGCGACCAAGGATGACAACCCGACCTCCGGTCATGTATTCACATCCGTGATCACCGACGCCTTCGACCACGGCATGTGCACCGGAGTTTCGGACCGCGAACCGCTCGCCGACGACTCCGCGCAAGAAAACCTCCCCGCTGGTGGCGCCGAACAGGATCACATTGCCGCCGATGATGTTGTCCTCGGCGACGTAGTCTTTCGGGACATCGTCCGACGGCCGCACCACAATCCGGCCACCGGACAGGCCCTTTCCGACGTAGTCATTGGCGTCACCGTAGATACGCAACGTGATGCCCTTAGGCACGAAGGCGCCCAAGCTGTTGCCCGCCGACCCGGTGAAGGTGATGTCGATGGTGCCATCCGGTAGGCCCTGACCGCCATAAGCCTTCGTCAACTCGTGGCCGAGCATTGTGCCCACGGTGCGGTTGACGTTGCTGATGGTGCTGGTAAACCGGACCGGTTTGCCTGAATCGAGTGCCTCACGGCTCATCACGATCAGCTGCTGATCGAGCGCTTTGTCCAGGCCGTGATCCTGCCGGGAGCTGCAGTACAGGTCCTGGTTCATGAATGCCGAGTCCGGCTCGTGCAGCACCGGTGTCAGGTCCAGTCGGTGCGCCTTCCAGTGCGCGCGCGCCAGCGTGGTGTCCAGCGCGCCCGCCTGGCCGACGGCTTCGTTGAAGGTACGGAAACCCAACTGCGCCATGTACTCCCGGACTTCTTCAGCGATGAACATGAAGAAGTTCTCGACGAACTCGGGCTTGCCGGTGAAGCGCTCCCGCAGTACTGGGTTCTGGGTGGCCACACCGACGGGGCAGGTGTCCAGATGGCACACCCGCATCATGATGCAGCCGGAAACGACCAACGGGGCTGTCGCAAAACCGAACTCCTCGGCACCGAGCAGCGCGCCGATCATCACATCGCGTCCGGTCTTGAGCTGGCCGTCCACCTGGACCACGATCCGGTCGCGTAACCCGTTGAGCAGCAACGTCTGCTGCGTCTCGGCCAGGCCCAACTCCCAGGGCGCACCCGCATGCTTCATGGATGTCAGCGGGGTTGCCCCGGTGCCGCCGTCGTGCCCAGAGATCAGCACTACGTCGGCGTGAGCTTTGGAAACTCCAGCCGCAACAGTCCCTACGCCGTTCTCCGAGACCAGCTTGACGTGCACCCGCGCCGATGGGTTGGCGTTCTTCAGATCATGGATCAGCTGCGCCAGGTCCTCGATGGAGTAGATGTCGTGGTGCGGAGGGGGCGAGATCAATCCCACGCCAGGTGTGGAATGCCGCACCTCGGCAACCCACGGGTACACCTTGTGTGCCGGAAGCTGGCCGCCCTCACCGGGTTTTGCGCCCTGCGCCATCTTGATCTGAATGTCGGAGCAGTTGGTCAGGTAGTGCGATGTCACCCCGAATCGGGCGGAGGCGACCTGCTTGATGGCGCTGCGGCGCCAATCGCCATTGGGGTCGCGGTCGAATCGCTTGACGTTTTCGCCGCCTTCCCCGCAGTTTGATCGGCCGCCCAGCCGGTTCATTGCAATGGCAAGCGTCTCGTGTGCCTCCGCAGAGATCGAGCCGTAGCTCATCGCTCCCGTCGAGAAGCGTTTGACGATTTCGCTGGCGGGCTCGACTTCGTCCAGCGGAACCGGTGGCCGCACATCGGCGCGGAACTTGAGCAGCCCGCGCAGCGATGCCAACCGCTCGCTCTGGTCATCGACGAGACGCGTGTACTCCTTGAAGATCTTGTACTGCCCGGTACGGGTGGCGTGCTGCAGCTTGAAAACCGTCTCCGGGTTGAACAGGTGGTACTCGCCTTCGCGGCGCCACTGGTATTCGCCACCCACCTCGAGTTCGCGGTGCGCGCGTTCGTCCGGCCTGTCCAGGTAGGCCAAGTTGTGCCGGGCGGCCACGTCGGTGGCGATGTCGTCCAGGGTGATCCCGCCGGTCGGGCAGCTGAGCCCGGTGAAGTACTCGTCGAGCACGTCCTGGGAGATGCCTACCGCCTGGAACAGCTGTGCGCCCGTGTAAGAGGCGAGCGTCGAGATGCCCATCTTGGACATCACTTTCAGCACACCCTTGCCGGCCGCCTTGACGTAGTTGTTCAGTGCCGTGTGGCGGTCGATGCCCTCGATGACACCGCGGTCAAGCATGTCCTCGATCGACTCGAAAACCAGGTATGGGTTGACCGCCGCGGCGCCGCAACCGACCAGCATCGCCATGTGGTGGACCTCGCGGGCATCGCCGGATTCGACCACCAGGCCCACATGGGTGCGGGTCCGTTCCCGGACCAAGTGGTGGTGCACCCCCGCGACGGCGAGCAGCGACGGTATCGGCGCCAATTGCTCGTCGGAATTGCGGTCCGACAGGATGATCACCCGCGCGCCGTCGGCGATGGCCGCCGACACTTGCGCGCGCACGTCGTCAAGCGCGGCCGCCAGTCCCGCGCCGCCGTCGGCGACCCGGTACAAACAGTGAACCACCTTGGACCACATGCCATGCCGACGTCCGTTGACCTCGATGTCGGGGTCGAGGTTGATCAGTTTGGCCAGTTCATGGTTGCGCAGAATCGGCTGTTGCACCGCGATCTGGTGACAGGATTCCTCGTCCGGGTTGAGTAGATCGCGCTCTCCGCCGGTGGTGCCCTGCAGGCTGGTCACCACCTCTTCGCGGATGGCGTCCAGCGGTGGGTTGGTCACCTGGGCGAAAAGCTGCTGGAAGTAGTCGAACAGCATCCGCGGACGCTGCGAGAGCACCGCGACGGGGGTGTCAGTGCCCATCGATCCGAGCGGCTCAGCACCGGTACGAACCATCGGTGCCACCAACAGGTTGATTTCCTCGTAGGTATAACCAAACGCTAACTGCCGCATGACGAGTCGGTGGTGCAGCATCCGCGTGTAATCGCCCTGCGGCAAGTCCTCGAGCGGAACCACTCCCTTGTCGAGCCACTCCTGGTAGGGATGCGCGGCCGCCAGTTCGGTTTTGATCTCCTCGTCGGCAACGATGCGGCCCTGGGTTGTGTCCACCAAGAACATTCGGCCCGGCTGCAGCCGCATCCGGCGGACCACCGTCGAGGGATCCAGGTCCAGCACGCCGGCCTCGGAAGCCATCACCACCAGGCCGTCCTCGGTGACCCAGATCCGTGACGGCCGTAGGCCATTGCGGTCGAGAACGGCGCCCACGATGGTGCCGTCGGTGAAGGTAATCGACGCCGGGCCATCCCACGGTTCCATCAGCATCGCGTGGTACCGGTAGAACGCCCGCAGTGCGGGGTCCATCGACTCGTTGCGTTCCCAGGCCTCGGGGATCATCATCAACACCGCGTGGGCCAGGCTGCGGCCCCCCAGGTGCAGCAGTTCGACCACCTCGTCGAATCGCGCGGTGTCGGAGGCGCCCGGGGTGCAGATCGGGAACAGCTTCTCGACGTCGTCACTCGACCCGAAAACGTCGGTCTTGATCAACGCCTCGCGGGCCCGCATCCAGTTCTCGTTGCCGGTCACGGTGTTGATCTCGCCGTTGTGCGCGACCCGGCGGAACGGGTGCGCCAACGGCCAGGACGGGAACGTGTTGGTGGAGAACCGCGAGTGCACGATCCCCAGCGCACTGGTCAGCCGGTCGTCCTGCAGATCGAGGTAGAACGCCTTGAGTTGCGGGGTGGTCAGCATGCCTTTGTAGACGAATGTCTGGCCGGACAAGCTTGGAAAGTAGACGGTTTCCCTGCCCGGCCCATCCTGTCCCGGGCCTTTGGTTCCGAGTTCGTGCTCGGCCCGTTTGCGGACCACGTAGCAGCGGCGCTCCAGGGTCATGGTCGACATTTCCGTGGCCCCGGCCACGAACAGCTGCCGGAAGGTAGGCATCGCGTCGCGGGACAGCGCACCCAGCGAGGAATCGTCGATGGGCACGTTCCGCCAGCCCAGCACCTGCAGGCCCTCGGATTCGGCGATCTTTTCCACCGCGGTGCAGGCAGCCGCGGAGTCCTTGGACGACTGCGGCAAAAATGCGATGCCCGTCGCGTAGCTCCCCGGGCCGGGCAGCTCGAAGTCCACCACCTCGCGAAGGAACGCATCCGGGGTCTGAATCAGGATGCCGGCACCGTCGCCGCTGCGCGGCTCAGCCCCTTGCGCACCGCGATGTTCGAGATTGAGCAGCGCGGTGATCGCCTTGTCCACAATGTCGCGGCTACGACGGCCGTGCATGTCGACGACCATGGCCACCCCGCACGAGTCATGCTCGTACGCGGGGTTATAAAGCCCGACGCGCTTGGGCGTCATACCCACCTAACCCTTCACCAGAACTCTCTGCGCGGCTATGTGCAGTTCCGACTGGGCCGCACCCGGAGGTTGCGGGCTGGGCCCGTTCGGTCTTGTCGATAGGCTGCCCCCCGGGCGGAGATGGTCCGGTAAGGGTTGCGTCCGTGCAGCGCTGAACGGGGGCCGTGCGATCGGTCTCGACAAGTCGTAAAACGATATGACAAAGACCGCCTGACATGCCAACTTCTCCTAATACTAACCTGCCCGGCGACCGCGCGTACCTGCACCGCAGCGACGATTGGACCACATCACAGCGGCCCGTTTCGCCGGTGGCAATCCGGCCACCAGGATCCGGATACCGTTTCCGCGCCGCCTCCCCACCTCGCTGAGGCATGTTTGCTGTGATCTCAGCCGAGCATTGGCTGCCCGGGCCGCCGGTGTGGTGAGACGTTGTCACACCGGCAACATGAAACATGATAAAGCGAGGCAGCAATGCTGTCGGTCGAGTGCCGGCCGCGCGCACCGCACCGTCGAAGGCGTCGAGTTGGCGCCCTGCCGACGCCTCACTTAGTTTGCACAATACTAATAAGAGTCTAAAAGCGGCGCGTGACCGATACTGGTTGCGGACGACCCGAGGAGCACATGAACGACCGCGACGAATTTCTGCGAGACCGGCTGATGCCCGATCAGCCCGGCACCCGTGCCGCGCGCCCGCCCGGTCCGCCGCCGCCGCCGCCGCCGCCGCCGCCGCCGCCCGAGATTTCCCACCGATTGCGCCGAGGCCAACCCCACAGCCTCAGCCGGCCCCTCCCCAGCACCGCCAGCCGCCACCGCCGCCGGGCTACTGGGCGCCATCGGACCAAGGCTGGCGGCGGATGGTCCGGCTGGCGACGTTCGGCCTGATCAATCCGGGCCTGTCCGTCACGCAACGCCAAGACGCTCAATTCGAGGCGGCCATCCGGACCGTCCTGCGAGGCAACCACAAAGTGGGCGTGTTGGGCAAGGGCGGCGTGGGGAAAACCTCGGTGGCGGCCAGTGTCGGCTCAATCTTCGCCGAACTGCGCAAGCAAGACCGCGTGGTGGCGATCGACGCCGACACCGCCTTCGGGCGGCTGAGCAGCAGGATCGATCCACACACCACCGGCTCGTTCTGGGAGCTGACCGCCGACAAGAACCTGCGGTCCTTCTCCGACGTGATCGCGCGGGTAGGTCGCAACTCGGCCGGCTTGCACGTGCTCGGCGGCGAACCGGCGACCGGCCCGCGCAGGGTGCTCGATCCCGCGATCTACCGGGAGGCGGCGCTGCGGCTGGATCGCCATTTCGCGATCTCGGTGATCGACTGCGGTTCGACGATGGACGCGCCGGTTACCCAGGAAGTCCTGCGCGACCTGGACGCGCTGATCGTGGTGTCCTCGCCATGGGCGGACGGGGCCTCAGCTGCCGCCAGGACCATGGAGTGGCTGTCGGATCGCGGGCTGACACGGTTGCTGCACAACAGCATCGTGGTGCTCAACGATTCAGACGGGCACGCCGACAAACGGACCCGGGCGCTGCTTGCTCGCGAGTTTGTCGACCACGGGCAGCCGGTGGTCGAGGTTCCCTTCGATCCCCATCTGCGGCCCGGCGGTGTCATCGATGTGAACCACGAAATGTCGTCGGCCACGCGGCGCAAATTCCTCGAGGTAACCGCCACGATCGCCGGGTACTTCGCGGCGCAGCCCGAGCGTTCGCGTTAGCCGCGCGCGGCGGGATCGGCAACCGCCTCGATCTTGGCGATCACGTTGCCGCGGACTGTCAGCACAATCGCAGCGAAGAGTCGGCCTTCCGTGAAGGCGAGCAGCACCGACTGGCCGGCGGGGCCGCTGACCAGGGTCACTCCCGGGCCCAGATACTGCAGTAGATTTGTGGCCACGTCGTGCGGCCCGTGGTTGGCCTGGGACAACGGCGCCGGGTCGGCCAGGATGGTGGCTGAGCCCCAGACCGTGGGATCCAGTACCGCAGTCAGGGAAGCGATGTCGCCGTTGGCGCAGGCGGTGATGAATTTCTCGGTGACCAGCTGGTGCTCGGCCGAGGCCACCACGCTCAACTTCGGTTGTGCCACGGCGAATTTAGCCCGGGCGCGGCGTGCGAGTTGACGGCAGGTGCCAACAGGGCGGCCCACGGTTTCGGCGATCGTGTCGAATGGGAGGCCGAAGACGTCGTGCAATACGAAGGCGACCCGTTCGGCGGGACTGAGCCTGCGCAGGACTTCCAGCAAAGCGGTGCGGATTTCGTCGTCCAGGGTGACCCGGTCGGCTGGGTCGTCACCGGCGCCGACCTCATCGGTGGGTTCACCCGGGCGTTCGTAACGGGCGCGTGCCGACCGCACCTGGTCGAGGCAGAGCCGGGTGGTGACGACAGTGAGCCATCCGCGCACGTCGTCGATCTCGTTCGGACCAGTTCGTGACAGGCGCAGAAATGCCTCTTGCGCAACGTCTTCGGCGTCTCCGACATCTCCAATTATTTGGTAGCCGAGGTTGACCAGGTACGGGCGGTGCCGGCGCCATGCCTCGCTGACCTGTTCAGTCGGTGCCTGCGAATGGCTCATGAATTATCGACGATCTGGTAGGGAAGAAAGTTACTGGAACTGTAACTTTCTCACCTTGAGATCCGTCTTTGTTGCAGAGCTTGCCTTTATCACGCAAGGCGTGGGTGTCCCAGCATCGAGAACTATTCACGAATTGAGGAGAGTCATGTCCGAACCACATCCGCCGCGCTACCTGAAATCCATGAACAGACTGATGATGGCGGTGCAGAAGCTCGGGATACCGACCGGCCCGGCCATGGTGTTGACGGTGCCTGGCCGTAAGTCGGGTCAGCCGCGCAGCACCCCGATGACTCCGTTCGAATTCCAGGGCGGCCTTTATGTGGTCGCCGGATACCCCGGCGCCGATTGGGCCGCCAACGCCCGTGCGGCGGGTAGCGGCACGCTGGCCCGGGGCCGACGCTCGCGCCGCGTCAAGATTGTCGAGCTCAGCGCCGAGGAAGCTCGTCCGGTGCTGCGGGCATTTCCCACCGAAGTGCCGGTCGGTGTGGCATTCGCCAAACGTTCCGGAATGGTGCGCGACGGGACGGCCGACGAATTCGAGGCACTGGCAGGCCGGCTCGCGGTCTTCCGATTTGAATCGATCACTTCGCTATAAGGGCGCCCTTCGCGGACACACATCACCGGTTAACGCCGGCGCGCCCAATTGTTCGCTTGGAGGCAACCTTGCTGCAATGTTTGGCATAGCGCCCCGGCGCCGGGTAGTGGATGCTGTTGTCTAGCCGATTAATTGGTGCACTCGACCTGGGCTGAGCGCCGTTACGCTCGATCGACCGTGCGCAGGATCGGTGCACAGGAGCAGCGAGCTTGAAGGGAATCACCTACGGTGTCTTGGCTTAACGGTGCGACAGATTTAGCGACGTGTGTGAAGAGCCTTGGAAGCGGCATCGGTGCTGGGGCGAGCGGAGACTGGGCCACCCTTGGTGCGAGCGCGTCCACCATCGTCGGAAAAGGCTTGATTTATGCGGTTAAGCAGAACAAAGCCGTTGAAGAACTCACCAAAGCGGGCGCCAAAAAAGTCGGCCTGCCGACCCCTACGGCTATTGTCGATTGTGCGGCGTTAATCATCAGTCTCGTTGACCTTCTTAATGGATTCGGCACCCCAAATGCAGGATCCGCGGTAGCCGTCGCTGCAAAGGATCTCGACGCATTCATAAAAGATTTAGACCCCTTGTGCATTCCGGATGCTCGAGACTGGAGTGGCACTGCGGCGACTGCATACATCGCCCAGGTCAACATCCTGAAGGGCTACGCGCAGACGATGAAGGAGTACGACAACACGCTGAAGGGACACCTGGGAGACCAGGCTGCCTCGGTCAAACAGGCGCACCTGTGCTGCACGGTCAACGTGGCCGTGCTAACCGCCGCAGCAGGCGTCGCATTACTCCTGTACGCGATTCCTGTTGTCGGCCCGGGAATATCGCAAGCGTGGCAGATAATTGCCGCATTTGCGTGCAGTATGGCGGTCTTCGTCGTCGAGATGCTTACGGTGGGGAATTCGATGTCCGTTTCCAATGAAGTGGCCGTCTTGGCCCAGAAATACGTCACGCTCGGCAAGGATGTGGAAACGAAGCTTGCGGGGAGCTTCGGGAAAATTGAGGGCGAGATAGCGACGCAAACCTCGTCCAAGCTGTCCAGCTTCAATGGCATCTCCGACGGCCTGACGACCTTCTCTTTCGCTCCGAGCATCTCCGACTTGGCCGCCGCGGCAGGCGACAAGGTTTCGCAGCCGCAACGCGAATTGCTGGAAGCTTCCCCTGGACAAGAAGGAGCTGCCGCGAATGCCCCGGCCGGCGCGAAGGCGGAGACACCTACTGCAACGCCGCCGGCCGCGAACGCAACGCCGGCGTCCGGCGTGGCGTTCACGCCCCCCAGCCTGGCGCAGATGTCGCAGATGTCGGCTCAGATATCGCAGATAACCCAGCCGGCCAACAATCTCAGCCAGACGGTCAACCAAGGTGTGAGCCAGATACAGCAGCTCGCCCAATCCGGAAGGGGCCCAGGAGATCCTGCCCCCACCGACGAGGTGGACGACGTCAAGGACGCCGAGACGGGTGCCGCCCCGGGCAGCGATGGTGCCGAGCGTGCACCGATCGATGCCGCGACGAGCGGCGCCGCCCCGGCCGGGGCAGGCCGCGAGCGAGTCCTTTGATCCGCTTCGAACGTTAAGGAGACCGCCCAATGGCAGACCTACTACTTGACCCTTCGAAGCTCGAGAAGCTGGCGCAAAACCAGGAAGCCGCGGCGAAGGATGCCGAAGCAGCCGCCGGCGACCTGAACGGGACAGGAAGCAACTGTTGGGTTAGCCACGGCGTGATCAGCGGAAGCTCCAATGGGGCCTTCAGCACGATCGAGGGCATCCGCCAAGCCGCGGGCTCAGCCCTTGCAAACGGCAGCAAAGGCTTCGCCGCAAAGCTGCGCGCCGCCAAGCTTGCCTACGAGGGTGTTGACGGGGAGTTGGCCGGGAACCTCAACACGCAAATGCTTGACAGGTAATCATGTCCGGTCCTCTTGCTGCCGCTCGCGCTGGGCTTGTCGACGACGTGGTCGGCGTCGAGGTGACCATCGACGGCATGCTGGTGATCGCCGACCGCCTGCACCTGATCGAATTTCCGGCGGCGCTGGGGATCCGGCAGAACATCCCTCAAGAGGACCTGCGCGCGCTCGTCTGGGACCAGGTCGAGCGTGACCTCACCGCGCAAGGAGTGCTGGACCATTCGGGGCGACCGCACCCGGCGGTGGCAGAAATGGTCGACGCGCTCAGTAGGTCGGACCGGACACTGGAGGGTCGGTGGTGGCGGCGCGACGTTGGCGGCGTGATGGTGCGTTTCGTGTTGTGCCGCAAGGGCGAACGTCATGTCATCGCCGTGCGCAGCGGCGACCTGATCGCGCTACAGCTAATCGCGCCGCAGGTCGGCCTGGCCGGAATGGTGACGACCGTGCTGGGGCCGGCGCCACCAGCTAGCGTCGAACCGCTGACCGGCGTCGCAACCGAACTGGCCGAATGCACCACTGCGGCCCAGCTGGTCAATCTCGGCGTCGCGCCGGCGACGGCCCGCATCTACACCGAGGTCGTCAGCAACCCGAATAGCTGGGTAGAAATCATCGCGAGCGAACGCCACTCCGGCGGCACATACACGCAGACCGACAAGGCCGCCGGCGTCCTCGACTCGCCTCTCGGCAGGGTGGTGTCGCTGCCCCGCCGCGTCGGCGGCGAGCTGTACGGAAGTTTTCTGGCCGGCACCCAGGAAAATCTGCAACGCGCGCTGGACGCGCTGCTGGAGTTCCTCCCGGCCCGCGCCTGGTTGGATGACGCTTCCGATGACGCCGCCGCCCACACCTCCGGTTACGCCCAAGCCTCCCAACGAGGCTGAGTTTCTCCGACCTCCGCCGCTACGAATTCCAGAAGGATGGATCCCATGTCCCAGCACGATGAGCACGACGATCTCACCGCCCTGGACTTCTCCTCCCACCAGTCCGGGTCCGACGACAGCGATGCGGATTCAGACGCCCTCGATTTCTCCGTCGCCGACGACGGCGGCGAGGAATCAGACGTGGAGGCGTTGTCCGAGTACGCGCCGCCCACCGAACCCGAAGAGGACGAAACCGAGCTCGAGGCCATCGCAGCGGCGACCGAGGCCGCCGAGGATGAAGAGGATGAAGAGGACGGCGGCCAACAGTTCACGGTGACCAACCCGCACGGGACAGTGTCGGTGTCGGCGCTCATGGACGGCAGGACTCATCGGGTCCAGCTGTCACCAAAAGCGAGCAGCCTGACCGAATCAGAGCTCGCGGACGAGATCATCGTCCTTTCGGGCCTGGCCCGGAAGAAAGGCCTCGCCGGCCAACATACCTACCTGGTGGACAACGCATCCCAAGTGGAAGGACTGCATGACCTAGACGAGCTCGGGTTGGACGGTAGCCAGGTATTCCGTGATTTCGTGCAGGTCGGTATGCGGTTGCCGACGCCGGAACAGGCCGACGCGGAACAGGCCGAAGTCTTCGCGGCCCGATACACCGCGGATAAATGACCGATTATCTGGCCGGTCTGTTCGAAAGTGCGGTCGGCATGCTGCCCGTCGCGGAGGCGCGGTCCCTGGACCTTTTCACCGAGATCACCGATAACGACGAGTCTGCCTGCGACGCCTGGGTCGGCCGCATCCGGTGCGGCGACAACGACCGGGTGACGTTATTTCGGGCCTGGTATTCGCGCACCCGCTTCGGGCAGCTTGCAGGGTCCGCCCAAATCTCGATGAGCGCCCTTGGCGCCAGGGTGCCGATCGGTGGCCTCTACGGCGACATCACCTACCCGGTCAATTCGCCCCTGGCGATCACCCTCGGTTTCGCGGTGAGCGAAGCGTCGCAGGGTAACTATGCGGATGCCATGGATGCCATCGAAGGCCTTGCAGCCAGTCCGACCAGCGGTACCGAGCACCTGTTGTCGTGGACCAAGGCTGCGATATACGGCGCGGCGGGGCGGTGGACAGAGGTGATCGACGAAGTCAGGGGCGCGGGCAAGTGGCCGGACACGTTTCTGGCTGCTGCCGCGGGCGTCGCACACGGGGTCGCGGCGGCCAACCTGGGTTTGTTCACTGAAGCCGAACGCCGACTCACGGAGGCGAACGCGTCGCCCGCTGGTGAAGCCTGTGCCCAGGCCATCGCCTGGTATTTGGCGATGACCCGTCGCGGCCAGGGCAATGAAGAAGCGGCGGTGGCGCTACTAGAGTGGCTGCAGACCACCCATCCGAGCCCCAAGGTTACTGCGGCGCTGAGCGATTCGTCGCATCGCCTGGCGACGACCAACGCCGAACAAATCTCCGCTCGCGCCGATCCGTGGGACGCGACCAGTGTCGTGGCCGACACCTCTGGCCGCGAGAAACTTCTGGCCGAGGCGGAGGCCGAGCTCCAGCGGCAGATTGGGCTCACCCGGGTCAAGGATCAGGTCGAGCGGTATCGCGCCGCAACCCAGATGGCGAGGGTCCGCGCCGCGCGCGGCATGAAGGTTGCGCAGCCGAGCAAGCACATGATCTTCACGGGGCCGCCGGGTACCGGCAAGACGACGATCGCGCGGGTGGTGGCCAACATCCTCGCGGGTTTAGGCGTCATCCAGGAACCAAAACTAATCGAGACGGCTCGCAAGGACTTCGTCGCCGAGTACGAGGGTCAATCAGCGGTCAAGGCCACCAAGACGATCGATCACGCCTTGGGCGGTGTGCTGTTCATCGACGAGGCCTACGCACTCGTGCAGGAACGGGACGGGCGCACCGACCCGTTCGGGCAAGAGGCGCTTGACACCCTGCTGGCACGGATGGAGAACGACCGTGACCGCCTCGTCGTCATCATCGCGGGCTACAGCGCCGACATCGACCGGCTGCTGGAAACCAACGAAGGCTTGCGGTCGCGGTTCGCAACCCGGATCGAATTCGACTCCTACTCCCCCGAAGAGATTCTCGAAATCGCGGAAGTTATTGCGGCGGCCAGCGACTCGTCGTTGAGCCTCGAGGCAGCCGACAACCTGCTGGCGGCGGCAAAGCTGCTCAGTCAGCGGACAATGCGGGGTAAGGCCGGGATCGACGTCGCCGGCAACGGCCGGTATGCGCGGCAACTGGTGGAGGCCGGCGAGCAGTACCGCGACATCCGGCTGACCCAGTCCGTCGACTTCGAAGCTCTCGACGTGGACCGCCTAAGCGAGATCAATGGCGAGGATATGGCCGAGGCGATCGGCGCCGTGCACGGGCGCCTGAATATCGACGAGTGACGGATGGCGGGTTTTCGGCTTACCACCAAGGTCCAGGTCAGCGGCTGGCGCTTCCTGCTCCGACGTTTGGAGCATGCGATCGTGCGGCGCGACACCCGGATGTTCGACGACCCGATGCTCTTCTACAGCCGATCGGTTGCGCTTGGCGTCCTGGCCTCGGTATTGATCGTGGTCGGCGCCTTGGCGATGGCGTACTTCAAGCCGCAAGGCAAACTCGGGAGTGGCAATCTATTCGTCGATCGCTCGACCAACCAGCTTTACCTGATGGTGTCGGGGCAATTACATCCCGTCTACAACCTCACCTCGGCCAGACTGGTGCTGGGCAACCCGGCCGAGCCCACGGTCGTGAAGGCCGCCGAATTGAAGAGATTTCCCCGAGGCCAGTCCGTCGGCATTCCGGGCGCCCCGTACGCCACGCCTGTTGCGTCAGACCTCTCGTCGGTTTGGGCACTGTGCGACACCGTCAGCAGAGCAGAAGCCGTTGATCCCACCGTGCAGACGGCAGTGATCGCAATGCCGTTGCTCATCGATTCCTCGATCGATCCGATCCTTCCGAACGAGGCGCTGCTGGCGTCTTATCAGGGCAAGGACTGGGTCATCACCAGCACCGGGCGGCACGCCACCGATTTGGCCGACCGTCCGCTCACCTCCGCGTTGGGGATACCGGTGAACGCCAAACCGAGCCCTATCACGGCAGCGATGTTCAACGCATTACCCGACGCCGGGTCCTGGCAGCTGCCCGCGATCCCCGGTGCGGGTAGCCCCAATACTCTCGGGCTACCGGACGAACTGGTGATCGGGTCGGTGTTTCAGGTCCATGGCCACTCGGGGCCGCAGTACTTCGTGGTGCTGCCCGACGGCATAGCGCCGGTGAATACCAACACTGCTGTCGCCCTGCGCGCCACCCAATCCTATGGACTGGTAGCGCCTCCGATGGAAGTCTCGAGCCTGGTCGTGCGGGTTCCGGAACGGATTTTTCCCTCACCCCTCCCCGACGAGAACATCAAAATCGTGTCGCGGCCGTCAGATCCAACGCTGTGTTGGGGATGGGAACGCAGACCCGGTGAGCAGTCGGCCAAGACGTCGGTCATCACCGGCAGGCATTTGCCAATACCGCCGTCAGCCCTGAACCAGGGCATCAAGCAGATCGAGGGAACAGCGACCGTATACACAGCCGGCGGGCAGTTCGTGCAGCTGCAATCCCCGGATCCGCGGTACGGCGAATCTCTGTATTACGTCGACCCGCAGGGCGTGCGCTACGGATTGCCGGACACTGAAACCGCCAAGGCTCTGGGGCTGCCGTCGCCAAAATCCGCGCCCTGGGCGATCATTCGGCTTCTAGTGGACGGTCCGGTGCTGTCGAAAGAGGCTGCCCTGTTGGAACACGACACGCTGCCCGCTGATCCGAGCCCGCGCAAGTTGCCCGCCGCATCCCCCGGAGTCCCGTGATGACGACGAAAAAGTTCACTCCAACTGTCACTCGCGGTCCCCGGCTGAATCCCGGCGAGATCGCCATCACGCCGCCCGAGGACCTCGGTGTGGACGTCGCGGCGTCGGGTCTACAGAAGGCGATGCCCTACGTGATGGGCGTCTGCATGCTCGGCATGATCGCGATCATGGTGCTGAGCGGCACCAAACAACTGTCGCCGTACATGTTGATGACGCCGCTGATGATGATCATGATGTCGTTGAGCATGGTGGGTGCCGGCGGAGGCAGCGGCAAAAAGGTCCCGGAGATCAACGCCGACCGCAAAGAGTACCTACGTTATCTGGCCGGGCTTCGCCCGCGGGTGACATCCTCCGCCACCGCGCAGGTGGCGTTCTTCAGCTACCACGCACCCCATCCCGACGATCTGCTGTCAATCATCGGCACGCCCCGGCAGTGGTCCCGCCCGGCCAGTGCCGATTTCTACGCCGCCACCCGCATCGGAATCGGAGACCAGCCGGCGGTCGACCGGCTCATGAAGCCCTCCGCCGGCGGCGAGCTGGCGGGCCCGTCGGCGGCGCCCCAGCCATACCTGGAGCCAGTAGCCAACATGTGGGCGGTCAAGTTCCTGCGCACGCACGGGCTAATCCACGATTGTCCGAAACTGCTGCAGCTGCGGACATTTCCAACGATTGCGGTGGGCGGCGACCCGGCGGGGGCGGCCGGATTACTGGCTGCGATCATCTGCCATCTGGCCGTGTTCCATCCGCCGGACCTGCTGGCGATCCGAGTTATCACCGAGAATCCCGATGATCCGGACTGGTCCTGGTTGAAATGGCTGCCGCATGTTCAGCATCCGACAGACGTCGATGCCGCTGGGGCGGTCCGGCTGATCTCCGCCCACCCGGAAAGTCTGTCCGATCTGGCCAGCCGCGGGCCGCACTCGCCCGATTCGACTCCCGGGGGGCCCTACATCGTCGTCGTGGATCTGACCGGCGGGAAGGCCGGGATCCCGCGCGACGGCAGGGCCGGCGTCACGGTGATCACGCTGGGCAACCACCGCGGCTCGAACTACCGGATAAGGGTGGCCGAGGATGGGACGGCCGACGACCGACTGCCTGGCCAGTCATTCCGTCAGGTGACGGCCAGTACCGATCGGATGTCCGCCCAGCGGGCCACGCGCGTCGCGAGGAAACTCGCCGGGTGGTCAATCACCGGCGGCATCGTCGACAAAAAGAGCCCCGGCGTCAGGAAAAAAGTTGCGACCGAATGGCACCAGTTGGTCGGCGCCAAGAGTGTCGAGGAGGTCACACCAGGCCGCTGGCGCATGTTCGCCGATAAGGACCTTGACCGCCTCAAGATCCCCTTTGGTCACCAGCTCAAGACCGGCGAGGTCATGTATCTGGATATCAAGGAGGGAGCTGAATTCGGCGGCGGCCCACACGGGATGCTCATCGGCACCACCGGGTCCGGAAAGTCCGAGTTTTTGCGCACCCTCATCCTGTCGCTGGTGGCGATGCACCACCCGGACCAAGTGAACCTCCTGCTCACCGACTTCAAAGGCGGTTCGACATTTCTGGGAATGGAAAAGCTTCCACATACGGCCGCTGTCATCACCAACATGGCCGAGGAAGCCGAACTCGTCGGCCGAATGGGCGAGGTGTTGACCGGCGAACTTGACCGCCGGCAGAACCTGCTCCGCCAGGCCGGAATTCAGGTCGGTGCGACCGGAGCCCTCTCCGGCGTAGCCGAATACGAGAAGTACCGTGAGCGCGGCGCCGACCTGGCACCACTGCCAACGCTTTTCGTTGTTGTGGACGAGTTCGCGGAGTTACTGCAAAGCCATCCGGACTTCGTCGGGCTGTTCGATCGGATCTGCCGAGTGGGACGCTCGTTGCGGGTGCATCTTTTGCTCGCCACCCAGTCACTGCAGACCGGCGGGGCGCGCATCGACAAACTGGAGCCCAACCTCACTTATCGGATCGCGTTGCGCACCACCAGTTCCCATGAATCGAAATCGGTGATCGGAACCCCGGAAGCGCAGTACATCACCAACAAAGAAAGCGGTGTCGGATTTTTGCGGGTGGGCATGGAGGACCCGATCAAGTTCAGCACCCTGTACACGGGTGCCACCTACATTCCACCGGTGCAAGTGGAATCCAATGGCGAGGCAAACGTGGACGGCTCGCGCAATGGCGCCCGAGCGTTGCACATTCGCCGGTTTACCGCGGCTCCCATGCTCGACGAAGAGGAGCGGCGCCAATGAGTGTCGAGTCGAAAGGGCGGGCGCTCAGCGAGGTGGTGCTGGACCAACTCAGCACCACGGAGTCGCGCGCATACAAGATGTGGCTGCCGCCGTTGACTGATCCGACACCGGTCGACGAACTCGTTACCCGCGCCGATAGACAGCCGTTGTACTTTCCGCTCGGGATCATGGACGAGCCGCGCCGGCACCGCCAGGAACCGTGGGGCGTCGACGTTTCCGGGGGCGGCGGCAACATTGGCATCGGAGGTGCGCCGCAGACCGGCAAGTCAACGCTGCTGCAGACTCTGATGCTGTCCGCCGCCGCTACGCAAACACCGCGGCAGGTCCAGTTCTACTGTATCGACCTCGGTGGTGGCGGGTTGATGTATCTGGACAAGCTGCCGCACGTCGGAGGGGTGGCGACCCGATCGGAACCTGACCGGGTGATGCGAGTGGTCGCGGAGGTGCAAGCCGTTGTGCGGCAACGGGAAGCAACCTTCAAGGAGCACCGGGTGGGCTCGATCGCGTCCTACCGGCAGTTGCGCGCTGATCCCAGCCAACCGGTCGCGGCCGATCCGTTCGGCGATGTTTTCCTGGTCATCGATGGGTGGCCAGCTTTCGTCGGCGAGTTTCCCGAACTGGAGGCACACGTCCAGAATCTCGCCGCACAGGGCCTGTCGTTTGGAGTACACACCATCATCACCACACCGCGCTGGACGGAATTGAAGTCGCGCGTGCGCGACTACCTCGGTACGAAGATCGAATTTCGGCTCGGCGACGTCAACGACACCCAGATCGATCGCGTTACAAGAGATATACCCGCAAATCGACCGGGTAGGGCGATGTCGGTGGAGAAGCACCACCTGATGATGGGTGTGCCCAGGCTCGATGGCGTGCACAGCGCCGAAGGCCTGGTGGACGCACTCACCACGGCGGTGAACCACATCGCTGACCTGGCAACCGTGGAGGCGCCTCGGGTCCGGGTGTTGCCGGAGCGCATTTACCTGAGCGAAGTGGACCCGCATCCGCCCGGCCCGGACGCCGACTACCGGAGTCGCTGGACAATACCGGTCGGTGTGCGCGAGACGGACCTTTCGGTGGCCTACGCCAACATGTACACGACGCCGCACCTACTCATTTTCGGTGCTGCCAAATCGGGCAAGACAACCATCGCCCATGCGATTACCCGTGCGATCTGTGCCCGCAACAGCCCCGAGCAAGTGCGCTTCATGGTGGCCGACTACCGTTCCGGCCTCCTGGGCGCGGTGCCGGACAGCCATCTTCTCGCTGCGGGAGCGATCAACCGCAACGCCCAGTCGCTGGACGAATCCGTCAAAGCGCTCGCAACCAACCTGCAAAAGCGGCTGCCGCCGGCCGATCTGACCACCGCCCAATTGCGGGCACGGTCGTGGTGGACGGGATTCGACCTGGTGCTTTTGGTCGACGATTGGCACATGATCGTCGGGGCTGCCGGAGGGATGCCACCAATGGGACCGTTGGCTCCATTGTTGCCGGCGGCGCCTGATATTGGATTGCACATCATTGTCACCTGCCAAATGAGCCAAGCGTATAAGGCGACCATGGATAAGTTCGTCGGCGCTGCCTACGGCGCTGGATCCCCTACCCTGTTCCTTTCCGGCGACAAACAGGACTTCCCGTCGAGGGACCTCCAGGTTAAGCGCCGACCTCCTGGCCAGGGATTTCTGGTCTCACCGGACGGCAAGGAAGTCCTCCAAGCCGCCTACATCGACCCTCCAGAAGATGTGTAACCAGCACCGCCGACGCGCGGTTAGGATTCTCCCATCGCCATTACGGGACCTAAATTTGAGCCGCAATAAGCTACGGTCGAACTGCATTGCGCAATTGAACATCGCCGCACCGAAAAAATTGCTTTGTATTCACACGCGATTTGTTTTTCGTTCACGCACATTCGAGGAGCGAGGCCACCACCATCGCGACCGGAAAGGCGGAGAGCCATGTTCTGGCACGCAATGCCGCCCGAGCTGAACACCGCGCGGCTGATGGCTGGCGCGGGTACGGAACCTATGCTGCAGGCCGCCGCCGGGTGGGAGGCGTTGGGGAATTCCTTGGAGACCCAGGCCCAGGAGTTGTCCGCAAGCCTTGTCGCCCTGAAGCAAGCGTGGACCGGAACAGGCAGCGACCGCGCGATCGCCGCGGCCACGCCGATGGTGGCCTGGCTGCAGAACGCCGCACAGCAGGCGCGGCAGCGCGCGATGAAGGCTGGCGCCCAGGCAGCGGCCTACATGACTGCGTTGGGAATGACACCTTCACTGCCGGAGATCGCGACGAACCACATCACACATGCAGTTCTCTCGGCTACCAACTTCTTCGGTATCAACCTGGTCCCGATCGGCTTCAACGAGACAGACTATTTCGTCCGCATGTGGAATCAGGCGGGCAGCGCGATGGAGATTTACCAGGCGGAGACCGCGGCCAATACCGCTTTCGAGCCGCTCGAGCCGATGAGGTCGATCCTGCAACCCGGTGTGGCCGAGGCCGTGTCGGGCACGCTGAACGAATTTACCCAAATGGCTTCCCAAGCCGTCCCCGGGGCGTGGCGCGCGCTCGCGGCGGTCGCTGAGGACATCCCAGCGCTTGCTCCAGGCATGGAGGAAGCCACGCAGCTGCTCAAGGGCATAGGCCAGATGGGCGGGCCGATGCAGCAGCTGATGATGCCGTTGCAGCAGATCTCGTCGCTCACCAGCCAGACCAGCAGCATGGGCGGAGGTGGCGCCACGCACGACCCGCTGGCCGGCGGCAAGCTGGCCACCGATGGCGCGCAGGTGGGTTTGCTCGGCGCTTCTCCGTTGTCCAACCACCCGTTGCTTGGCGGCTCGGGTCACAGCGTCGGCATGGGATTGATGCACGCGGAGAAACTCCCGGGTTCTGGCGGGTCTGGACCCCGCACGTCGATGATGGGCCAGCTGATCGATAAGCCGGTTGTTGGCGCCTCGCCGGCCGGCGCCGGCGCCGGCGCCTCGGCGATGGGTGGCGCGGCCCCGATGGGCGCGATGGGCGCGGGTTCACAATCCGGGGCCGCCGCTAAATCCGGACTGTCCATGCCCGCGCCACTCGCCGGGCAAAACGACGAAGAAGAACTGCCTGACGTCGACGATGGGGACGACTGGTGAACCGGCCCCGCAACAGACTTCCCGGCCGCCCGGGCCGGAAGACTTGCCATCAAATTGGTGAGGCCAGAGCACACGGAAAGTAGTTCAACATGGCAGAAATGAGAACTGATGCCGCGGCCCTCAGCGCTGAGGCCGCCAACTTCGACCGAATCTCCAGCGAGCTTCAGCGGGTCATTGCCGGGGTAGAGCAGACCGGCGGCGAATTGGCCAGCCACATGGTCGGCCAGGCCGGCACGGCAACCCAGCAAGCACTGACGCGCTTCCACGAAGCAGGTCAGGCACAGATCAAGTCGCTCAATGACATTTCCACCAACATCGGCCAGGCCGGGATCCAGTACTCGCGCGCCGACGAAGAGCAGGCCAGTGCGCTGTCGTCGCAGATGAATTTCTAATCCAAGCCAACCCCAAGCACCAGAAAGACGGAGGAACAAACAACAATGTCGGAACATCAGTCATGGAATTTCAGCGGCATCGAAGCCGGCGCGGGTTCGATCGCGTCAGCCGTGCAGACCACCCACAGTCTTCTCGACGAAGGCAAGGCGTCGCTCGGAAAGCTCGCGGAGGCGTGGGGCGGCAGTGGCTCCGAGGCCTACCAGGCCGTGCAGCAAAACTGGGACAACACGTCGAAGGAACTCAACGAGTCGTTGCAGTCGCTGTCGCAGCGGATCAGTGAGGCCGGTCAGACGATGTCTCAGACAGAGTCCGGCGTCACCGGCATGTTTAGCTAGAACGTCACGAGCGTCAAACACGGGATCAGGCGAGCGTCAACCTGGTGTGAACTCGCCTCTTCCCGTGTTTATCCAACTGGATGAGTTGAAAGGTTCGCATGGGGGCCAACTACGACCGGCTCTTTCAGCCGCCCGACGGCGGCGAGATCCCGGATGAGGCGGCCGCGGATTCGGACTTCGATATCGATTTGAACTTCGACATCAGTTCGCCCGCACCGGCGCCACCCATGCCGGTCAATGGTGACCGCCCCCTTCAGCTCCCCGATCGGGCCGAGATCCCCGCTGCGACTGCGGGATCGGGCTTCGACACCGCTTCGCCCGCAGCCGCGCCACCCATGCCGACCGGCCCACCCCGCCCCAACGGCCACGCACCACCACTGCCGGTCGACTGGACCGACCAACCCCCACCGGTCCGGCCTAAACCCCAGCCGGTCGAATCCGCGCCGCCACCTGCGGCCCCGCCGCAGCATGCGCGACACGCACGCCAAGATTCTCCAGATCCAGCGAAGGCGCCGCGCGACCGCACAGCCGCCTCACCAACCAGCCATCGCGCGGATTCTAAGCACGACCGCGGCAAGGCGGTACCTGGCCGGGCGCCGGCACGCCGCGGCGCCCTCGTGCATCCGGCGCGGTTTCCACCGACTGGTGCCGTTGCAGCACAACCGGATTCGGCCTCGGTGCCGGCAGCCGATTACCGGCGCGCGCACGGTACGGGTTCCGGCATCGCCGTCACGCCCGCCAAGAAGTCCGCGGCCAAAGCGATTTCGGGGCGCGGTTGGCGGCGGTGGGTCCATAAGCTAACGCGCATCAATGTGGGCTTGTCGCGCGACGAGAAATATGAACTGGACCTGGTCCACCGAATTCGCCGCAATCCTCGCGGTTCCTATCAGATCGCGGTTTTGGGCCTGAAGGGAGGCACGGGTAAGACAACCGTGACAGTCACTCTGGGCTCAACACTCGCCCAGGTGCGTCGTGATCGCGTCCTTGCCTTCGATGCCGACGCAAGTTGCGGAAACCTCGCCGATCGGGCCGGTCATCAGTCGGGCGCGACCCTCGCAGATCTATTGGCCGACAGAGACTTAACGCATTACAACGCTATCCGCGCCCACACCAGCACGAATGCGGTCAATCTGGAAGTGCTCCGGGCAGAGGACTACAGCACGGCGCGGCGCGTGTTCAGCGAAGCGGACTGGCATTACGCGGCCGATGCCATATCCAGGTTCTACAACCTCGTGCTGGCCGACTGCGGCGCCAGCCTTTTCGACCCGGTGACCAGTGGCGTGCTCGCGACGGCGTCCGCAGTGGTGATCGTTACCAGCGCGTCGATCGACGGAGCCCGGCAAGCCGCGATCGCGATCGAATGGTTGCGCAACAACGGCCATCAGGATCTGCTGGCTCACGCATGTGTGGTGATCAACAACGTGTCTCCGGGAGAAACCAATATCGCGGTCGCGGATCTGGTGCGGCAATTCGGGCAGTCGGTTCCGCCCGGCCGAGTCATCGTGTTGCCCTGGGACAGGCACATCGCCGCTGGCACCGGGATTCAGTTGGCAGCTCTGGACCCCACATACAAGCGTAAGATCCTGGAGCTAGCCGCAGCATTGTCCGACGATTTCGACAGGGGTGATGGTGGTTGAGCGCGCCCACCGCGACTGATACTGCTGCCGCCGGAGGAGCCTCCGCAGCCCCCGCGGCCGGGGCCGCAGCCCCCGCCCCGCCGGCAACCACCCGGGTGACGATCCTTACCGGCCGGCGGATGACGGATGTAGTGCTGCCTTCCGCTGCGCCGATAGAAACGTACATCGACGACACCGTCGCGGTGCTGGCCGAACTCTTGGGGGAAACGCCGGCGAATGTCTTGGCCGGTTTCGACTTTTCCGCCCAGGGCGCATGGACGTTTGCGCGCCCAGGAGCCCCGCCGCTGCAAGCCGAGCAGTCGCTCGACGAGGCGATAGTTGTCGACGGGTCAATGCTGACCCTGGTGCCGGTGAGTCGCACGGAGCGGTACCGGCCGCTCGTCGAGGACGTCATCGACGCGATCGCGGTGCTTGACGAATCACCGCAGTTCGACCGGGCGGCACTGAATCGCTTTGTCGGGGCGGCGATCCCGGCGTTCGCACTGGCGGTCACCGTGATTGCGATTCTGGCGTGGGCGCACACCGGGCGCCAGGTGTGGTGGCCCGTAGCGCTGGGAATCGCGGGGTTTGTCTTGCTGGTGGGTAGCTGGGCAGTCAGCCGCTTCTACAAGAATGCTGGGTTTTCGGAGAGCCTGCTGGCAGCAGCGTATCCGCTGATCGTGGTGGCTATCGCGCTGGCTATCCCACGGCCGCGCGGAGTCTCCTCATTTGGGCCGCCCCAGCTTGCCGGCGCAGCTGCGGCCGTGCTGTTTTTGACCCTGCTAACCCGCGGCGGCCCCCGTCGGCGTACCGAGCTCGCAGCGTTTGGCGCGATCACCGCTACTGCGGTCACCGCCGCTTCCATCGTTTGGGGTTACGGCTGGCAGCACTGGGTACCGGGCGGAGCGATCGTGTTCGGGTTGTTCGCCGTGACGAATGCGGCCAAGCTGACTGTCGTCGTCGCGCGGATCGCGCTGCCGCCAATCCCGGCTCCCGGTGAGACCGTCGGACACGAGGAATTGCTGGATCCGATTGCGGGCGAAGGCGCCAGCGCAGACACCGAAACACAGACCTGGCAAGCCATCATCGCGTCAGTGCCCAGGTCGTCCGCGCGACTCACGGAGCGCAGTCAGCTGGCCAAGCGGCTGCTGATTGGGTTCGTAACAGGGGGCGTCCTCCCGCTCGCGGCCGGCACGATCGCCGTACTGGTGCGCGGCCACTTCTTTGTGCACACCCTGGTGCTGGCCGGGCTGGTCACCTTGATGTGCGCCTTTAGAGCGCGGCTCTACGCCGAGCCCTGGTGCGCGTGGTCGTTGTTGACTGCCGCAGTCGTCATTCCGATCGGTGTGACAGCACGGTTGAGCATTTGGTACCCACACAGCGGGTGGGTGTTCTTGACCATTTTGTGCGCGGCGGCCCTGGTGGCGCTTGCGGTGGTCGGCGCGGCGTCCGGGATTCGCCGAATTACTCCGGTGACGAAGCGGGTTCTGGAGATCTCTGATGGCGCGATCGTCGCCGCGATCCTCCCGTTGTTGCTGTGGGTCACCGGCATCTATGACACAGTCCGCAATATTCAATTCTGAAGGAACGCAGGATGACTGACTCACTGGTGGTTGATCCCGCTCGTCTACAAGCTGCGGGTGTCACCTTGCGCGACGAGGTATTGCCCGCCTCTCCGCCGCCGATTTCGGCTACCGGATCCGATTCCGTATCCGCCGCGATTAACGCAACCCTGCCGATCATCGAATCGCCGGTAGTCGATGGGTTGCCTGATGCCCAAACCGCTCTCACCAACACAGGATCAAAGATCGTCACCGCAGCTGACATGTATGCCGAGACCGACCAGCAACTTGGCGAGCACGTCGGCACGGTCCAATTTCTGGCCGCTTCCGATCAGCAGCCGACAGGCGCGGCGACCGAACCGCCAATAAGCGCCGCGGCGGCCCGACTGTTGGCTGCCGAAACAGCCGACAAGACGAGCGACCAGAGCGCCGGCCAAAATACCAAAACACCGCCTGCCCCAGCTGCGACGGCCAACCTCAACCAGCTGGCCGCCATGACGCAGGCGACGCAACCTATTACACAGGGCCTGCAGACCGTGATGTCCGGCGTGCAACAAGTGACGGGGAGCGTGGGAAGCGCGGGCACTCAGCCGGCGAAACTCGCCGATGACACCAAAAACGACGACACGAATACCCCCGACGAGCCACCAACCGGCGACGGCGCCGCATCGGGCACGCAAGGATCAGGCAGCGTTCCCGTCCAGCCAACGACTGACGACCGGCGAGAGAGGACGCAGTCCGCCTAGGCCGGACTTAAGGTGCGCGGGTCGGCCAGCGCGGAGTTGAGCAACTCGGAGAGGTGTTTCCAGTACATCCAGTCGGCGACAGCACTGCGCTGAGCCGCCAGGTCCAACGCAGTGTGCGCCTCCCTGAGGACGGCTTCCTCGGCGCACGCCGCGTACGTCTGGAACGCCAGCAGGTGTGCGGCTTGGCGACCAACAGCTTCGCTGGCCAATGGCTTCATCACTTCGAACCAGAGGATGAGGCGATCATCAGCTGGTGCATCGGCGCCCTCAGGCGGTAGCGGCATCTGGGCGAGCAGCTGCCCCATTCCCATCGTCCCGGTGGCCGGTGAGATAAGCACAGCCGCCGCCTCGGGATCCACTAATTCTGTGGGCGCGCTCTGCCGGTCGGCTGCTGGCTCGGCACCGGCCGGTGCCGGCGGCAAGAGGTCGACCAAGCGTGCATCCGTGGTGGCTGCCAACCGATCCGCCGCCTCGGAATCCACGACCTCAAGCCGTGATCGGCCGGTCATATCACCGGTGTCGGGAATGTCGTCCGGCTTCAACACGACCGTGGCCACCCCGGCATCGGAATTCGCCAATTGTTGCTCGGTGCCGATAACCGCCCGCAGCGTTTTGCCGTGGTGGTCCGACCACCCACGCACGGCCACCACCGGGTAGGTGGCCCAGCGGGCCCGCTCCGGGGCCGGGATCGTCTCGTCGCCGCTGGCCATATGGACCTTTTCCGGCAACTGCACGCCCTCGGGGATGTACGCCAACCCGTAACTGTTGGCCACCACGATCGCGCCGTCTGTGGTCACCCCCGTCACCCAGAAAAACCCGAGGTCCATCCCGCCGCTCACGCCTGGTGCGTTCAGCGCCGCCGCGATGCGGCGCGCCAACTGCAGCGGATCAGGACCGGCACGACGCGCCGCGTCAGCGGTCGCGGCCTCAACGACCGCGTCACGCTGAGCTCGCGCCGCCGAAACCGGAATAATCGGGGCCGGCACCACCGTGACATCTGGGCCGTCCTCGATGTGCTCGGCATCCGCTGCTAGCGGGTGGGGTTTGCCCTTCGCCGCCGACTTAATGCTGGCTGCCGGGCGGGTGCTGGCTGACTTATCGGCGGCCGTTTGCCCGACGGCAGCACCGGACTTTGCTCCCGAGCCGGCTCCGGCTCCGGCACCACCCGACCCCATCGCGCCAGCCGGCACCCCAGCCGGTCCCTGAACGCCGGCCGGCGATTCGTCCGCTGGTTTCGCCGATGCCGGCAATCCCCCCGGCGACGCCGCAGCCGGAGTCATACCCTTGCCGCCACCCCCACCCGCTCCTGGTTGTGGCGCCCCAGCCGCGGGGGTCAACGGTGCTGTGGGAGCCGCCGGCTCCCACGGTGCTCCCGGTCCACCACCCGGAACGCCCCCTGGCACCGCCGGACCGGGGCCCGCAGGATTCGGCACCGCCGGTACCACCGGCTGTCCAGGCGTCTGCGGCGTTCCCGGTGTCGGCGGCAGACCACCGCCGCCACCGCCATCAATGGGAGGGGTGATGCCCGGCGGTGGTGTTGGCCCTGGCGCGGGCCCTCCCGTCCCCGGTGCGACGGGTGGTCTGGGCCCTCCCGTCCCCGGCGTGACGGGCAGCGGCTGCGTGGGCTCCGGCCGCGGGTCGGGGGAGGGCTGGACTATGGGAGTGACCGGGATTGTCACAGGGGGCGGCGTTTTCTGGTCGAGCAAATCCTGCAGCGCGTTGGCCGGCGGTCTCCACGCCTTGCTTGCCAAGATCCACTCGGCGGCGCCATCGACGATCCCGACGTTGGCCACATGCGCCGTGCTGACTACCTTCTTGATCTGCTCAGTCAGCTCGACAGCGTCCAGGTTGGGGTCCTGCTCCAGGGCGTCGATCGTGACGTGAGCGCTTACTACATTGTCGGTGACGTCCGACTTGACCTGCACGATCGTCACGGCAATATGTTTGTGCCAAGTGATCACGGTGGCGAGACCGTTTTGCAGGGTCTGCATTTCGCTGATCAGTGCGCCGAGTTGGCCGTTCGCGGCGCCGGCCGCGGTGCCCGACCAGATGCCTCCGTCGAAGATTTCCGCCTGCTGGTGCCGGCAGACCTCCAAGACCTCAGTGACTTGGCGCAACACGTGCGTGTACTGCTGGGCCCGGTCATATAAGGCCTGTTCATCGACGTCCGGCCAGCCGCGCGGCTCGAGCATCTGCTCGGCATACGCCCCCGTTGGTTTCGCGACGCCCATCAGCTACTCCTAATGCGATGCGGGACAAGGCTTTCGGTCCGTGGAGTCGTTACTTGTCGGCCGGGCCCTTGCGCGGGCGATTACCGATCACGCCCTCGGTCCACGCCCGCTCCTCGGTGTAGAGCGAGTCCTCCTCGGAGCCCTGCACACGCTTGCTCTTGCTGTCACCACCCTTACCGCCTTGCCCGCCCATCGGCATGCCGCCCATGCCGCCGCCCATGCCGCCTGCGCCTGGAAGTCCCTTGCCCAAGCCCGCGGTGGCCGCCCCGGGCGCCGCCGCGGCGGGCCGCGCCGAAGCTTCGCCGTCGGCCGACGGCTGCAGTGGCATCGAGGGAATGCCCGCACCGCCGCCTCCGCCCAGTGACGCTGGCTTGACTCCTCCGACGCCGCCCGCGCCCAGGCCTGCTTTCTTCATCGCGTCGTTCACCATCGCCTGGGGATTCGGTGTTGACGGCGTGCCACCCACGCCCGCGGTTGGCATCATCGGCACGGTTGGCGTGGTGGGAATTCCACCGTTGCCCGGGTAATCGGGGGTGGGGATATCGGGCGTGGGGATATCGGGGATATCTGGATCGTCGGAACCGCCCCCGCCATCGTTGGAAGGGGGTTTTATGACGTAGGCGCCGTAAGGAGCTGTTGGATTCAACGCGGGCAGGGGGATTCCGGCGTACGAAATGTAACTCGATATCGCTGTTTCCGACCGTTTTTGTAAATTCTTGTACCAGTCAAGCGCCATATACAAATAAGGGCTCTTGTTTAGCGTGTAGTACTTATACCAATAATCGCACTGGGAAACCTCATAGGCCGCAGGATGCTCTCCCTCCAGCCCCCATTGGGTGGGGTTTCCGGGGTAACTTCCTGATGGCGTGATCCTTTTATGCGCGTCAGCGACCATTTGGGCCTGTTTAGCCAGCGTCGTGCACTGTGTGACCATGCCAAATATCCACTGCTTCTGTTGCTGGAAATTTGCCTCAACTGCCATCCTCGCGTCACCCTCCCAGCTGAGAAACGGCCGAAACCGGTATGCCAGCTGCTGGAACGCCAGCTGATACCTGTTCCACTCGTTGGCAAATGCCTTGAAAGCCGTTCCCTGGTCGGGGGCTTGGATGTCGGTCGCGGCCTGTCGCACTTCGTAGTAGGGGTATTGAAACGGCGGGGGCGGGGGCGGCGGCGGGATGTAATCAGGGTCGCAAAGAAGCGACATCTGATCGTTCCCGTTAGCTGACATCGACCCTGACGGCGCCCCGGACGTGCCGCCGTCCATGTTTATGGCGTTGATGTCGTCGGCGGCGCCCTCGTCCACTTCCTCATACGCTTTGGCCGCGTTCCGCAGGGACGTCGCCAGAAGTCTCCATTCCCGCTGGCACGCTTGGATGTACAGCCGCAACGAGTCGGCATTGATCGCGATTTGGACGGCAGCATCGCGGACAAACGAGAGGGCGCACGGGGCTTGCGGGTTGCCTATCGGCAGACTTGGCAACGGCGCCTCGATTTCGTCCGCTCTCGCGATGAGTTCTTGGTACTCGACGTTAAGCGACTGTGTCATGTCGGCTCATTCCCCTCGTGCCGGAGCGATCGTGCTCGCTGGTCACTTCCCCGTGGCTCCATCTCGGTTGGCAATTGGCCATGGCGCCCGAACCAATCACGTTGTGCCGCAAGGTCGCGAGCCACGCGGTGACGGCAAATGGCATGCCGCGGGCTACCTGCTCATCTTGCTCTTGACCACGATGCGGTGCGATCACCGACCACGCCTTTCGTTGTGCAGGGCCAGGTGAGCGGTGCAGTGCAGCGACAACCGCTACCGGCTGCAATCGTAATGCACCAATCAGGCTGATGCGTGTCGCTTTTCACGCCTAACGATATCGACTCGCACGCCGTTCCGGTCCATTCTTCCGGCGGGTGGCGTCGCCGCAGTTCGTCGGGATCAGATTCAACTCGTCGACATCACCCGTTCGAACTTCGACCCCCCATTCTTTGCCTCCGGTCCATTTTCACGGGAGCATGCTTAGGCCGGTCGACATCGGACTGGCGGATCTTGGGTCAATCCTCCGCACGGAAAAAGATGCCGTCTGCCTGCAGCACGCGGCCATTGCGGATGTCGATGAATCCAGGCGCCAATCCCGCAAGTACGAAGCCTAAAGAATCCACAAGGGCGAGCGCCTCTTCAACAAGCATGTCGCCCTCGTACAGGGCTGCGAAGGAGAGTTCAATCTGCATGCCCACACAATGCTGCCTAATAGTCGTATCGCCTCCGGCGATCACCTGCTTCTCGAACCCTTGGACGTCGATCTTGAGAAACGCTGCGTCATTCGGCCGTAGAATTTCTGGGCCGATTGAATCTAGTTTGAACATTTCTACATCTTCCGTGGCTACATAATTAGCGTGCGGGAACACATCCTGGTGGCTTTGCAGCATAGGCAGTATGGAGCTGCTGGCGCCGGTGTTGCCAGCGACATTCATCGAGACGCTGCCATCGAAATCGCCGAGAGCGCACCGGCGGCAATCCCACAGCGGATCTGCCGCCGCACCGACCGCCAACTGTGCAAACGGACCGGAGAGGGGCTCGAACGATACGATTCGGCCAGTAAACTCAGAGCGGCGCAAATCGGTGGCATATTGCCCTGAATTGGCACCGACGTCGACAACCACGTCGATATTGCGCGAAACCAGTGCACCGATGAGATTTCGGCGCCAATCGGATTCGGAATAGTAATTCCTCACCTTTATGTCAGTGCGATTCTCAATCCAATAAAATCCCACCGCGTAACATTAACATCCGGCGAGCGGTATATTCGAGGTGGCCGGACTCAGAAGGGACCACCACGATGGCAAGGCCGACGGAAATCGCCCTTACCGTCGCCGGCTTGGGTAAGCACATCGGCGCACGTATCGACGGCGTACTTCTCGACGGCGGCCTCGACGCGAGCGTGGTGGGCCGGATACGCGAGGCGCTGCTACGCCACAAAGTGATCTTCTTCAGACATCAACACCACCTTGATGAGGAACAGCATTTTGCCTTCGCCAAGCGGCTAGGCGCACCGATCCGCGTTTTCGGCCCCAACTGCATTCCCGATGGGCCACCAGGGGTATCGCTGGTCGACTCCGACCGTGGCAAGGCACCGCATTGGCACACCGACCACACGTTCAGCCTCGATATCCCGGAGGCTTCCATTCTGCGTGCGGTCACTTTGCCGAAATACGGGGGGGTCGACGCTGTGGGCGTCCACCGCCGCGGCCTACAAAGCCCTACCCGCACCGCTAAAACACCTGAGCGAGAATCTCTGGGCGATGCACAGCAGCAACCACTACGACCAGCTCGGATACATCAGGGGCGTGGGCTGCGTGCTGGACAGCACTAACCTCCTCGGCAACCAATTGAGGGCGGCTCACGCGGAGGCGTCGACATTTCGCACCGAACATCCAGTGGTGCGAGTACATCCCGCGACCGGCGAGCGCGCGCTTCTGCTGGGTCAATGGGCGCGCGGATTCGTTGGCCTGGACAACTACGAGTCGCAGTCGATCTTCGAGCTGCTGCAAGCACGCATCACGTTGCCCGAGAACACTATTCGATGGGATTGGGAGCCTGGCGACGTGGCCATATGGGATAATTACGCAACCCAACACCGCGCGGTCGACGATTACGACGACCAGCGTCGCGTCATGCACCGCGTCACGCTGATCGGCGAGATCCCTGTGGATGTTCACGGGCGGCGCAGTCGGCAGATCAGTGGTGGGACGCCCGAATCGATTACGGATTAGAGAGCGCGTCGCGGCTGATGGACATCGCCGAACTCGCTGTAACACGCGCGGTGTTATGGGCCCGGCTATCGCGCTCTCTCATCGCGCGAGCCATGCACTCCCACCAGGCGAGGGGTGACGGAATGCGTTATTTTGGGTGGCCGCGTTGATATGAAACTCGACGTCCACCTTCAGACACATTCTGACATCAGCGTGCATGGCGCTAACCGATACGTCGGCGCTCCGAAAAGTGAAGTGATGCTGCGCTGCACGCAATCGCTTGTCACTTCGATCAATCAAGCCGACGACGACATCATCTTGCGGGTCTTTGATGATCACTCGTCGTCTCAAACTGTGACGACGCTGCGTCGGATACTCGGCACCTGCACACACCAGGTCGAACTCATCGCGCTCGAGGACAGGGGTTACAACGCATCCTGTCTCGCATCGTTTGCCTTGGCGCGCGACAGGGGTCGTGAGCTCATCTACTTCGTCGAGGACGACTACCTGCACACCCCTTCGGCGATACGCGAGATGCTGGAAGCACACGTCGAGTTCAAAGAGAGACTTGGCGGCCGCGAAGTCGCTCTGCATCCGTACGACGATCCGAAGAATTATTGGAGCCCGATATTCAGCCGGGAGGATTGTCGCGTCGTCTACGGCACCGCGAGACACTGGCGGACGAACACACACACCACGAATACGTGCTGGGTAGAAATCGAGACCCTAAGAAGGAACTGGCAGGTCTTCGAACGGCTCGCCCGCTATTCGAGCACGCCCTACGGCCAAGAGCACCATATTTTCGAAGCCTCGACAATCAACCCGATCTGGCGCGAGCAAGTTTCCCTCTTCACCCCGATACCATCACTGGCGCTTCATCTTCAGTATGAAGAACATAAAGATCCGTACCTCGATTGGGCGCAATGGTGGGAATCCGCAGCCTATTGATGCATCAGGTGTCGAGGGCCTCAAACAGGGCGCAGTAGTTTCGCTGTGCCACAGATTTGAACTGCCGATACAGCTTGAATCTGATTTCGCCCGCCCGCAGACGGTCGAGCAACTGCTCGAGGCCGGCGAAGAGGTCGTCGTACTGCTCTTCCAGCGCCTCGAGGCGCGCATGGGTTTGTTCTGTCCGATCCGTATGCAAGATCCGCAGTGTAAGAACGGAAAGCCGATCGACGATGGTGGCGGGGGTTTCGGTGGACACCGGTGCAGTGTGATTCAGATCGGTGCTACCGAGCAGGGCCGCATCGATATCCTCGATGGCCGCGTTCCGCTGGGCGTTGAGGTCGTCGATGCGGCGTTTTCTGCGAGCCACCTCATGGTCGTCGACACCAGGCCGGCGAACGGCGTCTTCGTGATGCCACAATGCGAAGTTCAACGAGTGCAGATGTAGCGCATTCGCGCCGACATTTACGCCGGCCGACGGTTCGGCGGCCTCTTCGCGATGCCAAGACCGGGTAACTTCACGGAACTGACGCACCGCGGGGAGAAGGTCGGTTATGCGCGAATGCCGAAGTCCGCCAGGATCTTCCCCTCGGTCAGACGTCTCTGCGACAAGGTCTTCCATTGCATCGACGACCTCTTCCACGGTGATGTTCTCCATCGCGCTCATATCGATGTGCCGGTGTGCCGCGAATCTGAACCCCCACATTTCGGAACGGGTCGGGCCGAATAGGCCGACGCCGGGCACCCGCGCCAGATCGGCGGCATGCAGCATCGAGGAGTCGACGCCCACGAAGACATCGGCGTTGGCGACCAACCCCATGGCGAGGTCGAGTGGTAACCCAAGATGGGGAAAGACGCGATCGCGCTCACGCCCGACGTTGAGCTCCTCGTGTCCCATCCCGACCACCCACGCCACGAAGTCACGGTGGCGACCTAAGAACCTGTCCAGAAGATCGACAAACCTCGTTGCTGGCCAACGTTTTTCTGTCCAACCAGCGTCGGCGTGCACCACCAGCACCTTGAACCCGGCGGGTACCGCGGCGCGAATCGATCGCGCTTGCTGGTGCACGGCCGGCCGGAGAAGCAAAGGCTGCCCGTAGTTTTCGATCCGGAGCGACGGATCGAAGAGCCGTGCCAGTTTGAAATTCAGGTCGGCCGCGTGCGACAGATCTCGCGGGAGAATGATGTCGTAGTCGTCGGTCGGGAAGCCGATGCTCGTTGTTGGAGCGAGGCGTCGCCACAGGTGCTTGATGAAACCGTTCGATGGTATGTCCCATGGCACCGCGTTGATAAACACATCGACAGGACCGATCTCGGACACCAGGGTTTCGTAATCGAGGGTGCGATGTGCATGTGCACCAATGGGAGGTCCTGCCGGGGCTATGCCTGTGATGTCGACGAAGTGGGGACTGACCTCGCGGAAGCAGAGGTCAAACGCGGCCTGTGGACAGATCAACGTGATTGGGGCAGTGAACAATTCGGCTAGCGCGCGCAACGTCGGCAGCGTCAGGACGGAGTCCCCGATAAGGGTGGAGAAATACACGGCAGGGGCGGCCGCCTGCAGCAGGTTGTTCAGCACGTCACGCTCAACGTTTGAAGAGTGACCGCCCTGCAGGACTGTAATTTCACTCAACCCGACCAACCTCCAGCGCCGAAGCGCGGCCGTCGCTCAGGACATGTTCCTGGACAAGCTGTTCCATCGCAGTGAGTACCGCTTCGACCGTGATGTCCTGCATCGCGCTCATAGCTACATGCCGATGTGGCGCGAATCTGAATCCCCACGTCGCAGCATGCGTGGGGCCGAAAAGGCCGACGCCGGGCACCCGCGCCAAGTCGGCGGCATGCAGCATCGAGGAGTCGATGCCCAGGAAAAGGTCCGCGTTGGCGACCAACCCCATGGCAAGGTCGAGCGGCAGCTCGAGATAAGGGAAGAGCCGATCGCGCTCACGCCCAACGTTGAGCTCCTCGTGTCCCATCCCCACCACCCACGCGACGAAGTCGGGATGGCGCGACAAGAACCTATCCAGCACGTCGATGAACCTGGTGACGGGCCACCGCTTGTCCGTCCACCCGGCGTCGGCGTGCACAACCAACACCTTGACCCCGGCGGGCACTGCGGCGCGAATCGATCGGGCCTCCTGCTGCACGGGCGGACGGAGCGGAACCGGCTGCGCGTAGGTTTCGATTCGCAACGACGAGTCGAACAGTCGTGCCAGCGTGAACATCAAGTCGGCCGAATGACACTCATCTTTGGGAACCACGATGTCGTGGAGGTCGGGTGAAAATCCGACGCTCGTCGTGGGAGCCACGCGTTGCAGGAGGGGACGCATGATGACGTCGGCCAGCGAGGGCCATGGCAGGGTGTCGATGAATACGTCGACAGCACCGATCTCCGACGCCAGGACTTCAAAGTCGAGCGGCCGGTCCGGCCGGCCCGGCCATTGGCGGTGTACCCGTCAGGGGTAACCCTGTGGTATCGACAAACCGCGGGCTTATCTCCCAGAAGCACAGGTCGAACGCGACCTTGGGGCAGATCAGCGTGATTGGGGCGCTGAACATTTCGCCCAGCGCTCGCACTGTGGGCAGCGTCAGCACGGCGTCCCCGATGTTGGTGACGAAACAGAGCGCGGGATTACCTACCTGCAGCAGATCGGTTGGCTCAAACCGGACCATTGCCGAACCCGTTCATTCGTAACCGAAGCGCCGGGCCAGGGCATCGACCTGAGACCAGGTTGGATCGTCGGCGTCGATACGGTCCCGAACAATTGGCGCCTGGCACAGGGGCGAGAGGTTGCCCACCTTCCAGGGCAGCGCCGCGCCGTGCCGGAAGAATTGGTTGTCGCCAACCGTTTCCGGGGCGCAATGGGCCACTCGCACGGCGCTCTCGGAAAAGCTCAGCCCCAACCGCGCGAGGGCCGCGTTTAGCGTCGCCCTCGGCCGGGCCGCGAAGGCTTCGTAACCCAGGACGACTACCTCGGTGTCGTCGGTCTTCAGCGGCTCCAGGCAACTCTCGACCAGCGCCAACGCCTCGGCCACGGTGTCTTTGATCCAGAAGTCCAGACAGCTGCGTACCGGTGAATCACGATGCAGCAGATAGGAATTCACGACATCGCGAGGGTCGCGCAGGACAAAGAGCAGCGCAGCATCAGGGAAGGTCTGCTGGAGAATCTCCAGCCGCATGGCGTACCGCGGGTTCTTTTCGCCCCACACGGTGCAGGGGTGGGCTATCTCGCTCATGGTCGCTTGCAGGGCGGCGGCGGGGTCGGTCGATTCCCGTGCACAGCGTTGGTAAGTCTCGTAGACCCCGCGCTCAAGCAGGAAGGCCGCCAAGGTGCCGACGGCCGGTCCGCCAGATCGGCTGATCTCGAGCAAATCGATCTCGTCGAAGACCTTGACGTCGCCATGGTGATTGAGGAACTGAGTGACAATGGTCAACCCGGACCTTGGCGGCCCCACGACGAACAACTGCACCGCTCGACGTATCCCCTGGACGGCTGTGCTGGTCGCGGTGCCTAGTCTTCCCTGATCGCCTTCTGCAGCGACCCAACAATCTTGTTGAGCGCTTCGAACGTCTGCCCGTACAGGGCGTCAAAGTTTTCGGACGCCGCGGCGTTGGCCATCATCAACGCCTCATTGATGCGTTCCTGCACCGTCTCGGCGCCGTGGCGCAGCAGGCCGGCCTCGATATTTAGGTCGGTGATGCACCTGTCCCCATTGATGACGACTTCGACCGTCTCGGCCTCGTCTCGACCCGTGAAGGATCCGCCGCCCTGCTGCTTCATCGTGCCCTCGAGGACGTCGGTGAACTTCTTGAATTCATCCAGGACCTCAGTGGCCTGCGGATGCGGCTCTGTTTCCACTTCAGACGATCCTTAATGTCGGGGATAGCCGGGGCAGATTCTCAGTTTAGAGCGGCATGTTTGTCGCACGGCGTCTGTTAGACGATTGTTCATCTGCCTCACTGCGCCAGGACCGCTCCGGCATCACGAACCGTTCCTCCTACCAGGCAGCGACGTCAGGTAGCGGCTTTCCTCGGGCTGGGATATCGGCCGGATTGGCAACCGGCGATGCCGCGGAGTGCCGATCGCGTTCTTCCCCAATACCACCCGATTGATGCCAGGATGCCGGCCCAGGTAGGTCGTCGCATTCGGCCACGCCACCTTCGCCTCCGGCCCGATTTGGGCGCCGATCAGGGTGGCGAATTCCTGGAAATGCGGAGCGAGAGTGACAATCCCGCCCGCAGCCGCCGCTCGGACGGCGAACTGCATGAAGGCGCGAGCGTCGCCCAAGTCGATGCTGGCGTCTACGTCGTCTAAAGGCATATAGACCGGGTACTGACTCGCCGTTTGTCCTACCAGGACACCCGCGGAGCCGATCGGTAACTGACAGTGACGATCGGGGATCACGGTCTGGCCCTGCAGCGCAGCACGCTGCGCACCGGACACCCGGGTAAATCCCTGCGGGGTTTTCGCCTTATCCGCGGTGGTCAGCAGCACCGTGGACTGCGGCGCCATCCCGGAGACGACTCGAACCCTGGTGATGATCCGGTCCGCGGGCGCCGCCCACCACACGTCTGGACCGCCGGCCGCGGTGTAGGCGGCGGTGAAAGTGTCGCGCCCCTTGATCTTCGACCACTTTTCCCGCTCGAAGCTGATCGCGGTGGCGCGGTCGAAATCGTCGAAGCTACGCTCGCACACCGCGTCAACCCCGATGCCGGCCAGCTGGTCCGCGATGCGGGTTGTCGACGCGACCAGATACCGCGCTAGACCCTCGACGCCAGGGGCGCGCCGCTGCGCCGACCTGCTGGCGCGTTGCGGATCGGCGCGCAGCAGGATCCAGGTCCGACGGTGCGCCGGCGCCGGGTCCGCACCGATCACGTCCTGGTACAGGCTCAACAACTCGGGGGCAGCCATCTTGCCGATCCGATAACCGGCGGACACGACGTCGGCCTCCAGGTCGGGACAGTTCACCGACAGAAGTTGCTCAAGCAGTCGGGTATCCACCACGTCGTCTGTGTGGGCTCGCCCGTCGACGATGACCGTCGGCGTGAACGGCCGAGGAATGAGTTCGATAGCCGCGACCAGGAATTCGCCGTGCCAGCGCAGGGCAACGTGATCTCCCGGCTGCACTGTGGCACCGACGACCTCCTCCGACGGGAGTTCAAGAGGCTTGCGGCGGCGCCCCAGCCATGCACCCAGCGCCGCCACCCAACCCGTCAGCCGACGACCGCGAAAGGTGACCAGGGCGACGACCGCCGCCAGCGCCACCAGCGCCGGACCCGCCCACTCGTAGCGAGTGCCGGAAAACAGCAGGATGCACAGCGGGGCCAACGCCGCTGCCCACAGCGCATGCCCGCTGGTGAACCGTAATCGTAGCGATCTCATCTGATCCTTCAGCGCCTTCGCAGAGCTCGCCCGGCCAGCGCACCAAGTCCCAACGCCAGGATCAAGCCCAGCACTCCCAACGACACAGCGTTGATCGGACCATGATCGGGCCCGGGCACCGGCGCCGGGGGTTCAATCGCATTGACTGCGAACGGGGCGGTCGCTGTTGCGGGACCGGATGCGATGTCCCAGGTCAACGCCGCGACGGCATCGACGGTGCCCGCGCCGACGTCGTTGTCAACGCTCCCCCCGGGGTGTCGCGCGCTGGCGGTGATCCGGCCGATAATCTGCGCCGGCATCAGGTCAGGGAAACGCTGTCTAAGCAGCGCGGCCAGACCAGAGACATACGCCGCGGCAAACGAAGTGCCGGCGATCGGCACCGGGCCCTCCTTGCCTGGTAACGCATCGACGGGCACGCCGCCGGGGCCGAGAGCGACGATGTCGTCCGCGGCAGCTGCTACGCCCACCCACGGTCCGTGCATCGAGAACGCGCTCGGTGCCCCGTTTTGGCCGACACCTGCGACAGTCAGCACCAACGGTGAGTACCACGCCGGTGTGACGATCGTTTGGACCCCAGCCCAGCCGCGTGGGTCGGCGGGCCTGGACGCGTCGGGCGGCGGGTTCTGCGAGCAGTCGCCTCCGGTGTTGCCGGCCGCGACGACGACGACGGCACCCTTGACGTTGACCGCGTAGTTGAGAGCCGCCCCGAGGGTGGACTCGTCCACCGGTTTTCTGACTTTGAAGCAGGCCGCTTCGCTGATGTTGATCACGCCCGCGCCGAGATTGGCGGCGTGCACCACCGCGCGGGCCAGGCTGCGGACGGACCCGGCAGCGGGCGTGGCGTTGGGGTCGTCCTGATTGGCTTGCTGATCCTTGGGCTCGAAGGCCTCCGACGTCTGGCGTAACGAGATCAATCGCGCGTCGGGCGCGACACCGACGAATCCGTCGGTCAGCGCCGGCCGCCCGGCGATTATCGATGCGATCAGTGTCCCGTGCGAATCACAGTCGGAAAGCCCGTCGCCGTCCTTGACGACGAAATCGCCACCGGGCTCTGCCGGAACCCGCGGCGAGGCATCCACACCGGTGTCGATCAGGGCGACCGTTACACCGGCACCCGTCGCGAATTTCTGAGCCTGGGTGATGCCCAGGTAGGTGTTGGACCACGGCGGATCATGGAAATTGGTGCCCGGCAAGGTTAACGGCGCTTTACAGACGCGCTTCTGTTCCAGCGGCTGTTCGGGCCCCGTCGCATCGGGCGGCACCGCCCCCGGATCGATGCTGGGTGGCGCAATTGCCACGGCGGGAGGCGCGGTGACCAGCACGAGCGTTAGCGCCACCGTGATCAGGAAGATACGGCGCACCGCTCGACACTCCGTTCACTGAGCCTTGCCATCGCTGCGTGCATCTTAAGCATTCCGATGGCTTCCGCACGGCTGGAGGCTGGCCAGCCATGCGCCCGTTGAACAAACCATGAACGGGTGGCGAACTTGGGCTACGTCTCGCGGCTGCGCTTCACAGCGCTCAAAGCCCCATCGGTACATGCTTTTCCGCGCACGCGTCCCGGACCGCGGCAAGCATGTCCTGGGTGCGGAGCGATTGCAGGTCTTCGACCGTGACCGAGCCCTTGTCGCTGCGGTGCTGGGCCGCCACCCGCGAGTCCCGCAGCCGCTCGGCACGCTCAACAACGTTGCGCGCAAAGCGCCCGTTCTGCATGACGTCGATGCCGTGCAGGCCGTCGGGTGCGTGATAGGCGCGCAAGGTTGTGCAGGCCGCCCTGAGCGCGTCGCCGGCGGCGGGTTCCAGAACAGTGGCACGCGGCATGCCGTATCGAACAGCGATCTGGACCAGCTCGTCGGGCGTGTAGGACGCGAACCGCAATTTGCGGTTGAACCGGCCCGCCAGACCGGGGTTCACCGTGAGAAATTCGTCGACTTCCTTCTCGTATCCCGCTCCAATGAAACAGAAGTCGAATCGGTGCACCTCGAGAGCCACCAAGAGCTGGTTGACCGCCTCCATCCCGATCATGTCCGGCCGACCGTCCTGATGCCGCTCCACCAGCGAGTAGAACTCATCCATGAACAGGATCCGGCCAAGCGATCGGTCGATCAGTTCGTTTGTCTTCGGTCCCGATGCGCCAATATGTTCGCCACAGAAGTCCGCCCGCTTGACTTCGACGATCTCAGGATGCCGCACGATTCCCAGCCCGGCGTAGATCTTTCCAAGCGCCTCCGCGGTGGTGGTCTTACCCGTACCGGGCGGTCCGACCAACAGCATGTGGTTGGTCTGATTCGCCACCGGGAGTCCGGCCGCCAGGCGCAGTGCCCGGACCTCAATCTGGTCTTCCAGCTCGGCGACCGCCCGTTTGACTTCGGCCAAACCCACTTGGTTGTCGAGCAACGCGCGACCCTCCTGTAGGAGTTCGATGCGCCGCTCCTGGTTTCCTTCCTCTTGACGTTGTTGCTCGGACAGCTCGGTTGAGACGTCCCATTTGTTACTGCGGGTGCCGATCGCGTCCTCATCGGTGACGACCAGCTGCAGCGCGGGGTCGGCCAGCGCTTGTTTCGCAGACTCGATCAGTGCACCGTTGATCGTCGCCTTGGACAGCCAGATCTGCGCCTTGTTCTCCTCGCCGAGTTGCCGATGCGCCATCCCGCGCACGTAAGCCAGGTCGGCCGCGATCAACGGGAAATCATTGGGATCGATTGCGGCGACTGTGGTCTCGAGATTCTGGCGGCGCGACTCGGTTCGGCCTTCCGGCCCGGTGTGCAGCTCGACGCGGTCGGTCCATTCCAGCGCGACCCGGGCCTGACCGAGATGGGCCGCGGCATGTGCCGCCAGCGTGCAGGTCGCCGCGGTGACCGCCGACATGATGATGGCCTGTGGCGGCAAGATGGCCGCGGCGACTGAGATCACGTCCGGCCAGCGCTGCGTGGCGAACATCAAGTAGGCCTCGACGTACTGTCGCCACTGGTGATTCTCCCAGGTGTCTAGCAACGATGGATCCGTCAACAATGCCTCGGCCTTCTCGTACTGGCGGTCATCGATCAGTGCGCTCGCCAGCGCGAGCCCCGCGTGCGACGCCTCGGTCACCGAAATCGAAAGGTAAGGACCGGCTTTGACAGGTGCGGATAGGCGCACGCCGAGCCGGTTGGTTTCCCGGTGGAGTCGAGCTCCGTACGTATAAAGCTGCTGGACCGTCGATAACTCTTCGTCACCCGTGGCGATCCGCCCCAGCCAAGCGTCGGCCATCGACGAGTCGATCTCGGTCGCCTCCCGAAACCGCGCGCCGGCCGCCTCGTGAGCGGCTCGGGTGTCGGCTTGACCACCGGCTGCGAACAATGCCATCGCCTGATCGAACTGCTTGCGTGCGGCGCCGGGCGTGCTGTTGCCGGTCATGGTCATTCCACCGCTTCGAGATCAGAACTTCGCAGCGTCGTCGGCTCCGAGGACACGTAGCGATTTTCGGCTCGGAACAACTCGACCTCCACCGTATGCACTTGACCGGCCGCCCTGAGTTCCACTGTCGCCGGGCCGGTCTGCGTGATCAGCACGCTGACGGTTCCGCGATATTGTTCACCCGGATCGCCCACTGAGACCAGCGTGTTCGGCCGTGGCGTCGGCGTAAGTGTGCCGTCCAAGACGCTGACTGTCGTGCCGGAGGCGGGCTTGGACTGGTCGCTGACGATGATGTCGGGCATCCGAACACTGGCCCACCGCTGGATGTTTCGGGTGTGCACGGTAATCCGCTCGCCGGCCGCGGCCAGCCGGATGATGAAGCGCTTCGCCAACGCGTCCTCGGCGGCAATGTGCACCCGGCTGAATTCCCCCGCGTCGTCCAGGGGCAGCGCTATCCGGTTTCCACCATCAACCTTGCCGAGGAGTACACCCGACGGTCCGATTGGGACGACGAGCGGACCGCGCAACGCTCCCCGACGGATGCCCCGGAGCGCCGGCGGTGGACCGCAGAGATTCGCCGCGACCGCTCGAGCCTGCTCGCCGGGCAACGTGCGCAGCATCGTGTTCAGCGGAGCGGTCGGTGGTTGCGCGCTGCGCACAGTGAGGGTCGCTGTCACGGTGGCTCGGCCGGTTTCGGGCCCGGGTTCGGGGCCGAAAAGCGTGATGTTCTGCACAATCCCGTCGGCGCGTGCCGACCAGGCTTGGGCCAGCTTCTCCGCGGTGATGTCCCCGGGCGGGTACCAGTAGGTCGTCAACCAGCCGCTGTCACTGCGCACCGATCGCCAACGACTATTGAGCAGTTCCAGTGCGGACCGCCCTTGCCGTCGCTCCATCTCGACAATGTCGGTGGCCGTCGCCACTCTCGCACGAATACCCTGCTGGCGCATAGCCGCGCAGACCCGTTGCGCGGCTGCCAGGGTCGCGGTTCCGACCGACGTGCGCCAGCGCAAGGCTTCGGCATTGTCGAGAGCCGAAGATCGCAAGATCAGCCAGGTTTCGCGCTGCCCGGCGTAAGGCGGCGTGCCGATCAACGTGTCATACACCCGCGCGTAGTCGCCGGTGCTGCGCCGTCGAGCCCCGGCGGTGATCACACTGAGCGAATCGATCCGCAGGCCAAGGCTCTGGCGTAATAGCGGAAGCAGCTCGGTTATATCGAAGGCATTTTCGGTGTAGGTCGAGGTTGACCCGGTGAACAGGGTTGGCGTATGGGCCTTTCCGAGCAGCTGTACCGCCGCCACCGCCACGCCGTCCTGGTATCGGACTCCCCCGCCGGCACGATCATTGGCTACCGTGAGAGGTTCATGCCACCTGATTGGCCGGCGGCGTTCCCGCCAAAGGATAAGCCATGACCACAGCGGCTGGCCGCGCCAGGGAATGACGCCGAGGACAATTCCGGTCGCCAAACCCGCTGCAGCGCCCGGAACCCCGGCTGCCGCCCAGCCGGCGAGGACCGCAGCAAAGACGCCGGTGATGATCGCCAGCTTCGTCGCGGCGCTCATCGCTCCCGCCGCGCCCGCGCGATCAGGGAGGCGACCGCGATGGCGGCCACGACGACACCGGCGAATATCAACGCAACGGTACGGGCACGGTGGTCCGGCGGCGGCGGGGGTGCGACCGGCTTGATCACCCTGGTCTGCGCCGCGGCTGGAAGTCGTTCCCCCGCGGGAACATCGAAGGTCAGCGCGGCCACCGGGTCGACCACACCGTAGCCGACCTGATTATCGACTCCGCGAGGCGGATTGTGTGCTGTCTGCAGGATCCGATTGATGATCTGGTGCGCGGACAGCCCGGGATATTTGGCCCGCACCAACGCGGCCACCCCGCTGATGTACGCCGCCGAAAAGCTGGTGCCCCAGAACGGCATGTTCTTGTCGCCGGGGTGGATCGGTGGGTAGGCGTTCGCCGGTCCCCCTGTTGCCGGGGACAACCCCATGATCCCGACCCCCGGCGCCGCGGCGGCCAACCATGGCCCCGCCAGGCTCTTGTTGATCGGTGCGCCCGAATTGTCGACCGCGCCCGCCGAGAGAACGTAGTCAGAGAACCACGAGGGCGACGACACCGTTTTGACTTGATGCCAGTCGCGGGGGTCCGACGCGGTCAGCGGGTCGAACGAAGGGTTCTGGGCGCAGCCGTCTTCGCTGTCGTTGCCCGCCGCCGCCACGATCACCGCGTCCTTGACGGTGGCGGCGTACCAGACAGCGGCACCGATCGCGCCCTGATCCAGCGGGTCGGCCGCCGAGACACACGCCGTCACACTGACATTGATTACCTTGGCGCCCATGTTCGCGGCGTGCACGATGGCGCTGGCGAGCGATGCGATGGTACCGGCCTTCTTGCGTCCCTCCATGTCACCGGGTCCAGGATTGACCGGCTCAAAGGCCCGCGACGACTGCCGAACGGAGATGATCACCGAGTGCGGCGCCACGCCGGCGACGCCGTCCGGCGCACCGGGCGCCGGTGGCGGCACCTCGGGGTCGTCGGGTCGGTCGGGGGTGAGATCCCCCGGCCCGTTGGAAGGGGCGTCCGGCGGTGGCGGTGGGGGTGGAGGTGGTGCGGCCGGCACCGTCTGGGTAATCGTCACCGGCGAGGGCGGAGGCGGCGGTGCGGGCGGCGGCGGGGGGCCGCCAGGAGGTGGCGCTGCCGAATCGGCCGCCGGTGGACCCGCCGGTGGCGGAAAGGCGGGAGCGCTCGGCATCGGCGGTGGCATCGGGGTGCCCTGCGGGGCGGCACCGATGACCGACGCCACGATGGTGCCGTGCGCATCGCAATCCGTGAGCCCGTCGCCACCCATGATGTAGTCCCCGCCGGCGACAACGGGGAGCCGTCGGCTTGGATTGATGCCGGTGTCGATCACGGCCACCGGCACCCCATTACCCGTCGAGTACTGCCAGGCCTTGCTGATGTTGAGCATCGTGAAGCCGGGTGCGGTGACGGCCAAGTTGGGATCCGCGACGGTGATCGTCCGCGCGCAGGCGAAGCTCTGCCGCATCGGCTGGTCGGGCGCCGGCTTGCCATCTGCCGGCACCCGGGCGGGGTCGACACTCGGCGGCGGAATCGCCAGGGCTGCCGGCAGACTCGACCACGGCAGCACGACGAGCCCCGCCAGCGCCAGCGCGACGACCCGGGTCGCCAGGGGCATCGGGGTCATCGCATGCGCACCCAGGTGAACAATCCGCCGATCCATGCGGCCAGTGGTAGAGCCGCGATGATCGCCACGATCTCCACCCATTCCGCAGTCATCCGCACCAACGGAGTGAACCTGGTGATCGGGACCAGTAGCGCAGCCAGCAGTCCGACGCCGCCGAATCCGGCCAATACCAGCGCGGCCCACAGCACTGAATACCCCGAACCGGCGGGCTCGTACGCGACGTATTTGGCGACGCCGACACACGTCGCGGCGCCCGCACCGCACACCAGCGCGATGGCCTGCCGTTTGTCGGCGAACGCCCGTCCCCGGCCGATGAAGATCAGCACGAATAGCCCGGCCAGTGCCGCCGCCGCGACGCTGCGGTCCCGGCCTGGCATCAGGGTCGCCCATACCGCCGCCGGCAGCGTCAGCCCCGCGCCGACACAGATTCCGGTCAGAACGTTGTTGGCGCCGACCGCCGCCGCGGCGATCTGCGCACCGCGCGGGGTGGTGTCCGGATTCGCTTCTTCCTCGGAACCCTCGGCACCCACGCCGCCCACGCCGCCCTCGAAGGCCTCGTCCACGGGAGCGACCGCATCCGCGGGTAGACCGGCGCTGCGCCGGAACAGATCGCGGCCGGTGATCGATCCGAAATAAGGCGGGCGAATCCGCGCAACCCACAACGCGATCGTCGGGGCCATCGTCAGGAGGAACAGCAGGGCGATCAGCGCACCCATCCCCAGCCGCTGGGCGGGGACCGCCCACCACATCCGGACCAACGCTGCAGCCCCCCCGAGACCGCACAGGGTCACGACGGCCGCCGCCACATTGACGTAGCGGCGGGTCACCCCGGCGATTGCACACGTCAAGACCCCAGCCGACAGGGCCGCGATAAACACGTGCGCGGATCCGAGCTGCCCGGGCGCGCTGCAAGCGAGACTTACCGCGAGCAAAGGCAGCGCAATCCAGCCAAGCACGTCCATGAGGTCGACGCGATCGGGCCACCAGCGCCACACCGCGAACGCACCTGCGGCGACCAACAGGCCGGCGACGCCGGTGACGCTGGCGGGCACCAGCGAATCGGTCGAGATGCGTTGGCGCACAGCCAGCCCGAGCACCGTCGCGCAGACCATGGCGAGGATCGCCAGCGCCGAGTGTGCGGCGGTTAGGACCGTAACGGGTTCGAACAACTTCTTGCCCACCCGGGCCAGTCCGGTCGACAACGACTCGTACTGCGGCTCGAACGATTCACCGTGCCGGGCGGGGACCAAGGAGAGCGTGGCCCCGTCCTCGACGCCGAGCTCGTCGAGCGTCTTGGTGACATCGAGCCGCACCCCGTTGGCCTTGTGCAATTCATATCCAACGCCCGGCTCGAGCCCGTTGAGCCCCCTGCGCTTGAGTTCGTCGTTAAGCAACTCGACGACGTTGTCAATGAAGGCCTCGATGGGCACGGACGCCGGATACACCTGCGAAACCAGGTGTTCTCCGCATACGACCGCAACCGCGCAGCGAGCCGGAAACGACACCCTCCCCAGCAACGGGGCCATTAGTGCGGCCTGTCAGCATCTGGAATGTATTTATCCGCCAACGCCGCGGTGATCTCGAACAACCGCAGCCGCGATTTCTTGTTTAATTCATGCCGCGTGTCAATTATCCCGCCCTTCGCGAGATACGGGTCGTAGGGCATGAATTCGACCGTCGCGCCAGCCTGCTCGTAGCGCTCGGTGAGATAGGCCCGCGATTCCTGATCGTATTTATTGCGGCTGTCGTTCAAGATGACCGTGCTGCGGGACACCACTTCGTGATAACCCATCGACCGCAGCAGATCGATCGCGCGGGTGACCGGCAGTGACGTGTCGGCGGTCAGGCCCGACACGAAAACCAACGTGTCGCACGCCTCGAGCACCGCCTTCATCACCGGATGCTCGAGGTCATCGGAGGTGTCCACCACGATGACCGTGTGCGTGCGGCGCAGCCTTGACAGCACCCCGGTGAACATTGACGGGACCAGCGGCCGCGGTTGGTCCGACACTCGGTTTCCGGAAAGCACATCCAGGCCGATACTGTTCTGCCCCAGGTGTTCTCGAATATCCGCATAGCCCTGGACGTCGGTATCGTTCAGCACCGCCGCGTAATCGCCCGGTGGGGCTTCATCGATCCGCCCGGCCAGCGTCCCGAACCCCGGCGCTGCATCGATGGCAACCACGTTCTCGGGCCGGCATTCCCGGAACACCGCGCCAATGCACGCGGTCATGGTGGTCTTGCCGACGCCGCCCTTTCCCGAGACCACGCCGATGACATATTGCTTGCGAATGTGCCGGCGTATCCGCTCCTGCAACTCCCGGTAATGTCTTTCGGCGGGCGACTCACCCAGGTTGATGCTTTGGAATGACGCGCGGTATATGAATTTTCGCCAACCCCCGCCCGGTGGGATTTTGCGGGGGGCGACCATATCGGAGATGCGCAGTGTTCCCGATACCGAATCTTGGTGTTGGTAACTCACGATGCCGTTGCTAACATTTTCGCGATACCTCTCGACTACACAACTTTTCGGTAGGAATGCCATTCTTCATCAGCAGGCAGGCGCCGCACCATATGGTGGATCGCAGAAGCCACGTTGTTCTTGGTCCCCGGAGCAACGATCATCCAATTCTTGCCCCCGGAAGCGACGTGCTCAGCGACCAGCCTCCCTTGCAGCGTATCGATGATAGCCACCGCGCCCTGGTCAACGAACGTTCGTGCAGGCCGCCCTGTGTCCACCCCGGACTGGATCGCGACAATCGATGCCTGGGCCGACCGCCCTGGATCGGCGGCGAGTTTCAGCAGTTGCGACTGATCGGGCTGCAGGCCTTGACTGTCGAAGAATTCGCACAGACTCTCCCGGCTGGTTGACGCAGTTCTTATGGCATCCGCGGCCAGCGTGACGGGTCTGAGGGTCGCGGGCGTATTCGTTCCGCACAATCGCTCGATTTGCGCGTTGAGCGCCGCGTTGGCAGCGCCCTCCGTGTTCGAAATGCCGGCCCCGCTGATGCGAACGAGATCAGCGGACCGCTCCATCGCCACCCACCACTGCGCGAACCTCGCGAGCAGCACTCGCGGCGGTTCGTCTTCGCTGGGCGTCCGGAAGTGCACGAAAAGGCCGATATCGCGGCGGGACAGCACGGTCAGCCACTCGACGACAGTCGAGTCCACGTCGCCGGACGCGCCGATGACGCCGGCCGCCCTCAGGTCCGCCGCCACCGGGTGTTCCAACGCGAGCCGCTTGGGTTCAACACTCGGCAAGTGGGGCCTCAGCCCAAGTTCGGGGGCTAGGACCTCAATGCCGGTGAGCACCTGCAGAACCCATAGGCCGTCGATTGTTGTGGTTAGCACTTCGTCTTAAACCCTAAGTCCTAATCCAAGTCCTAGACCCCGAACCCGAAATAAGGGGCCAAACACCCGGCCTAGGTGAAGAAGCTTTGCGTCTGCATATCTGTGTGCAGCGCGTTCGCGTCCACGTTGCCGATCGTCTGGGAGTGATGGCTGACAACCTGGATCAGGTTGCTCAAGCCGTGCAACATCTGCTGTTGGGCGTCGAAGAAGGCCGTTGCGCCGTGCCCCAGGAAGAAGTCCGCGAGGGACTGGGTGAGGTGCTGAACATCGTCGTGGATGTCCATCAGCTGCGCGGCCTGCTGCGCCACGTCGCCGGCCAAGCCGGTGACGGCGCCGTGGTTGTAGACGATTTCGGTCATGTCAGTTGTTCCTTACGTTGAATAAGTTCTGGGTGGGCGTCGCGCGCAGTGCGACCTAGGTGGACTGGGCTCCGCCGAACAAGCCGGACAGGTTTGAAAGGCTGTGCGACGCATCCTGTTCGTGGTGCTCCATGAGCAGGGCGGTCTGCGAGAGCCCGTGCGCCAACCGTTGACCACCGTTCATGATCTGTTGCAGGTCGTGTTCGACCTCACCGGCCGTGCTGAGGGAAGTCGTCCCAGCGTCGCCCTTCCACCCCGCGCTGAGGATGTTCTCGTGGCCACTCAGGTACTGCTGGGCGATGGTGGCTGCCTCTTGCAGTCGTGCCTCGATCTTTTGTTTCGTGCTCCGCAACAGATCCGGCGTTACAACGGTTGTGCCCGCCATGTTTTTCTCCTTGATTTTTCAGGGCCCCCCGGGGCCGGGCTTTCGCTCAAGCTTAGCCAGCTGTCGCCAGCTGTCACTTCACTTTTGCTGAACCCGCAAAAGAGGCCGACCAGGCCTTTTCAATGCACACGACAACGCACAACCTCTCAATCGGCCCGGGTCAGAGTTTGCTGGCGCCGTCGGCCAGACCGTCTCCGTCGGTGTCGGTCAGGCGGACATTCCACCGGCCGTCGCCGTCGGTATCCACATACCCGGTTGCACCGTTTTCGCCGCTGCACAGCACTCGATCCGCCAAGCCGTCGCGGTCGGTGTCGAGCAGTCGGTCATCGGCATGCCCCTGCCCGTCGAAGTCGACCAGCGGACCCCCGGTGTGCTCGACGCCGTCAAGTGAGAACCAACGCAGTTGCCCACCGCGATCCACTGCCACCGCCCACGTCCCTGATCCGTCGTCGGTGAAGTAGCTCTTCGCGGTGCCGTCATCTCCGATGTCGAAAACCGCGTGATCGGCTACCCCGTCGCCGTCGAAATCCGCCAGCGCGTCGTCGCGCATACCGTCGCCGTCCAAATCCAGGCCGATCGCGTCGAGCCGACCGTCGCCGTCGAGGTCCAGGTCGGGTGGGCGATGCCAGATGGTCGCGCCGTCGTCGTGGCCGGGCAAATCGCCGGCTAAGCAGTAATCCATGAGATCACCGACGCGTCTGCGCCGCTAGGCGTTCCCCCGCGACCGCCACCAGGACAGCAGCTCCGCGATTGCCTCGTCGTCGGTCAACGGCCCGCGGTCCAGCCTCAGTTCTTTTAGGTACCGCCACGCCTCACCGACTTGTGGGCCCGCCGGTATGCCCAGCAGTTCCATAATCCGGTTACCGTCCAGGTCGGGGCGTACCCGCGCCAGATCCTCTTGGGCGGCCAGCTCGGCGACCCGCTCCTCCAGCCGGTCGTAGCTGGCCTGCAGCCTGGCCGCCCGGCGCTTGTTACGGGTCGTGCAATCCGCACGAACCAGCTTGTGCAGCCGCGGCAGCAGCGGCCCGGCGTCGGTCACGTAGCGGCGCACCGCGGAATCGGTCCACTTCCCATCGCCATAGCCGTGGAACCGTAGATGCAGGTACACCAGCTGCGAGACGTCGTCGATCATCTGTTTGGAGTACTTCAGCGCCCGCATCCGCTTTCGGACCATCTTGGCGCCGACCACCTCATGGTGGTGGAAGCTCACGCCGCCGTCCGGCTCGTGCCGCCGGGTGCTGGGCTTGCCGATGTCATGGATCAGCGCGGCCCAGCGCAGCACCAGATCGGGGCCGCCTTCCGGGAGGGGGTCTTCCAGGGCGATCGCCTGCCGCAACACCGTCAGCGAATGCTGGTAGACGTCCTTGTGCTGGTGGTGCTCGTCGATGGCCATCTGCATGCCTCCAACTTCGGGTAAGACCACCTCACCCATCCCGGTCTGCACCAACAGATCGATACCGGCGACCGGGTCGTGCCCGAGCAGCAGCTTGTCCAGCTCGGCGGCCACTCGTTCGGCACTGATGCGGGCCAGCTGCGGGGCCATGTCTTCGATGGCCGCCCGCACCCGCGGCGCGACGCTAAAGCCCAGTTGCGACACGAACCGCGCCGCGCGCAGCATGCGCAACGGGTCGTCGCCGAAGGACACCGACGGTGGCGCCGGGGTATCCAGCACTCCGGCGCGCAGCGCCGCCAAGCCGTCCAACGGATCGACGAACTCGCCCGGCCCGCTCGGCGTGATGCGCACGGCCATCGCGTTTACCGTGAAATCGCGCCGCACCAGGTCGTCTTCGAGCCGATCGCCGAAACGCACCTCCGGGTTGCGCGACACCTGGTCGTAGCGGTCCGCGCGGAAGGTGGTGATCTCCAGCCGGTATTCGTGGCCCGCGGCGGTCTTGCCGACGCCGACGGTGCCGAACTCGATCCCGGTGTCCCATATCGCGTCGGCCCACCCCCGCACGATGTGTTGGATCTGCTCGGGGCGGGCATCGGTGGTGAAGTCCAGGTCGGACCGGTCAGTCAACCGATCCAGCAGCGAGTCGCGGACCGAGCCGCCGACCAGGTACAACTCCTGGCCCGCGGCGTCGAAAGCCGCGCCCAACTCGCTCAGCACCGGGGCGTGCCGATTCAAAGCGACCGCGGCTGCGGTCAGTAGATCGGCGTCGGCGTCAGGCACGTTCGCCTAGCCTAGTCTGGTCCCGTTCGCCGGATAATTGCCCGGGCAGCGGGTCCGGAAATACGCGCGCCACGTTATCGCGCACCCCTCTAGCGGCGAGTATGTCCTGGAGGCCCGTCTGTGGCCAGCTACTATCGCTTGGGTGTCGGACGGCGAACAAGCCAAACCACGTCGGCGCCGGGGCCGGCGCCGCGGCCGTGGTGCTGCGGGTTCGGCCGAGAACCAGACGGACGGGCAACCGGCCGGCGACTCGGCGGCCAAGAAGCCGCGGCGCGCCCGCTCTGCACGCCGCGGACCGGAACGGCTTCGCACGGTCCACGAGACGTCCGCCGGCGGGTTGGTCATCAACGGTATCGACGGGCCACGCGAGTCGCAGGTTGCTGCTCTGATCGGCCGCACCGATCGGCGTGGGCGGATGCTGTGGTCGCTGCCCAAGGGTCACATCGAGCTCGGCGAGACGGCGGAACAGACCGCCATTCGCGAGGTCGCCGAGGAGACCGGCATTCGCGGCAGCGTCCTGGCCGCCCTTGGGCGCATCGACTACTGGTTTGTCACCGACGGCTGCCGGGTGCACAAGACCGTGCACCATTACTTAATGCGGTTCTCCGGCGGAGAGCTCTCCAGCGAGGACCTCGAGGTCGCCGAAGTGGCATGGGTTCCGCTACCGGACCTGCCGTCACGGCTGGCCTACGCCGACGAACGGCGGCTCGCGGAGGTGGCCGACGAGCTGATCGACAAACTGCACAGCGACGGCCCCGCCGCGCTGCCGCCCCTGCCGCCCAGCTCACCGTGGCGCAGGCCGCAGACGCATTCACGCGCCCGGCATGCCGACCAACCTGCACCGGGCCGGAAGAACGGCCACGGGCCGGGGCCGTGACCGTGCCACGGTTCAACTGGGACGGCTTGTTGCGCCTTGCCGCGGTGGTCGGCATCGTGGCCGGATTTACCGTGCTCACCGGATCAGCCGCGCCGCGCGCGGCCGCCGGCGAGCCCCAGGAGACACCCTTCGTCCGCGTCCGCATCGATCAGGTGACCCCGGACGTGGTCAGCACCACCAGCGATCCGCTCGTCACCGTCACCGGAACGGTCAGCAATATCGGTGACCGCCCGGTGCATGACGTCATGGTCCGACTGGAGCACGCGTCCGCCGTTACCGAGTCGGCGGGCTTACGCACCTCCCTGGCCGGTGGAACCGACCAGTACCGGCCTGCCGCGGACTTCCTGACCGTTTCCCCGGAGCTGCAACGGGGGCAAGAGGTCGGCTTTACCCTCTCGGCCCCGGCGCGTTCGTTGACCAAGCCGTCCTTGGCGATCGACCGGCCCGGGGTCTATCCACTGCTCGTCAACGTCAACGGGACGCCCGACTACGGCACACCCGCCCGCCTCGACAACGCCCGGTTTCTCCTCCCCGTCGTCGGCGTACCGGCCGACGAAGCCGACGCGGTGGACTCCAGCATTGCGCCGGACACCTCGAAGCCGGTGTGGGTCACCATGCTGTGGCCGCTGGCCGACCGCCCCCGACTGTCCCCCGGTGTACCCGGCGGCACCGTCCCGGTCCGATTAGTCGATGACGAGCTCGCTACATCATTGGCCCCCGGAGGCCGGCTGGACATCTTGCTGTCAGCGGCCGAGGTCGCCACCGGCCGCGACGCCGATCCCGACGGCGCCGTCGGGCGGGCGCTGTGCATAACCGTCGACCCGGACCTGCTCGTCACCGTCAACGCGATGACCGGCGGCTACGTGGTGTCCGACTCGCCCGACGGCTCGGCTCAACAACCGGGTACGCCAACTCATCCGGGCACCGGTCAGGTCGCCGCGAGCCTCTGGCTCGACCGGCTGCGCGCGCTGGCCCATCGGACATGCGTGGCGCCGCTCCCCTACGCGCAGGCCGACCTGGACGCCTTGCAGCGGGTCAAGGATCACGGACTGAGCGCAATCGCGACCAACAGCGTCGGGGACATCGTCGATCACATTCTGGGTGCCAGCTCCACGCGGGGGGCCACGCTGCTGCCCGATGGCCCGTTGACCGGCCAGGCGGTCGACCTGCTCAGCGCCAACGACAGCACCGTCGCAATCGCGGCCGCCGACTTATCGGCCCCGGACTCCGGTCATGCGTCACCCCCGGCTACCGACACCGCACCCCGGCGGCTGTCCCCGCAGGTGGTGCTCGCGCCGTTCGATCCGGCCGTCGGAGCCGCGCTGGCGGGCGCCGGGACCAACCCGATGTCCCCCACGTATCTGGACTCCTCCCTGGCGGTTCGGCTGGCACATGATTCGAACACCGCTCGCCGCCAGGATGCCCTGGGCTCGATCTTCTGGCACGCATTGGAGCCGGACGCCGCACCCCGCACCCAGATCCTCGTCCCGCCGGCGACGTGGAACCTGCGAGGCGAGGACGCGCAGGTCATCCTGACGGCGCTGGCAACCACCATTCACTCGGGTCTGGCGGTGCCTCGACCGCTACCGGCGGTGATCGCCGACGCCGCGAGCCGCACCGACCCAGCGGAGCCAACGGGTGCCCCGGGTGCCCCGGGTGCCTCCGCGCGCGGCAGGTTCAGTGATGCCGTCACCGGCGATATCGCCGGTCGGGTTGGCCGGCTGTGGGGCCTGACGTCAGCGCTGACCACCGACGATCGCACCGGGTTGACCGGCGTCCAGTACACCGCACCACTGCGCGAGGACATGCTGCGCGCGTTGAGCCAATCGGAGCCGCCCGATACCCGCAACGGGCTGGCCCAGCAGCGGTTGGTTGTCGTCGGGAAGACGATCGACGACCTGGTCGGCGCGGTCACGATCCTCAATCCGGGCGGCTCCTATACGTTGGCCACCGAGCACAGCCCCCTGCCGCTGGCACTGCACAACGGCCTGGCTGTGCCCATCCGGGTGCGGCTCCAGGTCGACACGCCACCGGGGATGAACGTCACCGACCCCGGCGAAATCGAGCTGCCGCCCGGATACCTGCCGCTGCGCGTACCGATCGAAGTGAATTTCACCCAGCGGGTCGCCATCGACGTCGCGCTACACACCCCCGACGGCATGCGACTGGGCGAGTCGGTGCGCTTGTCGGTGCATTCCAACGCTTACGGCAAGGTGCTGTTCGCGATCACGCTGTCCGCCGCAGCGGTGCTGGTGCTGCTCGCCGGGCGCCGGCTCTGGCACCGTTTCCGTGGCCAGCCTGATCGCGCCGACCTGGATCGACCCGATCCACGCCACCGGACACCTGCTGGGCCGGATGACGAAATCGACCGGCGGGTCGACGAAGAGCACCACGTATGACAGCCGCCTCGCGGCGGACCCAGGCAGCACCTGCGCGCAGGGTCGAACTGTCCGACGCCGCGCTGGTGTCGCGGTCGTGGGCGATGGCGTTCGCGACGCTGATCAGCAGGATCACCGGCTTCGCCCGCATTGTGCTGCTGGCCGCGATTCTTGGCGCGGCACTGTCCAGTGCGTTCTCGGTGGCAAATCAGCTGCCGAACCTGGTCGCCGCGCTGGTGCTGGAGGCGACATTCACCGCGATCTTCGTGCCGGTGCTGGCCCGCGCCGAGCAAGGCGACCCCGACGGCGGCGTGGCATTCGTGCGGCGGCTGATCACACTCACAACCACGCTGCTGCTGCTGGCCACGGCGTTGTCGGTGCTGGCCGCACCGCTGCTGGTGCGATTGATGCTGGGCCGGAACCCCCAGGTCAACGAGCCGCTCACCACCGCCTTCGCCTACCTGCTGCTGCCGCAGGTACTCGCCTACGGCCTCACCTCGGTATTCATGGCGATCCTGAACACCCGCAACGTGTTCGGGCCGCCGGCGTGGGCGCCGGTCGTCAACAACGGCGTCGCGCTCGCGACCCTTTGCGTGTACCTGGCAGTTCCCGGCGAGCTTTCCGTCGATCCCGTCCGGATGGGCAACGCCAAGCTGCTGGTGCTCGGGATCGGCACGACTTTGGGGGTGTTCGCGCAGACCGCGGTGCTCCTGGTGGCGCTGCGGCGCGAGCGCATCAGCCTTCGCCCGCTATGGGGCATCGACGAGCGGTTGAAACGCTTCGGCGCGATGGCCGGCGCGATGGTGCTCTACGTGCTGATCAGTCAGATCGGCCTGGTGGTCGGCAATCAAATCGCCAGCACGGCAGCGGCTTCCGGGCCCGCGATCTACAACTACACCTGGCTCGTCCTGATGCTGCCGTACGGCATGATCGGGGTTACGGTGCTGACCGTCGTGATGCCGCGGCTGAGCCGCAACGCCGCGGCCGACGACACCCGGGGAGTGCTCGCCGACCTGTCGCTGGCCACCCGACTGACGCTGGTCACGCTGATCCCGATAGTGGCGTTCATGACCGTCGGCGGCCCGGCGATCGGAACCGCCCTGTTCGCATACGGCCATTTCGGGCAAGTCGACGCCGGATACCTGGGCGCCGCGATCGCGTTGTCGGCGTTCACGTTGATCCCATACGGGCTGGTGCTGTTACAGCTGCGTGTGTTCTATGCCCGGGAGCAGCCCTGGACGCCGATCGTGCTCATCCTCGTCATCACGAGCGTCAAGATCGCCGGTTCGCTGCTGGTGCCGCACCTGACCGGGGATGCCCAGCTGGTCGCCGGGCTACTGGGCCTGGCCAACGGCGTCGGGTTTCTGGCAGGCGCGATCGTCGGCTACGTCTTGCTGCGCCGCACCCTCCTGCCGGCCGGCGGCCATCTGATCGGTGTACGGGAGGTGCGGAACGTCTTGGTCACCGTCGCAGCCTCGTTGCTGGCCGGTCTCGTTGCCCACCTGGCCGATCGGCTACTGGGGTTGCGGGAACTCACCGCGCGCGGCGGCGCTGCGGGTTCCCTGCTGCGACTTCTGCTGCTGGGAACCATCATGCTGCCGATCATGACCGCGGTCATGGTCCGCGCCCAGGTCCCCGAAGCGCGCGCGGCACTGGCCGCCGTCACGGGCGTGATCGGGCGCCGAGGCCGCCCGGCGGTGCCCGCAGAAAAGCCGGCAAAAAAGCCGACGCAAAATGGGCCGCAATCACGGGGGGCATATCAATCGTCTGAGCGTGGGCCCGTCACGTACCCTGAGCACAGGAATTCGCCCCTGCCGGGGGTCAATGCGGTCCAGGAGCCGATCCGGCGCAGGCCTCCGGAGCGGGTAGCCAGCGTCCGGATAGCGAAAGGACCGGAGGTGACCGACCGCCCAATGGAGAGCGCCGCACCCAGCTCCACGTCAGGTGCCGAGTTACCTCGCCCGGTCGCTGGCGACTTCCAGCCGGACATCCCGTCTGCCGGTGTATCTGCCAAGCCCGATCTGGTGGCGGAGGCCACCCGTGGGCCGATTCCCTTCGACGCGCCCCGAGAGCGGAACCCGGAGCAGCCCGCATCCTCCGACGATGCTCACTTGGTGCCAGGCGCACGTATCGCCGGTGGCCGCTACCGCCTGCTGGTCTTCCACGGTGGGCCGCCGCCCCTGCAGTTCTGGCAGGCCCTGGACACCGCGCTGGACCGCCAGGTGGCGCTGACGTTCGTCGACCCGGACGGCGCCCTCCCCGAGGACGTCTTGCAGGAGATCTTGGCACGCACATTGCGGCTAAGCCGGATCGAAAAGCCCGGTATCGCCAGGGTGCTCGACGTCGTGCACACCGGATCCGGGGGCTTGGTTGTCGCGGAGTGGATTCGTGGCGGTTCGCTGCAGGAAGTGGCCGACACCGCGCCGTCCCCCGTGGGCGCCATCCGGGCAATGCAGTCGCTGGCCGGCGCCGCCGATGCGGCTCACCGCGCCGGCGTAGCCCTATCGATAGACCACCCCAGCCGGGTGCGCGTCAGCATCGACGGCGACGTTGTGCTCGCCTACCCGGCCACCATGCCCGACGCCAACCCGCAAGAGGACATCCGGGGAATCGGCGCTGCGCTGTATGCCCTACTCGTCAACCGGTGGCCACTGCCCGAGTCCGGGGTGCGCAGCGGGCTCGCTGCCGCCGAACGGGATGCTTCGGGCCAGCCGGTCGAGCCCACCGTCGTCGACCGCGACATCCCTTTCCAGATTTCCGCGGTAGCTGTCCGATCGGTTCAGGAGAACGGCGGGATACGCAGTGCATCAACACTTTTGAACCTGCTGCAGCAAGCGACAGCGGTGGCCGACCGTACCGAGGTGCTGGGCCCGATCGACGACACGCCCCTGTCCGCCTCGGCGCGCCAGCCCGGTGCTCGGGACCTCGGCGTGTTCGGCCGGCGGCGCCGTAGCCTGTTGATCGGTGTAGGCGCGGGCGCTGTCATCATCCTGGTTTTTCTGGTGGTGCTGGCGTCCGTAGTGAGCAAGATTTTCGGGAACGTCGGCGGCGGACTGAACAGAGACGAGCTCGGACTTAACCCAACGACGTCGACCACCTCGGCTGCTTCCGGCAACATGGTGAAGCCCACCCAGGCGACGGTCTTCTCCCCGGAAGGCGAGGCCGATAATCCGGGCAGCGCCGGCAACGCCATCGACGGCGACCCGTCCACCGCCTGGCAAACCGACATCTACCACGACACCATCCCGTTCCCCGGCTTCAAGAGCGGGGTCGGGCTGTTATTGCAACTGCCCAGCCCGACAGTGGTCGGCGCGGTGACCGTCGATACCGTCAGCACCGGGACCAAGGTCGAGATTCGGTCCGCACCCACCGCCACGCCGGCAAAGCTGGACGACACCACGGTGCTGGCTCCGGCCTTTGCGCTCAAACCCGGTCACAACGTCATCCCGGTCAGAGCCGGCGCCGCGACGTCGAATCTGCTGGTGTGGATTTCTACGTTGGGGACCATCGATGGGAAGAATCGCACGGACCTCTCCGAGATCACCGTCCAAGCCGCGTCCTGACCTCGCACACAGGGCGCCCGTGCGGGTGAAGTGCCGCGCGACAGCCGATTCATTACTGTCCCGCCAGTGGGATTCGGGGAGATACGGAGGAATCGCCAAGGGAACGCAGTGACGCCGAGCTGCTGGCAGCCCACGTCGCGGGCGACAGGCATGCCTTCGACGAGTTATTCCACCGGCATCGACGGCAACTGCACCGGCTTGCGCGGCTCACCAGCCGGACAGCCGAGGACGCTGAAGACGCACTGCAAGACGCCATGCTCTCGGCCCACCGCGGCGCCGGTTCGTTTCGTTACGACGCCGCGGTGGCCAGTTGGCTGCACCGCATCGTGGTCAACGCCTGCCTGGACCGGCTGCGCCGCGCCAAAGCGCACCCGACTGCGCCCCTACAGGACATCTACCCGGTCGCCGATCGAACGGCTCATGTCGAGACGGCGATTTTGGTGCAACGGGCGCTGCTGCGCCTGCCCGTCGAGCAGCGAGCCGCGGTGGTGGCCGTCGATATGCAGGGCTACTCGATCGCCGACACTGCCCAGCTGCTGGGCGTCGCGGAAGGCACCGTCAAGAGCCGATGCGCCCGCGCCCGGGTTCGCCTGGCCGGGATGCTCGGCCATCTGAATGCCGGCGCCCGCACCAATTCCGGCATGACGGACACTGGGGTGGATGGGTGAAGCCAAGAACGACCCTGCGGATCATGACTCGGCGGGTGCGGACCCACCGCTGACGGTCGAAGTCCTCGCCGAATTGCAGGCCGGCCTCCTGGACGACAGCGCAGCGGCTCGGGTGCGCAAGCAGATCCGTGCAGACCCGGAGGCCGCGCGGATGCTGCGGGCGCTGAACCAGGTGCGCCGCGATGTCGCCGCCGTCGGCGCCGATCCGGCCACAGCCCCGGACCCACCCCCCGAGGTCATGGCGCGAATTTCAGCTGTGCTGAGGTCTACGGATCCCCCGTCGAGCGGGTCCGGCGGCGGCGCCCACCTGGTCCGGCCGCCCATCCGCGCCGCGAGCATGCTCGCGGCCGTCGCCGGCTTGTGCGCAGTAATCGCGGCGATCGCCGTCGGCACGCTCGCGCTGGTCAACTCGCCCGCGCCCGCCCCGAGCACACCGGCGACGGCTGAGCACATCACGGTGTCCGCGTCGCCCACGGTGATTCCGTTGTCGCCGGCCCAGATTCTTGGGCTGCTCGGCCGAAGGCCGGACTTTGGTCCCCCGCAAGGCGCACTGTCCAGCCCACTCAACGACCCGCCCCGGCTGGCCTCCTGCCTCAGCGGCCTGGGCTATCCGGCGTCGACACCGGTGCTCGGCGCGCAGCCGATCGACATCAACGCCCGCCCGGGAGTGCTTTTGGTGCTGCCCGGGGACACACCCACCAACCTGGCGGTCTTCGCGGTCGCGCTCAGTTGTAGCGCCGCCGATACCGGCCTGTTGGCCGACACCCAGATCCCTCGCCCCTAATGTTGTGTGGTGCGACGCGCGCGGGAACACCACTGCCTACGCTGGCGTTCGTACGGTTGATTTACTTTTGATTTACTTCTGTCTCTGAATGTCTCGGAATGTTCCCTGAAAGGCTCGAATGACCGCCGCCAGTTCTGCTCATGACACCGTCCACGACGTGATCGTTATCGGCTCCGGTCCCGCCGGCTACACAGCGGCCCTCTACACCGCACGCGCGCAGCTGGCGCCGCTGGTCTTCGAGGGCACCTCGTTCGGCGGCGCATTGATGACCACAACCGAAGTGGAGAACTACCCGGGCTTCCGTGACGGCATCACCGGACCGGAATTGATGGACGAGATGCGCGAGCAGGCGTTGCGCTTCGGGGCGGACCTGCGGATGGAGGATGTCGAGTCGGTATCGCTGGACGGACCGGTCAAGTCGGTTGTGACGGCCGACGGGGAGACCTACCGGGCCCGGGCCGTCATTCTGGCGATGGGTGCCGCCGCACGCTATCTGCAGGTTCCCGGGGAGCAGGAGTTGCTCGGCCGCGGGGTGAGTTCGTGCGCCACTTGCGACGGGTTCTTCTTCCGTGACCAGGATATCGCGGTCATCGGCGGTGGTGACTCGGCGATGGAGGAAGCCACGTTTCTGACCCGGTTTGCCCGCAGCGTGACGCTGGTGCACCGCCGCGAAGAGTTCCGGGCCTCCAAAATCATGCTCCACCGCGCCCGTGCCAACGACAAGATAAAATTCGTCACCGACCACGCCGTGCTCGGGGTGGACGGCGACAAAACAGTAACCGGATTGCGGTTGCGCAACAACACAACTGGCGAAGAATCCACGTTGGCTGTGACCGGCGTTTTCGTCGCTATCGGTCACGAACCGCGCTCCAGCCTGGTGCGCGACGTCGTTGACGTCGACTCCGACGGCTACGTCCTTGTGCAGCAGCACAGCACCAGCACTTCACTGGACGGTGTATTCGCGGCCGGTGACTTGGTGGACCGTACGTACCGGCAGGCGGTTACCGCGGCGGGTAGCGGTTGTGCCGCAGCTATCGATGCCGAGCGTTGGCTGGCCGAGTACGCAGAGTCCGGCGCGCCCGGACAGGAAGCCGGAAACACGGACAGTAACGACAACTTGATTGGAGCACCACGATGACCGACACCGAAAACGCCGGGGGCACAGTAGAAGTCTCCGACGCGTCCTTCTCTACCGATGTTTTGTCCAGCAATAAGCCTGTGCTGGTTGATTTTTGGGCAACCTGGTGTGGACCGTGCAAGATGGTCGCGCCGGTCCTGGAGGAAATCGCGGTCGAGCGGGCGGGCCAACTCACCGTCGCCAAGCTCGATGTTGACAATAACCCCGAGACGGCGCGGGACTTCCAGGTCGTTTCGATCCCCACAATGATCCTGTTCAAGGACGGCCAGCCGGTAAAGCGGATCGTCGGGGCCAAAGGGAAGGCGGCGTTGCTGCGTGAGCTTTCCGACGTGGTTCCCAACCTCACCTAGCCGCGGTCCTGTTCGGCGTGCCCGCGCCGCCGGTTAGCCTGCGGTTTTCCCGAAATTGAGCAGGATCTGCGACAATACCGGTTAGCTGATGTGCTCGTGTCAGCGTGTTCAGACTGTTCCGGAGGGCCTTTGGTATGGCGAGTCCGCGCCGCGAAGCCGGCGATGCGTTGCGCTGTGGTGACCGCAGCGCAGCTGTCACCGAGATCCGCGCCTCGCTGGCCGCGCTCGGGATGCTGGACAATCCCGACGAGGACCTGAACACCGGCCGTCACGTGGCTTTCGATGTGTTCGACGCCGACCTCGACCAAGCGGTCCGCGCCTTCCAACAGCACCGAGGGCTTCTCGTGGACGGGATGGTCGGCGAGGCCACCTACCGGGCCTTGAAGGAGGCCTCGTATCGACTCGGCGCCCGCACGCTGTATCACCAATTCGGCGCCCCCCTCTACGGCGATGACGTCGCCACGTTGCAGGGCCGGCTGCAGGACCTCGGTTTCTACACCGGTCTGGTGGACGGACACTTCGGTTTGCAGACCCACAACGCCTTGATGTCGTACCAACGTGACTACGGGCTTTCTGGCGACGGTATCTGCGGTCCGGAGACGCTGCGCTCCCTCTACTTTCTGAGTTCAAGGGTTACTGGCGGCTCGCCACACGCCATCCGTGAGGAAGAACTGGTTCGCCGATCCGGTCCAAAGCTGTCGGGCAAACGGATCATCATCGACCCGGGCCGCGGCGGCACGGATCACGGTCTGATCATGCACGGTCCGGATGGACCCGTAAGCGAAGCAGACGTGTTGTGGGACGTAGCAAGCCGCCTTGAAGGGCGGATGACCGCCATCGGCATGGAGACCTTTCCGTCCCGACCGACACATCGCAGCCCGTCGGATACCGAACGCGCAACGATGGCCAACAATGTCGGGGCGGACCTGATGATCAGCTTGCGCTGCGAATCTCAGAACAGCCCTGCCGCTAACGGGGTGGCCTCCTTCCACTTCGGCAACTCGCACGGTTCGGTCTCTACCATCGGCCGTAATCTCGCTGACTTCATTCAGCGAGAGGTGGTGGCCCGCACTGGTTTACGGGATTGTCGCACGCACGGCCGCACCTGGGATCTGCTGACGCTGACTCGGATGCCTACCGTTCAGGTCGACATCGGTTACATCACCAGCCCCCGCGACCGCGCGATGCTGGTCTCAACGCAGACCCGCGATGCTATCGCCGAGGGCATCCTGGCCGCGGTCAAGCGGCTCTATCTACTTGGCAAGAACGACCGGCCCACCGGCACATTCACCTTCGCCGAGTTGCTCGCTCACGAGTTATCGGTGGAACGGGCGGGTCGAGTCAGCGGTTCCTAGCTGTCTTGACCGGCCCTCATGGGATTTCCGGTCTTCAAGACGCTGCCGGCTCCCGCCCCCACCGGCTGTTGGAGCTGAGCATTGAACAGCAAGCGCTCGAGCGCCGCCTCGACTTCGGCCTTCCATCCCAGGCCCTTGTCCAGCTCGAGCCGCAGCCTCGGGAAGTACGTATGTGGCGCCACCACAACGAAACCCGCATCTTTCAGGAAATCAGCGGCGATGATGCAGTGTTCAACCGAGCAATCACCCAGCGCTTCCAGGACCGGCCGGACCTCGGGATCCACCGTCCGCGGATCCTGCAATTCGGCAGCTGCCGGTGTGCGGCCGAAAGCTTCCAGGGCCCGAACTCCACGGCGGACCAACTCGTCGATCACTCGAGCGATGAGACCGTGTGGCAAGTCGTCGCCCTCGTGGCCGGCCTCGACGCCCATCGAGGTCAGCAGCACTGCGTCTGCGGACACTGGCGCGGTGGGAAACCGATGTGCCCGCGGCACCGCTCGCGGCGGCGCGTAAAGCACATACCCCAGGCACGGCGGCTCGCGCTCGCTGCGGTCATCCGGGATAGGCGTCGCGATCTGGCCGCACGTGCCCCACTCCAGCATCACCATCGACAGCCAGGCTTCCTTTTCGAATTCTGGGTCTGCCAGGTGGTCCTGGTCCCCCAGCGTCGCGGGGTCGACCTCCCAGAAGACGCAGCGGCGCGCATGCTTGGGGAGCTGCTCGAAGGCTTCGAGCCGCAGCGGTGTGATTCGAGCAGACACTAGTCTCCTGGTTTCCGTGCGTTACCGCAGCCAACGGCCGATGCACCCGCAACCCCTCCAGGATAGGAGAGTTTCTCGTCATCGGGCCAGTGTTGGCGCCGCCATTTGTACTGGCTTGGAAATGGCCCGGACACAACACTGCGCACTCCGCGCGCACTCCACGGTTGAAGTAGGCCGAACATCGAAATAACTTGGCGCGCACCGGATTCGGTGCCGGCGGTGAGTTGTGTCAGACCTCCGAACCGGCGCAGTGTCACAGTGACGTAATTACATGATATGGCAGGTCACGCCTTGGGCGGGGTCATCATGCCGATGATTCGCTGGAGGTCATCCACCGACCCGAACTCCACCACAATCTTGCCTTTGCGTTTGCCGAGGCTGACTGTCACCCGCGTATCGAAGGCGTTCGACAGCCGCTCAGCAACGTCCTGGAGGCCCGGCATCTGGATTGGCTTGCGTCGCGGCGCCGGGCTTGTCAGATCGCCGCGACTGGCCTCGTGGTTGGCTAGCGTGACCGCTTCTTCGGTTGCCCGCACCGACAAACCCTCCGCGATAATGCGGGCGGCGAGAGCCTCCTGCGCCTCGGGACCGGACTCCAGGGACAGGAGGGCTCGGGCGTGGCCGGCGGACAGCACGCCGGCAGCCACCCGGCGCTGGACCGGGATCGGTAGCTTGAGCAACCGAATCATGTTGGTGATCACCGGCCGCGAGCGGCCGATCCGTGCCGCGAGTTCATCGTGGGTGACCCCGAACTCGTCGAGCAACTGCTGATATGCCGCCGCCTCTTCCAACGGGTTGAGCTGTGCCCGGTGAATATTCTCTAACAGGGCGTCGCGCAGCAGATTGTCATCGGCGGTCTCGCGGACGATCGCCGGGATTGCGGCCAGGCCCGCCTCCTGGGCGGCCCGCCAGCGCCGCTCCCCCATGATGATCTGGTAGTGGGCACCGGTCTTCGATCCGGATACCGCGCGCACCACGATCGGTTGCAGCAGTCCGAACTCGCGAATGGAGTGCACCAATTCGGACAGTGCCTCCTCGTCGAACACCTGCCTCGGCTGACGGGGATTGGGCTCGATGTCCCCCGGCGGGATCTCGCGATAGACGGCGCCCATTGCAGTGCTCGTCTCGAAGGCCGCCTCGCCAGAATTTGGCGCTGGTCGTCCGATCAGAACGTCCGCGGCCGCATCCCCCATCCGCGGGCCGAGGGTCGCCGGCCCGGAGTCGGCGTCCGCGGGGCCGGTTGGGATCAACGAAGCCAGGCCCCGGCCGAGACCGCCCTTCTTGCGTAACGGCTGCGTCATGATCGTCCCTTCACGGATGTCAGTGATTCCGCTCGGCGAGCTCGCGACTCGCATCGAGATAGCTCATCGCCCCGCGCGAGCCGGGGTCGTAATCAATTATCGTCATGCTGTATCCGGGGGCCTCGGAGACCTTGACGCTACGGGGAATCACCGTCCGCAATACCTTGCTTCCGAAATACCGCCGCACCTCCTCTGCGACCTGGTCGGCGAGCTTGGTTCGACCGTCGTACATGGTGAGCATCACGGTGGTCACAGCGAGCTGAGGATTGAGATGCGCCTTCACCATCTCGATGTTGCGCATCAGTTGCGATACACCTTCAAGCGCGTAGTACTCGCACTGGATCGGAATCAGCACCTCGGGTGCGGCGACAAGCGCATTGATCGTCAGGAGCCCGAGCGACGGCGGACAGTCGACGAAGACATAGTCGAAGTCGAAGTCATCCAACTCAGCCAGGGCGGTCCGCAACCGATTCTCGCGGGCCACCATGCTCACCAATTCGATCTCGGCACCGGCCAAATCGATCGTCGCCGGAATGCAGAACAGGCGGTCGCTGTGGGGGCTCTGGCGCAACGCATCCCGAACCGTGACTTCGCCCAGGAGCATCTCGTACGACGATGGCGTGCCCGCTTGCCGGTCGGTGATGCCGAGCGCGGTGCTTGCGTTGCCCTGGGGATCGAGGTCGATCACAAGCGCCTTCAGTCCCTGCACCGCGAGTGCGGCGGCGAGATTTACGGCGGTGGTGGTTTTGCCTACGCCGCCTTTTTGGTTGGCGATGGTGAAGACCCGGCGGCGCGTCGGGCGGCGCAGCGGCGTGTAGGCCGTGTGGAGTACCCGCATTGCGCGCTCCGCGGCGGCGCCGATCGGAGTATCGAGTTCGTCCGATGTTTCACGTGAAACATTCATCGTTGGATCGTCGGGCGGGGAGTCGGTGGGCCAGCCCGGTGGGTTGCTCATCGAGTGCCCACCTTCGCCGACCGTGCCGGCGTGCGGCGCTCTTGCTTTCCGCGTCGGGCTGACACCACGGATGCGGGAGGACGCAAATACTCCGCGCCGCATGCCACCACCCTGACATCGACAGCACCGGCCGCCGCCATCGCACGCCGGTGCTCGCTTACTTCGTCAGGAGCGCGCTCCCCCTTGATAGCCAACATTCGCCCGTCCGGCCGTAACAACGGCATGCTCCACTTCGTCAACTTATCTAGGGCCGCAACCGCCCGCGACACCGCGGCGTCCCGCTCGCCCATCTGGTCACGGGCCGACGGCTCCTCCGCGCGGCCGCGCACCACTTCAACGTTCAACCCTAGTTCGGCTACCACCTCATTGAGAAACTCGCTCCGGCGGAGCAGTGGTTCCAGCAGCACCACGTGGAGATCGGGTCGCGCGATCGCCAGCGGTATCCCCGGCAATCCGGCTCCACTCCCGATGTCGACGATGTGCTCGCCTGGCTCGAGCAGCTCGCCGATCGCTGCGCTATTCAAGAGATGGCGATCCCAAATGCGGTCGGCCTCACGCGGGCCGAGCAACCCCCGCTCGACCGCCGCGTCCGCGAGTATGTCTGCATACCGCTGCGCGACGTCGACCCGGGCGCCGAAGATCGCCGCAGCGGCGTCTGCGTGCTCGCTAGGACTGACATGTTTCACGTGAAACATTCCTCCCTGGCGAACTACATGTCTGTAACTCAGTCGTGCAGGACAACGACGCGGCGCGCCGGCTCAACGCCTTCGCTTTCACTGTGCACACCGGGGACCGCCGCAACGGCATCGTGCACGATCTTGCGCTCGAACGGAGTCATAGGCGCGAGCTCTTCGCGTTCCCCGCTCTCTAGAACCCGCCGGGCAACCCTATCCCCCAGCCCGGCCAATTCCTCGCGCCGGCGGCGACGCCAGCCCGCGACGTCGAGCATCAACCGGCTACGCACGCCCGTCTTCTGGTGGACCGCCAGCCGGGTTAGCTCCTGCAGAGCATCCAGCACCTCGCCCACGCGGCCGACCAATTTGTTCAGGTCATCGCTGCCGTCGATGCTGACGATGGCGCGGTTGCCCTCCACGTCCAGATCGATGTCACCGTCGAAGTCCAGTAGGTCCAAGAGCTCTTCGAGGTAGTCGCCGGCGATCTCCCCCTCCGCTACCAATCGGTCCTCCGGGTCATCAGATTCGGCGGCGCTCACTGCGTCCGCACCGGTGTCCGCGGTGTCCTCGCTTGGCGGCTCGGTGTCAACCTCGAGCTCGGTGGTGTCGGCGTCTGTCATTGGCTATTTCTCTCCCTCTTCCATGGATCTCGTTTTGATGGGGGCCACCCCTCATCCTGAGACCCGCTAAAGCTTTGGCACCCGGGTCAGCGTCTACGCCGCTTCCCTCGTGAGGCGCGATTACTCGGACCAGCGTCGGGTCCCGGTGGACTCGGCTCGGGATTAGTCTGTGCCGCGCCCGAATCTGCGTCACTGTCGTCAACCGCCGGCGAACCGTTGCCGCTCGGAAGCGCCGTCTTCGAGGTCCGCTTGGGCTTGGCTCCCGGCGCAGGCGCGTTGGCCGCTCGGCGCTCGATGGCCTCTTGCTTCTTGGCCTCGTCTTCTTTTTCGATCATGCCGAACACGTAGTGCTGCTGACCGAACGTCCAGATGTTGTTTGCGAACCAGTACAAGATGATCGCGACGGGAAGAAATGGCCCGCCGACGACCACGCCGGCCGGAAACACGTACAGCGCGAGTTTGTTCATCATCGCGGTCTGCGGGTTCGCCGCGGCTTCCGGGCTCTGCCGCGCGACGGATGCGCGACTGTTGAAGTAGGTCGCAACCCCGGCCAGGATCATTATCGGGGCGCCAACCGCAATCACGGATAGGCGGCTGAAGTCACTGAACGCTTCCAACCCGGACCTCTGCGTCATGGATGCACCGATGGGGGCGCCGAACAAATTCGCGTCCAGGAAGTGCTGCACCTCCAGGGGACTGAACACGTAGTTCCCAGTCAGCCTGTTCTGCAGCACCGACAAGTGCGGCTGACCGAATCCACCCTGCGTCCGGTTGAACGAGCGCAGCACGTGATACAGCCCGAGGAACACCGGAAGCTGCGCGAGCATCGGCAAACAGCCCAGGATCGGGTTGAAGCCGTGCTCGCGTTGCAGCTTCTGCATCTCGAGCGCCATGCGTTGACGATCCTTGCCGTACTTCTTCTGCAGCGCCTTGATCTGTGGTTGCAGTTCCTGCATCTGTCGCGTCGTGCGGATCTGCCGCACGAATGGTTTGTAGAGCAGCGCACGCAAGGTGAACACGAGGAACATCACCGACAGCGCCCACGCGAAGAAGTTGGACGGGCCCAGTAAGGCCGCGAACAACTTGTACCAAGCCCACATGATCCACGACACCGGGTAGTAGACGACGTCGAGGCTCAAGAAATCAAAGGACAACAGACTCACTCTCCCCTTGCTTGGCCGGGGCGTGGTCCGGAATCGGGTCCCACCCACCCCGATGCCATGGTCCACATTTGGCAAGCCTGACAGCAGCCAACCAGCTTCCCCGCATCAAGCCATACTCGCTGAGCGCATCCGCGGCGTACTGACTGCAGGTCGGAACGAACCGGCACGTCGCCGGTCGTAGTGGCGACACCATGTGGCGGTACAGCCGGATCAGAAAGATCAAGCCCGCCGCCGAACTCTTGCCCGCTGCCCGGATGGCTCCCGGGATTGCCACTCGCGCCTGCGCCCACAGCGTCACCGGTTGGTTCCCACCGACTCGAATGCGCGCCGCAAACCGCTGTGTAGCTGCTGCTCCAAGCGCGCCGAGGAGACGTCCCGGCTGCTGGGCCTTGCGCGGATAACCACTCGATCGGATTGGTCAAGGCCGGCCAACACGGTCCGGGCCACGTGCCGGAGCCGACGCGCCACCCGATGCCGCTCGACCGCCGAACCCACCGGCTTGGCGATGATCAAACCGACACGGGGGCCAGCATCGCCGTCAGCCCGACGAACGTGGATGACGACGTCGCGTTGCACGGTACGTATCCCGTACTTCACCGTCTCATCGAACTCCGTCGACCGCCTCATGCGGTTGCGTGCGGGAAGCACCGCCAGAAAACCTGTCGTTCGGATCAGGCAGTGAGTTCGCGGCGACCCTTGCGGCGCCGGCCGGACACGATGGCCCGCCCCGCCCTGGTACGCATCCGCAAGCGAAAGCCGTGCACGCGGGCTCGGCGCCGATTATTCGGCTGGAAGGTCCGTTTGCCCTTGGCCACGGCGTTCTCCTAGTTCTGTCTGACGTAGTGTCTGGCGTTTCTCCGGCCGCTCATACTTCGCACGCGAGTTGGTCCGCAGCTCGGTCGGAGGTGGTATTGCTACTGGCCGGCGCGGTCCCCAACCAACATCGATGTGGGTCGCAGCCGTATCGCCGACTTTCGGGCGACTGATTGAGAGTACTTACACGCGTTCGCTGGGTCAAACCTGGCCTGGCCCAACGCACCCCCTGTCCCCCGCAAAACCTCGGAAAGCCCCGATTGGAATGCGACAGAACTGTTGGCAGCCGCACGGAAAACTGTTAGCTTCGGGCAATGCCGTTTCAGCCCGGAGCGGAGCTCGACAATGAAGTGAGGATGGCGGATCAACTAGCTGCCTAGGCAACCTCCACAGGTTGTCACCAGCATGGAGATCGCGTGCCGCGGCCGGCAGGCCACGGCTCGTCTACCAATCCTCCTGTCCACACCTGTGTATAACTATGTGGACAGTTGCTTCGTCGCCAAGCACCGTCTTGTACGGTTTTGTGCTGAAGACCCGGATTTCGCAAGGACCAGGGAGATGCGTCGTTGACCGATGATCCCGGTTCAAGCTTCACAACAGTGTGGAACGCGGTTGTCTCAGAGCTCAATGGCGAACCCACGGCCGACGGCCTGGCCCTTAACCGCACCACTCTCGTCACTCCGCTGACTCCTCAGCAAAGAGCCTGGCTCAACCTTGTCCAGCCACTCACTATTGTCGAGGGGTTTGCTCTGTTGTCGGTTCCGAGCAGCTTTGTACAAAACGAGATCGAACGTCATTTGCGTGCGCCGATCACCGACGCGCTCAGCCGCCGACTCGGACAACAGATCCAACTCGGGGTCCGCATCGCTCCCCCTTCGGACGACGCGGACGACCATGGCGCTTCAGGCAGCACGGGTGTGACAATCCCTGAAGGCCTCGCCCCTGAGGAACCCGACGTGGAAATATCCCTCGACACCGACGAAGTCGAAGAAAACGGCGAGATCGTCGGCGACCCCCAGCAGAGTTGGCCGACCTACTTCACCGAACGGCCACACGCCGCCGACACCGCGGCCGCCGGTGGGACCAGTCTCAACCGGCGCTACACGTTCGACACGTTTGTCATCGGCGCCTCCAACAGGTTCGCGCATGCCGCGGCCTTGGCAATCGCCGAAGCACCGGCCCGCGCCTACAACCCGCTGTTCATCTGGGGTGAGTCCGGCCTCGGTAAAACCCATCTCCTGCATGCCGCCGGCAATTATGCGCAGCGACTGTTCCCCGGCATGCGGGTCAAGTACGTCTCCACCGAGGAATTCACCAACGACTTCATCAACTCTCTCCGCGACGACCGCAAGGTTGCCTTCAAACGCAGCTACCGCGACGTCGACGTGCTACTTGTCGATGACATCCAGTTCATCGAAGGGAAAGAGGGAATCCAGGAAGAGTTCTTCCATACTTTCAACACGCTGCACAACGCGAACAAACAGATCGTCATCTCGTCGGACCGGCCACCAAAACAGCTGGCCACCCTGGAAGATCGGCTCAGAACCCGGTTCGAATGGGGTCTGATCACCGATGTTCAGCCGCCCGAACTGGAAACCCGCATCGCCATCCTGCGCAAAAAAGCGCAGATGGAACGCCTCGCTGTGCCCGATGACGTGCTCGAACTCATCGCCAGCAGCATCGAGCGCAACATCCGCGAGCTCGAGGGTGCGCTGATCCGAGTCACCGCGTTCGCCTCGCTGAACAAGACCGCGATAGACAAAGCACTGGCTGAGATCGTGCTTCGCGACCTGATCGCCGACGCCAGCACAATGCAGATCAGCGCGGCGACCATCATGGCGGCCACCGCCGAATACTTCGACACGACGGTCGAAGAGTTGCGTGGCCCGGGCAAGACCCGGGCGCTGGCCCAGTCCCGACAGATCGCCATGTACCTGTGCCGTGAACTGACCGACCTCTCACTTCCCAAGATCGGCCAGGCATTCGGCCGCGACCACACCACAGTGATGTACGCGCAGCGAAAGATCCTGTCCGAAATGGCCCAGCGACGTGAAGTCTTCGACCACGTCAAGGAACTCACAACTCGCATCCGTCAGCGCTCCAAGCGCTGATTTGCCCGCGCGCGCCGAAGTTTTTTCAAAAAACTTCCCACCCCTGCGTCACACCAGTCACACGCCGATGCTGTGCGCACCCCTGTGCACAAGTTGGCCAAACGCCCGTCCACTACCCGGCCTAACGTGCACACCCGTGTTTCCTCCCCAACGCACCCACACAGCGCACACAGCCAAGAGCCATCCCATCCACAACCCAATCGCTCCCCTAGCAGCATCAAGGCAGGGCTATCCCCAGAATGCACACCCCTTAATACTGTTATTGAGATATCTTCTTCGCTTCTTCTTTGAAGAACAGCTCTGGGGAAGTTCCGTTGCACAGGGCCTGCTGGTCTCCGCTCGAGCCGGCTTGTCGGCCTCTGGGATTAGCTTTGAAGATGGGCTCCGAGGATTTACGGTTGTTCTTCGACTCCCGTTTGCGGTGGTCGCGTCCCAGCGTTTGTTGCGGGGGCTAGCCATTGGATTCGAACTCTTGCTAGGTGAAGGGACGCTATGGACGCGGCGACGACAAGTGCTGGTCTAACCGACTTGAAGTTCCGCATGGTGCGAGAGTCCTTCGCGGACGCCGTGTCGTGGGTGGCGAAGAATCTGCCCAGCAGGCCCGCGGTGCCGGTGCTTTCCGGGGTGCTGTTAACCGGCTCGGATGACGGCCTGACGATCTCAGGATTTGACTACGAGGTTTCCGCAGAAGCACAGGTGGCGGCCGAAATAGCCTCTCCGGGAAGCGTTTTGGTGTCCGGAAGGCTGTTGTCGGACATCACTCGGGCGTTGCCGAACAAACCCGTTGACTTCACTGCGGAGGGCAACCGTGTGTCGCTGACGTGCGGTAACGCCAGATTCTCATTGCCGACGATGGCTGTTGAGGATTATCCGACTCTGCCGCTGTTGCCGGAAGAGACCGGGTCCTTGCCGTCCGATTTGTTCGCCGAGGCGATCAGCCAGGTTGCGATTGCGGCCGGCCGAGACGACACGCTGCCGATGCTGACCGGCATTCGGGTCGAGATCTCAGGCGAGACGGTGGTTTTGGCCGCCACCGACCGGTTTCGCCTCGCGGTTCGCGAACTGACCTGGTCCGCCTTGTCGCCCGACATCGAGGCCGCCGTGCTGGTCCCCGCGAAAACATTGGCGGAGGCCGCCAAAGGGGGCACCGATGGTTCTGAAGTTCGGTTGTCGCTGGGCGCAGGCGCCGGAGTTGGGAAAGACGGCTTGCTCGGCATCAGCGGGAATGGCAAGCGCAGCACGACGCGCCTGCTGGATGCGGAGTTCCCGAAGTTCCGGCAGTTGCTGCCGGCGGAGCACACCGCGGTAGCCACCATCAACGTGGCGGAATTGACCGAAGCGATCAAGCTCGTCGCGCTGGTAGCGGACCGGGGTGCGCAGGTCCGGATGGAATTCGGCGACGGGTCGTTACGGCTTTCGGCCGGGGCCGACGATGTGGGCCGCGCCGAAGAGGATCTCGCGGTCGATTTCGTCGGTGAACCGTTGACTATTGCGTTCAACCCGACGTATCTGACCGACGGACTGAGTTCGGTGCACTCAGAGCGAGTGTCCTTCGGCTTTACGACGCCCGGAAAACCGGCGTTGCTGCGTCCGGCGTCCGCAGATGACAGCGCTCCTACCGGCAGCGGTCCTTTTCCTGCCCCGCCAACAGATTATGTCTACTTGTTGATGCCAGTTCGGTTGCCCGGGTAGGTGTACGTCCGGCATTTAGGACTACGCGATTTCCGGTCCTGGGAACACGCCGACCTTGAGTTAGAACCGGGCCGGACAGTGTTCGTCGGTCCCAATGGATTTGGGAAGACGAATCTGATTGAGGCGCTGTGGTATTCGACGACTTTGGGTTCGCACCGGGTCGGGACCGACCTACCGTTGATACGGGCGGGCGCCACTCGCGCCGTCGTTTCGACGATCGTGGTCAACGAGGGCAGGGAATGTGCTGTTGATCTGGAGATCACCGCGGGCAGGGCGAACAAGGCGCGACTGAATCGTTCGCCGGTGCGCAGTACCCGTGAGGTGGTCGGGGTTCTACAGGCCGTGTTGTTTGCTCCGGAAGACCTGGCTCTGGTCCGGGGGGATCCTGCCGACCGGCGTCGGTATCTCGATGATTTGGCGATCCTGCGGCGACCGGTGATCGCGGCGGTGCGTGCCGACTACGACAAGGTTTTGCGACAGCGCACGGCGTTGTTGAAGTCGCTGGCCGGCGCACGGTATCGCGGCGACCGCGGCGCGCTGGACACTCTCGAAATATGGGACGCCCGGCTGGTAGAGCACGGAGCCGAACTGATGGCCGCCCGAATCGATTTGGTCAATCATTTAGCGCCGGAGTTAGAAAAGGCCTATCAATTGCTGGCACCCGGCTCACGTCCAGCGGCGATCGTCTACCGCGCCAGTATTGACGGCCTGGCGGCCGACGAAACCTCGGGCGCTGACGGCTCGGACCGCGAATTGCTGCAGGCAGCGTTGTGGACTGCATTGGCGGCGCGGCGGGACGCCGAACTGGAACGGGGGGTATGTCTCGTCGGTCCGCACCGCGATGATCTGGAGTTACGACTCGGCGACCAGCCGGCGAAAGGCTTTGCCAGCCATGGGGAATCGTGGACGTTCGCGATAGCGCTGCGGCTGGCGGCCTACGAATTGTTGCGAGCGGACGGCAGCGAGCCGGTGCTGTTACTCGACGACGTATTCGCCGAACTGGATGCGGCCCGCAGACTTGCGCTGGCCACGGTGGCGGAATCCGCGGAACAGGTGCTCGTCACCGCGGCGGTCCTGGAAGACATCCCCGCTGGGTGGGACGCTACTCGGGTGCGCATCGATTTGCGCGACGGTGACTCGGGACGCATATCGGAGGTGCAGCTATGACCTACGCCGACAACGGACCGGTGGGTTCTGACCAGGACCCAACCGAACAACCAACCAAGCTGACGGGCATCGACTTGGTCAGGCGCACGCTCGAAGAAGCCCGCGCGACCGCCCGCGCGCAGGGGAAAGACGCCGGCCGCGGTCGCGCTGCCCCGGTCTCTGGGCGCCGCGTCGCCGGACAGCGGCGCAGCTGGTCGGGTCCGGGTCCGGACACGCGTGATCCCCAACCGCTGGGCCGGTTGGCGGGCGACCTGGCAAAAAAACGGGGCTGGTCCGCTCACGTCGCCGAGGGCACGGTGCTCGGTCACTGGCCGTCGGTTGCCGGGCAGGATATTGCGGACCACGCGACTCCGACGGCGCTGAATGACGGTGTGCTCAGTGTGGCGGCCGAATCGACGGCCTGGGCCACCCAGCTGCGGATGGTTCAGGCCCAACTGCTGGCCAAGATCGCGGCGGCGGTCGGCAACGGTGTCGTCACGTCGCTGAAGATCACCGGCCCGGCCGCACCGTCGTGGCGAAAGGGGCCACGCCACATCTCGGGCAGGGGGCCACGCGATACCTATGGATAGGGTCTCCAGCAGCCGAGATGGGCCCTGGAATCAGTCCTGAAGATCGCCCCCTCAGATCCGCCAGGACGAAACGGACCCGCGCGGCAAACGTCGGGACGCGCCGCGAGTGAAGATATTGAGCGCACGGCGCGACCAGATAGGTAGAAACGCGGCCAGAAAATCGGTGCCGTCGGTGCATCACGGTAGAGTGATGTGATGCGACTGCTGCGGTGACCGGACCGCTCGCATGCAAACCCAAGGAGAGTATTCGGACCGTGGCTGCCCAGACAAAGAAGGCACAAAACGAATACGGCGCTGACCAGATCACGATTCTCGAGGGACTGGAGGCCGTCCGCAAACGCCCCGGCATGTACATCGGATCGACGGGTGAGCGTGGTCTGCACCACCTGATTTGGGAGGTGGTCGACAACTCGGTCGACGAGGCGATGGCCGGTTACGCCAACCAGGTCGATGTCCGGTTACTCGACGACGGTGGTGTCGAGGTCAAAGACAATGGCCGCGGCATTCCGGTCGCGATGCACGCGACCGGGGTCCCTACCGTCGATGTGGTCATGACCCAGCTGCACGCCGGCGGCAAGTTCGGCGGCGAGAACAGCGGCTATAACGTGAGTGGCGGCCTGCACGGCGTCGGCGTCTCGGTAGTCAACGCCCTGTCGAAGCTGCTCGAGGTCGATATCTCCCGGGACGGTCACGAGTGGTCCCAGGTGTACGACCACGCCGTGCCCGGCACCCTGAAGCAGGGCGAGGCCACCAAAAAAACGGGAACCACGATCAGGTTCTGGGCCGATTCCGAGATCTTCGAGACCACCGAATACGACTTCGAGACGGTGGCCCGCAGGTTGCAGGAGATGGCGTTCCTGAACAAGGGGTTGACGATCAATTTCACCGACGAGCGGGTCGCCGAAGAAGACGTCGTCGAGGACGTCGTTAGCGATACCGCCGAGGCGCCCAAATCCGCCGAAGAAAAGGCCGCCGAATCGAAGGCTCCGCACAAGGTCAAGCGCCGCACCTTCCACTACCCCGGTGGCCTGGTCGACTTCGTCAAGCACATCAACCGCACCAAAAGCCCAATTCAGCAGAGCATCATCGACTTCGAAGGCAAGGGCACCGGCCACGAAGTCGAAATCGCCATGCAGTGGAACGGCGGATATTCGGAGTCGGTGCACACCTTCGCCAACACCATCAACACACACGAGGGCGGCACCCACGAAGAGGGTTTCCGCAGCGCGCTGACATCGGTGGTGAACAAGTACGCCAAAGACAAGAAACTTCTCAAGGAGAAAGAGGCCAACCTCACCGGCGACGATATCCGGGAAGGCCTGGCCGCGGTGATCTCGGTCAAGGTCCATGAACCGCAGTTCGAGGGCCAGACCAAGACCAAGCTGGGCAACACCGAAGTGAAGTCGTTTGTGCAGAAAATCTGCAACGAACAGTTGACGCACTGGTTCGAGGCCAACCCTTCGGAAGCAAAAATCGTTGTCAACAAGGCGGTGTCGTCGGCGCAGGCTCGGATGGCGGCGCGCAAGGCGCGGGAATTGGTGCGCCGCAAGAGCGCAACCGATATCGGCGGCTTGCCCGGCAAGTTGGCTGACTGCCGTTCCACCGATCCGCGAAAATGCGAACTGTATGTGGTGGAGGGTGATTCGGCCGGCGGCTCGGCAAAGAGCGGGCGCGACTCGATGTTCCAGGCGATCCTGCCGTTGCGGGGCAAGATCATCAACGTCGAGAAGGCCCGCATCGACCGGGTGCTGAAGAACACCGAAGTCCAAGCGATCATCACCGCGCTGGGCACCGGTATCCACGACGAGTTTGATCTCACCAAACTGCGCTACCACAAAATCGTTCTGATGGCCGACGCCGACGTTGACGGGCAGCACATCTCGACGCTGCTGTTGACGCTGTTGTTCCGGTTCATGCGGCCGCTGATCGAAAACGGCCATGTTTTCCTGGCGCAGCCACCGCTGTACAAGCTGAAGTGGCAGCGTAGCGATCCGGAATTCGCCTACTCCGACCGCGAACGGGACGGTCTGCTGGAGGCGGGGCAGAAGGCCGGCCGGAAGATCAACAAGGAAGACGGCATCCAGCGCTACAAAGGTCTTGGTGAAATGGATGCCAAGGAGTTGTGGGAGACAACCATGGACCCGTCGGTGCGGGTGCTGCGGCAAATCACCCTCGACGACGCCGCTGCCGCGGACGAGCTGTTCTCCATCTTGATGGGCGAAGACGTCGAGGCACGCCGAAGCTTTATTACCCGCAATGCCAAGGACGTTCGCTTCCTGGATGTCTGATGAGTCAGACGCGCCAACTGAACGAGGGACCCTGAAGAAACATGACTGACACCACGCTGCCCCCGGGTGACGACTCCGTCGACCGGATCGAGCCAGTCGACATTCAGCACGAGATGCAGCGCAGCTACATCGATTACGCAATGAGCGTGATCGTGGGCCGCGCGCTGCCGGAAGTGCGCGACGGGCTCAAACCGGTGCACCGCCGGGTGCTCTACGCGATGTACGACTCCGGGTTCCGGCCGGACCGCAGCCACGCGAAATCGGCACGCTCGGTCGCCGAGACGATGGGCAACTACCACCCACACGGCGACGCGTCGATCTACGACACGTTGGTGCGGATGGCGCAGCCGTGGTCGCTGCGGTATCCACTCGTCGACGGTCAGGGCAACTTCGGATCGCCGGGCAACGACCCCGCTGCGGCCATGCGCTACACGGAAGCGCGACTTACCCCGCTGGCAATGGAAATGCTGCGCGAAATCGACGAGGAGACAGTCGACTTCGTACCCAACTACGACGGCCGCGTCCAAGAGCCCACGGTGCTGCCCAGCCGGTTCCCCAACCTGCTGGCCAACGGTTCCGGTGGCATCGCGGTCGGCATGGCGACCAACATGCCGCCGCACAACTTGCGCGAGCTTGGCGAGGCGGTCTTCTGGGCGCTGGATAACTACGACGCCGACGAAGAGGCGACGCTGGCCGCGGTCATGGAGCGAATCAAAGGCCCCGACTTTCCCACGGCCGGACTGATCGTCGGTTCGCAAGGCATCGTCGATGCGTACAAGACCGGCCGCGGTTCCATCCGGATGCGCGGAGTGGTTGCGGTGGAGGAAGATTCGCGCGGCCGGACACTGCTGGTCATCACCGAGTTGCCATACCAGGTGAACCACGACAACTTCATCACCTCCATCGCCGACCAGGTTCGCGACGGCAGGCTCGCGGGTATCGCCAACGTCGAAGACCAGGGCAGCGACCGGGTGGGCGTGCGCATCGTCGTCGAGGTCAAGCGCGACGCGGTGGCCAAGGTGGTGCTCAACAACCTCTACAAGCACACCCAGCTGCAGACCAGCTTCGGCGCCAACATGCTGTCGATCGTCGACGGTGTGCCGCGCACCCTGCGGCTCGACCAAATGATCCGCTACTACGTCGAGCACCAACTCGACGTGATCGTGCGGCGGACCACTTATCGGCTACGCAAGGCCAACGAGCGCGCCCACATTCTGCGCGGGCTGGTCAAGGCCCTGGATGCGCTGGACGAAGTGATCGCTTTGATCCGGGCCTCGGAGACCGTCGATATCGCCCGCGCCGGTCTGATCGAGCTGCTCGACATCGACGAGATCCAGGCCCAGGCCATCCTGGACATGCAGCTGCGACGGCTGGCGGCGCTGGAGCGTCAGCGCATCATCGACGACCTGGCCAAGATCGAGGCCGAGATCGCCGACCTGGAAGACATCCTGGCCAAACCCGAACGGCAGCGCAAAATCGTGCGCGACGAACTCGGTGAGATCGTCGAAAAGTACGGCGACGACCGCCGCACGCGGATCATCCCGGCCGACGGAGACGTCAGCGACGAGGACCTGATTGCACGCGAGGACGTCGTCGTCACCATCACCGAGACCGGGTACGCGAAGCGCACCAAGACCGATCTGTACCGCAGCCAGAAACGGGGCGGCAAGGGCGTACAGGGCGCCGGGCTGAAACAGGACGATATCGTCAAGCACTTCTTCGTGTGTTCGACGCACGACTGGATCCTGTTCTTCACCACGCAGGGCCGGGTATACCGGGCCAAGGCTTACGAGCTGCCGGAAGCCTTGCGCACGGCGCGCGGTCAGCACGTGGCGAACCTGTTGGCTTTCCAGCCCGAGGAGCGCATCGCCCAGGTGATCCAGATCCAGAGCTACGAGGATGCCCCGTACCTGGTGCTGGCCACTCAGAATGGCCTGGTCAAGAAGTCGAAGTTGACCGACTTCGACTCGAACCGTTCCGGGGGAATCGTGGCGGTCAACCTGCGTGACAACGACGAGCTGGTCGGTGCTGTGCTGTGTTCCTCCGAAGACGACCTCTTGTTGGTCTCGGCGAACGGACAATCCATCAGGTTCTCGGCGACCGACGAGGCGCTGCGACCGATGGGCCGGGCGACCTCCGGCGTGCAGGGCATGCGATTCAACGCCGACGACCGGCTGCTGTCGTTGAACGTGGTCCGCGAAGGCACCTACCTACTGGTCGCGACGGCTGGGGGCTACGCCAAACGCACCGGGATCGAGGAATACCCGGTGCAGGGCCGCGGCGGCAAAGGCGTCCTGACCGTCATGTTCGACCGCCGGCGGGGCAGGCTGGTCGGGGCGCTGATTGTCGACGATGACAGCGAGCTGTATGCGATCACCTCAGTGGGCGGCGTCATCCGGACGGCGGCCCGCCAGGTCCGCAAGGCGGGACGTCAGACGAAGGGGGTTCGGTTGATGAACCTCGGCGAAGGCGACACACTGTTGGCTATCGCGCGGAACGCCGAAGAGACGGGCGACGAAGCCGACGATGCGGACGACCAGACATAATGCGACTACCACCGCCCGGGTGGCCTTGGTACACAGGTAAGGAGTCGGTGTGACGTCACCGAACGAGCCGGCCACACAGGATCAGGATGCCGCAGATTCGCCGCCGTGGCAGCGGGGTGCCGCGCGGGCTTCTCAAGGAACCCGCCAGCAGACAGAGCAACCCACCGACGTGCGGCCCGCAGCCCCCCCACTCGGTGCTGACGCCCGGCTGAACCGCTTCATCTCCGGATCGGGGACACCGGCGCCGGGTGGTGCCGAAAGCGCTCACGCCGACGCCTACGCCAGTGAACTGCCCGACCTGTCCGGGCCGATTCCCCGGTCGTCGCAGCGTGCCGCCACGCCCGAGCGCAGCTCGGACGCTTCGAGCCCGGCGGCGCGGGCAGCCACCTCAGAATCCCGGAAAGGTCGCGTGCAGGTGTCCCGGCGCGCCCGGGGAGGACCGGTTCGGGCCAGCATGCAAATCCGCCGGATCGACCCTGGAGCACGCTGAAGGTGTCCCTGACGCTGTCGGTGGCGTTGTTCTTCGTCTGGATGGTCGCGGTCGCGTTCCTCTACCTGGTGCTCGGTGGCATGGGTGTATGGGCCAAGCTGAACAGCAACGTCGGTGACTTGCTGAACAACACCAGCGGCAGCAGTGGCGAACTGGTCTCCGCCGGCACTATCTTCGGCGGCGCCGTCCTGATCGGGTTGGTCAATATCGTGTTACTGACCGCCATGGCCACCATCGGCGCGTTCGTATACAACCTGGCCACCGATCTGATCGGCGGCGTCGAAGTGACCCTCGCAGACCGCGATTAATCTGATTTTTGGGGGTGCGGCGCCGATTGCGGTAATCTCGGCGCTCGGCCGTACTCGTGTATGGGCCTATAGCTCAGGTGGTTAGAGCGCTTCGCTGATAACGAAGAGGTCGGAGGTTCGAGTCCTCCTAGGCCCACAACCATGTGCCCGTCAGGACGTTGTGTGAGGCTCGCATTGCCGTTGGCAGCGATCGCGGTGGCGGTCGTGGCGGTGGTGCGGTCCCGGCGCGGCGCCGAAGTCTGGCATGTGGCTGCAGATATATCCGGTGACCCACCCGATCCGGACGAGGGGCCTTAGCTCAGTTGGTAGAGCACTGCCTTTGCAAGGCAGGTGTCAGGGGTTCGATTCCCCTAGGCTCCACAAAGCGCAGCTCAGGGACGCGGTTGTACGTCCACGCTGGGCGGCCGGGGCGACGGCTCGGGGCGGGATGAACGCCGGATGATGCTGAAAGCCGCGGCACCGGCGCCCAACGCCGCGACGACCGCTCCCGCGATCACTAACGGGCGCATGTTGCGGCGTTGCGACTGCAGCGCCTGCGGCAGATTTGTAACCACTTCCTGCGCGGCGGCCAGCTCGCGTGCCAATTGCCCCTGCCGATACCGGCGGTGTAGCTCCGACGCGGTCGCCTGCGCCGAATGGACCCCGAGCCCGACAACCCCACGGGTGACGTCCAGCGGTCCCACAGCCGAGTAGGTCAAGCCTCGGGACAGTCGCTCGCGGGGCGTCAACCGGCTCTCCGCCTCGGCTTTCATGGGCCGCCTTTCTATGCCGCTGGTGAAACCTACAGACTGCCACCATAAGTAAGCCGGGTGCCACCGTGCGGACGCCGTCGGGTGACACCGGCTGCGGGCGCGCGGGCGCGTGATGGCAGACTCACATCTCGTGACCAACAGCCCCATTCAGACCGCCACTGCCACGCTGCACACCAACCGCGGCGACATCAAGGTCGCCCTATTCGGAAACCACGCGCCCAAGACCGTTGCCAACTTCGTTGGACTGGCGGAGGGCACCAAAGACTACTCGACCCAGAACTCGTCGGGCGGCCCCTCCGGTCCGTTTTACGATGGCGCGGTTTTTCACCGGGTGATCCAGGGCTTCATGATTCAGGGTGGGGATCCGACCGGCACGGGCCGAGGCGGCCCCGGCTACAAGTTCGCCGACGAGTTCCACCCGGAACTTCAATTCGACAAGCCGTATCTGCTTGCGATGGCCAATGCTGGGCCCGGCACCAACGGCTCACAGTTCTTCATCACCGTCGGCCAGACCCCGCACTTGAACCGGCGCCACACCATATTCGGTGAGGTCATCGACCCGGAGTCGCAGAAGGTCGTTGACGCGATCGCGACGACGGCCACCGACGGCAGCGACCGGCCCACCGAAGCGGTCGTCATCGAGTCGATCACGATCACCTAAGCACGTCCCTTGCGCCCCGCGTAGCCGGCGGCGGTGAGGGCGTCGAGCACGTCCAATGGGTCGGTTCCCAGGTCCCACCGGGAGAAGATCACCAGCGCCCCGTCGACCATTTCCACCTCGAGCAACCGAACCTTGCGGCCAAAGCGCCGAAACTCGGTGATCCGGATGATCTTGATGTCGGGTTGTCGCAATAGTTGCGTCCGGAACCAGCCCCGCAGCGCCAGGCCCTCGGGGGTAATTGCCAGCTTCGGACGCGAGCGCCACGACACGCCGGCAAACAAGATGAGCCCCAGTGCCGCAATGCCGGTCAGCAGGCGTCCTGGCGTGTCTGTGACAAGGGTCACAGACGCGATAGCCATCAAAACGCCGACGGCCCCGCAACCAGCGATTCCTGCCGCAGGTGGCTCCCAGGTTGTTTGCTGCACGCGCTTTCCAGCCCTTCCACCACGGCCAACGCGGTTATCCACAGACGCTATCAACAGTGGGGATAAATCACACGCGTGTGATTGGGTGACGCCACGGTTGCTGATTCAGTAACGGCGGGACCGCGAGGTGAACTGATTACGGAGCCCGAACGAGACCAGTTTGCCGTCAGTGCCAACGCATGGTGAGCAACAAACCGGTGATCATGAACGCGAACGCGATCGCGTAGTTCCATGGGCCGAGTTGCGCCATCCAGTGCAGCGCGGTCGGAGCCTGACTCCCGACGGCTGCCAACTGAAACACCATCAGCCAAATGAGCCCAATCAGCATCAGGCCGACGAACAAGCACACGAACCACACACTCGAGGGTCCGACCTTCACCTTCACCGGCGTGCGGCTGACCGCGGTGACGGTGAAGTCGTTCTTCTTGCGGACCTTGGACTTCGGCATGATTTCCTCGGGTTACCTTGGGTCTATTCGGGAATGACCTCATCAACACGGTGCTAGCTTGGCTACGACACTAGCTCACCTGGCCCAGTGACCAGGAACGGAGAGCCGATGAGCTATACGCGCCGCTCGCCGTGGCGGTTGGGCGTCCCGGTGGTGTGCCTGCTGGCCGGGCTGCTGCTGGCCGCCACACACGGGGTGTCCGGCGGTGCCGAGATCCGCCGCAGTGACGCACCCCGCCTGGTGGACCTCGTCCGCGCGGCGCAGTCTGCGGTCAGCCGTCTTAACGTCGAACGCGACGAGCTGGCCAACAAGATCGACTCTGTGCACGGCCGGTCTCCAGACGCAGCCCTGGCGGCGATGCGGAGGCGGTCCGCCGAGCTGGCCGGTGAGGCCGGCATGGATCCGGTGCACGGACCGGGCCTCGTGGTGACGCTTCAGGACGCGCAGCGCGACGCCAACGGCCGCTTCCCGCGTGATGCGTCGCCCGACGACCTGGTGGTGCACCAGCAAGATATCCAGGCCGTCCTCAATGCGTTGTGGAGTGCCGGTGCGGAGGCCATCCAGATGCAGGACCAGCGGATTATCGCGACTTCGGTGCCCCGCTGCGTCGGAAATACCCTGTTACTCAATGGGCGCACTTACAGCCCGCCCTACGCGATTACCGCGATCGGCGATGCCGCGGCCATGCAAGACGCTTTGGCTGCGGCTCCCCTGGTGACCCTCTACAAGCAGTACGTGGTGCGCTTCGGCCTCGGCTACCGCGAAGAGGTCAAGCCCGACGTAGCGCTCGTCGGCCATTCCGAACCGGTCCGGATGCATTACGCACAGCCCGCAGGCCCGTTGGGGTATTAAGAGCGGTAAGGGGTACCAGCGACCGGGCGGTAACCTGACACGATGCGGATCCTGGTTGTCGACAACTACGACAGCTTCGTGTTCAACCTGGTGCAGTACCTAGGGCAGCTCGGTGTCGAAGCCGAGGTGTGGCGCAACGACGACGCCCGGCTATTCGGTCAGAGCGGTAAGGGGGACGACGGGGGTGAGGGGTCTGTCGCCGAGCGGTTCGACGGTGTACTACTCAGCCCCGGTCCGGGTACCCCGGAACGCGCGGGCGCGTCGATCAGCCTGGTGCGGGCCTGCGCCGCGGCGCGTACCCCACTGTTGGGGGTTTGCTTGGGACACCAGGCTATCGGTGTCGCGTTCGGCGCCACCGTAGACCGCGCACCCGAGTTGTTGCACGGCAAGACCAGCAGCGTCTTTCACACTAATGTCGGTGTCTTGCAAGGGCTCCCGGATCCATTCACGGCGACCCGATACCACTCGCTGACCATCCTGCCGGAGTCGTTGCCGTCCGTGCTGGAGGTCACGGCCCGCACCCAGAGCGAAGTGATCATGGCCGTGCGTCACACCGAGTTGCCGATTCACGGAGTGCAGTTCCATCCGGAGTCGATTCTGACCGAGGGTGGGCACCGGATGCTGGCCAACTGGCTCGGCTACTGCGGGTGGGTGCGCGACGACACGCTGGTCCGCAGGCTGGAGAACGAGGTCCGCGCCGCGGTCCGGCCCTATTTCCCCAATTCCCCCGTCGATCCGGCTACTGACCGAACTTCAGCGTGATGATGCCGTCCTTGTTGACTCCGGCACCGGCAGGTGGGTTCTGAAACACGATCTTGTTGTGCTGGGAACCGCCGGCGTCGACGTCGGGCCCCTTGTCCAGCAGTCCCGCCCAGCCCAGCGCGTGCAGCCGCGGCTCGGCGTCGGTCCAGAACATGCCCGTCACGTCGGGCATCACGATTTGATTGCCTTTGGAGACCTGTAGCTCGATCACCTTGTCGAGCGGAACCGTCTGGCCCTTAGGCGGATTGGTGCCAAGCACCTCACCGGCCGGCCGGGGGCTGTCCACCGGGGCCTGGCTGAACTTGGTGAAGCCGTTGACGGTCAGGTTTTTCTGTGCGTCATCGACGTTCTGGCCGGTGACGTCGGGCACCTCTTTGGTCTCCGGCCCGGAGCCGACGATGACGGTGACGACGTTGGTGATCGCCGACGTCTGATTGGCCGGTGGGTCGGTCGCGATCACCTTGCCTAGCGTCTCCGGGGTCGACGGCGAGTTCGCCTGCTTGAACTTCGTGAAGCCGGCTGCCTTCAGTTTGGTGACCGCGTCGGCAAAGCTCAGCGAGGAGACGTCGGGTACTTCGCGTTGCTCGGGTCCGGTGGAGATATTGACAGTGATCTCGTCGCCCGCACTCACCGACGCGTTGGCGCCGGGGTCAGTGCCGATGACGTGGTCGGGCGCAATCGTCGAATCCGGCTTTTGCAGGGTGCGTGGCTTGAAGCCGCGGTTTTGCAATACGGCGATCGCATCGGCCGACACTTGGCCGCGCACATCGGGGACTTGAATGTCGCGGGTGTTGCCGCCGAACGTGTTGAAGCTGATCACGACGGCGATCGTCAGGACCGCCAACACGGCGACGGCCACCACCCAGCGGCCGACCGAACCACCGCGATCACCGTCGGTATCCAGGGCCTGGCGGGGCAGCGGATCGGTGCGCGGGGCGTTTTGGTTCGACGGGGCGGCCGACATCAGCGAGGTCCGCTCGGCATCAGTGAGCACCTTGGGCGCTTCGGGCGGCTCCCCGTTGTGCACGCGAACCAGGTCCGCGCGCATCTCCGCCGCGGTCTGGTAACGGTTCTCCGGGTTCTTGGCCAGCGCCTTGAGCACCACGGCGTCGAGGTCGGCCGAGATGCCCTCGTGTCGCTGCGACGGTGGAATCGGGTCTTCCCGGACATGCTGGTACGCGACTGAGACGGGCGAGTCTCCCGTGAAAGGTGGTTCACCGGTCAGCATTTCGTAAAGGACACAACCCAACGAATAGACGTCGGAGCGGGCGTCCACGGATTCGCCACGAGCCTGTTCGGGTGACAGGTACTGGGCGGTGCCGATAACGGCCGCGGTCTGGGTCACGCTGTTGCCGCCGTCGGCAAGCGCGCGCGCGATCCCGAAGTCCATCACCTTGACCGCATTGGTCGTGTTGATCATGATGTTCGCCGGCTTGACGTCGCGGTGGATGATGCCGTTCTGATGGCTGAAGTTCAGCGCCGTGGCCGCGTCGGCGATGACTTCGATGGCCCGCCGGGGCGGCATCGGACCGTCGGTGTGCACGATGTCGCGCAGGGTGACGCCGTCGACGTACTCCATGACGATGTAGGGCAGTGGCCCGGCGGGTGTGTCTGCCTCGCCGGTGTCGTAGACCGCCACGATGGACTGGTGATTCAGAGCGGCGGCGTTTTGCGCCTCACGCCGGAAGCGCAGGTAGAAGCTCGGGTCGCGGGCCAGGTCCGCGCGCAGCACCTTGACCGCGACGTCGCGGTGCAACCGGAGGTCGCGGGCTAGATGAACCTCCGACATACCCCCGAAACCGAGGATCTCGCCTAGTTCATAACGGTCGGACAGGGGCCCGGGGTTGGTCATCGTCGTTTCTCGTGTCGAACCAGCGGTGTCACTTCTGGGACCTGCCAGGTACGGGGCGTCAGCGGCACGATCCAGCTGATTTCCAGCCGCCTGCTCTGGAGTCCAGGATTACCTATCGCCCCGCGATCCGTCCAATCAAGCCGCAGGTTGTCGTGGATCCCCGAACCGCTCGGGGTCTTGCTGGGTGGAGGCGGCGGAGCGGCTGGTGGGGTACCGGTATCGGTGACCGTCGGCGCGGGCGTCTGCTGCTGGGTCTCACCGCGGGAGTTGATGACGATAAGCACCGCGATGATGATCGCCAGCGCTCCAAGGACACCCGCGGCCCACAGCAGCGCGCGTTGGCCGGATGAGAATGTGCGACGGGCCGGCGGCGGGCGGTGACCGCCCGTTGACGGCCGGGACCGGCGCGCCGCGGTGCTGCGGCCGGTAGAGCTCGGGGTGGCTCTGGTCGGCGGGCCCGCAGGCATGATCGCGGCCGGGGAGGCCCGGCCTGCCGGCGGTGATTGGCTGGGTCGCGGCGGCCGGCGGCCGGCCCGCACTGCGGCGACGGCGTCGGCGAACGGTCCCCCGCTGCGGTAGCGCATGCCCGGATTTTTGACCAGCGTGATCTCGATGAGTTCCCGCACATTGGGCGGCAATTCGGAGGGCAGCGGCGGCGGCGGCTCCTTGATGTGCTTCATCGCAACCGTCAGCGCGCCGTCACCGGTGAATGGCCGCTTCCCCGAAACGACTTCGTATCCAACGACTCCCAGCGCGTAAACGTCACTGGAAGGGGTCGCGTCGTGCCCCAGGGCCTGTTCGGGAGCGATGTATTGGGCGGTGCCCATCACCATGCCGGTCTGGGTTACCGGCGCCGCGTCAACGGCCTTGGCAATACCGAAGTCGGTGATCTTCACCTGTCCGGTAGGGGTGATCAAGATGTTGCCCGGCTTGACGTCGCGGTGCACCAGGCCGGCCGCGTGCGCAATTTGAAGAGCGCGGCCGGTCTGCTCGAGCATGTCCAGCGCGTGCCGCAGGGACAACCGCCCGGTGCGCTTGAGCACCGAATTCAAGGGCTCGCCGTTGACCAGTTCCATTACCAGGTAGGCAGTGCGCCCCTCGCCGTCCATCTGGCTTTCGCCGTAGTCGTGGACGCTGGCGATCCCGGGGTGGTTGAGCATCGCGGAGATGCGCGCCTCAGCGCGGAAGCGCTCGATGAACTCCGGGTCCTGGGAGAACTCTCCCTTGAGCACCTTGACCGCGACGCGCCGGCCCAGCCGGCTGTCCACCGCCTCCCAGACTTGGCCCATGCCGCCGGTGGCAATCAGCCGCTGCAGCCGGTACCTGCCCGACAGCGTCACCCCAACTCGCGGGCTCATGGTCCCCCCTGCAACGCGGCCTCGATGACGGCCCGTCCGATCGGCGCAGCAAGCGCACCCCCGGTCGCGGACAGGCGATCGGCGCCACCCTCTACCAGCACCGCCACGGCAACCTTGGGAGATTGCGCGGGCGCAAACGCGATGTACCACGCATGCGGTGGAGTATGACGCGGGTCGGTGCCATGCTCCGCGGTTCCGGTCTTGGATGCGATCTGCACGCCGGGAACGGCCCCTTTCTGCTGTGCGACCTTCTCGGCGCCGACCATCAGCTCTGTTAGCTTAGCGGCGACCTGCGGCGACACCGCGTGGCGCTGCTGATAGGAAGCGGTCGTGCTGATGTTAGCCAGGTCCGGTCCCTTGAGACTGTCGATGAGGTAGGGGTGCATCGTCACGCCGGCATTCGCGATGGTTGCGGCGACCTCGGCGTTCTGCAGCGGCGTCAGCGCGACGTCTTTCTGGCCGATGCTCGACATCCCCAGCGCGGCGTCGTCCGGGATTATCCCGATAGTCGATTCAGCGACCTGCAGCGGAATGACGCTCGGAGTGCCGTCCAGGCCGAACGAATGAGCCATGCTGCGCAGCGCGTCGGCCCCGGTGGCGATGCCCAACTGGACGAATGCGGTGTTGCACGATAAGGCGAATGCCTGCCGCAGCGACACGGTTGGTTCATTGCCGCACGGTGTCCCACCGTAGTTTTCCAGAGTGGCCGTGCTGCCGGGCAGGGTGATTTTGGGCGCCGCGGTGAGCGGCTCGTCCTCGGTGGCTCCGCTCTGCAGTGCCGCCGCGGTGGTGATCACCTTGAACGTGGAACCAGGCGGGTAGGTCTCGGAGATGGCGCGGTTGGTCATCGGCGAATCGGGGTCGTCACGAAGCCGCTGCCATGCCTGCTGCTGTTGCGCGGGATCGTGCGACGACAACAGGTTGGGATCGAACGACGGCGCCGACACCATCGCCAAAATTTTGCCGGTGGACGGTTCCAGGGCGACGACGGCTCCCTTGCACGGCGGTCCGCCGCAGCCCTGTTGCATCGCGTCCCAGGCGGCCTGCTGGACACGCGGATTGATCGTCGTTTCGACATTGCCGCCGCGCGGGTCGCGGCCGGTGAAGAAGTCGGCCAACCGACGTCCGAACAGCCGTTCGTCGGAGCCGTTCAAGAGTGCGTCCTCGGCGCGTTCGAGGCCGGTGCTCGAATAGCGCAGCGAGTAGAAGCCGGTGATCGGCGCGTACACCGCCGGATTGGGATAGACCCGCAGGAACCGGAAGCGGCTGTCGGTGGCCACCGAGTAGGCCAGCAGCTGCCCACCCGCGATGATCTGACCGCGCTGACGCGAATACTCGTCGAGCAGGACGCGCTGGTTGCGTGGATCGGCACGCAGGCCGTCCGCGGTAAATACCTGCGTCACTGTGGCGTTGAGAAGTAGCAGCACGATCAGCGCCATCACTGTCACCGAGATCCGGCGGAGGGAGGTGTTCATACCCGCTCGATCACCTCGGTGCCGGCCGCTGCGATCGGCGACGTGTTTGGCGGGCGGGTGCGCAATGGACGCCTGGCGCTGTGCGAGATGCGAGCCAGGATGGCCAGCAGCACGTAGTTCGCCAGCAGTGATGACCCGCCGTAGGACATCCAGGGTGTGGTCAATCCAGTCAGTGGAATGAGCTTGGTGACGCCACCGACGACGATGAACAGCTGGATGGCCAGCGTCGATGCCAGGCCCGCGGCGAGTAGCTTGCCGAAGCTGTCGCGTGTCGCGATCGCGGTGCGCAGGCCGCGGACGATGACGATGGTGAACAGCATCAAGATGCTGGCCAACCCCACCAGTCCGAGCTCTTCGCCGAACGCGGCGATGATGAAATCCGTCGATGCCGCCGGCACTGTGTCGGGTTGACCGTTACCGAGGCCCGTGCCGAAGATCCCGCCGGTGGCAAAGCTGAACAGCGATTGCACCATCTGGTAGCCGGTGCCGTCGGGGTCGGCGAACGGATCCCACCACGTCTGCACGCGAACCCGGACGTGTTTGAAAATGAAATACGCCACAACGCTTCCCGCGGCGAACAGCACCAAGCCGATGACCACCCAACTGAAGCGCTGGGTGGCGAGGTACACCACCACCAGAAACGATGCGTACAGCAGCAGCGACGTACCCAGGTCCTTCTCCAAGACCATCACACCGACCGAGATCACCCAGGCAGCCAGCAGTGGCGCGAGGTCTCGCGGGCGGGGCAGGGTCATGCCCATCAAGTGCTTGCCGACACTGGTGAACAGGCCGCGCTTGGCGACCAACACCGCTGAGAAGAAGATCAGCAGCAATATCTTCGAGAACTCGGCAGGCTGTATCGAAAAGCCCGGCAAGCGGATCCAGATCTTCGCGCCGTTCTGCTCGGACAGCGAAGCGGGCAACAGCGCTGGAACCGCCAAGAAAACCAAACCCGCCAATCCGTACATGTAGCTGTAGCGGGCCAGTTGTCGATGGTCTTTCAAGAACGTCACCACCAGTGCGAAGGTGGCGACCCCGACCAGGGTCCACAGCATCTGCTGGTTCGCGCTTGGGTGATGACGCCCGCTGAACTCGTTGTTGACGAGGTCGAGTCGGTGGATCATCACCAGCCCAAGTCCGTTGAGCAGGGCCACTATCGGCAACAGCAAGGGGTCGGTGTAGGGGGCAAACCGCCTGATGGCCAGGTGGGCGCCGCCGAATGCGGCCAGAAAGGCCAGCCCGTATCTGGTCAGGTCCCATCGCAAACCCTGCCCCTGATTGGCCTCCACGATGAGCAACGCTGCGACGGTGATCAGCGCGGCGAAGCACAACAGCAGCAGTTCGGCGTTGCGGCGGGTGGGCAGCGGAGGAGTCACCGCGACCGCTGGCTGGATTTGGGTTGTCATGCCGTGGCTCGGCAGTCGACGCCCGGCTGCTGTGGGGGTGGCGGGAGCGTGGTTACCGTTTGCGCGGGGAGCGTGTTTACGGGCGGAGCAGGCGCGGCGCTTGGCGTGCTCGGTGGGATGCCGTTGGGATTGGTGGAATTAGGGGGCGTGCTGGACGTTGGCCGTGGCGTGGCGTTCGGCTCCGAGGTTCCGCTCGGATCGGCCGGCGGAGATGTGGCACGAGGGGGCGGACAGGGCAATAGGGCTTTGGCCGACAACGTTCGCAGCTGTGCTTCGGCCTCGTCCAGCGAGCCGGCCGGAATCACGCCCTGAACCTGTGCGCGTTCAGGAGGCGGTAGATCCCCCAGCTTCATCACATGGCAGTTGAGCTGCTCGCCGGACTGGCTGTAATTGATCAGGGACAGTTCGTTGTGCGCGTTGAGGCAACCCACCAAATAGGGCTCGTGCAGGGATATGCCCAGCAGCGACCCTTGAATCCCGCGCATGAGGGCGACGATGCCGCCGTATTCGGCGATGTAGTAGTTGCTTCTGATGACCCACCGCCCGACAGCCACGCCGGCCAGCACCACTAGCGCCACCACCGTGATTACTAGAGCCATGCGGGATCGCGACCAACGCGGTCGACTGACTAATTCAACCTGCGGGGGAAGGCGTTTGGCGGTTTCTTTGCGCGGGCTGATAGCCGAGGCCCGGCCGGCGGAGGTGTTGGGCAGCGTGGTCAGCTGGTCGTCTTCACCGGATACCGCGCCGGCGAGAATCGGCTGGGTTTGGCCGTAGTCGTAGTCGACGACGTCAGCGACCACGACCGTCACGTTGTCGGGGCCGCCGCCGCGCAGCGCCAATTCGATAAGGCGGTAGGCGCTTTCGGCCACATCGGGGATCTGTAGAGCCTCATGGATGGTTTCGTCGCTCACCGGGTCGGACAGCCCGTCCGAGCACAGCAGGTAGCGGTCCCCCGCGCGTGCTTCCCGCATGGTCAGGAAGGGCTCGACTTCGTGACCGGTCAATGCGCGCATGATCAATGAGCGCTGAGGGTGGCTGTGCGCCTCCTCCGCGGTGATGCGGCCTTCGTCGACCAGCGTCTGGACGAAGGTGTCGTCCTTGGTTATCTGGGTCAGCTCGCCATCTCGCAGCATGTAACCGCGTGAATCGCCGATGTGCGCCAGCCCGAGTCGGTTGCCGGCGAACAGGATTGCGGTGAGCGTAGTCCCCATGCCTTCGAGGTCGGGTTCCATCTCGACCTGGTCCGCGATGGCCGAGTTGCCGGAGCGCACCGCGGCATCGAGCTTGCTGAGCAGGTCGCCGCCGGGTTCGTCGTCATCGAGGTGCGCCAGCGCCGCGATGACCAGTTGGGATGCCACCTCCCCGGCCGCGTGGCCGCCCATCCCATCGGCCAGGGCTAGCAACCGTGCGCCGGCGTAGACCGAGTCTTCGTTGTTGGCGCGTACCAAGCCGCGATCGCTGCGGGCGGCATATCGCAGGACCAGGGTCACGGGCGCCACTCCTTGATCCCGGCTTGAAAACCTGCCGAGCCGGTATCTTCGTCGTCGGCGGGGATCATGGGCGCAGCTCGATTGCCGTTTTGCCGATCCGAACCGGCGTTCCCATCGGAACTCGTACCGCCGTCGTCACCTTCGCCCTGTCAAGGTAAGTACCGTTGGTCGATCCTAGATCCTCTACGTACCATTCGAAGCCCCGCTGGGATAGCCGGGCGTGCCGCGTCGAGGCGTAGTCGTCGGTGAGCACCAGGGTGGAATCGTCCGCGCGTCCGATCAACACCGGTTGACCGCTGAGGGTGATGCGCGCACCCGCCAGCGACCCGTCGGTCACCACCAGGTAGCGGGCCGCGCGCCCGCGCTGGCGCGACGGCAGCAGGGTGCCGCGCAATGCCAGGCCACGACGCACCATGACGGCACCTGTCGGCGCGTAGATATCGGTCCGCAAGATACGCAGCACCGACCAGATAAATACCCACAGCAACATCAAAAATCCTGCGCGCGTCAGTTGCAGTACCAGTCCCTGCATCTGGCGTCCTTTCCGTCCTGGCGTCCGACCCGCATGGTGACACCGAGCACATCAGCAACGTCACGATACTTGTACGCGGGTCGGAGTGGGTCGGAGCCCGGCGGCCCAGCTTTCACTGAGCCCAGAGGGCCCTCAGTGAATGCGGACGATGATCTCCGAGTGCCCCAGACGGACCACGTCGCCATCGGCCAACTGCCACTCCTGTACAGGTGCGTTGTTGACGGTGGTGCCGTTAGTGGAATTGAGATCGGACAGTAGCGCAACCTGTCCATCCCAACGGATCTCGAGGTGGCGGCGCGACACGCCAGTGTCGGGCAACCGGAATTGCGCGTCTTGTCCACGGCCGACGATATTGGAGCCTTCGCGCAACTGGTAGGTCCGGCCGCTGCCGTCATCGAGCTGCAAGGTCACCGAGGTTCCGGCGGACCCATAGCCGCCTTGCCCGTAACCGCCGTAGCCGCCTGCCGGCTGGCCGTATTCGGCGGCGCCCGGTTGGCCGTAGTCGTATTCGCGGTTGACCGTCTCGGGGTAGCCGGCGCTGGGCGGTGCGTAGCCGCCTTGCGGGCTTTCGGCGTACTGGGTGTAGTCGGCCTGCCCGTACTCCGGCTGGCCGTATCCCGGGCCGCCCTGCTGATAACCCTGGTCGTATCCGCCGGCGTCGGGGTAAGCCGGCCGTTGTTCGGGCTGCGCATAACCACCCTCGTCCGGGCGAGCCGGCCCACGAGCTCCCGGCGCATAGTCGCCGTACCCGCCGTAGCCAGGCTGGTTGCCCTGCTGACCACCGCCAGGGGGGCCAGGAGGGGCATAAGCGCCTCCTGGGCGGTAGCCCTGATCTCCGTAGCCGGCAGGGGCAGCGGGACGCTGCTCATAGGACGGTGGTGGGTAGCCGCCCGGCCCCTGATCGGGGTAGCCGCCCGTTTCCTGATAACCGCGCTGTTCGGGGTAGCCGCGCTGGTCGGGGTAGCCGCCGCGCTGATCCGGGTAACCGCCTTGATCGGGGTAGCCACCGCGCTGGTCAGGGTAGCCACCCTGTTCTGGATAGCCGCCTTGGTCGGGGTAGCCACCCTGCTCGGGCTGCCGGGGCGGCGGGTATCCCTGCTGTGGCGGGTAACCGGCCTGGTCTGGCGGGTATCCGCCGCGAGGGTCTGGACCGCCTTGCGGCTCCGGCCCAACCCGCGGGTCCTCTTGCGGGCGCGCGTAGCGCTCGTCGTAGTACTCATCGCCGGGCCGCCCCTGCCCCGGCCCGCGGTAGCTCGGATTGTCAGTCATTGGTGCTACTCCTGGTTCTGCGCCGAACGCTTGGTTTGATTGTGGCCGGGCGGGGTCATCGACGCTCGGGCGGGTCTCGACGTCGGGGTTGACAGCCCCGCGGGCGCGGAGCTGGCCGGTGTGCAGGTTCGACGACTGCTCGAACCGGACAACCACCTCACCATACGTTTGCCACCCCTGTTCATGGATATAGCCGGCCAAGTACTTGGCGAAAGCGCCCGACTTGAGATCCTGGTCGGCACCCACCTTCTCAAGGTCGTATACACCGAGGGTAATGATGTATTCGTTGGGTGCCAAAAGGCGATTCCCCGGCAACGCCCGGACGCCGTACTCGGCTTCTCGGCGTAAGAGGTCTTCGACCTCTTGCGGGACGATCGACCCGCCGAACACCCGGGCAAACGCATTTCCCACGCTCGACTCGAGCTTGCGCTCGATACGCCGAGCGAGCCCCTTGTGGCTACTCATCCGTCAGCACTCATCCGCATTTGCGCGAGGGTTACGCCGACGCAAAGCAAACGGCGCACTCGCGTGTCGGGTCACCCAAGCATGGTATCGACCCACCTGGACACCGCGGCACCGTGAGAATCGTGAGAATTGCATCGACGCAGCTCAGACCCTCCGAGGCGATTGGGGTGCGATGCCATTAAAGTGATATGGTCCACCGGTTGTTTTCCCGGGCGAGTGGCGGAATGGCAGACGCGCTGGCTTCAGGTGCCAGTGTCCTTCGGGACGTGGGGGTTCAAGTCCCCCTTCGCC
>CAWCFA010000014.1:0-468287 GCA_963794785.1 uncultured Actinomycetota bacterium | reverse complement strand
CTTCCATTCGATCTCTTCATTTGCGCCGCGTTTCGTTCACAAATCCGTTCACAACGCGCTCCGCCGACTGACCGGTCATCCTGTGCCTCGCCCGCGACGCGATCGCTGCGACACTTGCTGGCCTGGCAGCGTTGTGCGCGGCAGGCAGCCAGCTGATCGTGAGTCTGGCCATTGAGGCTGCCGTTCTAGCTCCGCTGAATCGGGCGGCTGGACCGCTTCTGCGAATGGGTGGTTCCGCGGTACTCCTTGGCCTTGTACATGGCGGCGTCGGCGGCGCGCATAATCTGCGCGGCGTCGCGAGGATCGGTGGGTCTGACCGGGCCGATGCCGATGCTGGCGGTCAGGCTGGGGGTTCCGGCGACGTGGAGCGGTATGGCCAGTGCGGCGTGCAGTTGCCCGGCGAGCTGCTCGAGTACGGCTCGGTCGGCTTGACCGAACAACAGCGCGACGAATTCGTCGCCGCCGTGGCGGGCGAGGAAGTCATCGGAGCGCAGTGCGGAGCGCAATCGCTGGGCGGCAGTGGCGATCGCCAAGTCCCCAGCGTGATGCCCGAACGCGTCGTTGATGGTCTTGATGTTGTCGAGGTCGATGAACATCACCGCCGCCAGCGCTGGCGTGGCTCCCGTAGTGCTTGGGATGTCCGCGCCTCGGCATAGGCCCGGTTGGGCAGCCCGGTGAGCGAATCGTGGTGGGCTTGGTGGTCGAGCCGGACTCGTGCGTTGTGCTCGTCGGTGATGTCGGTGAAGGAAGCCAGCGCCACTGGCTGCCCGGTGTCGGCGTCATCGAGGGGACGCAGGCTGGCTGAGAGCCAGCATCGGGTGCCGTCGAGCCGGTCGAAGCCAATGACCTGGTTTCGGATCACAACACCCGTCGCCAGCACCTTTGCGACGATCGGCCCTCCGGCGCCAAGTGGCTTGCCGCCGGTGTTGAAAAGTGGGAATACGGTGCTCATGTCAGTGCCGTTCAGCGGGGGGCCGTCGAGCGGCAAGCCGATGATGCGGCGGGCGGCGGGATTGATCGATTCGGGCCGACAGTGCGCGTCGAGGACTACCACGCCCTCTTCTAGGGAGTTCACGACGGTCTGGAGGCGCCGTTCGGCGCGTCGCAGCGCCGTGTGGTCTGAGCAGATCAAGACGTAGCCGTTGTCCATGGCGGCGGCGGCCACCCGTAGGGTGCGCGCGCTGCCGTCGGCGGCGCGATGGGTGGAGTGCTCGACGCCGCCGTGGGCGACGATCGCGGCCGGGTCGATCGGCGCCCCAACGGCCTCGCTGATCGGCAGCGCCAGAGCGCGCGCCGTCGGCAGCTGATAGATCGTTTCGGCTGCCCGATTCCAACTCGTGACGGTGCCGGTCGGCGTTGTGGCGATAATCGCGTCGGTGGCATTAGCGACCAGGGCCGCCTGAAGGTGCAGCGTCGCCTGAGCGGCCTTGAACAACGTCAAAACACGAAAGATGACCTGATAGGCGGGTTTGCCGTCCCACTGGGTCAACACCGACACCACTTCAGCGTCGACGAGGCTGCCGTCAAGCCGCACCATCACCGCCTCCGAGGGCGGAGAGCTGTCGCCCTCCCGTCGAAGCGCGGCGATGCGGGCCAGCATCGGCGCGACGGAATCGGGATGGACGAAATCGGTGATCATTCGCCCTACTACCGCATCGGCGTTGTAGGCGGCGATTTCCTTGACAGCGGCAGGGTTGACGTAGACCACCCGCCCGTCGGCGTGGACGCAGAGCGGGTCGGGGCTGTGCTCCAGCAGCTGTAAGTATCGCCGTTCGAGCGGATCCCGCGGCCCCGAACAATTGGCGCTGGCGCGCACGTCATCGGCTCCCCCGGCCATCGGCAGCCTCCCTTCTGGAGTCAGATGGCGCTCGACCAGCGCAACTCCACAAACACCCTGGTCATGCCACCATATTCAAAGTGACCACGTTATGTCTGGTCAATTCGGGCCGGTCAGCGTTAATCGAATAGGGAAGCCCATTTGGGGGCCGCCCAGAACCAGGAGGGAAACACATCATGACTGCAGGACCAATGACGATCACCGGGATCGGCGCCGTGACGGGTTACGGGTGGGGAACCGAGCCGCTGTGGAAAGGGCTGCTCAGTGGCAAACCCGCCGCCAAGCTAGTAGACGGGTTCGGCCCGACCGGCGAGGAAAGCGCGTGGCTAGCGCGGATCACCGACGAAGGCGACCCACGCGACGGCTACAGCCGCTTCGCCCGCGCACTGCGCGCGTCCGCCCGCGAAGCCCTCACCGACGCTGCAGAGCGCGGCTGGGTGCCTGGGGCCCGCGTGGGACTGCTCCACGCCGTGGTGATCTCGGAGGTGGAAGGCTGGCGCGACTTTTATGTCAAAGATGCCGGGCACCGGCGGGTACGCGACTACCTGACCCTGATGCCGTCAACCCCGGTATCGATGTTGATGCGCGAGTACGACTTTCACGGGCCCGCGATGAATGTCTCGGCGATGTGTTCCTCGGGCAATGCCGGCCTGATTACCGCGAAGATGTGGTTGGACAGCGGGTTCGTCGACGACGTGGTGTTCGTGTCCACGGATTTGTCGCTGACACCAGAGAACGTCGAACACTTCGTCCGCCTCGGTGTGAGCGTCGTCGACACCGAACCGCTGGATGCCTGCCGTCCCTTCCAAGAAGGCAGCCGAGGATTCCCGGCCGGCGAAGCAGCCATCTCCTTCGTGCTGTCCCAATGCGCCGCAAGGCCCTACGCGCGAGTCCTCGGCGGCGACATGACCCACGACGCCTATCACCTCACCTCGGTTGACCCCTCGCGCACACACGTCGACCGATGCGTGCTCAACGCGCTCAGCGCAGCAAACACATCCGCCCAGGAGATCACCTACCTCAACGCTCACGGGCCCGGCACCCAACAGTGCGACACCGCCGAGGCCGGACTCGTCGACGAAGTACTGCACGGAAAACCGCGCATCTACTCCATCAAGCAGATGGTTGGGCATTGCCAGGGCGCGGCAGCGGCCGTCGAGCTTGCCGCCGCCGCCCTCGGATATGCGCACCGAACCGTGCCCGCGCCGCCGACCGTCGCACCCGGTCATCCCCGACTGCTGGACGGACCCACGCCACTGCAACCGGGCGCACTGACACTGAAGACCTCGTTAGGCATGGGCGGACACAACTCGGCGGTGGTGCTCGCACCCGCAGCGTGAGCACACACCTTCTGGTGTCGCTACGCAGGTGCCTCGTTTCCTGCGGATATGCACCGGCGTATAACGGATTCCGGAGGGGTTTCAGGCGATGCGTTCGATGGCGTCGAGTTTGGTTGCAATGTGGTCGCGGGCGATTTCGGCGTCGTAGTGAGCTTGCATGTTGATCCAGAACATTTCGCTCAGCCCTAAGGCACGCGAGAGCCGCAATGCGGTGTCAGCGGTGATTGCGCGTTTGCCGTGCACGATTTCGTTGATGCGCCGTGGTGGCACATCGATCGCTTTGGCGATCCGGTACTGCGAGATCCCCATCGGGTCGAGGAATTCCTCCTTGAGGATCTCGCCGGGGTGGGTGGGTGCGAAGTCGGCCATAGTGTTCTCCTTTCTAGTGGTAGTCGACGAGTTCGACGTTCCCTGCGCCGCTGGTACTCCAGGTGAAACAGAGGCGCCACTGGTCGTTGATGCGGATGCTGTATTGCCCGACGCGGTCGCCGGCCAGCTTCTCCAGGCGGTTGCCAGGGGGTACCCGCAGGTCGTTGATGCTCTCGGCGGCGTTGATGAGAATGAGCTTGTTATAGGTGAGCTTGCTCAGTTCCGGGCTGAGTTTCTTGACGTAGCGGCGCTGCCAGATCGCCTCGGTGTCCTTGTCCCGGAACGAGCGGATCACGCGATCAATGATAACGCTGGACGTTATTAACGTAAAGCGTTATCAAGAATCCGGGTCCAAAATATTGTGCACGGCTAGTCACCGGCGCGAATTACAGTGGTGGAAGAGCACTAACCTCGATTTTGCATGGTAATTGACGTGGGCTTGGTCTGGTGTCGAGTTGTGTTGCTGGGTAGTGGTTTTGGTGTGGTGGCGTGGTTGATCGGTCCCGTGTCGCCGGGTGGGGCGGGCTTTCCAGGGCCGGTGGGGTCTTTCGTCGTCGGTCGGTCGGATGGGCCGGGGTTCTATCCGAAGGCGGTGCGTAGGTGTTGCCAGGCGGTGGCGATCGCTGATGCCCATCTCCAGGTGGCGTCGATGCGTAGCCGTTGTTGGCGGGCGCCTCGGGTGATGCGGGCGGCGACGTGCAGGACTCGGTAGCGGAAGGTGTTGATCTCGGCGCGGGCCAGGCCGGGGTGAGCGGTGAATCCGATGAGTCGGCACCAGGTGACCAGGTCGGCGGCGGCCAGCACGATTTCTAGCCAGGCGGCGTTGGCCCAGAAGGAGTGGCACGGCAGGTTGCGCAGGCCGGTGGCTTTGAGTTCGCGGATGCGGTCTTCGACGCGGGCATGTTGACGGTGCCGCAGCTCCAGACCGGCGACTTGGCCGGGTACGACACCGGGTCCGGTGTCGGTGATGAACGCGGTGACCCGCATCCCGTCGGCGTCGGTGAACCGCAACTGTGCACCCGGATGGGGTCGTTCCTTGCGTAGGACCAGCCGGGTTCCGGGCGGCCACGAGGCCAGGTTGACCAGGTCGGTGGCCTCGGCGACCCAGGCGCCGTCGCGGAGGCCGCCATGGGTGTCGATCGCGGGATACCAGGCGCCGCCGAGGTTGAGGGTGTCCACGGCGTCCTGGACGCGGGTGTCGACGGGGTAGCCGAAGGAGAATCCCACCCCGGCGGTGCGGCACGCGTCGGCGAAGGTGTGGGTGGCCCCGGCGGTGTCGCAGCGCACCAGCACCTTCGGCGTGTCCGCCGCGTCGGGATGGGTGGGGTCGGGCCGCCACCGCGCCGGCAGCGCTTCCAGTGCTCGAGCCAGGACGATGACGTGGTCACTGGCGGTGTTGGAGCCGGCGTTGCCGGTGCGCAGCAGCCCGGCCAGGGCTTCCCCGCCGGCGATCTCCGGGCGATCGAGGAACGCCAGCAGCGGATGAAGACCGAACGTCTTCTTCCAGGTCGGGGCAGCCCCGGCTTTGTTGTCGGAGTGGTCGATCACCAGGGTCGCGTCGATGTCGACGTGCAGCCAGCCATCCGGTGCGGGGGCCGCTCCGGCCTTCCAGGCCGCCGACCGCGCCTCAGCCCGGGCGGCCCGCACTCCGGGGAGGTGCGCGGCGTCGATCCGTTGATCGATCAGTCGCCACATCGTGGTCGTCGAGGCCTTCGCCCCGAACACGTGCTCACGGTCGCCGCAGAGCTGGCCGACGGCGTCGATGCAGTCCGCGCCGTCGGCGACCGCGGCCGCTAGATCGGCGAACACCTCTCCGGGTGCGTACACCCACGGGCCGCGGTAGGTGTCGGCCAACGCGGCGGTGACCTGCGCCGATAGGCCCGTCCGGTCGGCGAGTTCGCGCAGCATTCCCATCCCGGCATGCGACACGACACCATGGCCGTCAGCAGAGACTTTCACCCGCGATGCGACCGCGATATTCTTCACCTGCGAAGTGCCTTCCCGTGGGACTAATTGAGCCGTAGAGAAGTCCAATTCTTCCTTGCAGGACAGGCACTTTCGCTTATCTACACCCCGACACGTACAACATTTCGTGAAAAATCCGGGCTAAACACGAGGTGACTGCATGAACCACAAACCCTTGCGAGGCTGCGATGACCGGCCACAACACATTTGAGGGCAGGCCCGTCAACGGCCACTTGCTTCTCACTGTTTCGGAAGCAGCGACCGCACTGCGTATCTCGCGCTCGTCGATCTACCGGCTGTTCGATGCCGGCGAGCTGGGATGGGTCCATATCGGCGCTGCGCGCCGTGTTACCGCGGCGGAGATCCACCGTTTCATCGCGGCGCACACCGGGGGTGCCCTAACACCGCAGGGCGATGGCTGAGCGTCACCGGCCGGCGCCGCCGATGGGCGTAGAGCTGGCAAGCCGCATCAGTGGCGGGTTGCGGCCAGCGGTCATCCGCCCTGTCGCGAAGTGCTGGAGGTGCTCACGTTGACTGCACGGTGCAGGCCGCAGCCGACCGACTTGCCGTGAGCCGATGGATGATCTGTCGGCTGATCTCGGAGCAACAGATCATGTCGATGCAGATCGGCAGATGCCGGCGGATCGTCCGAAAGTCGTTTGATGAGTGCATCGCCGGCCTCATCGACGGGGTCGCGTGATGGCTGCGCGGGAACGGGTGAAGCGCAACGCAAACGGCGAGGGCGGTGTCTATCGCCGCGCGGACGGGCGGTGGGAAGGCAAGTTCTTCGTTGACACACCGGATGGGCGGCGCAAGCGCGTCAGCGTCTACGGTGACACCGAGCGCCAAGCCCTCGACGAGCTCAATAAGCTGCGCGATCAACAACGGCGCGGAATTCCGGTTGCCACCACAACGCTGACCGTGGCCCAGTACATGTCGTACTGGCTCGAGCACATCGCCGAGCCGAGCATTCGGCGGACGACGTATGCCACCTATGAGGGCGATGTTCGTCTTCACATCGTGCCGGGCATCGGCAAGCGGAAGTTGAAGACGCTGCAGGCATCAGACATCCGGGCATGGCTGAGCGACCTTCGTACGAAATGTCAGTGCTGCGCCCAGGGAAAGGATGCCGCCAGATGCCGTCGATGAGGAGCTGCTCAGTCGAAACGTTGCGCGGCTGGTTCAGCTGCGGGTGACCGATGATCGCAAGGTTCGAAGCTTTACTCGCCCTGAAGCTATTCGCTTTCTGGAGGCTGCTGAGCAGCACCGGCTGTACGCGCTGTGGGCGGTCGCGCTGGCGATGGGACTGCGCCGCGGCGAGGCGCTGGGTCTGGCGTGGGCTGACGTCGATCTCGAAGAGGGCCGACTCACGGTCCGCCAAGCGCTGCATCGCGTCGACGGGCAACTGCGGCTCGACCCGGTGAAGACCGACGCGTCGGTCGCGGTGCTGCCCGTACCGGACCCATTAGTGACCATCCTGCGCCCGCACCGCACGCGACAACTCCAAGAGCGGTTTGCGGCCGGCGCGCGGTGGCGCGCCACGGGGCTGGTGTTCACGACCGCGCTAGGCGGCTTCATCGAACCGCGGAACGCAAATCGTGTTTTCCGCAGTCTCTGCCAGAAGGCGAACGTCCCGCAACTGCGGGTGCACGATCTTCGCCACTCGTGCGCAACGCTGCTCTTCACAATGGGGGTGCAGCCTGCGACGGTGCAGCGGATCCTGCGCCACAGTTCGATCACCGTGACCACCGGCACCTACGTCAAGGTGATCGAGGCGGTGCAGCGCGAAGCGCTGGACTCGATGAGCACGCTGTTCGCACACACGGGCGACGATTCCGGACGCCCATTGTCGTCAAAACTGTCGTCAAACGGCTCTGAGTAGCCTGTCGAAATTCGAGTTTTACCTGGTGGAGCTAAGGGGACTCGAACCCCTGACCCCCACACTGCCAGTGTGGTGCGCTACCAGCTGCGCCATAGCCCCAAGTCGTGCCAACCGAAGTTACACCACTGACAACCTTGCTTCAAAGTTGCTGCTCAGGCCGCCTCAACGTCCGCCTGAGACGCCAACAGATCTGGTTCCACGTCGAGCATCGGTCGCGTTTCCGGCGAAAGCACCCAGCCGACGGCCGCGATCAGCAGAATCACCCCGCTGATGATGAAGTCCCAGCTGAAGCTCAGGTGCTGGGCGACCCAACCGACCGTCATCGAGCCGATGATGGCGCCCAGATCGGCCATCATCTGCACCGCCGCCACCGGAGTGCCGGCACGCGCCTCGCTACCGAGGATATCGGCGACGGAGGCCTGCAGCGGCGACATGTAGATGCCCGTCGTCACGCCCGACGCACCCGCAATGACAAGGAACGCCGGCAACGACGTCACATTGCCCAGCGCGACGATTGCCACACCGGACGCCGCCAGCCCGACGACCAACAGCGTGCGCCGGCCCATCCGGTCAGACAAGTAGCCACTGGGGATCACGGCCACAGCATTGCCCGCGGCGAACGCCCCGAGCACCACGCCGATGACGCCGACGCTTCGGCCCATCACGTCGGAAATGAACAGTGGGACCAGCGCGATGCGCAGCCCGAACGCCGACCAGCCCGTCGCAAAATTCGCGAATAGCACCGCCCAATAGGCACGGAACCGCAGCGCCTCGCGCATTGTCACCGTTGATCGTGTCAATTCCCGGGGCTCGCCCAGCGTCGAATTCCGCAAGCCGTAAACGAGCACCACTGCCACGCCCAGCAGGGCAACGCCGTAGAAGATGAACGGAGCGGTCAACCCCCAGCCGGCCGTCAGGCCTCCGATCGCTGGCCCGCCGACTGCGCCGATCATGAACGACGTGGTGAACATGCCCGCGATCCGTCCGCGTTCGTCGACCGGGCTGATGTGGATCATCAGTCCCAGCGCCGAGACGAAAAACATCGTTGACCCGATGCCGCTGATGACACGGAAAAGCAGCAGTTGCCAGTAAGTCTGGGAGAGAGCGCACGCGATGGTGGCCAATGCGACGACCAGCAAACCACCGATGTAGATCCGCCGCTCACCCAAGTGCTGCACCAAGAGACCGCTTACCGGGGCAAAACACAGCCGGCTCACCGAAAAGACGGTGATCAAGAAAGCCACCGCCGTGATGCTGACCCCGAAGGTGCGCGCGAAAGCCGGCATCACCGGCGAAACGATGCCGTAGCCCAGGGCGATCATGATATTCGCCCAGCTGAGGATCCAGACTTCGCGCGGCAGCCCGGCAGAATTGATCCCACGCCTCCCCGGGCGGGCAAGGCGGAGGGAAATAGTCACCCGATGACTTTATTCACCACCTGTCGAGCAGCTTCCTGCACCTCCGCCAAGTGAGCGGGCCCGTTGAAAGATTCGGCGTAAATTTTGTAGACGTCCTCGGTTCCGGACGGGCGGGCAGCAAACCAGGCGTTGGCCGTCGTCACCTTAAGTCCGCCCAGCGGCGCACCGTTACCGGGAGCGGTGGTCAGCTTGGCGGTGATGGGCTCACCAGCCAACTCGGTAGCGGTCACCTGCTCGGCCGACAACTTGGACAGCCGCGCCTTCTGCTCGCGATCAGCCGGGGCGTCGACCCGGGCGTAGTAGGGGGTGCCGTACTTGTCAGCCAGTTCCTGATAACGCTGCGACGGCGTGGCACCGGTAACGGCGAGGATCTCGGAGGCCAGCAATGCCAAGGTGATGCCGTCCTTGTCGGTGGTCCACACGGATCCGTCGCGCCGCAGGAAGGATGCCCCCGCCGACTCCTCGCCACCGAAACCGATGGTGCCGCCGATCAGCCCGTCGACGAACCACTTGAATCCGACCGGCACCTCGACCAGCTTGCGGTCGATGCCGGCGACCGCCCGGTCAATGATCGAGGAGCTGACCGCGGTCTTGCCGACGGCGATGCCCGCCGGCCAGGACGGCCGATGGGTGTAGAGGTAGTCGATGGCCACCGCCAGATAGTGGTTCGGGTTCATCAGCCCGCCGTCGGGGGTGACGATGCCGTGCCGGTCGGAATCGGCGTCGTTGCCAGTAGCGATCTGGTAGCGATCCGAGTTGGCGATTATCGTGATGAGCCCTGCCATCGCATCCGGCGAGCTGCAGTCCATCCGGATCTTGCCGTCGTGATCGAGCGTCATGAACCGCCACGTCGCGTCGACCAGCGGATTGACCACGGTCAAGTCGAGGTTGTGCCGTTCGGCGATCGCCGCCCAGTAGTCCACGCTGGCCCCGCCGAGCGGGTCGGCGCCGATCCGCACCCCGGCCTTGCGGATGATGTCGACGTCGACCACGTTCGGCAGGTCGGCGACATAGCTGTCCAGATAGTCGTGGCGCTGCACCGTCTGCAGCGCCCGGGCTAGCGGCACGCGCTTCACCCCTGCGCCGCCGGCACGCAGAATCTCATTGGCACGCTTGGCGATTGCGTTGGTCGCGTCGGTGTCGGCCGGGCCGCCGTTGGGCGGGTTGTACTTGAAGCCACCATCGGACGGTGGGTTGTGCGACGGCGTGACGACGATCCCGTCGGCCAGCGCCTCGGTACGTCCGCGGTTGTAGGTCAGGATCGCGTGGCTGATCGTCGGTGTCGGCGTGTACCGGTCAGCACTGTCGACGACAGCCACCACCTCATTGCCTGCGAGCACCTCCAGCGCCGACACCCATGCCGGCTCAGAGAGCCCGTGCGTGTCACGGCCGATGAACAGCGGCCCGGTGGTGCCATGCGTGGCGCGGTACTCGACGATGGCTTGGGTGATCGCCAGGATGTGGTCCTCATTGAAGGCGCCGTTCAGCGCCGAACCCCGGTGCCCTGACGTGCCGAACGCCACCTGTTGAGCGACGTCGTCGGGATCGGGTTGGATCGAGTAGTACGCGGTTAGCAGATGGGGTAGATCGACAAGGTCTTCGGGCTGGGCCGGCTGACCGGCACGTGGGTTGGCCACCATGCCTAGCAATTCTGCCTGAGCCCCACTTCTCTGACTCGCCAAGTACTTTCCTGACCCCCTAGATACTTCCCGAGTTCACCTATTTGTCAGCCTCCCCCTACGCTGCTAACTGCCGCTCGCAAATGAAGGGATCACCCGTGGCACATGATTATCGCGAGTTTGGGGCGGTCTTCGTCGGCGGAGGGCTCGGCACCCTGGGCCGTGTGGCGATGAACACCCTCATCGCCCGCGACCCGCATCACTGGCCATGGTCGACATTCACCGTAAACATCGTCGGCGCCTTCCTGGTCGGCTATTTCACCACCCGATTCCTGGAGCGGTTGCCGCTTTCGAGTTATCGGCGCCCCCTGCTCGGCACCGGATTCTGCGGCGGTTTAACTACTTTCTCATCGGTGCAGGTCGAGATCGTGAAGATGATCGAACATGGCCATTGGGGCCTGGCCGCTGGCTATGCCGTCACCAGCATCACGTTCGGATTGTTGGCGGTGCATCTGGCCACCAAGTTGGTACGCCAGGTACGGATGCGAGGGTGACAGGCACGGCAGTCACGACGGCTTTAGTCTGGGTTGGCGTCGTGATCATCGGCGGCATCGGGTCGGTGCTGCGTTTCCTGGTGGACCGCGCGGTGGCCCGCCGGTTGGCCAGGCCGTTTCCCTTCGGAACGCTTGCGGTCAACATCAGCGGAGCTGCGGTGCTGGGACTGCTCGGTGGCCTGGCGTTGAGCAAGGACGCGGCCCTGCTGGCCGGCACCGCGTTCGTCGGCGCTTACACCACCTTCTCCACCTGGATGCTGGAAACCCAGCGGCTCGGCGAGGAGCGTCAGACGTGGGCGGCGGCCGCCAATATCATCGTCAGCGTGGTGCTCGGGATCGCCGCGGCGTTTCTGGGACTATGGGTCGGGCGCCACCTATGAACCAGCCGTGCTTGAAGTTGACCACCTATTGCGCCGAGCGCCAACGCGCAATCGGCAAGCGGCACCAAGAGGGCCGGTTTCTGGCCGACGCGATGCTGGATCTTTTCGGCACTAGCAATATCGCAACCAGCGTAATGCTGCGAGGTGTCGCCAGTTTTGGGCCGAGCCACGAACTACGCAGCGACGTATCACTGAGCCTGTCCGAGGATCCGGCGGTGGCGATCACAGCGGTCGATACCGAACCGAAGATCCGCTCCCTGGTCAGCGACGTGGCCGCAATGACCGGCCGCGGACTGGTGACCCTGGAGCGGGCGCGGTTGGTCACCCCGCAACTGGGGACCAGCGCGCTGCGCGACTTCATTGACCAAAACGGGGCTCACAACGGCGACGCCGCCAAACTCACCGTCTACATGGGGCGCCAGGAACGCGTCGCCGGGAAGCAGGCGCACTATGCGATATGCGATCTGCTACGTCGACGCGGATTCGCCGGTGCCATAGTGCTTCTCGGCGTCGACGGCACCGCCCATGGCGAGCGCCGCAGAGCTCGCTTTTTCGGGCGCAACGTCAATGTGCCGCTGATGATCATCGCCATCGGTTCGACCACCCAAGTTTCAACCGCCGCAACGGAACTCGCGGCCTCGATCCCCAACCTATTACAGACTGTCGAACGGGTGCGACTGTGCAAACGCGATGGCGAGCTCTTCGCACGCCCTCAGCAGCTGCCGGCCACCGACGACCAAGGACGTGCCCTGTGGCAGAAGCTGATGGTGTACACCGCCGAAGCGACCAGGAACGACGGGTTGCCGATCCACCGTGCGCTTGTCCAACAACTGCTGCGCTCCAGGACGGCCCGCGGGGCGACGGTGCTGCGCGGCGTTTGGGGGTTCCACGGCGATCATAAACCGCACGGGGATAAGCTATTTCAGATTGCTCGACGGGTGCCGGTGACTACCATCATCGTCGACACACCGGAGTCGATTGCGCGTAGTTTCGATATCGTCGATGAGCTCACAGCGCACCACGGGCTGGTAACTAGTGAGATGGTCCCGGCGGCGTTATCCCTCGACGAGAATCAACGACTCGGTGACATCACGCTGGCGCAACTTGACTATTGACGCACGCCGTCGAGCAGCGCGTCGAGCAGCCCGACAAACTGGGCCTTCGCCCCTGAGGTCACGCGCGTCAGTGCGTGGAACAACAACGTCCCGATCACCGCGTCAGCGACGGCGTCGAGGTCTGTCTCGGTGCGGATTTGCCCCTCGTCGACGGCCTGCCGAAGTCGCGTCATCAATCCGGCATGCTGGGGTGCGCTCAACTGCTGATACAGGGCCGCACCATCGACCGGGCTGGCCGCCGCGGCGGCGACGAGGGCCCGCACCAACGCCGCATTAGGCGGCTCGGCGAGGAATGCTGCGTGCTCGTCCAGCCACAAGCGCAGGTCGTCCCGAATGTCTCCGGTGTCGGCGACGGGGAACGATCCCGCCCCCCCGTAAGCCTGTAGGACCGCCTCGGCGACCAGTGGCGCTTTTGACGACCACCTCCGGTAGAGGGTCTTCTTCCCGACGCCAGCGCGCGCCGCGACACTTTCCATCGACAGCTCGCCGTAGCTGCCCATCGCCAGGAGTTCGCGAGTGGCGGCCAGGATCGCAACGTGCAACTGGGCATCGCGCGGGCGGCCGACGCGGTCTACAGTTACCGTCATTTAGGAAACGATACGTGTCGTTTCTCTGACTGTCGCGTTAGAACGAAAGGGTCCGCCCGTGACGACCACCGCCCTGTCAGTGCCCAAGAGCTGGGCTGACATCACACCCGAGTGGATGTCGGCGGCACTGGCTGGCGACCATCCGGGTGCTGTGGTCGAGGCGGTGACAGTCGTGGGTCGCGACGACGGGACGAATCGGCGCGCCCGACTGGGCTTGAACTACTCCGCGGGCTCGACCTGCAATGGGCCGGCGACCGTGTTCGCGAAGGCCGCAGATCCCGCGCACAAAGACCTGATTCGCTTGACCAGCGGCATGTTTCACGAGCCGCGACTGTTTATGAATGAAGTGGCGTTGCCGCTGGAACATCCCATCGTCTACGGCGCCGCAATCGACGAGGACGAGTACGACTTCATGATGATCATGGAGGACCTCACCGAGCGAGGGGCCGATCCCCGCGATGGCACCCGGCCGATGACCGTCGAGCAAGCCGCCACCGGCATGCACGCGCTGGGCCGGCTGCACGGTCAATACTGGGGCGACCGTGTACTGCGCGAACCCGCACTGGGGTGGCTCGAACCGTTCCTGACGTGGGAAGGCATGCAGTTTGCGCCCCTGCCTGCGGCGCTGGAGCAACTCGGCGACGACGCGCCCAAAGAGGTCCTGTCGCTGACCATCGACCAGCTGATCGATTCCATCTGGAAGCCATACATCAACACGCTGACCACGTCGCCGCAGACCTTGTTGCACGGCGACCCGCACATCGGCAATACCTATCTGCTGCCGAGCGGTGAGGTCGGATTCCTCGACTGGCAGGTGGCCCGCCGCGGCAATTGGTCGCTGGATGTGGGCTATTTCCTACAGGGCGCCTTGACGGTTGAGGATCGGCGCCGCAGCGAGCGCGACCTCCTTGAGGAGTACCGCGGCGCGCTCGGGCTGCCCGCCGACGAGTTGCCCAGTTCGGACGAGATCTGGCTGCGCTACCGGGCGTCGGTGGCGCATGGACTGACGTTGTGGCTAGTAACCGCCAGCGCCGGCGCATGGCAGCGGCGCGATATCGCCGTCTCGCTGGCGCAGAAGTATTCGTTCGCCTACGCGGACCTCGACACGGCATCAGCGCTGGCCGAGATCACGAGGTAGCCAACGGCATCCACCGGTCAGCCAGCGCCGCAACCCAGGCGGACACGGCGTCCGGATTATCCGGCGGCGCCTCGACGAGAACCAATTCGTCGACGCCCATCTCTGCGAGCGCCCCGACGTCGCCAACTTCGGGACGAACCAACGCCACGGCCAGCCGCAATTCGGCACGGTCGCGCCCCGATTCGGCACACAGCCGCTCGAGCTTGGCGATACTCGCGCGCACCGCGGCTATGCCGTCGAGGTTGAACCCATACCAACCGTCCCCCCACGCCGCCACCCGCCGCAGCGCCGGGTCGCTATTACCCCCGGCCACGACGGGGATGCGACGATCACGAACGGGCTTGGGGTTCACTCGGATCGAGTCGAAGCACACGAACTTCCCGTCGAAGGAGGCGATGTCCTCGCGCCACAATGTGCGCATCGCGGCGACGTATTCGGCGGTGCGGGCCCCGCGAAGCGCGAACGGCACTCCGAGCGCGTCGAATTCCTCCTTGGACCATCCGACGCCCACGCCGAGGGTCAGCCGTCCACCGCTCAACCGGTCCAGGCTCGCGGCCTGTTTGGCGACCACCACAGGGTTGTGTTCAGGCAGCAGTAACACGCCGGTGGCGAGTTTGATCCGAGACGAGGCCGCGGCTGCGAAGCTCAACGTGATCATCGGGTCGAGCCAATCAGCCTCGGCTGCAACGGCGATGACGCCGTCGTCGGAGTACGGGTAACGCGACTCGGAACGGTCCACCATCACGACGTGTTCGCCCACCCAGAGGGTGGCGAAACCGTGGTCGTCCGCCGCGGAAGCGACGGCGTCGATCACCGCCCGATCGGCACCGGCACCGATTCCGAGCGCGTGCAACCCCAGGTGCATCCGACGATCGTCTCACGCCCGGTGCAACGAATCACCAGCTTTCAGTGGCCTTTCAGCACCTTCGCCAGTACAGCAGCTTGGCTGATATCCAGGTCGCGACTGACCGTCACCAGCGTGATGACTTCGTGCTTGGTCAGCTCGCGAACTCGTCGAACAGATGCGGTTGGTGGTGGTACCACTCGCGCAGTTCTTTCGACGGCGCGAGGTCCCTCTCCCACATCCCCTACCCGGGGGCCGTCCTTATGGAACCCTCGCGGCCAGATGCGATCGACCAGAACACGCTGCCCGCCGTCGGGGTCGACGTCGTCGTAGACCCGCGCCACCCGGATCCGGCCGCCAGTGCTCAGTTCGCCAGATTAGCGAGGTCGGGACTTCCGTCCCCTGGCTGATGTCGACATCGAGACCAGCAACGCCGCGGTCTCATCACTGATGACCAGCTCCCGGAAATGACGCAGCACTGCCACCAGCTCTGCGAGCACGGGGGCGAGCCGTTTGCCGGCGGGCATTCCGAGCACCGTCCAGCAGACCGTCAATGCGGCGATGACCTCGGGCCCGTACGTCACTGGCCGGGGACCGCGCACGGTGACGACCGCAGGCGCCAGCGCGGCTGTGAGCGCCTTACGGGCATGGCTGCGATGCCAGCCGGTATTGGCGCACAACTCGTCGAGAATCCGGCTCTTCCCGCGCTTACTGGCCTGCTGGTAACGGATCGCCGCTGCCTGCGTCACTTGCTCTGCGCTCGCCCAATGTCAACCCCATCACCTGGGCCTACCGAACTCATTGCTGACCAAGCCGGCAGACACGCCGTCTACGCGCGCATTTTCAGTGAGGCAACGACCCACCCATTCGCGCGCATTTCTGATGAGTCAACGCGGTCGGCGGGGTGTGGCATAATCGAATGTATGTTCGATACATTAGTTGCCGTCGACCCGACGGCTGACCAATCGGCGTTGATCGAGCGGATAGCCGAGTTGGAGACGATCAAATCCGCGGCTGCAGCGGGCCAGGCCAGGGCTGCGGCCGCTCTGGACGCGGCACGGCGAGCCGCCGAATCGGCCGCCGGCATGCCGTCCGCGCGGCGCGGCCGCGGAATGGCCAGCGAGATCGCCCTGGCGCGACGGGATTCACCCGCCCGGGGCGGCCGGCATCTGGGCTTTGCGAAGGCCCTCGTGCACGAGATGCCGCACACGCTGCGCGCCCTGGAAACCGGGGCGCTCTCGGAGTGGCGCGCCACCCTGATCGTGCGCGAAAGCGCCTGTCTGGACCTCGAGGACCGGCGCACGCTAGATGCCGAGTTGTGCGGTGACCCGGCGGGCCTCGACGGCATGGGCGATGCGCGGATGGCCGCCGCCGCCAAGGCAATCGCGTATCGGCTGGACCCGCATGCTGTCGTCGACCGGGCCGCAAAGGCCGAAACCGAACGCACCGTCACCATTCGGCCGGCGCCCGACACCATGACTTATGTGACTGCACTACTGCCGGTAGCTCAGGGCGTTGCGGTTTACGCGACGCTGCGTCGCGAAGCCGACACCCGCGGCGACGGGCGCTCACGCGGGCAGATCATGGCAGACACTCTGGTCGAACGGGTCACCGGCCGCGAAGCGGCGGTGCCAACTCCGATTGCGGTCAACCTCGTCATGTCGGATGAAACGTTGTTCGGCGGTGACAGCACGCCGGCTGACGTATCCGGCTATGGTCCGATCCCCGCGGCTGTTGCCCGCTCGATGGTGGCGCGCTCCGTTGGCGACCGGCAGTCCCGGGCGACGCTGCGCAGGCTCTACACGCATCCGCGGACGGGGTCACTGGTATCGATGGAATCACGGGCAAGGCTGTTTCCCCGCGGCCTGACCAAATTCATCGAACTGCGGGATCAGCGTTGTCGCACTCCGTACTGCGACGCGCCTATTCGGCACCGCGACCATGCTCAACCCTGGGCCGAAGGCGGCCCGACTACCGTCGAGAACGGGCTCGGGTTGTGTGAACGCTGCAATTACGCCAAGGAAGCCGCTGGCTGGCGGGTCGGCACGAGCTCCGACAAAAACCACACGCACACAGCTGAATTCACTACCCCAACGGGCAAGAGATACCGGTCCGGGGCACCGCCGCGCGGGCCGGCAATCACGATCAGCAATATCGAGGTCCGAGTTGGCATCGAGCTCGCTAAGCATGCCGCCTAACACTCAGTAGTGATAGGTATCAGACGGAGCGGGCGTGTGCACCGATTCGTCGTCGAAGTCGGACGTTCCGATGCTGTACGAGCGAGCCAGCTCGAGGATCTTGGTGGCGCGTGCGATGCGCGGCAGGTCGGAACCGTTTCGGATCTCTCCCCCGTCGCGTTCGAACTCGGCGAAAAACTCTTTGGCCCAGGCGACTTCGTCCTGCGACGGCGAGAGGCCTTCGTTTACCACCGAGCATTGGTCGGGCGAGAGACAGATCTTGCCGGTCATGCCGAATTCGACGGACACGGCCGTGGCCTCGATGAGCTTCAGCGCGTTGGAGCCAATCGTTGGCCCGTCGATCGCACTGGGCAGGTTGGCCGCCTTGGCGGCGATGGTGAAGCGTGACCGTGCGTAAGCCAGGGTCGACGGGTCGTCGCCAAAGCCCGTGTCACGGCGAAAGTCGCCGATGCCGAAGGCCAATCGGAAAGTGCCCTTGGTCGCGGCGATCTCGGTGATGCGTTCCAGCCCTCGGGCCGTTTCCACCAGCGCCACGATCGGCACGTTGGGCAGTCGTTTCGCGGTCTCGGTGACGTGGTCCACCGATTCGACCATCGCCAACATCACACCTCCGACCGGAGTATCGACCAACGCGACTAAATCGTCGGCCCACCAAGGGGTGCCGAAGCCGTTGACCCGAACCCAATCGGTGTTTCCGGCGCCGAGCCAACGCACCACGTTGTCGCGGGCCGAGTCCTTGTCCTTAGGCGCGACAGCATCCTCGATGTCGAGTACGACAATGTCGGCTCGCGAGTGCGCCGCGGACTGGAACCGGTCGACATGCGTGCCGTTGACCAGCAACCAACTCCGGGCGAGAACCGGATCGATGCGGGAGCCGACGTCCGCGGGATCATCTGTCGTCATGCTCAAACCCTAGCGACGTCATAAAACGGTTGGGGCCGGGATCTGCGGAATCAGCAAATGCGCTGGACGATCCTGGCCCCAATGCAGGGTCACAGTGCCGCGAGGTGATCGCGCGTAGCGCGAGGGAAACGATCCGAAGAGCGGATTGACGGGCGCCAGCCAGCGGGCCGCAACAAGCAGGCGCAGTTCGTCTCCCGCGCGGAATAGCGTTGCCGACGGGCGCAATGCGACGTCGACCGCGACGATCTCGCCGGGGCGCAGCGGCTGCGGATCGGTGCAGGTCGGCACCGGCTCCCAGGGCTGGGACTCAGTCGGGTCGAGTCGCCGCAGCGCCGCGCGCTGCCATCCGGTGGCCACGCGGTCACGGCCGTAGCCGAACGAACCCTCGAAGGGAACAAACCTTCCGTCGCACCATTTCTCTACTCCGACAAACAGATTGGCATCGTCACAGCCGGAAGTCTCGACCCACAACCGCGCGCTCATCGGCCCGGTTAGCTCGGTGTCTTCGGCGAATGTCCACGTGAACGCCGCCGCTCGCGACCGGGTAGGGAATGCGACGTGGCCGCCCTCTATCGGCGGCCTTTCCGCGAGTGAACCGGGCGCGGCCAGGTACAGCGGCCGCCATACCGTCCGCGCCAAGGGCCACTCGGATTCCTCGCGGACGGAGGTGATTGTGCGTCCGTCCTCACGAACCTCGAGGCGAACCGATCGGCGGGCGGGCGCCGAGCCGTCGAGCACACCGCGAATGAACCTGAGTTGTTCGTCCAGCGCTTCGTCGGAGTAGAAGGTCGACCACTTGCCGGTGCGGTGGGTGTAGAGACGCGCGTGCGCGGAGCCGGCGCTGGTGAACACCCGCATGGATCCACTGGTGTGCAGCGACTGGTCGGTGAAGCTGCCGCACACGAGCATCGGCACATCGATCTTCGACAGGTCAGGCGTCAGCGACGCCCAAAACCCGTCACGGAGGGGATGTGTCCGCTGCATCGCAATCAGGTCATACGCTTGCCGGATAGTGCGTCGCAGCACGGTGCCCCAGACGCGCATAAACCCCTTTTCGCGGATACCTCCCGGCATTGCGAAGTCGCGGTAGGGATCGCAGAAGCCCTCCCAAGGGACGATCGCGCTCAGGGCAGGCGGCCGCAGAGCCGCGGCGCCGTACTGGCTGATGGCCAGGTAGGACACCCCGATCATGACGACCCGGCCGTCGCTCCACGGCTGCTCACCGGCCCACTGCACGACGTCGTAGACGTCGCGCCCCTCCTGCGCCGACAGCAGTTGCGCAGTGCCCTCGGAGTGGCCGCATCCGCGCAGGTCGGCGTTGACCACGGCAAAACCCCGCTCGACCCACCACGCCGGATCGGGCGCCTCCCAGCCCGTCAACGACGAGAACCGCAACGGTCCGGGCTGCCGCATGATGCGGTACTGAAACGAGTAGCTCCACCGGCCGCGGCGGCGGGTTGGCAACTTATCCTTCCCGTACGGATGAATCGAGAGGATCACCGGCCGCCGGTCGTCGCCCTCCGGACGATATACGTTGGCCCGCAACGTCGTTCCATCTCTCGTTACGACAGGCAGGTCGTGCCCGATCACGATGTCCGACGGTGCCCGGTAAACCGTGATCGGCGGACGGAGCACTCCGCGCACGCGCTTGATTACGTACGGCAGCACTCCCGGTCGCCGCCACGGCCGATCCAGGGTTGGCGCCGTGCCGTTCACTAGGAAAGTTTGGCGAACTCGGCCTGCCAGTCATCCAGACGTCGCAGTGTTTCGTCGCGAGGCTCGGTCGGGAGGTCCAGCAACAGCTGCTCCACCCCCAGTGGAAGGTAACCCTCAACAGCTTTCGCCGTCGGTTCCCCGCCGTGGAAGTTGATTACCGGTACGTCGTCACCGGCGACGGCATGCAGCTCCTCGAGCTGACTCGACAAGACCTTCGATGACGGGGTCATCGAGAGCCACCCGGCATTCAGCCGGGCGATGCGCGGATAAATCGCAGGGCCGCCTCCGATATACAGCGGCGGGTACGGCTTCGTCATCGGCTTCGGCCAACTGTAGATAGGATCGAAATCTACAAACTCGCCATGGAATTCGGCCTTCTCCTGCGTCCAGATCTCGATCATCGCGCGCAGTCGCTCGTCAGACACGCGCCCGCGCACCTTGGGATCCACGCCATGGTTGGCGATCTCTTCGCGCAGCCAGCCCACGCCCACGCCGAAGCGGAACCTTCCCCCGGACACCAGGTCCAACGACGCAACCTCTTTGGCCGTCAGAATCGGATCACGTTGCGGGACCAATGCAATGCCAGTGCCCAAAACCAATGTCTCGGTTGCGACGGCCGCGGCCGTCAACGCCACAAACGGATCCAGGGTGCGGTAGTACTTCCGGGGAATCGGGCCGCCCATCGGATACGGCGTCTTTGCATCGACCGGAATGTGCGAATGCTCAGCGAGGAACAGCGAGGTAAAACCGCGTTGCTCAAGTGCCCGGCCCAGCTCCACTGGGCCAATGCCCTCGTCGGTGACAAAGGTCAGGACACCGATTCCGATACTCACTTTGCCGGGTCCTCAGTTGCGGCCGCGGTCCGTCGGGTCGCGCCCCACAACCCGACCCCGACCCCGACGATGGCGCCGCCGAGTCCGACGAGTTGCTGCGAGCGCTTCAACTCGTGATGGACACTCAACCCGCCGAGGAGATCTGCCGCGTCGGCGCCACCGGAGGCCAGGAACCAGCCGCGGGTGTTTTTGCCGCGCAGCCCCGCCGTCAGGAGCAGCCCACCGATCAGGGCGTCGCGGTAGCCCATGGACCGCAATAGCAGCCGCGCCGTCGGCGTTGGGACTTCCGGATCGCCCCAGAGCCGGTTCGCACGCAGCGGGTCGACGAGAAATTGAACACCAGAGGCGAGTCGGATGCTGCCCGCAACGAGCGCGGCACGATCGATCGGCATGGCCGCAGCCTAATACTGCCCATCACTGGGCTGGACATGCGTCCGCGATCTGTATCGAGGCCGGCCAGAATGCCATCATCACCCCGAAGCCCACGACGTCCGCGCCTGCTGGCAACACCCTTTCCAGTCGCGTCTGAAGCTGATGTGTCTGGTCGGGGTGAACCAGGGCCCACACCAGGCCAATCCCCAAATATGGAATCGCGAGCCACATCGCCAACTCGATTAATGCCTCGATGCTGACTTGGTAGGCCAGCACGCGCCGAAGCGGGGCCATCGCCCGGTCGGCCCGGTCAAACCAGACAGACAAAACCGCACCCCCCAAGCAGGGCAGAGCTTCTCAAGGCCCGGGACACGCTCCGAGCCGTGCGAGATTCTCACACCGTTGTCGCGGAGTGCAACGATAACCGCGAGGCGCAATCTGGATGAAGGACCACCGATGCTCACGAAACTCAGTCAGATTCTCGGCTACCAGCTGACCATCGCCGAGTTGATGGGCATCGCAGTCATCCTGGGCACCCCGTATCTCATCGTCGGACTCGTTTGGTCGAGCACCCACACTGAGCACCTGCGCCAGATGCAGGGTGCCGACCTGGTGGTGTCATTCCTGGGGTCAGTTGTTTCCTGGCCGGTGCTGTTGTTTTCCACCGTTTGCATGACCTGAATTGTCGAGCGGGATAATTTCGTGTACTCGTTGACATCTGCCTACACGCGTGTAGCGTTTGCAGATCGGAAACGTTGTTTTCGTAATTTGCCCTTCAGCGCCGAGAGGGAGGGACGTGACCGACGCGCAGCCACAAGCGTGGAAGAACCCGCTGGCGTGGCTGCCGCATTCGATAGCTGAGGCTGCTTTATCAACTGAGTTGGTGACGGCCGGCACCGATGCCACGCTGCGGGCAGGCCCCGACCCAGTCCTGGCAGTCGGGGCACCGCCCGTTACGTCGGGTGGCAGACGATGAACGGGGTGGTCGACGATCTCGACAGAAACCTCGACGGGAACCGCGAGGCGATCTGGTCCACGGACGAACGCGATGGCAACTGTCTCCAACTGGCCGGCGCTCATCCGACGTTGACCATCCGGAACTTGCTCTACGACGGGAACATTGACGCGCCGGCGGCCGGCGTCGAGTTCTTCCTCTACTTCGGCACGATGCCGCAAGCCAACGGCTTCGTCCCGCCGATGGATATGACGAAAATAGGCGCGGCAGCCGAAAACCGGCCTCTAATAAGCCGGTTCGAGCTGGGAGCCGATGAGGCGTTGATCCAGGGTCTGATGGGTATGACCTTCCGCACATTCCACTTCGACGGGGTTGTCCGGCTTCGGCAAGATGTACAGTGGGTATCAGGCTGTGATGTGCGCAAGACGCACGCGTTCCATCGGGATGTGCTCAAGTTCGTGGAAAATTACCCGAACGCTAAATTCCTTTGGAGTCATCGTGATCCAGCGAAAGTTTTGGGTTCGGTGTGCAGTCTCATCGCCGCCGAACAGCTGACGTGCTGGGCGGAAGTCATCGAACGGGTGATGGACTTCTGGCGAGAGTTCGGTGGTGGCCGCTTTGTCGGCGTCTCGTTCGCTGATCTGCAGACGGATCCAGCGACCACTGTAGCCAGAAGCTATGCACAGCTTGGTTTTACGTTCAGCGATGCGCGGAAGCCACCGCGCAGGATTGGGCCGACGGTCACAAGCCAGGGCGCCGCGGCACGCACACGTTCGAGCTTGCCGACCATGGACTGGTACTAGGACATGTCCGCAAGGCGTTCGGCAACTGTCTCGGCACTTACGATGCCTCGGCTTGAGGCGGAAAGGCCAGGGTTAAACGAAATGGAAGCCGTCCACAGGGGCCGCCCCAAACTCGAACCCGATCCACGCATCCAGGAAGCGATCCTGGAGGCTGCACTTGCCATCGCGCGGGAGGATGGTCTCGGCGCGCTCTGCGTCGCCCAGGTGCTCGCCCGAACGCAGCTGAGCACACGCGCGTTCTATCGACATTTCGACTCCAAAGAAAAGCTAGTCACGGCGATGTTCCTGGAAACCGCGCGTGTCGAGATGGAGCGGCTGATAGCGGACATGGCCGACCAGGGGCCAGTTGGCGCTGTTACTGCCTGGATCGAAGGGCGCCTGGATTTGGCCTTCGACCACCAATCCGCCTCCCGCGACTTGACGCTCGAGGCATACTCACACATCTTTGCCTCACCCGAACTGTTCTCGCCCGCCTTCAGCGCGATTCTGCGCCCGCTGATCGAACAAATCGACCGCGGGACGCGTCTGGGACTCTTCGCCGATGGGGATCCGGTCGAGGAGGCGATGTCGATCCACGGCGTCGTCTGGACGAATGTCGTAGGCCAATGGGCGAAAGGGGATTCCGACCCAATCGTCGTACGAAAGCGGGCTCTCCGCTTTTGCCTGCGCGGGTTGGGCGTCGCTGACGACGTAAGCGCCGCGTACATCCACGACAAGAACCGCGAGAAGGCGAGCGTCGAGTGACATCATCCAGGGACAGCCCGCTCACACGCTCTGCATAGATTGCTGGGATTTGCTTCGACGGACGCCAAGCGGATGCCGTAACCATTAGCCTTATGCCTGGCACGCGCGCGTTTGGCGGGTTAGGAGTCGGCGATGGGTGACGCGACCGCGGATTCGCGGGAGGGTGAGCAGTTCGGGCAGTACCTGCTGCGCCGACTGGTGGGCCGCGGCGGCATGGGCGACGTCTACGAGGCTGAAGACACGGTGCGGGAACGGATCGTGGCGCTGAAGTTGATGTCCCATACGCTGTCCGGCGACCCGGTCTTCCGCGCGCGCATGCAGCGTGAGGCCCGCACCGCGGGACGGCTGCAGGAGCCACACGTGGTGCCGATTCACGACTTCGGCGAGATCGACGGGCAGCTCTATGTGGATATGCGCCTGATCGACGGTTCGGACGTAGCCGGCATGTTGAGCCGCTACGGACCGATGTCCCCGGCACGGGCGGTGGCGATCATCCGCCAGATCGGCTCGGCGCTCGACGCCGCGCACGTCGCCGGGGTGCTGCATCGCGACGTAAAGCCGGAAAACATCCTGGTCAGCTCCGAAGACTTCGCCTATCTCGTCGACTTCGGGATCGCCAGTGCCAGCACCGACGAAAAGCTGACACAGATCGGCACCACGGTGGGCACCTTCAAATACATGGCTCCAGAGCGGTTCACCGACGCAGAAGTGACCTATCAGGCCGACATCTACGCACTGACCTGCGTGTTGTTTGAGTGCTTGACGGGATCTCCGCCGTACCGGGGCGACCAGGTCAGCGTGATGAGCGCACACCTGAACCAGGCGATCCCCCGCGCCAGCACTTTGCGGCCGGGCATCCCGGAGGCCTTCGACCGGGTGATCGCATGCGGCATGGCCAAGAATCCCGCGGACCGCTACGCCACCTGCGGTGATCTGTCAGCGGCCGCCTTGGCCGCGCTGGCCTCATCCGACCGGGATCGTGCGACCGATATTTTGCAGCGCAGCCAGGTGACATCCCCGCCGGCCGCGTTTGCCGGCCAGCCTCCCGGTGGTTTTGCGCCGCACGGGCCGGCGAGCAACTCCGCACCACACGGGTGGCCCGCGCAATCGGCGCCCGTGCCATACCCGACCGGATGGTCTGGCGCGTCGTGGGGTCAACCGCTACTTCAGGCGCCCCCGCCCAAGCGCAAGCCGTGGCTGTGGGTTGGCCTTGCCGCGGCCGCCGTCGTGGTGGCAGTCGTGGGCGTCGCTGTCGTCGTCGCCTATCCGTGGGAGTCGTCCACGTCGCCCCACTCGTCCCCCACAGCACCGCCACCGCCGCCGGATGCGGTCGCGCTTCGAGTCCTCGATGACGGTGTCTACATCGGTAGCTCGGTGGCACCGGTGACGATCGACATCTTCAACGAACCCATGTGCCCCCCGTGCGGCAGCTTCATCAGGTCGAATGCGAGCGATGTCGCGACCGCGGTGAACAACAAGAAGCTCGCGGTGCGCTATCACCTGCTGAGCTTTCTCGACGACAAGTCGCACAGCAAGAATTACTCGACCCGCGCCGTCGCCGCCACCTACTGCGTGGCAGCGCAGAACAACCCGAAGATCTACGACGACTTCTACTCCGGTCTGTTCGCCAGCGACTTCCAGCCCCCGGAGGGCGGTGCGGAAGATCGCACCGACAGCGAACTGGCGCAACTGGCCAAGACCGTCGGCGCCGATCAGTCGGTGATCACCTGCATCAAGTCGGGAGATGACGTCGGCCTCGCCAAAGCGAAGATCGCAGCCGGAAACGAGACGCTGGCGGGGCTCAACGCCAATGGCACGCCGTTCGTGTGGGACGGCTCCAAGGTGGTCAACTATCAGGATCCGGGCTGGCTGACGAAGCTGATCGGCTAACCACCGACAGCAGGTGCATCAGAGCGAAGACCACGACTCCGACGACCAAACCGACCACCGCCGAAACGGCGGTGCCGACCAGCCAGGCCAGTACGCCACCCATCGACTCGACGGCGTGCCGAACCAAGCCCTCCGGAGCGTGCCAGCCGAGGTGATCGATACCCTCCCGCAGGATGTGGCCGCCGACCCAGAGCATCGCGACCACCCCGACCGTGGAAAGCAGCGAGAGCAATTTCGGCATCCCGGCAACGAGGCCCCGGCCGACCGTCTGCCCGACCCGGGATGTCGTCGCGGTGAGGTGCAGGCCTACGTCGTCCATTTTGACGATGACGGCGACGACGCCGTACACGACGACGGTGAGGACCAGGGCGACAACGATGAGGATGATGAGCCGCGGCACGAACGCCTGGCCGACCACCTCGTTGAGGGCGATCACCATGATCTCGGCCGACAGGACCAGGTCGGTACGAATCGCCCCGGTCACCACCGCGTCCTCAGCAGCGGGCGCGGCATCGGCGTGATGACCGCGGATGTTGCCCCACAGCTTCTCGGCGCCTTCGTAACATAAGTAGGCGGCACCGAGCATCAGGATGGGGATCAGCAGCCGCGGCGCGAACTGACTGAGCAGCATTGCGACGGGCAGGATCAACAGCAGCTTGTTGCGCAGCGATCCGAACGCAATCTTTTTGATGATGGGCAACTCACGCTCGGCAGCGATCCCATGCACGTATTGCGGCGTCACCGCGGTGTCGTCAATCACCACGCCGGCGGCCTTGGCCGTCGCGCGGCCGCTCGCCGCGGCCAGCCGTGCGAGAACAGCAACGTCGTCCAGGAGGCCGAAAAGACCCGCGCTCATTCCGGGGGCGACGTCAGCCGGTCGTATCGGGGGTCGGAGCGGTCACGAGTGGGAGTCCAGTACTTCGCGTCGTCACCGGGCAGGGTGACGTCGGGGACCACCCGCCGGTATTGGACCTTCCACTTGTCGTCGATGCGCCGGAAGTAGTCGATGTAGCGGCCGTAGGACGCCATCGTGTGGCCACCGGCCACCGCGTGCATGATGAAGAACGTCTCTCCCCAGGCTTCGTCGCCCTGGACGTCGAAAACCGACTGGCCGAGCAGATGATGCATCGCCGTCAGACGGCCGGAACCCGCTGACGCACAGATCATCTCGGCGAATCCCCGGCCTGATCCCTTGAATGCGCCGTGGTCGTCGTAAGACTCCTCTGAGTAGCAGTCGACGATCGCGTCAAGGTCGGCGCGGTCGACGGCCGCGGACAAGATGGCCAGCAGCTCGGCCAGCGCCAGCTTGTCGAGCCACTCCTGCAGCTGATCGCCGGTCATGGAGCTCAGAATCTCACCATCGGCGCGGGGTGTAACGGCGACTCGCGCAGGCCTCGGCCAAAGGCCTTGAACAGCATGGGCCGAAGGCCATCCGCGGGGTATTCGGCGACCAACGCCCGGTAGCGCGCGCGTGACACCCCCGGAGCGATCAGGCCGGCGGTGACATCGGTCAAATCGGCCCGGCGGAATGCTTCGACCAGCGGGTCGTCGTGGCGCGCGCGGCGCAGCCGGTGGTGCTCACTGATCAGGCCGGAGACCAGATCCGAGTGCGGCTCGTCCGACTCATCCAGCGCGGCAACGGCACGGCGCACCGACGGGCCCAGGTAGTCCCAGGTTCGGTCGAACCAGATTCCCGCATCGTGGAAAAACGCGGCCACGCCAAGGGGACACGCAACCGCAGCGGGCACGTCGCACTGGAGCCCGACGATACCGATCACCCGATGGACGTGGCCGCGGTAGGTCGGCAGATCTCCCCCGAATACCGCGGCGTTGGCCTCGAAGAGGCTGTCGGCGACGTCATGGGCGCGCTCGATGGACGCGGTGGTCACGCTCGCGTCAGGCTCAGCGCCTCGGCGGTGGCGGCCAGCGCGGCCAGATGCTCGTCGACCGAGGCGAGCCCCGCGCCCATCGTGTTAATGGACAAGTGGGTCGCCCCGGCGCTTCTCCACCGTTCGACGTCGTCGACCAACGTTTGCAGACCGTCGGGAACCCAGATGGCCCGACCTTCCATCCCTATCGTGGCCGGATCCCGTCCGGCTTCGACGGCCGCAGCGTCGACGATGGCCTTGGCCTCGTCCAGTTTCGGGCCCGGCGCCGCCATCGGAAACCATCCGTCGCCGAGCCGCCCGGTGCGCCTCAAGGCCCGTTGCGACGAGGGTCCGAACCAGATCGGTATGGGCCGCTGAATCGGCAACGGGGCCAAGCCGGCGCCGGTCACGCGTTCGGTTGGCCCGTCGTGAGTGACGGTCCGTTCGGTCCACAACCGGCGCAACAGGGCGACCTGCTCTTCGCTGCGTGTGCCGCGGTTTGAAAAGTCTTTGCCCAGCGCTTCGTACTCGACGGCGTTCCAGCCCAGCCCAATCCCGAGGCGGAAGTGGCCGTTGGTCAGCAGGTCCACCTCGGCCGCCTGTTTGGCCACCAACGCCGTCTGGCGCTGCGGAAGGATGATGATGCCGGTCACCAGCTCGAGCGACGTGATGGCGGCGATGTAGCCATAGAGCACGAAGGGTTCGTGGAACGTCGTGTCGATGTCGTAGGGGCCCGCCCACCCTTGATGGATCGCGGGGTCGGCGCCCACCACGTGGTCGTAGGCAAGCAAGTGGGCGTAGCCGAGCTGCTCGACGCCCTGGGCGTAGGCGCGGACCGCGCCGACGTCATCACCGAGCTCGGTCTGGGGGAATACAACGCCGATCTGCATGACGTGCCAATCTACGTGACCATGCTCGTCTTCCTCAGAACGCGGGCACGCCGTCACGGTGCGGGTGCAATGCGCCGAGCGGTGACGTGAGTGGCATGTGAAGTGCGTCGACAATCCCCGCCGGTGCCGCACACACCCATGGAATGGCGTTAACGGCTCTCATCCCGGTCGCGAGCAAACCGTGGTCGCTGGCGCTCTCCCCGTCGCGGTAACCGACTTCGAATTCGCCGTCAAAAGAAGGTTCGCCGTCAATGATGACGCGCCAGATGCCATCGGTGCCGCCGGTGCGGCCGGTCGGCCATTCCGGCGCCAGATCGTCGGCCATCCGGTCGACGTGTTCGATGGTGATGACTTCTTGTCCGTCGACGACGCCGACACAGCGCGCGTATGTCGCGCCGACCGATCCGGCTTCGATGACCCCACAGGCGGTATCCAGTTGCCTTGGCGTGGGCAGGAACTCACAGTATTCGCGTATCTCATCGAGTTCGACGCCCAGCGCGTCGGCCACCATGGTGACCGCGGCGCCCCAGCCCCACTTCAGCACCCCCGGGCGTTTCAGGCCGCCCTGGTAGTCCAGCGGCTGGCCAAACCCGAACAGCTCTCGGACGTCGAACTCGACCGGATACTCCGAGTAGTTGGTGATCTCGATGCCGCGCACCGAGTACACCCGGTGCGACATGGACAGCAGGGCGATCGGGAACAGGTCGCACCCGAAACCCGGCTCGATCCCGGACGAGTAGATGGAACTGTTGCCCGTCCGGGCGGCTGCGCGGATGGGCTCGAGGTAGCGCTCGGACAGCGAACCCTTCTCGTAGACCAGGCCGGGCAGCGAGGTCGTGACGATGTTCTTGCCCGCGGCCAGGATCCGGCAGAAGTCGGCGAGCGCCTCTTTGGGCCGAGGGCCGGCTGGGGCGGCGTACATGACGCAGTCGGCGTCCCCACCGAGCAGGGCGTCGACGTCGCGGGTGGCGCTGACACCCAGCGGTTCGATGCCTGCCAGAGTCCCAATGTCCTGACCATCCTTGGCCGCCGAGTGCACCCATGCCCCAACGAGTTCGAGGTTAGGGCGGTCGGCGGCCGTGCGGATGGCATAACGCCCCACGCCCCCGGTCGCCCAGACGACGACCTTGTATGTCTTGCCCGTCGTCGGCTTCAAGGCGAATCCTTTCTGGGGAATCTGACGCAGCTAAACGATAACATGTGTAATGTTTTTGCATGGCCGAAGCCAAGAACGAATCGGGCCGGGGAACCAGCGTTCATCACGTGGTGTTCGCGGTGACGCCCGAACGGCTACCCGAGGCCGTTCAGTTCTTCTCTGAGTTGGGATTTCGATTCCAGACCATCGAGCTCGAAGACGTGGGCCTGCGGGTGTTGCTGGATTGGGACCGCGGACTTGAACTAGTGACCCCGCTGTCCCCGGGGGCTGACGGCACGGGCCCGGTGGCGCAGTTCCTGCAACGCAACGGCGCCGGGGTGTATTCGGTGGTGATCCGGGTCGGCGACGCCCCAGCCGCTGAGCAGATAGCGCGGCGATACGGTGCGCAGACTTTGTTCCATCAGCATCGCGGCGGTGACGGTTACGAGCTCGACGAGATTGAGCTGTCGGTGCTTGGACTCCCTTTGACGTTCCTGGCAACCGATCTGCCCTAGCCGGCTAACCGCCGTTCAACTCGATATAGGCGGTGATCACCTCGACCAGCGCCTGGCGCTCACGGGTGGAATCCACCGGTTCCGGCCACGTCATCTGCGCGACCACCAGCCCCCGCAGAGTGGCCCAGATGAGGTTGCCGATCCGGCCGGCGTTCGGCGCGGACAGCCCTTCACCCAGATGGCGGCCGAAGGCGGACAGCGTAGCCATCAGGTCAGCGAGATGGGTGTTGGCGACGACGTCGCGAAGGCCGCGGGTCGAGATGAGAATCTCCAGGGCGGCCATCGAGGTGGGACTGGAGAACGCATCCCAGATCGTGTCCACGACGAACGCGGTGCGCACCGCAACGCTGCCCTCGCGGACGGCCTGCGTTGGTAGCTCGTCCAGCGCGTCGAGCAATTCGTCGAAACCCCGGTCGACGACGGCCATCAGCAGGCCGTTCAGATCGCCGAAGTGGTATTGCACCACCCCCCACGTCAGCCCGGCACGGTCGGTGATGTGCCGGACGCTCGGCGGCGCGAATCCCTCATCGAGAAGGCAGCGCACGGTCTCGTCGATGACGGCCGTGCGGGTGCGTTCGGCGCGAGCCTGGGTGCCAGTGGACGGCCGGCGGGGCGCGGTCATGACATCATGACATTCGGACTACCACAGGACGCCCCGGACGTGGTCGGTCGGCCGCAGGTCATGGGCGGCCAGGATACCGCTGGGGGCCCGGCACACGGTGTCGATGACGTTGACGGCCCGGGCCGCGGTCGCGATCACCCCGCCCTGGTTGTGGTCGATGCCCGAGGTGCCGACGTGGGTGTTGATCGTGACTCCTGGGCTGCCCTCGACGACGACGCGGTGCACACCGGGATGCCCGTCGGGTGGGTACGCCCAGTCCGGCGCCGCGATCTCGGTCAGCCGGTTGACGTGTTCCATGGTGATCACCACCTCCCCGCCGCGCACACCCTCCACCGCAAAGCGAACGGCCGCAACGTGACCGGGCTCGACATTCATCATGGCGCACTCGATCGGCTCGGGCGTGACCCACTTCTCGACCCGCTCCCGGACCTCGTCGAGCTCGATGCCGAGGTCAACCGCGAGGCTGCGAACCTGCGCGCCCCACATCGACGACAGGACTCCCGGCGAGAACATGATCGGGGTGTGATCGGGCGTGGTTCCGAAACCGAAACTGACACCGGTGAATTCGGCATCGGCGTAACTGCCGTAGTCGAAGACCTCCTGCACGAGGACCGCGGTGGCCCGGGCGGCCAGGCTCAGCGCAGTGTAGACCAGGGTGTCGCCGGAAAACCCCGGATCGATTCCGTTGATGTACAGCGTCGAATCACCGTCGGCGCAAGCCTGAGCTAACGGCTCACGCAGCCAAGCGTCGGCCTGATCCGGCGCCACCAGCCAAACAAATGATGTGCCAACGACATTCGTGCCGGCCCGCAGGAAGGCGGCGATCTCCTTCAACGCTTCTTTTGGGCGCGTCTCGGCCTGGGAGGTGTAGACAACGCAATCCGCACCCAGGGCGATCAGCGCGTCGATGTCGTCGGTGGCCAGCACGCCCGTCGGATCCGAAAGACCGCACAAATCTGCCGCGTCGCGCCCGATCTTGTCCTGGCCGCGTGCATGGAGCCCGACGAGTTCCAGGTCGGGGCGCTCGATGATGGTGCACAGGGCGTGAATACCGACGTTGCCGGTGGAGAACTGAACGACACGACGCGTCATAGCAGATCCGTGATGGTTTTGAGGCCGGCTTCGTAGAGGACGCCGGGCATCATGCCGCCGTCGATCTCGATGGTGGTGCCGTTGATGAAGTCGGCCTCGCCGGAGGCGAGGAAGACGCAGGTGCGACCGACCTCGGCCGGTTCGCCCCCGCGCTTGAGGGGCAGCACGTCGAAGTACGTCGAACCCGTCGGGTCGTCCTTGGGTAACACGAACGAACGAAAGTTCTCGGTAATGGTCGGCCCGAGCGCGACGCAGTTGACACGCGCATGGGGACCCCATTCCTCGGCGAGCGAGCGGGTCAAGTGGTTGAGACCGGACTTCGCCGCACCGTAGGACACCAGTGTCGGGGAGCCGGCGGGATGTCCGGCGCCGCTGGAAACGTTGATGATGCAGCCCGTTCCGTCCTGGGTCTGCATTTGGCGGTAGGCGCGGATCGCGAACCACATGGGGCTGATCAGGTTCATCTGAATCGCGAAGGCGTGAAACAGGACGGTGCGCTCGAAGTCGTCGTCGGAGCGTGGCGCGCCCTGGATCTTGGACACCAGCGCCGGAATGTCCTCCACATGGGGCGCGGGAACGGTACCGCCGGCGTTGTTGACCAGAATGTCGAGCCGACCGTGGCGTTCGACGACCTCGGTGACCATTGCATCGATCGCATGGTAATCACCTTGGTCACAGACCATTTGGTCGCTGCGTGCCGCCCAGGCCGGCTCGGCGTCGGTACCGGGGATCGCGTCCAGCGCCGATCGTGAGCAGCCGATGACGAAGGCCCCCGCCCGCAGTAATTCGTGGGCGATGCCGACTCCAACGCCTCGGCTCGTACCCGTCACGATTGCGACCTTGCCGTCGAGCACGCCCATGGCACAGCCCCTCTGCTGTTCGATCCCGACAGTGCGGGAACCTCGCCGAAAAATTACACGTGTAATTGTTCGACGGCAAGGGGGTTAATTACAGCGGCTGATCCGGCACGCCCGGGAACAACGGACCGGTGGGCCCCGATGTCACCCAGCCCCCCAACTTCGTAATGAGATGGGGAGCGAAGACCGCGCCATAGAGCACATTTCCGAGGAGGACAACAGCCGCGATGGACAGGACCGCCGAGCCAACACGGCTCGTTGCCCTCTTGTCGGCCCATGCCTCGATGACGTTGCGTCCTTCGGAATCCGTCCGTCCGAGCAGGTAGGTGAAGACCATCATCTGGATACCCATCGCGACGGCGTCGTAGATCGGGTACTGGTGCTTGGAGCCCTCCCACAACCCAAGCCCGGGAATCACCCGGCCGTAGTAGAAGAGGCCGAGATGTGCCCCGATTCCCGCGTTGAAGAGCAGGGCCCACAGGAAGCCCACGGTGAGCCCGACGGTGAGGAGGGTAATCGGCCTGCGCCAGTGGAACTTTGCGCTCAGCCATCGCCCAATCCCGGCCGCGATAACGGCGGGCAGCACGAAGTACTGGACGTAGCCGATGGGCACGGACGACGGCAGGCCGCCGCCCCAGGTCATGTTGAGCGGCCACCACGACGGCATGCGCGGCAGGGCGGGTGGGAACTGCGCATACATTGCCCAGTCGTAGGGCGCCTCGATCCAGGAGAATGAGATCGCGGAGATGCAGACAAGCAGGAGCGGGTGCAGGCGCCGGCGGCGATACGACAGGTAAATGCCGATCGCGATAAACGCGATTCCGCCGATGTAGGCGAAGGCTATGGACACCGTCATCAACGGCGTCAACTGATCGCTCATCGGTGGCCGCCTTCGCTCGGAGTGCGACGCGCTTCCGGGTCGAAGCGAAGCACGAGACCGAAGATGAGGGCGATCAGTCCGAACAGCGTGCCCAGCATGATAACCGCGCCCACTTCGCACTCCTAAACCTAATGTTTGTCCGGACAGTAGCCGACGCTGTGCGGCCAGTCAACGCACGACATGCTCATTCCGAACCGCGAACCATCATGTTTGACCTAGTATTTGGTCCCTTGCAGCGAGACGCAGACGAATTGTTCAGCGATGGCTAACATGTGCCTCATGGCTGAGCCGGACCCGGCTGCCGATGACTTCATCGCCCCCACCCACAGCGAGACGTTTGCTGCGCCCACTTCCGCAGATCCGAACACCGAACGCCAATCATGGCGCGCCACTTGGCGTCAAGCCGCCGCGATATTGATGGGTGCCCTCGCATTGGCGGGAGCGATCGTTCTGGCTTTTTGGGTGCTGACCCCGGCTGACAAAGGGGTGCAGTCCCCGGCCACCACGTTGCCTACTTCGACCTCGACGGCGACGGAGTCGGCAACGCACAGTCCCCCGCCAACCATCGCGTCCACACCCGATCAGGACAACGCATATGTGCGGGCCCTGAAAGACCGCGGCATCTCGTTCGCCAATCCCGACGCCGCCATTTACAACGGCAAATTGGTCTGCGAGAACATGCGTATCGGGATGACGGTGCCGCAAATAGTCGCGGCCTTTCGTGCGAGCAACCCAGCACTGGGCGCCGACGCCGACAATTATGTGAGCATTTCCGTTCATGCCTACTGCCCACAAAACGGCAATCTGGTCAGCGGGCCGTAAAGCCAAAGGCCATCAACGGATGACGTCGCGGTACACCGTCACGTACTTGTCGACCATGGTGGCGACCGCGAACCGGCCGGCGGCGCGCTCGGCGATCTTGCGCCGGTCGAGCCCTCCGACCGCAGCGACCGCGGCCACGGCCGAATCGATATCGTTGACCAGCTGGCCGGTGATCCCATGCTCGATCAACTCGCCCATCGAGCCTCTCGAGTTGGCGATCACCGGCGTGCCACAGGCCATCGCCTCGACGACGCTGTAGCCGAACGGCTCGTCGAAGTCGATCAGGTGGAGCAGGGCGTAGGCACCTCCCAGCACCTCTGCGCGCGCGGAGGTGTCGACGGCGCCCAGGTAGCGCACCTGCTCGCCGTCGACGTGGGGCGCAACCTGCTCGCGGAAATACTCCTCATCCTGGATGATGCCGGCGATGTCGAGTCGGCGGCCACATCGCCGGGCTACTTCGATCGCGTCGGCGGTGCCCTTGTCGGGGTGGATCCGTCCGAAGAACAACAGGTGCTCGCCTGGGCTCGGGTGGATCGCGAACGCGTCGATATCGATGCCATGGTGAATGGTGGCGGCGTAGTGCAACTTCGGGTGTCGATCGGCGTCGCTTATCGACACGTAGGCGCCGGCGCCGTCGTAACGCTCGTAGACGGGAACGATCCGGTCAGACGAGAACCCGTGGATCGTGGTGACCACCGGGGTGGTGATGAGACCGCTGTACGTGAGCGGGAGGAAGTCGAACCCGTTGTGGATGATGTCGAACTCGTCTGCGCGCTCGAACACCGACGCGATGTGCAGGCACTCCGCGACCTTGGCATCAATCCTCGCATCCTCGGACCAGCCGGACGGCGCGGTTGCTTGCAGGCTGGCGGTGGTTATCGAGTCCGCGGTGGCAAACAGCGTCACGTGATGGCCGGCGGCCACCAGTCCCTCTGTGAGCAACGAGGCGAACTGCTCCCACGGTCCGTAGTGGCGAGGGGGTGTCCTCCACGCGATCGGCGAGAGCACAGCGACGCGAATCGGGCCGTCAGCCGCACCGACGATGGCAGTCACTACCTAACCGACAGGCAGGAGCACGTCGTCACCAGAAGCCGTGTAGTAGTAGACGTCCCACCGGTAATAGCCGGCGAAGGCACCCGGATCGCTGGCAAGCACCGCGGCATAGTCTTCGACCGCCGAGACGTAGTGGCTCGAGTGGTTGTACCCGAAGATGGCGTGGCCGTGATCGTCGGCGAAGCCGTTGGCGGCGAGGAAGCGACCGGCCGCCATGATGCTGTCGTGGGGCGAGGCGATGTCGCCACCATCGCCATATCTGACGAACGTCGAGGGCAGGAACTGCATGGGACCCTGCGCGCCGGCGGAGCTGACTCCGGCGATGCGGCCGAGGCACGTTTCGATCAAGTTGATCGCCGCAAGGTAGTTCCAGCCGACGCCCGTCGCCGCCTCCGCGTCGTGGTAGTAGCCGAGCAATACGTCGGCCGGGGCCGGCGCCTGGATGGGCCACGCAGGCGGCGTTTCTTTGGCTTCGCCCTGGCTGAGCGCGGTGAGCTGTCGACGCGCGTCGACGTTGCGATCGTACGTTTCCAGGAGCGACGCCGGGATGCCCGGCCGCACGATCGAGTCCCAGTCGGGGTGCCGTCCGAGGGCGCGGTAGGCCACCTGCTGGCGATGCGCCGCCGCGAGCAACACGGCCTCCGACGAGGACGGGTCGCGCAGCGCCTGCTCGTCGGCGGTCAACTCAGCGGCGAGCAGCGCGGGGTCCGACGTCAGCAGCGGCTGTGCGGGCTGGGTGGTCGCCACCGGTGTCTGTGTGGCGGTCACCGCGATGACGGCCAGAACCATGACCACAAGCAGCGTCCTGCTCCGACTGCGCATCCCTACATCTTCTCCACCACCGACCTAATCCGCTAGGTCGCAGTCCGCTCGGGTCTCCTCGCCCCCGATACTCTCAACCCCGACGCACTGCGGCGTCGGCCGCACAGGTCGAAAGGTTGGACAGGTATGGCGGATCCCGTGGCACCAAGATTCGAACCCGACGCGGGCTGGGTTCCTGCCGATAAGCGCTTGCTTGGCGTGGATCGGCGCACCATCGGGCCAACAGCGGCGGTATTCGCGCTGGTCATCGTGATGTCCGTGGTGCTGCCTCTCGTCAACGCGATGGTGCCCTACGCCGACATCGTCAAAGCCGGCGACGTCATGGCACTCCAAGGCGATGTGACCTTCGTTCCTGAGGCTGGTTGGGGCATCACGTCCGGTGTCCGCGCTGGCAACGCCCCATTGTCGGGTGAGTACCCGGCGACCGCGACCGTCGAGAACAAGGCGGTGAAGTTCACGGTCCATACGGCGCCATTCGACGGAGATGCCAGCAAACTGCTCGACCAGATCGAGAGGACCTCCGAGGCCCTCCACCACGGTCGCGGCGTGCAGGTGGCCGGCGCGCCCACCGGCATCGTCACCTACCAGGGCAAACAGGGTGCAACGGCACGGATCAGCGGGCCACACACCGCCGGTGTGATCGTCGCGTTCGTATTCGATGGTCGCGGCGTTGAGGCCGTGGCGGTCGGGCCGTCCGATGCCGGCCCGGAGCCCACCGAGGCGGTCATCCGGATGATCCGCAGCATCAGTCATTCAGAAAAGGGAAGCGATTCAGGAGAGAAAAGCCACTCCGGACAGGCAAAGCGGTGACGGCGCCGATGGCCGACCTCGACCGTGCCCGCGACATCGCCCTCGACCTCTCCGGCTGGGGCCGGCGGTTCACCTTCTATCAGCCACGCAATTTTGCGTTCTGGGGATACCTGGCGTTGGTCGGAACCGGCATGTTTCTGTTCGCCGCCATGCTCGCCAGCAAGTACGACGCCTACGGCCAGGCGATCGCGCTGGCGGTGACGTCCTTCGCCATTTACGCCGCGCTGTTCTGGTGGTTCACCGAGCACATCGATCACTACGCCAAGCTCCCGGCCAAGCTGATGGTCGTCGCCTTCTTGTGGGGTGGCTTCGCCGCCACCTGGACGATGGCGGCTAAGGCCAATGACGCGATCCTCGCCTTGTACGCAAAATCGTTCGGGCAGTCGTGGGCGCTGGACTGGGGTGCCGGCCTGTCGGCTCCGTGCACCGAAGAAGTGGCGAAGGGTTCGGGGCTGCTACTGCTCATCGCGTTGGCGCCACGTCAGGTGAGAACCGCGTTCGACGGGTTCATCCTCGGAGCCTTCATCGGCCTGGGGTTCCAGATCATCGAGGACATCGCCTACGCGATGACGTCGGCCGGCTCCCAGTTCGGCGCGAACCAAATCGGGGCGTCGATAGGCACCATTTTTCTCCGAATGGTCAGCGGGGTCGCCGCCCACATCGTCTACAGCGCAATCTTCTGCGCCGGCCTGACCTACCTGCTCGGCCGCCCGGCCGAACCCCGCCGGGTCGGCCGGGGCCTGCTACTGGTGGCGATACCGATGCTGCTGCACGGCACCTGGGACTCGCTGGCGGCCATCGCCGGCCCGGGCGCGCTGAAGCTGGTGGGCCTCCTCATCACCGTCATCGTCATAGCGCTCGTCATCGTCGCGCGGGTGTACGAGTTGACCGTGCGGCGGGAACGCGACTTCGTCCGCGACGTCATGACCCCTGAAGCGGCGCGCAACGTGATCACCGCGGCCGAACTCGACGCGATGGCCGGCAACCGCAAAGCCCGCAAGGCTTACCGCAAGGCCAGCCACAACCGTCGCGAACGCAAACGCAACCGCTATGTCCTCAATGCCGCGTACGACCTCGCCGAGGAACTGGCTGCCGCGCGCGGCGCGGAAACCGACCGGGTGCGCTTCGCTCGCGCGGAGGTCGGCAGGATCCGCGCCGGCGTCGCGCCACAGTGGTAGTCCTAGGTAGTCCTATCGCACCAGGTCGGCGGCCGAGCGGTTGAATAAAGGCACGTGAGGCCGTAACTTTGAGCGAGGCGCCTACTGGCTCAAGTGGGCCGGGGTGTCCGCACAACTCTTGAGCCAGCAGGGGCGTCTACAACACTTTGAGCGAAGGTCGTGATCGTATTTCTGATTCTTCCAAGTTAGTCCCCAAGTTCGAGATGGCACAGGCGCACTACGACCTGTCCGACGACTTCTTCCGGCTGTTCCAGGACCCGACACAGACCTACAGCTGCGCCTACTTCGAGCGCGAGGACATGACGCTGGAAGAGGCCCAGATCGCCAAGATCGACCTGTCGCTGGGCAAGCTGGGTCTGGAACCCGGGATGACGCTGCTCGATATCGGCTGCGGCTGGGGCGCCTGTATCAACCGGGCCCTAGAGAAGTACGACGTCAACGTCATCGGATTGACACTGAGCAAGAACCAGCTCGCCCACGTCCAGGGCGTTCTCGACAAGAACCCGAGCAAGCGCTCGAAGACGGTCCAGTTGCGTGGCTGGGAAGAATGGGAAGGCAAGGTCGACCGGATCGTGTCGATCGGCGCGTTCGAGCACTTCGACTTCAACCGCTACGACGACTTCTTCGACATCACCTACAAGTCGATGCCAGCCGATGGCGTGATGCTGCTGCACACCATCACCGTCTTGCCCGCCAAAGAGATGACCGCCCGGGGTCTGCCACTGACCTTCGAGCTGGCCCGCTTCGCCAAGTTCATGCTCGACGAGATCTTCCCCGGCTGCCGGCTCCCCACCGTCGACATGGTGCCGGACTCCTCCGCCAAGGCCGGCTACACCTGCACCCGAATCCACACACTGCAGGCGCACTATTGCCGGACCATGGATGAGTGGTCCAGGAACTTGCGCGCACACAAGGACGAGGCCATCGCCCTGCAGGGCGAAGAGGTCTACAAACGCTACGACAAGTACTTGACCGGCTGCGCCCGGCTATTCCACGAGGGATACCTCGATCTCGCCCAGTACACGCTAGAGAAGTAAGCCGGCGCGTCAACTTGGTGAGGTCTTTGGCCCTGGAACGGGCCCGCACGATCGCGAAAGAGGCCCACATCTACGGCTTTCCGCCGGGCTACAATTATCGGCCCAGGCGGATACGCCGCATTGCGCGTTGGGTTTGGATCTGACCCAGAACACGGCGGCGGGCATTCTTACCGGCTGCCCTCTCCGCCCGGTTCGTTCGTCATAGTATTGCGGCTGTACTGGCCCAAGCCCACGGCGCTCGTCGGCTCATGGAAAGCGCCACAGCCGGTCAAGGTGTAACCGGGTGCTGCCTAAGAGAGGCCTCAGATGACCAGCTCAGAGCGACGCGACCACCTGCCAATCCCCGACCTGAAACACGTCGGGCTGACGACCTACGACGCAAAAGACCCCAATACGAAGTACCCACCGATCACGATGCTGCGGCCGCCCGCCGGCGCCCCCAACGTGCTCATCGTCTTGATCGACGATGTCGGGTTCGGAGCGTCCTCGGCGTTCGGCGGGCCGTGCAATACGCCGGTGGCCGAGCGGCTGAGTTCGAATGGGCTCAAGCTCAACCGTTTTCATACCACGGCGCTTTGCTCACCAACTCGGCAGGCCATGCTGACCGGACGCAACCATCACTCTGTCGGGATGGGTGCGATCACCGAGATGGCGACGTCGGCGCCCGGCAACAGCAGCGTTCGACCCAAAGAGAAGGCTCCGATCGCCGAAACCTTACGGCTGAATGGGTATTCGACGGCCCAGTTCGGCAAGTGCCACGAGGTGCCGGTCTGGGAAGTCTCGCCCGCCGGGCCATTTCACCAGTGGCCGACCGGATCGGGCTTCGAATACTTCTATGGGTTCGTCGGCGGTGAAGCCAACCAGTACTACCCCGGATTGTTTGAGGGCACAACGGCTATCGAGCCGCCGAAGTCACCCGAGGAGGGCTATACGCTGACCGAGGATCTTGCCGATCGGGCAGTCACCTGGGTGCGGCAGCAGAAGGCCCTCGTTCCGGACAAGCCGTTCTTCATGTATTTCGCGCCGGGCGCAACCCATGCGCCGCACCATGTGCCGAAGCAGTGGTCGGACAAGTACAAGGGCAAGTTCGACGACGGCTGGGATGCCCTGCGGGAGACGACCCTCGCCAGGCAGAAGGAGCTGAGCGTGCTGCCACAGTACGCCGAACTGACCCGCCGCCACGACGAGATCCCGAGTTGGGACGACATGCCGGCCGAGCTGAAACCTGTGCTGGCCCGCCAAATGGAGCTCTACGCTGGGTTCCTCGAGCAGACCGACAATGAAGTGGGTCGGGTCATCGACGCGATTGATGATCTTGGGGTCCTCGATGACACGCTGATCTACTACATCATTGGCGACAACGGCGCCTCGGCCGAGGGCACAGTGAACGGCTGCTTCAACGAGATGACGACGTTGAACGGGATGCCGGGCATCGAGACAACCGAATTCCTGCTGTCCAAGATCGACGATTTCGGCACACCCAAGGCCTACAACCACTACGCGGTGGGTTGGGCGCACGCACTGTGTGCGCCATATCAGTGGACCAAGCAGGTGGCCTCGCACTGGGGCGGAACCCGCAATGGCACCATCGTGCACTGGCCCAACGGACTGAAAGCAAAGGGCGAGTTACGCAACCAGTTCCATCACGTCATCGACATCGCCCCGACCATTCTGGAAGCGGCCGGGCTGCCCGCGCCAGCGTCGGTTAACGGAATCGCGCAGGCGCCACTGGAAGGCGTCAGCATGCTGGGCACATTGCATGACGGCAGTGCACCCGAGACGCGCGACGTCCAGTACTTCGAGATGTTCGGCAATCGCGGCATCTACCATCAAGGCTGGACCGCGGTGACCAAACACCGCACTCCGTGGAAGGCTGACCAGCCCCCGCCCTTCGACGACGATGTTTGGGAGCTGTACGGGCCCGACGACTGGACACAAGCGCACGACCTGGCGGCGAAGAATCCCGAGAAACTGGCTGAGCTGCAGCGGCTCTGGCTGATCGAAGCCGTCAAGTACAACGTGGTTCCGCTCGACGACCGTGGCTTTGAGCGCATCAACCCCGACATGGCCGGGCGCCCGCAGTTGATCCGCGGTAATACCCAGTTGCTGTTTGACAGGATGCGGGTCAGCGAGAACTGCGTCCTCACCCTCAAAAACAAGTCCTACATCGTGACCGCCAACATCGTGGTGCCGGAATCGGGCGCCAGCGGTGTCATTGTCACCCAGGGCGGCAGTGTCGGCGGCTGGTCGCTCTACGCCCACGAGGGCAAGCTCAAGTACTGCTTCAACTTCTTCGGTATCGAGCACTACATCGTCACCGCGACGAAACCGATCCCCGCGGGCAAGAGCCAGGTGCGGATGGAGTTTAAGTACGACGGCGGCGGCTTGGCCAAAGGCGGCGACGTGACGCTCTACTACGACGGCAAAGCCGTAGGCAGCGGCCGCATCGAGCAGACACAGCCGCTGGCCTACTCCGCCGACGAGGCGTGTGACGTCGGCAGCGACACCGGGTCGCCGGCCTCTCCGGACTACGGACCGACCGGCAACCGCTTCACCGGTGAGATTGAATGGGTGCAACTCGACATCGGTGAGGACAGCCACGACCACCTGATCACGCCTGAGCAACGGTTCAACATTGCGATGGCGCGGCAGTAGTGACCCAGCCACGACCGCTCACCATCCCCGCACTCGTCGCACATGGCACCCGCGTGTTCGGCCAGCAGACCTATGTCGTCACACCAACCGAACGACTTACCTACGAGGAGGCGGACCAGCGCTCGGCGCACATCGCACGCTGGTTACTCCATGAGGGCGTTGGCAAGGGCAGCCGGGTAGGGCTGTTCTTCGCCAACAGCGTGGAGTGGATCACCTGGTGGCTTGCCGTGTCGCGAATCGGCGCCCTGGTCGTCCCGATGAGCACGATGTATGCGCCGGCGGAAGTCGCAAAAGTACTGCGGCTGGCTGATATTGGGCTGCTGGTCGCGCCCAGCCACGTCCTGGACATCAACATCGCCGAGCGATTCGAAGCCGCGCTGCCGCAGCTATCAGGTCAGCGAGCGGGCCGCTTGGCATTGCCCGCCGCACCCTACCTGCGTCGCATCGTGCTCACCGGTGAGCCGGACCGGCAATGGGCGACACGCTGGGACGGCGAGACAGCGGTGGGCGTGTCACCCGAGGTATTGGCGGCAGTGGAAGAGGAGGTGTCCCCCGCCGATCTGGCCATCATGGTGCACACCTCGGGATCCACCGCGGACCCCAAAGGTGTGCTGCACACCCACGGCACTGTCGTCCGGCAGACCTCGACATGGCCGAGCGCCATCCGATCGGTCACCGGATCGCAGGCCCCCGCACGGATCTTGTGCGCGATGCCGTTCTTTTGGATCGGGGGGGTGCTCGCCGCGACGGGGGCACTGCACGAACCCATCACGCTATTGGTCATGCCGCGCCTCGACGCCGGCACCGCGCTGGATCTGGTCGAACGGGAGAAGGCCACCGGGATCGTCGGATGGCCCGCCTTCACCCAACGCCTGCGGGAGCACCCGACCTTCAACAGTCGCGACCTCACCAGTGCTCCGTTGCTGCGCGACGGCCCTCTCGATCTCGCCATGATCGACGTACCCGACGGATTCCCGATCCACCGCACCATGTCCGAGACCGCGGGTGGTTTCGCGTTCACCGACACCGCCATCGTGGACGAGCACGGCGCACCGGTCCCCACGGGGACGACCGGCGAGCTCCTTATCCGCGGCGTTGGGGCAATGGTCGGCTACAACAAGCGCGAGCGCTGCGAAACCTTCGACGCCGACGGCTGGTTCCACACCGGGGACCGTGTCTACCGCCGGGAAAACGACCCACGCTTGTTCTACGTAGGACGGACCAGTGAACTGATTAAGACCTCTGGCGCCAACGTATCCCCGCTCGAGGTCGAGGCGGTGATCGAGGAATTCCCCGAGGTGGCGCAGTGCGTTGTCGTAGGGGTCGATGACCCGCAGCGCGGCGAAGAGGTGTGCGCGGTCGTCGTCGCCGCGAAAGCGCCGATCGACGTTTCTTCCCTTACTGCGCGGGCACGGGATCAGTTGTCCAGCTACAAAGTTCCGACGCGCTGGGCATTCGTGACAAGCGACCAGATACCCACCCTGCCCAGTGGCAAGCTCAACCGCAAAGGCGTGCGAGAGATGCTTAACAGCGGCTCACTGGACTCCGCGCCGCTAATCTAGGCTCCCATTGTGCCCACTGCTGTAGTGACCGGGGCCAGCCGCGGAATCGGCAAGGCCATCGCAATACATCTCGCACGAGCCGGATTCGATGTTGCGCTCACTGCCCGCACGCTCCAAGAGGGCGAGCAGCGCGAGCATTCCTCCACCCTGCAAAGGTCTGACATGAGCCCGTTGCCCGGTTCACTCGAAATGACAGCGCAGGCGGTCGAGCAAGCCGGCAGGAAATCCTTTGTTGTCGCTGCGGATCTCACCGACCGCGCGTCGGTCAACGCCGCCGCCGATCGGGTCCTCGCGGAATGGGGCCCGGTCGACGTGCTGGTCAACAACGGCCGATACATCGGCCCGGGCCACATGGATCGATTCCTTGAGACACCGCTCGAACTGTTGAGCCTGCAACTGGAAGCCAACGTCATGGCGCCGCTGGCGCTGGCCAAGAAGTTTCTGCCCGGCATGCTCGAGCGGGGGTCTGGGACCGTCGTAAACATCACCTCGGGCGCGGGGTACCACGATCCCCCAGCACCCGCGGGCAATGGCGGCTGGGGGCTCGGCTACGGAATCAGCAAGGGCGCGCTGCACCGGGTCGCCGGCATCCTCGCGTTGGAGCTCGGCGATCGTGGGGTCTTCGCCTACAACGTCCAGCCGGGCTTCATAGCGACCGAGCGGATGGCACAAGATATGGCCGCGTTCGGGTTCGACGCATCAGGCGGCGCCCCTCCGGACGCCGTCGGCGCGGTTGTCGCGTGGCTCGTCACCGATCCGGCGGCCGCCGAGCCCAACGGTCGCAACATCGAGGCGCAGGACGTCTGCCGGGAGCTCGGTCTGCTGCCCGGATGGCCCGGTTGATCACCTCGCGCTTCATTACCAACGGCGACGCTCGGCTGCACTATCTCGACTCCGGCGGCGACGATCACGGAGCCCCGATCGTCTTCGTTCCCGGCATGACCGACATCGCCGACGACTACACGCAGGTGCTGCCGCTGTTCGGCCGCCGGGTGGTGGTTGTGGAAGTCCGCGGTCACGGGCAAAGCAGTTCGCCGGTTGACGGATACCACCTCGCCGCGCTGAGCAGCGACGTCACCGCCGTCGTCGATGCGGTGACCGACGGGCCCGTTCACATCGTGACGTTCTCGAGGGGAACGTCGTGCGCGCTGTGGTGGGCGATCGAACACCCCGACCGAGTCCGGTCGATCTCGATCGGCGATTACACCCCGGAGGAGCGTGTTGTGCCGCACGCGGCGTCGCTTCGTCTGCTCGAGGGCCGCTGGCGCGGAACACCCGTTCATGAGCGCCTCGACGTCGACGCCGCGATGCGGACATTCCATGCGGCACAGGAGCGGTCGCTGTGGGAGCCGCTATCGCGTTTGCAACCGCGGCTGCTCGTGGTCCGCAGTGGCAACAGCGTCCTGGTCACTGACACGGACTGGGCCCGCTACCAACAGCTGTTCCCCGGGGTGGAACTGGTCGATTTCGTCGACTCACCCCATGACATTTTCCGCCCGGACCGCGAACGGTACCCCCGGCTGGTCCGGGACCATGTCGACCGGGTGGACGGCGTCGCGACAACCGATCACTGAGCCGCACCCCGACGGACCATTCACCATCGAGCAACTCCCGCCCGCGCCGCCACCCAGGATGTGCGGGCCGGTCCCGTGCGGGTTGGATCGGTAACCTCATCGACTAGAACAAAATCGTGCTACCGTTCTAGTGGGGGCGGTCAGATCGGTGCCCTGTGATCAAGCAGCAGGAGTGGGTGGGAGATGTTCATGTTGGCCTCGTCAAAGAATTTCGTCGTAGCGGGCGTCATAGCGGCGGCCGCGACGGTGGGTGTCGGCGTCGCGTCGGCAGACCCCGATCTGGGTCCAATTATCAATACGACCTGCAGTTATGCGCAGGTAACCGCGGCCCTCAATGTGGTGGCGCCCGATATGGCCGCGAAACTCGCGGGGAACCCGATGATCAGCTCTCGGTTGCAGTCGTTCCTGGCGGCACCGGTCGACCAACGTCAGCAGATGGCCAACCAAGCGATGGCCAGGGGTGGCGGCGGGCAGGCGCAGCAAATCCTTGGCACGCTCACGCAGGTTGCGAACGTCTGCAACAGCTACTGACCGCTGGCCCCTGGCGCCGTGACTAAGCCGGCTACCCCACAGCGGTCACCCAAGTACCACGACATCGTCGCCGCGGCGCAAACGCTGTTCGGCGAGGTCGGCTACGACAAGACCGGCGTACGTGAGATCGCCGAGCGCGCACACATCGCACTTGGGACGCTCTACAGTCAGTTTCCCGACGGCAAGATCGGGGTGCTCAGCGCCGCGATGACCGAACGCGTCGAACGACTCAGCGAGCACATCTCACGAACTGAGCGCAGCGAACCGGTCGAGGCGTTCCTGGACAGGGTCCGTCTACTCAACAGCGAGATTGTACGAGATCCGTTCCTGCGCAGGCTATTCCTTGAACAGGGCCACGTCACCGAGCCGCGGCTGCGCGAACTCGGACGCGAACTCATCGACTCCTTCAGTTCACTGGCTGTCGCCGAACTGACCCGGCTCACCGAATCCGGCGAAGCCGCATGCGCCGATCCCCAAGCGCTCGCCCTACTCATGCGCACCAGTACCGTCGGCTGGATCGCCGCACACGCATCGGGCACCGCCACCGTCGACCACGAACGCCTCCTCGACGTCCTCATGACTGCCGTCCGGGCGCTGATTCTCGCCCCGCGTTCAGAAGGTGGTTAGCCCGCAGATGTCGTAGGCGGACTTGACCGCGGCCAACCAATCATCCTGGGTCAGGCCACCGGGATCGTCCTGCCGCGGTGAACCGAGTTCGTTCCGATTCACTCTGGCTGAATGGAATTCCTGGCCACTCTGCGGACGCTCAACGGCAACAGGGTAACCACAGCCACAATCACGATCCACCACACGGGCAGGGTGGTCGTCCGCGCGAGCAAAGCGGTGATACCCAGCGCCGCAACCACGCCCGTCGCGATCCGCCAGTCATCACCGACGACGAAGTCATAGCAGAACCGGCAGAACGTGCCCACGCGTGAGATCACGACGGAGCACCTGCGCGAGCCCCGTCGACAAGCGAGCGACGCCGGAACACGGCTGCCAGTATCACTGCATAAACGGCCACCGCCGGAATGATGACGAGCAGTGCCGCGTCACCGCCGGGCCAGTGCGCACCCGCGCCCTCGGCGCTCCAGAACAGCCCGAATGAGGTAAGTATCACGCCGACAACGAATTTCACGAGGTTTTCGGGTACTCGAGTCAGGGGTGCGCGCAACGCCACCCCGCCGATGCCCACCAAGATCACCGCCAGGCTGGCCGCCGCCGCGGCCAATGGGATGTTGTGCTGGTTGGCGCCAAACGTCACTGCGATAAAGACGACTTCGAGGCCCTCAAGCGCAACGCCCTTGAAGGCCAAGGAGAAGCCGAACCAATCCGCAACCGCGCCTGGGCGCCCTGTGTCCACCTGCCGCGCGGCCGCCAACGTGCTCTCGAAGACGAGGGCCTCGTCGTGGAGTGCCTTGTTTCCGCTCGCTCGCAGAACCGCTTTGCGCAGCCACTGCAGCCCGAAGATCAGCAACAGCCCACCGATGACAAGTCGCAGGCCGTCGAGTGGAATCGCCGAGATAGCCGGTCCGACTGCCGCGACGATGACCGTCAGCAACAGCAACGCGGCCAAGCATCCGATCAAGGCGGACCGCCAGCCGCGTGCCATACCCGCGGCCAACACGATTGTCAGCGCCTCGACCGCCTCGACTAGGCATGCCAAGAACACGACGACGAACAATGCTGACTGGCTCAACCCTCTTCCCATCTGGTTTGGGGACCAGCTTCACCCTAACTACCCGCCGGCAATTCAGACGTCGGACTGTGCGCGGTAGTTTCCAAGCCCGGCGGGATCAACCGCACCGGCACCAACGGCACCGCTGCCAGCGGGAACAACCCACATAGCGCCCAAGCCGGCGGATAGGCGGCGGCGGTGATCAGAGCACCGAACAGCGAGGGGGCGGCGGCCGCGATAAGCCGCTGGGTGGTGTTCTGAGTGCCCAGTGCCCGTCCGCACCAGAACGGCCCGGCCACCTCTGTGATCGCGGTTGCCTCCAACCCGTTGTCGAGGACCGCGAGCACCGATAGGGCCATCATCAGCGGCACGTCGAAACGCGAACCTTGATAGTCGACGAGCGCGAGCAGAAACAGGTTCGCGGCGGCGGCGATTGCGATTACCCGGACCAGTCGCATTCGTGAGCCGACGCGGTCAGACCAGCGGCCAACCACAACGCGGCCCAATGCACCTAACAGCTGCGAGACGGTTACCAAACCGGCTGCCGCCGCGACCGACCAGCCGTGGTGGTTGATCAGCCAGATCAGCATGAACGTGACCGTCACCACCTGCGGCATCGTCAGCAGCGCCGAAACCGTGTGGATCCGCCATAACGTGAACGACCCGCGATACGGGTTGGCCAGTTCCTCGTCGCTGGCTGCGGCTCGGGGCTTTCGGGGCGGGTTGACAATGCCTATCGCGCTGGCCAGTGCGGACGCCGCGCACAGCAGCACCGGAAACATCAGCCCCGAATTCGGGCCGCTCTCGGCCAGCTCCGGAATCACCAAGGCGCCCAGAGCGATTCCCAGCGGCTGCGCCGTCTGCCGGATTCCCATCGCCAGGCCGCGCTGATGTGGCGGAAACCACCCGGAAACCAACCCGCCGCCAGCGGTATTAGAGCTCGCGGCGGCCATGCCACCCAGGAACAGGAATACGCCCATTGCCACCAACGACTGAGCCGATGCGGCGGCATACGCCGCGGCCGCAGTGAGCGCAGAGCCCACGGCCATCACGATCCGCTCACCTAACCGATCCGTCAGGTAGCCCCAAAAAATCAGTGTGACCACCATGCCCGAACTGGGCATCGAGGCCAATAACCCCGCTTGGGCCAACGAGGTCCCGCGCCGGTCCACCAGTGCGGGGATCAGAAAGGCAACCCCGTTGATGAACAGGAAGGAGCTTGATGTCACGCCAAGCGAAATCAATGTGATCGACCAGCGCGCGCCCAGGCTCAATGATCCCGCCGCGGTCGGCTGCGGTGGTGTCCGGCTGGCGAGGCGATGCGTTCTTGACATGGGAGCGCCAGGGTATGAGGGCACCGCTGAGACGTCGCTGAGGAGCGGTATTCTCAGCCGCTCCACAACCGGGCACAATCAGAATGTGCGAATAAGTGGCGCCTGGCCGTTTCCGCGAACCGGGCTCGCGAGTTTGGTGTCGCCTCGCAACTTGGGCATCTCCGCTCGCTCGGCCGCGGTATCGGCCCTCGTCGTGCTGGTGGCATTCGCCTTCGCAGGCGCGGGATTGGATGCGATCCTGTACCGCTCGTTATTGGGGGGCGTCGACGATGCCACCGCCGGCAGAGTCCGAAGCATCGCGGAGGCCCTGCGGTCGGATTCGCTCGACGACCTCGATGGCGCCCTTTTGAGCACCGACCAGCGAGTGGTGGCAATCCAAATTATCGGCCCCGACGGCACGGTGGTGGAGCGCTCCGGATCCGCACCTCGAACACCGTTGATCCCGATCGCCAAGTTCGACCACAACTTGCGCAGCGGCATGTCCGACGATGAAGTACCCAACGACGACATGCGTGTCAGCGGCCAACGGGTCCACACTCCGTCCGGCGATTACACCGTGCTCGTCGGGGGCGGTAGTGAAACGGTCGAGGCTACTGCACGAACGGTCGCGCTGCTGTTGGCTTGCGGTGCGCCCATCATCATTCTGGTGGCAGCAACTGCAAGCTATTGGCTCGTTCGCCGCTCACTGCAGTCGGTGGACGCGATCCGCAGCCGAGTTGCCGAAATCTCCACTTCCGATCTGACCGAGCGTGTGCCCGTACCCACCACTCGCGATGAGATTGCCGCCCTGGCGGTCACTATGAACGAGATGCTGGCGCGCATCGAAGCCGGCCACCGCGCGCAACAGCGGTTCGTCGGCGATGCCTCTCACGAACTACGCAGCCCGCTGGCCACCATCATCTCCGGATTGGAAGTCATCGAGGCCCATCCCGAACTACTCGATGCGGACTTGGCGATCAACACCTTGCTTCCCGAAGCACACCGCATGGGCACGCTCATCGAAGATCTCCTTCTGCTGGTCCGCGCCGACGAACAAAGCCTGGTGCTACGCAAAGAGCTGGTGCCCCTCGACGATCTCGCTGAAGTCGAGGCGGCTCGTGTGCGTCGCGGCGCCGGATACGCCGTCCACACGGACATCTCCCCCGCGCAATTGGTCGGCGATCCGATCGCGGTGTCGCGGGTGATCCGCAACCTCGTGGATAACGCTGTCCGCCACGCGAAATCACGCGTCGATATCGCAGTAGGCTGCCGAGAAGGTTGCGCCGTACTCACCGTCAGTGACGACGGCCCAGGCATCGCCCGCGCCGAAAGGGCCCGGGTCTTCGAACGATTCGTGCGCCTGGATCCAGACCGCGCCCGCAGCGGCGGAGGGACCGGCCTGGGACTAGCGATCGTCGCCGAGGTCGTGACCGCGCATGGCGGCACGGTTACCATCGACGACCGGCCCGGCGGTGGAACCAAAATGATCGTCGCGTTGCCTCGGCACACCGACCGTTAACGCAGTCAGCAAAGGTCGGTGACCAGATGATTCAGCGTCTGCGTCTCGGCAGCCGGGTCAGGATTGCGCGTCCGCACAGCCTTGATGGCGGAATCGATTTGACGATCAATCACGCCCCAGGCATCTTTGTCCATCGGCTTCAGAATGGATTCGTCTTCGTCCCAAGCGGTTTCGAGGTCGGTTATACTGGCCTTGGCGCCGCTTTGATCGCCTGCCTGCACCTTGACAAGCGTCGCCTCGACGATCGCGCGGAACTTCGCGACATCCGCCGGCGGGAAATGTGCAGTCAGCTGCCCTGGGGCGAGCGTCACATTTGACGGCGTTGTGTTGGCTTCCTCCTCGCCGAGCGTGGCGGAATGTGGCCGCTCGGCCGACCAGATGAGCACCCCAGCAGTAGCCGCGGCGACCGCGACGTAATAACCGAGCATGATCCGTTCGCGAACTGGACGCGACGGGGCGACCCGAGTTGGGCCCCCTGCCGACCCCTCAATGGCGTCAGCGCGGGTCACTGCGAGATACGTGACCGTGGCCAGGATCGCGACCAGGAAGATCGCGCTGGTGGCGGCGGTCCCTAGGCCGAGCCCGTGGCCCGCGCGCGGCGACGCAAGCCAGTCACCGAGGTTCGCGCCGAGCGGGCGGGTCAAAATGTAGGCGAGCCAGAAGGACAGCACAGCGTTGGCACCCATCCGCCAGCCGATCACGATGGCCACGATCAGCCCGGCCGGTAACAGAACCGAGACGCCCGGTCCCGAACCCGTTAGCTGCAGTGTCCAATCACCGGCTGCGGTGCCCAGCGCGAAAGTGACCAGTACGGCAAGCCAATAGAACAACTCCCTGGGCAGCGTCACGATGCTGTGAATCGACAGGGTGCGCTCCCGCGCGAACCACAGGCCGAAGACGACGGCTAACGCGGCGGCGAACACGCTCGTGCTCGCCGCGAGTGGAACACCGACGTCGTCGGTCAGGAGGTCGGTGTACAGCGTGCCGGTCACGCTCAAGACGACCACGGTCAGCCAGTACACGTAAGGCAGATAAGTCTTGAGGCGTAACTGCCATGCCAGGACCACCGCCAGCAGCACCGTGAAGATCAGGGCGGTCGTGTGCAGGCCCAAGCCCAATTTGGCGTTGGTCCAGTCCGCAAAGCTCTCACCAACGGTCGTGCACAAGATTTTGATGATCCAGAACCACACCGTTACCGCGGGTACCTTGCTCAGTAGTTCGCGGTCGGGTTTCACGAGCCCAGATCCGGTTGTCTCGGTCACGCCGCAGACGGTACCGGGGTCACGCTGAGCTGACGCTGAGAAACCTCAGCACATCAACCGGTATCCGACACCGCGGATTGTCTCAATAGTGTTGGTGCCAAAGGGAACATCTATCTTGCGACGCAGGTACCCCACGTACACCTCGACAACATTGTCAGGGCCCTCATAGTGGGTATCCCACACGTTGCGCAAAATCTCGGCCTTCGTCACCACCATGTCCCTATTGCGCATGAGGAACTCCAACACCCCATACTCTCGGGGAGTCAGACTGATCGCGGCCGAATCGCGTTCAACCGTGTGCCGCGCAGGGTCCAGTGACAGCGATCCAGCGGTCAGCACCACCGGGCGCTCTGGGGCGCCGCGACGTACCAACGCGCGCAGGCGCGCCACTAGCACCCTGAACGAAAACGGTTTGATCAGATAGTCATCCGCTCCGAGGTCGAACGCATCGGTCTCGTCAAACTCGCCATCTTTCGCAGTCAGCATGAGCACCGGTGTCCACACATCCTGCGCCCTCATCCGACGCAGCACCTCGTATCCGCTGTGCCCGGGGAGCATGATGTCGAGGACCACAACATCGAAGCTATTCTCGATCGCTTCGTGCAGACCTTCGATGCCAGTGCCGGCGGACACGACGACGAAGCCCTCAGCCTTCAGGCCCATCGACAGCGTCGCCGACAATCGTGGTTCGTCTTCGACGAGCAGAACTCTCATGGGTTTGGATCGCCGCTGCCCGTGGTTGATGGCAGGTTGTCGCCGGCTGATTGCGCCTCTGCCGCTTTGTCATCCGCGGGCTGGCCAGGATGGTGTCCTGGGCGTTGCGGTAAAACAATCATCAGCGCGACGATGATGGCCGCGATGACCGCCGAGGCCAGCGGGCGACTCAAGGCTAAGCCGCCGTCGGCAACCGGCTTATCGACGAAATCCCCCACCGTCGCGCCCAGCGGCCGGGTCAGGATGAACGCAACCCAGAACAACGTGACACGCGATACGGAAGTCCAGTAATACAAAGCGACGACCGCGAGAAGAGCAACGCCGAACACCAGCGCGCCGCGTTCGTAACCAAATCCGCGAGTGTCGGCAAGCCAATCGCCGAGGGCGGTTCCCAGCGTCTGCGAAAAAGTGATGGTCGCCCAGTAGAAAGCCTCTACTTTCGGAGTCGAAACGGTGTTTACCGACACCGTCCCCTCCGACCAGCGCCACACCCCGAGCGTGGCCAAGAGGCAACCGAGCAGCAGAAGCGTCCCGCCCGTATATCCGATGCCCAGGGATCGGTCCGCAAAATCAGCCAAGACTGTGCCGAACGTCGTCGAGGCCACAATCGTCGCCCAGTACAGCGTCGCATGGAAACTCTTCGCGACTATCTGCGCGGCAACCAGAGCTACCAGCGCGACCCCGAAAAGCACGACGCCGGCCAGGTAACCCCAATTCAGCGTCATGGTTACGGTGTCGCCGCCCGTTTCGCCGAGCGTGGTCGCCAATATCTTGATGACCCAAAAGCCCAGAGTGACGGCCGGTACCTTGGTCAACGCCTGTTTCTTCACGTCATTCATCAGTACTGATCTTCCGGCTCGTGGAATGGGTGGGACCGGGACACCGCCGTTTCATCCGACCAACTCTCGCGGCGCCAGCCCCTCCCTTGCTTACGGCACACCCGCTTAGAGAACGCTGAGATCGACGCCGTGTTGGTCCAGTATCCGGGCCCGCAACACTTGCCGCTCATCCTGTGGCCCCAGCGTTAGGACTCCTGCTCCATAAGTCTCATCACATAGTGAAATTACCCTTGCCAAGGGGCTTAGTCTCAACGTATGGTGAGACTAAGTTTCAACGGGACGTGAAATAAGGAGTACTTATGAGCAGCAGCAGCCCCGATGTCCTTGTCGTCGGTGCCGGCCCGGTGGGCTTGGTCGCCGCCGCCGAACTGGCCCGCCACGGAGTAGCCGTGCGGATCATCGACAAGTTGGCCCAACCGACCAACGAATCCCGTGCCATCGCGGTGCATGCCCGCAGCCTGGACATGCTGGCGCGGATGGGCACCCTAGACGAGCTGATCGCTACCGGCGTCAAAGCCAAGGCGATGGAGCTCTACAGCGGCCACGACAAGTTGTTCCGCGTTCCGCTGGACGGCCTCGACACCGCCTATTCCTTCAGCCTGAACACTCCGCAGACCGAGACCGAGCGCGTGCTGACCCGACACCTGAACTCCCTGGGCGTCACCGTGGAGCGCGGCGTGGAACTGACCCACCTGGCCCAGCACGGCGAGGCGGTCCAGGCCACCGTCCGCCACGCCGACGGCACGGTCGAGGACATCGACGTGCCATGGGTGATCGGCGCCGACGGCGCGCACAGCCCCGTTCGCCATCTGATCGGCGCCAAGCTGGCCGGCTCCTTCGTCGGTGAGCGGTTCCTGCTCGGTGACGTCGACGCGGAGCACAACCTGGACACCGATGCGATGTTCACGTTCTTCTCGCCGGGCGGCCCGGTACTTGCGATGCCGATGCGTAACGGGCGTGCCCGGGTGATGGCCCAGGTTCACGATGCGCCCGGAACGCCGATGAACCTCCATCCGACCCTGGAACAGCTGCAAGAGGTCCTTGACGAGCGCGTCGGCGGGATCAAGTTGCTAAAAGGCCATTGGTTGACCTCATTCGAGCTGCATCACGCGCAGGTCCCGCAATATCGTTGGGGCCGAGTGTTTTTGGTAGGCGATTCCGCGCACATTCACAGTCCCGCCGGTGGGCAGGGAATGAACACCGGAATGCAGGACGCATTCAACCTGGCATGGAAATTGGCCGCAGTCGTCGGCGGGCAGGCGGGCGACGGGCTCCTGGACAGTTACCAAGCCGAGAGGTATCCGGTGGCCCAGAGCGTGATCAAGTTCACCGAGCGGCTCAGCAAGGCCGGCACCCTCACCGGCGGACCCCAACGCATCCGAAACGCATTACTGCGCGGTCTGTCGCATGTCGGTGCGGTCGGCCACGCGATGGCCAGCACCACCGCCGAGCTCACCATCCGCTACCCGCGTAGCCCAATCGTCGCCGGAAAGGCGCTTCGCGGCGCCAAAGTCGCAGCCGGCGATCACTTCCCCTTCCTGAACGACGAAGAGGTGCAAAAGCACGTCGCGGGCAGCTGGGGCGTCGGGCACACCACGATGACGGTGGCCGCGGGGCACGGGACACCGGCCGCGGGTCGAGCCGGACGGCAGGTCCTGGTCACCGACACCGACTCCCCGGGGGCCGGCTACGACGTCGTCATCTCCGATCCGCAGCGGGTTTTGGCGCGTCGACTTGGCCTGCTCAACGGCGGTCGCGTCGTGGTGCGCCCCGACTCCTACATCGGTGCCGTCGTGGCACTCGACGATTCCCAGACGGTCGCCGACTACTTCGCGACGATCGCCGGTTAGGAGGAACAGCGCAATGTACATCTACGCCATCGACCCACAGGCGATGTTCGACAATCGCACCCACCAGGGACGAACCGACCTATCTGCCCCTAGTCGGCATCGCGAGGTCATGCGCGGATGGGGGCTCGGCAAGGTGGTCGACATGACCTGCCGAATCCCGCTCCTTAAGGACGAGGGTGGCGACGGTTTTCGGTGTAGAAGATGGAATTCGCAGCCGGGAGTGCTTACTATCCATTGATCGCGATCGGCGCGACATCTCGACATTTACCAGCGGAGGTTCTCAGATGTCGTTAGCGATCGCACCGGAATTCGTCACAGACGCGGCCTCAGACCTGGCGAAAGTCGGTTCGGCGATCAACGCGGCCAATTCGGCGGCGGCCGCCAACACGTCAGACGTGGCGGCCGCGGGCGCCGATGACGTGTCGCAGGCCGTCGCATCGGCATTCGGTGCGCACGCCCAGGCCTATCAGGCGATCAGCGTTGAAGCCGCGACTTTTCACCAGCAGTTTGTCCAACTTCTGCATGCGGGTGCGGGCGCGTACGCCGGCGCCGAGGCCGCGAACGCCTCGCCGCTTCAGGGCCTGGCCGCGAATGCGGCCGAGAACTTCGGTTGGGGCAACACGGGCAATGGCAATATCGGAATCTGGAATTACGGCACCAACAACGTCGGCTTGTGGAATTACGGCGTCGGCAACCTCGGCATCGCCAACAACGGCTACCACAACCTTGGCGGCTGGAACACCGGCATTGCCAACTTGGGCTTGGGCAATTACGGCAGCCACAACATCGGCCTCGGGGTCACCGGCTACTACCGAATTGGCATTGGCGAGCTGAGCTTTGCCTACTGACGCGGCCGGCGCCCGACAATCACGACCGTAACTCCAACCGTCCGTGGGTGATCACTCTCGCGCCGTCGCAGGTTGCCTCGAACGCGAACGACCCTGGGGCGATACCGTACACGTCTACCGTCAGTTCGCCACCGAGCCGTGTCGGCGAAGCAAAGCGGACCGCCACCCGTCCAACCGCGCCGGGGTCGCTCACCCCGATGATGGCCAGCACCTGGTGCGTGCACATCGCCATGGTGCATAGGCCGTGGGTGAACAGGAAGTCGAACCCGGTCGCCCGCGCCGCGTCGATGTCGAAATGGTGCGCCGACCAGTCACCGGACACCTCCGCGTACCGGCGGGCCACTTGCTCATCGACGTGCTGTACCGCCGACCCGATCGGGTTGTCTCTCACCGAATCCGGGAAGCGATGATCGGCAGGCATCGATCCCACGTCGGCGATCCCCTGCAGACCGAGAAGTACGGTGGTCCACCATTGTTCGACAACGAGCGCGCCATCGCCGTCGAACTGTTCGATATGCAGAACGACCTGGGCGCCGCTTCGCGTCGTCCGGACGGCAGCGAGTCGCGACCAGGTGGCCAGTTCCTCACCAGGGATCAGCGGGCGGTGCAGCACGATGTCATGTTCGCCATGTACGCCGCCGCGCGCCCCGTCCCACGCCGCCTCCGGCACGTCGCCATTGGCCGCTTCCTGCGCGAGAAAGGTCAGGACAGCCGGAAAGACGGCGGGGACCGCGGCGCCGGTCAGTACCGCTGAGGTCTCATCGGCGGTGGCTGCCGCATAGGAGACGATGTGTTGGGAATCAAGCCTTCCCGCAAACGGGCCGTGCCGCGACGCGCGTTCAATCGTGATGTCAGTCATGAGCGGTGCCGCCTCGCAGCTACCAATTGCTCGGCGAGTAATCCTTGAGGAAGCAGCCGTGCAAATCTTCGCCGGACTCCCCGCGGACGATTGGGTCATACACCCGGGCCGCCCCATCGACGAGGTCGAGCGGGGCATGGAAGCCTTCGTCGGCAAGCCGCAGCTTGGTCGGGTGTGGACGCTCGTCGGTGATCCACCCCGTATCGACGGCGGTCATGAGAATGCCGTCCTGCTCTAGCATCTCAGCTGCGCTGGTGCGGGTGAGCATGTTCAGAGCGGCCTTCGCCATGTTGGTGTGCGGATGCCCCGGGCCCTTGTATGCACGGCTGAATTGTCCCTCCATCGCAGACACATTCACGACGTACGTGCGGCGGGCAGGTGAAGCGGCCATCGCCGGGCGCAGGCGGCTCACCAGAATGAACGGTGCGGTCTGGTTGCACAGCTGAACCTCGAGCAGTTCCATCGCGTCGACCTCGTGCACGCGTTGCGTCCAACTGTTGATGGACGCGGTATCGGGCAGCAGGCCACCCGCGTCTATCGCAGTGCCCGCGGCGATCCGGTCCGGAGACGCGCTTCGGGCGGCGAGGGCCAGTTCAGTCACCGCGTGCGGAGTGTGGTGCTCGGCGAGGCTGCCTGCGAGCGCCGCCGGATGGGCGTCGCTGACGCGGTCGAACGTGATGACGTCGACTAGTTCCGAGACGAGTTCCGGCGGCGGCGTCCGCTCCGCCTCGACAAGCGCCGCGTAGGAACCGGGAGCTCGACGCACCGTCTGGGCGGCGTTGTTGATCAGGATGTCCAGCGTGCCCTGCGCGGCCACGGTGTCCGCGAGCGCGACGACCTGGGCCGGGTCACGCAGGTCGATACCGACGATTCGCAGCCGGTGCAGCCAGTCGGCGCTGTCGGGCATCGCGGCGAAGCGACGCACGGCGTCGTTCGGAAAGCGGGTGGTGATGGTCGTGTGGGCGCCGTCGCGGAGCAGTCGCAGCGCGATGTACATGCCGATCTTGGCGCGGCCACCGGTGAGCAGGGCGCACCTACCGGTGAGGTCGGTGCGAGCGTCGCGCTTGGCGCGGTTGAGCGCGGCGCACTCCGGGCAGAGTTGGTGGTAGAAGGCGTCGACCACCGTGTAGCGGCTTTTGCACATGTAGCAGGCGCGCGACCGGAGCAGCGTGCCCGCGGTGGCGCCCACCGCGGTGGACACCAATGGCAGGCCCTGAGTCTCGTCGTCAATGCGGCCGGGAGCACCGGTGGCAGTAGCGGCGGTGACGGCGTCGTCGGCGGCCGCGACCGCGTCGCGCTTGGCGTGCCGGCGGGCCTTCTTGACTGACTTGAATATGCCTGCGGTGGCCCGGCGCACGGCGACTGCATCGGGGTGCTCGGGCGGCAACGACTCGATGTCGGCCAGCACCTGCAGGCACGTGTTGAGCTTGTCCGGGTCGATCGCGTTCACCTTGGAAGAATACGGCGTTGTTCAGCCATTCCTCGCCGCAATCAGGGCGCGATACCGAGTTCCTGGTCGATCTGCGGCCACAATTGGTAGCCCCACGGGGCGAGCAGGACCCAGTCGTGAATTTGCCCGTTAGCAATTACGAAGCTCATCGGGTCCCCTTGAGCAATGGCTGCTTGCCGGAGGGCAATCGCCGATGGTTCGAGTGAATCCGCCGTGCCCGTATAGACGGTTGTGTGCGGAAGCCCGCTAAGTGGCCCAAACCCCGGACTCACCCGATAGTCGGTCAGAGAAAGACCGCCCGCCCACTCCTTGCCGATCACCCCCCCGGTCGACTGCAGGTCCAGCCACGGGGACAGCAACACCATGGACCGCGGTAAGGCGGGATGCGGGGTTTGCGCAATTTGTTCGACGGCCGCCAATGCGAGGTTGCCGCCCGCGGAGTCGCCGGTCACGCTGACGTGCGAGGCCCCGTGTTCAGTGATTTGCAAGGAGATGAAATGGGCCATCTGGTTTACGACTGGAGCGGCGGTGCCCCCTTGCTGCAGCAACGGGTAAATCGGCACTTCGAAGGTCGCGCCGGTCTGGTACGCCGTCACCGCGTAATTGACCCAATGGAAAAATGAGGGCGAAAAGATGAACGCGCCACCGTGGATTGCAACTACGTAATCGCCGCTTGGATGAGCCGGCGTGATCTGCACGACGCTCATCCCGTCATAGGTGGTGTGCTGGACCGTTTCTCCGAGCAGCAACGGCAACAACTTCGGCGGGGTGTTGCTGAGAAACAGCCCGAACAGCGGATTGTTGCCGGTGAACTGCGCTAAGAGGGGGGAATTTGGCGCTGTAAGCAGAAAATTGAGTTCGTTGCTGAATCCGGTGGCCAGTGTCGTGGGGATCTGCTGAATCTCATGTTCAGCACCGAGCAACGCCTTCTCGATGGTCCCCAAAGGCGAGGCGTTGGCCGCCTCAGCGGCGGTATATGCGCCGGCCGCGCCGGTCAATGCCTGCACAAACTCGGCATGAAAACCCGCAGCCTGAGCGCTGAGCGCTTGAAAGCCCCGGCCGTGGGCGGAAAACACGGCCGCGATCGCCGCCGACACCTCGTCCTCGGCCGCGGCTAGCACTCCGGTGGTGGCACAGGCCACGCTCTGGTTTGCGGTCGCGACCGCCGAACCAATCGAAGCCACGTCCGTGGCGGCTGCGGACATCACCTCGGGCAACGCAACCACATACGACACCACGCCACTCCAACCGCGTCAGGACAACCTTCCGAGTAGCCGGAGCTTATGCCCACGCCGACGAGTCAGGTAGTGGTTCGTAAAAACTGCCTGCCGGCCTTTCCCTGGACGATAGGAGGGAAATTGGTCATACTTATGACTATGTCTGAGGTCAGCTCACTCGCAGAGGCAAAGGCGCATTTGTCGGAATTAGTGGCCCGCGTCGGCGAACAGCACGAGCGGATCACGGTCACGGTGCACGGACGTCCCACGGCGGTCCTTCTCGCCGTCGATGACCTGGAGTCGCTCGAGGAAACCATTGCGGTGCTTTCCGACCCAGCAGCGCTCCGCGCTCTTGGCGAGGCGGACGCTGAGCTCGCCCGCGGGGAAGGGGAGAACCAAGACAGCCTTGCCGCAGCGATGCAAGCACGCCGAGCAAGGATGTGACCGACCGGCGATACAAGCTGATAATCGCGCCGACCACGAAAAAGCAACTAGCCGAGCAGCTCCCCGAATCGGTGGCGTTCGCTGCTTACGAGTTCATCATCGGTCCACTACTCGACAATCCGCGCCGAGTTGGCAAGCAGCTCCGACCACCGTTACACGATCGCTACAGCGCGCGTCGCGGTACCTACCGCGTGATCTACCGAATCGATGACAGGACACAACAAGTCACCGTAGTCAGCGTATTGAGCCATGCGGACGCGTACCGTGCCCGATGCTAGGAAGCGGGACTCGCCCCATTTGACGGCCGTGCTGGCGGAAATACTGGCAGCGAGCATCGTGCTGGTGCAGTGCGCCGCTGGGCCGCCACCGACTGTCACACCGTCACCGTCGGCCAGCGCACCGCCTGTGCCTGCCGTCGGGACCGTAAAGCCCGTCACTGCAGCCGAACTCGGCGCGAGCTGGCGGCCGGATTGCCCCGTCGGGCCGGGGCAGCTGCGGCGCGTCTACGTCGAACATGTCGGTTTCGACGGCCAGACCCATCGCGGCGAGCTGATCGTGCACGAAGACCTGGTGCCAGAGGTCATTGCGACCTTCGAACAGCTTTACCGGCTGGGCTTTCCCGTCGAGAAGATCCGCACGGTCGACCACTACCCAGCCGCTGATGACGAGTTATCGATGGAGGACAACAACACGTCGGCGTTCAACTGCCGAGGCATTCCAGGAAGCGACCGCTGGTCTCAACACGCTTACGGTCGCGCTATCGACCTGAATCCGCTGCTCAACCCGTGCGTGTTCGCGAGCGGCGAATTCCAACCGCACAACGCGGTGACCTACCTGGACCGCAGCCGCACCGACCCCGGACTCCTACACGCCGCCGACCCAGCAACGCACGCCTTCACGGACCGCGGCTGGCGGTGGGGCGGCTTTTGGAAGAGCCCCATCGACTACCAGCACTTCGAGCGGCCCTGAACTCTTGATTCGCGCCGCGAGAGGATTCAAAGCCCCAGGGCCTGGGCCGTCGCCGTCGCAACCTCACCTCGCAGATGCGACATCGGTGGGCTGCCTCGCGTGTGGATCGAGTTCGCGAGCAAAACGATGTATGTATCCGAGGCCGGGTCAAGCCAAAGCGAGGTTCCGGTGAAGCCGGTGTGGCCGAAGCTGCCGATGGGGAACAGCCTGCCTCGCGCCGTGGATTGGCCCGTATCGATGTCCCAGCCTAAGCCGCGCAGGTTTTGCCCCGCGATCGCTGGATAACGCGGGGCGAGCAGTGGATCTCTTGTATTCGGTCTCTGTGCCATGGCTTCTCGGGCGGCTTCGTTGGCCGCTTGGAGTTGTTGGGCGCTGTGTCCCGGCTGCTGCGGAACCGTCATCAATTCCAGAGTCGTTTGCGCCAAAGGGAACTCGCTCGGTCGGCCCGCGAGCCGTTCAAGCAACGCCTGCGAAAAGATGCCGACATCGTGGGCCGTCGAGAACACGCCGGAATGCCCGGTCACGCCGCCCATGCGCCGCGCAGTGGTGTCTTGCACGGTGCCGCGCAGCAGGTGGTCAAGGTCGGGGTTCTTGCCCGGATCGCCTCTGCTCTCTTCGTCGCGGGCTGTCGGTGCGATGCGCGGCAAGAGGCCGACCGGCCACGTGCCGGCAGGACAAGCATCCGGTTCTCGGTCCTTTGGCGCGGGAGCCCATGTGATCGCAGACCCTGACACCGTGTGTGGGCCACAAGCTTTGGCCAGGGGAAGGTAGCGGGTGTCTTGCATGCCCAGCGGATCGAACACGTGTTGCTGAACGTAGACGTCTAGCGCCTCGCCGGTGACCTTCTCAACCAGCGCACCAAGCAGAATGAAGTTGATATCGGCGTAGCTGAAACCCTCGCCGGGAACCGCCTGCAACGGCGTCGTGAGCGCACGATGAATGCCCCCTGCTTTATCGGGTCCGTCGAGGCCCCACGGATCCCTCAGGTCGACGTCGCCCGGCTCGCCCGACGTGTGCGTGAGCAGCATGCGCAGGGTCACCGTCGCACGCCGTGGATCGTTCGCCGTGTTGAAGTCCGGCAAATACCGCTGCACCGGATCATCGAACTCAACCTTTCCTTGCTCGTAGAGCTGCATGACGGCAGTCGCGGTCGCGAGGCTCTTCGTCAACGACGCCAAATCGAAGATTGTGTCCTCGGTCATCTGCTCCGCAGGCGCAGGCAATCCATCCAGGCCGGGTTCGCCTGCCAGCTTGCGTGAGCCATAAGCCTGGTGGAAGACGATATTGCCGCCGTGCCCGATCACAACCACAGCACCTGGCAGCTCATCGGCCGCAATCGCATCGTTTATCAGCTTTGACACCGTTGCGAAATCAGTTGTGGGAGCCACTGCCGCCGCCTGCGTCGTCGGCGTCGGCTGCGTCGTCTGCGCGCCGTCGCTTACTGCCGGACGCCCCGCGTGGCCGGGCCCGCAAGCCGCGCCGAGCGCAGCAAGCAAAGCAGCTCCAACAGCAATGGCCTTTCGCCTCGGCTTACTAATGATTCCCCCGCCGTCGGATTGGTGGAATTCCACAGGTGGTCGTCCCGCCATGATGCTGTGCCCGGAAGCATTCGTCGACCGCAGGTCCGACCCCGGCCACGGAATTGGGGTACCCGCAGTGGGTGAGCCCGCTTCGCACGTCCGATAACGAAATAAAGAGGACCGCGCCATGACGTCTGCGTGGTCCTCGGAACAACTACAGCGACTTGGTGCGTCCGACGAACTCGAGATCGCCGTCCGGCTTACCAACGGGACCCTGGGCCGGTGGGTGCCGATTTGGGTCGTCTGCGTGGGCAAGCACGTGTTCGTGCGAACGTGGCACCGACGACCGAACGGATGGTTCGGCGACGTGCTCCGCTTGCAGCGAGCGCGCATCCGTGTTGCCGATATATGCGCCGACGTCACCGTCACCGACGTTGGCGAGGACTCCCCCGATCTGCGCGCGGGCGTCGACAACGCCTACCTCAGCAAATACTCGCATTACGGTCGCGCGACGGTCGAACGGATGGTGTCGAACCCGGCCGCAGCCACGACCTTGCGGCTGATACCGGAGTGAAAAGCCGCTCCCTCGGCCCGGGCTATGCCCTACAGGCTGGACCGGCGCTTGACGCCATCCCGGTCCCGGTGTGATGGTGACAAACCTGCTGTATACGAGGCGAATAAGGAACGGACCGTGGGAGTACCAACTCGAGAAGCACGCTTTGCCCACGCTCGTATCCACTGCCCGTTCTGGAACGAGGGACGGAAGGACGAGTGGGTCGCCTCCTGGCGCACAATCGTTCCCGGCTCAGTACGCATGCTCGACCCGGTGGGTACCAAAGAAAAGCATGGCTTTGAGCACGCGACAACCGAGGCTTACGACATGTTTCAGCCTCATCTGAAAATGCATATGGTCGCAGTCCACGTCAACGGCGACGAGATGGCATGGGTAATCGAGAACCACTTCACGATGAACGGCGAGACGCTCACAACACGCAGCATCGAGACGTTCGCTTGGGACGCCGCAGGCGATCTGCTCATCAAGACGTACTACGACATGCCGGCCGATGTGGGCGCGGGCGACGACCCGTATTAATATCTCCTCGGCAAAGAGAACGTCATCGCCAACGACTAGTACGAACGCACACCCGCTGCCGGTGCTCGTAAATCACCGTCGAACAGGGCGTGGAAATCCGACGGGCACGGGATCCACTACTGCGTCGGAGCCGCCCTCGCACGCAGCGACGCCCGTGGCGTGCTCACGGAACTGCTGGAGCAAACGGGCGGCTTCGCGCTCGATCCCGACCGCGACCCGAAACGGGTGGACAGTCTGCTGGTCCGCAGGCACGTGCAGCTTCACATCACCGCCATACCACGGTGAGGGTCTCCCTTCCTGAAGTTCATCGCAGCAAAGGTTATCGCCGATAGGTTGAACAATGGCGTGTGGCGTCGTAGCTTGGTGGGCGGGTGTATCCAGCGTTCGACTGAGCAGCGCTGTTTACACGGTTAATATTCGGCAGAGTCAACAACACACCGTTCCAGAGGGCAACGGTATCCACGCCGTTCGAATGCGTAGCGGTATCAACACAATTCGTGTAGCACCGGTGTCCGCACTCATCGACCGAAGGCCGTGATCTTATTTCTGGTTCGTCCAAGTTAGTCCCCAAGTTCGAGATGGCACAGGCGCACTACGACCTGTCCGACGACTTCTTCCGGCTGTTCCAGGACAAGACACAGACCTACAGCTGCGCCTACTTCGAGCGCGAGGACATGACGCTGGAAGAGGCCCAGATCGCCAAGATCGACCTGTCGCTGGGCAAGCTGGGTCTGGAACCCGGGATGACGCTGCTCGATATCGGCTGCGGCTGGGGCGCCTGTATCAACCGGGCCCTAGAGAAGTACGACGTCAACGTCATCGGATTGACACTGAGCAAGAACCAGCTCGCCCACGTTCAAGAGGTTCTGGATAAGAATCCGAGCAAGCGCTCGAAGACGGTCCAGTTGCGTGGCTGGGAAGAATGGGAAGGCAAAGTCGACCGGATCGTGTCGATCGGCGCGTTCGAGCACTTCGACTTCAACCGCTACGACGACTTCTTCGACATCACCTACAAGTCGATGCCAGCCGATGGCGTGATGCTGCTGCACACCATCACCGTCTTGCCCGCCAAAGAGATGACCGCCCGGGGTCTGCCACTGACCTTCGAGCTGGCCCGCTTCGCCAAGTTCATGCTCGACGAGATCTTCCCCGGCTGCCGGCTCCCCACCGTCGACATGGTGCCGGACTCCTCCGCCAAGGCCGGCTACACCTGCACCCGAATCCACACACTGCAGGCGCACTATTGCCGGACCATGGATGAGTGGTCCAGGAACTTGCGCGCACACAAGGACGAGGCCATCGCCCTGCAGGGCGAAGAGGTCTACAAACGCTACGACAAGTACTTGACCGGCTGCGCCCGGCTATTCCACGAGGGCTACCTCGATCTCGCCCAGTACACGCTAGAGAAGTAGCCCAACCGTGAAGTTGCAGACGGGTCGCGTATCGGTCAGTTCGCGACCCTGTCTCGCGTGTTGTGCAACATTCGAGTTGAAAAACACCCCGAGGGGGACATTGCATGACTAAATTGACTCCGAAATTCAAAGATGTCCAGGCACACTACGATCTCTCCGACGATTTCTTCGCGCTGTTCCTGGATCCCAGCAGGACCTACAGCTGCGCATATTTCGAGCCCGACGACCTGACCCTAGAGCAGGCGCAACGCGCCAAGGTCGATCTGGCGTTGGGCAAGCTCAATCTGCAACCAGGCATGACATTGCTGGATGTGGGATGCGGGTGGGGCTCAACGCTGCTGCGCGCCCTAGAGCACTACGACGTCAACGTCATCGGGCTGACGCTGAGTAAGAATCAGCACGCCCACGTGACGCAATTACTGGAGGCGTCACCTAGCTCACGCTCCAAACAGGTACTACTGCACGGCTGGGAAGAATTCGACGGCAAAGTCGACCGCATCGTCAGCATCGGTGCCTTCGAACACTTCGGCCACGAACGCTATGCGCCCTTCTTCGAGTTCGCATACAACGCGCTCCCCGACGACGGAATCATGCTGTTACACACCATCGTCAGCTTCCATCCGTACGAAATGCAGAAAAGAGGCGTCAAGCTCACCTTCGAGAGAGCGCGATTCGCCAAATTCATGCTCACCGAGATCTTCCCCGGCGGACAGTTGCCCTCCAGCGTCATCGTTCACGAGCGGGCATCCGAAGCGGGGTTTACCGTGACTCGCGAACAGTGCCTGCAGTTGCACTACGCCAAGACCCTTGACTACTGGCTGGAAGCACTGGAAAAGCAGAAGGACCAAGCCATCGCCATCCAGTCCGAGGAAGTCTACGAGCGATACGTCAAATACCTCAGCGGCTGTGCACAGGCCTTCCGCGACGGCTTCGTCGACGTCACTCAGTTCACGCTAGAAAAGTAGGGAATCATCGATGCCCCCCATCACGACCGCCTGACGAGCGCGTCGCGTACGCGTCCTCGCGCCCGCTGCAGAAGGACGGCGGCGCCCGCCACGTCAATGCCCGCAAGCAGCGCGACGATCGCGGTCTTGGCGTGCCCGCCCGCGGCGGCGAGCGCCGCGGCCGCGGCTACCTCATCGACACCGGCCGCGTCGCGGACGATCCGCACCGTACGGCGGCGCAGCTTCTCGTTGGTCGCGCGCACGTCCACCATCCGCGGTCCGTACGACTTTCCGAGCGCGATCATCACGCTCGTCGAGATCGCATTGAGGACAACCTTCTGCGATGTTCCGGCGGTGAGCCGCGTGGAGCCGGCCAGCACCTCTGCTCCGGTCAACAGCTCGATCAAGACGTCGGCGGCCGCCTCGCTGCCGAGATTGTTGACGATCGCGACGGTCAGAGCTCCCACCGCACGCGCATGGCTGAGCGCCCCCAGCACATACGGCGTGCGGCCCGAAGCCGTGATCCCGACCAGCGCGTCGGTCGCGGTCAGGTCCGCGAGATCCACGGGATCGAAAGCGTCTTCGGCGCCATCGATTGCCTGGGTCAGCGCCGCCGGTCCGCCGGCGATCACACCACGCACAATGTCGGTGTTAAACGTCGGCCCGCATTCGGCGGCGTCGAGCACACCGAGCCGACCGGGCGTCCCGGCGCCGGCGTAGATCAGCCGGCCACCGCGCTCGAGCCGCGCGGCTATCGCCTCGGCCGCCTCCGTGATCCGCGGAAGCGCCGCAACCACCGCGCCGTGCGCCTCACCCTCGGCTGCGACAAGCAGGGCGACGACCTCGCCAATGGGCCGAGTATCGAGGTCGTGCAGGTCTGGTCGTGCGGCCTCGGTGGCGAGCATGTCGAGCCGATTCGGGGCAACGGCTTCGGGGGGCGCCTGCAAGCGGATCACGTGCGGCTCGTGGATCGCCCCCAGCCGCAGCGTGCCATCGAGCGCGTCACCGATGGGAACGACAAGGTCGATCCGCTCGCGCAGCGCCTCGACACCAGCCAGGCCACCCACCAACGCCACCGGGCCATCCCCGACTGCGCGCGCGGTCACGGCGAGTGACTCCGCGGCGGCATCAACAATCGCCAACGCCACGGCATCGTCTTCCGCGGCAAGAACATCGGGCGCGAACGACGCGAGCGCGGCGGCATCGGTGAGCTGCGCCGGCCACGTCTTCGGCGGGCCAAAACGGGTGCCGGCGGCATCGATTAACGCAGTGGACGGTCCACGCCCGTCGAGAGCGCGCAGCGCCGCGCGCAGGCCAGCTGTGCCGATCCACGCGCCGCCGCCCTCGTCTCCCAGCCACGGGCCCCAACCGTCGGCGGTACGCAGCGCGCCGTCCGCGCCGATCGCAAGCGCCACGACGCCGGTGCCCGCGATCAGCACAACGCCCGGCTTCCCGTCCAGCGCGCCCGCGTGTGCGGTGACGGCGTCACTGGTTACCGCGACCCGCTCCGTCCGCAGTGAGGTCAGCAACGACGCGCCCAGCGCGCGGGCCGCCTCTGGCGCCGTCAGGGCCCCGGCGGCACCCACGATCAACTCCTTGGCCGACCCAAACTGACTGGTTAACTGGCTCGCCACGGCGAGGATCGCCGCCTCCGCCGCCCGCACTCCTCCAGGCGCCGCCAGACCGGGCGCGCCTGGACCCTCGACCCTCCGGCCGCCCATGGCGGCCCGGCATGACGTCTTGCCGAGGTCTATCGAGAGGATCACCTGACCCATGTTTTCATGAACCGGACCTGATCGACCGCCGTGAGTTTGCGTTCGAACTGCGCTCATCAGTCTCGTCGGCGCCGACGAAGCGTCGGTGACCGCAAACTGGGCGCCCCCACAGGGGGATTAGTGCGTGGCAAGCCGGCGGTATCGGCGCCTCGATTTCCCGGGTTTGACCCTGGTTCTGCGTAGTACCGTGACATCAGATTCGGGGAGGGAAGTGATGTTTGACGAGGCCGGTTCGCAGCGTCCGCAGCGTCCTCGGGCCAATACGTCGCTCGGACGCCGCCGGCCAGCGCAGTGATACAGCTAAACCACATAGACATCCATGCGCTGATCAGTGAAGCCGGTGGCGACCCGTGGACGATCAATCAAAACCTCCAGTCAGGGCGACCAGCACAGATCTCCGACCTGGCTAAGTCGTTCCACGCCGCCGGCCGGTGCACCACCGAATCCAGCATTGCGTTCGACCAAGCGCGGAGCCGCTTCGAGGCGGCCTGGAATCGGGAGGACAGCGGTGAGCACCCAATCAACGACTCCGCCGAAGTCCAGCGCGTTACTCAAACGCTAGGTGCGGAGTCGCTGCAGTTACCGAAGATCGGTGTGGACTTGGAGAACATCGCCGCCGCCCTGGCCGAGGCGCAACGCTGCGCAGCCGGGCAGATTGCGACATTGGAAGGCCAGTTAGAAAAACTCGATCAGCTAATAGGTCAGGCGCTTCAGATGGAGCAAGAACCGCACCTGAGCGCGGCTGACAAATCAGCCCTTGACGCCATGATCGAGACTGCTATCAATGACGCGGTGGCCGATGCCAAAGCCGCTGTGGGCCAGCTGGAATCAATCCGCGATGGCTACTCGGACGGCCTACAGAAGTCGTTGACCACCTTGCGCACCGACGGCTACGACCCGCAGGTGATCCAGGCAGCGGACGGGCCGCAATCCGCGGTTCCAGGGCTGCCGGACGATCCCCAGCAGTTCACCCAGGCGTGGAATGCCCTCACACCGCAACAGAAAGAATCGGAATACCAACAGAACCCGTTCATCGGCAACCACGCCGGGATGCCGTTCGTCGATAAGACATTCTTCAACGAACGCCACCTCGACCAGTTGACCCGCTCAACCCAGGCCAGCGTCGATGCGATGCAGGGGCGCGTCGACCAACTCGCCCGCCGGATCGTCATGGGTGACCACAGCACGGACACGACAACCGAGTTGGCGGCGCTCGGCCCGAAACTGCAAGCGGCGAAACATTCGCTCGCGGAGTACCACGGCGCTCAGAATGCGATGAAGACACCGCAGGGAACGCCGAAACGCTATCTGGGGTTCCTCGATGACAAAGGGCACGCAGCGGTATCCATCGGGGATCCCGACCACGCGACCCGCAACGCCCTACTCGTTCCCGGCACCGGAGACGACCTGACAAACATGGGCGACAACACCGACCGCTCGTGGAAGATGTACCAAACCGCCATGAAAGCCAACCCCAATCTGCACCCTGGCGATCTTTCGGTGACGGCGTGGCTCGGATACGACCGACCCATGTCGGTGGTCGCACAGGCCCCCTGGCCCAGTTACGCCGAACACGGCGCGGGTGCCCTGGATACGTTCGAAGACGGCATGCGGGCCTCGCACGTCGGCGCGCGATCAATCGACACCGTGATCGGCCACAGCTACGGCACCACCCTTGTCGGTGCAGCCGCCTCCGGTACCCACCATCTGGCCGCGGACAACATCATCGCGGTCGCCAGCCCCGGCATGCTGGTCGACCACGCCAGCGAGTTGCACATCGATGCTGGCGGCACCGTCTACGCCATGACCGACCCCCACGACCCCATCGGACCGGCCAACCTCGTCACACAATTCACCCTCGGCCCCAACCCCGTCACCACCGATTTCGGTGCGCACGACCTCCTCGCCGATACCCACCTAGGCACCGGGCCCGACGGCCAGTTCCCCAGCCTGGAAGCCCACAGCGGCTACTGGGACGACAACACACCGGCGCTGAAGAACCTCGGTGCGGTCATCGCCGGAGTAACGCCACCAGTCGCGGGGGGATGATAGAAGCCATGCCAGTGAGGCGTTTCTCAGCGCGTCAAGCCGTTCTTACAGCGCTCCTTGCCGCCGCGCTGATTGTCAGCGGCTGCCACAAAAACCAGCCCCTCGGCCCGCCTGTACCGACTGGCGCAACCATCTTGGGAGGTCCCGCGATGACATCGACACCGCCACAACCACCGGGGTTCACCGTGCACGTCAACGTCCCGAGCAGTCAACAACAAGCCCAAGACACCGTGCTGGGCTACCTCAAGAAAACACTCAACGCACTGCCACCCGGCGTTGTCTTCGATGCCTCCCGCTACGGCAGCGCCGCCAGCACATCGCCGTGCGGGGACCAACCCAACCCCCCGACGAAAGAATTTTCGGCCACAGGCGACATCAAGCTGCCACCAGGAATCGACGGCGCACAGCTCATCGCACAAGTCGGCGATATCTGGAAAAGCTGGGGCTGGTGGGTATTCGAGCGAGACGGCATGTACAAGCCCAATCGCTCCGGCTTCTCCCCCGACGGCTACGAACTACACATCGAAGTGCCAGGACTTCCCGGACCACCGAACCTCACCGGCACCTCGCCATGTTTCCCGCGCGACATCGCAAACAACGACCTACCGTTCCCGACCACAATCACCGCTGTTCCAGGTCAGTGAATGAGGCGGGGGCACACCCACAAGTCCGAGTGCCTTGGGATACCCAAGAATTTCGCCATCCCTAGAGCGGATGACTCGACAAGTTCAACTCAGGAAACAAAGCGCTTGCGGAGTCGGTCGAACGCCTCGGGATGGCGACAAGTCTGGTATTTCTCTTGGAGCTCGCGCGCCAGCTCCGGCAACGGGGCGTCGGTCGTATCGATCTCGAAGTCGTACGAGATCAGCATGGGCGGCGCGGGCGCTGCTGCGGTTGGTCCCCGGGATCCTGATCGCCCCGGCCCACCATGGCCTGGATGGCCTGTCCGTAGAAGGCGATGACGGCCGCATGATCATCGCCCCGGGGTGCCCAATCAGAAATACTCAGCGACTGCAACAGGCCGCCCACCTGCACAGCGATCAGACGGGCGCGTAGCGCCGGATCTGGCCCGGGCAACCGGTCCTTCAAGTTGTCGATGAACGTTTCATCGACGATCTCATAAAGCCGCGCGCGCACGGCAGGCCTGTCAGAGGCCCGGATCAACGTCGTGTGCAGCGCCAGCATGCGATCGGATGCACGGCTGAGCACAAACTCGACCAATCGCGGCCCCAACGTATCCAGAGGACCGGTCAGCACTTCTTCCCAAAACTCCTGCGCGGGAAGCGCTTTGAGAAACAGCTCTTCCTTCGAACCGAAGTAGTGGATCACCAGAGCGGGATCGACACCGACCTCCTGAGCGATCCCCCGCACCGATGTCGACGCATAGCCATCGCGCCAGAAGCGGTTGACGGCGCAGCGCAGAATCTGCTCGGCCGTCGACCCCGAGCGCACAGCGGAAGGTGACGCCGATTCGGCGCGCTTGTCACGGCCGGCCATGGGTGCCCGCATCCTCCTCACCTGCTACAACCATCGGTCGCGACAAGGCTTTTGATGGTACGCAAGCCATGCTCCGCCGAATCAGTCAACACTATTGACCTCGCGGGTTCAACGGTGTTGAACTTTGGGTCACTGTCACCGCCACGAGAAGGAGTCTCAACGATGAGCCAAGATCCGTTGGATCACCCGGAGCACCCGTACAAAGTGGTGGTGTGGGCGACGGGACGCGTCGGACGGTTGGCCATCCGTGCGGTGGCGGACCGCCCGAACCTTGAACTGGTGGGCGTCTGGGTGCACTCGGAATCCAAGGACGGCAAGGACGCCGGCACCATTGCCGGCATCGATCCATTGGGCGTGGCTGCGACCCGCGACGACGCAGCCATCCTGGCCGGCGACGCGGACTGCATCATCTACACCGGGCCCGCGACCAGCCGCCCTCGCGAGGCGATCACCGACTTCTGCCGGATTCTGGAGTCGGGCAAGAACATCGTCACCACCTCCGTCCCGGGCCTCGTCTATCCACGAGGTTCCATCAAGGCGTCGACCGTGCAGCGCATTGTCGACTCGGCGATAAAGGGTGGCAGCTCGATCTATTCGTCGGGCATCGAACCAGGGTTCGGTTGCGATCTGCTGGCCGTCGCGATGGCGTCGATGTCGAATCGGATCTACTCGATCCGTGGCTTGGAAATCACCGACTATTCGCGTGACAACACCGTCTACGAAATGCGGGAGTTGTTCGGATTCGGTCAGCCGATGGATTATCAAGGCGGAATCATGATGCCCGGCGTGATCAAGTACGGCTGGGGCGCGGCAGTCACCATGGTCGCCGAAGCACTCGGCGTACAACTGGACGAGATTCGCGAAACGTGCGAGTTCGCACCGTCACCGCGGCGACTCGAGACCCTGTCCGGGGTGATCGAACCCGGCAACGTCGCGGCGGTCTGGTTCCGCTGCATCGGCGTGGTGGACGGAGAGGAAGTGATCACGATCGAGCACGTCGACCGGATGGCTGAAGACGTAGCACCGGACTGGCCGAAGAGCCGGGCCGGCGGCATCGACGGCGTATGGCGCGTGATGATCGAAGGCGAGCCCAGCTTCGATGCCGAATTCGAAACCGGTTTCCACTCCGATGAGGACTCCACCGACCACGGCCTGCTCGCGACCGGCATGCGCGCCATCAACGCTATTCCCTGGGTGTGTCACGCCGCCCCCGGCCTGGTCGACGCGCTGCACATCCCGCTGACTCCGGCGATTGGTTCGCTTCGGCCACGCCGCGACGGAATCCCCACGATCGAGGGCCACCACGACGCCCGGGTGGGAGCGTAAGCGTGTCCTGCTTCCGCAATCGAACGACGTCGAACAGTCTATTGGCGCGTTTGCCGAATTTCCTGACCCTTCAATCTGACGCGGGTTAACCTTCGAGAAGTCCTGAGGTTGTCGCGCCACGGCGGATGGGAGCCCACAGATGTCGCCGAATGTGATCGCAGCACCGGAGGCTTTGGCCCTAGCGTCGGGGGACTTGACCGGGATCGGGGAGACGATCAGGGAGGCCTCCACTGCGGCGGCGCCCTCGACGACGCGGATTGCCGCGGCGGCTGCCGATGAGGTGTCGGCGGCCGTCGCCAGCCTGTTTGGCGGCTTCGCCGAAGACTTTCACGCGCTGACCGCGCAGACGACGCTGTTTCATGCGCAGTTTGTGCGTGCGTTGAGCGAGGCTGCGGCCGCGTATGCGGCCGCTGAGGCAGCCAATGTGTCGCCGCTGCAGACGCTGGAGCAACAGGCCCAGAGACTTCTCGCACCCGTCGAGGGGCTGTTTGGGCTGCCACTGCTGAACAGCGCCGGGGCTTGGACTGGGACTGCGGGCCTCGATATTGCGACGCTGGGAGCGCTGTTCAACTCGGCAACCAGAGCGATTGGCTTGGGTGGGTTGGTGAACTTCCCCACGACCGTGGCCCTCACCGGCCCGGGCATCGACGGAGTGACCGGGGTCAGAATCGGGTTCTCCTTCGTACAGATTCCGCTTGGTGAGGCCTCCATCCTGGGAATCCCGCTTGGCCAGATCAGCTACCCAGCCCCCGCGCTGTGGTACTTCCCGACGCAGGCGAACGGTTCGGTGCAGCCCAACGGCACCATCTATCTGCAGCACGGCTTCGCCGCAATCGGTTGGTTCTACCAGCCGCTCGGCATCCAGCTGGCGGGGAGTACCGACAGCGTCGTGGTCACTCCTACGGTGAATTCGCTTCTTCCGCTGCCGTTCGGCGCCTCGCTGAACAGCCCGCAGATGCAGCAAGGCGTGGCCTCGCTGTTCCTGGGCAACCAAACGACGCTCAACATCAGCGCGAGCCATGCCGGTTTCCAGGGCACATTGCCGCGGGACTTCATCCTGTCCGGACACTCCGCCGGCGGTGGCCTCGCCACGATCGCCGCCGGCGATTACCTCGCGGACCTCGGGACGAACGCCGACAACCTGAAAGGTGTCGTGACGTTCGACGGGGTCGCCAACAGTTCCGCGGCGTACGCGGCTGCGATAGCCAGCCTGCAGGCGGCGCACACACCCGTCTATGTGGTGTCCGCGCCGCCCCAGGCGTGGAATGCCTTCGGTGCCACCACGAACGAGCTGGTCAGCCTGAACCCGAACAATTTCGTCGGGGTCGAGCTGGTCAACGGCTCGCATGTCGACTCGATGCTGGGCAACAAACCCGTCATCGACTTAGTCCTCCAGCTGGTGACCCAGTTCTCCCCGCCCGGCAACACCCAGGCCGTGTACACCCTGTCCTCGGGCTGGATCAACGACATCTACACCGGGCACGGCCCGCTCGACCCGCTTTACGGCATCTACGGGCCCGGGACCGGCGTATACGTACCCCCCGGCGGCCAGACGATTCCCCTGGGCCAGGCCACCGGGATCGTCCTGCCGTAAACGAGCGCCGCGTCGGCAACGATCTTGGCCTTGGGCTCTGACCAGTGCTTTCTCAGTGGAGCTGCCGGAAGTCGAAACCGAGCATCTACCAGGTAGGAGCGGTCAACCTTCACCAGACGTCACGCAATTTCGTCGCATCCGTGGGGCGAGTGGTGGTGCTAATAATAATCCAGTCACCGTCTGCTCGTCTGAGTTCGAACGATACGGCAGCGCGATCAACTTCTGCGCCGTCGCCGCGACGACGCGACATTATCGATTCGACCCTGCTCGCATTCTCGCTATAAACAGTGACCGCCTTGTCGAGAACTTCGGTCCGTTTCAGGACTCCTTGCATTTCATTTAAAACGCCCACGACCTCTTCCGAAGACTTCAGCCAGTTCGTGCTTTTGGGGCTAGACGTGTGAAGCGGCACGCACCAATAAAGGAGAATCTTGCCGGGATCGGTCTTGCCCGCACTGATATCGATAAAGGCCTTGAAATACTCCGAGAACCATTGATCGACTTCATCACGAAGTAAGAGGAATGACGCCATTTTTGTAGCCGCCTTAGGGAGCATGGTTGGCGGGTGAGCTCGGCGGGGGTCACCTACCTCATAGGCAACCACACCATCGCCGAACGGATGTTCCGCCACGAACCCCAATTCATGCAATACGCGCCGCTGCACACCACCGTCTGGGGCACAGTGCCCGCGGATTGATCCGCCCGCTCCATGCCTTGCACGAAGTCTATGGGTTATTCGGATCGCTCGGGTTGTTCACGTTCGGGTCCTCGTCTTGAGAGAAGTAGTCATTCCATTCCTCTTCCGTTTGCTGCGCTACGCGGTTGCGCTCGTCTTGGTCGTCGTCATCGTCGGCGGCGAAACCGCCCTGGCCGACGGCGTTCGGGGTGGTCTGCGGGAGCCGCGGACTAAAGGGAACGGCCGCCGGTGCCGGCAAGTCCATGGTCTGGTCCGCCAAGCGCACCGACCCCGAAGCGACAAGGGTTTCGGCGGTACCGGGAAGCGTAGCGTCGCATACCAAGATGATCGCCGCGATCGCGGCGCCCGCGGAAATCATTTGGATCACCTGGATTTGTCGACGGCGCTGCTCGGCAGCGCTGTGGTGCCTGGGTGCTTCTTAACGACCCGCTGTGTGATCACGCGGCCCGGACGGTCAGGAACGGCAACAGCGGAAATGGCGGTAACGCCTCGTTCGGTCGGCCTCTGCGTCATTGGATCCGGCAGCGACGGCAAGTCGGGAGATGCTAATTAAAAGAAAAGCCGGCCAGAGCTTGTGGCTCTGACCAGCACTTTCTCAGTGGAGCTGCCGGGAATCGAACCCGGGTCCTACGGCATTCCCTCAAGGCTTCTCCGTGCGCAGTCCGCTATGCCTCTACTCGGATCTCCTGATCACGCAAACAAGCCAGGATGACGATCCCAGTCGCTGTTTGATGTCCCCATGGGTCCCGCGACCGAACCCGTGGGTGGGTCCCTCTAGACGATGCCAGGGTCCGGGCCGAGGGCGCTCCCGGTCTGACAGACACGCAGTCGCTTAGGCAGCGAGTGCGTAGTCGCGCTGATGAGAATCGGCGCTTATAAGGTTGCAACGACGCTTACGGTGGTCTCTTGCCTGCACCGGCACGCTTCCCTTGATTCGATGCGCGAAGTCGAAACCGTTCAGCCCCTTGTCTTGTGTCTTCGCACTCTGTTTCTTAGCTCCGGCCGATCTCCGGCCGGACACTCCATAGTACGCCGCTATCAACCGGCGGCAACGGAATTAACTTCCGGACGCCGGGCATCGGCACGGCCAGCGTCGAGTTGTTGGGCCGATACGCCGGCTTCCGCCCCAACGAGTCGACGTTCGCGCCCGGGCAGCGCTGCGATCAGATCACATAATTGAGGTGATCGAGAATCTGCTCCCCCACCCCCTTGTCGCCGCCAATCTCGACGTCTTGTGCGCGCGCGGGGCACAGCGCCCGGCCGCCGGCGAGCCTGGTGAACTGCAACGCGTCCAGCCGGAGCGTCACCGTCGGCTCCTGCCCGCCGAAATCGTCAACCAGCTGAGCCCGCTCATCGACGCTGACGCGGATGCTGCGCGCCAGCGGACCCGTCAGGTCGAACAGCACACGGGAGCCGACGGGCGCTTTGGCGAGCTTGCCGACGACGAAACCAATCGTCGCCTCGACCTCGTCCAGGGACAGTCGCGACGCGGGCCCGCCGAGCTCTTCGTCGGACGACGGTCGCTGCAATGCCATCCGGATGTCTTGCTCGTGCATCCAGCAGTCGAAGACCCGCACCCGCATGAACCGTCCGTAGCTGTCCATCCCCGCCGGCGTCGGCGTCACCGCGTTCCAATCGTCCTCGCTTAACCCCGCCAGGACCTTGCGGCGATCGTCGGTCACCGCACGGAATCGCTCGAGGACGCTGTCACCGGATTCCGAACCGAGGTGACGGACCCAGGACTCGTTCATGGCTCCGATGTCGTTGCGCACGTGTTCGAGCGCCGAAACGTCCAGGTCGACCTCGGGCGCGGCCACGCCGGAAAGAAATGACTCGGTCCCGATCATGTGCGACACCACGGCCTGCACGTCCCAGGCGGGCAGCGGCGTCGCGGCGTGCCAGCCGGCCTCGGGCAACCCGTCCAGCTGCGCGTCGACGGCGTCCCAAACCGCGAAAAGGCCGGACAGCACGTCGGACTTGTCGAGCTTGGTGACGGGACGCGTGGCCATCATCGGATAGTAGGCCGATCAGTCCTTGCCCTTGGCTCGGCGGCCCAGTTCGCGAGTCACTTCGCGCTCGGCGTCGCGGCGGGCCATGTCCTGGCGTTTGTCGTGTGCTTGCTTGCCGCGGGCCAGTGCGAGTTCGACCTTGACCTTGCCCTCGGAGAAATACATCGACAACGGCACGAGCGTGAGGTTGCCATCGCGGATTTTCCCGATCAGGTTGTCGATCTGCCCGCGATGCAACAACAGTTTGCGAGTGCGACGGGGCTCGTGGTTTGTCCAGCTGCCGTGGTGATACTCCGGAATGTGCAGGTTGCGCAGCCACACTTCGCCGTCGTCGACGGTTGCGAACGCATCGGCCAACGACGCGTGCCCTTCCCGCAGGCTCTTAACCTCGGTGCCCACCAGCGCTACGCCCGCCTCGTACACGTCGAGGATCGAATAGTTGTGCCGCGCTTTGCGATTGGTGGCGATAATCCTTTTCGTGCCAGGCTTGTCGCCAACGTTGGAATCCTTGGCCACAGTTATCGCCGTACGTACAGGCGCAACGTCGCGTAGGACGTCAACCCCGCCATCGCCGCGCCGAGCAGCAACAGCCACGGGGCGATGTAAATGATGTCGGCGTAGTCCAGCCGCGCGATCAGGTTCGCTTGGTAGAACTGGCTCAACGCGTCGTCCAAGAACATCCATCGCACCACGAGCAAGCCGATGATGGCGATAACGACGCCGACAGTCGCGGCGAGTATCGCCTCCACCAGGAAAGGCAGCTGGGTGTACCAGCGGCTGGCACCGACCAGTCGCATGATGCCGATCTCGGTGCGCCGTGTGTATGCCGCGACCTGAACCATGTTGGCTATCAACAGGACCGCCCCGATAGCCTGAACCAGAGCGACCGCGAACGCGACGTCGCTCAAACCGTCCAGCACCGCGAACAGGCGGTCGATCAGCTCCTTTTGATTCAGCACGCCGAGCACACCGGGCTGGCCCTGCATGGCGCCGTCAAAGTCCTTGTGCTGCTCGGGGTTGTCCAGCTTGACGATGAATGATGCAGGGAAGGAATCCTTTCCGGCGACGTCCTTGTATTGCGGGAACTTGCGGATGGCGTCGTCGTAGGCGTCCTGACGGTTGAGGAACTGCACGTGCTTGACGTCCTGGCGGCCTTCGATCTTCGCCCGCAGCGCTTTGCACGGGTCGGCGCCGCAAGCCGGATCGTTGGCGGAGACGTCCTCGGTGAGGAAGACCTGCGTCTCGACACGGTCGAGATAGATGGCGCGCGAGTTGTCGGCCAACCGGACGACCAGCAGGCCGCCGCCGAACAAGCCGACCGAGATCGCGGTCGTCAGGATCATCGCCACCGTCATGGTGACGTTGCGACGAAGGCCGGTGAGGACCTCGTTGATGAGGAAGCCGAAGCGCACTTAGCGATCCATTCCGTAGATGCCGCGCAGTTCATCGCGAACCAGCCGGCCCAAAGACAGCTCGACAACCCGCTGCCGCATCGAGTCGACAATGTGGTGGTCGTGCGTCGCCATCACCACGGTCGTCCCGGTGCGATTAATCCGCTCCAACAGATCCATGATGTCCTTACTCGTGTCCGGGTCGAGGTTGCCGGTGGGCTCGTCGGCCAGCAGGACCAGCGGCCGGTTGACAAACGCGCGGGCGATAGCAACCCGTTGTTGCTCGCCGCCCGACAGCTCGTCCGGCAGCCGGCTGGCTTTGCCCGACAGGCCGACCGTCTCGAGCACATCGGGTACCACCCGGTTGATCACGTCGCCACGTTTGCCGATGACTTCCAGCGCGAAGGCCACGTTTTCGTACACCGTCTTTTGCTGGAGCAGCCGAAAGTCCTGGAACACGCAGCCGATCACCTGCCGCAGCTTCGGCACGTGCCGACCAGCCAGCTTGTTGACATGAAACTTGGACACCCGGACGTCGCCGCTGGTCGGATTCTCCGCACCCAGCAGCAGCCTCATGAAAGTCGATTTGCCCGAACCGGACGGGCCAATCAGGAAGACGAACTCACCCTTGTCGATCTTAACGTTGACGTCGTCCAGCGCCGGACGAGCCGACGACTTGTACTGCTTGCTGACATGGTCCAGGGTGATCATCACGGCACGCCAGTGTAGCCGTCAATTTTGTTGGCACACGAAGATCAGCGGGCGGGCGGCTCCGGTACGGGCAACGGCGCCGGCCCTGGCTGCGGTTGCTCAGGGGCCGGTGCGGCCGGAGTCGTGCTGGTACTGCAGAACGGCGGGACGCACGGCAACGTCGGCAGCACGAAAGGTGGCGGGCTGGTACTGGTAGTCGGCGGCCTGGTGGTGGGCGGCGGCGTTGTGGTCGTCGGCGTCGGCGTGAACGTGGTAGCGGGAGGCTCCTCCACCCGAGTGCGCGGCACCCAGGTGTAGTTCGGGTCGGGCACGAAACCCGGGGGCACCACCTGCGCGGGGGGCGGCCCAGAATTAGCTGGCTCATGGGGGCGATAGGTGTCGTAAAGCCACCACACCAGTAGGAACGCCACGATCAGCGCCAGGGTCGAGGTGCGCATCCGGCCGCCGAAGATGTAGTTCGGCCAGCGGCGTGCATCGTCGTCCCGGTGCTTGTCGAGGATGTTGAACGTGAACTTCACGGCCGGTCCACCGAATCCGCGGTCTTTTCGTGGGTTTCTTCCTGCGTCTTCGCGTCGGCGTGTTCCAGCGCGGCCTTGGCGGCGGGAACGGCCGGATCCTCGACCAACCCCACCGTGGCGTCGGCCGCTGTCACGATTCCCGCGCGGGCGAGCGCCCGGATGACCAGCACCCGCAGCAACCTGCCCGCCTCGAATTGCTTGCCGGGCAGCGTGCGGGCCACCACGCGCAGGGTGACGGTCTCGAGTTCGATGCTTTCCACTCCCATGACGGTGGGTGCATCCAGCAGCAACTCCCCCAGCAATGGGTTATCCAGCGCGTGCTCGCACTCCTGGTGCAAGACCTCGTTGACGCGGTTGAGGTCGGCGCTCGTCGACACCGGGACGTCCACCACCGCGCGGGCCCAGTCCTTGGAGAGATTGACCGTCTTGACGATCTGGCCGTTGGGAACGGTGAAAACCTCACCATCCGAGGAGCGCAGCCTGGTCACCCGCAACGTGACGTCCTCGACGGTGCCCCGCGCCTCGGGGACCCCGGCCATGGTCAACTCGACGAGATCGCCGAAGCCGTACTGCTTCTCCACGATGATGAAGAACCCGGAAAGCAGATCCTTGACCAGTTGCTGAGCGCCGAAGCCCAGCGCCGCCCCCAGCACAGCGGCGGGCGCGACCAGCCCGCCCAAGGAGAACTGCAGAACGTCGCCAATCTCAACGATGACCCAGATGGCGATGAGGACGATCGACACCCACTGGATCACCGACGCGACAGCCTGGCGGTGCTTGGTGGCCTCCGAGCGCACCAGGGCGTCGCTCTCGGCGAAGCCGACGTCGAGCCGCCGGGTTACCTTTTCGGCCACCCAGGTGACAAGGCGGACCGCCAGCACCGCCCCGATCAGCAGCATGACGATGTGCAGACCGCGGGTGATGACCCATTCACCGATTTCGCCACGCCAGAAGTCGTGCCAGCGTTGCGTCATGGTGGTGGCCAGAAGAATCTTGTTAGTCGTCATCTTTTCTATTGCGCCACCGGATCCCGGCTTCCAGGAATCCGTCGATGTCTCCGTCCAGAACGGCCGCCGGATTGCCCACCTCGTACTCGGTTCGCAGATCCTTGACCATCTGGTACGGGTGCAGTACGTAGGAGCGCATCTGGTTGCCCCACGAGCTACCGCCATCCCCCTTCAGCGCGTCCAGCTCAGCTCGCTCTTCTAAGCGCTTGCGCTCCATTAGCTTTGCTTGGAGCACTCGCATTGCCGAAACCTTGTTCTGCAGTTGCGATTTCTCGTTCTGGCAAGTCACCACAATACCCGTTGGTATGTGGGTCAAACGGACCGCCGAGTCGGTGGTGTTCACCGATTGGCCCCCGGGACCGCTGGAGCGGTAGACGTCGACGCGCACGTCGCCCTCCGGAATATCGATGTGGTCGGTGGTCTCCACCACCGGTAGCACCTCGACTTCCGCGAACGACGTCTGACGCCGGCTCTGGTTGTCGAACGGGCTGATCCGGACCAGCCGGTGGGTGCCCTGTTCGACGGACAAGGTGCCGTAGGCGAACGGCGCGTGCACGGCGAAGGTGGCGCTTTTGATGCCGGCTTCTTCCGCGTAGGAGGTGTCGAAAACCTCGACGCCGTATTTGTGTTGTTCGGCCCATCGGATGTACATCCGCATCAGCATCTCGGCCCAGTCGGCGGCGTCCACCCCGCCGGCACCGGAACGAATGGTGAGCAGCGCCTCACGCTCGTCGTACTCACCCGAGAGCAGCGTGCGCACCTCGGCGGCTTCAATGTCGGCACGTAGCGACTTGAGTTCGGCGTCGGCCTCGGCAAGCGCATCGGCGGCAGCCGCACCATCCTCCTCGGCTGCCATCTCGTAGAGCACCGGCAAGTCAGCGACGCGCTGACGCAACTCCTCGATGCGACGCAGCTCGCCCTGAGTGTGGGAGAGCTGGCTGGTCACCCGTTGCGCGTTGGCCTGGTCGTCCCACAGTTTCGGATCGGACGCCTCATGCTCGAGTTTCTCGATGCGGCTGCGCAGACCGTCGACATCGAGCACCCGCTCCACCGTGGTCAGGCTGGAGTCGAGTGCGGCGATGTCTGCTAGGCGGTCGGGTTCCACAGCCGCCCACGTTACCGGCATCAACGTTTAGCATCAGATGACCATCAGTGCACCGCGCGACTGCGAGCGACAGCCCCCTGCGCGCAGCCGGGCACGAACAGAAGGCTCGAGGATGCGCCCATATCACGTCGCCGTCGTCGGTTCCGGACCGTCGGGGTTTTTCGCCGCGGCATCGTTGCTGAAGGCCGCCGACGCCTCCGACGAGATCGACGTGGCCGTCGACATGCTGGAGATGCTGCCGACCCCATGGGGACTGGTGCGCTCGGGCGTCGCGCCGGATCACCCCAAGATCAAGTCGATCAGCAAACAATTCGAGAAGACCGCCGAAGACCCGCGCTTCCGCTTCTTCGGCAACGTGGTGGTGGGCGAACACGTCGAGCCGGCTGAACTCGCCGAGCGCTATGACGCGGTGATCTACGCCGTCGGGGCGCAGTCTGACCGTGCGCTGAACATTCCCGGCGAGGATCTGCCGGGCAGCATTGCCGCCGTCGATTTCGTGGGCTGGTACAACGCGCATCCGAGTTTTGCGGACATGACACCCGATCTGTCCGGTGCTCGCGCGGTCGTCATCGGCAACGGGAACGTCGCACTCGACGTCGCCCGCATCCTGATCACCGAGCCGGACGCGCTGGCGGTTACCGACATCGCCGATCACGCGCTGGAATCGCTACGCCCACGTGGCGTAGAAGAGGTGGTGGTCATCGGCCGGCGCGGGCCGCTGCAGACCGCGTTCACCACCATGGAGTTGCGTGAGCTGGCCGACCTCGAGGGCGTCGACGTGATCGTCGACCCCGCCCACCTGGAGGGCATCAGCGACGAGGACGCGGCCGCGGCCGGCAAGATCACCAACCTGAACATCAAGGTCCTGCGCGACTACGCGAACCGCGAGCCCCGCCCGGGGCACCGCCGCATGGTGTTCCGGTTCTTGACGTCTCCGATCGAGATCAAGGGTGACGGCAAGGTAGAGCAGATCGTCGTCGGCCGCAACGAACTGGTCACTGACGACAACGGTTGGGTGTCGGCCAAGGACATCGGTGAGCGCGAGGTCCTGCCCGCGCAGCTGGTTGTGCGGTCGGTCGGTTACCGAGGCGTACCCACGCCGGGGCTGCCATTCGACGAGAAGACCGCGACCATCCCCAACACCGATGGCCGGGTGCACGGCAGCCGCAACGAATACGTCGTCGGATGGATCAAGCGCGGGCCGACCGGGATTATCGGCACAAATAAGAAGGACTCCCAGGACACGGTCGACACCCTGTTCAAGGATCTGGCCGCGGCCAACGAACTGGCGGAGTTCCCGGACGGCCATGCGGATCGGTTGGCCGACTGGCTGGCGTCCCGCCAGCCCAAGCTGGTCACCTCCGCGCACTGGGAGGTCATCGACCGCTTTGAGCGCGAGGCCGGCGAGCCGCATGGGCGGCCGCGCGTCAAGCTACCGAGCCTGGCCAGGCTGCTGCACATCAGCCACGGCTGAGCAGGGGCACTTAGCGTCGTACGAGGATAAAAGCCGCGCCCGCGAGCAACACCAGCACACCCGCAAAAATGGCCCAGCCCGCGCCGGCAAGCCACCAGATGACGCCCAACAGCGCCAACGCCGGCGACGCCGTAAAGAGCACCAGGACGGGGTGCTCCCTGACCACTTCGAGGGCGCTCTGCGCCCGAATACGATCGATCTCCTTGCGCGCCATGCACTGAGCATGCCACCGCCATCCGCAAACGCAAGCTCATTTACGCGGCATCGCCGGGCATTAAATGCTCTACAAGATTTCACTTGATACCAGTTTGAAATTCATACAAATCACATCCGTCACTGGCCGCCCTTTGCGAACTTTATGAAGCCGCCGTCCCGAAGCTCGCCTGAGATGCCGTGATCAGTTCACGCACTTCAGTTTTGGCTCGGACTCTTCAATACCGACAGCGAAGTCGACGTCGATCACGGCCGGTTTATACGAGCCCTCAACAAAGGAGATGTGAAATGGTCGATTTCGCCTTTCTACCGCCGGAGATTAACTCCGCGCGCATGTACACCGGCCCGGGGTCGGGCTCGCTGCTGACGGCCGCGGGTAGCTGGGACTCGCTGGCCGCCGAGTTGAGCACTACAGCTGAGACCTACGGATCGGTGCTCTCGAGTCTGACCAGCCTGTCTTGGAGCGGCCCGGCTGCGGCGGCGATGACGGCCGCGGCCACGCCTTATGTGGGGTGGCTGAGCACGACCGCTCAACAGACCAGGCAGACGGCCATGCAAGCCAGGGCGGCCGCGGCCGCCTATGAGCACGCGTTTGCAATGACCGTGCCGCCGCCTTTGATCGCTGCCAACCGCAGCCAGCTCATGTCATTGGTAGCGACGAACTTCTTCGGCCAGAACACCGCGGCGATCGCGGCCACCGAGCTGCAGTACGCCGTGATGTGGGCGCAGGACGCTTCTGCGATGTTCGGCTACTCGACCAGCTCGGCTGCGGCTACTCAGTTGATGCCCTTCTCGTCCCCGCACCAGACGGCCAACCCGGATGCGGTGAGCGCTCAGAGCTCCGCGGTCAGCCAAGCCCTCAGCACGCCCGCAGCAAACGTGGCATCGGTGTTGTCGCAGTTGGCTTCTGGGCTGCAAGGGTTGCTGCCCTCCGACTTCACTGTCCTCGACGGCACTGCTGTTTTTTACTCGGCGGTGACGGCGATCCAGGATCTCGACTCGGTGGCGGCTAACACGATCCAGGCCGAGGGCACTCTCGGGGTGTTGCCCAATTTGGGGGCGGCCGCGGCGGCAGGCGCGGCGGAGGCTCCAGCCGCGCTTGACGCAGTGCCTGGGTTGACCGGTGCCGGGTCCGCCTTTGGCGGGCTGCCCAGCACGGTGACCGCGACCCTGACCGGAGCGAACAGGATCGGGCCGATGTCGGTGCCGGCGGCCTGGTCGGCACCGTCGACAGGCCAAATCTCGGCGTTGGCGCCGGCGGGTTTGACCACGCTCCCAGGGGTCGACGTGCCCGAGCCCAATTCCGGTGCGCCCGGTGTGCCCGGGATGCCGATGGGGGCAATGCCGCGGGCCTCGGGCGTCTTACCTCGTTACGGGACCCGACTCACGGTGATGTCGCGCCCACTGGCGGGTGGATGACGCGTCCTAGCCGGCAGGCAGCTCGGGCGACGCGAACTTCCAGTTGTCCGGATTTCTCGGGGAATACACGACCGGAAACAGTTGGCCCAGCACCGGCCAGGCGTCGACGTCGACCGCCATGCGCTGATAGACGGCGTGCTCACTGACCGTGGGTCCATTGAGGACGCCCGCGATCGTGACGTACTGCGCGCCGACTGCGACCGGCCGCGGGCTGACCCCGGTCACCAGCACGGTGCCGCTCGTCAGCGGGCCCCGCGGGCCGCGGGGGATGAACCGCTGGGCGAGCAATCCCACCGCAATCACCACCAGCAGGAGCAGCAGACCGAATTCCAACACCTGGCCATGGTAGGACTGCTGGCATGAGTCAGGACGATCTGGCGCTGGCGCTGGCGCTGGCCGACCGCGCGGACGCGCTGACTCGCGCCCGTTTCGGCGCGCTCGACCTGCGCGTCGACACCAAACCGGACCTGACTCCGGTGACCGACGCCGACCGGGCGGTCGAAACCGAGGTACGCCAGGTGCTCGGGCGCGAACGGCCGGCCGACAGCATCGTCGGCGAGGAATTCGGCGGCGCAACCACCTTCACCGGGCGGCAGTGGGTCATCGACCCGATCGACGGAACCAAGAACTTCGTCCGCGGGGTGCCGGTGTGGGCGAGTCTGATCGCGTTGCTGGAAGACGGTGTGCCGTCAGTCGGTGTGGTGAGTGCGCCGGCTTTGCAGCGTCGGTGGTGGGCGGCGCGCAGCCAGGGCGCGTTCGCGGCGGTGGACGGCACCCCGGCCCGTCGACTGTCGGTTTCCTCGGTGCCCGAGCTGGGCTCGGCGAGCCTGTCATTTTCCAGTCTTTCGGGGTGGGCGGACAGGGGTCTGCGCGAGCGGTTCATCGGGCTGACTGACGCCGTGTGGCGGGTGCGCGCCTATGGAGATTTTCTGTCCTATTGCCTTGTTGCCGAGGGCGCCGTCGACATTGCCGCCGAGCCCGAGGTGTCGGTTTGGGACCTCGCGGCGCTGGACGTTCTGGTCCGCGAAGCGGGCGGGACGTTCACCGGCTTGGACGGCGCCGCCGGACCGCACCAGGGCAGTGCCGTGGCGACCAACGGCCTGCTGCATGACGGCGTGCTCAGCAGCATCGGAAACATTCCCGTGTGAATTTGTTAACACGGCGGTCCTAGCTATCTTACTTTTGAGTAAGATAGAATCGGTGTCCGGACCTCCCAACGACCGAGGCTGCTGAAATGACTGACATTCTTTCCAGCTCCAAAAAGCCCCGCTCACGCGCCAAACGGCGCGGCCAGGACAGCGGTGTCGGCATGCAACCGCACAAGCGGACCGGGATCGACGTCGCCCTAGCGCTGCTGACCCCGGTCGTCGGCCAGGACTTCTTGGACAAATACAACTTGCGCGACCCGATGAACCGGGGCCTGCGCTATGGGGTGAAGACGATGTTCTCCACCGCTGGCGCCGCCAGCCGTCAGTTCAAGCGCGTCCAGAACCTGCGCAGCGGGCCCGCCCGGCTGAAGTCCAGCGGCAAGGACTTCTACGACCTGACCCCGGACGACGAGCAGAAGATGATCGTCGAGACGTTGGAGGAATTCGCCGAGGAGATCTTGCGGCCCGCCGCACCCGATGCTGACGCAGCGGCGACCTATCCGCGCGATCTGATCGCCAAGGCCGCCGAGTTGGGCATCACGGCCATCAACATTCCCGAGGATTTCGACGGCATCGCCGCGCAGCGCTCCAGCGTGACCAACGTGCTGGTGGCCGAGGCGCTGGCCTATGGCGACATGGGTCTGGCGCTGCCGATCCTGGCGCCGGGAGGTGTGGCCTCCGCGCTGACCCACTGGGGCAGCGCCGATCAGCAGGCCACCTACCTCGGCGAGTTCGCCGGCGAAAACGTCCCACAGGCCTGCGTGGCCATCGCCGAGCCGCAGCCGCTGTTCGACCCCACCCGGCTCAAGACCACCGCGGTGCGAACGCCGAGCGGATACCGGCTCGACGGCGTCAAGTCGTTGGTCCCGGCCGCGGCGGACGCCGAACTGTTAATCGTCGGCGCGCAGCTGAACGGCAAACCGGCACTGTTCATCGTCGAGTCGTCCGCCAAAGGCCTTACCGTCAAGGCGGATCCGAGCATGGGGATTCGCGCGGCGGCCCTGGGCAAGGTCGAACTCAACGGGGTGTCGGTTCCGTTGGGCGCCCGGCTGGGCGAGCCAGAGGCCACCGACGCCGAATTTGATAGGGCCTTTTCCGAGGCGATCGCGCTGTCCCGGCTGGGCTGGGCAGCGCTGGCGGTCGGCACCTCGCACGCAGTGCTGGACTACGTCATCCCCTACGTGAAAGAACGGCAGGCTTTCGGCGAGCCGGTCGCCCGCCGTCAAGCCGTGGCGTTCATGTGCGCCAACATCGCCATCGAATTGGACGGGCTGCGGCTGATCACCTGGCGCGGCGCGGCCCGTGCCGAACAGGGCCTGAGCTTCACGCGTGAGGCGGCGCTGGCCAAGCGGCTCGGCGCCGACAAAGGCATGCAGATCGGCCTCGACGGCGTGCAACTGCTCGGTGGCCACGGCTACACGAAGGAACACCCTGTCGAACGCTGGTACCGCGACCTGCGGGCCATCGGCGTCGCCGAGGGCGTTGTAGTTATCTAGCGAAAGACCAATCATGGCAATCAATCTGGAACTGCCCCGCAAGATGCAAGCGGTGATCGACAAGACACACCAGGGCGCCGCGCAGATGATGCGGCCGATCGCCCGAAAGTACGACCTCAAGGAGCACGCCTACCCGGTGGAGCTCGACACGTTGTCCAACCTGTTCTCCGGGGCAGCCGAGTCCAACGCGCTGGGGCTCACCGGAGCCGAGGCGTTCCGTGCCGGTGAAGGCGACGACGAAAACCGCAACGGCGCCAACATGGCTGCGGTTCTGCAGGCATTGGAGGCCAGCTGGGGTGACGCGGCCCTGCTGCTGTCGATGCCCTATCAAGGACTGGGCAACGCGGCGATCTCCGGGGTGGCCACCGACGAGCAGTTGAGCCGTTTGGGCAGGGTCTGGGCGGCGATGGCCATCACAGAGCCGTCGTTCGGGTCCGACTCGGCCGCGGTGACCACCACCGCCAAGCTGGATGGCGACGAATACGTCATCAACGGCGAGAAGATCTACGTCACCGCCGGCTCGCGGGCCACCCACATCGTGGTGTGGGCGACGTTGGACAAATCGCAGGGCCGCCCGGCGATCAGGTCGTTCATCGTGCCGCGCGAACATCCCGGTGTCACCGTTGAGCGGCTGGAGAACAAGCTCGGCATCAAGGCCTCCGACACTGCTGCGATCCGGTTCGACAACGCGCGGATCCCGAAAGACCACTTGCTGGGCAACCCCGAAATCGAGGCAGGCAAGGGCTTCTCCGGCGTGATGGAGACCTTCGACAACACCCGGCCCGTGGTCGCCGCCATGGCGATCGGGATCGCTCGGGCGACACTCGAAGAACTGCGCAAGATCCTGACCGATGCCGGTGTGGAGATCTCGTACGACCGACCGTCACACGCACAGAGCGCCGCCGCCTCAGAATTCCTGCGCATGGAGGCCGACTGGGAGGCCAGCTACCAGCTCACCCTGCGCGCGGCATGGCAGGCCGACAACAAGATCCCCAACTCCAAAGAGGCGTCCATGGCCAAGGCCAAGGCCGGCCGTGTCGGCAGCGACATCACCTTGAAGGCCGTCGAAATGGCTGGCACCTCAGGCTATTCCGAGCAGAGCCTGCTGGAGAAGTGGGCGCGCGACTCGAAGATCATGGATATCTTCGAGGGCACTCAGCAGATCCAGCAGCTGGTGGTCGCCAGGCGCTTGCTCGGCTTGTCCTCTGCCGAGCTCAAATAGCGCGATGTTGCGAATAGACACCCATCACCACCTGCTCCCTCCTGACTACCGAAAAGCGGTGCAAAAGGCCGGACTCGACGGCTCCGCCGGGCGCACGCTGCCCGACTGGACCCTCGAAGAGTCTTTGGACGCGATGGCCGAACTCGGTGTGGACACCGCCATCCTGTCGGTGTCCACACCGGGAACGTCGTTCCTGCCCGATCCGGCCGACTCGGCGGCATTGGCGCGCGACCTCAACGACTACACCTCCGGCGTGGTCGACACCCAGCGCGAAAGGCTGGGCTTCTTCGCCACCGTTCCGATGCCGCACATCGACGCCGCGATCGCCGAAACCGTTCGTGCCCTGGATGATTTGCAGGCCGACGGCGTCGTACTTTTAGCCAATGACGCCGGAGTGTATCTGGGCGAGGAGGGCCAAGACCCCCTGTTCGCCGCGCTCGACGAGCGGGCTGCCGTGGTTTTCATCCACCCGAACGAATTACCCGGACCACCGGCGACGGGTGTGCCGCCGTTTGCGGCCGACTTCCTGCTCGACACCACCCGCGCCGCATACCTTTTGGTGCGCAATGGGATACGACAGCGTTACCCGGATATCAAGTTCATTCTGAGTCATGCCGGCGGCTTCGTGCCGTACGCCAGCCACCGGATGGCGATCGCGATCACCGGCGACACGGGCCGCAACCCGTTCGATTCGATCGAGGACTTTTCCAGCTTCTACTTCGATACCGCTCTGTCATCCAGTTCGGCGGCGCTGCCTACGCTGCTCGCCTTCGCCAAGCCGGGCCACATCACCTTCGGATCGGACTTTCCGTTCGCCCCCGTCGTCGCCTCGCAATACTTCGCGACGGAACTGGCCAGCTACCCGGGACTCGACGCGGATACCCGCACGGCGATCGATCGGACCAACGCGCTGGCGCTGTTCCCACGGTTCGGCAGCTAACCGCGCGCCGAGCGTGAAACCACGGCGAAATTTTGGCCGATTTTTCGCCGTGGTTTCACGTTCGGTGAGGGTTACGCGCTGACTTTGTTCAGCTCCGCGCGGGTTTCGTCGTCGAGCTCGATATCGGCCACCTTGAGGTTCTCCTCCAGGTGCGGCACGGACGAGGTGCCGGGGATCATCAGTACGTTGGGCGCCACGCTGAGCGTCCACGCCGACGCCACCTGCGCCGGGGTGTGGCCCAGCCGCGCGGCGGCCCGCACCACCGCCGCCTGCCCCAGCACCTGATCGGGTGCCGCAAACGGCGACCTCAGGGCAAAGAACGGGACGAACGCGATGCCGCGCGCCGTGCACTCCCGCAGCACCGGCTCCGACGAGCGATCGACGAGGCTGAAAGCGTTCTGCACGCATGCGATTTCGGTGCGATCGAGCGCATGTAACAGGTGCTCACGGCTGACGTTGCTCAACCCGATTCCCTCGATCAATCCGTCGTCGCGGGCGGCGATCATGACCGACAGCTGCTCGTCGAACAGCTCGTCCGGGCCGTCGCTTCGCACCAGCCGCAGGTTGACCGCCGCCAGCCTGTCGATCCCGAGGGCGCGCAGGTTGGCCTCAATATCGCGGCGCAGGCCGGCCGGCTCGTCGATCGCCAGCCAGCCGCCCCTGTCGTCGCGGCGCGCGCCGACCTTGCTCACCAGTGCCAGATCCGCGGGATAAGGGTGCAACGCCTCGCGGATCAGTTCGTTGGACACGTCCGGCCCGTAGAACTGGGCGGTGTCGATGTGGTCCACACCGAGTTCGACGGCACGCTGCAGCACGGCCAGCGCCTCAGTCCGGTCGCGCGGCGGGCCAAACGCCCCGGGACCGGGGAGTTGGATGGCCCCAAAGCCAATGCGGCCAACTGAAAAACGGCCGAGCGGAAAGGTCTGCATGGGCCAAGGCTAGCGTTGGGGGAAGTCTTCCGGGCGCGCGGTGGTGCGCGTCGCCGGCGGATTCTGAGCTGGCAGTAGGCTGTTCGACCATGCGCGCGATACGGGTGACTCGATTGGATGGTCCGGACGCGGTCGAGCTGGCCGAGGTCGACGAACCCGCCGGCGACGGCGTGCTTGTCGACGTATACGCCGCCGGCGCGGCATTCCCGGACGCGTTGCTTACCCGCGGCCTTTACCAGTACCGGCCGGATCCGCCGTTCGTGCTGGGCGCCGAGATCGCCGGGGTGGTTCGATCTGCGCCGGACGGCTCGCACGTGCGTCCCGGCGACCGGGTCGTCGGGTTGACGATGCTCACCGGCGGCATGGCCGAGGTTGCGGTGCTGGCACCCGACCGGGTGTTCAAGCTGCCCGACAACGTGAGCTTCGAGGCCGGAGCCGGGCTGCTGTTCAACGACCTGACGATGTACTTCGCGCTGACCGTCCGCGGCCGCCTTCAGCGGGGCGAAACGATGCTGGTGCACGGGGCGGCCGGCGGCATCGGGACGTCGACGCTGCGGCTGGCGTCGGTGCTCGGCGCTTCCCGGATCATCGCGGTGGTCAGCACTAAAGAAAAGGGTGAGATCGCCACGGCGGCCGGTGCCACCGACGTCGTGCTGTCGGAGGGGTTCAAGGATGCGGTCAAGGAGTTGACCGGCGGGCGGGGCGTCGACATCGTCGTCGACCCGGTCGGCGGTGACCGGTTCACCGACTCACTGCGCTCGCTTGCCCCCGGCGGCCGCCTGCTGGTCATCGGCTTTACCGGCGGCGAGATCCCCACCGTGAAGGTAAACCGGCTGCTGCTCAACAACGTTGACGTGGTCGGCGTCGGCTGGGGCGCGTGGACGTTGTCGCACTCCGGCGCACTGGCCGAGCAGTGGGCCGCGCTCGAGCGTCTGCTCAGCTCGGGCCAGCTGCCCCCGCCGGAGCCGGTGGTGTACCCGCTGGACCAGGCCGCCGCCGCGGTCGGGTCGCTGGAGAATCGCAGCGCGAAAGGAAAAGTCGTACTGCGCGTTCGCGAATAACCGCTTTCGCGCAACAGCCAGGCTTTTCCGAGGGGACGCACGCGGCGGATGCGACGACCCGAGGCTCTTGTGTGCCACGAAAAGAAAAAGTAATGTCACTTTCAGTTCTATACCGCCTCTCTACCGCCGCAGCCCCGGGAGCCGCCATGGAATCCTTCGTTCACCTGCGAAAAGGCAAGACCCCACGCCGGCTCCATGCCGATCTTGACGGACTGAAGGACGACGAACTGGGCCGCGGCGGATTCACCGGCCGGACTTCCAACATCTACCGCCGTCACGACCCAACCGCCTACCGCTCGGTGGGCCCGCTCCGCCCGATCGACGTGCTGTCCACCGAACTCAAACCCAGCGACGCCACCGACGCCGACGGCGGGCCCCTGCTGATGTTCAGCAACGAGGACTGCCGCGTTCTGCTGAGCCGTCGCCACGAGCCGATGCCGTTCTATACCCGCCATGTGGACGGGGACCTGCTGTGCTTCGTGCACCGGGGCGCCGGCCTGCTGGAGACGGAGTTTGGGCCGCTGCGCTACCGCGAGGGCGACTGGGTGTACATCCCGAAGGCGTGCACCTGGCGCCAGGTCCCCGACCCTTCAACAGAAGGGGCAACCACGTTGCTGATAATCGAGGCCGGCGACGAGTTCCGGGTGCCGCCGGCGGGCCCGCTGGGCCGGCACTTCCCGTTCGATCCGTCGCAGGTCACCATCCCCGACCCCAGCCCGTCGGAGGCCGATCCAAGGCCGGCCGGGCGCGACGAGTACGAGGTCCGGCTCATCCACGAGGGCGGCCCGACGAGTCTGTACTACCAGCACAACCCGATCGACGTCGAAGGCTGGCGCGGCGACAACTTCGCCTTCACCTTCAACATCGACGACTACAACGTGATCGCCTCCGACAGCGTGCACCTGCCAGCGAGCGTGCATTTGTTCATGCAGGCCACCGGTGTCTACGTGATGAATTTCCTGCCCAAACCGGCCGAAGGTGTGCCCGGCACCGAGCGCACCCCGTGGTATCACCGCAACGTCGACTACGACGAGATCGCGTTCTTCCACGGCGGCTCGCTCTACGGGATCCCGATGCCGCCCGGTCTGATCTCCCATGCGCCACAAGGGGTTCACCATGGCGCGCCGGAGAAGGCGCGGGAACGGGCCCGCCGCAAGTTCGACGAGCACTCACGGGTCGACTGGCAGGTCATCGCCGTCGACACCCGCCGTCGATTGACAGCGTCGGCCGAAGTTCTCGCCCACGATCTGGGGCAGCACTGACGTGGGGAAACACGAATACGACCGAATCCCGTATCTGGTTGCCTTCCAGAACGTCTCGACCGTCCGGGACGTCTATGGTGGGCTGGCCGAGATCACCGTACTGGAAAGCTACCTGCTCAAGCCGAAGGACAAGCCGTCGGACACGGTGCTGGTCTTCATGCACCCGATCGGCGGCGGCGCCTACCTGCCGATGATCAACGCCCTGGCCCGGGCCGGCCACCACGTCATTTACTGCAACAGCCGGTTCCGCGGCACGGATTCGGGGCTGCTGATGGAGAAGGTGGTCGAGGACCTAGGCGAGTGCATCAAGGACGCGAAAACCCGGCTGGGATATCACAAGGTGGTGCTGGCGGGCTGGAGCGGCGGCGGCTCGCTCTCGGTGTTGTACCAGCAGCAGGCCCAGCACGCGACCATCACGTCCAGCCCGTCGGGCGACGGGCCCGACCTGACCGCGCTGGACCTACCCGCGGCCGATGGCATCATGCTGCTCGCCGCGCACATCAGCCGGCACGGCACGCTGACCGAATGGATGGACGCTTCCATCCTCGACGAATCCGATCCCACCAAGCGCGATCCGGAACTGGATCTGTACGACCCAAACAACCCCAATCAGCCGCCTTACAGTCAGGAATTCCTGGCCCGCTACCGCCAGGCGCAGATCGACCGCAACCGCCGCATCACCGCCTGGGTACGGGAAAAGCTCGACGAATTGAAATCGCGCGGTCGTCCCAATGATGAGTTCGGATTCGTGGTGCACGGCACCATGGCCGATCCGCGCTGGCTGGATCCGGGCGTCGATCCCAACGAACGCACCCCGGGGACCTGCTACCTGGGCGATCCTGAGCTGGTGAACATGAGCCCGGTCGGGCTGGCCCGCTTCTCGACGCTGCGCGGCTGGCTCTCGCAGTGGAGTTACGACGACGCGCGCGGTGACGGGGTGGACTGCGGCCGCGACATCGCCGTCCCCGCGCTGGTGATCGGCAACCTCGCCGACGACGCCTGCACACCGAGCCACACCCGGCGGCTTTTCGAAGCGATCGGACATCCCGACAAAGAGATCCACGAGATCCCGGGCGCAACGCACTATTACGCGGGGCCGGACCAACGCGACAAGCTGCGGCAGGCCGTCGACATCGTCAGCGACTGGCTGTTACGCCACGACTTCGCGGGCGCAGAATGACCGGTCCGCTAGACGGTATCCGGGTGCTCGAGCTGGGCACACTGATCGCAGGCCCGTTCACCGGCCGGCTGCTCGGCGACATGGGCGCCGACGTCATCAAGGTGGAACCGCCCGGTGCTGCTGACCCGCTGCGCACCTGGGGCCAGGCAGAATTGGATGGGCAGCATGTGTTCTGGACCGTGCATGCGCGCAACAAGAGGGCCATCACACTCGACCTGCGCCGGCCGGCCGGGCGCGAGCTGTTCCTGGATCTCGTCGAAAAATCCGACATCGTGGTGGAGAACTTCCGTCCGGGCACCCTGGAGAAATGGGACCTGGGCTACGACGTGCTCAGCCAACGCAACGCGGGCCTCATCCTGGTTCGGGTATCCGGCTACGGCCAAACCGGGCCCGACGCGCACAAGGCCGGATACGCGTCGGTGGCCGAAGCGGCCAGCGGGCTGCGACACCTCAATGGCTTCCCCGGCGGGCCGCCGCCGCGGCTGGCTCTCTCGTTGGGCGACAGCCTGGCCGGCATGTTCGGCGCCCAGGGCGCGCTGGCCGCGCTGTACCGCCGCAGCGTGACCGGCCGGGGGCAGGTGGTCGACGTCGCGTTGACCGAATCATGCCTGGCCGTGCAGGAATCCACCATTCCCGACTACGACCTGACTGGCGTGGTGCGCGGACCGTCGGGCACCCGGTTGGAGGGCATCGCACCGTCCAACATCTACCGCAGCGCCGACGGCTCGTGGGTGGTGATCGCCGCTAACCAGGACACGGTGTTCGTTCGGCTGTGCGCGGCGATGGACCGCCCGGAGCTGGCCACCGACGATCGGTTCGCCACGCACGTCGCCCGCGGTCGCAACCAAGACGAACTCGACAAGATCATTGGCGCGTGGGCAGCGGAGCGCACGCCCGGTCAGATCATCGAAAAGCTCAGCGCCGCAGGAGTGATAGCGGGACCGATCAACACAGTCGCGGAGGTGGTCAACGACCCACAGCTGCGGGCTCGCGGCATGCTGGTCGAGCATTACGACGAACGAGTCGGGCGTAACGTGTTGGGACCGGGGGTCGTGCCGGTGCTCTCGGAGTCCCCCGGCGGCGTCCGCAATGCCGGCCCGGCACGTCCCGGGCAGCACAACGACGACGTGTACATCGGGTTGCTCGGCAAGACCGCCGAGCAACTCGCCGAATGGCGGGCGGCGGAGGTCGTATGAACCGACACGTCGATATTCGCGAGGTGTCACTGCGCGACGGGCTGCAGATCGAAAAGCCAATTCCGTTGTCGGCCAAGCTGGAGCTGCTGGCGGCCGTCGCCGCCACCGGCGTCCGCGAGGTGGAGGTCACAGCGTTCGTATCGCCGTCGAAAGTGCCGTCGATGGCCGATGCCACCGAACTCGCCGCGAAGCTGCACGACTACCCCGACATCGAGTTCTCCGCTCTGGTGGCCAGTCCTAACGGCGCGAAGCGGGCCATCGCCGCGGGACTGCGATCAATCGAGTACGTGGTGTCCACCAGCGACACCTTCAGCGACGCCAACGTCGGGCGCAGCAGCGCACAGGCCACCGACCAGATCGACGAGATAGTCGCCATCGCGCACGGCAGCGACGTCAGCGTCGAGGTCGTCGTCGCCACCGCCTGGGACTGCCCGTTCGAGGGACCAACCCCGCCCGGGCGGGTCTTCGACATCGCCTCGACCGCCCGCGATCGCGGCGTCGACCGGTTCTCGATCGCCGACACAATCGGCACCGCCACGCCGGGCAGGGTGACGTCGCTGATCGAAGCGCTGCGTCCGGTGATCGGCGATCTCCCGCTGGGTGGGCATTTCCACAACACCCGCGGCGCCGGGCTGGCCAGCGCGTACGCGGCCGTCAGCGCCGGGGTCACGCGGCTGGACGCCTCGGTCGGCGGGCTGGGCGGCTGCCCGTTCGCACCGGGCGCCACCGGCAACATCGCCACCGAGGATCTGGTTTACCTGCTGCGGGACAGCGGCATCGAGGTCGATGTCGACTTGCAGGCCGCCATCGCCGCGGCGAAAGTCGCGAAATCGCTGGTGGGCCACGATCTGCCGAGTGCGTTGCTGCGCGCCGGCGACCGGATCACCGGCTGATGCCGGCCTCCAGCGCATCGGCCGAACCCGCGCGGGTGCTCACCACCAAAGGTCGACAGACCCGGGATGCCATCGAGAGATCTGCGCGAAAACTCTTCGCAGAAAGCGGATTTCACGGGACTACCCTGGCCGACATCACTTCCGCCGCCGGAAAGTCGCCCGCGGTGTTCTATCGGTACTTCACCGACAAGGAAGATCTGCTGGCCGCCCTGGCGGAGTCTTTTCTGCACAATGTCCTGACGCCATCCGGGTTGAGCTTGCAGCTGCCGGACTCCCCGACCGACGACGCATTCTTCACCTCGGTGGTCACCGGGTACTGGAATATGTTCAAGCAGAACATCGGCATCATGATCGCCGTCGCCCAGCTGGCCGCCACCCAGCACCGCTTCGCCACCGTCCAGAACGAATTCCGACGGTTCGGCATCGACATCGTGGCCGCCTCGGTTCGCCGGGCCCAGCAGCAAGGCTACGGATCCGAGCTCAACCCGGAACACACCGCAGCGGCCATCGGCCTGCTGTTCGAGAGCTTCACCACCGTATTCGTCGGCGCTTCCGGCCTCGGCAGCGTCGGAGTCAGCATCAGCGACCATGACGCCATCGTCACGCTGTCCACCATCTGGAAGAAAACCCTGTACGGCGCATAGAGGAGTTCATCGTGGATTTCAACCTGCCAGAACACCTTCCGGGACTTATCGCCGAGATAGATGCGTTCATTGAGCGGGAGATCGCCCCGCTGCAGGCCGAGAACATGCAGTACTTCGACCAGCGTCGCGAGCATGCCCGCACCGACTGGGACAATGACGGCATCCCAACGCGGGAGTGGGAGGATCTGCTCGACGAGATGCGCAGGCGGGCCGACAAGGCGGGCTGGCTGCGGTACGGATTGCCGGCATCGCTGGGCGGGCGCGACGGCACCAACGTCGACATGGCCGTCATCCGGGAGCACCTGGCGCACAAGGGCCTTGGTCTGCACAACGACCTGCAGAACGAATCCTCGATCGTCGGGAACTTCCCGCAGGTGATCATGATGGAGCGCTTCGGCACCGACGCCCAACGCCGGGACTGGTCAGAGGCGTTGATCACCGGGCAGCGCTCGATGGCCTTCGGCCTTACCGAACCGCAGCACGGCTCCGATGCGACCTGGCTGGAGACGCACGCCAAGCCTGATGGAGACGACTGGGTGATCAACGGTTCCAAGCGGTTTAACACCGGCGTTCACCGCGCGACCCACGATTTGATCTTCGCCCGCACCTCTGGCGAGCCGGGCCAAGCCCGGGGCATCACGGCGTTCCTGGTCCCAACCGACTCCCCCGGATTCAGCGTCCCGTACTACTGGTGGACATTTAACATGCCGACCGACCACGGCGAAGTCAAGCTGACCGATGTCCGCGTTCCCGGCGACGCGGTGCTGGGCACGGTGGATCGCGGTCTGGAGGTCGCGCAAACGTTCTTGCACGAGAACCGCATTCGGCAGGCCGCCAGCAGTCTGGGCGCGGCGCAATACTGCATCGACCGCGCCGCGGACTACGCCGGCAAGCGTAGGGTGTTCGGCAAGCCACTGTCGGTCAACCAGGCCGTGCAATGGCCGCTGGCCGAGTTGCAGACCGAAGCCCAAATGGTGCGGCTGCTGGTCCAATACGCGGCCTGGCATTTGGATCGCGATCACCACATGGAGGTTTCCGACAAAGTGTCGATGGCCAACTATCGCGCCAACAGGCTGGTCTGCGATGCCGCCGACCGCGCCATGCAGATCTTCGGCGGCCTCGGCTACAGCCGTCACGAGCCGTTCGAACACATTTACCGTCACCACCGCCGATACCGAATCACTGAGGGCGCCGAGGAAATCCAGATTCGGCGGGTGGCCCAGCGGCTGTTCGACTTTGGTCACAAGTGACGGTCGGCAAAGAGTCGGCAGAGTTATCGGCCGGTCTGGCCGGGGTTCTTGAGACGACCCTGGGGGCCGGCGTCGCGATCGAGAACCTGCGCGCGCTCACCGGCGGCGCAAGCAGAACGACATGGGCGTTCGAGGCCGTTACGACGGGTCAACGCCGGCCACTGATCCTACGCACCGGCCCACCCGATGACATGCACGCCAGCATGGAACTCGAAGCCCGTTCGCAGGCCGCAGCGGCGGCGGCCGGCGCGCCAGTCCCCCGCATCTTGGTCGCCGACGATTCGCCTGCCGCACTGGGCAATCCGTTTTTGATCTGCAACGAGATCAGCGGCGAGACGATCGTCCGGCGCATCCACCGTCAGCTCGACGACGCTGGGCCGGCGGGGCGCGCTGGGTTGTTGCGCCAGTGCGCGCAAGCGCTCGCCGCCATCCACCGGGCCGACACAGGCCGGGTCCAAGATGCCGGCCTCAGCCGCGAGGACCAACTCGTCGAGTGGCGCGAACGACTCGATGCCATGGGCGACACCACCGCCACCTTCGAATGGGTGTTTCGCTGGCTGTCAGCCCGCCGGCCGCCACCGGCACCAGCGGTGCTGGTGCACGGCGACTTCCGGATGGGGAACCTGATCGTCGACTTCACTGACGGAGCCGACCTGGCCGCCGTTCTGGACTGGGAGCTGGTGCACATCGGCGCCGCATACGAAGACCTGGCCTGGTTCTGCATCCGGGCCTGGCGGTTCGGTGCCCCGGCCGGCCTGGGCGCCGGCGGCTTGGGCAGCATCGAGGACTTCCTTGGCGCCTATCAGGAGGCCAGCGGTACCCACGTCGATCGGCAGGCGTTCAACTGGTGGCTGGTGCTTGCCACGCTTCGCTGGGGGATCATCTGCCGCTACCAGGCCGAGCGCCATCTGAGCGGGCAGACCCGATCGGTGGAGCTGGCGACGATCGGGCGTCGAGTCTGCGAGACGGAATGGGATCTGCTCGACCTGCTCGAGGCCAGCAGATCATGACGGATCTGCACGGCCGGCCCAGTGCCGCCGAACTCGTCGCGGCCGTCGCCGAATTCCTCGAGACCGATGTCCGTGGGGCGACCAGCGGTCAGGTCAACTTCCACGCCAGGGTGGCCGCCAACGCGTTGCGCATCGTCGAGCGCGAACTCCTCTTTGCGGGCGACTTAGCAGGCGACTTTGCAGGCGACTCAGAGCCGCGAAGGGCGCTGGCCGGCCTCGGCTTCGCCGACGAGGCCGGACTTGCCGCCGCCATCCGGGCCGGCGAGCTCGAAGGGCGCGGCACCGAAATCACCGCCTGCCTGCGGACGCTGGTGCGACATCGGTTGGCGGTCGCGCACCCCGGGTATGAGCGCCCCTGAGGCGCGCGTTCGGTCACCGGTCCTCGAGATCGCCCTCGGTCTCGAGGTACACCTGCCGGAGTGCGGCCAGGGTGTCGGGGTCCGGGGCGTCCCAGAGCTTCCGGTCGGCCGCTTCGAGGAGTCGTTCGGCGATGCCGTGGAGCGCCCACGGGTTGGACCGGTTGAAGAATTCGCGCATCTGCTTGTCGCGCACGTAGGTCTCGGTCAACTTCTCGTACATCCAGTCCTCAACGACGCCGGCGGTGGCGTCGTAGCCGAACAGGTAGTCGACGGTTGCGGCGAGTTCGAACGCGCCCTTGTAGCCGTGGCGTTTCATTGCCTCGATCCAGCGCGGGTTGACGACGCGGGCCCGGAAGACTCGGGCCGTCTCTTCTGACAGCGAGCGGGTGCGCACGGTGTCGGGGCGCGTCGAGTCGCCGATGTAGGCCCGGGGCGCGCGGCCGGTGAGCGCGCGCACGGTGGCGATCATGCCGCCGTGGTACTGGAAGTAGTCGTCGGAGTCGGCAATGTCGTGTTCGAGGGTGTCGGTGTTGTGAGCGGCGACGGCGATACGTCGGTAGGCGGTTTCCATATCCGACCGGGCCTCCCGGCCGTCCAGGCCGCGGCCGTAGGCGAATCCACCCCAGGCGGCGTAGACCTCGGCCAGGTCGGCGTCATCGCGCCAGTTCCGCGCGTCGATGAGCGGGAGCAGCCCGGCTCCGTAGGCGCCGGGCTTGGACCCGAAGATCCGGGTGGTGGCGCGACGTTCGTCGCCGTGGTCGGCGAGATCGGCCTGCGCGTGCGCGCGAATGTAGTTCTGCTCACCCGGTTCGTCGAGACCGGCTACGAGGCGAACGGCATCGTCGAGCATGCTCACGACATGAGGGAAGGCGTCGCGGAAGAACCCGCTGATGCGCACGGTCACGTCGATGCGGGGACGGCCGAGGCCGTCCAGGGAGATCGGCTCCAGCGAGCTCACGCGACGAGACGCCTCGTCCCAGATCGGACGAACGCCGAGTAGGGCCAGCACCTCGGCGATGTCGTCGCCGGAGGTCCGCATCGCGGCGGTACCCCAGATCGACAGTCCGACCGATTCCGGGTAGCTGTGGGTGTCTGCGAGGTAGCGCTCCAGCAGCGAGTCGGCCATAGCCTGCCCGGTCTCCCAGGCCAGCCGCGACGGCACGGCCCGCGGGTCGACGGAGTAGAAGTTACGGCCGGTCGGCAGCACGTTGACCAGGCCGCGCAGCGGTGAGCCGCTCGGGCCGGCCGGGATGAAGCCGCCGTCCAGGGCGTGCAGAACCCGGGGGATCTCCTGGGCCGTCCCAGCCAGTCGTGGTACCACCTCGGTGGCAGCAAACGTGAGTACGCGCCGTACCGGGTCGGCGACATCCGTTGGTATCGCGGTCAGCTCCCAGTCGCCGTCCTCCATGGTCTCGACGAGCTGGCGGGCCTGGGCCTCGAATGCGTCGGCACCGGACCGGTCGCCACTCAGTTCGCCGGAACGCTCTACGTAGCCGAGGGATTCGCGGAGTCCGGGGAGTGCCTGCGCCTGTCCGGCCCACATCTGTCGGGCGCGCAGGATGGCCAGTACTAGGTCCACGCGGGGCTTACCGGTCGGCGCGACGCCCAGTACGTGCAGGCCGTCGCGGATCTGAGCGTCCTTGATCTCACAAAGCCAGCCGTCCACGTGCAGGAGGAATTCGTCGAACTCGACGTCGTGCGGTCGCTCGGCCAGGCCAAGATCGTGGTCGAGCTTGGCAGCCTGGATCAACGTCCAGATCTGCGCTCGGACCGCCGGCAGCTTGGCCGGGTCGAGGGCCGCGATCTGGGCGTGTTCATCAAGTAGCTGCTCCAGCCGGGCGATGTCGCCGTAGCTCTCGGCACGGGCCATCGGGGGGACGAGGTGGTCGATCAGGGTGGCGTGGACCCGTCGCTTCGCCTGAGTGCCTTCGCCGGGGTCGTTGACCAGGAACGGGTAGATGAGCGGGATATCGCCGATGGCGGCATCGGCCGCGCAGGCCGCCGATAGCCCAGACGTCTTGCCGGGCAGCCATTCCAGGTTGCCGTGCTTGCCGACGTGTACGACCGCGTGGGCGGCGAACTGGTCGCGTAGCCAGTGGTAGGCGGCCAGATAGTGGTGGCTCGGTGGCAGGTCGGGATCGTGGTAGATCGACACGGGATTGACGCCGAAGCCCCTGGGCGGCTGCACCATCACGACAACGTTGCCGGCGCGCAGCGCGGCGAGCACGATCTCGCCGTCGGCCACATGGCTGCGGTCGACGAACAGTTCGCCGGGGGCTGGCCCCCAGTGCGCAACCACGGCGTCCCGCAGCTTCGGGTCGAGGGTGTCGAACCAGGACCGGTAGTCGGACGCGCTGATGCGAACGGGATTGCCGGCCAGCTGACTTTCGGTGAGCCAGTTCTCGTCCTGCCCTCCCGCGGCGATGAGCGCGTGGATCAGGGCGTCACCGTCCTGATCGGCGACGCCGGGAAGCTCGCCGACGTCGCCGACGTCATAGCCGGCGTCGCGCAACGCGGCCAGCAGCCGGACGGTAGAGGCCGGGGTGTCCAGGCCGACGGCGTTGCCGATGCGGGCGTGCTTGGTCGGGTAGGCCGACAGCATCAACACGATCCGCCGCTGCCCGGGTGGTACGTGGCGCAGTTGCGCGTGCTTGACGGCGATGCCGGCGACCCGCGCGGTGCGTTCGGGGTCTGGCACGTACGAGGTGAGCCCGTCTGGCCCCACTTCCTTGAACGAGAACGGGACGGTGATCAGTCGTCCGTCGAATTCGGGGATGGCGATCTGGGTTGCGGCGTCCAGTGGGGTCAGGCCGTCGTCGCTGGCGTCCCACTGTTCGCGAGAACTGGTCAGGCACAGCCCCTGCAGGATTGGGACGTCGAGCTGGGCCAGGGCGCCGATGTCCCATTCCTCGTCGCTGCCGCCGGCCCCGACCGCCGCCGGTAGCGAGCAGCCGGCAGCCAGGACGGTCACCACGATGGCGTCGGCCGTTGCCAGGACGTCGATGAGAGCGGGCTCGGCCGTGCGCAGGCTTGAGCAGAACACCGGTAGGGCGCGGGCCCCGGAGCTTTCGAGCGCATCGGAGAGCGCGTGAACGAATCCGGTATTGCCGGCCAGGTGGTGGGCGCGGTAGTAGAGGATCGCGACGGTCGGTCCTTCGTTGGCCGCCGACGATGTGCGCTCGAGCTGACCCCACGTAGGAGTCTGCGCCGGCGGCTCGAATCCCTTCCCGGTGAGGGCGATTGCGTCGGAGAGGAACCGCGACAGCTGCAGCAGGTTTGCCGGGCCGCCGTTGGCCAGGTAGGCGTGCGCCTCGGCAACGATGCCACCGGCGACCGTGGACATCCGCATCAAATCGGCGTCCGGAGCGGCTTCACCACCCAAGACCACGGCTGGGACGCCCGAGGCCAGCACCGCGTCGATTCCGGCCTCCCAGGCCCGGTAGCCGCCGAGGATGCGCACCACGACGGCGGTCGCACCGTCCAGTAGCGCGGGGAGCTCGTCGACTTCGACGCGAGAGGGGTTGCCGAGCCGGTAGTCGGCCCCGCTGGCTCGGGCCGAGAGTAGGTCGGTGTCGGAGGTCGAGAGCAGAACGATCAAGGAGGCTCCTGCCCGGGGTCCGCGCCCAGGGTGATTCGGTACAGCTCGGGTGATGGGCCATCGGCGGCGGGCAGTTCCTGACTCACGACCCGGCGGTGTAAGTGACGCCGAAGTCGCTGACAGTGGCGGGACCGTGCCGGATTCGCACCGGCTTCCTGGTTCCGCCGCACACGTCCAGCGTCGCATACGCTCGAGAGCCATGAGCACCGGCCAACCCGTCGCCCGACCGTGGGCCGACGCGTGCCCGGGGGTGCTTCGGCTGACGGAAGCGGCCGACGGCGCGTTGGCTCGAGTTCGGCTGCCCGGCGGTTTCCTCACCGCGCGCGGTGCGACGGCGCTGGCATCGGCCGCGGCCGAACTCGGCGACGGACATCTGGAGCTGACCTCGCGCGGCAATGTCCAGCTGCGGGGCCTGGCCCTGGACGCGGGAACTGACCTGGGCGAGCGCCTGTACCAAGCTGGGCTGTGGCCGTCGCAGTCCCACGAGCGGATCCGCAACATCGTTGCCAGCCCGCTGGCCGGGCTGGACCGAGCCAGCGACGTGAGCCACCTCGTACACGCTCTGGATGCGGCGCTTTGCGACCGCGCTGCGCTCGTCGCCCTATCCGGGCGGTTCCTGTACGCGGTCGACGACGGCCGGGGTGACGTCGCCGGCCTCGGTGCGGACGTTCTCGTGAGACCGGGCATGGTCAACGGGTTAGCCACCGACGACGAGGTGGCTGCCGCGCTCGCGTTCGCCGAGGCGTTCCTCGACGAGCGAGCCGCGCAGCGTTCGGATGCCTGGCGGATCACAGACCTCGTCGAGGGGTTAGAAAGGGTACGGATCCGGGTCGCCGCCCAGCTGGGCCTCGCGCCGGCGATCGTGTCCGACGTCGAGTCCGGCGGGCCGCCCCCGCCCGGAGTGATGCGACAGCTCGGCGGCGGCATCGCACTCGTGGTGGCCGTGCCGCTCGGACGGCTCAGCCGGGAGCAGCTGCGCTGGCTCACTGGCGTCATCGGCGACCGGGCCGCGCGAATCACGCCCTGGCGGACGATTGTCCTTCCCGATGCCGACACGGGCGCAGCGGCCGACGCGGCCGAACTCGGATTGGGCGTCACCGCGGACTCGCCGTGGCTGAACGTCTCGGCCTGCGCGGGCCGACCGGGCTGCGGCAAAGCGCTGGCCGACGTCCAGGCTGACGCCCGCGCTGCTCTGGACCGGTGGCCCGGCCAGATCGTGCGCTGGAGCGGGTGTGAACGGCGCTGCGGACGCGGCACGCGGACGGAGATCGATGTCGTCGCCAGCGAATCCGGCTACCGGATCGAAGGAGCCTGATGCGGGACTACGTCCGCAACGGGGCGGAGATCTACCGCCGCAGCTTCGCCACCATCCGGGCCGAGGCCGACCTCGACCGCTTCGACGCCGACACCGCGCCGATCGTGGTCCGCATGATCCACGCCTGCGGGCTGGTCGAGCTGGCGGGCGACGTCGAGCATTCACCCGGCGTGGTCGCGGCGGCCCGCGCGGCGCTCCGCACCGGCGCTCCGATCCTGTGTGACGCGCAGATGGTGGCCGCGGGCATCACCCGCACACGGCTTCCGGCCGAGAACGAGATCGTGTGCACGCTGAACGACCCGGATGTGCCCGAACGAGCCCGACGTCTGGGCAACACCCGATCGGCCGCCGCGCTGGAGCTGTGGGGCGACCGGCTCGACGGGGCCGTGGTCGCCATCGGTAATGCGCCGACTGCGTTGTTCCACCTGCTCGACCTGCTCGATACGGGTGCCCCGAAGCCGGCGGCGGTTCTGGGGCTCCCGGTCGGATTCATCGGTGCGGCCGAGTCGAAGCTCGCCCTGGCCGAATCCGGCTACCCGTTCCTGGTGGTGCACGGGCGTCGGGGCGGCAGCGCGCTGGCCGTCTCGGCCGTCAACGCGATCGCCAGCGAGGACGAGTAGTCATGGCCGGAATCCTGTACGGCGTCGGACTGGGCCCGGGTGACCCGGAACTGGTCACCGTGAAGGCGGCCCGGCTAATCGGGTCGGCCGACGTCATCGCCTATCACTCCGCCCGCCACGGTCGCTCGGTCGCTCGTTCGATCGCCGAGCCGTACCTGCGCGGCGATCAGATCGAGGAGCAGCTCGTCTACCCGGTGACGACGGAGACGACTGACCATCCCGGCGGCTACGAAGGAGCGATCGAGGAGTTCTACGAGCAGGCGGCGACCCGACTCGTGTCCCACCTGGCCGCCGGACGGGACGTCGTCCTGCTGGCCGAGGGAGATCCGCTGTTCTACAGCAGCTACATGCACATGCACAAGCGCATCGACGGTCGGTTCAGCACGGAGATCGTGCCCGGCGTGACCTCGGTCAGCGCCGCCAGCGCGGCTTTGGCGATGCCGCTGGTCGAGGGCAACGACGTGCTGACGGTGCTGCCCGGAACCCTGGGCCGAAAGCAGCTGGCCGAGCGGCTCAAGACGACCGATGCCGCCGCGATCATGAAGCTCAGCCGCAGCTACGCCGAGGTCGCGCAGGCCCTGAAGGACGCGGGCCGCCTAGACCAGGCGCATTACGTCGAACGCGCCTCGGGGGCCGGTCAGCTGACGCAACCGGCCGGCGAGGTCGACCCGGCCGGTGTTCCCTACATGTCGATCGTGATTGTTCCGGGGACCGAGGCTCTAGGGCGCCCGGCCTCGGCATCCACAGCCGTGTCCAGCGAGCCCACCCGCGGGCCCACCCGCGGGCGGGTGGACGTGGTCGGACTGGGGCCGGGAGGCCGCGACTGGCTGACGCCTCAAGCCATGGCCATACTGGCTGCGGCCGACGACATCGTCGGCTACACGACCTACGTCGAGCGTGTCCCAATCAACCCACGTCAACGTTGCCACGGCAGCGACAACCGGGTCGAGGCCGAACGGGCCGAGTTCGCGCTGCACCTGGCGCTCGGTGGCCGGCGCGTCGCGGTCGTCTCCTCCGGTGACCCCGGGGTGTTCGCGATGGCTACGGCCGTACTTGAGGTGGCCGCCGACAACGAGCGCTTCGCCGACGTGCCGGTCGAGATCGTTCCCGGGCTGACTGCGGCCCAGGCCGTCGCCAGCCAGGCCGGCGCGCCGCTGGGCCACGATTACGTCGTGATCTCACTGTCGGATCGGCTCAAGCCCTGGGCGGTCATCGCGCGCCGGCTCGAAGCGGCGGCCACGGCCGACTTCGCGATCGCGATCTACAACCCGGCGTCGAATTCCCGCCGCCAGCAACTCGTGGACGCTCGGGAGCTGTTGCTGAACCACTGCGCGCCCACGACCCCGGTGGTGATCGGTCGAGCCGTCGGATCGCCGGATCAGCGCGTCACCGTGACGACATTGGAGGAGTTGAATCCCGACGAGGTCGACATGCGCTGCCTGGTGATCGTCGGCTCGAGCCAGTCCCGGGTCGTCGCTGCGGGCTCGATCGCACCGCGGGTAATCACGCCCCGCCGCTATCCGAGCTGAGGGTCGAGCCACTCCATCGCCTCAGACACCGTCGAGATGACCGTGCTTTCGGCGGGTACTGGTGGCCGCAGTACGACGACGACCGCGATGCCAAGTTGTCGCGCGGCGTGCAACTTCGCGGCGGTCATCTCGCCGCCGCTGTCTTTGGTCACGAGCAGCCCGATCTCGTGCTCGCGCATCAAGTGGAGTTCCCCATCGACGGTGTAGGGACCGCGATCGAGTAGCAACGTCATCCTCGGCGGCACCGGGCCACAAGGCGGATCGACCGTCCGCACCAGGAAACGGTGACGGTCGTCCGACGCGAAGACGGCAAGGTCGCGCCGGCCAGTCGTCAGGAACACCGACTCACCCATCCAGGCCTGAACGGTCGCCGCCGTCGCGTTCATGTCGGCTGCCGTAAGCCACGACGGGTCGAGTTCCCAGCCCGGACGGCGCAGCACCAACCTCGGCAGTCCGGCCCGCGCCGCTGCCATCGAGGCGTTGGCGCTGATCGTCGCGGCGAAAGGATGTGTTGCATCGACAACAGCGTCGAACCGCTCCTGGCGCAGGTACGATTCCAGCCCGGAGGCGCCACCGAAGCCGCCGATCCGTACCGACCCTTCGGGGAGGCGGGGGCGTTGCACACGCCCGGCCAGGGACGAGACCACCTCCACGCCCGCCGCAGCCAGCTCGGCCGCCAGGGCGCGGGCCTCACCGGTTCCGCCCAGGACGAGGATGCGCACCGACCGAGCCTAACGACGCGTGCGCGACACTGAGCGCATGCGTGAATTGCTCGTCATCGGCATCGGTCCGGGGGACCCCGACCAGATCACCGTCCAGGCGGTGCGGGCCCTCAACCGCGTCGACGTCTTCTTTCTGATCGACAAGGGCGACCGCAAGTCCGGCCTCAACGCCGTCCGCGACGAGATCCTGCGCCGTCATGTGGCCGAGCCCCGCTACCGCGTCGTCGAGATCCGCGAATCACCCCGTGACCGGTCGCCCTCCCTGACCAGCGACGGCTACCAAGAAGCCGTACAGGACTGGCACGCTGCCCGGGCCGAGCGCATCGGCGCCGCGATCGCAACCGAACTGGCCGACGACGGCGTGGGGGCGTTCCTCGTCTGGGGCGACCCGTCGGTGTACGACTCCACGCTGCGCGTGGTCGACCGCATCCGGGCCGGCCGGACCGTCGAGTTCGACTACACCGTCATCGCGGGCGTCACCAGCGTGCAGGCCCTGGCCGCGGCCCACCGCATCCCGCTCAACCGCATCGGCGAGCCTATTCACATCACGCCGGCCCGGCGCATAGCTGACGGCCTGCCCGCCGACCTGCACAGCGTCGTCGTAATGCTCGATTCGGGATTCGCCGCCGCCGGCTTGAGCGATCCGTCGTTGGAGGTGTTCTGGGGTGCCTACCTGAGTACGGCGGACGAGGCCTTGATTGCCGGCCGCCTCGAGGAAGTCGCGGAGCGGATCGCCGAGACGCGGGCCCGGCTGCGCACCGAACACGGCTGGATCATGGACACCTACCTTCTGCGCCGCCCGCCGTCCGACGACTAGCTCAGTGCGACGAGCTGCGATCGCGGTTCGCCGAGTAGAGGTGACTGTCCCGGAAGCCCTCGGCCGCCAGCACCCTGCCGACGATGATGACCGCGGTGCGTGTGATGCCCGCGGCGTGGACCTGAGCCGCGATGTCAGCGAGCGTCCCCCGGAGCATCAGCTCATCCGGTTGGCTGGCGTACGCAACGACCGCGACCGGACAGTCCGGGCCGTAATTCGGTTCGAGCTCGGCGACAATGTGGTCTATGCGCTGCACCGCGAGGTGCAGAACCAGCGTCGCGCCGGTCGCCCCGAGTGAGGCCAACTGCTCACCGGGTGGCATCGCACTGGCCCGTTGGGCGATGCGAGTGAGCACCACCGTCTGGCCGACTTCAGGCACGGTGAGTTCGCGGCGAAGCGCCGCGGCGGCCGCGGCGAAGGCCGGCACGCCCGGGGTGACGTCATAGGCGATCCCGAGACGGTCCAGACGACGAGCCTGTTCGGCGACCGCACTGAAGACCGCCGGGTCGCCGGAGCAGAGTCGAACGATGTCGTACCCGTCCGCGTTGGCTCCGACGATGGTTTCGGTGATCTGATCGAGATTCAGCTCGGCGGTGTCGACCAAGCTCGCATCAGGGGGACAGTGCGCCAGCACTTCCTCGGGGACCAGGCTGCCCGCGTACAGGCAAACGTGGCACTCGGAGAGTAGCCGTTGCGCGCGGAGGGTGATGAGGTCGGCCGCTCCCGGTCCGGCGCCGACGAAGTGGACGGTCATTCGCTCTCCTGAGATGCGGCCTTGCCGATGGACCACTGGACGACGGGCAGCGCCGGTCGCCATGTGGTGAAACCTCCGAGGGCGTCGGCGCGCTCGACAGAGATGCGGGTCAGAGTGCCACCGAGCCGAGCCTGCCAGGCGACGAGGACGTGCTCGCTCTCGATGGTGACGGCGTTGGCCACGAGCCGTCCGCCGACGGCGAGGGCCTCCCAACAGGCCGCTATGACGCCGTCGACGGTGACCCCACCGCCGATGAACACGGCATCGGGTCTGGGCAGGTCGACCAAGGCCTCGGGTGCGGCCGCGGGGACGATGGCCAGCCCCGGGACGCCGAGCGCCGAGGCGTTAGCAGCGATCCGTTCACGGCGGTCGGCCCTGGGCTCGATCGCGATGGCCCGGCTGGCCGGATGCGCCCGCATCCACTCGATGCCGACACTTCCAGATCCCGCCCCCACGTCCCACAGCAACTGTCCAGGGATCGGTCGGAGCGCGGCCAGGACGATGGCGCGGATCTCATGTTTGGTGAGCTGGCCGTCCGGTCCCAACCCGTTGTACGTCTCGTCCGGAAGCCCGGGGGTCCGAGGGAGCAGTGTCGTGCCGGGATCGGAAACACACTCGATCGCGACGATCGCCAAACGGCTGTGCGGGCCTTCGTCGTCTCCGGTCGGGTAGACGGATTCGTCCGGTCCGCCGAGATCGGCGAGAACGGTCAGCCGGCTAGCCCCGAACCCGCGATCACAGACGAGTTGGCGGATCTCGGCGGCCGCGGTGGGCTCGGATACCAGGACGAGTAGACGCCGGCCGGGCTGCAGCGCCGGGTGCACCAATGTGAGGGGACGGCCGACGGTCGTGATCACCTCCAGATCGTCGAGCGACCAGCCAAGTCGGGCGGCGGCCAGCGACACCGACGACGGATGGGGCAGGACGGTGACGTGATCGGCGCCGAGGAGTCGCACGAGGGTCGAACCGATGCCGTACAGCATCGGGTCGCCGCTGGCGAGTACGACTGTCCCGGAGGCTTCCTGCTGGTCGAGGAGTGCCGTCAGCGCAGGCATGAGCGGGTTGGGCAGTGGAACTCGTCGGCCGGATACCTCGAGCGGAAGCAGGTCGAGTTGCCGGGAGCCGCCGATGATCACCGTGGCCGCGGAGATGACGGCCCTGGATGCCGGCGCAAGGCCGTCCCAGCCGTCGGCGCCGAGGCCGACGACAGTCACTGAGCGGGTGGGCACGGCTCACAGTGTGCAGCACTGCTGTGAGACGATCGGCGGCGAACGGCTGTTGTGGATACCTGCCGTGCGAAAGGGCGGTGGTCGTGATCGGGACCGTTCCTAGCGTCCAGGACCAGTTTCCGTTCTGCGCGGTCGTCGGCATGGACGACATGCGCCTGGCCCTCATCCTCAACGCCATTTCGCCCGCAATCGGCGGCGTGCTCATCCGGGGCGAAAAAGGCACAGCCAAGTCGACGGCCGTCCGTGCGCTCGCCGCGATTCTGCCGCCGGTCGAAGTGATCGCCAGTTGTCGTTTCTCCTGCTCCCCCGCCGCACCCGACCCCCCGTGCCCCGACGGCCCGCACCCGCCGGCCGCTGCGACCCAACTGCGGCCGAGCCGGCTGGTCGAACTTCCGGTCGGAGCGACAGACGACCGACTGACCGGATCGCTGGACGTCGAACGGGCGTTGACCGAGGGCGTGACGACATTTCAACCCGGCTTGCTCGCCGCCGCCCACCGCGGCGTGCTCTACGTCGACGAGGTCAACCTGCTGCACGACCATCTCGTCGACCTGCTGCTCGACGCCGCTGCGCTGGGCACGAACTACGTGGAGCGGGAAGGCGTCTCCGTACGGCACTCCGCCCGATTCCTGCTGGTCGGCACGATGAACCCCGAAGAGGGCGAGCTGCGCCCGCAGCTACTCGACCGCTTCGGCCTCACAGTGGAGGTGTCCGCGCCGCGCGAACCCGGGCTTCGGGCTAAAGTCGTCCGGCGCCGCCTTGCTTTCGACGCCGATCCGGCGGGATTCTCGGCCCGCTTCGCCGGCGAGCAATCAGCCTTGGCCGAGACGATCGCCAAGGCCCAGGCCCAGGTCGGTGCAGTCGTGCTCGACGACGCGGCTCTTGAGCGAATCGCCACGATCTGCGCGGCCTTCGACGTGGACGGGCTGCGGGCCGACATCGTGATCGCGCGGGCTGCCGCGGCGCATGCCGCCTGGCGCGGGGCCGATCAGGTCACCCGCGAGGACATCCGAGTTGCGGCGCGCCTCGCGCTGCCGCACCGCCGTCGTCGCAATCCCTTCGACGCACCCGGGCTGAGCCCGGACGACGAACAGCGTCTGGACGACGCGCTCGGCCCAGAGCCTGATGACGAACCCGACCCCGAACCGCCCGACTCGGCTCCGACCCCTGACGAGACCGAGAGCACACCGAGCCGGTCCGGAGATGACGACGCATCAGCTGGCCAACCGAACGACGGTCCGTCCGGCGCGGGCGCTCGTGAGTCCGTCGTCGGCAGCGGCGCCACCTTCCGCACTCGCCGGCTCGAGGCACCGGGCAAGGGCACGGGGGCCGACGGGCGCCGCTCGCCGGCCTATACCGACGGCGGCCGGACGATCGGAGCGCGTCGGCCTGCGGGCCCGCTACACGACCTTCATCTACCTGCCACCCTCATGGCCAGCGCGCCCCACCAACGTCAGCGCGGGCGACACGGCGCGGGGCTGGTGTTGAAGCACGACGACCTGCGTGAGCGTCGGCGCGAAGGACGCGAGTCAAATCTCGTGCTGTTCGCGGTCGATGCCAGCGGATCCATGGCTGCGCAGCGACGCATGGCCTCGGTGAAGGGGGCCGTGCTGTCACTGCTGCTCGACGCTTACCAGCGCCGGGACAAGGTGGGACTTATCGCGTTCCGTGGGGCAGCAGCCGAGGTGCTGCTGCCTCCGACCTCGTCGGTCGACGCCGCCGCCGCCCGGCTGGAAAGCATGCCGACCGGTGGGCGAACGCCGCTCGCCGCTGGCCTGTTGGAGGTGTACGCGACGGTGCAACGCGAGCACCTGCGCGATCCCCAGCGGCGGGCGTTGGTCGTTGTGGTCACCGACGGTCGGCACACCTCGGGAGCCGAACCGTTCGCGGCGGCGGCCCTGCTTCGACGGTCCCGCGTCGCGGCCATCGTCATCGACTGCGAATCCGGGCCGATCCGGCTCGGTCTGGCCGCGGCTTTGGCTGACACCCTTGGCGCCCCCTGCCTGCGTCCCGAACAGCTCTCCGCGGACGGCCTGGCCGGCGCGGTCCGCTCCTACCGGGAGGCGGCCTGACCATGCCCCAGGGCGTTCCCGAGACTGTTCCCGACGACGGTCTGACCACCAAACAGCGTCGCAACCGTCCCCTGCTCATCGTGCATACCGGCCCCATGAAAGGGAAGTCGACCGCTGCGTTCGGTCTGGCGCTTCGCGGCTGGAACCAGGGCTGGAGGATCGGCGTTTATCAGTTCGTCAAGAGCGCCAAATGGCGCGTGGGTGAAGAGGCGGCGCTGCGTGCGCTCGGCCACGTGTACGAGCAGACTGGCGAGGGCGCCGAGGTCGTCTGGCAGAAGATGGGCGAGGGCTGGTCCTGGATCCAGCGGGGTGACCCCGACGATCACGCCGCCAACGCCCGCGAAGGCTGGCAGCAGATCAAACGTGATCTAGCTTCGGAGCGTTTCGGCATGTACGTCCTGGACGAGTTCACCTACCCCATGAACTGGGGTTGGATCCAGGTATCCGACGTCGTCGACACACTCAGCACGCGACCCGGTCATCAGCACGTGGTGATCACCGGCCGGGACGCACATCCCGATCTCATCGAGGCGGCTGATCTGGTCGTCGAGATGACCAAGGTCAAGCACCCGATGGACGCCGGACAGAAGGGCCAGCGCGGCATCGAATGGTAGGGATTCCTCGGGTCGTGATCGCTGCTCCCGGTAGCGGCCACGGGAAGACCTCGATCGCGACCGGGCTACTCGCGGCGCTGCGGGGCCGCGGTCTGACGGTCTCTCCGCATAAGGTGGGCCCGGATTACATCGATCCCAGCTACCACGGTCTGGCCGCTGGACGCCCCGGCCGCAACCTCGACCCGTGGCTGGTCGGCGAGGACCGCATCGTGCCGCTGTTCCGGCACGGCGCCCGCACACCGACACCGGCTGACATCGCGGTGATCGAGGGTGTCATGGGACTGTTCGACGGCGCGAGCGGGCCCGGCTCACCGGTCGGCGGCGACTTCGCGTCGACGGCCCACGTCGCACGGCTCCTCAACGCTCCGATCATCCTGGTCGTCGACGCGTCGGGGGTCGGCTCGTCGGTCGCCGCGCTGCTGCACGGATTTGCGACATTCGACCCCCGCGTCCGCTTGGCCGGAGTGATCCTCAACCAAGTCGGCTCCGAGTACCACGCGCAACTGCTGCGAGCCGCCATCGAGCCGACCGGAGTCCCGGTCCTCGGTGCCGTCCATCGTCAGGACGCACTCACCGTGCCGTCGCGACATCTCGGGCTGATCCCGGCCGCCGAACGCCAGCCCGAGGCCCGAGCCGCAGTCGAGGCGCTCGGTGCAGCGGTCATGTCCAGCATCGACCTCGACGCCTTGATACGCATCGCCGCGACCGCCGGACCCATCGCCGAGCAGCTAGACGAGACAACACCGCCCGTCGCCCCGGCGACGCGGATCGCGGTGGCCGCTGGCGCCGCGTTCACCTTTGGGTACGCGGAGCACCCAGAACTGCTGACCCGCGCCGGGGCCGAGGTCGTCAGCTTCGACCCCCTTCACGACGAGCGGCTTCCGCCGCACGTGGATGGGGTCGTCATCGGGGGCGGATTCCCCGAGATCCACGCCGTCGAACTGTCGGCCAATGCGACCCTCCGGTCCCAGGTGGCCGAACTCGCGGCCCTCGGCGCGCCCGTTCTCGCCGAGTGCGCCGGACTGCTCTACCTGTCCCGAAGGTTGAACGACCAACCCATGTGCGCCGTCCTCGACATCGATACCGAGATGACCGATCGGCTGACCCTCGGTTACCGCGCCGCCGTCGCCCGAACCGATTCGCCCATCGCGGCCGAGGGATCACGGGTGCACGGCCACGAGTTCCATCGCACCGAAGTACGGACGGCCAACGCTGGCGCGAACGCATGGTCGTGGACCGCTCGAGGCTCCGCCGTGACTGAGGGCTTCGTCCGCGGCAATGTCCACGCGTCATATCTGCACACCCACTGGAGCGGCTCGCCCAGCACCGCTGAACGCATGGTCGCGGCCGCCCGCCAGTATCGGAGCACCCAGGGCCCGGCGCGCCTGGCACGTTAGCAGTACCATCTGCAACGTGCCCGACTCCACAATCGCCCTGCGGATACTCGTCTACAGCAGCAACGTCCAGACTCGCGAAACAGTGATGCGAGCGCTGGGCAAGCATCTGCACCCCGATCTGCCCGAGCTGAATTATGTCGAGGTCGCGACCGGCCCGATCGTGATTCGCACGATGGACGAAGGTGGAATCGACTTGGCCATCCTGGACGGCGAGGCCACGCCCACTGGTGGCATGGGAATCGCCAAACAACTCAAGGACGAGCTAGAGACGTGCCCACCGATCGTGGTGCTCACCGGTCGCCCCGACGATGCGTGGCTGGCGAATTGGTCGCGTGCCGAAGGGGCGGTGTCGCATCCGCTCGACCCCATCGTGTTGGGCCGCACGGTGCTCGGCTTGCTGCGGGCGCCCGCCGCTTAGCCTCCGCTAACCACCGTTGCATTCGCGCGAACAGGTTAACGGCATGCAAAGAATCGGCCTCTGGTAAGCACACCGAAATAGCTTGTGGCCCAGTTCTTTCTAATGCCTCTCAATACCGTGGGACACTCCCCGAGAACCTGTTGTCATTAACTGCGCTGCGCGATCCCGACACGCGTTGACTTGCGGCGAGCAGCCGGTCCGTTTCCAATAATTACCGCCCTCACCTGCGGCGATACTGAAACGCGGCCGCGAAGGCACTGCGTAGCGGCGCCATTGGCCGAATGGTCTCGGGCAGCCGGGAAATCTCATCCGGAACGCCTCACGAACGCGCTGTCCGAATTAAAGCCGCGAGCCAAACTCTCCGGTGTCGGTCATATGCCCTTGGTCAGCGCGCCCCAGGAACGCGCTCGGGCGCGACGAAACTACAACCGGAGCGATAGCATCACCCCGGGCAAGCGCACCGGCCATCACGACGCTATGTTGATGATCACTGTGACGGGAAACAGACCCGTTCCGTCACAGCAGCCCAGCCACCGCCCCCCGGCCGCCACACTGGCGGCCCCGTACGACGGATGGAGCGAATTGAACGCGTACATACCCATCCTGGTGCTAGCAGCGATCGCCGCTGCGTTCGGCATCGGCTCGGTCGTGATCGCGAGCCTGGCCGGCCCGTCCCGTTACAACAAGTCCAAGATGGCCGCCTACGAGTGCGGAATCGAGCCCACCGAAACCCCGGTCAGCGGGCCGCACGCGACGGCCGGACAACGGTTCCCGGTGAAGTATTACCTGACCGCAATGTTGTTTATCGTCTTCGACATCGAAATTGTGTTCTTGTATCCGTGGGCGGTCAGTTACGACGCACTGGGGATGTTCGCGCTCGTAGAGATGGTCGTGTTCATGCTCACGGTTTTCGTGGCCTACGCGTATGTGTGGCGTCGCGGCGGCCTGACGTGGGATTGAGGTAAGTCGTGGGCATAGAAGAACAGCTACCCGGCGGCATCCTGCTGTCGACGGTCGAGGTCGTGGCCGGCTACGTCCGGAAGAACTCGCTGTGGCCGGCGACGTTCGGCCTGGCGTGCTGCGCAATCGAGATGATGGCAACCGCAGGACCGAGGTTCGACATCGCCCGATTCGGCATGGAACGGTTCTCGGCGACGCCGCGGCAGGCCGACCTGATGATCGTCGCCGGACGGGTCAGCCAGAAGATGGCACCGGTGTTGCGTCAGATCTACGACCAAATGGCCGAGCCGAAGTGGGTGCTGGCCATGGGGGTATGCGCGTCGTCCGGCGGGATGTTCAACAACTACGCCATCGTGCAGGGCGTGGACCACATCGTTCCGGTCGACATCTATCTCCCCGGCTGCCCGCCCCGCCCGGAGATGCTGCTGAACGCAATCCTCAAGCTGCACGAGAAGATTCAGGAAATGCCGCTGGGCGTCAACCGGGAAACCGCCATCGCCGAAGCCGAGCAGGCAGCGCTGGGATCAAGGCCGACGATCGAGATGCGTGGCCTGCTGCGATGAGCTCACCGGATCACGACCCGAAGCAAGCAGCCACCCAGAACACCGATGCAGCTCAAACCCCCACCGCCGGAACGGAAGTGATCAACGTTCGCCGCGGGATGTTCGGTGTTACCGGCTCCGGGGATACGTCCGGATACGGGCGGCTCGTGCGCGAAGTCGCACTCCCCGGAAGCAGCCCCCGGCCATACGGCGGCTACTTCGACGGGGTCGTCGACAACCTCGCCGCCGCGCTGACGCGCACGGGCGTCGAGCCGGACGACGCGATCGAGTCGGTCGTGGTGGATCGCGGCGAACTCACGCTGCATGTGCGCCGGGACCTGCTACCGCAGGTCGCCCAGCGTCTGCGCGACGAACCGGAGCTACGTTTCGAGCTATGCCTGGGCGTGAACGGTGTGCACTACCCGCACGAGGCCGACCGGGAATTGCATGCCGTTTACCCGCTGCAATCGATCACCCACAATCGCCGGATCCGGCTGGAAGTGTCTGCGCCGGATGGTGATCCGCACATCCCGACGCTTTACGGCATTTACCCGACCAACGACTGGCACGAACGCGAGACCTACGACTTCTTCGGGATCATCTTCGACGGGCATCCGTCGCTCGCCCGGATCGAGATGCCCGACGACTGGCAGGGGCATCCGCAACGCAAGGACTACCCGCTGGGCGGCATCCCGGTCGAATACAAGGGCGCTCAGATACCTCCGCCCGACGAGCGCCGGGGCTACAACTGATGTCGAAAACGGAAAACTGATGTCGAAAACGGAAAACTGATGTCGAAGACGGAAACGCTCGTCGTCACCGGCGGCCAGGACTGGGACAACGTCGTCCAGGCCGCCCGCAAAGCCGACCCGGGCGAGCGCATCGTCGTCAACATGGGCCCCCAGCACCCGTCCACCCACGGTGTGCTGCGGCTGATCCTCGAGATCGAGGGAGAGACGGTCACCGAAGCCCGCTGCGGAATCGGCTACCTGCACACCGGGATCGAGAAGAACCTCGAATACCGCTACTGGACGCAGGGCGTCACGTTCGTGACGCGGATGGACTACCTGTCGCCATTTTTCAACGAGACCGTCTTTTGCCTCGGCGTGGAGAAGTTGCTCGGCATCACCGACGAGATTCCGGAACGCGTCAACGTCATCCGCGTGCTGATGATGGAGCTCAACCGCATCTCGTCGCATCTGGTCGCGCTGGCCACCGGCGGCATGGAGCTCGGCGCCATGACGCCGATGTTCACCGGCTTCAGAGGGCGCGAAATCATCCTGACCCTGTTCGAATCCATCACCGGGTTGCGGATGAACAGCGCCTACATCCGCCCCGGCGGCGTCGCGCAGGATCTGCCGCCGAACGCGAAGACGGAGATCTCCGAGGCCCTCCCGCCGTTGCGGGCCGCGATACGCGAGATGGGCGATCTGCTCAGCGCGAACGCCATCTGGAAGGCGCGCACCGAGGATGTCGGCTATCTGGACCTGGCCGGATGCATGGCGCTGGGCGTCACCGGGCCGATACTGCGTTCCACCGGGCTGCCGCACGACCTCCGCAAGAGCGAACCCTACTGCGGATACGAGAACTACGAATTCGACGTGATGACCGATGACGGTTGTGACGCCTACGGGCGGTACATCATTCGCGTCAACGAGATGTGGGAGTCGGTGAAGATCGTCGAGCAGTGCCTGGACAAGTTGGAGCCCGGCCCGACCATGGTCGAGGACCGCAAGATCGCCTGGCCGGCCGACCTGAAGGTGGGCCCGGACGGCATGGGCAACTCGCCGGAGCACATCGAGAAGATCATGACCGGCTCGATGGAGGCGTTGATCCACCACTTCAAGCTGGTCACCGAGGGCATCCGGGTTCCGGCGGGCCAGGTATACGCAGCGGTCGAATCACCGCGCGGGGAGCTCGGAGTACACATGGTCAGCGACGGCGGCACCCGCCCTTACCGGGTCCATTACCGGGACCCATCTTTCACCAATCTTCAGGCGGTCGCCGCGATGTGCGAGGGCGGGATGGTCGCCGACCTGATCTCCGCGGTCGCCAGCATCGACCCGGTAATGGGAGGGGTCGACCGGTGACAGCGCCAGGCGCAGGCAGCAGCGGCGAACGAGTCTTCATCCGGCTTGGCCCGCCACCCGAAGAGCCGCACCAGTTCGTGGTCGAGGGTGCTCCGCAGTCGTATTCACCAGAGGTGCAGGCGCGACTGGAGGTCGACGCCAAGGAGATCATCGGTCGCTACCCCAACAAGCGGTCTGCGTTGTTGCCGCTGCTGCACTTGGTGCAATCCGTGGACTCCTACATCACGCCGGCGGGAATGGAGTTCTGTTCCGAGCAACTGGGATTGACCGGCGCCGAGGTGTCGGCGGTGGCGAGCTTCTACTCGATGTACCGCCGTGGTCCCACGGGCGATTATCTGGTGGGTGTGTGCACGAACACGCTGTGCGCAGTGATGGGTGGCGACGCCATCTTCGATGACCTCAAAGAACATCTCGGCATCGGCCACGACGGAACAACGCCCGACGGCGCCGTCACCTTGCAACACATCGAATGCAACGCCGCCTGTGATTTCGCGCCGGTGATGATGGTCAACTGGGAGTTCTACGACAACCAGACAACAGGGTCGGCGCGCGAGCTCGTCGACTCACTGCGGGCCGGCGCACCCAAGGCCCCGACCCGGGGAGCTGCGCCGCTGTGCAACTTCCGCGAGGCATCGCGGATCCTGGCGGGCCTGCCCGATGAGCGCCCGGATCAAGGTCAGGGCGGAGTGGGCCCAGCAACAGTGGCCGGGCTCAAGGTGGCAAAGGAACACGGCATGCAGGCCCCGGCGGCCCCGGAGGGCCAGGCATGACCACCGCTGCGACCACGCCCAAGGCGACGCCCTTGACCCCGGTGCTCAGCAGCTACTGGGATGACCCCGAGTCGTGGACCCTGGCGACGTATCAACGCCACGACGGCTACCAGGCATTGAAGAAAGCCCTGGCGATGGAGCCCGACGCCATCATCGGCGTCGTAAAGGATTCGGGGTTGCGCGGACGCGGCGGCGCGGGCTTCTCGACCGGCACCAAGTGGTCGTTCATCCCGCAGGGCGACAGCGGCGCGGCCGCCAAGCCGCATTACCTGGTGGTCAACGCGGACGAGTCCGAACCCGGTACTTGCAAAGACATCCCGCTGATGCTGGCGACGCCGCACGTTCTCGTCGAAGGCGTCATCATCGCCGCCTACGCGATCCGGGCCAGCCACGCGTTCATCTACGTGCGCGGTGAAGTACTGCCGATACTGCGCCGCCTGCAGAACGCCGTGGCCGAGGCCTACGCGGCCGGCTTCCTGGGCCGCGATATCGCCGGCTCCGGATACGATCTGGAACTCGTGGTGCACGCCGGTGCGGGCGCGTACATCTGCGGCGAGGAAACCGCGCTGCTCGACTCGCTAGAGGGCCGGCGCGGCCAGCCGCGGCTGCGGCCGCCATTCCCCGCCGTTGCCGGACTTTACGGCTGCCCTACCGTCATCAACAACGTCGAGACGATCGCCAGTGTTCCGTCGATCATCCTGAACGGGGTCGAATGGTTCCGGTCGATGGGCAGCGAGAAATCGCCTGGCTTCACGCTCTATTCGCTGTCGGGCCACGTCACCAACCCCGGCCAGTACGAGGCCCCGCTGGGTATCACGCTCCGCGAGTTGCTCGACTACGCCGGTGGCGTGCGCGCCGGGCACCGGATCAAGTTCTGGACGCCCGGCGGGTCGTCGACGCCTTTGCTCACCGACGAACACCTCGACGTGCCGATGGACTACGAGGGCGTGGCTGCGGCCGGCTCAATGCTGGGGACCAAGGCGCTGGAGATCTTCGACGAAACCACCTGCGTGGTGCGCGCGGTGTGGCGCTGGACCGAGTTCTACAAGCACGAGTCGTGCGGCAAATGCACGCCTTGCCGGGAGGGCACCTTCTGGCTGGACCAGATCTACAAGCGGCTGGAAACCGGTGGGGCGACTCTCGAGGACATCGACAAACTGGCGGACATTGCCGACGGCATCAACGGAAAGTCGTTCTGCGCGTTGGGCGATGGTGCGGCCAGCCCGGTGCTGTCGTCGATCAAACTCTTCCGCGACGAGTACGTCGCCCACATCGAGGGCGGCGGATGCCCGTTCGACCCGCGAGACTCCATGCTGAGCGTCGATAGCGCGAAAGGGACGGGGCTCCGATGACACGCGCAGTGACGATGCAGAGCGAAGCGATGAGGAGGAGCGGCGCTCATGACTAGTGCGGCCAAGACCGAAACCGGCGATGAACTGAGCCGACCGGACATGGTGACGCTGACCATCGACGACGTCGAAGTCAGCGTTCCCAAGGGAACTCTGGTGATCCGTGCGGCCGAGTTGGTGGGCATCCAGATCCCGCGCTTCTGCGACCACCCGCTGCTGGATCCGGTCGGCGCCTGCCGGCAGTGTCTGGTCGAGGTCGAGGGGCAGCGCAAACCAATGGCGTCGTGCACCATCGTGGCCACGAACGAAATGGTGGTGCGCACCCAACTCACCTCCGAGGCAGCCGATAAGGCCCAGCACGGCGTGATGGAACTGCTGCTGATCAACCATCCGCTGGACTGCCCGATGTGTGACAAGGGCGGCGAATGCCCGCTGCAGAACCAGGCAATGTCCAACGGCCGCGGCGACTCTCGTTTCGAGGACGTCAAGCGCACCTTCACCAAGCCGATCAACATCTCCGCACAGGTTCTGCTGGACCGCGAGCGCTGCATTCTGTGCGCCCGGTGCACCCGGTTCTCTGAGCAGATCGCCGGCGACCCGTTCATCGACATGCAAGAGCGCGGCGCATTACAGCAGGTCGGCATTTACGCCAACGAGCCGTTCGACTCGTATTTCTCGGGCAACTCGGTGCAGATCTGCCCGGTTGGCGCGCTGACCGGGACCGCCTACAGGTTCCGGGCCCGCCCGTTCGACCTGGTCTCCAGCCCGAGCGTGTGCGAGCACTGCGCGTCGGGTTGCGCGCAGCGCACCGACCACCGCCGCGGCAAGGTGCTGCGCCGGCTTGCCGGTGACGATCCAGAAGTCAACGAAGAGTGGAACTGCGACAAAGGCCGTTGGGCGTTCAGGTACGCCACCCAACCGGACCTGATCACCACTCCCCTGATCCGAGACACCGACGGCTCACTGCAGCCAGCGTCCTGGTCCCATGCAATCGCCACCGCGGTCCGCGGACTGGAGGCGGCCCGTGGGAACACGGGTGTGCTGGTCGGTGGCCGGGCGACCTGGGAGGATGCCTACGCGTACTCCAAGTTCGCTCGAATCACGTTGGACACCAACGACATCGATTTCCGCGCCCGCCCATCCTCCCAGGAGGAAGCCGAATTCCTGGCCGCTCGCGTCGCGGGCCGGCCGGCGGCGGTGAGTTATTCAGACCTGGAAACGGCGCCGGTGGTGTTGCTGGTCGGCTTCGAACCCGAAGACGAGTCGCCCATCGTGTTCCTGCGACTGCGCAAGGCGGCACGCAAGCACGGCGTCCCGGTGTACGCGGTCGCCCCATTCGCCACTCGCGCGCTGCACAAGATGTCCGGCCGGTTGCTGCAGACCGTTCCCGGCTCAGAGGCTGCGACGCTGGACGGGCTGGCCACCGGTGAATTGGGTGATCTGCTGGCAACACCCGGCGCGGTCATCATGGTCGGGGAACGCCTGGCCACCGTTGCGGGCGGGTTCTCCGCCGCGGCGCGGCTCGCCGACGCCACCGGGGCCCAGCTGGCGTGGGTACCGCGGCGGGCCGGCGAACGCGGCGCGCTGGAAGCCGGTGCGCTGCCCACGTTGCTGCCCGGTGGCCGTCCGGTCGCCGACGACGCGGCCCGGGCGCAGGTCGCCGCGGCCTGGAATGTCGACGAATTGCCCGCTGCCGCAGGACGTGACGTTGACAGCATCCTCGCCGCCGCGGCCGACGGGTCGCTGGGCGCACTGCTGGTCGGCGGCATTGAACCCGACGATTTCGCCGATCCCGAAGTGGTGCTGGCCGCGCTGGATGCCGCACGCTTCGTGGTCAGTCTGGAGCTGCGGCACAGCGCCGTCACCGAACGCGCTGACATCGTGTTCCCGGTCGCCCCGACGACACAGAAGTCCGGCGGATTCGTCAACTGGGAGGGACGCTTCCGCGCTTTCGCTCCCGCACTGCACGGCACCACCCAGCAGGCGACCCGGTCGGATCACCAGGTGCTCGACGCGCTGGCCGACGAGATGGGCGTCTACCTCGGGATGTCCGACGTCAACGAGGCCCGCGAGGAAGCCGCCGTGCTTGGCAACTGGGACGGCAAACATGCCGGCGGCCCCCAGGTCACGGTCACACCCCCGGCGCAACCGGGGGCTGGCGAAGCGGTGCTGGCCGGCTGGCGAATGCTTCTCGACAGCGGCCGCCTGCAAGACGGCGAGCCACATCTGGCCGGTACCGCGCGAACCCCCGTGGTACGGCTGTCGGCCGGTTCGGCGACCGAAATCGGCGCCGCCGAGGGCGACGCGGTCACCGTCAGCACCGATCGCGGCTCAATCACCCTGCCGCTGGCGATCACCGAGATGCCCGACCGGGTGGCGTGGCTTCCGTTGAACTCGCCGGGTTCGGCGGTTCAGCGACAGCTCGGTGTGACCACCGGGAGTGTCGTAAAGATCGGAGTAAGCGCATGAGTGCCTTCGGACACGACCCCTGGTGGCTGGTGGTGGGCAAAGCGCTGGCCATCTTCGTGTTCCTCATGCTGAACGTGCTGGTCGCAATCCTGGCCGAGCGCAAGATCCTGGGCTATATGCAGCTGCGGCCCGGCCCCAACCGGGCGGGGCCGTGGGGCATCGCGCAAAGTCTGGCCGACGGGATCAAGCTCGCACTCAAGGAGAGCATCACCCCCGCCGGCGTCGACTGGTTCGTATACATGGCGGCGCCGGCCATCTCGGTGATCCCCGCGTTCACCGCGTTCGCGTTCATCCCGTTCGGCCCCGAGGTATCGGTTTTCGGTCACCGGACTCCGTTGCAGCTGACCGACCTGCCCGTCGCGGTGCTGTTCATCCTGGGGCTGTCGGCGATCGGGGTGTACGGCATCGTGCTTGCCGGTTGGTCGTCCGGGTCCACCTACCCGCTGCTGGGCGGCGTCCGATCGACCGCTCAGGTCATCTCTTACGAGGTGGCGATGGGGCTGTCGTTCGCGGCCGTCTTCCTGTTCGCCGGCACCATGTCGACGTCGGAGATCGTCAGCGCGCAGGACCGGGTCTGGTACATATTCCTGCTGCTGCCGTCGTTCGTGATCTACCTCATCTCGATGGTGGGCGAAACCAACCGAGCCCCATTCGACCTGCCGGAGGCCGAGGGTGAACTCGTCGCCGGCTTCCACACCGAATACTCCTCGCTGAAGTTCGCGATATTCATGCTTGCCGAATACGTGAACATGATGACGGTTTCGTCGCTCGCGACCGTGATGTTCTTCGGCGGCTGGCATGCGCCCTGGCCGATCGACATGTGGGCGGGAGCCAACACCGGCTGGTGGCCGGTGCTCTGGTTCACCGCCAAGATGTGGACCTTCCTGTTCATCTACATCTGGCTGCGCGGCAGCCTGCCCCGGTTGCGTTATGACCAGTTCATGGCGTTGGGCTGGAAACTGCTGATCCCCGCGTCGTTGGTCTGGGTGCTCATCGCGGCGGTCATCCGCACGCTGCGCAACCAGGGCTACGAACACTGGACGACGCTGCTGGTGATCTGCAGCCTGGCCTTTGCCGTCCTCCTGGTGCTGTCACTGCGCAGACCGTTCGCCGCCCCGCGTGGCAGGAAACTCAGGCGCCTGCGCCGCGAACATGCCGCCGCAATCGTCGCCGCCGGACCGGCGTTCCCGACACCTCCGCTTCCCGGCCAGAAGACGGTCGCAAGCAAGGAGAGCAAGGAGACAGCAAGTGCCTAAATTCCTTGACGGCGTCGCGGGCTTCGGCGTCACGTTCAGTTCGATGTTCAAGAAGAGGATCACCGAGGAGTATCCGGAGAAGCCCGGCCCGGTCAAACCCCGCTACCACGGCCGCCACCAGCTCAACCGGTACTCGGATGGCCTGGAGAAATGCATCGGGTGCGAGTTGTGCGCCTGGTCATGCCCGGCCGACGCGATCTATGTCGAGGGCGCCGACAACACCGACGAGGCACGGTTTTCCCCGGGCGAACGCTACGGCCGCGTCTACCAGATCAACTACCTGCGCTGCATCGGTTGCGGGCTGTGCATCGAGGCGTGCCCCACCCGGGCGCTGACGATGACCAACGACTACGAGCTGGCCGACGACAACCGCGCCGACCTGATCTACGAGAAGGACCGGCTGCTGGCCCCGCTGCTGCAGGACATGCTCGCGCCGCCCCACCCGAGGGCCGAGGGCGCCACCGACCGGGACTATTACCAGGGCAACGTCACCGCACATGGCCTGCGCGACGCCGGACCCGAAACTGGTGAAGACAAATGACCGGCGTCGCCCTGGCTTCTAACTTGGCTTCTAACTTGGGGGAAGCCGTAATCGTTCACACTTCGACGGGCGAAGCGGTGGCGTTCTGGGTGCTGGGTGCGCTCGCGCTGATCGGCGCCTTCGGGGTCATCATGGCGGTCAACGCCGTCTACTCGGCGATGTTCTTGGCGATGACGATGCTCAGCCTGGCTGTCCTCTACATGGTCCAGGACGCGCCGTTTCTGGGCGTCGTTCAAGTCGTTGTCTACACCGGCGCGGTGATGATGCTGTTCCTGTTCGTGCTGATGCTGATCGGCGTGGACTCCGCGGAATCGCTGAAGGAAACGCTGCGCGGACAGCGGGTGGCAGGCGTGGTGATCGGCCTGGCATTCGGCGTTCTGCTGATCGCCGCGATCGGCAACGTGTCGACCAGGACGTACACCGGACTGACCGCGGCGAACGCCAACGGCAACGTCGAGGGCTTGGCCTTTCTGATCTTTTCCCGGTACCTGTGGGCGTTCGAGTTGACCAGCGCGCTGCTGATCACCGCGGCCGTGGGTGCCATGGTGCTGGCCCACCGCGAGCGCTTTGAGCACCGCAAGACCCAGCGCGAACTCTCCGAAGAACGATTCCGCGGTGTCGGGCGTCCCACACCGCTGCCCGGCCCGGGTGTGTACGCGCGCCGAAACGCGGTGGATTCGGCCGCGCTGCTGCCCGACGGCTCCTACTCGGAACTGTCGGTCTCGTCGATCCTGCAAAGCAGGGGTGCCGACGGCGCGCCGACCCCTCCCCGCGAGGCTCTCCCCGAAGCTGTTAAAGGCGGTGCGTCGTGAACCCGGCCAACTACCTCTACCTGTCGGCGTTGCTGTTCACCATCGGCGCCTCGGGAGTCCTGTTGCGACGCAACGCCATCGTGATGTTCATGTGCGTCGAGCTGATGCTCAATGCCGTCAACCTGGCGTTCGTCACGTTCGCGCGGCTGCAAGGCCAACTGGACGGGCAGATGATCGCGTTCTTCACCATGGTGGTGGCCGCCTGCGAGGTCGTCATCGGCCTGGCGATCATCATGACGATTTTCCGTGCCCGCAAATCGGCGTCGGTCGACGACGCGAACCTACTCAAAGGGTAGAGACTGCCGCCGTGACAAACCTGAATCACTACACCTGGCTGCTCGTGGCGCTGCCGCTGGCGGGCGCCGCAATTCTGCTGTTCGGGGGCAGACGCACTGACGCGTGGGGACATTGGCTGGGCACTGCCGCTGCGCTCTCGGCGTTCGGGGTGGGTGCGACGCTGCTCGCCGACCTGCTCGGCCGGAACGTCACAGACCGCGTCATCCACCAGAAGCTCTACACGTGGATCCCGGTCAACCAACTGCAGGTCGACCTCGGACTGCAGATCGACCAGTTATCAATCTGCTTCGTGCTGCTGATCTCTGGCGTTGGGTCGCTGATCCACATCTATTCGATCGCCTACATGGCCGAGGACCCGGACCGCCGCCGGTTTTTCGGCTACCTCAACCTGTTCCTGGCCTCGATGTTGCTGCTGGTGGTCGCCGACAACTACGTGGTGCTCTACGTAGGTTGGGAAGGCGTCGGCCTGGCCTCCTACCTGCTGATCGGTTTCTGGTACCACAAGCCGACCGCGGCCACGGCGGCCAAGAAGGCGTTCGTGATGAACCGCGTCGGGGACGCCGGGCTGGCATTGGCGATGTTCCTGATGTTCAGCACCTTCGGCACCCTCTCGTACGCCGGAGTGTTCGCCGCGGCGCCCGGCGCCAGTGGCGGCGTGCTGACCGCGACGGGGCTGTTGCTGCTGATGGGCGCCTGCGCCAAGTCCGCACAGGTTCCGCTGCAGGCCTGGTTGGGTGACGCGATGGAGGGCCCCACCCCGGTATCCGCCCTTATCCACGCGGCCACCATGGTGACCGCCGGTGTGTACCTGATCGTGCGGTCCAACCCGCTGTACAACCTGGCGCCCGACGCACAGCTGGGCGTGGTCATCGTCGGCACCGTCACCCTGCTGTTCGGGGCCTTCATCGGCTGCGCCAAGGACGACATCAAACGCGCGCTGGCCGCGTCCACGATGAGCCAGATCGGCTACATGGTGCTGGCCGCCGGGTTGGGTCCCGCCGGCTACGCCTTCGCGATCATGCACCTGCTCACCCACGGCTTCTTCAAGGCCGGGTTGTTCCTCGGATCGGGCTCGATCATCCATGCGATGCACGAAGAACAGAACATGCGCCGGTATGGCGGTCTGCGCAAGGCGCTTCCGATCACGTTCGCCACGTTCGGTCTGGGATATCTGGCCATCATCGGCGTGCCGCCGTTCGCGGGCTTCTTTTCCAAGGACGCGATCATCGAGGCGGCGCTGCACGAAGGCGGTGTCCGGGGCTACGTGCTGGGCGGCGCCGCGCTGCTCGGTGCGGGCCTGACCGCGTTTTACATGACGCGGGTGATGCTGATGACCTTCTTCGGCGAAAAGCGTTGGGCCCCAAGCGCCCATCCGCATGAGGCACCTGCTCTGATGACCGGTCCGATGATCCTGCTTGCCTTCGGCTCGGTGTTCGCCGGGGGCCTGTTCGCCGTCGGTGGCACCCTGCAGCACTGGCTTGAACCCGTCGTTGGCTTACATGAAGAAACCGCCCATGCCCTGCCCGCGTGGGTCAGCACCACCGTGGCGCTGACGGTCGTCGCCGTCGGCATCGCGGTGGCCTACCGGATGTACGGCGGTAAGGCGGTCACCCCGGAGGTGGCGCCCGCCGAAGTGTCGGTACTGACAACGGCCGCACGCGCCGATCTCTACGGCGATGCCTTCAACGAGGAGGTGTTCATGCGCCCTGGCGCGCAATTCACGGACGCGCTGGTCGAAGTCGACAACGCGGGGGTGGACGGCTCGGTCAACGCGCTGGCCGCATTGGTTGGCCGCAGCTCGAATCGCCTGCGGGGGTTGCAAACCGGCTTCGCCCGCTCCTATGCATTGGAGATGCTGGCGGGTGCGGCGCTGGTGATCGCGACGATCTTGGCGGTGCAACTGTGGTGATTCTGCCGTGGCTGAGCATCCTGTGGCTGTTGCCGCTCGTAGGCGCAGTGCTGATCGTCCTGATGCCCGCCGAGGTGGAAAAGCTGGCCAAGTGGACCGGCCTCTTCATCAGCGTGTTGGTGCTGCTGGTGGCCGTCATCATCACGGCTGGGTTCGAGGCCGGTGGTGCGCCTTACCAGTTCGTCGAAAGCCATGAGTGGATACCGGCGTTCGGCGCCGGCTACACCCTGGGCATAGACGGCATCGCGCTGGTGCTGATTCTGCTGACCACGGTGCTGATTCCGGTGCTGCTGGTCGCGGGCTGGAACGACGGTGGCGAGCGAGGGGCGCCCGCGTTCATCGCATTGGTGCTGGCCATCGAGTCGATGGTGCTGATCGCGGTGGTCTCGCTGGACGTGTTGCTGTTCTACGTGTTCTTCGAGGCCATGCTGATCCCGATGTACTTCCTGATCGGCGGCTTCGGTAAAGGTGCCGGCAGGTCGCGCGCCGCGGTTAAGTTCCTGCTGTACAACCTGTTCGGCGGGTTGATCATGCTGGCCGCGGTGATCGGGCTGTACGTGGTGACCGCGAAGCACGGCACCGGGACGTTCGACTTCCGCGACATCGTCGCCGGCTTCTCTTCTGGCCGATACAGCGCGGACCCCGCGGTAATCAAGGCGCTCTTCTTGGGCTTCATGTTCGCGTTCGGCATCAAGGCACCGATATGGCCTTTGCATCGCTGGCTGCCCGATGCCTGCGTCGAGGCCACGCCCGCCACCGCGGTACTGATCACGGCGGTGATGGACAAGATCGGCACCTTCGGCATGCTGCGCTATTGCCTGCAGCTGTTTCCAAGCGCCTCAACGTATTTCCGTCCCGCGATCATCGTCCTGGCCGTCATCGGGGTGATCTATGGCGCTGTGGTGGCGATCGGCCAGAAGGACATCATGCGCCTGATCGCCTACACCTCGATCTCGCACTTCGGCTTCATCATCCTGGGTATCTTCGTGATGACCAGCCAGGGACAGAGCGGCTCGACGCTGTACATGCTCAACCACGGCCTCTCCACGGCAGCGGTATTCCTGATCGCGGGCTTCTTGATCTCCCGCCGCGGCAGCCGGAAGATCGCCGACTACGGCGGCGTGCAGAAAGTGGCCCCCATCCTGGCCGGGACGTTCCTCGTTTCGTCCATGGCCACCGTGTCGCTGCCCGGTCTGGCACCGTTCATCAGCGAATTCCTCGTCCTGCTGGGCTCATTCAGCCGCTACTGGCTAGCGACGGGGTTCGCGGTCACCGCATTGGTCCTGTCGGCGGTCTACATGTTGTGGCTATACCAGCGGGTGATGACGGGGCCCGTCGCCACGGGCAACGAAGACATCGGTGACCTGAAGCCGCGCGAGCTTGTCGTTGTGGGTGCGCTGATCGCATCGTTGTTTGTTCTCGGGGTTTACCCCAAGCCCGTGTTGGATTTGATCAATCCCGCGGTCGAGAACACCATGACGACCATCGGCCAGCATGATCCCGCCCCGAGTGTGACTCGTCCGGTTTCTGGTCCGGTTGCTCATCCGGTTTTGAAGGCCGCCCCCGCTCCAGGCGAAGGATCGCACCGATGACCCTCCCCACTCCCAGCATCGAGTACTTCCTGCTGAGCCCGATGCTCATCGTCTTCGGAGTCGCCGTGGCCGGCGTCCTGGTCGAGGCGTTCGTGCCGAGACGGCTCCGGTACAGCCTGCAGGTGACGCTGACGTTTGCCGGTTTGGTCGCCGCGTTCGTCGCAGTGCTCCTGGTGGCCGACACGATTTGGGCTGGCCGCCCCGCCGTGCTGGGCGCGGTGGCGATCGACCCAACGGCGCTGTTCCTGCAGGGCACCGTGCTGTTGGTCGCGATGCTGGCAGTCATTTTCATGTCCGAACGCACGGGCGCCGTAACAGGCGCCATCAAGGCCGTCGGCGCGAAGGTGGCGGTGACGGTCGGGGGTGGCCTGGATTCCTTTACCCCACAGGCTTCCGCGGTTCCCGGCAGCGACGCCGAGCGCGAAGCGCAACGGGCCGGAGCCGCCCAGACCGAACTCTTCCCGCTGGTAATGCTGTCGGTGGGCGGCATGATGGTGTTCCCCGCCTCCAATGACCTGCTGACCATGTTCGTTGCGCTGGAAGTCTTGTCGTTGCCGCTGTACCTGATCTGCGGGCTGGCCCGTAACCGCCGCCTGCTGTCGCAGGAAGCAGCGATGAAGTACTTCCTGCTCGGCGCGTTCTCCTCGGCGTTCTTCCTTTACGGTGTGGCGTTGCTCTACGGCCAGACCGGCACTCTGAGCCTGAGCGGAATCTGCGCCGGGTTGTCCAAGCACGGCGACAACTCGATGGCGTTGGTGGGCGTGGCGTTGCTGTCAGTCGGGCTGCTGTTCAAGGTCGGCGCGGTGCCGTTCCATTCCTGGATTCCCGACGTCTATCAGGGTGCGCCTACCCCGATAACGGGGTTCATGGCAGCGGCCACCAAGGTCGCGGCGTTCGGCGCGCTGCTCCGGGTGTTCTATGTCGCGCTGCCGCCGCTGCAGGACCAGTGGCGGCCTGTGCTGTGGGCGATTTCGATTCTGACCATGACGGTCGCGACCGTCACCGCGGTGAACCAGGTCGACGTCAAGCGGCTGCTGGCCTATTCGTCGGTCGCCCACGTCGGATTCATCCTGACCGGCGTGATCGCCGACAGTGCGGCGGGTCTTTCGGCGACGTTGTTCTATCTGGTCGCCTACAGCTTCAGCACAGTCGGCGCGTTCGCCGTTGTCGGGCTGGTTCGCAACGCCGACGGCGTCGAAGATGCCACGCTGTCGCACTGGGCGGGGCTCGGGCGGCGCTCACCCGTTGTGGGCGGGCTGCTTTCGATGTTTCTGCTGGCCTTCGCCGGTATCCCACTGACCAGTGGATTCATCAGCAAGCTCTCGGTGTTCAAGGCGGCCGCCCAGGGCGGCGCGGCGCCACTGGTCATCATCGGTGTGATTTCCAGTGGGGTCGCCGCGTACTTCTACGTCCGGGTGATTGTTTCGATGTTCTTCAACGAGGAGACCGACGAAACCCCGCATGTCCTGGAGCCCAGCTTGTTGACCAAGCTCGCCATCGCTGTATGCGCGGTGATCACAGTCGGTTTGGGAATCTTCCCGCAGCCGCTGCTCGAGCTGGCCGACAACGCCGCGCAGCTGCTGCACTGATCGATCAGCCCACGAACGGGCCCGTGGCCAACACGTAGATCGCCAGCACCGCCAGCGGCGCCGCCAGCGGCAGCCACGGCAACTGCAGCGGGAACGACGTCGCAACCAACCCGGCAAAGCTAAACCCAGCGGCGGCAACAACTGTCGGCCAGCTCCCCATGAGGATGCCGACGGGTTCGCCGACCGCGTGCCTACACACCAGGTAGGCCGCGGCGCAAAGTCCGGACAGCGCGGCGAGCACGTGCGACGGATTGGACACCACGATCACGGCCACCGACAGCAAAACGGCGATGGTTGCGACCGGGCGATAAGCAATCCCGACGCCCACCGCAACTACAGCGGCCGCGCCCGCAACTAGTGGTGGCCCGTGTGACCCGACGGTGGCTGTCGCCACCATCAACAGGCCGAACACCGTCGAGAGAAACCGCGCCACGGCTACCCCCGGAGCCGTCCGCGCACCCGATGGCGGTGCTGGGGCAACGCGCCCATCGACTGTTCCAAGCTGCGCTCTTCACTCCAGGACACCACGTCGACGCCGATGGTTGCCATGTCGCGGTACATCGCCGAGCGCTGCAGCGCCCACATCCGGTCGACGAGCGGATCCTGCGCGGTTTCAAACGGGGAGCTGTCGAGAACGTCCACCGCGATCACCACATGGCCGCGCTTGCGGAGATCGATCAATGCCAGTGCGAATTCCGTATCGAGCAGGGTAGAGAACGCGATGACGATCGCACCGGCGGGAACTGCCGCACGCGGCGCCAAAGTTCCGGTGGTGTCTTCGAATCCATCGCCGGCACGGAGCACCGTGTCCAGCACCCGATAGAACTGGCGCTGCCCGATATCTGCGCCGAGCCACCGTGGACGGTTGCCGCCGAGCGCCACGATCCCGGCGCGATCACCGTGACGCAGGGCGGTCTGAACCACCTGCGCAGCGCCTCGGACCACTCGTTCGACGGCGACGGTCGCCGGGCCCACCGGCTGCTTATACGTGTCGATCAGCACCACCACGTCCGCGGCGCGATCTGTCACTCGCCGCGTCACGTGCAATCGTCCGCGGCGGGCGCTCACCGGCCAGTTCACCGCGCGCAGCTGGTCGCCGGGCACGTAGGGACGAATGTCGGCGTACTCGACACCCGGACCGATATGCCGGGTGAGATGGGCACCAAGGCGGTCGAGCAACTCGGTCTGCGGGACCGGCGTCGACTGTGGCGGCGTCAGCGGGAACACAATGACGACAGCGGCTTCGACGCTCGCCGTCCCCGCCAGCAACCCACCGCGCGCCAATACGTCGACGCGGGCCCGGATCGGATAGCGGCCCCAGCGTTGTGCCTTTACTGCAACGATTTTGGCCTGATCTGAGTCCGACTCGAGGACTTCGATTTCCATTGCGTCGACAGCGGAGACCGTCAATTCGACCGTGGCCGAGCCGGATGCCGCTCCGGCTTGCGCCACCCGCACTTTCAGTCGCACCTGTTCGCCCTCGAAACAACGTTGCGAATCAGGCTCTGCGTTTACCCGGATCTGCGGCACTGGGCGCAGCCAGCTGATCGAACACAGCACACCGAGCAGCGGCGCCACGAAGGCGATCAGCTGCCATCGGTCACCGATCACGGCAGCTGTCAACGCGATCCCGGCGCAGGTGGCGACGGCGCGCGTCAATTGTGATGCACGCCAGTGGAATTCGAGTTCAGTCCGCTGGGTCACGCCGGGTTCATCCGTCCTACCCAGGTGTTTCATTTGTTTCCTGCGCCCGGGGAACGGGCAAGCGCCGCAGCAATTCGGCGACCACATCGGCGCCCTGAATCTTTCGCACCCACATCTCCGGCCGCAAGGTGATCCGGTGCGCGATGGCGACAACGGCGAGCGCTTTCACATCTTCAGGGATCACAAAGTCCCGGCCGAGCAACAAGGCGCGGGCGCGGGCGAGTTGAACCAGGTCGAGTTCTGCGCGAGGGCTGGCGCCGACGGCAACCTGCGGATGCCGCCGGGTCGCGGTGGCCAGTGACACCACATAGTGCAAAACGTCCTCGTGCACACTCACCTGTTCGACCGATTCGCGCATCGCTATCAAATCCGCAGCGTCCACGACCTGATTGACCGTCGGTTCGGCCGATCCGCGTTCCAGGCGCCGGCGCAGCATGGCCGTCTCGTCACGCTCGGACAGGTACCGCAGCTCCAGGCGCATCGCGAACCGATCGAGCTGGGCTTCGGGCAGCGGATAGGTGCCCTCGTACTCGATCGGGTTGTCAGTGGCCAAGACGACGAATGGCGTTGGGAGTTTGTGTGTTTCGCCGTCGATGCTCACTTGGCCCTCGGCCATCGCCTCCAGCAATGCCGCCTGGGTCTTGGGCGGGGTGCGGTTGATCTCGTCGGCTAGCAGCAGGTTGGTGAAAATGGGCCCGGGCCGAAACGCGAAGCGCCCCGACTGCATGTCGTAGATCGTTGAGCCGAGCAGGTCGGCGGGCAACAGATCGGGCGTGAACTGCACCCTGGTGAACCGAAGCCCCAATGCGGCGGCGAAAGATCGCGCGATCAGCGTCTTGCCCAGGCCGGGCAGATCTTCGATGAGCACATGGCCACGCGCAAGGACGGCAGTGAGGATGAGCGTGAGCGCGGCGCGCTTTCCAACTACCACCCGCTCGATTTCGTTCAGGACCGCCTCGCAACGCTCCGTGGTCGTCACGGCCGGCACGTTCATATCCGAGTCACGCCTTGTGTCATACCTGCTCCAGCTTCTGCAAAATTTCCTCCAGTGCCCCCCGGCCCGGCCCCGGCTCGCGGCTACCGGTACGTGTGACGTTGTTCGGGTCAACCCATTGCCACAATTCGGCGCCGAAAAGCATTTGGCCGGTTGAGTCAAACGTCGCAGGGTCTTTGGCCTGCCTTTGGCCGGTGGCGATTGCGAACCGCCGTGCCAGCATCGGACGCAGATGACGGTCCCAGTCCGCGCGGGTGGAATCCGACCACCGGATCGTCGTCTCGGTGCCGGACAGCCAGCGGCGAAACGAATCCCCGAGGTCATCCGAGACCGGCTCGGCATCGGGCGCGGCCGGATGCGTCAGGAGCCGGTGGACACTAACCAACACCAAAGCCAGGGCAACGCCCGAAGCGGCCAAAACAAACCGACGATCATGCACGAGCAGCGCCAGCAGCTCGATCCCGACGATGAGGAGAACACCCAGTGCGATAAGCCGTTTCACGCGGCACTCCTCGAGCCCAGCTCGTCGAGCACAAGCTGAAGCGTACGCACCGCCAACTCGCGGTGGCGCTCGTTCATCACATGCGGGCTGAACCGCGCCTCGGCGAACAGGTTCACCAGCTGAATTGCGTTATCGGCCTGCAGCGCATGGTGTTCAACGGCGCGGGCCAGCACCTCGGTCGCGGTATCGAAGTCCTGAGGAGCCGCCCCGGGAACATTCGCGAGTTCGCGTTCCATCGCCGCGTAACACGCGATGATCGCCTCCCGCGGTTCGCGGCTGAGGTCCGCCATCTCGGCGAGCCCGCGTTCGGCGGCCCGCACCAGCGATACTGAACTCTTTGGCGGGGAACGGAATTCGATGTCTTCACCGTCGTTGTAGTCCGGCAAGGTACCCGCTGGCGCCGCACGCCGTCGCCGCCGCGACATGATCACGGTCCCCACGACGATCAGAATCAGCATCGGGATCGTGCTAGCAAGCAGGATCCCGAGCATGTCTGAAGAGTCGTCCGGCGGGTGCTGTTTGGGCGCCGGGGCGGTGCCGTGCGCCTGGGAAGCCCCCTGATCCGGTGCGGGCGCCGACGGAGTGACAGGGTGCGGGAGCCACAATCGGGCCAACAGCATCGCGAGGAACAGCCAGGCCACGATCACGGCGAGCCCGACTAGCAATACGCGCCAACTCGGTCGCCCACCGCGGTTACCGAGCATCCCCGACAGATCCCCCGGCCCGGGCGGCATCGCACGTGGATCTCGCAAACGGGCGATGATTGCGATCGCAAGCAGCGTCAGCGACGCAGTCAGGGCCAGCACCACGAAGGCCAGCGCCATTCGACCGGGGCCCGGCTGAGCGCGCACGGCGTAGTCATGGGCCGGCAGGTATCCGCGCAAGGCAGCGGCAGCGATCATCAACAGCACGATCAGGCCAACAACGCGACCCGTCGGCTTGTCGATCCCGAGCTTCGTACCGGGCATTCGCACACCTGCCTGCCGCCGCGCGGCATCGGGTTTTCTCATACTGGCACGCCGCGCTATCCACAGTTAGCGATTCATCCACAGACCGGCAAAATCTCACGGTCTATCGAACTTTTGTTCGATACGGTTGCGGGATGGGATTCATGGCTGCCGAGCAGGCACAAGAGCAGATCAGCGCTGCTCTTGACGCGATCGACGCCGCCCACGACGTGCTGCGTGGCACCTCATCGGACCTGGTAACCAACAATTTCCGCGTCAGCGTAGCTGAGCGGATCGAGACACAGAACCGCGTGAACCGCGGGCTGATGTATCGGTTTTTTGGGGAAATCGCCGACCCGCCCGACGGGTCTGAATTCGTGCCGATCATGCGGAGCCTGCTCTGGTCGCGACTCCGTGTCACCCCGAAAGAAATCACGCGCCGCTTCAAATTGGCCGCACGGATTCGCCCACGACGGTCCCTTACCGGTCAGCCGATCGCACCGGAATTGCCGGAGTTGGCGGGTGCGGTGCAAGCCGGCACCGTTGGCGAGGACCACATTCGCGCGGTGTGCAGAGCCGTCGATGTGCTGCCCAGCAGTGTCCCGCCCGCCGAGGTAGCAGAAGCCGAGCGCACGCTGGTAGAGCACGCGACCAAAGTCGACTCCGGAGTCGTCATCCGGCTGGGACAACGAATCGCCGACTACCTCAATCCCGACGGCAATTTCACCGACGAAGATCGAGCACGCCGCCGCGGACTGCGCTTGGGTCCGCAGGGGCCCGACGGCATGTCTCGGCTTGAGGGATTGCTCGACCCCGAGGCCCGCGCGTCCTTCGAAGCGATCGAAGCCGCCGTGCGGCCCGGTCGCCATGAACCCGATAGCGAGCAGAAGGACCCCGAGCTGCGCGACGATCGCACGCCGCCCCAACGCTGCCACGACGCTTTCAAGTTGGGCATGGAGAGCGCGATTGCCTCCGGCAAGCTTGGTATGCACCGCGGCCACCCCGTGACCGTCATCGTCACCACGACGCTGGCCGAGCTCGAACAGGCCGCAAACGCCGCGGCCGGCGCGTCGGTCCCAATGCCGGTGCCGGCCCGAACCGGCGGCGGTTCCAGGCTGCCGATGTCAGATCTGATCCGGATGGCCGCCAAGGCAATCCACTACCTGGCGGTGTTCGACAACCACACCGAGCGACCGCTGTATCTGGGCCGCCAGAAACGCATCGCCACCGCCGACCAACGGCTCATCTGCTACGCGCGCGACCGCGGCTGCACCCGGCCCAATTGTGTCGAGCCGGGGTATCACTGCGAAGTTCACCATGTGCCGGACTGGGCTCAGGGCGGCCGAACCGACGCGGACAAGCTATATTTCGCGTGCGCCTGCGATCACTGCGTTGCCAGCAGCGGAGAACTGCACACCACAGTCACCGAAAGCGGTCGACTCGGGTGGACCGACGGCAGTGGACCGCCCGAGATCAACCACGCACATCACCCCGACGAACTCCTGCACGGAGATCCCGACCCGCCCGGCGACGAAAGTTGACGAGCTCCTGAGCTACGCCGGCGAGAACGGCCGGAAGCTGCCGTCCAGAACCTCGCTGTGTCCGATCGTGCGTCCGGTCACCGCTGCGGCATCCACCATCGCCAAATCCACCGCTGCCCGGGCAAACTCGTCCTCTGTGGCGGTGTCGGCGAATTCGCGCGCGTAGTACGCCAGGCCCGGCGTAAGAATCGGTTTCGACGGCGACAACGCGTTGACCGCGATGTTGTGGTCGGCGAGGTCGAACGCCGCGCACTGGGTGAGATGTTCGAGTGCCGCTTTTGATCCGCCGTAGCCGGGCAGCACACCGCCGCTGCGGTCGGCGTAGGGACCGTCGCCGGGTATGCGCGACGCGACCGAGGTGATGTTGATGATGGCGCCGCCACCCGCCTCGATCATGTCGGGGCACACCAGCTGCATCAATTCGTAGCTGGCGAAAACGGCGATGTCGAAGTGCCGGCGAAACGCGTGCAACGGCGTACCGAGGAACGGCGGCCAGCCAGGTTTGGCGGCGGCAGGAGCCGCCTTGACGGCCTTGGCTCGCGGTTCGGCGCCGGGCGTCGGCGGCCGGCCGGGAGCGGTGAATGCCGCGTTGTTCACCAGAATAGTAATGGGCCCCAGGGCATCTCGTGAGGCATCTACCACCTGTGCAATGTCGTCGCGATTGGTCAGATCGGCACGGATCGCTACCGCGCGTCCGCCGGCGGCCTCGATGGCGGCCACGGTCTCACCAATCGTTCCGGGCAGCCGGTCGTCCCACACTGCTTCGGTGCGCCCCACAACGGCCACCGCCGCGCCTTCCGCGGCGAGCGCAAGTGCGATCGCCCGACCCAGGCCGCGGCTGGCGCCGGTGACGATCGCGGCCCGACCCGCCAGGCGCCGAGTCATCCCGTCACCCCGTGCAAGACGATCGCGGCGGTCTGATCCACCCACGCGTCATCCAACTTCTCGTCTGGGCGAAGCAGCATCCGCAGCATCGTCGCTCCTCCAATCAGTTCGATCAACCGGTCCGGGTCCACTCCGGGATGTGCTTCACCCCGGTCCACGGCCTCTTGCAGCCGCATCCGCACCGCGGTGAACAAGTCGATGAAGCGCGACATCACCCGGGCATTGAGCTCGGCGTCGGCCGTCATGTCGGCCACCAACCCCGGCAACGCGGCCCGCACCACCGGCGTGGTGAAGACATCGCGCGTGGCCTCGATCATCATCCGGACGTCCGCGGCGATATCGCCGGCGGGCGCCTCCAGCGCGGTGGGCGCCACCGGGAATGCGGCCTCGTGCACCAGCTCCGCTTTACTCGACCACCGACGGTACAACGCGGATTTCGTGGTCCCGGCACGTTCGGCGACGGCGGCCACGCTCAGACTCGAATAGCCGATTTCCACAAGCAGTTCCGCGGTCGCCGACATTATCGCCGAGGCAATCCGCGGATCCCGGGGGCGCCCGACGCCCGGGGCCTTGTCAACGGTGGACCGGTCTGCTTTCATAACGCTACTTACCGTATCGTAATTGCCGCAAAGAAGCGGCAAGAATGGAGGCACCCCGTGCCCAACGAACCTGCGATTGACAACGTCGACCGACTCCAGCGCTCCAGCCGAGACGTCACCACCCTGCCTGGGGTGATGTCGAAATGGCTGACAACGGTGCTGCCCGCCGGCGCCGCACCCGAGGTCACCGTCGAAAGCGGTGTGGACTCGAACGGCATGTCGTCGGAAACCATCATCTTGACCGCCCGCTGGCGCGAGGACGGGCAGGCAACGGAGCAGAGGTTTGTGGCCCGCGTCGCGCCCACTGCCGAGGACATCCAGGTCTTCCCGACCTACCGGCTTGACCACCAATTCGACGTGATACGCACGGTCGGCGAACTGACCGACGTCCCCGTCCCGCGGGTGCGCTGGCTCGAACCCACCGGCGATGTCCTGGGTACACCCTTTTTCCTGATGGATTACGTCGACGGTGTGGTGCCGCCCGACGTCATGCCCTACACGTTCGGCAACAACTGGTTCGCCGACGCGCCCCCTGCGCGCCAGCGGGAACTACAGGACGCCACCGTCGGGGTGCTGGCCACCCTGCACTCGATCCCCAACCCGGAGAAGACGTTCGCCTACCTGGCCGAGGTCCAGGACGGCGACACCGCACTGCGCGGGCAGTTCAACTGGTTGCGTTCGTGGTACGACTTCGCGGTACCGGATATCGGCCGATCTCCGCTGCTGGAGCGCAGTTTCGAATGGCTGGAAGCCAACTGGCCGGCCGACGTGGCCGCACATGACTCGGTGCTGCTGTGGGGAGACTCGCGGGTAGGCAACGTGTTGTACCGCGACTTCCAACCGGTCGCGGTGCTGGACTGGGAGATGGTGACGCTCGGCCCACGCGAGATCGATGTCGCGTGGATGATTTTCGCGCACATGGTGTTTCAGGAACTCACCGGTCTTGCCGGTCTGCCTGGCCTGCCGGAGGTGATGCGCGAGAGCGACGTCCGCGCCACCTATCAGCGGCTCACCGGCGTCGAAGTGGGTGACCTGCGGTGGTTTTACGTGTACTGCGGGGTGATTTGGGCTCTCGTGTTCATGCGCACCGGCGCACGTCGGGTGCACTTCGGGGAGATCGAAAGGCCCGAAGACGTGGAGTCGCTGTTCTACCACGCCGGACTGATGAAGCGCTTTATCGGAGAGGATCAGTAATGCTCGGACCGCTCGACGAGTTCCCGGTACATCAGGTACCCCAGCCGATCGCGTGGCCGGGATCCTCCGACCGTAACTTCTACGATCGCTCGTACTTCAACGCCCACGACCGCACCGGAAACATCTTTTTGATCAGCGGTATCGGCTACTACCCCAACCTCGGGGTCAAGGACGCGTTCATGCTCATCAGGCGCGGGGATTCGCAGACCGCGGTGCACGTTTCAGACGCCATCGACCAGGACCGGCTCAATCAGAACGTCAACGGGTACCGGGTCGAGGTCGTCGAGCCGCTGCACAAACTGCGGTTGATCCTCGACGAAACCGAGGGCGTTGCAGCCGATCTCACCTGGGAGGGTTTGTTCGACGTCGTCCAGGAGCAACCGCACATTCTGCGCGCCGGCAACCGGGTAACGCTGAACGCGCAGCGGTTCGCGCAACTGGGCAGCTGGAGCGGACGGATCGCGATCGACGGTGAGGAAATCGAGGTCGACCCCGCAAGCTGGATCGGCAGCCGGGACAGGTCCTGGGGTATCCGCCCGATCGGCGAGGCCGAACCCGCGGGCCGGCCCGCCGACCCGCCGTTCGAGGGCATGTGGTGGCTCTACGTGCCGATGGCGTTCGACGATTACGCCGTGGTGCTGATTATCCAAGAGGAGCCCAACGGGTTCCGCTCACTCAACGATTGCACCCGGGTCTGGCGCGACGGTCGCGTCGAGCAGCTGGGCTGGCCGCGGGTCAAGATCCATTACCGTTCTGGCACCCGGATCCCGACCGGCGCCACGATCGACACAACCGCCCCCGACGGCACCCCCGTGCACCTCGACGTGGAGTCCAAGCTGCCGGTGCCTATCCACGTCGGCGGGGGCTACGGCGGCGATTCGGACTGGATACACGGCGTATGGAAAGGCGCGAAATTCGCTGAAAGACTGACCTACGACATGACTGATCCGGCGATCGTCGCGCGGTCCGGCTTCGGCGTCATCGACCACGTGGGCCGCGCAGTGTGCCGCGACGGTGACGGCGACCCGGTGCAGGGGTGGGGCCTCTACGAGCACGGGGCCCTGGGCCGCCACGACCCGTCCGGGTTCGCCGACTGGTTAACGGTTGCGCCCTAGCTCCGTGGGTGCGGTTGACTAGTGGGCGTGACAGCTCCCGAGTGGACCGTTGACGCCGTTGTGGTCGGCGCTGGCTTTGCCGGACTGACCGCAGCGCGCGAACTAACCCGACAGGGTTGCGACGTGCTGGTCTTCGAGGGCCGCGACCGCGTCGGCGGGCGTTCGTTCACCGGCAGCGTCGCAGGGCTGCCCGCCGACATGGGCGGCACATTTGTCGGCCCTACCCAAGACGCCGTGCTGGCGCTGGCGGCCGAACTCCAGATCCCAACCACCCCAACTCATCACGCCGGCAAGAACGTGATCCAGTGGCGAGGCCGCGCGCGTTCCTACCGCGGCACCATTCCCAAACTCTCGTTCTCCGGACTGCTCGATATCGGCAGGCTACGTTGGCAATTCGACCGAATTGCCCGCGGCATTCCGGTATCAACGCCCTTCGATGCACGCCATGCGCGCCGGCTCGACGAGTTGTCGCTGGGCGAATGGTTGCGCTCCGTACGCGCCGGCGCATCGTCACGCGACCTGCTGGCCATCGTGGCGCGGGTTACCTGGGGGTGCGAACCAGACGACGTGTCAATGCTGCACGCCGCCCGCTATACCCACGCCGCCGGCGGCCTCGACCGCCTGCTCGACGTCGAGAACGGAGCCCAGCAGGACCACTTCCTGGGCGGCACCCAGCAGATCGCCGAGGCGGCAGCGGCCGAACTCGGCGCCCGCGTCGTGCTCAGTGCCCCGGTCCGCCGCATCGAGCGCCACGGTGCAGGAGTGACAGTCACCTCCGATCGCGGGCAGGCCGAAGCCGGGTACGTCATCGTCGCGATTCCGCCGGCCCATCGCACGTCCATTGAGTTCGCTCCCCCGCTGCCCGCCGAATACGCGGAACTCGCCCAGCATTGGCCGCAGGGTCGGCTCAGCAAGGCCTACGCGGCCTACCCCACGCCGTTCTGGCGGGCCGAGGGGTTCTCGGGCCAGGCGCTGTCCGATGAAGGCCCGGTGTTCATCACCTTCGACGTCAGCCCGGACGCCAGAGGACCCGGCGTCCTGATGGGCTTCGTCGATGCGCGCGCGTTCGACTCGCTGCCCGCCGACCAGCGCCGCCGCGACGCGCTGCGCTGCTTCGCGTCGTTCTTCGGCGACGACGCACTCCAGCCCCTCGATTACGTTGATCACCGTTGGGGCATAGAGGAATTCGCACCCGGAGGCCCGACCGCGGCGGTACCGCCGGGGTCGTGGACGAGATTCGGTCCGTGGTTACGCGAGCCGGTTGGGCCGATTCACTGGGCCGGCACCGAGACCGCGGACGAATGGACGGGGTTTCTGGACGGTGCCGTCAGGTCCGGCCAGCGGGCCGCCGCCGAAGTCGCCGCCCAGCTATGAGCTGAAACGTCCTGGTCGGCGTGTGAGACGCTGACACGCGTGCCCGCGATGTCCCGCCGAGAATTGTTAGCCGCCGCGACAAGCGTCGTCGGCGGCACGCTCGCGGCCGCGTGCTCATCGGAGCGTGCATCGCCACCACCAACGGCCCCGCCAGACACGGAGTCGGTCCTGATCGTCGGCGCCGGGGTGGCTGGCTTGGCCGCAGCCCGCAGCCTCGCCGACGCCGGATGGCCGGTGCGTTTGATCGAGGCCCGCGATCGCATCGGTGGCCGGGTGTACACCACTCGAGATTGGGGCGTGCCGCTGGAAATTGGCGCGTCGTGGATCCAGGGCGCCAACGACAATCCGCTGATGGAGCTGGCGCGGAAGGCTCAACTGCAGCTTGCCCCCACCGACTATTACAGCTGGGCAAAACTGGCCGTCGACCCCAAACTGCAGCCGCTGCAGTACAACCAGAAAGCCTGGCGCAAGTTCGTGGCTCGGGCCTGCGATCACGTCGACGGCGGAAGCCTGGGCGCCGCCGTCGACGCGGCGGCAACCGAGAAAGAGCTGTCCTATTCCGAGCGCGCCGAATTGGCTTTTTATCTCACCACCGAGATCGCGGACGAATACGCCGCCGACGCGGACCAGCTCTCCGCCAAGACATATGACGACGGCGAATACACCGACGGCGACGAAGACGCTGTCACCAATGGCTACGACGCTCTGCCGAAGCTGCTCGCCAAGGGACTTCCGATCGTCCTCAATACGCCGGTAACCGCGATCGCGCGACGCGACGACTCCGTCATCGTCCGGGCGGGCAACCAGTCGTTCGAAGGGCGGGCCGTGATCGTCACCGTTCCGCTCGGAGTTCTGAAATCCGGTGCCATCACCTTCGACCCACCACTTCCGGACGCGCACATGCACGCCGTGCAGGCCCTTGGATTCGGCGTGCTGTCCAAGAGCTACTTCCGCTTCAACCAACGAAACTGGCAGGCGGAGAACGCCTTCTACCAATACATCGGTACCGGCCCGGGCATGTGGGCGCAGTGGTTCACCCTGCCAGCCGCGGCCGGGCCGATTGTGTTGGCTTTCAACGCCGGCTATCGCGGCCGGGCCGCCGAGTCGGCGTCAGCCGAGGACCTGATGGCCAGCGCGCAGCCTATCGTCCGACAGCTGTTCGGCGACGACATCTACCCGGTCGCGATCCGGACATCGAGCTGGTCCACCGATCCCTTTGCGCGAGGGTCGTACTCGTTTCACGCACCCGGCTCCGGCCTCGATGACCGGCGCCGGCTACAGGAGCCGATCGGTGACCGGCTCTATCTGGCGGGCGAGGCCGTCGGCGTCAACAATCCCGCCAGCGTGCACGGCGCGGTGTTCAGTGGGCGGTACGCCGCTGACCTGCTGATGAACCGATTGCATCGCCAGCGGGGTCACGGCTAGTTCTGCAACGCCTTCGCGCAGGCATCGAGGATCGCGACAAAGCTCGAACGGAGCAGGCGACGGCTGACGGACTCCAGGAGTTTGCCTCCCGCCCAGGCCGGATGGGTGTAGTTGGTCAGCCAATCGACGTGAGTGCCTTCGGTCGTCGCGGTGAATGTCAGCGTCCCGCCGTCGTGAATGAAGGGCGGGACGGATCGGACGATGAGATACGAGTAACTGCGCGGCCGGTCGTAGGCCGTGATCTCCTCCCGGAACCATGTGCCGACCCCGACCACCTCCCGCACGGCGCCCGGTCCGGGCGGCGGCGAATCCTTCCTGTAACGCGCCTTGAGCGCCAACGGTGCGGCAGCCAGATTGGCCGGATCGGCAAGCCAGTCGAAGACCTGTGGCACCGAAGCGGCGATCTCCCGCTGTAGGTGAATCTCGACCATGAGATCTCCTGTCCGCCGTCGCGCTATCGTCCACACATCCTAGATGCGGCTCGTCCCGCGCGGCTGGCCAGGGCGTTTGCTGGGGCCTCCTTTGGGTACCCTGGAATTCAGGGATCGGGACCCGTCGGGGAAGCTCACGAATTCGGGGGACGAATTCGGGTCGATAGTTTTCAATTTAAGGACAAAACCAATCATGAGAATCAGCAGCATCGCCGCGCGTCGGCAAGCGGCCGGCGTCAGCGCCGGCATTCTGCTCGGGGGGATCGCCATGGGTATCGTCGGTGCGCCGTCGGCGGCCGCAGCACCCGACTGCAGTCCCGACGGTGTCAACGCCACCGTTTCGTCGGTGACCGGCTCGGCGCAGCAGTACCTTGCCGCACATCCGGGCGCCAACCAAGTTGTCTCGGCCGCGTCCGACCAGCCGCGTCCGCAAGCGGAGTCCAACATCCGCAGCTACTTCACCGCGCACCCACAGGAGTACACCGAACTGCGCGGCATTCTCGCGCCGATCGGCGACACCGAACGTCAGTGCAACGTGTCGGCATTGCCGGCGAATTTGGAGTCGGCCTACCACCAGTTCATGGCTGGCTGACCCGGGGCTTTCCGTGGGCTGAAAGGGCTTCGGGGACTGAGTCAACGATGGGCAACCCATGGTCGGGGAATACTCCGATCACCCGACGCACCACCGCACCGGTGACCACGCTGGAAGGCAGCTGGGCCTGCCGATGTTCGTGATTGAGGGTTATCAGCGCTCGAAAACCCGCTATCCCAAGAAAATCCAGCTGACTGAGATTGAGGATCAGCGGAGCCTTCCGCCGCGCGAACCGGCGGATTGCTTCGCCGACCCGCTCGGCGTTAGAGGCGTCAATTTCGCCGCTGACGCACACGACCGTGGCGACGTTGTGCGCGTGCACCCGCAGTCCGGCCCCAGCACAATCGAATACCTCTGGTGTGTTTTTATCGGGTATAGCTGGCATTTGATGGCGCCCATCATGGTGTGGCGGTGAACGAGGCGGGCTACAGGGAGCGCCGACGCTGTTCATGAGCGGCTGTGGGCTCAACCTGTAACGAGCCTACCGCCGACGACTCAGGCGCGGACCGAAACGCCGTCATAACGGGGATAAGTTCGCAAACTCCCATCGTTTACCGCTACTGGCGCGCGGGTAATCGGAGTCTGACAACTATGCAATCGCGGTCACGGATCAACCAATAGCCCACGGCTCGAATGGAAGTCACACTCTATCGTGCGCAATGCGTCTTCGGTGCCACCGAAATCCTGGGCAAAGGTGGGTAGCTTCCGCTACTTCGTCCACGACGACCGATGGGAGTGGTCCGACGAGGTTGCCCGCATGCACGGCTATCGCCCGGGCACCGTCACCCCCACTACCGACTTGGTACTGGCGCACAGACACCCCGACGACAACGCGACGGTGGGCGACCTGATCTTGCAGGTCTACCGGCAGGGCACCGCGGTCACCAGCCGAAACCGGATCGTCGATGCCCGCGGGAATGAGCGGCAGGTCATCGTGGTGGCTGATCGGTTCTTCGAAACGGATGGCGCACCCGCCGGAATCGCCGGGTTCTACATCGATATCACGGAGCAGTTCGAAAAGGACGTGCAAAAGCTGCTGACCGATGAGGTAATGACGATCAGTGCGCGCCGAGCGGTGACCAACCAGGCCATCGGCATGGTGATGCTGCGGTATGGAGTGGACGGCGAAACTGCGTTCTCGCTTCTCACCACGATGTCTCAGCAATCGAACGTCAAGTTGCGGATCGTCGCTGAACGAATCGTCGCCGACCCCGCCTCGCTTGGTGCAACTCCCCCCGCACTGGATCATCCGCCCGGGCGTTTAGCCACCGCACGGCGGGGCAACCCTGACAGCGGCGTCCCATTCAAACAGGCGAAGGTGATGCACCGTGCCGAATCCATCGACCAAAAACGAGAAGCTATATCGTGATCTCCGCTACAGGGCGACTCCGAGGAAAAGGCGGCACGGATTTCCAACGCCGTCGCCGCACGGGGTAAATCCGCCGTCGGCCGCAAAGGCGGCAAGGCCGGTTCTTACACGGACTGGACCGTTCCGGAGCTGACGAAGCGAGCTAAAGAGCTTGGTATCTCTGGGTATTCAGGACTAACGAAAGACAAGTTGATCGCTAAGCTGCGAAATCACTGATTTGGGCCTGATAAGTTGTCGTCTGTTTAAATGGCCGCAAAGTGGGCAGTCCTCAGATATGTCCACGCTTGTAGCCCGAACCTACAACCAGGCCACCGTTGTTGTTCCCGCCCATAATGAAGAGGCTCGCCTGCCGGCGTGCCTGCGGGCGCTATTGACGGCAGCTCTGTGTGCGCCGATCCCGGTCGTGATAGTGGTGGTCCTGGACTCCACAGACGACGGCAGCGCAAGACTGGCCGGGCGGTACGGGCCCGACGTGCACTTTGTCACTGTCGACGCCGGCAACGTTGGGACCGCACGAGCGGCCGGCTTCCGGTACGCGCGATCGCTGCGCGGGGACGGCGGCGGATGCTGGTATGCGACCACAGACGCCGACAGCCAGGTGGATCCCGACTGGCTGGTGCATCAGCTGCGACTCGGCGCCGACATGGCACTCGGCGTAGTGCGGGTGGACGACTGGCGGCACCATTCCGCTGACTTCGCCGATCACTACATGCAAGCCTACGAGGCAGACGCAGACGGGGACAAGGACGGGGACGCGCCCGGCACGCACGCGCATGTTCACGGAGCGAACATGGGTTTCAGCGCCGACGCTTACTGGCGCGTTGGCGGGTTTCGGCCGTTGCCCTCCGGCGAAGACGTCGACCTGGTAGCGCGTTTCGAGGCAGCCGGGTACTGCATTGACCGTGACGCCGATTTGTCGGTCACCACGTCGGCACGACGCCAAGCGCGGGCACCGCACGGATTCGCCGATCACCTCGCGCAGTTTGAGGAATCCGTGCAGGAGGGTTGCGCGTGACGGCAGGCGTCGTGCGGCACTGGCTGGACTGTGGCCGGCTCGACCTGCCACTGCCCGCATCAGGACGTACCGCCGAACGTTGGCAACTCCTGGGCCTGCTCGCCCAAGATGACATTGTGGCGGCCCGAATCGCCGAGGCTCACGTTGATGCCGCCGCGATACTCCACGAACTCGGTGGCAAACCCCCCGAATCCGGCCAACTGTGGGGTGTGTGGGCCGCCGAATCCCCCGACGCGGTGCTGACCGCCACCGTGGCCGACAACGGCGCGATCACGCTTAGCGGCACGAAAGCCTGGTGCTCCGGGGCCGGGTTCTGTACGCACGCGCTGGTGACCGCGCGACTCGACGACGGAAGACGGAGCCTATTCGCCGTCGCCATCACCGACGTGGGCGTGAAACCGTTACCGAGCACGTGGTGGAACGCCGGGATGGCCGGCAGCGACACCCGGTCGGTGCAGTTCACCAATGCCCATGCCGTCCCCGTCGGCGACCCCGGTGATTATCTCAGCCGGCCCGGGTTCTGGCACGGTGCGATAGGCGTGGCGGCCTGCTGGCTCGGGGGTGCGCGCAGGGTTTCTGGGCCGTTATATCGTTACGCCAGAGGCGAATCTGCGGACCCGCACGCGCTAGCGCACTTAGGAGCGGTGGACGCCGCAATTGCCGCTGGCGACGCGATGCTCACCACCGCGGCAGCGCAGATCGACTCCGATCCGTTCGATCGGGCGGATACCGCGCAACTGGTCGCGCGGCGCGTCCGTGCGGTCGTGGAACATGCAGCCGACGAAGCAATCACCCGCACGGCCCGCGCCCTAGGCCCCGGCCCGCTGTGCCAGGACGGACGGCACGCTCAGCGAGTGGCCGACCTGACCATCTACATCCGGCAAAGCCATGCGGAGCGGGACCTGGCCGAGCTCGGGCAGCTCGCGGGCCGACGGGGTTGAGAACGCTGTGAGAACAGCCCCAACCGGCAACTGTGCCCGGTTCGCGGCCACGCCGCTGGAAGGCGGCGGCACCCCGACGCGGGCGTGGCTGGCCGCCCGCAAGAAGAAAGCCTTACCGTCGCTGGATCTGACCCGGTGCACCGGCCTGGTCGTGGTGGCGCCGCACCCCGACGACGAAACTCTGGGACTGGGCGCGACGGTCGCACATCTGGCTGGCTTGGGCGTCGAGGTCCAGGTGGTGTCGGCCAGCGACGGCGGTGCCGCGCAACCCGGCGCATCGCCGGCGCACCGGACCCGTCTGGCAACGATACGAAGAGGCGAACAACTCAGGGCAACAGAGATTTTGGGAGTTCGTCCACCCGCCTTGCTGGGCCTGCCCGACGGCCAGCTGGCCGACCACGAGGATCGGCTCACCGATTTGCTCGCTGCGATCCTCGATGACGCTGCTCCTGGGACGTGGTGTGCCGCCACCTGGCGCGGGGACGGGCATCCCGATCACGAGACCGTCGGGCGCGCGGCGGCGGCGGCGTGCGAGCGCATCGGCGTCACGTTGCTGGAGTATCCGGTTTGGATGTGGCACTGGGCGTCGCCCGGCGACCCGGCGGTGCCTTGGGGCCGCGCCCACTCGATCGCGGTACCGGACCGCGCGGCTCACCGTAAATACCTTGCCGCACAATGCTTTCAGAGTCAATTTGAGCCTGGCGCCGACGGCTCGGCGCCGGTGCTGCCAGGGTTTGTGCTGCGGCGGCTGCTGGGCGTGGGCGAGGTGGTGTTCCGTTGAGCCCCCGGCTGTCCGACGCCTACTTCGAACGGCTCTATGCCAGCGCCGACGATCCCTGGCAGCTGTCGACGCGGTGGTACGACCAGCGCAAATACGCCATCACGCTGGCCCTGCTGCCCGACCGCCGATACCGGCACGCTTTCGAGCCGGGCTGCTCCATCGGGACGCTGACCGAGCTGTTGGCTCAGCGCTGCGATCACATAACGGCGGTGGATGTGGCCGACGCCGCCTTGCGTGGCGCGGACGCGCGGCTACAGGCGGCAGGCTGCCGGAATCGGGTAACGCTGGCCCAATCCTCCCTGGACGCCGCTTGGCCGCCGGGACCGTTCGACTTGGTTGTGCTCAGCGAGGTCGCCTACTACTTGGAGGCCGACTCGCTGGCGGAGCTGTTAAGCCGCGAAATCGTCCGGCTGCAGCCGGGCGCGGCTGTCATCGCGGCGCACTGGCGCCACGCCGTGGCTGATTACCCGCTAAGCGGCGACGCGGCAAACGCCGTCATCGCCGCCACCCAGGGGCTGAAATCGCTTGGCTCTTATCGAGACCGTGACGTCGTCATCGAGGTGTTCGATACCGGTGATGGTCAATCGATAGCAGCCCGCGAAGAGGTTCCTGGAGCCACCTGAGATCCCTGGCTCGGACCCTATTGACTTGGCTGTTCCGAGCTTTCGTCCGGTCGTCTGATGGCCGCAATTCGATGTTGTACACGTGCCAGGTCTTCGAGTGAAGGCATCTCGTCGGTTATCCGGGTGATCTCGACCCCGATGTCGGCGGTCAGCCGACGTCCACGCGTGATCAGTTTGCTTGCGATCGCGGTGATCTCATCGTCGGTTACTCGCCGGCGCAGCAGCGCTAATAGCGGCACATAACCGGTGGCGGGTGCACCCTTGGCGTATCCGGGCCGAAAGAACGCGGTAACGCTTGAAAGCCGGTCAGCCAGGCCCATCTTCCACCTCACTAACCGGCGCACGGCCAATAAGCAGCAGTTCCAAGCAAGGATAGCCCTGATATCTGTCTCAAACCGGTTTACCCACCCGATACGGCGAATGGGCCCGGCCGAGTAGACCGGACCCATTCGCACTCAGGGACTTACTGGTGTTGCTTTTGACGCTCTTCGGCCGCTTTGGCGCCCGCACGGGCGGCGTCCGCCTCAGCCTCTTTCTTGGCCGCGTCACGCTGGGCGTCGGCTTTGTCCTGCTGGGCCTTGCCCTCTTCGACGATGTCGTTACGACCAGCCAGGGTTCCGCCGACCTCTTTGGCCTTGCCCTTGACGCCCTCGACGATGCCCTTGATGGCTTCTTCCGGTCCGCTGTTGTGATCCCCCATGGATCGAGCCTTTCTCTCGGTGTAGCGGAGCTTGCGCCCCCTCCAGTGCGAACGAGCCCGAATTCTTAGGACCAGTGTCTTGATCCTCGGCGCAGAGACCGCGATGATCAACTCGTCCGCTATCTATCGGCTTCCCATCTCCGAGCCGATTAAACACGCGGGGCATAACCGGTCCGATCTGCATCGGGTCGGTGCGCTGAAGAACCTGCTGATGAACGCGGCGCCGGGTGTCTTAAAGTCGTTGCGGTCACTTGGTTTTCGTCGGCGCGCGCGTGGCCGGTGTCACACACAGTAATCAAAGGCTCACCCGGCGGCGCGCACCGCCACATTTCGCCACCAATCGCCGGTTTGAACTGCAGGTTTCTTGGTGTCACCGAGCTGATCTGGTGGACGGCGGAGCGGGGGTGACGTCAAGACCACTGTTGCTGTGATCGGGGCGACCGAACTCATCGCTAGTCAATTGGCGCCGTGCCTGATCCAGGCGTCGCCGCGGTTGGCAGCCACCGGAACACGCTTATCCTGGGATTAGCACCTGCGACGATCCCCGGATAAGGAGGTCTCTGTGTGACCAATCCCCAGGATCCTTACGGGTACAACCCGTTTAGTTACGACCCGCTTGGCCGTGTCCCGTACGAAGACCCGCTGGTGCAACCGCCCGTCTTCATCCCACCGCCTCCACCGCCATACCCGCCGCCGGTGAATCCGCTGGCCACGTTGTCGCTGGTGTTCGCCTTTGTGTTCGCACCGGCCGGGGCGATTTTGGGACACCTTGGGCTCGCGCAAATCCGTCGCACCGGTGAACTTGGCCGTGATCGCGCCCTGATCGGGATCGCGCTGTCGTATGCGTTCATTGGGCTCACGGTCGTCGCGCTCGTCGCGTGGGCCACGTTTACCGCCACGAGGGCCGCCACGAGCTCCAACCGGACCGCGGCACCCGCCAGCACCACCATCTCCGCGCCCCAGCTCCCCACGGTTGCGCCACAATCCGCAGCCACCCTGTTGCCCGCCGTCGATGACCTGAAAAACATCACCGGTGACGAGAACCTCGCGGCCGGCCAGGCCTGGGACCACCCCAACAGGTCCAACAGCGAAGGAACGATCGACCGGCCGGAGTGCTGGGGAAGCATTGGCCCCGGCAGCCCGGATGCCTACAACCTAGACGCCACGTCCGGCTATCACGCGCAAGAGTTCTCCGACACGCGCACCCTGCTCAGCTCCGTGGAGGTCATCCAGGCCGTGGCGGTGTTTCGCGACGTGCCCGCGGCCCAAGCACAGCTGGCGAAGGTGCTGACAGGATGGCACCAATGCGGCGGCGCAACGGTCAACGTGACCATTCCCAGTGGGCAAACCATCCCGTTTGAGTTGAGCGCTCCCGCCGACGCCGGCAACGGCGTCACCGCCATGGACGTGACGCACAAGGGGATACAGGTGCACTCCGTTCGTGCGATCGCGGCCAAAGCCAACGTCTTCCTCGACCTTTACCTGTCCTACAGCGGCAAGAACGACAGCGAACGTCCCCGGCAAGCCGCGGTGGGCATCGCGAACTACATTCTCGGCAAGATCCCCAGCTGATGACTCAGTAGGCTTTGCGTATGAAATATCTCGACGTCGACGGAATCGGCAAGGTCAGCAGGATTGGTCTGGGCACCTGGCAGTTTGGCTCACGGGAGTGGGGCTACGGCGACGGTTACGCCGCCGGCGGAGCCCATGACATCGTGCAGCGCGCCCGAGCCCTGGGGGTCACCCTGTTCGACACCGCCGAGATCTATGGGTTCGGCAAAAGCGAGCGAATCCTGGGTGAGGCGCTGGGCGACGAACGGGCCGACGTCGTGGTGGCCAGCAAGGTCATGCCGGTGGCCCCATTTCCCGCGATCGTCAAGCAGCGGGAGCGCGCCAGCGCACAACGGCTGGGACTGGACCGCATTCCGCTCTATCAGGTCCACCAGCCCAACCCGGTGGTCCCCGACTCGGTGATCATGCCCGGAATGCGCGACCTGCTCGACAGCGGCGCCATCGGCGCGGCCGGCGTCTCGAACTATTCGCTCGCGCGGTGGAAGAAGGCCGACGCCGCGCTCGGGCGCCCAGTCATCAGCAACCAGGTGCACTTCTCCCTTGCCCATCCCCAGGCGCTCAAGGATCTGGTCCCATTCGCCGAGCGGGAGAACCGCGTCGTCATCGCCTACAGCCCGCTGGCGCAGGGGCTGCTAGGCGGCAAATACGGCGTGGACAACCGTCCCGGCGGCATCCGTGCGTTGAACCTGCTCTTCAGCACCGAGAACCTGCGGCGCATCGAGCCGTTGCTACAGACGCTGCGCGATGTCGCGACCGAGGTCGACGCGAAGCCCGCTCAGGTGGCGCTGGCCTGGCTGATCAACCTTCCCGGCGTGGTCGCCATCCCTGGGGCGTCCAGCGTCGAACAACTCGAATTCAACGTCGCCGCGGCCGACATCGAACTCCCCGCAGGCTCACAGGAAGCGCTGACAGAGGCGGCTCGCGCGTTCCGGCCGACGTCGGCGGCGCGCTTCCTCGCCGACACGGCCCGCGAGAGGTTAGGGCTTCACTGAACCGGAGTCAGCGCCGGGGCGGCGGCCGGCGCGCCCCTGGCGACCACGAGCGGCATCGAGGTCGATGAGTTCGTGCTCAGGATCGTGTGCACCACGCTGATCAGGTCCTCGACGGGCATCAGCTTGCCCGGCATGCAGCCGCCTGACACCCACAACGGGAAGGCCTGCATGGCGAGATCCATGTCCCAGCCGGCGTTCATGCCCGTCTGGGCGTCGCCCTCGCCGCCGGCGCACTCCCCCACGATCAGGTTGGTGAAGCCGACGTCGGGGTGTTCGGCGCGCCAGGCCTCCACGAGCCTTTCCAGGGCAGCCTTGCTGACGCCGTAGGCGCCGAGCCCCGCCCACGGTGGCCCGTACGGACCCGCGTCCGACGACAGGTACACCACCTTGCCCGCGGAGGCCGTCAGATGCGACATCGCCGCCGCTGTCACGAGCGACGCTCCGATCACGTTGGTGTCGAACACCCGGCGCCATATGTCGGCGTCGGTGTCGACCATCCGGACAAGCGGGCTGATGGCGGGCGTGTAGACCACGTTGTCGATACCGCCGAACGCGTCCGCGACGGTGCCGATAGCCGATTGGCACGACGCCTGGTCGGTGATGTCGCACTCGACGGCGACCGCGCCGGACCCCGCCTCCTGTGCGGCTGCTTCGATGCGCTCGCGGCGCCGAGCCAAGAGCGCGACCTGGTCTCCGCGCTGCGCCAGGCCGATCGCAATGCAACGCCCGAGGCCGCTCGACGCGCCGACCACTACTGTCTTCGACATAAAAATCCTTTACTAATCCACCGCGTTGTGTAAACGTCGTCGCGGAAAAACACTAGCGGATTGCGACTCCAATGAAGTAGCAGCCGAGCAAAACCGCCCCGATCAGCACGACCCACGCGTCGGTCAGCCGGCACAGCAGAACCGGGGCCTGGCGTACCTCCATGAACTCCCGGAAGATGATGCGCACCTTCACGAGCGCGATCACAACCACGCTGCACGTGATCAGCGCGCTGGCTCGCGGTGATCCATTCGCGGTGTGGTCTATCCACAGATAGCTCAGTGTGAGTGCCGCCAGGATCAGCCACGCGAACAGCAGTCTTTTATTGAATTTCACTGCTCACCTCACCACGTAGAGCAGCGCGAAGATGAGCACCCAGAGGAAGTCGACGGTGTGCCAATACGTCGAGCCGGTTTCGATCAATACCTGGTCACGTCGCTTTGGGCTGCGCAGCTGGTAGACGACGACGCCGAGGACGACGAACCCGATCAGCAGATGGACGAAATGGATCCCGGTAAGAAAGTGGTAGTAGGTGAAGAAGTCATTGCTGTCGAATCCATTTCCCTCGCGGCTCAGCCGGGCCCACTCGAACACCTTGATGCAGAGGAACACCAGAGCGAACAGGGCGGTAAGGAACGCGTCCCGGAGGGCCGTTCCGTAGGCACCGGCACGCGCGCACTGAACGCAACGGGCCACCGACCACGAGCTCAACAACAGGACCAGGGTGTTGACTACGCCGATACGCAGGTCCAGGTGTGCCTGAGCGTGCAGGAATAGCTCGGGGCTGCGGGCGCGGTAGAACAGGTAGAAGCCGAAATAGGCCGTGAAAACTAGCGTTTCGAACAACACGAAGGCCCACATGTCCGGCTGACCGGGCACGAACCTTGCGGGTTTGTTCGTGTCGGCGCGATCCGTCTCGAGATCGGTCACTGCGCCACCTTGAGTTCTGCGAGCGGCCCGGTACCGAAGTCCTCACGCAGGATCATGCTCCGGAGCATGTAAATGAAAGCGCCTGTGTAGACGCCGAAGACGACCATGTCCAGCCACCAGGCGATCTGGCCATTCCAGGCGAGGACGCCGCGCCGGAAGATCCAGCAGGGTGCCACGACGACCTCGGTGAGTCCGTTGCAGAGGTTGAGGTAACCGAACCACTTGGGGAACACCCGATTTTTGTCGAGCAGAATCGCGAGCATCCAGATCAGCGAGCCGATCAGGAAGACGCCCATGGTTCCATCAAACGACAGGAAGGCGAAGTCGTAGAGCCAGCTGATCGCTTCGGGGTCTCGCTCTGGCCGCAGCGTCCCGACTATCAACGCGATGCAGAGCAGCAACAGCCCGGGAATTGCACTGAGCGAGTACATGATCAGGTATGAATACGCGAACGCGGGGCTGACTGACATTCGCCGCATCGAGTACGCGATAAGGGCGTTGTTTGTCGCGATCATGCCGCCAATGCAGAAGATGACCGCAAAGCCGAGCGGTACCGCCAGGTGGCGCACGTGGAAGTAGTGAACCTGGGCCGCGAGGTCCGCAGTGGGCCGCGGCGGGGGCTGAACACGCGTGATGAAAAAGAATATCAACCAGAACACGCTGTAGAAGACGACGAGCGCCCACCAGGCAAGCCAAAGTTCGCGCTTGGGGTTGTGTCGCCAATGCCAGGCGATCCGTTGATGTAGCGGTCCCGACGGCGGCGCGACGGGGGAAGCCGGGGGCGTGAGCACTGTTTTCATGCGCTTACCAGTTCGTCGCCGGGCTCACGGTTCTCGGAGCGCTCACGATAGATGGCCTGGCCGACGGCGACTCCCATGACGACAATCCACACGGCGATGGCGATATTCTTCAGCCAGAACGACAGCATGCCGTCCCAAGCCAAAGGGCCGGACAGCGACACGCCTACGAACGCCGCGGGAGCCAGCGCGGCGGCTACGAGAAGGTTGAAGTGGGCCACCCAACGGCTGAATACCGGTCGCGGCTGATCATCCAAATAGATTGCCAGGGCGAGAATCACGCTTTGTCCGATGAGAAAGGGAACCAGAATGGTGAAGGTTATCCAGCCGAAATCGTTGAACAGTTGAGTCAGCTCCGGGCTTCTTTCCGGGCGGAAGGCGGCCAGCAGCCAACACACGTTGGCGACAAGGAACAGGGCGGGACTACCAGCCGTGCAGCCCAACAGGGCGTAGGAGAAGATCGGCGTGCGATGAGCCATCCGGCGGACCTGTAGCACGATCAGGGCCAGAATCGGGATGAGGCTGACACCGAACCAGTTGAACACGATCATGCTGTAACGGATCTCTGGGCCGTGTGCCGGATCGCGATAGAACGCGGCGACCTGCTCCGCAGACATGGTGGGCGACATCGGCGGGTTGAAGCCCGGAAACAGGAGAAAGCTGGCGATCCAGATGATCACCGTAACCGGCAAAGTCCAGAGCAAGATCACCTCACCATCGGTGCGTCTCTTCGACATCATCGACTCCTTCCGCCTCCTCGACTAGTCTGCGAAGCTAGCCGATCGGCTAGCTTAGGTCAATCTCCTCGGATACTCTCATCGAGTGGGATCAGCAGAACCGCCTGTCGTCGACCGGGAGTTGGGGTTCGTCCAGTACAGCGCCGCGCGCACCCGGGTGCTCGATGCCGCGTTGGATCTGTTCGCCCAGCACGGCGTCAGCGGAACCTCACTGCAGATGATCGCCGACGCCGTCGGGATCACGAAAGCGGCGGTCTATCACCAGTTCAGGACCAAAGACAACATCGTCCTGGCCGTGACCGAACGCGAACTCTTCCGGCTGGCGCCCGCGCTCGATGCGGCCGAGGCCCACAGCGACGAGCTGGCCGCCCGTGACGAACTCCTGGTGCGCATGATCGAGATGGCGGTTCGTGACCGCCGGTTGGTGCGCACCCTGCAGTTCGACCCCGTCGTCGTCCGGTTGCTGGCCGAACACGAAGCATTCCAACGGTTCATGGAGCGTCTCTACCGGGCGCTACTGGGCGAACCGGACGACGACGGGCGGATCGAGGGCGCGATGCTGTCGGGGGCTATCAGCAGTGCGGTCATGCATCCATTGGTCGGCGATATCGACGACGACACGCTGCGCACCAAGCTGACCGATATGAGCCGTCGACTGCTCGATTTGCACCGGACTGAATTTGACTGACCGGAACGTCACAGCCTGCTACTCCGACGTGAAAGAGACGGCGTCCGGTTCGGCAGACAACCCATACTGCTGGGTTACTCCGTTGAGCAACAAGGTGATCCGTTGATCAAACGATTCCTCGCCAAACGGGTCGTAGCGCGACGCGGCGATCGCGCGCAGTGTCGGATAATCCGTCGGTGAGCGGCGCGCTGTCATTCCGAAGATCCGCGCCAGCCAGGGTTGGCCGCGCTCAGCCTGGATCCGTTCACGATGGGCTTCGGTGACGCTGCCCATCGCCAGGGCGGTGACGGCGGCCCACACGGCGATCGCGTGGTCGGGTTCGAGCCCCTGCGCGTGCAGCGCCTCAAGCGCATCACCGATGTACTCCATCTGCCCATCGCCTTCGAACTCTGCGCTGAGGAACTTCTCCAGCAGGGCGGGTTCGGCGGACAACGCGGTGCGGATGTATGCCGCGTAGGTGCGCAGCCATCGCGCCCAGTGCTGACCTTCGTAGCGCGGAGGCGGCGCGCTGACGAGCGCGTATCGGCCGGCCAGGCGCAGCAGCTCGTCCTTGTTCTTGACGTGGTGGTAAAGGCCGGGAACGCTCACCGCGAGCCGCTCGGCGACGCTTCGCATGGTGGCATTCGCGGTGCCGATCTCAAGCACCGCCTGGGCGATGGCATCGCGGTCGATGCTCGGCGGGCGCCCGCGTCGGGGCGCGGTGTGGTCGGGTTTCATGTGGCGCGGACTTGGCAAGGTACCCCGTTGACGACGTGGGTGTTGCTGGGCACATCGATCACATCGATGGGATTGAGCAGGTTGCTGTTGACCCCAGGATGCACGTTGGCCGTGCTGAGTTGAGTCCCGTTGAGGCCGTGTCCCCAACCGTGCGGCAGCGACACCACCCCGGGCATCACCTCGTCGCTGACCTCAGCCAACACGGTCAGCGCGCCTTCGGAGGTGCTGATCTGCGCCGGCCGGCCGTCAGTGATGCCGGCACGCGCCGCATCGTCGGGGTGGATCAGCAGCGTGCAGCGATCCCGGCCGCGCATCAGCGTCGGCACGTTGTGCAGCCAGGAGTTGTTTGACCGCAGGTGGCGTCGGCTGATCAATACCAGGTCGGGGTTGGGACGCGCCAGCCGCGCCGCGAGCCGAGGTACGTCGTCGGCGAAGCGGGACTGGAAGAGCTCGACCTTGCCCGACGGGGTGGACACCATCTCGTCGAGCCGGCCGCCCTCGAGCTCGGCCAAGCGCAGGCCATCAGGGTGCCGGCGAACCTCGGCGAGTGTCAGCCCGCCCGGGCGCTGCCCGAACCGATCACCCCATGGACCGACGCGAATCCCCAAGTCGGCCAACCGTTCCGATCCCTGGCCGTCGAGTGCGCGCAGCACCGCCTCGGCGTCAAAGCCGGTCAGTGGGTTGCCGGGCAGCCCGGACATCGTCGCGATCATGCCGCCCACATACAGGTCGTCGAGCACGGCCACGTCGACATCGGGGACTGGCGTGCCAAACATCGCCCCGCCTAAGCGCAGCAGCAACTCCCACTCGGTGGGACGCCCGGGTTCGGGCTCGAAGACAGCATCCGACCACTTGATGCAGGACGCCAACGAGTACATCCAGTACAGGTCGTCGATGTGCGGCCGCTCCAGTGGCGACAGGCCCGGCAGGATGACGTGTGCGTGCCGGGTGGTCTCGTTGAGCCAGTTATCGATGGCGATCATCGCGTCGAGCTTTTCCAGCGCCGACGACAAACGTCCGGCGCCGGGCGCGGATACCGCCGGGTTGCCGGCAACCGTGATGAGCGCCCGGACCCTCCCCTCCCCCGGGGTGTCGATCTCCTCGGCCAGGCAGCCAATCGGGTATTGCCCCAATACTTCTGGCGCCCCTCGCACGCGGCTGTGAAAGCGGCCGAAGCGCCACCCCTCGCCGTCCTGGTCCGGCGGCTTGGCGAACATCGGTGACCACACCGGGGCCTTGGGGAACACCGCTCCGCCTAACCGGTCCAGTGAGCCCAACGCGGTGTTGATGACGAACACCAGCCAGGTTGCCAGGGTTCCGAACTCCTGCGTGCAGGCGCCGATTCGGCTGTAGAGCACCGGGCTGTCCGCGTGCGCGAGCTCCTCGGTGAGGCGGCGGATAGTCGCCGCCGCGATCCCGGTGGCCGCCTCGACACGCTCCGGGGTGAACGGCTCGGCCAACGCGATGACCTCGTCGAGGCCCGCGATGCGGTCGCGCAGGTGTTCCGGACGCCGGACCCAGCCGTTCTCCTTCAGCGTGCGCAGGATCGCAAACAGCAGCAACGCGTCGGTGCCGGGTTGAATCGGCACCCATTCACTGGCTCGCCGCGCGGTCTGGGTGCGGCGCGGATCCACGACCACCACCCGCCCGCGCTTGGCGATGCCGGCCAGCAGCCCCATGATGTCGGGCGCCGAGAGCATCGAACCCTGTGACGCGGCCGGGTTCGCGCCCAGGATCATCAAATGATCCGTGCGCGGCAGGTCGGGAATCGGCGCATTCCACATCGCCCCGAACAGCAGCGTCCCCACCACGTTCAGGGGCCACTGATCGACGGTGCCTGGCGAGTAGTAGGCGCGCATGCCCGCCGCCTGAGCGAACCCGATCAGTGCGCCGATATGGGTGTTCAAGGCGTGATTATGCGCCACCGGGTTGCCGACATATACCGTCAGCGCTTGGGCGCCGTCAGTGTCGAGCACGGGGCGCAGCACCCGTTCGGCCTCGGCGAACGCGTCGTCCCAGGACACGGCTACGTGCGTGCCGTCGGGCCGGCGCACCAGCGGTCTCCGCAGTCGGTCAGGATCGTCATGGACGTGCCCCAACGAGGCGCCCTTCGGGCACAAGTGGCCTTGCGACCACACGTCGTCGGTGTTGGCCCGGATGCTGTCTACGTGACCCTCGCTGATGTGCACGCGAAGGCCGCACATCGCCTCACAGAGCGGGCATGTCATTTTGCGCTCGACCATCGCCACTCCTTGCGGCCGGCGCCGATTGATACGAGAATAGTTTTGATAATTGTTATTAAAAACGCGGGCCCTGTCAACGACCGGATCGGGAACCGCGCTGTTTCAGAATTTGAACCGCCCGGCAAACCCGCGCAGGGGCACGTCCGCACTTGTCAGCAGCCCGGCCGGGGCCTTGACGACCTCCGAGATCGCGCTGAGGGCCGGCATGCCGGTGACAGTCATGCCGATGGACGCGAAGTTGTCCGGGTTGGACAGGTCCACGCCGGGCTTCGGGAAGATCATGTGCTTGTTGTAGACGCAGGGATCGCCCTTGATCTGAGTGATGTAGCAGCCCTTGATATCCCAGCTCGGGTCGGTGTGCGGGGTCATCTGCCACTCCAGGTGCGTCTCCACACGCGGGACCCCGTCAATCATCCCCTGGTACTTGAGGTAATTGCCGCCCAGCGACCCCTTCGGCATCTGGTACCAGCCGAGGTCGACGTCCTTGGTACACGCGCCGAGCTCGTAGGAGAACTTCACCTCGTCGAGTTCCAGCCCGAAACAATCGGCCATCATCAGCACGCTGTCGGCGAAGACGCGGGTGTATTTCTCCAGCTTGCCGGGGATGCTCGGGTCGTCGACCGGCTGGCCGTAGCCGACCTCGATCCAGGTGTCTTTGGAGTGATGGCACGAGACGTCGACCGATTCTATGGTGGTGATGTTCTCGATCTCGGCGACGTCGGCCGAGCACGCAACCCCGAGGATCTGGTTCAGCCCCGGGTTCATCCCGGTCCCGTAGAAAGTCGACCCGCCCTTGCGGCAGGCGTCGGCCAGCAGTTGCGTGACCAACCTGCCTGACGGGTGTGGGTGGTTGGTGTCGCGGTGCCACCCGGTGATCCAGTCGGCGGTGGTGACGACATTGATACCGGCCTCGAGGACCTTGACGTAGAGATCCTCGTCGGGGAAGACACCGTGAAAGGTCAGCACGTCAGGTCTGGCGGCGATGATCTCCTCGACGGTACCGGTGGCTTTGACACCGATCGGGGGGAGGCCGACGATCTCGCCGGCGTCGCGACCGATCTTGTCCGCCGAATAGCAATGCAAACCAATCAGTTGCAGGTCGGGCCGATGACCGATCCTCTTGATCATCTCCGAGCCGACGTTGCCGGTGGCCACCTGGAAAACACGGATGGGCGTGGCGGATGCACTCATCCTATGGAGAATAAGGTGTCGACTTCATCCGCTCACCGCGGGAGTCACAAGAAACTTCTCCCCGGTCGCCCGCTTGACGTAGCTGTTGAACGCATCGGGCATGAGCATGCCGGCGAGGGAAACCTCGCGGGTGTAGGTGCTCGCGAACGTCGTGGTGAGTTCCGCGGCCACCCGGGCGCGGAGCCGACCAATGGTCTCGGCGCCAGCGTTCGCCAGGAATGGCGTGAGCAGCCATCCGCCAATGCCCCACGCCATGCCGAAGTTCCTGTTGAGGATCGTCGGGCCCGTGTCGAGTCCGCCGTAGATGTACACCTGCTTGTGCACGGCCGACCCGTAGCGCGAGTACTCCGCCGCGGTCGAGCTGGCGGCTTCCTCCATGCCGTTGAGGATCTGACTTGCCAGGGTGCCCCCACCGGTGGCGTCGAACGCCAGCGTCGCGGATGTCGCTTTGAGGGCTTCCGTAAGATCCGTCGTGAAGGACGGCGATGCCGAGTTCAAGACATGCACCGCACCGAGGGATTTCAGCAGCTCTTCCTGGTCCGGCGTGCGGACCATGTTCACCAGCGGCACCCCGTCCGCGGCGCAGAGCTTGACGAGCATCTGGCCGAGATTCGACGCGGCGGCCGTGTGCACCAGAGCGGAGTGACCTTCACGGCGCATGGTTTCCAGCATCCCGAGAGCCGTCAACGGATTGACGAACGACGACGCTCCGTCCTTCGCCGTCGCACCCTCGGGCAGGACGAGACAGGCGGCGGCGTCCACCGCTCGGTATTGCGCGTACATGCCGCCGCCGGCGATCCCCACCGTTTTCCCGAGGAGTGCCTGGGCCGCTGCGGACGACCCCGCGGCCACGACGGTGCCCGCGCCTTCGTTGCCTACAGGAAGCGGCAGGTCGATTCGTGCCGAAAGCCCTTTGAGCGCCCCGGCTCCCAACGATGCGGTGACGGTGGGGCGCTCAGCTGTACCAGCCACCGTCGCGGTGGCCATGTCCGCGCCGGCGATCAAGACGCCCAAGTCTGACGGGTTGATCGGCGAGGCTTCCACACGCACCAACACCTCATTCGCGGCGGGGGTCGGGACTGCGACGTCGTGCAGGGAGAGTTCGAGCGTGCCCTGCGACGTCACCAACGAACGCAGTTCCAGCGCTTTGTCGGGCAAATCTGCGGTCATGGTTGGTGCCTCGTTCCCGTGGTGGATGTGCAGTCACCGATATCAACTCACAATGCGGCCACAAACCTTCCCCGGTGGCGGCAGTCCGACACAGCGAGGTAGCGTTTTGAGGAGTCTTCGATGGCGGGGCAAAGGACCGGCAAATGAGCGTGCTCTTCTGGGGTTATCTGACAATAGCCGCCTTATCGCTGGCGTCGGTGTTGGCTTTTATCGGGTCTTTGTACGTGAGACAACTGGAGCAGCGACCCACTCTTCCGATAAGCGAAGAAATAGGAAGTGCTAAATCGGTTATCAAGAAAGTACGCAAACGCCAGCCGATGTCGACCGATGAGTTGACGTATGCGAAGCAACTCGTTGCCGATCGTGGGTCTATCAGGGCGGTGTGCATCCCTGGCGCCTTGTTCATGCTGGGCTGCTTTTTTATCTTTGGGAGCCTTTACCACTTACACGGAGCGACGCCCTCCGAGCGGACATTCCTCGGCGTGATACCCATGTTGACCTCAACGAACCTGGCCATCCAACTTCGCCGCCACGCACTATTGAAACGACGTCTGCGAAAAGCAGCTTGACGCTGGGACGGCACACGCAGGTTGTGCTGGGCACACGCTTGCTGTTGGCGTTCCGCCGCGGTGCCGATAGTGTTTACCGTCATATGCCATTGGGCACATGACCGTCTACTATCCGGATGGCGAGGGCCGGGAATACGATGATTCGATCGGGTTCCGAAAGGTGATCCAGTGAGCCGTCGTTTGACCACCCGGACCGTCTTGGCGCGGGTCTGGATGCCACTGGTTGCCGTCGTTGCCGTTGGCGTGGGCTTGCTGGGCATGTGGAAAGTGCATCAGTTCTCCGAACCGGAGCCGGTCATCACCGTCAATGGTCCGCAGGCACCCGACGAGTTCAATCTCAAGCGGATCACCTACGAGGTGTTCGGCTCCGTCGGCGACGGCGGGAAGCTCGTTTACGTGGACATCGACGGGCATCCGCATCAGGTTGACGTCACAACCTTGCCGTGGTCGCACACCGAGACCACCACGCTCACGGTGGCTTCCGGCAGCATCTCGGTGCACGTCCAGGGCGGCCAGGTGGGCTGCCGGATGCTGGTCGACGGCATTGTCCGCGACGAACAATCGGATAATCACGAGAACGCGGACGTCGAGTGCCGGGTGAAATCCGCATGAGTGAGCATCGCGTTGATGAGCCCCGTGTTGATGAGCCTCGGGCGAAACGACCATTCGTCCCCCGAATGGTCCGTACTTTTGCGATACCGATCATCTTCTTTTGGGCCTTACTCTCGGTCACGACGAACACCTTTATGCCGCAAGTAGAACGGGTCGCGGAAGAACTCGCCGGGCCGATGGTCCCGCACTACGCCCCGTCACAGCGGGCGCTGCTGCACATCGGCGAAAAATTTCACGAATCCAACTCCACCAACTTGACCATGGTGGTGTTCGAGGCGACGAACCGAACGCTGGGAGACCAGGACCACCGGTACTACGACGATCTGATGCGCCGCCTCCAGAACGACACCAAGCACGTGCAATACGTGATGGATTTGTGGGGCAAACCGTTCACCGCCGCGGGGGCGCAAAGCGTGGACGGCAAATGCACGTATGTACTACTGCGCCTCGCCGGCGACATTGGCCAGATTGAGGCGAACGCGTCCGTGGACGCCGTCCGCGACATCGTCGCGAAGGACACCCCGCCGCCCGGGCTCAAGGTCTACGTCAGCGGCGCGGCTCCACTGGCCTCCGACACGCTCCAAATTGCCAATGCCAGCCTGAACAACGTCACGATCGTCACGATCATCCTCATCGTCGTGCTGTTGCTGCTGGTGTACCGCGCTCCTTCCACCCTGTTGGTGCCCTTGCTCGGAGTCCTCATCGAGATGCTCGTCGCGAAGGGCGTTATCTCGACCCTCGGGCATCTCGGCTACATCGAACTCTCGTCATTCGCCGTGAACATCGTCATCGCGCTGACCCTGGGCGCGGGAACGGATTACGGCATCTTTTTGCTGGGTCGCTATCACGAGGCCCGGCAAGCCGGTGAAAGCCGGGAGGACAGTTTCTACATCGCGTACCGGGGCGTGACGCCCATCATCATCGGCTCCGGGCTGACGATCGCCGGCGCGTGTTACTGCTTGACGTTCGCGCGCCTGAACTACTTCCACACGATGGGGCCGGCCGTAGCCATCAGCATGCTGTTCACCATCGCGGCCGCGATGACGCTGGGTCCAGCGATTTTGACTGTGGGCAGCCTTTTCGGGATGTTCGACCCGAGGCAGGCGGCCAAGGCGCACCTGTATCGGCGGATCGGAGCTAGCGTGGTGCGCTGGCCGGTGCCGATCCTGGCGGCCAGTTCGGCCGTCGTCATGATCGGGGCGATCTTCGTCCCGACGTACCGGCAGAATTACGACGACCGTGAGTATCAGCCGGTCGATGCGCCAGCCAATCTGGGTTTTTTGGCGGCGGATCGGCACTTCCCGAAGAGCAAGCTGTTTTCCGAGATGCTGATGGTCGAAAGCGATCACGACATGCGGAATTCGGCCGACTTCATCTCCCTGGACCGGGTCGCCAGGGCTCTGATACGCCTGCCTGGTGTGGCCATGGTGCAAGGCATGACCAGGCCACTGGGCCGCGCGCTCGAACACGCCAGCATTCCGTACTTGTTCACCACACAGGGCAGCGGCAACGGTCAACAACTCCCGTTCAATAGAGAGCAAAACTCCAATACCGACCAGCAGGCAGATATCCAGGCGCACTCCGTCGCGGTGTTGCGGAAGGAGATCGGCTTTTTCCAAAAAGTGTCGGATGAGCTGCATAAGACGGTCCTCACAGTTGAGGATCTGGAAAATGTCACCAATGAGATGAATGCGGAAATCTCAAACCTCGATGATTTCTTCCGGCCGATCAAGAGCTACTTTTATTGGGACAGACACTGTTTCGACGTTCCGGTTTGCTGGACGTTCAGATCGGTATTCGACACGCTCGACCACATCGACAAGTTGGCCGAAGATATCAAGTTCGCCAGAATCTCTCTTGCGGAGGTCGACAAGGCGTTTCCGGAGATCATCGCGCAGCTGAAACTAACGGCCGACGACACCGAAGCCTTGCAGGGGAAGCTGGTCAACAGTTACGGGTCGGCGGATCTGCAGTCGCTGGCGACCGACCAGACCTTCGACGACTTGATCAACGTCGGGAACGACTTCGACAAGTCCCGCAGCGACGACTTCTTCTACATACCGCACGAGGGTTTCGACAACGACGACGTCAAGACGGGCATGAAATTGATGATGTCGCCGGACGGCAAGGCTGCCCGGTTCATCGTCACGCACGAGGGTGACGCAATGGGCCCTGAAGGGGTGGAGCACGTCGAGAAATTCCCTGAGGCGATAAAGACGATCTTGAAAGAGACCTCGTTGGCCGGCGCGAGGGTCTACATCGGTGGCTCGGGATCGAACGACAAGGACATTAAGGAATACGCGATGTCCGATCTGCTCATCGCGGCGATCGCCGCTTTCGTGCTGATCTTCGTGATCATGCTGTTCATCACGCGAAGTCTGGTGGCGGCCTTGGTCATTCCCGGGACAGTGGCCTTCTCCTACGCCGGGGCGTTCGGGTTGTCCATACTCGTCTGGCAGCATCTGATCGGCCTGCACCTGCACTGGCTCGTCCTGCCGCTGACGTTCATCATCCTGGTGGCGGTCGGGTCGGACTACAACCTGCTGTTGATCAATAGGGTCAAAGAAGAAATTCACGCTGGGCTGCACACCGGGCTCATCCGCGCGCTCGGCAGCACCGGTGGTGTGGTGACGTCCGCGGGCTTGGTGTTCGCATTCACCATGCTGGCGATGCTCACCAGCGACCTGCGAACTATTGGCCAGGTGGGTTCGACGGTGTGCATCGGCCTGCTGCTCGACACGCTGATCGTGCGATCGTTCGTGGTGCCGTGCATACTCCGCATCCTGGGGCCGTGGTTCTGGTGGCCCACCCTGGTGCGGTCGCGTCCGCTGCCCCAGCGAGAAGTCACGCCGGTGCGGTGACCGCCCAGGACCGAAGACACGCCCGGGTCCGCTGCCCACCGTCGGTCGACGGGTCGAACGGTATGGCGACGAACTCGTCGACGCCCGCATCACGAAGCTCGTCGAGCTGGTGGCAGACCGTGGACTCGTCGCCGATCAGCGCTGCGTCCTCCGGGCCGGCGAAGCCCTCTCTGTCGAGCATCGCGCGGTACGAGGGAAGGTGCCCGTACATCGCGAACTGCTGAGCGGCCAGTGACCGGGCTGCGCCGACATCGTCTGTGACGCTGATCGGCAGCGCGGCGGCCACCGCGACCGACCCGTCCGCGCGGCCGGCATCGGCCGCCGCGGCACGCAGCGTGGGTCCGATGTGTTCGCGCAGCGTCTTCGGGCCCGTCATCCACGTGAGGGTTCCCGCGGTGCGCCGGCCGGCGACCCGCAACATCTGCGGACCCAGCGCGGCGATGTACACCTGCGGCGTCGGGGCATTCGGGATCTGCAGCGCTCCCCTGGTCGTGACGAGCTCGCCGGGCGCGTCGGCAGGTTCGTTGGCAAGGAGGGGCAGCAGGCCGTCGAGGTATTCGGACATCCGCTTCACCGACCGGTCCCACGAGATGCCCCACATCCCCTCCGTGACAGCCCGGTGCGTGACGCCGATGCCCAACGTGAATCGTCCGTCGCCAATGATGTTGAGAGTCAAGGCCCGTTGGGCAAGCAGCGACGGATGCTGGTTCTGGATCGGCACCACGCCACTGGCCACTTCGATGTCGGGAACTTCAGGTAACGCGGCGGCTAAGACGGTCAGCAGGTCGACGTCGAAGGGCATCTGGGTGACCCAGAGCCGCGCGAACCCTTCGTCGCGCGCTTGGGTCAGCTCGCGGATACAGGTTTCGATCGGTGAGCCGTTGTTGAGGTTAGTTATCAGGCTTATTCGCATGGATTGACCTCTCGCGGTGTGTGCAAGCAGCGTATGCCACGGCGCTCAGCATGCTGCGCCGGTCCGTCCCGTCAGCCACGCCGAACGTGTTGTCAGGGCGGAAAAATCGCCATTCGGGCGCCCTGAGAACACACTCGGCGGAAGTGGGTTATCTCAGGAGTGAGTTCTGGACATGTATTGCGGGCAGTAGGACTGCGTCGCCGCACCGACGATGTAGCCGGTGCCGGAGTCACTTAACCCCAACGCTTTTTTCACATCGGCGACGGTTTGCTCTTGTGTCGCTCCTTCGGACCAGTCGGTACAGACCGCATGCCCCAGGGTGATCATGGTTTGGTCCGAGCCGTTCGCCCAGCTGATTCCGCCCTGCGTCAGCGCATGCAGGTAGATGTCATCTGTCTGGTCGGCATTCGCGATCGGAGCCGCGATGAAAATGCCGCCGAGAATGGCGGCGACCATGCCGGTCAGCCGTGTCACATTCTTCATTCGAGGACTCCTCCGTGTGCGAAAAGGTTCGTCCGATCGATCTTCGCGCACACCAGGCGTGTCGGCTAGTTGGGTTGGCAGGCTCATAGATTTTCGACCCGTGCGGTGATCGGCGGTGAAAACCCGCAGAGCTTCAGGCGCGAATCCCAAGGTCCCCGTATTTGTGGCCCGCACCGCATTCGGGATGCGACACTATTGCCCGTAAGGCGATGACGACGTAGGAAGCCGGTGCGAATCCGGCGCGGTGCCGCCACTGTCATCGGGGAGCGACCCTCATATGCCACGGCCATAAGCCGGAAGGCGAGGCGAGCGGCGATCCGAGAGCCAGGACACTCGCGTCATCGCATCCTGCTAGCCCGGGGCGATGCACCCCGGAGAGAGCTTGGCCGCCCAATGGCGCCGCATGTCTTATCCAACGATCGCGGTATCCCCCTTGTGGAAGCGCGTTGCCCGTGACCGCCCCGATCTGGATGGCGGCGCCGCCGGAGGTGCACTCGGCGCTGCTGAGCAGCGGGCCGGGACCCGGTCCATTGCTGGCGGCGGCCCAATCTTGGAATTCGTTGAGCACCGCGTACGCCGAGACGGCCACGGAATTGACCGCGCTGCTGGCGAGCGCGCAGGCGGGGGCATGGGAGGGCCCGACGGCTGCGGCGTACGCAGCTGCCCATGCCCCGTATCTGGCGTGGCTGACGGAAGCCTCGCTGAACAGCGCGGTGACCGCGGCCCGGCAGGAAACCGCTGCCAACGCGTACACCGCCGCACTGGCCGCGATGCCGACGCTTCCTGAATTGGCCGCCAACCAAGCCACCAACGCCGTATTACTGGCGACGAATTTCTTCGGCGTCAACGCCATCCCGATCGCGGTGAACGAAGCCGACTATGTACGGATGTGGATCCAGGCCGCGACCGTGATGACCAGCTATCAGGCGGTCGCCTCTGCGGCGGTGGCAGCCTCGCGGCAGACCCCAACGGCGCCGCAGATCGAAAAGGCCAACCCCGCATCGGTCGTGTCCGATTTGGGGAACAGGATCTTCAACTGGCTGGAATCGTTGCCGCTGCCCCCCGACACGGAGAATGAGGTCTATCAGTGGTTGCAGAACATTGGTTTTATCAACTACTGGAACAACTATTTAGAACCGTTGAGCAACGTGTTTTTCAACAGTCCCTACTTTCAAACGATATTTTCCGGGTTTGACCCTTACCTGCCCCTTCTCGGCAATCCACTCATCTTCTTGAGCCCGGCCAACATCGCGTTCGCCCTGGGCTACCCACTCGACATTGGTTCGTATGTCGCCTTTCTGTCCGAGACATTCTCATTTATCGCACTGGATCTGACAGCGGCGGTCGCGACGGGAAACCCTGCGACGATCGGCTTCACCGTCCTGTTCACCACCGTGGAGGCCGTTGGCACGATCATCACCGACACCATCGCGTTGCTGAAGACTCTGCTCGAGCAATTTATTGTGTTGCTGATCCCCGTTATTACGCCCTTGCTGACTGCTAGTTTGGCGGGTCTCGCCGCCGGCACTGCGCTGTCGCCGGCCGCCGGCCTCAGCGGCTTGGCAGGGCTGGCCGCCATACCGCCGCCGGTCCCCCCGCCGCCGATCCTGCCGCCCGTCGCGGCGCTTGTCCCGAGCCTCCCTACCCCCACCTCGGCGCCGATGCCGGCTCCCGCGGCGGCGCACGTGTCGGTCCCCGTGGGCGGCCCACCGCCGCCTACTCCCGCGCCGCCGACGGGCACCGGTGCGGGCGTGGGCATGAACATGGGTATGGGCATGGGCATGGGCACGGGAATGGAAAATTACGGCTGGCTGGTGGGTGACCTCAGCGCGGCTGCCAGGAGGGCGGCCGGCTTCGGCGCCCGAAAGTCGGCACCGGTATCCGACGGGGCAGAGGCCGCTGCGGTCGCGGCGACGAGCCAGGGGCCGCCCCAACGGCAGCGGCGCCGGCGACCGAAAACGCAAATGCTCGGGCGCGGTTACGAATACATGGATCGCGAAGATGAAGACACCTCGCCCGGCGGGGAGCGAGTCGCCGCGGCGGCCTCGGCTATGGGCGCGGGGACCCAGCGTTTCGCCGGAACCGCTGCCAAGACCGGTGCAGGACAGGCAGCGGGGTTGACGACGCTAGCCGACGATGCGCTCGGCGGCAGCCCGCGCATGCCGATGATGCCCGGGACGTGGGACGCCGACGCAGCCCCCGATTTGCCCGACGGGTCAGAATGACCGGCCCCGCCAAGGCAGTGTTAGCGTCATCGGCGTGACCCTCAAAGACATCGCCCTGACCACCCTCGACGGCAAGCCGACCACGCTAGCTGAATTGTCTGACGGCGCAACGCTGGTCGTGAACGTCGCCTCCAAGTGTGGACTTACTCCCCAGTACACGGCATTGGAGAAGCTGGCCAAGGACTACGGCGACCGGGGCCTGACCGTCGTCGGCGTGCCGTGCAACCAGTTCATGGGCCAAGAGCCGGGCACTGCCGATGAGATCCAGGAGTTCTGCTCAACGACCTACGGGGTGACGTTCCCGTTGCTGGCGAAAGGCGACGTCAACGGCGACGACCGCCAGCCGCTCTACACCGAGCTGACCAAGGCCGTCGATTCCGATGGCGCGGCAGGCGACATTCAGTGGAACTTCGAGAAGTTTCTGGTCGCGCCCGACGGTGCGGTGGTCAATCGCTTCCGGCCCCGGACCGAACCGGACGCGCCCGAGGTCATCAGCGCCATCGAGGCCGTGCTGCCCCGCTAGGCTGCGGCCCGGCCGTTTTGCGCGGGTGACCACGCCCCTGCGTTGTCAGCAGGTCAGCTCACCGCGTCAACCGCAGCCAGGATCTCGGACACCTCGCTGCGGCTGGTGTAGTTGGGGTGCACGTCGATCCAGCGGATCACTCCGGTGTCGTCGACCACCACTGTCGTGGGCATCGGTAACCTCCGACCGCCATCAGCGTTCTGCTCGGCCAGGTCCAATCCCAGCTTGCCCTGTGCTGCGACAGACTCCGCAGAAGGTTCGGTCACAATGCCCAGCGCGGAGGCAATTTGGTTGCCGGGGTCAGACACCACCGAGTAGGACAACTCATTGGTCTCGGCGGCAGTCAGCGACCCATCAGGCTTCTGTGGGCTGACGGCGATCAGGGCGAACCCCCGATCGGCCAGGGCGGGCGCCAACTCGGCTTGATAGGTGCGCAACGCAATGTTGCAGTAGGGGCACCAAGCCCCCCGATAGAAAACCACCACCGCGGGCCGACCGGCCCGCACCTGCGCCAAAGATGTGGCGCCACCGTGGATATCGAGCAACTCACCGTCCGGCATCACCGCACCCGATGCGCTCACTCCCACCGGCACGCCCACTGCGTCCAGGCCGGCCTGTTCAGCGGCGAATACACGCATGATCTCCGTGGGTAGTGCGGCAGCGGGACCTGCCACGAACGCATGCACCTGCTCGCCGATGCTGGGTGAATGTGTGGTCATGGGACCGCCTTCTCTGCAAAATTGGAGTGACGACTCCACAAAAGCAGCATGGCTTTGGATTGTCAACTCCAAAATCGCTAGACTTCGACATATGGTCACCGCAAAAGGGCGTGCCACCCGGGACCGGATTGTGGCCGCCGCGGCCACCCTGATGCACACCCGTGGAGTCGCCGGCACCAGCACCGAAGATGTCCAACCCGCCGCAGGCGTCAGCGCATCGCAGATCTACCACTACTTCGCCGACAAACGCTCCCTGACCCACGCCGTCATCGGCTACCAGACAGACACCATTCTCGGGATCCAAGAGCCCGCGCTGGCCCGCCTCGACGACATCGACGCACTGCGCGCCTGGGCAGACGCCATCGTCGCCTTCCAGCGCAGCAACGACTTCCGCGGCGGCTGCCCACTGGGCACACTGTCCAACGAACTCGCCGAGACCGACACCGACGCACGCGAAGACCTCGCCACGGGCTACCGGCGCTGGCAACAGGCCATCCATGCCGGCCTGGCGGCCATGCAGGACCGCGGCGAACTCCTGCCCGGCGCCGACACCGACAGACTGGCGACAGCGCTACTGACCTCCCTGCAGGGCGGTCTGCTGCTCGCCAAGACACTGCGCGACGGCGGACCGCTCGAAACCGCGCTGCATATCGTGATCGATCACATCGAGTCGTTCACCACCGCAACAACGTCACGAGGGGCAGATTGAAAATGGCCTCCAAAGGTCCCACCGGGCAGCTGATATCCGCGCCACCGTCCCTTCGCCGCGCGTGGCGTGGGCTAGGGGCCACTAGCCGTAGCGACTATGCGGAGTGCAGCGCGAATACCGGGTGGTCGGCGGGGTCGGGCAGTTTCTCGAAGTAGCCCTCGACCACCTTTCCGGCCTTTACTTTGTACGCGTCGAGGATCGTCCGCCTGTCCTGCACGGGCGTCTCGGTGGCGACGTAGTGGGCCGTACCGGCCTTCGTCGTCAGGCGCACCGCGGGGTTTGCCCGCACGTTCTTTACCCACTGGGATTCGCCGCGGGTGGACACCAGATACCTGACTCCGTCGACCTCAATCGTGACAACGGGGATCTTCTGGGCTTCCTTGGTGCTGCGTTTCGTCAGGGTCAGCGTCTCGACGTTGCTCATCCCGGTCGCCATCGCAATCGGGTTGAAGATCTTGGCGGTGAACCAGGGGGGCTTGAGATAGGCCATAGATCTAAGTTTGATCGATGGTTATCCGAATGTCCCGTGTTCCGACGGAAGTTCGGTTAGCGGCCGGTAAGCATCAGGTGCTGGTAGAGCTGGGATGCGATGGCATTCGTCGCGGGCGCGAGCCATACCGACTTAGGCCATAGCGCGGCTGGCCTGATCGCCGAGGATTGTCGTTCACAACCGGCACGAAAGTGGCCCCCGAAGACATCTCCGAGGGCCGCTTTCGTTTTGTAGCCCTCAGTCGATTCAGTCCGAACACGTTATTGACGGGCGTGCAAGATGATGCCGATGTGGCTGATCAACCCCTGTTGTTCGCGTCTCCCCCACGGCAGCGTCAGCGCATGACTAACCGGCTGCGAGCCGAGGTCATTGGGGCGTATCGGCTCGGACAGACCAGTCGAGAAGTCGCGGAGACATTTGCCATCGGACGGACGACAGTCCTGAAGATCCTCAAGGCTGCCGGAGTGACAGTACGGCCGCAGGGACGCTGATAGCGGCTCACTCGCCAAACGGCCTGGCCCCAAGGAAGTCAGCGAGATGCGTGATGTCCCGGTTGATGTCATACCGACGAAGGAGGTCAATGTACCTTGCCTTATCGACATTCCAGTCATATTGCATCACCGGATCGGAATCCTGTGCGGCCGCGAACACCAAATCAGCGAGAAGCCTTGTGGTCCGTCCATTTCCGTCAGCGAATGGGTGGATCCGGACTGTCTCGGCATGGGCGACAACACCCAGTTCATGCGGCGTCCAGTCATCGGTGTTCACCCATCGATCAAGGATCGTTTCCAACGAACTGCGGAGGTCTACAGCAATCTGCTGGTGTGCGACGCCGATGTTGACGTCATAGGTCCGCCATCTGCCTGCCCACGTCCAAACGTCGCCGTATAGGCGAGCGTGCAATTCTTTGAGGAAGTAATCGGTCAATAGTTCGCTAGGCTCTAGCTCGCCCCCGAGCGCCGCAGTCAGAAGGTGCTCGGCCACCTGCTGCTGGACGCCCTGCTCCAAGTCGTAGACCGCAGCCCTGGTCACAGGTTTACCCAACACGAGCACGACATCGGGCAGCAGGGCCGCCAATTCTTCGTCAGGAAGCGGTGTTTCGCCATACCCCGGCGCCAAGGGCATCAGGGACGCGGCTGACGCGCAGCGAGGAACCTTTTCACGGAGGATGATCGAACGAAGCCGGCAGGAACTACGCGATTCTCGAGTTTTGCAGACGCCTTTGTGGATCGGGCGGCGGCCCGCTTTACCGCGTCTTTCTTCACTAAGCGACGACGCTCCACGGCCAGCAGCTCCTTAACAACAGATCCTCGGATGGTCACAGATTCTACCGCCGTCCGCGCGGATCGCTGCCCCCTGCGCGGATGACTGTTGACAGCCTTTGCTCGACCCAACGCCAGTCGATTCGCTCCTGTTCGAGACGCACCCGTTCACCCAACCCCTCCTCGACCAGTTCGACGTAGAGGTCGTGCTCATCGAGCGTCAGTCGGTTAAGGGTCGACGTGGCCGGACGGTCTTCGCTCACCCAGCGGTCACGATGGGCCAGCAGGGTCTCACGGTCCATCAGCACGGAGCGTGCACGCGGCAACCACGCCCGCAGACGGTCGAGGATGGCGAATCCGTGCGTGTCGATGTCTCCCCAGTAATGGACGTCGGCGTCGGCCAGCCATTGCAGCCGAACGACATTATCGACTTCGAAGCCCTTTCCCCAGATCACGACGCCATCTTCTGGGATATCGATGCTCAGATAGCTGATCTCGTTTTCGACGATTACCGCCGTCCGTGGTTCCACCCTGAGTTGTGCCAACTCACCGGAGCGCGCCGCCAACTCCGTGAGCGGATCCGGCAAGCCCAGCGACGGTGCGGGCCGCAGCCGAACCAATCCGGGCTTGGACCTAAGGCCAAGGCCCGCAAGGAATCCCGAAGCGGTCGCTGACACCCCGAGCATTGCCGCCAAGACGGGTCGGTGTCTTTCAGCGAACTTGGTGTCGACGCCGGGCGCGCTGATCTCGCGCAGGTATCTGTGCGACTGGCGGTGGCCATCGAGCCACGTGTAAGCAGAGATCAGTTGAGGCATCTCGGGGGCCAGTTCGAGCGCGCGAAGAGGATTATCGACAACCCACTGCCGAACCTGCGGATGCCGGTGCGTGAGACCCAGTAGCTCGTCGAAACGACGTACCGCGGTCGCCACTCCCAGCAGCGCCCCGGCCTGCTCTATCGATGACACCACCGCGCGGACAGGCACCTGGTTACGCCCGATCTGCCTGCCTCCAATCGATTGCCACTGCAAGGTGTACCGACTGTCTTCGCGGCGGCCGGCGTCGAGGGCAGCGACCCAGTCTCTGGCCGCGGCAACGTCATCACCGACCTGCGACGGTTTAGGACCGCGAAGTCGCACGTCGATCGGATCGAAGGCGTAACCGTTGGCGTACGCGCGCAACAGAGACCCGTCGTCCCACCGACGCCTGACCCTGGCCGCAATCTCATCAATGTTTGTCCATCCGGCGCTCACGGCTGTCGCCTGTCGCGCCGTGTCCGGTACTCCTCGATCGTCATCGTTTGAAGTCGAGAGAATGTTCCGGTCGGATTGTCGACGAATCCGATCGCCTTCACATACGGCTCGATCACGTGAACCTTCTGCAACGGCGTGACGATAAGAAGTTGCAGCCCGAGCGTTGCGAAGAGGTCCAACGCGTAGCGCGTCGAGACATCCGAGCCACGCCCGAATGCCTCGTCGATGACCGTGAACCGGAAGTCGCGTGACCGCTCAGCACCCCACTCGAGCCCGAACTGGTAGGCAAGCGATGCCGCCAGGATCGTGTAGGCGAGCTTCTCCTTCTGGCCGCCGGACTTGCCGTCGGAGTCGCTGTAGTGCTCCCACTCGAGGTCGGTCTCGACGTCGCGCTCGGACGCGGAGAAGACGAACCAGTTGCGCACGTCGGTGACCCGCCGAGTCCAGTTCTTATCCGATTCGGCGTAGCCGTCGCGACCCCGGAAGCGCTCGATGATCCGCTTCACGTCGAGGAAACGCTGCTCTGAATACTGGTCGCCCTCAACCGAAAGGCTGTCGTTGGTCAGATTGCGCAAGTCCGCACGGAACTGCGCAATGTCCTGGTTTGTAGTGGGCTCCTTCTCCAATCGGATGAAGCGACCCGGGTTGTAGGGAACCGCGCCGAGCGCCTCGTTGATGCGGTCGACGCGCTCGTCGATCGCCGAGGCCTGCCGGTGGAGCCAGTTGTTGAACCCGGCCAGCTCCTGGATGGCGTTCTTGTTGAGCTGTTCCTTGAACTCGGCCTCGAAACGCGGGAGGTCGTCAGTCGCGACGCGATCACGGAACGCCAGAAAGTCTTGGCGGGCATCAGCGTTGGCGTCCATGTCCGCACGAAGCTCGGGCCATCGCCTCAAGACGTCGCTCATGTGCTGGCCCAGGTTCAGCGCGTAGCCGTTGAGTTGGCCGGTGAGGCGCTCGATGCGCCGATGCAGATCAGCCGACAGCGCCATCTCGGTCTCCGCGCAGGCCGCTGCCCGGACCGGGCGGTTCGTTCCAATACGGTCGTCGAGGGCTGAATACGAGGCGCGGCCCACTGTCAGCTCTTGCTCCGGCTGCGCCGCGACGAACTTGTCGTCCCGCTCCTTGTCCTCCTTTGCGTCGTTCACCGCCTTGGCCGTGGTCGCCAGGCTGCCGGTGAGCTTCTCGATCAACTCCCCCACGACTTTGGCTTGCTCGTCGTTGTCGGCGAGCGCCCGCGCGATCTCATCCAGGCGCGACGAGCCAGCCAGCAGGCGGTCGCGTTCGGCGTCGTAATCAGTCGCGCGCGATTCGGCCTCGTCGACATCGAGGTCGTCCCAGGAGTGGTATTCCTCAATCCGGGCGAGGGCTTGCAGCTTTGCCTGCAACGCATCCCGTTGCGCGTCGAGCCTTGCCGACTCGGTGGCAGCCGTCGCGAGCTTTTCCTCCAGCTCGGCGAGCTCGTCGCGAAGCGCGGCGATCTTTCGCTCGTTGGCCCAGCCGAGGACCCAGCGACGGGGGTCGTCGACGCGGTGCCGATCGTCCTTCTCATGGCGCTCGCCCGAGCGCACCTGACCCTCGCGCGTTACCGCACGCCGCTGGCCGCGGAACTCCTCAAGGCTCGACGCGCATCGGTAGTCGGCCCGCTTCGTGAGCTCGTCGACGAGGTACCGATGGAAAAGCCCCTCCTTGACCTCGATGCAGTCGGCGAGCCAAAAACCCTCATGCCCCAGCGATTGCAGCGGAATCCGTTGCTTGGCAACCCTTTCGTAGACGAGCTTCGCGCCGATTGCCTTGCCACCTCGGCCATGAAACGTGAGCCTACGGCCGTTCACCCATCCGGCGACGACTTCGTAGTGCTGCTGCGGCACCAGCAACGAGAGGGCGAACCCTCGCAGCACCCGCTCCGCGGCGCCCCGCCACTCGGCATGTTCATCGGTCACGTCAAGCAGTTCGCCCGCAAACGGAAGATCGCCCGGTGTCAGCCTGAGGGCCGCGCACAACTCCGCGCGTACCTCGACCTGCTCGACGGGCAGGTTGCTGGTGCGTTGCTCCAGGCTCGTGAGTTCCTCGGAGATGAGGCTGCACTGCAGCTGAAATCCCTTCTCCCGCCCGATCGCGTCGGCCATGGCTGCATCGAGGGCTCGCTTCTCCGCGGTGAGCCGTGACCGCTCGGTGGAGGCTAGCGCGGACAGGGCCGCGAAGTCGTCGCTGCCGACGACTGATTCCAACCCGGCATCGGCGACGGCGACATCGAACCGCGTTCGGGCATGACGACGACTCCGGGCCTGGGCACGGGCCTCGCCGGCGAGTCGTTCGAGCTCGCCGATGCGGTCCCCGCCCGCCCTGGCGCGCTCCTCGATGAGGGAGTCGCGTTCGTCCTTTAGCTTCTGCTCCTTGGCCTTTGCGGCATCCTGGTCCTTCCACAAGCCCAAACCCTCGGCCTCCAGCTTGGCGATCTCATCGGCAAGCAGACTGGAGCGAAGCTCAGCGATGAAGAGCCGAACGGCGGATCGCTCGCGCTCCATCGACCCACGCTCTGCGAGGCCGGCGTCATACTTCGCCGCAGTCTGTACGACAGGCTCGAGCGCTTCGAGCTGCTCTCGCGCTCGCTTGACAGCATCGTGAGCCTTGGTCAAGTCGTCAAAGTGGGCGATAATATCGCGTACACGCTCGGTCGAATCGCTCGGTTCGAGCATGTGGTCACGCACGAAGTCGTTGAGGTTACCGACCGACTTCATCGAGACGGTCTGATGGAACAGCTCGAGTGCCTGCTCCGATCGGATTCCAAGTAGGCGACGCAACGAGATTGCGTACTTGGGGAATTCGTCGAAGATGTCTGCTCCGGCCTCACGCAGCCTCTTGCGCAGATCACGCAGATCGGAGCCAAAGTCGGCGAAGTCCGTCGCGATCGACAGTTCTTTTGGGGCGGTGACGAAAAACCGGTATGGCTGTCCGGTGCTCTCGCGCTGCTGGAAGACCTGGGCCAGGGTAACCGTCTCGTCGTAGCCGTGGTTGGTGAAAACTCCGAGAATCACCGAGTACGTTCGCCGGTTCTCGCGCAGCCCCTTGGCGCGGGATTTCCCGGTCGCCTCATTTCGCTCCGACTTGTAGTGGCCTTCAACGTAGGAGCGCAGGGTGCGTTCCCTCGCCTCTGCGCCGGCGGCCTTGTTGTAGGCGGCCTTATGAGACGGCATCAGCAATGTGGTGAGCGCGTCGACGATCGTCGACTTGCCGGAGCCAATGTCACCGGTGAGCAGGGCAGTCTCGGCGCCGGGAGTGAACCGCCAGACCTGGGAGTCAAACGTGCCCCAGTTCAACATCTCCGCGTACTGGAGCCGGTAGCCGGCCCTTTTGCCACCGCCAAGTTCGAACGTGGAGAAGAGTCGTTCACCCATCACTGACCACCACTGCCGCGTAGTCCCGCAGCTTAGTCGCGAAGTCCGACAGTGTCTGGGCGTCGACGTAGGCCTTGAGGATTCGCCGCACTTCCCAATGGTCGCTTTGACCGCGTAGCTGCCGCAGAAAGCCGAGTTCGGCCGCCTTCCTGATAGCCGTCTCCGTCTGGTCCACGACTCGCGCTTCGTTGGTGGACTCTGTCTGAAAGAGCCGCAACATCTCGACCAGCTGGTCGGTGGTGAGAACCAATCGCCCCTCACCGCCAGTCGTCTCGAACTCGACGAGCCTCTTGCGCAACAGCACCAGGAGCAGGCTGACGTTGTAAGTCAGTGCCCGCCTGCGCACCAGCCGCGGGAGCACCTGTTCGCCGTCTGCTTCTGACTGGGAGCGAAGATAGGCGTAGCCCTCGGCGTCATCGACCACCACTTCGACGCCGATAGTAGCGAAATGGTCTCGCACACCGGCGCCCAAACGTTCCAGCGTCAACCAGGTGTCCTCGTCAGACTCGCGGTAGACGACCCCCTGCATGAGTCGGATGATGGCGCTAGCGATTGCGTGCTCGTTGCTCATCGTCGCCGCACCGTCACTTTCGGTAGCCTTGCCCGCTTGGTGACGTCCTGATCGGCGGGGTCGGAGTACTCCAGGAGCGTCTCATCGGCGTCGTCCATGTCGACCGTCACGTCCTCGTCGTTGAGTGCGAGGTAGCCGACGATCTCTGCCGCACCCTGCGTGATCGGGTGTACCGCGACGACGTCAGACAAGAGAGCCGAAGAGTTCTCAGGCAGAACATCGCGGATGGTCTCGATCAAGCGTGCTTGATCGATGGAGGTCTGCATGAAGAGCAGGTCGGTGTCGACCTGCTCGGTCGGCAGTGGGATTAGGCTCTCGACCGCGACCGCTGCGGGCGGCTGGTAGAGCGGGCGCTCGAACGGAAGCACGATCTCTATGCCCGGCTGGTCGAATTCGAGTCCGAAGGTCGGCGGGTTGTCGCGGAGTTCCAGTGCGACACTCTCCACCGCGCGGACCAAGTCGACGACGCGCCGATTCTCCAGCCAAATCTGATCGTCGAGGAAGCGGCGCAGTTGTTCAGATATCTGCCGGACAGTGCGCTGCGCTCGATCGGCAGCTTCAGACCAGTCGTGGTGAATACCGCGAATCCGATGATCGGGTTCGATGGCCTTGAGGGTAGAAACCTTGGCCAAGAGTTCCGCGAGTTCGGCCTGGCGCGACTCGGAGAGAAGGAAGTCGTAAAACGCCTGGAAGCTCCGGCCCTGGTCTGAACCTGCGATCTCGGAGCGACTTCCGACCAGCTCGGCGAGCAGTTCGCCCTTGGAACCCTCCCAGGACGCGATCTTCTCTCGCGCAGCCCGGTCTAGGAGCCGGAAGTTGTCTTCGACCTCGCGAAAATCCGAAAGCAGTTCCCGCGCCGTCGTGGCGAGCTGTTGGTAACGGTCGCGGACTCCGGTTGCGTCCAGCACCTGAACAACGCCGGCCTCGACGGCCGCGACCTGGGCGTCGAGTTCATCGCGTCGGCGCCGTAATTCGGCCAGCCGGACATCGGGCTCGACTTCCGTTCCGTGCACGATCTGTCGCAGCAGCTCTACCACGGTGTGCAGCCTGGACTCGGTCCCCACGAAGGACCGGCCCTTGAGGGTCAGGACCCACGCGTAGGCCTTCTCGAATGCTGGTGTCACCTCATAGTGGACTTCGTCGTCGCCGGGCGGGTAGAACCGTCGCAAATAAGCGGCGTCGATGGCCGCCCAGTCCTCCAAATAAGACCGCGCGTCCTTCGGAAACCGTTCCTGACCGTTCTCGGCGGGGATCTCGGTGTTCAGCGCGTACAGGTGGTCGTCCAGCGCGGCCGCGACCTCGCTCGCTGGGCACGCACCTCGGTTGTCCTCGACGAAGAACTCGCCGAGGAAAGAGAGGATCAGCGTGGAATTGCCGGCGCGCAGCAGTCGCCAAGCGGAGTGCCTCTCCCGTAGCGCGTCGACCGTCGAGTAGTCCACCAAGAAAGCCTAGAGAATCCAACCGACAGATTCGGGCCCGTACACGGGGAACTCGGGGTTTCCGATTTGGTGTGACGCCGATATGGCCGACATCACGGGCCCACGAGCCGGGCCTACTCTCCATCGACCGGCGTCGCGCGCTGCTGCCACAGAATGCATTCTGGCTCGGATCCCAAGGAATCCGAGCCAGAACGTCGCAGTAGCGGGGACAGGATTCGAACCTGCGACCTCTGGGTTATGAGCCCAGCGAGCTACCGAGCTGCTCCACCCCGCGTTGGTAAATGCCAGGTTACCGAACATGTACGGAGCTCACCAAATCGCGCGTCAACCAGCGCTTGCCTTGCTGCTATTCGGGCCAGGTGTTGTTGAGGATGGTGTCGACGAAGTTGTCGCGGACGAATGTCGGGTCGAAGCGCTCGAGCACGTCGTCGTTGCAGGTGCCGGATGTGGTCTGCGGGCGATGGTTCATACCGTCGTTGAAGGCGCTCAGGATTTGCCGCTTGAAGTCGGGGCGCGGGTGGGCGGCGGTGACGGCGGCAAGGGTTTCGGGAGCGAGGTCGTCGCGGCCGATGCCCAGCACGTCGGTTTCGACACCGGCAGTCACCAGGGCGATTTCGGGTTCCAGGAATTCGGGCACGCCCGGAGTGGTGTGCAACGCGATGCCCAACCACACCTTGTCGGCATCAGCTTTATCGACGCCGCGCTCCAGCAGGAAGTCGCGTGCCGCGTTGGCGCCGTCGACCTCGAAGCGCACCATGGACGTCCGGTAGCGCTCGGTGAGGCCCAGGTCGTGAAACATCGCCCCTGCGTAGAGCAACTCCAGGTCTGGTTGCAGGCCGCGGCGACGGCCTTGCAGCGCACCGAAGAGGAACACCCGTCGGGAGTGGTTGAAGAGCAGGTCGTTTTCGGAATCGCGAATGAACTCGGTGATCTCGCGTACCAGTGGGGTGTCGGGTATGGAGATGCCGGCGATGGTGTCAGTCGACTGGGTGACCATGGTCTCGTCTCCTTGGCCGGGCCTGCTATCTACTTGGCATTGTTGAACTTGGTGATGGCGTCGTCAAGCCGCTGCAGCGCCGAACCGTACCCGGCGAAGTCGCCCCGCTTTTGCGCGTCACGCGCCTGGCCGATCGCCGTTTGGATGTCCTGCAGCGCCGCGGCCTTGGCGGGCGACAACGCGGCCGATCCCTCGGGCGCCGGCGGGGCCGCAATCGGCGCGGGGGGTGATCCCGGTGTCCCGGCCGGCGTCGGCGGGTTCGCCGGGATCGGCGGGGCACCGGCCTCGGTGGGTTCAATGCCCGTGGCGGCAGCGCCGGCGCCCGGGCCGAAAAGCCCAGTGAGTGCGTCGCCCACAGTGGGGCCGTAGCCGATCTTGTCGTTGTACATCATCGCTACCCGGATCAGGCGCGGATACGACGAGGCGGCGTCGCTGGCTCCCGGGGAGGCAAAGACGGGTTCGACGTAGAGCAGCCCGCCCTGGGCCACCGGCAGGGTGAGCAAGTTGCCCCAACGGATCCGGTTCTGGTTGTCGCGTCCGATCACCCCGAGATCCTGGGAAACCGCCGGATCGGTGGTGATCGCGTTATTGGCCAGCTTCGGACCGTTGACCTGGCCCGGGATGGTCAGCACCGTGATCTTGCCGTAGGTGGCGGGATCGGAACTGGCGCTGATGAAAGCCGCCAGGTAGTCACGCTTGAACCTGTTCATCGCGGTGGTCAGCTGGTATGACGACGAATTATCCTGCTTGGCAATGTTTTTCGCGACGATGTAGTACGGCGGCTGATAGCTGCTGGCGGTCGGATTCGGGTCCAGCGGCACGTCCCAGAAGTCCGACGTGGAGAAGAACGTCACCGGGTCGTTGACGTGATATTTGGCCAGTAGCATCCGCTGCACCTTGAACAGGTCTTCGGGATAGCGAAGATGCTCCGCGAGCTCGGGCGTGATGTCGCTCTTGGGTTTGACGGTCCCCGGGAAGACCTGCATCCAGGCTTTGAGCACCGGATCCTGTTCGTCCTGCTGGTAGAGCGTCACGGTGCCGTCATAAGCGTCCACGGTGGCCTTCACCGAATTACGGATGTAGGAAACCTGCTTGTCGGGCCCCAAATGATTGAACGCCACCTCGGTCGAGTCTGCGGTCGCCGACTCCAGCGAGGTGAGTTCGGAATACGGGTAATTGTCCAACGTGGTGTAGCCGTCGATGATCCACACCATTCGTTTGTTGACGATCGCCGGGTACACGGCACTGTCGGTTGTCAGCCACGGCGCCACCGCCTCGACCCGCTGCGCCGGATCACGATTGAACAAGATTCTGCTGTTGGAACCAATCACGTTGGAGAACAGAAAGTTTCGCTCCGCGAACTTGGCGGCAAAGACGCTCCGGGATAGCCAGCTGCCGACCGGAACCCCGCCGGTGCCGGCGTAGGTGTAATTCTTGGTTTCGGTGTTCGTCTCGTAGTCGTATTCGCGGTCGGTGCCGTTACGGCCGACGATGGCGTAATCGGCGGGGGTGTTCGAGATGACCGGCCCGTAGTAGATGCGCGGCTGGTCCAGCGGCGCCGGCCCGTCGGAGACCACGCCACCGTTGGCGCCGACAGCGTTGACCAGGAACTCCGGGTACCCGCCGTTCTGGTTGGGGTCGTTGGCGATGCCGCGCACGGTGTTGGCCGGCGACGCGATGAAGCCGTTGCCGTGGGTGTAGACCGTGTGGCGGTTGATCCAGTCACGCTGGTTGTCGATCAGCCGGTCCGGGTTGAGTTCGCGGGCCGCGACGACGTAGTCGCGCAACGACCCGTTGTGGTCGAGGTAGCGGTCGATGGACAGCTGGTCGGGAAAATAGTAGAAGTTCTTGCCTTGCTCGAACTGGGTGAATGCCGGGCTGATGATCGTCGGGTCGAGCAGCCGGATGTTCGACGTGGTCGCGCGGTCCGCAGCGACCTGCTGCGCGGTGGCCTGCCCGTCACCGGTGTAATTGCGATAGGTCACCACGTCGGTGGTCAGGCCATAGGCTTGCCGCGTCGCGGTGATGCTTCGGAGGATGTATTCGCTTTCCTTTTGCGCGGCATTGGGTCTCACGCTGATCTGCTCGACGACCAACGGCCAGCCGGCGCCCACGATCAGCGACGACAACAGCAGTAAGACCAGGCCGATAGCTGGAATTCGCAAGTCCCGCAAGATGATCGCGGAGAACACCGCGGCGGCGCAGATCACCGCGATCGCCATCAGGATCAGCTTCGCCGGCAACACGGCGTTGATGTCGGTGTACCCGGCGCCGGTGAACGGCTTGCCGCCGCGGGTGTGCGACAGCAACTCGTAGCGGTCCACCCAATAGGCAGCGGCTTTGAGTAGCACCAGCAAGCCCACCAGGGTGACCAGCTGAATCCGCGCTGAGCGACTCAGCGCGCCAGCCCGTCCCGAGAGCCGAATTCCGCCAAAGATGTAATGCGACAAGACGTTCGCAACAAAGGCCAGAAAGACCGCGACGAACATAAAGCTGAGCACCAGCCGGTAGAACGGCAGGTCAAATGCGTAGAAACCGAGGTCTTTGCCGAATTGGGGATCCTTGATCCCGAACTCCGCGCCGTGCAAGAACAGCTGGATGCGCACCCAGTAGCTCTGCGCGACGGTGCCGGCCAGCAGACCGATCGCGGCCGGGATTCCAAGGCCCACCAATTGTAGTCGTGCCAACACGGCGGTGCGATAACGCGCGACCGGATCTGCTTCGTTACTCGGGACGAAAACCGGCCGGGTGCGGTAGGCGATGGCGAGCCCCGCGAACACGACGCCGCCGACCAGCAGTCCCGCGGCCACAAACACCACAACGCGGGTGACCAGGACAGTGGTGAACACCGATCGGTAACCAAGCTCACCGAACCACAGCCAGTCGACGTAAGCGTCGATCAGCCGCGGGCCGGCGAGCAGCACAATGATCAAACCCAGTGCGATCATGATCAGCGTCCGGCTGCGCCGAGTCAGCCTCGGCATTCTTGCGGTGGGCCGCATCCCCACTGGCTACGCTCCCTGATCAACTGGCTGGCCTGGACTTCGCCGGGTCTTAGCCGGCGACGGTCACAACTCTACGCATCGCTGCGCGATAACCCGTCAGCAACTTGGGGCCTGGCCCCCCGAAGTAATCGCGTGCAACGCATCCACCGCTTGGTTGAGCGTCTCGACCTTCACCAGGCGCAACCCGGACGGGTTGTCCGAGCTCGCCTCGTAGCAGTTCTTGGCGGGCACCAGAAAGACCGTGGCGCCGGCCTCGTGGGCGGCGGCCATCTTGTGCGTGATTCCCCCGATCTGGCCGACCTTGCCGTCGGCGGAGATCGTGCCGGTGCCCGCGATGAACGTTGACCCGGCCAAGTCGCCGGTGGTCAGCTTGTCGACAACCGCCAGGCTGAACATCAGCCCGGCGGAGGGCCCACCGACGTTGGCGAGGTTGAAGTCCACCGCGAACGGCGCCCACGGCGCATCAAGCACAGCGACACCCAGGAAGCCGTAATCGCGGTCTTTGTTTGTGCCCAACGTGATCTGCGTGACGCCGGCCGGCTCGTTCTTGCGCCGAAAATCGATCGTCACCACGTCGCCGGGCTTGGTGGCCTTGAGTAGCCCGGTGAACTGCTCGACGCTGGCCACCGGGGTGCCGTTAACCGCGTCTACCGCGTCCCCGGATTTCAGCTTGCCCGCTGACGGACCCGGATCGGTGACCGTCGCGACCGTCACCGCCACCGGATATTTCAGGAATCCCAGAGCCGCATACGCGGCGCTGTCCTCGGATTGCTTGAAGTCGGCGTTGTTGGCCTTGTCAACGTCCTCCCGCGATTTCCCCGGCGGGTAAACGAGATCGCGCGGCACTAACTGTTCTTGTCCGGAGAGCCACAGGGCCAAGGCCTCACCCAAGGTCAGATCGTCGCGCTGAGACACCGTCGTCATGTTCAGGTGGCCCGTTGTCGGGTGGGTCTGGGTGCCCTCGATCTGTACAACCTGCTTGCCGTCGACCTCGCCGAGCGTGTCAAAGGTGGGACCCGGACCCAGCGACACAAACGGCACTGTCACCACGGCGAGCAACACGCCGAATACCAGGATCGGCACCAGCGCGACCAGCAAGGTCAGAATCCGCCTGTTCACGCCGATAACACTAGACGGGGCCGAACGGGGCTCGTTCAGCTACGAGCTTGACCGCGGATGGCGCGTTCTCGCCCTGCTATGAGTACCGTTGACGTTATGGCTGACCTGCCTTTCGGCTTCTCCCCCGGAGACGACGACCCCGACCGCGACCAACACGGGAAGAAAGACCGCGAGGCCGGTTCGGGAGCCTCAGACCCGCTGGGCGCGTTCGGCATCGGTGGCGACTTCGGCATGGGTGACTTGGGGCAGATCTTCACCCAGCTGGGTCAGATGTTCAGCAACTCGAGCTCCGTGATGGCCGGCGGCAAAGAGACGGGTCCGGTCAACTACGAACTGGCGCGGCGCGTGGCGTCGAGCTCCATCGGGTTTGTGGCGCCGATCCCGGCCACAACCAACGCGGCGATTGTCGATGCGGTCCATCTCGCCGACACCTGGCTGGATGGGGCCACCGCGCTGCCCGCGGGCACCAGCAAAACAGTGGGCTGGAGCCCAAGCGACTGGGTAGACAACACCTTGGAGATCTGGAAGCGGCTGTGCGATCCGATGGCCCAGCAGATCTCGACGGTGTGGGCGTCTGCGCTGCCCGACGAGGCCAAGAGCATGGCCGGCCCGCTGCTTTCGATGATGTCGCAGATGGGTGGCATGGCGTTCGGCTCGCAGCTGGGCCAGGCGCTGGGCAGGTTGTCTCGCGAAGTGCTGACCTCTACGGATATCGGCCTGCCGCTGGGCCCCAAGGGCGTGGCGGCGATACTGCCGGACGCCGTCGAAGCCTTCGCCGCCGGACTCGAACTGCCACGCAGCGAGATCCTGACATTTCTGGCCGCCCGTGAAGCCGCCCACCACCGGCTGTTCAGCCATGTGCCGTGGCTGTCGAGCCAATTGCTGGGCGCCGTAGAGGCCTACGCCACGGGCATGAAGATCGACATGAGCGGAATCGAGGAGCTCGCACGCGACTTCAATCCGGAGTCGCTGGCCGACCCGGCGGCCATCGAAAACCTGCTCGGTCAGGGAGTTTTCGAGCCGAAGGCCACCCCGGCGCAGATGCAGGCGCTGGAGCGGCTGGAGACACTGCTCGCACTCATCGAGGGTTGGGTGCAGGTAGTGGTGACCGCGGCCCTGGGCGACCGGATTCCCGGCGCGGCCGCGCTCGGCGAGACACTGCGGCGGCGCCGGGCCAGCGGTGGCCCGGCCGAACAGACATTCGCGACGCTCGTCGGCCTGGAATTGCGGCCACGCAAGCTGCGGGAGGCCGCCGCGCTGTGGGAGCGGCTGACCGAGGCCGCCGGTGCGGACGCCCGCGACGCCATCTGGCAACACCCAGACCTACTGCCTGGCGCGGATGATCTCGACGACCCGGCCGGCTTCATCGACCGAGTCATCGGTGGCGACACCAGCGGCATCGACGAAGCGATCGCCCGCCTCGAGCAGGACGACCAGGACGGTTCTGTGGATAACTGAGCGAGGCGCCCGACCTGCTCATGGCACAGTCTCAACTCATGCCGCGGGCCGCGCCTTCTCTGTATGCGTTGGATCCGGCGATGCCGGTGCTGCTGCGCCCCGATGGGGCCGTCCAGGTGGGCTGGGATCCCCGCCGCGCCGTGCTGGTCCGCCCACCATGCGGCCTGACGGCGACAGAGTTGGCCGCCCTACTGCGGTCCATGCGGTCACCGATACCGATAGCCGAATTGCAGCGGCAGGCCGTCGACCGCGGCCTGGCGGACGCTGGTGGCCTGGCGAACCTCGTCGCGCAACTGGTGAGCGCAGGCGTCGCGACCCGCGGATTGCCTCCATCCCGCGGCCGGGCCGCCTCTATCCGGGTACATGGCCGCGGACCGCTGTCGGACCTGCTCGTGGAAGCGCTGCGCTGCTCGGGTGCCCGGATCGCGCACAGCAGCCAGCCGCATGCCGCGGTGTCACCCGCCGCCGTGGATCTGGTGGTGCTTACCGACTACCTGGTCGCCGACCCGCGGATGGTGCGCGATCTGCACGGCCGGGGCGTCCCCCATCTTGCGGTTCGCGTGCGAGACGGCACCGGGCTGGTGGGACCGCTGGTGATCCCCGGCGTGACCAGCTGCCTGAGCTGCGCCGATCGGCACCGTAGCGACCGCGACGCCGCGTGGCCGGCTATCGCTGCCCAGCTGCGGGACACCATCGGGGTGGCCGACCAGGCCACCCTGCTGGCAACGACGGCGCTGGCACTCAGCCAGGTGAACCGGGTGATCGCGGCGGTTCGCGGGCATGAACTGTCACCCGATCTCGGGCCGCCTCAGGCGCTGAACGCAACCCTGGAGTTCGATCTCAACGCGGGCGCCATCGTCGCGCGTCAATGGACCAGGCACCCCTTGTGCTCATGTTGACGTGGTCAAGTCCGAACGTCGTGGATGATGGGTTATGTGTCAGACATCAAACGTGGTCAGGCCGCGCGCAACGCGAAGCTGGCCAGCATTCCGGTCGGGTTCGCCGGCCGGGCGGCGCTCGGGTTCGGTAAGCGGCTGACGGGCAAGTCAAAGGACGACGTCCAGGCCGAGTTGCTGGAGAAGGCCGCCAACCAGTTGTTCAACGTCCTGGGCGAGCTCAAGGGTGGCGCGATGAAAGTCGGCCAGGCCTTATCCGTGATGGAAGCCGCGATTCCCGAGGACTTCGGCGAGCCCTACCGCGACGCGCTGACCAAGCTGCAGAAAGACGCCCCGCCGCTGCCCGCCGACAAGGTGCACCGGGTGCTCGACGCCCAGCTGGGCACTAAATGGCGGAGCCGGTTCGCGGCGTTCGACGACACCCCGGTGGCTTCGGCCAGCATCGGGCAGGTGCACAAGGCGGTGTGGTCCGATGGCCGCGACGTTGCGGTCAAGATCCAATACCCGGGAGCCGACGAGGCCCTGCGGGCAGACCTCAAGACCATGCAACGGATGGTCTCGGTGTTCAAACAGCTTTCCCCCGGCGCCGACGTCCAGGGCGTCGTGGACGAGCTGATCGAGCGCACCGAGATGGAACTCGACTACCGGCTGGAGGCCGACAACCAACGCAAGTTCGCCAAGGCGTACGCGGACCACCCGCACTTCGCGGTGCCACGCGTCGTAGCCAGTGCACCCAAGGTGGTGGTCCAAGAATGGATCCAGGGCGTGCCGTTGGCGGAAATCATCCGCAACGGAACCCCCGAACAGCGCGACCTGATCGGCACCCGGCTTCTGGAACTCACCTTCGACGCGCCGCGCCGGCTGGAGATGCAGCATGGCGACGCCCACCCGGGCAACTTCATGCTGCTGCCCGACGGTCGGATGGGTGTCATCGACTTTGGCGCCGTCGCTCCCCTGCCTGGCGGCTTGCCGGTCGAGCTCGGGATGACCATTCGGCTGGCCCGCGACAAGAACTACGACCTGCTGTTGCCGACCATGGAGAAGGTCGGCTTCATCCAGAAGGGCCAACAGGTTTCGGTGCGCGACATCGATGAGATGCTGCGCCAGTACGTCGAGCCCATCGAGGTCGAGGTCTTCCACTACACCCGCAAGTGGCTGCAGAAGATGACCTACAGCCAGCTAGACCGGTCGGTGTCGCAGATCAAGACGGCCCGGCAGATGGACCTACCGCCCAAGCTGGTTATCCCGATGCGGGTAATCGCGTCGGTGACCGCGATTCTGTGTCAGCTCGATGCACATGTGCCGATCAAAGCGCTGACGGAGGAGCTAGTCCCCGGTTTCGTTGAATGACGCCGCGAAAGTGCAAGTAACGACGCTGTCTCTCGAAAAACGTGTCGGCAGTTGCACTCTCGCGGCGATAACTTAAGCCGCAACATCTTTGCGCGGACGCCCACGCGGACGTTTGTAATCCACAATTGAGCCTCGCTCGAAAATCTCACCGCCCCATACCCCCCAGGGTTCGGCCCGTTCCAGGGCGGCGGCCAGGCATTGGCGACGAATCGGGCAGCTCGCGCAGAGCGTCTTGGCGCGCTCCAGGTTGGCTGGAGTGTCGGCGAACCACAGGTCGGGATCGCCGACGTGACATGGCAATACCGGCAGCTTCTGCTTAGGGACTGTCGGTGCCGACATGTCCGTTCACCTGCTTCCTGGTCTGGTGACTGTCCTTCTCGGGTGATCCGGACCAGGTTTGCGGGGTGTTGACCCTAAAACTATGGCCACGGATCCTTATGACTTCGGGTCCGTGGCCATTTGGCGAGAGCTGGGCTCGTTACGTAGTTCCTACGGACGCGTCTGTCGCGGCGGCGACGCTGTGCTTGGCCGCCGCATGGGCGGCATGGGCGACGTGGGAGGCTCGCGCGGCCGGTACCGCGCCTACGCCGAATACGTTGTTGATCATCATGGCCGCCCTCCTCTCAGGAATTCCGCAATCCAGCAATCTGCGTCTCGAGGGTAAACGGTAGCAGCAACCGGCCGCAAACGATTTTCTGACCTGCAGGTTTATCCTTTGCGGCGGCGAACCAACTCCAGCACGTCAGGTCCGTACTGCTCGAGCTTGCGTGCACCGATACCTGGGATCGCGATCAGAGCCGCATCGTCGACGGGCACCATTTCGGCGATCGCGATCAGGGTGTTGTCGCTGAAGACGACATAGGCAGGCACGCTCTGTTCCTTGGCGGTATCGAGCCGCCAAGCCTTGAGTTGCAGCAGCAACTCCTCGTCGATGTCGGAAGCACATGTCTCGCAACGGCGCAACAAGACGGCCGCCGGCGTGCTCAACTCGTTGTTGCATATCCGGCAACGGGTCGGGGCGCCGCGGTTGCGCCGGGACTTGCTCGGCGCCGCCTCGGCACGCGTCTGTGGCGCAATGCCGTTGAGGAACCGGGACGGCTTGCGGCTCTGACGTCCGCCGGGAGACCGTGACAACGCCCAGCTGAGCGCCAAATGCACGCGTGCTCTGGTGATTCCGACGTAGAACAGTCGACGCTCCTCCTCGACACGCTCGCTTTCAGGCCCATGTGCGAGCGCGTGCGAGATCGGTAGTGTGCCATCGGCCAGTCCGACCAGGAAAACCGCGTCCCACTCAAGCCCCTTGGCGGCATGCAATGACGCCAAGGCGACGCCCTGCACGACGGGTGGGTGCCGCGAGTCGGCCCGGATCCGTAGCTCGGCAACCAGCTCCGGAAGTGCCAGCTGCGGGTTTTGCGCCACTTCGTTGTCGACCAGTTCGGCCAGCGCGGTCAGTGCCTCCCAGCGGTCCCGGGCTCGGGTACCGACCGGTTCCTCGGCGGTGAGGCCCAACGGTTCCAGCACCCCGCGGACCGCGTCCGGCAATGAGCCCTCGGCGCCTCGCTCCGCCGCGCGGTGCAGCGCCAGCAACGCCTGTTTGATCTCCTGACGGTTGAAAAACCCTTCGCCGCCACGGACCTGATAGGCAATACCCGCCGCGGTCAACGCCTCCTCGTAGATCTCGGACTGCGCATTGACCCGGTAGAGCACAGCGACCTCGGACGGCGGCGTGCCGGACTTGATCAATCTGCCTATCGACGCGGCCACCGCGGCGGCCTCAGCAGCCTCGTCGGGATGCTCGTGAAACGACGGGGCCGGACCCGGCTCACGTTGGCCGACCAGCTGAAGCTTGCTGCCCGAAACCCGGCCGCGGGCCGCGGCAATCACCTGGTTGGCCAGTGACACCACCTGCGGTGTGGAGCGGTAGTCGCGCTCGAGACGAACCACCGTTGCGTCGGGAAAACGCCGCGAGAAGTCGAGCAGGAAACGAGGCGAGGCTCCGGTGAACGAGTAGATGGTCTGATTGGCGTCGCCGACCACGGTCAGGTCGTCCCGATCGCCCAACCACGCCGAAAGCACCCGCTGTTGCAACGGGGTGACGTCCTGATACTCGTCGACGACAAAGCAGCGGTAGCGATCCCGGAACTCTTCGGCCACGGCGGCGTCGTTTTCAATCGCCGCCGCCGTATGTAGCAGCAGGTCGTCGAAGTCGAGCAGGGCGACCGCCTCGTCACGAACTTTGAGCCCCTCATATGCGGAGTAGACGGTGGCGATCTTCGCGGCGTCCAGGGGGATGTCCCGACCGGCGGCGGCCACCGCGGCCGGGTATTCCTCCGGGCCGATCAGCGACGCCTTGGCCCACTCGATCTCACCGGCCAGATCCCGCACGTCGTCGGTGCTGACGTTCATCCTGGTGCGGCTGGCCGCCCTGGCCACGACCGCGAACTTGCTGTCCAACAGCTGCCAGCCGGTGTCGCCGATCACCCGCGGCCAGAAATACCGCAGCTGCCGATGCGCGGCCGCGTGAAACGTCAGGGCCTGCACCGCCCCGACGCCGCAACCGGCCCGGGCGGAGGCGTCGAGCGTCCGCAACCGGGACCGCATCTCACCGGCCGCACGCTGGGTGAATGTGACCGCCAGCACCTGCCCTGCCGCGACATGACCGTTCGCTACCAGCTGGGCGATCCGATGAGTGATGGTGCGAGTCTTTCCCGTACCGGCGCCGGCAAGCACACACACAGGGCCGCGCCGAGCCAGCACGGCTTCGCGCTGCTCGTCGTCCAGCCCGGCGGTCAAAGGATCAGCGACCATCGGCATACCGTCCATCTTGTCAGCGGCGGCCGACAAACCGGGTGCAGCGCCACGCCAGAATTGCCCAGCCTCGCGTGTCGCGTCGGCGAGTTGCCGCCGCCGCCGCCCGCTTCACCGAATGCTTGGCCGCTCGACTACGTTTACGAGGCATGAGCGACGCAGCGTTGACCGTTTACACCACGTCGTGGTGTGGCTACTGCCACAGGCTGATGACGGTGCTGAAATCCAACGGAATCCCCTACGAAGCGGTCGACATCGAACACGATTCGGCGGCGGCCGAGTTCGTCGGCTCGGTCAACGGCGGCAACTGCACGGTTCCGACCGTCAAGTTCCCTGACGGTTCGACGCTGACCAATCCGAGCGCAGCCGAGGTCAAAGCGAAGCTGGCCCAGGTCGCGGGGTAACCAAAACCGGACCATGGCGTCGAATTCAAGAAGACGGCCAACGTGCCAACTCGGATGAGGGTGGCCTGGGCGGCTGTCGTTATGTACTCCGCGGTGAGCTTGATGTCGGGGTGCTCGCATTCGAGACCGCCGGCCAAGTCGAGCAGCCCGCCCGCGTCCGTTGTCGATGGCTTGATCGTCAGCCTCGCCGATGTGCGGCACATCGCCAACGCCGATGGCCTCACGCCACATCCAGAATGGGACTTGCAGAAGCCGCCGCCCGCGAACGCGAACGCTCCTATGCCGTGTCGAGTGCTGGGACATAATGATCAAACATTCGGCAGTGCCTGGTCAGAGTTTCGCAGTGCGGGTTATCACGGGGTAACCGACGACATAGCACCCGGCGGCAACGAAATGGTCAACGGAGTCAGTCAGGCAGTTGCCCGCTACCCAAACTCGGCTTCGGAGCTCGCAGCGTTCGGGCAGCTGGAATCGTCTCTGCAGGCGTGTGTTGCGCTGCACGACGCTAGCTACGACTTCGCCCTAGACAAGCCGGATCCCTCAACCCTGAGAATCTCCGCGGAGAAGTGGAGCCATGTTTATCGCAGCAAGTCTTTGGTGTTGGTTTCCGTCGGCGTCGAGGGTCTTGAGTCCGCGGATCAGATCGCGAGCAACGTCCTGCAGACGATCACTGATCGGATCAATTAGCACTCGGGTCGATTGCCGCCCAGGATTCGATAATCACACGAGCGATCGAGATCGACCCGGGCAGCAGCAATTCCGACGACGACGCGGTCGTCCAATCCCCGGCGTCAAGTGCGGCGCGCACCTCGTCGCGGGTGAACCACGCCGCCTCGGCGATTTCACCATCGTTGAACGAGAACTCCTCGTCTGGGTCGCCCAGGGCATGGAAGCCGACCATCAGCGAGCGCGGAAACGGCCACGGCTGGCTGCCCAGATAGCGCACATCCCGCACCGTCAGACCGATTTCCTCACGGATCTCCCGGGCAGCACATACTTCGAACGACTCGCCGGCCTCAACGAACCCGGCCAGCAGCGAAAACATCCGCTCGGGCCACACCGCCTGGCGAGCCAGCACCACACGGTCGGCGCCGTCATGAACCAGACAGATCACCGCCGGGTCGATGCGTGGGAATTCTTCGTGACCGTTCAGCGGGTTGACGCGTGACCAGCCGGCCCTTGCCTGTTTCGTCGGCGAGCCGTCCACCGCGCTAAATCGCGCGCTGTCATGCCAATTCAGCAATGCGGCAGCCGACGACACCAGTTGGCTGCTGGTGTCGTCGAAGATCGGGCCAAGGCTGCGAAGGTTCAACACCTCGGCTTGGGCGCCGGGATCTTCAGGCGCTTCCAGCGCACCCCGGATTGCCCAGACATGGCGACCACCCTCGATACGGCCAAGAAAGACCGCGTCCGGCGGCGGTGTGTCGGCCAGCGCGGCCGCCCGGCCGAGGACCACCCTGCCATTGGCTACTAATACCTGATTGCGCGAATCAACCCGCAGCAGAGCCGCTTCCGCCCATCCCGCGGTGGTCGCCTCGACATCGGTGCGCAGTTCATCGGCCCTGTCGGCGCCGACACGCGAAAGCAGCGGAACAGTCTGCAACTCGAAATCCACTAGTGGCCCGCGTTTCGGATGTACAGCAGCCGGTCAGTCGCCTCGACGGCGTCGACTTCAGGTGCGCCGATCCGCAATAGGTGGCCGTCGCGCACCACGCCGAGCACGATGTCGCTCAGGTGCCGCGGTGAGCCACCGACTTCAGACTGCTCCACCTCGCGTTCGGCGATGGCCAGCCCGGTGTCCGGGGTCAACAGGTCTTCGATCATCGCCACGACGCTGGGCGTGGTGGTGGCCAGCCCCAGCAGCCGGCCGGCGGTCTCCGAAGAAACCACCACCGAGTCCGCGCCGGACTGCCGCAACAGGTGTGAATTCTCGGCCTCACGGATCGCCGCCACGATCCTGGCCTTGGGCGCCAGCTCTCGCGCAGTCAGTGTCACCAACACGGCGGTGTCGTCGCGGTTGGTGGCGACGATGATCGCGGACGCGTGCTGGGCCCCGGCCAAGCGCAGGACGTCGGATTTGGTGGCGTCGCCGTGCACGGTGACCAGGCCGGCGGTCGCGGCGTGCTCGAGTGCGCTCCGATCGGTGTCGACGACGACGATCTCACCCTGGGCATCCTCATCACTAAGCCTGGCGGCGACCGCCCTCTTGCCCTTGGTGCCGTAGCCGATCACGACGGTGTGGTTGCGCACTTTGTTCCTCCAACGCTGGATCTTCCACCCTTGCCTGGATCGCTCGGAGAGCAACTCGAGCGTCGTGCCGACCAGCACGACCAAAAACGCGATGCGCAGCGGCGTGAATACCACGGTGTTGACCAGACGCGCGGTCTCGGTATATGGCGTGATGTCGCCGTAGCCGGTCGTCGACAGCGACACCGCCGCGAAGTAAAGGCAATCCAGGAAGCTCAGCGGGACGCCGCGCACATCGCGATACCCGCTTCGGTCCAGATAGACGACCAAAGCGGCCGCCAACAACAACAACAACGCAATGGCCAACCGGCGGGTGACGACGCGGCCGGGGCTGCCGCGCTCTTCGGGGATGCGTAGCACGCCAACCAACAGGTGACCGGGCTGGGCGGTCAGAGTCTCGTCGAGACCCCCCAGCCGACGTAACCTACCCTTGCGCACAGCGCTCCGTCATCGGCCGAACACAACAGCACGCCACCCGCACGCCTCAAATGTAACCACGATCCCGGGTCCGCAGATACTTGATCGCCTCAGACCGCGACATCGTGGCCTGCGCGGGAGCCGGCGAGCAACCCGGCCAGCTCGGCGGAATCGGGCAACTCATCGGGTACGACGGTGGCGCCGGTGCGCACGTAGTGGAACGCGGTGCGAACCGACGATTCCGTGCACCCGGACAAAGCGGCCCACGCCAGGCGATAGACAGCGAGCTGGACCGCGGCCTGCCGCATGGCTTCGCGCCCGCGCGGCGGTTGACCGGTTTTCCAGTCCACAATCGTCACCCCGCCATCGGGGTCCGGGAACACCGCGTCGATGCGACCCCGGACGACCGTGTCCCCGATGGGCATCTCGAACGGCACCTCGATTGCCACGGGGGTGCGCGCCGCCCACGGCGACCCGGTGAACGCCACCTGCAACGCGGCCAACTCGCGAGTGTCGCCAACGTCGGAGTCCGCCGCGCCCGGCAAGTCACCGAGATCGAACAGCCACTCAGCACCATAGAATTTCTGGACCCAGGCGTGGAATGCGTTGCCCAGCAATGCCTGCGGGTCTGGACGTGCCGGCAGCCGATGCATCAGCCGCTGTGCCGCCCCCACCGGGTCGCGGGCCAGTTCCACCAGACCGCTCACCGACAACTGACCGGGCAGAATGCGGGCCGGCGGCTGCCAAGCGCGGGCACGCTCGGCCAGTAGAGCGTCAATGTCGGCGCCCCAGCCCTCGACGTCGTCACCGGCTGCACCCGTGTCGGCCGACATCGCATGCGTCACCAGTGCTGCACCGCGTTCGACATCGCCGCGCCGGGTAGTCAATGGATCTGCGGGCCAAATCGCTTCGACAACATTGTTGCGGAATGGGTTTCGCTCACCTTCGGCCGGCTCGGGCGCCCAGTATTCCACGACCCCGCAGGGATCGCCCGCCTCGGTCGAACGGTCGATGACCTCCTTGAGCTCGCACAGGAAATCCGACGGACCCCTCGGTTTGATCCCGGTAGAACCCCAGTGGTGCCCGGAAATCAGCAAGGTGTCCTCGGCACGGGTGATGCCGACATATAGCAGCCGCCGCTCCTCGTCCACGCGCCGCTGATCGAGCTGGCGTCGATGCTCGGAGATCAAGTCCGACAGCTGCTTTCGATTGGTAACCGCCGACGTGTCCATGACCGGGACGCCGAACGATCCTGCCGCGGCGCGGTCGCCGCGAAGCAGCGGGGGCAGCTCGGAGGCGTCGGTAAGCCAGCTGCTGCGCGATGCGGTCGACGGAAAGGTTCCGCCCGACAGGTGTGCGACCGCCACTACCTGCCATTCCAAGCCCTTCGCGGAGTGCACGGTAAGCACCTGCACCCTGTCTCGAGAGACCACTAAAGGTGCTGGCGACAAGCCGTTTTCAACCACTTCGGCCGCATCCAGGTAGGCCAGCAGTCCTGGCACCGACGTCGCGGCGGCCGCGTCGGTCGCGCTGCTGCGATCGGCGTAGCCGGCGACGACATCGGCGAACGCATCGAGATGTTCGGCGCCGGCCCACGCGCCCGCAGCCGGAGACGACGGGGCTGACGCCCGGACTTCGCAGTCGACGCCCAAGACACGGCGCACCTCGGCGACCAGGTCGGGCAGCGAATGGTTGAGGTGCCCGCGCAGGGCGCTCAGTTCCGCAGACAGCGCGCCGATGCGCCCATATCCCGCAGCAGAATACGATTCGGCCGCACCGGGGTCGGCGATCGCGTCGGCCAGACACGGGCCGTCGGCATCCGAGCTGGCCGTCATCGCGATCGACTCGGGTGTGGCTGCCTCGGCCGGCCGCTGCGCCCCGCCAAGTAGCTGTGCGCGGCGCCACAGCGCGGCGATATCCCGACTACCGAGCCGCCATCGTGGACCCGTGAGCACCCGCATCGCCGCCGCGCCTGCCGCGGGGTCGGCCACTACCCGCAACATGGCCACCATGTCGGCTACCTCGGGGACGGACAACAGCCCGGCCAGCCCGACAACCTCGACCGGGATTCCGCGAGCACGCAATGCGTCGGCGATGGGTGCGGCGTCCGCGTTGCGGCGCACCAACACCGCGGCCGTCGGCGGGCTGGCGTCTTCGGCCCGGGCTCGCTGGTAATGCCCCCGCAGGTGATCGGCGATCCACTCCCGTTCGGCCTGGACATCCGGGAGCAACGCGCAGCGGACGGTGCCTGGCGGGGCATCCGGGCGCGGGCGCAGCGCGCGCACCGCAACCGATCGTCGCCGCGCCTCCGCTGATACCGCGTTGGCGACCCGCAGCGTGCGCGGCGGGTTGCGCCAGCTGGTCCGCAGTTCCAGGACCGGTGCGGGACTGCCGTCGGACCGGGGGAAGTCTGTGCTGAAGCGCGGCAAATTGGTCGCCGAGGCGCCACGCCAGCCGTAGATCGATTGGATCGGGTCGCCGACAGCCGTAAGCGCCAAGCCGTCATCGACGCCACCCCCGAATAATGACGACAACGCGACGCGTTGGGCGTGCCCGGTGTCCTGGTACTCGTCGAGCAGCACCACGCGGTATCGGTTCCGCAGGTCGGCGCCGACCTGCGGGAAGGTGGCTGCCAGCTGCGCGGCGGATGCCATTTGCAGGCCGAAGTCCATCGCCTTGGCCGTGCGCAGCCGCTCATGCAACGCTTCGAGGAGCGGCACCAGCTCGGCACGCTCGGTTTGGGTGGCCAGCAGCTTCAGCAGCGACTGGTTGGGACCGCGGTCGCGCTGTGAGGGCCCCGCCGGCAGGCCGTGAATCAGCCGCTCCAGCTCGAGGTGGGTGTCGCGGAGTTGACGGGTGTCCACTAGGTGCTCCGCTAGCTGGCCCCACAACCGCAGCACCATCGAAGTGATCGCGGCCGGGGTTTTGTCGGTGCGCAACTCACCGTCATACCGGTTGACGACGTCGAAGGCCAGCTGCCAGAGCTCGGTCTCACTGAGCAACCGGGTGTCCGGCTCTACCGGTAACAACAGGCCATGCTCCCGCAGCAACGAGCCCGCGAAGGCGTGATAGGTGCTGACCACGGGCGCGCCGGCGGGTTCCACGGCGGCGGGGCCGCCGGGGCCGGCCAGCTCCAGGCCAACGCCGGCCAGCCGGGCCAGCCGGGATCTGACGCGCCTCAGCAGCTGCCCGGCCGCCTTGCGGGTGAACGTCAATCCGAGCACCTGGCCGGGTTCGGCGTAACCGTTAGCGACCAGCCACACCACCCGTGCGGCCATCGTTTCGGTTTTACCGGCGCCGGCTCCAGCGATGACGACCAGCGGGCCCGGCGGCGCAGCGATGACGGCCTCCTGCTCGGCAGTGGGCGGGAAAAGCCCAAGCGCGCAAGCCAATTCACCGGGGCTGTAGCGCGCACGCACCGCCGTCATCGTGCTGTCCCTTCGGCTGACCCGATGTGAGCCGGGCAAGACGGCCGCATCGGGCAGTGCGCGCAACCGTCGTTGCGCCGAGCGATGAACTGCGGTCCGGCTGTCGCGTCGGCCGCCTGCCGGACGAGGCTGAGCCATTCGTCGCGTGCGGCGGGTGTCAGTGGATCCTGCTCGCGTTCGGTGGCGCCAGCCGTCCCCGTCTTCCCGATGTAGACCAGGCGGGCACCGCCGGGCTCCGTAGCGGTGGGGTCGGTCGGCAGCAGGCCTTCGGCCACGGCCAACTGGTACATCGCGAGCTGAGCGTGTTGTTGGGCATCGTCCTTGCTGACCGGTGTTTTGCCGGTCTTGATGTCGACGATCAGCAGCCGGCCGGCGCCGTCTCGTTCCAACCGGTCGACGCGGCCGCGCAGCCGAATTTCACCGCCGTCTTGGCACGACGAATCAAGGACTCCGTCGACGTCGACCTCGACACCGACCTCTGTCAGTTCGCTTCGGGTCTGCGCGCGCCACTCCGCGAACGCCTGGATCATGGCGCGGTGCCGCGCCAGCTCGTTGACGGAGTGCCACCTGGCATCGAAGGGCAGATGCTCCCATGCACGGTCCAGCCCAGCCAACAGTTGCGATTCGGTCTTCCGCGGTTCGGCGATCAGCGCATGCAGCACCGAGCCGATCGTTGAGCGCAGATCACGCGCGTTTGTTCCGCCGTGCCGTTCGGCCAGCCAGCGCAGCGGGCAGTCGTTGAGTGTCTGCAGAGTCGACGGTGTGAGCGTCACGAGATCGCCCGCGTCGCACAGTGGATCGCTGGTGCTCAGCGGGACAAGTCCATGCCATCCGGCCGGGTCGGCGCCCGGCACACCGGCATTCGCCAGCCTGGCCAATTGTGTTGCCGCACATGTGCGCACCGAATCATCGATAGCACCGCTCGGCGCGCATACCACGCCGCGAAGCCGGCCCACCAGCGCCGTGGTCGACAACACACGTGGCGCCGCGATCGGTTGCTGCGCCATGGGATCACCGTCGCTCGTGCCCCACTGCGCGACCTCAAAGAAGAACGTCGAGGGCAACGCCGCCTCCAGACTCGCACCGCCCGTCTCGCTGTCAACGGCGGTCGCCAGCAAGCGGCGGCGGGCCCGGCCGATCGCGGCCACCAGTAGCCGGCGCTCCTCGGCAAGCAGCGGCGCGCGCACCGAAGCATCCTCGGTGACACCGTCCAGCACGTCTAGCAGCCGCTGGGTGGCAAGCACTCCGCCGCGCGGAATCGTGTTGGGCCACAACCCGTCCTGCATACCGGCGATGACCACGAAATCCCATTCATGTCCCAGCGCGGCGTGTGCGCTGAGCACCCGGACTTGCTCGGGCTCGGCGACGGGTTCAACATTGACGCCCGGCAACTGCAGAGCCGCCACGTGTTCCAAAAGCCCGCGCAGCGACGCACCGGATGTGCGAGACACATAGTCATCAGTGATGTCGAACAACTCGGTCGCGGTGTCGAGGTCCCTGCTGGCTTGAGCGCCGGCGGGGCCGCCGCGCTCGCTCGCCGCAAGCCACCGACGCTGCAGACCGGACCGATGCCACGCCGCCCACAACGTGTAGCGCGGATCCTGCCCATCACGGTGGCTGCGGGCGGCCGCATCCAGCACCGCGCGGACTCGCTGCACCGCGCGGGATTGGGCGCCGGAGAGCGAGACGCGGCCGGCGAGCGCCTGCACCAGCAGATCGCCGGAATTCATCGACGCACCATCGGGGACGGCGCGCCGCAGCGTTCGGCACAGCTGGCGAAGCGATACGGGGTCGACGCGACCAATGGGCCCGGTCAGTAGTGCCAGCGCCCGCTCGCCGTCCAGCGCGTCAGCTGTGGCGCCCAAAACCGTGAGCAGGGCCCGCGCAGCGGGCTCCTCGGCCAGCGACCCGCCGGCCGCCGGCGCGGCCACCGGAATTCCGGCGGCGGCCAACGCGCGGGGTAATCGCGCGGCGGCCCGCGGGACCGACCTGACAATCACCGCCATCTGTGACCATGGCAACCCGTCGATCAGGTGTGCCCGCCGCAGCGCGTCGGCGATCAACGCTGCCTCTGCGTGCGCCGTGGCGGCCAGGGCGACCGTCACCGATCCCTCTTCGGCGCCGGTGCCGTCGATCTGCCTGCCGGCGCTGCTGCCGGGCAGCCGACGCGCGATGCCGCTGACGGCACGCGCGATCGCGGGTGCGCAGCGGTGCGACACCGTCAGCGTCACCGATGGGATGTCGCTGGCCAACAACTCGGTGGCCTCGCCGCCCCGGAAGCCGAATACCGCCTGGTTGGGGTCACCGGCGACCACGCAGTTTTCGGTGCCCGCGGCCAGCACCCGGATCAGTCGGGCTGCCTGCGGGTCGAGTTGCTGGGCGTCGTCTATCAACAAGATGCGGATGCGGGCGCGTTCTGCGGCCAGCAACTCGGGATCGACCGCGAACGCCTCTAATGCCGCACCGACGAGCTCCGCGGCACCCAGTGCCGGCGTCGTCGCCTGCGGCGCTGCCGTCCCGACCGCGGCCCGCAGCAGCATCACTTGCTCGTACTGCCGGGCGAATTGGCCCGCGGCGATCCATTCGGGACGTTTGATACGGCGACCCATCCGCTCCAGCTCCGTCGGGTCCACGCCGCGTTCGGCGCAGCGCGCCAGCAGGTTTCGCAGCTCGGTGGCGAAGCCTGCGGTGCTCAGGGCGGGCCATAGGTGCTTGGGCCAGGCGGTCGCGGCGTGCGGTCCGTCTTCAAGGTCGCCGGCCAGCAGTTCCCGGATGATCGCATCCTGTTCCGCGCTGGTGATCAGCCGAGGGGGTGCGTCCCCGGCACGCTCCGCGGCGCGCCGTAAGACTGCGTAGGCATAGCTATGCACGGTGCGCACCAATGGCTCGCGGATCGCAACGCGGCCGCCCGCGCCGGATCCCAGCAGCGCCTTGGTCAATGTGCTGCGCGCCCGTATCCCGATCCGGCCGGAACCGGTAAGCAGCAGAACCGATCCCGGATCGACGCCGGCGCCGATGCGAGCGACCGCGGCGTCGATCAGCAGGCTGCTCTTCCCGGTGCCGGGACCACCCAGCACACGCAGCAGGCCGCGCGCCTCGGGCTGCAGGACTGCGCCCGCCTCGGCGCCCCAGGTGTATGACATAACGGCATGACACCACAAGGGTCCGACAAGTCGGATTGGCCTGGCATCATCGACGGGTGACCGCCGATCTCCACGTACACCGCTTCGGCCCACCCGGACCGGTACAGCTACTCGCGCTACACGGCCTGACCGGCCACGGGCGGCGTTGGGGGCACCTGGCCGGCTATGTGCCCGAAATCGCGATCGCCGCACCCGATCTGATTGGTCACGGCAAATCGTCATGGGCCGCCCCATGGACCATCGACGCGAATATCGCGGCACTCAGCGCACTCCTCGACCAGCAGTCCGATCAACCGGTGCTGGTGGTCGGGCATTCGTTCGGGGGCGGCCTCGCCATGCATCTGGCCGCCGCCCGGCCCGACCGGGTCGGGGCATTGCTGTTGCTCGACCCGGCGGTCGGGCTGGATGGTAGCTGGACGCGCGACATCGCCGAAGCGATGCTGGCCTCCCCCGACTATCCCGACCGCACAGAGGCCCGCCAAGAGAAGGCGGGCAGCTCGTGGGCGGATGTGGATCCCGCCGTGCTCGACCGCGATCTCGACCAACACCTGATCAAGCTGCCGAGTGGACGATTCGGCTGGCGAGTCAGCTTGCCGGCGATGATGTCGTATTGGAGTGAACTGGCCCGCGACGCCGTACTACCGCCCGCGGGAACCGCGACGACGCTGGTGCGTGCGACGCGGACCTCGCCGCCGTATGTCACCGACCGGCTGGTGAAACCGCTCCAGCAGCGCCTGGGCTCCAACCTTGACCTGCTCGACTTCGACTGCCAACACATGGTCGCCGAGACCAGGCCCGCTGACGTCGCCGCCCTGATCCACAAGCTGCTGAAAGTGAGCTGACTGTGGCTCCGGTGACCGACGAACAAGTCGAGCGGGTGCGCGCATTGGTCGCGGCAATTCCGTCAGGCAAGGTGTCGACTTACGGCGACATCGCCGCCGCGGCAGGGCTTTCCAGTCCGCGCATCGTCGGCTGGATCATGCGGACCGATTCCTCCGACCTGCCTTGGCATCGGGTGATCACCGCGTCCGGGCGCCCCGCGTCGCATTTGACCAGCCGCCAGCTGGAACTGCTTCGGGCCGAGGGGGTTCTGGCCGTCGACGGCAAGGTCGCGCTGCGCGAGGTGCGCTATGAGTTCCCGGAAAGGATTTAGAGCACCAGCCGTACCAACGCCGCGGTGCGGGCCAGACCTGGGAACGACTCGACGGTCGAGCGCGGATGCAGCGCGTGAACCGCCAGTCGAAACATCAATGCACGCAACAACATCTGCGGCCACTCCGGCAGCGCGTTCCAGCGTTCGATCAGTCCGTCGTCGGCTTCGCCCCAGGACAGCGCGTCGACGACGACCACGCCGGCCGCCCACGATGCCGGGCGCCAATATGGCGTGATGTCGGTGATCCCCGGCGGGGCGGTGCCCACGAAAAGCACTGTCCCATAAAGGTCTCCGTGCACCAGCTGGTTAGGGCTCTTGGTCGGCTTACGCAGGCCGGCGAGTTGATTGATCAACTCGATCGATCGCTGACCGTCCGCTGGTGTCGGCGCCATCTCCGCGCCCGGTGGAATCGACTGCAGCGGCCGCTCTTCCCATGCGGCGCGGTCGGCGGCAATGAAGACATCGACGTCCGCCCAGGGCGCCGTGGGTCCCTGGGTCAGGAATCGGGGGCGTTCCAGCTTCCCGGTTGCTTCGTGAAGCCGGACCGCGGCAGAGACGACCTCGTCGTGTCTCGCCTCCGGTGTGCCGGCGACGAAGGTGTCTGCCCGCCACCCGGCGACCACGTAGCGGCCGTCGGTGGAGCGCACCGGCCGGGCCAGCCGGACCCCGTCGACGAACAACGTCTCGCGCACCCGGGCGGACCAGGCGGCCCGGGCGTGGTCGGCGACGATCGACAACACGACCTCGCCGCATCGCCAGCCACCCTCCCAGCTGGCACCCAGGGCGACGGGCTGCACGCCGGTCAAACCGAACGCCGACAGCACATGCTCCGGCGGCGGCTCCATTGTCACGCGGATTAGCCTAATCGGGCGACGATGCGCGTCGGCACGACGCGCTGAGAAGCGCGATAATCCAGTCCGAGCGGGCGACGATGCGCGTCGGCACGACGCGCTGAGAAGCGCGATAATCCAGTCCGAGCGGGCGACGATGCGCGTCGGCACGACGCGCTGAGAAGCGCGATAATCGTGGCTTAGTACATCACCATGTCGGGCTGCATCTGCGCGGCCCAGGCCACGATCCCGCCCTGTAAGTGCACCGCGTCGGCGAAACCGGCCCGCTGCACCACGGCCAGCGCCTCGGCCGAACGCACACCGGTCTTGCAGTAGAGCACCGGCGTGCGGTCCCGCGGCAGCCGCGCCAGCCCCTCCCCCGAGTTGATCAGCGACTGCGGGATCAGCTGCGCACCCTCGATGTGGTTGATGGCCCACTCCGCCGGCTCGCGGACATCGATCAGGGCCACCCCTCTGCCGGAGTCCAGCAGGTCGCGCAACTCACCAGGCGTGATGGCCGAGCCGGTGACCGGGCCACCCGATGTCACGCCGCAGAAATCCTCGTAGTCGACCAGCTCGGTGATCTTCGGGGCCGCAGGGTCCTTGCGGACGCTGATCGTGCGGTAGCTCGTCGCCAGCGCATCGTAGATCATCAACCGGCCCAGCAGCGTCTCACCGAGGCCGGTGATCAGCTTGATCGCCTCGGTGCCCATCACCGACGCGATGGAGGCGCAGACGATGCCCAGCACCCCGCCCTCAGCACAGGACGGCACGGTCCCGGGTGCCGGTGGCTCGGGGTAGAGGTCGCGGTAGTTGAGACCCCGCCCGTCGGGGGCGTCCTCCCAGAACACCGAGACCTGGCCCTCGAAGCGGTAGATCGAGCCCCACACGTATGGCTTTCCGGCCAGCACCGCGGCATCGTTGACCAGATACCGGGTGGCGAAGTTGTCGGTGCCGTCCATGATCAGGTCGTACTGCTTGAACAGGTCGACGGCATTGCTTGCGTCCAAACGGAACTCGTGCAGCCGCACGTCCACCAGCGGGTTGATAGCCGCGATCGAATCGCGCGCCGATTGGGCCTTCGGCCGCCCGACGTCGGCCACTCCGTGGATGATCTGGCGCTGCAAGTTCGACTCGTCAACGACGTCGAAATCGACGATCCCGATGGTGCCGACACCGGCAGCAGCCAGGTACAACAACGTCGGCGCTCCGAGTCCGCCGGCCCCGATGACCAGCAGACGGGCGTTCTTCAGCCGTCGCTGCCCTTCCATACCCAGTTCGGGAATGACGAGATGGCGGCTGTAACGGGCCACCTCTGCGCGGCTCAGTCGGCCGGCGGGCTCAACGAGCGGTGGCAACGATGTCGACACCGAACTCTCCTCGATTGCGGTCCAGGCTCAAGCGATCGGATATGGCCAGGGATTGAATCGGCAGGTCTTCCCGTCGGCCTTGACGTATTCGGGGTCGAACTTGGCAGCGTCGTCGTTCGACGTGGAAAACGTCTGCTGCATCATTACCGGGGCCAGACCACCCGGCTTGTCGCAGGGCTCGTGGCGCGTATACCCGATGGCGTGGCCGACCTCGTGGTTGATGACGTACTGCCGGTAGGAACCGACGTCACCTTCGAATGGAAGGGCCCCGCGGATCCAGCGCGCCTCGTTGACGAAAACCCGCGCCTGCCGTTCCGACCCGTACAACGGGTTGTAGCAGGAAGTCTCAAGCCGAAATTCGTAGCCGCACCCCTCCCGCACGGTGACCGGAGATACGAGTGATATCCGGAAGTCGGGTTTGCTCCCACTGGTTCCGTCGATCCTGATAAACGCGAATTGCGGGTTGTGCGTCCAACCCTTCGGATTGTCCAACGTCTGGTCGACCATCTGCGCGAATGCTTCGTCGCCACCGAACATCGTGGAATCGAGACCATCTTCGACCTCGACGGTGTACCGGAACACCTTGGCGGTGCCCTGCCCGACCTGCGGTGTCGTCCCGGGCACCACATGCCAGGTCTTGTCGCCCGCTTCGGTGAACGGGCCGCCGTCCGGCAGCGTCCCGGCCGGCAGATTCGCGTCGAATGCGGCGAGCCCGCGAGGCGGTGCGTCGATGATCGCCGTTCCCACCGCACCAATCGCGGGCGGCGGGCCCATGGCCTGAGCGGCCGTCGGCTTCGCGGCCTGCCCGGTAACGGTCTGGTACATCACCACCGCTGTGAGAGTCACCAGAATGGGCAGCGCATACGCACGCCAACCGTAGGTGGACACGAACCGCCCCAGCCCGGTCTGTTTGCGCCATTGCTGCGATCGCTCACGGTCGACCCGCAACCGTCCGGCGCCTCGTTCGATCGGGTCTCGCATGGCCCGCAGGGGTTCCCGCCACTCGTCACGAACCACCGGGACGCGACCGGTGCTAGGCACAGGCCGGTCAGACGTCATTTCCCCAGGATCGCACAGCCCACGCCGGGCGGGCCCGCTGGCGCGCCCAACGGGGCGCCCGAAACCCTTTCTGCCAGCACCAACGGCGCCGGTGACAATCGCGCACAGGTCGCTGGTAGGTGCGGGTAGTAATGTCTCTGCGATGAGCCGCCCGGCTGGCCCCGGCCTAGCCAGCGGCCGGTTGCCAACAAATCAAATGAGGACCCGATGAGCGATCTGAGCAGGGCGGCGCAACGCAGTGGCGTCAAACCGGCTGACCGCAGTCGATCGGGAGACGGCATTGCCGCCGCGAATCGGCGAGGTAACCGGCTGCCTCGCGACGAGCGTCGTGGCCAGTTGCTGGTGGTTGCCAGCGACGTCTTCGTCGACCACGGCTATCACGCCGCCGGCATGGACGAGATCGCCGAGCGCGCCGGAGTCAGCAAACCCGTTCTTTATCAACATTTTTCGAGCAAGCTCGAACTGTACCTGGCGGTGCTCAGCCGGCACGTCGACAACCTGGTCTCGGGGGTGCAGCAGGCACTGCGCGCCACCACGGACAACCGGCGCCGGCTGCACTCCGCGGTCCAGGCGTTCTTCGACTTCATCGAGCACGACAGCCAGGGTTACCGACTGATCTTCGAGAACGACTACGTAACCGAACCCGAGGTCGCCGCGCAGGTCCGGGTGGCCACCGAATCGTGCATCGACGCGGTGTTCGCCCTAATCAGCGCCGACTCGGGACTCGACCCACACCGGGCCCGGATGATCGCGGTGGGCCTGGTTGCCATCAGCGTCGACTCAGCCAGGTATTGGCTGGACTCCGACCGTCCCATTTCCAAGGCCGACGCCGTCGAAGGCACTGTGCACTTCGCCTGGGGCGGCCTGTCGCACGTGCCGCTTACCCGCTCTTAGCGGCCTTCCCGGCCTTGGCGGCCGCGTCCGCCCCGATGCCGAAGCCGACCTTGCGGCTGTCGGCAGCGCCGATCTCGACGTAGGCGATTTTGGCGTTGTGCACCAGGAACCGACGGCCCTTCTCGTCGGTCAGGCTCAGCAGACCAGGACCCTCGCCCAGTGCGGCTGTGACGAGTTCTTCGACTTCACCGGGTGTCTGCGCACTGGAGAACACCAGCTCGCGCGGACTGTCCGTGATACCGATCTTGACCTCCACGGTGGCCCCTTCCGTTGGCATTCCATCGCACACGTGTCAGCAGCAGGCTAGTTGACGCTCCTGGTGCGCTTCGATCGAGATGGCGGTCGGCAGGTAACGATTAGCTCCCAGCTGGGTCAACAACCCGCACAACGCCAGTTCCCCGGTAGTCACATCAGTAACATCGGTGACATCAGAAACACACTCCACGCCCGCGGCGGCCTAGTTCATGACTACCCCGACCACGAGACAGCCGGAGCCGACTTCTACGACGAAGACGGCTGCGACCAAGACGGCTGGGACCAAGACGGTTACGACCGAGACGGTTACGACCGAGACGACTACGACGAAGACCGTTACGGCGCACTGGCCTGGCCGGAAGAGCGGCGATGGCGCCCGGTCGCGGCATTCGTCGGCTGTGTGGTGGCCCTTGGCGCCATTGCGACAGCGGTCGTTATCAACAGCGGTGACAGCGCATCCACCAAAGCCACCGTGGGGGCGCCCACTCCCCGGACCGCGATCGCGCAAACCACCCAAGCCCCCGCGGCCTCCGCGCCGAAGTCGGCTAAACCCCAACCACCACCCGAGACGGTCAGCACAGTCACGCCGCCCAGCGCCGCACCCTCGCCGACTGCGCTCGCGCCAGCGGCGACACTGGATCCACGCACCGTCGTCTACAGCGTGACCGGAACGAAGCAGCTCCTCGACCTGGTGAGCGTCGTCTACACCGACGCCAGAGGCTACCCCCAAACCGAATTCAACGTGGCGCTGCCGTGGTCGAAGGTGATCGTGCTGAACCCCGGGGTGCAGAACCTGTCGGTGGTCGCGACCAGCATCTACAGTCATCTCGATTGCTCGGTCTTCAACGCCGCAGGTCAAACCGTTGTCGCCACCGCCAACAACGCGAGCATCGCGACCTGCACCCGTTAGCTGAGACCGAGTTCGCGCATCCGCCGGTCGTGGGTCTGCTGCAAACGGTCAAAGAACGCACTGAGCTGGCCCAGACCGCCGGTGCCCGATACCACCAGGTCGACGAGCTCATCATGGTCGGCCAGCAGATACTGGGCCTGGGTGATCGCTTCGCCGAATAGCCGACGAGACCACAGCGCCAGCCGGCTGCGCTGTTTCCCGCTGGTGGTCACGGCCGCGCGCACTTCGGCGACGACGAACTGCGAGTGCCCGGTCTCCGACAACGCGGCCCGCACCGTGTCGGCAACCTGATCGGGCAGCCCGTCGGCCAGCTCCAGGTACAAATCGGAAGCCAAGGCGTCACCGACATAGGTCTTCACCAATGCCTCCAGCCAGGTGCTCGGCATGGTCAGCCGGTGATAATTCTCCAGCGCCGGGACATACTTCGACATCGCCGCGACCACGTCGACCCCACGGCGCTCCAGGGCATCGCGCAACAGCTCGTAGTGATTCATCTCGGCGGCGGCCATGCTCGCCATCGAGATCCGTCCCCGCAGGTCGGGGGCCATCCGGGCCTCGTCGGTCAGCCGGTAAAACGCGGCCACCTCGCCGTAGGCGAGCACGGCGAACAGCTCGTTGACGCCCGGGTGATCCGCGGTCAGCCGCGCGGTGCTCGAATCGTCCACCTGGCCGGCTTCCACCTGGTCCGCTGGGGGCGAAGTCATGAAGTTCACTCTAGTCGGCATGGTTAAAAGTAAACGGGTGCAAGCTGTCGACCGGCTATCATGCAGGTAGGTATTGGCTGTATTGCCGCTACCTGCGCAAATGTGCGTGCACAACTGGCCCGCCCGGCCTGAGTCGAGACTGAAGACCAGACTGAGCAACGGGCCGGCGACTCGGTGACGTATTCGGAGTCGGAACTCGTGCGCGCGTGAACCGCGACAGAGAAACACCGACACATGACCGATCACGTCTCCGAAAGGCTCGTCAACCACGTATGACTGAACTGACAGACACAACTGAACTTGCCCCTGTACTTACCTTTGCCAGCCTTGGTGTCCGCGACGAAATCGTCCGCGCACTCGCCGAAAAGGGCATTGAGTCTCCATTTGCTATCCAGGAACTGACCCTGCCGCTGGCGCTCGCCGGCGACGACCTCATCGGCCAGGCCCGCACCGGCATGGGCAAAACCTTCGCTTTCGGTGTCCCGTTGCTGCAGCGCATCACGGCCGATACCGCGGCAAGGCCGCTGAGCGGCGCGCCCCGCGCCCTGATCGTCGTGCCGACCCGCGAGCTGTGCATCCAGGTGACCGCCGACCTGACCGTGGCGGCCCAGTACCTCTCCGCTGAAGACGGCCGCAAGCTGTCGGTGGTGTCCATCTACGGCGGGCGCCCCTACGAGCCGCAGATCGAGGCGCTACGCTCCGGCGCCGACGTCGTGGTGGGCACCCCAGGCCGCTTGCTCGACCTGTGCCAGCAGGGCTTCCTGCAGCTGGGCGGATTGTCGGTGCTGGTGCTCGACGAGGCCGACGAGATGCTCGACCTGGGCTTCCTGCCCGACATCGAGCGCATCCTGCGGCAGATCCCCGCCGACCGGCAATCGATGCTGTTCTCGGCGACCATGCCGGACCCGATCATCACCCTGGCACGCACCTTCATGGTGCAGCCCACGCACATCCGGGCCGAGGCACCGCACTCAGCGGCCACCCACGACACCACCGAGCAGTTCGTCTACCGCGCCCACGCGCTGGACAAGGTGGAGATGGTGAGCCGGATCCTGCAAGCCGAGGGCCGCGGCGCGACGATGATCTTCACCCGCACCAAACGCACCGCGCAGAAGGTCGCCGACGAGCTGGCCGAGCGGGGCTTCGCGGTTGGCGCCGTACACGGCGATCTGGGGCAGATCGCGCGGGAGAAGGCGCTCAAAGCGTTCCGCGCAGGTGACGTCGACGTGCTGGTGGCCACCGACGTGGCGGCCCGCGGCATCGACATCGACGACATCACGCACGTCATCAACTACCAGATCCCCGAGGATGAGCAGGCCTACGTGCACCGGATCGGCCGCACCGGCCGTGCCGGCAAGACCGGGATCGCCGTCACCCTGGTGGACTGGGACGAGCTGCCGCGCTGGACGCTGATCAACAAGGCGCTGAGCCTGGGCTCCCCCGACCCGGCCGAGACGTACTCCAATTCGCCGAACCTGTACGCCGAACTGTCCATCCCGGAAGACGCCGGCAGCACAGTCGGCAAGGCACGCAAATCCCCAGTCAAGCGCCGCGAAACCCCGGGCGAAGCTAGGTCAGAAAGGCCCGCTCGCACGCGCTCCGGTTCGACCCGGCAGCGCACCCGTGGCGGCCAAGCCGCCACCGGGCACCCCGGCGGCAACGCGGCCGACGCCGGCACCAATGGCGCTGCCCTCGATGCCCCCAAAGAGACGCCAGCCGGGAGTGCCGGGACCACCCGGCGACGTCGTCGCCGGCGCAAGCCCGCCGACACCGCCGCACCCATCAGCTGAGTTCGCGCTGACGCATGGTCAGACCTGAACGCCGCACCAAGGCCGACGTTTTGGCCGCGGCGACCATCGCGGTCGTCGTCGCAGTCACAGCGTCGCTGATCTGGTGGACCAGCGATGCCCGGGCCACCATCAGTCGGCCGGCCGCCGTACCTGCGACCAACCCGACTCCGGCCCGCGCAGTGCCGGCCACACTGAGTCAGCTCTGGACAGCCGCGAGCCCTGCCACCACCGCGCCCGTGGTGGCAGGTGGGACGGTCACCACCGGCAATGGGCGCGAGGTGGACGGGCGCGACCCGGCCACCGGTGAGTCGCGCTGGAGCTACGCGCGGGACAGCGACCTGTGCGGGGTGTCCTGGGTCTACCACTACTCAGTCGCGGTCTTTCAGGACGACCGCGGTTGCGGCCAAGTCAGCACGCTCGATGGATCCACCGGTCGTCGTGGGCCAGCGCGCAGCAGCTATGCCGATCCACATGTACGCCTGTCGTCCGACGGCACGACGGTGTTGTCGGCGGGCGAAACCCGGCTCGAACTATGGCGCTCGGACATGGTCCGGATGCTGGCCTACGGCGAGACCGACGCCCGGGTGAAGCCATCGGTTCGGGGTCTGCACTCGGGATGCAAGCTCATGTCGGCGGCGGCCAGCTCGTCGGCCGTGTCGGTGTTCGAGGCCTGTGATAACCAAGCCGACCTGCGGCTCGTCTTGTTGCGTCCGGGCAAGGAGGACGACGAGCCCCAGCAACACGTCGTGTCCGAACCCGGAATCGGGACAGGCTCGGGGGCCCGGGTCCTGGCCGTCTGGGAAAACAACACTGCGGTGTATCTGCCCGGAATATCCGGCACGCAGCCCAGAGTCGAGGTGATCGACGAGGCCGGCACCACCGTGTCGAGCACGCTGCTGGCAAAACCGCCGACAAACCCGGGCGTGGTGACGCAGACCGGCAACCTGGTCACCTGGTGGACCGGCGACACCGTCATGGTCTTCGAAGTGACCAACTTGGCGTTGCGCTACACCATTGCCGCGGGCGAGAAGACCGTGCCGCTGGGACCCGGCGTGATGATGGCGAGTCAGCTGCTGGTGCCGGTCACCGGCGCGATCGGTGTCTACGACCCGACCAGCGGCGCGAACGTCCGCTATATCCCGGTGCAGCGGCCGCCGGGCACCCTGCAACCCGGAAGAGCTGTGGTCCCAGCCGTTTCGGGTTCGCGCGTGTTCGAGCAGCGCGGCGATACTGTAGTGGCCCTGGGCTAGGTCCCCGGCTAGACCTCGATGGCAAACGTCGGGAGCGCTTTACCCGTCTTCCAGTGCTTGAGCAACGACTGCGCCAGCTCGCCGTAGGCCAGCGCGCCTTTGTTCTTCCGCCCGGCCATCACCGACGAGCCCGACGCGCTGGCCTCCGCGAAACGGACCGTGCGTGGGATCGGCGGGGCCAGCACCGGCAGGTCGTAACGGTCGGCGACGTCGAGCAGCACGTCCCGAGTGTGGGTGGTACGGGCGTCGTACAGCGTCGGCAGCGCACCAAGCAGTCGCAGCTCCGGGTTGGTGATCTGCTGGACATCGGCGACCGTGCGGAGGAATTGGCCGACGCCGCGGTGCGCCAACGTCTCGCATTGCAACGGCACGATGACCTCGTGGGCGGCCGTCAGCCCATTGAGAGTGAGCACACCCAGCGAGGGCGGGCAGTCGATGATGACCACGTCGAACTGGTCGGAGAGTTTGGCCAGCGCGCGCTTGAGCGCATATTCGCGACCCGCCCGCATCAGCAGCATCGCCTCGGCACCCGCCAAGTCAATGTTGGCCGGCAGTAGCGTCATTCCCTCCACCGTGGCGACCAGGGCCGCGCTCGGTTCGACGTCACCGAGCAACACCTCGTGCACGGACACCGGTAGTTTGTCGGGATCTTGGCCAAGCGAGAAGGTCAAACAACCTTGTGCGTCCAGGTCGACGAGCAGGACTCGCCTGCCCTTCTTCGCCATCGCCGCGCCTAGCGAGGCGACCGTCGTCGTCTTCGCGACGCCGCCCTTCTGGTTGGCCACTGCCAATATCCGGGCCTCAGTCACTGGCGCCGCTCCTCCTCATCAACTTCGCTCTGCATCGTCGCTGCGGGGTCACATTGCCATCCTGGCACGTTCGGATGCCGTGTGCTTCGGCCTACGGACCCGGCATGTCGTGGGGCAGAATCCTCGGCATGGGCTTGCATGATCATCGACTCGTACTGCTACGCCACGGCGAAACCGCGTGGTCCAAGTCCGGCCAGCACACCGGCCGCACCGACATGGAACTGACCGATACCGGCCGGGTCCAGGCCGAGCTTGCCGGGCGTGTTCTGCGTGAACTGGAACTCGCTGACCCCCTCGTGATCAGCAGCCCGCGGATACGTGCCCTGACCACAGCCAAGTTGGCCGGGCTTGCCGTCGATGAGGTGTCTTCCCTGCTCGCCGAATGGGATTACGGTTCTTACGAGGGGTTGACGACCCCGCAGATCCACGAATCGCTTCCTGATTGGCTGATCTGGACGCACGGTTGCCCAGGCGGCGAGAGCGTGGCGCAAGTCAGCGACCGAGCTGATCGAGCCGTCGCATTGGCGTTAGAGCAGTTGATCTCGCGCGACGTGGTGTTCGTGGGCCACAGCCACTTCTCCCGCTCGGTGATCACGCGCTGGGTCGAGCTGCCGCTCGTTGAGGGCAGCCGGTTCTGGATGCTCGCCGGCTCGGTCGCCGTGTGCGGGTTCGAGCATGGCGTGCGACAGCTCGCTGCGCTCGGATTGACCGGCCAGCCGCAAGCGATCAAACCCGGGTGAGCACCACCGAACCGCCGTTCGCGCTGTGCGGACCCCGAGGAAGTCTGGTTGCCGACGGTGTGCGGACGCACTACTCCGACGTGACGGCTGCGCAGGCGGCCCTCCATTCGGGGGCAGCTCCAATAGTTTTGGGCGCGTTTCCTTTCGATGTACACAGCCCGGCAGCACTGCTGGTGCCCAACGTGGTGGCACGCGCCGACGCACTACCCGACTGGCCAACGGGCCCGCTGCCGGCGGTGCGCATCACCGCCGCCGTTCCTCCGCCTGCCGACTACCGTGTCCGGATTGACCGGGCCCGCGATCAGCTCACCGCGCCGGGCGGCTCGCTGCGAAAAGTGGTGCTGTCCCGCGCATTGCAGCTCGCCGCTGACGATCCGCTGGACGCCCGCATCATCCTGCGGCGGCTCGTCGCCGCCGATCCGGCAGCCTATGGCTACCTCGTCGACCTGACCGCGGCCGGCGAGGACTACGCGGGGGCGGCCCTGGTGGGAGCCAGTCCGGAGCTGTTGGTCGCGCGCTCCGGCGACCGGGTGATGTGCCAACCCTTCGCCGGTTCGGCCCCCCGCGCCGCGGACCCCGACCTCGACGCCGCTAACGGCGCCGCGCTGGCCGCATCGGCGAAGGACCGTCATGAACATCAGTTGGTCATCGACACGATGCGAGCCGCCCTCGGGCCACTGTGCGAAGAGCTCACGATTGCCTCCGAACCCCAACTGAACCGCACGGCGGCGGTTTGGCATCTCTGCACGCCGATCAGCGGCCGACTGCGCGACGCCTCAACTACGGCAATAGATCTGGCGTTGGCGCTACACCCCACCCCGGCGGTCGGCGGGGTGCCGACCAAGGCCGCATCCGATCTGATCGCCGAACTGGAAGGCGACCGCGGTTTCTACGCCGGGGCGGTGGGCTGGTGCGATGCCACCGGCGACGGCTACTGGGTGGTGTCCATCAGGTGCGCGCAGCTCTCGGCCGACCGCCGCACCGCGCTTGCTCGCGCCGGCGGCGGCATCGTGGCCGAATCCGATCCCGATGACGAAGTCGCCGAAACCACAACAAAATTCGCCACAATACTGACCGCTCTAGGAGTCGAGCGTTGATGAACGAAATCATCCGCCGCGCCACACCGGGAGACACCGCCGATATCACCGACATGATCCATGGGCTCGCCGAATTCGAGCGAGCCGCCGATCAATGCACTGTCTCCGAAACGCAAATTTCTGCAGCACTTTTCGGTGACTCTCCGACGGTTCGAGGACACGTCGCCGAAGTGCACGACGAGATCGCCGCGATGGCTTTGTGGTTCGCCAGCTTCTCCACCTGGGACGGCGTGGCCGGCATTTATCTGGAAGACCTATTCGTACGGCCCGAGTTCCGCCGCCGCGGTCTGGCCCGCGCGCTGTTGGCGGCGCTGGCCGGTGAATGCTTGGACAACGGCTACACGCGGTTGTCATGGGCGGTGCTGAACTGGAACACCGATGCCATCGCCTTGTATGACGGGATCGGCGCGCAGCCGCAGCGCGAGTGGACGACCTACCGGCTGGCCGGGTCGCCGTTGGCAGAGCTGGCCGAATCACGCTGATCGGCCTGATCTCCTCCTGAAGCCCAGCGGATGGTCGCAGGGCTGAAGAGCAGGATCAACACCGTCAGCGCCACGATCCCCAATGGGATGCCGAAGACAGGTCGATGCGAGCCCACGGCGACGTACCAGGCCACGGGCAGCAGCAATAACTGGGTGAACACGGCCAGCCCGCGGCCCCAATGCTTGGCGACTACCAGGGCGTGTCCGGCGGCGAGCACCGCAGCCCCGACAAGGGCGAACCAACCGGCGGTGCCCAGGCCGTTGACCAGATACTGGTCGGTTCCGGCGATCGCGCGTACCGCCAGCACCACGGCCACCACAAGTGCGGCCGCACCTTGCACCACGACGATGAATCCGGCGCCGCGCACGGTGGATGGGGCGCCCCGTTTGCCGGGGACTGTCACAGCGTTAGCGTAACCACGCCGCCTAGGCTATTGCCTCATGCGGGCCGTGCTGATCGTGAACCCAACAGCCACTTCCACCACACCGGCCGGCCGCGATCTGTTGGCCCATGCGCTCAAGAGCCGGCTAGAGCTCACCGTCGAACACACCAACCACAGCGGCCACGGGACCGAACTCGGACGAGCGGCCGCCGCGGATGGCGTGGACCTCGTCGTCGTCCACGGCGGAGACGGAACGGTGAGCGGGGTGGTCAACGGTGTGCTTGGGCACCCAAGCGCGGCATCGTCGGGAAAACTTGGCCCCGTGCCCGCATTGGCGGTGGTTCCCGGTGGCTCGGCGAACGTTCTGGCCCGGTCGCTGGGTGTTTCCCGGGATCCGGTCGCCGCCACCAACCAGCTGATCCAGCTGCTGGATGACTACCGTGTGCACCACACCTGGCGCCGCATCGGGCTGATCGACTGCGGTGAGCAGTGGGCCGTGATCAACGCCGGGATGGGCGTCGACGCGGAGGTGGTGGCCGGGGTGGAGGCGCAACGGAAAAAAGGCGTCAAAGTCACGCCGTTGCGCTATTGGCGTGTCGCGGTGCCCGTCTCGGTGCGCTTCAGCCGCCGCGAACCGACCCTCACCCTCGAGCTACCGGGCCGCGACCCCGTTCCAGGGGTGCACTTCGCCTGGGTATCCAACACCACCCCGTGGACCTACAGCAGCAACCGGCCGATGGTGACCAACCCCGGCTGCACCTTCGAGTCGGGCCTGGGTGTGTTCGCCGTCACCAGCATGAAAATGGTCCCCACGCTGAAATTGCTGAGGCAGATTCTCTCAAAGCGGCCGAACCCGCAGGCCAAGCAGCTCATCCGCGACGATGACACGCCCTGCCTGCGGCTCACCACCAACGGTCAGCCGGCCGCCAGCCAGTTCGATGGGGAGTACCTCGGCTTGCGCGAGACCATGACGTTCCGGGCAGTCCCCGACCTACTCCCGGTCGTCGCCCCGCCTACCAAAACGCTTCCTGACCTGCACTAAAAACAGATCGCGCTATCCTTGAGAGAAAAATCTCTAGATGAGTAGCACTGGAGTGTAGTACAACTGAGTGAGGGCTCAACTACGACCAGGTCAAAGTGAGATAGCCCACGAGCGAACGTAACGCTATTGACATCTAGTGAGCCTGTGAAACGATTAAAAGGTTGCATGCAGAAATGTGTAGGAGTGCGGATTCCTTTTTCTAGTGCAAGCGTTTGAAGCCGAAGAAAAAAGCCCGTGCGCCCTGCTGCGCACTCAGTGAGGAGTGACAAGTTATGGATTGGCGCCACAACGCGGTCTGTCGTGACGAGGACCCGGAGCTGTTCTTCCCGGTAGGGAACAGCGGCCCGGCGCTCGCACAGATCGCTGATGCGAAACTGGTCTGCAATCGATGCCCGGTGACCACAGAATGCCTCGGTTGGGCTCTGAATACCGGCCAGGACGCGGGGGTGTGGGGCGGAATGAGCGAAGACGAGCGGCGTGCGCTCAAGCGCCGCAACGCCCGCACGAAGGCCCGCACCGGAGTCTGAGCACAGTTTCACGCAGTGCGGCCCCGACGATGTCGGGGCCGCACTGCTGTGTGCTGTGCTGGATCCCCTTTAAAGCAATAACCGGGCCCGGCGGCCAATCGGCACCCGCAGCACTACGTCGGTGCCGCGGTCGGGGGCTTCGCGCATGCTCAGGGATCCATCCAGTTCGGCGGATACCAAGGTCCGGACGATCTGCAGGCCAAGGCTGTCTGACTTGTCCAGGCTGAATCCGTCGGGCAGCCCGCGGCCGTCGTCGTGCACCACCACGTCGAGCCAGCGCGCCGAACGCTCCGCGACGATCGTCACAGAGCCTCCACGAGCCGTTGGATCGAATGCGTGCTCGATCGCGTTCTGCACGAGCTCGGTGATCACCATGATCAGCGCCGTCGCGCGGTCGGAGTCCAGCACGCCGAGGTCACCCACCCGGTTGATCCGGATGGGCCGGTCCACGGATGCCACGTCGTTCATGATCGGCAGAATCCGGTCGATGACCTCGTCAAGGTTGACCTGCTCGTCGACCGACATCGACAACGCGTCGTGCACTAGCGCGATCGACGACACCCGGCGCACCGACTCGATCAACGCTTCTCGCCCTTCGGCGTTGGCCGTCCGGCGCGCCTGCAGGCGCAGCAGCGCAGCCACGGTTTGCAGGTTGTTCTTAACCCGATGGTGGATTTCCCGGATTGTGGCGTCCTTGGATATCAGGGCACGGTCGCGGCGCTTCACTTCGGTGACGTCGCGGATGAGCACGGCGGCACCCGCGCTCGCACCATGCACCACCAACGGGAGCGTTCGCAACAGCACGGTGGCGCCCCCGGCGTCGACCTCCAACCGCATGCTCTTGCCGCCGCCCAGCAGGTCCTGCACGTGCTCGGCCACCTCCTGCGCCTCGAAAGGATCCGAGATCAGCGGCCGAGTGACTTCGATGAGGTTGCGGCCCTCCAATTCCGTGGCCAGACCCATCCGATGGTAGGCCGATAACGCGTTGGGGCTGGCGTAGGCGACCACGCCGTCGACATCGAGCCGGATGAAGCCGTCACCTACCCGTGGCGTGGACCGCGACATGGCCACGTCCCGCACGTCGGGAAAGGTGCCCTCGGAAAGCATCTGGACAAGGTCCGCGGCACAGTCCCGGTAGGCAGTCTCCAGATGGCCAGACTTTTCATCGGCCGCCAGCGCGGTTTGGTGTTGCGTCAGCGCCGCCACCACATTGTCGCCGTAGCGCACGGGGGAGGCGGCGACGTGCGGGCCGGGCAGCTGCCACGGATGCTCTTGGCCCCCGCCCTTTTCCAGCTGGGCAGTGCCCGACGTGAACGTCTCGGCCACGAGCGACAATCGATCGGCGGGCAGGACGGTGCCCACTGCATCGGTCTGCAGAACCGTCGGCGCGGTAGTCGGACGACATTGCGCCACACACACCAGCACGCCGTCGTCGCGGCGAACCCACATCAGGTAATCGGCGAACGACAGGTCGGCCACCAGCTGCCACTCACCTACCACGGCATGCAGGTGGTCCACCGCGTTGCCCGGCAGCATCGTGTGTTCGGCGAGCAGCTCACCGAGAGTGGACATCAGTTAGCCGGCGGCAGGAAATTTATGGCGACCAACGGCTAGCTGATGACCGCGATGAGGTCGCCCGCCTGAATCACGTCGCCCACCGACACGCTGACCTTGCTCACGGTGCCGTCGATCTCGGCCAGGACGGGAATCTCCATCTTCATCGACTCCAGCAGCACCACGGTGTCGCCCTTGCCGATTTGGTCGCCCTCGTTGACAACGACTTCGAGCACGCTGGCCACGATCTCGGCACGAACATCCTCGGCCATCTTCACCCCACTCGTTTCGGCCACTCCGCACGCTGGCTGCTGGTCCATCGTTTTCTTTTAAGTCGCGATTAATCCGTCATTGCATTCAACAGGCTCAAAGGTATATCGAACCATAAGACCGGGAGGGCGGCGCGCGGGCTTCGACACGAGTGCCATCCGGGGCGAAACAGCGGACCAGATGCTCCGTGAGAGACTATTACCAACCTGGTGGGTGCCGATACTGGCGCCTCAGCAACGACGGAGGTTCCAAAGATGGCCAAGCGTGGCCGTAAGAAGCGTGACCGCAAGTACAGCAAGGCCAACCACGGCAAGCGGCCAAACGCCTAACGAGGGCGCTAATGCCGCCCACGAATGATGGTGGTCTGGCGAATCTCCAGCCGGAGACGCTCCCTGAGGCCCTCGGGGGCCTTCTCACCACTGCACTTGGTCGCGATCAACGCCTTGAACTGCTCTTCCATCCCGAAGAACTGCAGGCATGGCGGGCATTCATCGAGATGCTGCTTCAGCTTTTGCCGCGACTCGGGCGTGCATTCACCGTCCAGCAGCGTCCAAACCTCAGCGATCAATTCGGCGCACTGGGCCTTCATTCGCGAGTCGGTACCTGCTGAGGGGTCACCGGGCGAAATCTCGCTCATCACGACACCTCCTCGTGTGCCTGCTCACCGCGGACAAAGCCGCGCTCCTTGGCCACATCGGCCAACAGACCTCGCAGCTGACGTCGACCGCGGTGCAGCCGAGACATTACCGTCCCGATCGGCGTATCCATGATTTCGGCGATCTCTTTGTATGGGAAACCCTCGACATCGGCGTAGTAGACCGCCATCCGGAACTCTTCCGGCAACGCCTGCAACGCCGCCTTGATCTCGGTGTCCGGCAGCAACTCCAGCGCTTCGACCTCGGCCGAACGCAGACCGGTGGACGTGTGCTCGGCGTTGGCCGCCAACTGCCAGTCGGTGATCTCCTCGGTCGGATACTCCGCGGGCTGTCGCTGCTTCTTCCGGTAGCTGTTGATGTAGGTGTTGGTCAGGATCCGGTACAGCCAGGCCTTGAGGTTTGTGCCGGCCCGGAACGAACGAAAACCCGCGTAGGCCTTCACCATCGTTTCCTGCAGCAGATCCTCGGCATCGGCCGGATTGCGCGTCATGCGCAGCGCACCGCCGTACAGCTGATCTAGCATGGGAATCGCGTCGCGCTCGAAACGCGCGGTCAGTTCGGCGTCGGTCTCGATGTGATCAGGCTGCACGTCCGGCGGCGACGTGTCCGCCGTCCCATCGACGTCAGCCATCGCGGTCCCTTCGCTCGCGGCACCATCGAACACCCCTGGCAGGAACTCCAGGCGTTCCAGGATTGCCACCGACACTCTATTTCCCCTTCGCTCGATCCTACGGCTATGGACATTTGGGGCCGTCTCGGCCCGCAACTGAACTCAATAACAGCATTTCGCCGCGCGCTTGTTCCCGGACCGCGCCCAATCGGGAGCTACGCCGGGAGCTAATGTGGCGCCATGTCCCTCAAAGGAAAGACCATGTTCATCTCGGGCGCCAGCCGCGGCATCGGCCTTGCGATCGCCAAACGCGCGGCACAGGACGGCGCGAACATCGCCCTGATCGCCAAGACCGCAGAGCCGCACCCGAAGCTGCCGGGCACGGTGTACACCGCGGCCAAGGAGCTTGAGGAAGCCGGTGGGCAGGCGCTGCCGATCGTCGGGGATGTCCGCGACCCGGATTCGGTGGAGTCCGCGGTGGCGAAGGCCGTCGAGCAGTTCGGCGGCATCGACATCTGCGTGAACAATGCGTCGGCGATCAACCTGGGATCCATCACCGAGGTCCCGATGAAACGATTCGACCTGATGAACGGTATCCAGGTGCGCGGCACGTATGCGGTATCGCACGCGTGTATCCCACACATGAAGGGCCGGGAGAACCCGCACATCCTGACGTTGTCCCCACCGGTGCTGCTGGAGAGCAAATGGCTCAAGCCGACGGCATACATGATGGCGAAATTCGGCATGACGCTGTGCGCGCTGGGCATCGCCGAAGAGATGCGCGACGAGGGCATCGCGTCCAACACGTTGTGGCCGCGCACCATGGTGGCCACCGCCGCGGTACAGAACCTGCTCGGCGGCGACGAGGCGATGGGGCGGGCGCGCAAGACTGAGGTGTATTCCGACTCCGCCTACCTCATTCTCAACAAGCCCGCGCGGAAGTACACCGGTCATTCGTTGCTTTGTGAGGACGTGCTGCTCGAATCCGGCATCACCGACTTGTCGGTGTATGACTGCATACCGGGTTCGGAGCTCGGCGTCGACTTCTGGGTCGAAGGCGTCAACCCGCCGGGGTACACCGGGCCCTGACTTGACTGGCAGTGCGACGCCGGCTCTGACGGCTCTAATCAAAGCCGATGTGCCCCATGAGATTTTTCAATTCGAGTTTATCGGCGACTTATCGCAGTCCGGCGACATTGCGCCCGAACAGGTATTCAAGACGCTCATCATCGCGCTGCCCGGCGAGCTGGCGGTCGCGGCCGTCCCGGTGCCGTCAAAGCTGTCGCTGAAGGCGGTCGCCGCGGCTCTTGGCGTGGCCAAGGCCAGCATGGCCGAACCCGCCGCCGCGGAGCGGTCGACCGGCTACGTGGTCGGCGGCATCTCCCCGTTCGGACAGCGCAGCCGGCTGCGAACCGTGCTGGACTCCTCCGCGTTGGGCTGGGAACGGGTGCTTTGCAGCGCCGGCCGGCGGCATTGGGACGTCGCGGTGGCCCCGCAGGACCTGATCCGGCTGACCGGAGCGATCACCGCGGACATTCAAGCCTAGACGAATGCGCAATCTGACTTGTCGACGTCTCTGTGGCTCATGGTCTTTCTCCGGGCTCACTCAGAAACTTCTCGATCACAGGCGCGATTTCGGTGGCGTTCTGCACGAGGTCGATATGGCCGCCGTCGTGCAGATGCAGTCGCGAGTGGGGCAGCAGCGCGTTCATGATGCGGGCATTGATAACCGGGATGATCGGGTCGTCAGTGCCCGCGACGATCAAGGTTTCCTGCCGCACCGCCGGCAGCGCGAACAGGCTGGTCCAGACCGAGCCCGCGAGCAGTTGGTGCAGGTAGCCCATCTTCGATCCGGCGTGCAACTGCCGCACGAAAAGCCGCGCCACCTCGTCGCCGTGGGTGCGGACGGCGCCTCCATACAGCTCACCGGCGATGGACGCGGCGTAGCCGGGGTCGGAGAACCTGCGCGGGGTGGCCATTTTCGCCAGGACCCGCGGGTGTGCGGGCACCATGAGCACGCCGGTACCGGTCGCCACCAACACCAGGCGCCGGCACCGGCGCGGATTCTGGAAGGCGAATTGCTGCGCAAGGGCGCCGCCCCAGGACAGCCCGAGCACGTCCACAACGCCGATCCCCAGCTTGGACAGCAACCGGCCCATGACCCAGGCGAGGTAGGGAAACCCGTACGGGGCAATGGATGTCGGTGATCCTCCGGTCCCGGGAACGTCGAACCGCACCACCGTGGTGTCCAACTGCTCCACCAGCGGATCGAGCACTTCCAGGCTGGCCCCAATGCCGTTGCAGAGCACTAGCGGAATGCCGGATCCGTGGCGCACGTTCACCCGGATCCGCTGACCGCCGGCGGTGACGTAGCGGTGTTCGCCAACGGTGCTCACCGTTGCCAGCCGACGCGCGGCTATCACTTTTCCATCACATAACTGCCCGGGGCCGGACCCAGCGGCGGCAGGCCCTCGCCGCCAAGCGCTTTCGGCGCATCAACTTCCGGGCCGCTGCGCTCGGCCAGCCAGGCCACGTAGTCCGGCCACCAGGAGTCGGCGAACTTCTGTGCAGAGTCCAGCCACTGTTCGGGATCTTCTGGGCCTTCCGGGGCGACCGGCCCCGTCCGGAACGACGACTTCGGGTTGCCCGGCGGGTTGACCAGCGCCGCGATGTGACCACTTGTCGACAACACGTAGCGGTTGTCCTTACTGCCGAGCAGGCGCGCGCTGCGGTAGGTGGCTTGCCACGGGGATATATGGTCCGCGACACCGCCGATCACGTACGCGTCGGACGTTATCTTGCCCAGGTCGACCGGGCTGCCGAGCATGCTGACGGCGCCGGGGGTCACCAGCGCGTTGCCCAGCCCCATCAGCACCATGTCGCGGTGCAGGGCGGCGGCCATCCGAGTCGTGTCGGCGTTCCAGAACAACACGTCGAATGGGGCCGGCTTGCGGCCCTGCACATAGTTGTTCACGACGTATCGCCACACCAGGTCGGTCGGACGTAGCCACGCGAACATCTCCGCCATGTCCCGCCCGTCGAGATAGCCTTTGCGGCCCGAGACTCGAATCGCCGCGTGCGCTGCGCGCTCGCTCATCGCCGCGGCGGCGAGGCCCGCCCGATTTTCATCCAGCACAGTGACCGCCAAGCTGAGGCCCGCGATCCGATCACCCTCACCGATGTCACCCAGGTGGGCCGCGACCATCGCCGCGAGAATGCCGCCGGAGCAGGTCGCCAGCAGGTGGGTGCTGTCCGTTTCCGTGATTGTCTGCACTGCATCCATTGCATCGATGATGGCCGCCCCGTAGGCGTCGAAGCCCCAATCACGATGGCGGGCTTGTGGGTTTCGCCACGAAATGACGAACACCTGCTGGCCCTGCTGCACGAAGTACTCGATCATGCTGCGTCCGGGCGCGATGTCCATGACGTAGTACTTGTTGATCACCGGCGGCACCATAAGCAACGGAACGGCGCGAACCTTGGGTGTTTGCGGTGCGTATTGAATCAGTTCGAACATCGAGGTTTGCAGCACCACCGCCCCCTTGGTGATAGCTAACCCTCCTGGGTCTTCACCCACCGAGAATGCATCGGGCTCGACCATCGCCGGCACCCGAGGTTTCGAAAGCATGTCTCGAGCAAAAGCTTTCACGCCTCGTAGCGCGCTCAGGCCGCCGGTGTCGATCAACGCCTTCCAGCCGAGCGGACTGATCAGCGGGTTGTTGGTCGGCGCCAACCCCTCCACCAGGTTGTCCATCACGAACCGCATCTTCTCGCCGTCGCGCCAATCCAGCTGCGCATCGTCGAGGAGTCCCTCGGCGGTCTCGGCACCGGCCAGATAGCCCTGCATGATTCGGTGCAGCAGCGGGTTCTCTTGCCAGGCAGGGTCGCTGAAGCGTTTGTCAGCCCGCGCCGGGGCGCGGTGGGACTTGCCCGCCGCGATCGCGCCGAGTTCGCGCGCCAGCGCGCCCGCACGGCCGGCCACGGCACCGGGCTGCTGGGCGAGGTTGGCGCCGAAGCGGGCCCAGGCGACGTTCGGCATCATCCTGCTGGCGAACGGCTTGGTGGCGCTCGTCAGGAGCAGGTCGAGCGGGGCGGCTAGTTCGTCGGCTTTGGCCGCGGGCATCAGGGCTTTCGGGGCGGCGGCCATGCTCATTGTGTCCTTTCGGTTGCGGGAACAGTCGCAGGAACGGTGATATCGCGCTTTTGGACCTTTCCGGTCGGGCCCTTGGGCAGCGCGTCGACAAGCCAGACCTGGCGCGGGTACTTGTAAGCGGCCACCCGCTCCTTGACGTAGTCACGCAGCTCCTCGGGGGTCGCCGTTGAGTCCGTTTTGAGGGCGACCGCGGCGCCGACTTCCTCGCCGAGCGAATCGTGCGGGATGCCGATGACGGCGGCTTCGGCCACCGCCGGATGCTCGTAGAGCACTTCCTCGATCTCGCGGGGGTAGATGTTGTACCCGCCACGGATGATCATGTCCTTGGTCCGGTCCACGATGTAGAAGTAGCCGTCTTCGTCGACCTTGCCGACGTCGCCCGTATTGAGCCAGCCCTCGGGGGTGATGGTGGCCTTGGTTGCATCGGGCAGGTTCCAATAGCCCTTCATCACGTTGTGGCCGCGGATCTGGATCTCGCCCGGCTGCCCCTGGGGCACCTCGACTCCGTCGAGGTCGACCACCCGCATCTGGACGCCCTCGATCGGGGTGCCGATAGAACCCACCTTGCGCTCCCGGTGCGGATGGTTGAACGCGGCCGCCGGAGAGCTTTCGGAAAGCCCGTAACCCTCGAGAACGGCGCAGCCGAAAGCCTTTTCAAAGTCGGCGAGAACCTGAACCGGCAGCGCAGCACCGCCGGAGACACAGGTCCGCAGACTGCGCGTCACCTCCGGCGACGCCTGGTCTGCCACGGTGAGCAGCGCCGAGTACATCGTCGGTACTCCCTGGAACACCGTGACTCCGTCGCGCTGGATCACCTCGAGAGCCTTGCGCGGCTCGAATCGAGGGATGAGCGTCAGCGTCGCACCGGACAGGACCGAGCCGTTGAGCCCGCAGGTCAGGCCGAACACATGGAACAGCGGCAAGCAGCCCATCACCACGTCGTCCGGCCCGGTCTCGACCAGGGTGCGCACGCTGACCTCGGCATTTCGGCCCAGGTTGGCGTGGGTAAGCATCGCGCCCTTGGGCTTACCGGTGGTCCCGGAGGTGTGCAAGATGACGGCGACGTCGTCGTGGCCGCGTTCCACCGGCGCCTCCTGGCGGGGCAGGTCAGCGGTCAGTTCGGCCAGCCCGGAATCATCGACCAGCCAGCACTGGGCTCCTACTTCGTCGGCACCGGCGGTGGCTTCGTCGGCGAAAATGGGGGCCGCGAACAGCGCCTTGGCGCCGCTGTTGGACAGGTAGTAGGACACCTCACGGGATTTGAGCAGCGGGTTCATCGGAACCGCGACGGCGCCGCGATACATGATGCCGTAGAACACGATCGCGAATGCGGGGGTGTTGGGCAACATCACGCCCACCCGGTCGCCCGGCTCGACCCCGGCCTGCTCCAGCAGCGTGGCCACCCGGGCGGCCGCGGCATCGAACTCGGCGAAGGTGAATTGCAGATCGTCATAACGCAGCGCAATACGGTCGGGGTGGCGCACTTTCGATGCGATCAGATTGGCGCTCAATGCGGTCATGGTCTGCCTCCGATGTGTTGGTCCTGCTGGTTTCCATCATCATCAGGGCGTCCCCGCACCACAATGTCGGGAAAAACAACAAGAAGTTCGGTTCGATGTGACCATCCACATCAAGCAATTTCCGGAATAGGGTTCGGGGTATGAGCGTGGCATCGAGAGCCGGCAGCGACCAGCGAGGCGCCGCCCCTGACCCGCACATCGCCAAGCTCGGCAATCTCATGCTGGCCCGGGCCCCGAAGCTGGGAAAAGAAATGGCGGATCTGCTCTGCCAGGAGATCGAGGCGTACCGCGACGGCACCGTCGTCGCCAAGGATCAGGTAACCCAGAGCTGCGTGGCGAACGTGACGTTCATCTTCGACTCGCTCGCCGGGCACGCGGATGTCGACGTAACGCCCGCGGAACACACCGGCACCGCGCGCGCGCTCGCGGGCGTGCCGCTGCCCGCAGTCATGACCGCCTACCGGATCGGCTTCCGATTCATGTGGGAGCAGACCATCGCCACGGCGCGTGCCGCCGCAATACCCACCGACTCCATCCTGGATGCCACCGCACGGGTCTTTCTCGCGCAGGACACCTTCACCCAGGCGATGAGCGCCGCCTATCGCCAACAACTGACAGCGCAGATCATCGAGCGGGAGGAAGAGCGGTCGGCGTTGGTGGAGGCGCTACTCTTGCACCGGATCACCGACAGCCAAAGCCTCTGGGAAGCAGCGGATCTGCTGCGGCTACCCACCTCGGGGCCCTATGTCGTCGTGGCGGCGGAGCTGCCGGCGATCGGGAAGCTCGGATTACCGACAATCGAAAATAAGCTGTCCATCCGCGATATCCGATCGGCGTGGCGGCTGCTGCCCGATTTACAGGTCGGCATCGTCCATCTGCGGGGCCACGCGACACCAGCCGCACTGAGCACCCTTGTCGAGGTGCTCCAGCATGCCGCGACGGCCCGAGTCGGCATCAGTCCGCCGTTCGACGAGCTGGCCGAAACCAGCGACGCACTGCGATTCGCCCGGCTGGCGGTCGCCGGAAAGCCGTTGCCGGACTCCCTCGTCACCGTCTTCGACGACACTCCTCTTGCGGTGGCGGCGGTCAGCGCCCCCGAGGTGATGGCGAAGATCAGGTCGTCAGTACTGGGGGCGCTGAACGCGCTGCCGGCCGAGGAACGCACGTTGCTGCTCAATACATTCCGGGCTTGGGTAGACGCCGGCGGCTCTGCCAACGACACCGCTGCGGCCATCTATTGCCACCCCAACACGGTGCGGCATCGGCTGCACCGTGTCGAGGAGTTGACCGGTCGATCGCTCTCGCGGCCAAAGGAGCTCGCCGAGCTTTGCCTGGCTTTCGAGGTCGAGCGGCGTTTGCCTTAAATTACGGGAGCCTTAGGCTGCGTGCGCCTTCAGCCGGTGCCGAACCTGCAACGCGTTGATGACCTCGACGACGCCGATGGCGATCAGCCAGTAGCCTGCAACCAAGGTCAGGATCGGGACCGAACGGATCGGCGAGATGATCAGCACTCCGCCGCCGATCACCGTGACCACGCCGACGAATGCCTGCCAGCCACGTCCGGGGACGCGGTCCAGGGCCAGCGCCGACGTCAGCAAAGTCGCCCCACGGAAGAGCCAACTGATGCCGATCCAGATGGCCAAAAACAGGATCGAGTCGTACACGTTGCGGAAGCAGAAGAACCCCAGCACAAGCGATACGGCGCCGGTGAGGAACTCCAACACCTTCATTGCCGGGCCGGTGTGCGTGGCAAACGCCGCGACCATGTAGCCGAAGCCGGACGCCACCAGGTAGATGCCGAACAGGATCCCTGCCACCACCCAGGTCGGGCCCGGCCACGCCAGCACGATGACACCCAGGGCGACCGCCAGGATGCCGATCAGGAGAAGCATCTGCCACGCGCTGCGGGCGAGCTGATGCAGTGGACCTTCGAATGCGGTCTTCTCATCGCTAATTGTCATTCGACCATCATTAGCCACATTCGGCGTCAAGAAAATGTCCGCAGCGACACAATTGCGCATCGTCGGCAGTTGCCGGGAACAACGTGGAGCCGAACCTGCTGGTGTATGCGGCGCGAACGACGGTTTGTCTCCCGAAGACAACAGCTTGCCGCAAGTTGGTCGGTCGAGGACATCGCCGTGGTGCGACGACGTCGATAGGTTTCATCTCGAACACAGCACCACGCTCTCGCGGATCATCGTTGCCCGTTCGAATCATAGGGTGCCACAGCGTGTTCAGTCACATACTCAGCCACAAGTTAGGTGAAATTATGTATCTACCGACCCTCATAATGCTAATGGTGCTGTCCCCCGTGCTCCTGCCGGCGGTCATCACCGTTGTCCACATCCTCACCGGCCAGGCGCGGACTTCCACCCAAGATCGCGTCGCAGCGAACTTCCCGCGTCACATGGCAACCCCGCGTCTCGCCGCTCCCGCCGCCGCGTGAACTGTTTTCTTACACAACCCGACCGGTTTGCAGAACGACGGGGCCGTACCAAAGGCAGACCAGCAACGCGAGTTCGACGTCGAGCCGATCTCCGGGACAATGGGAGTCGATCTCCCTGCCGCGCCGGGCAACGGCACGACCCACGCGATACTTCACCGTATTGAAGTGCAAATTGAGTTGCTCGGCCGCCACCTTGTAGCTGGAGCCGCGGCCCAGAAACACCCGCAGCGTTTCACGCAATCGGGCGTCGTTCTCGTCGTCGCCCGCGAGATCACCAAGCACCTTGGCGACCCATGCCCGGATTTCGGCAACGTCACCGCTCAACAGTCCCGCGATGGACACGCCGGGATCGGTTGCCGCGATCACCGTCGGCTCCCGCTTGCCGACCATCGCCACGCGGTGCGCACTTTCGGCCTCCCGGTGTGACTGGCGAAAGCCCTCGAGACCGGCGGCCACCGTCCCGATTGCCACACTCGGTGAATCGGGCCGCGTCTCGATGAACTGGCGGACCGTGGCTGCGACATCGGCCAATTCGGCCTTCAAGGCACGGTAGGGCAGCCAACCCCATCCGCAGGTTCGATCTGCGGCGACGAAGAGCGATCCGGCGCCCGCACCGGCGGCTTCACCCAGTTCGCGAAGAAATCGTTGCAAACCGGCAAGTTCGTGGCCGTCGGTGCTCGCGTCTGGGTACCACATCACCAGCGCCAAGTGGTGCCACCGCAGTGGATAGCGGATCGACGTGGAGGTCACATCCACGTCAATGGGCTTGGTTGCGGCAAGGATTTCCCCCACCCGCAGGGCGCGAACGCTGTTCTGGTTCTCCAGCCATCGTTCGCGTTCGTCTTCGTAAGCGGCGACCACTTGTTGCGAAATCCAGTCGATGTACTCGAACAGCGTCGCGGTGATCGCCTCAATCACCGCATACCGCATCTGTTCGGAAATATCGAGCGCGCGCACTTCGGTAAAAACCAGCTCGTTCATCAGCCGCTGACCGAGCCGATAGGCGCGAACGAGTGCGTTTACCGGCACCCCGTGTTGCGCCAATCGCCGCGCGTATTCCAGGGCCGCGGTGGGCGCCTCGACCCGCTCAACGGTTATGTCAAAACGCAGCGCACGCAGAATGGTATCCACATTGCCCTCGACGCTGGGCCCCAGCAGTTCCATAATTCGTTCATCGCCGCGCAGCTCCGGGATCTGCTCCTCGAGGGACCGACGCATGGTCGCCGCAAGTTCTGCCAGCCGATTACGCAATCGTTCGGCGGTCTCGGCGACGTGGCGGCCGACCTGGACGTCGCTGTCAAGCTGCGCTTTCACCACGCTCTTGACGGTAGACCCAACCGTTGTCTTCCGGCGACAACAACCGCACGCATCTTCGTCGGCCGGCCACTGTATCGCGGCGCGCCCGATTCCTAACGTTGCGGTCACAGTCCACCAGCAAAGGAGCTACCGCCATGGGGTTCACCAAGCCGTATTTCCCCGATGTCGATCCGGATACCTTCCTGAAGAAGCCATTGATGGAACGAATGCGGATCCTGGCCATCGATTGGGCCGAGAACGGTTTCGGCTCGCCGAAGATGATTCACACCATTTACATCGCGAAACTCCTCGTATTGTTCGTGATCGGTGGCATTACCGTCGCGACGGCGACGTCGGGGCTGCCGGCCTTCTGGCATGTGACTGAATGGTGGAATCAGCCGATCGTCTACCAGAAGATCATCGTCTGGACCGTGCTCCTCGAGGCCGTCGGCGTGGCCGGCTCCTGGGGACCGCTGGCCGGCAAGGTCAAGCCGATGACCGGCGGCATCCTGTTCTGGGCCCGACCCGGAACCATCCGGCTGCGACCATGGAAGTGGGTTCCGGTCACCAACGGCGATCGGCGCACCTGGTTGGACATCGGGCTCTACCTGGCGCTGCTGGTGAGCCTGGCCGTCGCGCTGCTGTCACCGGGCGTGCACAGCGATTCGCTCTCGAAGGCTTTGCCGGACAACACATCCGGCTTGATCAATCCGGCCCTGCTGGTTGCGCCGATTGTGCTGCTGGTGCTGAATGGGCTGCGCGACAAGACCATCTTCCTGGCCGCCCGTGGGGAGCAGTACTTACCGGTTATGACCTTGTTCACCGTGTTGCCGTTTGTCAATATGATCATCGCTTTGAAGATGGTGATCGTGGTGGTGTGGATCGGTGCCGGCTTCTCGAAGTTCGGCAAGCACTTCGCCAACGTCATTCCACCGATGGTCAGCAATACGCCCATGACGTTCAAGTGGATCCGTCGGGCGCATTATCGCGACTTCCCGCGCAACCTGAAGCCATCGGGGCTGGCGAACTACATGGCGCACGTCAATGGCACCACGGTCGAGATCGCGGCCCCGTTGGTCCTGTTCTTCTCCACGAACAAATGGGTGACGCTGGCTGCGGTGCTGTTAATGGTGGGGTTCCACCTGTTCATCGTCTCGACCTTCCCGCTCGCGGTGCCGCTGGAATGGAACGTGGTCTTCGCCTACAGCACGGTGTTCCTGTTCCTCGGCTTCCCGAACTGGAACGGATACGCTCCCTGGAACATGACGCCGCCGTGGCTGGCCCTGGTCATCGCCGCTGTGCTGCTGTTCTTCCCGATCCTGGGCAATCTGCGACCGGACAAGGTGTCCTTCCTGCCTTCGATGCGCCAGTACGCGGGCAACTGGGCCTCGGCGGTGTGGACCTTCGCGCCCGGCTCAGAGCAGAAGCTGAATCGGGTCACGCGCTCGGCGTCCAACCAGATCGACCAGTTCGTCGCCGCCGGCTACGAGCCGGCTTGGGCCGAGATCACCCTGCAGAAGACCATCGCGTGGCGAAGCATGCACAGCCAGGCCCGTGGCCTGTTCTCGGTGCTGTTGACACACCTGCCTGACGTCGACACCCGAACGGTGCGGGAAGGCGAGTTCGTGTGCAACTCGCTGATCGGATTCAACTTCGGCGACGGTCACCTGCACAACGAAGAGCTGATCCGGGCCGTGCAGCGCGAAGCCGACTTCGAGCCCGGCGAGTGCGTCGTCGCCTGGGTGGAGTCGGAGGCCCTGGGCAGCGGTGTCCAGCACTACCAGCTGATCGACGCCGCGCTCGGGGTGATTGAACGTGGCACCTGGAAGGTGGCCGACGCGGTCGCGGAGCAGCCCTGGCTGCCCAACGGCCCCATCCCGACCGACGTAACCTGGTCACTGAGCGGCACCAAACGGGGCGCCGCCAAGGTTCAAGACCAAGATCACGGTCACGGAGCGCTGGCATGAGTACCGCACTGGTGGTGGGCGGCGGCCCAAACGGGCTCGCCGCCGCCATCTCCCTGGCCGCCAAAGGTGTGCAGGTCACCGTGCTCGAGGCCGCCGATGAAGTCGGCGGTGGCGCCCGCAGCAGCGAAGCGATAGTCCCCGGCCTGCTACACGACCACTGCTCGGCCATCCACCCGATGGCCGTCGGCTCCCAGTTCTTGAACAGTTTCGGCCTGCAGCGGTACGGTCTCTCGTGGCGCTGGCCGGACATCGATTGCGTCCATCCCCTCGACGGCGGCAGCGCCGGGGTGCTGCACCGCTCGGTGGAGGAGACGGCCGCCGGCTTGGGGGGCGACGGGTCGCGGTGGCGGCTCGCGTTCGGCTACTCGGCCGCCCGGTTCGACGTACTCAGCGATGACATCATGCGGCCCCTGCTGCGAATCCCGCACCATCCCTTGATGCTGGCCCGATTCGGTGCGCCCACGGTGCTCCCGGCGTCCTCATTCGCCCGATTTTTCCGTACCGACGAGGGGCGGGCGTTGTTTGGAGGTGTTGCGGCCCATGCCTTCCGGCCGTTGCACTACCCGATGACCTCCGCCATCGGGACGGGCATCATCGCGGCCGGGCACCGCCACGGCTGGGCGGTGGCCGAAGGCGGATCGCAGTCGATAACCAACGCGATGGTCGCGTTGCTGGGCGATTTGGGCGGCAAGATCGAGACCGGCGTCCGGGTACAGACCGCCTCGCAGCTGCCACCTGCGGATGTCACCATGTTCGATCTGGCACCAAGTGCGGTCGCCGGCATCCTGGGAGACCGCCTTCCGCGCCGAGTTGCCCGTGCCTTCACCAGGTTCCGGCGCGGCCCCGGCGCGTTCAAAGTCGATTTCGCCGTCGAGGGGGGCGTGCCGTGGACGAACCCGGACGCTCACCGGGCCGGCACGGTGCATGTGGCCGGGACCTACTCTGAGCTTGCCGCAACCGAGCGAGAGATCCACGCCGGACGCATGCCCGAGCGACCGTTCGTGCTGGTTGGGCAGCAGTACCTCGCCGACCCACAACGCTCGGTGGGCAACATCCACCCGGTGTGGAGCTATGCGCACGTACCCAACGGCTATGCCGGAGATGCGACCGAGGCGATCATCGCCCAGATCGAGCGGTTCGCCCCGGGTTTCCGGGAGCGGATCGTCGGCCGCGCAGTTCGCTCGACCACGCAGATGGCCACCTACAACCTCAACTACGACGGCGGCGACATCATGACCGGCGCCAAGGATATTCGGCAGCTGACGTTCGGTCCACGAATCACACTGTCGCCCTACACTATTGGCGTTCCAGGCATGTACATTTGCTCGGCGGCCACCCCGCCGGGCCCCGGCGCGCACGGCATGTGCGGCGCCAACGCTGCCCAAAAGGCGCTCGCGGATCTGGGCTAGCGTTAAATGGCGATCGCCTCCACGACGCTGAAGGGTGACGCCGTTTCGACCACCCTGCGCATTCACAGTCATCCCAGGAGGGGTGGACATGTCGCTACTCCTTCGATAACGCGGCCGTGGATTTTGAAGGTCTATCGAATTACCGTTCGATGGTGCAGCGGCGCACGTGCACCTGACACGCGTAGTTGGCTACCTGGGTTTTTCGTGACGTGTTTCCTGGAACCGAGTGCGTTGTCGGTTCAGGGCTTCGGGTACGTGTAGAAGCCCTCGCCGGTCTTGAGGCCGAGCTTGCCCGCGTCGACGTAGGACCGCAGCAGGTCCCGCACGTTCTCCGGCAGGTGCGGGAACTCGTCGGCGTAGTGGTTCTCGATGTCGAGCACCACGTCAAGGCCGACCAGGTCCATCATCTCGAACGGTCCGGCCGGTACGCCCCAGTTGACTCTGAACATCCCGTCGACATCCTCGGGGCGGGCCACGCCTTCGGCAACCACGGCCAGCGACTCACGTTTGATAGCAGCCCAGATGCGATTGAAGATGAAGCCGGTGCACTCCCGGCGAGCCTCGAAGGGATGGACTCCGAACTCGGGCAGCACGGTCAGCAGCGTGTCGAGCAGGCCGCGGTCGGTCTCACCGTCGGACATCAGGTCGACCGCGCTGATTTCCGGTGGCATGTAGAAGTGCATATTGCACAATCGCCGCTTGTCCCGCACATTTTCGGCCATCAGGCGCGACGGGTAGGACGAAGAGTTGGTCGCGAATATGGTGTCCGGCGGTGCCGCTTCGTCGATGTCGCCCCACAGCGGGATCTTGATCTCGAGCTTCTCGGGGACCGATTCGACGACCAGCCAGGCTCCGTCCAGCGCTTCTTCGAGTGAGCTGGCGCCGGTCGCGCTGCCGACTTGACCAGAACCTCGCTTCGCCACCACCGCGGGAAGGGTCTGCGACACATATTGCGTCGCCTCAGCGCGCTGTTCGGCGCGGCGCGCGTAGATTCGCACCGTTCCGCCGCGGGTCGCGAACATCAGCGCGATGCGCCGCCCGAGCGTTCCCGCCCCGATCACCGCGACCGGACGGTTCTGGATGTCCTCGAATGTATGCGTGTATGAGCTGGCCACACAGGCATGCTAGGCCGTGCCGTGGTGACCGGCTCCGTCGCGAACCGACAAAGATCGCGGAACCGTTGTCGCGCGCACACAACCGTGACTTGAAATCACTGATGTCGCTGTGGTTCCAGTGGTTTGTAGGCAGCGGCTTCCGTCGGTGGGTCTAGAAATACGATCCGACCAACGCCAGCGCAGGTCCCAATGCAAATACCCATAGCGGAGCCCCTACTGCTATGGCAGCGCTGATTATGACGGGTAGTAGAAGAACCTCGAGAACCGGGATCACGACGGCTGCGATCAGCATCGTTAGTGCGTCCTGAAGGATGGCGGGAAGCGAGGTGGCCGCTTGGCTCGCGGCGGCGGCGACCGAACCCAGGGGGTCCAATGACCTGGGGTTAGCGGCCTCGGCGTGGGCGTAGGAGCCCGCACTGGAAGTCAGCTGCTGCACAAACTTTTCGTGGAACGGGGCCGCCTGCCCAGCCAGTGCATGATAGTCCTGGGCATGCTGGGAAAACAGTTGCGCGATGCTCGACGACACCTCATCGGCGGCGGCCGGAATCACCGCGACGGTAGGGGTTTGCCGCCGCCATCTGCGCCGCGTTGATCGTCAAACCGATATTCGCCAAATCCGTTGCCGCTGCGGTCATCAACTACGGTGCAGCGGTCATCAACGACATATCTTTCCTTCCAACTGGTCTCGTCGAGCATCGGCGCGGCGCGGCGCGGCGCGGCAAAAACCATCGCACGAACCGTCACGTATCCCATGGCTTTCGCGCACGACGAAAGGGCCCTGTGCGCGGCTCGATTTGACAGATTGGGTCGCTTCAACTAGGCCGCCGCATTGGGTGGCCGCGAAGATTGCCGAATCGCAAACTGCGGGTGTCTACTTAGAGAAGCAGTCGCCTGTGCGCTAAAGCAACGGGATCTGTTCGGGTTGCGGTCGCGCCGGTTCGAGCAGTTCGGGCCCGTTATTGCGCACGCTGTTGACCAGCGTGGAGATCTCACGCAGCTCGATGCCGCGAACATCCGGCGTCTGCGCCAGCAGCTTGGGGTCCAGGGCTGCGTCGGGATTCAGCCAGGCATCCCAGTCATCTTCTGTCAGGATCAACGGCATCCGGTCGTGGATCTCGGCCAGCTCACCTACGGCGTCGGTGGTGATAATCGTGCAGCTCAACAGGGGGTCTGCCTCCTTCGCCGACTTCCACACCGACCACAGCCCGGCCATGAACAGCATGTCGCCGTCGCCGCGGTGCATGAAGAAAGGCGTCTTGGCAGTCCTCTTGCCAAGAACCGAACCCGGATTGGCCCGCCATTCATACCAGCCGTCCATGGGGACCAGGCAGCGCTTGCTCTTGGCCGAGCCGCGGAAGGCCGGCGAACTGGCCAACTTGTCGGACCGGGCGTTGATCAGCAACGGGCCCTTGGAATCTGGCGCGCCGTCGGGACCCGGCTTGACCCAGGGCGGCACCAATCCCCAGCGCATCAGCCGCACCCGGCGAGTCGCAACGTCGTCGGGCTCGCTATGCCGGGACACCACGGTCGCGATGGTCACCGTCGGGGCCACGTTGTAGTTGGGCTCATCCGCACGCGGTGAGGCACCGGTCGCTTCGTCGATCGCCTTGATTTTCTCAGCCAGCAGAGCGGGATCCGTGGTCACCGCAAACCTTCCGCACATAAGTTCATGGTGCCCTGTACCCAGAACATCGGCCGACACGGCAGGATGAAGCGGTGAGCACCGAGCCCCTGAAAGCGTGGGAGGCGCCATTTGCGCCGGCACCGGTGCATGCGACGGTGACCGTCCCCGGCTCGAAGTCGCAGACCAACCGGGCGCTGGTGCTGGCTGCGCTGGCCGCCGCACAGGGTCGGGGCACTTCGACGCTGCGCGGAGCGCTGCGCAGCCGCGATACCGACCTGATGATCGGAGCGCTGAAGACCCTGGGCTTGCAGGTCGACGGTTCCGGGCCCGACCTGAGGGTCAGTGGCCGAATCATTCCGGACCCCAACGCCCGGGTGGACTGCGGCCTGGCGGGCACGGTTCTGCGATTCGTTCCTCCGCTGGCGGCACTGGCCGGATCGGCCGTCGATTTCGACGGGGACGAACAAGCCCGGGGCCGGCCCATCGCACCACTGCTGGACGCGCTGCGCGGTATCGGCGTCCGGATCGACGGCACCGGCCTGCCTTTCCGCGTGGAAGGCAGCGGATCGGTCGCCGGCGGCACCGTGGCCATCGACGCGTCGGCATCCTCGCAGTTCGTTTCTGGCTTGTTGCTGTGCGCAGCGTCGTTCAACGAGGGCCTTACCGTGCAACACACCGGCTCGTCATTGCCGTCGGCGCCGCACATTGCGATGACAGTGGTCATGCTGCGGCAGGCCGGGGTCGACGTCAATGACTCAGTCGACAACCGTTGGCAGGTGCGGCCCGGTGCGGTCGCTGCCCGGCGCTGGGAGGTCGAACCCGATCTCACGAACGCCGTTGCATTCCTGGCGGCGGCCGCGGTGAGCGGCGGAACGGTGCGCATCACCGGCTGGCCGGCGACCAGTGTCCAACCCGCCGGCAACATCCTTGCCATCTTAAAGAAGCTGAATGCCGTTGTCATCCAAACTGATTCAACGCTCGAGGTGCGCGGGCCGGCATCATACGATGGCTTCGAGGTCGACCTACGGGCCGTCGGTGAGCTCGCGCCGTCGGTGGCGGCGCTGGCGGCGCTGGCAACCCCCGGATCAGTATCCCAACTGACCGGGATCGCACACCTGCGCGGCCATGAGACGGACCGGCTGGCAGCGCTCAGCACCGAGATCAACCGCCTCGGGGGGGACTGCCGGGAAACGCCGGACGGTTTGGTGATCACCGCGACACCGCTCAAGCCAGGCACCTGGCGCGCGTACGCCGATCACCGGATGGCGATGGCTGGCGCGATCGTCGGCCTGCGGGTGGCCGGCGTCGAGGTGGACGACATCGCCGCAACCACCAAGACGCTGCCGGAGTTTCCGCAGCTTTGGGCGCGCATGCTGGCCGGCGAGGAGTCCAGGGTTTGAGGCTCGGCGACTATGACGAGTCTGACGTCAAGGTCCGCTCCGGCAAGGGGACGCGGCCCCGAACCAAGACCCGTCCGCAACACGCCGACGCAGAGTCCGCCATGGTAGTCAGCGTGGACCGCGGGCGCTGGGGTTGTGTGCTTGGCGGTCGCCCCGAAAGTCGGATCACGGCCATGCGAGCGCGCGAGCTCGGCCGCACCCCGATCGTCGTCGGCGACGACGTCGACATCGTCGGCGATCTGTCCGGACGCCACGACACGTTAGCCCGCATCGTGCGGCGGGGCCCGCGCCGAACGGTGTTGCGGCGTACGGCCGATGACACCGATCCGACCGAACGCGTGGTGGTGGCCAATGCCGACCAACTGCTTATCGTGGTGGCGCTGGCGGACCCGCCCCCACGCACCGGCCTGGTCGACCGGACGCTGATCGCCGCCTACGCCGGCGGCCTGAAACCGATTCTCTGCCTCACCAAGACCGACCTTGCCCCACCCGAGCCGTTCGCCGCGCAGTTCGTGGACCTGGACCTGACGGTGGTGGCCGCGGGAGTCGACGACCCACTGCTCGCGGTGGCGGAGTTGCTCCCCGGCAAGATCACCGTGCTACTTGGGCATTCCGGGGTTGGCAAGTCGACCCTGGTGAACCGCCTTGTGCCCGAGGCTGATCGGGCAGTCGGCGTAGTCGACGGCATCGGCAAGGGGCGGCACACCTCGACACAGTCGGTCGCCTTTCCCTTAAGCAATGCGCTGGGTTCCTCGCTGCCAGGTTCCGGCTGGGTGATCGACACCCCGGGAATCCGGTCGTTCGGGTTGGCCCACATCCAGCCCGACGACGTGCTGTCGGCTTTCGCCGATCTGGCCGAGGCCGCCAAGGACTGCCCGCGCGGCTGCGGGCACATGGGGCCACCGGCCGATCCCGAATGCGTGCTGGACACCTTGACCGGGCCGGCCGCACGGCGTGTCGCCGCGACCCGCCGACTGCTGACGGCACTCAGGGAGACTTGAGCAGCCGCATGCCAAGTTCGTCAGGCGGCACCAGATGCCCCTCGGCGCATCGGATTTCCACGTCGGCCTCGGCGCCGCAGCCCTCGTGCGTCAGCCGCAGCCGGTCGCGGCCCGGCAGGTGGCGCCGCCCCCACTGGAACATGGCCCAGACCACCGGCATGAAGTCGATGCCGGCGTCGGTGAGCACGTACTGTTCGCGGCCGCGCTGCCCCGGCTCGCGGTAGGGGCGCCGGGTCAGCAGACCGAGGTCGACCAGTTCGGACAGCCGCGCCGAGGCGGCAGCCTTGGTGATGCCCACCCGGCGGGCGAAGTCGTCAAAGCGGGTGGTGCCGTAGTAGGCCTCGCGCATGATGAGCATCGCGGATTTGGTTCCGACAGCCGTCATGGTCTTTTCGATCGCACACTCGCCAACCGCCGACCACGCATCTCGGTCGGCGAGCGGCCCTTGCAGAAGTGTCACGCAAATCACCTCCCGGTCTGGGTTGTTTTTAGTATACCTAGATGTTTTGCTGGGTACAGCTGGGAATACCTAGCTTTGTACTCAAGGAGGAGCCATGAGCGGTTATCAAGGCCGCGACGCCGTCATTGTCGGCGCTGTCCGTACCCCCGTAGGTAAGGGCAAAGCCAGTGGCGCGCTGCATGACGTGTTGCCCGCTGACTTGCTGGCGCACAGCCTGCGCGAGCTGGTGGCCCGCACCGGCGTGGATCCAGTGCAGATCGACGATGTCATTGCGGGTGCCGTCACCCAAGTTGGCGACCAGGCGGTGAACGTCGCCCGCAACGCGTTGTTGGGTGCCGGATTCCCCGAGTCGGTTCCCGGCGTCACGATCGACCGCCAGTGTGGCAGCAGCCAGCAGGCCATCAGTTTCGCCGCCCAGGGCGTGCTCGCGGGCGCCTATGACCTCGTTATCGCCGGCGGCGTGGAGTCGATGAGCCGCGTCCCGATGGGCAGCTCGGTGCTGCCAGGCAGCAACCCGTTCGGTGAGGGCATGCCCCAGCGCTACCCCGACGGCCTGGTGCCACAGGGCATCAGCGCTGAACTGATCGCCGCGAAGTGGGGCTTCTCCCGTGCCCAGCTCGACGAGTTCTCCGCCGAGAGCCACAATAAAGCCGCCCGCGCAACCAAAGACGGACTCTTCGACAACGAGCTGATTCCGATCGCCGGCCTTTCCACCGACGAGATCATCAGGCCCGCTACCACGGTGGAGACGTTGGCTACGTTGCAGCCGGCGTTCTACAGCGAAGCGATGAAAGCCCGTTTCCCGCAGATCAATTGGTCGATCACACCGGGAAACTCCTCGCCGCTGTCGGACGGCAGCGCCACGGTCTTGATCACCACCAGCGAAGTCGCCAAGAAGCTGGGCTTGCGCCCGCTGGCCCGGATCCACACCACGACCGTGGTGGGTTCCGACCCGCTCTACATGCTGACCGGAGTCATCCCGGCGACCGAGAAGGTGCTGCAGCGCGCCGGCCTGACGCTGGCCGACATCGACCTCTTCGAGGTGAACGAGGCTTTCGCGCCCGTCGTGCTGGCCTGGGCGGCCGATACCGGAGCTGATCTGGCCAAGACCAACGTCAACGGAGGCGCCATCGCGATCGGCCATCCGTTGGGTGCGAGTGGTGCGCGCATCATGACCACGCTCGTCAACGCGTTGGAGCAGCGCGGCGGTCGGTACGGGCTGCAGACGATGTGTGAGGGCGGCGGCATGGCCAACGCCACCATCATCGAGCGTCTGTGACGCTCGGGGAACGGAGACCACTAACGATGTCGTCCGACACCTGGCGGGGAGATCCCGATGACGCCGTTCCGCTGATGGCCGTCGCCGTCGGCCATCTGTGCCGCGAGGGGACAGCTGCTGCTGTGGGGCATTCCTGCGACGGGTGTTCTGGTGGAGACACTGCTCGATCGTGGGGCCGAGGGCGATATGGGCGAAGCCCAGGCCGTGATCGAGCGGTTAGCGGCCGCGCCAGCCGATGAGGGTCTGGTGATACGCGAGATCTGGCTGCTGCGGCTCCGGGCTCTGTTGGCGCGGACTCACGGCGATGCCGAGCAGTACAACCAGTTGAGGGATCGCTAACGCGACATGGCGAAAACGCTTGGCTTCGAAGGACATATCGCGTGGGTTGAGGCGATGCAATCAGGCCCTGTGGACTTCGTCCAAGAAGTCAGAGCCAGCCGGTGCGTGCCGCAGCAACCGGCTCGGCGGGAGGCGGCGCCAGTGCGCCGTCGCGCACGCCGTCGAGCATTCGCTTCACTGCGGCGACAATCTCGGGGGCTGCCGCGGCAAGACCGATTTCATCGGCTTTGGTGAACTCGTCGGCACCGACGCCCGCCCGGGCCAGCACCGCGGCCGGGTCGGCCAATTGCTCCGCCAGCCAGGACACCGGGTCGGCTGACAGCTCGGGGACGAAGTTTCGGCGCCCGGGCTCCCAACCTTTGAAACGGGGATGATGGTGCGCCCGGTCCAACGTCCCGGGCGGGCTCTCCGTGGATCCGAAGAGATCTACCCGCCACACCGGGCGGGTGAAGGCGATCGGGACGCCAGCGTAAATCGAGCCCTCGGGAGCGGCCCGGTCGACGAGGCGGACTTCCAGCCTGACGCCCCGTTCCGGGGTGTCCTGGCCTTCGTTCGGGTCGGGGTCGACGAAATACATGTCCCCGACGACTACGCCGAGGGCTTCGAATCCGAACGCTGCAAGCATCTCGCACCTTTCCTTCTGCTCATTAATGGTAGACGTCGACGGTGCCGTGCGGAATCGGTCCAGCTATGGCGCCACGACTCGAAAGCGCAGGTAATCGACGCGTCGCCGAATTCCTGCGGCGCAGGCTCGGGCTAAGCGAAATTGCTGCATACCGTGTGCACGTTTGACGATGAGCATCTCGCGGGTAATCCAAAGATGGAATACGCGGACACCGTGCGACGTTGGTTCGTAGGTCTAACGAAATGCCGGAGCGGTTGGCGGACCGTGTGTTGTTGGCGTGAAAGAAGCAGATGGGAAGGTGGAGTCACATGACATCTGTACCCCATGTACCCCAAACCCGCACCGAAGACTGGGACGGCTACGTCCCTACCCAATTGCAGACGATCATGACGTTCCTCACCGGGGCGCTGGGGTTCGTCTTGGTCGCGTTGCTGCTGTGGGCCGTGCTGCACATCGTGACTAGGGCCTAGGCTGCGCGTCGTCGGGCGTTTGAGTTGCACCTGAGGACGGCCGCCACCCGTCGCAATCGGCTTAGCCGCCGATCTCTTCTAGCTCGGCGAGCTCATCGTCGGAGAGCACGAGCCTCGCGCCGGCAACATTCTCGCGCAGGTGCGCCACCGACGAAGTGCCCGGAATCAGCAGGATGTTCGGCGACCGCCGCAGCAGCCAGGCAAGGGCTATGGACGTCGGCGTCGCATCACGCCGGGCGGCCACCGTCGTGAGCGCGGAGGACGCCAGTGGGCTGAAGCCGCCGAGCGGGAAGAAGGGCACGTAGGCGATTCCCGCCTCGGCGAGCTCGTCGATCATCTTGTCGTCGTGGCGGTAGGCGAGGTTGTACATGTTCTGCACGCAGACGATCGGTGCGATGGCCTGCGCCTCCACGACCTGTTCCGCTGTCACGTTGCTTACGCCAAGGTGCCGGATCAGGCCGCGGTGCTGTAGTTCGACGAGCGTCTCGAACGGCTCGGCGAGCGAGCCGGGCTGGGGCCCCTGGGCGTTGCCGAGCCGGAGATTGACCACGTCGAGCGCCTCGAGGCCGAGGGTTTCGAGATTCTCATGGACGGAGCGCCGCAGATCTTCGGGCTTTCGGGCGCGGGGCCAGCCGCCCTGCTGGTCGCGGTTCGCGCCGACCTTGGTCACAATGTGCAGCGAGTCGCGGTATGGGTGCAGCGCTTCGCGGATCAGTTGGTTGGTGACGCGCGGCCCGTAGGCGTTGCTGGTGTCGATGTGGGTGATGCCGAGTTCGACGGCCTCGCGGAGGACCGCGATTGCGCTGTCACGATCGGCCGGCGGCCCCATGACCCCCGGTCCGGCTAGCTGCATAGCGCCGTACCCGAACCGGGTGACGGTAAGCTGGCGCAGCGCCCAGGTGCCGCCTGGAAGTGCAGTAGAGGACATGCCGATTCCCCTGTCTCTCGTGTTGAGCAATCAAGTGGTATCTGACGAATCCCTGCATCATTATTGGTGCGCTACTTCCTGATAGGAAGTAGGCACTCAGGAGTGCGTTAGGCACCCGCACGCGGGAAGGAGCGGTCGATGGCAACGAAGACGGCAGCCCAGAAGAGGGCGCAGACCAAGGCGGAATATGACGCTTTCCTGGCGGTTTGTCCAAGTCGGAAGCTGCTCGACCGTCTCTCCGACAAATGGGTAGCGCTGATCCTGGCCGCGCTGGGTAGCGACGGGTCGCATCAGCTGGACAGCGGCTGTGCCGGCGAACCCCGGTCGATGCGCTACTCCGAGCTGTTGCGCCTGCTGGCCGGTGTCAGCCAGAAGATGCTCACTCAGACGCTGCGCTCCCTGGAGCGTGACGGCTTGATCACCCGCACCGTTACGCCGACCGTTCCCGTCACGGTCTCTTACGAGCTGACCGACCTCGGCCTCTCACTGCACCAGATGATGCGCGGCCTCAAGACCTGGGCCGAGATGCACATGGACGACGTGCTCGCCAACCGTGCGACCTACGACGCCCGCAGCGTCTAGGCCGCCACGTCGTCGGCGTTCCCGATCGTCTGCTTCGCGTGCTTCGTGGCGCGCTTGCGTCGCCAACCACGCACGGTGGCGATCGCGGTGTTCAGCCCACGCCGGCGGCCGGTCGCCGGGTCGGTGCGCGCGAAATCTGCCTCCAACTCGGCGAACATCCGCTCGCTGCGGGTCTCCGGTGCGTTGTCAGAGTTGTCGCGCAGGTACTTGTTCGGCAACGACAGCTTCGCGATAGTGCGCCACGTCTTGCCGTACTGCACCAGGAACGAGCCTGTGGTGTAAGGCAAGTCGTACTTCTCGCAGACCTGGCGCACCCGCACCGAGATTTCGTGCAGCCGACTGCTCGGCAAATCGGGGTACAGGTGATGTTCGATCTGGTGGCACAGGTTGCCGCTCATGAACCGCAGTGCCGGGCCGCCTTCGAAGTTTGCACTCCCGAGCATCTGGCGCAGGTACCACTGCCCCTTGGTTTCGCCGATCATGTCCGTCTTGGTGAATTTCTCTGCGCCATCTGGGAAATGCCCACAGAAGATGACGGCGTTGGCCCAAATGTTACGGATCACATTGGCCGTCGCGTTGGCCGTCGCCGTGGACCGGTACGTGGCTCCGGGCGACAGCGAGGTCAACGCCGGGTACCCGACGTAATCCTTGACCACTTGCCGACCGGCCTTCGCCAAGAACTCGTTGACCCGTTGCCGGCCGTCCTCCTGGTCCATCCGATGCTTCATGATCTTGCCGAGCTCCACATGCTGCAAGCCGACGCCCCATTCAAAGAGCAGCGAAAGCAAGGTGTTCCACACCACATTCAAGATGTTGTAGCGCTTCCAGCGCTGGTCGCGGGTGACGCGAAGCATGCCGTAGCCGACGTCGTCGTCCATCCCGAGGATGTTGGTGTACTTGTGGTGCACGAAGTTGTGCGTGTAGCGCCAGTGCTTAGACGAACCACTCATGTCCCACTCCCACGTCGAGGAGTGAATCTCGGGGTCGTTCATCCAGTCCCACTGGCCGTGCATGACGTTATGGCCGATCTCCATGTTCTCGATGATCTTGGCCACGCCGAGCGCCGCGGTGCCGGCCCACCAGGCCGAGCGCCGCGAACTGGCTGCCAGTAGCACGCGAGCCGCCACCTCGAGTGCCCGTTGCGAGGCGATGGTGCGGCGGATGTAGCGCGCGTCCCGTTCGCCAAGCGAATCTTCGATGTCCTGGCGTATTGCGTCCAACTCGACACCGAGGTTCTCGATGTCGGCGTCCGTCAGATGCGTGAATTCTTCGACGTCTGTGATCGCCATGGTCTTAACCTCCCCTGCGGTCGTGTGTCTATGACCTACGCTATCGTAACCTACGTTCCCGTAGGTTACCTGTGTGCGATGTTACCAGCGAGTAGCTTTTAGATGTCGAGAATGCAATCGCCCGATGCAGAAGAAATGCAGGTCTGCACCCGCGTTCCGGGCTCATGTTCCTGGCCCGTCCGCAGATCGCGGACGTGCCCCTCCATCAGGCCGACCACGCACGATTGGCAGATGCCCATCCGGCAGCCGAAGGGCATCTGCACCCCCGCGCCCTCGCCCGCGTCCATCAACGACGTAGCGGCGTCGGTGGCCACGCTGCGCCCACTGCGCGCGAATGTGACCGTTCCGCCCTCTCCGGCGGGTGCGGCCTTGGCCACCGCGAACCGTTCCAAGTGCAGGCGGTCGCCAATACCCGCGGATGACCAGACCTTTTCAGCCTGGTTCAGCAGGCCCTCGGGTCCACAGGCCCAGGTCTGCCGTTGGCGCCAATCCGGCACCTCTTGGGCAAGCCGGGTGAGATCGAGCCGACCTTGGGCGCGGGTTTCCCGCACCTGCAACCGATAGCCCGGGTGTTCGGCCGCCAGCGCGGTCAGCTCCGCGCCAAACATCACGTCGGATTCTGTGGGAGCCGAATGTAGGTGTGTGATGTCGGCAATTTGGTTGCGGCGCACCAGTGTCCGCAGCATCGACATGACCGGCGTTATCCCGGACCCGGCCGTGAGGAACAGGATCGACGGCGGGGCGGGGTCGGGTAGTACGAAATTGCCCTGCGGTGCGGCCAACCGCACGATGGTCCCCGGTTCGACACCGTCCACCAGGTGCGCAGAGAGAAAGCCTTCGGGCATCGCCTTCACGGTGATGGTCACCGTGCGCGAGCCTGTCCCAGACGCCACCGCCGCCGGACTCGACGTCAGCGAATACGACCGCCAGCGCCAGCGCCCGTTGACCGGCAACCCGATCCCGATGTATTGACCCGGCTGGTAATCGAAGCTGAACCCCCAGCCCGGTTTGATGACCAGGGTGGCGGAATCTTCGGTCTCCCGGCGGACCTGCAGGATGCGGCCCCGCAATTCACGCGCGGACCACAGCGGATTGGCCAGATGCAGATAGTCGTCGGGCAGCAGCGGCGTCGTGATGCGCGCAGCGATCTTGCGCAGCGCATGCCAACCGGGATGTCTCTCGGCCCCTGCGATGGTAGGACGCTTGGTATCGACGACATTGCCGGTAATCGATGCGTACTTCTTCCCCATTGGAAGCTCCTGCTCACGATGCGATATTTGGCTTCCGCTTTACGTCGGCCCGGGTCTTCCCCCAGAAGGCTACGGTACCGTAACCTACGATACCGTACCCACGCTCCAAGGCGTGTCGATTAGGCCGGGTTGCCCGGTTCAAGCAGGTCCAGCAGGAACGGCAGCTCTTGGTTTGCGTACCAAGCAAGGTCATAGTCCTGCGCGTCGCCGACAATTAGGTCAGCGTCCTCGTCGCCCAGATCGGCAATATCGATGACCTCAATCGCCTTACTCACGGCCGGTTCGGCACCCACGTTGTCGACGTACGCGGCGACCACCTGTTCGATCGCGACCGGGCCGACGAGCCTGACGACGGCGTCGTCGAGATCGGGACGGAACTTGACGTCGTCGACGTCAGCGGCCAGCACGGCGCGGCGCGGCGCCAAGGTCTGGTCGGCTCCTTCAGCTTTCTGAATAGCCAGCAGGCGTACCGAGGCCAGTGCCGCCTCACGCAGCGCGACGTCGGCAAGCTCATCGTCGTCACCCTCGGCGTAGGCCTCGCGCAACGTCGGCGTGACTGCGAACGCGGTGCCGTTCACCGGCCACAACGATCCGTCGGCCACGAGCTGCTGCAACATCGCCAGCGTGGCCGGGATGTAGACCTGCGTCACCGGTGTCGACCGCCCGCTGCAACTTCCTTCGCCATATGATGGCGACCCACCGCTCTGGCGATCACCACTTCAGCTATTTGGATTTGGCAAGGAACTTGGCCGCATGGTCGTCGACGTACGTCGACAGCTCTCGCGGCGGCCGCTGGTAGTTGCCAGACACCACCGGTCGGTCCGGCAACGTGACCTTCGGCTTCTCTACCTCGTGGTAGTCGATCGTGGACAGCAGGTGGGCCATCATGTTCAGCCGCGCGTTCTTCTTGATATCCGATTCCACGACAAACCACGGGCTGCTCGAGGTGTCGGTGTGCACCATCACCTCGTCTTTGGCGCGCGAATAGTCCTCCCACCGATACACCGATTCGAGGTCCATCGGGCTCAGTTTCCACTGCCGGACAGGGTCGTTCAGCCGTGACTTGAACCGCTTGAGCTGTTCGGTGTCGGATACCGAGAACCAGTATTTGCGTAGCAGAATGCCGTCGTCGATGAGCATTTGCTCGAAGATCGGCGTCTGCCGTAAAAACAGCGCATACTCTGCCGGGGTACAGAATCCCATGACCTTCTCGACGCCGGCGCGGTTGTACCAAGACCGGTCGAAGAGCACGATCTCCCCCTTAGCGGGCAGATGCGTGATGTAACGCTGGTAGTACCACTGACCGCGTTCCCGGTCGGTGGGCGCCGGCAACGCGGTGATCTGGGCGATCCGCGGACTCAGGTATTCGGTGATCCGTTTGATCGCGCCGCCCTTGCCCGCGGCGTCGCGGCCCTCGAAGATCACCACCACACGGGCCCCGGTATGCCTTACCCACTCCTGCAACTTCACGAATTCCGTTTGCAGGCGGAATAATTCGGCCTCGTAAACATCGTCTGGAACCTTGCGTTCGTCCGGCGCACTTGATTTCTTCTTCTTCGGCTTAGCCGGGTCGCCATTATTAGTCGCGGTGCTCATGACAACGGATGGTATATGCATCCAGCGGTTTTGACCTGTTGAGAATTAACGAGAGGCTTCCAGCAGCTCGTCAAGTGACTGGCCCAGCAGTCCCGGCAGCAGGTCGACATCGCTCATCGCGTCGCGGTCGGCATTGATTCCGTAATACAGCATCCCGTTGTAGGACGTCACACTGATCGCCAGTGCCTGGTTGTGCAGCAGTGGCGGCACGGCATAGGTCTCCAGTAGCTTCGTACCGGCGATGTACATCTGCGACTGAGCCCCGGGAGCATTGGTGATCAGCAGATTGAACGCCCGCTTGGAATAGCGCGGATAGCTGGTGGCCACGCGAATACCCATGGCGTGCAGAGTCGGCGGCGCAAAACCGGACAGCGTGACGATGGTCCTGGCGTCGACCAGGCTGGCTGCCGTTGGGTTCGTTTCGGTCGCATGCGCGATCTGCGACAGCCGCACCACGGCGTTGGCCTCCCCCACCGGCAGGTCGACCAGGAACGGTGTCACCTGGCTGATCGCCTGCCCTGGACCGGTTGAGTCGAGAGGGTCATCGGCATAGACCGACAGCGGTGCCATCGCGCGAACCGACGCTGTCGGTGGGACCGGTTCACCGCGTGACATCAGCCAGTTTCCGAGCGCCCCGGCCACCACGGCCAGCACCACATCGTTGACGTCGCAGTCGTAGCGCGCTCGCACCGTGCGGTAGTCCTCGAGCCGGCCGCTGGCAACCGTGAACCGGCGGTTGCGCGAAACGGTGGCGTTGAGGGGGCTACTGGGCGCGGTGCCACGCGCTACCGCGCGGGCGAACCCGACGACGCGGCGGCCGGCGTCCAGCAGTTCGCCGTAGTTGGTTGCCAACCCGGCCACGGCGGAACCGACGGCCTGCAGCTGCGCGCCTGGCCCAACCACCCAATCGCCGAGCGCGCCCAACAGCAGCCGGGTGGATCCGGGTTGGCCCTCCGGTATCCAGATGTCTTCGGGGAATGGTGGCGGATTTCGCGTGCGATCGGCGATGACGTGGCCGATCTCCAGCGAGGTCATCCCGTTGATCAGCGCTTGGTGCGACTTGGTGTAGAGGGCGACGCGGTTTTTGGAGAGGCCTTCGATGAGCGACATCTCCCACAATGGTCGTGCCTTATCCAACGGCCGTGCGGCCAGTCGCGCGACCAGCTCGTGCAGCTGCTCGTCACTGCCTGGCGACGGCAGCGCCAGCCGCCTGACGTGATAGGTGATGTCGAAGTCGTTATCGTCAATCCAGACCGGCCTGGCCGCACCGACCCACACTTCTCGGACCTTCTGCCGGTAGCGCGGTACCTGCGCCAGCCGTTGCTCGACGGTCGCCAGCAGCGTCTCGTAGCTCAATCCGGCGCGCGGACGGCGCAGGATCGACAACGACCCGACGTACATCGGCGTGGCAGTGTTCTCCAGACGAAAGAAGGACGCATCCGCTGTGGACAACCGGGTCACCATTACGGCCCTGTCCTCCTTGTTAATTGGTCGCGTCCCGCGATCTTCTCGCCCAACGGTAATCGCCCGGCGCTAGCGCAGCACGGAGCGGGTACGCGCGAGCGCCACTTGTGCAATGATGGCCGACAACTGAAATCACCCCGGAAAATCATGGTCTGCCACTCTCCAGCAGGCTCCACCTTTTGGTTACCCATTCGTTTTGAGTGAGCTGGAGAGTTCCCGTTGACCAATAGTCCGATCGTGAGCCAACCACCCCTCGACGGCTTCGCCGTCGTCCCCGTCGTCGAGTACGAACCACCGACGCGAAGCACCGCTCAGCGCCACCCGACCTCACCCGCACCGCCCCCCGCGGCGTTGCCGCGTCGCACCTCATGCGCGCCGCACCGGCCTTACCGCAGGCAATCGGAGGCCGCGCCGGGCGCAACACCGGTGATATCGGCACCGATGCGCCAAGCGGCGATGTTCGCCGACGCCGCGCTACGCCGGGTGCTGGAAGTCATCGACCGCCGCCGTTCGGTGGCCCAGCTACGCCCGCTGCTGGCACCCAGCCTGGTCGATTCGGTGCCGTCGCTGGGCCGTGCGGCCGCGGGACACCAGGGTGCCGCGGTGCTGCGCCGGGTGGGATTGCAACTGGTGGCGCACCGCGGCCCGGAAACCGCCGCCGAGGTTTTCGGGTCCTATAGTCGCGGTCGCCGGGTCCACGCCATCGCCTGCCGGGTCGAACAGGTGCCTGCCGGTAACGGGACTCGATGGCAAGTGGTCGCCCTGCACATCGGTTGATGGAGGTTAGGGTTGCCGGATGGACGGAAACACGCTCAGCGTCGAGCGGGTCATCGAGGCACCCCCGAGCGCGATCTTCGCGCTATTAGCCGACGCGGGCAAACACGCCAGCTTCGATGGTTCGGATTCGGTGAATCGCGCGACGCAAACCTCGGTTCCGCTGTCTCAAGGTTCGAAATTCGGAATGGCGATGCGGGGCCGCAAGGACACGCTGTTCATCCCGTACCGCACGAACAACACCGTCATCGAGTACGAAACGGACCGCCGGATCGCGTGGCAGACCTACGCACTTGGCGGCCTGATCGGTGGCCGGATCTGGCGTTATGAATTGAGCCCGGCCGACGGCGGCACGCTGGTACGCGAAACCTGGGATGTGTCCGAGGACAAGCAGAAACGGATGATCACCAGCGGCTCGATGCCCCAGCGGACCGCCGATGGCATGCGCGCCACCCTGGATCGAATCACAACGCTCCTCGAGGGCTCGCGCTAGGTCCTCTTCGCTGATTTCGGCGGCTTGGCACCGCGGCCTTGCTGGCGCGCGGCTGCGCGCCGCTCGCGCCGGCTGCCGCCGCCCGCCACACCGGCCGGCGTCTTCTGGCCGGCCCCACCGTTGCGCTGCACCTGCGCCGAGCCGTCCTCCGATGGGCCGGAATAGGTCAGGGCAGGGGCCTCATCGTCGATACCCCTGGCGCGCAACACACTCGGGGCCTCTTCGCGAACGGCAGCCGGCGCGGCGGCATCGCTTTGCCCGGCGGCGGCAGTTGCGAATTCCTCAAGCCCCTCCGGCGCCGCCACCGGCGCGATCTGCGGCGCGGGAACCGCCTCGACCGCGACATTGAATAAGAAGCCGACGGACTCCTCTTTCATGCCGTCGAGCATCGCCATGAACATGTCGTAGCCCTCGCGCTGATACTCCACCAACGGATCGCGCTGCGCCATCGCCCGCAGCCCGATGCCCTCCTTGAGGTAGTCCATTTCGTAGAGGTGCTCGCGCCATTTGCGGTCGATGACGCTGAGCAACACATTGCGCTCCAGCTGCCGCATCGCGCCCTCGCCCGCCATTTCCTCGAGCTCGGCTTCCCTTGCAGCATAAGCACGTTCGCCGTCTTTGAGCAGCGCATCAAGCAATTCTTCCCGGGTCAGGTCATCGCGTTCCGAGTCGTCGTCGCGACGGGTCAAGGTCTCGTGCTCTATCCCGACCGGGTACAGCGTCTTGAGCGCCGTCCACAGCGCGTCCAGATCCCAATCCTCGGCATAGCCGTCGCTGGTCGCGCCGTTCACATAGGCGGTGATGACGTCTACCAGCATGTCGGTGGCCTGCTGCTGCAGATTCTCGCCGTCGAGAATGCGGCGACGCTCGGCGTAGACCACCTTGCGCTGCTGGTTCATCACCTCGTCGTACTTGAGGACGTTCTTGCGGACCTCGAAGTTCTGCTGCTCGACCTGGGTCTGCGCGCTTTTGATCGCCCGGGTGACCATCTTGGCTTCGATCGGCACATCGTCGGGCAGGTTCAGCCGGGTCAGCAACGCCTCCAGCGCGGCACCGTTGAACCGGCGCATGAGCTCGTCGCCCAACGACAGGTAAAAGCGCGACTCACCGGGGTCTCCCTGCCGGCCGGACCGACCACGCAGCTGGTTGTCGATGCGCCGCGATTCATGCCGTTCGGTGCCCAGCACGTACAGACCACCGGCGTCGATAACTTCGGCGGCCTCTTTAACGGCCTCTTCCTTGACGACGGGCAGTTCCTGGTGCCAGGCCTCCTCGTACTCGTCGGGAGTCTCCACCGGGTCGAGTCCCCGGGCACGCAGCCGCAGGTCGGTCAGAAAGTCGACGTTGCCGCCCAGCACGATGTCGGTGCCGCGGCCGGCCATGTTCGTGGCGACGGTGATGCCGCCCCGGCGGCCCGCCTCGGCGATGATTTCCGCCTCTTGCTCGTGGTACTTCGCGTTGAGCACATTATGCGGGATGCGCCGTTTGGTGAACTGACGCGACAAGTACTCCGAGCGCTCCACGCTGGTGGTACCGATCAGAACCGGCTGACCCTTCTCGTAGCGTTCGGCGACATCGTCGACCACCGCGATGTATTTGGCCTCTTCGGTTTTGTAGATCAGATCGGTCTGGTCTTCGCGGATCATGGCCTTGTTGGTCGGGATCGGAACCACGCCAAGCTTGTAGATCTCGTGCAGCTCCGCCGCTTCGGTCTGGGCGGTGCCAGTCATTCCGGCGAGCTTGTCGTAGAGCCGGAAGAAGTTCTGCAGGGTGATGGTGGCCAGGGTCTGGTTCTCGGCCTTGATCTCGACGTGCTCCTTGGCCTCGATGGCCTGGTGCATGCCTTCGTTGTACCGGCGGCCGAGCAGAACGCGACCGGTGAACTCGTCGACGATGAGCACCTCGCCGTCACGAACGATGTAGTCCTTGTCGCGGTTAAACAGCTCCTTGGCCTTCATCGCGTTGTTGAGGTAGCTGACCAGCGGAGAGTTGGCGGCCGCGTATAGGTTGTCGATGCCGAGCTGGTCTTCGACGAATTCCACGCCCTTTTCGTGCACGCCGACGGTGCGCTTGCGCAGGTCAACCTCGTAGTGGACGTCTTTTTCCATCATCGGGGCCAACCGGGCGAACTCGGTGTACCAGTGGGACGCGCCATCAGCGGGGCCGGAGATGATCAACGGGGTCCGGGCCTCGTCGATCAGGATCGAGTCCACTTCGTCGACGATGGCGAAGCTGTGACCGCGCTGAACCAGATCGTCGAGTGAGTGCGCCATGTTGTCGCGCAGGTAGTCGAAGCCGAACTCGTTGTTGGTGCCGTAGGTGATGTCGGCGTTGTAGGCGACGCGGCGTTCGTCGGGGGTCATCGCGGCCAGGATTACCCCGACCTGCAGCCCGAGGAACCGGTGCACGCGGCCCATCCACTCGCTGTCACGTTTGGCCAGGTAATCGTTGACGGTGACGATATGCACGCCCTTGCCCGCCAGCGCGTTGAGGTAGGCGGGCAACACGCAGGTCAGGGTCTTGCCCTCACCGGTCTTCATCTCGGCGACATTGCCCAGGTGCAGCGCGGCGGCGCCCATCACCTGAACGTCGAACGGGCGCTGGTCGAGCACCCGCCAGGCGGCCTCGCGCGCCACAGCGAAAGCCTCCGGCAGCAGGTCGTCGAGGGTCTCCCCCTCCTCCAGACGCTTCCTGAACTCGTCGGTCTTCGCCTTGAGCTCGGCGTCGCTGAGTTTCTCGATCTCGTCGGACAACGTGTTGACATAATCGGCTACCCGCTTGAGGCGCTTGACCATGCGACCTTCACCAAGGCGCAACAACTTAGACAGCACAGCTATGTCCCCTGTAGGTAGGAGTCTTCTTCTATCAGGCGACTCCCATCGTAGGCGACGACCCGGTGATGGCCGCCGATCCTCAACCCGGTCCGATCAACCCGGCCGGATCACGCCAGCCGAATCAATCCATAGTCGTAGGCGTGGCGGCGGTAGACCACGGACGGCAATTCGGTCTCCTTGTCGTAGAACAAAAAGAAGTCGTGCCCGACAAGCTCCATCTCGTAGAGCGCGTCATCGACCGTCATCGGTGTGGCCTGGTGGTCTTTGGTGCGCACCACCCTGCCCGGCTCATGGTCCAGGATCTGGTCGTCGTGTTGATGCGCGTCCGCCGGGTCGGCGTTGAACGCCTTGTCCGGTAGCTGGGCCACCGCGGTGGCCTCGGCCAACGAGACCGGGGTCTTGTCGCCGTAATGCACTTTGCGTCGATCCTTGCCGCGCCGCAGCCGGCCTTCGAGTTTGACGACCGCAGACTCCAGCGCGGCATAGAAGCTGTCGGCGCACGCTTCACCGCGAACAACCGGCCCACGGCCGCGAGCGGTGATCTCCACGCGCTGACAGGACTTACGTTGGCGCCGGTTGCGTTCATGGTTGAGTTCCACATCGAACAGGTAGATCGACCGGTCCAACCGTTCCAAGCGGACGAGTTTCTCTGAGACATAGGTTCGGAAATGCTCGGGGATCTCGACATTGCGGCCCTTGAACACGACCTCGGCGTTCGGTGTCGGTTCGACCGATTCGTCGGTTCGCGCCGGAGCTTCGTCCAGAATTTGACCGGAATCCACGGTAAGCCTTGACATACGTGCCAACTCGTTTCTTTTTTCACGTGACACGCGATCTGCGTGCCCGGTTTTCTAAGAAAACGCGCCGACGAGGTGGAGCGGATTGATGAAGATCACCGCCGCAGGGCGCCCGCCGGTGCAAGGTGTCGAATACTCACCCCCTCCCGTAAATGACGCCTCGACCTGAGTTCGCGACCCTTGAGTCACGACCGATGAGGTCGGAAAAAATCCTGAGGTTGTCCTCGACGTTAGACCGTGTTTGCCTTGACGTGCCAGCGATTTACTCGACCTGTTGCGATTTCTTCACAACTTCTTGGCGGCCTCATTGGGGATTCACCGCTTTACGCGGCCGCGATCGCCAGTACCGCGACAACCCTGACCCCGGCGGCTTGCAGGATCCGCACCGACTCGCGCGCCGTCGCGCCGGTGGTCACGACATCGTCCACCAGCACAACTTCGGTGCGTGGCCGCGCACCCCGCAGCAGCACGCGGCCGGCGATATTGCGCTCGCGCGCCGCGGTGCCCAGGCCCATCGAGTCGCGGGCCAGTGCCTTCATCCGCAGCGCCTGGACGACGCTGATGTCACGGCATTCTGGCAGCGCGGCCAGTGACGTCTGGGCCAACCGGGCCATCCGGGTGACCGGGTCACCGCCGCGCCGGCGCGCCGCCGAACGTCGCGTCGGCGCGGGCACGATCGTCAGCGGAGTCTCGACCATGCCCCAGACCACGAGCCGGTGCACACCGACGGCCAGTGCCCCCGCCAGCGGTGCGATGAGGTCGCCGCGGCCGCGCTCCTTCATTGCCAGGATCACCTGGCGACGGGGGCCGGCGTAACGGCCGAGCGCGAACACCGGAACCTGCGGATCCACGCGCGGGTTCACCACGTGCGGCTTGTCGGCAGGCACGGACAGCTGGACGGCGCACGCATCGCACCAGCGGGTCGACGGCGCCCCGCAGCCGCCGCATTCCAGCGGCAGGATGAGATCGAGCACCTCGCAAGTGTGCCGACGGGAGGTGACAGTGTTCTTCTTGAAGCCTTATTGAAGGCCTTATTGAAGGGGCTCCCGACCGTGTCCGGCTTAGCCCGGTAGCACCGGGACCGCGCCGCCCACCATCAGTCCGGAGACCTCTGACCAACCCTGCTGGCTGTCGGCGGCGGACGCCGAATACTGCAGCAACCCTTGCGGAGCCGCCACATATACCGTCGACGGATTGGCCGCGATCGCCGTCAGCGGAATCTGCAAGCCGCGGGCGGGTGCGTCGGAGTTCACGCCATCGAGATTCACGTACGACACCGGATGCGCGGCATCGGTGCGGGTCACCGCGATGTCGTCACCGGTTCGCCACGATAGCGACACCACCGAGGTGCCCAGCCCGAAACCCAGCCGCCGCGGGTAGGTCAGGGCGTACTGCCCGGCCTGGGTCTGTTCGACGCCGGCCAGGATCACCTGGCCGGCGATGACCATGGCGGCACGTGTCCCGTCCCGGGACAGCTGCAAGTCCGTGATCGGCCCCGGGAAACGGCTGGCGAGCGCGGCGGAGTCCACCGGAATACGGGCGGGTTGACCCGACGCCGGCTCCTGGATCGCACGGAGCACGTTGTTGGCGTCGACCACCACCCAGACCGCGTCGTCCAGCGACCAGCTGGGCCGGGACAGGCTGTGCCCGTCTGCCGACTGGACGGCCTCGCCGCCCAGCTCACCGATCCATAGTGACTCGGCCATGTCCGGGGCGCCGCGCCGCAGCGTGACCACAGACGCCACCTGGTGCCCTCCGCGTGACAGGGCGGCAGCGGTCTGGTCCCCCATCCGCCCGAAAGCTCCGGACACGTTAGCGGCATGCTGTCCGTCCAGCGACATCAGCGAGCCGCTCACCAGGGCATGCAGCCCCGCACCGGCGCCGTCGGCCACACCCGGGTCGGTGGCAGCGACGTCCGATGTGGTCCACCCGTCGGCAAACCTGTCGTCCAGCGGTGCGCCGTCGGCGTTGATCACGTACGGGCCTCTGATGTCCGCTCGCGCAAGAGTCCAAATGATTTGCGCGGCAAGCAATTGCCTGCTGTGCGGATCTGTGGTGGACAGTTTCTCCAGATCGATGCGGGCCCCGCCGTACCCGCGCCCGATCCCGTTCTTGCCACCGTCGGCCCGGGTCACCGGCCCGCGCAGGCGTAGCGGCGGAGCGAGCAGATTTCGGACGGTGTGCGCCATCTCGGGCCGCGGTCCGGCCAGCATCTTGGAGACGAGTTCGGTGGGCAACTGATCATGATCGGAGACGGCGACGTAACGCGGGTCGGGAACCACCGTTTTGCCAGTCGGATCGGCGAAGTACAACGTGTTGCGTTTGTAGGTCGCCTGAAACTGTTGCCAGTCCAGGAAGACGCCGTTGGGCAACCGATCAATTCGCCAGCCGCCGGACGTCTTGACCAACGCGATTGAGCCTGGGTCCGGCAGCTCGCCCTCGGCGGTTTCGAAAACCCCCACATCGGACAGTGAGCCCAGGATATCCGCCCGCATCGTCGCCGCAACACGTTCGGCAGCACGGGTTTCGACGAAAACCACGTGGTCGATCAACAGCGCGCTACCCGCATCGTCCCACGAATTCGAGGCCGACTGGGTGAGGAATTGCCGCGCCGCCAGATGCCGGTTGGCCGGATCGGCCGTGGCCTTGAGGAATTCGCGCAACAACACGTCGGGATCCATTCCCGGTGTCGGCTTGGGCAGATTCGACGGCGCCGGGTGTTCGACGGTGCCGATCGCCTGCGGGGCCGAGGAGCTGGGCACCCCCGCACAGCCTGCGAGCAACATGGTCAGAACTATCAGCCGCGCTATCGCCAGGAATCGCCGCACCCTACACGCTCCACTCGGCGTGCTCGCGTTTTTGTGGACGCTCGTTGGGTTCGGGCGCAAGCGGTTCCGGGCCCGGTTGTTGCGCTGGCTGCGGTACCGGTTTCATGGGCAACGGGCTGGTGGTGACCTTGTGACCGCGAATCAGGGGCAGGGTTAGCCGGAAGCACGCGCCCTCGCCGGGCTCGCCCCATGCCTCCAGCCGGCCCTGGTGCAGCCGCGCGTCTTCGACGCTGATCGCCAGACCCAGCCCGGTGCCGCCGGAGCGCCGCACCCGAGACGGGTCCGAACGCCAGAACCGGCTGAACACCAGCTTCTCCTCGCCGGGCCGCAGCCCGACTCCGTAGTCGCGCACGGTGACCGCGACCGTATCTTCGTCGGCGCCCATCCGGATGCGCACCGGTTTGTGCTCTGCGTGGTCGATGGCGTTGGCGATCAGATTGCGCAGGATGCGCTCCACCCGCCGCGGATCGACCTCGGCGATCACGTCTTCGGGCGGCATGTCCACCAGCAGCTCGATACCGGCGTCTTCGGCCAGGTGGCCGACGTTGCCCAGCGCTTTCTGCACCGTGGTGCGCAAATCGACCGCCTCAACCGACAATTCGGCCACCCCGGCGTCGTGTCTGGAGATCTCCAGCAGGTCGTTGAGTAGCGTCTCGAACCGGTCCAGTTCGCTGACCATGAGTTCGCTTGAGCGCCGCAACGTGGGGTCGAGGTCGTCGCTGTGGTCGTAGATCAAGTCGGCCGCCATCCGCACCGTGGTCAGCGGCGTGCGCAGTTCGTGGCTGACGTCGGATGTAAAGCGGCGCTGAAGGTTACCGAATTCTTCGAGCTGAGTGATCTGCCGCGACAAGCTCTCGGCCATGTCGTTGAACGAAACGGCCAGCCGGGCCATGTCGTCCTCGCCGCGTACCGGCATTCGTTCGGACAGATGCCCTTCGGCGAATCGTTCGGCAATGCGTGAGGCCGACCGCACCGGCACCACCACCTGGCGCGAAACCAGCAGCGCGATGCCCGCGAGCAACACCAGCAGCACCGCGCCGCCGGTGACCATCGTCCCGCGCACCAGGGTCACGGTGGCCTGTTCGTTCTTGAGGGGAAAAATCAGGTACAGCTCCAGGTTGGCCACCTGTGACGACGCCGGCGTACCGATGATCAGGGCCGGTCCCGAGAAGCCTTCGGTGTGCACCGTCGCGTACTGGTAGCCCGCCTGCCCGGCCTTGATGAAGCCGCGCAACGTGTTCGGCACCTGGTCGGCGGGCCCCACCGAGGTCGCGGCGCGTGGACCGTCGCCGGGCACCATCAGCACGGCGTCGAACGCGCCGGCCAACCCGGCACCCGAGGTCGGGTCGGCCTTTGACGTCAGCGTGTTACGGGCCAGCTGAAGGCTGCTGTCGAGGGAACGCGTCTCTTCGCCGTTGACAATCCCACCGACGGTGGTGCGCGCGCGCTCAAGCTGCTCGGTGGCAGCCTTGACTTTGACATCGAGCACACGATTGGTGAGCTGGCTGGTAAGCACGAAACCGAGCGCCAAGATCACTGCGAACGACAGACCGAGCGTCAGCGCCACGACTCGCAATTGAAGCGACCTGCGCCAGGCGATGCCTACTGCCCGACTCAGCGCGCCCATGCCGCGTGTCATAGGCCCAGACCGCCCCCAGCGACTTCGACTGCGTCGCCGCGAGCCAAAAATCACCAGCGCCGTTCCTCCACATCAGAATCGTCGCCGGGACGGATCACGGGGGTCCGGCCTTGTACCCAACTCCTCGAACGGTCAACACCACAGTCGGGTTCTCCGGGTCTTTCTCAACCTTGGCCCGCAGCCGCTGGACATGCACATTCACCAGGCGCGTGTCCGCGGGGTGACGATATCCCCACACCTGTTCGAGCAGCACATCTCGAGTAAACACCTGCCGCGGTTTGCGTGCCAGCGCTACCAGCAGGTCGAACTCCAGCGGTGTCAGGGAAATCTGCTCGTCGTTGCGGGTGACCTTGTGCGCCGGAACGTCGATCTCGACATCGGCGATGGACAGCATCTCGGCGGGCTCGTCGTCGTTGCGGCGCAGCCGCGCCCGCACCCTGGCGACAAGCTCCTTGGGCTTGAACGGCTTCATGATGTAGTCGTCGGCCCCCGACTCGAGGCCCAGCACCACGTCCACGGTGTCGGTCTTGGCGGTGAGCATCACAATCGGAACGCCGGAGTCGGAGCGCAACACCCGGCACACATCGATGCCATTCATGCCGGGCAACATCAAGTCCAGCAGCACTAAATCGGGGCGCAACTCACGCACCGCAGTAAGGGCCTGAGTGCCGTCACCGATGACCGCGGTGTCGAAGCCCTCCCCACGCAGCACGATGGTGAGCATCTCAGCCAGCGAAGCGTCGTCATCAACGACCAGAATCCTTTGCCTCATAGCGTCCATGGTGTCACCAGATCGGGATAAAACTCCGGCACCACACGGGCGTTTCTTGGCTGATAGGCGCAAATACCCGAAAAAACCGGCCAAAACCTGCTATTTGTCGGCCAAAGTGGCCGCCAGCCGGTGGGGATCGACGTCCGCGTCGGCAACCAGCCAGGGTCCCCCCCAGTCCGCCGCGGCCAGTTCGACGTACACCGCACCGGTGCGCCGCTGCAGTTCGTCGTCGCGTTCGTAGCTGTCGCGGGGCCGGCCTGGCTCTGACTGGGCCCGGCTGCGGGCCCGCTCTCCCGCGAGCTCGGCGGGGACCGCGAGCAGCACCTGCCAGTCCGGCCGGGGCAGCCCCAGCCGCTGGTATTCGAGTCGGTCAACCCAGTCCACCGCCTGCCCCGCCGCGTCCTCATTCAGGCGCGCAGCACTGTAGGCCGCGTTGGATGCGACGTAGCGATCCAGAATCACCACGTCGTGGTTGCGACCCAAGCGCGCGATCTCCTCGACCGCCGCGGCACGGTCGAGGGCGAAGAGCATCGCCATCGCATAAACCGAGGACGCGATATCACCATGCTCCCCGTGTAGGGCCTCCGCCGCGACGTCGGCGGTCACCGACTGCCCGTAGCGCGGGAACGCCAGGATCGCCACCGACTTCCCGACAGCTCCGAAAGCCCTGCGCAGACCCTCTGACAGGGTTCGCTTGCCGGCGCCGTCAACCCCTTCGATCGCGATCAGCACGGCGCGAGCCGGTGCTCAGTAGCGGTAGTGGTCGGGCTTGTAGGGGCCTTCGACGTCGACACCGAGGTATTCGGCCTGGTCCTTGGTCAGCTTGGTCATGTTGCCGCCCAGCGCCTGGACGTGGATGAGGGCCACCTTCTCGTCGAGGTGCTTGGGCAGCCGGTAAACCTCGTTGTCGTACTCGTCGTTCTTGGTCCACAGCTCGATCTGGGCGATCGTCTGGTTCGCGAAGCTGTTGCTCATGACGAACGACGGGTGCCCGGTGGCGTTGCCCAGGTTCAGCAGGCGGCCCTCGGAGAGCACGATGATCGACTTGCCGGAGCCACCGAAGGTCCACAGGTCGACCTGCGGCTTGATGTTGAGCTTGGTCGCCCCCGACTTCTCAAGTGCGGCGATGTCGATTTCGTTGTCGAAGTGGCCGATGTTGCCCAGGATCGCGTGATCCTTCATCGCCTTCATGTGCTCTAGCGAGATGATGTCCTTGTTGCCGGTGGCGGTCACCACGATGTCCGCATCGGCAATGGCTTCTTCGACCGTCACCACGTCGAAGCCCTCCATCAGCGCCTGTAGCGCGTTGATCGGGTCGATCTCGGTGACGACGACCCGTGCCCCCTGGCCCTTCACCGCCTCAGCGCAGCCCTTGCCGACGTCGCCATAGCCGCAGATGAGGACCTTCTTGCCGCCGATCAGCGCGTCGGTGCCGCGGTTGATGCCGTCGATCAGCGAGTGCCGGGTGCCGTACTTGTTGTCGAACTTGGACTTGGTCACCGAGTCGTTGACGTTGATCGCCGGGAACGCCAGGTCGCCGGCCGCCGCGAACTGGTAGAGCCGCAGCACGCCCGTCGTGGTTTCCTCGGTGACGCCCTTGACCGACTCGGAGATCTTCGTCCACTTGGTCTTGTCGGTCTCCAAGCGGGTGCGCACCAGATTCAGGAAGACCTTCCACTCCGCGGAGTCGTTTTCCTCGGCGGGCGGGACCACACCGGCCTTCTCGTACTGCGCACCTCGCAGCACCAGCATGGTGGCGTCGCCGCCGTCGTCGAGGATCATGTTGGCCGGCTTGTCTGGGTCCGGCCAGGTCAGCATCTGCTCGGCGGCCCACCAGTACTCCTCGAGCGACTCACCCTTCCAGGCGAACACCGGCACGCCCTGGGGCTCCTCGGGGGTGCCGTGCGGGCCGACGACGACGGCCGCGGCCGCGTGGTCCTGGGTCGAGAAGATGTTGCACGAGGCCCAGCGAACTTCGGCACCCAGCGAGGTCAGGGTCTCGATCAGCACCGCGGTCTGCACGGTCATGTGTAGCGAGCCCGAGATTCGGGCCCCCTTGAGGGGTTGCACTTCGGCGTACTCGCGGCGCAGCGACATCAGGCCGGGCATCTCGTACTCGGCCAGGTCGAGTTCCTTGCGGCCGAATTCCGCTAGCGACAGATCGGCGACCTTGTACTCCACGCCATTACGAACGTCGGTTTTCAGCGAATTTTCGGTCGTCGTCATAGGGTGTCTCATCCTTCTACTGGCTCAGGTGTGCTTAAGGGTGCTAAAGGGGTGTGTGGGCGCCGTCCCAGGCCCGTAGTTAGCCTAGTTACGCTCTTTTGCCACTCTAGCCGGGATGTTTTTCGGAGCCCTTCAGGGTCCTGGGCCCGCCAGGTCAGGGCACGTTGATGACGCCGTAACGCTCCGCGAAGGGTGTCATCAGTCGCGCCAGATCCTTCGGGACGTCATGGTCGGCCTCGGGTGGCATCGACACGTAGCTCAACGCCACCCGGACGATGGCACGCGCCAGCACTCCGGCGTCTTCGTCGCTGGTGGCCACCCAGGTCTGGGTGAACGCCGTCGTCAGCCGCTCCGACGCGCGGGTGATGATCGGTGCGCTGTCGGTGGTGATGATCTGCAGCAGATCGGGCTTGGCGACGCCGGTCAGCAGCGAGATCACCAGCGGGTCGGCCGCCATCTCGGAGAAGAACGACCGAAAACCCTGCAGGAACGATTCGTAGATGTTGCCAACGTTGGCGTCCAGGGCGGCGTGCACGGTGTCGACCAGGCGATCGGCCAGGCGCAGCGCGTAACCCTGCGCCAGGCCCTGCCGTGAGCCGAATTCGTTGTAGATGGTTTGTCGGCTGATGCCCGCGGCGCGGGCCACGTCCGACAGCGTGACGGCGGACCAATCGCGGGTCAGCAGCAGATCGCGCATCGCGTCCAGCACCGAATCGCGCAGCAAGACCCGCGATGCCTCGGCGTAAGGAATCCGCTTCACAGGCGCGAGAATATCCGTTGCAGCGCTGTGAGTGCTGCTCACGCGCGGGCCACTTCCACCATGATGAAGTCCGCCTTTGCGGCGCCGCAGTCCGGGCAACTCCAGTCCTCGGGGATGTCGTCCCACCGGGTTCCAGGCGCGATGCCGTCCTCAGGCCAACCCAGCGCCTCGTCATACTCGAAGCCGCATTGGACGCACTGAAACAGTTTGTAGTCGCTCATATGTCCGCTCCCAATTCCGGTCGAATCTGCTGGAAATCCGGCTTCTCGCGCACCGCGCAGTCTGGACAGGCCCAGTCGTCGGGCACCTCGGCCCACCGCGTGCCCGCCGGAAAGCCCTCCCTGGCATCACCTTTGGCCTCGTCGTAGACGTAGTCGCAGACCGGGCACTGATATGCGGCCGTCACTTCTTGAGTCATTGCGCGGCTCCATAGCGGTCCAACAGCTTCTCGCGGAGCCGCGGCTGCAGATTGACCCTGGTGATGTCGCCGTCGTAATGGTCGAGCACCCGGCGGTCCATCACGTTGCGCCACAGGGGCGGCAGGTAAGTCAGCCCGATCATCGACGCATACCCACTAGGGAGGCTGGGCGAGCCCGCCATGCTGCGCAGCGTCTGGTAGCGCCGGGTGGGGTTGGCGTGGTGATCGCTGTGTCGCTGCAGGTGGTAGAGGAACAGGTTGGTGACGATGTGATCGGAGTTCCAGCTGTGTACCGGAGCGCAACGCTCGTAGCGGCCGTTAGCGTTCTTCTGCCGCAGCAGTCCATAGTGCTCGAGGTAGTTGACCGCTTCCAGCAGGGAGAAGCCGTAAACCGCCTGGATGACCACGAACGGGATCAGCGCCGGGCCGAACGCCGCGATCAGTGCACCCCACAGCAGCACTGATAGCGCCCAGGCGTTGAGTACGTCGTTGGACAGGTAGGTCTTGGGGTGCCATGGGCTACGGCCTTGGCGGCGGATCCGCTGCGCCTCGAGATGAACGGCCGACCGCAGACTGCCGAAAACACTGCGCGGCAGGAATTCCCAGAACGTCTCCCCGAAGCGGGCCGACGCCGGGTCTTCCGGGGTCGAGACACGAACGTGGTGACCGCGATTGTGCTCGATGTAGAAGTGGCCGTAGCAGGTCTGGGCCAGAGTGATCTTGGACAGCCAGCGCTCCAGCGAGTCCTTCTTGTGCCCCATCTCGTGTGCGGTGTTGATGCCGACGCCGCCAAGAACACCGACCGACAGAGCCACGCCCAGCTTGCCCGCCCAGCCCAGCGAGCCGTCAAAACCCAACCAGCTGAGGTTTGCGGCGGTGAACAGGTAGGCGCCCAGAATCACGCTGAGGTACTGGAACGGGATGTAGATGTAGGTGCAGTAGCGGTAGTACTTGTCGTTTTCCAGCTGTTCCATCACCTCGTCGGGCGGGTTCTGGCCGTCCGGCCCGAATCGCAGGTCGAGGATGGGTAGCAAGACGTAGAGCAGGACCGGTCCGATCCATAACGGTGCCTGCGACGCGGCGTGCCAGCCGAGTTGGTTCATGCCCCAGACGATGGGCAGCATGACGAACAGCGCGGTCGGGGCGATCAGTCCCATCAGCCACAGACGGCGCTTCTTGTCCCGCCAGGCCGGCGCTTCGGATAGCGGACCTGTCGTTTCCGTCCTGAAAGTGGTCATATGCCAAACCTCCATGTAAGTCATGCCACGTTGAGATTGGACAATACGCGACCCTGTGTCCCATGTCTAGACATAGAGCCTACCTTTGTAAACTCGCCGCTTCGGCACTACGAAGGCCCTGCACTGAGTGTCCGCGGCCATAAGCGACGTAGATCGCGGTTCCCGCCACCAACCAGACGCCGAACCGGACCCAGGTCAATGCGGTGAGGTTCACCATCAGCCACATGCAGGCCAATATCGACGCGATCGGCAGAAACGGCACCCACGGAGCCCGGAACCCACGCTCGAGGTCCGGCCGCGTCCGGCGCAGGACGATGACGCCGGCGGAAACCAGGGCGAAGGCGAATAGGGTTCCGACGTTGACCATTTCCTCGAGCTTGGTTATCGGAAACACCGACGCGGTCGCGGCCACGATCGACGCGACCAACACGGTGATCCGCACCGGCGTCCCGCGCGAACCCGTCTTGGCCAGCCGGCGCGGCAACAACCCGTCGCGCGCCATCGCGAACAGCACCCGGCACTGTCCGAGCATCAGCACCATCACCACCGTAGTCAGCCCGGCCAACGCCCCAATGGAGATGACCTTGCTCGCCCAGTTCACCCCGTTCGCCGAGAATGCCGTGGCCAGGTTGGCCGGGGCGCTGCCGGGCACGGTTTTGAGCTGCGTGTAGGAAACCATGCCGGACAGCACAATTGAGACTGCGACGTAGAGAACCGTCACGATCCCCAGCGACGCCAAAATCCCTTTGGGGACGTCGCGCTGGGGGTCCTTGGTCTCCTCGGCCATGGTGGCGACGATGTCGAAACCGATGAACGCGAAGAACACGATCGATGCCCCCGCCAATACGCCATACCAGCCGTAATGACTGCTGTGCGCGCCGGTCAACAACGACAACACCGACTGGTCGATCCCGCGTTCGTCGCCTCCGGCTTCGGGCTTGGGAATGAAGGGTGAGTAGTTCGCCGACTTGACGTAGAACGCGCCGACCACCACGACCAGGATCACCACCGAGACCTTGACGGCGGTGATCACCGCGGAGAACCTCGATGACAACTTGGTACCCAACGCGAGCAGCGCCGCGACCGCCAAGACGATCAGTAACGCACCCCAGTCGAACTGGAAAGATCCGAAATCGACTGTGCCGCCGCTAAATTCGAACACCGTACCCAAATAGCTGGACCAGCCTTTGGCCACCACGGCGGCACCAACGGCCAATTCCAGCAGCAGGTTCCAGCCGATGATCCAGGCGACGAATTCACCGAAGGTGGCGTAGGAGAAGGTGTAGGCGCTGCCCGCCACCGGCAGCGTCGAGGCAAACTCCGCGTAGCACAACGCGGCCAGCGCGCAAGTCGCTGCAGCGATCACGAACGAGATCCACACCGCCGGCCCGGTGACGTCACCGGTGGTCGACGCGGTAACCGTGAAGATGCCGGCGCCGATCACCACCGCAACCCCGAAGACCGCCAGGTCCCGCCAGGTCAGTTCCTTGTGCAACCGGGTAGCGGGTTCGTCGGTGTCGGCGATCGATTGTTCGACCGACTTTATCCGCCATCGACCTGGCATCCGCCCCCCGTTCGTCACCCACGCCGAGCGCCGCTACAAACCTACGGTCGCCCGAAACAGCTGGGCGGGCTCTTGCGCGACCAGCTGGATCGAGCCGTCGTCGGCGGCGACCCAGGCCGCCATGCCCCGTTTCAGCGTGAGTGTCGTGGACTTGCCGTGCACCGTCGTCGCGCCTTGGGTGCACAACAGGATCTGTGGGCCTTGAACGACACCGTGGCCCGCCGACGCATCGATCTCGTGACCCAGATAGTCGCCGTCGAGCGTCAGCACCTCGACCGCGAACTCGTCGGTCGGCGTGCAGTAGGTCAGACTGAATCCCTCGCGGCGGGTCGGTGACCGCAGTTGCGACTCGGGAGTGGGGGTGAAATCCAGCACCCGCAGCAACTCGGGCACGTCAACGTGCTTCGGGGTGAGCCCTCCGCGCAACACGTTGTCGGAGTTGGCCATTACCTCCACTGCGAATCCATGCAGATAGGTATGCAGGTTGCCCGCAGGCAGGAAGATCGCCTCGCCCGGGGCGAGGCTGATGCGGTTGAGCAACAATGCCGCCAGCACGCCGGCGTCACCGGGGTAGCGCTCGCCGAGCTCCAGCACGGTCTTGACTTCGGCCTGGAATTCCGTTGCGCCAGAGCTCACGTACTGGATGGCACCATCCAGCACCGCGGAAACCAAAACATCGACGTCGGGCTGGGGTGCGGTAATCCAGGTGGTGAACAGGGCGCGCAGGCCGTCGGCGTCGGACTGATCGCCGAGCAATTCGATGAACGGGTCGAGGTCGGAGACCGCCAACGCCCGCAGCAATTCGCTGGTGCGGGCGGCGTGCCGGAAACCTGCCAGCGCCTCGAACCCCTGCAGCGCCACCAACAGCTCGGGCTTGTGACTGGTATCGCGGTAGTTGCGCAGTGGGGAGGACACCGGGATACCCAGTCGTTCCTCGCGCAGATATCCATCGACGGCTTGTTGGGCACTTGGATGGGCCTGCAGCGACAGCGGCTCGTCGGCTGCGAGCACCTTGACCAGGAACGGCAGCACGTCACCGAACCGGGCGCGGGAGGCGGGGCCGAGCTGCCCCTCCGGGTCGGCGGCCAGCGCGACCGGCAACGATGTTTCGCCGTTCTCCGTTTCCAGCCAGGCCGGACCGCCCGGGTGGGCGCCGAACCAAAGTTCGGCCTCCGGGTGAGCGGCCGGCACCGGGCGCCCTGTGAATTCGGCGATAGCGGTGCGCGACCCCCATGCGTAGGTCCTTAAAGCTCCGCGTAGCAGCTCCACAGGTTATCTATCCCCGCACCAGGCGCAAATAAACCGCGGCCATCTCAATCCGAACCGCCAATATCGCCAACTGCTGCTCGGAGCGCGCCGGACCGGCCGGCGCGCGCAAGCCGCCGGACCCAACCGGATCGCCGGCCGGGTCGGTCACGTCTGGCACATCCTCGGCGGCCACCAGGTAGATGTCGTCGAAACCAACGACCCTAGCGGCGGCCGTCGTCCGCTCTTCGGTCAACGTGAGCGCCAGCACCCGCAGCCGCTCGGGCAGGGGTCCGTCGATCTCGTCGTCGTGAAAGAGCGCATCCAGCGAAGATGAGGCCCCCTCGTAGGGCCCGTCATCGAGCCCGACGCCCAGCGCCAGCACCGCATCTGCCAGCCCGGTCGCCGCGGCCACCTGGCGCGCGGTCCGTAGCAGCACCGAACTTCCGTGCCGCGCCAGCGCCAATGTCGCAGCGCGGTCGCCGGTCAACGCCACCCGGCGACCCGAGATGCGTGCGGCCATCGTCTTGGCCGGGTTGGTGAACACCTCCCGGCCGGCGCTATTGCGTAGCGCCTCGGCATCCAGCTCATCGGCGAGCGACGCTAGCTCGGTGCGCGGTTTGAGGTTCAGTTTCGGGTCCACGGCCTGCATTGCCGCCAGTCCCGCGGCCAGGTAGCGACAGAGCGCGAACTCGTCGGGGACCCGCAGCCGCGGCGCCAGGACCGCGACCCGGCCCGCCGTCGTGTCCCGCAGCGGCCCCTCATACGGCGCCGCCACCACCACTCGTGCACCCCGGCGCACCCCGCTGGCCGCGGCGCTGACCAGCGCCGGATCGCCGGGGTCATCACCGGCGACGATCAACACGTCCAGTGGACCAACCCACGGCGGCGCCTCGGCGGCGATCATTATCGGCTGGGAGGCCGCGCCACCCAACGTCGCGGCCAGCATGGCCCCGGCGGTCTCGGCGGTACCCCGGCCGGCAACCCAGATCACGCTGCGGGCACGGTCCTCGACACGTAGCGAATCCAGCGCGCCTTCGTCTTGTGCCGCGGCAACGGCGCGCACCTGCGCGCCGGCTGACGACGCCGCCCGCAGCAGGCCCTCCCGGTCGGCGGCCAGCAGGCCCTCGGTGTCTTCGAGATCGATCGCCCGGGTGGCGTTCACGACCCGGCCACCTCGCCCGATGTTTGCCCGGCGATCTCGGCGCGGACCAGCTGGACCACCGCCTCGACATCCTCAGTACTGCGGCCTTCCACGTTCAGCCGGAGCAACGGTTCGGTGTTAGAGCTGCGCAGATTGAACCAGCTGCCGTCACCCAAATCCACCGTCACACCGTCCAGGTGATCGGTGGACTGAATCCGGCCGCCGAACGCCTTCAACACGGCGTCCACACATTTCGGTGCATCCGCGACCGTGAAGTTGATCTCGCCGGAGGATTCGTAGCGTTGGTAGTCCGCAGTCAGCTCGGACAGTGGCCTTGGGGGCCCATGCTGCTCACCAAGAGCGGCCAGCACGTGCAGCGCGGCCAGCATCCCGGAATCAGCTCCCCAGAAGTCGCGGAAGTAGTAGTGCGCCGAATGCTCGCCACCGAAAATCGCCCCGGTGTCGGCCATCAACCCCTTGATGTAGGAGTGTCCGACTCGCGAGCGCAGCGGCGTGCCGCCGCGCTCGGCAACCAGTTCTGGCACTGCACGGGAGGTGATCACGTTGTATATGACGCTGGCGCCGATCTCCCGGTTGAGCTCACGCGCGGCCACCAGGCTGGTCACCGTCGACGGCGAGACCGGACGGCCGCGTTCGTCGACTACAAAGCACCGGTCGGCGTCGCCGTCGAAGGCCAGTCCGATATCGGCACCGGTCTCGAGCACAAAAGCCTGCAGGTCTACCAGGTTGGCGGGGTCGAGCGGATTGGCCTCGTGATTGGGGAAGGATCCGTCCAGCTCGAAGTACAGCGGCAACACGGTGACCGAATCGATCGCGCCGAAAACGGCCGGCGCCGTGTGACCGGCCATCCCGTTGCCCGCATCGACAGCCACCCGCAATGGACGCATCCCGGAGTTGTTCACCAGCGAACGCAGGAACTCGCCATACTCGGCAAGCACGTCCCGATCGGTAATAGTCCCTGGCCGACCGTCATACGCTGCGTCGCCCGGCGGGTCCCCGATCAGCTCGTCGCTGATGACCCGCAGCCCGGTATCCGCGCCGACCGGCTTGGCGCCGGCTCGGCATAGCTTGATCCCGTTGTATGCCGCCGGGTTGTGGCTGGCGGTGAACATCGCGCCCGGGCAATCCAGCAATCCCGACGCGAAATAAAGCTGATCGGTGGACGACAAACCAATTCGCACGACATCCAGGCCCTGGCTGGTCACCCCGGCCGCAAAAGCGGCGGCGAGCGACGGCGAGCTGTCCCGCATGTCGTAGCCGATCACCGCTTGTCGCGCACCCTCGGCCCGCATCAGTCTGGCGAATGCCGCGCCGATATCGGCGGTCAGCGACTCGTCGATCTCTTCGCCGACCAGGCCGCGCACGTCATAAGCCTTGATGACGCGCTGGACAACCTCGGCGGGCCGAGACATGCGGGGAGCTCCTGACGATCCGGATTTATCGACTCTTCGCAGTTAGCCTATCGGCCCGGGACGGGTGCCGGCCGCCACGGCCGTGCGGCAATAGCGTGAAGCGTCAGTCGGTGCTGGTCTCAAGCCCGTCCTAGCGCAGTCTCGACGTCGACTCTTGGGAGGCCCTTCCTACTCTGAAGGGTCGGGCAACACCCGCAAATGCCCGCGACGGCGTCCGGAACGATGCTCGGGTGGCGCGAGCAGGCCGCCACTCGGCGCGGTCGCCGTCGCACCCACGTGGTGCAGGTGCGCGTCGGAGAAGCCGTTCAGTGGGGCGCCGGCTCCACTCGCGCGCGGCAGGCCGCCGTCGCCGGGACCGCCCTCGCGTACCGCATCCGCCAAGGCGACCAGGTCATCCTCGTCGGGATTTGTGGGTAGCGGGCCGGCGTGGCGCACGAGTTCCCATCCGCGGGGCGCGGTGATGCTGCTGCCATGGCCGACGCACAGGTCCCACGAGTGCGGTTCGCGCACCGTGGCGAGCGGGCCCACCACCGCCGTCGAGTCCGAGTAAACGAACGTCAACGTTGCCACCGCATAATGCGGACACCCTGGCCGGCAGCATCGACGGGGAACGTTCACGACCGAAAGGCTATCGTGCGGAAACGCCGCCGAAGCGCCGGACACGCGCAACCGTTCGGGGCGCGATGTGCAACCGTTACCATCGGCAGGTGGGCGATTCGCGCAGCTACCCGCGGAATGGTCGGCTTGAGGGCCGATCGGGAAGCCAATCAGCTTCACACCGGGCGACGCGGCGGGGCCGGGAGATGCGCGGTCCGCTGCTGCCGCCGACGGTGCCGGGCTGGCGCAGCCGGGCCGAGCGGTTCGACATGGCGGTGCTCGAAGCCTACGAGCCGATCGAGCGGCGCTGGCATGAGCGAGTGTCGGACCTCGACGTGGCGGTCGACGAGATCCCCCGCATTGCCGCCAAGGATCCAGAGAGTGTGCAGTGGCCACCCGAGGTGATCGCCGATGGACCCATCGCGCTCGCCCGCCTTATCCCGGCGGGCGTCGACGTCCGCGGCAACGCCACGCGGGCGCGAATTGTCTTGTTCCGCAAGCCCATCGAACGACGGGCAAAGGACACCGTCGAACTGGGCGAATTACTGCACGAAATCCTGGTGGCTCAGGTGGCCATCTACCTGGACGTCGAACCTACGGTCATCGATCCGACCATCGACGACGACTGAGCCAGGCTGCCGGATCGCGTCAGATCGTCAGATGATGCCGCGCTTGAGGCGCCGGCGCTCGCGCTCGGAAAGTCCGCCCCAGATGCCGAAGCGCTCGTCGTGGGCCAAGGCATAATCCAGGCACTCGTGCCGCACCTCGCAGCCCAAGCAGATCTTCTTGGCTTCCCGGGTGGAGCCGCCCTTCTCTGGGAAGAAGGCCTCCGGATCCGTTTGCGCGCACAGGGCGCGGTCTTGCCATTGGTCAGCGGTCGCCAACTCGGACTCGGTCTCGAATGCCATCGGCGCAGGCTCGAATTCGGCCGGCGCTTCTGGCACCAGACTCAGGCGCGGGCGAACGACTGCCACCGAGGGCACGACCGCCGAGCCTGAAGTGGTGTGCGGTGTGCTTGCCAAGCCGCCCCAAAGGTGTTCGTATGACATGCTTCGTCCGCCTCCTCACCTTGATTGAGAATGGATGTTTTCTTCGACGCTATTTCTGATGTAACAGACAATTCGAACAGGTGATCGAATCTCGGTCTGCGACACCGGAACCGGCCGGCCAACCGGGAAATGACACTGGTGTGATTAGACACGGCTAATAGTGCCGGGTCAAGCCTTACGGCGCATTTCCATACCATCTCGTAACCAAATTTCGGCGTTTCTGTTGTTGTGGGCCCGCGGCGTGTCGAGTACAGGCGCTCACAATTCCTCGTCGCGTCCTCGTCGCGTCCTCGTCGCGCCGGGCATTAGCAGCCGGACCAGGCAGCCTGCGCCCACCACCGCATCGTGGTCGGGCAGTACTGTCAAGCGATGTGAAGGTCACCGTTCTGGTCGGCGGGGTCGGCGGCGCCCGCTTCCTGCTGGGGGTCCAGCAACTCCTCGGCCTGGGTCAGTTTTCGGAACCAAGTTCCGAACAACGCAGCGCAGCTGCCCCAAACGCCCCAGATACCCCAAATACCCCAAACACTTTCGGCACCGGCCACGAGCTGACCGCCGTCGTAAACATCGGCGACGACGCCTGGATGCACGGGCTGCGTGTCTGCCCGGATTTGGACACCTGCATGTACACCCTGGGCGGCGGGGTCGACCCGCAGCGTGGCTGGGGCCATCGCGACGAAACCTGGCACGCGAAGGAGGAACTCGCGCGCTACGGGGCGCAGCCCGACTGGTTCCAACTTGGCGACCGCGATATGGCCACCCATCTGGTGCGCACGCAGATGCTGCACGCTGGCTACCCACTGTCTCAAATCACCACGGCGCTCTGTGACCGCTGGGAGCCGGGCGCTCGGCTACTGCCCGCCAGCGACGACCGTTGCGAGACGCACGTGGTGATCACCGATCCGGCTGACGGCGGCCGCCGGGCGATCCACTTCCAGGAGTGGTGGGTGCGCTACCGCGCGCAGATACCCACGCACAGCTTCGCGTTTATCGGAGCCGAAAAGGCCAACGCGGCAACCGAAGCGGTGAGGGCAATCGCCGACGCCGACATCATCTTGCTGGCACCGTCCAACCCGGTGGTCAGTGTCGGCGCCATCCTCGCCGTGCCAGGGATCCGCGGCGCTTTGCGGGCGGCCCCCGCCCCAATCGTCGGTTATTCGCCCATCATCGGCGGAAAGCCACTGCGCGGCATGGCCGATGAATGCCTCGCCGTGATCGGGGTCGAGTCCACCGCCGAGGCGGTGGGCCGGCACTACGGTGCGCGCCGCGGCGGCACCGGGATACTGGACTGCTGGTTGGTGCACGAAGGGGACCACGCCGAAATCGACGGAGTCGCGGTGCGCTCGGTGCCGCTGCTGATGAACGACCCGAAAGCGACCGCTGAAATGGTCAGCGCCGGGCTGGAGTTGGCGGGCGTGACGGCGTGATCGAACACGGCGCCGCCGCAATAGTCGAGATCCTGCCCGTCACCGGGCTTCCCGAATTCCGGCCGGGCGACGATCTGAGTGCTGCCGTCGCCGTCGCCGCGCCGTGGCTGCGCGACAGCGACGTCGTCGTGGTCACCAGCAAAGTGGTGTCCAAATGCGAGGGCCGGCTGGTGACCGCGCCCGAGGACGCCGAGGAGCGGGATACGCTGCGGCGCAAGCTGGTCGACGACGAGGCGGTACGGGTGCTGGCGCGCAAGGGCCGAACTCTGATCACCGAGAACAGGATCGGGCTGATTCAGGCCGCGGCCGGCGTGGACGGATCCAACGTAGACCGAACCGAACTTGCCTTGCTGCCCGTCGATCCCGACGGCAGCGCCGCCGCGCTGCGCGCCGGCCTGCGTGACCGGCTCGGCGTCGACGTCGCGGTGGTGATCACCGACACGATGGGCCGGGCCTGGCGCAACGGGCAGATCGACGCCGCTGTCGGTGCAGCCGGTCTGGCAGTGTTACACGGATATTCGGGTGCTTTCGACCGGCACGGCAACGAGTTGGTAGTCACCGAGATCGCGGTAGCCGACGAGGTCGCGGCGGCCGCCGATCTCGTCAAGGGCAAACTGACCGCGATGCCAGTGGCAGTGGTGCGCGGGCTTACCGTGACCGACGACGGTTCGACGGCCCGGCAGCTGCTGCGACCGGGTCCCGAAGATCTGTTCTGGCTTGGCACCGCGGAAGCCATCGAAATGGGCCACCAGCAGGCCCAGCTGTTGCGTAAATCGGTGCGGCGGTTCACTGCCGAGCCGGTGCCGGCGGAGCTGGTCGAGGCCGCGGTCGCCGAGGCGCTGACGGCGCCGGCCCCGCACCACACCAGGCCGGTGCGGTTCGTCTGGCTGCAGACCCAAGACACCCGGATCCGGCTGTTGGACCGGATGAAGGACAAATGGCGCTCCGACCTGACCGGCGACGGCCGGCCCGACGATTCGGTCGAGCGCCGAGTGGCGCGCGGCCAGATCCTCTACGACGCACCCGAGGTCGTCATTCCGTTCCTGGTTCCCGACGGTGCACACTCCTACCCCGACGCTGCGCGCACCGATGCCGAACACACGATGTTCACCGTCGCGGTCGGCGCGGCCGTGCAAGCCCTGCTGGTCGCGCTGGCGGTGCGCGGGGTGGGGAGCTGCTGGATCGGCTCGACGATCTTCGCCGCCGATCTGGTCCGCACCGAGCTGGGGCTGCCGCACGATTGGGAGCCGTTGGGCGCCATTGCGATCGGGTACGCCCCCAAACCCCCTGAAACCCCCGGGGCCGGTGGGGCCACCGCGTTGCGCGACCCGATGCCGCCTGGCGACTTGCTGATCCGCAAGTGAAGACATTCGCCGGCAAGACGGCCGCCTCGGCCGACAAAGTGCGCGGTGGCTACTACACGCCGGCGCCCATTGCCCGATTCCTCGCCGGCTGGGTTCGCGAGGCCGGTCCGCGGATTCTGGAACCCTCTTGCGGCGACGGCCGCATCTTGCGCGAGCTGGCCACGCTGACCAGCCGGGCACACGGTGTAGAACTCGTCGCGCACGAGGCGGCCAAGTCGCGGGAGTTCGCGCCGGTCGACACCGAGGACCTGTTCACCTGGCTGCCCGGCACCGAGGCCGGCAGCTGGGACGGGGTCGCCGGAAACCCACCCTACATTCGCTTCGGGAATTGGGCGTCCGGGCAGCGCGAGCCGGCCCTGGACCTGATGCGGCGAGCGGGCTTGCGCCCTACCAAGCTGACCAATGCCTGGGTCCCGTTTGTCATCGCAAGCACGACCGTGGTGCGCAAGGGCGGCCGGGTTGCCCTGGTACTCCCCGCCGAATTGCTCCAGGTCGGCTACGCCGCGCAGTTGCGTGACTTTCTGCTGAGCCACTTCGCCGAGATCACCCTCGTGACATTCGGCCGACTGGTGTTCGACGGGATCATGCAGGAAATCGTGTTGTTCTGCGGCGTCGTCGGTGCCGGCCCGGCGCACATCCGTACGGTTGCGCTCAGCGACGCCGACGCCCTCGCCAACATGGATCTTGATGTCGAGCATCTTTGTTCCGCGCCCGCGCTCTTACATGAGCAGGAGAAATGGACCAAATACTTTCTCGACCCGGCTCAGATCCAGCTGCTGCGCACCATCAAGCAGTCCGACACGCTCACTCGGCTCGGCGATTTGGCTGACGTGGACGTCGGCATCGTGACGGGCCGCAACAGCTTCTTCACCTTCACCGACGCCGCGGTCGAAGAACTCGGACTCAGACCGCACTGCGTTCCACTCGTCTCGCGCAGCACCCAACTCTGCGGTCTGGTCTACGACATGCACTGCCGGACAAGCGATATCGCGGAAGGCCACCGAACCTGGCTGCTCAACGCTCCCGTCCGCCCGGCCGACTCCGCCCTGGACGCACACATCGCCGCGGGCGAAGCCGCCGGCGTGCACCTGGGCTACAAGTGCTCGTTGCGCAAACCGTGGTGGAGCACACCGTCGCTTTGGTTGCCCGACCTGTTCATGCTGCGCCAAATCCACCGGGCCCCAAGGCTAACGGTGAACGCCGCCGGGGCAACGAGTACCGACACCGTGCATCGGGTCCGCCTCCGAGCCGATCTTGAAGCCAATGCCGATCTTGACCCGACCGCATTCGCCGCGGTGTTCCACAACAGCGCGACTTTCGCCTTCGCCGAGATCATGGGCCGCAGTTACGGAGGAGGCATCTTGGAGCTGGAACCCCGCGAGGCCGAGCAACTGCCGGTCCCGCGGCCGGAATGTGCCGACCCCGACCTTGTCCGGGACGTCGATCTTTTGTTGAAGGCCAACGAGGTAGAGAAGGCGCTCGACGTCGTGGATCGCCGGGTCCTGATCGACCGACTCGGCTGGGCGCCCGATGTTGTGGCCCAGTGCCGGTCGGCGTGGCTGACGCTGCGCGACCGCAGGACAAAGCGAGGAACCCGTTGAGCGTCCGAGACTCGACAATCGCGATCCTCGCGGAATGGCAGGCACCCAATCCGGCTCAGGATTCGTTACGGCATGCGGTGCTGGCGTTCGTTCGGGCCCGCGAAGACGCCTGCCGTCGAGCGTGCGTACCCGGGCACGTCACCGCTTCGGCAATCGTGCTCGATGACAGCGGTGGCCGGGTGCTGCTCACTTTGCACCCGCGGCTGGGCAGGTGGGTGCAATTGGGTGGGCACTGCGAAGACGAAGATGACGACCTGGTGGCCGCGGCGCTACGCGAGGCGACCGAGGAATCCGGAATCGCCGGCCTGCGGATGGACCCCGAACTCGTTGCCGTGCATGTCCATCCGCTGACCTGCTCGCTGGGCGTGCCGACCCGTCACCTGGACCTGCAGTTCATGGCGCACGCCCCCGCCGGCGCGCAGATCGCCATCAGCGACGAATCCGACGACTTGCGCTGGTGGCCCGCTGATGCACTGCCGCCCGGTACCGATCACGCGCTTGCCCATTTGGTCGCCCAGGCCACCAGTCGCTAGTCGCCGAGGTCGGCGTTAGCGCCGAAAAGTTCGAGTGGACGGCGCGCTAACGTCGATCTCGGGGGTAGCCGCGGCGGGTCAGCGCTTCATACACCCGACGAACGATGTCTTCCCGCCGATGTTCGGCGACCACCCGGATCACGATCCAGCCTTGATCCTGAATGTCCGGAAGGCGATTGATGTCCCTAACGAACTGCTTGCGGTCAGTGCGGTGTTGGTCGCCGTCGTACTCGGCAGCGACCATGTAATCGTCCCAACCCATGTCGAGGACACCGATAAGTCGCCAGCCCTTATGGACCGGTATCTGCGTGGCGGGTTTCGGCAGACCCGCGTCGATCAGCAATAGCCGCAGCCAGCTTTCCTTCGGCGACGCGGCGCCGCCGTCGACGAGCGGCAGCACTTCGGCGAGTGGCCGCACGCCTCTGGCACCCCGGTATCGCTTCATCAGCACTGCGACATCCTCGAAAGAGAACGGCGTGGCGCGCATAAGCGCATCGAGTCGGGCGAGCGCCTGACCGCGGGGCAGGTGGCGGCCGAGATCGAATGCGGTGCGGGCGACCGATGTCACCGGCAGGCCCTTCACCCGGGTGACCTCGTCTGCACCTACCGTCTCATTTCGAACTACCAGTCCGCGTTGCGGTCGGGCGCTTTTCGAGACGAGTTCGATGGATGTGTCCGCGTCAATCCACTCCGCTCCGTGCAGCGCCGACGCCGCGACACCTGCCACTGTCGCGTGCCGGCGCGCCCATAGCCAGGCGCCCAAGATGCGATCGTCCAGGGACGGTTCGCTGCGCTTCGGGACGTAGACGTCACGAAAGATCGCCCGGTACCACCGGCGTAGCGCATATTCGGTCAACTCGGCGGCGGCGACCGCGTCGCTGCCGATAAACACTTCTCCCATGCAGCGATCTTGACCGGGCACGCCGACACGTTCACCGAAATCCACGTCAGCGCGCAGAAGTTCGAGTGATGACCGCGCTACTGTCGATCTCGGCGCTAAAAAGCTCAGACGTCAGACGAGTAGCGGATCCCGCCGTCGGGAATTGAGACGCCGGGCCAGACTCGGGCGCCCCGCAGCAACTCGCAGCGAGCCCCGATATTGGCTCCGTCACCGATCACACCGTCGCGGATCAGCGCCCGCGGACCGATGCGGACACCAAAGCCGATGATCGAGCGTTCAATCACGCTGCCGGCCTCGATCTTGGCGCCGTCGAAGATCACCGCGCCGTCCAGTCGGACACCCGGACCGATCTCCACGCCACGGCCGATCACCGTGCCGCCGATCAGCAACGCGCCCGGAGATACCGCCGCGCCGTCGTGCACCAACTGCTCGCCCCGGTGCCCCTTCAGGGCCGGCGACGGCGCGATTCCGCGCACCAGATCCGAAGATCCACGAACGAAATCTTCCGGTGTGCCCATGTCTCGCCAATACGTGGCATCGACGTAACCGCAGACCTTGATGTCGGCGTCGGACAGCAGCGCCGGGAACACCTCACGTTCGACCGAGACCTCGCGGCCCCGGGGAATCCGGTCGATGATGCCGCGCCGGAAGACATAGCAGCCGGCGTTGATCTGATCGGTCGGCGGATCCTGCGTCTTCTCGAGAAACGCTACGACGCGGTCCTTTTCGTCGGTGGGCACGCAGCCGAATGCGCGCGGGTCGCCCACCCGCACCAAGTGCAGTGTGACGTCGGCCTGGTTGGCCTGGTGAAACGCCAGCAGCTCGCCCAGGTCAGCGCCGGAGAGCACGTCGCCGTTGAATACCATCACAGTGTCATGGCGCAGCTTGCCCGCCACGTTCGCGATGCCACCGCCGGTCCCCAACGGAACTTCCTCGGTCACGTAGTCGATCTGCAGGCCCAGCTTGGAGCCGTCACCGAATTCGGCCTCGAACACCGAAGCCTGATAAGACGTGCCCAGAATCACGTGCTCGATGCCCGCCGCGGCAATCCGCGACAGCAGATGGGTAAGAAACGGCAGGCCGGCGGTTGGCAGCATCGGCTTGGGTGCGGAGAGCGTCAGCGGCCGCAGCCGGGTGCCCTTGCCGCCGACCAGGATCACGGCATCCACTTCGGATGTTGCCAACTCAGTGCCGCCCTTCTGCCATTTTCAGTCTCTCCGCCTGTTCCCTTCTGGACCTGCGCAGCGAGCCGCGCACCATCAATCGGGAACGCGCCGCCAGCGACCCGCGCAGCGCCCAGCGCAGCGGGGCCAGCCGCCAACCGGAGTGCCGGTCGGCCAGGAATTGATAGGTGCTCTCGTGATGGGCCGCCAGGTGGCTTGCCGGATCGTGCCCGGTCGAGTGGCCCTTGTGGTGCACAACTTCCGCCGACGGCACGTAGACGCTCAGCCATCCGGCTTTGCCGAGCCGGTCGCCGAGGTCGACGTCCTCCATGTACATGAAGTAGCGCTCGTCGAACCCGCCGATCTGACTGAATGCCGATCGCCGGACCAGCAGGCACGACCCCGACAGCCACCCCACCGGCCGTTCGGTGGGCTCGAACCTCTCCTGGCGGTAGGCCGTGGTCCACGGGTTGCGCTTCCAGAACGGCCCGAGCACCGCGTGCATGCTGCCGCGAACGAGGCTGGGTAGGTGCCGCGCCGACGGGTAGACCGATCCATCGGGGTCCCGGACGAGTGGGCCCAGCGCGCCCGCGCGGGGCCACCGCACCGCGGCGGCCAACAGGGCATCGATGCTGCCCGGCCCCCATTGCACGTCCGGGTTGGCCACGATCATCCAGTCGTCATCGTCTAGCTGTGCGACCGCGCGATTCACCGCGGTTCCGTACCCGAGGTTGGCTCCCGTGTCGAACAGCCGGACGTTCGGATACCGCTCAACCGCGGCCTGCGGTGTTCCGTCGGTGGACCCGTTGTCGGCAAGCAAAACGGTCACCGGCAGCTCGGTGGCCATCGACAACGAGGCCAAGAAGCGCTCCAAATGAGGGCCCGGCGAATAGGTCACCGTCACGACCGCCACGGCGTCAGTCACGCGTCGAGGGTAACGGTCGATCGGCCGGGGCACGGGCACCGGCGGCTTCCAGCGCCGCGACAAGTGCAGGGCGCCATGGCCTTAGCGGCTTTAGGCCCGCTGCCGCGGACTCCCTGCTCGACAGCACCGAGTAGCTCGGCCGCGGCGCCGGCCGGGGATTCTTTGCGCTGCTGACCGGCAGCACCCTGGCAGGGTCGGCACCGCACTCTGCGAATACCGCGCGGGCTTGCTCGAATCGGGATACCGAACCCTCGTTGGCCGCATGCAAAATCGGCCCGGGCACGCCGTCTTCGGCCACCTGCAGCAGCGCGTCGGCCAAGTCAGCGACATACGTCGGTGAACCGACCTGGTCGTCAACCACCTCGACGGGGCCATCTTTTGCGGCCAGCCGGCGCATGATCGCGACGAAGTCGCTTCCGGTGCCGCCGGTGTAGACCCAGGCGGTCCGTACAACGGCGGCCTCCGGGTGTGCGGCCAGCACGGCCACTTCGCCGGCGCGCTTTGTGCAGGCATAGACGCCCCGCGGCTCGGTCTCGTCGCTGGGTTCGTACGGGCGCTGCTCGCCGTCGCCGCAGAACACAAAGTCGGTGGACACGTGGATCAGCCGGGCGCCTGCGCGTGCGCACGCCCGCGCGATCAGCTCGGGGCCGACCACGTTGATCGCGCGCGCGGCCGCCTCGTCGCTTTCGGCGCCATCGACGTTGGTGTAAGCAGCGCAATTGATGACGACATCGCCGCTTTTGACGATCGATTCGGCCGCGGCCGGATCGGTGATGTCCCACTGCGACGAGGTCAGAGCCAGCACTTCGCGGCCCCGACCAGCGACCCGTGCCACCAATGAGCTGCCCAGTTGCCCGCCCGCACCTGCGATCACGATCCTTCTCGACATGATCCGAGTCTGACATGCCTTAAGACAAGACGGAGCCAAGCCCGAGACAAGCCGGGCCACGCCGCGGTCCGCTACCCACGATCGGCATGTAACGCAAGTAACCTAGTGTGATGCTTGTGCAACGTGTGGTTCGTGTGGTTGCCGCTGCGCTGACTCTCGCGGTCGTTGTCGGCACCGGCATCGCGTGGACCAATGTCCGGGGTTTCGAAGACGGCATCTTCCACATGTCGGCGCCCTCGCTGGGCAAAGGCGGCGACGACGGCGCCATCGACATTTTGCTGGTCGGCATGGACAGCCGGACGGACGCGCACGGCAACCCACTGTCGGACCAGGAACTGGCGACCTTGCGGGCCGGAGACGACGTGGCGACCAACACCGACACCATCATCCTGGTCCGCATCCCCAACAACGGCAGGTCGGCCACCGCAATCTCGATTCCCCGCGACTCCTACGTCGCGGCCCCCGGTCTGGGAAAGACCAAGATCAACGGGGTCTACGGCGAGACCAAGGAGACGAAGCGGGCCAGCCTCGTCCAGGCCGGTGTCTCGGCCGCCGACGCCGAGGCGCAGGGCACCGAGGCCGGTCGCGAGGCACTGATCAAGACGGTTGGCGACCTGACTGGGGTGACGGTCGATCACTACGCAGAAATCGGGCTGCTCGGCTTCGCGTTGATCACCGACGCCCTCGGCGGTGTCGAGGTTTGCCTCAAGGACGCAGTGTTCGAACCGATGTCGGGTGCCGACTTTCCGGCCGGGCGGCAAAAGCTCAACGGCCCACAAGCGCTGAGCTTCGTGCGCCAACGCCACGATCTGCCCCGCGGCGACCTTGACCGGGTGGTGCGCCAGCAGGCGGTGATGGCCTCGCTGGCGCATCGGATCATCTCCGGCCAGACCCTGTCCAGCCCGGCCACGTTGCACCGTCTCGAGCAGGCCGTACAGCGCTCGATGGTGATCTCCTCCGGATGGGACATCATGGATTTCGTCCAGCAGCTGCAAAAGCTGGCGGGCGGCAAAGTCGCTTTCGCCACCGTCCCAGTATTGGACCAGGCCGGCTGGAGCGACGACGGCATGCAAAGTGTCGTCCGGGTGGACCCGCACCAGATTCAGGACTGGGTCGCCAGCCTGTTGAACGACCAGGCAGCGGGCAAGACCGAAGAGCTGGCCTACACACCCGCGAAGACCACCGCCAGTGTGGTCAACGACACCGATATCAACGGACTGGCCGCCTCGGTGTCAGAGGTGCTGAGCGCCAAAGGATTTACCATGGGGACGGTCGGCAACAACAACGGCGGCCATGTGAAATCCAGCCAGGTGCGGTCCGCCAAGACCGATGACGTGGGCGCCCAGCAGATCGCCACCGAGCTGGGCGGATTACCGGTCGTCGCGGACTCCTCGATGGGGCCGGGATCGGTTCGGGTGGTGTTGGCCAACGACTACACCGGTCCGGGCTCGGGCTTGGGCGGCGGCCCGAACAGCCAAACGGCGCCCATGGTGTCGAACTCCGGGACCGCTGCTGACGCAACAGCTCCCGCTCCCTCGCCGGTTCTAACCGCCGGGTCCGACAAGCCTGAATGCATCAACTGACCACGCCGACCACGCTCAGCAGTGCGATCCTCGATCCGATGCTGCGCGCCGACCCGGTGGGCCCGCGGATCACCTATTACGACGACGCGACCGGCGAGCGCATTGAACTATCCGCCGCGACACTGGCCAACTGGGCCGCTAAGACCGCGAATCTGTTGCGTGACGAATTGGCCGCGGGTCCGGCCAGCCGAATCGTAATCTTGCTTCCCGCGCATTGGCAGACCGCGGCGGTTCTATTCGGGGTGTGGTGGATCGGCGCCGAGGCGGCGCTCGCGGCAGAGTCGGCCGATATCGCCCTGTGCACGGCCGACCGGCTGGATGAGGCCGACTCGATCGTTGGACCCGGCGGCGAGGTCGCGGCCCTGTCGCTCGATCCGTTCGGCCGGCCAGCGCCCGATCTGCCATTCGGCGTCACCGATTACGCGACGGCCGTACGGGTGCACGGCGACCAGATCATTCCCGAACGCCGACCCGGTCCGGCGCTCGCCGGCCGATCGGTCGACGAGGTGCTGGCCGCCTGCGCGGACTCGGCCTCAGCAAGAGGTTGGAGCGCGAAGGACAGGGTGCTGTCCAGCGCGGCGTGGAGCGGGCCCGGCGACCTGGTCGACGGCCTGCTGGCGGTGCTGGCGGCCGGGGCCTCGTTGGTGCAGGTGGCCAATCCCGATCCGGGGGCGCTGGCGCGCCGAATCGAGACCGAAAAGGTCACTCACGTTCTCTAGGGTCGCTGTAGTCCCGGGGCCGCTCACCCAGCGGGCCGTCCCGGTCAGATACATATTGATATCGCAATATTTCGATGTTAACGTCGAGCGAGCAGTAGCTGACGCTGTGACGACAGGGAGGTTCAGGCGATGGCGGTGTACGGGCTATTGGCAAAGGCCGCAGGGACGGTATTCACAGGTCTGGCGGGCGTGACGGCCTACGAGGTGTTGCGCAAGGCGGCCGCCAAGGCACCGCTGCACGAGACCGCGGTTTCGGCCGCGGAGTTGGGGCTGCGCGGAACCCGCAAGGCCGAGGAAGCCGCCGAATCGGCCCGGTTGAAGCTCGCCGACGTCATGGCAGAAGCCCGCGAACGCGTCGGCGAAGAGGTGCCCCCGCCGTCCATCGGCGACGCCCACCAGCACGACCACTAGCCATCGCATGGCCCTCGCTGTAGTCCCGGCGATGCTCGAGTCCGAAGACCCTGCCCTGGTAGTGGTTTCGGACGCCGCAGGACGCATGCGGGTTCAGGTCGAATGGGTCCGCTGCAATTCTCGGCGCGCCGTGGCGGTCGAGGAAGCCGTCGCCAAGCAGGACGGTGTGCGGGCCGTCCACGCCTATCCGCGCACCGGTTCCGTCGTCGTCTGGTATTCGCCCAGGCGCTGCGAGCGCTCATCGGTGCTGTCCGCGATAAGTGGCGCGGCATATGTCGCCAGTGAGCTCATCCCAGCGCGCGCGCCACATTCGTCGGAGATCCGCAACGCCGACGTGCTTCGCATGGTCATCGGGGGCGCGGCGCTGGCCTTCCTCGGCGTGCGCCGGTACGTGTTCGCCCGGCCGCCGCTGCTCGGCCCAAGCGGCCGGCTGGTCGCGACCGGCGTCACCGTGTTCACCGGGTACCCGTTCCTGCGCGGGGCGCTGAGGTCGCTGCGCTCCGGCAGGGCCGGCACCGATGCGCTGGTTTCGGCGGCAACCGTGGCGAGTCTCATCTTGCGTGAGAACGTGGTGGCCCTTACCGTGCTGTGGCTGCTGAATATCGGTGAGTACCTTCAGGATCTGACCCTGCGGCGGACGCGGCGGGCCATCTCGGAGCTGCTGCGCGGCAGCCAGGACACGGCATGGATTCGGCTGGTTGAAGGCCCTTCCGGGGGCCCCAGCGCCGGGTCGGAGATACAGGTGCCCATCGACACCTTGCAGATCGGCGACGAGGTAGTGGTGCACGACCATGTCGCCATCCCGGTCGACGGCGAGGTGGTCGACGGGGACGCAGTTGTCAACCAATCCGCGATCACCGGTGAGAACCTGCCGGTCAGCGTCACGGTCGGGGCACGCGTGCACGCCGGCTCGGTCGTGGTGCGCGGACGACTGGTGGTGCGCGCCGACGCCGTCGGCAATGAAACCGCCATCGGCCGGATAATCGCCAGAGTCGAGGAGGCGCAAAACGACCGGGCACCGATCCAGACGATCGGCGAGAATTTCTCGCGCCGCTTCGTTCCCACCTCGTTCATCGTCTCGGCCATCACCCTGGCGATTACCGGGGACGTCCGGCGCGCGATGACGATGCTGTTGATCGCCTGCCCCTGCGCGGTGGGCTTGGCCACCCCGACCGCGATCAGCGCCGCCATCGGCAACGGCGCCCGGCGCGGCATCCTGATCAAAGGCGGATCCCACCTGGAGCAAGCGGGCCGGGTCGATGCGATGGTGTTCGACAAGACCGGGACGCTGACCGTTGGGCGTCCCGTTGTCACCAACATCGTTGCCATGCATAAGGATTGGGAGCCAGAGCAGGTGCTTGCCTATGCCGCCAGCTCGGAAATCCACTCCCGCCATCCCCTGGCCGAAGCGGTGATCCGCTCGACCGAGGAACGCCATATCAGCATCCCGCCGCATGAGGAGTGCGAGGTGCTGGTCGGGCTGGGCATGCGGACCTGGGCCGACGGCCGGACACTCCTCCTGGGCAGCCCCGGACTGCTGCGGGCCGAAAAGGTGCGGGTATCGAAGAAGGCGTCGGAGTGGGTCGACAAGCTGCGGCGTCAGGCCGAGACGCCGCTGCTGCTCGCGGTCGACGGCAAGCTGGTGGGACTGATCAGCCTGCGTGACGAAGTGCGGCCCGAGGCCGCCGAAGTGCTGACCAAGCTGCGGGCCAACGGGATTCGCCGGATCGTCATGCTCACCGGGGACCACCCGGACATCGCCCGGGTTGTCGCGGACGAGCTGGGCATCGACGAGTGGCGCGCCGAGGTGATGCCGGAGGACAAGCTTGAGGCGGTCCGCGAGCTGCAGAACGATGGCTACGTGGTCGGCATGGTCGGCGACGGCATCAACGACGCCCCCGCGCTGGCCGCCGCGGATATCGGAATCGCCATGGGCCTGGCCGGAACCGACGTCGCCGTCGAGACCGCCGATGTGGCGCTGGCCAACGACGATTTGCACCGGCTGCTCGAAGTGCGCGACCTCGGCGCGCGGGCAGTTGATGTAATCCGGGAGAACTACGGAATGTCGATCGCGGTCAACGCCGCCGGGCTGATCATCGGCGCGGGCGGCGCGCTGTCACCCGTGCTTGCCGCGATCCTGCACAACGCATCGTCGGTGGCCGTGGTGGCAAACAGCTCACGACTGATCCGCTACCGCCTCTAAATACCCCCGCGAGACCGTCACTGGCGACGCCGCTACTCGGTAACGTGTAGTGGAATGCAGTTTCGCGGCGGTGGGGCCGGTTCAGCAGCCGCAAGCGTGACCGCGCCAGCAGCGGACGCCCTGCCAGACCGCGATGCCGGCGATGGCAAGGCCGATCGCGGGGTCAAACCACCAGCCGCCGGGCCAAAGCGGCATGAGCGCAAGGCCGACCAGCACCGCGGCGGCCTGCGCCGCACACAGGTAGTTCTGGGTTCCTTCACCCTCCGTGGCCCCGGAGTCGAGGCGCTCGCCCAGTCGATGGTTGGCCCAACCGAGAACCGGCATCAGTAGCAAGCCGATGGCCGTCAACCCGATGCCGATCGTCGATGTCTCGGCGTGCCGCTGGTCCGTCAGGTGCCGGATGGATTCGCCGGCGATGTATGGAGCAGTCAACAGGAAGGACACCGCAACACCGCGTTGGGCGCGCCGCTCGGCGGTGTGCGACGCAGTCCGCGCGCCGCTGAAGCGCCAGACCACCATCGCGCTGGCCAGCGCTTCGGCCCCGCCGCCAAGCGCCCATCCGGTCAGCGCGACAGACCCGACCGTGAGCCCCTGCCACAGCCCGATGACGCCCTCGACGAGCACCACGACCAGGCCGACCCAGGCCAGCCGCCGCGCCCACCGGGCACTGCGCTGCCACCCGGTATCGGGTGCGATCGGGATCGGGCGCTCCAGCTCGGCGATCGTGGCCTTGGCCTCCGTCAGCGTCTCCATCGGGCGATCGTACGAGCGGCATCGCCGCGAAGCCGGGACCCGCGCGCCGCCGACGCCGGGTCGTTATCAGGATGTTGCCCGGCACGCGCCGAATCCCGGTGGAACGCTTGTCGTTAATCTGTCTAACGAGTCGCACACAGCGGCAGGAAGGGACCACGGGATGGGACGGACCGACGACGACACCTGGGATCTGGCGACCAGCGTGGGAGCCACCGCCACCATGGTGGCCGCGGGAAGGGCTCGGGCCACCAGGAGCGGGCTGATCGACGATCCCTTCGCCGAGCCGCTGGTGCGTGCGGTCGGCGTCGATTTCTTCACCCGCTGGGCCCGCGGCGAACTCGACTCCGCCGATGTCGACGCCCCCGGCGCCGCATGGGGCATGCAGCGCATGACTGACATGCTGGCGGCGCGCACCCGCTACATCGACGCGTTCTTCGCCGCTGCGCAGGAAGACGGGAAGGCCGCGGGCATCCGCCAGGTGGTCATCTTGGCCGCCGGCCTCGATGCACGCGGATATCGGCTGCCCTGGGCGCCGGGAACGACGGTGTTCGAGATCGACCAGCCAGACGTCATCGAATTCAAGACCGCCACGATCGTCGGGCTCGGCGCCGAGCCAACAGCCGATGTGCGGGCGGTCGCGATCGACCTCCGACACGACTGGCCGTCGGCGTTGCGCGCGGCCGGGTTCGATTCGCAGCGACCCGCCGCGTGGGCCGCTGAGGGCCTGCTCGGTTTCCTGCCACCGGACGCCCAGGATCGGCTGTTGGACAGCGTCACCGCGCTGAGCGCCGACGGCAGTCAGCTGGTCGCCGAGATTTTTCTGAATTCCTCACCAAACCTGCAGGCTTTGAACGGCGCCACCAAGAAGTGGCAAGAGCAGGGTCTCGACGTCGAGCTGCAAAACCTGGGCTTCCCTGGTGAACGTAACGACGCGGCAAGCTACCTGGGGGACCGCGGCTGGCACGTCGTCAACACACCGGTGAACCAATTGTTGGCCGACACCGGCTTACCGCTGCAGCGCGACGACGAAAACGCCCCGTTTAGCCGGAATTACTACTGCACCGCCGTGTTGCACAAGAACGGTTAGAGGAAGGCCAGACATGCCGAACAGCAAGCCCGCCAAGCCACTCGACGGATTTCGGGTACTCGATTTCACCCAGAACATCGCGGGGCCGCTTGCCGGACAGGTGATGGCCGACCTGGGTGCCGAAGTCATCAAGGTCGAGGCACCCGGCGGCGAGGCGGCCCGGCAGATTGTCGCGGTCCTGCCCGGGCGACCACCACTGCCTACGCTGTTTCTGCCTCACAACCGGGGCAAAAAATCGGTGGCAGTGGACCTGAGGACCGACGACGGCAGGGAGCAGATATTGCGGCTCGCCGACACTGCCGACGTTGTGCTGGAGGGGTTTCGCCCCGGGGTGATGGAGCGGCTGGGCCTGGGTCCTGACGATTTGCGACCCCGCAACCCCAAGCTGATCTACGCCCGTCTTTCGGCGTACGGCGGCAACGGCCCACACGGCAGCAGGCCGGGCGTCGACCTGATGGTCGCCGCCGAATCGGGCATGACCACCGGGATGCCCACGCCCACCGGTAAACCGCAGATCATCCCGTTCCAGCTCGTCGACGCGGCCAGCGGTCACGTGCTGGCCGAGGCGGTGCTGGCCGCGCTGCTGAACCGCGAGCGCCACGGGGTGGCCGATGTCGTGCGGGTCGCGATGTACGACGTCGCGGTCGGGCTGCAGGCGAGCCAGCTCACGATTCACCTGAACAAGCCCAGCCAGCCGCCTGAGACGAAGCCCAAGCCGGACGCGGCACCTGATACCAAAAAACGCAAGGGCGTTGGCTTTGCCACCCAGCCGTCGGACGCCTTCCGGGCCTCCGACGGCTACCTCGTGCTCAGCGCGTACGTGCCGAAACACTGGGCGAAGCTGTGCGAGATTATCGGCCGGCCCGACCTTCTCGAGGACGAGCGATTCATCAGCCAGCGCGCACGGGCGGTCAACTATCCCGAGTTGACCGACGAATTGGAGTCTGCGCTGGCAGCCAAGACCGCTTCCGAATGGGTTGAGCTGCTGCACGAAGGCGGCCTGATGGCCTGTCTCGCCTACAGCTGGAAGCAGGTCGTCGAGACGCCGCTATTCGCGGAGAACGAGCTCGCGCTCGACGTCGGCAGCGGTGACGACGCCATCACAGTGATCCGGACGCCGGCGCGCTACGCCAGCTTCGACGCGGTGGCCAACGATCCGCCGCCGGCCGTGGGCGCCCATAACGACATCTTTTTGGTCGCGCCCGCCAACTCCGGCAGTCAGACGCCCGGAAGTTTGACGACCTGAATGAAGAACTCGTCGATCTGCCGGACGGCATTGATGAATTGGTCGAGGTCGACGGGCTTGGTGACATAAGCGTTGGCGTGCAGCTTGTAGCTGCGCAGGACGTCCTCCTCGGCCGAGGAGGTGGTCAGGATGACGACCGGTATTCGGCAGAGGTCCGGGTCGGACTTGATCTTCTCCAGCAGCTGCCTGCCGTCGTATTTCGGCAGATTCAGATCAAGCAGGATCAGGTCCGGGCGCGGCGCATCCTCGAAGCCGGCGCGACGGTAAAGATAGTTCAGGCCCTCTTCGCCGTCGTGTGCGACGTGCAGTCTGTTTTGCAGCTTGTTGTGCTCGAACGCTTCCCGAGTGATCAGCTCGTCTCCGGGATCGTCCTCGACGAGCAGGATGTCGATCGCTCGACCGGCCGGTGTCATTGCGTTGCTCCTTTTAAATGGGGGCCTAAATTGGAACTCAGTTGTTCGGCTGCCGCGGGCGCGGCGATCGGTAACGTGAACTCGAATCGGGTTCCATCGGTATAGGACGTGTCGATCCAGATGGCGCCGCCATAGTGCTCGACGATCTTTTTACATATCGCTAGACCGACGCCCGTTCCGGTGTACACGTTGCGGCCGTGTAGGCGTTGAAAGATGACGAAGACCTTATCGACGAACTCCTCGGGAATGCCGATTCCGTTGTCCGACACCGTCAGCAACCACTGCCCGCTGAGATCACCGGCGCCTTCTTCGCAGTCGATGACGACCCGGGGCACGCGGTCGTGGTGCCGGAACTTGATCGCATTGCCAATCAGGTTCTGCCACAACATCGTCAGCAGCGTGGGGTCTGCAAACATCCGCGGCAGCGGCTGTTTGGGCCGCAGAATCTCGGCCCCTGATTCATCGATGGCAACGGCGACGTTGGCCAATGCGGCGTCCAGCGTGGCGTCGAGATTGACCTCGGTCTGGTTAATGCCGAGCCGGCCGACGCGGGAGAAACTGAGTAGGTCGTTGATGAGCACCTGCATGCGTTTGGCGCCGTCGACCGCGTATCCGATGTACTCGGCACCACGCTCATCAAGCTGTTCGCCGTAACGCTTTTCGAGCAATTGACAGAACGAGGCGACCTTTCGCAGCGGTTCCTGTAGATCGTGCGACGCAACGTAGGCGAACTGCTCGAGTTCGGTGTTCGACCGTCGCAATTCGACCGCCTGCTCGTCCAATCGCGCTTGGGCCGAACGGGATACCTCGAGCTCGTCCACGATCCGTTGCCGCATGTTCTCCACGTCGATCGCGATTCCGCGAATGTCTTTCGGGCGGCGCGGAGGCGCGATGCTCTCGTCGAATCTGCCGTCGGTGATCCGCCGGCACGCCGCGGCTAGCGATGCGAGCGGAAGCGTAACCGCTCTCCGGGTAAGTATCGCGAGCAGCGCCCCCGTGCCGCAAAAGACCAGCAATATCGCGCCCAGCACCCGGTTGCGCCACTCATTGGTGTGTTTGACCTCGACCGTGCCACGCTCCCGCGCCTGCGTCAGGTGCAGGTTTTCTCGATCGAAAAGCTCACGCAGGTGATCGAATTCAGCTCTGCCGAGCTCGGCCGTCTCACGCTTGATGGTGTTGGGCGACTTTGGGGTCACGCTCGCGATGAGCGGCTCGGCGTAGTTTGACCGCCAGGCCGCTGAGGCCTGCTCAATCGCGTCCAGATCGGCGATCAGGTCAGCACGCCTACCCACTCGCTGCCGAATGTCTTGAGCTGCCGCCTGCTCCTCGCGTTGGCCGTCGGCGTACGGGGCTAAGAACTGCCGATCGGCAGAGATCACATAACCACGCAGGCCCGTCTCCTGGTCTCGCAATGCGGCCTGTAGTTGGGTTGCGGCCAGCCGCGCCGGCTGAATGTTGTCGCTCAGATCGCTCGACACGTCGTCGGTGTGGATCAGCAGCACTGCGGCGACCGCCGCACCGGTGAGTACCACCACACCCATGATGGACAGCACGAGAGTCAGCCATCCGCTCACGGTGAGCCGCGGTTTGAACGCTAGCTGGGGCAGCGGGGTCAGTACCGTGTTCACGTGGTCGTCCGCTCTACCCGCAGCACCGCTATGTCATCGGTGAGGCCGCCGCGCGGCTGAGCACGTCGCTGGGCGCCGTCGATCAGTGCGTCGACGAATGCCGGACCGGGCAAGGCCGCGTGCGCCCGGGCCAGCGCGAGCAAGCCGTCCTCACCGAGACGTTCGTTGCCGCTTCCGGAATATCCCTCGAAGAGTCCGTCGGTGAGCAAAAGCAGCCCGTGTCCTATCGGTAATTCCAGCTCGTGCTGCGGCCACTCGTCGTAATTGAGTCCCAGCGCCGGGCCGGCCGGCGGCTCGATCCATTCCACGCTTCCGCCACCCTGCAACAACATCCCGGGATGGCCGGCGCGGATCGCCGTGATGGGAGCGCCACCGGAGCCGCCCGGAGGACCACAAGGAATGGTCAGGCTGAGTACGGTTGCAAAGATCCCGCTGTCGGTGCGCTCGGCGTGCAGCACCCGCTCGAGCTGCCGCATCTGCTCGACACCGTGAATTTCAGCGAAGGTCAGCGTCCGCCACGCGATGCGCAGTGCCGCCCCCAGCGCGGCCTCATTCGGCCCGTGCCCCGCGACGTCACCGATCAAGACGTGAATGACGCGGTCGGGCGTTTGCACGACGTCGTAAAAATCCCCGCACAGCAAGGCGTCCTCGCGGCTCGGCCGGTACCGGGCGACAATCTCGACGCCCGGGTTGTCGAGCAGCAGCGGGGAGGGCAGCAGCCCGCGTTCCAGCAACGCGTTCTCGCGGGCCCGAAGTTGACTTGCGTACAGGTCCGCCGCAATCAGCTCGACACGTTTGCGCTCGATCGCGTAGAGCAGCGCGCGCCGCAGCATGTCGGATTCGACGCGACCCTTGACCAGGTAGTCCTGCGCGCCGGCGGCCACCGCGGAAGCCCCGAAGGACTCGTCGTTCAGTCCGGTCAGCACAACTATTGGAACCGTGGCGTCGCGTTTGGCGATGCGGTCCAGGGCGTCGATGCCGTTGGCGTCCGGCAGATGTAGATCCAGCAGTACGCAATCGGGCCGGGAGAAAGCCAGCTCGCGCTCGGCGTGTTCCATCGACTGCGCCCACACCACGCGGATGTCGGTGACCCCGTCGGCGATCAGATCTTCCACGATGATCGCGTCGGCTCGGTCGTCCTCGACTAATAGCAACGACAACGATTGCATCGCCGCCGGAGCGACTGGACTGCGCACAGGCATCGGTCCTGTCATGCGTGGTACGCGGAGGAAGGGAGGGTTTTCACCTGATACCCCCTGGCCGCGTTAATCCCTATGCTCGCGTCGCCGTTACCATCCCGAATGGCCGCCGAGCGCGTGAGCTGTCGCAACATTTGATCATATTCGGCCTGGATCGGGCGCCGAATCTGATTGGTCCCCTGGTAGATCTGAGTGATCTTGGGGTCGCGCAGCATCCGGCAGACCGAAATCTTCCGCGTCCCCCGAAATCGTCCCGTGCCCGGCTCAGACTGCCGCGATGCAGAGCACCTCGTCGAGGCTCGCGGAGCGCAGCCTGGCTTCCGCTGCCCGCTGAGAAAGGTGGGCGATCGGGTCGCCATCGACGACATCCCCACCATCGAACCCACCAGCACGATCCAGGCGTGCGGTATCGAACATTGCCGGTCCTCTGGCTACCGCATCTGCCAATACATAGCGGCCGGTACTGGCTCCGCGGCGTACGGCGTCCTCGGCAGCGTTGGCGCCGGTCAGGTTCGTGGCATCAGCGAAGTTGATCCCGACCTGAAACACCTCGGGTTCCGCGTCGAGCACCGCGCTCAAGCGGGTAACGAAACTCTCGGGCGCGAAGAATCGCCAGCCCTCCCCCAGATGCAGCCAGAACCGGCCACCTATCTGACCGCGGATATGCGCTAGCCGGGCACCGAAGGGGGCGCCCTGGCCAAACTCCAAGAACTCGTAGCGCTGGAGGAGTGTCGCGCGGTCCTGACCCGACAGTCCGGCGTCGAGGGCCAAAAAGCGGTCGACCCGCGACACGTCGACGCAGCAGCGCAAAAACGAGTTCAGCATCTGCTCGGCGATACGAAGATCCGGCCCGAACACCATGCTGACGGTGACCTCCGCGTCGCGCCCACGGGTGGCCCCACCGATGACCCCGTTGTTTACCAGGCCCCGCACCAATGCCTCCGGGTACGAAGACGCCCCATCGATCATCGCCGGCGCCGACACGTCACGGTTCGCTGCGATCCTGCGCCGGTCCTCGCTCGGCAGGTCGGGCCGGGCCAGCAGTCGCCGCCACAATGTGAACGCTTCGTCGTGCTTGCCGATCCAGGATGCGCACACCGCTTGTTCGTCGATCGCGCGCCAAGTGTAGACGGCGGCGTTGACAAACGATATGTCGTTTTCGGGCAACGGGATTTCCGCGGCGCGCACCGCAAAAAAGTAGCCGAGCAGGTAGCGCTGATCACAGCGGTAGTGGTACGCGATCGCGTAGAGGGGCTCGGCGCGAGTTGGTCGGAACGCCCAGGCGCGCAAGTAGATATCCTCGACGTCGGGCCACGGAGCACCCAGCCGCGACATCGAGACCGCCAGCTGGAACATCGCGCAGAACACCTCCTCGCCCCAGCCGCCTATCGCAACTCGGCGCACGAACCACTCCCGGGCGTTGACGAAATCGCCCATATCGAAATAGGTCTGGGCGAGGTAAAAGACCGATCGGGCATCGTCAGGCTTGCGTTCGAGCTCGGCCAGCAACAGATCGCGGTCTCGCGCATACTTCAGCGGATCCAGGTTGCGGGCGCCCAGGCGACGCGATTCGATGAAGTAATCGCCTTCGAGGCGCTCCTCGACGAACGGGTCATCACACGCGGGGTACTCGTGGACGACGCCCTCGTACCGCCAGCCCAATCCATCGCGGAACAACTGCCGGCGCCAGAAAGTCGAGCCGTGGGCAGAGCGACGGTAGCGCACCTGGTACACGCCGGCGTTCAGGCGGGCGAAGCCGGGCGTGCCCACCACCAAGTCATCGGCGTCGATCATCCAGATGTAGTCACCGTGCCCCTGAGCCAGGGCCAGTGCCTCGGACCGATTATGGCCGAAGTTGCGCCACGGCCGTTCGTGAAGATCACCCCGGATGCCCAAACCGGCCATGTAGCTGCGGATCATGTCCTGGGTGCCGTCGTCGGAACCGGTGTCCACGATGACCCACGACGTGATGTGTGGCGCGACCGAGTTGAGCACCTCGCGCACGATGTGCGCCTCGTTGCGGACGATCATGCTCAGGCAGATCGCGGGGCGCGCGATCACCCGCTCAGGCACGGCCACGCTAGGCCTCGAATCGGCGAATCCACCTCAGCGCAGCAACGCCCGCGACATCACCACACGCTGAATCTGATTGGTGCCCTCGTAGATCTGGGTGATCTTGGCGTCGCGCATCATCCGCTCCACGGGGAAGTCCCGGGTGTAGCCAGCACCGCCGAACAGCTGGACGGCATCGGTGGTCACCTCCATCGCCACGTCGGAGGCGAAACATTTCGATGCCGCCGAGATGAAGCCCAGGTTCGTTTCGCCGCGTTCTGCGCGGGCGGCGGCGCTGTACACCATCAACCGCGCGGCCTCCACCTTCATCGCCATGTCGGCCAGCATGAACTGCACGCCCTGGAAGCTGCTGATCGACTCGCCAAACTGTTTGCGGTCCTTGGTGTACGCGATGGCCGCATCCACCGCGCCCTGGGCGATGCCCACAGCCTGCGCGCCGATGGTGGGACGAGTGTGGTCCAGCGTCGCCAGGGCGGTCTTGAAGCCGGTACCCGGCTCACCGATAATCCGATCGCCGGGGACACGGCAGTTCTCGAAGTACAGCTCGGTGGTGGGTGAGCCCTTGATGCCGAGCTTCTTTTCTTTTGGACCGACGGTGAACCCTTCGTCGTCCTTGTGCACCATGAACGACGAGATGCCGTTGGCGCCCTTGTCCGGATCGGTCACCGCCATCACCGTGTACCACGTCGACTTGCCGCCGTTGGTAATCCAGCATTTGGCGCCGTTGAGAATCCAGTCGTCGCCGTCAGCCTTGGCCCTGGTCCGCATCGACGCGGCGTCCGAGCCCGCCTCGCGCTCACTCAATGCGTACGAGGCCATCGCGGCGCCGTCGGCGATCGACGGTAAAACCTGTTTCTTCAAATCTTCGGAACCGCGCAGGATCAGGCCCATGGTGCCGAGTTTGTTGACCGCGGGGATCAACGAGGCGGAAGCGTCGACGCGGGCGACCTCCTCGATCACGATGCATGCGGCCACCGAGTCCGCGCCCTGCCCGCCATACTCGTCGGGTACGTGCACCGCGTTGAAGCCGGACGCATTCAGTGCGTCCAGGGCCTCCTGCGGGAAGCGGGAGTTCTCATCAACATCAGCGGCGTGCGGCGCAATCTCTTTTTCCGCCAGCGCGCGTATCGCAGCCCGCAATTCGTCGTGCTCCTCGGGGAGCTTGAACACATCGAACGACGGGTTTCCGGCCCATCCAGCCATCTTTGGCCTCCTTGCTACTCGCCGGTAACTTTACCCTGATGCTTGCGCTGCAGCGCCACGTCCTTGGCTCGCACGGTGTCGGCCAGCTGGTCCTGGAACGCGAGGATCCGCGCCCGTAGTTGCGGGTCGGACGATCCGAGAATGCGGACCGCCAGTAGGCCGGCATTGCGGGCACCCGCGATCGAGACGGTGGCCACCGGGACCCCCGCCGGCATCTGAACGATCGACAGCAGCGAGTCGAGGCCGTCCAGCCGGGCCAACGGCACCGGGACACCGATCACCGGTAGCGGCGTCGCGGCGGCGACCATGCCGGGCAGGTGGGCAGCGCCGCCGGCGCCCGCGATGATCACCTCGATGCCGCGGTCGGCCGCGCCGCGGGCGTAGTCGAACATCACGGCGGGGGTGCGATGCGCGGAGACCACCCGAACCTCGGCCGGGACGTCGAACTCCGCCAGCGCTTCGGCGGCGTCTTGCATCACCGACCAGTCGCTGTCGCTGCCCATGATCACCCCCACCCGGGGCTTCTCGGCCGATCGGGACTGCTCAGTCATTTTGATGTGGATCCCATCCGTCCGTCCACTGCCCGTGTGACAACCAGTGTGCCGCCAACTCTGCACGGTCGCGCAGCTTGGCCGGGTTTTTCAGGTCCGCCTCAGTGCCGAGAAAGTTGATATGCCCCACCTTGCGACCGGGGCGCTCGGCCTTGCCGTACAGGTGGACCCGGGCGTCAGGCATCCGCGCGAACAGGTGGTGCAGCCTCTCATCGAGAGACATCGCGCTCATTGTCGGCGGGTGAGCGGCGCCCAGCACATTCGCCATCACCGTCACCGGCGCGAGGGCGCCGGTGTCCCCGAGCGGATAGTCCAGCACCGCGCGCAAATGTTGCTCGAACTGGCTCGTGCGTGCGCCGTCCATGGTCCAGTGTCCGGAGTTGTGCGGTCGCATCGCGAGTTCGTTCACCACCAGAGCGCCTTCGGTGGTCTCGAACAGCTCGACCGCGAGCACACCAACGACGCCGAGTTCGGCGGCCAACCGAAACGCCAGCTGCTGCGCCGCGCCGGCGACATCGTCGGGCAGCGCCGGCGCGGGCGCGATCACCAGCACACAGATGCCGTCCCGTTGCACCGTCTCGACAACCGGCCAAGCCGCGCCCTGGCCGAATGGCGAACGCGCCACCATCGCCGACAATTCGCGTCGCAGCTGCACCCGCTCTTCGATCAGCACCGGCACGCCGTCGGCCAGGTATGCGCTGGCGAGCTCGCGGGCGTCGGCCAAGTCGCGGGCCATCCGTACGCCCCGGCCGTCGTAACCCCCACGGACCGCCTTGACCACCAGTGGCGCGTCGACCCATGCGGCGAAGGTATCCAGCTCGCCAAGGTCTTCGAAGCTCTGGATACCCGCGTATCGGGGCACCGCGACGCCCAGCGCCTCCAACCGCCGCCGCATGACGAGTTTGTCCTGGGCGTGCACCAGCGCCTGCGGCGGCGGCGCCACATTGACGCCCTCGGCGACCAGCTTCTCCAACAGTTCGGTCGGCACGTGCTCATGGTCGAAAGTCAGCGCGTCGGCTCCCGCAGCCACCTGGCGCAGGGCTTCAAGGTCGGTGTGTAGGCCGATCACTAAATCGGGCGTGACCTGCGCAGCGGGTTCGTCGGCGGCGGTGGCCAACACACGCAGGCTCTGCCCGAGCGCGATCGCGGCCTGCTGGGTCATCCGGGCAAGTTGGCCACCGCCAACCATCGCGACGAGAGGGGCACCCTTCGGCGTGCGGGCACTAGGCACGGCCATCATGGTGCCACGGCACGCAATGTCGTGTTCAAGGCGTGTCGGACCACTTGTGAGGCCCAATCGTTATGTAACATTTTGCGCCAATTTCGTGTCCGTCCGTACACTCAACTGTTGTGTCCTTTGCCGATGCCACAATCGCGCGCCTGCCTCAGGTCGTTCAGCCCTATGCGGCGCGCCACCACGAACTGATCAAATTCGCCATTGTCGGCGGCACCACGTTCATCATTGACTCGGCCATTTTCTACACCCTAAAGCTGACGATTCTCGAGCCTAAGCCGGTAACGGCCAAGGTCATCGCCGGTATTGTGGCGGTAATCGCGTCCTACGTATTAAACCGCGAGTGGAGTTTCCGCGACCGCGGCGGTCGCGAACGTCATCATGAGGCGCTGCTGTTTTTCGCATTCAGCGGTGTGGGCGTGCTGCTGAGCATGGCGCCGCTTTGGTTCTCCAGCTACATCCTGCAGTTGCGGGAGCCAATGGTCTCGTTGACCGCGGAGAACATCGCCGACTTCGTCTCGGCATACGTCATCGGCAACTTGCTGCAGATGGCCTTCCGCTTCTGGGCGTTCCGGCGCTGGGTGTTTCCCGAGCAGGTGGCCCGCGATCCCGACAAGGCGCTGGAATCCGCGCTCACCGCGGGCGGCATTGCCGAAGTTTTCGAGGACACCCTCGAGCGCGGCAATGTGACGCTGCTGCGCGCCTGGCGTAATCGGGCCCGTCGCCAGGAATTGGCGGTCCAGGATTTGGCTTCCCAGGATTTCGCCAAGGAGCCTCAGCTGGGCGATTCCCCGGAGCCGAGGGTGTCGAAAACCTCGTGATATAGCAGCGCCTGCACTTGACGCAGGCGTGGGATGTCATGGAACTCCAGCGGATCTTGCGAGGCCGACTCGATCACCAGGGTCCCGGTGCGAAACATCCGTTCCAGCAACCGGTCCCGGAACTCCACACTGTTGATCCGTGCCAACGGGATGTCGATCCCGCTGCGGGTCAGCAATCCGTACCGATACATCACCCGCCGGCTGGTGACGACGAAATGAGTGGTCAGCCAGTTCAGGAACGGCCACAGCGTCAGCCAGCCGACGGCCACCAGCCAGATCCCCCAGATGGCGCCGTAGACCACGTTCTTGGCGACCTGCACCCAACCCGTCGAGTTGACGTAACCCGACCCAAACGTCACCAGTCCGGTTGCCAGGATCAGTACGAACGCGGGCCAGATCAGACCCTTCCAGTGCGGATGACGGTGCAGAATGACGTGCTCGCCAGCGGCCAGAGCGTTATCCGGATACCCCATGTCGCGAGATTAGCTGTCGGGGCTGCCCGGACAGTGCCGGCCAGCGCCGGCTAACCCGAAACTAGCGCAGATGGAGAACGTCACCCGCGGACACCACGACGGTTTCGCCGTCGACCTCGATACAAAGCCGGGCCTGTTCGTCGATGCCGGTGGCGGTCCCCACGATTTCTTTGCCCCCCGGCAGGTGCGCGCGCACGCGCGAGCCGATCGTCAGGCTGCGGGCCCGATAATCGGCCGCCAGCTGCCAGTCGGCGCCACGTGCGGCCCGCCATGCGACGATCCGCCCACCGAGCTCGCGCAGCAGCGCGCACACCAGCAGGTCGCGGTCGGGCGCCGGTACGCCGAGGTCGAGAAGCGAGGTGGCCCCGGCCTCGTCGACCTCGTCGGGGTCCTGGGTGATGTTGAGCCCCAGACCGATCACCACGACGGGGCGGGCGACCTCGGCGAGGATCCCGGCCAACTTGCCGTGCGAGCCCGCTGGGCCGGCCAGCACGTCGTTGGGCCACTTGAGGCCCAATTCGGTGGCCCCCCCTTTGATTAAGGGGGCCACCGCGTCAACCACCGCCACGCCCGTGGCCAGCGATAGCCAGCCCCAGGCCGCGGCCGGGATGTCGGCGACCCGCACACCGACAGACATGGTGATCTGAGCACGGGGAGAAGCCGACCACCGGCGCCCCTGACGTCCGCGACCGGCGGTCTGATGCTCGGCGATCAGCACCGCGCCGTCGATGTCGCCACCCGATGCCGCCCGGGCCAGCAGGTCGGCGTTGGTAGACCCGGTCTGCTCGACGACATCGAGTTGCCGCCAACCCAACCCGGTCCCGACCAGCTCGGCCCGCAGCGCGGCTGGGTCCAGTGCCGCCCTCAGCCGATCCCGATCCATCACCGGCCGCCCGTTCCGCGATGCCCGTTGAGCATGTCCAGCACCGCCAGGTGGCTGAACAGCATGCTGGTCCCGATCGGATTGCCGCCGCCGGGATAGGCCGTACCGCTGGGCGCGGCCATCGTGTTACCGGCCGCGTAAAGCCCGCCGATCGGATTGCCGAACGCGTCGAGCACCCGTGCCGCGGTGTCGGTGCGCAGACCGCCCTTGGTGCCCAGATCGGAGATGCCGAAGGCGGCCGCGTGAAATGGCGGCCGGTCGATGGACACCAGCGGCGACGCGCCACCGGAGAACGCGCGATCGAACGCCTCGTCGCCGCGGCCGAAATCGCCGTCGATACCAGCGCCGGCAAAGTCGTTGAAGCGCGCGACGGTTGCGGCCAGCCGGTCGCCGGGCACGCCGACCTTCTGTGCCAGTTCTTCAAGGGTGTTAGCGGTGTGCCACAGGCCGGCCGCGACGTACTTCGCGGTCTCCACGATGGAGACGTTGGCGGCCTTGACCGGGGGCACCTCGCCTTCCTTATCGTCGTAGATCATCCAGTACGGCAACGTGATTGACCCTTTATTCAGCTGGGCGATGATCTCACGGCCGGCCCGGTCGTAGGCCATGGACTCGTTGACGAACCGGTCGCCGTCCTGGTTCACGAAGATGCCGCCGGTGAACCACAATGCGAACGCCGAACGGCCGTCGGGGTGCGTCATGCCGGGCGACCACCACGCCTGGTCCAGCAGATCGGTGTCGGCGCCCGCTGCGATGCCGGCTTGTAGCGCCTGGCCACGGCTGCCCGGGCCGCCCATGGTGTCCCGGGCCACCCCGGGGACGCCATATTGGTGGCGCAATTCGTCGTTGCTTTCGAAGCCGCCGGCGGCCAGTAGCACGCCCAGTCGGGTCCGGATGGCGCGGCGCTCACCGGCGGTCTCGACGATCGCGCCGACCACCCGGTTTTCGGGGCCGTCGGACATCACCAGCTCGACCAAGGCGGTGTTGCGCCGCAGCGACGCGCCAGGGTACTGCCCGATCGCCTTGAGGAAGCGCGCGATCAGCGCACGACCACCAACGAAATAGTCGGGCGGGGTTTCGGCGCCGAGCCGGTCGGTGTCTAGTGGCCCGCGGATCGCATCCCGCAATTCGGGTGCTGCGGCCACCTTCAAAGGCTTCGCCGCAATGTGACGCTGGCCGTCCAGGCGCGCCTTCGGCGCCTTCCCGTAGTAGTCAGGCCACGGCAGTGGCACAAATTTGAGGTCGGGATCCCGCTCTAGATATTCGATCAGGGGGGCGCCGCCGCGGACGAACGTCTCCTGTAGTTCGCGAGGGGTACGGTCGCCGACCACGGCGTGGTAGTAGGTCAGCGCGTCCTCGATGGTGTCGTCGGTGCCGGCGCGAACCAGGACCGGATTGCAGGGGAACCACACCCCGCCCCCGCCGGAGTAGGCGGTGGTGCCGCCGAACTTGTCGGTGGCCTCGATCAGCAGTGCGTCGAGGCCTTCGCGCGCGGCGGTATACGCGCCGGTGACACCCCCGCCGCCGGACCCCGCCACCAACACATCGTGTTCTTCAGCCCAGTCGACTTCCGCAGTCCCAACCGGATACGCGCCCATCAGCGGAGACTACTTAAGGACTTATTAAGGGCCTCAAAAGGGTCGAGCTGGGGCTGCCGATAACATCAACTCCCATGACAAGCGTTACCGACCACACCGCCGAGCCCGCCGCCGAGCACACCATCGACATCCACACCACCGCCGGCAAACTGGCCGAGCTGCACAAGCGGACCGAAGAGTCACTGCATCCGGTCGGCGAAGCCGCCGTTGAGAAGGTGCACGCCAAGGGCAAGCTGACCGCCCGCGAGCGCATCACCGCGCTGTTGGACGACGGCTCGTTCGTCGAACTCGACGCGCTGGCCAAGCACCGCAGCACCAATTTCGGGCTGGAGAGCAACCGCCCGGTCGGCGACGGCGTAGTCACCGGCTACGGCACCATCGACGGCCGCGACGTGTGCATCTTCAGCCAGGACGCAACCGTGTTCGGCGGCAGCCTCGGCGAGGTGTACGGCGAGAAGATCGTCAAGGTCCAGGAACTAGCGGTCAAGACGGGGCGTCCGCTCATCGGCATCAACGACGGCGCCGGCGCGCGAATCCAGGAAGGCGTCGTCTCCCTGGGCCTGTACAGCAAAATCTTTCGCAACAACATCCTGGCCTCCGGTGTCGTCCCGCAGATCTCGCTGATCATGGGTGCCGCGGCCGGCGGCCACGTGTATTCGCCCGCCCTGACCGATTTCGTGATCATGGTCGACCAGACCAGCCAGATGTTCATCACCGGACCCGACGTCATCAAGACCGTGACCGGCGAAGACGTCACCATGGAGGAACTGGGCGGCGCCCACACCCACATGGCCAAGTCGGGCACCGCGCACTACGTCGCATCGGGCGAGCAAGACGCCTTCGAATACGTTCGCGACTTGCTGAGCTACCTGCCCCCCAACAACTTCACCGACCCGCCCCGGTATCAAGTCGCGGCCCCAGCAGGACCTATTGAAGACAACCTCACGGCCGAGGACCTCGAGTTGGACACGCTGATCCCGGACTCCCCCAACCAGCCGTACGACATGCACGAGGTGATCACCCGCATCCTCGACGACGACGAATTCCTGGAAGTCCAGAACGGCTACGCGACCAACATCATCGTCGGGTTCGGACGCGTCGACGGCAGGCCGGTGGGGATAGTCGCCAACCAGCCCACCCAGTTTGCCGGCTGCCTGGACATCAACGCCTCGGAAAAGGCGGCCCGGTTCGTGCGGACCTGCGACTGCTTCAACATCCCGATCATCATGCTGGTGGACGTTCCGGGTTTCCTGCCGGGCACCGACCAGGAATACAACGGCATCATCCGGCGCGGCGCCAAGCTGCTGTACGCCTACGGCGAAGCCACCGTCCCCAAGATCACCGTCATCACCCGCAAGGCCTACGGCGGCGCCTACTGCGTGATGGGCTCCAAGGACATGGGCTGCGACGTCAACATCGCCTGGCCCACCGCGCAGATCGCGGTGATGGGCGCATCCGGGGCTGTCGGCTTCGTGTACCGCCAGCAACTGAAGGACGCGGGCAAAGATGGCCAGGACGTTGATGCGCTTCGCTTGCAGTTGCAGCAGGAGTACGAGGACACGTTGGTCAACCCTTACGTCGCCGCCGAACGGGGTTACGTCGATGCGGTGGTCCCGCCGTCGCACACCCGTGGCTACATCGGCACGGCGCTGCGCCTGCTGGAACGCAAGATCTCCCACCTGCCGCCGAAGAAGCACGGGAACATTCCGCTATGACCGAAGAGACCCCGCAGCCCACTGAGCCGCGCATCCAGATACTCAAGGGCAAGCCGACCGACGAGGAACTGGCCGCGCTGATCGTCGCGCTCGGCAGCGTCGGCGGTGCGCCCGCGCCGGCGCAACCCGAGCGCACCCGCTGGGGGCTCCCGGTTGACCGGCTGCGCTACGCGATCTCCAACTACCAACGAATCACGTTGCAGGAACGGATGCACATGCAGCGATGACCCGGCTGGTTCTCGGGTCCGCATCCCCCGGTCGGCTCAAGGTGCTGCGCCAGGCCGGCATCGATCCGCTGGTGGTGGTTTCCGGTGTCGATGAGGATGCGGTCGCGGCCGCCCTCGGGCCGGAGGCTTCCCCCCAGGACGTGGTGTGTGCCCTCGCGGAGGCCAAAGCCACGCAGGTCGCCGGCGAGCTGACCAGCGGTGTCGGGGCGGATTGCGTTGACTGCGTTGTTGTTGGCTGCGATTCGATGCTCTACATCGACGGCCGGCTGTGCGGCAAGCCGCAATCCACCGCCGAGGCACGCCAACTTTGGCACTCAATGGCAGGCCGCGCTGGCATCCTCTATACCGGGCATTGCGTCATCCGGCTGCTGGACAAGACCATCGTCTATACAGGCAGCGAACCATCAAGCACCACAGTGCATTTTGGAAATCCGTCGGCTGAGGACCTGGAGGCGTACCTGGCTGGCGGCGAGTCGCTGCGGGTTGCCGGCGGGTTCACCCTCGACGGCCTTGGCGGCTGGTTCATCGACGGTGTCGGCGGGGACCCGTCGGCCGTGGTGGGGATCGGATTGCCGTTGACGCGGACACTATTGGCCCGAGCGGGGTTGTCCATCGCCGCGCTGTGGGCGGCAAATCCGGTCAACTAATCCGTTTCGGGGGGTTTCGGAACTCTCCGAACGGGGCATCTCCGTCGTGAACTGACCGATTGTCATGGGCTGATGAAAGGCGAGTGTATGTCGTTTGTGATCGCGGCGCCGGGGGAAGTGCAAGCGGCGGCAACTGATTTGGCAAGTATCGGTTCGAATATCAGCACGGCCAACGCGGCCGCCGCGACCCAGATAACGGCGGTGGTGGCCGCGGGTGCCGATGAAGTGTCGGCGGGTATCGCTGCGTTGTTCGGCTCGCACGCGCAGGCCTTTCAGACACTGAGCGCCCAGGCGGCATCCTTTCACCAGCAGTTCGTTCAGGCGCTGAACTCCGGTGCGGCGGCGTATGCCAGCGCGGAGGCCTCCAACGTCTCGCCGATGCAGCAGGCGCTCAACGCGGTGAACGCGCCCGCGGAGTCGCTGTTTGACCGCCCGCTGATCGGCAACGGCGCCAATGGCACCGCGGACCAGAGTCATAACGGCGGAGCCGGAGGGCTGCTGTTCGGCAACGGCGGCAACGGCTATTCCACTCGCCGGCGGCGCCGGTGGCAGCGGCGGAGCTGCGGGGTTGATCGGCAACGGCGGCAACGGCGGTTCCGGCGGTAGCGCTACGGCGGTAACGGCGGCGCCGGCGGCTTACTGTTCGGCAGCGGGGGCATCGGCGGTATTGCCTCCCCCGGCGGCGCCGGCGGGGCCGGCGGCAATGCGTTCCTGTTCGGCAGCGGCGGTAGCGGCGGAGCGCGGCCTATCCGGCGGCGCCGCGGGCAATGCCGGCCTGCTGATCGGCAACGGCGGAAGCGCCGTGGCTCCTGGGCAGGCCGGTGCGAACGGCGGGCTGTTGTTCGGCAACGGCGGCAGCGGCGCCGTCAATGCCGCCGGCGGTAGCGCATTCCTGTTCGGCAACGGCGGCAGTGGCGGAGTCGCCGGCCATGCCGGTCTCCTGATCGGCGACGGCGGCAGTGCCTTCGCGAGTGGCCAGGCCGGAGCAAACGGCGGCTTCTTGTTCGGCAACGGAGGCAACGGCGCCGGCGGAATCAACGGCGCGGGCGCCGGCGGCAGCGCATTCCTGTTCGGCAACGGCGGCGATGGCGGCAACGCCGCCATCAGCGGTTACGGCGGCGCCGGTGGTGCGGGCGGACTCCTGAACGGCAACGGCGGCAACGGCGGCACAGCATCGCCGGCAACGGCGGGGTCGGCGGCAGGGCCGGGACTGACCGGCAACGGCGGCAACGGCGGGCATCCGGCGGCCATAACGGCGGGAACGGCGGCAACGCCATCCTGATCGGCAACGGCGGTAACGGCGGGACCGCTGTAGGCGGCTCCGTCGGGACTCGGCGGCAGCCGCGGGCTGCTGTTCGGCACCGCGGGCACTAAGGGGTATAAACCCGGCGGCCCAGTTTCGAACCGGACAGCGATTGATCGCGACACCGATCCGGGCCGTCGTCTGCCAGACCGGCGGCGACGGCGGCAATGCGATCCTGATCGCCGGCACGAACGGGAAGAGCTAGCTGGTGTCCTGGCCCGCCGTCGATGGCGTCGAATCCAGCAACACCGGGATGAGTAGGCTTTCTGGTGTGCCGCTGCCCCCGGATCCGAGCCCCTCACTGTCGGACTACGCCCACCCCGAACGGCTCGTGACCACCGACTGGCTGTCGGCCAACTTGGGCACGCCCGGTTTGGCGATCGTCGAATCCGACGAGGACGTGCTGCTGTACGACGTCGGTCACATCCCTGGTGCGGTGAAGGTCGACTGGCACACAGACCTCAACGACCCGAGGGTCCGCGACTACATCGATGGCGAGCAGTTCGCCGACTTGATGAATCGTAAAGGCATCGCCCGCGATGACACGGTGGTGATCTACGGCGACAAGAGCAATTGGTGGGCGGCCTACGCCCTGTGGGTCTTTACCTTGTTCGGCCACCCGGACGTGCGGCTGCTCAACGGCGGGCGCGATCTGTGGCTCGGCGAAGGCCGCGACGTGACGCTCGAGGTCCCGACCAAAGCATCGACCGGCTATCCGGTCGTGCAACGAAACGACGAACCGATCCGTGCGTTCAAGGACGACGTGCTGGCCATCCTGGGCGCCGAGCCGCTGATCGATGTGCGCTCGCCGGATGAATACACCGGCAGGCGCACACACATGCCCGACTATCCCGAGGAAGGCGCGCTGCGCGCCGGCCACATCCCCACCGCCCGATCGATCCCGTGGGCCAAGGCGGCCGACGACAGTGGTCGATTCCGCGGCCGCGAAGAACTCGACGAGCTCTACGGCTTCATCGGGCCCGAAGACAAGACCGTCGTTTATTGCCGCATCGGCGAGCGCTCCAGCCACACCTGGTTCGTGCTCACGCACCTGCTCGGCAAGCCCGGGGTGCGCAACTACGACGGGTCGTGGACCGAGTGGGGAAACGCCGTGCGCGTGCCGATCGTCGCCGGCGAAAACCCGGGACCAGCCAGCGGGGTTGTACGCGCCTGATGGCCCACCCATGAGTCTCCCCGGACCGCTAGCCGAGGTGGTGGCCGACTTCGCCGAAGTCCAGGGCCAGGACAAGCTCAAGCTGCTGCTGGAATTCGCCGACGACCTGCCGGCCCTGCCCCACGATTTGGCGGAGGCCGCCATGGAGCCGGTGCCCGAGTGTCAATCCCCGCTGTTTCTGCATGTCGACGCAAGTGATCCCAACCGGGTGCGGCTGCATTTCAGCGCGCCGGCCGAAGCCCCGACGACCCGCGGGTTTGCCTCGATCCTGGCCGCCGGCCTCGATGAACAGCCCGCCGCCGACATCCTGGCGGTACCCGAGGATTTCTACACCAACCTCGGTTTGGCAGCTCTGATCAGCCCGCTGCGGTTGCGCGGAATGTCGGCAATGCTGGCCCGTATCAAGCGGCGATTGCGCGAGGCTTCGTAGAACGCTGAAGAGAACCCTCAAGTGAGAACCTGAAATTCGGCACCGCTTCGTCGGGCTCGCGGCGCGGCGCTAGACTTCCCACGAGTTGTAAGAAACTCTCTTAGACAAGAAGACTGCAGATATGCCAACAGGAGGTGCAGTGGCTAGTCACGCCAGCTCGAGGATCACCGGAATCTCCAAGGTGCTCGTCGCAAACCGCGGCGAGATCGCTGTCCGGGTGATCCGGGCGGCCCGCGATGCGGGCCTGTCCAGCGTGGCGGTGTACGCGGAACCCGACGCCGAGGCGCCGCACGTAACGCTTGCCGACGAGGCGTTCGCGCTCGGCGGCCAGACGTCCGCGGAGTCCTACCTGGATTTCGGCAAGATCCTCGACGCGGCGGCCAAGTCCGGTGCCAACGCCATCCACCCCGGCTACGGGTTCCTGTCGGAGAACGCCGATTTCGCCCAAGCCGTTATCGACGCGGGCCTGATCTGGATCGGACCCAGCCCGCAGTCGATCCGCGACCTCGGCGACAAGGTCACCGCCCGCCACATCGCCGCGCGCGCGCAGGCGCCGCTGGTGCCCGGCACCCCCGATCCGGTCAAGAACGCCGACGAGGTCGTGGCCTTCGCCAAGGAGTACGGCGTGCCGATCGCGATCAAGGCGGCCTTCGGCGGCGGTGGGCGCGGAATGAAGGTGGCCCGCAACCTCGACGAGATCCCCGAGCTGTTCGAGTCGGCCACCCGCGAGGCCGTCGCGGCCTTCGGCCGCGGCGAGTGCTTCGTGGAGCGCTACCTGGACAAGCCGCGCCACGTCGAGGCGCAGGTGATCGCTGACCAGCACGGCAACGTCGTCGTCGCCGGCACCCGGGACTGCTCCCTGCAGCGCCGCTTCCAGAAGCTGGTCGAAGAGGCGCCCGCGCCGTTCCTCACGGACGCGCAGCGCAAGGAGATCCACGAATCGGCGAAGCGGATCTGCAAGGAAGCGCACTACTACGGCGCCGGCACCGTCGAATATCTCGTCGGCCAGGACGGCCTGATCTCGTTCCTCGAGGTCAACACCCGCCTGCAGGTCGAGCACCCGGTCACCGAGGAGACCGCGGGCATCGACCTGGTGCTGCAGCAGTTCAAGATCGCTAACGGCGAGAAGCTGGATATCACCGAGGATCCGACGCCACGCGGGCACGCAATCGAATTCCGGATCAACGGCGAGGACGCCGGACGCGGATTCCTGCCTGCTCCCGGTCCGGTCACCAAATTCGAGCCGCCCAGCGGCCCCGGTGTCCGGCTGGACTCCGGCGTCGAGACCGGCTCGGTGATCGGCGGCCAGTTCGATTCGATGCTGGCGAAGCTGATCGTGTACGGCGCCACCCGCGAGGAGGCGCTCGCGCGCTCGCGCCGGGCCCTGGACGAGTTCCACGTCGAGGGGTTGGCCACCGTCATCCCGTTCCACCGCGCGGTGGTGGCCGACCCGGCGTTCATCGGCGACCACGACGGCTTCACGGTGCACACGCGCTGGATCGAGACCGAGTGGAACAACACCGTCGAACCCTTCACCGGCGGCGCGCCACTCGATGAGGACGACGCACTACCGAGACACAAGGTGGTCGTCGAGGTCGGCGGCCGCCGGCTCGAGGTTTCGTTGCCGGCCGACCTGGCGCTGTCCAATGGCGCCCCCGAGGCGGCCGGGGTCGTCCGCAAGAAGCCGAAGCCGCGCAAGCGGGGTGCGCATGCCGGCGCGGCGGCTTCCGGTGACGCGGTAACCGCGCCGATGCAGGGCACCGTGGTCAAGGTCGCGGTCGAAGAAGGGCAGCAGGTCGCGGTCGGCGACCTGGTCGCGGTCCTCGAGGCGATGAAGATGGAGAACCCGGTCACTGCGCACAAGGATGGGACCATCACCGGACTCGCCGTCGAGGCTGGGGCCGCGGTCACGCAGGGCACGGTGCTGGCCGAGATCAAGTAGGTCCGGACCGGTCCCTACTCCAGCTGGTCTCGCAGTCGCGACAGCGACTTGGCCAGTAGCCGAGACACATGCATCTGTGAAATGCCGACCCGGTCGGCGATCTGCGTTTGTGTCATCGACTCGAAAAACCTGAGGACCAGCACCGTTCGCTCCCGCTCGGGCAGCGACTCGAGCAACGGGCGCAGCGCCTCCTGGTCTTCGATCCGGTCAAGGGCGGCGTCCGGGTCGCCGAGGGTGTCGGCGATGGCACGGGCTTCGTCATCTTCGCCGCCGCCACCGCTGTCGATGGACAAGGTGTTGTACGAGCTGCCCGCCACCAGGCCTTCGACGACCTCGGCGCGGTCCATCTCGAGTTCGGCGGCGAGCTCGGTCGCGGTGGGCGCCCGGCCCAGGCGTTGCGACAGCTCGGCGGTGGCGGAGCCAAGTCGCAGGTGCAGCTCCTTGAGCCGCCGGGGAACCTTGACCGACCAGCTATTGTCGCGGAAGTGGCGCCGGACCTCACCCATGATTGTCGGCACCGCGAACGAGACGAAGTCCGACCCGGTTTCGACGTCGTAGCGCACCACCGCGTTGACCAATCCGACCCGCGCGACCTGAACCAAGTCGTCGCGAGGTTCGCCTCGGCCCTCGAAGCGGCGGGCGATGTGGTCGGCCAGCGGTAGGCACCGCTCGACGATCTCGTCCCGGTGGCGCTGGAATTCCGTCGAGTCTTCGGCGAGGTGCGCCAACTCACGAAACATGTCCGGAACGTCGGCGTATTCGTTCGGGCGCGAATCCGAACTGCCGCTGGTTCGCACTGTCACCTGCTAGTGGCTGTCCGCCGCGCCGTCAGCGTGATACCGAAAACACTGCCGGAGCCACTGGGTTCACGACCGTCATGGAAGGTCTGCACGTCGTCAGCCAAGGATGTCAGGACATGCCAGCTGAAGCTGCCGGGTGATACGACATCGTGGGTTTCGCACGCCGCGGAAGCCTCGATCACCAGCTCCTCCTCGTGCGGATCGACGACCACGACGAGCGTTGCGTCCGGAGTGGCCGAACGGATCAACCGGGTGCACACTTCGTCGACCGCGAGCCGCAGGTCCGCGACGGCGTCGAAGTCCAGGTCTTCGAAGGTGCCGATCGCGCCGACGAGAGTGCGCAGCATCGCAAGGTTCTCCAGGCGTGCAGCAACGTGCAATTCGACGGCCCGGTGGCCTCGTTCGCGCTTACTACCGTGCAAAGCTGCGTCGGTCATATGGTCTCCCGGCACTGTTTTAGTGAGACTACTCCCGTTTTGGGTCCCGCTTGGGAGCTCGCCTTGGACCTTACGTCCGAGCCCGTTAGTCATGAGCACCTGCGCATTATGTTCCGATGACGGAGTGGCCACGCCAACGCAATATTGCCGGAATTCATCATTGTCTGGCTCTAATACCCGCTGGGCGATGCCGGTAATCGCGAATTCGGATATCCGGCGTGGGTTGTCGCCTGATGTTTCAGAGGCCGTGTCCTTTCAGGAGCCGAGTAGCGGGCCGGCGATCGCGGGCGCCCCGATAGCGATCGCGACGATCATCAGCGTCAACAAAAACCAGCCGGCACCGTGCCACCCCCACCAGACTCCGTCGCTGCGCCAGACGCGGCTGGTGCGCCAAAATGCCCAAAGCCCGCCGACGAACAGGATCAGTGGTCCGCCAAACGCAAGCAGCATGCGCTGGGGCCGGCCGCACGTGACCGTGGCCGTCTCCCCGCAGCCGCTCACCGACAACGCGGCCACGATAAGAAAGCCGATTCCGGCGGTCGCGGCCAGCACGGCAAACCGGACGGCGGCACGCACCTCGCCGTCGTCCTGACCTAAGCGATTCCCTCGTGAATGTTCGTCTGCTGTCGGCATCGTAAATCCCATACTCCGCTCCCGCTGCTCTCTGCCAACGCGGTTCATAGAACTTTCGCGATCTGCTCCGCCGACCCGCGCGAGGCGGAGCGTTGTCGCGAAAGGCAATATTTGCAGTTCCGGTGCCAAGATCGGCGGCGAGAACAACCCGGAGGCGGTTCGCGGGCCCAAGGATTTCAGTTCGGATGAAAACCGAACGTTTACCCAATCGTCGTGAGTACTATCTGACTCATGGGGAGCGCCAGAAGGCGATTATCACCTGAAGACCGCCGGGCTGAGCTGCTGGCTCTGGGGGCGGAGGTTTTCGGGAAGAGGCCGTACGACGAGGTCCGCATCGACGAGATCGCCGAGCGGGCCGGAGTTTCGCGGGCTCTGATGTACCACTACTTCCCTGACAAACGGGCGTTTTTCGCCGCTGTTGTCAAGGACGAGGCTGATCGGCTGTACCAGGCCACCAATCGTGAGCCCGTCAGCGGCCTCACGATGTTCGAGGAGGCGCGAGTCGGGGTGCTGGCCTACATGGCCTATCACGACCAGAACCCCGAGGCCGCGTGGGCCGCGTACGTTGACATGGGTCATACCGACCCCGTCTTGCTCAGCATCACCGAGGAAGCCAAGAAACGCCAGCTGGAGAACATCATGACCCGCATCGGCGAGGTCGTGGCCGGGGTGCAAGAGGCCAAGCTGGAACCGGACGTCGAACGGGATCTTCAGGTCATCGTCCACGGCTGGATCGCGTTCACCTTCGAGGTGTGCCGGCAGCGAATCATCGACCCGACGACCGACGCCGAACGCCTTGCCGACGCCTGCGCCCATACGCTGCTCGACTCGATCGCCCGGGTACCCAAAATCCCCGAGACGCTGGCCCATGCGATGGCGACCGCGCGGCATGTACCGCAGCAGTGAGCCGGACTGTCGGTGCCCCTTGGCACCATGGCTAGGTGGGCACCGCGCATTCTGACCCGTTAGCCAGGTTCAGTCCAACCACCCGGGAATGGTTCGTCAGCACCTTCGACGCACCCACGGCAGCACAGGCCGGTGCCTGGGAGGCCATCGCGGGCGGTCATAACTCGCTGGTCATCGCGCCGACCGGTTCAGGCAAAACGCTGGCGGCCTTTCTTTGGGCGCTAGATAGCCTCGCTCGCCTCGCCGGTGTGGCCGACAGGCCGACGGGCACGCGCGTGCTCTACGTGTCCCCGCTCAAGGCGTTGGCTGTCGACGTCGAGCGAAACCTGCGCACGCCACTGACAGGGCTCACCAGGATCGCCGAACGCCGTGGTCTGCCCGCACCCGGCATCAGCGTGGGTGTCCGATCCGGTGACACTGCGCCCGCGCTGCGGCGCCAGCTCATCGCCAAACCGCCCGACGTACTGATCACCACCCCGGAATCACTGTTTCTGATGTTGACCTCGGCGGCGCGCGAGACCTTGGCCGGCGTGCAGACGGTGATAGTGGACGAGATTCACGCGATCGCCGCGGGCAAACGCGGTGCCCACCTGGCCTTGTCGCTGGAGCGGCTCGACGCACTGCGCACAGGGCGCCCCGCACAGCGCATCGGGTTATCGGCGACCGTGCGACCACCCGAGGAACTCGCGCGGTTCCTGTCCGGACAAGATCCCACAACTCGGACAACCGTAGTCGCTCCCCCGTCGGACAAGACGCTCGAACTGTCCGTGCAGGTGCCGGTGCCGGATATGGCCAACTTGGCGAACAACACCATCTGGCCTGATGTCGAGGCACGTCTGGTCGACCTGATCGAATCGCACCGGTCGACCATCGTTTTCGCCAACTCGCGGCGACTGGCAGAACGGCTTACCTCGCGGCTCAACGAGATTCACGCGGAGCGGCTCGGCATCGAGCTCACGACTGAAGCCAACCCCAGGGTGGCGGGTGGGGCGCCGGCGCACATCATGGGTAGCGGCCAGACCTTCGGCGCCGACGCGGTCCTGGCCCGCGCCCACCATGGTTCGGTCAGCAAGGAGCAGCGCGCCTTGGTCGAAGACGACCTCAAACGCGGACTGCTCAAAGCGGTGGTGGCCACCTCGAGCCTGGAACTGGGCATCGATATGGGCGCCGTCGACCTGGTGATCCAGGTGGAGGCACCGCCATCGGTGGCCAGCGGCCTGCAACGCATCGGACGCGCCGGACACCAGGTCGGTGAGGTCTCGCGCGGCGTGCTGCTCCCCAAACACCGCACCGATCTCATCGGCTGCGCGGTCAGCGTGCAGCGCATGCTCGCCGGGCAGATCGAGACCATGCGGGTGCCCGCCAACCCGCTCGACATCCTGGCGCAACAGACCGTGGCGGCGGCTGCTCTGGAGCCGCTGGACGCAGACAGCTGGTTCGACACCGTGCGGCGCAGCGCACCGTTCGCGACGCTGCCCCGCAGTGTGTACGAGGCCACCCTGGACCTGTTGTCCGGCAAGTACCCGTCCACCGAATTCGCTGAACTGCGACCGCGACTGGTCTATGACCGCGATGCCGGCACCCTGACCGCGCGGCCCGGCGCGCAGCGGCTGGCCGTCACCTCCGGCGGCGCCATCCCCGATCGCGGACTCTTTACCGTCTACTTGGCTTCCTCTGTTGAAGAGGCCGAAAAGCCCTCGCGAGTGGGCGAACTCGATGAGGAAATGGTCTACGAATCGCGTCCCGGCGATGTGATCTCGCTGGGGGCCACCAGCTGGCGGATCACCGAGATCACCCACGACCGGGTGCTGGTGATCCCCGCGCCGGGCCAGCCGGCCCGGTTGCCGTTCTGGCGCGGCGACAACGTTGGGCGTCCGGCGGAGCTGGGCCGCGCGTTGGGTGCATTAACGGGCGAGCTGGCCGGACTGGATCGCAGTGCTTTCGATACGCGTTGTGCGGGTTTGGGTTTCGACGCTTATGCGACCGATAATCTGTGGGGGCTGCTGGACGAGCAGCGCGCCGCCACCTCGGTCGTGCCGACCGACGCGACCCTGCTGGTCGAGCGGTTCCGCGACGAGTTGGGCGATTGGCGGGTGATCCTGCACTCGCCGTATGGGCTTCGGGTGCACGGGCCGCTGGCGCTGGCCGTGGGCCGGCGGCTGCGCGAACGGTACGGCATCGACGAGAAACCAACCGCGTCCGACGACGGGATCGTGGTGCGGTTGCCCGACACTTTCGCAGATCTTGAGTCGGGCCCGTCCCACGAAACCCCGCCCGGCGCAGAGTTATTCGTCTTCGACGCCGATGAGATCGACCCGATCGTCACCGCCGAAGTGGGTGGTTCGGCCCTGTTCGCGTCACGGTTCCGCGAATGCGCCGCCCGCGCCCTGCTGCTGCCCCGCCGGCACCCGGGCCGCCGCTCACCGCTGTGGCACCAGCGCCAGCGCGCCGCCCAGTTGCTGGACGTGGCGCGCAAGTATCCCGACTTCCCGATCGTGCTGGAGACGGTCCGGGAATGCCTACAGGACGTCTACGACGTCCCGGCGCTGGTCGAGCTGATGACCGGTATCGCCCAGCGCCGGGTGCGGGTGCTGGAAGCCGAAACCGCGAGGCCCTCGCCGTTCGCGGCTTCGCTGCTGTTCGGCTACGTCGGCGCCTTCATGTACGAAGGCGACACCCCGATCGCCGAACGGCGCGCCGCGGCACTGTCCCTGGACAGCACGCTGCTGGCCGAGCTGCTCGGCCGGGTAGAGCTGCGGGAGCTACTCGATCCCCAGATCATCGCGGCGACCAGCCGCCAGTTGCAGCACCTGTCCGATGACCGGGTCGCCCGCGATGCCGAGGCCGTCGCGGATCTGCTGCGGCTGCTGGGCCCGCTGACCGAAGACGAGGTGGCAGCCCGGGCCGGCAATGCCCCCCACGGCGGCGACGGCAACGCCATCGGGGGCTGGCTGGAGGGCTTGCGCGCCGCGAGGCGCGCACTGACGGTGTCGTTCGCCGGCCGCAGCTGGTGGGTCGCCATCGAAGATATCGGCCGACTGCGCGACGGCGTCGGTGTGGCAGTGCCGGTCGGCGTCCCCACCACCTTTACCGAGGAAGTGGCCGACCCGCTGGGCGAGCTGCTGGGCCGCTACGCGCGCACCCGCACCCCATTCACCACTGCGCAGGCTGCGGCCCGGTTCGGCCTGGGACTGCGGGTGACAGCCGACGTCCTGGGCCGGCTCAGCGGCGCCGGCCGGCTGGTGCGTGGCGACTTCGTGTCATTTGAAGCCCCCGACCCGGGCGGCGGGGCCGGCGCAGAGCAATGGTGCGACGCCGACGTGCTGCGCATTCTGCGGCGACGTTCACTGGCCGCGCTGCGCGCCCAGGTAGAGCCGGTGAGCACCGCCGCCTACGGGCGCTTCCTGCCGGCCTGGCAGCACGTCGGCGTCTCGGGGTCTTCTGGCGCTTCGGGATGCGCCGGCCTAGACGGGCTGGCCTCCGTCATCGATCAGCTGGCCGGCGTTCGGATACCCGCCTCGGCGATCGAACCGCTGGTGCTGACGCCACGGGTCCGCGACTACACACCGGCGATGCTCGACGAGTTGCTCGCCACCGGAGAGATCACGTGGTCGGGCGCCGGTTCCATCTCGAGCAGCGACGGCTGGATCGCGCTACACCCGGCCGATTCCGCTCCACTGACGCTGACCGCCCCGATCGAGATCGATTTCACCGACTCGCACCGGGCGATCCTGGGCGCGCTGTCCGGGGGTGGCGCGTACTTCTTCCGCCAGCTCGCCCAAGACGAGATCGGCGAGACAGCACTCAAAGCCGCTCTGTGGGAATTGATTTGGGCGGGCTGGGTCACCGGCGACACGTTTGCGCCCGTGCGCGCACTGTTGGGCGGCACCGGCACGCGCAGGCGTTCCGCGCCGGCGCACCGAGGACGCCGGCCGCCGCGCTTGAGCCGATACAGCGTCGCGCACCCACAGTCCCGCAGCATCGAACCGACGGTGGCGGGCCGGTGGTCAGCCCTGCCGGCGCCCGAGCCGGATTCCACCCTACGGGCCCACTACCAGGCCGAGCTGCTGTTAAGCCGGCACGGTGTGCTGACCAGGGGCGCCGTGACAGCCGAGGGCGTGCCCGGCGGGTTCGCCAACCTCTACAAGGTGCTGCGCACCTTCGAGGACGCCGGCAGGTGCCAGCGCGGATATTTCGTGGAGTCACTGGGCGGCGCCCAGTTCGCGGTCTCATCGACCGTCGACCGGTTGCGCAGCTACCTCGACGGTGTCGACCCGGAACGGCCGGAGTATCGGGCCGTCGCGCTGGCCGCCGCCGACCCGGCCAACCCTTACGGCGCTGCCCTGCCCTGGCCCACCTCGACCGCCGACGGCGGCGGTAACGGGGCCACCGGCGCCCGGCCGGGTCGCAAAGCCGGAGCGCTCGTCGTGCTGGTGGACGGCGAGCTGGCCTGGTTTCTCGAGCGCGGCGGGCGGTCGTTGCTGACCTTCACCAACGACGCCGCGGCCGGCCATGCCGCGGCCACGGCATTGGCCGACTTGGTCGCCAGTGGGCGCGTGGCATCGATTCTGGTGGAGCGTGTCGACGGGGCACCGGCACTGCAGCCGCGCGCCGGCGGGGAACCCTCGGCACTGACCGCGCTCTCGGAAGCGGGTTTTATCCGTACGCCACGCGGCTTGCGGCTGCGGTGAGCAATGCCCGAGGGTGACACCGTCTGGCACACGGCGGCCACGCTGCGCCAGCACCTGGCGGGACGAACGCTGAGCCGCTGCGATATCCGGGTGCCCAGGTTTGCCACCGTCGACCTCGCCGGGGAGTCGGTAGACGAAGTAATCAGTCGGGGAAAACATTTGTTCATTCGAGTCGGGCGGGCCAGCATTCACTCGCATCTGAAGATGGACGGCAGCTGGCGGGTCGGCCCGATCATTCGAGGACCGGTGCCCGGGGGCCGCCGGGCGCGAATCGTATTGGAAGCAAACACCGTTCGGGCCGTCGGCGTCGACCTCGGCGTATTGGAAGTCCTCGATCGCGATCATGATGGCGACGCGGTCGCACACCTGGGGCCCGATCTGCTGGGCGACGATTGGGACCCGCAGATTGCTGCGGCGAATCTGACGGCAGAACAGAACCGATCCATCGCCGAAGCGCTGTTAGATCAGCGGGTGCTGGCCGGTGTCGGCAACGTCTACTGCAACGAATTGTGTTTCATCGCCGGAAATCTGCCCACCGCGCCGGTCAGCTCCATCACCGATGCGCATCGCCTCGTCACCCGCGCCCGGGACATGCTGTGGGCCAACCGGTTGCGATGGAACCGCTGCACCACCGGCGACACCCGGGCAGGGCGGCAGTTATGGGTCTACGGCCGAGCCGGACGAGGCTGCCGGCGTTGCGGCACGCCCATCAGCTACGACAACTCCGGCAACCGGGTGGCGTACTGGTGCCCGGCCTGCCAGAGATGAATCCGGTGGAACCCAGCATGTCGAGGCATATCGAGTACCTAACGCCTTCCGGCACCTTCCAGCAGCCTGCCGCATGTTAGTCTCCGTTAACCTTTGAGTCATCTGCCAGATGGTTTGTCTCGGCACTCTTGGTTGCGGTGATTGCAAGTTAGGCGCGATCATTGAGTTGCGCGGCGTCGTACGTGCTTACAGCATTGGCGGCCCGGGCTTGATCCTCACCAGACATCCGCCCTTTTGTTCCACGGGAGTATCCGAAATGACAAGTATCCGTACCGGCAATCCCAGCGTGCTGGGCTCGCTGTCAGCTGTCGGCTTCGCACTGGCAGCCGCGATGCTTGGGGCGCTGGGAACAGCCTCGACCGCTCACGCTGACAGCACCGATCAAGCTTTCATATCAACGCTGCGGGCTCACGGGATCGAACACGAGTCGGAACAAACCGAGATCATGGCGGGCCATTTGGTCTGCCATCAACTCGGGATGGGCAAGACGCCGCAACAGGTCGCGACCGACGTCATGAACAGCAGCACCCTGGACGGCGACAACTCCGGGTTCTTCGTCGCCATTGCCGAAGAGGCGTACTGCCCGCAATATCAAAGTTCGGAATGACGGCACGACTTTAAATCTCTCTGATCCGTAAGCCCGAACCGAACGCGACTAATTGCGCGCGTGCTTGAGGAAAAACTGCGCAATGACTTCCGACGCGTCGAACGCGCGCGTGGTGGTCCCAATTACCGCCGCGGGCAGATACTGCTTGGCGCCAGGCCAGGTATGACCCCCGTTGTCGATCTTGTAGAAGACCACTTCGGTGGAATCAGCACATGGCGAGGCATCAAAACGGTGAACCGATGTTCCATCACCGACATCGGGCAGGTCGTGTCCCACCGGATCGCCTTGGCATCCGTCGAGAGAGCGCCACTTGTCGACCATGCCGGTCGCCGAGACCGAGTGGCTGACTCCGCCGCGGCCGTGCACGTCGCCACCGTTGAACGGCACCAGGGGATCGTGGGTTCCGTGCACCGCCAGTACCGACACCGGCCGCGATGGATTGCAGGCCACGCCGGCGCCGAGCGTGCCGGACACCGGGGCGATCGCGGCGAAGACATCCGCGCGATCGCAGGCCAGTCTGTTGGACATGAATCCCCCGTTCGACATGCCGGTGGAAAAGACATGCCCAGAGGCGACTCCGAAGTCGTTCGCCAGCTTGCCCACAAGCGCGACCAGGAATCCCAGGTCGTCGATGTGGTGGCGGGCCGCCGGCGATGCTGCTCGTCCGTCCGCCCAGCTCTTGTCGTATCCGTCGGGGTAGACGACTAGCAGGTTGGTGGCGTCGGCAGCGGTGTCGAATTCGCTGAGACCCTCCTGCCCTATGCCGGTCGCGGCGCCGCCGTGCAGATTGAGTACCAGGCCGGCGGGGGGGCCCGGTGGCACGTGCACCCGGTAGGTCCGGGTCAGGCCGCCGAACTGGAACGTCCCGGATTGATCTCGCGCGGCGCCCTGCACTTGGTGGGGAGCGCAACCCGCAACGCAGACGGCGACAACGGCCAGCGACAACAGTCGCACCCAGGGCATGTTCGTCAAGTTACCGACCGCACTAGCGGATCAACGTGGGCGGGCGGGTGAATTGTGGACGAGGTCCGTGCCAGGAAGCTTGGCGGCGTGGGATGATCGCATGGTCAGTGGCACAACTTGCCGTCCGCACTTCTACTTCTGATCGGGGAGGTTCCAGCAATGACCACTATCCGAGCGCGCTTGCCGAGACCCGTCCGATCAGTTTTGGCGGGCTTTGTGCTGGCGCTCGCGCTGCCTTGCTTCGTGGGAGCGGGGACCGCGACCGCGAAGGCCGACGACGTCGATAATGCGTTCCTCAATGCGATTCAGGCCAAGGGCATCAACTTCGCTACGCCGGAAGCCGCGATCGTTGCCGGCCACGAGGTCTGCGATGAACTTGATCTCGGCAGGCAGAAGCCCGACGTCGCGAATGAAGTGATGAGCAGCAGCAACCTGGACGGCTATCGCGCCGGATACTTTGTGGGCGCCAGCATCGCTGCGTACTGCCCAAGACATCATTCATAGATTTCTCATAGACCCGGAGGCCTCCATCCAGCGCGCCGACCGGGTTGGGAACGCGTAAAATTCGAGTGCATGTATGTCGGAGAGTGTAAGTGATCATAAAGGCGTTATTCGGTGCCGCGATCGCGGTCGGTGTCGGGGTTGCGGTGGCCACACCGGTGAACGCGGACCCAAGCGCTTTCCATGCCCTGAGCTGCAGTTGCGCTGGTCAAATCTCGGCGGCGGTTCGCGGGCCTGGCGTGTGGGACCAAATGCATGACGGGATCGAGAGCGGCCTCGCTGATTTGCAAGGCGTCGCGGGCTAACCCGCCGCAGCGCTTATCGCGCAAAGGGCTTCATCCCGCCGACGGCGGGCGGGGCATTACGGTGCCCTTGACGTCCATACCGTAGGCAACGTCCTCGTACTTCTGCGGCTTGCGCTTACGCCAGCCGCTGCCTGCCGACGAGATCGGCGGCGCCATCAACGGGGGCAGGGGGAACCCGGAGTCTGCGGCGGCGAGTGGGGTCACCGACGACGCAAGTTGCACCGGCGTTTGCGCGGCGGGCAAGAGCCCCACCACGGCGGGCGGCGCCATGATATTGCCGATCTTGATTCCAGCGCCCATTGCCGCAGTAGGCGTTTGTGCCGCGCCTAAGGCCTGGACCGCGCTGGACAGGCTGGCCGACGCCGTTCCAAGAGCAGATTCCCCCTCCGACAGGCCCGTGCCGATTTCGGGGGCCACAGTCTGCAGCGCCTGGGCCGAACTGTTCTGCGCCAAATAGCTGAGCAGGTTGATGGGAAATCCGGACGAGAAGATGGTGTTCCAGATGTTGGCGTTGGGCCCGACGGCAGCATTGCTGTTGTTGGCCGCTTGCAAAAACGTCTGCAGTGCGGTCTGCAGTGCAGATTGGAGCGAAGTGGCCGCTGTAGTGGCCGTTCCCGGGTTGGCGGAGGCCACCGCACTTGCTTGAGCGGCAGCCCCCGTCGCAGTGGTAATCGTCGGCGGTGAAGTGAACTGCGACACCGGGAGAGCTTGTGCCGAGGCCGCCTGATAGCGAAAAATCGCCGACGAATTGTTCGCCCACATCACCTGGTACTGGGCCTCCGTCGCGGCGATAGCCGGAAGGTTCATGCCGAATGCGTTCGTCGCCAGCAGGTGCACCAGCTGCGCCCTGTTCGCGGTGACCACCGAAGGGTGAACCACCGAGACCAGAGTCGAGCCGAACGCCGCCGCAGCGACCTGCGCCGACATGCTCAGCTGCTGGCACTGCTGCGCGGTGGTGCGCAACCAGGTTTTGTAGGGGCCGACAGCCTGGGTCATCGCCGCTGCCGACGGACCATGCCAGGCCTCAGTCAGGGACGACAGCACCGGGGCGTAGTCACGAATGGAATCCTCCAAATCGGTGCCCAGCCGCTCCCACGCACGGGATGCCACGAGCCATGATCCCGCACCGGGCCCCGAATGGATCAGCGATGAGGTGATCTCGGGTGGCAATGTTATGAACGACATAACACCTCACATTGACTTCCGTAAGAAAACCTCTGGAACATTTGGTTGACTACTGCGGGAAAATCCCAGGAACATTGTGCGTCGCCATCTTCCGTGCGGCCCAAACATTACCCCGACCTGCGCCCTAACGGATATTTACGTCGGCGATGCGTGCAAATCGTGATCAGGAGATGGCGTTGACCGCGTTCGACAATCGGGACTTCAGCGCGTCCGGAATGGGGCTGTATCCGATGTCCGCCAGCCCACTCTGGCCGGCGTCGATGGTGCTTTGCAGGAACGCCTTCACCGCCTTTCCGACCTGGGGATCGGGATACTTCGAACACACAATCTCGTACGTCGCCAGCACGATCGGGTAGGAGCCCGGCTGGTTGGGCCGGTAGAACGAGATCGTATCGATGGCGAGGTCGTTGCTCAGCTTCTTGAGGATGTTGGCCCCGCCAATCGTCTTCTCTACCGAGTCCGCGCTGATCGCTACCGGGTCCGGACCGGCCGACGTGATGATCTTGGCCATGCTCAGGTGTTGCGCCTGAGCGAACGACCACTCGTTGTAGCTGACCGCCCCTTCGGTGCGCTTGACGGCCGCGGCGGTGCCGTCGTTGCCCTCGGCGCCTTCGCCTGCGCCACCGTTGAACTTCCTGCCGGCACCCTTGCCCCACGTGTCGCCGGAAGCGGTGTCGAGGTACTTCTGGAAGTTATCCGTGGTCCCGGAGTCATCGGTGCGGAACACGACCCGAATCGGCTCAGCGGGGACGGCGACGCCCACGTTAAGCGCCCGGATCGCCGGATCGTTCCACCTGGAAATCGTGCCGTTGAATATCTTGGCCGCGGTCGGCCCGTCGAGAATCAACGACGTCAGATCCTTGACGTTGTAGGTGATGGCGATGGGGCCGAACACCACCGGTAAGTTCCATGCCGGCGAGCCGCAGCGCTGCTGGCCAGCGGCATACTCGCTCGGAATCATTCGCGAGTCCGACCCGGCGAAATCGTTTTGGTTGCTGACAAAGTCGCTGATCCCGGCGCCCGACCCATTGTCCGTGTAGTTCAACGTCTGACCCGGACACACCCGCTCGAACGTCTTGACGAACTGGGCCATCGCGTTGGCCTGGGCGGTGGAACCGCTCGCCTTGAGAGTGGGCTTCCCGCCGCAGGCCACTGTCGGTGACCCCGGGCTCGTCGTACCGCTTCCACCGGTGGCGTTGTTGTTACCGCCGCATGCCGACAACACCACCGCAGCAATGGTCAGAATGCTCAGTGCGGCGCCAAATCGACTGAGTTTCAATTCAATTCCTCTGAATGATACCGATGAGATGATCGCCGTCCGGGTGTCCACAGTCCGCCAGACTGCTGTTCAAGACGCATACTAACAAGGACTCTGATGTCATCGTCGGCTAATGAACTCCCGGCGAAATCCAGTGAAAGGATCGTTGAACTCGATGCGCTGCGCCAGCAATCGCAGCGGCGTGCTGAAGTCGTCGGCCGATACATCAACAACGTTGGGGTACAACGGATCACCGAAGATGGGTAGCCCGAGCGACGCCATGTGGACGCGCAATTGGTGGGTGCGTCCGGTACGGGGCGTCAGCCGGTACAGGCCGTCCGGCGAAACCAGCTCGACGAGCGTCTCCGCGTTGGGTGCACCAGGCTCGCAAACCGCCTGTAGGTGTCCCCGTCGCTTGATGATGCGGCTCCGGATGATCCGCGGCAGCACCAGCGCGGGATCCACCGCTGCCCGAGCGAAGTAGGTCTTGGTCACGGCGCCGCGGGCGAACAAGGTCTGGTACGGGCCACGTAACTCCCGACGGGTGGTGAACAGCAGCACCCCGGCGGTCAGCCGGTCGAGCCGGTGGGCCGGGCTGAGCTCGGGCAATCCGAGTTCCCGACGAAGTCGCACCAGCGCCGTCTGCGCGACGTGCCGCCCTCGTGGCATGGTGGCCAAAAAGTGTGGCTTGTCGACTACGACGATGTCCGCGTCTTGGTGCAACACCGGGATGTCGAAGGGCACCGGGACTTCGTCTGGCAGGTCGCGATAGAGGTAGACGCTTGAGCCGGTTGGCAGCATTGTGGCGGCATCGATCACCGCGCCGTCGACGTCGACAACTTCTCCGGCCAGGACCTTTGCGCGGGCCTGCTCGCCGAACCGGGAGGTCAACTCGGCCAGCACCAATCCTCCGTGCAGCCGGACCCGGGCAGGCCCCAGGCCGTCACGAACCGGAAGCGGCGCGGGTCTCAATTGAGGGGCACCGGCTCGAGGATCTCGGCCCGCGCCTCCGGCGCACTGGCCCGCAACATATCCGCCGACACATCGTCGGGCTGGGCCTGCGAGAGGACCTCGGCCTCCACGCGCGCCGTGTAGTTGCCGACCTCACGGTCGATGTCCGCGGCGGTCCACCCCAGCACCGGAGCGACAAGGTCGGCGACCTCCCTGGCGCAGGCGACGCCCCGGTGCGAATATTCGATGGCCACCCGCATCCGGCGGGCCAGGATGTCTTCCAGATGCAGGGCTCCCTCGGCGACGACGGCGTAGACCGCCTCCACCTTGAGATAGCCCGGTGCGTCCTTGATCGGACTGAGCAGATCCGGAGTGTCGGCCGCCAGGGCCAGGACCTCCCCGATCAGCGAACCGTAGCGGTCCAGCAGATGGCGCACCCGGTACGGGTGCAGGCCTTGCAGCGCGCCGACCTTTTCGGTCTGGTTTACCAGCGCGAAGTAGCCGTCAGCGCCCATCAGAGGCACCTTCTCGGTGATCGTCGGCGCGACCCGGGCAGGGATGAATTCGGCCGCAGCGTCGATGGCGTCTGCCGCCATCACTCGGTAAGTGGTGTATTTGCCCCCGGCGATGGCGACCAGCCCGGCCGCCGGCGACGCCACGGCGTGCTCTCGGGACAGCTTGGACGTTTCGTCACTCTCCCCCGCGAGCAGCGGGCGCAGTCCTGCGTACACGCCGTCGATATCCGCGTGAGTCAACGGGGTGGCCAAGACGGTGTTGACCGTCCTGAGGATGTAGTCGATGTCAGCCTTGGTGGCCGCCGGGTGCGCGAGATCGAGGTTCCAGTCGGTATCGGTGGTTCCGATGATCCAGTGGTTCCCCCATGGGATGATGAACATCACCGACTTCTCGGTGCGCAGGATGATCGCGACGTCACTGACCACCCGGTCCCGCGGAACCACCACGTGTACGCCCTTGGAGGCGCGCACCTGAAATCGTCCACGCTGCTTGGACAATGCCTGGATCTCGTCGGTCCAGACGCCGGTCGCGTTGACTACGACGTGACCGCGCACGTCGGTGACCGCGCCGTCCTCGGAATCGCGAACCCGCACGCCGGTGACGCGGTCGCCTTCGCGCAGCATCGCGACCACCTGGGTCGAGCAGCGCACGACAGCGCCGTAATGAGCCGCGGTGCGCGCGACCGTCATGGTGTGCCGGGCGTCGTCGACGACGGTGTCGTAGTAGCGAATGCCACCAATCAGTGAGCTGCGTTTGAGCCCCGGACTCAACCGGAGCGCGCCGGCGCGGGTCAGATGCTTCTGCGCCGGAACCGATTTCGCGCCACCAAGCTGGTCGTAGAGGAAGATGCCCGCGGCGATGTACGGACGCTCCCAAACACGCTTGGTCAGCGGAAACAAGAACGGCAACGGTTTGACCAGATGGGGCGCCAGCGTCGTCAGCGACAGCTCCCGTTCGTGCAGCGCCTCGCGTACCAGGCCGAATTCCAATTGTTCGAGGTAGCGCAGGCCGCCGTGGAACATCTTCGACGAGCGACTCGACGTACCCGAGGCGAAGTCACGAGCCTCGACCAGCGCCACCTTCAGCCCGCGGGTAGCGGCGTCCAACGCGCAACCGGAGCCCACCACGCCTCCGCCGATGACCACCACATCGAACTGCTCGGCGCCGAGTCGCTCCCAGGCCAGCGCGCGTTGCCGAGGCCCAAGAGTGGAAGCCGGCCAGGTCTGTGCGCTGCCCGGTGCCTGGATCGGGTTGCTCACCACAAAGGACTCCTCACTGGGGAAACTCTTGTCCGGTTACTCGTCGGTAGGTGTGCACCACCAAGGCTAGTTCGTCGGACCTCCCGGAGTCGTCCTTAATCGAGATCGCCCTCTTTAGTCCAAATCGTCGTGCGCCATCAACCGGCGAGCGGCCTCGGTGATCGACCCCGACAGCGACGGGTAAACGGCCAGCGTCTGCGCCAACTGATCGACCGTGATTCGGTTCTGCACGGCCAGGGCGATCGGCAGAATCAGCTCGGAGGCGATCGGCGCCACCACCACCCCGCCGATGATCACGCCGGCGGATTGCCGGCAGAAGAGTTTGACGAAACCCTGCCGCAGCCCGGACATCTTCGCGCGCGCGTTGGTCCGCAGCGGCAGCATGACGGTTCGGGCCGACACCAGTCCGTCGTCGATCATCTTTTGCGACACGCCCACGGCGGCGATCTCGGGCCTGGTGAAGACGGTCGCGGCCACCGTGCGTAACCGGATTGGGCTGACGCCCTCACCCAGTGCGTGCCACATCGCGATCCGCCCCTGCATCGCGGCGACTGAGGCCAGTGGCAGCAGACCGGTGCAGTCGCCGGCAGCATAGATGCTGGCCACCGAGGTCCGCGACACTCGGTCCACCGTCAGGTAGTTGCCGCGGCCAAGCTCGATGCCGACGCGTTCCAGGCCAAGCCCGGCGGTGTTGGGTACCGACCCGATTGTCATCAGGGCGTGGCTGCCCTCGACGGTGCGGCCGTCGTTCATCGTCACCAGAACGCCGGTATCGGTGCGGGTGACCGATGCCGCCCGGGCGTTTTTGAACAGCTGGACGCCGCGTTCGGCGAACGCCTCTTCCAGGACCAGCGCGGCGTCGGGGTCCTCATACGGCAGCACATGGTCCTGGCTGGCCACCACGGTTACCTGCACACCCAGCTCGGTGTAGGCGTTGACGAACTCGGCGCCAGTGACCCCCGACCCCACCACGATGAGGTGCTCTGGCAGCGCGTCCAGGTCGTAGAGCTGACGCCAAGTGAGGATGCGTTCGCCGTCCGGCTGGGCCGAGGGCAGAATCCGCGGGCTCGCCCCGGTGGCGATCAGAACCACGTCGGCGTCGTGCTCGGTGATGGTCCCGTCGGCGGCGGTGGCTTTGATGCGGTGGTGGGCCAGCCCCAGCGCACGATCGCACAGCTCGCCGCGGGCGGCAATCACGCGGACACCCGTGCTGAGCAGCTGGGCGGTGATGTCGGCCGACTGCGCGGCGGCCAGCGTCTTGACCCGCGCGTGGATCTGCGGCAGCAGGATTTTGGCATCGTCGATGTCGATGTCGAAGCCCAGCTGAGGCGCCCGGCGCAGTTCGGTGCGCAGCCAGGTCGAGGCGATGAACGTCTTGGACGGCACGCAGTCGTCCAGCACCGCGGCGCCACCGATGCCGTCGGAGTCAATCACGGTTACTTCGGTGGTGTCGGGGTGTGACGTGGCAGCGGTCAGGGCGGCTTCGTAACCGGCCGGTCCGCCGCCGACGATCACGATGCGGGTCACCACACGTTTTAACCTAGCTCGGCGACGACTCACTTCGCAGCGCGAAGCGGGAAGGAGCCGAGCAATCTCGGCGCGCTCAAGGCACCGCCAACCCGTCGGGTGAATAGCGTTCGAGCGTGTGCCGTTTAAGCTTTCCCCGTGCCGCTCTACGCCGCCTACGGGTCGAACATGCATCCCGAGCAAATGTTGAAGCGCGCACCCCACTCGCCGATGGCCGGAACGGGCTGGTTGCCGGGGTGGCGGCTGACGTTCGGCGGCGAAGACATCGGCTGGGAAGGCGCCCTGGCCACCATCGTCGAGGATCCGGATTCCCGGGTGTTCGTCGTGCTCTACGACATGACGCCGGCGGACGAGATAAACCTCGACCAGTGGGAGGGCTCCGAGTTCGGCGTGCACAAGAAGATCCGGTGCCGAGTTGAGCGGTTGTCGTCCGACACCACCATCGACCCCGTGCTCGCGTGGCTATACGTGCTGGACGCCTGGGAGGGCGGGTTGCCGTCGGCGCAATACATCGGCGTGATGGCGGATGCCGCCGAGATCGCCGGCGCTCCAAATGATTACGTGCACGACCTGCGAACCCGGCCGGCCCGCAACATCGGCCCCGGAACTCCGACTTAAGCGTCGCTTTCTCGCGCATACCCGCTCTCGCGAGCGTGCATGTCCGTACGCCGACACGCCGATGGAACAGGCATTCTGCGCACCCTCGCCACGGCGTCACGCAACCCTGGCATGCTCCAACCGCACTTCGAGCCGACTGACGAGCTCGCCGGACCGGTGCCTAACATCCTCGGCCACCATCGCGACAACTACCCATCCCAGATCCTGCAGTGCAGCGGCACGCCGACGGTCCCGGAAAAATGCCTCCGGCCCGCTGTGCCAGTCAACGCCGTCGTACTCCGCCGCTACCCGCAAGTCGGGCCACGCAAAGTCGAGCCGCCAGGTTCGGCCTCTCAGATCCACGATCCGGTGTTGCAGCACCGGATGCGGCAACCCGCCGTCGATCATGACCAGACGGGCCTCGCTCTCCATCGGCGACTCGGCCTTCGCGGAGGCCAATTTGAGCAACTCGCGCACCGTGACGATGCCACGCCGACCGGACTGTCGCGTGAGCTCCCGATGCAGCTCGTCGCGGCTGCACATGCCACTGCGCAACGCAGCGTCCAACGTGGCCAGCACTCGAGGCCGACGGAGCCCACGCGCCACCTCAATGGCCGTCCACGATGGCGCGGTGGCTGACCGGCCGCTGACTACTACCAGTGGCGCTCCTGCCCGCCGATGCACGATCAGGCCGTCTGTCGACCGCAATTGCCGCCCGCCCGGGTTGAGCACGTGCAGGTCACCGGTTCGTTCGGTGTCAAAACCGTAGGCAGCGGCGGCGGTACCCATGCAGACGCCGACCGACGTTCCGGCCGCCAGGTCCAGCCCGCGCAGTCGCAGTGCGGTATTCACCTCACCGTGGCCGTAAATTCCATGCCAAATCCGCTGTAGCGCGCCACAATTTACTTGAAACTCCAGACCGCGCCGGGTGAGATGGGTCAGCGCCTGGGCTGAGGTCACCACTCCTCCTTGGGCGTCGAGCAAGCGGCGGAGCTCTGCGTTCATGCCGGTTATCTTCAGCGTGTTCCGGATTGTGGGTATGCAGCGCCGAATCCGGCTGTGGATGTAACAGCCGAGCGTGCGCAAAATGCCGCTCCACGCGGCGTGTCGCGGTACAGACACGCACGCTGGCGAGGGGAGCTTGCTCGCAGCGAGCTAGATCGCGGCCGACTGCTCGATGATGTTGACCATCACCCGTAGTCCTGTCGCGAGGGCGCGCTCGTCGAGATCGAACGTCGGCTGGTGCAGATCCAACTGCGGTCCCTCGCCGGGCCACACGCCCAATCGCGCCATCGCTCCGGGAATCTCCTCCAGATACCAGGAGAAGTCCTCGCCGCCCCCGGATTGCCTGGTGTCGGCCAGCGCATCGGGGCCGACAGCCTCGATCGCGTGGGTGAAGATCTGCGTCGAAACATCCTCGTTGACCACCGGCGGCACGCCGCGCCGGTACTGCAGCGTGTGTTCGATGGCCAGCGGCGACAGCAACGCATCGACGGTTTGGCGGACGATCTCCTCGAGGGAGACCCAGGTCTGCCGACTGGCGGTACGAACCGTGCCGGACAACACGCCGGTCTGGGGTATGGCATTGGCAGCCACGCCGGCGTTGACCGCACCCCACACCAGCACGGTGCTGTTGCGCGGGTCGATGCGGCGCGACAGCACTCCGGGCAACCCGGTGATCAGCGTGCCGAGACCGTAGACCAGGTCACCGGTGAGGTGCGGGCGAGACGTGTGGCCGCCGGGCGAATACAGCGTGATCTCAATACGGTCGGCCGCCGAGGTGATCGGTCCGCGCCGGATCGCGACCTTGCCGACCTCCAGCCGCGGATCACAGTGCAGTGCGAAGATCCGCGATACGCCGGTAATGGCGCCCGCGGCGATGGCGTCGATGGCTCCACCGGGCATCAACTCCTCGGCAGCCTGAAAGATCAGCCGCACCCCGACCGGCAGCTCCGGCACCGATGCCAACGTCAACGCGGTGCCCAGCAGGATCGCCGTATGCGCGTCATGCCCGCAGGCGTGGGCCACATTGGGCATCGTCGAGGCGTAGGGCGCGCCGGTTAACTCCGCCATGGGTAGCGCGTCCATGTCGGCGCGCAGCGCGATCCTCGGCTGATGTTCGGGGCCGAAGTCGCAGGTCAGCCCAGTTCCGCCGGGAAGCACCTTCGGGTTCAGCCCGGCATCGGCCAACCGCTCCGCGACGAACTGCGTGGTGGCGTACTCCTGGCGACCCAATTCCGGGTAGCGGTGGAAGTGCCGGCGCCAGGAGATCATGTCCTCGTAGTGGGCTGCCAGCCACGATTCGGCGGCGTCGCCAAGGCTCATGATGCCGCCCTGCGCTCTTGCGCTGCCATTACCCGATCGCGTTCGTCCCGGGTCTCGGCGAGCTGGACGATCGTGCGCGCCAGCATGATCGCGCCGTCAATAACCGCGCGATCGGCGCTGGGGCCAGCGGCCGCGGCCGCAAAGGCGCGCTGGTGGACCGTGGCACCGCCGGCGTCGATACCGATCACCGGATGGATACCCGGCAGGACCTGCGTCACGTTGCCCATGTCAGTGCTCCCCATGGGAAGCCTCGCCTCGATCTCCGGTGCCACCGGCTCGCGCCCCAGTCGGCGCATCTCCTCGCGGAACACGTCAGCCAGCCACTGGTCGGGTTTCAACTCGGCGTATGCCGGCGCGGGCTCCTCGACTTCGTATTCGCAGCCGGTGGCCAGCGCGCCGGCAGCAAGGCAAGACAAGATTTTGCCCTCCAGCGCACGCAGCGAATCCGATTCGACGGCCCGCATCGCGTACTGCAACGCCGCGTACCCGGGAATGACGTTCACCGCCTGTCCACCGTTGGTGACGATCCCGTGCACCAGTTGCCCCGGGGCCAGTTGCTGTCGCAGCAGCCCGATGGCCACCTGCGCCACGGTCACGGCGTCGGCGGCGTTGATCCCCAGATACGGTGCGACGGCGGCATGGGATTCCTTGCCGCGGTAGTGCACGATCACCTCAGATAGTGCAAGCGAGCGGGCCCCAGCGATGTCGGCCGAACCGGGATGCATCATCACGGACACGGCGACATCGTCGAACGTACCGGCCTGCAGCAGCAGCGCTTTGCCCCCGCCGGCCTCCTCAGCCGGGGTTCCCAGCAGGGCCACGGTCAGACCCAGCTCGTCGGCTACTTCGGCCAGCGCCAGCGCGGTCCCGACCGCCGACGCCGCGATGATGTTGTGGCCGCAGGCGTGCCCGATTTCGGGCAACGCGTCGTACTCGGCGCAGACGCCGACGACCAGCGGCCCACTGCCGAAGTCAGCGCGAAAGGCGGTGTCCAAACCGCCGACGGGCGCAGTGATCACGAAACCACGTTCGGCGACCAGCGCCTGCGCCTTTGCGCAGCTGCGATATTCGGCGAACGCCAGCTCCGGCTCGGCGTGAATGGCGTGGGACAACTCGACAAGATCGGCACCACGGCGCCGCACGACATCCTCCACGCTGTCGAATGCGTTGGCTGTGGGCACTCTCGCAGTATCGCACTGAGGCGCTCTCCCCCATGCGGCAAGCGGGTTGGCTAGGCTCCCGCAGTGTGACTGCCCCTGCGCCCGATCCCGGCGAACTCGCGCGGCAGGCAGCACGCGTCATCGCCGAGCGCACTGGAGTCCTTAAGCACAACGTCGCGATCGTTCTCGGGTCTGGATGGTCGCCGGCGGTGGCCGCGCTCGGCTCGCCGACGGTCGTGCTGCCCCAGGCCGAAATCCCCGGCTTCAGCCCGCCCACCGCCGTCGGGCATACCGGCGAGCTGTTGTCGGTGCCCATCGGCGCGCACCGGGTGCTGGTGCTGGTCGGCCGCGTGCACGCGTATGAGGGCCACGACCTGCGTCATGTGGTGCACCCGGTACGGGCGGCCTGCGCGGCAGGGGCGGCCATCGTCGTGCTCACCAACGCGGCCGGCGGAGTGCGCCCTGACATGAAGGTCGGTCAGCCGGTTCTGATCAGCGATCACCTGAACCTGACGGCGCGTTCGCCGCTGGTCGGTGCCCAGTTCGTCGACCTCACCGACGCGTACGCACCGCGGCTACGGGAGCTCGCTCACGAGGCCGACCCCCAACTGACCGAGGGCGTCTATGCGGGCCTGCCGGGCCCGCACTACGAGACGCCCGCGGAAGTCCGGATGCTGCGGAAGTTGGGGGCCGACATGGTGGGCATGTCGACGGTCCACGAGACCATCGCGGCCCGGGCGGCGGGCGCCGAAGTATTAGGCGTCTCGCTGGTGACCAACCCGGCAGCCGGGATCACCGGTGAGCCGCTGAGTCACGACGAGGTGCTCGCCGCCGGGGCCGCGTCGGCCGACCGCATGGGTGCAATGCTGGCCGAGGTCATAGGCCGGTTCTAGACGAGGTGACCAGCATCTTGGGCGCAGGCCCCGGATTTCAGTTCGGGGTGAGCCCGTCCCGTGTATCGGCGGGCGTAGCGCGGCGTTCAGCGTGGTCGGGTTTGGCCGTCGATGTGTTGCGTGATGGTCGACAGTGGAGCGCCTGCGCAGGTGACGGTGAAGTAGGGCGGGGGCCAGAGGTGTCCGCGCATTCGGGCGCGCACACAGGCCCGGGTGCATTTGCGGCGCACGGGGTAAGTGGTGCGGCCCTTGATCGGCTGGATCAGTGTGGAGATCGCCAGCGTGGGCGGGTGCGAGACGAGCAGGTGCACGTGGTCGGCTTCTTCGTTGAACTCGACGAACGGCACGCTGTGTCGACTATGCCGGTCGGTGTGGGTTGTCAGAGGTGCGCCTTAGGGTCGGGGTATGCAGAGGCGTTACCGGTACCGCATCGAACCGACACCGGCCCAGCAGGCGATGCTGGCGCGGGTGTTCGGGTGCGTTCGGGTGGTGTTCAACGACGCGCTGCGGGTGCGCGACCAGGGGTATCGGGCCGGGGTGACGCTGTCCGACAGCGAGATTCAGCGCCGCGTGATCACCGCGGCCAAGACCACCACCGAGCGGGCCTGGTTGTGCGAGGTGCCCAGTGTGGCGTTGGTGCAGTCGGTCAACGACTCCCGGCGCGCATGGCGCAATTTCTTCGCCTCGGCCAGCGGGAAACGCCGAGGCCGCAAGGTGGGTCGTCCACGGTTCAAATCTCGCAAGGATCCGCGGCAATCGTTTCGGCTCACCCGCGACGGCTTCCGGGTGAAAGCCAGTGGCCGGTTGGTTGTGGCCAAGGTCGGCGAGGTGCGGGTGCGCTGGTCACGCGCGCTACCGTCGGCGCCGTCCTCGGTCGCGATCATTCGGGAACCGGATGGCCGTTTCTACGCCAGCTTCGTCGTCGAGGTTGCGGTCTCCCCTTTGCCGGCCGTTGCCCGCGAGGTCGGGGTGGATGTGGGGATTACTCGGTTGGCGACGATCGCGGCCACCGATGGTGGGCGCTCCGACATCGACAATCCGAAGCATTTGGGTCGCACGTTGCGCAAACTGCGACGGTTGGAGCGGGAGAAGTCCCGCCGGCAGAAAGGATCAGCCAACAGGGACACGTCGCGGCGCAAGGTGGCCGTCGCGCACAACGAGGTCGCCCGTTGTCGGCGGGACTATCACCACAAGCAGGCTTTGGCGTTGGTTCGCGACAACCAAGTGATCCACGTCGAAGACCTCAACATCGTGGGTATGGTTGGCAATCATCGCTTGGCGCGGGCGATTTCGGATGCCGGATGGGGTCAGTTCGTGCAGATTATCGGCGAGAAGGCCGACCGCTACGGACGGACCCTACATCGGGTGTCGCGGTGGTTGGCGTCGAGCAAGACATGCTCGGGCTGCGGGCACCGGCTGAACGAACTCCCGCTGCAGGTCCGGACATGGACGTGCCCGGCGTGCCGGGCCGTCCACGACCGCGACCACAACGCCGCCAAGGTCATACTCGCTGCCGGGCGGGCAGAGACAATAAACGCCTGCGGAGCTCCAGTAAGTCCTCCCACCACCCGGGAGGCGCGGGGCGATGAAACAGGAAGCACCCCAACCGCGGCGTAGCCGCACGGGAATCCCCACCATTCATGACGGGGAGCACGTCAAGCCCGAAGAGTGGATCACGCACGACCCCGACCCGCAGACGGCCGCCGAACTCTCCGCGTGCAGTCCCGAGGAGCTGCGCGAGCGGTTCGCGCGCCCGCTGACGTTCGGCACCGCTGGGTTGCGTGGCCCGGTGCGCGGCGGCCCGGATGCCATGAACGTCGCGGTGGTGTTGCGCGCCACCTGGGCGGTGACACAGGTGCTGGCGGATCGAGGCCTGGCCGGCGCACGGGTGGTCGTCGGGCGCGATGCCCGGCACGGCTCGGCGGCATTCGCGACCGCGACAGCTGAAGTGCTCGCAGCCCAGGGCTTTTCGGTGCTGAAACTGCCCGGCATCGTCCCCACTCCGGTGCTGGCCTACGCGGTGCGCCACGCCGGGGCGGCCGCCGGGATTCAGATCACCGCATCGCACAATCCGCCGACCGACAACGGCTACAAGGTGTACTTCGACGGCGGGATCCAAATCATCTCCCCCACCGACCGCGAGATCGAAGCCGCGATGGGTGCCGCTCCTCCGGCCGACCAAATACCCCGCACGCCGGTCTCAGAAGCCGACACCGATCTGGTCGACCGTTACATGCAGCGCGCGGCCGCCGTGCGACGTTCGACCGGTTCGGTCCGAGTGGCCCTGACCCCGCTGCACGGAGTGGGCGGTGCGGTGGCCGTCGAGACGCTGCGGCGGGCCGGGTTCGACGACGTCCACACCGTCGCGGCGCAGTTCGCGCCGGACCCCGACTTCCCTACCGTCGCTTTCCCGAATCCCGAGGAGCCTGGTGCCGCTGACGCGGTGCTCGCCCTGGCCTCAGCTGTCGGGGCCGACGTCGCGATCGCGCTGGATCCCGACGCCGACCGATGCGCGGTTGGAATACTAACCGTGGCGGGGTGGCGCATGCTATCCGGCGACGAAACCGGTTGGCTAATAGGTGATTACATCCTGTCTCACGAGTGGGGCCGGGGTACGCCCGGAACCAGGACGGTGGCCAGCACCGTCGTATCGTCGCGGATGCTGGCGGCCATCGCCGAGCGCCACGGCGCGATCCACGTCGAGACTCTCACCGGCTTCAAGTGGTTGGCGCGTGCCGATGCGAATGTGCCCGGCGGCGTCCTGGTGTACGCCTACGAGGAAGCGATAGGGCACTGCGTCGACCCGGATGCCGTGCGCGACAAAGACGGCATCAGCGCCGCGGTGCTGATGTGCGATCTGGTATCCGCGCTCAAGGGTCAGGGCCAATGGGTGCCTGACATGCTCGACGAACTCGCGCGACGGTACGGCGTGCATGACGTTGCCGCGGTGTCGCGCCGGGTCGCTGACGCCGATCAGGCCGCCGGGTTGATGCGGCGGTTGCGGGCCGAGCCGCCGAGTCGGTTGGCCGGGCTCACCGTGACCACCACCGATATCACCGACGCGCTGATTTTCACCGGCGGCGACGACGATCTGTCCGCCCGGGTGGTGGTGCGGCCGTCGGGGACGGAGCCAAAGCTGAAGTTTTACTTGGAAGTTCGCTGCGCTTTGGCCGGTGGGGGGGACGACTTGGCAGTTGCGCGGGAACGAGCCCGCACGCTGCGCGACGAGCTGGTCTCCGCGGTGCGGGACTGGTAACTCACAGTAAGCAGGCTAGCGGGGCCCGAACTGCCGGTCGCCGGCGTCGCCGAGACCGGGCACGATGTAGGCGATTTCGTTGAGCCCATCATCAACGGCAACGGTGAACAGCCGCGCGTCTGGCGCCGTTTTTTCCAGTGCCGCAACACCTTCCGGCGCAACAACCACGCACAGGGCCGTGATGTCGACGGCGCCGCGCCGCTGCAGCAGTCTGACGGTGTGCGTCATCGAACCGCCGGTCGCGAGCATGGGGTCGAGGATCAGCACCGGCTGGTCGGTCAGGTCGTCGGGCAGCGACTCCAGGTACCCGTTCGGCTGGTGGGTTTCCTCGTCGCGGGCGACGCCGACGAATCCCACCCGGGCTTGCGGCAACAGTGCAAGGGCCTGGTCGACCATGCCCAGCCCGGCGCGCAGCACGGGCACCAGCAGCGGCGGCCTGGCCAGCCGGACTCCGAGTGTCTCGGCTAACGGCGTGCGGATCGGAAACGATTCGCGCGGCGCGTCCCGGGTGGCCTCGTAGACCAACATCGCGGTCAGGTCGCGCAACGCGGCCCGGAAGTCTGCGTTGTCGGTACGTTCGTCGCGAAGCACTGTCAGCCGGGCGACGGCCAACGGGTGGTCAACGACGTGCACATCCACGGGACGTGACCCTATATAACAATCGGGAAAAGGCCTGCTGACACGCCTGAGTACATCCCTTCGACAGCGCGGACGCGCCCATAAACTCCCCGAGTGCGCCTCTCCAGGATCGTGCCGGGTGCGGCCTACCGAGCGCTGCGACTAGCGGGCGCGTTGGTGGTGTGCGCGGCGTCAGTGGTCGCCATGCCCGCTGTGGGCCCGCGCGTGAGCCCGGTCGCGGCCGCGATGCCGCAGCCCACCCACGTGGTGATCGTGGTGGAAGAGAACCGCGGCAACATCCTCGGCAACAAGTCGGCGCCCTTCATGACCGCGCTGGCCACCCATGGCGCAAACATGGTCCAGTCGTTCGCCGAAACACACCCGAGTGAACCGAACTATCTCTCGCTATTCGCTGGCACCACACTCGGGGTGACCAACGACTCGTGCCCGGTCAATGGTGGCAACACTCCGAACCTGGGTTCTGAACTGCTGGCCGCCGGCTACACCTTCGTGGGGTTCGCCGAAGACCTGCCGGCGGCCGGGTCGCCCGTCTGCAGCGCGGGCAAGTACGCCCGCAAGCACGTGCCATGGGCCAACTTCACCAACGTGCCACCGGCGAACTCGCTGCCGTTCTCGTCCTTCCCGATGGGCAACTACGCCAGCCTGCCGACGGTCTCGTTCGTGATTCCCAACAACGAGGACAACATGCACGACGGCTCGATCGCGCAGGCGGACGCCTGGCTGAAGAGTGAGATGTCCGGCTACGCCAACTGGGCGGTGGCCAACAACAGCCTGCTCATCTTGACCTGGGACGAGGACGATGACGACGCGAATCGCAACCAGATCCCGACGGTGATCTATGGCGCCCACGTCCAGCCGGGAACCTATAACGAGCAGATCAGCCACTACAACGTGCTTTCCACCGTGGAACAGATGTATGGGCTGCCCAAGACCGGTAACGCGGCGAACGCTGCACCGATCGCCACCATCTGGGGCGCTTAGGCCTGCCTTCGGCCCATCGTTCCGCAGCCCGGCTCATCGCTCGTGGCGGGCATGGGACCGTTGCCCGGCTCCGGGCACGTTCGTCGGCCGTCGCTATTGTGTGCCGCATGGTTGCTGACCTTCTGCCCATCCGCCTGAGTCTCTCCATCGGCGACCGCTACACCGTGTGGGCACCCCGGTGGCGCGACGCCGGCGACGAGTGGGAGGCATTCCTGGGCAAAGACGACGACCTGTTTGCCTTTGAGGCCGTCTCCGACCTGGTTGCGTTCGTGCGCACCGATTCAGACAACGATCTGGTCGACCATCCGGCGTGGAAGGACCTGACCTCGGCTCCCGCACACGACCTCGATCCGGCCAAGGACAGGGAGTTCGACCTCATCGCCGTGGAGGAATTGGTGGCCGAGAAGCCGACCGAAGAGTCGGTTACGGCACTGGCGGGCGCGCTGGCGATCGTGTCGTCGATCGGATCGGTGTGCGAACTGCCGCCGGTGTCGAAGTTCTTCAATGGCAATCCGACCCTGGGCACGGTGTCCGGCGGAATCGAAAACTTCACCGGTAAAGCCGGCCAGAAACGCTGGAATTTGATCGCCGAGATCATCAACAGAAGCTGGGACGACGTGCTCGGCGCGATCGAGGAGATCATCAGCACCCCCGAGGTTGATGGTGACCTGTCGGCCAAGGCCGCAGATGAATTGGCTGAGGAGCCCGAGGAGCCCGAAGAGTCAGTCGACGACGAGCGGGACGCCGCTGACGAGGTCACCGAGGGGGACGACACCGAAGAGTCTGATGATGGCGATGGCGAGGACGACAGCGAACACGACGCCGAAGACTCCGAAGACGAAGCGAAGGCCCGCGCGGCCGGCGACACCGTGGTGCTTGGCGGCGACGAGGACTTCTGGTTGCAGGTGGGTATCGACCCGGTCCGGATAATGACGGGTTCCGGCACCTTCTACACGCTTCGCTGCTACCTGGACGATCGTCCGATCTTCTTGGGCCGCAACGGAAGGATCAGCGTGTTCAGCTCCGAACGGGCGCTGGCTCGCTACCTCGCCGACGAGCACGACCACGACTTGTCCGACATGAGCACCTACGACGACATCCGTACGGCCGCTACTGACGGCTCGTTGGCAGTGGAGATCACTGACGACAACATCTACGTGCTCAGCGGGCTGGCCGACGATTTTGCCGACGGCCCCGACGCGGTGGACCGAGAACAACTGGACCTGGCCGTCGAACTGCTCCGCGATATCGGTGACTACTCCGAGGAGAGCGCCGTGGACAAAGCCCTCGAAACGGGGCGGCCGCTGGGCCAGCTGGTGGCCTACGTGCTGGACCCCGGCTCGGTCAGCAAGCCCGCGGCCCCGTATTCCCCGGTGGTACGGGAATGGGAGAAGTTGGAGCAGTTCGTGGATTCGCGGCTAAGGCGCGAGTAGGACACCTGTTTGATCGACGCTCCGGCGTTACGGCCGGTAGCGTGTTTGACGGGCCGTCAAGACACTTCTTTACTGGCCGCAGCATCCGCCACGTGAAACGGGGCGGCCAGACCGGGGAGGTGAGCCGATGGCGGGGACACGCGACCTGTTGTCGGCCTGCGCCTGGGTGAGGAAGGGTGCATGACGCTTCCCGGAATAGGCCCATTGCCTCTGTACGGGTTCCAACGCCCGGCGATGCTCGTGTTCGCGTTGGTCCCGCTGGCCCTGCTGGGGATCTATGTCGTTGTTCAGGCTCGCCGCCAACGCCGCCTGCACCGGTTCACCGAGGCGAATGTGCCGCAGTCGTTCTGGCGGCACATTCCGATCGCCGTGTCGGTGCTCTGCCTGGCTCTGCTGACCGTGGCGCTGGCCACCCCCACCCACGACATGAAGATTCCGCGCAACCGCGCCGTCATCATGTTGGTGATCGACATGTCGCAGTCCATGCGCGCAACCGATGTCGAGCCCACCCGGCTGAAGGCTGCCGAGCAGGCGGCTAGCCAGTTCGCCACCCAGCTGACGCCGGGCATCAATCTCGGGCTCGTCGGTTTTGCGCGAACGCCGTACCTCCTGGTGCCTCCGACCCCGCAGCATCAGGCGACCGTGGACGCCCTGAAAAAGCTGGATTATGCCGACGGCACCGCAACCGGTGAGGCCATCTACACCGCCCTGCATGCGATCCAGGCCACCGCCGTCGCCGGCGGCGACACTCCGCCGCCAGCCCGCATCGTGCTGCTTTCCGACGGGAAGGAGAACAAGCCGTCGGATCCGAGCGATCCGCACGATGGCGCCTTCACCGCCGCGCGATTGGCCAAGGATCAAGGCGTCCCTATCTCGACGATCACGTTCGGAACGCCGAGCGGCGAGATCGAGATGGCGGGCGCGCGGGTGGCTGTTCCGGTTGCCGCCGACCAGATGAAGACCATCGCCCGGCTGTCCGGCGGCCAGTCCTATACCGCCACCAACCTCGGCGAACTCAACAAGGACTACGACTCCATCCAGAACGAGATCGGCTACCGCACCGTGCCCGGGCCCGGCAGTGCAGGCTGGCTGCGGCTCGGTGTGATAACCGCCGTGATCGCCGCGGCATTGGCGCTCCTGATCAACCGGCGACTCCCAATCTGATCGCTCAGGCGGGCAACCTGCGATTCAGGACCAGACCGGCCAACACGGCGCCGGCCATGATCAAGGTCCCCAGCAGCATCCACGCGAGGCTGGCGTCGCCCTTCACGGTTTCGTAGCCGATCTGGCGCTGCAGGGTCGTGTAGACCTGCTTGAGCGATTCCAGGCTGTCCGCGTGGAAAGCCTGACCGTCGGTGATCTCGCAGATTTTCTGCAGGGTTTGATCGTCGACCGGAACCGGGATCGTGGCGCCCTGGTAAACGACGGTCCCGTCGGGCGTACCGAAGGAGATCGTCGATATCTGCACTCCCTGATCCTTGGCGGCCCGCGCCGCGGTAAACGCTCCCTGGGGGGCATTAGGGTCCAACGGCACGTTTTCCGCACCGTCGGATTCCAGCACGATCCGCGCGGGCGGCGGACCGTCGCCGCCTCCCATGACGGACCCAACCGTGGCGATTGCTTGCAGCGCGGTGAAAATGCCCTCTCCGGTGGCGGTCTTCGGTGCGGGTTGCAGGGTGTCGATCGCGGCTTTGACCGCCTCACGGTTGGTCGTGGGAGCGACCAGCAGCGTGGCGTTAGCCGCAAACGCCACCAGCCCGAGATTGATGGCCGGAGTCAGATCGCTGGCGAATTGCTTGCCGGCCTCCTGGGCGGCGGCCAGTCGGTTCGGAGCGACATCGGTGGCAGCCATGGACTCGGAGATGTCGATGACCAGCATCACCACCGCGCGGTTGAGCGGGATCCGGACGTCGGATGTCGGCCCGGCCATGGCGGTCGTCAGCAGCACCAACGACGTGACCAGCAGGATCGTGGGCACGTGCCGCCAGCGGGTCGGCCCCTTCGGGGCGACGCGTTGAAGCACCTCCATGTTGGCGAACCGCAGAACCCTACGGCGGCGGGCGTACTGCTGCGCGACGTATATCCCCACCAGTAATAGAACGATCAACAGGAACAAGTAGAACCAGGCGTTCTCGAAGCCCGTGAGCGACACCGGGCCCAGCAGGGGCAACCTCATTCGTCCATGATGCACAAGGCCGGCCGCTGCGGCTTCATCGCGCGTGCCAACTGAGCGCCGGCAGTCCCGCTATCGGCGCGGCGGCCAGGGCGAATAATCAAGAATTATGACCGTGAAACAGACCAGGCGATGGGTTCAGCTGTGCACCGGCGTGCTGGCGGGCGGGCTGGCCCTGACCGCTTTCGGACTCGCGGGCCGCTCTGATCCGCGGGCCCAGGCGGCGCCGGCCCCTGCGCCGAGCGCGCGCTGGTGTCCAGGTGATCAATGGAACCCGGGCTGGGGCAAGATCTCGGACTGGGACTGGAAGCACTGCCACGACTGGCAAGGTCCGGGAGGCCCGTTTGGTCCGGCGGGCTGGGGGCCCTGGGGTCCCCCGCCGGCGTGGGCACCGCCGCAACCGGCTCCACCGCCTTGGGCACCCGGGGCTAATTTGATGTGGAACCCGACAGCCAATAGTTGGGGATTCTGGAGCAACGGAGTATGGGCGCCGATCTAACCGACGCTGCGTTTCCGGTCACGCGGAAGTAGTTGCACTGTAGGTCATTTCGATTCTACCGCCACGGTAAGATCGGTTCCCACGGCGGAAGTCCCAGCCAACTCGCGCTGCGCTGACATCACCAACTTGATACGTTGAGGTCGCACTTCAGCAACCACCGCCCAACATGGAGCGACCCCATGCGGAAACGCAACACTGCCGGAGGTGGAGTGCGGGCCGTCTGCATGGCGATGTCGTTACTCGCCGCCACCACCACGCTCGCCCCGACGATGGCCCACGCTGATCCCGTGGGTGACTACGTCAGCCGCAGCGGTAAGGCGGTCTGCGCGGAGCTCGACAAGGTCCAAGACGGGGGGGATTTTTTCAGACTCGCACTCACCGTCGCACATGACGGCAAATTCACCATCAAGGACGCGGCGGACGTCATTGAACAATCGGCTATAGCCGATTGCCCGTGGCAGCAGCAGAAGGTAAAGCAAGGCGGCAAGTCTGCGCCCGCCCCGCCGACTCCGCAAGCGGGACCACCGGGCCAATGATGGCTTTGGTCGGGCAGTGGGTGTTGATACCGAGTTCGATATGGCTAATGGCGGATCGTCGCACTGCTGCCATGGCGACCGCTCATCGGGTCATGCGCCGACTTCTGGTGTTCAAGTTGCCGAATTAGCTCCCGCTTTGCGTCGCTGAGAGCGTGGGTGACGTCCGGGTTCTCGGCGACCGCGACCACCGGCGGACGGCCGGGCAGGCTCGTGCGCAAAGTAACGCGCTGCTGCTTGCCGCCGCGATCGTGCAATGACACTTCCACAACCACGTCCCGCGAATCCCATCGCCCCATCAGATGCGGACCGAGCGTCGACAACGTCTCCAAAACATGCGGTCGCTCTCTTTCTTTGAAGCCCGCACCGATGTGAAGCACGTTCACGTCGGATGCATCTCGTTGTGCATCGCCTGATTTCATCAGCTTCGTTCTCCTTTTCTTGACGGGTACAAACGTCTGGCTCAACGGGAGGCGCGTGCGCTCAGCGGCTCAGGGCCGCGATGAGTTCGGGTAGCGGTACGGTGGCGATACCGATTGCGCCGTCGCTGATCCCGTAAGGCAGCACCAGTGTGTCGGCGTGGACCAGCGCGCCGCAGGAGTAGACAACATTGGGCACGTAGCCGTCCTGCTCGTCAATAGCTGGGCTCAATAGTGGTTCCGGTAGCTGACCGATAATCCGTGTCGGATCGTCGAGGTCAAGCAGGATCGCCCCGATGCTGTAGGTGCGCATCGGACCTACACCGTGGGTGAGCACCAGCCACCCGGCGTCGGTTTCGATGGGCGAACCGCAGTTCCCGAGTTGTAGCACCTCCCAGGCCCGGGTCGGGCTCTGGCACGCAAGCACACTGGTCCAAACGGACAGATGATCAGAGTAGGCAACCGAATTCGTCTCGCGATCTGACCTCGACATGGCGGCGAAGCGACCGCCAATCCGGCGTGGAAACAGCGCCAGACCCTTGTTAACAGCGGCCTGTCCGACGATCGGCGCTGAGGTGAAGGACTGGAAATCCCTGGTCGTGAGAAGTTGCTGGCTGATCTGAGATCCGCTGTAGGCCGTGTAGGTGGCATAGAAAGTCTGGGAGCCGTCGTCGTCGGTGAAACGGACGAAGCGTGCATCCTCCATGCCGGCTTGCTCGGCGCCCATCGAGGGCCACAGGACCCGTTCGGAAAGTCCAATATGGTCGGGGAATTCGACGGCGTACGTCCGTTGGGCGATGTTGCGGAGCAGCGAAATCGTTTCTTTGGCGTGCCTGCGGGTGCTCAGCGAAGTCTGCAGCCTGGCGAATTGTTCCTCGAGAGCGGCCTGGGTAAACCGCTCGCCGAGTCGGTCGAGGACATAATCGGCCGCCTCGCCGGCGTCGTCGACCCGAGTGAGTTCGCTGCGGAAGACGGCCGCGTCGACCAGGGCGGGCTCCGCCGCCCCGGTCGTGGCGAACGGACCCGGAGCGTCGATCGTGATGCCCCCGACCCCGTCGACCACCCCTGTCCGGAACCCAATAGAGGAACGGTGTCCCTCGCCAATGCCCCGGACGCTCATCACGAACCGCAGACTGCCGGCAACTACCCCACCCTGGTCAGGATGGGCCACGATGCTGGGGTTACACAACGCCGCACCTTCGATGGCGTACTCACTGGTGAACGTCGCGCCCAGCAACAACAAACGTGCCTCCGAGAGCTCCCTGCCGGGATCCAGCCGATCCGCGAGCTCGCGGGCGTGCCGGCGGAAGGTGCCGGCAAGATCGCGGTGACGCGCGTTGAAACGGATAACGACATCGTCAAGCGCTGACCGCACCTGCCCTTCGTCCAGGGCAAGGATCCGAGCCAGCACCACCCCTGCCCGGGACTCCTGATACTCGAAACCCTCTTGGCCGGGCACGAAGAGTCGGGAGATGACCCGCGACGGGTCGGCCGCGAACCGCAGGGGGCTGCGTGTGGCGAGCCCTGCCTGCACGGAAGTCATTGCCGCACAGTCGACAAGTACCGGGCATGCTGCAACGTCGAGAGCACTGCCAGGGTCGACTCCGCACCCTGGTTGCGATTCACCCCGTCGGCAAGCAGGCCGTCGAATCCACCGCCGGTCTGCGGGTCCCACATAACCTGTTGCGCGTCGTTGGCGCCCGTGAACCAACTGGCAGCGGCGCGGACGCCAGCGGGCCAGATCGAAGCTGGGTCAACGGTGGCGGCGCGCGCGCACGCGTCGGCGAGGGTGGCTGCCTCGATCGGCTGCTGATCGAACGCCGGCCGTACGTCGTCCGGGCCTCGCCCCCCCACGGGAGTGGGCGAAAGGTGATCTTCCGCCGTCTCGTATTCGACCAGCCAACCCAGCAGATCCAAGCCCTGCTGCCGCAGCGTCCAATCGTCGAGCGCAACGCCGGCGGCGATCATCGCCTCGGGGATAACAGCATTCGCATAGGTGAGGCGCGATTCAGGCCATGGCCAGGTCACGTCGCCGTTGGGTTTGGCCACCGAATCGGCGTAATCGACGAGGAGTGCGCGTGCGGCCGGATGGCCGGGCTCGACGGACAGGAGTTCGGCAGCGCCCAAAGCCGCGAACGCCATCGCCCTAGGCCAGGGCGATCGCACCTTGGCGGCACGTTCGAACTGTATGACGGCCAACCGGCGAACCAGCGCGACGTCGCTATGCGCCGCGGCAGTTCCCAGTCCCCAGATACAGCGCCCCCACCAGTCCTTCAGAGCGGGCTCATCCTCCCAACGGCGACTGCGGTTCATCCGGTTTCGGCAGGGGCCTGCGTAGGACTGCGCATCGTTCAGGAACCGCACGGCCACGCCCGCAAGGCGGTTGACTTCCCCACTGGAGTTGGGTTCTCGGGTCGCGACGACCAGGACCCGGGCCATGTCGTCGGTGCAATAACCGTGCTCGGGTCGGGGTTCGGCGAAACAGGCGTGCTCGAAGGTGCCGCGACCGTCCGTCAAACGCAACAGATGGTCGAATATCGGTTCTGGCAGCGCGGCGTTCACACGAGCGCCGGACGCTCGGCGAGAAGGCGGTGTGCCAGATCCTGATAGGCAGTGGCCACGACCGGCCACGCCATTCGTGGGGCCAATCGCGCGGCCTCGGCAGCCATCGTCGCGGCGAGGTTCGGCTCGGTCAGCAGCCGGCGCAAGGCCAATGCCAGCGCATCCGGATCGTCGTGGCCGACGACAATCCCCGCCCCACTGGAGAGGAGCTCGACGGCATGCGGAAATGCGGTCGCGACTACCGGCCGGCCGGTCGCAATAGCGTCGACCAAGACACCGGAGGTGACCTGATCGGTGGAGTCGTAGGGCAGCACAACCACAGCTGAAGACTGGACAAGCGCCGTCAACGACGAGACATCTCGGTAGCTTGGGTCGAAGGCCACCGAGTCCGCTAACCCAGCTAGCCGCGCTTGTTCGGCACGAGCGTCGCGGTATGCCTCGCCGTCGGAAGCGAGAACCTTCGGATGTGTCCTGCCGGCGATCAAATAGCGGGGGCTTAGCGCCAGCTTGTGCAGCGAACCCATCGCGTCGATGACCCGCTCGATACCCTTTCCCGGCCCCAGCAGGCCCCACGTCAACAACGTCGGCCTGTCCGACCGCGCGGGCGGGATCAGCTGCCTCGGAACCTTCGCGCCATGCGCGATCGTGGTGACTTTCCGGGAATCGACGTCGAAGCCGAGACACAGGCGCTGACTGGCCGCCTCAGACATCACAACCACCTGATCCGCCAGCGCCGCGACCGCCTCGAGCACCGAACGTTGATGGGGGGTTGGGTTTTTCAGGACCGTGTGGGCTACCACGATCGACGGGATGCGCAGGCCGCCGACGATGTCCACCACTTCGTCGCCGTCGGCACCACCGTAAATCCCGTACTCATGCTGCACGACCGCGACGTCGCTCTCGTTGAGCAATTCGGAGGTAGCAGCCACGGATCTGGCGGAACCGTTGACCAGCTCTCCGCTCACCCGAGGGTCGGAAGATAGCGAACCGTCAGCCACCCGCACGACGCTGACATCAGATCCGTTCGCGCACAATCCTTTTAACAAGGCCGCGCTGAACGTCGCCAGCCCGCAAGGCGTCGGTGGATACGTGCTGAGAATGCCGAAACTCGCTGAGCCGGAGGGGTCTTGCCGAACGAGAGGAACATTCGATAATTCAAAGGTGGATTGAGCGCTCAAGGTGATCCCAACGACGGTTGTCACCGGCGTGTCCGGCGCGAGCTGCTGCTCTTCTAGATCAGCGGCGGACAGCTGACTTAATCCGGGACTGGCTGGGCTCCCAACCACGTCAACACTACACGCGATCAGCGGCTACCGCCCATCGAGCCCCGCCAAGATGCGCAGGCCAACGGCGTACCGGCTGATACCGGCGGCGGCACTCTCAACCTCGAGGTGCCGCTCGGCTTGCTCGGGTGTATAGCCCTGGTCGATGAGTACCCCGACCGCTTGGTTGGTGATTGACGACTCGGAAAGATTTGTTGCGCAATCTTGTTCGGCAGGCCCCGGCAGGTGCTGATCGAGGGCGAAGTCACTCAGCGGCCGGGCGGTGAAGAACGCGAGATCCGCGGCCAGGTCGACAAAGGTGCCCGGCACCCGCGCATAAAACACGACGACCACCGGCGAGACAAGACGTGCATCGACGCCTGGGAGCGCGAGCCTCAAGGACGTGCCGACATCAACCGCTCCCACACCGTCGACGAAAGCGGTGAACGCGAACGCCGGATCACTGCCGACGACGGTCACGCTCAGACCCAGGAAGGTCGGAATTGCGATAGCCGCTCCGGCAGTGAGCCGGCGCAGACTGTCGCCGACATCGGCCTCGGTATCATCCAACGCTGCGGTCAGATAGCCCAGTTCTGCGGCCAAGGCAGCGGCGATCTCCACGAGTGGACTGCTCCGCTGCACGCTCCCGAGCGCGATCGAGCTTGCCGGCGCCGCGCATAGCCGGTTGGCTTACGCGGTGAGGATTTGGTGATGCGAGTCAGGGCCCGCCTCGTCGTTGCTCCCCGGTCGTCACGGTACGCCGATTTGGCCTTCCGGTTGGGGGCGACCGCGGGCGTGCGCGCGGCGAACGGCTTCGTCGACAATGCGCCGGGCCACATCGGCCAACTTGCGGTGCTCAGATTGGCTCATCGCCCGCAGCTGGGCGAACGCGTCCTCGGCGTTGCGCCCGGTACGTCCGCGGATGATGCCGATCGCTTGATCGATCACCGGGCGGGTGGATAACGCCGTCTGTAGCTGCACGGACAGAGCAAGCGCGTGCGCGAGGATCTGCGCGTTGTACACAGCGACAGCCGCTGGTTTGGCGAACAACTCCCCGAATTCAGCGGCGTGCTCATCGAAAACGTCTTTGCCGTAAGCGTATACGTTGATCGCACCGACCACTCGATCAGGCAGCAACAGCGGCAGCGACAGCGCACTGTGCACCCCTAGCCTGCCCACACGGGGACCGAAGCGCGGCCACATCTTCTCCCCACCGAGCGACCCGGAGCGTACGGTGCGACGTTCCAGCGCCGCCGTGATGCAGGGCCCCTCGTTGAGGGTCACGTACTGAATCTCGTCAATCTCGGCGACAAAGGGAGCGCTGGCCGCCAACGCAGCGACCATGTTGTCTACCCGGTCGACATTCAACAACGTCACCCCAGCACCGTCGGCGCCTGGGATCGCGCGCACGGCGAACGCCGCCACCGCCGCCAGCAACTCGGGCAAACGCTGATGGTCGGCGACCAGACCCGCGAGATTGCCGATCGCCGCCTGCAAATCGGCGTCGTCGGCGCTGAGCTGGTCCGATGCCCGCGCCCCGAGCGGTGGGTTTGCAATGTCCTCGGTGGACTCCACCATTTGCAAGCACCTTCTTCGCTGTCCCTCTGGAACCCGACCCCACCGGCGACCGCCATGCCCCCGGGGCGCTCTCCGTGAGATGAGGCTCATCCTATAGGGCGAAGCTGGGTCTCCGAACTAAAGGGCTCGCCGATCTAAAGAGAAGGTGGCTGCCGCTTGCACGTGCGCGGAACCACTACCCGGTGTAGCGTCATGGATGCTGAGAATCTCAGCTGGTCTGGGACGGGCTTAAGCCGCACGCTGCTGAGCCTTAGGAGTGTCGGCTCCGCGCCCTGACGTTTCGGTGATCGGCCGCACGACTGGATCACCATGACCTACAAATCATCAGGCACCTCTACGCCGCCGGTTCTTGTTATTTTCACCGTCGTTACGCCGGGCGACGGCCACTTGGCGGACACTCAAAGACTGAAGTCGCCGGTGACCACTATCTGCGCCCAGGGCGAGATCGACCAGGCAAACGCACACACCCTCGCCGAGTATTCACTCGCCCACCTGGCGCGTGGCTGCGGGCTGATCCTAGATCTGACCGGTCTGCAATTCTTTGGCGCGGCAGGTTTCTCGGCGCTGCACAGGATCTCGGTGAGCTGCGCGAACGCTGGAACAGACTGGGCGTTGGTACCTGGTTCCGCGGTGTCCCGACTGCTTCGAATCTGCGACGCCGACCGCTTGCTGCCGTCCGTCGATAGTGTCAGTGCCGCACTGGCCACCCTCGAGGGATCGGCATCCGACGCAGGCCTCCGCGGACAACCAACCTTAAAATGCGGTGCAGTTTCCAACTGAAATTATTTGAGCAGCGCGTCGCACAATCGAAGCATGATCGCGCGGTTAGTGAAGTGTTGACTCAGATAGCCAGGAAAGGTGCGTATCTGACGGCGCTGGATTGTTTCGACTAGGGTTAAATGGCGATATTTTGCGCATGATAACCCCTTGCGCATGAAAAACCCCTGAGGAATCAGGCTGGCATCCGGCGACGAAGCTGGACGGTAACCCGGTGACCCCAGGGGTTTTCGTGTCGATCCTTAGACTGCGGTCACTCCGACCGCCTGGGGGCCTTTATCGCCCTGGGTGATCTCAAACTGGACTCGTTGATTCTCATCAAGCGACCGAAAACCGCTTCCTTGAATCTCAGAATAGTGGACGAAGACGTCTTTTTCGCCGCCGTCGGGGGTGATAAAGCCGAAGCCCTTCTCACCATTGAACCATTTCACGGTTCCTTGTGTCATGCTAACTCTTTCTCTTTCAAAAGGATGTAATTGCCATACATCCGCGGCCAATTGTAACACGATCAGAGAAATGCGCATTCTCGAAGATGTCGATGAGCCCGAGCCGGCGACTCGTCTTCAGCTATCTCGTTGACTAGCCGATCAGCACGGCGTACCGCGGCTTGATCACCTCATCGATGATCGCCAGCCGCTCGTCGAAGGCAATGAAGGCCGATTTCATCGCGTTGATGGTGAAACGCTCCAGATCACTCCACCCGTAACCGAAGGCTTCCACCAACCGGTGCATCTCGAGACTCATCGAAGTGTCGCTCATCAATCGGTTGTCGGTGTTAACCGTTACCCGGAACCGGGCCCGGGCCAGCAGATCGAACGGATGGTCTGCGATGCTTTTTACCGCGCCGGTCTGCACGTTCGAGCTCGGACACAGCTCCAGCGGAATCCGCTTGTCCCGCAGGATCGATGCCAGTCGGCCCAATCGGACTTCTCCACTTTCGGGGCCACCTTCGAGAACCTCGATGTCGTCGACGATTCGCACCCCATGGCCCAGCCGGTCGGCGCCACAGAATGCGATCGCTTCGTGGATGGACGGTAGCCCGAACGCCTCTCCCGCATGAATAGTGAAGCGCGCATTGTGGTCTCGCATATACTCAAAAGCATCGAGATGTCGCGTCGGCGGGTTGCCGGCCTCGGCGCCAGCGATGTCGAACCCGACTACTCCCTTGTCCCGGAACCGGATCGCCAGCTCGGCGATCTCCCGGGACACCGCGGCGTGCCGCATCGCGGTGACCAAAAGGCGCACCTTGATGGGACGGCCAGCGGCCGCGGCGGACTTCTCGCCGTCGGCGATACCTGCCAGCACGCTGTCGACGATCTCGTCGAACCACAACCCGCGGTCGATGTGCAACTCGGGCGCGAAGCGCACCTCGGCGTAGACCACGGAATCGGCGGCCAGGTCTTCGACGCACTCGTAGGCGACGCGATGCAGCGAATCGGGTGTCTGCATCACCGCCACGGTGTGCGAAAAGGGCTCCAGGTAACGCTCCAGCGAGCCGCTGTGCGATTGAGTGCGAAACCAGGTGGCCAGCTCGTCGGCGTCGGTGGTCGGCAGTCCGTCATAACCCGTCTGTCCGGCGATGTCGATCACGGTTGCCGGGCGCAGTCCACCGTCGAGGTGGTCATGCAGCAGTGCCTTTGGCGCTTTTCTGATTTGCTGCAGATCCAAGGGGGTCACTTGACGATCCGATCGATGATCAACGGCCGCGGCACCGGCGCCGTGTCGCCGATGCTCCAGCCGCCCGCCAACTCGGCCATCGCCGCGGCGATGCGCTCCGGAGTGTCGGTGTACAGCGTGAACAACGGCTCACCGGCCGCGACAGGTTCACCGGGACGGCGATGCATCCTGACACCCGCACCGAATTGCACCTCGCCGCCCGGGCGCGACCTGCCCGCGCCGAGCCGCCAAGCCGCCAGTCCTACTGCCATAGCGTCGATATTGCCCATTGTGCCGCTCCGGTGGGCGATAACGGTCTCCGAATGCGAACCAATCGGCAACGGTACTGACAAGTCACCGCCCTGCGCAGCGACCAGCCGGCGGAATCGGTCCATCGCGGAGCCGTCGCGCAGTGTCTGGCCGGGATCACGGCCGTCGATCCCGGCCAACTCGAGCATCTCTTCGGCCAGCCGCAGCGTCAGCTCTACCAGGTCGGGCGGCCCGCCGCCGGCCAGCACCTCCAGCGCCTCGGCCACCTCAAGCGCATTGCCGACAGTCGCGCCCAGCGGGCAGGTCATGTCGGTGAGCAGCGCGTGGGTGGGCATCCCGTGCGCCGCCCCCAGCTCGACCATGGTGTGCGCCAGATCGCGAGATTGCGCTTCGGAGCTCATCAACGCCCCAGCTCCGACCTTCACGTCGAGCACCAGCGCGCCGACTCCCTCGGCCAGCTTCTTGCTCATCACCGAGCTGGCGATGAGCGGCAGCGACTCGACGGTCGCGGTGATGTCCCGCAACGAGTACAGCTTCTTGTCGGCGGGTGCCAGCTGGCCGGCGGCGAATATCGCCGCACCGATGTCGATGTCACACAGTTGGCGGCGCACCCGCTGGGCGGAAATCTCCGCCGTGAAGCCCGCAATGGATTCCAGTTTGTCCAGAGTGCCGCCGGTATGGCCCAGGCCTCGACCGGATGCCTTGGGTACCGCAGCGCCGCAGGCGGCGATGATCGGCACCAACACCAGTGTGGTCTTGTCTCCGACCCCACCAGTGGAGTGCTTGTCCACGGTGCGTAGATCGCTGAAGTCCATCCGTTCACCGGACTGCACCATCGCGTTTGTCCACCTGGCGACCTCGGCGCGGTCCATGCCACGCCAGAAGATCGCCATCAGCAGTGCCGCCATCTGTTCGTCCCCGACGTGGCCCTGGGTGTAGGCGTCGATGACCCAGTCGATGGCTGCATCTGACAGCCGACCGCCGTCCCGCTTGGTCCTGATCACGGTCGGCGCGTCGAATGCGATGTTTGTCAACGGCCTTTTCCTGCTTCCCGGGCCAGGTCGTCGGGACCGAAGGCGTCGGGCAGCAGGTCGTCAAGCCGACGAGGCCCGGCCGGATGGTCGATCAGCAACTCGGGCCCGCCGTGCTCCAAAAGCAACTGCCGGCATCGCCCGCAGGGCATCAGCGGCGAGCCGTGTGCGTCTACGCACACCAGCGCGACCAGCCGGCCAGCACCGGTCGAGTGCAGCGCGGAGACCACCCCACACTCGGCGCAGAGAGTAAGGCCATATGAGACATTCTCCACATTGCATCCGGTCACCACGCGGCCGTCGTCGACCAACGCGGCCGCGCCCACCGGGAACCGCGAATACGGCGCGTAGGCTCCCACCGAAACCTGTATTGCTTTGTTCCGCAACATATTCCAATCGATATCAGGCATACCGCCACCCCGCTCACCGAATGGGCAATCTTACGAAGTGCCAACCCTAGCTGTGCGGCGACGCGTCACCTGGTTCGGCCTGTTCGTACCGCCCCGAGTCATTGCCGGGCTAGGCTGAATTGCCCGGTTTTAGACTCCACAAAGGCGGTGACGACAGGTGAGCAGGCAGGCGGCAACCGCGGACCCGGCAACGCGACCCGAGTCGTCCCGCAAACGGCGGCCACCACGGACCCTTTATCGGGGAGATCCCGGTATGTGGTCGTGGGTGTTGCATCGCATCACCGGGGCCACGATTTTCTTCTTCCTGTTCGTCCACGTGCTGGACGCCGCGATGCTGCGGGTGAGCCCGCAGACCTACAACGCGGTGCTGGCGACATACAAAACCCCGATCGTCGGCCTGATGGAGTTCGGTCTGGTCGCCGCGGTGCTTTTCCACGCGCTGAACGGGATCCGGGTCATCTTGATCGACTTCTGGCAGGAAGGCCCCCGCTACCAGCGCCTGATGCTGTGGATCATCGGGATCGTCTACCTGCTGCTGATGGTTCCGGTCGCGGTGGTGCTGGGCGTCCACATGTGGGAGCACTTCCGATGAGCAGCCCCGACTTGCAGCTCGGGCGCGGCGAAACGGCACCGGTAGAACTCCGCAGCCACGACCGCCCGGCCAGCCTGGACAATCCGCGCTCACCGCGGCGTCGGGCGGGCATACCCAACTTCGAGAAATTCGCGTGGCTGTTCATGCGGTTTTCCGGTGTCGCGCTCATCGTCCTGGCGCTCGGGCACCTCTTCGTCATGCTGATGTGGGACAACGGCGTATACCGCATCGACTTCAACTTTGTAGCACAGCGGTGGGGTTCGCCGTTCTGGCAATTCTGGGACCTGGCGCTGCTATGGCTGGCGCAGCTGCACGGCGGCAACGGTCTGCGCAACATCATCGACGACTACAGCCGCAAAGACCGCACCCGTTTCTGGCTGAACAGTCTGCTGTTGTTGTCGATGGGGTTCACGTTGGTGTTGGGCACCTACGTGCTGATGACCTTCGACCCCAATATTTCCTGATTTGAGGGAGGCGACCGGTTGATCCAGCAACACCGATACGACGTGGTGATCGTCGGCGCGGGCGGCGCTGGGATGCGCGCCGCCGTCGAGGCGGCCCCCCGCGTACGGACCGCGGTGCTGACCAAGCTCTACCCCACCCGAAGCCACACCGGCGCTGCCCAGGGCGGCATGTGCGCCGCGCTGGCCAACGTCGAGGACGACAACTGGGAATGGCACACCTTCGACACCGTCAAGGGCGGCGACTATCTCGCCGACCAGGACGCAGTGGAGATCATGTGCAAGGAAGCCATCGACGCGGTGCTCGATCTGGAGAAGATGGGGATGCCGTTCAACCGCACCCCCGAAGGCCGCATCGACCAGCGCCGCTTCGGCGGGCACACCCGCGACCACGGCAAAGCGCCGGTACGCCGGGCGTGTTACGCGGCCGACCGCACCGGGCACATGATCCTGCAGACGCTGTACCAGAACTGCGTCAAGCACGACGTGGAGTTCTTCAACGAGTTCTACGCGCTGGATCTGGTGCTCACCGAGACCCCAACTGGCCCGGTGGCCACCGGGGTGGTCGCCTACGAGCTGGCGACCGGCCTGATTCACGTCTTCCACGCCAAGGCGGTGGTGATCGCGACCGGCGGCTCGGGCCGGATGTACAAGACGACGTCCAACGCGCATACCCTCACCGGCGACGGCATCGGCATTGTCTTCCGCAAGGGTCTTCCTTTGGAAGACATGGAGTTTCACCAATTCCATCCGACCGGGCTGGCGGGCCTGGGCATCTTGATCTCCGAAGCCGTACGTGGCGAGGGCGGCCGGCTGCTCAATGGCGAGGGCGAGCGCTTCATGGAGCGCTACGCCCCGACGATCGTCGACCTCGCCCCCCGCGACATCGTCGCGCGCTCCATGGTGCTGGAAGTCCTGGAGGGTCGCGGCGCCGGCCCGCACAAAGACTACGTCTATATCGACGTCCGCCACCTGGGCGCGGACGTGCTGGAAGCCAAGCTGCCCGACATCACCGAGTTCGCCCGCACGTACCTGGGGGTGGACCCGGTCAAGGAGCTGGTGCCGGTCTACCCGACCTGCCACTACGTGATGGGCGGGATCCCGACCACGGTCACCGGCCAAGTGCTGCAGGACAACACCTCCACGGTCCCGGGCCTGTACGCGGCCGGCGAGTGCGCATGCGTCTCGGTGCACGGTGCCAACCGGCTGGGCACCAACTCGCTGTTGGATATCAACGTGTTCGGCCGCCGGGCCGGCATCGCCGCCGCCAGCTACGCGCAGGGCCACGATTTCGTCGAGATGCCGCCGAATCCGTCGGCGATGGTTGTCGGCTGGGTCGGCGACATCCTCTCCGAGCACGGCAACGAGCGGGTCGCCGATATCCGCGGCGCGCTGCAGCAGACGATGGACAACAACGCCGCGGTGTTCCGCACCGAGGAGACGCTGAAGCAGGCGCTCACCGACATCCATGCACTTAAGGAGCGCTACTCTCGAATCACGTTGCACGACAAAGGAAAACGCTTCAACAGCGACCTTCTGGAGGCCATCGAGCTGGGCTTTTTGCTGGAGCTGGCCGAAGTCACCGTCGTCGGTGCGTTGAATCGCAAGGAATCCCGCGGTGGCCACGCGCGGGAGGACTATCCGAACCGTGACGACACCAACTACATGCGTCACACGATGGCCTATAAGGAAATTGGGGCCTACAAACAAGGCGCCGAACTGCTCAGCGATATCCGGCTGGACTTCAAACCCGTCGTGCAGACCCGCTACGAACCCAAGGAACGGAAGTACTGATGGGCGCAGCAGACCAGGGCCCAGAACAGCCCCTGCCACCGATTCCGGACGGTGCGGTACTGGTGACGGTCAAGATTGCCCGGTTCAATCCGGAGGAACCTGACGCGTTCACCGAAACCGGTGGCTGGCAAAGCTTTCGGGTGCCCTGCCTGCCCAGCGACCGGCTACTCAACCTGCTGATCTACATCAAGGGTTACCTCGACGGCACGCTGACCTTCCGGCGATCCTGCGCCCACGGGGTGTGCGGGTCGGACGCAATGCGGATCAACGGCGTCAACCGGCTGGCCTGCAAGGTACTGATGCGTGACCTGTTGCCGCAAAAGCGGAATGGTAAGTCGGGCAAGGCACTGACCGTCACGGTCGAACCCATCCGCGGGCTGCCGGTGGAGAAGGACCTGGTGGTCGACATGGAGCCGTTCTTCGATGCCTACCGAGCGGTGAAGCCGTACCTGGTGACCTCTGGCAACTCGCCAACCCGGGAGCGGATCCAAAGCCCGACCGACCGCGCCCGCTACGACGACACCACCAAGTGCATCCTGTGCGCCTGTTGCACCACCAGCTGCCCGGTGTTCTGGAGCGAGGGCAGTTACTACGGTCCGGCCGCGATCGTCAACGCGCACCGCTTCATCTTCGACAGCCGCGACGAGGCCGCCGCCGAGCGCCTCGACATCCTCAACGAGGTCGACGGCGTGTGGCGGTGCCGCACTACCTTCAACTGCACCGAAGCCTGTCCGCGTGGCATCCAGGTGACCAAAGCGATCCAGGAGGTCAAGCGCGCCCTGATGTTCTCGCGCTGAGGGACTAACTCGGCGGGAGCTTCAGGATGCGGTTGTTGCCCGCGTCGACGACGTACACATTCCCGGCGGTGTCGACGTCGATGCCCTGGGGATGGTTGACTCCGCTGAACATCAGCGTTTTTGACGTGTTGGAGGCCGTGACAAACTTTGTGATCCGATTGTCGTGACTGTCGGTCACGTACACGTTTCCGCTGGTGTCGACGGCCACATCATCCGGACGTCCGACCACAAAGGGCAGCGCAGTCGGAACCGTCGCCGTCCAAGGCAGTTTCAGCACCCGCTCGTTGTCCCGATCGATGACGAAGAGGGCGCCGTTGGGATTCACCGTCACGGCCGAGGGACACGCCAGGCCGCTGAACGGCAGCTCGGTCTGCTCGGTCGAATGCGCCCGCAGCGCCACCACCCGGTTGTGCGTGCAGTCGGTGACGACGACGGCGCGGTCGTTGCCGATGTCGCTCGAATCGATCGCCACACCCGTGGGTTCCCCGAGATCGGTGAACGGCAGCACCGTCGGGCTGGTCGACCCCGCCGTCAGCTGCAGCACGCGGTGCTGGGAGGGCTCGGTGATCTCCAAATTACCCGCGTCATCGACCGCGATATCCTCGGGACGGTCCAGGCCGGCCACCGGTACCACGGTCTGGCTGGTCGAGCCGGCGGCCAATTCCAGCACCCGGTTGTTGCCGTTGTCGGTGACGAAGACGTCGCCCTTCGCATCGACCGCGACCTCCTCGGGGTTGTCGAGACCGGTAAACGGCAGGACGACCTGACCCGGCGGTCTCGCCGAATGGAACGGGAATTGGTTGGTGATCCGCAAGAATGCGGCAGCGGCGATTACCGCGACTACCCCCACGGCGGCGAGGGTCAGAACAGCGCTGCGGCGACGGGTGCGTGGTGTGGACGGGATCGTGGGTGCGGTGTCCTCCTCGTTGGGGACGTTGTCGCGGAGGGGAATTGGCGGCGGAGCGTGGACGTCGGTGAGGGCCGCGCGGGCAGCCACAGCCAGTTCGTGTGCCGACTGGTAGCGGTCATCCGCTTCCTTCGCCATGCCCCGTGCGATCACCCCGTCGAACGCAGCCGGTATCGCGGGGGCGAGGCTGCTGGGTTTGGGCGGCTCGTTCGTGCGATGGGCGGCGGCTAACCCCTCCACACCGCCACCGCTAAACGGCAACCGCCCGGTGAGGCACTCGTAGAGCACACAGGTGAGCGAGTACACATCCGCACGAGCGTCGACGGACTTTCCGGCGTTGAAGCGCTCCGGGGCCATATACGCCGGAGATCCCGGTGCGACGTTGGTGAGCGTCAAGCGGCCGGCACTGGCCTCATGAACGAGTCCAAAATCAATCAGGTACACAAAATCTTCGCCGACCATCAGCAAGTTCGACGGCTTCACATCGCGGTGCACCAGCCCGGACTTGTGCGCCGCATCCAGCGCTGCGGCAACCTGTTCGACCACCCGCACGGCCTTCTGCGGACTCATCGGTCCATCGCTCTTGAGGACCTTGTTCAGGTCCACGCCGTCGATGATCGGCATCACCAGATACAGGCGCCCGTCGAACTCACCGGTCTCGTAGATCGGGATGATGTTCGGGCTGGCCAGCCGCGCCGCCGCGTAGGCCTCACGGCGAAATCGCTCCTGAAAGCCCGGCTCGGCAGCCAGTTCCGGCTGCAGCAACTTGATGGCCACATCACGGCCCAGCGCGGTGTCGTGGGCCCGATAGACCGCGCCCATACTGCCCTGACCGAGCTTTTCGAAAAGCCGATAACGACCGAACTCCACTTCCTTTGTTGCCACCGCCCCCGAAGCATCGGCAGCGGCGATGCCGGTGAGTGCGTTATGCGTCGCAGCGGCCAACTCGCGGGCCGTCTGATAACGGTCATCTGGGTCTTCGGCCATGCCGCGGGCGATCACCCCGTCGAATCCCGCCGGAATCGTGGGGTCGATGTCGGTAGGTTTGGGCGGCCCATCCTCGCCCACTCCTGCCTCACTGGCGGGCTGACCGGTCAGACACTCGTAGAGCACAGCGGTCAGAGCGTAGATGTCGGTGCGGACGTCGGCGGTATCGGCGCCAGTCGGTGTGGCTCCGAAGTCGATCAGGTACACGAAGGCGCCGCCCACCAACAAACTCGAGGCTTTGATGTCGCCGTGCACCAACCCCGCCACGTGGGCGGCTTCCAGCGCAGAGGCGGCCTGCACGATTACCCGCGCCGCCACCGCCGGGCGCGTTGGGCCATCGCGGCGTAGCAAGTCTTGCACTGTGCTGCCGTCGGGGACGGCCGGCATCACCAGATAGAGCCGTCCGTCGATCTCGCCGGCCTCATAGAGCGGGATGATGTTCGGGTCGTTGAGCTGCGCCGCGATGGAGATCTCACGCCGGAACCGCTCCTGGCAGCCCGGCTTGGCGGCCAGCTCCGGTGAGAGCACCTTGATGGCCACGTCGCGGCTCATCATCGTGTCGTGGGCCGAATACACCGTGCCGGTGCTGCCAGATCGGAGCACCCCGCGCAGCCGATAGCGCCCGAAGACCTCGCCGTCCACCCCGTCCACCGCAAGCCTCCTCTGAGCACACGAAGTGTGCCTGGATGCTACCAATCTGTCGAACTCAGGTCGTCACACTTCGCCGACCCGCGTCGTCTGACCGGTATGACACCGAAAACCCGAATCGAGCCCTTACCTCCGACGCGAGCCGGCCTGCTGATCCGCACCATGTATCGGGTCGCCCAACGGCGCTACGGCCAGGTCCCGGAGCCGTTTGCCGTGGCCGCGCATCATCGGCGGCTGATGACGGCCGGCGCCGTCCACGAGGCCATGATCGAGCGGGCGTCGCGAACGCTGCCGGCCGGCGTGCGCGAATTGGCGGTGTTCTGGACGGCGCGCAAGATCGGTTGTTCGTGGTGTGTCGATTTCGGGTCCATGTTGCAACGACTGGACGGCCTGGACTTGGAGCGGCTCAAGCATGTCGACGACTACGCGACATCTGCGGCGTTTACCGACGACGAGCGTGCGGCCATCGCCTATGCCGACGCGATGACCACCGATCCACACACTGTGACCGATGCGCAGGTCGCTGACCTGCGGGCCCGCTTCGGCGATGCCGGGGTGATCGAGCTGACGTACCAGATCGGGGTGGAGAACATGCGGGCACGGATGAACACCGCGTTGGGCATCACCGAACAGGGCTTCAATTCCGGTGACAGTTGCCGCGTTCCGTGGGACGACGCGCAGCGTTGATCTCGGCTACCGAGCCGGCTCCCGCAGCGGCGAGCCGGCGAACTTGTCGGGATTGGCGATATCCCATATCGCGCAAACCTTTCCGTCTCGCACCGTCATCGCGGTGATCCGGGGCGACATCGCCTTCTGCCCATCGGCAGCCGGGAAGCCGGCCGTGTAGGCGCCCAGTTCACCGTTAATCAATGCCAGCTGGTTGGCGGTGACGAACATCGGCCCATAGCGGCGGGCCAAGCCGAGCATGAACCGAGCCACCTTGTCCGGCCCGCGGATGATGTGAACCGCCGTCGATGCTTTGCCATTGGCGTCGCCGGTCAGCGCCACGTCCGGATGCAGCAGCGCCACCACTGCGTCCAAGTTGCCGGTGGCGATGGCGGCCATCAGCTTGCCAACCATCTCGTTGTGGGTGGGGTCGGGTTTGGGTGCCGGCTCCGCGGCGAGTGCCTTGCGGGCCCGCGAGGCCAGCTGCCGGGCGGCGGCCTCGTTAATTCCCAGCACCTGAGCCACCTCCGCGAACGGCACGGCGAAACCGTCGTGCAGCACGAAAGCCACCCGCTGATCGGGGTTGAGCCTTTCCAGCACCACCATCGCCGCGAACCGGGCATCCTCGCGGGCGACCACCGCGGCGAGCGGATCGGTATCTGGAGAATTCGAGAAACCAGTGACCACGGGTTCGGGCAGCCAATTGCCGGTGTAGGCCTCCCTGCGATGCGCGGCCGACCGCAACCGGTCCAGCCCAAGCCGGCTCACCACGGTGGTCAGCCAGGCCCGCAGATCCGTGATCACCGAGTCCTGCCTGTCCCAGCGCAGCCAGGCTTCCTGGACGATGTCTTCGGCGTCGGCCACGGTTCCCGTAAGCCGATAAGCGACCGCCATCAGGTGTGGCCGCAGCGATTCGAATTCGGTGACCTGCGTTGAGGTCATGGCGCGAGCCTAGCGTTAGGCTCGCGGCAAGATGACCGAGGACCTGTCGACTAAAGCTGATCGCTACCTGTGGGGCCACTTCGCCCGGCACGGCCCGGGAATCACGCCGCCGATCATCGCCCGCGGCGAGGGTGTGCACATCTTCGACGACCGCGGCAAGAGCTACCTGGACGCGCTGTCCGGGCTGTTCACGGTCCAAGTCGGTCACGGACGGGCCGAACTCGCCGAAGTCGCCGCCCGGCAGGCGAGCACGCTCGAGTTCTTCCCGCTGTGGGGATACGCGACCCCGCCCGCGATCGAGCTCGCCGAGCGCCTCGCGCATTACGCGCCGGCCGACCTGAATCGGGTGTTCTTCACCACCGGCGGCACCGAGGCCGTCGAGACCGCGTGGAAAGTAGCCAAGCAGTACTTCAAGCTCACCGGGAAACCCGGCAAGCACAAAGTGATTTCGCGGTCGATCGCCTATCACGGCACCACCCATGGCGCCTTGGCGATTACCGGGCTGCCGTTGTTCAAGGCTCCCTTCGAGCCGGTGGCACCTGGCGGCTTCCGGGTCCCCAACACGAACTTCTACCGTGCGCCGGAACCGTTTCAGGTCAACGCCAAGGCATTTGGGCTGTGGGCCGCCGACCGGATCGCCGAGGTGATCGAGTTCGAAGGGCCGGACACCGTCGCCGCGGTGTTCTTGGAGCCGGTGCAGAACGCGGGCGGCTCCATCCCGCCGCCCCCAGGCTATTTCGAGCGGGTTCGCGAGATTTGCGACGAGTACGACGTGCTTTTGGTGTCCGACGAGGTGATCTGTGCGTTCGGCCGGATCGGCTCGATGTTCGCCTGCCGTGACATCGGTTACGTGCCCGACATGATCACCTGCGCCAAGGGGATGACGTCGGGCTATTCGCCGATCGGCGCGATGATCGCCAGCGACCGGCTGTTCGAGCCGTTTAACGACGGTGCCACGATGTTCCGGCACGGCTACACGTTCGGGGGGCACCCGGTGTCGGCGGCCGTCGGGCTGGCCAACCTCGACATCTTCGAGCGCGAGCGCCTCAACGAACACGTCAAACAAAATGCGCACAGCTTCCGCGCCACGCTGGAGAAGTTGTATGACCTGCCGATCGTCGGCGACGTCCGTGGCGAGGGCTATTTCTACGGCGTCGAACTGGTCAAGGACCAGGCGACCAAGCAAACCTTCACCAACGAGGAGCGCAAGGCGTTGCTGAGCCGCGTGTCGTCGGCTCTGTTCGAGGCCGGGTTGTATTGCCGCACTGACGACCGCGGCGACTCCGTCATCCAGTTGGCCCCGCCGCTGATCAGCGGTCAGGCCGAATTCGACACCATCGAATCGATCCTGCGGGCGGTTCTGTCCAGCCTCTAGCCGCGAAGCTGCGACTGGCGACGCGTTTCGCGAGTGAGGCCGTCGTGGAATACAGTTTCGCCCCGACGACGGGTCAGGCGGAAGCCCGCTTGACCGCGTCTGCGGCCACCAGCACTTCCCGCGAATGCGCCGGGTTCGGGTCGCTAACCATCCGCGATAGCGAGTTGCAAAGCCAGGCGAGCGCGGACTGCAGTTCGGGACTGGCTGTGGTGTCGCGATGCAGGTTGAGCTCTACCAACACCTGATCCAGCCCGGAACGGCGTACCTGAGTCGCTTTGTCGACCTGCTTGAGCAGATATTTCAGCGATCGGGGATCTCCGCTACTCGAGTCACTGGCGCCGTCGCGCCGCAACTTTGACCAAAATCGATCGCTAATGGCTCACCCTTTGAACTTCCATCCGGGACGGATGTCAGCGTAATGCGTGGGCCGCGTCCCTGCCCGCCGCATCTCAGTTGAGTAACTTCCGTCCCACCAGTCACAGCGCGGCTCCCCTAGATCCGGCCGCCGATCGCCTAATCTGCTCACACGATGTCCACTTCACGGTCCTTCTTGCGCACCGCATCATGCCTGGCAGCAGTGGTTTTCACGCTCGCTGTCCCGGTCGGGCTGCCCGCGGCTTTCGCCGAGCCGGGTCCAGGACCCAATGCAGGTCCGGCGAATTGCCCGTACAAGGTGACCACCCCACCTGCGGTGGACTCGTCGGAGGTCCCCCAGGCCGGCGATCCGCCGATACCGCTGGCGGTGCCCGCAAAGCCGGTGGGCGGCGAAGCGCTCGGCAGCTGCGGCATCGTCGCCGCGCCCGGCACACCGCCGCTGCCGAACGACGTGTCGGCCGAGGCATGGCTGGTGGCGGATTTGGACAGCGGCGCGGTGATCGCCGCCAAGGACCCACACGGTCGCCACCGGCCGGCCAGCATCATCAAGGTGCTGGTCGCGATGGCGTGCCTCAACGCGTTCAACTTGAACAAGTCAGTCGTCGGAACTGCCGACGACGCGGCCGCCGAAGGCACCAAGGTTGGCGTCGACGACGGCGGCACCTACACCATCAACCAGCTCCTGCATGGGCTGCTGATGCACTCCGGCAATGACGCCGCACATGCGCTGGCCATGCAACTCGGCGGCATGCAGCAGGGGCTGGAGAAGATCAACGTGCTGGCCGCCAAGCTCGGCGGCCGGGACACCCGGGTGGCGACGCCGTCGGGACTGGACGGGGCGGGCATGAGCACGTCGGCCTACGACATCGGCCTGTTCTACCGGTACGCGTGGCAGAACCCCACCTTCGCCGATATCGTCGCGACCCGGACTTTCGACTTCCCCGGTCACGGCGATCACCCCGGCTACCAGCTGGAAAACGACAACCAGCTGCTCTACAAGTATCCGGGCGCATTGGGCGGTAAGACGGGTTACACCGACGATGCCGGTCAGACGTTCGTCGGCGCTGCCAACCGGAATGGGCGACGGCTGATGGCGGTGCTGATGCACGGGACCCGCCAGCCGATTGCACCGTGGGAGCAAGCGGCGCACCTGTTGGACTACGGATTCGGCACCGCTGCGGGCACCCAGGTCGGCTCGCTGACCGAACCCGACCCGTCGCTGGTTACCAGCAAGCCCGACGCGGACCGGCAAGCCGGCGGCGTCAACGCGGCAGGGTTCATGCCGTCAGCCGACACCTTGCCGGTGCGGGTGGGGGTGGCCATCATCGGCACACTGGTCGTGTTCGGTTTGATCCTGGTCGCACGGTCGATGAACCGCCGGCCTCTACATCGTTAAGCATCGTTGCGCATCGGTGCGCACCGTTAAGCAGCGTTGACCGCCCGATTTTGCTGTGGCACCGTTCCTCACGTGACTGAAGCCCTGTACGAGGACGCCGGCCTGCTGCTTGATGAGGACGGAATCACGATCCGGCGGTATTACTTCCCGCTGGCTACGTCCAAGCGGATCGCGTACACCCGTATCCAGGGCATCAAGGCCCGGCCGATGAGCTGGGCCACCGGCAAGGGCCGCTTGTGGGGCGCAGCCGACCCGCGCTATTGGTTTCCGCTGGACATCCATCGGGGAAGCAAAAAGACCATGCTGGTTCTGCACGTGGGCCGCGGCCGGGTGCGGCCGTGCATCACCCCCGAGAACCCCGAGCACGTCATTGAGGTGCTGCGCAACCGGGTACGGCCCAGCTGACCATCGGTGAGTCGGTGCGCCCATCGCGGCGGGGCCTGCTGGTCGGGCTCACCGCGGCCAGCGTCGGCGTCATTTACGGGTATGACCTGTCCAGCATCGCCGGTGCGCTGCTCTTCATCACTGACCAATTCGGCCTGACGACGCGGCAACAAGAGCTGCTGACGACGATGGTGGTGATCGGCCAGATCGCCGGTGCGCTGGTCGGCGGTGCGCTGGCCAATGCTGTCGGGCGCAAGAAGTCTATGGTTCTGATCGTTGTCGGCTATGCGGTATTCGCGCTGTTGGGTGCCATCGCGGTGTCGATGCCGATGTTGTTGGCGGCGCGGCTGCTGCTTGGCCTGACCATCGGCGTCTCCGTGGTGGTCGTGCCGGTGTATGTGGCCGAGTCAGCACCGGCAGCGGTGCGCGGGGCTTTACTGGCCGCCTATCAGCTCGCGACGGTCAGCGGGCTCATCTTGGGATATCTGGGCGGCTACCTGCTGGCGGGCACGCACAACTGGCGGTTGATGCTCGGGCTGGCCACCATCCCCGCCACGCTGTTGCTGCCGTTGTTGCTGCGGATGCCCGATACCGCCCGGTGGTACCTGCTGAAGGGCCGCGTCGACGACGCCCGCTCGGCGCTGCTGCGGGTGGAACCGGAGGATAAGGTCGAAGCGGAGCTGACCGAGATTGGCCGGGCCCTGGGCGACGGTTCCAGAGGCGGAATGTCCGAGATGCTGCGACGGCCGTATCTGCGGGCCACGTTATTCGTGATCACCCTGGGATTTCTCATTCAGATCACCGGCATCAACGCGATCGTCTACTACAGTCCTCGACTGTTCGAGGCCATGGGGTTCACCGGAAATTTTGCGCTGCTGGGTCTGCCGGCACTGGTGCAGCTAGCCGGTTTGGCAGCAGTGTGTGCCGCGCTGGTCCTCGTCGACCGGCTGGGTCGGCGTCCAATCCTGTTGTCCGGCATTGCCATAATGATCGCCGCTGACTTCCTGTTGGTCGCCGTGTTCGCATTGGGTTTCGGCACAATCGCGGGGTTTACCGGCGTGCTGTTGTTCATCATCGGCTTCAGCTTCGGGTTCGGCTCGCTGGTGTGGGTTTACGCCGGCGAGAGCTTCCCCACCCGCCTGCGCTCGATGGGGTCGAGCACGATGCTCACCTCCGACCTGGTGGCCAACGCGATCGTGGCCGCCGTATTCCTGACCGTGCTGCATTCACTGGGCGGCGCAGGGACTTTCGCGGTATTCGGATTATTCGCGGTGATCGCGTTGGGCTTGGTCTTCCGGTATGCGCCGGAGACTAAAGGACGCCAGCTGGAGGATATCCGGCACTTCTGGGAGAACGGCGGACATTGGGAGAACACGAGCCCTCAAGCCACGGAGAAGCCATGACACTGATCTGCGCGGGCACCATGGTCATCGATGGGCAGGTCTGCCGACCGGGCTGGCTGCAAACGTCCGGTCGTCGGGTGCTGGCCTGCGGTCCCGGCTCGCCACCTGAGGCCGTCGACGCGACTTTTCCCGATTCCATTGTGGTGCCGGGATTTATCGATATGCATGTGCACGGCGGCGGCGGAGCCTCGTACACCGAAGCCCACGGCATCGCCAGGGCCGCGGCGTTCCACTTACAGCACGGCACCACCACGACGCTGGCCAGTCTGGTCACCGTCGCACCCGATGAGCTGATTGCCGGCGTGCGCGCGCTCGCCGAGCAGACGCGGCGGGGCACTATCGCGGGCATCCACCTGGAGGGGCCCTGGCTGAGCCCGGCCCACTGCGGGGCGCACGACCTCGCCCAGATGCGTGATCCCGAACCCGCCGAGATCGACGCTGTGCTGGCGGCCGGTGGCGACGCGATCCGGATGGTCACTCTGGCACCCGAGCTGCCGGGAAGTAACTGGGCGATTCGGCGCTTTGTCGACGCGGGTGTTGTTGTCGCCGTTGGGCATACGAATGCAACATACGAGCATACCCGCCAAGCCGTCGCCCTGGGCGCGACCGCCGCCACCCATTTGTTCAACGCGATGCCGCCGTTGCACCATCGAGAACCCGGACCGGCGCTGGCGTTGCTGGAAGACCCGCGGGTGACCGTCGAACTCATCGCGGACGGCGTGCATCTGCACCCCGCCGTGGTGCGCTCGGTGATCGAGGCCGTCGGACCAGCCAGGGTCGCTTTGGTGACAGACGCTGTTGCCGCCGCCGGTTCCGCGGACGGATCGTTTCTCCTCGGCACGGTGCCGATCGACGTGGTGTCCGGCGTGGCTCGGGTGCACGGAACATCGACGATCGCCGGCAGCACGGCGACGATGGATCAAGTGTTCCGCACTGCAGCCGGGTTGCACTCGGACTCCGATGCGGGTTTGGCAGCAGCGGTACAGATGACCTCCGGGACACCAGCGCGGGCTCTCGGACTCGAGCGGGTGGGCACCCTGCGTCCGGGCTATGACGCCAACCTTCTGGTCCTCGACGACTTTCGGGTGAGCGCCGTCATGGTTAACGGCGACTGGCTGGTGGCCCCCGACCGTCTAGTGGACGGCTAACGGCGCCGGTTGGTGAAGCGGGAGAACGCCAAGGCGCCGACGGCTCCCACGACTATCGCCGCCAGCGTCTGGCGGCCGCTGATGCCCGCGTCCAGGTGTACCCGCGGTGCGATGATCGCGGGCGCGGGAGGGTCGACGGACTTGGTGCGCGGATCCTCTGACGCTGTGGCCGCCCACGCGGCGCAGAACAAGACAAGAAACGAGGTTACGTAGGCGAACACCATCAAACCCAACACCGGCCCGAACGTGGCGCCCGCCGGGCTGCGCAGGACTGCCTGCAGGTAGACGCCCGCCACTTGCTTGAACGCCTCGAAGCCGATCGCCGCCATCAGCCCAGCTTTCATGGAGTCGACCACGCTTACCGCCTCCCGCGGCAGCCGACCGATCATCCAACTGAACAGCACCCACGCCACCAACATCGAAATCACGATGGAAAGAACCCGGAAAATCCAGTCAAAAACTGAAAACTGGGGTATTTCCAGCCATCTGAGGACGGCCAGCATTGGCCCGGTGTGGCCCAGCGCGCTAAGGCCGACGGTCGCCAGCATCACCAACAACGTCAATAGGATTGCGAGCAAATCGGAGAGTTTGTTGCGCAGGAACCCCGGCGAATCGTAGGGCTGCTCCCACCACATCTCGGTCAACGCTGTCCGCAGGTGCGACATCCAGCCCAGACCCGCCCATGCCGCGGTAGCCAGGCCGATGATCCCGACGGACGCCCGTGCCCGGATCGCAGAGTTCATCAAATCGACCAACTGCTGTCCCAGGCCGTTCGACACCGCGGCCCGGATGTGGTTGTCGATCATGTGCAGTAGGTCCGGCCGACGGGAAAGCGCGAATCCGACCGCAGCGAAACCGACCATCAGCAAAGGAAATAGCGCGAAGATCGTGTAGTAGGTCAGGCCGGCCGCGAAGAAGCTGCCCTTGCGTTCGTCGAACCGCTCGTAGGCGCGGATCATGTGGTCGAGCCATGGGAACCGGGCCCGCAGCCGGCCAAAAAACCCGGGCTTGGACGGCTCGGTCATGGTGAACGTGCTACCCCCGTTGCGGAAGGAATCCCAGCCGATCGTAGACCCGCTGCACCGTTTTCGCGGCCACCTCATTTGCCCGCTCGGCTCCGACCGCGAGCACGGCCTCCAATTCGCCCAGATCGGCAGTCAACTCATCGACCCGGGCCTTAATCGGGCTGACGAACTCGACGACCGCCTCGGCGGTGTCTTTTTTCAGGTCGCCGTAGCCGCGCCCGGCGTACCCGGCGACCAGCTTGTCGATGTCGACCCCGGTGACTGCCGACTGGATGCTCAGTAGGTTCGACACCCCCGGTTTGGCCTCGGTGTCAAAGCGGATTTCGCGCTCGCTGTCGGTGACCGCAGAGCGAATCTTCTTGGCGGACTTGGACGGATCGTCAAGAAGGTTGATCAATCCGGCATCGGTGGCTGCCGATTTGCTCATCTTCGACGTCGGGTCCGCTAAATCATAGATCTTGGCGGTGGCCTTTGGAATGAGCATGTCCGGAACCACGAAGGTGTCCGGAAAGCGGCTGTTGAACCGGTCCGCGATGTCGCGCGCCAGCTCCAGGTGCTGCCGCTGGTCCTCCCCGACCGGCACCAGGTTGGTGTCGTAGGCCAGCACATCGGCGGCCTGCAACACCGGATAGGTGAACAAGCCCACGGTGGTGGAGTCGCTGCCCTGCTTGGTCGACTTGTCCTTGAACTGCGTCATCCGGGACGCCTGCCCGAAACCGGTGAAGCAGCCCAGTACCCACGCCAGCTGGGTGTGCGCGGGCACGTGGCTTTGCACGAAGACGGTGCTGCGAGCCGGATCGATGCCCAGCGCCAGATATTGAGCGGCGGTCACCAAGGTGCGGTGCCGCAGCGTCTCGGGATCCTGGGCGACGGTGATGGCGTGCAGGTCGACGACGCAGAAGAACGCGTCATGATCATCTTGCAGGGCGACCCACTGGGTGACGGCACCCAGAGCGTTTCCGAGGTGAAGCGAGTCAGAAGTGGGCTGCACGCCGGAAAAAATCCGGCTCGATCCGGTAGCGGTGCTCATGATGCCCCGATCTTTTCACGCGCGGGCAAGTGGCCGTTCCAACACCGGCCGCGACGTGCTTGCGGTACCGGCGGTACCGCCTTTAATGTCGGGACTATGCGCCAGCCGATCCACGTAGGTCCTGGGGATGGCTCCGCAGAGCCCGTCCTGCTGCTGCACCCGTTCCTGATGTCCCAGACGGTATGGGATGTCGTGGCCGGCCAGCTGGCCGATACCGGCCGCTATGAAGTATTCGCCCCAACGATGGCCGGCCACAACGGCGGTCCGCGTGCGGGTAGTTGGCTGCTCAGCTCCTCGCTGCTGGCCGACCACATCGAACGCCAGCTCGACGAACTGGGCTGGGATACCGCCCACATCGTCGGCAACTCGCTGGGCGGCTGGGTCGCCTTCGAGCTGGAGAGGCGCGGGCGGGCGCGCAGCGTCACCGGCATCGCCCCGGCCGGCGGTTGGACGCGGTGGAGCCCGGTCAAGTTCGAGGTAATCGGCAAGTTCGTCGCGGGGATGCCGATATTGGCGCTGACCCGCCTGCTCGGCCACCGGACGTTGCGGCTCCCGTTCAGTCGCCAGTTGACCGCCCTGCCGCTGAGCGGATCGCCGCGTGGCATCAGCCAGCGCGCACTGAGCGGCATCATCAACGACGCCGCGCACTGCCCGGCCTACTTCCAGCTGCTGGTCAAAGCGCTGCTGCTGCCCGGGCTGCAGCAGTTGGCGGACACCGCCGTGCCGGCCCATCTGGTGCTCTGCGAAAAGGATCGCGTGGTCCCCCCGAACAGGTTCAGCCGGCACTTCACCGAGTTCCTGCCGTCCGAGACCCGAGTCACCACCCTCGACGGCGTGGGGCACGTCCCGATGTTCGAGGCACCCGGGCGGGTCACCGAGGTCATCGTCGAGTTTCTAGACCAGTACAGCCGGCCGCCGCGGGCCGTAAACCCACCAGCGAGTTAGACCAGCGCTTTCGTCAGGTTGTCGGCGATCGAATTCAGGAATTCCTCGCTCTGCTCCCACTTCTGGTCAGGACCGATGAGGATGGCGAGGTCCTTGGTCATCTTCCCGCTCTCGACCGTGGCGATGACCACCGCTTCGAGCCGCTGGGCGAATTCGATGACCTCCGGCGTGCCGTCCAGCTTGCCGCGGTGCTGCAGCCCCCGGGTCCAGGCGAAGATCGAGGCGATCGGGTTGGTCGAAGTCGGCTTTCCGGCCTGGTACTGCCGGTAGTGGCGGGTGACGGTGCCGTGCGCGGCTTCCGCCTCGACGGTCTTGCCGTCTGCCGTCATCAGGACCGAGGTCATCAGTCCCAGCGAGCCGTAGCCCTGCGCGACGGTGTCCGACTGCACGTCGCCGTCATAGTTCTTGCAGGCCCACACGTACCCGCCCTCCCATTTGAGGCAGGCCGCGACCATGTCGTCGATCAGCCGATGTTCGTAGGTCAGGCCTTCGGCTTCGAACTTCTCTTTGAATTCCTCGTCGTAGATGCGCTGGAACTCGTCTTTGAACATGCCGTCGTACGCCTTGAGGATGGTGTTCTTGGTCGACAGATACACCGGCCATTTGGCGTTCAGGCCGTATGTCAACGAGGCGCGGGCGAAATCCCTGATGGAGTCCTTGAAGTTGTACATCCCCATCACGACGCCGCCGTCCTCGGGGATGGACACCACCTCGTGCACCATCGGCTCGCTGCCGTCAGTGGGAGTGAAAGTCAATGTGACGGTTCCCGGCCGGTCGACCTTGAAGTTCGTCGCCCGGTACTGGTCACCAAAAGCGTGTCGCCCGATGACGATGGGCTTCGTCCAGCCCGGCACTAGCCGCGGGACATTCGAAATCACGATCGGTTCGCGGAAAATTGTGCCGCCCAGGATGTTTCGGATCGTCCCATTGGGCGAGAGCCACATTTTCTTCAGATTGAATTCCTGGACGCGGGCCTCGTCGGGGGTGATGGTCGCGCACTTGACACCCACGCCGTGCTTCTTGATGGCATAGGCGGCGTCGATCGTCACCTGATCGTCGGTGCGGTCGCGGTGTTCGATGCCCAGGTCGTAGTAGTCCAGGTTGATGTCGAGATGCGGCAGGATCAGCAGGTCCTTGATGAGCTTCCAGATGACGCGGGTCATCTCGTCGCCGTCGAGTTCGACTACCGGACCTTTGACCTTGATCTTGGGTTCATTGGACATCAGCGTCCGAATCCTCCAGCTATGAGGAGCATGAGCGGGCGGGGTGCCCGTCAGGCCAGACTACAAGGAGGCTGCGGGAACCTGTATGGGGCCAAAAGGGGCCCACGCAGGGCTAACAGTGGCCCGACCAGGCAAGTCAGACCGTCTATTGGCATCGAGTCGGCGCTATGAGCTACCCTGGAAATCGGTCATGAGTGCCAGCGTCAAGCCCCGGCTTGCTGGCCGGCAACCCTCCAACCGCGGTGGGGTGCTCCGGGTGAAGACCAGGTTGAGTAGCCACAAGCGGCTACGTCGGCAAGCGCGGGTCCGCTATGACGGGCCCCTGAGTAGACAGGGAAACGTGATGCATATCCACTCAGGCCTTTCCCAAGGCCTTTCCCAAGGCCTTTCCCAAGGCCTTTCCCAGGGCAATTCACGTCCCATCATGTGTCGGCGCTAACCGCCGGCCGCCGGTTGACGTCATCAATAGTGGCGCCCCGGTGGTGACCGCGAGCATCCCGATACCCAATTCGCATACTCCCAGGAGAAAACACCGCTCATGAGCTCCGATGCAGAAGCAGATCCAACCGCGCACTGGTCGTTCGAAACCAAGCAGGTTCATGCGGGCCAGCGACCGGACCCGACGACGCACGCGCGCGCCCTGCCGATCTACCAGACCACGTCCTACACGTTCGACGACACCACACATGCCGCCGCCCTGTTCGGGCTCGAGGTACCGGGCAACATCTACACCCGCATCGGCAACCCGACCACCGATGTCGTCGAACAACGCATCGCCGCACTCGAAGGAGGCGTGGCAGCGCTGTTCCTGAGCTCCGGGCAGGCCGCGGAGACATTCGCCATCCTGAACCTCGCGGCCGCCGGCGATCACATCGTCTCCAGCCCGCGACTCTACGGCGGGACTTATAACCTGTTCCACTATTCGCTGCCCAAACTCGGCATCGACGTCAGCTTCGTCGAGGATCCCGATGATCTGGATTCGTGGCAGGCCGCGGTCCGGCCGAACACCAAGGCGTTCTTCGCCGAGACCATCTCCAACCCGCAGATCGACGTGTTGGACACCCCCGGGGTCTCCGGGGTCGCCCACGCCAACGGCGTACCGCTGATCGTCGACAACACCATCGCCACGCCATACCTGATCCAGCCCTTCACCCAGGGCGCCGACATCGTGGTGCACTCGGCCACCAAATATCTGGGCGGACACGGCGCCGCGATCGCCGGAGTGATTGTCGACGGCGGCACCTTTGACTGGACGTCGGGCCGCTTCCCCGGCTTCACCACACCGGACCCCAGCTACCACGGCGTGGTCTATGCCGAGCTGGGTCCGCCGGCGTTTGCGCTCAAGGCTCGTGTGCAGCTGTTGCGTGACCTGGGTTCTGCGGCTTCGCCGTTCAACGCGTTTCTGGTGGCACAAGGCCTGGAGACGCTGAGTCTGCGCATCGAGCGGCACGTCGCCAACGCGCAGCGGGTTGCCGAATTCCTGGCCGGCCATGAAGGCGTGCTGTCGGTCAACTATGCGGGGCTGCCCAGTTCGCCGTGGCATGAGCGGGCAAAGAATCTGGCGCCCAAGGGAACCGGGGCCGTCCTGGCGTTCGAATTGGCCGGCGGTGTTGAAGCCGGCAAGGCGTTCGTGAACGCGCTGAAGCTGCACAGCCACGTCGCCAACATCGGCGACGTGCGCTCCCTGGTGATTCACCCGGCATCGACCACTCACGCTCAGCTGAGCGCCGCCGAGCAACTCACCACCGGCGTCAGCCCGGGACTGGTGCGGCTGGCCGTCGGCATCGAGGGCATCGAAGACATCCTGGCCGACCTCGAACTCGGCTTCACCGCCGCCCGCAAGAGCGGCAGTGACCCGCAGGCCGTGGCGGCCTTCTGAGGACTTCTGACATGACGATCTCCGACGTGCCTACCCAAACGCTGCCTGCTGAAGACGAAATCGGCTTTGTCGACATCGGATCGCTGACGACCGAAAGCGGCGCGGTGATCGACGACGTCTGTATCGCCGTCCAGCGCTGGGGCCAGCTGTCGCCGGCGCGGGACAACGTGGTGGTGGTACTGCACGCGCTCACCGGTGATTCGCACATCACCGGGCCGACCGGACCTGGGCATCCGACGGCCGGCTGGTGGGACGGGGTGGCCGGCCCGGGCGCACCGATCGACACCGACCGCTGGTGCGTGCTGGCCACCAATGTGCTGGGCGGGTGCCGCGGCTCGACCGGACCCAGCTCGCTGGCCCGCGACGGAAAGCCATGGGGCTCGAGGTTTCCGGTGATCACCGTGCGAGACCAGGTGGAGGCGGACATCGCCGCGCTGGCCGCGCTGGGCATCACCGAGGTTGCGGCCGTTATCGGCGGGTCCATGGGCGGCGCACGGGCTTTGGAGTGGATGATTGGTCACCCTGACCGGGTCCGGGCCGCATTGCTGCTGGCGGTCGGGGCGCGCGCCACCGCCGATCAGATCGGCACGCAGAGCACCCAGATCGCGGCCATCAAGGCCGACCCGAATTGGCAAGGCGGCGACTACCACGACACTGGTCGCACACCGGATGCCGGACTGACCATCGCGCGCCGCTTCGCCCATCTGACCTATCGCGGAGAAGTGGAGCTCGACAGCCGGTTCGCTAACGGTGGCCAGCGCGACGAGGATCCAGCGAAGGGCGGCCGCTACGCGGTGCAGAGCTACCTCGAGCACCAGGGCGACAAGCTGCTGGCGCGTTTTGACGCCGGAAGCTACGTGGTGTTGACCGAGACGCTTAGCAGTCACGATGTCGGCCGCGGGCGCGGCGGGGTCCGCAAAGCATTGCTCGGCTGCCCGGTACCTGTCGTGGTCGGCGGCATCACCAGCGACCGGCTCTACCCGCTGCGTTTGCAGGAGGAACTAGCCGAGCTGCTGCCGGGCTGCACTGGGTTGCAGGTCGTCGACTCCATCTGCGGACACGACGGCTTCCTGGTGGAAACCGAGGCTGTCGGCGAATTGATCCGCAGCACACTCGATTTGGCCGACGGGGAAGGCGCCCGCCTCAGGTGTCAGCGGTGACCCGCTCCAGGCACGACCGCTCGCTCTCCTTTGGTTCGGCGGCTGCTGCCTACGAGCGTGGGCGCCCGTCGTATCCACCGGAGGCCATCGACTGGCTGTTGCCGCCGTCTGCCCAAAAGGTGCTCGACCTCGGTGCCGGCACCGGCAAGCTGACCACCCGGCTGGTCGAACGCGGCCTGGACGTGGTGGCCGTCGACCCGATTTCTGAAATGTTGGAACTGCTGCGTGCTTCGCTGCCTCAAACTCGTGCGCTGCTGGGCACCGCGGAAGAGATTCCGTTGGAAGACAACAGTGTCGACGCCGTGCTGGTGGCTCAGGCATGGCACTGGGTCGATCCTGAGCGAGCGATTCCCGAGATCGCCCGGGTGTTGCGCCCCGGCGGGCGGCTGGGGCTGGTGTGGAACACCCGCGACGAACGGCTCGGGTGGGTGCGCGAACTGGGCCAGATCATCGGTGGCGACGGCGATCAGGGGCGCTTCGACGTGACGCTGCCGGCGCCGTTCGACGAGCCAGAGCGCCATCAGATCGAGTGGACGAACTATCTGACGCCGCAAGCATTGATCGACCTGGTGGCATCCCGCAGCTACTGCATCACCTCACCGACCGAGGTACGCACCAAGACGCTCGACGAAGTCCGCGAACTACTCGCCACCCATCCGGCACTGGCGAATTCGGCCGGCTTGGCTTTCCCCTACGTCACCGTGTGCATTCGGGCGACGCTGGCCGGTTGACCGTTCGAGTCGGCCGCACCAGCGACGCCTTTGGTGCCCTGACGCTCGCCGCCTCGCGGGGCCGCCCGCGCAATCCGCGACTCTATGTCATAAGGCATGATGATCGCGGTCGCACCCCGGACGCGGCTCACCGAGCGGGCCATCTTGTCCGCGGTGCGGTCATGAAGCAGCCGGCCAAGTAGCGGCGAATACGTTCGACGCGGCAACAGCACCGTCACCCTGGTGTCTGGATGCTCGTCAAGCACCTGGGCAACCAAATCGTACGCGCCCCGAACCAGCTGGCGGTCCGGGCAATCGACCACCCGCAGCGGAGTTTCGTGCTCGAACATCCCCCAGCGCTCTTGGAGCCGCGCAGCATGATCAGGCTCGACCACGAAGTGCACCGCGGTGACATCGTCGGCATGCCCCTCGACATGCTCGGTGCCCAAACCGGTGTGCACACGGACAATGTTATTGAAAGCTGGGCAGAGGCGGGGTTGCCCGGGTTGGCGGCAACGCCCCCGCTTCCGGCAACTACCTCCGGGACCGTGTCGGCGGCGCTAGGTGAGGCGGACACGATGGGCGCGCTCTCCGTGCCACCGACCTGGATGGCCGGGACACCGGCGGTGCGTCCGGTCGCGCTGGCGTTGCCGGCCGCCAGCGTCGGCGTGGACCAGCAAGCGTTGGCAGGCAGTATGGAGAGCGCTTTCAGCAACATGACGTTGGCGAACGCGGCTGGGCGCGCGGTAAGCGATACTCTCGGCGCACGTGGCCGGGCGCCACCAAGGATACTCCGCCCAGGCCCAGGGGCATGGCCGGAGAAGGCATCACGGCTGCCGCGGAAGATAAGACTGCGGCCGCCGGCGACGCAGACGCGCAGAGCGAGCCCCGTACTGTGGTGACAGGAATCGCCGCCGAGATACCCGACTTCGCCAGACTGCGTGACGAGGGGCTAATTTCCGACGAGGAGTTCGGCGAACAGAGAAATCGCCTTCTGGGCCGGTGAACCGGTACGGCTGCAGCGACGATCACCGTCTCCACCTGTCGATTGCCGTGGTAAATTGCGGAATTGTAGTAACCAGTGGTCGTGCGGAGGCTGACGATGGTGACACGGCGATGGAACGAATCGGACGAGGCCAAGATCAGCTACGTCAAGGAGCTGTTTTCCGCCCTGGCGTCGCGCTACAACGTCATGACCGATGTGTGGACGTTCGGGCTTCACCGCTTGTGGAAGCGACAGGCCATCGAGCTTTTGGCCCTCCAGCCCGGCGAACGAGTGCTGGACGTTGCGACCGGGACGGGCGATCTGGCCTTTGCGGAGAAGGCGGCGGTCGGGCCGGAAGGTGAGATCGTGGGCGTCGACTCCTGCGTGGCGATGCTTGAGGTCGCCCGGCAGCGCCAGCGCGGGGACGTCGACTTCCAAGAGGGCGATGCTATGGACCTGCAGTTCCCAGACGCGTCGTTCGACGTAGTCACGATCGGCTTCGGGCTGCGCAACGTAGCCGACCGCAGTCGGGCGCTGCGCGAGTTCAAGCGCGTCCTGCGGCCGGGAGGGCGGTTGATGGTGCTCGATTTCAGCACGCCGACTTCGAAGCCGCTGAAAGCCCTTCATGACCTGGGCTATTTCGGCCTGATGCCGAAGGTGGGCCGGGTAGTGGCCTGGCATCGCGACGCCCACCATTACACCGCCGATTCGATCCGCACCTGGTTGTCGCGCGATGAGCTGAGGGACGCAATTCTGGAAGCGGGATTCGTCGATGGCCGCTACGTCTCGCTGAGCACCGGGTTCGGAACGGTCCATTTCGGTGCAAGCGCCGCCGCCGCATAGCAATTGCAATTGCAACGGATATGCGGATCAGAGTGGCCCATAGCAAACTAGTTAGAGGTTCAGACCGGAGAACATGACACCGTTGGGGTCGTATTTCTGCCGGACGGCGCTCAGCCGCGACAGGTTCGGGCCGAAGTAACGTGCCGGCGGGGTGTTGGCTTCCAGGTAGTTGACATAGCCGCCAACCGAATACTGTTGTACCGCTTGATGCGCCGAGCTCAGCCACTTGTTGGCCGCGCCAACCTGGTTACCGACGGGCTCGACGTACCACTGCAGCACCGCGGCCTGCTGCCGCCACGGGAAGGCCGAATCAACAGCCGCCACGTCGGAGACCGCACCGCTGAGCGGGTCGACAAGCACGGACGCTTTCCCGGCCGCCGCAGGCCATTGTCCGATGCCGGTGGCGATGGCATGCGCCGCAGCGGAATCCACCGTGGTAATCACGTCTGATCCGGCCACGATCCCCCGCGGCGCAGGCGTCGAGCTACCGCCGGCCAAATACATGACCAGGTCCATGTGGCCGACCGTGCGGTTCTGAACTCCGCTGGGTGCCACGCCGACCGCGGCTTTGATTGCGTCGGCCACCCCCGAGCCCGCCCCCACAGGACAGGTCGCCAGCACATGGCAGGCCGAGTTGTCGCCAACCGAGAGATCGACCATCCCCCAAGTGTTTCGGTCGGTCCCGGCCAGCCAGGACTGCCACCCGGCGATCACCTGCACCGCCGATGCCGGAGGGAAATCGAGCCGAACGAGATCGACATCGCCGGTTGCGAAGGTCGAGAACGTCATCGAAGTCGTCACACCGAAGTTGCCTCCACCACCCCCGCGAAGTGCCCAGAACAGATCCGGGTTACTGCCGGCATTCGCGGTCACCACATCGCCGTTAGGCACCACCACCGTCGCGGATTGCAATGCGTCGCAAGTTAGGCCAGCATGCCGCGAATCGACACCCATCCCCCCGCCAAGGGCCAACCCCCCGATGCCAATGGTTGGGCAGGTGCCGGTCGGGATCCCCCGGCCGGCGCTGGCCAACGCCTGGTGGACCGCATAGATATTGGTCGCCGGCGTTACCGTGACGTTTCCGCTACCGGGGTCAAAGTTCACCCCGCCGGGAAGCCCGCGCAGGTCGAGCACCATCGTGCCGGTGGTGCTCGACGCACCAACATACGAATGCCCACCACCACGCGGTGCGATCTTGAGCTTGTTTGCCGTCGCGAACGCGACCGCCTTGCGGACGTCATCTTGCGATGAAACTGTAACGACCGCAGCCGGATTGGATCCGTTGTACAGGGAGTTGAAGACTTGCTTGCCCGAGGTGAACTGGGTTCCGTTGGCCGGCAACAGAACACTGCCGCGGATGGAGGAAGCCAGACCATTCCAGCCGCTGGCTGCACCGGGGTCCGCCGCTGCCCGCGTGGTACCGAACACCGCTCCGGTAGCCAACGCCGAAACAGCGCCACGAAGAAGCGCCTGGCGCGAGATGCCCTTGCCTAAGGGCAAGGCCAGCGGACCGCCGCGATTCGTCGTCATGGCCCGGAGTCTGGACCATTTCAGGCAGGAAAATCCGGTGTGGTCGCCCGTGTCGGATCACAGTGTGGCGTCAATGCACCAACGGTGGCCCGGACAGCTCTGGCCTAATAATCGACGCGCCGGGCACGCCGCCCTTATGAATCGCTTATTGCGCAAAGCTTTATCGCACCGTGTCGTAAATGTGACAGTAGTAGACCAGAGTTTCTAAAGTGATTTGAGTGCGCCAAGTGCACTCCACTACAGGGGGAGCCTGGCATGAAAGCGCTCGCACGAACTCGGAAATTCGTTTGGCTCTACAGTCATCAACCGCTGACCATCCGAGTGCTGGCGGCTACGGCCGGCATCCTCACCGCCGCTGCCGCTTTCGCTGCCCCGGCCGAAGCAGACCAAGTGGACGACAACTTCATCGACGCGCTGAACCACGCCGGCGTCAACTTCGGCGAGCCGGGGAATGCGATGTCGATGGGCCAGTCCGTTTGCTCGATGCTGGCCACGCCGGGCGGGAACATCGCCGCGGCCGCACAACAGATTCGCGGCAGCAACGGAATGTCATCAGGGACCGCCAAGATGTTCGCCACCATTGCGATTCAGATGTACTGCCCGACGGTGCTGGCGGACCTCGCTAGCGGCAAAATGCCCCAGGTTCCGGGAATGGGCGGGATCCCCGGAATGGGCGGGATCCCCGGAATGGGTGGGATCCCCGGCATGGGCGGAACGCCCGGGATCGGCGGGATTCCCGGGATGGGCGGAACAGCCGCAACAGGCGGGATCCCCGGCATGGGCGGAACGCCCGGAATGCCCGGCATGCCGGGAATGCCGGGGATCTAGCCGGTACCCAGGGGGTCGATGGTCCACGCTATGTAGACCATCGCCGCCCCGACGGTCGCGGTCGTTACGAAGTCGGTGCCCCGGCTGCGCACGACTAAGAGGCCGGCCTGCTCGTCGGACAACACCAACCGCAGCGCCGCGGCCGCCCCAACACCGATACCGATCAGCAGGGAACCACGACGCCAGAAATTCGCTCCGGCCAACACGAACGCCGTAACGAAGATGACCCCAACCAGCAGGATCGGCCACTGGGCCAGGGCTGCGAACCTCGTCACCCCCGTTTTGTCAGCCTCGGCGTTCATCGCGACTCGGCCAGCTCAACAACGTTGGTCAGCAGGAACGCCCGGGTCAGCGGGCCGACGCCACCGGGATTCGGCGAGGCGTGGCCGGCGACATCCCAGACGTCGGGATGCACGTCGCCCACCAGTCCGTCGTCAGTGCGGCTGACACCGACGTCGACCACCGCAGCGCCGGGACGCACCATCGCGGCGGTCAGCATGTGCGGCACACCGACGGCGGCCACGATGATGTCCGCTTGCCGGGTCAACGACGGTAGGTCGCGGGTTCCGGTGTGGCACAACGTCGCCGTGGCATTTTCGGAGCGGCGGGTCAGCAGCAGACCCAACGGGCGACCGACGGTGACCCCGCGGCCGATGACGACGACATGCGCACCAGCGATCTGAACGTCGTAGCGGCGCAGCAGGTGCACGATGCCGCGCGCGGTGCACGGCAACGGCGCCGGCTCGTTGAGGACCAGCCGGCCCAAGTTCGTCGGGTGCAGCCCGTCGGCGTCTTTGGCCGGATCGACCCGCTGCAGCGCCGCGTTCTCGTCGAGATGCCTGGGCAGCGGCAACTGCACGATGTATCCGGTGCACTCGCGGTTGGCATTGAGCTCGTCGATGGTCTCGTTGAGCTGGGCCGTCGTGATGTCGGCGGGCAGATCACGACGTATCGAGGTGATGCCCACCTTCGCGCAGTCGGAATGCTTGCCCCGGACGTATGCCTGAGAGCCGGGGTCGTCGCCGATCAGGATGGTGCCCAGTCCGGGCGTGCGACCCGATGCGGTCAGTGCAGCCACCCGCTGCTTGAGGTCGACGAAGATCTCGTCGCGGGTGGCCTTGCCGTCCAGCGTGATTGCGCCCACGCCTGACAGTCTGGCACGGCCGCCGCGGTGCCGATGATGGCGACCCGCTGCACCCGGCTTCGCCGCGCTTGCGATCGCCAGGGTCCGGATGATGGCGACCCGCTGCACCCGGCTTCGCCGCGCTTGCGATCCCCATTAGGCTCCTGCCATGGCCCTAGAGAGGTCCGACGACCTGCCCGCTCCCCCTGATGTGTTCAGTCCGGCCAAGCTCGGTCCGGTGACACTGCGCAATCGCATCATCAAGTCCGCGACGTTCGAAGCGCGTACACCGAACGCGCTGGTGTCAGACGACCTGATCGAATACCACCGACTGCCCGCTGCCGGCGGTGTCGGCATGACCACGGTCGCCTACTGCGCGGTCTCCCAAGGCGGCCGCACGGAGGGCAACGGGATCTGGATGCGCCCGGAGGCGGTGCCGGGGTTCCGCCGGCTGACCGACGCGATCCACGCCGAGGGGGCGGCGGTGAGCGCGCAGATCGGGCACGCCGGCCCGGTGTCCAATGCCCGGTCCAACAAGGCCACCGCGTTGGCCCCGGTGCGGTTCTTCAATCCGATCGGCATGCGGTTCGCGAAGAGGGCGACACGTGACGACATCGACGACGTGATAGCCGCCCACGCCAACGCCGCTCGGTTGGCTGTCGATGCCGGTTTCGACGCCGTCGAGATCCATTTGGGCCACAATTATCTGGCGAGCGCGTTCCTGAGCCCGCTGATCAACCGTCGCGACGACGAGTTCGGCGGATCGCTGGAAAACCGGGCCAAGCTCGCGCGCGGGATGGTGCTGGCAGTCCGCGAAGCAGTCGATGGCCAGGTCGCCGTAACCGCCAAGCTCAACATGGCAGACGGTGTCCGGGGCGGCATCAGCACCGAAGAGTCGCTGATCACGGCCAAATGGCTGGAGGAAGACGGCGGCTTGGACGCGATCGAACTCACCGCGGGCAGCTCGCTGGTCAACCCGATGTATCTGTTCCGCGGCGATGCACCGCTGAAGGAGTTCGCCGGCGCCTTCAAGCCGCCGCTGAGCTGGGGCATGCGCATGACGGGCACGAGGTTTCTGCGCGAGTACCCGTACCGGGAGGCCTACCTACTGCGCGACGCGAAGCTGTTCCGCGCCGAGCTGAAGCTGCCGCTGATCCTGCTCGGCGGCATCACCAACCGGGAGACGATGGACCTGGCGATGGCGGAGGGATTCCAGTTCGTCGCGATGGCCCGCGCGCTGCTGGCCGAGCCGGACCTGATCAACCGGATCGCCGCCGACGGCGCCGCGGACAGCGTGCGTTCGGCCTGCACGCATTGCAATCGGTGCATGCCGACCGTTTACAGCCGCACGCGCTGCGTCGTGACGGGTATGCCTGACGCCCGCTGACGATGCGCGCCGCGCAGCGGCGCGAGGAGGAGGCGGGACATCGGACTGGGCCCGCTGACGATGCGCGCCGCGCAGCGGCGCGAGGAGGAGGCGGGACATCGGACTGGGCCCGCTGACGATGCGCGCCGCGCAGCGGCGCGAGGAGGAGGCGGGACATCGGACTGGGCCCGCTGACGATGCGCGCCGCGCAGCGGCGCGAGGAGGAGGCGGGACATCGGACTGGGCCCGCTGACGATCCGCGCCGCGCAGCGGCGCGAGGAGGAGGGACCCGCCGAGGTCACCAGAGAAGTAGTGATCGAACAAAATACTGTTCGCGCAACGAATCAACGCCTGACGCTGCCTTATTTTGCCAGATCGGGAATAGTATTTTCATTCGTTCGATCCACCAGCGATGGCCGCTCCGTGGCCGGGTTGGCACGAAACGGCCAGGAGGCAGGCGATGTCGTTTGTAACCGCGGTGCCGGAGTTGGTGGCGGCGGCGGCAACGGATTTGGCAGGAATTGGTTCGCAGCTCAGCGAGGCGACGGCGGGGGCGTCGGCCTCGATCACCGGGGTGGCTGCACCGGCCGCCGATGAGGTTTCAGCGGCCATCGCGGCGTTGTTTCCGAGCACGGCCAGTCATATCAGGCGCTCAGCGCCCAGGCGGTAGCCTTTCATGCGCAGTTCGTCCAGAACTTGTCCGCCGGTAGCGCCTCCTATGTGAGCACCGACGCCGCCAATGCCCTGCAGAGCCTGTACGGCCAGTTCACCGGCAACATCGGCAGCACCCTCGGCTTCGGCAACACCGGCAACACCAACCTGGGCAGCGGCAACTACGGCTACGGAAACATCGGCAACGGGAATGACGGCAGCCAGAATCTCGGCAGTGGGAACTACGGTAGCTCCAATGTGGGCGTCGGCAACTACGGCAGCAGCAACGTTGGTCTGGGTAACCTCGGCAGCACCAACACGGGCTTCGGCAATAACGGCAACTACAACATCGGGTTTGCTAACCATGGCAGTAACGACATCGGCTTCGGGCTGACCGGCAACAATCAGATCGGGTTCGGCGGCCTGAACTCGGGTAGCGGCAACATCGGTTTATTCAACTCGGGTAACGACAATGTCGGCTTCTTCAACTCCGGCAACGGGAACTTCGGCATCGGCAACGCCGGCAACACCAACACCGGTTTCGGCAACGCCGGCGACGTCAACACCGGTTTCGGCAACTCGGGCTACTCGAACACCGGGTTCGGCAATTCGTTCTACTCCAACACCGGGTTCTTCAACTCGTACGACTCTGCTTTCGGCGTCGGAAACTCGGGACTGAACGATGCGGGCTTCTTCAACTCAGGCAACTTGAACACGGGCAGCTTCAACGCGGGGGGCGAAAACAGGGGCTCTTTCAACTCGGGCAACTTCAACACCGGTCTTTTCAACGCGGGCAGCGTCAACACGGGCTTGTTCAACACGGGCAACACCAATACCGGCGGGTTCGACTCGGGCAGCCTCAACACCGGCTTCTTCTCCTCGATCACCCAATCTGGCCCCAATTCGGGCTTCGGAAACACCGGCACGGGGAGCTCGGGCTTCTACAACGCGGGCAATGGGAGCTCGGGCTACGCGAACCTGGTAAATGAGATGTCGGGCTACTCGAACTCGGGCGGCGGCAGCGATGGCAGTGGATTCATGAACTCAGGCACTGGTACCAACGACTCGGGCTGGCTGAACTCCTGTACCGGCGCATACACTACGGGCCTCCTGGACTCCGGGAGCGGCGATTACAACTCCGGCATTTTCGTCTCGAGCGGTGGTAGCGGCAGCTCCGGCTTCTTCACCGCAAGCGACGGTAACAGCTCGGGCGTATACAACACGGGCGGCTCAAGTTCGGGTGGGTTCAACTCGGGCACCGACCAGTCCGGGTACTTCAACCTGTTTTAGGGCGTACTCGCCGACACCTGAACAGCGCGTTACACCGGCACTCGCCGCGTTGTGACCGGTATGGCTTACGCCCGCTGACGATCCACGCCGCGCGGCGGCGTGAGAAGGAAGCGGGCAATCCAACCCCGCCATGCCGCATTTGTTGCAGATGCTGCGATGGGGCTCCGAGCTACAGTTGGTCCAATGACTCCGCCAGCCCCACCAGTGCTGACCGTTCGGCATGACGGGTCGGAACGCACCTTCGCAGCGGGCCATGACGTGGTGGTCGGGCGCGACCTCAGGGCCGACATCCGCATCACGCACCCGCTGATTTCGCGTGCTCATCTTTTGCTCCGGTTCGACCAAGGCCGGTGGCTGGCGATCGACAACGGATCGTTGAACGGGACGTACATCAACGGCCGCCGGGTGCCGGTGGTCGACATCCACGACGGCCAGAGCGTCAACGTCGGAAACCCCGAAGGGCCACTGCTGTCGTTCGAAGTTGGCCGCCACGTCGGGATGGCGGGTCGCCCACCCCAAACCGCGTCGATGCCCATCGCGTCGGCATCCGTGTTTGCCGAGGCGGCCGGGACGGCCTGGCCGCCCGCTACCCCCGGATCTCAGCAACCTGGGCGCCAAACGAGCCGGACCTCGACGGGAGCGCCGCGGCCATATCCCGGCGCATCTCCGCCCGGGCAACCCATGTATCCCACCAGCACAAGCACCGGGCGACCGGCCCCGTATCCGACCAACTCGCCCCCGCCACCGAACAACTTCTTCCAACCCCAACCCCAACCCCGGATGTCCGGTGTTGGCCCGGCGGCTCCACCGCATCCGGCACCGCGCACCCAGATGTCACCCGCTGTCGCCAAGCCGCCAGAGGTGTCGAACCTGGCAACGAAGATGTTCCAGGCATTGTTGCCTTCCCGGTCGGGGGCCATGCCCAGGTCCGTCGACTCGGCCACGATCGGGCGCGCCACCGACAACGACATCGTCATCCAGGATGTGCTGGCGTCGCGACATCATGCGTTTTTGATCAAGACACCGCTGGGCACCGAGATCCGCGACGCGCACAGCGTCAACGGAACCTTCGTCAATGGGGTCCGGGTCGGATCCGCGGTGCTGAATGACGGCGACGTCGTCACCATCGGCAACGTCGACCTGGTTTTCAGCCGCGACACCCTGGTGCGCCGCACCGAAGCCGCGACGCGCACCGGGGGCCTGGAAGTGAACTCGGTTTGCTTCACCGTCGACCACGGCAAGCAACTGCTCGACCACATCTCGCTGACCGCGCGCCCGGGGACGCTGACCGCCATCATCGGCGGGTCCGGCGCGGGCAAGACCACACTGTCACGAGTGATCGCCGGGTACACCAGCCCGACTTCCGGCTCGGTGACGTTCGAAGGCCACAACATCCATACCGAGTACGCGTCACTCCGCAGCAGAATCGGGATGGTCCCGCAGGACGACGTCGTGCACCGCCAGCTGACGGTCAACCAGGCACTTGGCTACGCGGCCGAACTGCGGTTGCCGCCCGACACCAGCAAGACCGATCGCGAAGAGGTGGTCGCTCAGGTCCTCGAGGAACTCGAGCTGACCAAACACGCCGACACCCGAGTCGACAAGCTGTCCGGCGGCCAGCGCAAACGCGCCTCGGTAGCCCTGGAACTGCTCACCGGACCGTCGCTGCTGATCCTCGACGAGCCGACCACCGGCCTGGACCCCGCACTGGACCGTCAGGTGATGATGATGCTGCGCCAGCTGGCCGACGCCGGCCGGGTGGTGCTGATTGTCACGCACTCGGTTTCCTACCTCGACGTCTGCGATCAACTGCTACTGGTGGCGCCCGGCGGCAAGACCGCGTTTCTGGGTCCGCCCAGCCAGATCGGCGCGGCCATGGGCACCACGAACTGGGCCGACATCTTTACCAACGTGGGCGCCGACCCCGACGAGGCCAATCGCCGCTTCCTCGCCGAAAACAACCACCAACCGCTGGCCGGCCCGTCGCAAGACAGCCCTGCCGCCGACTTGGGCGAGCCGGTTCACGCCGACGTGTTTCGCCAGTTCTCGACGATCGCCCGCCGCCAGATTCGCCTCGTCATCTCCGACCGCGGCTACACGGTGTTCCTGGCGCTACTGCCATTCCTCATCGGTGTCCTCACCCTCACCGTGCGCGGCAAGAGCGGATACGGCATGTCGGATCCGCTGGGCAACAACCCCGCTCAGCCCGACCAGATTCTGGTCATGCTCAACGTCGGCGCGGTGTTCATGGGCACCGCATTGACCATTCGCGACCTCGTCGGCGAGCGTCCCATCTTCCGGCGCGAGCAGGCGGTGGGCCTTTCCACGGCCGCCTATATAGGCGCCAAAATCGTGGTGTTCTCAGTGTTCGCGATCGTTCAGGCAGCGATCGCCACGACCATCTCGATAGTCGGCTGGGGCACGCCGATCTCCAGCGCCGTCATCCTGGGCAATGTCAACGTCGAACTCTTCGTCACCGTGGCCGCGACCTGTGTGGGTGCGGCGCTGCTCGGCATGGCACTGTCGGCGCTGGCCGAGTCGCAAGACCAGATCATGCCGATGCTGGTGGTATCGATCATGTCGCAGCTGGTGTTCTCCGGCGGCATGATCTGGGTGACCAACCGAATGGTGCTCGATCAGTTGTCGTGGGCCACTCCCGCCCGGTGGGGCTTCGCGGCGTCGGCGTCAACGATCGACGCGCACCGGCTGATACCAGGTCCGACTGACCCGAAGGACCAGCACTGGAACCACACCAAAGCCGCCTGGCTGTTCGACATGGGGATGCTCGGGGCGTTGTGCATCGTCTACAGCGCCATCGTCTGGTGGAAGATCCGGCTCAAGAGACGATGAGTCGGGGCGGCGAATCAGGCGTCCAGGCCCCCATCCAAACAAAGCCCGTGCGCTAACGCGAAGCCCATGGCTTGTGGCACGTCGATACGCACACCAGTCAGCGAAGCGGTTGTCCACAGCGACGGGTCCACGGTCGCGCCACGCAGATCGGCGTCATCGAGTCGGGTGCCGATGGTCCGTGCGCCACTGAGGTCGGCACCGCGCAGCACGGCCTTGCGCAGATCGGCCTGCACCAAGTTGGCCTCCCGCAGCCGGCAGCCGCTGAGATCGACGCCGCGCAGGTCGTTGCCGCCGAGCGCCGCAAGCGTGAAGTCCACCTCCTCGAACGTCGCCGGCCGCAACCGGCACTGCTCGAAAACCGAACCCAACATGCTGCACTGCGCAAATGTGCTGTGCCACAGCGTTGTCCGACGGAAGGTGCAGTTGCGAAACGCCGATCCGCGGTGTTGGGACTCGGCCAGGTTGGCGCCACTGAAGTCGCATTCGGTGAACAACACCCGATCGGTGCTGAACCGGCTGAGGTCCTCCTCGCGGAAATCATGGCCGGTGAATTCGCAGTCAACCCACTCCCGCAACGCGCTCAACCGGCCGTCAGGCCGGCGAGCGCGTATTCGCTGACGGCGATCAGCGCATCTCTGGCCGACCGGCGATCCCTCGCGTCGACCCCGATCACCGGGATGTGCGCGGGCAGCGCCAGCGCTTGACGCACCTCAGCCACCGGATACCTTGGCGCGCTGTCGAATTCATTGATCGCGATCAGGAAGGGCAGGTTGCGGTGTTCGAAGAAATCGACGGAGGCAAAGCTATCTTGCAGGCGCCGGCAGTCGACCAGCACGATGGCACCGATAGCGCCGCGCACCAGGTCGTCCCACATGAACCAGAACCGACGCTGGCCCGGGGTACCGAAAAGATAGAGGACCAGATCCTCGTCCAGGGTGATCCGGCCGAAGTCCATCGCGACCGTGGTGGTGTGCTTGTCCGGGGTGGCCTCGAGCATATCGACGCCGGCCGAGGCGTCGGTGACCATCGCCTCGGTACGCAACGGCATGATCTCTGAAACCGCGCCGACGAACGTGGTCTTACCGACGCCGAACCCGCCCGCGATGACGATCTTCGTCGAGGCGGCGTCTCGTCCGTCAGAGTGCTTTAAGGCCACGCAGCGTCCTTCCGATAAGTTCATGGCGCTCATCGCGGGTCGACCGCTCGGTCAATGTCCTATGCACCCGAAGGTAACCGGCGGACACCAGATCCCCGACCAACACGCGGGCGACCCCCAACGGCAAATCCAGGCGGGCCGAGATTTCGGCGACAGAGGGGCTGTCGACGCAGATTTGGGTGATCATGCCGCGCGCGTCGTCGGGTGGCCACCGGTGCGCCAGCCCGGCCTGCAACGTCTGGATCGGCGCCTCCAACGGAAGGTCGACATTGGTCCCGGTTCGCCCGGCCGTCAGCGTGTAGGGCCGGACCAGGTTCGCCTCGCGTGGGGTTGGCCAGGGCTCGCGGGGGTCCATGACGACTCACAGGCTTGGCGTGCTGGGCGACGATGCGGGCCGTGCAGCGGCCCGAGGCGGAGCCCAGCGATCAGGCGAGTGTGAAACGGAACGCCGGGAGGACTGGACAACGCCGCCAACCCGTTCGACGAGGATCGCCATTTCGTAGCCGATCTGACCGATATCGCAAGACGCCGCGGCCAGCGTGGCCAGGTGCGAGCCGTCGCCAACCCGCATCAGCAGCAGATACCCGTTCTGCATCTCGACCACCGATTGCAGCACCTGCCCACCCTCGAACAACTGCGCGGCGCCGGTCGCCAGGCTGGCGAGTCCGGACGCCACCGCAGCCAACTGATCGGCACGTTCGCGCGGCAGATGCTCGCTGGAGGCGATGGCCAGCCCGTCGACGGACACCAGTAAGGCGTGCGCCACCCCGGGGACCTCGTGGGCGAACTTCGACACGAGCCAGTCCAACGGGTTACCAGGTGAGGTCATTGCTGATCGGGTCCTTCGTGGGTCTCGAGAGTTTCGCGGGCATGCGACCGTCCGGACCGCACGCCATCGAAATGGCTGCTGAAGGAGGCGCGAACGGCATCAGGGTCGCGTAACGAGGCGGCGTGCTGCGGCTGGCGCTGCGACTGGAAGCCGCCGTTCGATGCGGCAGGGGACTCTGCGCTGTCCTCGTCGCTGTCCTTGTCGGCCCCGCCGGCCGCCCCCGGCACCAGCCGGGCCCCGGGTGTGCGTACCGGCAGGCCGTGATCGGCGGTGTGCGACTCGACGGGCTGGTCTTCGGCCGCGGCGGCCAGCGACCAGCCCTTGTCCCACACCGACTTCCAATCCAAGTCGGGCAACGCGAGCGGATCGTCCGCCATCTCGGAGAGCATCCGGCGGTAGATCACATCATCGTCGGCGGGGACAAGGGCGGGGACTTCAGCGGCTGGCGGGACCGACCGCAGGACCGCGCCGGCTGGCGGATTCGGAGTGTCGGCGGCCGAGGCATCCGCCTGATCGGTGGCGTGTCGGGACCGCGCGGCAAAGAACGCCGAGGTATCCGAAGCCGCTTGGACCGGTGCTTGTTCCACCTCTCGCACGCCACCGTTTGTCCACACGGGAGTGGCCAACTTCCGGCGGCGCGGCTGCCCGAGCGGCTGGGCCGGAACGTCGGTAATGCCGCTGGAACCCGGACTACGACGCGGCAGCAACGTGATCGGTGGTCCGGACGCATTTCCGAAGCCGTTCTGATTTGCCGGCTCGGGCGCAGCCTCGGGTGAGGCCCCTAGTGGGGCCTCTGGTGGGGCGCCGTACTGATAAGCACCCTGCGGCGCCTCCGCCGCGACGGGTGGTGAAACCGGGCGTTCGTGTTCGTGCGGCCCCGCCGCCCGAACGACGGCCGCGCCCTCGAGTACCGCCGGTGGCAGGTAGATCTCGGCCGTGGTACCGGAGCCGGCTTCACTGGCCGTCGCGCCACGCAGGCCCACCCGAATACCGTGCCGAGCGGCGATCCGCCCGACCACGAAAAGGCCCATGTGGCGGGCATTGTCGGGAGTGACCTCGCCGCCGGCCTGCAGCCGCGTGTTGGCGATGCGCTGATCAGCGTCGTTCATCCCCAAGCCGGAGTCGGCGATGCGCAGCAGGATTCCTGCGTCGCCGCCGCGAGCGGCCGAGATCCGGACAACTGTCGTCGGAGGCGAGTAACGCAGCGCGTTGTCGATCAACTCGGCAACGAGATGGATGACGCCGCCCGCCGCCGCGCCGATCACCATGCACTCAGGCAGACCGGCCATGTCCACCCGGCGGTAGTCCTCGACCTCGGAAACGGCGGCATTGATCACCGTCGACAGCGGCACCGGCTCACGCTGATCTCGCGCAAGCTGCGCCCCCGCCAGGACCAACAGGTTGGCGCTGTTGCGGCGTAGCCGAGCTGCCAGGTGATCGAGGCGGAACAGGCTGTCCAGCCGGTCGGGGTCCTCCTCGTTGCGCTCCAGCCGATCGATGAGCGATAGCTGCTGGTCAACCAGCGAACGGCTGCGCCGCGACATGGTCTCGAACATGTCGTTGACCAGCAACCGCAACCGCGCTTCGTCGCCGGCCAACAACAGGGCCTGGGTATGCAGTTCGTCGACCGCGTGCGCGACCTGTCCTATCTCCTCTGTGGTGTGCACCGGCAGCGGCACGGGGATCGGTTCGGCGCCACCGGCCTTGACCAGAGCGACCTCTTCCTCGAGATCGGTATGGGCGACCCGGAGCGCGCCGTCGCGCAGCGCCCGCAGCGGCCGGACCAGCGCACGGGCCACCAGCAACACGATGACCAATGCGATCACGATGGCCGTCAGCACCAAGGTGCTGTCCCGAATCGCGGCATTGCGCCGATCAGTCGCCTGGGACTGCACTGACGTTGCCACCGCGGACGTAGCGTGCTTGATCACCTGTTCGGCGATCCCGTCGGTCGTTTGCATCGAATGCAGCAGGTCCGCGTTGTCGACGAGCACACTGTCCGGATCGGACAGGATGGCCATACGGCTTACCAGTTGCTGTTGTAGCGTCTTGGCCTCCGGCGAGCTGACGCCGAGCACCTGGCTCATTCCGAACAGCGTCGACGGTTCGGTGCCCGCCAGGGTGATCATCGACGTGCGCAGTTGCGGCTCGGGAAGGTCACCGCCGCGGGTCAGCAGAGTCTCTTGCATCGTCATCTGACCGCGGGCTCCGACCGCCCGGCTCAGGCCTTGCGCCTGCGCACGTATCTGCTCGTCGTCGACGCGCACCGACGCGTTGATCACGTTCTCTGCCGTCAGCAGGAGGGGCGCGTAGGTCGTCACCCGGTCTCGTGCCCCGACGCTGTCGTCCAGCACCCTGTCCAGGAGCGCCTGGCCACCGTTCAGCAGGACGTTGACGCCGGACTGGACATCGGGGGTCACGTCGGTGCTCGCCAGCCGGGTCTGCAGCTCGTCCTTGCGCGCCTGGAAATTCTTCTTGGCGCCCTCGACGTCGCCTCCAGTGGAGGGCGCCAGCAAAGCGACGTCCAATGCCGACATGTATCGCGTGATCGCCGGCAGCACGTCGGTGCGGGCGGCGGCCAGCCGTAGACCTGCGGAGTTGGTCATCGCATCCTTGACCCGCAAGGCACCGAAGGCCGTCGCCAGCAACAGCGGCACCAGCACAATCGCCAACACTTTCCAGCGAACCGGCCAGTTGCTCAGCGACCAGGCCGGCGGCCGCTTGGCCTGTGCGGCCGGCGCGGCAGGGATTTCCGGAAACTCGGCTGGAACCGCCTCGACCGGTGGGGTCGGGCGGGTGAACATGGTCATGCGGTCGCGGCCGCGCGGGCAGCCGCGGCATTGATCGGTAACGCTCGAGAAAACGAGAGGCTCATGAAACTTCCTGCTTTATTGCGCCCGCCCGCGCAGATGGCCGCGAAGGTAAACATCTGGCAATGCGACGAGTATGACAGCCCGCGGCCCGCGTCACCACAATTCTTGCTGAGCAGCCACAGCCTGCCGGGGCGCTCCCGTACGCCGGTCAGCAGGGCCGGCAAACACGCGGTGCATAGCAGCAGGGACCAACTTTCTCATGATCAGCGCACGTTCCGACTGCTGGTCGACTGCCCACGCATCACAATCGCCAGAACAACTGGAGAAATGCCCTGGGATTCATCGTTCTGGCGTTTACCGGGTCATTCGAGGACGAAAACCGGAATCGTCCTTTCCGTCAGCGATTGCAACTTGATGTAGAGGGGGTAGGCCTCGATTGCCGCCTGCCACCATTCGTCGCGTTCGGCCCCGTGAACTTCGCGTGCCGTCATCTGGAAGACCTTGTCGCCGTCTTGCACAGTCACATTCGGATTGGCCTTAACGTTGTGGTACCAGGTCGGGTGCTTGGGGGCTCCCCCGATAGAGCCGACCATCGCGTAGCGCCCGTCCCTTTCCACGCGCATCAGTGGCACGTACCGCTTGAGGCCACTCTTCGCGCCGATCACCGTGAATAGAACGATGGGCCGGTCAAAGACCTGGACGCCGTCCGTGGTGCCCTGCTGCAGAATTTTTTCGGTCTGCTCTCGCACCCAATCGGTAATGCTGAGCTGTACTTCATCCGTCATTCCCGCCCCAACATCTCGGCATCCCAAGCCATTCCCACGGCCGGTCGTCACGGTCAAGCCTTTCGCCTCGGATCCCTTCGCTTTCGGCCGCCTTACCTCGTTCTTGATGTACTCCTTGAGATGAAAGGCGTCGGCAAGAAATGGAGTCCGCTGTGTTCCGGCTGCTGTTCTACTCCCCGCGAATCGCCCCCAACACGGGCAACGCCATCAGGACGGCGGCCGCGACCGGCTGTGAACTGCATCTGGTCGAGCCTCTGGGTTTTGACCTGTCCGAGCCCAAACTGCGACGGGCCGGGCTGGACTATCACGACCTGGCGTCCGTCACCGTCCATGCGTCACTGCAGGCCGCGTGGGCGGTGCTGGCGCCAGCGCGGGTGTTCGCCTTCACGGCACACGCGACCACGGTGTTTAGCGACGTCGAGTACCAACCGGGCGATGTGTTGATGTTCGGACCCGAACCCACGGGGCTGGACGCCGCGACCCTGGCTGACGCGCATATCACCCAGCGGGTGCGCATTCCGATGCTGGGCGGCCGGCGCTCGCTGAACCTGTCCAACGCCGCGGCGATCGCCGTCTACGAGGCCTGGCGGCAGCACGGGTTCACCGGGGCCGAATAGTCACCAGGTGTTCCAGTGCGTGAGGGTCTCGGCGGGCAGCCGCTTGGCCGGGCGGAAGTCGGTGCCCTTGGTGTAGGCGATCGGGAAGAGTCCGGCCTGGCTGTAGTTGTCGAAGGGGATGCCGAGCACCTCGGCCGCCTTGCGCTCCCCGTCACCGACCAGGTGCAGCGTCGTCCAGCACGAACCCAGCCCGCGGGAACGCAGCGCCAGGCAGAAGCTCCAGACCGCCGGCATCAGCGACGCCCAGAACGACACGCCACCGAGCGGCGACTTGTCTTCGCGGCCTTCGAGGCAGGGAATCATCAGCACCGGCGCCTCGTGCATGTGCTCGGCGAGATACATTGCGGAATCTCTGACCTTGCCCATCCGCTCACCGCGGGTGTCGCCTTCGGGATACTCGGCTGCCGGTGTTTTGAGGTAGACGCGGGCGTGGCGCAGATAGATGTCGCCGATCGCCTTCTTCTTTTCGGCGTCCTCGACGAATACCCACTGCCAGCCCTGCGAGTTGGAACCGGTGGGCGCCTGCAGTGCCAGCTCAAGGCATTCCGTCAGCACCTGACGAGGTACCGGCTTGTCGAAGTCGAGGCGTTTGCGGACCGAGCGAGTGGTGGCGAGGACTTCGTCGACGGACAAGTTAAGGGTCATTTATGGAGGCTATCGTTGCGCCATGAGCGTCGAGCTGACAAAAGAGGTTTCCGGCAGACTGACGTCCGACCACTGCGGGTGGTTGACAACCGTCGCCAAGTCGGGTCGACCGGTGCCGCGGCTGGTCTGGTTCTACTTCAACGGCACCGATCTGCGGGTGTATTCGATGCCGACCGCCGCCAAGGTCGCCCACATCAAGGCGCACCCGCAGGTGAGCCTGAACCTGGACTCCGACGGCGACGGCGGGGGCGTCATCGTGATCGGCGGGACCGCGACGATAGACGCCACGGACGTCGACGGCCGGGAGGACGAGCCGTATTGGGCCAAGTACAGCGCCGACGCCGAGCGGGAGGGCCTGACCGACTTGATGGCCAACTTCACCACTCGGCTGACGATCACTCCGACCAAAGTGTGGACAACCCCCACGGCCTAAGTCTTTGCCGCGAAAGTGCATCTACCGACACGTTTCTCGAGAAACCTGTCGGTAACTGCACTCTCGCGAAGAATCAGCGGAAGTCGCGGGACTTCGAGCCCACCGCCAGCTTGATGCGGCCCAACCGCTCGGCCACGACAGTGATCGCCCCGCTTGCGTTTTGGACCTGACCGCGGACCAGCAGCGCCGGGGCCGTGTGCGCCAGCTTGCGGTGTCGCTTCCAGACCCCTGGTGTACAGAGCACGTTGACCATCCCGGTCTCGTCCTCGAGGTTGATAAACGTCACCCCCTGGGCAGTTGCGGGACGCTGCCGATGGGTCACCGCACCGGCGATCAGCACGCGGTCGCCGTCGGGCACCGATCCCAGCGCCTCGGCGGGCAACACCCCAATCGCGTCCAGGTCTGCCCGGAGGAACTGCGTCGGGTAACTGTCCGGGGAGATGCCGGTGGCCCACACGTCGGCGGCGGCCAGTTCCAGCTCGCTCATCCCCGGCAACTCCGGGATATGCGATGACGACCCCACACCCGGTAACCTGCCGGGCCGTTGGGTGGCCGCGGATCCAGCAGCCCACAGCGCCTCCCGCCGAGACATCCCGAAGCAGCCCAGCGCGCCTGCCGTCGCCAGCGCTTCGGTCTGCGGCACGCTCAGCTGCAGCCGGGTAGTCAGGTCCAGCAGCGAGGCGAACGGGCCGTTGACCGTTCGCTCCTCGACCAATTGGGCGGCGAGGTCGTCGCCAATATGGCGGACCGCACCCAGCCCGAGGCGGACCTCCGCTCCGGCGTTCTCGAGTGTGGCGTGCGCGAGGCTGGCGTTGACGCATGCGCCGTGCACCAGTACGCCATGCCTGCGCGCATCGGCCACCAGCGACTGCGGTGAATAGAAACCCATCGGCTGTGCGCGCAGCAGCGCCGCGCAGAACGCCGCCGGGTGGTGCAGCTTGAACCACGACGAGTAGAACACCAGCGACGCGAAGGACAGCGCATGGCTTTCCGGGAACCCGAAATTGGCGAATGCCTCCAGCTTTTCGTAGATCTGGCCGATCACCTCGTCGGGGGCGCCATGCAGCGTGCGCATGCCGTCGTAGAACCGGCCGCGCAGCCGTTGCATGCGTTCGGTCGAACGCTTGGACCCCATGGCCCGCCGGAGCTGGTCGGCCTCGGCGGCCGAGAAGCCGGCGCAGTCGACGGCGAGTTGCATCAGCTGCTCCTGGAAAAGCGGTACTCCCAGCGTCTTTCGCAATGCCGGTTCCATGGACGGGTGATGGTAGACAACCGGGTCCAGGCCGTTGCGCCGCCGAATGTAGGGATGCACTGACCCGCCTTGGATGGGCCCGGGACGGATCAGCGCGACTTCCACCACCAGGTCGTAAAACACCCGTGGCTTGAGCCTCGGCAAAGTGGCCATCTGTGCGCGCGACTCCACCTGGAACACGCCGACGGAATCGGCACGCGAGAGCATCTCGTACACCTCTGGTTCGGAGAGATCCAGCCTGGCCAGGTCCACGTCGATGTCCTTGTGTTCAGCCAACAGGTCTTTCGCATAGTGCAGCGCCGAGAGCATGCCCAGCCCGAGTAGGTCGAACTTCACCAAACCGATGGCCGCGCAGTCGTCTTTGTCCCATTGCAGGACGCTGCGGTTCTCCATGCGTGCCCACTCCACCGGACACACATCGGCGATCGGGCGGTCGCAGATCACCATGCCGCCGGAGTGAATCCCCATATGCCGTGGCAGATTCCGAATCTGGTTCGCCAGGTCGATTACCTGTGGCGGGATGTCCTGGATGTCGGGAGAGTCGGCCGATCCGTTCCAGTGGCTGATCTGCTTGCTCCACGCGTCCTGCTGACCCTGTGAGAAGCCAAGAGCGCGGGCCATGTCGCGCAACGCGATCCGGCCCCGGTAGGTGATGACATTGGCGACCTGGGCGGCGTAGTCGCGACCGTATTTGTCGTAGACGTATTGGATGACCTTTTCGCGCTGATCCGACTCGATGTCCATGTCGATGTCGGGTGGCCCATCGCGGGCCGGCGATAAGAAGCGCTCGAACAACAGCTCATTGGCCACCGGATCGACCGCCGTGACGCCCAGGGCATAACAGACCGCGGAATTAGCCGCCGATCCCCTGCCCTGACATAAGATGTTGTTCTCCCGGCAAAACCGTGCGATGTCGTGCACCACCAGGAAGTAACCCGGAAAATTCAGTTGCGCAATGACTTTCAGTTCGTGCTCGATCTGGGAGTACGCGCGCGGGGCGCCCTCGGCCGGCCCGTAGCGGTCGCCCGCGCCGGCCATGACCAACCGCCGCAACCAGCTGTCCTCGGTGTGTCCGTCTGGTACATCGAACGGCGGCAACTGCGGAGCGATGAGGGCCAGCCCGAACGCACACTGCTCGCCGAGTTCGGCGGCGGCTGTCACCACCTGGGGCCGTTGCGCGAACAGCCGGGCCATCTCCGCACCGGACCGCAGGTGTGAGCCACCCAGTGGAGCCAGCCACCCGGCGGCTGAATCCAGGGATTGCCGGGCCCGGACAGCGCCCATCGCCATCGCCAGCCGGGCGCGCGACGGATGGGCGAAATGCGCTCCGGTAGTGGCGACGACGCCGACACCGAAGCGCGGCGCCAGCCCCGCCAGCGCCGCGTTGCGTTCGTCGTCGAGCGGCTGACCATGACTGGTCAACTCGATGCTGACCCGGCTAGCGGTGAACCGATCCACCAGATCGGCCAGCGCCCGTTCCGCCGATTCCAAACCGCCTTCGGAAAGCGCTTGGCGGACGGCGCCTTTGCGGCATCCAGTGAGGATGTGCCAGTGTCCGCCCGCCGCCTCGGTCAGCGCATCGAAGTCGTAGTGCGGCTTGCCCTTCTCGCCGCCGGCCAAATGCGCCACGGCCAGCTGTCGCGATAGCCGTCGGTATCCTTCCGGGCCGCGGGCCAGCACCAGTAGATGCGGACCGGGCGGGTCCGGCTTCTCGGTGCGTGCCTCCGAACCTAGCGACAACTCGGCACCGAATACCGTGCGCACATCGAGCTCGGCGGCCGCTTCGGCGAACCGCACCGCGCCATACAGGCCGTTGTGATCGGTCAGCGCGAGAGCGCGCAGATCCAGCCGAGCAGCTTCCTCTACCAGCTCCTCCGGCGTGCTGGCCCCGTCGAGAAAGCTGTAGGCCGAATGCGCGTGCAGCTCGGCATATGGGACGGAGGAGCGGGCCGTCCGGGCGTCTTCGGCTTTTGGGTCCGGCGGCTGATACTTCCCGCGCTTGCGCGACCAGGGAACGTCCTCGGGAGGCTCGGCCGCAGCCGGACCGCCGGCATGGCGTGGCTTGCCGTCGAGTATCCGCTCCATTTCCGCCCAGCTCGGCGGCCCATTAAACCAACCCACTATCGGATCCTATCGAACAAATGTTCGATAGGAGTAGTAGTTGTTAAACGCATCTTTAACTTCAAAACGCGTTCTTAACACCGCTGGGCCTACCACGATGGGGTCGCCGAGCAGATACTGGTACAGGGGCAGAAAATGACGGCGGTACTGAGCATGGCACAGCTGAAGACACTGGATACGACTTATCTCAAAGCTCAAGACCCGTATCAGCACGCGAGCCTGGCGATCGCCGCGGTCGCGATTGTCGACGGCGCCGTGCCAGATTTCGATCTGCTTAAAATACTTCTGGCACAACGGATTCAGCCGATCCCGCACTGCACTCAATTGTTGCGGACGCACCCCGCCGACACTGCTCAGCACTGGATCGATTACCCGGGATTCAACCTCACCCAGCACTTGCACCGGGTCGCGATTCCCCGACCGGGCGACGACGTTGGACTGTTCCGGGCGGTCGCCCAGGCGCTGGAGCGCCCCCTCGACCTGGAGCGCCCACTCTGGGAGTGCTGGATCATCGAAGGCCTGAAGGGCAACCGGTGGGCGATCTTGATGAAGATCCACCACTGCCTGGCCGACGGCACCTCGGCCGCCCAAATTCTGACCAGGCTGTGCGACGACGCCAACACCGACGCGTTTGCGACGCATGCCGGCGCCAAGCAAGTTTCGTCCCCTACGCGGAAGCCAAGTTGGTCCGGCGCCCTGTGGCGGTTTTCTGAGGTTGCCGGCGCACTCTCCGGTGCGGTCTGGCCCGCGGCGTGGACCCCGTCAATCGACCCGGTCGCCACCAAGCGGCGCTACAGCACGGTGCGAGTGCCCATCGATGCAGTCGACAGTGTGTGTCGCAAGTTCGGTGTCACCGCCAACGACGTAGCTCTTGCGGCGATTACGGAAGGCTTCCGCAAGGTTCTGCTAAGCCGCGGCGAACAACCGCGGGCCGACTCACTACGCACCATGGCGCGAGCCGACAATCGCGCATCGGCCATGTTGCCCTATTTGCCTGTCGAACATGACGACCCGGTCCAGCGACTGCGGACGGTGCATAACCGGGTGGAGGCCGGGCAGAACGAGCAGCATCAGTCCGGCATCTTGGAGTCCGCGATCAACTGCCTGCCACTTTTGCTGCGCGGACAAGCCATTGCGCTGCTGACCCGGCTGCCGCAACGCGGAATCGTGACGCTGGCGACCAATGCGCCCGGGCCGCGCCAGCAATTACGGCTGATGGGCCGGCGGCTGGAGCGGGTGCTGCCGATCCCACCGACCGCGCGGGCGCTTAGCACCGGAGTCGCGGTGCTCAGTTACGGCGACGAACTGGTATTCGGCATCACCGCCGGCTACGACGCGGCGCCCGACATCAGGCAGCTTGCCGCGGGCATCGAGTTGGGGATGGCGCGAATGGTGGCGCTCAGTCAAGACTCAGTTCTGCTGTTCGGCAAAGACCGCCGGCGTAAGCGTTCGTCCCGCGCGATTCCCAGTCGGACGCAACAGGTACCCGTCTCCAGGCCGGAACACGCCTGACACTGGCCCAACCACGGCGGCGTTGATCACCGTGAGAGGGTTGGTTAATGCCGGTCACGATCGACCCGCGCCGCGTTGACGCGGTGCTCTTCGACACCGAAGTCGACCCGACACCGCTGATCGCACGGCTGCAGGAAGCCGGTATCGGCTCAGCGGATTTTTCATCAACGGATCCGATCGGCGCCGCAGCTCGCGCTGGGGTCCGGCCGGGCCGGTGCGCCGTCGTCGCGCACGACGCGACGGCCGTCACAGCCGCGCGCGACAGTGGATTCGCTTTGGTGATCTGTGTCGACCAGCGCGGGCAGCACGAATATCTGAGCCTCGGCGCCGACACGGTGGTCGCCGACCTGAGCGAAATCACTGTCCGAACGGGGGACCTGCGGATGTCGCAGCTTCCCGATGCGTTGCAGGCCCTGCGCCTGGCCGACAGCCTCTTTTCCCAGCCGCCGGCGGTGTTCTTCGACTTCGACGGCACGCTGTCCGACATCGTCGACGATCCCGACGCGGCCAGACCGGTTGCCGGGGCGACCGAGGCGTTGGAAAAGTTGGCCGCGCAGTGTCCGGTCGCTGTATTGTCTGGCCGCGATCTCGCCGATGTGACAAAGCGTGTTGGCCTACCGGGTATCTGGTACGCCGGCAGCCATGGTTTCGAGCTGACCGCGCCCGACGGAACGCACCATCAGAACGACGCCGCGACGGCGGCGATCCCGATGCTGGAAGAGGCGGCCGCCCGGCTCCGCCAGCGGATCGGTTTAATTCCTGGTGTTATGGTGGAGCACAAGCGGTTTGGCGTTGCGGTGCACTACCGAAACGCGGCTCGTGACCGCGTTGACGAGGTCGCGGCGGCCGTGCGCACAGCGGGCCAGCGCGACGCGCTCAAGGTGACTACCGGTCGCGAAGTCATCGAATTGCGCCCGGATATCGACTGGGACAAGGGCAAAACACTTCACTGGGTGATGGACCACTTGCCGCAAGACCCCTCCGCTCCGCTGGTGCCAATCTATCTCGGCGACGACATCACCGATGAGGACGCATTCGACGCGGTGCACGACGCCGGTATTCCAATCTTGGTGCGGCACAACGATGACGGCAACCGCGCCACCGCCGCCCTATTCGCCCTGGACGGCCCCGCTCGCGCCGCCGAGTTCACCGACACGCTGGCACGTCAAATAACTGAAGCACGTGGAAAATAGCCCGGCGGCCGACGATCGGCGAATGGGCGCACCTGCGATCAGCAAGCTTGGCTTCTGGAGCGTCGTCATGCTCGGGATCAACGGGATCATCGGAGCGGGTATCTTCCTGACTCCCGGCTCGGTGATCAAGCTCGCCGGACCAAACGCACCTCTGGCTTTCATTCTGGCCGGACTATTCACGGGCGTCATGGCGGTGGTCTTCGCCGCGGCGGCCAGGTACGTCGAAACCAACGGCGCCGCCTACGCCTACACGACGGCCGCATTCGGTGAGCGCATCGGCATCTATGTCGGTGTCACCCATGCGATCACCGCTTCCATCGCGTGGGGTGTGCTGGCGACCTTCTTCGTCTCGACCCTGTTGAAAGTGGTCCTTCCCGACAAGCCGTGGGCCCAAGACACCGAACTGTTCAGCGTGAAGACGCTGACGTTTCTCGTCTTTATCGGAGTGCTCTTGGCCATCAACATGTTCGGCAACCGGGTGATCAGCTGGGCGAACGGCATCTCGACCGTAGGCAAGCTATTCGCGCTAGCGGTGTTCATCGCCGGCGGGCTCTGGATCGTCGTCACACAGCACGTCAACAACTACGGGACGTCCACTTCGGCGGGTGTTTACCAGCCCACGTCGTACGCGCTGTTCGGAGTCATCGGGGTGAGCCATGGCGCTGTGGCGGGTTTGATACTTGGCACAATGGCCGCGCTGTACGCCTTCACCGGCTTCGAATCGGTCGCCAACGCCGCCGAGGAGATGGACGAGCCGGAGCGAACTCTGCCAAAGGCAATACCATTAGCGATCATCAGCGTCGGCGCCGTCTACGTCCTCGCTGTGGTGGTGGCAATGCTGCTGGGAGCGGACAAGGTCGTCGGATCCGATCACCCGGTGACGCTCGCGGGTGCCATCCAGAACGACGTCTTCCGGACGATCGTCATCATCGGTGCCTTGGTATCGATGTTCGGCATTAACGTGTCCATATCGTTTGGCGCTCCCCGACTTTGGACGGCACTGTCGGACAATGGAATCCTTCCGCAACGCTTGTCGGGCAAGAACCGATTCGGCGTTCCGATGCTCGCTTTCGGCATCACCGCGTCGTTGACGCTGGCCTTCCCTCTGGCGCTGCGTTTCGACACGGTGAACCTGCTTGGCCTCGCGGTAATCGCGCGATTCGTCCAGTTCATCATCGTGCCGATCGCCGTGATCGCATTGGCGCGGGACCGAACCGGAGACCACCCGTCGGTGCAACGAAATCCGCTAACCGACAAAGTGTTGCCGATAGCCGCGGTCGCGATCTCGGTGGCGCTGGCCGTGTCGTTCGACTACCGGACCATCTTCCTCACCGCGCAGGGCGGCGCCAACTACTTCTCGATCGCCCTGATCGTGGTCACGTTCATCGCCGTACCGGCGCTCGCATATCTGCACTACTACCGAAAACTGGAATCGAGCTAACTCTCGACGAACTCCACCACGCCATCGTCGAGCACCACCCGGGAGCCGGCGCCGTCGGCTCCGTCCACGACGGTGCGAAACACCGCCTTGCCCGGCTCGGTCCGCCAGACCAGCGTGTTCAGCGTCTCGCCGGGAAACACCGGCGAGGTGAACCGCGACGCGATCGAGGTGATGTTGGCGGCGACGTCGTTGCTGAGCTCGGCGAGCAGCGCGCGGCCCGCCACCCCGTAGCTGCACAGTCCGTGCAGGATCGGCTTGGGGAACCCGGCCATCTCCTTGGCGAACCACGGGTCGCTGTGCAGCGGGTTGCGGTCCCCGGAAAGCCGGTAGATCAGCGCCTGATCCTCGCGAGTCGGCAGGGCAACCCGAGCGTCGGGCTCACGATCGGGAAACTCCGGTGCGGTGGGCCGCTCACCAGGCACTCCCCCGAACCCGCCCGCCTGACGAATGACCAGGGTGGTCAGCGTCTCGGCGACCAGAGTCCCCGAATCCGGATCCGTACCGCTGCCGCGTAGCACCACGATCGCGTTCTTGCCTTCGCCCTTGTCCTGCAGGTCGGCGACCTCGGTGACCACCGAGAGCTTGCCCGCGGCCGGCAGCGGCGCATGCAGCCGGATGGACTGGGAACCGTGTAACAGCAAGGCCCAGTTGAACTTTCCGATCATGGCCGCCGCGCCGAACGCCGGGCAGCAGATCACCGCGTAGGTGGGCAGCACCTGCTGGGGGGTGTCATGGCTGTTGTCCGTGGTGAATGCTAAGTCGTCGAGGCCTGCACCGACGCCGAGGGCGTACAGCATGGTGTCCCGATCGGTCCATTCGAACAACATCGGCTCGGTTACCGCACCGATCGCACTCGGGTCAATCGCCATCTGAGTCTCCTCTCGATACCAAATTCAAGCCGTTTTGCGTACCCAACCATCGCAAACTCTTCCCACCGGCACCGTCGGCGGGGCAAGCTATCGCCATGGCCAACCGCAGCAGGGGCTGGAAAACCTCCCAAGTCTTAGCGGTGCTCGCCGCAACGGTAATCGTCGGTGCCTGCGGCGGATCACCGCAGGCACGCAGCATCACCCTGACCTTCGTCCGAAACGCTCAGTCCCAGGCGAACGCGGACGGGGTTATCGACACCGACGCACCGGGGCCCAGCCTGACCTCCGACGGCAAGGGGCAGGCCCAACAGCTGGTGAATCAGGTTTCCCACAACATCGACGGCATCTACTCGTCCGCCATGGCGGAAGCCCAGCAGACTGCCGCTCCGCTGGCCAGCGAACTCGGTAAGCAGGTCGAGGTCCTTGACGGCCTGCAGTCACTCAATGCCGGCTGGTACAACGGCAAACCCGAGACCATGGCCAGTTCGACGTACATGGTGGCACCGGTCGACTGGATTCACGGTGATACCCAAGACAGCATACCGGGGTCGATCAGCGGAAAGCAGTTCAACAACCAGTTCAGCGGGGCCGTCCGGAAGGTCTACGACAGCGGCCACACAAGCCCGGTCGTTTTCTCCCAAGGGACCGCGATCATGGTCTGGACGCTGATGAACGCGAAGAACGTCAAGGACACGCTGCTGACCAGCCATCCATTGCCGAACGCCGGCCGGGTCGTGGTGACCGGCAACCCCATGACCGGGTGGACGCTGGTGGATTGGGACGGCATCCGCAACTTCAGCTGACCGGGTTGACGTGTGCTGCCACCAGCCGCCACGATGGGCTGCATGCGGTATGTCGTTACCGGCGGTACCGGGTTTATTGGCCGCCGCGTCGTAGCACGTTTATTGGAATCCCAGCCCGATGCGCAAGTGTGGGTGCTGGTCCGCCGTCAGTCGCTGGGTCGCTTCGAACGCCTGTCGGTCGAGTGGAATGAACGAACAAAGCCACTGGTCGGCGACCTGACGGAGCTGGAATTGAGCGACCAGACCATCGCCGAGCTGGGCGCGGTCGATCATCTGGTGCACTGCGCGGCGATCTATGACATCACGGCTGGTGATACGGAGCAACGGGCCATCAACGTCGAGGGCACCCAGGCCGCCATCGAATTGGCCCGGCGGCTGGACGCCACATTTCACCACGTTTCCTCGATCGCCGTGGCCGGCGACTTCGCCGGCGAGTACATCGAGGACGACTTCGACGTCGGCCAGCAGCTGCCGACGCCCTATCACCAGACAAAGTTCGAAGCTGAGCTGCTGGTGCGCTCCACGCCCGGGCTGCGGTACCGCGTCTACCGTCCCGCGGTGGTGGTGGGCGATTCCCGCACCGGCGAGATGGACAAGATCGACGGGCCGTACTACTTCTTCGGGGTGCTCGCGAGGCTGGCCGTGTTGCCCAGGTTCACCCCGATGCTGCTGCCCGACACCGGGCGTACCAACATCGTCCCGGTCGATTACGTCGTCGACGCGCTCGTCGCACTCATGCACGCCGACGATCGGGACGGCCAGACGTTTCACTTGACAGCGCCGAAAGCCATTGGACTGCGCGGCATCTACTGCGGCATCGCTGAAACGGCCGGCTTACCCCCGGTTCGTGGCTCGCTGCCCCGCTCACTGGCCGCACCGGTGTTGCAGGTGACCGGGCGTGCCAAGGTGTTGCGCAACATGGCCGCCACCCAGCTAGGGATTCCCGCCGAGGTTCTGGACGTCGTGGACCTGGCGCCCACATTCGCCAGCGACAAGACCCGAAAAGCATTGCAAAGCTCGGGAAACGCCGATCTCGTGGTCCCCGATTTCGCCGGCTACGCGCCAAGGCTGTGGCGGTACTGGGCAGAGCACCTCGATCCCGACCGCGCGCGCCGCGCCGACCCCAAGCACCCTCTGGCCGGCCGGCACGTCATCATCACCGGCGCCTCCAGCGGTATCGGCCGGGCCTCGGCGATCGCCGTCGCCGAGCGCGGCGCGACGGTGTTCGCGCTGGCCCGTAGCGCCGACGCACTCGACGAGCTGGTCGCCGAGATCCGCGCCGGCGGCGGGCAGGCACACGCTTTTACGTGCGACGTCACCGATGACACGTCGGTGGAGCACACCGTCAAGGACATCCTGGGTCGCTTCGATCATGTCGATTACCTGGTGAACAACGCGGGCAGGTCGATCCGCCGGTCGGTGGTCAATTCGACCGATCGATTGCACGACTACGAACGGGTGATGGCGGTCAACTACTTCGGCGCGGTGCGGATGGTGCTGGCGCTGCTGCCGCACTGGCGCGCGCGCCGATTCGGCCACGTCGTCAACGTGTCCAGCGCGGGCGTGCAGGCCCGCAACCCGAAGTACAGCTCGTATTTGCCGAGCAAGGCGGCGCTCGACGCGTTTTCCGACGTGGTCGCCTCCGAAACGCTTTCCGACCACATCACATTCACCAATATCCATATGCCGCTGGTCAAGACACCCATGATCGCGCCGTCCCAGCGGCTTAACCCGGTGCCGCCGATCAGCCCCGAACACGCAGCGGCAATGGTGGTGCGGGGACTCATCGAGAAGCCGGCGCGGATCGACACTCCGCTGGGCACCTTCGCCGAGGCCGGTAACTACCTCGCGCCAAAGACCTCGCGGCGATTTCTGCACCAGCTTTACTTGGGCTACCCCGACTCCGCCGCCGCGCGGGGCGTTACTGCACCCGAAGCCATTGCAGCACAACTCTTGCCGCGCCGCCGGCCAAAACGGCCGGCCCGAGCCGCGGCCCGCATTGGGGTCCCAAGGCCCATCCGGAAGGCGATCCGCCTGGTGCCCGGGGTGCACTGGTGACCGTACGATTTACCGGATGAACGTCACCGGTCGATCGCCGATCTTTCTCGACGTCGACACCGGCGTCGACGACGCGCTGGCCTTGATATACCTGCTGGCCAGTCCCGAAGCCGACGTAATCGGCATCGCGTCGACCGGTGGAAATGTTGCGGTACAACAGGTCTGCGAAAACAACCTCGGCCTGCTCGAGCTGTGCCAAACCACCAATATCCCGGTGTCCAAGGGATCCGAAGAAACCCTGACCGGCCCCATGCGCGCCCCATCGAAGGTCCACGGCCCCCGGGGGATGGGGTATGCAGAGCTGCCGCCGACCGATCGCCGGCTTACCGACTACGATTCCGCGACGGCCTGGGTGCGCGCGGCACACGCGTTTCCCGGCGAACTGGTCGGGGTGGCGACCGGCCCGTTGACCAATCTGGCGCTGGCCCTGCGCGCCGAACCAGCGCTGCCGTCGCTGTTGCGCCGGCTGGTGATCATGGGCGGCTCCTACGACCACCTCGGCAATACGACCCCGGTCGCGGAATGGAACATCAGCGTCGATCCCGAGGCAGCCGCCGAGGTGTTCGCTGCCTGGCCCGTCGAAGGCAGTGATGCGCAGGGGCTGCCGATCCTGTGCGGGTTGAATCTGACTCGCAACGTTGCGATAACCCCAGAGACCCTAGCCAGATTGGCGGCCGCCGCAGGGTCGACGACAACACTGATGAGCGTGCTCGACAAGCGGGGCACCCGGTCGACGGCGTCCAATCCGGTGATCCGCGTGATCGAGGACGCATTGCGGTTCTACCTGGAGGGTTATCACGACAATGGGCACGGATACCTGGCGCACCTGCACGACCCGCTGGCAGCTGCCGTCGCGCTGGATCCGCAACTGATCGCGACCCGGTCGGCGACGGTGGACGTCGAGCTGACGGGAACCCTGACCCGCGGCATGACGGTGACCGATTGGTCGGGACGCTGGAGCCGAAAACCCAATGCCCTGATCGGCATTGACCTGAAAACGGGGGATGCGGCGCTGTTCTTCGACCGGCTCATCGAGCGGGTCGGACCGTTCGCGCGCGGTTTGACGGGCTAGTCACTACTCGTAGCTTCCCTCGAGGTACCACCGCCGTTGGCGGAAGCACAGCAGCAAAGCACGCTCGCTCTCCAGCAGTACCTGGGCGCGGGCGGTGCGGCCGGCTGCGGTTGCCGACCGATCCGGGTCCCACCACCGCTCGTCGACGGGCCACGGTCCCGCCCACCAGCGCAACCTGTCGTCCCGGCCGCTGGCGGTCAGGATCGCGGGATCGGCCGAGAACATCCCCCGACTGGTCACCCGTATTGGATTTCCTTGGTCGTCAAGCAATTCCACCGGATCGTCGAGCAGCACGGCCGGCGATGGCTCGGGCAGTCGGCCCGGCCACGGCAGATCCGGATCGGCCCGCGGTACCGGCTCGTCGCCCAGCTGGATCAACGTGATGCGTTCGGCCGGCCCGCGACCGCCACTGAGCACCGGCACCCGCACTGCCTCCGGGCCGAGCAAGCCCTGAACCCGCACCAGCGCCCGACGGGCTCGAAGCCTGTCCTCCTCGCCGAGACCACCCCAGAGCGGCAGCTGCAATGCCCCGGCGGAAACCACCTCGACCGCCTGCAATCGCAACAGCGTCACCGGTGCGGTCGGGCGGTCCCGGGTGGTCCGATTGCTCAACCACCCATCCAGTTGCCAGCGCACCCGGTCGGCGGTGGCGTCCTCGCTCAACGGCTCCGCACACCGCCACACCCGGTTCAGTTCTTCGCCGTTGGCGGTGACGGCATGGATGGCCAACCGAGTGCATCCCACCCCGGAGGCCATCAGCGTCCGATGCAACGTGGCCGCCAGCGAACGCCCCGCGAATGCCGCGGCGTCAACCCGGTCGATCGGCGGGTCGCAGTCCAGCACGGCCTCGAGTTCTGGCGGCAGCTCCCGCCCGGACGGTCCCCGCTCGGATGCGCCGCGGGCGAACCGGTGCGCGGTCACCCCGTCGGCGCCGAACCTGGAAGCCACGTCGGTGCGAGGCAATGCGGCAAACTGCCCGATGGTGCGGATCCCCAACCGCCACAACAGATCCGTCAGGTCTTCTCGCCCCGGGCCGGACAGGCTCGGTTCGGCGGCAAGCTGTCTGATCGACAATACCGACAGAAACCGCGCATCCTGCCCCGGCTCCACGACACGGCCCGCCCGCGCAGCGAAGACCGCGGTGCACAACTGGTCGGCGATCCCCACCTGGCACTCGGCTCCCGCAGCGGCCACCGCGTCGATCAGTCGCTCGGCCACTTGCTGCTCGGACCCGAAATAGCGGGCCGCCCCACGCACGGGCAATACCAGGAGCCCGGGCCGCAGCACCTCGGCGCGGGGCACCAGATCGTCGACCGCCGCGACCACCCCCTCGAAGAAGCGGGCATCGCGGTCAGCGTCGGCGGTCGTGACGTGCAGTTGTGGGCAACGGGCCGCCGCCTCCCGGCGCCGTAACCCGCGCCGCACCCCCGCCGCACGGGCAGCTGATGAGCAGGCGATCACCCGGTTGGCCAGGGTGACCGCGACCGGGGCAGTCGCGGGCTGACCCGCAGCGGCCGCCGCCGCGACGGCGGGCCAGTCCATGCACCAGATCGCCAGCACTCGGGATGCACCCACCCGAATTCACCCGGCCCGCGCCCGGTCGATCACCCGTCTGCCCGCACACACTCCGCTGACCTGCAGCCGCACCCCACTGATTCGTCCGAATCCGGGAGCGGGCGCTTCGGCCCGGCCCACCGAGGCCCCAGCGATCTCATACCCGCAGACCCGGGCCTGAAGCCGCGTCGACGCCCCCTGCCAATCGCCGTCGGTGACCAGCAGGGTGCAGCCTCTTTGGCGGGCCCGGGCCAGCACCGCCCGCGCCCGTGTTTGCGGTACCAGCCGCCCGCCCAGACCAAGTACCACGAGATCCATGCCGTCGATGAGCACGGCGGCCACCTCCACCGGATCGATCCCGGGATCCGGTATCACCGCGAGCCGGCTCAGGTCGGCCCCCATCTCCACGGCGGCCAGCAGTCCGACATCCGGCTGACCGACGATAGCCGCGTTGCCGCCGGCCGCCGTTACCGCGGCCACCATGCTCAACAGCAGTGACCGGGCTCCCGACAACACCGCCACCGTCCCCCGGGGTACCTGGGCCGGCAACAGCTCCGAAAGCCACCCTGGGACCGGCAGCTGGGATTCCGATTCCGGCAGCAGGTCTTCAGAGCGGGTGGCGGCCGCCTCGGGCATCTTCCCCGAGGTTTTCCCCGAGATTGAAGCCATCTGCCTGCGTAGCGATTCGAGCTGCTCAGCGCGGCCTGAGCCGGAGGCATCAGAGACAATAGCCGCGGTCATCTAAGCCTCCTAGCAGCTTTTTCTCTGTTTATTCGAAACTATGTTCGATACATGTTCGAGTAAACACCCACCCTCCGACAGGCGTCAAGAAACGCGAGAGGCTGCTTTATGCGGCCGGTGCTGGTGTGGCTAATGGTGCTTTACCGCGAAAGTGTTACCAGCAACGCATACCCCGAGAAGGAGCTCGGTACTAGCGAGGCAGTTGCACTTTCGCGGCAGTCACTCCCACTCGATGGTGCCCGGCGGCTTGCTGGTGATGTCCAACACCACACGGTTGACCTCGGACACCTCGTTGGTGATGCGGGTCGAGATGCGCTCCAGCACCTCGTAGGGCACCCGGGTCCAGTCTGCGGTCATGGCATCCTCGCTGGAAACCGGCCGCAGCACGATGGGGTGCCCGTAGGTGCGGTTGTCACCTTGCACCCCGACCGAGCGGACGTCGCCCAGCAGCACCACCGGGCACTGCCAGATCTGGTTGTCCAGACCGGCGGCCGTCAGCTCCTCGCGCGCGATCGAATCGGCCCGCCGCAACGTGTCCAGCCGCGTAGCGGTGACCTCGCCGACGATCCGGATGCCCAGTCCCGGACCCGGAAATGGCTGGCGTCCAACGATTTCCTCCGGCAGGCCCAACTCTCGTCCGACGGCGCGCACCTCGTCTTTGAACAACAGCCGCAGCGGTTCGACCAGTTTGAACTGAAGGTCGTCGGGCAGGCCGCCGACATTGTGGTGGCTTTTGATGTTCGCGGTGCCGCTGCCCCCGCCGGACTCCACGACGTCGGGATACAGCGTGCCCTGTACCAGAAACTCAACGTCGGATCCACTGTCTCCCAACACATCCCGCACGGCACCCTCGAAGGCCCGGATGAACTGGCGGCCGATGATCTTTCGCTTGTCCTCGGGGTCGGTTATGCCCGCCAGCGCCTCGAGGAAGGTGTCCTCCGCATCGACGGTGACCAGGTTGGCCCCGGTCGCGGCCACGAAATCGCGCTGCACCTGCGCGCGTTCCCCGGCGCGCAGCAGCCCGTGATCGACGAAGACGCAGGTCAACCGATCACCGATGGCACGTTGCACGAGTGCCGCAGCCACTGCGGAATCCACACCGCCGGACAGTCCGCAGATCGCGTGGCCGCCGCCGATCTGCGCACGCACCTGGTCGATCAGCGCACCCGCGATGTTGGCAGCCGTCCAATCCGCGCCGAGCCCGGCGAAATCGTGCAGAAACCGGCTGAGTATCTGCTGTCCGTGCGGGGTGTGCATCACTTCCGGGTGGTACTGCACCCCGGCCAGGCGCCGGCCCCGGTTCTCGAAGGCGGCCACCGAGGCACCCGGGCTGCTGGCCACCACGTCGAACCCGTCCGGCGCGGCCGTGACGGCGTCGCCATGACTCATCCAGACCGGCTGGACATCGGGTAGGCCCGAATGCAATTCACCGCCAAGGACTTTCAGCTCAGTTCGGCCGTATTCGCTGGTGCCGGTATGGGCGACGGTTCCGCCGAGTGCCTGTGCCATGGCCTGAAACCCGTAGCAGATGCCGAACACCGGGAGACCAAGGTCGAACAGCGCGGGATCGAGCTGCGGAGCGCCGTCGGTGTAGACGCTGGCCGGCCCGCCGGAAAGCACCACCGCCAGCGGATCACGGGCCTTGATCTCCTCGACCGTGGTGGTATGCGGGATGACCTCAGAGAACACCCGCGCTTCCCGCACCCGGCGGGCGATCAACTGCGCGTACTGAGCACCGAAGTCGACCACCAATACCGGCCGGTCAACCGGTCCGGGCTTGTCGAGGTCAGCAGGTTCGGCCACGAGAATGAGTTTAGTGGAACGAGAACAAGCTACGCAGCGCCTCGACGTCTCGCGGGTCTCCGTTGAAGTTGATGCGCCGCAGGGCCGCTTTTCGCTTGGCATCGACCGCACCGAGGCGGGCGGTGACGAGATCTGCCGCGCTGGCCGTGAGCGTTACCGCAGGTTCGCCTTGTGCGCCCGCGAGGCGCCCTTGGGTGACCGCGAACTCGAAACAGCGGCCGTCGATCTCGACACGGCAGGCCATTTCCAAACCTGCGGCTTTACCGCTGTCGAAGCCCAGCAGGATCCCGGCCAGGAACCCGTTCAGCGGCGATACCGGACCACTGTCGATCGGGTCCAGCCGGTCCAGGCCGAACCACGCCATGCTCTGCAGAATGGGTAGCACCCGCTGCCAGCCCAGGTCATTGAGCGTGTAGACGGTGCGCCCGATGGGGGCGGGTAGGTCGGCGCGGTCGACGAGCCCGGCCTCCTGTAACTCTTTGAGCCGCTCAGCGAGCAGATTGGTTGCGATGCCGGGCAGTTCTGCGCGCAGATCACCATAGCGACGGGGGCCACCGACCAACTCCCGAAGGATCAGCAGGGTCCATCGCTCGCCCAGGACGTCGAGCCCGCGCGCGATGGGGCAGTTCTGGTTGTAGTTGCGAGTGGGCACAGCCCCACCATACAAGTGGTAGACATCTTTTTCCACTTGTTACTTGATAATCTTGTCTATTAACTTTAAAGTCTTGCTGATGCGTTCCGACCCAATGCTCCGCAATCACCCGGTGCCGGCGCTCGCCGTCATCTGTCTCAGCGTCTTCGTCATCAGCGTCGACGCCACCATCGTCAATGTCGCGCTGCCCACCCTGTCGCGCGAGCTCGGTGCCGACACCGCGCAACTGCAATGGATCGTCGACGCTTACACCTTGGTCATGTCCGGCCTGCTGCTTTCGGCCGGCAACCTCAGCGACCGCTACGGCAGGCGGGGCTGGCTCAGCTTCGGGCTCGCCCTGTTTGCGATCACCTCCGGCATTGCCGCGCAGGTGAATTCGGCGGACGCACTCATTGCCGCGCGTGCCGCCATGGGCATCGGTGCGGCGGCGATCTTCCCGACCACTCTGGGACTGATCACCAACATCTTCACCGACCCGGTTCCGCGCGCCAAGGCGATCGGACTGTGGGCGGCCATGGTGGGCGTCGGGGTGGCCGTTGGACCGATCAGCGGTGGCTGGCTGCTCGAACACTTCTGGTGGGGCGCCATCTTCCTGGTGAACATTCCGATCGCGTTGGTTGCCATCATCGGCGGGATTCTGTTCGTCCCGACCTCCCGCGATCCCGCGGCTCCCCGGGTCGACGTTCCCGGGTTGATCCTGTCCGCAGCCGGAATCACCGGGTTGGTCTACACCGTCATCGAGGCACCGGCTTGGGGATGGAGCGGCACCCGGACGGCCGCCGGCTTCGCCATGGCCGCAATTGTTCTGGTCTGCTTCGCTCTCTGGGAACGACGCAGCACCCACCCGATGCTGGATATCTCCGTGTTCTCCAACCGCCGGTTCTCCGGCGGTAGCCTGGCGGTGACCGCGGGCTTTCTGACGTTGTTCGGATTCATCTTCGTCATTACGCAGTACTTTCAATTCATCAAGAACTACACCGCATTTCAGAGCGGGGTTCGGTTGCTGCCGGTCGCCGTTTTGATCGCCCTGGCCAGCATCGTGGGGCCGCGACTGGTCGAACGGGTCGGCACCACAACCGTCGTCGCCGGCGGGCTGGCCGTGTTCGCGACAGGGTTGGCATGGGCGTCCACGGTCGACGCGACCACGCCCTACATCCAGATCGCAATGCAGATGGTGTTGCTCGGCGGCGGCCTCGGCCTGACAGTAGCGCCGGCCACCGAGGCGATCATGGGGTCGTTGTCCATAGAAAAGGCCGGAATCGGCTCGGCCGTCAACGACACCACCCGCGAGCTTGGCGGGACCCTGGGTGTCGCCATCGCGGGCAGCATCTTCGCGTCGGTGTACTCCGGCCATCTCGGCTCGGCGAGCGCGATCACCGGATTACCCCGCGATACCACCGATGCAATGCGCAACTCTATGGCTCTGGCTCACAGGGTAATCGGGCAACTACCCGCGGGGCAGTCCGGCTATGTGCGCGACGCCGTCAACCGTGCATTCCTGGACGGCCTGCGGGTCAGCGCGCTGGTCTGCGCAGGAATCGCGCTGGGCGCAGCGATCATCGTGGGATGGCTGCTGCCAGCACGGTCCCGAAACCAAGACATCACCGAGTTCGATTGGGATCAACTGGAAAAGGAAATCCGATGACAAATACCGCGTGGCTCGTGCCGACGCACCGGCTGGACCGATTCGACCGGCTCCAACAGCATCCCCGGCCCGAACATCCACAATTTTCAGGCCAATCCGCACTCTGGCGCGGCGAGCACACCGAGCTGGTGCACGCATGAACGACACCATCGCGGCCCAGTATTCGACGGGCATCTCACAACGCAACATCGAGCACGCCCTCATCGCAGCCGGGAAAGACCTCGACCACCTGCGGCCCGCAGACCTCGGACTGTTGGAGGACTTCCACACCATGGGCCGCATCGCCACCAGCCAACTGCTGGATCTGATCGAGATCGACGACACCAGCGAGGTGCTCGACGCGGGCAGCGGAATCGGCGGCACCGCCCGCGCGGTCGCCGACCGCTTCGGCTCCCGTATTACCGCAGTCGATCTGACCGACGAGTACTGCGACACCAACCGTTGGCTTAACGGACTTGTTGGGTTAAGCGAACGTATATCCGTTCGTCAGGCCGACGTCACCAAACTGCCGTTCGCCGACGCCACGTTCGACGTCGCGATCAGCCAACACGTCCAGATGAACGTGGCCGATAAGCAACGTCTCTACTCCGAAGCACGCCGCGTCTTGGTCAGCGATGGTCGACTCGGCTTGTGGGACATCACAATCGCAGAGAACGCTCAAGGGCTTGACTATCCGCTCCCGTGGGCCGACCGACCCGAACGCAGTCATCTTGTCACCCCCGACCAGTTGCGGGCCGCGCTCGAGTCCAGCGGGTTCGTGATCGAGCAGTGGAACGATCTCACCGATGAGGCAAGCGCATTTATGCAGGTGTTGTTGAACCAGCCGGCCAACCCACTCGGCCTGCACGCCTTCGTCACCGACTTCAAGCGGAAGGTCGAGAACCTCACCCGCGGGCTTGCCGACGGACGCCTACGAGCCATCCAAGGAGTCGCAAGGGCAAGCGCGCTATGAAGGCAGCCCCCACCGGGTCGGGCGGCCGCATGGCTGCCCAAATGATCCGGTTGCGGCGGCCGCGTATCTGGCCTTCTTCGTTCCCAATCTCGTTCTGGCGACGACCAATCAGGCCAGCACGGTCTTCGACTGGGGACAGGGCGGATCCGATGGTCGCGCGGTGAGCGTCATGTTCTCGACCGTTTATCTGGTCTAGGCGATATATCTGTTCGTTTGCGCGCGCGCTGCACAGACAACAGGCTTTTCCGCGATTTCAACCACATCGTCGTAGTACTAGTGCTGGGTTGCACTCGACGGCGCCGCTCGGGGCATGCTGGCTACCGGTCCGGCGCGCAGAAAAAAGCTGAGACCGCTGGCGGCACGGGGGCAACCATGGTGGAGTGGTATCGCCCAAGTACCCAAGTACTCCCCCACAACCCGAGAGTGAGGCCCGCGTGCTGGGTCTGCCCGACAAAGTGCGTGCCTGCCTGTTCGACCTCGACGGTGTCCTGACCGACACCGCCAGCGTGCACACCAAGGCCTGGAAGGCCATGTTCGACGCCTTCCTATCCCAACGGGCCGAGCGCACCGGAGAAAAATTCGTGCCTTTCGACTCCGCCGCGGACTACCGCAAATATGTGGACGGCAAGAAGCGCGAGGACGGCGTTCGGTCATTTCTGGACAGCCGGGGAATCAAACTCCCCGACGGCAGTCCCGACGATTCAGCCGACAAAGAGACCGTTTATGGCCTGGGCAACCGCAAGAACGACAGTTTCCAGAAGATCCTCGAACGCGATGGCGTCGAGGTATTCGAGGGGTCGCGGCGTTACCTGGAGGCGGCCTCGGCCGCGGGTCTCGGTATCGCGGTAGTGTCCTCGAGCGCCAACACTCGCGAGGTACTCCACATCACCGGGCTGGAGAAATTCGTCCAGCAGCGGGTTGACGGAGTCACGCTGCGCGAAGAGCACATCGCCGGCAAGCCTGCGCCGGACTCTTACCTGCGCGGGGCGCAGTTGCTCAACGTCACCCCCGACGCAGCGGCCGTATTCGAGGACGCACTATCGGGTGTGGCGGCCGGCCATGCCGGTCACTTCGGCTATGTGGTGGGCGTCGACCGAGTGGGCCAGGCCGAGGATTTACGCAAGAGCGGCGCGGACGTAGTGATAACCGACCTGGCAGAATTGCTCCCGTCATGATCACGCAGGAAGCCTTTCCCGTCGAACCGTGGGTGGTCCGCGAGACCCGGCTCGATCTGAACGTCATAGCCCAGTCAGAATCCCTGTTCGCCTTGTCCAACGGGCACATCGGGTTGCGCGGCAACCTCGACGAGGGCGAACCGTACGGCCTCCCGGGCACCTATCTGAACTCCTTCTACGAAATCCGGCCGCTCCCCTATGCCGAGGCCGGGTACGGGTACCCCGAAGCCGGCCAGACCGTCGTCGACGTCACCAACGGCAAGATCATTCGGCTGTTCGTCGAGGACGAGCCGTTCGACGTCCGGTACGGCAAACTGATCTCCCACGAGCGGGTTCTCGACCTGCGCACAGGGTTGTTGGTCCGCAACGCGCACTGGAGTTCACCGTCGGGCAAGGAGGTCAAAATCACCTCCACCCGATTGGTGTCGCTGACGCACCGCAGTATCGCCGCCATCGAGTACGTGGTCGAGGCGGTCGACGAATTCGTCCGGGTGAACGTGCAGTCCGAACTCGTTACCAACGAGGACCAGCCGACGACCTCGGCCGACCCCCGGGTAGCGGCCATCCTGGACAATCCCCTGGAGGCCGTCGACCACGAAAACACCGACACCGGAGCAATTCTCATGCACCGGACCCGGGCCAGCGACCTGATGATGTCCGCGGGAATGGATCACGAGATCGAGGTGCCCGGGCGATTCGAGGTAACCACCGACGCGCGCGCCGACCTGGCCCGCACCACCGTGATCTGCGGGCTGCGCCCGGGGCAGAAGCTGCGCATCGTCAAATACCTGGCCTATGGCTGGTCCAGCAAGCGCTCCCGTCCGGCCCTGCGCGATCAGGCCGCCGCGGCGCTGCACAACGCCCGCTACAGCGGGTGGCAAGGGCTGGTGGATTCCCAAAAGGAGTACCTCGATGACTTCTGGGACAACGCCGACGTCGAGGTCGAAGGCGATGGCGAATCTCAGCAAGCGGTGCGGTTCGGACTCTTTCACCTCCTGCAGGCCAGCGCCCGCGCCGAGCGTCGGGCGATCCCCAGTAAGGGGCTGACGGGAACCGGCTACGACGGGCACGCATTCTGGGACACCGAGGGTTACGTGCTGCCGGTGCTCACCTACACGTTGCCGCACGCGGTCGCCGACTCACTGCGCTGGCGGGCGTCGACACTGGACATGGCACGGGAGCGGGCGGCCGAACTGGGCCTCAAAGGTGCCAGCTTTCCCTGGCGGACCATCCGGGGGCAGGAGTGCTCGGCGTACTGGCCGGCGGGCACCGCGGCGTTTCACATCAACGCCGACATCGCGATGGCCTTCGAGCGCTACCGCCAAGTCACCGGCGACCACACCCTGGAAGAGGAGTGTGGTGTCACGGTGCTGGTCGAGACCGCCCGGCTGTGGATGTCGATCGGGCACCACGACCGGCACGGCGTCTGGCACATCGACGGGATCACCGGTCCCGACGAGTACACGGCGATCGTCCGTGACAACGTGTTCACGAATCTGATGGCCGCGAACAATCTGGTCGTCGCCGCCGATGCCTGCAACCGCCACCCCGAGGCGGCGGCGACAATGGGTGTCACCTCCGAAGAAGCGGCCTCCTGGCGCGACGCCGCCGACGCCGTCAGCATCCCCTACGACGAGGAACTCGGCGTCCACCAGCAATGCGAAGGATTCACCAAGTTCGCGGAGTGGGATTTCGAGAACGACAACAAATACCCGTTGCTGTTGCATGAGGCCTATGTGCGGCTCTACCCCGCTCAAGTGATCAAGCAGGCCGACCTGGTGCTGGCGATGCAGTGGCAGAGCCACGCCTTCACACCCGAACAGAAGGCCCGCAACGTCGACTACTACGAGCGGCGCATGGTTCGCGACTCGTCGCTGTCGGCCTGTACGCAGGCGGTGATGTGCGCCGAGGTCGGCCATCTCGAGCTGGCGCACGACTATGCCTACGAGGCCGCACTGATCGACCTGCGCGATCTGCACGCCAATACCCGCGATGGGTTGCACATGGCATCACTTGCCGGAGCGTGGACGGCGATAGTCGGGGGCTTCGGCGGTCTGCGCGACGACGAAGGCATCCTGGACATCGACCCGGCACTCCCCGAAGGCATCACCCGGCTACGGTTCCGGATTCGGTGGCGAGATTTCCGCCTCGTCGTCGACGCCAACCACTCCGACGTCACCTACACACTGAGCGACGGGACCGGTACCGAGCTGACCATCCGGCACGCCGATGAAGAGCTCACGCTGAAGACGGACTCACCGACAACCGTTGCCGTGCGCCCGCGGAAGTCACTGCTACCGCCACCGCCCCAGCCCCCGGGCCGCGAGCCCATGCACCGGCGGAGTCTGGCGCGCAAGGACGGCTGAGCACGTCAGTGCGGCTCGGCGACGATCCGGGTTACCTCGGCGGCCACCGCCTGCCGCAGTTCATCGTCAGATAGCTCGTCGAGACCGGCCGCCGAGCGCACGAACGGCGCGAACAGCCGCCAACCCAACTGCAGCGCGAAGGCATTGGCAACGGCCAGACGTGCGCTGCGGTCGTTGTCGTGATCCGGGCGGATCGCGTCGAACAACTGCGCGGCGCCTGGAAACTGCGTCTGCAGCCTCCCCACCGGGTAACCGTCGAGCAATGTGCGGGCCATCACCCGCATATGCCGGTCCATCGCACGTTCGGCCTCCGCGGCCGACGCGTCGGCCTGTAGCGAGGCGGTCGTCGTCGTACTCAGGTGGTCGAGCACCGCGCCGACCAGCTGGTCCTTGGTGCCGAAGTGCCGAAACACCAGGCCGTGGTTGACCTTCGATCGGGCGGCGATGTCGCGGATCGACGTCGCAGCCGGACCACGCTCCGCGAACAGATCGGTGGCGGCCTCCAGGACAGCCTCCGCAACCTCCGCACGCCCGGTGGGAATCTTGCGGCGCACAGAACTTGCCGACTCTGTAGTCATCTGTATACACTAGCTGATGTAGTCGATTGACTACACACAAGTGATCCCAATAAGGACGATCGAAAAATGACACATCCGGTAACCGTCACCAAGCTGGCCAGCCGCATCGGCGCCCAAGTCGACGGGGTACGCCTCGGCGGCGACCTGGACCCGGCCACCGTCGAGGAAATCCGCGAGGCGCTGGTGGCCAACAAGGTCATCTTCTTCCGCGGCCAGGACCACCTCGACGATGCCGAGCAGCTCGCATTCGGCGCCCTGCTGGGCACACCGGTCGGGCATCCGGCCGCGTCGTTCCTGGCGGCCAACAACGCGCCGATCATCACCCCGATCAACTCCGAATACGGCAAGGCCAACCGCTGGCACACCGACGTCACGTTCGCGGCCAACTACCCGAAGGCCTCGATCCTGCGGGCGATCACCCTGCCCAGCTACGGCGGGTCGACGCTGTGGGCGTCGACCGCCGCGGCCTACGAAGAGCTGCCCGAACCGCTCAAGCACCTAGTCGAGAACCTGTGGGCGCTGCACACCAACCGCTACGACTACATCACCGACGAGGCCTACGCATCGATGACCGACGCCCAGCGGGCGTTCCGCCAGGCATTCGAAAAGGCCGACTTCCGGACCGAACACCCGGTGGTGCGGGTGCACCCGGAGAGCGGCGAGCGCACCCTGGTGCTCGGCGACTTCGTGCGCAGCTTCGTCGGTCTGGACAGCCACGAGTCCGACACACTGTTCGAACTACTACAACGGCGAATCACGCAGCCCGAGAACACGATCCGTTGGCGCTGGACTGCCGGTGACGTCGCCATCTGGGACAACCGGGCGACCCAGCACCGGGCGATCGACGACTACGACAACCAGCCGCGGTTGATGCACCGGGTGACGTTGCAGGGCGACGTACCCGTCAGCGTGCACGGGCAGCGCAGCCGGGTGGTCAGCGGCGCGCCGCTGGAAGCGGTCGCGAGTTGAGCCCGGCCGATGGTGACGTCAGCCGGCGGTGCTGATGGGCTCGATGGGCAACCAGCGCAACGCAGCCGGCGCACCGGCCGGCACCACCGGCCGCTCCGGCGGGATCGGGGCCAACCGGCGGTAGGCGTCCCCTTGTAGCGGTCGCTGATCGTTCTCACCTTTGTTCGGCCACAGCGCGGCAGCGCGCTCGGCTTGCGCGGCGATAGACAACGAGGGGTTAACGCCGAGGTTCGCCGAGATCGCTGCCCCGTCCACGACGAACATCGTCGGGTAACCGAAGACCCGGTGATAGGGGTCGATGACGCCGTGCTCCGGGCTGTCGCCGATCGCCGCGCCACCGAGGAAGTGCGCGGTCAGCGGAACGTTGAACAGCTCGCCCCAGGTGCCGCCGGCCACGCCGCCGATCTTCTCCGCCATGCGCCGAGTGAACTGGTTGCCGGCCGGGATCCACGTCGGGTTCGGCTCGCCGTGGCCCTGTTTGCTAGAAAACCAGCGCCAGCTAAACGGGCCGAATTTCCGGCGTTTGGTGAACGTGGTGATCGAGTTGTCCAGGTGCTGCATCACCAGCGCGATCACCGTGCGCTCGCTCCACCCGCTGACGTTGATCATCCGAAGGATGCCGCGCGGATCTTCGCGGGCTTGCTCCAGCAACTGCTTCCACCGCGGCACGTCGGAGCCGCCGCGACCCGACCCGTCGGTCATCAGGGTCTGCAGCAGACCCATCGCGTTGGAACCTTTGCCGTAGCGGACGGGTTCGATGTGGGTGTCGGGCGTCGGGTGAATCGACGACGTGATCGCCACCCCATGGGTCAGATCCAGGCCGGGCACGACGTTCAACGTCGCGGCGCCGACGATCGATTCGGAGTTGGTGCGGGTCAGCACGCCCAGCTGATCCGAAAGCCGAGGCAGCCGACCCTTGTCCCGCATGTTGAACAGCAAATGCTGGGTTCCCCAGGTGCCCGCCGCCAGGATCAGGTGCTGAGCGGTGAATGTCCGTTTGTCCCGGCTCAACAGGCTGCCGGTGCGAACTGTGCGCACCTCCCACACTCCGTCGGCCCGCTGCCCGAAGCTCTTCACTGTTGTCATCGGAATCACTTGTGTACCTGCTGATTCCGCGAGCCCAAGGTAATTCTTCAGCAAGGTGTTCTTTGCACCGAATCGACAGCCCGTCATGCAGGAGCCGCATTCCAGGCAACCGGTGCGCTCCGGTCCGGCGCCACCGAAGTAGGGGTCGGGCACCGTCGTGCCCGGAGTCTGGGTGCCGTCGGGGCCGAAGAACACCCCGACCGGGGTCGGCACCCAGGTGTCGCCGCACCCCATCTCGTCGGCGACCTCTTTGACTATGCGGTCGGCGTCGGTGAAGGTCGGGTTTTGCACCACGCCCAGCATCCGCTGGGCCTGCTGGTAGTGCGGCGTCAGCTCGGCCCGCCAGTCGGTGATGTGCGACCACTGCTGATCTTGGAAGAACGGCTCCGGAGGCACGTACAAAGTGTTGGCGTAGTTCAGCGATCCGCCGCCTACTCCCGCGCCCGCCAGGATCATCACGTTGCGCAGCAAATGGATGCGCTGGATGCCGTAGCAACCCAGCTTCGGGGCCCACAGAAATTTGCGCAAATCCCAGGACGTCTTGGCGAAGTCCTCATCGGCGAAGCGTTGGCCGGCTTCCAAAACGCCTACGCGATAACCCTTTTCGGTGAGTCTTAGCGCGCTGACGCTGCCCCCGAAACCCGAACCAATGATCAGGACGTCGTAATCCGACTTCATTTCCCCAGTATCGACCCAGGCCGAGCAGACGCACAATCCCCCGACACGCCGACGGTTTAGGAGCTTTCGCGTCTGCTCGCGGGGAGAGCTGGCCTCAGCTTCCTACGGTCAGGCCGACCTTCTGGAATTCTTTGAGGTCGCAATACCCGGACTTGGCCATCGATCGGCGCAAGCCACCCATCAGGTTGATGGCGCCGAACGGATCGTCGGACGGCCCGTTGAGAACCCGGTCCAGGGTCGGGCGTTCGCCGACGGCGATCTGCAGCAATGCCCCACGCGGCAACGACGGGTGCGCTGCCGCGGCTGGCCAGAACCACCCGCCGCCCAGCGCCTCGGCGGCTTCGGCCAGCGGCGTGCCCAGCACCACCGCGTCGGCCCCGCAGGCAATAGCCTTGGCCAGCTCGCCGGACGTGTGGATATCGCCGTCGGCCAGCACATGCACGTAACGGCCGCCGGTCTCGTCGAGATATTCGCGCCGCGCGGCGGCGGCGTCGGCGATCGCGGTGGCCATCGGCACGCGGATGCCCAGCACCTCGTCGCTGGTGGTCACCCCCATGGTGGAGCCGTAGCCGACGATGACCCCGGCGGCGCCGGTGCGCATCAGATGCAGCGCCGTGCGATGGTCGAGCACACCACCGGCAACCACCGGAATGTCGAGCTCAGAGATGAAGGTCTTCAGGTTCAGCGGCTCGCCATCGCTAGCCACCCGCTCCGCCGAGACGATCGTGCCCTGGATGACGAGCAGGTCGATACCGGCCTGCAGCAGCACTGGCGTCAGCGCTCGGGCGTTTTGCGGGCTGAGCCGTACCGCGGTGGTCACGCCGGCCTCGCGGATACGGGCAACCGCGGCGCCAAGCAGCTCCGGGTTCAGTGGTGCCGCGTGTAGCTCTTGCAGCAGCCGAATCGCGGCGGAGGGTTCGGGTTCCTTTTCGGCGGCCTCGACAAGCTGAGCGATCTTGGCTTCGACATCGGCATGCCGACCGATCAGCCCCTCGCCGTTGAGCACGCCCAACCCGCCGAGCCGACCGAGTTCGATCGCGAACTCAGGCGATACCAAGGCATCGGTCGGGTGTGCCACCACCGGGATCTCGAACCGATAGGCGTCCAGCTGCCACGCCGTTGAGACGTCCTGCGACGAACGGGTGCGGCGCGACGGCACGATGCTGACTTCGCTGAGTTCATAGGTGCGACGCGCGGCGCGACCCATCCCGATTTCGACCATGCCGGTATCCAGCGCGCTTCTAACGGGCTTTAACGGGCATAGTAGTTAGGCGCTTCGACAGTCATCGCGACGTCGTGCGGATGGCTCTCTTTGAGTCCGGCCGCAGTGATCCGGACGAACTGCGCCTGCTGCAACACCTCGATGGTGGGCGAGCCGGTGTAACCCATCGCGGCGCGCAACCCCCCGGTCAGCTGGTGGATCACCGACGACAGCGGGCCGCGGAACGGCACCCTGCCCTCGATCCCCTCGGGCACCAACTTATCCTCCGAAAGCGCGTCGTCGGCGAAGTAGCGGTCCTTGGAGTAGGATTTGGCCCCGCCCCGTCCCTGCATGGCGCCCAGTGAGCCCATGCCGCGATAGCTCTTGAACTGTTTGCCATTGACGAAGATCAGCTCGCCGGGCGCCTCGGCGGTGCCGGCCAGCAACGAGCCCAGCATGGCCGTCGACGCGCCCGCCGCCAGCGCCTTGGCGATGTCGCCGGAGTACTGCAGTCCGCCGTCGGCGATAACCGGCACGCCCGCCCGTCGGCACGCGGCGACGGCCTCCAAAATCGCCGTGATCTGAGGCGCCCCAACGCCGGCCACCACCCGGGTTGTGCAAATCGACCCCGGACCCACACCGACCTTGACCGCGTCGGCACCGGCTTGGACCAAGGCGGCGGCCGCAGACCTGGTGGCGACGTTGCCGCCGATCACCTCGACGCGATCGCCGACTTCGGCCTTGAGGTCGCCGACCATTTTGAGGACCAGGCGGTTGTGTGCGTGGGCCGTGTCGACGATCAGCACGTCAGCCCCGGCGTCGACCAGCATCATCGCGCGGACCCAGGCGTCACCGCCCACGCCCACCGCGGCGCCGACCAACAGCCGGCCGTCGCTGTCCTTGGTGGCCAGCGGGTGCTGTTCGGTCTTCGCGAAGTCCTTGACCGTGATCAGCCCGGTCAGCCGGCCGTGACCGTCGACGATGGGCAGCTTTTCGATCTTGTTGCGGCGCAGTAAGCCCAGCGCCGCGTCGGCGCTGACCCCCTCCTGAGCGGTGATCAGCGGAGCTTTGGTCATCACCTCGGCCACGTGCCTGGACTGGTCCACTTCGAACCGCATGTCCCGGTTGGTGATGATGCCGACAAGCGCACCGGAGTCGTCGACGACGGGCAGCCCGGAGATCCGGAACCGGGCGCACAGCGCGTCAACCTGGGCCAGGGTGAAGTCTGGCCGGCAGGTAACCGGATCGGTAACCATGCCGGCCTCGGACCGCTTCACCATTTCGACCTGGCCGGCCTGTTCGGCAACCGGCAGGTTGCGGTGCAATACGCCCATGCCACCCGCCCGGGCCATCGCAATGGCCATCCGGGATTCGGTGACAGTGTCCATCGCCGAGCTGACCAGCGGCACCTTGAGCCGGATCTTGCGGGTGAGCTGGCTGGAGGTGTCGGCGGTGGCGGGCACCACATCGGAAGCCGCCGGCAGCAGCAAGACGTCGTCGAACGTCAGCCCCAGCATCGCCACCTTGTGCGGGTCGTCGCCTCCGGTCGGCACCGGGTCGGCCGCCAGGCCTGGCAGAGAAGCATCATGCACGTACGGGCTGCCGACCAGGTCGGAGCTGTCTTCGAGGTGGGACATGCCGCGGGACATGATTGGGGCCCTCCATACACGTGCGCAGTAAGAAGCCCATCTTATCGGCTCGCCAGGCTACTGGTGGCCCGCCATGTCCGGGCGCGCCGTAGATGCGGCGCGATGTGGGGGTGCCCCCCGCGGGCCCTGCCTGCCAACACGCAAAGGCGGGTACGTGCGTGCTGGCGTTATCACCGCCCGCTTGCGTAGGCTAGGGGCGTGCGCGACCACCTCCCGCCGGGTTTGCCACCCGACCCGTTTGCCGACGACCCCTGTGACCCGTCGGCGGCGCTGGAAGCTGTCGAGCCCGGACAACCGCTGGATCAGCAGGAGCGAATGGCGGTCGAGGCCGACCTCGCCGATCTGGCGGTTTACGAAGCGTTGTTGGCGCACAGGGGAATTCGCGGGCTTGTGGTTTGTTGCGACGAGTGTCAGCAAGACCACTATCACGACTGGGACATGTTGCGTGCCAACCTGCTGCAGCTGCTCATAGACGGAACAGTCCGTCCGCACGAACCAGCCTATGACCCCGAACCCGACGCGTACGTCACCTGGGATTACTGCCGGGGATACGCCGACGCCTCGCTCAACGAAGCGACGTCAGACGCCGACGGCTTCCACCGACGCCACTGAGCGCGGGCCAATTTTTTTCTCTCAGCGCTGATTGCCCGGTTAGGGCGTGGTGCTCGGGGTGCTGGGCGCATCGGAGTGCGAGTGATGCCGATGCCGACCCGAAGGCGGCGTAGTCGTTGGGTCACTTGCCGATGGAGTCGGTGACGGGCTGGGCGAGTCCACCGGCGGAGTGCTCGAACCCGGCGGAGCCTTGGGCGGTTTGGCGCCCTTCGAAGCCGGGCCTGCTGATGCCGGCGCGCTGGGTGGTGGCGCGGCGGGCGGCACCGTCGCATTCGGATTCCGTGCCTGGACCCTGGTGTTCAGCAGGTTGACCTCGTCCATCAAGTCGTGCTTGCCTGCTCCGTCGTCTATTGACTGCACGGTGCTGCTGACCTCGGCAAGCTGATTATGGGCTTGATCCCATTCGCCTTGGTCGATCATTTGCTGGACCTTGGCCAGATCGGCTTTGGCGGACAACTCGATCGAATTGTCACTGACCCGCGGTTGGTCGAAGAACATTGCGTGCAGTCCGTACAAGGCATCACCGGGACGGGCCTCGACCACCACGGCACCGAATCCACTCAGGACCAACAGCGTCGCGGCCACCGACCCGATCGCCGCCAGGCCGCGACGACCGAGTCCACCGCTTCCGCTCCGTCTGGCTTCCGCTAATCCGGTCTGCAGTGCCCCGATGGCCTCTTCGGGCGAAACCAGTGCGGTGGCCGGCGGCCACCTCAAGTCGTCGCGCCAGTCCGCCAGCAAGGCCGCCAGAGCGTTGTCCTCAGGGTCGTCGGCGTCGACCGGCTCGCGTTCGGCGAGCGCGTCGAGCAGCAGGTCGGCGCGGGCCAACTCGTCCAATGACGGCTGTTCTGATCGTGTGTAACCGAAATCAGGCACAGTCACCTGCCGCGATAATCTCCGACTTCAGCCGTGACAGTGCACGGTGCTGGGCCACCCGGACCGCTCCCGTGGTGCTGCCGACAGCGGCTGCGGTCTCCTCGGCGCTGAGTCCGACGACAACGCGAAGGATCAGGATCTCCCGTTGCTTGGCGGGCAGGATTTCGAGCAATTCGCTCATCCGACTGGTCGAATCTGCTTCGATGGCCCGCTGCTCCGGGCCGGCGTCGGCCGACCAGCGCTCGGGAAGTGATTCAGCCGGGTAGGCAAGGTCGCGGCCGGCGGCCCGGTGAGCGTCGGCGACCTTGTGGGCCGCGATGCCGTACAGGAACGCCAGGAACGGCCGTCCTCGATCCCGATAGCGCGGTAGCGCCGTTATGGTGGCCAAGCACACCTCCTGAGCCACGTCGTCAGCTGACAGACCGCCTCGATCGACTATCCCGACCCGTGCCCGGCAATAGCGCACGACAATCGGACGGATGGTTTCGAGCACCTCCCGCAAGGCGTTCACGTCTCCCGCCGCGGCGTCTGCAACCACAGCGTCGAGACGTTCTCCTTGAATTGTCATCGACGGCGGTATCTCCAACGTTACAAACCGGACACATCAAGGGCTAACTAACGCACTGACAATAACGGCAGAAAGGCCGTTTCAGGCGCAACGCCAGGTTCCACCGGCGCGCCGCACCTGGCCTGCGCAGTTATCACGAATTTCGCGCATCTCCTGTGCCACAAACGTGACGCTTCCGATATCAATCAGCAAGCAAGCCAATGCCCAACGAAGCGGAATCAGTCCCAATCGGCCGGTTTGATCAAGTGCCGCCTCGGCGACGGCGCGTGCACGCTCGGCGCTACCCGCGCTGCACAGCGCGGCGGCCAGCACCACGTCGCTTTTGACGCGGTGTCGCGCCGACCCCGTGCTGTCGATGGGCATGTTGATGCGCATCGCCCGCGCCTGCTCGACGGCTTCCTCGGCGTGACGAACCGCAATTTGCCCCTCGCCACGCGCCATCGCCAACTCGGCCGCCACCCACTGCCGGCGCACCGCCAGCCGGTCCGGCACCGATGCGGGCGTCAAGTCCTGGTCCGCGCGCGTCAGCAACGTCGCCGCCGCGGCAAAGCGGCCGACACCGAGGGCGTCGGCGGCCAGGCCGATCAGCGCGTCGCCACGGGCCTCCGCGTCGGCGCCGGCGAGCGCCAGGGCACGACCGTCCCAGCCCCGCGCCAGCGCGTGCCAACCGAGCTGGCGCAGGAATGATCCCTGCGTGCTGTGGGCCAGCGAGACGAACCGGCCCGCCGAAGCGGTGCGGCGCAGCACCGCCAAGTCGCGGTATGCACTCGCGTAGCGACCCTGGCCGCCGGACGCGACGGCCCGCAGCCACAACTGCCGTGGCGTGGTCGCCGTCGGCAGCGGCCAGCGCTCGGGCACGCTGCCGAAGGCGGCACCGGCAAGTGCCGCCTCAATCGTTGATGTGTGATGTATTTCAATCAATGCGCTGGTTTGAAGGTCAGTAGTAAACAGTTTGTGCTGACTGCGTTACCGAGATATTAAACAGGCCAGCCGCCACGCTAATCACTCCTCCCCCTCGATGCGGCTCTGAGCTGGGAACATTTAACATCGATCAGCACGCGGGTAGCACGGTTGTCGTCCCGTAAAAGCGGCCCAGATGAACGCGGCGTAAATTCTCCCGCAACGCTCAGATATTTGGTTTAACTAGTCGGCTATTGACGGAAATTCGGCGTCCGCCCTAACGTCTATTGTCGACGGGTAGTCATCGACGACGCCACTTCAAATCACTCGCACACTCGCTTCGCGAAACTTATCTCACATGGGCGTGCCTTGCAGAGAGGGAACAAGCAATGCCACAGCCGGAGCAACTACCTGGGCCAAACGCCGACATCTGGAATTGGCAACTGCAGGGCCTGTGCCGCGGCGTCGACTCGTCGATGTTCTTCCATCCTGACGGGGAGCGGGGCCGTGCCCGTATGCAGCGCGAGCAGCGGGCTAAAGAGATGTGCCGGCAATGCCCGGTGATCGAGCAGTGCCGTTCACACGCGCTGGGCGTCGGTGAGCCCTATGGCGTTTGGGGCGGCCTGTCGGAATCGGAGCGCGACATGCTCCTCAAGGGCGACATCGGACGCGGACGCGGTATCCGCCGCTCGGCCTGACGGGTTCGACGCGAGAGCTAAATGGTTCGACCCCCGCCGGCAAACGGCGGGGGTCGACCTTTTTGTGATTGGCACGTGATTGGCGCGGCAAGAGTCCCGGAGCATGGATAAGCCGCGCGGTCTCCGATGCACCGATCAACGGCACCAGAAACCGGTCACATAACCTCGTCTGGGTGAGGGTCTATCCGTGACGGATCTTTCTGGCTACGGGCCCTGGGCCGTGATCGCCGGCGGGTCGGAAGGTGTGGGCGCAGAATTCGCCGGACAACTGGCCGACGCGGGTCTCAATCTTGTTCTGATCGCCCGGAAATCGGCGCCCCTTGACCAGACCGCGAATTCCTGTCGCGACCGCGGAGTCGAAGTTCGCACCCTGGCGCTCGATCTGGTTGCCCCGGAGGCCGTAGCGCGGATCGTTGAAGCCACCGCCGACGTCCACGTCGGCCTGCTTATCTATAACGCCGGCGCCAACACCTGCAGTGAGCACTTTCTCGATGGCGATCTGGCCGCATTCTCGCGAGTGATCGACCTCAACGTCGGCAGCATGCTGGCGCTGGTGCAGCACTTCGCCCGCCCGATGCGCGAGCGCCGCAGCGGCGGCATCCTGCTGGTCGGATCGATGGCGGGCTATCTGGGCTCGATGCGCCATACCGTGTACGGCGGGGTGAAGGCGTTCGGGCGGATTTTCGCCGAAAGCCTCTGGCTCGAGCTGCGCGAATACAACGTTGACGTGCTCGAGCTGGTGCTCGGCGTCACCCGCACCCCGGCTATGGAGCGGGCGGGGCTGAACTTTGACATGCCGGGCATGCACGTCGCCGAGCCGGCCGACGTGGCGCGTGAAGGGCTGGAACAACTCCCGAACGGACCCGTCTACGTGGCGGCGGGCAATGCCGGCGACGTCGGGCGGCGCAACGATCCCGACCGCGCCAAGGTCGTGCTGGGCACGCACCGCTTCATGCAGAAGCTGCTGGGCTCGCGCTAGGCCCCATTGGACCCATTGGACCCATTGGAAAGGAGCTCCGGTGACCGACGGACGACTCGCAGAGATAGAGCGGCGCCTAAGGCAAATCGAGGATGAGCGTGCGATCGAACGGCTGATCGCGTCCTACGGCCCGCTCGTCGATGCCGGGGAGGCCGAGGCGACGGCCCGGCTCTGGGCGACCGACGGCAGCTATGACGTCGAAGGCATGCCGATGCGCAGCCGTCAGGATGTGGACGCCATGGTGCGCTCCGACGCCCACCAGCGGCTGATAGGCCGTGGCTGTTGTCATTTCCTCGGCCCGGCCGTGGTGTCCGTCGACGGCGATCACGCGGTGGCGGTCTGCGAATCGCTCCTGCTGATACGCCGCGATGAACGATTCGCCGTGGCGCGTGCGAGCGCCAATCATTTTCTGTTGCGGCGCAACGAGAATCGGTGGCAGATCATGGCACGCACCACGCGGACCCTCGACGGCGGGCCGGAGGCGCGGAAGCTTTTGACGACGGGGGTCGCAGGCCAATGAGCGGACAACTCGACGGACAACTGGCGGGAAAGGTCGCCCTGGTGACGGGCGCAGGGGCGGGCATTGGCGAGGGCATCGCTCGCCGCTTCGCCGACGAGGGCGCAAAGGTCGTCGTCGCCGAACTCGACTGGGCGTCGGGCCAAGCCGTCGCGGATGCTGTCGGCGGAACGTTCGTCGGCACCGACGTCAGCGATCGCGCGCAGGTCGAGAATGCCGTGCAGACCGCGCTTTCCGAGTTCGGATCGATCGACATCGTGGTGAACAACGCGTGGGGCGGCGGATCGATCGGCCGGGTCGAGCGAAAGACCGACGAACGATTGGCGCAGGGTATCGCCGTCGGCTACTACGGCCCGTTCTGGGCGAGCGCGCAGCGTTCCCACACATGAAGGAAAGAGGCTGCGGTCGGATCATCAACATGTGCAGCCTCAACGGTGTCAACGCCCACATGGGCACACTTGAGTACAACGCTGCCAAGGAGGCACTGCGGGCGCTGACCCGAACGGCCGCACGGGAGTGGGCGGCGACGGGAATCACCGTCAACGCGATCTGCCCGGCGGCTAAGAGTCAAGCGTTCTTCCAGGCCGTCGGCCAATACCCAGAGCTGGAAGCGATGGCCGATGCGGCCACCCCGATGGGGCGCATGGGAGACCCCTACGGGGACATCGCTCCGGTCGCGGTGTTCCTGGCCGGCGACGGCTCGCGCTACCTGACCGGCAACACGTTGTTCGTCGACGGCGGCAGTCACATCAATGGATCACCGTGGGCACCCGAGCTGGATGCGGAATGAGCATCCGGCGAGTCTGCGACTCGCAACTCTTAGAGCTGTTGTTCACCGCCATCGACGAAAAGTTCAGCGCCCGTCAGATCGCTGACCCGTACACAACACGCCACCTGCGCTACGGCCTACGAGGCTCCAGGCTGGGATTGCTGGGCCCGGCGCAGGGCCGCGTTTTCGGCGCGCAACGCCTCCACCTCGCTACGCAAGGCAGCCACCCTGGGCTCGATCTCGGCCGCGGTGAACCGGGGGGTGATGTGTTGGGGGCAGTTCCAATCGAACGCCTCGACGTGCACGATGACGGCGCGTTCGACTTTGGCGTCGTAACTGGGGTCGGCTAGGGCCGCGGCGAGGTTGGGGTCATCCTCGACGGTCACGATCCGAGCGTGACCGTAGATTTTCAGCCGCCTGCGGTGCGCGTAGTCCATGGCGAACATTGCGACGCGGTCTTCTGCGCCCACGTTGCCGGTGCTGATGTATTGGAGGTTGCCCTGAAAGTCGGCCCATCCCAGGGTGTGTTCGTCAATCACGCGCAGGAAACCCACCGGGCCGCCGCGGAATTGGAGGTAGGGCCAGCCTGTCTCACTGACCGTTGCGAGGTAGAAACCGTCGCGCTGGCTCAGGAATTCGCGCGCGTCTTCGGTCAGGGCGTCAGGGCTATCAGCCGCATGCGCCCGCATCGTTTTGGCTTTGTAGAAGGCGCCGCTGCCGTAGCGATCCTGAACGTCGCGAACGGCATCGGTGAACGCGATCTCCCCGTAGTGCTTGCTCATTGGTCACTCCCCGGCACGGTCTCCGACATGAAAACCCTCCGGTCGGGTGAGGGACTGAGATAACAGTCACGGACACGAAACTAAAAGCCGCAGCGAAGGTTTGTTTCACTGCAAAAACAGTTTTGGGCCGCATCCAATTCCCGCCTCAATCGTTGCACGGCCGCCAGGGCAGGCGTCGGGTAGAACGCCAACCGCTCCGGCGCGCAAGCAGTTGAGATTTTCCGCGACACCTGGCCGTGGCTGAGCAATAATCAGGTACCCATCACCCTAAAGGGGCAGGAGAGCGCAGTGGCGACGCTGATGTCCGTGAATGTCGGCCTACCCAAAGACATCGCCTGGAAAAACCGCACCGTGTACACCGGGGCGTGGAAGACACCCGTTACCGGCCGCCGGATGGTTCGGCGGCTCAATATCGACGGGGACGGCCAAGGAGACCTCGCGGGCCACGGCGGGGAGAACCGCGCCGTCCTCGTGTATCAACTCGATTCATACCGCCACTGGGCCAAGGAATTTCATCGCGACGACCTGGCGCCAGGGCTTCTGGGCGAGAATCTGACCGTCGAAGGGCTGCCCGACGATGAGGTGTGCATCGGGGACCGATACCGGATCGGGCAGGCAGTCTTCGAGGTGACCCAACCCCGTGTTACCTGCTATCGCGCGGGCATGCGCATCGGCGAGCCCCGGATGGCCGCGTTGCTGGTTTCTCATCGGCGCCCCGGTTTCTATTGCCGGGTGGTTACCGAAGGCGAAATCGAGGCAGGTCAGGAGATCGTCAAGATCGGCGACGGACCTGAGCGGGTCACGGTCGCAGAGATCGACGCACTGCTCTATCTACCCGGGCATCCCCGAGACGCTCTGCAACGTGCACTCCGCGTCCCAGCGCTCAGCCCGGGGTGGAAAGCCTCCTTGCAGAGTTTGGCGGAACAACCTGTTGGGGAGTCAGCTTCAGGAAACGTCGGTTTGACGGCGGCCGCGAGCAGTCCGCCGCCGGCGTGGCCTGGGTTTCGCCCACTCCGGGTGACTACGGTTGACGACGAAACCCGATACGTGCGCTCGGTGTCACTGGCCGACCCCGACGGTACCGCCCTACCGGAATGGCTTGCCGGTCAGTCGATCACGCTGCGCCTCTTTTCCGATCTGAGCGGCACCCCCCTCATCCGCAACTACTCGCTGTCTAACCGGCCCGGCTCCGATGAATACCGCATCAGCGTCAAGCAAGAACCACACGGGGAAGCAAGCGGAATGATCCACACCCAAGTGAAGGCCGGTGATTTTCTCGACGTCGCCGCACCACGCGGCACCTTCTTCCTGTCCGACGGAGACGCGCCCGCGATCCTGGTGTCCGCCGGAATCGGGGCCACCCCCGTGCTGTCCATGCTGCACGCGCTCGTCAGGACAGGCTCGGCTCGCCAGGTCTGGTGGCTGCACGGCGCCCGTGACAGCTCCGAGCATCCCTTCAGCGCGGAGACCCGTACTTTGTTGAACCAGTTGTCCGACGGTCAATCGCACATCTTCTACAGCCACCCAACTCCGGCTGACCGTCAGGGTGTCGACTTCACCGAGCGCGGCCGCCTCTCGGTCGAATCGCTCCATAAACTCGGCTTGCCCCGCGACGCGGACGCCTACCTCTGCGGGCCTGCGGCGTTCATGGCTGAACTCACCGCCGGCCTCGTTGACTACGGAATGGATCCGGCCCGCGTCCACAGTGAACTCTTCGGGGCCGCAGCCGCACTCACGCCCGGGATCGCGGCAACCTCGGTCCCTCCGCACCAGCCCGCTGGACCACCCGGTTCAGGTCCCGCTATTCAATTCGCACGCAGCGGCATCTGCGCACCCTGGGGTCCTCCTAGCGCAACCCTCCTCGAATTCGCCGAAGCGTGCGACGTGCCAACCCGCTGGTCCTGCCGGACCGGGGTATGTCACAACTGCGAGACCGCACTGCTGTCCGGCACGGTTCGGTATGACCCCGAGCCTCTAGAACGGCCGGCCGAAGGAAACATCCTGATCTGTTGTTCACAACCCGCCGAGGCCGTCGTGATCGACCTGTGACAGCACCGATGGCCAGCTACCCCAGGAGCCGACAGTGAAGTACGATCCCGCCGACACCGCGGTCGTGGTCATCGACCCGCAGAACGACGTCCTCAGCCCCACGGGTAGGAACTGGGACAGCGTCGGAGCCAGTGTCAGCGAGAACAGAACAGTCGAGCACCTTGTCGAAATCTTCACCGCCGCCAAGGCGGCGGGCTTTACCGCATTCATCTCGCCGCACTATTTTTATCCGACCGACCACAGTTGGCTGTTCAATGGCCCGCTCGAATCAGATGAATTTCGCACCAATACGTTTGCTCGTGCCGGCGCCCTGAACCTACACGGCTTCACCGGTTCTGGTGCTGACTGGCTCGACGAGCTCAAGCCATTTATCGAAGACTCAACGACCATCGTCGCCAGCCCACACAAAGTGTGGGGTCCGCAGACCAATGACTTGGTTCTGCAGCTCCGCAAGCGACGGATCACCGAGATCGTCCTGTGCGGGATGCTCGCCAACATGTGCGTGGAGTCGCACCTGCGGGATCTGCTCGAGCAGGGGTTCGAAGTAGCCGTGGTCCGCGATGCCACAGCGGGTCCCCGTCACCCGACCCGTGGCGACGGCTACCAGGCCGCCCTGGTGAACTACGCATTCCTGGCACACGCCGTTCCCTATACCAACGAGATCGTCGCCGCCATGAAAAGCCAACGGCCATAGGGCACCTGGCCACTGTCAATAACTGCGGCAGCCGCCCCGGCAATGACGGGGTGCTACCACCCAAACGAAGGGGCGCGATGACTTCCCTAGAGCTAAAAAGCAGTGGAACAGCAGATTTCGACCAGGGCGAAGTTTATTTCATCGGCAACGCCACCACGTTGATCCGGTTCGGCGGAATGACGATTCTGACCGATCCCGCTTTCCTCCACAAGGGCGAACACGTCTATTTAGGTCATGGAATCTGGGCCCGGCGCGAGGTGGAGCCAGCCTGCCAGATTGCTGACCTGCCGCCGATCGACGTGGTCGTCTTGTCGCACTATCACGGCGATCATTTCGATGACGTCGCCGCCGAAGATCTCGACAAGAAACTGCCGATCGTGTCTACGGCCGACGCGGTGGGCAAGCTCAGCACCCTGGGTTTCGAGCAGGGCCACCCCCTCGACACCTGGGAATCCCTCGTCGTGCACAAAGGCGACGCAGCGCTGACCATCACCGCCATGCCGGCCAAGCACGCTGCCGAAGAAGCCGTCAATGAACTGCTCATGCCCGTTAACGGGCACCTGCTGGACTTCAGCCGCAACGACGATCACCTCTACCGGCTCTACATCACCGGGGACACGATGCTCGTCGACAGCCTCGAGGACATCCCGCGCCGCTACCCCGACATAGACCTCGGCCTGATTCACACCGGTGGCACGACCTTCCTTGTCACGGTTGTGACGATGACTGGCGAGCAAGGAGTCAAGGCCGTCGAGATCACCAAACCTCGCACCGCCATCCCAATCCACTACAACGACTTTTCGGTATTCCTGTCGGGCCTCGACGACTTCAAGGAGGCCGCCCGTGCCTCTAGCACGACCACGAAATTCGTGTACCTGGCTCATGGCGAGACCTACACGTTCACCCCCACCGGATGAACATCACTGCCCTGGTGACGGATGCGCCTTCAGCGCGGGGGGCCGAGAATGACCTGTCCGAACTTGTCCGCGCCCTCGGCCATACGTCCGGGCGAAATTTCGAAACCTTCTGGGCGCGGCGTCGCTCTGTCACGACCGGAGTAGCGGAACATGCCTTCGATTCCCGCTGGGGTGTTGATCATGAGCAGATCCGCTTTTTTGGACGTGATCCGGTACGCGTGCGGAATGTTCTTGGGCAAGAAGACGATTCCGCCCTCCGATAGTTCCATCTCCTGGTCGTCGTACCAGACCAACGCGGTCCCTTTGATCAGCATGAAAACCTCGTCCTCACGCGTATGTTGGTGATACGGCGGGGCCTCCCCTTCGCTGACATCGAAGCGTCCGATCATCAACTGGCCATCTGTGGCCTTGCCGTCCAGCAAGATCGCCAGCGTGCCGCCATCGAGCCATTCCAATTGCTGCTGCTGCGCCGGTTGCGCCAGGTATGCCATGCTCACGCTTGCTCCCGGGGTGGGTGAGTTGGGCGACTTCAATGTCGGATAAATGTCGGATAGCTGCGGATAGCCAACCACGCCCGAGTGCAAACTGCAGCGCCGTTCAGAAGCTGACCAGTGCGCTGGCCGTGGGCGCGCTGAATGACGCGAAATCCTCCTATAGCAGCATCCTTGTAGCGCAAACTTTCAGAACAGACCACAGAATCGCCGTTCAGAGGACCCGGTATGCCGATCAAGCCACGACCTTTCATGCCGTTAGCCAACGCGCGAACGGCCCCGGTTGTGAACAACGACGAGGTAGGCGACATCCCCACGCCTATGGACCCGTCGGGGAGGCTGAGACGGTTTGAGAAGCGTGCCGAGTGGCCGATGGCCGCTGCCGCCGTCACGTTCCTGGTCGGATTCACAGTGCAGGTCATCGTTCGGCCGTACGGGAGTTGGTCGACCGCAACTAGTTTCGTGATGTCCATCGCGTGGGGAATCTTCGTCCTGGACTATGCCGCACGGCTTTGCCTCGCTGGCGACCGTCGGCGGTGGTTCGTCCGACATCTGCTGGATTTGGCTGTGATTGCGCTTCCACTTTTTTGGCCGCTACGCCTGTTCCGACTGCTCTTTCTGATAGCGGTGATTGAGAAGGCAATCGGCCAAGCGATCCGCGGCAGGGTGATCATTTACACCGCATCCGGCGCCCTGCTGCTCGTCTACGCCTGCTCGTTGTCGATTCTGCAGGTCGAACGTGCGCGTCCGGGTTCCAGCATCAATAACTTCGGCGACGCCCTATGGTGGGCCCTTGAGACGGTGACAACTGTGGGCTATGGCGATAAATCACCCCACACGACTCTGGGCAAATTGATCGCGGCCACACTCATGATCGGCGGAATCGGTGTGGTCAGTCTGATCACCGCGTCGCTGGCATCATGGATCGTCGAACGCGTCGCTGAAGAAGACACCGCGAGCCAGGCGATAACCGAAACTCACATAGATGCACTTCGCACTGACGTCGAGCAACAAGTCGACTCGCTTCGCGCAGAGATCAAAGCACTGACTGACGCCCTGAGTGAGCACGGAACACCGCGAAGTCCCTCGGTCACGGACAGCTCGCCCTGATTCGCGCTGAATTGATTAATCAGCCGAGTGTCTTGGCAACGTAGTTGAAGATCGTCTGGTGCAGCTGGTACATCGCACCCTCGTGGCAGTGTGCGCCAGCACCGTCCGCGCTGCGCATGACGACATGTTCGTGAGGTGCCCGCAATTCGGCCGCGACGTGTGCGGCCTGCCCAGCGAACACCGTGTCGTCCTCGCCTTCGAGTAGCAGGACAGGTGTCTGGATTTTATGGATGTCACTGTTTTTTTCAAGAACGCCTCCCGCGCGCTGACGTGGTCCCCGACCTCCAAGGAGGTCTCGCCTCGTTGGGCGATACGTTCAGCGGTCGAGCGCCAGGCCGTCGTCCATGCGTCCTCGTCACCCTCGGGAATCTGAGCCGTCGTGACAATCACTTCGCCTATGTCAGCGCCCGCGTCGCCGGCGAAGCCAGCGGCACGCAACGTCTCAAACTTGAAGGCTTCATCCTTGAAAATGAAATCCACAGGCGCCGTTGCGCGAACGCTACATCCGCTGACAGCCGGATATTCGTCGGCGACCGACCGCGTGACATCCGTACCGGCTGGCTGGGCAACAACTCCGCCGCTGGTGATCATCGGACCACCCCCCTTTTCGTCTCAGGTGCGAAAGCTCTTCTGCTAGAACCATGCCGGGCCGGCCTACCGCTCGTCCAATACGGATTTACGAAGAGTCGATAATCGTTGGCTATCGACGTCTATTGGACGGAACGCATATCGGATCGAGTGCTGGCGCGCATCCACAAAGCCCACCGCGACACATAAGCGAGACGCAAAAGCCCCCGAAACCGAAGAGTTTCGGGGGCTTTGCGTCTGCTCGCGCTGAATTAGTGATGGTGACCGTGGTGGTGGTCGTGCCCTTCTGCCTCGGCAGGCTTGTCCACGATCGCCGTCTCGGTGGAGAGCACCATCCGGGCCACCGAAGCCGCGTTGAGCACCGCCGACCGGGTGACCTTGACCGGGTCGATGACGCCTGCGGCGATCAAGTCGCCATACTTCAGGGTGGCCGCGTTCAGTCCGTGGCCGGCCGGCAGATCACTGACCTTGTTGACCACAACCGCGCCGTCGAGCCCGGCGTTGGAGGCGATCCAGTACAGCGGCGCGCTGAGCGCCGTGGAAAACACGTCGACGCCAAGGGCCTCGTCTCCGCTCAGCGATTCACGGAGTTTCTTCAGCTTCTTGCCGGCCTGAATCAGTGCGGAACCACCGCCTGCGACGATGCCCTCTTCGACGGCGGCCTTGGCCGCCGCGACGGCGTCCTCGACGCTTTCCTTACGTTCCTTGAGCGCCGTCTCGGTGGCGGCGCCCACCTTGATGACAGCCACCCCACCGGACAGCTTGGCCAGCCGCTCCTGCAGCTTTTCGCGATCCCAGTCCGAATCGCTGTTCTCGATCTCGGCGCGCAGCTGCTTGATGCGGTCGGCCACCGCCTTCTTGGTGCCGCCGCCCTCGACGACGATGGTGTCGTCCTTGCTCACCACGATGCGTCGGGCCGAGCCCAGCACGTCGATGCCGACCTCGCGCAACAGCAGGCCTGCGTCGGGATTGATCACCTGACCGCCCGTGACCACCGCCAGGTCTTCGAGGAAGGCCTTGCGCCGGTCGCCGAAGAACGGCGCCTTGACCGCGACCGCTTTCAGCGTCTTGCGAATGGAGTTGACGACCAGCGTCGCGAGCGCCTCGCCCTCAACGTCTTCGGCGATGATCACCAGCGGCTTGCCCGACTCCGCAACCTTCTCCAGCATGGGCAGCAAGTCCGGCAGCGAGCCGATCTTGTCCTGGTGCAGCAGGATCAGCGGGTCCTCGAACACGGCCTCTTGGGAGTCGAAGTCGGTGACGAAATACGCCGACAGGAACCCCTTGTCGAAGCCGACGCCCTCGGTGAACTCCAGCTCGGTATTCATCGTCGACGATTCTTCGACGCTGACCACGCCGTCGACGCCAACCTTGCTCATGCCTTCGCCGACCAGCTCACCGATCTGCGCGTCGCGGGACGAGACCGTCGCGATCTGCGTGATCCCGCTCTTGCCCTTCACCGGGGTGGCTGCCGCAAGCAGTGCCTCAGACACCGTGTCGGCGGCCTTGCTGATTCCTGAGCCAAGCGCGATCGGGTTGGCGCCGGCGGCGACGATGCGCAGGCCGGCTTTGACCAGCGCCTGCGCCAGCACGGTCGCGGTGGTGGTGCCGTCGCCGGCGACGTCGTTGGTCTTGGTGGCCACCGACTTCACCAGCTGGGCGCCCAAGTTCTCGAATGGGTCTTCCAAGTCGATCTCGCGCGCGACGGTGACACCGTCGTTGGTGACCGTGGGCCCGCCGAATGCCTTAGCCAGCACCACATGCCGGCCGTGCGGCCCCAGCGTCACGCGTACCGCGTCGGCGAGCTTGTTCACGCCCGCCTCCATGGCGCGACGCGCGGTTTCGTCGTACTCAATAAGCTTGCTCATCAGGTTCCTTTTAGCCGCTAATAACCGCTACGAACGCATGCCGCCCCGGAAATCGCCCGCGTTTGAGTGCGGGGATCGCCGGGGCGGAACACGGTTTGTTACTTGGATACGACAGCCAGCACGTCACGTGCTGACAGGATTAGGTATTCCTCGCCGCCGTACTTGATCTCGGTGCCGCCGTACTTGCTGTAGATGACGGTGTCACCCTCGGACACGTCCACGGGAATCCGCTTCGCGCCATCCTCGTCCCAACGGCCGGGGCCGACTGCGACGACGGTGCCCTCTTGGGGCTTCTCCTTGGCGGTGTCAGGAATGACCAGACCGGACGCGGTCGTGGTCTCGGCCTCATTGGCCTGCACGAGAATCTTGTCCTCGAGTGGCTTGATCTTCACCTTTGCCACGTTTGGAGCCTCCACTAATTAGATCGGGTCCGGAGCGTTCGCCCCGGAACGGTGTTGGTAGCGGGTTCGGGGCATGCCCCGAACCGTCCGAATAACCAGGTGATTCGGCATCCGTCCGTGCCTTTGCGCCGCCGCCGCGGGTGCCGACGCAGGGTTTGTTCGGATGCCACCTAGCACTCTATACATGAGAGTGCTAGCACTCAAGGCCACCCCGGTGCTTCCCGCGGATTGACAGCCCTCAATCCTGACGCACTGAGCTGACCTGCGCTTTTATCACAGGCATACCCGGGTCGCTTGGTGCGTCCAACGGCGAAGGGGACGCCCCCGCGGCCACCAGCTGCGCGGCGAACGCCGCGATCATGGCTCCGTTGTCGGTGCAGAACCGCGGCGACGGGACCCGCAACGTCAGGTTTGCCGCCGCGCAGCGCTGCGCCGCGAGCTCCCGCAGCCGCGAGTTCGCGGCCACTCCCCCGGCGATCAACAGCGTCGAGACACCGAGCCCAGTCGCGGCTCGGACCGCCTTCAGGGTGAGCACGTCGGCGACGGCTTCCTGGAACCCGGCGGCGACATCGGCCGGCCGGAAGTCGGGGTGACTCGCGTGGCTTTCCAGATACCGCACCACGGAAGTTTTGAGCCCGGAGAAGCTGAACGTATACGGGTCATCGGCCGGGCGGGTCATGCCGCGCGGAAACACGATGGCGTCCCGATCGCCGGTGCGCGCCAGTTCGTCGAGCACCCTGCCGCCCGGGTAGCCCAGGCCCAGCAGCCGCGCCACTTTGTCGTAGGCCTCGCCGGCCGCATCGTCGAGGGTGCCGCCCAGCTCGACGATGGGCTCGCCGAGCGAACGCACATGCAACAGATGGGTATGGCCCCCAGAAACCAGCAGCGCAACACATTCGGGCAGCGGCCCGTGTTCGTACACGTCGGCGGCCAGATGGCCGCCCAGGTGGTTGACGGCGTAAAACGGCACTCCCCAGGCGGCCGAATACGCTTTGGCCGCAGCCACTCCCACCAACAAGGCGCCGGCCAGCCCGGGCCCGATGGTGGCCGCGACAATATCAGGCCTCGCCAATCCCGCAGTCACCAGAGCACGGCGCATCGTCGGTCCGAGTGCCTCCAGGTGCGCCCTCGATGCGATCTCCGGGACGACGCCGCCAAACCGGACGTGCTCGTCGACGCTGGATGCGACCTCGTCGGCCAGCAACGTCACGGTGCCATCAGCGTCCAGCCGGGCGATGCCGACACCGGTTTCATCGCAAGAGGTTTCGATCGCCAGGATCGTCTTGCTGCCCGTCATAACGCTCCCCCGCAAGCGGGAGGTGCCCCCACCCGCCGCATCGTGTAGGCATCGGCGCCGCTGACTCGGTAGTAGCGCCGGCGCAGCCCGACCTCAGTGAATCCCACGCTGCGGTAGAGGGCGATGGCCGCCTCGTTGTCGGTGCGGACCTCCAAGTAAACGACGCCACCGTCGGCGAACTGCAGCAGCTCGTCCAGCAGTCGGCGGCCGATGCCCTGCCCTTGATATGCCGCGTCCACGCCTATCGTGTGCACTTCGTACTCGAAGGGCGGTTGCCGCCCCAACCGCGCGATCCCGGCGTAGCCGACCAGTGTGCTGTCCGTGCGCGCGCCGACGTACTGGTTGTAGGGGCTGGCCAGTTCGCGGTTGAACGCTTCCGCCGGCCACGGATCGTCACCGTCAAAAAGCTGGCGCTCCAGTTCGGCGCAGCGCTCGGCGTCGGCGGGCGTCAACGCACCCATGCTGACCGGCTCGATGTGGGCGGTCATTGCCGCACCGCCATGGGTTTGGCGTCGGGCCGGCGTAGATACAACGCCACCAGCGGGACGGCTGGCTCCGACCAGTCGGGCACCGAGGCGACCAGGCCGGCCGCGGTCGGGTAGACCGGCTCGAGTCGCGGCAGCTCGAACAGGGCCGCGTGCTCGGGCGAGCCCGCCACTGCCCGCGCCGTTCCGGGATCGACGTCGGCCGGCGCGTTGACCGCCGGACCGTGTGTGCGCAGTCCGTCGGTGTAGCGCGCCCAGTAGACCTCTCGCCGACGGGCGTCGGTGACCACCAGGACGTCGCCGGCGGTTCGCACGCCGATGGCATCCAGGCTGCAGACGCCCCGCACGGGGATTTCGAGGGCGTGTCCGTAGGCCGCGGCGGTCGCCATCCCGGCCCGCAGACCGGTGAACGGACCGGGACCGCAGCCCACCACGACAGCGTCCAGTTCGGACATCGTCAGCGCGGCATCCGCCAGCGCGGCAAGCACATTGGGGGTGAGCCGTTCGGCGTGGGCGCGGGCGTCTACGGTGACCCGCTCGGCCAGCACGGTGCAATCTGAGCCAGTCCACCGTACGACGCCGGCCGTCACCGCCGGGGTAGCGGTGTCCAGAGCGAGGATCAGGCTCACGAAGGGCTCCACTGCCAGGTCGCGATCCGCACATCGGACTCGGTGACCCGCTCCAGACGAACCACAAGGTGACGCTCGGAGAGCCGTTCGGCCAGTCCCTCGCCCCACTCCACCACGACGACCGCGTCGTCGAGCTCGGTGTCGAGATCCAGCGAGTCAAGTTCCCCCAAAAGGTCGGCGTCGCCGCGTTGGCCCGCGGGATCCAACAACCGATAGACGTCAACGTGAACCATCGCCGGCGTGCCGGGGCGCCGCGCGGGGTGCACCCGCGCCAGCACGTACGTCGGTGAGGTAATGGGCCCGTCGACATCCATGGCCGCGGCGATCCCTCTGGCCAGCACGGTCTTTCCTGCACCGAGCGGACCGGATAACACCACCACGTCACCGGCGCGCAGCTGCGCACCGAGCCGCGACCCCAGCGCGACGGTGTCCTCGACGCGGTCCAGCGTGGCCGTGCCATTCCGTTCGTCGAGTCGCTCAGCCATGGCGCCGGAACCGTTCACTGAGGCCTCCTTTGAGGCGTCGCGCCGTCAGCGTCATCTTGCCCGGAACCGCCCGGTTGACCAGCCGGATCAGGCCGTCGTTGATGGCATCGGGCTTGTCCAGCAGGGCAAGGTGACTGGCCCCACCGACGATGACCAGTTCGGATCGCGGCAGCGAAGCCGCCATCTTCCGCGAGTACTCGTCCGGGGTGAGCAGGTCGTGATCACCGCAGACGATCAGGGTGGGAATTCTCAGCAACGTCCACAGCCCGGCGGTTTCGTTATGCAGTTCCAGGGCGGGCAGAAAGCCCACCAGGGTGGCGATCGGGGTGTCGTTCATCATCCGCTGTGAGAACGCATCCAGGTTCCGGCTGACTCGCAGGTCGCTGAAGGACGCGGCCCGCAGCACCGGGCCAATCAGCGACCGGGACACGTTGCGGCCACGATTAACCAGCTTGGGGGCGGACCGGGCGGTGAACCGAACAGCCTCCAGTGCGGGGTTTTTCAGGATCTCTCCCAGCGGTGAGCGCGACACCCCTTCGGCGGCGGACGAAATCAACGCGGCACCGACAATCCGGCGGCCGTACTGCTCGGGGTATTGGCGGGCATGTGCCAGGACCGTCATGCCGCCCATCGAATGGCCGACGAGCACGATCAACCCGTGCGGCGCGACCACCTGCAACACGGTTTCCAGGTCCTTGCCCAGCTGGGTGAGCGTGTAGGTCTCGGGGTCGGCTTCGCCGGACTGGCCGTGCCCGCGCTGGTCAAAGAAGACCATCCGGACGCGCTGTCCCCATTGTTCGCCGAGGCGCTTGCGCTGAAAGTGGAAGGCGGCCATGCGCAGACAGAATCCATGAACGAAGACGACGGTCAGTGGGGCGTCCACCGGGCCGGCTTCGCGGACCGCCAGCGGCACTCCGTCCGGCGTAGTCACCACATGGCCGCGGTCGTCGTCGAGCCTCTCGAAATCCTCGTCCGCATAGGGATCTTCGCGGGCACTGGCCCGCGCGACCAGGGATCGGCGGGCCGAAGCCCCGACGATCGTGGCGATCGCGGTCAGCCCAGCGCCTCCCGCAAGCCAGGCCCTGCCCCACAGGTGCCTGCGGGTTTGTTCACCGCTCAACGGTTTCGGCCTCGCGGTAGGTCTCGAAAAGTGCGAGTGATGCGCCCGCGTGGGCTCGTCACCACTTCGTAGTGGATGGTGCCGACCAGATCGGCCCAGTCCTGCGCGGTGGATTCGCCCGCACTGCCGGGCCCGAACAGGATCGCCTCGTCGCCTTCGGCGACGTCGACCTGCCCCGGACCCAGGTCGACCAGGAATTGGTCCATGCAGATGCGCCCGACGCCCGGCCGCCGCCTGCCGTTGATCAATACCTCGAGTCGGCCGCCCAGCGACCGGAAAACACCGTCCGCGTAGCCGACCGGCAACAGTGCCAGAGTGGTGTCGCGCTCAGCGATCCAGGTATGTCCATAAGACACGCCCTCACCGGCGGGGACGGACTTCACAAGCGCAACAGTGCATTTCACTGTCATCGCCGGGATTAGATCGAGGTCACCACGCTCGGGAACGGGACTCAGCCCGTAAACCGCGATACCCGGGCGAACCAGATCGAAAGCCAGGTCGGGGCGAGACATGGTGGCCGACGAATTCGATAGGTGCGCCACCTCGAACCCGACCCGCTGGCTCTGCGCCTGCGCCAGGAAGCCGGCGAACCGTTGGGCCTGAATGTCGTTGATGGGGTTGTCCGGCTGGTCGGCGTAGACCAGGTGCGACATCAGCCCGCGCAGCCGGATGGCGTCCTCGGCACCAGCCCGTCCCAATGCGGCCAGCATCGACGGGTAGTCCGCCGCGGCGACACCGTTGCGATTAAGCCCCGTATCCACCTTCACCGTCACCGTCGCCGTCCGGCCGGTCCGGCGTACCGCGTCCAGCAGCTCGTCGAGTTGGCGCACCGAGGAAACCGCAATCTGCACGTCGGCGAGCAGCGCGGGTCCGAAGTCGATGCCGGGTGGATGCAGCCACGCCAGCACCGGTGCGGTGATCCCGTCAGCACGCAGCGCCAGTGCCTCGTCGACCGTGGCGACTCCCAGCTCGCTCGCACCCGCAGCCAACGCGGCCCGGGCGACCTGGGTGGCGCCATGGCCGTAGCCGTCCGCCTTGACGACAGCCATCACCTGCGCGCGCCCAGCGTGCTCACGCAACACCCGCACGTTGTGCGCGACGGCACCCAGGTCCACCACGGCCTCGGCCAGGACAACAGCCACGCCCTCCAGTGTCCCAGAGCCCAAAAGCTGCCGCGAAAGTGCAGCTACCGACGCCGCCACTCGGGAAATGTGTGGCTAGTCGCACTTTCGCGGCGTGCAACGGCTAGTGCGCGAAGTGCTCGGCTTTGTAGTGCCCACCGGGCTTGAGTTTGTCCAGGGAGGCCAGCGCGGAGCGGGCGTCGTCGTGTAGCGCGCGGGCCAGGTCGGCGGAGAGTCCTTCCCGCACCACGATGCGCAGCACGGATATCTTGCTGGCGTTGTCGGGCATGGTGTAGGCAGGCACCTGCCACCCGTAGCCCCGCAGCTCGTGGGAGAGGTCGAACTCGGTGTAGCCGCAGTTCCTGGCGAGCCGGAAACTGACCACCGGAATCGCCGAACCGTCGGAGATCAGCTCACAGTGGTCCCCGACCCGCAATTGCTCAGCCAGCCAGCGAGCCGTCTGCGACAACGACTGCATGACCTGCGTGTAGCCCTCGCGGCCCAGCCGCAGGAAGTTGTAGTACTGGCCGATCACCTGGTTGCCCGCGCGGGAGAAGTTGAGCGTGAACGTCGGCATGTCGCCACCCAGGTAGTTGACCCGGAAGACCAGGTCCTCGGGCAGATACTCCTTGCTGCGCCAGACGACGAACCCGATGCCCGGGTAGGTCAGCCCGTACTTGTGGCCACTGACGTTAATCGACACCACCCGGGGCAACCGGAAATCCCACTTCAGCTCCGGGTGCAAGAACGGCACCACGAAGCCACCGCTGGCGGCGTCGACATGCACCGGGACGTCGACGCCCCCTCCTGCGGCCAGTTTGTCCAGCGCCGCGCAGATCTCGGCGATGGGCTCCAGCTCACCCGTGTAGGTGGTGCCCAGGATGCCCACCACGCCGATGGTGTTCTCGTCGACGGCATCGACGACCTGCTCGGGCGTGATGACGTAGCGCCCCACCTCCATCGGTAGGTAGCGGGGTTCGACATCGAAGTAGCGGCAGAACTTCTCCCACACCACCTGCACGTTGGAGCCCAGCACCAGGTTGGGGGTGCGCTTCTCCCAGCCTTTACCCACCTTTTCCCGCCAGCGCCATTTCAGGGCGAGCCCCCCCAGCATGACCGCCTCGCTGGAGCCGATCGTGGACGCCCCGACGGCGCTGGACGGATCGTCGTCGCGCAGGTCCTCTGCGTGGAACAGGTCGGCCACCATGCACACGCACCGCGCCTCGATGGCCGCGGTGAGCGGGTATTCATCCTTGTCGATCATGTTCTTGTCGAACGTCTCGGCCATCAACTTCTCGGCCTCGGGGTCCATCCAGGTGGTGACGAAGGTGGCCAGGTTCAGCCGGGAACTGCCGTCGAGCATCAGCTCGTCGTGGATGAAGCGGTAGGCGGCGTCGGGATCCATCGACTCCTCGGGCAGCCGCAATGCCGGCACCGGGGTGGTGAACATGCGGCCCGTGTAGGCGGGCGCGATCGAGTGCGCAGGAACGGACGGGTGGGACACGGTGGATCCTTTCGTTGACGGCTTCGGGGCTAGAGGGAGGCCAGCGCGGCTCGGATGTGCGGCACGATTCGCGACGCCGACGTCGGCGCTTCACCGGGCCCCGGGTCCGCGGCCGACAGCGCCGCAGCGTGCGCATGCACGAAGGCCCCGGCCGCGGCGGCCTTGGCAGGCGCCAGCCCGGAGGCCAGTAGCGCGCCGATGATTCCGGACAGCACGTCGCCGGACCCGGCGGTGGCCGCCCACGACTGCCCGGCCGGATTCAGGTACACCGGGCCGCCCGGGTCGGCGATGACGGTGACGTTGCCCTTGAGCAGCACGGTCGCCCCGAGGGCGTCCGCCAGCTTGCGGGTGGCGCCCACCCGGTCGTCCCCGGGCGGGGCACCGGCCAGCCGGGCGAATTCACCGGCGTGCGGAGTCAGCAGGGTCGGCGCGGTGCGGTTCGCCACCAGATCGGGGTGCGCCGCCAAAATGGTCAACCCGTCGGCATCCACCAGCACCGGCAGGTCGGTGTCCAGCGCGAACCACAACGCGGCGGCGCCAGCGGCGTCGGTGCCTAGTCCGGGCCCGACGACCCAGGTCTGCACCCGGCCGGCCGAAGCCGGGGTGGGCGACGCGATGACCTCGGGCCAGTGCGCGAGCACCTCGCTGTGCGCGCTGCCGGTGTAGCGGACCATGCCGGAGGTGGCCGCGACGGCGGCACCGGTGCACAGCACGGCCGCACCCGGATAGGTCGACGAGCCGGCCATCACCCCGGTGACACCCTGGCTGTACTTGTCGTCGTGCGGGCCGGGTACCGGCCAGCGCGCGGCCACGTCGGCGGCCTCGAAGCCCTGCATGTCGGTGTGCGGCAGGTCGAGCCCGATGTCGATCAGCTCGACGCGGCCGCAATCGGCCAGCGCGTGCACCGGTTTGAGCCCGCCGAACGTGACGGTCAGAGCGGCGCGCACCGCGGGGCCGGTGATGGCGCCAGTCGCCACGTCGATGCCGCTGGGAGTGTCGACCGCGACCACAGGGACGTGCGCGTCTTCGACTGCGGCGAACACCTCGGCCGCCGCTGGGCGTAGCGGGCCCGAGCCGGAGATGCCCACCACACCGTCGAGCACGAGATCCGTTGCCGAAGAGACGTGTTCGACGACGCGGCCGCCCGCCTTACGAAACGCGGCGAGTCCCTCGCGGTGCGTGCGGTCGGGGTTGAGCAGTATCGCCTCAGCGGCGACGCCGCGACGGCGCAGGAACGTGGCCGCCCACAGCGCGTCACCGCCGTTGTCGCCAGAGCCGACGACCGCGCACACCCGGCGGCCGGCGACGCCGCCGGTGCGGGCGGTCAGATCGCCGATGATCGCGGTGGCCAGCCCGTAGGCCGCGCGCCTCATCAGGGCGCCGTCGGGCAGGCTGGCCAGCAGCGGAGCTTCGGCATCGCGGATCGCGTCGACGGAGTAGTAATGCCGCATCCGCCCGCATGCTCCTCTGCTCGCAGCCGATTCTGCCCGCGCTAACCAACAGTACGTGTCAGCGCAACGCTCAGACCTAGCCTGTCGCAGACCCGAGGCCTTCCGCGGTGTCGAATGCCCCGGCCAACCAGTCCCTCATCGCCGCCGCCAGCGCCGTGCTGTTCTCGCGCTTGACGATCTCGTGACCGTCGTCGCTGAACAGCAGGTATCGCACGTCGCGGCCGGCCCGCCGCAACGCATCAACGATCTGTTCCGACTCGCTGACCGCCACGTTGGTGTCATTGGCGCCGTGCACGACCAGCAACGGCGCGGCCAACGCGTCGACCCGGCGTAACGGGGAGAGCTGCTCAAGCAGCTCGCGGTCGTTGACCGGATGGCCGTACTTGGGATATGCGGCGTCGGCGATCCATGGTTCGGTGTTGCGGTAGAACGTGGTCAGGTCACTCATCCCGCAGATGGTCACGCCCGCCGCGAACAAATCGGGGTGAAACGTCATGGCCGCCATGGTCAGGTAGCCGCCGTAGGACCAGCCCGCGCAGGCGATCCGCCTCGGGTCGGCCAGCTCGTTGTCCACCAGGAATCGCACGCAGTCGGCGACATCGTCGATGGCCGCGAACCGCTTCTCCTTGTCGTCGGCGTGCACGAATGTGCGGCCCGAGCCGCTGGAGCCGCGCACATTCGGCGTCAGCACGCTGATCCCGGCGTTGAGCAGCTCCGGAAAGATTTCGCTGTATTCGGGACGGGCCTGGGCTTCGGGACCGCCGTGCAGGTAGACCAGCGCGCCCGAGGTAGTGCCACTCGCCGGCGGCCGGTACAGCCATGCGGGCAGACTCAACCCATCGCGCGCGGTGATCATCTGCGGCACCGGTCGCGCCGCCGGCCCGGATGCCACCGGACCGCGGCTTGGTTCGCGGTCGATGCTTTGCCATTGCCGGGTACGCGGGTCGACCAGCTCGACGGTTCGCGGCATCGACGGGCTTTGCACGGTCATCGCGACCATCGAGCCGCCGGCGCTGATGGACAGCTCGCCGGCGACCAAACCGGGCAGCGGGATCGGTTCGGTCAGCGTGTTGTCGGTGTATTCGAGGATCTGTAATTCGCTGCAGCCCTGGATGTTCCACAGCAATGCGATGGTGGACAAGTCGTCACTGACAGCGAACTCATCGAGATCGCAGTCAGGTCGCTCAGCCACCACCGAGTAGCTGACGCCGTTCTCGGTGGCCGTCACTTCCACCAGCCGGGCGTGCTCGCAGCCGTTGTCGCTGCGCAGCAGCGCGCGGACATATCCGCAGCCACTGACGCCCGGGTAGTACAGCTTGGGCGGCTCGCCCGGCCCGTAGCGAATGCGGCGGGGTTGGTGGTCGTCGAGGATGACTCCGTCCTCGGTCGTGGAACCGGGATCCGAAGGCAGTAAGGCAATTTCGGTCTCCCCGTACAGCATGATCATCTCTCGGTAGCCGCGCGGCCCGACCCGAATTAGCGAAGCGCCGTTCCAGGCGTCGACCAGCCGGCCGCCGGATCGGCGGTCCAACACCGTGCGCTGGCCGTCGGCTGGATCGATCAGACACGACTGCCCGACCCCGTCTTCGCCGGTCAGGATCGCCGCCACCCGGATGCCATCCCACCCGACCAGTGCGGCGGTACCGTCCACGTCGCCGTCGATACGCCAGGCCATCCGGTCGTCGGGATCGGTCGTGACGACCCAAATCTGCGTGCGAGTTCCCCCCTCGGGAGCCACCTGGCAGGCCAGCCACTGCCCGTCCGCGGAGTGGATGACACGAGAGACCGGACCCTCGACGGGAAGCTCGACATCCCGAGACGAGCTGGCCCGCCGGCCGCGTAAAAAGCGCTGCACCGCGCGCGGATAACCGCCGGCGTCGACGAGGTGCGCGAATGCGGTTGCGTCCGGGGACAGCGACGCGCCGTAGAGCGCGCGCACCTGCTGTCCCATGCCTTCAGCCTGCCATGCTCTGCAGCCACATCTCGAGTACCGCCAGTTGCCACAACGCGTTCGATCCCAGCGTGGTCCGAGTCTCGTTCGGTGCCGCCAGAAGTGCATCGACGGTATCGGTGCGATACAGCCCACGGGTCCGGGCGGCGTCGTTGCTCAGCGCATCGCGCACCATGTCGAGCACCTCGCCGTGCAGATGGCGGATTCCGGGCACCGGGAAGTAGCCCTTCGTCCGATCGATCACCTCCGACGGCAGCAGCGCCCGCGACGCGTCCTTGAGCACGCCTTTGCCGCCCGATGCCAGCTTCAGCTCGGGTGGGCAGGTGGCGGCCAGTTCGACGAAGTCGTGGTCGAGGAAGGGCACCCGCGCCTCCAACCCCCACGCCATTGTCATGTTGTCGACGCGTTTGACCGGATCGTCGACGAGCATGACCTGAGTGTCCAGGCGCAGCGCCGCGTCCACCGCGGAATCGGCACCTGGCGCCCCCTGCTGCGCGGTCACGTACCCGAGGCTGGCGTCGACCTCAATCCCATACTCGGGAGCCAAGATTGACAGCACATCGCTGTGTCCGCGATCGAAGAACACCTTGGCGTACGCATCGGTGGTCTGCTCGCGGGCAACGTTGGCCAACGGCGGGTACCAGTCGTAGCCGGCCAGGATCTCGTCGGCGCCCTGTCCGGATTGGACCACCTTCACCGACTTACTGACTTCTTCCGACAGGAGGTAGAAGGCCACGCAGTCGTGACTGACCATCGGTTCGCTCATGGCGGCAATGGTTTTCGGCACCGCGGGCAGCAGCCTCGATGCGTCGATATGGATCTTGTGGTGGTCGGTGTCGAAGGTCTTGGCGATCAAGTCGGAGTAGGAGTACTCGTCGCCGGATTCGCCGCCGGCCGAGTCGAAACCGATACTGAAGGTGGCCAGGCCGTGCTGGCCCTGCTCGGCCAGCAGCGCCACCACGAGCGAGGAGTCGATGCCGCCCGAAAGCAACACGCCGACGGGGACATCGGCAACCATCCGGCGGACCACGGCAGTACGCAGCGCACTCATCAGCGCGGCTTCCCAGTCGCCGATCGACCAGGACGTTTTAGCCGGGTCGCGGCGGAATTCCGGTGTCCAGTAAACGGTGTCGGTGTGCGAACCGTCGGGCTGGATCACCCGGACGGTCGCCGGTGGCAGTTTGCGCACACCGCGGTAAATCGTCCGCGGTGCGGGCACTACGGAGTGGAAGGTCATGTAGTGGTGCAGCGCGTGGCGGTCCAGTTCGGTGTCCACGTCGCCGGCGTTCAACAGCGCCCGCACCGTGGAGGCGAATCGCAGCCGGCCGGGCACCGACGCCAAGTACAGCGGCTTGATGCCTAACCGGTCACGCGCCAGCGTCACCACGCCCGAGTCGCGATCAGCGATCGCAAACGCGAACATGCCCTTGAATCGGTCGACGCAGCGCACCCCCCAGTGGTGGAACGCCTTGATCACGACTTCGCTATCGGCGGTCGAGAAGAAGCGGTACCCGGCGGCTTCAAGTTCGGCGCGCAACTCCTGGTAGTTGTAGATGCAGCCGTTGAACACCAGCGTCAACCCGAGATCGCTATCGACCATCGGCTGGGCGCCGCGCTCGGACAGGTCGATGATCGACAGCCGCCGATGCCCGAAAGCCACTCGCCCGTGAGCCACCACACCTTCGGAGTCCGGTCCACGCGAAATCATCACGCCGGTCATCCGGGTGACAGCGCCGACATCCGCTGCTCGCCCGTCCCAGCGGACCTCACCGCAGATACCGCACATGTTTCCTGCTTCCGTTGAGTGTCTAGGCTGCGCCGGCGTCCGGGGCGGTGAGAATCCAGGTGACCTTGCTCCCCCCGCCGGACGACGAGTTGACGATCCGGGACCCGCGACTGGCTACCCGCGTCAGCGCCGCGGGTAACACGTGCGCCGAGACCGAGGCATCACTCGTGGCCCGCAAGTGGACGAAAGCGCGCAGGTCGACGTGATGCGGGTATATTCCATCACCGTCGAAAGTGGGGTGCGTGGACAGCGCGACCAGCTCCTGGGCGATGAACCGCTCCGGCTGGGTGACCAACTCGCGTCGCCGCGCCGCAAGCGCGGCATCGGAGGCTTCCGGCCCGATCAGCACGCCGCTGCCGCCTAATCCATCGATCGGCTTCACCACCATGTCGGCGAGGTTGGCCAGTACGTAGTCACGCTGGTCGCGCTCGGCGCAGATCCAGGTCGGGATCTGGGCCAGCTTCGGCTTTTCGCCGAGGTAGAACTCGATCATGGCCGGGACGTAGGCGTAGATCGCCTTGTCGTCGGCCACTCCGTTGGCGAGCGCGTTGGCGATGGTGAGATTGCCGCCTGCGATCGCGCTGAGCAATCCACGCCGCAACACGGTGCCGTCGTGCCCGGTGGAGGACAGCAGCATGTCCTCGTCCATTCGCGCGTAGACGACGTCGACGCGCGAGACGCTGGAACCAATGTGGCGCCAAAGCTTTCCGTCGCGCACCGATAGGTCTGACGGCTGCACCAGGGCGACGCTCATCTCCTCGGCCAGGAAGGTGTGCTCGAACCACGCGGAGTCTTCCCAGCCGGCTGACAGCAGCACCACGGTGGGGTCGTCGGGGCTGTGTAGCGGCGCCGCCGCGAGCAGCGTCTCGAGCAGCATCGCCGGCGCCCGGTCGGCATCCTCGATCGCGGCGGCCGGTTGCAGCTCGGGTAGGTCCTTGCTGAGCAGCCGGCGATTGATGATCGCGTACGCGGCGCCGGAGGGCACCCGCAGATTGTCTTCCAGCACGAGCCAGTGGCCGGCGCGGTCACAGACCAGATCGGTGCCGCTGATATGCGCGCGCACCGTATTGCCGGCGACGCGGCCCGTCGAGCGGAAGCCGGGTGCCCGGTCGAGGGCCTGCACATCGATGATGCCCTCGGCGACGATGGCCTGTTCGGCGTAGATGTCGCGCAGGAACGCGTCCAACGCCCGGGCCCGCTGCATCAGGCCGTCGGACAATTGCGCCCACTCGGCGGCGGCCACCATTCGCGGCACCAGGTCGATGGGGAACAGCTGGGCGCGGCTTTGACCGGTAACGCGGAAGGTGACGTTGTCGGCGCGCTGCTCCTGCTCGATATCTGCTTCCCGGGATCGCAGCTGTGCCACCCCGAGGCCGGCGATGGTGTCCAGCACCGTCCGGTAGTGCGGACGCGGGCGGCCCTCAGCGTCGACGGCCTCGTCATACGCGGCATCCAGGTCGGTACGGGCGCCGGCGGCCTGATCGCTGCCGGGCTGGTAACCGAACAGCAGGGTCGGGACACCGTCGACGGCGACCGCGGTGCCCACTCGGCGGCCGGCCGTCTCGTCGATCAGCTGATCGACGACATCGGTGAGACGGCCGCGGCGGCGCAGCGCCCGCCGTTGCCGAGCCGACGACGTGCCCGCGATCAGCGTTTCGCGGGACAAGTCGCTGACAGTTTCCCAGTCGCCGCTGTATTCCAGTTGGGGGCGCAGCGAGTCGACCAGCTCGGTGACCACCTGGGCCGCCGGCCTGGCGGCCGGGATGCTGATGTCGACCAGGTCGCCCTCCAGCCCCGACCGGGCGGCCCGCCACAGCGCCGCGCGGCCCAGCACCGGAGAAAAGCTCGTGGGAGGCACGCCGGCCCGCACCGCCTCGATCTCGCGCTCGACCAGTGCCCGAAACAGTCCGGCGATCAGCACGACCGTGTCGACGGACGGGCAGCTGTCACACACGCGCAGTTCCAATGTCGGCGCGCTGCTGGCCGGTCGGACGTCGAAATAGACCATTCCGGCGTCGCTGATGACTCCACTGGCCACCAGGTCGGCGACCAGCTCGTCGTATTTTTCGGCAGATTCCACCGGCGCGGCCGGGCCGGTCGTCGGCCAGCGTTGCCAGACCAGCGTGCGCATGCTCGAATAGCCCGTGTCCGAGCCGTCAGATGCGAACGGTGAGCTGGCCGAGATTGCGAGCAGAGTGGGCAGATACGGCACAATCCGGTGACCGACCGCGACCGCCTCGTCGCGGTCGCTGATGCCGACATGCACCTGGGTCCCGCAGATCAACTGTTCGCGTGCCAGCAGCTGATAATCGGCCAGCATTTGCCGGTAACGCTCGGTCTTCGTGACCTGCATTTCGGCCGGCACCGAAAGCGGCACCGCTCCGGCAGCCACCACTCCTATGCCCAGTTCGGCGGCTGTTTGGACCAAGACCCGCCGGCGCCGGCCGAGTTCGTCGCGCAGCTCGTCGAGCGAATCGACCACCGAGGTATTCGTCTCGATGACGCAACGCTGCAGCTCAGCGACGTATTCTTCGGTGAGTTCGGCCAGCAGTTCGGGCGCACGCGCCGTCAGTCGCCGAGTCTTCAGGTCGACAAGGTGAAATTCCTCTTCAGCCCCCAGCGTTCGAGGCGACATACGTCGCATCCTGCAACCGTATGAGCAGGTAATTACCAGTGCGTTACGCGATTGCTCCCGGCAGGCCGACGAACGGCGGCTTTGAGCTTCGCGGGATTCCACTGCGGCTGCTGGCGTTTGCGGACCATCGGGTAGAAACACAGCCCGATCAGGATCGCGGTGAAATGACCGATTGCGGTGAAATTCAGCCCGTGGCGGTCGTTCTCGATCAGCCGGAAACCGAAGATGACGAGCAGTGTCCCGATATAGGCCCAGCGCCACGGCCGCGCGATGCGGTAAGTCAGCACGGCCATCACGCCGACCAGAAAGTAGCTGACCCCAATGTCGGCGGCGTACATCATTCGTCTGGGCGCGTCGTGGTACCGGATCGCGCCGTAGAGGATGCCCTCGCTGATATAGGTGGCAAGGATGTGAGAGGTCAATCCGACAGTGAGCCAACGCAACTGGCCAAGCCAGCGTTCCGCCGGGGCGAGGAACAGGGTGAACAGCACCAGGTACGGGCTCCATTCTCGGCCGTCAATCCACAGCAGGCTGTCCAGCAGCACTGCCGGCGTATCCCACGCCAGGTGCATGATGTTTTTGATGTTGGTTGACGAGTCGTCGACGACGAGGGTGTGTAACTGCCGTTTGGTGAGAAAATTCTTGACGATCGTCGTGACCAACAATGCGCTCAACCACGAGTAGGTCACCGGCGCGCCGGCGATGAACCGCGCCGCCGCGATGGCCCAGCCGCGGACTCGTGTGGTCAGGTCGGGGTCTCCGGTCTCAGGTGCCGCCACCAGCAGGAGATGTAGAGCGTCATCGAGATGACCAGCACGACGATCACCCAGAGCACGATGGTGACGTCTATCCAGCAACCGAATGGCGGCGAGTCGGGCAGCGCATTTCGTAGCGGCATCACCGCGAACAGCATGGCCGCGTACCACGTTGTCATCGGCGGCTGGAATTTTCGTCGGTCACGCACCGTCTGCACCGCAACGAACAGGCCCAGCCCGGCAAGCGCGATGAGAACAGCGAGGATCACCACACCGAACACCACGGTGCTCGACGATCGATACAAATCCAGCCGATACGGTGCGGGCAGATCGGGCTTGCCGGCGCGAGTTGCTTTAACGTTCCAGCCCAACAGACGGTCGACCAATGTCACCGCTGCCCGTTCCGGTACATGCGTGGCGCCGGAGAAGAGTTCGACAGAGATCGGCCCCGAACGAAAACGATCGAAAGGCCAAGCCGCGACATCGCCGTTAAGGGTCAGCGAAACACGAAAGACATCGGGCAGTGCGCCCTTCGACCAGGTGCGCTTACCGGCGGTCACCGCCGAGGTGACCACGACGCTGAGGTCTTGCTTCAGATCATGGGTCAGCGGGTCCAATAGCGCAGGTCCCGGCGTAACGGTGAGGTTGGCGACCAGCACGCCGTTGTCCGACTGAATTTCTTCAATATCGACGATCACCGTAGTCCCGTCGCCCGACGACGGACCGTCAGTAAGTTGTTGTGGGTGACCCATACCGCTGTCGACATACAGCACAATCGACGCGACATATGCGGCGATGAAGACAACGAGACCAACGATGCTGCGTCTCATGAGCAACTTTCCGGCATCCGCCTATTCAACGGTGACGGACTTGGCGAGGTTTCGTGGCTTGTCGACGTCGTAGCCGCGGGCCTGCGCCACCGAGGCGGCGAACACCTGAAGCGGGATCGTGGACAGCAGCGGCTGCAACAAGGTTGATACCGAGGGGATTTCGATCAGGTGATCGGCATAGGGGCGCACGGTGTCGTCACCCTCTTCGGCGATCACGATGGTCACCGCGCCGCGGCTCTGGATCTCCCGGATGTTGGACATCAGCTTGGAGTGCAGCATGGCCGACCCCTTGGGCGAGGGCATCACGACGATCACCGGCATACCGTCTTCGATCAACGCGATCGGCCCGTGTTTGAGCTCGCCGGCGGCGAATCCCTCGGCGTGCATGTAGGCCAGTTCCTTGAGCTTCAGCGCGCCCTCCAGGGCGACCGGGTAGCCGACATGCCGACCCAGGAACAGCACGGTCGAGGATTGCGCGAACCGATTAGCCAAGGCGGTCACCGGTTCGATCGTCGCGAGCACCCGGGCCACCAGGTCCGGCATCGCTTCCAGCTCGCGGTACTCGCGCTCGACCTCGTCGGGGTACTTGGTGCCGCGGGCCTGTGCCAACGCCAGGCCGACCAGATAATTGGCGGTGATCTGGGCCAGGAACGTTTTCGTCGAGGCCACACCGATCTCCGGGCCGGCGCGCGTGTACAGCACCGCGTCGCACTCACGGGGAATTTGCGATCCGTTGGTGTTGCAAATGGCCAGCACCTTGGCCTTCTGCTCCTTGGCGTGCCGGACCGCTTCCAGGGTGTCCGCGGTCTCACCGGACTGCGAAATGGCCACCACCAGGGTGCTGCGGTCCAGCACCGGGTCGCGGTAGCGGAATTCGCTGGCTAGTTCCACTTCGACCGGCAGCCGCGTCCAGTGCTCGATCGCGTATTTGGCGAGCAGCCCGGAGTGATATGCGGTGCCGCAGGCGACCACGAAGACTTTGTCGATCTCGCGCAGCTCCTGGTCGCTCAATCGCTGTTCGTCGAGCACGATCCGGCCGTCCACGAAATGCCCCAGCAAGGTGTCGGCCACCGCGGTGGGCTGCTCGGCGATCTCCTTGAGCATGAAGTACTCGTAGCCGCCCTTTTCGGCGGCGGCCAGGTCCCAGTCGATGTGAAACTCGCGGTAATCGCTGCCGGCCTGCAAGCCGGCGTCGCCATCGAAGTCGAGGACGCGGTAGCCGTCCGCGGTGATCACCACGGCCTGGTCCTGGCCGAGTTCGACCGCATGGCGGGTGTGCTCGATGAATGCGGCGACGTCGGAGCCAACGAACATCTCGCCGTCGCCAATGCCGAGCACCAGCGGTGTCGACCGGCGGGCGGCCACGATGGTGCCTGGCTCGTCGGCGTTGGCGAACACCAGGGTGAAGTGGCCCTCCAGCCGACGCAGCACCGCCAGCACGGAAGCGACGAAATCGCCGGCCGTCTCGCCGTGGCGGTAGGCCTGGGCCACCAGATGCACCGCGACCTCGGTGTCGGTATCGCTGGAAAACTCCACGCCGGCCAGCTCCAGCTCGTGGCGCAGGGTCGCAAAGTTCTCGATGATGCCGTTGTGGACGACGGCGATCTTGCCGGCGGCGTCGCGGTGCGGGTGCGCGTTGCGGTCGGTGGGCCGACCGTGGGTGGCCCAGCGGGTGTGGCCCAAGCCGGTGTTTCCGGCCAGCGCCGACGGCGTCATTTCGGTCAGCGCCTCTTCCAGATTGGCCAATCGGCCGGCGCGACGGCGCACAGTGAGTTTGCCGGCACCGTCGACCAGCGCGATTCCTGACGAGTCGTAGCCGCGGTACTCCATCCGGCGCAGCGCGTCCATGACGACCTCGCAGGCAGGACGCTGCCCGACATAGCCGACGATTCCGCACATTCTGACCAGGGTAGTGCAATCGGTCCCGCTGGCTGGCTTGACGCGGCTGACCAGCCACGACGCACGCTGTCCCGGCGGGAGACCACCCGGGTCTGCGCGTGCTGGAGCCTAACGTCCACGAGCGGGCGCGCAGGCTTCGTTAATTTCAATTCATGCCATGTTCTTATTAACTGAAATGCTTTTCACCTGATGTATTTGCGGCGTTTTCGCTACCTTCATTGCCGCAACAGCGCGTGCACTTAAGCTCGGGAACCATTGACAAGGCTGGCAACCAACAAGATGTCACGCAAACTGCGCGATATGAGCGAACGCGAAATCGGCAGAAAGATAGCGCAAAGACGGCACCGGGGTCAGCGGGAAGGACGACGGTGGTGACGCTCGCCTGATCACGATTGCACGGATTTCGGAACACAATTACGTGCGAATACTACTGCAGTTTAAGGACTTATCTTTGACTGTAACGACGGAGCAAGTCGCACTGTTTCTCCTGCAATTACCCCTTTCATCAGACATCAACGTCGATTGTCCAGCAACCCGCCAACCGCGTACGGGGTGGAGCCACGGATTCGGGCGAAACAAATATTCCGAGACGCGCAAATCTCCGAAAGAGCCACTACCGCTCGTTCAACGTTAATAAACGCTTAATTCGAGGCATCGAATCGCACCGGAAAAGACCAATTCCGACACCCGCCGTTCGGATTGCCATCACTTGGGAGGGAATCATGACCGCTGTTCTGGACGACGAAGAAGTAGTGACGACCGCCGCAGCGCCCAGGCTGACGTTGGCGCCGGCGCCGGAACCTGCGTCGATGCGGGCGCACCGCGCGCGCGCCGAGGCCGGCGGTGGCCCACTTGTTGACCTGAGCGCTCGTTTGCTGAGCATCCCGTTGCGGCACCTGTACGCTGCGCTCTGGCGCGCTGGCCTGATCGAGGTCAGGGCGTAGCTCGCACCCACGGCAAGCCTCAGGTAGGCCTCCGTGTGCGCTAACGTCGACGGGTGGCTCGCATCCGCAGACTCGTTGCCGCCCTCAGCCGCCGTGGCCCGCACCGGGTTTTGCGTGGTGATCTGGCGTTCGCCGGATTACCCGGGGTCGTGTACACCCCCGAATCCGGGCTGGACCTGCCCGGCATCGCGTTCGGTCACGACTGGCTCATCGGTGCTGGCCGCTATTCGCAGCTGCTGGAGCATTTGGCGTCTTGGGGCATCGTGGCCGGCGCACCCGACACCCAGCGGGGGCTGGCGCCCTCGGTGCTCAACCTGGCCTTCGATCTGGGCACCGCGCTCGACATCGTGGCGGGTGTGCGACTCGGACCCGGCAACATCAGCGTGCACCCCGCCAAGCTCGGCCTGGTAGGGCACGGTTTCGGCGGCTCGGCCGCCGTATTCGCCGCCGCCGGCATGCCCGAGAAGCCGGCCGCCCTGGCAGCCATCTTCCCAACCGTCACCAGTCCCCCGGCCGAACATCCGGCCGCCACGCTGAAGGTCCCGGGCGTCATTTTCTCCTCACCGAAAGACCCGAAGGCGTTCAATTCCAACGCCCTTGCGCTTTCCCGGGTCTGGGATACGGCCACGCTGCGCATCGTCAGCAAGTCCGAGCCTGGCGGAATGGCGGAGGGCCGCCGACTCACCCAGGTGGTCGGACTCCCCGGTCCGCACCGGGACACCCAAAAGTCGGTCCGCGCACTACTGACCGGGTATCTGCTCTTCACACTGGGCGGCGACAAGACCTATCGCGACTTCGCCGATCCCGAAGTGGTCCTGCCCAAGACGGACCCGGTGGACCCAGAGGCGGTGCCGGTGACGCCGGAAGAGAAGCTCGTCGCGTTGCTGAAGTAGAGGCGCTGCTCAAGTAACAGTCAGCGCCGGGCGAACCGAACGACGTCCTGCCAGATGTTTCCACTCGCGTCCAGGAAATCGAATCCGGCGGGCTCGGCGAGCCCGCGCAGAGCCGCGACGCTCAACCGATCAGGATCCGGGAAGCGCTCCGCGAACACCAACAGCCCGCCCCGCTTCAACACGCGGTGCACCGACTGCAGGCACGCCACCTGGTCGGGAACCTCGCCGATCACTGCGGACAGGAAGGCCCGGTCGAAGGTGCTGTCCGGGAACGGAAGTCCTTTGCTTGCCTCGCCCGTGTGGAATCCAACGTTGCGGCAGCCGGCACCTTCGAGTTTGCGGCGCGACTTGTCGAGCATCGCGGGCTGCAGGTCGAATTGCTCGAGCCGGCCACTGGTGAGCCGGCGAGCGATCTCCACGCTGAAAAGCCCTGGCCCGGGTCCCAACTCCAGAACGCATTCCGAGCCGCTCAGGCCGACTGCCGCTCGTCAGCCTAGGAGGCGACACGGAAGCGCGACCCTAACAGCGGGCCAGGACGTCGGCCATCGCCTGTTTCTCCTTGGCCGACACCCACAGGCCGTAGACGGTCTTGACGTTCACCTGGCGCGCGACAAAGTCGCACCGGAACGCCTCGTTGGGCGGCAGCCACGAGGCGGCATCGCGAAAGGCCTTATCGAAGTTGGCTTTCGGGTTTACCGCCAGCAGATTGATCGGGTCGTTGGCGAAGTCGAGGCGACGCTGCTGGTCCCACAACCGGGCGCCCTTGTACCAAGCGTCGGCCAGCGACACGACGTGGTCGATCTCCACGCTGTCCGACGTGTCGGGCCCGCGCACGAAGTCGATGGTCGTGCCGGTGTACGGGTCGTGCAACGTCCCACTCTGCGCAAAGCAGGTGCCGGGTCGCACGAACAGGTTGGCCAGGTCGCGGCGCAGGATGTCGTCGCGGGTGTTGCACCCGTTGTGCCCGAACTCGACGTTCACGTCGTCGCTCCAGGCCTGGCCGAACCGGAAGCGCTTGAAGTCTTGAGCGCGGTCCCAGCTTTTGATCGTCAGTGCCGCCAGTTGCGCACGGGCCGCGTCGAATCGAGGTGTGCGAACGGCGGCGGCCGGCGCCGACGACGTGGCCGCCGTGGAAGACGGTGACGGCCCCGACTGTTTGCCGATCCAATCCCGCACCCAGACGACGAGCACGATGACCGCAGCAACAATCACCAACGCCAGCACGGCACGGCGGCGGCGACGTCGCTGTGCCGGGTTGAAGGCATCCACATAGCGGTTCTAGCACTTATCCGGTCTGCCCGGTCGGTCATTGCCCCGCTTGCGGAAGCGCGTCCGCGGCGATTTCACACGGCGTCGATCCCTCGGGCGGCTCGGGCGCTGAGCCATTCACCGGCGGCGCCGATCCGCCAGTCGGTGGCTCGGCGGGCGGCTGCTCTTCGGTAGGTGGCACAGTCAGCGGCGGGACATCAGCAGGCGGTGCCTTCGCCGGTGCGGCCGTCGCGGCCGGCTCTGCCACCTCGGGCCGGTATGGATCGTCAGGCTTGTCATCGGGCTTGTCGCCAACACCTTGGGCGTCGTCAGCGTCGTGGTCTTCGTCGTCGCGCTCGTCGTCGCCGAAGGCGTCCTCGTCGAAAGGGTTCTTTGCGCCCAGCGGGTGGTCTGACGTCGACGAATCGCCGAGCGAGCCGGCCGCCGACCCCAGTAAACCGCCCATTGCATCGACGATCCGGCTGGCCAGTCCACCAAGACCGCCGAGATCCCCGGCGGCGGTCGGCATGGCTGAGGTGTCGCCGGGCGCGGTTCCCAACTCCGGTGTCGGCGGGCTGGACGGCAAATGCGCCGGTGCCGGGACCGATGGGGTCGAAGCCGGCGTGGGGTGCGCCGGAAGGCTGGAATGGGCGGCCGCGGGCGCGACCGGCGCCGGCGCCACGGATGCGGGTGTCGCGGCCGGCGGCAACGTATCCACGACCGGTCCGAGGTCAGCGGGAAACTCGAACTGCGCTGCCGGCGTTGCGGCCATCCGGTCGGTGACCATGTCGTAGGACGTCGCCACCCCGGCCAGTGTCGAATGCATCGAGTCCAGCCATTCGTTGCCAATATCGTTGTCCACGTATGGCGTTATCTGTTGGTGGACTGTGTCCTCGGCCGTCGTCCGATCCCCCACGCCGGTCGCGACCGTATCGGCCGCGGCCAACCACGTCGACCGCTGCGGCGCACTGCGACGATCGATCGCGATGGCCGTCGAAACCTTCGCGTCGAGCAGATACCAAAGGTTGTCGCGCAGCGACTCGCACCGCTGCGCCGCCGCACGCAGCTCATTGGCCACGGTGCTTGCGGCGTCGCAGTGACGTTCCAGGAACCGAAACGCGGAATCGGCGCCTGGCCCCGTCCATGCCGCCGCCAGACCGGCGAGTTGGGCTTGTTGTCTACCCAACGCGTCGGTGGCCGCGGCGCTCGCTGCCCGCAGTTGCGCGCAGTCGCTATCCAGCGCGCGAAGGTCGAGGCCGTCTTCGGTGTCGTACCAGTCGAGGACCTGGGAGGGAAGCGATGTCAGGTCGGGATTTTCGTAGCCGAGGGCCCCGCAGGCGCGCACGTAGCGTTGGGTGCGCTCGACCGCGAGCCGGCCCTCGGCCAAGCGTTCGGCGACATCTAGGCGGTCGGCCACGGTCAGGCGATCCGCGCCGCGGCGTAGAGTTCGGCGTCGGCGTAACGGTCGGCTCCGGCCCGCAGCGCGGCGCCGATCTCCGCTGTTGACCGTGACCACCGCGACAATTCGGCGACCAGCCGCTCCAGCGCGGCACGCAACGCATCACCGCGCGCGGCGTGCGCCCGGCCGGCGCGGGCCCCGTTGAAGACGAGCCACGTCAGGTGGTTGGCCACGGCGTCGTCGATCATTTCGGCGGCGGCGCTCAACTGGTCGCCGACCGCGTACACCGCCGCGATGTCGACCCCGGTAGCGGCAAAAGAGCCTTCTCGGCTAACGGATCTCATGCATTGTCTGACGTCCGGCACCGCCGGGCGGTTCCGGCACGGATCAGCGCTGAGCGCTCACCGCAGCGGCGACGCGATTGGCCACGCGATGTGCGACGTCTTCGTCGGCCGCTTCGACCATGACCCGGATCATCGGTTCAGTTCCCGAGGGGCGCAGCAGGATTCGACCGGTGTCACCCAATTCGGCCCCGGCCTGCTCGACCGCGTCCCGCACCGCGGGTGCCGCGGCGGCAGTTTCCTTGTCAGCGACGTCGACGTTGATCAGCACCTGCGGCAAGGTCCGCATCGCCGAGGCGAGGGCGGCCAGCGACGAGCCAGTCTGCGCCATCCGCGTCATCAATCGCAACCCTGTGACGATGCCGTCGCCGGTGGAACCCAGCGCAGGCATCACGATGTGGCCGGATTGCTCACCGCCGAGGCTGTATTGACCGTTCTTCAACTCTTCGAGGACGTAGCGATCACCCACGCCGGTCGTACGGACCGTGATACCGGCGGAGCGCATGGCCAGGTGCAGTCCGAGGTTGCTCATCACGGTGGTCACCAGTGTGTCGGAAGCCAGCTCGCCGGCCTCGCGCATCGCCAGTGCGAGCACGACCAGGATGGCGTCGCCGTCGACAATCTCGCCATTGGCATCAAGCGCCAGGCACCGGTCGGCATCGCCGTCGTGCGCCAGGCCGATGTCCGCACGGTGGGCAAGCACCGCTGATCGCAGCGAATCCAGGTGCGTCGATCCGCATCTGTCATTGATGTTGAGCCCGTTGGGGTCGGCATTGATCTCGATGACCCGGGCACCGGCCGCGCGGTAGGCGCGCGGCGCGGCCGACGACGCCGCGCCGTGAGCGCAGTCCACCACCACGGTCAGCGCGTCGAGGCGCAGTGTGCTGGCCTTGCTCACGTGGCGTAGGTAGCGGTCGGCGGCATCCTCGGCATCGAGGACGCGGCCAATCCCGGCGCCGACCGGGCGCAAACCGGGTTGGCGAGAGACATCGAGGACCAGTTCCTCGATCTGATCCTCGGTGCCGTCGTCAAGCTTGTGGCCGCCGGGCCCGAAGATCTTGATGCCGTTGTCGGGCATCGGGTTGTGCGACGCCGAGATCATCACACCGAAGTCGGCGTCGTAGGCGCCGGTCAGGTACGCCACCGCGGGCGTGGGAAGCACTCCGACCCGCAGCGCGTCGATGCCCTGGCTGGTCAGGCCGGCGATCACCGCGGCCTCCAGCATTTCGCCACTGGCCCGCGGGTCCCGGCCGACGACGGCGACATGCCTGCCCGGTTCGCCTGACCTCGCCAGGCGCTGCGCTGCCGCCGCGCCCAGCGCCAACGCCAGCTCAGCGGTCAACTCGCGATTGGCGACGCCGCGAACACCGTCGGTGCCGAATAGTCGACCCATGCGGACAAACCTCTCACAGTGACGGTAAGTGCACAAAGCGCACATACCTTTGTGACCGCAACCAGGCGCGTTTGCGCGGCGACACGCCGAAAGCGACGTACACCGATGCTCCCCCGTTACCGGGTGGAGAACCTCCCGCTTACGCGGGAGGATCCCAGCTCGCAGCCAGAAAAAGACCGCCGATCAGCGCTTGCTGTACTGCGGCGCCTTGCGCGCCTTCTTCAGGCCGTACTTCTTGCGCTCGGTGGCACGCGGATCACGGGTGAGGAAGCCAGCCTTCTTCAGTGGGGGCCGGTCATCCGGGAAGGCCACGATCAACGCCCGGGCGATGCCCAGACGCAACGCGCCGGCCTGACCCGACGGGCCGCCGCCGTGCAGCAAAGCGAAGATGTCGAAGTTATCTACCCGCTCGACGGTGACCAGCGGAGCCTTGATGAGCTGCTGGTGCACTTTGTTCGGGAAGTAGTCCTCCAGGCTGCGGCCGTTGAGCTGGAACTTGCCGGTGCCCGGCACCAGGCGCACCCGCACCACGGCCTCCTTGCGGCGGCCGACGGTCTGGATGGGCTTGTCGAACACGTACGCTTCGACAGGCTTGGCAGCCGGCGCCTCGGCCGGGGTGTCCACGCTATCTACCTCGGGCGTTGCCTCGGGAGTCGCCTCGATCGTCGCCTCAGGCGCCATCTCGGTCGTTGCCTCGTTGGTTTCGGTCACTGGGCCACCTGCTTGATCTCGAACGGAACCGGCTTCTGCGCGCTGTGCGGATGCTCTGGACCGGCGTAGACATGCAGCTTGCGCTGGATCTGACGGCTGAGCTTGTTGTGCGGCAGCATGCCGACGATCGCCTTTTCGACGACGCGGTCGGGGTGCTTTTGCAGCAGCTCGCCGGTGGTGCGTGAGCTCAGGCCGCCGGGAAACCCCGAGTGACGGTAATTCAGCTTGTTCTGCAGCTTGTTGCCGCTGAGGGCGACCTTTTCGGCGTTGATGACGATGACGAAGTCCCCGCCATCGACATTGGGGGCGAACGTCGGCTTGTGCTTGCCGCGCAACAGGGTGGCTGCTGCGACGGCAAGGCGGCCAAGCACCACGTCCGTGGCGTCGATGACGTACCACGACCTCGTGGTGTCACCCGCCTTGGGAGCATAGGTGGGCACAGCTCTTACCTTTACTTTCTCGGGTGGATCCCGGTGTGACCCGGGTGCCGGTCAGGCGTGCACGGTGGGGTTGATCTCGGCGACCGACATTGACCCGAGGACCCGGCGTACCGTACGCCAACGGTGCAGCTTACCGACCCACATCCCCGCAGGTCAAAATGACTGTGTGGTCCCGACGGCTCTCCTCCGTCAGGACCACACAGAGTCCGTGGGCGCTATCGCCAAACATCGTGCGTTCGGCGGCTCTGTCCACTGCCCGCTATCTTGCCCAGACGCCGGCTGCACGCCGGTCGGCGTTGGCCACCTCTTCGCTGCCGTCGCGAACAGCATTCCCCAGGTCGATAAGGATCTGGTTGAGCGCCGTGGCCGCTTGATGCCACCTGAGCTGCTCCTCTTGGTATGCGGCCGCGGCTTCGCGAGTCCAGAGCTGTTGCAACGGGGCGATCTGCGACTTCAGTTCGTCGAGTGCGGCGTTGAAACGGGCCGACGTGGTGTGGATCTCCTGGCGTACTGAGTATTCGATTTCGCCAAAGTTGTAGGACAGCATTGGGTCCACAAGAAGTCCCCTCCATCAAAGGTCTCCGCCGGCGGCGGCAATGTGGTCGGCGTGGGTGTGGCCGGCCTCCTGCAGCACAGCCTCGTTGTGCCGAATGGTTTCGGCGATCGTGTGCAGGACCTGGTAGAGCCGCGTCGACTCGGCGTTCCACCGGTCCACCACACCCTTGAAGCGGCCGGCGGCGAGCCCGCCCCACACCGACGGCGGCACGCTGCTCATTTGGCCGATGAATGTCTGCAGCATGGCCCGGATTTCGTCATTTCGGCTGTCTGTCGTGCTCGCAACCGAGCGCATCAGATCAAAGTCGGTGCGCAGTGAGTTGCTACCCGCCGGCGTGCGCATATGGTCTCCTTCCGGTCCTATTTGGCAAGAGCTCTCCTTCCGGGGCTGATACCTAATACGACTGCCCCAACGGTCATTTGGTTCCATCCGACGTTCGGATTGATCTCCTGCTCATCCCAGGGCGTGGGCGGACCGCACCGCCTGCTCGCACGCCTCGCGGACGGCATCCTCACCGCCGGGCCTACTCTGGCATCCGATGCTGATCTGGACCGCTCCGTCGAGCAATACCGTCCACCGCACCTGGTGTCCGGCACGAATTTCGCGGTAGGTCACCGCAGACCGGCCGACGCTGACTGCGGACGGGTTGAAGTCGACAAACACACCGGCCGGCTCCGCGTCGATGGCCCGTTTCAGCCGCGCAGCGGCGGCTCTGAACGTCTCGAGCGCCTCGTGCGTCGTGTCGGGAACCGGTGACTGTGTGACATGCAATGCCACTTCAGGATCCGACGGCGACGTGACCTGTAGCCGCGCCGAACCCGGCCCGCCGATCACGCGCTGTACGGACCAGTTCGCGGGAGCCGCCAGCGCTACCCGCCCCTCGACCAGAAACGTCGTGGGCGCTGCCACGGTAGCCGGCGCGCCATTCCGGTCGACCGCCGCTACAGCCGGCGCCGCCACAGCCAGAACAAAGCCAGCGGCCAGAACCCCCGAGCGCCTCCAGCCCGGCGACCCAAAACCACCGGAATGGGCTGCAGGCTGGGAGGACTGGGAGGACTCGTCCTCGCGCAATCGGACCGATTGGGCAAGCCGCGGCAACCGCGCGTCATCGATCACCACTGCAGTCTGTCCGTCGTCCGCGTCGCGGACTGCCGCGACGATCATTGTCGCGAGCGTGGTGGCCCCGGCGACCGCGCTTGGCGCGTCGATCAGCACGACCGAAGTCGACCTCCGTCCCATCCGGGCGACGGCAGCCGCGACCTCTTCGGCAACGGATCGCGGCCCCGCCCTGCGGGGTACCGCGACAAGTCGCTCTCTTTTCGCGTCACCCGCGATCGACACCAGCCTCTCGGCGATCTCCACTACCACCGTCGCTTCCGGTGAGGCGGTGGATGCCGCAGTGAGCAACCACCAGCGCGGTGTCGCTACCACGCCATTCGCGGCGGCGGTGACCACATCGACACGCGACGCCGGCCACCAAGATGGATGCACCACGACCATCGCCTTCGTCGTATCGGGGCTCCCGCAGTCCAGTGAGCGCAGCGCACCGTGCCATAACGATGAGACGGTGACCGGACACCCGTCGACCAGCGCCAGATGATCGTCTATCGCGGCCAGCGCTGCGGTATGGCGCTCGGAAGTCTCAGCATCAGCGGGTACATCTGTCCCACAACACAATCGACGGATCGTCCCCGGACCCGCCTCGATGATTGCGCGGTGCGCGGTGGCGCTCATAGACGTGAGCTCCAGCCCACCTGAACCAGCTGCTCGTCGCCGGTAGGAGAAACCAAGATGCCACGGCCCGGTGGTAGCGGCCCCGGACGACCCGTACCAAAAAGTGGCCGGTCGTCGGGCCGCCCGCTCATGATGAGCCCCATGCAGCCAAGGTCGCGCAGGCCCGCAAGCAGCGGCTCGAACAGGGCGCGCTCCGCGCCCGCACTGCGCCGCGCCACGATCAGATGCAGCCCCAGATCCCCGGCATACGGCAGGTATTCGAGCAAGGCCGCTAGTGGATTAATCGCCGACGTAACGACTAGATCGTAGTCGTCGACCACGACGTAGATGTCTGGCCCAGACCACCAAGAGCTGGCTCGCAACTGCGCCTGACTGGCGTCGGGCGGGGGCATCCGCCGGTGCAGCAAATCGAGCAGATTCGGCAGCATCGCGGCCAGCGCGGGCGGCGACATGGCGTAGCCACCAAGGTGTTCCGAGTCGACCACGCCGAGCAGGGCACGCCGAAAGTCGACGACAAACAGTTGGGCCTCCGCGGCGGTGTTAGTCCGGGTGATCTCGCAGCACAGGGTCCGCAGCGCAGCGGTTTTGCCGCACTCGTTATCTCCGAGCACCAGCAGGTGTGGGTGATGCTCGAAATCGATTGCCACCGGACGCAGTCGGCGCTCCTCGAGACCAAGCAGAATGCGCGGTAGGAGCTCGTCAGTGGCGCGCGTTAGAACCGCATCCTGATCCACCCGGGTGGGCAGTAGCGGCACCGGGGGCGCGGCCGAGTCACCGTGCCGGCGGCGCAGCATGTCAACCGCTCGCGCACCGGCTTCCGCGAGTCCGGTGGTCGACTCGATCCCGTCCAGCCGCGGTAGCGCAATAAGCATGTGCAGGCCGTCGCCCGAAAGACCGCGGCCCGGTCTGTCGGGGGGCACCTGGTGCGCCCGCTTGCGGTCAAGTTCGGATTCGGCGGGATCGCCCAGCCGCAACTCGATGCGCGTCCCGATCTGATCCTTCAACGCCGGCCTGAGCTCCGCCCAGCGCGACGCCGACAAGACCACGTGCAGACCAAGCGAAAGCCCTTGAACGGCAATGGCCGCGACCGCCTCTTCAAGTCCCCCGAAGTCGCGGCGCAGGATTGCCCAGCCATCGACGACCAGGAAGACGTCGCCGAACGGATCGGTGGGCAGCATTGAACCCTGCTCCCGGCGCAGCTGACGGTATCGGGCGATGGAATCGACGCCGCACTGGCGGAAGATGACTTCCCGGCTTTGCACGACCGATTCCAATTCGGCGATGATTCGTCGGGCGAGCTCCGGCTCGGCCCGGCCGGCGACGGCACCCACGTGCGGCAATCCACTCACCGAGAACAGGGCTCCGCCGCCGAAATCCAGGCAGTAGAACTGGACCTGGCCGGGATCGTGGGTGGCTGCCAAGGCGGTAATCAATGTGCGCAGTGCCGTCGACTTGCCCGATTGAGGCGCGCCGACCATCGCGACATGGCCGGCGGCTCCGGTCATGTCGACCACTAGCGACTTCCGGCGCTGTTCGAACGGGCAGTCGACGATTCCGATCGGAACCACCAGATCCGCGGCAGCGGATCCCGCGTCAGCTAGCAGGGTGTCCACCGCGGGCGTCGATCCCAGTGGAGCGAGCCAGACCGGGTGCGCGGCTGGTCCGTGCCCGGCCAACCGGTCCAGCACAGCTTGCAGGATGGTCAGCTCCGGTGAGCGGCCGGCCGCACGCATGACAGGCCCCGACGCTTGGGTGGTGAAGGGGCGCAACGCAAGGGCTGCCGCCTCCACAGTGTCAACGGCTCTCCTGCCCTCAGCCAGCGGTCCCGACACGAATGCGGTCTGGAAGCGGATCAGCTCGCCGGCCCCGGAACGCAGAAACCCGGCGCCCGGCGTGTTTGGCAACTCATATGCGTCGAGCGTGCCCAGCACGGTTCGTGATTCAGAGGCAGACAGAGTTTTCAGGCATACCCGGTAGGAGAGGTGGGCTTCCAGCCCGCGCAGCCGTCCCTCGTCGAGGCGCTGACAGGCCAGCAACAGATGGACACCCAGCGACCGGCCCAGCCGGCCGATCGCCACGAACATGTCGGCGAAATCGGGATGTTGGCTTAGCAGTTCCGAAAATTCGTCGACTATGACGAACAAGGTGGGCAGAGCCGCCAGCTGTGCACCGGCCCGGCGCGAACGCTCGTATGTCGCGACGCTGACTTGGCCGGCCGTGCGCAGCATCTGCTGCCGGCGGTTCATTTCACCGGCCAGCGCGTCTCGCATCCGGGCGACCAGCGGCGCTTCATCGGCGAGGTTTGTGATGACCGCGGCCACGTGCGGGGCGCGCGCCAGGTCGAGAAACGTTGCACCTCCTTTGAAATCGACCAGCAGCAGGTTGAGCACCTCAGGAGAGTTCCGCGCCATCATGCCCAGGGCGACGGTGCGTAACAGCTCCGACTTTCCCGACCCGGTGGCGCCGACACAGAGCCCGTGCGGGCCCATACCGTTCTCGGCTGCCTCTTTGATGTCCAGGTCGAGCGGACTGCCGTCGACGGTGGTGCCGATTGGAACGCGAAGTCGATCTTGGTGATCCCGCCTGCGCCACAGCGTGACCGGCTCGAACCGGGCGATGTCTCCCATCCCGAGTCCCATCCCGAGCAAACTCGGCCAGCCCCAGTCGTCATTCGTACCCGACCCAACCACCCGATATCGGGCGAGCCGACGGGCGCAAGTCAACGCGTCTGCGGGGTCCATCCGATCGGGGCGCGCCAAGGCGTGCGATTCGCCTCGATATCGGAGCGTCAACACCGCGCCATCTCCATCGGTTCCCGCCGCAAGAATGGTCATACCCTCTACCCCGGCAGCGGGCGTGCGGTCCTCCGCGTCGACGACCACTACCACTTGAGCCGGTCGGGCGCCGACGAGCGCCCGCTGCGCCTCGGCCAGGCTCTGATACACCATCCGGACCGGCCCGACGGCATCGGTCGCGGCCGGATGCCCGTTGTGCGGCAGCCACTTCAGCCACTCCCAGTGGGTCCGAGTGCGGTCGCTGACCACTCCGATGATTAGCAACTGGTCCGGCGCGTGCAGGACAGCTAACTGGCAGACGATCGCGCGGAACAGTCCCCGTAGCTGACTCAAATCCCCATCGACGGTCACCGTGGCCGTCCCATGCAGCGGGACAGTGATCGGCGCGTCGGCGATCGTGGCGTGCGTATCGATGAAGCCACGCAGCGCAGCAGTGGTGACTGGATCCGACCGCCCATCGGGCGGGGTCTCCGGGCTCACTAAACGCACGGCAAGGGGCAGGCTCCCGACCCCGATGCGGACGCAGCAGAAGTCGGGGTCGCCAGGGCGCCGCTCCCACATCCGCGGGGCGCCAATCAACGTCCACAATGTATCGGGATCGGGATGCTCGTGGAACAACGCGAGTCGTTGTGCCGCAGCTATTTCACGGACTCGTGTGCGCAGCACCGCCAGGTATCCGAAGTAGTCGAAGCGGTTGGCCTCAATACGCCGACCCCGTTGCGGGCCATGTCGGGCTGCCGCTGTCACCACAACCGAGATCAGCATCATGACCGGGAACGCCAGAAACGTCGGGCTTTGGCTAACGGCGGACCGGGAGAAGAACAACACCGCCATGACGGCCGCCGTCGCGGCGGATAGAACGACCGGAAGCAGCCGCTGCAGCTGGCTCTGCGATGCCGGCGGCGGTAGCTCCTGCGGCGCTTCAACGGCGATCTCCGTGGTCGCCGACGCAGTCGGCAGCCGCCTTCGGGGGAGTACGAAACCCTGCGTCATCCCGGACCCTCCCATCGCCGGATACGCTAGGCAGCCGCGGAACGGGCCGCAATTCAGCTGTGCATGGGTGGATATCAAGGCGGCGAAAACCGGCTAACGTGGCGACTATCCGATTCTGAGGGGACCACTCTTGTCCGCAATGTTGTCTGCATCAGATCCGGGGTTGCGTCGCGTATCAGTTAACGCCGGCGACGCGATCGTCGACCTGGTGCTGCCCGCGGGGCTGCCCGTCGCCGAGCTGGTCCCGGGGATCGTCGACATCCTGAATGGCCACGGCGGCGACAGGTTCGGCGATCCGTCGGCTAAGCGCTATCAGTTATCCCTGCCGGGCTCGTCCGCGCTGCCCGCGTCGGCAACGCTGGCGCAGAAAGGAATCCTCGATGGTGAGATCCTGGTTCTGAGCCAATCCGCCACTTCCCTACCGGATCAGCGTTACGACGACGTGGCGGATGCCGTTTCGGCAACGATCGATGCGATAGCCAGCCCCTGGACCGGCCAGCCGGTCCAGGTCGCCGCGGCGGTGGCCGCGAGCTCCTTTACTGGCATTGGGTGCTTAGTCTTGATGCGAAATGCGATTAGCAACAGCGCTGTTCATAGCTTCGGCAGTACCGCAGCTGTAGCGGCATTGGCCGGCTTCGTTGCAATGCTGGCAGCGGTGGTCGCACACCGGGCATATCGGAGCCGGCTCGCCGGAGTGACATTGAACCTGATCGCCAGTGGGTTCGCTGCAACCGCTGGGTTTGTGGCGGTGCCTGGCGTCGCCGGCGGCCCGAATGTGCTGCTGGCAGCGAGCGCGGCGGCCGTCACCTCGGTGTTAGCCGTCTGCGTAACGGGTTGCGGCGTTTACGTTTTGGCGGCATCCGCTTGCTTCGCGACGGTCATTGCGGCGTGCGCAACGGTGGCTGTCATTACCGCCTGCCCTCTGCACACGATCAGTTCGGTGTGCGCGCTGATATCCCTCGGCCTGCTCGGTTCAGCGGGGCGGGCGTCAATCGTCATCTCGGGTTTGGCTGCACAGCTGCCGCCCGCAGCGCGCCTGGGTTCCCCCGCCCTAGAAAGGGTTCCCGAAAACGACTCCCTGACCGCCAGGGCTGTCCGCGCTGATCGCTGGCTGGCCAGCCTGGTCGCTGCATTCGCGTCGTTAGCGACCGCGGGCGCCGTCACCACCGCACTGGCAGGCACCTCGCGCCCTAGCTGCATCGCCTTTGCCGCGATCGTCGGCGCCCTGCTGCTCCTGCGCGCACGCCACGACAGCAGAAGGATGCTGCTGTTCGCCATCGCCGGAATCCTCACGACCGGTGCAACGCTTGCATGCGCGGCGGTCAGCGCGCCCGAGCACGGTCTATTGATAACGGCGTCAACGGCGGCATTGGCCGCTGGTGCGATCTACCTAGGGTTCGTCGTTCCCGCGACGTCCTTCTCGCCCGCAATACGACGTGGCGTCGACCTGTTGGAGTATCTGGCACTGATCGCTATCGTGCCGCTGACCTGCTGGATATGCGGTCTCTACAGCGCCGTTCGCGGCCTGAGTCCGAGTTGACCACGACGAGGCTGACGCGCCTGCTGACGGCAGGGGCTCTAATGGGACTATCCATCTTGGGAGTGCCCGCGGCGCAGGCGGTTTCGCCGCCGCGGATCGACGATCGGTTGCTGCCCAAACCTGCCTTGCCTGCGCCACCGCAGCCGACCGCGCAACGCGAGGTTTGCGCTGTGCTGACGGCGAATCCCCCGCCGGGGCAAAACCAGCTGACGGATCTCGACCTGCCGCAGGTGTGGCAGCTCACCCGCGGCACCGGTCAGCGCGTCGCGGTCATCGACACCGGCATTTCACGGCATCCCCGGCTGCACGACGTGATCGCCGGCGGCGACTACGTGTCGACCGGCGACGGCACCCAGGACTGCGACGCTCATGGCACCCTGGTGGCCGGAATAATCGCGGCCACACCGGATCCCAAATCCGACGGCTTCAGCGGCGTGGCGCCGGAGGTCACCTTGATCAGCATCCGCCAGTCCAGCGCGAAGTTCGCTCCCACCAGCGGCCGGTCCGGCCCAGGGATGGGTGATGTCGACACGATGGCAAGAGCCGTCCGGACGGCCGCGGATCTTGGTGCATCGGTGATCAATATTTCTTCGGTTGCATGCGTTCCCGTCGGGTCGGCGCTCGATGACCGGGCGTTGGGTGCTGCGCTCGCCTACGCCGTCGACATCAAAAACGCCGTTGTTGTGGCCGCGGCCGGCAATACCGGTGGCGCCACCCAGTGTCCGCAGCAGCGGTCCGACGCGTCGTGGGAAACCGCGACGGTCGCAGTGAGTCCGGCCTGGTACGACGATTACGTCCTGACTGTCGGTTCGGTGAACTCGCAAGGGGCGCCGTCGGCCTTCACTCTGGCCGGCCCCTGGGTAGATGTCGCCGCCGCCGGCGAGGCGGCGACCTCGCTCGGTTCGGTGCCGGTATCCGGCACCAGTTACGCCGCGCCGGTGGTCGCCGGCGTTGCGGCGCTGATCCGCGCTCGGTTTCCGGCGTTGACCGCGCGACAGGTGATGCAGCGCATCGAGTCGACCGCACATCACCCGCCCGCCGGATGGGATGCGCTCGTCGGCCACGGCACGGTCGATGCCCTCGCCGCGGTCAGCACTGACTTGGCGCCGGCCGCCAACACCTCCACATCCAGCCCCGCGTCAATGCCGATCACCACGCCGGCGACACCAAGGCCACCTGATCCGCAGGCGCAAAACACCGCCTTCGGTGGGGCGGCTATCTGCCTGGTCGCGCTGCTAACAGCGCTGACCATCGGCGCAGCCAAGGGTCGGTTGCGACGCCACCGGGATCGTGTCCCGGGCGACTGACGCGTTCTGCTTGCTCAGTTCCGGTCCGGACGGCAACGCCGCCAACACCGGCCACGGCGCCAACGTCGCCGCCGATAGTCCGAGATCGTGCGCCGCGTCATCGTCGTGGATCGCGAACCGCACCCCGATATCGGTGACAAGGTATCGAGTGCCGATCCGACCACTGCCCCGCACGTAAGCGCTACGTCCGGGCGGCAGGTAGACCTCGTCAAGCGCGGGACCATCGCCGTCCGCCTGTGACAGGGCCACCGGCACCTGTCCGACCGGCACCGGCAGCCCGGTCCCCGTCAGGTACGCGATGCCGGCTTGGCCGGAGGACCCGGGAACCGACGGTGCCCACTCAGCGCACACCGTGGTACTGCCACTGTCCACGGGGCCCACACGTGGTGGCCGGTCGGGGAAAGTCGCCACCGGCAGCGTGCCGACAATCGGGCTGGAGCGGATCGCGTCAGGTGCTACGGTGACGACCTCGGTTGCGCCGTGCGAATTGCTGAAGCGCAGCAGGTCGGCGGCGACCGCTCCGATCCGCTGGATCCCGCTGGCCAGAACAACGTAATACTCGCCACCATCGCCTCGCGTTATGCGCAACACACTGCCCACCAGAAATCCGGGAAGCCCGGCGGCCTTGGCGCCCGCGTCGGGAATGGGTGGCGCCGCGATCGGCGCGGCCTCCGGGATGGAATTCAGCAACGTCCGCGAGACAACACGCGGCCCGTGGCCCTCGAGCCGCAATGCACGCACCACCGCGCCGTCAGCAAGATCCACCGCAGCCCGCCGTCCGTCGTAGAGCAGGTAAGCCGGCGAGCCCGGAGCGGGGGCGACCAGCATGGCGTGGTCCGGCTCCAGGCGACGCACCGACGACCCCGCCGGGTGACCGACGATCACCGTTGTTGCCGCATTGCGGTCTGTATCGCAGACCGTCCAGGTCGACTCATCGGCGGACACCGGCGGCCCGAGAAGCTGCGGCGCGCCCGGGATGCCCAGCAGCGGACCGCGTTTGGTGCGGCCCAATTCCGACTCGCGCACCGATTGAGGGTTGGCATCGGTCGCCGCAATCAGCCGCGCGGACGCCAGGTTCAGCACCGGATGCCAAGTGTCGCCCACCCGCACGTACAGCGCCCCGGATTCCTGACCCATCACGATCTTGGCTTGATCGAGCCGCGCCTGTGGTCGGACCAAAGCCACGAAACCGCATGCCAGCACGGCAACGGCCGCGAGAGCACACCCAACCGTCAGCGATACCGTCCGCGCTCGCAGCACTTCGGCGGCATCGCGGGTATCGGCACCCAGCAACGCGCACTCGACACGGCGCAGCAGAAATCGGTAACCGCTGACATGCAACCGGGTTGTCGGCTGACGCGGCACTGACCCTCCATAATCCGCGAATCCGTTCCGGTCACGTTAGGCGCTAAGCCGGCGGCCTCGCTGAGTCCATCCACAGGTTGCAAAGCTCTCTTTCCGGCTCGGACTGAGCACAACCGGGATTGAGAAGGCGGCGAACGGCGAGCGCGCCGCCTGCCTCTCCCCCCTGACGTCAGGTAGCAATGGGGCGTCCGGCTGTCAGCGCAGTGACACAGGTCACGAGGGTTTCACCGCGGTCCGCTTTGGGTAAAATCGGGGGGTGATTTATAACCGCACGCCAAGACGTCGGGCCCCTCGGGCAGGCACCGCACGGAGAACCTATCGCTGGCTTGGGCTAGGCGCGGGCGCCCTCGTCGCGGCCACCGGCCTGCTGGCAACCCCTGGCGGCACCCCGGTCGCCCACGCCGACTGCCCGGACGCTCAGGTCGTCTTCGCGCGCGGCACCGACGAGCCGGCCGGCCTCGGTCGGGTGGGCGACGCGTTCGCCGACTCGCTGCGCCAGCAGACCAATATGAACATCAGCACCTACGGCGTCAACTATGCCGCCAGCAAGCTGCAGATACACACCGGCGACGGCGCCAACGACGTGATCTCACACGTCAAGTCGATGGCGTCGTCGTGCCCAGGCACGAAGATCGTGTTGGGTGGCTACTCGCAGGGCGCGGACGTGATCGACATCGTCAGTGGGGTGCCCATCGGCGGCATCAACTGGGGCAACTCGCTGCCGCCGGAGTACGCGAACAACGTCACCGCCGTCGTCGTCTTCGGCGACGTGGCCGACCGCGCCGGCGGGTCGATAACCACCCAGAGCGCCATGTTCGGTTCCAAGTCGATCGACCTGTGCAACCCCAACGACCCGATCTGCCACGCGGGCCAGGGCAATGAGTGGAGTGGACACACCGAGGGCTACGTTCCCGTCTACACCACCCAGGCAGCGGCTTTCGTCGCGTCCAAGCTGCTGGCCGGATCCAACCAACAGGTGCCCGGATTCGGTCCGTCGATACAGATGCCCGGCCCGGGCTCCCCCGGATATAACGGCCCGGAGCTACCCGGTCCACAGCAGGCGCCCGGTCCTGGCACGTCGATACATAATTCGACCCCGCCGGCCCCGGATTTGGTCGCGGCGTTCCACTGACGCGCTGCCAATAAGCCCTAAAATTGCGGCATGGGGCATGCCGCAATAGTTCGATGGGTGCGGCGTTTGTTCACCCTGGCGGCGGCCGCGTTCATCGCAGTGACCGCAATGTTGGTTGCACCCCCACCGATCCTCTGGGCCCGATCGGGGTGCCCGGACGTTGAGGTGGTGTTCGCCCGGGGAACCTCCGAGCCGCCCGGCGTCGGGAAGGTGGGCGGGGCTTTCGTCGACTCACTGCGTCGGCAGACCAAGAGATACGTCAACGCCTACGGGGTCAACTACCCCGCGGACAAGGACTTTCTGGCCGCCACAAACGGCGCGAATGACGCCAGCAGCCACGTCCAGCAGATGGCAGGCAATTGCCCCAATACGAAAATGGTGCTCGGCGGGTACTCGCAGGGCGCCGCCGTCATCGACATCGTCACCGCCGCACCGCTGCCCGGCCTCGGCTTCCAACAGCCGCTGCCGGGTAGCGTGGCCAATCACGTCGCCGCGGTCGCGCTGTTCGGGAATCCGTCGGGCC
>CAWCFA010000013.1:0-336374 GCA_963794785.1 uncultured Actinomycetota bacterium | reverse complement strand
GCCGGGTGCTGGGATCGCGAACAGCTCATCCGAGGCAAGGCCATCGAGCCTCGTAAGTAGACCTTTGATAGACCTTCGTTTGTCTAGATTCGGTGCAGATGTTCGCGGTCGCTTGCCCGGGTGGGCATAGCGGGCTCGCGCTAAGAACGTCAACTAACCTGATTAGGTTAGGCTAGCCTTTAGCTTCTCCGCGCGCTTTCCGTTTTGGCGCGCCGGGAACACAACGTAAGGGGGTAGACGTTCGTGGCGGCGCAGATCATCGACAAAGCGGACAAAGCGAAAGCCCCGTCGCGTTTGGGGTGGCTGCGATTCGGGATGCTTGCCGTATGGGGGCCCGGCCTGGTGGTGATGCTGGCCGACACCGATGCCGGCTCGGTGATTACCGCGGCGCAGTCCGGCGCCCAGTGGGGCTATCGGATGGTGCTGCCGCAACTCATCCTGATTCCGATCCTCTATGTCGTTCAGGAGATGACCGTTCGGCTCGGCATCGTCACCGGTCAGGGCCACGGGGCGCTGATCCGCGCGAGGTTCGGTCGCGGTTGGGCGTGGGTTTCGGCGGTTACCCTGTTCGCCTCGGCGATCGGGGCGCTGTTGACCGAGTTCGCCGGTATCGCCGGCGTGGGCGAACTGTTCGGCGTGTCACGGTGGCTGACCATTCCGGTGGCGACCGCTGCGCTGCTGGGGTTGATGCTGACCGGCAGTTACCGGCGCGTGGAACGGATCGGGATCGCCGTCGGGGCCGCCGAACTGGCGTTCCTGGTCGCCATGGTGATGTCCGGCCCGCATCTGGGCGAGCTCGTGCACGGTTTGGGATCTATGCCGGTGCGCGACCCGTCATACCTGCTCCTGCTGGCGGCCAACGTGGGCGCGGTCATCATGCCGTGGATGGTGTTCTACCAGCAGGGGGCGGTGGTCGACAAACACCTGACCGCCACCACTATCAGGCAATCGCGCTACGACACCGCTTTCGGCGCCGTGCTGACCCAGGTCATCATGATCGCCGTGGTCATCACCGTGGCGACGTCCATCGGCACACACAATCCCGAAGCAAGCCTGAACAGCGTCGGCCAAATCTCTGAGGCACTCACCCCCTACCTAGGGCGGGTCGGCGGTGCCGTGTTGTTCGGCCTAGGCATGCTCGGCGCGGCCCTGGTGGCGGCCATCGTGGCCTCCCTGGCCGGAGCGTGGGGTCTGTCGGAAGTGTTCGGTTGGCGGCACACCCTCAACGAGCGGCCTAACCGCTCAACAGCAAAGTTCTACATCACCTACGCGCTGGCGCACATCGTCGGTGCAGCACTGGTGTTGGTCAGCGTCGATTTGGTGAACCTGGCCATCGACGTCGAGGTCATGAACGCCTTGCTGCTGCCGATCGTCCTGGGCCTGCTGCTGGTGCTCGAGGCCAAAGCCCTGCCTCCGCAATGGCGGATGCGAGGACTCCGCAGATACAGCACCTGGAGCATGTGCCTGCTCGTCATCGCATTCGGCCTCTATATGGTGCCGCGTACCCTCGGCTTGATCTAACAACACTCCTCGGCCTTCTCGAGATCTCGCGCTTCGACACCAGTTCCGGCGATTCGATTCCTCTGCCGGCGAAAGCAGATGCGGCGCTCCACTTCTGACTCAGTGGGTGTCGGTAGCGGCGGGGTAGGCGTGGCCTTTCATCAAGGCCCTCGACGCCACACCAAAAGTCGTAACCAAGCCGTAGGTCAGGTCAAAAACTGTCACCTATCGGTGCAGCAGACCCGCCCGGCTTCCGCGACGATGTGCGGGAGGGGCAGCCTGTGTCAGACGCGCTCACTGCGTCGAATTTGACGCACAGAAGCACATAAACCGCAGTTCAATAGCTATTTTGCCGCTTCACACGCGGAAGATCGCTGGTTCGATCCCAGCCGGGACCACCAGTCGATGCAGCTAATCGATGTGCGTAAGGGCTGCTAGACAAACCTAGAGCCCCAGCCCAACTGCTGCGAGCCCACCAACCACGCCGAACAGCACGACCACGATGGCGACCAACGCAAGCACCCGTGGCCGAAAAGATCCCGCCAGCATCGCGAAGGACGGTGCGCTCACGGGCGGCAGCGTCATCAGCAGCGCGCCGGCGGGGCCCAGGCCCATGCCAAGAGCGAGCATCGCCTGAATGATCGGCACTTCGCCTGCCGTCGGGATCACGAACAACATGCCTGCCGCCGCGAACGCGACGATCCAGCCGATGCTGCTCGTCACGTTGGGCCCGATGTGCGGAAATAGCCATGCCCTCGTCGCGCCGAGCAGCAGCACCAGCACGACGTACTCGGGCAGGAGACGCACCGCCATCCGCGCGAGAATGCGCAGCCAACGGATGAACATGTTGCCCGCCTCGGTCTGCTGTTGCGCCAGCAGCGCAAGCTGGACGTCGGCGGCGCGCGCCTCCTGAGGCGTCACGAGCCGGTTCACCGCCCAGCCGAGGCCGAAGACCATCAGCGCGCCCAGCACGAGCCGTAGCGCGCTCCACTGCCAGCCGAGCACGAAACCCATGAACACAAGCGTCGCGGGGTTGAGGACCGAGTTGCCGAGCCAGAAAGCAATGGCGCCGCCCGCGGATGCGTTGCGCGCGCGCAGACCCACTACGACGGGCGCGGCACAGCACGTGCACATCATGGTCGGCGCCCCCAGCAAGCCGCCGGCGGCGACGCTGCCGAAGCCGTGCCGGCCCAGCACCCGCGCGACCCAGCGGGCCGGCACCAGGGCCTGCACAGCGGAGCCGAGTAGCAGGCCCAGCACCATTGCCTGCCAGATTGCCTTGCCGTAGGCCCACGCGTAGTCGAGCGCGGCGGCACCCGAGGGTGCGGGGGGACTCGCCTTGCCGCCCGTCAGGATCGATTTGCCGATCGAATGCGTCGCTTCGGCCGTGAAGGCGCGGTGGTAATAGGGGAACCACTTCACGTAGATGAGACCGGCGATCGCCAACAGAATGAAAATGGGCCAGCCGTAAGAGGATTGCGATCGCGCGGGGTGCGAACTCACGCCAGCGTCACTCCTTGTCTGTGGTGTCAACCCGTGTGAGCAGCGCGAATCCTCCGACCATCAACGCCAGCGCGAAGCCGCCGATGTCAGAGCTGGTCGGCTGGTGCAGAGCCAGATCAAGAAGGGTCAACCCCAACAGGCAGCCCAGCAGCAGCATCAGCGTTAGCCCGGCTCGCTGAACAGGCAACGCGAAAATCAGGACAACCCCGACGATTGCCAACGTCAGCGGCAGGAAGTCATTCATTCGCTCATTTTGGACCATTCACATGATTGCCACTTGAGAAGGAGCACATCGCGCACCGGCGCTGCCGCGGCGGGCCACAATGAGTGTGGATAGAGAGAACCAGACCAAGACGCGTTAAGGACGGTGGACGATGGTAGGCAATGTAGAGGGCATCGGCACGTTGAAGCTGGAGTGCCCGCAAAACCATCCGGTTGGCCGGATCCTCAAGGACGTCCCGCATCAGATGACGCAATACGACCCCGGAGTCGCCGTCGGGCCGCGCCGCTTCTGGCCCGCGGAAGACGAGAACCAACAATTCAACACGCTCTGCAGACATTGCGACAAACCGGTAGGGCAGGACACGGCAACGCTGCGAACCAAATTCATCGATTTGGCGAACAGCATGTCCGAGACCGTCGACAGCGTCACGCTGCCATACGTATAGGGGGCCAGCGCCTGGGCGTCCGGCCAGAAATACTGTAAGCGTTACGGTAGAGGGGCCGACGCGAAAGGAATCCCGTGACGCAGACCCCGACAGCACAAACCACGCCGCGCCCGCCTGAGGGGGATTGGCTGGGCACCCCGTATTTGTCGTTCGAACGCCAGGGCCCGATCGCGCTGTGCACCATCGATCGCCCGGAGGCGCGCAACGCCATGACTCCGGCGATGTATTTCGGAATCCGTTGTGCCGTCGGCCGTCTCAACCAGGATCCGGATCTGGCCGGGTTGCTGATCACCGGCACCGGTGACGTCTTCGCGCCCGGTGGCGACATGACCGGCGGAGGCGGCGCCGACGACTGGATGACCTTCGGCGCCGCACTGGGCATGGATGTCACGCCGTTCGAGGCGGTGCGGACGTCGGCTAAACCCGTTGTCGCCGCAGTCAATGGGCTGTGTCAGGGCGGCGGCATGCAGATTGCTTTGTGCAGCGACCTGTCGGTGGTCAGCGAGCGGGCCACCTTCCGCGTGCCCGAATTGTTCCGCGGCTATGCCGACACCTACTACAGCCAGATGCTGACCCGTCTGATCGGGCCGGTGCGCACCCGGGACCTGATGTTCACCGGGCGGGTGCTCACCGCGCAGGAAGCCCTCGACTGGGGGCTGGTGAACAGGGTGGTGCCCCACGAAAACCTGCTCGCCACGGCGCGAGAGCTGCTCGCGCAAAGCTGCCGAACCGCGCCACGGGCCCGCAACGTCATCAAGTCCAGCATCGACAGCTATCTCGGCTTGTACGACCGCATCGGCATGACCAGCAGCCTCAGTGACACGGAGGCCAGGGAAGGTGTTCGCGCCTTCAAGGAGCGACGCTCGCCCGATTGGGTGCACCCGGAGCTTCGCACCGAAGGGCGCCTGTGACCCGGTCGGGTCGCTACAGCAGGTCGATCCACTCACCGTAGGGGGCGACCCGCACCAGCCTCTTGATCCCCGCGTCGTCGAATGCCGCGACGAATTGGTCGACGCCCTCGCTGAAATGCGCCCAGCCGTCGACGTGGGCCGGTATCACGGTCTTGGCGCCGAGGACTTCGGCGGCCGCGGCCGCGCGAGCCCCGGTCAGTGTCAGCGGTCGCCCACGTTCCTTGGTCGGCACGCTGGCCGCGCCCGCGAAGAGAACCGCGACGTCGATGTCGCCGATGCGATCGGCCACCTCGGTGACCGCACTCATCGACGCGTTGTCACCGCTGAGGTACACCGTGGGCAGCCCGGGCCCGTACAAAACGAAACCCGACACTTCGCAGTTCACGTGACCGCTCGCGTCGCGCCGCCCGTCGGCGGGGCCGTGGACTGCCGGAACGGCTTGCACGGCAAGGCGTCCGGTGCCGCCTTGCAGGTAATAGGACTGCCAGGGCTGCAATCCCACAGCCGTGTGACCGAGCCGCCCGGCGGCGCCGGGATGGGTCACGATCAGGGGAGCGGCCAACGCGAACTTGCGACCGCCGTCGTCCAGGTTGTCGGGATGCTCATCGTGGCTGATCAACACGGCGTCCACGTCGCCGAGCGCATCGGCGCTCACCGCGGGGCCGACGGTCTTGGTCAGGTAATCGTGCTCTCCGGGTGGATCGAAGGTCGGGTCCATCACGATCCGGCGTCCGGCGACGTCGATGACCGTCGTCGGGCCGCCCAGCACACTGATCGCGCAGTCACGTCGTTCCGTGTCCACTTCCACCGGCATGTCATCACTCCTGATTATCTTGGCGGAGAATCGATATCGTGTCTTTGGTCTGAAATCTCACTGGGCCGGTCAGCCGATATTGAGGCCGACTAACCGCACAGTCATGTCTCGGGTCGGATCGCAATGACCTCGACCTCGGCGCGGATCTCTGGCCATACAAGCGCCGGAACCACCGCGAGCATGAATACCGGTTCGTGTTTGATTACCGACGACCTCACCTTGGCATAGGAGGGAATGTCGGCGGCGTTGATAAGCCATTGCCGCACGCTGACGACGTCGGTCAGTGCAGCGCCCGCGCGGCCCAGCGCGTCCTCGATGTTGTGCCACGCTTGGATGGCCTCTTCGGTGAAGTCCTCCGGAACCGTCCCGTTCTGGACGCAGACCCGGAGTGCCGGACGTATAGATAACTTCGGCGGCGGCCGGTATCCGCACCGCGTCGGCATACTTTCCGATATGGGCGGCTACGCCGCTGCTAATGGATTCGAAGTCGCCACTCATGTGGCCCTTTCGTCCCACTTCTCAACTTGAACTCGCCGCCGAACGTTTGAGACCTGTCAACCACATTTCCCAACCTACTCGGTCAATTCACACTGCTGAGAACGGCCGGGCCTAGAGTTGGTCAGCATGCGACCACATCAGCGCGACTAGGGGAAGGCAACAGTTTGTCACACCATTTCGACACGCCGACCGCTCGGGAGGATCCGCGGCTGAATCTCTGCGACATGTACGTTTTCTGTGCGAGCCCCAACACCACGGTGATGGCGTTGACCGTGAATCCTGGTGCCACGGCCGAGACGTCTGCGCCGTTTCGCGATGAGGCGATCTACGCGTTCCGCTTCGACACCAACGGCGACCGACGAGAAGACGTGTCGTTCAAGGTGCGCTTCGCCGACTCCGCAGGGGCGCAGAGACTCGACGTGATCCGTGCCGACCGCGCGCCGTACGGACTCGACGGCGAGGTGATCGTCAGCGCAGACCTCGACGAAGCTGCCGATGGGGCCGTGCCGGGAGTTCGGGTATTCGCCGGTGTGGTGCACGACGCCTTCGCCGGCGACGCGGCCGCCTTGGGGAAGTTCAAAGCGGCCTTTGCCGAAGGCAGATACGAGCCGGAGGCCTTCGACAATCACGTCAACTTCTTTCACAACCGCACCGTCGCGGCGATCATTCTCGAAGTTCCGAACCGCTTGATCAGCAACGATATTCAGATACAGGTCTGGTCGACCGTGTCGCTTTACGGCCACGCGCCGGAGCAACAGGTGGCGCGGTGGGGCCTGCCGCTGTTCACTCACATGTATCTGCCCAACGCCGACGTGCGTGAACAGTTCAATCGCAGTCGGCCCTGTGACGACGCAGCGGTGTTCGCCGAAGCGACTGCGGACAGCGTGCGTCAGTACGCTGAGGCCCCAGGCACCGCGGCTGATCCCGAAGCCTACGGGCGCCGCGTTGCTTCGCTATTCGGAGCGCTCACTCTGCCATACCAACTCGGCACTGCCGCCTCGTACGGCTACGCGGGATTCAACGGGCGTGGCTTACACGACAACGTGATGGACCCGATGCTCTCGCTGCTGACCAACTCGGCACTGGGCACTGGGATCCGACCCGATCCCGCGCTCATCGATTCAAATTTCCCCTACCTGCAACCGGTATCTGGCGCCGACCATCACTGACCTGCCGTCGAAAGGACACATCGATGCCGGTCATCCGCGTCAACTGCCCCAAGGGGGCGCTGTCGACCGATCAAAAGGCCAAACTCGCTCCGCGTCTGGTTCACGCCTTGATTAGGCAGGAGATTGATCCCGTCACGGAAAGTGGAAAGGCAAAAACCGGAATGTTTTTCAACGAACTTGTCGTCGAGAACTGCTTCCACGGCGGGGTGCCATTGTCTGAGCATCCAGAAAACACTTTCTGGACGGTCGAGGCGTTCGTCGCCGCGTCCTATTTCAGCCAGCCGCGACGCGACGAGATGCAGCGCGATGTGGCGCAGGCTTTCGTCGACGTGATCGGTGACGACGGCACCGTCATGCAGTGCGGCGATATCCGCATCTCGCCGGCATACCTGATGCGACTGCACGTCGTGTTCGTCGAGATCCCGGAAGGCAGTTGGGGCGCTGGCCTCCAAACCATCGACACAGAGAAGATCGGAGCGCTGCTGGGCGCGGCTGAGGGGCCGGCGCGGTTCGCAGAGGCTCAGGAGCTGGGGAAGAAGATGGCGGCTGCGCGGCTCTCTTAATCCGTCTGTAGTTGATCAGGCGCCGATGCCCAATCAAACATTTCGGGTGCGGTCCTTCCAATACGGTTCCCGCAGAGTGGTTTTAAGGATCTTGCCGCTCGCGTTGCGGGGCAGCTCCGGCGTGAAGTCAACGGTGCGGGGGCATTTGTAGCTGGCCAGATGCCGGCGGCAGAATGCGATGACGTCGTCGGCGTCGACGTGGGCGCCGGTCACCACGATCGCCTTCACGGATTCGCCCCAGTACTCGTCGGGCACACCGATCACCGCGGCGTCGGCGATGTCCGGATGCTCGAGCAGCACGCTTTCCACCTCGGGTCCGTACACGTTTTCGCCGCCGGTGATGATCATGTCCTTGAGCCGATCCTCGATGTAGACATACCCGTCGGAGTCGAGCCGCCCGATGTCACCGGTGCGCACCCAGTCGTCGCCGGTGATCGTATCGGCCGTGGCGTCGGGTCGATTCAGGTAACCCGTCATGTTCTGGTTGCTTCGCACCCATATCTCGCCCGCCTCCCCGGCAGGTAACCGATCACCCGATTCGGGATCAACGATCCGGATTTCACAGCCCAGCACCGCTTTTCCGGCCGACAGCTGCAAATCGGACCGAGCGGCGTCGCGGTGATCGGCGTTACTGAGCGCGGTGACCGCGCCGCACAATTCGGTCTGTCCGTACACCTGAACGAAATTGGTCTCCGGCCAGGTTGCGAGCGCGCGGTGCAGCAAGGGCAGCGGCATGGGTGCGGCTCCATACACGATGTGGCGCAAGGCGGAGATCGCGGCGCACGCCGCTTCGCCGGCGTCAAGGAAGCGCGCGATTACCGGCGGCACAAAGAACGCGTGGGTCGCGCCTGCCTGCACCGCCCCGATCAGTGCCGCGGCGTCGGGTTCGCGGGTCATGAACGTCGTCGCCCCCGCCCTTATGCCAAACAGCGCATACCCAATGCCGCCGACGTGAAACAGCGGCATCGCCACCAGGTTCGCGTCTCCCTCGCCAAACGGAAATGCCGGAGCGAGATTCGCCGAGTGATTGACCAGCGCGCGCTGGCTCAGCAGGACCCCCTTCGGGCGCCCTGTGGTGCCCGAGCTGTAAATCACCAGCGCGGTCTCGCTGTCGGCGACGTCGGAGTCGGTCTCAGCCGGCGACGCCGCGGCGAGCAGGGACTCGTACTCGTCACCGTCACCTCCGAGCACGACGATGCGGTCCAGCCCGGCGGCGCTTGCCACCGTCCCCTCGACCGCGGCATACAGTTCGGCGCCGACGAACAGCAATCGGGCGCCGCTGTCGTCGAGCACGTGCAGGAGTTCGTCGCCGATCACGCGCCAATTCACGATGGTGGTCACCACGCCGATTGACGCGGCGCCGAACAGGACTTCCAGACAGGCCGGGTGATTCTTATCCAGGAATGCCACGCACTGGCCACGCTGCACACCGGCGGCCCGAAGCGCTCCGGCGGTGCGGCGAATCCGCGACGCCCACTCAGCCCAGGACCACTGCACGTCGCCGCACTGAATCGCGATGCCGTGGGGCTTGTGCTGTGCGTGCCGGTCGACGAAGCCGGCGAGCGTCTCCGTGGTGGTCGTGGCGTCAACTGGTGGCATAGCCCCTCCGGTGAATCCCTTGACTCGGTTCCCCGCGCTTGATTCGGTTCTCCGCGCTTGATTGGTTCTACTCTGTGATACGCGGTCGCGTCGCCGTGCGTCACGGCGGCCCGCAATTCTGGAAGGACCGAAACATGGTGAACGCCGATCGTGCCCGCTCGCGCACCTTCATCGTGACGGGCGCGGCGTCGGGCATCGGCCTGGCTACTGCGGAGCGCCTGCTGGCCGAAGGCGGCAGCGTCGTCGGCGCCGATCTGGCCTCCCCGCCTGATCTTGGGCCCGACTTCCACTTCGTGACGGCTGACGTGACTGACGAAGCGGCCGTCGCCGCGGTGCTGGCCGCGGTGCCCGACCGCCTCGACGGGGTCTTCCACGCGGCCGGAGTCGCCGGCGGCGGCCCAGTCCACCTGCTCGACCGGGCCGAATGGGACAGGGTGATCGGGATCAACCTCACCGGAACGTTTCTTGTGGCAAAGGCGGCCCTCGCAAAGATGATCGAGCAAGAACGGGTCGACGGCGAACGCGGCTCACTCGTGACCGTCGCCAGCGTCGAGGGCCTTGAGGGCACGGCGGGCGGCAGCTCGTACAACGCCGCCAAGGGCGGAGTGGTTCTGCTTACCAAGAATATTGCGCTCGACTACGGGCCGAGCGGCATCCGGGCGAACGCGGTCTGCCCCGGTTTCATCGAAACGCCAATGGCCACCGACGTCTTCGCCTTGCCCGGGATGGAGGGCCCGCTGGCCTCGATCACCAAGGAGCATGCACTGCAACGGCTCGGCCAGCCAGCGGAGGTCGCGGCCATGGCGGCGTTCCTGTTGTCGCCGGACGCCTCCTTCGTCAGCGGGCAGGCCATTGCCGTCGACGGTGGTTACATCGCGGGTCGCGATCACGGCGTGGTTCAGCTGTTCGGCTTTCCCACCTGACGCGCCTACGATTCGTCCATGGGCGGTCCAGTTTCTCCTGACGACGCAATCGCGGCAATCCGAAGCGCCGGGGGAGCGCAGCCGGGCTGTCGGGCGTTGCATGCGAAAGGCACCCTGTACCGCGGCAGGTTTACCGCGACCACCGAGGCGGCCGGGCTGTCCCGCGCCAAACACCTCGACGGTTCGCCGGTGCCGGCGCTCTTCCGCTTCTCGAACGGATCGGGGGACCCCGCTCAGCGTGACGCTCTGCCTGGGGTCCGCGGATTGGCGGTGAAGCTCACTTTGCCCGACGGGTCCACCACCGACATATCGACGCAGACGGCTCGGCTGTTCGTCTCGAGCACACCGGACGGGTTCGTCGACCTGCTCAAGGCGATGCGCCCCGGCCCGACCAAGCCGCTGCGGATGGTCAAATACGTTGCAACCCATCCCGGATTGCTCGGCGCGCTCCCAGTACTGCGCGACGCCAACCGGATTCCGGCAAGCTACGCCACGCTCGAATACCACGGTCTGCACGCCTTCGGTTGGGTCGCCGCCGACGGCAGCACCCGATTCGTCCGCTACCACCTGCACCCCGTGGCCGGTGAGGAATTCCTCTCGGGCCCGGCCGCCAAGGGCAAGGGGCCCGAGTTTCTCCTGCACGAGCTTAACCACCGACTCGCGGGCGGCCCGGTGCTGTTTTACCTCCGCGTCCAGATCGCCGGACCGAACGATTCGACCGTCGATCCGTCAGCGCCCTGGCATAGCACCGAGACGGTCAACGTCGGCACGCTGGAGATCACTGGCCTGGACACCGAGCGCGAGCACGGCGACGACATCGTCGTGTTCGATCCGATGCGCGTCACCGATGGCATCGAACCCTCCGACGACCCCGTGCTCCGATTCCGCACCCTCGCCTACTCGGCGTCGGTCAAGCTACGCACCGGCGTCGACCGAGGTTCCGAGGCGCCGCAGACCTGAGGCCAGCACGTCCAACGCGAAGGCACCAGCTGCACGATTATTGGAGCGACCCCGCGGCGAACTAACGTTTCCCCAGTGCTGGTTGCCCACTTGCTATTGATCGGGTTGGCCGGATTCGGTGCCGGCGCGATCAACGCGCTCGTCGGATCCGGCACCCTGATCACGTTCCCGACGCTTGTCGCCCTCGGCTATCCGCCGGTCACCGCCACCATGTCGAACGCGGTCGGACTGGTCGCGGGCAATGTGTCGGGCACCTGGGGCTATCGCGCTGAGCTGCGCGGTCAGTGGGACCGGTTGCGCTGGCAGATTCCGGCTTCGCTGACGGGTGCCGTGCTGGGCGCATATCTGCTCCTGCATCTGCCCGAGAAGGTGTTCATCCGGATCGTGCCGATGCTGTTGGTGTTGGCCCTGTTGCTGGTGGTGGCCGGGCCGCGGATCCAGTCCTGGGCGCGCCGGCGGGCCGAGGATGCCGGGCGGTCCCCGGAACACGTCACGCCGGCACGGATGGCGGTGCTGGTGATCGGCACGTTTGCGGTCGGCGTCTACGGCGGCTACTTCACCGCGGCGCAGGGCATCCTGCTGGTCGGCGTGATGGGTGCGTTGCTTCCGGAGTCAGTGCAGCGGATGAACGCGGCGAAGAATCTCTTGACTCTGGTGGTGAATCTCGTTGCAGCGGTTGGTTATACGCTGGTGGCGTTCGATCGGATCAGTTGGCCGGTCGCTGGAGTGATCGCGGCGGGGTCGCTGTTCGGGGGATGGGTCGGCGCGCGTTATGGGCGTCTGCTGTCTCCGAATGCGTTGCGCGCCACGATCGTCGTGGTTGGCCTGATCGGGCTGTATCGCCTGCTCGCCCTCTAGCGCGCCGCGGGCGGCTACGCGGCCGTCGCGAGCGCGGCGTCCGCGGACGAGTACATCGGCAGCACGCCACTTAGGCCGCAAGCTCTGATGATGCGGGCGACGATCGGCTGGCGGGTCACCAGGCGCAGTTCGACGCCGCGGCTTTGGCACCGCTCGGCTTCCTCGGCAAGTACGGTGAGCGCGCAGCAGGCCATGAAATCAACCTCGGTGACGTCGACGATGAACGGCCCGGGTGCGGTGGCGAGATGGGCCGCTTCGCTTACCAGCTGGCGCCAGGTGTCCTCGTTGGAGGCGTCGATGTCGCCGCCCGTGTGGATGAGCACCGCCGGCCCGTTGCGATCGGTGGTTGCCCTGAGCTTGCTGTGCGCATCGGCAAGGTCGACGACCAGTCGCGTGCTCAACATCAGGTGCGGGCTGGACGGTGAAATGGGATCATTAGTGGCAGTACTCATCAGGGACTCCCTAATCGACTGGCGCAGATGCGCCAGGATGGATGCCCGTCCTGTTGTCTAAAGACAGACTTTCTCGCTTCCAAGAAGAGGTTGCGGAATCTCATTAGCATAACAAGACAGAGCGGTCTGTCTACCCGAGGCGACTTAAGAGTATCGTAAGTCCGCCATGGTGAGCCTCGACGTCGTGCGGCCCACTCCGTCGGCCATCATTCTCGCGGCCGTCAGTGATCTGGAGGCTGCGCACCGCGCGCAGAAGATGGCCCGCAGTCTCATCGAACAGCACCGGCGGGCAGCCGGATAGCCGACCTGTACGGGATTTCAAGCGGCGTCGGCCGCGGTGCTCTCCGCCTTGCGTTGGTGCTCGGCCTCGAGTTCGGCGATTGCGCGAGATGTGCGTTCCCGCAGTAAGAACGCCGCGGTGATACCGACGACAACAGCAGCAACCAGTGCGATCCAGGAAGACCGCTGTAGCCAGCGTTCGGCGGCCATTCCGGCGAAGTAGACGAGCGCGGTGGTGCCGCCGGCCCAGCAGATGGCGCCCGACACGTTGGCCGCCAGGAAGCGTGGGTAGTGCATCTTCAAGGCGCCGGCCAGCGGCCCGGCGAAAATCCTCAGCAGGGCGATGAAACGGCCGAAGAACACCGCCCGAACTCCCCACCGGGTAAACAATCGCTCGGCCAGCGCGACATGCCCGGGACCGAAGTGTTTCGGAAATCGCCGGCCGAGCCAGTCGAAGAGCGGCATGCCGAACCGGCGGCCGATCGTGTAGCCGATCGAGTCGCCGATCACCGCGCCGATCACGGCGGCGGCGCCCACCCCGACCGGGTTGACGGCCAGGTCGTGATGCGACGACATCAGCGCGGCACTGACCAACACGATCTCACCGGGGAGGGGAACGCCAAGGCTCTCGATCCCGACCACCCCGCCGACCAACAGGTAGACCGCGAGCGGCGGGATCGACTGCAGCAGCGCCTCGACATTCATGAGTTAGCCTCGACATTCATGAGTTAAAGGATGCCCGACGGATATTGGATTCGTGCTAAGTCGGCTGCAAACGATGTGTAGCGTGGCCTCCACGGCCGACCGATCGGTTGGTCTGAGCACAGCCAAGGGAATTCAACGTGGAATTCAACATCGCTGAAGTGTTCGCGGCGGTGGCGGCGGCCAACCCCGACCGGGACTGCATCGTGTTCGGCGGCAAGCGATTCACCTTCGCGCAGACCGACGAACGCGCGCGCCGATTTGCCCGCGCGCTGCATGGCTGGGGACTTGGCGCCCATCGTGAACGCTCGGAACTGGCCGCCCACGAATCGGGTCAAAGCCATCTCGGGTTGTACATGGCCAACTGCAACGAGTTCGTCGAGGCGATGCTCGGTGCGTACCAGGCGAGGGTCGCCCCGTTCAACGTCAACTACCGTTACGTCGCCGAAGAGCTGACGTATCTGCTGGACAATGCCTGCGCGGACGCGGTCATGTATCACGCGCGGTTCGCCCCGACACTGGCCCAGGCCTTGCAGAAAGCGCAGCTGCCGCCTGTCCCGCTGATACACGTCGACGACGGGTCCGGAAACGATCCTTTGCCCGGTGCGGTCCGCTATGAGGATCTGCTCGCTTCGGTGTCCGACGAGCCACTGGACGTCGCGGTGTCGCCGGACGATCTCTATGTGCTCTACACCGGTGGAACCACCGGGATGCCCAAAGCGGTGCTGTGGCGCCAGCACGATATCTACGCCAACGCCATGGGGGGCAGGGCACTCGGCACCGGCGAGATGGTGACCAGCATGGAGGAAATCGTCGAGCGGTCGCGGTTCGAGGGCCCGGCTTCCATGACCGTCGCCCCGCTGATGCACGGCGCGGCGCAGTGGGCGGCCTTCCTCAGCTTGTGCAGCGGTCGGGCGTTCGTGATGCCGGCCACCACTACTCACCTCGATCCGGCCGAAGCGTTGACGCTGGCCAGCCGCGAACGCGTGATGACGATGTCGATGGTCGGTGACGCATTCGGCCGGCCGTTGCTCGATGAACTCGAGTCCGGCGCTTACGATCTCTCCGGGCTGCTGATTCTGATCACCGGCGGCGCCGCGCTGAGCGCGCCGCTCAAGCAGCGGTTCGTCGAGTTGCTGCCGCAGCTGACAATCCTGGACGCGGGCGGTTCCTCGGAATCCGGGACACAGATGACCCAGGCGTCCACTCGTATGTGCAGCGCGTCCGGCCGATTCACGCCGAACCCAGGTGCGGTGGTGGTCAGCGAGGACATGACGCGAATCCTGTCGCCTGGCGACGAGGAGGTCGGCTGGCTGGCACAGCAGGGCCTCATTCCGCTGGGATACCTCGGAGATCCGGTGAAGACGGCGCGGACGTTCCCCGTCATCGAAGGGATCCGGCATTCCGTGCCGGGGGATCGGGCCCGCTGGGACGCCGACGGCCAGATCGAGCTGCTGGGCCGGGATTCGGTGACCATCAACTCTGGCGGCGAGAAGATCTTCGCCGAAGAAGTCGAGGCTGCGATCGCAGGGCACCCGGCGGTTTACGATGTCGTGGTGACGGGCCGGCCCAGCACCCGGTGGGGCAACGAAGTCGTCGCGGTCGTCCAATTGGCTGCGGGCCATGACGCCTTGCGAGAGGAGTTGGCCGACGGCATCATCGCCGAGGCCGCCCGCCACCTTGCGCGGTATAAATTGCCGAAAGAGGTCATTTTCTGCAGCCGGGTTCAACGTTCACCCTCCGGCAAGGCCGACTATCGTTGGGCGAAAGCCCAAGTAGTACAGAATGTCTGAGCGACTACCTCGACCCGCTCTGCGTGTTCGCCGCACTGGAAAGCCGCCCGTTCGAACCGGACGCCCCGTCAGCGTCGTAGATGCTGGCCATCCAGATGTGGACCAGGGTGTCGATGACCCGCTCCTGGGGAATCGCGGGCTCTTCGGCGGTAAACGTCGCAGCCATCATCCGCTCGTTCAACATGTTCAGCGCGATCGACAAGTCCGCGGCCGGAACGGTGGCCGGAGCGTAACCGCGCTCGCGCTCGGTTTGGATCGCGGCCGTCGTGTGGGTGATCCACCTTTGCATGAGCGTCGACCACAGCTGCCGGACCTCGGGGTTGGTGGCTTTGGCCGCCGCGCCGGCCACCGCCACCGCACGGTGCGATCCGGACACTTCGAAGAAGGCCTCGATACGGTCTCGCCAGGCCGCCGCGCGGTTGCCCGGAAGTTTGCTGCCGAGCGCCTTGAGTGCCGCATGCGCCTTACCGTTCATTTGATCCAGCAACGAGAGCAGGACCGCGTTCTTGGACCGGAAGTAGAAGTAGAAAGTGGGACGGGAGATGCCGGCACCCTTTGCCAGGTCGTCCACGGAGAAGTCCGCCAGGGGGCGCTCCTGCAGAAGACGCTCAGCGGTGGCCAGGATCGCCTGCTCGCGATCGTCGCCCAAGTTATGCGCCGGCCGCCGGCCTCTCGAGGCTTGCGCGTAGCCAGTTTGCGTCGGTAGCTCAGACACGGCACTTACCTTAAGCAAACGTCGACTTAGCCGACAGAACCGTCGGTTAAGTCGACTCATCGTTGATTCACTCGACGGTCTGCCGAAATCATCTCGTCACGCCCCGGACATGTTGATGCCCCTGCGGACGGCCGGAGGGTGTTTCGGGTGTTGCGGGCCTCGCCCGATTCAATGAACGCCGGAGCGGCGATCGGTGTTGCGATCACCTTCGTCTGGCTGGGGAATGGTGCTGGCCCTCATGTTCTTGTCAGCGCCGCTGAAGTTCCGGGCGCCCAGCGTGATGCTGCGGTTCCGGCTCGGCATCGGGCTCCTCGCCTGCCCTGCTCTCAGCACCGTGGAGGTGGGTTTCGCCGTGGTCCTCCTATCCGCAATTGCGGCGGTCGCGGCGGGCGCCCGGGCGCCGGTGCGGATCGTCGCGCCGTTCGCCGTCGCGTTTGCTGTGCTGACCATCCAGCCGCTGGTGGTGCGTCCCCGTTTGACCCGGCGAGGATACTGCTAGTAACCGGCTGAAAGGTCTCATCCATGGAATCCGTCTCGCTGACCGACCTGGCATCCGAAAAGCTCGCCGAGGCCAAAAAATTGAACAGCGGGCGGGCTGCGGACACCATCCACGGCGGTCACACGCACGAACTTCGACAGACCGTCGTTGCACTGCTCGCCGGCCATGACCTGTCCGAACACGACAGCCAGGGCGAGGGAACACTGCAGGTGCTGCGGGGGCACGTGCGCCTCACCACCGGCGACGACTCCTGGGAGGGCAAGACCGGCGACTACGTCGCTGTCCCGCGGGAACGGCACGCCCTGGACGCCATCGAGGATTCCGTGATCCTGCTGACCATATTGAAGAGCATCGTCGCCGATCAGTAGCGGATGTTATCGACTTCGTGGTCGCGGAGTTTCGGCCTACGACTACCGATCGTCAACGCGCCGATGGGCGGAGTCGCGGGTGGCCGGCTGGCCACCGCCGTCACCGCGGCCGGCGGCCTCGGCATGGTCGGCATGGGCAGCGTCGCGACAAGGGAGTTGCTCGCAGCGCAGCTAGCGCAGGTGCACGGAACGTTCGGGATCGGCTTGGTGGACTGGGTGATGCGCACCCAGGAGGGCCTGTTCGAGGATGCGCTAGCCGCGCGGCCCGCACTGCTGTCGGTCAGCTTCGGCACCGAATGGTCCTGGGTCGGCGCGGCACATGACGCCGGAATCAGCACCGTCACACAGGTATACGACAGTCTGGGCGCCCGCCAGGCGGCTGACGCCGGCGTCGACATCGTGGTCGCGCGCGGGTCAGAGGGGGGCGGCCACGGCGACGCGAAGCTCGGCATTCTGCCGTTGCTGGACGCGGTGCTGGATGCCGTGTCCGTGCCGGTCCTCGCCGGCGGCGGAATCGCGTCACCGCGAAGCCTCGCCGCCGTCTTGGCCGCGGGGGCCAGCGGAGCATGGATCGGCACCCGCCTGGCGGCGTGTCCTGAGGCCCTGACCGGCGACGGCAGCCGCCGCGCCCTGATAGCGGCCGCGGCCACCGACACCGCGCTCACCCGGATCTTTGACGTCGCCAAGGGCCTGCCCTGGCCGGCGCATTTCCCGTCCCGCGTGCTGGCAAACGACTTCGTCGCGCGCTGGACCGGTAAGGAAGACGAACTTGCCGCCGACCGGCAGGCCCACGACGAGCTGGCCGGCTCGATCGCCGCCGACGACCGCCGGATCGCCCCGGTGACCGCCGGTCAGGCCGTCGGGATGATCAGTGACGACGCGTCGGTGGGCGAGGTCATCGGGCAGATGTGTGCGGGCGCGGAGAAATTACTTGTCGGCTGGGGGTCATAAGGGGCTTCAGACCGCTCGCAGGTAGCGGTTGGCGATGAAGCGCTGCGCCACCGACACCACTGGCCCACCCGCCTTGCTCCACCAGGTCGCGGGCCGGGAGAACGCCGACACCTCCGCGAACACCGCGGACGTGGCCGGGTCCCGGCGCACGACGAAGCGTTCTTCGCCGGACTCCGGATGGCCCGGCAGAGTGCCGTAGGCGAACCCCCGCACATCGGGCTCGTCGACGACGTACACGACGCGGCACGGCGCGGGCAGGAAGCCCATTCGCACCAACACCACCGCGGAGACGACGGCGACCTCGGAGCTGGCCCGCACCCGCAACCCGGCCCCGCGTTGCATGCCCCAGTGCATGACGGCGTCGGCGGCTTGGTCGAAACGCTGTTGGCCCGTGCCGATCTGAGTCTCCACACGGAGATGGCCATAGCCCGCGGGCAGCTCGCCGCCCGCCGTCGCGCCCACCTCCGGGTAGGTGAGCGGAAGTTCTTCGAGCGCTGCGAGGTCCACCCGCTCAGCTTGCCACGCCCAGCGTGCGCGTACGCATTTCCGGCGTACGGTCGTAAAAGTGACCGCACAAAAATCTGTTGCCCAAGCATCCGGAACGTTCACCCTCGGCGGCGACCTGACCGTCAACAGGCTCGGCTTCGGCGCCATGCGACTGACCGGCAAAGGAGTGTGGGGCCCGCCGGCCGACAAAGAAGAATGTGTCCGGGTTTTGCGCCGCGCCGTCGAACTCGGTGTGAACTTCATCGACACCGCAGACTCCTACGGCCCCTACATCTCCGAGAAGCTGATCCGCAAGGCGCTGCACCCCTACGACGGGCTGGTGATCGCGACCAAGGCGGGCCTGCTGCGTACCGGCCCGGACGTCTGGGTCCCGCTGGGCAATCCCAGTTACCTGCGCCAGGAACTCGAGATGAGCCTGCGTCGTCTCGGCGTGGACACCATCGACCTGTTTCAGCTGCACCGCATCGACCCGAATTTCCCGCTGGCCGACCAGGTGGGCGAGCTGGTGAAGTTCAAGAACGAAGGCAAGATCCGCCACATCGGTTTGTCGGAGATCGACGTCGATCAACTCAAGGCGGCCCAGCAGATCACCGAGATCGTGTCGGTGCAGAACATGTACAACCTGTCGGCGCGTGGTTCCGAGCCACTGCTGGATTTCGCGACCAAGCAGGGTGTCGCCTTTATTCCGTGGTTCCCATTGGCTGCCGGACCGCTGGCCGCTGCCGACGGCCCGCTGCAACGCATCGCCGCCAACCATGACGCGTCGCCGTCGCAACTGGCGCTGGCCTGGCTGCTGAAGCGGTCCCCGGCGATGCTGCCGATCCCGGGCACGTCGAAGGTGGCGCACCTGGAGGAGAACGTCGCCGCCGCCGAGATCACGATCACCGATGAGGAGTTTGAGACTTTGGCGGCTGCGGGGGCTGAGTAAGCCCCGCGAGAGTGCAACTAACGACGCATTTCGCGAGTAAGCCCGTCGATAGTTGCACTTTCGCGGCGTGAAATGGCGCGATAAAATCCTGGTTTCCAAATAGCCGAGTCGTCCCTGCGTCGGCGGGAGTTCGCGATGTCGTTTGTGCTTGCAGAGCCACAGTTCTTAGCAGCGGCCGCCAGCGAGTTGGATGGCCTCGGGTCCGCGGTCAACGCGGCCAACGCCGCGGCTGCGGGTCCGACGACTAAGGTGCTCGCGGCAGCGGCTGATGAGATATCGGTCGCTATCGCGACGCTTTTTTCCCAGCACGCGCAGACCTTTCACGCGGCCACTGCGCAGGCCTCGGCGTTTCATGCCGAGTTCGCGCAGGCGCTGAACGCCGGTGCGGCGGCGTATTCGAACACCGAGGCGGCCAGCGCGCAGGCTGTGCAGAACGCGGCGCAGCAGACCCTCAGTTCCATTAATGCGCCCGCCGAGGCGCTACTGGGACGGCCGCTGATCGGCAACGGCGCCAACGGCGCCGCGGGTACCGGGGCGAATGGCGGAGCCGGCGGGATCTTGTTCGGCAATGGTGGCGCCGGCGGATCCGGCGCGGCCGGCCAGGCCGGCGGCAATGGCGGCAGCGGGGGACTGTTCGGCAACGGCGGGGCGGGCGGTACGGGAGGATCCGGGGCGCACGGCGGCAACGGCGGCAAGGGCGGCACGCTGTACGGCAGCGGTGGGGCAGGCGGTCGGGGCGGGACCGCCGTGGCCGGCATCAACGGCGGTGCCGCCGGTTTCGGCGGCACCGGGGGCAATGCTGTGCTGTTCGGGGCCGGCGGAGCCGGTGGGCAGGGCGGCACCGGCCTAACGGGCGCGAATGGAGTCAACCCCACCGTCAGCGCTACACCGGTAGGTGCCGGCTCAGTGGGCAATTCGGTCGAGGTGCTTTCATCGGGCGCCTCGGCCACTGCCGGCAATGGCGGTGTCGGTGCCAATGGGGGGCTGACCGGCACCGGCGGCGCAGGTGGGGCCGGCGGGCAAGCCATCGCGAATACAGGTGGCGGTACCGCGACCGGCGGTACTGGCGGAGACGGAGGTGCCGGCGGCAACGGTGGCGCCGGCGGGGCCGGCGGGTTCGGCTATAGCAACGATCCCAATTTGGGTGGTTACGACACAGGTGGTAGCGGCGGTACCGGCGCCGCCGCCTCGGCCCTCGGTGGCCTGGGTGGCGCCGGCGGGGTCGGCGGTGGCACCGGAGGAGGCGCATACGCCTTCGGCATCGGCGGCAGTGGCGGCAGCGGTGGTACCGGGGGCGCCGGTGCGCCCGGCGGCGCCGGGGGCGCGGGCGGCGCGGGCGGCGCCGGCGGTCACGGCGGGCTTTTGGTCGGTGATGGCGGCGCCGGCGGCGCCGGGGGCACCGGCGGGCTGGGTGGAAACGGCGCATCCGGCGGTGCCGGCGGCGCGGCGGGCGTCGGCGGCACGGCGATGGTGGCGGCGGGAGGAAGTGGTGCGCAGACAATCGGTGGCACCGGCGGTTCCGGCGGCTTCGGCGGCACCGGCGGCGATGGAGGTGCCGGTGGCATCGGCGGCCACGGCGGCGAGGGCGGCGGGGCCGGGATGTTTGGTAACGGTGGTTCGGGCGGTGCCGCGGGCGCCGGAGGCTCGGGGGGCACCGGTGGTACCGGTGGTATCGGCGGGACCGGCGGCGCAGGCGGCAACATCGTCAATGGCGAATTCAACTACACAGGCAACGGCGGCAACGGGGGTGACGGTGGCGTTGGCGGCGACGGGGGCGACGGCGGCGGAACCAGCCTCGGCGGGGCAGGCGGCTCGGGCGGGACTCTGTACGGCCAGGCGGGCACCAGCGGCGCCGCACGTCAAGGCGGCGACGGCGGCAGCGGTGGGCAAGGCGGCTCGTACGGCACCGGGGGCGACGCGGGCACGGCTACCGGCGGCACAAATAACCATCTCGGCAGCGCGGGCGACAATGGCTTGCAAGGCATTACCGGGGCTGGCGGCCAATCCGGTTAGGGCTGAGCGCTCCCGTCCAAACACACGTAGTCCGGACTTTTCCACTGTGGTGGGGCCACCTCGGCGCCCCGGTATGACACCGGCGGCGAAGGTGGCACGGGGTCGACAGCCAGTCAGGCTATTTCCCGTTTATCCGGCGACAAGGGCAGCCAGTGCGCCGGCGGCCAGCCCGGATAGATTCCCGTTACGCTCGCGTACGCTGCAATTTTTCAGGTCTACCCGTCCGCTGCCCAGCTCGTGCGCCCTGGATACCGTGTCCTGGTGGCCGACGACCGTAACCAGCACCCCGGCGGGGGATTCAACCCGCCCGAACCCACCACAAAGGGCGGCCCCGACTACGGCCGGTTCATCGACGGGGTGCGCAAGCTGCAGGATCATGCCCGTGCGGTCGACGCACCCGACGAAGTCATCACCGAGGCCGCTGACCTGCTCGACAAACTGTCCGCGCTGCTCAGCCCGTTCGACGCCGACGAATGGGCGTCGCCGTCGGGGCGCCGGATGGATCTGCCGGTGCGCGGCAACATCCTGACGGTCCCCATCTCCTCCCGGAAGACCGACGACGGCAGGATCCAGGGGACGGCGCGCTTCGCCCGCTTCCACCTGGGACGCAACGGCGCCGTGCACGGCGGCTCCCTGGGAATGCTGTTCGACACCGTGCTCGGGTTGACGGGATCGGTGCTCACCGGCAATCCCCGCCAACGCACCGCCTACCTGAAGATCAACTACCGAAATATCGTGCCGATCGAAAAGGATCTGCAGTTCGACGCGGGCGTCGATCGGGTGGACGGCCGCAAAGTCTTCGTGTCGGGCCGGTTGACCGACGGCGACACCCTGCTGAGCGACGCCGACGCGCTGTTCGTGCGGCTCAAGCCTGGCCAGCCGTGAGGTCGTCGCGCTCAGATATAAACCCCACATACCCGGATCGGCGTGCCGTGTGCGCGGGTTATGTGTCGCGGTAGGGGCGGCGCCCAAGACAACCCCGATAGCATGGCAACGGTTCATTGCAGGATTCATTCCAGACATTCCAACCCTTGGAGACCGACCCGATGAGTGCCCCCGCACACCCCGCCTCAGCAGCCCCGATCCGGGTTCCTGCCGGGACTACGGCGGCCGCGGCGGTCGGCGAGGCGGGGCTACCGAGGCGGGGAACGCCCGACGCGATCGTGGTGGTCCGCGACGCCGACGGCAAGCTGCGCGACTTGAGTTGGACACCCGACGCCGACGCCGAGGTCATCCCGGTGGCCGCCGACACCGACGACGGGCGCAGCGTCATCCGGCATTCGGCCGCCCATGTGTTGGCCCAGGCCGTGCAGGATCTGTTCCCGGAAGCCAAGTTGGGAATCGGCCCACCCATCACCGATGGCTTCTACTACGACTTCGACGTGGCCGAGCCGTTTACGCCCGAGGACCTGGAAAAGCTGGAAAAGCGGATGCGCCAGATCGTCAAGGACGGACAGCTGTTCGACCGGCGGGTCTACGAGTCCAAGGACCAGGCGCGCGAAGAGCTGGCCAACGAGCCCTACAAGCTCGAGCTCGTCGACGACAAATCCGGGGACCCGGATGTAATGGAGGTGGGAGGCGACGAGCTCACCGCCTACGACAACCTCAATCCACGCACTCGGCAACGGGTCTGGGGCGACCTGTGCCGCGGTCCGCACATCCCCACCACCAAGCACATCCCGGCCTTCAAGCTCACTCGCAGTTCGGCGGCCTACTGGCGCGGTGACCAGCAAAACGCCAGCCTGCAGCGCATCTACGGCACGGCGTGGGAGACGCAGGAAGCGCTCGACAAGCACCTCGAGCTCATCGAGGAGGCGCAGCGCCGCGACCACCGCAAGCTGGGCGTGGAGTTGGACCTGTTCAGCTTCCCCGACGAAATCGGTTCGGGTCTACCGGTTTTCCACCCCAAGGGCGGCATCATCCGGCGCGAGCTGGAGGAGTACTCGCGGCGTCGCCACGAGCAGGCCGGCTATGAGTTCGTCAACACCCCGCACATCACCAAGGAGCAGCTCTACATCACCTCGGGCCATCTCGAGTGGTACGCCGAGGGCATGTTCCCCCCGATGCACATCGATGCGGAGTTCAACGAGGACGGCTCGGTGCGCAAACCGGGCCAGGACTACTACCTCAAACCGATGAACTGCCCGATGCATCACCTGATTTATCGGGCGCGCGGACGGTCCTACCGCGAACTTCCGTTGCGGCTCTTCGAATTCGGCAGCGTGTACCGCTACGAGAAGTCCGGCGTTATCCACGGCCTGACCCGGGTGCGCGGCATGACGCAGGACGACGCGCACATCTACTGCACGCTCGACCAGATGCGCGACGAGCTGACCTCGGTGCTGCGCTTCGTCCTCGACCTGCTGGCCGACTACGGGCTCAACGACTACTACCTCGAGCTGTCGACCAAGGACCCGAAGAAGTACGTGGGCTCCGACGAGGTGTGGGAGGAGGCCACCGAGATCCTGCGCGAGGTCGGCGAGGCGTCCGGGCTACCGCTGGTTCCCGACCCGGGCGGCGCGGCGTTCTACGGCCCGAAGATATCGGTGCAGGTCAAAGACGCACTGGGTCGCAGCTGGCAGATGTCCACGCTGCAGGTCGACTTCAACATGCCCGAGCGGTTCGAGCTGGAATACACCGCCGGCGACGGTTCGCGGCAACGCCCGGTGCTGATCCACCGCGCGCTGTTCGGGTCCATCGAGCGGTTCTTCGGCATCCTCACCGAGCACTACGCGGGGGCGTTCCCCGCGTGGCTGGCGCCCGTCCAGGTGGTCGGCATCCCGGTCGCCGACGAGCACGCCGCCTATCTGGAAGACGTTGCCATGCAATTAAAGTCGCACGGCGTTCGGGTCGAGGTGGACACCAGCGACGACCGGATGGCCAAGAAGATCGTGCTGCACACTAACCAGAAGGTGCCGTTCATGCTGCTGGCCGGCGATCGTGATGTGGAGGCCGGCGCGGTGAGCTTCCGGTTCGGTGACCGCAGCCAGATCAACGGCGTGGCCAGCAACGACGCGGTAGCGGCCATCGTGAAGTGGATCGCCGACCGCGAGAATGCGGCTCCCACAGCCGAACTGGTGAAGGTGGCCAGCGGTGAGTGAAGACCAACGGGCCGATCGCGCCGACGACAGCATTGTCGACCAGGGCGCCGGCGAGCGCGACCACTTGCAGCGGCTGTGGACCCCGTACCGGATGACCTATCTGGCCGAAGCGCCGATGAAGCACGACAAAGCCGGCCGCGCGGAACCCTTCACCGACATCCCGCGGCTGTCCGACGAGGACGGACTAGTGGTCGCCCGCGGCGAACTCGTCTACGCCGTGCTCAACCTCTACCCGTACAACCCCGGACACCTGATGGTGGTGCCCTACCGGCGGGTTTCCGAACTCGAGGACCTGACGGATCCCGAGAGTGCGGAGTTGATGGCGTTCACGCAGAAGTCGATTCGCGTCATCAAAAAGGTGTCGCGCCCGCACGGCTTCAACGTCGGCCTCAACCTGGGCACATCGGCGGGCGGGTCGCTGGCCGAGCACCTGCACGTGCACGTGGTGCCGCGCTGGGGTGGTGACGCGAACTTCATCACCATCATCGGCGGCTCGAAGGTGATCCCGCAGCTGCTGCGGGACACTCGTGAGCTGCTGGCCACCGAGTGGGCGAAGCAGCCGTGAAATGAGTAAGGCTCCGTTCCTGACCCGGGCGGCGTTCGCGCGGCTCAGCGCCCCGCTGGCCAGGGGCGCTCTGCGGATCGGCTTGACCCCCGACGGCATCACCATCCTGGGCACCATCGGAGCCGTGGCCGGGGCGCTGACGCTCTTCCCGATGGGAAGGCTGTTCGCGGGCGGGTGCGTGATCTGGTTTTTTTCCCTGTTCGACATGCTCGACGGGGCGATGGCCCGGGAACGCGGCGGCGGCACCCGCTTCGGCGCCGTGTTGGACGCGACGTGCGACCGGATCAGCGACGGCGCGGTGTTCTGCGGGCTGTTGTGGTGGATCGCTTTTGGCATGCGGGATCGACCGCTGGTGGTGGCGACCTTGATCTGCCTGGTCACCTCGCAGGTCATCTCCTACATCAAGGCCCGGGGCGAAGCCAGCGGACTGCGCGGCGACGGCGGCCTCATCGAACGGCCGGAACGGTTGATCATCGTGCTGGTCGGCGCCGGTGTGTCGGACTTTCCGTTCGTCGCTTGGCCGCCTGCGCTGCCGGTGGCGATGTGGGTGCTGGCGGCGGCCAGCCTGGTCACCTGCGGCCAGCGGCTGTATGCGGTACGGACCTCACCCGGGGCGACCGATCGCCTCGCTGCCGTGCCCGGATCGGAAGAACAGGGAAAGATTCAACCGTGATCTCCAGTCCGCCGGGCCTGAAAGCTCTTGGAGCCCCGCGCCGCCTGGTGACCCGTACCGCGACCGACTGGGCGTATGCAACCGGCTGGATGGCCGTACGGGCCCTGCCAGAGATTGCCGCGCGCTCCGCATTCGGCACCGGTGCGTGGTACGCGGCCCGCAACGGCGGGCCGGATCAGCTGCGCAAGAACCTGGCCCGCGTCCTGGCCGTGCCGCCCGCCGAGGTGCCGGACGCGCTGATGCGGGCCTCGCTGGGGTCCTACGGCCGCTACTGGCGCGAAGCGTTCCGGCTGCCGACGATGAACCACGGCGCGCTGGCCCGCCAGCTCGACGAGGCATTCACCGGGCTCGACAATCTGGACCGGGCCATCGCCGCCGGCCGCGGAGTTGTGTTCGCGTTGCCGCACAGCGGCAACTGGGACATGGCCGGGATGTGGCTGGTGCAGACGCACGGCACCTTCAGCACCGTCGCGGAGCGACTTCAGCCCGAGTCGCTCTACAAGCGTTTCATCGACTACCGGGAGAGCCTCGGCTTCGAAGTGCTGCCGTTGTCCGGCGGCGAGCGGCCACCGTTCGAGGTGCTGTGCGAGCGGCTGCGCGCCAACAAGTTGGTATGCCTGATGGCCGAGCGCGACCTCACCCGCACCGGCGTGGACGTCGATTTCTTCGGCGAGCCCACCCGCATGCCGGCCGGACCGGCCAAGCTGGCGATCGAGACCGGAGCGGCCCTATTGCCAGTGCACTGCTGGTTCGAAGAGCAGACCCACGGCGAAGGCTGGGGATTCTCCATCCACCCGGCGCTGGACTGCAGCAGCGGTGACGTCAATGTCATCACCCAGGTGCTGGCCGACCAGTTCGCGACGAACATCGCCGCCCATCCCGCCGACTGGCACATGTTGCAGCCACAGTGGCTGGCCGATCTGTCCGAAGCCCGCCGGGCCCGGCTCCGGGAATCCTGATGCGGATCGGGATGGTGTGTCCGTACTCGATCGACGTGTCGGGCGGGGTGCAGTCGCACGTCTTGCAGCTGGCCGCGGTGATGCAGGCCCGGGGCCATTACGTCAGCGTGCTGGCGCCCTCATCGCCCGACGTTGTGTTGCCCGACTACGTCGTTTCCGCGGGCAAAGCGATCCCGATTCCCTACAACGGTTCGATCGCGCGGCTGCAGTTCCTTCCGGCGGTGCACGGCAGGGTCAGAAGGTGGCTGGAGCAGGGTGACTTCGACGTGCTGCACCTGCACGAACCGAACGCGCCCAGCCTGTCCATGTGGGCCCTGCGGGTGGCCGAGGGTCCGATCGTGGCGACCTTTCACACCTCGACCACCAAGTCGCTGACGCTGTCGGTGTTCGGTGGCTTCCTGCGGCCTATGCAAGAGAAGATCGTCGGGCGGATCGCGGTGTCCGACGTGGCCCGGCGCTGGCAGATGGAGGCGCTGGGTTCCGACGCGGTGGAGATCCCCAATGGGGTGGACGTCGGTTCGCTGTCTTCGGCGCCGCCGCTGGACGGGTACCCGCGGCCCGGTAAGACTGTGCTGTTCCTGGGCCGCTACGAGGAGCCGCGCAAAGGCATGGAGGTGCTGCTCGAGGCGCTGCCGAAAGTGGTGCAGCGTTTTGCGGATGTGCAGCTGCTGGTCGTCGGCCACGGCGATGAGGACCAACTGCTCAGCCAGGCAGGAGAATTGGCAAAACACATCCGCGTGCTCGGCCAGGTCGACGACGCCGAGAAGGCCTCGGCGATGCGCAGCGCCGACGTCTACTGCGCGCCCAACACCGGCGGTGAGAGCTTCGGGATCGTCTTGGTGGAGGCGATGGCTGCCGGCACCCCGGTGGTGGCCAGCGACCTGGACGCCTTTCGTCGCGTGCTGCGCGACGGTGAGGTTGGGCGCCTGGTGGTGACCGGCCCCTCAGGTCCGCAAAGCGACGCGCTCGCCGACGCGCTGATCGCGATGCTGGAGGACGACGCGCTGCGGGAGCGCTACGCGGCCGCCGGTTCCGAAGAGGTCCGCCGCTACGACTGGTCGGTGGTAGCGAGCCAGATCATGCGGGTATACGAGACGGTCGCCGGGGCGGGCGTCAAGGTCCAGGTGGCCAGCTGATGACGTGGCCTGCGCTGGCCGTCTTACTGGTGATCGGTGTGCTGGCCGCGCTGGTGGCCGCTGTCGTCAGCTGGGCAATTCGGACGGCTCACCGACTGGACCGGCTCAACGTCCGTTACGACCTGTCCTGGCAGGCGCTGGACGGCGCGCTGGCGCGGCGCGCGGTGGTGGCGCGTGCGGTTGCTATCGATGCCTACGGCGGTGCCGCAAGACGCAGCCCGCTGGGTAGGCGGTTGGCTGCGTTGGCCGACGCCGCCGAGACCGCACCCCGGCAAGCGCGCGAGAACGCGGAAAACGAGCTCTCGGCCGCGCTGGCGATCGTCGATCCGGCGTCGCTCCCGGCGGGCCTGATCGCCGAACTGGCCGACGCGGAAGCCCGGGTGCTGCTGGCGCGGCGATTCCACAACGATGCTGTCCGCGACACCCGCGCGCTGGGTGAGCGAACCATGGTGCGTGCCTTTCGGCTCGGTGGGACCGCTTCGCTGCCAAGCTATTTCGAGATCGTCGAGCGGCCGCATGCGTTGGCGCACGGAGATCACGGCGTGCTCAACCACCGCACGTCGGCTCGGGTGGTGCTGCTCGATGAGACGGGCGCGGTGCTGTTGCTGTGCGGATCGGATCCCGCGGCCGTGACGTTTCCCGAGGGAGCGGCGCCTCGTTGGTGGTTCACCGTCGGCGGCGAAATGCGCCCCGGCGAGCGGTTGGCCGAGGCCGCCGCCCGGGAGCTGGCCGAAGAAACCGGTCTGCGGGTCGCGCCGGCTGACCTGGTCGGGCCCATCTGGCGGCGGGACGAGGTCTTCGAGTTCAACGGGGCACTGCTGGACAGTGAGGAGTTCTACCTCGTGCATCGCACGCGCCGGTTCGAACCGGCCACCGAAGGGCGGACCGAGCTGGAACGTCGCTACATCCATGGGGCGCGCTGGTGTGACGCGAACGACATCACGGAGTTGGTGGCGGCCGGTGAGCAGGTGTATCCGCTGCAGCTTGGCGAGCTGCTGCCGCTAGCTGGCGCACTGGCCGACGCTTCGGGTACCGACAGCGGCGACGCATCCGCTCGTAGCGTCCGGGCGCCGATGTCGATTCGTTGATCAGGCCAAAACTCGGTTCTCGCCCCGCACTAGACTGAGGCCTGGCGACGAACCAGTGAAGAACGAGAGAAGCAGGTAGTGGACAAGCAGTCGAGCCAGGCCAACCGGACCGGAACGGCCCGGGTGAAGCGCGGCATGGCCGAGATGCTCAAGGGCGGCGTCATCATGGACGTCGTCACCCCGGAGCAGGCCCGCATTGCGGAAGGCGCCGGTGCCGTCGCGGTCATGGCGCTGGAGCGGGTGCCCGCCGACATCCGCGCCCAGGGCGGGGTATCGCGGATGAGCGACCCGGACATGATCGAGGGCATCATCGCCGCGGTCACTATCCCCGTGATGGCCAAGGCGCGCATCGGGCATTTCGTCGAGGCACAGATCCTGCAGAGCCTGGGTGTGGACTACGTCGACGAGTCCGAGGTCCTGACGCCCGCCGACTACACCCATCACATCGACAAGTGGAAATTCACCGTGCCATTCGTGTGCGGGGCGACCAACCTCGGCGAGGCGCTGCGGCGTATCAACGAGGGGGCCGCCATGATCCGGTCCAAGGGCGAAGCCGGCACCGGCGACGTGTCCAACGCGACCACGCACATGCGGGCCATCGGCGCCGAGATCCGCCGCCTGACGTCATTGTCTGAAGACGAATTATTCGTCGCGGCAAAGGAATTGCAGGCGCCCTACGATCTCGTCGTCGACGTGGCGCGCGCGGGCAAGCTGCCGGTCACGCTGTTCACCGCGGGCGGAATCGCCACGCCGGCCGATGCGGCCATGATGATGCAGCTCGGCGCCGAGGGCGTCTTCGTCGGCTCGGGCATCTTCAAATCCGGCGATCCCGCGCAGCGCGCGGCCGCGATCGTCAAGGCCACCACATTCTTCGACGACCCCGATGTGCTGGCCAAGGTGTCGCGTGGGCTGGGCGAGGCGATGGTGGGCATCAACGTGGAGCAGCTCGCCGAGCCGCATCGCTTGGCCCAGCGCGGCTGGTAGCACGTGTCGATCGAGCAGATCCTCGATCTCGAGCAACTCGAGGTCAACATCTACCGCGGCAGTGTCTTCAGCCCGGAATCGGGCTTCATGCAGCGCACATTTGGTGGCCACGTGGCGGGTCAGTCGCTGGTCTCAGCTGTGCGCACGGTCGAGCCGAACTTCCAGGTGCACTCGCTGCACGGGTATTTCATCCGGCCCGGAGACGCCCAGTCGCGCACGGTTTTCCTCGTCGAGCGGCTGCGCGACGGCGGCTCGTTCTGCACCCGGCGGGTCAACGCGATTCAACACGGCAAGACGATCTTCAGCATGTCGGCGTCGTTTCAGACCGACCAGGAGGGCATCACCCACCAGGACGCCATGCCGGCCGCGCCGCCGCCGGATGGGCTGCCGGGCCTGGACACCTTCAAGGTGTTCGAGGACGCGGGATTCCGTCAGTTCGCGGAGTGGGACATCCGCATCGTGCCGCGCGAACAGCTGCAGCTGTTGCCGGGCAAGGCCGCTCAGCAGCAGGTGTGGTTTCGCCACCGTGATCCGCTGCCCGACGACCCGGTGCTGCACATCTGTGCGCTGGCCTACATGAGCGACCTCACCTTGTTGGGATCGGCCCAGGCCACGCACATGGAGGAACGCGAGCATCTGCAGGTGGCGTCGCTGGACCACGCGATGTGGTTCATGCGGGTGTTCCGGGCCGACGAGTGGTTGCTCTACGACCAGTCCTCGCCGTCGGCGTCCGGAGGCCGGGCGCTGTGCCAGGGCAAGATCTTCAATCAGTACGGCGAGATGGTCGCGGCGGTCATGCAGGAGGGCCTGACCCGCTTCTCGCACGGTCACCAACCTGCTACCCAGTGAGCGTGCCACGCATCGGGGTCCTGGCTTTGCAAGGCGATACCCGGGAACACCTCGCAGCGCTGCGCGAAGCCGGAGCCGACGCCCAGCCGGTACGGCGTCGCGGCGAGCTCGAGGCCGTCGACGGCCTGGTCATCCCCGGCGGTGAGTCCACCACGATGAGTCACCTGCTGCTCGAGCTTGACCTGCTGGAGCCGCTGCGGGCGCTGCTGGCAGACGGGCTTCCGGCGTACGGCGCGTGTGCCGGGATGATCTTGCTGGCCAGTGAGATCCTCGACGCGGGCGTCAAGGGGCGGGCGGCGCTGCCGCTGCGTGGCATCGATATGACGGTGCGGCGCAACGCGTTTGGCCGCCAGGTCGATTCGTTTGAAGGCGACGTGGAGTTCGCCGGACTTGAAGCGCCGGTGCGCGCGGTGTTCATCCGCGCGCCGTGGGTCGAGCGCGCCGGTGACGACGTGCAGGTGCTGGCCCGGGCCGCGGGTCACATCATCGCGGTGCGGCAGGGCGCGGTGCTGGCCACCGCGTTTCACCCGGAGATGACCGGCGACCGCCGCGTCCACCAATTGTTCGTCGACATCGTCAGGGGTCAAATATGAAGCCGCGAGAGTGCAACTGCCGACGCATTCCGCGAGAGCAGCCGTCGGTAGTTGCACTCTCGCGGACAAAAGGGTGCACGTAGACTCGTCTGGCCAAGAAACTATGAGATGGGAAGACGATGAGCGGCCATTCCAAGTGGGCCACGACGAAGCACCAGAAGGCCGTCAAAGACGCGCGCCGTGGCAAGGAGTTCGCCCGGCTGATCAAGAACATCGAGGTCGCCGCGCGTACCGGCGGTGGCGATCCCGGGGGCAACCCGACGCTGTATGACGCCATCCAGAAGGCGAAGAAGACCTCGGTGCCCAACGAGAACATCGAGCGCGCCCGTAAGCGGGGCGCCGGCGAGGAAGCCGGCGGCGCCGATTGGCAGACGATCATGTATGAGGGCTATGCGCCCAACGGCGTGGCGGTGCTGATCGAGTGCCTGACCGACAACCGCAACCGCGCCGCGAGTGAGGTGCGGATCGCGATGACGCGCAACGGCGGCGCCATGGCAGACCCCGGCTCGGTGGCCTACCTGTTCTCGCGCAAGGGTGTGGTCACCCTGGAAAAAAACGGCCTGACCGAAGACGACGTGCTGACGGCGGTGCTCGACGCGGGCGCCGAGGACGTCAGTGATCTCGGCGAGAGCTTCGAGGTCGTCGCCGAACCGACCGACCTGGTCGCGGTGCGCACCGCGCTGCAGGACGCGGGTATCGACTACGACTCGGCAGAGGCCAGCTTCCAGCCCTCGGTCAGCGTGCCGGTCGACGTCGACGGCGCCCGCAAGGTGTTCAAGCTCGTCGACGCGCTGGAGGAGAGCGACGACGTGCAGAACGTCTACACCAACGTCGATCTGTCCGACGAGGTACTGGCCGCGCTCGACGAGGACTGACGCCGTCTTCCGCCAGAGGATTGCTGCTCTCGCCAACGCAGGTAGCCGCTAAAATCAGCTGGCGTTGACCCAGCCCTTAATCGGTCGCTCCACGGGTTGCCGGGCAGTCAGCCTGCCGTGTAATGGTCGACAGGGTCGGATCGGGCGCCCGCCAGCAATTCTCGCTGGAAAAGGCATATGAATTGGTCGCCTAAATCTTCAAAGTCTCGCGCTGATTTCCCCCGGGCGGTAGCGTCGCAGTGCCTTTGTCCATGTTGCGACTGGCATCGGCGCTCAAATTCCACCTGGTTGCTGGAGGCACAGATGTCGTTTGTGATTGCGACGCCGTCGTCGGTGTCTGCGGCGGCTTCGGATCTGGCCCGTTTGGGCTCGACGATCACTGCGGCGAATGCTGCGGCGCGGCGCTCGGCTTCGGGTTTGGTGCCTGCGGCTGGGGATGAGGTGTCGGCCGCGATCGCGGGATTGTTCAACGGGCATGCGCAACGGTTCGGGGCGGCGACCGCGAGTGCCGCGGTGTTTCACGACCAATTCGTCGCGTCGCTGGGCGCGGCCGCGAATTCGTATGCGGCCACTGAAATCAGCAACGCTGAGCAAAATGTCTTAGGCCTGATTAATGCCCCCACCGAGGCGTTGTTGGGGCGTCCGTTGATCGGCAACGGTGCCACTGGAACCATTCCAGGCGGCGCTGGCGGGGCGGGTGGCCTGTTGTTCGGTAACGGTGGAACCGGTGCCGCTGGTGCAGCCGGCCACAACGGCGGGGCCGGCGGAGCCGCTGGGCTGTTTGGCAGCGGTGGCGTTGGCGGTGTCGGCGGTGCTGGTGGCAGTGGCGGAACCGGGGGCAGCGGGGGATGGATTTACGGTTCCGGTGGTGCCGGTGGGCACGGGGGCACCGACGGTGGGACCGGCGGAGCTGGCGGTAGTGCGCGGTTTATTGGCGCTGGCGGTGCCGGCGGCGTTGGTGGTGTGGGCAGTGGAAGCGGCGGAACCGGCGGCAACGCGGGCTGGTTCGGGCGTGGCGGCTCCGGCGGCGCTGGGGGAGCGGGAAACGCGGGCGCGGGGGGGACCACGCCCGGGACCGCGGGCACCGACGGAGACGGGGGCGGCGGCGGGGTCGGTTCGAATGGTTCGGCCGGTACCACCGGCGGCCACGGTGGTGCCGGCGGCAACGGTGGGTCGTTAATCGGAAGCGGCGGCGCCGGTGGTGCTGGCGGAATCGGCGGTGCTGGCGGCGCGGGAGCAGTCGGCGGCAGCGGTGGCGTCGGCGCTAACGCGATGACTAGCGGTGCGACCGGAGGCACCGGCGGTCTGGGTGGAGACGGCGGTATTGGCGGCGCGGGTGGTGGTGGCGGCACTGGTGGCGTCGGCGGCGCCGGTGCTGGCGGCATCTTCGGGCACGCCGGTAACGCTGGTGCTGGCGGAGCTGGCGGTCACGGCGGGCTTGGCGGGGCCGCCGGCGATGGCGGGACCGGCGGGAACGGCGCAGCGGGTGTCGTTGCCGGCGCTGGCGGGGTGGGCGGCAATGGCGGGAATCCCGGCGCCGGCGGGGCCGGTGGTGCCGGTGGCGCCGCGGGCGGCCCAACCGGTAAGGCCGGGGTGTCGGGCGCGGCGGGCGGCGACGATGGCCCCGGGTTCGGCGGTAACGGCGGTGCTGGCGGGGCCGGCGCGGATGCCGTCACCGCCGGCGGTATTGGTGGGGCTGGCGGCGCCGGCGGTACCGCGGGGTTGGTCGGCAACGGTGGTGCCGGCGGGGCGGCGGGCAATGGCGCTGCCGGCGCGGCGGGGCCTGATGCCACCGCCGCTGGCGGGACTGGCAGCACGGGCCACACCGGCGGGGCAGGTGGCGTCGGTGGTGCCGGTGGCGATGGCGGGGCCGACGCCGGCAACGGTGGTGCCGGAGGAGCCGGCGGGGTCGGCGCTTCCGGGGGCGCCGGGGGAGCCGGGCTGGACGGCAATCCCGGCACGATCGCCGGCCTGGCCGGCGACGGTCAAGCGGGTGGCAGCGGCGGTGCCGGCGGAACTGGTGGAGCGGGCGGTAACGGCGGTGCCGGCGGCGCCGCGCTGGCGGCCACCGGCCACCACGGCAGCACCGGAGCTGGAGGTGCCGGCGGTAACGGCGGCAATGGCGGAACCCCCGGCGACGGCGGCAACGGTGCCACCGGCACCGCAGGCGTCAACAACGGCGCCGGCGGTAACGGCGGCAACGGCGGTGACCCCGGCGCCGGCGGGACCGGAGGGGCCGGCGGCACCGGCCCCAACGGCGCCGTCGCTACGCACGGTTCGGACGGTTCGACCCCCACCAGCGGCGGCAACGGCGGTGGCGGCGGCGTTGGCGCCGCCGGGCAGTCCCCCTTCGATGGGCCCGGCACCGATGGCGCTGCCGGTGGTAACGGCGGCAATGGCGGTGTGGTCGGCAACGGCGGTGCTGGTGGTGCCGGCGGCGCCGGCGGCAAAGGCGTCAATGGCGGCACACCCGGTGGCATCGGCGATGGCGGCACCGGCGGCGACGGAACCGCCGGCGGCAATGGCGGTTCGGGTGGTCTGGGCGGTGACGGCGGAACCAAGGCCGGCGTGGGTGGTGTCGGCGGCAACGGTGGTGTGGGCGGGGCCGGCGGATCCGGCGGCAACGGCGGCAACGGGACCGACGGCCTGTCCGGAATTAACAACAACAACGGTTTCGACGGCGGCGACGGCGGCAACGGTGCGGGCGGCGGCAACGGTGGCGACGGCGGGGCCGGCGGTACCGCGCTGTCCACCACCGGGGTACAGGCCAGCCAGGGTGTCGGCGGAGTCGGCGGCGCCGGCGGCAATGGCGGGACGGCCGGCAATGGCGGTAATGGCGCCACCGGCGACTGGAGTGTCAACAACGGTGTCGGTGGCAATGGCGGTGATGGCGGGACCCGCGGCGTCGGCGCCGACGGCGGGGCCGGGGGCACCGGTTCCACCGGCACGGTCGCCGCCGGCGCCAACGGTTCCACGGTGAACAGCGGCGGTAATGGCGGCAACGGTGGGACCGGCGCCGCGGGAACGGACACAAACACGACCGGCGGTACCGGCGGACACGGCGGCACCGGCGGGCTGTATGGCAACGGCGGGGCCGGCGGGACTGGGGGGGCCGGTTTAACCGGCGCTGCGGGCACGTTCCGCAGACACCAACGGCGGCAACGGCATTGACGGCGGTGCCGGCGGTAAGGGCGGGATCGGCGGTAACGGCGGGATCATCGCCGGTGTCGGCGGTGCGGGCGGTGCCGGTGGTAACGGCGGCAACGGTGGTACCGGCGGGGCGGCCCAAGACGGCACCAACGGCGCCAGTGCGGGCGTCTCTGGCACCGACGGCACCGACGGCGGCTCGGGCGGCAACGGCGGGGCCGGCGGAACCGGTGGGGTCGGCGGGTTTTCCCACACCCTTCAACAAGCCACCCAAGGGGTCGGCGGTCACGGCGGTAACGGCGGCGACGGCGCCCGCGGCGGCAACGGCGGCAATGGTGCGGACGGCTCGTTCAACGGCGGTAACGGCGGTAATGGCGGTAACGGCGGCAACCGCGGGGTCGGCGGAACCGCCGGGACCGGCGGATCGGGTTCCACTGCGGGTGGCAACGGCTCGGTGGGTAGTACCCCGACCGACGGCGGTAACGGCGGTAACGGCGGCAACGGCACCGACGGTGGCGGCCAAGGCATAAACGGCGGCAATGGCGGTGCCGGCGGTAACGCCGGCTCGGTCGTCGGGAACGGCGGCAACGGCGGCAACGGGGGCAAGGGCGCTGGCGGTGATCCCGGCGGCATCTCGGTCATCGGGGGCGCCACGGGCGGAACCGGCGGTAACGGCGCCACCGGCGGTAATGGCGGTATCGGCGGCAACGCTGGACTGCTCGGCAACGGCGGCAACGGCGGCACCGGTGGCGCCGGAGGGGCCGGTGGCCTCGGGGGCGACGGCGGTAAGGGCAATACCGGCGACATCACTGTCAGCAACGGCGCCGGTCAAACCGGCGGCACCGGCGGCAGCGGCGGCAATGGCGGTAACGGGGGTGTCGGCGCCGCGGGTGGTTCTGCCGACTTCGGCCACGTCGGCACTGACGGGGCCGGCGGGGTCGGCGGCATAGGCGGGTTCGGCGGGGCCGCCGGTGCCGGCGGCACCGGAGCCACCGGCACCTTCGCTAACGGTGGGGACGGCACCGGCGGGGTCGGCGGCACCGGCGGCAACCCCGGCCTAGGGGGCACCGGCGGCAAAGGCGGCGCCAATGGGGGCACCATCGGCGGCTCCGCAGCCGACGGCGGCCACGGCGGCTCACCAAACAGCAGCGGCAACGGCGGCAGCGGCGGTGCCGGCGCCGACGCCGTCACCCCATCGGGCACCGGCGGCACTGGCGGTGCCGGCGGCAGCGGCGGGCTTTACGGCAACGGCGGCGACGGCGGTACCGGCGGCAGAGGTGGAACCGGCTCCGACGCGACCACGCCTGGCGGCACCGGCGGCACCGGCGGAACCGGTGGAACTGGCGGGGCCGGCGGGGACAGCGGCATACACGGCGGCAACGGCGGTAACGGCGGCGTCGGCGGCATCGGCGGCACCGCCGGCGCCGGCGGCATGGGAAGCACCGGCGATGACGGCACCAGCAGCAACCCGGATGGCGGCACCGGCCATACCGGCGGAACCGGAGGCATCGGAGGCGCGGGAGGCGTCGGCGGCGCCTCCGGTCACCATCTGTCGGCCACCGGCACCGACGGCAACGCCGGTAACGGCGGTACCGGCGGGGTGGGCGGAACCGGCGGTCAGGGCGGCACCGGCGGCAACGGAGCCAACGGAGCCAATAGCGCCCCCAACGTCGACGGCGTCGCCGGCGGCCGCGGCGGCGACGGCGGCGACTCCGGCGTCGGCGGCATGGGGGGTACCGGCGGGGCGGCCGGTGCCGGGGCCGGCGGCAGCCAGGGCGCCGGTGGAGCCGGCGGCACGGGCGGTACCGGCGGCAACGGCGGTAACGGCGGTAACGGCGGTAACGGCGGCGACTCCAGCACACCTGACGTCGCCCCCGGTGGCGGCGGCAACGGCGGCAAGGGCGGAGACCTCGGCATGGGCGCCAACGGCGGGGCCGGCGGCGCCGGCTCCTCCAACGGCGCCCACGGCAGTTACGCCAACGACGGCAACGGCGGCAACGGCGGCAGCGGCGGCAACGGCGGCAGCGGCCTCGCTATTGGCGACGGTGGCGTCGGTGCCGCCGGAGGCAAAGGTGGCGAAGGTGGCGGCGGCCGATTCGGCGGCTCCGGCGGTGAGGGCGGCGCCGGCGGCGACTTCAGCGGTGACGCAGCCGGCGGCGACGGCGGCGACGGCGGCTACGGCGGCTACGGCCAAAGTGACGGCATCGGCGGCGTCGGCGGCACGGGGGGCGTCGGCGGCCAAGGTGGCGGCTACGGCGGCCCCGGGGGCCCCGGCGGTGCCGGCGGCCACGGCGGCCTCGGCTTCGCCCTGCCCGGCGCGGGCGGCGTCGGGGGCACCGGCGGCCAGGGTGGCAACGGCATAGGAGGAACGATCCCCGTCAACGCCGGCAGCGGCGGCACCGGCGGCCACGGCGGCACCGGCGGAGACCTCGCAGACGACACACGCGGCGAACCCGGTGGTCCCGGATCGCCAGGCGGGCCCCCGACCGGCGTCCCCGACCCGATCATCGGCGGCCCCGGCGGCGCGGGAGGCACCGGCGGGATTCCCGCGTAACTGGTTAGTCGTACCCGTGCCGCATATCCTCGACGATGCGCGGGTTGTCCAGCGTCGAGGGCTCCAGCGCGCGGGGCCCGACATCGCCCGAGAACACCGTCGAGGCTTGCAGCACTTGCGGATTCAGGAAGCGCAGCGGCGGCGCATTCGGCGGCATGCTGGGGATCGGAGCGGTGTCGCCGCGGCTTGCCAGCGCGAAACCCCAGTCCCCGAAGGTGGGCACGTGCGCGTGATACGGCGTGACGGCGTAGCCGGCGGCCCGGATCGTTGAGACCGTGCGCCAAAACGCCGTCGGGGTGGAAAACGGGCTGCCCGACTGCACGACCATGAGCCCGCCGGGTGCCAGCGCGTGCGCGACAAGCGTGTAGAACTCGGTGGAGTACAACCGCCCCAGCACCGGTGTGTCGGGGTCGGGCAGGTCGACGATGACCGCGTCGAAGCCGCCTGACGGACGGCGTTCCGGGGCGCGCAGCCAGTTCATCGCGTCGTCGATGACCACCTGGACGCGCGGGTTGTCCAGCGCGCCGCCGTTGGCGTCGTGCAGGGTGGTGCGCGCCAATTCGATGACCGCGGGATCGAGTTCGACCTGCACAATCTTCTCGATGCCGTTCTGGCGCAACAGTTCTCGCGCGGCCAGCCCGTCACCGCCACCGAGCACTAGCACCGAGCGCGCGCCCTTCCCGAGGGCGGGATAGACCAGGCTTTCGGTGTAGCGGTATTCGTCGCGGGTGGAGAACTGCAGACCGCCGTCGAGGTACAGGCGGGTGTCGTTGTCGCGGCGGGTGATGACGATCTCCTGATACGCCGTATGCCGGTAGGCGATGATCGGGTCGGCGTACAGCCGCTGTCGGCTGGTTGTCTCGATGTCATGCGCACGCACCAGCAGGGTGGCCAGCAGCGCGAGCGCCGCGGCCAGCGCGCACAACGCCATCGCCAGCTGCCGGGTGGAAACGACGCGTCGCAGCAAGAAGATCGACACGGTTGCCGCGGCTACCAGGTTCACGATGCCGGTGGCCGCCGCCCCCCGGATCATCCCCAGCTGCGGCAGCAGGATGAACGGCCAGACCAGGCCGCCGACCAACGCGCCTAGGTAGTCGGCCGCGTTGAGGTTGGCCAGCGTGCGGCCCGCATCGGTCGCGCCCGACACCCGGCCCCGCTGCAGCAGGGTCATCAAAAGCGGCACTTCGGCACCAACCAGGCCGCCGATCAGTGCGGTGCTGGCGGCCAGCACCCACGTCGACCCGTCGACAAACGCGAACACCACGTACAGGGCCGCCGCGGACAGCCCGCCGATGATGCCCAGCAGCGCCTCGACGGCGATGAAGGTTATCGCTGCGTGCGCCAGCAACGGCCGGACCAGCAGGGCACCGGCGCCCAGCGCGGCGATGTAGCCCGCGACGATCAGTGACGTGGCGACGATGCTGCCGCCATTCAGGCTCGCCGACAGGGTGAGCAGCGCCAGTTCGTAGACGATGCCGCAGGCCGCGCACGCCGCGACGGCCGCCAGCAGCAGCGCGCGCCAGCGTCCGGAAAACTCGGTCGGCCGGATCGACTCGTAGGTGGTGGTCGTCATGACACCGCGGCGGCCGTCACCCCTCCGACGGCCAGCAGCATCACGGCCGTCGCGAACGCCGCGGGATGCAGTTCCGGTTCGTCGACGTGCTCATGGAAGTCACCCGGTATCACGATGTGCAGGGTCAACAGCGCTACGCCTTGCAGAATCACACCCATCAACCCGTATACCGCCACGCCGACGAGTCCCTGGCCCAGCTGTTTGTAGCTGTTGACGATGGCGCTGATGATGACGATGGCGAGCGAGGCGTACATCGCGCAGGCAAGGACCACCGCGTTCGGACGGCGATCAACAAACACCAATTCGCGCAACTTCCCCGGGGTCAACACGTCCACCATGACGAAGCCGGCGATCAGGACCGCCATGCCGACCAGGAAATACAAGATCGTCTGGGCTACGCCTCCCACGATTGGATTGAGGTCGATGTTGCCAATTTCGAGGGCTCGGTAGGTGGCGGGGTACATGGCGATCTCCTTTGCGTGCCTTGGTCTTATTTGGTTCCGCCGGGGCCGCCGGGGCTACCGCCCGCGCCGCCCGCCGGGGATCCGGGGCTGAACCCGGGGCCGAGGAAGATAAACGAGCCGTGGCTGTATCCCGCGTTCAGACTTTCGACGCGGATGCTGCACGGACGGTTGCCGTCCGGGCCCACGGTCACGATGTTGTTGCTGTAGCGCAGGTACTGGGTCTTGTCGTTGTCGGCGCGTGCCTCGGGTTGCTGATAGTCGGCGAGATCGTCGGCAACGTCCTCGGGTGATCCGGTGCACGCGTAGCGCGTCCCGTTGGCGTCGCGCGAATATTCCTTGTATTGGCCGGCGATGTGGGATCCAATGTCTTTCTGCAGCAACATCATTCCGAGAATCAGCGACGCGACGGCGGCGACGGCCAGTCCGCCGGCGATCCAGAACAATCGCTTTCGGCTCATGGATGCCACTCGCTGGCCGTATGAACTACCGTGCCGCCGGCCTTGGCCGGGTACAGGTGCCAGGTCTGCCAGCGCCAGCCGGTCCCGTCGGGTTCGGCGGCGAGCGCGGTCAGCGCGGCGTCGTCGCCGGGAAAGGTGCCACCCAGCCACCCGGCTTCCCGCGCGCAGCGTTCGCGCAGTTCACCCGCCAGCGCGCGGAACGCCGCCTCGTCGTACGTCTCGATGTGCGACTCGAGGCGGTATCCGGGTTCGTCGGCGTGCTCGGGCAACGCGCAACCCTGCTGGCGCGAATTGCACGACACCTCCTCGGAGAACCGGTGCGCGGCATGCTCGACCGAGACCACGTGCGATGCGCCGAGCACCCCGAGCAGGAGCGCTCCGCCGTCGGGATGGTTCAGCAGGTGGGTGGCCAGCGGCTGCGGTGCGGGCGCGTTGAGTGTGAGCGCCAGTCGCGCCCCGGACACGTCGGTAGGCACAACGGCGAGGTGATGAAGCGGCACCGACGTGGTCTTACGGGGTGGACGACGCCGGAGGCGCGGGGTAGACGGTGATCTCCCCAGTGAGCACGGTCTTGCCCGTCGATACCTCCCACGGCATGCCCGGAGCCCAGCGCTCGAAGGACAGCAGCGCGGTCTCGTCGGCGTTGGCGTAGTCGACGAAGTCCATATCGCCGCCGGCGGGCAGGCCGGTGGTGCCCTCGGTGGTGTACCCGGCGTGACCGCGTTCTTCCTCCCGGAACGTCACCCCGTCCACGTCGTGCTGAGCGGCAGGCTCCAGTGGCCCAAGGTCCTTGCGGGTGGCCCACATCGCTAGCTTGAGGCGCCCGTCGTCGTCTTCGACGCTGAACCAGATGGGCTGTTCGCCACCTTCGAGCAGATGCTCCCACCACACGAAGGGGCCCTGGCGGTAAGTGACGGACCCGCGCACCACGTAGTCGACGCCGCCGTAGCTGACGATGGCGCCGGGGCCGAGTTGGCGGGGCCCGAACTGGGGCATCGCGTTGAACGAGAGCGGATCCTGGCGGCCGCGCTGCTTGGCCGGTTGTTTGGGACGCCGCAAAGCGACCACGAGCACCACGACCGAGGCGGCGAACAGCGCCGCGGCGAGCACGAGCAGCAGTGTTCCCACCCGACCCCTTCCGTAGTGCGCTATAAGGTAACAGCTTTCGACGCGTCCAGGTCGTGTTTGCTGGCGCAGCCGTCCGCGTCGAGGGGGCATCGCGATTTGTCAGGTGACCAGCTCGAACTCCAGTTGCAGCCGCTCGTAGGTGGGGATCGCTCGCGCGTCGCGTGTCAATCCGAGTAGGCGTTCAAACGAAAGCCGCGAATGCGGCAATGAGGACGCCGGTCAGGTGCGATCACCGCCCTACGCGGTCGAGCGTCACGCGAACCAATTCGTCGGTCAACGCAGGCAGAGGACGTGCTGGCCGGGCGACTAGGACCGAACCATTGCGAACGAGTTCGACGCCGGTCGGGGTTGGCTCATTTTCGATACCTCCTGCCCGCATGGCGTTAAATCTAGCAATTTGGTGCCACGCGTAGTGCCCGCGTGTCCTACCGGATGCAGTCGGGGCTGCCGGTTAGTCTATCGAACAGCTGTTCGGTATTGAAGAAATTGGGAGCTTGCGATGCGCGTGATGGGAGTCGATCCCGGATTGACCCGGTGCGGGCTGTCGGTGGTGGAAAGCGGGCGCGGCCGAACCGTCACCGCGCTGGATGTCGACGTGGTGCGTACGCCGGCGGATTTGCCACTGCCTCAGCGACTGCTGGCCATCAGCGAGGCCGTCGAGCATTGGCTGGACACCCATGTTCCCGATGTCATGGCCATCGAGCGGGTGTTCTCCCAGCACAACGTGTCGACCGTGATGGGCACCGCGCAAGTCGGTGGCGTCATCGCGGTGGCCGCGGCCAGACGCGGCATCGACGTCCACTTCCACACCCCCACCGAGGTCAAGGCCGCGGTCACCGGTAACGGCGCTGCGAACAAGGCGCAGGTCACCTCCATGATCACCAGAATCCTTGCGCTGCAATCCAAACCGACACCGGCCGACGCGGCAGACGCGCTGGCGTTGGCGATCTGCCACTGCTGGAGGGCGCCGATGATCGCCCGGTTGGCCGCGGCGGAAGCGCTGGCCGCGCAGCATCGTCAGGCATACGCGGCGAAAGTGAAGGCCGCTCGATGATCTCCTCGGTGCGCGGTGAGGTGCTCGAGGTGGCGCTCGACCACGTGGTGATCGAGGCCGCCGGCATCGGTTACCGGGTCAACGCGACGCCCTCGACGTTGGCGACGCTACACCGGGGCAGCGAAGCGCGGCTGGTCACCGCGATGATCGTGCGTGAGGATTCGCAGACGTTGTACGGGTTTGTCGACGGCGACGCTCGCGATCTGTTCATGACACTGTTGTCCGTCTCGGGAGTCGGCCCCCGGCTGGCGATGGCGACACTGGCCGTCTACGACTCCTCGGCGCTGCGTCAGGTGCTTGCCGAGAGTGACGTCGCCGCGCTGACCCGGGTGCCCGGGATCGGCAAACGCGGCGCCGAACGCATGGTGCTGGAATTGCACGACAAGGTCGGCCCGGTCGGCGCGCCCGGGGGAGCGCCGACCGTTAATGGTCTTAACGGCCACGCGGTGCGAAGTCCGGTGGTGGAGGCCCTGGTCGGCCTTGGCTTTGCCGCCAAGCAAGCCGAAGAGACCACCGACAAGGTGCTGGCCGCCGACCACGACGCGACGACGTCGAGCGCGCTGCGAGCCGCCCTGTCCTTGCTGGGTAAGGGCCGATGACCGAGGACGAGGATTATTCAGATCACGAGGAGCGCGAGGTCTCCGCGGCGTTGACGGTCGGCGAGGGCGATGTCGACGTGAGCTTGCGGCCCCGCTCGTTGGACGAGTTCATCGGCCAGCCGCGGGTGCGCGAACAGCTGCAGCTGGTTATCGAGGGGGCCAAGAATCGCGGCGGCACACCGGACCACATTCTGCTGTCAGGGCCGCCCGGGTTGGGCAAGACGTCGCTGGCGATGATCATCGCCGCCGAGCTGGGTTCGGCGTTGCGGGTGACGTCCGGGCCCGCGCTCGAACGGGCCGGTGACTTGGCCGCGATGCTGTCGAACCTGGTCGAGCACGACGTGCTGTTCATCGACGAGATCCACCGCATCGCCCGACCCGCCGAAGAAATGCTCTACCTGGCGATGGAGGACTTCCGGGTCGACGTGGTCGTCGGCAAAGGGCCTGGCGCGACATCGATTCCGCTGGAGGTCGCGCCGTTCACCCTGGTCGGCGCAACCACCCGTTCCGGCGCGCTAACCGGCCCGCTGCGCGACCGCTTCGGCTTCACCGCGCACATGGATTTCTATGAGCCGGCCGAGCTGGAGCGGGTGCTGACGCGTTCCGCCGGAATCCTGGGCATCGAGCTCGGCGCCGACGCCGGATCGGAGATCGCCCGGCGTTCGCGAGGCACGCCACGGATCGCCAACCGGCTACTGCGCCGGGTGCGTGACTTCGCCGAGGTGCGCGCCGACGGCGTGATCACCCGCGACGTCGCCAAGTCGGCGCTGGCGGTCTACGACGTGGACGAGCTCGGCCTGGACCGGCTGGACCGGGCGGTGCTTTTAGCCTTGACCCGCAGCTTCGGCGGCGGCCCGGTCGGGGTTTCGACGCTGGCGGTCGCGGTCGGGGAGGAGGCCGCCACAGTCGAGGAGGTGTGCGAGCCGTTCCTGGTGCGCGCCGGTATGGTCGCGCGCACCCCACGCGGGCGGGTCGCCACCGCTCAGGCCTGGACGCACTTAGGCATGACTCCGCCGGCCGGGGCCGTGGGGATAGGCCAACAAGGGCTGTTCGACTAGGGGGTGCCGGGCGAGCCGGCTACACCGTCGGGTGTTCCGCCGCTGCCACCCTGGCCGCCCGCGGCACTGCCGACGGTGGCCTGGGCGTTGCCGCCGTTGCCGCCGGTGCCGCCGGTGTCGTCAGCTCCCAGTCCATTTCCGCCGGTGCCGCCGGTGCCGCCGGTGGCGGGTCCGGTTGCATTGTTGTACGCATAGCCGCCGGTGCCGCCGGTCCCTGCGGTGACGCCGTTACCGGTCACGTTGCCGCCGACTCCGCCGGTACCGCCGATGGCGTTAGCCGTAGAGCCGGAGAAATCGATTGTCGCGGTGCCTCCATCTCCGCCGGCTCCGTAAACCGTGAAGTCGAGATAGCTGCCGGTGCCGGTGCCGCCCTGCCCGCCGGTGCCGCCGACAGCGTTATTCGTATTGGCGTCGCTGTTGATTTCCGCGTTACCGCCGTTGCCGCCGTTGCCGCCGCCGCCGGTGCTGCCGGCGCCGCCCGCGCCGCCGTTGCCGGGGTTGACCTGTCCGGTCCCTTCGGTGTAGGCGTTGCCGCCCGCGCCACCGTTGCCGCCGGTGGCACCCCCACCGCCTGCGCCCCCGGTGCCGCCGACGGCGTCTCCGGTTGAGTAGCCATCGCCGGCCCCGCCGGCCCCGCCTGCCCCGCCGATACCCGTGGCGCCGCCTTGGCCGCCTTGGCCGCCGTTGCCGCCGGCGGCGGCCCCGAGTGAAGCACTGTTTCCGATGCCCCCGGCGCCGCCCTGACCGCCGCTGCCGTTGCCATCGCCGGCCCCGCCGGCGCCGCCGTTGCCGCCGTTGCCGTCGAGGCCGCCGTCGCCGCCGTGACCGCCGTTGCCGCCCGCGGCCCCGGAACCGGGGGTGGTGGTGGCGCCGATTCCGCCGTCGCCGCCCTTACCGCCGATGGTGGGCAGGTTGCCGTAGTCGCCGTCCGCCCCGGTTACGGCGCCCTGACCGCCGGTCCCGAAGTTGCCCTCGACGCCGGCGTCGCCGCCGTTGCCGCCGTCGCCGCCGGCTCCGAGGTAGTCGCCGGAGCCTGCCACCCCGCTGACGCCTGCCGCCCCATCCCCGCCGGTTCCGCCAGCCCCGGCGTCGCCGCCGTTGCCGCCCGCACCGCCGTCGCCTCTATGCCCGAACAGCGAGCCTTGGCCACCGGCCCCGCCTGCACCGCCTTGACCGCCGGAGCCGCCGGTGCCGCCCTGACCGCCGATGCCGTCGCTGGTACCCGAAACGCCAATGCCACCGGTCCCGCCGACGCCACCAGCCCCGCCGAGGCCGCCGATGCCGCCGGCCCCTCCGTTGCCGAACAACAAGCCAGCGCGACCGCCGACCCCACCGTTCCCGCCGTTGCCACCTACTCCACCGCCAGCGCCGGTCTGCCCCGCGTCGACGCTACCGCCCGCGGTTCCGGTGAAGCCCGCCCCGCCAGCCCCGCCATGGCCTCCGTTACCGAACAGGGCCGCCGACCCGCCAGCTCCACCGTTGCCGCCGTCGGGGTTCGCGGCGGTGCCGGCCACCCCGGACCCGCCGTTGCCGCCGTTACCGAACAGCCAACCGCCGGCCCCGCCGGCCTGCCCAGTGCCCGCCGCCCCGTTGGCGCCATTGCCGAACAGCGGGCGTCCCGTGAGGTCCTTTATCGGAGAGAACGCCGCCAGGCTCTGCGCTTGGTGTTCGAAGGCCTGCAGCGGCGACGAATTGCCCGCCTCGGCGGCCGCATACGCACCGCTCGCGCTGCTCAGGGTGTGCACGAAGTCGGCATGAAACGCCGCGGCTTGCGCACTGAGCGTCTGGAATTGCTGGCCGTGGCTGGAAAACAGCGCCGCGATGGCCGCCGACACTTCGTCCTCGGCGGCAACCGCGAGTGCGGTGGTGGGGGCCGCAGCGGCCGTGTGGGCCTGGTTCAGCGACGAGCCGATGCTCGCCACCTCCGACACTGCCGCTGCCAACCCGTCCTGTGCTGCGATCACAAACGACATCGCCATTCCTCCGCGATTGTCCCGATGTCCGTGCGCCTGAGGGGTATGAGTTTAGGGCGCAACCGATGACTTCGAAATAAATAATTTTCAAAAGCTTGCAATGCGCAGACCGTTGTGCGATGACTTGGCGGGATGGAACCCTGCTTCTTCCGCTGAGGAACACAGTAAGGACACCGATGATCACCGCCGGGTTGGTATTCGCCGCGCTGGCCGCGCTGCTGCACGTCTACATCTTCACGATGGAATCGCTGACCTGGACCTCGCCGCGCACCCGCGCGACGTTCGGCACCACGGCCGAGGAAGCCGAGACCACCAAGCTGCTGGCGCTCAACCAGGGCTTCTACAACCTGTTCCTGGCGATCGTCAGCGGCATCGGCATTGCCGCAGTTGCCATGGGCCACTGTGCGGTTGGTGCGGCGCTCATTTTCGCCGGCGTCGGCTCCATGGCCGCCGCCGCGGTGGTGCTGCTGCTGTCGTCGCCTGATAAGGCGCGGGCCGCGTTGACACAGGGCACCTTTCCGCTGATCGCTGTCGTGTTGCTGGTGCTCGGCCTCGTGGCCTAGCAGCAGACGCGCACGGGTTACATCTCGACCCCGCCGGGGTATCCACCCGGTGCCCATATACCCGGTGTCTATCGAGGAGATGTCATGAAACACGCCGAAGTAGACCGCCCCGCCAGGCCGGGTATGCCACGCTCCCGCGGTGCGGTGAGCGGATTACTCCTGGTCATTCTGGGTGCCTGGGGTGCGTTGATACCGTTCGTCGGCCCCCATTTCAACTTCGCGTATACACCCGATCAGGACTGGGTGTGGAGCATCGCCCGGGGCTGGCTCGAGGTACTGCCGGGAACCGCCGCCGTCGTGGGCGGACTTTTGCTAATCGTCGCCGGCAGTCGCTTCAGCGCGATGCTGGGCGCTTGGCTCGCGGCCCTGGCCGGAGCCTGGTTTGTGGTCGGCTGCCAGCTCGCCCCGCTGGTGGGGATCGGGTCCGCCGGCGACCCGATTGCTGCCACGCAGCGCAAGCAGGTTCTGCTGCAGATTTCTTACTTCTCGGGTCTCGGCGTGCTGATCGTCTTCGTGGCAGGCGTCGCGCTGGCGCGCACGGCGGTGCGACTGGCGCGCGACGTGCAACCCCTGCCACCCATGCAGCCCGGAGCGCCGATGCCGGTCGCCCGGCCGTATTACTCAGGGCTGGAAGAGCCGCCGCGCGACGTGTCACCGGAAGCGCTCACCACGCCGGCGCCGAGAGCCGAGGAGCCTAAGACCCGCGGCTGGCGCCGGCGTCACAACGTCACAGAAGTCCAAGCACCCGCAGGTCGCTGACGTACTTGGCGATGATCGGCGGAGTAATGTGCGGAATATCCTTGTCGGGACCGACTTTCGCGTCCTGAACCGCCGCACGGAACCGATCTGTCGGGGCCATTGACCCGTTCAGCGGCTTGCCCGGCTCCTGGTAGTTGTGTAACAGCGGCAACAGCGAGCTGTTGCGCTGCTTTTCGGGCAGCCCACGCAGCGAGGTTTCGAACCGCCGCAGCCACTCGTCGTAGTCAGCGATCCGCTGAATCGAGGATCCCGCGTCGTTTAGCCAGTCGACGAACTCGTCCATTCCGATGCCGTCGTCGTACGGGTTCATCACGTGGTAGGTCGCGAACCCGTCACCGTGCCCGTCTGCGCTTTGGGCGCCCAGGGTTGACACCGCTTCGGCGATGAACTCGACCGGCAGGCCGTCATAGTGGGCGCGCTGCCTGTTGCCCGCCGCGTCGAGTTCGTAGAACGAACCGGGCGCGATACCGGTGGCCGCCAGGCTCAGCATCATCCGGGTGAACATGTCCGGCACGTTGAGCTGACCCGCGTAGGTGGTGTCGGCCAAGATCATGTCGCAACGGAAGACAGCGACCGGCAGGCCGCACAGGTCGTGCGCCTCGCGCAGCAGCACCTCGCCGGCCCACTTGCTGTTGCCGTAGCCGTTGGCGTAGCCGTCGTTGACCTTGCGGGTCGCGCTGATCTCCCGGACGTCGGCGTCTTCGGTGAACTTCGCCGGCTCGATCTGGTCACCCACTCCGATCGTCGACACGTAGGTGTACGGCTTCAGCGTGCTGGTCAGCGCGATCCGGATCAGCTCGGCGGTGCCCAACGCGTTGGGCCCGAACAGCTCGCTGTAGGGCAGCACGTGGTTGACCAGGGCGGCCGGGTCGACGATCAGGTCGACCGTGTCGGCCAGCCGCTGCCAGGTCTGTTGGTCCAGGCCGAGGTTGGCCTCGCCCTTGTCGCCGGCGATGACCTCCAGGTGGTCGGCGGCCAGCGCTTGGTAGTGCGCCAGCAGCTTCGGGTCGCCGCTATCGAAGATCTTGTCCAGGCGCGCACGTGCATCCTCGTCGGACTTGGCCCGCACCAGGGCGATCACCTTGCCGTCGACCAGGTCCATCCGCTCCAGCCATTCCAGAGCTAGGTAGCGGCCTAAAAAGCCCGTGGAGCCGGTCAATAACACCGTGCGCACCTCGGCGCTGGCCCGCGGCAAGTTGGGTGCGGCGGCCAATGTGTCGGCGTCGATGAACTTGTCCAAGGTGAGGTCACTCGCGTGCACCTCCACGGCGTCACGGCCGTGCACCGAGGCGAACGAGGGCCGCTTGCTGCCCCGCCGCTCGCCCTCGATGTAGTCGGCGATGGCCCGCAGGTCATTGGCCGGGCTGACGATGACGCCCACCGGCACGTCGATGTCGAAGATCTCGCGCAGCAGGTTGCCGAACGTCAAGGCGGACAACGAGTCTCCGCCCAGGTCGGTGAAGTGCGCATCGGGCGCCAGGTCGGAACTCCCGGCGCCCAGCATGGCTGCCGCGGCCCGGCTCACCGTTTTCAGGACGGGCGCGTCGGCGCCGGCGCGGCGCAGTTCGCTCAACTCGCTGGCCTGGCCCGCGGCCAGGTCGGCGTAGAGCTGTTCGAGCCGCTCGCCGTAGTGCTGCTTGAGCTTCGGCCACGCCAGCTTCCGGATACCGGTCAGCAGACCATTCTCCAGAGTGAAAGGTGTTGTCTCGATGATGAAGTCGCGCGGCACCTCGTAGGACTGCAGGCCGGACGCTTTGGCAACGTTCTGCAGCGAATCGGCGATCAGCGGCTTGAGCGCAACCACGTCGTGGCCGGCCAACGCTTCCTCGGTGGGCACCACCACGGCCAATAGGTAGGGGTGCGCGCTGTTGCCGTAGACGTAGATCTGCCGGACCAGCGGGCTGTTGCCGAATTCCGCCTCCAGCTTCGCGACGGTGACGAACTCACCCTGCGCCAGCTTCAGCACGTTATTGCGGCGGTCGACGTAGACCAGCCGGTCGGGAGCGATCTCGGCGACGACGTCGCCGGTCCGGTAGTAGCCGTCGGCGTCGAACACGTCGGCGGTGACTTCGGGGCGCTTGTAGTAGCCCGGGAACAAGTTCTCGGTCTTGAGCAGCAATTCGCCGCGCGGATGGGGCCGGTCGGTGCCGAAGTAGCCCAGATCCGGAACGTCGGCCAGTTTGTAGTCGACGACGGGCGGACGTTGTATTTCGCCGTCGAGCAAGACCATGCCGGCCTCGGTGGACCCGTAGCCGTCCACCAGATGCATCTCCAGCAGAGATTCGATCCAAGTCTTCAGGTCCGGGGAAGTCGGCGCGGAGCCCGTCATCGCGAAGATGTATCGCCCGCCCAGCGAGTATTGGCGTTGCTCGTCCATGACCTCGGCTTCGACGGCCGCGCGGGCGGCTGAGTCGGCGGGGTCCGCAAGGCGGTGATCCACCTGGCGTTGGTATTCGCCGTAGAGGGTCTCCCAGATCCGCGGCACGAAGTTCAGTTCAGTGGGCCGGACCAGCTCGAGGTCCTCCAGCAGTGTCGAAAGGTCGCTCTTGGCGGCGAAGTAGGCGGTGCCACCGTTACCGAGCGTGCCGTAGAGGGTCCCGCGTCCCATGACGTGGCTCATCGGCATGAAGTTGAGCGTGATCGACGCTGCGCTCTCCCCGAACCAGTTTCTGGCCGACCTGCACCACATCTTGGCGACATTGCTCTGCGGGTACATCGCGCCCTTGGGTGCACCGGTGCTGCCCGAGGTATAGATCAGCAGGGCCAGGTCGTCGGCGCTAGGGTTCGCCACCGGTATCGCGGGCAGCGCCTTACCGCGCTCGAGCAAGTCGGCCAGCGTCTCGACAACCACTTCGGTGTCCGCCAATTGGGCGCGTGCGGTTTCCAGGGCCTCGCGTTGGTCGTCGACCTCGGGGTGGTAATCGAACACGATCAGCTTGGCGGGTTTGTGGCCGGCCAGGATCAACTCGACGGCGTCGGGCAGCTGATTGACGCTGGCCGCGATCACGGTGGGCTCGGTTTCCGTCACGATCGGGAGCAGCTGGGTGGTCGCCGCGCTGGTCTGTAGTGGGACAGCGACCGCGCCGAGCAGGTTCAGCGCCACATCGATGGTGGTGAAGTCGACGCTGGTGAAGCCGAGGACGGCAACCCGGTCGCCGGCCCGCACGGAGTCGCCGGTCAGGGCCCGCGCGAATGCGTCGGCGCGGTCGCCCAACTCACGGTAGGTGATGGTGTCGAAGCGGGGTAGCAGCTCGAGCACGGTGCGCCCGGTCTTCGGGTTCTTGACGAACTCGACGACGCGCTGACCCAGTGCCGGGCGGTCGGCGTAACCGTTCAACACGGTCTGGATGATCTGCGGCAGTCGCAGCCCCGGCCGGCCAACGGCCTCGGCGACGGCCGGGTCCGGCCTGGCTGCGGCGAACTGCGGGTCAGTGGCGTCCAGGTTCTCGATGCGGCGTTCAAGCACCTCTTCATGAGTAGTAGTCGACATATCAGTTCCCCTTTTAACGATGGCGAGCAGACGCAGAATCGTGTGCGGACGACGCGAATCGTGCGATTCTGCGTCTGCTCGGGCCGAGCTATTTGAGCTATTCGCGCGACGTTGCGCTTACCCCTAGAACATTAGTTTTGCTAACAGTATTTCTCAACGACGGCGCCGGGGCAGGATGTGTGAGATCCCACACCCGGTCGTCATCGGTTGGCTCGCTAAAGCTCGCCCAGGATCCCGGAAAGGATGTCGAGGCCTTCGTTCAGAAGCTCATCGCTGATGGTCAGCGGGGGCAGCAACCGGATGATGTTGCCGAACATTCCGCAGGTCAACACGATGACGCCGGCCGCGTGCGCCGCGGTGGCCAGCTTGCCGGTCAGTTCGGGGTCGGGGTCGGTGGTGCCGGACTTGACCAGCTCCACGGCGATCATGGCGCCGCGGCCGCGGACGTCACCCAGGCGGTCGTCGCCGGCTTGCAGCCGCAACAGCCGCTCGGTCGCCTGGCGTTCAATCTGCCGGGCCCGGTCGATCAGGCCGTCGCTTTCGATGGTCGCAATGCTGGCCAGCGCCGCCGCGCAGGCGACCGGGTTGCCGCCGAACGTGCCGCCCAAGCCGCTGACGTGCGGGGCGTCCATGATCTCGGCGCGCCCGGTCACCGCCGACAGCGGCAACCCGCCGGCGATACCTTTGGCGGTGCAGATCAGGTCGGGCACCAACCCGTTGGGGCCCTCGTGCTCGCAGGCGAACATCGCGCCGGTGCGGGCAAAGCCACTTTGCACCTCGTCGGCGATGAAGACCACGTTGTTCTTGCGGCACCAGTCCAACAGCGTGGGCAGGAACCCCTCGGCCGGCACGATGAAACCGCCTTCGCCCTGGATGGGTTCGATGATGACGGCGGCCAGGTTGTCGGCACCGACCTGTTTTTCGAACACGGTGATGGCCCGCGCGGCGGCCAGTTCGCCGTTGGTGGCCAGGTCCTTCTCGAGCAGGCCGTCGCGGTACGGGTACGACATCGGCGCGCGGTAAACCTCCGGCGCGAACGGGCCGAAACCGCTCTTGTAGGGCATGGACTTGGCGGTCAGTGCCATCGTCATGTTGGTGCGGCCGTGGTAGGCGTGGTCGAACGCCATCACGGCGGATTTGCGGGTGTAGGACCGGGCGACCTTGATGGCGTTCTCGACCGCTTCGGCGCCGGAGTTGAACAGCACCGAGCGCTTCTCGCCCGAGCCCGGGGTGATCCGGTTGAGCTCTTCGGCGACGGCGATGTACTCCTCGTAGGGATTCACCATGAAACAGGTATGGGTGAAGTCGGCGACCTGTGCGCGCACCGCGTCCACGACACGTGGTGCGGAGTTGCCGATCGTGGTGACGGCGATGCCCGACCCCAGGTCGATGAGCCGGTTGCCGTCGACGTCCTCGACGATGCCGCCGCCCGCGCGCGCCACGTAAACCGGCATGGTGATGCCCACGCCCCGGGACACCGCCGCGAACCGGCGTTTCTCCAGTTCCAGGGAGGCTGGACCCGGAATTTCGGTGATCAGCTGGCGAGTCTGCTCGAGGCCGGCCACCGCATTCTCCTCACCGCGGCGCATCTGCCACGTCGCGGCTAAAGCCTACTTTCGCGAGGGCCGGTCGGCGACCGGCACGGGGCCGGTCGGGTGCGACCTGCGGTAATGGCACACTGGACGGTTGCGAGGTGTCCGAGCGCCGGGTCGGCCTGGCACGGGCCTCGGAATACCGGCCAATACCGATAGGGAAGACAGGCGCGTTGATGGGTAATTATGTCTTGTTCGTGCCGTTCCTGCTCATCATGGGCGGGCTCATGTGGCGTGCCTCGCGCCGTCAGCGGGCGGCGATGCAGACCACCATCGACCTGCACGAGTCGCTGCAGCCGGGCGACCGGGTGCACACCACGTCCGGCTTGCAGGCCACCGTCGTCGGGTTCACTGACGACACCGTCGACCTCGAGATCGCGCCGGGCGTGGTGACCACCTGGATGAAGCTGGCGATCCGCGACAAGATCCTGCCCGAAGACCTGGACGAGGACTTAAAAGAGGACCCCGACGACTCTGTGCAGCCTGAAGACCAGAGCCGGATCACCGACCGCGACACGTAGGCTCTCTGCGGAACTGTTTGCGGCCAAGAAACCGATCTCAAGGAGATACAAGGAACGTGGCATCGTCTTCGGCGCCGGTGCACCCTGCCCGCTATCTGTCGGTTTTCCTGTTGATGCTGGTCGGCGTTTACCTGCTGGTGTTTCTGACCGGGGATAAGCGGGTCGCTCCGAAGCTCGGGATCGACCTTCAGGGTGGCACCCGCGTCACGCTGACCGCCCGCACGCCCGATGGCTCACGGCCGAGCCGCGATGCCCTGTCCCAGGCGCAGCAGATCATCAGCTCGCGGGTAAACGGGCTTGGCGTCTCCGGTTCGGAGGTCGTCGTCGACGGCGACAACTTGATCATCACGGTGCCCGGGAACGACGGCAGCGAGGCCCGCAACCTGGGGCAGACCGCGCGGTTGTTCATCCGGCCCGTGCTCAACTCGATGCCGGCGCAGGGTGCGGAACCCAAGCCGCCGGCCCACCAGCCCCCCGGTACGCCCCCGGCCGGCCAGCTGGCACCGCCGCCCGGACAGCCCGCACCACCCGCACCCCCGGCGCCGCCGGGTAGGCCGGGTGCGCAACCGCGGCCCTACCCGCAGGACCCACCTTCTCCCGCGCCGCCCGCACCGCCCGCGCCCACCCCGGCGCCTCCCGCGACCGGGGCGCCCGCGGGTGACGCGCCGGCGGCCGACGAGCCGGCGCCCGCGGATCCACGCAAAGACCTCGCCGAGCGCATTGCGCAGGAGAAGAAGTGGCGGCAGAACACCAGCCAGTACATCCAGATGGTCGCTTTACAGTTCGAGGCCAGCCGCTGCGATAAAAAGGACATTCTGGCCGGCAACGACGACCCGACGCTGCCCCTGGTGGCTTGTTCGACCGACCATAAGGCCGCCTACCTGCTGGGGCCGTCGATCATCAGTGGCGACCAGATCCAGGACGCTTCGTCGGGCATGAACACGCACGGCATCGGCTACATCGTGGACGTGCAATTCAAGTCCGCGGCGTCGAATACCTGGGCCGATTTCACCGCTGCCCACATCGGCACCCAGACCGCCTTCACCCTGGACTCGCAGGTTGTCAGCGCTCCGATGATCCAAGAGGCCATACCCGGGGGCCGGACCCAGATCACCGGCGGCGACCCGCCGTTCACCGCCTCGAGCGCACGCCAGCTGGCCAACGTCCTCAAATACGGGTCGTTGCCGTTGTCCTTCGAATCGTCGGAGGCCCAAACCGTCTCGGCGACATTGGGATTGACGTCGCTGCGAGCGGGATTGTTCGCGGGTGCGATCGGGCTGGTCCTGGTGTTGCTGTACTCGTTGGTGTATTACCGGGTACTTGGATTACTGACGGCTTTGTCGCTTACCGCCTCTGGCGCAATGGTTTTCGCGATCTTGGTGCTGCTCGGCCGATATATCAACTACACCCTGGACCTGGCGGGTATCGCGGGTCTGATCATCGGTATCGGCACCACCGCTGACTCGTTCGTGGTGTTCTTCGAACGCATCAAAGACGAGATCCGGGAAGGCCGTTCGTTCCGGTCGGCGGTGCCGCGCGGCTGGGTGCGGGCCCGCAAGACGATCGTGTCCGGCAACGCGGTGACGTTCCTGGCTGCCGCGGTGCTGTATTTCTTGGCGATCGGTCAGGTGAAGGGGTTCGCCTTCACGCTGGGCCTCACCACGATCCTCGACCTCGTGGTTGTGTTCTTGGTGACCTGGCCCCTGGTCTACCTGGCCTCTAAGTCGCCGACGCTGGCAAAGCCGGCGTACAACGGGCTGGGGGCTGTTCAGCAGGTCGCCCGCGAACGCCGCGCTTCGCAGGCGCAGACGGGACGGGGGTAGCGGTGATGGCTGCAAAGGCTGCTTCAGGGGCTTCCAAGGCTTCAGGGGCTTCAGGGGCTTCCGGGGCTTCCGAAAAGAAGACCGGCGCCGACGCCGAAAAGCCGGCCGCCGCCGCGCCACGGCACAGCTTCCTTTCGCGCCTCTACACCGGCACCGGTGCGTTCGAGGTAATCGGGCGGCGCCGGCTGTGGTACGGCATCAGCGGCGCGATCGTGGCGATCGCGATCGTCAGCATCCTCGTGCGGGGCTTCACTTTCGGGATCGATTTCAAGGGCGGCACCACGATGTCGTTTCCCGCCGTGAGCGGGACGGGCACCGTCCAGACTTCACAGGTGCAGGACGTCTTCAGAAAGACGCTGGGCCATGACCCCGCAACGGTGGTCACGGTTGGCAGCGGCGCTTCGGCAACGGTGCAGATCAGTTCGGAAACGCTGTCCAACGACCAGACAACGCAGCTGCGCAACGCGCTGTTCGACGCGTTCCAGCCCAAGGGCAGCGACGGCAAGCCCAGCAAGGCGGCGATCAGCGACTCCGCGGTCTCGGAGACCTGGGGCGATCAGATCACCAAGAAGGCGCTCATCGCACTGGCCATCTTCCTGGTGCTGGTCGGCCTCTACATCACCGTGCGATACGAGCGCTACATGGCGATCTCCGCCCTGACGACCATGGTTTTCGACTTGACCGTCACCGCCGGCGTGTATTCGCTCGTGGGCTTCGAAGTCAGCCCGGCCACCGTCATCGGTCTGCTCACGATCCTCGGGTTCTCCCTCTACGACACCGTCATCGTGTTCGACAAGGTCGAAGAGAACACCAACGGCTTCCAGCACACCGCTCGGCGCACCTTCGCCGAACAGGCCAATCTGGCGATCAACCAGACCTTCATGCGTTCGATCAACACCAGCTTGATCTCGGTGCTGCCGATCCTGTCGCTCATGGTGGTCGCGGTGTGGCTGCTGGGCGTGGGCACGCTGAAAGACCTGGCGCTGGTGCAGCTGGTCGGCATCGTGGTCGGCACCTACTCGTCGATCTTCTTCGCCACGCCGCTGTTGGTCACGCTGCGTGAACGCACCGAGCTGGTGCGCGCCCACAGTCGCCGGGTCGAAAGGCGGCGTAGTCCCGGCTCGCAAGGCTCCGACGAAAAAGCCGAACCCTCCGACGAACCGTCGGATGACCCTTCCGATGACCCATCGGCTGAAAACGCCGCCGAACCCACCCAGGAAAGCCCGCAAGCTGTCGCGGCGTCCGACAAGCCCGTGCCGAACAAACCGGCCCCGGGTGCGCGGCCGGCGCGGCCTACCGGTACCCGGCGTCCTACCGGCAAGCGGAACGTGGGCCGGCGGTAAGCCGCGATGGCCACCTGGCGTCGGCGCGCGATGGGCTCTTGGGCCAGGCGCGCCAGGTGGACATCCTTAGGTTTGACGGCGGTGCTGGCCGCGGCCGCCACCCTGACCGGGTGTTCGGGTGGCGCCGCCGCCCAGATCGACTACGTGGTCGACGGCGCGCTGGTCACCTACAACACCAACACCGTCGTCGGCGCAGCATCGGCGGGAGCGCAGGCATTTGCCCGCGTGCTCACCGGATTCGGGTATCACGGCCCCGACGGACAGGTCGTCGCCGACCACGACTTCGGCACCGTCTCGGAAGTGGGCGGCGCGCCACTGGTGCTCGAGTATCAGATTGCCGATAACGCCGTTTATTCCGACGGTAAACCGGTGACCTGTGACGACATGGTGCTCACCTGGGCAGCCCAATCCGGCCGCTATCCCGGCTTCGACGCCGCCACCCAGGCCGGCTACGTCGACATCGCGAAGATCGAATGCCTGCCGGGACAGAAGAAGGCCCGGGTGTCGTTCGCCCCGGACCGCACCGTCGTCGACTACACCCAGCTGTTCGCCGCGACCGCGTTGATGCCGTCGCACGTCATCGCCGACCAGCTGAATGTCGACGTTACGGCCGCGCTGCTGAGCAACAACGCGCCGCTGGTGGAACAGATCGCGCGGCTGTGGAACACCACCTGGGATCTCAAGCCCGGCCTCAAACCCGAGGACGTCGCGAAACGCTTCCCGTCGTCGGGACCGTACAAGATCGACTCCGTCCTGGATGGCGGCGCAGTGGTGCTGGTGGCCAACGACCGCTGGTGGGGTCCCAGGGCGATCACGAAGCGGGTAACCGTGTGGCCGCAGGGGCCGGACATCCAGGACCGGGTCAACAGCCGCAGCGTCGACGTGGTCGATGTCGCCGCCGGATCGTCGGGCGCGCTGACCACGCCGGACAACTACGAACGCACCGACTCGCCCTCGTCCGGGATCGAGCAGCTGATCTTCGCCCCGCAGGGTGCGCTGTCGCAGGCGCGTGCCCGCCGCGCGTTCGCGTTGTGCACGCCGCGTGATTCGATCGCGCACGACGCCGGGGTACCGATCGCCAATTCACGCCTGTCGCCGGCCACCGAGGACGGCGTCGCCCTGGCCGACGGCGCCGCCGAAGCCGGCCAGTTCGGCAAGGCGGATCCCGCCGCGGCGCGCGATGGGTTGGGCGGTGCGCCGCTGTCGGTGCGGATCGGCTACCACGGACCCAATGCGCGGCTGGCGGTCACCGTCGGGGCGATCGCCACGTCCTGCTCGGCGGCCGGCATCACCGTCACGAACGTCACCCTGGACTCCTCGGGCCCGCAGGCGCTGCGAGACGGAAAGATCGACGCGCTGTTGGCCGGCACCGGCGGAGCGACCGGCAGCGGGTCGAGTGGATCGTCGGCGATGGATGCCTACGACCTGCATACGGGCAACGGAAACAATCTGCCCGGCTACACAAATGGCCAGGTCGACGGCATAATCGCCACGCTGGCGGTATCCGCTGATCCCGCCGAGCGGGTCCGGCTGCTGGCCCAGGGCGCCCCGATCCTGTGGGCCGACATGCCGACGTTGCCGCTGTACCGCCAGCAGCGCACGCTGTTGATGTCGAAGAAGATGTACGCCGTGAGCAGCAATCCGACCCGGTGGGGCGCCGGCTGGAACATGGACCGATGGGCGCTGAGGCAAGAATGACGGGCGCCGGAAGTGGGCCGCTGTCCGGCGTCATCGCGTCGCTGACCCGGGAGGTGGCCGACTTTCCCAAGCCGGGAATCCAGTTCAAAGACCTCACCCCCCTGTTCGCCGACGGTGCCGCGATGGGCGCGGTCACCGACGCGCTCGCCGACATCGCGTCCGGCGCCGACCTGGTGGCCGGCGTCGACTCTCGTGGGTTCCTGGTGGCAGCGGCGGTGGCCGCCCGGCTGGGCATCGGCGTCCTTGCCGTTCGCAAGGGCGGCAAGCTGCCGCCGCCGGTGTACGCGGAGCGCTATGACCTGGAGTACGGCAGCGCGACCCTGGAAATCCCCGCCACGGGTATCGAGCTGGCGGGCCGCAGCGTTGTCATCATGGACGACGTGTTGGCCACCGGCGGCACGCTTTCGGCGGCGAGCCGGTTGCTCGAGCGCGCGGGTGCCGACGTCACCGGGTCTGCGGTGGTGCTCGAGCTGACAGCGCTGGGTGGTCGCGAGGCGATCGCACCGTTGCGGTTACACAGCTTGAGTCGCGTCTAACCGGGCTATTCTCGAGATCGGAGGTGACCAACGTGGCGGACGAACAGGGCACGGCGCAAGCCGTTGACGAGCCTGCATTTCAGCCTGCCGACGTCCAGCCTGCCGAGGTCCAGCCGGTCGAGACCCTGAAGACGACCAGCAGCGCGTCGCGTCGGGTCCGGGCCCGGTTGGCCCGTCGGATGACCGCCCAGCGCAGCGCCCTCAATCCCGTGCTCGAGCCGCTGGTGGCGGTGCACCGGGAGATCTATCCCAAGGCGAACCTGACGATGCTCAGCCGCGCCTTCGAGGTCGCCGACGAGCGGCACGCCACTCAGTTTCGGCACTCCGGTGATCCCTACATCACCCACCCGCTGGCCGTCGCCAACATCCTGGCCGAATTGGGCATGGACACCACAACTTTAGTGGCCGCACTGCTGCACGACACCGTCGAAGACACCGGTTACACGCTTGAGGCGCTGTCCGAGGAGTTCGGCGACGAGGTCGGCCATCTCGTCGACGGCGTGACCAAGCTGGACAAGGTGGTGCTGGGCAACGCCGCCGAAGGCGAGACCATCCGCAAGATGATCACCGCTATGGCCCGCGATCCGCGGGTGCTGGTGATCAAGGTGGCCGACCGGCTGCACAACATGCGCACCATGCGCTTCCTGCCGCCGGAAAAGCAGGCGCGCAAGGCCCGCGAGACGCTGGAAGTGATTGCGCCGCTGGCGCACCGGCTGGGTATGGCGAGCGTCAAGTGGGAGCTGGAAGACCTGTCGTTCGCCATCCTGCACCCCAAGAAGTACGAGGAGATCGTTCGGCTGGTCGCCGGCCGCGCGCCGTCCCGGGATACCCACCTGGCCAAGGTCCGTGCCGAGATCACGGCCACGCTCAACGCGTCGAAGGTCAAGGCGACCGTCGAGGGTCGCCCCAAGCACTACTGGTCGATCTATCAGAAGATGATCGTCAAGGGGCGCGACTTCGACGACATTCACGACCTGGTCGGCATTCGCATCCTGTGCGACGAGATCCGGGACTGCTACGCCGCTGTCGGCGTGGTGCACTCGCTGTGGCAGCCGATGGCGGGGCGGTTCAAGGATTACATCGCCCAGCCCAGATACGGCGTCTACCAGTCGCTGCACACCACGGTCGTGGGGCCGGAGGGCAAACCGCTGGAGGTGCAGATCCGCACCCGCGACATGCACCGCACCGCCGAATACGGCATCGCCGCGCATTGGCGCTACAAGGAAGCCAAGGGCCGCAACGGCGTTCCGCATCAGAACGCCGCCGCCGAGATCGACGACATGGCCTGGATGCGTCAGCTGCTCGACTGGCAACGGGAGGCCGCCGACCCCGGCGAGTTCCTGGAGTCACTGCGCTACGACCTTGCCGTGCAAGAGCTTTTCGTGTTCACGCCCAAGGGTGACGTCATCACCCTGCCGGCCGGGTCGACGCCGGTGGACTTCGCTTATGCGGTGCACACCGAAGTCGGGCACCGGTGCATCGGTGCCAGGGTCAACGGGCGGCTGGTGGCGCTGGAACGCAAGCTGGAAAACGGCGAAGTCGTCGAGGTTTTCACCTCCAAGGCGGCCAACGCCGGGCCGTCGCGGGACTGGCAGCAGTTCGTGGTGTCGCCGCGCGCCAAATCGAAGATCCGGCAATGGTTCGCCAAGGAGCGCCGTGAGGAGGCGCTCGAGGCCGGCAAGGAGGCGATGGCCCGCGAGGTGCGTCGGGGCGGACTTCCACTGCAGCGCTTGATGAACGGCGACTCGATGTCCGCGGTGGCCCGCGAATTGCACTACATCGATGTATCCGCGATGTACACCGCGGTCGGTGAGGGCCATGTGTCGGCCCGGCACGTCGTACAGCGGCTGTTGGCCGAGCTCGGCGGTATCGACCAGGCCGAGGAGGACCTCGCCGAGCGGTCCACGCCCGCGACCATGCTGCGCCGCCCGCGCAGCACCGACGATGTCGGGGTCGCCGTGCCCGGAGCCCCAGGAACCTTGACCAAACTGGCCAAGTGCTGCACGCCGGTGCCCGGCGACCAGATCCTGGGGTTCGTCACCCGCGGCGGGGGAGTCAGCGTGCACCGTGTCGACTGCACCAACGCCACATCGTTAGAGCAGCAGTCCGAGCGCATCATCGAGGTGCTGTGGGCGCCGTCGCCGTCGTCGGTGTTCTTGGTGGCCATTCAGGTCGAGGCGCTGGACCGGCACCGGTTGCTGTCGGACGTGACGCGGGTGCTGGCCGACGAGAAGGTGAACATCCTGTCGGCGTCGGTCACCACTTCTTCGGGTGACCGCGTGGCGATCAGCCGGTTCACCTTCGAGATGGGTGACCCCAAGCACCTCGGGCACCTGCTCAACGTGGTGCGCAACGTCGAAGGCGTCTACGACGTGTATCGGGTGACGTCCGCGTCGTAGCTGTTGCGGGGTTTTGCGCCGAGGCTGCGGTGGTGGCGCCGAGCCTGCGCGTGTGGCACGAGTTTCGGCGAAAGTTAGACCCTGACTGCAGTTTCGGCGTGCCGCCTAGTCCAGCAGCAGCGACTTGACGGTGACTTCGGTGGCGGGCGCTCCATCTTCGCCGCCGCCGGCCACACCGCCCTTGGCGATCTTGTCCAGGGTGGCCAGGCCGTCGGCCTGGATCGTGCCGAAGACGGTGTACTGCGGTGGCAGCTGCGAGTCTTTGTACACCAGGAAGAACTGGCTGCCGTTGGTGCCCGGCCCGGCGTTGGCCATCGCCAGGGTGCCGCGCGGATAGACCACGGGCTCTTGCAGTTTGGGGTCATTCGGCGGGTACTGATCGGTGGGGTACTCGTTGACGAATTGGTAGCCCGGACCACCGGACCCGTCCCCCTTTGGATCGCCACATTGCACGACGCCCAGCCCCGCGGAGGTGGTCAGCCGGTGGCACTTGGTGTCCTTGAAGTAATTCTGCCCGGCCAGGCTGGCGAAACTGTTCACGGTGCATGGAGATTCGTTATTGGCGAGCAGTAGGCCGATGTTGCCCTGGCTGGTCACCATGCTGGCGCTCACCGAGGCCGGGGTGGTGGGAATCTTGCCGGTGTGCGGCGGATTGACGGGCTTGCTGGCCTTATCGGCCGAGGGGGTGTACTGGCAGTTGGCGCCCAGGTTGGCGGACGGTTTGAACGGCGGCATCGGCGCAGCCGGCGGCGTCGATTCGGGGGTCGTGGTGATCGCCTCAGAGCTGGCGGCAGAGCTGCTGGTCGTCGTTGCCGCGGTGTTGCTCTTCCGGTCGTTTTTGCCGTCGATTATGGCGATCACTACCCCGGCGATAACGGCGATCGCCACTACCACGCCACCAGCGATCACCAGGATCCGGCGCTGTTTGGCCCGTTGATTGCGGCGCTCGACCTGTCGTTCGAGTTTGCGCTTGGCTGTCGCACGTCGCTGTTCGTTGGTCGGCACGGCCCGTATCCCTCCTGATCGTCCCCGCGAGCCGGGGACCCAGTTGCCAGCCCAGGCTAGCTAATGTGTCATCGGCAGCGTGGCCCGCATCGGTGCTGGCGTCCCGGGATGGGAAACTGGAACCGTGCTGATCACTGGATTTCCCGCGGGATTGCTGCAGTGCAACTGCTACGTGCTGGCCGAACGGCCCGGCGCGGACGCTGTCATTGTCGACCCGGGCCAGCGCGTGATGAGCCAGCTGCGGCGCATCCTCGACGAGAATCGGCTGACTCCGGCCGCGGTGCTGTTGACCCACGGGCACATCGACCACATGTGGTCGGCCCAGAAGGTGTCCGACACCTACGGCTGCCCCACCTACATTCATCCCGAGGACCGGTTCATGCTGAAAGACCCGATCCACGGGCTGGGCCCGCGGGTGGCCCAGCTGGCGGCGGGCGCGTTTTTCCGGGAGCCCAAACAGGTCGTTGAGCTGGACCGGGACGGCGACAAGCTGGACCTCGGCGGTGTGACCGTCAACGTGGATCACACCCCCGGGCACACCCGTGGATCCGTGGTTTTCCGGGTTAATTGCGCGACTGAGGACGATAAAGACCTCGTGTTCACCGGCGACACCCTGTTCCAGCGCTCGGTGGGCCGCACCGACCTGTTCGGTGGCAGCGGGCGCGACCTGCTGACCTCGATCCTCGACAAGCTGTTGGTGCTCGACGACAGCACTGTGGTGCTGCCCGGCCACGGCAGCTCCACCACCATCGGCGCCGAGCGGCGGCTCAACCCCTTCATCGAAGGTCTGAGCCGGTGACGGACGCGTTCACCGCGCTTTCCGGACCCAAGGGGGTACCGGACTACCTCCCGCCGGATTCGGCGCAATTCGTCGCGGTGCGCGACGGGCTTTTGGGTGCCGCGCGGCGGGCCGGTTACGGCGATGTCGAGTTGCCTGTATTCGAGGACACCGCGTTGTTCGCCCGCGGCGTCGGTGAATCCACCGACGTGGTGTCGAAGGAGATGTACACGTTCGCCGATCGCGGTGACCGCTCGGTGACGCTACGGCCCGAGGGCACCGCCGGTGTGGTGCGCGCGGTGATCGAGCACGGCCTGGACCGCGGCGCGCTGCCGGTGAAACTGTGTTACGCGGGCCCGTTCTTCCGCTACGAGCGCCCGCAAGCGGGCCGCTACCGTCAGCTACAGCAGGTCGGCGTGGAGGCGATCGGAGTCGACGACCCCGCCCTGGACGCCGAGGTGATCGCGGTTGCCGACGCTGGGTTCCGCTCGCTGGGCCTGAACGGGTTCCGGCTGGAGCTCACCTCGTTGGGGGATGAGAGCTGCCGCCCGCAGTATCGGGAACTGTTGCAGGAGTTCCTCCTTAAGCTCGATCTGGACGAAGAAACGCAGCGACGCGTGCGGTTGAATCCGCTGCGGGTGCTCGACGACAAGCGACCCGCGGTGCGCGCGATGACGGCCGACGCGCCGGTACTGCTCGACCACCTGTCCGACGAAGCCAAGCAGCACTTCGACACCGTGCTGGCCCACCTGGATGCCTTGGGGGTGCCGTACGTCATCAACCCGCGCATGGTGCGCGGACTGGACTACTACACCAAGACCACTTTCGAGTTCGTGCACGACGGTCTGGGCGCGCAATCGGGTATCGGCGGCGGCGGCCGCTACGACGGTCTGATGGGCCAGCTCGGCGGACAAGACCTGTCCGGCATCGGATTCGGCCTCGGGGTGGACCGGACCCTGCTGGCGTTGCGCGCCGAGGGCAAAACCGTGGGGGAGACCTCGCGCGTCGACGTGTTCGGGGTGCCATTGAGCGAGCAGGCCAAGCTGCGGCTCGCGGTGCTGGCCGGGCAGCTGCGTGCCGCCGGCGTGCGCGTCGACCTCGCCTACGGCGACCGAGGCCTCAAGGGCTCGATGCGCGCGGCCGACCGGTCCGGCGCGTCGATCGCGCTGGTCGCCGGGGACCGTGACATCGAGGCCGGCACGATCGGGGTGAAGGATCTCGGGACGGGCGAGCAGGTGTCGGTGCCGATTGATTCCGTTGTTGCCGAGGTGCTTTCAAGGCTGAGTCGATAATCTGTCGCGAGTCGGCCCAGTCCATTACAATCGAACACATGTACGAATTCGCAGATGCGATGGTTACCACGACGGAGTCGTCGGTGCTGTTGGACCGGGTGCGCGCGGCGCACCGGGGTGAGGCGGTCGCGGCCGCGGCGCGGTTGGTGGCCGTGGGTGAGTTGTTCGTGGTGCGGCTGCGTGATTCCGGGCTGCACGAGGACTGGGCCATGGATATCCGGAACGCGGTCGCGGCCCAGGTAGCCGCGGCGCTTAATTGCAGCGTCACGATGGGGTCGTACTACGTGGGCTACGCGTTGGCAATGCGGGATCGGCTGCCCGAGGTGGGCAAGGTGTTCGTGGCCGGTGACATCGACTATCGCGCCTTCCAGGCCATCGTGTTCCGCACCGATCTTATTACCGATCCCGAGGTGTTGGCAAAGGTGGATGCCGCGGTGGCGGTGGCGTTGTCGCGGCGTTCGTCCATGACTCGGAGTCGGTTGGTCGCGCTGGTGGATCGCGAGGTCGCGAAGGTCGATCGTGATGCGGTGCGCCGGGCTGCTGAGGCGGTCGGGGGTCGCCATGTCGATGTGGTCGCCGATGAGTCGGGCATGGCTTGGTTAGAGGGCAAAGTATTCAACACGGCGGGCCGGGCACTGGACAGGAGGCTGGACGAGCTGGCCGGCACCGTGTGTGCCGCTGACCCGCGCACTCACGCGCAGCGCCGTGCCGATGCTCTAGGGGCGCTGGCGTCGGGCGCGGACCGGTTGGTGTGTGGGTGCGAATCTCCCGAGTGCGCTGTTGCCGCGGTACCGGCGCCACGCAGCCCGGTGGTGATCCATGTGATCGCCGAGCAGGCCAGCGTCGAGGGCGCCGGGACGGCGCCGGGTGTGGTCGTCGGTGAAGACGAACTTATCCCGGCCGCGGTGGTTGCCGAGCTGGCCAAGTCCGCCCGGCTGGTGCCGCTGAGTCCGCCCGCCGAAGCCGCGGAGAAGGGATATACGCCCTCGGCGAAACTCGCTGACTTCGTGCGTTGCCGGGACCTGACCTGCCGCGCGCCGGGCTGCGACCGACCGGCGGTGGACTGCGATGTGGACCATACCGTCGCCTACGCTGACGGCGGGAGCACGCATCCTTCGAATCTGAAATGTCTTTGCCGTCAACATCATTTGCTGAAAACATTCTGGGGTTGGCGCGATCAGCAGTTGCCTGATGGCACTGTGATCTGGCGGCTGCCCGATGGACAGACCTACGTCACCACGTCGGGGAGTGCGCTGCTGTTTCCAGGCCTGTGCGCGCCTACCGGCGACCTGCCCGCGCCCGATCAGGCCCGCGCCGATCGCTGCTCCGACAAGACCGCGATGATGCCGCTACGCACCCGTACTCGCAGCGAAAACCGTGCAAGTCGGATTAGCACCGAACGTAGCCATAACCGGCAAGCACGCCTAGCCGCCCAAGCCGCCGCGGAAGCCAATCGAACTCCGCCGTCCGATGCCGACGAGCCGCCGCCCTTCTAGCGGCTGTGTTCAGCAAGCCCATTTTCTAAGCCTGACAAAGCCTGCGGCAACGGATCCTGGTGCAGGACGCCGAGGCGTTGGGTGGCGCGAGTCAGCGCGACGTAGAGCTCGGCCGCGCCGCGCGGGCCGTTGGCGAGGATTCGTTGCGGGTCCACCACCAGGACGGAGTCGAACTCGAGGCCCTTCGTCTCGGCCGGCGGCACCGTGCCCGGCACGCCCGGTGGGCCGATCACGATGCTGGTGCCTTGGCGGCCGGCTTCGTCATGGACAAATTCCTTGATGGCAGCGGGCAGTTCGTCCTCGGATACCCGTCTGGACCATGGCTGGATGCCGCACGAACGGACCGACTCCGGTGGCTGGACGCCGGGCGCGAACTCGGAGAGCAGCCTGGCGGCGACGGCCATGATCTCCGCCGGGGTGCGGTAATTCACCGAGAGCGACCGGTAGACCCAGCGGCCGGGCACGTACGGCTCCAGCATCGCGCCCCACGACGTCGCTCCGGCCTCCGATCGGCGCTGGGCCAGATCGCCGACGATCGTGAAGGATTTGCCCGGGCAGCGCCGCATCAGCACCCGCCAATCCATTTCGGAGAGTTCCTGGGCTTCGTCGACCACGACGTGCCGGTAGGTCCAATCGCGGTCCGCGGCAGCGCGTTCGGCGAGTTCGCGGGTGTCGCGCTCCAGGAAGCGGTCGGCCAGGTCGTCGGCGTAGATCATGTGCTGGGCGCGCAGCTGCTCCTCGTCCTCCATCGAGTCCTCGCTCGCGATTTCGAGGAGGCTCAGCACGCCGGCGGCGTATTCGGCCTCGTAGTTCCGTTCCCGCTCGGCGGTTTGGTCGGCTTTCTTGTCGGCGCCCAGCAGGTCGACCAACTCGTCGAGCAGTGGCACGTCCGACACCGTCCAGGCCTCGCCATCGGCGCGGCACAGCGCCTGGTGGGCGCCCGCCGCATGCAGCCGTTCGGGGGACGCGAAAAGCGGTGCCAACAGCGTTTCGGGTGTCAGGATCGGCCAGAGCCGATCGAGCGCGGCGATGAATTGCTCGTTCTCAGCGAGCTCCTCGAGCAGGTCCGTCCGCAATTTCTCCCAGGCTGGCTTATCGTCCCGGGTCAGCCAGCCCTTGCCGATGCGGGCGATTGCCCGTTCGGTGAGCACCCACGTGACGATGTCTGTGAACACCGCGCGGGCGTGGTTGTGTGGCAGCCCGCTGGCGCGTGCTTCCTCCCTGGCCCACTCCGCCGTCTCCGCGTCAATCCGCATCGTGACGTCGGCCAGTTCGATCATTAGCGGCTGCTCCGGGATGCGCTGGCGATCGGCGACGGCCGCCGCGAGCACGTCCAGGATCTTCAGCGAGCCCTTCAGCTGTGCGGCGAGCGGTTCATCCTCGGCGGTGACGTGCAAACCGGGCACCAGATCGCCGACGGTGATGAACACCACGCTGGACTCGCCAAGCGACGGAAGCACCCGGTCGACGTGTTTGAGGAACGCGGTGTTGGGCCCGACCACGAGCACGCCGTGGCGCTCGAACCGCTCGCGCTGGGTATAGAGCAGGTACGCGACGCGGTGTAGTGCCACCACGGTCTTACCGGTGCCCGGGCCGCCTTCGATCACCAGCACCCCGGGATGATCGTGCCGGATGATCTCGTCCTGCTCGGCCTGGATGGTCGCCACGATGTCGCGCATCCCCTCACCGCGCGGCGCATTGACCGCCGCGAGCAGGGCTAAATCCTCCGAGCCGCCCGGCTCGGAGCCATTTGGGCGGCCGAACGTCTCATCGGCGAAATCGACCAGGCGCCGCCCGCGGGTGTGGAATTGGCGCCGCCGGTGCATGTTCTCCGGGCTGGCGGCGGTGGCGACGTAGAACGCGCGCGCCGCCGGTGCCCGCCAATCCAGCAACAGCGGCTCGTAATCGTTCTCCGCGTCGAACAGCCCCAAGCGGCCGATGTAGAACCGCTCGCCCGAAAGCGCGTCCAACCGCCCGAAACACAGCCCTTCGTCCGCCACGTTCAGCCGCTTGACTTCTTTAGCCACGGCCCGCACCTCGGAGTCCCGATCCGCCAGCGTCTCGGCGTCGCCCGCCAGCGCGGCGCGGAACTTGTCTTTGGCTCGGGCGCGCTCGGCGTCGAGGCGCGCGTAGAGCTCGGTCACATAGGTCTGCTCGGACCGCAGTTCGTCTTCGTACCGTCGAGTTGACACGCCCGCCTCACTTGTCTGCAACAGCTAGCAACTCTGCCAGAAAGTCCGGCCCCGCGTTGACATCGTATCGAACAATTGTTCGAATAGAGTTATGCGATGGGGTAACCAGGCCGTCGCGGTCAACGGCAAGCCCGTCGACGACGGCGCACTACCGGGCCTGCAGCGGATCGGCTTCGTCCGAAGCGTGCGGGCGCCTCAGTTTGAGGGCATCACCTTCCACGAGGTGCTGTGCAAGTCCGCGCTGAACAAGGTGCCGAACGCGGCGGCGCTGCCGTTTCACTACACCGTCAACGGCTACCGTGGCTGTTCGCACGGCTGCCGCTACTGTTTCGCGCGCCCCACACACGAATACCTGGACTTCGACCCCGGCGACGACTTCGACACCCAGGTAGTGGTGAAGACCAACGTCGCCGAGGTCCTGCGCCGGGAACTGCGCCGGCCGTCCTGGACGCGCGAGACCGTCGCGCTGGGCACCAACACCGATCCCTACCAGCGCGCGGAGGGGCGATACGCGCTGATGCCGGGCATCATCGGTGCGCTCGCCGAATCGGGAACGCCGCTGTCAATCCTGACCAAGGGCACGCTGCTGCGCCGTGACCTGCCGCTGATCAGCCAGGCGGCCCAACAGGTTCCGGTGTCGGTCGCCGTGTCGTTGGCGGTGGGCGCTGCCGAGCTGCACCGCGACGTCGAGCCCGGCACGCCGACGCCGCAGGCCCGCCTCGGTCTCATCAGAGCGATCCGCGACGCCGGCCTGGACTGTCATGTGATGGTTGCGCCGGTGCTGCCGTACCTCACCGATTCCATCGAGCACCTGGATGTCTTGCTCGGTCAGATCGCGGCCGCCGGCGCCACCGGCGCGACGGTTTTCGGCCTGCACCTGCGCGGCTCGACCCGCGGCTGGTTCATGGCGTGGTTGGCCCGCTCGCATCCGGAGCTCGTCGGCCGCTACCGCGAGTTGTACCGGCGCGGAGCGTATCTGCCGCCGGGCTACCGGGACATGCTGCGGGAGCGGGCCGCGCCGTTGATCGCGAAGCACCGGCTGGCGGGTGAGCACCGCCCGTTCCCGCGCGCGGTCGAAGCGGTGCCGGCGCCGGAACCCATCCAGCAGGCGCTGTTTTGAGCTAACCGGCCTTGTCGCCGCGCGGCTTGGTGAGGGTGAACTGGTCCACCACGGTGACCGCGCCGAACAACCCGTTCAGCGCATAATGCGTCGCTTTGATGGAGGTGTTGCCTCCGGGTTGTCCCGGGTCGACGTCGAAAGCTGCGAAACCGTAGGCATTGTCGCGGTCGCGAAACGCCGACCACGGCGCATCCTCCAGAACGTAGATCGGTGGCTTGCGCCCGATCGCGGGATCAAAAGTGCCGACTCCGGTCAACACCCGGCACCGGGGTTGGGGGAAGAACAGCGCGTTGCTCGGCGCGGACGTGCCGCCGCCGCCGATGACGAGGTGCACGGTGCCCTTTGTCGCGTCGATGAGGTCGGTGCGGGTATCGACGGGTATCGGCGTTCGGGTATCGGTGTTTTGCGCTCCGCGCAGCGGATGTGACCGTTCGTAGTGGTGTTCATGGCCGCACAGCACCAGGTCGACCTGGTACTGATCGAACAACGGCAGCCACTCCTCGCGGATCCCGAGGTCGGCGCCATTGGTGCGGTCGGCCGTGGAGATCGCGGTCTGGTGCATGCAGATGACCAACCAGTCAACGTTCGGGTCGCGGCGCGCGGCGGCGAGTTCGGCGGCAAGCCAACGCTTTTGTTCGCCGCCCGAGTAACCATGCACGTAGGAGTTGCCGCCGTCCTGGAAGGCCACGTCGTCATTGTTCAGGCTGATCACCCGCACCGAGCCGGCGGTGAACGAGTACCACAGGCCACGCAGCTGCGGGCTGGATCCGGAGTCGGGCACAGCGAAGTACGTCTGGTAGGCGCCGTAACCGACCGGCCCGTTGCCCAATTCGTTCTCGTGATTGCCGGCCGCGGGCATCCAGGGTCGGTACCGCGCCGAGCGGGCGTTGTTGTCGAACCAGTCCGACCAGGTGCGGATCCGGTCCTGGGCGAGGTTGGCGTAGCAAAGGTCGCCGTTGACCAGGTTGAACAGCGGGCCAATGCGTTCGATCGCCGCGGTGATATCGCCGGCCGCGGGAGAGCCGATGTTGTCGGTGCCGAGCTTCCCGTTGGGCAGCGTGTGCAGCATCGGGGTGGACTGGTCGCCGAAACTGGTGAAGTGCAGCGGCTTTCGCCCCACTGGCGCAGTTCTCACGGTGCCCAGCGCGGGGTCGGCGCCGTCGTGCACCGCGGCGTACACATAGTCGGTATCCGGGGTGAGGTTGGTCAGCCGAGCGTGGTTGACGCGAATCTCCTTGTTGGACTTCGCGTCCCGGTAGGTTCGGGTTTCGGCCGCCACGGTTTGGCCGAATCCGGAGGTCGGTGTGCCCAGCATGACTCGCGGGTTGCCCACGGTGTCTGTGCTCTGCCAGGACACCAGTATCTCGGTGCCGGCGTTCTTGCCGAACTGCAGATGCACACCGAGCACCGGCGGCGCGCCGTTGCGGTCCGGCTGGTGCCAGAGGCTCGGGCCGCGAGGGTGCGACCACACCAGCACCGCCGCGCCGCCAATGCCCGCGCCCAGCGCCGAGGCTGCGCCCGTGGTCAGCACCTTGCGGCGGCTGATGGCCGGCTCCTCCGGCACGTCAGTCATTCATGACTTCATACCGGAGCCGGTTAACGATCCGGTAGCGTTTTTACTATGAGGAACCTGCGGAAAGCGGCCGCCTGGGTCGGAGTGGCGACATTGGCTGCGGCTTTCGGAGTCGGCAGAGCGCCGGCGACCGCAACCGCGGACCCGGCCGGCCACCAGGTGACCTACACCGTGACGAGCCCCAATACTCTGACCGCGACCGTTCAGTACATGAACGCCGATCCGCCCAGCCAGGCGGCCTACAACGCGGACTCGTCGAAATTCATGAACAATGTGCAGGCCCCGATCAGCGGCGGGCAACCGGTCGTCTATTCGACGACGCTGGCAAATCCCAACCAATGGGCGATCATCACCGCCAGCGGGATCCTGCATTGGCCGGATTCGGGAAATGGCCCTGCCAAATTTCACTGCGAGATCGCCGTGGATGGTCAGGTCGTCGTGCAACAAGACGCGACGTCCGCCGTCTCGTGTGCGACGCGGCCTTGGTAGTGATCAACCGGCGAACACGTAAACCCATGCCGTAGCGCCCGATCTCAGCGGCACCGAAATGCGGCGGTAGTCGTCGACCTCGTACTCGTCGGCGGCGGCCAGTTCGGCTTCGCTGATCGCGAAGACCATCCCGTCGACGTGAGCGTCCACGCGATCGGTTGGCCGCAGGATTGGGTGCCGGTCGCTGCCGCTAGTGGTGACCACATGCGGGTCCGTGATGGTCACGTGATCCAGGTCGAAGCCGACGATCGCGTCGAGCCGGCCGGTGAGTTCGCGGCCGAACGTGACACGCTGGACCTCCGGCTGCCGCAGCGTGCCGTAGGAGAACAACCACTCGGTCAACGGCTAGCCGAGCGCCCCGGCGCTGAAGGTGTCGCACTTGTTCGGGTCACCGGTCTGATAACCGATGGTGAACCACTTCTGCCGTTCCGCGGACGAACCGTGCGTCCAGGACTCCGGGTTGACGCGTCCGGTCGAGGCCTTCTGAATGCGGTCGTCGCCAACGGACGCAGCTGCGGACAGAGCGTCGCGGATGTCGTTGTCGCTCAACGGCTGCAGGTAGGGCACGCCCGTGCTGTCCTGCTTGACTGTCGACGCGTAGTGCGCCCAGATGCCGGCATAGCAGTCCGCCTGCAGTTCGGTCCGCACACCGTTGCCGTTGGCGCCCTGCGCGCCTTGCTGGGCGCGGCCCAGGTTGCCCTGCAGTTGTTGCACGTGGTGGCCGTACTCGTGAGCCACCACGTACTCCTGCGCGAATGGTCCGCCGCTGGAACCGAACCGGTCGACCAGCTCCTTGAAGAAGTCGGTGTCGAAGTAGGCCGTCTGGTCCACCGGGCAGTAGAACGGTCCGACCTCAGTCGAAGCGGGTCCACAGCCGGTGTTCACCGAGCCGGTGAACAGCCGCAGATGCGGGCGGGTGTATTTCGGCATCAGCTGATGCCAGACCGCGTCCACGGAGTTGCCGGTGGCCACTACGCGGCACTGCACGTACTTGTTGGCGTCGGCGCCGCTTTTGCACTGGTTCAAGTCGAAGCCGGGTGCCGAGTCGTCGCTATAACTCGACTGCTGCTGATTGATGATGGGGCCGGGATCGACGCCGAGGAACATCGCGACCACCACGATCAGCAGTCCGCCGAGGCCGCCGCCCAGGGCAATCCGGCCCCCACCGCCGCCGGACGACGACGCGCTGCTGGTGTCGATTTGCATACCCTCGTTAAAGGTCACGCAACAAGCTTTGCACACCCTCGTGGGGTGTGGGGAACAACCTAACCGGGGCCGTCGCCGGCGGCCGCGAGCAGCGGCACCAGCACGTCGCTGATCGGCGTCGCCAGGCCGTGCGCGCGTGCCTTGCGGATGATCACCCCATTGCGGATGTCCCATTCCATCGGCCGGCGATTTTCCCGGTCGGTCAGGATCGAGGTGCCCATGTCCGCCGGGGCGTGCCGGAAGAGGCCTGCCATCTCGTCGACCACACTGTCGGGCAGCCGGGCGCCGTCTGCGCGCCCGACGGCCAGGCATTCGGCCATGTAGCGCCGCGACAAATCGAAGACGTCGTCGCGGCGGAACATCCCGGACCGGCGCCCGGATAGCGCCATGAAGCCGGCCAGCGCATTGGTGAGCAGCTTGCGCCAGGACGCCGTGACGAAGTCGGCGTCACAGTCCACCCGGCAACCGGCGCCGCGCAGCAGCTCGGCGACCTTCTCCGCCGCGGGTCCGCTGGGCAGCACCAGCGCGGCTTCTGTGCGCAGCCGGACCCAGCCTTCCGGTTGGGTCTCGGCCGAGTACCACACGATTCCCGGGATCACCTGCGACGACGGGCAGTGGGGTTGCACCTGTTCGACCTGCTCAACGCCGTTTTGCAGCACCGTGACGATGGTGCGCTCGTCGCAGAGGCGGGCCAGCCAGCGGGCCGCGTCGTCGTTCTGGGTGGCTTTGACCGCCAGCACCAGAACGTCCACCGGGCCGGCCAAGCCAGCGGGATCGATGTGTACCGGACCGGGCACCACGATCGGTTCTTCGCCGTCGGGCCGCAGCTCGATGCTGTCGCGTGCGGTGCGTCCGCAGACCGTCACGGAATGCCCGGCCTTGTGCAGCAGCGCGGCGACCGTCGTTCCGACGGCACCGGGCCCTACTAGTGCGATGTTTGCGATGTCGGTGGTGATAGCACTGAAATTACCGCCATCTAGAGTGATCGTTAATTCAAACCTAGAGGGAGTGTGTTTGTGCTGCGCAGCCACGCCGCTGGTTCGCTGAGGGGTAGCGACGCCGGGAAGCAGGTGACGCTGGCCGGCTGGGTGGCTCGACGCCGAGACCATGGCGGTGTCATTTTCATCGACTTGCGCGACGCCTCGGGGGTGGCACAGGTCGTGTTCCGCGATGCCTTGGAAGAGGGACAGGTGCTGGCACAGGCGCACCGGCTGCGCGCCGAGTTCTGTGTCGCGGTGCAGGGCGTCGTCGAGATCCGGCCCGAGGGCAACGCCAACGCCGAGATCGCCACCGGCGACATCGAGGTCAACGCCACCTCGCTCACCGTGCTCGGCGAGAGCGTGGCACTGCCGTTCCAGCTCGACGAGCCCGCGGGCGAGGAGATGCGGTTGAAGTACCGTTACCTCGATCTGCGCCGCGACGGCCCGGCTGCGGCAATTCGGTTGCGCTCCAAGGTGAATGCGGCGGCTCGATCGGTACTGGCCAGCCAGGACTTCGTCGAGATCGAGACGCCGACCATCACCCGCTCCACGCCGGAAGGCGCGCGCGACTTCCTGGTGCCCGCCCGGCTGCGGCCGGGGTCGTTCTACGCCTTGCCGCAAAGCCCGCAGCTGTTCAAGCAGTTGCTGATGGTGGCCGGGATGGAGCGTTATTACCAGATCGCCCGCTGCTACCGGGACGAAGATTTCCGCGCCGACCGGCAGCCAGAGTTCACCCAGCTCGACATGGAGATGAGCTTCGTCGACTCCGAAGACATCATCGCCATCTCCGAGCAGATCTTGACCGCGCTGTGGGCGCTGATCGGCTACCAGGTTCCGACGCCGATACCGCGGATCACCTACGCGGAAGCCATGCGGCGGTTCGGCTCCGACAAGCCCGACATGCGGTTCGGGCTGGAGCTCGTCGAATGCACAGAGTTTTTCAAAGACACCACATTCCGGGTCTTCCAGGCGCCATACGTCGGCGCGGTGGTGATGCCCGGCGGGGCGTCGCAGCCACGCCGCACGCTGGACGGCTGGCAGGAATGGGCCAAACAACGCGGCCACCGCGGACTGGCCTATGTGCTGGTCGACGACGAGGGCACGCTGGGCGGACCGGTGGCAAAGAACCTGACCGATGCCGAACGCGACGGCCTGGCCGCGCACGTCGGTGCCAAGCCAGGGGACTGCATCTTCTTCTCGGCCGGCCCGGCCAAGCCGTCGCGCGCACTGCTCGGTGCGGCCCGCGGCGAAATCGCCAGCCGGCTCGATCTCATCGACCCCGCTGCGTGGGCGTTCGTCTGGGTGGTCGACCCGCCGCTGTTCGAGCCCGCCGACGATGCCACCGCCGCCGGTGACGTGGCGGTCGGTTCGGGGGCGTGGACCGCGGTGCATCACGCGTTCACCTCGCCGAAGCCGCAGGAAGAAGGTGCCGTAGACGTCTTAGCCAGCGATCCCGGCGGCGTGCTGGCCGACGCCTACGACATCGTCTGCAACGGCAACGAAATCGGTGGCGGCTCGATTCGTATCCACCGCCGCGACATCCAGGAACGCGTGTTCGCGATCATGGGCCTGGACCAGGCCGAGGCGGAAGAGAAGTTCGGATTCCTGTTGGAGGCGTTCACCTTTGGCGCCCCGCCACACGGCGGAATTGCATTCGGCTGGGACCGGATCAATGCGCTGCTGTCCGGAGTGGACTCGATCCGCGAGGTGATCGCGTTCCCGAAAACCGGCGGCGGCGTCGACCCGCTCACCGATGCGCCGGCGCCGATCACCGCCCAGCAGCGCAAGGAGTCCGGAATAGACGCCAAACCCAAGGAGGTTCAACAGGCATGACCGAATCTGCCGACATCGCAGCCCTGAAGAGTTTCAACCAGAATCTCATCGACGAATTCCGGACCAATGGCGGCAAGGGCACTGGCCCATTCGAAAATGCCGACCTGTTGCTGCTCACCACGACGGGCGCCCAGTCGGGCCAGCAGCGGGTATCGCCGCTGGCCTACTTCCGCATCGACGGCAAGCTGATCATCATCGGCTCCTATGCCGGCGCACCGATCAATCCGGCCTGGGTACACAATCTGCGGACCAAACCACAGGCGCATATCGAGCTCGGCACGGAATCATTCGATGCCACCGCGCATGAATTGCCGCCCGCGGAGCGCGACGAGATATGGCCGAAAATCACCGCCGCGGCGCCCGGCTTCGCGGAGTATCAGGCCAAGACCAGCCGGGTGATTCCGGTGTTCGAGTTGCAGCCCGCCTAGTTCGTCTGGGAATACCGCGCGTGCTGAGTGGGGCGGGCGCTGCCTATTGGCTGCCGCCGACCGCGCGGGCGGTACTCGCCGAGCTCGTGGCGGCTACCGACCTCGCCGAAAAAGAACCCATCGCGGCAGTCCAACACGTCGCCTCCGCGGCTGCTGGACAAGGAACTGCATTCGGTTGCCCGCGATCGGCGTGAGGTGGTGCTCGCCGACGCCCTGCAGGTGTGCATCGATGACTTACAACCGCCGCGAGAGTGCATCCAGCTACACGTTTCGCGAGTAACACCGTCGCCAGTTGCACTCTCGCGGGACGGCTAAGGGCCGGTCAGGCCTAACCGGCTGAATCGGCTAGGTACTCCCGCACCAGCTTCTTGGGTGCCTGCGACAGCCAGGCTTCGGTAATCAGCTCTTCGAGGTCGCCGACGTCGATCTCGGCCAGTTTGACCAGCACCGCGGGATAACCGTCGAAATGCGGGGTGGTGAAATACACCTCTGGCTCGTCGGCGACCAATGCGAACTTCACGCCCTCGTCGGCCACTCGGACGCCGAGAATGTCTCCGTCGGGCGCCTCCCAACCGGCGGCGGTCAGCGCCGCAAAGTCCGCCGGCCGAAGCGGCCGCTCCCACGCCATCAACTTCTTGCCCACCCGCCAGTCGTGCGGCGACCGCTCGGCCGATTGTGGCAGCCCGTCGATGATGCGGGCGACGTCGTTCCACCTGGCCACACCATCGATTGTGCTCCGGACCCGCGCTGCGGGCGACGGTGTGATGAGATCAGCGTCAGGAGGTGTCGCTTGTCAGAGAGTCTGTCCGAAGTCCGAGGCCTCGGATCTTCGGTCTCCCGCCGCTTTCGCGTCACGCATCGGACCGAGTATCGCTACTCCGACATCGTGACCAGCTCCTACGGCCGCGGATTTCTCACCCCGCGGGACTCGCAGCGCCAGCATTGCGTCGCGCATCGGCTGGACATCGATCCGGCCCCCTCCGACAGCTCCACCAGCGTGGACGCCTACGGCAACATCAGCTCGTATTTCCACCTGACCGAGCCGCACCGCGCGCTGACGATCACCAGCGACTCGATCGTCGACGTGTACCCGGCGCCCCCAGAGCGGTACACGAGCGGGCCGGCGCGTGAACCGTGGGAGGCCGCGCGACCGGCCGGGCTCAGGGGAGCGCTGGCGGTCGATTTCACCCTGGACCTGAATCCGCCGGAGATCACCGACGAAGTGCGGGAGTACGCCGCACCCAGCTTCGTGCCCGAGCGCCCGCTGATCGAGGTGCTGCGCGATCTCACGACGCGCATCCACACCGACTTCACCTACCGGTCCGGGTCGACGACGATTTCCACCGGGGTCAACGAGGTTCTGGCGGCCCGGGAAGGGGTATGCCAAGACTTTGCCAGGCTGGCGATCGCGTGCTTGCGCGCCAATGGTCTGGCCGCCAGTTACGTATCCGGCTATCTGGCGACCGACCCGCCCCCCGGAAAGGATCGAATGATCGGCATCGACGCCACCCACGCCTGGGCCGCGGTATGGACTCCGCAGCAGCCTGGCCGGTTCGAGTGGCTGGGGCTTGATCCCACCAACGACCAGATGGTCGATCAGCGCTACATCATCGTTGGGCGCGGCCGCGACTACGCGGACGTGCCGCCGCTGCGCGGCATCATCTACACGAACTCGGAGAAGAGCGCCATCAAGGTCGCGGTCGACGTGGCGCCGTTCGAAGGCGATGTGCTGGATGCGTGACTTTCACTGTCCCAACTGCGGCCAGCGTCTGGCGTTTGAGAACTCCACATGTCTGAACTGCGGGAGCGCCCTGGGATTTTCCCTTGAGCAGATGACGCTGATGGTGATCGCCAAAGAAGAGCAGGACAGCGACCACGCCGGCGCGGTGGACGCCCAGGACTACCGGCTGTGCGCCAATCTCCATCTCGCCGAATGCAATTGGCTGGTTCCCCGCAGCAATCCCGGTGCTCCGCCCCGGCTGTGCACGTCATGTGCGCTGACCACCGAACGGCCCAACGACTCCGACACCGTCGGCCTGCCCGAGTTCGCCCGGGCGGAGGCGGCCAAGCGGCGGCTGATCGCCGAACTGCAGGAGCTGAAGCTGCCGATCGTCGGACGCGACCAGGATCCTGACTACGGCCTGGCGTTCCACCTGCTTTCCAGCGCCTACGAAAAGGTGGTGACGGGACACGACAACGGCATCATCACACTGGATCTGGCTGAAGGCGACGACGTTCACCGCGAGCAGCTTCGCGTCGAGATGGACGAGCCGTACCGCACCCTGCTCGGGCACTTCCGCCACGAGATCGGGCACTACTACTTCTACCGCTTGGTCAGTCCGTCACAGGACTACCTGGCGCGGTTCAACGAGCTGTTCGGCGACCCCGACGCCGACTACCAGGCCGCACTGGACCGCCACTACAGCGAGGGCGCACCGAAGGGCTGGAAGAAGAGCTTCGTGTCGTCGTACGCCACCATGCACCCCGCCGAGGATTGGGCCGAGACCTTCGCCCACTACTTACACGTTCGCGACACCCTGGACACCGCGTCGTGGACCGGTTTCGCGCCTGCGTCCGCGACGTTCGATCGGACTCCCGTGGGGCCCAGCTCATTTCAAACCATCATCGATCTGTGGCTGCCGTTGTGCTGGTCGCTGAACATGCTGAACCGGTCGATGGGCCACGACGACCTGTACCCCTTTGTGCTGCCGGCCGCAGTGCTGGAGAAGATGGCGTTCATCCACACCGTGATCGCACAGTTGACCTCGGAGTCCAAAGGGCCGGCCGCGATCAGCGCGTAGCGCGGGTTACGGCACCAGCCGGCGTTCGTCGGGGCCCCACAGCGGCTGAATGTCACCGGGCAACGCCAACTGCGTTTCGGTGATGACCTCAGCCAGATCGCGCAGCGCGTCGTGGATGGCGGTGAGCAGCTCGTCGAGCTCCGCGCGGCGGCCGTTGGCTTTGAACGCTTCCAGCTCGGCGGGAATCGACCGGCGCAGCCGGGTGCTGATCTCGTCCACCATCCGCTCCGGGCGTGAGGATCCCGACGAGCTGGGCAGGCTTTTGAGGTGGGTGCGCAGCCGCTCCAACTGGTACAGCAGCGACCGCGGGTTTTGCGCGTCGTACAGCATCAGCTCGGTCACCGCCGCGACACTGACGTTGCCCACCGTGCGGCGCCGGTAGATGACCGCCGACTCGCACGCCACCAATGTCGACTCGATGACGGTCTGCTCGGCAGCAATGCTGCGGACGGTGGTGAGCGTGGCCCGCAGCAGTGCGGTCAGCCACATGCTGCGCTCGATGCGCTTGCCGATGTCCATCATCGTCCAACCGACGTCCTGCACCATGGACTCGGCGGCCACCCCGGACAGCGTGAGCATCCCGGCCAACGACTGGGAATGCGCAGTCGCGAGCAGACTGTCGGCCACCGCGAGTGAATCCGGCGGGTCCGGGCTTTGGCCAACCGCGCGTTCCACGCCGGCCAGCACCATCCAGGTGTCGTTGGACAACTGGTCGCGCACCGCCCTGGCGGCCAGTCCCAGACCTTCCACCGATTGAACAAGGGATCCCGGTTGGTTTGGGTCCACAGTCAGCGACCAGAGCGTCGACGGGACGATGGCAATCATCTCGGCGTGGTCGATGTCCGCTTCGCTGACGGTCCCGGTGATCTGCCCGAGTGCGGCCATCAGCACCGGCACACACTCGCTTTCGGCGGTGTCCTGATGATGCCGGTAGACGTGGAAGCGGTCGCGGGCGACCATCAGCAACCGGGCCATGCCCTCTGCACGTTCGCCGTAGCGGCCCATCCAGAACAGGTCGGACAGCACGCGCGGCGAGCTGACTCCCCAGGTGCCCGAGCCGGTCTTCGCGGGTTGTCTGATGGGCGGCTCGAGTAGCGGCTCCACCGTGGGCAATGTCACCGGCTCGGCCCGTGCCCGCTCCGTAGGACGCACCCAGATATCTTTTGCCGCAACAGTTTTTAACGTATATGCGGCCGGCCCGGGTGCCAGCACGTGGCCGATGCCGCCGATCATCGGTGCGTAACCGCCGCGTTGGGCGACGGTGAACAACCGCATGCCGACGCCGGCCGACGACAATATGCCGGTGTGGTCGGTGGGCGCCGACGAGAACTGCGGCAGCTCCTGGCCGACCCACTGCCACGGCATGCTTTCGATCTGCGCTGCCAGTTCGGTCAGTTGCGCGATCGAAAGTGTCGGTCCGACAAAGGTTTCCTTGCCGACAGTGGACTTGATCAGCAGCGACGAGAGATTCGCCAGCAGGTGTGAACGTTCACTGGCGATGCCTCCCCAGTAGACCGGCGCGGTATCCAGCAGCGGGGCTTCGCCGAGCAATCGTTCGGCTATCTCGGGCAGGAAACGCAGCAGCCCAGGGCTTTCCAGGATCCCGCTGCCCAGCGTATTGACGACCGTGACCGTTCCGCGGCGTTGGGCCTCCACCAGGCCGACCACGCCGAGCCTGGAGTCGGCGCGCAGGTCCAGCGGGTCCACGTACTCGGCGTCGACGCGGCGCAGGACGACGTCAACGCGCTTCAACGTGCCCAGCGAACGCATCCACAGCTTGCCGTCGCGCACGACCAAATCCGCGCTTTCCACCAGCGGGAAACCCAGCAGCGACGCCAGATACGCCTGATCGAATGCGGTCTCCGAGTAAATGCCCGGGGTGAGCACGACCACCATCGGGTCCTGGGCGATGTCGGGCGCCGCGTCGATCAGCGCCAGCCGCAGCGCCTGCGCGAACGGCGTTGTCGGTCGCGGCGCAATCCTCTCGTAGAGGTCGGGAATCGAGTGCGCGATAACGCGCCGGTCGGCCAGCGCATAGCCGGCGCCCGAGGGTGCCTGGGTCCAGTCGGCGTTGACCGCAAAGCTGCCGTCCAGTCGCCGGCTGACGTCGCAGGCGTGCATGAAAAGTTGGTGGTGCCCCGGCACTTCGATTCCGGTGGCGGCACGCACGTAACCGGGATGGGCGAAAACCAGCTCCGGGGGAAGGACGCCTTCGGTGAGCAAGCTGCGCGGCCCGTACAGATCCGCGAGTACGGCATCGAGCACGCGGGAGCGCTGTACCAGTCCGGCTTCCAGGACTTCCCAATCGGGTGCCGAAACCACGATGGGCAGGGTGTCCAGGCGCCAGGGGCGCGGTTCCAGACCCTGGAGCTTGGATGGACCGGCGGGCCCGTCGCGGTCGGCAACGACTTCGGTGTAAGTGATTCCGTCGTTGTCGATCAGGCTGTTGACCACCGAGCGCAGCCGGTTCAGCCCGGCTCTGCCGCGCTCGGCGACGGCGTCGGCCATTTCGGTCCAGGCCGGCCGCACGTTTCCCGCTGAGTCGAAGAATTCGTCGTAGCCGATCCCCGGGCCCTTTGGGCCGCCGGGGCGCAGCTCGAACAGCGTTTCCTGGCTGCGTGCGGCCTGGTACCCGGCCAGCAGGCGGTCGGCGTCGTAGCGCTCGGTGCCAGAGGAGCCGGCCGCTGAAGGTCCAGCCGATTCATCCATGCCGAGTGTCATATAGGGGGAGGCCATCACTGCTGCACGGTACGCACGCGTCGCAGGTCGAGTATGCCCGGCGCGCCGATGTCGGTCAGGATCCGGGCTTGTTTCTCCCGGAGGTCGGACAGGTCGAGCTCGCCCGCCGTGAAACCGGTTGCCTCGAAGCGACGGGCGCGGCGTGACTCGGCCGTCACGGCGTTGACGGGTGGCTCGTCGTAGGCCATGCCGCCCGGATGCGCGACGTGGTAGGTGCACCCGCCGCGGGAGGTTCCGCTGGTGAGGTCGATCAGCTCGAACCGCAGCGGCACGTCGACGGTGATGGTCGGGTGCAGCGCGCTGGGCGGCTGCCACGCCTTATACCGAACGCCACCGACGTGGATGTCGGCGTTGTCGGTGGCCAGCAAAGGCACCGGGTAGCCGTTGCACGTCACCACATAACGGTGCCGGTCGGCGCCGATGATGCGGAGCTGGATGCGCTCGACCGAGGAATCGACGTAGCGGGCGGTACCGGTCGCGGTCGATTCCTCGCCGAGCGTGTTCCACGGCTCGATCGCGCCACGCAGCTCGATCTCCACGCCGTCGAACACCGCGGTGCCGATCCGCGGAAAGCGGAATTCGGTGAACGGATCAAGCCAGCTGGTCTCGAAGGCTATGCCGTGCGCGCGCAGATCGGCTGCCACGTCGGCGATGTCCTGGATCAAGAAGTGCGGCAACAGGTATCGCCCGTGCAGGTTTTCACCGTGTCGAATCAGGGGGGCGCGCAGGGGTTCATCCCAGAACCACGCCACCAGGGAGCGCACCAGCAGCGACTGCACCATCGCCATCCGTAGGTGCGGCGGCATTTCGAAGCCGCGCAGCTCCAGCAGGCCGAGCCGGCCGCGGGGGCCGTCGGGGCTGTAGAGCTTGTCGATGCAGAACTCGGCGCGGTGGGTGTTGCCGGTGATATCTGTCAGCAGGTGCCGCAGCGCGCGGTCGGTCACCCAGGGTGGTGGGGCGCCAGGCTTGGAGGACCCCTTGCCGGACTTCTTGGAAGACCCCTCGGACTTCGAAGCCAGCCGCGCGATCTCGGCAAAGGCGATCTCGAGTTCGTAGAGCGCCTCGGGGCGGCCCTCGTCAACCCGCGGTGCCTGCGACGTGGTGCCGACAAATCTGCCGGCGAACAGGTAGGACAGCGACGGGTGTCGCTGCCAGTAGGTCAGCAGCGAGACCAACAGGTCCGGCCGGCGCAGCAGCGGTGAGTCCGCCGGTGTGGCGCCGCCGAGCGTGATGTGGTTGCCGCCGCCGGTGCCGCCGTGAGTGCCGTCGATGTCGAACGACTCCGTCGAAAGGCGGGCCAACCGGGCTTGTGCGTAAAGGGTTTCGAGCAGTTGGGTTTGCTCGGCGAAACTGGCGGTAGGTGCGACGTTGACCTCGATGACGCCGGGGTCCGGCGTGATCGTCGTGGACTGCAGCCGTGGGTCCGCTGGGGGGCCGTACCCCTCGATCACCACCGCGCACTGGGCCTTGGCCGCCGCGCTTTCGAGTCGGGTAATGAGGTCGACGAAGTGTTCAAGGGCCTCGGTGGGCGGCAGGAAGATGTACAGCAGGCCGTCCCGAACCTCGGCGACCATTGCGGTCGTCGGCGCGGTCTCGTCGTCGTCGAGCACCGCGTCCTCGGTGTCGGGCTCCTCCGGTAAGGGGTCTTTCACCGTGGTGGGATCGACTTCGTGCGAGGGTCGCGGCGGCTCCCAGCTGATCGAATCCAGCGGCAGCCGTAGGCCTGCGGGCGAATCCCCCTCCAGCAGCGCGATATGACCGCGGCGCAGTCGCCAGTCCGTGCTGGCCCAGCCGAGATCGTCGTCGCGGCGGTGCAGCGGCAGCACGTATGCCGCCGGGGACGTGGTGGATTCATTCAGCCGCGCGAACAGCGCGGCGCGGCCCGCGGCGGTGTCTCGGTTGCTTTCGGAGCCGGTTTCTGGGGCGAGGTCGTCGCCGGGCTCCACGGGGTCGCCCTCGGGCATCCGGACGGCGGCCGCCAGCCGGGACAGCGGGTCCTCGTATGCCGGCCGCACCTGCGAGAGCGGCAACCCCAGTCCCTCGGCGACTTCGGCGAGCACCCGATAGGCCGCGTCGTCCTCCGAAGGGAGGGCGGGAGGGTCACCCCAAGGGTCGGCCAGTAGCGCGTCGTTCGTCCACAGCGGTCGTCCGTCGGTGCGCCAGTACAGCCCAATCTGCCAGCGCGGCAACGGCTCTCCTGGGTACCACCTGCCTTGCCCGCGGTGGATCAGCCCTTGCGGGGCCCACGCCGCCTTCAACCGGACGGCCAGATCTGATGCCCGCTGACGTTTATGCGGGCCGTCAGCGGCCGTCGTCCACTCCGCGTCGACCTGGTTGTCCACCGACACGAACGTCGGCTCGCCGCCGACGGTCAGCCGGACGTCGGCGGCGGCCAGCTGTTCGTCGACGCGCTCGCCGACGGCGCAGATCGTCTGCCACGCCTTGTCGGTGTAGGGCAGCGTGACGCGGGGGTCTTCGTGGACCCGGGTGACCGTGTTGGAGAACTCGAGGGTGGTGTTGCAGACCGCGGTGCCGCCGCTGATGGGCGCAGCGGACGCGGGATTCGGCGTGGCCGCCAGCGGGATGTGGCCCTCGCTGGCGAACAGCCCCGACGTCGGGTCCAGCCCGATCCAGCCGGCCCCGGGGATGTAGACCTCGGTCCACGCGTGCAGGTCGGTGAAGTCGGCGGTCGGGCCCGAAGGCCCGTCCAGCGCCTCGATGTCGGATGCCAGCTGGACCAGGTAGCCGGATACGAACCGGGCGGCCAGTCCCAACTGGCGCAGGATCGACACCAGCAGCCACGCCGAGTCCCGGCACGAGCCGATGCCGCTGCTCAGCGTGAAATCCGGTGTCTGGACACCGGGTTCCATCCGCAGGCTGTAGCCGACGTCGGCGTTGACGGCGTGGTTGATCGCGACCAGAAAGTCAATGGTGCGGGTGCCGGGCGGAACCGAGAAGTTACGGACCCAGGCCTGCACGAGATCGCCGGGGCCGGACCCCTCGCCGGCTTCGTCGACGGGCCGCAGGTACGGCTTCAGGTCGTCAGCGACGTCCTTCGGGTAGATCAAGCCCGGCGGGCCAGGCCACGTTTCTGCCCAGTCTTCGATGAAAAAGTCGAATGGGTTGATCACCTTCAGGTCGGCGATGAGCCCGACGGTGATGGTCAGTTGGCGCATCGGGCTCGGAAACACCAGCCGGGCAAGAAAATTGCCGAGCGCATCCTGTTGCCAGTTGATGAAGTGGTCGGCCGGCTCGATGCTCAACGAGTACGCATCGATGGGCGTACGGGAATGCGGGGCCGGTCGCAGCCGCACGATGTGCGGATAAACCTGTACCAGGCGGTCAAAGGTGTAGCTGGTGCGATGCTCCAGCGCAACTTTGATGCTCATAACCGCTGATCTCATCACAAGGGCCAGCACGCCGCAGCGCACCGCGTCAGCGACGCGTTACGGCCGTGTCACTAAAAGGTTGGTTATGCGGGCTTTTTATGCGGGCTGAGGTCCTGGCTGGTAGCCCGGCTGAATCTGAGCAACGACCTGGCCGCCGGAGAGCTTGCGATAGGTGTAGACCAGGATCAACAGGGCGATCGGGAGGGCGGCGATCAGGCCTATTCCGCATAGCACTTCGCCGACCAGCACCACCACGTATTGCACCAGCCAGGACAGCAGGCTGCCGCCGATGTTCGACCTGGTGGTCGCGATGCTGGCCTTCACCGAGTTGACGGGCGAAAGCGATCGGTCGACGACATACGGAACGGCGAATTGGGCGAGGAAGCCGAAGATGATGCCGGGAATGACGCACGCGATCGTTCCGATCGCGACACCGAGCCCGACCAGCAGCGCGGTGAGGAACACCGCACCGAGATTGCGCGGCTTGAAGAACGATCCGATGGTCACGGGTTTTCCATCGGCGATGTCCAGACAACCGGACAGCAGTCCGGCGTGCATGAAGATCCCCGCTACGAAAAGCAGCACGTAGCCGATCACCATGACGGCGATCGATGCGGCGCCGAGCTGCACGGTCGTGTACTCGGTGGTGAGGCCGTTGCTGTCGGTGTACGTGGAGGGTGTGGTGTCGCCGAGCACGAAGGGCACCCAACCGGCGACAGCGCCGAGAATGCCCAGCAGCACGACGTAGCCGAGGACCGGGACGACGAGCGCTACGGCGTTCTGGGTGAACTTGTTCCATGCCCAGGTGACCGCTTCGCCGATGTTGAACTGCGGCGCGCTGGGGCCACCCGGCGGGACGCCATAGCCGGGCTGCGGCGGGTAGCCGGGCTGCGGCGGGCAGCCGGGCGGAGGCGGGTAGCCAGACTGCGGCTGGTAGCCCTGCTGCGGCGGGTAGCCGGGCGGCGGCGGGGGAGGGCCGCCCTGCGGGTAGTAGCCCGGTGGCGGAGGTCCAGGAGGGCCGGGAGGGTTATAGCCGCCAGGCGGTGGGCCGTACCCGGGCGGCGGTGGCGGGGGCGCGCCGTAATTGGGCGCTGGCGGGTAGCCGGGAGGGTTCTGGTTGCCCCACTGGGGGTCCGCCGGGTTGCCTGGGTATTCGGGGGGCTGGCTCATGCCGTCCTTGCTGTCGGACTTGCTTCGGGGCGGTGCACGGAAACGTAAGCAAACCGGAACTTAGCAAAGATGGAGCGTAGGAGCGAGGATTGCGTTCGGCTCAGTTCGAATCCGGCGGCATGGTATGCCTAAAGCCGTGCCCGACGGCCTGTTTGACCTGCCCGGCGCACCGCAGACGACAAACGCTGACCTCGGCGTGTCAGCCGGTGCACCGCTGGCCGTACGGATGCGTCCGGCGTCGCTGGACGAGGTGGTCGGGCAGGGCCACTTGCTGGCGCACGGATCGCCGCTGCGCCGCCTGGTCGAGGGCTCGGGCGTGGCCTCCACCATCCTGTACGGGCCGCCCGGGAGCGGTAAGACCACGTTGGCGGCCCTGATTTCCCAGGCCACTGGCCGCCGGTTCCAGGCGCTGTCGGCGTTGTCGGCCGGCGTCAAAGAAGTTCGGGCCGTGATCGATGATGCAAGGCGGGCGCTCATCGGTGGGGAACAGACGGTCCTGTTCATCGACGAAGTGCACCGGTTCTCCAAGACCCAGCAGGATGCGCTGCTGTCCGCGGTGGAGAACCGGGTGGTCCTGCTGGTGGCCGCCACCACCGAAAACCCGTCGTTTTCGGTGGTCGCGCCGCTGCTGTCGCGATCGCTGATCCTGCAGTTACGCCCGTTGACGGCCGACGACATTCGTACCCTGGTGCAGCGCGCGATCGACGATCCCCGCGGCCTCGGTGGGCGGGTCGCGGTGCAGTCCGAGGCTGTCGACCTGGTGGTGCAATTGGCGGCCGGCGACGCCCGCCGCGCGTTGACGGCGCTGGAGGTCGCAGCTGAGAGTGTGCAGCAGCGCGACGGTGAGCTGACGGTCGCGGCCGTCGAGCAGTCCCTGGACCGGGCCGCCGTGCGCTACGACCGCGATGGCGACCAGCACTACGACGTGATCAGCGCTTTCATCAAGTCGGTGCGTGGTTCCGACGTTGATGCCGCGCTGCATTATCTGGCCCGCATGCTCGTCGCCGGGGAGGATCCGCGGTTCGTCGCGCGCCGGCTGATGATCCTCGCCAGCGAGGACATCGGCATGGCCGACCCGACCGCGCTGCAGGTGGCGGTTGCCGCCGCGCAGACAGTGGCGTTGATCGGCATGCCCGAGGCCCAGCTCACCCTGGCGCATGCCACCGTCCACCTGGCCACCGCGCCGAAGTCGAACGCAGTCACCACCGCGCTGGGTGCGGCCATGGCCGACATCAAGGCGGGCAAGGCGGGTCTGGTGCCGCCCCAGCTACGCGACGGGCACTACTCGGGCGCGGCGGCGCTGGGCAACGCGCAGGGTTACAAATACGCCCATGACGACCCCGACGGCGTTGTCGCCCAACAATATCCACCGGACGAGCTGGTGGGTGTGGACTACTACCGGCCCACCGACCACGGCGCGGAGCGTCAAATTGCGCAACGGCTGGATCGCTTGCGCGCGATTATCCGCAACCAACGCGGGCGGTAGATCGCCAGGGCCTCAGCAGGGGTACAGCACGCAGGCGGGCGGAGGTCCCTGAACGGCCACCTGCGTGCCGTTGGCCCCAGTCTCAAAGTGGTAGGTGTGGCAGGTCGCCATGTTCCACAGGGCTCCATTCGGTATGGGTTGGCCCGGGCACCAGAAGTCCTGCGGCGCAGGACCTGGCAGACCGAGACCGCCGGCTGCCAACACAGCGGCCGCTAGCCCAACGATTACTCGTTTCATGAAGCGTCCTTTCACACGTCGGGGAAAGCGCTCGGTTCCGGTAATGGGCTAGTTACTGCAGCATTTTTCCGGATGCGCAAACCTTCCCGCGCCACTAGGTGTGGCACGGGGAGGTTTGCGCAACAGGATTGCAGCCGGTTTAGCTGTGTGTCGCCGGGGCGGGAAGCGCGCCCGGTGCCGGACTTGTGCTCGGTGCCGGACTTGCACCCGGTGCACCAGGCGCCGGGGCCATCGGCACGTTGGACGTCCACATCAGAATGTCCTGCAGTCCGTCGTTGTAGACGACGCCGTTCGGCGGCGCGCCGGTCACGTCGAAGTAGAGGGTGCCCGTCGACTCGCTGCCCTGCGGGATCGGTGCCGGGTTAAGGCCATTCGGGACCTCAACCTTGTCGATCAGCTTGTAGGTCTGCCCGTTCGGCCCCCGAGCGCTGAAGTCCCGCACCATGGGGGTGACGATTCCGCTGTCCGACCTGGCGGTGATGTCTGCCTGGTAAAGCGTTCCTTTGGGGGTGAAGCCGGGAATCGTCAGGCTGCTGGCCTGCAGGTTGCTGACCGTGTAGGAAGTAACCATCGGCCCGTCGTTCAGTGATTCACTGGCACCGAATCCCTGAATGTTTGGTCCTGCTGCCGAAGCGGTTGCCGCCGCGAACACGCTCACCGCAGCTATTCCCGCGGCACCGATGGCCGTCTTGGCAGTGGTCTTCATACCGAATTTCACAATGAGCTCCTTTGTCTTTTCTGTGTCGAATGGAGCGGTCGCCCAAATGGGGTGGGGGCTGTACCGCGCTTAATCGGCATAGCCAACCGGCGGCAAGCTCAAACATGACAGGATCGCGAAAGCTGCTCACATAAGCGGGGGTATGGGGTTCATCCACCTCAGCGAATCGTCGGTTTGCCCCTTGTACTGCGGGCAGTAGGCAGACACCGAAAGGCCGACGAAGAAGCTGGATTTTTTCAGCGAGAGATTGGTGTCCTTGCGTAGCTTCATCGCCAGAACGCTTGATTTTGCGTTTTCATCGAAGCCGGCACACATCGTGTGGCCCATCGCAATCTCGGAGTCGCGGTCCCCAATGACGATGCCGTCCTTGACAAGAGCCGCGACGAACGCGTCATCGATCGGATCTGCCGACGCCGGCGCGGCGGTGAACTGCGCGGCGGCGCACAGTAGCGCCACGCAGGCTGTCGACCAGGTCCGAGGACCGAAGTTCATAGATGAACGTTAGCTGAAATCGAGACTTTCCTCTCGGCAACTAGTCGGTATCCGACGTAGGGGTCAGACCCGTTCGGGCACTCTCAAGTGGGCGATCGCCAGCTCGAATTCGGCCACATCGATAACCTCGGCGCCCAAATCCCGGACCCGCCTGCTGCGCAGCTCGGTCGCCCGGTCTCGGTTTCGGGCCATCGCGTCCATGCTGTCGAACGTCGAGCACGACACCGCGCGGCGGTACGCGGGGTGATCGATCATTAGGCTGGCGCTGCAGAACCCTTCGAGATTCTCCATCTCCGGGAACACCGCCGTCCGGTAAAACTCCAGCGATCGGCTGAGCTGATCGGGCACCACCTTGAGCCAGGTGGCCCGCACGCAGGCACCTTCGCGCGAGTTGTGGTCGCGGTGCATCAGCGGAATGTCCCATTCTTCGACCCTCGCGCTGCCGTCGAACATCAACGCGGTGCGATCGCGGATGGGTGCGACCTGTTCGGCGCTCGTACGCATCGCTTGCACGGACTCCCAGGCACTGGTGGCGATGCAGCCGCCGGATTGGCGGTCCACGAGCAGCGACAGTCCGATGCACCCGTCAAGTTCTTGCAGCGCGGGCATGACGACATCGCGGACGTGCGCAATTCCGATGTCGACCGATAAGGGTTGCGCCTGGATGGTGGTAGAGCGTGCGTACACGGTCGCCCCCTGCTGTGTCGGGGCAGCGCCCCGGTGGCGCCACCGGTCAATCTCCAACCTTCTCCAACCTTCCTCCGCCCCGCAGGTCGTGGCAATGGGCAATTTCGCCGGATGGTCTACCTTGCCTGGTGAAGAATGTCTGGGTGGACAACCGCCTCGCCTACATGGATCAGGTGCCGCTACTCGGGCTGCGGGCGCTTGGTTATGCAACGCTCATTCAGGCCACGTGGATCTACGACCGCGCCATAGATATCGACGGGTTACGTCGCTTTCATCACAACCTTGGGTATGGGCTGCTGGGGCGCAGGATCGAGCGTTCGCCGTTGCCTTTCGCGCGTGATCGGTGGGTGCTGGACAGGGGCCCGAAGGACCTGGACGGCATAGACGTCGCTGCGGCTCCGAGGCCACGCTCCGGCGTCAGCGAATGGGCTGACGAGCGGGCAAACTTGGCGATCGACCCCGAGTTCGGGCCGAGCTGGCACCTCGGCGTCGTCGCGCTCGACGACGGCGGGTCCGCGGTAAGCCTGGTGGTATCCCACGGTGTCAGCGACGGAGTCGGACTGTGTCTGGCCATCGCCGACGCGGCCGCGGGCAGGAGGCGCAACCTGGGCTATCCACCGCCCTGCGCACGCCCACTCGTCCGCGCTGTGCTGCAGGATGCCCGGGGCACCGTAGCGGAAGTGCCCGCCCTCGGGCGGGCGGTGGCCGCCACCGTCCGGGTGGCGAGGCGGCAGCGGCACGACCTCGCGTCGTCGATCGCGGTGGCGTCGCGTTTGTCACCCGCGCCCGGCGACGATCAGCCCTTTGCGATACCCGCCCTGACGGCACACCTTGATGCGGCGGAATGGGATGCTCGTGCCGAAAGCCTTGGTGGAACCAGCAACTCCCTGTTCGCAGGATTTGCCTCCCGACTGGCGGTGCGGATGGGGCGCGTTGCCGACGACGGCGCGATCACGTTGTCGTTTCCGATAAGCGAGCGCACCGAGGGCGACACACGTGCGAATCCGCTGGTGCGTACCCGCGTCACCATCGATCCGACCCACGCGGCGCGCGACCTCAGGGAGATACGCGGCAAGATCAAGCAAGCGCTCAGCGAGATGGCCGCCAACTCCGGCGAGTTCTTGGCACCGGTGCCCCTCGCCGCAGTTACGCCCAACTGGCTGGCGCGCCGGACCGCGGGCCTGGCGCACGGCACCGCCGAACGGCCAGTCACGTGTTCGAACGTCGGCAACATTGACCCGGCGGCGAACCGCCCGGACGGCACCGATGCCGCCTCCCTGTCGATCCGAATGATCGAGCCCGGTATCAGCAAGAGCCGCCTCGACGTCACCGGAGCGCAGCCGTACCTGCTTCTGGGTCGGGTCCAAGAGCAGATCTTCATCACCATGTCGGCTTATCCGGTGGGTGCCGAAAATTCCAAAAAAGAGCTGCGGGATTTGGTGGCACGCACATTCGCCGAATTCGAGCTGACGGCAAAAATGGATTGACATCCGACGGATACCAAAACGCAAACCGTGCCCAATTGATATTGAATTCAATAAAAGGCGACCGCTGCGTGCGGTTAGTTGACCCCGTACGCTGGACTGGGTGCATACCGACGTTCTGCAAGTGGACACCTCCACTCGCCGCATCGTGGACATCACCGATGCGGTGCGCAGATTCTGCTTCGCTTACGGCAGCGGTTTGTGCAACGTGTTCGTTCCGCACGCGACGGCCGGGATCGCGATCATCGAGACGGGTGCGGGCTCCGACGACGACCTGGTCGACACCCTGGAACGGCTGTTGCCGCGCGATGAGCGCTACCGGCACGCGCACGGATCGGCGGGCCACGGCGCCGACCACGTGTTGCCGGGGATCGTCTCGCCGTCGGTGACGGTGCCGGTCGCCAGTGGCGATCCGCAGCTGGGCACCTGGCAAAGCATCGTGTTGGTCGACCTGAACCGGGACAATCCACGGCGGACGGTGCGGCTGAGCTTTCTGGAGGGTTAGCCGCCGGGCGATGGGCGACGCCGGGCCAGTACTCTGTGCGGTCGAAACGCTTCCTTGAGGCGGCCTTCTTATAGTGCGGCGAATAGGCTGGGACCGTCCTCGGGGGCAAATCACGCATCAGCCAGGGCGACCAACGCAAGCAGGAAGAAGCGGAGCGAGTGCAGACACACGAGATCAGGAAACGGTTTCTTGATCATTTCGTGAAGGCGGGCCACACCGAGGTGCCCAGCGCATCGGTGATCCTCGACGACCCCAACCTGCTTTTCGTCAACGCGGGCATGGTTCAGTTCGTGCCGTTTTTCCTGGGGCAACGCACGCCGCCGTACGCGACGGCCACCAGCATCCAGAAGTGCATCCGCACCCCCGATATCGACGAGGTGGGCATCACCACCCGGCACAACACCTTCTTCCAGATGGCCGGCAACTTCTCGTTCGGCGACTATTTCAAACGCCGCGCCATCGAACTGGCCTGGGCGCTGCTGACCGACACCCTCGCCGACGGCGGATACGGGCTGGATCCGGAAAAACTCTGGGCCACCGTGTATCTCGACGACGACGAGGCCGCGCAGCTGTGGCAGGAGATCGCGGGATTGCCGATCGAGCGGATCCAGCGCCGCGGCATGGCCGACAACTACTGGTCGATGGGCATCCCCGGGCCGTGCGGCCCGTCCTCGGAGATCTACTACGACCGCGGGCCCGAGTTCGGGATCGACGGCGGCCCCGAGGCCAACGAGGATCGGTACATCGAGATCTGGAACCTCGTCTTCATGCAGAACGAGCGCGGTGACGGCACCTCCAAGGACGACTTCGAAATACTCGGGCCGCTGCCCCGCAAGAACATCGACACCGGTATGGGTGTGGAGCGGGTCGCGTTCATCCTGCAGGGCGTCGCCAACGTCTACGAGACCGACCTGCTGCGGCCGGTGATCGACGACGTGGGCAAGGTTGCCGCGCGCCCCTACGACGCCGGCAATCACAGCGACGACGTGAGGTATCGCATCATCGCCGACCACAGCCGCACCGCGGCGATCCTGATCGGTGACGGGGTCAGTCCCGGCAACGACGGCCGCGGTTACGTGCTGCGACGGCTGCTGCGCCGAGTCATCCGCTCGGCCAAGCTGCTGGGTATCGACACCCCGATCGTCGGCGAGCTGATGTCCACGGTTCGCGACGCGATGGGCCCGTCGTATCCCGAGCTGGTCAGCGACTTCGACCGGATCAAGCGGATCGCGGTTGCCGAAGAGACCGCGTTCAATCGCACCCTGGTCTCGGGATCGCGGCTCTTCGACGACGTGGCCGGTGCCACCAAAGCATCCGGTGCGACGGTGGTGTCCGGCACGGACGCCTTCACCCTGCACGACACCTACGGCTTCCCGATCGATCTGACGCTCGAGATGGCTTCCGAGGCGGGCTTGACAGTCGATGAGGCCGGCTTCCGCGAGCTGATGGCCGAGCAGCGTAAGCGGGCCAAGGCCGACGCCGCATCGCGCAAACATGCGCACGCCGACCTAACCGCTTACCGCGAGCTGGTCGATGCCGGGCCCACCGAGTTCACCGGATTCGACGAGCTGACTTCCGATGCGCGAATTCTGGGCATTTTCGTCGACGGCAAGCGGGTTCCGGTGGTGGCGCACACCTCCGCCGGGGAAGCGCTCGGTGCTGATCGAGTGGAACTGGTGCTGGACCGCACGCCGCTTTACGCCGAGTCGGGCGGCCAGCTCGCCGACATCGGCACCGTCAGCGGAACCGGCGCGGGCGGCAGCGCGAGGGCCGCCGTCACCGACGTCCAAAAAATCGCCAAAACCCTTTGGGTGCATCGGGTTAACGTGGAGTCCGGGGAGTTCGTCGAGGGCGACACCGTGGTCGCGTCGGCGGACCCGGGATGGCGCCGCGGTGCCACGCAGGGGCACTCCGGTACCCACATGGTGCATGCGGCGCTGCGACAGGTGTTGGGGCCCAACGCCGTTCAGGCGGGATCGCTGAATCGTCCGGGCTACCTACGCTTCGACTTCAACTGGCAGGGCCCGTTGACCGAAGACCAGCGGACCGAGATCGAAGAAGTGACCAACGAGGCCGTGCAAGCCGATTTCGAGGTGCACACGTTCATCGAGCAGTTCGACAAGGCCAAAGCGATGGGTGCGATGGCGCTGTTCGGCGAGGCCTATCCCGATGAAGTGCGGGTCGTCGAGATCGGCGGGCCGTTCTCGCTGGAGCTTTGCGGCGGAACGCATGTGCACAACTCGGCTCAGATAGGTCCGGTCACACTCCTGGGCGAATCGTCGATCGGTTCGGGGGTGCGCCGGGTGGAGGCCTACGTCGGGCTGGACTCGTTTCGTCACCTGGCCAAGGAGCGTGCGCTGATGGCCGGGCTGGCGTCGTCGCTGAAGGTGCCGTCCGAAGAGGTGCCCGCCCGGGTGGCCAATCTGGTGGAACGGCTCAAGGCCGCGGAGAAGGAGCTCGAACGTGCCCGGCAGGCCGGCAGGCGAGCGGCTGCGGCCGATGCGGCGGCCGGTGCGGAGCGGATCGGTAAGGTCCACGTGGTGGCGCAGCGGATGTCGAGTGGAGTGACTGCGGCCGACCTGCGGTCGCTCGTCGGCGACATCCGCGGCAAACTCGGCAGCGAGCCGGCGGTGGTCGCGCTGATCGCCGAAGGCGACGACGGGACGGTGCCGTACGTAGTTGCCGCCAATCCAGCCGCCCAAGATCTCGGGATCAGCGCTAACGACCTCGTCAAACAGCTTGCCGTGGAAGTGGACGGCCGCGGCGGCGGCAAGGCCGATCTGGCGCAGGGTTCAGGAAAAGATCCGACCGGAATCGACGCCGCACTTGCTGCGGTGCACGCCGCGATAGCGCGGGTCGGCTGAGTGGCCTCAGCAGAGCACCGGCTACCCGACCGGCCGGGCGATCACAATCAGGCGCCTGGGCGGGGTCTCGGGCCAGGGTCTCGACAGGGCAGAAGCCTCGGCGTCGACGTCGGCAGCGTGCGGATCGGCGTGGCCTGCAGCGATCCCGACGGCATCCTGGCCACCCCGGTCGAGACGGTGCGCCGCGAGCGTTCCGGCAAGCACCTGCGCCGGCTGGCCGAGCTCGCCACCGAACTGGCGGTGGTCGAGATCGTCGTCGGGTTACCGCGGACCCTGGCCGATCGCACCGGGCCGGCCGCCCAGGACGCGATCGAATTCGCGGACACGCTGGCCGCCCGCGTTGCTCCCATTCCGGTGCGGCTCGCGGACGAGCGGCTGACCACCGTCAGCGCGCAGCGATCATTGCGCGCGGCGGGCGTGCGGACCAAGGACCAGCGGTCCGTGATCGACCAGGCGGCGGCGGTCGCGATCCTGCAGAGCTGGCTCGATCAACGTCGCGCGGCGGCCGAATCAGCTTTGGGGGCGAGGGAGAACGCCGATGGTTGACAGCGGACGGCGCGAACGGGCCGAGCCCCAGGAGTTTGCGCCCCGGCACAAGCATCGATTGAGTCGCGCCGAACAGAGGGCGCGTCGACGCGCACAACAGAGCCGTAAGCGGCGGCGCCACGTCGGCGGAGCCGTCGGGCTGTTGCTCGTTGTCGTGGTGGTCGCCGCCTTCGTCGGCTTCAAGATTTGGCATCCGTCGTCGCAGCCCGATGCCCCCGCCGACTACACGGGCGCCGGCAAGCGCGATGTCGTCATTCAGGTCGAAGCCGGTGACTCGACCACCGCGGTCGCGGAGACGCTGCAGAAGCAGGGTGTGGTCGCCAGCGTTCGGTCGTTCATCAACGCGTCGCACGGCAACACCGCGATCTCGTCCATTCAGCCCGGCTTCTACCGAGTGCGCACCGAGATCCCGGCGGCTTCGGCCGTCGGGTGGCTGACCGATCCGCACAACCGGGTGGGCAAGCTGGTCATCCCGGAAGGCCGCCAGCTCGACGACACCACGGATTTGAAGACCGAAGCGGTGACCCCCGGAATCCTGACGCTGATATCGCGCGCCAGCTGTGTGGATCTGGACGGTAACCAGCGTTGCGTCGCGGCGGCCGACCTGCGTGCGGCGGCAGAGAAAAGCGCGCCCGCCGCGCTGTCGGTACCGGCCTGGGCGATTCAGCCGGTGACCGAACTGGGCGCCGACCATCGCCGGATCGAGGGCCTCATCGCGCCCGGCAGCTTCGACGTCGATCCGGCGGCCTCGGCCGAGAGCATCCTGGCGAAACTCATCAGCACCAGTGCGACGCAGTACGTGCAGTCCGGGTTGGAGGAGACCGCAAAGTCCACGAACCTGTCGCCCTACGACATCCTGGTGGTGGCGTCGCTGGTGCAGAAGGAAGCGAACGCGCAGGATTTTCCGAAGGTGGCGCGGGTCATCTACAACCGGCTGCATGACCGCCAACCGCTCGAGTTCGATTCGACCGTGAACTATCCGCTGGCCCGGCGCGAGGTTGCCACCGGCGACGCCGCCCGTGCCGACAAGACGCCGTGGAACACCTACGTCGCGTACGGGTTGCCGGCCACCGCGATCTGTTCGCCCGGCGTCGATGCGCTGCATGCCGCGGAGCATCCCGAGCCGGGTGACTGGCTGTACTTCGTCACCATCGACAACCAGGGGACGACGCTGTTCACCAAGGACTACAAACAGCATTTGGCGAATATCGAGCTGGCTAAGCGAAACGGTGTCCTCGACAGCCTCCGCTAGCCCGGCCAGGAAGGCGGCCGTTCTGGGCTCGCCGATCGCGCATTCCCGCTCCCCGCAATTGCATTTGGCCGCCTACCGAGCGCTGGGGCTGCGCGACTGGACCTATGAGCGCATCGAGTGCGGCGCCGAGGAGTTGCCGGGCTTGGTCGGCGGCTTCGGGCCCGAGTGGGTCGGCGTGTCAGTGACGATGCCGGGCAAGTTCGCCGCTCTGGAATTCGCCGGCGAGCGGACCGAACGCGCGGGTCTGGTCGGATCGGCCAACACCCTGGTGCGCACGCGGCGCGGCTGGCGGGCCGACAACACCGACGTCGACGGGGTGACTGGTGCCCTAGGCCGGGTGTCCGGACGTGCACTGGTGTGTGGGTCGGGCGGCACCGCGCCCGCGGCCGTGCTCGGGCTGGCCGAACTTGGTGTCAGCGGGATCACCGTGGTGGCGCGGAACCCGGACAAGGCGGCGCGGTTGGTGGACCTTGGCACGCGGATCGGCGTGCCGACCCGGTTCTGTGCCCTGGACGGCCCCGGATTGGCCGACGAGGTGGCCGGCGCCGGGGCGCTGATCAGCACCATCCCGGCCGCCGTCGCCGCCCGGTATGCCGACACCTTCGCCAGCATCCCGGTGCTGCTGGACGCGGTCTATAACCCGTGGCCCACTCCGCTGGCCGGCGCGGTGGCCGCCGCGGGCGGCCGGGTGATCAGCGGCCTGCAGATGCTGCTGCACCAGGCGTTCGCGCAGGTGGAGCAATTCACCGGGCTACCCGCACCGCGCGAAGCGATGACTTGCGCGCTGGACGCAGTGGATTAACCTGCCGCGCATGCGGCTTGGGTTGACCGTCGGCGTGGTGCTTGCCTGGCTGGTGGCGTTGAGCTGCTACGACATCCGCGCGCGCCGGTTGCCCAACGCTCTGACACTGCCCGGCGCTGGGGTGATTCTGTTGGCTGCGAGTTTCGCCGGGCGCGGCCCGCCGGCGCTTGCCGGAGCGGCGGCATTGGCCGCGGTGTACCTGTTGGTGCATCTGGCCTCGCCGGCAGCGATGGGCGCCGGGGACGTGAAGCTGGCGGTCGGTCTGGGTGGGCTGGCCGGGTGCTTCGGTGTTGGGGTGTGGTTTCTGGCCGCGTTGGTCGCGCCGCTGCTCACCGCGCTGTTGGGGCTGGCCGTGCGGGCCGGCACCGGGGCGTTGACCGTGCCACATGGTCCGTCGATGTGCGTGGCCACGGCTGCGGCGGTGGGCCTGATTCTCGTATGACGTGCCCCATCGAGATCGACGGCAGCGCGCACAAAAGTGCGCGACACCCGCGCGCTCGCGTCGATCTCGATGCAGTGCGCGCATTTAGGTCCTCTTCGACATGGGAGAATAGTCGGGTGTTGCGCTGGATTACCGCCGGAGAATCTCACGGCCGCGCCCTAGTGGCCGTGGTCGAAGGCATGGTCGCCGGGGTGGCAATCACTTCCGCCGAAATCGCCGACGAGCTGGCCCGCCGTCGGCTCGGCTACGGCCGGGGCGCTCGGATGGCGTTCGAACGTGACGCGGTGACAGTGCTGTCCGGGGTGCGCCACGGCGTCACCCTCGGCGGACCCATCGCCATCGAGATCGGCAACACCGAATGGCCGAAGTGGGAAACCGTGATGGCCACGGACCCGGTCGATCCGTCAGAGCTGGCGGATTCAGCACGCAATGCCCCGCTCACCCGGCCGCGGCCCGGCCACGCCGACTACGCCGGCATGCTCAAGTACGGCTTCGACGACGCCCGGCCGGTGCTGGAGCGCGCCAGCGCCCGCGAGACCGCCGCGCGCGTCGCGGCGGGCACCATCGCGCGCTCCTTCCTGCGCCAGGCGCTGGGCGTCGAAGTGCTGTCACACGTCATCGCGATCGGCCCGTCGGCGCCGTACGAAGGTCCGCCACCGCGACCCGAAGACCTGCCCGCGATCGACGCCAGCCCCGTGCGCGCCTTCGACAAGGCCGCCGAGCAAGCCATGATCACCGAGATCGAGGCGGCCAAGAGGGACGGCGACACCCTCGGGGGCGTGGTCGAAGTCGTGGTGCCGGGCCTGCCGATCGGGCTGGGGTCGTTCACCAGCGGCGATAACCGGCTCGACAGCCAACTGGCCGCCGCCGTCATGGGAATCCAGGCGATCAAAGGCGTGGAGATCGGCGACGGTTTCGTGACCGCACGCCGCCGCGGCAGTCAGGCCCACGACGAGATGTACCCCGGGCCGGACGGCGTCGTCCGATCGACCAATCGGGCGGGTGGCCTCGAAGGCGGCATGACCAACGGCCAGCCGCTACGGGTGCGCGCCGCGATGAAGCCGATCTCCACCGTGCCGCGGGCGCTGGCCACCGTCGACATGAGCACCGGCGACGAGGCCGTCGCCATCCACCAGCGCTCGGACGTGTGCGCGGTGCCCGCCGCCGGTGTCGTGGTCGAGACCATGGTGGCGCTCGTGCTGGCCCGCGCGACGCTGCAGAAGTTCGGTGGCGATTCGTTGGCCGAAACCCGCCGCAACATCCAGGCGTACCAGCATGCGGTCGCCGAGCGGGAAGCGCCGGCCGCCCGGGCTCAGGTCAGCCAGGGATAGGCGCGGTCATGACACCCAAGGCGGTACTCGTTGGCCTGCCGGGCTCCGGCAAGTCAACCATCGGCAGGCGGCTGGCCAAGGCGCTCGGGGTCAGCATGCTCGACACCGACGCGGCAATCGAGGAGCTGACCGGCCGAACCATCGCGGACATCTTCGCCACCGACGGGGAGCAGGAGTTCCGCCGCATCGAAGAGGGCGTGGTGCGGACGGCACTGGCCGAGCATGACGGTGTCGTGTCGCTGGGCGGTGGCGCCGTTACCAGCCCAGGGGTGTGCGAGGCGCTGGCCGGTCACACCGTGGTCTATCTCGAGATCAGTGCCGGCGAAGGCGTGCGACGCACCGGGGGCAACTGCGTGCGGCCGCTGCTGGCGGGGCCCGACCGGGCCACCAAATACCGTGATCTGATGGCGAAACGGGCTCCGCTGTACCGGCGCGTCGCGACCCTTAGGGTCGACACCAACCGGCGCAATCCCGGGGCGGTGGTCCGCTATATCGTGTCCCGGCTGCAGGGTGCACAGCCCGCGGACTCGCCTCCCCTCGAGGTCACCAAATGACCGATATCGCTTCACCGGTCACCGTGACCGTGGCCGTCGATCCGCCGTACCCGGTGGTGATCGGTACCGGATTGCTCAACGAGTTGAACGAACTCCTTTCCAGCAGGCATCGAGTCGCGATCCTGCACCAACCGGTATTGACTCAGACCGCGGAGGCGATCCGAAGCCACCTGGCCGAAAAGGGCGTCGATGCCCACCGCATCGAAATTCCCGACGCCGAGGCCGGCAAGGACCTTGCCGTTGTCGCATTCATCTGGGAAGTGTTGGGCCGCATCGGAATCGGACGCAAAGACGCGTTGGTAAGCCTCGGCGGCGGCGCGGCCACCGATGTCGCGGGATTCGCGGCGGCCACCTGGCTGCGCGGCGTCTCGATCGTCCACGTGCCCACCACACTGCTCGGAATGGTCGACGCCGCCGTCGGCGGTAAGACCGGCATCAACACCGAGGCGGGCAAGAACCTGGTCGGCGCGTTTCACCAGCCGCTCGCGGTCCTGGTCGACCTGACGACACTGGAAACGTTGCCGCGCAACGAAATCGTCTGCGGAATGGCCGAAGTGGTCAAGGCGGGTTTCATCGCGGACCCGGTCATCCTGGACGTCATCGAAGCCGACCCGCAGGCTGCCCTGGACCCGAAGGGTGATGTGCTGGCAGAGCTGGTCCGGCGCGCGATCGCGGTCAAGGCGGAGGTCGTCGGCGCCGACGAGAAGGAATCGGAGCTGCGCGAAATCCTGAACTATGGGCACACTTTGGCGCATGCGATCGAGCGCCGGGAGCGCTATCAGTGGCGGCACGGCGCCGCGGTGTCAGTCGGCCTGGTGTTCGCGGCCGAACTGGCCAGGCTTACCGGGCGGCTGGACGACGCCACCGCCGAGCGGCACCGCGCCATTCTGGCGTCGCTTGGGCTGCCGGTCAGCTACGACGCCGACGCGCTGCCGCAGTTGTTGGAATACATGGCCGGGGACAAGAAGTCCCGGGCCGGTGTGCTGCGGTTCGTGGTGCTGGACGGCCTGGCCAAGCCGGGCCGGCTGGTGGGACCGGACCCTGGGCTGCTGGTGACCGCCTATGCAGGAGTGACCGCCCCATGAATACCGTCAATGTCATCAACGGCCCGAACCTGGGCCGGCTGGGCCGGCGTGAGCCGGACGTCTACGGGGATACTACCCACGACCAGTTGACCGCGCTGATCGAGCGCGAGGCAGCCGCTTTGGGTCTCAAAGCTGTTGTTCGGCAAAGTGATAGCGAAGCTGAGCTGCTGGACTGGATTCATCTGGCCGCTGACGCGGGCGAGCCGGTGATCCTCAACGCCGGTGGCCTCACCCACACGTCGGTGGCGCTGCGTGATGCCTGCGCCGAACTACGCGCGCCCCTCATCGAGGTGCACATCTCCAACGTTCATGCGCGCGAGGAGTTTCGGCGTCATTCCTACCTCAGCCCGATCGCGACCGGGGTCATCGTCGGGCTGGGTATCCAGGGTTACCTGCTTGCGTTGCGCTATCTGGCCGGCACCAAGGACTAGCCGGGGCCTAGCGGCTAGTCCTTCTTGGACTCCGGGTCCGACCAGGTCGCCGAAGAACCCGGCCACGCGGGCTTCGGGTCGGTGTGCGTCGGGATCACCTCGGTTTTTGCCGCCTCGTCGGTAGTGGCGATCGTCTCGGTGGGTGCCTCATGCTCGTGCTTGATCGTCGGAATCACCTCGGTAGCCGCCTCGGGCTCGGGGGTGGCGACCGTCTCGGTTTCGCGTTCTGCGCTGGCCTCGCGTTCTTTGGTGGCCACTGCTGTCGCAGCGGGTGCCCGCGCGCCCTCGTGATCCAGGGCCACCTCGCCGGTCGGGGCGTCATCGCGCACGGCCGAGAACACATCGGTATCGGCCCGCTCGCCCGCAGTCACACCTCCGACAGGAGCCGGGGGATTGCGGTCCACCCGCCAGCGGCCGATAGCCACACCGATAATCGCGGGCAGGAAAACGGCGAGCGCGGTGAAGGCCGCGAATGTCGTCAGCTCGCTGATCAGGCCGCCGGTGTAGAGCCCGTTGTAGAACAGGGCGATCAGCCAGGACACCGCGCCGCTGAGGACGCCCGCGACCAGTCCGGCCAGCAGCCACGTCATCGCCAGATCCTGGCGGCGGTCCGGGTCGGGGTTGGCGACGGCGTCCGCGCGGCCGTCCAAAACGCCCCACACCCCGACGCCGACGACGAAGAAGAACAGCAGGACCAGGCTGGCCAGACCGGCCTGCGTCTGCCACGCGTTGATCACCACTCCCTGGATCAACCGGACGACGACCATGACCGCGGCGAACACCAGCCCACGCAGCATCCAAGACCTCATGGCCAATCAGAGTAGCGAGTAGCGTCAAGGGTCGTGACATATTCCCAGCGACGAGACAATTTAAAACAGCACATTGGGGCCAGCGGGTTGGATGCGATGCTGGTCACAGACCTGGTCAACGTGCGGTACCTGTCGGGATTCACCGGGTCAAACGGCGCGTTGCTGGTATTCGCCGACGATCGGGGAGCCGTGCTGGCCACCGACGGACGTTACCGCACCCAGGCTGCCGAGCAGGCGCCCGAGCTGGAGATCGCCATCGAGCGGGCCCTTGGGCGTCATTTGGCCGGTCGGGCCGCCGGCGGCGGCGTAGGAAAACTGGGCTTCGAAAGCAATGTCGTCACCGTCGACGGCTTTGACGCGCTCAAGAGCGAGCTGAGAGAGCGCGACGGCAGCACCGACCTGGTGCGGGCCGCCGGCACGGTTGAGGCCCTACGTGAGATCAAGGACGACGGAGAGCTCGCGCTGCTGCGGCTGGCCTGCGACGCGGCCGACACCGCGCTGGCCGACCTGATCGAGCGCGGCGGCCTGCGGCCCGGCCGCACCGAACGTATGGTGGCCCGCGAGCTGGAGGGCCTGCTGCTCGACCACGGGGCCGACGCGATCTCTTTCGAGACCATCGTGGCCGCCGGGCCGAACTCGGCGATCCCGCACCACCGGCCCACCGATGCGGTGCTGGCGGCCGGGGACTTCGTCAAGATCGACTTCGGCGCGCTGGTGGCCGGCTACCACTCCGACATGACCCGCACCTTCGTACTGGGCAAGGCCGCCGACTGGCAGCTGGAGATCTACGCGCTGGTCGCCGAATCGCAGCGGGCCGGCCGGGAGGCGCTGCACCCCGGAGCCGGCCTGCGGGACGTGGATGGCGCGGCGCGGCAGCTGATCGTCGACGCGGGCTACGGCGAGCAGTTCAGCCATGGCTTGGGGCACGGTGTCGGGCTGCAGATCCACGAAGCGCCGGGTATTGGGGCCACGTCCACCGGGACGCTCCTTGCGGGCTCGGTGGTGACGGTTGAGCCGGGTGTTTACCTGCCGGGCCGGGGTGGTGTCCGTATCGAGGACACGCTGGTGGTTGGCGCTGAGCCAGAGTCAGCGGAATTGCTGACCCGGTTCCCGAAAGAATTGGCCATTCTGGCTTAGTTCGTGCCATCCGTGACCTGCACAAACAGGTCAAACAGCGGAGTATTGTGGCCAGTCGGCGGCCGTCTTCTGCTGGAATGCCGAGTATTTCGGCGATAACGGAGGACGGCAGCGCGCCTGCCACGTCCCTCGCGAAGTCACATTCGCCGTGCTCGATCACATCGTCGACGATCTGCCGCGCCAGGTCTGCGACGTGATCGTTCAGCCGCGCGACCTGGCGTGGCGTGAAGCCCTTATTAATCAACTTGCGAAATTCGGTGTGCCGCGGCGGGTCCATCTGCAACATGATCAACCCAAGCGTTGCCCGCTGTTCGGGGGTGGGGAGTTCAAAGACGATACCGTTCGCCTGCGACGACCACGTTTCGCTATCTCGCGACACGGCCTGTACCTCGTCATAGCCTGTCAGCGCAAAAAAGCCCGGTCCTTCCTTGTAGGGATGCCAGGCAACAGGTGCCCGTCTGCGGAGCTCGCTGAACGCCCCGTAAGGCATGGCCGTCGACCTCGGCCTGAAGTAGCGATGTAGCGATGTCGTCGCCAGGCTCCGCGCGTTGCGCGTCCCTAACTCTGTGCCGTATTGGAACATCTGCGTCACCGCTTGCTCGAAACGGTCGTCGCTGTCGTAATCGCCGATGCTGACGATTTCCACTAGGTCGTAGATCAGCGCAGAACCAATACCGGTCAAATCCGAAGCCGCCGAACCATCAAGTCCATGCCCGTCCGATTCACGCCTGCCCGACGGATGGTGGGTCAATCGTAGTTTTACGACTAGCCTTCGGCCGATGCATTCGCCGGGACCAATCTCGGCGAACTCTCACACCCGACTTGGCTCAATTTGGTGCGCACGTCAGGGGGGATCTTGAGGAGGGCCGTGGGTATCGGGTCGGCGGCGGTGCGGGCCTGGTTGTCGGCCTTGATATCAAGGTCCGTTAGCAGTGGGTAACGCAAACGAAATTCTTTATGCCTGAACCCGTTTCAGCTTCTTTTGTGATGCTGCTAACCAACCCTAGTTGGTTGTTGGTGGTGGTTGCGGCTGGAAGGGGTCGTACCACCACCAGTCGGCGCGCTCGCCGGTGGGCCCGGGCCACGGTGGCACCGCGGGTGGGGGTCGAGTTGGTGGGCGGGCCAGCGATCCCGGACTCAGGAGGCGCCCGGCGTCGTCGGTGATCCTCAAAGCGTCTGCGGGTCCGGTGATGGTGATGGCGCCCCGATGGTGCAGCCGGTGGTGATACGGGCATACCAGCACCAGGTTGGCCAACTCGGTGGGGCCGCCGTCTTCCCAATGCACGATGTGGTGCGCGTGCAGACCACGGGTAGCACCGCAGCCAGGAACCGCGCACGTGCAGTCGCGGTGCTCGAGCGCGCGGCGAAGCCGCCGGTTGATCTGACGGGTCGCTCGGCCGGCGCCGATGACCTCGCCGCCACGTTCGAACCAGACCTCACAGGTGGCATCACAGGTCAGGTACTGACGTTCGGCTTCGGTCAGCAGCGGACCTAGATGCAGCGCGGCGGCGCGCTGGGCCACGTCCACATGCACCACCACCGTGGTGTGATGCCCGTGCGGTCGGCGGGCCGCCTCGGTATCCCATCCGGCCTCGACCAGGCGCATAAACGCCTCGAGGGTGCCCGGCAACGGCGGCGCGATATCGGATGCGCGGCCGCCCGTGCCGTGATCGAGTTTCCACTCGGCGATCAACGCATCCCGATGAGACGCCAGCGCCGCGTCGAACTTCGCCGCGTCCAGGTGGCCAAGTGTGATCCGCCAACAGCTGAACTCCTCGCTGGAGGTCTTCGTGATCGAGGCAGTGATCGAGGGTTGCGGGTGCGGCCCAGAATCGGGTTCGGGCCGCGGTTCCAGGCTGACCGCGGTGCGCAGCTGGTTGACCGTGGCGACCCGGGCCAACTCCGCGTAATGCTCATCAGATCCCTCACCCGCGCGCGCCGCGATGACACCGACCTGATCGAGTGAGAGTCGACCCTCCCGCATGCCCTGCGCGCAACGCGGAAACGCCTCCAGCCGGCGCGCGATCGTGCTGATCGCACGGGCGTTCGCCGATGACCAGCCCAGCTTCCACGCCACCAGCGCCGCGACCGACCGCGCACCGGTGACACCGCACAGCTCGTCACGCTCCATCTCGGCGACGATCTCCACGATGCGCCCATCAATCGCGTTGCGCTGACCGGCCAACTCCGCCAACTCCCCGAACAACACCTCAAGACGCTCAGCCGGCCTGGCTGTCGCGGGAGGCGATGCGGTCAAAGACATAACCACATCATCGCAGCCGGGTACGACAACTTTCGGCTGCCCAATCCGCGCCGGGGCGTGACCGTCACCATCCGCCAAGCGGCACAACCTCAACGGCCACCACACGCAACCCACCGCAGCCCATCAGCACGGCAACCTACGCGCCACCATGCGCCCAACCACGATACTCACGACGCAGACATTGGCCACCAGGGCAGCCCCGGCCCCCGGCTTTAGTGCGCAAATCCCAACAGACCAAACCGTAAAACCACAGGTCAACCCGCCGCGACCACCGCGAACCCCGAATCGTGAGCAAGTCAGGTCTCACACGACAATGTGCTCGGTCGAACGCACCGGCGTACCAGAACTAACGTTCTCGGATTCTCAAATGTTGATGCCAAACGCGACGCGCTTCGGTGCATGTCCGATGAGGGGCCGCCACCTCCAAAGTCTCGATAATCCGAGATTTTTGGCGGAACTCTCCACATTTTGGATGCAAGACGAGATACTCAGCTCCGGCTCCAGCTCCATATTCCGATGACGGGGACTCGATGGAGGGACAACGGTGTCCTATCTGATTGCAACACCAGAGACTGTGCTGGCCGCCGCAGCGGATGTGGCGGATATCGGTTCGCGCCTCGCTGAGGCGTCTACGGCGGCGGTTCCTACTACGGCGGTGGCCGCCGCTGCGGGCGATGAAGTGTCGCAGGCCATAGCGGTGCTGTTTTCGTCTCACGGTCAACAGTTCCAGTCGCTGAGCGCGCAGATGGCGGTGTTGCATCAGCAGTTCGCGACCTCGCTTACGGCGGCGTCCGCTGCTTATGCGGGGGCGGAGGCAGCCAACGCCTCTCCCTTGCAAACCCTGCTCAACATCGTGAATGCGCCTACCGACGCGCTGCTGGGCCGCCCGCTGATCGGTAACGGCGCCAACGGGATTGCGGGTGGGACGTTGGCGCAAGCCAACGGCGGCGCCGGAGGGATTCTCGTCGGCAATGGCGGGTTCGGCGCGACCGATGCGGCAGGTCAAGGCGGGGTTGGCGGGACTGCTGGGCTGATCGGCAACGGAGGTGCCGGTGGTGCGGGGTCAACCGGAGGGGCTGGGGGTCGCGGTGGTGGCGGTGGATTACTGCTGGGTAACGGCGGCGTGGGTGGGATTGGGGGTGCCGGCACCGATGGCGCCAGCGGTGGGGCCGGTGGGGTCGGCGGGTCGGCGGGCTTCTTCGGCAATGGCGGGGCCGGCGGCAGCGGCGGGGCCGGTAGCAGCGCGACCGTCGCCGGCGATAACGGCGGAGCCGGCGGAAGCGGCGGGGCCGGCGGTCATGGCGGGTATCTTGTCGGCGATGGCGGGGCCGGCGGTAACGGCGGTGCCGGCGGAGGCGGCGGGGCCGTCAGCAACAGCACTGTCTCATCCGGCGACATCGGTGGGGCGGGCGGGGCCGGCGGGGCCGGCGGCGTGAGTGGCGGCCTGATCGGCAACGGCGGTGGCGGCGGGGCCGGCGGGGCCGGTGGCGCCGCCGCGACCGTCACCGGCAGCACCGTCTACTCCGGCGACATCGGCGGGGCGGGCGGGGCCGGCGGAGCCGGCAGCTACGCCCCGTCCTTCGGCAACGGCGGTGCCGGCGGTGCCGGCGGTAACGGCGGTGCCGGGGGGGCGGTCACCAACAGCACTGTCTTTTCCGGCGACACCGGCGGAGCGGGCGGCGCCGGCGGCGGCGGCAGCCTTCCGGGGTTTGTCGGTAACGGCGGTGCCGGTGGTGCCGGCGGCAACGGCGGCGACGTCGGGGCCGTCACCGGCGGCAACGTCGGCACGGGTGACGTGGGTGGTGCCGGCGGTGCCGGCGGTGCTGGCAGCCTTGCCGGGTACGTCGGTAACGGGGGTGCCGGCGGTGCCGGCGGCAACGGCGGCGACGCCGGGGCCGTCACGGGTGCCTCCGACGTCGGCACGGGCGACGTGGGTGGTGTCGGTGGTGCCGGCGGCGCCGGCAGCTCTTCCGGGTTGGTCGGTAACGGCGCTAGCGGTGGTGCCGGCGGTAACGGCGGGGCAGGCGGGGCCGTGAATGCATCCAGCACCGTCACCGCCGGCGACAACGGCGGGGCCGGCGGGGCCGGCGGCCCCGGCGCCGGCACCGGCACCGGCGGCACCTCCGCTGGCCACGGCGGTAATGGCGGGGCCGGCGGGACCGGCGGGACCGTCACCGACAGCACCGTCCACTCCGGCGACAACGGCGGGGCCGGCGGCACCGGCGGGGCAATCGTGGCTGGCCAAAGCGGTAACGGCGGCACCGGCGGGGCCGGTGGGGCTGGCGGGGCCGTCACCGGCAGCACCGTTTACTCCGGCGACAACGGCGGGGCCGGCGGCGCCGGCGGGGCAATCGTGGCTGGCCATGGCGGTAATGGCGGGGCCGGCGGGGCCGGTGGGGCTGGCGGGGCTGTCACCGGCAGCACCGTCACCATCGGCGACGACGGCGGGGCCGGCGGGGCAGGCGGGGCAGGGTACATTGCCGGGTATTTCGTTAACGGTGGTGACGGCGGTGCCGGTGGAGCCGGTGGGGCCGGCGGGGCCGTGAGCGGATCCAGCACCGTCACCACCGGTGACAACGGCGGGGCCGGCGGGGCCGGCGGCGTCGGCGCCATAGCCGAGTTGGTCGGTAACGGCGGTAACGCCGGTAACGGCGGTGCCGGTGGGGCCGGCGGGGCCGTGAGCGGATCCAGCACCGTCACCGCCGGCGACAACGGCGGGGCCGGCGGGGCCGGCGGTGCCAGCAACGTAGGCGGGACTGTCGGCAACGGCGGTAACGGCGGTAACGGCGGTGCCGGCGGGGCAGGAGGGGCCGTCACCGACAGCACCATCTCGACGGGAGACGTCGGTGGGGCCGGTGGTTCCGGTGGCGCCGGCGGGATCATCGAGTTCGGCAGCGGCGGTCATGGCGGCGCCGGCGGTACCGGCGGCAACTCCGGGACCGTGACCGGCAGCGAACCGGTACCGGGGATACCGGCGGGGCCGGAGGGGCGGGCGGCGCCGGCGGCCAGGTGATCGGCATCGGTACTGGCGGTGGCGGCGGTACCGGCGGGGCCGGCGGCGCCTCCCCGACCGGTCACGGCGGAGACGGCGGCGACGGTGGTGACGGCGGCGGCCCCAGGCTGTTCAGCACCGGCGGACACGGCGGCCCCGGCGGTAACGGCGGCACCGGCGCCGCCGGTAACGGCACCACCGGCCAATCTGGCCAGTCCGGCTAACGTCAAACGCCCTAAAGCCCGAACCACGGGCTTCACTGAGCCGCGGCAGTGGCAAAACTAACGTTGTTGGATTCTCAAATATCGCCTCAGCCGAGCGCTCGACTCGGACCGGAGCTGGGGATTTCGACGCGCCGTTGCCGTGTGCGGGCGGGGCAGTCTTTGCGGCGTTGACTGTCTATGTACGGCCCGTTGGGTTATATACACGGCGCGTTGGGCGGGTCTAGTCTTTTCTCGCTATCTCTCTGGGGTAGGAGGGCAGGGCGACGTGTCGTATGTGGTGGCGCTCCCGGACGTGTTGGGTTCGGCGGCTTCGGATTTGACGGGTATCGGTGCGGCGTTGGTTCGCGCGCACGCCGCCGCCGCTGTGTCCACCACGTCGGTGGTGGCTGCGGCGGAGGATGAGGTGTCGGCGGCGATTGCGGCATTGTTTTCTTCTCATGGTCAGCGTTTTCAATCGTTGAGCGCGCAGATGGCGGCGTCGCATCAGCAGTTCGTGGCCTCGTTGAACGCTGCGGGGGGTGCATATGCGGGCGCAGAAGCCGCCAACGCTTCGCCACTACAGACCGTCGAGCACACTCTCCTCAACGCGGTGAACGCGCCCACCGAGGCGCTCCTGGGGCGTCCGCTGATCGGCAACGGCGCCAACGGGATAGCGGGCGGCACGTGGGCGCAAGCCACTGGTGGTGCCGGCGGGATTCTCTTCGGTAACGGCGGGGCCGGGGCGACCGACGCGGCTGGGCAGGGCGGCGGAGGCGGGGCTGCCGGGCTGATCGGTACCGGTGGTGCCGGGGGCGCGGGGGTCAACGGCGGTGCCGGCGGTCGCGGTGGTGTCGCCGGATTGCTGACGGGCAACGGCGGCGCGGGTGGGGCTGGTGGCGCCAGTACCGGCGGCGCCGTGGGTGGGGCTGGCGGGGCCGGCGGGTCCGCAGGCTTTTTCGGCACTGGCGGTGCCGGCGGCAGTGGCGGCCTCGGCGGCAGCGCGACGGTAGCCGGCGGGAACGGCGGTGCCGGCGGTGCCGGTGGTGGCGGTGGTCATGGCGGGTATCTCGTCGGGGATGGCGGGCGCGGCGGCAGTGGCGGACAGGGCGGGGCTGCCGCTGACGTCAGCGGGGGCACCGTCTTATCCGGCGACGTCGGCGGGGCGGGCGGTGCCGGCGGCGCCGGCGGTGCGGCTGTCGGGCCGATCGGCAACGGCGGTTTCGGCGGGGCCGGCGGGGCGGGTGGCTCTGGCGGGGCCGTTACTAACAGCACCGTTTACTCCGGCGACATCGGCGGAGCGGGCGGCATCGGAGGGGTTGGGGGCCTGGCCCTCGGCGGTCAAGGTGGTCATGGCGGGGCCGGCGGGCTCGGTGGCGCCGTCGGGACCGTCACCAACAGCACCGTCTACTCCGGCGACAGCGGCGGAGCTGGAGGCACCGGTGGAGCCGGCAACCTCGCCGCGCTGTTCGGCAACGGTGGTGACGGCGGTGCCGGCGGTAACGGCGGTGGCGGGGGGATTGTCACCAATAGCACTGTCCAGGCCGGCGACACCGGCGGGGCGGGCGGTGCCGGCGGTGGCGGCAGCATTTCCGGGTTCGTCAATAACGGCGGTAACGGCGCTGCCGGCGGTAACGGCGGCGACGCCGGGGCGGTCACCGGCGGCTCCTCCGTCGGCACGGGCGACACGGGCGGGGTCGGCGGTGTTGGGGGTGCTGGTAGCTGGGCCGGGTTCGTCGGTGCCGGCGGGGCCGGCGGTGCGGGCGGTGCCGGCGGTGTCGGCGGTGCCGTGAGCGGATCCAGCACCGTCAACGCCGGTAACATCGGCGGTGCCGGCGGCGCCGGTGGCACCGGCACGGGCGCCAGCGGCAACATCGTGACCTCCGTTAGCCACGGCGGTCATGGCGGGGCCGGCGGGGGTGCTGGGACTGTTACCGACAGCATCGTCCACTCGGGAGACGACGGCGGAGCCGGTGGCGCCGGTGGCGCCGTGGTGGCCGGCAAAGGCGGTAATGGAGGAAACGGCGGAGCCGGTGGAGCTGGCGGGGCCATCGTCGGCAGCACCGTCGGCATCGGCGACGACGGGGGGGCTGGTGGGGCCGGCGGCGCTGGCAGCGTTACCCAGTTCGGCGTGGGTGGTGCCGGTGGTGCCGGTGGTGCCGGTGGTTCGGCTGGAGCTGTGAGCGGATCGAGCGCTGTGATCACCGGTGACGACGGTGGGGCCGGTGGTGCCGGCGCTGCTGGCAGCACCGTCTTTATCGGAACCGGCGGTGCCGGTGGTCTCGGTGGCGCCGGTGGGGCAGGTGGTGCCGTAAGCGGGACCAGCGCCGTCACCACCGGCGACATTGGTGGGAGCGGCGGCGCCGGCGGCTCGGGCGCCATCGCCGGCATTGCAGGCAGCGGTGGCACCGGTGGCGCCGGCGGGGCTGGCGGGGCAGGTGGCGCCGTGAGCGAATCCAGCACCGTCACCACCGGCGACATCGGCGGAGCCGGCGGGGCCGGCGGCACCGGCAGTTCTACCGGGTTTGTCGGTACCGGCGGCGCCGGAGGTCACGGCGGCGCCGGTGGGGCCGGCGGGGCCGTCACCGACAGCACCATTTCCTTCGGCGACGACGGTGGGGCCGGCGGCGCTGCCGGCGCCGGCGGCATCGGAGTCGAGTTCGGCAGCGGCGGAGTCGGGGGGGCCGGTGGGACCGGTGGGGCCGGCGGGGCCGTCACCGACAGCGCCATCTCCACGGGCGACGTCGGCGGGGCCGGTGGGGCCGGCGGCCTTGGCGGGGCCATCGAGTTCGGCCTCGGTGGTCACGGCGGCGCTGGTGGTGCCGGCGGCAACTCCGGCACCGTCTCCGGCAGCGAACCCGGTATCGGGGACACCGGCGGCGCCGGCGGGGCCGCAGGGGCCGGGGGCCAGGTGATCGGATTCGGTAACGCCGGTGACGGGGGTACCGGCGGGGCCGGCGGCAACTCCGCGACCGGTCACGGCGGAGACGGCGGTCACGGCGGGGCCGGCGGCTTTCTCGGGCTGATCGGTTCCGGTGGTAACGGCGGCCCCGGTGGTGACGGTGGCGTCGGCCCCGCTGGCAACGGGACCACCGGCCAGCCCGGCCAGCCCGGCTAACCGCACCCGCGCGCACGTCGCCTCGATGACGGCGTAGCCAGGCAAGCCGTCGAGATCACGCCACGTGCGAGGCAATCTCATAACTAAAGAATTGAGACAACCAAGCCGGGACAGGTTGCCTTATCAAAAGCGCCAGTTCGTGGTGCCTCAAAAACTGGCTCAAAAGGGTGGTCGCAATACTTACGGGGTCTGAGACTTGCGCGGCGGGGTCGCTGGAGACACCGGCGGCGCCGGGGCCTTCGACGTCGACTTTCCGGTGGTCGACGGCCGCGACGGCGTGATCCGGCTAACTTCAGCGGCGGCAGCGGCGGCCGACGATGATTGCTGGACCTGGCCGCGGGTAAGCTCCACGTGATACCCGTTGTGCTCGCGGCAGCAACGATCCCCCGCGTAACCCGACAACGGGCGAAAGCAAATCGCCGAATAACTGGCCATCCTGTAGGAGACTCACGACCGTGGCAAGCACTGCCGACTTCAAGAACGGGCTCGTCCTGGTAATCGACGGACAGCTGTGGACGATAACCGAGTTTCAGCACGTCAAGCCCGGTAAGGGCCCGGCCTTTGTGCGCACCAAGCTGAAGAATGTGCTCTCGGGCAAGGTCGTCGACAAGACGTACAACGCCGGCGTCAAGGTGGAGACCGCTACGGTCGACCGTCGGGACGCCACCTACCTGTACCGCGACGGTTCGGACTTCGTGTTCATGGACTCCGAGAATTACGAGCAGCACGCGCTACCGGAGTCCCTCGTCGGTGATGCGGCGAACTACCTGCTGGAGGGCCTGCCGGTCCAGATCGCGTTCAGCGAGGGTGCGCCGCTGTACCTGGAGCTGCCCGTGACCGTCGAACTGATCGTGTCGCACACCGATCCCGGCCTGCAGGGTGACCGGTCCAGCGCGGGCACCAAGCCGGCCACCATGGAGACCGGTGCCCAGATCAACGTGCCGCTCTTCATCAACACCGGAGACAAGCTGAAGGTGGATTCCCGCGACGGCAACTACCTAGGCCGCGTAAACGCGTGAGCAAACCCGCGAGGCCTGTTAAAGGACGCCACCAGGCCCGCAAGCGAGCCGTTGACTTGTTGTTCGAAGCCGAGGCCCGCGGCCTGAGCCCGGTGGAGATCGTCGAGGTCCGCACCGCGCTGACGGAAGCGAAGCAGGATGTGGCGGCGCTGAACCCGTACACCGAAACGGTGGCTCGCGGCGTCGGCGAGCACACCGCGCATATCGATGACCTGATCAGTTCGCATCTGCAGGGCTGGACGCTGGACCGGCTGCCCGCGGTGGATCGCGCCATCCTGCGGGTCGCGGTGTGGGAGCTGCTGCACGCCGAGGACGTGCCGGAGCCCGTCGCCGTCGACGAGGCAGTGCAGCTGGCTAAGGAGCTGTCCACCGACGAGTCGCCCAGCTTCATCAACGGCGTGCTGGGGCAGGTCATGCTGGTGGCCCCGCAGATCAGGGCGGCCGCTCAAGCAGTGCGTCCCGTCGCCGCTGAGAACCAGGCGCCGCATTCTTGAGTCGGCTGGTGCTGCGCGTCGTCATCGCCTCCGTCCTGGCTGCGACGGTGGTGCTCGGTGCCGTCATCTGCGCCGCCTACGGATGGACCATCGTCGCGTCGGCGTTGTCGATTTACGCGCTGGGTGTTGGTGCCTGGCTGTATCACTGCGTCGAACGGCTGATCCTGGCCCGCCGCATCAGTACGGTTCGCGCGGCGGCCAAGCCGCTGCAGCCACTGCTTCCGGTGATGGCCGCCCTGATGGCATTGACGCAGGCCGTGCTGCGTTCGCTCAGCGACGTCACCGAGTTGCCGGCGCGGCGTTGGGAGCTGCCGGTGCTCCGGCGGCTCGACAACCCGGGAAAATCGGAACAATAGGCGCGTCCCGATTTGGGCCATTGAGAACTTCGCGGCATCAGTACAGAGTGACGTTATGAGTTCAGACCGCTCGCGGCCCCGGCGCCTTCGGGTTTCCGCGCTAGCCGCGGTCGCCAACCCGTCGTACACGCGGATAGACACCTGGAACCTCCTCGACGACGCGTGCCGTCACCTCGCCGAGGTCGATCTGGCCGGGCTGGACAAAGCCCACGAGGTTGCCCGGGTGAAGCGCCTGATGGACCGCATCGGCGCCTACGAGCGGTACTGGCTCTATCCCGGCGCGGACAATCTGGCGACGTTCCGTGCCCATCTGGAGGTCCTCTCGACGGTGCGGCTCGCCGAAGAGGTATCGCTGGCCGTGCGCCTACTGGGTGAATATGGTGACCGCGCCGGGCTTTTCGACACGTCCGCGCCCTTGGCCGACCAGGAGCTGGTGGCCCAGGCCAAGCGGCAGCAGTTCTACACCGTGCTGCTCGCGGACGACTCGCCGCACACGGCGCCCGATTGCCTGGCGGCGTGCCTGCGGGAGCTGCGCGACGCGTCAGACGACGTGCAATTCGAAATCCTCGTGGTGGCCAGTGTGGAAGACGCCATCACCGCGGTCGCCCTCAACGGCGAGATTCAGGCCGCGATCATCCGCCACGACCTCCCGCTGCGGTCCCGCGACCGGGTGCCGCTGATGAACTCGTTGCTGGGGCCCAATAATTCAGACGCCTCGGAGGCAGGGCTGCAAATCCATGATCGCGCCAACGACTGGATCGAATGCGGAGAATGGATCCGCGAGCTGCGGCCCCACATCGACCGCTATCTGCTGACCGACGAGTCGATCGCGGCGGGCAATGACGACGAGCCAGACGTCTACGACCGGACATTCTACCGCCTCAACGACGTCACCGATCTCTACAGCACCGTGCTCGCCGGCCTCCGGAACCGCTTCGCCACACCATTTTTCGACGCCCTGCGCGCCTATGCTTCGGCACCCGTGGGACAATTTCACGCCCTTCCGATCGCGCGTGGCGCCAGCATCTTCAACTCCAAGTCGCTGCAGGACATGGGGGAGTTCTACGGCCGCAATATCTTCATGGCCGAAACGTCGACCACCTCGGGTGGCCTGGACTCGTTGCTGGACCCGCACGGCAACATCAAGAAGGCGATGGACAAGGCCGCGCGTACCTGGAACTCCAATCACACCTACTTCGTCACCAACGGCACCTCGACCGCCAACAAAATCGTGATGCAGTCCCTGACCCGGCCGGGCGACATCGTGCTGATCGACCGCAACTGTCATAAGTCGCATCACTACGGTCTGGTGCTGGCCGGCGCGTATCCGCTGTACCTGGACGCGTATCCGTTGCCCCAGTTCGCGATCTACGGGGCGGTGCCGCTGCGCACCGTCAAGCAGGCGCTGCTCGATCTCGAGGCGACCGGGCAGCTGCACCGGGTGCGCATGGTGTTGCTCACCAACTGCATCTTCGACGGCGTGGTCTACAACCCCCGTCGCGTCATGGAGGAAGTGCTGGCGATCAAGCCGGACATCTGCTTTCTGTGGGACGAGGCCTGGTACGCGTTCGCCACCGCCGTGCCGTGGGCCCGGCAACGCACCGCCATGATCTCGGCGGAGCATCTCGAGCAGACGCTGGCGTCGCCGGAATACGCTGAGGAATACCGGAATTGGGTCGCATCGATGGAAGGGATCCCGCGATCGGAGTGGGCCGATCACCGGCTAATGCCCGACCCCAGCCGGGCGCGGGTCCGGGTGTACGCCACACACTCGACGCACAAGTCACTGTCGGCATTTCGGCAGGCGTCGATGATCCACATCCGCGACCAGGACTTCAACTCACTTGCGCGGGACCAGTTCGGTGAGGCGTTTTTGACCCACACCTCGACGTCGCCGAACCAGCAGCTTCTGGCCTCGCTCGACCTGGCGCGCCGCCAGGTCGACATAGAGGGCTTCCAGCTGGTCCGGCAGGTCTACGACATGGCGCTGGTCTTCCGTCACCGCGTCCGCAAAGACCGGCTGATCAGCAAATGGTTCCGCATCCTCGACGAGTCCGACCTGGTGCCCGAGGAGTTCCGCGCGTCCGCGGTCGACTCCTACCGTCAGATCAGGCAGGGCGCGCTGGCCGAGTGGAACGAGGCCTGGCGGTCCGATCAGTTCGTGCTGGACCCGACGCGGGTCACCCTGTTCCTCGGCAACACCGGAATGAACGGGTACGACTTCCGCGAGAAGATCCTGATGGACCGATTCGGCATCCAGATCAACAAGACCTCGATCAACAGCGTGCTGTTGATCTTCACGATCGGCGTCACATGGTCGAGCGTGCATCATCTGCTCGACGTGCTGCGCAGGGTTGCAAGCGATTTCGACCGCGAGAAGGAGGGGGCCAGCGTCGCCGACTGGGCACTGCACGAGCGCCGGGTCGAAGAGATCACGCAGGATCTCCCGCACCTGCCCGACTTCAGCGAGTTCGACATCGCCTTCCGCCCCGTCGACGCTTGCTCGGTCGGCGACATGCGGGCGGCCTTCTATGCGGGATATGAAGAGTCCGACCGCGAGTACGTGCAGATCGGCGCGGCCGGGCGCCGCCTCGCCGAGGGCACGAACCTGGTGTCCACCACGTTCGTCGTTCCCTACCCGCCCGGCTTCCCGGTGCTGGTTCCGGGCCAGGTGGTTTCCAAGGAGATCCTCTATTTCCTCGCCCAGCTCGACGTCAAGGAAATCCACGGCTACAACCCGGAACTCGGGTTGTCGGTGTTCACCGCGGAAGCGCTGACCCGGATGGAGGCCCAGCGGAGTGCGGCGACCGCTGCCGTGGGTTCCGCAACCCCGGTCTTCGAGCTGCCGTCGGACGCATCCGGCTTGAATGGTTCCGCGAACGGCGAGAGCGCCAAGCGGGCGGTAACCGAAGACGCCTGACGGTCGTGACTCGAGGGCGGCGCGGAAGAGTTACCGCAAAGCCTTGGCGTAGAGCAAGCTGTCCTGCGGTTCGGGCCCGATCGTGGGGTAGACGGCGTGCCGGGCCAACCGGCCCTCAAGGGCGAAACCGGCTCGTTGCAGCACCCGGACCGAGCGCTCGTTGTCGACATGCGTTGTGCCCCAGACGCGATAGACGTCCCGCTCGGCTTGCAGCGTCGTCAACAGCATGTCCACCACCTCAGGCATGTAACCCTTGCCCCACCATCGCCGGCCCATGCAGTAGCCGATTTCCACGGAGTGCCGCACCGGGCGTCGGCAGCTGGCCATCCCGATGACCTCGCCGCTGTTGCGTAGCGTGATCGCCCAGGTCCGGTCGTCGTCGCTGATATTGAGCTTTTCGGTGATCACCCGCCGCGTTGCCGCCACGTCGGGATGCGGCGTCCATAGCAGGTACTTGGTGACCTCGGGATCGCGGGCGACCCGTTGGAATATCGCGCCGGCGTCCTCGACCGTGGGCGGTCGCAACACGAGCCGCGCCCCGTCGATGCGCCCGGGTGGGTAGTCGACCATCTAGCTAGAAGCCGAGCGCCCGATAGGTGTTGCGGACGAACTTCGGTTGCGCCGTGCGCAGTTTCGCGAGCGACGTGTTACCCGCGACGGCCGTCGCCGCGTCCACACTCAGATCGGGACAGTTCTGAATCAGATACAGCAGGATCAGGTCGTCAGCGGACGGGTCGGCCTGCCACCACGTCCCGTAGGCGCCGGGCCAGCTGAACGTTCCCAGGCCGCCCGGCCCGAACAGCGGCGCGGACTTCGCCGGATCGGTCACCACCGACAGGTTCAGCCCGAATCCGCGGCCGATCCAGTGCGGCGCCCCCAGGAAGTCATGCCGCTTCTGTTCGTTGGTGAGTCGATCGGTGCGCATCAGGCGCACCGACTCTTCGGACAACACCCGCAGGCCGTCGATCGTCCCGCCGGCCAGCAGCATCCGCACGAACCGCAGGTAGTCGTCGGCGGTCGACCACAACCCGCCGCCGGCATTGCAGAACTCGGGCGGCGTGACGTGCGGGGGCCCCATCACGTCGTGCCGCAGCTGATGGTGCTCGTCGAGCCGGTACATGGTCGCGGCGCGGCCCCGTGCTGCCGCCGATACAAAGACCCCGGTGTCGGGCATCCCCGCCGGCCCCAGGACGCGTTCGTCAAGGACCTGATGGAACGGCTTGTCCTCGATGCGGGACGCGATGATGCCCAGCAGATCGATGGAGTGGCTGTAGGTGACTCGGTCGCCGGGCTGGTGCACCAGGGGAAGCGCGGCCAACTCGGTCAGCCACGCGTCCGAGCCGTGGTTGAAAGGCAGCCGCAGATAAGCCCGCGAGATGGGCCCGGACACCGAGAATCCGTAGGCCAGGCCGCTGGTGTGGGTCAGCAGATCCTCGAGCAGGATGGGGCGGCACGCCGGGTGCGTCCGGTCCAGCGGACCGTGGGGGTCGTCGAGCACCTGGACGTCGGCCAATTCCGGCGCCCAATGCGCGATCGGGTCCTTGAGCGTGAGCTTGCCCTCGTCGACCAGGCTCATCACCGCCGCCACCGTGACCGGTTTGGTCATCGACGCGATGCGAAACAGTGTGTCGCGCTGCATCGGCAGGCCCGCATCGACGTCCCGGTAGCCGATCTCGTTGACCTGCAACATTTCGCCGCGCTGCCAGACCATCGTGACCGCGCCGGCCAGCAGGCCGGCATCGCATACCTCGCGGATTGAGGTCTGATTGCCATCGAGATTCATCTGGTTCAGGTTAGCCGCAGGCCTGTGAGACCCTGCTGAAGCTCCCGGGTGAAGTCTGTGAAAGGGGTTCCACCGGTGCGAGAGTGCATGTTTGTGCGGCAATTACGGCGTGTTGCCGTACAGACACGCACGCTCGGCGGCGCCGTAATCAGGCCCGTTGCGCCCGGACGTACCAGAACGCCATCTCGATCTCGTTACCGTCCTGTTCGCGACGCCAGGTGGTCGGCTCCAGTGATTGAATATCCCAGCCCGCGCCACCCAGGACGTCCCGCAGCGTCTGTTCGGACACAGCTGGCCGCGGCCATTCCTCGTCAACCGGGTTGGCGTCGGAGAAGCAGCTGATCAACAACGTGGCACCCGGCCTGGTGGCCCGGTGGGCCGCGGCGGCATAGCTGCGCTTGCCGTCGTCATCGAGGCAGTGGAACATGCCGCTGTCGACGACGGCGTCGAACGCGTCGGTATAGCCGTCGAGCCTGGTGGAGTCGGTCACCGCGAACTTCACGTGCACTCCTGCGTCGGCGGCCCGCCGCTCGGCGGTGATCAAAGCGGTCGGCGAGAGGTCTAAACCGGTCACCCGGAATCCGCTCTTGGCTAAGTAGACGGCGTTGTCGCCGAGTCCGCAGCCGGTGTCGAGGACGTCGCCGTGGACAAAGCCGCCGGCCACCCAGCTGAGTACATTCTCTTTGGGCGCCTTGGTGTCCCATGGCGGTGAGGTCGTCGCCGGCACGCCGTCATCGGGACTCTCGCCCCGGTAGAGAGCATCGAAATCGAAGTGTAGGAAACCGGAGGAATTCGCGCCTGTCATTCCCGCCAGCGTAGCTCGCGGCGCGTCACTCGGGTTGGGGCGAGGCTGGCGGAGCAAAGGGACGAAGATGACGGCGAGTCTGGTGATCCCGGCCTCGCCGTCGGTGTGCCTCCCGCGCGTGTAGTCGCCCTGCCACTCCACTTGCCCGCCCGCGGCGACCCTGGCAACCTGCTCGATTTGCTTCTCGGCGGGGCTTTAATTCTTTCGAAGATACAGAGCCTGTCATTTTCGCCCGGGTAGCTCGCAGTGCTACGCTGCCCGGCAGTCGACATCCTTTAACGATCCGTCCCGAGAGGCGGAGAAGGAGGTCAGGGTCTCGCATGGGCACTGCCGGTGATGGTGCAATTGGCCGGGAACTCGGGGAATCCCGAGAGTTGATGTCAGCGGCCGACGTTGGTCGCACCATTTCCCGCATTGCGCATCAGATCATTGAAAAGACCGCGCTGGACGGTCCCGACGCGCCAAGGGTGGTGCTGCTGGGCATCCCCACCCGCGGCGTCATCCTGGCCAGCCGCCTGGCCGCCCACATCGCCGAATACAGCGGCGTCGACGTCCCATGCGGCGCATTGGATATCACGCTCTACCGCGACGACCTGATGATTAAGCCGCCCCGGCCGCTGGAGGCCACCTCGATCCCGGCCGGCGGAATCAACGGCACGCTGCTGATCCTCGTCGACGACGTGCTGTACTCCGGGCGCTCTGTGCGCTCCGCGCTGGACGCGTTGCGCGACGTCGGCCGGCCCCAGGCCGTGCAACTGGCCGTGTTGGTCGACCGCGGCCACCGCGAACTGCCGGTGCGCGCCGACTACGTCGGCAAGAACGTGCCGACGTCGCGCAGCGAGAGCGTGCACGTGCAGCTGCAGGAGAGCGACGGCCGCGACGGCGTGGTGATCTCCCGATGAGCCCGAGACACCTGCTGGCGGCCGGCGACCTCACCCGTGACGAAGCCACCGCGATCCTCGACGACGCCGACCGGTTCGCCGAGGCGCTGGTCGGTCGGGAAATCAAGAAGCTGCCCACGCTGCGTGGGCGCACCGTCATCACGATGTTCTACGAGAACTCGACCCGCACCCGGGTGTCGTTCGAGGTGGCGGGCAAATGGATGAGCGCCGACGTGATCAACGTCAGTTCGTCCGGATCGTCGGTGAGCAAAGGGGAGTCGCTGCGGGACACCGCGCTGACGCTGCGCGCCGCCGGGGCGGACGCGCTGATCATCCGGCACCCGGCGTCGGGCGCCGCGCAGCTGCTCGCCGACTGGACCGCTGAGAACGGCTCGGAGGGCCCCTCGGTGATCAATGCCGGCGACGGCACCCATGAGCACCCGACGCAGGCGCTGCTGGATGCGCTGACCATCCGACAGCGGCTCGGCGGCATCGAAGGCCGGCGCGTCGTGATCGTCGGCGACATCCTGCACAGCCGGGTCGCCCGCTCCAACGTGATGCTGCTGGACACCCTGGGCGCCGAGGTGGTGCTGGTGGCGCCGCCGACGCTGTTGCCGGTCGGGGTCGAGGGCTGGCCGGTCACGGTGTCCAACGACTTCGACGCCGAGTTGCCCGCCGCCGACGCGGTGCTGATGTTGCGGGTGCAGGCCGAGCGGATGAATGGCGGCTTCTTTCCGTCCGTGCGCGAGTATTCTTCTCGCTTCGGGCTTTCCGGCCGGCGCCAGGCAATGCTGCCCGGCCACGCCGTGGTGCTGCACCCGGGGCCGATGCTGCGGGGTATGGAGATCGCGTCGTCGGTGGCTGACTCGTCGCAATCGGCCGTGCTGCAACAGGTTTCCAACGGCGTCCATATCCGGATGGCGGTGCTGTTTCATGTCCTGGTCGGCACGGGGTCGGCGGCCAACGTGGGTAGGGAGGGCGCCGCATGAGTGTGCTGCTTCGCGGGGTCCGGCTGTACGGCGAAGGGGAGCCCGTCGACGTGCTGGTCTCCAGTCCTGGGCGAGACGGCCAGATCGCGGATATCGGCGCGGACCTCGAGATCCCCGATCTAGCCGACGTCATCGATGCCACCGGCCATGTGCTGCTACCCGGGCTGGTCGACCTGCACACCCACCTGCGCGAGCCCGGCCGTGAGTATGCCGAAGACATCGAAACCGGTTCGGCGGCAGCGGCTTTAGGGGGCTACACGGCGGTTTTCGCGATGGCCAACACCACCCCAGTGGCCGACAGCCCGGTGGTCACCGACCACGTCTGGCATCGCGGCCAGCAGGTCGGCCTGGTCGACGTGCACCCGGTCGGTGCGGTCACCGTGGGGCTGGCCGGAACCGAGCTCACCGAGATGGGCATGATGGCCGCCGGTGCCGCCCAGGTGCGGATGTTCTCCGACGACGGCATCTGCGTGCACGATCCGCTGGTGATGCGCCGCGCCCTGGAATACGCCACCGGGCTTGGGGTGTTGATCGCCCAGCATGCCGAGGAGCCCCGGCTCACCGTCGGCGCCGTCGCACACGAAGGGCCCACGGCGGCCAGGCTCGGACTCGCGGGCTGGCCCAGGGCCGCCGAGGAATCGATCGTCGCCCGCGACGCCTTGCTGGCCCGTGATGCCGGCGCCCGCGTACACATCTGCCATGCCTCCACCGCGGGCACCGTTGAGATTCTGAAATGGGCTAAGGGGCAGGGGATTTTGATCACCGCCGAAGTTGCCCCGCATCATCTGCTGCTTGACGACAGCAGGCTGGCCAGCTACGACGGGGTGAATCGGGTCAACCCGCCGCTGCGTGAAGCCGCCGATGCGATGGCCTTGCGTCAGGCGTTGGCCGAGGGGGTAATCGACTGTGTGGCCACCGACCACGCACCGCACGCCGAACACGAGAAGTGCGTCGAATTCTCCGCGGCGCGGCCGGGCATGCTCGGCCTGCAGACGGCGCTGTCGGTGGTGGTTCAGACGATGGTGCTGCCGGGCCTGATGAGCTGGCGCGATGTCGCCCGGGTGATGAGCGAGAACCCGGCCCGCATCGTGGGGTTGCCCGATCATGGGCGGCCGCTGGAGGTGGGGGAGCCGGCGAACCTGACCGTGGTGGATCCCGATGCCACCTGGACGGTGGCCGGGCCCGAACTGGCCAGCCGGTCGGCCAACACCCCGTACGAGTCGATGACGTTGCCCGCCACCGTGACCGCGACTCTGCTGCGCGGGAAGTTGACGGCTCGGAATGGGAAGAGTCCGGCATGAACTCGGGCACGCTGGTGGGGTCGCTGATTTTCGCGGCCGTGCTGGTGGTGGCGATAGCGATCGCGATCCAGCTGATGATGCTCGGGTGGCGACGTCGGGCGCGGCGGCAGGACGAGCTGATCGGCAACCTGCCCGAGGCGCCCGACCAGGTGGGCGGCGCGACCGCCACCATCCGCGGTGTTTACGTCGGGTCCACGCTGGCGCCGGAGTGGAACGACCGGGTCACCGCAGGTCATCTCGGCTACCGCAGCAAAGCGGTGCTTACCCGCTACCCCGAAGGAATAATGCTGGAACGCATCCGTGCCAACCCGATTTGGATTCCGCAGGAATCGATTACGGCCGTTCGCGCCGAGCGCGGCATCGCCGGAAAGGTCGCCGCCCGCAATGGGATACTCGCGATCCGGTGGCGACTGCCGTCGGGCGTTGAGATCGACACCGGATTCCGCGCAAGCAACCGCATCGGGTACGAAGGCTGGCTTGAGCCGCACGGCGAGCAGGAGGAGGTTGTGTGAGTAAGGCTCTACTGGTACTCGAAGACGGCCGCGTCTTCACCGGGACCCCGTTCGGCGAAATCGGCCAGACGCTAGGCGAAGCCGTCTTCAGCACCGGCATGTCCGGCTACCAGGAGACGCTGACCGATCCGAGTTATTACCGGCAGATCGTGGTGGCCACCGCGCCCCAGATCGGCAACACCGGCTGGAACGACGAGGACGGCGAGAGCCGCGGCGACAAGATCTGGGTCGCCGGCTACGCGGTGCGCGACCCGTCGCCGGTCGCCTCCAACTGGCGTGCCACCGGCACGCTGGAGGACGAGCTGGTCCGTCAGCACATCGTCGGGATCGCCGGCATCGACACCCGGGCGGTGGTACGGCATCTGCGTAGCCGCGGCTCGATGAAAGCCGGAGTGTTCTCGGGCGCCGCGCTGGCCGATCCCGCCGAGCTGGTGGAACGGGTTCGGGGCCAGCAGTCGATGCTCGGTGCCGACCTGGCCGGCGAGGTCAGCACGCCGGGCAGCTATGTGGTGGAGCCCGAAGCCCCGCAACGGTTTACCGTGGCCGCGTTGGACCTGGGGATCAAGACCAACACCCCGCGCAACTTCGCCCGGCGCGGAATCCGCAGCCACGTGCTGCCGGCGTCGGCGACCTTTGACCAGATCTCCGAAATCAAACCGCACGGCGTGTTCCTGTCCAACGGCCCCGGCGACCCAGCCACCGCCGATCACATCGTCGCGCTCACCCAAGAGGTGCTTGGCGCCGGAATCCCGCTATTCGGAATCTGTTTCGGTAACCAGATCCTCGGCCGGGCGCTGGGCCTGTCGACCTACAAGATGGTCTTCGGCCACCGCGGGATCAACATCCCGGTCATCGACCACGTCACCGGCCGGGTCGCGGTGACCGCGCAGAACCACGGCTTCGCGCTGGAAGGGGAGGCGGGGCAGTCCTTCGACACCCCGTTCGGCCCCGCGGTCGTCAGCCACACCTGCGCCAACGACGGGGTGGTGGAAGGTGTCAGACTCGCTGACGGGCGGGCATTTTCGGTGCAGTACCACCCGGAGGCCGCGGCCGGTCCACACGATGCGGAATACCTGTTCGACCAATTCGTCGACCTGATGGCAGGCCGGCAATGACCGCGAGCGTGCGTGTCTGTACGGCAACACGCCGTAATTGCCGCACATATGCGCACTCTCGCGCCAGTAGGGGAAGGGGACGCTAGTGCCGCGTCGCACCGACTTACGCCACGTGCTGGTGATCGGCTCAGGGCCCATCGTCATCGGCCAGGCCTGCGAATTCGACTACTCCGGCACCCAGGCGTGTCGGGTGCTGCGCGCCGAGGGACTGCAGGTCAGCCTGGTCAACTCCAACCCGGCCACCATCATGACCGACCCGGAGTACGCCGACTTCACCTACGTCGAGCCCATCACGGCGGCCTTCGTCGAACGGGTGCTCGCCCAGCAGGCCGAGCGCGGCAACAAAATCGACGCACTGCTGGCCACCCTGGGCGGCCAGACCGCGCTCAACACCGCCGTCGCGCTGTACGAGAACGGGGCGCTGGAACGCTACGGCGTCGAGCTCATCGGCGCGGACTTTGACGCGATCCAGCGCGGCGAGGACCGGCAGATGTTCAAAGACATCGTCGCCAAGGTCGGCGGCGAATCGGCCCTGAGCCGAGTGTGTTTCACCATGGACGAGGTCCGCGAGACGGTCGAGGAGCTCGGCTTGCCGGTAGTCGTGCGGCCCAGTTTCACCATGGGCGGGCTGGGTTCGGGTATGGCCCACTCGGCCGAAGAGGTCGACCGGATGGCCGGCGCCGGTCTGGCGGCCTCACCGAGCGCCAACGTGCTGATCGAGGAGTCGATTTACGGCTGGAAGGAATTCGAGCTCGAGCTGATGCGCGACGGCCGCGACAACGTCGTGGTGGTGTGCTCGATCGAGAACGTCGACCCGATGGGTGTGCACACCGGGGACTCGGTCACCGTCGCGCCGGCCATGACGCTGACCGACCGGGAGTACCAGCGGATGCGCGATCTGGGCATCGCGATCCTGCGTGAGGTCGGCGTGGACACCGGGGGCTGCAACATCCAGTTCGCGATCAACCCGGACGACGGCCGGCTGATCGTCATCGAGATGAACCCGCGGGTTTCCCGGTCCAGCGCGTTGGCGTCCAAGGCCACCGGCTTTCCGATCGCCAAGATCGCCGCCAAGCTGGCCATCGGCTACACCCTCGACGAGATCGTCAACGACATCACCAAGGAGACGCCCGCCTGCTTCGAACCCACCCTGGACTACGTCGTGGTCAAGGCGCCGCGGTTCGCCTTCGAGAAGTTCCCCGGTGCGGACCCGACCCTGACCACCACGATGAAATCCGTGGGTGAGGCGATGTCGTTGGGCCGCAACTTCGTCGAGGCACTCGGCAAGGTGATGCGGTCGCTGGAGACCACCCGCGCGGGCTTTTGGACCAAGCCCGATCCCGAAGGCGACGTCGAGGATGTGCTGACCCGGCTGCTGACCCCGACCGAAGGCCGGCTTTACGACATCGAACTCGCCTTGCGCCATGGCGCTGCGGTGGAGCGGGTGGCCAAGGCCAGCGGGGTGGACCCGTGGTTCGTCGCCCAGATCGGCGAGCTGGTCAAGCTGCGCGCCGAGCTGGTCGATGCCCCAGTGCTCGACGCCGACCTGCTGCGGCGTAGCAAGCACAACGGCCTGTCAGACCGCCAGATCGCTGCGCTGCGTCCGGAATTGGCCGGGGAAAACGGCGTCCGCTCGTTGCGCGCACGACTGGACATCCACCCGGTGTACAAGACGGTGGATACCTGCGCGGCCGAATTCGAGGCCAAGACGCCCTACCACTACAGCAGCTACGAGATCGACCCCGCGGCCGAGAGCGAGGTGGCGCCGCAGACCGAGAAGCCCAAGGTGTTGATCCTGGGCTCCGGACCCAACCGGATCGGCCAGGGCATCGAGTTCGATTACAGCTGCGTGCACGCCGCAACCACCCTGTCGGAGGCGGGTTTTGAGACCGTGATGGTCAACTGCAACCCGGAGACGGTGTCCACCGATTACGACACCGCCGACCGGCTGTACTTCGAGCCGCTGACGTTCGAGGACGTCCTGGAGGTGTTCCGCGCCGAGGCGCAATCGGGTACCGGTGGCCCGGGGGTCGTCGGGGTCATCGTTCAGCTCGGCGGCCAGACCCCGCTGGGTCTGGCTCAACGGCTCGCCGATGCCGGAGTTCCGATCGTCGGCACCCCGCCGGAGGCCATCGATCTGGCCGAGGACCGCGGCGCTTTCGGCGACGTGCTGCATGCCGCCGGCCTGCCGGCACCGCGCTTCGGCATGGCGACGACTTTCGCACAGGCTCGCCGGATCGCCGAGGACATCGGCTATCCGGTGCTGGTACGGCCGTCGTACGTGCTGGGCGGTCGCGGCATGGAGATCGTCTACGACGACGAGACCCTCGAGGGCTACATCGCCCGCGCCACCGAGCTGTCCCCGGAGCACCCGGTGCTCGTCGACCGCTTCCTGGAAGACGCGGTCGAAATCGACGTCGACGCTTTGTGCGACGGCGTCGAGGTCTACATCGGCGGCGTGATGGAACACATCGAGGAGGCCGGGATCCACTCCGGTGACTCGGCCTGCGCGCTCCCGCCGGTCACGCTGGGGCGCAGCGACATCGAGAAGGTGCGCCACGCGACGGAGGCCATCGCGCACGGGATCGGCGTGGTGGGGCTGCTCAATGTGCAGTATGCCCTCAAAGACGACGTGCTCTACGTCCTCGAGGCCAACCCAAGAGCGAGCCGTACCGTTCCTTTCGTATCCAAGGCAACAGCGATCCCGCTTGCCAAGGCATGCGCACGAATCATGCTGGGCGCCAGCATTTCCGATCTCCGCAAGGAGGGAATGCTGGTAGCTTCCGGCGACGGCGCTCACGTGCCCCATGACGCACCGATCGCGGTCAAGGAGGCGGTGTTGCCGTTCCACCGGTTCCGCGGCGCCGACGGAACCGCCATCGACTCCCTGCTCGGCCCGGAGATGAAATCCACCGGCGAGGTGATGGGCATCGACCGCGACTTCGGCAGCGCCTTCGCCAAGAGCCAGACCGCCGCCTATGGATCGTTGCCGGCCGAGGGCACCGTCTTCGTGTCGGTCGCCAACCGGGACAAGCGGTCACTGGTGTTTCCCGTCAAGCGGCTGGCCGACCTGGGTTTCCGCGTCCTGGCCACCGAGGGCACCGCGGAGATGCTGCGCCGCAACGGAATTCCCTGCGATGAGGTCCGCAAGCATTTCGAGCCGGCGCAACCCGGTCGCCCCGAGATGTCTGCCGTCGATGCGATCAAGGCCGGCGGTGTCAACATGGTGATCAACACGCCGTACGGCAACTCAGGCCCGCGCATCGACGGCTACGAAATCCGTGCGGCTGCCGTGTCGGCCAACATCCCCTGTGTGACGACAGTGCAGGGCGCATCCGCGGCCGTGCAGGGCATCGAAGCCGGGATCCGCGGCGACATCGGCGTGCGGTCGCTACAAGAGCTGCACAGCATGCTCGGTCCGGCCGGCGCGGCCGATAAGGGCGCCAAATGACCGGGTTCGGCGCCAGGTTGGCCGAGGCGAAGGCGCGCCGCGGCCCGCTGTGTCTGGGAATCGACCCGCACCCCGAGCTGCTACGCGCATGGGACCTGCCGGCCACTGCCGACGGGCTGGCGGCGTTCTGCGATGCCTGCGTCGAGGCGTTCGCCGGTTTTGCCGTCGTCAAACCGCAGGTGGCGTTCTTCGAGGCATACGGGTCCGCGGGCTTCGCGGTGCTGGAACGCACGATCGCCGCGCTGCGCTCCGCCGGGGTGCTGGTGCTGGCCGACGCCAAGCGGGGCGACATCGGGACGACGATGGCCGCCTACGCCGCCGCCTGGGCGGGCGATTCACCGCTGGCTGCCGACGCCGTGACGGCTTCGCCCTATCTGGGATTCGGCTCGCTGCGGCCCCTGCTGGAAGCCGCCGCCGCACACGACCGCGGCGTGTTCGTGCTGGCTGCCACCTCCAACCCGGAAGGCGGAACGGTCCAGCGCGCCACCTTCGACGGTCGGACGGTGGCCCAGCTGATCGTCGACCAGGCGACCCTGGTCAACCGGGAGACCAACCGGTCCGCCGATCCAGCGGAGCCCGGATCCGTCGGCGTGGTTCTCGGCGCGACGGTCTTCGAGCCCCCGGATGTGAGCGGCCTCGGTGGACCGGTGCTGGTGCCCGGGGTCGGCGTGCAGGGCGGTCGGGCGGAGGCGCTCGGTGGCCTGGGCGGGGCGCTACCGGGCCAGTTGCTGCCCGCGGTGGCGCGCGAGGTGTTGCGCGCCGGACCGGGTGTGGCGGAGCTGCGGACGGCGGGCGAACGGATGCTTGCGGCCGTCAGTTACCTCGCCGCGCCCTAAGAGGCTTCCCTCGAGACTGCGCACAGGGCTACTCAACGGTGACCGGACACGCCCCACACGCAGTTTCGGCGCCATCAGCGCAGGCTCGGCGGCCCGCGGCGCGGGCCCGCGATCCGTCGTGCCCCAACTGCGACCTGCGCGGCGACACGCGCGACACGCGAGATAAATCCGTGATCTGTTGCATTGGGGCTGGCGGCTGTCCACCGCGGAGGTCCGCAGCGGCCGGTCGCCGTCGGCCGCCAAGACCGTCGGTGAGCAAGAAATACCAGCTAGATAGGCATATTTGCGGCCGAACCGCCGGCACGCCGGCACGCTCGCGGCGCTCCGTCCAGGTGCTGTCGGCGGTCGCCGGTCGACCGTCGACCGGCTCCATCCGGCGGGCCCACGCTGGGCATTTATCCCCACAACCAGGGGGTCGGGTTAGATTTCGTCAGGAAGCGTGAGTACGGTCGTCTGCGCTGGCTGGAGTACCCGGCAGAGACAAAGAAATAGATCGATTGCCATCGAGGATTGATCAGATATGGAGGAATCGTGGCCCTTCCGCAGTTGACCGACGAGCAGCGCGCGGCCGCGTTGCAGAAGGCGGCTGCTGCGCGTCGAGCGCGCGCAGAGCTCAAGGACCGCCTCAAGCGCGGCGGCACGAACCTGACTCAGGTGCTCAAGGACGCCGAGAGCGATGAAGTCCTGGGCAAGATGAAGGTGTCTGCGCTACTGGAGGCGTTGCCGAAGGTTGGCAAGGTCAAGGCGCAGGAAATCATGACCGAGTTGGAGATCGCGCCGACCCGCCGTCTGCGTGGACTCGGCGACCGGCAGCGCAAGGCGTTGCTGGAAAAGTTCGGCTCCGACTAACTCGCCGACGATGCAGGCCGGTTGGCCTGTCGGCATACCGACCCCGGAGCTCCGGTGAGCTCTAGCGGGGGACCGGACAGGGGACGCGTTGTCGTGCTGTCCGGTCCCTCCGCGGTCGGGAAGTCATCAGTGGTCCGGTGTCTGCGTGAGCGGATTCCGAACCTGCATTTCAGCGTTTCGGCGACGACGCGGGACCCGCGCCCTGGCGAGGTCGACGGAGTCGACTACCACTTCGTCAGTGCCGCCCGCTTCCGTCAGTTAGTCGACGAAGGCGCCCTGCTGGAGTGGGCCGAGATCCACGGTGGGCTGCACCGATCGGGCACGCTGGCCGAGCCGGTACGGGCCGCCACCGCGGCCGGATTTCCGGTGCTCATCGAGGTCGACCTGGCCGGCGCCAGAGCGGTCAAGCAGGCGATGCCCGAGGCCACCACGGTGTTCTTGGCACCGCCCAGCTGGTCTGACCTGGAGGCCAGACTCGTCGGCCGCGGCACCGAGACGCCCGAGGCGATCAGGCGGCGTTTGGACACCGCACACGTCGAACTGGCAGCTCAAGACGACTTCGACGAGGTCGTGGTGAACAGGCAATTAGAGTCCGCGTGTGCGGAATTGGTATCCTTGCTGGTGGGCTCTGCGCCGAACTCGGCATGACACACTAGGCAGAACCGGACCACATCTAAAATTTCTCGTCACTTTCAACCGCTTTATGCAGCCAGGAGATCTTCTTAAGTGAGCAATCCGCAGTCCGACACGTCGCTGGCCGCCGTACCCGTCATCGATCAGTTCGACCCGTCGGCAGGTGGGCCACGCGCCTACGACACCCCGTTGGGTATCACCAATCCGCCCATCGACGAGTTGCTGGACCGCGTCTCGAGCAAATACGCCCTGGTCATCTACGCCGCCAAGCGAGCACGGCAGATCAACGACTACTACAACCAGCTCGGTGAGGGCATCCTCGAATATGTCGGCCCGCTGGTCGAGCCGGGGCTGCAGGAAAAGCCGCTGTCCATCGCGATGCGCGAGATCCACGCCGACCTGCTCGAGCACACCGAGGGCGAGTAACCGGGCGCGCTGTGGACCAAAAACGGGTCATCGTCGGTGTCTCCGGGGGTATCGCCGCCTACAAGGCGTGCACCGTGGTTCGCCAGCTCACCGAGGCCGGGCATGAGGTCGATGTCATTCCCACCGAAGCCGCATTGCGCTTCGTCGGCGCCGCCACCTTCGAGGCGCTCTCCGGCCACGCGGTGCACACCAGCGTTTTCGACGACGTTCCCGCGGTGCCGCATGTTCACCTCGGCCAGCAGGCTGACCTGGTCGTGGTGGCGCCCGCCACCGCCGACCTGTTGGCCCGGGCCGTGCACGGCCGCGCCGACGATCTGCTGACCGCGACCCTGCTCACTGCGCGATGTCCAGTGCTGTTCGCGCCCGCGATGCACACCGAGATGTGGTTACACCCGGCCACCGTCGACAACGTGGCCACGCTGCGCCGCCGCGGCGTGATTGTGCTGGAACCAGCGTCCGGACGGCTCACCGGCTCCGACAGCGGGGCGGGGCGACTGCCTGAGGCCGAGGAGATCACCACGTTGGCCGAACTGCTCCTGGAACGTCACGACGCGCTGCCGTACGACCTCGCCGGCCGCAAGCTGCTGGTGACCGCGGGCGGCACGCGTGAGCCGGTCGACCCGGTGCGCTTCATTGGGAACCGCAGCTCCGGGAAGCAGGGCTACGCGGTCGCCCGGGTCGCCGCTCAGCGCGGCGCCGAGGTCACGCTCATCGCCGGGCACACCGCGGGTCTCACCGACCCCGCCGGTGTTGACGTGGTTCACGTCAGCTCCGCGGAGCAACTCGGGGATGCGGTCTCCAAGCACGCGGCCGCCGCCGACGTGCTGGTGATGGCCGCGGCTGTCGCCGACTTCCGGCCCGCCCAGGTCGCGACCGCGAAGATCAAGAAGAAAGGCACAGAAGGGCCGTCGCCGATCGAACTGCTGCGCAATGACGACGTGCTGGCCGGCACCGTGCGCGCGCGCGCCCACGGGGAGTTGCCCAATATGCGGGCCATCGTGGGCTTTGCCGCCGAGACGGGCGACGCCAACGGCGATGTGCTGTTTCACGCGCGCGCGAAGCTGCGCAGCAAGGGCTGCGACCTGCTGGTGGTCAACGCCGTGGGCGACGGCAAGGCCTTCGAGGTGGACAACAACGACGGTTGGCTGCTGGCCTCCGACGGCACCGAGTCGGCGCTTCAGAACGGTTCCAAGACGCTGATGGCCAGTCGCATCGTGGATGCGATCGTCACGTTTTTGCACAGCGACGACGGATAGCGGTTAGTTTGCAATAGCCCGGGGGAGCCGGTTGAGCTAGCTGCATTTAAAATGGTTTGCCTAACTAACATTTGGCCAAGATGACTGGAAGGATCACAGAGTGAGCGAGAAGGGTCGGCTGTTTACCAGTGAGTCGGTGACCGAGGGACATCCCGACAAGATCTGTGACGCGATCAGCGACTCAGTCCTCGACGCGCTGCTGGCGGATGACCCCCGCTCACGTGTCGCGGTTGAGACTTTGGTGACCACCGGACAGGTACACGTGGTCGGTGAGGTGACGACGACCGCGAAAGCGGCCTTCGCCGACATCACCAACACCGTTCGCGAGCGCATCCTCGACATCGGCTACGACCACTCGGACAAGGGCTTCGACGGGGAGACCTGCGGCGTCAACATCGGCATCGGCCGTCAGTCGCCCGATATCGCTCAGGGCGTCGACACCGCGCACGAGACGCGCGTTGACGGCGCCGCGGACCCGCTGGACTCTCAGGGGGCCGGCGACCAGGGCCTGATGTTCGGCTACGCGATCAGCGACACCCCGGAGCTGATGCCGCTGCCGATCGCGCTGGCCCACCGGCTGGCGCGGCGGCTGACCGAGGTCCGCAAGAACGGCACGCTGCCCTACCTGCGGCCGGACGGCAAGACCCAGGTCACCATCGCCTACGAGGACGACGTTCCCGTGCGCCTGGACACCGTGGTGGTCTCCACCCAGCACGCCGACGGCATCGACCTGGAGAAGACGCTGGATCCCGACATCCGCAAGCACGTGCTCGAAACCGTCCTGGCGGAATTGGCGCACGAGACACTGGACTCCTCGTCGACGCGGGTGCTGGTGAACCCGACCGGCAAGTTTGTCGTCGGCGGCCCGATGGGTGACGCCGGTCTGACCGGCCGCAAGATCATCGTCGACACCTACGGCGGGTGGGCCCGCCACGGTGGCGGCGCGTTCTCCGGCAAGGATCCGTCCAAGGTGGACCGGTCGGCGGCCTACGCGATGCGCTGGGTGGCCAAGAACATCGTCGCCGCCGGGCTCGCGGAGCGGGTCGAGGTGCAGGTCGCCTACGCCATCGGCAAGGCGGCCCCCGTCGGGCTGTTCATCGAGACGTTCGGCACCGCGACGGTCGACCCGATCAAGATCGAGAAGATCGTGCCCGAGGTGTTCGACCTGCGACCCGGTGCGATCGTCCGCGATCTCGACCTGCTGCGCCCGATCTACGCGAAGACCGCCGCCTACGGCCACTTCGGCCGCACCGACATCGAGCTGCCGTGGGAGCAGCTGAACAAGGTCGACGACCTCAAGCGCGCCATCTAGCGCTCGGCGCGCCCTTTCCCGCTGCTCACGGGGAAAAGGGCCCCCTAGGGGTCTAGCGCCTTCTTGAGCGCAGCCAGTCCGCGGCTGGTCGCCTCGGCGGCGGCGGGTATCACCAGGGCGAAGCTGACGTAGCCGTGCACCATGGTCGGTTCGTGGCTCAACGCCACCGGCACGCCGGCGGCTTTGAGCAGCTCGGCGTATTGGGCGCCGTCGTCGCGCAGCGGGTCATGCTCGGCGGTGCCGATGAAGGCGGGTGGCAGGCCGGACAAGTCGGCGGCATTTGCCGGCGACAGGGTGACGGGCAGGGCCTTCGGGTCGCTGATGTCCACGCCCGGCACGTACCAGGCCACGAACGCATCGATGACGTCGCGGTTCAGCATGGGCGCGTCGGCATTCTCGGTGAACGACGGCAACGACATGTCGGCCGTGATCGACGGGTACCACAGCAGCTGGAAGACCAGCGGCGGTCCGCCGTGATCGCGGGCCAACAGCGCCATCACCGCGGCGATGTTGCCGCCGGCGGAGTCACCTGCGACGGCGATCCGGTTCGGGTCACCGCCCAGCTCGGCGGCGTGCTCGCCGACCCAGCGCAGCGCCGCCCAGCTGTCGTCGATCCCGGCCGGGAATGGATGCTCGGGGGCAAGCCGGTAGTCGACGGAGACCACGATGGCCTCCGCGCCGACGGAGTGTGCGCGGGCGACGGGATCGTGGGTGTCCAGGTCGCCTATCGCCCAGCCGCCGCCGTGGTAGAACACGACCACGGGCAGGCCGTGATCAGCGGTTACGGGCGGCCAGTAGATGCGGACCGGGATGTCGGTGTGCTCGCCGTACCCGACGAGACGGTCCTCGATCCGCAGGTCGGGAAGCATCTCCGGGGGCGCTTTGAGCATGCTGATCTGTGCGCGGGCGACGTCGACGCCGTCGGCAGCGGTGAAGGTCATCGGGAATGCGTCGAGCAGCCCCTTCAGCATCGGATCGATTTCTGGTTTTGCGGTGGTGCGTTCCGTCATAACCTCGAATCTACGGGTGCAGCGCGGCCCGCAGCGCTGCCAGCCCACGATCCAGCGCCGCCGTGGCGGCGGGCACCACACCGGCGTAGGCGATAAAGCCGTGCACCATCGTCTCGGCGTTATCCACCACGACGGGGACACCGGCGGCGGCCAGCAGCTCGCCGTACCGGATGCCGTCATCGCGCAGCGGGTCGTAGCCGGCGACGCCGATGTAGGCGGGCGCCAGATCCGCCAGGTTCGTCGCCCGCCCCGGCGCCATTCCCGGCGGCGGGTCGGACATGTCGATTCCGCCTGCGTACCAACGGGAGAACGCGGCGACGGCCTTGACGTCCAGGATCGGCGCGGAAGCATTTTCGGTGAACGACGGCAACGTCGAGTCCCACAGCGTGGCGGGATACCACAACAGCTGGAAGACCAGTGCCGGCCCACTGTTATCGGCCATATCGCGGGCTTGCTGCGCCATCACCGCGGAGATGTTGCCGCCCGCCGAATCTCCGGCGACGGCTATCCGGGTGGTGTCGGCGCCGATCTCGGCACCGTGATCGGCGACCCACAGCGTTGCGGCCCAGGCATCTTCGATAGCAGCGGGGTAGGGATGTTCCGGTGCCAGCCGGTAGTCGACGGACACCACGATCGCGCCGGCGCCCACGGCGTGCTGGCGGCACGAGCCGTCGTAGGTATCCAGGTCGCCGACAACGAAGCCACCGCCGTGGAAAAACACAACGACAGGCAGTGCTGTCCCATTGCCAGGATCGATTGGCGGCCAGTAGATCCGGATAGCGAGGGGGCCCGCCGGCCCCGGGATGGTCCGGTCCTCGACCCGCAACTCGGGGTGCAGCGGCCGGCGGGGCAGGTCGGCGAACCGCTGCCGCGCCGCGTCGATCCCATCGTCCATTGATAGCCGGAACGGAACCGCATCCAGTACCTTTTGCAGGATGTCGTCGATAGCGGGTCTTTGGTCGGCTGTTCTGTCCAAGCTGGGCATGGAGGTACCGTACGCACCCCGCCTGGTGGCCGCGGGCTGGGTGGTAGCCGGCTGGGCAGGCCTGGCCTACGGCGTCTATCTGACCGTGATCGCGTTGCGCACGCCTCCGGGCACCGAGCTCACCGGGCATTGGATTCTGCAGCCCGCGCTTAAGGCATCGATGGCGCTGCTGCTGACCGCGGCCGCGGTGGCGCACCCGATCGTCCGTGAGCGGCGGTGGCTGATGCCGGCGCTGCTGCTGTCGGCCGTCGGCGACTTTGTGTTGGCGATCCCGTGGTGGACGGAGTCATTCGTTTTCGGGCTGGGCGCATTCCTGTTGGCACACCTGTGTTTCATCGCCGCGCTGCTCCCGCTGGCCGGGAAGCGATTGCCGTCGCGATCGCGCATCGCCGCCGTTGTTCTGATGTGCCTGGCGTCCACCGCGCTGCTGGCGTCGTTCTGGTCGCACCTGGTCCGTGACAAGCTGACAGTTCCGGTGACTGCCTACATCGTTGTGCTGACGGTGATGGTGTGTGCGGCGCTGGTCGCGCGGCTGCCGACGATCTGGGCCGCGGTGGGGGCGGTGTGTTTCGCGGCGTCGGACGCGATGATCGCCGCCGGCCGGTTCATCCTGGACAACGATGCGTTGTCGGTGCCGATCTGGTGGTTCTATGCCGGCGCCCAGATCCTGATCACGGCTGGATTCTTCTTCGGCCGAGAGGATGCCGGTGATGCCCCGACTGAGGTTCTCAGCGGTATCCCGGAATCCGCCGAGAGCTAGTTGTCGGTGCTCGCCGATATGGTGTGACCCGTTAATTTGCAACGTATCTCGTGACCCGAGGGCCAAGTGACCCGGACTGGTAACACCCGCACGCCTGTCGAGGTGGAGCCGATCGCGCGGGTGCTGCCGATGCTGTCGGTTCCGCATCTGGATCGCGATTTCGACTACCTGGTGTCCCCCGAGCAGTCCGATGACGCCCAGCCCGGGGTGCGGGTGCGGGTGCGTTTCCACGGTCGCCTCGTCGACGGGTTCATCTTGGAGCGTCGCAACGACACCGATCACACCGGCAAGCTGGGCTGGCTCGATCGGGTCGTATCGGCTGAGCCGGTGCTCACCGCGGAAATCCGCCGCTTGGTCGAGGCGGTGGCGGCACGCTACGCGGGGACCCGGCCGGATGTGTTGCGGCTGGCGGTGCCTGCGAGGCATGCAAGAGTGGAAAAGGAACCCGCGGCGGTCGCCGCTCTGCCGCTGGTCCCGGCGCCCGTGGACCCGTCGGGCTGGGAGGTTTACGGCCGCGGCGGACAGTTCCTGTCCGCGCTGTCCGAATCCCGCGCCGCCCGCGCCGTCTGGCAGTCGCTGCCGGGTGAGTCGTGGGCGGACCGGTTCGCCGAGGCCGCCGCGCAAACCATCGGTACCGGCAGGGCGGTGCTGGCGATCGTGCCCGACCAGCGGGATCTGGACACGCTGTGCGAGGCCGCAACGGCCCGCATCGATGAGCACAGTGTGGTGGCGCTTTCGGCGGGCCTGGGGCCGGCGGCCCGCTACCGGCGCTGGCTTGCGGCGCTGCGGGGCAGCGCGCGCCTGGTGATCGGCACCCGTAGCGCGGTATTCGCGCCGCTCAGTGACCTCGGACTGGTCATGGTCTGGTCTGACGCCGACGACAGCCTGGCCGAGCCGCGGGCACCGTATCCACACGCCCGCGAGGTCGCGATGTTGCGCGCACACCAGGCTCGGTGCGCGGCGCTGATCGGCGGCTACGCCCGCACCGCGGAAGCTCACGCGTTGGTGCGCAGCGGGTGGGCGCACGACGTGGTGGCGCCGCGCGCGGCGGTGCGTGCGCGCACCCCGCGGGTGGTTGCCCTCGACGACAGCGGATACGCCGAGGAACGCGACCCGGCGGCCCGCACGGCGCGACTTCCGTCCATCGCGCTGCGTGCCGCCCGCGCGGCGCTGGAGTCCGGGGCGCCGGTGTTGGTGCAGGTGCCACGGCGCGGGTATGTGCCGTCGCTGGCGTGCGCGCGCTGCCGCACGATCGCCCGCTGTCGGCACTGCAACGGTCCGCTGTCGCTGCTGGAGCGGGGGACCGGCATGACGTGCCGCTGGTGCAGCCGCGTCGACCCGACACTGCGGTGCGGGCGGTGCGGATCGGATGCGTTGCGGGCCGTGGTCGTCGGCGCCCGGCGCACCGCCGAGGAGCTGGGCCGCGCGTTCCCGGGCACGCCGGTGATCACGTCGGCGGGCGAGGCCATCGTGGCTGACGTCGGGGACAAGCCGGCCCTGGTGGTCGCCACCCCGGGGGCCGAACCGCGCGCGTCGGGTGGGTATGGGGCGGCGCTGCTGTTGGACACCTGGGCGCTGTTGGGCAGGCAGGATCTGCGCGCGGCCGAGGACGCGCTGTGGCGCTGGATGACGGCGGCCGCGCTGGTGCGGGCCCGCGGTGACGGCGGCCTGGTGACGGTGGTCGCCGATGCCACCATCCCGACCGTGCAATCGCTGATCCGGTGGGACCCGGTGGGTCACGCCGCAGACGAACTGGCGGCGCGCACCGAGGTCGGCCTGCCACCCAGTGTGCACATGGCCGCCATCGATGGGGCGGCCGACGCGGTGCGTGCGCTGCTTGACGAGGCGCAGCTGCCCGGCCACGAAACGATGCAAGCCGATCTGCTCGGTCCGGTGGATCTGCCGGCGGGTGCTCGGCGGCCGGCCGGGACCCCGACCGATGTGTCGGTGATCAGGATGCTGGTGCGGGTCCGGCGCGAGCAGGGTCTGGCGCTGGCGGCGGCTTTACGCCGGGGTGTGGCTGTGCTCAGCGCGCGGCAAACCCATCAGCCGGTGCGGGTGCAGATTGATCCCCTGCAAATCGGCTAGTTGGTCCCTAGCCGTCTTGCCTGTTGCTGCCGTACAGGAGCCCGCGGCTGCCGCCTGATCCGTGGAATTCGCCGCCGTCGCCGCCGTTGCCGTCGAGAAACGCTTGGCCGCCGTAGAGCGCCCGATTTCGCAGATTTAGTTGCGGCTCAGCCTGGTTGTCCGGGCTGGCCGAACAACTTCCCGCCGGTGCCGCCGGCACCGGGCGTCGTCCCGGCCCCGCCGTCGCCGCCGTCGCCGATCAGCTGGGCGTTGCCGCCATTGCCGCCGGCGCCGCCGCCAGTGGTGGACCCACCCACACCGCCATTGCCCATCAACCCGCCGCCGTTGCCGCCGTTGCCGCCCGTGCCGTCGAATCCGGTGTCACCGCCGGCTCCGCCGTTGCCGATCAGCATGCCGCCGTTTCCTCCGTTACCGCCGGTGCCTTGCGACCCGTTGACTACGCCGCCGGCGCCCCCGGTCCCGTACAACCCGGCGTTGCCGCCGTTCCCGGCGATGCCGCCCTCCCCGCCGTTGCCGCCGTTCCCGGCGATGCCGCCCTCCCCGCCGTTGCCGCCGTTCCCGGCGTTCCCGCCCTCCGAGTCGGTCGGTCCGCCGGTGACGGCCCCGCCGCTGCCGCCGTCACCGCGCAGCAGGCCGCCGGCGCCGCCGTTACCGCCGTTACCCGCGGCAGTGCCGACGCCGCCGGCCCCACCGGCCCCACCGTCGCCGTACAGCCAGGATCTGCCGCCGCCGCCACCATTGCCACCCTCGCCGCCGTTCGCGGCGGTGCCGCCGGCGCCACCGTTGCCGGCGTTACCACCGCTTGCGTTGTCGCCGCCGGCGCCACCGTTGCCGGCGTTACCACCGCTTGCGTTGTTGCCGCCGGCGCCACCGATTCCGCCGGCGCCAAACACCCCGGCGCGACCGCCTGCTCCGCCGTTGCCGGCGTTAAAGCCGGCGTCAATGGAATCCCCGCCGACTCCGCCGGACCCGCCGGCCCCGTACAGCAACCCGCCGTGGCCGCCGGCGCCCCCGTTCCCGCCGGCCGTGGGAATGAAAATGCCGCCGTTGCCGGTGCCGCCGGCGCCGCCGGAGCCGCCGGCGCCGAACAGCCCGGCGTTGCCGCCGGTGCCGCCGTTCGAGTCGAATCCGGTCCCGGCGCCGCCACTGCCGCCCGCGCCCCACAGCAGCCCCCCGCGACCACCGTCACCGGCAGTACCGCCCGTGGCGAAGGCTTGGTCGCCGCCCGTCCCACCGACTCCGAACAGTCCCGCGTTGCCGCCGTTTCCGCCCGTTGCGCCGGCCCCGCGGCTCTCGCCCGCGTCGCCACCGTTGCCGGCGGTGCCGTGCAGCAACCCGGCGTTGCCGCCGTTACCCCCGATACCGGCGGCGTGGTCGGCGTCGCCGCCGTGCCCGCCGGTCCCGCCGTTGCCGGCCAGCCATCCCCCACGACCACCCTCGCCGCCGCTGCCGCCGTAACCACCGGTGCCTGGCTGGGTGTTGGAGCCGCCGCCGTAACCACCGGCCCCGCCGTCGCCGATGAGCCCGGCATGGCCGCCGGCCCCTCCGTTGCCGCCGGAAACGTTGTTCGCGAGATCACCGTGGTAGGCGTAGCCGGCGTTGCCGCCGGCCCCAGCGTTGCCGAATAGTCCGGCATTGCCGCCGGCCCCTCCGTTGCCGCCGTTAAAACCGACGTTCACGGTGTACCCGCCGGCTCCGCCGGTTCCGCCTGTCCCGTAGAGCCACCCGCCGTGGCCACCGGAGCCCCCGGCGCCACCGGCGATGCCGGAATCGAACTCGGAGAAGGCGCCGGTGCCCCCGGCGCCGCCGTTGCCGATCAGTCCGGCCGCGCCGCCGTTGCCGCCGTTCGCGCCGTAGGTCGTCGGCGAGTAGCCGGCTCCGCCATTCCCGTACAAAAGTCCGCCGGCCCCGCCGTTGGGGCTTGATGCCGTTCCGGCGGCGCCGTTCCCGATCAGGGGCCGATCGAAGATTGTCTCGGCGGGCGCGTTGACGGCGTTGAGCAGGTTCTGTTGGGCGCTTGCCTCGGCGCTGGCATATTCCGCGGCGCCGCCACCCATCAGCTGGACAAACTGTTGATGGAAGGTCGCCGCTTGGGCGCTGAGGGCCTGGTATGCCTGGGCGTGGGCGCCGAACAGCGACGCGATTGCGGCCGAGACCTCGTCGGTGCCGGCGGCGATTACTCCCGCGGTCGGAAAGGACGCCGCCGCGTTGGCCTGGCTGATCGACGAGCCGATGTTGGCCAGCTCCGTTGCGGCCGCCGACACGAACTCCGGGGCTGCGACCACAAACGACATCTGCCGTCCTCCCAATACCGCCCGGACGCCAACGGCAGCGTCATCCCGCGAGAACTGGAGTGTAGCGTCGGACGGCAAAAACCACAGTAAAAAAACGGGATTGGGATCGCGGTCGGTGACATGCCTCTGTCTACAGTAACCGTGAGAAATATTCGCGCTTCCCTATACTAAAAGGCTGCAAGATTTCTAATCTTTAGCTCGTAAAAAGTGGGGGCACGATGCCAACGGAAAACGTTACGGCAGCCGACGAGTCGCTGGATGTGATCACCGATGCGCTGCTGACGGCGTCTCGATTGCTGGTGGCCATCTCGGCCCGTTCCATATCGCAGGTCGACGAGAGCATTACCGCCGCGCAGTTCCGGACGCTGGTGATCCTGTCGAATCAGGGTCCGATCAACCTGGCCACCTTGGCTGGTCTGCTGGGTGTGCAACCGTCGGCGACCGGCCGGATGGTCGACCGGCTCGTCGCCGCCGAACTGATCGACCGCCTGCCGCACCCGACCTCGCGGCGTGAATTGCTCGCCACGCTGACCGATCGGGGACGGGAGGTCGTCCGGCGAGTCACCGAGCACCGACGTGCCGAAATCGCCCGGATTGTGCAGAACATGCAGGCCGGGGAGCGGCACGGGCTGGTGGCGGCCCTAAAAGCGTTTACCGCCGCCGGCGGAGAGCCCGACGTAACGCTCGAGATCGATTTGTAGGCCCAACTCATCGCCTGTCTGCGGTGAGCAGGAGGTACTCCCATTCCATGGTGCCGTCGGCCAGGTAGTCCTGCGCGAGTTCGGTGAGTTGCGCGTCGAGTTCGGCCCTCAGCACGCGGTTGTGACCAATGTTCGCATACGCCTCGATGGTCGGACCGTAATGATTCTTGAAGTAGTCGTGGACGGCGTGGGCGCTGTCGAACCGGTTCACCTCCAAGAGGCCTCGACGTGCTTCGACGGCCCGGATTCGATCTCCCAGCAGGCCTGCCACGTAGCCTTCACGTCCCCACAAAGCCGCAGGAGGCACCGCCGGCGACAGGCTCGGGCGATATGGCCTGATGGTCGCCAGCATCCGCCCGAAGAATCCCTCTGGGGTCCAGCTGATCACGCCGATCGTCCCGCCGGGCCGGCAGACTCGGACCAGTTCGTCGGCCGCGCGCTGATGGTCTGGCGCGAATTGCACGCCGATCGCCGACATCACCATGTCGAACTCGCCGTCGCCAAACGGCAGCGCATGCGCGTTGGCTTCCCGGTAGTCGAGTGTCAATCCCTGCTGCGCGGCCCTCGCCTGGGATCGCCCCAGCAGTTCCGGTGTGAGGTCGGTGGAAACGACCGAAGCACCCGTCTTAGCGGCTGGAAGCGAGATATTGCCGGAGCCGGCGGCGACATCGAGCACCCGAACGCCCGGTCCGATACCCATGGCGGCCAACAGGATCGGACCGAGTGGGGCCATCACCTGCTCAGCCATCAGGGCATAGTCGCCCAGCGCCCACATCGTGCGATGCGTAGCAATGAGCGTTTGGTCGTCGCGGATGGATGTGTCAAGCGTCATCAAACCTCCAGGGAAGTAGGGAAAAGGCTGCCGACTCGACCTCGTCGTCGCTAGCACGGCGGTGCGGCCCGATCTGCAATCGTAGCCGCCACAAACAGTATGCATTAGAAATAGTATATCCACGCAACTCGGGCGGTGTGTCGTCCGCTCCATAGACTGGGCCGGTGCGTCTCGTCTTTGCCGGCACCCCAGAACCCGCGCTGCCCGCGCTGCGCCTCCTCGTCGACTCACCCCGGCACGACGTGGTCGCCGTGCTCACCCGACCCGACGCCGCCTCCGGCCGCCGGGGCAAGCCGGAACCGTCACCGGTGGCCCGCGAGGCGTTGGACCGCGGCATTCCGGTGTTGCGGCCGTCGCGGCCGAACTCGGCGGAGTTCGTTGCCGAACTGTCGGAGTTGGCGCCCGAATGCTGCCCGGTAGTGGCCTACGGCGCGTTGCTGGGGGCCGGGCTGCTCGCCGTTCCCCCGCACGGCTGGATCAACCTGCACTTCTCGCTGCTGCCCGCCTGGCGCGGCGCGGCGCCGGTGCAGGCCGCCATCGCGGCGGGCGACGCGATCACCGGAGCGACAACGTTCCAGATCGAGCCGAGCCTGGACTCCGGACCCGTGTACGGCGTTATCACCGAGACGATTCGGCCCACCGATACCGCGGGCGATCTGCTGGCGCGACTTGCGGTTTCGGGTGCGGCGCTGTTGTCGACCACGCTGGACGGCGTCGCCGACGGGACGCTCACGCCACGACCGCAACCGGCCGACGGGATCAGCGTGGCGCCGAAGATCAGCGTCGAGCAGGCCCGGGTGCGCTGGGATGTCCCGGCGCAGGTGGTGGAGCGCCGAATTCGCGCCGTCACACCAAACCCGGGCGCCTGGACACTGATCGGTGACCTGCGGGTCAAACTGGGGCCGGTGCAGCTCGACGGGGTCGCCCCAGAACCCTTGCCGCCAGGCGTCATTCACGTCGACCGCGCTGACGTCTGGATCGGTACCGCATCCGAGCCGGTACGGTTGGGCCAAATTCAGCCCCCCGGAAAGAAACTCATGAACGCCGCCGACTGGGCCCGCGGGGCCAGGCTCGATTCCGCCGTGCGGGCTTCGTGAGCTCCAGCCGGCCCGAGGGCCGGGGACCGAAAAAGCGGAGTCCACGCCGGCCTCTGGACCCCGCGCGCGCTGCCGCGTTCGAGGTGCTTCGGGCGGTTAGCGAGCGCGATGCGTACGCGAACCTGGCGTTGCCGCCGCTGCTGCGACAGCGCGGGATCACCGGCCGCGACGCGGCGTTCGCCACCGAGCTGACCTATGGCACCTGCCGGAGCAAGGGCCTGCTCGACGCGGTCATCGCTTCGGCGGCCGGCCGCCCGCCGGACGAGATCAACCCGGTCCTGCTCGATCTGCTCCGGCTCGGCACCTATCAATTGCTGCGCACCCGGGTCGATGCATATGCCGCGGTGTCCACCACCGTCGACCATGCAGGCATCGAATTCGACTCGGCGCGAGCGGGTTTCGTCAACGGCGTGTTGCGCACCATCGCCGGGCGCGACGAGAAATCCTGGGTCGACGAGCTGGCACCCGACGCGACCGCCGATCCGATCGGGCACGCCGCATTCGTGCACGCCCACCCCCGCTGGATAGCCCAGGCCTTCGCCGACGCGCTGGGCGCCTCGGCCGGTGAGCTGGACGCGCTACTCGCGTGCGACGACGAACGGCCGCAGGTGCATCTGGCGGCCCGTCCCGGGGTGCTGACCGCCGACGCGCTGGCCGAGACGGTGGCTGGCACCGTCGGCCGTTTCTCGCCCTATGCCGTGTACCTGGCCGGCGGCGACCCCGGACAGCTGGCGCCGGTGCGCGACGGTCAAGCCCTGGTGCAGGACGAGGGCAGCCAGGTGGTGGCCCGCGCCCTGACGCTGGCCCGTGTCGAAGACGATGCCGGCCGCTGGCTGGACCTGTGCGCCGGACCCGGTGGCAAGACCGCGCTGCTGGCCGGACTCGCCGTGGCTGCCGGGGCCCGGGTCACGGCGGTCGAGCCGTCGGATCCGCGCGCGGACCTGGTGGTGCAGAACACCCGTGGGCTTCCGGTGGAGGTGCTGCGGGTCGACGGACGCTCTACCGGTCTGGACCCGGGTTTCGACCGGGTGCTGGTCGACGTGCCCTGCACCGGGCTGGGCGCATTGCGCCGTCGGCCCGAAGCCCGCTGGCGGCGCACCCAGACCGACGTGCCGGCGCTGGCCAAGCTGCAACGTGAGTTGCTGGCCGCGGCGATTGCGCTGACCCGGCCCGGCGGCGTGGTGCTCTACGCCACCTGCTCACCGCATCTGGCCGAGACCGTCGGCGTGGTCGGCGACGCGCTGCGCCGTCAGCCGGTCAGTGCGCTGGATGCCCGGCCGTTGTTCGAGCCCATCCAGGCGGGCCTCGGGGACGGGCCCTACGCGCAGCTCTGGCCGCACCGGCACGGCACCGACGCGATGTTCGCGGCCGCCCTGCGCCGCCTGAAGTGAGGTTGGCGGCGGCGCTCAGTAGTCTGTCGCTCATGCCTCGCCGCATCGCGGAACCCCTGATAGCGCCGTCGATCCTGGCTGCCGATTTCGCCCGGCTCGCCGACGAAGCGGCCGCCGTAAACGGAGCCGACTGGCTGCACGTCGACGTCATGGACGGGCACTTTGTGCCGAATCTGACCATCGGCCTGCCCGTCGTCGAAAGCCTGCTGGCCGCCACCCGCATTCCGTTGGATTGCCATTTGATGATCGACAATCCGGACCGGTGGGCACCGCCGTACGCCGAGGCGGGCGCCTACAACGTCACCTTCCACGCCGAGGCGACCGACAATCCGGTCGCGGTGGCCCGCGACATTCGCGCAGCCGGCGCCAAAGCCGGGATCAGCGTGAAGCCCGGGACCCCGCTCGAGCCCTACCTGGAAATCTTGCCGCACTTCGACACCTTGCTGATCATGTCCGTGGAACCTGGCTTCGGCGGCCAGAGTTTCATCCCGGAAGTTCTGAGCAAAGTCCGTACAGTGCGAAAGATGGTCGATGCGGGGGAGTTGACGATTCTGGTCGAGATCGATGGCGGGATCAACGCGGACACGATCGAGCAGGCGGCCGCAGCCGGTGTCGACTGCTTTGTCGCCGGTTCAGCGGTCTACGGCGCGGACGATCCGGAGGCTGCGGTAGAGGCACTACGACGACAGGCCGGTTCCGCGTCGCTGCATCTGCGCGCATGAACGAGCCGCAGACTGTCGAGAGCCTGGACGCGGCCATGCAGTTGGCCATCGAACAGGCCTACCGTGTCAAGGGCACCACCTATCCGAATCCGCCCGTCGGGGCCGTCATCGTGGACCCCGACGGCCGGGTGGTCGGCGTCGGCGCGACCGAGCCGGCCGGTGGCGATCATGCCGAGGTGGTGGCGTTGCGTCGGGCCGGCCGGTTGGCGGCAGGGGCCATCGCCGTAGTGACTCTCGAGCCGTGCAACCACTACGGCAAGACTCCGCCATGCGTGAACGCGCTGCTCGAAGCCAGGATCGGGACGGTGATCTACGCCGTCGCCGACCCGAACGCCATCGCCGGCGGGGGATCGGCCCGGCTCTCGGGAGCAGGGGTAAACGTGCGTTCCGGCGTGCTGGGCGCTCAAGTCGCGGCCGGGCCGCTGCGCGAGTGGCTGCACAAGGAGCGCACCGGGCTGCCACATGTCACCTGGAAGTACGCCGCCAGCATGGATGGCCGCAGCGCCGCCGCCGACGGGACCAGCCAGTGGATTACCAGTCCGGCGGCACGCCTGGACGTGCACCGGCGCCGCGCCACGGCCGACGCGATCGTGGTCGGCACCGGCACCGTGCTGGCCGACAACCCGACGCTGACCGCCCGGCTGCCCGACGACTCGCTGGCCCCGGGGCAGCCGCTGCGCGTAGTGGTGGGCATGCGCGAAATACCGCCAGAGGCAAAGGTTCTCAACGACGATTCGCGAACCATGCTGATCCGTTCGCACGATCCCATGGAGGTGCTCAAGACGCTGGCGGACCGCACCGACGTGTTGCTGGAGGGCGGCCCCACCCTGGCCGGTGCGTTCCTGCGGGCCGGGGCGATCAACCGCATCCTGGCCTACGTCGCGCCGATCCTGTTGGGCGGCCCGATCACCGCGGTCGGGGACGTCGGGGTGCCCACTCTTGCGCGGGCGCTGCGCTGGCAGTTCGACGGGATCGAGCGGGCGGGCACCGACTTGGTGCTCAGCCTGGTGGCTGGTTAACGGCCGGCACTTCGCTCACCGGAACGGCTGCGTGTCGTCCATGCACTTCCGGCTCGTCGGGATGGTCCTTGCGGCCGCTGATCAACAGGCCCAACAGTGCGCCCACCACGCAGACGATCCACGTTGCCGTGAAGATCTCGCCGTACATCGCCGCGAAGGATGGCAGCAGGTTGTGCGCTTGTTCGAGCGCTCGATCCGTCCCGGTCACATCGCTCGGTATTGCCGAGTTCTTCTCGTTGAGAATTTGGTAGAAGCGGTACAAGCCCCAGGCGCCCAGCCCGGCCACACCGATCAGCATGCCGGTCATCCGGGACACGACCACCGCAGCCGAGGCGATTCCATGCTCGGCCGAGGGCACGACGCGCAGGGCGGCCGACGTCAGCGGACCGATCACCAACCCGAGTCCCAGACCCACTGTCAGCAGGTCGGTTTGCATCGCGGGCAAGGTAAACAACCCGAAGATGTTGTGGCCGTAGTGCGGCAAGTCCACGGGCCAATTCGAGATCAGGACGTAGCCGCCCGCCGCGATGAGCAGTCCGATGAAGGCGACCGCGCGGTCGCCGACCCTAGTGGCTATCACGCCTCCCAGCAGCGCCCCAACGGGCAGCGCGACCAGAAAGAACATCAGCATCCCGGCCGCCTCGGTCTGGCTCTTGCCCAGCACGCCCTGGCCGAACAACTCCACGTTGACCAGTGTCACCATCAACGCCGCGCCGGCGGCGAACGAGGCGCCCAATGCGGCGAGGAACGGCCGGAACTGCACCCCCGCCGGGTCGATCAGCCGGGTCCGCGCAAAGCGTTCCCAGAGCAGGAACGCCACCCCGGCGACGACCGCCCCGATCACCAAGGGCAGCCCGTAGCTGGGCAGTATCTGTTGGCCGTTCGGACTGGGGTTGTACAACCCGAAGACCGCCAGACCCAGGGCGATGGCCAGCAGCACACCGCCGATCACGTCGATCTTCTCCGGCGTCTCGCTGCGATCGTGCGACGGCAGGCTGATCTGGATCAACGCCATGGCGATCAAGGTCAGCGGGATGTTGATCCAGAAGACGTCTCGCCAGTCGCGGAATAGCCAGACGATGAAGATCCCGTACAGCGGACCCAGCACGCTGCCCAGTTCCTGCGCGGCACCGATACCGCCGAGCACGCCGGCGCGGTTGCGCTGCGACCATAAGTCGGCGCCCAGCGCCAGGGTGACAGGCAACAACGCGCCGCTGGCGATGCCCTGAATGGTGCGGCCCGCGATCAGCACGGGCAGGCTGTGCACGTGGAAGTTCACCACCGGAAAGCCCAGGATCAGCAGATCCTGGATGGGGTGCCCGAGGATTTCCAGGGTGGAGTTGGCCAAATTCAAATTGCCGATCTGCACCGATAGTGCGGTGACCATCGAGCCGATGATGAAGAAGAACAGGCTGACCTGGAGTAGTCGCTTGCGCCCGAATCGGTCGGAAGCCCTGCCCAGCAACGGCATCGCCGCGATGTAGCCCAGCAGGTACATCGTGACGATCGGGGTGATTCGCTGCAGTTGGTTAAGCGGTATGCCGACGTCATGCATGATGTCGCGCAGGATGGTGACCACGACGTACGCGTCGAGGGCGCCAAGTAGTACCGCCAGACTGCCTGCGCCGATCGCGACTCGGCGTCCCGCCAGCTTCATCCTCAGCTCGCCGCGGGCTTGTTGACCTGGACCGGCTGGCCCCAGTTCGACAAGGTCATCTGGATCGTGTTGCCCTGACTGTATTGCAGGCTGACCTGCGCCAGCTGGTGATCGCCGGTCTCCACGATCCACACGGTGGACGGCACGGGATTTGTCGCCTTGAAGTTGGGCGCGATTTTGTTGACCGCGTCTGCGGAGACGTTGCCGCTGATGCGGACGGTGCTCTGGCCGCTGATCTGTTCGCGAGCCTCGGCCTTGGCGTCGGTGAGGTTCGCCAGGACGTTGGCGACGCCGGTGTCGGTGTTCAGAATCGCCGACGGGTCGTAGATCTGTGAGGCCGGCCCGACGTCCATCATCGTCTTGTCACCCGGGGTGAGCGCGTTGGTGTACAGGTCGCCGCCGACCACCACGAAATCGGCACTGATGTCCTGCCCGAGGTAGCTGAGCTGTGCGTTGCCCTGTGCGGCGGTGTTGGGGGTGGTGGTGAGGTCGCCGGTCAGCGTTTTCACGGGCAGCCCGGGAATTTTGCCGGTGACGGTCAGCACCAGGTGCGCGCTCTTGACGTTCTTGGTGGAATCCGCGGACTGCTTTACCAACGTCGTGGCGTCGGGCAGTGGCCCGCCGCTCGTCGACGATTTGAACGAGCACCCGGCGATCAGGGTGGCTGCGAAGGTGAAAGAAGCCAGCACGGCCAGTAGACGATGGCGGGTCTGCATACCCTGCATCGTAGAGGGTGCCAGTGTCGGGACTCGGGAACGCGGGGTGCGGGAGGCCCGCGTCGGGCCACCGAACGTGGCTGTTTGCACTGGTCAATTAGCCTGGTGCGATGTTCACCGGAATTGTCGAGGAACTCGGAGCAGTCACCGGCCGGGACACTCTCGCCGACGCAGCACGCCTGACCATCCGCGGACCGATCGTCACCGCTGACGCCGGCCACGGCGATTCGATTGCCGTCAACGGGGTCTGCCTCACCGTCGCGGAGCTGCTGGCCGACGGCCAGTTCACCGCCGACGTGATGGCCGAGACGCTGGACCGCTCGAACCTCGGCGAACTGCGAGTAGGCAGCTCGGTGAACCTCGAACGCGCGGCGGCGGTCAACAGCCGACTGGGCGGCCACATCGTGCAGGGCCACGTGGACGGCACCGGTGAGGTGGTTTCGCGTGCACCGTCCGAGAACTGGGAAGTGGTGCGCATCGAGGTGCCCGGTGCCGTGGCGCGCTACATCGTGGAGAAGGGATCGATCACCGTCGACGGGATTTCCCTGACGGTGTCCGCGCTGGGCGCGGAGCCGCGCGACTGGTTCGAGGTCTCGCTGATTCCGACGACCCGGGAGCTCACCACCCTGGGCAGTGCTCCGGTGGGGACGCAGGTGAACCTCGAGGTGGACGTGATCGCCAAGTATGTTGAACGGCTACTCTCCCGAGAAAATACCTCTGCCAGCGGTTTCGCCGGCACGGTTGAAGACTGATCTGGCTGCACTCCTTCCGAGTGGCAGCTTTCGATGCAGGCCGAACGCAAATCGGCTGCCACTATCGCGAGTTACTCCGAGGCTGGCTACCGGCAACTGTGTGGATCGACAAACTGCTCGACCAGTGCCCTCTCCTAAAACTTATCTTTGATACGGAAAACGCCCCTTCGAAATACCGCGTGTCAGGATACGATCCCGACTAAGGGGCAATGCCGTGTCGGGCGGTGGAGAGCGAGGCGGCGATGTCGTTCGTGGTAGCTGTCCCCGCGACTTTGGCGGCAGCGTCAGCAGACGTGCGGGGTATCGGTTCGGCGCTGTGGTCAGCGAATGCCGCGGCCGCATCGGCGACCACGACGATCGCAGCGGCTGCCGGTGATGAGGTGTCGGCGGCGATCGCATCGCTGTTTTCAGGCCACGCCCAGCAGTTTCAGGCGTTCAGTTCGCAGGCGGCGGGATTTCATGCCGAATTTGTTCAGGCCTTGACTGGCGCCGGGACCGCCTATGCGAGCACCGAGGCCGCCAATGCTGCGGCGTTGGTGCCCAACCTGGGTATCGGCAACACGGGCAACAACAACGTGGGCGGCGGAAATGCCGGCAACACAAACTTCGGTTTCGGGAACAATGGCAGCGCAAACCTGGGCAGCGGAAACCTTGGCTCCTCCAACGTGGGAAGCGGGAACGTTGGCGGTGACAACGTAGGGTTCGGCAACTTGGGCAGCAACAACAAGGGCTTCGGGAACCTTGGCAACGGAAACCTCGGCTTTGGGAACAACGGCAACAATGACATCGGCTTCAACCTCACCGGCAATAACCAGGTGGGCATCGGCGGTCTCAACTCGGGCACCGGGAACATCGGATTCGGGAACTCGGGTAACAACAACGTCGGGTTCTTCAACTCGGGCAATAACAACGCGGGCTCTTTCAACTCGGGCAACGGTAACTTCGGCTTCTCGAACTCGGGTACCACCAACACGGGGTTCTGGAACTCGAGCGACGTCAGCACCGGCTTCGGAAACTCCGGTGACTACAACGTGGGCTCTGCAAACTCGGGTTACTACAACATGGGCTCCGGGAACACCGGCATGTACAACATGGGCTTCGGGAACGCGGGCACGGACAACACGGGAAGCTTCAACTCGGGCAACTTCAACACGGGGTGGGGAAACTCGGGAAACACCAACACCGGCGGCTGGAACTCGGGCAACTTCAACACGGGTTTTGGCAGCTCGGTCGATCAAAATGTTTCGAACTCGGGCTTCGGAAACACGGGCTACGGGAACTCGGGCTTCGATAACCAGGGCCTCTATAACTCGGGCTACTCGAACTCGAACACGGGCGCCGGCTGCCACAAGACGGGCTTCTTCAACTCGGGCAGCGGCGTGTGGGACACCGGCTACGGGAACTCAGGCAGTGACGGCTACAACACGGGCTTCTTCAACTCGGGCAGTGACGGCTACAACACGGGCCTCGCAAACACGGGCACGGGCAGCTCGGGGGGCGGCAACACGGGTAATGACCAGTCGGGGTTCAACCTGTCCCGGCTCTTCTTCAGCCTGTTTTAGCGACGGGCTCGCGCACCCCTGACAGCAGGCGGGATTGGTTGCCCGGGCGGCGGATCTCGGGCTGAAAAGCCGCGGCAATAACCGTGGCCGCGTCGTGGTTCATACTGAATGCAACATCAGGCGAGCAAGGAATCAAACGATGACGAGGTTGGACTCCGTCGAACGGGCGGTTGCCGACATAGCGGCGGGCAAGGCCGTCGTCGTCATCGACGATGAGGAACGCGAGAACGAGGGCGACCTGATCTTCGCCGCCGAGAAGGCGACGCCGGAGATGGTGGCCTTCATGGTCCGCTACACGTCGGGATACCTGTGTGTGCCGCTGGACGGCGAGATCTGCGACCGGTTGGGCCTGCTCCCGATGTACGCGGTGAACCAGGACAAACACGGCACGGCCTACACCGTCACCGTGGATGCAAAACGCGGCGTGGGAACCGGCATATCGGCTTCGGACCGGGCCACCACCATGCGCTTGCTGGCCGATCCCACCAGCATCGCCGAGGAGTTCACCCGTCCCGGTCACGTGGTTCCGTTGCGCGCCAAGGACGGCGGTGTGCTGCGGCGCCCGGGCCACACCGAGGCCGCGGTCGATCTGGCCCGTTTGGCGGGGCTGCAACCCGCAGGCGCGATCTGCGAGATCGTCAGCCAGAAGGATGAAGGCGCGATGGCCCAGACCGATGAATTGCGGGTGTTCGCAGACGAGCACGGTCTCGCGCTGATCACCATCGCTGACATCATCGAATGGCGCCGCAAGCACGAGAAGCACATCACGCGGATCGCCGAGGCGCGGATCCCGACCCGGCACGGAGAATTTCGCGCCATCGGCTACGCCAGCATCTACGAGGACGTCGAACATGTGGCGCTGGTGCGCGGCGATATCGCCGGCCCGACCGGCGACGGTGACGACGTGCTGGTCCGTGTGCACTCCGAGTGCTTGACGGGGGACGTTTTCGGCTCCCGACGCTGCGACTGTGGGCCGCAGCTGGACGCGGCCATGGCGATGGTCGCGCGGGAGCAGCGCGGCATCGTGCTGTACATGCGTGGGCACGAGGGCCGCGGCATCGGCCTGATGCACAAGCTGCAGGCCTACCAGCTGCAGGACGCCGGCGAGGACACGGTGGACGCCAACCTCAAGCTCGGATTGCCAGCTGATGCAAGGGATTACGGTATCGGCGCGCAGATTCTCGTCGACCTCGGAGTGCGGTCGATGCGGCTGTTGACCAATAATCCGGCCAAGCGGGTGGGGCTGGACGGGTACGGCCTGCACATCATCGAGCGGGTGGCGCTTCCGGTACGGGCCAACGCCGAGAACATCCGCTACTTGATGACCAAACGCGACAGGATGGGTCACGACCTGGCCGGCTTGGACGACTTCCACGAATCCGTGCATCTGCCGGGTGAATTCGGCGGCGCATTGTGAGCGGTGGCGCCGGCGAGCCGGTGGTGGCGGCGCTTGACGCGTCCGGCCTGCGGCTTGCCATCGTCGCCAGCACCTGGCACAGCCGGATCTGCGATTCGCTGCTGGCTGGCGCCTGCAAGGTAGCCGCAAAGTGGGGCGTCGACAATCCAACGGTGGTACGCGTGCTTGGCGCCATCGAGATTCCCGTGGTAGCCCAAGAGCTTGCCCGAAACCACGACGCCGTCGTTGCCTTGGGGGTGGTGATCCGCGGCCAGACGCCACATTTCGAATACGTCTGCGACGCGGTGACGCAGGGCCTGACCCGGGTCTCGCTGGACACCGCGACGCCGGTGGCCAACGGCGTGCTGACTACCAACACCGAGCAGCAGGCGCTCGATCGCGCCGGGCTGCCGGATTCGGCCGAAGACAAGGGCGCCCAGGCGACCGGGGCGGCCCTCAACACCGCATTGACCCTGCTTGACCTGCGAACTCGGTCGTGACAGCGCCAGCAGGCCGCGAGATCGAACTGCGGCCCCACCGGGCACGGATATTTGCCTACGTTGCAGCGTTTGTGATCGCCGCGACGCTCATCGTGGTGGGCCTGCTGCTCAAGATGAAGTCCACCGGGGTGTTCTTCCAGACCGCTGATCAGGTGGCCATGGCCGTCCTGGGTCTGGTCCTTGCCGGTCTTGTCCTGTTGTTCACCCGCCCGCGTCTGGTGCTGGGTCCGGCCGGACTTTCGGTGCGGAATCTGTTGGGCGACAAACTCATCCCGTGGGAGGATATCGTCGGCGTGTCGTTCCCCGCCGGTCGCCGCTGGGCGCGTATCGATTTGCCCGGCGACGAGTACGTCCCGGTGTTGGCTATCCAGGCGGTTGATAAGGACCGCGCGGTGGACGCCATGGACACGGTGCGCCGGGAGCTGATGGCGCACCGGCCAGACCTGTGGGCGCGCTGAGCGGCGTTAACAGGCTCGATCGGTAGCATGTTCCACCGAGGCCGACGATGACCAGCCGGCATTAGGTTCAGCTGGCAAACGTGTTGGAGGGTGCGGATGTCCCACATCATTGCGGTCATCCGCGTCCGGCACAAAGCGACATAGCGATGGCCTTCATGCCCTATGCCGGGTTCAGCGACCTCGGGCGAAAACGCTCCCGGAACGACGACCGGTGGGGCGCGGACACGGCGCTGGGGCTCTACGTCGTCGCCGACGGGGTGGGCAGCACCAGCCACGGCGATCTGGCTGCCGCGCTGGTTGTCGAGATGCTGCCCGGTTATGTCGCACGCCACCTCGCCGGCATGGACTTGCGTGATCCCCAGGTGACCGAAAGGCTGGGCCGCGCGATGGAGGAGATGTGCAACGAGTTGTTCGCCCGCAGTCGCACCGAACCTCTGCTCGCCAGTGCCGACACCACCGTCGTCGCGGCGGTGCTCGGTGATTCACGCGCGGTGATCGCTCATCTCGGTGACAGCCGGGCCTACCTGCACCGAGATCGCCAGCTGGAAAGGCTGACCAGCGATCACACCGTCGTACAGGCGGTGATTGACGCCGGTGAACTCACCGCCGAGCAGGCGGCGCACCACCCGAGCCGCTCGGTGGTTACCCGCCACGTGCTGATGAACCCGCCGGCACGGCCGGATGTCCGTGCGCTGGACCTACATCAGGGTGACCGAATCCTGTTGTGCAGCGACGGTTTACACGGCTTGGTCGATGACGCGACGTTGGCCGCCATCCTCACCGACCACCCGGACCCGGCCGCCGCTTGCCAGGCGCTGATCGACGCCGCCAACCACGCCGGGGGGCCCGACAACATCACCGCGGTGGTGGTCAACGCCGACCAACTGCCGCACAGGCTTTCGCCCCCGGCCGGACCCGCTGCTGCACCCAACCCGCCGGGACCGCCGCCGCGCACCTCGAGGCGCCGCGGGCCGATATTGCTATTGCTCGCAATGGTCGCCGTGCTGTTGACCGCCGCCGTCGTCGCCGGCTACCTGTTGTGGCCGCGCCAGCCCGCATCTCAGGTCCCGGCCGCGGTAACCACGACGACCTCCGCGCAAGCAACGAAACCCACGACGGCCCCAGGTCCAACCCCGTCGCCCTACGCCGGGATCGATCATCCCGAAGGAGTAGCGGTAGACAAGAACGGCAACGTCTACGTCGTCGCCGACGAGGGTGTCAACGCACGGGTGTGGAAGCTGGCCGTGGGGTCGGCCGGCCCGAGTGCGCTGCCGTTCAACGATCTCAAGGGTGTCTACGGCGTCGCCGTGGACGGGGCCGGGAGCGTCTACGTCGCCGACAGCGACGGCGGCGGGCGGGTGCTGGAACTGCCGATTGGTTTCAGCGGACCGATCGAGCTGCCGTTCGATAAGGCCTACGGCTTTGGACTCGCACACCCCTCGGGTCTGGCGGTGGACACCGCCGGCCATGTCTTCGTCGGCGACACGGCGAACAACCGGGTGGTGGAGCTGGCGGTAAACACCGGCGGCCAGGCTGCGTTGCCCTTCATTGACCTCGATCACCCCACCGATGTAGAGGTGGACGGCTTGGGAAACGTGTACGTGGCCGACACGAACAGGAACCGGGTGCTGATGCTGGCGCCGGGATCGGTTAACCAGGTTGTGCTGCCCTTCGCCGGGCTGAATCACCCCTACGGTGTCGCGGTGGACAACGCCGGGAACATCTACGTGACTGACTCTGGTAACCGTCGGGTGCTGAAGCTGGCGCCGCGATCAGACGCCCAGACCGTGTTGCCGTTCAGCGACCTCGGCAACCCGACCGGTGTCGCGGTGGACACCGCCGGCAACCTCTACGTCGCTGACTACGACAACAATCATCTGCTGAAGTTGCCTGCCGGGTAACGGGTGCGCCGTGTCATTTTTTCTCAGTGTCTCCTCGCTTGCTGTCCGCGGCGGCGACGGATCTGTCCAGCATTGGCTCCGCGGTGTCCGCAGGCCATGCGGCGGCGACGGGCGCGACCACTGTTGTGCTGTCGGCAGGCGCTGATGAGGTGTCGGCGGCAGTCGCGACGGTGTTCGGCCAGCACGCGCGGGACTATCAGGAGCTGGCTGCTCAAGCGGCGAGATTTCACGACCAGTTTGTCCAAGCGTTGACCACTGCCGGGAACTCGTACGCGAGCGCCGAGGCCGCCAACGCAAATCCGTTGCAAGACCTGCTCAACCTAATCAACGCGCCTACCGAGGCCTTGCTGGACCGACCGCTGATCGGCAACGGCGCCAACGGGTCCGCGCCGGGCCACGCCGGGGGCGCCGGCGGGCTGCTTTACGGCAACGGCGGTAACGGCGCGGCCGGCGGAGCTGACCAGGCCGGCGGCAGCGGCGGCGCAGCCGGCCTGATCGGCAACGGGGGAGCCGGTGGGACGGGCGGAGCCGGGGCGCGCGGCGGTGCTGGCGGCGGTCAGGGAGGCAACGGCGGCAACGGCGGTCTCGAGGCGTCCGGCGGCGCGGGAGGCGACGGTGGAGAGGCATTGTCCATAGGAAGCGGTTTTGCAGTCGGCGGCACGGGTGGCAACGGCGGCGTCGGCGGCCCCGGCGGCCCCGGTGGCGCGGGAGGCGCGGGCGGCAGCGTGCAGGGTGGCAATACGAGTAGCGTCGGCGGTGCGGGCGGGATGGGAGGCACGGGCGGTCTGCCGGGTTCGGGCGGTTCTGGCGGAATGGGGACCACCGTGGGCGGCGGCGGTCAGGACGGTCAGCAGGGCGCGACCGGCGCAACAGGTGACCCGGGCCACGCCGGCTGACCTCGGGTCAGGACGCTAGCGGCGAAACACACTGCTGAGGTTCAGCTTCACACAACGGCGTTACCCCGCGGAATCGGTACCTGTGCGCGGCCACCCATCTATAGACCACCTCCTGCATCCGACCAACGCCGGGCACACGGTAGACCAGCATCGGGAGCCGGCTACCTAACGCCGTCGAAACGGCCGCGTTCATAGCCTCCGCGCCGGCGAACACCACCCCAGACGAATCCAGCCACCAAACGGACTCGGGCAGGCGTTCCGCCGCGACTCCGATGCGCTCCGACACACCAGGCTTCTGCATCGGCTCGGTCCGCAGACGGCCGGTCTTATTGAATCGAAGCAGGCCGTTGCGCACACGCGTGCACATCCCGCACTGTCCGTCGAAGATGAGCACGCCGTCCATACTTCGATTGTGCGCCTCGAATGCGCAAAACACGACGTGCCGACGGCCGTCGGACCGCCGCCGTGCGGCTACTAACCTGAATAGGTGCCAGATCCCGCCACCTACCGCCCCGCGCCCGGGTCCATCCCGGTCGAGCCGGGTGTGTACCGGTTCCGGGACTCGCACGGGCGCGTCATCTACGTCGGCAAGGCCAAGAGCCTGCGGAGCAGGCTGACGTCATACTTCGCCGACATCGGGAGTCTGCACCCGCGGACCCGGCAGATGGTGACCACTGCGGCCAACGTCGAGTGGACGGTGGTCAACACCGAGGTCGAGGCGCTGCAACTGGAATACAACTGGATCAAGGAATTCGATCCGCGCTTCAATGTCCGCTACCGCGACGACAAGTCCTACCCGGTGCTGGCGGTAACCCTCAACGAGGAATTTCCCCGGCTGATGGTTTACCGCGGCCCGCGACGCAAGGGTGTGCGCTATTTCGGGCCTTATTCGCACGCATGGGCAATCCGGGAAACGCTGGATCTGCTCACCCGGGTATTTCCGGCCCGCACCTGTTCGGCCGGAGTGTTCAAGCGGCACAAGCAGATAGACCGTCCGTGCCTGCTGGGATACATCGAGAAATGCTCGGCGCCGTGTGTCGGCAGGGTGAGCGCCGAGCAGCATCGCCAAATCGTGCAAGACTTCTGCGACTTCCTGTCCGGCAAGACCGACCGCTTTGCCCGCGACCTCGAACAGCAGATGAACGCCGCGGCCGACCAACTCGACTTCGAGCGGGCCGCCCGGCTTCGCGACGACCTGTCCGCGGTGAAGCGGGCCATGGAGAAGCAGGCCGTCGTGTTCGGCGACGGGACCGACGCCGACGTGGTTGCCTTCGCCGACGACGACCTCGAAGCGGCGGTTCAGGTGTTCCACGTCCGCGGTGGCAGGGTTCGCGGCCAGCGCGGCTGGATTGTCGAAAAGGCTGCAGATCCAGGGGATTCCGGCGAAGAGCAGTTGGTCGAGCAGTTCCTGACGCAGTTCTACGGTGACCAGGCGGAGCTGGGTTTGCAGACCGATCAAGCCGCCGACGAAGCCACCAACCCGGTTCCCCGCGAAGTGCTGGTGCCGTGCCTGCCGTCCAATGCCGACGAGCTGGTCAGCTGGCTGTCCGGCCTGCGCGGCTCACGGGTCGTGTTACGGGTGCCGCGCCGAGGCGACAAGCGTGCGTTGGCCGAAACCGTTCAGCGCAACGCGAAAGATGCACTGCAGCAACATAAACTAAAGCGAGCCGGCGACTTCAACGCCAGATCCGCGGCGCTGCAGAACATTCAGGATGCCCTCGGCCTGGCCGCTGCACCACTGCGGATCGAATGCGTCGACATCAGCCACGTGCAGGGCACCGACGTGGTCGGCTCGCTGGTGGTATTCGAGGACGGCCTGCCGCGCAAGTCGGACTACCGGCACTTCGGCATCCGGGAGGCGGCCGGCGAGGGTCGTTCCGACGACGTCGCCTCCATCGCTGAGGTTACGCGACGCCGGTTCCTGCGCCACTTGAGTGACCAAGTGAACGATGCTCCGAATGTGCTTTCCCCGGAGGGAAAGTCGCGTCGATTCGCCTACCCGCCCAACCTGTATGTCGTCGACGGCGGTGCGCCACAGGTCAATGCGGCCAGCGCCGTGCTCGACGAGCTCGGCATCAGCGACGTCGCGGTGATCGGCTTGGCCAAGCGGCTAGAAGAGGTGTGGGTGCCGTCCGAGCCGGACCCCATCATCATGCCGCGTAACAGCGAGGGCCTGTATTTGCTGCAACGGGTCCGCGACGAGGCACACAGGTTCGCCATCACCTACCATCGCAGCAAGCGATCTAAGCGAATGACGGCCTCGGCGCTGGACTCGGTGCCGGGATTGGGCGAACATCGCCGCAAAGCGCTGGTCACTCACTTCGGATCGATAGCCCGCCTCAAGGAGGCCACCGTCGACCAGATCACCGCCATTCCGGGTATTGGCGTCGCCACGGCCACGGCCGTCCTCGATGCGCTGCGGCCAGAACAGGCCGACCAGCAACCCGGGGCTTCGGAATGACGGGCGACAGCCATCCAGACGCCGCCGCCGGCATCGACGTCGTCCTGGTGACGGGATTATCCGGGGCCGGGCGCGGGACCGCGGCCAAGGTTCTCGAGGATCTCGGCTGGTACGTGGCCGACAACCTGCCACCCCAACTGATCACCCGGATGGTGGATTTCGGGCTTGCGGCCGGATCGCGGATCACTCAACTCGCGGTCGTGATGGATGCGCGGTCGCGCGGGTTTACCGGCGACCTCGACGAGGTTCGCAACGAGTTGGCCACTCGCAATATCACCCCCCGCGTGGTGTTCATGGAAGCGTCCGACGACATGTTGGTGCGCCGCTATGAGCAGAACCGCCGCAGCCATCCGCTGCAGGGCGAGCAGACCCTGGCCGAGGGCATCGCCGCGGAGCGCACGATGCTGGCGTCGGTGCGCGCCACCGCCGATCTGATCATCGACACCTCGACACTGTCGGTACGCGGGTTGCGGGAAAGCATCGAGGGCGCGTTCGGCAACGTCGCCAGCGCGACCACCAGCGTCACCGTTGAATCCTTCGGTTTCAAGTACGGTCTGCCGATGGATGCCGACATGGTGATGGACGTGCGATTCCTGCCCAACCCGCATTGGGTCGACGAACTGCGTCCGCTCACCGGCCAAAATCCGGCGGTGCGTGATTATGTGCTGGGGCAGTCCGGCGCGGCGGAGTTCCTCGAGACTTACCATCGACTGCTGTCTCTGGTTGTCGAGGGCTATCGCCGGGAAGGCAAGCGCTACATGACGGTCGCGATCGGCTGCACAGGCGGGAAGCATCGCAGTGTCGCCATCGCGGAGGCGCTGATGGGCCTGCTGAAGGCCCAGAAGGCGGAAGCCCAACTGTCGGTGCGGGTGCTGCACCGGGATCTGGGTCGCGAATGAGCGCGCCAACAAGCGACGGCATCGTCGCGATGGGCGGCGGTCATGGCCTGTATGCGACGCTGTCCGCGGCCCGACGGCTGACTCCCTACGTCACCGCCATCGTGACCGTCGCCGATGACGGCGGCTCGTCCGGTCGGCTGCGCAGCGAACTGGACGTGGTGCCGCCCGGCGATCTACGAATGGCGCTGGCGGCGTTGGCATCCGACAGTCCCTACGGTCAACTGTGGGCGACCATCCTGCAGCACCGGTTCGGCGGCGACGGCGCGCTGGCCGGGCATCCGATCGGCAACCTGATGCTGGCCGGCCTCAACGAGATGCTGGCCGATCCGGTTGCCGCCCTCGACGAGTTGGGTCGCATCCTCGGTGTCAAAGGCAGGGTGCTGCCGATGTGCCCGATCGCGCTGCAGATCGAAGCCGACGTCTCCGGCCTGGAGGCCGACCCTCGGATGTTTCGGCTGATCCGTGGCCAGGTGGCCGTCGCGACGACGCCGGGCAAGGTGCGGCGGGTGCGATTGCACCCCGCGAACCCGCCGGCTACCCGGCAGGCCGTCGACGCCATCATGGCCGCCGACCTTGTGGTGCTGGGGCCCGGGTCGTGGTTCACCAGCGTGATCCCGCACGTCCTGGTGCCGGGTCTGGCCGCGGCGCTGCGGGCCACCACGGCCCGCCGTGCCCTGGTGCTCAATCTGGTCGCTGAACCGGGGGAGACGGCCGGTTTCTCAGTAGAGCGTCACCTGCACGTTCTGGCCCAGCATGCGCCCGGGTTCACGGTCCACGACATCATCATCGATGCCGAGCGGGTGCCGGCCGAGCGGGAGCGGGAGCAACTGCGCCGCGCGGCAACATTGCTAGAGGCGGAGGTCCACTTCGCCGATGTGGCCAGACCTGGTACACCTTTACATGACCCGGGCAAGCTCGCGGCGGTTCTGGACGGTGTTCGCGCGGGTCACAGTGGCCCCGGGGCACCTCCGGAAACGGCAACGGCAGAGATTCGGGTCGATGGTGAGAGCCCACCGACCAGCGTGAACGGACCGGCTGGTAGCCGACCAAGGGGTGACGACGCGTGGCGATGACGACCGAAGTCAAGGACGAGCTGAGCCGCTTGGTGGTGAAGTCGGTCAGTGCGCGCCGCGCCGAAGTCACTTCGCTGCTGAGGTTCGCCGGCGGGTTGCACATCGTGGCCGGACGGGTGGTCGTCGAGGCCGAGGTTGACCTGGGCAACATCGCGCGGCGGCTGCGCAAGGACATCTTCGATCTGTACGGATATAACGCGGTTGTGCATGTGTTGTCGGCCAGCGGGATTCGCAAGAGCACTCGCTACGTGCTGCGTGTCGCCAACGACGGTGAGGCACTGGCACGTCAGACCGGGCTTCTCGACATGCGGGGCCGTCCCGTTCGCGGTCTGCCGGCCCAGGTCGTCGGCGGCAGCATCGGAGATGCCGAAGCCGCGTGGCGGGGAGCGTTTTTGGCACACGGGTCACTGACCGAACCGGGACGTTCGTCGGCACTGGAGGTCAGCTGTCCGGGGCCGGAGGCGGCGCTGGCCCTGGTGGGTGCGGCGCGCCGGCTCGGGGTCAGTGCGAAGGCCCGCGAGGTGCGCGGAGCGGACCGTGTGGTGGTGCGCGACGGCGACGCGATCGGCGCATTGCTGACGAAGATGGGCGCCCAGGACACGCGGCTGATCTGGGAGGAGCGCCGGATGCGCCGGGAGGTGCGGGCGACGGCCAACCGGCTGGCCAATTTCGACGACGCCAATCTGCGCCGTTCGGCGCGGGCCGCGGTCGCGGCGGCGGCGCGGGTTGAGCGGGCGCTGGAGATCCTCGGCGACACGGTGCCCGATCATCTGTCCTCGGCGGGCAGGCTACGCGTCGAGCACCGGCAGGCCTCCCTTGAGGAGCTCGGCCGGCTCGCCGACCCTCCGATGACCAAAGACGCTGTGGCCGGACGCATTCGGCGCTTGTTGTCGATGGCCGACCGCAAGGCGAAGATCGAAGGCATTCCCGACACCGAGTCCGCCGTCACGCCGGACCTATTGGAAGATGCCTGACCTCTTGGAAGTTGTCTGACCGGGGGCTACCGTCATTACATGAAGCGGCTCTCGAGCGTTGATGCGGCATTCTGGTCTGCGGAAACTGCGGGCTGGCATATGCAGGTGGGCGCGCTGGCGATCTGCGATCCCACCAATGCACCCGACTACAGCTTCGAGCGAGTCCGCGAACTGATTGAAGAGCGGCTACCCGAATTGCCGCAGTTGCGCTGGCGCGTCACCGGTGCCCCGCTCGGGCTGGACCGGCCGTGGTTCGTCGAGGACGAAGAACTCGACATCGACTTCCACATCCGCCACATCGGTGTTCCGGCTCCGGGGGGCCGCCGCGAGCTCGACAATCTGGTGGGCCGGTTGATGTCCTACAAATTGGATCGCTCCCGACCGCTGTGGGAACTGTGGGTGATCGAGGGCGTTCAGGGTGGTCGCATCGCGACGCTGACCAAGATGCACCACGCCATCGTCGACGGGGTCTCCGGCGCCGGCCTGGGCGAGATCCTGATGGACGTCACCCCGGAACCGCGGCCGCCGCAGAAGGAGACGGTCGGATCGCTGGTCGGCTTCCAGCTCCCCGGGCGCGAACGGCGCGCGATCGGGGCGCTGTTCAACGTCACAGTCATGACGCCATTTCGCGTCGCCCGGCTGGTTGAGCAGACCATCCGTCAACAGATCGCCGGCCTGGGTGTGAGCAGCAAGCCGCCGGGGTACTTCGACGCGCCCAAGACACGCTTCAACGCGCCGGTCTCGCCACACCGGCGGATCACCGCCTGCCGCGTCGAACTGGCCCGCGTCAAGGCCGTCAAGGACGCCTACGGTGTCAAGCTCAACGACGTCGTGCTCGCGCTCGTCGCCGGCGCGGCCCGCGAGTATTTGCAGAAGCGTGATGAGCTGCCGGCCAAGCCGCTCATCGCGCAGATCCCCGTCTCAACCCGCACCGGTGACACTGCGAGTGACGTCGGAAACCAGATCAGCTCGATGACGGCGTCCCTTGCCACCGACGTGGAAGACCCCGTCGAGCGGCTGGTCGCAATCCACGAAAGCACCCAAAGCGCCAAGGAAATGGCCAAGGCGCTGTCGGCGCATCAGATCATGGGGCTCACCGAGACCACGCCACCCGGGCTGCTGCAATTGGCCGCCCGCGCGTACACCGCCAGCGGGCTTTCGCAGAACTTCGCCCCGATCAATCTGGTCGTCTCCAATATCCCCGGTCCACCCGTCCCGCTCTACATGGCGGGCGCCAAAGTCGAGTCGCTGATACCGCTCGGGCCGCCGATCATGGACGTCGGCCTCAACATCACCTGCTTTTCCTACGAGAACTATCTGGACTTCGGCTTCGTCACCACACCCGAGATGGCCAACGACATCGACGACATGGCCGATGCCATCGAGCCTGCGCTGACCAAACTCGAGGTCGCGCTGGACCTACGGTGAGCGCCCAGTCGGCCGGCGAGCAGACGTAAAAGCGCCCAAAAAGTGCCTTTTTTGGGGGCTTTTACGTCTCGCGGGGGAGGTAGGTGGTCGCGTACACCCAGGACAGGAACCGGGCCACCGCCTGGGACGACTGGTGGGCTCGCGGGGAACTGAAAATATCGAAAGCATGTTGGGCGTGTGGCAATTCGGCGTAGGCGACGGGTGACTTCGATACCGCGCGTAGCTCCTCAACAAACTCCTGGGCTTCGCCGACCGGTATCAAGGAATCGTCGGTGCCGTGCAGGACGAAGAACGGGGGCGCGTCGGCGCGCAGCTGCCGGATCGGCGAAGCATCCACGTAAACGTCGCGGTGGGTCGCGAATTTCAGCTTCACCACCAGCTTTTCGAGCAGCATCACGAATTCGGGACGGCCCTCGCCCTTGGTGGAAAACCAGTCGTAGCGTCCGTATATCGGGACCGCGGCGGCCACCGATGTGTCCGCGTCTTCGAAGCCCGGCTGGAATTTGGGGTCGTTGGGGGTCAGCGCCGCCAACGCGCACAGATGTCCGCCGGCCGACCCGCCGGTGATCGCGACGAAGTCGGGGTCGCCGCCGTAGGCCGCGATGTTCTCCTTGACCCAGGCCAGCGCCTGTTTGACGTCGACGATGTGGTCGGGCCAGGTGTGCCGGGGGGAAACCCGATAGCCCACCGAGACGCACACCCAGCCGCGGGCGGCCATTTCGCTCATCAGGGGATAGGCCTGCGGGCGGCGCATACCGATCACCCACGCGCCACCGGGCACCTGCACCAGCACCGGCGCCTTGCCGTCGCGGGGCAGGTCGCGGCGACGCCAGATGTCGGCCAGGTTGGCCCTGCCGTGCGGGCCGTAGGAGACGATGTTGGTCTTCTCCACGTAGCGCCTGCGGGCCACCGTGTTGCGTAGCGGGAGGTTGCGCCGTCCGCGGCGGGTGGGCTGCGTCTTCGGCAGGGCGGTCAGCGCGTCGGCGTAGTCCGGTCCGAGCTGTTCGGACAGCCCCGCTTCCAGCACCGGTCCCGGGGTGGTGACACCGCGGTAGCGGATCACTCCCAGAATCGCCCAGGACGCCGCCGTCAAGGCCAGCGCCGCCTTTCCCGGCCGGCCGGCGAAGTCGCCGCGTCGGCCGCGGCGCAGCGCGTCCAACAGCGAAGCTGCGAAGTACAGGCCGGGCACCTCCGATGCCGGCCAGCCGAACCAGAACACCAGCACCGTGCTGTATCCCTTGCGGGCCAGCGGACGGAATCCGTTGGCGGCGTTCAGGAACTCGACTCCCGCGCGCGCCAGCGGCCTTGGGCGAAATGCTTTTCGGCGCATCAGCCGCCGACCCGCGATTGCAGTTCGCCGCGCAGCACCTTGCCGGTGCTGCCACGCGGAAGCTCGTCGAGGACGACGATTTCGCGCGGCACCTTGTAGTTGGCCAGGCTGTCCCGAACATGTTGCTTGAGCGTCTCGGGGGAGGCTCCCTCATTGGGGCGTTCGCCGGGAACCAGGACCACGAACGCCGCCAGTCGCTGGCCGTACTGCTCGTCGTCCACGCCGATCACGGCGGCCTCGGCCACCTCGGGATGTGCCGCCAACGTCTTCTCCACTTCGATCGGGTACACGTTCTCGCCGCCGGAGACAATCATCTCGTCGTCGCGTCCGACCACGAACAGCCGTCCGGCTTCATCGAGGTAGCCGACGTCGCCCGACGACATGAACCCGGCGTGAAAGTCCTTCCCTTTGCCGGGGGAGTCCTCGGTATAGCCCTCGAACTGGGTGTCGTTACGCACGTAGATGCTGCCGACCTCGCCGGCGGGCACTTCGTTGAATTCCGGATCCAGGATCCGAATTTCGGTTCCGATAGCGGGCCGGCCCGCCGTGTCGGGGGCCGCCCGCAGGTCTTGCGGGGTCGCGGTGGCGATCATGCCTGCCTCGGTGGCGTTGTAGTTGTTGTAGATCACGTCGCCGAATTGGTCCATGAACGCGATGACAACGTCGGGCCGCATTCGCGAGCCGGATGCCGCGGCAAAGCGCAATGACCTTCCGCTGTAACGATTTCGGACCTCGGCCGGCAGATCCATGATGCGGTCGAACATCACCGGCACTACGGCGAGGCCCGTTGCCCGGTGCCGGTCGACGAGGTCCAGCGTTGCCTCGGCGTCGAATTTGCGCCGGGTAACCACCGTGCAGGCCATCGATGCCGCGAACACCAATTGCGAAAAGCCCCACGCGTGGAACATCGGCGCCACGATCACTATCGGCTCCTCAGCCCGCCACGGGGTGCGGTCCAGGATCGCTTTGAGGGTGCCAACGCCGGCGCCCCCACCAGACTGGTTGGCGCCCTTGGGTGCTCCGGTGGTGCCGGAGGTGAGCAGGATCATCCTGCTCTTGCGGCCGCTGCGCTCGGGCCGCCGCCCCTGGTGGTCCGCGATGAGGTTCTCCAGCCATTTAACGGCCAGCCCGTGCGGTTCCTCGGTCCACGCCACCACGCGGGTGGCATCCGGACGATCGGCCAGTGCGCGGTCCACCGTCTCGGTGAACTCCTCGTCGTAGATGACGGTGTCGACGCCTTCGCGGTTGACCACGTCGGCCAGCGCAGGACCGGCGAACGACGTGTTGAGCAACACGATGTCGGCGCCGATCCGGTTGCCCGCCACCAAAGTTTCCACGAAACCGCGATGATTGCGGCACATGATCCCGATGACGCGTGTCGTTCCGGGCTCTTGCAGCGCCGCGGCCAATGCGTCGATCCGCTCGTCGAGTTGGCGCCACGTCAGCGTGCCCAGTTCGTCGATCAGGCCGGGACGATCGGGGCAGCGCTGGGCCGCGCTGGCGAAACCCGACGTGATGCCCATGCCTTCGCGGCGCATGGCGGCGGCGATCTTCAGGTAGCGGTCGGGCCGCATGGGCGCGATCACACCGGCGCGGCGCATGGTGTCGATCAGGCCGACGGCCTGGCTGAGACGAGATGCCATGTCTCAGCCGAGGATCGGGAATCGGCGGTTGGCGGCCAGCTCGTTGAGGGCCTCTTGCATCACTGACCGCACATGTTTGTCGACCTCGTCGACGTCAGGGTCGTCGCCGAATCGCGCGGTGACGTCGATGGGCTCCAACACGTCCATCACGATTTTGGTGGGTAGCGGCAGATTCGGCGGGATCACGGTGCTCAGCCCGAACGGAAAGCCGAACGACACCGGCAGGATTGCGCTGCGCAGCAAGCGCTTGATGCCCAGCCGCTCGGCCAGCCAGGTGCCGCGGGTCAGGTAGAGCTGGGTCTGCTGTCCGCCGATGGACACCGCGGGCACGATGGGAACGCCGGCTTCGATTGCCGTGCGCACGTATCCCTTCCGGGCGTTGAAGTCGATGACGTTCTCCGACAGCGTCGGCCGGTACGCGTCGTAGTCGCCGCCGGGAAAGACGACCACCACGCCGCCGGAGCGCAGCGCGATGGCCGCGTTCTTCGGATTCGCCCGGATGTAGCCGGCCCGCCGGAAGAATGATCCCGTCGCGCCCATGAAGAGGATGTCGTGACTCAGTGTGTAGACCGGCCGGTCGTAACCGAATTTCTCATAGAAGTCGACGCTGAAGATGGGGACGTCCATCGGGAACATGCCGCCCGAGTGGTTGGCGACCACCAACGCCCCGCCGGGCGGAAACGCATCCAGGCCGCGCACCTCGGACCGGAAATAGGTCTTCAAGACCGGCCGCAGCACACGCATCAGGCGTTCGGTCAGGCCAGGGTCCCACTTGCCGATCTCGAGGTCGTCGGCGTCGGTGTCGCTCGCTTGGCTCACTTGAGGCCCCCCTTGTGGCTCCGGTCGAGGCTTCCCCGAGGCTTGAAGCAGCGTCGGGTCCCTCGATGGTATCGACCGGGGTTCGGGCTTTAACTCTGTCTTGACAGGCGGTATTGACGCGGGCGTAGACAGTAGCCGAAACCCTATCGTTGTGCACCGATTTTGTGATATTTATGTCTCCTCATATCTGCGATGGTCGACGGTGGCCGGGCGGGAGCCCATGATGTCGTTTCTGATCACCAGTCCTGAGAGCCTGCGGGCTGCGGCTGCGGATGTCGCGGGCATCGGCTCGTCCCTGAACGAGGCCCATGCGGCGGCGGCGGCGCCGACCACCGCGCTCGCGGCTGCCGCCGAAGACGAGGTGTCGACGGCGATAGCGTCCCTGTTTTCCAGCCACGCACAGCATTATCAGGCGCTCAGTGCGCAGGCCGCGGCGTTCCATTCAGAGTTTGTGCAGGCCTTGACTGGCTCCGGCGGCGCCTATTCGACCGCGGAGGCGGCCAGTGTCTCGGCGTTCCAATCCGTGGAGCACGGCGCGCTGGCCGCGGTTAACGCGCCCAGCCAGGCGCTATTGGGTCGTCCGCTGATCGGTAACGGCGCCAATGGGGCGGCGGGTACCGGGCAGGCCGGTGGGGCGGGCGGGATTTTATGGGGCAATGGCGGTAACGGCGGGTCCGGGGTGGCCGGCACCTCCACGTCGGCCGGCGGGCGCGGCGGCGCCGGTGGGGCTGCCGGGTTGTTCGGCAACGGCGGCCACGGCGGGGCTGGCGGGGTTGGCTTTGCCGGCACGAACGGTACGTCAAGTAATGCGCCTACCGCCGGTGGCACCGCTGGCAATGGTGGCGCCGGCGGTAGTGGCGGATTGATAACCGGAAATGGCGGAGCCGGCGGCCAAGGCGGAGTCGGCGGAATCGGGGGTCAAGGCGTTGCCGGTAGCACCGGGTCCGCCGGCGTGCTCGGCACCAACGGCGGGATGGGTGGTACGGGCACTACCGGGGGTGATGGCGCCGCGGGCGGTCAGGGCGGTGCTGGTGGCGTCGGTGGTAAGGGGTCGGTCTTCGGGTCGGCAGGGGCCAACGGGAATGGCGGAGCCGGGGGCGCCGGCGGCAACGCCGGGGTGGGTGGCGACGGCGGTGTTGGCGCGGCCGGCGATGCTTCCACTCCCAACGGTGGCATGGGCGGCACCGTCGGTGACCCGGGCGGCGTGGGCGCCGGCGGTAACGGCGGCGCGGCGGGCGGTGCCGGCGCACACGCCGGTGCGGCCGGCGCGGCCGGCGCGATCACCGCCGGCGGTACCGGCGGTCAGGGCGGCGCCGGCTACGACGCCGCCACCGACGGCGGGGCCGCACCCGGCACGTCCGGCGGGGACGGCGGGACCGGCGGCAGCGGGGGCATCGGCGGTACCGGCGGCGCCGGAGGGGCGGGCGGTAACGCCGCGTCCGGCGGGAACGGCGGGACCGGCGGTAGGGGCGGCGACGGCGGCGGCGGCGGTTCGGTGGCAGGCAATGGCGGTAACGGCGGTGATGGCGGCAGCGGCACCGGCAGCGCCAACGGCGGTAACGGTGGTAGCGGGGGCACCGCATCTGTCACCGGAACCGGAAACGTGTCCGGCGGCGCCGGCGGCAACGGCGGCCAGGGCGGCTCCGACGCCGGCACCGGCGGGTACGGCGGCTCCGGCGGCAACGCGGATATCATCAACCCGGCCTCTACGGCTACCGCCACCGGCGGCACCGGCGGGGTCGGGGGTACTGGCCCGGCCGGCGGGGTCGGCGGTTCCGGCGGGTCGGTGTTCACCAACGGAACCGGAAACGTCGTCGCTGGCACCGGCGGAGAGGGCGGCACCGGCACCACCTACGGCGGCGGGGACGGCGGCGGCGGCGGCAACGCAGAAACCAATAACAGCCTCTCCAAGGTCACTGTCGTCGGCGGCACCGGCGGAAACGGGGGCGCCGGCGTCAGCGACGACGGCTTCACCCAACCCGGGCGCGCCGGGAACGGCGGCAACGCGCAAATCGATAGCATCGCATCGACGGCTAACGCCATCGGCGGCCAAGGTGGCGTGGGCGGAAACGCTAGCGGCGCCATGGGCAACGCCGGCATCGGCGGCTCCGGCGGCGGTGCGTACAACAACGGCTCCGGAAGCGCGACCGGCGGCGCGGGCGGGGCCGGCGGCTCGGGCGCCGGGTCAAACGGGCCCGGCGGCGACGGCGGCCAAGCAATTAGCTACGGGACCGGAAACGCCACCGGTGGGGCCGGCGCGGCCGGCACCAGCGGTGGCGCCGTCGGCGGCCAGGGCGGGGGCGGAGGCAGCGCGTATATCGAGGACAGCGCCTCCACGGCTACGGCCACCGGCGGCACCGCCGGGGCCGGCGGCACCGGCGTGGACGGCGGGGACGGTGGCTACGGCGGTTCGGTGTACACCAAGGGAACCGGATTAATCACGCCCGGCACCGGCGGAGCGGGCGGTGCCGCGAGCACCGACGCTGGCGACCTCGGCTACGGCGGTACCGGCGGAAACGGCGGCAACATCGAGATTGACAACGCCGCTTACGCGCATACCGTCGTCGGCGGCACGGGCGGCGCCGGCGGCCAGGGCATCAGCAACGGCTACTTCTTCCACGCCGGCTCGGGCGGGGCCGGCGGCAACGCGCAAATCGACGTCGCTGCCTCCACTCTCAACGCCACCGGTGGTACCGGCGGAGTGGGTGGCACCGCCATTGGCGGCAACGATATGGGCACCGAGATAGGCACCGGCGGCGACGGCGGGGGCGGTGGTAACGCGACCAACTACGGAACCGGAAACGCCATCGGCGGTGCCGCCGCCACCGGCGGCACCGGACCCGTGGTCGGCGGTCGTGGCGGTGCCGGCGGCTCGGCCTACATAGAGGGAGGCGGAACCGGAAACGCCATCGGCCACGCCGGCGCGGCCGGGACCGCCAGCGGTGGTACCGGCGGGGCCGGTGGCGGCGGCGGCGACGCGCGCATCTATAACACCGCCTCGACGGGCACCGTCACCCCCGGAAACGGCGGGAACGGAGCCGCAGGCGCCGACGGCGGGTCCGGCGGGTCCGGCGGTTATGCCCAAAACGAAGGAACCGGGACTACCAACGCCGCCACCGGCGGTAATGGCGGCGCCGGCAGCGTCGGCTCCGGTGGAGGCGGCGGTCAAGGTGGCGGCGTGGAGGTCGACAACGGCGCTTATGCACACGACATCACCGGCGGCACCGGCGGCAACGGCGGAACCGGCGTCAGCAACGGCGGCGCGCTCGATGCCGGGATCGGCGGTGGCGGCGGCAGCGCAGACGTGAACAGCAGCGCCGCCGCGGTCAACGCCACCGGCGGTAAAGGCGGGGCGGGCGGCAACGCCACCGGCACCGGCGCAAACGCCGGCACCGGCGGCCCTGGCGGATCCGGCGGGGAAGCGGACAACCACGGCTCCGGAAACGCCACCGGCGGCACCGCCGGGCAAGGCGGCACCGGCTACAACGGCGGGTCCGGCGGGTCCGGCGGTAGTGCGTACGCGTACGGAACCGGAAACGCCATCGGCGCCGCCGGGGCGGACGGCACGGTCGACAACGGCACGCTCAACAACGGCGTTCCCCCCATTGCCGGCGCCGGCGGGGGCGGCGGCACCGGTGGCAGCGCGACGATCTACGACAGCTCCTCTACGGCCAGCGCCACCGCCGGCAACGGCGGGAACGGCGCCAATGGCGCCAGCGGTGGTGGGAGCGGCGGCGCCGGCGGTTCTGTGCAGAACGACGGAACGGGAACCGTCACCGCCGGCAACGGCGGCAGCGGCGGCGACAGCCCCGCCGCCGAGGGTGGTGGAGGCGGCGGCAACGGCGGCAACGTCACGATCGATAACTCCGCTAATACGCATAACGCCGTCGGCGGCACCGGGGGAGCGGCCGGCACCGGCTTCAACGACTTCCCCGATGACATTAATGGCGGCGGCGGCGGTAGCGGCGGCAACGCGACCATCACCGCCGGCTCTGGTAACGCCACCGGCGGCAACGGCGGGGCCGGCGGCGCCGCCAGCATTTATGCCGGGAGCGGCGGGGACGGCGGTAATGCGACCAACAACGGCACCGGAAACGCCACCGGCGGCAACGGCGCGGCCGCCGGCAGCGGCGGCACCGGCAGCAGCGGCGGTACCGGCGGTCAGGCTTACAGCTACGGCGGCACGGCCACCTCTACCGGCGGTACTGGCGGCAGCGGTGGGGACAGCAGCAGCGCCGCCACCCACGGCGGCAACGGCGGCAACGGCGGCTATGCCGCCGCGGCTCTCCTGGGCAATGCCACCGGCGGGACCGGAGGGCTCCCCGGGACAGGCCCCGCCGGCCCCGGTACAGCGGGTAGCACCGGCGGAACTGGCACAACATAGCGAAGCGCTTGGCTCGCCGAGCGTGACGTGAGGGCGAAATCCGGCTCGATTTTTCGCCGTGACGTTACGCTCGCGCGAAGGGATGGCGGCTCAGTCGGCCGAACCCCTTAGGGGCGATACAGTGATTCGCCAACCGATTTCACCTTCGACAGCAACGAGGCCGCCGATGGGATTCATGTCACCGGATCTTCCGGACGTCGACCCCGACACGTGGCTCACCCTGCCGCGCGCGACGCGACTGCAAGTGGTGACGCGACACTGGGTGGAGCACGGCTTCGGCACACCGTACGGGGCGTATCTGCTCTACCTGATCAAGATCGCCCTGTACGTCGCCGCCCCGGCCGCGATCATCTCGCTGACCCCCGGCCTGGGCGGGCTCGACCGGATCGGGGACTGGTGGACCCAGCCGATCGTGTACCAGAAGGTCGTCGTTTTCACGCTGCTGTTCGAGGTGCTGGGCTTCGGCTGCGGGTCCGGCCCGCTGACCGGTCGGTTCATGCCGCCGATCGGCGGGTTCCTGTATTGGTTGCGGCCCAACACCATTCGGCTTCCGGCGTGGCCGGACAAGGTTCCGTTCACCAAGGGTGACACGCGCGGCATCGTCGACGTCGCGCTGTATGCCGTCGTATTGATCGGCGGGGCGTGGGCGTTGTGCTCGCCGGGCCATGGCGGGCCAGTCACCGCCGCCGGCGATGTCGGTTTGATCGATCCCGTACTGGTGACGCCGACGATCGTCGCGCTGGCGTTGTTGGGTCTGCGTGACAAGACCATCTTCCTGGCGGCCCGCGGGGAGCATTACTGGTTGAAGCTGATCGTGTTCTTCTTCCCCTTCGCCGATCAGGTCTCGGCCTTCAAGATCATCATGCTGGCCTTGTGGTGGGGGGCGGCAACCTCCAAGCTCAACCACCACTTCCCTTACGTGGTGGCCGTGATGACCAGCAACAACGCGCTGCTGCGCAGCAAGGTGTTCAACCCGATCAAGCGGCTGCTCTACCTGGACCCGGTTAATGACCTGCGGCCGTCGTGGTTGCCGAAGATGATGGCCCACGTCGGTGGCACCACGGCCGAATTCCTGGTCCCGGCGATTCTGGTCTTCGTCGCAGGCGGTCAACCGTGGCGGTGGTTCCTCATCGGGTTCATGGTGATCTTCCACCTCAACATCCTCTCCAACCTTCCGATGGGAGTTCCGTTGGAGTGGAACGTGTTTTTCATCTTCTCGCTGTTCTATTTGTTCGGGCACTACGGCGCGATACGGGCCGTCGACCTCGGGTCGCCGTTGCTGCTGGCCATTCTGCTCGTCGCGCTTGCCATGGTGCCGCTGGGAAACGTTTTCCCGGAGAAGATTTCGTTCCTGCCCGCAATGCGCTACTACGCCGGCAACTGGGCCACCAGCATTTGGTGCTTCCGCGCCGGCGCCGAAGACAAGATGGAAGCCGACATCGTCAAAAGCTCCGCGCTAGTTGTCAATCAGCTGGCCAAGATGTACGACCCGGCGACCGCCGAAATCATGAGCGACAAGACGTCGGCGTTCCGCGCGATGCATACCCATGGCAGGGCGCTGAACGGCCTGTTGCCCCGAGCCGTGGGAGACGAAGCCGAGTACAGCGTTCGCGAGGGCGAAATCGTCGCGGGGCCCCTCGTGGGGTGGAACTTCGGCGAAGGCCACCTGCACAACGAGCAACTGCTGGAAGCCGTGCAGCGGCGCTGCAACTTCGAGGAGGGCGACGTCCGCGTCATCGTCCTCGAAGGCCAACCGATCCACACCCAACGGCAGTGGTACCGCATCGTCGACGCGAAGACGGGTCTGATCGAGGCGGGCTACGTGGACGTCTCCGACATGCTCAGCCGCCAGCCGTGGCCGGAGCCTGGCGACGAGTTTCCCGTCTACATCACTCGGTCTGTCGCTGATCGCTAGCGATTGCTGGGAACCTGGAGTGCGTGGAGGTAACAGATGTCGTTTTTAATCGCGGCGCCGGAAACCGTGAGTGCGGCGGCCAGTGATATCGCGGGCCTTTGTTCGTCGCTGGATGCGGCCAACAAGTCCGCGGCGGCCTCGACTACCGGGGTGGCGACGGCGGCCGGTGACGAAGTCTCGGCGGCAATCGCTGCGCTGTTTTCCAGCCACGCCCAGCACTACCAGGCCTTGAGTGCGCAAGCGACATCGTTCCACGCCCAATTCGCACAGGCGCTTTCCGGCGCGGGGGCCAGCTATGCGGCCACCGAGGCCGCGAACGCGACCATCGGGCAGGACCTGCTCGCACTGATCAATCTGCCCACCGATCTGTTGGTGGGGCGCCCGCTGCTTGGCCCCGGTGCCAACGGCTATACCAATGCGAACGGGGTCGGAACACCCGGCCAGGGTGGCGGCATCCTGATCGGCAACGGCGGCAAAGGCGGGGACAGCTCCGCCTTCGGGGTCACCGGCGGTGCAGGGGGCCCGGCCGGATTGATCGGCAGCGGCGGCGCCGGCGGTTTGGGCGGCTACCTGGGGCGCGGCGGAACCGGGGGCACGGGCGGGTTGCTGTTCGGCAGCGGCGGCGCCGGCGGCATCGGCGGCCCATTCGGCACGGGCGGATTCGGCGGCACCGCGCTGTTCTTCGGCAACGGCGGCGCCGGCGGGCTGGGCGGCGAACTCGGGGGAACCGGCGGCATCGGCGGCCAAGGCGGGTTGCTGCTCGGGAACGGTGGCGCGGGCGGTCAAGGCGGCGTTTCCGGTGGCTTCAACAGCGCGTTTTCGGGTGGTCATGGCGGCGCCGGCGGCGTTGCGCCGCTATTGGGTGAACATGGGGCCGCGGGCGGCGCCGGCGGTGCACCCACCATCCCGATCGAGACCAATACCCAACAACCCAGACCGTATGTGGACATCTCTATCGGTGGCGGACCGGTTTCGCAGGTGACTCTCGACACCGGATCGATCGGATTGATCGTCCCACCGCAAGACGTCAATTTCGCGAGTCTCGGCACGCCTGTCCAAACGGGCCTTTCCGTCACGTACGGGAACGGCAGTAATTTCTTGAAAGAGACTTACAGCCTTTACAACACCAACGTGAATTTCGGGAATGGAATCGTTACCACGTTGCCCACCCAGGTCGGGGTGGTCACCTCAGTAACACACATCGTAAATGGTGTGACGACGCATTCTCCGGTCTCGTCCGGGAACGCGATCCTGGGTGTGGGGGCATCAAACACTTTCAGCGGCCCGATGAAATCCACCCCCGTGCAGTCATTGCCGTCCGATCTCGGTAGCGGTCTGCTCATCGACCAGCCCGCCGGCAAGGTGCAGTTCGGGGCCAATCCGCTGGCCTCGGTCGCGGGCGTTTTCGGTGGGTCGGTTACCACCCTGGGGGTATCGATCAACGGTGCGGCTCCGATCTACGTGACAAACGGCGCGAACGTCGACTCCGGTGGTCTGTGGGGAGACATCCCGCTGGGCTACGGCGCGCCTGAGACCAGCCAAGGCGTTGTGGCACAGGGAACGTTGATCCAGTTTTACGCCAGCAACACATTGGTCTTCGGAGAGCACACCGGTGGGGCCGCGCAGTCCCCCGTTGTAGGCCCAGCGGGTGACCAGGTGAATACCGGAGACTTCATCTTCGAGAACGTCCCGATCTGGCTCGGGTACAGCCCCGCCAACCAGGGGACGCTGTCCTTCGACGTCTGATCAGTCGGACTCCGTTTTGGTCCGCAATCAATCGGAATGCACGCTGTGGCCGAAATGTGACAAAAGCCAAAACGTGACAAAGGCTTGACCAAATATGTAACGCGCGCCCGCGCCTCCTTTTTTGCGGCACCCCTAACATCGCAATTACAACTTTGTCAGTTAGAAGGAATTGGTGTCATGCGAGCAATGGTTCGGTGTGTTCTTTCGGTGGTCGGGATCGCTGCCAGCGTGGTTGCGGCGCCGGCGGGCGTAAGCCTGGCGGCCGCGAACCAGTCGTACGGGCCGGCCATCGCGTCGGTTCTACCCACGCGAGGCGAAGTGGTGGGCGTGGCGCACCCGGTGGTGGTGACGTTCCGTTCCCCCATAACCAACCCAGCCAACCGGCGCGCGGCCGAGCGCGCCGTTCAAATCAAATCGGCGCCCGCGCTGACCGGCAAGTTCGAGTGGCTGGACAACAACGTGCTGCAGTGGGTTCCCGACCGATACTGGCCCGCGCACAGCACGGTGGCGCTGTCGGTGGCCGGGGAGTCCACAGAGTTTCAAACGGGCCCAGCCGTCGTCGGTGTCGCCAGCATCTCGGAGCACACCTTCACCGTGAGCATCGACGGGGTTGAGGCCGGACCGCCGCGTTCACTACCGGCGCCGCACCACCGACCGCACTGGGGAGAACAGGGCGTGCTGCCGGCCTCGATGGGTAGGCCGGAGTTCCCGACACCTGTCGACTCCTACACCGTGTTATCCAAGGAACGCTCGCTGATCATGGACTCGAGCAGCGTCGGCATCCCCGTCGACGATCCTGCCGGCTACCGGATCCCAGTGGATTACGCCGTCCGTATCACCAACCACGGACTCTTCGTGCATTCAGCTCCGTGGGCAATCAATTCGCTCGGGTATGACAACGTCAGCCACGGCTGTATCAGCCTGAGTCCGCAAGACGCCGAGTGGTACTACAACACGGTCAACGTTGGCGACCCGGTAATCGTCCAGGCATAACAACCGGCAAGCAAAAGGCCGCAGCCCTCAACAGGCTGCGGCCTTTTGCTTTGCCCTGCTGCCGAACTGCCGTTACCAGTCAGGGGCGCCGCGAGACTGTTAGTGGCGACGGCGCTACTCGCGAAACGCGTTGTGGAATACAGCTTCGCGGCCACCAACGGATGGCCGCGAGACTGTTAGTGGCGACGGTCGTACTCGCGAAACGCGTTGTGGAATACAGTTTCGCGGCCACCAACGGAAAGGACCCGCTGGGTGGTCACCCAGCGGGTCCATTATGCGGGTCCATTCAATCTGGAAGAGATCAGCCTCAGTGCGCTGAAGGACCGGGCAAGTAGGGCTGACCGGCCACCGGCGCGCCGGCCGGTGCCGGACCAGTCGGCGCACCCTTGCCGGTCCCGGACATGTCAATGATGGGGGCGAGAGCCGGTACGGCCTCCGGCCCAAACGCAACCAATGGAGCACCGATCGGCACCACCGGAACCGGCGGCACGAGCGGAATGGGCGGCACAACCGGGATGGGTGGCACAAGTGGTGGAACCGGCGGCACCAGCGGCGGCGGCACAAGTGGTGGAATCGGCGGTACAAGCGGAACCGGCGGCACAAGAGGCGGCGGGCCGAGCGCAATCAGCGGAACGCCCTCAGGTATCTCAGCCAGCGGCCCAGGCACAACCACCGGGACGCCGGCCATGTCGGTGAGTGGAGCGCCAGTGGTGCACACGGGAACCGATCCGCCGGCAGCCGGTGCGCCGGCCGCTGCCAGCGTCCCACCGGCGGCAGCCGGCGGCGCCCCAACTTCGCTCGACTGCCCGCGCATGCACGCGCCGCCGCCTGTGATCAGCGGGGCAGCTGCCGCGTCCGGGCACAACGCGATAGCGGCTCCGCACAACCCGGCGCTGGCAACAATTTTGATGTTGAACCGATCAAAGATCGCCATCAACGTCAACTCCTTCATTCGCGCTCGGATATCTCCGCATATCAACTGGTGCAGCAGAACCACGTAGCCGCCGCGTCTCGACGACCGACTCAAATGGTGGCAGAGCCGGTATTGAACACGCGTCACGCCGCACCGCATCGTTTCCAAATGGTTATGTTCCTCGGGCGCTGGGCCTCCCGCGGGGCACCCGGCGGGGCCGCGAACATCGTCTGGCCCGCCCGGGCTTGTGATTTCGGAACAGCCGCGGGATCCCCATTTGGAAATTCGAACGCACGGCAGAAGTTGTGATCTACGCAACGTTGTCCGTTTTTCTCTTCGGTCCTGCCGATTCTTGAAATATGGTTCGAGTCAGGAAGGGCATCGGCGGATGGCTGTCATAGACGCCCGTCGATGCCCTTCAACCATGTCTGCCCAGCTCTAGCCCACCGGGCGTGGCTTTCACGGGTCCGAACGGCGGGACTGTAACCGACGCCGCGACCGTTGCTTATTACTGATCTAGGCTGAGAGCGGTTCATCAGGGGACAGCCAGGCGAAGACAGGGAGACGCAAGTGACGGTCCGAGTAGGCATCAATGGCTTCGGTCGAATCGGCCGCAACTTCTTCAGGGCCCTGGATGCGCAAAAGGCCCTCGGCCAGAACGCCGACATCGAGATCATTGCGGTCAACGACCTGACGGACAACGCCACGCTAGCGCATCTGCTGAAGTTCGATTCGATCCTCGGGCGATTGCCCTACGACGTCACCCTCGAGGGCGACGACACCATCGTGGTGGGCCACACCAAGATCAAGGCGCTCGAGGTCAAGGCGGGTCCGGCGGAACTGCCCTGGGGTGACCTGGGCGTGGACATCGTGGTCGAGTCGACCGGAATCTTCACCAACGCTGCCAAGGCCAAGGGCCACCTGGACGCCGGCGCCAAGAAGGTGATCATCTCCGCGCCCGCCACCGACGAGGACATCACCATCGTGCTGGGCGTCAACGACGACAAGTACGACGGCAGCCAGAACATCATCTCCAACGCGTCCTGCACGACGAACTGCCTGGGGCCGATCGCCAAGGTCCTCAACGACGAGTACGGCATCGTCAAGGGCCTGATGACCACCATCCACGCCTACACCCAGGACCAGAACCTGCAGGACGGCCCCCATAAGGACCTGCGCCGGGCCCGGGCCGCCGCGCTGAACATCGTGCCGACGTCCACCGGCGCGGCCAAGGCGATCGGACTGGTGTTACCCGAGCTCAAGGGCAAACTGGACGGGTACGCACTGCGGGTGCCTATCCCCACCGGTTCGGTCACCGACTTGACCGTCGACTTGGCCAAGGCGGCCACCGCGCAGGAGATCAACGCCGCGATGAGGGCCGCCGCCGAGGGCCCGATGAAGGGCATCCTGAAGTACTACGACGCACCGATCGTGTCCAGCGACATCGTCACCGATCCGCACAGCTCGATCTTCGATTCCGGCCTGACCAAGGCGATCGACAACCAGGCCAAGGTGGTGTCGTGGTACGACAACGAGTGGGGCTACTCCAACCGGCTCGTTGACCTGGTCGCGCTGATCGGCAAGTCGCTCTAGCCGTGAGCGTCCCAAACCTCGAAGACCTTCTGGCGGAAGGCGTTTCGGGCCGGGGCGTGCTGGTGCGCTCCGACCTCAACGTGCCGCTCGGCGATGGGGGCGCCATCACCGACCCCGGCCGGATCACGGCGTCGGTACCTACGCTGAAGGCGCTTCTCGACGCGGGCGCCAAGGTCGTGGTCACCGCCCACCTGGGCAGGCCGAAGGGCGGCCCCGACCCCAAATTTTCGTTGGCACCCGTTGCCGCGGCGCTGGGGGAGCAGTTGGGCCGGCACGTGCAGTTGGCCGGTGATGTCGTCGGCACCGACGCGTTGGCACGCGCCGAGGGCCTGACCGACGGTGACGTCCTGCTGCTGGAGAACATTCGTTTCGACCCGCGCGAGACCAGCAAGGACGACGGCGAGCGACTGGCGTTGGCCAAGGAGCTCGCCGAATTGGTTTCCCCCGGAGGCGCTTTCGTCTCCGACGGGTTCGGGGTGGTGCACCGCAAGCAGGCTTCGGTCTATGACGTCGCGACCTTGCTGCCGCACTACGCCGGCACGCTGGTGGCCGCGGAGATAGCGGTGTTGGAACAGTTGACCAGCTCGACCAGACGGCCCTACGCGGTGGTGCTCGGCGGCTCGAAAGTGTCCGACAAGCTCGGCGTCATCGAGTCGCTGGCGACCAAAGCCGACAGCATCGTGATCGGTGGCGGTATGTGCTTCACTTTCCTTGCGGCGCAGGGATATTCGGTGGGCAAATCGCTGCTGGAAGAAGACATGATCGAGACCTGCCGCAACCTGCTGGACACCTACGCCGACGTACTGCGACTGCCCGGCGACATCGTCGTGACCGAGAAGTTCAGCGCCGATTCGGCACCGCAGTTCGTGGCCGCCAACGAGATTCCGGACGATTTGATCGGCCTGGACATCGGGCCGGGATCGGTGAAACGGTTCGCGGCGGTGCTGTCCAACGCCGAGACTGTCTTCTGGAACGGCCCGATGGGCGTGTTCGAGTTCCCGGCGTTCGCCGCGGGCACCAAGGGCGTGGCCGATGCGATCGTCGCCGCGACCGGCAAGGGCGCGTTCAGCGTGGTGGGCGGCGGCGACTCCGCGGCCGCGGTCCGCGCCCTGGGCATCCCGGAGGACGCGTTTTCGCACATCTCCACCGGTGGCGGTGCGTCACTGGAATATCTTGAGGGCAAGACGCTCCCCGGCATCGAGGTGCTTGGTGCGCCGCAGCCCAATCAGAATTAGGACGAAGGAGACGCGTGACTCGTAAGCCACTGATCGCCGGCAACTGGAAGATGAACCTCAACCACTTCGAGGCGATCGCGCTGGCGCAAAAGATCGCGTTTGCGTTGCCGGACAAGTACTACGACAAGGTTGATGTCACGGTCATTCCGCCGTTCACCAACTTGCGCAGCGTGCAAACCCTGATCGACGGCGACAGGCTGCGGCTGACCTACGGCGCGCAGGACCTGTCGGAGCACGACTCGGGCGCCTACACCGGCGACATCAGCGGTGCCTTCCTGGCGAAGCTGGGCTGCACCTTCGTCATCGTCGGGCACTCCGAGCGACGCACCTATCACCACGAGAGCGATGCGCTGGTAGCTGCCAAGGCCGCCGCCGCCCTCAAACACGAGCTGACCCCGATCGTGTGCATCGGCGAGCATCTGGAGGTCCGGGAAGCGGGCGCGCAGGTGGACCACTGCGAGCAACAGCTGCGCGGCTCGTTGGCCGGCCTGTCGGCCGAGCAGATCGCCAAGGTCGTCATCGCCTACGAACCGATCTGGGCGATCGGTACCGGACGAGTGGCCAGCGCTTCGGACGCCCAGGAAGTGTGCGCGGCCATCCGCAAGGAGCTGGCCTCGCTTGCGTCACCGAAGATCGCCGAAACCGTCCGGGTGCTCTACGGCGGCTCGGTGAATGCGAAAAACATCGGCCACATTGTCGAGCAGGACGATATCGACGGCGGCCTTGTCGGAGGTGCCTCGCTCGACGGCGAGCAGTTCGCGACGCTGGCGGCCATCGCCGCCGGTGGACCGCTCCCATAGGATCTGCCCTGGCCTTTTTCGGCGAGCTGCGGGTCGTCGAGCCGGCCTACCTTCATCGACTTCCGGTGCCGGTTGGGAAGCCTGGATGAGACGGCGGTTGAGCTGCGCTGACTGTGTGGCGCTGGATCAGCGCTTGTACTTGATCAGCAGTTCCACGCCGACGATGGACACCAGCCAGATGCCGACGAGGAACAACGTCAGGCGGTCCAGGTTTTTCTCCACCACGGTCGACCCGGACAGGCTGGACTGAACCCCGCCGCCGAACAGCGTCGATAGGCCGCCGCCCTTGGCGCGGTGCAGCAGCACCAGCAACACCACCAGCACGCTGGTGACCACCAAAGTGATCTGCAGGGCCAACTCCATGAGGGCAGCTTACCGAATGTGCTCAAGGTCCCCGCGAGCAGACCGAGCGTTCGCTCGACACGCGAGCCGGGCCATCCGCGTCGATACTAGAAGCCATGGTCGAGGTTTCCGATATTGCGCTGGAGCCGATCGGGGCCGTCCAGCGGACCCAGGTCGGCCGCAAGGCGACCGAGCCGATGCGCGCCGACATCAGGCTGCTGGGCGCCATCCTCGGTGACACGGTGCGCGAGCAGAACGGCGACGAGGTGTTCGACCTGGTCGAACGCGCCCGGGTGGAGTCTTTCCGGGTGCGCCACTCCGAGATCGATCGCGTCGAGATGTCGCGGATGTTCGACGGCATCGACATTCACCTGGCAATCCCGGTCATCCGGGCGTTCAGCCATTTCGCGCTGCTGGCCAACGTCGCCGAAGACATCCACCGGGAGCGCCGCCGCGGCATTCACGTCGCCGCCGGCGAGCCGCCGCAGGACAGCAGCCTGGCCGCGACCTACGCGAAACTCGATCAGGCAGCACTGGATTCGGCCACGGTGGCCCATGCGTTGCAGGGGGCGCTGGTTTCTCCGGTGATCACCGCGCATCCCACCGAGACACGGCGGCGCACCGTCTTCGTCACCCAGCATCGGATCACCGAGTTGATGCGACTGCACGCCGACGGGCACACCGAGACCAGCGACGGCCGCAGCATCGAGCACGAGTTGCGCCGTCAGGTCCTGACGCTGTGGCAGACCGCGCTCATTCGGCTGTCGCGGCTGAAGATCACCGACGAGATCGAGGTGGGCCTGCGCTATTACCCGGCCGCGCTGTTCAAGGTGATTCCGCAGGTCAACGCCGATGTTCGGGGGGCGTTACGGGCTCGCTGGCCGGAGGCCGATCTGCTTTCCATGCCGATGTTGCGACCCGGCTCCTGGATCGGCGGTGACCGCGACGGGAACCCGAATGTGACGGGCGACGTGGTGCGCCTGGCCACCGGCAGCGCCGCGTTCACCGCGCTGGCGCACTATCTCGCAGAACTCGCGGAGCTCGAGCAGGAGCTGTCGATGTCGGCGCGACTGATCGGCTTTACCCCCGAGCTGGGCGCGCTGGCCGACGGCTGTCAGGAGGCTCCTCGCGCCGACGAGCCGTACCGGCGGGCGCTACGGGTGATCCGCGGCCGGCTCACCTCGACCGCCGCCGAGATCCTGGACCGGCAACCGCCTGATGAACTCGACCTCGGTTTGCCGCCGTATTCCGCGCCGGCCGACCTGCGGGCCGATCTCGACACCATCGACATTTCGCTGCGAACGCATGGCAGTACGCTGCTGGCCGAGGATCGGCTGGCGTTGCTGCGAGAAAGCGTGAGCGTCTTTGGATTTCATCTATCCAGCCTGGATATGCGGCAAAACTCCGACGTGCACGAAGAGGTGATCAGCGAGCTGCTGGCCTGGGCTGGGGTGCACCCGGACTACAGCTCGCTGCCCGAAGACGACCGGGTCGAGCTGCTGACCGGCGAACTCAGCACCCGCCGCCCGCTTCTTGCCGACCGCGCGAACTTGTCCGAAGTGGCGCGCCGCGAGCTCGGTGTCGTCGAGGCCGCGGCCCGTGCTGTCAAGGTCTACGGTCCCGCGGCGGTACCCAACTACGTCATCTCGATGTGCCAGTCAGTGTCGGACGTCCTGGAGGCCGCGATCCTGCTGAAGGAGGTCGGCCTGCTGGACGCGTCCGGGCCGGAACCCTATTGTCCCGTAGGCATCTCGCCGCTCTTCGAAACGATCGACGACTTGCACAACGGGGCCGCGATTCTGCGCGGAATGTTGGAACTTCCGCTTTACCGGGCGCTCGTGGCCACCCGTGGCGAATCCCAGGAAGTGATGCTCGGTTACTCCGACTCCAACAAGGACGGTGGGTACCTGACCGCCAACTGGGCGGTGTACCGGGCCGAGCTGGCGCTGGTCGAAGTAGCCCGCGAGACGGGAATCCGGTTGCGACTCTTCCACGGTCGCGGCGGTGTGGTCGGTCGCGGCGGCGGCCCCAGCTACCAGGCCATCCTGGCGCAACCGCCGGGAGCGGTGAACGGCTCGCTGCGGCTCACCGAGCAGGGTGAAGTCATTGCCGCCAAATACGCCGAACCGCAGCTGGCGCGGCGCAATCTGGAGAGCCTGCTGGCAGCCACCTTGGAATCGACGCTGCTGGATGTCGAGGGCCTGGGCGAGTCCGCGGAGCCGGCCTACGCGGTGCTCGACGAAATAGCCGCGTTGGCGCGGCGTGCATACAGCGAATTAGTGCACGAGACACCGGGGTTCGTCGAATACTTCAAGGCCTCCACCCCGGTCAGCGAGATCGGCTCGCTCAACATCGGCAGCCGGCCGACGTCACGCAAACCCACCACCGCGATCACGGATCTGCGCGCCATCCCGTGGGTGCTGGCGTGGAGCCAGTCGCGGGTCATGCTGCCCGGCTGGTACGGCACCGGATCGGCGTTCGAGGAGTGGATCACGGCCGGTCCGGAAAGCGAAACCGAGCGGGTCGCAATACTGCACGACCTATACGAGCGGTGGCCGTTCTTCCGCAGCGTGCTGTCGAACATGGCCCAAGTGCTGGCCAAGAGCGACCTCGGCCTGGCGGCCCGCTACGCCGAGCTGGTGGCCGACGAATCGTTGCGGCTCAGGGTGTTCGGCAAGATCGCCGACGAGCATCAGCGAACCATCGCGATGCACAAACTCATCACCGGTCAAGACGACCTGCTGGCCGACAACCCGGCGCTGGCCCGCTCGGTGTTCAACCGCTTCCCGTATCTGGAGCCGCTGAACCACCTTCAGGTGGAGTTACTGCGTCGCTACCGTTCGGGTGACGACAACGAGTTCGTCCAGCGCGGCATCCTGCTGACGATGAACGGGCTGGCCAGCGCGCTGAGAAACAGCGGGTAATTCGGGCGCGCCCAGCGTAAGCCCGCTGCGAAAAGTCGGGCCGGAAATCGCAGTGCGCTTACGCTCGCGGGCAATGATTTATCGGCTGGAATAGTCGACCCGGCAGGATCCTGCCGCGCGCGCCACACCGCCGATCTGGGCAGCGACGGGTTGCGGATGCGACGCCCAGCCCGGCGTCAATTCGTACTTTCGGAGTAGGTGCGTCGTTGCCGCCGTCATGGCCGCCAGTGAGAACGGTTGGGCCGGGCACGAGTGCCGTCCGTGGCCGAAGGCCGTCACCAGCATCGGCGACGGGAGGGCGTCCTGTTCCGTCAGCCGGTGCCGAGTCCACCGGTCCGGATCCCACTGCTCCAGGCCCGCCGCCGCGGACGTGTTCAACAGCGGCAGCAGCGTGGCGATGGTCCAGCCCGGCGGCACCTGGTAGGTAACATCACCGGTGTCGAACTCAACCGCGGACAGCACGGTGCGCGTCATGATCGAGCGCTGCGCCAGGCGCGTCGACTCCAGGGCGCAGCGCTGGGCCAGATCAGCGCAGTCCGGGCCATCGGCCCGAACCCGCGCAAGCTGCTCGGGATGCTCGACGAGGTCGACCAACGCCCAACCCAGCGCGGCCGCCAGGTTCGACATGGACGCGATATGGATCAGGGCGACGTCGAGCGCGATCCCGCGTAGCCGAACAGCTTTCGCTTCCGATGACCACGCATCCACGATCCTGCCGAACAGGGCGTGGTCGCCGGTCTCGCCGGCGTCGAGTCGGCCGACCGCGCCGGCGATGGTGTCAGCAACCTCGTCCAGTGCGGCCCGCTCGGCCCGTTTGTCCGTCGCCGCCACGGCCGCCATCCGGTCGGGATGAACGAACGCATCCGAGCCATCCAGGGTGTCGAGTGCGCGCACCAGACGCTCGAAGGCCGCACCTTCGGCTGATCCGGGTCCGGCCCACGAAGCCAGTCCCATCCGGTGGCCAAGCCTCCGCATCAAATCGAAGACGTCCACCGAACCAGCCGGCCCCAGCTCGGTGACGGTGTGCTCGAGCGCCCGGTCCAAGTTCGTCAGATAGGTCGCCACGTCGTCGCGCCGAAAAAGCGCATCGGGCAGGATGCGGCGGCCCGCGAAGATTTCGTCGGGGAGCTTGCGCCGCAACATCATATAGTCGGCGACCGCCTTGCTGGCCCTCTCCTCGGTCAGCGCGTAGAACGACTCGACACCGGTGGGCGAGAACGTGAACAGGTAATGATCCGGCCCGCTTTCCACCCCGAACGTGTCGCCATGTTGCGCGCGGGCCGCGGCGATCGCGGCGACGGCGTCGTCGACGGGAACGTCCCAGGGCAGACCGGTTCCCCGCGCATGTGGCGGCCGGGGGACCGGATAGGTCTGGGTCATGAAGTGCGCACGAACTACCGCACCACTCGGTTGCGCAGCTTGTCCACCACCCCGCGCACTGCGTGCTCGGTGACCGACAGCGGGGACATCACCGTCTCGCCCACGCTGACCATGTAGTCGATCCGCTCGACGATGGCCTCTACCGGTTGGACGAGAACGATGAGCCGTTTGGCGAGATCGTCCAGGTTGGAAAGGGTGCCCTCCAGATGATCCAAACCGTTGCCCAGGCGTTCCACCGTGGCATTCAGGGCCGAAAGCGAACTGCTCAGCTCTTTCATCGTTTCGCCAAGGCCGTCGAGGACATCCTCGACCTGTCCCACCGTTTTGTCGGCGTTCAACGCCGCCTGGGTGAGGGTCTTGATCCGGCTTCGCTCGGGGCCGCCGCGCACCGTTCTGTCTGCCATGACCGCCATTATGCGGGCTAGCCGGACAGGCCAGGAAGCTTGGCCGCGGCCTCCTCGTCGAGCAACCAGAGTGTGGTTTGCAGTCCGACGGCTCCGGCGGCCGGTATCGACACCGGTGGGGCGCCACCGATGGCGCTGGCCACCGCGTCGGCCTTCGCCGCGCCGGACACCATCAGCCAGACCTCACGGGACCGCTGGATGGCGGGCAGTGTCAACGTAATTCGTTGCGGGGGCGGCTTCGGCGAATCTTCGACGGCCACCACCATTCGGGTGGTCTCGAGTACGGCCGCGGTGTCCGGGAACAGCGAGTTGATGTGGCCCTCGGGCCCCATTCCCAGCAGGTGGACATCGAAATTCGGCACCAACTCGCCCGGTGCGGCGTTCCCGGCCAGCACCTGCTCATAGGCCAGCGCCGCGGCCGCCAGGTCACTGCCGAATTCACCGTCGCTGGCCGGCATCGCATGCACCTGGCTGGACGGGATGTCGATGTGGTCGAGCAACGCCTCACGCGCCTGCTTGTCGTTGCGCTCGTCGTCGTCCTCGGGAACGTAGCGTTCGTCGCCCCAGAAGAGGTCCACCTTGGACCAGTCGACCTGGTGCTTCTCCCGGGCGAGATACTGCAGCAGCCCGATACCGTTGCCGCCGCCGGTCAACACGATCAGTGCCCGACCCCGGGCTGCCACGGCGTTCCGGATGGTTTCCACCAGCCGCTTCCCGGCGGCGCCCACCAGGGCGTCGCTGTCCGGGAAGGTTTCGACGACAGTTGTCATATGTATTGCACCTTGTCGATTCCTTGGAGTGCCTCGAAGTAGATCTCGTCGGCGTCCAGCCGACGCAGATCCTCCGCCAGGCACTCGCGAGTTTCCCTGCGAGCCAACGGAACCAGCGCGTCCAATTTGCCGGTCCGACTCAGGGTGGCCGTCGTACCCTCCTGCGGCCGGCTCAGAGTGATGGTCTCGGATTTGCGTTCCAGCTCGACCTTGAGGTCCCCGACCGCCCGGCGCACCGGGCCGTCGATACGGCTGGCCAGCCAGCCGGCCAGGACGTCGAGCGCGGGTTCGGTCTTCAGGCCGGAAACCAGCGCCGATTCGATTGGCTCGTGCGGCTTCTGGTCGACCGCCGAGGTTAGCAGGGCCCGCCAGTAGGTGATTCGGCTCCACGCCAGATCGGTGTCGCCGGCGGTGTATCCGGCTAGCCGGCTCTTGATCGCAGCCAGCGGATCGGTGCAATTGGTCGCGTCCGTGATCCGCCGAATCGCCAACTGGCCCAACGGGTCGTGAGCGGGCACCGCGGGTGCGTTGTCGGGCCACCACACCACCACCGGGATGTCGGGCAACAGGAAAGGCGTCACCACGCTGTTCGCGTGGCCGGCCAGCGGCCCGGAAAGCCGCAGCACCACGATCTCGCCCGCGCCGGCATCACCACCGACCCGGATCTGGGCATCCAGCCGCGCCTCGGCGGCGTTGGCATCGCCGGTCGCCACCACGAGGCCACGGCTCGGGTGCTCGTGGCTGGCGGCGTTGGCGGCCTCGATCGATTCCTCGAGCAGGGCGTCGTTGTCTGACTTGATGATGAACGTGCCCACTCGGCCCATCGTGATGACGCCGGCCTCTTCGCGTAGCTCGTCAAGCTTCTTGTTGACCGCGTTGGTGCTGGTGTCCTGCAGATCGACAATCATGAGCGCCGCTCCTCCTCATCGCTTCGCTCTGCATCGTCGCCGGCGCGAATCATGGTCGCCGCCATTCCCGGCCGGTCCGGCGCAACATTTCAAACGCCGACTCCGGCCCCCAGGTTCCTGATTCGTACGGATCGGGCTTGCCGATCTCCGCCCAGTGGTCGAGGACGGGATCGAGTATTTCCCAAGCTAATTCGACTTCCGCGTTGACCGGGAACAGGGATGGCTCGCCGAGCAGGACGTCCAGGATCAGCCGCTCGTAGGCCTCCGGCGAATCTTCGACGAACGCCGAGCCGTAGGAGAAGTCCATGTTCACATCGCGGACTTCCATCGCGTTGCCCGGCACCTTCGACCCGAATCGTAAGGTGATCCCTTCGTCGGGCTGCACCCGGATGACCAGGGCATTGGCGCCGAGCTCGTCGGTCATGGTGGCGTCGAAGGGCAGATGCGGTGCGCGTTTGAAGACCAAAGCGATCTCGGTCACCCTGCGGCCCAACCGCTTTCCGGTTCGCAGGTAAAACGGCACGCCGGCCCAGCGGCGGGTGTCGACCTCCAGGGTGATCGCCGCGAAGGTCTCGGTGATGGATTCTTTGGAGAAGCCCTCCTCGTCGAGCAGGCCGACCACTTTCTCGCCGCCCTGCCAGCCGGCCGCGTATTGGCCGTGGCTGGTGTTCTGATCGAGCGGTTCCGCGAGTTTGGTAGCCGACAGCACTTTGATCTTCTCGGCCTGCAAAGCCGACGGTTTGAAGCTGACCGGCTCCTCCATCGCGGTCAGCGCCAGCAGCTGCAGCAGATGGTTCTGGATGACGTCGCGGGCGGCACCGATCCCGTCGTAATAGCCGCCCCGGCCGCCGAGTCCGATGTCTTCGGCCATGGTGATCTGCACGTGGTCGACGTAGTGCGCATTCCAGATCGGGTCCCAGAATTGATTGGCGAATCGCAGCGCCAGGATGTTCTGTACCGTCTCCTTGCCCAGGTAGTGGTCGATGCGGAACACCGACTCCTCCGGGAAGACGGAGTTGACCACATGGTTGAGCTCGCACGCACTCTTCAAGTCGTGACCAAAGGGTTTCTCGATGACGACTCGACTCCAGCTGTCGTCGTTTGGGTTGGCCAGCCCTGACTTGTGTAGCTGTTCGCACACCACCGGAAACGACTTGGGCGGGATCGCCAGGTAGAACACATGATTACCGTTGGTGCCGCGCTCCGCGTCGAGCTTGTCCAGGGTCTCGCCCAGCCGGGTGAATCCGGCTTCGTCGTCGAAGGTGCCCTGTACGAACCGCAATCCCTCGGCCAGCCGATCCCATATCGCCTGGCGAAAAGGCGTGCGGCTGTATTGTTTGACGTCATCGAGAATGACCTGGGCGAATGCGTCATGATCCCAGTCGCGTCGCGCAAAGCCCACCAGCGAGAAGTTCGGCGGCAGCAAGCCACGGTTGGCCAGGTCGTAAACCGCCGGGACCACTTTCTTGTGGGCCAGGTCGCCGGTGACGCCGAAAAGCACAATGGCGCACGGGCCGGCGATCCGCGGCAGGCGCTTATCCTTCTTGTCGCGCAGTGGGTTACGCCACTGCCCGGCGTCGGCAGCGTCGCCGGCAGAGCTCATTTGTCGGAGGAGTCCAGTTGCTTCTGTGTCTCGCTGAGCAGCGAATTCCAGGAGTCCTCGAACTTCTCCACGCCTTCGTTCTCCAGCACCAGGAACACGTCGGTCAGGTCGATGCCGGCCGCCGCCAGCTTGTCGAACACCGCCTGAGAGGTCTCGGCGGTGCCGCTGATCACGTCGCCGCTGATTACTCCGTGATCGGCGACGGCGTCCATCGTCTTCTCCGGCATGGTGTTCACCGTGTACGGGGCGACCAGCTCGGTCACGTAGAGGGTGTCGGAGTAGGCGGGATCCTTGACGCCGGTCGAAGCCCACAACGGGCGTTGCACCCGGGCTCCATTGGCCTTGAGCGCCTGGTAGCGCGCTCCGTTGTCGAAGACCTCCTGGTAGGCGGCGTAAGCCAGCCGAGCGTTGGCCACTCCGGCCTGACCGCGCAGCTGGAGCGCCACGTCGGGGCCGAGTTTCTCGAGTCGCTTGTCGATCTCGGTGTCCACGCGGGAGACGAAAAACGATGCCACCGAGTGGATCTTGGACAGGTCGTGTCCGGCCTTGCCGGCCTTCTCCAGCCCGGCCAGGTAGGCGTCCATTACCTCTTTGTGCCGCTCGACCGAGAAGATGAGTGTGACGTTAACCGAAATTCCCTCGGCCAGAACAGCCGTGATTGCCGGCAGGCCGGCCTTGGTGGCCGGGATTTTGATGAGCAGGTTCGGGCGATCGACGATCTTCCACAACTCGATGGCCTGCGCGATGGTCTTATCGGTTTCGTGCGCGAGGCGTGGGTCGACCTCGATCGACACCCGGCCGTCGATGCCGTCGGAGTGTTCCCATTGGGGAGCGAACACGTCGCACGCGGTGCGCACGTCGTCGGTGGTGATGGTGCGGATGGTGGCGTCCACGTCGGCGCCGCGCTCGGCGAGTTCGGCGATCTGGGCGTCGTAGGCGTTGCCGTGTGCGAACGCGGCCTGGAAGATCGACGGGTTGGTGGTCACGCCGACGACACTCTTGGTGTCGATCAGTTCCTGCAGGTTGCCGGATTTCAACCGGTCCCGCGAGAGGTCGTCCAGCCAAACGGATACCCCCGCGGCGCTGAGCGCGGCAAGGTTGGGGTTCTGACTGGTCATCTGAATCACCTTTCTCAGTTATCTACTACTTGTTCCGCGGCCGCAGCGACGGCTTCAGCGGTGAAGCCGAATTCACGGAACAAAGTCTTTGCGTCGGCGGATTCGCCGTAGTGCTCGATCGACACGATCTTTCCGGTGTCGCCCACCAGCTTGTGCCAGCACTGTGCGATGCCGGCTTCGACCGCCACCCGGGCCGACACCGTCGGAGGCAGCACGCTGTCGCGGTAGTCGCTGGGCTGCGACTCGAACCATTCCACACAGGGCATCGAAACCACCCGCGCGATAATGTCCTTGTCCGCCAGCAACTTCGCGGCCTCCACGGCCAGCTGGACCTCGGAGCCGGTGCCGATCAGGACGACGTCGGGCTCTTCGTCGCTCTCGCTGGCGTCGCTCAGGATGTAGCCGCCACGCGCGACGCCCTCGGCGTTGGTGCCCTCCAGCACCGGCACACCCTGGCGGGTCAGGATCAGGCCGACCGGACCGCTGGTGGCGCCGCGCTCCAGAACCGTGCGCCAGGCATGGGCCGTCTCGTTGGCATCGGCTGGGCGCACCACCGCCAGGTTGGGGATCGCGCGTAGTGCGGAGAGGTGCTCGATCGGCTGGTGGGTGGGGCCGTCCTCGCCGAGACCGATCGAGTCGTGCGTCCAAACGTAGATGGGGTCGATATCCATCAGCGAGGCCAGTCGCACCGCCCCGCGCATGTAGTCGGAGAACTGCAGGAACGTTCCGCCGTAAGCCCGGGTGGGGCCGTGCAGCACGATGCCGGACAGGATGGCGCCCATCGCGTGCTCGCGAATACCGAAGTGCAGGGTGCGGCCGTAGTAGTCCGCGGTGTAGTCCTTGGTCGTAATCGACGGCGGACCAAAGGATTTGACGCCCTTCATGGTGGTGTTATTGCTGCCCGCCAGGTCGGCCGAACCGCCCCACAGTTCGGGCAGTTTCGGTCCCACCGCGGACAACACCTCGCCGGACGCGGCGCGGGTGGCGAGCGGCTTGGACCCCGGCTCCCAGTGCGGGATGTCGGCGTCCCAGCCGTCGGGCAGCTCCCCGGCGGTCAACCGATCCAGCAGCGCCTTGCGCTCGGGCTCGCGCTCGGCCCACGCCTCGAATTCCGGGTGCCACTTTGCGTGGGCTTCCTTGCCCCGGGCTACCAATCCGCGGGTGTGGGTGATGACGTCCTGGCGGACCTCGAATGTCTTGTCGGGGTCGAATCCCAGAATGCGCTTGGTGGCGGCCACCTCTTCGTCGCCGAGGGCCGAGCCGTGCGCCTTGCCGGTGTTCATCAGCTTGGGCGCCGGGAAGCCGATGATGGTGCGCAGCGAGATGAACGAAGGCTTGTCGGTGACGGCTTTCGCCTTGGCGATGGCCTCCTCGATGCCGACGACGTTCTCGCCGCCTTCAACCTCCTGTACGTGCCAGCCGTAGGCGCGGTAGCGGGCGGCGGTGTCCTCGCACAGCGCGATATCGGTGTCGTCCTCGATGGAGATCTGGTTGTGGTCGTAGAACACGATGAGGTTCCCGAGCTGCTGGACGGCCGCCAGCGACGACGCCTCGGACGTGACGCCCTCTTCGATGTCGCCGTCGGACGCGATCACGTAGATGAAGTGGTCGAAGGGGCTGGTTCCCGCCGCCGCGTCCGGGTCGAACAGGCCGCGCTCGTAGCGCGACGCCATCGCCATGCCGACGGCTGACGCCAGGCCCTGGCCGAGCGGGCCGGTGGTGATCTCGACGCCCTTGGTGTGCCGGAATTCCGGGTGGCCGGGAGTCTTGGAGCCCCAGGTGCGCAGTGACTCGATGTCGGACAGCTCCAGGCCGAAGCCGCCGAGGTAGAGCTGCAGATAGAGCGTCAGGCTGCTGTGACCGCAAGACAGCACGAATCGATCGCGGCCCAGCCAGTGCGGGTCGCTCGGGTCGTGGCGCATCGCGCGCTGAAACAAGGTGTAGGCCAGGGGGGCCAGGCTCATCGCCGTCCCGGGATGCCCGTTGCCGACTTTTTGTACCGCGTCGGCGGCGAGTACCCGAACCGTGTCGACAGCGACCGAGTCGATCTCGGCCCAGTCGTCCGGGTGGTGCGGGCGGGTAAGCGTGGAGATCTCTTCGAGTGTCGTCACAGACGCAGTCCTTGCCTCGTCAACTGATCGATCTTCAGCCTAGTGCCGGAGCACCGGCGTTTGCAGCGCGGGATTTGGGGAACCCATGCAGGCCGACCTGAAAATACGCGCTGGCGACGCTGACTTTGGAACGGGAGCCGTCATCCCGGGAAAATCTGAGTGAACAGACCCTGCGGGCAGGCTGAGGTCGACACTCGGTCTACCATCTTGTGTAGTAGATGCTGCGCCCTGCTGCGACCCCGAGGAGTTATTGCGTGAGCGTTCGCGGGCGCGTCGCGCCGAGCCGGGTAACCGGCACGGTCCTGGCATACCTGGCGTTGACCAAGCCGCGAGTCATCGAGCTGCTGTTGGTCACCGCTATACCCGCGATGCTGCTGGCCCACCGTGGCGCGGTGAATCCGCTGCTGATCCTGAATACGTTGATCGGCGGGATGATGGCCGCCGGGGGGGCCAACACCCTCAACTGCGTGGCCGACGCCGACATCGACAAGCTGATGAAGCGGACCGCGCGCCGGCCCCTGGCGCGGGCCGCGGTGCCGGTGCGCAATGCGCTGGTGTTTGGTCTGGTGCTGAGCGTGGGCTCGTTCTTCTGGCTGTGGTGGACGACGAACCTGTTGTCCGGGCTGCTGGCCATCGCCACCATCGCGTTCTACGTGTTCGTCTACACCTTGTTGCTCAAACGCCGCACGTCGCAAAACGTGGTCTGGGGAGGCGCGGCGGGCTGCATGCCGGTGATGATCGGTTGGTCAGCGGTCACCGGCACCGTGGGCTGGCCGGCGCTGGCGATGTTCGCGATCATCTTCTTCTGGACGCCGCCCCACACCTGGGCCCTGGCGATGCGGTACAAGGACGACTACAAAGCGGCGGGCGTCCCGATGCTGCCTGCCGTGGCGACCGAACGAGAGGTCACCAAGCAGATCCTGATCTACACCTGGCTGACGGTGCTGGCGACGTTGGTCCTGGCGCTGGCGGCGGGCTGGCTCTACGCGGCCGTGGCGGTGCTGGCCGGGGTGTGGTTCCTTGCGATGGCCCATCAGCTGTACTCGGGAGTCCGTGCCGGCGAGACGGTCAAGCCGCTGCGCCTGTTCCTGCAGTCGAACAACTACCTGGCGGTGGTGTTCTGCGCGTTGGCGGTCGACTCGGTGATCTCGCTGCCCACCCTGTTCTGACGCTCGGCGGTGAACCGCAAGTCCTCACGGCAGCAAGACGATCGAGCCGGCCGTCTTGCGGCCTTGCAGGTCCTCGTGGGCGCGGGCAGCTTCGGCCAACGGGTAACGGTGGCCGACTTCGATGGTGATGTCTCCGCCCGCGACCACGTCGAACAGGTCGGCCGCCCGCCAGCTGAACTCCTGGCCGGTGCGGATGAAGTGGGCCAGCGAGGGCCGGGTCAAATACACCGAGCCGGCGGTGTTGAGGCGTTGTGGATCGACGGGCGGAACGGGTCCGCTGGCGGCGCCGAACAGTGCCAGCGTCCCGCGGACGGCCAGACTGGCCAGGCTTGCGTCGAAGGTGGTGATGCCGACGCCGTCGTATACCGCTGCCACTCCCGCCCCCCCGGTGAGGTCTCGAATCCGCTGGCCGAACCCGGCGGAATCCTCGGGGTAGGAGAGCACTTCGTCGGCGCCGGCCTTCCTGGACAGCCGCTCTTTCTCCGGCGTCGAGACGGTGGTGATCACCCGGACGCCGAGGTGATGAGCCCACTGCGTCAAGATCAGGCCGACCCCGCCGGCGCCGGCGTGCACCAGCACGGCGTCGCCGCTTTGCACCGGATACACCGACTTCAGCAGGTAGTGCGCGGTCAGGCCCTTCAGCAATACCGAAGCCGCCACGTCAGAGCTCACCCCGTCTGGCACCTTGGCGGTCAAAGCTGCTGGTGCAGTGGCAAATTCGGCGTAGCCACCGGATGCCGTGGCGGTGACCACACGATCGCCGACGCTGATCCCACCGGACTCGGCCCCCTCGCCGAGGGCGGCGACGGTTCCGCACACCTCGGAACCGACGATGAACGGCAACTCGCGCGGATACTGCCCCGAGCGGAAGTAGGTGTCGATGAAATTGACCCCGATGGCCTCGGCCTCGATCAGCAGTTCGCCAGGTCCGGGCGTGGGTTGCGGCGCATCGACGTAGCGCAGAACTTCGGGACCGCCGGTTTCGGTGATTTCGATTGCGTGCATGTGGATATCATGCCGGTGCATGAAGCTTGAGCGGCCCGACGTCTTTCACCCCCGCATCGTCTTGGCCGGTTGTCCGCAGCAAGTCGCAGGTGACGGCGACGATGCCGCCCTGGTGGCCGCGTTGCGGCAGCGTGGTCTGCACGCTCGTTGGCTGTCCTGGGACGATCCCGACACCGGCCAGGCTGATCTGGTGATTCTGCGGGCCACCCACGATTATCCGAGCCGCCTCAACGAGTTCCTGTCCTGGACCAACGGCGTGCAGAACCTGCTGAACCCGCCGGCGGTGGTGTCCTGGAACGTCGACCGGCGTTACTTGGCGGACCTCGCGGCCCGCGGGGTGCCGACGGTTCCCGGCCAGGCCTATGCGGCCGGCGACCGGGTCGACTTGCCGCACTCCGGCAGGGTGTTCGTCAGCCCGGCCGTCGGCACCGGCACCCGGTGTTTCCACGACCGGTCCGCGGCGCGTGCGTATATCGCGGAACTGCACGCAGCGGGGCAGCGCGTGTTGCTGCAGCCCGCCGGCGCGGATCCGCAAACCGTGCTGGTTTTTCTCGGCGGAGCGCCGTCGCACGCGTTCACCACGCAAGGTGACTTTTTTGAGCAAGCATCGCGTCAAGCGGAGCCCGACTTCGAAATCTGGGATGTCGGTGCCGCTGCGCTGGCCGCCGCGGGCGACCCGGGCGCGTTGCTCTATGCGCGGGTTCATCTGATCGGTAGCCGGGTGCTCGAACTGCAATTGGTGGACCCGTCGCTGGGATGGCGGCGGCTGGACGGCGGGACCCGCGACCTTGCCCAGCGCCAGTTCGCGATTTGCGTGGAATCAGCCTTGGAGCGGCTGGGCCTCGGCCCGCTCTCGCATCGAGGCCCATAGCGCCGAGGTGGCTGCCGTACACGCTGCGGCACCAGCCACGTGGACGGCCACCAGGGCGGCGGGCACGCCGGTGAAGTACTGCGTGGTGCCGACGGCGGCCTGGGCGCACACCAGCGCGAGCAGCACGCCCAGCCGCACCCGAACGGGCCGGGGGGCTCCAACCGCGAGCAGCCCGTAACCCAGCCCGACGATCAGCGCGAGGTACGCCACCAGCAGCGACGAATGCACGTGCACCAGGGTGGTGATCTCGACTTGGAGGCGCGGCACCGTCCGGCTGGGGCTCCGGTCGCCCGCGTGTGGACCGGCCGCGGTCACCAGTGTGCCCGTCACCAGAATGGCGGCCAGGTTGAGCGCGGTCAGCACCGTCAGCGCGCGCAGTGGCCGGGCGACCCGCTCCCGCACCACCCCGTTGTCGGGCTCGCCGATCTTGACGTAGAGCAGCACCGACAGCCACACCATCGTCATCGATGTCAGCAGGTGGATGGCCACCGTCCACCACAGCAGCCCGGTGCGCACGGTGATGCCGCCGATCACCGCCTGCACCACGGTCGACACCGGCATCAGCCACGCATAGAACAGAACCTCGGCGCGCCGGTGCGCACGGGTGACGGCCAGCACGGCCAGCACCGCGGCGATCACCACCGCGAACGTGATCATCCGGTTGCCGAATTCGACGGCCTGGTGGATGAGCGGCACCTCGGCGACGGCCACCGGGGTGAAGCTGCCTGGAAAACACTGCGGCCAGGTGGGGCAACCCAGGCCCGACGCGGTGACGCGGACAATCGCGCCGGTGACGGCGATGCCGCCCTGGGTGAGGATCACGATCGCGGCGATCACCCGCTGGACGCGCACGCTGGGGTTGGGGAGCACCGCCCGATCGTAGGGAGGGCGCCCAGAGATAAACCACGCAGGCCCGCGTCGGCGAGTCGTGTGTGTGGTTTACATGTCGTCGAGCCGGGGGTCTGCCGAACCTCAGGTGAAGCGGAACCAGCGCCGCGCGGCGAGCGCGGCCAACCCACCCCAGACAGCCAGGACGAGAACGCCGAGCCAGTCCACCGACAGGGTCATCGCCTGCGACAGCGCTTCGGTGAGCGCGCCCGACGGGGTGAGCCGGGACAACCATCTGACCGACGACGGGATCAGCCTGGTTTCGAGGGTCAGCGCGCCCAGCCCGGCGAAGACGAACCACATCAGGTTGGCGATCGCGAGGACGATCTCCGCCCGCAGCGTTCCGCCGAGCAGAAGGCCGAGCGCCGCGAAGGCCGCGGTGCCCAGCGCGATGATCACCGCGCCCAGCGCGAGGGCCGCCGCGGCGGGTCGCCAGCCCAGCGCAAAGCCGATGGCGCCCAGGATGATTGCCTGCAGAAAGACCACGGCGACGACGGCCAGTGACTTGCCGACGATGATTCCCCACACCGGCAGCGGGGTCGCGCCGAGCCGTTTGAGTGCGCCGTAGCGGCGATCGAACGCGACAGCGATCGCCTGGCCGGTGAACGCGGTCGAGATCACCGCCAGCGCCATGATCACCGGGACGAATGTGGCGGCGCGGTTCTGGCCGAACGAGCCGAATGGCAGCAGCGTCAGCCCGACCAGCAGCGTGATCGGGATGAACATCGTCAAGAGCAGCTGTTCACCGTTGCGCAACAACAGCTTTAGCTCCAGGCCGAACTGTGCGGCGAGCATCCGCGACACCGCGTTTGGCCGCGGGTCGGGGGTAAAGGTTCCCGCGGGAAACATCGGTTCATTGGTCTGGGTCACGGGCGGACCTGCCGTCCGGTCAGGTCCAGGAACACGTCCTCGATGCTGCGTTGCTCGACCCGCATGTCGGTGGCCAGCACGTTGATCTGGGCGCACCACGCCGTCACCGTCGCCAGCACCTGCGGGCCGACCGGACCCTCCACCAGATAGTCACCCGGTGCCATCTCGGTGGCGGTGTATTCCTCGGGCAACGCGGCGGCCAGTAGCGAAAGGTCAAGCCGCGGTGGCGCGGTGAAGCGCAGCTGGTCTTTGGCGCCAGCGCGCATCAGTTCCGTCGGCGTGCCCTCGGCCACCGTCACGCCGTGGTCGATGATGACCAGCCGATCGGCGATTTCTTCCGCCTCCTTGAGTTGGTGCGTGGTGAGAACCACGGTGACGCCGTCGCGGCGCAGCGCGTCGATCAGCTCCCACACCAGCAGCCGCGCCTGCGCGTCCATACCGGCGGTGGGCTCGTCGAGGAACACCAGTTCGGGGCGGCCGACGAGCGCGCACGCCAACGCGAGCCGCTGCTGCTGGCCGCCGGAGAGCCGCCGATATGTGGTGCGGGCGGATTCGGTGAGCCCCAGCGTGTCCAGCAGCCATTGCGGGTCCAGGGGGTCGGCCGCGTAGGCGGCGACCAGGTTGAGCATTTCGCCGGCGCGGGCCGCCGGGTAGCCGCCCCCGCCCTGCAGCATCACCCCGATGCGTGCCCGCAACCGCGCGTTGTCGGTAATCGGGTCCAGCCCGAGCACCTCGACGGTGCCGGCGTCCTGGCGGACGAAGCCCTCGCACATCTCGACCGTCGTCGTCTTGCCTGCGCCGTTAGGGCCCAGCAGGGCGAGGACCTCCGCGGCATGCACATCCAGGTCGAGGTTCGAGACGGCCAGCACCGAGCCGTATTGCTTGCGGACCCCACGGAGCCGGACAACGGTTTCGGGGGCGCTCACGTGGAATCAGCGTAGGCGTCCGGCGCTGCCGTCGGCCGCGGGGTCTCGGCGACCGGCACCGGGTCGACGACGCGCTCGCGAGTGCCGGTCGGCCCCAACTGGCTGGGGCGCCACGGCAGCCGCCGGTACGTCAGGACGACGATCAGCGCCACGATGAAGGAGCTGGCCAGGGTGGCATCGACGATCTGGAAGAGGGCGAAGCGGTCGCCGTTGGCCGTCGGGCCGAAGATGCCGACCACCAGGGTGACGACGATGACCGCCTCCCGGAAGCCGGTGCGGGTGGCCCAGGCGGCCAGCGGAATGATGGCCCACAGCAGATACCACGGCTGCACGACGGGGAACAGCAGCACCGTGATGCCCAGCGCGACGCCGAGGCCGCCGATCGGGTGCAGCCGGCCGCGGAAAACGGCCAGCAGCAGCCACGTCACCACCATCATGATGATCAGCACACCGATGGCACGGGTCAGCGCCAGCACCGCGGTGGTGTGATCGCCCAGGCCCAGCAGGATCCCGACCTGTCCGGTGCCCAGAGCTAGCAGCGTCGGCGGGGACATCCAGCTGCGCACCACGTTGGCGGTGCCCAGCGTGTAGATCCAGCCGAATCCGAGCCCGCTGGCCCAGCCGACCAGGCCCATCACCGCCAAAGACAACGCTGTCATCCCGCCGCCGGCCAGCAGCAGCGCTCGCACGGTCCCTCCGCAGCGGTAGGCCAACGCCGCCGTGACGAATCCCAGCGCCAGCAGCGACGGCAGCTTCACCTGCGACGACAGCACGATCAGGATGGAGCCGGCCAGCAGCATGCCCACCGGTTCCCAGTCCGGGCCGGGCCGCCATGAGCTGGGCTTCAGTCGCGGTGAATCGATACCGCGCAGCGCGAATTCGGCGCCGGCCAGCATCAACCCGAGCATCAGCGCCTCGTTATGGATGCCGGCGACCAAATGCATGATCAGCAGCGGATTGGCCGCGCCCAGCCACAGCGCGCTGACCTCGGCGACACCGCAGCGCCGGGCCAGCCGCGGAGTGGCCCACACAATCAGCATCACCCCGACCAGCACCACCAATCGGTGGCAGAGCACGGCGGCGACGATGTTCTGCCCGGTCAGCTCGGAGATGCCGCGCCCGATCCACAGGAACAACGGGCCGTACGGTGCCGGCGTCTCCCGCCACAGGCTAGGGACCGACAGCGTGAACACATGGCCAAGGCCCAAACCCGACGCGGGACCCACCCGGTAGGGATCGAGTCCGTTCTGCGATATCTGGCTCTGGGCCAGGTAGGAGTAGACATCTTTGCTGTACATCGGGGGTGCGATCAGCAGCGGCAGGATCCACAACATCAGCGTGCGATCCAGGTCGCCGCGTGACATCCGCCGCTTGCCCAGCGCGAACCGGCCCAGCATCAGCCAGGCCAGTGCCATCATCACCGCGCCGGTGGTGGTCATCGTCAATGACACGGTCTGGATGCGCGACGGCAGGTTGAGCAGCCGGACCCCGAAGGTCGGGTCCTGGACGACCGGTCGGGCCCCGGCACCCAGCGCGCCGATCGCCATCAGGACGGTGCCGGTGGCGCCGAACAGGCGGGTGCGCTGCAGTTCGCCGAGTTCGCCCGCGTTCAGCGGCGTGCCAACCGCCTGCTCGTCGCCGTGCAGGGCGGCGATCGAGTCGCTCAGCGTATGGTGGCGGGCTGCCATCAGAGCAGCGTAGCCGCATGTCAGGAACGGCTGCGCCTGATCATCGCGGTGTGACCAGCGCGACCCCTCATTCAGGGCACCCTTCCTAGACCGATCGCCGGAATTGCGTCACACTGGTGTTGTGGAAATCCGATCTGACTTGGCCCCCGACTTGGGTATGCCGCCAGTCGTCGACGCGGCGGCCCCGGCCGTTGTGCCGGATGGCCACACTCGCCGCGCCATCGTGCGCTTGCTGCTGGAGTCCGGATCGATCACCGCCGGTGAGATCGGTGACCGGCTGGGCCTGTCGGCCGCCGGTGTGCGGCGTCATCTGGACGCGCTGATTGAGGCGGGCGACGCCGAGTCGGTGGCCGCCGCCACCTGGCAGCAGGTTGGCCGCGGGCGCCCCGCGAAGCGTTACCGGCTGACCCCGGCCGGTCGGGCCAAGCTCGACCATTCCTACGACGACTTGGCCGCGGCCGCGATGCGGCAACTGCGGGAAATCGGCGGCCAGGACGCGATTCGCACCTTCGCCCGGCGCCGCATCGACGCCATCCTGTCGGGTGTGCAGGCGGCCGACGGCACCGGCGAAACAGACATCGAGGCGGCCGCCGAGCAGGTGGCCGGCGCATTGACCAAAGCCGGCTACGTCACCACCACCACACGGGTGGGGGGCCCCATTCATGGCGTGCAGATCTGCCAGCATCACTGCCCGGTGTCCCATGTCGCCGAGGAGTTTCCGGAGTTGTGTGAGACCGAGCGCGAGGCCATGGCCGAGTTGCTCGGTACCCACGTGCAGCGGTTGGCGACCATCGTCAACGGCGACTGCGCCTGCACCACCCACGTTCCACTGAACCTGGCGCCCAGCCCGCGCCATCAGACCACGAGCAACAAAGGAGCGTCCCTATGACTCTCACGCCTGAGAAGTCCGGATCGGTTACCGAGTCGATGACCCAGCAGGAGGCCATTGCCTCCCTGGGCACGTACGGCTATGGCTGGTCGGACTCCGACGTCGCGGGCGCCAGCGCGCAGCGCGGCCTTTCGGAGGCGGTAGTCCGCGACATCTCGGCGAAGAAGAGTGAGCCCGAGTGGATGCTCAACATCCGGCTCAAGGCGCTGCGCACGTTCGAGAAGAAGCCGATGCCGAACTGGGGTGCCGGCTTGGAGGGCATCCACTTCGACAACATCAAGTATTTCGTGCGGTCCAGCGAGAAGCAGGCCGCGACCTGGGACGATCTGCCCGCGGACATCAAGAACACCTACGACAAGCTGGGCATCCCGGAAGCGGAGAAGCAGCGGCTGGTGTCGGGGGTGGCGGCTCAGTACGAATGTTTGGCCGGTGACACTTTGGTGTGGACGGCCAACCGTGGGCAGGTCCCGATCAAGGAAATCGAATTCGGCGATCGGGTGTTCGCCTACGACGAGGATGCCGAGCGATTCGTTGTAGCGCCGGTAAAGGCGTCTGCGCAGACCGACACCCGGCTCACCTATGCCGTCAAGACGACGCGACGCAGCATCCGGGCGACCGACAACCACCCGATGCTGGTTTTGCGTGACGAGCGCAAGGAAGGCCGTCAACGCGCTCGGTATGCGCGACGATGGGTGACGGTGGGGGAGATCAAGCCGGGCGACTTCATCGCGGTGCCGCGGACCGTTCCCGATTTCGGTGTTGCGGCTGAACTTCCGGGGATCGCCGGGTTTGCCGCTCCTGCGGTGAGCTCTGTCGACCTGATGTGGCTGCTGGGCCTTTACATCGGTGATGGAAACCTGCATCTCTCGACTCGGACTTATCGCGTCCAGTTCGCCATTCCCGCAACGGATGTCGAGCTGCGCGAAGAGTTGATTCGCGTCATCAAGGATCTGTTCGGGCTGCGCGGTATCGAAGCTGACGAATACCGCGTTGTGGTCAACTCGAAGGCGCTGACCGAGTGGATGGTGGCGCTGGGCTTCACCGGGCTCTCGCTGACCAAGCGTGTGCCTGACTGGGTCTACGGGCTGCCTTGCGATCAACGGCTGGCCTTCCTCGGCGGCTGGGTCGACGCCGACGGGTATGTGCAACCCGAGAGCAGCGGTTCGGTCATGCTGACCTGCGCCAACGAACCGTTGCTCAATCAGGGCCGTGAACTGGCCGAACTGTCCGGTCTTCGCACGGCTGGGCCGTGGGCGTTTACCCAGCCCTACCGGCACGCCCCGGAGCGTATCCAAACCGCTTGGCGGCTAGGCATTTCCGGTGACTTCGAGCGCCTCGGATGCCGTAACAGGAAGCGGACCGACCGCTTCGGCCGCCGCCAATACATGCATTCGTCCAACAGCGCGCACGGGACGACGATCCGGGCGCACACCAACGAATGGCTTGGTTTTGAACGGGTGAAGTCGATCGAACCTTTCGCCGTGGAGCCGGTGTATGACATCGAGGTCGACGGGCCGCACAACTTTGTCGCCGAAGGCCTGGTGGTGCACAACTCGGAGGTGGTTTACCACTCCATCCGTGAGGATCTGGAGAAGCTCGGCGTCATCTTCCTGGACACCGACACGGCGCTGCGCGAGCACCCGGACATCTTCAAGCAGTACTTCGGCACGGTGATTCCGGCCGGGGACAACAAGTTCTCCGCGCTGAACACTGCGGTGTGGAGTGGCGGTTCCTTCATCTACATCCCGCCGGGCGTGCACGTCGATATCCCGCTGCAGGCCTACTTCCGGATCAACACCGAGAACATGGGTCAGTTCGAGCGGACGCTGATCATCGCCGACGAAGGCTCCTACGTGCACTACGTGGAAGGGTGTACCGCGCCCATCTACAAGTCGGACTCGCTGCACTCGGCCGTGGTGGAGATCATCGTCAAACCCAATGCGCGGGTTCGTTACACGACTATCCAGAACTGGTCGAACAACGTCTACAACCTGGTCACCAAGCGCGCCCGTGCCGAGGCCGGCGCCACCATGGAGTGGATCGACGGCAACATCGGATCCAAGGTCACCATGAAGTACCCGGCGGTCTGGATGACCGGCGAGCACGCCAAGGGCGAGGTGCTGTCGGTGGCGTTCGCCGGCGAAGACCAGCACCAGGACACCGGTGCCAAGATGCTGCACCTGGCGCCGAATACGTCGAGCAACATCGTGTCCAAGTCGGTGGCCCGCGGTGGCGGCCGCACGTCCTACCGCGGCCTGGTGCAAGTGAACAAGGGTGCGCACGGATCGCGTTCCAGCGTGAAATGCGATGCGCTGCTGGTGGACACGATCAGCCGCAGCGACACCTACCCGTACGTCGACATCCGCGAGGACGACGTGACGATGGGCCACGAGGCCACCGTGTCGAAGGTCAGCGAGAGCCAGCTGTTCTACTTGATGAGCCGTGGGCTCACCGAGGATGAGGCAATGGCGATGGTGGTGCGCGGCTTCGTCGAGCCGATCGCCAAGGAGCTGCCCATGGAGTACGCGCTGGAACTCAACCGGCTGATCGAGTTGCAGATGGAGGGCTCGGTCGGATGACGGTTGCCCCCTATAACGCCGCTGTCAATAAGGGGGAGTTGTTCGCTTCCTTTGACGTCGACGCCTTCGAGGTTCCGCACGGCCGCGACGAGATCTGGCGATTCACCCCGCTGCGGCGGTTGCGCGGGCTGCACGACGGCTCGGCGCGTGCCAACGGAAACGCCGAGATCGTGGTCAGTGAACAGCCCGGCGTCCAGGTGGAGACCGTGCGCCGCGGCGACGAGCGGCTGGGTCAGGGTGGAATTCCCACCGACCGGGTTGCGGCCCAGGCATTTTCGTCGTTCAACTCCGCGACGCTCGTCACGGTCGGGCGCGACGTCCAGACCGCTGAGCCGGTCAACATCGACGTCACCGGACCGGGCGAAGGTGCGGTCGCCTACGGGCATCTGCAGATCAGGGTCGAGGAACTCGGCGACGTGGTCGTGGTTATCGACCACCGGGGCAGCGGAACATATGCCGACAACGTCGAATTCGTCGTCGGCGACGCCGCGCGGCTGACCGTTGTATGGATCGCCGATTGGGCTGACGACACGGTTCACGTCAGCGCGCAGCACGCGCGGCTCGGCAAGGACGCGGTGCTGCGGCACGTCGCCGTCACGCTGGGCGGCGAGATCGTGCGGATGGCGGCCAACGTGCGGTTCTCCGCACCGGGGGGCGATGCCGAGCTGCTGGGCCTGTATTTCGCCGACGACGGCCAGCACCTCGAATCGCGATTGCTGGTCGACCACGCTCAACCCAACTGCAGGTCAAATGTGCTGTACAAGGGTGCGCTGCAGGGAGATTCGGCCTCTTCGCTACCCGAGGCCCACACCGTGTGGGTGGGTGACGTCTTGATCCGCGCCGAGGCTACCGGCACCGACACCTTCGAGGTGAACCGCAATCTGCTGCTCACCGACGGTGCGCGCGCCGACTCGGTGCCCAACCTGGAGATCGAGACGGGGGAGATCGTCGGCGCCGGGCATGCCAGCGCGACTGGGCGTTTCGACGACGAGCAACTGTTTTACCTGCGTTCCCGCGGCATACCAGAGGAGCAGGCCCGCCGGCTGGTGGTGCGTGGCTTCTTCGCCGAGATCATCTCCAAGATCGCGGTGCCGGAGATACGGGACCGCCTGACCGCGGCAATCGAACACGAACTGGAAATCACGGAATCGAGAACAACAGCCTCATGACGACTTTGGAAATCAAGGACCTGCACGTCAGCGTGGAGACTCCGAACGGCACGGACGGGGAGCGCGAGATCCCGATCCTGCACGGCGTTGACCTGACCGTGAAATCCGGTGAGACGCATGCGTTGATGGGCCCCAATGGCTCCGGCAAGTCGACGCTGTCCTACGCCATCGCGGGTCACCCGAAGTACCGGGTGACCTCGGGCTCGATCACGCTGGACGGCGCGGACGTGCTGGCGATGAGCGTCGACGAGCGCGCCCGGGCCGGCGTGTTTCTGGCCATGCAGTATCCGGTCGAGGTGCCCGGTGTCTCGGTGTCGAACTTCCTGCGCTCGGCGGCGACGGCCATCCGCGGCGAGGCGCCCAAGCTGCGGCTCTGGGTCAAGGAGTTCAAGGCCGCGATGGCCGCACTCGAGGTCGACCCGGCCTTCGCTGAGCGCAACGTCAACGAGGGCTTCTCCGGCGGCGAAAAGAAGCGCCACGAGATCCTGCAGCTGGAGTTGCTCAAGCCCAAGATCGCGATCCTGGACGAAACCGACTCCGGGTTGGACGTCGACGCGCTGCGCATCGTCAGCGAGGGCGTGAACCGTTACGCCGCATCGGAGCACGGCGGTGTCCTCTTGATCACGCACTACACCCGCATCCTGCGCTACATCCACCCCGAATTCGTGCACGTGTTCGTCGGCGGCCGCATCGCCGAATCCGGCGGGCCGGAGCTGGCCGACGAGCTCGAGCAGAACGGCTACGAGCGCTTCACACACGCGGCGACCGCAGGGGCCTGACCATGACGATCGAGTTGGGTCGCCCAGCCGTACTTGATACGGCGGCGATCCGCGCCGATTTCCCCATTCTCAAGCGCGTCATGCGCGGCGGGAAGCAGTTGGCCTACCTGGATTCCGGGGCGACATCACAACGCCCGTTGCAGGTGCTCGACGCCGAACGCGACTTCCTGGTGACATCCAACGGCGGGGTGCATCGCGGTGCGCACCAGTTGATGGAGGAGGCCACCGACGCCTACGAGCTGGGTCGCGCCGACATCGCGGCGTTCGTCGGTGCCGACGCCGACGAGCTGGTTTTCACCAAGAACGCTACCGAGTCGCTCAACCTGACGTCATATGTGCTGGGCGACAATCGTTTCGACCGGGCGGTGGGGCCCGGCGATGTCATCGTCACCACCGAGCTCGAGCACCACGCCAACCTGGTTCCGTGGCAGGAGCTGGCCCGGCGCACCGGCGCCACATTGCGCTGGTACGGCGTCACGGACGACGGGCGCATCGACCTGGACTCGCTGCGGCTCGACGAGCGGGTGAAAGTCGTTACCTTCAGCCACCATTCCAACGTGACCGGCGCGCTGGCACCGGTGGGCGAGCTGGTCGCCCGGGCCAAGGCCGTGGGCGCGCTCACTGTCCTGGACGCCTGCCAGTCGGTGCCGCACCAACCCGTTGACTTTCACGCGCTCGACGTCGACTTCGCCGCGTTTTCCGGGCATAAGATGCTGGGCCCCAACGGCATCGGTGTGCTGTACGGCCGCCAAGAGCTGTTGTCGGCGGCGCCGCCGTTCCTTACCGGTGGTTCGATGATCGAGAACGTGACCATGGAAGCCTCCACGTACGCCCCGGCGCCGCAGCGCTTCGAGGCCGGCACCCCGATGACGTCCCAGGTGATCGGGCTGGCCGCGGCGGTGCGTTATCTCGGCGCCATCGGCATGGAGGCGGCCGAAGCCCACGAACGGGAGCTGGTTGCCGCGACTCTGCAGGGATTGTCTGGCATCGACGGCGTGCGCATCATTGGGCCGACGTCGATGGAAAACCGCGGCTCGCCAGTGGCTTTCGTGGTCGACGGCGTGCACGCACACGACGTCGGTCAGGTCCTCGACGACGACGGCGTCGCGGTGCGCGTTGGGCATCACTGTGCAATGCCGCTGCACCGCAGGTTCGGCGTGGCGGCCACCGCGCGGGCGTCTTTCGCGGTGTACAACACCCCCGACGAGGTCGACCGCCTGGTTGCCGGCGTGCGGCATGCGCTGGATTTCTTTGGAAGAGAATGACGTTGCGTCTAGAGCAGATGTACCAGGACGTGATCCTGGACCACTACAAACACCCGCAGCACCGCGGACTGCGCGAGCCGTTCGGTGCGCAGGTGTACCACAAGAACCCGGTCTGCGGTGATGACGTCACCCTGCGGGTCGCATTGTCGGACGACGGTGAGACGGTCGTCGACGTTTCTTATGACGGGCAGGGCTGCTCGATCAGCCAGGCATCCACCTCGGTACTGACCCAGCAGGTCATCGGTCAGAGCGTCGGCGACGCGCTGAAGACCATCACCGCGTTCACCGAACTTGTCTCCTCCCGGGGAACCATCGAGGGTGACGAGGACGTCCTAGGCGACGGCGTGGCGTTCGCCGGCGTGGCCAAATACCCGGCGCGGGTGAAATGCGCGCTGCTGGGATGGATGGCATTCAAGGACGCGTTGGCCCAGGCCAGCGTCGAAAAACACACAAATGGAAGCGACGGACCATGAGCGAAATCACCGCGCCCGACGACGAGAGGATCTTCGATCTCGAGGAGGCGATGCGCGACGTCGTCGACCCGGAACTGGGGATCAACGTCGTCGACCTGGGATTGGTCTACGGCCTCAGTATCGAACAGAACGAGGACGGAACCGTCGCCCTGATCGACATGACGCTGACGTCCGCGGCCTGCCCGTTGACCGACGTCATCGAGGACCAGTCCCGCAGCGCGTTGATCGGCACCGGCCTGGTCAACGACCTGCGGATCAACTGGGTGTGGAACCCGCCGTGGGGCCCGGACAAGATCACCGACGACGGGCGCGAACAACTGCGCGCCCTCGGCTTCACCGTCTGACCGGGCTTCGCCCAACGTGCACTCAGGGCGAGAAATCGGTCGAAATCTCACCCTCAGTGCACGTTCGGCGAACTAGCCGCCGTGGCCGTGGTGCGGTCCGCCCTCGCCCGGGCATCTGCCGTTCGCGGCCTGTCGCACCGTGATCGCCGTGGCCTGCAGCGCACCGCCGTCGGCCTGGCTGCCCTGCGCATTGATGCACTTACCCGAAGCGATGGCTTGCGAGTTGGCGGTGTCTTCTTTCATGTATTTGGTTTTGTCGCTGACGGTTACGGTGGTCGGGGAACCGGTGCCGTTGACGGTGATTGTGTTACCCGCGACGGAAGCTACCGTGCCCTGGATGCCCGCACCTGCCGGCGGTTGATTCGGTTGTCCGCATTTGCCGTCCACAGCCAGACTGACCCGCACTAATCGCGCGGCAACGGTGCCGCCGCTCTGCGAGTCGTCTTTGGAGGGCCGCACGGTGACGCAGCTGCCCGCGGTGACGTCGGTCAGGGCCCCCGGAGTGACCTCGTTGATAGTCGTCGAAGGCGTGAAGTCCACGATGGCGGTGCCATTCTTCTGGGTCACCTGGATGGTGCTGCCTGATACGGATGCGATCAGGCCGGCGACTCGCTGGCCATTGCCCGGCGTGGGCGTCTGGGTTGGCGCTTGGGCTTGTGCCGATGTGGCGCTGGTTGGGCCCGCGGACTGAGTCGGGGCGGCGGTGTTCGAGCTGCCACACGCCGCGAGGGACAGTGTGGCGGCACCCGCGGCGGCAAGGATCGCGAATCGCGTCAGGCGAGGCGCAAGTGGGCTGGCAGATATCAAGGTTTCCCCCTGGACGTGGTTTTCGTGGCAGGCAGCGCTGCCCTCAGTTCAGCATCGGGGAGGGTGCTGAGAACGTTGTAAGTGAAACCTGTGCGCAGGGTGTTAGAAAGCGCCGACCCTATCCGTTGGCACCGGGCAGACCGATCAGACCGCCCTTGCCGCCCTCGCCGTTGGGGGCCCCACCATGGCCGCCGTTGCCGATCAGCTGAGCGTTGCCACCCTTGCCGCCATTGAAATCGCCGTCGCCGCCGGCGCCGCCGTTGCCGATCAATAGGCCACCGGTGCCGCCATTGCCGCCGTTGCCGAGCACACTGGATCCGCCGTTGCCGCCGCGGCCGAACCAACCGGCGTTGCCGCCACTGCCGCTGGTGGAGTTATTACTGGCTCCGCCGTTGCCGCCGTTGCCGAAAAAGCCGCCGTTGCCGCCGGAACCACCGTTTATGTAGCCTTCACCGCCCTGGCCGCCGTTGCCGAACAACCCGGCGTTGCCACCAACCCCACCGGTGGCCCCGTCGACCCCGCCGCCCCCGCCGGCGCCGCCGTTGCCGACGAGTAGGCCGCCAGCGCCGCCATTTCCGGCCGGGCTGCCGTTGTCCAGGGCAGTCCCGCCGGCGCCACCGTCACCCAGCAGCCAGGCCCTGCCCCCGCTGCCCCCGCTCACGGTGCCGGTGCCTCCGGCACCGCCGTTGCCGTACAGCAGCCCGCCGTTGCCGCCGCCTCCGCCTGGCCCGGCCATAGTGCTGCCGCCGGTGCCGCCAGAGCCGATCAGTACGGCGGAGCCACCGATACCGCCGCCGTGGCCTGAGGAGACGCCGCCGGCCCCGCCGTTGCCGATTAGCAGCCCGCCGGTGCCGCCGTTGCCAGCGTTTCCGAATGAGGTGCTAGACCCGCCCGCGCCGCCGTTGCCGATCAGCCCCGCGTCCCCGCCGTTGCCGGCGTGCAGGCTAAATGTCGCCGAGCCGCCGCTGCCGCCGTTGCCGTACAAGATTCCGCCCGCCTGGCCGTTCTGGCCTGGGGCGCCGTTCGCCCCGTTGCCGATCAGGGGGCGATCGAACAGCGACTCTGCGGGCGCATTGATCGCGTTCAACAGGGTGGCCTGGGCATTGGTGGCCTCGGCGCTGGCGTACTGTGTCGCGCCACCATTCATCAGCTGGACGAACTGCTGATGAAACGCCGCTGCCTGATTGCTGAGCGCTTCAAAGGCGCGAGCATGGGCGCCGAAAAGCGCCGCAATATCGGCCGAGACGTCATCGGCACCTGCGGCCACCACCCCGGCGATGGGGGCGGTCGCTGCCGCATTGGCTGCGCTGATCGTCGAACCGATGCGCGCCAGATCCGCGGCCGCGGCCGAGACCAATTCCGTGTCAGCCACCACGAACGACATCTCGCACCTCCATGAAAATGCGTTGCCGGCGGGGAGAGCTTATCGCGGTTCCGCGCGGCCGGCCAGGCACAACGCGGCCCGGGAACACCACATCAGCCCGGCGCGTTATGTCGCTCGTGACTACACGAGACCTCACTGCTGCCCAGTTCAACGAAACCATCGAGGGCAACGACATCGTGCTCGTCGATTTTTGGGCGTCCTGGTGCGGACCGTGCCGCCAGTTCGCGCCGACGTTCCAGGCGTCGTCGGAGAAGCACCCCGACGTCGTGCACGCCAAAGTCGACACCGAAGCCGAGCAAGAGCTGGCCGCGGCCGCCCAGATCCGGTCCATCCCCACGCTGATGGCCTTCAAGAAGGGCCAGCTGCTGTTCAACCAGCCCGGCGCCCTGCCGCCTTCGGCCCTCGAAGACCTGCTGCAGCAGGTCATCGCTTTCGACGTCGAAGCTGCCCAGAACGAGCAGACCGAGCAAAGCTAACGCCGCGCAGGCTACCGTTCACGGGTGAGTTTGGTACTGGTCGATCACCCGCGGCCCGGGGTTGCCCTGATAACCCTCAACCGGCCGGAGCGGATGAATTCCATGGCGTTCGACGTCATGGTCCCGCTCAAAGAGGCGCTGGAGGAAGTGACCCACGACAACTCGGTGCGCGTGGTCGTGCTGACCGGGGCCGGTCGGGGGTTCTCCTCGGGAGCCGATCACAAGTCGGCGGGCAGCGTGCCGCATGTCGACGGGTTGACCCGCCCGACGTTTGCGCTGCGTTCGATGGAAGTGCTCGACGACGTCATCCTGGCGTTGCGGCGGCTGCATCAACCGGTGATTGCCGCCGTTAACGGCGCTGCGATCGGCGGCGGGCTGTGCCTGGCCCTGGCGGCCGACATCCGGGTGGCCTCGACCAGCGCCTATTTTCGCGCGGCCGGCATCAACAACGGGCTGACCGCCAGCGAGCTCGGGCTGAGCTATCTGCTGCCCCGGGCCATCGGATCGTCGCGCGCGTTCGAGATCATGCTGACCGGTCGCGACGTCAGCGCCGAGGAAGCCGAGCGGATCGGACTGGTGTCGTGCCAGGTGCCGGACGAGCAGCTGCTGGACACTTGCTACGCGCTCGCGGCACGGATCGGCGCGTTCTCGCGGCCGGGAACCGAGTTGACCAAGCGCACGCTGTGGAGTGGACTGGACGCCGGTAGCCTGGAAGGGCACATGCAAGCCGAGGGCTTGGGACAGCTTTACATCCGTCTGCTCACCGCCAACTTCGAAGAAGCGGTTGCCGCGCGCGCAGAGCAGCGCCCGCCGGCGTTCACAGACGACAAATAACTTAGGAGAGCGATCGTGATCACGGCCACGGACCTTGAGGTCCGCGCTGGCGCGCGCATCTTGCTCTCACCCGACGGCCCGGACCTGCGGATTCAGCCCGGCGATCGGATCGGGCTGGTTGGGCGCAACGGCGCAGGCAAGACCACGACTTTGCGCATCCTGGCGGGCGAGACTGAGCCGTATGCCGGGTCGGTCACCCGCATCGGGGAAGTCGGTTACCTTCCCCAGGATCCGAAAGAGGGCGATCTCGAGGTGCTGGCCCGCGACCGGGTGCTGTCGGCGCGCGGATTGGACGTGCTGCTCACCGATCTGGAAAAGCAGCGGGCGTTGATGGCCGAAGTTGCCGACGACGACGCGCGAGACCGCGCGATCCGTCGCTACGGCCAGCTCGAGGAGCGGTTTGTCGCGCTGGGCGGCTACAGCGCCGAAAGCGAAGCGGGCCGGATCTGCGCGAGTCTCGGCCTCGCCGAGCGGGTCCTGACACAACAATTGAGCACGCTGTCCGGCGGGCAGCGCCGCCGGGTTGAGCTGGCGCGCATTCTGTTCGCCGCATCGGATAGCGGTTCGGGTTCTTCGACCACCCTGCTGCTCGACGAGCCGACCAACCACCTCGACGCGGATTCGCTTGGCTGGCTGCGGGATTTCCTGCGGTCACACACCGGCGGCCTGGTGGTCATCAGCCACAACGTCGACCTGATCGCCGACGTGGTCAACCGGGTGTGGTTCCTGGACGCCGTTCGTGGCGAGGTCGACGTCTACAACATGGGCTGGCAAAAGTACCTGGACGCCAGGGCCACCGACGAACAGCGTCGTCGCCGTGAGCGGACCAACGCCGAACGCAAGGCCGCGTCGCTGCGCACGCAGGCCGCCAAGCTGGGCGCCAAAGCCACCAAAGCCACTGCGGCCCAGAACATGTTGCGCCGTGCCGATCGGATGATGGCCGAGCTCGACGACGAACGGGTCGCCGACAAGGTGGCCCGGATCAAGTTCCCGGTCCCGGCCGCATGCGGCCGCACGCCTCTGATCGTCAAGGGGCTGAGCAAGTCGTACGGGTCGCTCGAAGTTTTCACCGGTGTGGATTTGGCGATCGACCGCGGCTCGCGAGTTGTGGTGCTGGGGCTCAACGGCGCGGGCAAGACGACGATGTTGCGGCTGCTGGCCGGCGTCGAGACGCCCGACACCGGAGGGCTCGAGCCCGGATACGGTTTGCGCATCGGCTATTTCGCGCAGGAGCATGACACCCTCGACAACGACGCAACCGTGTGGGAGAACATCCGGTACTTGGCGCCCGACTCCGGCGAACAGGAGCTGCGCGGCCTGCTGGGGGCATTCATGTTCAGCGGTCCGCAGCTCGACCAACCGGCCGGCACCCTATCCGGCGGGGAGAAGACCCGGCTGGCGTTGGCGGGTCTGGTGGCGTCGACGGCGAATGTGCTGCTGCTCGACGAGCCGACCAACAACCTCGATCCGGCGTCGCGCGAACAGGTGCTTGATGCGCTGCGCAGCTATCAGGGCGCCGTGGTGCTGGTGACACACGACCCCGGGGCCGCCGAGGCGCTCGACCCGCAGCGCGTCGTGCTGCTGCCCGACGCCACCGAGGACTATTGGTCAGACGAGTACCGGGACCTCATCGAGCTCGCCTGACTTTGCGTCTGCTCGCGCAAGCTAACTGCGGCGCACCGACTTCTCCACCAAGTCGAGGACCTCGGCTAGTCGCTGCGGATCTTCACCGGATGCCAGCCGGGCCACCAATCCGTCGAGAACCAATTCCAGGTAGCACCGCAACACGTCGCCGGGAACGTCGTCGCGCACCCGGTGCGCCTCCTTCTGACGCCGCAACCGCTCGTCGGTCGCGGCCGCCAGTTCCGCGGAACGCTCCGCCCAGCCACGGCTGAATTCGGGGTCGTTGCGCAGCTTGCGCGCGATCTCCAGCCGGGTGGCCAGCCAGTCGAACTGCTCGGGCGCAGCGAGCATGTCGCGCATCACCTGGATGAGGCCCTCGCGGGTCGCGACGTCGGCCATCCGCTCGGCATCCTGGTGCGCCAGCGCGAAGAACAGGGCGTCCTTGTCGCGGAAGTGGTGGAAGATCGCGCCGCGCGACATCCCGATCGCCTGTTCCAGCCGCCGCACCGTGGCCTTGTCGTAGCCGTATTCGGCAAAGCACCGGCGCGCACCGTCGAGGATCTGGCGTCGGCGCGCCGCCAGATGGTCCTCGCTGACTTTAGGCACGGGTGCGGGTCAGCCGGCCTTCAGCATGTTGCGCAGCACGTACTGCAGGATCCCGCCGTTGCGGTAGTAGTCGGCTTCTCCGGGGGTGTCGATGCGCACCACCGCGTCGAACTCGATTGTGGCCGCCCCTTCTTTGGCGGCCCTGACGTGCACCGTCTTCGGCGTCTTGCCGTCATTGAGGGCATCGATACCGGTGATGTCGAAAACCTCGGTGCCGTTCAGCCCTAAATCCTTGGCCGACTTGTCTTCCGGGAATTGCAACGGGATGACGCCCATGCCGATCAGGTTCGAGCGGTGAATGCGTTCGAACGATTCGGCGATCACCGCGCGAACGCCCAACAGGCTCGTTCCCTTGGCCGCCCAGTCGCGCGACGAGCCGGACCCGTACTCCTTGCCGCCCAGCACCACCAGTGGAATACCTTGTTTCGCATAGTTTTGCGCCGCGTCGTAGATGAACGCCTGCGGCGCTTGCCCGTCTTCGGCGGACTGAGTGAAGTCGCGCGTGTAACCGCCGGAAACGTCGTCCAGCAACTGGTTGCGCAACCGGATGTTGGCGAACGTGCCACGAATCATGACCTCGTGGTTGCCGCGCCGCGAGCCAAAGGAGTTGTAGTCCTTGCGGTCCACGCCGTGCGCGTCGAGGTACTGCGCCGCCGGCGTGCCGGGTTTGATGCTGCTGGCGGGCGAGATGTGGTCGGTGGTCACCGAATCGCCCAGCAGAGCCAGCACCCGCGCGCCGGTGATGTCGGTGACCGGCTGGGGTGCTGCCGGCATGCCGTCGAAGTACGGTGGCTTGCGCACATACGTCGAGTTCTGGTCCCACTCGAAGGTGTTGCCGCTCGGGGTGGGCAGGTTGCGCCACCGTTCATCGCCCTTGAACACGTCGGCGTAGTTCTTGACGAACATCTCTCGGTTTATCGCCGAGGCGATGGTGTCGGAGACATCCTTCTGCGACGGCCAGATGTCTTTCAAATAGACATCTTTACCTTGTTTGTCTGTGCCCAGCGGCTGAGTATCGAAGTCGAAGTCCATGGACCCAGCTAGCGCGTACGCGATCACCAGCGGTGGCGATGCCAGGTAGTTCATCTTCACGTCCGGGTTGATGCGGCCCTCGAAGTTCCGGTTACCCGACAGCACGGCCGACACCGAAAGGTCGTTGTCGTTGATCGCTTTTGAGACATCGTCGGGCAGTGGGCCGGAGTTGCCGATGCAAGTGGTGCAGCCGTAGCCGACGAGATAGAAGCCGAGCTTTTCGAGATACGGCCAGAGCCCGGCTCTGTCGTAGTAGTCGTTGACCACTTGTGAGCCCGGCGCCATCGTGGTCTTCACCCACGGCTTTGAGGTCAGTCCCTTTTCGACGGCATTGCGGGCCAGCAGCGCCGCCCCCAGCATCACCTCGGGATTGGAGGTGTTGGTGCACGAGGTGATGGCGGCGATCACGACCGCGCCATGGTCGAGCACGAATTCGCCGAGTTCGTCGGACTTGACCCGAACAGGTTTACTCACCCGGCCCTCCGCGTGCGCGGCAGCCGAGTGCATCGCAGGGATCTCGTCAGCGTGGCCATTCGACACTTCACCCGGGTCGCTGGCCGGGAACGACTCGTCGACCACCTCGTCCAGCTTGGAGTAATCCTGCTTGCCGGGGTCGTCGCCGCAGTAGTCGGGAATGGTCTTGCGGAACGAGGACTTGGCTTCCGACAACGCGATTCGGTCCTGTGGGCGCTTCGGTCCGGCGATCGACGGCACCACAGTGGACAGGTCGAGCTCGAGATACTCCGAGAATTCCGGCTCGTGCTTGGGGTCGTGCCACAGGCCCTGCTCCTTGGCGTAGGCCTCGACCAGCGCCAGCTGTTCGTCGGAGCGGCCGGTGAACTTCAAGTACTCGATGGTCTCCTGGTCGATCGGGAAAATCGCTGCGGTGGAACCGAATTCGGGGCTCATGTTGCCCAGGGTGGCGCGGTTGGCCAACGGAACCCGGGCCACGCCCTCGCCGTAGAACTCGACGAACTTGCCGACAACGCCGTGCTTGCGCAGCATCTCGGTGACGGTCAGCACGACGTCTGTCGCCGTGACGGCGGGCTTGATCTCGCCGGTCAGTTTGAAGCCGACGACCCGCGGGATCAGCATCGACACCGGCTGGCCGAGCATGGCGGCCTCGGCCTCGATGCCACCGACGCCCCAGCCGAGCACGCCCAGGCCGTTGACCATCGTGGTGTGCGAGTCCGTGCCGACGCAGGTGTCGGGGTAGGCCAAACCGCCGCGCTCCATTACGACACTCGCCAGGTATTCGATGTTGACCTGATGCACGATGCCGGTGCCCGGCGGCACCACCTTGAAGTCGTCGAACGCGCCCTGCCCCCAGCGCAGGAACTGGTAGCGCTCGCCGTTGCGCTGGTACTCGATCTCGACATTGCGCTCGAACGCGTCGGCGGTACCGAACAGGTCGGCGATCACCGAGTGGTCGATCACCAGGTCGGCCGGCGCCAGCGGGTTGACCTTGTCGGGGTTTCCGCCCAGGTCGCCGACGGCCTCCCGCATGGTGGCCAGGTCGACGATGCACGGCACGCCGGTGAAGTCCTGCATCACGACGCGGGCGGGGGTGTACTGGATCTCAATGCTGGGCTCCGCCTTGGGATCCCAGTTCGCGATGGCCTCGATGTGGCTTTTGGTGATGTCCTTGCCATCCTCGTTGCGCAGCAGGTTCTCGGCGAGGACTTTGAGGCTGTAGGGGAGTTTCTCGGTATTGGGGACGGCATCGAGCCGATAGATTTGGTAACTCTTGTCGCCGACCTTGAGGGTGTCGCTTGCTCCGAACGAGTTCACCGAATCTTTGCTGGTCACATCAACTCCCGAGGATTAAATTCTGCCGCCGACGGGCCGTGTCGACGGTGCCTTACCACTTTAACAGTACGCTTGTCCTGCTAGAAGCGGCACCCCCAATTTGTAGTTCTTATCGAGTGCGGCCGCGCGCCGAACGTGCCCTGAGGGCGAAAATTCGGCTCGATTTCCGCCGTCGTTGCACGTTCGGTGAGTGGCCAGGCCGAATACGAGCCGCGTGCGGCGCGTCGCGTACCGTACCCGTATGACCGGGCACATGCCGCCGCAATTCATCCCGCAAGACATCGACATGACGGCGGTCAAAGCTCAGGTCGCCGCCACCGGCGTCAGTGCGCCGCCGACGGCCATGCCGGGGCTCCTGGACGTGGTCAACCACGCTCGCGCCGAGGGCATCAACCTCAAGATCGTGCTGCTCGACCACAACCCGCCGATCGACACGAACTTGCGTGATATCTCCACGGTTGTCGGCGCCGACTACCCGGATGCGACGGTCCTGACGCTGAGCCCCAGCTTCGTCGGCACCTACAGCACGGACTTCCCGCGCGTCACGCTCGAGGCGGGCGAGGACATCGCCAAGACCGGCAACCCGGTGCTTTCGGCGCAGCACTTTTTGAACGAGCTCGGCGCCCCCGAGTTTCCCGTGGACCGGGTTGACGCTTGTTCTGCTGATCGGCGTGCTTGCGGCAGCCGTCGGCGCCCGATTCCTGCAACTACGCGCAAAGCGGCCAGCAACGTCGGTTTCGTCCGCTGAAACGCAGCTCGACGCGCCCACCGAGGACGGCTAACCACGCATGTCAGGTCCATCCCGGCCCTTCGATTCGGCCCCGGTAACTGGCTTCGGCAAACACGACAGATAACCGTTCGGTCACAGTAAACGCACGTCCAGGAGCCATTTTGTGACGGGCGTTTCCCAAGCGTCTCGTGTGACGTACGGTGCGAATGATGCTTGTGTTGTCTTTGGCGCTTGCCAAGAGATGTGTGGCTAGCGCCGCCCGTCAGCGCCGAGCCGGAGGAGACCAGAGTCGAATGACGCGTACCCGCCGTGGCTCGTTCGTGCGACCGATCGCAAGGTTGGCCAGGCCCGTCCTGCCGTCGGTGCTGAGCTTGGCGCTGCTGATCTCCGTGCCGGTGTCGGCGAAAGCCGACCCGGCGGCCGACCGCATGGCCGCGCTGATCGCCAACGTCGCCACGGCCAACCAGCGGTTGGAAGATATGAGTGCGGCCATTGAGACAGAGCAGCAGAGCGTCGACAAGGCGATGGTCGACGTCGAGACCGCGCGGGATAACGCCGACGCGGCCGAACACGACCTCGAGGCGAGCCAGCAGGGGATCAAGGACGCCAATGCGGCAATAGCCGCGGCCCAGCAGCGGTTCAACACCTTCGCGGCCGCCACCTACATGAACGGCCCCTCCAGCAGCTACCTGACCGCCACCAGCCCCGAAGACATCATCGACACCGAGACCGCGGCCCGGACACTGACGACAAGCTCCGATGCTGTGATGGCCAACTTGCAGCGGGCCCGCACCGAGCAGGTGAATAAGGAGTCGGCGGCGCGGCTGGCCAAGCAGAAGGCGGACAAGGCCGCCACCGATGCAAAGGGCAGCGAGGACGCCGCGGTGGCGGCGCTCACCGATTCCAAGCGCAAATTCGACGAACAGCGCGAACAGGTCACTCGCCTGGGTGCCGAGCGCGACCAGGCCCAGTCCAAACTCGAGGTGGCTCAGGCCGCCGCCGGCCGGCAATGGTCGGCGAACACTTCGGGGGGTGCAGGTGCCCCCGCCGCCGCCCCGCCGTCGGGCGACCGGTGGGATCGGCGAGCGCCGGCCGCGGCCCCGGCGCCCGCCGGACCCCGCAAATGGGACGGCGCTTGGGATCCCACGCTGCCGGCGGTACCCAGCGCCAACATTCAGGGCGACCCGATGGTGGTGTTGAACCAGGTGCTGGGCATCTCGGCCACCTCGACGCAGGTGACCGCCAGCATGGGGAAGGGCTTCCTGCAGGAACTCGGCATCCTCAAGCCCGACGACACCGGCATCACCAACGCCGGCGGTTCGGGCCGGATTCCACGGGTCTACGGCCGGCAGGCCTCCGAATACGTGATCCGCCGCGGCATGTCGCAGGTCGGAGTGCCCTACTCCTGGGGTGGCGGCACGGCCGCCGGCCCCGGCAAGGGCATCGACTCCGGGTCCGGCATCACCGGCTTCGACTGCTCGGGACTGATCTTGTACTCGTTTGCCGGGGTGGGCATCAAGCTGCCGCACTACTCGGGTTCGCAGTACAACCTGGGCCGCAAAATCCCGGCCTCGCAGATGCGCCGCGGTGACGTCATCTTCTACGGCCCGGGCGGCAGCCAGCACGTCACGCTCTATCTAGGCCAGGGCCAGATGCTCGAGGCCCCCGACATCGGTTTGAAGGTTCGCGTCGCGCCCGTGCGCACCGGCGGAATGACGCCCTACGTGATCCGGTATATCGAGTACTGATGGCGACACAACACATGCGAAAAGCTATTCGCAACAGGCTATTTCGCCTGGCGAGCATGGCCTGGATCACCGCGACGGTGACCGGGCTGCTGCTCGCTGTCGCCAGTCCGGCTAGCCTTGCCAGGGCCGACCCGGGCGCGTGGGACCCCACCCTGCCCGCGCAGATCAGCGCCGGTGCCCCCGGGGACCCGCTGGCCATGGCCAATGCCTCACTGCAGGCCACTGCGCAGGCCACCCAGACCACGCTAGATTTGGGGAAGCAATTCCTTGGAGGGCTGGGGATCAACTTGGGCGGTACCAGCAGCGCCCCCGCCGCGGGCGCCCCCGGGAGCGTGATTCCGCGGGCCAACGGCCGGCAGGCGATCGAGTACGTGATCAAACGGATGGGTGCCCAGATGGGTGTGCCGTATTCGTGGGGTGGCGGAACGTTGCAGGGGCCAGGTAAGGGCATCGACGACGGCGCCAACATCACCGGCTTCGACTGCTCGGGCCTGATGCGGTACGGCTTCGCCGGTGTCGGGGTGCTGCTCCCGCGGTTCTCCGGCGACCAGTACAACTCCGGGCGCCACATTCCGCCGAATGAGGCCCGGCGCGGCGACCTGATCTTTTACGGCCCGAACGGCGGTCAGCACGTCACGATGTACCTGGGCAACGGTCAGATGCTGGAGGCGTCTGGCAGTGCCGCCAAAGTCACGGTGAGCCCGGTGCGTAGGTCCGGCATGACGCCGTTCTTGACTAGGATAATCGAGTACTGAACCGCGACGTCGACGGAATCCCGCAGGCCTGGAATAGTTGGACGCGGGCACGTTGCTGCCTGACGACGGTATTGAGCTTTGTCGGTTGATCCTTTTGGAAGGTAGTGGTTGATGACATCAGCAGGCGGGCCGCCCCCGGGCGCCAGTGGTTACTCGGGAGCGCACTCCGCGCCCGAAACCCATCAGGCGCCGTCAGGTGGCGCCGACGGGCTGGCCGCCGAGGTACACACCCTGGAACGGGCCATCTTCGAGGTCAAGCGGATCATCGTCGGCCAGGACCAGCTCGTCGAGCGGATGCTGGTGGGCCTGCTGTCCAAGGGTCACGTGCTGCTGGAGGGCGTCCCCGGCGTCGCCAAGACGCTGGCCGTGGAGACCTTCGCGAAGGTGGTGGGCGGGACGTTCTCGCGCATCCAGTTCACCCCCGACCTGGTGCCCACCGACATCATCGGTACCCGTATCTACCGGCAGGGCAAGGAGGAGTTCGACACCGAACTCGGCCCGGTGGTGGCGAACTTCCTGCTGGCCGACGAGATCAACCGGGCACCGGCCAAGGTCCAGTCCGCGCTCCTCGAGGTCATGGCCGAGCGTCAGGTGTCGATCGGTGGCAAGCGATTCCCGCTGCCCAACCCGTTCCTGGTGATGGCGACGCAGAACCCGATCGAACACGAGGGCGTCTACCAGCTGCCGGAGGCGCAGCGGGACCGGTTCCTGTTCAAGGTCAACGTCGGCTACCCGTCGCCGGAAGAAGAGCGCGAGATCATCTACCGGATGGGTGTCACCCCACCGCAGCCCAAGCAGATCCTGAACCCGGGCGACCTGCTGCGGCTGCAGGGCCTCGCCGCCAACAGCTTCGTGCACCACGCGCTGGTCGACTATGTGGTTCGCGTCGTCTTCGCCACTCGCGCACCCGAGCAGCTCGGGATGAACGACGTCAAGAGCTGGATCGCGTTCGGTGCGTCCCCGCGCGCGTCGCTGGGCATCATCGCCGCCGCGCGTTCGCTGGCGCTGGTCCGGGGCCGCGATTACGTGATCCCGCAGGACGTCATCGAAGTGATTCCCGACGTGCTGCGGCACCGGTTGGTCCTCACCTACGACGCGCTGGCCGACGAGATCTCATCCGAGGTCGTCATCAACCGTGTCCTGCAAACGGTCGCCCTGCCGCAGGTCAATGCCGTTCCCCAGCAAGGCCATTCGGTCGCACCGGCAATGCCGGCCGCGGCGGCGGCTAGCGGTCGGTGACCGACAAAAACCCCGCCGCGGCGCAATCCGCGGCTACCGCTCCGCCGTCGATGCTGCGGGGTGAGATTGATGACCCGAAGCTCGCGGCGGCGCTGCGCACACTCGAGCTGACCGTCAAACGCAAGCTCGACGGTGTGCTGCACGGCGATCACCTCGGCCTGATCCCGGGGCCGGGTTCGGAGCCGGGGGAGTCGCGCCTCTACCAGCCCGGCGACGATGTCCGCCGGATGGACTGGGCCGTCACCGCGCGCACCACCCACCCGCACGTCCGGCAGATGATCGCCGACCGCGAACTGGAAACCTGGCTGGTCGTCGACGCGTCGGCCAGCCTGGACTTCGGCACCGCAAACTGTGAGAAACGGGATCTGGCGGTTGCCGCCGCGGCGGCCATCACCTATCTCAACAGTGGCGGCGGAAACCGGGTCGGTGCGTTGATTGCCAACGGCGAGAGCATAACTCGGGTGCCGGCCCGCTCCGGACGGCAGCACCAGCAGACGTTGTTGCGCACCATCGCGACCATGCCCAAGGCGCACGTCGGGGTACGCGGCGACTTGGCGGTTGCCATCGACGCGCTGCGCCGGCCGGAACGCCGTCGCGGAATGGCGGTGATCATCAGCGATTTCCTCGGCCCGATCAACTGGATGCGTCCGCTGCGGGCGATCGCGGCCCGCCATGAGGTGCTGGCCATCGAGGTGCTCGATCCGCGCGACGTCGACCTGCCTGACATCGGCGACGTCGTCTTGCAGGATGCCGAATCCGGGGTCACCCGCGAGTTCACCATCGATGCGCAGCTGCGCGACGACTTCGCCAGGGCCGCCGAGGCTCATCGCGCCGATGTGGCTCGCACGATTCGCGGTTGTGGGGCACCGCTTTTGACGCTTCGCACCGATCGTGACTGGATCGGCGACATCGTCCGGTTCATCGCTTCTCGCCGGCGCGGTGCGCAAGACGGGCAGCGGTGACGCTTCCCCTGCTGGGGCCGATGTCCCTCTCGGGTTTCGAGCACGCGTGGTTTTTCCTGTTCTTTGTCGTCGTCCTGGCGCTCGCGGCGCTGTATGTGCTGATGCAGCTGGCGCGCCAGCGGCGGGTGCTGCGATTCGCCAACACGGAGCTGCTGGAGAGCGTGGCGCCCAAGCGGCCCTCGCGGTGGCGGCACGTGCCGGCGATCCTGCTGGTGTCGGCGCTGGTGCTGTTCACCATCGCGATGGCCGGGCCGACCAATGACGTTCGGAAACCGCGCAATCGCGCGGTGGTGATGCTGGTCATCGACGTGTCGCAGTCGATGCGTGCCACCGATGTCGAACCCAACCGGATGGTGGCCGCGCAGCAGGCCGCCAAGCAGTTCGCCGAGGAGTTGACCCCCGGGATCAACCTCGGGCTGATCGCGTTCGGGGGGACCGCGACGGTGCTGGTCTCGCCGACCACCAACCGTGACGCGACGAAGGCCGCCCTGGACAAGTTGCAGTTCGCCGACCGCACCGCCACCGGGGAGGCCATCGAAACCGCCCTGCAGGCCATCGCCACGGTCGGCGCGGTCATCGGCGGCGGCGACAAGCCACCGCCGGCGCGCATCGTGTTGTTCTCCGACGGCAAGGAGACGATGCCGACCAACCCGGACAACCCCAAGGGCGCCTTCACCGCCGCGCGCACCGCCAAGGACCAGGGTGTGCCGATCTCGACGATCAGTTTCGGAACTCCCTACGGCTTTGTCGAGATCAACGACCAGCGCCAGCCCGTGCCCGTCGACGACGAGACGCTCAAGAAGGTCGCCGAACTCTCGGGCGGGAATGCCTACAACGCGTCGAGCCTGGCGGAGCTGAAGGCCGTCTACGCCTCGCTGCAGGAGCAAATCGGCTACGAGACGATCAAGGGCGACGCGAGCGTGGGCTGGCTGCGGCTGGGTGCGCTGGTGTTGGCGCTGGCCGGCTTGGCGGCGCTGCTGATCAACCGCCGGCTACCGACCTGATTCTTTGCCCGCGAGCGTAAGCGCACTGCGATTTGCGGCTCGACTTTTCGCAGTGCGCTTACGCTCGGCGCGCTCGTGCCTCGCGTACGCGGCGGATGACGTCGTCTGGGCGATGTTCGGCGACAACGCGAACCACGATCCACCCGTAGCGCTGTTCCAGCAGCTCCAGCCGACCGAGGTCCTTCACGTACTGGCGGCGATCCGACCGATGCTGGTCGCCGTCGTACTCCACCGCGACTTTGATGTCTTCCCAGCCCATGTCCAAATACGCTTCCACCCAACCCCATTCGTTGCGAACCGCGATCTGAGTCTGGACGGCCGGAAATCCGGCACGGAGCAACAACAAGCGCAGCCAGGTCTCCTTGGGCGACTGAGCCCCGCCGTCAACGAGTGCCAGTGCGGCCCGAGCAGCTGTCATGCCCCGGCGACCGCTGTAACGGTCAAGCAAAAGCTCAACATCGACTATCTTTAGCTCGGTCGCCTGCGCGAGCGCGTCAACTGCAGCTACCCCAGCACCGAGCGGGAGTCGACGCGCGAGGTCAAGCGCGGTGCGAGCCGGCGTGGTAAGCCGGACGCCCTCGACGACCGCGATCTCGTCGTCGTCGATTCGTTCCTCCCAGGTCTGCACCCCTGTGACACGGTGCCGGTTGGTGTCGATGATCGCGGCAGGCTGAGTGGAATCGATCCACTTCGCACGGTGCAAGGCCGAGGCGGAGTAGCCGGCGAGAATGCCGCGGCGGCGGGAACGCAGCCAGCACGCTTTCGCGCGTAACACAGCCGTCAGGTCCGCGTCCCTTGGCAGGTAGACGTCCTTATGCACGGCTACGTACCGACTTCGCAGTTCATACGGGGTCAACACGCCTGCGGCCAGTGCTTCACTGCCCAAAAACGGGTCCGTCATGACCGGCAGTGTGCGCAGACACACCGACAATTCCCGCGAGCGTAATCGCACTGCGATTTGCGGCTCGACTTTTCGCAGTGTGCTTACGCTCGGCGTGAGCCGATTTCGGCCGCGCCGCGGTGGGGCGATAGGTTGGCGGAGTGACAGAAGTAGCCACTCGCAACGCGCAGGACGACGTCAGGCCCGCGTTCGTATCGCGCTCAGTCCTGGTCACCGGGGGGAACCGGGGGATCGGTCTGGCGATCGCGCTGCGGCTGGCCGCCGACGGCCACAAGGTGGCCGTCACACACCGCGGATCCGGGGGACCCGAGGGCCTGTTCGGCGTCGAGTGCGACGTCACCGACAACGACGCCGTCGATCGCGCCTTCAAAGCGGTCGAGGAGCATCAGGGTCCCGTCGAGGTGCTGGTGTCCAACGCCGGCGTGGCCGCGGACGCTTTCCTCATGCGGATGACCGAGGAGAAGTTCGAGAAGGTCATCGACGCCAACCTCACCGGGGCGTTCCGGGTCGCACAGCGGGCATCGCGCAGCATGACCAAGAAGCGGTTCGGCCGGATGATCTTCATCGGTTCGGTCTCCGGCAGCTGGGGTATCGGCAACCAGGCCAACTACGCGGCCTCCAAGGCCGGTGTGATCGGCATGGCCCGCTCGATCGCCCGTGAGCTGACCAAGGCGGGGGTGACCGCGAATGTGGTGGCCCCGGGCTACATTGACACCGATATGACCCGTGAGCTGGATGAGCGGATCCAGGCGGGGGCATTGGAATTCATCCCGGCGAAGCGGGTTGGCACCGCCGCCGAGGTCGCCGGGGTGGTCAGCTTCCTGGCCTCCGAGGATGCGAGTTACATCTCCGGTGCGGTGATCCCGGTCGACGGCGGCATGGGCATGGGCCATTAAGTCAAAGAACGAGAAAGAACGGACACTGTATGGCAGGACTGCTCGAAGGTAAACGGATCCTGGTCTCCGGGATCATCACCGACGCGTCGATCGGTTTCCACATCGCCCGGGTCGCCCAGGAACAGGGCGCCGAACTGGTGTTGACCGGATTCGACCGGTTGCGGCTGATCCAGCGCATCGCGGACCGGCTGCCGGCCAAGGCCCCGCTGATCGAGCTCGACGTGCAGAACGAGGAACACCTCGCGTCGCTTGCCGACCGGGTGGTCGAGGTGATCGGCCAGGGCAACAAGCTCGACGGCGTGGTGCACTCGATCGGCTTCATGCCGCAGAGCGGAATGGGCATCAACCCGTTCTTCGACGCGCCCTATGAAGATGTCGCCAAGGGCATCCACATCTCGGCGTATTCGTATGCGTCGCTGGCCAAAGCGGTCCTGCCGATCATGAATTCCGGTGGTGGCATCGTCGGCATGGACTTCGACCCGACCCGGGCGATGCCGGCCTACAACTGGATGACGGTCGCCAAGAGCGCGCTGGAGTCGGTCAACCGGTTCGTGGCGCGCGAGGCGGGCAAGGTCGGTGTCCGCTCGAATCTCGTTGCGGCCGGACCGATCCGGACCCTGGCGATGAGTGCGATCGTGGGCGGTGCGCTCGGCGACGAGGCGGGCGCCCAGATCCAGCTGCTCGAGGAGGGCTGGGACCAGCGCGCCCCGCTGGGCTGGAACATGAAAGACCCGACGCCAGTGGCCAAGACGGTGTGCGCGCTGCTGTCCGAATGGCTGCCGGCGACCACTGGGACCATCGTCTACGCCGACGGCGGCGCCAGCACGCAGTTGTTGTAGCACGAATGGACTTTGACGCGGTCCTGCTGCTGTCCTTCGGTGGGCCGGAAGGGCCCGAGCAGGTGCGGCCCTTCCTGGAGAACGTCACCCGCGGTAGGAATGTGCCGCCCGAACGCCTCGACGACGTTGCCGGGCACTACCTGCACTTCGGTGGCGTGTCACCGATCAACGGCATCAACCGCGCTCTGATCACTGAGCTGCAAGCCGAGCTGGACCTGCCGGTGTATTTCGGCAATCGGAACTGGGCGCCTTACGTCGAAGACACCGTTACGGCGATGCGAGACAACGGTGTTCGTCGGGCGGCGGTGTTCACCACCTCGGCGTGGAGCGGCTATTCCGGCTGCACGCAGTATGTCGAGGACATTGGCCGGGCACGCGAGGCGGCCGGACCACACGCGCCCGAGCTGGTCAAGCTACGGACCTACTTCGACCATCCGCTCTTTGTTGAGATGTTCGCCGGCAACATTGCCGCGGCCGCCGACGCGTTGCCCGACGGGCTGCGCGGCCAGGCGCGGCTAGTGTTCACCGCGCACTCGGTCCCGGTGGCCGCCGATCAGCGCTGCGGTCCGCAGCTCTACAGCCGCCAAGTCGCTTATGCCGCAAGGCTGGTCGCGGCGGCCGCCGGGTACGCCGATTACGACCTGGCCTGGCAGTCGAGATCGGGCCCGCCGCAGGTTCCGTGGCTGGAACCTGACGTCGGCGACCATCTGGCGACCCTGGGTGCCGCCGGCACGAAAGCCGTAATCGTCTGTCCCGTCGGATTTGTCGCCGACCACATCGAGGTGGTGTGGGATCTCGACGAAGAGTTGCGATCCCGAGCTGAGGCGGCTGGCATCGCGCTTGCCCGGGCCACCACACCCAACGCCGACCGGCGCTTCGCCCGGCTGGCCGCGGATCTGATCGCCGAACAACGCGAGGGCCGGGTGCCGGCCCGGGTGACCGGCCGCGACCCGGTGCCCGGCTGCCTAGCCAGCATCAGCGGCGAGCCGTGCCGGCCGCCGCATTGCGCTGCGCGTTAGTCGTTCCAGGCCGAGTGCAGGATCGCATCGACCGCGGCCATCCGCGCGGAACGCACCACAGTGTTGAGCGGGCGCAGCGCATCGCTGGCGATCCGGGCTTCCGACGCTGACTGCACGCCGACCGGCTCCATCCCCGCCGCGATGGGGGCCGCGAAGCGGTCGGCGGAGGAATCGGGCAAGCGGCTCAGCCCGGCGCTGACCGCGATGATCGCGTCGACATGCGCGGCGTTCTCCAGCACCCGCAACGCCCGAGAGGGCGCATGATCGGGAATCCGGTGTTGCCGACCGGATTCCAGCAACTGCTCGACAAGTCCGCGGGGATCGTCGATGTCCGACGTCGCGGCGTCCAGCCCGATCGCGCCCAGCGCGTCGGCGGCCGACCGCACCGCCGAGCGCAGCTCGTACTCGGCGTCGCCGAGCTCGTGGTGTTCGAACGGCGGCGGCCCGGGCAACGAGTACACGATCCAGGACAGCGCACACAATTCGGGCAGCTCCGGGGCGCCATCCTGTGCGTCATTGTCGTCCTCGTCGAGATCGCTGTAGGAGAACTCGGGGACCAGTCCGACAGCGGTGTGGCGATCCTCGGGGTTGGAGATGATCACCGCTTCGCCGGCGGCCAGGGCGTCGCGTTCGAACTGGCTGCCGGCGGCCAGCCCGCGGACGTCGCCCGGCACCGGAAACACCACGTTGATGGTCCCACGCAGGGGCACGGCGGGCCCCGACGAAGACGTCCGGCCGACCGCGGCACGCAGCGTCTGCAACAGCGTGACCGTCCCGGCCTCGTTCATGTCGGGCCACGGCAGCCCGGTGTGGCCGGCGGCGACGGCGTCGTATGCGGTCACCGATTGGATTGGTGCCCAAAGCGATAACGCGTCCAAGACGTCGTCGGGCGCGGCCTTGCCGGCGAGCCAGGCGTTGGCCCACAGGGACAGCGAGACACTGGGACACCACATGATGTCGAAGTGTAGTTGTTCGCCGCCGCTAAGGCGGATCACGCGTATTCTGTCGGCATGCCGATCGCGCTGAGCTGGCTAATCTTCGCACTGGCCCTCGCCGTGGCGGAGGCCCTGACGGGCGATATGTTCTTGCTGATGCTGGGCGGCGGGGCGCTGGCGGCATCGGCCACCGCGTGGCTCACGAATTGGCCGATTCTGGGCGACGGCGCGGTGTTCCTGATCGTCTCGGTGCTGCTGGTGGTGGTGGTTCGGCCCGTGGTGCGCCGACAGCTGACCCCCAAAGCGGTGCGGACGGGCATCCATGCGCTGGAGGGCAAGAAGGCCGTGGTGCTGTATCGGGTCGCCGGCGACCAGGGTCGGATCAAGCTCGACGGCCAGGTGTGGACGGCGCGGTCCATGGACGAGGGCGAGGTCTACGAGCCGGGCGACTCGGTGACCGTGCTGCGCATCGACGGCGCCACAGCGGTGGTCTTCGGGAACGTGTAGCTGCGAGAAAGGAACCCCAGTGGGTCCGGATACGGTGCTTGTTCTGCTGTTTTTGGCCGTGCTGGTGGCCTTCACCGTCGTCGTGGTAGCCAAGTCGGTCGCGCTGATACCCCAGGCCGAGGCGGCCGTCATCGAACGGCTGGGTCGATACAGTCGCACGGTCAGCGGCCAGCTCACGTTGTTGGTGCCGTTCATCGACCGCGTCCGCGCGCGGGTTGACCTGCGCGAGCGGGTGGTGTCGTTCCCGCCGCAGCCGGTCATCACCGAGGACAACCTGACCCTCAACATCGACACCGTGGTCTACTTCCAGGTCACCGTCCCGCAGGCGGCCGTGTACGAGATCAGCAACTACATCGTCGGCGTCGAGCAGCTCACCACGACGACGCTACGCAACGTCGTCGGTGGCATGACGCTCGAGCAGACCCTAACGTCACGCGACAAGATCAACGCCCAGTTGCGCGGTGTGCTCGACGAGGCGACTGGCCGCTGGGGCCTGCGGGTTGCGCGGGTGGAGCTGCGCAGCATCGACCCGCCGCCGTCGATTCAGGCCTCGATGGAAAAGCAGATGAAGGCCGACCGGGAGAAGCGGGCGGTGATCCTGACTGCCGAAGGCAACCGGCAAGCCGCGATCACCCAGGCCGAGGGCGCCAAGCAGGCACAGATCCTGGACGCCGAAGGAGCCAAGCAGGCCGCGATCCTGGCCGCCGAGGCCGACCGGCAGTCCCGGATACTGCGCGCCCAGGGTGAGCGTGCCGCGGCCTATCTGCGGGCGCAGGGGCAGGCCAAGGCCATCGAGAAGACGTTCGCCGCGATCAAGGCGGGCAGGCCCACGCCGGAGATGCTGGCCTACCAGTACCTGCAGATGCTGCCGGAGATGGCGCGCGGCGACGCCAACAAGGTGTGGGTGGTGCCCAGCGACTTCAGCGCGGCTTTGCAGGGATTCACCAAACTCTTGGGCACCCCGGGCGAGGACGGGGTGTTTCGGTTCCAGCCGTCCCCTGTCGACGATCCACCCAAGCACGCCGCCGGCGAGATCGACCCCGACGTCGCGGACTGGTTCGACACCGAGACCGACCCGGCGATCGCTCAGGCGGTGGCCAAGGCCGAGGCGATAGCCCGCCAGCCGGTGGACGGGGCGCCGGGCGCACCGCCCGAGTTGACTCGATAGGGTTTGGACATGAGCGTATTGGGTTCACCGAAGACCTATGCCGCGCTTGCCGCATTCCACGCGGTCGATGCGGTGGCGGCCGGAGTCCAAGTGGCTCCCGTCAAGAAAGTTCTGGATGACGTCGGAGTTCCAGACAACATTCGGCCCGTGATCCCCGTCGTCAAGGCTGCCGCCGCGGTCGGGCTGGCGTCGGTCACCCGGTTTCCCGCCTTGGCGCGGCTGACCACGGCGATGCTGACGCTGTATTTCATCCTGGCCGTGGGCGCGCACGTCCGCGTCCGGGACAAACTGACCAATATCATTCCGGCCGCGTCGTTCCTGGCGCTCGTCACGGCGATGACGGTGAAGGGACCCGATCGGCGGCCTTGACGCCGAGGCTGCGGCCAGGGTGTGGTGCGGCGACGAGCGCGGCCGTCACGCCGCCGCTATTTCTCGATCGCGCCGTCTGCGTCCACCCAGTCCTTGAAGCCGCCGAGGTTGTAGACCTCGCCGTAGCCCAGTTCCTTGAGCGCCTGTCCGGCCAGCGCCGCCCGCCCACCCGCCGCGCAGTACAGAATCACCGTCTTTTCCGTGTCGAAACGCGCGTCGTGCTGCGGCGCCTTCGGGTCCGCCGCGAATTCGAGCAGTCCACGCGGGACGTGCACGGCACCGGCGGCCTTGCCGCTCTGCTGGCTAATACGCGACAGCGGGTGCGCGAACATCGCGAGCGATTGCGCGCGCAGGGGCTTCGACCCGTCCAGATTTGGGTGCCCGACGTCCGGGCGCCTGAATTTGTCGCGGAAGCTCACCGCCAGTCGGCTGCCATCGCCGCCAGCGAGCATGAGGTCGACGACCAGGCGTACGTCGATGCGATCTCTGTCGACTGGGCCAGTGGCGATGTGAAGGCCGACGGGGAGTCCGCTGAGTGAGGCGGGGCGATATTCACATCGCCGCCGCACGAGGTGCCTACTCCGGTAAGCCCAGACCAGTGGTCGTTGTTCAGGATGATCGGTTCGATGCCACGGCCTCGGTCATGGTCTGCCCGCTGACCACCAATCCTGTCGAGGCGCCGCTGACCCGGATCGTTGTGCTGCCGACAGCCGTGACTGGAATTGACCAACCAAGCCAGATCATGGTCGACAAAATCACCACGATGCCGCGGGAAAATGTACGCGAGCATCTCGGCCGTCTAGCCGAGGCTGATCTCATTCGGCTGAATCGCGCGCTGCTCGTATTCCTCGGGCTTGCCGATTGACCGACCCGCGGGCTCGGCTATCCGGTGCTGCCGCAACTCGAAGACCAACAACGCCAGGCCCAGCGCGCCGGTACACACCGACGCCACGAACAGGGCCGGACTGGGGTGACCGGCGAGCGCGTCGCCGAGGATCACGACGGCGGCGGTGCCGGGCAGCAGGCCGGCCACCGTGGCCCAGGTGTAGGGCGCCAGCCGCACGGCTGACGCGCCGGCGGCGTAGTTGATCACCGAAAAAGGCACGGCGGGGATCAACCGCAGCGACAGGATGGCCACCCAGCCGCGCTCCCGTAAGCGCTCGTCGGCCGTGTCGATCGCCCGGTGCTGCACCAACCGGCTGAGGTGCCATCCCGCCGCGCGCACCAGAAGCACCGCCAGCACGGCACTCGCGGTACTGGCCATCACCGCGATCGCGATACCCAATGCCGGGCCGAACAGCAGCCCGGCGGCCAACGTGAACACGGTGCGGGGAAACGGCAACACCGTCACGACGATGTGTGCGAACAGAAACGCCAGCGGGAACCACGGGCCCACGGATTGCACCCAGTCGCGTAGTTGCACCGGCGAGGGCAGTGGCAGCCACGTCGCCGCCGCAATCAGGACTGTGATTGCGGCCACTGTCGCAAGGACCCGGGGGCGGGCAAGTTGACGGGTGGCGGCGCCCGCAGTGCCCTTAATGGAGGCAAGATCGCGCAGGTTAGCGCGGATTTTGCTGGTCGCGGGATCCGGCACGGTGCTAAGGCTACGGGGCGCAGATGAAGAAACATGAAGAACTTGTGTCCCGTGGCGGGCGTTTCATAGTCGTGAGGTCGATCAATTAGCCTGGTTAGTTAAGTGGCGTACGCCACGCCACCCGAAGCAACGAGCCTATTGCTGCGAAAACAGGAGCAGTCGGTGTCCATTGACGCACCCGAGCTTGCCGAACTGGAACAGGTTCGCGGGCGTTGGCGCACTGCTGTCGCCGGCGTGCTGTCCAAGAGCAGCCGCAAAGATCCCGCCGACTTAGGGGAGCACCCCGAGCAGCTGCTGGATTCCCCGACCTACGACGGGTTCGTCGTTCGGCCGCTCTACACCGCGTTCGACGAGCTGCCGGAGCCGCCGCTGCCGGGCCAGTGGCCCTACCTGCGCGGCGGAGACGCCTTGCGCGACGTCAAGTCCGGCTGGAAGGTTGCCGAGGCGTTTCCGCGCGACCTTTCCGGCGCGACGGCGGTCGGCGACGAGAACTCGGCACTGCTTGCCGCGCTTGGCGAAGGGGTCAGCGCGCTGCTGATCCGGGTGGGATCACCCGGTGTGCCGCCCGGGCACCTCGCCGCGCTGCTCGAGGGCGTGTACCTGAGCATGGCGCCGATGATCCTGGACGCCGGCGCCGACTACTCCGCCGCCTGCGACGCCGTGCTGACACTGGTGGACGAAGTGGAACCCGACCAGCGGTCAACGCTGTCAGTAGACCTCGGCGCCGACCCGCTGACCGCCGCGCTCAGCGGCCGTCCAGCCCCGGCCATCGACGAGGTCGTCACCGTCGCCACGCGAGTGGCCGGCGTTCGTGGTGTGCGGGCAATCACGGTGGACGGTCCCGCTTTCCACAATCTGGGCGCCAACGCGACCTGGGAGCTGGCCGCCGGCGTGGCGGCCGCGGTGGCCTACCTTCGCGTGCTCAACGAATCCGGGCTGTCGATCGGCGGGGCCTTACGGCAGATCAGTTTCCGGCTGGCCGCCGATGACGACCAATTCATGACGCTCGCCAAGATGCGTGCGCTGCGCCAACTGTGGGCGCGAGTCGCCGAAGTCGCCGGCGAACCGGAAGACGGCGGAGCCGTGGTACACGCGGAGACGTCGCTGCCGATGATGACCCAGCGCGACCCATGGGTGAACATGCTGCGCAGCACCCTGGCCGCGTTCGGCGCGGGCGTCGGGGGCGCCGACACCGTGCTGGTGTCCCCGTTCGACGTCGCCATCCCGGGAGGCTTTCCGGGCACGGCGCGAAGCTTCGCCCGCCGCATCGCCCGAAACACCCAGCTGCTGCTGTTGGAAGAATCCCACGTTGGCCGGGTGTTGGATCCCGCCGCCGGGTCATGGTTCGTCGAGGACCTCACCAAAGAGCTGACGCAGCAGGCCTGGCAACACTTCCAGGCCATCGAGGCGCGGGGCGGATTCGTCGAAGCCGGTGGCTACATTGCCGACCAGATCGGCGAAATAGCCGCCCGGCGCGCCGACGACATCGCGCATCGGCGCACCGCGGTCACCGGCGTCAACGAGTACCCGAACCTCGCCGAACCCGCCCTGCCGCAAACTGATTCGTTGACTTCGGAGGCCGCCGCCGGGAATCTGCAGCGCTACGCCGCCGGTTTCGAGGCGTTGCGCGATCGCTCGGATGTTTTTCTGGCGCGCACCGGTTCCCGCCCGCAGGCGCTGTTGCTTCCGCTGGGCCCGTTGGCCGAGCACAACATCCGGACCACGTTCGCCTCGAACCTGCTGGCATCAGGCGGAATCGAGGCGATCAACCCCGGAACGGTCGATGCCGACGGCGTGGCGGCAGCAGTTTCTGCCCCGGGTGCGCCGAGCGTCGCGGTACTGTGCGGCACCGACGCCCGTTACGGCACCGAGGCGGCCGGGGTCGTCGAGGCGGCGCGGCGTGCCGGGGTGTCGCGCATCTACCTGGCCGGGCCGGAAAAGGCGGTAGCGGAGACGGCTCCGGCGCACCGGCCGGACGACTTCTTGACGATGAAAATCAATGCGGTCCAAACCCTGTCGGATCTGCTCACTCGGTTGGGGGCATAGCCATGACGACCACGACAGGTCTGGGCAGTTTCGCCGATATCCCCCTGCACGGCGAGCGCGCCGTCCAGCCCCCCACCGAAGCCGACGTGGAATCCCATGTCGCGGCGGCGGCGTCGGCGCATTGGTACACACCCGAGCAGCTGGACTGGGAGACGCCGGAAGGCATCGACGTCAAACCGGTCTACATCGGCGCCGACCGTGCCGCCGTCGAGGCCGACGGGTACCCGCTGAACAGTTTCCCGGGCGAGCCGCCGTTCGTCCGCGGGCCGTACCCGACCATGTATGTCAACCAGCCGTGGACAATCCGCCAATACGCGGGGTTCTCAACCGCCGCGGATTCCAACGCGTTTTACCGCCGCAACCTGGCCGCCGGCCAGAAGGGCCTGTCGGTGGCCTTCGATCTGGCCACCCACCGTGGTTACGACTCCGACCACCCCCGGGTCCAGGGTGACGTCGGGATGGCCGGCGTGGCAATCGATTCCATCCTGGACATGCGACAGCTGTTCGACGGCATCGACTTGTCCACGGTGTCGGTTTCGATGACGATGAACGGCGCGGTGCTGCCGATCCTGGCGCTGTACGTCGTGGCCGCCGAGGAGCAGGGTGTACCGCCGGAGAAACTTGCCGGCACCATCCAGAACGACATCCTCAAAGAGTTCATGGTGCGCAACACCTACATCTATCCGCCAAAGCCGTCGATGCGCATCATCTCCGACATCTTCGGCTACACCAGCGTGAAGATGCCGAAGTTCAACTCCATCTCGATCTCCGGCTATCACATCCAGGAAGCTGGTGCCACAGCGGATTTGGAGCTGGCGTACACGCTGGCCGACGGCTTCGACTACATCAAGGCGGGCCTGGACGCCGACCTGGACATCGACAAGTTCGCGCCCCGGCTGTCATTCTTCTGGGGCATCGGGATGAACTTCTTCATGGAGGTCGCGAAACTGCGTGCGGGCCGGCTGCTGTGGAGCGAGCTGGTCGCCCAGTTCGACCCGAAGAGCGCCAAATCGCTGTCACTGCGCACGCATTCGCAGACTTCCGGCTGGTCGCTGACCGCCCAGGACGCCTTCAACAACGTCGCTCGCACCTGCATCGAGGCGATGGCCGCGACGCAGGGCCACACCCAGTCGCTGCACACTAACGCGCTGGACGAGGCGCTGGCGTTGCCCACCGACTTCTCCGCCCGGATCGCCCGCAACACCCAGCTGGTGCTGCAGCAGGAGTCGGGCACCACGCGGCCGATCGACCCCTGGGGCGGCTCGTACTACGTGGAGTGGCTGACCCATCAGCTCGCGCAGCGGGCGCGGGCCCACATCGCCGAGGTCGCCGAGCACGGCGGCATGGCGCAGGCCATCAGCGAGGGCATCCCCAAGTTGCGCATCGAGGAGGCGGCGGCGCGCACCCAGGCCCGCATCGACTCCGGTCAGCAACCGGTGATCGGGGTCAACAAGTACCAGGTCGAAGAGGACCAAGAGGTCGAGGTACTCAAGGTCGAGAACACCCGGGTGCGCGCCGAGCAGCTGGCCAAACTCAAGGAGCTGCGGGCCATGCGGGACCAGTCGGCGGTCGACGCCGCGCTGGCCGAGCTGTCCCGCGCGGCGGCCGCCCGCGGGCGGGCCGGTGAGGATGGGCTGGGCAATAATCTGATGGCGCTGGCGATCGCCGCGGCCCGGGTCAAGGCCACCGTCGGCGAGATCTCCGACGCGCTGGAAAAGGTGTACGGGCGCCACCAGGCGGAGATCCGCACCATTGCCGGCGTCTACCGCGAAGCAGCTGGAAAGGCCCCCAACATCGCATCCGCCATGGAGCTAGTCGAGAAATTCGCCGAGGCCGACGGTCGCCGGCCCAGAATCCTGGTGGCGAAGATGGGCCAGGACGGCCACGACCGCGGTCAGAAAGTCATCGCGACCGCCTTCGCCGACATCGGCTTCGACGTCGACGTCGGCTCGCTGTTTTCCACGCCCGAAGAGGTGGCCCGCCAGGCCGCCGACAACGACGTACACGTTGTCGGGGTGTCGTCGCTGGCCGCCGGCCACCTGACCCTGGTGCCGGCGCTGCGCGACGCGATGGCCGAGGTGGGGCGGCCCGACATCATGATCGTGGTCGGTGGCGTCATCCCGCCCGGTGACTTCGACGAGCTCTACGCCGCCGGGGCCGCCGCCATCTTCCCGCCCGGGACGGTGATCGCCGACGCCGCGGTCGGCTTGCTGAACAAGCTCGCCGACCGCCTGGGTTACACGCTCCTTTGACCGCGAGAGTGCAGTTACCGACGGTGTTACTCGGGAAACGCGTTGCCAGTTGCACTCTCGCGCTGGTGTCGGCCAAATGAATTTGGCCGACACGATCCGTGCCGGTGACCGTGCCGCGCTGCCGCGCGCCATCACGCTGCTGGAGTCCACCCGCGCCGACCATCGCGAACAGGCGCAGCAACTGCTGCTCGAGTTGCTTCCGGATTCCGGAAACGCCCATCGGGTAGGCATTACCGGCGTCCCGGGGGTGGGAAAGTCCACCAGCATCGAAGCGCTGGGCATGTCCCTGATCGACAAAGGCCACAAAGTGGCGGTGCTGGCGGTCGACCCGTCGTCGACCCGCACCGGCGGATCGATTCTCGGGGACAAGACGCGGATGGGACGCCTCGCCGCGCACCCGGACGCTTACATCCGGCCGTCGCCGACGTCGGGCACGTTGGGCGGTGTAGCAAAGGCCACCAGGGAATCGGTCGTGCTGCTGGAGGCCGCCGGTTTTGACGTGATCCTGATCGAAACCGTCGGCGTCGGGCAGTCCGAGGTCACGGTGTCCAACATGGTCGACACCTTCGTGCTGCTGACGCTGGCCCGCACCGGTGACCAATTGCAGGGCATCAAAAAAGGTGTCCTCGAGCTGGCCGACATCGTGGTGGTGAACAAGGCCGACGGCACCCACCTGACCGAGGCGAAGAAAGCCGCGCGGGAGCTGTCGTCGGCGATCAGGCTGATCTATCCGCGCGAAATCCTATGGCGCCCACCAGTGCTCACCATGAGTGCGATCGAGGGTACGGGTCTGGCGGAGTTGTGGGACACCGTCGAGCGCCATCGCCAGGTGCTCACCGACGCCGGAGAATTCGAGGCACGCCGCCGGGCCCAGCAGGTCGACTGGACCTGGCAGATGGTTCGCGACGCGGTGCTGGACCGGGTGCTGACCAATCCCGCGGTCCGCAAGATCCGCGCCGACGTGGAGCGCCAGGTCAAGGCGGGGGAGTTGACCCCAGCGCTGGCAGCCCAGCAGATACTCTCAGCGGCAGACTAACCGGCAGCCCGTCACGGCTGCGCGCTGTGCTCGGACTGGATTGACCCGCGGGCCGCTCGACCTCATTTGGTCGATCAGTTATGTCCTTGATCCGTGATGATCGTTTCAAGAAGGTTAACGATCTGCTGTTGTCCGGCGGCTGCGGCGTCGAATTTGCCGCGCATCTCGGTGAATCCTTGGTCGACGTGCCCTTGGAGTGCCCCGAAGTCCGATCGAAGGTCAACGAAGTCCTCTCGGAGCGCGTTGAAGCTTGCCACTGTGGCCTGGCGGAACTCGCGGAGATCGTCGCGAAATACGCTGACGTCGCGGTCGGCGGCGCCCGCGAGTACCCGGGCGGCCGCAGCGTCTTGTTGGCTTGCTTGTACTTGCCCGGCCAGGTCGTGCACCTGGTGCTCAAGGGCAGCGACGCGTGATTCGAGATCTCCAGGATCCATGAACAAGAGCGTAGCGGTGTCCGCCGACAACCAGCATCATCTCTGCTGATGGCGGCGGCCTGCGACATCGGCAGGTGCTGGCGGTTGCTTGGCGAGTTGGCAGGTGGGCAGGAAGCAACTGCGCGGCGATGTGCTTTAGCGCCTGACGCCGAATCTAGTAGTGGTATCGGGCTTTGAGGATTTTGAGTTCGTGGCTATCTGCGCGGTACACCAGCCGATGTTCGTCGGTTATCCGGCGCGACCAGTACCCCGAGAGTTCACCCTTGAGAGGTTCCGGTTTGCCAATGCCGCTGAACGGATCGCGTTGGATCTCTCCGATAAGGCGAATGATCCGGCGGGCGAGCTTACGGTCGGTGGCTAGCCAGAAGAGGAAGTCCCCCCAAACTTCAGGATCGAAGCCGATGCTTCTCACTCCTCGCCGCCGGCCATCTCCCTCAGCTCGTCGACGGACTTAGTCAACGCAGGGTGCCGGGCCTTATCTCGGGCAACCGCTTCCATCAGTCGCCTAGCATTTTCCGGTGAGCGCAGCAGGTAGACGGTTTCTTGCCAAGAGTCGTAATCGTCGGCAGACATGAGCACCGCATCCCCGGCCTTGGACGTGATGCGTACGGGCTGATGATCGGTGTTGACTTGTTCCAGAAGTGGAAACAGCCGCTGCCTGGCCTCGCTTGCGCTGATCATGCGTTCCTCCGGGGCGGCACTTTGTACTGCAATGTTGTACGGCAATGGTACGGAAAAGCCGTACGGCTAGCCAGCAGGATCGGGCTAACGGAAGGGTAAATAAAATGCCCGTTTGGCCCATTGCCGTGTGAAATCGAAGTAAATTCCAAATGTGACGGCAGAACCTCGGGTCGATCTCGACGCGATCCCTTCCCACGATGGCCCGGACGCAGGTCATGGCGTGTTCGGTGTGGCGGACCCCAACTTTTCCTGCGTCGTTCGCGGGTTCTCGAGCATGTTTCCCAGTCGCCGACTCGGCGGTGGAGCGCTGGCCGTCTACCTCGATGGTCAACCCGTCGTCGACATCTGGACCGGCCGGTCGGACCGAGACGGCGCGACGCCGTGGACGTCAGACACCGCGCCGATGGTTTTTTCGGCAACCAAGGGGATGGCCTCCACCGTCATCCACCGGCTCGTTGACCGGGGTCTGATCGACTACGAGGCTCCCGTCGCGCAGTATTGGCCCGAGTTCGCGGCCAACGGCAAGGCGGGGCTGACGGTGCGTGAGGTGATGAGGCACCGGGCCGGCTTGTCGGGTTTGCGTGGCGCCACCCAGGGAGACTTGCTGGATCACCTGGTGATGGAGGAACGCCTGGCGGCGGCGGCGCCGGGACGCCTGCTGGGCAAGCCCGCTTATCACGCGCTGACGTTCGGCTGGCTGATGTCCGGGCTGGCCAGGGCCGTGACCGGGAAAGGCATGCGCCAGCTGATCCGCGAGGAGCTCGCCGAGCCGTTGGGCACCGACGGCATGCATCTGGGCCGGCCACCCGCAGGGGCGCCGACGCGCGTCGCGCAGATCATCCTCCCGCAGAACATGCCCGGCATCCCGGCGGTCAACTACGTGTTGGCCAAGGCGGCCGCAGAGCTGTCCGGCGCATACCGCTCCATGAGCTTCGAGGGGGTCATGGCCGCCGTACGAGGCGACATCGCGCTGCTGGACGCTGAGATGCCCGCCGCCAACGGGGTGGCGACGGCCCGCGCGCTGGCGCGGATGTACGGCGCGATCGCCAACGGCGGCGAGATCGACGGCACCCGGTTCTTGTCGCTGGAGACCGTCGCCGGGCTGACGGGGCGGCCCAGCCTGAAGCGGGACCGGAACATCCTGGTGCCCTTGTCATTCCATCTCGGCTACCACGCTGTGCCCTTCGAACGCGTGATGCCGGGCTTCGGGCACGTCGGGCTGGGCGGCTCGTTCGGCTGGGCCGACCCCGGGAGCGGTTTGGCCTTCGCGTACGTGCACAACCGGCTGCTGTCGCCCTTCCTGCTCCTCGATCACTCCGGGGTGGCCACATTGGGGAATCTGGTCCGGCTGGGCGTGACGAGAGCCCGCAAGCGTGGCTTCGCATCGGTGAGCGAGTTCGGGGCGTCGTTCCGCGAGCACCGCGACGTCGCTGGCTGACGGCGGCGAATCTTGCAGGCGTCAGGCCAGTTCGGCGTCGCAAGCCGCCTAGTTCGCCGGTTTGACCGCGATCACGACGTCCTGGTAGCTGAAAAAGTCCGTCCGGCCACTCCAGCTGCCGTAGAGCAACGGCTCCTGCACCTTGAGGCCGAATTCCTCATGGATATCCCTGATGAAGGTTTCGGGGATGGCGATCGCCGATTCGGAGACCTTGGCGGTAGTGGTTCGATAACCCGGCATCTCGTGCTTGAACTGGCGGTTTCCCTTCCCCGCTTCGCTGAGTGCTAACGACTCCTCGTTGAGCAGGAAGTATGAGCTCAGGCATCGTCCGCCCGGCTTCAGCACGCGCGAGATCTCGTCTAGGTAGTGCTTGACGTCCGGTGGGAACATGTGGGTGAACACCGAGGTCAGAAACACCACGTCGAACGCCGCGTCCGGATATGGAAAAACGAAGTCCAACGATTGGTGCTTGCCCTTGGGGTTGTACAACGCGTTGTGGATGTCTGCGACGATGAAATCGAAGTTGGGGTGTGATCGCGAGATGTTCTCCTTGCACCACGCGATTGCTTCCTGCGAAATATCGAAGCCGGCGTAACGGCCTACCTCGCTCAGGTAGCCAGTAAGTGGAAGCGCGACCCGGCCTGAACCGCACCCGACATCGAGCACCGCTTCGTCTGGTTGCAATCCGCACAGGTCAACCAGATAACTGAGTAACAAAGCGCCAATTTCCTTGTAGTCACCGCCCACGAATTTCTGAAGTTCCTTGGGGGGCAGCACCTCACCGGGCATGCCGCCATTCGCCGCCGAAGTGTGCTTCGAGCGTTGCAGGATGCTCTGGATCATTCGCTTCAAGATGCAGCCTTGGTGTTTTCGGACGAATTAGTGTGCCGGCTCAACCGCGCCTCAGTATTCTTCTATGCAGTGGAATTTCGGTGGAATATTGCAACTCGGTGTCCACCGACAGGTGAATCTACGCGCTCAGCCGATGATCTCCTAGCTTCAGCGCGGTCTAGGCGGTGCCAGCGACGCGCTGGTCGCGTTGCTGGCCACGTGGTCGCGCAGCCGCTGGCCGAGCCAGCGGTACACGGCGCGTCGTCCCAGGACGTTCATGCGGGCTCGCAGGCTTCCGACAAGCAAATGGCGCCGGCCGAGCAGTCCCGGGTGCGCGACGGCCAACGCGTTCTGAAATCCATTGAAGGCGTGGTCGGGCTGAGTCTGCAACAGCTGCACACTGTACTGAGACTGGCTGAGCCGAAACGCCGCAAGTGGGCGCGGTATCGCGACGAGATTGCCACGAAGCAGCACTTCGCAGCAGGTGGCTAGGTCGTTACAGGGGAACCGGCCATCCCAACCGCCGACGTCGGCCAGTGCGACCCGCCTGAACAACACGCACGCGGGCTCGCCGAATATATTCGTGCCCGCGACCACGGTGCGCCGGATGGCATCTGTGCCGGCGACCTCACCGCGCAATCCCGCAAGCCCGCGGTTGCGCAGGACCACCCTGCCTGCGGCGTCGATGACGTCTCTGGTGCTGGCAGCCAGCAAAGCCAACGGGTGCGCTGTCAACGCAGCCACCTGAACCGTCAGACAGTCCGGATACAGAAGGTCATCGCCGCAGACAAGCTTGACGAACTCGCCCGTGGCGAGGTCGGTTACGGCGTTGTAGTTCGCTGTCGCCCCACCGCCGCGAGCCAGTCGACTCAAACGCACCCGGGGGTCGGCGGTGTAGCTCTGCAGCGCTTCCCAGGTGCCATCGGTGGAAGTGTGGTCGGAAACCAACAGCTCGAAGTCGGTAAACGTCTGCGCCAGAATCGAGCGCATCGTGGCGTCAATGTAGGAGACGGCGTTGTACACAGGCAGGACGACCGACACCTGTGGCGTCATGACAGGGCCTCCTGATGTTCGGCGGGGGTACGACGGAACGAGAACCCGCGGTGAGCAAACCAGTTGAAAACTACTGTCGAGCCTCCAATGAACAGCTGGGAGGGCACAACCGGCCACCCAAATCCCTCCACGAGGAGCGGTAGCAGGACAACATTTAAAGCCAGTCCCGAGAGGTAGACCAGTTCGAACCTCACTAGATCGCGGAACACGTGACCGGTCACTCGGAACACAAACCTGCGGTAGAGGACGAACGCACACAAGACGGACGCGATGTGCGAACAAAGCAGCGCACCCATATAGCCGACAAAGTCTCCGACAAGCCACAGGAACAGCACGAACCACGCTGTCCCGACTATCGCGTTTATTCCGCCGACGATCAGGAAAGCGATCCGCTGGTCCCTAACGATCCGAAACAGCGGGCCAGGAACGCCGGTCATCCCTGCCGACGGACGAATCTGGGCGTCGTCGCCCGCCGAGGCGTCTTGTGTCACCGGCGGCCCGTCTAAGCCGACACTTGGGCCGCCGACGCGGGTGGCGTACTTGCCGCCGGGGTGAGCGGGGGGCTGGGTGGCTCCGGGGCCGTGACAGATCCTTGCGGCCCGCCCACCATGTCGCGAATCAGGAATAATGGCCGCCCCTTGCTCTGGTCGTACAGCCGGCCGAGATAGGCCCCGATGATGCCGAGCATTAGGAACTGCGTACCGGTCAGCAGGCCGATCGCAGCCATCAGCGAGCTCCAGCCGGGAACCGGGTTTCCCAAAATCGCGCCCTGAATCGAGTTGATGGCCGAGGCGAAGCCGATGGCCGCCATAAACCAGCCAAGTATTACCGACAACTTGAGCGGCACCATCGAGAAAGCGGTGATGGCGTCAGCCGCAAACCGCAACATCTTCGTAAACGGGTATTTGCTCTCACCCGCAGCTCGCGCATCGCGATCGTAGACCAGCGGCACCTGTTTGCCGCCGATCCATGACACTAGTCCGCGGATGAACCGATGGCGCTCGGGCATAGAGACCAGCAAATCCAGCACCCGACGCGTGATCAAGCGGAAATCGCCAGTGTCACAGGGGATGTCAACCTCAGCCATGCGGCAGATCAAGCGGTAAAAGAGTGCGGCAGTGGTGCGCTTGAGAATGCTTTCACCTTGACGTTGGCGGCGCTGCCCGTAGACGACGTCAGCGCCGTCGTCCATCAGCGCCATCATGTCGGGCAAGAGTTCGGGCGGATCCTGAAGGTCGGCATCAATGATCAGCACGCGCTCGCCACGACACACGCTCAGCCCCGCCGTGAGCGCGAGCTGATGTCCGTGATTCCGCATCAACCGCACGCCAACGATGCGGGGATCCTCCACTGCCGCCTTATCGATGATTTCCCACGTCCGGTCACGCGAACCATCGTCGACCAGAACGATCTCGCTGGTCCCACCGACCGAATCCAGTACACCCCTGACCCGGCTCAGAAACAGCGGCAGCACGTCTTCCTCGTCGAAGCAAGGCGCCACCACTGAGACCGCCGGGCGACACATCACAGTCATGGCCATTAATGTAATTCTCAGGTTTGCCCGGCGCGCGGCTTTCCCGAAATCTCTCGATGAATTCAACGAGACGTAACACCTGTCGATGCCGGAGCCGACCCCCCTTCGAGAGCCCAGCTCAGGCCGTAGCTTCGAGAATCAGTGACTCCACCCGGTTGGGCAGATCACCAACCTGGTCCGGGTGCCGGTCCACACCGTTTAATTCAACGTGTGTGGATATCCTCGGCTCGCAACGTACGATCTGACGGAACCCGGCCCGCGTTAGCGCTCGGCGCAATGTGTCTTCGTCGTAGATATAGATATGGCCCCATTCATGCATCATGAGGTTCAACACGTGAACGGGGCTGGCTTCATCTGCGCGTTGTGCAAGCGAACCGAACGACTGAATGGACCAACGAATATAGTCTTGAACGTCCGGATCTTCAGAGTCCGGCAGTAGCCGGATAACATCGAGGTTGGGCGTCGAGATGCGCAGCACCCCGTTGGCCTGAAGCACCCGGTGCGCCTCGCTCATCAACGCGAGCCCGGCGTCGTACGGTACGTGCTCGATCATGTGTTCACAGGCTATGTAACGAAACGAAGCGGATTCCACTGGCCAGCGTTTCGTCGCATCGAGATAAACAGTCGCCCGCCTGGCCGGCACTGGATCGGTACAAAGCCAGCCGTCGATCACATTGAGGCCGGAACCGATCGAGAGGCACCGTTTCTTTGGCGGAACGCCCTTGAGATAACGGTCGAGCTGTCGGGGCCGGCGAACCAGACCTGCGGCTTTAAGACCTAGTGACGCTGTGCTGTAGGCGAGGGGGTAACGCCGTAGTACCGCGCCAACTCGCCTAATCGCTGCTGTCGTCGGATCGCTCGTTGCATCGACCACGAATCTACTTTCAGCTCCCCTGGGCTCAACCGGGATTGACCGGTACCGCTTTTGGGACTTACTACCACAACCCGCCGTCGGAGGCACATGAAAACCGTCGACACGGAAGACGACGGCCTCACCCCCCGGCGTCCTAACCGCCGTTGTCGTGGGGCTTGAGGTGACGTCGAAGTTCCCGAGGCACGTTCGTTAAGTCGTCGACATTCGCTGGGACGCGCTTGATCTGCCGACATGCCCGCGCCAGCTGACGGGTCAGGTGTTGGCGGCCGCTTGCCCAAAACCGGTAATACCAGGTCAACTAGAAGGGCGCTGGGTAAGCTCCCAGGCGGAGGAGCCGGGGGCCGCCTTGCTCCGGCTACTGTTTGCCCAGAACCAGGGAGATTGCAGTGAGGCGACCCCTCGTGATGCTACGGGGCACGATGTCGGCGGTCGGGGAGTGGTTCGCCACGGTCGCCGGCCAGTCCGAGCGCACCATCCTGCTCGCAACGATCCTGCTGGCGTCTTCGTTTTCGGTAGTAACGGGTTTTGTTCTGACCCAGTACTACTCGATTGACGTGCTGTCTTCTCTCATTTTCGTCCCAGATGACTGCACCTTTGATTGGGCGACGAACGTCGGTCGACATTGCTTCAGTGACGCTGTGTTGCCGACGGACTTTGGGGTGCGACCCAATCCCTGGGCTCCGTACCCGGTACCCGGCCACACTTCGCCCCTGCCGTACCTAAATAACATTCCCGCCAGCCCCATGCTGAATAACTATCCTGCGGCCAGCATGCTGCCGCACATGACCTTTTGGCTGCTCGGACATTGGCTGCATGCGCCGCGGGCGGGATTGTTCGGATACCTCCTCGCTTTGACGATCGCGGTCCTTAGTCCCGCTGTGTGGGCGTCTAGGGGTGCCCGTGGCCTGGAGCGGGTGGTGGTATTCGTGGCGTGCGGCATCGCGGCGATTCCGGCGTGGATGGCGATTGATCGGGGCAACTCGGCGGGGTTCCTGGCGCCGATCGCGCTGGTTTTCTTGGTGGCGTTGTGCCGACGGCGCTGGGCACTTGTCACCATCATGGTGGTCCTCGCCGCGCTAGTGAAACCACAGTTCGCCGTGCTGGGTGTCGTATTGTTCGCCGCCCGGCAATGGCGGTGGGGCGGCGTTGCAGTGGGCGGGGTGGTGATGTCCAACGTCGCTGCGTATCTGCTGTGGCCGCGGGACTTTCCCGAGACAATCGTGCAGTCGATCCGCAACACCCTCGGCTATGGGTCGCTGTCCCGGGCGGCTACCACGTTAAATGTGGCTTTCGGGAAGGGGCTCTTTATGGTCCCCGACGGCATCAAGGCCGGTGCGAACGGAGGCACCGTACCTGACGGCTTTCTCGCTGGTCCGCGATCGCTGATTGGGTACGCCATCCTCGGGATCGTCGTCGTCGCCCTTCTCGCCCTTGGGCGGCGGATCCCGCCTGTCATGGTGGGCATCGTGCTGCTGGCAGTGGCTGCTCTCTTCCCCGCCGTGAGCCTGCCTTACTATCTGGTGTTCGCATTGCCGGTCGCCGCGCTCGTGGCCCGAGACCCGGACGGGCCGGCGGGAACCGGTATTTTCGACAGGCTCGGCGACTGCCGTCGCGCAGTTGGTATTTGCGTGAGTCTGGCCGCGGCACTCAGCATCGCCCACATTGCGCTGCCCAGCCCATCGGTCCCGGCAGAGATACTTGGGCGGGTACAGCTGGGGGGCACCGCGATCGTTCAGACCAGGGCGCTAATCGTTACCACGGTCTCGCTTACGCCGCTCCTGTGGTTGGTCGCTTGCGGGGCGATTATCGTCTCCTACGCGCGGCGGCCGGCTCTCTCAAGCCGCGGTGACCAGGCGCCTGATCGGGAGGATTCCCCGAATACTGCTGCCAGCACCTCACCTACATCCGAGGAATTGACGGAGCTCTCACCATGACGGCCGGCTTGCCAGGGGATCTACGACTGTCTATCGGATCTACCGATATACGCTGATAGGCACTTCACGCCGACCTTTGGCGCGGTGGACTACCGCTACCGAGTCGTAGAATTCGACCTTCTCGACCAGCGTTGTCGCAAGGGGCACACGAAGTTCCATCAATCGGTGTGAATCGTTCGCGCGATAGTCGAGTTCCTTGCTGTCCACCGTTTGGTAGTGCGCATGCATTGCGTCGATGAGCCACTTTGTGAAGTCGGCGAACGACATGGGGTTGTCGCGGTATGGCTTCCAATAGTTCGAGTGGAGGTCCTCGACAACATAGACGCCACCTGACGCCAGTCCGCTTGGAAAGAGATGCTGAAACGTCAGCGCGATGTGCGAATTCATATGGCTGCCGTCGTCCAGAATCACGTCGAAAGGGCCCAACTCGCTGACCACCCGCTGCAGGAAGGAGATATCCGTCTGGCTGCCGATGCGAACGTGCAGTCGCCGCGAAGGATCATCGAACTGCCGAGTGGTTGGGTCGATATCGATGCCCACGATCGTCGAGTCGGGGTGCAGATAACGCCGCCACATCTGTAGCGAGCCGCCGCGCGCCACACCGATTTCGAGCATCCTTATGGGTCGAGAACGGAACGCGGACAGCGCTGACTCATAGGCCGGCAGATAGTGCAGCATTTTGTGGATGTTTGGTGTCTCCGCAAAGATCGAGGCTAGCTCGCCGTCCACGGCCGATGTGTCCGATGCTGCCCAGGTCACCTCTCTGCTCAGCTCCGGACCGAGTGCTTTGAGCATGCGGCGTCGGCCTCGGTACCGAGAGTGGTGCGTCACGAACGGCGGTCGCGCCGAAGGCACCACGCCAACGGTGAACAGGCCCTCGCGGATACGCTTGCTCAATTTGGAAAGCACACCAAAACCTTTGTCGCGGCGGAAGTGTCACCTGGCTGGTCTCGAGGTTACCGAACGAGCTTCTGCTCTATGGGCAAACGGACTTTTGCTGTCTTCAGGAGAGGGTAGCGCGCACACTCGGGTCGCCGGTACTCGCCCTCGTTCAGTCATCGGAGGCGTGGTGCGCAGAAACCACTAACGGGGTCGGGCTATTTGGGGTGGCTTGATGATCAAACCCTGGCCAGTCGGTAGCGCGCAGACGGTTATGCCATGCGATCGCGCGAACTCGTCAAAGGCGAGTCTTTGGGGTGTGTAGCCGTGGTAGGCATAGTCATCGAGCAGGACCGGAGCGCCCGCGACCAATAGGTTCCAGAAATAGGTGAGTGCCGCTATCTCGGGAGGAGCGCAGTTCATGTCGAGATGGAGATAAGCCACCTGGTGTGACGTTACTTCCGCAAGCGTTTCAGGAACAGTGCCCTCAATGACGACCGCGCGTGGCCATTGCGCGAAATTGGCCCGGACCGAATCCGCTCCCGTCACGTAAAAGCCGTTTTCGAGGTTCTTTGCATTCTCTTCCAGAGCACCATCTTTGCGCTCGCGCGTCGACACAAAGCGCTCATCCAATCCGGCAAAGGTATCGAGTAAGTAAAAGTAGCGATCGAGGGAATTCCAATCCAGATGCTCCATGATGGCGCTGCTCACAAAGCCCTTGTTGACGCCACACTCGACAAAATCTCCGTCGAGTGCTGAGGCAATGGAAGCAACCCATAAAGCGATGTGGACACGCCAGTGAAATCGATAGAGATCGGTACCGCCGACCGCTTTTACGCCACGCGCGTATGCGGCAATGAACTTCGAATCGTGCATGAAATCATGCGAGTGAACGCTGAGCAGACCGTCTTGTGCGTAGGTTCCCGGCGACAACGCGCGCAGTCCCAACGCGAGCCGCCTCATCTTTGGGTGATAACGAACAATGTTGATACTGTCGTTCACAAACTTCATGGTGCGACTCGGTCTGCCCGATGACTCTTTCGCGCGGCGTCTCGCCCGCGAATTGGAATATGAATAACGAACACAAATTCTCCCCAGGTCAAGTGCTAACTAGCAGCCCTAATTCACCCCATGATGGGGGTTACGGGGTCATGTTAGACGGTTGCAGTCATGCCCGCCGCCCTATCTGCGATTCAATTTCTGTGAAATATCCACCACGAGCCTATGGATCGCGTCGATCCTGGACCCGGCAGTCATCTGAGGCCGGCGCTAGGCTGTGAGCCCTGACGGTGGAAACTAAGGGCGTCGCATGCAGGGTCGGGTACTGGTTAGCGATAGCCAGTTGAGAGCCGTTGCCAGGTGCGAGCGACGGCGCTGGCTCGCGTCACGAAGCCACCCGGAGCTGACGGCACCGCCGCCGCGGCCCGTGGCCTGCTAGTTTTGTGAACACGCTGCGCAGTTCGAGCGGTCTCTGCTTCAATGAACCGATAGTAGAAGCGTCGCATGACGGGGGAGCGAATTTGCAATGTCATTAAAATTCACTGATCAGATGCAATTTACTCATCACAACATTCGCCTCGATGACGGTACATTCACGAAGCCTGAGTCCAGTCGCTCGATGCTGGACTACCCGTACTTCAGGTCGGCACGAGGAATATTAGAAACCGTGTTCCCCGACGACAAGAGCCAACTGCGCCTGGCCGACATCGGCTGTTTAGAAGGTGGCTATGCCGTCGAGTTCGCACGCATGGGGTTCCAGGTTCTCGGCGTCGATGTGCGGGAGTTAAACATAGCGGCATGCAACTATGTCAAATCGAAGATCGATCTGCCGAACTTAGAATTCGTTCAAGATAATGCGTTGAACATTGCGGATCATGGCACCTTTGATGCCGTATTCTGTTGCGGTCTACTTTACCATCTTGATCGGCCGAAGCAATATCTTGAAACGCTTTCATCCGTGACGGATAAAGTGCTGATCCTGCAGACACAGTTTTCACTCGTTAGTCCGATCGATGCGAAGTTAAAATTACCCACACGAGTGCGATGGGTAATCGACAGATTGGTGAGAAAGTCTCAGCCCACCCACTTCACCCTTTCGTCGCCCAGTGAGCACGAAGGGCTTGCTGGACGGTGGTATACGGAGTTCAGCAACACGCGATCATTCAGTCAGCGGGACACCGCCAAATGGTCATCCTGGGACAACCGTCGATCTTTCTGGATTCAGCGTGAACACCTGCTTAAAGCGCTTCAGGACGTGGGATTCGACGTTGTGATGGAACAATATGATCACTTGGAGCCAAACATCGGGGAAAGCTTGCTCGGAGGTTCCTATCAATCGAATCTCCGAGGGATGTTCATCGGCGTCAAGACCGGTAATCCAACGACCGTTGACTGCGCACGCTCTCCAAATCAGCCGACTGGCGCATCGTGAATTAGCCGTGGGACCGGAGGGCTCTGAATGATGTCGCGCCGGACGGATGAGGGCAAGTTGAGTGTGCGGACCAAGATGCGTATGCAATACGAGCGCAACTCCCGCCAACTGGCTGCAACGCCATCCTACCTTGCGGCCGCGCGTTACCGGCTACACGGCAACGCTATGCGGTTCATTCGCGAAACCCACCAGGAGCTGCCGGCGCAGCCTTCGCCCGGTCGCCGCACGCTCGTTTTATTTGCACACTTCGACCTCCAGGGCATCGTCGACCCGTATGTCGTCTACTACCTGAAGGCGCTGCACGGATTGGGAGCAACCATCATTTTCGTCTCCGGCTCGCCCAAGCTGAGGCCGGAGTCAGTTGCTCCCGTCCGCTCCCTCTGTGCTGGCATCTACACGCGCCGCACGCTTTCATTGGACTTCGGTTCCTGGCACCTCGCGTGGTCCATCCTCAGGCGTCGCGGCTGGTCGCTCGATCAGTTCGACCGGTTGGTCATCGCCAACGACAGCGTGTTCGGGCCGCTTTTCTCCATCGAAGAAATGTGGAGTTCGTTCTACGGTGCCGACATGTACGGTGCCATCGAAAGCGCTGAGCAGTCCCGCCACCTTCAATCCTTTTTTCTGGCCTGGGACCTCAATTCGCGCACCCGCGCCTTCCTCAACGACTTTTGGGACGGCTTCCAGTACATCGTCGACAAAGACATCCTCATCCAGCAGTACGAGATCGGCGTAGCCGAGCGTGCGCGTGAGGCAGGGCTCAGCATCAAACCGTTCATCTCCGTCGACACAATCAACGAGGCTTACGGGCGGTCACCGGCGCACGAGTGGGCCAGCAGGTTGTCCGAGGCGCCCACCAACAACACGCTCTACTTTTGGGACGGCCTCATCGAGCACCTCCGCTTCCCGTTCCTCAAGACAATCCTGCCGCGTCACAACACGCCCTGGCACAACTCCATCACGCACCTGCGTGACTTCATCGAGCAACACACCACCTATCCGTACGGACTCATCGAATCGAACGTGGAAAGGCTCGGCTTTGGATGTTCCTCCTGGGTCAAAACCCGGGTACAAAGCGAAGCCAGCCCGGTAGACCTAGACCCGAGGCCCACCGGTGGCGGAATTACCTGACAGACACGCCAGGGGAATTACGTGACGGTCAACAATCACCATTGCGGGTTCGGCGGTGCTGTAGGGCTGTGATCTGTGGGTTCAGGTCGCGGCTGGTACAGATTTGTGCACTAGGTGCGGGGTCGTACCCGCTGTGATCCGCGCAGCTCGACTAGATGACGAGGAAATGAGCTCCGACCGTCTTATACGAGCCGCCTACGAATCTCCATAGTGACCATGGCGGTTGTAACTCGCTGGGCGATCAGCCGTTTGGCGCCGAAGTGCGATTCCTCGGTTGCAGGATGCTCCGGATCATGTGTTTCATGGCTCCCGCTTGCTATGCGGAGCTACAGTATTGCGCCCACTCGGCCGCGCTTCAGCTCAACGTCCATCATTACGGGACTACCGGGTTGCTGGGGGGCGAATAGCTTTCTAGATACGACTTGACTTGCGGCAGCGGAGGTCTGCGATCCCGCTTGAGTGCGGCAAGCCCGATGGATGTCCATACGGTTGAGGCCGGGCCCTTCGACGGGCGAATGCCGAAGTCGCGGTAAAGGAATGAGCGGTACGGCAGCGCTGGCCCAAAAAGCGCATTACCACAGTGGTTTTCACCGTGGTCGACGTGATAGACAGCGCCTGGGAAAGGCAGGTACTCAAGGACACGCCCGTGTTTTCTCCACCACTCAAAGGCCCACCCGTGTTCCAGGACGTGTTCGAGTCGCTCACCGAAGGCTTCGGCGATCTCGCGTTGCGTCGCGGATACCGTCAGATCTGGCGGAACCTCATACGCCTCGAACGGGATGATGAACGACGTCCCGCAAATGTTGTAGAACTTTCTCTGAAGCTTGTAAGCGTTTCTGGCGCGGGAGTACATCCATCCTCGTTCGATCGCCCAACCGGGACGGCCAGGGCGAGCATGAACAAACGCCGCAAGGTTTTGGTGGACGAAGTCGTCGGCATCAACGGGCATCACGTATTCCGGCTCGAAGTCACGCGCCGCGGCCAGGCCGATAGCGTTCTTCGTGCCCTTGTCCCAGATTCCTGCCGCAGGGCCGGTCTGTGGCCCTTTGTGGTCCGAAGGAGGCGGGAAGTCGACTTCGACGAAGACAGTGCGCTCCGGCAGCGGGAACCCTGGTCGGCGATTGCCGACGAGGATCACTACGTAGTCCTCGGACGACTGTCGAGTGAGCGACGTCAAAGTGTCTTGCAGTTGTGATTCGACGCGGCCGTAATCTGCGGAGTTCTGCGGGTGACGCAGGGTGGTGATGAACGCGAGCATCTAGTGTGTTCCCCTCCTAACACGCAGGCAGACGGCCTTATCGACTGCCCAAAGCATAGTTGATAGAGGTCGGGACGAAACCGTTTTCGGGGTAAGCACCTGGCACGATCCAAGGTCTACTGAATCACTTGCTTGGAGTCCTCCTTGGGACGCTGGCCAGCGGACGACCGCCGGCGTCAGTGAGTTCATTCTGTCGAGCCTCGACGTCACCGCCTCGCCGGCGCCGAGGTCTCTTTCTGCGAAGCAGACAGCAAAGAACGCCAACAGCAATCTTCGACAGTAATCTCCGAACCGCGCCGATCTGTCCAAGCACAGACGCACGGATCCCACCCGTGGCGAATGCACCGGCCGCGGATGGTCAAATGACTGCTGTAAACCAGCGATTTCACGCCGCCGTCAACATTCACGGGCCTCCGACGGCGGGTTATGGTAGGCCGTCCCACAAGCGCTACTGGTACGTCCCGGTAAAGCCGGGCGAGCTGAAAGAAAATCCATGGTCAATTCACCGAACCGACCTACGGCAGAACCGATTTGGCAGCGATTAGACCCAGTACTCCGGCATCTCCGCCGTGTCTATGGGGCCGCCCTCAAGGCCACAGGTCCGGTTCGCCGATCGCGACTGATCGAACGCTATTTGACTGGGGTTCCAGCCGAGAAGCGTTGCCTCTCCATCGGATCCGGCCCCGACCTGATCGACGGTTGGCTGTGCACTGATCAGTCGCCGATCAAACGCGAGACCGTTGTTCTCGACGTGACCAAACGCTGGCCCGTACCATCTGCGTCGTTTCGCTACATAGCTTGTGAACACATGATCGAGCACGTTCCCTACGAGGCCGGGCTGCACGTGATAAGCGAGGCCCGTCGAGTGCTTCAGCCCGACGGGGTGCTGCGGATCTCGACGCCTAACCTGCAGGTGATCCGGTTGCTGCCCGACTCCGACGATCCGGACGTCAAAGAATACATTCGCTGGTTCAACCGCAAGTTCGGGTCGCCCGCGCAGCGCGCGGAAGAAACCAGTCCGGTTCACGCGCTGAACCTCGTGATGCATGAATTCGGCCATATCAACCTCTACGACGAAGACACGTTGCGCCGAGCGTTGACCGGTGCCGGGTTCCGTCAGGTCATACGTTGTGAGCCTGGGATGTCTAGCCACACTGAACTGGCCGGAATAGACCGGCATGCGGACGCGGTACCGGATGCGGTCCGCCGAGTTGAGCCGCTGGTTCTCGAAGCTACTGCCTGAGCAGCTAGCCACGTCTCGCTGACCCGGGGCAGCGTTTCGAGTCTCACTACAGCGATCAGTTGAGTTCAAGCTCCGGGGGCGGTGATTGGCCAAACGCCGGGGTGTCCGGGCGAGGGCAGGCTAGAATAACTCCTGCTTGGGGTCGCGGGAGTGCCAACGTCGCGGCTCATTGTTGGGGGGAGGTGTCGGGTGTCCTTCGTGAGTGCGGGCCCCGAGGCAATGGCGGCTGCGGCTGCGGATTTGGCGAACATCGGTTCAACTGTCCGCGAGGCCAACGCTGCCGCGGCAGCCCTGACCACGGGACTAGTCCCGGCTGCCGAGGACGAGGTGTCGACGGCCATTGCGGGGCTGTTCGGCAAGTATGCCAACGAATTTCAGGGTCTCAGCGCACAAGCCGCCGCGTTTCACGACCGACTTGTGCAGAGCCTGAGCGCAGCCGCTGGGGCATATGCCGCCACCGAGGCAGCTGGCACGTCTCTGCTGCAGGCGGCCCAGCAAGACCTCGTGAACGCGGTGAATACGCCGGCAGAGCTACTGCTGGGCCACTCGCTGATCGCTAGCGGCACCGGAACATCCACCAGCGCCGGCGCAGCCCTCCAGGCGATCGCGGCCAGTCCGCTGGCCGTCGGGACGACGTTAATCATGGGCGGCAGTGGCGATCCGTTCCCGACCACCAGCTTTGAGAACGCTGTCAACAGCCTTTTCGTCCAAATCACTCCGGGGCTGGAAGGCTCCGTGCCGATGAAGCTGTACACCCCTGAACAGTTCTACCCGTTGGGCGTCCCCACCGAGATGACTCTCTCCGCGTCGGTGTCCCAGGGCGTACAGCTACTGGACATCGCGCTCCAGCCGTACGTCGCCGCCGGGACTCCGGTCGGCGTTTTCGGATACTCGCAAAGCGCCGTCATCGCCTCGCTGGAGATGCGCAGTCTCCAAGCGGCAGGCGTGCCAAGTTCTGCGGTGCACTTCTTGCTGATCGGCGATCTGATGAACCCGAACGGCGGGATATTCGAACGTTTCACCGGTCTGAACTTCGCCGCTCTGGGGGTGGACTTCGCCGGCGCGACGCCCTCCAACGCCTACCCGACCACGATTTACACGGCGGAATACGATGGGTTTGCCGACTTTCCGCGCTACCCGCTCAATCTCCTGTCGGACTTCAACGCGTTCGAGAGCCAGACGCACTTCTCGTATCCGACTCTCACAGCGACGCAGGTCAGTTCCGCTATCCCGTTGCCGACGTCGGGAGGTCAGACCTCCTATTACATGATCCCCACCAACGACCTGCCGCTGGTGGACCCGATCCGTGGCACCATCCCGATCTTCGGGAACGCAATCGCTGACCTGCTGCAGCCAGACCTGACGTATCTGGTGAACCTTGGCTATGGCAATCCGCTGTATGGCTGGTCAACCGGACCGGCCAATGTGCCCACCCCGGCCGGACTGTTGCCGCCCCTCAGTGCCTTCCAACAGCTCCCCGGGCTTCTGACAACCGGCACCCAACTCGGTATCCATAACTTCATCGGCGATCTGACCGGAACGGGACCGCACCCGCTGTCGCTGCCGTCGCTCAGCTCACTCACCTCGCTACTGAATCCCTCATCGGGGACGGTGAGCACGACGAGCGCTTTGACCAACCCGTTGACGGCGTTCTCGGCTGTCGCAACTAACCCTGCGGCAGTAATCCCCACCTTCCTCAACACAATCGCCGACTCTCTCAACACGCTGGCGACTGGGGCTTCGAAGGTCTACGGCGTTATCAATCCGAGCTTGGACATTCTCAATGCTGCCCTACTCAGTGTCCCGGCCTACGACATCGACCTGTTCTCCGACGGGATTCTGCAGGCCATCAACGGTCAGCCCGTCGCCGGGCTCATCAATGCCGTCGGCATGCCAATCGCGGTCGACCTGGCGTTGTACCCGCTGCTGTATCAATGGGAGACTGGGGTCCTGGGGAATGCGGGCTTTGTGACGATCGGGATTTAGCCGTCGCAGACGTATTGGTACAGCTCGCCGCGGCTTAGGGGCGCCGCGAAAAGGCGAATAAGCGTTGCCGCTCCCAGCTTTCGTCTTGGACGAGTTCGAAGCCTCGTTCGCGAAAAAGTGACTGGATTTCCTCTTCGCGATAGTTGTTCATCCAACCGTGCCTCAGGCGACTAACTGTCTCCAAGACGGAGCGCGGCGAATAGCCTTTGGCCCTCACGGGCGCATACGCGACCACGCAGACTGTGACATATTTCGTCACCCAATCGAGCACCGCAGGAAGATCGCGGATGTATTCGAGAACCCCTATGAGTACTGCAACGTCATAGAGGTTTGCACCCAGGTCCGGAAGAGGTCGCTCATTCAGGTCACAAATGATTGTTCCTGGCCCACGGTCGACCAAGTCAGATGGCGTGTAGCTGCACGATGGGTCGAGATACCGTTCAAGGTTTCGGTTGCCGACCCCGAATTCGATGACACGACTGTTGTTCGGCACGAGCGCGGCGACTATTTTGGTCCGCGATTCCCAGTCCGCGTGGAAACTCGTGGGGTCGCTCCAGCGGGTGCGGTCAGTCTTCTTGAGAAGGGTGGTGATTACCCTGAACATCGGGCTTCCTGTCATCTCTGGGCGAGGCTCGCGGCACTTGATTTGTAGGTCATGCGACATCAAGACCCAATTGACTTCCAACAGCTGCGTACTCAGCCTGGAGCCGTTGCCGAAGGCTTGCGACAGCAGCGCGCGTCTTGATCCTGATATTCGCTGAGTCGGCGAGCGCTCCGGCAACGCGGTCGACTACGACGAAACCGCTCACCTCGTCAGTGCGGATGAGCGACCGTTCATCACCAATGGAGAGCGCGAAGTCTCTGCACTTCGGTTGATACTCAAGCGAAATGACAGGTGTGTCGGACAGGGACGCCAAGATCCCCGCGTGCAGCCGGCTGACTATGGCCGCAGAACAGCGAGCCAGCTCTCGCGCTGCGGCAGAGGCGTCGACCGGAAGCACAATGTCTGCGGCAATACCGCTGAGCGCCCTTTCGGTCCATTGTCTATCTTCCGGATTCATCAATATCCCCACAAACCGGTATCCTTGCGATGACAATTGCTTCATGGCCACCGACATCTCTTCGGCCAACCCCACTGGATCGTGTCCCCAAAGATCGTCGCCGAAGCCAAGATTCACTCCTATTAGGCCTTCTTCTGGATCCACGTCGGGCCGCGGGAGCAGAAGTGCCGGGTCGCCGGATACCTCCACGTTCAGCCCGATGTCGGACAGGAGTTCCGCACTTCGGGGTCCGCGCACGGATACCGTGCGGAACGCTGAAAGTATTGGTGCCCAACGCCTCAGCTCACCTTCGCCCGAGCCGCTATTGCGTCCGATGAACACCGGGTCTTCAACGCCAACACCAATCGCGTAGCTCTCCCTATTTCTTGTGAGCGCCAAGCCCCGGTTGATCAATAGCCTCCACTGGGCCCTCCCAACGATCGTGCCGCCACCCACCACTTGAGAGCTGTGCCGCAGCGAGCGATTCAAACCTGTTACCGCCGAACGGATATTCTCCCGCCTAGAACTCGGCAGATCGAGGAAGGTAACCCCAGGAAGCTGCGACCGGACCGCGTCATAGATCGCGTCATCCCCGAGGTTGCCCTTGCGGTGCCAGCCAACATAGGCGACCAGGGGGTCCCGACGCCCATCACGTTGCGGCCACACGCTACTTTCCCCTCAGGCGTGAGAGCCAGGTGGAGCAAGCGTCCACGAGCCCCCTCCAGCTCAGCGAATCGGCGGCAAACTTCCTCCACATGGCCTTGAGACGCTGCCAGGGCGGCGCATACCGCTTTTGAAGTGCCAGCACCGCTAACCGGGGGTGCTGCGCGACGGTCTCCAGGAGAGCGGCGCGACCCTCTGGGCCCGGGACCTTGGCGATATGGCGGAGGACCTCGTCGGCCTGTCCGCCGATGATTCGCTCGCGCACGGGGTCGTCGGGGAATAGGTCGAGCATCGCATCGAACGTTGTCGCATGTCCGAGTCCTTGCGTCAGCCAGAACTTGGCTGGGTCGCCGACCAGGTGGTACCACATACCCTCGGTGTGCCGGCGGTAGACCGACATCGTTTCCTGCAGTATCGCGATGTCGCCGTGGACTGCGTGCCGGACGTGCAGGTACCAGTCCAGCGGCATGACGTCGGCCGGGATGTCGTCGTAGCTCGGGAGGCGGCGGTACATCACTGAGTTGGTCTGTATGAAGTTGCGCCTGAGCAGCCACTCCAGGCTCAGGTGGCGGCGCCAGTCGACTGGCGGGAAGTCCGAGTCGCTAGCCCGGCCGTCTTCCCAGACGACTCGTACGGGATGGAAGCACACGGCCGTCTCCGGATGCCGGTCGAGGAACGCCACCTGTTTGCTCAGCTTCAGCGGATCGGTCCAGTAGTCATCCCCCTCGCACAGTGCGACGTACTCGCCGCGAGCGGCTGAGAGGGCGTGGATGAGATTCGCGTGGAGGCCGAGATTCTCGGACCTGAAGATCGGCCGGAACAAATGTGGGTGGCGGTCGGCGTATTCCCGGATTATTTCTGGCGTGCTATCGGTCGAGGCATCGTCGGCGACGATAATTTCCACGGGGAAGTCGGTCCGCTGGGCGACGAAGCCGTCGAAAGTTTGCCGGACGTAGACGTCCTGATTGTAAGTGGTCGACACTACGCTCACCTTGGGCGAGTTCGTCGCGGTCGTTTCGGCCACAGTCGGCTCCCTTCTTGTGCGGCGGCTACGGTGCCGTGGTCGTGGGTCGTTTAACCAAAAATCTCGGCATTCACACTGAATTCCTCGAGCATGAGCGAGATCATTTCACGCAGCCAATCTTGGGTGTTCGTCTTGCCGGGCTGGTATGCGGTGACCGAGAAGCTGAGTTTCCCGTGCACCCGTCCCGAAGCCACAAAGAGCTGACCACCGATGCGTTCGAGAGTTCGCTTGGTGACACCGGGCTCGACCAAGCGCCCGGTCATGTAGTCGGCGTCGGTGCCATCTGGGCGGTTCGAAGCCGGCACCATGTCACCGACATTGGAGCAACCGACGGGGACACCGGCGGCACCCAGTTGTATTCCCGCTGCCCTGCGTGCCGCCCATCTCGGAGTCATCGACGCCAGTGGCAGCGGTGCCACCACCCTGTCGGTGGTCTCCGCGACGTTGGCAAGTGCTTGCTTGAGATTGACGCGAATTTCGGCGAGGTCCGATGACAAGCGCGTCGGGTCGACGGAAACGCTGGGAAACACCAATGCGTTGCCGCGCGTGTCGTTTTGGGTGCGTACGCTGATCGGAAAGGACAGGGTGACGGTTCCGTCGTCACAAATTCGCCCCATTCGCACCCCGAGTCGGCACGCGAACCCTGCGAGCAGCGTGTTGCCGTTTCCGCCAATGCTTTCCGCGCACGCATCCCATTCAGCAAGGTCGGCAAAGACGTTCACGGCAGGCACCTCCAGCGGCCGCTCGTCGCCGGCCACCCGTGGGGAAGGCGGTGTGGATGCGATTGACGCGGCGACGTGATCGCGGCTCTTTCGAGCGAACCGCGCCGTCGCTACCGCCGCCCGCGCCAGCTCGGGCGTCGACGCGACGGTTTGCCGGGCGTCCCGCAGCACAGCTTGCCTGCGGGTCCGCGAACCAGGATGCGGATAGCCCAGGTAGTGAGTCCGGCCGCTGGCGGCATCGGCAATCGCCTGGATGATTCCGAGCCCGTCGATGACCGTGTGCGACGCGGTAAGGCACACCGCGGTCCCGCCGTCCTCTAGCGGAAGCACTCCGAGATGCCAGCTGGGCCCATATTCGGGATCGAGCGGCAGGCGCGCGCGGTCATTGCTCCAGGCGATCAGATCCGCGCGCGCGCGAGGTGTTTCGGCGATCTCGACGTCCTCGGGCCCCGCGCAGTAGACCCACCGATCCCGCGCGAAAGGCAGGGGAGACCGTTCGATCCGTCGCCCCAACAACCCACGTCCCAGATTACGGTGGAAACGGCGCAAGCCATCAATGTTTATGGGGCGGTTGTATATCCAGGTGAACTGAATCTGCGCCCCATAGCCAAGCGCCCGCGCACCCAGGTATGACGCCTGGTCCATGTGTGCGAGTCGATTGTCCACCGCCCCACGGTAGTTTATTCGCGACGGGGTGCGCAGCGGTTTGCCTGACCTGCGGCTACCGTAAGCGTCCGAATGGCGGGCCGGTGGGTTCGACGGCGGATTGGTACGGTTGCATGTTGCTGGTCTCGCCGAAAAATGCTCCCGACGAAGGTAACCTGATGTCCGTGGTTCAGTCTTCACTTCCTACAGTGCTGCGCGAACGCGCTAGCCTGCAGCCGAACGACACGGCGTTTACATATATTGATTACGAGCAGGATTGGGACGGCGCGCCGATAACCCTGACGTGGGCGCAGCTGTATAAGCGAGCGGTGAGCCTCGGCGTGCAGCTCGGACAGTCTGGGGCCCCCGGTGACCGGGCATTAATATTGGCGCCACAGGGACTTGACTATATCGTCGGCTTTCTCGGCGCCCTGCAGGCTGGACTTGTGGCGGTTCCGTTGTCGGTTCCAGCCGGCGGCGCCCACGACGAACGCACGATTTCGGTGCTGGCCGACACGTCACCCAGCGTCATCCTCACCACGTCCGCCGTCGTCGACACTGTCGCCGAATACGCGCAGCCTGCGGAGGGCCAATCCGCACCGGAAATCGTTGAACTCGATTTGCTGAACCTCGAAACTCGGCAGAGATCGGTCCGGCCGGGATCCAACGGGGCGGCCAATGACCCGTCGGATTTCGTGTATCTTCAGTACACTTCCGGGTCCACCCGTGCGCCCGCCGGTGTGAGGGTCTCGAATAAAAATGTCTTCGCCAATTTCGGGCAGGTGATGGGCGACTTCTTTGCGCTCGAGGGCGGGGTCGCTCCGCCGGACCTCACCGCCGTGACCTGGTTGCCGCTCTACCACGACATGGGTCTGCTGTTGGGGATCATCATGCCGATCCTCGCGGGTGTGCCCACCGTGATCACCAGCCCGATGGGATTCCTGCAGCGACCGGCCCGATGGCTGCACCTGATGGCCCGTGGCGGGCAGGCAATCTCGGCGGGACCGAACTTCGCGTTCGATTTGGCGGCGCGCAGGACGTCAGACGACGACCTGGCCGGGTTTGACCTCGGGGATGTGCACACCATCCTCAACGGTAGCGAGCGGGTGCAGCCGGTGACGCTCAAGCGATTCGCCGACCGGTTCGCCCCCTTTAATCTTCCCGCCACGGCGCTGCACCCGGCGTACGGCATGGCAGAAGCGACGGTGTACATCGCGGCCCGCGAGGCGGGTCACCCACCCGAGATTGTTTACTTCGAATCCGAGAAACTGCCTGGCGGCCATGCGATCCGAAGCACGAACGGAACCGGCACTCCGCTGGTCAGCTACGGTGCCCCGGAGTCGGTACAGGTGCGCGTTGTCGACCCTGACACGGGCCACCAGCGCCCGGAGGGAACGGTCGGCGAGATTTGGGTGCACGGCGACAATGTCGCTGAGGCCTATTGGAACAATCCCGAAGAGAGCGAGCGGACGTTCGGCGCAAAGATCGTCGACCCCTCGGACGACACGCCTGAAGGCCCCTGGCTGAGAACCGGCGATTCGGGCTTCTTCTCGGAGCGCGAGCTATTCATCGTCGGCCGTATCAAGGACCTTCTGATTATCTACGGGCGCAACCACTCTCCCGACGACATCGAGGCAACTATCCAAGAGGTCAGCCCGGGACGCTGCGCGGCGATAGCGGTCGGGGATAACGGTGTTGAAAAGCTGGTGACGATAATCGAACTCAAACAGCGAGACGAGTCCGACGAAGAAGCCGCCGAGAGGTGGGACGCTATCAAACGTGAAGTCACCTCGGCGATTTCGAAGTCGCATGGGCTGGGCGTGGCGGATCTGGTCCTGGTGCCGCCCGGCTCGATCCCGATCACCACAAGCGGCAAGATCAGACGGGCGCAGTGCGTCGAGTTTTACCAGCAACACCAGTTCGCCCGGCTGGACGCCTAAGTCGCCGCCACCGCATCGATGGGCCGAAACTACCTCAATCGAAGCCGCCGAATGCAATAATTCCGCTGTCCGAAGACCGCGTCCTTTTACCAAGTAGGTGACCGTGCAGGCCGACAGCGTCAGCTCCACCAAAGAGGCGCACGGTCAACGCCCGGTACCGAGGGACTTTCGGCCGGATATCGAGGGCTTGCGTGGCTTCACGCTATTGGCCATTCTCGGTTTTCACACTGCTATGCCCGGTGTCAGTGGTGGGTTCGTCGGCCCGGACATCTTCTTCTTCATCTCGGGTTTCGTCATCACCGGGGCGCTCTGGCGAGAGGTGAGCACCACCGGAACCCTGGGCCTGCGCCGCTTTTTTGGCGGGCGGGCCCGCCGCCTGCTGCCGGTGGCGGCCACAGTAGGCGTCGTCACCATGATCGCCTCGGCGGTTCTGTTACCCCAGCTGCAGGCCGAAAGTGCCATCAAGGACGGCATCGCTTGCGCGTTGTACGTTCCCAACTACTGGTTCATTGCCCAACAGGTCGACTATTTCGCCGGCGGCGTGCCCTCGCCGTTCCAGCACTACTGGACTTTGGGCGTGGAGGAGCAGTTCTATCTGCTGTGGCCGCCCATGATCATCGGTACGGCGTGGCTCGTCCGGCGGATGCGCCGGCGCGCCAAAACGGATGCGCCCCTGTCGAAGAGCCCGTATCTGGTGCTCGTCACGGTGATCGCGGTTGTATCGTTCGTGCTGTCCCTGGCGATCACCTACGTGATGCCTCTGGTGGCGTACTTTTCGCTGCCCACCCGGGCCTGGCAGTTGGCAGGTGGCGCCCTGGTGGCCCTGACGGCCGACCTCTGGCGCCGGCTCCCGGCGCGGGCCGCGATGTTCACCGGATGGATCGGGTTGGCCGTGGTCCTGCTGGCCTGCACCTCTTTTACCCCGGACACACCCTATCCGGGTGCCGCCGCGCTGGTGCCGATCCTGGGCACCGCGCTGGTGATCGGCGCCGGCTGTTCGACACCGTCGCAGGGTTGCGGCCGCATCCTGGCGTTGTCGCCGATGCGGTGGATCGGGCGGTTGTCTTACTCGTGGTACCTGTGGCACTGGCCGGTGCTGGTGTTGGCACCGGTAGTGGTGGGCCACCCGCTGGGGCTGTTCGGCAGGTTGGTGGCAGCGGTCCTCGTCTCCGGCGCCCTGGGGATGGTCACACTGCGTTTCCTCGAGAACCCGCTGCGATACGCGGCCCCGCTGCGCCGGTCGCCTCGGGCCAGTCTGGCGGTTGGCGGCGTCGCCTCGGCGGTGGCGGCCGCTTTGGGCGCGGTGTTGCTGTTGTGGGTTTCATCGATGCCGGTGCCTGTCGCGGTAGGGCGCGGCGCGCAGGCTGCGCCGTTCACCATCACACCGGGGCCCGTCCCGAAGGGCGACAACGTGGCGGTGTACGACGCGGCGGTGCAATACGTGTTCGCGCAGTACCAGGCGGCGGTCGCATCATCTGCCGAGCTGAAAGCGGTCCCGTCGAACCTAAACCCGTCGCTTGCCGACGCGGCAGCCGAGATTCCGGCCATGATGTTCGACGGCTGCCTGCGGCTGCCTTTCCAAGCCGGAGTGCCCGAGTGCGCGACGGGCGATACCGCCTCGAAGACGACGGTGGCCGTGGTCGGCGACTCGCATTCCTCGATGTGGATTCCCGCGTTCCAGCAGGTCGGCAAGCTACGGCCCTGGCGAATCGAAACCATGGCCAAGGCGGCCTGCCCGATGATGGACTTGCCCGTCGCCAACCGCTACGTCAGTCCGATCGTTGAATACCTTGAACACTGCGAGCAATGGCGCGGTCAGGTCATGGACCGGTTACGCGCTGAGCGCCCGAAGGTGGTCGTGGTGAGCGTGTTTCGGGGGTACCTTGCCAGCCACAGCAATGGTTTTCTGTCCGGTTTCTCGTCATACGACCCGGCGTGGATCAACAGCCTGACTCGCCTCGTGCAGCAGCTGCGCGGCACCGGCGCCAAGGTGCTGGTGCTCGGGCCGCTCCCGGCGCTGAACACATCGGTGCCGGGCTGCCTGTCCGATCACCTGGACGACGCGAGGGCGTGCTCGCCGCCCATGTCGTTCGCTTTCAACCGACCGGGCATCGCGGCTGAATCCGCCGCCGTCAAAGCCGGTGGGGGACAATACGCCGAACTCACCGACCTGTTCTGCACGACGAACCGCTGCCCGGTGATCGTCGGCAACACCCTGGTTTACGTCGACGCGGGTCACCTGACGATCGAATACTCCCGGCTGTTGGCTCCGGCAATGGCGGCGCTCGTCGATCGCGCGCTCGTCCAGGGTTGACCTTTTGGTCACACGTTAAAGGCCGAACAGTGGAAGCGAGTGGCCAAGGCCAGGTTCGTCTTCCAGTTGGCCCTCGGCCGGATCCGTAACGCTGTCAGTGGTTTTGCCGTTGCCGTTGGTTGGCTCATGTGACAAGCCAGTGCCGCCGAAAACGGGCAGCGCGTGTTCGTAGTGGTCCGTCGACTGTTCTTGCCCGACAGGGTCACTGACACCGCCACCGACACCGCCCTTGGGGTGGTCGTCACCGTTGCTGCGGCCCGCGCTCTTTGGCTGGACGCTGGCCGGCGTCTTGGCCAGCCGATAGGAGAGCACGTCGGATCCGAAGAGCGGCAGCGAGTGGCCGAGGTAGCGGTCAGCCGGTTTCTTGCCCTTGCCATTGCCGTTGGTGGCGCCGTCAGTTGATGGGGCAACTGACCGTGATTTTCGGAGGTCGTCGGTCAGCCGATGTGCAACGCCGCTGAGGTCGAACAGGGGCAGCGAGTGGGAAGTCAGGTACTCGACTGATGCTTCGCGGCTCGCTCTCGCCTTGTGCCCGCTTTTGCCGGCGCTGGTCGCCGCTGGGGGTGTCTGGCTCTTGCGGCTGGGCACGATTTTCAGGCGGGTCAGCTCGCCGGACAAGCGTACCCGTTGGCGCTGCTTGGCGGCGTTAGCCGCGGTCATCTCGGACGTGCTCTTGCCGAGTTGTGATGGCCACCAGTTCCTTTGGCCGATCATCGAGGCCAAAGCCGGCACCGTAATGGTGCGCACCACGAACGTGTCGATCAGAATGCCAAACCCGATGATGAAGCCGGCTTCGGCCATCGTGTAGATGCTGGCGGTCATCAGGCCGAACATCGAAGCGGCAAAAATGAGCCCGGCCGAGGTGATCACGCCACCGGTCGAACCCACGGTGCGAATGACACCCACGCGCACACCGTGTGGTGACTCGTCACGGATGCGGGAGATGAGCAGCATGTTGTAGTCGGCGCCGACGGCGACCAGCAAGATGAACGAGAGTCCGGGAAGACTCCAATGCAGCTCCTTGCCGAGAATCCCTTGAAACAAGATAACGCCGACGCCCAGCGCTGACATGTACGAGAGCAGCACCGACGCGATGAGATATATCGGTGCAATAAGGGCTCGCAATAGCACCACTAGAATCAGAAACACAATGATGATGGTTGCGAAGATGATGAAATTGATGTCGTTGTTGTAATAGTCACGGGTATCTTTAAGCCCGCTCGGAACTCCCGCCACCGCTATCTTGGCGTCCGACAATTCGGTGTTCGGTAGCGCCGATCTTGCGGCATGAACGATGCTATCGATCTGATCCATGGCCTCGGTGGTGAACGGATCGATCGCGCTCTGGACGAGGTAACGCGCCGCGTGCCCGTCCGGCGAGATGAAGATCTGGGAGCCCTTCTTGAATTCGTCCCTCGTCATGATCTGCGGCGGAACATTGAAGCCCGCCATCGCCGGGGCATCGGCGTCGTGCTTCATTCCCAGCAGAAATGACGACGCCTCGCCGAGCCCGCTGCCTATTTTCTTGGTCTGGTCGACCAGCAATGTCACACCGGCGGCGATGGCCTTGCTGCCGTCGGCAAGGGCGCCGGACCCTTGTTCCAGCGCGTTCATATCGGACTGAAGTCCCTTGATGGTCGTGAGGACGGTGACGGCCTGGTTCAGGGACTCCTGCATCTTGGTCAGTGTCTGGCCGACGGTTTGCGCCCCCCCGGTCGCCTGCATGTTCCGAGCCAGACTCTTCATCGAATTCAGGGTTCCGTCGTTGTCGGCTGTAACCAGCGACGCCAACCCGGCCCGCGAACTCACGCACCCGGGATCGGCGTTGCAGTCTGGGCTGGCATTCAGCGCCCGCACCATCGGGGAGGCCCACCCGGCGATGTTTTGCGCATCGACGGTGGACGCGTTCAGATTGTCGCCGAGTGTCTTCATCCGCCCAGTCAGCTGGCCCGCTTGTTCGAGGGTGCCGATCAAGGCATCGCCACCCATCAGCTGCTCCATCATCGTCAGGGCTGAGACCACCCCGCTGAGACTGGAAACCGCCCCCGTGACTTGATCTCGAATTTGGGCCAGGGCGTCAGCCAATTGGTTTGAACCGTTGACCAGCTTGTCCAGATCGCCTCCGTGGTTCTGGATCTGGTTAGCGGCTTCGTCGAGTTTGCTGCCGACTTCGCCGGCTTGGAAGGACACCTTGGTCTGTTCAAGCGGTTCGCCAGTGGGCCGGGTCAGGCCGCGCACCATGGTGATATTGGGCAGTTGGCTGACCCGGCCGGCTATCTGCTCGAGGTCGGCCAGGGCGTTGGGCGTCCGCAAGTCGTGCGAGGACTGGATGAACAGCACCAACGGAGTCATCGAGTTCTTCGGGAAATGCCGATCCATCGCGGCGTAACCCTTGGAGCTGTCGGCCTCCTCCGGCAATGACTTGAGGTCGTCGTAGTTGAACCGCACCAAGCTCGAGCACGCTGCCAAGGCGAACAGCAAGACCAGGCTCGCAACCAGGTGGATCCGCGGCCGCCGCACAATGCGTGTTCCGGTGCGTCGCCAAAAGGTGGTCGTCAGGTCGCGGCGTGGTTTGATCCAGCCACGTCGCCCGGTGAGCACGAGGATGGAGGGCAGCAGGGTTATCGCAGCCAGGAACGACACGATCACCGAGACTGAAATGGCCGGACCGACTTCTGAGAACACTTGTAACTTGGTAAAGACCATCGCGATGAACGTGATCGAGACGGTGGCCGCCGATGCGGCGATCACTTTGCCGATCGACATCAACGCGGCCTTGACCGCCGCATCGGAATTCTCGCCGTGCTTCACGTAGTCGTGGTAACGGCTGATCAAAAAGACAGCATAATCCGTTCCGGCCCCGATCATGACCGCACTCATCAAGACGATGGTCTGCATATTCACCGGCAAGCCCAGCTCGGCCAGCCCGGATAAGACGCCCTGCGAGGTGCCTATGCATGCAGCGATCAGGAGCAACGGCACCAACATGGTGACGACGTTGCGGTAGATGACAAACAGGATGAGCAACACGGCGGCAATAGTGCCGATCGTTATGGTGTCCATGTCTTCGAAGCCGACGTCGGTGAGATCGGAGACGGTGGCCACCGGACCGCTGACGTTGGCGGTCAGCGTCGTTCCCTCGGTGACCTGTTTAGTGATCGCAACGATCCGTTTGAACGTCGCAAGCGACGCGGGCGAAGTGGGCTCGCCGGGAATGTTGACCGGCAAGTTGAAGGCCTTGCCGTCCTTGCTGGCCAAGACCTCGCGCATGGGCGGTGCACTGATGAAGTCCTGTACCCCCAGTTTGTCCTGGGTGTCCGCCTTCAGTTTGTCGACCAGCCTGCGGTAGACGTCTTCGTCGGCCGGTGAAATACCCTTCTCATCGGTCAAGATGATCAAAGCGAGGCCGCTCGCTCCGCCCGTATTGCCGAACGCCTTGGTCATCGCATTGGCGGTGATCATCGTCGGGGCGTCGTCCGGAAAGGGCTTCTGCTCATGCTTTGCGGTTTGTGCCGGCAGGGGCGGAAACAGCAGCGCCAGCACGCCGGCAAGGAGGACCCAGGACGCGATGACGACCAGCGGCCGACGCACGACGAAACTGCCGATGCGGTCGAATAACCCCCCAGGTGCGGCAGCCTCACCTGCGCCAATCTGCCTCGACACCCAACCCACCATACAATCAAGCCCGAAGTCGCGTGCCGTAACGACCGTGCGCGTGTTAACTGTGACCCGGATGTGACCTTATTACCGGCGTGGCCACTTGACCGGCGGTAGTCGTTGATAACTGCTGTTCACGGCCATTAGTGAGGGGTGGTCAGCGTGGTGCGAGACCTCGTCCATCATGGTGACCAGTGTCGCGACGGGCCCACCTGAGCATTAGCCGTGGTTGCGCTCGCCCAGCCGCGCGATCAATGCGGGCTCTTCACCACCATTGCGCCAGCGGCGCGTGGGACAATCGTCCCGTGGCCTTCGCATTCCGTAGATTCCGCATGCAATCCAACCCCTTGGTCGCGAAACTCGCCACGAAGTATCTGTTACCCCTCGGCACCCGCCAGGTCGGCAATGACGTGGTGTTCTTCAACTTCGGCTACGAAGAAGATCCGCCAATGGCCCTGCCGTTGGAGGCCTCCGACGAGCCCAACCGGTACTGCATCCAGCTCTACCATGTCACGGCTGCCCAAGTGGATCTCACCGGTAAAAAGGTGCTCGAGGTCAGTTGCGGAGCCGGAGGGGGAGCCTCCTACATCATGCGCACCTTGGGCCCTTCCTCCTACACGGGACTGGATTTGAACCCGGCCAGCATCGACAAGTGCCGAAAAAGCCACGATGTGCCCGGACTGGACTTCGTGCAGGGCGATGCCCAGAACCTGCCCTTTCCCGATGAATCCTTCGATGCGGTGATCAATGTCGAAGCATCGCACCAGTACCCGGAGTTCCACACTTTTCTCGCCGAAGTGGTACGCGTGCTTCGGCCGGGAGGATATTTCCTGTACACGGATAACCGCCGGCCTGACGCCATCGACTGGTGGGACAAATTTTTCGCTCAGACTCCGCTGCGACAGATTTCGCGACGCGACATCCTCGATGAGGCCAAACGCGGACTCGAGGCAAACACCCAGAGCTCGCACGAGCTGCTCCGTAGCCGGGTGTCACCGATAGCGGCCCGGGCGATGCGTTTCGCCACCGATTTGATGGACCGGGATCTGCGCCGCGACGGGGGGATTTCCTACCGGCTCTACTGCTTCATCAAGGATTAAGCAGGCGGCTCTGTCCAAGTTCGGGCAGCGCATCCGCCAACTGCCGGGCGTGGGCGAACTCGGTAACCCGCAGATCTGCAAGGATTTTCAGGCGCGACCGCCGATCGGGTCCGCGCAACGCGACCATCAAGTTCCTCTGCAGCCAGGAGATAACCCACCACACCCTGGCTGAGATGCGGACCACGTTAGGTGACGCCGGATCCACGATCAGCCAGGTGAGAATACGGAGGTGGTCGAGCCAGTCCTTCCGAGTGGTCACGTTACCCAGCGTTGTGCTGCCGGCCGTGTGGGTGCGGACCGACAGTTTGCGCGGGACAAAGCAGACCGCAGATCGCAGCATCAAACGAAGCCAGAAATCCAGGTCGACGAGCTGATGGATGTCGTCGCGCAGGCCTCCCGCGTCCAGCGCCAGCTGGCGCCGAAACATGACGCAGGTCGGCTCACCGATCCAATTGGCGCCCCCGGCCTGAATCATCATCTGTGCCACTAGGTTCGGCCCGCGGTTGTATCCTCGGCGAAGTCGCGGAAACCAGATGTGAGCCGGGCCCAGGCGCCGACGCAGCGGTACGGCCTTGTCGTTGATCACCCGCCGAGGTGCGAAAGCCATTCCTACAGTTGGGTCGTCGAAAAACGGGGCAAGTGTTCGCAGGGCTCCCGGAAGCAACCAGTCGTCGCCATGCACGAACTGGATACAGCGGCCACGGGCCATTTCTAAGCACTTGTTGTGGTTCCCCATCAGGCCGAGGCGGGTTTCGTTGCGTATCAGCCGATCGCCGGGTCTGAGCATCGCCTGGGCAACCGTGGCGCATCCGTCTGGCGAATCGTCGTCAACGACCACTATCTCGAACTCGACGCCATCCTGCTCCAAGACGCTGCGCAGACAACGCTCGATCGTCGCACTGTTGTTGTACATCGGTACGCACACCGAAATAGGCGGGCTCGACGACAATTCGTCAAAGTCGTTGGCGCTCACAGGCACCGTTACCCTCCTCGCCATCAGACAGACCGGCCAGCAGCATAGCCTGTCCGCATGTCGTCTGGTTCACCCTCGGCCGCGATTTCTAGCAGAGAGTGCCGTCGGCGGAGCACATGTCCGCCGGGGGCGACGAGCTCTACGAAGGAAGAATGTCCGGCGGCGCTATAGCCTGCCCACGCCCTGAGCCACGAACAGGACCCCTGACACCGCGAGCGTGGCTTGCATGATCTGCAGCCGATGACCATGTATCCAGCCGTTCAGTTGTCGCATAGCCGCTTGGGTTCGCTCTGGGGCTACCAAGTAGCTGAGTATCGGTAGCTCGATGAACATCAGCATCATCAGAGTAAACACAACGAACGCGCTGAACTGGGTTCCAAGTTCGGACTTCGAGGCCATGATCAGGGTGAGCGCTACCGGCCCCTCGATGGGTGGAACTGTCGATCCGAGGCCCGCAATGAAGGATGGCCAATGTCCCCCGGATTCCACCATGCTCAGCGCACGCTGCCCCATTCGAGCGACGAATGTTTTGGACGGCTGCGGCGTCAGACTCGGCGCACCGCCGCCCCCGACGGTCACCGGCGTCCCCACCCGTGCACGCTGGCGGGCCACCATCACTGCAAAGCCAACCAGTGCAAGCATGCCGAAGGCAATTTGCAGGCGACCACCTGTGAAGCCGACCATGGACCTCACCTCGTTCAGCGAGGCCACCACGTTCTGGATAGTTCCGAGTGCGAGGTCGCGGAAAAGCACCAGCACAACGATGCCCACGCTGATCCCCGCAACCATGCCGCCCAGCCAGTAAGCGACCAACATCCGCATGGCCTGCCGCCGCGACATCAAGATGGCGGCGATCCCCAGCCGCGTGGGGTCCATGAACACCCCAATACCTACCATCAGCACGTAAGCCCACACCTTTTGGACGCTACTATGCAGCGGCGTATCTCGTAGCGGAACTGCGGAATTGAGAAATTTCACACTGAAATAAATCCTTCCGCCGGCTGCCATAGATTCGACGCGGGTTCAGTAACGCACCGCCCAGCTGACGAAGAAGGCCTACGAAGGCTTACCGACCACCTGAGACGCCGACCCGCGCGGTCTGCTCCAGCAGATCGGCTGCGCTGGCGGCGGCGTCCGCGGGTTTGGTCATTCGAGGGGCGATATCCCGGGCCCGGGTCGCACATTCTTTCGAAAGGATGGACCGAAGATCCCTGACCAGCGATTTTCGGGTGACCCTGGTGAGGCGGCGCGCCGAGCCGACCTTCAGGGTTTTCACCTGGGCTCCCCAGATGGGCTGATCGGCCACGTCCCAGAGGACCAAGGTGGGTAGTCCGGCCCGCAGCCCGGCGGCGACGGTGCCCGCGCCACCGTGATGGACGGCTGCGCGGCAGGTGGGCAGGATCGTTGTGTAGTTGACCTGGCCGACAAGCTTCACCGAGTCGCCATGCCGAGTGGAGTCGGAACCGTCGGCAGAATAAATCAACGCACGTTCGCCCAGCTCAGTGCACGCCGCGGCGATCATAGCCACTGTTTCGGCGGGGGATTGCACGGGTGTGCTGCCAAAACCGAAGTAGATCGGCGGTTTTCCGGAGGCGATCCACGACGCGACGTCATCGTCGGTGTCAGCCCCCAGTTCCAGCGTCAGCGCGCCTATGAAGGGCCGGGAAAGTCGTAGCCCGTTCCATTCCTCCGCGAGCCCCGGGAAGCACGCTACGTCGTAAGCCTGGATTTCCAGCGAGCCGCCTTCGATCATTCGTTCTCGCGCCGACACAGTGGCCTTTGGTAAGCCCAGCTCACGGCGTTGCGCGCGCTCTTCCGCCTTGGTTATCTGCGCGTAGAGCTTCCATGCCGTCTTCAGCGTGGTGCGAACCACCGGCGTCGGCGCCGGCACAAACGGAAGTCCGATCTGGCCGTTGGGTTGCACCGGGAAGTGATGCAGCCCCGCCACCGGAACGTCGTAGTACTCAGCGACATTGACAACCACGCCGTGGTAAGTCTGGCCGGTCATGAGCAGGTCGGCACCGTCGGCCAGCCCGACCAGCGTGCGGCTCATCTCCGCCCAGCCTTCGACGTACAGCTGCTTGAGGTCGCGCACCACGTTGACCGGATTCTGGATCTTGAGGGCGTTGTGCATGAAGTCGGCGACGGCGACTATCTGTTGTTCGGTGTCCGGGCCGTAGGCGACCGCGGAGAGACCGGCCGCCTCGACGAACCCAATCATGTTGGGCGGGACCGCCATCCGCACGTCGTGTCCCCGGCGCAGCAACTCAAGGCCGACGGCGGCGCAAGGTTCGATGTCGCCGCGAGTTCCGTGTGTTGCCAGGACAAATTTCATCGGCGAACTTCAGCCTTTCAATCCGATGCCGCGGAGCGCTTGCTCCGCGGCACCGGCCATTCCCGGGCGGGGGAATGAAGAGCTCCGATTTTTACCTGGATACCCGCACTGGTGCTTCCGCGTAGGTGCCCGCGGCGACCCGGCCGAACACGGAGGCCATCGTCTCTGCGTAGCGGGTGATGGACTCCCGGGCAACCGGATTGTTCGGGAAGAAAATCATCAGCGAAATTTCATCAAAAAGGCGGAACACCGTCATGTACATATAGGCCGGGCTCCTGCCATCGTTGTAGGCAGTGGCATTTACCCCCGTCAATGCGGTAGCAACGACGGCAGAAAGAGGAGGGAGACCCGCATCCATGTAGTTCATCATGGTGAACTGCGGTGAAGCCTTCCGCAGCCAAGGTGCCAACTCCAATACCCGGTCAAATGGCACATTCGCGAGATCCAAATTCTCGTCGAAGGACGCCTGAGTGGCACGCGCAGTTTCTTCGAACGAGTTCGGGTCGACCGGAACCGTGAATGGAACCTGGCCGGTGAACCAGCCCACCGTCATGTATTCTTCCGGGCTACTGCGCTTATCGATCGGCGTCATTCCGTGGTACATTTCCGCGCCGGTCAGCTCGTATTGAGCCAGGGCCGCGCAGGCAAATAGGCCGCCGCTGAATCGGGCACCCGCCCGCTGGCAGATGGCTTCGAATTTGGCTGTGTCTTCCTGGCCCAAGAGCTTTTCCACATGGATATCGCCGCCACACGGAATCGACTGGTCGCCGAGTGGGAGTGGGAAATCGGGCAGCGACCCACCGTTGCGTTCGGCGAATTCGATCCACCGGCGCACCTCTGGGGATTCCAGGGTCATGGCCTCCGCGCGGGCCACCTCGCGGCCGCAGAAGTCTTCATGACTGCCGGTTGGCCCGAGGGTGACGGGCGCCTTGCCCTCCAGGAGGGCGTTGTAGTTCATGATGCACTCGACGTACATCCCGGCGATCAGCATCGGGTCGCAGTGCAGGTGGTCGACAACCGCCCATAGCGAGAAGTACTCGTCATGCTGGACAACGCCGAACCTGAAGCAGTCCCATTGCAGCGGATCGGGCGTCGACAGAATCAGGTCGCGCCATTCGGGCTGCGTCAACACACCGTGCTCTTTCGGGACAAAACGGATATCCCGGGGGTTCTTGATGGTGTGACGAATGACATTCTTTTCGTCTTGGTAGTCAAACCAGCTGTGGTATGTGCCGTGCCGCTGAAGGTGCGCGTTGATGACGTAAGTAAGGGTGCGGATATCGCAACGGCCGGGTACGTCCCAGGAGCCCATGACGGCGCGCGAATAATCGAGCCCGCGCTCCTTGAACTCGACATATCCACGAAGGTGGCCGACCTGCATCGAGCTGGGCGGCACTGGGCTTATCGGAGCCTGGCGGGCTTTCGCAACGGAAGCCGGTGTCGGCTCCCAAGAAATGACCGAACCCTGCCCGGGGTCCCAGTCGTGAATTGTTCCAACTTCTAAGCCGACCTGCGCGGAACCTCCAGCTATTAACACGTTTCCCTCCTCATATTCCGTCGCGTGTGCTGCAGTCGACTTTGACGTCAGGGACTACCTCACGCAGGTGTAGCTGCGTCCTCTTCTTTCGGTGCCAACTTTGCGTACAGGTGGTCTGCCAGACCCCGCACGGTCGTGATGTCACTCGAGGTGATGCGTATTCCAGTTTCTGCCTCGATGTGTGTGCGCAATTCGAGATTGCCCAGCGAATCGAGGCCATACTCAGAAAGTGTATGGTCCGGATCGATGCTTCGTCGCAAAATGAGACCAATTTGTTCAGAAAGAACCCGGCGCAGCCTCGTGGGCCACTCTTCCAGCGGGAGTTCTTCAAGCTCAGCGCGCAACTTGCCTGTTCTGGCCCGCTTCTGTCCCGCGGACTTGAACATCTCCACGAACTTGCTGCGTTCCGCGAACGAGGCCACCCACGGCGTTCCGATCAGCGGGCTGTAGCCCGAGTAAGCGCGGTTGTGGCGTAGCAGCTCCTCGAAGGCGTATGCGCCCTCCTCCGGAGTGATCTCGGCACCGCTGCCTTCAGCAAAGCCGGCGCCGCGGCCGATCTCGCCCCAGGCCCCCCACGCGATTGCGGTGGCCGGCAGGCCCTGATCGCGGCGCCAGTGTGTGAAGGCGTCCAGCCAGCTGTTGGCCGCCGAATAAGCGCCCTGACCCGGCGAGCCCAGTAGAGCCGCCGCCGAGGAGAACGAACAGAACCAGTCCAGCTCCGCGGATGCGGTGGCTAGGTGCAGGTTCCACGCCCCGTAAACCTTTGGCGCCCAGTCGCGGTCGATCAACGTGTCGGTGATGTTGAGCAGGGTCGCGTCCTCGACCACGGCGGCCGCGTGTAGAACGCCGCGCAGCGGAAGCCCGGTCGCGGTCGCCGTTGCGACCAACCGCTCCGCGGTGTCCGCGTCGGCGATGTCACCGAGCTCGACCACCACGTCGGACCCGATGGCACCGATGAGTTCGATTGTCTCCAAAGCCTTTTGGGTGGGCTCGGAGCGGGAGCAGAGGACGATCCGGCCGGCGCCGCCGCCACCATTGGCAGAAGCCATCTTCTCGGCCAGGAACAGCCCGAGACCACCGAGGCCGCCGGTGATGATGTAGGAGCCGTCGCGTCGGAAGACCGGTGCCTGCTCGGGTGGCAGCACTACGCTGCTGCGCCCGGCCTGCGGGATGTCGAGGATGAGCTTGCCGGTGTGCTCGGCCGCGCTCATCACCCGAATCGCGGTGGCCGCGTCGGCAAGTGGGTAATGCGTGCTTTCGGGCATCGGCAGCACGCCCTCGGCGGTCAACCGGTACACCGTGCTCAGCAGCTCGCTGACCTGCTTGGGGTGGCTGACCGACATCACTCCCAGGTCGACGCCCCAGAAAGCGAGGTTACGACGGAACGGGAAGAGGCCGAGCTTGGTGTCGCCGTAGATGTCGCGCTTGCCGATCTCCACGAAGCGCCCGCCCAGCGCCAGCAGTTTGAGTCCGGCCAGTTGCGCGGCACCGGTAACCGAGTTGAGCACGATGTCGACGCCATAGCCGTCGGTGTCGCGGCGGATCTGCTCGGCGAATTCGACGCTGCGGGAGTCGTAGACGTGCTCGATGCCCATGCTGCGCAACAAGTCGCGACGCTTCTGGCTGCCGGCGGTGGCGTATATATCTGCGAACTCGACGCCGCTGGCGCGGGCGATGGCGATGGCAGCCTGGCCGACACCACCGGTTCCGGAGTGGATCAGCACCTTGTCGCCGGCCTTGATGCGAGCCAGATCGTTCAGGCCGTACCAGGCGGTGGCGTGTGCGGTGGTCACCGCCGCGGCCTGGGCGTCGGTCAGCCCCGCCGGCAACGCGGTGGCCAGCTCTGCGTCACAGGTGACGAATGTGGCCCAGCAACCGCTGGGGGACATCCCGCCGACGTGATCGCCGACCTGGTGGTTGGTGACGTCGGGTCCGACAGCCGTCACGACACCGGCGAAATCGGTGCCCAGCTGCGGGAGGATCCCGTCGAGGCTCTGGTATTTGCCGAACGAGAGCAGGACGTCGGCAAAGTTGATGCTCGAAGCGGTCACCGCGACTTCGATCTGCCCGGGACCCGGGGCCACCCGGTCGAAGGCGGCGAATTCCATTGATTGCAGATCACCAGGCGTGCGGATCTGCATGCGCACCCCGTCGCGTTGATGGTCCGCGATGGTGGTGCGGCGTTCTTCGGGCCGCAGCGGGGCGGGGCACAGGCGGGCCGTGTACCACTCGTCGTTGCGCCAGGCCGTCTCGTCTTCGTCCGGCCCGGCAAGCAGCAGCTGCCGCACCAACTGCTCGACGCCGGTCTGTTCGTCGAGGTCGATATGGGTGGTGTGCAGGTGCGGGTGCTCGGCACCGATCACCCGGAGCAGGCCACGGATTCCGCCTTGCTCGAGATTTGGGTGGTCGTCGGACAACACGCTTTGAGCATCCCTGGTGACCACACACAGCCGTGGCGTATTGCCGATGATTTCCGGCAGCTCGCGGGTGATTCGCACCACATGGCGGACGAAGTCGGCGCCACGGACCGGCGACTGATCGTCGACGCTGCCACTCGGATCGGTCAGCACGACCACACCGGTGAAGGTGCCTCCGGCGATGTGTTCTTGCAGTCGCTCGGCAATGGCCGGGTGGTCTGCATGCAGGGGCCAGGACAAGGTCGTGCATTCGGTGTCGTACAGCTTGAACGCGTCGGTCAATGCCATTAATGGCGATGCCATCAGGCCGTTGTCGGAAGTGCTTATCAGCAGCCACGTTCCGGGTTCTTCGGTGGCCACCTCGGGCAGCTCCCGCTGTTGCCATTCGACGGTCAGCAACCGTTCGCCCATCAACCGGGCGCGGTCGCTGCTGGGCGAGAAGCCCGTGCCCATCTGCAGCCCACGCACCGTCAGCAGGACCGTTCCATGTTCGTCGAGCACGTCCAGGTCGGCGTCGACGCTCGTGCCCTCGGCCGCGGTAACCCGCGCATAGCAGTAGCGGGCCGCATGCGTGGTGTGGGCCGTGTCGTAAACCCGAAGCTCGCGAACGCCGAGCGGCAACAGCAGACCGCCGTAGCCGGCGTTCGCAACACTGGGGTGCGCCGCAACGGACTGGAAGCACGCGTCGAGCAGCGCCGGGTGTACGCAGAAGTTGGTCTGCTGTCTGCGGATCACGCTGGGCAGCCCGATCTCCGCCAGCACTGTGCTGCCGGTTTCTTGGGCGGTGTGGGCGGCGGCAAGGCCCGCGAAAGCGGGGCCGTACTTGATACCGCGCTCGTTCAACGCGTCGCGCAGCTCGGAGCCCGCTACCGCGCTCGGGTGTGCCGCCAGCAAGCCCGCGATGTCGTACGCCGGCGGCTTGGGCTTGTCGTCAGCTGCGCACAGCACGGCGGTCGCGCGCCGAGCGTGCTCCCCGTCCCGATTCGTCTCCACCGTGAACGCGAGCGCGCCCGGCGTCTCTGCGGTTGCGACGAGGCTGACCTCGGTCTTGTCATCGAGAAGCAGCATTTGCTCGAAATGCACGTCGCGGACTGCGGACGCGTCGCCGAAGACGGTTCGCGCGGCGATCAGCGCCATTTCGCAGTAGGCAGCACCCGGCAGGGCGGCGGCACCGTGTACCTGGTGATCGCCCAGCCAGGGCAGCGCGTCGGTGCCGATGTCGGCCTGCCAAACGTGCCGCTCCGGTTCCTCGGGCAGGCGCACATGCGGCCCCATCAGCGGATGCACGGCAATGTTGGTGCCGGTTGAGCTCGAACCCTGACCGTCGCGGGTCAAGAACAACGTCTTGTGCGTCCAGGTGGGCAACGGCGCGTCCAGCAGGTGCCCGCCGGGGTAGAGCACGGAGAAGTCGACGGCGGCACCGGTGGCGTACAAATCGCCGAGTAACCGGCGCAGCCCGTGCGGCAGCGGCTGCTCGCGCCGCATCGCGGCGAGGGCGGCTGCCGACATGTCGAGGCTTCGGGCGGTCTGGTCGATGGCGTGGGTCAGCAGCGGGTGCGGTGCCAATTCCGCGAACACCCGGTAGCCGTCTTCCAGCGCCGCCTGCACCGCCGCGGCGAACCGCACCGTGTGCCGCAGGTTGTCCACCCAGTAGCCGGCGTCGCAGTACAGCTCCTCGCGCGGGTCGAACAGGGTCGCGGAGTAGTACGGCACCTCCGGCGTCAACGGGGTGATCTCTTCGAGCGCCTCGTACAGCTCGTCCAGGATCGGGTCGACCTGCGGCGAGTGCGATGCGACGTCGACGGCCACCTCGCTGGCCATCACCTCGCGCTCTTCCCACGCCGCCACCATCTCGCGAACGGTCTCCGTTGAGCCGCCGATCACGGTGGACTGCGGAGAGGCCACCACCGCGACCACGGCGTCGTTGACTCCACGCGCCATCAATTCCGAAAGCACTTGCTGGGCAGGCAATTCCACGGAGGCCATCGCGCCCGCGCCAGCGAGGCGGGTCATCAGTTGTGAGCGGCGGCAAATGACTCGCACCCCGTCTTCGAGTGAGAGCGCCCCGGCGACCACGGCCGCGGCGGACTCGCCGAGCGAGTGTCCGATAACCGCGCCGGGCTGCACGCCGTATGACTTCATCGTTGCGGCCAATGCCACCTGCATGGCGAACAGGGTCGGCTGCACGCGGTCGATGCCCGTCACCTTCTCCGGTGCGGTCAACGCCTCGGTCACCGAGAATCCGGACTCAGCGGCGATCAGTGGTTCGATGGTGGCGATGGTTGTGGCGAACACCGGCTCGTTGGCGAGCAGGTCGGCGCCCATCGCGGCCCACTGCGAACCTTGGCCGGAGAAGACCCACACGGGGCCCTTGTCGTCGGCGCCCGCCGCTTCCTGGTAGGGATGCTCATCGCCGGCGACCTCTCGCAAGGCCCCGACCAGCTCCGGGATGCTGCCGGCCAATACCGCTGTCCGCACCGGACGATGCGCGCGGCGGCGAGCAAGGGTATAGGCCAGACTCGGCGCCGCCAGCTTCGAGCCCTGCGCGTCGACCCAGTCCGCGAGTCGTCCAGCGGTGTCGCGCAGCCCGTCTGCCGAGCTCGCTGACAGCGGGTAAAGCAGCGCGCCGTCGAGCCCGGGAGTGACGTCCACGCCGTTGCGCGAAGTGGGCTTGGGGGCCTGTTCGACGATGGCGTGCACGTTGGTTCCGGACATGCCGTACGACGACACCGCCGCCCGTCGTGGTTCGCCATCGTTGGTCGGCCACTGTGTAAGGTCCTGCGCCACAAAGAGGCCCGTTTCAATCTGGGCCATTTCTTCTGGCATTTCGGTGAAGTGCAAGTTTTTCGGAACCACACCGCGCTGCACGGCCAGGATCGCCTTCAACATCCCGAGTGCACCGGCCGTCGCCTGCGTGTGCCCGAAATTGGTCTTCACGGATCCGAGCACGACGGGGTGGTCTTTGCCGTATACCCCGGCAAGGCTTGCGTATTCGAGCGGGTCGCCGACGGGGGTGCCGGTGCCGTGCGCCTCGACCATACCGACGGTGCCGGGGTCCACGTCCGCCACTTCCAGCGCTGCGCGGTAGACGGCGCTCTGCGCGTCCGCTGACGGCGTCACGATGTTGACCGTACGACCGTCTTGGTTGGCGGCGGTGCCACGGACGACCGCCAGAATCCGATCGCCGTCGCGCTGCGCGTCGGGCAATCGCTTGAGCAACAGCACCACGCAACCTTCGCCGGACACGAAGCCGTCGGCGTTGATGTCGAACGCATGGCAGGCGCCGGTGCGCGAGAGCATGCCCGCCGCCGACCCGGAAGCGGCCCGCCGTGGTTCCAACTGCACGTAGACGCCGCCGGCCAGGGCGAGGTCGGTTTCGCCGTCGTTCAGGCTGCGGCAGGCCTGGTGGATGGCGAACAATCCCGAAGAGCAGGCGGTGTCTACGGTGACCGCCGGACCGTGCACCCCGAGTGCGTAGGCCACCCGCCCGGACACCATGGACGAATTGGTACCGGTGTTTCCGTATGGCCCCTCGAGAGCGTGGGCGTCGGCGTGCACGAATTCGTAGTCGCAATGCGTCGAGCCGACGAAGACGCCGGTGGATTCGGCAATCGTGTCCCGCGACAGCCCGCCGTGCTCCATGGCTTCCCAGGACGTTTCCAGCAGCAGGCGCTGCTGCGGATCCATGGCGGTGGCTTCCGCCTCGCCGATCCCGAAGAAATCGGCATCGAAGTCGGCGACGTTATCCAGGAACGCACCCCACTTGCACGACGACATGCCGGGCACCCCCGGCTCGGGGTCGTAGTACTCCTCGGCGCTCCAGCGGTCGGCGGGAATCTCGGTGACTAGGTCGTCCCCACGAAGCAGCGCTTCCCAAAACAGGTCGGGGGAGTTGATCCCCCCCGGCAGTCGGCACGCCATCCCTATGACAGCGACCGGGGTAACGCCTGCCCTACCCACCTAGACCCTCACCTCTCCACGCTTATCCTCAAAGTCCTATCACTGCTGCAAGGTCTTATCAGGGCTTCGAGAAACATCGGCGAATTTTCAGTGCGAGTCGCGAACTTCGCTGCGCACTTACAACCCGCCGACCCCCGCAATCGAAGCGAAATTCAGAACTTGTCGCCGCTCAGCAGCCTAGTCGCTTGGCCTCAGCCGCGAGGAAAAATCGTTCGGACGTACAAAAATTTAACAACGCTCAGATGCCCAACAAGTGCATACCCGGAGTGACCGGCAGATGAACCAACAATCTCGGATCGCCGCGGAAACGTCGCGATGGCGTCAAAAGCGGTGGTGCACGGGCATTCGGCCAGTTCAGCCGTGGTTTTTGCCAGTAGTGCTACGCGGTGTGGCGGCGGCGCGGCGGCGCGGGGACCGGATGTGGGCCGACGACGAGCGCTGGGGAAATGTAACGGCGAGCTGTCGGTAATGGCGCCCGCAATGTTACAGAAATCACATAACTAAAGTTCTGGTCCCGGGAAGTCCAGCCGGCTGCTATTAAACGCATGTCGAACTATGCGACGCCGGTTATGTTCCGGTGCTGTCCCGGTGATCTAAACGAGATACATGATAGGCGGCGTCGCGAATCGCCGCGGCGAAACGCCCGAACTTTCGACTCGGGTGTTAACCGGGATGTCCAGCAGGGGCGCCGCGCGCTTAGAAATTGACGCGGGGGGCGGATTTCGGGAGTAGGTAGTCGGGGCCGTGAACTTTGTGGCTGTGTCGCCGCGCGGCGGTTCGCACGGCGCTGCGGCCCTCGGCGGCATGCACATAGACGGTTTTCATCGCGGCCAGGTACCGCGTCACGGAGTCGTGAGCGACCGGGTTCTTGGGGAGGAAGACCGTCACCGAGGTCTCGTCCGGCAGCCGATTGACCCACAGGCACACGCGCGCCGGGATGCCGCCGTCCTCGTAGACTCCGGCGTTCAGCCGATCCAGTTCCATCGTCACGAACGCGGATAGCGGAGCGACACCCGCGTCAAGGAACGACAGCACGGGAAATCCCGATTGAGTCTGCGGTTTCTCCAGCCACGGCGCCAGCTCCAAGACCCGCTCGAACGGCACATTCGCCAGCTCGGTGCCGGCGTCATAGGACGCTTGCGCGGCGCTGACCGTTTCCGCGAACGACGGCAGAATCGGGATGGTGAGCGGAACGTGGCCGACGAACCAGCCGGTGGTCATGAACTCAGCGGGAGTCGTGCGGGTGTCAACCGGCGTGATCCCGTAATACGTTTCGGTGCCGGTCAATTCGTGCTCGGTCAGCGCACCACAGGCGAACACCCCGCCGGAGAAACGCGCACCCGCGCGAACGCAAGCGGCTTCGAACTGTGCCGTTTGGGTGGCGTTCAGCAGCTTTAGCGTGCGCAGTTCGCCACCGCAAGGCGCCTCACCGGTCGGTGTCGTTACGTCGCCAAGCGGCAAGGCGAAGGGGGGAAGCGCTCCCGCGTTGTTCTCGAAGAACGCGATCCAGGCCGCAATTTGCGGCGACTCCAACGTCAACGAGGACGTGTACTCGCGTTCCCGCACGCAATGAGCGTCGTAACTGCCCGGGTCGGGCAGCGCGATGGGAGCGTCACCGGCCATCAGCGCGTCATACACGGCCTGGATCTCGCCGAATACCCCATAGATGAACATCGCGTCGACGTGCAGGTGGTCAACGCTGACACAGACGGTGAAGTGGTCATCACGCTGAATAATCGCGAATCTGAAGCAATCCCACTCCAACGGGCTCGGCGTGGCCAGAATGTAATCTTGCCATTCCTTCGTCGTCATCTCGCCGACATCAACCGGAACCAGTTCGATATCGAGCGGATCCTGGATCGTGTGCCGGATGACGTCGCCGCGATCGTCGAATTCAAACCGGCTCCGGTAGGTGTCGTGCCGGCGCAGGTAGGAATTGATGACATAGGTCATCGCGCGAGCGTCGCACTGGCCGGGGATATCCCAGGCGGCGACGCACAGCCGTGACATGTTGAGGCCGCGGGCCAAGTGGTCGCGATAGTTGCGGATGTGTCGGGCCTGGATGTAGCTGGGCGGGACGGCGCTTACCGGAGCTTGCTGGGCCTTCTCCAGCGATGCTGACGAGAAGCGCCATTGCACAACGGAACCTGGGGCCGGCGCCCAATTGTCGACGGTTGCCAGCGTCACTTTGCCCACTGCGACCATTTCGCTCCTTCGCGAGACACCCAGGCGGTCCTGAAATGCCTTTCCAGAACTCTTTCAATCCTTTGGTGACGCCTCAGCGCGTCGCCGCAGCCCCCTCAACGGGTGCCAGCTTCTGGCACAAGTGATCCGCCAGGCCCCGGACGGTGGTGATGTCGGTGGAGCCGCAGCGTATCCCGGTTTCCGTCTCTATCCGCGTACGAAGCTCGAGGTTACCTAAAGAATCGAGTCCGTACTCGGAAAGTGGCCGATCTGGGTCGACAGTTCGACGCAGGATCAAACTGACCTGTTCAGAAATCAGGCGCCGCAGCCGGGTCGGCCGCTCATCGAAAGGGAGCTCCATCAGTTCGGCACGGAATTTGCTGTTGTCCGGCCGATTTTGTCCGGTGGACCGGAATACCTCGGCGAATTGGCTGCGTTGGGCCAATGCCGTCAGCCACGGTGAACCGACGATCGGGGCGTAACCGCTGTAGGCGCGGTTGTGCCGCAACATTGCCTCGAACGCATAGGCGCCCTCGTCGGGCGTAATCATCGTGGTGTCGCCGCCGTCGGCGAGGCCCGCGCCGCGGCCGATTTCGTCCCAGGCTCCCCAGGCGATCGCGGTGGCCGGCAGGCCTTGCGCCCGTCGCCAGTGGGTGAAGCCGTCCAGCCAGCTGTTGGCGGCGGCATAGGCGCCCTGACCGGGGGAACCGAGCAGCGCGGCCGCCGAGGAGAACGAGCAGAACCAGTCCACCGGCTGGGTTTCGGTGGCCCGGTGCAGATTCCACGCACCGTGGACTTTCGGTGCCCAGTCGCGTTCGATCAACTCTTCGGTGATGTTGGTCAAGACGGCGTCCTCGACCACCGCGGCCGCGTGCAGGACACCCCGCACCGGAAGCCCACCGGCCGTTGCCACCGCCACCAAGCGTTGCGCCGTGTCCGGTTGAGCGATGTCGCCGCATTCGACAACGATGTCGGCTCCGGTGGCCCGGACGAGTTCGATTGTCTCCAGCGCCCTTTGATTGGGCGCAGAGCGGGAGGTGAGCACGATCCGGCCGGCGCCTGACGCGGCCATCTTCTCGGCCAGGAACAAACCGAGGCCGCCGAGGCCGCCGGTGATGATGTAGGAGCCGTCGGGGCGGAACACCTCGACCTGCTCGGGCGGCAGCACCACGCAGCTTCGTCCCGCGTGCGGGATGTCGAGGATGAGCTTGCCGGTGTGCTCGGCAGCGCTCATCAGCCGAATCGCGTTGGCCGCCTCGGCGAGTGGGTAAAGCGTGCTTTCCGGCATCGGCAACACACCCTCGGCGGTCAACCGGTAGACGGTGGTCAGCAATTCCCGGATCTCGGCGGGGTGGGTCATTGACATCAACCCCAGGTCGACGGCGTGCAAGGTGAGGTTGCGCCGGAACGGGAAGAGGCCCAGCTTGGTGTCCCCGTAGATGTCGCGCTTGCCGATCTCGATGAAGCGCCCGCCGAAGGACAACAGGTTGATGCCGGCGCTTTGGGCCGCGCCGGTCAGCGAGTTGAGCACGATGTCGACGCCGTACCCGTCGGTGTCGTCGCGGATCCGGTCGGCGAACTCGACGCTCCGGGAGTCATAGACATGATGGATACCCATGTCGCGCAACAGCTCCCGACGCTGCGCGCTGCCGGCGGTGGCGTAAATGTCGGCGAACTCGACGCCGCTGGCCCGGGCGATCGCGATCGCGGCCTGGCCGACGCCGCCGGTTGCGGAGTGGATCAGCACCTTGTCGCCGGCCTTGATGCGAGCCAGATCATTGAGGCCGTACCAGGCCGTGGCATGCGCGGTGGTCACCGCCGCGGCCTGGGCGTCGGTCAGGCCGGCCGGCAGCGTGGTGGCCAGGCGGGCGTCGCAGGTGACAAAGGAGCCCCAGCACCCGTCGGAAGACATGCCGCCGACGTGGTCACCGATCTGGTGGTCGGTGACGTCGGGTCCGACGGCCGTCACCACGCCGGCGAAATCGGTGCCCAGCCGCGGCAGCAGCCCGTCGAAAGACGGGTAGCGCCCGAAAGCGACCAAGACGTCGGCGAAGTTGATGCTGGACGCGCTGACCGCGACCTCGATCTGCCCGGGTCCGGGCGCAACCCGTTCGGCCGCCGCCAGTTCCATGGTTTGCAGGTCGCCGGGCGTGCGGATCTGCAGCCGCACAGCGTCCTGCGTGTGGTCCACCACGGTGGTGCCCCGCTCTTCGGGTCGAAGCGGAGCCGGACACAACCGGGCGGTGTACCACTGGTTGGCCCGCCAGGCGGTCTCGTCCTCTTCGGAGCCGGCCAGCAGCTGGCGCGCCACCTGCTCCGCGTCGGTCCGCTCGTCGACGTCGATGTGGGTGGTGCGCAGGTAAGGGTGTTCGGCGCCGATCACCCGCAGCAGACCGCGCAGCCCGGCCTGTTCCAGGTTGGCGCACTCCTCGGGCAGGATCGTTTGCGCGCCCCGGGTCAGGGCGTAGAGCCGGGGCGCCTCGCCCGCGACGTCCGGCAGTTCGCGCGCGATGCGAACCACGCGCTGGACGTATTCACTGTCGAGGCTGGCGTCCGGGGTATCGGGGCCTTCCTGGCCTGGTGGTGTGCCCGGCGGCGCAAGCATCACCACGCCGCTGAATCCGCCCTCGAGCTGACCACACAACCGCTCGGCATTGGCCGCATGGTCGGCATGCCGAGACCAGTGCATGGTTGTGCATTCCGCGCCGTGCAGCTTCAGCGCGTGGGTCAAATCCGCCACCAGCAGATCTGGGGCATCCAGAACGGCATCGGAAAAGCCGATCAGCAGCCAGGTTCCCGCTACGGGGCTTTTTGCCGCGTCTTTTTCACGTTGTTCGGGCAAGTCACGCTCTTGCCATTCGATGTTCAGCAGCCGCTCGCCGAGCTGACGGTCGCGGTTGGCGCTCTCGGAGAATCCGGTGCCCATCAGCAGCCCGCGCACAACCAGCAGCACCGCGCCGTTCTCGTCCATGACGTCGATGTCGGCCTCGACGTTGGTGCCGCCCGCGGTCACCCGGGTGTAGCAGTATTGGGCGTTGCGGGTGGAGCCGTAGGCGCGCAAAAGCTGCACACCCAACGGCAACAGCAGGCCGCCGTTTCCCGCCATCTGAACCGCGGGATGGACCGCAACGGATTGGAAGCAGGCGTCCAGCAGCGCCGGATGAACGCCGTAGTTGGCTTGCTGCGTTCGGATCGAACTCGGCAGGCCGACCTCGGCCAGCACCGTGCTGATCGTGCCTTCCGCGACATGCGCGGCGGCCAAACCGGTGAAGGCCGGGCCGAACTGAATTCCGCGCTGGTCGAACCAGTCTCGCAACTCGTCGCCTTCGCGGCGGGAAGGATGCGCTGAAAGCAGGGCGGCGATGTCGTGCTCTGGTGGCTCGGCTTCGTCGCTTACGGCGTGCAGCACCGCCGAGGCCCGTCGCAACTTCTCGCCCTGCCGGTCCGTCTCCACGACGAATGGGGCGACGCCGGGAGCCGATACCGATGCGACAGCGCCGACGGTGGTGTCGTCGTCCAGCAACAGTAATTCCTCGAAGCGGATATCGCGTACTTCGGAGGCCTCGCCGAGGACCGCCCGAGCTGCCGACAAGGCCATCTCGCAGTAGGCGGCGCCGGGAAGCGCTGCCACGCTGTGGATTTGGTGGTCGCCCAGCCACGGCAGCGTCGCTGTGCCGACCTCGGCCTGCCAGGCGTGCCGCTCAGGCTCCTCCATGAGCCGCACGTGCGAGCCCAATAGCGGGTGCACCGCAACGGTATTGGCGGCGTGCGAGTTGCGGCCGGTGCTGTCCGGCTCGAGCAGCATCCGGCGTTTGGTCCATGCGGGCAGCGGAGCGTCCACCAGGCGGCCGGTCGGGTAGAGCGCCGAGAAGTCCACTGCAGCTCCGGCGTTGTGCAGATCGGCCACGAGCTCGCGCAGCCCGTGCGGCAACGGTTGCTCGCGCCGCATGGCGGGCACCGCGGCGACGGGGATGTCGAGGCCAGTGGCGGTCTGCTCGACGGCGCGAGTCAGCAGCGGGTGCGGTGACAGCTCGCCGAATACCCGGAACCCGTCTTCAAGCGCCGCCTGGACCGCCGCCGAGAACCGCACCGCGTGCCGCAGGTTGTCCACCCAGTAACGGGCGTCGCACACGGGCCGTTCGCGCGGGTTGAACGCTGTCGCGGAGTAGTAGGGCGTCTCGGGCACCATCGGCGTGAGATCGGCCAGCGTCCGGGACAGTTCGTCCAGGATCGGATCCACCTGCGAGGTGTGCGAGGCCACGTCCACGGCCACCTCGCGGGCCATGATCTCGCGCGCTTCCCACGCCTGGACGAGGTCGCGCACCGTGTCGGTCGCGCCGCCGATCACGGTGGATTGCGGCGAGACCACCACGGCGACAACGACGTCCTTGATGTTGCGACCGGTCAATTCCTCGCGGACCCGCTGGGCGGGCAGTTCGACGGAAGCCATTGCGCCGGAACCGGCGATGGTGGACATCAGTCGCGAACGGCGGCACACCACGCGCACCCCGTCGTCCAGGGACAGCGCTCCGGCGACAACGGACGCCGCGACCTCGCCGAGGGAGTGGCCGATGACGGCGCCGGGGCGGACGCCGCAGGACGTCATGGTGGCCGCCAGCGCGACCTGCATGGCGAACAGCGTCGGCTGTATCCGGTCGATACCGGTCACCACTTCGGGAGCCGTCATCGCTTCGGTCACCGAAAACCCTGATTCCCGCGCGATGAGCGGCTCTACCTCGGCGATGGTCGCGGCGAACACCGGTTCGTTTGCGAGCAGATCCGCGCCCATCGAGACCCACTGCGAGCCTTGGCCGGAGAACACCCACACCGGCCCGCGGTCGTCTTGGCCCACCGCGGGTTGATACGGGGTGTCGCCATCGGCGACCGCGCGCAGAGCCTCGACCAGCTCGGCGTTGTCGGCGGCGAGCACGCCGGTGCGCACTGGCCGGTGGCCACGCCGACATGCCAACGTGTACGCCAGGTCCGAGGCCGCCACCGGATTGGAGTCGGCGCGGCCGTCGATCCAGTCGGCCAACGTGCGCGACGTCGTGCGCAGCGCGTCCGCGGAGGTGGCCGACAGCGCAAACAACAACGGGCGGCCCGACTCGGTGGGTACGGCACCATTGCGCAGCGCGGCGGCCTGCGGGGCTTGCTCGAGAACCGCGTGCACATTGGTGCCCGACATACCGTACGAGGACACCGTCGCCCGTCGGGGCGCCGAGGCGTCCTGGTCCGGCCACGGCGTGACTTGGTGCGGCACAAAGAGTCCGGTCTTGATCTGGGCGAGCTCATCGGGCAGCCGGGTGTGGTGCAGCATCGGCGGCACGACGCCATGCTGCAGCGACAGGATCGCCTTAATCATTCCCACGGCTCCGGCGGCGGCTTCGGTGTGGCCGAGATTGCTCTTGGCCGACCCGAGGGCGCAGGCCCGGTCGATGCCGTAAACCTGTGCCAGGCCGGCGAATTCGATGGGGTCGCCAACCGGGGTGCCGGTGCCGTGCGCTTCGATCATGCCGACGGTGGCGGGGTCCACGCCGGCGACATCCAGCGTCGCCCGATACGACGCCACCTGCGCCTCCAGCGAAGGGGTGGAAATGGTCTCGGTGCGACCGTCCTGATTCGTTGCCGTGCCGCGCAGCACGGCAAGAACGCGGTCGCCGTCGCGCTGCGCGTCGGGCAGCCTCTTGAGCATCAGGACCGCGCAGCCCTCGGAACGGACGAAGCCGTCGGCGCTGGCGTCGAACGTGTGGCAGCGTCCGGTGGGGGAGAGCATGCCCTGGGCCGAAGCCGACACGTATACCCGCGGTTCCAGGATGATCATGGCGCCACCCACCAGGGCGAGGTCGCTCTCGCCTTCGTCCAGGCTGCGGCAAGCCAGATGCGCCGCAAGCAGACTCGACGAACACCCCGTGTCCATGGTCATGGAGGGACCGCGCAGCCCCATGGCGTACGACACCCGCCCGGAGGCCATGCTGGGCGCGGTTCCGGTGAACCCATAGGCGCCGTCGAGCGCACCCGCGTCGCTGGTGACAAAAGCGTAATCGTCGTGGCAGACGCCGAAGAAAACCCCGGTCAGCGAGCCGGCCAGCGATTTGGGGGCCAGGCCGGCGTGCTCTACGGCTTCCCACGAGGTTTCCAGCAGCAGGCGGTGCTGTGGATCGATCGCGATGGCTTCGCGCTCGTTGATGGCGAAGAACTCGGGATCGAAGTCCCCGACGCCGTCGATGAACCCACCCCACCGCGAGTTGGTCCGACCCGGCACGCCCGATTCGGGGTCGTAGTACTCGTCGGCGTCCCAGCGGTCGGCGGGGATCTCGGTAATCAGATCTTCGCCCTGCAGCAGGGCTTGCCAGAGGCGGTCGGGGGAGTCGATGCCGTTGGGCAGCCGACAGGCCATGCCGATGACGGCAATCGGCGTCGTCTTGTCCACGATTCCCACCTATTCGTGCAGGTACTTACCGCGGCGACGCCGCGAAATCGCACCCCAGCAATCTGAGCGAAATGTCCACACCGATCTCCCAAAAACCGACATTGAACAGCTGCGAAGCTTAGCTCGGTTCGGCTGTCCGCATGGGCAAAACGGTAAGGACGTACTCCAGATCACTGGTCCCCTTTCGTTGCGCGAGCAGTCCCCCGCAAGCGGGAGGTGCCCCCAGCAAAAGCCCCCAAAACGGGGCGTTTTTGGGGGCCTTTGCGTCTGCTCACCCACGGGGCTAGCGTCGGGAAATGCGAACCAGGGTCGCCGAAATGCTCGGCGTCGAGTTCCCCATCTGCGCTTTCAGCCACTGCCGCGACGTCGTTGCCGCCGTGTCCAACGCCGGCGGCTTCGGCGTCCTGGGCGCGGTGGGGCACAGTCCCGAACGCCTACGCAACGAGCTGACCTGGATCGACGAGGAGACGGGTGGAAAGCCGTACGGACTCGACCTGCTCTTGCCGCCCAAGTACGTCGGCGCGGAGGAAGGCGGGATCGATGCCAAGCAGGCCCGGTCGTTGCTGCCCGCCGAACACCTGGCATTCGTCGACGACTTGCTCGCCCGCTATGGCATCGCGGCGTCCACAGAACCGCCGCGCAATTCACCCGCGGGCGGGCTCAACATCTCGCCCAAAGGCTACGAGCCGCTCGTGGAAGTGGCCTTCGCACACAACATTCGGCTGATCGCCAGCGCGCTCGGGTCGCCGCCGGTGGACCTCGTCGAGCGAGCCCACGACCACGACGTGCTGGTGGCCGCACTGGCCGGAAAAACCGAACACGCGCGCCGGCACGCGGCCGCGGGCGTCGATCTGATCGTCGCGCAGGGCACCGAGGCCGGCGGCCACACCGGCGAGGTGGCCACCATGGTCTTGGTGCCCGAAGTTGTCGACGCGGTGGCACCGGTCCCGGTGCTGGCCGCCGGGGGCATCGCCCGCGGTCGCCAGATCGCCGCGGCCCTGGCTCTGGGTGCCGAAGGCGTGTGGTGCGGGTCGGTGTGGCTGACCACCGAAGAGGCCGAGACATCGCCCGCGGTCAGGGACAAATTCCTGGCCGCCAGCTCCTCGGACACGGTGCGGTCCCGGTCGCTGACCGGCAAGCCGGCCCGGATGCTGCGCACCGCCTGGACCGACGAGTGGGACGGCCCCGACAGTCCGGGCCCGCTCGGCATGCCGTTACAGACCGCGCTGGTCAGCGAATCGCAGCTGCGCATCGCCAAGGCCGCCGGTCAACCGGGCGCCCGCGAGCTGGCCACCTACTTCGTCGGCCAGGTCGTCGGTTCACTCGACCGGGTCCGCCCGACGCGGGCGGTGGTTCTCGACATGGTCGAGGAGTTCATCGACACCATCGGGCGCCTGGAGGGGTTGGTGGAGAAGTGAGCCGCGCCGACGTAGCGAAAATATAAAGATTGGGTGACACGGCGCGGATCGGTTTGACCTTGGGCGCATCTGTCGTGCATCATCGTGCGGGTAGGCACCTCGTTAGGTGAGGCGTCCACGCGAATACAGGCCACTGACCCCGAACGTCGAAAGACGCCCCGGGTCAGGACAGCTCCTCCCGGCTTAAGGGTTGAGCCAAAGTGGCTTCCGGATTACCGGATCACGTCGCGTGGTGTCGAAGCTCTGACGAGAGGGGTGCGGACTTCCGGCGTATTGCCGGGTTTCTGTTCTCCTTTGGTGCGTGCAGATCGCGCGGGTAGTCCGCGCGCATCGTGACCGTTGAGGAGGTGAGGGACGCATGAGTTCCAGTGGTAGTCCGGGTCGAGAACCGGGTCATGTTTTGTCCCAATCCGTTCTCCGGCGCGACGCTCTTCACTAGGTCGCCATAACGCTAATTGGCTTACCGCCAAGCGTTTTCGGATCGGAATCGGCGCGGGACGAGACACCCAAGTCCATTTGGAAGTGCTCGTTTGAATCCGTCAGGAGTCGATCATGACCGCAGCCCTGCACGACGAAGTAGGAGCCGTAACGGCCGCCCCCAAGTTGCGCGTAGTGCGCGACACGGAGCGCGCCGAGGCCCCTACCGCGTCCACCAATGTGGTTCGCCGCCTCGGCAACCAGATTTTCGTTCCCGGTGGTGACCCACTGCTGGACGGCACCGCCCGGTTGTTGAGCATTCCGGTGCGGCACGTGTACGCGGCGCTGTGGCGCGTCGGGGTCCTCGACGTCCAGCGCTAGAATCCTCGTAACGGCGTCGATCCGGCTATCACCGGGAAGCCTTCGGAAGAACAGCCAGTCGGCTCAGTAGAACCGGACGGGTGGGCCCGTTACAGCCTCCAAGAGCGGTCGCGCGTCAGCGTGGCAAGCGGGGTGGTACCGCGGCGCTCGCGCAGATAGCGCGTCGTCGTCCCCGGCCGCACAGGAGACGACGCACATAGTGACCGACACAGCCGATCCGCAGGCCGATCCGAAGGCCTATCCGAAGCTGGCCGCGGGGGCCCCCGACTTCCCGGCGCTCGAGCTCGAGGTTCTCGATTACTGGGCCGACGACGACACCTTCCGGGCCAGCATCGCTGGGCGCAACGGCGCACCGGAATACGTGTTCTACGACGGGCCGCCGTTCGCCAACGGGCTCCCGCACTATGGCCATCTGCTCACGGGCTATGTGAAAGACATCGTCCCGCGGTACCGCACCATGCGCGGCTACAAGGTGGAGCGCCGATTCGGCTGGGACACCCACGGATTGCCCGCCGAACTGGAAGTCGAGCGTCAGCTCGGCATCACCGACAAATCCCAGATCGACGACATGGGGATCGCCGCCTTCAACGATGCCTGTCGCGAGTCGGTGTTGCGTTATACCGACGAGTGGCAGGCGTATGTCACCCGGCAGGCGCGTTGGGTCGACTTCGAAAATGATTACAAGACGCTGGATCCCACCTACATGGAGTCAGTGATCTGGGCGTTCAAGCAACTGTGGGACAAAGGCCTGGCGTACGAGGGCTACCGGGTGTTGCCGTATTGCTGGCGCGACGAAACCCCGCTGTCCAACCACGAGTTGCGGATGGACGACGACGTTTATCGAAGCCGGCAGGACCCGGCGGTCACGGTGGGCTTCCAGGTGGTCGGCGGTGCATTGGATGGTGCCCACCTGCTGGTGTGGACGACGACACCCTGGACCCTGCCGTCGAACCTTGCGGTGGCGGTCAATCCGGACGTGGAGTACGTCCAGGTCAGCTCGGGCGATCATCGTTTCGTGCTGGCCGAGGCGCGGGTTGCCGCCTACGCGCGCGAATTAGGTGAAGAGCCCGAGGTAGTCGGGTCCTACCGCGGCGCCGATCTGCTGGGCGCGCGTTACCTGCCGCCGTTCCCGTATTTCTACGATTCGGCCGAAAACGCATTCCAGGTGCTGCCCGCCGAATTCGTGACCACCGACGACGGCACCGGCATCGTCCACATGGCGCCGGCCTACGGCGAGGACGACATGGCCACCACCGACCCGTTCGGCATCGTGCCGGTGACCCCGGTCGACGCCAAGGGCCGCTTCGATGCAACCGTGCCGGATTACCGGGGGCAACACGTCTTCGACGCCAACGCACAGATCATCCGCGATCTGAAGAACCAGAGCGGTCCGGTCGCGGCCAACGGCGCCGTGTTGGTCCGCCACGAAACCTACGAGCACCCGTACCCGCACTGCTGGCGGTGCCGCAATCCGCTGATTTATCGGGCGATGTCGTCGTGGTTCATCACGGTCACCGAATTCCGGGACCGGATGGTCGAACTCAACCAGCAGATCACCTGGTATCCCGAGCACGTCAGGGATGGCCAGTTCGGTAAGTGGCTGCAGGGCGCCCGCGACTGGTCGATCTCACGAAACCGCTATTGGGGCACCCCGATACCGGTGTGGAAGTCCGATGATCCGGCCTATCCGCGCATTGACGCCTATGGCAGTCTCGACGAGCTCGAGCGTGACTTCGGCGTGCGCCCAACCAATTTGCACCGGCCGTACATCGACGAGCTGACCCGACCCAACCCCGACGACCCGACCGGGCGCAGCACCATGCGACGCATCCCCGATGTTCTCGATGTGTGGTTCGACTCGGGCTCAATGCCGTATGCGCAGGTGCACTACCCGTTTGAGAATGCGGATTGGTTCGACAGTCACTACCCGGGCGATTTCATCGTCGAGTACATCGGCCAGACCCGCGGCTGGTTCTACACGCTGCATGTGCTGGCGACCGCGCTGTTCGACCGTCCCGCGTTCAAAACCTGTGTGGCGCACGGCATCGTGCTGGGTTCGGACGGCCAGAAGATGAGCAAGTCGCTGCGCAACTACCCCGACGTCAACGAGGTGTTCGACCGCGACGGCTCCGACGCCATGCGGTGGTTCCTGATGGCGTCGCCGATCCTGCGTGGCGGCAACCTGATCGTCACCGAGCAGGGGATTCGCGAAGGCGTGCGTCAGGTGCTGCTGCCTTTCTGGAACGCCTACAGCTTCTTGGTCCTCTACGCGCCGAAAGTCGGTACCTGGCGTACCAATTCGGCGCACGTGCTGGACCGCTACATCCTGGCCAAGCTGGCAGTGCTGCGCGACGACCTCACCCAGTCGATGGAGGTCTGCGACATCTCCGGGGCGTGTGAACAGCTGCGGCAGTTCACCGATGCGTTGACGAACTGGTACGTGCGACGGTCGCGTTCGCGGTTCTGGGAGGAGGATGTCGATGCTATCGACACCCTGCACACTGTGCTGGAGGTCACCTCCAGGCTGGCCGCGCCGCTGCTGCCGTTGATCACCGAGCTGATCTGGCGCAGCCTGACGGGCGAGCGGTCGGTGCACCTGACCAACTGGCCTGAAGCCTGGGAGCTACCGGCCGACGCCGAGTTGGTTGCCGCGATGGACCAGGTCCGGGAAGTGTGTTCGGCGGCGTCGTCGCTGCGCAAGGCCAAGAAACTGCGGGTACGGCTACCGTTGTCGAAACTGACGGTGGCGGTGGAGAAGCCGCAGTTGTTGGAACCATTCACCGACCTGATCGCCGACGAGCTCAACGTCAAAAGCGTCGAGCTGACCGACGCGATCGACACTTACGGCAAGTTCGAGCTGACCGTCAACGCCAAGGTTGCCGGGCCGCGACTGGGCAAGGATGTGCAGGCCGCGATCAAGGCCGTCAAGGCGGGTGAGGGCGTCGTCAACCCGGATGGCACGCTCACCGCGGGGCCTGCGGTTCTGCAACCCGGCGAATACAGCTCACGGTTGGTGGCCGCCGACCCGGAGTTCACCGCGGCGCTGCCCGCCGGGGCCGGCCTGGTGGTGCTGGACGGCACGGTAACCCCCGAGCTGGAAGCCGAGGGCTGGGCCAAGGACCGCATCCGCGAGCTGCAGGAGCTGCGGAAGTCAAGCGGCCTGGACGTTTCCGACCGCATCAGTGTGGTGATGTCGGTGCCCGCGGAGCGGGCCGACTGGGCTTTGACGCATCGCGACCTGATCGCCGGCGAGATCCTGGCGACCAGTTTCGAATTCGGCGATCCAGCCGATGCCGCAGAGATCGGCGATGGCGTCCGCGTCCGTATTTCGCGAGAGTGCAACTAGCAACACGTTTCCCGAGTAGACCCGTCGCCAGTTGCACTCTCGCGGAGTGTCGGGGGGTGGTGGCACCCTGCGACCGTGAGCACAGCACCATTTGTCGGCAGCGAGGCGGTTGATGCGGGTACCTGGACGGAACGCGAGCTGCGGCGTTCCTGCACGCGGATCTATCGCGACGTTTACCAACGGCATGGCAGCAAGCTGACCGCGCAGGACCGGGCCGTGGCCGCTTGGTTGTGGTCGGGGAAACAAGCAGTGGTGGCCGGCACCTCCGCGGCCGCGCTATTGGGCGCCAAATGGGTCGACGCTCACGCGCCGGCTGAGCTGATCACCCAGCGCAAGCGGCCGCCATCGTTGATCGTCGCGCGCGACGAAACATTGTTTGGTGGGGAGAACGTGCTGGCTGATGGCGTGCCGGTCACCTCGCCCGCGCGCACTGCGTTCGACCTGGGTCGGCGACCAGGACTGACGACGGCAGTCGTCCGGATTGACGCGCTGGCGCGCGCCACTGGTGTCTGCGCCGAGGACGTCTACCCCCTGATGGAGCGTCACCGCGGCGCCAGGGGCATGAAGCAGCTGCGGCGCGTACTGCCTCTCATCGATGCAGGTGCGGAATCGCCGCAGGAGACCAGGACGAGGCTCGTGCTGATTCGCGGCGGCCTGCCCAGGCCACAGACGCAGATCGTGGTGCGCAATATGTGGGGGGCGGTGGTAGCCCGCATCGACATGGGTTGGGAGGAGTGGCTCGTTGGCGTCGAATACGACGGTGAGCAGCACTGGACCGACCCGCAGATCCGCGCTAATGACATCGACCGCACGGCCGAATTGGAGCGCATCGGATGGCGGCTGGTCCGGGTGAGTGCTGATCTGCTGCGGCACCGGCCGGACGTTGTCGTCCAGCGGGCTCGCGGTGCTCTCTTGGCCGCGGGCTGCCCTCTATGACCGCGAGAGTGCAACTGCCGACACGTTTCTCGAGAAGACCCGTCGTTAGTTGCACTCTCGCGGGGGTCAGCTGAGTGTTGCGGCGACCGCCAGGGTGACGTAGTCCATGGTGAAGCGGCCACCGATACCATCGATGGCGGTGCCCACGGCGTCTTGCACAGTTGCGAGCTGCTCCGGCGCGAGCAAGGTCAGCGTGCCTGTGGTGAGCAGATGGTCCAGCCATTCCTCGCGGGTGTACTCCCGCTGCCATTCGTACCGCCACTGTTCGGGTTCGCCGAAGTCGCCGGCAGCCCGGATACCCGCCTCAGCCCTCTTGACATTGGCCTGTTGCAGCTGCAGGCCGGGGTTCTGCAGCGGCGCGTCGGGCGCCACGCGTTGCAAGACCTCGTCGAAGGCGTTGCCGACCACGCTAGGTGGGTCGAAGACATGCCAGTACAGCGCCAGTAGCCCGTGTGGGCGCAGCACCTGTGCCGCATTGCGGGCACCCAGCAACGGGTCGACCCAGTGCCAGGCCTGCCCGGCGACGACGGCGTCGAAAGTCCGGCCCTTTGGGTCCCAATCTTCGAATTTGCCGAACTCGACCTGGACCCCGGACAGCCTGGCGACGTCGGCCATCCTTTCGTCCACGTCGACGCCGAGCACCTCGATACCCGCGGCCTGGTACTGCCGTGCGCCGATGCCGGTGCCGCAGCCGACATCTAGGAACTCGATCCCGGGGCTCGCCGCGATGACGCGCTGGATCAGGGCTTCGGGGTAGCGGGGCCGAGCCCGGTCGTATCGTGCGGCGTCCACGCCGAAGGACTCTGCTACCTGGCGGAACTTGTGCAACTCCAGGGCGGAAAATGAGGATTCAGTCGTCACAATCCGACTCTACGCCGATCGCCTGCGACGTCGATGTCATGAAAGTCACCCGCGCGCAATCGATCCGGAACGGCAGCGGCATCATGTTTGCCCGCCTCTGAGCGACAACGTCGGGGGAGGTCCCAGCAATCGTGAGTGCGGTGGCGATTTGTCGCTCGAAGGCGGGCAAACGTCCGTTCGCCAGCGCTGGTCGCCAAGGCGTTAGCGAGCGGCTGAGGCACTCAGTTGCGTGATCGCAGCGCGCGGTGCGCGTGCGGCCAGAATGGCATGCCGGCGACGACCGTGGCGCCGGTCGCGATGAGGCCGAGGGCGACGTCGACGCTCTCGCGGCCGTCGGCGCTCCAGTAGACGTCGTCGAGTTCGAGCAGGAGAGCAAGTTCGTCAACGATCAACGCGTTGGCCGAACCGAAGGCGACCGCGGCCGCGGGGTGGTGTCGCTGCTTCTCCGTTCCGCGCAGGCCCACGGCCGCCACCGTCGCCAGTAGCCCGATTCCAAGGTTCTAGTGATGAAAATGCCTGCCGCCCAGGGTCACACCGCCTGCCGCCGGACCGTGGCCATCGTGGATCCAGTGCGTAAGGGCGCGCAGGCCGACGAATGTGACGGTGAACGAGGTCCAGGCCAGAACTGTCGCCTGCTCACCGGGTGGCAGCCGTTGGTTCCATTGCTGGCGTAGCCGCGCCCACCGATGTCGGTGCGTCGTCGTCGGGCTCGCTCGTCATCAGCTTGCTTTGACTGCGCGCCAGCGCAGCCGGCCGCCGCGGAGTTCGACGTCAACGTCTCCAAATCCCTTCGCATGCAAGCGATCCGGCAGTGTGTCCGGCGGGACTGTGTTGCAGATGTCGCGGATGTGCAGCAGCCGGAACCGCAGCGACGCCACGCTATCGCTGCCGGCGAAGACACCGCCGGGCCGAAGCACCCGGAAAGCCTCGGCGAACAACGCGTCCTGCAGCTCGACGGTCGGGACGTGATGCAGCATCGTGAACGACACCACCGAGCTGAACTCGTCGGCGGGCAATCCGGTGTTGGTTGCGTCGCCGTTGATGATGCGGGCCCGGTCGCCGTACAGCTGCTGAAGCCGCTGCGCCATCGGAGTATCGAGCTCCACCGAAGTGAGCGCAGGCGTCTTGTCGACCAGCACCTTCAGGATCGCGCCGTAGCCGGGCCCGATCTCCAGGGTGTTGTCACCCAGGTCTACGTCGCGCAGCGCCCACGGCAGCAGCTCGTCTTCCACCTGTTTGGCCCAGCGGTCCGAGCTGCAGCAGAACTTGTGAGCAAGGTTCATCGCCATGGATTTCAGTAGACCACTCACTGTCCAGCGATTAAAACGTCGAAGGCAGCCTAGCCACCACCAGCGCGTTGAGCTTTCGCGCCGCGAGAGTGCAACTGGCTACGCGTTTCGCGAGTGCCAGCGTCGGTAGTCGCACTCTCGCGGGGAAGGGTATGACCAATAGCATCGACAGTTGTGGAGTCCCGCTGGGTGCTGCACCTGGACATGGACGCGTTCTTCGCCTCCGTCGAACAACTCACCCGACCGACCCTGAGGGGCCGGCCGGTGCTGGTTGGCGGGCTGGGCGGCCGGGGAGTGGTGGCCGGCGCCAGCTACGAGGCGCGGGTATTCGGCGCCCGCAGCGCCATGCCGATGCATCAGGCCCGCCGGCAGATCGGCGTGACGGCGGTGGTTTTGCCGCCGCGCGGCATGGTCTATGGGGTGGCCAGTCGGCGAGTGTTCGACACCGTCCGCAGCGTGCTGCCCATCCTCGAGCAGCTGTCCTTCGACGAGGCGTTTGGGGAGCCGGTCCAGCTGGCCGGGGCATCGGCGCGCGATGTCGAAACCTTCTGCGAAGACCTGCGCCGACGGGTGCGCGACGAGACCGGCCTGATCGCCTCGGTCGGTGCGGGTTCGGGCAAGCAGATCGCCAAAATCGCCTCCGGCCTGGCTAAACCCGACGGGATACGGGTAGTTAGCCGCGCCGAAGAACAACGGCTGCTCGGCGGACTGCCGGTGCGAAAGCTCTGGGGTATCGGCCCGGTCGCCGAGGAGAAGCTGAATCGCCTGGGCATTGAGACCGTCGGGCAGCTGGCCGCCCTGACAGACGCGGAGGCGGCCAACATCCTGGGCGCGACGATCGGGCCGGCGCTGCACCGGCTGGCCCGCGGCATCGACGACCGCCCGGTGGCCGAACGTGCCGAAGCCAAGCAGATCAGTGCCGAATCCACCTTCGCGGTCGATCTGACCACCCTGGACCAGTTACACAAGGCCATCGACCCGATCGCCGAGCACGCACACCGACGGCTCCTAAAAGACGGTCGCGGCGCGCGCACCGTCACGGTGAAGCTGAAGAAGTCCGACATGAGCACGCTGACCCGCTCGGCGACGCTGCCCTACGCGACGACCGAACCGGGCGCGCTGACGGCGGTGGCCCGGCGGCTACTGCTCGATCCAGTGCAGATCGGGCCCATTCGCCTACTCGGCGTTGGGTTTTCGGGGTTGAGCGACGTGCGCCAGGAGTCGCTGTTCCCGGAGCTGGAGGCCCAAGACGCCCTGGCGACCGACCATTCGCTGGAAACGTCGCTCGCCACGCTGCCGCCGCCGCAAGACGACCCGGCGTGGCGGGTGGGGGACGACGTGGAACACCCCGAGCTTGGCCACGGCTGGGTGCAGGGTGCGGGCCACGGAGTGGTCACCGTGAGGTTCGAGACCCGCGGCTCGGGCCCGGGCCACGCGAAAACGTTCCCCGGCGACACCGCCGACCTCACCCACGCAAACCCGACCGATAGCCTGGACTGGCCGGATTACGTCGACGCGTTAAAGGCCCAGGACGACACGTCAGCCCCAGCGGTTGATGACGTCGCCGACGGGTAGCCCGGCGGCCAGCGCCGCCATCAGCAGCACCCGGGCCTGCGGCGGACGCAGCCGCGGCACCATCACGGCGCCGGCCTCCACCAGATCGTGCCCGGGACCATAACCGGTGCTGACCCGCCCGCCGGGGACTCGGGTGGACACCGCGATCGCCACCCCATTGCGGCAGTGCCGGCGGACGCCGTCGACGACCGCGTCACCGACGTTGCCCGAGCCGAGCGCCTCCAGCACCACCGCCCGCGCGCCGGCGGCCACGCACGCGTCCAGCGCCACCGCGTCACTGCCCAGGTATGCGGCCACGATGTCGACGCGCGGCGCATCGGCGGCGGTCAGCCAGCCCACGTAAGGCCGAACCTTAGGCCCGGTCAGCGTCACACCGCCTGACACGCTGCCGAGTAACTCGCCGGCAAAGCCGCTCATATCCTGGGTGGCCACTTTGTGTAATCCCAACGGTTGCAACACCCGTCCCGCAAAGCACAGCAGCACGCCGAGGCCGCGGGCGGCCGGATTGGCAGCCACCGTCAGCGCGTCACGCAGATTGGCCGGGCCGTCGGCGTCCGGGGCATCGGCGCTGCGCATTGCGCCAGTAAGCACCACCGGGACGTCGCCGCCATACGTGAGTTCGAGCCACAGCAGGCTCTCTTCCATGGTGTCGGTGCCGTGCGCGACGACCACTCCCGCGGAGCCCGCCTCGGTAGCGGTCCGGATCGCGGCGCTCATCCGATCCCAATCCGCGGGCGTCAGCTGCGAGCTGTCGACCGCCATCAGGTCCACCACATCGACGTCCAAGCCGGCCGCCAACTCGGCTCCGCCGAAGGTGGGACGTGCGACGCCGTCCGCGCCGGTGCTGGTCGAGATCGTGCCTCCGGTGGTGATGACGGTGAGGCGGCCCATGTCCCGATCATCCCGCACTAGCGACTAAGGAATGATGGGGGAGTGCCCGATGAACCGACCGGATCCGCTGAGCCGGTGACTTCAGCTGAGGCAGCTGAGAACGCTGAGGAAACGAGCGCCCCCGCGCCGAAACGGCTGCGCCTGCTGCTGTCGGTTGCCGGGGTCGTGCTGGCGCTCGACATTGTCACCAAGATTCTGGCCGTCAAACTGCTGCCCCCCGGCCAACCGGTGTCGATCATCGGCGACACGGTGACCTGGACCCTGGTCCGCAACTCCGGCGCCGCGTTCTCCATGGCGACCGGATACACCTGGATGTTGACGCTGATCGCGACGGGCGTAGTGGGCGGCATCTTCTGGATGGGACGGCGGCTGGTGTCGCCTTGGTGGGCGGTCGGCCTCGGAATGATCCTGGGCGGGGCGACGGGCAACCTGGTCGACCGCTTCTTCCGGGCGCCCGGACCACTGCAGGGACACGTCGTGGACTTTTTGTCGATCGGCTGGTGGCCGGTGTTCAACGTCGCCGATCCGTCGGTGGTGTGCGGGGCCATCCTGCTGGTCGTGCTCTCGATTTTCGGCTTCGATTTCGACGCGGTGGGCCGCAGTAAGGACCGCGAGTGACTAGCCGCCGGCGACGATGCAGAGCGAAGCGATGAGGAGGAGCGGCGAATTTGACTGATCGCTCGATGTCCGTCCCGGAAGGGTTGGCGGGCATGCGTGTTGACGCCGGGCTGGCCCGACTGCTGGGCCTGTCCCGCAGCGCCGCGGCCACCCTGGCCGAAGACGGCGGCGTCGAATTGGACGGCGTGCAGGCGGGAAAGTCCGACCGGCTGACACCGGGCGCCTGGTTGGAGGTACGCCTGCCCGAGGCGCCGGCGCCGCTGGAGAACACCCCGGTCGACATCGAGGGCATGCGGATTCTCTACTCCGACGACGACATCGTGGCCGTCGACAAACCGGCGTGGGTTGCCGCGCACGCGTCGGTGGGCTGGACCGGGCCGACGGTGCTCGGCGGTCTGGCCGCCGCGGGTTACCGGATCACCACGTCGGGCGTGCACGAGCGGCAGGGCATCGTGCACCGCCTCGACGTCGGTACCTCGGGTGTGATGGTGGTGGCGATCTCCGAGCGGGCATACACCGCGCTGAAGCGCGCGTTCAAGGATCGCACCGTCGACAAGCGTTATCACGCGCTGGTGCAAGGACATCCGGATCCGTCCAGCGGGACGATCGACGCGCCGATCGGCCGGCACCACGGCAACGAATGGAAGTTCGCGGTCACCAAGGACGGCCGACACAGCATCACCCATTACGACACGGTGGAAGCGTTCGTCGCCGCGAGCCTGCTCGACGTGCACTTGGAAACCGGTCGCACCCATCAGATCCGGGTGCACTTCTCCGCGTTGCATCACCCGTGCTGCGGTGACCTGGTCTACGGGGCGGACCCGAACCTTGCGAAAAAGCTTGGCCTGCAGCGGCAATGGTTGCATGCGCGGTCGCTGGCCTTCGCGCACCCGGCCGACGGCCGGCGGATCGAGATCGTCAGCCCGTACCCGGAGGATTTGCAGCACGCGCTGGACGTGCTGCGCGGCGACGACACATAATCCACGCACACAACACGCCGGAAAGCCCAGGCGTGGTTTATATCTCGCGTCGAAGGGTAACGCGGCGTCAGTCCGGCTTACGCGCCTCGACCAGCACCCGCACCGCGTGCGCGACGAACGGCCCGTCGGCCTCGATGCGTTCGTGCAGTTCGCGCAGCTTGTTCCGATAGCGATCCACGGTGAAGTCCGGCACCGTCCAAATCACCTTGCGCAGGAAGTAGATGACGGCGCCGATGTCGAAAAACTCGGCCCGCTGCCGCTCCATCCGGATATCGACGATCCGCAACCCGGCGGCTTGCGCGCCCGCGCGCTGCACATCCGGATGCAACTCGGCCCATTTCTGTGGTTGCGGCCCGATGAAGTGTTCGACCAGCTCTGACATGGTCGCCGGCCCGATTTGCTGCGCGAGGTAGGTGCCGCCGGCGCGCAGCACCCGGGCGATCTCGTTCCACCGGACGTCGATGGGGTGACGGCTGCTGACCAGGTCGAACGCCTCGTCCGCGAACGGCAACTGTGGCTCGTCGCCGGTCCGGACGACCACCACGCCGCGCGGATGCAAGAGCTTGGTGGCCAGCGCCGCGTTCGGCGGCCATGATTCCGTCGCGGCCATGGTGGGCGGGAATTTCTCGACGCCCGAGAGCACCTCGCCGCCCCCGGTATCGAGATCGCACGCTGAAGAGACATCAGCCAACCGGCCGCTCAGCAACCGCTGGTAGCCCCAGGACGGTCGTTCCTCCGTCGCGCGGGCGTCCAGCCAGGAGAAATCCCAACCGTCGACGGATACCGAATCGGCTTCGGCCACCAGATCCTCAAATGAGCGACTCACGTCAGCCATTGTGGGCCACAAGTCACCGAGATCAACGGCAGCGTGACCGGCACTCGAACTTTTACGCGCTAACGTCGATTTCGGCGGGTATCAGCGCGGCATCACCGTGGCGTCGTCGTCCTCCCAGAGCAGCAGCTGGCGAACCGCCGCGCGCGAGCCGTAAGGCCTAAGCATGGTGCTGGCCGGCCGCGGGCGCACCCGCTGCGGCCACCAGAACCAGCGCCCGAGAAGCGTTGCGATAGAAGGCGTCATGAACGAACGCACGATCAGCGTGTCGAACATCAACCCAAGGCCGATGGTGGTCCCGATCTGGCCCAGAACCTGGAAGCCGCTGAACACGAACGCGCACATGGTGACGGCGAACACGATGCCGGCGGACGTCACCACCGAGCCGGTGCCGGCCATCGCGCGGATGACGCCGGTCCGCAATCCGGCATGAATTTCTTCCTTGAACCGGGAGATCAGCAGCAGGTTGTAGTCCGAACCCACGGCCAACAGCAGGATCACCGCCAGGGCAAGCACCACCCAGTACAGCTGGATGCCGAACATGTACTGCCACACCAGCACGGAAAGCCCGAACGACGCCCCCAGCGACAGGGCGACCGTGCCCACGATCACCAAGGCGGCGACCAGGCTTCGCGTGATGATCATCATGATCAGCAGAATGAGGCTCAGCGCGGCCAGGGCGACGATCAGCAAGTCGTACTTGGCGCCTTGCTGGATGTCCTTGTAGGTCGCGGCGGTGCCGCTCAGATAAATCTGGGCGTCGGCCATGGGTGTGCCCTTGAGGGCTTCGTGCGCGGCGTTCGCGATCGGTTCGATGTGATTGATGCCCTGAGTGGTCGAAGGATCACCTTCGTGGGTGATGATCATCCGGACGGCCTTGCCATCGGGTGACATGAACAGCTTCAGCCCGCGCACGAAATCGGGGTTCTTGAACACCTCGGGCGGCAGGTAGAACGAGTCGTCGTTCTTTGCGGCATCAAAGGCCTTCCCCAGCGCAGTCGCGTTGTCGAGCGCCGCCGCCTGCTGGGCGTTGATGCCCGACTGCGTGGCGTAACTCGACAAGGTCAAGTCATGATTGACCTCCTGGCTCGCGATCTGCGGCGGTATCAGCGCCACCAGCTTCGGCTGCAGCGCGTCGAGCTTGTCCAGGGTGGCAGTGAGGTCCTCAAACCTTTCACTGAGCCGGTCGATACCGTCGAGTGCGTCGAAGACCGACCTGAACGCAAAACAGGCGGGTACGTCGAAACAATGCTTCTCCCAATAGAAATAGTTACGAAGCGGCCTGAAGAAGTCGTCGAAATTCGCGATCTTGTCGCGCAGGTCTTGGATTGTGCCGAGCGTGTCGTGGAAGCTTTTGGTCTCGCTGTCAGTAGAGGTGGCCAGCTGCTGCTGGAGCACGTACTGCTGCTTGAGAATGTTGATCGTTTTCGCGAGTTCGCCTGCCTGCTTTTGCAGGTCGTCGGCTCGGTCCTTTTGGTATTGCAGGTTCTGCTGCTGGCCGGCGCTACCCGAGCTGATCTGGAACGCGAGCGAGCTGTGGTCGATCGGGGTGCCCAGGGGTCGGGTGATGGTCTGCACCTGGGCGATGCCGGGTACGTGAAACACGCCCTTGGCTACCCGGTCCAGGATGAGCATGTCCGCCGGGTCGCGCATGTCGTGGTCCGACTTGATCATCAGCAGTTCGGGTTCCAGGCGGGCGCGGGAAAAGTGCCGCTCGGCCGCCGTGTAACCGACATTGGCCGGCGCGCTGTCGGGCATGTAGGGGCGGACGTCATAGCTCGTCTTGTACCCGGGCAGCGCGAGCAGGCCGATCAGGGCCAGCGCCAACGCCGCCACCAGAACGGGGCCGGGCCATCTGACGATGGCCGTGCCGATCCGCCGCCAGCTGCGGGTCCTCATCGCGCGTTTGGGTTCGAAGACCCCCACCAATGCGCCCAGGGTGAGTATCGCGGGACCCAGGGTGAGCGCGGCGCAAAGCGCGATCAGGATGCCTATCGCGGCCGGGATGCCCAGACTTTGGAAGTAGGGCAGCCGGGTAAAGCCCAGACAGGCAACCGCGCCGGCCACGGTCAGTCCCGAACCCAGCACGATGTGGGCCGTCCCATGAAACATGGTGTAGAAAGCGGCTTCTCGGTCTTCGCCGGCCCCGCGCGCCTCCTGGTAGCGGCCGACCACGAATATCGCGTAGTCCGTCCCGGCGGCGATGACCAGCAACGTGAGGATGTTTGTGGCGTACGTCGACAGCCCGATCACCCCGATGTTGCCGAGGAAGGCGACGACTCCCCGGGCGGCGGACATCTCGATGAGCACCGTGACGAGCACCAGCAGCATAGTGAAGAAGGAACGGTAGACGAACAGCAACATCAACGCGATCGCACCGACGGTTATCAGGGTGACCTTCGCCGTCCCCTTGCTGCCGACGTCGAACTGATCCGAGATCAGCGGCGCCGGGCCGGTCACGTAGGTCTTGACGCCCGGCGGCGCCGGGGTCTGGCTGACGATGTCGCGCAGCGCGCCCACCGCCTCGTTGGCCAACGCCGAGCCCTGATTACCCGCAAGGTTCACCTGAACATAGGCGGCCTTGCCGTCGCTGCTCTGGGATCCCGCCGCGGTGAGGGTGTCGCTCCAGTAGTCCTGAACATGCTGGACGTGCTTCTTGTCGTGGTCGAACTTGCGGATCAACGAGTCGTAGTACTTGTGGGCGTCGGCGCCCAGCGGCTGGTCGCCTTCCAGCACGATCATGGCCTGGCTGTCGGTGTCGAATTCGTGGAACGTCTGGCCGATTTCCTTGATGGCCTTCAACGCGGGGGCATCCGGCGAATTCAGCGCCACATTGTGGACTTTGCCGACTTCCTCCAGCTGTGGCACCGCAATGTTCGTGATGGCGGCCAGTGCGATCCAGAACAGCAGGATCGGCACCGAAAGCCGGCGAATGGTGTGCGGTATCGAGGGCCGCGGCGGCCGTTCCTCGTCGGTCATCCGGATTTGTCCAGGCAGAAGGTGTAAGCGTCGACTTTGTTCACGGTGCGTTCGTCCTTGACTTCGCCGTTGACGGTGATGCGGCACCCGATGGTGTCGCCGTTGCCCTGCGCCACGACGTTGCCGACGATCGCGGGCTCGGTTGACGTGATGGTGAACGACCAAGGCAGGGGAGCGTCTTTGACCTGCTGCGGCTGGGCGTTGACGTCCAGGTAGTTGATGGTCGCCGTGGCGCCCGGTGCCCCGAAGACGTCGAGGACGACGTGCTTGGGATTGAACGGCACGATCTCGTTGGAGATGCCGCTGTTCGCCTCGGTGCCGGTGTTCGAGCCGAAGATGCCGTGCAGCCGATAGATGCCGAATCCGGCGCCGGCGAGGACGATCACGGTCACCAGCACCATCCAGCGGCGCCGCACGATCGACCCGAGGGAAATCCGCCTCACCCGTTGGCCTTTCGATGGAAGGGTGACGCGAGCGTTCCCCGATGGCGCATGTTGTGACAGTACGGTACCGGACCGGACTCGACAAGAGACGCGGCCGTACACTTTTTGGTTGCCACATCTGTCACAGGGGTCACGAGTTCCGAAGGCATGTTGGATGTGCCCGCCTTCGAGCGACAAATCCGGTGGCCGGTGCGGCACCCGACCCAGTTGTCGCTGATAGGCGGGCGGACGCGGTGCCCTCCGGTCCCGAGACGTGTGTGGCTAATGTGGTGCATGTGACCCGCTCACGCGGGTGAGACCGGGCAGGATGAAGTCATCCACGAGCCGCCGCACCGTCTCAGCGTTCGGCGGCTGGCCGGGGATGATCGTTCTGAAGATCAGGTAGTTGGGCATCAGGTCCCACAGTTCGTCCGGAAGGGCGGCCTCGGCAATTTCGCCGCGGTCGACGGCCTGTTGCAGTATGTGCCGGACCACGGCTTCGCGCTGATCGAGGAACTGATGCTGCAGGGCGTCACTAAGGGCCGGGTGGTGCGACACCTCGACGAGCACGGCGCGAATGGTGCTGGCGTGCTGGTAGCCCTGTTCACAGCAAACCTCGCCAAGCTGCAGCAGATCGCCCCGCAAGCTGCCGGTTTCCGGCGCGACGGCGATCTGGCGGACGCTCTCGATGAACGCCGCCAGCACCAATTCGGCTTTGGAGGGCCAGCGGCGGTACACCGTCGCCTTGCTAGCGCGGGCCTGGCCGGCCACGGCGTCCACCGTCAGCCGCTCGTACCCGTGTTCCTGCAGCAGCCGCAACGTCACGGCGAGTAACTCGGTCTCGCGCGGCGACCACGGTGATGACGCCGCGGGGCAGTCGGCTGTCTGGGTCATAACCCCCACGATAGAACCGACACGTTGCGCGACACGCCGGGGACGCGTCGGTCCTCGGTCTTAGACTGGCGTCCCTATGAGTCAGTCCTTCGTGCACCTGCACAACCACACCGAGTACTCGATGCTGGACGGTGCCGCGAAGATCTCGCCGATGTTCGCCGAGGCGCACCGGCTGGAAATGCCCGCGATCGGGATGACCGACCACGGAAACATGTTCGGCGCCAGCGAGTTCTACAACGCCGCCACGGCCGCCGGGATCAAGCCGATCATCGGCGTCGAGGCCTATATCGCCCCCGGTTCTCGCTTCGAGACCCGCCGGATCCTGTGGGGTGACCCGGGCCAGAAGTCCGACGACGTCTCTGGCAGCGGTTCCTACACGCACATGACGATGGTGGCCGAGAACGCCGCCGGGCTGCGCAACCTGTTCAAACTGTCCTCGCTGGCGTCCTTCGAAGGGCAGCTGGGCAAGTGGTCGCGGATGGACGCCGAGATCATCGCCGAAAACGCCGCCGGCATCATCGCCACCACCGGGTGCCCGTCCGGTGAGGTGCAGACCCGGCTGCGGCTCGGCCAGCAGCGCGAGGCGCTGGAGTCGGCGGCGAAGTGGCGGGAGATCTTCGGCGCCGAAAACTACTTCCTGGAGTTGATGGACCACGGTCTGTCCATCGAGCAGCGGGTGCGCGAGGGCCTCATCGAGATCGGACGCACGCTCAACATTCCGCCGCTGGCCACCAACGACTGCCACTACGTCACCCGCGACGCCGCCCACAACCACGAGGCGTTGTTGTGTGTGCAGACCGGCAAGACGCTCTCGGATCCGAACCGGTTCAAGTTCGACGGCGACGGCTACTACCTGAAGTCGCCCGCCGAGATGCGCAAGATCTGGGACGACGAGGTGCCCGGCGCCTGCGACTCCACGTTGCTGATTGCCGAGCGGGTGCAGTCCTACGCCGACGTGTGGGCGCCGCGCGACCGGATGCCGGTCTTCCCGGTGCCCGAGGGACACGACCAGGCGTCCTGGCTGCGCCACGAGGTGGACGCCGGGCTGGGCCGCCGGTTCCCCGACGGTGCGCCCGACGGCTATGCGGCCCGCGCGGCCTTCGAGATCGACGTCATCTGCTCCAAGGGCTTCCCGTCGTACTTCTTGATCGTCGCCGACCTGATCAATTACGCCCGGTCGGTGGGGATCAGGGTCGGTCCTGGCCGGGGCTCGGCCGCCGGATCGTTGGTGGCCTACGTGCTTCGTATCACCGACATCGACCCGATCGAACACGGTCTGCTCTTCGAGCGGTTCCTCAATCCCGAACGCGCCTCGATGCCCGACATCGATATCGACTTCGACGACCGTCGCCGTGGTGAGATGGTGCGCTACGCCGCCGACAAGTGGGGCCACGACCGGGTGGCCCAGGTCATCACCTTCGGCACCATTAAAACCAAAGCGGCTCTGAAGGATTCGGCGCGGATCCACTACGGTCAGCCCGGGTTCGCGATCGCGGACCGGATCACCAAGGCGCTGCCGCCGCCGATCATGGCCAAGGACATCCCGCTGTCCGGCATCACCGACCCGTCCCACGAGCGGTTCAAGGAAGCCGCCGAGATCCGCAGCCTCATCGAAACCGATCCCGACGTGCGCACCATCTACCAGACCGCGCGCGGCCTGGAGGGCCTGATCCGAAACGCCGGCGTGCACGCCTGCGCGGTGATCATGAGCAGCGAGCCGCTCACCGAGGCAATCCCGCTGTGGAAGCGGCCGCAGGACGGCGCCATCATCACCGGCTGGGATTACCCGTCGTGCGAGGCCATCGGGCTGCTGAAGATGGACTTCCTGGGTCTGCGAAACCTGACGATCATCGGCGACGCGCTCGAGAACATCAAGTCCAACAGGGGAATTGACCTCGATCTGGAGGCCGTCCCGCTGGACGACGAGCCGACCTTCGACCTGCTGGGCCGCGGCGACACCCTGGGCGTGTTCCAGCTCGACGGTGGGCCGATGCGCGACCTGCTGCGCCGTTTGCAGCCCACCGGTTTCCAGGACGTCGTCGCCGTCATCGCCCTCTACCGGCCGGGCCCGATGGGCATGAACGCCCACAACGACTACGCCGACCGCAAAAACAACCGGCAGGCCATCAAACCGATCCACCCCGAACTCGAGGAGCCGCTGCGCGAGATCCTCTCCGAGACATACGGTCTCATCGTCTACCAAGAGCAGATCATGCGCATCGCGCAGAAGGTGGCCAGTTACTCACTGGCCCGAGCCGACATTCTGCGCAAGGCCATGGGCAAGAAGAAGCGCGAGGTGCTGGAGAAGGAGTTCGAGGGCTTCTCCGATGGCATGAAGGCCAACGGGTTCTCGGAGCGCGCGGTCAAGGCGTTGTGGGACACCATCCTGCCGTTCGCCGACTACGCGTTCAACAAGTCGCACGCCGCCGGCTACGGCATGGTCTCCTACTGGACCGCCTATCTCAAGGCCAACTATCCCGCCGAGTACATGGCCGGCCTGTTGACCTCGGTGGGCGACGACAAGGACAAGGCGGCCGTCTACCTGTCCGACTGCCGAAAGCTGGGCATCACGGTGCTGCCACCGGACGTCAACGAGTCCGGGCTGAACTTCCTGTCGGTGGGTTCCGACATCCGCTACGGCCTGGGCGCGGTGCGCAACGTCGGCGCCAACGTGGTGGCTTCGCTGATCAACACCCGCGGCGATAAGGGCAAGTTCGCCGACTTTTCGGACTACCTGAACAAAATCGACATCGGGCCGTGCAACAAGAGGGTCACCGAGTCGCTGATCAAGGCGGGCGCGTTCGACTCGCTGGGCCATCCGCGCAAAGGCCTGTTCCTGGTGCACACCGACGCCGTCGACTCGGTTCTGGGCACCAAGAAGGCCGAGGCGATCGGGCAGTTCGACCTGTTCGGAGGTGACGATGGGGGCACCGATGCGGTGTTCACCATCAAGGTTCCCGAGGACGAGTGGGAAGACAAACACAAGCTGGCCCTGGAGCGCGAGATGCTGGGCCTGTACGTGTCCGGGCATCCGCTGAACCGGGTCGCGCACCTGCTGGCCGCGCAGGTGGACACCCTCATCCCGGCGATCCTCAATGGCGATGTCCCCAACGACTCCCAGGTGCGGGTGGGCGGCATTCTGGCTTCGGTGAACCGGCGGGTCAACAAAAACGGGATGCCTTGGGCTTCAGCTCAATTAGAGGATCTTGCCGGCGGCATCGAGGTGATGTTCTTCCCGCATGCGTACACCGCCTACGGCGCCGAGATCGCCGACGACGCGGTGGTGCTAATCAACGCCAAGGTCGCAATCCGTGACGACCGGATTTCGCTCATCGCCAACGACCTCGTGGTGCCCGACTTCTCCAATGCCCAAATGGATCGCCCGCTGGCGGTCAGCCTGCCGACGCGGCAGTGCACCTTCGACAAGGTGAGCGCGCTCAAGCAGGTGCTGGCGCGCCACCCCGGTACGTCGCAGGTGCATCTGCGGCTCATCAGTGGGGACCGGATCACCACGCTCGAGCTGGACCAGTCGCTGCGGGTGACACCGTCGCCGGCGCTGATGGGCGATCTCAAGGAGTTGCTCGGCCCGGGATGCTTGGGCGCTTAGCGCGACTCGCCCGAAATATGGATTGAGCCTCTACCGTTTGCTTGACGACTGCAAACCCCTATTCTTGCAGCATCTGGTTGGGATACTCGAGATCAAAGGTGCCCGCGGTCGAGAAGCTTGCCGCCGTCCCCACCGAGCCCGCCTTCGTGTTGTTCGACGTTGCGCTGCTGCGGCTTCGGGCATTGCTTGCCCGGGCTCGCGGCGACGAGGCGTCGTACCGCGACTTCGCCGAGCGCTATCGCGCGATGGCAACATCATTCGGGTTCGAAGGGCATATGGCGTTGGCTCAAGCGATGTAGAGCCCGCCTGGACCTGCTGCCGCGAAAGTGCAACTGCCGACATCGCTTCTCGGGAAACGTGTCGCCAGTTGCACTTTCGCGGTGAGCTAAAGTGGTGGCTATGCCACTTGAAGGTGAATACGAACCCAGCCCATGGGATTTTGCCCGCGAACAAGCCGACGAATACGCCAAATCCGGTACCGGTGAAATGAAGGGGATGCCCATCATCCTGCTGACCACCGTCGGCGCCAAGACCGGGAAACTCCGCAAAACGCCGCTGATGCGCGTCGAGCACGACGGCGAATACGCCGTCGTCGCCTCACTGGGCGGGGCCCCGAAGAACCCGGTCTGGTACTACAACATCGCGAAGAACCCGCGGGTCGAGCTGCAGGATGGAACCGTCACCCGCGACTACGACTCCCGCGAGGTGTTCGGCGACGAGAAGGCCGTCTGGTGGGAGCGCGCCGTCGCCGCCTACCCGGAGTACGCCGAGTACCAGACGAAGACCGACCGCCAGATTCCGGTGTTCGTGCTGACGCCGGTGAGCTGAGCCGATTACCCAGGTGACGGGTAATGCGTGGCACCATTGACCGGTGTCCGCTGAACTGAGCCAGGGTAGGTCGCCGCTGTCTGCATTGACTGCGGCCGACATTGACGGCGCGGCCAAGCGGATCGCCCCGGTGGTGACGCCCACGCCGTTGCAGTTGAGCGATCGGCTGTCGGCGATCACCGGCGCGCAGGTCTACCTCAAGCGCGAAGACCTGCAGGTCGTGCGCTCTTACAAGCTGCGCGGCGCCTATAACCTGCTGGTCCAGCTGTCCGACGAGGAGTTGGCGGCCGGCGTGGTGTGCGCGTCGGCGGGCAACCACGCGCAGGGCTTCGCGTATGCCTGCCGGACCCTGGGCGTGCACGGCCGCGTCTACGTGCCGGCCAAGACGCCCATCCAGAAGCGGGACCGGATCCGCTATCACGGCGGGGACTTCATCGACCTGATCGTGGGCGGGAAGACCTACGACCTGGCCGCCGAGGCCGCGCACGCCGACGTCGAGCGCACCGGCGCCACGCTGGTGCCGGCGTACGACGACCCCCGCACCATGGCCGGTCAGGGCACCATCGCCGTCGAGGTGCTCGAGCAGCTTGGTAGCGAGCCCGACGTGGTGGTGGTCCCGGTCGGTGGTGGCGGCTGCATCGCCGGCATCACCACGTATCTGGCCGAGCGGACGACGAACACCGCGGTGCTCGGTGTCGAGCCGGCGGGCGCCGCCGCGATGATGGCCGCGCTGGCCGCCGGCGAGCCGGTGACACTGGACCACGTCGACCAGTTCGTCGACGGCGCCGCCGTGAAGCGGGCCGGGACGCTGACCTATGCCGCGCTGGCCGCCGCCGGTGACATGGTGTCGATCACCACCGTCGACGAGGGTGCGGTGTGCACCGCGATGCTCGACCTCTATCAGAACGAGGGCATCATCGCCGAGCCGGCGGGCGCGCTGTCGGTCGCGGGCCTGCTGGAGGCCGACGTCGAGCCGGGATCGACTGTGGTGTGCCTGATCTCGGGCGGCAACAACGACGTGTCGCGCTACGGCGAGGTGCTGGAGCGCTCGCTGGTCCATCTCGGCCTCAAGCACTATTTCCTGGTGGACTTCCCGCAGGAGCCGGGCGCGTTACGCCGGTTTCTCGACGAGGTGCTGGGTCCCAATGACGACATCACCTTGTTCGAGTACGTCAAGCGCAACAATCGGGAGACGGGCGAGGCGCTGGTGGGTGTTCAGCTGGGATCGTCGGCGGATCTGGACGGGCTGCTGGCCCGGATGCGTGGCACGGAGATGCACGTCGAAACCCTGCAGCCCGGGACGCCGGCGTACCGGTACCTGCTGCTCTAATCCGCCGCGAGAGTGCAACTGGCGACGCGTTTCTCGAGAAGACCCGTCGGCAGTAACACTTTCGCGGGGGTCAGGTGTTAGGCCGACTGGCCCCATCTCGCCGCCGGTGTGGCCGCGACACATAAATTACGCAGGCAACACGCCGGGAAGCCCAGGCGTGGTTTATATCTCGCGATCAGTGAGGCCGTTGCGGCGTCAGAGATATGACGGCACTGGGATCGCGGGGTTTAGGTCGTCCGCCGGGACAGGCGTGCCGCGTGTGAGGTTGAGCGGCACGATGCCGGCCCAATGGGGCAACCCAAGGTCTTCGGGATCGTCGACCGGGCTGGCGTCGCGCACCTTGGCCGAGACCTCGACGAGGTCGAGGGCGAGCACCCCGGTCATGGCGAGTTCGCGCGCGTTGGGCGTCCTGCAGTCGGCGGCGCGCCCGGACGCGATGTGATCAAGCAGGCTGTGCAGTGCCCGGACTTTCTCCGCCGGGTCTTCCACCAGCCGCGCGTCGCCGACCACGACCACCGACCGGTAGCCCAGCGAGTGATGCAGTGCGGAGCGGGCTAGCACCAGCGCGTCGACGAGGGTCGCGGTGACGCACACGGGCAGTCCCTCGCCCGACTTGGCGGCCAGCATGGGGCCGCTGCCCGTGGAGCCGTGCAGGTACAGCGTTTCGCCCAGGCGCGCATGAGTCGTTGGCAAAACCACGGGCCTACCTGCGTTGATGTAGCCGAGGTGGCAGATCAGCGCCTCGTCCAGGATGCGATGAACGGTCTCACGGTCGTAGCGGGCCCGTTCCCGATAGCGGGTGGGCGTCGTCCGGCCAGTGGGCTCATATGCGGTGTCCATGGGATTGCCTTCATTATTGTTCTAGGACATACTTAATAACGTGCCAGTACAACATATGATAGCCGGAACGGGCGCGGCGTCCATAGCCGCCAGCGTCGAGGAGGCCATCTCATTTGGGACCCTGGCACCCGGCGATGCGCTGCCACCGATCAGGGAACTGGCGGGCCAACTCGGGGTGAACGCCAATACCGTCGCCGCGGCCTACCGCGTGCTACGCGACCGCGGGACGGTCGAAACCGCGGGGCGGCAAGGGACTCGGGTGCGCAACCGTCCGGCGAGCACGCCGCGCTCCCAGCTCGGGCTTGACGTGCCCGCCGGTGTGCGCGACCTGTCCACCGGCAACCCGGACCCGGCGCTGCTGCCCATCGCGACCGCGCTTGTCCCGCAAGGCAGGCCGCTGCTTTACGGGGAGCCCGCAATGTCACCCGGGCTGGTCGAACACGCACGCGGGGCGCTGACGGCGGATGGCATCCCGGCCGATCACCTCGCGCTGACCAGCGGGGCCCTGGATGGCATTGAGCGGGCGTTGACCGCTCACCTGCGGCCGGGGGACAAGGTGGCCGTCGAGGATCCGGGCTGGGCCAATTTGCTTGATCTCATTGCCGCGCTGGGCCTTTCGGCCGAGCCCATGGCGGTCGACGACGAGGGCCCGCTGGTTGCCGACATGGCTAGGGCGCTGCAGCGCGGTGTGCGGGCGGTCGTCGTCACCACTCGTGCGCAAAACCCCACGGGCGCTGCGTTGTCCGAGGAGCGTGCCGCCGCGCTACGTGCGCTGTTGGCCGATGGGACCGCTGACGTGTTGCTTGTCGAGGACGACCACTGCGCGGGCATCTCCGGTGTATCGCTGCACGCGCTGGCCGGGTCGACCAGCCACTGGGCTTTCGTGCGGTCGGCGTCCAAAGCCTACGGGCCCGACCTGCGCGTCGCCATGCTTGCTGGCGACCAGCGCACCGTCGAGCGGGTGCACGGACGACTGCGGCTCGGACCGGGCTGGGTAAGTCACCTACTGCAGGACCTGGCCGTCAACTTGTGGTCGGATGAAGCGGCGACGCGCCTGATCTCGCGGGCCGAGGCGCACTACGCCAGCAACCGCACAGGCTTGCTCACCGCCTTGGCTGCGCGCGGCGTGACGGCCCATGGCCGGTCCGGCCTCAACGTCTGGGTTTCGGTGCCCGACGAAACGATCGCGATCACCCGGCTGCTCAACGCGGGGTGGGCCGCCGCGCCGGGAACACGCTTCCGGGTACGCACCAGCCCGGGCATTCGCCTCACCATCGCCGACCTGACCGCCAGCGAGATCGATCCGCTCGCCTATGCGGTTGCCCAGGCGGTGCTCGCTACCGGCCGGGCGAGTGTGTAGATGATGTGTATCATTGGTGTATGGCACGCACCAACATTGACATCGATGAGGAACTCGCGGCCGAGGTCATGCGGAGGTTCGGCCTCACCAGCAAAAGAGCGGCCGTTGACCTTGCTTTACGACGCTTGGTCGGTCTGCCGCTGACCCGCGAGTTCCTGCTTGGGCTTGAGGGGGTCGGCTGGGACGGCGATCTGGATGATCTACGAAGTGAACAGCCCGACTACCGTCGATGATCCTCATCGACACTTCCGCCTGGATCGAATATTTTCGCGCTACCGGCTCAACCGCCGCAATCGAAGTTCGTCGGCTGCTCGCGGACGAAACAGCTCAAACCGCCATGTGCGAGCCCATCGCCATGGAGATCTTGTGCGGAGCAGCTAACGACGACGCCCACGCCGCCCTCGAACGGTTAGTGAATGGCCTGCCATCTTTGAGTGTTGACAATACGGTGGACTTTCGAACTGCCGCAGATATCTATCGCGCCGCTCGGCGCGCGGGCGAAACGATTCGAAGTATCACCGACTGTCTCATCGCGGCGGTCGCGATCCGCCACGGCGCCCGAATCGTGCACCGCGACGCAGACTTCGATGTGATCGTGCGGATAACGAGCCTCGAGGCCACATCGTTTCGCTGAGGACTTCCAGGGGTGCGCACGCCGGCGCACCGTGTCACATCTGCCACACGCGTCCCGGCGGAGGAGACGGCAGGATGTTTGCCCGGCTTTCAGCGACAACGCCGCGCGGTTGTCGCTGAAAGCCGGGCACAAGTGTTGTCGCCTCTCGAAGAAACAGGTGGGACGGCTGAGACTCTCGCGCTAATGGGGTCAGGCGGGGCCGCCGGTGCCTCCGGTGCCGGCGGACCCGCCTGCGCCGCCGTCGTTCCCGTTGGCGCCGGCGCCGGTGCCGCCAGCGCCCCCGGCTGTACCGGCCCCGCCGGTGCCAACGCCGCCATTGCCACCATCGCTGCCGTTGCCGCCAGTGGCGCCGCCGCCGTTGCCGTTGCCACCGCTGCTGGTACCACCGTCGCCGCCGTCGCCTCCGCGAGCGCCGCTGCCGCCATCGCCGCCCGCGGCATCGGCGCTGGAACCGCCGTCGCCGCCGGCGCCCGCGCTACCGCCGGCGCCCCCGGGGCCGCCAATGGCACCGGTTGGGCCGTTGCCGCCGTCGCCGCCGCCACCACCGGTGCCACCGGTGCCGCCGTGGCCGCCGCTGTGGGCGTCGCCGGCACCGCCTTCGCCTCCCGTGCCGCCGGCACCGCCACTGCCGCCCGGTGCTGCGAAGCTGCCCACGCCGCCGGTAGTTGCGCCGCCGGCGCCTCCCGCACCGCCGCCGCCGGCCCCGCCGCCGTCACCGCCGGTGTCGCCGGCGCCGCCGTTGCCGCCCGCGCCGCCGTCGCCGCCCGAGGCGCCAGGTCCAGGGGCGCCCGAACTGCCCCCGGTCCCCCCAGCGCCGCCGGCGCCCCCGATGCCACCGCTGCCGGCGTTGCCGCCCACGCTGTCGCTGCCCGTAGCGGTGCCACCGTTGCCGCCATTGCCCGCGCCGCCGCCGCTGCCACCGAAGGCGTTGGCGCCGCCGGCCCCGCCGCTGCCGCCGTCGCCGCCCTTGCCCGCGTCGCCGCCGACGCTGCCGCTGCCAGCGGCGTTTCCGCCGTTCCCGCCGTTGCCGCCGGCGCCGCCCGGAAAGCCCTCGGTGAAGGTGTGGTTGCCATCGTTGCCGTCACTGCCGGTGCCGCCGTCGCCGCCGTTGCCGCCGTGGCCGCCGCCGCCCGCGATCGCGCCGGTGCCGACCGCGCCGGCATCGCCGCCGGCCCCGCCGTCGCCACCCGCGGCGCCGCTGGGGCTGGCGCCGCCGCCGTTGCCCCCATTGCCGCCGTTGCCGCCGTTACCGGCGGTGCCGCCGACGCCGCCGCTGCCGGTGGCGTTACCGCCCGCACCCCCGGTGCCGCCGACCCCTCCGTTGTTGCCGACAGTGCCCACCGGGCTGGCGATGGCGTTGCCGCCGCTGCCGCCATTGCCGCCCGTGCCGCCGTGGCCGCCGCTGCCAGCGACCGCGCCGGTGCCGACCGCGCCGGCGTCGCCGCCTGCCCCGCCCGCCCCGCCGGTTTGTCCGCCCGTGCCCGTGTCGGCGCCGCCGGCCCCGCCGGCGCCGCCCTTGCCCCCGTTGCCGGCGTCGCCGCCTATGCTGCCGCTCCCGGTGGCGTTCCCACCGTTTCCGCCGATGCCACCGGCACCACCCGCGTCGCCCGACAGGCCGGCGTTGCCGGCATTGCCGATACCGCCGTTGCCACCGGTCCCGCCGGTGCCACCCTGGCCGCCGCCGCCGACGATTGCTCCGGTGCCTGCCGTTCCCGCGTCGCCACCCGCGCCGCCGGCCCCGCCGGTCTGCCCGGCGGTCCCACCGGTTCCGGTGTCCGCGCCGCCGCCTCCGCCGCTTCCGCCCTGGCCGCCGTTGCCCGCGGTGCCGCCGGTGCCGGTTGCACCGCCGGCCCCGCCGTTTCCGCCCACACCACCTGCGCCGCCGGCGAACCCACTGTTGCCCGCGGTGCCGACGTCACCGGCACCCCCGACCCCGCCCGTGCCACCGCTACCGCCGGTGCCGTCGGCGCCCGCGCGCCCCGCGGTCCCCAACAATCCCGCGGTGCCGCCGCTGCCGCCTTGCCCGGCTGCGCCGCCCGCGCCGCCGGTTCCGCCCGTGCCGCCGACCTCGCCCAAGCCGACACCGCTGCTGCCTGTGCCGCCGGTGCCGCCAGCGCCGCCTAGTCCGCCCGTGCCGCCGTTCCCGCCGGCCCCGAACAGCAGCCCGTGGTCGGCACCCCCTGCGCCGCCCGCTCCGCCGGCCCCGCCGAGAGCTCCAGAGCCGGGGCCGTGGCTGGCCGAGCCGCTCACGCCAGCGCTGCCGGCGCCCCCGGTCCCGCCCGCGCCGCCGGCCCCGCCGTGGCCGAACAGCAGTTGCGCGTTAGCGCCGCCAGCCCCGCCGGTTCCGCCCGCCCCGCCCGGCAGACTTCCCCCCGCGCCGCCAACACCGCCCGCACCGCCGCTCCCGCTGCCGCCGCCGAACAGGCCGCCGGCCCCGCCGGCCCCGCCGTTGCCGCCGTGGCCGGGGCCGTGGACCCAGGATCGCCAGGGACGCCGGTGGCGCCGGCCCCGCCGTTGCCGCCGTGCCCGAACAGGCCGGCCGCCCCACCGGCACCGCCGTTCCCGCCGCCGGCTGTGCCCGAGCCGCCGTTGCCGCCGTTGCCGAACAGGATCCCGCCGGCCCCGCCGTTTGCCCCGGTCCCGGCGGCTCCATTGGCGCCGTTGCCGATCAGCGGGCGTCCCAGCAGGGCTTCGGTGGGAGCATTCACCACCGCGAGCGCGTTGGTGGCCTCGGCTGTGGCATATGTGCCCGCGCTCGTTTGCAACGTTTGCACAAACTGGTCGTGAAACTGGGCCGTTTGAGCACTGAGCGCGCGATAGTCCTGGGCGTAGTTACCGAACAAGCCAGCGATCGCGGCCGACACCTCGTCGGCGCCCGCGGCCGCGATCCCGGTGGTCGAAGCGGCCGCCGTGGCATGGGCCTGCCGGACCGCCTCGGCGATCCCGCTCAAGTTGGCCGACGCCGTGGTCAGGGCCTCGGGTGCTGCGATCACATACGACGACATCTTCGGCTCCCATCCCCGAGCCGGCACCAACTCGGGCTTTGTTTTATTAAGGCAGTAAATTAGCCGCGAAACAACCGATTGTGTCTGCGCCACATCTGCCACATGCGTCCCGGCGGAAGAGGCGGTGGGATGTTTGCCCGCCTCTCAGCGACAACGCCGCGCGGTTGTCGCTGAGAGGCAGGCATAAGTGTTGTCGCCGCCGGAAGAGACAGCTGGGGCGGCTGTGACTCCGCAGGGCGCCTCGCCACCTAACCGCAGCGCAGGATCGCGAACGAATGCCCTTCCAGCACAGTGCTGTCGGCCCCGACGCGAGGCGAATCCCAGGCCAGCACCAGCTCGCCGGTAAAAGGCACCGTCACCGGCGAAACGCCCAGGTTGCAACAGATCGCCAACCGCCCGCGTCGCAAGACGATCCACCGCTGGTCCTCGTCGTAGTCGACAACCAGGTGCTCCAGCCACGGGTCGTCCAGGTCAGGCTCGCCCCGCCGCAACGCGATCAGGTCGCGATACACCCCATAAAGCCGGGCGTGCGAGCCGACGCCCACCTCGGCCCAATCCAGTTTGGAGCGCTCAAATGTCTGCGGGTCCTGCGGGTCCGGAATCTCGTCGGCATCCCAGCCGTGCCCGGCGAACTCCGCTTTGCGGCCCTCGGCGGTGGCGCGCGCCAGCTCCGGTTCGGGATGCGAGCTGAAGAACTGGAACGGCGTCGAGGCGCCCCATTCCTCGCCCATGAAAAGCATTGCGGTGTATGGCGAGCCGAGCACCAATGCGGCCTTGACAGCCAACTGGCCAAAAGAAAGGTTCTGCGACGGCCGGTCCCCGAGGGCACGGTTGCCGACCTGGTCGTGGGTGCAGCTGTACGCGAGCAGCCGAGTGGCCGGGATCGCCAGAGTGTCCAGCGGCCGCCCGTGCCGCCGCCGCCGGAACGACGAATACGTGCCGGCGTGGAAGAAGCCGTGCCGCAGTGTCTGTGCCAGCGTCGCCAAATAACCGAAATCGGCGTAATACCCTTGGCGTTCGCCGGATACCGCGGTGTGGATGGCGTGGTGGATATCGTCGTCCCATTGCGCGGCAAGACCGTACCCGTGCCGATCGCGCGGGGTAATCAGCCGCTCGTCGTTGAGGTCGCTTTCGGCGATCAGCGACAGCGGCCGGCCCAACTCGCTTGCCAGCCAGTCGGTCTCGGTTGCGAGCTCCTCGAGGATGTCGATGGCGGTGGTATCGACCAGCGCGTGCACGGCGTCCAGTCGCAGGCCGTCGGCGTGGAAGTCGCGCATCCAGCGCAGCGCGCATCCGATGATGTAGCGCCGCACCTCGTCGGAGTCGGCGTCGGCGATGTTGACGCCCTCGCCCCAGGGGTTGGACGCCGACGAGAGGTACGGCCCGAACCGCGGCAGGTAGTTGCCCGACGGGCCGAAGTGGTTGAACACCGCGTCGATCAACACCCCCAATCCGCGTGCGTGGCAGGCGTCGACGAGTCGGACCAAGCCGTCGGGGCCGCCGTAGGGTTCGTGCACGCTGTACCAGAGCACGCCGTCGTAACCCCAGCCGTAAACACCGGAAAAGGAGTTCACCGGCATCAGTTCGACGAAGTCGACCCCGAGATCGACCAGGTAGTCGAGCTTTTCGATGGCAGAATCGAACGTGCCCTCGCCCGTGAAGGTGCCGACGTGCAGTTCGTAGATGACCGCACCCTCGACCGGGCGGCCGGCCCAACCGGTATCCGTCCACACCGCCGCCGACGCCTCCCACAGCTGCGACCGAGCGTGCACCCCGTCGGGCTGACGGGCCGACCGCGGGTCGGGCAGCACGGTGGGGTCGTCGTCGAGCAGGTACCCGTAGCGGGCATCCGGAACCGTATCGACAACCGCACTCCACCACCCGTCATCCGAACGGGTCATGGCATAAGTCGCGCCGTCGACGTCGAGCCGCACCAGCGCGGGCTTTGGCGCCCACACACGGAATTCAGTCATGGTTGCGCACCAGCAGGACGACGGGCAGGTCGGCGAACAGCTCGGCGGCCGACGTCGGTCCGGCCGCCGTGGCGCCCGTCAAAGCATCGGTCCAGGAGCCGTCCGGCAGCGGCAGCACGGTGTCGCCCCAGCCCGCTTCCTGCAGCCGGACCGTCCAGCGGGTTACCGCGACCACGATGTCGTCACCGCGGCGGAAGGCCACCACATGCTCGCTGGCGTGGCCGCTGGCCAACACCGGAACGTAGTCACCGTGCAGAAAGGTGTCCGGATGGGAACGGCGCAACCGCAGCGCCGTGGTGACGACCCGAAGTTTCGGGTGCTGCAACTCTTTCAGCGCGATGCGCCGGGCGGCGTAGTCCACTTCGCGGCGGTTGTCCGGATCGACCAGGCTGTCGTCCCACAGCTCGGTGCCCTGGTAGATGTCCGGGATACCGGGCACGGTCAGCGCCAGCAGCTTTTGGCCCAGCGCGTCACTGGCGGCGTGCGGGTTGAGTTCGGCGACGAGTTCCGTCAGTTGAGAAGCCACCGGGCCGTCGAACACGGAGTCCAGCCATCCATGCACGGCATCCTCGAATGCGGTGTCCGGCTCGGTCCACGAGGTGTGCAGGTCCGCTTCCCGGATGGCCTTTTCGGCGTACCCGTGCAGCCGCTCGCGCAACGCAGAGGTGACCTCACCCCCGGCCGGCCACACCCCGAAGATGTTCTGCCACAGAAACTGTCCGGTCGCGGGGTCGGGGGAGGGGGCTTCGATTTCCCAGCGGGCGACGAACTCCGTCCAGAGCAACGGCACCTGCGAGAGCACGCCGATGCGGGCCCGCACGTCTTCGGCCCGTTTGGTGTCGTGGGTGGACAGCGTGGTCATCGCCCGCGGCCACATCTGCGCACGGCTGGCGGCGCGGTGATGAAACTCCGCCGCGCCCACGCCGAAACGCAACGGATCGCCACCCACCTCATTGAGGGACACCAGCCGGGCGTCGCGGTAGAACATGCAGTCCTCGGTCGCCTTCGCGGTCACCGCGCCGCACAACTGCTGCAGGCGCGTCGCGGCCGAGCCGTCCCCAGCAAGCGCCGCAGAAATCACCTCCAGCGCGGGACCCAATTTCGGTGCAGCCGCTTGGGTCTCGGCCAGAGCGGTCGGCAACACGGCGGCCAAGCCGGGGTAGTCCGTGCGGTACACGTCGATGTGGGTCAGCAGCGCGGCCACCGCCTCGGGCAGCAAAGGATCATCGGCCCCTGCCGCCGCGACAACAACGCGCCGAAGCCTGCTCAGCTCACTGGCCAGGGTGTCGGTCGCCGCTTGCATCTTGAGGTCCGCCAACACGAACGGCACCGCCGCATGGTCCGCGCCCGCCGACTCGACCAGCGCGGTCAGCGCCGCGGCGCCAGACGGGTCGACGAAGATTCCGCCCACTTCCCGCAACACGTCGTAGCCGGTGGTGCCGTCCACCGGCAGGGAAAGGTCCAGCGCCTCGTCGGCGGCCAGGATCTTTTCGATCACGATCCAGGCGTCAGGGCCCACCAATTCGCGCAGCCACGCCAAATAGCCGCAGGGATCGGCCAATCCGTCGGGGTGGTCGATGCGCACGCCGTCGACGAGCCCCTCACTAAACCAGCGGGCCACCTCCAAGTGGCTGGCCTCGAATACCGCGCGATCTTCCTGGCGCAGCCCGGCCAGCGACGTGATGGAGAAAAACCGCCGGTAACCGACCAGCCCGCGCCGCCATCCCACCAGCTCATAATTTTGCCGGTCATGCGCCTCCGCGCCGGTGCCGGATGAGGTGTTGGGCGCGATCGGGAAAGCCAGGCCGCCCAGCCGCAGCAGGCCGTCGGAGACTTCAAGGTCGGCGACGTCCTCGTCGGATCCCAGCACCGGCAGCACGATTCGGCCGTTCCCGACCTCCCAGTCGATGTCGAAGAATGAGGCATACTCCGAGGATCGCCCGTGCTGCAACACATCCCACCACCACGGGTTCTGTTCGGGCTTGTCGATCCCGACGTGGTTCGGGACGATGTCGACGATAAGGCCCATGCCGCGTGCGCGGGCGGCCGCCGACAACCGAGCCAGCCCAGCAGCACCCCCGAGTGCCGGCGACACCGTCGTCGGATCGGTGACGTCATACCCGTGTGTCGACCCCTCGACCGCGGTCATGATCGGCGACAGATACAGATGCGATACCCCGAGCTCGTCGAAGTAGTCCAACAGGTTCTCGGCGTCGGCGAAGGTGAATCCGAAGCCGCTGGATGGCCCACGCAACTGCAAGCGGTAGGTGGACAGGATGGGAAAACCCATATGTCACTGAGTCTTGCGCAGGATCAACAGCGAGCGCTCCGGCACTTCGACTGTCGTCCCCGCCGTTATGACCAAATCCGCCGAGCCGACGGGATCATGGGTGTCGATTTCCACGGTCCACTCCTGCGCGTAATCGTCGTGTGGTGTCACGAACTCGACGCACTCGTCATGGGCGTTGAAGCACAACAGGAATGAATCGTCGACCACCCGCTCGCCGCGGGCATCGGGTGCGCTGATGGCCTCACCGTTGAGAAACACCGCCACACATCTGTGGTGGAAGCTCTTATCCCAGTCGTCGTGGGTCATTTCCACGCCACCCGGTGTCAGCCAGGCAATGTCGTGGGGCTCGTCGCCGCTTCGGATCGGCTCGCCTTCGAAGAACCGGCGCCGCCGGAACACCGGATGCTTCTTGCGCAGCGCGGTCACCTTGCGGGCGAAAGTCAGCAGGTCGGCGTTCTTGTCGACCAAAGACCAGTCCATCCACGCCAATTCGGAGTCCTGGCAGTAGACGTTGTTGTTACCGTTTTGGGTGCGGCCGATCTCGTCGCCGTGCGCGATCATCGGCGTGCCCTGGCTGACCATCAGGGTGGCCCAGAAGTTGCGCATCTGGCGGCGGCGCAGTTCCTGGATTTCGGGGTCGTCGGTGGGGCCTTCGACGCCACAGTTCCACGACCGGTTGTGGCTTTCCCCGTCGCGGTTGTCCTCGCCGTTGGCCAGGTTGTGCTTCTCGTTGTAGGACACCAGGTCGTTGAGCGTGAAGCCGTCGTGGGCGATGACGAAATTGATGCTGGCGCTGGGGCGGCGACTGCTCGCCTCATAGAGGTCCGATGACCCGGTCAGCCGGGAGGCGAACTCGCCCAGGGTCGCGGGCTCGCCCCGCCAGTAGTCGCGCACAGTATCCCGGTACTTCCCGTTCCACTCGGTCCACAAACCCGGGAAGTTGCCGACCTGGTAGCCGCCCTCGCCGACGTCCCAGGGCTCGGCGATCAGTTTCACCTGGCTGACCACCGGATCCTGTTGCACCAGGTCGAAGAACGCCGAGAGCCGGTCGACGTCGTAAAACTCGCGGGCCAGCGTGGAGGCCAGGTCGAACCGGAACCCGTCGACGTGCATCTCGGTCACCCAGTAGCGCAGTGAATCCATGATCAGCTGCAGGACGTGCGGGTGGCGGGCGTTTAGGCTGTTGCCGGTGCCGGTGAAGTCTTTGTAGATCCGTAGGTCCTCGTCGACCAGTCGGTAGTAGGCCTTGTTGTCGATGCCGCGGAAGTTGATCGTGGGGCCCAGTTGGTTGCCTTCGGCGGTGTGGTTGTAGACCACGTCGAGGATCACCTCGATGCCGGCTTCGTGCAGGGCGCGCACCATCGTCTTGAATTCGGGCACCGCGCTGCCGGCTTGCGGGGTCGACGCGTACTGGTATTGCGGGGCGAAGAACCCGAACGTGTTGTAGCCCCAGTAGTTTCGCAGGCCGAGGTCCAGCAGCCGCTCGTCGTGCATGAACTGGTGCACCGGCATCAGCTCGAGCGCCGTGACGTTCAAAGACTTGAGGTGCTCGATGATCACCGGGTGGGCTATCCCGGCGTACGTGCCGCGCAGCGCCGCGGGCACGCCGGGGTGCGACTGCGTCATGCCCTTCACGTGCGCCTCGTAGATCACCGTCTCGTGGTATGGCCTCAGCGGCGCCCGGTCGGATCCCCAGTCGAAGAACGGGTTGATCACGACGCTGGTCATGGTGTGGCCGAGCGAGTCGACCATCGGCGGAGTGCCGGTTTCGGTCCCGTCGCCGTCCTTGCCGACGACCTCCTGGTCATAGGAATACAACGCCTGGCCGAAGGTGAAATCGCCGTCGAACGCCTTGCCATACGGGTCGAGCAGCAGCTTGCTCGGGTCGCACCGGTGCCCGGCCGCCGGATCAAACGGGCCGTGCACCCGAAACCCGTAGCGCTGGCCCGGGGTGATGCCCGGCAGATAGGCGTGCCAGACGTACCCGTCGACCTCATCGAGGCGGATGCGCGATTCGTCGCCCTTCTCGTCGATCAGGCACAGCTCGACCTTGTGCGCGATCTCGGAGAACAGCGAAAAGTTGGTCCCTGCGCCGTCATACGACGCCCCGAGTGGATAGGCGTTGCCGGGCCAGACGGTCGGCTGCGCGGGCGCGGCCCCAGGGTTCGACGGCATGTTCAGACCTTATCCGCGCCGGATGGTCGCAGCGCGCCGTGCCCCGGTCACCACCAACCGGTGTTTGCCGCGATCTGGCGGCCGAGCTCGTCGACCATGGTCCGCATGTAGGTGGGGGACAGGTGATGCGCGCCGTGGTAGATCAGCACGTTTCCTTCGACGGGGCGACACACGTCGGCGCGGCATATCGAATCGGACATGTCGAGTGGCTTCAGCAACGGGAAACGTGTGACGAAGTCGACAGTGGGATTGTGGTCGGCCAGGACGTCGGAGCGCTTGATCGCGCACGACTGCGCGCTGCCGCCCTTGGCCAGGCAGTCCGCGGGATCGAACGGCTTGCCGTTTTTGACCAGCCACGGGGTGTCGCGCATCGCGAGGGTGGGAATGTTGTTGTCGGACAACGTTTGCCAGATCCCGATGTAGGTTGCCGGCATGACGTCGCCGGGTTTGATGTTCCACGGCCGGGTCGAGGTGGTGAACACGTAGCCGGGGCGGTCGGAGACCAGCTTGGCCATTGTGCGTTGCACCCACTCGCGGCACTGCGGGTAGGGGGCGTTGTTGCCCATGATCAGCGGGACCTGCTCGGTGGACAGCGGGCAGCCCATTTTGAGGTAGGTCACCACTTTGAAGTTGTGCTGGTGCCCGAGCTGGTCGAGTGCGGGCAGCCAGTGTTCCGCGTGCGACCCGCCGGCCAGCGCGATGGTGCGGATGGCGTCCCGGTCGCCGTAGGTGCAGTTGACCACGGCCGGGTTGACGAAGTCGCTGATGCAGCCGTCCCTGGTGGTGGCGGGCAGGTCATCCTTGATTTCCAGGACGGTGGGCCGCATCCGCAGCGCGGGCACCCGGACGTGCTCGGTCAGCGCGCGCGCACCCGGGTAGTCGTCGGGGTTGAGTCCGATCAGTTCCTTGCCGGTGGCGCGTTCGACGTTGACGTGCTGACGCCAGGTGAACGACGTCGCGGTCAGGGTGACGCCCAGCAGCACCACCACCGATCCCAGCACCATCGTGGGCCGGCGCAGACGTGCTCTCAACGGGATCGCCGTCACGCCAACAGGCACTCGGTAGCGCAGCGGGTCCTCGACGAAGCGGGTGGTCAGGTAGGCCAGCAAGCCCGAGACCAGCAGCAGCACCGCGCCCTCGATGAAGTTGACGTGCGGGTCGCCGGTGTAGGACAGCCAGAAGATCAGCAGCGGCCAGTGCCACAGGTACAGCGAGTACGCCATGGCACCCAGCGCCACCAACGGGCCGGCCGCCAGCAGCCGATTGGGCAGCGGCAGCCGGCCGTCGGCGCCGAAAGGCAGGTTGGCCCCGGCCAGGATCAGCAGCACGGTGGCGCCGACCGGGACCAGCGCCCACGGGCCGGGGAATTCCCGGGCGCCGTCGATCAGGGCGCCGCAGGACAGCACCACCGCCAGCGCGACGGTGGCCAGGACGGTGCGCAGCCACATCGGCCAGCGGATGTAGCGCACCAGCGCGCCGACGAGCGCGCCCAGCAGCAGCTCCCAGGCCCGCGCGAAGCTGTTGTAGTACGCGCAGGCCTGGTCGTCCTGGTGGGCGAAGATCGCGTAGACGAACGACGCCACCGTCAGCGCGCTGAGCAGGACCACGAACGCGGTGCGCTGGTGCCGGGCTCCCAGGCGCCGAAGTAGATACGTGCACCCCGTGACCAGCAGCAGGAACGCGATGAAGAACTGCCCCTGCACCGACATCGACCAGATGTGCTGCAACGGGCTGACGGCCTCGCCCGCCCGCAGGTAGTTGGACGCCGTGCTGGCCAGCTCCCAGTTCTGGTAGTAGCCCAGGCTGGCCAGGCTCTGGTCGGCGAAGGTCTCCCAGCGGGTCTGTGGCTGCACCAGGATGGTCAACAGCGCGCACCCGGCCAGGACTACGACGAGCGCCGGAACCAGCCGTCGGACCAGCCGTACCACCTCGGAAACCGGCGACAGCGATAGCGAGGGGTTCAGCGCGGCGCGCAGCAGCTTGCCGCCGAAGAAGAACCCGGACAGCGCCAGGAAGACGTCCACGCCTCCGGAAACCCGGCCGAACCAGATGTGGAAAACGGCGACCAACGCGATCGCGATGCCCCGCAAGCCGTCGAGATCGTACCGATAAAAGCCCGTCGAACTGCCCCGTTCGGCCATCGGCGCGGGGGCGGTGGCCTGCGGACGAGGCGGTGACGGGCTGATCATATTGACAGCCAATCTACCAATTCCGCCACCTGCCCACCGAGCGACAGTGCTCGTAACGGGGCAGGTGGCGGATGGTCGAGCGGCCGCGAAGTTACCGGAAGGTGCTGATCACCGGCCCCTGGTTCGGCGCAGGCGCAGGCGCCGGCGCAGGCGCCGGCTGTCCCGGCAACTGCAGCGTCGGCAGCGTCGGGAGCTGGATCGGCGGTTGTCCCGGAATCTGGATCACCGGGCCCTGCGGTGCGGGCGCTGGTGCGGCCGGTGCCGGCAACGGCGCCCCCGGTAGAGGCGCCTGCCCGGCGGTCTGCTGCAACGGCGCCTGCTGCACCGGTGCCGGCTGACCCGGCAACTGCTGCGCCGGAGCCAACGGTGCCGGCTGGCCCGGCAGCTGCTGCGCCGGTGCCAGCTGCAACGGTGCCTGCGGGGTCCCGAGCACCCGGACCGCGTACGGCGTCATGCCGCTAGTGCGGACCGGCGAAACCTGGACGACGTCGCCGACCTCCAGCATCTGGTTGTTCCCCAGGAACATCGCGACGCTCTCCGTGCCGTTAGGCCCGTAGAAAAGCATGTCGCCCTTCTGCGCCTGCTGCGGCAGGATCTTCTGGCCGACCTGGTAAATCGCGCCGCTAGAACGCGGCAGCTTGATGCCCGCGCCGGCGTAGGCGTACTGCATCAGGCCCGACGCGTCGAACCCGACGGTGTTGATGCCCGAGCCGGTGCCGCGCGAGGGCCCGTTCACACCGCCGCCGGCCCACGAGAACGGGATGCCGCGGGCCGCCAGGCCGCGCGCCACGACCGTGTCGGTCACCTGCTGATAGTCCATCGGTTTGGTGGTGGGGTCGGCACTAGCCAGAGCCGACATGGCAGCCATCGGGGCCGCCAGCACGGCCAGACCGAGGATAAAGCCGTAGATGCGTTTCATTGGATACCAACCTCCTAGTCTTTTTCGGGTCCCTCTCGGGCGTTTTGGGCTTCACGCGATCGCCTCCACGTCGGGGCCGAACGCCGTGATGGCTTAATTCACACCAGTCACTACAAACACTTCTACAACAGAAATCACTGGCGCGAAATAGCAGGTGAGGGCCACAGGGCATTCTTTGTACGACCGTGACCCGATGGTGACTGGAGCACCCAATCTTGAGTGTGCAGTTGTTATTTCGAGCCCACAGGAACGCCGTTGCGGCGCTATCTCAGTTCAGTGTCGGTTCGGCCCGACGGGTTTAGCCCCAGTAAGGCCGGCAGATGGCGGTCAGTACCGAGCCGACCACCGCGGCGATCACGATCAGGGCCATCGCGAGGGCCGGCCAGAAGGACATGTACCAGCCCTTCAACATCGACACGAACGGACCAAGGGTGGCCGCGGTGATCGCCGCACCGATGCCGCCCCACACCAGCGGGCGAATGTAGAAGTCGATTCCAAACGGCACCGCCCCGCACTCGTCGCCCTCGCACACCTGCGACATGAAGCCGAAGAGGGTGGACGGCCACTTCGTCATCGTCGCCAGCAGCAGCAGCGCCCCCAGCAGCGCCAGAGTGCAGATCACGTCCCAAGCGGCGATCCGCAGCCGAAGCACCTTCGGTGCCTGGGGCTCCACGCCACCCGAGTCAGGGGCTTCTTCCGGGAAGTCTTCGGCGTCTACGGGCGCGGCAGGGGAGGGTGTCCAATCACCCGCGGAGGGGTCATCGGTCTGATGCGGTGAAGCCACGCCAGTAGATGCTGCCCGATGGCGGGGGTTTGCGCGAACCAGCCTGCTTTACGCTCGACCTCTATGCCTGCGGCGACACCCGGGTTGACGCCCGAGCAAATCAGCGCGATCGACGCCGCGCATCTGTGGCATCCGTACAGCACCATCGGCGCCGAGGCGGTGCCGCCGGTGGTGGCCGTCGCGGCCCGCGGCGCCTGGCTGACGCTGGTCAGGGACGGGAAACCGATCGAGGCACTGGACGCGATGAGCTCCTGGTGGACCGCGATCCACGGGCACGGCCACCCGGTCCTGGACGCCGCGCTGGCCAGCCAGCTGGCGACCATGAACCACGTCATGTTCGGCGGCCTCACCCACGAGCCCGCCGCCCGGCTGGCGCAGCTGCTGGTGGAAATCACCCCGGCCGGCTTGGAGACGGTGTTCTTCAGCGACTCGGGGTCGGTGTCGGTGGAGGTCGCGGTCAAGATGGCGCTGCAGTACTGGCGCAGCCGCGGCCAGCCGGACAAGCGCCGGCTGATGACCTGGCGGGGCGGCTACCACGGCGACACCTTCACCCCGATGAGCATCTGCGACCCCGACGGCGGCATGCACTCGCTGTGGACCGACATCCTGGCCACCCAGGTTTTCGCCCCGCAGGTGCCGCGCGACTACGACCCCGGCTACACCGCCGCGTTCGAGGCCCAGCTGGCGCGGCACGCGGCGGAGCTGGCCGCCGTCGTCGTCGAACCCGTCGTGCAGGGCGCGGGCGGAATGCGGTTCCATGACCCGCAGTATCTGCGCGACCTGCGCGATATCTGCCGACGGCACCAGGTGTTGCTGATCTTCGACGAGATCGCCACCGGCTTCGGGCGCACCGGTGAGCTGTTCGCCGCCGACCACGCCGGGGTGAGCCCGGACATCATGTGCGTCGGCAAGGCGCTCACCGGCGGCTACCTCAGCCTGGCCGCCACGCTCTGCACCGCCGACATCGCGCACACCATCAGCACGGGGGAGGCGGGAGCGCTGATGCACGGGCCCACCTTCATGGCTAACCCGCTGGCGTGTGCGGTGTCGGTGGCCAGCGTCGAGGTCCTGCTCGGTCAGGACTGGCGGTCCCGGGTCGCCGAGATATCCGCGGGGCTGACGGCCGGCCTCGAACCCGCCCGGGCGTTGCCCGGCGTGACCGACGTGCGGGTGTGCGGCGCCATCGGCGTCATCGAATGCGACGGGCCCGTCGACCTGGCCGTCGCCACCCCGGTGGCACTGGACCGCGGCGTCTGGCTGCGGCCGTTCCGCAACCTCATCTATGCGATGCCGCCGTACATCTGCCCGCCGGACCAGATCGCCCAGATCACCTCGGCGATGGTCGCAGTCGCGCGGTCTCGCTGAAGGCTGGAAGGCCCTGATCTCTACCCGAGCGCAGGTTCTGACGGCTCGGCATCCACGCGGGCGAATTGATTCCGCTGGTACTGCTCGACACAAGTGGATCGCCGGACCTTGCCGCTGGTGGTAATGGGGATCGAACCCTGTGGCACCAGGACCAGGTCTGCGACGGAGAGGCTGTGCGCGTTGGAGATCGCCGCGGTGACCTGACGCTTGACAAGCGCGAGCTTCTGCAGCGCGGCCTCGTCGGATTCGCCGTCCGTCTTGACTTCGATGACGGCGACGAGCTCTTCCATGCCCTCCCGCGGAACGGCGATCGCCGCGACGCGGCCTCGGGTGATTCCCTGGATCGTCGCCTCGATGTCTTCGGGAGCGTGGTTGCGCCCGTACACGATCAACAGATCCTTGATGCGGCCGACGATGAACAGTTCACCGTCGGACAGGAAGCCCAGATCACCGGTCCGCAGCCACGGCCCTTCGGGTGTCCCGGGCGACGGGTCAGCCAGCATGCCCCCGAAGGTGCGCTCGGTTTCCGTCGGATTCTCCCAATAGCCCAGTCCGACGTTGTCGCCGTGCACCCAGATCTCGCCGGTAGTTCCCGGCGCACACTCGATGCGCGTGTCGGGGTCGACGATCCGTACGGTGGGGGCGTCTATCGCGGAATAGCTCACCAGCGACGTGCCGGTTCCACTGACGCACCGTTGCGCCTGGCCTTCGGCCAGCTTGTCGGTTTCGAAGTCGACGATTCCCGGCGGTTGACCCTCGTTGGTGGTCGCCACGTACAGAGTCGACTCGGCGAGCCCATAGGTGGGCCGGATCACCGACTCGCGAAGGTTGAACCGCTTGAACCGCTCGCTGAATCGTTTGATTGTCTCGGGGAGTACTCGCTCGGCACCGCTGATAATGGTCGACACATTGCTGAGGTCGTATCCGGCCATGTCGTCATCTGTTGTTTTGCGTGTCGCCAGTTCGAAGGCAAAGTTGGGTGCCCCCGTGGACGCGCTGGGATAGGAGGCCACCATTTGCATCCAGCGGGCCGGGCGCTGCAGGAAAGCCACCGGGCTGGTGAGCACCGCGTGGCATCCCGAAAGCACCGGTGTGCAAACTCCCATGATCAATCCGAGGTCGTGGTAGAACGGCAGCCACAACACGATCGTGTGGTCCGGTGGCTCAATTCCTTCGCTGCGCTGAAAAAAGCCGCGCATCGTCATCTGGTAATTCGAAACCAGGTTCGCGTAGGAGACCATTACGCCGGCCGGGCTCCGCGTCGATCCGGACGTGTACTGCAAATACGCGGCGCTCGGATAGTCATCCTCGTCGGCGCGGAATCGCACTTTGGCATCCAGATCCAGTAAATCAACCTCGATCAGCGGCGGCGCGGATGTTCCCGGCGGCGTCACGGCCCGGACGGCCTCGCCTATCACAGCGGATGTCGTGAGAACGACGGCAGGCGACGCGTCGCGCAGCACCGACTCAACACGCGCATCGCCGACACCGTGCGGGACGGTAAGCGGAACGGCGATGAGTCCGGCCTGTAGCGCGCCCAGAAAGGCAACGATGTAATCGAGTCCCTGGGGCGCCAATATCACCGCCCGGTCACCCGGTGATGCACAAAGCCTTAGCTCACGCGCAACATTTAGCGCTCGCCGGTATACCTGCAGCCACGTCAGACTCTCGGCGACACCGCCCGAGTCCTCCTCGTAATCGATAAACGTGAATGCGGCGTCATTGGGCTGCAGGGTGGCGCGTTCGCGCAGCATCGCTGGGAGGGACGTTTCGGACATTCGTAGGAGAATAAGGTGGCCGTCGCCGCCGCGCCTGCAAAACCGCGAGTATCACTCATCACAGTCGGCGCGCCCACCATTCCGGGCTCCGCTCGCACAGCTAGTTCTCACGCGATTCTTTGGTCCCGGCTTGCTCAGTCAAAGCGTGCACAAAGTCGCTGGCTCCAACATAGATCTCATGACGAACGAGCCCCATTACGCGAACCTGATCGAGCGCTATCTGTGCACCTGCGGGGTGCGGTTCTTCCGGCACGCGCACGATGGCGAATATTTCTTTGTCGTCGACGCCCATCCCCGACGGCTCAACGTGCACCTCAAAATGTCCCCGTCGTTTGGCGACGTGTTGACCGTGCGGGTCACTCCCGCCTGCTTGTTCTCCGTAGACCAGCGGCCCTGGCTGACGCAGTTCGCCGATGCGTGGAACAAGCAGGGGCGCGAAGTCTCCGCGATCGTGCACTGCACCTCTAATCCGCAACGCGTCGGTGTTTTGGCCCGCAGATCGCAGTGGATCCGGGAGGGCATCTCTTTCGAGGATTTCGCCACTTTCGCTGATCGCACCATCGCATCCGCCATCGCTCTCTTCGAAGGGCTGACCCCGGTTGTCGAGTTGCCCTCCAGATCGCAGCCCTTACTGCGGGACGCCAGCTGAGATTGCGGCCCGGACCGGCGGCTCGCTCAGCCGATTCTCAGCAGATTCTTCGATGCCGCATGGGTCCACTCAAAGGGTCTACACGGTGGCTGGGCTCAACATAAAGACCATGACAAGCGACGTGCTCTGCGAGAACCTGACCGAACGCTATATGCGCGCTTGCGGGCTGCGGTCCCTTCGAGGCGAGCACGAGGGCGAATACTTCGCTGTCGTCGACGCCCATCCCCGGCGGCTGCACGTCCACCTCCGAATGTCCCCGTCGTTCGGCGACATGTTGACCATTGAAGTCACGCCCGCGTGCCTCTTCCCCCTGTCCGACCAGTCCTGGATAACGCACTACGCCGACACCTGGAATCAGCAGAGTCGCGACGTCACTGCGATCGTGCACCGTTCCACTTCCGATCGACAGCGCATCGGTGTTTCGGCCCGCAGGTCCCAGTGGATCCGGGAGGACATCTCTTTCCTGGATTTCGCATCCTTCGTTGAGCGCACCATCGCAACTGCGAGCGATCTCTTCGCCGGGTTGGCCCCGGTTGTCGAATTGCCATCCAGAGCGCACCCGTCGCCGCTGCGGAAAGCCAGCTGAGACTCCGGAGCGCAGCGCGGCTCGTGTGAAATCAGCCGTAATCGCGCCTGCGTGTTAGTGCGACGTCGTGTTGGGCGGCGTGTTCGTCTGACTGCTCCCGCGCAGGTCAGCTAGGTGAAATCGGCGCGAAATGCAGCCGAGTCTGGTGTGTCGGCAAGTTCTGCTTCCCTATATTCCGGAATATTCCCAAACGCCAGTTGTAACAGTGTCAGTAGGGTTAGAGTCCCTAGAGGCCGCGACGGGTTGGTGTCATTCCCTTCGCCGTGCCACTGGTCGATGGCGACCGCATAGGAGGGTGGACATGTCGGATGTGACGGCGGTACCGGGGGCGATTTCGGCGGCGGCAACGGATGTCGCGGCCATCGGTTCCACGGTCGACGCGGCCCACGTGACGGCGGCAGCTACGACCGGCTCGGTGGTACCCGCGGCCGCCGATGAGGTGTCGGCCGGCATCGCGAACCTGTTCTCCGGTTTCGCCAAGGAGTATCAGGCCCTGGCCGGGCAGGCCTCGGCGTTTCAGCAGCAGTTTGTGCAGCACTTGCATGCGGCGGCAGGCTCGTATACGGCCGCTGAGTCCGTCAACGCTGGGTCGTTGGTTTCGGCTGCCGCATCGTCTGCGAGCAGCGTCGCGAGCAGCATCGCCGACATTCCGAACCAGATAGCCAGTGAGATAAACGGAATTTTTGCATTTGCCTCGTCTGCATTCCAACTTTCAGTAGGAATACTGTATGAGCTACTAGTTTTCGGGTATACGACGCTGGCAATAATGATCGGCTTAGAAGATTTAGCGCTGAAGTATGCCGGCATCGTGATCCCGATCCCATAATCAAATTTCAGCTATATCAACTCGCTCATCAAAGTTGGTTTCCTGACTTTTATCACTATGTCGGGGTCGGCGACGTCGTAGGGCTGTGAGCAGGCGGTTCGGTGCGTGGCTGGTGCTGATCTGTGCACTAGGCGTGGGGTCGTAGGGTGCGTTCGTGGCGTATGTGCGCACGGTAAAGACCAGTTCCGGGGCGACGGCGGTGCAGATCGTGTGGTCGTCTCGGCGGGGGTCACGCTCGATCGAGCATCTCGGTTCGGCTCATGATGAGGCGGCGCTGGCCGCCCTGAATGCCGCTGCTGCGGCGCGGTTGGCCGCCGGGCAGACCGAGTTGGATCTCGGTGTCGCTACGCAGTCGGGGGCGGAACCGTTGCCGATCACCTCGACGCGGGCGGCGCATCTGTGGGAGTCGTTGCGCCGGGCATACGAGGTGCTCGGGTTCGATGAGGCCGCTGGCGGGGACGAGGTGTTCTCCCAGTTGGTGTGCGCGCGGATCATCGAGCCGACCAGCAAGGCTGATTCGTTGCGGGTGTTGGCCGAGACCGGTGTGGCCGCGGCGTCGTATCCGACGCTGAACCGCCGCTTGCCGATATTCGCCAAACCCGCCTTCCGGCAAGCACTCTCGAAGGCCTGCGCTCGGCACGCCGAGTTGGGTCCGACCTCCCTGGTGCTCTACGACGTGTCTACTCTGTACTTCGAGACCGATGCCGGTGACGGGTTCCGGGAGCCGGGATTCTCCAAGGAACGTCGCCTAGAACCCCAAATCACCATCGGACTGTTGACGGACGGGACCGGGTTCCCGCTGGCCTTGGAGGCCTTCGAGGGCAACAAGGCCGAGACCGCCACCATGCTGCCGGTGATCAACGCCTTCAAGGCCGCCCACCAGCTGACCGACGTGACCGTCGTTGCGGATGCAGGGATGATCTCGGAATCCAACCAGGTCGCGATCCAAGTCGCTGGGTTGTCGTTCATCCTCGGGACTCGGATCCCGTTCCTGCCCAACATCGTTCAGGAGTGGCGGGACAAGCATCCTGGTGATGACATCCCCGATGGGCACGTGTTGACCCAGCCGTGGCCGGCGACGAGTAGCGAGAAGGCTCGCGGCATACCCGACCGGGTCGTGCACTACCAATATCGTGCCGACCGGGCACGGCGCACGCTGCGCGGCATCGATGAGCAGGTCGCCAAGGCCCAACGCGCCGTCGACGGCAAGGCCGCGGTGAAACGCAACCGGTTCATCAAGCTCACCGGCGCCACCAAGACCGTCAACCGGGAGTTGGAGGCCAAGACACGCGAACTGGCGGGGTGGAAGGGTTACACCACCAACCTGACCGACCAAACCGCCGACTTCGTCATCGGCGCGTATCACCAGTTGTGGCGCATCGAGAAGGCCTTCCGGATGTCCAAGCACGACCTACGGGCCCGCCCGATCTACCACCACAAACGGGAATCGATCGATGCCCACCTCACGATCGTGTTCGCCGCGATGGCGGTCACGCACTGGATCGAGCACCAAACCGGTTGGAGCATCAAGAAGTTCGTCCGCACCGTGCGCCGCTACCGCACCGTAACGATCCAAGCCGGACGACAAACACTCACCGCCGCCGAACCACTACCCGAAGATCTCGCCGAGGCCCTCGCCAGAATCCACGACCATGGTGCGCACTAGTTTGATAAAAGTCAGGATAATCAAATTTCAGCTATATCAACTCGCTCATCAAAGTTGGTTTCTATCGGCGCTAAACCGCGTGCGCCGACCCGTCTTGCAAACCCTTAGCGCAAGCCCCCGACGGCGCCGGTAAGCGTGCGAACGCAAACCTAGACGGACAGCCTCGGGAGTTCGCTTGTGACCGCGTCATCGGGGTGGGCATTCCTTTGTAGCAAGGCCCGCACCACCGCTCGCGGTGGCTCAGACCGCAGCATGAAACTGGCCGGGCGGGGACGAACTGTCTGTGGCCACCAGAACCACCGTCCGAGCAGCGCGGCGATCGACGGTGTCATGAACGAGCGCACGACCAAGGTGTCGAACAACAGGCCCAGGCCGATAGTGGTCCCGAGCTGGCCGATAATCAGCAAGTCGCTGAATATCATTGAGGCCATGGTGAAGGCGAACACCAGGCCCGCGTTTGTGACGACCTTTCCGGTGCCGCCCATGGCACGGATGATGCCGGTATTTATGCCGGCGGCTATTTCCTCTTTCATCCGGGATACCAGGAGCAAGTTGTAGTCAGATCCCACCGCCAAAAGGACGATCACCGACATCGGAAGCACCATCCAGTGCAATTTGATGCCAAGAATGTACTGCCACACCAGCACCGACAGCCCAAACGATGCGCCCAACGAGAGCAGCACCGTGCCCACGATAACCAGGGCGGCCACAAAACTTCGCGTGAGGGCGAGCATGATGACGAAAATGAGGCAAAGCGCACCAACGAGCGCGATCCACAGATCGTATTTTGCGCCGTCGCTGAAGTCTTTGTAGGTCGATGCGGCGCCGGCGAGAGAAATCTTCGCGCTCTCCAGCGGAGTCGTCTTAAGCGCTTCTTCGGCTGCCGCCCTGATCCGATCGACCCGGGCTAGGCCCTCGGGCGTCGCGGGATCGCCCGCATGCGAAATGATGAATCGTGCCGCTTTCCCGTCCGGCGACATGAAGGAGTTTACGGCTCGCTGAAAGCTCGGGTTCTGGAAGATGTCGGGGGGCAGATAGAAGGAATCGTCGTTTTTAGCGGCGTCGAACGCCTGCCCCATCGCGGTGGCGTTTTGGCTCGCTCCCTCCAATCCGCCGAGGAGCCCAGACGTAGTGCTGTGGTTCGTCAGCAGCATGACGCGCGAGGCCTCCGCGATCGCGATCAGTCGTGGGGTCAGCGGGAGTAGCTGCGCTGCCAGCCCATCCGCCTTTACCGCATCTTTAATGACAATGTGCAATATATCGCGAAGTGCACTGACGCCATCGAGCAGATCAAATATCGACCTGAACGACGAGCATAGCGGGATATCGGCGCAATGCTTTTCCCAGTAAAAGTAACTTCGAATTGGCCTGAAGAAATCGTCGAAATCCGCTATGTGGTATTCTAGCTCATCCACGATGGCTTGAACCTCTAGTCCAATGCCGACCGTAGCGTGAGCAACGGCGGTCAGCTGCCGCTGTATTGAGTACAAGCGGTTCAATACCGTGATTTGCCTTGCAAGCGCGTCGGCTTCTTTGAGCATGTCATTCATGCGAGCTTTCATGAATTCCATATTTTGCAGCATAGCCGCGTTTTGCACGCTGATCAGGAAGGGTATAGAAGTGTGTTCGATCGGCGTCCCCTCGGGCCGGGTTACGCCCTGCACCCGAGAAATACCCGGAACCCGAAAAATCGCCTTGGCTAGTTTGTGCAGCACGAGAAAATCCGCCGAATTACGCATGTCGTGATCAGATTGGATCGTCAGAATATCGGGCAACATTCGTGATTGCGAGAAATGGCGATCGGCGGCCGCGTACCCCAAATTAGCCGGAAGATCTTTGGGTAGATAAGACCGGTCGTCGTAGCTCGTTTTGTAGCCCGGAAGCGTCACCAGGCCGATCAGCGCGACCGCTAATGTCGCAGCGAGAATGGGCGCGGGCCAGCGGACAATCGCTGTGCCGACTCCTCGCCATCGTTGTTGCGCCATTTTGCGCTTGGGGTCGCATAGCCCGAAGCGACTTCCGAGGGCCAAAACTGCTGGAACCAGCGTGAGCGCGACCGCTACCGCGATGAGCATCCCCACGGCGCACGGCACACCTATGGTCTGGAAAATGGGCATCCGGGTAAAGCTCAGGCACAACATTGCTCCGGCGATGGTCAATCCGGAACCCAAAACGACGGGAGCGACCCCGCGGTAGGTGGTGTAGTAGGCCGTTTCGCGGTCCTCGCCAGCCTGTCGGGCCTCTTGATAACGACCGAAAAAGAATATTCCGTAATCGGTTCCGGCCGCCATCGAGAGCGCCACCAGCAGATTAATGGCAAATGTCGACAGCGCAACCAAGTCGTTATCGCCGAGAAACGCGATGATCCCTCGGGCCGAACCAACTTCGACTCCGACGCCGATTACCACCAGAATCACGGTGGTGATCGAACGGTAAACGAAAAGCAGTACGACGAAGATGATTGCTCCGGCGATCAGGGTCATCTTCAAAAGGGAGTCGTTGCCACTGCGCACCATGTCCGGGATGAGCGCTGCCGGGCCGGTGAGATGGGCCTCGATACCGGAAGGAGGCGGCGTCTGCCTGATGATCTGCCGGACCGCCGTCACCGATTCCTGCGCTAGGGTGGTGCCTTGGTTGCCGGCCAGATTCACCTGCACATATGCGGCCTTGCCGTCGGGACTTTGCACGCCCACCGCTGTGAGTCGATCTCCCCACAAATCTTGCACGTGTTCGACATGCCGCGGGTCGTCGCGTAATTTGCGAACCAATTCGCGGTAGTACGTACGAGCGTCGTCCCCGAGCGGTTGCTGTCCCTCTAGTACGACCATCGCGAAACTGTCCGAATCGGACTCTTTGAAGGCCTTGCCCATGGTGGTCATGGCGCGCACCGACGGCGCGTCTTGAGGAGCCAGTGGTACGGCATGCTGCTCGCCGACCCGCTCCAACGGCGGAACCGCGAAAGTAACGGTGGCCGTCAACGCCACCCATGCCAGAATGATGAAAACTGAAAGCCGGCGGATCGTCCGCGCCATGAAGGGCGGCCGAGGGCTTTCGGTACTCATGGGCGGCCACCGCTTTCGCTATCGCCTCGTGCCACGATGCTCCCCACGGTTGCCGGTCGTTTTCTGAAATGGAAATGCGCCACTGACTGCCGCTATCTCAGCAACAACGCCCGTACCAACGGACGGGGACCTGTGGGCCGAAGCAAGGAACTTGCGGGGCGGGGGCGCACTTGTTGCGGCCACCAGAACCATCGCCCCAGCAGCGCGGCGATGGACGGCGTCATGAACGCACGCACGACCAGCGTGTCGAACAGCAAACCCAGACCGATCGTCGTGCCCACTTGACCGATGGTTCGGAGGTCGCTGACCAGCATGGACCCCATTGTCAACGCGAACACCAGCCCCGCGTTCGTCACGACTTTGCCGGTGCCACCCATGGCGCGAATGATGCCGGTGTTTATGCCGGCGCCTATTTCCTCTTTGATCCGGGCTACCAGAAGCAAATTATAGTCAGACCCCACCGCCAAAAGGACGATCACCGACATCACCAGCACCGACCAGTGTATTTGTATGCCGAGCAAATCCTGCCAGGCGAGCACGGAGAGCCCGAAGGACGCGCCCAGCGAAAGCAATACCGTCCCCACGATCACCAGCGCGGCAACGAAACTTCTGGTCATGATCAGCATGACCATGAAGATAAGGCAGAGTGCGGCGACGCCCGCGATCATGAGATCGTATTTGGAAGCCTGCACCATGTCCTTCGCTACTCGCTGCGGTGCCGCCGAGGTAGATCTTCGAGTCTTCCAGCGGAGTTCCCTTGAGCGCCTCCGCGGCCGCGCTTTTTATTGCGTCGACCTGCGAAAACCCCTGCGGTGACGCGGGATCGCCCTTTTGCAAAATGAGCATACGGACGGCCTTGCCGTCCGGCGACAAGAATAGGTCCATGATTCGCTGGAAGTTTTTGCTCTTCAAGAGTTTCTGGCGGCAAGTAGAAAGAATCGTCGTTTTGGGCGGTGTCGAACGCATTTCCCATGGCGGTCGAATTGCTGCTATTGTCGCCCATGTTTCCCATGATCCCGGACATGGTGCTATGCATGGTAAGCAGCATGGTCCGCGATTCCTGCATGATCGCGATCGTCTCCGGGATCTGGGCGAGCACCTGCGGCAGGAGCACGTCAATCTGATCGAGGTCTGCTACCAGCAGGATCAGCTTGTCGCTAATCGCGTCAACACCGTCGAGCCCATCGAATATGCTTCTTATCGACAAGCAAATGGGAATATCGTAGCAGTGTTTTTCCCAGTACAAGTAACTGCGGAGAGGCCTGAATAAATCCTCGAAGTTCGAAATGTTATCTCGCAGCTCGTTCGTGAGGGCCTGCATTTCACGCGTGTTGACGACGACGTCATGTGTCGTGGCGACTAGTTGTTTTGTCAGCTCATACATGCGCTGCGTGATGTTGATCGCGTCCGTTATCATGTCGGCCTGCTTGAGCAGGTCGTTCATGCGCGCCTTCTGAAAAGTAATGAATTGCTGCTGGCCGGCGGCTTGCATACTGAGCAAATACGGTATCGTCGTGTGCTTGATCGGGGTTCCCTCGGGCCGCGTTACGGCCTGTACGGTCGAAATGCCCGGCACAGCGAGGACGGCCTTGGCCAGTTTCTCCAACACCAGGAAATCGGCCGAATTACGCAGATCGTGATTGGTCTCGACCAACAGGACGTCGGGTGCCATCATTGCCGACGGGGGAAAGTGTCGCGCTGCGGCCTCATACCCCAAATTTCCGGAGATGTCTTTCGGGATAAACTTCTGGTCGTTGTAGCTGGGTTTGTAGCCCGGCAGCGTCAACAGCCCGACAAGCGTGACCGCCAATGTCGCGACGAAAATGGGCGCGGGCCATCGAACGATCGCCGTGCCTACCCGTCGCCATGCGCCATCGTTGATTTTCCGCTTGGGCTCGAACAGGCCGAAATGGCTCCCGACGGAAATAACTGCCGGAATCAGCGTGATCGCGACCGCGACGGCAACCAATACGCCCACCGCGCATGGGACGGCCAGCACGTAGAAAGAGGGCAGCCGCGTAAAGATCAGGCAGAAAAGTGCTCCGGCGATCGTCAAACCTGAGGCCACGACGACCTTAGCGACCCCGCGGTACATGGAGTAGTAAGCCGCTTCCCTGTCCTCGCCGGACTGACGCGCTTCCTGATACCGCCCAACGAAAAATATCCCGTAGTCGGTTCCTGCCGCGATCACGAGGGATACCAGCAGATTTACGGCGAAGGTGGTGAGACCGATCATCCCGTAATGGCCAATAAATGCAACAACTCCCCGGGCCACTAGCAATTCTACCCCGACCACCAGCAACAACAGAATTACGGTGATGACCGAACGGTAGACGAGAAGCAACATAAGGAAGATCACCGCGACGATTACCTCGGTGATCGTGGCAACCGTCCTGTCACCGCTATGGCTCATATCCGACATGATCGCCGCGGGCCCGGTGAC
>CAWCFA010000012.1:0-748403 GCA_963794785.1 uncultured Actinomycetota bacterium | reverse complement strand
CTGATGATCGCCCCCTTTCCACTGACCCGCAGGTGCAGGTGCAGGCCACGGTAGAGGATCGGTATTGCCAGCACGCCAAGTTTTTCCGGCCAGTGCGGGGAGATGATGAGGCGGTTGGACCGGGTCTCCAGCCCGGTGAAGCAGCGCTGCATGAGGTCGACGCTGCCGGCCATGGCCGCCAGGTGAATGCCTTCGGCCGTGGTGCCGCCCTGGATGTCGGAGACGTCGGAGTTCAACGCCTGTTGGAAGAACTCCATTGCACGATGGCGGTTCGCCCGGGCGAGTACCCAGGTATGCACCACACCGCTGAGCGTCGACCCGTGCGATGTGCGGGCCAGGTAGTAGTCAACCATTTTTGGGACCTGGTCGGGCATGAAGGGGTAGCCGAGCCGGTCGAGTAGCTCACGCAACTCCGGTAGCGACAACAGATAGAGCAGCATGAGGGCGTCGGCCTGCTTGGAAGCCTTGTAGCGGTTCACGTCGTCGTTCTCTGCCTCGAGGATGCGATCGAGGCGTTGGATGTTGCCGTACTGCCGGTGGTAGCGGTCCCAGTCCAGTTCCTCCAACTCGCCGTATCCCTCGAATTGGCTGATGACGCCGTCGTGGAACGGGACGTACATCCGTCGGCTTACCTCGTCCCAGTGCGCCAGTTCGGCACTGTGCAGTCCGAGTGTCTCCAATAGGTCGAGTCGGTTCGGCAGTGGTAGCAGTTTCAGTGCGTCGAAGGCACGCATGATCACCCAGACCGCCATCACGTTGGTGTATGCGTTGTTGTCGATGCCGTCGTAAGGCGCGTCGGGGTAGCCCGAGTGGAATTCATCGGGCCCGATGACGCCTCGGATGCTGTAGCGTTCGCGTTCTTCGTCGTAGGTGGCCCTACTCACCCAGAAGCGTGCGATCTCGGCCAGCATCTCCGCGCCGTAGTCGATGAGGTAGGCGAGATCCCCGGTGACCTGATAAAACGTCCACGTGCTGTAGGCGACGGCGATGCCGATGTGGTGCGCATGAGCGCTCGAGTCGGGGTTCCACCGGCCGCTGCGCGGATTGAGATGCAGGCGTTGGCTTTCCTCGCGTCCATCGCTGCCCGATTGCCACGGGAACATCGCACCGGAATAGCCCGCCGCCTTGGCCGCGTGACGCGCTTCGGGCAGGCGCCGGTAACGGTATCCCAGCAATGACCGGGTGATCGTCGGCATTCGCAAGTTGAGTACCGGGAAGATGAACAGCTCGTCCCAGAAGATGTGCCCGCGATATGCCTCACCGTGAAGTCCGCGCGCCGGCACCCCCACGTCGAGGTCGGAACTGTTGAGTGAAACCGTCTGCAGCAGATGCAGGAGATGGAGGCGCAGGATGCGTGATTCGTCGGTGAAGTCTTCGAATTCGATGGACAGGCGCTCCCACAGATGTGCCCATTCTGTCAGGTGCCCGTCGCGCAACTCGGCGAACCGGCCGAGTCGGCTCAGCCAGCGCTGGGCATCGCCAGCGGGTTCGGACGTCGCGGCGTCGCGCCCGGTGAAGAGGGTCACGATCTTCTCTATCGTCAACGCATCACCGAGTGACAGCTCGACGGCGATATCGTGCCCGATTTCTGCTGCCCGGTCGACCAGGCGATAGGTGGCCGGGACGGGAGTTCCGTCACGCCACACGATGCTTCGCGCCGCCATGGCAATGGGAATGCGCGATTGGGTCGTCTGAACTGTCAACAGCACAGAGTGGTCATTGATCTCCCGCTTTTCCACCAACCCAAGGTGATCGTTGGCCAAATCCCGATACCGCTCGACGAGCGAGTTCCTTGACGTTGCCGTCCAGCGTCGATCGAATCTCGATTGTTCCTGACCAGTCCTCGGCGACGATCGTCGTCTGAAGGGCGCCGACGTGGGGCATGTGCATCGCGACGAATCGTTGCTGGGTCAGCGAACTGGTGCGTCCGGCGTCGTCACGGAAGCGCACCTCCCTCGTCAGTACCGCGCCGCGAAGGTCCAGGGTCTGTCGGTAGGACAGCACCTTGACGGCGTCGATGTCGAACCAGCTGCCGCCGTCGACCCGGAAGGTCAGGGCAAGCCAGTTGGGCAGGTTGACGAGACTCTCGTTGTCGATTGCCGTGCCCGATACGTCGTCGACGAGACGGTTGTAAACCCCGGCGGCATAGGTGCCGGGATAGTGCATCTGGTCGGCCTTAGATTCGGGCGCCGCGCCGCGGGTGGCGAAGTAGCCATTTCCGACCGTGCACAACGATTCACGAAGCTTCTCGCCCTGCGGGTCATACCCGTCAAAGGTGAAATCCCAGGCCTTTGCCGACGTCTGGTACTTGTTCGCCAGCCAATTCGATCCGCGCTCGACGAACTCCCTCACCTGATCGGGACTCTGCAGAGCTGAAATGGGCGGCAGTCTTGCGGTCGCGATCCTCGTCGTGGCGCACAACAATCCCAATGCCGTCGAATCGGACCGCGTCGAAAGCATCTTCGTCGGTGAGGTCGTCGCCGATGTAGATCGGCAGCAGGGAACCCGTAGCGTCGATGCGAGTCACGAATCCAGGCCAGCGTGGTCCCTTTGTCCCAGTCGATGTCGGGACGCAGCTCGACCAGCATGCGCCCGCTCGTCACGCGTAGGCCATCTCGCTGTCCGAGCTTGTGTGTGGCCGACACGATCTCGCCGATATGCCCCGGTGCGACCTCGCGGTAGTGAACCGCGACGGCGAAGCGCTTGTGTTCTACCCGTACTCCGGGAATCTCCGCCAGGCTCCCGCCTAAATCGGCAGCCGCGCGCTCAAGAACACCCACGGCGGCTGCTGCTGCTTCGTTTCGGTGATATGTGCCGTCCGGTTCGGTTAGCTCAAAGCCGTGGCTGCCCGCATACCAGATACCCGGTATCGGCACCCGGGCGCGGATATCGGCGAGGTCGCGGCCGCTCAGTATGGCGATGGGGCATTGCGACGCCAAGCTTTGCCAGCGCCTTGGCCGCTCCGTCGACGAGGGTGGCGGCGTTCGGATCGGCAACGATGGGGGACAAGGTTCCGTCGTAGTCGATAAACAACACCGGTTCTCGGGCGCCAAGAACACCGATGATCTGACCGTATGACTCCACCGCATCGGGGAGCTCCGACATCCGCCTGTCACCCATGCGTACGGCGACGTCCTCCAGGTCCGCAACTACGACGTCGGCACCGCAGCCCAGTAGGTCGGCACCGCACCCCAGTAGTCGGTCAGCATGCCCGGAGTGGTGGACACCGATGACGACTGCGAAACCGCCGTCCTGAGCCGCCGCTATCCCGGCACCGGCGTCGTCGACGACGACAGACCGTTGCGGACGCACACCGAGTCGGCGGGTGGCTTCCACGAGGACCGCGGCCGGGTCGCCATCGACACAGACGCTGAAAAGGTCATCAATCCCCGCGGATTTCAAGAGCTGTTGACCGCCCGGGCACAACGAGTAGACCGCCGTGGCGACCCCGACGTCGAGCAACTTTCGGACTAGGTTGATCGTCGACTCGAACGGCTGAACACCATTGGTATCGGTCACTAAGATGTCGATGTTGAAGATCACGGCGTCGTGGTAGCGGGGGTCGACGGTGACCGGCAGCGTCATGGCGATGTCTTTGCTTGAGCGGACAACCATTGGTTTGCGTCGACATCTATTGGTTCGGCGACCAGCTCGAAATGCCGCTCGACATGTTCGCGGGCGCAGGGCGCGGTGCCGGGAGTCAGCAGCATGGCCGAACCGGCAGCGATGCCCAGCTGCACAGCCTTTTCGAGTTTCCAGCCGCGGTCAAGGCCCACTGTGATGCCGGCGGTCATGGCGTCCCCGGCGCCCACGCCGCTGCCGGAAGGCACCATTACAGGCGAATAGCGTTGGCTTCCATGCGGTGTGGCGAGGAGAGCACCCTGGGACCCGAGTGACACGACGACGAACTGAGCGCAGCCGCGGTCGATTAGTTCGTGCGCCGCGGCGAGCTGCTCGGACTCGCTGATGAGTTCCCGTCCGACACATTCGCGTAGCTCTCGCACGCTCGGCTTGAGCAGAAAGACGCCGGAAGAGATATGCCGCAGAGCAGCCCCGGACGTGTCGAGAATCAGCAGCGCACCGTTCTCACGACAGATGTCGGCGACCCGCTGATAGAAGTCGGCAGGCACGCCGGGCGGCAGGCTGCCGCTCGCCACGACGAAGTCCGCGGATCCTGCCGCAGCGCTGAGCTGTTCGAGGCACTCGGTCTGCTCGGCAACGGTGAGCCGCGGACCCGGGAGCACGAACCGGTACTGCTGCCCGGTGCTGCGCTCGTCCACGGTGAAGCTTTCCCTGGTGGAGCGAGCCACGGTGATCCGCTGCACCGGAACCCCTGAGTCGGCGACAAGATCGGTCACCTTGTCGCCTGCGTGGCCGCCCGCGGTAAAGAGCGCCGATACCGACGCCCCGAGCACATGGGCGATTCGGGCGACGTTGATTCCGCCGCCGCCGGGATCGTAACGGGGCAGCCCGCATCGCATTTTAGCGGTGGGAATGACCCGGTCGGTGTCCGTGGCGATGTCGAGCGCCGGATTCATGGTCAGCGTCACGATTCTGGTTCCCGACCTTGTCGGTTCCTTTATTGCCATTTGGCTCTACTCCCTCGGGGCTGTCGTGAGCGACACCTGAATCCGACCATTTGACCGACGCCAGCGGTAGGGACGGAAGTCCCTCGCCGCGTGGGCCGTTCGTCGGCGTTGAACTCAGCGAGCTTCCAGGTCAACACATTTAGGCCAGCGGTTCGCGCGCGACAATGACCGGCACGCGCGCCAGCAGCACCACTGCCGCGCTGACCGAGCCCAACAACATTCCGGCGAATCCGCCGCGGCCGTGACTGCCGACTACCACGAGCTGAGCCGACTCGGATGCGTCGACGAGTTGACGGGCCGGCTCATCCCGTGCGACGCGCCGGCTCACAGACACATCGGGGTAGCGTTCACCCCAGCCGGCCAGACGCTCGGCCAGCACCTCGTCCTCGACCGCCCTCAGTGCCGGCCAGCCTGGACCGGGCAAACTGACGATGGAATCGAACACACTGACATCGCGCCACGCATGCAACGCCGTCAGCCCTACCTTCCGGCGCGAAGCTTCATCGAACGCGATCGCGGTCGCCAACTCCGACTCCCGCGACCCGTCAATTCCCACCACCACCGGGGCCCGCGCGGCATCGGCGGTCAATTGCACGCCATCATGGATAACCGCGACCGGACAATGCGCGTGATGGGCAAGTCCAGAGCTCACCGAACCCATATGACGGCCCCGCAAAGTGCCGGTGCCGAGGCAGCCCACCACGACCAAGTCGGCATCTTTAGACAGGTCGACTAGAGCTGGAACGGGTATAGCACAAGGCATTTCGCAGTCGATCTTTGCTGAGCCGCGCTGACAGCTTTCCGCGGCGATCTTGACCGCTTCTTCGATCACCTGTCGCCCTCGTTCTCGCTGCCCTCGCATCCACGCCGGAACCAACGACGATTCCAGCCATGTTCCCGCTGTCGCCGGAACAACATGCACCAACGTCAGCGAAACATTGCGTAACTCGGCGTCGCGGGCGGCCCACTGGACCGCGACCTTAGAGCCCGGCGAGCCGTCGACGCCGACGACGACCCCCGGGTCCGTATTGAGTTTGGACACAAGAGATCTCCTTATTTTGACCGCTACGCCGGATGAGGCGCCTGGCGGTAGAGAGCGGCACCGGCGGTGACTCCCGCGCTGGCGGCAATGAGCAGAACGCGGGCGCCGGGCGAGAGTTCTTCGGCCGCATCAAGGAGTGCCGCCACCAGCGAGGCGGTATGCATGCTCTCGTCGTCGGCGACGACGATCCGTTCCACCGGTACCGCGAGTTGGGCAGCCAGTGCCGCGCGATACCCGTGCCGGGCCGGCGCGGCGACGATGAGGTCGATGTCGGCAAGGCTGAGTGAAGCCTCCTCGAGGCAGCTGTGGGCGACTTGGGCGCCGGCGGCGGCGAATTGCTTGTCCAGCTCGGGTGACCTGCTGAATCGAAGCACATTGTGCGAGTGTTCGAGCCCGATGGTCGCGCGGAAGTTCTCACCGTCGTCGGGGAGGTTCACCCAGTGCACACGACCGAGTCCGGCGTCGTCGTCGCTCCAATCGCACAACAGAGCCGCGCCGGCGGGGGAGAACGGAAAGTGCTTGCTCATCCCGCGCCCCGGGTCGGCGTCGCTCGCGACGACCAGGGCGCAGTTAATCGTGTGTGACCGCAGGAATTCGTCGACGATCTGCAAGGCGGTGAGGATTCCGCAGGTTCCGTTCGAAATGTCGAAGGAGAACGTGCCGTGAGCGTCGACGTGTGGGTCCTCAGGGTTGGCCCCGACGTCCTCCTGGATGAGTGCAGCCAGGGCGGGCTCGGCCAGATTCTTGTCCCGGTAGATGCCGGTATTGATCAGAAGGTCCACGTCGTCGGGCTCTCGGCCCGCTCGTTGCAAACAGGTCTTGGCCGCCGCGACCGCCAGATGCAGTGCGCTGTGACGGTTGCGCCAACCACCTCGGGTGACGTCGAGGCGCTCAATTACTGTGCCCATAGCGGCCCACCAAATCCTCGTCTACGGTGAGGAGAACGACGCCGATCTCCAGACCTGATGCCAGGGCAATCAAGGCGATGGTTTCGCCCGGCCGGATCCGCCCGGCTTCAAGTTCTTCCACGAGTGCCACCGTGTGGGTCGTCGACGCCGTGTTTCCGTACCGATCGACGGTGATCACCGCGTCGTGCCGTGGACTTTCACCGAATGAGGCGGACACCGCGGCCATCCCCTTGTGTATCGCGCGGGCCGAGGTCTGATGCGTGATCACGTGATCGATGTCGTGCATCGCGATGCCGGCGGCGTCGAGGACTTCATGCAGCAATAGCGGGGTGTCGGCAATGGCTGCCCGCTGGATCCCGCGGGAATCGGTAAACATCCGGGCACCGGGATCATCCCCCTTCGGGTAGGCAAGGCACAGCCGGCTGTGGTCGGCAACCGTGGTAAAGCCGGCAAGGCTAATGCCGCCAGACCCGGGAGTGGCACGTTCGAGCAGAAGCGCGGCTCCCGCATCGCCGAGTGTCAGGCACGCGAGTTCTTTGCTCATGATGTTGCGAACGTGCCGGGCCGCATTCTGACCGAGTTGCGAGATGTACTCGCCGCTGACCACCAACCCTCGCTTGACGGTTCCCTGCCGGATCCAATTGTTGAGCACCGTGACACCCGTCAGCATTCCGGCACACGCGTTCGAGAGGTCAAAGGTCATCGCCTTCGTTGCCCCAATCGCATGGGCAACGGCACTGCTCATCGTCGGCTCCACCCACTGCGTCAAGCCGCCGCGAAACTTGGTGATACTGCAATTGATTACCACGTCGAGCGGCGCCGCATCCTGGCGTGCCTTGGTCAGGCAATCCCGTGCGGCCGCGGTGGCAAGACTGTAGGAGTCTTCGTCGCCAATCGAGACCCGGCGTTCGTGGATGCCGGTCAGGCGTTCCAGATCGATGTGCGTGTGATGACGCGTGGTCGCCATCAGTTCATCGGTTGTGAGATGGGTGGCAGGCAGATGCCGCCCAGCCCCGGCCAGTCGGGCGCGAAACGGCGCCGCGGGTCCGTCACCCTCCATCACCAACCAATTCTTGGGCATTTGTCGCCCTCCTCCACTTTCCAAGGATGGGTCGCGACGGCACCGGCCACCAGAGGATTTCGACCCTAAGAAGCGATCGCAAACGATTGCGGTGAGGCCACGTGCTTCATCGCTGGTCAGGGTGCGAGCCGGAGTGCCAGGAGTGCAGGGACCCCAGCAGTGCGTTCTTCTTGTAGTGGTGATCCGTCATTCGCCGAAGGATGCTGTCGAGGACGACGACTGCGTCGTTGATATAGGGCCCCTTGTTGAGCATCGCGCATTCGGCCCGTTCGCTCATCGCGGCATCGCTGATCTCTGAGCGCGAGGGATTCCCCGTCTTGGTGAGCTGTTCGAGTACTTGGGTGGCCCAGATCACCGGCAGGTGCGCCGCCTCGCACAGCCACAGAATCTCTTCCTGCAACTCGGCCAGGCGTTCGTATCCGCACTCGACGGCAAGGTCCCCCCGCGCGATCATCACACCGACGCGCGGATGCCGCATCGCCGTGAGCAGCAGTTGCGGAAGATGTTCGAATGCTTGCCGGGTCTCAATTTTCAGCACGATGCCCAGTGAGTCGCCGCCGCGGCGGCTCAACACATCCAGCAACTGCTCGACATCGGAGGGGTCCCGCACGAAAGACATCTCGACCAGATCGGCCAGTTCGACGACCGCTGACAGGTCAGACAGGTCCTTCTCGGTCAACGCGGAGATCGGGAGGTTGGCGTCGGGCACATTGACTCCCTTGCCAGCGCGGAGGCGGGACCCCGCTTCTGCGGCGTGGTCGATCCGTAACCTCAGCATGCCAGCACCTACGCTGACTACCTCGCCGCTGATCCGACCGTCGTCGAGGTGCACCTTCTGCCCAATGTGGGCATGATCGAAGATCTCAGGCAGCGTGCAACCGATGCGCGCAACACCCTGGGCGGCCAGCGGCGCCGGCGAGCAATCTCTGGTCAGTTCGAGGATGTCTCCGCGATGCAGGACCAGGCTCTGTTCGGTTTGCGGGAGCTCTCCGAGCTGTGTCGAATCCTCGATTCCGTGGACGTGTAACAGCGTGCCGGTGGCAAGGTAGGTGGTCTTGTCGGCAGTCGCGACGAATCCACCGGGGCCGCCTGGTTTCTGACCAACGGCTTTCAGCACCAGCCTGCGTTTCGAGCCGCGGGTGTCGTGCAGATGCAGGACGTCATCGTCGTGGCGACGGCTGAGCCATTGCCCGGACACCGGCAACGAAATCATGCCGGCTTCGGGCGGGTCGATCGGGTCTTCCGCTGCAGTCAGCCAAGCCCGCGCCGGGGCGGTTTCCTGCCCAAGCGCGTTCCTGGATGGCCGGAGTTTCGCGATGCGTGGCCCGGGCTCTAGCGGTCCAGTCCGCAGCTTTGGTCCCCCGAGGTCCATAGCGACCAAGCAGGTTCGGCCAATCGCTTCGGCCGCTTGCTTGACATGCTGTGCCATGGATCGCCATGCCTCGGCATCGTCATGCGCACAGTTGATGCGTGCGATGTTCACGCCCCGTTCCACCAACTGGCGAACCAAGTCGCGGTCGGTCGCAGCCGAGGAGGGCAGTGTGACCATGATGCGGGTTACGCGATCGACCGGCTCCGGGCCCAGCAACTGTTGAGTCCGGTGGCGGAGCAGTTCGGGGCCGTTCTCGACGCCGGCGCCCGCTAGGGGAGGCTGTTGCCAGGTGTCACCGAGCATGGCACAGATCGCCGACCTCACCAAGAGCAAGGTGGCCTCGACATGGGGCTCGCTGCGGCCCAACGAGGACAGCCCGTAGGCGGCGAGCCGGGCCTGCAGGTCACGCAGATCACGTTGCCGAATTGCCCAATAGTGCACCATGTTCCGGGCACTCGATCGGTTCTGGGTCGCCACACCGGTGAGCCACCAGGACCACAGTGACTCAGCTGTGGACAATCGCGCCAGGAGGTCGTCTACGTCGTCGCGCAATCGGCTCAACTGCCGGCTCGCGGGTGCAACGTCGATCTTCGTATTCGGCACTGGCGCTCCAAAGTATTCGATAGCGCCGACATCCGGCGACGTTAGCTGTTGGGGGGCGGAAACCTGTGAGACTCCTCAGCGGTCGCGACGGTGGTGCGCGTGGCGACCTCGCCGGTAGGAGGCTGCGCCGACTCCGGTGGCGTCCTTTGTCTCGCCCGACGTTACGCAGACCCCGGCAAGGGCATCTAGAGGCATTGGTCCCCGATCCCCGAGACGGTTGGACCCAGTTCGCGGCGATTGCTCAAAAGCCGGTCCCGAAATTGCGGGAAGCCGCGGATCTTGTCCTCTGCCGCTCGTCCCGGGGCGGCGTCAGACTCGAGGCGGCGTGCAAGCGACGCTGCATCCGGACCACGGAACTACTAGGACATTACTGTTAACTGTGCTCACTCGCTCAGCCCGGAACCCTTATCCCTCAACGGAATTTGCCGACTTGCCCGCGGCGAAACCGCCATCACGATTTATTGCACCAAAAGCGCCGCCGCGGGCAGTTCTGGACCGCGTGCCGGGCTCGGGGAACGCGACCTCGCGTCTGAATCCGTCGACCACCAACAACACTGGCAAGCCGTGCAAAGGGGGCCGCCCCAAACGGGATCGGCGGGTTGGAACCCACGGGTGTAGCCTTCGAGGTGTTGAGAATTTCAGCTGGTTCGGGACGAGTTGAGTTGTCCGCTGCCGAACATCCCGAGCGTTGGCTCCCCGGCCCGTACGCGCCGCTGATCGTCGGCAGATCAGGATCACCATGATGACCTCCGGTATCGCGACGATTCTCGCTGGGCACGAGCCAAACCGCACGGGCCTCATCGACATCTTGTGGGATGTGCAACGCGAATCCGGCTACATTTCGGGCGAAGCCACCGCCGGGATAGCCGATTGGCTCGGGCTGTCTGTCGAGGATGTTCTGGAGACCGCAACGTTCTACCATTTTTTCCACACGACGCCGTCGGGCCGTCACCGAATTTATCTGAGTAACAACGTCATCGCGAAAATGCGCGGCTACCGCGAAGTGTATGCGGCCCTGGAACTCGATACCGGGACACGATTCGGCGGTCCCGGGTCGGTCGATTTCGGTCTGTTTGAAACCGCGTGCATCGGGTTGAGCGACCACGAACCGGCAATGCTCATCGACGATGTCGTGTTCACAGACCTGACACCGGCTTCGGTCGGCGAGATCATCGAGGGACTGAAAAGGGGTGATTCCCCGGCGCAGATCGCCAATCCGGCTGGACTGCCGCGCGACGATGTAGCGTATGTCGATGCGCTGACACGCACCACCGTGCATACGTCGGGGCCGGTGTTCTTCTGTGGTGAAACGGATTACAGCGTGTTGTTGCGCCGCTGCCTGGCGATGACTCCCGAGGATGTGATCGCTACCATTTCCGAGTCTGGCCTGCGGGGACTTGGCGGCGCGGGTTTCCCCACCGGCAATAAGTGGAAGTTCTGCCGCGCAGCCGCCGGCGACGAGAAGTACATCATCTGCAACGCCGATGAGGGCGAGCCGGGGACCTTCAAGGACCGGGTATTGCTGACCCACTCCCCGAAGCAGGTATTCGTGGGGATGGCGATCGCGGCCCACGGCGTTGGCGCCCGGCAAGGCATCCTCTACCTTCGCGCGGAGTACACATATCTGCGCGATTACCTCGCTCGGCAGCTGGTTGAGCTGCGCGAGGATGGAGTACTTGGCGACGGCTTCGACATCCGTATCCAGTTGGGCGCCGGGGCCTACATCTGCGGCGACGAAACCGCGCTCATCGAGTCCTGTGAGGGCAAGCGGGGAACGCCGCGACTCAAGCCGCCGTTCCCGGTCGAGCACGGATTTCTGGGCAAGCCGACGGTGGTCAACAACGTCGAGACATTCGCCGCGGCGAGCCGGATCATGCAGGAGGGTGCCGGGTGGTTCGCGGCACTGGGGTTACCAGGGTCAACCGGCACCCGGCTGATCAGCGTCGCCGGCGACTGCGCCGCCCCCGGGATCTATGAGGTGGAATGGGGGGTTACGTTGCGTGACGTGCTCGACATGGTCGCCGCCGACAACCCCCGGGCCGTGCAGATCAGCGGTCCCTCCGGGGAGATGCTCTCGGTGGCCGCCGACGCCGACCGCAGGCTCGCCTATGACGATCTGTCCTGCAACGGCTCCTTCATGGTGTTCAACCACGAACGTGACCTTATCGACGTCGTTGGCGATTTCATGCAGTTCTTTGTCGACGAGTCCTGCGGCATCTGTGTGCCCTGTCGCGCGGGCAACGTGCTGCTGCGACAGAAGGTCGGCCTGCTAGCCGCGGGTCGGGCGGTCCGATCCGATCTCGACGACATGGTCGCCTGGGGTGGGATCGTCGCTCAGACCAGCCGATGCGGGCTGGGGGTCACCTCGCCCAATCCGATCCTTACCACGCTGAAGAAGTTCCCGGACATCTATTCGGCCCGGCTTCGTGAGCGCGACGGCGACCTGCTGCCGTCTTTCGACGCCCAAGTTGAGTTGACCGGTTATGCCCAAGCCGTCGCCGAGCTCGCACCACAGGAGTCGCTGTGACCATCCGGATCGAAATCGACGGCAAAACCGTCACCTGCGAGGAGGACATGACGCTCGTCGATGTCGCCGCCGACGCGGGCGTCTACATCCCGACCTTGTGCTATCTGCCCGAGCATCCTGCCCTGGGTACCTGCCGGGTGTGTTCGGTCAAGGTCAACGGCGCGGTCACCGCCGCCTGTGCGGTCAAGGTCAGCGACGGGATGCGGGTGGAGGTCGACGAACCGGAGACCACGGACGCGCGTAAGGCGCTGGTGGAGATGCTGTTCTCCGAGGGCAACCACAACTGCCCCAGCTGTGAGAAGGCCGGCCGGTGCACGCTGCAGGCGGTCGGCTACGAGGTGGACATGGTGGTGTCGCGTTTCCCGTACCAGTTCCCTGAGCGGGTTGCCGACCATGCGTCGGACACGATCTGGCTGGAGCGCGACCGCTGCATCTTCTGCCAGCGTTGTGTGGAGTTCGTCCGGGATCGCGAGACCGGCAAGAAGATCTTCAGCATCAGCGGCCGCGGCGCGGATGCCCGCATCGAGATCGATGTCGAACTCGCCAACAAGATGCCCCCCGAACAGGTCCGTGAGGCCGTCGACATCTGCCCCGTTGGAACGATACTCGAAAAAGGGGTGGGTTATGACGAGCCCATCGGCGAGCGGCGCTACGACGTCGAATCGGTGAAGGACCGGGCACTCGAACGATCACGGAGGCATGGAAAGTGACGAAAGGTATCCATTCCCAGTCGGACACCAATGAGGTTGCATCGCACGAACTTCCGGCCACCCCGCTGGACCCGGAACTCGCCGCCAAGCGCGCCGGGAAGATCAAGGTCTCGATGATCAGCCTCTGCGGCTGTTGGGGATGTAGCTTGTCGTTGCTCGACATCGACGAGCGGATGATCGACCTGTTGGACAAAATCACCATACTGCGATCGTCGTTCACCGACATCAAGCGCATTCCGGAGAGGTGCGCGATTGGATTCATCGAGGGCGGGGTCGCCAACGAGGGGAATATCGAGACCCTGCGGCACTTCAGGGACAACTGCGACGTTCTGATCTCGGTCGGCGCCTGCGCGATCTGGGGTGGCGTCCCGTCGCTGCGTAACCTGGTCGGGCTCAAGGATTGTCTGGCGGAGGCCTACACGAACTCCCCGACGTTGCCGTCCTCCGCCAGCCCGGTGGTGCCCTACGACCGTCGGATCCCCATCCTCACCAATAACGTCTACCCGTGCCATGAGGTCGTGCAGATGGACTACTTTGTCCCGGGCTGCCCGCCGAAGGCGGACGCAATCTTCGAGGTCCTGGAGGACCTGGTCAATGGACGTCCCGTGAATCTGCCCAAATCGCTTAACCAGTTCGACTGATCGGGGAATGGCCGGTATGGCGACAACACTCGTAATCGATCCGATCACCCGAATCGAGGGACACGGAAAGGTGGTCATCGAACTCGATGACGACCGCAACGTCACCGACGCCAAGTTGCACGTGGTGGAGTTCCGCGGCTATGAGAAGTTCATCCAGGGCCACCCGTACTGGGAAGCACCAGTTCTCATGCAGCGGATCTGTGGGATCTGCTTCGTCAGCCACCACCTTGGCGGGGCCAAGGCCCTCGACGACATGATCGGGGTCGGGCCGGCGTCGGGCACTTCTCTCACGCCGACCGCAATCAAGATGCGCCGGCTGGGTCACTACGCACAGATGCTGCAATCACACGTCACTTCCTATTTCTACCTGGTGGTGCCGGAAATGTTGTTCGGGATGGACGCCGCACCCGAGCAGCGCAACTTTATCGGACTGATCGAGGCCAACCCTGGTCTCGTCAAACGTGTTGTTCGGCTGCGTAAGTGGGGCCAGGAGATCATCGAGGCCGTCTTCGGAAGGCGCATGCACGGCGTCTCCTCGGTGCCCGGCGGCGTGAACAAGAGCCTCACCGCGGCCGACGTGGGCCGATTCCTGCGCGGCGAGGACGGATTGTCCTCCATCGACGAGGTCATCGACGACGCTGCGCTGGGTTTGCAGATGTTCTACGACTTCCACGAAGAGCACCGCAGCCAGGTCGACGGCTTCGCCAACGTGTCGGCGCTGAACATGTGTCTGGTGGACGACGACGGCAACGTAGATTACTACGATGGGCGGCTCAGGGTCGTCGACGAGCAAAAAAATCTCGTGCGTGAGTTTGATTACCGCGACTATCTCGACCACTTCTCCGAGGGTGTCGAGAAGTGGACCTATATGAAGTTCCCGTTCCTCACCGACCTCGGCCGCGAGGCGGGGTCGGTGCGGGTGGGCCCGCTGGCCCGACTCAACGTCACGCGGACTTTGTCGACCCCGATCGCCGCCGAAGCGCTAGAGAAGTTCCACGCTTACACCGGCGGACGCGCCAATAACATGACGCTGCACACCAACTGGGCGCGCACCATCGAAATCATCCACGCCGCAGAGGTTGTCAGGGACCTGCTCAACGATCCCGATCTGCAAAAGGACGACCTGGTGGTGTCACCCGGTGCGGACGCCTGGACCGGGGAGGGGGTCGGTGTGGTGGAAGCCCCCCGGGGGACCCTGCTGCACCACTACCGCGCCGATCGCGAAGGCAATATCACCTTCGCCAACCTGATCGTGGCAACCACCCAGAACAATCAGGTGATCAATCAGACGGTACGCAGCGTCGCCGAGGACTATCTGGGCGGCCAGGTTGAGATCACCGAGGGCATGATGAATGCCATCGAGGTGGGTATCCGCGCCTATGATCCCTGCCTGAGCTGCGCCACTCATGCTCTGGGGCAGATGCCGTTGACCGTCACCGTTGTGGACGCGCAGGGGCGGGTGCTCGATGAGCGCGTGCGCTGAACCGGACCCTGTCACTCTTGGCCTCTTCGACAACCCCACGTCGCTGATCTACGGCATCGGCAACGATGGACGTCAGGACGACGGATTGGGCTGGGCCTTCATCGACAGGCTCGAGCAAATCCATCCTCGGCCTCGCGCATGCCTGCGCCGCACCTATCAGCTGAACCTCGAAGACGCCGATCTGATCAGCCGATACACGCGAGTGTTGTTCGTGGATGCTACGAAAGACCCTGCGGTCGAATCATTTTCCCTGAGGCGTCCGGACCCGAAGCTGGACTTCAGCTTCACCTCACACGCACTGTCCGTGCCGTCAATCCTGGCGACCACCCAGCAATGCTTCGAACACGTCCCCGACGCCTACCTGCTGGCGATCCGCGGCTACGAATGGGAACTCCAGCAGGGACTGACCAGCCCCGCGCAACACAACCTCGGCCACTCACTGGAGTTCTTGTTGACACCGCGGTAGCACTGATCTTGTGTGCGAGCCGCTACGGGTTACCAGGGGCCGTAGTCGGTGCTGTTGGCTTGTTGTAATGCGCTGACATAGTCGCCGCGCTCGCGTGTGGTCTCGTCGGCGCCGACGGGTGTGGCGAGCAGTCCACGCAGTTCCTCGACGGTGGTAAATCCCTTGCGTCGCATCCATTCACGCAAGCCGTCGAGCAGTACCGCGGCGTGTTGCGGGCCATGGCGCAGCAGTGCTGACGCGGTCATCACCACATCCGCGCCGGCGAGCAGGTACTTGATCAGTTCAGTGGAGCTTTCGACGCCGGTCGTCGCGGCGAGCGACGCGCCGACCCGTCCGCGCAGCAGCGCAATCCAGTTCAGTGGCAACCGAATCTCCGCCGGGGTGGACAACGACACCGCGCGCGCCACGGTGAGGGTCTCGGGGTCGATGTCGGGCTGCAGGAATCGGTTGAACAGAACCAGCCCGTCAGCTCCGGCCTCGTCGAGGCGCCGCGCCATCTCGCCGGTCGCGCTGAAGTACGGGCTGAGCTTCACGGCCACCGGTACGGTTACCGCGTCCTTGACGCGCGCCAGGATGTCGACGTGACGCTGTTCGACGTCGCGGCCGCAGATGCGTGGATCGCCCGGCAGGTAATAGATATTCAGCTCGATCGCGGCCGCGCCGGCGTCCTGCATCGACCGGGCGTAGCGGGCCCAACTGCCGGGCGTGCTGCCGTTGAGGCTGCCGATCACGGGAACCGAGACCCCGCCGGCCGCGCGTTCGAGAACGCTCAGGTACCGGCGTGGGCCGTGGTCCTCGGCGGCTCCGGCCGGAAAGTAGGACAGGGCTTCGGCGAAGCCCTCGGCGCCTGCCTCGGCGAGGCGTACGTTCTGCTCGGCCTCGCGGTGCAGTTGCTCTTCGAACAGCGAATAGAGCACCACCGCACCGACGCCGGCGTCGGCGAGGCGTCGGACGCCGTCGACGGTATGCGATAGCGGCGATGCCGCCGCGACCAGCGGGTTGCGCAACGTGAGGCCCAGATACCGGGTCGACAGTTCCATCAGCGTTCCCTGCGGGCGTCGGCGTGGAAGTGTTCGGGACCGCGAGAAGCCATCTCCTCGTATGTGTTCCAGCGCTGTTCGATCGCCTGTTCGGCCAGCCCGAGCAGCCGTTCGGCTTCGACCGGATCGGCGTTGGCCAGCGAGCGGTACCGCAACTCTCGGTAGGCGTAGTCGGCCAATGGAATCCGCGGTCGGTGCGAATCGAGCAGAAACGGATTGTGGCCGGCGGCACGAAGTACCGGGTCGTAACGGATCAGCGGCCAGTGTCCGCTGGCGACCGCGCGGTACTGCTGGTCCATCCCGAGACGCATGTCGATGCCGTGCGCAATGCACTGGCTGTAGCCGATCACCAGCGACGGGCCGTCGTAAGCCTCCGCCTCGCGGAAGGCCTGCAGCGTCTGCTGCGGGTCCGCACCCATGGCGATCTTGGCGACGTAGACGTTTCCGTAAGCGATCGCCTGCAGCGCGAGATCCTTCTTCGGCACCGTCTTGCCGGCGGCAGCGAACTTGGCGACTGCGCCCAACGGTGTCGATTTGGACATCTGACCACCGGTGTTGGAATAGACCTCGGTGTCGAGCACCAGCACGTTGACGTTGCGCCCGGTCGCCAACACGTGGTCGAGCCCACCGGACCCGATGTCGTAGGCCCAGCCGTCACCACCGACGATCCACACGCTGCGCCGGACCAGGCTGTCGACCACGCTGCGCAGGTCCGCGGTCAGGGCGGGATCGAGGCCCTCGAGGCGGTGCCGGAGCTCGGCCACCCGCTCACGTTGGGCCGCCAACTCCGACTCCCGCAGCTGCGGCGCCGCGAGAATGTCGTCGACGAGTCCGGCATCCAGCGTGCCGCGTAATTCGGCGAGGCGTCGCCGGGCAAGTTGGGCGTGTCCGTCGCTGGCCAACCGCAGGCCGAGCCCGAACTCCGCGTTGTCCTCGAACAGCGAGTTCGACCAGGCCGGACCCCGCCCGTCGGCGTCGGTGGTCCAGGGTGTGGTGGGCAGGTTTCCGCCGTAGATGGACGAGCAGCCGGTTGCGTTGGCGATCATAAGCCGGTCACCGAAGAGTTGGGAGAGGAGCTTGAGGTACGGCGTCTCGCCGCAACCCGCGCAGGCGCCGGAGAACTCGAACAGCGGCTGCAGGAACTGGGTGCCGCGTACGGTGCCGAAGTCCACCCGGGACCGGTCGTTGGTCGGCAGGGTCTCGAAGAAACTGATGTTTTCTCGCGCGGCAGCCACCCGCGGCTCGGCCGGTGCGAGGTTGATCGCTTTGGTGACGGTGGTGCCCGGAAGGACGACCGGGCAGGCCTCGACACATAGGCCGCACCCGGTGCAGTCCTCGACGTACACCTGCAACGAGAACCGGGCGTTCGGGATGCCAACGGCATCCAGGGGAGCGGAGTCGAACTGCTCCGGCGCACCAGCCAGCTGGGACTCGTCGTAGAACTTGGAGCGAATCACGCTGTGCGGGCAGACGAAGCTGCAGTTGCCGCACTGAATGCAGCTGTCGGAATCCCAGACCGCAACCAGCTCGGAAACGTTGCGCTTCTCGTATGCGGTCGTACCGCTCGGGTAGGTGCCGTCCACCGGAAGTGCGCTGACCGGCAACGCATTTCCGCGTCCGGCCATCATCTCCGCGGTAACGGTGCGAACGAATTCGGGCGCGGAATCGGGTACCGTCGGTGCCGGTGTGCGCGTGGAGGTGACCACGGTGGGCACCTCGATCCGGTGCAGCCCGGCCACCGCGCCGTCCACCGCGGCCAGTTCTTTGCCCAGCACGTCGGCGCCGCGGTTTCCGTACATCTTTTCAACCGATTTCTTGATGCGGGAGATCGCCTGGTCGGGGGGCAGCACGTCGGAGATCGCGAAGAAGCATGTCTGCAAAACGATGTTGATCCGCCCGGCCAGCCCGGCCTCGCGTGCGACCCGGCCGGCGTCGACGGCGTACAGCGTGATCTGCTTAGCCAGGATCTGTTCCTGGACCGGCCGGGGCAGCGCGTCCCAGACTTTCTCCACTGGATAGCGACAGTTCAGCAGCAGCGTCGCTTCCGGGGCGGCCCGACCCAGCACGTCAACTTTGTCGAGAAACCGGAACTGATGGCAGCCAACGAAATTGGCTCCATTCACGAGGTAGGGGGCCCGTATGTAATTCGGCCCGAAGCGTAGATGCGACTCGGTCTGGGAACCCGATTTCTTCGAGTCGTAGACGAAGTAGCCCTGGGCGTGCAGCCCTTCTTCGGACCCCAGGATCTTGATCGTGCTCTTGTTCGCGCTGACAGTACCGTCCGAACCCAGCCCGAAGAAGATCGCCCGGAACGTGTCGGGTGACTCGATGTCGAACGCCGGGTCGTAGTCGACGCTGGTCCCGGAGACGTCGTCGTCGATACCGATTGTGAAACGGCGCCGCGGTTGCTCGCGGGCGAGTTCGGCGAACACCCCGGCGACCATGGCGGGCGTGAACTCTTTCGAGGACAGTCCGTAGCGTCCGCCGGTGACTCGTGGCATCACCGGTCGTTCTCCGTCGGTATGCGCCTCGGCCAGCGCGGCGACAACGTCGAGGTACAGCGGTTCGCCGATCGAACCGGGTTCCTTGGTGCGGTCCAGCACGCCGACCGTGCGTACCGTCGCCGGCAGTGCGTCGAGGAACGCCCCGGCGGGGAATGGGCGGTACAGCCGCACCTGCACCACGCCGACCCGCTCGCCGCGTTCGACCAGAGCGGCGACGGTCTGCACCACGGTCTCGGCGCCCGAGCCCATCACCACCAGCACTCGCTGCGCCTGCGGGTGTCCGGCGTAGTCGACGATGCCCATCTTGCGGCCGGTGCGCTCGCCGAGGCGGGCCATCAGGTCCTCGACCACACCGGGAACTCGCGCGTAGAAGGGGTTCACCGTTTCCCGCGCCTGGAAGAAGACATCGGGGTTCTGTGCGGTGCCGCGAATGAAGGGGCGCTCGGGAGACAACGCCCGCCCGCGGTGTGCCCACACCAACTCCTCGGGCACCAGAGCCCGCAGGTCGTCGTCGGAAAGCGTCTCAATTGTGTTGATTTCGTGCGAGGTTCGGAATCCGTCGAAGAAATGCACGAACGGTACCCGGGTCGCCAGTGTGGCCGCCTGCGCAACGAGCGCCAGGTCCTGTGCCTCCTGCACGGAGGCTGACGCGAGCATGGCGAACCCCGTTTGCCGCACAGCCATCACGTCGGAATGGTCTCCGAAGATCGACAACGCCTGCGCTGCCACTGAGCGGGCTGCCACGTTGATGACGGCCGAGGTCAGTTCGCCGGCGATCTTGTACATATTGGGGATCATCAGCAGCAGGCCCTGCGACGAGGTGAAGGTCGTGGTCAAGGCGCCGCTCTGCAGGGAACCGTGCAATGCGCCCGCAGCTCCACCCTCGCTTTGCATTTCGACCACTGTCGGTATGGTGCCCCACACATTGGGCCGGCCCGCGCTGGACCATACGTCGGCCAATTCGGCCATCGGCGAGGACGGTGTGATCGGGTAAATGCAGCACACCTCGTTGAGCCGGTAGGCGACCGAAACTGCGGCCTCGTTGCCATCCACCGTGGCGCGTGTCATTGCGGCTCCGGAAACATGTCGATGGCGTGTACCGGGCACTGATCGACGCAGACGGCACAGCCCGTGCAGTTGTCGTAGTCGAACTCATACCGGTGCCCGACCCCGAGTTTGATCACCGCGTCCTCGGGGCATGCGCCGAGGCAGCCGTCGCATTCGAAGCAGTTCCCGCACGACAGGCAACGCCCGGCCTCGTAGGTCGCCGCCTTGGCGGACAAACCGCCGACGACCTCCGCGAAACTCTTGACGCGTTGTGCTTGCTCGAGTTCGGGCTGCTGACGTCGCGCGGCGTCACCGAAGAACCACAGGTGCAGCGAGTCGAATTCCGCCGTCGGGTGTTTGGCCGGGCGTGCGCCCGGCGCGCCGCGCAACCAGGCATCGATCCGGTGGGCTGCCTTTTTCCCGTGCCCGACACCGACGGTGACGGTGCGCTCACACGGCACCATGTCACCGCCGGCGAAGACACCCGGACAGCCCGTCATCAGAAATTCGGAGACACGCACGCGGCCGTCGCCATCGAACTCGACTCCCGGCAGCGTCCGCATGAACGCCGACTCCGTTTCCTGACCGAGCGCCATGATCAGGGTGTCGGCGGCCAGCGTCTCAAAGCGTCCGGTCGGTTGTGGGTAACCCGAGTCGTCGAGTTCCATGACCTCGACCCGCAATTCGGGGCCGTCGAAGGCGCTGATCGTGCGCAGCCAGTTGATCCGCACACCCTCACGTTCGGCATCCTCGGCTTCCTCCTCGTGGGCGGGCATCTGCTCGCGACTGCGGCGGTAGACGATGACCGCGTCCTCGGCGCCGAGGCGGCGGGCCACCCGGGCGGCGTCCATCGCGGTGTTGCCGCCGCCGTAGACGGCCACGTGGCGCCCGATCGCCGGCCTTTCGCCGGAGGCGACGTCGTGCAAAAACGACACCGCGTCCATCATCGTGCCGGCGTCTTGGGCGGGGATGTCGACTCGTTTGGCCAGTTGCGCACCGACCGCGACGAACACTGCGTCAAAGCCGCCCTCGTCGCGCTCGGTCGCGAGGTCATCGACCCGATGATCGCAGGTCAACTGGACGCCCATAGCCGCGATCCGGTTCAGCTCGACATCCAGCACGTCACGAGGCAGTCGGTAGCTCGGAATGCCGTAGCGCATCATCCCGCCGGGCGCCGCGCCCGCGTCGCGGATCTCGACCTCGTGGCCGAGACATGCCAGATGGTAGGCGGCGGACAGTCCGCTCGGCCCCGCGCCGATGACCAGGACTCGCTTGCCGGTGCGGGTCGACGGTGGTTCCAGCATCCAGCCCCGCTCGCGAGCAAGGTCACCGAGGAAGCGCTCCACCGAATGGATCGACACCGAGCTGTCGAGATGGGCACGGTTGCAGACGGTTTCACACGGGTGATAACACACCCGTCCATGGATCGCGGCAAAAGGATTGTCCGCAACAAGCTGACGCCAAGCCTGCTCGTGCCGGCCGGCGGTGGCATGGGCAAGCCAGGCCTGAATGTTCTCCCCGGCCGGGCAACCGGCATTGCAGGGCGGCAGCAAATCGACGTAAACGGGCCGGCGCTCGCGCACCGGCCCGGCCCGGGAGCGCCCATGCAACAGGTCGGCAACGGGCGTGACGTCCTCCGACGGTCCGGCTGTGGGCCGATGGAATGCGTCGCTGCTCATTGAGCGGGCACGAGCTGTTTCTCCAGCTGGAGTATCTGGCGCGTGGTTTTGATCACCGTGTCGGGATTGAGGCTCATGGAGTCGATGCCGAGCCGGACCAAGAACTCGGCCATGTCCGGGTAGTCCGAAGGCGCTTGTCCACATAGGCCCGAGTGGATTCCGTTGCGGCGGCAGCCCTCGACGGCCAGGCGAATCATTTCCTTGACGCCCTCGTCGCGTTCGTCGTAGTCGAACGCCACGATCTCGCTGTCCCGATCCACGCCGAGGGTGAGCTGCGTCAAGTCGTTTGAGCCGATGGAGAAGCCGTCGAATCGTTTGGCGAATTGATCGATGAGGATCACGTTGTTGGGGATCTCGCACATCGCGTACACCTTGAGACCGTCCTGGCCCCGCCGCAGACCGAGGTCGGCCATCGTCTGCAGGACGAGGTCCGCCTCGGCGATTCGGCGCACGAATGGGAGCATGAGCACGACGTTCGTCAGGCCCATCTCTTCGCGAACACGTCGCATCGCGCGGCATTCCAGCGCGAAGCCCTCGGCGTAGGCGGGATGCGCATAGCGCGAGGCGCCGCGAAAACCGAGCATCGGGTTGCTTTCGGATGGCTCGAAGGCTGCTCCGCCGATCAGGCTGGCGTACTCGTTGGTCTTGAAGTCCGACATCCGTACCACCACGGGCTTGGGCCAGAAGGCGGCGGCGATGGTGCCGATTCCTTCGGACAGGCGTTCCACAAAGAACGCACTTCCGTCGGGATAGCCGTGCGTGAGCCGATCGATCGTCCAGCGAACCTCGGGGTCGGCGACCTTCTCGGGGTGCAGCAGGGCCAGCGGGTGGACCCGGATGTACTCACTGATGATGAACTCCATCCGGGCCAGTCCCACGCCGTCGTTGGGCAGGAATGACGTCTTGAAGGCAAGATCGGGGTTGCCGAGGTTGATCATGACCTGGGTGTGCGGCCGCGCCAGGTCCGCCACCTCGGTGCGGTCGACGTGGTAACCCACCGCGCCGCGGTATACGCGGCCCGAGTCGCCCTCGGCGCACGACACCGTAACGACTTCGCCATCGGGCACGGAGGCGGTTGCGTCACCCGTGCCGACGACGGCGGGGATGCCGAGTTCGCGGGCGATGATCGACGCGTGGCAGGTGCGGCCGCCGCGGTTGGTGATGATCGCCGCGGCGGTCTTCATCACCGGCTCCCAGTCGGGCGTGGTGGTGTCGGCGACCAGGACCTCGCCGGGCATGAACTCGGAAAGGTGGGTGGGGTTCTCGATCCGTCTCGCTACGCCTGAGGCGATTTTTTCGCCGACCGACCGGCCCTCGGTGAGTATCTCCCCTCGGCCCTCGAGCGCATAGGTTTCCAGCGCCGTCGCGCTGTGCTGGGAGGCCACCGTCTCCGGGCGGGCCTGGACGATGTAGAGCTTTCCGTCGAGACCGTCCTTGGCCCACTCCATGTCCATCGGCCGGCCGTAGTGCGCCTCGATCGTGCACGCGTAGCCGGCCAGCTCCAAGACGTCCTCATCGGTCAGGCAGAAACGAGCGCGGTCGGCCTTGGGTGTGGGGATGTTTCGTGTCGTGTCCTTCGTCTGCCCCTCGACGAAGATCATCTTCACCGCTTTGTCGCCGAGGAGGCGGCGCAACACGACGCGGTGGCCGGCGAGGTAGGTCGGCTTGTGGACATAGAACTCGTCGGGGTCGACGACGCCCTGAACCACGTTCTCGCCAAGTCCGTAGGCGCCGGTCACAAAGACGACGTCGCGAAAGCCCGACTCGGTGTCGAGGGAGAACATCACACCCGACGAAGAGATATCGGAGCGCACCATCTTCATCACGCCGATCGACAGCGAGACCTTGAAGTGGTCGAAGCCCTGGTCGATTCGGTAATGAATGGCGCGATCAGTGAACAGGCTGGCGAAACAACGGCGGCACGTGTCGAGCAGACTTCCTTCACCTTTGATGTTGAGATACGAATCCTGTTGGCCGGCAAAGCTCGCCGTCGGTAGGTCCTCGGCGGTCGCCGAGCTCCGCACAGCGAGACTGACCTCCTCGCCGTACTCCTGCTGAAGCGTGCGGTAGGCATCCAGAATCTCGGCAGCCAGATCTTCGGGGAGTCCGGCGCCGTAGACGATCTCCCGGGCACGCTTGCCTTTACGCGCCAGCGCGGCGACGTCGGCGGGGTCGAGCTCGTCGAGCTCGGCATGCAGACGGTCCCAAACGCCGGCCTTGTCCAGCATGTAGCGATAGGCCTGGGCGGTGATGGCGAATCCGTGCGGGATGCGGACGCCCTGCCCGGACAGCTTCTGGAACATCTCGCCCAGCGACGCGTTCTTTCCGCCGACCATCGGCACGTCGTCGATTCCGAACTCCTCAAAAAAGCGGACGTACCCGGATGTACTCATGACCTGTCCTCTCGTAGCGCGTCAAGCGGTCGGCTGCATCGAGCCGGACCCACAGGAAACCGGGGTGCGCGCCGACTGAGGGACGCATAAATTCAAGCCTGATCCGTCGAGCAGTCCGTGCGCGCGCGTACCTGGGATAGCGCCACAAGTGCCAACCTCCCATAGCGGCACGCACGGTGCCAGGGCCGAAAGTCACTCGAATGAACTGGGAACAAGGGCGGGCGGGGATGTGAGGACCTTGTCCTCTGCTGCTCGGCCCCAGGCGTGGTCAGACTCAATGCGGCGTGCAAGCAATGCTGCGTCGGGGACCACAGAACTATGAGGAGATCGCTATGGCAATCCGGGTGGGCGTGAACGGCTTTGGGCGTGTCGGCCGAAACTTCTTCCGTGCCGTGGACGTACAACGCGCTGCAGGCACCACCGACATCGAGATCGTCGCGGTGAACGACGTCGCGGACAACAAGACGCTGGCGCACCTGCTCAAATACGATTCCATCCTGGGACGTTTACCGCACGATGTGTCGGTCGACGGCGAGGACATTGTGGTGGGGGACAAGCGGATCAAAGCGTGGTCCATCGCCGACGGGCCGGCGGTGTTGCCGTGGGGAGATCTCGGCGTGGATGTGGTCATCGAGTCCACTGGTCGATACACCGCCGCCGAGCAGGCCCGAGGTCATATGCACGGCGGAGCGAAGAAGGTGGTGGTGTCCGCGACGTCCAAGGGTGCAGACCTGACCGTGGTGATGGGTGTCAACCACCGCGCCTATGACGGCACGCAGACCGTCGTCTCGAATGCCTCGTGTACGACCAACTGCCTGGCGCCGATGGCGATGGTGCTCGACGAAGTGTTCGGAATCGAGCGCGGCCTGATGACCACCGTCCACGCGTACACCCCGGACCAGAACCTAGAGGACGGTCCGCACCACGACCTTCGCCGAGCCCGCGCCGCGGCGATCAACGTGGTGCCCACGTCCACCGGGGCCGCCCGCGCGATCAGTCTGGTGCTGCCCCAGCTCGAGGGACGGCTCGACGGGTACGCGCTGCGGGTGCCGGTGCCCACCGGTTCAGCCACCGATCTCACCGTCATCGTCCGCGAGCCGGCAACCGCCGGGGCGGTCAACGCCGCGTTTGCGGCCGCGGCCGACGGTGAATTGAAGGGCTTCCTCACTTACACCGAGGATCCCATCGTCTCCTCCGACATCGTGACCGACCCGTCGTCGTGCATCTTTGACTCCGGGCTCACCAAAGTCACGGGTGATCTGGTGAAGATCGTCGGCTGGTACGACAACGAGTGGGGTTACTCCCACCGCCTCGCCGATCTGACCGGCCTGGTGGCATCCACCCTTTGAGCCGCATCGATCGTGGGACTTCCGACTCTGCCGGGGCGCCTGCGCGAGGCGCATAGTAATCGAAACGAAACAACTTTGGAGGCTGTCGGTGGAGCACTTGACGACACTTGATGCGGGCTTCCTCGAGGCGGAAGATTCCGACCGGCACGTGAGTCTGGCGATCGGCGGCCTGGCCGTCATGGAAGGGCCGGCCCCCGCCTACGCGTCGCTTGTCTCGGTGCTGGCCGAGCGGGTGTCTGAGATTCCCCGATTCACGCAGGTGGTGCACTCGCATCCGCTCGACCTCGAAGCGCCGGAATGGGTCGATGATGTCCAGTTCGATCTGGCCCATCATGTGCATCGAATTGCGCTACCGGAGCCTGGCGACGATGCGGCGTTGTTCCGGGTGGTCGCCGACATCATGGAACGACGCCTCGATCGAGATCGACCGTTGTGGGAAAGCTGGATTATCGAAGGACTGGCCGAGAATCGCTGGGCGGTCCTGACTAAACTGCACCACTGCATCGCCGACGGAATCTCCGCGACGCGTCTGCTCGCGGGGCTGTGCGACGGCGCAGATGGAGAGACGTTCGCAAACCGGATACGTGCCGCCGCCGAGTCGCCGGCGCTTGGTCCGTCTTGGCCGAGCCTGAATCCGCTGGACTGGGCCGGCGACATCTGGCACCTTTCTACCGCCGTCACGAGTGCCGCTGCCCGCATAGCGACCGGGGCTGTTCAAATCGCCGCCGGTATCCTGAGTCCGGCGGATTCCTCGCTGATCGGCCCGGTCAGCAATCTCCGGCGCTACAGCGCGGCCCAAGTCCTCCTTGTCGATGTGGCCATGATTTGCCATAAGTTTGACGTGACCATCAATGATGTTGCACTCGCTGCGATTACCGATAGCTTCCGGGCAATGCTGATGCACCGAGGCGAACAGCCGCAACGAAACTCACTGCGCACATTGGTGCCCGTGTCGGTGCGGTCGGCCGACGCATCGAACCAACTCGATAATCGCGTCTCTCTCATGCTGCCGTACCTCCCCATCGAGCTCGAGGACCCCATAGAGCGGCTGCGAGCGGTGCACCGCCGATTGACAAGAGCCAAGTCCGGCGGGCAACGACAAGCCGGATCTGCGATCTTCTCGGCAGCCAACTACATCCCCTTCGCCCTGACGGCCTGGGCGGTTCGGTTACTCACCCGGCTTCCCCAATTCGGGATCGTTGCCTTGGCAACCAACGTGCCCGGTCCGCGTCGCAGGTTACGCATGATGGGCCGAAATGTGCTGCGCCTGCTACCTATCCCGCCGATCGCACTTCACCTTCGCACGGGCATCGCCATGCTCAGCTATGGCGACGATCTGGTGTTCGGTATCACCGCCGACTATGACGCGGTCCCCGACGTCGACGAACTCGCCAGCGGTATTGAAGCCGCGGTGGCCCGCTTGGTTGCGATCAGTGAAGAATCCGGGTAACGCGACCCGCAGGTAAAGCCGTTCACCCAGATGTATCGGGGTGAAACGTCAGAACCTCGCCACGTGGCCGCCGCGGCGTCATGGGGGCTACCTCGCCGAGCACAGGGGCTTCGCCGACGCGGACCAGAATTTGCTGCATAGCGGTCCGTCCGGTCAGGTTGCCGATCAGGTTGCGGCTGGACGATAGCTCGGTGAGATGGGTCAGCGTGCACGTAGCCATACCGGCCAACGTGCAGTCCAACAACACCGCGGACAACGCTTCGCCACTGCGCACGGCCTCGCCGTGGGTGTCCCCGTCGGTCGACAGAACGAACACCGTGGACTGGTCGTGTCCAATGTAGGCACGCCGTTGGGTGTGCGGGCTATCCGGGAATGGGCGTCCGACGTCGACCTGATCACTTTCGGCCGCCGATATCAATGAGCTACTCGGAATCCCATCGGAATTCTCGAAATGATTTGTCCACCAGTCTAATTCGGTATGATAGTAGGAATCGTACTCTCGCAGCGATTCAGTGAGTCGTGACGCCCTGGCCAGTTCCGGGCGCAGCTCGTCGGCTATCACGTCGAGGTGAACCGTCCCGGCGCTGACGGCGTTGACGGCGTTACGCAGCGCAGGTTCCAAAGACTCCCAATTGTTCGGCGCGGCGAACGGAAGCCGATCGGTGCGGCGGTGCCTCATCGCGTCGGCTCGGCGACGATCGCCATCGGTGACGAGGCTCATTGGGCTGAAATCAAATGACGCGACATGATCGAGGTCGTTCGGGTTGGGAAATCTGTCGACGTTCGCTGTCCACCCGGCTGCGGCCATCGCAACGCGTAGATGGTCGAGCACGGCACCGCAGCTGATGAGGGCCTCCCGCCCCGACTTGTCGGTCGAGTAGAGAATCCGGCTGTGATCGACGTTTAGGTGCAGTCTGGTGCCCTGGGCGACCCACTGCCAGGGCTGGCTGTTGTGCAACGACGGAGCCCGGCACGCCAGCTGCACAGCGGCACTGAGTACGTCGGCGTCCAGCAATACATCCGGCATGATCCACCCTTCCGGGTCCGGTCTAGGGTCAATCCTGGAACAGGATGGGAGACGGCGCCAGGGTCATTAGTCCTCGAGCGCGAGCCATTGGTTCCGCAGGTTCTGATATCTGATGAGCGGATCCTGCCGCAGAATCTCAAGCAGAACAAGGAGACGTACCGTGCAACACGCTCACCTCGCCGGCCTGCAGGTCGGCCGCCTCGGCCTGGGCGCCATGGGGATGTCCGTGGCCTACGTCGGAGCTGGCTTTGACGACGCCGAGTCCATCCGCACAGTTCATCGCGCCATCGACCTGGGCGTCACGCTGATCGACACCGCCGAGGTCTACGGCCCGTATGTCAACGAAGAACTGCTCGCCCGCGCCTTGCAGGGCCGACGAGACCAGGTGGTGTTGGCAACTAAGTTCGGCCTGATCTCCCATACCGGACGCGACAATCCGGACAGCAGCCCCGCCAGCATCCGGGTCGCCGTGGACGGTTCCCTGAAGAGGCTGGCGACGGATCACATTGACCTCTACTACCAACATCGCCTCGATCGCAGCACTCCGATTGAGGACACGATTGGGGTGCTGGCCGAGCTGGTCGAGGCTGGGAAGATCCGGCACATCGGCCTGTCCGAAGTCGGCGTGAACACCATCCGGCGGGCGCACGCCGTGCATCCCATCACTGCCGTGCAATCCGAATATTCCTTGTGGACCCGCGATCAGGAAGAGGCGGTGTTGCCGCTGTTGCGTGAACTGGGAATCGGGTTCGTCGCGTACTCGCCGTTGGGCCGCGGTTTCCTCACCGGAACAATCCGGTCGGCGGACGAGTTTCCCGACAACGACTACCGCAAAACCAACCCACGGTTCTTCGACGAGAACTTCCGGCACAATCTCAGCAGCGCAGACGAGCTGCGCGACATCAGCGCCGACATCGGTGCCACCCCGGCCCAGGTCGCTTTGGCGTGGTTGCTGGCGAAGGGGGACGACATCGTGCCGATTCCGGGAACGAAACGCGTTGCGCGCCTTGAGGAGAACGCAGGCGCCGACGCCGTCGTGCTTTCCCCGGACCAACTGGCCAGGCTCGACCAACTTACCCCGGCCGTCGGTGGCCACCACGCTGCGGCGCAAATGGGCTGGATCGATCGCTAGGAACCCATGACGCCATGAAAAAACTAGTGATTGGGGCCAGTGGCTTCCTGGGCTCACATGTCACACGCCAGCTGGTGGAGGAGCGGAGCGCCTCGGATGGCAACGTTCGAGTCATGTTGCGCCGTACCAGTTCCACTAAGGGTATCGACGATCTCGATGTCGAGCGCTATTACGGCGACGTCTTTGACGACGACGCGCTGCGCGCGGCGATGACCGGCTGTGACGTTGTCTATTACTGCGTCGTCGATGCCCGGATGTGGCTGCGCGACCCGGAACCGCTGTTCCGGACCAACGTGGAGGGGCTCCGGCATGTTCTGGATGCGGCCCTGGACGCGAATCTGAAGAAATTCGTATTCACCAGCACCATAGGCGCTTTGGCTGTCAATGACAGCCGGGTGGTCACCGAGGACGATCCGCACAACTGGGATCAGGGTGGCGCCTACATCGAGGCGCGGGTGGCTGCAGAAAATATGGTGCTGTCGTACGCGCATGACAAAGGCCTGCCGGCGGTGGCCATGTGCGTAGCCACCACCTATGGGCCCCGCGATTGGGCGCCGACCCCACACGGTTCGGTGCTGGCTCAGGTTGCCGCGGGCCGTTTCCCGTTCTACATGGGCTACTCGGCCGAAGTGGTGGGCATCGAAGATGCCGCCAGGGCAATGCTTCTCGCCGCCGACCGCGGGCGAAGCGGCGAACGCTACATCATTTCCGACCGCTTCATGAGTGTTCAGGAGCTGCACGGTATCGCCGCCACTGCCGTCGGCAGACGGCCACCGCGGATCGGCATCCCGATGCCGGTGCTGCGTGCGGGCGCGCGGATCAATGATGTGTTCGCGCGGCTGCTACGACGTGACCTGCCATTCGCCTATGCCGGCATGGAGATGGTCCGACTGATGTCCCCGCTCGACCACAGCAAGGCCGAACGCGAACTCGGGTGGACACCCGAACCCGTCGAAGATTCGATTCGCAAAGCCGCCATGTGGTTCGCCGCGCGCGCTTAGACTCTGCCCAGATAATGGAGGTAATGATGCGCGACAGTGCCAATGCTCTAGTGCTCTCTCGGACAGCTCGGTTCCTCGCTGCGTTGGCGTTGCTCTGCGGCGTGGCCGTATCAACCGGCGTTCGCGCACCTCACGCTGCCGCGGTTGAGTTCAGCGATGACGAGCAGAAAATCGCGGCCCTGTTACCTGCCGGGTTCCCGCCAAGCCTTTGCAAGACGGCCAGCGATCCCATTCCGCCGCTGGATGCGGTGGCAAGTCTGCAATGCACCGGGGGCGCCGCCGGTGGCCCGACGACGGGACGTTTCACGCTCTGGCCGGATGCGGGCACGATGAATGACCAGTTTCAGACGCAGACGGTCGGTAGCCCGCTGTGGACTCCCACGCAGTGCCCCGGCGTCGGCGCTTCCCCGGCCAATTGGAACTACACGGAGTCTCCCGACCAGGTCGCCGGCCAGATGCTCTGCGGGTCCTTCCAGGGCGCGCCCAATATCGAGTGGACGCGAGAGTCTCAGCTACTCACGCTCGACGTCGGCGGCGCCTCCGACATTGAGACTCTGTTCCGTTGGTGGGGCGGCTCGGGCAACCCCGGGGGCGCGCCAATCACCGGCGTGCTTACTTAAGCGCTAACCGGCCTGGGCCAGCGCTCCCGGACCGTATTTCTTCACGATAAGCGTCCAGGGGTCGGCGTAGGGCCCCCGTCCCTCGGCACGTTGCAGCAATTTGAGTCCCGTGCGCAGCACCGGTCGCAGTATCGGGCCCACGAGGCGCAGCACGGGGCGTAGGCGGTCTTGGGATTCGCCGATCCAGGCCAGCGTCTGGTCCCAGTTGTGTTCTTGGAAGTCAAGTAGCGCTTGTGCTTCGGTGGTGTCGAACCAGCCGGTGAAACTCCAACCACCGTCGTCTTCGGGGTCGCCGGGCAGGCTCGCCGAGGGGCCCAGCCGACCCAGACCGGCGGCCGTCATCAGGTCGCCTTCCATCTCGTGCTGCAGGTGCACATAGGACTCGTTGCCGCCAATGAGTAGCACCTTCCCGTCGATCGTGGCTTGACGATCGACACCGTTGGCGAATGCGAGTGCCACGTCCCGCGCGTCCACCGAGTGCATCCGGTTGTCGCTCGGCAGCGAGCGCAGCAGGAGCAGGTAGTCGCCGTTGATGCCGGCCTGATTGTCGGGCGACATGACCCCGCCGAGCCGAAACAACGCATGCGGCAGCCCGCTGGCCAGCACCGCGGCCTCGGCGAGCACCTTGTCCTGTCCGTACTGATCGATGGGATCCACCGCGGTGTCTGGAGTGATTCGCTCGGGATAGCGATAGGGGTTGCGCGATCCGTACACCGCGGCGCTGGATGCCAGCAGAAAGAGCGGCGGTCGGGACAGCGAGCCCGCAGCCGCCAGAAGGTTCTCCGTACCGCCTACGTTGACTCGTCTGGCCAGCCCGGGATTGCGGTATGACAGCGGTGAAACGATCGCAGCGAGGTGCACGATCGCTGCTGGCTGATGGGTCGCGACCAACTGGTGCACCGCCGCCGCGTCCAGCAGGTCGATGTAGGCCGGAATCAGCGTCCCGGGACCCGGCGACAGTTCTTTCTCGACGTCTTGGGTCGCATCGGTGCGCAGGTCCGTCGCGACGACGGTTCGGCCACGGTCAAGCAGGATCTGAGTGCATCGTTTGCCGACCTGGCCGAATGCGCCGGTGACAAGGATGGTGCCGACAGTCATGGGCGGTTACGTTACCGACAGCCGGCTGGCGAGCTTGGCACCGGCCTTACGCATGCGGTCGGAGATGTAAACCGAGAACAGGGGAGTGACGATGTCCTCGCGCAACCGAGTCAGCTTGGAGCTCTTGATCAGCCACTGCCCGGCGACGTTCTGGTAGGTCTCGTGGTAATGGCCGTAACCGACCAGGGTCACTCCGGGGCCGAAGCGGACGACGTCCTGTAACGCCCACACGCCCCGTGCCGTCGTCGCCGACGTGAGCTCGATTTCCGGTGCGTGCACCTGATGCGCTGTGGCCTGCGCCGGGCGTCCGATGGCCTTGCGGGTGAACGCCACGAAGTCGTCGGCCCCGGCAATCACCTTTCCGCCTGCCTCGGAGGTGTCGCTGAGAAAATCATCGGCGAAGATGGTGCGCCACGCCGCCCAGTCCTTGGTGTCGAGGTAGCGGCAGTACCGGGCCTTGAGTTGCTTGATGGCTTCGATGGCTTCGTTCGGGTGTTCTGTCATGGCAATCCATTCTCAACGGTTCTCACCCCTTGAAGTAGACGATCTGATGCGTGGTGGCCAGCAGGGCGCCGCCGCGCGTCCACAGCTGCGCGCTCTGGTCGAAATAGCCCAGGGAGAAACGGTTGGCATGGGCGGTGCACAGGGCGTAGTCACCGCCGAGGGCATCCAGCTGTTCCTGGTCGGCGTGGAAGTAGGTGGTCAGCGAAATGGTGCCAGCCGGGAGGTATTCGCCGCGGCGCAGGAACACTCGTGGGAAGAAAATGTCGGCCAGCGCGGCCAGCGCCGGGTAATCGACGGGGCGCTGCGCGACGTCGCGCGCCCACAACGTGGTCGTCGATGAGGGGCTTGGCTGCGAGTCCGCCTCGGGGACGGCTCCGTCGACGAACCGCATGTCGTAGCGGCCTGCCCAGACGATGGGCGCGCCCAGGCCCCGGGGGGTGAGTTGTTCTGGTGGCAGCGCGCTCGGTGGCTGGGCTTCGGTGTCGGCCCAGCTGTCGCGACGGATGCCGAACAGGGCGGTCGCAGTGGTCTTGGTTTCATCGTTCTGGCTGAGCTCGACGACCCAGTGCTGGTTGGTGCGGTTTGTCCGCGCGATCGCAAGCGTGATGTCGAAGTCGCCGTCGGCGATGGGCGCGGCGAAGTTGATGGTCAGCGCAAGGGGCGCACCGATGCGCTCGGGGTGGGTTTCGATGGCGCGCACCATGGCGGCGGCGGTGATCCCGCCGAACGGGCCGACCATGTTGGCCCACTCCGGGTGGGTCCGGCCACGCCGGACGTTCTCGTCGACCGTTTCGAGCTCAATGGCCTGGTCGAGGGGGTGCAATAGCGGGCTCAGCGAACGCCGCGCACCAGGCGCCCGGGGCGGGCCCCGGTGTCCACGCCGTTGCGGCGCGTCACGGCTCCGCTGACGATGGTCGCGGAGTATCCGCTGGCCCCCTGAACGAGTCGCTGTCCACCGGCCGGAAGGTCATAAGCCATCCGCGCGGGGAGCAACCGAAGCGCGTTCATGTCGATGACGTTGATGTCGGCCTTCTTGCCCAGTTCGATGGTGCCACGGTCGGTGAGGCCGAACAGATGGGCGGTATCGCGAGATTGCTTGCGCACCATGAACTCCAGGGGCAGTTTCTCGCCGCGGTGGCGATCGCGGGCCCAGTGGGTCAGCAGGAAGGTGGGGAACGAGGCGTCGCAGATCAGGTTGCAGTGCGCGCCGCCGTCGGACAAGCCCAGTACTCCTGCCGGGTGCAGCAACATCTCCCGGATCGCGTCGTGGTTGCCGTCGGCGTAATTGAAGAATGGCAGCATCAGCATCGAGCCGGCGTCGGCTTCCAACATGAGGTCGTAGAGCGTGTGCATCGGGTCTTCGCCACGTTCGCGCGCGATCGCCGCGACGGTGCAATCGGGTGTCGGCTCGTAGTCGGGCGGATCGCCCAGATGATAGATCCGGTCCAGCGAATGCTTGACGAGCATGAACATGCCGTCGAACAGCAGGCTCGGGTCGATGGGTAGATCGTCCTCGGACAGGATCGCCGCCTTAACCGCCGGTTCGGCGAGGCGGTGCGCCATCTCCTCGGGGCTGCATTCGGCCTTGAGCCTGCGGTACGTCGGCCGGTGCGTGAAGCCGTGATGGCCGGGGAATCCGAGCAGCATGCCGAACGGCCGCGCCGCGATCTGCGGATACAACTGGCTGCCCGCCGCGTGCGCGGCCGCGGAAATATCGAGCTGCTCGCGCCACAGGTTGGGGTCGGCGTCGACCTGGATCAGCGCAAACGACAGCGGCCGCTCGATCTCGGCGCCCAGGCGCTGCATCCACTCCAGTTCCTTCTTTGGCGCGACGATGTCCTCGCCCGCAGCGCCTTGCGGGGCCAGCTCGAACACGGCTTGGCCGCCGGCCGCCATCGCCCGGCCGAGGCCGAACACCTCGTCTTCGGCGGCAAAGGTGCCCGGCACCGGTTCACCGTCCATGGCCTGGTGGGCGATCGTGCGTGAGGTGGAAAAGCCAAGCGCCCCAGCCTCGATCGCCTCGCGAACCAGGCGGCTCATCGCGGCGATATCGTCGGGTGTGGCCGGCTCGTTGCGGGCGCCACGTTCTCCCATGGCGTAAGCGCGGACGGCGCCATGGGCCACCTGGCTGCCCACATCGACGGCGAACTTGTGTTTGTCGACGACATCTAGATACTCCGGGTAGCTCTCCCAGCCCCACGTCATGCCTTCGGTCAGCGCGGTACCCGGGATGTCTTCGACACCCTCCATCAGTTTGATTAGCCATTCCTCGCTGCCCGGGCGTACCGGGGCGAAGCCGACGCCGCAGTTGCCGGCGACGATCGTCGTGACGCCGTGACCGCTGGACGGCTCCAACAGGTTGTCCCAAGTGGCTTGACCGTCGTAGTGGGTGTGGATGTCGACGAAACCGGGCGCAACGATGCGGTCCGTCGCGTCTATCGTCTCGGCGGCCTCGCCGCCAAGCTGGTCGTCGCCGTTGGTGCGTCGGCGTACTTCGACGATCTTGCCGTCTTTGATGCCGATGTCGGCCCGATAGCGATCGGCTCCGGTGCCGTCTACGACCGTGCCGCCAACAATCTTCATGTCATACATGCGATCTCCAGTGTTCGTGTGCAGCCGACACTACCGAAATCGCTGTTATTTTAATATCCCTACGCCGGAACATTTGGCGCACGACCCACGCAAGGAGGCGGGCAACGCATGAGCATCCCGGACCGTCAGCAGGCGATGCTGATGAGCGGCGCCGGCGCACCCGTGCTGGCGGTCGAACGGCCGGTCGAGCAACCCGGTCCCGGCCAGGTGCTGGTCAAGGTAGCGGCCTCGAGCCTCAACTTTCACGACAACGTCAATCTGATGGGCCTTATCCCGGGACCGCTGCCGCGGGTGCCGATGAGCGATGGCGCCGGCGAGGTGGTGGCGGTCGGACCGGGAGGTCACGAGCTGCGCGTCGGGCAGCGCGTCATGGGGGCGTTCCACCCGGGGTGGCTCGACGGCCCGCCGACGCCCCACGCCAAACGGGAACTGCCCGGCGACAGCGGCGACGGGTGGCTGCAGCAGTACCGCGTGGCCGCCGCCGCGGGCCTGGTCCGCACGCCCGATCACCTGAGTGACGTCGAAGCCGCGACAATTCCGTGCGCCGCGGTGACGGCATGGAGCGCGCTGGTGGAGGCCAACGTCGGCGAAGGCGATGTCGTGGTCGCCCAGGGGACCGGCGGGGTGTCGCTATTCGCCGTCCAACTTGCCCGGGCGCTGGGCGCGACGGTGGTCTTAACGTCATCGTCCGACGACAAGCTGAGGGTCGGATCCCATTTGGGTGCAACGCATCTCATCAACTACCGAAAAAATCCGGACTGGGCGGCGGAGGTAAAGCGACTCACCGGGGGGCGAGGCGCCGACCTGATCGTCGAAGTCGGGGGGCCCGCCACACTCGCGCAGTCGATGCGCTCGGCGCGGATGGGAGGCACCGTCGCGGTTATCGGTGTGCTCAGCGGATTCGAGATGGCGCCGACGCCGATCCCCGAGTTGATGCTGAACAACCTGCGGGTCATCGGCATCACCGTCGGCAGCGTGCGCGCCCACCGCGAGGCCTGCGAGTTGATTTCCAGTGCCGGTATCAAGCCCCAGATCAGCCACATCTTCGATTGGAAAAAGTTGGATCAGGCGCTGCAGGTGATGCGGGCCGGCGAGCACATCGGCAAGATCGCACTCACCATCCCGTGACGACCGGCGATAGAACTTCTAGGAGGCCGCGATGGCCAAGCCGTTGATCCCGGCCGACGACATCCTTGCCCACGCCCTGGAACTCTTGGACGCTGAAGGTGTCGAGGGCCTCAGCGTGCGTCGCATCTCGGCCGACCTGAAGATCTCACCGCGGACGCTGTATCAGCAGGTAGGGAATCGAGAAGCGCTGATCAGGGCGCTGGTTGCGCGCCACTTCACCCGGTTGCGACTCGACTTCAAAGAGTGCGAGACGTGGGAGTCCACGGCGCTGCACTGGTGTCTTGCCCTGCACGACGCGCTCCGGGCCCATCCCTTTCTGACCGAGCTGATGACCATCGACGACCGCAGTGCCATCAGCGATTACGTCGAAGCATTGCTGGAAGCAGCCTTGAGAGAAGGCATGCCGCGGCCGTTAGCCTCCGAGTGCTGCCGCGGCCTGGCCCACCTGACCATCAACCATTCCATCGTGGAGGTGCGGTCGCTGCGGGAACCGAAACACTCGGTCGAGACAGCGGCCGAAGCGGCCAAGATCGAGAAGAATTTCCCGAGGCTCATCGAGTGGGTGATCGCCGGGGTACTAGCCGAAGTGGCGGCCTGTAGCCGATCTGTACAGTCCTAGGCAGTGTTGTACAGTCGCTCAGCACAAGCCTGGGAGGTCGCCGGTGACCGATGAGTCGGTCGAGCAGTTCCGGAGCCGGGCAAGGTCCTGGTTAGCCGCGAACATGCCGCGGCTTGATCGCGAAAAGGCGGCGCTCTTAGAGCGGGACGAGTTGCCGTCCTGGCTTCGTGCCCGCGAACTGCAAAAGACCTTGTACGACGGGGGATTCGCCGGAATCTGCTTTCCCCGGGAGTATGGCGGGCTCGGGCTCGGCTACGAGTACAAGAAGGCATTCGACGCTGAGGCCGCCGACTACGAGATGCCGCTGCTGCTCAACGTCCCGTCTTTTGCGATTTGTTGCGCGACGATCCTCGACATGGGCACCGAGGACCACAAGCGCACTCATATCCGGTCCGCCCTGAGTGGCGAGGAAGTGCTCGTCCAGCTGCTGTCGGAGCCCAGCGGTGGCTCGGATCTCGCGGGCGTCATCACACGTGCCGATCGCCGGGACGGGCAGTGGATTCTCAACGGCGCCAAGACCTGGAGCACCTGGGCGTTCGCCGCCGACTACGGTCTGTGCCTGGCCCGCACCGACTGGGATGCGACCAAGCACAACGGGCTGACGATGTTTCTGGTACCTCTTCACCAACCCGGCATCACGATCAACCGGATAACACAGGTCAATGGCTCGACCGAGTTTTGCGAAGAGTTTTTCGACAACGTCGAGCTCGGGGACGACGCCGTCGTGGGAGAACCCGGCAAAGGGTGGGAGGTCGCGTCGCGGCAGCTTTACCACGAGCGCCGCACGATGGGTGACGGTTCGGAGTACACCAGCGGGCCTGGGATCGCCGATGCCGAGGATGTTTCGGTCGATCTAATGTCCCTGGTCGACAGGACGAAGCAGGACGACAACGAACGCGTCCGGGAGATGGTCGGCAGGGCACTCGTCCACCGCGCGGTGCACGGCCAGCTCAGCGAGCACGTCTTCCACGCGGTGGCCGGCGGATCCCTGCCACCCGCCGGGGGATCGATCATCAGGCTGTCCATGGCGGAGACCCACGATGTCGACACTGACACCGCCAATGCCGTGGCGGGTGCGGCGGCCGTAGTGGAGGACGAGTCGGGGTCGCTCGACATCGGCAAGCGCTACCTGGGGCGCCAGACCGCCAGCATCGGGGGTGGCACCACCGAGATGGCGCGCAACGTGATCGGTGAGCGAGTCTTGAATTTTCCCCGCGAGCACGCCGCCGACCGCGGCGTCCCGTTCAATCAGGTGCGTCGGAACAGAGCCTCGGAGGATCACCGAAATTGACCGAACAGCTTCGAGACATCCGGGAGTTGGCCAGCGACTCCGACGCCTACCGAGATGAGTTGTTCCGCCGTTGGACAGGCCTGCTGAGCTACCGATACATCGGGCGCAAGCACTCGTCGATGGACCTAGGCGATACCGACGACACCGTCGTCATCCGCCGCGACATGCGCAATGAGGCCGGTGGAATCATGGTTGCGCCGCTGGCCATCTCGTCGCCGGAGGGCTGCCAGAACGACATGGTGGCGGTGCCAAATCCGGTCATTGCGTCGGTGCAGATCATCGATCCCGGCTACGACGTCGGCAGGATCGAGATCGTCGGATCCGGCAATGTGCATCAGGGCCGCACCATGGGCTATGGGCGCTGCAAGGTCGTTGACGCCGATAACCCGGAACGGCTGATCGCCTTCATCGAGGGTCAGGGTGCGATCATCGGTATTCCACCCGAAGGCCTTGACAAGATGGATGTTTCGGGCACCGAGTTGGTCGTCGAGGACTCGGCGGATCTGCCGCCGCTGTGGGCGGCCTTCGGTGCGAGCAAGCGTGGGGACGGTCACTGGGTACTGCCTCCGCTCAGCCTCGAGATGGCTTCACCAGATGCCGCTCTGCACATCGGACCTCAGCACGTCGTTCTCGAGACGGCGGCGATCGACCTCGCCGCCGATGTCGCCCGGACCAGAAAGATCCAGGTAGTCAGTTGGCATGTGATGTTCATGTCACGTGGCAAGGTGGGTCCATTCCGGGTCGAGGGCACCGCGTACTCCGGGGGAGCCGGACGCATAGGCGTGCGGATGCTGCTGCACGACGAGGGAAACGCGGACAAGCCCATCACGTCGGCAGCGGCGATCTTCGACGTCCCGAACTGATCCATCAGTCGCACGCAAAGGAGATTCCAGTGGCCAACGCCAAAGAAGCCCGCGCATGGGCACGCGCATCGTTGCGCGGAATCGGGGATTCGCTATACACGCCGTTTTCCGGCGTCGACGGCGATGACATCGACTGGGACGCCTACCGCACACTCGTGCGCTACTGCGTCGGCGAACTCGGGCACCCCATGCTCTGGCTGACCAGCGGGCTGGCCGAGTTCTGGGCCCTCACGATGGATGAGCGGAAGCGCTTGTTGGAAGTCGCAATCGAGGAGGCCCGCGCACTCAATCCCGACGTCGTGATCCAATCCTGCACAGCCGCAACGTCGGCGAAGGACTGCTTGGAGTTGACGCGGCACGCCCAGGAAGCGGGCGCCGACATTGTCTACATCCAAACTCCGATGATGGAGTTGCACGGCGGTGAAGGCGTACTGCGGTTCTTCCGCTACATCGCCGACCGCACCGACATCGCCCTGGGAATGTTCAACTCGCCCAGCTCCGGATACGTGCTCAGTGCCCAGGAGAGCGCCCGCATCGTAGAGGCCATCCCCGCGGTGTGTGCGACCAAGGAAGGCTCGTTCCGGCCCGCGCAGAGCCGCAGGCTGCACGAACTCGCGCCCAAGCTGGTCATCTGGGAATGCGACACCACTGTATACCGCGCGGGATGGCTCAAGGCGGGCATAGTCGGTCCGGCCCAGCTAGGAACCGCCGGGTACCTGTTCGAGACGCCAAAGAAGCGGACCATCTCCGAATACTGGCAGCTCATCTGGAGCGGCAAATTGGTCGAAGCCATGGACTACGCGCAGGCCTCCGGACTCGATCAGCTCGAACTCGATATGCGGGGTTGGTACACCTGCTATCCCGGCAGGCCCGACTATTTCACGCACTGGGGCGGTTCCTTTAAGTACGCGGCATCTCTGCTAGGGCTACCGATCGGGGATTACCCGCATTCGCGGCCACCACAGGCCCTGTTGCCTGACGAGGCCCGAACCCAGATCCGTTCCGCCTTCCAACGTTTCGGCCTTATCGACGATGCCGCGGATGCTTCCAAGTTGATCGGCGCCTCTCGTTGAATCCCGCTCTGCGGGGAAGTCGCGGCTGACATGCACGGGTTCGGCTTCAACACGCTGGCGCTGCTGGCCGCGGTAGGCTTCGCCGGTCCGCTGCTCGCTTCAGTTCCGCGCGTACGGATTCCGGTAATCATCGGTGAGTTGGTAGCGGGGCTCGTCCTCGGCAAGACCGGTTTCGGCGTGGTCGATGTCGCCAACCCCACTTTTCAGTTACTCGCGAATATTGGCTTCGCGCTGGTGATGTTTGTCGTGGGTACCCACGTTCCTATCCGGGACCGCACGATGCGCTCCGCGGTGCCCTTGGCGTTGGCGCGGGTGGTTCTGGTTGGCGGGGTCGCGGCGGCGCTCGGTGTCGGGCTGGCGGCGGAGTTCGGGACACATCACGCGGCGCTTTACGCGGTGCTGCTGGCGTCTTCGTCGGCGGCGCTGGCGTTACCGGTCATTGATTCGCTGGGGCTACAGGGTCCGCAGGTGCTCTCGGTCACCGCGCAGATCGCTATCGCCGATGCTGCGTCCATCGTGTTGCTGCCGTTGGTGATCGACATCCGGAGGGCGCCGACCGCAGCACTAGGTGCGCTGGCGATCGCGGGCTGCGCGGCGGTGCTCTTTGTGCTGCTGCGGGTGGTCGACCGCAGGGGCTGGCGTAAGCACCTGCACGCGTATTCAGAGGAGCACGACTTTGCACTGGAATTGCGGATCAGCCTGCTTGTGCTGTTCGCGCTGGCGGCGCTCGCCGTCAGCACTCAGGTGTCGATCATGCTGGCCGGCTTCGCGCTGGGTTTGGTGATCGGCGCGATTGGCGAACCGCGGCGGCTGGCGCGTCAGCTGTTTGGCATCACCGAAGGGTTCTTCAGCCCCCTGTTCTTCGTGTGGCTGGGCGCCTCGCTACAGGTACGCGAACTGGGTTCGCACCCCAAACTCATTCTGCTGGGAGTGGCCTTGGGGCTTGGTGCTGTGCTGGCACACTGCGCGGGAAGGCTGCTCGGCCAGCAGCTGACACTCGCGGCGCTGTCGGCCGCGCAGCTCGGCGTGCCGGTGGCCGCGGCCACCATCGGCACTGAGGAACACCTGCTGGTAAACGGGGAAGCATCGGCAATGATGCTCGGTGCATTGCTCACCGTCGCCTGCACCTCGATCGCGGGCGCATTGGCGGCGCGTGGCCGTGCGGCAAATGCAGATCAATCGGCTGATCCCGCGAAGCCCACTCAGCCAGGCGGCCAACCGCAGGCGTAGCGCGATCGGCTATTTGGCCCTTTGCCGAAGGGCCCTCGGGCTGGGACTTCGGTGAATTAACAACGTCGGTCGTGGCAGAAAGTCCTTCAGGACAGGGGTCGTCGTACCCTCGTGCGGCCGGTTTAATTGCGCGATCGTCGACATAACATGTATTACGGAAGGACCGATAGTCATGAACCCACGCTTTCCCGATGCGGGCATACTCCGGACGGTCCTGGCCATGGCATCTCGAGCCCCCTCAGTCCATAACACGCAACCGTGGCGGTGGCTGGTGGGAACGCAGAGCCTGCACCTCTACTCCGATGTGAGCCGGCAACTGCCCAACACCGACCCCGAAGGTCGCGATCTGATCTTGAGTTGCGGCGCGGCGCTGAACCACTGCGTTGTTGCTTTGGCTGCGGTTGGGTGGCAAGCGAAGGTAAGCCGTCTACCCAATCCGGCTGACCCCAACCACCTTGCCGCGATCAAATTGTCGCGTTCAACAGCTGATCCTCTCGATATAGCGCTCGCCGCGGCGATACCGCGGCGGCGAACTGATCGGCGACACTACAGTTCCTGGCAGGTACCGGTGGGCGATATCGCACTGATGGCTGCGCGGGCTGCCCGAAACGGGGTGACACTGTGCCAAGTCGACGACGTCGACAAGCTGCATCAGATTGTGGCTGAATCTGTTTGGGATCACATGACCCATGATTATCTGGTGGAGCTCACCGAGTGGAGCGGGCGCTACGGTTCGATAGCGGGCGTTCCGGCCCGCAATACGCCAAAGTCCGACCGCACAGCGAAGATACCAAGCCGGTACTTCGCAGGTCCTGCGCTGGCCATGTCACCGGGCTCATCGGCAGCCAATGACAACGCCGTGGTAGTTGCGCTCGGAACCCGGACCGACGATCGACTGGCCCAGTTACGCGCTGGTGAGGCAACCAGCTTGGTCCTGCTTACCGCGACATCGATGGGCCTGGCCAGTTGCCCGGTCACCGAACCGCTGGAGCGAGCCGAAACACGTGAGGCGGTCCGCTCCGACATCTTCGGTGATAGCAGCTATCCGCAGATGCTGCTGCGGGTGGGCTGGGCGCCGATAAACGCGGACCCTCTGCCGTCGACACCGCGGCGCCACCTCGGCGACTTTGTCGAGTGGAAAGCAGATCGCGAGCCGGATATCTGCTGATAGGTCTTTTCGCCTGAAAGCGCTGGAATCGTTGGGGTTCAAGGGAGTTATGATGGACACGTTCACGTTTGACCCGCGTTGCTGGTGTATCGACCGCATCTTTGGCCGCAATCCATTACTTGGCCGCGCCGATCGCATCGAAGCCTTGGTCATGTTGGTAGCGCTGGTTGTGGCATTAGTGGCGGTACCCGTCGCCGGTGTGGTCGGAACTGCGGTCTGCGGTGGCTCCGCCGACCCCGACCTGGCATGCCGTTGCCGACGCGGTTGGTGCGGCAGAGTCGGTACTGGTTCTCGTGGCAGTGGCAGTGGCAGTGGCAGTGGCAGTGGCAGTGGCAGTGGTAGGGCTGGGCTGCACCGCCTTGTCGCTCTGCTGATCGAGCGGGGATATCGCGTGCTCGGCCCGGTTACCCACCCCGCTGCGGGGCGCTATCTCCCAGGCATCGTCGTCAGTTCCAGGGGCGGTTGGTATGGCGCCGGCCGAAATCAAGGGCTACTGGGGCCCCAGGGAGGCTATCGCAGCGCCCAGTTTCGCGGTGACCTCGTCGGCGATCGCCATGAGCGCTGGTTCTCGAGTTACTTGGACCAAGATAGCCGGATTCATTGCCTCAACAATCACCGTGTCCGGGTCTCCCGGGTCGGCGCGCACCACTACATTACAGGGGAGCAGCAGCCCGATCTCTCGATCTACGCTGATAGCCCGGTGCGCCAACGCCGGATTGCACGCACCGAGGATCAGGTAGTCCTCCATGTCCACACCGAGCTTGGCCTTTAGTGTCGCCTTCACGTCGATTTCGGTCAGCACGCCGAACCCCTGTTGCGCCAGCGCTTCTCGAGTGCGTGCTACCACGTCTTCGAATCGGGTCGTCAAGTTCGTAGACAACGCAATGCTCATGCTGAATTCCTTTGGTGTGCATAGACTCACGGCGGCGGGTCTGCCGAGCCTCTCTTGGTCGAGATGGCGACCTGACAGCCACCGTCGAGGTTTTCAAATCCCACGAGGCGTATCCGATCGTTAAAACGCCGCCTGCGATAGGGGCGAAAGTCCCGACAAGTTCAGGACCGTCAGCGTGCTCTCGGTCCAGTCCCGATCTGCGGCAACCAGAGCACAGGGAACAGTAACTCTCGTACGTCGCTCGACTCAGCTGTGGTGCTGAACATTTCGTTGCCGAGCTTTCAACCACGCGAATCATTCATTGCAGGTCTGCGTGCTCTTCATCGTTCGTAGAGAGCCGAGAGACGGTCGGTGAACTTGTCGATGACGACCCTGCGGCGCAACTTCATGCTCGGCGTGAGGTCGCCGGCCTCGATGGAGAGCTCGCGGTCTATGACCGTGAATCTTTTGATCTGCTCCCAGCGATTCAGTTCCAGGTTCAGCTCGTCGATGTAGCCGGCGATCAGTTCCTGCGTTTTCTCATCGCTGGCTATCTCGGCGAGGGAATTGCCCGCCAGACCTTGCTTGCCGGCCCAGTCGGTGATCGCTTCGCTGTCGAGGCCGATCAGCGCCACGCAGTAGGGCTTAGCCTCCCCGTAAACGAGAAGCTCGCTCACGTACGGGCAGAGACCTTTGAATCTCGTGTCGATCGCCGACGGCGCTACGTACTTGCCTTGCGAGGTCTTGAACATGTCCTTCTTGCGGTCGGTGATCCGCAGATAGCCGTCGGCGTCGATCTCCCCGATATCGCCGGTGTGGAACCAACCGTCCCGGTCGAGCGCCTCGGCGGTGGCCTCCGGCAGATCGTGGTAGCCGGTCATCACACCCGGTCCCCTGAGCAAGATTTCGCCGTCGTCGGCGATCTCGACCTCAGTATCTGGGAACGGCCGGCCGACCGTTCCGAACCGATAAGCGTTGGGGCGATTGATCAATGACGCCGCCGCAGTCTCGGTCAGCCCATAGCCCTCAAGCACGATAATACCGACGGCGTCGAACCACTGCGCGACGTCATGGTCCAGGGCGGCGGCCCCGGAGATGAAGAACCGCAACCGGCCACCGAAGCGCTCCCGGATGGTCGAGAAGACCATCCGATCGGCCACCTGGTAGGCCAGCAATGATAATGACGAAGGCTTCTTCCCGGCTTGCCGGGCTTGGGACACCTTGACTCCGAGCCCGATTGCCCAGTCGAAGATTATTTTCGTGAGGCCGCCTTTTTCGGCGACCGTTCCCTCGATGCGGGCGTGTGCCTTCTCGAAGATGCGCGGTACTGCACCCATTATGGTGGGATGCAGGGCCGCAAGGTTGGCGACGATCCTGTCGACGCGCCCGTCGATCGCGGTCGGGAAGCCGATCTGCAGCGGCAGTGCCAGCATCACCTTGCCGAATGCGTGTGCCAGCGGCAGCCAGAGGAAGTTCAGGTCGTCGGGGCTGAGGATGTTGAGCGCGTCAATGGCCGCCGCGGTGTACGTCCATGCCCCGTGAGTCAGCCGCACGCCCTTCGGCCGACCGGTGGTGCCGGAGGTGTAGATGAGGCTCGCCAACTGATCCGGACCGATGGCTGCAACGCGCTCCTCGATGGCATTGGGCGAGTCGGCGAGCAGTTGCTTACCCAACTGCTCCAGCTCGTCGAGGGTGATCACCCAGTCGCCGTCGCCCCTGCCGTCGATGATCACGACCTTGCTCACATCGGGCAGTTCGGCACGGTGCTCAAGCAGTTTGTCGACCTGCGTCTGATCCTCGGCGATCACCACCCGGCTTCCGGAATTGGCCACGATGTAAGCGACATCGCTGGCCATGGTTGTCGCATACACAGTGGTGGTCGCGGCGCTGGCGCACACCACCGCGAAATCGCCAAGCACCCACTCGTAGCGCGTCGACGATGCCAGCGCGACCCGGTCCTCCGGGGCGATTCCCAGTGCGATCAGCCCGCCGGCGATGTTGTAAACGCGTTCGCCGACCTGCTGCCAGGTCACGCTCTCCCAGCTGTGATCCTGTGGATATCGAAAAGCTTCCGCATCGGGGGTAGCGGCGACGCGGTCGAGGAACATATGCGCTACCGACGGCGCGCGATTCTCGATCTTGGCGTAGTCGGGCCTCTCCAGTGAGGTGAGTGGTGTTTTCATGTTCCTAACCCGTTGCTGACCCATTGGTGCCGAACTGAATACGGTTGGGGCGGTTATGTCGCCTTCAATCCTGCTGCGGTCCGGTAGGTTGGGGTAGTGACAAAAGTCACGCGAAGATTGGCAAACGTCCCTTCGGGACGCGTACTCGGGTGGCAACGGTTCAGCCGGCAACCGCTACCTCAACGGATAAGCACTCACGCACCTGGGGCGTGCGCTGCGAGAGTGCTTTGCGCGCTTGCATCGGAAGCGCCGCGACACAGGAATTGCCGAGATGACGCGTCTAGCAACCGATCACCGTCGGCCATTGCCGCCCGAGCGGGCGCAGCGCGCTCTCGCGCAGAGCTGCCATGCGGGCTGGTGTGAGCGCTGTTAACTCCGCGGACCTAGCCGCGCTGGATGTATTCGCCGATATCCCGGTTGAGGACCTGAAGGAATTGGCTGCCAATCTGAAGCCGCTGCGTGCGGCTGCCGGCGAGGTCCTGATGCGGCAGGGTGACCGAGCGGTGTCGTTTGCGATCATCGTGTCCGGTCGACTCGAGATCGGGCACGTCGGCACGGATGGGCGGATCGCTGCGACGGAGCTGTCGCCAGGGACGATTGTCGGTGAAATCGCTTTGCTGCGAAACGCATCCAGAATGGCGACGGTGACCGCCAAGGATGACGTGTGCGGCTATCTAGGCTACGACGTCGCTTTCGAGTGCATGCTAGCCATGCCGGTCATCGCCGCTCGGATGGTCCGTACCGCGCGGCAGCGGTTGGCCGCATACATCGCCCCGATCCAGGTATCGGCCAAAGACGGTGCGGGGCTATTGCTGCGCCCAGTCCTGCCCGGGGATGCCGAGAGGTTCAAGAGCAACGGTTCATTCTCGCGGGAGACCCTACATCGGCGGTACCAGGGTGGCGGGCCGACCGGGGGGCGGCTTGCCTACCTGTTCGAGGTCGATTACGTTGACCACTTCGTCTGGGTCGTCACCGACGGCGTGGACGGGCCGGTCATCGCCGACGCACGCTTCATCCGGGATGAAAGTGACCTCACCTCGGCAGAGGTTGCGCTCACCGTGGCGGACGCCTACCAGGACCGCGGGATCGGGACACTGCTGCTCTGCGCGCTGGCGGTCGCTGCGAGCGTCGACGGCATCGAGCGGTTTCACGGCCGGGTGCATTCCGACAACCCGCCCGCGCGCGCATTGGGCGATAAGGTCAACGCCCGCTGGGGGCAAGAGGAACCCGGCGTGGTCGCTACGACGGGGGAGATCCCGGCCCCCGGTGACCTACCCCTCGATTACGACACGCGCCGGCAGATCCAGCAGGTGGCCCGCCAGGTGATCCGTGCGTTCGACTGATCCCGGCCAAAGGGGGTCTTGAAGTGACTTATGCCCCGCGGCTTCGTGCCTTTGCGCCCTTACCGGAAGGCGAGGTGCTCACGCAGCGTGGACCCGTCTTGGCCGTATTCCGGAGGGAGTTAGGCAATGAAATCGCTCATCATCTGCCCCGTCATTGAGCCATTACGCTTGTTTGCCGCCTACCGCGTGGCTGGCGCTTCGCACCACGCTGCGGAAGAACTCGATCCGTCCGGTGACCAACTCCTCCGTTAAGTCCAGGGCGGCGTCGATGACGTTCTTGCGCCCCGACTCATCGGGGAGGTCTCCACCTACCTGGTCGACAAACTTGCGGACAGCGTCGATGGCCTGGTTACGGCTTGACTCGACCGATTCGAGCACGTCATCAGACAGTTCGGCCCAGCGTGATTCGGCCTTTTCAGGTGCCTGTGTCATTGTCAATCTCCTCAAACTTTGCATGGTGTGACGCTGCAGATCCTCTATCGCAGCGAACGGCAACTTATGCCAAACCAAACGCTATGGCTTGTACGTTGCTGGCACGAGTGTCTAAAGTCCTATTCTCAACACATCTTTCGCCCCAAATCAGGGTGTCTGGTACCCATGCGGTGCGGCGTGTCGGGGACTTTCGTGCCTGCGCGGGCTGCAGGTAGCTGGCGGCATCGTGTGCAGGGCCTATTGGCTGGCGACCGAGGACCATCGACCCTCGCGAAGGGCACATCCGCCAGCGCAGACTGGCGCCATGGCCAACGTGACCAAAAGGATCAGTGAGAGTTCAGTGGCGCTCGCGGCGCTCTACGGTGCGCGACGGTATTACCGCAATTGGGGTACAACCAAGGCCGAGTGTCAGATGCGGCTGCCCGGCGACGCGTCGGTCGCCGATCCCGCGATCCAGACGACCGAGGCGGTATACATCGACGCGCAGTTATCTGCGGTGTGGCCCTGGCTGTTGCAGATGGGTCAGGACAAAGCTGGCTTCTACGGCTTCGATGGACTGAAAAGCCTGGCTGGCCTTGGTCATTATGACGACGATCGGATTCATCCCGAATGGCAACAGCTCGCGGTGGGGGACGTCGTGCGTCTGGCTTCCGAAGGCCGGATGGGACTACCAGCAGGGTTGACGTTGAGTGTCGCAGCGATCGTGCCGGAGAAGTACATCGTGTTGAATACCACCGGAGAAGGTTCGCGCTGGAATGTGGTGTGGTCATTCCACCTCCAGCCGCACTGGGAGGACCGTGTGCGCCTTCTTACTCGCGCCAGAATCGCCTTACGCCACCCAGGCGAAGTGTTTGCAATGGAACTGGCCAGGCCGATAGTGGCTTTTAGCACCCGAGGATTGTTGCTTGGAATCAAGCACCGGGTCGAGCGGCTGCCGCCCGCGCGGTCGCAGCCGGCTTTGAAATTGGTTGATATGTATCGTCTTTGACCCTGCGCCGCTCGTGGGCGGCTAGATTCTGGCCGTGAGCGCGCAAATAGGACGCCGGGCGCCCGGTCTCGCGGCCGCTGAAGCGATGTGCGGGTGCGGGTCCACTGGCTATAGCAAAGGTCCAACGACCCTAGTATGCGTTACGGCATCGCTTTAGTTTCGGGATAGGCGGGAGCTGGCGAAGGCTCTGTTGCCCCTATTTTTGGAGGTTCTGAGGTGCACGATGAAATCCCACTGGGACGGATTGCCGGGTTTCCGGTGAAGGTCCACTGGAGCGTGCTGGTCATCCTGTGGTTGTTTACCTGGAGCTTGGCAAGCACCCTGCCCGGCACCGTCAAGGGTTATTCGCCGGTGGTCTATTGGGTTGCCGGATCGTGCGGCGCGTTGGTGCTGCTGGCGTCGCTTGTGGCGCATGAACTCGCCCACGCGGTCGTGGCCCGTCGTATGGGAGTCAGCGTGGGCAGCGTGACGTTATGGCTGTTCGGCGGTGTGACAACTCTCGGTGAGGCCAAGACACCCAAAGCGGCGTTCCGTATCGCATTTGCGGGTCCGGCCACCAGCCTTGTCCTGTCTGCGGCATTCGGCGGACTGGCAATGGGTCTCGAAAGCATGCGGGCCGCCCCCATCGTGCTCAGTGTTGCCTGGTGGCTGGCCGCCGTCAACTTGCTATTGGGTCTGTTCAACCTGTTGCCGGGCGCCCCTTTGGACGGTGGCCGCCTGGTGCGCGCCTATTTATGGCGCCGCCACGGCGATAGCGTGCGCGCCTCAGTCGGCGCCGCGCATGCCGGACGAGTGGTCGCGATCATCTTGATCACGTTGGGATTGGCCGAGTTTCTGTTGGGCGGCCTGTTCGGTGGCGTCTGGTTGGCGTTCATCGGCTGGTTTATCTTCGTTGCCGCTCGCGACGAGGAAACGCAGGTGACGACGCGCAAGGCTCTGGCCGGGCTGCGTGTCGCCGATGCTATGACCGCTCAGCCGCATGCCGCTCCCGGCTGGCTTACCGTGACAGAATTCATCGAGCAATATCTGCTCGGTGACCGTCACTCGGCATACCCGGTCGCCGAGCGGGATGGATCGATCGTGGGACTGGTCACGCTGAAGCAGCTGCGCGACGTTGCGCCCGCCCGGCGCGCCACCACCAGCGTGCGTGAGATCGCGCTTCCTCTGCACAGCGTGCCGACCGCGGCCCCACACGAGCCGCTTAGCGCGTTGATTGATCGGTTGGCAGCAGCCGGTCACGGTAGCCGTGCCCTGATCATCGACGGGGCCAAGGTGGTCGGCATCGTCACGCCAAGCGATCTTGCCCGGCTAATCGATGTCTACCAGCTCGCCCACCCGGGACCGGACCTGACCGCGCGTCGGCAAGATGCTGACAACGATTCCGGCGCGGGTGATCCGGCATCGGATCGACACCGCCCGTTGGTTCCGCAAACGCTTGCAGAGGAGTACGGACGATGAAACCGATCATCGTGGGAATCGATGGTTCACAGGCGGCGATCGCGGCCGCGTTGTGGGCGCTCGATGAGGCAGTTAGCCGCACCGTGCCACTGCGCCTCATCTCGGTTATCAAGCAGACGCATCCATCCCCGGAAGACTACGCTCGCGACCTAGCGCATGCCGAGAAGTCGCTTCGTGACGCGCAATTCGCGGTTGAGGCCAGCGGGAAGCTCGTCAAGCTCGAGACCGAGATCCCACGTGGTCCGGCCGGACCGGTGCTCGTGGAGGCATCGCGCGACGCCGAGATGGTCTGTGTCGGCTCCGTCGGGATCGGGCGCTATGCCCGCTCGATCTTGGGCTCGAGCGCAACCGAACTCGCTGAAAAGGCACACTGTCCGGTTGCCGTGATACGTACCAATCGGCACCAGTCAGCGCCCGACATCAATTGGATCGTGGTCCGGATGGTCGACGCACCTGGCAACGACGTAATCGTCAAATACGCGGCATCGGAAGCGAAGTTGCGCAGCGCGCCCTTGCTCGTCCTGGGAGGCCGACCCGAGGAACTCACCGAGCATGCCGACGGCGAGTTCGAACGTCGCGTCGAGGATTGGGGGCACCGTCATTCCGAGCTGCGTGTCTACCCGATCACCACCGAGTTCGCGATCGCCAGCTTTCTGAGCATCAACGATGAGCGAGTCCAGCTCGCAGTCGTCGATGGCGACGAGGCCGATCAGCTGGCGCAGCTTGTCGGGCCTTCAGGACACCCGCTCTTCCGCCATCCCGAATGCTCGGTGCTCGTCGTCCGTGGATAGGCGCCGACGTCGGACCTCAGGTCACCGACTCGCGCGCCACGACGACCGGGACCTGCGCCATCTGGGCAACCGCTTCGCCGACTGAACCCACCAGCATGTCGGCGAATCCGCCGCGGCCTCGGCTGCCGACCACGACAAGCTGGGCATCTGCCGACCGTTGGACGAGCTGGCGTGCCGGCTTGTCGCACACGACGGCGCGGCTCACCGGAACATCGGGATATTGTTCCTGCCAACCCGCCAAGCGCTCGGCCAATACCTCTTCGGCCATCGACTGTGTAGCCGGCCAATCGATTCCGGGCCACTCAGATACGTCGGCATCGCTCCACGCGTGCAGAGCAACCAACCCCACATTGCGGCGCGAAGCCTCATCGAATGCGATTGCGGTCGCTAACTCGGATGCTGACGAGCCATCAACGCCGACCAAAACCGGGGCTTGACTGCTGGGATGCGACGGGTCCTCGTCGTGGACGATCGCCACCGGGCAATGCGCATAACGAAGTAGACCCGAACTCACTGAGCCAAGCTGCTGGCCCGGCCATGGTGCACTTCCGCGGCACCCCGCGACCACCAACTCTGCTTCTTTGGACAAATCGACCAACGTGGGGACGGCTGCCGAAGCCAAGATTTCGCTGTGGACCTCAGCGGGACCTCCATGCTGAGAAGCCTGTTCAACGACTTTGAATGCCTCGTCGACGAGTCGGCGCCCGCGATCGCGCTGCCAACGCGCCAGGCCTGCGGGCAACCGCACATTTGGCCACGCCGCGATCTCCGGTGACATCGCGTGCACGAGAGTTACTGGAATTTTGCGCAGCTCGGCGTCGCGTGTTGCCCACTGCACTGCTGCCTTGGCGGCTGGTGATTCGTCGATGCCGACGACGATTCCCAATCGCGTGTTACGTGATGACATGGTTTATCCCTTGCTTCGTTGGCGCATTTGTTTGCTCTGCCGAATTGGCTTTACCCGGCGCCGCTTCGCTGGACATTGCCGGTTCTCGTTCCGGGGTCAGAAGCCCCTATCAGACTCAGTACGGTTCGCTGGTTCGAGGCTCTGCGCGTACGTGCGTCACGCGGCGAGTGGGAGATCCGGGCTTGATGTGTTCGCCCGCGCCACAGGCTGACTCGATCCCGGCCTCCAGCCGACGTAGGTCAGATACAGCCCGACCAGTCCGATGAAGGTGTCGACGCCGACCCACAAGGCAGTCATGCCGATCGCGGCGTTGGCCGCCGACAGGAAGGCATGCGGAAAAGCCATCAGAAACGCCGCGCGTAGCGCTAGAACCCAGCCCGCCACAGACACGGTGATCGCCGCAGGTCCCTGCCAGTACTGGTGCAGCGCGATGATGACAAGGGAGGCCAGCAGCAGAAAGGCACCCGTGACCCAGGGCCACGCGCTGCTGGCCTCGAAGTCCGAAAGCAGCGTTCGCATGTCTGATGCACGGGCCACTGTCGTAGCGGCGACGATGATAAAGAACGGTCCGAGCACGCGCGCGAACATACGCGTCCGGAACTGCTGTAGTTGTTGAGTGCTCATTTGTCGCACCTCCATTGATGCCGGGCATCCGTGACGGATGACCCGCTATTTTCTGAGACGCTTGCATCCCATACCGCCATCTGAGCATTTGACCCAAGCCCAGTGGGAGTGTCAGAAGTCCCGATTATTTGGGACGTTCGGAGTGAATCGCGCCGGCTCGTCGGGCTTGCCAGGACCAACGGCCGCCCATTTGAGGACTGGCTCTCAGAAGCTCGGGCGGGGACCAATAGCGTTGCAGGGGTGCCGACGGCACGAAAAGCATTGACGCACTGCGCGGTTCGCCTGGCTTTGGCGGCGCTTCCGGAGATCTTCGTGTTGTTGTCGTTGGAGTTCATGCCGCGGCCGCGCCACCTACGGCTGACTCAGCGCAGCGCTAAATAGCCATAGCCTCTGGTAGTCAGAGCACTCGGCGAAAAGGACCGGGAACCCGCTAACCGACCGCAGCCTTCGGTCTCAGTCGTGAATTGACTGGTCCATCGGCGGCGAGCCGAATTGGAACCGCCGGCCCGTGACTGTTTCAGGAATCACCCGCACATAGTGCGTCTTGTTGTCAGACGCCGTCCACGGCAATACCTGAGCACGCTCCGCGTTTGCGATCTCCTCACCGGTACGAAGCGAGCGCGCGTGGCCTTTGATGATCACGCTCCAGCCCTCGGCGACATTATGATCGTCGACCTCGAACACCACTTGATTGTTGATCGCGGTGCTGACCAACTTGGTGCCCTCAGCGGTGCGAAACAGGATCGTGCGGCTATCAACGACGTAGTTCACCGGAAAGATCTCGGGCCGGCCGCCAACGCTCGTGACCAGTCGCCCCAGCGTCACACCTGCCATTAGATCCCAGCATTCGTGCACCGGCAGGATTGTGACCCCACCATCGTTTTGGATTCGATACGTCATAGGGATCAGGCTACTGAAGGAAGCCGTGAATTGCGCCCGCCAAAAGTCCTGCCTCGCAGGGACCAAAGTTGTGCGGCCGCTTGGCGTGCGTTCGTGCGCGTGGTGTAGCTCGCGGATTGCTAACGGATCTGAAGGACATCGCCCAACGGATTCCGCGGTGTAGGTGCCGGCGGACCTTCCATTGACGGTGCTATCCCGACGCGGACCAGCACCTGGGGCTCGCCGCGCCGCTCGATCAGGCTGCGGACGACATCGCGGCTTTCATCAATCTCGATCAGATGGGTCAGTGTGCAGGTCGCCATGCCGGCCACGGTGCATTCCAGCAACACGGTCGACAGCACTTCGCCGCACCTCAACGCATCCGTTCTGGTGTCTTTCGCGGTCGACAAGACAAGGATTTTCGACCAGTCGACTGTGACCTGAGGACGCCGATCCGTGTGGCTTCTGATCGGAAACCACCGCCCAACATCGACGCGGACATGTTCTTTGTCGGACGCCAGCGCACTTCGGGGTACACCTTCGTTCGCTACGAACGGTGAAGTCCACCAGTCTAATTCGGACTGGTACAACCAATCGTCGCGGCGAACTGATTCGGTGAGCTGTGAGGCCTTGACCAGCTGCGGTCGCGCATCATCGGAGAGCACATCAAGTGTCACCAAGCCGTCATCGATCGTGCTGCGCAGGGCAGGCTCGAAGACATCCCAACACGTGGGTCGACCCAGTGGAAGTCGATCGGTTCTGCGTTGCAGAATCGCTGTGGCGCGGTCGCGCTGGGCGTCGGTGACGTGATCGACGCAGCCGAATTCGATCGATGCCAGCTGGTCGGGGTCCTTCGGGTTGGGAAACCGTTTGATTCCCGCGTGCCAACCCGCCGCCAGCATCGCGACACGAAGGTGATCGAGCACTGCGCCACAACTGATGATCGCTTCTCGGCCCGAGTCGTCGGTGCCCGGAACTGTGCGGTGACGATCGACGAAGAGGCGCAGAACCCCGCCCTCAGCCACCCACCGCCACGGCTGGCTGTTGTGCACGGATGGGGCCCGGCAAGCCAGTAGCACCGCGTTCTTGAGAACTTGCGTTTCCGGTGTCGCAGGCATGATGTCACACAACCCCTTGCCGAGTTTTACGGTTCGCTGGCGACGGTAGGAGACATTAGTGCTTGCGACTAGGGGCATGTGTCCTCGTCGATAGGGCCATTCGGCGGCAACGGCGCGTTTTGCCAATGGCGTCCATGTGTAGGGCCCTGGTTGCGTGTTCAGCCATTGGCACCGGGGTCTCCGTCCTCCCTTTTCGGTCGCTTGGGCGCCCTTCAATTGTTTTCTCGACGGTCCATGCCTCGATAGAGACAAAAGTCACCATTCAGAAGCGTTTCGTTATCAGGCAACGCGTTTTGGCTGACGACCGTGGCTCCGCGAAGCGCGCCATCTCAGCAGAGTCCAACGCCCTGGGTCCGGGGACCAAGGACTCTCGTCTCGCGTATACGCGTGCCCGAGGCTTGTGGCTATGTCAGCAGGCAGGCGGAGACGATGACCCAAACAGTGTTGGACATCAAGTTGATCACGACGGCAGTGGAGTTGGCGGCTCGTGCTCCTTCGCTGCACAACAGTCAGCCGTGGCGGTGGGTTGCCAGCACTACGAGTGTCGATCTATTCGTTGACCCAGATCGAACGGTGACGTCGACTGACAGGTCAGGTCGCGAAGCGATCATCAGTTGCGGCGCCTCGCTTCATCACTTCCGGGTCGCGATGGCCGCCATGGGGTGGGACGTCAAGGTGGACCAATTTCCCAACCCGAGCAATCTCGACCACCTCGCCTCGATCGACTTTGCTCCGGTCGATTACGTCACGCAGGCCCGGCGCGACCGCGCCGAGGCGATATTGCGTCGCCGGACCAACCGACTACCGTTCCGTGCGCCAAAGCATTGGGCGTCGGTAGAGCCCGTGCTGCGCGGCTCATTCGAAAGCGAATTGGTCACCCTTGACGTGCTGGCTAAAGATGCGCGATGGCGGTTGGCGGAGGCGTCCCGGCTCGCTGAAGCCTTACGCCGCTATGATGACAAGTATCATCATGAATTAGATTGGTGGACAGCGCCGTTGAGGGCTTCGGAGGGGATACCTCAAAGCGCCCTGGTAGCAGACTCGGACGGCGGCAGGGTCGACGTGAACCGTCGGTTCCCCACCGACCTGGATCAGCGGAGCTCGTCGGGCACCTACGACCAAGCGAAGATCCTCGTGCTGTCCACACCCAGGGATACGCGCGTCGATGCCCTTAATTGCGGCGAGGCGCTTTCGGCGATCCTGCTGGAGTGCACGATGGCTGGACTGGCAACGTGCCCGGTAACGCACATGACGGAACTGGAAGCCAGCCGGGACATTATTCGGGATCTCACCAGCGGTCGCGCAGCAGTACCCCAGGTTTTGATCCGGGTCGGTATCAAACCCGCGGACGAGTTCGTTCCCGAGCCGACGCCGCGACGACCGTTGACCGACGTGTTGGAAATTCGGCGCTAAGCCCCATGAGCTTCGTCCATCTCGCTTGACCACTGCGAGAGCGCACCGTAAGAATGTCGGTGCGCGGAGCCCGCCTAATGAGACCGGGCGGTGGCCAGTGAGGTGACCGGCATGAATCTCAACACGCCTTCGCGGGCAATCACCAGCCCGACGTACAGGCGGATCGGCACCAAAGCGGCTGGCGTGCGTGAAGACCATGGGATTCAGCCGGGAAGCGGGTTCGACCTGGAGCTGCCGGATGGGCCGGTCGAGCTGTTCACCCCGGCCGCGAGTCGAACGACTGCCGCGGGTGTGGCGTCATGCCTGTGAGCCGGCGCGATTTGTTGAAATGGGGCGGTATCGCCGCCGGTGGGATGGGCACCGCGGTGGGGTGTTCGCCACCATCGCCGTCGCCGCCGAACGGCAAACCCGACTACACGCTGCGCATCGGCACCGGCACCGTCGAGTTGGCGCCGGGTCGTGTCGTCTCCACCGTCGTCTACAACGGACAGTTCCCGGGACCCCTGTTGCGGTTCAGGCAAGGCCAAACCGCCTGGGTGGACATCCACAACGACACCGACACCCCTGAACAACTGCACTGGCACGGCCAGCAGATACCGGTCGAGGTCGACGGCGCGGCCGAAGAAGGCACCCCGTACATCCCAGCCCACGGCATGCGACGCATCTCGTTTATGCCCGGCCCGGCAGGATTCCGCTTCTATCACACCCACCTCGTCGCGCGCGGCGACTTGGCGCGGGGCCAATACAGTGGCCAGGTTGGTCCGGTCTATATCGAGCCGAAGCAGAACCTCGGGGCCTATGACCAGGAAATCTTCCTCACTCTCAAGGAGTTTCAGCCCTCTTTTAGCATCCAGGGCGACATGGACGCCGATTTCCTGGCCGGCGATCAGGACCCCGACCTGAAGGCCAAGGGGCAGTCGGCGATGGCCGCCTCACTTGCGCAGGGCATGCCGCACGGTTACGAGGTGGGCTACGACGCATTCGCGATCAACGGACGCATGCTCGGCCACGGCGAGCCGATCCGCGTGCAAACCGGCCAACGGGTGCTGTTGCACGTGCTCAACGGCAGCGCCGGCGAGAACCGCAGCCTGGCCCTGCCCGGACACGCCTTCACCGTTGTCGCGCTGGACGGCAACCCGGTACCCCACCCCGCGCCAGTGCCGGTGCTGTGGCTCGGCGCCGCCGAACGGATCTCGGCGATCGTGCAGATGAGCAACCCCGGGGTGTGGGTACTAGGGGATCTCGCCGACTCCGACCGGCAGAACGGGATGGGAATCGTGGTCGAATACGCCGGCAGCAGTGGCGATCCGCAGTGGGCCCCACCGGCGACGTTCAAATGGGACTACCGCCTGTTCGCCACACCCAACCCAACTCCGGCGGCGGCTCCCGATCACAGCATCGACATGCTGATCGAGAAACGGAACGCTGCCGACAATGGTTTCAACGTGTGGACCCTCAACGCCAAACCTTTCGACATGGACGCCAATCAACCCGTTTACGACATCCAGCTGGGCAAGCGCTACCGGATCCGTTTGCGCAACGCCACCGACGACGTCCACCCCATCCACCTGCACCGGCACACCTTCGAAATCACCCATGTCGCCGGTACACCCACCGCCGGACTGCGCAAGGACGTCGCGATGCTCGGCGGCTACCAGTCCATGGAGATCGACTTCCTCGCCGACCAACCTGGCCTGTCGCTGTTTCACTGCCACCAACAACTGCATATGGACTACGGATTCATGGCCCTGCTGCATGCGAGCTGACTCGAGTCGGGCTGTGCGGCTCGGAACCGTGGGTTCGTGGCAAGCCAAACGATGAACTTACCTGTTTCGCAGTCGGCGGCGCCGACTCATTTTCGCGTCGCTGATCATCAACCACGGTATAAAGCCAACCGCACTCTCGCCGATCTCGCCAGCAAGCAGAGCCTCACCAAAGTCGCGGGTCTAAGCGACGGCGCCGCTCCACGGGATTGGCCTTGGGCGGCGGTATGATCACGACCGCCGCCCGCTGCCGCCATCCATTAGGGAGTCTCATGAATGTTGTCAACGGCCTGCCGGCCCATGTCCTGCTTGTGCACTTCATCGTGGTACTCGCACCACTGACCGCTCTGCTTGAGATCGCCTGCGCGCTATGGCCCGCCGCGCGCCGGGGACAGTTAGTGTGGCTGACGTTGTGCCTAGCCATCGTCGTCACCGTAATGACGCCAATCACCACAAACGCCGGCGGATGGCTGTATGGCCTAAGACGCAACCCGGATCCGATCTTGCGCGAGCACGCCGAGCGGGGTGACACAATGATCTATTTTTCGCTTGCGCTGCTCGTCGTTGCAATTGCACTTGTGGCGCTGAATTTCGCCGAACGCCGAGCCCACAAGGCCGGATTAGTAATTAGAACCATCGTGGCGATTGTGGTGCTGGCGGTTGGGGTCTCGTCGATGATTCAGATTTACCGTATCGGCGACGCCGGAGCCCAGTCGGTGTGGGGCAACGAAATCGCACACCTGAAGAAGTCCAACGGCACCTAGCAACCGCCGGAGCCGAAACCTTCCCAAACTTCACGCGAGGGCATAAAGACCTTGAGCCGAGGACCAAGGCCTCTGATCAGTCACGGGGGGCAACCGTAGCGTTGTGCATAGTGTCACTAATGTCCTTCGTTGCTGGGAGTTCACGATGTTCGATCGGTATCCACCGAAGTCAGTAGTCGTTGGGGTGGACGGGTCTCAGGCGGCAATTCGTGCCGCCCGCTGGGCCGTTGACGAGATAGCTGGAACCGACATTCCGCTTCGTCTGCTGTTCGTCACCAAAACGAACCCAAGTGCTAGCCCGAGAGAATCAAGAGCCGTGCTGGCAGCGGCCGAGGAGGTTGTGCACGACGCCTACACCGCTACCGATGTCATGGGCAAGCCAGTGAAGGTTGAGATGGAAGTCATTGAGGGACAACCGGTGCCGGCGCTGATTGCTGCTTCGCGTTCCACATCATTGCTATGCGTCGGAGACACGGGTTCCGCGCAGCACCCAGAGAGCTGGATAGGTTCCACTGCGAAGGAATTGGCGCAATCTGCCCATTGCTCGGTTGCTATCGTCCGAGGCGACCCCCACGATACGGGCACCAGGGGACGCGGTTGTATTGTTGCGCGCGTTGATGACTCAGCAGATGATATCGATGTTCTGGATCTGGCGTTCAACGAGGCCTTACGGAGACGCGTTCCGCTGCGGGTGCTGACAACAGCACAGTCGCGATCGAATAACCTTCGGGATGATCGGGGTTTCATAGCCAGCAACGTTCATCTGAGGCACTGCAAAGACAACTATCCCGATGTCGAGACCGACATCGTGCTTCTCGGAGGCTCCTTTCTCGACTATCTCGCCGAGCATGCCACGTCGATCCAGCTGGTCGTGGTCGGCTCTGATCGGTCTGGCGAAGTCCAACAGCTCCTCGGCGATCCTGGCGCTCTGATCCTGCGTAATAGCGGTTTCTCGATGTTGCTCGTCCGTCTTTAACGCCGGCCAGGGCGGCACCTATCCGACCGTGCCGCGCTTGCGAAAATGCACCCGGATTCGCCTGCGCAGCAATGGCTGACCGGGCCCACGGCCAGGTCCGTCTACGCTTCATCCCGCCTAGTGAGCCTGGCGCAACGGCTACATCGAATCGTTCAACTCCCGCATCAGCGAAGAATGCCGCAACATGAACAGTTTCTGGTCACTCGCAAACACCCGCGTGGTCATCAGCGAATGGCAACACGACTACAACCACCACCGACGCCGTCGGCCGGCGAGAAAGGATGAAATCGATGATCGAACTACTGCCAGATATGCCGGAGGGAGTGACCGGCATCCGCGTGTCTGGGCGGCTGCTTGGTGGCGAACTGCGCAAGTTCAAGCCGGTCATAGAGGAGCCGCTGAAAACCGGCGAGGAGATCAGGATCGTGGAGGTCATCGCATCCAATTACGAGGGCTTCGGGCCAGGCGGGTTGGTCGAGGACATGAAGTTGGGCTTCGGTACCCTCTTGGCGCGTCATTCGGCCATCAAGCGAATCGCGATAGTGACCGATAAGGAGTGGGTCGCGCATATGCTGCATGCGCTGGCATGGATGCTTCCCGGCGAGCTCGCCCTGTTCGGCCTCGACGAGCTCGACCGCGCCAAAGAGTGGGCCGCCGGCTGAGGGGCGGCCTCTTGATTCAGTCGGAACTGTCGCGGCCTCAAGTGCTCGATGCCGCAGATAAACCCGTCCCTGCCATCACCATGAGCTGGCCGGCACTGGAGCCCAGCCTTTGTTATTCCTGGGCGCCGAATGTGCCGACGACGCTCGTCCTGTTCTCGCCAGTCCCCAGCCGGGGCACCCGAAACTCCCAGCCCGCTACGCCGCGACCTGTAGCAACATCAAATGATGCCTGGTGGAACTGACCAGCGTCGGTATGGGCAGATGAGCGCGTCAATAGGTGACTTGAGACTCTATGCCGAGCTGTTCACCACCGGGACCATGGGGTGTCAATGGACAGCTGAAAGTGCCCATAGGCGGACGTGAGAACTGCTCGTAGGTGGCCATTAAGAACTGCCCAGTGGCGGACACGAATCTGCCCATGTAGGGGTGTCCGCCACCGGTCGGTGAGGCCGTTGTCAGCTCAAGGGTTTGACTCCTTTCCCGTGCAGGGCTTGGGCCAGGCGCACGGAGTCGCCGCTGGTTTGGCACAGGTGGGCGTGGTGCAGCAGCCGGTCGACGGTGGCGGTCGCCAATGTTTTCGGCATCAGCTCATCGAATCCGCTCGGGTGCAGGTTCGACGAGATCGCCACCGAGCGGCGTTCGTAGGCGGCTTCGACGATGCGGTAAAGACCTTCGGCAGCATCAGCGCCGACCGGAAGAAGTCCGACGTCATCAATGACGACGAGCTCGGCTCGCACGATCTTGGCCACCGCCTTGCCCAGGGAATCGTCGGCGCGATGTGCCCGGACGAGCACCCCGATCTGCTCGAGGGTGAACCACGCCACCGGCATCCCGGCCTCGATGACTTTCTGGCCCAACGCTTCGAGGAAGAATGTTTTGCCGGTGCCAGCGGGCCCGCAGACCACGAGATTTTCCCGATGCCCCACCCATTCCAAAGTCTGCAGCGCCTGTTGGGTCGGTAGCGGGATCGAGGAGGCTGTCGGGTCCCAGGCGTCGAACGTTTTGCCGGTCGGGAAGCCGGCAGCTTTGCGGCGGGCAGCCAACATCGAGCGGGCCCGGCCGGCGGCTTCCTCGGTCAGCAGCGCTTTGATCACTTCGGTGGGGTCCCAGCGTTGCGCGCGGGCGATGGCCAGCACGTCGGCAGCGATCGCGCGGGCGTGCGGCAACCGCAGACCACGCATCAACGTCTCGACGTCAGCGGGCAACGGCGGCGCGGCGGTGGTCATGCGATGCCCGCCTCGTCAGCATCGATGATGCTGCGGCCAAACAGGTTCCACCCACTGGTGCCTTGCGCCAGGGAGGTGCCTTCGTCGGCGCCGCGGCGAGTCGGATCCAGGCCCTTGCTGGCGAGGATGGAATCGAGGTCGCCGGTGGCGAAGCGGCCGTGCACCGCCGCATGTCCGAGCGCCCAGTCAACATCAGCACGGCCGGCCAGTGCGGACAGTTCCACGGCGTGGGCCATTTTCTGCAGGATCCGTTCGGTACCGAGGGCGGCGGCTTCTTTGAGCCACACCGCCGCACCCGGCCCGAGTGCCAGGAAGGTCTGCTCGCTGACGGTGCGGGCCCGCACGCGGTAGTCGCCGGGCACCTTGTCCCGATGCCCGGGGAAATGAGCATCGTCGATGGCCGGGCTGCCCGGGGCGGCACGCCGGTGCCGCGCCACTTCCACCGGACCGCCGTCGTCGAGGGCGCAGATCACGACGTCGTCGGTCCCGCCGTGGTAGCGGATCCACACGGTCTGGCCTAACAGTGTTGCCGGCAGCGAGTATTGGCAGTGCTCGAAGGTAACCATCGGGGTGTTGTCAGGGACTCGGCGGGTCACCCCCAACGCGGCGGTGTGCGGCAGATCAGGGATGGCGTGCAGGGCGGGGCATTCGGCGGTGAGCATCTCCACCGGCCGGCGTTCCGTAGCGCGGTGCACGCGGGCGTTGATCTCGGCGGTGAACCCAGCGCACGCGGCTTCGACGTCGGCGAACGAGTCGTACTGGGGCAGCAGGTTGGTCTCGGTGGGCACGATGTCGGCTTTGGCGAGCTTGACGGCGTTTTCCACCCCACCTTTGGAGGCCGGGTCGGCAGGCTCACAGGTCAACACCGAGATTCCGTAATAGCGGCCGAAAGTGACCGCAGCGCGGTTGCGGACCGGCACCCCGGCGATGTGTCCGACTGTCACGGTCTTCTCGTTATCGGTCAGCAGATACGTCGGGGCGCCACCGACGATCCGGAAGATGCGGTCCAGCCCGGCGAACACACTGGGGGCGGTGCGGTCCCGCAACGCGATCACCACCCGGTAGCGGCTCCAGGCCAGCCACGCCACCAGTAGCACGACCTTGCGGCCGGCGACACATGGTCCGTCGGCGAAGTCGTACTGCAGCCACAGTCCGGGCTCGGTAATCCAGGGCCGGTGCACGCGGGTATTGCCCAGTCGCCATTGGGCTTTGATCTCCGCCAACGCGCGTCGGGTGGTGCGGTCGGTGCCTGTGTATCCCAACGCCATCAGCTTGTCGTGGGCTTTGTCGCCGCGGATCTTGCCTTTCGACTCAGCGACCCAACCCTCCAGCAGGTCGCGCCAGTCGTCGATCATTCGGGCCCGCCGGGTGGCCGGCGGCAGCCCGGCGTCGCGGTCTTCAACGGCCTTCTTGACAGTGTGGTGCGAGCACCCACACAGCTCAGCGGCGGCGCGGTAGGACCCGGTCAGGTCGTACGCATTGAGTATTTCCATGAGTTCTCCATCAGACTTCAAGTAGGTCTCTCCTGGGGTTTTCGGTTCGACTAGGCATCGACATCGAAACCACAGGAGAGGCCGCTACGGCGCTGACGCGCCGTGCGGTACCAAACAGGTCTGGGCAGATTCATGGCCGCCAGCGGGCACATTCGTGTCCACCAATGGGCAGTTCCTATTGGCCGCGAGTGGGCATTTTCATGTCCGCCTATGGGCAGTTTTTCATGTCCGCCGACAATGGGGCAACGCTGGGACTCAGCTGGCGCGCTGGCTACGTACGCAAAGGACGTGAAATGGCTTCTAAGTCAGGTAAGTCAGGCGATCCGTCTCTATTGACCGACTCGGACGTCGATGCGCTTGCGTGGCGCTTCCTGAACTCCGCATACGCCGAGAAGACGTATGCCGATTGGCCGCTGGACCGTCGCCTCGACGGGTTCCTCCGACGCCGGGGTATGTTCCGTATCGCTGAAGACGGCGATGCATACGACCTCGTCCTCGACCGTGTCATGAGGCACGTCGGCGCGGCGTCCCATTCAGGCTTTGGATAGCCGAACCGGGCTGCGTGAACATCACGTCTGTCTCTGATGCGAAATAAACGGGGCCACAACGCGGGTTGTTGGGCTTTCAGGGCCTGCACTACCGACCAGACGAGAGATCCGCCGAAGCCCCCGCGCCCGACCCGCTCAGCGTTTGTCCGATTTGGGCGCGCCGGCGGAGTGATCTACCAGCCCGCGACCGAACGGCAGAGCCACTACTTCCACGTGCGGCCCGTCGACCAATTCGACGCGATGATTCACATCGATAGTGCCTGCGAGTCGGTGGATTGGCGGCGAGACGCCGGAAAACGTACCCGAGCGGGCATAGCCTTCAACAGCGAAGGGGCAGTGCCACGTAGTGAGTGCGAACGGCATCGGAGATGGGGCCTAATGGCACCTCCGAAAGCAGCGGCAGCCTAATAGCCTGAGGTTGATGCAAGCAGTCGCCATCCAGCGCGGGCTAGTAGGAGCTCAGATGAACCAGCCGCAAGCGAACGCGGTGGTTGTCGGCGTCGACGGCTCAAAGACAGCGATACGCGCAGCACTTTGGGCGGCCGATGAGGCTGCTATTCGTGACGTCCCGCTGCGCCTCCTCTACGCGATTGAGGAGGGCGACATCCATGAGGCAGACGGATTGGCGCACAAGTTCAAGCCCCCAGAAAACGCACTTCGCCAGGCGTTCGCCTCGGTTGAGGCCACGGGAATGCCGGTAAAAGTGGAGACGGAGATTGCAGAAGGGCCCCCGATCAGGTCGTTGATTCGCGCCTCGGCATCAGCGGCCATGGTGTGTGTTGGTGCGATCGGATTTCGGCACTTCCAACCGGGCCAGGTAGGTTCTACCGCTGCGGCACTGGCCATTTCGGGACGGTGCCCAGTGGCGATTATCCGAAGTCGCGACAAGCAACACCGACAACCAGATGAGATTGTCGTCCTTGTAGACGGGTCTCCGGACAACGGTGTGCTTCTGGGCGCCGTTATGGAGGAAGCTCAGCTGCGCAACGCCGCGATTCGGGCGATTACCTGCCGGCAGACCGTATCGCATGAAGACGAAACAGACTGGGACCACGATCGCCGGGCATGCGCCGACCTAGATCGTCGGCTGGCGCGTTGGCGGCGACGGTATCCGCACGTCCAAGTGGAGTCAATGGCCATCCGAGGCGGCCTTTTGGACTATCTGGCTAGCAACCGCCGATCGGTGCAGTTGGTAGTTGTCAGTGCTCACAACCGCCAGGTATTTGGGGGAACTTCTCGGACCAAGTGGCAATGCCACGCTGCAGGACGCTGATTGTTCGCTGCTTATCGTCAACCACCCGCATTTGTGAAATCGAGAGATTATGAAGCTATGGGATATTGAAGCTGAGCTCCGCGTGCTACCCGCACGGCCAGGAAGGACCCGCAATGGTTAAAGTTTTCTTGGTCGATGACCATGAAGTCGTTCGCCGTGGGCTTGCTGACCTGCTCGCGTCGGACCCTGAGCTCGAAGTCGATCGGCGATGCGGGCTCAGTCTCCGAAGCGAAGGTCAGAATAGCCGCGTTGAAGCCCGACGTTGCCGTACTTGACGTTCGTCTTCCCGATGGCAGTGGGATCGAATTGTGCCGCGACTTGCTGTCCGACCTCCCAGAGTTGCGGTGTCTGATGCTGACCTCGTTCACCTCCGATGAAGCGATGCTCGAAGCGATCCTCGCCGGCGCCAGCGGTTACGTCGTCAAAGACATCCGGGGCATGGAGTTGGCCACCGCGATCAAAGACGTCGGCGCGGGCAAATCGCTGCTGGACAACCGGGCGGCCGCAGCGTTGATGGCAAAACTCCGCGGCGACGTCGGAGGAACAAGACCCACTCTCCGGACTGACCGACCGCGAGCGGACGCTACTCGGACTTCTCAGCGAAGGATTGACCAACAGGCAGATCGCCACCCGGATGTTCCTGGCCGAGAAGACTGTGAAGAACTACGTATCGCGGCTGCTTGCCAAGCTCGGTATGGAGCGGCGCACCCAAGCGGCGGTGTTCGCCTCGAAGTTGGGCCAACGGTCCGCCCCGCCGACTACGGATACAGATACACCGCCGGTAGACGGCAAGGTCGACATAGCGGCGACTCCGGCCTCGGCTTTCGTGGGCATCCGAGCCAAACGGGACTAAACTGCGCTGAAGGCACCTTCGCGTTTTCGGCGTTTTCGCCATGCGCAAGCTGCCGGGGGCCGTAACTGTCGTGGAGGTATCGCGTCGGGTGACCAGCGAAGACAGCGGCTCGGCTTTTGCCGGATTAGGCCAGCGTGGGCTGGTCAGCAGGATGCATGAGCAACTCGACGAGTTGCTGGCAGCGCGCGACCAAATGGAGCAATTGCTGCGAGTGATCGTCGAACTCGGTTCCGATCTCGATCTGGACGCGACGTTGTGTCGGATCGTTCACGCGGCCAGACAATTGACCTCTGCCCCCTATGGCGCCGTGGCCGTACGTGATCCCGACGGCGTGTTGCTCTCGTTCGTCCACGAGGGAATCGACGCAGACGCAGCGCGGCGAATCGGGCCGCTTGCCGGTCGGCAAGGGGATCCTCAGTCTGTCGCTCCTCGATACGCCGGCTTTGCGGCTGGATGATCTGACCAAGTACCCGGCTGCGGTCGGGTTTCCCGCAGCACCATCCTCCGATGCAAGGCTTTTCTTGGAGTGCCGATCACCATCCGGGGGACGATATTCGGCAACCTGTATCTGACCCACGAGGAGCCAGGTCGGCTGTTCTCCGAATCCGACGAGGTCGCCGCTCGTGCGTTGGCGTTGGCGGCTGCGGTCGCCATCGATAATGCGCAACTATTCGAGCGCGAGCGCACGTCGGTGAAATGGATGGACGCTAGCCGGGAAATCACAACCGCCCTGCTGTCCAGTGTCGAACCAAGCGTCACCTCCGTTGCAGTTGATCGCTGAACGTGCGTGCGCCCTGACCGAAGCCGAGCAGGCGATTGTGCTTGTTCCGGTTGACGACGACCTACCTACTGACGAAGTCGACGAGCTGGTTGTGGCTGCCGCGGTGGGCCTGAATGCCTCCGAGGTTATCGGCCAACGGATTCCAGTGGACGCCTCCAGCAGCGGCGCGGTTTTTCGTTCTGGAAGGCCGCTGATCACCGAGGCGTTGAGTTACCCGATCCACGCATTCACCGATGTGGGGCAACGCAGCGCGATTCTGATGCCATTACGAGCCCGCGATGAAGTCGCCGGGGTGATCGCCGTCGCGCGCAGCGCAGACCTGCCGCCGTTTGACGACAGCTACCTGGACTTGGTGAGTGATTTCGCCACCCACGCTGCGATCGCACTCATGCTCGCGTCGGGCCGCGAGCACGCGCGCCAGCTGACCATAGTGGCCGAGCGAGAGCGCATTGCGCACGACTTGCATGACCACGTCATCCAAAGGCTGTTCGCCGCAGGCATGGATCTGCAGGGCACGGTCGCCCGGGTACGTTCACCCGAGGTCAATGACAGGCTCAACCGAACGCTGGACGATCTGCAAACAATCATCGAAGAGATCCGCACCACCATCTTCCAGCTCAAAACTCCGCTGGAGCCGGGTGGCGGCTTTCGGCATCGGATTCAAAGACTGGTTGCCGACCTCACCGAGGACCGCGACATAACCACGACCGTGCGCATGCACGGACCGACGACCGCGGTTGGCGGCGAACTCGCCGAACATGCCGAAGCGGTCACTGCGGAAGCTGTCAGCAACGCCGTTCGCCACTCCGGCGCCTCACGATTGACTGTCGAGGTGAGCGTCGCCGACATGTTGTCTCTCGACGTTATTGACAACGGATGCGGAATACCCGTCGACAATTCGCGACGCAGCGGCCTGGCTAATATGTCGTACCGCGCTGAACAAGTTGGTGGCCGCTGCGAGATCACCAATCCGCCTGAGGGCGGTACTCGGGTTCACTGGACCGCTCCGCTGACCGACTTTTAACATCCGACGAAACGACGGCGCCACCGCGTGCGGCTCCCCAAGACTCGCCGCGTCACCTGCGCGGGGCTGTCGACATCACCACCGGACATACAGGGACCAATGGCCCGGAGGTGGAGTCTAATGGCACCTATCAAACCCTGCCGACCAGGAATAACATCAATCTCGGACTGACCTAAGTGGCGTTCGAGGAGGGATGATGACCGGTCCAGCGGTGGATTTCGTGGCCACATCTCGACTGCGAGACGGGCGCCTTATAACATTGCGGCGCTTGAGTGTCGACGATGCCGAAGCCGTCGAGGCGCTTCACCGACACCTCAGCGATCCTGATCGCTACTACCGCTTCTTCACTCTGAATCCCGTTCATCTCGAACAGCTCGTTAGCAGGTTGATCGAATCTGGAAATGGGCAGTGCGCTCTTGGCGCATTTGATGGCGACGAGCTTATTGGTGTAGCGAACTACACGGTCTCCGATGACCCAGACAGTGCTGAAATCGCGATAGTTGTTGCGCGCAAGGATCATTCGCTTGGCGTAGGAACGGCCCTACTCAAGCATCTGGCCGAGGTCGCTGGAATTCATGGAATTCGCCACTTCGAGGCGGACGTCCTAGCCGACAACGACCCCATGCTCGTAGTCTTATTCGACTTCGGCTGGCCCAGTAGGCGACTGAATCACGGATCAGTTCTCCATCTGAACATCGAGCTACCCGACCGCATTATCGAGGCTGCAATCGTCTCGAATGAGGTTTCATAGCAATGAGTGCGAAATGTTAGCGCAGAAAAAGAAATACGGGATCTTGGTTGGCGTCGATGGGTCGGCGGCTTCTGACGCCGCCGTTGCCTGGGCAACCCGCGAGGCCGTCATGCGCCAGTTGCCTGTCACGCTGATGCATGCTGTGCCCGACGTGGTCGTCGGCTGGCCGGTGGGTCAACTGTACAAAGATACGCCAGAGTGGCAGAAGGAGAACGGACTGCATGTTGTTGACCAGGCCCGCAAGACTCTTAGCGCCAGCCTGAGTGAGCTCGAGTCACCTGAGGTGCACACGGAGATGGTGTATTCCAGCGTTGTGTCGTCACTGATTGATGCGTCCAGAGATGCCTCGATGGTCGTCGCAGGTAGCCAAGGACTAGGCGCCTTGGGCCGCGTGCTGCTCGGCTCGGTCACTACCGCACTAACGCACCATGCCCTTTGCCCGGTCGCGGTCATTCATGCCGACGGAAGCGTCGCTCCGGGCTCCAATGCACCTGTGCTACTTGGCATCGACGGATCGCCCGCCTCGGAAGCCGCGACCGCACTGGCCTTTGATGAAGCTTCCCGTCGAGGGGCTGGTCTGGTGGCGCTGCACGCGTGGAGCGACGTGGGAGTGTTTCCGATGCTGGGAATGGACTGGCGGGACAGTGAGCGTGAAGGGCAGGAGCTCCTCGCCGAGCGTCTCGCCGGCTGGCAAGAACAGTACCCGGATGTTCATGTCGAGCGACTCGTCTTCTGCGATAAGCCTTCCCGGTGGCTGGTTCAGGAATCCGAACGTGCCCAGTTAGTCGTGGTCGGTAACCGTGGGCGCGGTGGGTTTACCGGCATGCTTTTGGGGTCGGTCAGTTCTACTGTCGCCCACTCCGTAACAATTCCAGTGGTCGTGGTTCGCGGTAACTGACAACGCAGGGCCATGTTGGTATGTACAGCAGGGTCTTTGGTCCCACGTATTGAGGCCATTTGGTGGGGCCAGTCCTGTCGCCGCGTCAACTATCCTTACTCACTATGACCTATGTGATCGGCAAGGCCTGTCTGGACGTGATGGACAAGTCGTGTGTTGAGGACTGCCCAGTCGACTGCATCTACGAGGGTGCCCGGTCGATGTACATCAATCCCGATGAGTGCGTCGACTGCGGCGCTTGCATGTCGATTTGTCGTGTCGGGGCGATTTACTGGGAGGGCGATCTACCCGACGACCAGCGACAGTACCTCGACGACAACGCGGCCTTTTTCAGCCAGGTTCTCCCAGGCCGAGATGACCCCGTGGGTTGTCCGGGTGGCGCCGCCAATGTAGGTCCAATCGGCGTTGACACGCCATTGATAACCGGGCTTCCCGCATTTGGTGGGTGATGCTCTGAGCCACCCGCCGTGCCGCCGCCGGGCCGGTTTCAACCTCATGGCTACCCCTCGGCCTATCGAGCGTTTGAGCCATTGCGCAAGGCGAGCACCGAGCACCTTTCGTGTCCGAAGTGGGGAGTAATTGGACCGACCACTCGGGCGATGTTGTCGGATCAGCGTGGTGTGCATTTTCGCCTCGGCAAGGTTATCGCGGTTCGTGAACCCGGGCTGCGGTTGATCATCCCGGTCATCGACCGCCTGTGGCGAGTCTCGATGCGGATCGTGACGATGCCGATCCAGTCGCAGGGCATCATCACCAAGGATAACGTCAGTGTCGCAAGTCGGTTGTCGTCATTGAAAATGGTGGTGCCGCAATAGATCAGATCGCACAGACGACACTCCGCAACGTCGTCGGGCAACATTCCCTCGACGAGGTCCTCGCCCAAACGGAGAAGATCAACGCCAGCATCCGCCAGATCCTCGATACCACCACCGTGGAATGGGGTGTGGAGGTGACCCTCGTCGAACTCAAGGACATGCAGCTTCCGGATCGCATGAAACGCGCCATGGCGCGCGAGGCCGAAGCCGAGCGGGAGAAGCGAGCGAAAATCATTGCCGCCGAGGGTGAATCCCGCGCTGCCGCCGCACTCGGTGACGCTTCCGACGCCATGATGCAGCACCCGCTGGCATTGCAGCTGCGGAATCCGCAGACGCTGGCAGAGCTGGGGGTGGAGAAAAACACCACCCTCGTGTTCCCCGCGCCGATGATGAGCGGGATCGGAGAGCTCACCGGCTTCCTGAACCGCGAGCGGACCGCCGCGATTTCGAGCCAGCCTGATGGGCTATCCGACGAACTACTCACCCACGCCGCGAAGTTGCGCTGAACGCCGTAACCCTGCATGCGTGGCGTATATCGGAGGCCGGATGGCACACAGCGAGGGACCAATTCCTCCTTACCCTGCGGCGCATCCAACCACTAGCGTCATCGACATCGGGTCATTCAATTGACCGATCTAACCCAAGGCGGGAACGAAATGACAAGTAATGCAATGAATCTAGGCGTGATGGTAGGCGTCGACGGGTCATCATCGTCCAGGAAGGCTGTTCAGTGGGCTGGGCAGGAGGCGGCGATGCGCAATGTACCGCTTACCGTGGTCCACGTAGTCACCACGCCGTCCTGGGGCCCAGCACCGTGGCTCTTGTCTAAAGCCCCCCTTCCGGTTCCAGCGGAGGAGGATCCCTCGCTGGAAGAATCAGGCCGGAAGATAATTGCGGATGCCATCAAGATCGCCGAAGGCACTACTCACGGAACGGGCCGTCTTGAAATCAAGAGTGAGCTGTTCTTTTCGGTGCCCGTGCCTACGCTTGTCGACCTGTCCAAGGAGGCGCTATTGACGGTGGTGGGGCGCCGAGGTCGGCACCGCCTGCGTGGAGTCTCGCTCGGCTCGGTCAGCACAGGGCTGATCCACCATGCACATTGCCCGGTCGCGGTGATCGGCGGCACTGCTCCGACCGGGTCGAAGAAGTCCCGGAAACCAGTAATCGTCGGTGTGGACGGGTCGCCCGCGTCGGAATTGGCGACCGCGATCGCGTTCGACGAGGCATCATGGCGCGGGGTGGACCTGGTCGCCGTGCACGCCTGGAGAGACCCAGATTTATCGCATGGGTTGAACCTGGAATGGTCGGCGCAGCAATCGATCGCGTGCAGAAACCTGTCTGAGCGGCTGGCCGGCTGGAGGGAGCGCTATCCGGACGTCACCGTCCATCCCCGCGTCGTGTGGGATGACCCGGCCGGTCATCTCCTTGATGAAGCCAAGTCGGCCCAACTGATCGTCGTTGGCAGCCACGGGCGCGGGGGATTCGCGGGGATGGTCTTGGGCTCAGTCAGTACGGCGGTTGCACATGCTGCCCGCGTTCCCGTGATTGTGGCCCGACAGCGCTAATCGCATCGGATCCCGTGATCACGCGGACATTCCATCCGTGCGTGCCGCGCACGGACGGACACCGGCCCCGGCAAGCCGGTGATCGTGCCGCAGGTCGCGATCTCCAGTGCAACAACTCATCGTCTCAACTCAGCCAATTCGCCACATATTCTGCCCTTGGCCAGAGCGCTTCCGCTGACCTCAAATCACCTGGGATCCGGACAATTCAAAGAAGGAAGCGTTGCGCAAGTTTGCGGTGGAAAGACTCCCAAATCTCGAGGTCACCAGTGGCGGTTCGGCCTCGATCGATGTAACCCGGCGCGGTATCGATGGGCCTACAGAGCGAGGAGAGCTCATGTTGGAAGTGCAGGCCGTGCGATGCGATAACCTACTCAAAAATGTTCGCCGACAACAGATGTCGCAGCAGCCGCAGTGGGTTGCTGCGACAGGACCGTCGTGCTGCACGTTTCCTGGAATGCTATTACTGCCCGGCTCACGTTGTTCATCGCTTGCCCCCGCCGCCGTCACCGAGGCAGGGTAGCGTAGTGACCCTGGATTGGGGAATCGGTTCGAGCGTCGGTCGGGTATCTCGTTACGGCAACGTCTGTGCTGGAGCCCGCGTACCCGAAGGGAACCGAGCGATGAAAGACGATCTGCAAGTCGGATGGCCTGTGGTCGATGCTGCGAGCGAGCTGCGGCTGCAGCTCACACCCGACCCGCCTGCGTCCCCGCATCTCGATGGGGTGTGGTGGCCGCGTTCAAGGCAGCTGGCTATCGAGCTACCTGGGTTGGTTGCGCGGTTGTCGGACCGGCTGGGCCAGGTCACTATGATCGGCTATCACCTCGATGCGTGGCCGGAGACGCCGCCCCAGGTCGAGATCGCCGGCCGCCCAGTCCAGCTGCAGGGCTTTTCTTCCAACGAGCCGGCCAATGTCATTGTATTCGGTCTCGACGGTCACTACCTCACCCTGCTCGTCATCCCATCCGACGTCAGTGACGAGATTGCCAGAGAAGAACTCGACGCGGCAGCACAACTCGCTGACGTTAGTGTCGCCGTTAGCGATGAGGCCGCGCAGGCGGCTGCCCAATCCTTGATCGAGGTGGCAGCCCAATTGGCCCGCCACGAGGGGCGCGGCGACGTCCAGCGCGCCGCCGAGATCACACGGTGGTGCGAGGAGGCCGCTCAACAATTCAGCAGCGCACCGATCCAGGCCTTCGTCCCCATCCTGGTTGAACACATCGTCCGCAACCGAATGGACACACCGAGCCCAGCGACCACGTCGTAAGTACTGTGTGCGGAGGGTGTCCAGCACCAGCAAGGACACAGGGTGACAGCGATTGAGGATGAACACACAGCGCTGACCACGGGGCGGGTCGGCGCCGCACCGGTTCCTGAGGTCCTGCTGTGGCTCGACACCTCCGAAGGCGGGCTGTCCGGCGCGGAGGCATCGGCGCGGTTGCTGCGCTACGGCCCTAATGCTGTTCGCACTCATCGGGTGAGCGCGCTTGCGGTGCTCGGGCGTCAGTTGCGCAGCGCGGTGTTGGGGCTGCTGTCTGTCACCGCCGTGCTGTCGTTCTTCCTAGGAGACAGCAAACAGGCGATCATCATCGGCATCATCCTGGCCGCCAGCATCGGCTTGGGTTTCGTCAACGAGTACCGCGCCGAACGCGCTTCGGCCGCAATGCATTCCGGAGTACACCACACGGCGGTGGTGCTCCGCGGCGGGCACTTCACGAAGGTCGATGTGAGTGACTTGGTGCCCGGCGATGTGATCCGGCTCGCCCTGGGTGAAGCGGTGCCCGCCGACGTGCGGCTCATCGAGGTCAATGGCCTGGAATGCAACGAAAGCATCCTGTCCGGCGAGTCGGCGGCCTCGGAGAAGTCACTGCCGCCGGTCAATGCCGATGCGGGCCTGACTGATTCGACTGATCTGGCATTCATGGGCACCATCGTCAGCGCGGGCGAAGGCCTCGGCGTTGTGTACGCAACCGGTGTGAACACCGAGTTCGGCCGCATCGCCGCCGGCTTAGGGGAGCGGCAACCCGAGACGGAGTTCCAAGCCGGTCTGCGCCGATTCTCCTACCTGCTGCTCTGGGTGGCGCTGACCCTGACCGTGCTCATCCTGGTCACCAACCTGTTGCTGCGTCGGCCGGTCATCGACTCAGTGTTGTTCGCGCTGGCGATCGCGGTGGGCATCACGCCGCAGCTACTGCCCGCGGTGGTCAGCACCAGCCTGGCCACCGGGTCGCGCCGGTTGGCGCGGCTCAAGGTTCTGGTCAAACGACTGGTCTGCATTGAGGATCTCGGCGACATCGACATTTTGATTACCGACAAGACGGGGACCCTGACCGAGGGCCGCATCAGCCTGGTCGACGCCGTTGACCCCACCGGTTCGCACGACGAAACGGTGCTGCGCGCGGGTCTACTGGCCACCGACGTCGACGCGGCATCGGGCGGTGTCAGTGCCAACGCGATGGACACCGCACTGTGGGAGTCCCCAGCCGCAAAGAGCGTCTCGACGGCAAGCGTCCACCGCGTCGCCACACTGCCGTTCGACCACGCCCGCCGGGCAACCTCGACACTCCTCGACGACGCCGGCCGGCGCATGCTGGTGGTCAAGGGCGCACCCGAGCAGGTGCTGCAGAAGTGCGAGGGGGTGCCCGACGCGGCGCAGGCCACGCTGGCCGCGCTGTTCACCAGCGGCCGCCGGGTGGTTGCGGTGGCCAGCAAGCCCGCGCCGGATCTGACCGTCCTCACCGCCGAAGATGAATGCGGCCTTGTACTGAACGGGTTCCTGGTGTTCGCCGACGAGCCGAAGGCCGCGGCGCGCGATTCGCTGGCACAACTGGCCGCGCTGGGCATCGAACTGAAAGTGGCTACCGGGGACAATCCCAAGGTCGCCGAAAAGGTTTGCACCGATCTAGGTTTGCTGTCCAAGGGCACAATCACCGGCGCCGAGATTGACGCCCTCGACGACGCCGGATTCGACGATGCGGCGCGCAGCCACACCATCTTCGCCCGGATCTCGCCCGAGCAGAAGGCCCGGCTGATCGTCTCGTTGCGGCGCACCGGACGCTCGGTTGCGTTCCTGGGCGACGGCGTCAACGACGCGCTGGCCCTGCACGCGGCCGACGTCGGGATCTCAGTGGACACCGCCGCCGACGTCGCTAAGGACGCCGCCGACGTAGTGCTGCTCGAAAAGGACCTGGGTGTGCTCGCGTTGGGTGTGGCCGAGGGTCGGCGTATCTTCGCAAACACCATCAAATACGTACTGATGGGCACATCAAGCAATTTCGGAAACATGTTCAGCGCGGCCGCTGCGTCGGCTGTGCTGACGTTCCTGCCGATGCTGCCCAGCCAGATCCTGCTGAACAACCTGCTCTACGACAGCTCCCAGTTGGCGATCCCCACCGACCGGGTGGACAAGGAGCAGTTGCTCGCACCGTCGCACTGGAACATCGCGTTCATCCGCCGGTTCATGCTGACGTTCGGTCCCATCAGCTCGCTATTCGACTTCCTGACGTTCGGATTGATGCTAGGCGTGCTGCACGCCGGGCCGGTGGAGTTCCGCACCGGCTGGTTCGTGGAGTCGCTGGCCACCCAAACGCTGATCATCTTCGCGATTCGTACCCGGCGGGTGCCGTTCGTCCGCAGCAGACCCGGTCTGGTGTTGACTCTGGCCGCCTTCGCGGTCGTCGTCATCGGCGTCGTACTGACCGTGTCACCGGTGGCCCACGATCTCGGGTTCACCACACTGCCGTGGCAGTTCTTCGCAGCGCTGGTCCTGTTCACGATCATCTACCTGGTCCTCGTCGAGGTGACCAAGATGGTGTTCTACGCCGATCCGCTGCACGCGACCGGACAGTCACCCCGCACCCGCGGACACACCCACCGCATCCAGCGGCGCGCCGCCCGCTTCAGCCACGGCGGGCGAATCGCCTGAGCGGTCAGCCGAACCGGCCGGAAATATAGTCCTCGGTGGCCTTTTCGTCGGGATTAGAGAAAATCTTGGCAGTGTCGTTGAATTCGATCAACCGTCCGGGCTTGCCGGTGGCCTCCAGGTTGAAGAACGCGGTCTGATCGCTGACGCGGGCGGCCTGCTGCATGTTGTGGGTCACGATCACGATGGTGTAGTCGCGCTTGAGCTCTGCGATCAGGTCCTCGATCGCCAGCGTCGAGATGGGGTCAAGCGCGGAACAGGGCTCGTCCATCAGCAATACGTTCGGTGAGACGGCGATCGCCCGGGCGATGCACAGCCGCTGCTGTTGGCCACCGGATAGGCCGCCGCCTGGCTTGTCCAGCCGATCTTTGACCTCGTTCCAAAGGTTTGCCCCGCGCAACGACCGTTCGGCGAGCTCGTCGATACCTTTCTTATTGTGCACCCCTTGCAGTTTCAATCCGGCGACCACATTGTCGCGAATCGACATGGTGGGGAAGGGGTTTGGCCGCTGGAAGACCATCCCGACGATGCGGCGCACGCTGACTGCGCTGATCTGCTTACCGTAGATATCCCAGCCGTCGAGCAACACCGATCCTTCCACCCGGGCCCCCGGGAGGGTCTCGTGCAGACGGTTCAGGGCCCGCAAAACGGTGGACTTGCCGCACCCGGATGGTCCGATCAACGCGGTGACACTGCGGGGATTGACCGTCATGTTGAGATCGGCCACTGCCTGAAAGGGGCCGTAGTAGATGTTGAGGTCGCGGACCTCCAGCCGTTTCGCGCCCCTGCGCAGCGCAGGGACGCTGTCGGTCGCCGGCTCCGTCGCTGCGGGTGCTGCCGGGTCTGCGTGTTGGGGACTCCCGAGTGCCGCGTGATCCGTGGTCATGTTGGTGTCCGGTGTCACGTGATCCTCCTGTGCTGTACTGCGGGGTTGGTCAATGTCGGCGACCAACGCTGGACCGGCTGGCGATCAGCCGGGCCGCCAAGGTGAACAGCAGGACGATCAACACCAGTGTGAGCGCTCCCGCCCAGGCGCGGGCTTGGGCGGCTTTGAACCCTGTGATGGCGTTGCCGAAGATCTGCAAGGACAGCGTCGACATGCGCTTGGTCGGGTTCAGTTCGATGAACAAGTCGTTGCCGAGCGCGGTCAGCAGCAGCGGCGCCGTTTCGCCCATCGCGCGCGCGAAAGCGAGCATGACACCGGTGACGATTCCTGAGCTGGCGGTGGGCATGACGATTGACAGAATGGTGCGCGCCTTGGTGGCGCCCAGCGCGACTGAGGCTTCACGCAGATCGTCAGGCACGAGTCGGAGCATCTCCTCGGTCGAGCGGATCACCAGCGGCAGCATGACCAGTCCCAGGGCTATCCCTCCGGCGATGCCGGAGAACCCGAAGAACACCACCCACATCGCGTAGACCAGTGCGCCGGTGACGATCGTTGGCACGCCGACCAGGATGTCGGTGAGGAAGCGCGTCACCCGGGCCAGTCGGCCTCCGTATTCGACGAGGTAGATCGCTGCCGCGATACCGACGGGCATCGACAGCAGCGTCGCGATGCCGGTGACGATGAGGCTGCCGATGATGCCGTTGAGGAACCCGCCGCCGGGCTGGCTGGGGTTGCCGGGCGGGGTTTGGGTGAGGAACTCCGGGCCCAGGTACTTCAGTCCCTGTCCGGCGACGTAGGCCAGCACCCATACCAGCACGCCGATGGTGGCGATCATGACCATTAGCAGGACGGTGTGCATGGCCAGGTTGGTGATTTGGCGGCGGCGCTCCCCGGGGAACGCGGTGAGCGGGGGCAGTTCCTTGAGTGGTTCTGTGTCGATGATCGTGCTCACGCGATGTGCTCCGAAACCTGGCCGACGATGCGCTTGCCGATGATGTTGACGACCAAGGACAACAACAGCAGCGCAAAGGCGACCACGAACAATGAATCCAGATGGAAAGGTTGGTTGGCTTCGGTGAACTCATTGGCGATGACGCTGGGCATGGTGGATCCCGGGCGCATGATCCCGTGCGGGATGGTCAACACGTTGTTGCCGATCAGCATGGTCACCGCGATCGTCTCGCCGAACGCGCGGCCCAGACCCAGGATCGCGGCGCCGACGATTCCCGAACGCGACCGCGGCAACACCGCGATGCGCAGCATCTCCCATTTGGTCGCGCCGACTGCGAGCGCGGCTTCCTTTTCGGTGACCGGTGCGGTGTCGAAGACCTCCCGACAAATCGCGGTGACGATGGGCAACACCATGATCGCGAGGACCACGCCGGACGCGAACACGGAATATCCGAAAAATGGGCCCTGGAACAGCCAGCCGATCACTGGGATTCCCGACCCCGACGTCAATCCGCGACCGATCGGCCCCAGCGCGGGGATCAGCGCGAACACCCCCCAAAAGCCGTAGACCACGCTGGGGATCGCCGCGAGCAGGTCGACCAACGACGAAAACGGTCGGCGGAGTACCGCTGGTGACAGATTGGTGATGTAGAGGGCGACCGCGATAGCAACCGGCACGGCGATCACCATCGCGACCAGCGAGGTCACCACCGTTCCGTAGACGAACTGAAGGATGCCGTACGGATTCGGCGTGGATAAGGTGGCCACTGCCTCCGATGGCGCCCAGCGAGCGTGAAAAAAACTCAGCGCCCCGTAGTGCGACAGCGCCGGCCAGGCCTTGATCAGCAGGAACACCGCCGTGGCCACCAAGACAGCGATCACGGTCAGCGCAGCGGTGGCCATCAGCCGCCCGAACAGCCCATCTCTGAACCGGCTGGCCGGTGACTGGACCGACGTCTCAGGCGGGGCTAGCAGCTCCGCGGTCACAACTTCCCTTTCAGGGCATCCCTGATCACTACGAGACCGGGCCGCCGTTCAGGGTGATTTTTTGAACCAGGCCCATTGCCAAACCCTGCAAATCCTTGCCCAGCGGGGCGTAGTTGACGCTGGCAGCATCGTCCTGACCGTTGGATAGGGTCCAGGAGAAGAAGTTGATCAGCGCCTTTGCTTTCGCCGCGTCCGTCTGGTTCTGATACACCAACCCGTAGGTGGTGCCAGTGATCGGGAAGGCGTTCGGGTCGGGCCCGTCGGTCAGGCTTACCCGTAGATCCGGCGGGTACGCGATGCCCTGGGTGCCCGCGGTGATGGTCGCGACGCACGCCTGAATGAAGTTGCCTGCCTTGTTCTTCACGAGGCCGTAATTGATGTTCTGCGCCAACGCGTAGGCCAACTCGATGTAGCCGATGCTTCCGTCGGTCTGATTGATCACCCCGGAGACGCCCTCATTGCCCTTACCGCCGATGCCCACTGGCCACGCGATGTCCTTGCCGAAGCTCCTGTCGGGGCCGCCAAGGGCTTGCACCCAGGTCGGACTTTCCTTGGTCAGAAAGTCCGACCACACCGCCGTAGTGCCCGAACCGTCCGAGCGATGGGCCACCGCGATCGGCTGGTCGGGCAGGGTGGTGCCCGGGTTCAGCGTGACCAGCGCCGGATCGTTCCATTTGGTGATCTTGCCGGCGAAGATCTTGCCCAAGGTGTCGCCGTCGAACTTCAGGCCGGTTTGGACGCCGTTAACCTTGTAGGCGGGTATGACAGCGCCCAGTGTCAAGGGGATGTGCAGGATCGGGCCGAATTTCGCGGCGGCCAGCTCGCTGTCTTTCATCGGGGTATCGGATGCGCCGAAGTCGACCGTGCCGGCGTCGATCTGCTGCACACCGCCGCCGGATCCGATTGGCTGATAGGCGACCTGTACTCCATCGGATTCTGAGTAGTTCTTGGTCCAGACCGACATGACCGGCGCCACGAACGTCGACCCGGCGCCCGACAAACTCGTTGCACCGCCGCCGATCTTGGGGATCGTCCTGGGGTAGCCGGGCTTGGCGGCCGCCTGCTGGCCGCAAATCTGGCCCGCTTGGGCCTGTTGGGTGGTGCTGGCGGCCTCACCGCCACTGGTGCTTCCACACCCGGTCAGATTCGCAGCAACAATGGCGATTACGGCGGTGATCGTTAACTTGGGGAACATCGACCCCTCCTGACCCCGCGATGCCTGTGCATCCTCTTGTTATCTAAGACCCTCGATATGAACGCGCAACGTTTCTAACCCGGCAGGTACGTGAACGCCTCAACGGCGCTGCAAGCCAGCTCGTCGCGGTGCCCGCCGACCGGTCCAGCGGACCAATAAGGTCTCAGGGCCATGTGGTTGAGGACTAAAGCCTCATTACCGACCCTGGTCGGGGTAATAGCGTTCTCGGTGACTGACCAACAAGGGAGAACGAAATGTCTACTACCGTAAAGCGTTATGGCGTCGTCGTAGGAGTGGACGGATCTCCCGCGTCGAATTTCGCCGTCTGCTGGGCCGCGTGTGACGCGGCTATGAGAAATGTCCCACTGACCTTGGTCCACACGTTCAGCACATACGTGCCGACGTTGCCGCAGATACCAATGCCGAGCGGAGTCGGCGTATGGCAGGCAGACGACGGCCGGAGGGCTCTCGAGGAGGCGGTCAAGATCGCCGAGGATGCCATGAGGCCACTCGGCAAGGTCGACGTGGCGACTGAACTGAAGTCTTCGCCGCCCGTTCCGACGCTGGTCGAGATGTCGGAAGAGGCGGAAATGGTCGTTGTAGGCAACAACGGGCGCGGAGCGATGGCCCGGGTGCTGCTCGGTTCGGTCAGCTCCAGCGTGGTGCGACGGGCGAACTGCCCTGTGGCGGTCATCCGCGACGAGGATCCGTTGATGCCCGACCCGTTGCACGCTCCGGTGCTGGTGGGTATCGATGGATCGCCGGCCTCGGAGTTGGCAACGGCGATTGCTTTTGACGAGGCGTCTCGTCGTGGTGTCGATCTGAAGGCCTTGCACACATGGCATGACGAGGTAGTCGAACTGCCTGGGCTGGATTGGTTGACGGTGAAGGCTGAAGCCGAGCGCAATTTGGCCGAAAGCTTAGCCGGCTGGCAAGAACGCTACCCCGATGTGACGGTGCAGCGCATTGTTGTTCGTGATCGACCGGCTCGACAGCTGATCGAACAGTCGGAGTCGGCCCAGCTTGTTGTTGTGGGTAGCCACGGCCGAGGTGGCGTCACTGGGGCGCTGCTGGGTTCGGTTAGTAATGCAGTCGTTCATGCGGTTCGCATGCCGGTGATCGTGGCCCGGCCGTCCTAAAAGCAGCGGGCGAGATCATCGTGGCGAATCTAGACTCAGGGGCGTCGCGGCCATGATCAGCGGCGTTACCCAGTCAGGCATGACAACATCAGGCCCTTACATCGACGTGCATGAAACCCACACGGGTGTAGTCGTACTCGCCGGTGAACGGGCGTTCAAAGCGAAGAAACCGGTGTTGACCGACTTCCTCGATTTCCGCACACGAGAGCAGCGCGAACGTGCGTGTCTGCGCGAAGTCGAACTCAACTGCCGACTGTCTCCAGAGAGTTATCTCGGGGTTGCTCATCTCACCGATCCCGGCGGAGGTCCTGCGGAACCGATCGTGGTCATGCGGCGGTACCGCGACGACGACCGCTTGGCGTCCATAGTGACAGGCGACCGGCCCCATCAGTCGGTTGCGTCCATACTGGAGCAGATCGCCGGCGTGCTGGCTCGCTTTCATGAAAACGCCGACCGGAGTCGGCGAATCAGTGCCCAGGGACAGCCCGGCGCAATCGAACGACGCTGGCACGAAAACTTGTCGGAGCTGAAGCGTTACGCGGCAACGGAGAGTTCGGGACTCTCGGAGTGGTCTCTATCGCGGATTGAGCATCTTGCCGCCGAATTCATCTTGGGGCGAGCGGCTTTGCTCACGAACCGCAAAGAGGAAGGATGCATCATCGACGGCCACGGCGATCTGCTCGCTGACGATATTTTCTGTCCGGACGGCGAACTGGCCGTGCTCGACTGCATGGAGTTCGACGATGAGCTTCGCTTCGTCGACCGCATCGATGATGCCGCCTTCCTCGCGATGGACCTAGAGTTTCTGGGCCGCAAAGATCTTGGTGACTATTTCCTCGAACAGTATGTCGGATATTCGGTGGACACTGCACCGCAGTCTTTGCGCGACTTCTACATCGCATACCGTGCGGTCGTAAGAGCCAAGGTCGATTGCGTCCGTTTTTCGCAGGGCAAATCGGAGGCTAGAGCGGATGCCGTTACGCACCTGGACATTGCGCTGCAACACCTAAACAACGGGGCTGTGCGGCTGGCGCTGATCGGTGGTAATCCGGGTACCGGAAAGTCCACCCTGGCGTATAAACTCGCTGACGATGTTGGAGCGCAGGTTATCTCGACCGACCATGTGCGTCGGGAACTACGAGAATCGGGCGCCATCACCGGAGCTGTAGGTGTTTTGGACGCTGGCTTGTACACCCCGGACAACGTCGCGACAGTTTACGAGGAAGCCCTACGGCGGGCGCACACAATTTTGGGCAATGGACGATCGGTGATTCTCGACGCCACTTGGCGTGATCCGAAAATGCGTGCAAAGGCAGGCATTCTTGCCGCGAAGACGCATTCGGCACTGGTCGAGCTCATGTGCGTAGCCAAGGTTGATGTAGCGGCGAACAGAATAAAAGCGCGGCGGCCGGGAAATTCCGACGTGACGCCGGAGATGGCGGAGGAGATGTCCGCTCAAAACAACTGCTGGGAAACCGCTTACCGGGTGGACACCACCCGCCGGCTGGGATACTCACTGCCGCGCGCTCACGATTTCTGGTTCCAGGCTATCCACAATTAGACGACGTCGGTTCGGACGGGCCCTTCGCCGGAGGGTCTAAAGCCACCATTTTGGGATCAGGGACCAAGGACTCTGCCGCGCCGTCGGCAACTAAAGCAGGCTCAGATATAAGTCAGGACATAATAGGAGAACGTAGTGATGTCAACGACAACGGTGGCGACGGATTTGTTGGCTCGCGGGGTGGCCTTGGCATGCCGGGCCCCTTCGTACCACAATAGCCAGCCCTAGCGCTGGGTCGCCGACCGCAACGGGCTGCGCCTTTTTTTGGATCCGAGTCGGCTAGTGCAGACGGACCCCGACGAGCGCCAAGCACTGATCAGCTGCGGAGCGGTCCTCGATCACTTGCGTATCGCAATGGCAGCTGCCGGTTGGAGAGCGCACATCGATCGCTTTCCCGATGCCGCAAATAACGAACACCTCGCCTCGATCGGATTCACCGAAATGCGCTTAAGTAACGGACGAATGTCGGCGCCGCGCTGAGGCTATCGTCACGCGCCGCACCGACCGCCCGGCCTTCGGCCGGTCGCGGAGTGGGCCGGCTTCGAGACCGTGCTTCGGAGCCGGCTCGACGACACCTTGGCGCTAGTGGATGTCGTCAGCGACGCTGACCACCACCGACTTGTTCAGGCCACTGACTTGACCAACGCGTTGCGGTTCTCCGACACCGAATACTTCAGAACACTGCAGCGGTGGACGGCCCCGTTCCAGGCCGAGCGAGGGCATTCGGTACGAATCGCTGGTATCGGCCGCGGAGGGGGACCGTGTCGACGTGGGGCGTACCTTCCCGGTAACCCATCACTCCGAGCGACGTGATGAGGTACCGAACAATTTCTCCAGGATCGTGGTCATCTCCGTTGTCAACTTGTTTCGGCACCACTCGGTCTCTTGACCAACAGCTGGCGCGGCCATTTCATATCTAGCGCTGCGCCAGACCGCAGCCAGCTCCGCTTTATGGCCAATGGGCGCGTCAGTTGTGACCAAAGACTCTAGGTGCTTGTCCGGGCATCTTTAGGCTCGAAGTTAGACGCGACCAACCTGACTCGTCAGGACTTATCCACGACCGCGCGTTTGGAGGCACAAGATGTACCGCAGCAATCCACCCTCTCGCGCCGGGGCAGATTCAACGATGAGTATCTCGGTCAAGAAATCGGGTGGACGTACTGACGCCAAGGTCGAATTGCACTGGGCCGGAAAGACCTTGGCTGGGTGCGGAGTTGCGTTTCGGCACCCGGCTGATTGCCTGACGGACGAAGTCGGTCAGAGACTGGCGACCGCACGCGCTCTGTCGGATCTTGCCGACCGATTGCGGGTTGCAGACGGTGCAACCGGGAATCGCGTGGCCAGGTTGCAGCTCGTAGAACGCTGAACACAACCGACCAGTCCGATCGCGATGTCTGCTCGGGGGACCGAACTTCTGTCCTGTAGCGTCCCGACTCTGATCGCTGCCCTGTTGCGGCCGCGATACAACCAAGACTGCCCCATATCTGGTTATCTTTCTGGGACTTTCGGCCTCCTGTTCGAGGCCCAAAGCCATCCAATAGCCGTGCCGTTTGGCCGTCGTTTGCATTGTCTCGATAGCGAAACATCGAAGTCACAGTTTGGTTTTCGATTCGAGCTACTTTGTGAGCAAGGAGGAGCGATGGCCAGCCCTGATATCACGAAGCAGGCCAGAGATCCACGTGTGACGGCTCTGCACGCCAGCGCATTGACGATCGCTGTTGTGTCCGGCAGCTATGCCCTGGTAGCGCTCGTCGCTGGTTCGCCGCTTGAATTCGGTGTCGCGTTGGCGCTGTGCGCCGCTGGATGCGTAGCCGACGATTTCATCGAATGGACGGTGGAGGAGTTTTATGCCGACCGCCGACGAGCAATCCCTGCCGCGGGGATTGGCCCGGGTTACGGGTTTCCACGCGTGGTGGTTATCGGCAGCGGTGAGTTCTCGTCGCGCCCGACGCACCGCGCCGGAATCCGTCAAGCGGCCTCGCATTTCTGTGCGAGTGCTCCGACCGATATGACCACGTTTCGGCAAAGTGCGTGAAAAGACCGTTGATCTAAACGATGTCCACGCTCGTCAACGTGGACCGCAGTAGAACGTAAGTTTTGGCGCGTAGCAGCCAGTCGGCTCCGACGAACTTCAAGAAAACTGGTCAACCATGACTCACCATGCATCGCCCGCCTTCGTCGATTTGTCCGCGCTGCTGTCTTCGGTATCAGACCAGGCATTGGTCGCCAATCCGGCGTTGCAAGGTCTAATGGTCGAATACTCTTGCCACCAATTATATTTGGCCGACTGGCATGCCCGGCAGCCGCCCAGGCGTCACCCCGAATTCGACGAATGGATCATCGAAGGCCGCGCACTGTTCGACGGGCTCGATACGCTCAAAAAGATCGCCGTCAGCTATCTCCGACGCGACTGATTCGCAATGCATCGGGTGAACGTGGAAGAGAACGGAAAGCCTTTGTGGTATTGACAATACGTCCGGCGAGCCCAGCTGATTTGCCGGCTTTTGGCCGTATCTCGGATGTCGCATCGACCAACGCCGGGACGGCGTTGGTTGCGGGGTCGATCGCCCACCCTGATTTCTTAAGCCTGCTCGCCGAGCGCGAAGGGCGACGCGCGGGAATCAGTTTTCTTGACGAGCGCTCGATGATCGCCGGATCGGATCGGCCGGGGTGGGGCCGAACACTGCATGCTGCTTGCGATTCTCAACAACGAAGGCGCTGGAACCAAGGTCTCCGGTGACGGCGCAGTGCTTACCGACGTCGACGGCAAGACTTACATCGACCTGCTGGGCGGAATCGCAGTAAACATCTTGGGTCTGGGGCGTGCCTGGCAACTGGGCCGGTCGCGGCTCTGCTGACACCCGGCTTGCACGGCAGCACGTTTGGCGGCAACCCGGTTTGCGCGGCGGCGGCGCTTGCGGTGCTGCACACGTTGACCAATGAAGGTCTCATCCAACGCGCTGACGCGCTGGGCAAGTCACTCAGCGAGGGCATCGAGTCCTTGAACCACCGCCTGGTGGAACATGTTCGGGGCCGCGGCGTACTTCTGGGGGTTGTGCTGACCGCGAACGTAGCCAAGCATGTCGAAACGACCGCTCGCGAAGCAGGGCTTCTCGTCAACGCCGCCGCTAATAATTACCGAGGCTCAGATCGATCTGTTTGTAAAGAGTCTCCCAGATGTACTGGACCAGGCCGGAATCTGACGCCACCCTGTCGCAGAAAGACTCAGTCGGCCTCACGCCTCAGCGATTAGGGACCCGATCAAGGCCAGCGCGCACGCACCCATGATCAGAACGATCGACCAACCCATGAGGTTGGCGAACCGGTTATTGACGTGGTGGCCCATGATCGCCCGGTTATTACCGACCAACGTGATCATCGCCATCAAAGGCGGTGCGAGCACGCCGTTGACCGCGGCTGCGTAGTAGAGCAGCCGAAACGGCGGAATTCCCACGAAGTTCAGGCCCGCGCCCACTAACGTTGCGAGGACGATCACCACGTAGAAGGCCCGAGCCTGGCGGAGCGTGTAACCCAGGCCTGCCTTCCAGCCCAGTGCCTCCGACAGCGCGTATGAGGCCGAGCCGGCCAGTGTGGGTACGGCCAGAAAGCCGACACCGATGATCCCAATTGCGAATAGCAAATAGGCGAAATCGCCGGCCAGTGGCCGCAGCGCCAGCGCCGCCTGGTCCGGGGTGTCCACGGTCAGCACACCGGCCGCGTGCAGTGTGGACGCACAGGTCACGATGATGAAGAACTGAACGACATTAGAAAAGCCCATCCCGACGGCGGTGTCGGCGCGCATGTTGCGGATGTCGCTTCCGAGCAACACCGGCACACCCTTCCCGTAGAACTTCATCCGGCCGCGGGCGAAGTCCTCCTCGGCCTCCTGGTCGGCCTGCCAGAAGAAGCAGTAGGGCGTGATCGTTGTCCCGAGCAGCGCCACAATGTTCAGCGCGTATTCGCCCGACCATTCGACGTGCGGGATGATCGCGGCCACCGCGACGGTGGGCCACCAAGGGTGGTGAACGACGAACGCCGCCACGACGTAGGCCAGCAGGCTTAGACATGCGTATTTCAGGTATCGCGCGTAGGCGGGATAGGGCACGAAAATCTGTAGCGCCAGCGAGATTCCGACGATCACCGCCAGCCAACCCATAAAGGGGACGTGAACCAGCAACTGCCCGGTCGCCGCCATCGCGCCGAGGTCGGCCCCAACGTTGACGGTGTTTGCGACCAACAACAACGACACGGCCACGTAGAGCACGGGGCGCGAATAGTGCTCGCGAAGCACCGCCGCCAGGCCACGGCCGGTGACCATGCCGATCCGCCCACAGATTTCCTGGATCGCACTCATAAAAGGGTAGGTCCAGGCGGCGACCCAAAGCTGGGAATAGCCGAACTGCGCGCCGGTCTGGCTATAGGTTTGGATGCCCGATGGGTCGTCGTCGGACGACCCGGTAACGAAGCCCGGCCCCAGGATGCGCCAGGCGGATGCGGCGCGGGCCCGTAGCGACACGCTTGCATAATGACACAGGCGAGTGACGGTTCATATTTGGCCGGGTCGTCCGGCGGTAAGTGTCGCGCTGGTACCGGTTGCTACCGGGCGCGCTTAACCGATCGATTCGTGGCTGCGTTTAATTCGGACTCGCGATTTGAAGTTCATGGTCCCAGGTCCAATTTGTAATCGCAGGGTCGTCTTCGCCATGCTCCCTTGTGTACCGGCGCGCGTCCACCCGCGCGTCGACCATCCGCTGTCGGAGCTCAGCGGCACGATTGCCCAGCCCGTCGACTCGGTCAATGACATCCATAACCAGGTGGAACCGATCGAGGTCGTTGAGCATCACCATGTCGAAAGGCGTTGTCGTGGTGCCGCGCTCCTTGAATCCACGCACATGGAAATTCGCGTGGTTGGTCCTGCGGTAGGTCAACCGATGGACCAACCATGGGTACCCGTGATACGCGAATACGACGGGAGTCGTCGTCCCAAAAAGCGAGTCAAATTCCCTATCGGACAAACCGTGCGGATGCTCCGAGTCGGGTTCGAGTCGCATGATGTCCACGACGTTGATCACGCGGACCTGCAACTTTGGGAGTTCGCGACGCAAAATATCCACGGCGGCAAGGGTTTCCAGGGTCGGAACGTCTCCCGCGCAGGCCAACACCACGTCGGGCTCGTCGGCAGCGTTGCTGGCCCATTCCCAAATGCCAAGTCCCCGCGTGCAGTGCTTGATCGCGTCGTCCATGCTCAAGTAGGTGAGCGCCGGCTGTTTGCCCGCGACCACGACGTTGACGTAGTTGCGGCTCCGCAAGCAATGATCGGCGACCGAAAGTAGGGTGTTCGCGTCCGGGGGCAAATACACGCGTACCACCTCGGGCCTCTTGTTCGCGACGTGATCGATGAAGCCGGGGTCCTGATGGGAGGCGCCGTTGTGGTCTTGGCGCCAGACATGCGAGGTGAGCAGATAGTTGAGCGAGGCGATGGGTTGGCGCCACGGCAACCGCGCGCAGCTGGTCAGCCACTTGACGTGCTGGTTGACCATCGAGTCGACGATGTGGACGAAGGCCTCGTAGCAGTTGAAGAGTCCATGGCGACCGGTCAGCAGATAGCCTTCCAACCACCCCTGGCAGAGGTGCTCGGACAGCACCTCCATCACACGACCGTCGGCGGCCAGATGATCGTCGCCCTCTACGGTTTCGGCAATCCACGCGCGATCAGTGCTGTCGAAGACTGCGGACAGCCGATTGGACGCGGTCTCGTCGGGTCCCATCAGCCGGAATCGATCGCGGTTACGGTCGATGACGTCGCGCAGAAAGGTGCCGAGGACCTTTGTTGCCTCAGCGTTTTCAGTAGCCGGTTCCGCCACCTTTACCGCGTAGTTGGTGAAGTCCGGCATGTCGAGGTCGCATAGCAACAGGCCACCGTTGGCGTGCGGGTTGGCGCTCATCCTCCGAGTGCCATTGGGCGCCAGCGCTTGTAGGTCGGCGCGTAGTGCGCCGTGTTCGTCGAAGAGCTCCTCCGGGCGGTAGCTGCGCAGCCATTCCTCCAACTGCTTTCGGTGCTCGGGGTTGGTGCGTGTCTCGGCGAGTGGAACCTGGTGCGAGCGCCATGTTCCCTCGACTTGCTTACCGTCGACGATCGCCGGACCCGTCCACCCCTTAGGCGTACGCAAGACGATCATCGGCCACGCTGGCCGTTCGGTGCTGCCGCCGGAGCGCGCGGCCTGCTGGATCGCGGCAATCTGGTCGAAAGCGTCATCAAGCGCGGCCGCCAGAAGCTGATGCACAACCGCCGGATCGTCGCCCTCCACCGTGATCGGCAGGTGGCCATACCCACGCAGGAGTGAATCCAATTCCGCCGCAGGAATTCTCGCCAGCACTGTCGGGTTGGCGATCTTGTATCCGTTCAGGTGCAGAATGGGCAGGACGGCCCCATCGGTGACCGGATTGAGAAACTTATTGGAGTGCCAACTGGTGGCCAACGGGCCCGTCTCGGCCTCGCCGTCGCCGATCACGCAGGCCACCAGCAGATCCGGGTTGTCGAATGCGGCGCCGTAGGCGTGCACCAGCGCATAACCGAGTTCGCCGCCCTCGTGGATGGAGCCCGGCGTCTCTGGCGCCACGTGGCTGGGGATGCCGCCGGGAAAAGAAAACTGGCGGAACAATTTCCGCATGCCTTCGGCATCCTGACCGATCCCGCTGTACACCTCGCTGTAGGTGCCCTCCAGGTAAGCGTTGGCGACCAGGCCCGGCCCGCCGTGGCCCGGGCCCGTTATGTAGATGACGTTCGCATCGTGCTTACGGATCATCCGGTTCAGGTGGGCATAGATCAGGTTCAGACCTGGCGTGGTGCCCCAGTGTCCAAGCAATCGGGGCTTGACGTGCTGGGCCTCTAGTGGTTCTCGCAGTAGCGGGTTGTCCAGCAGGTAGATCTGACCCACCGACAGGTAATTGGCCGCCCGCCAGTATTCGTCGAGGTGGGACAGTTCGTCTGAACTCAGTGCTGGCATAGGGCAATTGTCTGTTACAGGCCGCAGTCTGCCTAATGCCTACGGACTCAGCAACCGCTGCCAAATGGCCCTAGAACTAGCTGCAGGCCGCGCTGCGTACGTCAACCCAACAGTGGCCGTCCAGCGGACGAACTCAGACCGCGTCGCATCCGCACTGTCGGCCTGGCGCATACTCGACAACTGGATCAACGACGCACCGACAAGGAGAAGCGCAGTGGCAGAACGGTTGGCGGGAAAGGTCGCGCTCATTAGCGGCGGCGCGCGGGGAATGGGCGCCTCACACGTGCGGATGCTGGTGGCCGAGGGCGCCAAGGTGGTGTTCGGCGACATCCTCGACGACGAGGGCAAAGCGGTAGCAGCGGAGTTCGGTGACGAGGCCCGCTACCTGCATCTCGACGTCACGAAGCCCGAGGATTGGGAGGCGGCGGTCGCGACCGCCATCAGCGAGTACGGCAGCATCGACGTCTTGGTGAACAATGCTGGAATTATCAACGTCGGCTTTCTGGAGGACTACGCGATCTCCGAGTGGCAGCGCATCCTCGACATCAACCTCACGGGCGTGTTCCTCGGCATCCGCAGCGTCGTCAAACCGATGAAGGAAGCCGGACGCGGATCGATTATCAACATCTCCTCGATCGAGGGGATAGCCGGCACCATCGCCAGCCACGGTTACACCGCAAGCAAATTCGGTGTCCGGGGGTTGACGAAGTCGGCCGCGCTAGAACTTGGGCCCAGCGGAATCCGGGTGAACTCGATTCATCCCGGACTGATCAAGACGCCGATGACCGATTGGGTACCCGACGATCTCTTCCAAACCGCGCTCGGCCGCGCCGCCGAACCCCGGGAAGTGTCCAGCCTGGTGGTCTATTTGGCCAGCGACGAATCCAGCTATTCGACCGGCTCGGAGTTCGTGGTTGACGGCGGGACCACCGCCGGCCTGGGGCACAAGGACTTCTCCGCGGTCGAGACCGCCGATCAGCCGGAGTGGGTCACCTAGCGGCGGCCACCGCTTCGGGTGTCTTGGCCGGTGTCGGCCAGGGCGACGGGACCGGACGTTGCCGGACGCGTGCTGGCCACCAGAACCACTTGCCCAGCAGCGCGGCAATGGATGGCGTCATCAGCGACCGGACGATCAGTGTGTCGAAGAGCAGTCCGAGGCCGATGGTGGTGCCGACCTGGCCGATGACAGTCAGCTCGCTGACCGACATCGTCATCATCGTGAAGGCGAAGACCAGTCCGGCCGATGTGACGACCGACCCCGTGCCGCCCATTGATCGGATGATGCCGGTGTTCAAGCCCGCGTGGATCTCCTCCTTGAACCGCGCCACCATCAGCAGGTTGTAGTCGGCGCCTACGGCAAGCAGGATGATGACTGACATCGCGAGCACCATCCACTGCAGTTCAATGCCGATGAGGTGCTGCCAGATCAGGACCGAAAGCCCGAAGGACGCGCCCAGCGAGATCAAGACAGTTCCGACGATCACCGCCGACGCCACGACACCACGGGTGATGATCAGCATGATGATGAAAATCAGGCACAGTGATGCGATTCCGGCGATCAACAGGTCGTAGTCGTTGCCGTCACTGAGGTCTTTGTAGATTGACGCGGTGCCCGCGAGGTAGATCTTCGAGCCCTCCAGCGGCGTGCCCTTGAGTGATTCGTAAGCAGCCTTCTTGATCGCAGCGATGTGCGAAATACCTTCCTGCGACATCGGATCGCCGTCATGGCTGATGATGAAGCGCACGGCATGGCCGTCGGGGGAGATGAAATTCTTCATCCCCTTCTTGAACTCGGCATTGTTGAAGATTTCCGGGGGCAGGTAGAACGAGTCGTCGTTCTTGGATGCGTCGAACGCCTTGCCCATGGCATTCGAGTTTTTCTGCGCCTCGTTCTGCTGATCCTGCAAGCCCTTTTGGGTCGAATACATGGTCAGCATCGTCGTCTTCATGGCGTGCATGTTTTCGATCATGCTGGGCATCAGCGCCACCAGCTGAGGCATCAGCGAGTCCAGGCGCTCCAAAAGCGGGACCAAGGTCTGGACGTCGTCCGCGGTCGTGTCGATGCCGTCGAGGGTGTCGAAGACGGATCGGAGCGACCAGCACACCGGGACGTCGAAGCAGTGCTTCTCCCAGTAGAAGTAGGCGCGCAACGGGCGCCAGGTGTCCTCGAAATCCGAGATGTTGTTCCGGATGGCGTTGATGTCAGCAGTCATGTCCTTCGTCTTTTGGACCATCGCATGCGTGGCCTCGGCCATCTGCTGAGTCAGGCTCGACATCTTCGTCATGCTGTCGATGGTCGTCTGCATCATGTCGGCCTGTTTGAGCATGTCTGCCATTTGGTCTTCGTTATATTTCTGGTTCATCTGCTGGGTGACGCCCTGCATGCTGATCTGGAACGGGATCGAGGTGTGCTCAATCGGCGTGCCCTCGGGCCGGGTGATGGCCTGCACGCGGCTGATCCCCGGAACCCGGAAGACCGATTTCGCGATTTTGTCGATGACCAGGAAATCCGCGGAGTTCCGCAGATCATGATCGCTCTCAATCATCAGCACCTCGGGATTCATCCGCGCCTGCGAGAAGTGCCGATCCGCGGCCGCGTAACCCGCGTTAGCTGGTAGGTCGGCGGGCAGATACTTGCGGTCGTCGTAGTTAGTCCGGTATCCGGGCAGGGTCAGCAGGCCGATGAGTGCAATGCCGATCGTCATGATCAGGATTGGTGCCGGCCATCTCACCACCAGGGCGCCGACCTTGCGCCAGCCGCGAATGCGTTGCGCTCGCTTGGGTTCGAGAGTCTTGCCGAAACGCGTCACCACCGAGATGACCGCGGCGCCCATCGTCAGCGCCGCCGCCACCACGACCACCATGCCGATGGCCAACGGAATACCCAGGGTCTGGAAATACGGCAGGTTGGTGAAGTGCAGGCAGAATGTCGCGCCGGCGATCGTCAAACCCGAACCCAGCACAACGTGTGCGGTGCCGCGATACATCGTGTAGTACGCGTCTTCTCGCGACTCGCCGACAGACCGGGCCTCCTGATATCGCCCGATCAGAAAGATCGCGTAGTCAGTAGCGGCCGCGATCGCCAACGTGACCAACAGGTTGGTGGCGAACGTCGAGAGCCCGATGATCTTGTAGTAGCCCAGGAACGCGACCATTCCCCGCGCGGCCGCCAGCTCGAACACCACCATCGTCAGTGTCAGCAGCACCGTGATGATCGACCGATAGACCAACAAAAGCATTGCGATGATCACGGTGAACGTGGTCATCGTGATGATCTGCACGCTGCGGTCGCCGGCCATGTGTTGGTCGGCCGCTAGTGCGGCGGGCCCCGTGACGAAGGTTTTCACTCCGTCGGGCGTAGGCACACTTTTGACGATGTTTTGCACGGCCTCGACCGATTCGTTGGCCAAGGATTCGCCCTGGTTACCGGCGAGGTAGACCTGAACATAAGCGGCCTTGCCGTCGTTGCTCTGTGCGCCCGCCCCGGTCAGTGGATCGCTCCACATATCCTGCACGTGCTCAACGTGTTTGGTGTCGGCGTCAAGCTTCTTGACGAGTTCGTCGTAGTACGCGTGCGCGTCGGCGCCCAGCGGCTTTTGACCCTCGAGAACGATCATCGCCGAGCTGTTGGACTTGTACTCGTTGAACACCGCGCCCATGCGCTTTGTCGCGACCACGGATTGCGCATCGTCAGGTGCCATCGACACCGAGCGCATCTTTCCGACCTCGTCCAGCTGGGGGACGATGACATTGAGCACCGCGATAAGCCCGATCCAGCCCAAGATGATGGGTATCGCGAACTTTCGGATGAAACGCGGAATCCGCTGCCGTGCTGCGGGGTTCGCGACCGGGATGGCGTCGGTACGGGTGTCGTTGTCGTTCTCGTTGGCGTTCAGGGTTGTGCTCATGCTGATTTCACCAAGCAGAATGTCAGGGCGTGAACGCCGTCGGTAATCTTCTCGTCCTTGACTTCGTTATCGATGGTGATGCGGCAACCAAGGGTGTCGCCGTCGCTTTGTGCCGAAAGGTTCGGGAAGACGGAGGGCGCGGTCGTGCTCAGGACCAGCGTCCAGGGCAGCGACGCACCGTCGACCCGCTTGGGGTCGGCGCTCAGATCCAAGTAGTTCACGTTGGCGTGGCTTGCCGAGCCGAATACCTCGTATTTGACGACCTTGGGCTTGAACGGCTTGGAGTCTTCCAGCCGTGGGCTTGTCAGCACGCCGGTGTCGTTGGCGCCGAAGAACGACTTGACCCGGACCACGGCGAAGCTGCCGACCAGCACGACCGCCACGATCAACAACGGCAGCCACGCGTTCCGCACGAGCTTCGATATCTGCACCTCGGTGGTTCCCTTTCCATCACTCGACGGGGATGTGGTCGCCGTCGCGACGACCCCCGTAGGTCGCGAATGCGAGTTACCTGGCGCAACTTGCGAAAACTGTTGAGATTTGTACCCGTTCGGCCGTCAGTCGCGTCGCCTCGACGACGCGCCGTCGAGCAACGCACTTAGCCTATATACATATTCTGCATAGTTTGCAGAGCCTGCAACTTTTGTGACCTGGGTTACAGGCTGGGCTCGGTGAAAATGCTGTTGACCAGCGCGGCAGCCCGCTCGACATAGGGCATCGGCGTGTCGTCGGGGTCCTTTGGCTCGCCGGTGGACCAGCGCTCGATGCCCGAACGTACGGCCGTCAGCGCTATCGCGGAGATCAACGCCGGGATCTCTTCCTCGGGTTGCGCCAGTTGGCGCCGGGCAACGACGTCGGTCAGGTGATTCTGAAAACGCTCCAGATCGGCAAGGAATGCCGCCAACACGGCGGGGGTGGTTTTGGCCAGCTCCAGCATGCAGACGGCCTGGTCGCGCCTTGGGGGCATATCACGAAGATGGTGGGCGGCCAGGGTGATCAATTCTGCCAGCACGATCGAATACGGCGCGGGGCCGGCCGCGACGAAATCCTCGACAAGCGTGGCGGGGATGTCCGACGGGCCGTAGGCGATCGCCGACTCTTTGTTCGGGAAGTAGTTGAAGAACGTGCGTGTCGAGATTCCGGCTTCGACACAGATGTCCTCGATGGTCACCTTGAACCAGCCGCGTTGTTGCGCAAGGCGCACCGCGGCGTCGCGGATGTCCGCGCTGGTCTGGCGGTGGCGGCGCTCGCGCAGACCGGTGGGATTGGCCATGGCATCCATAGTTGCACGAAATGCAAAGTTTGCAGTCGATACGGGTGTGATCCTCGTCGTGCGCGGCTCCCGGCTTCCGGCCTCCGTGCAGATGGAATTGGCGACGACCGTGAAGTTAGTTTCACGGTCGGCCCCCAACGTGAAACCAACTTCACGCTCGGCGAGGCGGGGGGTCCTACGGCAACGGCAGCGATGGTCAGTCCTTCTAGTACAGCCACATCGTCACCACAGCGACCGTGAAGTTAGTTACACAGTCGGCCGCGAACGTGAAACCAACTTCACACTCGGCGAGTGGTGAGCGCGGTCCGCAGGTGCAGGGACTGGCTGGCGAAAAAGTTCAGGGATACCGGCGCCGAATCCGCGATTTGGTCGAACGCATGGAATGCGCCGGGAGCGATTTGCTCGTGGACGAGTACGCCCGCCTCGCGCAGCCGTCGTCCGTACTCGAGGCTCTCCTCGTAGAACAGGTCCAGGGTTCCGACGCCGATCCAGGCCGGCGGCAGTCCGGATAGATCTGCCCGACGCCCCGGAGCGGCTTCGATGGGATCCGCTCCGTTCAGGTACCACTGCCACGCCAGCTGGTTGTCGGTTTCGGTCCACATGAGGCGTTTGGGGCCGTCGCGGCTTGCGCCCGTGCGGTCGTCGAGCATCGGGTACACGAGCATCTGGAAGGCGAGTTCGACTTCCTTGCGATCGTGCGCCCGCTGCGCCACGGCCGCGGCGAAATTCCCGCCGGCACTGGCGCCGCCGACGGCGAGTCGAGTCGGGTCAACCCACGGTTGCCGGGCCAGCCACAGCAGCGCTGCGTAGCAGTCTTCGAGCGGCGTGGGGTAAGGGTGCTCGGGAGCCAGGCGATGTTCGACGGCCGCCACTGCGACGCCGGTGAGCTGGGCCAGCTTGCGGCAGTACTTGTCGTCCTGGATAGCGGTGCCCATCAGGGTGCCGCCGCCGTGGATCCACAGCAGCGCGGGTGCACGGTCGGGAAGTCCGGCTGGACGGTGCAGGCGAACGGTGACGTGCTCATTGACCGCGGCAACCTGGACGCCGCGGGTTCGACCCGCGCTGCCCACCACTCGCATGAATGCGCGCTGGAGTTTGAAGCCACGGTGCAGGGCGTACCCGCGAGGCAAGACGCGGGCGAATTTGCGCAGATCGGGATTCAACGCCTCTCTCGAGGTGAAGGCGGTGTTCGATCCGATCATCAGTGCCTCTGGTTCCTTGCCGCGGTAGGTCACCTTGACCATAGAGCGGAATCATCGATCTGCGCCGGGTATCCAGCACGCAGGATCTGCACGGAGGATGGCGGGGTAATCACTGCCGCGGTGCCGGAAGTGGGGCGCGGCAGTTTGTCGCGGTAGATGTTGTCGCGTGGGTCCCAAATCGCGAGGTGATCGCCCACCACGACGGCGGGCCCGCTGTCGGTCACGACGAAGACCCCGTCGGGCAGCTCACTCCACGCCGCGCGGTGCTCCGCTCGGCCGATCCGCTCGCGGTGCAGCCGCGCATCCATCTCCTTGGCATATGGCGTTGCACCACTGTGGGTTTCGGCCCACAGCGTCCGGTATTCGGTGAATGCATTGTGTCGGCATTCCCCGCACGGGCGGTGTCCCGCGGCCAACGCCACTGCCTCATCCAGGAAGAACAGCGGCGTATATCGGTTGGGCCGCCACTGCGCCACTCGGCGCCCCCTGAACGACAGCTCACAGGTGATCCACGTCTTGTGTTGATGCCCACGGACGATGTCCCGAGTGCCGCGGCCCTCGTGCAAACGGCCGCGGTTGCCCATCCAGGCGCCGCGCCCGGTCATCGCGATGACGTCGCCGAGCGGTGAGACCCGATTGCGCGCCGGCGTCACCAGTCGCGCTCGAGATCGAGCAGAACGCGCTTGGCGGCCGGACCGCCGCGGTAGGCGCCCACGGTTCCGTCGGACCGGATCACCCGGTGACACGGAACGACGATGGGAATCGGGTTTGTCGCACACGCGGTGCCGACGGCACGCACCGCCTTGGGGGAGCCGGACAGCTGCGCCAGCGCGGCATAGCTGGCGGTGTCGCCGTAGCTGACGTCGGCGTTGAGGTGTTCCAGCACCGTGCGTCGAAAGCCGTGCGACAGCGACCAGTCCAGCGCAACGTCGAAACCGTGCCGGCCACCGGTGAAGTATTCGTCGAGTTGCCGCGCGACGGGGTCGAGTCGTGCGGGTGCCTCGAGCATCCGCGGGCTGACGCGCTCCGACAGATTCTGCAGCACGACGTCGTGGCCTTCGCTGGCAAACGCCACCCGCAAGAGACCTAGGGGAGTGGCCGCCAGCAGCAGCGCGCCGACGGCGGAGTCGACGGTGCGGTAGGCGATGTCAAGCAGATCGCCTGCTTGGGAGTCTCCTTCCAGGCGGGCGTGCAGGCGCTGGAGGTCATCCGCGTCGACGGGGAAGTGCTGCGTGAGGTCAGTCATTGATGGTCCCTTGTGGTGTCGATGAGGGGATAGGTGCGTCGGAGTGTGGCGATGCCATCGGCCGCGGCGCGGCGGGCGGCGGGAACGCTGCTGTCCAGAATCATCGCGATCTCTGCATAGGGGAGTCCTGCCAGATAGTGGTAGGCCACCGCCTGGCGCTGCTTGGGTGGCAGCGCCCCGATCGCGGCATCCAGGTCAAGATCGTGGGCATCGGCTTGTTGAGCTGCGGGGGAGTCGGGGGCATCGGCAACCGGGATGGCTCGCCGGGCGGCCGCGCGAGTGATGTCGATGGCTTTGCGGTGCGCGATCGTCACCAGCCAGGCCTCGACGTTGGCGTCGGCCGGTAGCTGTGGGTAGGCCTTCAAGGCGGCCAGAAAGGTGTCCGACCAGGCGTCTTCCGCGTCGGTGCGGCCGACCACCGCGCGAACAACCCGCAGCACCGTCGCGCCGTGCTGGGCGACCACGGCCTCGAACGGCGGCTTGACCTGCTGATCGACTTTCACAATTCTCCGTGATGAGTAACGAGTTTCAATGGGAAGACGTCGGCCGGCCAGGAAGTGTGAGAAAGGCTCCGCACCTCACCCACATTGTCCGTCGGCGAGCAGTCGGAAAGTTCTGATCTCACGTATCAGGCCTGCGGGCCGTCTTCTAGAGAAAAGGAGGACGACCGTTGCAAACACGACACACAGTGATCGCAAGTCCAGTCGGCGAGCTGACGCTGGTTGCCGACGGTGACACCCTGACCGGTGTGTATTTCCGCGGGCACTGGCACCCGCCGAAGGCTGAAGCGCTGGGGAGCCACGTCGACCCGGCCGCCGATGAATTGTTCAGTCGTGCCGCAGCCCAATTGCACGAATACCTGGTCGGAGACCGCACAGAGTTCGAACTCCCAGTGGTCTTGGTGGGCGACCCGCGCCTACGGCGCGTCTGGGCCCTACTGGATGACATCGGCTACGGCAAAACGAAGACTTATGGCGAGTTGGCTGCCGAATTGGGTGACGGCACCACCGCGTACGAAGTCGGTCAAGCCGTCGGGCGCAATCCGCTGAGCATCGTGGTGCCGTGCCACCGGGTTGTTGGGCGCGGCGGCGCTCTGACGGGTTACGCGGGCGGCCTCAAACGCAAGCGGTTCCTGTTGGATCTTGAGGAGCCGGCACCCGCGCTGGCTGGCAAGCTGTTCTGATGCCTTCCGCCTGGCAGCAGCGCGTCGACGCCGCCGACTGGGACGCGGTCACCGCAGAGCTCAACGACGTCGGCGGCGCACTGCTACCCGAGCTGATCACGGCCGCCGAGTGCGCCGCGGTCCTCGATCTCTACCCGGACGACGCGTTGTTCCGCGCCACCGTCGACATGGGCAGCCACCGCTACGGCCAAGGCGAGTACCGCTACTTCAAACGGCCCTATCCGCGGCCCATCGAGGCGCTCAAACAGGCCCTCTACCCGCGGCTATTGCCGATCGCCCGGGACTGGTGGACCAAGTTGGGCCGCGACGCTCCCTGGCCCGACACCCTCGACGAATGGCTGGACCTCTGCCATCGCGCCGGCCAAACTAAACCCACCGCGCTCTTGCTCAAATACGGCGCCGGCGACTGGAACGCCCTGCACCGAGACCTCTACGGCGAACTCGTCTTCCCGTTGCAGGTCGTTATCAATCTCAACGAACCCGGTGTAGAGCACACCGGCGGCGAGTTCCTTCTCGTCGAGCAACGTGCGCGTGCCCAATCGCGTGGCACGTCCATCACACTGCCGCGGGGACAGGGCTACATCTTCACCACCAGGGAACGGCCCATCCGCTCCACCCGGGGATTCTCGGCCGCCCCGGTGCGCCACGGCGTTTCGGTGGTCCGCTCGGGTGCCCGCTGCACGCTCGGCTTGATTTTCCACGACGCGGCCTGACCGGGATATCCGCGTGCGGCACCATGGTGGTCATGGAGTTGTACGACGTCATGCGATCCACCGCCGCGGTACGTGAATTTACCGACGATCCGCTTCCCGATGAGGTCCTCGGACGGATCCTGGACAACGCGCGCTTCGCACCGTCAGGCGGTAACCGCCAGGGCGTGCGGGTGATCGTCGTCCGCGCCGCGGAGGCCCGCTCGGCGTTGGCGGACCTGGCGGTTCCCGCGGCCCGCCGCTATACGGCGCAACTCGTCAATGGCGAATCGCCTTGGAATCCGTTGCAGCCGAGCGGCGTAGACGCCTCGACGATCGAGGAGACCGAGGCACCTGCGCAGATGTCGGCCCCGCTGCTGAAGGCTCCGGTGGTGCTGGTGATCTGCCTGGATCTCGGCGTTGTCGCCGCCACCGATCAGGACCTGGACCGCATCGCGGTGGTGCCGGGGGCGTCGGTGTACCCGTTCGTGTGGAACGTGTTGCTGGCCGCGCGCAATGAAGGCTACGGCGGGGTGTTGACCACGATGGTCGTCGCGGAGGAGCCGCGCGTTAAAGACCTGCTGGGTGTGCCCGATTCGTACGCCATCGCCGCGGTTCTGCCGTTGGGAAAGCCCGCGCGCCAAGTGACGAAATTGCGGCGACGGCCGGTCGCTGAGTTCACCACCCGCGAGCGCTTCGACGCGGCGCCGTTCGCCAATTAGCCGTCGATAGATCGGGCACAGGGACTGGCGGGCCCAACCTGCGAGACGCGATACTTCAGCAGACGCAGCCTGCCTGTTTCGCTGATAGGAGACGGTGAATTGACACGAATCGCGCCCTCGGAGGCTTTTGCCGCGGTGCCAACTGAAGACCTCCACCAAGGGGACCGGATCAACCTCGGCGTCGCCTCGATCATTGGTCGCCTTCCGGCAGCGGCCGAAGCTCTTGGCGGCTTAACCGGCGCGCTACGCACGAATGGAACGTTGCCGCCTCGACTTCTGGAACTGGTGCGGCTGCGCATCGCGTTTTTCAACCAGTGCCGAAGCTGCATCGCGGTGCGTTATCAAAGCGCCATCGACGATGGTCTTGACGAGTCGGCGGTCTGTTCACTAGAACGGCCCACCGACGCGGAAAATCTTTCGGCCGCCGAGCAGTCGGCTCTGCGTTTCGCCGAGTTGTTCGCGACCAACCATCTCGCCATCGATGATGCGGTTTATGACGATTTGCGCGAGCACTTCACCGAGGACGAGCTCGTGGAGCTCGGCCTGCACTGTGCGATCGCGCTGGGGGTCGGACGGCTCTCAGCGACTTGGGATGTCAGTGATGATCTTCCCGAGACGAACGGCTCATCCGAACGCTTGGCGCCGTGGAATTCCGCGTCAGTGGTGGCGTCGGGCTAAGTAGATCACTGATCGGAGCGCCAAGACCGGTCATTCGCTGCGGTTGCCAATGGTCTGTGAATGGTGCGAGTTCGGGGTAGTCTGGACGCTAACCGATATGAGGGATGGGTGGCATGGCCGTACTAAACTGGAGTGATGCGCCCGAGATTCATCCGTCGGAAATCCGAGTCGGTGACATCATCGGGGCGATCCGCTCCGTCAAACAGCAGCACTACACGGTCAAGATGATCGGCTCGCCGCAGAAAAGCCCAAAGCAGTGGACATTTTTCGGCCAGGACGACCGCGGCCTGCAGCACTCGAGCACGTTTAGCGAGGACGACTTAGTTCGCCGGCTCGCCCAAGCATCGTAGAACCCGGCCACCGGTTCACTTGATGGACCGTTTGGAGTTCAAAACAACGCAATGCCGTAGCGTTAGGCCCGGGCCGTTTCGTTGTCAATAGCGGTCCACCGCCACAAGCGCGGATGCGGCCCATGAGCAATGTGATCTGTCCGTCTGCCCCGCACCCGCGGTACAGCCGATGCCGAACGTGAAGGAAGCGCCCTGTGGATTATTCAGCCCTAGCCATGGCGCGACAATGACTGCCCAGATCACGCATTCGATCGCGTGCCGCCGCCGAGCCAACCCCGTCCGGGTATCGGTGGCCCACGAACTCGGTTACGACATCGACGGCGCGTGGTGGCCACGAGCGGACCGCATCACCAATGAACTACCCAGCCTTGTCGGGGTCCTGACGCCCTTGCTCGGAGACATCACGTCAATCAACGTCAACTGGCCGGCCCTGCAACGACCACCGGACTTCAACTGGCCGGGATGGGAACACAAACGTCAGCACGTGATGACCGTCAACGGCGTCGAGGCTTGCGCCAACCTGCTGATAATCCCCTACGCGACCTATAGCGGGCTTGCGCTGATGGTGCTGCGCTGCGCTGCGAAATTGCCCATCGAGGCCGCCGACAAGGACAAACCCGCGTTCCTGACTGCCGGCTCGATCCTGCAGGCCGCCCGGGAGCAACGCGCCGACTGTCACTGATCCTGCTTATTCGGTGACGTCGTCTGTCTGTGACTCGATGACGGTTTCGGATGGGGCTGCGCGCTCCCATAGGACCCCGCCCACGCATGCTGTCACGACCCATCCGACGCCGATCACCCCGGACCACGTCAGCAACGCCATCGCGACACCGATCGGACCCAAGCCGTCCCAGCCATGGAGCAACGTCGGAAAGAAGATCCGGGCGGACATCGGGATGACGATTCCGTCGATCAGTACCCCGGCCAGCCCCGCTAACACGAGGTACCTCAGGCCGCCCCGGCCGCCGTTGCGGACGAGGAGCACCGGTGTGAGCGACCAGAAGATCCATACCGGCACTAAGGAAATCGCGAACAGCAGCACTCTGATCGAACCGCTGACGCCATGATGCTCGGCGACGCCCAAGGCTATGCGTTCACGAATCCCGATCGTCATCAGATAGAGGACGAACCACGTCGCGCCGCGCAGCAGCCGCTGGCCCAGCCCGAACTGCTCACGGCGCCACGCCTTGGCGAAGATTCCGGCGATGGTGATCGACATCGGGATACCCCACACGAGGAAACCGCCGACCCCCACGAACGTCCAACCTGAACGAAATCCAGAGGAATCGCCGAACGCGGCGCGGACCCGTTCGGTCAGGGGGGATACCAGGCCGAGCTGTCGGGTTAAAAGGGTGCCCGGACTTGCGTTCTCCGCGAAGCCGGACATGTAGTCGAATCCGATGATGATCAACGGGAGGATCGTGGTGAACAACTCGATCGAGACGATTCCGCCCTGCGTCGCGCCGTCGATCTCGGTGAAGCGGGCGGCGACGGCGGCAGCCGGGTGCTTCTTGCGGGCTTCGTCGAGCCGCCGATAGCGCTCTGCGAGCCGGCTGCGAACGTTCCGCCGGTTCCCGCCTGCGGTCATAGGTCGGCGAACTCCTCGGACGTCGTGGTTCGGTTGCAAAAAGATCTTCTGTCGGTGTGAGAGTAGTTGGTTCAGCCGCTTGACCAGTCTTGCGACCCACGTTGCGGGCGGGAAGGCTCGACACTAAATACAACCCAAGGAAGGATTCGCTATGAGCACCGGGCACATCACCGCACTCGTTACGGGCGCAAACCGCGGACTGGGCAAGCACTTCGCATCCCAACTTGTTGAGCGCGGCGCCAAGGTCTACGCCGGTGCGCGAAGCCCCGAAAATATCGCGCTCTCAGGTGTCGAACCCGTCCAGCTGGACATCACTGACCCAACCTCGGTACGCCGCGCCGCCGAGCAGGCCGGTGACGTCACCGTGCTGATCAACAATGCCGGCTCCTCCACGCGGGCGGGATTGCTGTCCGGGGCGTTTGAGGACATCCGGCTGGAGATGGAGACGCACTACTTCGGCACCCTGAGCGTCGTCCGGGCTTTCGTGCCGGTAATCGAAGGCAACGGCGGAGGAGCGATCCTCAACATGCTGTCGGTTTTGTCTTGGCTGCATCTTCCCGGCTCTGGCGCCTACTCCGCGGCGAAGGCAGCCGCGTGGGCGATGACCGACGCGCTCAGACTGGAACTGGCTCCCCGCGGTATCGGTGTCACCGCGGTGCACGTTGGCTATATGGATACCGACATGGCCGCCTTCGCCCCGGCAGACCAAAAGACCGATCCTGCGGTCGTTGCCGGACTGGCGCTGGACGGCCTGCTGGCGGGGAAGACGGAGGTTCTCGCCGACGATCTGACGCGCGCGACGAAGGCGCAACTGTCCGGCACCCAGAACGATCGCTGACACGACGGTCGACGGCGCCGCCCGGCGCGGCAACCGCGGCCCGGCGCAATCAACGCGACGCAGCAAAAGCCCTGTCGCACAGTTCAATGCGTCACTGTGACGAATTGAAGAGCGGTGGTCGATCGCCACCGTTCCGAGGCCAGGACTAAGAGATGAGGGCGGTCACGATCGCCGTGGTCTCGCGCAGGGCGGCGACGCCGATGGAGCCGATTGGTTCGTCGAGCGCAGCGCTGGGAAGCCACTGCACAAGTTCCGGCAGAAGCGCGCCTTCGGGTCGATTGACAGCGATGACCATCGTCATGGCGTCGTCCGGCAGTCGGCCGGGAATGAACGGGCATGCGATCACACGTCCCGTATCGGCGGCGAGATGGATCGCATTGGACAGAACGGCAACGTAGAGCTCGTGCTCGCTGTCGCTGCGTGGTGCGATGTCGCCGGGAGCGATCACAAGCCCGCGGCCCGGTTCGCCTGGTGCACCTTCTGCGCGTAGGCGTCGATGTCCAGTGCCGGCACGGTCCGGGTCGTGTAAGTCTGCAGGGCAGCCCGCAGATGTTCGTTCCGTAGGGCCTGCTCGATCATCGCGGACCGATTTACGCCAGCGGCCTTGGCGTCCGCGTCAATCGCGGCGAGCACTGCCGCGTCGACAGTCACGGAAATCTTCTCTTTCGCCATACTAAATATCATACCTATCGTGCTACCGAAAGTCACCGACAAGGCGAGCGACTTATGCCACGCGGAGCAGCGACTCAGCGACGGCGTGCAGCCGCATGGCGACGGTAATAAATCCAGCCCTGAAAAGGGCGTGTGAGCTCGGACGTCAGCCGGTCGGGAGCGGCGTCGCGTTTGTGGACCAACGGGCGGACATGTCGCCCATCGGCGCGGAGGATCTCCACCGGCGTGAGGTGGCCGTCCGCAGTTGAGATCAAGATGTGCAGCCGGCGCATACGACTGTCCAGATGGTGAACACTCGGCCACGGCACGCTAGGTGGGCTTCCCCCACCTTCCGTCGCCGTAGTCGCGCTGACGCGTGTCCGGGCTCGGTGCTTTGCCCACCGGGGCCAGTCCGGCCTGGCTGAGCATTCGCCGCAGGTCGACGGTCAACTGTTCATCGACGTCTTTGCCGCGCGGTGCCGCGAGTACTTCCGTCTCGGGCCCCAGAGTCACGGTGAACTTCCCGTTGTGCTCTTCGGTTACTGTTCCCAGGTCCTCGAGCAGCGAGAGGACTTCGCGCCACTCGATGTTCCCGCCCGCCGGATGGCGAAAGATCTTGTCGATCGTCAGCCGATGGTGACTGGTCACATGTGAATTCATGATGTTGTCCTCTCGTTGTCGTCCCACTGGAGCATGGTGTCACGGCGACCTGGGAATCGGGTCGCGCACTGGTTCGGCTTGACGAGGGGCCAGCACTATCGAGCTGTCGCGCCGTGTAGTCGGCCATGTCCGATAGTGTTGTACTACAACGCAATCCGAGGTCCTTCGGCCGGGCCGGTGGGTGGGTAGGTGCATCATCACTCGCTGTCACCAAGGAGGTCGTCGCCATGTACTCAAAAAGCCCCACCGACAACGATTTCCATGTCTTTGAGGGCAAAGGCCACTCCCTGACCATCGACAACGGCTGGAAAGACGTCGCCGACGTCGCCCTGAACTGGTTGACAGCCAAGAACTTCTGACCCCTTAGTCGCCGGGAGTGCTGCTCGGATCGCGCTCTAGGCTGCTGCGATCGGTGGCAGTCCGGGGGCCACGAGATCGGTCTCGACGAGGCCCAGGTGGAAGACCTTGTTGCTTGTCCTCCAGAACACCAGTTCGCGCTCGGCCGCGTCGGGCAGCACGTCTTCGACGATCTGGACGTGTTCTTTGATTCCGTAGGGCACCGCACCGTAGTCGGAGCCGAACACCACTCGGTCCACACCGCACATCTGGATCGCGGCTCGTAGGCCGATGGGGTTGAACCCCATGCAGTCGACCAGAATATTGGTCTTGAAGTACTCCGACGGCGGCCGCTGGTTGGTGTAGGGCCGGCCGGTGGGTGGGTTGCGGACGCCCTTGTAATTGAGGTTCCAGGTGAAATCCAGGCGTCCCAGGATCGACGGGAGCTCGCCGCCCATGTGCACGATCAACACCTGGAGGTTGGGGTGGCGGTCGAATACGCCGGAGCCGATCATCCGGGCCACGGTGACGGTCGCATCGAAGGGCCGGCCGACGGCCTCGTTGAGGCGGTACTGCATGAGCGCCTCGTTGCCGACCGACAGCATCGGCGGATGCACGTGGACCACGATGTCATTGGCTTCGGCGAACTCCCATAACCATTCGGCCTTGGGATCATCGAGGAAGGTGCGATCCGCGCCGTCGTCGTAACTGGACGCCACCGCGATCGCCTTGGCGTCGCCGTGGCTGATCATCTCCTCGACGATCGGCCGGCAATTCGCTTCGAGTGCGTGGGCATTGGCCATCAGCGCGAACTCGCCCGGATAGCGATCCTTGATCACCAGGTATTCGTCGTTCAAGAACTTGAGGGCATCGCAGGTGCTGACCTGAAGCAGGTCGCGCGCTATCCAGTCGACCTCGCCGCCGTTGCTGGCCAGGCTCAGGGTGACGCCGCCCTCACGCTGTTTGGGCATGGCGTAGTCGAGATCGAAAAAGTCGCGATAGACGATGAAGTCCTGAGGATTGGTCTGCGGAAATTCTTGTTTCGGGTCGAACAGTCCGACCTCGACCATCTTGGCTCGCAGCTTGGGTCCGACCGGGTGCCGGTGGGTGTCGACGATCGCCCGGTATCCCGCGCCGGTGTTTTGTGCTGTCATGTTCACTCCTGCTTAGGGCGCGGCATCGTCCCGCTTCGTCAGCAGAACGCGATGGATCGTCCTGCCTCATCAGCATTGCGCGGCAGTCGGTCACGTCGGAAGAGTCGAAAGTCCCGTCGGACGAGCCAAAGGCCAATTGCTCAAATCGAACACTCGCCAGTCTCGTCGGGGAGCGGACGGTATCGCCGTCACCCGCGGGCGCTTGAAATGTGGCACGCCAGCATCAGGTACCAGGGGTGTAGGGTCAATGTTGTTGAGAACCTTGCCAGTCCGGCATCGGGCAGCCGTCCGCCGTTGTCCCCGCAGAGCACGTTGCTCGCGCCGAACAGTCCGGTGACTGCCGTCCGTCGGGAATTGCCATGAATGCTCTTGGCCCCAATCATCGTGCTGCGCCGGTGTTCACGCTCAGTACCGCGCTGCGCTCGCCCACATCCGTCGGACGATTTGCGAGGTCCCCGATCTGCACGTGCGACGACGGGATTGATGTCCGCTACCGACCGATGAGCGATATCGCCGAGCAGCGTTCGCGAGGTACCGGTCGGCGACTGTCGATTCGGCGAGCAGCGTCGTCGGCGGCAGGACCCATCGGGTCCATCGCCCTGCGATGGGGGTTCACTGATCCCTCCAGCTTCGCGCGCACGTTCAAAACTGCCTACGGGATGTCCCCACGCCAGTGGCGACACCACAACGCGACCGGGCCGATCTGATAGCCGAACCCGTCACCTCGGCCACCTGATGTCCTGTTGGCTCCCATCGGGTCCAGGGTCAAGCGATAATGCAATTCGCGAGCTGGTAACGGTGCGTTCTCAATAGGTGCGATTCGTCGACGCCCGTGAGCCGACATTGGATACGTGACAAACTATGTCCGGAGCGGCTCGACCGGTTGACCCGTGATTTGCGCTATCCGTTCAAAGTCCTTGTCCAGAGCCAGGATTGTCAATTCGGCTACTTCGGCGGTTGCCGCAACGAGAAGGTCGGGAATTGATGGTGCGCGATGCTGGCCACGATCTGCCAGTAGGAGTTGCACCTCGACTGCGCGATCTTCCACCGCTGGGGTCAGATATTCCACCGGCATCAACGCGAGCGGAGGTGAAACCGACTCGCTGCGTGCCTGCACGGCAGTCCGAAACGAGTAGCCGATTTCAAGTCGCGTGATGGTGCTGATTCGAACCGTGCCGCGTTCGATTCGGTCCACCCACACCTGCGCGTCGGGAGAGGCCGGCAAGCGGGTATACGCAGACTTGTCGATGAGCCACGTGGTCACCGCCACGCAGCCTCCATGACCTGCGGATCATCGAGGTCCTTAGCGGCCTCGGCGGCGCGACGCAGGTCGTTGATAGTAAGTTGGCCGCCGGTTGTGGTGGCCGACCGTTCAGATTCGAATCTCCGGCGCAGATACTCGTTGCGCGATAAGCCACGGGCGGCCGCGTCGAGGTCGATGCGGGCGACAGCGGCGTCCGACAAGCCCCGGACAAGTACATCTGGCATAAGTCGCCACCTCCCGATATCACTGCTATCAGTGTACCAACCTTCACGCTTCTCCGACGCCGGATACCAGGCCGCGGGACCTCTCGGACGAGACCTTCGAACGCGTCTCTCGAACTGCGGGCAACCTCGGCATGAGTCGATCCGAGTTCTTCGCCCGAGCCGCGCAGCGCTATTTGGACGAGTTGGATGCCCGGTCGCTGACCGGTCGGATCGACAGCGCCTTGGGACGCCTCGATGGCACCGACGAGGCGGAGGCCGCCGCCGTGGCCGTCGGATACCGCGTGTTGGGCGCGGTGGACGATGAGTGGTAATCAGCCGCGCTGAGCTCTACTGGGCCGACCTTGGAGGGCCGTCCGGCAACCTCGAACACGGACTTGGCGGCGATGCCCGGCAATGTGTTCTTGCCTGCCACCGCGACGGGACTCCCACGCGATTCAGTCGTCAACGTCACCGCGCTTGTCACGCTGAACAAGACGGACCTCACTGGTCGTATCGGAGAGGTCCCGCCGAGCTTGATGCATGAAGTCGATTGGGGACTCCGCCGCATTCTCGAGTTATGACCACCACATGGCGCCCGGCCCGAACAGCTGGAGCGTGTCGAGGACTTCCGCGATTTCTGCGAGTTCTGCACTCACGCCTAGCGCGACGAGTTAATGCGGATGTGGACTGAGTATCGGGGGAGAAGGAGAAGGTCATGACTTCGACGGACAAGGTCGACTTCACCGATGTGCGGTGGGGCTCGGTGGAATGGACGAACCTGTGCACGCTGTACCTGCGCGCATACGAAAGTCATTCGACGGCGCCCATTCTGGGCGACACCGCAGCCGCCGAGGCGGTGGACCGCATCGAATACGACTGGGCCCGCATGCGCCGCGCCATGCACCCCGGGTCCAACCAATATCTGGTCACCATGCGCGCCAAGCAGCTCGACGGCTGGAGCACCGCCTTCCTCCGCCGCCATCCAAACGCCGTCGTGCTGCACCTCGGGTGCGGCATGGACACCCGGGCGTTCCGGCTGCATCCGCCCGAAACGGTGCAGTGGTTCGACGTCGATCAACCGAATGTGATCGCGTTGCGGCGCAAGCTCTACGACGACCGCGCCGGCTACCGGATGATCGGCTCGTCGGTCACCGATGAGGCGTGGCTGCAGGAGATACCCACCGATCGTCCGCTGCTGATGATCGCAGAGGGACTCGTCATGTATCTCACCGAGCCGAGGTGCGTACGCTGCTGCAGAGCCTCACGGATCGGTTCGGTGGCGGCGAGCTCGTCTTCGACACGGTGTCGCCGATGGGGCCGCGGCTATCGAAAGTGCTCACCAAGGGCATCACCAAGTGGGGCATCGGTGACGCCCGCGAAATCGAGCAATGGAACCCGCGGCTGCGCTTCCTCAAGCAGACCTCCGCGGGTGCACTCTACGAACGCATCCCCTCGGCGCCGGTGCGACTGCTGTGGCGGCTGATTTACGCCACACCGGCCCGCAACTACGACGTGCTGAACCGCTTCGCGTTCTAAGTCATGCGACATACGGCGCGCCCCCTTGCCAGGGAGTGATGACCTCGATGAAAAAGCTGGTAGCGGTGCGTGCTCGAGAGGTGCGAGTTGACCGGCCCTTTGAAGCTTGCGGCAGGCGGGGGAGTTGAACAGCCTGCATCTGATCGGTCTCGCGAGACCACTTTGGGTTGCGCATAAATCGAAGGCGTAAGGCCTTGAGGTCGATGACCAAAGACTCTCGAACCACCGGTACGCGGATTCTAAAGTCAGCGCCAGCGCTCATTCGAACTTCGGTATACCGTCGCCAATGCGCCCCTCGGCCGATGTCGCTCGATGGAATGGTGCCAGAGAGGGCCAACATGCCCAGTGCTACCTCCAATCCTTCTGCGACTGTCGGTGTCGGGAGTCGCCGTTCTCGAGAGTTGCGGTGTGGTGGCCCGGGTGCGACACCGTTGCAGGCGGGCAGAATTGATCACAACATCGTCGGGACTGGCGTCGACGGCCGGAGTGCGCGGTGACCGCCGCACCGACGACGCCCCGAACGTCGCTGCAGCGGCTTCGGTCCCTGCTTGAGCCGGCTTTGGTGGTGGTGACGGTTGCCGCGCTGCTGCTGGGTGGCATTGCGTGGCTTAGCGGGTGGCGTGCGGTGGCCGAAGGGTGTTGGGTGGCGGGAACGCTGGCCGCGGTGGTGCCGGCGGTGGTGTGGGTGGTGGTGGCGCTGCGCCGGGGTCGGGCCGGGGTGGATGTGCTGGCGGTGTTGTCGCTGGTGGGGACGCTGTGGGTGGGCGAGTACGTGGCCGGTGCGCTGATCGCGGTGATGCTCGCTACCGGGCGCGCCCTGGATGCGGCCGCGCAACGGCGCGCCTCGCACGACTTGCGGGCCCTGCTGGAGCGTGCACCCCATTCCGCGCGGCGCCGGATCGGTGACGCGATAGCGGTGGTGCCGTTGGGCGAGGTCGTAGCCGGTGACCTGCTGGTGGTCGGCCCCGGTGAAGTGGTCCCCGTGGACGGCCGGATCGAAGGCACGATGGCGGTCCTGGATGAGTCGGCGCTCACCGGTGAGCCGTTGCAAGTCGAACGTGCGGCGGGTGAGCCGGTGCGCAGCGGTGTGGTCAACGCCGCGACCGCCTTCGAGATTCGTGCCACCGCCAGCGCCGAGGAGAGCACCTACGCCGGGATCGTGCGGTTGGCCCGGGACGCGGGCGCCGACAGTGCGCCGGTCATCCGGCTGGCTGATCGCTACGCGGCGTGGTTCCTACCGGTGGCGCTCGTCGTTGCTGGTGCCGCGTGGCTGGCCAGCGGGTCGGCGGTGCGAGCGGTGGCGGTGCTGGTGGTGGCGACACCGTGCCCGCTGCTGCTCGCCGCGCCGGTCGCGATCGTCTCCGGCTTGTCCCGGGCCTCCCGACTGGGGGTGGTGATTCGCAGCGGCGGCGCCTTGGAGAACCTCGGGCACGCGACGACGCTGGTGATGGACAAGACCGGGACTCTCACCGCTGGTCATCCCGTCGTCGTGGACGTCCTGGCCGCACCTGGTCGCGACGGCACCGACATCCTGCGCTTGGCCGCGTCGGTGGACCAGATGTCACCCCATGTGCTGGCCGCGGCGATCGTCACCGAAGCCCTCGCACGCAACCTGTCGTTGTCGATGCCGGCCGAGGTGATCGAGCAACCCGGCCGGGGCGTGACCGCCTCGGTGGACGGCCGCAGGATCGCAGTCGGCAAGCTCGCCGCAGATGCATCCGAGGCGGGATGGGCCGGGGCGGCCGTGAACCGGGCCGGCCTCGACAGCGCGGCGATCGCGTGGGTCAGCGTCGACGATGAGGTCATCGGCGCGGTGTTGTTGCGAGATCCGCTGCGCCGCAACGCCCCCCGCACGATGCGACGACTGCGCGCCGCCGGATTCAACCGATTGGTCATGCTCACCGGCGACCGCGCGGCGCCCGCGCGGGAGGTTGCCACCGTGCTGGGCCTTGACGAGGTGTACACCGACCAGAGTCCCGCGGACAAGGTGGCTGCCGTGCGGGCCGAACGGGAACACGCCGTAACGGTGATGGTCGGCGACGGCGTCAACGACGCTCCCGCTCTGGCTGCGGCCACGGTCGGCGTTGCGATGGGTGCCCGCGGGGCGACGGCGTCCTCGGAGGCTGCCGACATCGTGTTGACGACCGACCGGCTGGACCGCCTCGCCGATGCGATGGACGTCGCACGCTGGTCGCGGCGCATTGCGGTGCAAAGCGCGGTCGCCGGAATGGTGTTGTCTCTGTTGGCCATGGGTGTTGCTGCGGTCGGACTGCTGCCGCCCGCGGCGGGGGCGTTGCTGCAGGAGGGCATCGACGTCGCGGTGATCCTCAACGCGTTGCGCGCCCTGCGGGGCAACCCCGCCGCCGGAATCGAGTTGTCGGCACGCACCGAGGAGATGCTGCGTCGCTTCTCCGGGGAACACGACGACCTACGCGATGCACTGAGCCTGCTGCGTGATGCCGCCGACCGCATTGGCTCCGGGCCCGGCACATCGGCGATGGAGGCAGTGTCCCGGGCTCAGAGCTTCCTCACCGAGCGTCTGTTGCCGCACGAGGACGCCGAACAGGCCGAGCTGTACCCGGCGTTGGCGAGGCCGCTGGGGAGCGCCGAAGCGACCGCCACGATGAGCAGGACCCACGCCGAGATCCACCGACTGACCGACCGCATCGGCAACCACCTGGCACTGGCGCAGAGTGCCTACGGCATTCAGCCGGGCCAGGTCGACGATCTGCGGGCCTGCCTCTACGGTCTGTACGCGTTGCTGCATCTGCACTTCCTGCAGGAAGAGGAGGGCTACTTCACCCTCGCCGATACCGACCTGCCCGAGGCCGCGGACAATCACGGCAGGCCGAGCGCGCTGCCGGGCACGACACCGCGTTGACGACGCCATCGGCTTGATGCAACTGGCAGCCGGCCGCTAACCCGTCGCGTCATGAAATAGCACGGAATCGATGTCGCAAGACCTTCCGATAAGTGACCAATGGCCCGCGATCGGCCCGCGCCCAGGCCCTACCGTCAATCACACACCCTGCACGGAAGGTGTTTCCGCGTGGGCCATTCACTGAGGGGTATCTCATGGCAGAAGCCACCGGGCGCCGCGGATTGGTGGTCGGCGTCGACGGTTCGTCGTCGTCGAATGCGGCCGTCGACTGGGCGGCCAGGGACGCGGTGCTGCACGACGAACCGCTGACATTGGTCCACGTCCTGATGCCACCGGTAACGGTGATGCTGCCGAAAGTACCGCTGCCCGCCGGTTTTCAGCACTGGCAGGAATCCGCCGGTCGCATCCTGCTCGACGAGGCCGCCGCCATCGCCGAGAAGGCCGCAAGTCCGCACGAGGTCACCATCGAGCGCACGATGATCGCCGGCAACCCGATCGAGACTCTGGCCGATCTGTCGCGCGAGGCCCGCAAGGTCGTCGTCGGACGTCACGGGCGCGGACGCCTCCGGCACCTGCTCGGGTCGGTCGGGTCCGGTGTCAGTCACCATGCGCACGGTCCGATCGTGGTCGTCGACGACCAAGATCCGCAAATGTCCGCGGGCACGTTCGCGCCTGTAGTGGTTGGCATCGACGGTTCGCCGGTATCAGAACTGGCCATCGCCATCGCGTTCGATGAGGCATCCCGTAGAGGCGTTCACGTCGTTGCCCTTCTCGCCTGCATGGACTGGAACGGTGACGAATTCATCGTCTCGGATCGCGCCGCCCTGGAGGCCGGTGGGGCCGAAGTGCTTGCCGAGCGGCTTGCCGGTTGGCAGGAGCGTTACCCCGACGTCACCGTGCGCCGGGTGGTGGTCTTCGATCAGGCGGCCGCACACCTAGTCGAGGAGTCCAAGCGCGCCCAACTCGTCGTCGTGGGTAGTCACGGCTTTGGTGGGTTCACCGGAATGTTGCTTGGCTCGGTCAGTTCGGCGGTGCTGCAGTCAGCGCGGACCCCCGTCGTCATCGCCCGTCCGTCGTGAGCCGCACGGCCACCAAACTCGCCGGCGATGGCCTGTGCATCGGTCGACGAGGCGCTGTAGCGCTAAGTCGGTGACGTACGCGGCCGCGATGGGCCTGTCCGACGCCGACGTCGCGCAACGCATCGCCGAGGGCAAGACCAATGACGTGCCCAGCAGTGCCGCGCGCAGCGTGGAGGACATCGTTCGCGCCAATGTCTTCACCAGAATCAACGCAATACTCGGCATCCTCCTGGTCATCGTGCTCTCCACCGGATCGATCATCAACGGGCTCTTCGGCATTCTCATCGTCGCCAACAGTGCGATCGGCATCATCCAAGAACTGCGCGCCAAGCAAACGCTGGACAAGCTCGCCATCGTGGGGCAAGCGAAACCCGTGGTGCGCAGACAGTCCGGGACCGGGGCGCGGCCACCCAGCGAGGTCGTGCTCGGCGACGTCATCGAGCTGGGGCCCGGTGACCAGATCGTCGTCGACGGCGACGTCGTCGAGGGGAACAACCTCGAGGTCGACGAGTCACTCCTCACCGGCGAGGCCGACCCGATGGCCAAGGACGCGGGTGACGAGGTGAGGTCGGGCAGCTTCGTCGTCGCGGGCAGCGGGGCCTACCGCGCGACCAGGGTGGGCCGCGAGGCCTACGCCGCCCAACTCGCCGCAGAGGCGAGCAAGTTCACGCTAGCGAAGTCCGAACTGCGCAACGGCATCAACACCATTCTGCGGGTCATCACCTATCTCCTGATCCCCGCAGGCCTGCTCACCATCTATACGCAGCTGTTCACCACCGACGTCGGGTGGCGGGAGTCGGTGCTGCGCATGGTCGGCGCACTGGTGCCGATGGTGCCCGAGGGCCTGGTGCTGATGACGTCGCTCGCGTTCGCCGTCGGGGTGGTCCGCCTCGGCAAGCGTCAGTGCCTGGTACAGGACCTAGCCGCCATCGAAGGGCTCGCCAGGGTCGACGTGGTGTGCGCCGACAAGACCGGGACACTGACCGAGAACGGCATGCGGCTCAGCGAGCTCAAGGCGCTGACCGACGCCGACGCCGCGAACGCCCTGGCCTCCCTCGCCGCCGACGACGACCGCCCGAACGCCAGCATGCGCGCCATCCGCGAGGCGTACGGGGAGCCACCCGGATGGACGTCGACCGCGAGCGCGCCGTTCAAGTCGGCGACCAAGTGGAGCGGAATGTCATACGGCGACAACGGAAACTGGGTGATCGGCGCACCAGACGTACTGCTCGACCCCACGTCGTCGGACGCCGAGGAGGCCGAGCGGATTGGCGCGCAGGGAATGCGCGTCCTGCTGCTGGGCTCCTCCGACGAGTCCGTGGACGCCCCAGGAGCGCCAGGCACCGTCACACCGGTGGCGCTCGTCGTCCTCGAGCAGCGCGTCCGTCCCGACGCCAGGGAGACGCTCGACTACTTCGCCGCCCAGAACGTGACGGTGAAGGTGATGTCGGGCGACAACGCTCTCTCGGTCGGCGCGGTGGCGGCCACCCTCGGCCTGCACGGCGAGACCATCGATGCGCGCCAACTGCCCGACGAGCCCGAGCACCTGGCGGACACGCTCGAAAAGTACACGACGTTCGGCCGGGTGCGTCCCGACCAGAAGCGGGCGATGGTGCTTGCGCTGCAGTCCCGAGGTCACACCGTGGCGATGACGGGCGATGGAGTCAACGACGTGCTGGCCCTCAAGGACGCCGACATCGGGGTCGCCATGGGGTCGGGCAGCTCGGCATCCCGCGCGGTCGCGCAGATCGTATTGTTGGACAACAGGTTCGCGACGCTGCCCTACGTCGTGGACGAGGGCAGGCGGGTGATCGGCAACATCGAACGGGTCTCGAACCTCTTCCTCACCAAGACGGTGTACTCGGTACTGCTCGCGGTGCTGGTCGGCCTAGCGGGCCTGGCGGCCAAGCTTTTCGGTACCGATCCACTCCCATTCCCTTTCCAGCCCATCCACGTCACGATTGCCGCCTGGTTCACGATTGGCATCCCAGCGTTCGTCCTATCGCTGGCACCCAACCGGGAACGCGCCCATTCCGGCTTCGTCCGCCGTGTGATGACCTCGGCGCTGCCGAGCGGACTGGTCGTTGGCCTGGCCGCGTTCACGTCGTATCTGCTCGCCTACGAGGGCCGCGCCTCGACGATCATCCAGCAGACTCAAGCCTCCACGTCCGCGTTGATCACGTTGCTGGTCGGCGCGCTGTGGGTGCTCGCCGTCGTGGCCCGACCGTACGAGTGGTGGCGCATCGGACTGGTGGTGAGCTCCGCGATCGCGTACGTGGCGATCTTCTCGATCCCGCTGGTCCGCGACCAACTCGTGCTCGACCCGTCCAACGTCCCGCAGACCACGACGGCGCTGCTGATCGGCGTGATGGCGGCTGCGCTCATCGAGGTCGTCTGGTGGGTACAGGGGTCCGTCATCGGCGAGAAGCGACGCCTCTGGGGTCAAAGCGAGTGACGTAGCCAGCCAGCGACTGGTTAACCAGCCACCCCCTCACTCAAGTCGAGTTGCGACGTATCGCGCGTAGGTGGATGCGGATGCTCGGGCGTGAGCTTCCAGCCTCTGGGGGCTATAGCCCAGGGTTTCGACCAGGATACCCAAACGCGGATCGCTAAGTGCCATAATACAATTCGTCACTGTGACGAATCATTGGCGGACTGGGCCGGAGGGACGTAGGGGCGGCAACGGTCGAACACATCGTCGCCGTCGCGCTGCCAGCGGCCGGCGACGGGATTGCCAACGCTACGACGACCTCGGCGTACTGGCAACAGATGCGCCACTCGGCCGGGGCGTCTGGACCGCCAAACGACGCGCTGAGCAGCGTCGATCGATCAGTCATCATGTGGTGCGAGCACTTTCACTAGATGCAACTCGCAAGCGGTAACTGGTAACTGCGCGTGCTCGACAGGTGCGAGTTGGTGCAGGGGAGCGGATGCGGCCGGGTTTCCACATCGTCGCGAGATGGCTCGGGGCCAGTGGCGCGAGGACTATAGGCCTTAATTTCGACCTATGGCCGGCTTATATTTAGACCTAACATGGTGACATGCGGATAATGCCGATTTCGAAGATGAAAGACAAGCTCAACGAGTATGTCGATGCGGTCGCCCAAACGCAGGATCAGATCACGATCACCAAGAACGGCGCGCCGGCGGCGGTGCTCGTTGGCGCCGAGGAGTGGGAATCGCTACAGGAGACGCTGTACTGGCTTTCCCAGCCCGGGATCAAGGAATCGATCGCCGAGGCCGACGCCGACATTGGCGCTGGGCGCACGTACGGCGAGGACGAAATTCGCGCCGAGTTCGGTGTGCCTCGGCGCGCCGACTAACGCAGCCGTGGGTTATACGGTTCGGTTCACCGGCACCGCTCGGCGTGACCTGCACAAGGTGCCACCGCGGGTGCTCTCGGCCGTGATTGAGTTCGCGTTCGGCGAGCTGGCGCACGACCCGCGCCGCGTCGGCAAGCCGCTGCGGCGTGAACTGACCGGGCTGTATAGCGCCCGGCGCGGCCCGTACCGCCTGTTGTACCGGATCGATGAGGATCACTCACTGGTGTTGATTCAGCGTTTCGATCATCGCGCGGACGTTTACAGGCGTTGACCGCAGCCTGGGCCCGAAAGGCCGAACAGCTGATGGTGTAACGAAATGCATTGTAAAGCAGTATAACTCGCATTAGTTTACTGGTATCGGTGCGCGCTTGAGAGGTGCGAGTTACTGCGCCCGCGGCGAGGCGGGCTGACGGAGGCAATCATCTTATTGGTGTCGTGCATCCAGGCCGTAGCCCGCCCAGTCCAGATCGCAGGCAAGAGCCAGTAAACGTCGACCATACGTGCGGTTCATCCGCGCCAGCCGCGGGTTGCGGTGACGGGACTGTCCGAATCGGTCAGGTGGAGCAGTAGACGCCAAAAGTTCCCTTGGTCACCGCCCTGACGTAGGATTCCGCCCCCGCAAGCAGGCGCCTCTGTTCATCCGTGCTGGCTGCGATGCTCAGGCCTGGTTGGGCGACGATGGTCGCGAAACGGATGAATAGCAGCGGTGCGCGTTCCTGAATGCGCAGGAGCGGTCAATGACCCAGCGGGGCATAACAATTCGTCACTGTGACGTTTTTGGAGGCTGCAGACGGACGGAGTATAGGCTGCCGCGGACTTGGCAGTCGGGCCTGAGCAAACCAGCATCAGCGCCTCGTCGCCTAACAACAATCATTCAAACTGCGGCGACGGTCAATGAACGGCATGGCGCCGGTGGATGGAACAGGGGGTGACCAAGCTTGTCAGCTGCGCCAACGTCGCCGTCGCTCAGAGGTGCGAGTCCTTGCATCTAATGCAACTCGCATTAGATTTGTGCCGATAAGCGACATTATGTCAAGTAAACGTCGCCGTTCGCTGCCAACGCCTTCCGCGCGGCGTCATACACCAACGTGTACGCACCAGCCGCATCGGAGTCTGCGATCTGCGCCGCCGATTTCAGGTGCGCGCGGGCTTCATTGAGCAGCCGATCGGCAGCGGTCCGATCCGGGTGCACCAGTTCGATTTCGGTATCGGCGATCAATGAGTCGACCCTCTCGCGTCCCTGATTCCACCTCATTCGTTGTCCCGCAATGCAATAAGCACGCGCGGTTTGCTGCGCACATCGGCGAGGAACGCGTCATCGTGTGCCTGGCTGTCCCACCGCTCAGGCAGGATCCGGACGATGTGCACGGGAAGCTGCAGGATCTTCTCCACGCGACGGGCCGCCTCATCCAGGTCGTCGAGGTCCGTGCTTCCAACGACGAGGACGTCGACGTCGCCAGGCGGCGGTCCCGGCTCACCGCCGTAGCGCCGCGCCCAGGAACCAAATAGGTACGCCTGGCGGATCCCTGGGACTGCGGCGAGTTCGTCTGGGAGCACCGCAATTGGCCCGTAAGTCAAGGCGAGCAGCTCGGTCAACGGCCGCGCCAGCCGGCTTTGCGCGGCCCTGATCAGTCGCATATTGCCGTACCGCCGCTCGTCGACGAGTCCGGCGGCAACCAAGCGCTCAACCTCGTGGTGCACCGCGGTGACGCTCGCCCCGAGGTACTTGGCCACCTCGGTGAGGCTGTATTCGGCATCCGGGTGCAGATACAACTGCGCAAGAAGCCCACCCTGCAGCTGCGACCGCAGGATCGGCAACAATGCCGAAGTTCTCATAACTAAGAATATACCTTACGAGTTATGCAAAATGCGGGCTAGAGCGGTTTCCGCCTAGCCCCGTCATGCGTCAATGTTCTCGCTTTCCAGCCGTTGGCGGCCTGGCGATCACCACCTTGTCGCGATGCCCGATCGGCAGATCGGGCGGTCCAGCGATGTAGTCGCGGATCCCCGGCACCGCGGAAGCCCCGTTAGGCGCAGCGCTGTTCAGACTCCTCTGCGACGGGACCGTAAGCGGTGATGCCGTTGGCACGCGGGGACTCAGCGGTCCACTGTCACTTCAAGATCCAGTAGCCGTGTGGGCAATACCTATGCTTCTGTTCGCCTGAATCGGTCACACCGCACGAGCAATTCGACCACTCCCCTAACTGGCATCAGCAAACCTCCACAGCGGCGCGACCGATCTCGCACCAACAGAACGGCTGCAACCACAACTCCGCAACCCGGAAGCCCGCGAGCGCAGTCGCGCCCCTCGACACCGGAGCGCTGCACTGGTGGAACACGACCAACCGGAATATGGCGGGATACCGGTAAGCCACCACGCGGCGAAACAGCTGCTCTCGCGTCCAGCTTCGCGACAACTACAGGCCATGAGGTTTTAGTCTCTCCCGACGAAGACGACACCGTGGGCGGCCACAGCACACACTGGAGCGTGCGCGTGCCGGGCGGCCATCGCACACTAGGACACGTATCCGACGCCAGGGTGGAACGATGCTGGAAATGAGCCGCGTCGCCGAATTCGACTTCATCATCGTGGGAGCAGGCAGCGCGGGCTGCCTGCTCGCCAATCGGCTCAGCGCCAACCCTGATCGCCGTGTGCTCCTGATCGAGGCCGGCGGCAAAGATGACTGGTTCTGGATCAAGGTGCCGGTGGGCTATCTGTACACAATCGCCAACCCCCGCACCGACTGGTGCTTCACGACCGAGCCCGACCCGGGGCTGGCCGGCCGCAGCATTCACTACGCGCGCGGCCGTGTGATCGGCGGCAGCTCTTCGATCAACGCCATGATCCACATGCGCGGTCAGGCTAGCGATTACGACCTGTGGGCGCAGGCCACCGGTGACGAGCGCTGGCGTTGGGGTGGCCGGGACAATCCCGGTGAGACGCTGACGATCTACAAACAGCTAGAGGACTACTTCGGCGGAGCTGACGACTGCCACGGCGCCGGTGGTGAGATCGCTGTAGAGCGGCCACGTGTGCGCTGGAAGATCTTGGATGCCTGGCAGGCCGCCGCCGCCGAGGTGGGCATCTTCCCTATCGATGAATTCAACCGGGGCTACAACGCCGGCTCCGCGTACTTTCACGTGAACCAACGGCGTGGCCGTCGATGGTCGATGGCCGATGCCTTCCTGCATCCGGTCGCCCACCGGCCGAATCTCACCGTCTACACCCAGACCCAGGCGTTGCGGCTGCTGATGGACGACCAGGTCCACGAGGATCAGCGTCGCGGTGCCTGGACCACGGCGCAGCAACGCGTCACCGGCCTGCGGCTGCTCAGGGATGGCCAAATCGTCGACGTCCGAGCCCGCCGGGAGGTGATCCTGAGTGCCGGAGCTATTGGCTCGCCGCATCTGATGCAAGTCTCGGGTCTAGGCCCAGCTGGGCTGCTTACCCGGCATCAAGTGCCGGTAGTCGTCGATCTGCCAGGGGTGGGCGAGAACCTCCAGGATCATCTGCAGCTTCGAACGGTCTACCGGGTGCAGGGCGCCGCGACCGTCAATACGCTGTACCGGAACTGGATCAGCCGTGCGGGCATGGGACTTCAATATCTGCTGTTGCGATCGGGGCCCATGACTATGCCGCCTTCGACGCTAGGGGCTTTCGCCAAGAGCGACCGGGCGCTGGAAAGCCCCGATCTGGAGTGGCACGTGCAGCCCTTGTCTCTGCCGAAGTTCGGCGAACCGCTGCACCCCTTCGGAGCGATCACTCCCTCGGTCTGTAACTTGCGACCCAGCTCGCGTGGCCATGTGCGGATGGCCAGTGCAGATCCACTGACCAACCCGAAGATTTTCTGCAATTACCTGTCGACTGATGTCGATCGTCAAATCGCCGTGCGGGGCCTCCGGATGACTCGGCAGATCATGGCCGCGCCAGCTCTGGCCCGCTACGGCCCGCAAGAGTTGCTTCCCGGCCCGAAACTCGTGAGCGACGAAGAGCTGCAGAAGGCGGCCGGTGAACTCGGTACGACTATTTTCCACCCGGTGGGCACCTGCGCCATGGGAAGCTTCGACCCCCGCGGGCGGCCGAGGTCGACCGCGACGGTGCTCGACACCGACTGCCGTGTTTATCGCGTCGCCGGCCTTCGAGTGGTCGATGCGTCGGCTATGCCCACCATCATTTCCGGCAACACCAACGCGCCGGTCATGCTCATCGCAGAGCGCGCGGCGCGGGCGATTCTGGGATAGCTGGTTAACACCAAGACATCAATTGGCTTGCGCGGGGGCGGCGACGCCTAAGCCGCTCCCCCGAGTCGCGCGACCGCGCGCGCGCCAAACTCCAACCACACGCCGAGTCGTTTCGCACGCGGCTTTCGAGGTCATAGCCGAACGGTCACCGCTCGGTATCCATTTGGGAACGCAACCGCGTTTCGGCTAGCGCAGGTCTATCGGTACCGACAGTCACATCGTTAAAGTCGCGCGATGCACAGTTTGCCCCCGCCGGCCAGCGATGTGCGACTGCGAACGGTTTCCCGGCGCGATGCGCTGCGCTACGCCACTGCGTTGGCCGGTCTGGGTGCCGCATCAATAGCCTGCGGCACGCCCACGGCGGCCGCCGCCGCTCCTCCTCAACTGATCGACTTCGCCGCGCGCCAGATTCCGGCGCAACAGATTCGAGCTGCCGGCTATAGCGGGGTGGTCAACTACGTGTCGCAGTCGCGTCCTGGCTCATCGTTTGGCGCCAAGCCGATCACTCGGCCCTACGCCGACTCACTGAAAGCCGCGGGCTTGGTGATCGTCAGCAACTACCAATACGGCAAACCGGGTGGGACGGCACCGTCGGACTTTACGCGGGGCTACGCCGGCGGGATCGCGGACGCGCGCACCGCCTGGCAGCTGCACACCGAGGCAGGCGGCGGCCAGAGTGCGCCGGTTTTCTTCACCATCGACGAGGACATCAACCGCGACACCTGGAATCGCGTCGCGCTGCAGTGGTTTCGCGGAATCAACTCGATTCTTGGAGTTCAACGCACCGGGGTTTACGGAGGCATCAATGTATGCCAGTGGGCCGCGGCCGATGGCGCCATCGGGTCTTCGAGCACAACTGGGCGCCGGTGGGCCTGGCAAACTAAAGCCTGGTCCGGCAATCAGGTTTACCCCGCCGCCGTTCTCTACCAGCGCGTCGTGAGCACCGCGTCCAATCCCGGCCCGCTGGTCGGCGGACTCGAAGTCGACGTCAACGATGTCCTGGCCCCCGATTGCGGTCAGTGGAACCTCCATCAGGGGAGTCACCCGAATGGCGATGTGCGGTAGTCCAGTGGACGGACGTTTGCCCGCGAAGGTCCTGCCGCATTCCGTCGATCGTGCACGCCGATACCGCGCCACCCGAGCATTGACAACCACGTCGAACACCGATGCCTTGGACCAATATTCGCACAGCGACGAATGAGGAATAAGCGCCGAGCCGGCAGCGCATCGAGTCCAGGCAGGTGGTCAACGCTGCAATAGTTCGATGCCGAGCCGGTCGACGTCGTCGGTGTTCCTGGTGACCAGGGGAACTCCGAGGGTCAAAGCGGTGGCAGCAATCATGACATCCATGGCACGACCGCCCGGACTGCGGCCTTGGGCTCGCAGGCGTCCGCACAGCAGGCCGTAGTGGTGGGCGGTGTCGTCAGTGAAGGCGATGCCGTGACCGTAGATGGACTGGATCAGTGTCAACCGGTGCTGACGACTTAGCCGGGCGCTGTCATCCTGTGCGGCCTGAACACCGAAATGAAGCTCGGCATAGCTCACCGAGCTGATCTGGCAGACCAGCCCCGACAGGTCGGCATCGGACGCTACCAGCACGCTGGTGTCGAGGATGGCTCGTCTACTCCCAGGGGTCGCCAACGATGTCTTCCTCGCGTGCGGCCCGCAGTTCGCCTTCCCACCCGGGGTCCACGGCCGTGCCGTAAATCCGCCCGGCCAGATCCCCAGCCACCCAGGCTGGCGTCTCCAGTGGCACGATCCGGGCTACGGCGCGGCCATTGACCACCACCGTCACCTCGGCGCCCCCCTCAACCTCACGCAAAACGGGGGCGGGATTCTGTCGCAGTTCTCGCATCCCGACGTCTGTCATAAATCCAGAGTACGCCGAAATGTAGATCATGATCTACATTGTTCTGGCGTGTGTCCGCGGTCAACCTGCTCCCCTGCGATCCCATTCAAGATCGCCTACCGTCGTGTAGCATTGTGTTACACGGTGTAGCATCCTGCTACAGGAGGTGCGGACATGACGAACGTCGCCGACCGCGTCACCAGGGTCGCCGCTGACCTGGTAGACAGCGCCGCCGCCGAGGGTGCCCGCCAGAGCCGATCGGCCAAGCAGCAACTCGATCATTGGGCCCGGGTGGGCCGGGCGGTGTCGAGCCATCAGACGGCGTCGCGCCGCCGTGTCGAGGCCGCGCTGGCCGGCAATCTGGACACGAACCAGCTGTCCGAGGATGAGGGGCTCGTCTTCAATGCGGAGATCTCGGCCGCTATCGAGGAGTCCCTGGCCGCGGCCCATTACGGTGACGCGCTGGCAGCGCGTGGCATCACGACGGTGGCGCTCAACGAGGACGGCGAGATCGTCGAGTACCGGCCCGACGGCACGACCTCGGTGGTCGACGTCGATGGATGAGTGATGACGGCGCGGGGCGCCGGTGAAGCGGCTCGACCTCGTCGTCGGCCCGAACGGTGCTGGTAAGTCGACATTCATCGCGTTCACGCTGGCGCCGCTACTGCCGCGCAGCGTATTCGTCAACGCCGACGAGATCGCAAGGCAGCGTTGGCCCGATGATCCAACCGCGCATGCCTACGATGCAGCGCGGATCGCAGCAGATACCCGTGCCAGGCTGATCGAGGCTGGCATGTCGTTCATCGCCGAGACCGTCTTCTCCCATCCGTCAAAGCTGGACTTGATCCGCTCTGCCCACGACGTGGGCTACGTCATCGCTCTGCACGCGATGCTGATCCCCGAGGGTCTGGCCGTCGAGCGCGTGCAGCGGCGCGTCCTCCACGGTGGCCACGACGTTCCCGAGGTCAAGATCCGCGAACGGCACCGCCGATTATGGCAATTCGTTGCTGATGCGATCGACATCGCCGACACCGCAACGATCTACGACAATTCACGCCTCGACGGGCCCCGAATTGTCGCGCAACTGACTGCGGGCACGATCAGTGGCGCGCCGACGTGGCCGGCGTGGGCGTCCGGGGAGCTATTCCGGCGCTGGCCGGGTTAGGTGCCCGTTGGCTCAACTGGTGGCGAGCAGGATCAGCCGGCCGGGGGCACCAGTGGTGGACGGCATACGTTGGCGGCCGGGTCCCACCACCAGCCGTTGTCGCATGCCAGCGGTTGCGGCCCGACACCGAGTGGCCGGCATACGTTAGCCGTCGGGTCCCACCACTGGCCCGGCTGACATGCCAGCGGCTGTGGGCCGACGTTGAGCGGCCGGCAGACCTTGCCCGTCGGGTCCCACCACTCGCCGCCCGCGCAGTCGGCCATGCTCACCGCCGGTGTCGCGATCGTTACGGCTCCCATTGAGGCCAACACCATCATGACGACGGCGACAAGATGGCGAACGAATGTCCTCACTACGGGCCTCCTTGTGGTGTGTGCCCATCGAATCGGGTCCGGTCGCAGAGGTCAAGGTTCATGCCGTAGCCATGAAGGAAGTCATGCGAGACGGCCACAGCTGGCGGGTGAGCCTCGACGAGGACGCGACTCCCCCGGGACATCGCGCGATTTGACGCCCGGAGCAGGGCTGCCAGCTAAAGGGCGCAACACGTGGCTGTAGCGTGACGGCCGTGAAGTTCTCCCGAGTGTATTCCGCCGTAGCGCTTGCGGTCTGTGTCGCGGCGATCGTCCCGACGCTCGCTGTATCGGGCACGGCAACAGCGGCCGGCTCGTGCCCAACCGCGGCACCGCAGAATGGTGGAACGCCCGAGTGGACGCTGGCCGGCACCACCGGCAGCGTCGCGGTCACCGGATCCACCGATACGACAGCCCCCAGCGTGACCGTGACGACACCGTTCAGTGTGACCCAGACCCAGGTGCACACGCTGCGGGCCGGAAGCGGCCCGGTGGTGTCGAGCATCGCGAAAGTTTCGGTGTGCTACATGGGCGTCAATGGACGTGACGGGTCCGTTTTCGACAGCAGCTACCAACGGGGCGAGGCGGTCGACTTCCCGCTTACCGGAGTCGTGACCGGCTTCCAGAAGGCCATCGCCGGACAAACGGTCGGGTCCACGGTCGCCGTCGCAATGACCTCCGCGGATGGCTACCCCGAAGGTCAGCCCAGCGCCGGAATCCGGCCCGGCGACTCGCTCATCTTCGCGATCAAGATCCTCAGCGCTTCGAGCTGAGTGCGGGAGCACCCGCGGGAAATCCGTGGACTGCCGCCACATCGGTTACCTACCCTGGCCGTCGTGCAACTCGACGCAATCAAATTCAGCCACGAATGGGTCAAGGCGTGGAACGCCCACGACGTGGAAGCTGTGCTTGTTCACTTCGACGACCAGGTCGTGTTCACGTCCCCGGTTGCGCTCGAGGTGCTCCCGGAGAACGACGGCGTGGTTCGCGGTAAGGCCGCGCTTCGCGCGTATTGGAGCGCCGCACTCACGCGCATTCCCGACCTTGAGTTCACCGTCGAGAGCGTCTATCGGGGCATCAACACCATCGTCATCAACTACCGCAACCAGGCGGGTGGCCTAGTCAACGAAGTGCTCCGGTTCACGGATGAGAATGTGGTGATCGAAGGTCACGGAACATATCTAGTCCCGAAAGATTGAGCCGGCGGCTAAGGCGTTGGCGGGCACAAATCCTGTGCGGTGTAGGCAATCAGGTTGTTGGCCTGGTCCGGGGTGAGCCCATTGGGTCCCTCTTGGCCGTTGGAGCGTTGCAGCGCGAGGGCCACTAGCTGCTCGGGCGAAGCGCCGTAAGACATTTGTTGGCACAGTTTGTAGCCCACCTGCAGCAGCGCCGCGTCACCGCCGTTGAAGTCCTGGATGCCCGAGTTGTGCAGATCCTTGAGATAGCTGGCCTCGTCAGCCTGCGCCGGGCTGGCGCAGACGACACCGGCGACCAGTAGCGGGCCACCTAATAGCGCTGTGCCCATAAATAGGCCATAACGCCTATGTGCGGCCATTGTTCAGCTCCCTTGTCTGCGTGCCGACTTGTTTTGGGAGTCCGATGTTACCCCGCCGCGAAACGTGCTACCAAGGATGATCTTTCAGATAATTGGTGAATCGGGGAATTGCCCGATTAAGGCCAAACTCCGCGTAAACAACTGCATACCAACACGCAAATCATTCGTGACCGCCGCAGCCGCCACTGGGTTTACCCGAAACCTACAGACTGGTTACCAATTGGCTCAGGTTGCGCACAACCGCGCGGCGGAAATGGAAGCGCGCGGAAACCAGGTCCTCGCGGAGTTGCAGCCGGGCCTCGATGATGGCCTTGCGCCGCGGCCGCCGGTTGATCATCGGATTGTGATCCACGAATCGCCGCACCGCGTCGATCGCCGCCTTGCGTCGGACTTCGCGTGCCGTCAGCATCTCTTCACGGAACTGCGCCCAAGGGAGAAGGCTGGGCTGTTCCTGAGTTTCGGTCATGTTGCAATTCCTGTCTGTTCGTCGAGCCTTCGCGCCACAGGTTCTCACTACATCAGTTCAAAGGGAGGCCGGCATCTGCACTGGGCCCGGCCCGAGAGGCCCGTCCGGCTAGGCAGCCGTCGTGACGGGAGTCGGAATCGCCGTGACCTCGGAGTGGACGTTGCCGCAGGACGCGCATCGAACCTCGTACTCGAGCGTGTTGTCGCCGCGGTCGACAAATCGGTATTCGCTAAACGCCATACACCGGGGGCACCGCGTACGTCCGCTCTCTATAAGCATGATCGCTGTCCCTTCGCCGGCTACGATGTCGGAGCAATACCCATTCTGGGACTGTTCGAATCATCGATCCCCGCCCCGACACTCGCACAACGCCTTTGGGCCGCTACGACACGGATTCCATTTCGGAGATGAGCTCCGCAAGGGCAAGCATCCGCTGGGCGTCGCGCACGTGCAGGCTTTCGATCATGCGACCGTCGACCGTTATGACGCTCTCCCCTGTTATTTGAGCCTGCGCGTAAGCCGCGACGATTTTGCGGGCGTCGGTTAGCTCCTCGTCCGACGGGCCGAACACGTCGTTGGCCGGGGCGAGTTGGGACGGATGGATCAGGGTCTTTCCGTCGAAACCCATCTCGCGGCCCTGCCGGGCCTCGGCCCGAAAGCCGGCTTCGTCAGTGATGTTGTTGAACACGCCATCCAAGATGGCCTTTCCGGCCGCCCTCGCCCCCAACATGGCCAGTGCCAACGCGGGCAGCACCGGCGCCCGTCCGGGCACATGCAGACCGTGTAGATCGTTGACAAGGTCGTTGGTGCCGACCACTAGCCCAGCCAAACGATCGCTGGCCGAGGCGATCTCCTCAACTCTCAAAATGGCTCTGGGCGTCTCGATCATCACCCACAGCCGCAAAGACGGCGCCGCGTCGAGCGTGTCGAGCACGGTGGCCAGCGATTGAACCTGTTCGGCACTCTCGACCTTCGGTACCAGCACTCCGTCGGCGGTCGAGCCCGCCACGGCGGCAAGATCGTCGTTGTGCCAGTCGGTGCCCATGCCGTTGACGCGCACCACGATCTCGCGGGGGTGGTAGCCCCCGGACGAGATGGCCTCGCACACGTTCGCCCTTGATTCGGCTTTGGCGTCGGGGCCGACGGCATCCTCGAGATCGAAAATCAACATGTCCGCCGTGAGTGTTTTCGCCTTCTCCAGCGCCCTGGCCTTGTTGCCGGGCAAATAGAGGGCAGACCGGCGCGGGCGCAGCGTCGGAGGCGGGGCATCGTTCACAGGAACGGATCCCGCGGAACCTCGAACTGGGCCCGAGCGATCTGTTCCACGAGGGGCGCCAGCCTGGCGCGGGCCCGGTTGTGTGCGGAGTCGAGATCGTATGCGCGGTAGGCGGCGACGTCGGCGAAGTCAGCGACGATCGCGAAGCTCCAATTCCCCTCGCGCAGAGCAAGATCGCTGCCGATGGTGTAGTTGAGCGTGCCGGGACAGTTGAGTCGGCGGAAGTCGTCCTGAATGTCGGCAACCTCGGCGGGGTCCTGGCCCGGCTTCAGCTTTACGAGCACCACGTTACGGATCACGGTGCCACGGTAGCAGCGCCCTGGAACCCCCGGCGCGGGCGTAATGCGGATGAATTGCCGGTGATGTGCTGGCGAATCCCCCCTGGTTTGGCAACCTTCGGATGCCCTTAGTTGGCCATCTGTCGATGGCCGTCCCGATACGAGTGCAACTTTGTGCTGCGGACGGGGCGCGGCGGTGGAAGGATCGCGGGCGTGGCCACTAAGAAAGCGCAGACGATCTCGTATCCGGCGGCAGACGCGCGCCCGCGTCACTACGACCAGGAGTTGGTCAACCCCCACGTCATCGTCCTGTTCGGCGCAACGGGCGATCTGGCCAAACGCAAGCTGATCCCCGGCCTGGCCTATTTGGTGCAGTCCTCCCTTGCGCCCGATATCCAAATCATCGCGACGTCGTTGGAAGACCACACCGACGACGAGTTCCGGGAAATCGCCAAGAGCGCAATCGACTCCTTCGGTGTCCACAAGCTCACGCCCGAACAATGGGACAGCTTCGCAAAGGTTCTCAGGTACGTTCCGCAGGGCGCCGGACCGGCGGTACTTGCCTCCGCGGTGGCCGAAGCCGAAATCGGCCTGGGGCCGGACGTGCGGCGGCTGCACTACCTGTCGGTCCCTCCGAGAGCGGCGCGCGACGTCATCACCATGCTGCGCGAGGCTGGTCTCGTCGACCGCTCGCGGATCATCATGGAGAAGCCGTTCGGCACCGACTTGGCCAGCGCCATAGCGCTCAACGACTACGTCCACGAAACGTTTGAGGAATCCCAGGTCTTTCGGATCGACCATTTCTTGGGCAAGGAGGCGGCCCAAAACATCCTGGCGTTCCGTTTCGCCAACGGTCTGTTCGAGCCGATCTGGAACCGCAACTTCATCGACCACATCCAGATCGATATTCCCGAAACCCTGGGTCTGGATCAGCGGGCGAATTTCTACGAGAGCACCGGCGCCTACAAGGATATGGTGGTGACCCACCTCTTCCAGGTGATGGCGTTCGTGGTGATGGAACCGCCGACGGCACTCGAGCCGCGGGCCATCAGCGAAGAGAAGAATAAGGTGTTCCGGTCGATGCTGCCGATCAAGTGCTCGGATGTGGTGCGTGGCCAGTACGGCGGGTACCGCGGAACGCCGGGAGTGGCAAAGGACTCCGACACCGAGACGTTCATCGCGCTCAAGGTTGGTATCGACAACTGGCGTTGGGCCGGCGTGCCGATCTACCTTCGCACCGGCAAGCAGATGGCAGAGGGCATCCGCATCATTTCGATTGCGTTCAAAGAGGCTCCCCGAACGATGTTCCCGTCGGGATCGGGGGTAGGGGCCCAAGGTCCTGATCACCTCACGTTCGACCTCGCTGACAGGTCGAAGGTTTCGCTGTCGTTCTACGGCAAGCGGCCCGGTCCCGGGATGAAGCTCGACAAATTGTCGATGCAGTTCTCCTCGCAGGAGATCGACACCGTTGCTGATGCGCTGGAGGCCTACGAACGGCTCATTCTCGATGCGATGCGTGGCGATCACACGTTGTTCACCACCGCTGAGGGCATCGAATCGTTGTGGGAGCGTTCGGAGGAACTGCTGAACGACCCGCCGCCGGTCAAGAACTACCCAGCCGGCACCTGGGGCCCTAACGCCATTCATCAACTGATCGCGCCGAACGCGTGGCGGTTGCCGTTCGAGCGTGGGTGGCGCGAAAAGAAAAGCTAGTGGGCGACCGGGTGTAGCTCCAACCGCGGGATCCCTTGGACTGTCGGCTGTTACAGCGATGGGTCAATCAGGTTGTCAATATCGCAACGCAATGTGGCGGTATCAACCCGAGGGAGGTGTTTGCGACGGCGAATGAGTTCGGCCGGTCCGACGCTGGGACGCGGCACAGGGTGTAATTCGGCCACCGGGATGCCATTGCGGGTGACGACGACTCGCTCGCCGCGTTCGACACGACGCAAGACTTCTCCCCCGCTGTTGCGCCATTCGCGCACCGTCACCGACTCCATACCATCAGAGTGTATCGCCGGTCAGACAGGCCACTCTGCGAAAGTTGGCAGCGGCGATACCTCGGCCGCACCGATTAATCAGTCGGCGTATTTGGGGCGTATTACTGGTAGATGATCGTCGTCCCCACACCGCCGGGGCTATAACTGATATACACCGGGTGATCGTGGAAAAGCAGCGCCCCGGTATTCATCACACCGGCTGATACCGCTGGGGAATACGTCTGGCCCATGATGTACGAGTACAGCAGCGACGTTACCGTTGCTGGGGTCGTGACAATAACCTGGATCCCGTCGGCGCGTTGAACGGGATGGTCCCCTGGACGCCACCGGAATCCAGCATCGAGGAAACGTCGGTATAGCTAGTCTGGGTCCCGCCGCTGTGGTGACAGTCACGTTCAGGTTGGTGATCGGCGCGCCGGTAAGCGTGGCGATGGGGTTGCCCACTTCTGTTGCTGCTGGCGTGCCACTGAACTGCAGATAGGGCGAAGCCCCGGTTTCGTTGATCAGCAGGCCCTTATTGAAGGGGGACGCCAAGGCCTGGGTCGGAATGCTTGGGCCCGGGCCTCCCGCATTTGGCCCAACGCCCAGAACGCCAGTTACCCCGTCGGTCGCGAAATACGACTGGAACGTGAAGCCGTTGTTGATCGCGGACCCGATGGATGTCGGGAATGCGAAAAACTCAACGTTCACGGGGGTGGACGAGGTGACGAGTCCGCCCCCGAAATTCACCGGCGCGTTATACGTGGCGTAAAGATAGTCGATTCCCCCGCTGTAGCCGCCAAGACCAATATTGAGGGGTAAGCCGAGCTGGAGTACTCCGAATAGCCCGCCGACGTTTTGGTACGGGATAACAAGACCCGTGGATCCGGTGTCGACCAGCAGGCGCACCGGGGTACCGCTGCCAACCGAGGCGTTCACCCGCGCCTCGGTGCCCGCGTACATCGAGATCGGAGTTTTTCCTGTCGCTGCTGACCCAGTGCCGGTAATCGTGCCGCCGAGGGACACCGTCCCGGTGCTGATCAGCTGACGCCCGAACAGGATCATGGTGGGCTCGTTGATGACGCCGATGACGAACTGCTCGATGGATTGCAACGGCGAGCCGGCCGCCGCGGCAGGCGTACTGATGGCGCCCAAGAGGCTCTGCTCGATGGTCTGCAATGGCGACGCGTTCGCCGCCTCTGCGGCCAGATACGAGCCGCCCGCGGTACTCAGTGCCTGCACAAACTGGGCGTGAAACCTGCTGGCCTGTGCGCTGAGCGCCTGAAATTCCTGACCGAAGCCGCCGAATAGAGCTGCCACCGCCGCCGATACCTCGTCAGCGCCGGCAGCCGCAATCCCGGTGGTCGGAGCGGCAGCCGCGAGATGCGCGGTATCCAGTGCCGAACGGATGTTTGCTAGATCCGCTGTGGCCGACTCCACCCATTCGGGAGCCACGACCAGAAATGACACGCCGCCCCCTTCGGGTCAGTCACCGATTCTGTGCGCACAGCTTAACGTGACCCCCTTCTCCGCGGCTCAGTTTGGCAACTTACTGGTCGATCTCATCAGATCACCGCAGCTGCCAGAGGGTGCCCCGCGCCGTCGTCGCGGGCAGTGTGTCAGCATTTGAGGATGATTCCACGCAGCATGGTCCGCACCGTTGGCGTATTTTTTGGGGCGATGGGATGTGGGCGATGTGGGCGCTGTTCAGCGCGCCCCTCGCCCTTCCCGCGGCTTCCGCCGACCCCTGCTCTGACGTTGCGGTGGTCTTCGCCCGCGGTACCCATCAGGAGCCTGGTCTCGGCAATATCGGCCAGGCGTTCGTCGACTCGCTGACCTCGCAGCTTGGCGGACGGTCCGTCGACGTCTACGCGGTGAACTACCCAGCGAACGACGATTACCACGGCAGCTCGTCAGCCGGTTCCGCCGATGCGGCGGCGCACATCCAGGGCACCGTCGCCAGCTGCCCGAACACCAAGATTGTGCTGGGTGGGTATTCCCAGGGCGCGACCGTGATCGACCTGGCCACCAACGCCATGCCTCCCCCGGTGGCCAACCATGTCGCCGCGGTCGCCTTTTTCGGCGAGCCGACCAGCGGGTTCTCCAGCACGTTGTACGGCGGCCAGCCGCTGCCGACAATCAATCCGCTCTACAGCGGCAAAGTCTTGAGCTTGTGTGCTCCTGACGACCCAATCTGCTCCGGCGGCGGCAACATCATCGCGCATGTTTCATACATTGAAGACGGGATGACAAATCAGGCCGCGACATTCGCGGTCAACAGGCTCGGCGGTCAGGGTCCTAGCGCTTAGCGGCTGCGCACGATGCGGGCAGGTGCTTAAGTCGGGACTGTGAAACCCCTAGCGGAGTTGTTTCGCGACACTGTTGCGGCTCGAATTGTGGTAGCCACCGTGCTCGGGATTGCCGTGGCTCTCGTCGTGGGCAACACGGTTGGCTGGCGATACGCGCTGGCCGGCTGGGTTGTCGGCGCTGGCGTGAATGTGGGGTGGACGCGCCTCATCCTGGGCGGGATGGACGCCGAGCAAACGTGCAGATATGCGACCCGAGAGGACCCCACCCGTTGGGTCGCCGACGTGGTGATCGTCTCGGCGAGCATCGCGAGCCTGGGCGGGGTCGGTTACGTGGTGGTCGCCGGATCGGGCTCGGGTCCTGAGTCCTTGCGATCCGCCATTCTGGGCATCCTGAGCGTCGGGGCGTCCTGGTTCGCCGTGCACACGCTGTACACGGTGCACTACGCGCGGCTCTACTACTCGGATCAACCGGGTGGGATCAACTTCCACGACCCGGAGCCGCCCTGTTTTCGGGACTTCGCGTATGTCGCCTACACCGTCGGGATGACCTATCAGGTGTCGGACACCGAGATCGGATTGAGGTCCATCAGGGCGACGGTGCTGCGCCACGCGATGCTGTCGTACCTTCTCGGCGCGGTTGTCCTGGCCGTCACGATCAATCTGATCGCCGGGCTCGGTTCCAAGTTCCAGTAAGGCCGAGCGCCTCGTGCGCCCAGTGTGCGACGAGCGTCGAGTCGTCGCGCTGCAAAGGCCCAATCGTCCGAACAACTCGACGTTCGGCGCCGAGCTAGGCTAGCCGTCATGGCTATCGAGTCCACCATGCTCGCCCTCGGCACGCCCGCCCCGCCGTTCACGCTGCCCGAACCGGCGACCGGTGGCACCGTCAGCCTCGACGAGCTGGTGGGCCCAGCGCTTGTCGTCGCGTTTATCTGTAACCACTGCCCGTATGTAAAGCACGTCGCCGCGGGGCTCGCCGCGCTCGGCCGGGACCTGGCTCAGCAGGGCGTCGCGATGGTCGCCATCTCCAGCAACGACGTCGTCACCTACCCGCAGGACGGACCCGAGGAGATGGTCGTCGAGGCCCGGGGCCACGGCTGGACGTTTCCCTACCTCTACGACGAGACCCAGGACGTTGCCCGCGCCTACTCCGCGGCCTGCACACCCGACACGTTCGTCTTCGACGGTGACCGTCGACTCGTCTACCGCGGCCAGCTCGACGATTCCCGACCCAAGAACGATCGGCCGGTGACGGCTGCTGATGTCCGTGCGGCAGTTGATGCCGTGCTCGCCGGGCGACCGGTCAACAGCGACCAGCGGCCGTCGATCGGGTGCGGCATCAAATGGCGTTGAGCCGCGCTCACCCGAGTTAGGTTTGCGCCGATGAAAGTTGCGCTGGCGGGCTACGGCAGCCGCGGCGATGTCGAGCCGTTGGCTGCCATGGGTCGGGAGCTGCTGCGCCGGGGTCACGACGTGCGCATGGCTTTCCCGCCCAACATGTTTGGTTTCGTGGAGTCGGCGGGCCTCACCGCCGTCGCCTTCGGGTCGGCGCCGCCGCAGCTGGGCGGTGAGGACTTCGCACCCAGCAACGCGATCAAGAATCCGACGGACCTGGTGGCCGAAGTCGTGGGGCATGTCACCCGGGCCTGGGCGGAGTGGGGCACGGCGCTGACGGCGTTGGCAGACGGCGCGCACCTGCTAGTGACGGGCAAAGTCGAGCACGGGCTGGCCGCCAACGTCGCCGAGCACTACGGCATTCCGTTGGCCACGCTGCAGTACTTCCCGGAAGGCGATTCGCCCCTGGGCGGCTTGATTGGGCACGTCGCGCAGGAGGCTCAAGACGACCAACGTCGAGCGCTGGGCCTACCGCAGCGCACCGGACCGTCGACGCAACCCACGCTGGAGATCCAGGCTTATGACGAGGTGTGTTTTCCCGGACTGGCGGCCAAATGGTCGCAGCACGCCGTGGTGCCACGTTTCAGGCCCTTCGTCGGCGCGCTGACGCTGGAATTGCCGGGCGATGCCGACGACGAGGTCTTGTCGTGGATTGCCGCGGGGGCGCCGCCCGTCTACTTCGGCTTTGGCAGCATGCCGATCCCATCTCCCGCGGAGACGGTGGCTGTGATCAGCGCGGCCTGCGCGCAGCTGGGCGAGCGGGGTTTGATATGCAGCGGCCCGAATGACTTCAGCCACGTCCCGCATTTCGACAACGTGAGGGTCGCTCGCGCGGTGAACCACTCGGCCGTCTTTCCCGCCTGCCGCGCGGTTGTCCACCATGGCGGCTGCGGCACCACGGCCGCGGCCATGCGGGCCGCCGTCCCGACATTGATCCTCTGGCACCGGGTCGACGACCAGCCGATCTGGGGGGCTGCCGCTACCGAACTGAAAGTCGGTTTTGGGCGCGCATTTTCGGCCAGTACCCTGGACTCTCTGGTCGCGGACCTGCGCCTCATCCTCGCCCCCGAGTATGTCACTCGGGCCCGCGAGATAGCGGCTCGGATGACCCCGCCCGCCGAGAGCGTTGCGCGCTGTGCTGATCTCTTGGAAGAGGCGGCCCGCTTGAGGGGCAACACTTTTGCGAATGGGGTTGGCTGATGAAAGTTGTGGTGGTCGGGTACGGAAGTCGCGGCGATCTCGAGCCCTGCGCCGTCGTCGGTCGGGAGCTCGTCCGTCGCGGTCACGACGTGAGCATGGCGGCGCCGCCCAACATGCTTGCCTTCGTTGAGGCGGCTGGGCTTTCAGCCGTCGCCTACGGCCCGGACACGCGTGAGCAGATGAACTCGGCCACGGATGTGATCCTCGATATGCAGGCGAAGATGCGGAATCCGGCCGGCTTGTTAACGGACGTTGTTGAGCGCGTGAACAAGGTCAAGGCGGAGAAGAGCGCAACGCTGACCGAATTGGCGAGTGGGGCCGACCTGTTAGTGGTTGGCTTCAATGAGCAGGGGGTGGCGGCCAACGTTGCCGAGTATTACGACATCCCGCTGGTTGCGTTGCACCCCTTCCCCTCGCGGATCTGGACGGACGGGAAGCTGGCTCTGAGCGTCGCGAAGGATACGGATCACGCGCAACGCGATGCGCTAGGTTTGCCCGGCGCCACCGGCCGCCCCTGGACAACGCTGGAAATCCAGGCCTACGACGAGCTTTGTTTGCCCGGTCCCGCCGCAGAATGGGTGGAATCGGACGGGCCAGACGGGCCAGCAAACTGTTGCGGGCCTTTCGTTGGCGCGCTGACGCTCGAGTTACCGACCGATGCCGACGACGAGGTGTTGTCGTGGATCTCTGAGGGAACGCCGCCTATCTACTTCGGCTTCGGAAGCACGCCGATCAATTCTCCCGCTGAGACTGTGGCCGTGATCAGCGCGGCCTGTGCGAAGTTGGGCGTGCGCGCATTGATTTGCAGCGGCCCGAATGATTTCACCGATGTCCCGCCTTCCGAACATGTGAAGGTGGCGGCCGAGGTCAACCACGCGGCCATCCTGCCCGCCTGCCGCGCCGCGGTCCACCACGGGGGCGCCGGCGCGACCGCCGCAGGCATGCGGGCTGGAATCCCGACATTGATCCTGTGGTTCTGGCTCGATCAGCCGATGTGGGCAGATGGTGTGACACGACTGGAAATCGGCTCAGGGCGGTCCTTTTTCGCCAGCACGCTGGATTCGCTGGTGGCCGACCTACGCTCCATCCTCACACCGGAGCGGGTTGACCGTGCCCGCGAGGTGGCCGGGCAGATGACCAACGCTGCCCAAAGTGTTTCCAGCGCAACCGATCTTGTAGAGGCAGCAGCCCGGGCCGGACGCCCGGGTGGGTTCGGCGAATGAAAATGATCGATCTCGTCGAGTCGCTGGGGCTGGTCCCGACTGGCTGATCGGTGACGGCGGCCCTAATGGTCGCGGCGGGCGATCCGGTCGGCGCGCCAACACGACGCCCGCATGGGGATGTCAATCGAGTGGGCCCCGGGAAAACGCGCCTCCAACGCAACCCGGGCCGCAGCTTGTGCCTGCGCCCGGTCATCCGGAGACGCGATGATGGCCCTGCTGTAGGTGCCCAGCATGGCGACGACGTTGTCGACCGTCATGGTGCGTGAGAATTGGAACGTCTCCCGCGCAATGTTGTGGAAAATCTGGGGTTCCGGGAGTTCGAAGTCCAGGTGCCGCCGGAATCGATCCGCCGATGCCGCCTCAGACGTATCTCGGCTGCGCAGTCCGTGGTCCAGCTCGCGCACCCAGTCCACTTCGCGATCCCGGCTCGTCCAGATCAGCCCGAACCGACCGCCGTCCCGCAGAACGCGCCCGATCTCCGGAACTGCCAGTGTCGGATCCATCCAGTGCCACGCCGACGAGACGAACAACGCGTTCGCGGCGGCATCCGGTAGTGGGATCGATTCGCCGTGGCCCTCGACAACGCGGACCCCCGGGGAACGCGCCGACAGCACCTCCCGCATGCGGGCATCGGGCTCGACGGCGATGACCTGACGCACTCTGCCCAGCAGTGCGCGGGTGAAAAGTCCGGTGCCCGCGCCGACATCGACGGCCACCTCGCATCCGGGCGGGACCAGCCAGTCCACCGCGCTGCGCGGGGGCTGTGGTCGCAACTCGTTATAGTTCTCGGCGATCGATCCGAAGGACATCGCCCGCTCTTGCCGATCGGTCACGGCCGCCACAGTAGTCCGGCTTCCTAAGTGGGCCGCCGGGCTGCGTCAACCAGATATCCTCACTGCGCGGACGGACGGAGGCAGGAATGGTGAACCAACAGCAGGCCGACAAGATGAGGTCGGGCAAGGGCTTTATTGCCGCGCTCGATCAAAGTGGTGGCTCGACGCCCAAGGCGTTGCTCCAATACGGCATCGAGGAAAGTGCATATTCCTCCGAGCAGCAGATGTTTGACCTCATCCACCAGATGCGTGCACGCATCATCACATCGCCGGCGTTCAATGGCGACCGGATACTCGCCGCGATCCTGTTCGAACAGACCATGGACCGCGAAATCGATGGTGAGCCGTCGGCGCGCTTCCTGTGGGAACGCAAGAGTGTCGTGCCGATCCTGAAAATCGACAAGGGTCTGACCGAGGTCTCCGACGGCGTTCAGCTGATGAAACCGATCCCGGGTCTCGACGAGCTACTGCCCCGGGCCGTGCAGCACGGGATTTTCGGCACCAAAGAGCGCTCGGTGATCGGCGCCGCGAGCCCCGGTGGCGTCAAAGCCATCGTCGACCAGCAGTTCGAGTTGGCGGACCAGGTGCTCTCGCACGGGTTGATCCCGATCCTGGAACCCGAGGTCACCATTTCGATACCGGATAAGGCGCAGGCGGAGGCCATCCTGCGTGATGTCATCACCGCGCACCTCGACGACATCCCGGCCGGCACGCAGGTGATGCTCAAGCTTTCGCTGCCGACGGTCACCAATTTTTACCGGCCGCTGATCGAGCATCCCCGGGTGATGCGCGTCGTGGCGCTGTCTGGTGGTTACTCACGCGCCGAGGCCGACGCGTTGCTGGCGCAGAACACCGGGTTGATCGCCAGCTTCAGCCGCGCGCTCACCGAGGGCTTATCGGCCGGGCAATCCGACACGGAATTCAACGCGACACTCGACCGCGCGATCCAATCCATCTATAACGCTTCGACTGCTGGTTGAGCTAACCGCGGCCGCTGTCATACGTCGCCGCTAAGGTGCGGGTCATGCGGCTGGACGGAGTGGCGCGGCGTGGCCTGGTTTGGGTTGCGCTGTGGGGCATCGTTTTCTTGTGGATGGCGATCAACCACCATCCACGGGGTGCATATGTTTTCGTCGGCGTTTTCGTCGTCAGCGTCTGCTGGTGGTACGGACGTCTGAGTGACCGCGCTCGGGAACGAGAACGTGAGGAAGCGTTGCGAGCATCGGGATTCGGTCAAATTGACACGATGACCGGTATCGAGTTCGAGGAATACTTCGCAGCGGTCCTCAGGGGCCTCGGTTATGAAGTGGCGACGACCAAGACCACCGGCGATTTTGGCGTCGACCTGGTCGCGACGAGGGACGGCACCCGAACGGCCGTCCAGTGCAAGCGAAAACAGGGCGGCGCGGTGGGAGCCGCGGCCGTCCAACAGGTTGTGGCCGGGGCACCGATGCACGACTGCAGCGCGACCATGGTTGTGACCAACAATCTGTTCACCCGAGCGGCTCAACAACTCGCGGTAGCGCACGACTGCGAGCTGGTTGACCGACGGCGATTGAGGCAGCTTGCGTTTGACACCCGTAGCGAAATGTCGTCGTCAGCGCCGTATGGCCACCCCGGCTCGGCCGAGGCCGATTCCCACATATGCACGGGGGCCAACGGATTACAGAACAGAGGTGAAGATTTCTACCAGAGCTATCGAAATCTGACCGACACCGACCGGCAGTCCGTCATCAACGCAAAACGGCTCAGCAACCAGCTTCGAGCCTTGGCGACGCTCGGGGCGCCACCGGGTCAGACGGATGGGTCTGCCGCGATCAACGCGGCCAGTCCTGGCCTACGGGTGCCGCTGACAAAGGTGGTTCGCGACGCTGACCGGCTCGCCCAGCGTTTCGCCGACATCGCGAACGGTTCGTCGGCGTCCGGTGTGGACCGCGAGCTGGCTGCGTTGTTCACGTCATTCACTGACGCCTTGATTGCCTGCGCGAAGGCCGGACACGCTCCGGCCTGGTTCGATCCGGACGACCTGCTGAGTCGCTGAATCTAGTCGTAGATGACGGCAAGTCCCCGGCGCTGGAGGTCCGCCAAGCGGCTCCGCATGGCCTGAAGCTGTTGGGGTGAATGCCCCACCCAGTCCGTGATCTCGCCAACCACCCTCACCGGCTCCCGGGTGCGGTAGGAGCGGGTCGGATTTCCGGGAAACTTTTTATCCGTCACGTTGGGGTCGTCCTCCACTGCGCCTTCCGGTTTCACGATGTAGATACGACACCGCCCCTCCCCTACGGCCAGCTCGGCTCCCCACGCGGCGGCATCTAACGTCTGCGTGACGTAGACGTGGTTCGAGAGGCGATTTACGTCGTAGTTCGATCGGCGCCGGGGCACCAGCAGGTCACCCACCGAAAGGTCGGCCTTGGTGCCATGCAGGAACGCACCCGACTCATGCAATTCAAACGGTTTCGGCGTGCTCGTCACAACAATCCCCCATCCGTTAATCCCCCATCCGTTGTAGTCGATTGTCGGACGATCGTGGAGCGCCGAGGCGCGATCGCTACGCTGATCGGGTCAGCGCCGGTTGCGGTTCTGGCGTCCTCGAGGGGAAGGAAGTCAGGTGTCCATTGCTCAACGCGAACGTGCAGCCCTGGTCGACACCATGCGCGTCGTGGGGCCCGAGGCGCCCACCCTGTGCGACGGGTGGAACGTCCGCGACTTGGCGGCCCATTTGATGATCCGGGAGTACCGCCCCGATGCCTCGCCGGGCATCCTTATCCCCTACTTCGCCGGCCACACCGAAAAGGTGCAAAACGAGGTCGCACAGAACACCGAATGGGACGAATTGCTTCGCAAGGTCGCGTCCGGTCCGCCGCTCTACTCACCACTCAAGCTGCTCGACCCGGTGGCCAATGTCGCTGAGATGTTCATCCACCATGAGGACGTCCGTCGCGCGCAGCCGGACTGGGAGCCGCGTGTGCTCGAATCCGCCCTGGCCGGCTCGCTGCGACGGAGTCTGTCGCTGATGGGCCGGCTGACCCTGTCGAAGATGCCCTGCAGAGTGGCGTTGCGCAGCACAGATGGCAAGACGATAGTGACCGCTGGCCGCGGTCCCGCCGTCACCGTCACCGGAGCACCCGAGGAGCTACTGCTGTTCTCCTCGGGACGAACGGCCCGGGTCGAGTTCGACGGCGACGCGGCGGCGGTAGCAGCCGTTCGCGACGCGCCAAAGGGTATGTAGCCGGATGCACCGGGTGGCGATACTCGACGACTACGCCGGGATGGCACTCGACCTCGCCGACTGGACGCCGGTTCAGAGCCGTTCCGAGGTAACGGTTTTCGACCGGCACCTCTCCGAGGCAGAAGCAGTCGACGCACTACGGCCGTTCGATGTGGTGTGCACCGTAAGAGAACGGATGGCGTTTCCGCGGACGCTCATCGAGCAACTGCCGAACCTGAAACTGATCACCATCGTCGGCAGGAGCCTGCCAAATTTGGACATGGCCGCGGCCAGCGAGCGCGGCGTCCTGGTGGCCCACTCGAATTTCGCCAGTCCGAGATACAGCATGGTCCGCGATGCCACTCCGGAACTCGCCTGGGGGTTGATGATCGCGACGGTACGCAATTTGGCCGAAGAACACCGGCGCATGCGTGAGGGAGCGTGGCAGACCACGACGGGCATGACGTTGTCCGGCAAAACGCTCGGGCTTTTGGGGCTGGGACGGATCGGCGTACGCATGACCGAATACGCGAAAGCGTTTGGCATGCAAGTTATTGCGTGGAGCCAAAATCTCACCGAGGAAGCCGCGGCGGCGGTCGGCGCTCGCAGGGTCGACAAAGCGACGCTCTTCGGACAGTCCGACGTGGTGTCGATCCACCTGGTGCTCTCGGAGCGCACGCGAGGTCTGGTCGCTGAACCCGAGCTGGCCCTGATGAAGCCACACGCCTACCTGATCAACACTTCCAGGGGCCCGATCGTCGACGAGGCCGCCCTCATCTCGGCGCTCAAGAACGGCCGTATCGCCGGTGCCGGGCTCGACGTCTTTGACGTCGAGCCGCCAGCGCCCGATCACCCGTTGCGGCTACTTCCGAACGTGACGTTGTCGCCGCACCTCGGATACGTCACCCGCGAAATGCTGGCTGCGTTCTACTCAGACTCCGCAGAAGCCGTTGCGGCCTGGCTGAACGGAACACCCATTCGGGTAGCCAATCCCGAGGCATTGCATCGGCCGGTCACCGATTAGCTGGCGCAATAAGTCGATTCCGCGGCGCTGACCATGGATGTGACGTCGGCGAATGAGATGCCTTTCGGCCCCAATGTGGAGTGGATGTCGGTGGCAATCGCATCAGGTGTTTTGCCGGCCGTGCGGTCGGTGCAGATTTGCTTGCCCATCGACACGATGTCGGCGTCATCGCCCGCCGGCCACGTGAAGCCCAGACTGTGCATTTTTGAGAGGAAGGCGTCGTCGGTGCTATCGGCAAGTGCAATCGCAGTGCTAGTTGTCAGCGCGGCACAAAACATCACCGGGACAGTCAGCCTGGCCAGCCAGCGGCGTGAAGACATTTTTATTGCCCTTCCTAGTTGTAAGCGACCGTGTTGACGACAATGCCGTAAGTATGAAGCGTCGACGCGGGAATGGCATCTTAATCATGAAAGCTGGGAAAATGCTTGCGATGAGCTGGACACATTTGCACCGTGCGCCGCAGCGCAACAGCGGCCCAAAGCATCAGTAAAATCGTAATTACGATGACGATAGATTCGACGACCACACTGAGCAAACAGCGTTTCGTTTCGCTGACGACGTTCAAGCGCAACGGAGAGGGCGTTCCGGCGCCAATGTGGATCGGCCGTGACGGTGCCGACCTTTTCATCTGGACACCGGCGGACAGCTGGAAAGTCAAGCGGGTCCGCAATGATCCACGCGTCCTGCTGGCGCCAAGCAGCCGTACCGGAAAGGTGCGCGACGACGTGGTGCCAGTGGACGCCACCGCTGAGGTGATCACCGATCCGGCGACGGTGACTCGGCTTCAAGGCGAAATTCGCCGGAAGTACGGCCTGGAGTACTACCTGGTGACGCTGATCGAGAAGATCGCGGCGGGTGGGCGAAACAAGCCGCGGGCCATCATGCGGATTGCGGTTACTTCTCCAGGGTGAATTGGTTGACGTCGATGTAGCCGATCCGAAACGACTTGGCGCAGCCGGTGAGGTATTTCATGTAGCGCTCGTAGACCTCTTCGGACTGGATCTTGATGGCTTCGTTTTTGTGCGCCTCAAGGGCCTCGGCCCACAGGTCGAGGGTCCGGGCGTAGTGCAGCTGCAGCGACTGATTGCGGGAGAGCCGGAAACCGCCCTTCGCTGACTGTTCCTCCACCTGCTCAATCGTCGGCAGTCGGCCGCCCGGGAAGATCTCGGTGATCATGAACTTGATGAAGCGGGCCAGGTCGAACGTCAGCGGCATGCCGCGCTCCACCATCTGCGGGCCCGTCAATCCGGTGATGGTGTGCAGCAGCATGACGCCGTCGGCGGGCAGCACGGAATGCGCCATGGTGAAGAAGTCGTCGTAGCGATCGTGGCCGAAGTGCTCGAATGCGCCGATCGACACAATCCGATCGACGGGCTCGTCGAACTCTTCCCAGCCGTTGAGCAGCACGCGCTTGCTGCGTGGGGTGTCCAGCTCGTCGAACGATTTCTGCACGTGTGCGGCCTGGTTCTTGGACAGCGTCAGGCCGACGACGTTAACGTCATATTTCTTGATCGCCCGGCGCATGGTGGCGCCCCAGCCGCAGCCGACGTCGAGCAGCGTCATGCCGGGCTGCAGACCCAGCTTGCCGAGCGCCAAGTCGATCTTGGCGGCCTGGGCCTCCTCCAGCGTCATGTCGTCGCGTTCGAAGTAAGCGCAGCTATAGGTCTGGCTGGGATCGAGAAACAGCCTGAAGAAGTCGTCCGATAAGTCGTAATGTGCCTGCACATCGTCGAAATGCGGCTTAAGTTTCTGCGTCATATGTTGGGTACCCTTCTGGTCCCAGGACCCCCCCTGGGTTGTATGCCGGTGGTCGGATGCGCCGCGGGAATACCCATTACACGTGCCGCCCAACCATTCGGTTCAGCGTTGCGCGAGATTATTTGCCCGGTCAGTGCGCGAGCAAGCGTCGTTTCTGCTCGGTGAACTCTTCTTCCGTCAGGATACCGGAGTCGCGCAGCGAGGCCAGTTCGCGTAGCTCGGCGGCGACGCTGGTGATCGGGCCGCCCGCCGGAAGCTGCGGTGGCGTTTCGCTCGGCTGCGGCGGTTCGCCCGGCGTATCGATAGCTGCCCCGATCCGTTCCTTCGGCCGCGGGGCAGCTGCGCCGCCGGTCCCGGCCATCGCGCGCCCCGCCATGCCGGCCGTGGCCATCTGACCCCACAGGTTTCCGGCGCCGCCGGTGGAAGCTACCGCGGCTGTGCTCACGGTGGTGGGTAACGGCGCAGCAAGTGAGCGCATCGCCGGGGCCGCGTCAGCCCAACCGGACGGCACCGACAACTTCCCGATCGTATTCGCCTCCCCCAAGCCCGCCGAAACGGGCGAGCCCAGGTTTGTGATCACCGGAAACTGCGTCGGGGGCACCGATGCTTCGCCCGGCCACGCCTGAACCCCCGCCCAGCCGCTGACAATGTCGTCCGTGTGGAAACCGGTCAAGGCACCGACGACGTCGAAAGGAAGAGACGTCAAGGACACCGGTGCGTCGACGCCGAGCCCGGCTACGCTGGCCGGTAAGTCGGCAAAAACTGCGACCAGATCGCTCGCCAGGTTCAACAGGGTCAGCGGGCTGGCCGCCGCAGCCGTTGGCCCCGCCGAAGCGAGGCTGTTTAGCGCGGCGGGGACCGCGGCGAAGGCCTGTTGCGCAGATGCGACGACTTTCTGCGCATTGCCGGCAGCGGTGCCGGTGGCTTGGGTTACGGCCGCCGGTTGGCCCGCGCCCTGCTCGGTGTTCTGCGGTGGTGACGTGAAAGGCGTCAGCGTCGTGGCTGACGCCGACGAACTCGCGTAGCCCAGCATGGCTCCGGTGTCCTGGGCCCACATCTCGGCGTACTGCGTTTCGGTGGTCGCTATCGCCGGGGTGTTCTGGCCAAAGATATTCGTCGCTACCAGAGCCTCCAGCAGGCTGCGGTTGGCCAAAACCACAGGCGGCGGCACCGTTTCCGCGAACGCCGTCTCGTAGGCGGCGGCCGCAACTTTGGCCTGGTTGGCTGCCTGCTCAGCCTGCACCGCGGTAGTTCTCGTCCACGCCACGTACGGCGCGGCCGCGGCAGCCATCGACGCCGAGGACGGACCCAGCCAGGGTCCCGCGGTCAATTCCGCAATCACCGATTGATACGAGCTCGCCGTCGAATTCAGGTCGGCGGCCAGCGCGGCCCACGCGGCCGCAGCAGCCACCATCGGTCCCGAGCCGGGGCCGGAATATATCCGGGCAGAGTTAATCTCCGGCGGCACTGCTGCGAAGTCCATGCCGTTCCTCCCCATCGGTAACGGGCCGCCAAACTTTTAGCAAACACCGATTAGGGAATATTAGGCCGAGGCGCTCAGCTGGGTGGGGCGGTGAAGATGATCGAATCCCCCGAGGGTTTCCAGGCTGTCGTGAAGGTGGCTGTCGACACCTGCTCATCAGAGTGGTCGGCGCCGGGGTCATTGAGGTGAACAATGTCCTTATTGGTGTCCACGCCGGTGACCACCAGGAAGTGATCGGCCGTGCTGCGCTGGTCGCTGGTGTTCCAGACGACCGCGGAATTGACATAGGCGATCACCTTGCGGCCGGCGATGAGGTACCCCTGCACCGCGGGTATCCCGGTCTGATCGGGGTGGTCGTCGTCGCTCATCGTCGACTTGATGCCGTAATGATCGAGCAGCGCTACCAGGTCACCCATCGAGACGCCGCCGTTTCCGTTGGTGTGACTCGGGTCGTTGCGGGGGGCGTATATCTGAGTGCCGGGGTTGACCACCGAGGGCGTGTGCTCTGCCAGGGTGAGTATCTGCTCTTCCGTCGGTTGCTGTCCGGTGGTCTCACCGACGATGTCGGCGACGGACATCAGTCCGCAGTTGTCTTCGAGCGACTGTGCGCGCCAATACTTGGCGACCGCGGCCGGGTCGCCATACACGCCGGGCACGGCGGCGGCCGGCGAGGCGCTCGGTGTCGGCGTCAGTGACAGGTCACCCAAGGCGCCGCTGGGGGTGGCCGAGGACGCGGCCGACGACGATTTCGACGACGGCGGCGAAGCCGTCTCGGACGAGGAACACGCCGCTACGAGGCAAATACCGGCGACGCTGATGCAAGCGTTCAGTGCGGCAGTGCGTGCCGTTGTCTTTATCCGGGAGTTCAACACGCGTCTAGTGAAGACCAGATTTTTCGTTCGCGCTAGCGGTGGTGAGAAGCGGCCACTGTCATGTACAAGAGTCTGGTGAAGGATGCGCCCCCCGGTTCGTTTGATCCGTCAACGCTGCGCGACGCGATGGCCCGCCGGTTGTGTCGCCGGGCCGTTGTCGAGGGCAAGATCACTGTGCCGGCGGTTCCGGCCATGATCGACGAGTACGTCAAGATGTGTGAAAACGTGTGCGCGATAGTGGGTGCTCAGAAGACGGCCGCAGAACATGCCGGGCTCAGAACGTGGATAGAAACGGAGCTGGCCCGCGCCTACGCCGCATCCCAGCGTTCGAACATCGTCATCGCGTACTACTCCCCCTTCGGCATCGGGATGACCTTTCGTATTACTTCCGAGTGGTTGACGGTCGCGGGTGATTACGACACCTGGGTCGGCACGCGTGAGGGGCCGTTGTTCGGCACTGCGGCGGACGCGCGCGTGTGGGCGCTGGCCGCGGAAGCGACCGATCCGACGACCTGCCGCGTGCTGGATATAGGCGCGGGAACCGGGCGCAACGCGCTGGCGCTGGCCCGGCGCGGCCATCCGGTAGACGCGGTGGAGATGGCCGCGAAGTTCGCCGAAATCATTCGTTCTGAGGCCGAACGGGAATCGCTTGACGTGACCGTCATCGAGAGTGACGCCTTCGACACGATGGATGGTGTTCGTGACGACTATCAGCTGATCGTGGCCTCTGAAGTGGTGCCCGACTTCCGCACCACCCAGGAGCTACGCGGCGTGCTCGAACTCGCGGCCGATTGTCTGGCTCCCGGCGGTCGCATGGTGTTCAATGCGTTCTTGCCGCGCCGGGACTACCGCCCTGACAACGCCGCCCTGGAGCTCGGGCAGCAGGTCAACACCATGATCTTCACCCGGGATGAGATGACGAGCGCGATCGCCCGGCTGCCTCTTGAGCTCGTCGCCGACGACTCCGCCGCCCAGTTCGAGGAAGCCCACCTGCCGCAAGGCGCTTGGCCGCCCACGAACTGGTTCATCGGCTGGGCCAACGGCCTCGACTTATTCGACGTTGATGTAGACGAATCCCCGATCGAGTTGCGTTGGCTCGTCTTCCAGAAGGCTTAACTTCTCCGCGGGACTGCAACTGCCGACGCTTCTTCTCCCCGGAAATGTTTGGCCAGTTATAGTTTCGCGGCAATTAAAGTCTTGACTGATTCCAGATAAGCGACGATATTGGCATCGTGTCGTCGACGGTGGATTACGCAGAACAGCTGCGGATGGCCGATCTGCGTGTGACCCGCCCCCGGCTCGCCGTGTTGGAAGCCGTGTACGCCCATCCGCACGCCGACACCGAGACGATCTTCTCGACGGTGCGCAGCGGTTTGCCTGACGTCTCCCGCCAGGCCGTTTATGACGTGCTCAATGCGTTTACCGCGGTCGGTCTGGTTCGCCGAATACAGCCAGCGGGATTGGTCGCTCGCTACGAGTCCCGGGTCGGCGACAACCATCACCACGTCGTCTGCCGATCGTGCGGGGTCATCGCTGACATCGACTGCGCGGTCGGCGACGCGCCCTGCTTGACGCCGTCGGACGACAACAGCGTTCTGGACGGCTTCGTTCTCGATGAGGCCGAAGTCGTCTATTGGGGTCTGTGCCCCGACTGTTCGACTGCAGATTCCTGATCACACCCTCGTGATCGCAGCCCGATTTACCCACCCTCGAAAGGAATGTTGTGAGTAACAGCGAAAACCCGGTGATCGATGCGCCCGAGCCCAAGTCGGGTGCGCCCCTGACGAATCGGGATTGGTGGCCTAACCAGGTCGACGTGTCGAAGCTGCACGCGCAGTCGTCCAAAGCCAACCCGCTCGGCGAGGACTTCGACTACGCCACGGAGTTCGCCAAGCTCGACGTCGAGGCGCTCAAGGCGGACGTGATCTCGATGCTGACCACCTCGCAGGACTGGTGGCCCGCCGACTACGGCCACTACGGTGGCCTGTTCATCCGGCTGAGCTGGCATGACGCGGGCACCTACCGCATTCACGACGGCCGCGGCGGCGGCGGCCAGGGCGCCCAGCGGTTCGCTCCCCTCAACAGTTGGCCTGACAATGCGAACCTGGACAAGGGCCGTCGGCTGCTGTGGCCGATCAAGCAGAAGTACGGCAACAAGATCTCCTGGGCGGACCTGCTGGTCTTCGTCGGTAACGTCGCGTTGGAGTCGATGGGGTTCAAGACGTTCGGTTTCGGCTTTGGCCGCCCCGACATCTGGGAGCCCGAAGAGATCCTGTTCGGTGAAGAAGACGAATGGCTGGGCACCAACAAGCGTTATTCGGGCGAGCGCAGCCTGGCGGAACCCTACGGTGCGACGACCATGGGCCTGATCTACGTGAATCCCGAAGGCCCCGAAGGCAAGCCGGACCCAGTCGCCGCGGCCAAGGACATCCGTGAAACGTTCGGCCGGATGGCGATGAACGACGAGGAGACCGCCGCGCTGATCGTCGGTGGCCACAGCTTCGGCAAGACCCACGGCGCCGGCGACGCCGAAGGTGTCGGTCCCGAGCCGGAGGCCGCGCCGATCGAACAACAGCTGCTGGGCTGGAAGAGCTCCTACGGCAGCGGTAAGGGCAAGGACACCGTCACCAGCGGTCTGGAGGTGGTCTGGACGTCGACCCCGACCAAGTGGGGCAACGGTTTCCTGCAGAACCTGTACGGCTACGAGTGGGAGCTGACCAAGAGCCCCGCCGGAGCGTGGCAGTTCACCACAAAGGACGGCGCCGGGGCGGGGACCATCCCCGATCCGTTCGGTGGGCCGGCTCGCACCCCGACGCTGCTGGTGACTGACGTGGCGTTGCGGGAGGACCCGATCTACCGCAAGATCACGCAGCGCTGGCTGGACCACCCCGATGAGCTGTCCGAGGCCTTCGCCAAAGCGTGGTACAAACTGCTGCACCGCGACCTGGGCCCGCTCTCGCGCTACCTCGGGCCATGGGTTGCCGAGCCACAGCTGTGGCAGGACCCGGTTCCGGCCGTCGACCATCAGCTGGTCGATGACAAGGACGTGGCGGCACTGAAGGCCAAGGTGCTCGAGTCCGGTCTGTCCGTTGCTCAGCTGGTCAAGGTGGCCTGGTCAGCGGCGGCGAGCTACCGCAACACCGACAAGCGCGGTGGCGCGAACGGGGCACGGATTCGCCTCGAGCCGCAAAAGAGTTGGGCGGTCAACGAGCCGGCCGAGCTGGGCAAGGTGCTGCCGGTGCTGGAGAAGATCCAGCAGGACTTCAACGCCTCGGCATCCGGAGGCAAGAAGATCTCGCTGGCCGACGTGATCGTGCTGGCCGGTTCCGCGGCGGTGGAGAAGGCAGCTAAAGACGCCGGACACGCCGTCACGGTGCCGTTCACGCCCGGGCGTACCGACGCCTCGCAAGAAAGCACCGACGTGGAGTCGTTCGCGGTGCTCGAACCGCGGGCCGACGGCTTCCGCAACTACGCCCGTGCCGGTGAGAAGGCTCCGCTGGAACAACTGCTGGTGGAGCGGGCGTACTTGCTGGGTGTGACGGCCCCGGAGTTGACGGTGCTCATCGGGGGTCTGCGTGCCCTCGGCGCCAACTACGGTGGCACCAAGCATGGCGTGTTCACCGACAAGCCGGGCGTGTTGACCAACGACTTCTTCGTCAACCTGCTCGACATGAGTACGCAGTGGAAGGCGTCGGGGACCGCGGAGAACGTCTACGAGGGCCACGATCGGGCCTCGGGCGCACTGAAGTGGACCGCGACCGCGAATGACCTTGTGTTCGGTTCGAACTCGGTGCTGCGTGCGCTGGCCGAGGTCTATGCGCAGGACGACAACAAGGGCAAGTTCGTGACGGACTTCGTCAAGGCGTGGGTCAAGGTCGCCAACAACGACCGGTTCGACGTCAAGTAACACCCGGACCTGGTTGTCCGACAGCACGCGACACCCCGCGAGTCACCGGCTCGCGGGGTGTCGTCTTTGGGGGCCGGTGGCCCCGCCGACGGCGAGCGGAGGCGTGAGACCAGCCACATTGTTACCCGTCAGTAACCTACGGAAGCGTAAGTTGGGTATGGTGTGTGATGGGTTGGCAATCAGGCCACCAACACGCAGGCCACCAAAACGCGATGTCGAGTCGAGTCGGACTGGGACTGGATCACATGAACGAGTTGACGTATCTCGAACTGCACGGAGACCGCATCGCTTACCGCGATGCCGGCGACGGCCCCACCTTGCTCCTGATCCATGGGATGGCCGGGAGTTCGGCCACCTGGCAGGCGCTGGTTCCCCAGCTGTCCAAGAAATTCCGCGTCATAGCGCCGGATTTGCTCGGCCATGGGATGTCCTCCAAACCGCGTGGCGACTATTCCCTGGGAGCCTTTGCGGTCTTCCTTCGCGATCTCCTTGACGAACTCGGTGTGGACCGGGCAACGGTGATCGGCCAGTCCCTCGGCGGCGGTATCGCGATGCAGTTCGCACACCAGCACCGGGACTACTGCGAACGATTGGCCCTGATCGGCAGCGGCGGGCTGGGCCCCGACCTCAGTCCGCTGTTGCGAATGCTGTCTGCGCCGGGCGCCGAGTTCGTGCTGCCGATCGTTGCACCGCAACCGGTGCTGAACCTGGGCGACAAGATTGGCTCATGGCTGACGTCGGCTGGGATCCAGTCGCCGCGGGCGGGTCAGATGTGGCACGCGTATTCATCGCTGTCGGACGCGCAGACCCGCCGGGCGTTCTTGCGGACGTTGCGCTCAGTCGTCGACTATCGGGGTCAGGCCGTCAGCGCATTGAACAAGCTGCACGTCGCGCAGGGTCTGCCGACCGTGCTGATCTGGGGAGAGAACGACCGGATCATCCCCGTCGCGCACGCCTACGCCGCCCATGATGCCGTGCCGGGCAGTCGCCTCGAGGTGCTCGAGGGTGTCGGACACTTTCCGCACGTGGAAGCACCCATGGCTGTGGCGGACATCCTCGAGACCTTCATTGCCTCGACGACACCCCGCGGGCACTCTGGCAACGATATGCAGGCGGGCTACGTACCGGGGGGGTACAACGCGGACCTTGTCAGACAGACAAGACCGTAGCGGCGATCAGCGGTGCAGATCACCGATCAAGATCCCACTGGCCATAATCGGCGGCGAGCACGTCGTCGACGTCCACGTTTATGCCGCCCAGCAGGGGCCCCGGCTCGGACGGGCTGTTGACGATCCCCTGATAGAGCACCGCGGCGGGCTCGCGGTCTCCGTGCGACCACGCTTTCGTCTGCCATGCCCACCGGTGCCCGGGGCTGGTTGAGTGCCCGATGACGCCGTCGTCGATCGCCCACCCGCACGCCTGGGCATCCCCGTAGATGCCGGTGCGTTCGACGCCCAGGACCGAGTTGATTCCGCGGAACCAATCGACAGCCGGGCTATTCCAGGTGTTGTGGTCGATGTCGTCATCGATACTGAAAAAGATCGGAGCCGAATTTCCGCCCCCGGCCGCGTTGTGCAGCTGTAGGGCTGTCTGGGCGTCTGCCACCCCACCGTCGTGTCCGCGGGTGTAATCCGACGGGGCCCCGGGCCAACCGGGCTTGCCGTACTGGTAGTTGCTGACGATGTGCAGGCCCGCGGCGCGTAAGGCATCCGCGTACTCGCGGGTGATGGGCTTTGCCTCGAAGTTCGCGCCGGGACGCGACTCGGACACGTAATTCACCACCCCGTCATATCCCGCGGATTTGATTTCGTCGGGCGCGATCCTGCGCACGGCAAAGTCGATCAGCCGAAGATTAGCCCCCGAAGCCCGCGGGGCTTCGCGCGTCGCCGCTGCTGCCCCCATGCCCAGCGCGACCGGTGCCAACGCGTATTTGAGGACTTCGCGCCGAGAGGCAGATCGCTGTCCGCCTCTTCGGGGTGGCCCAGCCGAATCGTGCACCGCGCGATGGTAACAAAACCGGTCCGCAGAGCCCGCTCTTGCGCAAGCGCAGGTGGCTGACGTGCGTCCGGTAGAGTGCGGTTTGCGGGTAAAATACGGGATTGAGCTGCAGATTTTGGTGGCCGATACAGCGCAGGTTCTAACCCGCGGACCCCGGGTGCGCGTTGCGGCGATTAGTTGAGCGAATTATAGTCTGGACACATGTCCAGTTTGCTATTGCGCTGATCAGGAGCGCATTGACGGCGACGGATTTGAGGGCGCCCCTCGGCGGTCGTGCACCAGAAGGAAAGAATTGAGTATGCGAATTGCCCTGCTGTCCTACCGCAGCAAGGACCATTGTGGCGGCCAGGGCGTCTATGTGCGCCACCTCAGCCGCGGTCTGGTGGATCTCGGTCATGACGTGGAAGTGTTCTCCGGTCAGCCCTACCCGGAGTTGCTCGATCCGCGGGTGCGATTAACCAAAGTGCCGAGCCTCGATCTTTATCGTGAGCCCGACCCGTTCCGGGTGCCGTGGCCGAGCGAGATTCGCGACTCGATCGATGTCTTGGAACTCGCCACCATGTGGAGCGCGGGCTTCCCGGAGCCGCGGACCTTTACGCTGCGGGTCGCCCGGCTGCTTGCTGATCGGATGGGCGATTTCGACATCGTGCACGACAACCAGAGCCTGGGCACCGGCCTGCTCACGATCGCCGGCGCTGGGCTGCCTGTCGTGGCCACCGTGCATCACCCCATCACTCGTGATCGGGTGCTTGACCTCGCCGCCGCGCGATGGTGGCGAAAGCCGCTGGTGCACCGCTGGTATGGGTTTTCAAAAATGCAGAAACAGGTGTCGCGGCAGATCCCGGACCTTTTGACCGTCTCGTCTTCCTCGGCCGCCGACATCGTCGAAGACTTCGGCATCTCGCCCGATCAACTTCACGTGGTTCCGCTGGGTGTGAACACCAATCTGTTCAAGCCGGGATCGGCCCCACGCCAACCCGGCCGGGTCATCGCGATCGCCAGCGCGGACACCCCGTTGAAGGGGGTCAGCACCCTGCTGCACGCCGTCGCCAGGACTCGGATCAACCGGGACGTCGAGCTGCGGCTGGTGGCCAAGGTGGAACCGAACGGCCCCACCCACAAACTCATCGCCGAACTGGGCATTTCCGATATCGTTCACATCGCCAGTGGGCTGTCCGACGCGGAGCTGGCCGCATTGTTCGCGTCCGCCGAGGTTGCCTGCATTCCCTCGCTTTACGAAGGCTTTTCGTTGCCCGCCGTGGAAGCGATGGCGAGCGGTACGCCGATCGTCGCCAGCAAGGTGGGCGCGCTGCCCGAAGTCCTTGGTACCGACGGTGCCTGCGCCGAGTTGGTGCCCGCCGCCGACGTCGAAGCGCTGAGTCGTGCGCTTGGTGCACTCCTCGACTCGCCGGAAAAGCGCCGCAGTCTGGGCAAAGCGGGCAGAGCCAGGGCGGTGAGCGTGTTCAGCTGGGAAGCGGTGGCCGCTCAAACCGCGCAAATATACGAGCGGGCGATCGCACGAACGGCCGGCGTCGGGGGTGAAGGGGGATGCTGACAGTCGATTTCGACCGGCTGGGCATCGGGCCTGGCACCAAAGTGATCGACGTCGGCTGCGGTGCCGGGCGGCATGCCTTTGAAGCGTATCGGCGCGGTGCCGACGTGATCGCATTCGACCGCGACGCCGCCGAACTTGAGTCGGTTGACGCCATCCTCAAGGCGATGGCCGAGACGGGTGAGGCGCCCGCCACCGCCTCGGCGCAAGTGGTTGTCGGCGATGCGCTGAAGCTGCCCTATGCCGATGCGACATTCGACTGCGTCATCGCATCCGAAATCCTGGAACACGTGCCGGAAGACGACGCCGCCATCGCGGAGTTGATCAGAGTACTCAAAGTCGATGGAACACTGGCAGTAAGCGTGCCGAGATGGCTCCCCGAGCGAGTCTGCTGGCTGTTGTCCGACGAGTACCACAGCAATGAGGGCGGCCATGTGCGGATTTACCAAGCTGATAAGTTGCGGGACAAGATCGCCAGTGGCGGAATGGATTTAACGCATACTCATCACGCACACGCACTGCATTCGCCGTTCTGGTGGCTGAAATGCGCTGTCGGTGTCTCGAATGCCGATCATCCTGCGGTGACCACCTACCACAAGCTCCTGGTGTGGGATCTGATGCAGCGACCCAAGATCACCCAGATAGCAGAGTCTTTGCTCAATCCGCTGGTGGGCAAAAGTGTGGCCATGTACTTCACAAAGCGGCAGACCATACAAAGCGAAGCGACGCTGGGACATTCAGTTGCATCGGGCTAACCCGCCGGGCGTTCCCGGCGTCTTGACTCCGGACCAATGCCGGCAGACCGCGCTCTCGATCGCGACCGCACAGGAACCGTCCGGCGCCATCCCATGGTTCGACGGTGGGCATACTGATCCGTGGGATCACGTGGAATCCGCAATGGCCCTCACTACGGCCGGACTGTTGGAGCCGGCACGGGCCGCGTTCGACTGGAGCCGCCGCACCCAGCGGTCGGACGGTTCCTGGCCCATCCAGTTTCGCAATGGGATCGTCGAAGACGCCAACAGCGACAGCAATTTCTGCGCCTACATCGCCACCGGTGTCTGGCACCACGTGCTGGTCACCGGGGACAAATCATTCGCCGCACAGATGTGGCCCGTGGTGCACAAGGCGGTCGATTTCGTCATCGACCTGCAGGTGGGCTACGGCGAGATTTGTTGGGCCCGCAGTGAAACCGGACCCGTCCTGGAAGCGCTTTTGACCGGATGTGCCAGCGTGTTCCACAGCATCCGCTGCGCGCTTGCGCTTGCCGCCCTTGTCGGCGAACCGCAGCCGGAGTGGGAATTGGCGCTCGGCCGACTGGGTCACGCGCTCGTCGCGCACCCGGAAGCGTTCACCGAGAAGGACCGCTACTCGATGGATTGGTACTACCCGATTCTCGGTGGTGCGCTCCGGGGTCCGGCTGCGGCCGCGCGGATCAAGCAGCGCTGGGACGACTTTGTGGTCGCCGATCTGGGCATCCGCTGTGTGGACGACCGGCCGTGGGTGACCGGCGCCGAAACGTGCGAGCTGGTGATCGCGCTGGAAGCCATCGGCCACCGGTCCTCCGCAAATGGGCAATTCGCCGCGATGCAGCACTTACGCGAAGACGACGGCTCCTATTGGACCGGTCTGGTGTTCGCGGATGGGAAACGCTGGCCCGAGGAGCGCACCACCTGGACCGGGGCGGCGGTGATCCTGGCGGCAGACGCACTGTCGGACACCACCGCGGGTGCCGGAATTTTCCGCGGCGACAGGCTGCCGTTGGGCTTGCAGACCGACTTCGATTGCGAATGCGTTGTTACCGGGGGTGGCCGCTAACGGCGAACTGATCGCCCGGCAGGCCGCCGGTGCGCTCGAGCACCCGTAGCGAGCCGGTGGCCGAAACCTCCCGGAACTGACCGGAATCGATGGCACGGCAATAGATTCGGCAATAGATGTAGTACCCGACTTGGCTCGATTTGGTGCGCATGTCAGGCGGGGATCTTGAGGAGGGCCGTGGGTATCGGGTCGGCGGCGGTGCGGGCGTGGTTGTCGGCCGTGATTATCGAGGTCCGTTAGCAGTGGGTAACGCAAACGAAATTCTTTATGCCTGAACCCGTTTCAGCTTCTTTTGTGATGCTGCTCACCAACCCTAGTTGGTTGTTGGTGGTGGTTGCGGCTGGAAGGGTTCGTACCACCACCAGTCGGCGCGCTCGCCGGTGGGCCCGGGCCACGGTGGGACAGCGGGCGGGGTGTGAGTTGGTGGGCGGGCCAGCGATCCCGGGCTCAGTTGGCGCCCGGCGTCGTCGGTGACGGTCAGAGCGTCTGCGGGTCCGGTGATGGTGATGGCGCCCCCGTGGTGCAGCCGGTGGTGATACGGGCAGACCAGTACCAGGTTGGCCAACTCGGTGGGACCGCCGTCTTCCCAATGCACGATGTGGTGCGCGTGCAGACCACGGGTGGCGCTACAGCCCGGAACCGCGCACATAGGGTGGCGGTGCTCGAGCACGCGGCGAAGCCGCCGGCTGATCTGACGGGTCGCTCGGCCGGCGCCGATGACCTCGCCATGGCGTTCGAACCAGACCTCACAGGTGCCATCACAGGTCAGGTACTGACGTTCGGCTTCGGTCAGCAGCGGACCTAAATGCAGCGCGCCGACGCGCTGGGCCACGTCCACATGCACCACCACCGTGGTGTGATGCCCGTGCGGCCGGCGGGCCGCCTCGGCATCCCATCCGGCCTCCACCAGACGCATAAACGCTTCGAGGGTGCCCGGCAACGGCGGCGCGACATCGGATGCGCGGCCGCCATCGCCGTGATCGTGCTTCCACTCGGCGATCAACGCATCACGATGAGACGCCAACGCCGCGTCGAACTTCGCCGCATCCAGGTGGCCAAGTTTGATCCGCCAACAGCTGAACTGCTCATCGGAGGTCTTCGTGATCGAGGCCTGCGGTGGAGGCCCCGGATCGGGTTCGGGTCGCGGTTCCAGGCTGACCGCGGTACGCAGCTGGTTGACCGTGGCGACCCGGGCCAGCTGCGCGTAATGCTCATCAGAACCCTCACCCGCCCGTGCGGCGATGACACCGACCTGATCGAGTGAGAGTCGACCCTCCCGCATGCCCTGCGCGCAGCGCGGAAACTCCTCCAGCCGGCGCGCGACGGTGCTGATCGCGCGGGCGTTTGCCGATGACGCGCCGATCTTCCAGGCCACCAACGCCGCGACCGACCGCGCGCCCGTGACACCGCACAGCTCGTCGCGATCCATCTCGGCGACGATCTCCACGATCCGCCCATCGATCGCGTTACGCTGACCGGCCAACTCCGCCAACTCGCCAAACAGCACCTCAAGACGCTCAGCAGGCCTAGCTGCCGCGGGAGGCGATGCGGTCAAAGACATAACCACATCATCGCAGGGGGGTACGACATTGATGATGGAAGAGCGTTACCGCGTAGGTCTCGACCGTCATCATTCGCCACGCAGGACAACCTCAGTGGCCACCACACGCCAAGACCAGACATCAGTGCCCAGATCCCAACAGACCAAACCGAAAAACCACAGGTCAACCCGCCGCGACTACCGCGAACCCCGAATCGTGAGCCAAGTCAGGTTACCGGGGGTGGCCGCTAACGGCGATCTGATCGCCCGGCAGGCCGCCGGTGCGCTCGAGCACCCGTAGCGACCCGGTGGCCGAAACCTCCCGGAATTGACCGGAATCGATGGCACGGCAATAGATGTAGTACGGCGGGCGCCCGCCGTCCCTCGGGTCGGGGAACACGTCGTGGATGAGGAGCGCGCCACCCACGGCTACCCACTTCGCCCAGCCGTCAAAGTCCTGCGTGGCGGCCGCCTCGGAGTGGCCGCCGTCGATGAACAACATCTGCAGCGGCGACCGCCAGCCCCGAGCCACAATCGGCGACTTGCCGACGATGGCGACAACGTGGTCGTCCAGGCCCGCCGCGTCGAGCGTGCGACGGAACGTCGGCAGCGTGTCGAACAGTCCGGTGACCTCGTCGACCAACGAGGTGTCGTGATATTCCCAGCCGGGTTGGTGTTCCTCGGAGCCGTGGTGGTGATCGACGGTGTAGAGCACGCTTGCGGTCTGTTGCGCAGCGGCCCCGAGCAATAGCGTCGACTTGCCGCAGTAGGTGCCGATCTCCACACCGACACCGCCGTCGAGGTAACGCAGCGCCGCGTCGTAGAGCGCGCGCCCCTCGTCGTCCGCCATGAAACCCTGCACTTGCTCGGCCAACGCGAACAAGCGATCGGGCGCGCTGGCATCGGTGTGGCTCATCAGCTGAACCTATCCTGCGGCCAGGACGGCTCGTCACCCCGCTCAGCGGCGGATGCCCGATCGCTCTAATATCGTGTTGTGCGCCTTTCGCTTTTCGGCAGATCGACCGCTGTTTGCTCAGCAGCGGTTTTGATCGCCGCGGCGCTGATGTTCGCCGCCGCGGTGCTGCCGGTGGGAACGCCGGGGGCTCCGCCGCTGGCTGCGGCCAGCTGTCCCGACGCGCAGGTGATCTTCGCGCGTGGCCGATATGAATCGCCGGGGCCGGGCGTGCTCGGCAACGCGTTCATCAACTCGCTCGAATCCAAGGTCAACAAGAACATCACCAGTTACGCGGTGAAGTACCCGGCCGACACGGAGATCGACATCGGCGCCAACGACATGAGCCACCACATCCAGGACATGGCCAACAATTGCCCGGACACCCGGCTGGTATTGGGCGGTTACTCGCTGGGCGCCGCCGTCACCGACGTGGTCCTCGCCGCGCCCATCGGAGCCTTCGGTTTCGACAGCCCGTTGCCCCCGGGCATGGATCAACACGTCGCGGCGGTCGCATTGTTCGGCAACGGAAGCCAGTGGGCGGGGCCCATCACGAACTTCAGCCCGGTCTACAACGACAGGACCATCGAGCTGTGCCACGGCGCCGATCCCATCTGCAACCCGGCCGACCCGAACACCTGGAAAGAAAACTGGCCACAACATCTCGCGCAGGCGTACATCGACGCGGGCATGGCCAACCAGGCCGCCGACTTCGTCGCAGGAAAGCTCTAAGGGTCGATCCCGGCGGTGAGTTGCTTGGCCAGCGCGTGAACTGATACCCCGCGCCGATGCGCGATGGAGGCCAGCATCTTTCGAGAGTGGCTTTTTTCGACGCCATAGCGGTCGGTCAGCAAACGGGCCGCGTGGGCGATAGTCAATGCTGGGTCGGCCACGGCCACGGCCACGGTCGCGGTCCTGGCGGAGTCGGCGCCATCGGCTTTGGCTGCCGCGGCCTCGTGGACGGCGGCCACCACGGTGGGCAGCACCAATTGGTCGTACCACTGCAGCCAGCGGCCGCACTGGCCGGCCATGCGCCAAAGCTGCCCCAACTCCGCCGTGGTGGGAACGGCGTCACGGCGGGGCTGATGAGTGGACACCATCCCCCGCACCGCCCCGTCGTCATCGACGATAGGGGTGGTCACACAGGAACGGACGTCGTTGGCGAGCAGTGTTTCGCGGGTGGACTCGCTTAACAGTGGCGAACTGTCGACGTCGATGACCACGACCTGAGCGTCGCTGAAAACCTGTCCACATGAGGTGTCGTCGGCGCTCACGTAGCTGAAGGTGTCGGCGAAGTCCTGGCTGAATCCGCGCCAGCCCTCGAGTTGCATTCCACCGTGTACGAAGTCATGTAGCTGAACCGTCCCTCGCTCCGCACCGGAGCGGCTGATCGCGACGCGCATCAACTCGGCGACAACCTCGGCGCGGTTCGTACAGGTCCGCCCGCGACCCGTGAATGGCAGCGGTGGACGCGCGGCATCCGCCCGCGTGTGAGGGCCGGTGTGCGGGGAGATCATTCCGGCGGCCACCACGCGCAGCTTCACGTTGTGACGCTGAGAAACGTCCCGCAACACATCGAATGCCGTGTTCTGATCTAGCCCGTGCTGTTCCTGAAGGGCGGTCATGGCAAGGCGCACCGTCCTGCGCGACAGCCTGGCGCCCATCGATAAAGGTGTTGAATTCCGTGAATCGCCGTCAGCAAGTGTCATCGCAACCAGGTCCCCTCGCCCGCCCGCGGGATCGCTTCCAAAACGGTGGTGGACCGACTTATTGATCAACCACAATGCTTAACCTGGCTTAAATGTACCCAATGCGCACGATCTCAATCTATGGTGCGCATCACCCTCGGGATGCCCTCTGGCTCGGGCAGTTTCAAGGCAACTTCAGGCTTCGTAGGTGACCTGGTACCAGTGCCGGACCGGCTTGTGGTTCTTGTCGGCTTGACCGGTGTCGGTCGCGCTCAGCACATTGACGTCGGTCCGGTCGGGATTGTGGGATTCGATGTAGCGCTCCAACTCTTCTATGAGCGCCTTATGCGGCTGAGCTGGATTAGCGAGCGCCTTTGTGGTGTGTGTCTGCGGCACAAGTCCAAGTATGGCCGAGGTCCGCGCGGCGAGCGCGACGATCGCGCCCGCGATGCCAAATCCGTGGAGTACCGTGCGCATATGCCAGAACGGAAGCCAGATCGGAACCGCCGCTTCCTGCTTCGTGAACGACCTACCGGACACATCGTTGCTAACACCTTCGAGCTCAGCGAGGAGCCCGTGCCCGAAATCGGCGACGGCGAGGCGCTGGTCCGTGTCGATTGGATCTCGCTCGACCCCACCAATCGCGCGTGGATCAACGACACACCGACGTACCTGCCACCTGTCGGCATCGGTGAGGTGATGCGTGGGGGCGGGCTCGGCGAGGTCGTCGCGTCGAAGAACCCGAACTACCCCGTCGGGCAGACTGTCCAGGGTCTCGTCGGCTGGCAGGAATATGCGGTCCTCTCGGACGGGATGTTCCTGTTTCCGGTCGACATCGCTGAGGGTGTCTCGCCGAGCGCCTACATGGGCGTCCTCGGGACGACCGGGCTCACCGCCTGGATCGGGATCCGCGACATCGGCAAGCCGCGGCCGGGTGAGACGGTCGTGGTTTCGGCCGCGGCCGGCGCGGTCGGCTCCGTTGCCGGCCAGCTTGCCAAGGCCGACGGTGCGCGCGTTGTCGGGATCGCCGGCGGCCCCGAAAAGTGCGCACTGCTGACCGATGAGCTCGGCTTCGACGCCGCCGTCGATTACCGCGCCCACGATTGGGGCGCTCAGCTCAAGGCGGCGACGCCCAACGGCATCGACGTCGACTTCGAGAATGTCGGCGGCGACATCATGGACGCGGTTTTCGCCCGCCTCAACATGGGCGCGCGCGTCGCGCTGTGTGGGCTGATCTCCGGCTACAACTCGGTCGACCCGCCACCCGGGCCCCGCGCGTTCGGGAACCTGCTTATCCAGCGCGCGACGCTGCAGGGCTTCATCGTCCTGGACCACCTGGGCCGCACCCCGGAGGCGGTCGCTGAGATCAGTGGGCTGATCGCCGAGGGCAGGCTGACCCCGCTCGAGACCGTCGTAGAAGGCTTCGAGCAACTACCGACCGCCCTCAGCATGCTGTTCGAGGGCAAGAACGTCGGCAAGCTGGTCCTCAAGACCTCCGGTTAAGAGCGCCTAAGCAGGGCGATCGCACTGAACGACCGATCGTTCGGGTGACGCAAATCAGGCTGCGGCAGCCAGGCCATCGGGCGCATGAACATCGGCAATCGGTTTAACCGGTGGGCGGCCGCGAATAGCGATTCTGCCTCGACCACGCGCCAGCCGAGGTCTTCGAAGAATGTCAAGCCGTTGTCCGGCGCGAATTTGAACGGAGCATTCTCCGACATGCCGGCCATTTTCTTGTTGATCATCTTCCGCAGCCGTGGAAACGCGAAGTCAAGCATCCACCAAGCGATCTCGGGTCTGGTGAATGCCTCCGACAGCGCGACAATATCGCTGTCGGCCAGGTACATCGACAGCCCTTCGGTCAGCACCAGCGCCTTTGTGGCGCCGTGCAGGGCGTCGTCGAGAAAGGCGGCGCGGGCGGTCGCATCGGCGAGGTTGACGGCCGTGCGGGCCAATCGACATCGTGGCGTCTGATCGGTGAGCAGCTCTGTTTTCTCCGCGAGCAGGACCGGGAAGTCGGCCTCCACCCAGGTGAAATCGGGCGGCAGGTCGAGTCGGTACGGGCGGGTGTCCAGACCGGCGGCCAGATTCAGCACGCGGTCGCAGCCGTCGGCGATCGCGTCGGCGATGGTGTCGTCGATGATCTTGGTGCGCGCCACCAGCCACCAGCCGCTCCGGTTGGTCAGCGGTGCCCGGGCGACGATGGCGTGACCGCCCTCGCCGGCGAGGCGTTTCGCGAGCGGATCTCGGAACAGCGCGTCTGGACGCGCCGATTCGGTTGCCCGATGCAGCGCCGTCCACCGGGCCGTATCGGAAACATGGGTGATGTGCCCGGCGTCTGACATACGTGGTTTTATAGCACCCGTCCGTGCTTAAGCCGGCGTGTCAGCGCTGGAATGCACCCTGGAGTCGCGAACGACGGCTGCGCAAGCGCCACCTGCCGCGGCAGCGCGCCGCCGGGACGCGGACGAAGGATGCCGGTGCATCGCCTCGCCGCGCTGACGCGCGCGCTTGCGAGCTGCGATCCAAGCCGGGTGTGATTCCAGGAAGATTACGGTCGCCCCTGTTGTGGTTGCCATGATTGCTACCCCTCTCAGAGCCACCTACCTGATCCGCAAATCAAAACAGACTAGTTACCGGCTCGTAATACAGTGTGCCCAGCCAATCCTGAGACGAAACCGGTAGTCATGCTAAGAATTTGCCGTCAATTTGCGTCAACTCGGTCTGACCAGCGTTAATGCGCCGTGATAGTGGCATGTCAAGAGGCTAGCGGGCACCACCGACACATTTTTTGATTGAATTTTGAGTCAATCTTTAGTCAAGTCGGCACCTGCGGGCTGCTATCGTCGCTTGCTTATGCCGCAGATGGACCGTCGCCAGATGATGTTGATGACGGGGATCACCGTGGCGGCAGCCGCGATCCCTGTCCCCCACGCCCGGGCCGACCGGGTGCCGCCACCGGCAGCGCCGAACGGCCAAGGCGGTCCGTTCATTTTCCAGGACGAGTTCGACGGGGCGGCCGGGTCGGCCCCCGATCCGTCGAAGTGGACTGTGGCGCTGGCGCGCGAGCAAATCAAGGATCCCACCTTCTGGGAACGACCCGAGAACATCGGGCAGTACCGCGATGATCGTCGAAACGTATTTGTCGATGGCAACTCCAACCTGGTCCTGCGTGCGACAAAAGACGGCAGCACCTATTACGGCGGCAAGGTTCAAGGCATCTGGCGGGGCGGCGTCGGCCACACCTGGGAAGCCCGCATCAAACTCAATTGCCTGACCGCCGGGGCGTGGCCCGCCTACTGGCTGGGGAACCAGGATGAAGGCGAAATCGACATCATGGAGTGGTACGGCAACGGGAAATGGCCTTCGGCCACCACCGTTCACGCGAAAGCGAACGGCGGCGAATGGAAGACCCACAACATCGCGGTCGACGGCGCCTGGCACACCTGGCGGACCCAGTGGGACGAGGCCGGCATTCGCTTCTGGAAGGACTACGCGGACGGCGCGGCGCCCTACTTCGACGTGCCAGCCAGCTCGCTGCCGGATTGGCCGTTCAACGCCCCGGGTTACACGGCCTACCCGGTGTTCAACCTCGCGGTCGCCGGCTCGGGTGGCGAAGATCCGGGCCCGGGCAGCTATCCCGCGGACATGCTTGTGGATTGGATCCGCGTCTGGTGAGTGCGGTGGGATGTGACCCGCTACGCCAAGGGCACCGGGGCCCGAGCGGACTTAAAAGTAGCTCCGAACCGACTGGGTTCGGAGCTACTTTTGTTGCAGCACAAGTATTTAGAGCTGGGCCCAGACCGACTTGCTCTTCAGATAGATGTCGAGGCCCTCTTTGCCGAACTCGTGGCCCCAACCGGACTGCTTGAAGCCGCCGAACGGCACGTCGTGGTCGAAGACCAACTGACAGTTGATCTGCACGCTGCCCGCCTTCAACCGCTTGACGATGCGGTGGGCCCGGCCGACGTTTTCTGTGTAGACGGTGGCGGCCAGGCCGTAGGTGGTGTCGTTGGCCAGTGCCACGGCCTCGTCTTCGTCGTCGAACGGCAGGATACTGACCACCGGTCCGAAGATCTCCTCCTGGAATAGCCGCATCGCCGGGTCGACGTTAGTGAGCACCGTCGGGTGCACGAAGTAGCCCTTGCGGTCCAGTCGGTGGCCGCCGGTAACCACCTCGACGCCGTCGCTCTTGCCCTCGTCGATGAAGCCCATGACGCGGGTCAGTTGCTTCTGGCTGATCAGCGGCCCGCTCATACAGCCCTCCTCGCTGGGCGCACCGAGCTTGAACGTATTCGCCATCCCTGCAATGCCTTGCACGACCTGGTCGTACACGCCGCGCTGTGCGAAGATCCGCGACCCGCACACGCAGCCCTGGCCGGAGTGCACGAAGATGCCGATCGCCGCCCGAAATATCGCGTTGTCGAGGTTTGCGTCGTCGAAGATCAGCACCGGCGACTTGCCGCCGAGTTCGAGCGTCACTTTCTTCAGATTGTCGGCCGACGCCCGCACGATCGCCTTGCCGACCTCGGTGGACCCGGTGAAGGCCACCTTCTCCACGTCGGGGTGCGCGGTGATCGCCGCGCCCGCGGTGTGGCCGTAGCCGGTCAGCAGGTTGACTACTCCCTCGGGGACGCCGGCCGCGTGGATGAGTCTGTCGAGCAGCACCGCCGACAGCGGGGTCTCCTCGGCGGGCTTGACCAGCAGGCTGCCGCCGGCGGCCAGCGCGGGCGCGAGCTTGGCGCTGGCGTTGAAGATCGGGCCGTTCCACGGGAAGATCAGGCCCACCACGCCGTAGGGCTCTTTCAGGGTGTACGCGTGCATGTCGACGTACGCGTCGCCGGCGATGCCGTCGGTCTTCACGTCGTACGCGGTGCCGTTGATCTTCGAGCACCAGCCGGCGTAGTAGCGGAAGAACTCCGAAACGGTCGACATCTGCAGCTGCGCCTGCATCAGCGGCATGCCGGTGTTGAGCGAGTCGAGCTCGGCGAATTCCTGCGCGTGTTCGTCGATCAAGTCCCCGATGCGCCACAGGACCTTGGCCCGCTCGCGACCGGGCAGCTGAGACCAGACGCCGGACTCGAAGGAAGCCTTCGCCCGCGCGACGGCCTCATCGACCGCATCTTCCCCGCAGTCGGAGAATTCGGTGATCGTATCTTCGGTCGCAGGATTGATGATTGGAATGACATCACCCGTTCCGGGGCGCTTGCGAATGTCGTCCAATACCGTCTGCAGCGTCATCTGATCCCTTCCAATGCCGCGCGCCTCGATGCGTTCGCGTGCTGAGCACCTGCTTAGCATCGCGAGCGTTGCTTGGTCAAGCGCTGCCGCTGGGCGTGGTCGCACCCCGCCAGGCCAGCGGGTTGAGCTCGCGATAGGGGTCGGTGCTGCGCAGCTGGTGCAGGTCAGCCAGGATCTGTTCCAACGCCCGTTGTGTCTGCTCCTTGACGGCGTCCACCCAGTCCTGCTTCCCGATACCCAGCGGTCGTGACGTGTCGATTGGTGAGCCGAAGCGCAGATACAGTCGCTGGGGCCGGGGAATGAACCTGGCGTAGGCGCTGTCGCGACTGGTCAGGCTGCGGTAGACATCGTCGCCGCCGACAAGTCCTGTCGGGACGATCGGGTAACCGTTCTCGACCGACACCCGGGCGAACCCTGCGCGGCCCTGCCAGCGCAGCGTGTACTCCTCGCCCTTGAACTTGCCGATCTCGCGGCCTCCACCTGGGAACACCAGAATCGTCTGGTCGTGGAGCATGAGTTCGCGCGCTGTCTCCGGGTCACCCACCACGGCGCCGTACGCGGCGAGCAGGTCGCCTGGCAGCCCGCGCATCCGCCCGAAATTCCGGTCGGGTTGGGCGCGCTGGCCCGACCCCGACGCCGTGTCGACGGACGCTGACCTCGTCGCGGGGTGCCGTGCCGCGGCGGTCGAGGCGGCCGCCCGAGTGGTCAGGCCCGGGTAAGTTCTACCGCCGAACGTCGAATTGTTGCGGAAGTTTTTCTGGGAATCCCCACGACAAGTCGACGTTCGGCGGGATTTGATAGTGGCATGGCGTGCTGCGATTTCCCCTCTCCGGCGCAGGGCTGCGACGGAGCCTTCACTGTCGACTCCTCCCGGATAACATTCGGGCGGGGCTGCTTGGCCGAGTTGGGCGACAGAGCCGGCGCGCTGGGGATGCGCAGGGTGGCGCTGTTCTCCGATGCCGCTGTGGCGGGACTGCCCGCCTTCGCGGAGGCACACGCCTCGCTGGTGGCCGCCGGCCTGGACGTCATCACCTACACCGACGTCCACGTCGAGCCGACGGACGAGTCTTTCGGCGCCGCAGCGCGCTTCGCCCAGGAAGTGCGCCCCGATGGCTACGTTTCGTTGGGCGGGGGCTCGGTCATCGACACCTGCAAGGCCGCCAACCTGTACGCAAGCTATCCCGCAGATCTGCTGACCTATGTCAACGCACCCATCGGGGAGGGCGCGCCCGTACCCGGGCCGCTCAGGCCACATATCGCATGCCCTACCACCGCCGGCACCGGCAGCGAGGTAACCGGCATCGCGATCTTCGACATGCTGTCGTTGTCGGTGAAGACAGGCATCGCGTCGCACGCGTTGCGGCCTACCGAGGCGCTCATCGACCCCGACTGCACCGCCAGTCTGCCCAGCGAGGTCGTTGCCGCGGCGGGCCTCGATGTGCTGTCGCACGCTTTGGAGTCCTATACCGCGCGGCCTTACGTTCATCGACCGGCCCCAGCCCACCCCGGCCTAAGGCCGATGAGTCAAGGCGCTAACCCGTGGAGTGATCTGGGCTGCAGCGAGGCGCTTCGGCTGCTTGGCCAGTACCTGGAGCCCGCGGTGCAGGACGCTTCAGGCAGAGAAACCAGCGAAGCCCGCGAGCAGATGATGTGGGCGGCAACACTTGCGGGCATCGCTTTCGGTAACGCGGGCGTGCACGCACCCCACGGAATGGCCTACGCGGTGGCGGGGCTGGTGCGTGACTTCCGTCCCCCGGGTTATCCGGCGCATGAGCCGCTCGTGCCGCATGGCATGTCCGTCATCGTCAATGCGCCCGCGGTATTCCGTTTCACCGCGGAGGCGAGCCCGGCGCGTCATACCGAGGCGGCCCGGCTGCTCGGCGCTGATACCCGGGACGCCGATCCCGACGATGCGGGCGAGGTGCTGGCGAAGGAAATAATCCGGATCATGCGCGCGGTGGGCATGCCCAACGGGCTGAGCGGGGTGGGTTACACCGCAGAAGACATCCCCGCCCTCACCGAAGGGGCTTATCCGCAGCAGCGTCTTCTGCAGAACGCCCCGCGGGAGATGAGCAAAACCACTCTGGCCGAACTCTTTGGCCAAGCCATGCGCTACTGGTAGTTACGAGCCGACCAACTCCGGGTGGAACTTGGCCGCCATCCGGCGCATCCCGTCGCGCCAGTCGACTGTCGTGCCGCCGATGAGCTCACGCATCCGGGTGTTGTCGGTGGGGTTCCCGCGCAGCGCCTGCTCGCTTTCCTCGAAGACCGGTTCCTTGCCGACGAGCGACCCGAGGTAGCCGCACCACTCCTGGATGCTGACCGTTTGGTCGCCGGACCAGTTGACCGTGGTCGCCGGGACCGACGCCACCTCGAGCAGCTTCGGAATGGTCGCGATGATGTCGTCCTCGTGGATCGGGTTGTACCGCGCCGGACCGCCGGCCGGGACCGGGATCGGCATCCCGGCCAGCATCATCTCCATTTGGTAGTACGGCCACCCGCCGTTATCGCCGTACGGAACGTTGAGGCGGGCGATGGTGGTGGGCACGCCCAGGGCCCGGGCCATGGTTCGAGCGACCGTCTCGCCGGCGATCTTGGAGATCGAATAGGTCGGAAACAGCGGCTTGTGATTGTCGCCCAAGTCGGCCGATTCGGTGCGAGGTTGGTCGCCCGGCGGGTCGTAGACGGCGCCCGACGAGCAGTGCAGGAAGGCTTTCGCGCCACGGCAGTGCGCCATCAGAAGGCCGACGGACTCCGCATTGGCCGCCATGTCTTTGTCCCAGTGACCGCTCTTGGCTACCGCGAGGTTGATCACGTAGTCGAAGTCGGTTGGGAGGCTGTCGAAGTCACCGGCGGCCAGGTTGACCGTCTGACACCGCACCCCCGCCTTCTCGAGGCCTTCCCGAGCCGCCGCATTGGTGAACCGGGCGATGCCCCAGACCTCGTTATCGACAGCCAGGGCTTCGGCGATGGGAGTGGCAACTTGTCCGGTTGGACCGGTGATCAGGATCTTGGAACCGTGCATGGGCTGATGGTATGCGACCGCTGACAGCCGGCCGGGACCGGCGTAGTGTCGCCAAGCCATGGGCGGTGAAATCCAGTTCGTCGGCGCGAACGGGCTGAGATTCGCCTACCTGGAAGAGGGTTCCGGGCCCCTCGTGCTCATGCTGCACGGGTTTCCGGATACGGCGCACACCTGGGACGACCTTCGCCCGCGAATCGCCGCCAAGGGCTACCGCGCGGTCAGCCCGTTTATGCGTGGCTATCGTCCCACCGCGATCCCAGATCGCGACACCGATCAAGACACCCTGGCACGCGATCCGCTTGCGCTGATCGAAGCGCTGGGCGCGCGCGACGCGATTGTCATCGGGCACGACTTTGGAGCCTTGGCCGCCTACGGCGCGGCAGGGCTCGGACCGGATCGGGTCACAAAGCTCTTCGCCGTCGCGATACCGCACCCGGCGACGCTCAAGCCATCACCGAGGAAGCTTTGGGGTGTTCGCCACTTCGCGGCCTACAAGCTGCCGGGCGCGGCGGACCGCTTCGCGCGCAACGACTTCGCGGCGCTCCCCGCGATCTGTCGGCGCTGGTCCCCGACGTGGAACCCCGATCCGACGGAGTTCGACGCCGTCCGCGCGTGTTTCTCTGACCGGGCGAGCTTGAACGCGGCGTTCGGCTACTACCGAAAGCTCTCCCCCATACCGAGCGCGGCATTGAAGGCCCGGATCACCGTGCCGACCGTTGTCTTTGCCGGCCTTGATGATCCGCTCGCCGAGCCCTCCGATTATCGCCGTGCGGCCCGGATGTTCCAGAACGAGTACATCGTTGAGGAAGTTCGCGGCGGGCATTTCATGCACCGGGAGCATCCCGAGGCTTTTGCCGAGCGGCTTTTGACCCATTTGTGAGCGGGCACGGTGCGCGTAGATGCCAGTAGAATTTGAGTGATCGGTCAGCCTGCATCGGCCAACTACACAGGAGCAGGACGCACATGACATCCATGTCTCACGATCCGGCCGCCGCCATAATCGGTGCACAAACAATCGAAATCGGTGCCCGCGCGCTGGCCGCCAGTGCGACGGCGGCGCCGTCGGTGACCGCACTGGCGCCCGCGGGCGCCGAGGAGGTCTCGGCGCAGGCCGCGGCAGCATTTGCGGCGGAGGCCGCTGTGGTGTTGGAGGCGCACGCGGCCGCTCAACAAGAACTGATGCGGGCGGGCGCGGCGTTGATCGATATTGCCCGCAGGTACGAGCAGGCCGACAGTGCGGCTGCCGACACGTTGATGTCCAGCGCCAATCAAATCTCCAGCGAGGCGTTCGCGGCAGGCGCGAACGTCGGCGCCGGACTGGCGCGCGCGCAGACGCTGCCCGGTGCGCTCGGGTCGGCAGCCCGCACACCGTTGATGACCAATTTGATCGAGGGAGTCGCGGCGTCCCCTTCGACCACAGTGCCCGCCGTCGCGAACGCCGCATCAACGGCGCTAGGCGTCGGCACCGCCCCGCTCGGCGCAATCAGCTCGCTGGGCCAGGGCGGCGCATCAGCGGGCGCTGCTGCCGGACCGGCCGCGGCGTCGACGTTGGCCGGGGACGATCAAAGCACCGGCGACGAGTCGGGCGATCAGCAAGCTGACGACCAGCAATCCGGCGAGCAATTCGTATAGCCTGCTGCCCGGCTGGGCTCACAGCCCCGGCTTGTCTTCGATGATGCCCAGCCATATCTGGGCCGCGTCGATCGCGACCTTCTCGCTGATGAAGGCATGTTGGGTTCCGGTGTACACGTCGCGGAAGGCGCGTTCGAGTCGGCTGCCCTCGCGGATCGAGCTTGTTCCCGCGACCAGATGGGCCCACTCGGCACAACTGCGGGCGGTGTCGGTCGCGTAAACGGCGGCCACCCGCATGTCGGCCCGCAAGGCCGGGGTGAGGTCTTCCCCCGCGGCAACGGCGGCCTCGGCGGTGGTGAACGCGTCGAGCACCAGAAGACGAGCGGCGCGCCAGCTCGCGCGGTGGTGCGCGAGCCCCTTCTGGAATGTCGGGCGACTGGCCAATGACTCCATGTCACTCATCCGGTATTTGGTGGCGGCCAGTTCCTGGACGTCGTCAAGCATGCTCTTGGCCACCCCCAGTGCCCACGATGCGTGACCGGCCGCAGTGATTGGCATCATTCCCATGCGGGTGGCCGGCGATGCGCCCCGGTAGGGCTCACGGTCGAACAGCCCAAAGGTGCGGCTGGTCGGGACGAAGACGTTCTCGATGCTGTAGTCATAGGACCCGGTTCCCTTGAGCCCCTGCACATGCCAGCCGTCTTTGAAGTTGATCTCTGCCCGTGGAAGCACGGCGACCTGCATGTCGGGGAGGCCTTCGCTGGCCCAGCGCATCTCGCCGTCGTCCATCGGGAAGAAGCCGGCTGCGACGTACTCGGAGTGACCGGTCCCCGAGCCGAAGCTCCACGATCCGTTGAGCAGATAGCCGCCGTCGACAGCCGTCCCCTGCCCGTTGGGGAAGAACTGGCCGCCCATCGTGACCCGGTTGTCGTGCGCGGTGAACACCTCGGCGAAACCTTCGTCCGGCAGGTAGGCCGCCGCGGCGAACGATGACGGCAGGTTGGCGATGCCGATCCATCCGAATGAACCGTCTTGCCAGGCCATTTCGATCCACGTCTCGATCATCTCGGTGAACGAGGGTTCGGCACCACCGGCCGGGACGGGGTTGAAGGAGGACATCAACCCGCTGGCCCACATCTCGTTGACAATCGCGGGGGTGAGTGTGCGCCTCCGCTCGGATTCGGCGGCCTCGGCCTGCACCAGGTCCCGCATCCCGCGAGCCAGGGAAACGACCCGGTTATCCGTATCGGCTAACGACGTCATTGGCGTCCCATCATCGATTACTTCGCCCGCAGCAGCGGGACACTGATACCGGTGACCGTACTCGACTGGATATCTCAGGTGGGGGAACCTCTCATGCTTAACACCGTTGCCACCGTCGTCGTCGTGATACTCGGCTGTCAGGTGATCATTAGATTCACATTTTTTGCGCTGCCCTACGCGTCGACGACGCGCTCTTGTGCTGCTGCTCTGATGGGGAGTTGCAAATACGACGCGTGATCCCCGCCGGTGTGGATGATGTGCTTACCGGTGTTGTGTGGGACGTAATCCCGTGTTCCGGGCATGATCGGCCCCAGCGCGTTCTGCGCGCTGATGACCAGTCGGAGCTGCTCGCCGGGGTAAAACACCAGACCAATAGGGAACAGGTCGATTTCGACGTCGACGATCTCACCGGGGCTCAGCTTTTCGATCCGATCGAAGCTGTGCGCGGGAACTGCGTCGGTCGTCAGCGCCTCGTCGAGGTGCCGAGTGGAGACTCGCAAGCGCCCGTTGGAACCCTTGTACCGCAACACCGATGCTCCCCGCTCGGTCAGGTCCTGCATCAGCGCGCCGTCATTGGGCACGTTGAACTGCTGCAGCGGCGTGCCGTTGGCGTCCAACTTCTGAACGAGGACGAACAGGTCCATGTCGTCGGCGCCGTCGGCCTCGACCCACAGTCTCGCCTTGGGGTAGCCGACCATCGTCGTTTCTTCGGCGAAGCGGATCGCGAAAGAGACCGAGGCCGAAGTCGATTCCGAGTCGTAGGACACGGTCGCCTCGTCTGCCGGCGGCTCGGGGCTCAGCGTGCGCAAGCGACCGTGCAGGTATTGCTTGGTGTGGGTCACGTCTTGCGGGGGGAATTCGTTCGCCGCTTGATCGAGGCGGTCCCCACCTTCGAGGTCCAGCACGCTGTAGCGGACGCGCGGCGTCCGTTCCCAGCCATTGTTCTCGCCCTTGAGGTAGTGATCGAAGAACCGGCCTAGATCTTCGACGTTCGCCTCGTCGTAGTAGTCGGGCCATTCCTGCGTGTTGTGAATACGCAGCCACTTTTCCTCGGAAGCGATCCGCCGCCAGCCGCGGAAGGTGCCCGCCGTGTGCAGCGTGTTGGAGTAGCTGGCGACGACGTACGCCGGCACGGTGATCTTGTCGAACCGCGCGATCTTGTCTTCCCACAGGTCATTGATCAACGGGTGGCGTTGCGCCTCGGTGAGGATGTCCTCGCGCCGGTTGTTGCCGGCGTAACTGTTGTTCTGCAGTCGTTCGGCGAAGCCGATGTCGGGCATGCCGCCGCGCATGACGAGATCGCGGTAGACGTCGCTCAAGCCTTCCCATGGGTTGATCGCCGCGAGGTGTGGTGGCTGTTCGGCGGCGGTGAACCATTGCGAGATCGCGAGGTAGGACGTTCCGCTCATCGCGACCTTGCCGTTGCACCAGTCCTGAACGGCCAACCACTCGATCACGTCATGGCAGTCCTTACCCTCTTGGCGTCCGAACATCGCGCTGTCACCTTCGGACTGGGCGATGCCCCGGGGATCCGGGTTACAGATCGCGTAGCCCCGCGCGCACCAGTAGGCCGGGTCGGGACCCTCGAATTTCTCCAGACCCGAAACGGCGCCAACATCGATGCCGATCATGGCGAACAGTGAGGTCACGCTGGGGGCGGTGCCCTGGCTCTTGCCGTAGGGGCTCCAGGCGACGATGACCGGAACCTGCTCGGCACCCGCCGGGCGGAGCACGTCGACGTAGATGGTGACACCGTCTCGCAGGGTGACGGCGAGGTCCTTCTCGAACACGATGTCGCTCCGCAGGGGCCGGAATCGGGGGTCGATCTGGAAGCCCGCCGACAGGGTTCGGGTGCCCGGCTCGAACGTGCTCAGCAATCCGTGTGCGTCGGTCGCTTCGTAATGCGACGGCTCAAAGACCTTCTCTGTCTGGCTCATGATCACAATATAAACACTTGTTGAGATAAATATCAACCGATGTTGAGATTATGCGGCGCGAAGCGCTAAGTTGAGGACCATGACCACTGAAAACGGGCCGGCGGCGGCTGGGCGCCGCGGGCGCCGACCGGGCGCGAGTACAACCCGGCAGGCGATCCTCGACGCGGCCCGGGCCCGGTTCGCCAGCGACGGTTTCGCAGCGACGACGATCAGGCGGGTCGCGACCGATGCCGGGGTCGACGCGTCGCTGGTGATGCAGTTTTTCCGGTCAAAGGACGAGCTGTTCGCCGCCGTGATGTCGGTCTCGCCGCAGGCGTTGGCGCGCTTCAGCACCGCGTTCGAGGGACCCGACGAGCACCTCGGCGAGCGGGTGGTTCGCGCCTATCTCGACGCGTGGGAGGGTACGGAGTCGGAGCCGCTGATGGCGATGCTGCGGGGTGCCATCGCCAACCAGCAGGCGGGCGCGCAATTGCGCGAGTTCATCGAGGCCCGGCTGCTTGAGGGCGTCAGGTCGCGTGCAGACGGCAACGACGCCGCGGCCAGGGCGGGGTTGGCGTCATCGATGTTGGTCGGGGTCATCGTGGGGCGGCGAATCGTCGGGGTCCCGACCCTGGCGAACCTGGACCTCGAAACGTTGGTCGCGCTCGTCGCGCCGGCGATTCAGAGCGTTCTGGCAGGGGGTCAGCCTCAGGTCGGTTAAGAGTGTGTGGCAAGAGCGCTCGATAGGTTTGAGCAACGCAGAAATTGATCATCACTTATCTGCATTGTTCGATGGCTGGTTGAGATCTCTGCGGGGAGGGGTCCATGTCGTTTGTAAGCGTGGTGCAGGACGGTGTCTCGGAGGCTGCCAGGACTCTCGCGGGTATTCGCTCGGAACTGAGCGCGGCCAGTACGGCGACGGCGGTTCCGACGACTGGTATCGCGGCCGCGGCGCAGGACGAGGTATCGATCGCGATTGCGGGGGTGTTCGGCAACTTCGGGCAGGAGTTTCAGGCGCTCAGCGCCGAGGCGCAGGCGTTTCATGAACAGTTCGTGAGCACCTTGACCGCCGGCATGGGCCAGTATCTGAGCGCGGAGGCCGCCAACGTTCAGCAGACTTTGCTGAACGCGGTGAATGCACCCGCCGAGGCGGCCGCCCGTGCGGCGTCCGTTCTCGGCTTGGCCATTCCTGGGGTCGCCGGCAGTGGCAGTATTCCCGTGTTGAACTATCAGACGCCGCTCGGTCCCATAACGCTGACGCTTTACGGGAACCAATTATTGACAACCGTCAACGTCACCGGCGGATCACTCCAGGTGCCCACGCCATTGGCGCTCGCTTTTGACGCGTTGGGGCCCGAGGCCAACGTTTTGTTTGCGCTCAGAGACAGCGGCGCGGCCTTTGCCAGTGCGGTACAAACCGGTAACCCGCTGGCGGCCGCTCAAACGCTCATCAAAGCGCCCGTTAATGCCGTGACTGGCTTCTTCGTCGGCCAACAGTCGATCACGGGGTCGGAGGCATTGCCGTCGGAGTCGGGATACAAGTCGCTGTATTACTCGATCCCGGTTGACGGGCTGTTGGCTCCCCTTCAACCCGTTACATTTGGGCTGATCGCCGAAGACGGTGTGGCAAATCAATTTCCATTGATGGGTACCGAGTTCGGTGGTCTTCTTCCCGCTGTCGGGGGTTTGCTCGCCAGCTTGTAGTCGTCTGGTGGCGGTTCTAGCCCTAACGTGTGTTTGTGCGATGGATCGTTGACGGTATGAACGTGATCGGGAGCCGCCCGGACGGCTGGTGGAAGGACCGCGGCCGCGCCATGACCACGTTGGTAGAAAATCTCGACCGCTGGGCTTCAGACCACACAGGCACGGTGACGGTGGTGTTTGAACGGCCCCCGTCGAACCCGATCACCTCCTCGGTGGTCGAAATAGCGCACGCGCCCAAGGCCGCCGCCAACTCGGCGGACGACGAAATCGTCCGACTTGTTCAGGCTGACGCTGCACCGCACGAGATCCGCGTCGTCACATCGGATAAGGCGCTGAGCGATCGGGTCCGCGGCCTAGGTGCCGATGTCTTCCCGGCGCCCAGCTTCCGTGACCTCGTCGACCCGCGCGGCCAATGACCGGCGTCGGCGGCGGCCCCGCACCCAACCGGGTCTGCGAACTCGCGCAAATCGCGATCCCGATCATTCAGGCGCCGATGACCTACATCGCCGGAGCGCGACTCGCCGCGGCGGTGTCCAACGCGGGGGCGCTCGGAATCATCGAGACCACCTCCGATCAGGGGCGAGCCGACTTGAAACGCGTGCGCGACCTCACTGACGGTGCTGTCGGCGCCAACATCGCGCTGATCATGAACCGGGACCCGGCGATGGTGGAACTGCTTGTCGCCAACGACATTCGGTTCGTGACCACCTCGGCCGGTGACCCGTCGCTCTTCACCGACCGGCTGCACGACGCGGGCATCACCGTGTTCCATGTGGTGGGCACGCTGGCGTCGGCCAAGAAGGCCGTCGACGCCGGGGTCGACGGGCTCGTCGTCGAGGGCGTGGAGGGCGGCGGCTTCAAGAATCGCTTCGGGGCGTCGACGATGGTGCTGCTGCCGTTGGTGGCGGCTCACGTCGACGTGCCGATCGTGGCCGCCGGAGGAATCTGCGATGCCCGCTCCATGGCGGCCGCAATGGTGCTCGGCGCCGAGGGTGTGCAGATGGGCACGCGGTTGCTGGCCTCGGCGGATTCCCCCGTGCACGACAACCTCAAACAGGCCGTTGTGCACGCCGACGAAACGTCTACGGTGCTACTCCCCCTCGACGGCAAACGGATGATGCGGGTCATCCGGACGCGGGCCGCCGAGAAGATCGATGAATCAGCGTCTTTCGACGAAGGCGGTGCGGCGCTGCAACGGGTTCAGAAGCTGTACTTCGACGGCGACATGGATGCCAGCGTCGCAAACACCGGACAGGTGGCGGGCCGGATCGAAGACATTCGGCCGGCCGCCGACATCATCAAGCAGATGTGGACCGGGTGCCGCGAGGTGCTGGCCGCTACGGCGGACCGGTTTGGGCGCCCCTGAGAGTCAGGCCAACGCGGCGAGCGCCGCGTCGTAATCCGGCTCCTCGCCGATCTCGGGCACCAGTTGCGTGTAGGCGACGTTGCCGTCGGCGCCAATCACCACTACGGCCCGGGCAAGCAGTCCGGCCATCGGACCATCGACGATGGTAGTGCCGTAGTCCTCACCGAAGCTGTCCCGGAACGCCGACGCCGTCGTGACGTTCTCGATGCCCTCGGCGCCACAGAACCGCTTCTGCGCGAACGGCAGATCCTTGGACACGTTCACCACGGTCGCACCGCCGCCGGCGGCGCGCTCGTTGAATTTCCGCACACTCGTCGCGCATACCGGCGTGTCCACCGAAGGGAAGATGTTCAGCAATACGGGCTTGCCGCTGAACTGGTCGTTGGTGACCGCACCCAGATCGGCGCCGGTCAGACTGAAGGCTGGGGCCTTGGATCCGACGGCGGGAAGCTCGCCGACGGTGTTGATCGCGTTTCCGCGCAAAGTTATGTGTGCCATGGGCACAGTCTGCCAAGCGCGACCGGGCGGCCTCGGGGCAGGTCTCGATGTCCTAAATCGTGGGGTACCCGGCGTAGACGCCATGGCATGGTCAGGCCAACACTGAGTGCATGGCTCGCAAGGTGGTTATCGTTGGCTTTCCCGGCGTACAGGCTCTCGATTTGGTGGGGCCGCATGACGTGTTTGCCGGGGCTTCGTTACTGACCGACGGCGGATACGACGTCGTCGTGGCCTCCATCGACGGACAACCGATCACCACCGCCACCGGCCTCGCGTTTGTGGGGGCGCCGCTACCGGACCCGAGCGACCCTTCAAACGGCATCGACACCGTCGTGCTGCCCGGCGGCGGCGGCGTGGATGCCGCACGATCCAACCCCGAGTTCGTCGCCTGGATCAAAGCCGTCGCCGGCAACGCCCGCCGCGTCGTCACCGTTTGCACGGGGGCATTTCTCGCGGCGCAGGCGGGGCTTCTGGACGGTTGCCGAGTCACCACACACTGGGCCTTCGCCGCGCGGTTGGCCCGCGAGTTTCCCGCCGTCGACGTCGATGCCGACCCGATCTTCCTGCGTAGCTCGGAGACGATTTGGACAGCCGCGGGTGTCACAGCGGGCATCGACCTCGCGCTTTCACTGGTCGAGGACGACCACGGCACCGAGATCGCGCAGACGGTCGCCCGCTGGCTGGTGCTGTATTTGCGCCGACCCGGCGGGCAGACCCAATTCGCGGCACCCGTATGGATGCCGCGAGCCAAACGAACCCCCATCCGCGAGGTCCAGGGCGCCATCGAGGCGCAACCGGGCGCCTCACACAGCATCGGTGAGCTGGCCCGCCGAGCGGCGATGAGCCCGCGTCATTTCACCCGGGTGTTCACCGACGAGGTCGGCGAGGCGCCCGGCCACTACGTCGAACGCATCCGCACCGAAGCCGCGCGCCGGCAGTTGGAAGAGACCGAGGACACCGTCGTGGCGATCGCTGCCCGCTGCGGCTTCGGCACCGCGGAAACGATGCGGCGCAACTTCATTCGTCGCGTCGGCGTCTCGCCAGACCAGTATCGCAAGGCTTTCGCATGATCAGAAGGAACCACGATGACCCAATTCGCATTTGTCACCTACCCGGGATTCACCGCGCTGGACATGATCGGGCCGTACGAGGTGCTGCGCAACCTGCCGGGCGCCGAGGTGCGCTTCGTCTGGCATGAGGCCGGTCCGATCACGGCCGACTCCGGCGTGCTGGTCATCGGCGCCACGCATTCGCTGGCCGAAACACCCTCGCCGGACGTGATTCTGGTGCCGGGTGGCCCGTCGACTCCGGTGTACGCGCGCGACGAGGTGCTGTTGGACTGGCTGCGGCGGGCGCACCAGACGGCGACCTGGACAGCATCGGTGTGTTCGGGCTCGGTGATCCTGGGGGCCGCGGGCCTGCTGAAGGGCCGGCGAGCGACGTCGCACTGGATGGCCATCCCGCTATTGAAGGGCTTCGGCGTCACGCCCGTCACCGACGAGCGGGTCGTACGCCAGGATGACGTCATTACGAGTGCCGGGGTGTCTGCCGGACTCGACCTCGCGTTGTGGCTGGCCGGCGAGATCGGCGGCGAAGGCCGCGCGAAGGCTATCCAGCTCGCTCTCGAATACGACCCGCAGCCGCCGTTCGACTCCGGTCACTTGTCGAAGGCGTCGGTGGCCACGAAGGCCGCCGCGACCGCGCTGCTGTCGAAGGACAGCGCCAAGCCGGCCAATCTGGCAGCCACCACGATGCTCGCCTGGGATCAGGTGCTGACGGCAGTCCGGTCGCGCAGACGCAGGGTTAGTTAGGCGTTGGGCTGCAGGATCTGGTCTGAGGCGAGCTTGCCGCCGGCCTGCAGCCAGGCCCCGACCTCGCGCGGCGCGTCGCGGTCCGGGTTGTAGATGTCTTCTTCGCTGGAAAACAGGCCGTCGCCGGCGTAGACGAGCCGAGTCCAGTTCGGGAACCAGAACGGCTCACCCTTCGGGTCGGTCGGGTGGTCGAGCAGGTTCTTGATCATGATGACGACCGCGTCATTGTCTTCGTCGTAGGCGGTCCAGTCCGACGGAAAGCGCATGTGCGGGAACGGCGCCATCACCGCCACAATCCAGTCCCGCACCGCCTCGCGGCCGTGGAAGACCCCGTAGTGGTGCTCGACGTAGACGACATCCTCGGTGAATAGATCCGCGAAGGGTCGCCAGTCGCCCGAAGCGCTGCACCCTTCCACCACGGTTGTGTAGTTGTTGACGGCCTGCTCGATCTCGGCTCTGGTGAACTTGCCCATAGCGGACACACTAGAACCTCAACCTCTGCAGAAAGTCGTAGCCCATGAGCGTGTTGGAGTTGTTCGACTTGCACGGCAAGACGGCCCTGGTGACCGGCGGATCCAGCGGCATCGGCAAGACGGTGGCGCGGGCATATCTGGAAGCCGGGGCCCAGGTGGCCATTGCGGCACGGAATTCCGAGGCCTTGGAGAAGGTGGCCGGAGGGCTCGCGTCAGCCAGTGGCGGCAGGGTCCTGCCGATCTGTTGCGACGTCACTGATCCCGAGCAGGTCACCAGCGTGGTGGCGCAGGTGGCCGCCGAGCTGGGCGGGATCGACATCGCGGTCTGCAACGCCGGGATCGTTTCGGTGGCGGGAATGCTGGACATGCCGCTCGAAGAGTTTCAGCGCATCCTGAACACCAACGTGACGGGCGTCTTTCTCACCGCCCAGGCAGCGGCCCGGGCGATGGTCGAACAGGGCCGGGGCGGTGTCATCATCAACACGGCCTCGATGTCCGGCCACATCATCAACGTCCCCCAACAGGTGAGCCACTACTGCGCCTCCAAGGCCGCGGTCATTCATCTGACCAAAGGCATGGCCGTGGAGTTCGCCCCGCACCGGATCCGAGTCAACAGCGTCAGTCCGGGCTATATCCGCACCGAGCTCGTGGAGCCCTTAGCCGAATACCACGCGCTGTGGGAGCCGAAGATTCCGCTTCGCCGCATGGGCCGGCCTGACGAACTTGCCGGCCTATACGTGTATCTGGCTAGCGAGGCGTCGAGCTACATGACCGGTTCCGACATCGTGATCGACGGCGGCTACACCTGTCCCTGACTAGCGACGCGGCTAATGCGCGCCCAAGCCGCCGCCGAGGTACTGCGTCCGGCAAGCCCGGCGAGCCAGCTTGCCGCTGGTGGTGCGCGGGATAGCGCCTGCCGCTAGGAGACGGACATCGGCGGTGGTCAGGCCATGTCGGTCCGACACCGCTTCCTTGATCGCCTCGATTGCGGGCTGGGGATCGGCACGGCTGGTGCCCGCCGCGCGTTCGGCGATGATCACCAGGCCTTGACCGGTTTCGTGCGGTACGGAGAACGCCGTGACGTATCCGCGTCGCACGATCGGCGAGGCCTCCGCGGCGGTGGTCTCGATGTCCTGCGGATAGTGGTTGCGGCCGTCGATGGTGATTAGATCCGCAATTCGGCCGGTGACGTAGAGCTCACCGTCGAGATAGACGCCCAGATCGCCGGTGCGCAGCCAGGCGCCCTTGACCGCCGAGCCCTCAGTGCGGCTGCGCTCCCCGAGGGGCGACCGCAGTGTGGCGCCGAACGCCAGCCGGGTCTCGTCCGGACGGCCCCAGTAGCCGCGACCGATGTTGTTGCCCTGCAACCAGATTTCACCGACCTCACCGTCGGGCAGCTCCGAGCTGGTGTCAGGGTCGACGATCACAGCCCATAGACTGCGGGCCGGGTGACCGCACGACACCTGTGCGACGGCGCCGGAGGCGTCGGGCGCCACGCGTATCGCGCGACCAGCGCCCAGCTGTTCCCGGTCGAGATAGCCGACTGTCGCCTCGGCATCGTGGTCGGTGGTCGCGACCAACAACGTCGCCTCTGCTATGCCGTACGACGGCTTGAACGCCGTACGCGGTAATCCGTAGGGCGCGAACGCTTTATTGAACGTGGTGACCGCATCTATGCTGATTGGTTCGGATCCGATTATCAGCACCACATTGCTGAGGTCGATATCGTCGCCTGGCGCGGGCAGTCCCCGCTGCGCGGCCCACTCGTACGCGAAGTTTGGCGCCGCGGTCACCACATTGCCCTCGCGCGAGCCGTCGCTCAATGCGCGAATCCACCGCTGTGGCCGCCGGACAAACGCCGTTGGCGACATCAGCGTGGAGTGGCCGCCATAGACCGCCGGAAAGCCGATCATCGACAGTCCCATGTCGTGGTAGAGCGGTAACCAGCTGACGCCGTGGGTGTTTCGATTCAGCAGGTCGATCGAAAGGATCATCTGCACGAGGTTCACGCCAACGGCCCGGTGGGTGAGTTCGACGCCGACCGGGGGTCGGGTCGCGCCCGAGGTGTACTGCAAGTGGGAAACGGCGTCAACATCCAGTTCGACCGGGGCGAACAGTTCCCCAGCGGAGTCTGGTATCTCGTCGATGACGAGGACCTGCGGCCTCCGCAGCTGCGGAAGATTGTCAAGGAAATGCTCAACGGCGCCTTTCGCGGCAGCTGTCGTGAGTACGACGGTGGGCTCCGAATCGCGAAGCGCCGTTTCCAGACGTTCTGCATGGCCGGGCAATTCGGGCGCAAACAGCGGCACCGCAATGGTTCCCGCCTTGATCGCCGCATAGAACCCGGCGACGTAGTCGATGCCCTGCGGCGCGAGGATGGCGACCCGGTCACCTTCGCCTGTGAATTGTTGCACGTGCGCACCGATGGCCTGTAGTCGGACACCGAGCTGGGCCCAGGTCACTTCGATGGCCTGTCCTTCGGAGATGGCCTTTCCTTGAGAGATGGCCTTTCCTTGAGAGATGGCCTTTCCTTGAGAGCGGGAATAGTCAAGGTAGCGATACGCGATAGCGTCGCCGACATTCGCGATGTTGCGCCCGATGAGAGAGATCAGCGTGGTGCCCGGGGGCATAACAACGGCGCCGTCGGCATCCAGGCAATCCTCGATCCGCAGCAGGCCTGTTGGGGCCACAAAGTCCTGCCGGGAAACGTAATTCATGTCCCCCAGTCTAAGACCCGTGGTCGTGGCACTCCCCCGCGATGTGGGGATAAGTCGACATGCGGGTGGTCTGTAGAGTGCGCGCATCAGGGGCCTAGGGCAGGAGCATCCGTGGACGCCAGCGACGCCCTAGGCGAGCGCAACACCGCGATCACGAACCACGCCGCGGCGCTCGCGCGCCTGCACGCGCGCCGCGAGCGCGGCCGGGCCAGGCCGACCCTGGTGCGCGCGATGCTGGGCGGGACCGGCGCCGTGTTGTTCGTCGCATCGGTCCCGCTGACCATGGTGTTCCCCGAGGCTGGTGTCCCGGTGCTGCTGATTGGCCTGCGTTTGCTCGCCGTCGAAGTCAATTGGGCCGCGCGTGCCTACGTGTGGACCGATTGGCGTTTCTGTCAGGCGCGTGACTGGCTATATCGCCAGCCGCGGTCGGTCCATGTGGCGATGGGCATCAGCTTTCTCGTGCTGGGCGCCGCGATCGTCTGGTGGATTATCTAGCGGACGGTAGGGTTACGCGGCATGTCAGGTCGGAAGTTTTCGTTCGAGGTCAACCGGACCAGTAGCGCGTCCGCCGCGACCTTGTTCCGGCTTGTGGCGGATGGTGCCAACTGGTCGCGCTGGGGCAAGCCGATGATCGTTCAGTCCAGTTGGGCGCGACAAGGTGATCCATCGCCCGGCGGCGTCGGCGCTATTCGCAAGATCGGGATGTGGCCCATGCTCGTGCAGGAGGAGATCGTCGTCTACGAGCCGGACAACCGTCATGGCTACAAGTTGGTGGCACCCGCGACCCCGGCGAAGGATTACTACAGCGAAGTGGTCTTTACTCCGACTGCGACGGGCGGCACCGACATCCACTGGGCGGGCTCGTTTATCGAAGGAGTTCCTGGGACGGGTCCAATGATGCGGGCTTCGCTGGGCGGCGCGATCAAATTCATCGTCGGCCGCCTAGTTAAGGCAGCCGAGCGCGAGTCGGCCGGCGGCGCATAGCATTTCAAATGGCGCATGGCGGCCGCACCGGGCGGCCGCCACGCTTTGAATCGGGTCTATTGTCCGGCTTGTTGCTCGACTAGCTGTCCTTCTTGCTCGTCTTGTTGGGCCTGCAGCTGGGCCGCCTCGTTCTGTTGTTCGGCCTCTTGTTCTGACTGTTGTATTTCCTGCTGCGCGAGCTGTTGCTGTAGCTGTGCCTCGTTGTCGTCGTTGGTATCGGCCGCAAAGCCGCCTCCGGACAGGTTCGGTGGGGTTTGCGGGAATTGCAGACCCGACGGGCCACTGGCCGGCGCGGCTACGGCCAGATCGACCAGGTGCACCGACACCGAATTCAGCACCGGTCCAGTCGTGTCGGGCCGCGCGGCGTCGAAGAGCGCCAACATGGCAAGGGCCGCGGCGCCGGCAAAAATTAGCTGCATTACCCGCAATTGCCGACGCCGCGCGCCGACCGTGTTGATGGTGTCGATCTGGGAGGGGGCCTGAAAGGGGGCCGTGGGGGTCATACCTATGTTCTGCTCCCCTTTGCTAGCTGCTGGCTGAGCAGTGGCTGTCGCGGGCATATGAGCTGATCGGGCCTGCGCATTCCCAGACGGTTGTCGTACCCCTTTTGAACTCGTAAGCTGGGCTAAGTGATTGACAGTGATTGACGCGGTCATCGCCGGCGCGGGCCCGAATGGGCTGATGCTGGCCGCCGAACTGGGATTGGCCGGAATCCGGGCGGTGGTGCTGGACCCCATGCCCGGCCCTAATCCGCAACCGCGAGCTAACGGCGTTGTGGGCCAAGGGGTTCGGATTCTTGACCACCGAGGCCTGTACAGCGAGTTGGCGGGGGAAGCAGGACCGCCTCGCCATAGCCCGCGAGCGATGTTTGCCGCGTTTCCGCTGGATTTGGCGCTCATGCCGGATTCGCAGATATTCCTGCTCGCCGTTCAGCAACCCAGGCTTGTCCAGGTGCTCGCGGAGCGGTCCCGCGAATACGGCACGGACATTCGCTGGGGCCATGCCCTCACCGGTTTCGACCAGCACGCCGACGGTGTCACCGTGCATGTCAACGGACCCGGGGGCGCCTACCAGCTGGAGACCAAGTACTTCATCGGCGCCGACGGGGGCACCAGCATGACACGCAAGCTGGCGGGTATCGATTTCCCCGGCATGTCGTCATATGACCTGATTGCCCGGGTGGGCTTCGACGTGCTGCCTCCAGCCGAATGGGTCGATCCGGCGAGCGGCGGCCTGGACGTACCCGGGTTTGGTCGCATCCCGCCCATGCAATTTCACCGAGTCGATGGGGGCGTATTCGCCTGTGGCGCGCTGGGCGGCCGCGCGGCGGTGATCATCTTCGAACTTGATCCGGCGGCACGAGAAGACCGATTAGACGACGACGTAAAAGGCGAGCCCATGAGCTTGGCCGAATTGGAGGCCAGTGCGAAACGCGTGATCGGCGCAGAGGTGCCGCTACGGCCCAAATCCCCTGACATGCCGCTCGATCTGCGCCGATTCTCGGGCATCAATTCACGGATCGCGTCCCGGTACCAGGCGGGCCGGGTAATTCTGGTCGGCGACGCCGCGCATGTGCACTCCCCCATGGGTGGACCCGGGCTCAACCTTGGCTTGCAGGACGCGGTGAACCTCGGCTGGAAATTGGCCGCCGTACTCAACGGACGCGTCGAGCCGGCGCTGCTTGCCAGCTACGAGACCGAGCGCCGACCCGCCGCCGAGCGGGTCATCTTGCACAGCCGAGCTCAGCTCGCTCTCGTGCGACCCGGTCCCGAGGTCACCGCCCTCCGTGAACTCTTCTCCGAACTGCTCACCGACCCCAACGTCGTCAGTCGCCTCAGCGACCTGGTGTCGGGGGCGGAAAACCATTACGACATGGGTATTTCCGCGCATCCGCTTATCGGGCACTGGGTGCCCGACTTCAGCGTCGCGAACGCCAGCGGGACGCGACGAATTGCGGAGCTCGCCCGTGATGGACGGCCGTTGTTGGTCGACCTCACCAAGCATGGCGAGGTGGCGAGCGCGATGGTGGACGTTGGGGATCAGCTCACCGTTGCTGCCGGACGTCCGGTTGGCGACGTGGCGGCCACCGCGGTTCTCGTCCGTCCTGATGGTTATGTGGCGTGGGCGTCGTCGGCATCTGCCCCCGACCTCGACGAATTGGCAGAATTGCGTGGGGTTCTCGCGCGGTGGTTCGGCATCTGAGTTCGCCGCTCGGGTCTTTATTTTTGCGACATGATGCGTAGGCTCCCGGGAATGGAGTTACGGGGAAAACGCGTGCTCATTACCGGGGCATCGCGGGGAATTGGCGAGTCCCTCGCCCATGCCTTTGCGGGCGCCGGAGCCGTTGTGGCACTCGTCGCCCGGAGCGAAGGCGCAATTCAGACGCTGGCGGCCGAGCTCGGAGGCACAGCCCACCCCGCTGACCTCTCGGACCCGACACAGGTCGCGACCCTCATTCCGCGGGTCGAAGACGAAGCCGGGCCGGTCGACGTCCTCGTGAATAATGCCGCCCTGGGCACCCCCGGCGGCTTCGCTGACGCTTCGGGCGACGAACTACGCCAAGTCACTGAGGTCAATTACCTTGCCCCGGCCGAACTATGCCGGCAAGCGATCCCCCGCATGCTTCGCCGCGGCGGCGGTCACATCGTCAATATCTCCTCTGGGGCAGGCTCAACCGTATTCCCCGGGCTGGTGATCTATTCGGCGTCGAAGGCGGCGCTGTCGCACTTCACAGCCGGTTTGCGCGCTGACTTCCGGGGGTTACCAATCCGTACGACTCTCGTGGAGCTCGGACCCGTCCTCACCGATATGCTCGCGCTCCTTGACGACTACGTGCCGACGGCAAAATCATTCGAGCGGGCTTACCGTCTGGGCGCGGTAAAAGTCCCCACTGAGAGGGTGGCCGAAACGGTCGTTAGCGCAGTGCAGAAAGACCGACGCCACGTCCGAATCCCCAAGCGCACTGCCCTCATACCAGCACTGATCGCCGAAGCGCCGCGCCGAGCCACTGAGATCATGCTCACCGGCATTCCCCACCAGGCAAAGTCATAGGACTGCAGGCCGCTCAGGAGGGCTTCGTAGCCCGTTTCTCGTCTTCATACTTCTTGGTCATGTGCGCGACGGCGTCGTTTTGCGACTGCGCGAGGCCTTCCCGCAGGTCGCTGGCGCGCGCCGCGGCATCAAGTGTCGGCTGCGCCTGGCCCTGAAAGTGCGGTATCACTTCGGCGGCGAACAGCTCGGCGCTGCGTTTGGTCGCCGCGGGATTGGCCCACTCGTGGCCCATGTGCAGCAGGCAGCCGAACCCGCCTGATTGATCCCAGATCCGTTGCACCTGTTCCCGCGCCTGCTCGGGCGTGCCGATCACGCCCGCTCCGTTGCCATTGATGACGTCGATCATCTCGTCGATCTGCTCACCCGGCATCTCCATCTGCGGGAACGCGGCAACCTTCTGGAAGTATCGGAACCACGGCGCCATGCCGAACTTCACTTCTTCGCGGGCCTGCTTTTCGGTTTCGGCGATATGGAACAGGCTGACCAGGCTCCAGTTCCTGCGGTCGACCTGCGTGCCGAAGACTGATGCTCGCTCCTGGACGATGTCCCAGTGGTAGGAAAGCGCGTTGAAACCTTCGATGGTCAGCGTCGCCCCGATGGACAGCAGGCCGATGCCGTGCTTGCCGGCCAGCCGCGCGCCGGTCGGCGAGGCCACCGCGGCCACCGCCAGTGGGATGCCTCCATCGGAGTACGGGGCGAGCTGCAAACGGGCGTCGACCAGCTGGTGTGTGGCGGTTTTCGCGCTCACCGTCTCCCCCGCTAGCAGCCGGACGACGATGTCGAGGTTGGTCTCGAGCAGCTCGCGGGTGTCGGTGGGCGTCAGCCCGATCATCGCGGAATCCGACGGCAGTGAGCCCGGGCCGAAGCCGCCGATCACCCTGCCGTGGGTGAGGTGATCCAGCAGCATCAATCGGTCGGCCACCCACAGCGGGTTGTGGTAGGAGAGCGAGGTGACCCCGGTCCCAAACCGGATTCGCTTGGCGCGTTGCGATGCGGCGCCGATAAAGATCTCCGGTGAACTGATGATCTCGCTGCCGGCGGAATGATGCTCGCCCAACCACACTTCGTCGAAGCCGACCGCGTCGAGATGTTCAATGAACTCAAGGTCACGTTGCAACGCGAGCGTGGGATTGGTGCCCGCCCGGTGGAAGGGGGCGATGAAATATCCGAACCTGAGCTTCGCCATTGAAGTCCCCTTGCAAATCGAGTTGCAAAGAACCATAACCCGAATGCGCCGGACGTTTTCCGCCAGGTGGGATCGATCTGGTTCTTGCTCAGCCGATGAGGCCAGTTCAGCATGGCCCCATCGGCGTAGGGAGCAAGTCTTCTTCGTAGCAACGCTTTTGCGACACGATCACGGGGCATAGCCGCCGCAGACGTTGCCGACGCAACCCTCGCCGCGCGACGCTGGTTGCAGGAGTGGTCGCGCAATGGTGCTTTCGTGGGACTCAGCAGTCGAGGTGGGAGATGCAGCCGGTGAGGGTTGCACGGTGAACGCCGTGCGCAGCTGGTGCTGGTGCCGGCACGACGGCAACCCCAGTATGGGACGTCGTCGTCGCTGTGCTGTTTGGCGAGCTAGCGGCCACCCCGCCGAACCCGACCGCAAGAGCAAGCGCGGCCGCACCGCCAAACATCGCCATTGTTTTCTTGGTTGCAACCATCGAACTCTCCTTTCATTTCAAACTTGTTGCTGATAAGTTAACTGTATCCCTGTGCAACTATATCTACAAGGAATTTCTGTCTAAGAAAACGTTTAGGTGTGGCGATGTTCGTGTGAGCATGCTTCGGGGCCAGTACGTATGGGCAACCCGCTGGTCGCCACGACCACGCTGGTCCACGGCGTCCGCATCGCGTTCCGCGGAAAATCTTCATCTATGAAGGCGAACGGTTCGGCTAGGACACTGCCGTAGGCATCGTGAGCTGCATCGGCGACGCAGGTTTCGACACCAACGCCAAAAAACTCGGCAACGAATTTGTTGCGTTTGCGACAGAACTGGCCAGGCTGCTGAGTGAGCCCCGTGGCTTTAGGCTTCCTTGGTGATCAACTTCCGCAGCTCCACACGATCGGGCTTGAGCAGCTCGGTAATGCGCGGGCGGTTCACCTCGGCCACGATGATCTCGCCCACGTCCTGGTTGACCTCGCTGAAGATACCGTGCGACTTCATCTTCTCGGTTTGATAGATGTTGTCCTCGGTGGGGGTGACGTAGTACACCGCGTCGGCCTTGAAGCGGTGCACCAGCCACAGGTGGATCAACGTCATCAGGCGCTTTTGACGAAGGTTCTCGGCGTAGGTGTTCTGGTCGCGCACCGTCAGGATGCTGCGGCCGTGCCGGTCTTTGATGGGATCGACGATCACGTTGGCGAGCGGCTCGTCGCGGTCGCCGTAGATGCCGAGTTCGAGAACATCCGAGCCGGCGCGCCGCGGGCGCAGCTGCACCCGCAGCTTCTCCGGAAGCTGGTAGTACTCGCTCCACATCGCCAGCCATTCCTCCAACAGCTTCTTCGGCACCTCGGTCTGCACGAGATGCTGGTGCTGGGTGGAACCCGCCCCCATTGACTTGGTGGTCGCCGTGCGGCCCGACGACGCGGCCAGCGCAGCATCGCTGCGCGGGCCGCCGACCAGGGTTTGCGGTGTGCGGTAAGGGGATTCGACCAGGCGCATCTTGCGCTGCAGGCGAGCCAGCGCCAGCATGCCGTCCTGCCGCAGGTTGGTGGCAAATTCCTCGGCCGCCACGCCATCGATCTGGTGTCCGCCGTAGGTGATGAAGTTGAAGACGAAGCCCATCTTGCCGAGCTCCTCTGGGAACGCCTTCATCTCCTCGTCGGTCATGCCGGTGGTGTCCCAGTTGAACGACGGCGAGAGGTTGTAGGCCAACATCTGGTCGGGGAACTCGGCATGGATCGCGTCGGCGAACTGCTTGGCGTCGGCGAGATCCGCGGTCTTGGTCTCCATCCACAGGATGTCGGCGAACGGTGCCGCCGCCAGCGATTTCGCGATCGCATACGGGATGCCACCGCGGATCTGGTAATAGCCCTCGGGGCTGCGCGCCAGCTCGGGGTCCCACGGCGGGTCTGCGCCCAGCTCCCTGGCCTTCTCCCGGGCCGCGTAGTGCGACGACCGGGCGGCGAACTTCCGCCATTCCTCGGGGCTCATGCTCGCCGGCTCGCCCTCGCTCACTGCGAACGCAAGCACCTCCGCCACGGCATCGCTGTAGGTCATCACCCCCGCGGCGTCCTCCCAGGCGGCCACGAACCGCGACTCGACCTGATCGAACAGGTCGTCGATCGAGTCCTTCCCGTTCTCCCGCCAGGCGTTGACGGCGTCGGAGACCAGGCCCAAGATTCCTTGGCGCTCAAGCCACGCGTTGGCGAACGCGTACTCGCCCTCGGCGAGCGCGTAGAGCAGGTGGCCGTTGAGCTCCTTGACGCCCAGCTCGTAGAAGCGCCGCACCAACGCGAGGAAACAACCCTTGTAAGAAGGAACGCCCAGGTTGGTGGCGCCGAGCAGGAAGGCCTGGTCGCGCTCGTCGGATCGGCTGTCGATCAGGTTCGCCGCCTCGGCGTCGGTGCGCGCGACGATGATGCCGGGCACCCGCATGATGTCGAGCTGGAAGCGGGCGGTATTGAGGCGCTTGATTTGTTCGTCCGAAGGCACCAGGACCTTGCCGCCTTGATGGCCACACTTCTTGGTGCCCGGTCGCTGATCCTCGATGTGGTATCCCGGCACCCCGACCTCGACAAAGCGCCGGATCAGGTTGCGCACGTGCGGGTCACCGCCGTGGCCGGTGTCGGCGTCGGCGATGATGAACGGCCGGAAGTCGTACTCCTTGGCCGCGGCACGCTGCGCGTCGGTCATCTGCAGGCGCTGGTAATGCTGGTTGCGGTCTGCGGTGAGCAGGGCGCGCACCAGGACCGCGGCGTCGTCGGGCACCTGGCTGAGGGGATAGCTGGCGAGGTCGGGCCCGGGGTCTTCAGTGGTGGAGCCTTTTGCGGAGGTTGCCCAGCCACCGAGGTAGATGCCCTCGATGCCCATCCGCTTCATGCTCACCGCCTGACCGGGTGAGTACGGACCGAATGTGGTGATGCTCTTCTTCTGTGCGTAGAGCTCGCGCAGGCGATCGTAGAAAGCCGCCGCCGCGTCTCGCGCGACGGTGTAGTCGGTGGGTATGGTGCCGCGCTGCTCGACGACTTGGCGGGCCGTGTAGAGGCGGGTGATCCCCGCAAAGCGTGAGCTGTCGAGGTATCGCTGCGTGGCGGCGACATCTTGTTCGAAGGGTGTTTGGACCTCATTGTCCGTTTCGATGATGGCCATGCACTTACGCTCCCTGTTCGGCACGTTACTGGTGGGTAGCATTGATTCTATCCCCGTCGAAGGGCGCCGAATCATCGGTTGCCGAGTGACAACGAATCCCGTTGGCGATGGATGAACTCGGCATCGACGACCCTCCCGTGACCCGGCACGTAGATGGCGTTAGGTCCACCAATCTCGAGCACCCGGTCAAGGGTTCCGGGCCAGGCCGCGACATCGGAATCGGCGTCGATCGCGGGGTCCGCGGACTCCTCGACGAGATCACCGGTGAACACCACCGTCGGGTTTTCTTCGCCGTCGGCCGCGGGAACCACCACTATTAAGTCCGAAGTGGTGTGGCCGCGGCCCGGGTGGGTGATGGTTGCGGTGCGGCCGCCGAGGTCGATGGTGGCGTCGTACATTCCGCGCCGCGGCGGGCGCAAGGCCGCGATGGCGCGGTCGATTTCCGCGGCGTCGGCCCCATAATGCAGCGCGTCGCGGCAAATCTGGTCGGTAGCCGAGGACAGGTATTCGACCACCTCGGGCGCACAGTAGATCTCGGCTTCGGCGAACTGCGAGGAACCCAAGACGTGGTCGAAATGCTTGTGCGTCAAGACAACATGGGTGATCGGGCCTCCGGTGATCTGCTGTGCGTCGCGCTCGATGGCGGCCGCTTCGGCAAGCGTGGTGCCGGTGTCGACGAGCAACGTTCCGGTGCGGCCGTGCACCAGTCCGACCGTGACATCGCAGAACGGCAGCCGGCAGCGGCGGACGCTGTCGGTGAGCTGCTGCCAGGCGAAATGCACCAAAGGACGGTAGCGCCCGCTGAGGGCTATCGAAAGGGCTATCGAAAGTACGATTCGGGAATGACCCACACGTCCAAGACTGAGACAATTCGGGTGGACCAATTTGTGGCGGCGCCCCTGCACACGGTCTGGCGGATGTTGACCGAATCCGAGTTGCTGCGGTTGTGGTTGGCCGAGGGTCAAGTGGCCGCGGTGGTTGGCCACCAATTCACGCTCGATATGCCGGGCTACGGCAAGCAGCCCTGCAAGGTGCTTGAGGTCGACGAGCCGCACCGGTTCGTCTATACGTTCGGCGCGGCCTGGACCCTCGCCTGGCTTCTGGAGGCCGAAGGCGCCGGCACCCGGGTGTTCCTGGAACACAGCGGCTTTGACTTGACCGACAGGCGGATGGCGGAGGCCTTCAACCGGATGGGGCCCGGGTGGCGCGACGTCGTCCTGCCCCGCCTCGCGGCATCCGGCGCGCAGGTATAGGTCGCTGACCATGCGCGCAGTCGTCATCACCAAACACGGCGATCCATCGGTGTTGCAGGTGCAGCAGCGCCCGGACCCACCCCCGCCGGGCCCGGGCCAGCTGCGGATCACCGTACACGCCGCGGGGGTGAATTTCGCCGACCACCTCGCCCGCGTCGGCCTATATCCGGACGCGCCGAAACTTCCGGCAGTGGTCGGCTATGAGGTAGCCGGAACCGTGGAGGCCGTCGGCGTCGGCGTCGATCCGAGCCGCGTCGGGCAACGCGTTCTAGCCGGCACCCGATTCGGTGGCTACGCCGAAATTGTCAACGTCGCGGCGAATGATTCGATGGCGCTCCCCGACGCAGTGAGTTTTGAGCAGGGCGCCGCCGTGCCGGTCAACTATGCGACCGCGTGGGCGGCGCTGCACGGCTACGGCTCCCTACGTGCCGGCGAGCGGGTGCTGGTGCACGCCGCCGCGGGCGGTGTCGGCATCGCAGCCATCCAGTTCGCGAAGGCCGCCGGGGCAGAAGTGCATGGCACAGCGTCGCCCGGAAAGCACCAGAAGCTGGCCGAATTGGGTGTGGACCGCGCGATCGACTACCGCCGCGACGGCTGGTGGAAGGGTCTCGGTCCGTACGACCTGGTGCTCGACGCACTCGGCGGGACCTCGCTGCGGCGGTCCTACGATCTATTGCGTCCCGGTGGAAGGCTGGTCGGTTATGGGGTTTCGGCACTGCAGCAGGGCGAGAAGCGTTCGCTGCGCCGGGTGGCCCCGCAAGCTTTGGCCATGGTTCGCGGTTTCAACCTCATGGATCAGCTGTCCGAGTCCAAAGCCGTGATCGGCTTGAACATGCTGCGATTGTGGGACGACCGCGGCACCCTCGAACCCTGGATCGCGCCGCTTACCGCGGCGCTGCACGACGGCATCATCTCCCCCATCGTCCATGCCGCCGTTCCCTTCGCCGTGGCGCCCGAGGCGCACCGGATTCTGGCGGCGCGGGAGAACACCGGCAAGGTTGTGCTGGTGCCTTGAGTCGCGCAGCGCGTCGCATCTACGCCTGCGACCGACGGAAATCTGCGCGTTTGTGCTGATGTTTGCAGCATCCCGTGGCTGCACGCTGGCTAGCATGAGTGAGATCTTTTCGCGCGCAGATGAGCGGTTGGTGGACTGGAGCGATCTTGGCGTGAGCGGGCTTTTGCCGACGGGCACGGTGACGTTGCTGTTGGCCGACGTAGAAGGTTCGACGCGGCTGTGGGAGACGCAGGCTGCGGTGATGACGTCCGCGATTGGGCGTCTGAACCAGATGGTCAATGACGTCATCGCCGCCCACGACGGCGTACGCCCGATCGAGCAGGGCGAGGGCGACAGTTTTGTGGCCGCGTTCGCCCGCGCGTCGGATGCCGTGGCGGCTGCCCTGGAGTTGCAGCGGGCACCGTTGTCGCCGATCCGGCTGCGCATTGGGGTGCATACCGGTGAGGTGCAACTGCGCGATGAAGGTAACTACGCCGGCCCGACCATCAACCGAACTGCGCGGCTGCGCGATCTGGGACATGGCGGGCAGACGGTGCTGTCGGGGGCGACCGAACCGCTGGTGGTCGACGGGCTACCCGAGGGCGCCTGGCTGACGGATTTGGGCACTTACCCATTGCGCGATCTGCCCCGTCCGGAGCGCGTCGTGCAGCTGTGTCACCCCGATCTGATCAACGAGTTCCCGCGGTTGCGGGTATCCAGCCCCTCCAATGCCGATGTCTCCACACGTCTTCCGGCGCAACTGACCAGTTTCGTGGGCCGCGACGGCGAGTTGACGCAGTTGCGGGAGCTGCTGGGTCAGAGCCGGGTGGTGACGTTGACCGGCGCGGGCGGCGTGGGCAAGACCCGTCTGGCGATACAGGTCGCGGCCGCAGAGGCGCCCGAGTTTGGTGACGGGGTTTGCTATGCGGATCTGGCGCCGCTCACCGACCCCGAGCTGGTGGTCGTGACGGTGGCGCGCGTGCTCGGGCTGCCCGACCAACCGGGCCGCTCCACCATGGACAGCCTGCTGCGGTTTGTCCGTGACCGGCAGATGCTGGTGGTGCTGGACAACTGCGAGCATCTGCTGGATGCGTGTGCCGAGCTGGTGCTCGCACTGTTGAGCGGGGCGGCGGGGCTGACGTTGCTGGCGACGAGCCGTGAGGCGATCGGGGTGGCCGGTGAGGTCGGCTGGCGGGTGCCATCGCTGTCTCTTCGCGATGAGGCGATCGAGTTGTTCGCCGACCGGGCCCGCCATGCCCGCCCTGATTTCACCCTCACTGATGACAATGCCGCGACGGTGGGCGAGATTTGCGCGCGCCTGGATGGTGTACCGCTGGCCATCGAGCTGGCCGCGGCCCGGGTGCGGGCGTTGTCGCTGGCCGAGATCCTGGATAGCCTGCATGACCGGTTCCGGCTGTTGACCGGGGGTGCGCGCACCGCGGTGCGCCGCCAGCAGACCTTGCGTGCCTCGGTGGATTGGTCGCATGCGTTGTTGACCGAGCCCGAACGGGTGTTGTTTCGCCGGCTGGCGGTATTTCTAGGCGGGTTCGACCTTGAGGCCGCCCAGTTGGTCGCGGGTGGTGGTGAGGTGACGCGCTATCAGGTATTCGATCAGCTGACTCTGCTGGTGGACAAATCCCTTGTGGGCGCAGACGACAGTGGGGGCCGGGCCCGTTATCGACTGCTGGAGACGGTGCGCCAATACGCACTGGAAAAGCTCGGTGAATCCGGCGAGGCCGACGCCGTGCGCACCCGTCACCGCGACCAATACACAACGCTGGCCGCCGTCCTTGACGCGCCGGCAGTGCGTGATTATGAGCAGTGTCTTGAACGGGCCAACATCGAGATGGACAACCTGCGCGCCGCGTTCGGGTGGAGCCGGGAAACCTCCGACAGCGAGTCGGCGTTGGCGCTGGCATCGTCGTTGCAGCCGCTATGGGTGACGCGGGGACGCCTCCGGGAAGGGCTGGCCTGGTTCGACGCCACCCTTGCCGATCTCGACTCGCAGCACCCCGGAGTGACGGCCGCGGTGCGCGCCCGAGCGCTCGCCGACAAGGCCGTTCTCGGTAACTATTTGGGCGTCGCGGACGGCCTGAACCAGGCCGAACAGGCCGTGGCGATCGCGCGAGACGTCGATGACCCGGCCCTGCTGGCCCGGACACTGACCGCCTGCGGGTTTACCGCCAGCCTGGGCTATCGCACCGCGTTGGCCCGGGGATGCTTCGACGAAGCGATCGGCCTGGCCCGTGCCGTGGACGATCAGTGGCGGCTAAGCCAGATCCTCACCGAGCAGGCGCGGTGCGCCCACATCGCCGGTGACCCGCTCGGGATACACGCAGTCGCCGAAGAAGGACGCGACCTCGCCGACGCGATCGGCGACAGGTCCAACTCGCGTGCATGCCGCTTTTATCTCGCGATCGCGCGGCAGTTCAGCGGTGATTTAGCCGGATCCGCCGGACAGCTCGGCGAAGTTGCCGCCGAGGCCGAGGCGGCTCACGACGAGATATGGAGGGTGACCAGCCTCGGGGGTCACAGCATTGCACTGGGACGCCAGGGTGAGGCGGCCGCGGCCCGGGCGGCGGCCGAGGCCATCCTTGAGGGCGGTGCGGGTCTTGGCGGAAGGTGGGCGTCGTTCGGGCACGTGGTGGCTGGATTCGCGGCCTTGGCCGCCGGGGATCTCGCGGCGGCGCACGAGGCGCGCGAGGCCACCCTCCAGTACCCGGTTTTCGTGGGCGGTGGCTCGGCGGGATTGCGCCGCATCTGGAATGCCGAGGCCGCGCTAGCGGACCACGATCTCGCTGCCGCCCGCCGTTGGGCCGACGAGGCGGCGTCGACGACGACCGGCTGGTGGTTGATGTCGGCGCTGAGCACGCGCGCCCGGGTGGCGATCGCGCAGGGTGAGCCGGATCAGGCTGAGCGTGACGCCCGCGACTCGCTCGCGTGTGCCACCGAACTTGGGGCGCCTCTCGGCGTTCCAGACGTGCTGGAATGCCTCGCCGTTCTGGCTGGGGACGGCGCCAGTCACCGTGAAGCCGCCCGCCTCCTCGGCGCAGCAGAGGCCATCCGGCAACGTATGGGCTCAGTCCGTTTCAAGAGCTATGACGCCGACTATGAAGCATCTGTGACGGCGCTGCGTAACACCTTGGGCGAACCAGACTTTGAAACCGCGTGGGCTGAGGGTGGGGCCCTATCCACCGAGGAGGCGATCGCGTATGCCCAGCGTGGCCGCGGCGAACGCAAACGCCCCACCAGCGGCTGGGCATCACTCACCCCCACGGAGCGTGAAGTGGTGGGCCTAGTCAGCGAGGGGCTCGGCAATAAAGACATCGCCTCAAGGCTTTTCGTCTCACCGCGCACCGTGCAAACCCACCTCACCCACGTCTACAGCAAACTGGGCCTGAGCTCGCGTGTCCAGCTCGTCCAAGAATCAGCTCGCCACGGCTGAGGGCTGAGGCTGTATTTCCGGGCCGCTGTTGGCAACAATGGTGTGATGGCACAGCACCGAATCGGGCCGGCGGTCGCAGGGCTGGCGCTTATCGGAGTGCTGGTAGGCCCAGTTAGCAACGGTGGGACGGTCGCGGCCGCTCCCGGCGGACCATTGACGATCAGCAGTCCCGCATTCGGCAACGGCGCGCCGATTCCGGTCCAATACACCTGTAAGGGCTCCAACACGTCGCCGCCGTTGACGTGGTCGGCCCCGATGGGGGCGGCACTCGTCGTCGACGACCCGGATGCCGTCAACGGGCTGTATATCCACTGGATCGTGGCCGGAATCGCGCCCGGTTCTGGCAGCACCGGCGATGGCCAGACCCCGGCCGGCGGAACCGTTCTGCCGAACACGGCCGGTCAGCCTGAGTACAAGGGCCCCTGTCCGCCGGCGGGCAGCGGCACGCACCACTACCGGTTCACGCTCTATCAGCTTCCCAGCACCTATGAATTGCTCGGCGGGCTGGCCGGTGTGCAAGCGGTGCAGGCGATCGCGGGCGCCGCGACCGCGCAGGCGCAGCTCGTCGGGACTTTTGGCGGCTGATGCCGGTTATCGCGCGTCGTCGAGTGCCTGATAGGCGGCGTTGTAACCGGGGATGAAGGTAATGCCCGGGCCGCCATGACATCCCGCGCCGCCCAAGTAGAGGCCATCGATCGGAATGGGAAAGTCGAGGAAGCCCCTGGGCCCGGGCCGATTGGGCCCCATCAGATCCGGATGTAACAGCCCGTGGCAGAAGTCGCCTTCGGGTGCGCCGAACATGGTGTTCATGTGGTGGGGTGCAAAGGTGATATGGCGTATCACGATGTCCTTAAAGTTCGGTGCGTACCTGCTGATCTTGTCGATAACACGTTGTGCCATCTCATTTTTGAGGTGCCCATGCTGGTCGCGGTTGGCCTCCACCGGGAACGCGTACGCGTAGGCGCTGGCGGCGTGCTTCCCGGGTGGCGCCATGCTGGGGTCGTGCACCGACGGGATCTGCAGCCCCATCGACGGATTGTCCGGCACGATGCCTCGACGGCAGGTCTCCCATTGCAGTTGTTGCTCCTCCGGCGAGCCGAAGATACCGATGGACTGTTGCATGCCCGCCGCGTTCAACAACTCATAGGGCGGAGCGAATTCGGGCAGCCCGTCGAGGGCGAAGTGGATTTGCACGAAAGACGCGCGGTGGTCGCGACCGGATACCCGCGAGACCAGCTCCGGCGGCACGTGTTCGGGCGCGATGAACTCGGTGAGCGTGGTATCGGGTGACAGATTGGACACCACGATCGGCGCCGCGATCGTCGACCCGTCACGCAGCCGCACGCCGGTCACCGCCCCATGGTCGACCAGAATCTCCTCGACCTTCGTGCGGAATCTGATCTCGCCGCCGTGGGAGACGAAAAGCTCCCGCAGGTGTTCGGTGAGCGCGCCGATGCCGCCTTTGAGCTTGGTCATCATGGCCGTGCTGTTGTCGGGAACCGCTAATGCGAAGGCCAAACACGTTGCGCTGCCCGGCGTATACGGTCCGCGGTAGGTGGAGTTGACGGCCAGGAACGCGAGCATCCCGCGCATCACCGCATGCTTTTCCTTGTCCGGCAGATAGCGGTCAATGACATCCATCGCCGACCCGAACAGCATCTCGTGGATCGCCCGGCGTTCGGCGTCATTGGTTGCGCACGCGTACATTTCGTCGAGCGTCTTGGGCGGCTTGCGGACGTCGAAGCGGCCGAGCGCCCGAGCGGGCCCCTGACTCCAGCCGATCAGTTCGGCCATGCCGGTGACGGCCTCGAAGCCGTGCTTTTCGCCGAGGTGAGTCATCAGCTGGATCGGGTCGCGGTAGAAGACCATCGCCTCTTCGCCGGATTCGCCGATGTTGGTCGACATCACGTCGGGCTCCACGGCGGGCAGTGTGTCCAGCCCGAGATCCTTGGTGATTTCGCTTGCTGTAGGGAACTGCACCGAGCCCGCGATCTCATACCGGAAGCCGTCGATCAACTCGACGGTCGCCGCCATTCCGCCCGCATAGGTGTTGGCTTCCAGGCACACCGTGCGCAGGCCCGCGCGTTGCAAAATTGCTGCGGCGGTCAACCCGTTATGGCCGGCACCCACCACGATTGCGTCATAGTCCGTCACAGTACTCAAGAATATGTCAGTACTGACACAATTGGAAGAACTCCGTGAGTGTCGAGGCTCAGGACAGAGATGCCAGACCAGATCGAATCAGGGCCAGGCTGGCGGTCACGATTTCACCGAGGTCGCCGACACAACCGTTGCGGCCCCAATTCTCGACTGCCACAACAAGGGCGGCGGCGATCGCGGATCCCGCGACCGCCGCGGCAAGATCGATGTCTGGAACGTCGGGATTGCGATTCCTGATGAACTCGGTCAGTGCCGCAGCGAATGACGCCTGCACCACCCGTAAATGACTGGCAATGCGATCCGCGGTGATCAACTGCGCGCGGGCGGTCGCGGCCTGCCGCACCACTTCAAGATCGTGTGGGAAGGATGCCACGCTGATCAAGATGGCATCGAAGAGCGATTCGGAGGCCGGACGCTGCGCGAGTGCTTCGGCCAGCCATTCAAACTGCGTCTCGTAGTCCTCGAAAAGGACAGCTTCCTTGGTTGGAAAATGCCGGAAGAAGGTGCGTTCGGTGACGCCGGCCTCGCGCGCCAGCTCCGTTACGGTTACATTCGAAAACCCTTTGCCGGCAAAGCTTTTCAGCGCAGCTTGGCGTAGCGCCTCGTGCGTCGACCGCCGGCGTAGCTCGTGACGGTTGGTGGGTGCGGTCATCTCACCCCGATCGTATCTGCGTCGGCGTGCGGGTGGCGAGCCGAAGCAAACCGTCACGCAACGCGTCGTCGCGGTGTCCGGCATCGAGTTCGACCAGCGCAGGCTCGGCGCCGGCCGCGACCAGAAGTGCGGCGATCGGTTCGGGTGGTGTCCATCCGAGTACGACGAGGTCGGGCGTGATCAGCGCGGCGGCGCTCTCGTTCCGGGCTGCGACGAGATCGCTCAACCCGGCTTCGGTGCGGGACTGGACGAGCAGCGCTTTGGTGGCCGGTTCGGCCAGGCACCCGTCCAGGTAGGTCGTCACCGCGAGTTCGAGTCTGTCGCGGTGACCGACCAGTCGGTCAACGTCTTCGGAAGGAGTGTCCATGCCGAGCATCGAAACCAGGGCTGGCCGCGTCGCGTATAGCGAATCGGCAGCGGCCCAACGGTTCTACTGTTACACGCCACACTGCATGACCGGCGGGACTTCGACCCCATCGTCAGCACGCTGGCCCAGCACTACCGCACCATCGCTGTGGACTGGCCAGGGCACGGGGACTCGGATGCTGTCGGCTCCTCGATCGAGCCCAGCGCTCCGCTGTTCGCCGACGTTTTGGAAGACGTTGTGGACGGTCTCGGTTTGTCCCAGGCTCGTGTTGATCGGAAATTCGGTCGGAGGGTTCGCCGCCGCGCGGCTGGCGATCAACCGTCCGCAATTGGTTGCAGGTCTGGTCCTGGTCAACACGGGCGGGTTCGTTCCCCTGAGTCCGGCGACCCGCGCATTCTGCCGCGTTCTTGGTACGCCAGCTGTGTTCCGCCGGGCCGCTCCCCTGATGGTCCGCGGCTACATGAAGGCGAAGACCGACAGCGACCGCCAGATCGTCAAGCGCGCGATTGCGATAGCCCAGACGACCGAGGGCATCCGCACCGGCACCGGGCTCTGGCGGAGCTTCCCCGCGCCTGAGCACGACCTCCGCGGCCGTGCCGACGAACTCTCGACACCCACGCTGATTGTCTGGGGCAAGAAAGACATCGTGGCGACGCCTAGCGTGGGACGTGCGACCCATGACGCGATTCGTGGTTCCCGACTCGAGGTTCTCGACACCGGGCACGTGGTTTTTTCGTCGGATCCTCGGGGCTTTCTCGCAGTCGCCGAACCCTTCCTGCAATCCGTGTGTGCTCACGGCGACGACACGCCGAGCGGCCCGAGCCTGAGAGCACACGCGAATCCCTGAGCGCACAGTCGGCCCCGCAATTACGCACAGCGTGTGCCCTAGACAGTTTGGCCGCGAATCTGGTTTGCTCGACTCGCTAACCAACCGTCTTCACCGGGCAGGAGTCGCCAGTGGCCAGGATCGATGTGCCGGATGGACCCGGCGGCGACGCAGCCATGATCTGGACGCTGCGTCCGCAGCTGGGTGGCATGGTCGAGCGAATGATCCGCGGTGCGTACCAGCAGAGCATCCTGCCCGCCGACGAGCGCGAACTGGCCAGGATGCGGATTGCGCAGATCAACGACTGCGTCGCATGCGCCGGCTTTCGCGCGCAGTCGGTGCTGGACGCCGGCCCCAACGCCCCGGCGCCCGAGCTCTACGACAACGTCGCCGACTACGCCAGCTATGCGGGCTACACCCCGCGCCAGCGTCTTGCCATTGAGTACGCCGAGCGTTTCGCCACCGATCACGCTTCGATGGACGACGCGTTCTTCGAGCGGCTTCGGGGGCCCTTCTCCGACGAAGAGGTTCTCGATCTGACGTTGTGCGTCGCGGTGTTCCTTGGCCTGGGCCGGTCGCTGACCGTGCTCGGTGTCGATCAGTCCTGCGCGATAGACATCTGACAGACGTGGACATCGCATCGGTCGACGAACTGCTCAGCACGACGCGGGCGGTGCGTAAGCGCCTAGATCTGACCCGTCCGGTCGGTCGTGAGGTAATCCTCGAGTGCATCCGGCTTGCCATGCAGGCGCCCACGGCGAGCAACGCGCAGGATTGGCGCTGGCTGGTGGTCACCGATCCGGTCAAACGCGCCGCTATCGCCGACATCTACCGCAGCATCGGCGCTGACTATCTTGCCTATGCCGCCGCGACCGCAACCGACCCACAGACCCAGCGCGTATACGCCGGCGCGGTGAGCCTGACCGAGACGCTGGCGCAGGTACCCGTGCACGTCATCCCGTGCCTGGAGACCCGCATCGACAACTCCAGTATGTTGACCGCGGCGTCGGCCTGGGCGTCGATCATCCCGGCCGGGTGGAGCTTCCTACTTGCCCTTCGGTCTCGCGGTTTGGGATCGGTATGGACGACGATGCACCTGGCCAAGGAGAAGGAGGTGGCCGAGCTGCTCGGAATCCCGGACACCGTCACGCAGGCCGCGCTGTTCCCCGTCGCCTACACGATCGGCACCGACTTCCGGCCGGCCAAGCGGCCACCCGCGGAGAGCATCACCTATTGGGATACCTGGGAACAGCCGGTTGGAGAGCGCTGATGCAGTCCTACACCGTGCGATTTCACGTTGACGCGCCGCCGAGGAAGGTGTGGCGGGTGCTGCATCCGCCGGTGCCGCCGGACGCGCCGCGGCCGCGGGTACTCGAGTGGCCTTCGGGCAGCATGGAAATCCTCAACGAAGGCAACGAGGCCGGCGAGGGGCTGGTCCGCACATGCATCTACCCAGTGCCCAAATACCTGCTGTCCCGCGGGAAAGCGCGATCGTGGGAGACCGTGACGGAGGCAGAGCTCAACAAGCTGTCGCGCTACATCGCGGTCGGCGCACCGCTGTGGTCTCGCGCCGAGGGCTACCACGAACTAGAGGAGCAGCCCGACGGCACCACGGTGCTGACCTTCCACGAGACCTACCACGCCTACAACCCGGTACTGCGTTTCTTCCTCGAGCGCCCGGTGCACGCCAGGATCTCTCGCGACAATCTTGAGACCTACGAGCACGCGCTCGGCTACGCCGGCAAAGTGCGCCGGCTGCCCTAAAGTCAAACCGCGGTCGTACCGCACGAGCCGTACCGCGAACGTCGGCTTGTCGGGCCAGATCCGCGGTTTCCGGCCCGACGAGTCGGCGTTCGTGCACGTCGGAACGGCAGCCAAATGGTTCGGTAGACTGACTTACTATGAGCGCAAAAGCAGCACCTGTTGCGGCTCGGTTCGTCGCTGCCGGACTGATGCTGGCGGGCTGGGGCGCGTCTGCGGGCGTCGCCGCCGCGGATCCGACGCCCGATCCGTCTCCGGCAGCATCTGCGTCGCCGGCACCCGCGGCGTCGGCGTCGCCCGCGCCCCCGGGACAGCCAGCGAAGACGACCATGGACCACGACGGCACCTTCAACGTGGGAACCGATGTCGTGCCGGGCATCTACAGCTCAGCGGGTCCGGTCGGCAGCGGTACGTGCTACTGGAAGCGGATGGCCAACCCCGACGGCGCCCTGATCGACAACGCGATCAGCAAAAGGCCGCAGGTCGTCCAAATCGACGCAGGCGATAAGGCCTTCAAGACGTCGGGTTGCCAAACCTGGCAGCTGACCCCGGACGCCACTTTGCCCAGTCAGGCATCTCCCGGCCAGGTACAGGGCACTCTGGGCATCCTCGGGAGCCTGCTCGGCGGCGCTCAGCAAGCTCCTCCGCCCAGTCAGCCAGCTCCTTCGCCGAGTCAGCAGGGTCCTCCACCCGGACCACCAGCCGCTCAGCAGGCCCCCCAGTCCTGACGGGCCCGGCCGCCGTGGCGCGTCGATCGCAACGGGTTGTGGTTGTCGGTGCCGGGGTCAGCGGCTTGACCTCCGCCTTGTGTCTGGCCGAGGCGGGGTGGCCGGTAAGGGTTTGGGCGGCGGCATTGCCGCTGCAGACGACTTCGGTGGTGGCCGGTGCGCTTTGGGCGCCCCCGCGCCCAGCGGAACGTGCCGCCGAAACGTTGGCCTGGACCGAGCACTCCCTGCAGGTGTTTCGCGAATTGGCCAATGACCCCAGCACTGGAGTGCGGATGGCGCCGGCGCTGGTGGTCGGAGAATTGACGGCCGCCGACTCGATGGCCTCCGCCGCGTGGCTGATCCCCGATCTACAGCCGGCTGACCCGGCCGCTCTTCCGGCCGGTTTTAACGCCGGGTACCGCGCCACGATGCCGATGGTCGACATGCCGCAATACCTCGCCTACCTGACGGCAAGACTGGCTGTGGCCGGATGTGAAATCGAGACGCATCGCGTGCACTCGCTGGACGAGGCCGCCGCCGCGGCACCGATAGTGGTCAACTGCGCCGGCCTTGGCGCCGGAGCGCTGGCCGGCGACGACACCGTGCGTCCGCTTTTCGGCCAACATGTCATTCTGGCCAATCCCGGCCTGCAGCAACTGTTTGTGGAGATCAACAACGGCCCTGAATGGACCTGTTACTTCCCGCATCCGCAACGAGTGGTGTGTGGCGGCATCAGCATCCCCGACCGTTGGGACACCGCCGCCGAACCCGCGATCACCGACCAGATCCTGCAACGCTGCCGCCGGATCGAGCCACGGCTTGCCGACGCCGAGGTGATCGAGATCATCACCGGGCTGCGTCCGGACCGTCCGTCGGTGCGGGTGGAGGCGGAACCGTTGGGGCGGGCGCGGTGCATCCACAACTACGGGCACGGCGGCAACGGCGTGACGTTGTCCTGGGGTTGCGCCCGCGACGTGGTGCGGTTGGTGAGCGCCGTTTAGCGGCGACTGGGGCGCCGAATTACCAGCGAGAACACCCAGCCCACAATCGACAACAAAATCGCGGCCCAAATAGCCGTCCACCAGAAATGGTCGATATGCAGTCCCCACCCCGTCGTGTGTTCGGTGATCCAGGCGGTAATCCACAACATGATCGCGTTGACGACGATATGAAACAAGCCAAGCGTCAGGATGTATAGCGGGAACGACAGCAACCGGACGATCGGCCTGATGAATGCGTTCACCAGGCCGAAGATCACGGCGACGACGAAAATGATGCCGACCCTTTGTAACGGGTTGTTCCCGCCGACGAAGGTCAGGCCGTGCACGAACCTGGTGACGACCCATAAGGCAAATCCGGTCAAAGCGGCGCGCAGCAGAAAGGGGCCCATGCCGGTGATCTTGCCACCGGATAGGTACCCGAGACGCAAAAGCCCGCGACACGCCGCGCGTGCGGGGGCTTTTGTGTCTGCTCGGCTACTTGGCGCGAATTGCATCGTCACGGGCCTCGCGCCAGCGCGCTGACTGGGCCACGATGCAAACGTGACAACACAAAAGCCTGCCAAGGACAAGATCACCGGTGATCAGCGGAACTCGTTCATTGCGGCGATGTTGGGCTGGACGATGGACGCGTTCGATTACTTCATCGTGGTGTTCGTGTACGCAGACATCGCGAAGACGTTCCACATCAGCAAGACCGAGGTCGCATTCGTCACGACCGCCACCCTGCTGATGCGCCCCGTGGGCGCGTTGTTGTTCGGGCTGTGGGCCGACCGCGTGGGCCGGCGCCTCCCGTTGATGGTGGACGTGATCTTTTACTCCATCGTCGGCTTCCTATGCGCGTTCGCGCCCAACTTCACCGTCCTGGTGATTCTGCGGCTGCTCTACGGCATCGGCATGGGCGGCGAATGGGGGCTGGGCGCCGCGCTCGCCATGGAGAAGGTGCCCGCCGAACGGCGTGGCTTTTTCTCCGGACTGCTGCAGGAGGGCTACGCACTCGGCTACCTGCTGGCGAGCATCGCATCGCTGGTGGTGATGAATTGGCTCGGATTGTCGTGGCGCTGGTTGTTCGCACTCAGCATCATCCCGGCTCTCGTCAGCCTGATCATCCGCTACCGGGTGCAGGAATCCGAGGTGTGGGAAGCCGCGCAAGACCGGATGAAGCTGACCAACACCAGAATTCGCGACGTGTTGAAAAGCGGCGCCGTCATTCGCCGATTCTTCTACCTGGTGGCGCTGATGACCGCCTTCAACTGGATGAGCCACGGCACCCAGGACGTCTACCCCACGTTCCTGACGTCCTCCGTCAACCACGGGGCCGGGCTGTCCAGCGTGACCGTTAAATGGATCGCGGTGATCTACAACGTCGGCGCAATCATTGGTGGGCTGTTCTTCGGCACGCTTTCCCAGCGGTTCGGCCGCCGCTACACCGTCGTTTTCTGCGCGGTGCTGGCCCTGCCGATCGTGCCGATATTCGCCTACTCGCGCACCGCCGCGATGTTGTGCCTCGGTGCGTTTCTGATGCAGCTGTTCGTGCAGGGCGCCTGGGGTGTGATCCCCGCGCATCTGACGGAGATGTCGCCGGACGCCATCCGCGGCCTCTATCCGGGCGTGACCTACCAGCTGGGCAACCTGCTGGCCGCGTTCAACTTACCCATCCAGGAACGCTTGGCGGAGACCCATGGGTACCCGTTTGCCCTGACCGCAACGATCGTGCCGGTACTGCTCGCCGTCACGATCCTGACGCTAATTGGCAAGGACGCCACCGGAATCCGCTTTGGTGCCGCCGAAACCTCCTTCATCCCTGCAGAAGCGAAGTGACGCCGAGACTGCGGTGACGGCAACGTCGAGGCGAAAAAGCTGACCCTGTACGCCGGCTCGATGCCACACGCGCAGACTCGGTGCCAGAAGCGCCCTAGTGAGGCTCGGTTTCACTCAGCAAGCGTCGCAGCAGGTGCATCGCCACCGTCGTCGAGCGCTCGCGGACGTCGGAGCGGTCACCGGGCAGCCGCATGGTCCGGGTGTCTTTACGGCCGTCGGACAGCATCACGGTGAAGCAGACCGTCCCGACTGGCTTTTCCGCGGTTCCCCCACCCGGGCCGGCGATTCCGGTGATCGCGACGGCGGTGTCGGCGCCGAACCGCCGCAGGGCGCCTGTGGCCATCGCTTCGGCCACCGGCTCGGACACCGCGCCGTTCGCCTCGATCAGTGCTGCATCGACGCCGAGCAACTCCTGTTTGGCCGCGTTCGAGTACGACACCACGCCGCCCATCACATACTCGGACGATCCGGGCCGGTCTGTGAGCCTGGCGGCCACCAGCCCTGCGGTACAGGATTCGGCTGTGGCGATCCGACGCCCAGTCAGCAACCGCGCGACCTGATCGTCTACCTGCGAACCGTCCTCGGAGTAGACCTGCTCGCCGTGCTTTTCCCGTAGCAGCTGCGTCAGTTGGTCGTACACCGCCGCCGCACTCGGCTCAAAGCGCGTAACCATTTCAATCTCCCCCCGCCGCAGGCAGGTGGTGATCTCCAGCGAATCGAAGCCGGGGACGGCTGCCTCGGCTTCGCGCAGCGTCTCGGCCAGACCGGACTCGGGCAGCCCGAACATCCGAATGGTCTCCTGGCGGTAGATCGTTCGGCCGGCGATCGCCTGCTGCGCCTGGGATGTCTCGATCGCCTTGTGCCACATCGGCTGTAGCTCGCGCGGTGGTCCGGGAAGCACGACCACCGTGGGTTTGCCGGGCACCACCACCCCCGGCGCGGTGCCCACCGGATCGAGCACCTGGGCGCCGGCGGGAATCATGGCCTGCTTGCGATTGGCGGCCAGCACCGCATCAAAGTTCTCAAGATTGAAATGCCCCATGAGCTTTTTGAGGATTTCGGCGATCTTGTTCTCGACCTCGTTGTCCAGCACCAGCTCACGGCCGCAGAAGCGTGCCACCACCGCGACGGTCATGTCGTCGGCCGTGGGCCCCAGGCCGCCGCTGGTGACGATGAGATCCACGCCCTGTTCGGCCATGAAGCGCAGCTGCGCCTCGATATCGTCGGGCCGGTCGCCGCAGATGGTGATGTGCGCCAACTCGACGCCCAGTTCCAGGAGCCGGTCGGCGATCCAGGGGCCGTTTCTGTCTTGGACCCGTCCGGTGAGGACTTCGGTTCCGGTGACGACGATGCCCGCGCGTGCGCTCACGGCCATGAGCCTACGCACCAGCGGTCCGCAGTTGCCGGTACTACGCCCTTGAGGGCGAATGGCTGGCGATCAAGCGTTACCGGCCAGGGTTGCCAGGTTGCCCGGGCTGTCCGGGCTGACCCGGCTGGCCGGGCTGACCCGCCGCACCGGACGCGCCGCCGGCGCCAGGCGCGCCGCCCTCGCCGGCCTGACCGCCCAGGCCAGGAGTGCCCCCGTCGCCGCCGTTGCCGCCGTCGCCGCCGTTGCCGCCGGCCCCGCCAGCGCCCCCGGCGCCCCCGGCGCCGCCCGCTCCACCCCTACCTCCGGCCCCGCCGGCGCCGCCCTGGCCGGCCTGGCCGGGCTGGCCGTCGCCACCGTTGGTGGGCGCGTCGCCGCTCATGCGGTTTGCGTCAGTGTCGGAGCGGGGTGATGAGCCATCGGTCTACCTCCATTGGGAGCCGACTGAGTCTGTTCGGCCAGCGTCAAGTGCTGACGCTACGCCGCCTGAGCAAATAGGCCCTCGCGGCAGGTCTCCCGCCCCGAGTCCCAGACCTAACCCTCGGACAGATACCGCTCGACGGACGCGACCTTCTGCGTCATCGCGTCGGTGACCCCGGTTCGCCAGTCCACCTTGATCACAGTGCTGACCCGAGGCGCGCGAGCGGCGACGGCCTCCACCGCGCGCTGCACCACCGCCATCACTTCCTCCCAGGTTTCACCTTCGATCACGGTGAACATCGAATCCGTCTTATTGGGCAACCCGGAATCGCGGACAACCCGGACCGCCTCGGCGACGATTTCGCCGACGCCCTCACTTACACCCAATGGGGTCACCGAGAATGCAACCAGCACAGACATCTGGCAAGCGTACTGGCAGTATCGAACCCATGCGGGTTCTCGTGCAAAGGGTTTCGTCGGCCACGGTGTCGGTGGACGGCGAGGTGGTCGGTGCAATCCGGCCGGACAGCCAGGGCCTGCTCGCGTTCGTCGGCGTCACCCACAGTGACGACGCGGATAAGGCGCGGCGGCTTGCTGAAAAGCTCTGGAATCTCCGCGTTCTCACAAATGACCGGTCAGCGGCGGACCTGAACGCACCTATCCTGGTGGTCAGCCAGTTCACGCTCTACGCGGACACCGCGAAGGGCCGTCGCCCCTCGTGGAATGCGGCCGCCCCAGGGACGGTGGCCGAACCGCTGGTCGCGACCTTTGCGGAAACCCTGCGCGAGCTAGGTGCCAGCGTTGAATCTGGGGTGTTCGGCGCGAATATGCAGGTCGAACTCGTAAACGACGGCCCGGTTACGGTGATTTTGGACCTCTGACGGCGTCGCTTCGAGTACAACGGTTTTATGGGCTATGTATTGGCAAGCTTGCGCGCATGAGTACTGCGCCGGAATTCGGATCGCTTCGTTCCGAAGATGATGAATGGGACATCGTCTCCGGCGTGGGTTACACGGCTTTGCTGGTAGCCGGCTGGCGCGCGGTTCACGCGGTAAGCCCGAAACCGCTGGTCCTGGACGAATTTGCGAAGTACTTCATCGAGGCATCGCGGGACCCGTATCTGGCGGGTGCGCTTGCCAACCCGGGGAAATCAGAGGACGAAACAGCATTTCCCCGCCTTTACGGCGTGCAGACCCGATTCTTCGATGACTTCTTCGTGGCCGCCGGTGCGGCCGGCATTCGACAGGCGGTGATCGTCGCCGCCGGATTGGACTCCCGCACATACCGCCTCGAATGGCCGGACGAGACAACGGTTTTTGAGATAGATCAGCCGAAAGTCCTGGATTTCAAGGCGCGCGTGCTCGGTGAGCGGGGCATCGCCCCCAAAGCGCGCAGGAGCGACGCGGCAGCCGATCTGCGTACCGATTGGCCCACGCCGTTGAAAGTGGCGGGATTCGACCCTCAAAGCCCCAGCGCATGGTCGGTCGAAGGACTGCTGCCGTATCTGACCGATGAGGCCCAAACGGCGCTCTTCGCCCGGATCACTGAGCTCTCCGCACCGGGCAGCCGAGTTGCGTTGGGCGCGTTAGGGTCACGCTTGGATCACGATCAACTAACCGCCCTGGAAACGGCTCACCCCGGGGTCAATATGTCAGGAGACGTGGATTTCTCCGCGCTGACCTACGAGCCCAAGACGGACCCGGCGGAATGGCTGGCCGCGCACGGCTGGGATGTCGAACCTGTGCGCAACACGCTGCAGTTGCAGGCCGGCTACGGGATGACGCCTCCGGAGGTGGATGTGAAGATCGACGCCTTCATGAATTCGCAATACGTCACGGCGACCAGGTTGGGGTGAGTCGAGATGGTGATGATCACGAAGCTCTCCCCCGCCGGCGCGATTGCGGAGATCGGCGCCAGTGCGCCGGGGCCTGGGGTCGGCGCGTTCTTCGACCTGGACGGCACCCTGGTCGACGGCTTCACGGCAGCCGTTCACGTCGGCGATCGGATCCGGCGTCGGCAAGCCGGAATCGGCGAGCTGCTGGGCGTGTTCGATGCAGCGCTGCGCTATCGCTTCGGTCGCCTGGAGTTTGAGAACCTCATCGTGCGGGCTGCCGGCTATCTGCGGGGCGAGTCGCTTGACACACTCGACGAGCTGGGCGAGCGGCTCTTTGTGGAACGCGTCGCTGCGCGCGTGTATTCGCACATGCGCGAAGTCGTCCAGGCGCATCAGCAGCGCGGACATACCGTGGTGCTCAGTTCATCGGCGCTCTCCATCCAGGCGCTACCCGTTGCCCGCTTTCTCGGCATCTCCAACGTTCAGTGCAACCGGTTTGAACTCGACGATTGCGGACAGCTGACCGGCGGAATCGTCAAACCGATTGTGTGGGGGGCGACGAAGGCTACGGCGGTACAACAATTTTGTGCCGACAATGACGTTGCGGTAGAAAGCAGTTTCTTCTACGCCGACGGGGACGAGGATGCGGCGTCGATGTCAGTCGTCGGCTATCCACGGCCGGTGAACCCTCGTTCGGGGTTGGCCGCGGAGGCCGCGGTGCACGGCTGGCCAGTCATGTGTCTTGTCTCGGGGCGCCGCGGACCGGTGCGGACGTTGCGTCATCTGGCGAAGCACGTTCGCCGTGACGACCTTGTCGACAGCGATTAGGGCGTCAGCAGGATCTTGACGTCGTCGCCGGACCGCGATTCGGCGGTGGCGTAGGCCTTGGCGGCTTCGGCCAGCGGCATGGTCGTGGTGAAGATGCCGTCGACGTCGAGGCGCCCGGACTGCAGCAGTGGGATCAATTCCGGCCAGGTGCGTTGCACCGGTGCCGTGGTCATCCGCAGTGTGGTGCTCCGAATCAGGCAGCCCAATGCGTTGAGCGGGAACGGATTCATATCGTGCACTCCGACCACCGAGACGGTTCCTCCCGGCCGCACGGCGTTGATGGCGTCGGTCAGGGAGGCGTCCGTGGCGACGGCGTCGATCACCGCGTCGGCGCCGCGCCCACCGGTGGCGGCCAGGATGGCTTCGGTTGCCGGCGACGTGATTGGGGTCGCGCCCCACCGCGCGGCGCGCTGCAGGCGTCCTTCGACTTTGTCCACAGCGAAAACCGTTGCCGCACCCTGGAAAAACGCGCTGCGCAACGCGCAGAGGCCGACCGCTCCCAGTCCGATGACCGCCACCGTCCCACCGAACGGAATATCGGCGCGCTGCGCCGCCGCCCAACCGGTGGCCAGGTTGTCAGTGAGCAGCAGCGCCTGTTCGGTGCTGATGCCGTCGGGCACCTTGCGCAGCTGGAAGTCGGCGCCGGGCACGGCCAACAGATCGGCTTGTGCGCCGCCGAGCACGCCGCCGCCGAAGATCTGAAACCCCGAATAACACATCACCGGGTCGCTGGTGGCACATCCCGGGCAGCTGCCGCAGCCGGTGACCGACGACACCATCACCTGGTCGCCGACTTTGACATTGCGCACGTCCGGCCCGGATTCCACGACGGTGCCGATGGCTTCGTGCCCGAGCGCGATCGGGTCGGGCATCGGAAAGTCGGCCTCGTAGAAGTGCAGATCGGATCCGCAGATGCCCGACGCTGTGACTTCGACGATCACTCCGTCGGGGCCGGGAAGCGCTGGATCGGGGCGGGTGTCGACCCGGATGCTGCGGGGCCCATCGACGACTACCGTGCGCATAGAGGGACGCTCACTTTCTTTGCCGGATAACGAATTGCGACCAATCGGGTTCGCGGACCGCGGCCCAGTACTCATTGAGGCGCCACGGGCTGACGGTGTGGATCTCTCCGTCGGCATTCTTGAAATACGAGTGTTTGACCGCCGGGTGCGCCCACACCATTGTCTTGATTTGAGCCTGAGTCCGCTGATGCCAATCGGTGGCGGCCTCGGCCCGTGGTTCCACAGAATGCAGATCGGTCTCGACCAGTCGCTGTAGGCACTGGTCGATGTAGCGCATCTGGAGCTCGGACTGGAAGATCAGGCTGCCGCCGTGGGCCAAATGGGTTCCGGGCCCGTAAATGATGAAGAAGTTGGGGAATTCCGGAACCGTGATGCCAAGGTAGGCGTACGGGCGGCTCCCCCACATGGCGTGTAGATCGATTCCGTTGCGGCCGGTCACGTTTAGCGGCCATAGCACATCGGTATGCCGGAATCCGGTGGCGTAGACAATGACGTCGGCGCCGTGTGTCACACCGTCTTCGGTGACGACACCGGCGGCGGTGATCCGCTCGATCGGGGTGCGCACCAGTTTGACGTTGTCGCGCTGCAGTGTCTGCAGCCAGGTGCCGTCGTCCTGCAGGGTCCGCTTGCCGCAGGCGGGATAGTCGGGCATCACCTTGGCCAGCAACTCTTGTGAATTCGGGCCTTCGCCGACCTGGCTGGTGATCCACTGCGAGAACATCATGTGGGCGGCGGCGTTGATGTCGCTGACGGCATTGTCCTGGCCCGCATAATTCGGGTCGCCCTCGGCGGCGTCAAGACCTTTGTCGGAGCCGGGCCACAGCACGAGAAATCGGTACCACCTGCCGTAGAACGGCAAATGACGCATGGCCCATTGCACGCCGTCGCCGACCTCGTCGTGATACATGGCATTCGGGAACATCCACTGGGCGGTCCGCTGGAACACGGTGAGTTGCTGAACGTCCTCGGCGATCGCGGGCGCGATCTGGAAGCCGCTGGCCCCGGCCCCGATCAGTGCCACCCGCTTACCGGCTAGATCCACCGAGTGATCCCAGGCCGCGGAGTGAAAGGACGGCCCTGCAAAGGCATCAGAGGCGTCAGAACCTTCGAATTCGGGGACATTCGGTCGGTTCAGCTGGCCGACCGCGGTGATCAACGCCCGCGCGTCAATCGCGGTGATTTGTCCGTCGGCGCCGCGCAGCGAAACGCTCCAGACACCGTCGTCGTCGTTCCATTCGGCCGCGAGAACCTCAGTGTTCCATCGCACGTGCTCACCCAGGTCGTGGTTGGCCAGCACCTGAGTGAAATAGTCCTGCAACTCGTCCTGCTCCGCGAAGAAGTGCGTCCAGTTGTTGTTGGGTTCGAAGCTGTAGCAATAGAAATGGTTGGCGACATCCACCCGCGCGCCCGGATAGCTGTTCTCCCACCAGGTTCCGCCCGGGCCCGCGTTTTTCTCCACGATGGTGAACGGGATGTTGGCTTGTTTGAGGCGCACGCCGGCCAGGATGCCGGATTCGCCGCACCCGACGACGAGGACGGGGAGTTCGGCAGCACGATCGACCGGCAGGGGCGCCGGGCGGCGGGGGTCGACCCCGTCTAGGTCCAACTCCTCGGACACCAGGGCCAGGTAGTCGTCGGGAACGTGCTCGCACGCCGCCCAGTCCAGCATTTCCCTGATCAGTTCGGGGTCCAGCGGTGGCGGCTCGGGGCAACCGCGGTCTCGGTACTCGGTGATCACCGACAGCGCCTCGGCTCGGGCCCGGGCTTTGTCATCCTCGGACATGAATCCCTGTACCTCGTTGAGGAAGATGCCCATCTGCTTGAAGTCGCGGATGAAGCGAGGATCGCCGGTGATGTGGACGAGCGAAAGCAGCAGCGTGGGGACACTGACATCCTCCAGCGCGGCCGCGATTTCGGGTGTTGCCGTGGTGAAAGGATGCCCGGAGTACACGCTGCGCATCGCGCCGATCCTTTCCCTGGAGTGCAATTACGCTACTCATAGGTTCGTAATTGGCAGCCCTACGCTACCCGTTGGCGCCGGAGCGGATCAAGGGTCGGCGGCCACCCGGTGCCCCGAATGGCCGGCCACGCGGGTGCGTGACGAGTATTAGTGGTAACGCGCAGCTCAGGACCCCCTGGCCATGTTAACCGGGTCGGTACTAAACTAGAACACGTTCCAATTCGGCGAACGTCTCAGGAGTAGGCATGCATACCGCCATTTGCGATGAACTCGGTATCGAGTTTCCAATCTTTGCTTTCACGCACTGCCGCGATGTTGTGGTCGCAGTCAGCAAGGCCGGCGGATTCGGCGTGCTCGGCGCCGTCGGTTTCACGCCCGAGCAGCTGGAGATCGAGCTCAAATGGATCGACGAAAACATCGGCGACCATCACTACGGCGTGGACATCGTCATCCCGAATAAGTACGAGGGCATGGACTCTCACCTCTCAGCTGAAGAGCTGACCAAGACACTGCAGGCGATGGTGCCCGTAGAACATCTGGACTTCGCCAAGAAGGTCCTCGCCGATCACGGTGTGCCGATTGAGGACGCCGACGGGGACAGTCTGCAGCTGCTCGGTTGGACCGAGGCGACCGCTACCCCGCAGGTCGAGGTCGCGTTACAGCACCCGAAGATGACGCTGATCGCCAACGCGCTCGGCACTCCCCCGGCCGACATGATCAAGCACATTCACGATTCGGGCCGCAAGGTGGCCGCGCTGTGCGGCTCCCCATCGCAGGCCCGTAAGCACGCCGACGCCGGCGTCGACATCATCATCGCCCAGGGCGGCGAGGCCGGTGGGCACAGCGGCGAGGTGGGATCGATTGTGCTGTGGCCGCAGGTCGTCAAGGAAGTCGCACCGGTGCCGGTGCTGGCGGCCGGGGGTATCGGCAGCGGTCAGCAGATCGCGGCGGCCCTGGCGCTGGGCGCCCAAGGCGCGTGGACCGGTTCTCAGTGGCTGATGGTCGAGGAGGCCCACAACACCCCGGTTCAGCAGGCGACGTACGTCAAGGCCGGCAGCCGCGACACCGTCCGCAGTCGTTCCTTCACGGGCAAGCCGGCCCGGATGCTGCGCAACGCCTGGACCGAGGCTTGGGAGAACCCGGACAACCCGAAGCCGCTCGGTATGCCGCTGCAGTACATGGTTTCCGGCATCGCGGTGCGGGCCACGAACAGGTACCCGAACGAGAGTGTCGACGTCGCGTTCAATCCGATCGGTCAGGTCGTTGGTCAGTTCACCAAGGTGGAGAAGTCGGCGGCGGTCATCGAACGGTGGGTGCAGGAGTACCTCGAGGCGACGAACAGGCTCGACGAACTGAACGAGGCTGCCAGCGTCTGACGGCGGTTAGACCGCGCAATCAATCCTCTTCAACTTCGTACTTGCCGCCGCCGGTGAAGACTTCTTTCGTTCTGTCCACCGCGTGAGTGGCGATGTCGACCGAACTCTGGACGATGCCGCTGGCGCCGCCCGCGATGTCGCCCCGGAGGATGTCGCCGGCGTGTTCGACGATGTCTGAGGCCTTTTCGACGGCATTGGTCGCGATGTCTTTGGCCGCATCGACGGCGTCTTTGGCGTTGAAGCCCATGTGAGTCTCCTTGGTTGTGGGACCTTTAGAACGACTCTAGACGTGGTGAGAACCGAGCCGTGCCGTCAGCTTTTCCCGCCGCGAGCGCAACGCCACCGCGAAAATTCGCGCTTGGTTTCGCAGTGGCGTATCGCCTACCTGCTCGGCCTGAACGTTTCCACGGTGCACCGGGTTTTGACCCGCTACGGGGTGGCCAAACTGTGCTGGCTGGACCGGGCTACCGGCCAAGTCGTCAGACGCTACGAACATCCCCGCCCCGGCGACTTGGTGCACCTTGACGTCAAGAAACTCGGCAAGATCCCTGACGGCGGCGGCTGGCGCATCCACGGGCGCAGCAGGGCAAACGAAACTCCCTGGCCCACAGATCTATCCGTTGCAACGGCCATCCTGTGATCGGATATCACTCGGCGGCGAACCACCCGCCAGCTGCTTGGCTTAGCTAACCTCTCAGGTCGTTAAAACTAGGGGTTGAAATTGTAGGGGTTTCCCTGATGCAACGGCGGCCTGCACTTTTTAGGGTCCTGTCAACGGGCATGAATCGATGGCAGGAGTGCTGTGATGTCGTTCGTGATCGCGCTGCCGGAATATGTGGCGGCGGCCGCGGATGTGGCACGTATCGGCTCGTCGCTGGGTGCGGCTAATTCGACGACCGCGGCGCCGACGACCGCGGTGATCGCGGCTGCCGGCGATGAGGTGTCAGCAGCGCTCGGGCCGCGGCGTTTCATGCCGAGTTTGTGCAGGCATTGAATAGCGCTGCAGTTCCTATGCGGCCGCGGAGGCCGCTAATGCGTCGCCGCTGCAGGCCTTAGAGCACCAAGCGCAGGATCTGGCGGCGTTTTCGCCGGTGAAGGATCTCACGGGGCGCCCGCTATTTGGTAACGGTGCCAATGGGGCGGCGGGCACAGGGCAGGCCGGCGGCGCCGGCGGTTGGCTGGTCGGCAACGGTGGCCATGGCGGGTCGGGGGGGCCGGGCCAAAACGGCGGCACCGGCGGCGGCGCGCACACAGAGCTTCTCCTCCTCCACAGCGGTGGCGCAGGCGGCGCCGGCGGGACGGGCGGCACCGGCGGGCAGGGAGATATCTACGTCGTCAACGGCGGCACCTTCGGCAGCGTGTCGGTGCTGAACCCCGTCTTCAATCAGGTCGTGGCCAACCATCCCGGTCGGAACCTCCCCGGTCGGGGTGGCGGTCAACGCCACCGGCAGCACCGTCTACGTCACCAACTCCTTCGACAACACGGTGTCGGTGATCAACACAGGTTCCAACGCCGTCGTCGGCAACTTGTCGGTCGGCGCGGGCCCGGACGCGCTGGCGGTCAACCCCAAGGGCACTGCCCTCTACGTCGCCAACTCCGGCGACAACAACGTGTCGGTGATCAGCCTCCCCAGCAACAAGGACGTCACCAACATCCCGGTTGGCAGCGGCCCGGCCGGGCTGGCGGTCGACCCCACCAACGGCACCGTCTACGTGGGCAACCTCAACAGCAACAACGTGTCGGTGATCAACCCCACCAGCCACGCCGTCACCGACACCATCGGGGTCGGCACCGAGCCGAACGGGCTGGTGGTCGACCCCGCGAACAGCACCCTCTACGTCGTTGACTCCGGCGACAGCGCCCTGTCGGCGATCCCTACCGACGCCGCCCTCCACTTCGGTTACACCTTGTTCTCGGGAAACCCGGTCCCGTTCGATATCGCGATCAACCCCACTGACAGCACCCTGTACCTCACCAACGCCTTTGCCGCCAACGCCACCACCTTTCCCGCCAACGGCATGGTGACGGTGATCGACATCGCCAGCGGGCAAATCGAAACCGTCACGGTCGGAATCTTGCCTGAAGGGGTGGTGGTGGCATGACCGGCCGATGGTCCGTGGCCGCGGATGGAGCCGGTTATCCGGCCGGCGGGAAGAACCCTGCCCCGGTGAACCAGCCGGGCTGCCATCCTTGAGCTCCCAGACAGAGCATGGGGAGCCCGTCCGGCGTCTGCGCCGCTGATTGGGGCCCCGGGCACTTCGCGCCCGTCTGCTGGACTCCATACAGTTGGTAGGAGATCACCCAATACCCGACGGTGGCCGCCGGGAACTGGTTGGGCGGCGGGAAATGACACGCTTCTGCCTGGCCGCTTGGGCCGCGTCCGAAGATGAAGTGCTCGTAGTTGTCGCACGGTGCACCCAGAGAAGCCTGATAATTCATGCCCGGCACGTCGCCGTCGTAGCCAGCGGCGGCGCACGGCGCCATGCTGATCGTGGCGCCCGTTACCGCAACGGCGCTGACTAGCTTCCGAATCATTTTCCACCCCGCCTGTGAAGTCGCCGGTGACCTGCACCAAAGCATATCCATTGCTGCGTGAGCCACAAGCTCGCTTCGCCGTCGAACTCGTCGGGGGTGAACGTGTTCCAGTTTTGCTTCATCGATCTTGCTCCGACGCTTCCCAACCGTGGTGTAGCAATGGTTTATTTGGCACAAGAGAACTGAATGGACTTCGTATCGAGGAGGGGCTCTATACATGCCGACCACCAAGCCAACCACCAAGCAGGTTCCCGACCTGCCGCCCGGGTTCGACTTCACCGACCCGGACATCCACAAAGAGCGGCTGCCCGTCGAGGAGCTGGCCGAGTTGCGCCGGAGCGCCCCGATCTGGTGGAACGAGCAGCCCATCGGCACTGGTGGGTTCGCGGACGGCGGATACTGGGTGGTGTCCAAGCACAAGGACGTCAAAGAGGTATCGCTGCGCAGCGACGTGTTCTCCAGCCTGCAAAACACCGCGCTGCCACGCTACAAAGACGGCACAGCGGGAGAGCAGCTCGAGACGGGCAAGTTCGTCCTGCTCAACATGGACGCCCCGCAGCACACCCGGCTGCGCAAAATCATCTCTCGAGGCTTTACACCCCGAGCCGTCGAGCGGTTGCGCGATGACCTGAACGAACGTGCCCGCCGCATCGTCGAGGCCGCCGCGGCCAAGGGCTCTGGCGACTTCGTCGAAGAGGTCTCGTGCGAACTGCCGCTGCAAGCCATCGCCGGCCTGATGGGCGTACCCCAAGAGGACCGCATGAAACTGTTCCATTGGTCAAACCAGATGGTGGGCGATCAGGATCCCGAGTTCGCCACCAATGACTCCATGGGCGCATCGGTCGAACTGATTACCTATGGCATGCAAATGGCCGCGGACCGGGCAGAAAACCCTGGGGACGACCTCGTCACAAAGCTGGTCGAGGCCGACATCGATGGCCACAAGCTCTCCGATGACGAGTTCGGCTTCTTCGTCATCCTGCTGGCCGTCGCCGGCAACGAGACCACGCGCAACTCCATCACCCAGGGCATGATGGCCTTCACCGACTTCCCCGATCAGTGGGAGCTGTACAAGAAGGAACGCCCTGTCACTACGGCGGACGAGATCGTCCGCTGGGCCACGCCGGTCACGTCGTTCCAGCGGACCGCCCTCGAGGACTACGAGCTGTCCGGGGTGCAGATCAAGAAGGGCCAGCGGGTCGTAATCGTCTACCGGTCAGCCAATTTCGACGAAGAGGTGTTCGACGACCCGTTCAGCTTCAACATCCTGCGCGACCCGAATCCGCATGTGGGATTCGGCGGCACCGGCGCGCATTATTGTGTCGGCGCGAACCTGGCGCGGATGACCATCGACCTGATGTTCAACGCGATCGCCGACGCCATGCCCGACATCACGCCGATCAGCAAACCCGAGCGATTGCGTTCGGGCTGGCTGAACGGCATCAAGCACTGGCAGGTCGACTACACCGGCACCGGGGCAGCGAAATCCCCTGTTGCGCAGTAGGGTACGTTGATGTCGAAGCACATGGCGGTTCACGTAAAGTCCGCGGGCGCGCCCTTGGAGCTGACTGAGGTCGAAACATCGGCACCAGGCCGGGGTGAGGCACGCATCAAGGTCCGCGCCTGCGGCATTTGCGGCACCGACGCTCATTTCGTCGCGGGTGAATTTCCGGGCATGTCGTGGCCGTTGACGCCCGGACACGAAATCGCCGGAACGATCGCCGAACTCGGTGCCGGCGTCGACGATTTCGCGGTCGGCGACCGCGTCGCGGTTGGCTGGTTCGGCGGATGCTGCTATCAGTGCGATCCCTGTCGCAAGGGCATTTTCATTCACTGCGTGAACGGCAAGGTCCCCAGCCTGAGTTATCCCGGCGGCTACGCGGAATCGGTGACGGTGCCGGCCAACGCGATGGCACGAATCCCAGCCGAGATGTCGGACGCAGAAGCCGCCCCGATGGGTTGCGCCGGCGTCACCACCTATAACGCGCTGCGGCACACCAATGCGCTCCCGGGTGACCGGGTTGCGATTGTCGGCGTCGGCGGGCTCGGACACCTCGGGGTGCAGTTCGCCCGCGCGATGGGTTTCGAGACCATCGCGATCAATCGCGGCACCGCTAAAGCCGACGACGCCCGCAAATTGGGCGCGCACCACTACATCGACTCGACCAGCGCCGATGTATCCGAGGCGCTGCAGGACCTCGGTGGGGCGGCGGTCGTGCTCGCCACCGTAGGCAACTCGGCGGCCATGGCCGCGACGATCGGCGGACTGGCGCCGCAAGGCGAACTCGTCACCATCGGTGTGACCGTCGAACCGCTGCCGATCAGTCCCCTGCAGCTGATCACGCCGGGGCTCAGTGTCATCGGCCATCCGTCGGGCACGGCGCAAGATATCGAAGACACAATGCATTTCGCGGTCTTGTCCGGCGTGCGGACATGGATCGAGGAGCTGCCGCTGGCCCAGGCGGCCGAAGGCTATGCGGCGTTGGAGCAGGGGCGGGCGCACTACCGTACCGTTTTGACCATGTGACCCACGATCAAAACGTGGCATGGACGCTGGACGCGGCCGACGGTGAGCTACTCGTGCACACCGGCGTCGAGGGCAGGGCCGCACAAATGGGCCATCGGCTCACCATTGCGATGAAGCGCTGGCAGGCCGCGGTGAGCTGGACCGGCGGGCAACCCGTCACGGCTGAGCTTGCGGTGAAGGCAGACTCGCTGCAGGTGTTGCGGGGCGATGGTGGTTTGAAAGGTCTGTCAGCGCCGGAGAAAGCCCTGGCACGCTCGAATGCGTTGAAGGTGCTGGGCGCCAGCCGCTTTCCGGATATCCGCTTCACCGCGAACGCCATCGAGAGAATCGGCGACGGGTATCGGCTTAGCGGGAAACTGCAGATCCACGGCAAGTCGCGCACGCACGTAATCGATCTGCGCACAGAGGATCTCGGCGACTCGTGGCGGATGTCCGCCCAATCCGCGGTGCGCCAGTCCGATTACGGCGTCAAACCCTACTCACTGCTGATGGGCTCGGTGCGGGTCGCCGACGACGTAACGGTGGCGTTCACTGCCGTTCGCGCCAAAGAAGATTGACCGATCGACTCAAGGCTGGGGCGACGCGGTCGGCGTTGAATCACCGTAATCGCCAGGTATGTGGTCAAGCACTCGCGTCAGATACGGCTGGGGGCCGTTCGGATCCGGTGTGCCTGATTCCGTGACGGGCTCGGGAGCCGCTTCCGGAGCCGGTGCCTTTGACTGCGGAGCCGGCGGGTCGGAGTTGGGCGGCGATCCAACGGCCGGCGCTACCGCTTCGGCGACTTGCGGCGTCGGGGAGTGCACCACGTGCTTCGTCGCTCCGGGATCCTCGTCCGGTGCCAACTGCAAACCCACCGCCAGCGCCAGCGACGTGACAAAGGTGATTGCACCGGCAGCCAATGCGGTCACGGCTCCGGCGTAAGACCACTGGCGAGGGCCCCTGGGCGCGGTGACAGGTTCATCGGTGCGCGCCACCAACTGCTCATCGGTGAACTCGGTGCTTTGCGCCGCCGCCAGTGCGGCGCCCCGCGCGACTGTCACCTGGGCCATCGTTTGCGCGAACACCGGTACTGGCAAAGCCTTTTCGAGTTGCCATGACAATGCGTTGTTGTCGGTGTCCGAGCCGACGACAACCACCCCGGCCGGCCGCCACCCGTCGCGGTCAAACATTCCGGTCAGCCAGGACGTCAGCCCGTCAAAACCGCCGCGTACCCGCTTGACGGCCGTTTGGGAGCCGCCGTCGTGGGCGTCGACCATGACGACGGTCGACCAGTCGTGCTCGAGAATGCACACCGCGGTCTGGTCGTAGCCGATGACCGGAGCGATGGCCCTCGCCAACGTCTCGACAGTGTCGAGCCACCGCACCGGCACGATGTTGTCGAAGCCGGCATCCGTCAATGACTCCAGTAGCAGAGCCGCTTGCGCGGACGCATCGTCGTTCCAGGTCACGCCGATGACACGAAGATGCTGATCGCTCTCGGCAGCAAGCGCGTCGACTCGTAACACCTCGTCAGCGACCTGCTCTGCGGTACTCACGGCTGGCAAGGCACCATCGCCGCGTAGCTCTAATTCTCGGTGGTCCAGGATGGTGCCGTCTGCGTCGTGTCCTTCAGCGAGGACCCATCCAAGGGCGGTCGGTGTGACTGATAGCCCTAGTACCGTGTCCAAAATTTGCACCTCAATCGATCCCGGACCTCCGAAGCCCCCATCCCCACCGCCGCGCACCAGCAAGGCAGCTGTGCGGTGATTCATGAGAGGCCGGAACGGACCGGGATAACGTCGTCCCCATCGGCTTGTCTCGAGAGAGCCTACGCGGTCGACGCAAGATCGGCTGCCCCGATCCGGATACTGGCTGGCAGACACGCCAGGGGCGATCGAAACAAGCAAGGCACTGTTAGGCAGTGTCTGACATCCGCGTAAATGTCGCGGCAGAGCTAGTTGATATCGGGTCTTCCATTTTGATCAGACGCGCTTTGAATCCCGCGCCACATGTCGTCTGCCACCGGGGTCCCTGGGCGCACCAGCCCACCGTTGTGCCTGCTCAGGCTGGTCATGGCCGTGCCGCAAGAAACGGTTGGTGTGGCTTTGGAGTGGCAACCACGGGCTTTGCGCCGCGCTTATCGCAGTTGCGGAATTGGCTGATGTAACCGATACAAAACCGAGATTACTTCGTGTCCAGATCGACATTTGCCCTATTCACACGGTAAATTTCTGGAAATGCACATGAAGACAAGGGGCAAAGGTATGGCAGACGTGACCCAGAAGATCCGGGCCTGGGGGCGCCGGCTGTTGGTCGGTGCGGCAGTGGCCGCCACGCTTCCTGGCCTGATCGGCCTTGCCGGCGGAGCCCCGACCGCGGCGGCATTCTCGCGGCCAGGTCTGCCCGTGGAATACCTCCAGGTGCCGTCCGCTGGGATGGGACGCAGTATCAAGGTGCAATTCCAGAGCGGTGGAGACGGCTCGCCCGCCGTGTACCTGCTCGACGGTCTGCGGGCTCAAGATGACTACAACGGGTGGGACATCAACACTCCCGCCTTTGAGTGGTACTACAAGTCGGGCCTGTCAATCGTCATGCCCGTCGGTGGCCAGTCCAGCTTCTACAGCGACTGGTACAAGCCGGCCTGCGGCAAGGCCGGCTGTTCCACGTATAAGTGGGAGACCTTCCTGACCAGCGAGCTGCCGGGCTACCTGTCGTCTGAGCGGAAGGTCAAGGCGAACGGTGGCGCCGCGGTCGGGCTCTCGATGGCCGGTTCATCGGCGATGATCCTGGCTGTCAATCACCCTGGACAGTTCATCTACGCCGGTTCGTTGTCAGCCTTGTTGGACCCGTCCCAGGGCATGGGGCCGACCCTGATCGGCCTCGCGATGGGCGACGCGGGCGGCTACAAGACCGACGACATGTGGGGACCGTCAAGCGACCCGGCCTGGAGGCGTAACGACCCGAGCCTGAATATCCCGGCGCTGGTCGGCAACAACACCCGACTCTGGGTCTACTGCGGCAATGGCACACCGTCCGAGCTGGGCGGGGCGAACATGCCCGCGGAGTTCCTGGAGAACTTCGTGCGCAGCAGCAACCTGAAGTTCCAGGACGCGTACAACGCGGCCGGTGGCCACAACGCCGTATTCAACTTCACTGCCAATGGAACGCACAGCTGGGAGTACTGGGGTCAGCAGCTCAACGCCATGAAGCCCGACTTGCAGGGCACCTTGGGCGCTACCCCCGGCGGCGGCGGATAACCCCGACCTGCCGGATGTCGTTACTGCGCTTGACGTAACCGTCAGGCGCAGTAGCGCGTTAAAGGCCCCGATGATCATCAGCACCCGCCGCTGCGCCGCCCTGGCTCTCTTGGCAGGGTTGGCGGTGCCTGTTGGCGCTGGGCCCTCGCGAGCCGACGCCACCAGCCCGCTCACGGCGTTGGTTGACGCGGCCGCGCAGCGGTTGCAGATCGCCGAGCCGGTGGCCGCCTTCAAGTGGAGCACGCGCGGAGCCATCGACGACCCCGCCCGCGTGCAGCAAGAACTCAACGAGTTGGGCGCTGACGCTGCCGCCCAACGCATCGACCCCGGCTACGTCACCCGGGTCTTTACCGATCAGATCAAGGCCACCGAGCACATCGAACACACCCGATTCGCGGATTGGCAGCTCAATCCTTCCGACGCGCCGGGTGCGCCACCGGATCTGTCGGCGTCGCGATCGGCGATCGACGGGCTCAACCAGACGATGCTGACTCAGCTCGTGCACGACTGGGGCCTGCTGCATTCGTCGGCCTGCGCCCCGCAGCTCGACGCCGCCCGAAGCGATGTCATACGGAGCCGTCGGTTCGACAACCTCTATCAAACCGCGCTGTCATCGGCCACCGAATCTTACTGTGCCTGAAGAATTTGGCGCGATAAGACTTTCATTCGCCTTCTGACGTGCCGATTTCAATGCCATAGATTTCTTATCTCGCGGGCCATTCAAATCGGTAACGCTTTGAACACGCACGACGAAATGATTGACATGGAAAATCTCTGCAGGCTTCTCGCCAAGGCCGCCGTGATCGGCGGGATCGTTGCAGCGTCCATACCTCTGTCCACCGGAGTGGCCAGCGCCACCGGAACCCCCAACTGGGACGCAGTCGCCCAGTGCGAGTCCGGTGGCAACTGGCACGCCAACACCGGCAACGGCGACTACGGCGGGCTGCAATTCAAGCAGGCCACCTGGAACAAGTACGGCGGTGTCGGCAATCCGGCGGACGCATCCAAGGAGCAGCAAATCGACGTTGCCAACCGGCTTTTCGCCGAGCAGGGGCTGGACCCGTGGCCGACGTGCGGCGCCAAGTCGGGCCTTCCCACCGCGATCTTCTCGCACCCCGCTCAGGGCATCAAGCAAATAATCAACGGGCTCATCCAAGCGGCCATTCCGCACTTCTGATTAACCGCCCCCGCGCGCGTCGAGGTCTATGACCCGGTCCAAACATGTGTTTGGATCGGGGAATGGAAGGTTCGGCGACAGTGCACATGGCGGCCCCCGCGGACAAAATCTGGGATCTGATCGCAGACGTCCGCAACACGGGACAGTTCTCCCCCGAAGTGATGGAAGCGGAGTGGCTGGGCGACGCGACCGGCCCCGCCCTCGGCGCGAAATTCCGCGGCCACGTTCGCCGAAACGAGATAGGGCCGGTGTATTGGACGACATGCAGGGTGACCGCGTGCGAGCCCGGTCGCGAATTCGGTTTTGTGGTTCTGGTCGGCGATCGAGAGGTGAACAACTGGCATTACCGGTTGGCGCCTGCCGGTGGCGGAACGGACGTGACCGAATCATTTTGGCTCAATCCGTCACCCATGATTAGCGCGTATTTTGTGTTCGGCGGCTTTCTGCGCAAGCGACGCAATATCCGTGACATGACCAAAACCCTCAACCGCATCAAAGATGTGGTCGAGGCGTGAAATCGATCTTCATTACTGGGGCGGGCAGCGGCATGGGCCGCGAGGGAGCCAGACTCTTTCACGCCAAAGGGTGGCGAGTCGGCGCGGTCGACCGCAACGACGACGGCCTGGCAGCGCTGTCCCAGGAACTCGGGTCCGAGCGGCTGTGGACGCGCGCCGTTGATGTGACGGACAAGGCGGCCCTGGACAGCGCCCTTGCTGATTTCTGTGCCCCCAACCCCGGCGGCGGACTGGACATGATGTGGAACAACGCCGGCATCGGCGCATCCGGTTGGTTCGAAGACGTGCCGTACGAAGCCGCGATGCGCGTCGTCGACGTGAACTTCAAAGCGGTGCTGACCGGCGCCTACGGATCCCTGCCCTATCTCAAGAAGACACCCGGCAGTCTGATGTTCTCGACATCGTCTTCTGCGGGCACCTACGGCCTGCCCCGCATCGCGGTGTACTCGTCAACCAAACACGCCGTCAAAGGGCTGACGGAGGCACTCAGCGTCGAGTGGCACCGGCATGGCGTGCGGGTGGCCGACGTATTGCCCGGTTTGATCGACACCGCGATTCTCACGACGACGACTAACCACTCCGACGACATGGGGCCCGCATCCGGCGACGATGTCCGCGCCAGCGCCCCCAAGAGGGGCTTGATGCGACTGATGCCCGCCACCAGCGTGGCCGAGGCGGCGTGGCAGGCCTACCACAACCCGAAGCGGTTGCATTGGTACGTGCCCAAGGGTATTCGGATGATCGACCTGCTTAAGGGCCTCAGCCCGGAACTGGTGCGAGGCCGCATCGTCAAAGCCCTTCCCGGGCTTATGCCAAAACAGCAGTAAGGGGGCCATCGGTGCAGAACCGGTTGGTCGCACTCGCGGTGCTGGTGATCGCCACCGTGGCGGGGTGCGCAGACTCCCAGACGGTGCCCCGAAAAGCTGCCCATCTCACGATTGATGGCGCAACCCGCACGACAGCCCCCGCCGCGTGTAGCCAGGACCAGGCGTACCGGACCATTGACATTTCCGACCGCGTCGGCAAGGTCGAAGCGGTAGTGCTCCTCAGCGGCGACAAGGTCATCCCCCAGTGGGTGAAAATCCGCGATGTCGACGGCTTCACGGGCAGTTTCTGGCAAGGCGGCGTCGGGAACGCACGCGCCGAGGTGACTCGAAGCGCGTTCACCATCACGGGAAGCGCCTACGGCATCAACAACGACCGTCCCAACAAGGTCGTGACCACGGACTTCAAGATCACCGCCGAGTGCTGAGCCCGCGCGGCCTACCCTTGGTCGATGACGCCCTGCGACCCAGCGGATTAAGGGGGACTGGTGAAGCAGAGACTGCACTGGCTTGCGCTGCACGGATTTGTGCGGACGATGGCGGCTCTCGGGGCCCGCGGAGGTGATTTGCAGGCCAGGTTGATCGCCGATCCGACAGTGGCCGCCGACCCGGTCCCGTTCTACGACGAACTGCGGGGTCAGGGCCCGCTGATCAAGGGACGCGTCAACTACCTGGCCGTCGACCACGCGCTCGCCCATGAGCTACTGCGATCCGACGACTTCCGGGTGCTGATGTTGGGATCTAATTTGCCCAGGCCCATCGCCTGGCTGGAGCGACGCGCCCGCGACGATGTTCTTCATCCGCTGCGCGCGCCCTCGTTGCTGGCTGTCGAGCCGCCAGCGCACACCCGCTACCGCAAGACGGTGTCGGCGGTGTTCACGTCCAGGGCGGTCGCCGGATTACGCAATCGAGTCGAGCAGACCGCGGCAGGCCTGTTGGACCAGCTCGCCCAGCCGGCCACAACGTCCGGTCGCGTTGTAGACGTTGTCGACCGCTACTGCTCGCAGCTTCCGGTCGCGATCATCAGCGACATCTTGGGCGTGCCCGAGCGAGAACGCGATCGTGTCCTCGAGTTCGGCGAACTGGCCGCGCCAAGTCTGGACATCGGACTGCCGTGGCGGCAGTACCGCAGCGTTCAGGACGGCCTGGCCGGATTCAATGTCTGGCTCGCCGAACACCTGGCGCAACTGCGGCGCAACCCGGGCGACAACCTGATGAGCCTAATGATCCAGGCAGGTGAAAGCGGCTCTCCCGAGGCATATCTCGATGAGACCGAGCTGCTTGCGATAGCCGGACTGGTATTGGCGGCTGGATTCGAAACCACGGTGAATCTGTTGGGCAACGGGATTCGCATGTTGCTGGACGCCCCGGAGAACTTGGACACGCTGCGCCGGCGTCCAGAGTTGTGGCCCAACGCCGTTGAAGAGATTTTGCGACTGGAGTCGCCAGTTCAGCTGACGGCCCGTCTTGCTCTCAAGGATGTCGAGATGGCCGGCATGCAAATCAAACGTGGCGAGTTGGTCGTGGTCTATTTGGGAGCGGCCAACCGGGATCCGTCCATGTTCCCCAACCCGCATCACTTCGATATCGAACGGCCCAACGCCGGAAAACATCTCGCGTTCTCCGGTGGACGGCACTTCTGCCTGGGGGCCGCCCTTGCGCGGGCCGAGGGTGAAGTCGGGCTGCGAGCGTTCTTCGAGCGCTTCCCCGATGCGCGGGGCGCGGGCGCCGGAAACAGACGCGACACCCGGGTGCTGCGGGGTTGGTCGACATTGCCGGTGACCTTGGGGCCGGCCCGCTCGATGGCCCCGGTCGACCGTTAGCGGCACGGTAGTTGACACCTGCCCGGCAACCGAGTTAATTGGCCGCTATGACAGAACTTTCCACCATCGCGGTCGAGGACGTCGTCGTCGGGCTCTGGCAGGCACTTTCGCGGCGCGACTGGGACGCGCTCAAGACGTTTTTGTCGGCCGATTGTCTGTATGTCGACATGCCGGTCCCTGCATTGTCGGCACGCGGTCCTGAAGACATCGTCAAACGGCTCAAGATGGGACTCGCGCCGCTGGCGGGCTACGAGAACCACCCGGGCGTGCTGGTGTCCAACGGCTCCGACGTCCTCTACGAGCACTCCGAGACGTGGACTTTCGCGACGGGTGAGCAAGGCGTGCTGAGGTTCGTCACGGTCCACCAGGTGGCCGACGGGAAGGTCACCGTCTGGAAGGACTACTGGGACATGAACAGCCTGGTCAGCTTCGCGCCCCCGAACCACTTTGAGAACTTGGCAAATGCTGATGTGAGCTGGGTGTTTGATGCAAGTGGGCTAGTCTGATTTATCCCCCGAAACGCTGGAGTTTCGCGTCTGCCCCATGGATAAGACGTTACGGGGTGTTGTCCCGAAGATCCGGGAGTGACGAGCTGCGGCGGTGGTTCCGCCGGTAGACGCAGCATGCTTCTCGAGATCCACACGCACGGGGGCGGCGCCAACACGAAGATCGAGCGATCCCGACGCGCAGCGTTTCCCCACTCCAACCGTGCTGCAATTCCGCGTTGAGTCCATCAACGAGTGCTGATTAGGCGGTATCCAGGCGCCGCCCCGTAATCTGCGGTGCTCCGACTTTCGAGGTCCGCCGTCCGACGTTTCAGCCGTCGATGCCGAAGATGAGGCCGGCTTGGCCGCCGCCGCCACCATTGCCGTTGACCCCGCCGAGCCCACCGGCGCCGCCGACACCACCGTCGCCAAGCAGGAGGGTGTCGCCGCCGGTGCCCCCATTTCCGCCGTCGCCAGCTGCGCTGAGCCAGGGCTGGGCGCTGTTGCCGCCGACCCCGCCGACCCCGCCGGCCCCGCCGTTTCCGTAAAACACCCCGCCAGCACCGCCGTTACCGCCGTTACCTCCGGTACCGCCGCCGAGAGCAGGCCAGCCGCCGTCGCCTTCCGCGGTGAACCCTCCGAACCCGCCGGCCCCGCCGGCCCCGCCGGCCCCGCCGTCGCCCATGGCTCTCGCGATGCCGCCGTCGCCGCCGTTTCCGCCGAGCCCGCCGGCTGAGCCAACGCCGCCGAGCCCACCGACCCCGCCGTTACCGCCAACCCCGCCGAAGCCGCATAGCACTGCGGCGATGCCGCCGTTACCCCCGGTTCCGCCGGTTCCAGCGATGCCGCCATAGTCGGCAGCCCCACCAACCCCGCCGATACCGCCGGCCCCACCGGTGCCGATCAACCTAGCGCCGCCACCGTCACCGCCGAGGCCACCGACACCGCCGTTAGACCCTAGAAGGCCGAACCCGCCGGCCCCACCGGCGCCGCCGGCTCCGCCGCCGCCCTCGCTGTATATCCACCCGCCGCGACCGCCGGCCCCGCCGGCCCCGCCAGTTCCGCCGCCCGGGTCTCCGGCACAGCTCCAGCCATCCCCGCCAGTGCCACCGGCGCCGCCGGCCCCACCCTGGCCAATCAGCCCGGCATTACCGCCGAGACCGCCGCTACCCCCGGCCCCACCGGGGATGCCCTGACAGGAGGAACCGGTGCCCCCGGCCCCGCCGGTCCCCCCGGCCCCACCAGCGCCATAAATCCACCCGCCGTGACCGCCGGCTCCGCCGGCCCCACCGCTCTCTGTGACTAAGTTCCCACAGGCGTTCGTGCCGATTCCGCCGTTGCCGCCACTGCCACCGATCCCGCCGCTGCCCCACAGCCCGGCGGCGCCCCCGGCACCACCGGTCCCGGCGGGACTGCCGAGATTTGGGCTAGTCGTACCTGACCCGATGACCAGGCTGTTACCGCCTGCTCCGCCTGCGCCCCCGGTGCCGAACACCCACCCGCCGTGCCCACCGTTGCCACCGGCCCCACTCAAATAGCCCGCGCCGCCGGCGCCGCCGTCGCCAATCAGCCCGGCAGCGCCACCGTTGCCGCCAATTGCGCTGGTGCTGGCGTTCGTGGCGTTATAGCTATAGCCCTTGCCCCCGTTGCCGAACAACAATCCCCCGCCTTGCCCGTTGGGGTTCGATGCAGTGCCGTTGTTGCCGTTGCCGATCAGGGGACGCCCGAGCAGAAATTCGGTGGGCGCATTGACGACACCGAGCATGTCCTGCTGCACGGTCTGGAAGCCCTGCTGGGCGGTCTGAAACAGCGCCGCGCCGCTCGCGTCCGCGCCGGCATACGAGCCCCCAGCACTCGTCAACAGCTGAACAAACTGCTGATGAAATGCCGCTGCCTCGGCGCTGAGCGCCTGAAAGGTCTGCGCGTGGCTGGAAAACAGCGCGGTCACCGCGCTCGACACCTCATCGGCACCGGCGGCCAACACCCCCGTCGTGCGGGCCGCCGCTGCAGTGTTGGCCTCGCTGAGCGCGGATCCGATGCCCGCCAAATCCCCAGCCGCCGCCATCAGCATGCCGGGTTCCGCCATTAGATACGACATGACATCTCCCTCCAAAGTCAGTTGTTACTTTGACCGCAATGCATCCAGTTGCTTCAGATACATACTAATAATATGTAACCTACACTATGACAAACCACTAGTTATCCCGGATGGGTAAAACCCGCGTTGTGGCTGCCATGCGGTTCGGGTCACGCCGAATCCGGGCATCGTGGTCCCGGCAGCGACACAGTCCCTGTCGTCGGCGTCGGTCGTGACGAAGGTGAAGAGCTAGGGGGCTTCGGTGCGAACGGGGTCCGAGGTCATCGCCCGCCGAGGCGGTAGACGCGAAGAGCGTTGTCGCGGGCAATAAGGTCAACCACCCGCATGGCGTCGGCCTCGCTCCAGTCGTCGCTTTCGACAAACCCGCGTAGCACGCGATGGATACCCGTGCGCCACAACGCGGCACCCAGGAAGTGCAGTTCGGCGGGACCGAATCCGTCCGACGAGTACAGGATCTTGCGGAAGGGCGCCATCTCCAGCAGTCGGGCGATGAAGGCGGGCGATCGGGCTCCCAGGTGGTTCACGCTCAACCCGCCGTCGACATACACATTGTTGAAGGCCTGCGCCAGATAACCTGCTTCGCGCTCGTAGGGGTAGCAGTGCAGCAGCACGATCGGCGTGTCGCCGGACTGCCGCAGAAAATCAAGCAGATACAGCGGGTCGGCCTTGTGTAGGTCGCAATCCCGATCGCCGAAGCCGACATGGAATTGCAAGGGCTTTCCCACCCGTAGTGCGGCGTGCAACCCGAAGCGCAGCAGGACCCGATCCTGTAGGCGGGCGGAGCCGCGGTCGCGCCATCGGCTGGCGGCCTCGATGACCTGCGCCGCTGGTGGCTCGGTCAGGTCGCCGTCGAACCCGCCGCGGTAGGCCAGGATGGACTTGGTGCCCACCGCGGTGGCCGCGCGCCGGTCCAGGATCTCCTCGAATGCCGATGCGTAGTCGCCCGACGCGAGTGCGGCCTGCTCGGCCACCTGCTCAAGACGAACCACCTCGTGAGCACGATTGCCGGACAGTGCGCTGAGCTCGGAGAGACCGGCTACGCCACAGTCGAGTCCGGTGTCGACCAGCCAGTCGCTTACCCCGGCCGCGGACAGAAACAACCGAGCCAGCTCGGTTTCGCTGAATTGACTCCGGCGCTCCCAATAGTCGCTCGGATCAGCGTGTTTCGGTAGCCCCAGGATCGGACCGCAGTGGGCGCGCACGGCGAAGCCGAGTTGTGAGTCGAATCCGGAATCGAACGCGGCAAGGGGTTCGGTATTGGCCTCATTGAGGGCGTTCTCGAACCGCCGCCGGTCCCCCGCCGCCAGCCAGCAGCCGTGGACGTGCTGATCTATCACCGCCACATCGGCGATGTGTCGCGCCAGAGCTGAGGGGGCGGAAGTCATCGCGGGCCCTCTCAGAGGCTCCAGGCCATCCGAAACTTATCCGCCAGTTGGTCCGCGCCGAGTTCGCCGTAGAACTGCTGTTCGTGACGGCGGACCGCAACCACCATGTCGACTGCAGCATCACCCAGGATGTGCCTGACCAGCTGGGAATTATCCAGTGCGGCAATCGCTTCGGCCTGAGTCCCGGCAAGGCGCACGATACCGGCGCGCTCACGGTCGGCATCGGAGAGTTGGTCGGGGTCTGTTGTCGTCTCCACCGGCAGCTTCGCTTCGCGCTGGATTCCGTCCAATGCCAGCCCCAGGATCGTCGCCGACGCGAAGTACGGATTCGCCGACGGATCGACGACTTTGACTTCGACGTTGGCGCCGCGCGGAGTGCCTGGGCCGCCCTTGACGAACCGCACTGCGGCCTCCCGGTTCTCCGTGCCCCAGCACGTGTAGACGCCGGCCCAGTTACCGGGTTGCATCCGTAACCCGGACACGATGGATCCGCACAGCACGCCTTGAGCTTGCGGCAGTCCGCGAATCACTCCAGCTACCGCGCTCTCCCCCGCCGAAGTCATGCCGGCGGCGCCGGCTCCGTCGGAAAACAGCGGACCCTCCGAGGTGGTCAGCGAGAAGTGCTGGTGGGCGCCGGATCCGACGCTGTCGGCGAAGGGCATCGGCGACAGGCTGACGCGCAGCCCGTGGCGGCGGGCCGCGCGACCGATGATGATCCGGGTCAGTGCCAGCTGGTCGGCCGCGGCCACTGGTGCGAGGGGTGACAGCGAGACCTCGAACTGGTTGACCGCGTATTCGGGATGAAGCTGTTCAATCCCGACACCGGACAGTGCTGCCGCCCTGAGGACATCACGAACGAACTCCTCGCGCTCGAGCACACCGGCCAGGCCGTACTGGGCCCACATCGTGGACGGCAGCCGACCACCATCCGGATCGACGAGAACGAACTCGACTTCGTGCCCGATCCTCGCCTCGATGCCGGCTTCGGCCAGCGCAGCCTCGACCCGACCCAGCGTTACGCGGCTGCACACGCCGGCCGGTGTGCCGTCCTGTTCGAAGAAAGCGGCGGGCGCCCACGCCAACCCGTCGTCGATGATGCGCATTGCGGACAGGTCGATGCGAACGCGCTGATCGCCGACCACCCCGGCGCGGTCGGTGAAGGCGATGCCGGTCTGGTTGATGGCGAACGCGTGCCAGGAGGGGCTGGCGCCCAGGCCCGGATCTGCGAACGCGGAGATCCGGCGGATCGGCACCGTCTTGGCCTGGGTGAGCCCAGCGGGATTTACGGTGCTGCCGATGACGGTGTCGATGCCCTCGTCCTCTAGCCGGGCCATCGCCGCCGCGGCGAGCGGCGTGGCACTCATCGCCGGCTGGACGGTTGCTTTCGAGGCGCGGCTATGCGCGCGACGGCAGCGTCAGCATGCACGCCTGCCCAATGTCCAGCGTGCGCAAGACCCGTCCCATGCCGACCCAGAGTGCGCACGACAAGGCAAGGTCGGCGAGCAACTCGTCGCTGAAGTGTTCGGAGCACCGGCTCCAGAAGTCTTCGTCCTCGCGCAGCTTGGTGTGCTCGGTGGCGAACCGGTGCGCGAACTCGGCCGCAATTCGCTCCTGGTCGCTGTAGCCGGGCCAGGTGCGCCATTCCTCCGCGTGTGCGTACAGCTCCTCGTCGACGCCCGCGGCGGGACCGTCTTCGTCGCGGGTGTTGACGCACACGACGCATTCGTTGTCATGCGCTATCACCGTCCGCGCGATTTCGCGGGTGCGCATGGGCAGTCGACTCTTGTTATAGACCGCTTGGCTGAACCCGCCGATCGCCCCACCGAGGTCGGGTGATTTGGCGAACCAGCCGGCCAGGTCGTCTGCAGCGAATGTTCCGATTCGGCTCATGGCGTGATGGTACGCCGCCATGGAAGCCGTTGCGCGAATACCTACTCGACACCCTGCGGTATGGCGCCCAGGCGAGTGCTCGCCGGCCGGTCGTCGTACCAATCACGCTGGGCCAGAACCTGATGCGCGACATGCTCGAGGGCGATTTCGACCTGCCGACGGTCCGGCCTGCCCTCGAACCCGGGCGAGCGCGACAGCTTGTCGACGATCCAGGCCAGCAGCAGCGAGTAAACGTAATCGACCTGCTGGTTCCCGGCCGGGGTTAGCCACATCTGGTCGCCGTCCCGCTGGACGAAGCCGCCGGCCGCCAGCCGGGAGAACGTGGGTTCGAGGACCTCGAACGGTAGCCGCATATTGTCACCGATATCGGTGAGGCGAGCCGTGCCGTACATCTGCCCGTAGCGGTAGATCCGCATCACGCCCCACAGCCCGGCCACGTCGAGCCGGCAATCGGGCCGCAAGGCGATACTGCGCAACCGCAGGCCGGGATCGCCGCGCAACAGGCGAGCAATCGCGTTCTCCAACAGCCGTTCCGGCGTGTCGGTGGTTGGCATCCCGAACCCGTCGCCGATATCGACCGTGCTGTTGTGGATGTCGCGCAGCGGCACCTCACGCAGAAACAGCGCCAGCACGAACCCGACCAGAGCAACCGGCGCCGCCCAAAAGAACACCTGGGTCAGCGAATCGGCATAGGCCGCGACGATGGGTGCGGCCACGTTATGCGGCTGCCGGTGTAGCGCCTCCGGGGAACTGACTGCGCTCGCGGATACCCCACTGGCCGCCAGTGCCGAACCCAGTCTGTGGTTGAGGAAGTTGACAAACAGCGATCCGAATATCGCCGCGCCGAACGAACTACCGATGGTGCGGAAAAAAGTCACGCCTGACGTCGCGACGCCGAGATCCGCGAAATTGGCGGTGTTTTGCACGATGAGGACCAGCACCTGCATGGATAGCCCGATTCCGGCGCCCAGAATGATCAGGTAAATCGACTGCACCAGAGCCGACGTGGACGGATCCATCCGCGACATCAGCAGAAAAGCGAGCGCCATCAATGCTGTGCCGGCTACCGGGAAGATCTTGTAACGCCCGGTTCGGCCGACGAGCATGCCGCTGCCCGTCGAGGTGATCAGCATGCCGACCACCATCGGCAACGTGCGCAGACCCGAGGTGGTTGCCGAGACGCCGTCCACGTACTGCATATAAGTGGGCAGGAACGTCATCGCACCCAACATCGCGAAGCCCACCACGAAGGACAGCACGCAGCACACGGTGAACACCGGACTGCCGAACAGCCGGGTCGGCAGGATCGGCTCGGACACACGACTTTCCACCCACGCGAACGCGCACAGGGCCGCCACGGCGCCGACGAACAACCCGATGATGGTCGCCGAACTCCATGGGTACAGAGAGCCGCCCCAGCTGGTGGCCAGGGTCAGGGCCGCAGCGCCCAGGCCCACCAGCGCGATGCCGGCATAGTCGATCGCCGGTTTGGTGGACGCGGCAAGCGCGGGGATCGCCACGCTCGCCACAACGATGACCAGCACCGAGACAGGCACGTTCACCCAGAATGCCCACCGCCAAGTCAGATAGTCGGTGAAGTAGCCGCCCAATAACGGACCGATGACCGTCGTGACACCGAAGACAGCGCCGAGGATGCCCTGATAGCGGCCCCGATCCCGGAGCGGCACCACCTCACCGATCAACGCGCTGGCCGTGACTGTGATCCCGCCGCCACCGATGCCCTGCAGGGCCCGCGATCCCACCAGCATCGTCATCGACTGGGCCAGCCCGCACGACACCGATCCGACGACGAAGAACAGCACGGCCGCCTGGAACACCCGCTTGCGGCCGAACACATCACCGAGCTTGCCGACCAGTGCGGTGACGATCGTCGACGCCAACAGGTAACTGGTGACGACCCAGGATTGGTGACCGGCGTCGCCAAGGTCGGCGACGATGGTCGGCAGCGCCGTCGCGACGATGGTCTGATCCAGCGCCGCGAGCAGCATGCCGAGCACGATCGCCAGGAAGATGAGATTGCGGCGTTGCGGGCTGATCAGCGCGCCGGCCGAGCCGAAATCCGAGGCTGCTGCTCTAGGGCTCGTCATACCTGCCTGTGGGTACCTGCCGGGCTTCGGAACGGGCTGAGTAACGGCCTTAGAAACGTCAGCTTGGCGGCCGGGAGACACACTGCGCGGAGTACAGCTCCTCCCCCAGCTTGTCCATCAGCTCGAGTTGCGTTTCCAGGTAGTCAACGTGTGATTCCTCGTCGGCCACGATCTTTTCCAGCAGGATGGCGCTGGTGCTGTCTTCCTTCTCCCGGCACATGATGATGCCGGGCTTGAGGCGGGCCAGGACGTCGTATTCGATCGCCAGATCGGCCTGGAACTGCTCGCGCAGCGTCTGGCCGATGCGCAACGAGAAGATGCGCTGATAGTTCGGCAATCCGTCCAAGAGCAAAATGCGATCCGTGATCGCCTCCGCATGCCGCATCTCGTCGAAGGATTCCGCGCGGGTGTGTTCAGCCAGCTCGGTAAAGCCCCAATTGTCTTGCATCTTGGAATGCAGGAAATATTGGTTGATCGCGGTGAGCTCACTGGTCAACTGCTCGTTGAGCAGGCGCAGAACGTCCGGGTCACCTTGCATGGTCACTCCTACGGTGGGAAGGCAGTCATGTCGAACCGCCGCTGGTGGGCTGGGCTGGGGCACACCGCGCGTGGCTTGTAGCAGCACTTTGCCATGCCGGTTTCGAATCTTCCAGCAAGGTTTGGCTGCGCTCACTACGTCGCCTGTGGAAGTCAGGTCACGTTAACTTAGGGTAGGTACACCTACTTATGTTAGGCTCCGCTAACATGGGGCCTGGTCCGGCTTTTGCCCGTCTGTGGGGGGTGTGCTGATGTACGTATGCCTGTGTGTTGGTGTCACCAATCAGACCGTGTCCGACGTCGTCGCACAGGGTGCGTCCACATCGAAAGAGGTTGCCGCCGCGTGTGGGGCCGGCGGCGATTGTGGGCGCTGCCGGCGCACGCTGCGCGCGATCATCGCCGCAAAATCAGAAGCCAAAGTCGATTCCGTGCACTCGGTCGGTTAACTGCTCCGTCGACCGGTGAAATCCGCCAGCGCTGCGGCGTTGGCCTGGGTGCCCATCAGCTCGGCGAAGTGCGCACTCTCCCGCGCGGTCGCGGCCGCAATCTCGGGACGGACCGGTTCGAGCATCGTGTGCTTGACCGCCATCAGGCTCGAGATCGGGCGAGAAGCAAGGATTTCCGCATGCCGGCGGGCCTCGGGCAGCAACTCCTCCGGATCACAAACCCGCCAGACCAGCCCCATCCGCAAGGCTTCCTCGGCGTCAACCCATTCCGAGGACATCAACAACCAGGCGGCGTTCTGCCGGCCCACCAGTTGCGGCAGCAGATACGAGGACGCCGCTTCGGGCGCCACCCCCAAGCTGGTGAACGGGCACTTCAGTCGCGCGGTCGACGACATGAAAGCGATATCGGCGTAGCCGAGGATGGTGGCCCCGATCCCCACCCCGACGCCGTTCACCGCGCAGATCAGCGGCTTGGGAAAGGCGCTGAGCGCATCGATGAGTCCGGGGAAGCCGTGCTTTCCGGGAGTGAAGTTCGGGTCGGTGATGCGGGCCTGCATCTCGGCGAGATCGGTGCCGGCGCTGAAGCCGCGGCCGGTGCCGGTCAGCAGAACGACGGCGACCTCTGGATCGTCGGCGGCGGCTAACAGCGCTTCGGCGGTGGCGTCATAGAGGGCTTCGTTGAAGGCGTTGAGCGCTTCCGGCCGGTTCAGCGTGAGGGTACGCACGCGGTTTTCGTCGTCAATCTGCAGCATCACGGCTGCAGCCTAACGCGTGCGCGCGGCCTCAGCCGTTGCTGTAGACGCGGGTGGGCTCGACCAGCACGACGCCGCGGCGCTCCTCGGCCATGACCCGGTCGTATTCGTCCCAGTTTTCGTGGGTGCCGCCGGCGGCCGTGAAAACCTCGCGGAGCAGCAGCCGTAGCTGGTCGTCGTCCGCCAGCCAAGGCGCGGTATCGTCCGGTCCCGCCAGCTCCGCGCGGCCCTCGACGGTGGCCCACTGCCACCCGTTGCGGTACGTGATGGCCAGCTGCGGCCGCGCGCGTAGATTGGCGAGCTTGACCTTGCCGTAGGTGGTGAAGCCCAGCGCTGGCTGACCGGTGGCCGGATGGGGCAGCAGTCCGACATTGACCAGCGAAGCCTGCACGGTTCCGTCAGCGCGCACGGTGGAGATAACCGCCAGTCCGCTATCCGCCGCGGCCAATGCCACAGCCTCGTTGAGTGTTGTCATGTGCGGGCCTATCCCATCTCGAATGGCGTCCTGAAGACGTAGCGGCTGGTCGGCACGGTGTCGATGTTCTCGTTTGCGCCAAAAGCTGCCGTACTGGCGACCATCCGGCCCAGCCGGTGCTGCAGGTCGTCATCATCGGCGGCACCGAAGAACGCCTTCAGATCGGTGATCGCCTCCGCCGGGAACAACTCTTCGACGATGCCCGCGATTCCCGGCGCGTCGGGGGTCAGAGCTCTCACCACCCAATTCTGGGTGTAGCCGAATATCGACTGCGTCTCGATGGCCACCGACGTGTGGCCGCCCTGCCACCGCGTCAACCAGGTCGCCTGATCCAGCTCGGCGGGCCGTCGCAGCAACGCAATGTTCGCCAAACCCGGTGTGCGGGTGCCGGGTCCGCCGGGCGGCGCACTCATTGGGACCGACTCGGTGACCAGGTACGCGGCGAGTTGTTCGGATTCGGCGGCCAGCAGTTTCAGCGCCGACGCCATTTGGTCTCCGTAGCATTGCTGGGTCCACAGGCTCACGACCGCGGCGGCCGGCGGGTCGAGCGTCGTGAGCGTCATCAGCGAGTGACCCACCGCGCTGTCGCGGACGTTGACGGAAAGCCCGGCGATGCCCAGGTCCAACAGCGCGTCGGCGACCGGGCCCCGTTGGCGGGCGCACCAGTCGTCATCTGGCTCGGAATGCCGCAGGATGGCGATTACCTTCTCCATGGGCTGAACCTACATTTACCTGATTAGCCCTTGGCTTGCCGGTGTCGCGGGGCTACCCGACCACGCGTACTTGCTGTTCGCCGCTGACCAACTCTCCGATGATCCCGGCAAGCCGCCGATAGGATTCGTCGCGCCCACTCGAGGAGCGGAACACGAGACCGATCCGTCGACCGGGGCGGGGGGCGGCAAAGCGTGCGAGTCCCAGTCCGCTGCGTGCGGCTTCTACGGGCACCGCGCTCTGCGGAATCAGTGTCACTCCTAAACCGCCCGAGACGCATTGGACGGCGGTAGCCAGCGATGCGGCACGCGTGTCGGCAAGTTGGGGCCGCACACCAGCGTTCTGACAGACCTCCAGGGCCTGGTCGCGTAGGCAGTGGCCATCGTCCAGCAACAACAGTGGCAGTTGCGCCAGTGCCGACGTTGGCACCCGATGCTTGCCCGACAGCGGGTGCCCAGGCGGCACGGCGAGCAAGAAATCCTCCTCGTAGATCGGAACCTCGGTGAGCCCACGTGCGTCGGCAGGCAATGCGATTAACGCCGCGTCCAAGGCGCCTTCACGTAGCGACGCGAGAAGGCGTTCGGTCTGGTCTTCGATCACGCGCAGTGCCAGCGCGGGCAGGCGACGGGCCAGTCCGGCCAACACCGTCGGCAACACGTAGGGCGCTACGGTGGGAATCAACCCCAGCCGCAGTGTGCCCTGTAGTGGATCCGATGCCCCCGCCACGGCGGCGGTGAATGCCTCGGCCGCCTCGACCACGGCCTGGGCGAACGGCAATAGTTCCATCCCCTCGGTCGTCACCTGGACCCGCCTCGTCGATCGCTCGACGAGGCGAGCATCAAGACCGGCTTCCAGCGCGGCCAACGCCTGCGACAAAGTCGACTGACTTACGTTGAGAGTTGTTGCTGCACTGCCAAAATGCTGCTTCGCCGCTACGGCGACGAAAGCCCGCAGCCCGGCAAGCGTCGGCTGAAAACTCTTATCGGTCATACCTCTTAGTATAGTGGCAAATATCACCTATGCCTGACAGTGCGCTAAGCCACTACTCAAGGCACCATTAAGGAGTAGCCCCAAATCGTTTGTGCTTATTGAAATAAGGAGTGATATGTCCCTGCTGACAATCGGCGATCAATTCCCGGCTTACCAGCTGACTGCGTTGATCGGTGGCGATCTGTCGAAGGTCGACGCCAAAAAGCCCGAGGACTACTTCACCACGATCTCCAGCGACGACTACGAGGGCAAATGGCGGATCGTGTTCTTTTGGCCCAAGGACTTCACCTTCGTCTGCCCGACTGAGATCGCCGCGTTCGGCAAGCTCAACGATGAATTCGAGGACCGCGACGCGAAGGTGCTCGGCGTCTCTGTGGACAACGAGTTTGTGCATTTCCAGTGGCGCGCACAGCACGACGACCTCAAGAAGCTTCCGTTCCCCATGCTCGCCGATATCAAGCGAGACCTGGTCAAGGCCACCGGAGCCCTCAACGCCGACGGTGTCGCCGACCGGGTGACGTACATCGTCGACCCTAACAACGAGATCCAATTCGTTTCGGTGACAGCTGGTTCGGTGGGACGCAACGTCGATGAAGTGCTGCGGGTGCTCGATGCGCTGCAGTCTGACGAGCTGTGTGCCTGCAACTGGCGCAAGGGCGACCCGACACTGAACGCCGGCGAGCTTCTGAAGGCTTCTGCCTAATCAAGGCCTAATCAAGGCCCAATCAAGGCCCCTAATAGGGCATGATCGAAGGCGACATGACTGTAGAGAATCTCAAGGCTGCACTGCCCGAGTATGCCAAGGACCTCAAGCTCAACCTGGGCTCGATTGTCCGCAGCACCGTGCTCAGCGAGGAGCAGCTCTGGGGCACCCTGTTGGCCAGTGCTGCGGCAACGCGAAACACAGAGGTGCTGACAGAGATTGGTGCCGAAGCGGCTGACATCTTGTCCGCCGAGGCATACAACGCGGCGCTTGCGGCCGCGTCGATCATGGCCATGAACAACGTCTTCTACCGAGGCCGCGGCTTCCTTGAAGGCGAATATGATGATCTGCGTGCCGGATTACGCATGAATGTCATCGCGAATCCGGGTGTGGACAAGGCTAATTTCGAACTCTGGTCGTTCGCGGTGTCGTCGATCAACGGGTGCTCGCACTGCATGGTCGCCCACGAGCAGGCGCTGCGCGAGGCGGGTATCACCCGAGAGACCGTCCTCGAGGCGTTGAAGACCGCGGCGATCGTTTCCGGCGTGGCCCAGGCGGTCGTCACCTCGCAGACACTGGCGACGGTCGGTTGATCTTCTGGTTGATCCCGGCGCCGTGACCGCAGCCTGGGTAAGCCACGCGATCTGGTGGCAGATCTATCCGCTGGGCTTCGTCGGTGCCTTTCCCGCAGATCAGCCACCCGATCCCAGCGAGCACCGGCTGCGTCGACTGGTCGGCTGGTTGGACCACGCCATCGAGCTGGGCGCATCGGGGATCGCGCTGGGACCGATCTTCGCCTCGCGCACCCACGGTTACGACACGACCGATCACTACCGCATCGATCCCCGGCTCGGCGACGAGTCCGACTTCGACTATGTCGTATCCGAGGCACGGCGCCGCGGTTTGCGGGTGTTGCTCGACGGCGTGTTCAATCACGTGGGCGTCGATTTCTCGCGCCACCGCGAGGCGACGAACGATGACGCATCGGCGCGCTGGTTTCGTGGGAGCCCGGGGCGGTTTCACACCTTCGAAGGCCACGGCGAACTCATCACCCTCAACCACGACAACCCCGAGGTCATCGACTACACGGCCGACGTGATGGCGCACTGGTTGGGACGCGGCGCGGACGGCTGGCGTCTGGACGCGGCTTATGCCGTGCCACAACAATTCTGGGCGGCGGTGCTACCGAAGGTTCGCCAGCTGCACCCGGATGCCTGGTTTGTGGGTGAGCTCATCCACGGCGACTATGCCGCGGTGGTCGACGCGGCCGGGTTCGATTCGGCCACCCAGTACGAGCTGTGGAAAGCAATCTGGAGCGGCATTAATGACGGGAACTTCTTCGAGCTGGACTGGGCGCTGCAGCGGCACAACGAATTTCTGAGCAGCTTCGCGCCGCTGACCTTCATTGGCAATCACGACGTGACCCGCATCGCCAGCCAGCTGGAAAACCCCGATCACCTGGCCCAGGCGCTGGTGATCCTGCTGACGATCGGAGGCGTGCCCAGCGTCTACGCCGGCGACGAATACGGATATCGGGGTGTCAAGGAGGAACGTTTCCGCGGTGACGACGCGGTGCGCCCGGAGTTCGGCTCTCCCCCAGGGCAACTGGATGCGTTCGGCGATCGGGTGTGGGAGTTGCACCGGTACCTGATCGGGCTGCGCCGCCGTCATCCGTGGTTGCACGCGGCGACGACCACCGCGTTGCGGTTGGCCAACCGGCACTACGTCTACGCGACTCGCAACGGCGACCACACACTGCTGGTCGCGCTCAACATCGACGACGAACCATTGACGCTGGTGTTGTCGGAACTGGGCACGGCGCGCGCGGAGGTAATCGCGGGGTCGTCGGCGCCGCCCCAAGAAATCGTCGGCGAGGTGGTCGTCGAGGCGCACGGCTGGCGGATCTTGCAGCCCGTCTAACCGTCCAGTTCGGCCAGCGTCAGCGGGTCGCGCCGGCCTTGGTAGTACTTATCGAGCAGCTCGATGAAGTCGTGGTTGTCGTCGGCCGCCAGGGCGAACAGCGTCATCGACGAGGACAACTTGAGATCGTCGGGCGAACCGAATATCTCCGCGATCGAGCGGCCTTGCACCTGGTTGACCAGTTGGGTGCACTCGCGCAGGCGCGACCCGAGCAGTTCGTGATGCAGATAGGCACGGGCTTCGTGCAGCGATGTGATTGCGTAGCGGGCCGCCATCGGACTGCTGCCCAGGCCGAGCAGCTGCGGAAAGACGAACCAGATCCAGTGAGTGCGCTTTCGTCCGGCGCGCAGCTCGTCGACGACGGTGTCGTAAACGGGAGCCTGCGCGTCGACGAAACGCTTGAGATCGAAGGGGTCACCATCCGACTGCACACGACTACCGTTGCACATATGGCGATCCAGCGGCGGGTGCCCCGACTCCACGACTTGGCGCCGTTGATCCAGTTCAAACGCCCGGAGTTCAACCGCACGAAGCGCCGCCTCGACGCCGCGCTGACCATCGAGGACTTGCGCCGCATCGCCAAACGCCGCACCCCAAAGGCGGCGTTCGACTACGCCGACGGCGCCGCCGAGGATGAGCTGTCCATCGCGCGCGCCCGACAAGCGTTCCGCGACATCGAGTTTCACCCGACCATCCTGCGTGACGTCAGCAATGTGACCGCCGGCTGGAATGTCCTCGGGCAACCGGTCGTATTACCGTTCGCGATCGCGCCCACCGGATTCACCCGACTGATGCACACCGAGGGCGAGATAGCCGGGGCCCGCGCCGCGGCCGCAGCTGGAATCCCGTTCTCGCTGTCCACCCTGGGCACCTGCGCGATCGAAGACGTGGTGACCGCTGTCCCGCAGGGCCGCAAATGGTTTCAGCTATACATGTGGAAAGACCGCGATCGATCGATGGCGCTGGTCAAGCGGGCGGCCGACGCGGGATTCGACACGTTGCTGGCCACTGTAGACGTTCCGGTCGCCGGTGCGCGGTTGCGTGATACCCGCAACGGCATGTCGATCCCGCCGGCGCTGACCCCGCGCACCGTGCTCAATGCGGCGCCGCACCTGCGCTGGTGGTTCGATCTCCTGACCACCGAACCCTTATCGTTCGCGTCGCTTGATCGGTGGTCGGGCACCGTCGGCGAGTATTTGGACACCATGTTCGACCCCAGCCTCACCTTCGACGACCTCGCCTGGATCAAGGAGCAGTGGCCCGGCAAGCTCGTGGTCAAGGGCATCCAGACACTCGACGACGCCCGCGCCGTCGTTGAACGCGGGGTCGACGGCATTGTGTTGTCCAACCACGGCGGCCGCCAGCTTGACCGGGCGCCCGTGCCCTTTCAACTGCTGCCCGCCGTCGCGCGTGACCTCGGCAAGGACACCGAGATCCTGCTGGACACCGGCATCATGTCGGGCGCCGACATCGTGGCGGCAATCGCGTTGGGGGCCCGGTGCACGCTGGTCGGGCGGGCTTATCTCTACGGGCTGATGGCCGGGGGCGAGGCGGGGGTCAACCGGGCGATCGAGATCCTGCAGGCCGGGGTGCTCCGGACCATGCGGCTGCTGGGTGTGACCTGCTTGGAGGAGCTTTCGCCCAAGCATGTGACTCAACTGCGCCGGCTGGCCCCCTAGCTGCTCGCGCCAACCCGCGTAATGCCAGGCCTTTGCGGCGCTCGGGCGTGAAACCAGCTTCACACTCGACGCCTTGCGTGAAGCTGATTTCACGTTCGTGCCGGCGACGGCCGCGCATCACATGACTGGCTGATAGCCCGTGTCGATGCGGGCCCGCGAAGCCCCGGCGATCTCCCCTATTTATGCGATGCGGCGAAATGGGCCAGGAGCACATACTCGGGTGGTGCCCCAACCCGGCGCCGGTGACGCGCCGCCAGCCAATCGGCAATATCTGCCGCAGAGCCTGTCGCCCGAGCTGCCCTCAAGAGGTCAGCATCGGCACCGAAAACGATAAGGAGCAGCAGTGAATTCTCGCATTCGCCCCCAATTCACCACGATCGACGGGCTCTCGGTGCGTTTCGCCGAGGGCGGCGAAGGCGATCACGATGCGATCCTGATGAGCCCTTGGCCGGAGAGCGTATATGCGTTCGAACCTGCCTGGGAGTGGCTGGCGCCACACGCGCACCTGCTCGCGATTGACCCGCCAGGGTTCGGCAAATCGGACTACCGCGAATCGCTGATGAACCCAAAGGCAATGGGCGAATTCATCATTCGCATCGCTGACACGTTTGGTTTGGACAATCCGCATCTCGTCGGGCCCGACATCGGGACCTCATCGTCGTTGTTCGCCGCGGCGGCGCAGCCGGATCGGTTCACCACCATTGTTGTCGGCAGCGGAGGTGCTGCCGTGCCGCTCGACGTGACCGGCGCCTTAAAGGACTGGGTTGAGGCCACCGACCTGGAGCCGTACCGAAAGATGGGCGGGCGCAAGATCGTGGAGATCGCGCTCGGCACCATCGAGGGGTACGTCCCCTCGGCCGAGATCCGTGAAGATTACATGTCGGGCTACGAGGGCGATCGCTTCGCCGATACGATCCCGTACGCGCAGAGTTACCGCGAGTACCTGCCCCAACTGGCCGACCTGCTTCCCGGCATCAAGACACCAGTCCGCGTCGTCGCAGGGGCCGACGACCAGGTGGTGCCACCGGCCAACGCCGAATTCCTGCGGCAGCGCCTCCCGCGCAGCCGGGTCGACTTGATCCCGGGCGCGGGCCACTTCTGCTGGGAGGAAAAGCCCGCTGAATACGCCGCGCTCGTCACCGGATGGTGGGCCGACGCCGGTGTCTACCCCGGCAACTGATGACTCGAGCTTGAGAGGACAAACCATGGCAGACACCGAAATCCTCACCGACACAGTGCTCGTCCAATCCGAGAGGTCGGCGACCATTCACGCACCGCTCAGCCATGTCGACATTGCGGAGTGGCTGTTGAACCTTCCCGATGCCGAGTACCAACGCTGCGCCCCGCCCGATCACATCGCGGCCGGCTCGACCATCACCGACGACGGCCGCCCGATGTCGATCAATGTCGAGCAAATCGGTGGGAGCCTGATGGTCCAGCACTACGTGGCCGAAATCCATCAGCCGCACCACTGCCGCATGGTGTCGCTGAGTGACCTGCAAACCCCGCTGGGCTGGACGAAGATCCAGGTCATCTGGGATCTCAGCGTCGCCGAGATCGACGCGGGCACCTGCCGGTACAGCAATCAGGTCCTGAGCTACCCCACCCAATCGTTCCTCGACGTGCTCACTGCCGCAGGGCAGACTTTCGGGGACACCGCAGTGGATCGGCAGCACGCCACCGACGATCATAATCGGCGCGAGACTGCGCTCTACGCAGCAAGCATTGAACGGAACGCGTTGGCGCGCAGTTAGATAACACCACTGGTCGACCCGCGCCGCCGCTGTCGATCCGGCCGTGGCCGTCGGCCGTGCCGGTGTCGGCTCGTCGAGGTCGAGGAGGCTTTCTCGACGAGCTAATGTGGCTGGCTATTAGCGTCGGTCTGAGGCACGATCGTCACGTAGATCGACGTGGCAGTGAAAGACGAAACATCCCTCCCGAGCGAACCCCCGGGCCGCCTCAGCGGGCCGTAGTGCGGCATACCCAAGGGGCCCAGCTCCTCCGCGGCCGCTTGACCGAGTTGCAGCACGTCGATGGTGTTCTCCAGCTCGCCAAGACGGACGGTCGCGGTGCTGTCCTGGTGGTGACGGGCCAAGCGGGCATAGGCAAATCCGCGCTCTTGGCGGAGACTCGGCGCCGGGCTCGCGCGGAGGGTTTTGCCGTGGGATGGGCCAAAGCCGCAGCAGTCGACGAGGTCGCCGCCGGTGCCCCGGTGTTGCTCGCCCTCCGCTCGGGAGACGAGCCTTTGCTCGACGCTGTCTCGTTTCGGGCTTTGGCTCCCGTGTACGACATGCGATTATGGCTCGCCGACCAAATTGCTGATTTGCTGGAGGAGCGCGCGCAACGACAGCCGATTCTGATCGCGCTGGATGATCTGCAATTCGCCGATCCGGTGAGTCAGTTCCTGCTGCGCGCTCTCACCGCGCGACTCGCGGGCGCACCGATCGTCTGGGCGCTGGCGGAACGGGGCATCTGGCTCGAGGCGGCCGCGCGAACTGCCAGGGATGCCCTGGATGCCACAGTAGAGGTCGAGCACCTCGCACTCGGTCCGCTCGCGGACTCGGACGCGGTTGCGCTGGCGGCCGACGTTGTCGGACATGCGCTTTCCGCCCAGGCCGCCGACCAGCTTCGGGTCGCCGCGGGCAACCCGCTGCTGGCGACCCAGCTAGCTCAGGACATCGCGAATGGGCATTTAAATGCCGACCGGGAAGTCATGCCGACGCCACTGCTGACCTCGCTGCGTGCCCGTAACCGAGCCCTCGCGTCGCGCACCGAGGATCTGCTGCATCTGGCAGCAGTTTGGGGACGTCCGCTTTCGCTGACGGATGCGGCGGAATTACTCGGCGTGGCGTCCGCCAACGAGGTTCTGGATCTACTCTACGACGCGGTGGTGCTGGGTCTGGTCGATGTCACCGGCGATGTGATCGACTTCCGCCATGAGCTGATCCGGGATTTCTTTTACGACGTGCTGTCCCCCTCGGCGAAGATCGATCTCCATCGGCGGTGCGCGTCTTTGATCATGTCGGGAACAGAAGGAAGTGCCGTTCGCGCGGCCCCGCACGCTCAAGCAGCTGCACGCCTTGGCGATCGCGGTGGGCTCACGATTTTGCGTGCCGCTGCCGAGCAAAGCGTGGGCACTCTTCCGCGCGCGGCCGCGGAACTAGCTTGCACAGCGTTTTCGCTTGTCGAGCCAGACGATCCAGATTGGCAAAACGTCGGAGAGGCGTGCGCGGAGGTCCTAGTCCGCGTACAGCACGGCCGAGACGCCGTTGGGATCGTCGATCGGTTGTTGGTCCGGGCACAAGAACCCGCCCGGCGAGCGCGGTTGCAGGTGATCGCCGCACGGGCGTTATGGATGACGGGCCGCCTGGCCGACATCCCTGAGCGGGTGGACTCGACCCTGGCGTTGCCAGGCGTCTCGTCAGATCTCGGTGCGCGCCTAACCGCGGCCAAGGCACTGGCACTGACCCGCGTCGATTCATCGGCGGCTTCAGCGACCGCGGACGACGCACTCCGCATGGCGGCCGGCAACGACGCCGACGTCGTGCTGGTGGCCGTACAGGCGTTAGCCCAGGCCGCCCGTAACGAGGGCCGCTTTGAGCAGGCATTCACCCATTTTCATTTACTGCGAACGCGTTTCGGGCCACAGCACCTTTCGTCGGAGATCATGGCACTGCAGACCCTTGATCGATACGCGGACGCGCAAGCGTTACTGGATGGCGCATTCCGCGGTGGCGGACTGCATTCGGACACTGTGTTTCCCGAGCTGCTACTGGCCCACCAGTGGCAGGAATGGCATTTGGGCCACCTCGACGCCGCGGCGGCGACCGCGGAAACCGTGCTGCGGATCAGCGACGAACTGGGTAACCAGGCCAACAAGATCGAAGCGTGGATCGTGCTGACCATTCACGCCGTCCTGCACAAGCAATTCGAGCGCGCCGCGGAGCTGCTACGCCAGACGGCAGCCGATGTTGCCGAAATGGATCCGGCTCATCAGCCCGAAGTAGCCCCCGAATTGGCTTTAGTCCGCGGATATTTCAACGCCGCGCGTGGCGATTTCGCCGCAGCCGTCGCTGCGCTGGAGCCGATGGTCAGGGACGCCACCCAACGCCACCATTACTGGCCGCGCCTGCAAGAGTGGCCGCGCCTGCTCGCGGGCGCCGCGATCGCGGGACATCACAACGCACTCGCTGCACAGTGCATCGCCCAAGCTGAGTTGTTCGCACAACGCAACCCCGATGTCGCGACCATCACGGGGATCGCCGCCCAAACCCGTGGATTCGTCGAGAACGATTGGCGCCGGCTCGGCACTGCAGCGGCGATCCTGGCCGACTCACCCCGCACCATGCTGCATGCGCGAGCGCGTGCCGATCTCGGGCACGTGCTTATCGCCGATGGCCACAGGCGGCGAGGAATACAGGAACTCGAGCACGCTCTGTCGCAGTACGAACAGTTGGGAATCCCGCTTTACCTCGATGAGGTGCATGCCGCCCTCGAGGGCGTGGGCCGGGCGGCGCCCCGGCGCCCGCGCGCGCCACGCCCAAGCTTCGGCTGGGATTCGCTCACCGAGGCCGAACTTACTGTCGCCAGGCACATAGCCGCCGGCGAGACCAATCGCATCGCGGCCGACGCCTTGAACGTCTCTGTGCATACCGTCAACACGCACCTCAGGTCGACATTCGCCAAACTCGGCCTGCATTCGCGGGTGCAGTTGGCCAATGCGTGGAATGCGCGTTCGGCCGCGGTGACTCCCGACAAATAGGACGTCCCCTTCGACATACTTCGCCGTCTGCTCGCGCTGCACGGGAACAAACCGCGTCCGGTGAAGGTTGAGCGCATCAGACTTAACCTTTGGAGGATCAGATGACTGAAACCAAATCCGTGCCGGTCTTGTTTGTCACCGACACAGTCGTGTTGCCCGGCATGGTGGTGCCCATCGCGCTCGATGACGCCGCGCGCGCCGCAATCGACGCCGCTCAGGCTAGTGATTCCGGGCAGCTGCTGATTGCCCCCCAACTGGAGGACCGATACCCGACCCACGGTGTCATCGCGAAGATTCTGCAGGTTGGACGGATCGCCGGTGGCGGCACGGCCGCCGTCGTGCGGGGTGAGCGCAGGGCGCACATCGGGGCGGGGGCCAGTGGCCCGGGCGCCGCGTTGTGGGTTGAGGTCGACGAGATCCCCGACGTGCAGGTGACCGACGAGATCAAGGCCCTGGCCGCGGAGTACAAGAAGCTATTGCTGGCGATGCTGCAGCGGCGTGAGGCCTGGCAGATCGTCGACCACGTCAACAGCCTGACCGACCCGTCGGCGCTGGCGGACACGTCGGGGTACGCCTCGTACCTGACCGACGTGCAGAGGCGGCAACTGCTGGAGACGGCCGACGTCGCCGAACGGCTTCGCGTCCTGATCGACTGGACCAGCGAGCATTTGGCCGAGGTCGAGGTCAACGACAAGATCGCCGACGACGTGCGCGAAGGCATGGAGAAGACGCAGAAGGAGTTCCTGCTGCGTCAACAGCTCGCCGCCATCCGCAAGGAACTGGGCGAGGAGGGAACGGACGGGCCTGGAGGATTAGATGACTATCGTGGCCGCGTCGAGGCAGCCGACCTTCCCGAGAACGTTCGTGAGGCCGCGCTTCGCGAGGTCGGCAAGCTGGAACGCGCCAGCGACCAGAGCCCGGAAAGCGGGTGGATCCGGACGTGGCTGGACACTGTGCTCGACTTGCCGTGGAGCGTCAGGACCGAGGACTCGACGGACCTGGGAGCGGCGCGGGAGATCCTGGACGCCGATCACCATGGGCTGGACGACGTCAAGGACCGCATTGTGGAATACCTGGCCGTGCGGACCCGGCGCGCGCAGCGCGGGCTGCAGGTCGTCGGCGGCCGCGGCTCCGGCGCGGTGATGGTGCTGGCCGGCCCTCCCGGCGTCGGCAAAACGTCGCTGGGTGAGAGCGTGGCCCGGGCGTTAGGTCGTAAGTTCGTGCGCGTCGCCCTGGGCGGTGTGCGTGACGAGGCCGAGATCCGAGGCCACCGGCGGACCTACGTGGGCGCGCTGCCCGGCCGCATCGTGCGCGCGATCGGCGAGGCGGGGTCGATGAATCCCGTTGTGCTCCTGGACGAGATCGACAAGGTCGGCTCCGACTATCGGGGCGACCCGAGCGCCGCGCTGCTCGAGGTGCTGGACCCGGCGCAGAACCACACGTTCCGCGACCACTACCTGGACCTGGATCTGGACCTGTCCGATGTCGTGTTCCTGGCCACCGCCAACGTGATCGAGAACATCCCTTCGGCGCTGCTGGACCGGATGGAGCTGGTGCAGATCGACGGCTACACCGAAGACGACAAGGTCGCCATCGCCCGCGACTACCTGCTGCCCCGGCAGCGGGACCGTGCGGCGCTGACCGACGAAGAAGTCACGGTGACCGACGACGCGCTGCGCAAGATCGCCGCCGACTACACCCGCGAGCCGGGTGTGCGGCAATTCGAGCGGTTGTTGGCGAAGGCGATGCGCAAGGTGACGACCAAGCTCGCTGAAGGCAACCGGCCAACGACCCCTTTGGTCCTAGACGAGCCCGACCTGGTCGCCTACTTGGGGCGTCCGCGGTTCACTCCGGAGTCGGCCGAACGCACCGCGGTGCCCGGCGTGGCCACCGGTCTGGCCGTCACCGGTCTCGGTGGCGATGTGCTCTACATCGAGGCCGGGTCTACTGAGGGCGAGGCGGGTCTGCAGTTGACCGGGCAGCTTGGCGATGTGATGAAGGAGTCGGCGCAGATCGCGCTGTCCTATGTGCGCTCGCACGCTGCGGAGCTGGGCGTCGACCCCAAGTCGCTGGACCGGCGGATCCACGTGCACGTGCCCGCGGGTGCGGTGCCCAAGGACGGCCCGTCGGCGGGCGTCACGATGGTGACCGCGCTGGTCTCGATGGCCACCGGACGCCAGGTGCGCGCCGACGTCGGCATGACCGGCGAGGTCACGCTGAACGGCCGGGTGCTGCCGATCGGTGGCGTCAAGCAGAAGCTGCTGGCCGCCCAACGCGCCGGATTGTCAACGGTTTTCATCCCGTCGCGCAACGAGCCGGATCTGGACGACGTGCCCGCCGAGGTGCTCGCCGCCTTGACCGTCAAACCGATGACGGACGTCGCCGAGATCGTCGCTCAAGCGCTGGAACCGGTCGCTGAGACGGTGACGGCCGCCGCCTGATCTCGAATGTGAAGCTGGTTTCACGCTCGCGCTCGAATGTGAAGCTGGTTTCACGTTCGGCGCCGAGCGTGGCCCAGGATTCACTCTGGCGTCACGCTCGGCGTTGAATGAGGGCGTGAAACACCGTCCGACTGGACATGGACTGAGGCCGCATGGCCTATGACGAAGACCTGACCAACCGGATCCGCGAGTTGGTCGCGCGGGAGGCCGGGGTCGACGAAAAGGCGATGTTCGGTGGGCTGGCGTTCCTCACCGACGGACACATAGCCGTCGCCGTCAGCAGCCAGGGCGGGCTGCTGGTGCGGGTGCCGCGGGAGGAAACCGAGACGCTACTGGGGCGTGCGCATGTCAGCCCGATGGTGATGGCCGGTCGCGAAACCCGAGGGTGGTTGCGGGTCGACGCCGAGGGCGTCAACACCAAGCGTCAGCTGCAGAGTTGGGTTACCCGGGGCGTTGATTATGCGCGTTCCCTGCCGCCGAAATGATCGGACGTAGGTGGCAGCAGCACAATGTTGCCGCCGATGGCGGTGGCATCGGCGGCAAAGTCATCGCGATCACGGGCGCGAGCAGTGGTATCGGCGCGGCGATCGCTGAGCACCTCGCGCAGCGAGACGCGGCCGTCGTGCTCGGCGCGCGGCGCATGGAGCGTCTCGGCGAGGTGGTCGCCCGCATCGAGGCGTCCAGCGGCACAGCATCCAGGGTCAAGGTGGACGTGCGGAGCCGGGAGGACCTAGTGCGGCTCGTCCGGACGGCCCAGGAGCGGTATGGCCGGCTCGACGTGCTTGTTTCGAATGCAGGCAGCATGGCCATCTCCGGGTTCGACGAGTTGCGGCAGGACGACTGGGACGACATGGTCGCCACGAACCTCACCGGGGTACTTAACGGGATCGGCGCCGCCCTCCCCGTGTTTCGGGCCCAAGGGCACGGGCAGTTTGTCCACATGGCGTCGACCTCTGCGCACCGCATCGTCCCGACGCAGGGCGTGTACGCCGCGACCAAGACTGCGGTCCGCGTGCTCTCGGAGGCGTTGCGGCAGGAAGCCGGTCCCAACCTCCGTGTGACGATCGTGTCGCCAGGCATGACGAATACAGAGGGTGCGCGCTCGGGAGCGATCGACGCAGAGACCGCTTCTCGAGTCCAAGCGATCGCGCAGCCCCCGTCTGCGATCGCTCGAGCGGTGGCGTTTGCGATCGAACAGCCCGCCGGCGTCGATGTCGGCGAGGTCATCGTCCGGCCGACTGCGCAGAGTTAGGCCGGCGCGGTTCGCTGCCGGGCTTCGCGGGTATGCCTTGAGGGATGAATAGAACGGAGCAGCACTGATGGCCTCGACCACATTCGTGATTGTCGGAGGCGGCCTCGCCGGCGCCAAAGCGGCAGAAGCGTTGCTCGACGGTGACTTCGACGGCCGGATCATCTTGTTCGCCGACGAGGAGTATCTGCCCTACGAGCGACCTCCGCTATCCAAGGAGTATCTGGCCGGTAAGCAGACGCTCAGCGAGTTCACGGTGCACGACTCCGGCTGGTACCGCAACCACGAAGTCGACCTGAGGCTGCACACCCCCGTCACGTCGTTGGACGCCGCCGCACACACCGTCGGGCTGCCCGACGGTACCTCGGTGCACTACGACAAGCTGCTGTTGGCGACGGGATCTGCCGCCAAACGGCCGCCCATACCCGGATCTGACGCCGCCGGCGTCTACTACCTGCGCACCTACGACGACGCGTCGGCGCTGAACTCCGTTCTGACGGATGGATCTTCGCTAGCGGTGGTGGGGGCCGGGTGGATCGGCCTCGAGGTGGCCGCCGCCGCTCGCCAGCGCGGCGTCGATGTCACCGTCGTCGAGACGGCCAAACAACCGTTGCTGGCCGCGCTCGGCGAAACCGTTGGTGAAGTGTTCGCGAACCTGCATCGCGAGCACGGAGTGGACCTAAGGCTGCAGACACAAGTCGAGGAGATCACCACCGCTGACGGCAGGGCCACCGGACTGAAAACCCGGGACGGGTCGGCGGTTGCGGCGGATGCCGTGCTGGTCGCCGTCGGCGCTAAACCGAATATCGAACTCGCCCAAGAGGGCGGCCTTGCGATGGGCGACGGCGGTGTGCTCGTTGATGCCGCGCTACGTAGCAGTGACCCCGACATCTACGCGGTCGGAGACATCGCTGCCGCCGAGCATCCCCTGTTCGGCAGCCGGATCCGCACCGAGCACTGGGCCAACGCGCAAAAGCAACCCGCGGTGGCGGTGGCCGGGATGCGTGGCAAGCCAGGCGAATACGCAGAGCTGCCATACTTCTTCACCGATCAATACGACCTCGGTATGGAGTACGTTGGGCACGCGCCCGACTTTGCCCGGGTGGTGTTCCGCGGCGACGTCGCGCAGCGCGAATTCGTCGCCTTCTGGCTCGCCGGCGACAACCGGGTGCTGGCGGGGATGAATGTCAACGTCTGGGACGTGCTCGACGATGTCAAAGCCCTGATCCGTTTCCGAGACGCCCGTCGACGCCGGCAAACTGGCTGACCCCAAGGCGCCGCTCGCGGACCTGGTGAGCTGACGGTCAATCAACCCCGGCGGGTAATTCGGGGCAATCAGGGCTTCCGTTCATCGGAATCCAACTCGTGTCGATGACGTCGGGCGGCCGCTGTGCCTGAAAGCGTTCCCGCTCGGCTCGCCGGCGTTTGATCCGCAACCGTGCGTCGGCCGGCTGGGTGACCAGTTCGTCGCACGTCAGAAAGTACACGTGATCGGCGGCGTCGATCAGGTCCATCGCGGCCCAGCGAGATCCCAACTCCCGCAATGTCATGCGAAGCTCATGAGTGAACCAGATGGTGGTGTCGTGGACCAGTTCTCGCGAACCGCGGGCCGTGGTGGCCAGCCGCCGAGAAAATGTCGCCGGTGCTGCCGGCTCGGCGGGTGCCGCAGCGGCGGCGGCGGCCGCCGTCAGCAGGATCACCGGATCATCGCTGAAGGTTCGGCTGGACAGTTCGGCTTCGCCGGGCCCGCGATGCCCGATCCGGGCGATTGCGGCATCGAGGGTGCTGGCCGTGTTCGGGGACAACGCGCGGATACTCGCGAGGTTGCCTTCCCGCGCCAACGCGCACACTTGCGGGTCACTGCGCAAAAGCGCTGCCAGGGCATCGGTCTCGGCGGCTATCCGACCGCTTTCCACGATCGCGCCGAATCCGGCAACGCTGAGCTCCGCTTTAGATTGCTGCAGCGCGACCGCCGTAATGCCGCTTTCAATCAGCCATAGCGCCGTCAGAATCCAGCCTTGGTGAATCCGGTCCCGCAGCAGCGGGATCCGGACCCCCAGCGCGGCATCGGACAGGGAGGTCAGCTGTTCGGGGGCTAAGTGCTCCGCTTGCGCTGCGGCCGCGTACGCCCGCGTGTCGGCCCGCAGGTGCCGCAACGCGGCCAGCGAGCGCGCCGCACTGACGGCTTTGGCGACGGATCCCAGCGCACCGCTCGCAAGCTGAGGCGGACTGAACGGGATAAGCGGCCCAACCTGCGGCTGATCATCCAGGGCGCGCTGGGCGACGGCCCGCTGGTCCCAGCCGGGCAGTTGCGAGGCGGCGACGACGTTGGCCGAGACCCCGACATAAGGGCGATGGCCGAACACCGCGATTGCCCTGCTGCCCCATTCGTCGCCGACCACGTCGCCGAGCGCGAGCACCGGGCCCAGCGCCCGACTGGCCGCGCGCAGGCCGCTCAACTGGACATCCAGCGTTATTGGGGTCAATGGTCCGGGCAACGCCTCGGCAAGATTGGTGGCACTGAACACCGGGAATCGTGGATCGATTCGGTCGTCGAACTCGCCTTCCAGCGCGTCTGGTGCCGCCGACCCGAGCCCTTCGGGCATCGACCGCGGCGATACCTCCACTGGCATTGCGAGTTCGTTGCCGTGGCTGGTGGCGCCGGCGGCACCGAGCCGCCGGCCAACCAGCCCGCGCGCCGTATCGGCGATCGCGTCGGTCGCGTGCCAACCGAATTCGAAATCCCAATCCTCTTGTTCCGCAGCGATATCCATCTCGGGAATCAAGCGTGGCCAACTGCGAACCTGATGCAGCCGGGTACGCGGATCAGCGGATCGCAGCAGCCGCCACGCGGTGATCAGATTGACGGTGTCCGGGGAGGCCAGGTCGACCACACCCGCGCGGTCGGTGTCTAGCGCCAAGAGCAGGAAGCGGACCAGGTCGTTGAGGTGCAGCACGCGTACCGGCTGCGCCGACACCTTGGTGCGCAACAGCGTGGCGACAGTACGGCACACCATCCAGTCGAGCTGGCGGCCCACCGGCGGCGCAATCCGGACGATCAGACTTGGCCCCCAACTTGTGGAAACCAGCTCTTCGGCCGGCTGGTAGAGATCGGGCGAACCCGCGGCCTGGGACACGAATATCAGCCGGGCGCCCGAGCGGGCGGCCGCGTGGGTGACCCGCGCAACGCCGTCGACTCCAGCGCCGCCGGGCGCGGTGGTGTCTACCGGGGCCAGATGGATCACCGTGTCGGCTTCGTCGGCCAAGTGTTGGAGGATGGGGTCGGTCAGGGGCGCGCAAACAAGCTCCACGTTGGGGTCCAGGCACGCGTGCGGACGTTCGGCAAGGCCACTGACCGTGTGCCCGGCCGCGATCAGCTGCCGTGCGACCATCCGCCCGACTGTGCCGATGGCGTCGGTAACCAGGATGTGCACCTGGACCCACCTCCCCCAACGTCCAACTTCGACAATAGGCAGCTAATTGGTGGTCGCGCGACCTAACCAACCAGGAGCATCGCGCCCGACACTCTGGCCTGGCGTGATGCTCCCTGCTGGTTAGCGCAGGATCGCGTTGCCGTCCGCGCTGACGGCAACCTTGGCGCCACCGATATCTTCGTCCACGGTCAGCGCAGCCGCAGCGCGATCGGTGATCACCGCCAACGTGCGCGACCCATCGGGAGTGCGTACGGACAGGAAAGCCTTCTCCGGTTTTCCGTCCCGGTCGACCGGGGTCGTCCACGCTTCGACCGTGCCGGTGCCTTCCCATTCGACCAACCCATCCCGGGTGGGTTCCCGATCTACGGTCGATTGCACGTCTTCCCAACGGAATTCGTCCGGCGGATCGGTGCTGTAGACACCGAAACTGTGTTTGGTGAGGTAGCCGCCGTTGGCGGTGATCAGTGCGCGTCGACCGGGATTGGCCACCAGCAGTTCGGCCGCGGTGGCGATGGAATGCATGACGTAGTTGCTCCACGGGCCGCCCGCGAAGGTCAATCCGCCGGTGACGGTCAGCGGACGCGCCGGGTCGTCGAGTCCCAAACCGAGTTCGGCTGCCGCGACCTGAACGGCTGAGGGAAAGCAGGAGTACAGGTCGACGTAATCAACGTCGTCGATTCCGAGGCCGGCCAGCTGCAGGACCCGCGCGCCGGCAATCCGGATCGCCGGGGACCGATGCAGTTCGTCGCGGTCGACGATGCTGGACGTGTCATGCGCATCGGTGCCGGCGTGCGGGTAAACCCAGCTGTCGGCGGGAATCCCCAGCCGGGTTGCCTGCTCGACCGACGTCAGGATCAGCGCGGCGCCCTGATCGACCATGTTGTTGGAGTTCATCAGCTTGGTGTACGGCCAGCTGATCATCCGGTTCTGCGGGCCCGGTTCGACGATCTCCTCGGCCGTCACCGGTTTGCGGATCCACGCGTGTGGGTTGCCGACCGCGACCGCGTTGAAGCGGGCCCACAGCTCGCCGATTCGCCGACGGTGATCCCCGACCGACTTGCCGTTGGCGATGCGAAGCGCCTGCTCGAACAGCGGATAGATGTAGGCCGGCCGATCCAGCTGGATCCTGATCTCCGCGTCGCCGGCCATCGGCACATCCTCGCCACTGACCTCGGCCATCGGCACCGATTCGTCCTGCGCCGTCCAGACCAGCTTGCCGCCCTTGGCCTTCAGACCCCTCCTGGTGCGCCACGTCTCGGCGCCCGCGAGCAGTACCACGCCGGCCCTGCCCCGTTGAATGTCCAGGCAGGCCTGATTGAGCAACGACTGCGGCACGTTGCCGCCGACCGGGCTGTAGAGGGTGCTGAATTTGGCGGCGCCGATTCGCGCGCCGAGCAGCAGTCCAGGATCCCGGTAGTGCGCCGACAGCACGTTCACCACGCGAATCGAGTCGACAGCATCGAGAATCCGGGAATCCGCGGCTTGTCGCGCGGCGGCGACCATCAAGTCGACGGGTTCGACCGATTGCGTATCCGGGTCGATTTCGTCGCGGTGGTTGACCTGGCCGTAGCCGACCAATACCGGTGTCCTGGGGTCGACGGGCATGGACAAAACCTATCGGGGCCCGTCGCCGAGCGTGCGGCTAGTGTCACGCTCGGTGATGCGCTGGGCCGGAGAAGCCAAAGAGAGTGGAGGGCGAATGGAGATTGTGGACATATGAGTGCGCACCTGAGCTACGTGGAAGCCGTGATCGTCGGCGCGTTCCAGGGCGTCACGGAGCTGTTTCCGGTATCCAGTCTCGGGCACTCCATCCTGGTGCCGGCTCTGATCGGTGGCCAATGGGCACGGGACCTCAACGTCTCCGCACCCCAATCGCCGTACTTGGCCTTCATCGTCGGCTTGCATGTCGCCACCGCCGCCGCGCTGTTGGTGTTCTTCTGGCGTGACTGGCTGCGTGTCCTGGTGGGATTCGTCTCCTCGGTGCGACACCGTCGAATCCAGACCCCCGACGAGCGATTGGCCTGGCTGCTGGTGGCCGGCACCATCCCCGTGGCGCTGGCCGGTCTGCTGCTGGAACAGCTATTTCGCACCACACTGGGCAAACCCATTCCGGCGGCGGTGTTTCTGATCCTCAACGGCATCACCCTGTACGCGGCCGAGGTGTTGCGCCGCCGCACTGGACCTGAAAGCGCCCCAGCCACCGACAACCAACCCGCGCACAGCGACGAGGCCATCGACGGCCGGCTCGCCGAACTGCCGATGGCACGGGGCGTGCTGATCGGCTCCGCCCAAATCCTGGCGCTGCTGCCCGGCATCAGCCGCTCCGGCATCGCCATGGTGGCCGGGCTGTGGCGCGGACTGTCGCACGAAGACGCCGCCCGCTTCTCTTTTTTGCTGGCGACACCGATCATCCTGGCCGCCGGCGTGTACAAAATTCCCGAGCTGTTCGGGCCTCTCGGAGCCGGGATCGGTGGTCAGGTGCTGGCCGGCAGCATCGCTTCTTTCGTCTGCGCGTACCTCGCCGTGCGGTTCCTAACCAGCTACTTCCAAACCCGCACTCTCACACCGTTTGCCATCTACTGCGCGCTCGCCGGAGCGGCCAGCCTGGCGTGGTTCACCCTGCGCTAACGCAGCCGGTCAATTCGTTCCCGGAAACCAACGGCCCGGAGTTGTCCACTGAATGCCGGGCGGAGGCGCATCAACCGGGCACATGTACTTGTCGGGAAACCTCGCACACGTCGGTGGCAGCGTCTGATTTGCGGCGTCAGACATCGGTATGACGTGCAACCACCCGCGATCCTGGCAAAGGAAGATGTCGCCACCCGGGCCACCACCACGGACGGTGCCGGCAAGACACGAATCGGCGTGCGCCACCACTGGGAGGCTGAGAAAACCCGAGACGGCGACGGAGGCCACCGCGACGACGACTGCCCTCATAAGAGACTGACGCTAGTCCAGCCGCCCTGCCCAGTAAACCCGTCGAATCGAAGAACCCGGGGGTAGCCGGAGCGGCGTTACGCTTGACAGGTGGGGACTGTTTTGTCGGTCAACGTGGCTCGCGTCCGCGCCAACCCCGATCTGCGTGCGCAGTCGACCGTGACGGGCATCGACAAGGTAGCGGTCAAAGAGCCGGTCATGGTGCGAGCGCCGGGGCCGATGCACGGCGGTCAGGGCAGCGGATTGGTCGGCGACACCATCGGCAACCAGAAACTGCACGGCGGTGACGACCAGGCCGTCTACGCATATGCCCGCGAAGATCTCGACGCGTGGGAGGTTCAGCTGGAGCGGGACCTCACCGACGGGATCTTCGGGGAGAACCTGACCACCTCCGGCATCGACGTCACCGGAGCGCGGATCGGTGAACGTTGGCGCATCGGCACCGGCGGCTTGGTACTGGAAGTCTCCGCACCGCGTACGCCATGCCGGACTTTCGCGGCGTTCCTGCACTTGAACCAGTGGATTAAAACCTTTACCCAGGCGGGCAACCCCGGCGCTTACTTACGGGTGATTTCGCCGGGACCGGTGCGCGCTGGTGACCCGATCATGATCGACTACCGCCCCGACCATAACGTGACGATTGGGCTGGTCTTTCGCGCCCGGATGACCGAACCGGAGCTCCTCCCACACCTGCTGGTGGCCGACGCGCTCTCAGCCGAGCTGAAGGCTTATGCGCGACGGGTTCGACAGAAACGTCCTGCGGCCGGTCCGTAAAGCCACCGAGAGTCGAGGACCGCATGCCGTTCGCCACCAACAACGGCGTCCGCATTCATTGGCGGGCGCAGGGCGAAGGCACGCCCTTGCTCCTGATCATGGGACATCGGTTCAGCGGCGAGATGTGGTGGCCAGTGCTTCCGGCGGTCACGCCTCGGCATCGCGTCGTGTGGTTCGATAATCGCGGTACGGGCGAGTCCGACTCCCCGGCAACGGCTTCCGTCGCGGAGATGGTGGGCGACGCCCTTGCGGTCATGGACGCGTCCGGTGTCGAGAAGGCGCACGTGTTCGGGGTGTCGATGGGCGGCGGGGTCGCGCAGCAGCTCGCGCTCACCGCGCCGGACCGGGTGACCTCGCTCATCCTTGGCTGCACCGCTATCAAGACCGACGTGGCCAAGGTGCGAAAGGCGCGCGAAGCGATCACGCTGCGGCTGCCCAAGGCGCTCTATCGGCCGCTCGTCGGCAAGGCGCTATACGGCACCAAGGCGCCGGTCGAGGCCGTCGCGCAGGACGTCGCCATGCTGAAGAAGGACAGGTTCACGCCGCGCGGAGTCGCTGCGCAGTCGGCGGGCGTCGCCGAGTTCACGATGACCCTCGAGGATGCCGCCCGAATTAACGTGCCGACGCTCGTTCAGCACGGCACCGCCGACCCCGTTGTCCCCTTCATCGCCGGCGAGCAGATCGCGCGGACCATCCCCGGCGCCAGGATGTCGGCGATCGCCGACGCTGGCCACAACTACCTGATCGCGGACATCGACGGGATCAACCACGAGGTCGTCGAATTCCTCGCGGGCGTCGACGCTGCTGCGGACGCCTGACGGTGAGCGAGCCCGGCAGTGGTCAGTCGACCGCCGGTAGACTCGGGTGACCATGTCAGACCACGCCATGGCCGCTGTTGACGCGGTCCAACCACATCCGCTGGTCTCGCAGCTATCAGCGCTGCACCAGTTCCGGACCCAGGTCGACGTCGGAGTGGTCGTCATGGTGCTGGTGCTGACCAATCTGGTCGCGCACTTCACCACGCCCTGGGCGAACATCGCCACCGTCCCGGCCGCGGCCATCGGCCTGGTGTTCTTGATGCGCGCCAATGGGTTGGAATGGACCGATCTCGGCCTGGGCCGCGAACATTGGAAGTCCGGTCTGGGTTACGCGCTGGCCGCCGTGGCCGTCGTGGGATCGGTGATCGCGGTCGGAGTGCTGCTGCCGATGACCAGACCGATGTTCATGAACAGCCACTACCTGACCGTCTCGGGCGCTCTGATCGCCTCAATGATCGTGATTCCGCTGCAAACGGTGATCCCCGAGGAGCTGGCCTTCCGCGGTGTACTGCACGGCGCCTTGAATCGGGCCTGGGGATTTCGCGGTGTCGCTCTGGCGGGCTCGCTGCTTTTCGGCCTGTGGCACGTCGCCACGTCCATGGGACTGACAAGCAGCAATGTCGGTTTCACCCGGCTGTTTGGCGGCGGGATGATCGGGATGCTGGCCGGGGTGGCCATGGCGGTGTTGGCCACCGGGACGGCCGGATTCGTGTTCAGCTGGCTGCGCCGCCGCAGCGGAAGCCTGATCGCGCCGATCGCGCTGCATTGGTCGTTGAACGGGCTGGGCGCCCTGGCGGCCGCGCTGGTCTGGCACCTCTCCTAGGTTCTCGGGCCGGCCGGCCTAAACGAGCAACACCGCCGCGCCGGCTATCCGGCCCGCGCTGAGGTCGGCCAACGCTCGATCGGCTTGGTCGAGGGGATATTCCGGCGTGGTCACCGCAATGTGATGCTGTCCCGCGAATTCCAGGAAGGCGCGCGCATCGGCCCGAGTGTTCGACGTGACCGAACGGATCTGGCGCTCCTGAAACAAGTGACGCTGATAGTTCAGGGCCGGGATATCGGACAGATGGATACCGGCGATCGCCAGCGTGCCGCCACGGTTCAGTGCCTCGCACGCCGGAAGTACCAGTTCACCGACCGGGGCGAACAGGATCGCGGCGTCGAGCGGCACCGGCGGCGGGTCGGCGGCGCCTTGCGCCGACGCGGCACCGAGGTCCATCGCGAGTTCTTGTGCCGCGACTCCGCGAGTCATCACGTGCACTTCAGCGCCTTGCGACAATGCGACCTGTGCGGTGATGTGCGCGCTGCCGCCGAAGCCGTAAAGACCCAGCCGGCCGCCCGGCGGTAACTCGGCGCGCAGCAGGGAGCGGTAGCCGATGATGCCCGCGCACAACAGCGGCGCAAGCTCGCTGTCGCTGTACCCGCTCGGCAGACGATGCGCAAAAGCCGCAGGGACGGTGGCGAATTCGGCGTATCCGCCATCGGCATCCCAGCCGGTGTAGAGCGACTTCGGGCATAGATTCTCGTCGCCCCGTCGGCAGTATTGGCACACACCGCAGGTGTGCCGCAGCCAGGCGATGCCCACCCGGTCTCCCACCGCGAACTCGGCACCGGCCGCCGAGCCCACCTGGACGACCTCGCCCACCACCTCGTGGCCCGGCGTCACATGCTCGCGGTGCACGGGAAGATCGCCTTCGCTGACGTGCAGGTCGGTGCGGCAGACCCCGCACGCGCGCACGGCCACCAACAGCTCCGACGGCCCGGGGTGGGGTACTTCGGCGGTGACTTGCTCGAGCGGGTGGGTGTCCATTGGCCCCGGCCGACGTACGCGCCAGGCGCGCATGGCTCTGGCGCCTACCGGGTCCGCGAGCGCGACCTGACGAAGTTGTAGATCAGCAACAAGATCACCGCGCCGACCAGTGCACCCAAGAACGCGTGTTTGATCGGCGGGTGGATGTCGAATTGGTGCGGATAAAAGACCACGCTGCCCAGCGTGCCGCCGACATAGGATCCCGCGATGCCGAGCAGGGCGGTTGCGATCAAACCCAGCGGCTGCTTTCCGGGCACGATAAATCGGGCAATAAAGCCGACGATGAGACCGATGACGATCATCCAAAAGATGTTCCAAAACAAGTCCACGGCGGCGACTCCTCAGGAGTATTGGTTGGCGATCGGTGCCCACGTTATACCCGGCACGTGTCCGGTAAACCACCTTCGTTGTAACGTCTCGCGCCTTGGTTTAACGCGGGCCAAATCCCCAAACACGGAGCCCAATCAGGCTGCGGGTGGCTGACCCTGTACCGGAGCGGGCGCAGGTGCGGGGGCAACCGGGGCGGCGGGCGCCCCCGGGGCAACCGGGACTCCCGGAACCGGTGCCGTGGCGGCCGGGCCTGCGGGGGCCGCGGGGGCAGTCCAGGGCTGGATCGACTCGGCCAGCGCCTTGGCCGCGCCTTTGTCGACCGGGTCGTTTCCGGTCCCGAGCCACACCACGAACCAGCGCTGCGGCGGGCCCGCGTTGGGCGTGGTGGCTGCGGGCGAGCCCACTACGCCCGTCCAGATCTGGCCGTTCGGCTTGGTCGAATCGCTGAACTTGACCTCGTAGAACGACGCACTGCCAACCACCCCGTTGGCGTTGAGCGGGGTGGCTTCCTGGTTGATCCGCGTGCCGGGGTACGGCATGAAGAACTCACCCATGTCCGAGCCCAGCCGGACCGCGGCTTTGGCGTTGTCGGCTTCGGCGCTGGCGTAGAGCTTTTGGTCCAGTCGGCCGAGAACGATGCGAGTGTCGTTGGCGACCGACGGCGGCTGCCCGGGCATGGGTGGCTGACCGATCGTCTTGCTCAGCAGGGCGGAACCGTAGTCGAGATGAGAAGCGTCTGACTCCACCCAGCCGGCGGGAAGGACAAAGCTGAACCCGCCGACGGCGTTGGTGATCCGGCCGCCGTTCGGGTCTGGGGGCGGTGCATTCGGATCGAGGGGTGCCGGCGGCGCATTCGGATCGGCCGGCGGCGGCGCGGGCGCGCCGGGTGCAACCGGGGGCGCGACGGGAGCCGCTGGAGGTGCCGCGGGCACGGCAGGGGCGGCCACGGGCGCGCCAGCCGGCGGCGGAGCCGCCGCCGTCGTCGGCGGCACCGGGGTTGGGACCTCGGGATCGGCGTGCGACGACGCCGGTATTGCGATGGTGACGACGCTGGCGCTGGCCACCGCGGCGATCGCCAGTGTCGCCCACAGTCCTCGGCGACGTGTCGACTTCGGGTGTACCTCATCCATGGCGACGAACCTACCGCCAAACGGCTGTGACGCAAGGATGCCTTGCTGGCGACGTGCCGTGGTTTCTCGTCACCGTCTGCGCAGTTCACCGGCGTTACGCGGGGACCACAGGAGGCCGCTCACGGATCGGCGTGTCGCGCTGGTGCCGGGTACAGCACCACTTCCAGGGCTTTGATGGTGAACCACACGCGGTCCCCGGGCGTTAACCGCAGCTCCGTGGCGGCGTCGATGGTGATCTCGGCGGCCAGGCCGGGCGCGCCGTCGGGTTGCTCCTGGCCGCGCACCAAAACCGCCGGACCGCGAGTTTCCAGGGTGGCTACGGTCACCTCGAGGGTATTGCGCGGGCTGCCGTGCGGTTGATCCCGGTAGACGGCCACGGCCGCGGGCGCGAACACCGCGATTGCCTCTTGCCCGGTGGTTATCTTGCCGCCGAACTCGTCAGCAAGGGTCCCGTGCAGGTGGATGCCGGACCGGCCGTGCAGTGAGCCGTCGGTGCCGATGGCCCCGTTCACCAGATTGACGCCCGCGATCCGTGCGCCGAAATGACTGCGCGGCGCGGCGAGCACGTCGGCGACGGGGCCGATCTCGCAGATCTTGCCGGACTCGAGCACCAGCACTCGGTCGGCCAGCGTGAACACGTCCAACAACTCGTGGGTTATCAGGATCACCGCGCAGCCGCTGCGGGCGACCACCGTGCGTAGCACCGTGCGGATGCCCGCGGCCGCCGCCACGTCGAGCCCGGCCAGCGGTTCGTCGAGCAGCAGCACATCGGGTTCGGCCGCCAACGCCCGCGCAATCGCCACCCGTTGCGCTTGCCCGCCGGACAGCTGACGCGGTCTGCGGTCGGCGAGATCCTCGGCGTCCACCTCGCGCAGCCAGCGCAGCGCCCGTGACCTTTTTTGGGCGCGCGCCGACCTAAATCCCCGGCCATGCCGCCCGAAAGCCACATTCGCGGCGACGCTCATGTGCGGGAACAGCAAGGGGTCCTGCAGCAGCAGGCCCACCCGGCGATCGTGTGTCGGCACGTCCACCCCGCCCGCGGTGTCGGTCAGCACCCGGTCCCCCAACCGCACCAGGCCCTCGTCGGGGCGAAGCACCCCGGCGATGACGTGCAAGGCGGTCGACTTGCCCGCGCCGTTGGGCCCCAGCACCGCGAGCACCTCGCCCGCCGACACCGAGAAGTCCACGTCCAGATTGCGTTCTGCCACGATCGCGCGTAGCTGCAATTCGGCCATCGCCGGCTACCGTCGCGTCCGTCCCGGTAAGCCCGCGGACGCCCAGAAGCAGCACTACCAGCGCCGCGACCGCCACGAGCAGGATCGACAATGCGACAGCCGCGTCCGGGTCGCTCACCCGCTGCAGGTAGATCTCCAGCGGCAGGGTGCGGGTGACGCCTTCCCGAGAACCGGCGAAGGTCAGTGTCGCGCCGAATTCCCCCAGCGACCGGGCGAACGCCAGCACCGCTCCCGACACCAGGCCCGGCAGCAGCAGCGGCAGGGTGACCCGCCACCAGACCCTGCTGGGCCTCGCACCCAGTGTCGCCGCAACCACCTCATAGTCGGCCCCCGCCGTGCGGGCGGCGCCCTCCAGAGAGATCACCAGGAAGGGCAACGAGACGAAGGTCTGCGCCAACACAACGGCGGTTGTGCTGAACGCGATGCTGATGCCGGCGGCCTCGAGGTAATGCCCGAGCAGTCCGAGCCGGCCGAACGCGTAGAGCAACGCGATGCCGCCCACCACCGGCGGCAGCACCAGCGGCAGCAGAATCAGCGGTCGCAAAACCCGCACCACCCGTGCCCTGCTGCGGGCCAACACCATTGCCATCGGCACCCCGAGCAGCACGCACACCGCGGTGCTGGCGGCGGCGGTCTTGAGGCTCAGCAGCAGCGCCGTCTTTGACGAGGCGCTGCTGATCAGCGACCAGAAATTCGGCCAATCGACCTTGATCGCGACGGCCAACAGCGGCAGTACGACAAGGGTGGCGCCCACCGCTGCGGGGACATACACCCAGCGGGGCAGATCCGCAGGCCGATGCACGGGTGAACCGTCAGGGCTCGGCGAAGCCGGCCTGAGCCAGGATCTTCTGGCCGGTGTCCGCGGTCACCAGGGTGACAAACTTCTGCGCCAGCGTTGGTTGCGGAGCCTTCTTCAGCACCGCGATCGGGTAGATGTTCACCGCACTGGGGGCCTCGGGAAAGCTGACGGCCGTCACCTTGTCTCCGGCGCTGAGCGCGTCGGTGACGTAAACCAGCGCGGCATCGGCCTGACCGCTGGTGACCTTATTGAGGACGTCGGTCACGCTGGGTTCCTCGCTGACCGGATTGAGATGCACGCCGCTGCTGTCCTCGATGCGCTGGGTCGCAGAGCCGCAAGGCACCGGCTTCTGGCAAACCACGACGTTGAGCCCGGGCTTGGTGAGGTCGGCGAAGGAGGCGACCTTTTTCGGGTTACCCGGCGCTGTCACGATGACCAGGCTGTTAGAGGCGAACTTGGCGGGGTCCCCGGCGAGCAGCCCGGCCTTGGCGACCGTGTCCATCTGAGCGGTGTCTGCGGATGCGAAAACGTCGGCAGTCGCGCCCTGGGTCAACTGCGTCGCGAGCTCCGAAGAACCCGCGAACTCAAAATCGACGCTAGTGCCGGGATTGTCGGTCTTGAACTGCTGACCGATCTTGGTGAACGCGGACTTCAGCGACGCCGCGGCCATCACCACGATCTTTCCGCCGGCCTGCGCTGGCCCGGAATTTGCACTGCAGCCGACCGCACCCGTTAACACGCCCGCCACCAGCACCATCGATACCGAACAGCCCAGGATCCCGATCCGACGCATGCGTCAAACCCTAGCCGTTGCCCTCCCCCGGGCACGGTCCCAAAACGCGCCGAGGATGCTGGGCGAGATAGCGGGCAAAATAGTTACCGATACCGTCGGCGCGTCGCGGCGTCCTTAATTTCCCCTTAGAGCTACTGTCCAGTAACATCTATCGTGATTGAGGCCATAACACGCTGAGATCCCGGGCTTTGGCCCGCGGTCTGCCACCATCGGAACCGCGCCAGATCTGGGTTCAACGTTGAACACGAGGAGGTCATGGCAGTGGACGTGCTGGTCACTGGCGGAGACACCGAGCTCGGGCGCACCGTAGCCGAGGGTTTCCGGGATGACGGTCACAAGGTGACCCTCGTGGGCGCTCACCGCAGCGATCTCGAGATTGCCGCCAAAGAACTCGACGTGGACGCGATCGTCTGCGACACCACCGACGCGGCCAGCCTTGACGACGCTCGCGGGTTGTTCCCCCACCACCTGGACACCATCGTCAACGTGCCGGCGCCGCGCTGGGAAGCCGGCGACCCACGCACCTACTCGATCTCCGACACAGCCAAAGCCTGGCGCAACGAGCTCGACGCGACGGTGCTTTCAGCCGTGCTGACGGTGCAGGCGGTCGGTGACAACCTGTGTTCCGGCGGCGCCATCATCAGCGTGGTAGCGGAAAATCCAGCCGCGGGTACGGTCGACGCTGCCATCAAGGCGACACTGTCCAACTGGATTTCGGGGCAGGCAGTGATTTTCGGCACGCGCGGCATTACCGTCAACGCCGTGGCTGCCGGGCGCAGTGTGCAACCCGGATACGAGGGCCTTTCGCGAACACCGCCGTCCGTCGGGCCCGAGGTGGCTCGCCTGGCGCTGTTCCTGACCACCCCGGCGGCTCGCCACATCAGCGGTCAGACGCTGCACGTCAGCCACGGCGCGCTGGCCAGTTTCGCCTAGAGCAGATTTAGCCCTTCGCGGTTAATGGCTACGGTAGAGACCGTGGCTATTCGTCTTGGTTTCCAGATTCCCAACTTCTCCTACGGCACCGGGATAGAGCAACTCTTCCCTACTGTCATCGCTCAGGCACGCGAGGCCGAATCGGCGGGATTCGACTCGGTTTTTGTGATGGACCACTTCTATCAACTACCGATGCTGGGTGACCCCGACCAGCCGATGCTGGAGGCCTACACCGCCCTGGGCGCGCTGGCCACCGCCACCGAACGCGTGCAGCTCGGCACCTTGGTGACCGGTAATACGTACCGCAATCCCACCGTGCTGGCGAAAATCATCACGACGCTGGACGTGATCAGCCAGGGCCGCGCGATCCTGGGCATCGGCACCGGCTGGTTCGAACTCGAGCACGATCAGCTGGGCTTCGATTTCGGCACCTTCACCGACAGATTCAACCGGCTCGACGAGGCGCTGGAGATCATTCTGCCGATGATCAAGGGCGAGCGACCGACCTTCAAGGGCACTTATTACCGGGCCAACGAGGCACTGGCCAATCCCCGCTTCCGCGACCACATTCCGCTGATGATCGGCGGCAGCGGCGAGAAGAAAACCATTCCGCTCGCCGCACGGTACTTCGACCACCTCAACGTGATCGCCGGGTTCGACGAGCTGGCGCGCAAGGTACAGGTCGCCCAGCAGGAGTGCGAGAAGATCGGCCGCGATCCGGCCACGCTGGAAACCAGCATGCTGATCACGGCGATGGTCGCTGACGACGTCAAACCCGACCAGGTTCCCGCCGAGATGAGCCAGCGGATGGTGGTCGGCAGCCCCGACTCGATCGCCGATCAGATCAAAACCAAGGTGATCGACGCGGGAATCGACAGCGTGATCATCAACATGCCGTTCTATACGCCCGGTGTCATCAACGCGGTCGGCGAAGCCCTCCGGCCATTGGTCGGTCTCCAAGTGGGCTAGCTCGTTGCGTGGGCCACGTCATAACGCGTGTCCAGCATGACGAGCATCACGCTGCCGCCACCAGGGTCTATCCCCGGTGTGCTTGATTACACAGGCTCTCACCTGGGTTTTTGGGTATTCGTTTCACTATCCTTGGTAGGTGAGAGGCGCGCGTGAAGGCGCCCAGTCAGGAGCAGTGCAGACATGAGCCCCCAGCTCGAAGCCCAAGCAGAACCGAAGCGTCGGCACCGAGTCGTCATCATCGGATCGGGGTTCGGCGGACTCAACGCGGCAAAGAAGCTCAAGCACGCCGACGTCGACATCAAGATGATCGCCCGCACCACCCACCACCTGTTCCAGCCGCTGCTGTACCAGGTGGCGACCGGCATCATCTCCGAGGGCGAAATCGCGCCGGCGACCCGGGTTGTGCTGCGCAAGCAGCGCAACGTCCAGGTGTTGCTGGGCAATGTCACCCATATCGACCTGGCCAACCAGTGCGTCGTCTCGGAGTTGCTCGGCCACAGCTACGAAACCCCTTACGACAGTTTGATTGTCGCGGCCGGCGCCGGCCAGTCCTACTTCGGCAATGACCAGTTCGCCGAGTTCGCACCCGGCATGAAGTCGATCGACGACGCCCTGGAGTTGCGCGGCCGGATTCTGAGCGCCTTCGAGGCGGCCGAACGGTCAACCGATCCGGAGCGCCGCGCCAAGCTGCTGACGTTCACGGTCGTCGGGGCCGGCCCCACCGGCGTCGAAATGGCTGGGCAGATCGCCGAGTTGGCCGACCACACGCTAAAAGGCGCGTTCCGGCACATCGACACCACCAGGGCACGAGTGATCCTGCTCGATGCCGCGCCGGCCGTATTGCCGCCGTTTGGCGAAAAGCTGGGACAGCGGGCGGCCGCCCGGTTGGAGAAGATGGGCGTGGAGATCCAGCTGGGTGCGATGGTCACCGATGTGGATCGCGACGGCATCACGGTCAAGGACTCCGATGGCACCATCCGTCGCATCGAGTCGGCCTGCAAGGTGTGGTCCGCCGGCGTGTCGGCCAGCAGGTTGGGCCGGGATCTCGCGGAGCAGTCACCAACCGAGCTCGACCGGTCCGGTCGGGTCAAGGTGCTTTCCGACTTATCCGTCCCGGGGTTCCCGAACGTGTTCGTCGTGGGCGATATGGCCGCCGTCGACGGAGTGCCGGGGGTGGCGCAGGGCGCCATTCAGGGCGCTAAGTATGTGGCCAAGGCGATCAAAGGCGAACTCGCCGGGGCCGACCCCGCGCAGCGCGAGCCGTTTCAGTACTTCGACAAAGGCTCCATGGCCACGGTTTCGCGATTTTCCGCGGTGGCCAAGATCGGTCCGCTGGAATTCAGCGGCTTCATCGCCTGGCTGATGTGGCTGGTGCTGCACCTGGTGTACCTGGTCGGCTTCAAGAGCCAGATCACCACGCTGCTGTCCTGGACCATGACGTTCGTGAGCAACCGGCGAGGCCAGCTGACCATCACCGACCAACAGGCGTTCGCAAGAACGCGGCTTGAACAGCTGGCCGAATTGGCTGCCGAGGCACAGGATTCGCCGGCCCGAAGAGCTAGCTGAGCGATGCAGCGCTTGTTAGCTGCGCCATAGAGTTCGGGAAGGTCAGGGTGGTTAGCCGGGGAAGTCGGCTCCCGCTAGCTTGAGTCGCGGTGTCGAGGCGATCCGTAACACTGTGACGTGGTAGCCGAGCGACTAGCATCTGCTCTATGACAGACCGCTGGCCCCTGACGGGTCGTGCGGAAGAACTTCGCCTCATCGGCGAGGCGCTCGGTGAGGGCGAATACAAGGGCATTGTTGTCGCCGGTGCGGCCGGGGTAGGCAAGACCCGGTTGACGCGTGAAGCCGCCAGTGCGGCGGCACAAACCGGGTGGGCGGTGCGGCGGGTGGCCGGCACAGCAACCGGTCGCGCGGTGACGTTGGGAGCATTCGCGCGGTGGGCCGACGCCACTGACACATCGTCACTGGCGTTGGCACGCAAAGTATTCGCTGGACTGGCCGATGGCACCAACGGCGCGCCTTTGCTGGTACTCGTCGACGACGCGCACCTGCTCGACGACCTCTCGGCGATGATCGTGCATCAACTGGTGCTGCAAGATGTGGCGAGTGTGATCGCCACCATCCGCACTGGCGAGGCCACACCCGACGCTGTTAGGGCATTGTGGAAGGACAGCCTGCTGCGACGGTTGGAGTTGCAGCCCTTGTCCCGCAGCGAGACCGAAAGTCTGTTGCACACTGTTCTGGACGGTCCCGTTAGCGCCGAGAGCGCCCAACGACTGTGGAAGTTGAGCCACGGGAACGTTCTGTATCTGCGCCATCTCGTAGAACACCATTGGGAATTGGGCAGTCTTGCGCGTGTCGATGGCGAATGGCGTTGGACCGGAACAGCATCGGCTTCACCGTCACTGGCCGAGTTGGTGGAGCAACAGATCGGCGAGGTGCCCGAAGATTTACAACACGTCGTGGACTTGGTGGCGATCGCCGAGCCGATCGACCGTCGTCTGCTGGCCACGCTGGCCGATCCGCAAACGATCGAAGCCGCCGAACAACGCGGACTGATCATGGGCGCCTCCACCTCCGATGCCGTTTTCGTGGGCCATCCGTTGTACGCCGAGATTCGGCTGAGCCACTGCGGGCCGTCGCGGCTGAGGAGATTACGCGGACTCGTCGCCGCCGCGATGGCGAAGACTGCTGACGTCGATTTACTTCGGCTCGGACTGCTGTGGTTGGAATCCGATCTCCCGCCTGACGCGCAGATCCTGACCCAGGCCGCGAAGATCGCCGCGTCGCGACTGGACGTCGGACTCGCCGAACGGTTCGCGCGGGCGGCCGTGACGGCACAACCCAGCCCCGAGACGAAGATCCCGCTGGCCTACATCCTCTTCCTGCAGGAAAAGGGGGATGCCGCCGAAGAAATCCTCGACACGCTCGCCACGTCGGAGCTCGCCACGCGCGGGTTCTTGGACGGATCCATCCTGCGTGCGTCGAATCTATTGCGGCTGTTGGGGAAACCCGACCAATCCCGCGTCGTGATCGACGACGCGATACGACTCGGTGATGAAAACCGCAACCATTCGCTGCGCACGTTCCGCGCCACTATCGAGGTGATGGCCGCCGAACCGACGGTCGCGATCGAAACGATGGCCACGGTCGACCACGACCGGTTGGATGATTTCGGCCGTATCGTGGGCTGCGCCGCAGAGACGATTGCGCTCGGCGACCTGGGGCGCGCAAAGGACGCCGCTCAGCGGGCCGGCGTGGGGTACCGCGTGCTGGCCGAAGCACCGCTGGAAGAGTCGTTTCACGGCACAGGCCTGGCCGAGTTTCACGCCTACGCGCTGATGGCCGCAGGGTACGTCGACGAGGCGGTGGCCGTTGCCGACGAGCAGTCTCGCCAGTACGCCGACCTGCCTGGCATGTCGCGGTCGATGGCTATCGCTGCACAGGGAATGGTTGCCCTTGGGCAGGGTGATTTGGCTGCTGCCCTGCGGTATTTGAAATCGGCGGCCGAGACTTTTGGCGGCTACGGTGAGATCTCGGGTCTGTTCTATCGATTCAGGATCCTGCACACCGAGGCGCTGGCACGGTCCGGCGCGGTCGACGCCGCGCTGACTTCGCTGGAATTGACCCACCGAAGTCGACATCCGGCATACAAGTACGTCGAATCCGGATACCTCCTGTCGACCGCCTGGGTGAGCGCAGCCCAGGGCCGAATAACTGATGCGCGCGAATTCGCCTCGCGCGCAACGGAATTTGCCCGAGATCACGGACAATGTGCGCGCGAGGTCCTCTGTCTGCAGACCGGGGTACAGTTCGGCGACGTCGGCGCGGCATTGCGACTCGAGGAGCTGGCCACTCAGGTAGAGGGCCCCAGGGCACCACTGTCAGCCCGCTACGCCCGCGCGCTGGCTCACGACGACGCCGCGGGGCTTGAAGCGGTGTCGCGCGACTTCGAGGCGATGGGCGACGTTCTGGCCGCGGCCGACGCCGCGGCGCAGGCGGCCGCCTGCCACCGTTCGGGCGGGCGACGCGGCAGTGCGCTCACCGCGAGCGCCCGAGCGCGACTGCTCGCCAGGCAGAGCGGGGGCGCGGTCAGTCCGGCGCTGGCGGCCAGCAAGGTGTCGCTGCCCTTCACGCGACGCGAGCATGAGATTGCGAATCTGGTGTCGCGAGGGCTGTCCAACAGGGACATTTCCGAAGCGACTTCCTTGTCGATTCGCACTATCGAGGGCCACGTCTATCAGGCCAGCACTAAGGCCGGTGTTTCTTCGCGATCAGAATTGTCGGCGCTGATGCAGCAGTTCAGCGATGGAGAAGCCGAGTCCAGCGGCTGAGGCATTCCACCTAACGTCTCGAAGGCCCCACTGCTCAAGGGTGGGTGTCGTTTCCTGCCGACCCGCGGCGGCTGTGCAGAGCACTGTCCAATTTGCGGCGCGCCAGGTCGAACAGTGTGCCGAGGCTTTCCTGTTCGATGTGGAGGTATTCGCAGATCACCTCGTCCGCCGCGCCCGCATCATGCAGACGAAGAGCCAACGAATGCGCTTCGGGCAAGCTGCGGAGAGCCGCCTCGTATTCGTCGCCCGTTGTCACAAACCAATCCCGCCACGAAACTGCTATCCCGGTCCCGCTAAAGATGCCGCACTGCGCACTGCTTTGACCCGTACCCCACTACCTGATTTGCGAGTGCTTTCCGCACCCGACTACCTGGTTTTCAATCGTTGGCACTGGCCTGTGCGAATCGTCAGGTTTTGTGTCGATGCAGGTAGTGGTTGGTGGTTTTGGGGTGATTTCCAGGTAGTGCGTTACGGGGGCCTTCTCCCGCTGGCGGCGTTAGGTTTTGCGCGGGTTGTGGTCGGGGTTGGGAAGGTCGTTATGTCGTTTGTTGTGGTTGGGCCGGATGTGTTGGTGTCTGCGGCTGGGGTGTTGGCGCGGATTGGGTCGGGTGTGAGTGCGGCGAATGCCGCCGCAACGGCCCCGACGACGGGGTTGGTGGCGGCGGCGGGTGATGAGGTGTCGGCGGCGATCGCGTCGCTGTTTTCCAGCCATGCCCAGGCGTTTCAGGCGGCTGGTGCGCAGGTGGCGGGGTTTCATGCCGAGTTTGTGCAGGCGTTGAACGCGGCGGGTGGGGTGTATGCGGGTGCGGAGGCGGCTAATGCGTCGCCGTTGCAGACGCTGGAGCAAGACGTGTTGGGGGTGATTAATGCGCCCACTAACGCGCTGTTTCACCGCCCGTTGATCGGTAATGGCGCGAACGGCGCGGCAGGTACTGGGCAAAACGGCGGTGCGGGCGGGTTTTTGTTGGGCGATGGCGGCAACGGCGGGTCCGGCACCAGTGGAACCGGCGCCGGCGGTTCTGGCGGGGCCGGCGGCGCGGCGGGTCTGTTCGGTCGCGGCGGAATGGGTGGGGCCGGCGGGGCTGGGGCGGCCGGGTTTGCCGGCGGTCACGGCGGCGCGGGTGGGGCCAGTGGATGGTTGGGCGGGTTCGGCGGCAATGGCGGGGTCGGCGGCACCGGCGGGGATGCCGGGTCAGGCCTGGTGGCCGGTAATGGCGGGGTCGGCGGGATCGGCGGGGCGGAGCGCTCCCTGCTGTTCTGGGGTGCCGGCAACGGTGGGGCGGGCGGCCAAGGTGGGGCTGGTGCTGCCGGCGCCGCCGCGACCACGCCGGGCGGGACCGGGAATGGCGGCCTGACTGGTGGAGTCGGCGGCGCCGGCGGGGCCGGCGGCAACAGTTACGGGTTATTCACTACTGCCGGTGACGGCGGGGTGGGCGGCCAGGGCGGAGTCGGTGGCCTCGGCGGTGCCGGCGGTACCGGGTTGGCTTTCGGCATCGGTGGTCAGGGTGGCATCGGCGGTACCGGAGGCGCTGCCGGCGCCGGTGGGGCGGCGGGCCACACCGTCTTCTCCTGGAATGCGGGCAGTGCGGGCAACGCGGGAACCGGCGGCACGGGTGGCCAGGGCGGCAACGGCGCTACCGGCGGCGATAACAACAGCTCGTTCGGTCCTGGCTTCAACGGTGGGCTCGGCGGGGCGGGCGGTCAGGGCGGTAATGCCGGTGCTGGTGGCATCAACGGTTCGGGCGGCCAAGGCGGCAACGGTGGGACGGGTGGGATCGGGGCGAACGGCGACGCGGGCTCCGGTCTGCCGGGCTTTGCCGGCGGCACGGGCGGCGCCGCCGGTGCCGGTGGTTTAGCCGGCACCGGCACCGGCGAAACCGGCAACGCGGGCAACGCGGGCACCGGCGGTACGGGTGGTCAGGGCGGTAACGGCGGTCTCGGCGGCAATAGCAAAACTGCGGGCGGTACTGGCCAAAGCGGCGGGGTGGCCGGGGTGGGCGGCCAGGGCGGCAGCGCGGGTGTCGGTGGCACCAACGGTGCGGGCGGCAACGGTGGTACCGGCGGTATCGGGGGGAACGGCGGGACCGGTACCGATAACAGTGCCAACGTCGGCGTCGCCGGCGGCAACGGTGGTCAGGGTGGCACCGGCGGCACCGGCGGCGCAGCCGGCACCGCCGGGGTCGGGCTCGGCGCTACCGGCGCCGCCGGGAACGCGGGCAACGGGGGCGCCGGCGGCAACGGCGGTGTCGGTGGCACCGGCGGCGCGGGCACCCTCGGCTCGGCCGGCGGCGGCACCGGCGGCAACGGCGCAGCGGGCGGTGCCGGTGGCAACGGCGGCGCCGGCGGCGCAGCCGGCGCTGGAACCGGAGGCAATCAAGGTGCAGGCGGTGACGGTGGCGGCGGTGGGCAAGGCGGTATCGGCGGGACCGGCGGCACCAACACCACGGGCCTCGGCGGCACCGGCGGGATCGGCGGCCAAGGCGGACAAGGCGGCGGCGGCGGATCCGGCATCACCTCCGGCGCCGGAGCCACCGGCGGACAAGGCGGACAAGGCGGACAGGGCGGCAACAACACCGGCGGCGCGGGTGGCGCGGGCAGCCCCGGCATCGGCGGCCAAGGTGCAACCGGTGGCGCCGGCGGGCAAGGCGGCACCGGCGGGCAAGGCGGCAACCCATCGGCCAGCGTCGTCGCCACCATTACCGTCGGCGGCGAACCGACCGGGGTGGCGGTCAGCCCCATCACCGGCGACATCTACGTCACCAACTTCACCGGCAACACGGTGTCGGTGATCGACCCCACCACCAACATGGTTATCGCCACCATCACCGTCGGCCTCAACCCGCAAGGGGTAGCGGTCAGCTCCACCGGGGCCGACATCGGCGACATCTACGTCACCAACTCGGGCAGCAACACGGTGTCGGTGATCAACCCCACCAACACCGTCGTCGCCACCATCAACGTCGGCGACGGGCCGAAAGGAGTGGCGGTCAGCTCCACCGGCGCCAACGCTGGCGACGTCTACGTCACCAACTATCTCGACAACACGGTGTCGGTGATCAACCCCGCCGGCACCGTCATTGCGACCATCAACGTCGGCACCAACCCACTCGGGGTGGCGGTCAGCCCCACCGGCACTCAGGCCGGCGACGTCTACGTTGCCAACACGAACAGCAACACGGTGTCGGTGATCGACCCCACAGGCGCCGTCATCGCCACCATCAACGCCGGCAATGTCCCAATCGGTGTGGCCGTCAGCCCCACCACCGGCGACATCTACGTCGCTGACTTCTTCGGCGGCGGGGTGTCGGTGATCAGCCCCGACGGCACCTTGGACGCCTCCATCCCCATCGGCGCCCGCCCAACCGGGGTGGCGGTCAGCTCCACCGGCACCTATGCCGGCGATATCTACGTCACCGATACAGGTGGCGGCACGGTGTCGGTGATCAACCCCGCCACCAACATGGTGGACGCCGTCGTCGGCGTCGGTGCCGGCCCTGACGGGGTGGCGGTCAGCCCCACCGGCACCGCCGCCGGCGACATCTACGTCGCCAATAGCAACAGCAACACGGTGTCGGTGATCGACCCCAGCGGATAACCATCAACGACCGGCAACCCAGGCCGTCGGGCCCGGGTGCATGCGTGTCCCCTTCCAGGGTTTCTCGCCGTCAGTTCGTCTCGACCGCGATCGCTTGTCGCATTGGCGCGGCTGGTCGTGGAGATCAAGTGACGCCCGACAGTCGCCGATCCGGTGGGTGGTCGCGCTTTGTGGCAAAGCAGGTAGTGGTGGGTGGTTTTGGGGTGATTTCCAGGTAGTGCGTTACGGGGTTCCTTTTGCCTTGGCGGCGTTAGGTTTTGCGCGGGTTGTGGTCGGGGTTGGGAAGGGCGTTATGTCGTTTGTGGTGGTTGGGCCGGATGTGTTGGTGTCTGCGGCTGGGGTGTTGGCGCGGATTGGGTCGGGTTTGCGTGCGGCGAATGCGGCAGCGGCGGTCCCGACGACGGGGTTGGTGGCAGCGGCGGGTGATGAGGTGTCGGCGGCGATTGCGTCGCTGTTTTCCAGCCATGCCCAGCAGTTTCAGGTGGCCGGGGCGCAGGTGGCGGGGTTTCATGCCGAGTTTGTGCAGGCGTTAGAAGCGGCGGGTGGGGTGTATGCGGGTGCGGAGGCGGCCAATGCGTCGCCGTTGCAGACGCTGGAGCAAGACGTGTTGGGTGTGATTAATGCGCCCACTAACGCGTTGCTGGGTCGCCCGTTGATTGGTAATGGCGCGAACGCGACCTCGCCGGGGCTGGCCGGTGGTGCCGGCGGCCTGCTGTATGGCAACGGCGGTAGCGGCGCGTCCGGGGTGAATCCGGGTGTGGCCGGTGGCGGTGGGGGCGCGGCGGGTCTGATCGGTTCCGGCGGTTCCGGTGGTGCGGGCGGGGCGGGTGCTGCCGGCGGGGCGGGTGGCACGGGCGGGTTGTTGTTCGGCAACGGCGGTCACGGCGGCGCGGGTGGGATCTCGGGCGGGACGGGTGGTGCGGGTGGTCGCGCGCTGCTGTGGGGCGCGGGGGGCGCGGGCGGGGCCGGCGGGGCCGGCGACGCAGCAGTACAGGGCGGGGCCGGGGGTATGGGCGGCGACGGTGGCTATCTGTACGGAAACAGCGGCGGCGGTGGAACCGGCGGGAACTCCGGTGGGGACGGCGCGGGCGCTGGTGGAAGTGCCGGTCGTACTTGGCTTTTCGGCGATGGAGGCGATGGAGGCACCGGCGGCGCCGGCGATCTGAATGACCGCGGTGGGGCTGGCGGCGTCGGAGGCCGCGCCGGCTTGCTGGTCGGCAACGCCGGTGACGGTGGCGCCGGCGGGACCGGGTCGATCGGCGGCAGCGGCGGGGCCGGCGGCTACGCCGGGCTGGCCGGGGCTGGCGGGGCTGGCGGGGCCGGCGGAGCCGGCATTACCGGTGCCACCGGAATCACCGCGGCCACAGCGGGCGTCGCGGGCACGAATGGCGGCGTGGGTGGCACCGGTGGAGTCGGCGGCGATGGCGGTGCCGGCGGGCTGCTGTTGGGCAACGGTGGGCACGGTGGGGCCGGCGGGCTCGCCGGCAACGGTGGGGCCGGCGGCAACGGCACCTCCGGGATACTCGACGGCGTGGCCGGCGGAGATGGCGGCAATGGCGAAGCGGCAGGGGACGGGGGCACTGGAGGTGCCGGCGGCCGGGGCGGATTCTTCGGCGTCGAGGGCGCGGGCGGGGCAGGCGGCGCTGGCGGGATCGGCGGAGCTGCCGGTAACGGCGGCGACGGGGCGACGGCAAGATTTGCTGGCGCCATGGGCGCCGACGGCGGTAACGGCGGTAACCCTGGGGCCGGCGGGATCGGCGGGGCCGGCGGGGCGGGTTCGGTGGCCGGTGCCGACGGCGCAAACGGCAGCTCACCCACCAGCGGCGGCAACGGTGGAAACGGCGGAAACGGCGCTAACGGGTCGGTACTGAGTGTCGAGGCTGGCGGGGCGGGCGGAAATGGTGGCGCTGGCGGTGTGGTCGGTAACGGCGGGGTCGGTGGTAACGGTGGCAACGGCGCTGACGGCGTGATCGCGACGAGCGCCGGCGAATCCGGTGGAGCCGGTGCAATCGGCGGTAACGGCGGGGTCGGCGGTCACGGGGGCGCCCAAGCCGGCAACGGTGGCAACGGCGGTGACGGCGGCTCGGGCGGCGACGGCCAAAACGGCATCGCCGGCACCAGAGGTAATGACGGTGTCCCCGGCGGCGGAGCCGCCGGCAATGGAGGCAACGGGACCAACGGGGGCTCGGGCGGCAACGGCGGCAACGGCGGCGACGGCGGGGCCGGCGGCGCCGCACCAGCGGGCGTGGCCGGTCACCAGGGCGCAGGCGGTAACGCCGGCAACGGCGGGACCGGCGCCGCCGGCGGTGACGGCGGCAACGGCACCGACGGCGGATCAGGTGGGGGCGCCCCTGGCGGAAACGGCGGCAACGGCGGCAACCCCGGCGCGCAAGGATTCGGGGGAACCGGCGGTTCCGGATCCACCCCAGGACTTAACGGAACCGACGGCAGCACCGCGGCCAGCGGCGGGAACGGCGGCAACGGCGGCAACGGCGGGCCTGGGTTCCAATTCGGCAGCACCAATATCGCGGGCGGCGACGGCGGCAACGGCGGCAACGGCGGCCTTGTCGGCAACGGCGGCAATGGCGGTGCCGGCGGCAACGGCATCGACGGTGGCCAATTTTTCGACACGGCAGCTCCTGGGGCGACCGGCGCCACAGGCAACAGCGGCGGCGCGGCCGGCAACGGCGGCAACGGCGGCAGCGGCGGCGCACACGGCGGCAACGGCGGCAGCGGCGGAGGCGGTGGACAAGGTGGACGAGGTGGTACCGGCCAGACCGGAGGCACCGGCGCCGACGGCGTCAACTTGGGCGACGCCGGCAAAGCCGGCGGCGACGGCGGGCTCGGCGGCACCGGCGGGCTCGGCGGCAATGGCGGGGGCGGTGGCGCCGCGCCGGCGGGCCAGGTCGGTCAAGAAGGGGCCGGCGGGTCGGGCGGAGGGGGCGGCACCGGAGGCCGAGCCGGCGACGGCGGCAACGGCGCGACCGGAACCTGGAGCGTCAACAACGGCGTCGGCGGCGCCGGCGGCAACGGCGGCGACCCGGGACTGGGCGGCAGCGGCGGCAGCGGCGGCAGCGGCCTGACCCCGGGGGGAACCGGCGGCCAGGGCGGCAGCGGCACCAGCGGCGGTAACGGAGGCACCGGGGGCAGCGGCGCCGCCGCAGTCACTCCCGCTGGTACCGGCGGCGCCGGCGGCGCCGGCGGCAACGGCGGTGCGATCGGTGACGGCGGCACCGGAGGTAACGGCGGCACCGGCGGCACCGGCATCACCCCGGCCACCCCCGGCACTGTCGGTGGCAAAGGCGGGGCCGGCGGTATCGGCGGTGCCGGCGGTAACGGCGGCATCGTCTCCGGCAACGCCGGCAACGGCGGCATCGGAGGTATCGGCGGCACCGGCGGGCAAGGCGCCACCGGCGCCACCGGCGGTACTGGTGGCAACGGCCTAAGCGGTGGGCTCGGCGGCCAAGGCGGTACCGGCGGCCAAGGCGGCGCCGCCGGCACCTTCACCGTCGGACATGCCGGCCTGCAAGGCGCCGGCGGGGCCGGCGGCAGCGGCGGCACCGGCGGCAACGGCGGCAACGGCGGCAACGGCGCCGACGGCACCGACTCGATCACTCCATCTGACAGGAACGGCGGCAACGGCGGGGACGGCGCCGACGGCGCCGACGGCGGCGCCGGCGGCGCCGGGGGCACCGGTTCCAGGACCGGTGCAACCGGCGCAACTGGCGGACAGGGAAATGGCGGCAACGGCGGTAGCGGCGGTAGCGGCGGTGTTTACATCGGCGCCGGCGGTAACGGCGGCAATGGTGGGGACGGTGGCGACGGCGCGAACGGTGGCAACGCGGGCGCCGGCGGCAACGGTGCCGATGGTGGGGGCCCCGCCGGGAGTGGTGGCAACGGGGGCAGCGGCGGTTGGGGTTACGCCGGGGTCGGCGGGGCCGGCGGCAACGGCGGCACCGGCGGCACCGGCTTGCAATATCTCCTCGGTCACGGTGCCAACGGCGGCACCGGGGGTAACGGCGGGATCGGTGGCCCGGGCTCCACTACTGGCGGCACCGGCGGCAGCGGCGGTGACGGCGGCAACGGCGGCGACGGCACGTATGCGCCGGGCGGATCAGGTGCCCCCGGTGGCATAGGCGGAACCGGCGGGGATGGCGCCGCCGGCGGGGCTCACTACAACGGCGTCACGAATCCGCCGGGAAAGCCAGGGACGGTTGGCTCTCCCGGTAGCGACCCTAACGGCGTCGACGCCGTCATCGGAGGCGCCGGTGGGGCTGGCGGAGCCGGCGGAGCCGGCGCCGGCTAGACGGTCGACGTTATCCAGGTTGGAGGTTCTGCAGCCGCACCTGACCGCGGGCCACCACCCGGTCGTTGTCATCGGTAATGGTGACCAGCCACAGCTGCTGGCGCCGGCCGCGGTGGATCGGTTCGGCTCGGCCGTGCACCATTCCGGAACCGATGGAGCGCAGGAAATCCGTGTTGTTGTTGACGCCGACAACATCGCCGCCGCCGTGCGCGGCGAGCCAGGTGAAGGCTGCCACGCTGGCCATACTCTCGATCATCGAGCAGTAGACGCCGCCGTGCACGAGGCCCATCGGCTGCAGCAGTTTGGGCTGGACCTCTAACTGCGCGCGGGCGCCGTCGGGGCTGAGTTCGGTGTACCGCAGCCCTAATTCGGTGTCGAACGGCGCGGTGAATTCGAGTGGAACAGGCGCGTCCTGCGGCGATGGCACGTTCATTTGTCTACACCATGCGCCCTGAAACGCAGGCGAGCCCCGTGCCGTCAAGACACGGGGCTCGCCGACCGAGTTGACCGGGGGTTCACAGCAGCCCTCTGGACTCTCCGCAGTCGTTGTCGCTCGATCACCGTAAGAATAGGCAAGGCTGCCCTAATTTTGCAAGGGTTTGTGGGTAGTCTGGAATTCGGCTTTCGCCGAGCGTTAGTTACGACAGTCGGTAGTAAGCGGGAGTACGCTTACTTCAAGGCTCAGGAGATGAACGAATTATGGCCAAGATGACGCGGCTAGGAGATCTGGAACGTGCCGTCATGGACCATTTGTGGTCCATGACGGAGCCTCAAACGGTCCGCCAGGTCCATGAAGCGCTCTCGGTTCGGCGTGATCTGGCCTACACGACGGTGATGACCGTGCTGCAACGGTTGGCCAAGAAGAACCTCGTCTCCCAGATCCGCGATGACCGGGCGCACCGGTACGCGCCCGTCCACGGCAGGGACGAGTTGGTTGCCGGGCTCATGGTCGATGCGCTGTCCCAGGCCGAGGATTCGGGCGGTAGGCAGGCCGCGCTGGTGCATTTCGTGGAGCGCGTCGGCGCCGACGAGGCCGCGGCGCTTCGGCGCGCGCTCGCCGAACTGGAAGCCGGCCAACGCAACACGCCTCCGACTGGCGTTCCGGCGGAGGGCTGAGGGACACTAACACCGTGTCCGCGCTGGCCTTCATCTTCCTTGCGGTGCTACTGGCCGGCCCCGCGCCGGCTCTGTTGGCACGCGCGACGTGGCCGCTGCGCGCCCCCCGCGCGGCAATGGTGTTGTGGCAAGCCATCGCGCTGGCCGCCGCGCTCTCGGCATTCAGCGCCGGCATCGCTATCGCCACCCGCTTGTTGATGCCCGGCCCCGACGGGCGGCCCACCGCCGGCGTCATGGGCGCCGCGGGCCGACTCGGGTGGCCGTTATGGACGGCGTACATCGCAGTTTTCGCGCTGACGGTGCTGATCGGCGCCCGCCTGGCGACCGCCGTGCTGCAGCTGGCTATCGCAAACCGACGCCGGCGGGCCCACCACCGCATGGTGGTCGATCTGGTTGGGGTCGGACACGACGCGGCACTCGCACAACCGTGTGCCCGGACGCGCGACCTTCGGGTTTTGGATATCGCCCAACCGCTCGCCTACTGCCTGCCGGGGGTGCGCAGCCGCGTTGTGGTCAGCGAAGGCGCGCTCACCGCGCTCACCGACGCCGAAGTCACGGCGATCCTCAGCCACGAGCGAGCTCACCTGCGGGCCCGGCACGACCTGGTATTGGAAGCGTTCACGGCGGTGCACGCCGCTTTCCCGCGGCTCGTCCGCAGTGCCAACGCGCTGCGCGCGGTGCAACTGCTTGTCGAGCTGCTGGCCGATGACGCCGCGGTGCGCGCAACCGGCCGCACTCCCCTGGCCCGGGCCTTGGTCGCTTGCGCAGCCGGGCGCACGCCGTCCGGGGCGTTGGCATCGGGGGGCTCCAGCACCGTGCTGCGGGTGCGCCGGCTGTCTGGACGCGGTAACAGCCGGGTGCTGTCCGCGGGGGCTTACCTGGCAGCCGCAGCGGTATTTGGCGTGCCAACCGCCACGGTGGTCGTCCCGTGGCTCACCGAGTTGCAACGGCTGTTCAACCTCTAGTGGTCTAGTGCATCCTGCCAAGCGAAACACTGTGGAATGCCGCGGGTCCGCTGTGCCAAAGTGTGTCCGGACACGCTTTCGAAAAAGCTTTAGCTGAAGTTCTCCAACTTGAGAGGCGAAAACATGAGCTCGTCGGATTCGAAGACTGGCAGCGCACAGATCGGCGTCACCGGCCTGGCCGTGATGGGCTCGAACCTCGCCCGCAACTTCGCGCACCACGGCTACACCGTGGCGCTACACAACCGATCCATCGCCAAGACGGATGCCCTGCTCAAAGAGCACGGTGACGAAGGCAAGTTCGTCAGGTCGGAGACCATCGAGGAATTCCTGGACGCGCTGGAGAAGCCGCGGCGGGTGATCATCATGGTCAAGGCCGGCGACCCGACCGACGCGGTCATCAACGAGCTCGCCGACGCCATGGAAGACGGCGACATCATCATCGACGGTGGCAACGCGCTTTACACCGACACCATCCGCCGCGAGAAGGCGATCCGCGAGCGCGGCCTGCACTTTGTCGGCGCGGGCATCTCCGGTGGTGAGGAGGGCGCGCTCAAGGGTCCGTCGATCATGCCGGGCGGTCCGGCCGAGTCGTACAAATCGCTGGGCCCGCTGCTTGAGGAGATTTCCGCGCACGTCGACGGCGTGCCGTGCTGCACCCACGTCGGCCCCGATGGCGCAGGTCACTTCGTCAAGATGGTGCACAACGGTATCGAGTACTCCGACATGCAGCTGATCGGCGAGGCCTACCAGCTGCTGCGCGACGGCCTCGGCAAGACCGCGCCCGAGATCGCCGATGTCTTCGCCGAATGGAACAAAGGTGATCTGGACAGCTTTCTCATCGAGATCACTGCGCAGGTCTTGCGGCAAACCGACGCCAAGACCGGCAAGCCGTTGGTCGACGTCATTGTCGACGAGGCTGAGCAGAAGGGCACCGGCCGCTGGACGGTGAAGTCCGCGCTCGACCTCGGCGTGCCCGTGACCGGCATCGCGGAGGCGGTCTTCGCCCGCGCGCTGTCGGGGTCGGTGCCCCAGCGCAAGGCCACCACGGGACTGGCATCTGGTGACCTCGGCAGGCGGCCGACGTCCGCCGAAAATGACTCAGCGCAGTTCATCGACGACGTCAGCAAGGCGTTGTACGCCTCCAAGATCATCGCGTATGCCCAGGGCTTCAACCAGATTCAGGCCGGCAGCGCCGAATACAACTGGGGCATCAAGCCCGGGGAGATGGCCACCATCTGGCGCGGTGGCTGCATCATCAGGGCTAAGTTCCTGAACCGGATCAAGGAGGCGTTCGATGAGGACGCCGATCTGCCGTCACTCCTCGTTGCGTCGTATTTCCGTTCCGCCATCGAGGAATCCGTCGACAGCTGGCGACGCGTTGTGGTGAAGGCCACCGAACTCGGCATCCCGATCCCGGGTTTCTCGTCGGCACTGTCTTACTACGACGCGCTGCGCACAGAACGGCTGCCCGCCGCGCTGACCCAGGGTCTTCGGGACTTCTTCGGAGCCCACACGTATGGGCGCATCGACGCCGACCCCGGTAAAAAGTTCCACACCTTGTGGAGCGGGGACCGCAGCGAAGTTCCCGCGTAGCCGACGGCCGGTAAGACAGGGCACAAAGGGGTAAATCAACTCCGATGAGGTTCTTGGACGGGCACCGACCCGCGTACGACCTGACCTACAACGACGTTTTCATCGTGCCCACCCGGTCCGAGGTCGCGTCGCGGTTCGACGTCGACCTGTCCACCAACGACGGCTCCGGCACCACCATCCCGGTGGTGGTCGCCAACATGACCGCGGTGGCCGGGCGGCGGATGGCTGAGACGGTGGCGCGCCGCGGCGGCCTGGTCGTCCTGCCGCAGGATCTCCCGATCACGGCGGTGCGGCAGACCGTGGAGTTCGTCAAGAGCCGCGACCTGGTCCTCGATACGCCGGTGACCCTGGAGCCCGACGATTCGGTGTCCGACGCGTTGGCGCTGATCCACAAGCGGGCGCACGGCGTGGCGGTTGTGGTACTCGAGGGCCGGCCGGTCGGTTTGGTCAGCGAGGCGGCGTGTGTCGGGGTCGACCGGTTCAGCCGGGTGCGCGACGTCGCGGTGACCGACTTCGTGTCCGCGCCGGTGGGTACCGAGCCGCGCAAGATATTCGACCTCCTCGAGCACGCGCCCATCGATGTCGCGGTGCTGACCAACGCGGACGGCGCGCTGGCCGGAGTGCTGACCCGCCGGGGCGCCATCCGTGCCGGGCTCTACACGCCGGCCACCGATGCCCACGGCCGCCTGCGGATCGGCGCCGCCGTCGGCATCAACGGCGATGTCGCCGGCCGAGCCCGGTCGCTTGTCGAGGCCGGCGTTGACGTATTGGTCATCGACACCGCACACGGCCACCAGGTCAAAACGCTCGACGCGATCGCGGCAGTGTCGGCGCTGCACCTGGGTGTGCCGTTGGCGGCAGGCAACGTGGTATCCGCGGAGGGCACCCGGGATCTGATCGGCGCCGGAGCGAGCATCGTCAAGGTCGGCGTCGGGCCAGGCGCGATGTGCACCACCCGGATGATGACCGGTGTGGGCCGCCCGCAATTCTCGGCGGTACTCGAATGCGCGGCTGCGGCAAGGCAACTCGGTGGGCACGTGTGGGCTGACGGCGGGATACGCCATCCGCGGGACGTGGCGCTGGCGCTGGTCGCGGGGGCGTCGAACGTGATGATCGGGACGTGGTTTGCCGGCACGTACGAGTCGCCTGGGGATTTGATGCGCGACCGCGATGGCCAGCCGTACAAGGAGAGCTATGGCATGGCATCGAAGCGGGCGGTGGTGGCCCGGACCGCCGCCGACACCGCGTTCGATCGGGCCCGCAAGGCGCTGTTCGAGGAAGGCATCTCGACATCGCGGATGGGGCTGGACCCCGACCGCGGCGGTGTCGAGGACTTGATCGACCACATCGCCTCGGGTGTGCGGAGCACCTGCACCTACGTCGGTGCCTCCACCCTGACCGAGCTGCACGAGCGCGCGGTCGTCGGCGTGCAGTCCGCGGCGGGGTTCGCCGAGGGCCATCCCCTGCCCTCGGGCTGGTGAACGCCGCGGCCGGCACAGCAAATTTTACGCGTGCGAAGGCCCGTCACATCCGGATGTGCCGGATGTCTTCGCTAACATGTGAATTCCTGTGATTGTGAACGTCACCGCCACCGTCGTCAGCCTGTTTGCCATCGTGGCGCTCATCTTCGGCAACGGAGTGTTCGTCGCCGCCGAATTGTCGCTGACCGCGCTGGACCGCAGCACGGTCGAGTCCAACGCCCGCAGGGGCGCCTGGCGCGACCGCCTCATCCAGCGCGCCCAGAACGGACTCTCATTCCAGTTGTCCGGTGCCCAGTTGGGTATCTCGATCACCACGCTGGCGACGGGCTACCTGACCGAACCGATGTTCGCCAACTTGCCGCATCCGTGGTTCGACGCGATCGGGATGCCGGACCCGCTGGCCGACGGCATCATGGCATTCCTGGCGATGCTGGTCGTGACATCGGTTTCGATGGTATTCGGCGAGCTGGTGCCGAAATACCTTGCCGTGGCGCGCCCGCTGGCAACCGCGCGCGCCGTCGTCGGCATCCAAATGCTGTTCTCCTTGCTGGTCACCCCGGCCATCAAATTGACGAACGGAGCGGCGAACTGGATCGTTCGCCGGCTCGGCGTCGAGCCGGCCGAGGAGCTGCGGTCGGCCCGCTCACCGCAAGAGCTGCTGGCGCTGGTGCGCAACTCCGCGCGCAGCGGCGCGCTGGACGCCACCACCGCCGCCCTTGTACGGCGATCGCTGCAGTTTGGCACCCGGACTGCTGAGGAACTCATGACGCCGCGGTCGAAGATCGTGGCGCTGCAGACCGATGACACCGTCACGGACCTTGTCGCGGCCGCCGCCGAGTCCGGATTCTCCCGATTCCCCATCGTCGACGGCGACCTCGACGAGACAGTGGGCATCGTGCACGTCAAGCAGGTGTTCCAAATTCCGCGCGCGGATCGCGCGCACACGCTGCTGACCACGGTCGCGCAGCCGGTGCCGGTGGTGCCGTCAACACTGGACGGTGATGCTGTGCTGGCGGCGATCCGCGCCAACAATCTGCAGACCGCGCTGGTGGTCGACGAGTACGGCGGCACTGCGGGCATGGTGACCGTCGAGGACCTGATCGAAGAGATCGTGGGCGATGTCCGCGATGAACACGACGACGCCACCCCGGATGTGGAGTCGGCCGGCAGCGGCTGGCGGGTATCGGGCTTGCTGCGCATCGACGAGGTGGCCATCGAAACCGGATATCGGGCCCCCGAAGGTCCCTACGAAACGATTGGCGGCCTGTTGCTGCAAGAGATCGGCCACATTCCGGTGGTCGGTGAATCGGCGCAACTGCCCGCGCTTGATCCGGACGGCCTGTTGGACGACGACGTGTGCTGGCAGGCGACAGTGGTTCGGATGGATGGCCGCCGGATCGACTTACTTGAGCTGATCGAACTGACCGGTTGTGCCGAGACCTCCGCGGAACGGCCCTCTGGTGGATAGCACCCTCGGAATCCTGCTGGCGGTGCTGCTGATCGCGGTGAACGCGTTCTTCGTCGGGGCGGAATTCTCGCTGATCTCGGCCCGTCGTGACCGCCTGCAGGCGCTGGCCGAACAGGGCAAAGCGAGGGCCGTCACCGTGCTGCGCGCCGGTGAGCAGCTCTCGTCCATGTTGGCGGGCGCCCAGTTGGGCGTCACGGTCGCCTCGCTACTGCTGGGCCGCATCGGCGAGTCGGCGGTCGCCGAACTGCTACGGACGACGCTCGGGCTGACGGCTTTGCATCCTGCGCTCGTGCACACGCTCTCGTTTGTCATCGCGCTGGCGATGGTGGTGACGCTGCATGTGCTGCTCGGCGAGATGGTGCCCAAGAACATCGCGCTGGCCGGGCCGGAGCGCACGGCGATGCTGCTGGTCCCGCCCTACCTGGCCTATGTGCGTGTCGCCCGACCGTTCATCGGCTTCTACAACAAGTGCGCCAACGCTGTATTGCGTGGGCTGGGGGTGCAGCCGAAGGACGAGTTCGACATGTCGGTCTCCCCGGTCGAGCTCAGTGAGCTGATCTCCGAGTCGGTGTCCGAGGGTCTGTTGGACGAGGAGGAACACACCCGGCTGACCCGGGCGCTGCGGATCGGCACCAGGGTGGTCGGCGATGTCGCCGTTCCGCTCGCCGAGATCCAGGCAGTACCGGTGGCGGCAGCCGGTTCGGGTCCCACGGTCGGGGCGGTCGAACAGGCTTTGACCCAGACCGGCTACTCCCGGTTCCCGGTTGCCGGCCTCGACGGTGCGTTCATCGGCTACCTGCACATCAAGGACGTGCTGACGCTGGGTGACGATCCGCGAACCGTGATCGATCTGGCGTTGGTGCGTCCGCTGCCGCGGGTTCCCACCTCACTGCCGCTGGCCGACGCCCTGGCCCGGATGCGCCGCAACAACAGCCATCTCGCGCTCGTTACCAGTGACGAGGGTAACGCCGGGAACGATTGGAACGACGGAAACCGCGAAAGCGTTGTAGCGATGGTGGCGATGGAGGATCTGGTCGAGGACCTGGTCGGCGCGATGCGGGACGCGACACCGTGAGACCGACCCGACGGGCGTGACCTGCTGTTGCGGGTGCGGCGAATACGCTGGCCATGCTGCTGGCCGGTAGGCTGGTAACTAGCAAATTGGGGCCAATCGGGGGCCAGTGGAGGCTCAGTGAGGCTTTTATGGAGGAGAAAAATGACTGATCGCGTGTCGGCGGGGAACTTGCGCGTCGCCCGTGTGCTCTATGACTTCGTGAACAACGAGGCGCTGCCCGGCACCGACATCGACCCGGACAGCTTCTGGGCGGGTGTAGACAAGGTCGTCACCGACCTCACCCCGCAGAACCAGGCTTTGTTGAACACACGCGATCAGCTGCAGGCCCAGATTGACAAGTGGCATCGGCACCGCGTGATCGAGCCGATCGACGTTGACGCGTACCGCGAATTCCTCACCGAAATCGGTTACCTGCAGCCACAACCCGACGACTTCACCATCACCACCTCCGGTGTCGACGACGAAATCACGAAGACCGCAGGCCCGCAGCTGGTGGTGCCGGTGCTCAACGCGCGGTTCGCACTGAACGCGGCCAATGCCCGGTGGGGCTCGCTCTACGACGCCCTGTACGGCACCGACGTCATCCCGGAAACCGACGGCCTCGAAAAGGGGTCGAGCTACAACATATTTCGCGGCGACAAGGTGATCGCCTACGCCCGCAAGTTCCTCGACCAGGCGGTTCCGCTGGCATCGGGCTCGTGGACGGAAGCGACCAGCTTGAGCATCATCGACGGCCAGCTGCAGGTCGCCACCGGTGCGGAGTCCACCGGGTTGGCCAGCCCGGAGAAGTTCGTCGGCTACAGCGGCGAGCTCGGCGCCCACAGCTGGTCGGTGCTGCTGGCCAATCACGGTTTACACATCGAAATCCTGATCGACCCGGAGTCGCCCGTCGGCAAGACCGACGCCGCCGGGATCAAAGACGTGGTCTTGGAATCGGCGATCACCACGATCATGGACTTCGAGGACTCGGTGGCCGCGGTCGACGCCGACGACAAGGTGCTGGGCTACCGCAACTGGCTGGGCCTGAACAGGGGTGACCTCAGCGAGGAGGTCAGCAAAGGCGGCAAGACCTTCTCCCGCGTGCTCAACCCGGACCGCACCTACACGTCCCCCGATGGCGGCAAGGAGTTCACCCTGCCCGGGCGCAGCCTGTTGTTCGTCCGCAACGTCGGCCATCTGATGACCAACGACGCGATCGTTTTCGACAACCCGGGCAACGACGGCCGTGGTCAGGAACAAGGTCACGAGCACGAGGTGTACGAGGGCATCATGGACGCCCTTTTCACCGGCCTGGCGGCCGTTCATGGCCTCAAAACCGGTGACGGGAACGGGCCGCTGGCCAATAGCCGCACCGGTTCCATCTACGTCGTCAAGCCAAAGATGCACGGCCCCAAAGAGGTTGCGTTCACCTGCGAGCTGTTCAGCCGCGTCGAAGATGTGCTGGGGTTGCCGCAGGGCACCATGAAGGTTGGCATCATGGACGAAGAACGCCGCACCACCGTCAACCTCAGGGCATGCATCAAAGCCGCCGCCGACCGGGTTGTGTTCATCAACACGGGTTTCCTGGACCGCACCGGCGACGAGATTCACACCTCGATGGAGGCCGGCCCGATGATCCGCAAGGGCGCCATGAAGGGCACCACGTGGATCAAGGCCTACGAAGACGCCAACGTCGATACGGGGCTTGCGGCCGGCTTCTCGGGCAGGGCCCAGATCGGCAAGGGGATGTGGGCGATGACCGAGCTGATGGCCGACATGGTCGAGCAGAAGATCGGCCAACCGAAGGCCGGCGCCACCACTGCGTGGGTGCCTTCGCCGACGGCAGCCACCCTGCACGCCATGCACTACCACCAGGTGGATGTGTTCGCCGTGCAGAAGGAGCTGCAGGGCAAGACCCGCAGCACCATCGACGAATTGCTGACGATTCCGTTGTCCAAGGAACTGGCCTGGGCCCCAGAGGAGATCCGCGAGGAGGTCGACAACAATTGCCAGTCCATCCTGGGCTACGTGGTGCGTTGGATCGACGAGGGTGTCGGGTGCTCGAAGGTGCCGGATATCCACAACGTGGCACTCATGGAGGACCGCGCCACCCTGCGCATCTCCAGCCAGTTGCTGGCCAACTGGCTGCGGCACGGCGTGATCACCAGCGAGGACGTTCGCGCCAGCCTGGAGCGGATGGCGCCGCTGGTGGATAAGCAAAACGCCGGCGATTCGGCGTATCTGCCGTTGGCGCCCGACTTCGACGACAGCATCGCCTTTTTGGCGGCACAAGAGCTGATCTTGACCGGAGCGCAGCAGCCCAACGGCTACACCGAGCCGATCCTGCATCGCCGTCGGCGCGAGTTCAAAGCCCGCCTCGGTGACGGGGCCAACGCCTGAATGTGCTTCGACATGCTGCTATGCGCCTGATGACTAGACTCAGCGCCGAGTCCACAAGCGCCCAGCTGATGGGTCGGGCGAAAGGCGGCGGGCGGCGTTATGGGTAGGCACAGATTGCCCGGCCCTGAGGATCCCGCCGACGAACCGCCGCACGATTACGGTCGCCCCTCGAACGAGGATCCCGGCCCCGACGGTTTCTTCGGCGACGAGGATCCCATCGGCGAAGAGCAGTACTTTCCCGCCGACGACGGTTATCCGGCCGGCGCCTATACGGGCAGTCCGGCCGGCGAGTACCCGGAATTCCCACCCCGACACCCCGAGCCGGCGGCCCCGCCGCCGCCCCGGCCACCGCTTCTCGGCCGGGGCCACCGCGGATTCGGCGACTGGCAAGGCGGTCACCGCAACGATGCCGGGCGGCGCGGAGTCAGCATCGGTGTGATCGTGGCCCTGGTGACCGTCGTCGTGGTGGTCGGCACCGTGATCCTGTGGCGGTTCTTTGGTGACGCGCTGTCCAACCGCTCCCACCAGGGCGCCGGACGCTGTGTGGGTGGCAAAGAGACGGTTTCTGTTGTCGTCGACCCGTCCATCGCCGATCAGGTGCAGCAGTTCGCCGACGGGTACAACCAATCGGCGGGTCCGATCGGCGACCACTGTATGGAGGTCAGCGTCAAACCGGCCGCGTCGGACACCGTTCTCACCGGTTTCATCGGCGAGTGGCCCGCCGAGTTGGGCGGCCAGCCGGCGTTGTGGATCCCGGGCAGCTCGATTTCCGCGGCGCGCCTCGCCGGGGCCGCGGGCCAGAAGACCATCAGCGACAGCCGCTCCCTGGTGACGTCGCCGGTGCTGCTTGCGGTGCGGCCGGAGCTCACCCAGGCTCTGGCAAACCAAAACTGGGCGACACTGCCCGGCCTGCAGACCAACCCAACCTCGTTGTCGGGCTTGAACTTGCCGACCTGGGGATCGTTACGACTGGCGCTGCCGACCAACGGCGACGGAGACGCCGCATTCTTGGCCGGCGAAGCCGTGGCGGCTGCGTCGGTACCCGCTGGTGCGCCGCCAACCCAGGGCATCGGCGCCGTGCGCACCCTGCGGAGTGGACAACCCAAGCTCGCGGACAACTCGCTGGCCGAAGCGATGAACATGCTGCTCAAGCCCGGTGATGTGGCAACCGCGCCGGTGCACGCCGTGATCACCACCGAACAGCAGCTGTTCGCGCGCGGGCAGTCGATCTCAGACGCCCAGAGCACCCTGGCCGCCTGGCTGCCGCCCGGGCCCGCGCCGGTCGCCGACTATCCCACGGTGCTGCTCAGCGGTGCCTGGCTGTCGCACGAGCAATCCGCGGCGGCCAGCGAGTTCGCCCGCTTCATGCACAAGCCCGAGCAACTCGCGAAGCTCGCCAAAGCGGGTTTCCGGGTTAACGGCGTCCAACCGCCGAGCAGTCCGGTGACGAACTTTGCGGCGCTACCGGGCACGCTGTCGGTGGGCGACGACGCGATGCGGGCCACCCTGGCCGAAGCCATGGCGACACCATCTACCGGAGTTGCCGCCACGATCATGCTCGACCAGTCGCTGCCCGTCGACGAAGGCGGAAAGACCCGGCTGGCCAACGTGATCGCTGCGCTGAACGACAAAGTCAAAGCGCTGCCTCCGTCCGCGGTCGTGGGGCTGTGGACCTTCGACGGCCACGAGGGCCGAAGCGAAGTGACCACCGGTCCACTGGCCGACCCCGTCAACGGCCAGCCGCGCCTGGCGGCACTGACGGCAGCACTGGACAAGCAATATTCGTCGGGCGGTGGTGCGGTCTCATTCACCACCTTGCGGATGATCTATCAGGAAATTCAGGCCAACTACCATCCCGGCCAAACGAATTCGATATTGCTCATCACAGCGGGCCCGCACACCGACCAATCCTTGGACGGAGCGGGATTACAGAACTTCATCCGCACCGGCGCCGACCCCGCCAAACCGATCGCGGTCAATGTCATCGACTTCGGGGCCGACCCGGATCGGGCAACCTGGGAGGCCGTCGCCCAACTGAGCGGCGGCGGTTACCAGAACCTTGCGACGTCGGCATCCCCCGATCTCACCACTGCGATCAACACGTTTTTGAGCTAGATGCTTCGAGCGCGGCGAGCGTAACCGCACGGCGAAACTTGGTCGCAGATTTCGCAGCAGCGTTACGCTCGCGGGCAGAGTGCTCTAGGCGAACGCCTCGACCGGTGGGCACGAGCAGACCAGATTGCGGTCGCCGTAGGCACCGTCGATGCGACGCACCGGCGGCCACACCTTGGGGCGGAAGGCCTTCCCCAGCGGATACGCGGCCTCTTCTCGGGTGTAGGGGTGATCCCAGTCGGATACCAGCAAACACTCAGCGGTGTGCGGCGCCCCGCGCAGCGGATTGTCTTCCACAGACCACTCCCCCGCGCCGACGCGGTCGATCTCGCCGCGGATGGCGATCATCGCCTCGCAGAACGCGTCGACCTCGGTCAGGCTTTCGCTCTCGGTGGGCTCCACCATCAGCGTGCCGGCCACCGGGAAGCTCATGGTCGGCGCGTGAAAGCCGTAGTCGGCCAGGCGTTTCGCGACATCGTCGACCGTCACGCCGGTCGACTTGGTGATGCCGCGCAGGTCCAGGATGCACTCGTGGGCCACCATGCCGTTTTCGCCGGTGTAGAGCACCGGGAAGTACTCGTCGAGCCGTCGGGCGATGTAGTTGGCCGAGGCGATCGCGGTCAGCGATGCCGCGCGCAGACCGTCGGCGCCCATCATCCTGATGTAGGCCCAGCTGATCGGCAGGATAGAGGCCGACCCGTAGGGTGCCGACGACACGACGGGTCCCTGGGGCAGCTCAGGGGCAAACGGGTGACCCGGCAGGAACGGGGCCAAATGCGACCGCGCCGCCACCGGTCCAACGCCGGGGCCCCCGCCGCCGTGCGGGATGCAGAACGTCTTGTGCAGGTTCAGATGGCTGACGTCGCCGCCGAACTTGCCCGGCCGGGCCAGGCCGACAAGGGCGTTGAGGTTGGCGCCGTCGACATACACCTGGCCACCGGCGTCGTGCACGGCCGCGCAGATCTCCGCGATGTCGTGCTCGTACACGCCGTGCGTGGACGGGTAGGTGATCATCAACGTCGAGAGCCGATCGGCATGCTCGGTGACCTTGGCGCGCAGATCATCAAGGTCGACGTCCCCGTTATCCAGGCAGCCCACCACGACGACCCGCATTCCTGCCAACGCCGCCGACGCGGCGTTGGTGCCGTGCGCGCTGGACGGAATCAGGCAGATGTCGCGGTGGGGTTCGCCGCGGCTTTCGTAGTACTCGTGGATGGCCAACAGACCGGCGTACTCGCCTTGCGAGCCCGCGTTGGGTTGCAACGAAACCGCGTCATAGCCGGTGATCTGCACCAGCCAGCTCTCCAGGTCGTCGATCAGGCGACGCAACCCGGCGGTGTCAGAAGCGGGGGCGAACGGATGCAGACGCGAGAATTCCGGCCAGGTGATGGGCTCCATCTCGGCGGCGGCGTTCAGTTTCATCGTGCACGAGCCGAGCGGAATCATGCTGCGGTCCAACGCGATATCTTTGTCGGCCAACATCCGTAGGTAGCGCATCATCGCCGTTTCGGTGCGATATTGCGTGAACGCGGAGTGCGTCAGGAACTGCGAGGTACGCACGGCGCTATCGGCACCGGTCGGCGCGGTTGCCGAGACGCCGAAGGCGTCCAGCACCGCTGCTACGTGGGCGTCGGTGGTCGCCTCGTCGCAGGCCACCGACACATGGTCGGCGTCGACCCGCCACAGATTGAGGCCGTTGGCCTTGGCCGCGGCCAGCACCTCGTCGGCGCGACCCGGCACCCGGGCCAAAACGGTGTCGAAGTAGTTGTCGTGCACCAGTGCGTCGCCCAGTGCGGCACCGATCTTCTCAGCGTGGGAATGCACGCGGCGCGCGATACCGGTCAAGCCGTCGGCGCCGTGGTAACTGGCATACATCGCCGCCATCACGGCCAGTAGCACCTGGGCAGTGCAGATGTTGCTGGTCGCTTTGTCGCGGCGGATGTGCTGCTCGCGGGTCTGCAGCGCCAGTCGGTAGGCGGGCGAGCCATCGGCATCCACCGATACGCCGACCAACCGGCCGGGCAGCTGACGGGCATGCTTGGCGTGCACGGCCAGATATCCCGCGTGCGGGCCGCCGAATCCCATTGGCACGCCGAATCGTTGGGTGGTTCCGAACGCGACGTCGGCGCCAATCTCGCCGGGCGGGGTGGTCAGTGTCAGGGCCAACAGGTCGGCGCCGATCGCGACCAGCGCCCCGTGGTCGTGAGCCTGTGCCACCAGAGTGGACCAGTCCGTGATCCGGCCGCTGGCACCCGGCAACTGGGTGATGACGCCGAAGAATTCACCGTCGGGCAGCCCGTCACGCAGGTCGGCGGTGACGATCTCGATGCCAAGCGGCTTGGCCCGGGTGGCCAGTACCGCCGCCGTCTGGGCGAACAGATCCGCATCGACGGCCAGCCGGTTCGACGAGCCGCGCGCTGCCCGATGCAGCAAGGTCATGGCCTCGGCGCCCGCTGTGCCCTCGTCGAGCATCGATGCGTTCGCAATCTCAAGGCCGGTGAGATCGGTGACCACCGTCTGGAAATTCAGCAGTGCTTCCAGCCGGCCCTGACTGATCTCAGGCTGGTACGGCGTGTAGGCCGTGTACCAGGCGGGGTTCTCCAAGATGTTGCGCAGCAATACCGGTGGCGTGAGCGTGTCGTAGTAGCCCTGCCCGATCATCGACACCGCGACGGTGTTCTGGTCGGCCAGCGCCCGCAGCTCCGCGAGCGCCTCAGTTTCGCTGGCGGCCGGGGGCAATCTGTCCAGGCCCGGCGCGGCGCCACCTGCGGTCGGTCGGTCGAGGATGCCGGCCGGGACCGCCTTGGCTGCCAGCACATCGAGCGAATCGACACCGATGACGGCGAGCATCGCGGCAACCGCGTCGCCGTCGGGGCCGATGTGGCGGCTCGCGAAAGTTGATTGGTCGGACAAATCAGGCTCCTGACAGGTGGCAGAGGACGTACGGTCCTCTCCCTCTGTCGTCAACCCGAACCGGGCGCCTGAGAGATTCGTCTACCCCATCACGGCCAGCCGATCACCGCGAGCAGGGTTAACTTTCCCCATGGGCGGGTGACCCGAATAATCGGCTCACCGCTTTCCAGAGGCATCGGGGCCCGGCGCGGTCCGGGTGCCTGAGAGGTTGACGGAGAGGTGTTGCTCCTTCGGCGTCCGTGACTGGCGGCCACGGAACTCTCCCGCGCGGGGGCGATGCGTACACGAGTTTACTCGGTGGGGGCGCAGTTAGCCGATCTTGCGGTCGCGATGCTTGCGCCGCGACGCCAGTTCGTCTTCCGGTGCGGAAATCGACTCGCCGCCGTCAGCGCGCTCACCGGGGAAGTCGGCAATGACGCCGGTTAGCTCGCGCATCGCACCAGAAACGGCGATGCCGAACACGCCCTGGCCGCCCTGCAGCAGGTCGACGACCTCTTCGGCCGACGTGCACTCGTAAACGGTGGTGCCGTCGGAGAACAAGGTGATGTTGGCCAGATCCTGGACGCCACGCTGGCGCAGGTGGTCGACCGCGACACGGATGTTGTGCAGCGAGATCCCCGTGTCGAGCAGTCGCTTGACGATCTTGAGAACCAGGATGTCCTTGAAGGAGTAGAGCCGCTGGCTGCCGGAGCCTGCCGCGCTGCGGATCGACGGAACCACCAACGAGGTGCGCGCCCAGTAGTCCAGCTGGCGATACGTGATTCCGGCGATCTGGCAGGCGCTGGGTCCGCGGTAGCCGACCAGTTCGTCAGGCACGGAATCGTCGGGGAATAGCCCCGGCTGCATTGGTCCGCTGGGTGCGGTGACGTCGCGGTCACCCTTGGTTGCTGCGTCCGCGTGGTCAGCAAGGTCCAACTGACCCTGACGTGGCTGCTCGCTCACGGTGGTTCCCTTCGCCGATCGCGCTCTTGGCACTAGCTGCGTCCACTGGCTGTCCCAGCAGGACGTTTGCTAAGGCCCGAGTGCTAGTGAGCTTACGCTGTCGGTTAGCGATCGCGCCTTATGTCGTTCTCAAAGTATGGCGGTCCCGAGACTAAGTGGCGGGCCATCCGCCAGGCGTGTCGTCATCCCAGGGCAGATGAGACATATCCGTGATATCGAGCCTTAATAGCGAGCCTTAGCCTAGTCCCCGTATCGCGTCCCGTCACGACCAGGATTACGCGCCGGCCGGGCCGGCCAGGTCGAATAACCGGGCCGGTCAGGTCGCCTTGAAGTCGTCGGGTGACACGCTGTCGAGAAACTCCTTGAATTTCTCCACCTCGTCCTCCCGGACAACGGTGCCGCCTTCCTCGTCGGTCTCGTCGGGAATCAGCAGACCGGCTTGGGCGAGTACGGCTTCCTCCACGTAGATCGGTACGCCGACCCGCAGCGCAAGGGCGACCGAGTCCGAGGGCCGGGCCGATACCGTGATGTCGCGATCGAAGACCAGGTCGGCATAGAAGGTACCCTCCTGGAGATCGACGATCCGCACCTCTTTGAGCGAATGTCCAAGCGCGGCAATAACATCCCTGATCAGGTCATGCGTCAGCGGACGAGGGGGTTCGACGCCTTGCTGCTCGAGCGCGATGGCGGCAGCTTCCGACTGGCCGATCCAGATTGGTAGGTACCGGTCACCGTCGGCTTCGCGTAGCAACAACACCGGCTGGTTCTGCGGCTGTTCGACGCGAATGCCGACAACACGAACTTCACCCATATGTGTCTGCCCTCCGCACATGTCGAACCACGTTGGAACGAAGTCTAGTCCTCAGCGGTCGAGAACGTCGCGAACCGCAGACTTGATCAGGGACGTCTGCAAAGTGATGGTGAGCGCCGCCACCTCACGTGCCAGGTCGTCGGCACGATCACGGGCTCCGGCCTTGCCCGCTTTGACTATCGGCCCGGCGATTTGGGCGATCAGGTCGGACTGCCGGTCGGCCGCCGAGCGGAAGGCACGCAGATGCCGTGGCTCGACGCCGTATTCGGACAGCGCACGCGCACATTGCAGGATGACGACCGCATGTTCGTCGAAGAAACCGCCCGGCCCGGTCGTGATCACCCCAGCTTTGAGCAGTGCTGTCAGCAGGCCGTCGCCCACTCCTGAGCGCTCGAGCAGGTCTTCTCGACTCAGCCGGACGTGGCTGGGAACCGCCGCCGCCGCCGGGTCGGGTCCCGTCCCCGAGCCGATGTCGTCGATCGTGCTCCCGGATACCGACACCAATCGCGGTACGCCGTAAGGCGATCCGGACGCCGGTAGTTCGCCGTCGGGCAGGGCGTCCAGCTGCGCCCTGATCACCTTCAGCGGCAGGTAGTGATCCCGCTGGGCGGTCAGGATGAAGCGCAGCCGTGCGCAGTCGTACGCGGTGAATCTCCGGTATCCCGACGCGGCGCGCTGCGGCGTCACCAGTCCCTCAGCCTCCAAGAACCGAATCTTGGAGATTGTGACATCGGGGAAATCCGGCCTTAACAGGTCTAGGACCACCCCAATCGACATCCCGGCCAGTGCCGGGCTATCGGGCGCGCTCACTAGCCTCCGGATCCCCCATCGTCGTCGCCTTGCTTCGGCCCGGTCAAAAACACCAAGCGGAACTTGCCTATCTGAACTTCGTCGCCGTTGGCCAGCACCGCGGAGTCCACGGGCTCCCGGTTGACATAGGTGCCGTTCAGGCTGCCCACATCAACCACATTGAATTCATCACTTTCTAATCTGAATTCCGCGTGGCGGCGGCTGACGGTCACGTCGTCGAGGAAGATGTCGCTGTCGGGATGCCGGCCGGCGGATGTGATGGCCTGGTCGAGCAGAAAGCGCGATCCGGCGTTCGGACCCCGCTTGACGACGAGCAACGCCGAACCCGCCGGAAGTCCTTCGACGCCGGACACCGGACTCTCGGCGCCGGGTTGGGCGGGCCCGTCCAGTTCGTTGAGGAAGTCGGCGCGGAAGACCGAAGTCGTCTCCACGGTGACTTCATCAGAAGTCTGGTCGTTGTCCATGTCCGTCACCCGCTGCTCCTCACTGACCACCGTGGCGTAGCTTGACCGAGCCGGTCGGCCCGCTTCCCACTGGGTACCCATCGGGTTACCCATTCAGTTACCCGTTCAGTTTTCAAGTCCCGCACCACCGGTTGCCGCCTTCTGGTGCTGATGTGTCGACCGTACCGCGCACCCGTCCGTAATGTGCCCTCCGCAGCGGGATCGCAAGCAGATTGCCCGACGCTCGCAGGGACATTAGCAATCGTCATTCGGTCAGTGTGTCGCGGTAGGCGTCAGCGTCAAGCAGCGAAGCAATGGCCGACTGCAACTCGGCGCCATCCGCGACGTGCACATCCAGCAGCCAGCCGGCACCGTACGGGTCAGAGTTCACCAGGTCCGGGCTGCCTTCAAGATCGCCGTTGACCGCGGACACCTTGCCGGAAACCGGCGCGTAAAGGTCCGACACCGATTTCGTCGATTCCACCTCGCCGAACGTTTCGCCCGCACTCACTTCATCACCCACCTCAGGCAGCTGAACGAAAACGACGTCGCCCAGTGCCGACTGCGCGAAGTCGGTGATCCCGATCCTGGCGACGTCTTCCCCGCTGCGGCGAACCCATTCGTGTTCGGCGGTGTAGTGCAGATCGGATGGAATATCGCTCACGGTAATCCTGTTCTGGTCGGCTGTTCTGGTGGAGTGGTTCGCGGCTGGTCTCACTTACCGGGCTGAGCGTATTGGTGCGGTTTTGGTTGTCGCAAGGTGGTCACGTCGACGCGGTTCGCCTGTTGCACGGACATCTGGGCGCCGACGCGCTTGATGCTGTCCTCGGCACCTCCGGGAATATTCATCGCCGCGGCCAGCGTGGGTGGATCACCAATCGCCAGAATCGAATACGGCGGCGACAAGGTCTTGTTGTCGATGGCCAAAGAGCCGGGAGTACCCACCACCCAGGTATCGACACCCACTCGCACAGATTGGTGCGCGTCGTTGATCTCGATCGCCTCGGCCCCGGCGGCGCGCAATTCGTTGATCACGTCGAGCATTGCCTCCGGTGACACCCCGGGTCCAGGGTCATCGACCGTCAGGGTGACACCGGGTCCGGTTGCGCCGACGGCGCCCACTTGAATGGACAGCGCAGCCAATCTGGCCTGGGCGCTTTCGATGGCAGCCTGATCGGTGTTGCCCGAAGCCTGCAGCGTGTTAAGCGTGTTCTGAAGTTCGGTTACTTCACTGTTCAACGTGGCTTCGCGCTGCCGCAACGAGTCCAGCAGCACCAGCAGGTCCGCGGGCCGCGCAGTATCCAGTGAGTCACCCGACCGGGTCTGGCGCACCTGGGTGACGATGGCGATCCCCAAGACCAGGCACAACAGGATCGCCAGCGTGCCGAACACCAACCGGGAGCGACCACCTCGCGGCACCGCGGCCAGACTCCGTCGCCGCAGCGCGCCAACCTCGGGGCGCGGACCTTTCGCCGGTAGCTCGTGGCGGCCGTGTTGGGCGCCCTCGTCGGGTTTGACGTCATCGGGCCGATCGTCGGCTGGGGGTTCTGGGGGCTCGTGGCTCACGGGGATCTCATCTCGGGCCTCATCTCGCGCATGGCGCCGCTCCTCCTCATCGCTTCGCTCTGCATCGTCGCCGGCGCGCTCATGCCCCGAATAGCCGACGCCGCAGCGCGGCGGCGTTGCCGAAGATCCGGATGCCCAGCACGACGATGATTGCCGTGGACAACTGCGTGCCGACACCCAATTGATCGCCGACATAGACGATCAGGGCGGCCACGAAGACGTTGAAGACGAATGACACGACGAAGACCTTGGGGTCGAAGATCCGCTCGAGGTAGGCGCGCAGCCCGCCGAACACGGCGTCCAGCGCGGCGACCACCGCGATGGGCAGGTAGGGCTGGATGACCTCGGGCACGCTGGGGTGGAAGATCAGGCCCAGCACGATGCCGACTACGAGCGCCGCGATACCGATCATGCTCGGCATCCCGACCGGATTTCCCGCAAGGGAATCTGCATGTGCAGCATTTCTCTCACTAGGGCCCAATCTGTCTGGCGAACTTGACATCCCGTATCGAACCGGCTGGCAGCGACAGGCCGTCGGCGACGTTGACGGTGACGCCGACACCGTAGGAGGCCTCCAATAGCCTAAGGCGCTGCAGGCCGGGGCTGTGGTCGAAGACATCGCGCATCGCGTGCGGTGGCCCGACCGCGAGGATCGCATAGGGGCTGCTGGTCGGGTTGTTGTCAACCAGGATCGCACCGCCGGCTTGCCGGATGGTCACGTTCGGCCCGATCCGGGTGCCCCCGACCGAGATGGCCTCCGCGCCGCTCGCCCACAAGGAGTTGACGACCAGCTGCAGGTCGCGGTCCAGAATGATTTGCCGGCTCCCGTTTATCCGCTGCTTGGACACGTCGGAAAGGTTCGGGCTGACACCGGGATCGGTAACTGTCAGGTTCAGGCCGGGGCCGCTGACCGGTGTGCTGGCCGCTGCCAGGCTGAGCGCGTCGAGGCGGGTCAGCAGGCGCTGACCTTCGGCGTCGTCGGCCAGCGCGTGCCGCTGGACGTCGTCGAGTCGGGCCGACAGCACGCTGCGCTGCCTGGCCAGCCTTGTTGCGGTGGCTTCCCGTGCCCGCACACTGGTCAAGAGCAGTTCCTGAGCCTCGCGCACACCCGGTGCCACCGAGCGGGCCTGCGCAACACCAGCGGCAAATAACGTGGCGACCAGGGTCGCCGCCAACGCCTGCCAGAACCAGCCGACGGCGAGGGCCCGGCTGCTGTTCGGTGTGTCAGGCCGTTTGGCGGCCGCCGCGGCATAACCGGGATCCAGATGTTCTGACAGCAGGGCCCGCAGCAGGGAGGGCACTGGGATCAGCTGTGGTCGTGCGGCCGCGTGAGCGCTGTGACCCGCGTTGGGGTCATAGCCCCCCAGCCTGGGGTCGACGTCAGCCACGATCGCCAGCCCTGCGTTTGGGCATTCGGCGCAACACCAAGGTGATCTGCACCGCATAAAGCGCGAATGCCCAGAGGTAGGCGTACATGCCCCAGATCAAGAAGGCCCAACCGCAGGCGCCGATGACCCTGCTCCACAACGCATCCCACTTGCCCAGCAGAACCAGGGGGAAGCCGGACATCAAGGCGAAGGTCGCGGCTTTGCCGATGTATGTCACCGGCAGCGCCGACAGCCCGCGACTACGCAGCAGGGGCAGCGATGCGGCCAGCAGACCGTCCCGCACCAGCAGCGTGATGACGAACCACCAGGGCACGATGCCGGCGATGGCCAACACAACGGGCACGGTGACCATGTACAGGCGATCGACCGCCGGGTCCAGCAGAACGCCCAGTCGCGAAGATTGATTGAGTGTGCGGGCGATCTTGCCGTCAGCCCAGTCGGAGGCGCCGCTGAACATCAGGATTGCCACCGCCCAGCCGTTGGCGTGCGCGACCAGCAGCACGTAAACGAATACCGGGATGAGCACCAGGCGGATGGCGCTCAGCAAGTTGGGTACCGTCAGCACGCGATCCGGCGGAAGCACCTGCTCCATGAGCCGAGACATTACAGTTCGGCCGCCCACACGCCGAGCGTGAAGCTGGTCTCACGCTCGAACGTGAAGCTGGTTTCACGCTCGGCGGGTTTGAACCGGCCAGCGCTTTTAGCGGAAGACCCCGGGCAGGCTCAGGGTCGAGAGGGTGTCGTCGGACAACGGGTTGTCATTGACCATGTACGTCCATGTCGATGTCGGCCGCGCCAGCTTGGACAGATCCAGCCCCGGCTCCTCTTCGAGGACGTTCGCCGTCTCGAAGGTTTGTTGCGCCGCCTCGATCGCGTCCGCGGCCAGCGACGCGAACGCGTCGACCGCCAGTCGGTGAAACTCGTCCAGCGGGTTCTGCCTGCCCAGCGCGCGCAAGTGGATGCTTTCCCGGATGTCGGCCAGGTACGCCAGATGATCGGCCCACCCGCGGTCGAGGTGATAAAGCATGATCAGCCGGCAAATCGTCTCGAGGCGCTCTTCGGAGAGATCTTCCGACAGCTCCTCGTATCGGTCCGGCGCCAGTTGCGCCAGTTCCTCCCGCGCAGTGGCGGTGCGCAACAACGTGTTCCGGCGATCGACGATGATGGCGCGCTGCTGAGCGATCAGCTGGTTGTAGCGCCAGGTGTTGGCGTGCACGTCCAGCAGCCGGCCCTCGGCGACGCGCTGGGCATGGTCAAGCAGGCCGGCGGTCTTGGGGCTGACGATCCGTCCGTCGTCATCGGTCTGCATCGGCAATTTGTTGCGCTCGAGGTTGGCGGCGACAACGTCGTCTTCCCAACTCGAGAAGAAAACCGACGAGCCCGGGTCGCCTTGGCGGCCGGCCCGCCCACGCAACTGATTGTCCAATCTTTCGGTGTGATGCCGGCCAGTGCCGACCACGTGCAGCCCGCCCAGTTCGGCGACTCGGTCGTGGTCGGCTTCGTCGGACCCGCCGAGCCGGATGTCGGTGCCACGCCCGGCCATCTGGGTGGATACCGTGACCGTGCCGTATTCGCCGGCCTCGGCGATGACGTGCGCTTCCTCCTCGTCGTTCTTGGCATTGAGTAGCACCGCCGGAACACCGCGGCGCACCAGCCGCTCGTGTAGCTCTTCGGACTCGGCCACGTCGCGGGTACCGACCAACACCGGCTGTCCGGTCTCGTGCATTTCGGCGATGTGATCGACGATCGCGTCGTTTTTCGCGGCCGCGGTGATGTAGACCCGGTCGGATTCGTCTTCCCGAATGTTGGGGGTATTGGGCGGAATTGGTGAAACACTGAGCTTGTAGAACTGGCGCAGCTGCTCACCGGCGGCCAGCGCGGTGCCGGTCATACCGCACACGGTTGCGTAGCGGTTGATCAGCGCCTGCACTGTGATGGTGTCGAGTACCTCGCCGGTCTCGGTGGTTTCGATACCCTCCTTCGCTTCGACGGCAGCCTGCAGGCCGTCCGGCCAGCGCTGCAGTTGTGCGATGCGGCCGCGCGAAGAGTTGATCAGGTGCACCGCGTCGTCTCGGACGATGTAGTGCACGTCGCGATGCAACAGCACGTGCGCGTGCAGGGCGACGTTGACCTCGGTCAGTGAGGTGGCGACGTGCTCCTCGGAGTACAGGTCGATGCCGCCGAGAGCCTTTTCGACTTTGCGGGCTCCGACCTCGGTCAAGTGCACGTTGCGGCTGTCGGAGTCGGTGGCGTAGTCGATTTCCGGGGTCAGTTCACCAACCAGTTTGATGATCTCCAGTCGTGGCGTCTCCCGGTGGCTGGTGCCCGCCAGCACCAGGGGGACCAGAGCCTCGTCGACCAGGACGGAGTCGGCTTCGTCGATAAGGGCCACATCGGGATTGGGCGAGACCAGGTCGGCGACGTCGGTCACCAGCTGGTCGCGCAACACGTCGAAGCCGATTTCGTTGACCGAGGCGTAGGTGACGTCGCAGTCATAGGCTGCCCTGCGGTCCTTGCTCGTCGACTCCGCGGTGATCCAGCCGACCGTCAACCCCATGGCCTCGAGCAGCGGGCCCATCCACTCGGCGTCGCGGCGGGCCAGGTAGTCGTTGATGGTCACGACGTGGACGTGCCTGCCTGCTATGGCGTATCCGGCTGCCGCGATCGCGCCCGCCAGGGTCTTACCCTCACCGGTGGCCATCTCGATGACGTCGCCGGCGAGCATGCGCAGCGCTCCGAGCAACTGCACGTCGAACGGACGCAGGCCGGTCGTCCTTTCGCCCGCCTCTCGGGCGATCGCGAGGAACTGCGAAATGTCGTCGGACGCCGCGAGGTCGTCGAGGTTGAGTAGCCCGGCCGCCTTCCGCAGCTTCTCGTCATCGAGATCAGCGGCTTCTTTGTCGTATTCAGACGAGGCGCTCACCTCGGCGAGCGAACGAGTTTGGTTCTTTTCCGTACTGGCGCCGAGGAGTCGCCAAAAGCGACCGCTCAGGCGCCCGGGCTCAGCGTGGGCAGTCTTCGGCACAGGTCAACGGTACGCGACCCCCTCACCGGCCCGAGCGTGCGTGTTTGCACGCGACACTCCGGGGTTTGGTGTGCAACTGTGCACGTTCGCGCGAGGAGACGGCCGATCAGCCCGGCCGGTGACGATACAGGCCGCGAGGCGGCCTGTGGAGGAGACGGCCGATCAGCCCGGCCGGTGACGATACAGGCCGCGAGGCGGCCTGTGGAGGAGACGGCCGATCAGCCGAGGTTGGATCGACGCGGATAGGCGATGGCCGGGTCGGTGAGGACGTTGACGACCGCGGGCAACCCGCTGGCGAAGGCGCGTTCCAGCGCGGGACGCAGCTCGGCGGGCTTATCCACCAGCTCACCGTGGCCCCCCAGTGCGCGTACCACCTCGTCATAGCGGGTGCCCGGGCGCAGCTCGGCGACCACCGAATAGCCGAACAGTGCCTCCATCGGGTGCTTTTCCAGGCCCCAGATTCCGTTGTTGCCGATGACGGATACGACCGGGACGCCATGCCGGACCAGGGTGTCCCATTCCATGCCGCTGAACCCAAATGCGCCGTCGCCCTGCAGCAGGACGACCTGACGGTCCGGGTGCGCCAATTTGGCGGCCAGGGCGTAGCCGGGACCGGAACCGAGGCAGCCGAACGGACCGCTGTCCAGCCAGCAGCCCGGCAGATAGCTGTCGATCACCCGCCCGGCATAGGACCCGAAATCGCCGGCGTCGATGACGACGATGGCATCGCGGTCGAGCAGCGGAGCCAATTCGGCGTACACCCGCATGGGGTGCAGCGGACTCCGGCCATCGGCGAGATCGGCTTTTTCCGTGTCACGCGCCGCGGTCTCGGCGGTCCGCAACTCGGCGATCCAGTCCTGATGGCCGCTCCCGCCCGGTGCGGTCAGCGCCGTCAGGATCGACGTCAGGTCGCCGTAAATCCCGGCAGCGATGGCCCGCGGATGCTCGCGCTCCGGCTTGACGCGGTCGGCCACGACGAGCTGGGTTTGCGATCCGAAAACGCCGCCGAAGCCCAGACGGAAATCCATGGGCACCCCGATGACCAGCGCCACGTCTGCGTTACTCAACGCTTTGCCGCGCGCCCGCGAAAATGCCAACCGGTGGTCAGCAGACACCACGCCACGGGCCATGCCGTTCATCAGCACCGGGATCTGCCGTTCCTCGGCCAGACGAAGCAGCGCGGCCTCCGCGTGTCCCCACCACACGTTGGTGCCTGCCATGATCACCGGCCGCTCCGCGGCGGCCAGCATGCCTGCGGCGCGGTCCAGTGCCTCAAAGTCCGGGGCTGGTGCTGCAGGCAGGTCGGCAAACGCGCCAGGGCGCCCGTCGTCTTCGGCTGGCGAGAACACGTGATCCATCGGGAAGTCGACGAACCCGACACCCGACGGGGCGGTCACGGCCGCCCGCAACGCTTCGTCGACCAGGCGACCCGCGTCCTCGCCGGATTGCGCCGTCGACGCGAACCGGGCCAGCGGGGCCACGAACGGTACGTGGTCGATCTCTTGCAGCGAACCCATGCCCCACCGCAGCGCGGGGGCACGACCGCCGAGGACCACCAGCGGCGACTGGTTCTGCTGTGCCGCCGCCATCGCGCTCATCCCGTTGGTGACGCCAGGCCCGGCGGTGAGCGCGGCCACGCCCGGCGACCTGGTCACTTTCGACCAACCCTCGGCGGCGAACGTCGCGGTCTGCTCGTGCCGGGTGTCGATGAGCCGGATACCCTCATCACGGCAGCCGTCATAAATGGAAAACAGGTGACCGCCCGATAACGTGAAGATGGTATCGATGCCGCTGGCCTTGAGTCGGCGCGCAACGAGCCGGCCCGCGTGGATGGTGTGTTCTGAGACGGCGTCGTTGCTCATCACCGGAGCCTATCCACAAACTTCGGGTACCTTCGCCGAAGGATTTCTGTTGAGGAACCGTCCGGAGACCTCGACTTTAAGGAGACTACGACCTTGGGACCGAAGCCGTTCACGCCATCGATCGACTGGTCGGCGGCACCGATGGATTCCCTGCGGTGGGTCGCCATAGCCTGGGTAATTAGCGCTTTCGGCGTGTTCGCCGTGGTGGTTGTGCTCAGATATCTGACTCCCTGGGGCCGACAGTTCTGGCGGATCACCCGCGGGTACTTCGTTGGCCGACAAAGCGTCCGCGTGTGGCTGATGCTTGGCGTACTGCTCTTCTCGGTCCTGCTCTCGGTGCGCCTCAGCGTGTTGTTTAGCTACCAGAGCAACGACTTGTATACGGCGCTGCAGAAAGCGTTCCAAGGTGTCGCGGCAGACAACGAAAACGTCAGACAGTCTGGAATTCACGGCTTTTGGATGTCACTGGCGATCTTCAGCGTGCTGGCCGCCATCTTCATCGCCCGGATCATGGCCGACATTTACCTGACTCAGCGGTTCATCATCGCCTGGCGCATGTGGCTGACCGCCCACCTCACCGATGACTGGCTGGAAGGCAAGGCGTACTACCGGGATCTGTTTATCGATAACACCATCGACAACCCGGACCAGCGTATTCAACAGGACATCGACATCTTCACCGCCAACGTCGGCGGCACGCCGAACATCCCATCCAACGGGACGGGCAGCACCCTGCTGTTCGGGGCCGTCAACGCGGTGGCCTCGGTGCTCTCGTTCGCCGCGATCCTGTGGAACCTGTCGGGGGATCTGGATCTCTACGGCGTTCACTTCCCGCGGGCGATGTTCTGGACGGTTCTCATCTACGTGTTGATCGCTACGGTGGTCGCGGTCTGGCTGGGGCGTCCGCTGATTTGGCTCAGCTTTGACAACGAGAAGCTCAACGCCGCGTTCCGTTACGGGCTGGTCAGATTGCGGGACGCCGCGGAGGCGGTGGGCTTTTATCGTGGTGAGCGGGTGGAGCGGGCCCAGTTGTGGCGGCGCTTCACCCCGATCATCGACAACTACCGCAGGTTTGTGCGCCGGACCATCCTGTTCAACGGATGGAACTGGTCGGTATCGCAGGCAATCGTCCCGTTGCCGTGGGTTATCCAGGCGCCGCGGCTCTTCGCGGGCAAGATCGACTTCGGCGATGTCACCCAGACGGCAACAGCGTTCGGCAACATCAACGACTCGCTGTCCTTTTTCCGCAACAACTACGACGCGTTCGCGGCGTTCCGCGCGGCGATCATCCGGTTGCACGGGCTCGTCGACGCCAACGCTCGGGGCCGCGCGCTGCCGACTGTGCTGGTCAAGGCGAGTGAAGATGTTGCCGTCGAGTTCGCCAACATCGAAGTGCGTACGCCGGCAGGTGACCAGTTGATCGATTCGCTGGACGTCGAGCTGGCTAGCGGCGCCACGCTGGTGATCACCGGGCGCTCGGGCTCCGGAAAGACGACGTTGCTGCGCAGCCTCGCCGAATTGTGGCCGTACGCCTCGGGAACCTTGCTCCGTCCGGAGGGCGAGAACGCGACGATGTTCTTGTCGCAGTTGCCGTATGTGCCACTGGGCGCTCTGCGTGGCGTGGTCTGCTACCCGAATGCGCCGGACCAGGTCTCGGAGGAAACTCTGCGCGAGACGCTCACAAAGGTGGCGCTCGCCCCGTTAGGCGATCGGCTGGACGAGGAGCGCGATTGGGCCAAGGTGCTCTCCCCGGGTGAGCAACAACGCATCGCCTTCGCCCGCGTCCTGCTCACCAAACCGAAGGCGGTATTCCTCGACGAAGCCACCTCGGCGTTGGATGAAGGGCTGGAATTCGCGCTCTATCAGTTGCTGCGCAGCGAACTGCCGGACTGCGTCGTGGTCAGCGTCAGCCATCGCCGCGCGGTCGAGCAGCATCACGAGCAACAACTCGAGCTGCTCGGCGGCGGCCCTTGGCGGCTAAGTCGGGTAGCGAAGGAACCCGCGGAGGTCTGAGGCTGGCGCGCCTACGCCCCCGCTGCCGCGTGTGCTCCGGCGCGGCGCCCGAAGAACGAACCCTCGCCCAGCTGCGTGCCGCTGGCGTATCCCTTGCCGTCCTGGGCGATGTTGGACGCGCACGCCCCCACCGCATACAGACCCGGGACGACGCTGCCGTCGGCGCGTTGCACCTCGCCGTCGACAGTGACCGTCAGGCCGCCCATGGTGAATCCCGAGTACATGGCCCGTCCGAGCGACAGATCGAACACCGCCCAAGGCCCATTGTCCTGTGGCGCAAGATATTCCGGCTGCTTGTGAAAATCCGGATCCTCGCCCTTGGCCGCGAACTCGTTGTAGCGCTCCAGCGTCGCCGCGAGGTTGCCCTCAGGGATCTCCAACGCGTCCTCCGCTTCGGCGATGGTCTCGTAACCGTCGAGGAACTTGATCAGTGGCATCGCGGGCATCTCGGTGTGTGCTTCGTCGACGATCAGGTAAGCGGTTTGGTCCGGCTGCTCCAGCACGAACGCCGAGGTGCGCGAGTGATAGGAGTCCTCGGCGACGAAGCGCTTGCCGTCCTTGTTGACAATCACACCGGTCAAGAGAATCTCTGGCGGGTAGGCCGCCGCGGTGATGAACATCTCGTCCATGTGCTCGGTGGCTCCTCCCGCCGAGACACCCAGCCGGATGCCCAGCCCGTCGTCGTTGGGGTTGCCTAGGATATAGGGCGCCACCAGGCCATGGTGTTTACTGCGCCGCGGTTGACCAAGCGCTGGAGTGTGTTCGGCGACCATGTCCGGATTCATCACGAAACCGCCGGCCGCGATGATGACCGCTTTGGCCTTGACCGCGCCGGTTTCGGTGAAGTGCTTCCAGGTGACACCGACCACCGCACCGTCGTCGTCGAGGACGAGCGCGGTCGCGCCGGTCTCGTAGCGGATCTGCACTCCCACTTGGTCGGCGCGCTTGACCAGCAGGTCGACGACCATCGCGGCGCCGCCCAGTTCGCCCGGCACCGGGACGGAGTGGCCGCGCGGCGCCGGTGTGGCCTGTTCGCAGAATGGCCACACCTTTTCGTTGCCGGTGTAGCTCAGGCCCTCGGTGCCCGCAGGGACGACCACTTTGCCGGGGACGTAGCTGCGCTCAAATTGGAAACCCAGGTCTTCCAGCCAATTGAAATGCTCGACGCTGCCGTCGCTGTACACCCGGATCTTCTCGTGGTCGGGCTGCCGCGACACCGCGACCAGATACTTGTACATCTCCTCCGCGGAGTCCGAGTGTCCGGTCGCCTGTTGAACCGCTGTCCCGCCGCCGAGGTAGAAGTGCCCTCCGGCAAGCGAAGTGGTACCACCGGCCACTCCCCCGCGCTCAAGTACCAGCACCCGCGCGCCGGCGGCGGCCGCACTGACCGCCGCACAACCCCCGCCGATGCCGAAACCGATCACCACGACATCGACGTCATCCGACCAGGACACGACCTCGTCCGTGCTAACCGTCGCTGGAATTTCGGTGCTCACCCCTGCTCCTTCTTGATGTAGTCGTAAAAGGCCTTCATGTCTGGCGAGACATAGGCGATCTCGACATATGGCACTCCGGCCTGTGGCGCAGACAGGTAGGCGAAGTGAATCCCGCCGGGCATCACACCCCGCTGAACAACTGAGGCCCCGTGGTCTGCGGCGTCGGCCAATGCGGCATCGAATCCCTCGAGGGTTTCAGCCTCCATGCAGACGTGATGCAGACCAGGCCCCCGGTCGCGCAGAAAGTCACTATAGATGTTCTCTCCGCGGACCGGCGAGATGAGCTCCAACTGCATGTCGCCGAGATAGCTAAGCGAGATGCTCGCAACGAAATCGGCAGGCTTGCCCAGGTAGCTGCAACTGTCCGGAGCGAAATGCACGTCCGGTATCCGCACCCACTTCCGGGCGCCTAACAAGCCGGTGAGGGTTGTTTCGGTGGCGTCAAGATCCTGAGTGACCCATGCGATCTGTGTCGGCGACTGAACGGGAAGGCTCATCGCCTCGCAGGATAGCCCAGCCGGCCAACGGGCTGAAAGGGACCGAACGGAGCGGAGGAAGATTTGCCGTGATCAGCCGCAACGGACCAGGAAAAGCCCGCTGAACATGTTCTAATTCGGCTCGTCAATGTAGCCGTCAATGTCGGCTGAGCACGCCAACCAGCAGCTGTAGCTGACCGTCGAACACCGCCTCGGGATCGGTCAGGGTATCCGCGCCGTACTGCCCGAAGACCTCCAGGCTGACTGCGCCCACCACCCCAGCCCATAGCAAAAAACACTTTGCGACGACTTGATCGTCGCCAGGAAAGCCGAATTCCTGGCGAACCCGTTCGAAGTCTGACGACATTGGCTGTGCAACAGCATCATTGGTCAATCTGATATCTCCGGTGGCAATCCCCGCGCCCACCGCGTCCAAGAACGCGCCGACCACGCGGGTGCCGACACCGACGGTGCGCTCCGCCGGCGCGTGGTAACCGGGAACGGGGCTGCCGTACAGCAAGGCCCAGCGGGCCGGGTGGGCAACGGCCCAGCGTCGCACCGCGTGCGCGATCGCGACGACGTCATCACTCCACAGTTCGGCTTCGGAGTCGCGGGCCCGGTCCACGGTGTCGGCCAGGTCGGCATAGGCATCGACGAGCAGCAATGTCAGCAACTCATCGCGGCTCGCGACGTAGCGGTAGACGGCAGAGGACACCATGCCCAGGTCGCGGGCTATCGCACGCAGCGACAGCCCGGCTGCACCCTGATCGATCAACTGGCGGCGACCGAGGTCGACGATTTTCTCCTCGAGCTGCTCCCGAGAGTCCCGGCGTTTGCCCACGGGGCCAGTCTGACACATTCGAGATCACTGCTCTTGTTTTTTGGCCGAGGTTATGACACTGTAATCAACAACGAGAGCACCGCTCTCCGAACGAGTCTGAAAATTTCAGCCGAGAGGACGCATGATGCCAACCCGATACGACGAACCGAACCGGATAGTCAGGGCCGCCAACGCGCCGATGCGCTGGCTCGCGGAGCTGGGAATCAGCATCGCCGGCACTCGGGCGCTGCGCGTCCGTGGCCGCAAGACCGGAAAGCTGCGGGGTGTGGTGGTCAACCTGCTGCACGTCGACGGTGTGGACTACGTCGTCTCGCCCCGTGGTGACACCCAGTGGGCGCGCAACGTCAGAGCCGCCGGCGTCGTCGAGATGGGTCCGCGCTGGCGCAACCAGCGCGTTCGGATCAGCGAAGTCGACGATGCGGCCAAACCCGAATTGCTACAACGTTATTTGGCCCGGTGGTACTGGCAGGTCAAGGGATACGTCGCCGGGTTGACGCCAGAGTCCAGCGATCAACAGTTGCGTGCTGCGGCACCGTTGATCCCGGTGTTCGTGCTCGCGGAAGCCTTGAACTGACCCGTCCTTAGCCGGGGAAGCTGGCGGCGGCCATATCCTGGCGGGCTTCGTCGGAGGCGGACCGCCAGGACACCGCGGCGGGGAAATCGCCCCACACGCTGTTGAAGATCCCGACAATCTGCCCAGGCCCCTCACTGGGGGCCAAGTACACCGGTCCGCCCGAATCGCCCTTCTGACTCAGGACGCCGTGGGACATGGTGAACCAGTCGTTGTTGACGCTTTCGACCGTTCCGCAGGTCTCCCCTGTGGTCACACCGAAATGGCAGATCGCCTGGCCGGGCGCAATTACCGCCTTCGGGTTGAACTCCAGCGGACGCCCACCCGGCAAGATGTTATTCGAGGTGACGCCGTCGGCCAGCACAATCGCTTCATAGTCGGTGATCAACTGGTCGGTTGCCACCGTCGTACCGCTGGGTGTGTTGTCCCGGAACGCCGCGAGATGCCCGATGACGCGGCGGTTCTTGTCCGTTACGGGCGCTGTCCCGCTGCGGCAGTGCCCCGCCGTATACGCGATTTTCTGGGCCGGATCGACGTAGCCCAAGGTGCACAGACGGTTCTCCTGCAGGATTTCCATGCCTGGATACACCAAAAGCGGCTCTGCACGGGCCGTGACAGCCGGCACGCTGGCGGAAACTGCCAGCACAACTAGCGATGCGGCCAATGCGCGCAGTTCCAAGCGGTGCACCATGGACGGGCTCCGTTCCGTCAAGGCCGGCGCACGCACCGACCACATATCGAGATTACGTCGTTATCGCTTCGACATAAAACTATTCGCGCTGGCCGGCGCGAACGTTACGGAGAGCTGGCGAGCGGAGTCGCGCTGATGACTTGGTCAGAGGACCGCGGCGCCCACCCCGGGGGCCCGAAAACGTAGCCGAGTCGGTCGCGCAGGCGGCTGGCCGATCGCCAGTCCCTGGCAATTGCGACATATTCGCGGGTCTGCAGCTTCCAGATATTGAAGGTGTCGACCTGCTTGGTGAGGCCGTAATGCGGCCGGAACAGCTCTGACTGGAAGCTACCGAAGAGCCGGTCCCAGATGATCAGGATGCCGCCATAGTTCTTGTCGAGATACAGCCTGTCCATCCCGTGGTGCACGCGATGGTGCGACGGTGTGTTGAAGACGAATTCGATTGGACGCGGCAGCTTGTCGATCCGCTCGGTGTGCACCCAGAACTGGTAGATCAAGTTCAGCGAGAAGCTGAAGAACACCATCCAGGGGGCAATCCCCAGCAGAGGCAAGGGGATCCACATCAAGATTTCCCCGCTGTTGTTCCACTTCTGGCGCAGCGCGGTGGCGAAATTGAAGTACTCGCTGGAGTGATGAGCCTGATGAGTGGCCCAGATCAGCCTGATGCGGTGCGCGACGCGGTGGTAGACGTAGTAGAGCAGATCGACGCCGAGGATCGCGATTGCCCACGTGTAACAGTGGGTCGCTGAAAGGTGCCAGGGCGCCACGTAGGCATCAATCGCGGCGTAACCGAGTAGGGCCAGCGTCTTCCAGCCGGCGGTGGTGGCCACCGAAACCAGACCCATCGATATGCTCGCCCAAGAGTCGCGGGTCAGGTAGGCGCCGAAGCCGGGCCGTGCAGCGTGGGTGCCTTGGGCCTCGATGCGTTCCAGCTTGCGGGCCGCGGTCCACTCGAGAATCAACAACAGCAAGAAGAACGGAATGGCGAACAACACCGGGTCCCGCATCTGCGGGGGTAGCACGGAAAAGAAACCAGCCAAGGCACCCACCCCGACAGATTACGATGCTCGACGCGCCAAGGTAGCGTTCGATGCGAGGCTGGTGAACGCTGTGGCTGATGATCAGATCGTCGAGGTGTTGCGCCGTTGACCGGGGTGGTGGTGATCGGCTCCGGGTTCGCTGGGCTCTGGGCGGCTCTCGGGGCTGCCCGGCGACTCGATGAACTCCGCGTCCCGGTGGGAAAGATCGACATCACTGTGTTGAGCGCCAAAGAATTTCACGATATCCGGGTCCGCAACTACGAAGCGGATTTGAGCGAATGCCGCATCCCACTCGCCGACGTGCTCGACCCTGCCGGAGTAGCCCATGTCGTCGCGGAGGTGACCGCGATCGACACCGACTTCGGCACGGTCACCACCGCCGAAGGCGTCACCCACCGCTACGACCGACTCGTGCTGGCGTCGGGCAGTCAGGTGGTGAAGCCCGCCATAACGGGCCTGCAAAAGCGCGGTTTCGACATTGTCTTTGACGTAGATACCTATGACGGCGCCGTTGCGCTCCAACGCCACCTACAAGCGTTGGCCGATGATCCGCCGGGGCCAGCCGCCGCCACGGTCGTCGTTGTCGGTGCTGGGCTGACCGGGATCGAGGCGGCCTGCGAGCTGCCGGGCCGGCTGCGGACGCTGTTCGCCGGAACCGGCGTCACGCCCCGGGTGGTCCTCGTCGATCACAACCCCCTGGTCGGCTCCGACATGGGGGCCTCGGCTCGCCCGCCGATTGAACAGGCATTGTCGGACAACGGCGTCGAGACCAGGACCGGAGCGAACGTCACCGATGTCGGCGATGCGGGCGTGTCGTTGTCATCAGGTGAGCAGCTGGCGGCGGCCACTGTGGTGTGGTGTGCCGGCATGCAGGCCAGCCCGCTGACCCGACAAATCCCCGTGTCGCGCGATCGACTGGGCCGGGTACCGGTGGACGACTATCTACGGGTACCCGGGGTGCCCGCAGTGTTCGCGGCAGGTGACGTGGCTGCGGCGCGCATGGATGACGACCATCTGTCGGTCATGTCGTGTCAACACGGGCGACCGATGGGCCGCTACGCCGGCTACAACGTCATCAGCGACCTGTTTGGCGAGCCGATGCTGCGGCTGCGGATCCCTTGGTATGTGACGGTTCTCGACTTGGGTCCGGCCGGAGCGGTCTACACCGAAGGGTGGGACCGGGCGGTGGTGGCGCGTGGCGCGGCGGCCAAGGCCACCAAGCGGGCTATCAATACCAAGCGGATCTATCCACCTCTGACCGGAAGCCGCATTGAATTGCTGGCCGCCGCCGCCCCAGATCTGCAAGCCCGCCCCTAAGCCCGGTTAAGGTCAGTCCGTCTGTACTTGATCTCCGGCGTTCCACTGCACCGCCTGAATACCCGGCTGCACGGACAGTTCCGCCACCAGCTGCTCAAGCTTTGCCGGCGTATGGCCGTCCATGAGTAGGTGCGCGGTTACCGTGACGGCGTCGTCGGTTTGTCCTGCCCGAATGCCCCGCAGCGTGATGTCGTTGTTGCTGGTGTACTGCACGATCTGAGCCCGCACGTATTTATCTGCTTTAGGCCGGCACACCACCTGCACCAGGTACGGCTGCACGCCTTCGTCGTCTTCGCTGAGCTGATCATGGTCGATCAAGCGGCCCAGTGGCCGTCCGAACAAGTGGATACCGACGACGGCGCCGGTGGCGATCAGCGTGAACATCAGGTGACCCGATGCGGCCAGCACACCGACCGCCGCCGAGCACCACAGGGTGGCGGCAGTATTCAGCCCCCGGACGTTGAAGCCCTCACGCAGGATCACTCCCCCGCCGAGAAACCCGATCCCGGATACCACGTAAGACGCGACCCGGGTCGGGCTGCTGTCCTCGGTCGCCACGGAATACAGGACGAACAGGGTGGCTCCGGCGGCCACCAGCGCGTTGGTACGCAGCCCGGCCGTGCGCGCCCGCCATTGCCGCTCGATTCCGATGAGCGCGCCGCAACCCACCCCAACGGCGAGTCGTAGAGCGAAGTCGGCGACACTCAGTGTCTGCATGCCACCCCCTCCGGCCCCAGATGAGAACCCCCGCAAGTCCGGGTGATGCGGCACCGGGGGCCCGCCGGTCGGCGGCAGCTAACCAGATCCAGGTGAACAGCAGGTGGCACTCGATAAAACCCGTTGCATTGCAGCCATGCGCGGTAAACCGCCGCCTTGCCAGATGGTCATCCTGGCGTCAAGTGCGTCAGGCCTTGGAGAGTTGTTGGGGACAATAGAATTTGGCTGAGATCATGGCGAAGTTGGATGCGACCTCCATGTCCATTCCGGGGTTGCGAGATTTCACATCGTGGAGTACTTCCAGGCCAGATTCGCCGTTGTTTAAGCATGTGCATACCGCTTTGCCGGACATGATGACGTGAGCTGGGTCGGAGTAGTCGATGTCGACTTGTCGTAGTGCCGCAAGGAAGCCGGCGTCGTCACCGCTGAGGTCGTCCGGATCGGCGTACGCCGGCGCGGCGAGCCCGATCATGGCGGAAACGCCGAGTAGCGCGAGTAGCCGTTTCATAACACACCTTTCATCGTTGCCTACGTGTTCGGTCGATCGCCGCTATCCCGACTACGCCTCGGACGGGACGACTTTGGCCTTGTCGCCTTTAGACAGGTGCACCGCATGGATGCCCGGTTTTTTGGCCAGCTGCTCGAGCAGGCTGTCAAGACCTTCTTGATCGACGCTGTGGTGCTGCACGCTTTCGGGTTTCTCCGAGATTTGTGCGACCAGGCGCTGCAGTTTCTCCGGTGAGTGGGCGTCTTTGAGGTCTTTGAGCGGCTTGATCCGCCCCCGCACACCGGCACCGGCCACAACGGTGGGACCCCCGGAGCCCATAGCGGCACCGAGCATGCCCGCCATCGACATCGAACTGAGCAGGCCTCCTTGGCCGAGTGCGGCCGCCGGCACGGTTTCGGGCCCTGCGGCAGACAATGCCGAGGCGACCATTCGCACGGCTGGGGTGTTGACGGCCCAACTCGGCGGGACAGACAACTTTCCGACCAGGGTGCCGGCATTTCCCATACCGCCCTGGACTGAGTTGAACAGCGTGCCCCGGTGCCAGTGCGGCGCCAGCCCGGCCCCTAGCATGTCTTTGGGCAGTGCGCCGAGCACCGACGGGTGCGGGGCGAACTTGAGGAATTGCGACGCCGGCAAGTTGATTAGCAGGCCGATGTCGTTAAACCCTGTGGTAAAGCCCAGCGGAACCTTGATGACGTTGTACACGTTCGTATATAAACTCGCTGCGCCTGCCCCAAAAAGCTCGTTCACGAGCTGGTTGCCTGTCAAATTGTAGCTGGTGCCGAAGTTTGCGAGCGTTTTCGTCACTTGCGATATGAAGGTGTTGGCCTCTGTCAGGACCGACTGTGCGCTGCCGGCCGAGGTGCTGGCGGCTTGGCCCACCGCGGCCGCTTGGGCGGCCAGCCCGGTGGCGTTGGTGATCGGCGGTGCGGGGGTGAATGGTGTGACGTTGGTGGCGGCCGCCGACGAGCCGGTGTAGGTGTCCATCGCCAGGGCGTCTTGGGCCCACATTTCGGCGTATTGGATCTCGGTGGCCGCAATCGCCGGGGTGTTTTGCCCGAACATGTTGGTCGCCACCAACGATGCCAGTTGGCTGCGGTTAGCCGCGACCTCCGTTGGCGGCACGTGCGCGGCGAACGCCGCCTCATAGGCGGTTGCCGCCGCGGTGGCCTGGCTTGCGGCCTCGGTGGCCTGCGCGACGGTGCCCTGCATCCAGCTCACGTAGGGCGTGACCGCGGCCGCCATCGCCAGCGACGACGGACCGACCCAGTCCCCACTGGTCAGGGTGGAGATCACCGATGAATAGGCGGACACCGTCGACTGCAATTCGGTGGCCAGCCCGTCCCAGGCCGCGGCGGCAGCCCGCAACGACCCCGATCCTGGGCCCGTGTACATCCTGCCCGAGTTGAATTCCGGTGGAAACGCTGCGTAGAACATGTCTATACCCCTTGCCTGGTCACGCGCGCCTGGGTGGACTGAGTCGGGCTACTGTCTGTGGTCGCTGAAGTCATCGCGCTCATCGCTGTCATTGCCGTTAGTCCTCGAGAGCCGGTATCACGATGATGGTGGCCGCGGCGGGATCAGCTTCGGCGACGACACCGCCGAGTGAACCTGCCATACCGCCACCGGCATGGGAGCCGACCGCGCTGGCGGCGAAGGCGCGTCCTGCCAGACTCGACAGGGCCATCTGGCTAAAGACGCCGCCCTCGCCGGCCAGCGAGGCCGGAGCGGCCGCCATGTTCATCGGCAGCACCGAGGCCAGGGTCTTGATCCCCGGCGCGGCCGCGGTCCAGCCTTGTGGCACCGACATACTTCCCACCAGGGCCGCCTTACCCATGGACCCCGACACCGGCGCCCCCCCTATGCTCGCGGAGCTCAGATGTGCCGGCGCCCCGCTGGTCAGCGGCGCCAACGCCCCGCTAATGACTTTCGGCGTGCCAAAAGCGGCCAGGCCCTGCCCGTTTTGGGCATATGCGTATACCTGACCGAACGACAGGAAAGGGCCACCCGGTATCGACGACACACCCTGCAGCGAATACGACTGGGAAGCGAAGGCCGAGAAGAACGTGTTCAAGTTCGTCAGGTTGGTCGTAAGCGCAGGTGGCACTGGCGGAATGGTGAGCACATTCGGGATGGCAAGCCCCTCAAAAAACGACGAGGCTTCCGTCGGCAGCGACGCGACATTCGTTGCCAGGGTGTGCAACCACGTCGGTACCGACTCGATCAACGCGACCAGCTGCGAGCCGATGCTGGAGGCAGCCGGGCTGGCGGTAGCCGCCGCCGGTTGAACGACCGCCGCCGCCGCATTGGTAGTCTGCGGCGGCTCGGTAAACGACGTCAGCTGAGACGCGGTCGACGACGAACCGGCATAGGCATACATCCCGGCGGCGTCCTGAGCCCACATTTCTGCGTAGTGCGCCTCAGTGGCCGCGATCAACGGGGTGTTTTGGCCCAAGATGTTGGTGGCGACCAACCCCGCCAGCAGAGCACGATTGGCCGCGATCACCGGCGGCGGCACCATCGCCGCAAAAGCCGCTTCGTAGGCCCCCGCGGCTATCTTGGCCTGGCTGGCTGCCAGCTCGGCCTGCGCGCCGGTCGCGTTGATCCACGCCACATACGGCGTAGCCGCGGCCGACATCGCCATCGAGGACGGACCCGTCCACGGCCCGACGCTCAGGCTCTGGATCGTCGACCCGTATGCAGCCGCCGTCGACTGCAAGTCCGCAGCCAATGAATCCCAGGCCGCCGCAGCCGCCAACAACGGACCCGAACCAGCACCCACATACATCCGCCCGGAGTTAACCTCCGGCGGAAGCGCCCCATAATCCAACATCTATAACCTCCGGTCCGTTTAGCCTGCGGCGGCCGCGTTAGCAGCCTCGGTGGCCGCATATGACGCTGAGCTGACCCCCAACGTGGACACAAACTGCTCGTGAATCGCCGCGGCTTGCGCCGCCACGGCCTGATACATCTGCGCGTGCGCAGCGAACTGCGCGGCGGTCAGAGCCGACACCTCGTCCGCCGCGGCCGGAACCACTCCGGTTGTCGGGCTGGCCGCGGCCGCGCTTCCGGAACTCATCGACGAGCCGATACCCGCCAGGGTGCTGGCCGCCGCCGCCAACGACTCAGGTTGAGTGGTGACAAAAGACATCAGATTCCTCCCTCTAAATGACTTCTGATAACGATGCAGTCGAGAACCATCCGGTTCCGTGAAGTGGCCGCCGTGCTGATCACGGCCTCATACCGCCGCCTTGATGCGGGCCTGACCTCTCTTGAGGAATCCGTCAGATTCGATGCGTTGGATGTCAACGGACGTGCGTTCCCCTCCTGTTATGTCTGAATCCTGTTCTGTCTGAAAATTTGGAGCCGCTCTTGGGCCCCGGACTGCAGCGAAAATATAGCAATCACTGCGATCGAAATGCACCCGCAACGCGTTTCGGAAAAGTTATAATAATGTTAACGGAAGATGTCATGCGCGCCTTGCGCAAAGGTCAGTTCATGAAAGCGCTAGTTATTGGCATTATACAGCAAAAAGCCTGGTTACAGGCAGAATCAGTAACCATCCAGCAAGCAGAATAGAAACGCATTTATGCGTGGGTCGCTTCTGCAGCCCTATTTATGGATCGACGTCTGCGGCGATCGCGTTAGCTATTGGTTGTATTTGATCAGCAGTATCAATCGCGAGCGCAGAACCCTCCTAGAATTCGTGGGCGAATTAATTCAAATGAAGTTCTTAGACGCTGGCACGGGATGCCATCGGCCGAGCCGCCCCTTGGTCGCGCCGACAGCGTCGCCGCGGGCAGCGACGCCGCCGAACTGATCGTTAATAGTCAACCTTCGCTCCCCTAGAGTTCACCTAGAGTAAACATCGATAGCTTGCCCCGCGGCTTGCCAATTGCTGGGGGTTTACTGTGAGCTGGATTTCTGCCATCCGCCGTGGTCAGAAGTGCGGACCGAGCTGGCATCGGGCCAGATCGCTGCCCGGACGAACGTCATCCGGCGGCCGGCGGGCGGGCAACAAAGGTCGGGCGGAAGCCGTATTGAGGCACTGCTCGGCCGTAGGCCTGGTTCACGCTGCCGCCCAGCGGCACTCCGGGAATACCTGCTGCCATTGCTGGTGCAGGGGCGACCATTGGTGTGCCTCCCAGTGCTGAGGACAGTGGGCTTTGCAGGGGTGCCGGGACGACCCAGCTTGGCGGTACCGACAGGGTGCCGATGATCGAGGACCTGCCCAGCCCCGTGGACACGGAGTTGCCGATTGCCCCGACGCCGCCTAGTGGGCCGGCCACCGCACTGGCCGCGCCGTCGGCCGCTTCCGAGGCGGCTTGTCCGGCCGCTTGGCCGCCCGAGCCCATGAATTCGGCCGCCGTGCCGATGAAATTGTCTGGCATGTAGAAGCCCGAAGAGAAGATGGTGTTCCAGATGTTGGCGTTCAACAACTGGCCGAACGCCGACCCGTTGGATCCAGAGATCACGTTGAGCAGTCCGGACAGACCAGAGGCCTCTGAGCCCGATGACGGCGAGAAGATGCCACTCAGCAACGATGCCGATGCCGTCGGGTTGGCGAGCCCTTGTAGCGTGCTCGGGACTGACGAGATCAATTGCGCCAGCGTGCTTTGTCGGGTACCGGCCGGGATGGCTTGGGCTTGTTTGACCGCTGCGGCCTGGGCGGTCACCGCGCTGGGGCTGGTGTTTTGCTGGGGCTCGGTGAACGCGGTCAGCTGGGTCGCCGACGCCGAGGAGCCGGCGTAGGTGTACATCGCAACAGCGTCTTGGGCCCACATCTGGCCGTACTGGGCGTCGGTGGCCGCGATCGCGGGGGTGTTTTGGCCCAAGATGTTGGTCGCCACCAGCAACGTCAGTTGGGTGCGGTTGACCGCGATCTCTGCTGGAGCCACCGTTGCGGCGTACGCCGCCTCATATGCTGCCACCGCCGACTGCACTTGCGCGGCCGTCTGCTCAGCCTGCGCCGCGGTATCGCTCAACCACTCGACATACGGCGCGGCTGCGATCGCCATCGCAGCCGACGCCGGACCGTGCCATTCCTCGTTGGTCAATGCGGTGAGCAGCGACCCGTACGATACTGCGGTGGAACGCAATTCAGCGGCCAAACCCTTCCACGCCGACGCCGCAGCCACCATCGGGCCCGAACCCGCGCCCGAATACATCCGGGCCGAATTGACCTCCGGCGGCAACATGGCGAAATCCAGTATTGCGGTCATGGTTACCCCCCCTTTAAGCGGGCTGTAATGGCGTTGATTGGTTCGACGGCCGCGCACGACCCCGCGCCCATGCGGACGCTGAATCACGCTGCGGTACGGCTGATGGCTCGTCAGCGGCGGCCGAAGGCACGACTGTGCCGCCAACCCCGGGCGCCGTGAAACCTCGCGCATACCGTGAATGACAGTGAATCCAGGTCTTCCCGGGCTAAGCCGACTCAGACTGTGCAGAGGGTGCCGGGGTCGGATCGCAACGAAATGGTCATCGATCTCGGATACGGACTCTCGTCAGAACTCATTTCGCTCTCACCTCCTCGCGGCCAGGGCACACGCGGGTGCCGCACTTTGCACGCAGGGGAAAGGCCCAGTGAAAACACCTGAAACACCGAGTCCGCACCCCTCTCGTCAGAGCTTTGGCACTACACGGCGTATCCAGCCCAATCAAAGCCGGAAGCCACTTGGGCTCAACCCTTAAGCCGGGAAGAGCTGTCCTGACCCTGGGCGTCTTTCGACGTTCGAGGTCAGTGGCCTATGTCCGTGTAGACGCCTCACCTAGCGAGGTGCATACAAACCCCATGGTGACACCCGCGGCGATGCGCGTCAACTCACTTGTCGTGTGGGTCCAGGTGGCGACCTTTCAGTTATCCGGCGGCCGGTGGCCGTGCCATCACCGTTGGGCGGAACCCATATCGCGGTCCACTGCCGAAGTGGTGGGCGGCCGTGCTGACAGCCGGAATCCCCGGCATACCGGGCACCCCCGACGGGGTCTCCGGTAGCGCGGTTCCGGTCCAGCCGCCTCCGGGGAGCGCCGTGCCTGAGTGGTTGGCGACTTGAGTCACCGCCGTCCAACTCTGCGGCACAGACAGTCGCCCGACCATCGCCGCCCGGCCCGTGCCAGCCGAAAACCCGTCCAGGTCAACGCCTGGCACACCTGCCGTGCCAATCGGCCAGTCTCCGGGGCTGGCATGTAAGCCTGCGGAGCCAAGTGGCGCGAGGGGCACCCAGTTTTCATTCCCAGAGCCGCTACCCATGGGCGGTAACGCTGTGGCCGTCGACTGTCCGCCGACTGAAACCGCGTTGATGTCGGCCATCGCAGCCGTGACTGCAGGTTCGATAACGCCGGGATTTACATACCCGGCCGAGACGAAGCCGTTGACGAAGTTGGAGTCTAAGAAGGGCCAGAGGGCGCTCGCTTGCAGGGCGGTCAGTGGCGACGCGAGTGATTGGAGCGCCGCCGGAAGCGCGGTAGTCACCTGAGCCAGAGTTGCCTGGGTGGCGGACGCCACTGTCGTGCCGGTGCTTTGCAGGACAGCCGCCGCTTGGTCGGCCGGTGCGGTCAGGCTGGTGACCTGAGCCGGCTGGCTGAACGGTTTCAACACGGCTGCACTGGCCGAACTGGCCGCATAGCCATACATCGCCGCTGCATCCTGCGCCCACATTTCGCCGTACTGGGCCTCGGTTGCCGCGATAGCGGGCGTGTTTTGACCAATGAAATTAGTCGCGACCAACGCCGTCAGTTGAGTGCGGTTGGCCGCGACTTCGGCGGGTGGCACCGTCATTGCAAAGGCGGCCTCAAACGCGCCCGCTGCCGCGACTGCGTTGGTGGCAGTCTGCTCGGCCTGCGCCCCCGTCACGCTGATCCATGTCACATAGGGAGCGACCGCGGCCGCCATCGAAGCGGATGTCGGCCCCAGCCAGCCTTCGTCGGTGAGTATGGAGATCACTGACTGGTACGTGGATGCCGTCGACCGCAGTTCGTCGGCTACCCCATCCCAGGCCGCCGCGGCAGCCAGCATCGGCGCCGACCCGGGCCCGGAATAGATTCGTGCAGAGTTGATTTCCGGTGGAAATGCCCCGAAATCCATCGTCAACACCCCCCACGACCGACGGCGGTCGCGTTGATAGCCTCAGTGCCAACAGGGTGTAACTCGTCAGCCGATTCGGCGAACGATTCTTGTTGTGTCACAACAAACAACATCGGACTTCTCCTAATGGGATAGCCCGATCCGGCTACGGAACGCGGCCGCTAAGGCGGTGTGAGAGTTCAGCTGACCACACGTGCATCGTCGGGAAAGCGCCGTGACCGGATCGGAAGAAAACGATCATCGATTTCGTACAGCCACAGTCGATTGGGCTTGTGCGCATCACCTCCCGCCATGGTGCGCGTACGCGGATTGGCGCGCGGTCGCACAGCTGGGATGAGGTTGCCTGGCGGTGTTTGCCGGGCGCGGCACCCCTGTTGTCGGAGCTCCGGAACCAAAACAGCGTATCGGGCCGAATGGAGCCGGAACCTGAGTTAATTCAACTCATAGCAGTCAAGCCGGTCTTAGCTCAGGGGATTGGATGACACTCCGGTCGAATACCTATCTTCCTGCAGGAATCTCACCTCGTGAGCAGGGTGTGGTGCCACTCCGCGCCGGAACTTAGGTCGTCTTCTTCTCGGCTACCGCGGCACCGAGGCCTTCGGCCAGGTCTTCGCGGGTCAACTGCTTGAACCGCATGAGTTGGTCTGAGCTGAAGTCGTTGAGTTCGCTGGCCAGCACGGCGTCCAAGTCTTCGTCGTCGAGGCGGAAACTGCGGTGGTCGCGTGCCTTTTCAACGACATTGCGGACGAAGCCGGCGTTACCGAGCATGTCGATACCGCGGATCAGATCGCCCTCTTCGGAGAAGGACTCGTCGAGATAGAACTTGGTGTACGACGGCAACAGCACTTGGGCTTCTTCGTCAGTGATGACGTCTTCGTTCTCCCGGGCCATCATGCGGGTCAGCGCGACCAGCTCGTCCGGAGTGTAGCTGTAGAACTCGATCACGGTCGAAAACCGCCGCCGCAGACCCTGATTCACCTCGAGCATCTTCTCCATCGCCTTGGCGTAGCCCGCGCCGAATACCACCAGCTCGTCACGATGATTCTCCATGTACAGCAGCAGGGTGTTGATGATCGCGTTGCCGTACGGATCGCCTTGCTGGTAACCGTGCTCGTGCAGCGTGTGCATCTCGTCGAAGAACACAGCCCCGCCCAGCGCGCCTTCGAGCATTTCCTCGGTGTTCTTCTCCGCATCGGCCATGTACCGGCCTAACAGCTTTGTCCGGCTTGTCTCCACCACCAGCGGCTTGCGCAGCACGGTCAAACCGCACAGCTGCTTGGAGAAGGCGCGCGCTACCGAGGTCTTACCTGTGCCCGGCGGCCCCAGCAATAACATATGACGCGACGTCACGGGCACCGGCAGCCCCATCTTGGCGCGCGCCAAATTCACCTTTGTCGTGGACTTGATGAGTTTGATTTCGCGTTTGGCGCGTTCCATGCCCAACATCGCGTTCAGCTCGGCGTCCCCTTCGGCGAGGTACTTCGCCGCCTCCTCGAAGTGGCGAGCGGCCTCCGTTTGGGCGCGGGTTGGTGCGGTGTCCGCATCCCACGGATCAGTGCGGGCCTCGATCGTTTCCGGGTCGGTCAGTATCAGCCGAAAGTTGGGGTTGTCCAACGCTTCTCGGGCGGGGGTGAACTTCGGATCCCGAGAATACACCCGGCGCAATAACTCGAGCGCCTCGTCCTCGCGCCCCACATGTCGCAAACACATGCCCTGGGTATACAAAGCGATATTCGCCGCACCCGGCACCCGGTCCCCTTCGACCGCGTCCTGGCCGCGCCGGAATGCCTCCTCGAAGACCCCCAGCGAGGCGAGCGCTGTAGTCGCCATCGCGGCGCCCGCTGCCCTCAGCTCCGGCTGACGCCAGGTCGCTCCCTCAGGAAACTGGTTCAGTACGTCCGGCCACCGTCCGGTGCGGAAGTACAGCACGCCGCGCACGTAACTGATGAGCTCGCTGTCGAAAGGATGGCGGGGCTCGACACCGTCGAGCAGCTTCGCGGCCTCCTCGTATCGTTTCGCCTCGGCCAGAACGGCGGCATACGCACAAGCCAGCGACTCCACGCTGGTGACCGCAAGCTTCAGAAACAGCCCGTCGGAGACTTCGGGACGAAACTGCAAATCTGTGACGCCGAGGCGACGGGTCTCCCAACCGAACGTTCTGACCGACGCCCACGCCCCGGCGAGCACGTCGATGCCCTGCTCACCCGCCAGTATTCGCGCCAGCCAGGCGTCGCACATGCCTGGATCAAGGGCGGTCGCCGTGTTGAACATTTGCGCTGCGACTTGCGGGTTGTGGCTGGGCTGCAGCCCGTTGACCGAGATTCCCGATGCCAGTAGACCAGCGACCATCGCATTTCGGGAGTCTTCAGCGGTTGACTGCGGTCGGCTCATTGCCTTGCTGGCACGCTCGTTGAGCTCTCCTGAACGTGACCCACCTGCAACAACAGCTCTTCTTGGTCGAGCAATCCTCGGCTGGGCACGGCCAGGGGGGCACGGTTCGCCGGAGCTGGCAGGCTGGCACGAACCGCAGCTAACTGGCGACCGGTGAGCCGGTTGAGTCCCGCCGATGCCTCCTTGTCCAGCGGACCGTCGGTGTGGTAACGCACCCAGGCTGACACCTCGGGCCGGCCGCCTTGCGTAACGAGGCGAATCGTCACCACAGTGGCGTCGGTTTCGGGCACCCACAGCGCGTCGATCGTCTCGGACGTGATGTCCGACGGCGTCAGCGCGAAGCTGGTTGCAAAGCCGTTGAAATGCTTGAGGTGGCGCCATCCCGGCCGGCTCCAAGTCGGCTCCAAGTCAGCCAGCACGGCGCTGTCGACCTCGGCGAGCTCGTCGGCGGTCAACGGTCGCGCCGCGCAACTCTGTCCGTCGAGATCTTGGGCGAGCCGCTCGGTGGCCGCCACCAGGGTGCAGGCCAACGAATCGCGGGCCGCTACGGCGGCAACATTGCGCTGCGGGTTCATCCGCAGCACCAGCCAGGTGCGACGTACGTAGGCGGCGGGTTGATCACTGACCAGCCCCCACTCTTCGGGGCCCCAATCATCGAGCTTCGACAACTCGGCGGCATTGCCCCCGCGGCGTACCTTCACCGAAACGATGTCGATGCCGTCGAGCTGAATGTCGAACTGGCGCAGCCCTTCCGCAACGGACGTCACCAGCAAGGTGCCTGACGTCGCCCGGTGGCGGTGACGCCCGGGCACGTCTTCCTCGCCGCTGTCCACCGCGATCACCGAGACCAGCTGGCCCTCATATTCACGCACGCCGACCGTGTCCCGCCCGAAGCGGCGCTTGTGGTCGACCGCGGGTGTGCATCCTGAAGCCAATGTGGTGCCCGGATCGGCAGACCAATCCCACAGCCATGCGGCGAATGCCGAGGTCAGCGTGATGCCGTGATAACTCACCAGCGATAGCAGCGCAACAATGACGGCGAGCGCGACGCCCACCCACCAAGCCACCCGGTGATCTCCTTGCCAGGAGTCCGGGCAGTGACTGGCCAACACCAGGATCAAAATGTCGATCAAGAACACCGCAGTGACCCGCGGCCACGACAAAGCCAACCCCCAACTACGTTGGGCTTTCATTGCTACTCCGCTCTCATCGCTGCTGCCGCGATCGCCGCAGCAGCATCGCCGTACCAAACACGGCGCCTCCGATCAGTAATGCCCCGACCAAACCACCGGCGGCCACCCACACCGGCACCATATCCCGATGAGGAGGCGCCTTGGGTATGTTCAGCGGCGCAGAAAGCTGCGTCGGTGGCTTTGCAGGACCTTCGGGTACGTCCCACGTCAGTGCGGCCACCGGGTCGACTACCCCGTAGCCGATCTGATTATCCACACCGCGTGCCGGTGCATGGGCCGTGCGGGTCAACCGGTTGATGATTTGGTACGCCGATAGCTGCGGGTACTTGGCGCGTACCAGCGCAGCGACGCCCGAAACGATCGCGGTCGAAAAGCTGGTGCCCGCGGGAACCAGCAGCGAATTGTCCGGGCCGTCAATCGCGTTGATCAGGCCGTCGTCCCGGGGCGACAGGCCGATAATGTCAGTCGCCGGCGCCGAGATCCCCACCCAGGGTCCGGCGATACTCGATTGAGTCAGCGGCTGACCATTGGTATCCACCGCGCCAACCGTCAGGACATAGTCGCTGAACCAGGAAGGCGTCACCACCGTGTTGACGGCGTTCCAGTCACGAGGATCGTTGGGCTGTAGGGGATCGAAGTTCGGGTTCTGCTTGCAGTCCTTCTTCGAGCTGTCCCCCGCGGCGGCCACGATGACTACGTTCCTGTCCACTGCCGCGTAACGGACCGCAGCACCCAGCGAGCGCTGGTCGATGATGTTGCGCGCACTCATGCAGGTCACGTCCGAGATGTTGATGACCTGGGCACCCATGTTGGCGGCGTGCACGATCGCCCGCGCCATGGTCTGCACGTTGTCGATCTTTGCCTGCGTCTGCGGGTCCTCGTCACCGGTGTACGCATCCTTGAGGCCGAAGGCCTGGCTCGACTGGCGGATAGCGATGATGTCGACATCCGGGGCGATGCCGCTGAAGGCATCCGCTGCCGGCGCGGGCGGCGGTGGGGGCGCCGGGGATGGTGATGGGGTCGGCGACGGCTTCGGCGCCGGGTCAAGCGGGCGCGGGCTGTGCGGACTGTCGACAGGGACAACCTGGCCGCCACCAGCATAGCTGGGTATCGTCACCGTGCCATCGCCGTGACTAGCTGCTCCCGGAGCTCCGAAAGGCGCCTGAGCAGGGGCCGCAGGAGCAGGGGCTGGCGCAGGAACGGGTGCAGGAGCAGGAGCAGGCTCCGGGGCCGGTGCCGCCGGTGGGGGCGGCGCGCCAAACGGTCCCGGCGCTCCCTGATCGGGTGCCGGTGACTGGGGCACCACCATCACCGTCTGCGGCAAAGGTGACAAGGTCACGGTCTGCGGAGGCGGCGCTTTCGGGGGCGCCTCCGTTGTGGGAATCGTGACCGGTTTGCGCGGTGCCGCCGGAGGCGGCGCGACACCGTTCGCCGCTGCCGCGCCAATAACCGACGCCACGATGGTGCCGTGCGCGTCGCAGTCCGACAATCCGTCGCCCCCGGCCATCACGTAGTCGCCACCTGGGATCAGGTGCGGGAACCTGGGGTGCGGAGAAACACCGGTGTCGATCACCGCGACCTTCACCCCGGCCCCGCGGCCGAACTGCCACGCCCCGGCCATGTCGAGCATTTCCATGTACTTCGGCTGCAACCGAAAATCGGTGCCGGGAATGACCCCGACCTCGGTGCAGTAGGAGTTCTGCTTCATCGGTGCCACCGGCCCGGGTGGGGCATCAGGTGGCACCGCCCCCGGATCAATCGTCGGTGGCGAAATGGCGTAAGCCGGCGGTAAGCCGGCTAACGCACCTGAAGCGAGCAAGATTGCGGCGACGGTCGCGCGCGAAGCACGACCGCGCCACATCTTGCGACTAGCGGTATCGGATGGCTGCATAGACATTCATCAACCACAATGCCAGTGGGAAGATCGGCATCAGGCAGAGGTATTCGACCCATTCCACCAACTTGCGGAACAGCGGGCTGTAGACGGTGTTCGGTACCACCGCGGCAGCCGTCAAACCCGCCACCGGCAGCAGAACCAGGATCGCCGCGCAGAGCGACACCGAGAGAGTCGACTCCAAGCCCACCGCGTACCGCACCAGCACCGCAGCAATGATGACCACCGCGGTCCCGGCCAGCGTGATCGACTGCCAGCGGTCCACGTAGGAACGACCACGCAGCATCAGGAATCCGGCGCTGAAGGAGGCGAGCAAGAGCGGCAGCCAGCGCTGCCCCGTGTGGGGATCGGACAACGCGGTCAGCGAGACCACCATCAACACGCCCAGCCCCACCAGCAGACCAGTCAGGAACGACCGGGCCCGCTCGGCTTGCAGCAGCACGTCGCGGACCGACGCCGGCCCCTCCAGGACCGGCGCTCCACCGTCGGAGCGCGCCACTGTGGTGGGCAGGTCGGGGCGAGCCTCGAAGACCCAGCGGCTAGTGGCCGATGGGAAGACGGGCAGCCTGATGCCGGCCAGCCGTCGGGACAGTGATGGTGCGGCGTGGTAGGCCAGCACGCAGACCAGCACCGTGGACGTAAACAGCGTTACCGCGCTGGTCATCGCCACCATGCGAGCCAACGAGGCAATCGTGGCCACCGAGCTGACCGTGATGATCGCGGTGTACGTGCCGAGCCGGCGTCCCGTGAAACGCAAGGCGAGCAGCGCGGCAACGGTGAGCACCCCAAAGCCCAATACCGCGTGCGGGGAACCCACCCCACCGGGAGGCGCACCGGCCGCGCCCACTGCAATCGGCGCGAGGCCGCTCATTAGCAAGGTGTCGGCAACGAGACGCTCCTGCTGCGTCTTGGCCCGCATCAACAGCAAGTTCGAAACTGCCAACACCGCCACGCCGATCACAGTGGCGAAGATGGTCGTCAGCCAGGAATTGTGGTGCAGCCGCCACCAGCCGAGCAGCCCGGACGCGAGAGTCACGCCGACGGCCACCATCGTCGCGCCGACCTGCAGCGCAACGACTGGATCGATGGTGGAGAACCGCTTGCTGAGGTTCTGCGAAACCGCGGTGGAGATGTGCTCGATCACCTGTGAACGGTGCTCGGTGTCCGGAAGGTACCGAATCCACAGCCGGTCGCCGTCGTAGACGTCCTGCTCGGTCAGCGACTGGGTGGCCCTCAGGGGCGACCCGTCGACCAGGCACAGCGCCCACTTGCCGCGGCCCGCCGCTTCCAGCTGGGTCTCGCCAAGCTCGCGCAGCCGGCTGTTGACTACTTTCAACAGCGGTTCGGTCATCACCGAAACCGGGGCGTTGGCGTCCAGCAGGACGCCGATCTGGACGCCATCACCGGCCATAATGCCGATCACAACCGCCCGTGGCTGCGAGACACCCTCAACGTCTGCCTGGAGCGCGTCAGCTACCGCAGTCATCGCCCTGCACCCCCTTCCCTGGTGTATGTGTAACCCCGCGTCGCAAGTTGCGTTGGGGCCTGAGTCGCTCTACCCGCCAGGGGGCCGTGGCCCCCGGGAAGGTGCAGCTCGACTGATTCCGAGTTCATCTGTTTCGCCTCGCGACTATTGGTTTGACTACTGGTGGTGTGGCACTGCTTCTAGATTTGCTGCTGATTCTAGAGGAGTATGGCGCGTTCGCATCTTTAACGCGCACCCTATTTAAAGATGTTGTAACACTGGGCATTTCGAATCGGTCTCTACACTCTGCTGTGAGATTTCCATTCGCCGTAAGGCAGTGTGTCGAGCACCGTTTTGACGCCCACCTGTACAAGCTGTGGGGTCGCCGGGCAGATGGCCAGCCACGCCTCACCCGATCCGGCGGTCCGCGCTTGTTGGTAGAGGGCGATTCGGCCGCCTGAGCCGTCCTTCAGCGACAGCACCGAAGCGCTGGGCCCCTTGGCGTCGTCCCGGTACTGGCGGGCGTACACCGCCACCTCGGCAGCTGGGTCGGATAGTGCCTGACCCAGCGCCGCCACCGTGGCTGCGCTGATGCCCATTCGCCGTAGGTCGCCGCCGGAGAAGACGTTGAAGTCGGACTCCTGCCACGATTTGGTGGCTTCGAGCATGTCTTCCATCGGCACGTTGACCGCGTTGATTGCTGCGGGTTCGGCGTGGTGAATCGATTCCAGGCCGTCGATCACCAGCGCGGCGATCGATGCGCTGTCCGCGATCGCAACATCGTCAACGGTGATGTCGTTGCCAACACGAACCGCCGATACCCAGTGCTGGTTGCGGCGGGCCAAGACCACCCGGAACTCGTTGTCGGGAATGTCGCGGGAGCCCGGCGGCTGGTTCTCGTCGTCGACGATGCCGTAGAGCAACTTGCCTCGCGACAGCAAAGCGACGACCTCTAGGTCAGGGGCAGCCAGCACCCGCATGCGGGCGGCGACCTGTTCATTCACCTCGTTGACGCCGCCGGTGCTTTCGACAATGCCCTGCTCGCGCATCACCGCCATGCCGGGGTGTTCGTTCAGCCAATCGCTGGAGTCGGTAGATACGTATGGCCGGCACCGCAGCTCCGGAGCGACGTGCCGGATGTCCAGGAGTGCCTGAAGCATCCAGAAGCCGTCGACGTTGACGGTGATGTCGGTGCGGGTGCTCTGTTGATCCATCACTACCTCGGGTTGACGTTACTCAATACATAATGCAGGACGCGGCAGCACACCGACAGGTGTGCTGCCGCGTCCTGAGGGAGATTAGGCCCAGCTGGACCCGACGGCGCTGTCGGTGCTCGCCATGTTGCTGCCGGCGGACTGCACCTTCTGGCCGTGCGAGTTGGCCTGCTCGTAGATCACCTGGAAGTTGCGACCCAGCTGAGTGATGAACTCCTGGCAAGCGACCGAACCGGCGCCGCCCCAGAAGTCACCGGCAGCCAGCACATCGCGAACGATGGCCTGGTGCTCCTGCTCGAGCGACGCGGCCTGGGCACGGATCGTGGCACCGTGCGTGTCGACATCGCCGAAACTGTAATTGATGGTCATAGCAATGGTCTCCTGACTTATGAGAGGTTACGCAGCCTCGGCTTTTAGCGCTAGCTGCTGAGGATTTGCTGCGAAGCCTGCTCTTGCTGCTCGTAGTTGCCAGCGTCGCGCAGCATGCCGTCGCGCACACCGTGGAGCATGTTCACGATGTTGCGGAACGCCTGGTTCATCTGACCCATGGTGTCGTAAGACGTGGCCTGGGCGGTGCCACTCCAGCCAGCACCCGAAATGTTCTGCGACGACGCCCACATCCGACGAGCCTCGTCCTCGACCGTCTGAGCGTGAGTCTCAAACCGGCCAGCCATCGCACGCATCGCGTGCGGGTCAGTCATAAAACGCGTAGCCATTTTCCCTGTCTCCTTGGTTACTTGGTTACTTGGTTACTGAGATACTTGTTGTGATGGACGGCGTGGCCGGACCGGTTACCCTGCGCGCAACCGGCCGACCTGTGTTAACCGGGTGCTAATGCGATCACGGACGGCTTCAGACGTCGCCGTGGAGCCCACGTGTGAAACGGTCCGTCCCATGCGTTTGGCTGCCGGCGCCGATCAACCGGCGGCGGCAGCGTTGGCGGCCTCGGTAGCCGCGTACGAGCCGGAACTCGTGGCCAGCGTGTTCACGAACATCTCGTGAATGGCCGCGGCCTGCGCGCTAACCGCCTGGTACATCTGCGCATGCGCGGCGAACTGAGCCGCGGTCAGCGCTGACACCTCGTCGGCGGCAGCGGGTACCACCCCGGTCGTCGGGGCTGCCGCAGCTGCGTTCTGAGCGCTCATCGTCGAGCCGATACCCGCCAAGTTTCCGGCCGCGGCCGCCAAGGCCTCCGGCTGTGTGGTCACGAACGACATATTGATCCTCCTCGTTTAAACCCCAGAACCACTCTGTGCAAAAGAGTAGATGACTGGGTCCCCCCAAACTGTTCCAATACCCCGATCCTTTCGCATTTGTTCACAGAGCGGTAAGACCAGTTCACTTTCGGTAACGACACAGTAACAGCGCCGGGTTGGTTCGTCGTCCGCTCAGCAAACTGACCGTCAAGCGGGTGCCCGGCTTATCGCCGCCGACCGTCAGGGGCTTGGCCTGCGTGTTTGGCAGAGCCACGAATGTCTGCGGGACACCACCTCGCAACGCCTCCCAAAGGGCCGAACGGGGCACTATCCGGCAGAGGGTGGACGGGACATGACGGTCGGGCGGAATCCGTACCGGGGACCACTGCCGGCATGCCCACCCGCGCCCACACCAGCCAGAGGCATACCACCGAGTAGGTTTCCGGCTGCGGCGTCGGGTGCCTCTCGGATGTTGCTGACCGGTATCGCTGCCGGACCCGCGTGCGCCCCCGGCAGCGCAGCGTTCCAGGCCACTGGAACAGACAGACGCCCGACCGAGGGCGCGGTGCCCAGCGATCCGGCCACATGCGCGGCGGCGCTGCCGAGCGCCCCGCCCAAGGCGGGCGCGGTCTTCGGAATGGCGGCCGCGGCACTGGCCGCCGCGCCGCCCAGCGCCCCTGTGGTTTTGGCGGTCTGAGTTAAGAAGTTGGCGATACCGATGCTGAAGTTCGGCAACCCCTCGGTGTAGTAGAAGAAGCTTGCGTACGGCGAGTAGTCAGTCAGGAACGCAGAAAGGGTACTCGGGAACGCGCTCGTCCCAAACAAGAATTTCCACGCGAACGACAGCGGACCGGTTGCGGAGCTCAGGTAGTTGCCTTCGGCCTGGAAGGGCGAGTACAGCGGCCCGGCCAGATTCGCCAGTTGTGTGGCGAGCTGGCTGATCAACTTGTTGAGCTGTTGCTGGATCGAGCTGACGGAGGTGGCGGCCGCTGTTGCACCCTGAGTGGCCACGGCAGCCGGGTTGGCGACCTGCGGGGCCGCAGAGATCTTCGGGAGCTGGGACGCACTCGCCGAGGCAGCGGCATAGCTGTACAGCGCTGCAGAATTCTGGGCCCAGAACTGGGAGTATTGGGATTCCAGCTCCTGGATCAACCCGGTGTTCTGCCCCAACACGTTGGTCGAAAACAGCTGCGTCAGCTCAGCGCGGTTGGTCAGGACCGCCTCCGGGGGTACCACGGAAGCCAAAACCGTCTCAAAGGCCGCCGCAGCCGATCCTGCCTGACTGGCCGCTTGCTCAGCCTGGACGGCGGTGTTGGTCACCCACTCCACGTACGGTGAGACCGCGTCGGCTGCAGACGTCGAGGCCGGCCCCAGCCACTCCTCGCCGGTCAGCTGGGTGACCACGTTTTCATAGCCGACCGCCGCCGAACTCAACTCGGCGGCCAACGCGTTCCAGGCTGAGGCCGCAGCCACCAACGGCGTCGACCCGGGGCCCGAATAGATGAGCGTGGACGCGACCTCTGGCGGCAAGGCACCAAGATCGATTGTCATCCCCTGGCCCTTAGCCCGTGGCGGCCGCGTTGGCCGCCTCGGTTGCCGCATACGATGCCGAGCTGATGCCCAGGGTGCTGACGAACGCCTCGTGGATGGCCGCAGCCTGAGCGCTGACCGCCTGATACAGCTGGGCATGAGCGGCGAATTGCGCTGCCGTCAGCGCCGACACCTCATCGGCCGCAGCCGGCACGACCCCCGTTGTCGGGGCCGCCGCCGCCGCATTCTGGGCACTTAACGACGAGCCGATTCCCTGCAGGGTGCTGGCCGCCGCAGTCAACGCCTCCGGTTGCGTAGTCAGGAACGACATGTGGTCGCCTCCTTATCAATCGTGGGGCGTAGCTTGCGTTTCGCCCCGTGGTTTAGCTGATGCCCGTCACTGACGTTCGGCTATGAGTGACGTTAGTTCGACCGGTCCAATTTGCCGGTCGGGCTAGGTCGGTGCCTTTCGCTGTGCAACGAGCCCTTACTGCCGGCAGCGGTGCGCGGCGGGGTTTCCCCGGTGCAACGATGGCCGACCTGATTCGCGGCCATGACCTGCGGCAACCGACCGATGGCGAAGCGATCAAGGGTCAGCTGCGCGGCCGCCGGATGCCGCGTTGTCTCTTGGAGTCGGGTTAACGGCGGCTCAACGCAGAATAAAATCCTGTCGCGGATAAAGACTGCTGAGCGACGTTCTGAGCCACTTGTTCGGCTTTGCGACAATGCATCTCGCGACACCCATCGGGCCGCATGAGATTCGGTCCGATGGGCGCTCCGTCCGCCATTACCGACAGGCATTGTTGTTTCAGCCGGCTGATGGTGAGCGGACAAGGACGCTGCGCTTGAATCCGTATTCGCGCGGCGGCAAGCCGGCGCCGGCGCGTCGGCCACCGCCGCCCAAGGGCATCCCGCGCAGCATTCCGTTCGTTCCCCCTTGCGGGTCGGTGGCGTAGTCGGCGGCCATCGCCTGCGTGGCCGCTTCCTCTATCACCGCGGGCGATCCGGCCCAATTCGGTGGCGCCGACAGCCCCCCGATCTTGGTGGATGAGGCCAAATTCGCCGACACCGTTCCGGCGCCGGGGCTGCCCACGCTCCCCACGCTGCCCACGTTGCCGAGGTTGCCCAGGTGTAGACCGGCGAACTGCGGCGTCGCGTACAACGCTCCACCGGCACCGGCCGTGGCCCCCCCAGGGCCGAATGCCAGCTGCTGCGCTATCGACGTGACGAAGCTGACTATCCCTGAATCAAGGAACGAGAGTCCGTAGGCGCGAACCAGCGTCGTTCGCATACTGCTGGTGAGCTGGCCAAGTTGCTCTACGATGAACCACTGGTTGGGATTGAGACCCCCAGCCGTGGCTTGCGTCGAAAGCTGTTGTATCAGTTGATTTATCGACGTGAATATTGACGTGGCGCTAATCGCGTCCGGGGTCAGGGGAAGGCCAAGGGTCGCTGCCGCGGGTACTGCAGTGCCTGCCTGGCCGACCGCGGCCGCCTGTGCGGAAAGGCCGCCCGGGTCGGTGCTTTGTGCCGGCTCGGTGAAGGGACTCAACTGCGTGGCGGTCGCCGACGAGCCGGCATAGCCGTACATCGCGACCGCGTCTTGGGCCCACATCTCCGCGTACTGCGCCTCGGTGGCCGCGATCGCGGGAGTGTTCTGCCCGAAGAGGTTCGTCGTGATCAGCGCGAACAACAATGCGCGGTTGGCCGCGATCAACGGTGGAGGAACCGTCATCGCGAAGGCGGTTTCAAAGGCGGCTGCCGCGGCTCGCGCCTGGTCGCCGGCCTCCTCTGCCACCGTGACTGCGCTGCTGATCCAGGCAATATAGGGCGTGACCGCCGCCACCATGGATCGCGAAGCCGGGCCCAGCCAGGGCGAGCTGGCCAATTCGGTGATCACCGAGGTATATCCGGTCGCGGTCGAAGCCAGCTCGGCCGCCAGTCCATCCCACGCCGCAGCTGCGGCCATCATCGAACCCGACCCTGGGCCCATATGCATACGGCCCGAATTGATCTCCGGCGGTAGGGCCCCAAAGTCCAACACTTACCTACCGCCGGACTCGAACGACATGTTTTTCCTCGCAAGCTGTTTTCGCGCGACGTTTTTCTTCGAAGTTGCTCGCTTGCGAGGCTAAATCGCCACGATCCCCACCGCCGCTCCCTGGGTGCGGCAGATCGCACGGACCCCGACCCGCTCATCGGGCCAACCCGAGACAGCCGCAGGCTTCGATCCGCGGTGGTTGATTTCTCGCAACCACCGCCGCTACCTGCAGAAACCCATCGACAACGCACCCGTGGCACGGTTGGCATCCCCAGAGCAGCGGGGCGCAGGTTGGCGGGAACCTAGTCGTTGAGCCAGGAAAAAATCCGGCCGCGGATAAAGCCCTCAAAAACTTCGCTAGGGGCCCACGGGGCCAGCCGTACTGGCAACGGCGGTGGGTGACGGCGTGGCGTGGGGGGAAATGAGACAGAACGCCGAGTGAGGTGCGAGCTGTCGTGAAACGAAGCCAGCACCGTAGTTCTTCGTGATCCAGCGCAATGGTCCCGTTGTCAGAAACCGGTCGTCTGAGGCTGGCTCGAATCGGCTCCTTGCAGGACTGTATCCGGTCGACGGCGCATCGGGTACTGACCCGTTACGGGATGGCCGAATTGCGCTGATCTCGACAAGAGCTCAGGACGCTTCAACGCGTTGGCCACGCGGTGCGGGCGGCTGCCACTCCGAATGTGGGCCAGGTGTGTGGAAAGTGTTCGTTGACAACGCATCTGTAATTAGTCACTGCCATTCGCCGACGCACTGGGCGGCACTGGGCGGCATTGACCAGCGCCGCACCTTGCCTGCCGACGATTGCCCCAAGCTCGCGGCTGACGTTGGCAAACGACGGGGAGCTTCCTGCGTTCCAGAAGGCGGCATAGAAACCAGCGCGACAAAACCCACAAGAGGCTGTTGCGAGTAGCGCTGATCGTGCCACTGGACACCGTGAGTGCTCAGAAGTGCGTTATCCAGCGGAAAGGTCTTCCCGCAAAGGTCTTCCCGCAAAGGTCTTCCCACCAGCCAGCGGAACATGAGTTCGCGTCGACTGCGACTGAATTGCCGTTGTCGGTTTGGGGCGGCGCAGCTACCCGCCCACGGGTGGTCGGGCCATGACGGTGGGGCGGAATCCGTATCGGGGTCCGCTACCGCCGGCTGTGCCGCCGCCCGATCCGGCCAGCGGCATGCCGCCCAGCAGGTTTCCGGGTGACCCGGCGGCTTCTGGGGCAGCGCTGACGCTGCTGACCGGCACGGCCATGGGATGGCTTAGCGCCGGGGCGGTGGCCCCTGACCATGCGACCGGCACCGACAACTTGCCGACCGAGGTCGCGCTGCCCAGATGCGCTGCCACGGGCGCACCACCGCCTCCCAACAAGCCTCCCAGCGCGGGCACGCTCTTGGGGATGGTGGCAGCCGCGGCCGCCGGCCCCGCACCGCCGAGCGCCCCCACGCTCTTGGCAATCTGGACACTGAAGTTGCCCATACCGACGCTGAAGTACGGCAGACCCTCGGTGTTGTACCACAAGGCCGAGTAGCTGTTATACCCGTTGACGAGCGTCCCGATGTTGTTGGGCAGCGTGCTCTGCCCGCTGAGTACGAACCAGATTTCGGTCAGGAGTGGATTGTTCTTCGTGAACTGCGCCATAAACGCCGTGGTCGAGCTGGGCGTGGGCCAGGAAAGGTTCCGCAGTTGGTTCGGCAGTCCAGAAATCAACTGTGACAGCGTGGACTGCGCGCTGCTCGCCGCGGTGGCCGACGACGAGGTCGCCTGCGCGGCCTGGGCGGCCGGGTTGGCGATCTGTGGCGCCGAGCTGAACAGCTCCACCTTGGTCGCTGTCGCGGCCTGACTCGCGTAGCTGTACATCGCGGTGGCGTCTTGGGCCCACATCTCGCCGTATTGAGCTTCCAACTGCGCGATCGCCCCGGTGTTTTGGCCCAACACGTTGGTCGACAGCAACTTCGCCAGCTGGGTCCGGTTCGCCGCGATGAACGGCGGGGGCACCACCGAGGCCAACGCGGTCTCGTAAGCTGCCGCGGCCGCTTGAGCCTGCGTGGCGGCCTGCTCGGCTTGAGCGGCGGTGGTCGTCATCCACGCCACATATGGCTGCACCGCCGCGGCCATCGACGCCGAGGCCGGCCCAAGCCACTCCTCGCTGGACAGCGTGGTGACCACTTTGTCGTAGCCCAGGGCAGCCGAATTTAGTTCAGCGGCAAGCCCGTTCCAGGCCGAGGCCGCCGTCATCATCGACGTCGAGCCCGGACCCGCATACATCCGCCCAGAGTTGACCTCCGGCGGTAACGCGCCAAAATCAATCACGTTGACTCCCTTAGCCGGCCGCGGCCGCGTTGGCCGCCTCGGTCGCCGCGTACGACCCCGAGCTGATGCCCAGGGTGTTGACGAACATCTCGTGAATGGCCGCAGCTTGAGCACTGACGGCTTGATACATCTGGGCGTGCGCGGCGAACTGCGCCGCGGTCAGCGCCGACACCTCATCCGCGGCTGCGGGCACCACCCCGGTCGTCGGGGCCGCCGCCGCAGCATTCTGAGCGCTCAGCGTCGAGCCAATACCCTGCAAACTGCCCGCCGCAGCCGCCAAGGCTTCTGGCTGCGTAGTCACAAACGACATGTGAGTTCCTCCTCAACCCTCCGGATCGATGACCTTTAGGGAATACTTTGCTGCTGAAGCTAGCTTCAGACATGGCTTGCTGGTGAGACTAAATGGCTCCCGCCGGGTCGCGCCTCCTTAGCGCTAACTGTTCATTGGTGGACAACTGATATTCATCTTCGAGGCAGTCCTGGACAGGCCTGCGCCCAACTGGAAGATCATTCTGGGAATCATTGTCATCCGGCCGACGGCGGGCGTGCCAGCACGCTGTAGCGGAATCCGTATTTGTTGGTGTAGCCGTAGCCGGCGGCGCGCCGTCCCGGGGCCCCAGTCGGAATTCCACGCAGTAGGCCGTTCAGTGGTTCACTTGTCGCAGCGGCGGCTGCTGGTGTGCCCTTCAGCCCAGCGACCGCGGCGCCTGCCTCCGATGTCGGCGTGGCCCAACCCGCCGGAACCGACAAAATCCCGACCCTGCCGGCCTGGCCCGCACCGGCCGACACCGCTCCGACGCCATGGCCGCTGATGCCGCTGATGCCGCTGATGCCGCCCAGGCCGCCGAGGTGTAGGCCGGCAAATTGGGGCGTCGGGTACCAGGCGCCCGACCCGGCCGTCGTGCCGACGCCGAACACCAACTGCTGTGCCATTTGATAAGATTGATAACCCGTACCGTACGCGTTGTAGATCTGCAGGAGGCTGTGGAACCAGATGTAGTAGGTACTGCCTGACCCATTTCCGGTAATGCCGGAGCTGTTCCAGGCGGTGGGTATCTCGCTGAGCGGCCACGGCAACGCCGACGGGTTCGTAGTGAACTCTGTCAAGAGTTGCTGCAGCCACTGGGGCAACGCTGCGGCCGATACCAGCTGGGGCGTCGTGGTTGCTGTGGCCTGCGCGGAATTGCCGACCGGCGTGGCGGTGGCCTGGGCCACCGCCAGGGACTGGCCGGGGACTGCGGCCGGGTTGGTGGTATTCGGCGGAGACGTAAACCGGGTCAATTCCGAGGCGATCGCCGACGAGCCGGCGTAGTTGTACATGGCCGCAGCGTCTTGGGCCCACATCTCCATGTACTGGGCTTCGGTGGCTGCGATCGCCGGCGTGTTCTGCCCGAAGAAATTGGTCGCGATCAGCGTCATCAACAACGTACGGTTGGCCGCGATCAGCGGCGGCGGCACCGTCATCGCAAACGCGGATTCAAAGGCGGCTGCGGCCGCCCGGGCCTGACTGGCCGTCTGCTCAGCCTGGCTGGCCACCGCACTGAGCCAGCTCACGTATGGGGCGACCGCGGACACCATCGACGCCGACGTGGGACCCACCCATGGCGCGCTGGTCAGCTCCGAGATCACCGAACTGTAGCCGGCGGCCGCCGTGCCCAACTCTGCAGCCAACTCATCCCATGCGGTCCCGGCAACCATCATCGGCGCCGAACCCGGGCCCGTATACATGCGACCGGAATTGATTTCGGGCGGTAACGCCCCGAAGTCGAACACCGCACCCTCCTCAGTCGGCCGTGATCGCGGAGGCGAACTCGGATGTCACATTGGCACCATCGGAGGCGGTGGTCGCGACGTCGTATCCAGTTGCCGCCTCGGGGTCGCTGACCCCATGGAAGTCGCTCACCTCGACTTTTCGGTCAGCAAACCCAGTCGCCCGGCTGACCGGTGCATTCTGCCGCATCCGATCGCGAAGCCCGGATCGAAAGTCCGCCATCAGGATTCCCCCGTGTCTGGTCAGGGATGACATGCACATTCCACCTCGATAACTCCCGTTGTCAGCAACCGAGCGACAGCCCGCTTATGCATGAACTGCCGCTCGCAAAGGACATTAGTTGGTCGTATCGGAGACGCCGACCGACGATGCCAACTGTTCATTCCCGGCCAACCAGTGTTCATTCCAGGCCATTCATTGTTCATGCACGACAACTAGCTGTTCACCCACAGTTTGCTTGTCGGTTCAGCTTTAGAATGGCCACAAATCGGGGTATAAAGCTCCGCCGTTAGTCCGCTTCGAGAATCAGCGCCATTTCCGGGCAGGAGGCCACTCCGTCGCGGGTCAACTGCTCATCCTCGGCCCTCACCTCGTGCTCTTGCAGGATCGAATAGCCCGAGTCGTCGATTGGGAACAGGTCTGGATCGACGGCGTAACACTGGGCATGGCCAACGCATTTGGGCTTTTCGAGACGAACCCTCACAAGGTTTCCCTCCTCGACGGCTCCGCGGAGCGGGCAAGATCGCACTTAACGACTCGATAGGTAGATTAGTCGGTCGGTGAAGTCTAGAAGGCGGTCGCATGGGCCGGCCATGTAAACCTCGCATTAGCCCAAAAGCCGGATTAGTTTCCCTTGGTTGCACATGCGATATTGGTGTGCCGCTAGAAACCGGTGACGACGAAGGTCCAAAGCACGACGTGACTGCGTCGGGGATTACCAAAGAAGCAGACAGACAAGCGGAGACCAGAGCGCATGAGCACTCTTGACCAAGGCCAGTCAGGCACGTTCTACCTACCTCGATTTGAATACTCCAAATTACCGATGGCCGAAGACCGTGGTGTCGGATGGAAGACGTTGCGGGACGCCGGACCAGTCGTGTTCATGAACGGCGCCTATTACCTGACCCGACGCGAGGATGTGCTGGCAGCGCTACGCAACGCCAATCTCTTCTCAGCACAATTGGCGCTCCAACCCCCCGGCAGCCCGGTGCCGGTGCTGCCGTCGGCGTTCGACCCGCCCGAGCACACCCGCTACCGCAAAATCCTGCATCCGTACTTCAGCCCGGACGCTTTGAGTAAATCCCAGCCCGTGCTGGAGCGCCACGCCGCCGAAATGATCGCTGCCCTTGCCGGCCGGGGCGAGTGCGAGGTGATGGCAAATTTTGCACGCCTCTACCCGTATCAGGTGTTCCTCGACCTCTACGGGCTGCCGCTGGAGGACCGAGATCGCGTGATCGGCTGGAAGGACGCCGTGGTGGGCGGCAAGTCCGCCGGGGACGAGCTGTTGGCGTATTTCACCGACGCCATCCAGCAACGCCGGCAGAGCCCGGGCTCCGACCTGTTGTCGCAAGTGATGACCGGTCCGGGCGACCTCAGTGACCTCGAGCTGCTCGGCATGACCCACCTGCTGATTCTGTCCGGTCTGGACACGGTGGCCGCGGCCATCGGTTTCTCGCTATTCGAATTGGCGCGCAGACCGCAGCTGCGCGGAGAGCTCCGCAATAATCCCAAGCAGATCAGGGTCTTCATCGAGGAGATCGTCCGACTTGAGCCGTCGGCGCCGGCGGCGGCCCGGGTTACCACCGACTTCGTCGACGTGGGCGGCATGACGCTTCCCCCAGGCACTCCGGTGCGGTTGTGCACGGCAGCGATCAACCGCGACGGCAGCGACGAGATGTCCACCGACGACCTGGTCATGGACGGAAAGATGCACCGACACTGGGGATTCGGCGGCGGACCGCACCGCTGCTTGGGTTCCCACCTAGCACGGATAGAACTGACCATCATCGTCGCGGAGTGGCTCAAGCAGATCCCCGACTTCGAACTGCCACCCGGCTACACCCCCGACATCAAATTCCCGTCGAAGACCTTCGCACTCGAGTCATTGCCGCTGCACTGGGGCTGACTTACATGCAAATATTGGTATGCCATCGCGAGCCGGTGACGACGAACCCCTGGCATTGCCTGGCTACGTCGCCCCACGACCCGAACAGACACTCAGCAAGCGGAGATCCGAGCGCATGAGCACTCTCGACGAAAGCCAGCCGGGCACGTTCTGCCTACCGCGGCTGGAGTATTCCACGCTGCCGATGGCCGAAGACCGTGGTGTCGGATGGAAGACGTTGCGGGATGCCGGACCAGTCGTGTTCATGAACGGCCACTATTACCTGACCCGCCGCGAGGATGTGCTGGCAGCGCTACGCGATCCCAGCCTCTTCTCGGCACGATTGGCGCTTCAGCCCCCCGGCAGCCCGGTGCCGGTGCTGCCGTTGGCGTTCGACCCGCCCGAGCACACCCGCTACCGCAAAATCCTGGAACCGTACTTCAGCCCGGACGCCTTGAGTAAATCCCGGCCCGTGCTGGAGCGCCACGCCGCCGAAATGATCGCTGCGCTCGCCGGCCGGGGCGAGTGCGAGGCAATGGCAGATTTCGCGCGCCTTTACCCGTATCAGGTGTTCCTCGACCTCTACGGGCTGCCGCTGGAGGATCGAGATCGCGTGATCGGCTGGAAGGACGCCGTGGTGGCCGGCAGGTCCGACATGGAGCAAGGGGGCGAGTTGTTGGCGTATTTCACCGACGCCATCCAGCAACGCCGGCAGAGCCCGGGCTCCGACCTGTTGTCGCAAGTGATGACCGGTCCGGGCGACTTCAGTGACCTCGAGCTGCTCGGCATGATCCTCCTGCAGATTCTGGCCGATCTGGACACGGTGGTCGCGGCGATCGGTTTCTCGCTATTCGAATTGGCGCGCAGACCCCAGCTACGCGGAGAGCTCCGCGATAATCCCAAGCAGATCAGGGTCTTCATCGAGGAGATCGTCCGACTTGAGCCGTCGGCGCCGGTGGTGGCCCGGGTTACCACCGACTTCGTCAACGTGGGCGGTATGACGCTTCCCCCGGGCACACCGGTGCGGTTGTGCACGGCGGCGATCAACCGCGACGGCAGCGACGAGATGTCCACCGACGACCTGGTCATGGACGGAAAGATGCACCGACACTGGGGATTCGGCGGCGGACCGCACCGCTGCTTGGGTTCCCACCTAGCGCGGATGGAACTGACCATCATCGTCGCGGAGTGGCTCAAGCAGATCCCCGACTTCGAACTGCCACCCGGCTACACCCCCGACATCAAATTCCCGTCGAAGGGTTTTTCGCTCAAGTCATTGCCGCTGCGCTGGGGCTGACCCAATCTTGGCCGGTCGGTAAGGCCTAGAAGATCGCTGCCGACCAAAGGCGGCCACGCAGAACGTCGCCGTACCTCGATAGTCGGTTTGCCACCAGAAGCCAGTGACGTTGAGTGCCCCTGGCCGCCGTCTCGGTGAGAGGAACGGCCCTACTTGCGCAGTTCGGTCGCGGCCACCTGAACGAAGACCCCGGTGTCTTCGGCCATCAGCAGGCCTCGGCCACGGGGCAGCGGACCGCCCTTCATCTTGCCGCGGATGAAGCCCTCGTCCGGGTCGGCGTCCATCACCAACAAAGGCGCATTCGCCTGATGCAGTGCGCGCAGCATCGGGTCGCTGCCTGCTGACGACCAGCCACCGAACGTGCGGGTGACGATCACATGCAAGCCGACGTCGGCGGCTCTGGTCACCCACGGCGCGGCCTTGTGCAGCGGTGAATCGAAGCCCGGCGGGAGCTGCTGGATGTCGTCGACGATCAAGAAGACCTCCGAACCGGTCCACCACGACCGCGACAACAACTCCTCAGCGGACAAACCGGGCGGCGGCTCGCGGCCGGCCAAGACCTCGGCCAACTCACCCATCATCGCCTGCACACCGTCCAGGTTGTAGGCGAACTTCTCCACATACTCGGAGCCGAGGGTGGTCAGCAGCTGACGGCGCGGGTCGACCAGCCACACCTGCGCGGAAGGCTTGCCTGCCGGGGGTGTGGGTGCACTGGTGGATCCGGGTGCATACAGCCGGCCGATCTCGGACATGATGGTGGCCACCGTCGTTGTCCGCCCACATTCGCGTCGACCGGTCACGATCAGGTGCGCGTTCTCGTTGAAGTTGAGATATACCGGTTGCAGATCCAATTCCGATATGGCCCAGGCGATTCCACCCGCCCCAACACCTTGACGGGTGTCCCGGGCCGCCAGCTCGCGGACTTGTTCGACACCGAACCGGGCCGGCAACCGACGCACCGGTGGGGCCGCGCCGCTCGCCAGCCGGCTGACCGCCGCGATCACGCTGTCGGACTCGAAAATATTGTCAGCGGTATCGGCCAGCGCCGGCCGGGCCACCAGCGTATGCAGACCCGCCTGCGGGTCGCTGTCCAGTCGGACGTAGTTGACCGCAACCATGCCTCGCCCCGGCTTGACCGGAACATCCTTGGCGAACCGGGATCTGACCAGCTTGGCGTCCTCGACCGCGGCCAACCGCAATTCGACGCGGGAACCGAAACCGCTACGCACCGGCGGCCGTAGCTCCGATTCGCGATCGGCAGTGACCACCACGTGCACCCCGAACGAGGGGCCCTGGTTGATGATCACGTTCACCTGCTCGATCAACACCTCGTTTTCCTCGGCCAGTGCCCGGTAGTTGTCGATCACCAGGAACACATCGCCGAACCCGTCATTGGGCACGGGACCGGGTTCGCCGCCGAACTTGCGGCGCCGGAACACCTCCATGGAAGCGATTTCGTACTCGAGGAAGGTACGTTTGCGCTCGCGCACCAGCGCCAGCAGCTCAGCCACCGTTCGGCGCACACCGTAGGGATCCGTCGGACCCGCTACCTCACCCACGTGCGGGAGCCGCGCGACCGTGGTCAACGCTGTACCGCTGTATGCCAGGCAGTAGAACTGGACCTGCTCCGGCGTGTGGGTCAATGCGGCCGAACAGATCAGTGTCTGCAGCGCGGTCGTCTTACCCGAACCACCGGCACCCAGAATCAGGACGTTGGCACCGGGCCCGGAGGTGTCCACCGACCACGGCGGCTGGTCGTGCTTGAACGGACGGTCGATGATCCCGATCGGGAACTGCAGATCCCTGGCGGTGCCGTAGTCCTTGTTCCACGGACGCTTGAGGAACCGGTTGACCAACTCGTCGATGGCAATGGGCTTCGTCAGCGGCGGCTGCCACAACCGGTAGGGCACGAAGTCGATCTGGCGCAGCTGATCGATGATCACCGTGCCGACCTTCGGGGTCCGGATCCCTTCGGCTTCTTCCTCCTCGGTCTCCACCACATCCAGCGCCTCGCCATTGCCATTGCCATTGGCAAGGGCGGCGAGTGCCTCGATATCCGGGCCGGCCTCACTTACCTCGAGCGGGGTGAACGCGTTGGTAAACAGTTGCGGCCGAACGTAATCGATGCTGTGCACCAACGCCGGCGCTTCCACGCCGTCGATCGTGACACCGCGGGAGTAAAAGTCGCGCCACAGGAACTCAGCCTGGAAGCGGATGATGTCCTCGAGACTCTTCCGGAAGTAACCCAGACCGGCTTGAGCCGGCAGGTTGACGGCGTTGGGAACCCCGGCCGCCTGCGCGGCGCCGGCGGTACGAGCCTTCAGCACCAGGCGGTAACCCATGTTCTCCATGAGTTTTTCAGCCCGACTCTCAATCGTCTGAGACGCCATCATCAGGTGGATCCAGTAGGCGCGGCCCTGCCGGCCGATCGAGTCCAGAACGTCGACCGCCGTCGGCATGATCCGGAACCATTCGTAGAACTCGTCGATGACCACCACCAGCATGGGCAGCGGGGGCATGTCCTGGCCGCGGGCCCGCATCCTGGTCCGCACGGAGTTGTACTCCTTGGCGTCGTCGACACCGGCGTTGTCGCACACCGCCTTTCGGCGGGCAATTTCGCCCCACAGCGCGTCCAGGAAGCGCTCCATCAGCGCCTGGTCCTCTTCGAGGTCGGTGATGATCCGCGACACGTGCGGCACCCCGGCGAAGGGCTTGACGGCAGACCCACCCTTGAGGTCGGCCAGGACGAAGTTCAGCTCCTCCGGCGGATGGCCGAGCATCAGCGATTCGATCACGGTTCGCACCAGCGTCGACTTACCCGAACCGGTTGTCCCCGACATGACTCCGTGGGGGCCATCGCCGCCCTCGTCGAGGGACTTCATGTCCAAGAACAACAGCTCACCGTTGTCGGAGCGATTGCCGAACGGCACCCGCAACCGCGACCGGCCCATCGTGTCGGTGCGGCTGCCCCACAGATCTTCGAAGTCGATTTCCGCGGGGTCGTCGATGCCGTAATAGGCCAAAATGTCCCTGGCGCCGATGTGCGCCACTCGTTGACCGATCTCTTCGTAGGCCTCAGCGAGTCGCCAGTACGCCAGCTTCTGCGCGAACTCTTCTGCCTCCGCGATGCTGATCTGGTCGGTGAGAGCGAAGAACCAAGGCTTGTCGTCGATGACCATCCAGGTGTCGCGGTCACGGGGCAGCGCTTCGATAACGCCTATCTCGTCGAACCGCAACGTCCGCTCCGGGACCGATGTCCACATCGAGGCGCCGGTCATGTCGAAGAACGTCACCCCGTCGACGCCCTCCGCACTGATCACATACTCCCATTGGGGATCAACGACATCGGCGATGATCACGGTGTGCGGTGTCGGGGTCTGTGCCGACGAACTGGCATGCCGGGGCGTGAACGACCCACGGCCGGCGAACAATTCGGCCTGCTCCGCCGCAAATTCGCGCACTGAGCTGTAGACCATCCGCGCGTTGCCCGCCGCGTCCTGACGCCGCTGATCACCGACATGCGGGAACCACTTCATCCAGTCCCACTGCTCCAAATCAGAGCTGACCACGATCATCTGGACGTGATCGGGGCCGTGCGAGAACGCCAGCTGGCAGATGATCGCCCGCATCAATGCCAATACCTGCTCGCGGTCCCCGATCAGCGCGTACCAGGGCTCTACCAGCAGGGAGATCATCTTGGGCAGGTTGTAAACGACACTTTGATAGCGGCCGAACTCCTGAAGCGCCTTACCCGTTACCGGCTCCAGCTCGATGTCGGTCGGCATGTTCTGGGGCTCACCCCAGGTCACCTCGGGACGGGTCATGCCCACCCCGACCCGGACGACACCGAAATTGAGGTCCTTACCGTCGGGCTTGCGTTCCCACATCCGCGCCGATCCGACGGCCGCGGACAGCGTGCTGGGCGCGGGGTGGAACCACCGATAGTTGGCGTCCATGCTGTCCGCGGACTCGTTGGCGGTGTCGCGCAGCATGTCCAGCATCAACATGAACTGGGCGCGCATCGCGTCCAGTTTCGGCCGGCTCATCTGCTGGTTGCCGCCGCCGAACCGGCCGCCGAACATCATCATCATCATCCCGCCGACCATGAAGATCGGGAAGATCGAGCCTGCGCCGCCAAAGACGTGTGAACCGCTGGCAAAGGTCATGGCGACCATGCCACCGAGCAGGCCGATGACGACAACGCCAACGACAATCAGCCACCACGGCTTGCCCTCCGGTGGCGGGATGCTCAGTGGCGTCGGAAGGACGATGTTCTCCGGCTTGATGACCGGAGGCTTCTCCGGTGTGGGTCGCGCGAATCCACGTTTCACTTCGGTACCACCAACTCTGCAGGGGTCATGTCCATGGGCAAGGTGTCGTGTTCGACCAACGCATCTGCCCGGGAGAGCGTCGGCCCTTGTGGCAGCAGCCGCAGCGCCACCCAAGGCGCCAGGCTCGGTGGGGTACCCAGACCCAATGCCTCACGGACATCCTTGGTGTCGTCCACGCCGAACCGAGCTCCCGCATCGGTCACCCACCACATCGACTCCGCGGTTTTCGACCCGGGATCGTTGCCGGTGACGGCCACGAAGTTGGAATAGTTCGGTCCGAAGAAGACCTGGTCGGCTTGGCGGCCAGTGGTGTCGGCCTTCACCAGCGGCACGACCTTGTTCAGGTCGGCTGACGCGATCGGGAGGTTGGGGCCGGACACCACCTGTATGCGGGCCCGATTCTCGCCGGCGGTTCGTTCCCACCACCAGCAGGTTGCCGGATTCTCCCGCAGGTCCATCACGTTAAGCGGGGTGTCCGGGTACGACGACAGGTCAAGTTTGTTGACCACGGGCATCTTCGCCAACGCGGCCGGTTCAACGGTCACCGGTTTGACATTGCCCGCGCCTCCGGCGTTTTGCATGATCTGGGCCACCAACGGCGGCAAGGTCTGCACACCATCGACCAGGACCAGCGAATACTGTTGCGGCCCGCTGATCTGCGGCGTGACGAGTACCGTCCCGACCGGGCCGGGCGCCCCCGCGAATGTCGCCGGGGAACCTGCGTTCTGCACATCTGGAACCACCAGCTCGGGCCCCACCGGCAAAGCGTCGTACAACGCGCGGCTCATCGGCTTGGCCTGGCCGACCTGTTCGGGCGTCAAACCGAGAGGTAATAAGACCGACCGATTCGTCGCGTCGATGCGCGAACGGCGCCCCTGCCTGATCACCCAGGCATCCCCGTCGTAGTTGAGCACCACCGCGTCGGAACCGTTAAGCACCTTCCGGTGACCGCTGAGGTCGGGGGTGCCGTCGATCACCGTGGTCGTCAGCCCCGACGGCGCCCCGACTCCGGTCGAACCCGCCACGTCGTCGCACACCAGCCACGACGACGAGGTCGGACTCTTAGGCCCGAAATTCGACGGTGCACCCGGGATGCCCACCAGCGGTCCACGCGGCAGGGTCGCGATTTGACTTCCCTTGACCAGGTGCGGGTTGTCAGGCCGCCCGGTGATCAGCCGCGCTGATGCCAAGTTCAGTGCCGGGTACAACCTGTCGCCCACCCGCACATACAGCGCGCCGGAGTCACGGTCGGCGATGATCGGCGAATCCCCCACCTGACCGGCCGGGCTGATGAATGAGTACAGCAGCGCCCCCAGGCAAGCCACCAGCGCCGCCGAGACCGACGCCACCACGGCGAGGTTCTGGCGCCGACCCGGCTCCACCTCCATGCGGACTCGCCAGCGTGTCAGCGCCATTGCCGTTCGGCGAGCGAGGAACTGATAGCCGGTAACCTGCGTCCGCGTTGACAGCCCAAGGCCGTAGCCCGACCCGCGCTGTCCGCGACCTTCTTCCGCCACGTTAATTCACCATCCGGTTTGTTCGATCGCCCGTTTTTTCACGGCACGAATCACGTTGATAACCGTAAGGCACCCGTGGCGGCATTGCCACGCGGCGCTCTACGCGCTCTCATTCGTATCGTGCTGTGTCTATCAATCCAGCGTCCCGGTTCACCCGGGTCGCGAAAGGCGCCTCCAGCCGTCCACTCGACTGAGCTGCTACTTTCCATATCCCCCGTTGGATAACCGTCGGATCCTTCGTGTCTCCAGATTGTCCTAAAGGGGATCGTAGCGGCGGATCGCTACCTCGTCCTGCCGAACGGCAAATCCGACGAATGGCTCACAGATTTGCCCGAAATCGCAGGAAATCGCCTAATCGGCGTACGCAACTAACCAGGCCACCAACGCCGTCCGTGTCGTGGGCGGGGGCTATTGGACGCAAGATGGGCGACATGACAGAGCTCGCGCCCTCGTTGGTCGAACTTGCCTGGCGATTCGGCATTGCCACCTGGTATGCGGACTGGAGCGGCAGGCACGCGCCGGTATCGGAAGCCACGCTGGTGGCCGTGCTCGCCGCGCTCGGCGTCCCCGCCGGCACCGAGCAGGACCGCAATGTGGCCCTGACCACGCACCTCAAGTCCTATTGGGCTCGTCAGATGCCGGCCACCATCGTCGGACGGACCGGCGCGCAGACGCGCTTCTGGGTGCACGTGACCCATGGCTTTCCCGCCGAAGTGTGGCTGCAGCTCGAGGACGGCACGGTGCGCGGCGGGGTGCAACAGGTCGAGAACTTCACCCCGCCGTTCGATCTGGACGGACGCTGGGTTGGCGAGGCCAGCTTTGTGCTCCCCACTGACTTGCCGCTGGGCTACCACCGCGTCCATCTGCGATCACGCGACTTCCAGACCAGCAGTGCGCTCATCGTGACGCCAGACTGGCTCGGGTTGCCGGAGCGGGTCAGCGGCCGCCGCGCCTGGGGCCTGGCCGCGCAGCTTTACAGCGTGCGGTCCCGACAATCATGGGGCGTCGGCGACCTCACCGATCTGACTGACCTCGCGGTCTGGTCGGCAACCCACCATGGTGCGGACTATGTGCTGGTCAATCCCCTGCACGCGGCAGCGCCTTCTGGCCCGACGTCCCCGATGGAGCCGTCGCCGTATCTGCCGACATCCCGGCGCTTCGTCAACCCGCTATATCTTCGCGTTGAGGCGATCCCCGAGTACGTCGATCTGGCCAAACGAGGCAGGGTGCGCAGGCTGCGCGCGGAAGTTCAACAGCGGGCCGGCGAACTCGACTCGATCGACCGCGACAGCGCATGGGCGGCCAAGCGGGCGGCGCTGAAGTTGGTGCACCGCGTGCCGAGGTCGGCCGGTCGTGAGCTGGCCTATGCCGCCTACCGCGAACGTGAAGGCCGCGCGCTCGACGAGTTCGCCATCTGGTGTGTGCTCGCCGAAAAGTACGGTGGCGACTGGCACCATTGGCCGATTTTCCTGCAACATCCCGAGGCTGCCGGAGTCGCCCGGTTCGCCGAGAAGCATTCGACCGCCGTCGATTTTCATCGCTGGATGCAGTGGCAATTGGATGAGCAACTCGCCGCGGCCCAATCGCACGCCGTGCGGGCCGGGATGTCGTTAGGCATCATGCACGACCTGGCCGTCGGCGTGCACCCGGATGGGGCCGATGCGTGGGCGCTGCAGGAAGTGCTGGCGCTCGGCGTAGCCGCGGGCGCGCCGCCGGACGAGTTCAACCAGCTCGGCCAGGACTGGTCCCAGCCGCCCTGGCGACCGGACCGCCTGGAAGAACACGAGTACCGGCCTTTCCGCGCACTGATCCGGTCCGTGCTGCGGCATGCCGGCGGCGTACGCATCGACCACATCATCGGGTTGTTCCGACTGTGGTGGATTCCGGATGGGGCGGCCCCGACCGAAGGCACCTACGTTCGCTACGACCACGAAGCGATGATCGGCATCGTCGCCCTGGAGGCACACCGGGCCGGTGCCGTGGTCGTCGGCGAAGATCTGGGCACCGTCGAACCCTGGGTGCGGGACTATCTGCTGTTACGCGGCCTGCTGGGCACCTCGATCCTCTGGTTCGAGCTGGACCGCGACGGAACAGGCGGTCCATTGCCGGCTGAACGCTGGCGGGAGTACTGCCTGTCGTCAGTCACCACCCACGATCTGCCACCGACCGCCGGCTACCTAGTCGGCGACCATGTCCGGTTGCGGGAATCCCTTGGATTGTTGACCCGGCCACTCGCGGATGAGCTGGCGTCCGACCGGGCCGAGTTGGCGGGCTGGATCGCCGAATTACGCAGGGTCGGGCTGCTTGACGATAGTGTCCAGCACCCCGAACAAGACCCCGAACAAGTGATCCTCGCGCTCTACCGGTACCTGGGCCGAACCCCCTCACGGCTACTCGGGGTAGCGCTGAGCGATGCGGTCGGCGATCGCCGGACCCAGAATCAACCGGGCACGACGAACGAATACCCCAATTGGCGGGTTCCGTTGACCGGCCCGGACGGCCGGCAACTGATGCTGGAGGACGTCTTCACCGATCAGCGCGCGGCAGCGCTGGCCGAGGCTGTGCGCGCTCAGATCGCCACACCGACCGGTTAAACACCCACCTGTTAGCTTCGGGAGTCATGGACCTACCGCTAAAGGCCGCGGTCGTCGTACCGGTCGCCGACGGTGTCACCGCCGACCCTGACTGGATGGTGAACTTTGCGGGTCATCTGGAGCTGTGCGGTTTCGAATCGATCGTCGTGGTCGAGCACACCGTCCTGGTAAACCGCTACGACAGCGTCTATCCCTACGACAGCTCCGGACGGGTTGGACTGACGCCCGACTGCCCCATCCCGGACCCGCTCGATCTGCTGGCGTTCCTGGCCGGTCAAACCAGCACGCTTGGGTTGGCCACCGGCGTGCTGGTATTGCCCAATCACCATCCGGTCGTCCTCGCCAAACGCGCCGCGACCGTCGATGCGCTATCCGGCGGGCGGCTCCGGCTGTGTGTGGGTGTTGGCTGGCTCAAGGAGGAACTCGATGCATGCGGCGTGGAATTCGACAGCCGCGGCAGACGGGCTGACGAACAACTGGCCGTCCTGCGGGCACTGTGGGCCGACGAGCCCCAGGGAGCCTCGTATCACGGCGAGTTCTTCGGCTTCGACGACGTCATGTGCTACCCCAAACCTGTTGCACACGAGCACTTTCCGGTCCACATCGGCGGCCACAGCCGAGCGGCGGCCCGCCGGGCCGGGCGTTTCGGCGACGGTTTCCAGCCGCTCGGCGTAGCCGGACCGCAACTCGCCGCACTGATCGCACTGATGCGCGAAGAGGCGTTGGCCGCCGGCCGCGATCCGGCGGCCCTGGAGGTGTCGCTCGGTCATCTGGTCACCAAGATCGATGCCGAGCGCGCAGCAGGCCTGGTTGCTCAGGGCGCCGACCGCGTCGTGCTGGCCATGCCGCCGACCACTGATATCGAACAGGCCAAAGACGCCTTATCGGCGTGTGCGCAACGCCTTTCATTGATCTCGTGAGTCCTTCCGTAGCTGACCGGGCCGCCCTCAGCGATTTGGTGCACCGCTATGCCGCTGGTGTCGACGACCGCCAATTCGCCCCTGTGACGGCACTTTTCACAGCCGACGCCGAATTCATAGTGCCTGAACCGCCCGCCGCTCTCGAACCGATCCATTCGCATCGAGGTCAGCAAGCCATCACCGCGGCGGTCGCGGCGGTCACCCAGACCATTCGCACCGAGCACGCGATCGTCGGCGAGGTCTACGACGATGACCCGGGTCGCGGCGGCGCCCGCGGGCGCATCGCATGCGTCGCGCATCACTGGAGTCAACGCGGGGACGAGCTGGTTGATGCCGTCTGGCATCTGCGCTACGACGACGAATACGAATTGACCGATTCGGGTTGGCGGATCAGCCGCCGCGCCTTGACGATCAACGCCATCGAGACCCGGCCAGTGCGTCGCGTGCTGCGGCGGGACCCCGAATAGCCGGTGAGCCGCCGGGCTTCGGTGTAAGACCGTGCCCTACGGCCAGGCCTCGTTCAACTTGTCTGCGACGTCGATGATTTGCGCAGCCTGCGATTGCGGCGCGTCGATTTCTTCCGCGACATACTGGGCGATGAATCGCCGGATTTCACCGTCGACACCGGCCAGGATGCGTAGCACCTCGCCGCGCAGCGATTTCGACGACACGTTGACGGTGATATCGGATGGCCGCGGCTTGGCAACATCGACGATCAGCAAAAGTGGCTCGGCGGCGCGTGCCGTGGCACGCAATGCGATGTCTCCGGAGACGACAAACCGTTGCTTGTCCACCCGAAGGTCCAGGAGCAGGTCGATCGACAAGGGAATGTGGATGACGAACGTGATGGTGTCACCCAGGCGTCTCGTGACCTGTGGATCTTCGATCTTGACGTTGGCACTGACTTTGGCAATCCCGCCCGGTCCCTGAGCGATGGGCTCCATCGCGAACTCGCTGCCCGCGATGTCGGCGAACGCGGCAGCAACCCGTGCCGGGGTGACGGCTACCTCGAAGAATCTGCGGCCGAACTCCTCGTAGGTCAAGTAGTCGTGGTTCTGCATAGCCTTATACCGTCTCACGTCGGTTGGCCGAATAGCCGCTGATCTGCCCGAGTCGCTCGAATTTCGCGCCGGACGCGCGCCATCCCCGCCGATCAACCTACGAACCTCGCCGAGGTGCCGACTCGCCGAACAGATCTAGGCATACGTATTATCCAGTTATCCAGCCAATACAGAGCAGGGCAAGCATCTCGTGGATCCCGGGAGCGACAGCGATGACGTGGCAGGGTCTTGCGGTAACGGCCGCCGGGTCAATCGTGGCTGCGGCGACCGCATGAAGATCAGCTTGTTGCTCGCGGATGCAGCCCAAGCCGACGCCGCCTCCGGCAAGGTCAATGCGCTCGGCTTGGGGTGGCGACAGTGCCAAACACCCACCCCTGCTTTCACTTTAGTGTTGTTCCTGGACATCGACTGGGATGAGACGAACAAACAACACAAGCTGAAATGCCAACTATTGACCACCGATGGCGATCCGGTGGTCGTTGCAGGACCGCAGGGACCTCAACGGATCCTCTTCGAAGCGGCGGCCGAGGCGGGTCGGCCGCCCGGCTCAATCCACGGAACTTCGGTTCGAATGCCGCTGACCCTCAATATCCCGGCGGGCATACCCCTGGAAGCGGGGATTTACGAGTGGCGGGTAGAGGTTGAGGGCTTCGAGATGGCCACAGCGGTAGAGGCATTTGTCGTCATCGGTCCGGCCCAGGCACCGGCGCCCGCTGGGTGAACCCTGCTGTCGGGCACTCCGGTCAACCGTGAAATGTTTTGCACTGCTGTCCAAGTTGCTTCCAGGGGGCACACTTAGTCGTCGCCAAAGGCCTCGTAAAGATTCGGCAGAAATCCGGCGAGGTGATTCATCTCCTGCGCACAGTGCACCAGCAGATTGCGGGCGGTAGCTTCCGAGGTACCAAGTATCCGCGATGCGATGGGACGCAGTGCCCGCGACGCAACACCCGGGGCGCCCCGCACCGCGATGTGGGGTCCGCCCATCCAAAACCGTGAACGCATTTCAGCTCCGGCCGGTGTCGACCGGATGTGATGGACGAACCAGCCGGCGTCCACCGGCGCGTCACCAGACCCCAGGCGTGCGCAGATCGCCACTGCGTTGTCGCTGTCGGGTGGCAGACCCATAGCCGATGGCGAGACAAATTGGATTGCCCCATTGAGCATCGTTGAGCCGATGTATTCCCTGATCAACGACCATCGACCGATGTAAGGCCGGGGGCCACGCCGACCCGTGTCGTCGTCCCGCTCGCCGTCCTTCCACGCTGCGGACAGGTGCGCTCGCGGATGCCAGAGTTTATAGCGGCGGGTGTCGCAGCCGTGCCAACCGAACCACCACACCCACATCGCAGGGGTGACCCCGGGCATGTCGGTAAGTACCGACACGTGCAGGCTGCCGTCTTCGAGAATCCCGTAGCCGTTCTCAGTCTGCTGGTACCCGTCACCGCTGACGCTGGCCGCGTCGTCGAAGGCCAACAGAGCCCGGCCGCCCTGCGGGCCATGCTGCAACGCCTCTACTACATGTTCTGGAAGCGCGGCCATCTCAGGCTTGAAGAAGTTGCCGAACGGCGTGTGCGCGTCGTCGCCGCGGTAGCCGAGGTACAGATCGCCGGCCATCAGATTCTGCCCATCCAACTGTGGAACAGGCCGTCGGGGTCATAGGCGGCGCGCACCTTATCCAGCCGCAGCATTGCCTCGTCACTGGCGAACCGCGCCGGACGCTGGCCCAGGTTTTCGTCGGCGAGCTGTATCCCGCTGGCCAAGTTCGACATCGCGGCCATGTTGGACCTCGCCCAATCCCCGTACTTCTCGTCATCGGCTGGGTCCCGCCACGCGCCGTAGAGCGCCAGGTAAACCTCGTCTTCGACGCTGTAGGCCATGTCCGGGCGGGTTGGCGACGGCCCCCAGTTCAACCACAGGAAATGCGACGGGTGCGGCGGCATCGTTTCGAGGATGTTGTTGATTCCGGGTAGCAGGTCCTGCGCGGACGCCGAGGTCCACATGTTGTCCGCGGTGTAACGGTGATCGGCCAGGTAATTGCTCATCACCGCGGTGAACCAAGTGGGCAAATCGGTTGGCATATAGGGAACTTTGGTGATCGCCTTGTCGGCAACGGGGCAAGTGCCGAAAATCGCCAGGGCCGCTTCGGCTTCCTGTTCGGAGTCGGCGAACGCCGGCGAGGCGAACACGATCGCCGGGCTGTCCAGCCCCATGCTCGGGACGCTGCGGGTAGCGAGGATTTGCATCTCGACGCGGCGGTCCACTTCGGCGCTGACGCTGCGGGCCCAGGTATAGATCTCGTCGGCGAGGTCTATCGGGTAGACGTACACGCTGGTCCCGCAGGCGGCGGGCCGCGGGTACAGCCTGAGATAGAAAGATGTGACGACGCCGCAGAACCCGGGACCGGACCCGCGCGCGGCCCAGTAGAGATCGGGGTGATTGTCCTCGTCGCAGTGGATCTTCTCGCCGTCGGCGGTGACCACATCGAGGCCGATGACGTTCTCGCACGCCAGGCCGTAGATGCGGCTGTTCCACCCGTACCCGCCTTGTAGCAGATAACCGCCGACGCAGACGCCCTTGCAGTGACCGGCCGGGAAGAACAGGTTCTGTGCTTCCAATTCGCCGATAAGCACGCTGCCGCCTTTGCCGGGCCCGACGACCGCGATTTTCTTTGCGGTATCGATGATTGCGTGATCGATGCGGTTCATGTCGAGCAGCAAGGCGCCGTCGCGCAAATGGTTGGCGGCCCAGCTGTGGCCACCGGATCGGATACTGACCTTGTGCCCATTGGCCCTGGCGAAGCGCAGGGCGGCGACGACGTCGTCGGCGTCGACCGCCTGGACGATTATCTCGGGGTACCGCTCGGGCACGCGCTGATTCCAGACGGTGCCACGGCGGGCCGCTTCGTAGCCGTCGTCGCCACGGAAGAAATGCCGTCCGGGCGGTAACCCACTCATCTGAACTCCTGGTCCGTAATATGGATCCTGATGATCCGTTAGACGGATCACTATAGTGGGGTGATGAGCCCTGCGGAACGGGATTCACCAAGTATTCGCGACGACGGCATTCAGGTGTTGCGCCGAGCCGCCGCCGCGCTGGATGAAATCGCGGTCGACCCCGGACAGCTCCGGCTCGTCGACCTCGGTGAGCGTCTTGGCCTGGCAAAATCGACCGCACGCCGCTTAATGATGGGGTTGGTCGAGGTTGGGTTGGCAAGTGTCGACTCGCACGGCCGTTTTTCACTCGGCGAGCGCCTGCTGGGGTTCGGCAGCGCCGCCGCATCGCACATCTCGGCTATCTTTCGGCCGACGATAGAGCGGGTGGCGCGCGCCACGGACGGCGAGACCGTCGACCTGTCGATACTTCGTGGGCAGCGGATGTGGTTCGTCGACCAGATTGAATCGTCGCACCGTCTCAGAGCGGTTTCGGCCATCGGTATCCGATTTCCGTTGGACGTCACCGCGAACGGAAAAGCGGCACTTGCGGTTCTTGACGATCCCGATGCCCGGGCCGCGATCGCCCGGTCCAACCCCGCGCTCGCCGAGTCACTACGCCGTCAGATCGCCGAGATCCGGCGGACCGGAATCGCTTTCGACCGAGGCGAACACACCCCAGGGATTTCCGCGGCGGCCATCGCCCGACGATCTGGAAGCAATAACATCGTTGCCATCTCGGTGCCGGCACCCACCGAGCGCTTCAATGAAAAGGAGCCGCAAATCATCGCGGCATTGCGCACCGCGGCCGAATCGTCGGCCTGGACGCGGTGAAACGACCCTCGGCGAGCAGGCAAAATACTATCGGCTGTGCACCCGTTGGCCAGCTGCCGTTAACGTCCCGTAGGCAGCAACGGATGCACGCACACCACGGATTTGCAAGAATCACCGAGTTATGAGACTCGTCCTGGCGCTGGCGTATGTCGCCGCCGTCATCGGCACGGCCGCTCCGGCATGGGCCGACATCGATGGCAACGATCAATCCTTCCTCGCCGCACTCACGGCAGCTGGGCTGACATATCAGGACCCCGAACACGCGATAGCCGCTGGCAGAGCGGTGTGCAATCTGGTCGATGGGGGTATGCCCGGCGTGGAAATCGTCAAGAACCTACAAGAGCTCAACCCGGCGTTCGAGGGCGACGGCGCCGCCAAGTTCACGGCGATCGCGGCCAGCGCGTACTGTCCCAAAACCCTAACCGGCGTGGGCCAGGGCGCGGGCCCGAAGAGCGGCGCCTAGCAGCGGGGTTGGCGGGCCAACCCACGTTCGGCCGAGGTGCCGGCGTCGATTTCCTTCGTTTTGGTAGCCGATTCCGACCTCGTCAAATCCTGGGTTCGGATACTGGGACCCGATGGCCGTGCCCGATAGGTAGTACCCGTCGACCTATGGAGCACTGTCGCCAGAGCGTGATGCCGGAATGTCGATTCGGTCACCAGCCGAGGTGTGGCGCCCCTGCGATATCGCTTAATGCCCCGCGAGCGTGCCGGCCAGCGAAGCTCGAGCGGGTAAACGGCTGCGGTACTTCCCGGCAACTCGGCCGCCCGGGCTTCCCACTCGCTACTCAAGAAGTGACCACAGCAGACCCGGCGAACAGCTGGCCCCGCTTGTCCCGGGCGGCTGACTGCGTGTCGATCCCCGCGTGCCACAACAACGGCGGTATTACAACGTGCTTGTAATCGTGTCGATATCGACCCAATGTGTTGGTGGGCCGAAATCGCAAGTGGCAGAGAGATTCCACAAATTGTCGCGGCTGGCGAGTTGGGCGGGCGGCAACCGAGCCGAAAGATCCGATGAACGATTCATAGTATGGCCTTGAGGTCTTTCGCCTTTGCGATATCGTCCCAGTCGACATCGAGCTCGAGCAGGATCTCCTCGGTGTGCTGGCCATGTTCTGGCGCACGCGCGGGGGCGGGCGGAATTTCGTTGAATTGCACCGGCGCAGCGACGATCCGGTATTTCTCGCCGTCACCGTCGACGTTGGTCACCACATAGCCATTGGGCTCGACCTGCGGGTCGTTGAGGGTCTCCCGCGGGGTCGCCAGGGCGCCCCAGACGCCCGGTTCATCCTGGAGGACCTTCTGCCAGTGGGCGAGGTCATGGGCTGCGAACACGTTCGCAAAGATCTCGGTCGCCTCGGCCGTGTTGGCTATCAGGTTGCTCGACGGCACGAATCGCTCGTCGTCGGCCAATTCGCCAAGGCCCATCCGCTCGCAGAAGCCGGCCCAGAATTTGTCCGGCTGTAGGAAGACCAGCTGAATCCACCGGCCATCCTTGGTCTTGTACCGGTTCACCAGAGGATTCATGGCCAAGCCGGGCGGTGCGCCTGGAATGCCTTCGATGTCAAAGAAATCGGCAGCGCAAATCGACGGTGCGATGGCCCACATCGCCTGGGCCAGCAACGAGGAGTCGACGATCGTCGGCTCACCGGTCTTCTCCCGGTGGTAAAGCGCGGCGCACACCCCGCCAGCCAGCGTCGCCCCGGCCTGCAGGTCGCCGAATCCCGGGCCTTGGACCGCCGGCGTTTCCGTCCCGAACGGCGTCAGCGTGTACGCGACCCCGCCACGCGCCAAGTAGGTGGCGGCGTCGAAACCGCCACGATCGCGATCCGGGCCGCGCACACCCAATCCGGTACCCCGAGCGATGATGATCTTCGGGTTGAACGAGCGGATGTCCTGGACGGTGAGCCGGGCCCGCTCGAGTGCTCCGGGTAGCCAATTGGTCAGGAAGACATCGGCACTGGCCAAGAGGCGGCCGAACAGCTCCCGCCCCGTATCGGATTTCACGTCAATGGCGATGCTGCGCTTGCCGCGGTTGCCCAACTCGAGGATGAAGTCCGCGTCGGGGCGGGCCGCCTCGCGGGTGAACGGGCCGACAACCAACGCACGTCCGGGATCACCCGAAGCGACGCTTTCAACCTTGATGACGTCGGCACCCCAGTCCGACAGCGCGGCGCCGGCCGACGGAACGTAGGTCCAGGACGCCAACTCCACGACTCTGACCCCATCGAGCACGCCTGACCCCGCCATTCCTGACGACCCCTTCCTCGCGGTCTTTCTTGCTATTTTAGATATTCTAGCTACCGTAAGGGATATTGATAGCCCGGCTGCAGCCACTGGCTTTCTGGTGGCAGTGTTTCGTGGGAGAGATGCGATGGAGCCGACCGGCGCGCAGGCCAACCGCCGCGGCACGCCGTCCCCACCCGTCATGCCGCATCGGCAGACTCAATCGACCTTCCGCTCTGCGCCGACGGCGTTGGTAACGATCGACTTTGGGTGCCAATTCAGGCCTCCGGCATAAGAACTGCGACAACCGACAGGCGATAGGACGGGCGATGGGCAGGGTGGCAGGCAAAGTAGCCGTGATCAGCGGAGCCGCGCGCGGGCAAGGGCGTTCCCACGCGCGAATGCTTGCCGCGGAAGGCGCGGACATTATCGCGGTGGATCTCTGCGCGGACATCGAGACCAACGAGTATCCGCTGGCCCGCCCGGAGGATCTGGACGAGACAGCCCGGCTCGTCGAAAAGGAAGGGCAGCGCGCGTTCACGGCGATTGCCGACGTTCGTGACCGGGCGGCCCTTTCGACAGCGATCGACGAGGGCGTCGCCGAACTCGGGCACCTCGACATCGTGGTCGCCAACGCCGGCATCTGCCCGTTGACCGCTGGCCTCCCGCCGCAGGCCTTCGCGGACGCGGTGGACGTGGACCTCCTCGGAGTTCTCAATCTGGTGCACGCGAGCCTCAAGCATCTGCAGGCCGGCGCGTCGATCATCGTGATCGGGTCAAACGCGGCGTTCATGTCGTCGATGAACACCAGCGGCATCGACGGCGGTACCGGCGGAGCCGGCTACGCGTTCGCGAAACTGGCTGCCGCACATTACGTCAATGACTTTGCCCGGGCCTTGGCTTCCTTCTCCATCCGGATGAACGCGGTGCACCCGACGAACGTCAACACCGACATGTTGCACAGTGCGCCGATGTACCGGGCGTTTCGGCCCGACCTGCAGAACCCCACCCGCGAGGACGCCGAACCGGTCTTTCCGCTAGTCCAGGCGATGCCTATCCCCTATGTCGAACCCGAGGACATCAGCGAGGCCGTGCTGTTCCTGGCGTCCGACGCGGCACGCTACATCACCGGCCAGCAGCTGCGCGTCGACGGAGGCGGCTTCCTCAAGGTCAAACCATGGTCCGGTGCATGACTGCGACGATGTTAGTCGGGGCGCTCGGTATGCGATTTGGAGTGTTGGGCGTGATCAGCGGAGAACGGCTATGAGCGACGATTACTCCACAGAGACCAAACGTCGCCTCTACGCATTGATGGTGCTGATGAAGGCGGCCGACGACCGGCTCTCCAAAGGCATCGGCACCGGCGAGTTCATGTGCGTGTACTGGCCGTCGCGCGGACAAGAGGCGATCGCCGCCGCGATGGGCGTTTCGCTGCGACCGGACGACCAGCTGGTGACGACCTATCGCGGGCTGCACGATCTGATCGGCAAGGGGGTTCCGCTCGAGGAGATCTACGGCGAGATGATGGGGCGCACCGTCGGCGCAAGCCGTGGCAAGGGCGGGACGATGCACATCGCCAATCCCGAAAAGGGCGTCATGCTTTCCACCGGGATTGTCGGGGCCGGACCGCCGGTAGCCGTGGGTTTGGCAATGGCGGCCAAGCGCAAGGGCCTGGATCGCGTCACGGTCGTCAGTTTTGGCGACGGCGCCACCAACACCGGCTCCTTTCACGAGGCAGCCAACATGGCCGCGCTGTGGGACCTGCCGCTGGTCCTGCTGTGCCAGAACAACTTGTACGCCGAGATGACGCCGACCTCGGACACCATGAAACTCGAACACGTCGCCGAAAGGGCCGCCGGATACGGCATGCCGGGTGTCCGGGTGGACGGCAACGATCCGCTGGCGGTGAAATCCGCGCTCGACGAGGCGCTGCAGCGAGCGCGCACCGGTGGGGGCCCCACCTTCATCGAATGCGTGACATTTCGCTTCCGCGGCCACTACTTCGGCGACCGGATGCCGTATATCCCCAAGGAGCAGTTGGCGGCGGCGCTGGCGGCCGACCCGGTGCCGAAGTTCCGCGACCACCTCATCGCGACGCGCATCTGCGGATCCGACGAGCTCGACCGCATCGACAGTGCCGCGCTGACGACAGTGGAGACGGCGTTGGGCGTCGTCATGAGCGCGGATTCCCCTTCGATCGATGAACTCGACCGCGACGTTTATGCAGCACCGATCAAGTTCCCGGTCTAAAGGACTCGCGATGGAAGAAATAGAGATGACGATGCGGGAGGCGTTGAACCTCGCGCTCGACGAGGCGCTGGCTGTCGACGACAGGGTGTTTCTGCTCGGTGAGGACATCGCCGATCCCGGCGCATCCGGACCGACAGCCGGGCTGTCGACGAAGTACGGCCACGACCGGGTGCTGGACACCCCGATCTCGGAAGCCGCTATCGTCGGCGCCGCGATCGGTGCCGCCATCGATGGGATGCTGCCGGTGGCCGAGATCATGATCATGGATTTCATCGGCATCGCCGCGGACCAGCTGATCAACAACGCGGCCAAGCTGCGGTTCATGACCGCGGGGCGCACGACGGCGCCGATCACCATCCGCACCCAGGTTTACGCCGGATTGGCGACCGGCGCCACCCACTCGCAAAGCCTCGAGGCATGGTTCATGCATATCCCCGGGATGAAAGTCATCGTGCCCTCTACCCCGCGGGATGGCAAAGGCCTGCTGACGACTGCGATCTTCGATGAAGACCCCTGCCTGTTCATCGAGACGATTCGCTTGCAGGGCAAGAAAGGTCCGGTACCCGTCGAGCCCGGCTTCTCAATTCCCCTGGGCCAGGCCGACATCAAGCGGCCGGGCACCGACGTGACACTGATCAGCTATGGGCGCAGCGTGTACGAGGCGCTCGCGGCTGCGGCCACGCTGGCGGGGCAGGGTGTCAGCGCCGAGGTCGTCGATCTGCGCACCTTGGTCCCGCTGGACGTCGAGACCATCGTCGAATCCGGCCGCCGCACTGGAAGAGTCGTGATCGTGCACGATGCGGTCCAATTCGCCGGGCCCGGCGCGGAGATCGCGGCAATCCTGCAATCCGAATTATTCGGCGAGCTGGCCGCGCCCATCGAGCGGTTGGGCGCCCGGTTCGTGCCCAACCCGGCCGCGGCGGCGCTCGAGGCGCAGGTGTACCCGTCGTCGGCGCGCATCGTCGAAGCGGTCCAGCGCACCTTCAAACGGGTACAGAGGGCGGGAGCCCGTGGCTGACTTCGTCATTCGCATTCCCCGGGTGTCGGTGGCCGTCTCGGAGGCCGAGCTCACCGACCTTCTCGTCGAGGCCGGCGCGCATGTCGAGGAGGGCACGCCGATCTACACGATCTCCACCGAAAAGGTGGAACAGGAAATCGAGGCCGGAGCGTCAGGGACCGTGCAATGGACGGGCCAGGTCGGGACCACTTACGACATCGGCGCCGAAATAGGCGTCATCAGTTCATGACAGCAAAGTATTAGGAAGGAAAGCCGGAAACATGGATCTCAACGAGACTCGCGAGCGGATCATCTACCAGAAAGATGGGGCGATCGCGAAGATCACGCTGAACTGGCCGGAGAAGGCGAACGCCCAAGACCAGAAGCTCGCAGAAGAAGTCGACGCCGCATTACTGGATGCCGACCGCGACTACGACATCAAGGTTTTGGTGCTGAAGGCCAACGGCAAGGGATTCTGCTCTGGGCATGCCATTGGCAATAACGCCGTCGACTATCCGGCGTTCGTGGAGAACGCCATGGTGACAGGCAACCCGTGGAAGGCGCAGTCGGATCTTTTCGTCAAGCCAACCCTGAATCTGTGGGAGTTCTCCAAGCCCACCATCGCGCAGGTGCATGGCTACTGTGTCGGCGGTGGCACGCATATGGGCTTGACGACCGACATCGTCATCGCCTCCGAGGACGCCTACTTCTCGTACCCGCCCCTGCAGGGGTTCGGCATGCCATCGGGTGAATGTTCGATAGAGCCATGGGTATTCATGAATTGGCGCCGTGCCGCCTACTATCTGTTCACCGCCGAGGTGATCGACGCCAAGAAGGCGCTGGAGGTCGGGCTCGTCAACGAGGTGGTCAAGCGGGAGGACCTGGACGACCGCGTGGACGCGATCGCCCGCCACATTGCCCAGGCACCGTTGACGACGCTGATGCTCACCAAGGCCAACCTGAAGCGAGCCTGGGAGCTGATGGGGATGCGGGTGCACTGGCAGACCTCCAATGACCTGGTCGCACTCGCCTCAGTCAGCAAGGACGTGCAGGAGCTGATTCAGACGGTGTTCAAGGACAAGGTGTTGCCGTCCGAGCAGGCCCGGCGCCAGGCGGCCGCGGCGGCCGTACCGACCGACGGCGCGGCAGCCACGTAGGCCGGCCCGGGGCATCCGCTGGTGAATATCGCCGATCACGCGATCGAGGCCGCAGATTCGCCGGCCTTGATAATCGACGACAACGCGATCTCGTTCGGCGAGCTTTATGCCCGCAGCCAACGCGTCGCCGCGCTGCTGCATACTGCGGGGCTGCGCCGCGGCGACGGCGTGGTCCTGGTGTTGCCGAACCGGTCTGAGTTCTTCGAAATCACCTGGGGCTGCCAGCTTTCCGGGCTCTACTACACCACGGTCAACACGCATTTCACGCCCGACGAGGTCGCCTATGTCATTGACGACTCCGACGCAAAGGCCGCATTCGTGGATGCGTCGATGGCCGGGCTGGCCGCACACATCCGCGATACCAACGCCGCGCTGGACGTCCGGATCGGGATCGGCGGGCAGTTATCGGGATGGGAGCCCTACGAGGACGCGCTGGCAGCGACCGGAGATGCGCCGCCCTTGGCGGACGGGTCCGAGATGCTCTATTCGTCGGGCACCACGGGACGCCCCAAGGCGGTCCGGCGGACGCTACCGACCGACGGGAACGGTTCCTGGGCGCAGGCGGTGCTGGAGATGGCGCTGGTGCACCGCTACGAGATGAGCCCGGCCAGCGTGTACCTGTCCCCCGCGCCGCTGTACCACGCCGCCGGGGTCAACTACACAATGGCGGTCAACCGGGTGGGCGCCGCATCGATCATCATGCCCAAGTTCGACGCCGAGAGCGTCTTACGGCTGATCGAGACCCACCGGGTTACCCACGCCCAGTTCGTTCCGACGATGTTCGTGCGGATGCTCAAGCTGCCCGAGGCGATCCGGCATAAGTACGACGTTTCAAGTCTGCGGTACGTGCTCCATGCGGCCGCGCCCTGCCCGGTGGACGTCAAGCACCGGATGATGAAGTGGTTCGGTCCGATCATCCACGAATACTACGGCGGCACGGAGGGATTCGCGGGCTGCACCATCGGCCCCGAAGAGTGGCTCGCCCATCCCGGTTCGGTAGGCATTCCGATTGCGCCGGTGCACGTGGTCGGCGACGACGGCGAAGAGCTTCCCGTCGGGCAGTCCGGAGAGCTTTACTTCGAAGGTGGGCCCGACTTCCAGTATTTCAAGGATCCCGCCAAGACGGCGTCGGTCTACAACGATCGCGGCTGGCGCTCCCTGGGGGACATGGGCTACGTCGACGAGGACGGGTACATGTACCTGACCGACCGGTCGACGTTCATGATCGTCTCCGGCGGGGTGAACATCTACCCGCAGGAGGCGGAGAACCTGCTGGTCATGCATCCAAAGCTGTTGGACGCGGCGGTCTTCGGCGTGCCCAACGACGAGTTCGGTGAAGAGGTCAAGGCCGTCGTACAGCCGGTCGACGGCGTCACGCCCGGCCCCGACCTGGAATCCGAGCTCATCGAATACTGTCGAGCACACCTCGCCGGCTACAAGTGCCCGCGCACGATCGAATTCGACCCGGAGTTGCCGCGGGACCCGAACGGCAAGCTCTACAAGAGGCGCATCCGCGAACGTTACTGGCAGGGACGCGCGTCACGAATCCTGTGACTGGGGTCGGAGAATCGGCTCGGAGAAGAGGGAGTCAAGGTGAGCACGAACGTGAACTGGACACCGCTACCGGTGCCATGGGCGGTGCAGGCGGTCGATCGGATTCCCAAACAGCGTTACTACGACCCCGAGTTCTACGCGCTGGAGGCCGAGATGTTCTGGCCCCGCGTTTGGCAGATGGCATGCCGGCTCGAAGAAATACCCAAGCAGGGCGATTTCGTCGAGTATGAGATCCTCGACCAGTCGATCATTGTCGTGCGGCTCGACGACCAAACCGTCCGGGCCTACCACAACGCATGCCGCCACCGCGGGGTAAAGCTGGTGGAAGGCAACGGGACCCGGCGCACGTTCGTCTGCCCATTCCACGGGTGGTGTTGGGGCATCGACGGCCGCAACACGCTGGTGGCACGCCCCGACATGTTCGCCGAGGAAAACCTGCGTCCCGACGATCTCCAACTCGTCTCGGTCAGGTGCGAACTCTGGGGCGGCTGCGCGTGGATCAACCTCGACGACGGCGCCCCGGCTTTACGCGATTGCATGGAGCCATTCGCATCGATCTATGACGCCTGGAAAGTGGACTCGTTGCGCACCGAATGGTGGCAGTCGTGCCGGCTTCCGGTCAATTGGAAGCTCGCAACGGCTGCCTTCATGGAGGGCTACCACGTGCCGCAGACGCACCCCCAGCTGCTGCCATCCGCGCGGACCGCCGGCACTACGCCGAACTCCAACGCCGTGCACCCCATTATCGAGAGCAGCCTGTATTTCATGCGCACGCTGGGCGACGGCATGGGCGGCATGACGCACGAGAACGACATCCGGATCGCCGAGGGCCTGCAGCACACCGAGCTCCCATCGAAGCCGGCTGAGGCGATGGCCGCCTGGCGCAACACCCTCAACGACGCCGTCGTCGGCTGGCACCGCGCCCGTGGCAGCGATATGCCCGACCTCAACGAGCTGGTCCGCAGTGGGATCACCGACGCAATCGGGTTCTGCTTCCCACACCACTTCATCCTGCCCACCTACAGCAGCGCCTCGTCCTACCGGATCCGTCCATTGGGTCCCGAGGAGACCTTGTTCGAGATCTGGTCTTTGACGCGGTTTCCCTCCGACCTCTCCCCGGGAAAGCCCATCCCGCCGGAACCCATGGCGCCGGATGACCCGCGTTGGCCGCCTATCCCCGCACAAGATTTCTCCAATCTGCCAAGACAGCAGAAAGGGCTGCACTCCAGGGGCTTTGACTACATGCGGCTGTCCGACCGGATCGAAGGACTGATCTCAAACTTCGAACGCGTCGTCGACGGCTTCCTGGCCGGCCTGCCTTATGAGACGTTGGTGCCCGCGATTCAAAAGACCAACACCACCATCGACGTACCGGTCGCCGACCTGGGCTTCAATTCGAGCGTCGCTTCGGAGGCACGATGAGCACGCATTGGGACCGCTCCGTGGACCTACTCATCGCGGGCAGCGGCGGGGGCGGCATGGTGGCCGGGCTGGCCGCTCTGGACTGTGGGCTGGAGCCGCTGATCATCGAGAAGCAGGGTCTGGTCGGCGGTTCTACCGGACTCTCCGGTGGCATCGTGTGGGTGCCCAACAACCCGCTGATGCGGGCCGACGGTATCGCCGACTCACACGAAGACGGCATGGCCTACCTGGCCGATGTGGTCGGTGACGCCGGACCCGCCTCCTCGCTACCGCGCCGGGAGATGTTCCTCACCGCGGGCTACGAGATGCTCAATTTTCTTGTCCGCAAGGGCATTCGGTTGATCCGGTGTGCCGGCTGGAGTGACTACTACCCGAATCATCAGGGCGGCAACGAATTCGGACGCGCCGTCGAAGGAATTCCCTTCAATGCCGCGGAGTTGGGAAGATGGCACGACAAGGTGCAACCGCCGTTGGCTAAAAACTACGGGTACGTGGTGCTGACCAACGAGTTGCGCTCGGTGCAGTACTTCAACCGCGCGCCGGGCGCGTTCGCGGTGGCGACCAAGGTCTTCCTGCGCACCGCGGTCGCGCGTATCCGGCGGCGTCAGATGCTCACCAACGGCGCGTCACTCATCGCTCAGATGCTCAAGGCACTGATCGAGCTCGGCGGAGATCCGGCGGGCGAGCCGCCTTTGTTGACGAATACCGCGATGGAAGATCTCATCGTGGAGGGCGGCCGGGTGCTCGGCGCGCGGATATCGCATGGTGGCGTATCGCTGAACGTCGAGGCACGCAAGGGGGTGCTGCTGGCGGCCGGCGGTTTCGGCCACAATGCCGACATGCGCCGCCGGTATAGCGCTGACCAACCCAACGACGCGAAGTGGTCGATCGCCAACGCCGGCGACACCGGCGAGGTCCTGCAGACGGCGATGCGGCTCGGTGCGAGGACGGATTTCCTGGACGAAGCGGTTTGGCTGCCTTCGGTTTTCATCGCCAACGGAGGTGCCGCGGCAGCATCGTTGGGGTCGGGTCGACAACGGCCGGGCGCCATTTACGTCGACTCGACCGGCCGGCGGTTCTGTAACGAGTCCAACTCCTACGTCGAAGTCGGCAAGGCGATGTACGCAAATAAAGCGGTGCCCTGCTGGATGATTTTTGACGACGGTTACGTCCGCAGGTACGTCACCAGCACCAACCCGCTAAAGCGAGGCAAGCAGCTGCCCGCCGAGCTGATCGAACGCGGCGTGGTCAAACGGGGCGACACCATCGGCGAGCTGGCGCGTCAGATCGACCTACCCGCCGACGAACTGGCCCGCACGATCCAGCGGTTCAACCGGTTCGCGGCCAAAGGCCTGGATCCCGACTTCGGACGTGGCCAGTCGGCGTACAACGATTGCCTCGGCGATCCCGGGTACCGGCCGAATGCGGCCGTCGGCCCGCTGGACCGCGCGCCGTACTACGCGACGAGGGTTTTGCCGGCCGACGTCGGCACATCTGGTGGGGTGATCACCAACGAACACGGCCAGGTTCTCGACGAACAGGACCGGGTGATCGAGGGCCTGTACGCCACCGGCAACACGACCGCGACCGTGATGGGCCGAACGTATCCGGGCGCGGGCGCGAGCATCGCCAATTCGATGGTCTTCGGCTACGTGGCCGCGCGGCATGCCGCCGGCCGCAAACTCGCCGGCGAGCACTGAAAGCATTCCGCCGAGCGTGCGGCCAGTTTCACGCTCGGCGCCGAGCGTGCGCCCAGCTTCACGCTGGGCCGGATTCGTCCTCGCGGTCGACGAACTCGCGCGGGTTCATGCCGGATTGCTTGAGCTCGGCCCGGCGCGCCTGAACGTCGGTTGCCGCGCCGACCATGTTGGTCAGGATGTGGCTGACCTGCAGGTGCACCCGCATACCCATCAATTCCCAGGCACGCTTGACGTTGTTTTTCACCGCCATCAGCGTGGTCAACGGGATTTGGGCAATCTTGCGTGCCATCTCCTCGACGGTGTCTTCGAGCTCGTCCCGCGGCACCACCCGATTGAGCAGGCCCCACTCGAGGGCTTGCTGTGCGGACAGGGTTGGCGCCAGCAGCAGCCAGTCCATGGTGCGGTGCCAGTTCATCAGCAACCACGGCTCGATCATGGTGTGCCCGCCAGGTTCCCCGAGGCTCTGGGCGAGCGGCATCTGGAAATACGCATCCTCGGACGCCACGCAGAAGTCGGTGAGCAGGCCCAGGTAAATCCCGCCGCCCACGCAGTAGCCGTGAATCTGCGAGATCGTGGGTTTGGGGAACTCCCACAGGTAAAGCGTCGGCCATAAGAATAGGTCGGCGGTGCCTTTGTAGAGGTCCTCAAAGGTGTCGCCGAAATCCGGATACGGGTTCTCGTCCGGCCCCCAGCGGGCGACGTGTCCGCCGCAGAAGCCTTTGCCGTTGGCCTTGATAATGACGACCTTGATCTCTTTGTCGCGGTCGGCCTCATGCAGGCAATCGTCGACCTCAGTGACCAGCACCGAATCTTTGGTGTTGGCCTTGTCGACCCGATTCAGGATGATTCGCGCAATTGGTGGCTCACGTTCATAAATGACCGCTTCGAGCACGCGCCGCTCCATGTCCGTGACATTAGCGGAGCGCCACGCTTCCGCGGGCTCAGGTAGTAATCGCGCTGAGCATTGCTTTCAGTAATTCGCAACGCTGTGACGCTTGCGCGATGTCGACAGTTGGGGTGAGCTTGTTGGTGAGCGCTGGACTACGCCACCCGGGTCGGGACTCGCTGGGTTGCCCCTAGACCAGATCCTTTTGACGAACGGAGCTCGCGTGATATCTCCTTTAGACCGGGTAACCCATCTGGACCTGGTGGCTAGGCTCAAGTCCGCCTACACCGACCTTCCGGATGCGCCGACACCCGATCTTATTGACCACGAACGGTTCACCGCCTACGCGAAGACCCCACATGACGTCGGTGGAGAGCCGGATGCGCCGATCCTGTGGGAAAACAAACAGTACGAGATATGGGAGCACAACACCTACGTTATGTGCGAGGTTCTCGGCTGGCGCGGAATCTGGCTGTCTGAGGAACGACGCCGGATGGGCAACGTTGACCTTGGCCGCGCGATCTATCTGGGTCTCCCCTACTACGTGCGGTGGTTGCTCGCAGTTGTGCGCGTCCTCGTCGAGAAACACCACATCGGACTGAGCGAGTTGGCCGAGCGCATGGTTGAAGTCAAGAATCGATACGAAGGCGGCCTGCAAGGTAAGCCCTTGGAGGCTCAGCCCAAATCCGAAGGTGACCCCGCCAAGGTCAAACGCAATGCGCACCACATCCATGCTGTCGGCAAGGGCGATCCACAAGTGTTTGGCGGACAGGCCGGCGAACCGAAGTTCCAGGTCGGCGACAAGGTCCTAGTGAAGGACCTGCCCATCCTGCTCTATACCCGCACCCAGGAATACGTGCGGGGTGCGGAAGGTGAGATCGCCGTCGTCTCGTACGAAAGTCCGGCGGCAGAGGACGAGACTTGGGCCGGGCCCGATCAAAAGCCTGAGTGGTTCTACATCGTCCGGTTCAACCTGTCCGAGCTGTGGCACGGCTATACCGGGTCCAGCAATGACACGCTGCAGACCGAGATTCCTGAGCGGTGGCTCGACGCCGCCGGTTAGCCGGGTTTTCCCGCCGCGCTTTCGTTCATTGACTCTCCCCGAAAGGACATCGGCATGACATCTGATGACCACGATCACGATCACGATCACGATCGCACCGCCGCCCCCATGGTGGATGAGGTCACCGACTTTGAGGTCTTGGAGATCGCCGTTCGCGAATTGTGCATTGAAAAAGGGATTTTCACCGCTGAGGAACACCGACGGATGACCGAATTCGCCGAACAGATCGGCCCGACTCCCGCCGCGCGCCTGGTGGCTCGGGCCTGGCTTGACCCCGAGTACAAAAAGCTGGTCCTCTCCGATCCGCTCGCCGCCAGCAAAGAAGTCGGGGTCGACTGGTTGCATCCCACGGGTTTTGGGACGCCGAGCGACTTCACGGCCTTCCACGTACTCGCCGACACGCCGACGCTGCACCACGTCATCGTCTGCACGCTGTGCTCCTGCTACCCACGCCCGATTCTGGGCAATTCCCCTGAGTGGTATCGCACACCGAACTTCCGTCGCCGCATCGTGCGCTGGCCGCGTCAGGTGCTCGCGGAGTTCGGACTGTATTTACCGGAACAGGTCGAGATCCGGGTGGAGGATTCCAACCAGAAGCATCGGTTCATGGTGATGCCCATCCGACCCGAAGGAACCGACGGCTGGACCGAGGACCAGCTGGTCGAAATCATCACCCGCGATTGTCTTATCGGTGTCGCGCTCCCTAAGGCCGGGGTGACGACGAACGCGATCACCGAAACGCGCCCGGCCATCCATCCCGTATAGCACTGACCTCATGGTGAACTGGTGAATACTTCAGGAAATCTGGGATCGGTCGAAGAAACCGCGATCCCGACGTTGGCGAAAATCGTTGAACGCAACCAGGTCTGGAGCCGGATGGCGGCGAAGTACGGGGTGGACAATCAGGTTCCGCCATGGAAAACGAGCCTTGATGGCATTTGTGACGCCATCGATCAAAGCGGTTGCGGTCCAGAGGTACTCGGCTTTGTCGACCGACGCAACGAAGAGGACGCACTGTCGGCGACTGTTTATTCCGACCTGCCTTATCCAGAGAACCGATTGGTTGCACTCGCGCACTCGCTGCTGGCGCGCGGAGTCATCGGTGAGGCCGAACTCGAGCAACGACTCGCGGCTGTCCGGGCCAGGCTCGAAACCTGAGGGTCACGCTCGCGCCAGCAGCCACGCGTAGCCTTGCCCTTCGCCGGCCGCAACCAGTTCGAGTTCGGCAAACGCGGCGGACAGCTCGCCGGGCCCCACGCGATACGGCCCGGGGGCGGCATCGACCTCGCTGAGCGCGGCGATTGCCAGAAGGCCGCCGGGCGCCAGCCGCTCGATCATCGCCCGGTCGAGGCGGCGGTCCCGGAACTTGTGACAGAGAATCACGTCGGCGGCCGGCCAGTCCGACAACAGCTCGACCGGCAGGCCATCGTCAAGATCGAAGACGTCGAACCGGCAGCGATCGTCTACCCCACTTCGGCGGGCCAGCTCGCGTGCCTGACTGATAGCCACCGGCGAGATGTCGAACGCCCGCACCTCCAGGCCTCGGTGGGCCAGCCAGACAGCGTCGACTCCCTGGCCGCAGGCTAGATCAAGGGCGTGTCCGGTGGTCGGGAAGACGCCCGCGTGCGGCGCGAGGGTGCCAAGTGGCTCCATGGTACCGACGGTCGCCGCTCCCCTGTGTGCATACCGCTCATCCCAGCGGGCACGATCCTGCGCGGTCACCCGGTTCAGCCTAGGTGTTCCCGGAACGGCCTCCGGAATTTACTGGACACGTGTCGGCATTTGCGTCCACACGACGAGAAGGCCGTCTCAAAGCAAAAGTGTCAAAATATGTTTCACGACTACGGCGCGGACCCCCAGTTCCTACACTGGACCGGTGTCCAGAGAAGTGGCTCCGCCCGGCAGCCAACTCGCCGCCGCCGGTGCTGCCCGCAGATCGGATCGCCGGCCGGGACAAACCATCCGCAAAGTCCTCGACGCGGGGTTGGAGGAACTTCGCGAATCGTCGTACGCCAATCTGACGATGCGCGCGGTCGCGAGCCGCGCCGGAGTATCGCCGGCCAGCGCCTACACCTACTTTCCGTCTAAAAGCGCGCTGGTGACCGCGGTGTATCTGCGCTTTCTGCGAGCGCTTCCACTGCACACCGACGTCAACGAAACCACCAAGACGCGGGTGAGCGCGACGCTGCGGGACATGGCGGTGGTCGTCGCCGACGAGCCGGAGCTGACCGCTGCCTGCGGGACGGCGCTGATGGCCGACGATCCGGCGGTCAATCCGCTGCGCGAACAGATCGGTGAAGAGGTGTCCAGGCGGATCGGCGCTGCGCTGGGTCCGGGTTGGCCGCGAGCGGTGAAATCCACACTGCAGATGGCGTTCTCCGGCGCGCTGATGGCGGCACGGTTCGTCAGCTACCAGGAAATCGCCGGGCAACTCGACGAGGCGGTCAACCTCATCTTGGGAGCGTCGGTTGCGTGAGCGGCAATGATCGCATTTGGGCCAACGATATGATCCGGCTGTGCTGATGACCGTCTACGCGTTTGCGGTTCGCTGACCATGCGCAGTCACGGTTGGTCAGGGAACACACCCGCCTCCGACGAGGAGGCGATCGAGCGCATCCTCGATGCGGCGGACAAGATCATCGACGAACGTGGGTCGGCGATGCGGATCGCCGACGTGGCGCGAGCTCTCGGTGTGACACGACAGACCGTCTATCGTTACTTTCCCGGGACCCAGGCATTGCTGGTCGCCACCGCGATGCGGTCGGCCGACGGATTCCTGGATCACCTGGCCGCCCGGCTCAAAGGTGCCACGGACCCGGTCCTCGCTGTGACCGAAGGACTCGCGTTCGCCATCGAACAGCTGGAATCCGACAATCAGGTTGAATTCGTGCTCAGCCAGCGCAATCGCGGTGGCCAGATGGTGTCAATCATGTCGGATACCGCCCTGGCCTTCGGACGGTCAATGCTGCATCGCTTCGATGTCGATTGGGAGGCATACGGTTTCGACGAGGCCGGCCTGGACGAGCTGAACGAGTTCACCCTCCGGGTACTGCATTCTTTCCTCGCCGACCCCGGCCGGCCGGCTCGCAGCGGGGCGGATCTGCGCCTTTATCTCACCCGTTGGATTGGACCGGCGATCGCCTATCCCCAGGTGGCGCGCGCGCTGGAGGCGGTTCGGACCCCGGAGCCGACACGGACCCGGCGGCGCCCGCCAGCAGCATCCTGACTGAACCCAAGAAGACCTAAAAGAGGACCTAAAAGGAGTTGTCGTGGCGGGTCTAGGGCAAATAGCGCTGAACACTGCACCCGTTTTTGGCGGCGTTTTGTTTGCGGTCGCGGCCGGACAGTTCCGCGGCCCCAACTATCGGGGGCTGATCAAAGAGGACATGGATCTACTGGATCGGCTACCGCCGGAGGCCACCGCGAGGCGTGCCGAGCTGCAGCGGACCATCGACGCCCGCATCGACGACCTCATCGTCGCCTCCGACCGAAGTCTCGTGCTGCGCAAGGCTGCGGCGTCTTACCAGGGCAATTGGCGTGACTTGGTGTTGTTGCTGTGTGCGCTGTTGTTCACCTTCATCTGGTGGGAGATCAACCACAACCGAGACAACTGGCTGGTGACGTTCATCCTGCTGGTCCTGGTGTCGATCATGACCGCCGCGTATGCGCTCCGGGGTGTGCTGCGCGTAGCCAGTGCGCTCGTACGGCGGCAGCACGGCTGAGATTCGGCGCGCCGAACGCGGCTCATCCGGCAGCCGTTACCGTACTGTGACAATATTGCGGGATGAAGGTAAAACCCCTCACCAATCTTGTTTGCGCTGCTGTGGCGCCGGTTTGGGCGCTGCTCGCGCCCGTCCCTTCAGCGGCCGCGGACCCATGTCCAGACGTTGAGGTGGTGTTTGCCCGGGGCACCAACGAACCACCTGGCGTCGGCGGAATTGGTCAGACCTTCGTCGACTCACTGCGCTCGCATGTCGGCACGAAGTCGGTCGGGGTGTATCCGGTCAACTACCCCGCAACCACCAATTTCCCAACTGCCGTCGACGGCATCACCGATGCGGGGACCCATGTCGAGTCCATGGCGGCGCGCTGCCCGAAAACCAAGATGGTTCTCGGCGGGTATTCGCAGGGTGCGGCGGTGATGGGCTTCGTCACCTACAGCCAGGTTCCCGATGGGGCACACCTCGCCCAGGCGCTGCAACCGATGCCGCCCGAGGTCGCCAATCACGTCGCTACCGTCGCCCTCTTCGGAAAGCCGTCGAGCCAGTTCATGAGCATCATCAACGAGCCGCCGATCACCGTCGGACCGGAATACGCCGCCAAAACCATCGATTTGTGTGTTCCCAACGACCCGATTTGCTCCAGTTCAGGAACCCCCGGCGCGCACCATCAGTACGTGGAGACGGGTTTAGTTGATCAGGCAGCCGAATTCGCTGCCAGTCGCCTCTAATGCGTTAGCGACATCCCCGGACCAGGCCGCCCGGCCTGGCGTCGGTGAGTTCTCCATCGGAGACGACGGTCTGTCCGCGGACCATGGTTTCGACGTAGCCATCCGAACGCTGGATCAGCCGCGCGGCACCGCCGGGCAGGTCCTCGACGCGATCCGGGTAGTGCAGCCCGAGCCGGTCCAGATCGATCAGGTTGATGTCGGCGCGCCGGCCCGGCACCAGTGCTCCGCGGTCACCGAGCCCGTAGAAGCCCGCGGGATCGCCGGTCAGCCGGTGCACGGCGGTCTCCAGGGACAGCCCGGGCCCCCTGGTCCGCTTGCCCACCCAATGCGAGAGCAGGTATGTCGTCATGCTGGCGTCGCAGATGATGCCGCAGTGGGCTCCGCCGTCACCCAGCCCTTGCAGGCTCACCGAATCCGACATCATGTCGTAGAGGTGGTCGTAGTTGTTGCCCGCGTAGTTGAGTAGCGGCAGCAGCAGGAATTCACGGCCGCCCGCGCCCAGCAGCACGTCGTACGTGACTTCCCACGGGTCACGGCCCTCGCGTTCGGCGATGGCGGCGATGCTGTTCTCCGCCGCCGGTTCGTAGTCCAGCGCTTCGCCGAGTGGATACAGGCGTTTGAAGATGTGCTTGTTGAGTTGGTCGGCACTGGGTTCCGACGTCGGGTCGGGCGGCTCGGCCAGAATCCGGGCCCGGATCTCCGGGTCCCGCAGCCGTTCGACGCGCTGATCGAGCGGAAGGTCCATCAGTGCCCGGTAGCTGGGGCGGTGCCGGAAAGGATTCATCCGCGATTGGTGGCCCATCAGCATCCCGAAAGCCCGGCAGGCCACCTGTGGCCGGATCGCCGCGCCGGCGGCGTTGGCTTCGTGTACCGCGGCGAACCAACGCCGCCAATCGTGTGGATCCTGTTCATTGACCATCGCCAGGAAGGTGAGCGGGACCGGGTATTTCTGCCCCAACCGCGTGATCCACTCGATCTCCGCATCGATCGAGTGACGCTGATCGCCGCCCATCGCTCCGCCTACTCCCGCCGGAACCACCTGCAGCACACCCGAACCCACCTCCGCCATCGCGGCCATCAACGCGGCAAGCTCGTCTTCCTCGGAATAGGTGCCCGGCACGGGCTCACCCGAGGCACTGCGATGCCCCGCGGTGCGCCCGAAGGACATGCCCAGCGCCCCAGCCCGCAGCCCGTCGGCGACGATCTTGCTCATCGCCTCGATGTCCATGGCCGTCGCGGTGTCCTGGGCACGGTCACCCATGACGAAGCCGCGGACCGCGGCGTGCGGGATCTGCGCACCGACATCCACCGCGCGCGGCATCCGCTCGAGAGCGTCCAGGTACTCGCCGAAGGATTCCCACTCCCACGTGATGCCTTCGGACAGAGCCGATCCCGGGATGTCCTCCACACCCTCCATCAGGTCGACCAACCAGTCGTGCCGATCGGACCGGACTGGCGCGAACCCGATGCCGCAGTTGCCCATGATCGCCGTGGTCACACCATGCCAACACGAAGGGGTGAGGTGCGGGTCCCAGGTGGCCTGGCCGTCGAAATGCGTGTGCACATCCACGAATCCCGGTGTCACCGTGAGCCCGTCGGCCTCGACGATGCGCTTCGCGGTGCCCTGGATCCGAGTGCCGCGACTCACCTCGACGATGACGCCATCCGTGACCGCGACATCGGCGGTAAGTGCCGGCGCACCGGTGCCGTCCACGACGGTCCCGCCCCTGATGATCAGGTCGTACGACATACCGCCTCCTCGTTTGCCCGGCGTCGCTAGCGACAGCACCCAGGGGGAGAAGCCGCCTCGCGGACCTTTGGTGATCGCCAGGTGGTCCCAGGCTTCCAATAGGTTGCTATTACAACAATGATAGCGAGTTTTAGTTCGGGATTTAATTCGGATCTTGTCCAGATGGAAGTATTGGCAATCGCCTGGGTAACTATTGAGACTGAGAAGGTCATGCGGCGCTTGCTGAATTCAATACCCTGACCCAGCACCGGTCTCGAGAGCTTCAAGGGCCGCATCAATGTTGGGAACGATCGTCGGACCGTAACTGCTGACCACCTGCCCCAGCGCTCGGGCGATGTGCGGACCGACCACGCCGGCGGCAAGGATTTCCTCGGCCAACACGATGCCGTTGACCAGGTGCGCGGCGCTCAGACGGCCATCGGGGGTCACCTCATACCGCCAGTCGCCGATTTGGACGCGTTCCGGCTGAGACCGGAAGACGCCGCGGCGGGCGGGGCTGAGCAGCACTCCCGGAACACCGCAAAACACCTTGAGCACCAGACCTACTCCCCCGGCGCCGGCCAGGGCGGCACCGACCCCGCGGCTCACTCGTTCGTGATCGAAGCCGGTCATCAACCGCTCATCGGCAGGACGAACGAAGGCGTGATCGTTTGCGCCTCGCCGGTGTGCCGCACAGCCGTTCCCGCCACGTAAAACTCCACCGTGTGAAGTCCCCACGCATAGTTCGAGATGTCGAAACGCACCCCCACGACCCCGGTGGCGCCGTCCCGCTCGGCCTCGGCCTGCATGCGTGACATCGCCAGTTCCCTGGCCTGGTAGTTGCCCTGCGTCCACTGCGGCATCTCCGCGTTACGCCCGACCTGGCCGAGCGTCTTCAAAAACCCTTGGACGGCAACGTGAAACACACAGTTGCCCATCACGAACGCAACCGGCGTGTACCCGGACCGCAACAACGTGCAGAGGTCCTGACCCGATAGATGGCTGCTGAAAGCCTGGCCGTTCGGGCGTCTAAAAGCGCCCGGCTTGGCGGTGTACTTCACCGCCGTCCCGACGGCGATGAACTCGAGGTGTTCGCCCTCGCCCTGGTGACGCCAGTCGAGCCGGACCCCGACCACGCCGTCCGCACCGAGCGAGTCGGCCTCGGCCTGCATCCGCGACATGGCATTCCAGCGCGCACGATAGGTCGCGTCGGTCAGCACGGGCAGCTCCGATTGCTGCCTGATACCGGTGAACTGGTAACCGACGTGATACACCGAAACGCCCATCACCAGATCGATCGGTTCAAAACCGGCGCCGTGTAACAGCGCGAATTCGTTGATCGACAGGTCCGACGTGAAGACCTTCTTGGCGTGTGAGAGCCGTTCGCTTGCGACTGGGTCCAACGGGCCGGGTTGCACTGTCATGCGCCCTCCTACGGTTCCCGACAGCGTAGGCCAGCGCCACGTACCCGGCTAGGCGCCGCAGCCTAAGGAGTGCTGGGCGCCGGAGGGGCCGGAGGGTGGGTGCTGGACTCCGAAGGATGATCGCTGGGGTCTGAAAGGTGACTGACGGCGAAGCTCGCGCCCTGGTCAATCATCCCGTTGTCCACGTACGCGTTGTGGGCACCGAAGTCGCCGCCGTCCCCGCAGATCGGGTCGCCCGCCGCGCAGTACTCCGTGGTCTTGGACACGTAGGGTGGGCCGATGACGATCGTGGGCTGACCGAAGCTGGACATAAAGCGAGTCGACGGCGTTCCGAAGAGGGTTACCGCGGCCACGTGATTAGCGACCTCGGGTGGCATTGGCTGGGGTGTGTCCGACGGCGCCCCATCCGGTACGGCGGCCGAGGTAACAAAGCCCATCACCGCCGCACCTTGCGAAAACCCGCCGAGCACCTCTTTGGTCTGGGGACAGGTCGCAACCGTCTGCTTGATGTGGTTGGCCGCGTCTTCAATGCCCACCATGGCGGTGGGGAAATCCGGCGAGGCGGGATAGTTCACCGTGTACACGCCCATCGACTTCGTACCGATTTTCGAGCGCAGGTCGTCAATGAAGGCATCGCCGAAGAAACCGGCGCCTGGCGCTTCGCCGGTGCCGCGGGCGAACACCACCTCGACGTCCGGACACGCGGCAGAACTAGCGGAGGGGGCGGCGGAAACGGATGGGGCGGGTGTGGTCAACAGTGCCCATACGCCGACCACTGCCGCACCGCATAGGCGACCCAGGGATTTTGCGTTGAAGTGAGTTGTTGCGTTCACGTCTAAATGATGCCCAGTCGTTATATTCCTCAAACGGGGTAAAAACTTAGGATACCGGAACGAAACACACGGGCACGCCGTCGAACCAACTGGTGGTCGGTCCCGTTATCTCTGTTGGGGTCGCGGACGTCACAAGCTGGGCAGTTCGGGTTTCGAGGGGTATCCGGACAACAGCCTGCTAGCCGTCGACCTTCGCGACGTGGTGCACGAGTATCGGGTCGTGGTCAAACCGTTCGCGCGCTAGACGAAATCTGGGCGGCGCGCCGGCACAGAGATCTCGGTCCCGAGTGCCCGGTCGACCTCGGCGGACATCCGGCGGTGGCTCGTCCAACGCAGAAAAGTCGTCAGCATGCGGGTGTGCACGCGGTCCGAGATCAGCGCGGCCGGGCGCATTACGGCCTCGCCGTGGGCCACCTGGAGCGAGGCCACCCGGGACACGGCTCTGACGCGGCGTCTCCTGGTCTTCTCGTACCAGCGCAGCGCCCCGGGCAGGTCAGCGCTGCCGCCATTTCCTCGTTTCCGGAAATCGGAAAGCGCCTTGCACAGCACCATCGTGTCGAGCAGCGCCTGATTGGTTCCTTGTGCGAGCGTGGGCGGCATGGCGTGCGCGGCATCACCGAGCAACGTCACCGCACCGTGGGCCGGTGCGTGCGGAATCGGATGCCGAAAATGCGGGAATGGCGAACGGGTCAGATCGTCTTCGGTCAGTTTCGCCAGTACTTCGTCGACCGTGGGCGACCAACCGGCGAAATTGGACCGGAGTAACTCGAGCGAAGCCTGCGGTCTGACGAAATCGCGGGTCCACGGTAAGTCGAACCACCACTGCATACTTGAGCCCCCGGCCGGCCACATCCCCGTGTTGCCGTTCTCGCCGATCACGATCCACGCGACGTGCTTGTCGGTGACCTCGGGCAGGGTGATCAGACCTTGCCAGCTCGCCCACCCCGTCGGCTCGGCGGCCTGTGCGCCGAGGACCCCGCGAACCATCGAATGCAGCCCATCGGCACCGATCAGAAGATCGCCCTCGCACGAGCTACCGTCTTCGAACTCGACCCGCACACCGTTGGACGTGGTGATAATCCTGGCCGCCCGGGAGCCGCATCGGAGACGATCGGCCGGAAAGCCGGTCAGCAACCGTTCCAGCAGCACTCGACGCGGAACCATCCGGACCGGGGCGCCCAGCCGGTTCACCACTGCACTGACGTCCAAGGTTGCCAGTCGGCGGCCGGTGGCGGTAACCACCCGAACCTCGGACAACAACTGCCCGGCCCCGTCCATGTCGACGCCAAGCTGGCGCAGAACCGACTCTCCGTTGGACCAGATGGTCACGGCGCCGCCGCCCGCCCGGGTATCGCTGCGCTGCTCGAAAACGGTGACGTCGTGGCCGTCCCGGAGCAATCCGCGGGCCACCGAAATGCCGCTGACACCCGCGCCGATGACGAGGACCCGAAGCGGTCGCCGCGCAACGGCGACCGGCAGCAGGTTTTCTGAATCTTCGTAGCCGGGCATGTGGCAAATCAGCTTCTCGGTTGTCGGGACAGCTCGGTTGAGTTGTTCGCTTTCCCGGACACGTAAGCGCGCGCGAATCGGTTCAACGAAGCTCGATGAAATCGGAAACTCGATCGCCGATCAGTCAGTCGGCGCGGAAGTCGCACAGCAGTTCGGCGACCGCGCGTCCGATCCCGCGGCTGCTCCCGGTCACCACCGCGCCGCGCCCGGCCAGCAGGCCAGCCGTCATAGCTGGCCCTTCTCAATCCTTTTGGGCCCCTTTGGCCCTTTGGTCTCTTTCGGCTCGTCCCTGACCAGCCCGCCCAAGGTCAGCTCCGCGAGAACACGCGAGCGTGTGCTGTCGCGGGCCTGCAGCCCAGGGCGTAAGCTTTGTTCAGGTCCGTTCTGGACTATCGCCGTTTAGCTCAAAGCGGCCAGTTAGCTGCACGGCTGCTGGACTGCTGGGCCCGGCCATCATTCTTGAGTCGCCCACGGTTCGGCTGGTGCGTGCGCCGCAAGATGACGGTCCTACTTCTCCGATTCTCCGGATACCGGTGACCAGGGACCGCGCGCACACCCGCGACGCCTCGTTATAGGCGACGCGGAGAGAAGTGAGCTCGATGACCGACACAATGACCGACACAATGACCGATACAGTTGCCGCGACCCGCCCTCCCCGGGCGGCCGGCCGACGATCCGATGATTCGTACGACGACGTTGTCGACATGTTTGTGGCTATGGCCCAGATGCCGGCCGAATCGCACGAATACCGGCTGCAACGCGAACGCATCGTCGCTCGGTGCCTACCCCTGGCTGACCACGTGGCCAGGCACTTCGGGCGCCGCGGCGAAAGCGTCGAAGACCTGACGCAGGTTGCCCGCGTCGGCCTGATGAACGCCGTCAATCGATTCGACCCGACCAAGGGCCCCAGCTTCATCGGGTTCGCGGTCCCCACCATGATGGGCGAGGTCCGGCGCTACTTCCGCGACTTCAGCTGGGGCATGCGCGTGCCGCGCCGGTTGCGCGAACTGCATGTCCAAATCGGCCGGGCGACCTCGGAACTGACACAGAAGCTGGGTCGAGCCCCCACCGCCAGCGAGCTCGCCGAGCTGCTGGGCGTGACCCACGAGGAGATCGTCGAATGCCTCGTCGCCGGCGACGCATACCGGCTCGAATCTCTCGATGCCCCGGTGGGCGCCGAGGACTCGAGCAATGCGCGGCGGGTTGCCGATGCGATCGGTGACATCGATCCACAGATCGAACACATCACCGACCGCGAAACGGTGCGTTCCCTGGTGGACGCGCTTCCACAGCGCGAACGCGAAGTGCTGTACATGCGATTCTTCGAATTGATGACCCAAAGCCAGATCGCCGAGCGAATCGGCGTGTCACAAATGCAAGTGTCCCGCATCCTGGCCGGAACGCTGCAAACCCTGCGCGACGAGATCGCATAGCGCAGGGGCTGTATCCAGGAGCGGCCGCCAAGGAGCGCCATCCGCCTTCCCTGACATCCGCCTGCCGGGATGAGCTGTACTGTGCGACTCGACGGTATGGCCGCGTCGGCAAAGACAGGCTGGATAGGAGCACGCTGCGATGAGGACTTGTCAGACGGTTGTCGCGGGCCTGGCGGCCGCGACGGCATTGGCCGTCTCGGTGGCGGGCTGCGGGAGCAGCCAGACATCGTCACCGGCAAAGTCGGCGACTACCACCTCGAAGGTGACCGCTCCGCCGACCGATTACACCAACCTGTTGATCCAGGCGAAGGACATCGACGCACCCGTAGCATTCACCGGCAGCCCGCCCACCCAGAACCCGAATGGCCAGCCCGGCGTCGCGACGACGTTCAGCACCGAAGATGCCAGCCACGCCATCAAAGACACGATCCAGGTTCTGGCCGATCCCGGCGCCGCGACGGACGCATTGAACGCAGCAAAGGGCCCCCAGGCTGGCTTGATCAAAGACCCGTCAACGGAAGCGGCCAAGGTCGGCACCGGCGGAACGACGCTGTCGGGGAACGCGCCAGACCACTCCAAAGGCGTGACCATATTGCTGTTCACCGAGGGCAAGGCGTTCGTCACGCTGGAATTCGATGGCCCGATCGACACGCTCGCGCCGCCTGACTTCGTCAACGACGTCGCCCAGAAACAAGACGACGCGGTCAAGAAGGGCTTGGGCGGCTGACCCCACCAGCTGCCGCCGCTTATCCGACCCTCCCGGCCAGCCTCTGGCAGCCGCGGCGAGGTTAAATAAATCGCTTGATTTAACTAGCGGCGCGGTGTTCACTGAGGCGATGGCCGGCGAGCGGGTAGCGCGCTCCGACAGGTCGACAAGCACTCGCGAGGCGATCTTGTCGGCCGCCGAGGTGTTGTTCGCCGAGCGCGGAATGTCCGCGGTGTCCAACCGGCAGATCAGCGAGGCGGCGGGGCAGGGAAACAACGCCGCGGCTTGCTATCACTTCGGGACGCGCACCGATCTGCTGCGAGCAATAGAGAGCAAGCACCGCGAACCGATCGAGCGCCTGCGTGCCGAGATGCTCGTTGACATCGGCGGTTCGACGGAACTGCGGGACTGGGTCGGCACACTGGTGCGCCCACTCAGCGACCATCTGGCCGCACTCGGCGCTCCGACCTGGTATGCGCGTTTTGCCGCGCAAGCGATGGCCGACCCCGCCTACCGCCACATCGTCACCAAGGATGCGCTCGCGTCGCCTCTGCTGGCGCAGACCGTCGACGGCATCAACCGCTGCCTCCCCGACCTGCCCAAGCGGGTGCTTTCCGAACGCGGCGTGATGGCCCGCAACCTGCTGATGCATACCTGCGCCGAGCACGAAGGCGCGCTGGCGGAGCATGGGCCGCGATCGCGTTCCAGTTGGCCGGTCGCCGGCGAAGGTCTGATCGACGCAATCGTCGGGCTATGGCGCGCGCCGGTCCATGTCAGCGTGGCGGCCGAGCGACAAGGGCGGACGGACAACCGAGGAGCAGGATGAGCGATATTTCGACCGTTACCGCCATGCAAAACCCCGCGATCCCCGAGTTTCCGATGTCGCGGGCGCCGGGTTGCCCATTTGCCCCACCACCGAAGGCTCTGGCGTTCAACGACTCCCGGCAACTCAGCAGGGTGCGGATCTGGGACGGCAGCACCCCCTGGCTGATTCACGGCTACGACGCGATCCGCGCGTTGTTCACCGACGCCCGCGCCAGCGTCGACGACCGGTTGCCGGGATATCCGCACTGGAACGAGGGCATGCTGGCGACGGTGCACAAGCGCCCACGCTCGGTGTTCACCTCCGACGCCGAAGAGCACACCCGATTCCGCCGGATGCTGTCAAAACCGTTCACCTTCAAGCGTGTCGAAGCGCTGCGCCCGGCGGTGCAGCACATCACCGACGATCACATCGACGCACTGCTGGCAGGCCCGCAGCCCGGCGATATCGTCAGCACCTTGGCGCTGCCGGTGCCCTCGCTCGTCATCAGCGAAATGTTGGGCGTGCCATATGAGGACGCGGACTTCTTTCAGACGCAGGCCCAGCGGGGCATGGGCCGGTACGCGACAGAAGAGGACACGGCGCAGGGTGCGGCCTCGTTGGCGAAATACCTGGCGAACCTGGTGCGGGCCAAGCAGCTGGATCCCACGGAAGATCTGGTGTCCGACCTCGCCGAACGGGTCAACGCCGAAGAGCTCAGCGTCCGGGAGGCCGCGCAGCTGGCTACCGGGGTGCTGATCGCCGGCCACGAAACCACGGCGAACATGCTCAGCCTCAGTGTCGCGGCCCTGCTCGACCACCCCGACCAGTTAGCGCTCCTTCGCGACACCGACGATCCCAAATTCATCGCCGCCGCGGTCGAGGAGCTGATGCGGTATCTGAGCATCATCCAGACCGGCCAACGCCGAATCGCGATCGAGGACATTGAAATTGGCGGTGAGACGATCCGCGCCGGCGAAGGCATCATCCTCGACGTCGCGCCGGCGAACTGGGATGCTCGCCAATTCCCCAATCCCGACCGGCTTGACCTGAACCGCGAAGGCGGCCCGCATGTCGGGTTCGGTTACGGGCGGCACCAATGCGTGGGCCAGCAACTCGCGCGCATGGAACTACAGATCGTGCTGCCCACCCTGCTGCGCCGCATCCCGACGCTGCGGCTGGCCGTCCCACGCGACGAGCTGCCGTTCAAACACGACGCGCTGGCCTACGGCATGTACGAGCTGCCCGTCACATGGTGAAACCCGATCTGACGGTGGAGGTGCCGGATCTGTCCGGCCGCCTCGCCGTCGTCACCGGAGCCAATAGCGGCCTGGGATTCGGACTGGCGAAAGCGCTGGCGGCAGGCGGCGCGGACGTCATCATGGCGGTCCGCAGCAGGACTAAGGGCGAAGCCGCACTCACCGAGATCCGTCGCGACCTACCGGCGGCGAAGCTGAGCATCGCCGCGCTCGATCTCTCGTCACTCAAAAGCGTTGCGGCGATGGGTGACGAGCTGACCGCGGAGGGCCGGCCGATCGATATCTTGATCAACAACGCCGGAGTCATGACTCCGCCGCAGCGTCAGCAAACCGACGATGGCTTCGAATTGCAGTTCGGCACCAACCACCTGGGCCATTTCGCATTGACCGGGCACCTGATGCCCTTGCTGCGCGCGGCGCAATCTCCGCGCGTGGTGACCGTCAGCAGCCTCGCCGCTGCGCAACGCCAGCTGGATTCCGCTGCCTTTACGGAATTACAGACCGACCCGCACGCCGACCACGGCTACAAACCGATGCGTTGGTACGGGAAAGCCAAACTCGCCCAATTGATGTTCGCGTTCGAATTGGACCGGCGCAGCGGCGTTGGCGGGTGGGGACTGATGTCCAACGCCGCGCACCCCGGCCTCAGCAAGACCAGCCTGCTGAGCGGGGCGTCCTACGGTCGCGACAGACCGACGCTGCAGGCGCGGTTCACCCAGCTGACTTGGCGGTTGCTGCCGTTCATGTGGCTCGACGTCGACGAAGGCATCAAGCCGACGCTGTATGCGGCGGTTTCTCCCGATGCTCACGGCGCCGCGTACTACGGTCCACGCGGCTTTTACGAAACTGCAGGTGGTGGAGTGACATTGGCCGGCGTTCCGCGGTTGGCGCGCAGCGCGACCGATATGGAAAAGCTGTGGCAGCTCTCCGAGCAACTCACCGGTGTGACCTACGGTGATTGACACCAGAAAGTGGCAAAGTTGTACCGTGAACCCATGGCCGCCATCGCTGGTTCGCAAGTACATCTGACATGACGAATTCCGTCTCGCCGCGCGGCCCGGCGATCGACATTCCCGACGAACCGGACTGGGCCCGTATGCGTTCGGAGGTCGGGGCACGGCTGCGGTCCGCGATGGCCGACCGGGGCGTCGACGCGCTGATCCTGCTGATGAACGGCTACGTCGGCTACGCGACGGGAGCGAGCTGGCCGCTGCTGGATGCTGGCCTGTCGCACGTGGAGCGCCCGGTGGCGGTTGTGCTGGCCGATGACGAACATCCGCATCTGTTCATGCCGTTTCGCAGCGGGGCATCAGCGCCACCACCGGTGCCCGACGACCATTTACATGGGCCCGTGTACCTCGAATTCGACCGGGGTGTCGAGCATTTCGCTGGTGAACTGGCCGGGCTGCTCCCGCCGGGCGCGAACGTCGCCGTCGACGAACTGACAGGCGCGATGCGTCGGGCGGCGCCGAAGCTGTTCGGGACGGACACACCTTCCGATGCGGCGATCGTGCTGGGCGCCGCACAATTGGTCAAGACCCCGGACGAGCTGTCCTGTCTCCGTAAGGCGTGTCGCATCACCGAGCAAGCCGTTGCGGAAGTGCAGAAGGCGTTGGCGCCGGGAGTACGGCAGATCGATCTTTCCGCCACGCTGGTGCGCCGCGCCTTCGAGCTGGGCGCCACCACCAACATGCTGGAAGCCATCTGGCAGGTGATGCCGAGTTCCCGGGCGACGGGAGTGTGGACAACACACGGCGATCTCGCGTTGCCGCTGCTGCCAACCGATCGGGAGCTGGCCGCCGGGGACGTGCTGTGGACAGACATCAGCATCACCTATGCCGGATACTGTTCGGACTTCGGCCGCACCTGGATCGTCGGCGACAAACCCACGCCGCGGCAACAGGATCAGTTCTATCAGTGGCGGGCCATCCGGGACGCCGTGCTCGCGGTGACCAAGGCCGGCGTCACCTCGGGCGATTTGGCGCGCACGGCGATTGCCGCCAACGGAGGTCGCAAGCCGTGGCTGCCGCACTTCTACCTCGGCCACGGCATCGGCACCTATCCCGCCGAAGCCCCGATGATCGGAACGGATCTCGGGGAGGAGTTCGACGACAACTTCGTCTTTCTGCCCGGCATGGTCTTGGTGTTGGAACCGGTGATCTGGGAGGACGGAACCGGGGGCTACCGCAGTGAGGAGATCATCGTGATCACCGAGGACGGCTACACGCCGATCACCGACTACCCCTACTCCCCCTATGGCGACTGACGCTATGGCGGCCGAGGTTCTACCTGACACCAGAGCATTACGGATAGGACGCCGGGAACGGGCGCTGGCTCAGATGGGCGCCCATGACCTCGACATCCTGGTACTTGGGAGGCAGGCGAATATCCGCTATGTGAGCGGTGCGCCGCAGCTGTGGATAGCCGGGACACGACCGTTCGGTCCGATGTGTGTCGTGGTCCGCGCCAGTGGGGAGATCTACCTCAACAGCACGGACGACGAGGGGGTCCCCGAAGAGATCGGCCACGATCACCTCTACGGGCTGGCCTGGAATCCGATGACCCTCATCGACGTGCTGAAAAAGGTCGACGGCGCCGAAGCTGCCTTGCGGGTCGGCACGGATGCGATCACACCCACGTTCGCGGCGCTGCTGCCGGAGGCGTTTCCGAATGCCGAAATCGTTGATGCCGAGCCCGCGATGCGGGCGGCACGGCGGATCAAGACACCTGACGAGATCGCGGCGATGGGGCCGGCGCTTCGCATCGCCGAAGGCGGCCTGGCCGCCGCCCTCGCCGAGTTGCGTCCAGGGGTGCCGGAACAGACGCTGGCCGGGGTCATGATGGAAGCCATGGCCGCAGGCGGAGTGAGTATGCCGGCCACTCAGGAGGCCGCATGGGTGACGTCGCCGGAGCACCCGTGGCAGCGGGCCGGCCGCGAGGTGCGTGAGGGCGACCTCGTTGCCTTCTCCGCGGGCGCAGTGGCCGGCGGCTATGTCGCCGAGGTGGCCCGGACGGTCCCGGCCGGCGGCGACGGCAAGAGCCGCGAGCTATTCGGGCGGTCGAACGCGCTGTACGACAAGATGCTTGGCTCCTGCCGGCCCGGAGCGGACATCCGCGAGTTGCTCGCCGCGTACGAAGCGGTCGGTGAGCCGTTGCCGCCGATGCCGATCGCGCACGGGCTAGGACTGGGCTTCGACCCGCCTGTCGTTACCGAGACACTCTTGGCCGCAGGCGAACACGACCGCCTCGAACCCGGGATGGTGCTGGCCATCACCGGCTACGTGTGGCAGCAGGATGTCGGTGCGGCGTTCCGTCGCGACACGCTACATATCACCGACAGCGGCGCCGAGGTGCTGACCACTCGCTCCTGATCACCGCGAGTGTGCGTGTCTGTACGGCGACACACCGTAATAGTCCTACGTTTGTGCACGCTCGCGGTGTCGAGCACCGCGTCGCGGCCGTGCCACCCGCTACCGGGTCGCCTCTTCGGCCAAGGCGGCGTCGAGCATCTCGCCCGGCCGATACCGCTCCCACAGGTTCAGCAGGTTGCACAGCATCTGCAGCGGCGCGCGGATGCTCTCGTCGTCCTTGATCCCGGGATCGGTGCGGCTAAACGGCGCATCCGCTCCGAATCGCTTGCGGATCAACGCCGGTACGTCCAACAGCCAGGCGACCCCCATCACCGCCGCGTAGAGCACCGTGTGCCGGCGCAACCGGTCGAGTTCGAGGACGGGACCGCCGCACCGGTGGAATTCCCCAACCACCAGATGGAGCAACTCATCGAGATGCTCGCTCCACATGGCGGTTTCGGCGCCGGAAAGGGCTCCCCAGAGCGCCATGCCCAAGTTCATCTGGCTGACGCAGCCCCAGTCCATCAGGCCGCACTGCAACTCGGCATCAGCATCCGGGCCGTCCCGCCAAAACCAGGCGTTGTCGATGTTGGCGTTCCAATGACACAGCGCGACGTAGTCGGAGTCGGTCGCGAGCATGCGCGCGACCGCCTGCTCGTGGTGTGCGAATCGGGGCGCATCGTCGCGCAGACGTGCCAGGAACTCCGGTGTGCCGGCACGCGGCGGCAGCAGGCCGGGTCGGGTTGCAGCAAACTCGGCCAGCTGGGTCACCCGCCGATCGAGCTGCTCGGCCGAAAGCGCGGCGCGTTCCCCCACTGTCGCGGTCTCCACGTCGAGCGGGAAGTGCGCTATCAGGTCAGCCGGCAGGCGCCCCGACCGGTGGGTGCCCGCCAGGCGGGCCACCGCGGTCAGCAGCGCACGGTAGTGCTGCAGGGGTTCGGGCATCTCGTAGTCGAGGCACTTGTGATATTGGTGTTCGATTCCATTGTCGCCGAATTGAATTCGCTCGGCGATCAATATGCCCGTGCCGCTTTCCCGATGGTAGTCCGCGAATACGACGTCGGGTACCGCGATGGGGAAGCCGGGCGTGCGGGACAGCGATGCGAACCGTACTTCAGGCTCCATCTGCGTCTTGCCGCGGTCGCGAATCGGGTTGTCGAGATCGCGCGAGAACTTGAGGAACAAGTCGCTGTGCAGGCCCGGCGCGGACCGGTTGTATTCAACCGACACCATGACCTTGCGTCCCGTGCTGCCACCCTGCACCTCCCGGAAATCCGTGACGCGGGTGACGCTGTTGCCGTCCGCGAGTGCGCCGGAGGCGCGGAACGCGTCGGTCAGAAACGCCGGCCCGCCGAAGCGCAGCGCCGATGGGTCAATCGGAATCGCGACGCCGCACTGGTCGCCGGTGACCCAGCGGTCGGCCTCGCCATCCATCAGGTGTCACCAGGTCTGTTCGGCGGCACGGACCAGCATGTGGTTGACCGCGACCCGGCGATCGCGGGTCACCATGAACAGCACCGCATCGGCGATGTCCTCGGGCCGCAACTTGACCATGCCGGCGGTCTGCCGTTCCATCGCCTCTCGCGACGTTTCGGAGAGGTGGGTGAAGATCTCGGTGTCGACGGTCCCCGGCCCGACAATCCCGACACGGACCCGCTGTCCAATGAGTTCTTGGCGGACGCCCTCACTGAAGGCGTTGACCCCGAATTTCGTCAGCGAATACACCGCGGTGCCCGGCCGGGCCACCCAGCCCGCGGTCGAGCTGATGGTGACCAGGTCGGCAACACCGCGAGGCGAGTCGGCGGCGCCCGCGATCAGATGCGGAAGCGCCGCTCGGGTGGCGTAGAGGACGCCCTGGATGTTGACGCTCACCATGCCGTCCCAGTCCCCCAGCGGGGCCTCGGCCGCTGGTCCGGACTGCATTTGGCCCGCGTTGTTGACCAGGATGTCGAGCCGCCCGAGTTCCGCCACGGTGCGCTGGACGGCCGCCGCTACCTGATCGGCGTCGGTGACGTCTGCGGGGACCGACAGCGCAGTGCCGCCGGACGATTCGATTTCGGTTTTCAGCTCATCCAACCGGTCGGCGCGCCGCGCCAGCAGCGCCACCGCGGCGCCCTGGGCGGCCAGTGCCTTCGCCGTCGCAGCGCCGATGCCACTGCTGGCGCCGGTCACCAGCGCCACCGTGTTCGCCAGTGTCATGCTCTGCCTCCCGTTGCTGGTCTTGTCTGCAAGATCTCGTGCAGAACATAATCCGTGTCCTCGCCGAGGTCGGGCGCGCCCCGTGAAATCTCGGCCGGGTTGCGCGCTAGCCGCCACGACGGCCCCAGTATCGGTCGCTGACCTTCCCGATGGTCACTGACGAAGCGGTACAACTCGCGGTCCCACAGTCGTTGATCCGCGATCACATCGCCCGAGTCCGCGCTCTTGCCCGCCGGCACACCCGCCATCCGCAGCCGGTGCGCGAGCTGTTCGGCGTCGTGAGCGCGGGTCAGCCGTGCGAGGTCGGCATCGAGCGCCTCGGCATGATCGCGTCGGCTGTCCATCGTGGCGTAACGCGGGTCCGTGCCAAGACGTCCAGCGTCCAGCACGTCGCACAATCCTTGCCACTCGGCATCGTTGGCGACCGCGACGGTGATCCACGCACCATCGCAGCACGGGTAGCAGCCGTGCGGGCACATGTCCGGGTGGTTGTTGCCGTCCGGCTCGAGGTTGTTTCCGGTGAGGCTCTGTTCCAGCAGACTGTCCCCGATCAACGAGGAGAGGGTTTCGACGGCTGACACGTCGACGAATTGGCCTGCGCCGGTGCGCTCGCGATGCAGCAGCGCCACCACGGCCGCGTATGCGGCAGCGGCACCGACCGTGGAGTCGCCGTAGCGCATGCTGGCCCCAAGCGGCGGTCCACCGCGGTAGCCGACCAGCGAAGCCAGCCCGGCCAGAGCCGCGAAGCAGGGCGCGTAGCCCGTTTGATGCCCGAGCGGCCCATCGTTTCCCCACATCTTGATCGACACCGAGATGATGTCCGGCTTGATCTCCTGCAGCTGCGCAAATCCCAAGCCCTGGCGTTCCATGGCACCCGGTCTCAGGTTGTTGATCACGACGTCGCTGCGCGCGATCAGCTCACGCAGCCCGGCCATGCCCGCCGCCGACTTGATGTCGAGGTCGGCGCTGAGGATCTCGGGGTTGATGCTGAGAAAGAACGGGGCGTGGTTGATGTCGGTTCCGCCGTATGCGCGCATCTCCTCGGGCATGGCCGCGGTCTCGACCTTGATCACCTCCGCACCCAAAAGCGCCAGCAGCTTGCCCGCGTACGGACCCGCCCACACCTTGGTGAGCTCGACAACGCGGACACCTTCCAGCGGGCCGCCGCGCGGGGTCTTGGGCGGCTTGAGTTGTGCCGACTTCACCACCGGCGGCAGATGCGGAATATCCAGAATTTGCAGCACCGCGGCCGTGTGCTGGCCCAGAGTCGGCGCGGCAGAGGTGATTTCAGCCGGCGATGCACTGAACGCGTACGGGACGGTGGGATACGTCGCATTGCCCAGCACGGGATGACGGACGATCTGGAAAAAGCCGCGGTGGCGATACTGCGGCGACTGTTGCAGGTCTGCGGCGCCGTTGACCGGCACCAGTGGCACACCCAGCAACTGGGCCCGATCGGCCGCGGTTTCCTTGGGTAAGTCCCGGACCCACGCGGCGAAACCCCGTTGAAACTCGGCCACCTTTTCCGGCGTTACCGAAAATTCCAGCCAATCGTCCTCAAACGCGTTTAGCCACTGCGGATCACCCATCAATGTCTTGACACCGAGCCAGTGCGCGCCGCTGGTCATGTACAGGTAGACAAAGCCGTCGGCGCAGGCGAAGAACGATGCCGGACCCTGCTGGTCGAAATCATCGCGGTGGCCTTCGGCCGGGACCTCGCCGGTGATGAATCTGCCGAGGATACAGTCGGCGCGCGAAACCAGCACAGCTTGCGCCGAAATGTCGATGGATTCGCCCGAACCGGTGTGTAGACGTCCGAACAGCGCTGACGCGACGCACAGCGCCGCCTCCAGCCCGGCTTCGTAGTCGGGGAGGAACCGACCCGGTCCCTGCAGGGGCGGCCGCACGGGATCGGGATGGCTGGGAGTGTGATACCCCCAGCCGCTGGCGTGGAAAACGTTGATGCTCTTGGCATTTTCGAACTCCGGCGCGGCCCCCTGTCCATAAGGGGTAATCGAGCAAAACACCACGTTCGGATGCCGATCGGCCAAGTTCGTGGCGCGGTCGTCGATCACCGCGTCTGCCGTGCCGACGAGCTCGTGCAGACGCTGCCCGCCGGCTTCGGAGGCGAGGTCCAGAACGGCGGAGTGCTTGTTCGTGTTGAGGTACGCGAACAACGCACTGCCTTCGCGCCCGGCACCGTCGCCGAAGACCGGCGCCATCGCCCGGGTGGGGCTGCCGCACCCCGGCGCCTCGATCTTGATGACCTCGGCGCCGAAGTCGGCCAGCAGCTTCCCGCAGTACTCCCCCGCGACAGAACCGCCCAGCTCAACGACCCTGAAACCGCTCAGCGCCGACATGCGGGCCCTCCCAATGCGGTTAGGGCTTCTTGCGGCCCGAGCGGCTCAGGCGCCACTCCGGCGGGAAGTTCATGTCGTTGTCCTTCACCACGTTGTTGAGGCCCTTGTTGAAAGTTCCCTCGGTGAGGTCGACGTCGTTGTCCTGGTCGTTCTGAATCATCGGCAGCATGCCCTCGACCATGCCGACAAGAAGGCTGCCGAAGTACTCACCCTTGTGCTGCTTGTAGAGCTCGAGGAAGGTCTTCTGCACCGCGACCGTGTCGGTCGGACGGGACCTGGAGCAGGCCATCGCGTACTTCAGCGTCTCGGCCTCCAGGTCCTCGCGGGGCACGACGCTGTTGACGAACCCGCAGTCGTACATCTCCTTGGCGCTGAAAGGCCGCCCGGTGAAGAGCATTTCGGAGAACTTGCGCAGGCCCATCGTCTCGGCCCACCACCACAGCCGTGGTCCCCAGCCGACGTAGCGGAAAGCGGGGTGCCCGAACAGGGCGTCGTCGGAAGAGATCACCAGGTCGGCGTCGCCGGCCTGGTAAAAGTGCCAGCCGTAGCAGTAGCCCTTGGCCTCAATGATGCTGACCTTGCGCAGCTCTTGCAGGGGGCGGTTTCCCGCGCGGGCCTTGGCGTAAAAATCAGTCACGGTGGACAGGTAGCGGTAGGAACCACCGGGCGGGTACTTCACATCGTCATCGTTGATCGCCAGCTCGTGCAGCAGCGGCATGCCGGGGTTCTCGATCATGCCGCGCTGTTCGGGCAGGTCGCCGCCACTACCGAAGTCTTCTCCCTCGCCGCGAATCACCACGACCTTGACGTCGTCGTCCACGTTGCATTTGTGGATCAGGTCGGCATAGAGCTGCCGCATCCCCAAGCTGGTGGCGTTCTGCGCATCGGGGCGATCGAACGTGATGTACGCGATCCGGTTCTTCTTGTCCTTCTCGAACCTGATGTACTGCTCGGCTTCCTTCTTCATCTCTTCATAATCGAATTCAGGCATAACTTGTCTCCACCTTTGTTTGCTTGGTTTGGCTAGTGCTTATTTGAGCAAGCTGCCCGCATCGACGGGGAGCGAAATGCCTGTCACGTAACGGGATTCGTCGGAGGCTAAAAACAGGACCGCGTTGCTGATGTCGGCGGCATCCACCCAGGGAATCGGCAGTGTGTGCATCATTTGTGAGATCGGGGCGAAATCGTCGGGGCCAGGATCCGACAGGTCCGGGCGGAAGAGCCGATAAGTCTGGTCGTTCATCAACATCGTGGTGCTGACTTGCGTGGGCAGCACCGAATTGACCCGGATCATTTTCGGGCCCAGTTCAACGGCGAAGGCACGCATGAGACCGATGACGCCATGCTTGGCAGCGATGTAGTGGCCGGTGTTCGGGTAGGCCTTGTGTCCGCCCACCGAGCTGGTCAGCACGATAGAGCCACCGCGATCGCCCGAAAGTATATGCGGCACGCCCGCTTTGACCGTGTGCCACACGCCACTCAGGTTGATGTCGATCATGTCCTGCCAGACATTTTCCCGAATCTTGTGCAGCCTGGTTCCGTCGGTGCCGACTCCCGCATTCGCGACGATGATGTCGAGCCGGCCAAGCTGTTCCACGCCGCTGTCCACCGCGGCTTTGAGTGCGTCGAAATCGCGCACGTCGACCTGCTCGGTCACGATGCGACGGCCGTGGCCCTTGACCAAGTCCACGGTCTCAGCGAGGTCCTCGGGGGTGGAGTGCGGGTAGCTCAGGTTGTCGATCGGTCCGCAGATGTCGATCGCGATAATGTCGGCACCCTCCTGCGCCAGCCGCACGGCGTGACTTCGGCCCTGGCCCCGGGCGGCGCCACTGACGAAGGCGACCTTGCCTTCGACCCGGCCGGTCATGCCGACACCAGAGCCGGCAGGGAGTCCCAGCCACGCACCGTCGACGTTGGACTGAGCTTGGCGTTGGTCATATCGACCTCCCACTCGGGGAACCGTTTCAGGATTTCCTCTAGCGCGACGCGTCCTTCCAGACGCGCCAGCGCCGAACCCAGACAGAAATGCGTGCCAACACTGAAGGTGAGATGCGGCCGGGCGGCGCGATGGATGTTGAACTCGTCGCCGTCCGGCCCAAACTGACGCTGGTCGCGGCACGCCGACCCGATGAGCAGCATCATCACGCTGCCTTCGGGCACGGTCTGGTCATGCAGGCTGACGTCGCGCGTCACGTATCGGGATACGTGCGGCGCCGGCGGCTCGAAGCGCAGCAGCTCCTCAATCGCCTGCGGGATGAGCCCAGGATTTTCGGCGAGCTCGCGACGTTGATCCGGGTGTTCCGCGAGAACCTTGCCCGCCCAACCGATCAGCCGTGTCGTTGTTTCGTTACCCGCTCCGGCGACGACGTTGACGTACACGAGTATCTCTTCGCGAGTCAGCCGTCGAGTGGTGCCCGTTTCATCGACGAATTCGGCATTGAGCAGCTCGGTCATGATGTCGTCGGAAGGATGGTCGGCGCGCCAGTCGATGTACGCCTCGAACTGCTCGCCGACCGATAAGCCGTGTTCGTGATCCATTGGCTTGCCGGCCTCGGTGCGCATCTGGGACGTGACGCGATCGCGGATGTATTCCTGATCGTTTTCGGGGATGCCGAGCAGCATGCTGATGGTCTTCATCGGCATCGTCGCACCCAGATCGGTGACGAAGTCGAATCGACCCGATCCCACCAGCGGATCGAGCGATTGCGCGCAGAACTCGCGGATCATCGGCTCCAGCGCGGCGATTTTGCGCGGGGTGAACATCCGCGACAGCAGCTTGCGGTGCACCCCGTGAATCGGTGGATCCTCGAAGATCAACATGCCCGAAGGGATGTCGAGGTTCGCCTTGATCAACTCCAGGATCGCGCCCCTGGCGGAGCTGAACGTGGTGTGGTCGACGAGCGTCTTATTGACGTCCGCGAACCGGCTCAGTGCGAAGAAATCGTATTCCGCGTTGTAGTACAGCGGCGCCTCGTCACGCAGGCGCGCGAACATGGGATACGGGTCGGCAATCAGCTCGACATCGTATGGATCGAAACGAACATGACTCGCGGTGCTCGCAGTCACGAAATGCCTCCTAGCGTTTTCAATTCCGGAAACCTTTGGCTGCCAGGTCCGATGGGAACAATTGGGAACAATTTCTACACTCCGCTTAATTACGTTGGCTCTGACGAGCGCACGGGACGGGCTGAAGCGGGCTCGCCGACGGCCCGTGAGCATCGGCTTACTCTATTCTCGTAGAGAACCATATAGCGGATCCTCTGGCAAGACCCGCAGACGCGAAACCTGCGCTTAGCCATACCGGGTTCATTCGCCGGACGCCGCTGCGCGGCTCCGGCGCGCTGATTGAAGCTCATCGGCCTGGGTCAGCTGGCCTTTGTCCGGGCTCTTGAGGATGCCGGCGGCGATGGCCGACAAGGCCGCGTCGAGCTGTTCCGCGGTGTGGATGATCCGGTCGCCATGGGCGAACCGCATCAACAGGCCGTTGATGAACGTCAGCGTGATGTTGCTCAAATCCTCGACGACGGCCGGCTCCAGCTCGGCGCCGTGCGGGATGAGGTGCACGAGGATTTCGCCGTGCAGTCTGGTGAACCCGTCCGTCGCCTGCTGCAGGAGCGTTGCCATCGCCGGGTCACGAGCGGCTTGCATGGTCAGTTCGTACCTGGCCTTTGTCCGCGACAGCTGCGGTTCACTGCCGGCCTGGATCACCACTTGCGCCAACCGAGACGGCGAGGGATTGGTGGTCAGGCCATCGGCGCTGTCGGCGACGGCTTGCAGGCTGGCCAGGTCCAGCTCGGCCAGTCGTTCGGCGACGGCACGCAGTAGGGCCGATCGGGTGCGGAAGTAGAACGACGTGGTGCCGTCGGGCACAACAGCTTTGCGGTCCACCTTCAGGTGACTCAGCCCCTTGGCCCCGTCGTCAGCCAGCAGCTGGATCGCCGCATCGCATAGCTCGCGGCGGCGCTCCGTTGGGTTGGGCTTGCGTCTTTTCGCTGCCGCTGGAGTGGATCGGGCCATCTTGGATGGCGAGGCTACTCTATGTTCGTAGTGCGAGCAATGGGGGAAACGCTGGGCGGCCTCTAAAGAGAAAGCAGGCGCCGCCGCCACGGGCAGTGGGGCGGCGATGCCTGCTCCTTCTTCATTAGGGTCGCACCGGCCAAGGTTTGGGGGGGTTAGCCAGATGCGCCACCGGATGGTTCGCAGGTTTACACGGCGAGCAGCCGCTCGAAGAATTCGCGGTAGTGCATCAGGGCCACGCGGAGATCTTCGGTGGATGCTTGCTCGCCGCGCGCCCACTGCTCCTCGAGGCGCGAACGCGCGCCGGCGAAACCTGTGGTGAGCTGCTCGACCAAATCGGACACCAGGACATCGGCCTTCTGGACGCATTCCTTGGGATCATCGACGAAGACGGCCTGCACGGCAGCCCAGCGTCCACGCATTTCCTCGAGTTCGTCGTCGGCGAATAGCACTTCCGCAGTTGAGGATTCGCTTTGCACGCTCGAATGCCTGGCGGCTTCGGGAGCCGGCTCGGTCGATGCGATCGGCGCCGCGCTCCGCTCTTCCTCTACGACCGGCGCTTCCTTGATAACCGCCGAGGGTGCACCCGGTTCCGGAGCTGTCTGGGCCGACATCGGCGGCGCCGTAAGGTCTTCCACCGGTGGCGTCCCCACCGGCTCCAGCTGGGACTGGGTCCGGGACTGGTCGGATGAATCGGTCAGCGTCTCTTGATCGTGGGTTGTCATGCGCTTGCCTCCTGTGCCGTATCTTTATTGGTTTTGATCTCGAGCAACTTCTCGAACAGCGCGCGATAGTGCACGAACGCCTCCCGCTGCTGCTCAGTGTCGACACCACCGTTGTCCTGCGCCAGATGAATGCAATGCGCGGTGCGGTAGTCCTCGACTATCTGGGGGTGGTCTACCGAGATGTCGGCTGCCCGCTGATCGAAATCGCCAACGGGATAACCGCGTTCGCGCATCACCTCGGTCACCAGACGATCGGCGACGCCAACGGCCGTTGTCGGATTGTCGACGAACCCGGTCTGCACCTGGTGCCAGCGGGTCGTGAAATCCGATAGCGCCGACGGTGTCAGCGGAACGATATCGAGCTTGTCCCGCTTGCGTTCCCGGGCGGTCAGTTCCTCCTCGGCGGCCTTCTCACCCCCGGTCTCGGATACCAGGCGCTCATACTCCCGGCCATAGTGCTCCTTGAGCCGCTTCGAGTTCCTGCGACCGCTCGCGAAGCCTGCCGCGACGACCAGCGTCGCGACCACGATGACGACGACGGCCGCGATGGTAATCCATTCCCAAACGGGCATTTTGTGCTCCTCTCGTACTCATGTCGAATAGCCCGAGCAGCGGCGGCGCAAACGTCATTTCGTGATCCGCGCCACGAACCGGGTACCGGCGCCTGCTTCAGAAGTAGTGCCGGCGGCCGCCGATGGCGCGTCCGGTGGAGCCCACGATCATCAGGATCGCGCCGATGACGAGCAGAATGATGCCGAGAATAATCGCCCAGGGCTATCTCTCGAAAACCCTGCCCGCTCGCGAGTTGGTCGCCGCTTTGGAGGCGGTGCATTCCGGCGAGGTCGTCATCAGTGAGGTGGCAGCGCGAGCGCGCAGCGCGCCCGGGCTCGATTGGCCCGGCCGCGGCGAAGGGCTCAGCGATCGCGAGGCCGAGATCCTCGCACAGATCACGCAAGGCAAGAGCAATGCCGACGTCGCGCGGTTGACCTACTTGAGCCCGAACACCGTGAAGTCCTATATCCGCACGATTTACCGCAAGCTCGGCGTCGCCAGCCGCACCCAGGCCGTCCTCTGGGGAGTCCAGCACGGGTTCACGCCCGACCATCACCGGATCGAGCACTGGCGCGGTGGGCCCTAGAAACGCAGCTGTCCTGGTCTGCGTGCCCCGCTGGGCAGTAACGAAAACGGACTCCGGGCCGAAATGGTGGGTGGAGACAAACCGCCGATTGAAAGAGGAAGGCCGTGGCGCTCGGCTGTGAAGATCGCTCTACCAGCACGTCAGTGCGCGCCTTCGTCGTGCGGCTGACGGGCCTCGTGCTGCTCGCGATGCTGCTCGTGTTCGTGGTGTGCAGCTGCCATCCACCCCAACACCGAGCCGCCGAACCCGTCACTTCCAGCAGGACTTCGCTAGCGGCGCCGGGCCTAAACATTGCGCCACTACCGGTTCGGCCCGTGCAGAGGTCGCAACTGATCACGCCCGACAAGTGCCCTGCGCCGAACCCGAAGGCGCCGGTGCCGCCGGCCGCCGTTCTCGTCACCTGTGACCTTGCCCGAACCACCCTTTACACACTGGGTCCGCAGCTGATGCAGATTGGCCTGACGCACGTGGACGCACCCAAGTCGCTGACGGCGGATTTCTACGAAGTGAACCTGACGATGGATCCACCGTCGGCGACCGAATGGGCGTCATTCACCGCTGTTCACCTGCACTCCCACGTCGCCTTCATCCGCGACGATCTCGTCATGGAAGCGCCGATCATCGAAATGCACGTCACTTCCGGAGAGGTCGTGCTGACCACCCAGACGGTCCAGGCGGCCGACCAATTGGCCGGTCTGGTAGGCCGACCCGCATGACGGATCAGCTGGGCATCGGGATGCTCAGCGTATTCGCCCTTCCGCCGCTGGACCTGATCGGCGTTGCGGCAGATCTCGGCTGCCGCTACATCTCGACCGTCGTCCAGGGCGCGCCGTTGCTGCCGCTCGGCTTTGCGCCCTACTCGCTGAAGAACGACGTCGGGCTCAGGAAGGATTTACTCGCCGCGATGGCTCACCGCGGCGTGACCATCTCGCTCGGCGACGGCTTCTTAGTACTGCCCGGTGCCGAAATGCAGCAATTCTGCATAGATCTCGACGTTTTGGCCGAGCTCGGCGTGCCCTGGATTAACACCGTCAGCCTCGACCCGGATCTGAACCGCACCTTTGACCAGTTCGCCGCCCTCACCGAACTTGCCGCCCAGCGCGGCATTCAGACGGCGGTCGAACCGGTTCCGGGCCTGACCATCGCTGACCTGCCCACCGCGCGGGCGGCCTGGGAGCACGTCGGCAGGTCCGAATTCCGACTGCTGATCGACACCATGCATCTGGTGCGGTCGGGACACGGTGCCGCCGACCTCGCGGCCCTCGATCCCGCGTCCATCGGCTACGCCCAGCTTTGCGACACGACGCTGCGCCCTCGCTTCGACAACCATGACAACTATTCCGAGGAAGCCATCTTTGAGCGCATGGTTCCCGGTACCGGCGAACTACCGTTGCGCGACATCATCTCTGCGCTCCCACCCGACATCGTGATCGAACTCGAAATACCGCAGCGATCCCTGGCGCTGGCCGGCGTCAGCCCCGTCGATCGGCTGCGCCCCTGTGTCGACGCAGCACGCCGGTTGTTGTCAGAGGTGGAGGCCGGCCGATCGGGCTGAGTTTCAGCTCGGCTGGCGCAGTGGGAGGCCGGCGGCCCGATAGATCTCATCGATGACCGTCATGGTCTCGACGGCGTCCGCCGGCGTCGTCTTCACCGGCTCGCCACGCAGCACCGCCGCCGCGAACGCGTCGAGCTGATATGCGTAAGTGGCGCGGCGCGAGAAGCGCTCGGTACGTTTCCCGTCCGTCGAACGAACCGACAGCCGATGAAACATCTGTGGTAGCACCGGATTTAGCACACTCAGTTCGCCCTGCTCACCGACCACCTTTGCGCTGATTCGCAGCAGGTCCGACGACCACATCGAGCAACGAACCCGGCCCGTGTGCCCAGCGGCGAATCGCAACTCGGCCGTCATCGCGCGGTCGATTTGCGGATCGCGCAGTTTCGCCTGTGCCGAAACGACTTCCGGCGTGCCGCCGCCGAACGTGCGCGCCATGTGCACCGCGTAGCACCCGGCATCCATCGTCGCGCCGCCGGCCAGTGAGTAGTTGTATCGGATGTCGGAGAAGTTGTGCAGCGGGAAGCACATGGCCGTCTCCACCCGCTCGAGCTTGCCCAGCTCCCCCGAGGCAATGATCTCTTCGACGCGCAGAGCGAGCGGATGGTATCGGTAATGAAACGCCTCCATCACCACCCGATCGGACTGCGCGGCCAGTTCGGTGATCTCGCGGGCCTCGTCGGCGTTGGCGGTGAAAGGCTTTTCGCACAGCACGTGCTTGCCGGCGGCCAGTGCAGCCCGGGTCCACCGGCCGTGCAGGCCGTTGGGCAGCGGGTTGTAGACGGCGTCGAGATCGGGATCGGCGAGCAGCGCCTCGTAGCTATCGTGCACCTTCGCGATGCCGTGCTTGGTGGCGAAGGTCTGCGCGCGAGACGAATCGCGGGCCGCCACGGCGGCCACTACGACTTCGGTGTTTTCCCGGGCCGGCTTGGTCAGAGCCATCGGTGCGATATTGGCCGCACCCAGGATGCCGATCCGAACGTGTGCGGACACGGGGTCGACGCTAGCACCGAGCCGCGTTGCCTCAGGTCCCCTGGTCTTGAAAGAACGAGATGGGATCGAGGATGACGCCGTTGTCCTCGACGTAGCGGTCCCACAGCGCGAGCAGCTCAGCCAGCTTGTCGGGGCGCGCGGCAGCCAGATCGTCAATCTCGCCCCGGTCGGTGGACAGGTCGTAGAGCTGCCAGGTGCCCGTGCCGTACGGTTCGGGCAGGTGCAGCGCCTTCCAGTCGCCCTGGCGAATGGCGCGGCGACCAAACAACTCCCAACCGGTGCCGGTAACGGCGTCGTGAACCACCTCGGTGTCGCCGGAAAGATACGGCACCAGTGACTGGCCGCGCATGAGTGCTACCTCGCGGCCGCGGTAGGTGGTTCCCGGATGTTCGATGCCGGCGAGTTCGAGCACCGTCGGCGCAATGTCCATGACGGTCGAGAACGCCGTGCCGATCTCGCGCTGCCGGGCGAAGCCCGGCCAGGTGGCGAACCCGACCACTCGGATCCCGCCTTCGGCGGTGAACGCCTTGTGCAGGCGTGATGGCGCGGTGGCAGCTTGCGCCCAGCGTGGGCCGTACCAGATGAACGAGTCAGGCCGACCGAGATTGTCCACGCTATGGTCGCAGTGCTTTTCGATCAGCTGGACGATCCGATCACCAAGGATCGGCATCGCCTCCACGATCGCGCCCTCCGCGCCATTGTCGGATAGGAAAATCACGACCGTGTCGTCAAGCTCGCCGGTCTCGGCCAGGTAGTCGATCACCCGGCCGATGTTCCAGTCCATCCGGTCCACCATCCCGGCGTAGACCTCCATGGTGCGGGCCGAGAACACGCGCTGCTCGGTCGTCATGTCGGCCCACTCCGGCGCGTCGTCGGCCACCACCGGGTGCGGCACGACGTCGGCCGCACACAGGCCAAGCTCCTTGAGCGCCACGAGGCGCGCCTCGCGCAACGCGTCCGGCCCGGCGTCGTAGCGGCCGCGATAGGTAGCGATGGACTCATCAGGTGCCTGCAGCGGCCAATGCGGCGCTTGAAAAGGCAGATAGGCGAAGAAGGGACGCTCGTCATCCTCCCGACGTTCGCCGAAATAGCGCAGTAGCGTGTCGGCATAGAAATCCGACGAGTAGAATTCGTCGCCGACAGTGACGAACTGGTCATCTTCGGCGTAGAGCCCGGGCATCACGCCGGCGGCCGCGCCGCCGTAATGACTGGCGCCGGCCGGCAAAAGCGCGAACGAACGCTCAAACCCGCGGGCCCACGGTGACCTGTCGATCGTGTTGCCCAGATGCCATTTGCCCGACATCAGCGTCAGATAACCGGCATCGCGCAGCAGCTCCGGCAACGCCACGACCCGGTCGTTGAGATAGCCCTCGTAGCCGGGCGCGCCCCGGAATGCGGGGCCCGCGACCTCCAGCATCGTCCCGATCCCAGCGATGTGGTGATCGGTTCCGGTCAGCAGCATCGACCGGGTGGGCGAACAGGCCGGCGCGGAATGAAAATCCGTGAATCGGATCCCCGCGTAGGCGAGCCGATCCAGATTGGGTGTGTTGATCTCGCCACCGAAGGCGCCGACATCGGAGAACCCGAGATCGTCCGCCACGATCACCAAGAAGTTGGGCCGCTTCACGCTGAAGCATCCTGTCAGGTATTGCGGCCGATTGGAACTTCAGCTGCTGAGTGCGCCACGACTAAGCTGTGGGGAGGCCCGGCCACCGACTCGGACATCGACAAAAGGGCGAACAAATGTTGACACAGTTTGGGATGTCGATCCCGCTGATCGCCGCCCCGATGTCGGGCGGCCCGACCAACCCGGCGATGGTGTCGGCCGCGACTCGGGCCGGTGGTCTGGGCATGCTCGCGGCCGGCTACAAGACGGTAGAGGCCATCGAGAGCGAGATCAAAACGGTTCGGACCGAGGGAATCCCATTCGGCGTCAACGTGTTTGTGCCCAATCCGTTGCCGGTCGACCCCGACAGCTACCACGCCTACGCCGCCATTATTCAACGAGAGGCCGACCAGTTCGGTCTGACTCTGCCCCCGGATCCGATCGAAGACACCGATAGCTTCGACGAGAAGATCGCGCTCCTGCTCGATGACCCGGTCCCGATGGTGTCGTTCACCTTCGCTATCCCGCCGCGCCGGGTGATCGCCGCGTTGCAGCAGGCCGGCAGCGTCGTCGTCCAAACGGTGACGACGGCCGAGGAAGCCGTCCAAGCCCGGGACGCCGGTGTCGACATGCTTGCGGTACAGGCCGCGGTGGCCGGTGGCCATTCCGGAACGCTTTCGCCGCGGCAGCCTTTGCAGCCCGTGCCGATCGTCGATCTCGTCAAACAGATCGTTGCGGCGGCGGGGCTGCCGGTATTGGCCGCGGGCGGGCTAGCCACCCCGGATGCGGTGGCCCACGTGATCCGCGCGGGCGCTGCCGCGGCCGTCGTCGGCACGGTTCTGCTGCGGGCCAACGAAAGCGGCGCCTCAGCGACCCACCAGGCGGCCCTCACCGATCCCGCGCGTACCGAGACGGTCCTGACACACGCATTCACCGGGCGCCCGGCCCGCGGTCTGCGCAACGCTTTTATTGACGCGCACGAAGCGGAGGCGCCGTTCGGCTATCCCGCTATTCACTACCTCACCAGCCCGCTGCGCAAAGCCGCCGCGGCGGCGGGGAAACCCGACTACGTGCACCTATGGGCGGGCACCGGGTACCGGCACGCCACCGCGGAGCCCACGGCCCACATTCTGCAACGGCTTGCTGCTGCTCTCTGAGCGTTTACCCGCCATGGGTCCACCGGCTTGTCACTGCTGGGGCCGCACCAGTTGATCACCATTGGCTGCTCCCGCCATCTACCATGGGTTCGCATGGTGCCAACTGCGCATGCGTGGGTACATCGGAGCAGTCGGACGTCGGTTCTTACTTCCGGTGGAAACGCTGAGTGACCTGATATGGACGACACCGAGGTTCTAGTCATCGGTGCGGGCTTGGCCGGTTTACGCTGCGCCGATGTGCTGATGTCAGCTGGGCGCGATGTGCTGATCTGGGAGGCGGAGAACGCGGTCGGTGGCCGAATCCGCACCGACCTCGTCGACGGGTTCCGTTGTGACCGAGGCTTTCAGGTGCTCAATCCGGCCTACCCGGAGCTGCGACGGGCGGTCGACTTGTCGGCGCTGCGTCTGCAACCGTTCGGTGCCGGGATCGTGGTCCGCCGCGACGAGGGTTCGGCGGTGTGGGTGCATCCGCTTCGCGATCCGGGTCGAGTGCCCGCAATGTTGGCGTCCGGTGGGGTCAAGCCACGTGATCTGGTGGCCATGGCACGATGGGCGGCACCAGCACTGCGACCGAAAACACTTAAGGCACAGCATCGCCCAGACCTCAGCTTGCGAGAGGCCCTGGAACGAGCAGGCATGCGCGGCGAGTTACGCAGGGTGGTCGACCGTTTTCTGGCGGGTGTTGTGCTCGATGCCGACGGCGCGACTTCCAACGCGTTCGCGTTGCTACTCGCGCGGATGTTCGTGCTGGGTGTGCCCGCGTTGCCGGCCGACGGTATGCAAGCCCTGCCGGAACAGCTCGCCGCCAGAATGAATGGACGAATAGCGCTTGGCCACAAAGCTGCTCGCATCGAGCCCGACACCGGCGGTTGGCGGGTCTATGGGGACGGCATTAGCGTGCGGGCGCAGCAGGTGGTGGTTGCGACGGAAGCGGTCGCGGCGGCGGCGTTGACAACGGAAACGGCACCGAAAATGCGCGGGGTGGTGACTGATTGGTGGGCTAGCGATCAGCCGTTGCCGGGGCCACCGATGCTGCGGGTGGATGCTCGCCGCCATCCACCGGGACCGGTGCTCAACGCAGCGGTGATCAGCGCCGTAGCGCCGACATACGCGCCGCCGGGCCAGCACCTGATCGCGGCGTCGGCGTTAGTGGAACGTGACGGCACCGTGCCGGATGAAAGTGCGATGCGTGAACACGCTGCAAACATCCTCGAGAGCGATGGGCGCGGATGGAGGTTATTGATTCGCAACGTTATCCGCGATGCGCTGCCGGCACAGCTTGCGCCTTTAAGTCTGCGCCGCCCGGTGCGCACCTCGGTCGGGATCTGGCTGTGCGGCGACCATCGCGATACCGCCTCGATTCAAGGCGCGCTGGTCAGCGGACGCCGCGCAGCAGAGGCAATCCTGCGGACCACCAGCGCGGCCCCAGAGTAAACCGCGAGCAATGGGGGTGACCGTCAGAAGGCGTCTGGATCCCGTTGGACTTCGACCGGCACCGGATGGCCGTACAAATTGGAGGCGTTCTCCCAGGTGAACTTGCGAATCGCATCCGGCGGAAGATCGCCGATCTCTTCATGGATGGTTTCTTGGGTGTGCGGCCAGGTTGAGTCGCAATGCGGGTAATCGGCCTCCAACATGATGTTGTCCATACCGATCCGCTCCCTCTGCACGAATGACGACTTGTCTTCAACCGCGCAGAACCAGAAGTTTCGGGTGAAAACCTCTGCCGGAGTGAGGGTCTCCCCTAACGCCTGCCAGGTGCCGTACATCGCGTGGTAGCTGAGCATGTGGTCGAGGCGATCCAGCAACCCGGCGACCCATCCGATTCCCCCTTCCGACAGACAGATCTTGAGGTCGGGGAACCTGGTGGGCAGGCCGGAATACAGCCAGTCCACGGCCGCCGAAATGGCGTAGGCGAAGAACAGCACGCCCTGCACATCCGGCGGCGCGTCCGCGGTGGTGGACGGCGACGAACCCGAGGACCCGATGTGCAGGTTCACCACGGTGCCGGTCTCGGCGCACGCTGCCATCATCGGATCCCAGTGGCCCGAGTGGATGCTGGGAAATCCGAGCATGGCTGGATTCTCGCTGAAGGTGACGGCGTGAAATCCGCGTTCGGCGTTCTCGTAGATCATCGTGGCGCCGAGCTCGGGATCCAGCAGCCAGGGCAATTGGCAGGGAATGATCCGATCGGGGTAGGACCCCGCCCAGACCTCGAAATGCCAATCGTTCCAGGCGCGGACCGAGGCCAGCGCCAGGTCGCGATCCGTGGTCACCTGCTGCAGCCGCTGCCCGGCGAACCCGGGCAAAAAAGAGGGGAAGTTGAGTGAGGCGTAGATGCCGTTCAAGTCCATATCCTTGACACGCGCATGGATATCCCATGCACCCCTGCGCATTTCGTCGAACCGGACCGGCTCGAAGCCGTACTCCGACACCGGGCGCCCGACCACGGCGTTGAACCCGACATTGGGCAGTTCCTGACCGTCATAGACCCAGGTCTGTCCGCCGCCCTCGGTGTCAACGACTTTGGGAGCCCGGTCGGCGAACTTTCGTGGGAGACGGCCGGTGAACGTGTCCGGGGGTTCGACGATGTGATCGTCGGCCGAGATCACCGTGTAGCGGCGCCGGGCCCGGGGCGGGTCGGGCAGAAACGTGACCGTGCGATCCTCGCCGGTCTTGGCGGTGGTGAAGTTCAGGTCGCCGGCCAGCTCGTCGATCGATTTCACTCGTTAGGCTCCTTGCCCCCGCATGGTTGAGTGCACCGTCGATGCCCTCACTTCAGCACGCCCGGATCGGCTTTGATGGTCATCCGGGCCGCGCCCGCCCAGTAGACGTCGGCGGCCCGCTCGATAAGCGAGCGTTGCATGCCGGCCATGTCCGACCAGTCCATTCTCAGCGGATCCTGTCCGGTCAGCATCACGTCGTAGGCCAGCTTGCACACCCGCTCGATCGACGCCGCCCGGTAGACGGCCTCGGCCAGGTTATGGCCGGTTGCGATGACGCCATGGTTGGCCAGGATCGTAAGGTTGGCGTCTCCGATGCGCGCCGCTAGATCACTGGCGCCGGCCGCGGTGTCGATTTCACCACCGTAGGTGTCGACCAGACACAGGTCATCCAAGAACAGCGAGCCGGTCTGATGCACCAATTCGGGAAGCCTGCCCAGCGCGGCGAGCACACACACGTAATAAGGGTGGTTGTGAATGACCACCCGGGCGTCAGCGCGGACGCGGTGTAGTTCGGTGTGGATGTGAATCGCCGGTGTCACGTCCCACCGACCGCTCACCACCCGCGCATCGCTGTCCACCGCGCAGATGTCCGATGCGGTGAGCTCCTGCCACCACAGTCCCCACGGATTGACCAACATGTCCGTCTGTCCGTCCAGCTGCCAGGTGATGTGGCCGGCCATGTTTTCGGCGAACCCGATGCCGGCCAGATGGCGGAAGGCCACCGCGAGTGCCTGCTCGTTGGTCAGCTCGACCCCGATCGGGGGTACCACCGACGGCGCCCACACCTCCAGGCCGCCTCGGCGCGGGTTAGGAGCGTTCATCATCGCCCTCCGTCCTTCAATCGGATACCGTCCGTGTTTTGATATCCTCGCGGAGTTCGCCTTTAGCGATCTTTCCGCCGGACGATCGGGGAAGTGCGTCGACCGCGATGAGTCGCTCGGGCAGCAATTCCTTGGAGACTCCGAGTCCCAACAGGTACTCGACGAGCTCGGGCAGTTCAATGCTCGCATCATCGACGAATTCGGCGTAGAGGCAAACCTTTTCGCCAAATATTGGATCGGGCATCGCGACCGCCGCCGCGACCGCGATCGCCGGGTGGGTCATCACGGCGTCCTCAACCTGCGACGCGCTGATGTTCTTGCCACCGCGCAAGATGAAGTCCGATGTTCGGCCGGTGACACTCAGATAGCCATCCGCGTCGATCTCACAGATGTCGCCCATGCGCATCCACCCGTCGCGGGTGAAGAGCTTGTCGTGGTCGGTCCCACCGAGGTAGCCGAGGCTGGTAGCGGGGCCCCGGCACGCGGGCTGGCCCCGCCCCGTCTCGGTGACGTCCTCGTCGCCGTCGAAGAGCCGCACCGCCATTTCCGGCACGATCCGCCCACCGGTGCGCAATCTGCGGCCCAGTGGGTCATCTAGCGTCGTCCCGCTCAGCAGCCCGGTCTCGTTCGACCCGTAGAACTGCAGAATCTTGGCCCCGGTGAGTTCCTCGAACTCGGCGGCGGGCCGATACGGTAGCGCTTCGCCGCCCGCGAAAACGACGCGCAATGAGCTCAGGTCGTAATCGCGGCATTCACGATCGGCCATCATCATTGTCAATTGCGTGCTGACACAACATAACACGGTGACCTTGTGCCGGGCTATCGCCTCGCATGCCGCCCTGGTGGTGAAACGTTCCATGACCACCGTCGTGGCACCAAGGTAGATCGGAGTCGTGTGGCTGGTCCAGATTCCGAAACCGAACGGCATTGGTATGACGGGCAGGAACACGTCGTCGGAGGCCAGCCGGCCGTTGGCGACAGCCTTTTGATGAAAGTAGTACCACCGATTTTGGGTGTGCACCACGCACTTGGGCAGGCCGGTGGTCCCGGAGGTGGAGTTGATCAGAAAGACGTCGTCGGGTCCGAGCTGGGAGTCGACTCTCAATGCCCTGGGCGCCGCGAAGACGTTCAACCGCAGAGCGCCTCCCACCAGGCCCAAAACCAGCAACGGCACCCCGGCGGTCGCAACCACCTGCGTCGCCGCGTGGCTGCGCTGACTGTCGCTGATCACGATCCTCGGCTTCGAATTGCCCAGTATCGCTGCGACCTCGCGGGTTCCGGCCCGCGCGCCGATACCCACGACCACGGCACCGCAGCGCTCGACTGCGACGAATAACGCGTGGATTGCGGCGGAGTCGCCGTGCCAGACCGCAACCCGATCCCCCGGACAGATGCCGACGCCGGCCAGCTGTTCCGCCAGAGCGGTTGCCGCGGATTCGAATTCGCGCCACGTCAGCGATATACCGTCGTAGTCGAGATACGCGACGCGGTCCGGTGACTGTTCGGCGTTACGACGTACCGCATCGGACAATGTCGTGTCTGACCACCAGCCGGCGGCGCGAAACCGGGCCGGGTCCTCGTCGGTGAATGCCGGCGAGCCCACGGTATCCAGCCCACCTGCGCTCATCACCAAATCATAGGCACCGCCCTGTCGGAAATAACCGGCCGTCACCCCTACCCGCACCGCGCGCGCTCCAGCAAACATTCCGTCTTAACGTAACACCGCTAACTTTCCAGGGGTAAGCGGGATCCGTGTATGCTCAGCTCAACGGAGCATTGCTGTCCGGGGGAGCAAACACTTATGGCCGAGAAGTTGACACCTCACTTCGCCGATGTGCAGGCGCACTACGACCTGTCCGACGACTTCTTCCGATTATTTCTGGATCCCAGCCAGACCTACAGCTGCGCATACTTCAAGCGCCCGGGCTTCACGCTGGCAGAAGCTCAGCTCGCCAAGATCGACCTTTCGCTTGGCAAGCTGGGCCTGCGGCCGGGCATGACATTGCTCGACGTCGGCTGCGGGTGGGGGGCCACCATGCGCCGGGCTATCGAGGTCTATGACGTGGACGTCGTGGGCCTGACGTTGTCCAAAAACCAGGCCGCACACGTGCAGAAGTCGTTCGACGAGATGGACAGCCCGCGCCATAGGCGGGTGTTGCTCAATGGCTGGGAACAGTTCGACGAGCCCGTCGACCGCATCGTGTCGATCGGTGCGTTTGAGCATTTCGGCTACGACCGCTACGCGGACTTCTTCGCGCGTGCCTACGAGATCCTGCCCGCCGACGGCGTAATGCTGTTACACACCATCACGGGCTTGGACGAACAGGGGCTTATCAAGCACGGCTTGCCGATCACGTCCAAGTTCATCCGGTTTATCAAGTTCATCTTGACCGAGATCTTCCCCGGGGGCCAGACGCCGACGATCGAAATGGTGCAGGAGCATTCGGCGAAGGCGGGTTTCACGCTGACCCGGCGCCAGTCGCTGCAGCCGCATTACGCCAGGACCCTCGACCTTTGGGCCGAAGCCCTGAAGGCACACAAAACCGAGGCCATCGAGATTCAGTCCGAAGAGGTCTACGAACGCTATATGAAGTACCTGACCGGCTGCGCAGAGATGTTCCGGATCGGCTACATCGACCTCAATCAGTTCACCCTGGCAAAGCAGTGATTGCGCCGGTCCACAACAGGGCCACGATGGCATAGCCTGCTGTAGAAGCGGGAGCTCGCGTTACGCATGCATAAGGTCGTTACGGATGCTTCGGTATAGATAGGCATGGATAGCTGTGGAAACCACACCGACCGCCCGAGATCGGCCGGGACTGCCGAGCACGCGTCAGGTCTCTAGGCTGTGGCCGGGCCTGCTGATCGGCGCGGTCGCCGGCGCTGCCGGCACCACCACCCTCAACGTGATCACGTACCTGGACATCGCCATCCGGGGCCGGTCGACCAGCACAACGCCCGAGCGGACCGTCGAAGCCATGACGAGGCTGCTTCATCTGACTGTTCCGGGCAGCGGTGACGTCCTGGCGAATCGAATCTCGGGCCTGGGCGCGCTCACCGGGTATGCGGCCGGCATCGGCATGGGCCTGATTCTCGGGCTGGCCTACGCGCTGGGCTGGCGGCCGAGACTGCTCGTCGCCGCTCTTGTCGCGACGCTCCTGGCGCTTGTTGGCACCAACGGGCCGATGACCGTGCTCGGGGTGACTGACCCGCGGACCTGGGGCCTGGTCGGTTGGATCAGTGATCTCATTCCACACTTCGGCTACGGGGTCGTCACCGCGCTGGTGCTGCACTACTTCTATCGACCGACCCCAACTTGAGAGATCTTGGCACAAGCCGACCCGAGCCGCCGCTACACCGTCGGAGCGTCATACCCTTGCTCGATGGCGTCTACCAAACAACCGCGCGCGGAGCTCAAGAAATTAGTTGCAACACATGACTGAGGGTCCGCTCAGGGTCCCAAAAGTTGTCGTCTGGTCGACGGGTGGCATCGGTTCCATCGCGGTACGCGCCATAGCCGAAAACCCCGGTACCGATCTCGTCGGCGTGTGGGTCCATTCCGACGAGAAGGCGGGCCGCGACGCCGGCGAACTCGTCGGCATCGGCCCGATCGGCGTGGCGGCGACGAACAACGCCGACGAGCTAATCGCGTTGAGACCGGATTGCGTCGTGTACGCGGCCATGGGGCCCGAACGGGACGCGGCAGCGGTGCCTGACTACGTGCGGCTACTGGAAGCCGGCATCAACGTCGTCACCACCACCGTGCACCGCCTGATCTACCCGCCGGGTTTCGAGCCCGACGTGTGGAGGGAGCAGCTGGAACAAGCCGCCGCGAGCGGAGGAGCGTCGCTGTACGCGAGCGGCATCGAACCCGGTTTCGCGGCTGACCATCTGGTGTTGATGCTCGCCACCCAGTCGAAGTCGATCCGCCGCATCCATGCCGCCGAGATCGCGCTCTATGACGACTATCCCGTCGTGGAAACGATGTCTGACGCCATGGGATTCGGCCGACCGCTCGACTATCCCGCGCTGCTTTCCCTACCGGGCACCATCTCGTTCCAGTGGGGCCCCGGACTGCGCCTGATCGCCCATGGCCTCGGCCTGGAGATCGACGAGATCAAAGAGAGGTTCGACAGGGTAGCGACCGACCGCGACTTGCACGTCGCCTTCGGCACGGCCGAGGCCGGCACCTGTGGTGCGCTGCGCACCCAGGCCATCGCCGTGATCGGCGGCCGCGAGGTGATGATCATCGAGCATGTCAACCGCCTGGCTCCGGACCTCGCGCCGCAGTGGGGCGAAGGCGCGCAGCGACCCGTCTACCGGATACGCATCGAGGGCGAGCCTGACATCAGCTGCGACATGACGGCCAGCGTGGTCGATCCGAAAGCCTCAGGGTCCGTGATGGAATCGGGCGCGGGTGCGATGGTGTCGACGACAATGCGGGTCGTGAACGCCATACCCTATGTCGTGGAAGCGAAGCCGGGCTTGCTGAGCGCCCTCGATCTGCCACTCACCCTCCCCCGCAACGTTTTGCGCTGATCCTTCTTTCGCTGCAAGCCGCGCCCGCGAGCGCGATGCCGCTATTGTCAGTCTGTGCTTCTCGGTTTCCTCCTCGCTCTGGGCTGCTCGGTGTGTTACGGGACGGCCTCGGTGCTGCAGGCCATGGCAACGCGATCGGTGGATGCCGGCAGTGGCTCGGGCATCGACGCCGCGCTGGTCGTGCGGGCTCTCCGGCAATGGCGCTACCTCGCCGGCCTTGCTCTTGACGGACTCGGCTTCCTCCTGCAGGTTGCGGCACTGCGCCTGGTGCCGATCTATGTTGTCGCCGCGGCGTTGGCTGCCTCGATCGCGGTCACCGGAATCGTGTCGGCGTGGGTGCTGTCGACGCGGCTGTCACCGGCCGAGTGGACCGCCGTGGGAGTGGTCTGCGCCAGCCTCTCTGTCCTCGCCCTCGCCGCCGGACCAGAACACTTTCACCATGCCCCGGCCGGACTCGGCTGGGCCCTCCTCGGTGTGGTCGCCGCACTATTCCTCGTTGGCGCCTTCGCCGGACGACTGGGCGACCGCGAACGCGGATTTGCCCTGGGCCTGTGCGCCGGAAGCGGCTTCGGTGTTGTGGAGATCGCCGTGCGCCTGCTCGATGTGATCGATCCCACCAAACGCGCGTTCTACTTCAACCCCGCCCTGTACGCGCTCTTCGCGGGTGGGGCCGCTGGGTTTCTGTTGCTCACATCCGCGTTGCAGCGCGGCTCGGTGACGACAACCGTGGCGGCCATGGTGGTCGGTGAAACGATCGCACCCGCGCTTGTCGGGGTGATCTGGCTGGGCGACAGCGCCCGCGACGGCCTCGGCTGGGTCGTTGTCGTCGGATTCGTCGTAGCTGTCTCCGCGACGCTCGTGCTCGCCCGGTTCGGGGAAGCGCCTGAACCCGCCTAACCCATTCAGGCGATCGTGTAGGTTGTGCCGCGTGCCGGCCGCGACCACAGCACGCCGCCCTGAGCGGTGACGCCCGCGGCGATCAGCTCGCGCTTGAGGATCTTGTTGGTGGCCGTCACCGGCAGATCATCGTTGATGCGCACGTAGCGCGGCCACCCCTTGGGCGACAAGTCGGGTTGCGTCGCGAGGAACTTCTCGAATTCGTCGGGCTCCAGACGCATTCCGTCACGTAGGACCAGCGCGGCCATCACTTGGTCGCCCACCCGGTCATCGGGAACCGCGTAGACCGCCAGCTGGCTGACCTGCGGCAGTCGCACCAGGATCCGCTCGATCGGGGCGGCCGCCAAGTTTTCGCCGTCAACCCGCATCCAATCCGCGGTTCGGCCGGCCAGATAGATCCAGCCCTGGGCGTCGCGGTAGGCCAGATCGCCGGACCAATACATGCCATGGCGCACACGCTGAGCCGTCGCCGCCGCGTCGTTGTAGTAGCCGGCGAACGGCCCGGCACCTTGGGTGTTGACGAGTTCACCGACCGCGTCGTCAAAGTTGGTCAGCGCGCCGTGTTCATTGAACTCCGCGACCTCGCACTCCTTCAACGTCATCGGGTTGTAGATGGCCACACCGGGATACGGCTTGCCGATCGAGCCGGGCGGGGTGCCGTCCTCGCGCACGACGATCACCGCGAACTCGCTGGAGCCGAAGGCGTCGACTACGCGGCATCCGAAACGCCTGCCGAATTCCTCGATATCGCGATCGGTCGCCTCGTTTCCGTAGGCCAACCGGAGCGTCGTGTCGGCATCGTCAGAGCGCTCAACAGTGGCCAGGAGTAAGGCCAGCGGCTTGCCGACATAGCTCATGTAAGTCACGCGATAGCGGCGGACGTCGTCGAGGAAGCGCGACGGTGAAAATCGGGCTGGGACCATGGTGGCGCCACTGTTGATGGCCACCGCCCAAGCGGCGGCGATGCCGTTGGAATGAAACAACGGCATCGACAGGTAGCAGACGTCATCGGCGGTGACGTCGAACTGGTAGACCAGGCTGGCGCCGCACATGATCGCCATCGCGTGCGCGAACTGGACGGTCTTGGGATCTCCGCTGGTACCAGACGTGAAGATCATCATCAGGGTGTCGGCGCCGACGACCTCGCGATGCGCGACCAGAGGTGGCGCCGCGGCTACCGCGTCGGAGTAGCGCGTCCCTTCGACCTCGAGAACCTGAATTCCATTGAGATCCAGGCCATCCAGTAGAGACAGGTGCGCGCCGTCGACGAGAAGGATTTGACAGTCGGATCGCCGAACATCGCCCAGCAGGGCCGCCCCGCGCCGGGTGGTGTTGATCCCACACAACACGTAGCCGCCAAGCGCCGCGGCGGCCATGGCGCGAAGCATCGCGGGCGAATTCGTGAGCAGCGCGCCGACATGCAGCGGGCGCGTCGCATCGGCGAGGGCGATCATGGCGGCCGCCTCGGCTTCGGCCTCGGCAAGGTGTTCTCGCCAGGTCCAGACCCGATCCCCGCACGCGACCGCGGGGGTGTCGTCGTGCCTACGCTGGCGCAGCAGTTGCTGGACTGTCTCCACTGTGTCAATTCCCTTTGGCGTCAAGCAGCTCCCGCAGGTCGCCGCATACGAGGTCGCGTGCTCTCTCCGCCGGAGCGAAGGATTGGATCGTCATGAAGCCGTGGAACAACCCGGCGAAGTCACGGTGCACGACCGGCACTCCGGCGTCGCCTAGCCGACGTGCGTAGTCGCACCCCTCGCTGTGCAGCGGATCGCGGCCGGCGGTGACGATGACCGCGGGCGGCAGGCCCGCATGCGAATCCGCGCGAGCCGGGGCGACCAGGTAAGGGGGCTCGAAACCCTCTCCGCCACCCAGGTACTGGCGCCAGTACCACTGCATGGCGGCTCGGGTATTGAAGTGTCCACTGCCGTAGCGGCGGTAGCTGTCGGTGTCGCAGGAAGGGTCGATCGCCGGGTAGAGCAACAGCTGAGCGGCGGGCGCAGTGACATCGCGGTCGCGGCACAGAATGGCAGCGACCGCGGCCAGATTCCCGCCGGCGCTGTCGCCGGCGATCGCGATCCGCTTCGGGTCGATACCCAGGTCCGCTGCGTGTTCGGCGACCCAGCAAAAGGCGGTGAAAGCGTCCAGCGCCGCCGCCGGTGCGCGGTGCTCGGGAGCCAGGCGGTAGCCCACCGACACCACCACCGCGGCGCTGCCGCGTGCCAGGGCGCGGCAGAAGCCATCGTGGGATTCGATGTCGCAGAAGACGAATCCACCACCGTGGCAAAAGACGATTCCGGGGAGATCATCGGTCGGCGCGCCGTGCGGGTAATAAATCCGCACCGGTATGGCGCCGTCGGAGCTGGGCACCGAGGTGTCGACGGTGCTTCGAACGTCGTCCACATTGTTGACCGGCGCCCGCCGTTGGGCTACCGCGGCGCGCGCCTGCGGGCCGGTCATGTTCTCCACATCCGGGAAGCCGGCATTGAGCTGGTCCAGCATCTCCTGGACGTCCTCGTTCACGCCGGCCGATACTTCAGCAGGGTGATGCCGGCTTCGGGCTGATCGCAGAACACCGGCTGCAACCGCATCCCGATCCGGATATCGCTCGGGTCCACGTCGACGAGTTCGGTGCTGATGCGGGGCCCGGCATCCCACTGCACCACCGCCAGCAGCTGTGGCAGCGCATCGGCCCACGGCGGACCGGTTGGCCGACGGGCGACGGTGTAGGTGTACAGCGTTCCGGCACCGTCGATTTCGCGCCATTCCAGGTCGTCAGCCAGGGTGCCGGGCGCGAGGGTACGCGGATAGAAGACATAGCGGTCCAGGGAAGGCGAATACTGCACCAGGATCCGGTGTTGCGCCAGGCTGTCCCAGAAGGGCTGCGAGACCGGCGTTGGCTCGGGGAGGGGATGCATTTCTGTCATGCGCCGCTCTCCCCCGCAAGCGGGAGGTGCCCCCACCTCATCGCTTCGCTCTGCATCGTCGCCGGCGCCACTAGTCCCCCACCATCAGCAGGGCGACCTGCTCACTCATGATGCCTCCGTTGCCGGTGACGAAGGCGGTGTTGCAGTCCGGCACCTGCGCGTCGGCGGCGCGACCCATGACTTGGCGCGCACCGTCGACGACATGATGCATACCGCCGGCCATGCCGGCCTGCCCGAAGGACAGCTGACCGCCCGCGGTGTTCAGCGGAAAGTCGCCGTGGTAGGTCAAATCGTGTGCGGCAATCCACGACATGCCTTCGCCTTTGGCGCAGAAGCCGGCATCTTCCAGGCTCATCAGCACCGTGATGGTGTAGCAGTCGTAGATCGACGCAACATCCACGTCGGATCGGCTCAGCCCCGCCATCGCGAATGCCTTATCGGCGGCGCGCGCGATAGGCGTGTGCAGCAGGTCATCCGCGTAGGTCGGGGTCTTGAAGGCGATGTGTTCGCCGAATCCGGTAATCCAGACCGGACGATGGCGACTTTGACGCGCGATGTCGGCGTTGGCGATCAACACCCCGACACCGCCTTGGACGCGCATCACCGTCTCGAGCATGTGGATCGGATCGGCGATCATCGGGCTGCCCAGAACGTCGCCGACGGTGAGCGGAATGCCGTGGAAGACCGCACCTGGGTGCGCACACGCGTTGACACGTTGGTCGACGGCGATCTTGGCGACCGCTGCCGGGTCATAACCGAATTCCGCGGCATAACGCTGAGCAATCTGGGCGTACGGCGCGTTCTGGCCGACGTTGCCGAACGGGATCTCGAACTCGGCCTGCGGCGACCCGTAGTTGTTTGACGACGCCCCATACCAATTCGGGGCAGCCGGGGGGTTTTTCTTGGACAGAGGCGGCTGGGGCACGGATGCCGATCCGGGTACCACGGCCAGCACGGCGTCGCAGATGCCGAGTTCCACGGCGGCCGCGGCCCGCCACACCATTCCCGCGGACGTGGCGCCACCCAGGTCGACGCGCTCACCGAAATCCAAAGCCAGGCCGAGGTATTCGCACAGGGTTGCCGGCGCGAACATTGCCGACTCGGCGATGCCGTGGGTGAGCAGGCCGTTGATACGAGCGGGATCTATGCCCGCGTCTTCGACGACCAATTTCGCCAGCAGCGCGTATTGGTCGAGGGTGAACAGCGGCGGTCCGTTCGGCCGGCGTTCGGCGGGCAATTCGGCGATGCCGATGATGGCCGCGTCGCCGCGTAGCCCACTCACGACGGCGTCTCGCGTCGAGGAAGCTCGACCGTCGCCGTGCCCGGCATCAGCACCGTGTCATCGCGACGGCCGGCGATATCGAGGTCCACCAATCCGGCGCCGCCGTCGCTGAGGCGCTTGCCGGTGACTTCCCCACCGAAGGTGAGCAGCTCACCCGGGTAGGCAGTCGCCCGGTTCTGCACCGAGTACGAGACCAGGCGGCCGCGTCCGCCAATCCAGTCGCCGATCGCGCGAGCCAGCAGCGCCGCCTGCAGCGGCCCTTGCACCAGCACATTGTCGTAGCCTTCGACCGTTTGCGCCCAATGCTTGTCGTAGTGAATGCGGTGACCGTTATAGGTGGCGGCGCTGAAGAAGAAGAGCTGGGTTTCGTCGACGGTGACGTTTAGCGCCGTCAGCTGCTCACCCACGCCGACGTCTTCGTAGAACAGTTGCTCATCCGTCATGGCTCTCCTAGGGTCGGGCGATCATCGACGTCGACGCTTCGGCTACCAGATCGCGGTGCTGGTTGTGGTATACCGTGCGCCAGGTGACCAGCACGAATCTGCCAGAGCGGCCTTGCTTTTCGACGATCGACTCGATGGTGCGGACCATTTCGATGTCGTCGCGGTGATAAGCGGGCAGGTGGAAGGTAAAGCTCTCCCCACCGGCCATTCGCTTGGGCGCGCGGGGAAACGCAAGACCGCCCGACACCGCGCCGGACGAGCCGTCAGCGCGCAGCGAGTCCAGAGCCGCGACGCCCAGCACCGCGTATTGCAGGAACAGTGGGGGGCAGATAACGTCGCGAAAACCGTTCGAACGAGCGTAATCGGCATCGAAATACAACGGGTTGTGGTCACCGACCGCCGCCGCCCAGCGCTGCCAATCGCGCCGGTTCACCTCACCGGTCGCCGAGGCGGCGACGGTACCGACTCGAGACGCCGATTCGGCGTCGATCAAGGTGGCCTCGCTCAACTGGTTCCCCTTTCCTGTCGGGTCTCTGCCAAGCAGTCCTCGAGCCACGACGCGGCGACCTCAGATGTTCCACCAAACGTCGAGCCGAGCCTTGCCCGTTCGCTCCACAGATGCAGGTCGGTCTCGGTCACGTAGCCGATCCCGCCGTGTAGTTGGTGCGCATCCAGGGTTATCAGCCTGACCGCGGCGGCGGCATGCATACGCGCGATGGCGGTTTCCCTGGTGGCCGTGCGACCCCGCCCTATCCAAAAGACCGCCGAGAGCGCCGCCAACCGCGCCGCGGCCAGCGCGATGTGCATGTTGGCGATTAGATGTTGCGCCGCTTGGAAGGACGCGATTGGCCGCCCGAACTGGTGGCGCAGCTTGATGTAGTCGACGGTGCGGTCGAGCACGGCCTGCCCGACCCCGACCAAGTCGAGCGATCCCAATGCCACCGCGGCGTTGGCTACCCGGCGCAGCGCCGGCGCAGCGACGCCGTGATCGTCGCCGAGCAGCGCGTCGGCAGTCACCGCCACGCCGTCGAAACGCACTGCGAAGGCGCGGTGCCCGCCCGCCATCGGGAGGGGCTCCACGCTCACGCCGGTCGCACCGGTGTCAACGATGAAAACAAGCGCGCGAGCGGCTTCCCGGTCGAACCTCGTGTCGGCGGCCGAAACCACGACGAGGTCCGCGATGTCGGCGTCGGCGACGTAGTCCGCAACTCCGGTTAGCCGCCAGCCCCCGCCCGCGGAGGGATGTGCCTGCAGCACGGGCGACACGACCCCGGCATCGCGGGCATTCCACAACGCCGTGGTGCCGCGGGCGCTGCCGCCGGCCAACTGGGGTAGCCACGCGGCCCCGACATCGGGGGAACCGAGCTCATCGATCGCAAGCACGGCCGCAACGGTGCTGTGTACCGTCGTCGGGCACAGCGCGCGACCGGCCTCGGTGAAAAAGACGGCAAGATCGCCAAGCGAACCACCGGAGCCGCCGTACTCCTCGCCGATGGACAGCCCGAATACGCCGGCGTCCGCCAACGCCTTCCACAGCGCCGGCGTAGTCCGGTCGGCGCCGGGCTCGCCCAGGGCGCGCACCAAACTCGGCGGACACTCCGCGGCCAGCAGTGCACGCGAACTCGCGGCGAATTCGCGTTGCTCTGCGGTCAGTGTCGCTTTCATGAATTCAGAGGATCCCGGCTCGTATCTTGTCAGCGCCCATAGGAGGGCATGCCATGGCCGCGCTGGGCGATGATGTCGCGCAGCACCTCGTTGGTGCCCCCACCGAAACGCATCAACGGCGCTGCCCTGTAGAGGCGTTCGAACTTACCCGCCATCGGCGCGTCTTGGCTGCGGTGCGCCAACAAGCCGTCAGGGCCGAGCAGATCGAGGGCCAGGTCGGCGATCCGCTGGCGCAGCTCACTGGTGAAGATCTTCTCCACGCTGACCTCCACCGTCGGGATGACTCCGCTGTCCAGGATCGATGCGGCCTCGTAACCCATCAACGTGGCCACCTCGACGTCGGCCTCGGCCTGCGCCAGCCGCCTGCGGAGGGCAGCATCTCGGCCGGGCACCGTGCCGTCACGGCGCGGGCGGAGGGCGAGTTCGTTCAGGTCGTCGACGGCTCGGCGCAGATCGCCCGCGTTGGTCAGCGCGCCACGTTCCAGGTCGAGAGCGCCGGTGATATAGGTCCAGCCACGGTTCTCCTCGCCGATCAGATTGGTCAGCGGAACCCGAACGTCCTGGAAGTGAACCTCGTTCGTGCGATAGCCCGACCACGCGTACAGCGGGCGGATTTGCACACCGGGGCTGTCGATCGGGACGATGATCACCGAAATGCCGCGATGGCGGGCACTATCGGGATCGGTTCGCACACAGAGCCATTCGTGAGTGGCGCGCTGCGCCCCGCTGTTCCAGATCTTGCTACCGTTGATCACCCATTCCTGGCCATCGCGCACCGCACGGGTACGCAGGCTGGCCAGGTCCGTTCCGGCTTCAGACTCCGAATAACCGACGGCGCAGATCATTTCGCCGTTGCCGATCGGCGGCAGCCACTCGGATTTGTTCCGCTCGGTGCCGTGGCGCATGATCATCGGCGCCACCGAGGTGACGGTCAGGTCAGGCCCGGGCACGCCCCAGTATTCAAACTCACTCATCAGCAGATGCTGATAAACGGCGCCGAGGCCCCCCTCACCTGCAAGGCCCCCGTACTCGCGGGGCCAGTTCAGCCCGAACCAGCCTTTCTCGCCGATCTTGCGACGAAACCGCGCCACCTCACCGCCGAGAAACTCCAGATCGTGCTGGGCGAGTTCGGCTCGTAATTCCGCGGTGACGTTGGCATCGAGGAATTCGCGAACCTCGGTCAGCCAGGCACGCTGCTCAGCATCGAACTCGAAGTCCACTCCAGACCTTATCTCTCCCTCGAACGTCGACTTGTCGGCCCGGAATTGGGCTTTTCAGCCCGACAACTCGACGTTCGGCTACTTAGTGGAGAAAGCTATCAGCCGCCCTTGAGGCGAATCTTCCAGCGTACGAACCCGAGATAAAAGATGCTGATTGTGGCCAGCATGCCGATGTCAAACCACCAGGTGCCGGCGTTGTGCTCCCAGTGCGAGTCCTTCGGCGTCTGTGGACCGGGTTGCAATGTCGTCAGGTCAACCGTGGAGGCTGACGCCGCGAATCCCCATCTTGCTGGTGTGACCCAGGACATCTGGTCGAGCCCGATGCGGTCGGTGACGGGAATCATGCCGCCGGAGAACACCAGCTGCGACATCACCGCCACCACCAGCAGGGGCATGATCTGGTCGTTGGACTTGGCGACGGCCGACAACGCCAACCCGAGCATCGCCGAGGCGACGGTGGTCAAGGCGACGTCCACGAACAGCTCAAGTCCGGGACTGCCTAACGCGGCGGCGCCCCGTGTCGGGCCACCCTTGCCGATCAGCGCGATGACGGTCACGATCGCCGACTGGACAATCGCGAACACGGTGTACACACAGACCTTCGCCAACAAGTACGCGGACGTGGACAGCCCAACGGCCTGTTCTCGCAGGAAGATCGCGCGCTCACCGATCAGATCTCGAATCGTCAACGCGGTGCCCATGAACACCGCGCCGACATTGAGCAGCACCAGAATCTGCCCGGGTTCGCCGGGCGCAATACCCAGTGGGTTAGGAACGCCGAAACCGACGTCGCCGGGCACCGACATCGACAGCGAACCCATGATGAACGGCAGCAATGCCAAGAAGGCGAAGTAGCCGCGGTCCGAGACGATCAACCGAATCTGGCGACGGGCGATCGTGGAGAACTGCCGGAACAGACTCGTTTGCGGTGGATCACCCAGCTCCGCGGGCTTCTCGGGCGCGGGCGCCGGCGCCGGCGGACCCGTGTGCGCCAGGTACCGCGCCTTGGCCGCATCGGGGTCGCCGGCGACCGAGCTGAAAATATCGGCCCAGTTCGTCGTGCCCATGGCCGCGCCGATCTGGCTGGGTGGCCCGCAGAACGCGGTCTTGCCGCCGGGGGCCAGCAATAGCACCTGATCGCAGACGTCGAGGTAGGTCAGCGAGTGGGTGACCACCAGCACCACACGACCGGCGTCGGCCAGCTGGCGGAGCATGGTCATGACCTGGCGGTCCAGGGCAGGGTCCAGACCCGAGGTGGGCTCGTCGAGGATCAGCAGCGACGGGCCGGTCAGCAGCTCCAGTGCCACCGACGCACGCTTGCGCTGCCCGCCCGACAGTTTGTCGACTCTGGTTTCGAGATGTTTGGTCATCTCGAGTTCCTCCAGCACCCGGGCCACCACCTGGGCGCGGTCATCGCTGGTGGTGTCCGGCGGCAGCCGCAGTTCGGCGGCGTACCCCAGCGCCTGCTTCACGGTCAGCTGCCCGTGCACCACATCGTCCTGCGGCACCATGCCGATTCTGCTGCGCAGCGAGGCGTACTCGGAGTGAATGTTGTGGCCCTCGAACGTCACCGTGCCGTCGGTGGGCTGGGTGTATCCGGCCACCAATCGGGCGAACGTCGACTTACCCGCGCCGGATGGACCGATGACCGCCGTGAGCGTTCCGGGTTGCGCGGCCAACGAGATGTCGTCCAGCAGCGTCTTGTTGTTCTCGATCGTCCACGTCACCCGGCGAACATCGAGCCCCCCGGTGCGCGTCGCCGCCGTGCTCTCGTTCCGGCGTGCCAGCGTGCCGTCGCTGAATATCAGGTCGATGTTGCCGATTGTGACGACGTCGCCGTCGTTCAGTACCGCCGTCTCGACCCGCGCCCCGTTGACGAAGGTGCCGTTGATGCTTCGGTTGTCCCGGATCTCGGTGCCGTGGGCCGTCTGGACCAGCATGGCGTGATGCCGTGACGCCAGTACCTCGGGGATGACGATGTCGTTGTCGTCCGCCCGGCCGATTCGGATGGCGCCCGGCGGCACGTCCGCCCGGCCCGACCGCAGGATTTTGATCATCGATGTGGCGATGTTGGTATCGCCGCCGATGCGGCCGGTCTCACCGGCTGACGAGGGCTGAGCGGGTACGGGCTCGGGCTCGGGCTCGGGCAGCGGCGTCGCGGCAGGCACCGGTGCGGGCGGACGGTAGATCTGCGGCGTCGGCTGCGGTCCGGTATGCGGACGGGCCGGCTGGCCGGCGGTCGGGTACTGCGGTTGCGACCCCGACGGATGGCTGGGTAGCGGACCGCTGGGCGGCTGCGACGGCAGCGGACCACTGGGCGTGGGCGGAGGCTGCAGTCGCGATGTCTCCAGCGCCGACTGTTGCGGAGGGCTGGGCCAGGACGGGCCGGTCTGCGGCGGGGCCAGCGGCGGTTGTGCCGCGGTGACCAGGTTGCCGATCGGAATCGACGCCGTCAGCGGCGGGCGTCCGGCCGAGCCCTGGTGGCGCCCGACCTCGAAGGTCAGGGCCGGGCCGTCCGGGTTGCCGATATTGACCCGCTGGCCGTCCTGGATGTCGACGACCGGCACCCGGCGGTTGTTGACGTAGAGCCCGTTGAGGCTGCCGTTGTCGATGGCCAGCCATCGACCCTGGTCGAATCGCACGAGCAGGTGCGCCCGGGAGATCAGCGGATGCGCGACACGGACGTCGGCCCGCAGGTCACGTCCGATGATTACATCGTTGCCGGCGGCGAAGGTGCGCTCGGATCCGTCGTACCGCACGGTCAACACGGGTGGGGCTGGTCGGCTCATTAGGACCAACTGTATCGGCATCCGTGTCGTCTGCAGGGCAGCGGACGTCATTTATCGTCAACGTTTCACCAGGCGGTCGCATCTGCCGACGTTTTGGCGCCTGGCGCCAGCGCGCGATGGTCAAATTGTGAGCATGGATGAGCTAGAGCCCGCCGGTCGGTTGCTGGTCGACCGCGTCGCGGTGGTGACCGGTGGCGGCGGCGGTATCGGCGCCTCGACTTCCCGGCTGTTCGCGCAGCACGGCGCCCATGTGATCGTCGCGGATATCGACGCCGACCTCGCCCGGCAGACGGCTGCCGAGATCACGGCGGCTGGCGGGTCGGCCCTGGCCGTCGTCACCGACGTCCGCGACGCCGACCAGGTCAGCGCCCTGGCACGGTCGGTGCTGGATCGCCACGACCGGGTGGACGTGCTGGTGAATAACGTGGGCGACTGGTTGCGCCACCCGGGAAACTTCGTCGACACCGACCCGCAACTGTGGGACGACCTCTACCAGGTGAACCTGCACCACGTCTTCCTCGTCACCCACGCGTTCCTGCCGGCGATGATCCGCCAGCGCGCCGGCGCCATCGTCAACGTCTCGTCTGTCGAAGGGTTGCGCGGCTACCCGGAGGATCCCGTTTACGCCGCCTTCAAGGCGGCGGTCATTCATTTCACCCGCAGCCTCGCCGTGCAGGTGGGCCGAGACGGTGTGCGGGTCAACGCGATCGGCCCTGACGTCACCGAATCGCTACAGGTGCCCTACTCGCAGTGGCTGTCCGCCGAGGAGCAACGGCAGTGGCCGCAGTGGGTCCCGGTCGGACGGATGGGGGCGGCCGAGGACCAGGCCGGCGTGATCCTCTTCCTGGCCTCCGAACTCGCCGCGTTCGTCACCGGCCACACCATTCCGACCGACGGCGGCACCGTCGCGGCGGGCGGGTGGTTCCGCTCGTCGCGCCGGCCCGACCGGGAATGGACCAACAGGCCGATCGCGCCTTGAGGTCACACGTATTGGGCTACCCCGTTGCCGAATGACCAATTCTCCTTCGCCACTTCAGTCAGCACGATCGTCACGTCCTGTGGCCGAACCTTGGCCTCACCGTTAAGCCATTCGACGAGGGTGGCGTAGAACCGCTGTTTCAATTCCACGCTGCGCCCGGTGTTCAGCGTGATGTCGATGATGAAAGCGTCGGCGGAGCGGTCGATTCCGAGGTAGGCCGGATCGATGCGCAGCGAGTCGGCGCCGTGGGCGGTGACGATCTGGAACTTGTCGCCGTCCGGCACGTTGAGCACCTCGGCCATCGCCCGGTAGACGACGTCCCCGATGAGGCTGCGCCGCTCGGGTTCGATGGTGTGCGGGAGGTCGATCCTGACGAGAGGCATGGGTCAGGCTACCCAGGGCCCGATGCCACCGACCTTGTCGATGCGGATGCGGGTGAGAAATCCGGGCGGGGCGCCGTCCGGTGGGAACTTGCTGTCCGGGTCCCCCAGGATGGGGTTGAGTTGCTCCAGCAGTTCGGGGGCGCCGCCTTCGACGATCCGCGCGGTCCCGGTGACGGACAGATAGGGCCGCATCCCCTTGCCGGCCCCGTCGACCGACACAATGGTGACCGCCACCCGCGGGTCATTGCGGACGTTGCGGACCTTCTTGTGCGCGGCAAGGTGCGCGGTGACGAGTTCGTCCCCATCCGGTGTCGACTGCAGCGCGACCCAGACCAGGCTCACCTGGGGGCTGCCGTCGGGATTGATGGTGACCAGGGTGGCGTCGGCCCCTTTGCCGATCAGGGCGCGCGCGGCGTCATTGAGCTTCATGCGTTGTTCTACCTGCGCGCGGCACGATTCATTCCCGCTACCGTGCTATTCGTTGGCGCGTGAGTGAGGAGTCCGCACGGTGGAGATCTGGGAGCTGACCGCTCGCGAGCAAATCCGGGACACCCTGGCACGCTATAACTGGTCGGGCGACGCCGGCCGGCTCGACGGCCTGGCGGAGACGTTTTGCACCGACGGCGTGCTCGAAATACGCGGTGGCTCCGAGCTACGCGGCCGATCCGAGATCGTGGCATTCCTCGGCGGGGTCACCGGACGGCTCGCCGGCACCGCTGCCGTCAAGCCGATCGTCCGACACAACCTGGCCAATGTGTTGTTCACCGCTCTGACGCTGGAGCGGGCCGACGTCTCGTCTTACTTCACCGTGGTCACCCACATTGGGCTCGACCATTGCGGGCGCTATCGCGACACCTTGGTGCCGGTCGGCGACACCTGGCTGATCAAGCACCGCAAGGTGTCGACCGACTGGGCGGCCCCCGAGTCAGCCATGGCGAGGCAGTAACACCCTGAGGCGGTCCCACGTCTTCACCGCTGCGGGGTTACGTGGGAGGGTGACATCCGTGACCCCGACTTCTGAACCGATCGTCGACGCCAAGACCGATCTGCGCGAAGCCAGCACTCCCAAAGGCGCCCTGCGCTATTACGACTGTGGCTCCGATTCCGGACCGGTGCTGTTGTTCCTGCACGGTTCGGGCCCCGGGGTCACTGGTTGGCGCAACTTTCGGGGGGTCCTGCCCACGTTCGCCGAACGCTTCCGCTGCCTGATCCTGGAATTCCCCGGCTTCGGCGTCAGCCCCGACTTCGGCGGCCATCCGATGATCACCGCCCAGCGCGCGGTGGCGCCGTTCCTGGATGCCCTCGGCGTGGACAAGGTCCACATCGTCGGCAACTCGATGGGCGGCGGCGTCGGCATCAACTTCGCCATCCAGAATCCCGACCGCATCGACCGACTGGTCACGATCGGCGGTATCGGCACCAATATCTTCAGCCCGAGCCCCAGTGAGGGCATCCGGCTGCTGCAGGAATTCACCGAGGACCCCACTCGGCAACGGCTCGTCGACTGGCTCAAATCGATGGTCTACGACCAAGCCCTGGTGACCGACGAACTCGTCGAGGAACGCTGGCAACTGGCCACCGACGCGGAGACGCTGGCCGCCGCGCGCCGCATGTACGGGAAGGCCGCCTTCGCGGCGATGACGGCGGCCATGGAAGCCACCGACCGGCCCATGCCGTGGGCAACGATGCACAAGGTGGCGGCACCCACCCTGCTGACATGGGGCCGAGACGACAGGGTGAGCCCGCCGGACATGGCCCTCATTCCGATGCGCTCCATCCCCAATGCGGAACTGCACATATTCCCCAAGTCCGGGCACTGGGCGATGATCGAGGCAAAAGAGGCGTTCGAAAGCACCGTGCTGGCATTCTTGACCCGGAAATAACCACAGCGAATCAGGCGGCCATTTACAGGAATGGCACAGATTAGTTAATTCGCCGATCGACTAATTCAATCCATCGGTTAAAGGTCAGCGTGCTCAGATCGCGGCCATCTCTAGGGCCTCCAAAGGCGCCGGGCCCTGAACCGCAACCGCCTCGCCAAGATCGTCGAACCACTCCTGCATGCCGATGCACACGCCGTCCACGACCGTTGTCAGCGATCGGTCCGCAACCACCATGATCGAGAGAGTCCCGTCGTACACGAACCCGACGAATCCGACGGCTTTTGTGCCGCCGGGCAGGGCGGTGAGAAACGACCGCTCGAGACGGCCACCGAGGCTGGAGAAGCCACAGGGTGGCCCATAGATCAGCGTTGCGGTGACATTCCACTTCATCGGCCAGGTCTGGGCTGCCCCTCCCTTGCCGAGCATGGAGCGGATTGCGGATTCATCAGCGTCCAAGGCCTGCCGCAGCAGGTCGGTGATGGTGCCGAGGAAGTCAAGCGGGCCCTCGTTCGCAAGCGGCGCGGAGATGACCAAGTTGCCTGTCTGCGTAGAAGAATCGACGAACACTCGGTCTGTGTCCTGACGCAGGCTCTTGGGTACTCCGATTTTCAGCGGGGCCCTCAGCGGCATGCCCTCAGCACTCAGGGATTGTTCAAGCGCGTGGGCTACGGCCGAAAGGAAGACGGTGTTCACCGTCGCTCGCGGGGTGCTGCGAGCCAACGTTCGCAGCTCGTCGAGCGGACGCGAAATCGAGCGGCACACCCATTCGCCACTCGCGGGGCGGTTGATCGCGGCCGGCTTGTACGGACACCGGACTTCACGCGAGACAAGCTCCGCCAGCCGGGCTACATCGTTCGCCGCAGCCTTTAAACCAGAACGCGAACTAATTGCACCTAGCGCATCGCCGGACCTCCGCACGATGCCGCGACCCCGCCACGCCAAACCTGGCCGGAGGAGTTTGAGCGTTGGCGGCGCGAAGACCTTGGGTCGACCCGCTTCTGGCGGCGCAACAAAATCAAGGTCGAAAAGCACCGAGGCGAAGAGCGCGATACATGCCGCCCCGTCACCCACGGCGTGATGGACCTGAATGACGATGCCCCACTTGCCGTCATCGAAACCTTCGACGACATAGATCCGCCAGGGCGGACGCCTCATATCGAGTGGGTCCAGGATGTCCTCGACCACCTCCATCAACTCCGGGATGTCACCGCCGGAAACGCGTCTGCGCTGCACGTGATATTCGAGATCGAAGAGTTCGGCGTCGTACCATGCCGGTGGCGCGAGACCCAAGGGAGTGGCGACGACGCGCTGCACCAGTCGGGGAATAAAGGGCGCGCGGGCGACAACGCGCGCCCGTAATTGGTCGAACACCGGCACAGATTCGTCGGCGGGACGATCCACCAAGCAAATAGAAACGAGTTGACTCTGCGTGGTCCCACCACGGAGAAAAGCAAGTGCGTCGCGCGGGTTAAGATAGTCCGGCGTATTGCCGGTTTTTTGCGCGCGCGTCTTCACCATCATTACCATGACTAAATTGCCCCCAATTGGCGCCGTCAATGTATGTGCCGAAATTACCCCGCATCGGGGTGCCGGGGGGCGCGTTTCGAGATATTGGTCCTGTGTTGAGTATGGCGTAGGACACACTAGGTGCACACGAGGGTCACACGAGCGCGAGACCGACGGAAGCCACGAAGGGGGCGCGGATGCAGTCTGAGCACCGCCTGCGCGAGGAACTCGCGGCCGTGTTGCGGGATGCGGGCATAGGCGAGATCGACGATCCCGACATCCTTGATTTCGATTTTGAGGAGCAGCTCGGCCTGGGCAGCATCGAGCTCGCCGACCTGGTGGTTCGGGTTGGTGACGCCTACGGCGTTGAGCTTCCTTCTGACGGCTTCGGCAAGTTCCGCCGGCCGCGCGACCTGCTCGAGGCGGTCGAACAGGCGGCCGGGGCGGATGGCGTGGCTATCGATCGGCCAGCCATTTACACAACCATCCAGACAGGCACGGTCCGGCAGGAAACAACGCAAACGGGCGCACCGATAGCGATCCTTTCCTCGATGGAGCCCGCGCCAGCGACTCTCCTCGACGCGCTGCGCGCCCGCGCCGACAATCACGGCGGCCACCCGCACCTGAAGTTCCTCGCGGCCGACGGGGAGGTCACCACGCTGACCTTTGGCGAGCTCTGGGACCTGGGCAGGCACGCGGCCGCGGGCATGGCAAACCTGGGCCTGGTAAACGGCGAGCGGGTCGCGATTTTGGCGCTGACCGGGCCTGACTTCTTCGTCGCCTTCGTCGGCACGCTGTGCGCGGGTGGGGTTCCAGTACCGATCTATCCGCCGGTGCGACTCGACGAGCTGGACAGCTACGTCGAACGTGAGGCCCGGATTCTGCGAAGTGCGGGGGCCGCGTTCATCATCTCGGATCCGCAATTCAAGGCGGCGGCGGACCTGATCTGCACGACCACTCCATCCCTCCGGGAATCCACCACGGTGGCCGCACTCACGGACAGCGCCTCAGGACCATTCTGCGTGGAGTCGCCCCCGGAGCTCGCGCTCATCCAGTACACGTCGGGAAGCACGGGAGACCCCAAGGGCGTCGCGCTCACCCATGCCAATCTGCTGGCGAACATGCAGGGCATCAGCGAGGCCAGTGTGCTCGCCGGCCTCAATCCGGGGGATGTCGGGCTGAACTGGATGCCGCTGTACCACGACTTCGGCCTGATCGCGAGCTGGTTGTCGGCCGGGATTTTCACCGGCGCCACGGTGGTGATGATGTCGCCGGTCGATTTCCTCACCAAGCCGACGCTGTGGTTGTGGGCCATCGATCGGTTTCGGGCGACAACGATCGCGACGACGACGTTCGGTCTCGACCACGTCGGGCGGCGCGTCTCGGACGAGCGAATCGCGGGCCTGGACCTTTCCAGCGTCAAGTTCGCGGCGATGGGGGCGGAACCCATCCGAGTCAGCGCCGTCGACGAGTTCTGCCGCCGCTTCGAGCCGTACGGCTTTCGTCGGAGCGCCTTCGCGCCGGCCTATGGCCTTGCGGAATCGTGCGTTGCGGTGACGATCGCGCACGGTGCAGAGCGTCCTCGGGTGGATCATGTCGACGCCGATCTGCTGGCCACGGAGGGTCGTGCCGTGCCCGCGCGGCCTGGCTCGCCGACACGCAGCCTGGTGTCGGTCGGCACCCCAATCCCTGGGCAGCAGATCCGAGTCGTCGAGGTAACCGATGAGCGGCTCGAACCACTCGAGGAGCGCCTCGAGGGCCGTGTGCTGGTCCAGGGGAAGTCGGTGATGTCCGGCTATTTCGGCAGACCGGACGCAACCGCGCTGGTCCGGATGGGCGACTGGCTTGACACCGGCGACCTGGGCTATCTGGCGGACGGGGAATTATTCATCACCGGTCGCATCAAGGACCTGATCATCAAGGCGGGCCGCAACTACCACCCCCAAGACATCGAGCAGGCCGTCGGCGAGCTGCCCGGGGTGCGCAAGGGGTGCGTCATCGCGTTCGGCGAAGAGATGCCGGAACAGGGCGAAGGGATCGTGGTGGTTGCCGAAACCGCCGCCGACGCCGTGCAGCACGACGAAATCAAAGCGTCGATCCGGGCGGCGGTCATCGAGGCGACGGGGACATCGGCCGACGACGTCGTCCTGATCGGCAAGGGCCGCATGCTCAAGACATCCAGCGGCAAGCTGCGGCGCCGCGAAACCCGGCAAGCCTACCGAGACGGAACGCTGGGCAAGGCCGTAGCAACAGGACGGTTGAAACTCGCCGCGACCATGACCCGATTGGGTTGGTTCCGAACACGGATGTACGTCAACAGGTTTCGGGAGACCCTCGTCGGCGCCTACATCGCGGGTGTGACCATGTCCGTCTTGCTGATCTCCGCGGGCGCGACAGTGTGGCTTCGGCGCCGGACCACCGCGTGGCGCTTCGCTCGGCGCATGCTTCGCGCTTTGATGGCCGCGACCGGGATGTCGTTCCGGCGGACCGGCGCCCCGCTGCCGGACGGTCAGGCGCTCTACGTCAGCAACCACCCCACCGACATGGATCCCCTGCTCCTCGTCAGTGCGTTGGACCGGCCCGTATCGATGACCGGAAAGGCGCGGCTGTTCAGGGGCCTGTTCGGGGTGTTCGCACGTCGCCTCGGAGTGATCGCCGTCGAGCCGGGCTCGATGGGGTCGTCGCTAGCGTCGTACGAGCGAATGCAGGCGCTGCTGGCGAAGGGGGAATCGATCCACATCTTCCCCGAGGGCGAACGCCGCGACACCCCCGGCACGTACCCTTTCCGGCTCGGCGCGTTCAAGCTGGCCGCCACTGCGGGGGTCCCTATCGTACCGTTGGCCCTGCGGGGTCCGCGGGAGGTGATGCGGGGCCGGCCCTACCGACCCGCCGCCCTGGCAGTCGAGGTCCTTCCCTCGGTCCGGCTCGACTGCGATCCCTCCGATTTGGCAGCCCTGGCGAAGGCACGGGACGAGATCCGGGGAATGATCGCCGAGGCGACCGGCGAGCCGCTCATCCGCACCCGCAGCCTCAAGAGGCCGGTTGTGAAGGATTCGGTCGCCACCCGATTCACCACCTGGGGCCGTTGATTAGATCTTGACGAGGTCGAATCCCTTGTACCCAGCGTCGGCGACCTCGGCACAGATGTCGTTGTACGCCGCGAATCCGCCGAGGAACAGCATGAAAACCCTCGGCTTTCCGGGCACATTGGCGCCCAGGTACCAAGAGTTTGCTTTGGTGAACAGCGAGGCTTCGGCGCGCCGGGCCAATTCCGCGCCCCAGCCCTCCACGGCGTCGGGTGTTGCTTCGATCGCGGTGTACCCGTGGTCGTCGAGAAAGCCGATGGCGTCGGCGATCCAGTTCACGTGAGCTTCGGCGTGCAGCACCATGTTCGCGAGCACCGCGGGTGCCCCCGGACCGGAGATCAGGAACAGGTTGGGGAAGCCGTCGACGCCCAGTCCCAGATAGGTGCGCGGGCCGTGCGCCCAGTTGTCACTCAGCCGCGCGCTGGCGCGGCCGATGATGTCGATCTTCGCCAGCGCCCCGGTCATCGCGTCGAAACCCGTTGCGAAAACGATCGCATCGAGGTCGTAGTGCATATCAGCGGTGTTGATCCCGGCCGCGTCCACCGATTCGATCGGTGTGGCGCGCACGCTGACCAGCGACACATTCGGCTTGTTGAACGTCTGAAAGTAGTTGCTGTCCGTGCAGATTCGCTTGGTACCGATGGGATGGTCGTTGGGAATCAACAGATCGGCGACCGCCGGATCGTCGATCACCGCCCTGATCTTCTCCTCGTAGAACTTGCGGGCCTCATCGTTGGCGACCATGTCGGTCATCTGGTCGGGAAAGGTCTTTGAATACAGCACACCGCCTAACTGCCAACGCTTTTCGAATGCCGCCCGGCGCTCTTCGGGGGTGAATTCCATGGTCGGCTTCGGGGCGGTGATGTGTGGTGACCCGCCGCCGCTACGCCACGACAGCCGGCGCCGCTCCGCGTAGCCCGCCTTGATCTCGTCGAGTTCCTGGGCGGACAGCGGCATGTTGCCCGCCGGAATGCTGTAGTTGGGTGTGCGCTGAAAGACATACAGGTGCGCGGCCTGCTCGGCGATGATCGGGATCGTCTGAATGCCTGAGGATCCAGTGCCGATGATCGCGACCCGCTTGCCGCTGAAGTCGACATCCTCGTCCGGCCAGTGCGCGGTGTGGTAGATCTCGCCGGCAAAGGCGTCCAGGCCGTCGAAGTTCGGGGTCATCGCGGCCGACAGCGGTCCGGTCGCCATCAGGCAGAACCGCGCCGTGAGCACCTCACCGCCGTCGGTGCTGACCGTCCAGCGCAGTGTTGTCTCGTCGAGCTGTGCCGAGGCAACTCGGGTGTTGAGCATGATGTCGCGGCGTAAGTCGAGTTTGTCGGCGACCCAGTTCAAATAGCGCAGGATCTCGGCCTGGGTGGCGTACTTCTCGCTCCAGTTCCACTCCTGCTGCAATTCGTCCGAGAACGAGTAGCAGTAGTCGACGCTCTCGACGTCACAGCGCGCGCCCGGATACCGGTTGTAGTACCAGGTGCCGCCCACCTCGGGAGCGGCCTCGATTACCCGGACCGAGAGCCCCTGCGCGCGCAGCTTGTGCAGCGCGTATAGGCCCGCGAATCCGGCCCCCACCACTACCGCGTCGAGCGGCTGATCGTCGGTGTTCTTCACAACAGCCACCGTAGGCCGTCCGCGGTGCCGCGTCGCTTTGCCGCCCGTTTTCCGATTTGATCCGGGATCACCGGCGAGTCGTGGCACGGACTGTTGTAGACCTGTATGTAGGAACTCACACATAAGGACGACAGCATGAGCGAGCGAGTACTCGACCAGGTCATGGCAATGGCGGACCAGTTGCGCGACCAGGGCGCGGAAGCCGAAAGGATCGGGCGGCTCACCGACGACAGCGTCAAGCTCATGAAATCAGCCGGATTGATCCGCCTGTTGCAGACGAAAAGCTACGGCGGGTTCGAGGTCCACCCGCGCGAGTTCGCCGAGACGGTGATGGCCACGGCCGCGCTGGATCCGGCTGCCGGCTGGATTGTCGGCGTGGTGGGCGTGCATCCCTACCAGTTGGCGTACGCGGACCCGAAGGTGGCCGCCGAGATCTGGGCCGACGACGTCGACACCTGGATGGCCTCGCCGTATGCGCCCCAAGGTGTGGCTACGCCTTTGAAAGGAGGGGAGGGCGGCTACCTGTTCAACGGCCGCTGGCAGTTCAGCTCGGGCACCGACCACTGCGACTGGATCATCCTTGGCGCGTTCCTGGGCGACGCCGAGGGCAAGCCCCTGATGCCGCCGCAGATGCTGCACATGATCCTGCCCCGCAAGGACTACGAGATCGTCGAAGACTCGTGGGACGTCGTGGGTCTGCGCGGCACCGGATCCAAGGACGTCATCGTCAAGGACGCGTTCGTCCCGGCCTACCGGACGATGGACGCCGCCAAGGTGATGGACGGCACCGCCCAGCGGGAGGCGGGCATGACCGAGACGCTGTATCTGATGCCGTGGTCGACGATGTTCCCGCTGGGCATTTCCGCGGCGACCATCGGCATCGCGGAGGGTGCGCTCGCCGCGCACCTGGACTATCAGCGGCAGCGAGTCGGCGCCACCGGAACCGCGATCAAGGACGACCCGTACGTCATGTACGCCGTCGGTGAGGCCGCGGCCGACATCAACGCCGCACGCCAGGAACTGCTGGCCAACGCCGACCGCATCTACGACATGGTGGCCGCCGGCAAAGAGGTGTCGTTCGCAGACCGCGCGGCGGGCCGCCGCACCCAGGTTCGCGCGGTGTGGCGCGCGGTCTCGGCCGTCGACGAGATCTTCGCGCGCTCCGGCGGAAACGCCGCCCGCATGGACAAGCCGTTGCAGCGGTACTGGCGCGACGTGCACGTCGGCCAAATGCACGCCATCCACGTCCCCGGGACCATCTACCACGCGGCGGCGCTAAGTTCGCTGGGCATTGATCCGCCCGCGGGTCCGTTGCGCGGCCTGATCTGATAAATCGAGGAGGGCGCACCCGTGAGCGACCTGAAGAGCTTGGGCTACCTAAGCGTGTCCACCAGCGACATCGACCGCTGGCGGCACTTCGCGTTCGGCGTGCTGGGTTTCGCCGAAGGTAACGGGCCCGACCCATCGGCGCTGTACCTGCGGATGGACGAGCGGGCGGCCCGGATCATCGTCGTTCCCGGCGAGTCCGACCGGGTGCTGACGATCGGCTGGGAGGTCCGCGACCACGCCGCACTGGAACGGGTCGAAGCGGCCCTGGACCGGGCCGGAGTGGCGTTCAAGCAGCTGTCCGTCGACGAGGCCGGGGACCGCCGCGTGGAAGAGGTGATCACCTTCGAGGATCCGTCCGGAACGACGCTCGAGGTGTTTCACGGTGCGGTGCTCGACCACAGCCCCGTAATCACCCCCTTCGGAGCGAAGTTCGTCACCGGCGATCAGGGCCTGGGCCACGTCGTGGTGCCGGCCACCGATCCCAACGCGATGTTCGACTTCTACACCGACGTCCTGGGTTTCCGGTCCCGCGGCGCGTTCCGGGTACCACTACCCAAGGAGTTCGGGCCGGTTCGGGTGCGGTTTCTCGGCATCAACGAACGCCACCACAGTATGGCGATCGTCCCGGCCGCACACCAGCGCGACCCGGGCGTCGTGCACGTCATGGTGGAGGTCGACACCCTGGATGCCGTGGGCCGGGCGCTGGACCGGATCCACGCAGAAGGCGTTCAGTTGTCGTCCACCCTCGGCCGCCACACCAACGACAAGATGGTGTCGTTCTATGTGCGCGCACCGGGCGACTGGGACATCGAGTTCGGCACCGACGGCATGCGGGTCGACGAAACCTATTACACCGCCGAGGAAATCACCGCTGACAGCTACTGGGGCCATCAGTGGGTCGGCGACATGCCCGCCGCAATGCGCTTGTGACAGGCCGGGTCACCTGATCTGCAGCCCCTTCCTTTGCGCCGACGACGGCCAGGTGCGTGGCGCTGTGAATGCCCAGCGGATTTCCGCCCTGGCCGCGGGACACAGATCTTGTTGGAAGTCCTTGGCGGCCCGTCTAGCGGCGGCCGGGCGGGGGCCGATGCCCGCACCGAGGCGCGCACTGACGCACCCATAACGGGATGCAGGCGTTGGGAGATTTCCGGACCGCTGATCAACTGAATTACTCTGCCGCGCCTGCCGTCTCGTCAACGATCGGCAAGTCACCGTGTCGCACCGCATCGATGATCGACTCGCCCAGCGCTGAGCACACCAGGAACACGCCGCGGCCGGCGTGGGCTGATATCTTCTGCGCCTCGGCACGCTCGGTGCAGCGGGCCGTCGCATCGGCGTTCCACTGCACACTGGTTTGGTCCCAACTGCTCTTGCGGACCAAGACCCGCGCAGCACAGATGCGGCAGGCCACCGGCATCATCGGCATCTCGTCGAACCGGTTGTCTTCCCTCACAGCGGAATCGAGCGACATCACACCGATCCGGCAGTTGCCCGGGCGGCGATGTTCGCCTCGACCTCTTTGAGCCACGCTTGGTAGGGCCGGGTCGTATCGAGTTCAAACTCGAAGCGGTCCACCATGTCCGGTTGCACGTCGGCGACGTCGACATAAAACTGCTGATACCACCGCCGCAGTTGGTAGACCGGACCGTCCTCCTCGACAAGCAGCGGGTTGTCGATGCGCGCCTTGTGCCGCCAGATCTCTACGTCTTGCTCGAACCCGAGTTTGACGTAGTCACCGAGCTTCATCGCGGTCTTCATCGCCTGGCCGCCAGGCAACGTGGCCGACTTCTTGACGATGATCCCGTATTGCAGCACAAAGGAATTCGAGTCGATCGGATAGTGGCAGTTGATCAGTACCGTCTGTTGGTCGCCCTGCGCATAGTGGTAGATCAGGTCGTCGACCATGAAGGACGGCCCGTAGTAGGACGCCACCGACGTGTTACCCAGCATCGCCGCGCCTTCGGTGCCGCCCATGTCGGGGCGACCCTCGCCGTTCATGTACTGCGTCGCGACGGGTCCTTCGAAGATGTTCTTGAAGTAGGTCGGCAACGCGCCATGGATGTAGAAGAAGTGCGCCATGTCAACGACATTGTCGATGATCTCGCGGCAATTGCTCTGCACGATCGTGGTGTACCAATGCCAGTCGGTCCACTCGTCGCTGGTGGCGCCCTCGATGCGCGGAATGGTGACCTCGGGTGCGGGAGGATTGCCTTCCGGGTCGTTCCAGACGAACAACATGCCGTCCTGTTCCAGCGTGGTCCAGGTAGCCGTGCGGGCCAGCCGGGGCGTGCGCCTGGCGTAAGGCACCTGCTTGCATCGCCCGTCGCCGCCCCAACGCCAGTCGTGGAACGGGCAGGCGAGCTCGTTGCCCTTGACCACGCCCTGCGAGAGATCGCCGCCCATGTGCCTGCAGTAGCCGTCGAGCACGTTGATCTTGCCGTCCCCGCTGCGGAAGACCACCAACTTCTGGCCGAAGGCGTTGATCGCGTGTGGCTGGCCGTCACCGAAATCTCTGATCAGACCAAGGCAATGCCAGCCGCGGGCGAACCGGGCGGGCGCGGCCTGGGCCTCGATGAGCCGGATTTCGTCGGTGTCAGACTGCTCGGTGCCAGACTGCTCAGACTGCGATGTCATGCCGATGATTTAACTCCTGCGTCCGGCCTTATGGGGATGAATTTTTCGGCGGCGAGTTTGCCCTGGACGCATTAGTAGAACGTGTTACAGTTTTTTGACGGTGGCCGAGGGGCCGGAACAACCGGGCAGTTGCGCGCAAGGAGGCCCGCATGGACTGCGTCGTCACCGGCGGCGTTCATCTCGATGCGTATCCCGAATCAGCGAAAAATCTGGCGCCACAGTGACTAAGTCGCGGTCGCTCGCACTCGTAACTCTCGCGTATGTCCTCGCTGTCGGGGTGGCCGCGGGCTGGCTCGCGTGGGGTCCGGCCACCGGACGACTGTGGCTGGACACGTTGATAGCCGACGTGTTGGCGACCATCGTGGTGTTCGCCTTCAGCCGGATCTATCGCAACTCGAGCTTTTACGACGCCTACTGGAGCGTGATTCCGCCGCTGCTGACGTTTTACTGGTGGAGCCAGGCCGGCCCGGGCGTCGACCAACTGCGCTGCCGGCTGGTGGCCGTGCTCGTTGTGTTGTGGGCGATACGCCTCACCGCCAACTGGGTCTACGCATTTCCCGGGCTGCACCACGAGGACTGGCGCTACCCGATGTTTCGGGAACGCGCGGGGCGATGGGAATTCCTCGGCGATTTGGTCGCGATACACCTGATCCCCACGGTGCAGGTTTTCGTGGGCATGCTCCCGGTCTATGTCTGTGTGACCCACCCCGGCGGCGAGGTCAGGTGGCTCTCGTTGGTCGCGTTCGTCGTCGGCTTGGCGGCGGTGACCATCGAGCTCGTGTCCGACGTGCAACTGCACCGGTTCGTCGCGACCGCGCGGCCAGGCCAGGTGATGGACCGCGGATTGTGGAGTTGGTCGCGGCATCCAAACTATTTCGGGGAATTCAGTTTCTGGTTCGCCCTGGCGTTGTTCGGTGTGGCCGCGTCTCCGTCCGATGCCTGGTGGTTGTTTGCGGGCGCACTGGCGATGCTGGGCATGCTCCTTGGCGCCAGCATTCCGCTGATGGAGACGCGCAGCCTGCAGCGCCGACCGGGTTATCAGGACGTCATCGACCGGGTGCCACGGTTCGTCCCGAGGCCGAGCCGCAAAACGCCAAGACGCAGGATATCGGCAGGATGACCACATGAATCGCAAACGCGTTGTCGTCGCCGGGCTCGGTGATGTCGGCATTCTGGCCGCCATCCGCCTGGCCCCGCACAGCGACGTCGTCGGAATTTCGGTCAAACCCGCGCTGGTCAGTGGCCAGGAGCTCGGAATCCGGCTGTCCCGCCCGGACGACTGGGCCCGCGACTACTGGATTCCGTTCGACAAGTTCCGCCGCCTGGACCGGGTGCGAAAGGTGCATGCGACGCTGACGGGAGTGGATCTGGCGGCCCGCACCGTCTACGGCGTGGCCGAGGACGGCGCAACAATCGCCGAAGAGTACGACACGTTGGTCATTTCCACGGGGGTCAGCAACGGCTTCTGGCGCCGGCCGACGCTCCAGTCGGCCGCCGAGATCAGCGCCGACATCCAAGCGGCACACCAGCGGCTGGCCGATGCCGGCTCGGTGATTGTGCTGGGCGGCGGCGTGGCGGCGGTAAGCAGCGCGGTCAACCTGGCGACCACCTGGCCGGGCAAGCGCATCGATCTGTACTTCCCCGGCGATCGCGCGCTGGTCGGGTATCACCCTCGGACGTGGAACCGCATGCGGGGCCGACTGACCGACCTGGGCGTCGGTCTGCATCCGGGACATCGTGCCGTGCTGCCGGACGCCTCCGGCGACTCCGAGATCAGTAGCGAGCCGGTGCAGTGGAGCACCGGCCAACCCCCGGCCTCCGCGGACGCCGTGCTCTGGGCCATAGGGCGGGTACAACCCAATACGGGTTGGCTACCGCCAGAGCTCCTCGACGAAGACGGCTTCGTGCGCGTGACGTCTGAGCTGCAGGTGCCCGGTCATCCCGGTGTCTACGCGGTCGGGGATGTCGCGGCCAGCGACCCATTGCGCAGCTCCGCCCGCAATCGTGGTGATGCGCTGGTGGCCCACAACATCCGGGCCGAGTACGCGGGCAAGAAGATGCGGACTTATCGGACGCCGGGCCGGCGCTGGGGTTCGTTGGTCGGGGCGCAGGCCAACGGCCTGGAAGTCTTCCTGCCTACGGGCCAGGCGTTCCGTTTGCCGTCATGGTCGGTCAAGCGGCTGGTGATGCCGTACGTCGTGCGCTGGGGCATGTATCGCGGAGTGCGCGAGAATGAGCCCTTCCGGGCTTCCTAACGGGATGCGTACCCGGCTGCGTAACACCGGGGCCACCAACGCTTTTCATTGAGGCGGGATGAGGCGCCGGTGCAATTCCGTGGTGAGCGCGTGAATCTGGCGGGTCAGCTCGGTGTTGGTCTTGAGCTCCAATTCCTGGCTCTCGAAGTCATGGTCGGCCCTGGCCTGTTGGAATGCCGACTGGCGGTTCTGGCCGATCATCACAAACGTCGAAAGGAAAATCGCCTCGAGCGACACCACCAGTGTTAGCGTCGGCCACGGGCTTCGTTCCAGCAAAACCATCCACACACCGAACAGCACCGCGTGCAGCCAGACGAAGTTCATCGAGCCGGCGAACGATGTGATCCGATCCGCCAGGCGGAGCTGAAAATTCGCGCTTCGCCTCTTGGCCTCGTCCAGGACGGCGGGGTGATGAACCTGTCCGCTTCGCAGCAGCCGGCGCGGAATCAATTGGGGGTTATGCCGATGGCTTTCTGGCCCTGCTTTTTTGGCTCCTGTCGCCATATTCAGCCGTTCCTTTCGTGCCACAGGGCTACTTATCCGCGGGGATAGCCCCGGCGGACCGTGCGGTCCAGAATCCCCAGGGTCGCCCGCAGCGCGCCCTCGGAGATAATCGGGAAGATGTTGGCGTCCCGCCACTTCTGGTCAATAGTCGACCAGTCGTAGAACGAGGTGACCAGGGTGCCCTCGGCATCGCCGACGTCCGAGGCCGGCTGCAGCCGATAGCCATAGACGTGGCCGATCTGTGGCCGCAGCTGGCCGAGAACCGTCCACGAGATCAGCCGATCCGGTTCGAGCTCCTTGATTTCAACGGTGACGTCGTACTTGCCGAGCGCCGGGAAGTCGTTCAGCGAGTCCCGGTCCATATGAACCACGAAGCAGTCGCCGACGGCCTTGACCGGATCCCCTTCGGCATCTTGCAGCATCCCGGATGCATCGATCGCGACATGCCCCTGCGGGTCACATAGCACCGCGAAAATATCGGCCGCCGGAGCCGCGATGGTGCGCTGGGTTTCGATACGTTCGGTCATGAGTCCCTCGCCGTCGGTAGCTTTGCCGCTTACTGTACGACTGTCGGGATTACGAACGAACGTGAAGTTAATTTCACGCTCGCGGCCGAACGTGAAGCCAGTTTCACGCTCGACGAGGGGTCAAACGCTGTGGCGATCGGAGCGAAGGTGACGCAAAGTGACTGAAGCCTATGTTCTCGGCGGTGTGCGGACGCCGTTCACGCGATACGGCGGTTCCCTGTCGCATATTCGTCTCGATGACCTGCTTGGGATAGCGATGGCCGGCGCCTGCGAGCGCGTCGGCATCGACCGCGATCAGGTGGAGGACATCGTCGCCGGGTGCGTCAACCCGGCGCACGAGGGCATGGGCGACCTGGGCCGCTGGGCGGCGCTGGCGGCCGGGTTCCCGGACAGCGTCGCCGGGGCGACCATCAACCGATTTTGCGCGTCGTCGCTGAGCGCCACGGTGATGCTGGCGCACGCCATCAAGGCCGGTGATCTTGGCGTCGGACTTGCCTGCGGGGCGGAGTCGATGTCGCGCTCGGGCTGGGCGTACATGAAAGGTGACGCTCCGTTCGCGCCGAAGGGACCGGTCATCCTGCTGGACACCATGTGGGCCGGCGCCGGCGGCCCACCCAACCCGAAACTTCTCGCCCGGAACGCCTACATCAGCATGATCGAGACCGCGCAGAACGTCGCCGACCGCTACGGGCTGACCCGCGAGGAGATCGACGCCTTCTGCTTGCGCTCCCAACAGCATGCCAAGCGCGCACGCGATTCCGGCCGGTTGGCCAAAGAGATCCTGCCCGTGGAGATCCCCGCCACGAAGAAGACGCCGGCGCGCCTGGTGGAGCACGACGAGTTCATTCGCGACGACACCACCGCCGAGACGTTGGCGGCGCTGCCGGCGCAGCCGGGCACCACGCAAATGACCGCCGCCAACTCCACCCCGCTCTCCGATGGAGCCAGCGCGGTGGTGCTGGCGTCCGGCGAGCGGGCCAACGAACTTGGCGTCGAGCCGCTGGCGCGGGTGGTGTCGTCGGCGGTGTACGCGCTGGATCCGCTGGTCATGGGACTCGCCCCGGCGTGGGCGATCCCGCTGGCGCTAAAGCGGGCCGGCTTGGCTCCCGAGCAGATCGATGTGTGGGAGGTGCACGAGGCATTTAGCGCGCAGGCCCTGGGTGTGCTCCGTGAGTTGCCGAACCAGCTGGGCGGGTTTGTCGTGCCGGACGACAAACTCACCCCAAACGGCGGCGCGGTCGCCATCGGGCACCCGTTTGGCGCGACCGGCGGTCGCTACGTATTGACGCTGGCCACCGAGCTGCGGGAACGCAGCGCCCGCTACGGGGTCATCGGGGTCTGCATCGGCTCAGGTCAGGGTGTAGCCATCGTCCTGGAAAATCCGCGCGCGAGCTAACAGCCGGAGTCCGTCGGCGAGCGGGCAGGCCTCCTTTGGTGGATTATTGGGGTGAACTTTCATCGAAATGCCTGCGCGCCATCATTTCCAGTCCATCTTCAGCCACTTACTCGCGGGCACTCAGGGGAGGACCATCGCCACGTGAGTAACTCAAACGACGAGAACGGCTATCGCATTCTGGCGGTGAACGGACTGCGGCCCAGCGAGCTTGAATGGGCGCTGAACCACGACGCCGTGCACGGGATCGCCCACGCGTTCAAGAATCCCGTCGCGGTCGCTCAGGCCAGCGACGATCCGGGCGACGACAGAGTTACCTACCTCGTGCAGGTCAAACGCGATGACGTGACCAGTGCGCTGGAGAAGACCAACGAATGGATTGGCCAAAATCCCGGCAAGGCCGGGATGCACGCTTTCGGCTTCGTCAGGGCGCTGTCCCGGGAGGGCCTCGAACGCATCAGCGACGATGAGGAGCGCTGCTAACGCACCACCTCGCGGTGTCCGGCATCCAGTCGGCGGGTCCACCCCCGCGCGTCCAAATGTTCGAGCAATGGGATCGCGACGCGCCGGGTCGTGCCAAGCGCCTGCCGCGCCTGGCTGGTGGTGAATGGCTGCTCGAGCCGGTTCAGCTCCCGCATCGCCAGGGCCGGTGCGGTGGGCAGCAGCACCACGCCGTCGCGCAGCCGCAGTATCCGGCCGGCACGCTCGGTCGCGGCCAGTTCGCGGACGCCGAGCTGCAGTGCGGAGAGCTCATCGGCCTCGGGGGCCCGGAAGGGCTCGGCCCGCAGCCGGACCTCCAGCTCGGCGACCGCCGCTTCGGCGCGGCCGAGATCTGGGCGGGCACCGGCCACCCTGATCTGACCACCGCCCTGCTCGAGTCCTGAGTCGCGGACGACAGCGTCCAGAAGCGACTCGTCCGGCAGCGCCAGCAGGTCGCGCGCAGCACCGCGCGAGAGTCCGTCGGCCATCGGATCGCGGGCATGGAGTTCGTTGACAACGCTCGTCAGCCGCTGCTGCCAGGCCGCATACGTCGCGCCGTGCAGCCACCAGCCATCGAGCACCCGCACTCCAGCGGGCGGGTCCGCATTCCCATCCCCGAGCAGCCCCAGCCGACGCAGGTGGGATTCCCGCACCGCGCCTCGGCGAGCCACCTCGGCCCCCACGTCGCCACCCGCGTCCGCGTCGGCCAGCGCCGCGGCCCATCGCGCGCTGTCGCCCCGCCGGCGCAACACCGGCGGTTCGGCGTCGAGCACCCGGGCACCGCCGAGCACTCGGCCACTGCCGGGGTAACGCAATACCAATCGGTCGTCGAGAACCAGCGGCAGCTGTCGGTCGAGGGTGAGCCGGGCGTGGTCGTCGCCGAAAGGTCGCAGCCGCGCGGGCACGGCCACGGTGCCGACATGCACCATGAGTTGCGCAGGGGCCTCGGTGAACGGAGTCCCGGTGGTGCGGCGGACGTCAAGCGTGCGCGTGCTCGGCCACGCGCCCGGGGTGACCAGCGCGTCACCGCGATGGATGGCATCGCGGGAGACGCCGCGCAGGTTGAGCGCCGCGCGGGACACCGGACCCAGCGTGGCGTGCGGCTCGCCGCGGCTCTGCAGGCCGCGGACCACCACTGAGTGCACCCGCTGCGGGCCGAGCAGCTCGAGCCGGTCGCCGGCGGCCAGGGTGCCGGCCGCCAGCGTCCCCGTCGCCACCGTGCCCGCGCCGGTGATGGTGAACGAACGATCGACCCAGAGCCGCACTCGCGCATTGGTCGCGGGGGCGGGTACCTGTTCCAGAACGCGATCGAGGGCTGCGCGTAACTCGGGCAGCCCGGTGCCGTCGACCGCCGACACGGCGACGCTCGGCGCGTCACGCAGGCCGGTGTCGGCGAGTTCCGCGCGGGCTTTGGCGAGCACCTCGGGGACGCGCTCGGGCGCCCGGTCGACGCGGGTGAGCACGATGACGCCGTGCCGGATACCCAGCGCCGCGACCGCATCGCGATGATCGCTGGATTGCGCCTGCCAACCCTGGTCGGCGGCGACGACGAAGCAGACCACCGGCGCGGGTCCCAGGCCCGCCAGCGTGTTACCCAGGAAGCGCTGGTGGCCTGGCACATCGACGAAGGCGACCTGGCGCCCCGATGCCAATGCGGTCCAGGCGAAGCCGAGATCGATCGTCAGCCCGCGGCGACGCTCCTCTTCCCACCGGTCTGGCTCGATTCCGGTGAGGGCGCGGACGAGGGTGCTCTTGCCGTGGTCGACGTGACCGGCAGTAGCTACGACGTTGGAGACGTTGGAGACGTTCGAGACGTCCACGTTCTAGGGGTCCAGTCCCGCCAAGACCGCACCGACAGCGGCCAGCAGACGATCGTCGTCAGCCTCGGGTATGCAGCGCAGGTCGACCAGGCACGCGCCGTCGTGCACCCGCGGCAGCACCGCAGGGTCACCCGCGCGCAGCGGCCCGGCTGCGGCCTCGGGAAGGCGAACGGCCCATCCGGGCAGGGGGACGCCCGGGGCTCCCCCGCCGCCGACACGGCCGTCGTGTGCGACGACGGAGGCACCGACCGCGGCCGCCAGCCGCGTGGCCCGGGCATGCAGCCGTTCGGGGTCGGCGTGCAGCGCCTGGGTCACCGGCGACACCCCGGCGCGGACCGTCGCCTCGAGCGCGGCCAGCGCGAGTTTGTCGGCGCGCACGGCGCGGGCCAGCGGATGCCGCGCCATCCGGGCAACCGCGTCCGCGCGACCGAGCACGATGCCCGCCTGCGGACCGCCGAGCAGCTTGTCGCCGCTGGCGGTGACGACGTCGGCGCCCTCGGACAGCGCGGTGGCGGCGTCGGGCTCGTCGGGCAAGAGCGGGTCGGCCGCGAGCAATCCGCTGCCCAGGTCGACGACCAGCGGCACCCCCATGGCCTCCGTCAGCCCCCGCAGGTCGGGCAAGCTGACGGCGGTGGTGAATCCCTGTATCCGGAAGTTGCTCTGGTGCACCTTCAGGACACACCCGGTCTGCGGTCCGATCGCCTCCGCGTAGTCCGCCAGGTGCGTGCGGTTGGTGGTGCCCACTTCCCGAAGGCGGGCGCCGGTGGAGGCGATCAAGTCGGGCAGCCGGAATCCGGCGCCGATCTCGACGAGTTCACCGCGACTCACTATTACGTCGCTCCCCGCGGCGAGGGCGGTGGTTGCCAGCACCAGGGCGGCGGCGCCGTTGTTGACCACGAGCGCATCCTCGGCCACCGGGCACGCATTGAGCAGCGCTTCGCGGGCCGCGACGCCCCGCTTCGAGCGGGCGCCGGTGGCGAGGTCGAGTTCCACGTCGACGTAACCGCTCACGGCAATCAGCGCCTCGATCGCGCCCGGCCCGAGCGGGGCGCGACCCAAGTTGGTGTGCACGACGACCCCGGTGGCATTGAGCACCGGCCGTAGCGTCGTGGTCGTGCGCGTGGCCAGCGCCGCGAGCACGCCGTCCTGCACTTGATCGGGCGGGAGCTCCCCGCGTCGGGCCCCGTCCTGGACGTCGCGGACCGCCGCTCGCACCACGTGCTCGCCCAGCCGGGCTCGCGCCTGTTGCACCGCGGGCAACGCCAGCAACTGATCAGTGCGCGGAATCTGGCGGCGCGGGTCGATCTGCGGCACGGTCCCGTCTCCTCCCCTTCCCACACTTGGCGGAGGCGGACGGGAATCGAACCCGCCAGACCGAGCTACTCGATCTCACCGGTTTTGAAGACCGGGAGGACCACCAGGAACCTAAACGCCTCCAGAGACAAAGTTAGCCTGCCGCCAAAGTGCTGTTACCGACGCCTTCACTTGGGCGATGAGTTGCCAACTGCACTTTCGCGGTGCTGGGTAGGCTCTGGCGACATGACCCCGATGCGGCTCACCGGGTACGCGCACGGCGGCGGCTGCGCCTGCAAAATCCCGCCCGGCGAGCTCGAAGAAGCGGTCCGCGGTCTCGTCGGACAGTCAGCCGAGAACGTGTTGGTGGGGCTCGACGACGGCGACGACGCGGCCGCGGTGTTGGTCGGCGATATTGCGGTGTTGTCGACGGCGGACTTCTTCACACCGGTCGTCGACGACGCCTACGACTGGGGCCGGATCGCGGCGGCCAACGCCCTTTCGGACATCTACGCGATGGGCGGTCGCCCGATCGTCGCGATCAACCTCATCGGGTGGCCGCGGGACGTGCTGCCGTTGGAGCTGATGACGGAGGTGCTGCGGGGCGGGTTGGCGGTGTGTTCGGAGGCAGCGTGTCCGGTGCTCGGTGGTCATTCCATCGACGACCCGGAACCCAAGTACGGGATGGCGGTAACCGGTGTGGCCGATCCGAATCGGCTGCTCCGCAACGACGCCGCCGAGCCGGGTCTGCCGCTGACCCTCACCAAGCCGCTCGGCGTCGGGTTGCTCAACAATCGGCACAAGCAGACCGGTGAGGTGTTCGCGGAAGCAGTGGCGACCATGGTCGGGCTCAACCGGGACGCCGCGGCGGCTGCAGTGGCGACCGGCGTGCGCGCGGCCACCGACGTGACCGGTTTCGGGCTGCTTGGGCACCTGCACAAAATGTGTCGGGCCTCGAAGGTGGGCGCCGTCATCGACCGCGCCGCGGTGCCGGTGATCGAGGCCGCACGCGATGCGCTGCGCGACGGCTACGTCTCCGGCGGCACGCGCCGCAATCTCGACTGGGTGCTACCGCACCTGCGAACTGCAACCGACGTCACCGAGGATGATCTGCTGCTGCTCGCGGACGCGCAGACCTCCGGCGGGCTGCTGGTGGTCGGCGAGTTGCCGGGCCATCCAGTGATTGGACACATAGTGGCGGGCGCAGGTATCGATGTCCGTTAACCCGCAGTCGTCATGGTGCGCGCGTCAGCGGGGATCAGCGAATTTCTTATTTCCCAACCTGTTTGAGTTCCGATCCGGTGCTTGGAATGACCGAGGGCTGAAAGGGTTCGTACCACCACCAGTCGGCGCGCTCGCCGGTGGGCCCGGGCCACGGTGGGACAGCGGGCGGGGCAAGGTTGGGCGCACGCGCGAGCGATCCTGCGCTCAACGGTCGCCCGGAGCTGTCGGTGACGGTCAGAGCGTCTGCGGGTCCGGTGATGGTGATGACGCCCCGGTGGTGCAACCGGTGGTGATACGGGCAGACCAGCATCAGGTTGACCAACTCGGTGGGGCCGCCGTCTTCCCAGTGCACGATGTGGTGCGCGTGCAGACCACGGGTAGCACCGCAGCCGGGAACCGCGCACATAGGGTGGCGGTGCTCCAGCGCGCGGCGAAGCCGCCGGTTGATCACGCGGGTTGTTCGGCCGGCGCCGATGACCTCGCCGCCACGTTCGAACCAGACCTCACAAGTGGCATCACAGGTCAGGTACTGACGTTCGGCTTCGGTGAGCAGCGGACCTAGATGCAGCGCGGCGGCGCGCTGGGCAACGTCCACATGCACCACCACCGTGGTGTGATGCCCGTGCGGCCGGCGGGCCGCCTCGGTATCCCATCCGGCCTCGACCAGGCGCATAAACGCCTCGAAGGTGCCCGGCAACGGCGGCGCGATATCGGATGCGCGGCCGCCCGTGCCGCGATCGAGTTTCCACTCGGCGATCAACGCATCACGATGAGACGCCAGCGCCGCGTCGAACTTCGCCGCGTCCAGGTGGCCAAGTTTGATCCGCCAACAGCTGAACTCCTCGCTGGAGGTCTTCGTGATCGAGGCAGTGATCGAGGGCCGCGGTTGCGGCCCAGGATCGGGTTCGGGTCGTGGCTCCAGGCTGACCGCGGTGCGCAGCTGATTGACCGTGGCGACCCGGGCCAGCTGTGCGTAATGCTCATCAGATCCCTGCCCCGCCCGCGCCGCAATGACACCGACCTGATCCAGTGAGAGTCGACCCTCCCGCATGCCCTGCGCGCACCGCGGAAACGCCTCCAGCCGGCGCGCGATCGTGCTGATCGCGCGGGCGTTTGCTGATGACGCGCCGATCTTCCACGCCACCAACGCCGCGACCGACCGTGCGCCCGTGACACCGCAGAGCTCGTCGCGATCCAGTTCGGCGACGATCTCCACGATCCGCCCATCAATCGCATTGCGCTGACCGGCCAACTCCGCCAACTCCCCGAACAGCACCTCAAGACGCTCAGCAGGCCTGGCTGCCGCGGGAGGCGATGCGGTCAAAGACATAACCACATCATCGCAGGGGGGTACGACAAATCTTGGCCACCCAAATCCGCGCAGGGGCGTGACCGTCATCATTCGCCAAGCGGCACAGCCCGATTGGCCGCTGGTGATCGAGATCCGCTAACCAGATGTAGTGATCGAGTCGTCCGTGACACCCGCCGCGCGGCGCGCGGCCAGCCGGCGCTTCTGCGGCTCAATCGTGTAGCGGGGGTCGCGGGCCGATTCCTTCCCCGCCTCGAAGAAACCGAACCTCAGCAGCGCGGACGCCGTCATCAGCGTCAGGCCGGACAGCGCGGCGACACCGCGATGTCGGCCGCCGAGCAACGAGCCCAAACCGCCTACGGCGGCCAGCCTTTCGCTCCATTCCAGCATCCGGCCGGGCGTGCCGTGGTGCAGCGGTTCTCTGGTCACCGGGTCCATCCGGTGTTCCGTGAATCTGGCGGAGATCAGATCACTGACCGCACCGATGACGGCCAGTGCGCGGGCGGGCCCGGCCTCGGAAACGGGAGTGGTGATCATCGCTAACCCCGATGCGGCCAGACTCGCCGAGCTGACGAACACGAACGGCAGGTCCCGGTACGCGGCGTTCCACGTCGGGGTTGCGGTGTTGGTAAGCAGCACGGCGGTGTAGACGGCCAGCGGCGGCCCGAACAACCCGGCCTCCAGACCGGCGGGGCCTTCCAGCGCCCGCAGTACCGGACGCAACGGACCCAACGGGAGTCGCTCCGCCGTCATCCGGTCGATCTCTGCGACCGCGGCGACGCCGGCGCCGGCGCTGAAGGCGCTCAGAATCCAGGAGCCAATACTCATCGGTGAGGTCAGCTTGACGGTGCGCAGCATGTTGACGAACCGCTCGGGCCGGCCCAGATCCTTCACCAGCGCGACGGCGCCCAGCGACACCGCAACCAAAGCGGAAAGCCTTGTGTTGCGCCGCAAGGTGGTCCGCCCAGTGAGCTGCGCCCCGGCCGCCAGCAGACCGGATCCGCCCGCGACTCCGCCCAGGAACAAATACGCTGCAACCTCATGTCCCCAGGGCGCGGGCTTGACCACCGGACGCCCGTAGTACGAGCTGAATTCGGCGTCCGGGACCATCGGCATCTCGCGCGAACCGTCGCCGCCGCCGGGACGGCCCGAGCGCTTACGTCTGCGGCGTCTGCCGCCCGCCGGCTCCGGCGGGCGGAAGCTGTCGAACTCCGACGTGCTCATCGGCGCTTCACCGGATTCTCCAGAACGCCACCGCGGCGGCGGCGAACATGCCGGCCGCGGCCATGCCGGCCCGCTTGAACATCTCGGGGAGGTCGGCAGTGCAGACGCGGGGATCGGGAGGCAGGCCGTAGACCTCCGGTTCGTCGAGCAACAAGAACATCGAACCGGTGCCTCCGACGCCGTCGTGCTCGTTGGCGCCGTAGAGCCGCGCTTCGGTGCGGCCCTGGGCATGCAGCTGAGCGACCCGATCGCGGGCTTGGCCCACCAGATCGTCGTGGTCGCCGAACTTGATCGACGTGGTGGGGCAGGTCTTCGCACAGGCCGGCGTCTGGTCCTCGAGCAAGCGGTCGTAACACAGGGTGCATTTCTGCGCGACGCCGGTGACGGGCTTTTCGGGCTTTTCCGTCGGGTCACCGGGGCGCTGCGCCGGTGTGGTGTACGTTCCGTCGCTGCGACGCTCGACCACGCCGAACGGGCAGCCGGCCACGCAGGTGCCGCAGCCGTTGCAGACGTCGTCCTGCACGACGACGGTGCCGAACTCGGTGCGGAACAACGCGCCCGTCGGGCAGACGTCGAGGCAGCCGGCGTGCGTGCAGTGCTTGCACACATCGGAGGACATCAGCCAGCGAAACTCCGGGGTGTCCGGCGGGCTAATGTCCAACTTGTCGGGGGCGCCAGGGTAGCCAGGGAGGGTAGGCAGGCCCAAATCGATGAGGGCACGGCCGGATTCGCGTGCCTCGTCGATGCGGTCTTTGCCCTGCTCGATGAAGGCCACGTGCCGCCAGGTACTGGCCCCTAGCGCACCGGTGTTGTCGTAGGACGAACCCAGCAGTTCCAGCTCGCCGTCTTGGGGGTTGCGATTCCACTCCTTGCACGCCACTTCGCAGGCCTTGCAGCCGATGCAGATCGAGGTGTCGGTGAAGAAGCCCTTGCGGGGCTTCCGGTCTTCCCAGCCCGCGTCGGCGGCCGGGTCAGTCGGTCCGGTCAGCTGACCCATCGGCTCCCCTAGCGTCGGCGATACGTGGCTCGGTCACTCGAACATTGTCCGTCTCGACCGTCGCGCCGGAGCGAGAGACGTACTCGGCAATCAGGCGTAGCAGTTCCTCGCCTTGCGGCCGACGACCCGGTCGGATGTCGCAGGACCCGGCTTTCGACTCCTGGATCTGCACGTTCGGATCGAGCGTAACGCCGAGCAGATCGTTGGCCGCGTCGCCGCTGACCACCGCGTCGCTGCCGACGCCCCAGTGGTAGGGCAACCCGATCTGGTGCACCGTGTGGCCGCCGATTGTCAGGGGGGTCATCCGCTCGGTGACCAACACCCGCGCCTCGATCGCGGCGCGGGGCGAGATGAGCGTGGCCCACCCGTAGGGCTCGAGGCCGCGTTCGGCGGCCAGCTCCGGAGAGACCTCGCAGAACATCTCCGGTTGCAATTCGGAGAGGTACGGCAGCCAACGGCTCATCCCGCCGGCGGTGTGATGCTCGGTGAGCCGATATGTGGTGAACACGTACGGGTACACGTCGGCGCCGGGATCGCCTGCGCTGGGCGCGCTCAGATTGTCCTTGCGCGGGAAGATCATTCGCGCGGGATTCTGCTGTTGCGGGTACAGCGCGTTGGCGACCGGCGATTCCTGCGGTTCATAGTGCGTGGGCAGCGGTCCATCCACCACACCCTTCGGAGCGAACAGCCAGCCCTTGCCGTCCGCTTGCATGATGAACGGATCGTCACCGGCCAGCGCGGCCGGCCCACCCAGGTCGGGGTCGGGGCGGCTGCCCGGCGCCCGGTCCACGACGAAGTCGGGCACGTCGTCCCCGACCCACCGGCTCTGTTGGTCGTCCCACCAGATCAACTTCTTGCGCTCGCTCCAGGGCTTGCCGTCCGGGTCGGCCGACGCGCGGTTGTAGAGAATCCGTCGATCGGCCGGCCACGCCCAGCCCCATTGCGACTGCGTCGGCCCGGGCCCGCCGTGGGGCACCCGGCGGGCCGCCTGGTTAATGCCGTCCGCGAACACCCCGGCGTAGATCCAGCAGCCGGCGGCGGTCGACCCGTCAGCGCGCAGCTCGGTGAACGACGACACCGGCTTGCCGGCGTCAGGTCCGGTCAGGTGATACCCGTTGTATTCGGCCAGCACCGCCTCCCCGTCGGGGTCGCCGTGCTCGTCGGTCGGATAGTCCCAGGTCAGATCCAGCAGTGGCCGGTCGCGTTCGTCGGTCGAACCCGCCAACCGCTGCTTGATCCGCTTACCCAGCTCGTAGAAGAACTGCAAGTCGCTCTGGCAATCGCCCGGCGGCTCGACCGCCTTGTGCCGCCACTGCAGCAGCCGCTGAGTCTGGGTGAACGAACCCTTCTTCTCCACGTGCGTGGCCGCGGGAAAGAAGAACACCTCGGTCTCGATGTCCTCTGTCTTCAGTTCACCGGTAGCGATCTCGGGACCGTCTTTCCACCAGGTGGCCGACTCGATCATGTTGAGGTCGCGGACCACCAGCCACTTCAAATGAGCCATCCCGAGCCGCTGCATCCGGCCATGCGCCGACCCGACCGCGGGATTCTGCCCCAACAAGAAGTAGCCCTCCACCTCGTCATCCAGCATCCCCATGACGGTCTGATACGTCCCGTGCGGACCGGTCAGCCGCGGCAGGTAGTCGTAGGCCCAGTCGTTATCCGGGCGAGCCGCGTCACCCCACCACGCCTTCAGCAGGCTGACCATGTAGGTGTCCGCGTTGGCCCAGAAGCCTTTCTGCTTTTTCGACCCGACCGCGTCGAGGTAGTCGGCAAGGGTGTCGTGGGTGCCCGCCTTGGGCATCGGGAGGTATCCCGGGAGCAGATTGAACAGCGTGGGAATGTCGGTGGAACCCTGGATGCTAGCGTGCCCGCGCAGCGCCATGATGCCACTGCCCGGACGGCCGACGTTGCCCATCAGCAGCTGCAAAATCGTCGAAGTGCGGATGAACTGCGCCCCGAGGGTGTGCTGAGTCCACCCGACGGCATATGCGAAACAGGTGGTGCGCTCGCGCCCCGAGTTCTCCACGATGGCGCGCGCCAGGTAGTCGAAATTCTCGACACTGATACCGCAGACGTCCTTGACCATCTCCGGCGTGTAGCGGGCATAGTGCCTCTTGAGGATCTGGAATACCGTCCGCGGGTGCTGCAGCGTTTCGTCGCGAAGCACCCGGCTATCAGCGAGCGGTGGACCGCCGCTGCCTAGCGCATCACCGGTGCCACCATGGGCCTGGATGGCCTCGTCGATCTCCTCTCGTTCGGCTTCTGCATCTTGATTAGCTTCTTGATAGGCCCACGTCGACGGGTCGTACTGCCCGGTATCCGGATCGAAGCCAGAGAACAGCCCGCCGAGATCTTCAGCGTCCCTGAAGTTCTCGTTGATCAGGGTCGCGGCGTTGGTGTACGCGACGACATACTCCTTGAACCACAGGTCGTTGGTGAGGACGTGGTTGATAAGCGCACCGAGCAGGACCACGTCCGAGCCGGCCCTGATCGGAATGTGCTTGTCCGACACCGCCGACGTGCGAGTGAAGCGGGGGTCGACATGGATCACCCGTGCGCCACGCGCCCTGGCCTCCTCGACCCATTGGAACCCGACCGGATGGCACTCGGCCATGTTGGAACCCTGGATGATGATGCAATCGGCGTTGGCCATGTCTTGCAGTGATTGGGTGGCGCCGCCGCGCCCGAAGGAGGCTCCCAGACCGGGAACCGTGGCGGAGTGTCAAATACGGGCTTGGTTCTCGATCTGGATCGCGCCTGCGGCGGTGAACAGCTTCTTGATGAGATAGTTCTCTTCGTTGTCCAGCGTCGCACCGCCCAACGACGCGATACCCATCGTCCGCCGCAGCAGCTGGCCCTTCTTGTCGATGTCCTGCCAGGTGTGGCGGCGGGACTCGATGAAACGGTCGGCCACCATGTCGATGGCGGTCTCCAGATCGAGGTGCTGCCATTCGGTCGCCCGCGGAGCCCGGTAGAGCATCTTGAGCTGTCGGCCCGGCGAATTGACCAGCTGCTCGCTGGCAGAACCCTTGGGGCACAGTCGGCCCCGGGAGATCGGCGAGTCAGGGTCACCCTCGATCTGGACCACCCGCTCGTCCTTGACGAACACGCGCTGACCGCAGCCGACCGCGCAGTAGGGGCAAACGCTCTGCACGACCCGGTCGGCAGTGGTCGTGCGCGCGGTGATGGCGCGAGTGTGCTTGGAGGTCACCGCGGACCCGCGGCCGAAAGAATCCCCCGAGCGCAACTGACGGACGACGGGCCATTCAAGGAAAATCTTCGACAGTCCCATGCCCAAAGACTAGTGCGTCGTACGCACCCGCGGCGGTCTAATTCGCGCCGCGAACGAGGATCGCCGGGTGTGGGGGCCGCGGATCACCAGGGTCCGCATGCGCGGCCCCACCCCCACACCCGACGACGTACTTTCGCGGGGCGCGGTTCCTACTCCTTCAGAGGCGTCCTTATTCCCCCAGAGGCCTTCTTTTCCTTAGAGGATGTAGAGCATCTCCTGGTAGGTCGGCAGCGGCCAAAGGTCGTCGGCGACAACGCTTTCCAGCGTGTCGGCGGCGGCACGCACTGCCGCCATTGCCGGCAGCAGTTCGTCCTGGGCATGCTTTGCTTCAGCGAGCGCCGTGTCCCCCGCGTGATGGGAGAGCGCCTTCTTCAGCGTCCCGATCGCCGCGGTGAGCTCGGAAACCGGGACCGAAACCGATTCCAGCGTAGTCGTGCTCGCCTCCACGCCGGCTTTCTTCAGCGTCGCGACGTTCTGCGCCAGTTCGGTCTGGTAGCGGACCGCGGCCGGCAGGATGACCGTCGCGGCGGTCTCCAGCGTCTGCTTCGCCTCGACCGCGACAACCAGCGCGTACTGCTCCAACTGCACCTCGTAGCGGCTGTGCAGCTCGCGCTCGTTGAACACCGAGTACTTCTCAAACAGCTCGACCGCTTCCGGTGTGATCAGCTGTCCCACGGCGTCCAGCGTGGTCTTGAGGTTGGGCAAGCCGCGCTCTTTCGCCTCGATCTGCCACTTCTCCGAGTAGCCGTCACCGTTGTAGACGACGTCACCGTGCTCGGTGATGACCTCGGTGAGCAGTGTCTGCACTGCCTTGTCGAAGTCCTCACCGTCGCCGACCGCCTTCTCCAGCTTGGTGGCCAGGTAGTCCAACGAGTCCGCCATGATCGTGTTGATGATGACCAACGGCACGGCGATCGTCTGCAGCGAGCCGGGCGCCCGGAATTCAAACCGGTTGCCGGTGAACGCGAACGGGCTGGTGCGGTTGCGGTCGCCCGGGTCGGTCGGCAGTTCCGGCAGCGTGTCGACACCGATGATCATGGTGCCCTTACCCTTTGACGACGTGGCCGCGCCCTTGGCGATCTGCTCGAACACGTCGGCGAGCTGCTCGCCGAGGAAGATCGAGATGATCGCCGGCGGCGCCTCGTTGGCGCCCAGACGGTGGTCGTTGGTGGCCGAGGCCACCGACACCCGAAGCAGCCCGGAGTACTTGTGCACGGCGCGGATCACCGCGGCACAGAACACCAGGAACTGAGCGTTCTCGTGCGGGGTGTCGCCCGGAACCAGCAGGGAACCCAGCTCGTTGTTGCCCAGCGAGAAGTTCACGTGCTTGCCGGAGCCGTTGACGCCGGCGAAGGGCTTCTCGTGGAACAGGCACTCCATGCCGTGCTTCTTGGCGATCGACTTGAAGATCGTCATCGTCAGCTGCTGGTGGTCAGACGCGATGTTGGCCCGCTCGAACATCGGCGCCAGCTCGAACTGGCCGGGGGCCACCTCGTTGTGCCGGGTCTTGGCGGGGATACCGAGTTTGAACAGCTCGCGCTCGGTGTCCATCATGAAGCCGAGGACGCGCTCCGGGATAGCGCCGAAGTAGTGGTCGTCGAACTCCTGGCCTTTGGGCGGCTTCGCGCCGAACAATGTGCGACCGGTGTTGATCAGGTCCGGTCGCGCCAGGAAGAAGTGCCGATCGACCAGGAAGTACTCCTGCTCCGGGCCGCAGAATGACACGACGTGATTGAGGTCCTTGTGACCGAACAGCTTCAGGACGCGCTCGGCGTGCACGCCCATGGCCTGCTGGCTGCGCAGCAGCGGCGTCTTGTAGTCCAGTGCCTCACCGGTCATCGAGACGAAGACCGTCGGGATGCACAGGGTGTTGCCGTTCGGGTTCTCCAGGATGTAGGCCGGGCTGGTGGCGTCCCAGCCGGTGTAGCCGCGTGCCTCGAAGGTGCTGCGCAGGCCGCCCGACGGGAAGCTGGAGGCGTCGGGTTCGCCCTGGATCAGGGTCTTGCCCGCGAACGATGCGAACGTGGTCCCGTCGCCGACCGGGTCCAGGAAGCTGTCGTGCTTCTCGGCGGTCAGGCCGGTCATCGGGTAGAACACGTGGGCGTAGTGGGTGGCGCCCTTCTCGATAGCCCAGTCCTTCATGGCCAACGCGACCGCGTCCGCGACGTCGACGTCAAGCTTGATGCCCTTTTCGATGGTCGCGAGGAGGGACTTGAACACCGCCTTGGGCAGCCGGGCCTGCATCTCGGCCCTGGTGAAGACGTTGGAGCCAAAGACCTCGCCAACCTCTTCATCGGGACTAAAACTGACGGTTGGGGGGACGTACGCCTCGACGTTGTAAATCGCCTGCAGACGGGTTGAATTTCCGCTCAATTGGGTTCCTATCGCTGAGGGGGTCCGCGTTTGTTTCCCCTACATGTGGACCGCCCTACATTAGGAAGGTTCGATGGCGAACTTGTTACGGCGGCGTCAACGGCGTGGTCGTAACGGTTTCGAATGTGAGTCACTATTGACGGCGAGCGTGTCACCGCCGACCGCCTGCCAGGCGATGGCGGCCAGGGGCAACAGCACGATCAACGAGAGCCACAGCATCGTCACGCCGAATCGAAGTTGGGTACTGCCCGGCCGGCTGATCGTACGCACCGTCGTCGGCGGCGGCGGCGGTAGTTCACTGCCGGGCTGGGCCAGCTCGGGCCGGATCGCCTCGGGGCCGGAGGTTCTGCCGACGAAAGAGCGCGTCATCCGGTGGCCCCCTGATAGATCTTGGTGATGCTGCCGGTGTTCTTGTCGAACAGTTGCGGGTCTGCCGTAGTCCAGCCCCCGAGGTCATCGATCGTCCATAGCTTCATCGGCACCGGATACTGATCCCGGAAGTTGTTGGCTACGGCAGGATCGACCGCCCGGAACCCGGCCTGCGCCACGCGGTCTGTGCCGCAGCGGTGTACTGAAAGTTATCGAACGCGTTCGCCGCCTCCAGGTGCGAACTTGTGCTCACCACCGCGACCGGGTTTTCGATCTTGAATGTCTGCGCCGGGAGAACGTGTTCGACCGGTTTGCCTTGCCGCCCAATGGCGATGGCCTCTATCTCATAGCTGATCAGCACGTCGCCGCTGCCTTCGACGAATACGGAGGTCGCTAGCCGTCCCGATGATGGGCGTAATTTCACGTGCTCGTGTACCAGTTTGCTGATGAACTCGATGCCACCGCGACTATCCCTGCCGCCATTACTTTTGGCGGCGTACGGAGCGAGCAGATTCCATTTGGCCGAGCCCGAATTCAGCGGGCTGGGGGTGACGACGTCAACGTCCGGGCGCAACAGATCGTCCCAGTCCTTGATGTTCTTGGGATTGCCTTTTCGCACGACCAACGTCACCACCGAACCGAACGGGATGCCCCTGCCGCCGTCCTTGTCCCAGTCCGGGGAAACCTTGCCGGCCTTGACTAATCGCGTGATATCAGGTTCCACCGAGAAGTTCACGATATCGGCCGGTTTCCCCTCGACAACCCCGCGTGACTGGTCCGCAGATGCCGCGTATAAGTGACTACCTGCACGCCCTTGCCTTCCGGGGAGGCATTGAATACGGGAATCACCTTGCTCCAGCCTGGTTCTGGGACCGAATCGCGACCAGCGTGATCTTCGTGTTCGCATTCGCGAGTCCGCTGACGCCGACGACGTCGCTGGCGCCGCCTTGACACGCCGAAACAAGACCGATGACCGAGGCGAGCGAGACGACTGGCCGCCAGCGCCACGCCCCGCGCATGTCGTTCCGCCTCCGCGACATTCAGGTTGGCCTTCCGGTACGGGATTTAGGTGTAGCGATCCCGTTGCCGCGGAAAGACAATTAGAAATTCAGTGGCGTCGCCAACTCCCATCCCCGACCGCGCACGGGCTCAAGGGTCAGCGACAACAAAGCACGCGGGCGGGGCGTTCCAAGACGCAAGATGCCGCATGCATGGCGCGATCGTAGCAAAGCGTATTCGGCTCAGTATGTTGCTGGACGCGCGACTTTAACCAGTATCACCAGCGTGCCGAGCAGCAACGTGTAAAAGTCACGGTGAGGGAAACACTCCGGACTCGATAACTGCGGATCCGCGTAAACCGGTGGCCAGGCTGCACGATTCGACCAGCGCCGGCTCGTACCTGGCCGCACCGCATTCACATTGCCAGCAGATGTGTTGGCCGCAGCAACACGGCAACGTGGCAACGATCATGTGGCCCGGCAACAGCCAGTGGCCGCGGGTACAACGTTGGGGCGGCCTATCCCGCCATCTATCCGGCTTGGCTTTTCTGAATCTGCGCGCGCACTGCACCGGCTCGTCGACGTGAACGCTCACGGGTTGACACTCCCATCGATGCCACCGCCAACTCCAGGGCAGTGCGCGAATCGTTATTCGCTCGATGACGTGTCGTTGCAATCGGGTGCCGACTCTGCAGAATGCCGGACTCCGTTTGCGTACACAACCAGTTCGACGGCGGCCAGCCTGATGCTGACTGTTTAACATCACAGTTGCGCACCAACGGCCATCTAGCGAAAGACTACAAACGCAACCTGCCCACATCCGTCGCTGTCTTACAGGGTATGCCATACGCGGCTCGGAATGAAAGGCGAGCCTGCGCGGGCCTGTTCTGCCGTCGCTGCACGGTTGGCGCATCCGGACTAACTAGCGCAGTATCGCGCTATGAGGCGAGAAGTGGGCACCGAGATCGAAGTCGAGATCACCGCGCCCACGACGCTGGAATTTCAGATCGCTGTGGCGCCTCACCCGGGCACCGAGGTCTTCGAGTCGCTTCGGTTCGTGTTGGACGGAACGCCGATCGAGCCGCTCGAGGTCAGCGGTATGCACGGCAACCGCATCCACAAGTTCGACGCGGCGGTGGGCACGCTGAAAGTCGACTATGCGGCGACGATCGTGGGTCAGACTGATCCGGCTCCGGTGACCGAATACGATCTGTCGATGTACCTGCGGCCCAGCCGCTACGCCGAGGCCGATAAATTCTACGGTTTCGCCGCAACCGAATTCGGCAGCGACGGCGACTCGGCAACGCTGCTGGAACACGTGAGCTCGTGGGTGGGTACCAGGTTGAACTACGTCCCCGGCTCCAGCGATCCGATCGATGGGGCCGTGGACACCTTGCTCGCCGGCGAAGGTGTGTGCCGCGACTTCGCGCATCTGGTGGTGGCACTGCTGCGTGCGGTGAACGTCCCTGCCCGACTGGTATCGGTGTACGCGCCAGGGTTATATCCGATGGACTTCCACGCGGTGGCCGAGGCGTACGTCGAGGGGCAATGGCGGGTGGTCGATGCGACGCTGCTGGCGCCGCGCCAGACGTTGGTGCGCATCGCCACCGGTCGCGATGCTTCGGATACCGCTTTCCTCGACAATCACAAAGGCGCGATCGCGCTGAACCAACTGATGGTGACCGCCGTCGTCGACGGCGACCTGCCGCGCGATTCGATCGACCAACTGGTTTCTATTCGCTGAGGGGCTTCTATTCGTTGAGCGGCGGGCTCAAATGCTTTCGCCCCGGGCCAGTCGCACGATGGAATCGGCGGTCTGGAACGCGCGGGAGTCGCGATGCGCGGCGTCGATGGGCAGGCCGGCGGCCTGGCGCAGAACCAGCACCGCGAGGGCCGTCGCAGTGCGGTGCGGAACGATCAGAAGGTTCGCCCGGGCGTCTCGGCCGTGGATGGTCATTACGTGTTGGTGTATCCCCCGCCAACAGTGCAGGTTCAAGTCCGGTTGGCTTTGCAGCGCCGACCAGTTGACGTTGATGTCAATGATCGGTCCCAGACGGGCGACCAAAACGGAAACCAACTGCGGCAGTTCTCGGGAAATCCGCGGCGTGCGCGGCCACCACGCTCCATCGATATCGTGTCCCAGCGCGGACGCCAAAGTGACCCGCACCGGGTTGGTGGAGCGCGTGACGGAGGCTGTCGTCCGCTCGGCGTTCCTGGCCGCCGAGACCGCAGGATCCGCGCGATTCATGGGACAACCCTTCGCATTTCGGGACGATCCGCCGGCGCCTCGCGCCGACCGGGCAGTCGCGCTGCCCGTGATCTTGTCAGCGAACAGCGAAACAACGCTCCCCTGCTACGCTACGCCACCTGCAGGAACTGCGGTCGCCGCCGCTAATTGCCGCCTCGTCGAGTGAAATCGTGTCAGGTATCAGCTCCGGGACCACGTCGTGTATGCTGACATCGAACGTTGACATCACGAACAATTACGAATAATTGATGTCTCCGCGTCGTAGACCGTTCTTTTCGCTGCTCATCGGTGATCCTGAAGTAAGGATCCCGGGGCGTCGAAAGCAGATGCCAAAGCATCCGTACAAGACTTTTTTGCGGCGATCGATATTGCCTGCCGGCAATCTCGCCAACTTGTGCGTTGTGTCTCCTCAACGATTAGCGGGAGCGCGCACACCCAAAATCTGAAGGCAATACAAACATGACCACACAACCATCCTTCGCTGACCTCGGCGTCGGCGAACCCATCATCAATGTGCTCAGCGCACGCGGGATCGCTACTCCTTTTCCAATCCAGACGCAGACTCTTCCCGACACCCTTGCCGGGCGAGACGTGCTTGGTCGCGGAAAGACGGGCAGCGGAAAGACGCTCGCGTTTTGCATACCGCTGGTTGAACGAATCGCGCGGATGCGAAACCCGTCGGGCCCGCGAGGTTTGATCCTGGCTCCCACGCGTGAATTGGCGTCCCAGATCGCCGCTGTGCTCGAACCGCTGGCGGCCGTTCACAACCTGAAGGTCACCACGATCTTCGGCGGCGTGCCGCAAGGCCGCCAGGTAACAGCCCTGCGTTCTGGCATCGACGTGATCGTTGCCTGCCCGGGCCGATTAGAAGACTTGATGAAACAGCGCATCGTCAGGCTCGACACTGTCGAGATCACCATCATCGACGAAGCCGACCACATGGCCGACCTCGGCTTCCTGCCCTCGGTCACCCGCATCCTGGCGGCGACACCCGCGCGCGGGCATCGAATGTTGTTCTCGGCGACCCTCGACAACGACGTCGACAAGCTCGTCAAGCGCTTCCTCCAAGATCCCGTGACGCACTCTGTGGACGCTGCCGACTCACCGGTTGCTGCCATGACTCACCACGTTTTCCATGTCGCGGGGGCGGAGGCCAAGAAGGACCTGGTTCAGCACCTCGCCTCCGGCACTGGCCGCCGGGTGTTGTTCATGCGCACCAAGCATCAGGCCCGCAAGCTGGCCAAACAGCTCACCGAATCGGGGGTTCCGTCGGTCGACCTGCACGGCAACCTTTCTCAGCCCGCTCGCGACCGTAACCTTGCCGCTTTCACGTCTGGCAAGGCACGCGTCCTGGTGGCCACGGACATCGCCGCTCGCGGCGTCCACGTCGATGCGGTGGAACTCGTCGTTCACGTCGATCCGCCGGCCGACCACAAGGCCTATCTGCACCGCTCAGGCCGGACGGCGCGCGCCGGTAGCGCGGGTGACGTCGTCACCCTGGCGCTGCCTGAACAACGCAGAGAACTGCAGGCAATGATGCGCAAGGCAGGCATCAACGTCAGCCCCCAACAAGTTGTCGCTAATTCCGCACCGGTTCACGCGCTCGTCGGCGACCTTGCGCCTTACCAGGCCCCGGTTGCTCCGACTACCGAGCGCACACCTCACTCCCCCGCCCGCAATGGCAACCCGTCTCGCAGGAGCCGATCTGCCGGTACCCGGCAGCGCGGATACGGTGGCGGGGATCAACGTGGTCAGCGGCAGGGCGGTGCCGACGCAGGCGGACGAGGAGGTGCGCCGCAGCGTCGACGTACGGGCGCCGGAAATACTTCTGGATAACCAGGCGCTCGCGCACGGCCCTCGTTAGGCATCGGGTGTGGAGGCCCGATGCCAATCCGCCACGACGAATTCAATGCTCGATTTCGGGAGCCACCAAACCGATCTGGGCCTGGCTGATTGAACGGCGCCCACGCGCGATTCCTGCGTCATTTCGCCGTGGTTGCGGGTTATTCTATTTAGCATCGCGGGTTTGTCGTATGCCGACCTTTCGGCAGCCGCCTGCGGTAGCGGAATTACTAGACGGGAGCGTCCCCGTGGCGGACGTTGCTTCTGATCCCTTGATTCCCCGGACCTTGACCCGATTAGCGCTGTGCCAACGTGACCACACCCGCGGCGCAATCGACGGCGCTTGGTGGCCAAAAAGCTTGGACCTGAGCTCGGAACTGCCTGACCTGGTTTCGGTGTTCGGCTCGTGGATCGGCGAGGTGCACCGCGTCGTTTACGACCCGAGCGCGTGGCCGCCCGCACCGGCGCGAGTAATTCGCCGCAACGAAATGATCTCCCTTGATCCATACCGGCTGGTTTTCAGCGACACCATCTATCTGATGGGTACGCATTCTCGCGACGCGGTGTTGTTCGTGTTGTCGCCGGCCAGTTCCGCCGAAGATGCGGCGCACCTACTGGGCGAGGTCGCCAGTTCGGCCCAGCCGATGAATGCTGCGGTATTACGGCAGCTGATTCGGCGACGCGTTTCAGGATTCGACCGCACGGAAGTCTCGGTGCTTTGACCGTGGGTTGCCAACCGGCAGTGCGGTATACTGTAGTCAAGTTCTCTGGGTGTCTGTAGAAGCCGCAAGGGAATCAGAGGCCGGGCCGCTACAGTGGCGCCGGCCTTGTCCATCGATGGAGTGCATGTTTCCGGGCAGCCCCGACCGTGACCCAGTCATCGCCCTGTGGCGCAAGGCCTTTAACCCATGTGACCGTTTCACGAAAACGAGATCCGTTGTGTGGCTATCTACTCCGGCATCGCAGGCGGCCAGGCGCAGGCTCGCGGAGCGAGCAGCCGACGATGCGGGCGAAAACCTAAAGTCAACCCCGGCAAATTCGGCCCACTACCGGAGGTGAACAGGGAGTAGACTCCCAAAATCGGGACCGATACCGGCCCCCAATATCAAAGGGCCGCAATGTCTGATAAATCTCCCCGGCAAACTATGACCAAAAAGACGGGTAAGTCCCTTAAAGAAAAGCGGGCCACGAAACGCGGCAAGGCCGAGCAGGCCTCGCAGACGGAAGCGTTGCTGCACACCAAGAAAAAGTGAGGTGGCAGAGGCTTTTTGTCGGCTCTTCTGTGTTACCGTTGACCTGGGTGTATGTAAATTACATCCACTTTAAAGAGAGAAGTCAGCATGACACAGGGAACCGTGAAATGGTTCAACAGCGATAAAGGCTTCGGGTTTATCGCTCCTGACGGTGGCGCGAAAGATGTTTTCGTCCACCATTCTGAGATCCAAGGGGACGGTTTCCGCTCTCTTGAGGAGAATCAACGAGTCGAGTTCGAGATCACCCAGGGACCCAAAGGTCCTCAGGCAGTTGGAGTGACCGCCGTCTAGTACTTAAGTCGAAAACCCCCGGGGCGGACTAGGTATCGTCCCGGTTTGTGCACGGGATGGCTTGTGGGTCGGTCCTGGGAGTTCGCACGACCGTCGAGCGAGTTTCCGCTCATAGCAAGCGCATTCGACGAGAGTGCAGTTCCCCGAATGGCAGCTGATCCGTCAGCCGCGGGTCGCCGTCACCAGTCCGCGTCGCCGCGCCGCACCACCGCTCTCGCCTGACACCTGAAGTGTGTCTCTGCCGCGGAACTTGTATTCCGACGCCGTCTCAGGCGCGTCATCAGACGTCGCGATCAGGAACCGATCCGGCACGCTCAACTTGGAGATCGTGCGGAAGGTGAGCAGATACTGGCGAATAAGCGGACCGGTCGTATACGGCAGGTCATAGGTCGCGCATAGCGCCCGAACCCGTTGGGCGATCTCCCCATAGCGGTTGCTCGGCAGATCGGGAAATAGGTGGTGCTCGATCTGATAGCAAAGGTTTCCGCTGAGGAATGCCATCACCGGGCCGGCGTCAAAGTTCGCGCTACCCAGCATCTGTCGTAAGTACCATTCGGGTTTCGTCTCGCCCTCGAGTGCGGCGGGTTCGAACTTCTCCGCGCCGTCCGCGAAGTGCCCGCATGCGATCACGACGTTCGCCCACACATTGCGGAGCAGGTTGGCCACCACGTTCGCCTTGAGAGTGCGCCTCCACCGTCGAAGACTAAGAGCCGGAAAGAATACGTAGTCTTTGCCGGCCTGCCGGGCGATCTTGCGGATCAGCGCCCGGGTGACGGCTGACTTCCCGGCAGGGGTCGTCGCGCGGTCATGTTCCGAGTGCAAACCGTGCGCCGCGATTCCCCATTCGAACATGATGGCCAACGCGATGTTTCGCAAGGGCGCCCACAGATGGCTGCGCTCCCACTTCTGGTCGCGGGTGACCCGCAGGACGCCGAACCCGAGGTCGTCATCCACTCCGACCACGTTCGTGTACATGTGGTGGCGATAGTTGTGTGAATACCGCCACTGCGACGAGACGCCCGCCATGTCCCACTCCCACGTGCTGGAATGGATCTCCGGATCGTTCATCCAGTCCCATTGCCCGTGGCCGATGTTATGGCCGAGTTCCATGTTCTCGATGCTCTTCGCCACGGCGAGCGCGGTGGTCCCGAGCGCCCAGCCGACCTTGCCGCGGGTGCCGGCGATGACCAGTCTCGCGGCCACGTCGAGGAAACGCTGAAACACGATGGTGCGGCGGACGTATGTGCTGTCCTTTTCGCCACGTGAAGCCTCGATGTCGAGCCGGATCGCATCCAGCTCGGCCGCAAACGCCTGCAGGTCCGCGTCGCTCAGGTGCGCGTATGCCGCTACGTCGGTTATTGCCATCGACGCCTCACGAATCTTCGGCGGAGGAAGCGCCCCCGCGGGCGGGATTCGGGGCCGGCAGCATCATGATCACATCTTTCTTGGTGGCTTCTTCGATGACACAGCTTTCGTCGACCCGTCGCTGCGCAGCTGCGCGAGCGCGCCGCCGGATCAGCCGAATGGGCGGCAGAGCCACTGCACACAACCTCAAGTTCGCGGTCGAGTTCGGTGAGCCCCTCAAGAACGGCCCAAGTCGGCATCAGTTCAAGCGTGCGGAGGAATTCACCATTCCCCGTCCGTGCAAACCTGATTGTTATATCCGCAGTCTAGGCCTATACCGGTGACAGCGGGAACCGCGCAACGGTGAACAGTCGCGCACGGATGTCTGGCCGCCCGAAGTGCCGGACCGAGCCGGCATCGCCAGGCCTTCGGATGTCGCTGCGAGAGGTTAGACTCCGTCGCGTTGTGGCAGGACGTCTGGCCGGCAGTGTGGTTCTCGACGTTTTCTCGACGTTACGGTCGACCTGGTGGAAGGGCTCGGACGGGTGAGCGACGCTTCCCATTACGCACAGATCATCCTGTTCGCTAGCGCCGTCGGATTGGTCGCGGTGCTGGCGAACCGTCTCACTGAGCGGGTGAAGGTGCCCGTGGCACTGCTCGTGCTGGTCGGGGCCGCCGTGGCGGTGAACGCTCTACCCGCACTGCACCCACCCTCCGAGCAGACCGTGGAGCGGATCCTCACCGTCGCGTTGGTGTTGGTGCTGTTCGACGGCGGCATGCACATCGGCTTGTCGCGCTTCCGCGCGGCAATCTTTCCAATCCTGTCGGTCGGCGTCCTGGGGACCTTCCTCACCACCGCGGGTGCCGCGGTCATGCTGCACTTCATCTGCGGGATCGGCTGGTACCTCGCGGTGCTGGTCGCCACGGCGGTCGCCCCCACCGATCCGGCCCTGGTTTTCTCTGTCCTGGGAAAACGTCAGATCGCCGGGCGCAGCAGCACCATCCTGGAGGGCGAGTCCGGCGCTAACGATCCCGTCGGCATCGCGCTGATGGCCAGCCTGATCGCGGCCGGCGGCCTCAGCGCAGCCGGCTTCGCCAGTGTGGGAACCGAATTCGTTCTGCAAATGGTGATCGGTGCGGTCGTCGGTGTCATCGGTGGCCGCGTCCTGATCGTGTTCATCCGGCGCGTGACGTTGCCCAGCGAGGGCCTCTACCCGCTGCGAACGTTGGCCAGCAGCCTGATGCTCTATGGCATCGCCACGCTTGCGCACGGATCGGGATTCCTCGCCGTGTTCGTCGCCGGCATCGTGATCGGCAACGCCCGCGGTCCCTACCAGCCAGAAGTCAAACGATTCCATGCGGCGTTGGCCGGGCTCGCCGAAATCGTCGCTTTCGCGGTTCTCGGACTGACCGTCGACCTGCACACCATCGCCAAGCCCGATGTGTGGATTCCCGGGATCATGCTCGGCGCCGCACTGACGGTACTGATACGCCCGTTGGCGGTGGGAGCCTGCTTAGCTCCCGTGAAGTTGGAACGAAACGAACGCGCGTTCGTCCTCATCGCCGGCCTCAAGGGTGCGGTGCCGATCCTCCTGGGCGAGTTCCTGCGGGCCGCGCACGTCCCCGACGCCGAGCGCCTGTACGGCATCGTGGTCGTGGTCGTCGCATTCTCGGTGCTGGTCCAAGGCAGCTCCGTGCCCAGCATCGCAAAATTTTTGCGACTGCCCATGCGCACCGTTGAGCCCGAGCCCTGGGCCATAGGCGTCCGACTCCAGGACGAACCGGAAGGGGTCCATCGACTGACCGTCGCCGCCGGCTCCAAAGCCGAGGGATCCACCATCGAGGACCTCAACGACCACAGCGGCGACATCTGGGTCAGCATCGTCGTCCGCACCAGCGGCCTGGTGCCGGTGCGGGCCGAGACCGTACTCGAGGCCGGCGACGAAGTGGTCATCCTGGCCGATCCGGAACTCCATGACACCCTTGCCGCGCAGTTCAACACCGCGTGAAGACCGATCGGCACGGTCCCCGAGCTTGATGCGATTGGTTCCGTAGCGCACGATGACCGAATGGTTGCGACCGACTTGACCGAACCCGAAGTCCACGAAACGCAGGCACCGTGACCGAATCCGGCGCCACCCGTGTCGCGGTCTACCTCGACTTCGACAACATCGTGATCTCGCGGTATGACCAGGTGCACGGTCGCAATTCGTTTCACAAAGACAAGACAAAGGGGCTGGAGAAGGACCGGCTGGCTGTCGCGATGGTCGACGTCGGCGCCATCATCGACTTCGCCTCGTCGTTCGGCACACTCGTGCTCACCCGCGCCTACGCGGACTGGTCCGCCGAGGTCAACGCCGCATACCACGGTCAACTCGTCGGCCGCGCGGTCGATCTCGTGCAACTGTTTCCCGCAGCCGCATATGGCAAGAACGGAGCCGACATTCGGCTGGCCGTCGACGCGGTCGAGGACATGTTCCGGTTGCCCGACCTGACTCACGTGGTGATCGTCGGCGGCGACTCGGACTACATCGCGTTGGCTCAGCGCTGCAAACGCCTCGGCCGCTACGTGGTGGGCATCGGCGTGGCCGGTGCCAGCAGCCGGTCGCTGGCGGCCGCCTGCGACGAATTCGTTACCTACGACGCGCTGCCCGGGATACCCGCCATCGCAACGCAACCGCCCGAAACCAAAAAACGCGGCCAGCGCGCGAGCTCCCGCGAACCCGAGGCAGACTCAGACGAGGATTCGGCGGGCGCCGATCCGCTGGCCGCCGCCACTGGGCTGCTCGAACGCGCCCTGCGAATCGGGCACGAGAAGGATGACGCCGACTGGCTGCACAACTCCGCGGTCAAAGCCCAGATGAAGCGGATGGACCCGTCATTCAGCGAGAAGTCGTTGGGCTTCAAATCGTTCAGCGACTTCCTGCGCTCCCGCGGCGACCTCGTCGACCGTGACGAAACCAGCACCACGCGGCTGGTGCGACTCCACAGTAAAGACAATGAAAGCGCCTCTTAGCCACCACCGCGGTGCGCGCGGTATCGTTTGCGGAAGGTTGACGCCCCATCCTCCCCGGAAACGTCCGGTGGCGATCTGTCAGTGGTCCCTACCGTAACGAGTCTGCACCGCCTGGTTTGGCTGATAGCTGCAGGGTTTGTGCTTGCGCAACACCACTGCCGGAGTTCCCGTGCGCAGCGGCTCAACGGTGATCGCCCCATCCGTCGGCGATGTCGGCGCGCCTCGCCGCCCGGTTGCCCATCAGTCTGTACCGTCAGGCCATCCGACGTGCTCATCTGGGGCATGCCTGGGAGGGACAGGCTCCGCGGCCCACGATCTCGGTTCAAGTTTCTCGGTTGATTTCCAACGCATTCAGCTCTTAATTCCGCTCCGCGTTCGCCGTTGATTGCCCCGGCGCGCGGTCGGCGGCAAGCCGCCGCGCGGGGGTGCCGGAATCAAAGGAACGGTCTTGAGCGAATTCACTGAAACGATGTATGGCACCGCCCGTTCCAGTGTGAAAGGTTTGGTCATCGGGGAGCCGAACGATCCGGTCCGGCATACCTGGGGCGAGGTGCACCAGCGGGCCCGTCGGATCGCGGGTGGCCTGGCCGCGGCCGGCGTCGGCCCCGGTGACGCCGTCCCGGTGCTGGCAGGCGCTCCGGCTGAGATCGCGCCGGCCGGTCAGGGCATCTGGATGCGGGGTGCCAGCCTCACCATGCTCCTGAGCCTGGACGCCGGACTATCCCGGGAGACGTTCGCAGTCGCGGTGGAGTCCGGTGGCTGGCAGGATCCGGCCGAGGTGCGCCGCATGGAGCAGCAGGTGGCCCACGAGGTGGTTGCCGAGGTCGATGTGCGGCCCCGCAACGTCGTTGTGCTCGAGCCGGGGACGATTCCCAAAACGCCATCCGGGAAGCTTCGGCGCGCGCATACATTGGCGCTCGTCAACTGAAGCCGCGGGGCTCAAGCCGGCGTAGATTTGTAATTCGGCGAGGGTGAACGTAAGGAGCATGTTGCCCGAGTTCTTGCCCAACTTCGATGCCCAGCCTGGTCGCAGCGCGCCAGCAGACCCCGTCGTCTCCTCCCAGCGGGAGTCAGACGAGGCAGACCTGCATGCCGGGCTCAATAAAGTCGCCGGGATCGTGGCGGGCGCCCGTGGGGTGATCGACATCCTCCGCGATGTGGCGGATTTCGCGGTGCAGGCGATTCCCGGTGTCGACGGCGCGGGTGTTGCGTTGATCGACAAACGGATGCACAGCGTTCAGACGTGGGCCGCGACCGAGCTGCTGGTCAACGACATCGACGCCGTTCAGTACGACGAACTCAAAGAGGGACCGTGCATCACGTGTATGCAGTCAGGACGACCCACTGTGAGCGGATCGCTGGGCAGTGACAGCCGTTGGCCGCACTTCGGTGGCCGAGTGGCCCGGATGCGCGTGCACTCCGCGCTGGCGCTGCCGCTGGTCGTCGGCGACCAGGTGATCGGCTCGATCAACGCCTACGCCAAGAGCCGAGACGCGTTCGGCGACCACGCCGTGCGGTTGGGCTCTCAGTTCGCCAACACCGCCGCGGTGGCGGTGTACAACGCGCAGCTGTTGGCCAACGCCCACGACCGGACGTTGCGACTGCAGCGTGCGCTGGACAGCCGATCGGTGATCGATCAGGCAATCGGCGTCATCCGTAGCCGGTCGGGTGCCACCGCGGACGAGGCCTTCGAACGGCTCGCCCAGATCAGCCAAGCCGAGAACATCAAGGTGCACGCCGTCGCGGAGCGACTGGTCGAAGAGGCCGTCCGGCGCGCCCGCGCACGGCGTTCCTGAAGCCGACTACTCCGTCGGCGCGGCCAGGAGTTCGGCCAAGTCCGCCACGAGCAGCAGCCGGGTATACCGATCGGTCATCAACCTGCGAGCGAGTTCGGTCAGGTGTTCACCGTTGAGCCGCGCATAGGTCCGCAACAGATCGAACGCGCCTTCGACGGACACATCCAGCATCTCGTGAAGTAAGCCCTTGGCCTGCTCGACGATGACGCGGTTGGTCAGCGCGGTGCGTAGCGGCGGCATGACTGTGGAGGGCGTGGGTGGGTGTTCCTGCAGGATCGCGACACATGCGATATGTGACAGGGTCTGGGCGACAAGAAGATCAGCCTCGCCGAGCTCGCCGGGACTGGTGCCGAACAAGCCGAGCGCGCCCAACACGATGCCGGCCGCGCGCATCGGCACGGCGTGGACGGACGCAAAGCCGGCCTCGACCGCGACGGGCACGAACCGCGGCCATCGTTCTATTTCCGCTTGGAGGTCGGCGACCGAGACCGGCTGGCCGGTGGCGTAGCAGTCCAGGCAGGGGCCTTCGTCGGCTTGCAGCTGGAAGACTTCGAGTTCGCGGGCCTGCTCCGAGGTGGCGGCCAGCAGGCGGAGCTGTTGCAATGGGTTGGCCAGCAGAATTCCCGCGGCCGCGACGTCGAGCAGCTCAACACAGCGTTGTGTGAGCGTGGTCAGCAAGTCGACTACGTCGAAGTCTTCGAGCAGGCTGTCGACGAGCGCGACTACGGCGCTCAGCACCCGGGTTTCACGCGGGGTGTCAATCACGGTGCCCCTCTTTCTGGACCTTTGGTGTCCACCGAGCACGCATCAGTCGGCGTCCAGGTTTAATCGGCGCTCGAGGATGTCGCGGGCGATGCCGGTGACGCTGCGTCCGGAGGCATAGGCGTGGGCGCGCAGCCGGACGAGGGCTTCGGCCGGATCAATCCCCAGCTGGCCGACGAGCATGCCGGTGGCCTGGCTGACCTCAGCGCGGCTCAGCGTGTTGAGTTCGGCCCAGGCATTGCTGCTGGGATCCGCGACGGCAGCCTGCAGATCGCCACCCATGAGGTCCAAAACTGGGATGGCGCTCAGCTCCGCGGTGGCGATCGCTCCGACCAAGTCCTCGCCCAGCAGTGGACCCGGGCGCGCGCGGAAAAGGTCGAGCGCACCAACAAATTCGCCGGCCACGACGATAGGGACCGCGGTGACGCATCTGATCTGGTAGCTCAGCAAGGCGGGCCCATAGGCGGGCCAGCGGGCTTCCTCGGGATCCGCCAGATCGACGACGAGAATCGGAGTCCGGCCCGCGACAGAGTCCAGGCACGGTCCCTCACCGAAGGTGAATTGCAATTCGTCATACGCACGAGCGGACCCGCCGCTGCATCCCAATGTTCCGCTGCTCGCGCCATCGAAGACCAGCGAGATCGCCGCCGCGTCAACGTCGAACAGAGCCACACATGCCTCGCATAGCCGGTTGGCGGCCTCTACCCCGCGCCGGCCGTCGATGGCGGCGAGGAGTTGCTCGTGGATCGCCATATTCAGCCGAACAGTCGCCGGGCAACCGGAGGAGGCGTCATCCCTCTACCCTCCCACTATTCGGACCTTTTGACGAACACGGCGACACCAGCATCAGCCGCCGGCCATCGAGTCCACGCCAAGTGCCAAGACAGCTCAGTCCCGCTTTAGCAGGGGCCAGGTTCCGCGGCGGCGAACGCGTCTTCGATGTCCTGTGGGGTCACCTGCGGAGCAGGCAGCGGCTGGGGGTGACCCATGGCACCGCACATGATGACGTCGGTGGCGTTGACATCCGCGCGCACGCTGCCGTCCTCCCTGCCGCCCGCCAAGAACGACCGCCCAACTCGATCCGCAGATGCAAACCCTCCAGCAGTGGCTGCATGCGCATTGGACGCCGTAACCGCAAAATCTGGCATTGACCACAGCCGTCGGCTAGAGAATCGTCGAGGCCACCGCCGGACGGTTATTAGCACGGTGGGACCGAGCCGAGCTGCCACGACGATCTAGGAGGGCTATGAGTTCGGAACACGCAACGGAACAGGTGCCCCTCTCAGAGATCCGCGAAGGCGACATGCTCCAAGATCCGAGGTCGGGCAGATGGATCAAAGTCACCCAAACAACCGACGCCACGGAGCGCTATCGCGTCTACCACGGCGACGGGGGTGAGGTGATCGACTCCCGGTTCGTTACCGGCCTTGTCAATCGCCAGGTGCGGGAGTGACCCTGAGCGCTAAATCTGGATCCGCGAGCCCATGACCACCGTGCGGTCGGGGGGCAGACCGAAGTAATCGGCGGCGTCGGCGGTGATGTACGAGGTCGCGATGAACAGTTGTTTGCGCCACCGCGCCATGTTCGGCGCCGCGCCTTTTACCAGTTCGAGCTTGGACAGGAAGTAGGAAGCGTCCTCGATCGCGATCGCCCCTTCGGTCTGCGCCGGGGTCAATAGGTGAAGCACGCCAAGGACGTCCGGCTTGTCCATGTAACCGAAACGCGCGGTGAGATGGAAGATGCCGTCCTCGCCGTAGCCCAGATCATCGATTTCCGTCCGCTCGGAATCGGGCACGCGCGGGCATGGCAGGGTGTCGATCGCCATAAGGACTACGTGCTCATGCAGCACGCGATTGTGCTCGCAGTTGGCCCGCATCGCCAGGGGCACGGTCTCTTTGCCCCGGTTGAGGAATACCGCAGTGCCCGGGATACGCGTTAATGGTGGGTGAGAGTGAGCGAGCTGATCGACGAACTCCCGCAGCGGTCCCTCGGCCGCTGTCCGAGCGTTGGTGACGATCTCCTGCCCGCGCTGCCAGGTCGTCATCACGGTGAACGCAATCACCGCGATCAGCAACGGCAGCCACGCCCCGTGCACCAGTTTGGTCAGGTTCGCTGCCAGGAACATCAGGTCCACCGTCAACAACGAGCCGGCGCCGATCACGATGAGCCACAGGGGCGTATGCCATCTCTTCCGGGCGGTGTAGAAGAACAGCAGTGTGGTGATGGTGATCGTGCCGGTTACCGCCATGCCGTACGCATAGGCCAGTGCCGCCGAGCTGCGGAAGGCGAACACCAGAATGAGGACCGCGACCATGAGGAAACTGTTGATCCACGGCACATAGATCTGGCCTACGGTCGACTCCGACGTGTGCGTTATTCGCAATCTCGGCAGATAGCCGAGGCGAGCGGCTGCCGATGCCACCGAGTAGGCCCCGGTGATCACCGCTTGAGACGCGATAACCGTTGCGGCGGTGGCCAATAGCACCATCGGCAACTGTGCCCAGTGCGGGGTGAGCAAAAAGAACGGGGCGCTGACCGCGGACTGGTCGCCGAGCACCAGCGCCCCTTGGCCGAGATAATTGAGAATGCACGCCGGCAGCACGACAAATAGCCAGCCGCGGGTGATGGCCCGCCGACCGAAATGGCCCATATCGGCGTACAGCGCCTCCGCGCCGGTGACCGAGAGCACGACTGCGGCGAGTGCGAAGAACGCAATTTCGAAGTGCCCGAAGATGAACGTCGCCGCATAGGTCGGCGACAGCGCCTTGAGGATCTGCGGATGGCCAATGATGCCCTGCACGCCGCAGGCGCCGATCGAGACGAACCAGATAATCATCACCGGACCGAACAGCCGACCGACGGCGTTCGTACCGTAGCGCTGAACCGTGAACAGCACCAAGATGATTACCGCCGTGATTGGAACGACCCATTCCGCGAGGGACGGCTCCACGACCTTGAGGCCCTCCACCGCCGATAGCACCGACATCGCGGGAGTGATCATGCTGTCGCCGAAGAACAGTGCGGCACCGAAGATGCCCAGCGCAGCCAGCGCAGCGAGGGTCCGAGGTCCCCCTGCCCCGCCAAAACGCCGCAGCAGCGTGATGAGCGCCATGATGCCGCCCTCGCCGTCGTTGTCGGCGTGCATCACCAGGGTGACGTAGGTCAGCGTGACGATGATCATTACCGACCAGAAGAGCAGTGACACGACGCCGTAGACGTTATCCGTGTTGAGCGGCACCGGGTGCGGGTCGTTGGGATCGAAGACGGTCGAGAGGGTGTAGATCGGACTGGTTCCGATGTCGCCAAACACGACGCCGAGCGCGCCGACCACAACGGCCAGGCGGACGGCCCGAACCGCTTCGGAAGCGCCGGCGGTAGGAATCGCTGGCGCGGGTTCTGTACTTGTCTGCACGGCGAGGTCCTCATTCAGCGGGACCGCACCTCGTCCTGTGTTGAAGGCGTGACCGGGTGCGGTGTTGGCGGTGGCGACGCGGATGGTAAATCGTAATCTGACCAGGGCTGTCCGCGCTCAGTCAGAGTTGCAGCGTTCACCAGTTCGTCGACTTGATCACATCTCGATACGTTTCGACAGCATCGGTCGGCACCCGGGTAAGGGCGGGCCTTCTGATTGGAATGCCGACCCGGCCACACCCAAGCGGAAATCGTGGCGGTGGCGATCCTCCACGGTGCCCCCTTAGCGACTGGCGCCCGCAACAATTCGATCACGCGCCCACGGACTCGTAGGATTCGCAGATTACCGACACCCTGCTCAGAACTGCGAAGCTACGGCGCCAGTGCTGGCTATTCGCGATCGGTTCATCGCTGTTCGCGATCGGCACGGCTCCGGGATTCGCCATGCTCACCGGCGCCGGCGCCACCAACCTGCTGTGCTTCGTCGGCTCATGGTTCTTCACCAGCGCCGCCCTGATTCAGCTGCTGCTCAGCGGCCCGTCGAAGACTCGGTCTTGGAAGGCGCCATCTAACCGGCTCGAATTCCTATCGGCGGCAATACAGTTCGTCGGCACCGTGCGCTTCAACGTCAGCACCGGTGCGGCGCTATGGGCGCATCGGCTACCAATCCGTCGACGCTACGTCTGGTGGCCGGATGCGCAGGGTTCGGTCGCTTTCCTGATCAGCGGCCTATTGGCGGTAGTGGCCGTAACCCTGGCGGTTGGGCTTGTTCAACCGAAGTCGCGCGAATGGCTAGCGGCGTGGATCAACATGATCGGCTGCCTGGCCTTCGGTGCGTCGGCAGTCGGAGCCTTCATCACGGCGAGAGGCGTCACTGAGGACGCCCCGCTGGCGAACGTGGGTACCTTCCTCGGGGCGCTCTGCTTCCTGATCGCCGCTCTCCTCGTGTTGCCCAAACGGCGCTCACCCGACAGGCAGCCGGCTGGCTGATCCTTCTGTTGACCCTTTCTTGGGGCGCAGCATCCTCCCGGCGATCAGCGCCGTAACCCATCCGGGCGCGAATCGTCCGGAGTTGGCCATCACCCGGTTGCGCAGACCCGGAACGGCCACCGGCCGGCCCCGGTCCAGGGCGCGCAGGCCGGCGACCACGATCGGTCCGGGTTCGACGAGGTGTCGATAGATCGCGGTGTGCGAGACGTCGGAGCCGAGCGCGTCGACGAACCCGGTGCGCGTGGGCCCCGGGCACAAGGCGCTCACGGTCACCCCTGAACCCCTCGTCTCGGCCCACAGCGCCTGGCTGAACGACAAGACCAAAGCCTTCGAGGTGCCGCGGCCTGAAACGGGGCGGGCTGGAACGCGATGGTGGACGCGACGTTCAAGATGCCGCCCTTGCCGCGCGCCACCATCCCGGGCAGCACCGCGCAAGTGAGGCGCACCAAGGCATTCACGTTGACCGCGACCAAATCGCTCTCCCGCGCTGCGTCGGCCTTCGACAGCGTGCCGTAAGTGCCAAATCCGGCGTTGTTGATCAACACGTCGATCGGCCGGCCGTCGAGGTGGGACCACGCTCGGTCATTTCCGGCATGAGGTCGGTCATTTTTACCAGAACCTCCTGCTCGAGACCGGCGCGGGAACGCGCCATCTCGACGCGTGCCGCACGCTTTTCGGCGACGAACGTGCCGACTATCAGGCCGAAATCGCCCGGCACTACAAATTCGGGGCGCCGAAGAACTGGACCGAGTCATTCATCTCGGAGTACGCGACGATGCACCCGTGGGAGGACTTCGCGGAGTGCTTTGCGCACTACCTGCACATCACCGACACGATCAACACCGTGGGCGAGGCCGGCCTGGTTCTGCTCGCCGACCGGGCTCGTGTCGCCGTTCCAAGGGACATCCTTCCGCTGGCGTCCTACGCCGATGCCCCCATCGAGCAGCTGCTCTATTACTGGAAGTGGTTGGCGCTGTTCTTCAACCGCATCAACACGGCAATGGGCAACAGCCCGCTCTATCCGTTCGAGATCCCGCCACCGGTGCTCCGCAAGCTGGGCTTCGTGCACAAAGTGGTTGGCCAAACGGCGCTCGCCGGCACCGCGGGATCGGTAAATCCGGCCTGACCCGCTATGTGCAAAGTTGCGGGGCGTCGCACACATTGCCGGGGCAATAGGTTGAGTGTGCGGCGTTGACGATGGATCCGACGTCCAACAACGACATGCCCTTCGGGGCCAAGGTGGCGTGGATGTCGTCGGCAATCTGCTGCGGCGCCCAACCCCAGGTGAGGTCGTAGCAGACGAGGTGGGCCACCCCGATGACCGCCTGATCACTGTTCGGCGGCCAATCGAGCCCGACCGCGCGCAGCTTCGCGAGGTAAGCGTCATCCTCGGGATTGGCGCTCGCAATCGGAGCGCCACCGAGTAGGGCAGCGCCAGCCAGCACGGGGATGGCCAGTCTGGCCAGCCAGCGAGATGAGGGCATTCGATTCCCTAATTTCTTCGTGGCGTTAGCGAGACCGCCGGTGGTGTGCGGGTCCAAGCAGCACGGCTATGAAGAATAGCGAAGGCTCGACAATACTGGTACAGACGATGTTTCGAGCTTTGACTGTGACCGGAGTTGTTTCCCGCGCCGTCACCGGATGCTCGTCGCCCGATGGCGGGCGAACCCCGCTCCCTCGGACAGCGCAGAATGGCGGCCATGAACGAATCAGAGCAACTGGGCATCGACGTATCGCTCTTCTGCCCGGCGCAGCACCACATCGGTAACCTGCTGAAGTTTTCCACCCAGATCGGCTACCGCCAGAAGGGCGGCCAGCTGGGCGCGTGGCCGTCGCACCAGTCGGACCAGTGGTGGGAAGTCAGGTGCCCCGAAGGGTGCCCTGGTGCGTTCGGCGGCGCCGTCGATCCGATCAAGCAAGAGGTCGACAGGCTCGCGGCCGACCCCAACCGGACGACCGCCCATTACACGCTCAAAAAAGTCGGCTAGACGCGCGTGAAGGTTCGCTTCGGCATCGGGCTGGGCGCGGACACGGCTCCGGATCAGCTCGCCGGCATCGTCGACCACCTGGAGGCCAGCGGGGTCGACTCGTTGTGGTTCTCGGAGCTCGTCTACTCCCCCGCGGTGGATCCCATGGTCGGGATGGCCTATGCACTGGCCCGGACGACCCGGCTGAAGGTGGGCACGTCGGTGGCGGTGCTGCCGGGGCGCCATCCGGTGCTGGTGGCCAAGCAGCTGGCGTCACTGGCGGCACTCGCGCCGAAGCGGGTTCTCCCCGTCTTCGGCTTGCGCTCCGCGATTCCGGCCGAGCGCGAGGTGTTCGTCGTCCCCGACGGCGAGCGCGCGGCGGTGTTCGACGAGTCGCTGCGGGTGCTGCGCATGGCGCTGGCCGGCGATTCGGCCGGGGGTACCACTTTCGAGGGCCGCTATTTCACGGTGACCGCGCCGGCAGTCGCACCGCGACCCCTGCCTGCGCTCGACATTTGGGTGGGCGGCTCCGCGCCGGCGGCCTTTCGGCGCATCGGCGCGCTTGCCGACGGCTGGCTGGGCAGCTTCCTGACTCCCGACGAGGCCCGGGCGGGGCGCGAAGCGATCGAACGCGCCGCTGCGCACGCCGGCCGGCATATCGAACCCGATCATTTCGGCATTTCGTTGGCCTTGGCCCATCCGGTCGACGGCGAGCTGCCGGCGGAGTTGGCCGCAGGCGTCCGCCGGCGTCGCCCAGACGTCGATCCCGGCGAGTTGATCGCGGCCGGATGGGAACGGCTGCATCGCCAAATCGACGGCTACCTGGAAGCCGGATTGACGAAGTTCGTCATCCGGCCGGCCGGGCAGGCGCCGCTCGACGGCTTCATCGATCGGTTCGTTGCCGAGCTGGCGGGGCGGCAGAACTAGCTCGCCGCCATCCGAAAATCGTTGCGGCTCAGAAACTGTCGAAGATGCTGTTGACGATGTCGTCGCCGATGCCGATGCCCGCGCCGGTGACGATCGCCTGACCGAACCTTCCGCCGAGGAACCGGTGCAACGCGCCGCCGGCCGGTGCTTGCTGGTACTCGGGCTGGTACTGCGATTGGTACGGGGCCTGGTATTGCGGCGGTTGCGCGTACTGCGCCGGCGCCGGCGGGTAGTAGGGCTGCACAGCCGGGGCAGGATCGACGGTCGCGACGTGGTTGTCGACCACGGCGTGAATCGCCTGCAGGAGCTCCGTGGTGGTGCTTTGCTCGTCGCGGATCGCCAATGCGATCTCTTTGAGGTCCAGCGCCCATTCACGGGCATTGGTGTCGCCGGCGCTGGTCGCGGCGGACAACTTGTCGGCCAGCGTTTGAATCAGTTTCGCGGTTTGTTGCGCCTGCTGCTGCAGCGCACTGAATTGGCGGTCCACGGTCTCGGTGTCCACTGCCGCGCTCTCCTTCACTAGGTGTCTGAATCGACGTCTACCACCACAACAGCCCATCTAGCTGAGAACGGGCTGAGCGATCCCGATGAGTCGGCCGTCAAAAGCCGGCCGGCGGGTATCCTCGTGGTGATTCGGCCGTACAACAGAATACAAAGGGTCCCATGGAATTCCGTGTCTTCATCGAGCCGCAGCAGGGCGCCAGCTACGCCGACCAGCTCGCCGTCGCCCAACTTGCCGAACAGCTCGGCTTCGCGGCGTTCTTCCGGTCCGACCACTACCTGGCGATGAGCGGCGACGGGCTGCCCGGGCCGACCGATTCGTGGGTGACGCTGGGCGCCATCGCCCGCGAAACCTCGCGCATCCGGCTGGGCACGCTGGTGACTTCCGCAACGTTTCGCTACCCGGGCCCGCTCGCGATCGCAGTAGCACAGGTCGACGAGATGAGCGGCGGCCGTGTTGAGTTGGGTTTGGGCAGTGGCTGGTTCGAGAAAGAACACCAGGCCTACGGGATACCGTTCCCGTCGGTGCGGGAGCGGTTCGACCGGCTCAGCGAACAGCTGGCCATCGTCACCGGGTTGTGGACCACACCGCCCGGTGACACGTTCGATTACGCCGGCAAGCACTACACGGTCGCCGGCTCACCGGCGCTACCCAAACCCGTGCAAAGCCCCCGCCCACCGATTGTCATCGGCGGCGTCGGAGCCAAGCGAACTCCGGCCCTGGCCGCCGAGTATGCCGCCGAATTCAACCTCCCGTTCGCACCGATCGACGTCGCCCGCACCCAGTGCCGGCGGGTGGCCGACGCGGTTTCGGCTGCCGGCAGAGCGGCCGACTCGATGGTCTACTCGTGCGCGTTCGTGCTCTGCGCCGGCCGCGATGACGCCGAAGTGGCCCGCCGCGCCGCGGTGATCGGGCGCGAGGTGGACGAGCTGCGCTCTAACAGCCCGCTGGTCGGCACGCCCGCCGAGATCGTCGACAAGCTAGGGGCGTGGCGGGACTTGGGTGTGCAAAGGCTCTACGCCCAGGTGCTCGACCTGTCCGATCTGGAGCACCTGAAGTTGTTGGCTGGCGAGGTACTGCCGGAGCTGCGTTGACGGGAAATTCAAGCCGCAATTCAGGCCCCAATTCAGGCGCGGCCCGGGTCGCTGTCCATCGGGGGCCCGCCGCCATGTCCGGCGTCACGGTCGGCGACCGCGGTGGCCAGTGCCGTCCCGCCCTGGATGGTGCCGACAATCTCGACTTCATCGTTGATCTTGAAACGTGCGATGGCGGGGGCGAGTTGGCTTTTTTCAGCATCGAAGCCGGCAGTGATGAGCCTGGTGCTCGGGCCGACCTGGTAGGTCTGGGTGTAGCCGTTGGCGCTTCGTGCGGTCACTGACTCCGCCGATACCGCGATCAGGGTCCCTTCTTGGCTCACCGAGTGAGGGGCCAGCGGCTGTCCGTGGGCGACGACATCCGCAGGGCGCGTGGGGGTTTCGGATGCGACCGCGCTGAACACCAGACCTGCCAGGCCGGCGGCACACAGCACCGACGCAGAGGCCACGTCGACGAATGTTGTGGAGGAAGAAGTGCTGCGCCGCGCACGCGGGGTCATTAGCCGTCGCCCCGGCAAATCGGTCATGCGGTGCTTCGCGCCCATGTCCGTCCTTCTTCCCCGCGCAGAACCCGGCGATCACCGAGTTCGACTTAGGTGTAGTACCCGCGCCGCTGCACCCGTAAACGGCGGCCGCCCCGGAACGGCCCCGCTCAGGCGGCGTCCGGGCGCGTTTATGGGTAGAAAGGGGAACACGCAAATGTTCGGGCCTCAGATTGAGGGACTTGAGGGACTTGAGGGAGTAGTAGCGGGAGTGACCATCGAAAATCCCTATTGGGACGCGGTCAAGGATTGGGTTGCACCCGACACCGTCGGGGGCAACCCGGTGGTCGGTGAATTCCGTTCGGACCTCAGCGTGCAGGAGAGCATTGCCCGCCTGCCAAATCGGCAACGCCTCATCAGGAAGTACTGCTGGACCATTCCCGATCCAGAGACCGTGGCGTTCGTGGCCAAGCACGCGCAAGGCGGTCTGGTCGATCCGATTGCCGGGACGGGCTATTGGGCCTACCTGCTTGGCCAGTCCGGGGTGGACGTCGTCTGCTATGACCTGAACCCCGGTGTGGCGCTGCACGTAAATCTTTGGCACGGCGATGACCTCTATGCCGAGGTCTGCCCAATGGACGGCGCTGAAGCGGCGGCACTGCACCCAGACAGGACCCTATTACTGTCGTGGCCGCCCCATGGCCAGGATGTCGGCGCGCGCATATTGCTGGCCTATGCCGGCCGGCGCGTCATCTACATCGGCGATGCCGGCGGCGCCACTGGGGATGATCAGATGCATGGGTTGCTCGAAACGAATTGGACCGAGGTCGATTCCCGCGAGCCGGTTCAATGGTGGGGTCTACACGACCGGGTGACGGTGTATGAGCGGGCGTCCACCGATTACTGGATCGCCGCGACGTAGCTCAGTTCCGGCTCCGGCCCCCGAAGATCTGCAGGAAGAACGAGAATACGTTGAGCGCATCCAGAAAGATTGATGCGGCGATCATCGGCGCCGAGTCCAGGTCCGTCGATCGGCGCAGTCGTTGAAAGTCGACCATGGTGAGGGCGGCGAAGATGACCAGCCCGATGATCGAATAGATGAGCGCGCCGCCGGGAATGTGCACGAAGATCAACACGACGCCAAATCCGATGAGCGCCAGTAGCGCCCAGAAGCCGATCCGGGCGACGCCAGACAAATCGGTGCGGGTGGCGTAGCCGAAGGCGCCGCAGCCCGCCACGAACAGGGCCGTCGCTCCCCCGGCCTGCCACAGCGCGTCCGGGTGCGCGTTGGCGTAGTAGACCAGCGTGGGCGACATCCCCAGGCCCAGCAGTAGCCCCACCCCGAGCAGCAGCGCGATGCAGAGGGCAGAAGAGCTGCGGATGGCGAACCGCATCCCGATCAGGCAGCCGAACGCGAGGAGGTAGCACACGAACGCCAGACCGTTGCCGAGGCTGCGGCCGAGGTAGGCACCGACCGCGAAAAGACCGGCGGTGGCGGCCACGAACCACATGACCTGAGCGAAAAGGGTCCGGGTCCGGTTCTGGACACTGACTGCGCCGTAATCGGGTGGGCTCATGGCGTGGAATCCGTTCTGTGCGACGTTTGGGCAGTGGGCCGGCCCGGTCGAATTGTCGCGCCGTGGCGGGCCTGCGTCTACCTGCCGGTGTTATGAAGGTGTATGAAGGTGTCCGCCGGTGTTTGCCGGGGACTTGTGACAACGTCGTGGCGCCCGCAGACTGGACTGTATGCGCGACCGCGAGACGATCGACGCAGAATTGCGTCTCATCGCTTCTGCGCGTCGATCGATGAGTAAGCAGAGCGGTCAGCCGTCGTATCACCAGGTGGACAGACTGCTCGACGAGCGCCTGGGCCACGCCCCCGAAGAGACCGCGGTCGTCACGGGCACGCGGCGCGATCTCGCAAAGAGCAACCGCAGCAAGCCTCGCAAGCGCAGGAGCGCACTGCTTCGCTTCGGCCCACTGGCTGCCTTGCCGCTCTCGCTGATCGCCGTCGTCGGCGCGGTGGTGGTGATGTTCACGATGCGCCACCCGGATCCGGCAGCGCCGCCGGCGGTCGACCCGCCGACGAGCGCGCAGCCCAACCCGGCCCCGCCGAAAGCCGCCGCGCCGCCGCAAGCGCCCATCTCACAGACTGACATCGTCGACACGGCGTTCGTCGACGTGTTGACGCGAGAGGGCGTGCCCGTTCCCAGCCGCGAATACGCGTTGACCCAGGGGCACGCGGTCTGCGATTTCCTCGCGCGCCAATCCAACTTCGCGCAGGCCGTCAGCTTCGTGCAGCGATCGACGATATGGGACGCCAATCAAAGCACCGATGTCGCCGCCGGCGCCGTGGTCTCGTATTGCCCCCAATATGAATTCGCGAGCCAGGGCGACGCGCAGCAGACGTATCAGAAGGCGCTCACCGATATGCAGGCGATCCAGGGCGATCTGCAAGGCATCGGGGATGGTCTGAAACGCATCGGGGATGGTGTGCCGGCTTTCCCAGGCCCGAATCAGTAGCGGATAAGTCAGGCGATGCGTTCGATCGTGGCGAGTTTCGTCGCGATGTGTTCGCGGGCGATTTCGGCGTCGTAGTGGGCTTGCACCCTGCGCGAGCACAAGTCACGCGGCGGTGAAACGTGTTGCGGGGTGTGGTCGGGCCCGCGCTACTCGGTGTCGCGGACGGACTCGAGGCGCTCGCTCACCCGAGTCAGCGCCTCGTCGAACACCTCCACCTTTTCGCCACGTCGTTCGTTGGCCGGCTGGGCGGCGCCGCGGGCCGCCTCGGCCTCCACTCGGGCCGCACCCTGGCGCCGCAACAGGCTGAAATTCTTCTCGCGCGCAGTCCTGAGCCGGCTCTGTAGATCCTTCAGCTGATGCTCGTCCATGCGATCCAGTGCTTCGGGATGACTCTCGCCGATCAACAAATTTTCCTGCTGGGTCAGGTTCACATGGTGGTTGCTCACCCTAGATTCATAGCTGCGCCGCCCCCACCAGCGCAGCGAATCGCCGGACAGCGCGCCGAACCGTCACGCCGAGGCCATCTCAAGTTCACATCGCCAGCCGGCACGCATGAGAGCAGGATGCGGTCCGGCAGCGGTGATGACACTATTTTGGCGTGCCCTTGCTTCGGCAGACGTTGATCGCTTTCGGTGGAGCAATGTTGGCACTTCTTGGCGCTGCTCCGAGCGCCAGCGCCGACCCCTCGGTCCGGACCCAGTCGGGTAACACGCGATGCCTTGTTTGGGCGGGTTCCGTTGTGTGCCAGTATCTGCCGGGCTTTGCGCAGGCACCTGTCGATACCGCTGGCGGCTCCGGCATTCACTGGGATATCGCCGTGGTCACGTCGGCGGGCGCATTTAAATGGGACAACGCAAACATTCCCGGCACCCCGGAAGTGATGGCAAACGATGTCGTCCTGAACTACGGACAGACCTACCATCTGAACGGCTGGACAATCCTCCCGACTGAGGGCGGAACCCGCTTCACCAATGACAGCACCAGCCACGGGATGTTCGTCAGCATCGACAACGTGTCACCGTTCTGAGAACCGTTTCGCAGACGCTCAGCCAACCGAGACCTACCAGAACGGGACGGGACTGCCGGACAACAGCCCGCTGGCACCCGCGATGCCGTTAAGGCCGCCCGCACCGGTGCGCCGGCCCCGCCAGCGCCGCCGGCGCCCCCATCGCCGAACAGATAGCCGCCGTGTCCCCCAGCGCCACCGGCGCCGCCCAACCAACCACTGCCACCGGCCCCGCCGGAACCAATCAACCCCGCGGCACCCCCCGCACCGCCCGCCTCACGCGTAGTTCCGCCGGTAACGCTGAACCCGGCACCCCCATTGCCATACAAGAACCCCCCGGCCTGCCCGTGCGGACTCGACGCCGTCCCACTAGCGCCATCGCCGATCAACCCACGCCCCAACAACAACTCCGTCGGAGCATTGAGCGCCCCCAACACGTCCCGCTCGGCGGCCCGCAACGGCGATACGTTAGCGGCCTCGGCAGCGGCATATGACGTCCAGCGCCGGCCAGCGTCCAAGACTATGCGGCATGGCTTGTTTCCGGCGCCATCGCCGCTTACTGCCCGTGGGATCAGGGGAAGTAGCCGCGCGGAATTTGTGGGGTTGAATTGCTCTACGTGCCGGGCGGAGGCGGATTTCCGGGCGCAGCCGAGTTTCCGGGCGCAGGCGAGTTTCCGGGCGCAGCCGCAGTTCCATACAGGCACTGCTGATATTCCTGCGTACCCGGGACGTTGTCGAAGCCGCAGCTGCAATCATGAACTTGGGAGGGGGTGGGAAGCGAATTACAAAAGTCGCCACTAGCCGAAGCCGATGGTGCGGCCCACATAACACCAGCGGCCAAGGTTGCCGCTGCGCCGACGGTGGCCATCAATACTCTCGTCTTCATTTTGGGATTCCGTTTCTCTGACAGGCGCCGGCACGGCCGCGCCGGCTGGTTGCTGGGATCACCGTCTTGCGGGCCGGCATCGGTATACGCAGGACCCGTTGAGTAGATGCCGGCATTGACAAGTCCGGTAGCGGGCATCGCACGCGACGGCGCAGCTGGCGCTGAGTTTTCCTGCTCCAATGATGTGCCTCTTTTCCAGCTATATAACAGTTTTCCAGCTATATAAGAGCTAATGGGAACACGGCGCGCAGGGTTTCGCACGAACTCGCGCGCTCGGACGGTGAGAAGGCCGTTGCGCTACGTGTTGCGCTGCTGAGTGGAAAGGCACCCTCCGGAACTCCGGAAAGTGCCTATTGGCCGGACCCGAGAATCAGTCCAGAGAGAGTGAGAGTCGGTTCCTGTTGGATACGGTTGGAGTCTAGCCGGCGGGCGGCCCGGCTCAGAAGCGATGAGCCAGGGCTTTCAGTCCACGATCGCTACCTGGCTTGATGTGCAGGGCTTACCGTTTCAGTTCAAGAATCAGGCAGCGTATGCCGTCGTGAGTCGCCCGCAGGGTGGCAGGTCCGACGGCGGCGGCCAGTCGCGTGTTGGCGACGGCAGCGCGTTCGGTGATTGCTTCGAGGATATCGCGACCATTGCCCGTCAACGCCAGTAGCGGCGAGGTGCGGTGGTCGGGGTTCGACTGGAACTCGGCCAAACCAGCGACTGCAAGATCGTTGGCCACCCGCTGAATCCCTTGCCGGGTGACGCCTAGGCGGCGGGCGGCTTGAGGCACCGTCAACGCCTCATCACAGATCACGCTGAGCAGTTGCCACCGGGCCTGCGTTTGGCCTTGCGTGGCAGCGGCGGCCTCTCCTGATCGCCGAAGCAAACCGGCAAGTTCGTACACTTCGGCCACCAGCAGCGCCATCTCATCCGCCATTAACGCTCCTTCCACTATGACAGCATATTGTCACTATGGTTTAATGCTGTCATTGTAGCTTGGTTGCGCCACGCAGCGGAGCATTGCATTCCCACCAGGAGCCCCGATGAGCACCGCACTACTGAACCTTCAAGCCGCACAACGTGATGCGACCGCCAACCGGCCGAGGCTGCAGGCATTTCCCCATCTGGCTGAGACCTTGCGCCGTGCCGGGGTCCGAACCAACACGTGGTGGCTGCCTTCGATGCAAAGCCTCTACATGACTGATCTCGGTCCCGTCGTGATCCAAGGTGAGCCGCTGATCGACGGCATATCCGACGTTGCACCCTTCGACCGCGCCGCCTTGATCGACGCCTTGCGCGCCGATCAGGCGGGCCAGACTACGTTTCCCGAATTCGCCGCGGCGGCCTGGCGCGCCGGTGTGCTCCACTACGTCGTCGATCTGGACCGTCGAACGTGTTCCTACTTCGGCGTTAACAACGAATCCTGGGTGGAACGCTATCCGCCGGTGTCGTGCGCTCCCCTTCGAGACGGAGGGCTGTGACGCAGACCGGGCGGCAGAAGGAGGTTGAAATGGACGCCAACCGTTTTCTGATTGCGCTGGCGGGTGATCACTTCGGGGAAATCGCCCTGCTGTTCGAGGCGCCTCGCACCGCCACCGTGCGGTGCGTGGAGGCGGCACGCTGTGGCGCCTGCGAGAAGATTTCTTGAGACACGATCACCCGGTGATCGCATGCGCCGGCGTTGCTGCACCAACGCCGTGCCCTGTTGGGGGAGTCATTGCTGGAGCCGTTGTCGTTCAGTCGGCTTCCAGCCGCGGCGATCGTTCGGGCGCGGTCGGTCTCTGCGCCTGCCGCAGCCGGAAGAGCGGGGGGAGTGCTTCGATGTCTGTGTCTCGCCCCGCCGCTTCCTTCGATGCGATGACATCATCAAGGCTTGCCATGAGAACGCGCACGCCGTCGATAGTCGTCGGCGCCGCGCTGACCCGCAATGCATCGACAAAGCCCGACAGCGCAAAGGTGATTCCCGACACCGTCGGGATGTGCTGCCCGATAATCCGGGAGTTGAGTGACTCCGGTTTGGCAGCGGTACTGGAATATGACAATTTAAGAAGGTGGTCGGGTTTATAAAAGCCCGGCAATCGTCTCAACTAAGTATGCCAATCCGACGAGAACTATTGCCAGACCAATAACGAGCAAGAACGGCGATATCATAAGAGCGTAAAGCGGCACTCCAATAAGCGCCACCGCGAGAATTAATGCGTCCTCAACAGAGTTGATCAATCCCCCCAAGGCCGCAGCAGCAGCCGCGCCCGTACCGGCAGTCAGGGATTGCAACATCGCGACGTTAGCGACCTCAGCGCTGGCATAGGTGCCCGCACTGGAAGTCAAGCGCTGCACAAATTGCTCGTGAAACGCTGCCGCCCGCCCAGCCAGCGCCTGATAGTCCTGAGCATGCTGGGAAAACAGGTGTGCGATGCTTGAGGACACCTCGTCGGCAGCGGCGGGAATCACAGCGACGGTCGGGGCTGCCGCCGCCATGTGGGCTGCGCTGACCGCCGAACCGATATTCGCCAAGTCCGCCGCCGCTGCGGTCATTGACTCCGGAACTGCGATCAACAACGACACCACTTTCCTTTCAGCTATCCCTATCGGCTCGGCGAGAAGCATCGCACGAACCCGTCAGCTGCTCAAGACGGACTGCGAGCTTCGCCCGTTGTTAGTCTTTTAGTCGTTTTTCCTTTCCTTTCCGGCAAGACTCACCGAGTCGTGCGCAGCAATATGGAATAACTATCTTTGGGGCACCGCTTTGTCCACGTAGCTGCACGCGGGTAGGGTCCTCCCATATTGCGCCCGGGTCTTTCGAACCCGCAGGTGGACGATGCCGCGGCAATCTCGCGATTCAGATCGCCGAGGTCGCGAGGTCCGAGTTGGGACTGCGGTGCCGGAAGCGCGTTAACACCGTCGAACATGGCGAGAAGTAGTCCCGGCGTCAGGGGGAATATGACAACGCCAGCTTTGCCAACGCCGCCACGTTCACTGCGCGGCTGAGGGGGGTCGGGCGATTGGGTCTTACAGATTCGTCGCAGGTAAGTCGAATCTGCGGCACCCTGGTAGATGTGCCAACCCCGGTGCGAAAAGGTGCTGTCCGATTTCCACGGCCAGCCAGACATTCCGATGACAGCGGCCTGTGGACCAATTTCGAGGTCGCCGCTGTTCAATCCGTCGGCCAAGCTGCGGATAGCGATTTAGTTTCGGCATTCGCCTCTAATCCCTTCGCGCGCAATTCGTGCCGGATACGGCCTTTTATCCGCAGATCTCGACCCCGAAGAGACACCGCCCCTGCTGTTCGCGGTAACGCTGACCAAGATCGAACGTTGGGGGCCGCCGTAGCTGGTGAAGAGGACTTCGTTGCCGACCTTGACGGTGAAGGGGAAGAGTTCGCCGCTGTCGAGGCGCTTGCCGGCCCCCAGAGCGAGGACCTTGCCGCGCTCCGGCTTCTCTTTGGCACTGTCGGGCAGAACGATGCCCGGACTCGGTCTTGGTCTCGGCCTCGACGCGCTTGACGAGGATTTGTCACCGAGGGGGCGAAGCTTGGTTGCCATTGAAACGGCCTCCTTGGAGGCCTGCTGAAAGAGTTGAACCACGACATCGGCCGCGGCTGCCGAATGGCGCACCGGCGGTCACCTCGGTTACGGCTAGCGAGCGGGATGCCTTGGTAATCTGTTTGAATCACTTCCGCTTGGTTATGTGCTTATCGGATGATTCGAAGGAGTCACCCACCTGCATCCCGGAGCGAGTCCCTTAGAAGCCACGTCGCTGTCAGCCTGGCAGGCGGCGGTTGTCTACCGGACCGGCTCGAGATGACAGCAATCCACCACCGATTTTAAGATCGCGGAGGCAAGCGGACGGCTAGGTCGGCTGCCAGAGTCGACCAACGGCCGCGAGCTGTCGCGCGCACGGAAAGCAGGGAAGCGCGATGATCAAATCCGTACTCGTCGTAGGCGGCGGCAGCGCCGGACTGTTGACTGCCCTTGCGCTCAAAAAAGAGATTCCTCAGCTCGAAATCCGCGTCGTGCGCAGCAAGAATATCGGCGTGATCGGCGTCGGCGAAAGCACCACGCCGCAGATCGTGAACCTGCTCTTCGACTACCTGAAGCTGCCGCAGAAGCTGTTCTATTCAACCGTTCGGCCGACCTGGAAGATGGGCATCCACTTCCTCTGGGGGCCGCGCAATTCATTCGACTACGCGTTTCAGTTTCAGCTCGACGCGTCCTACAGCGACCTCACTCGCTACAACGGCTTCTACTGCAGCGACGATTTCGACAGCGTCAACACGAACACCGCGCTCATGGCTCAGGGCAAGGCATTCGAGAAACATCCGGGCGGCCAGGGGCCGTTGATCACGGGCGACGCGGCAATGCACCTGTTCAATCCCGCGCTGGTCGCGGCGCTGGAGACCGCGTCCGTCGCGCGCGGCATCGAGATCATCGACGCCCGCATCACAGGTGTGCCCGTCGATGAGCAGGGCGTGCAGTCCATCATCGTTGAGGACGGCCGCACTTTCTCGGCCGACATGTACGTCGACGCGAGCGGCTTTCGCTCCGAGTTGCTCGGCCGCGCGCTGGGGACCCCGTTCGTCCCGTACGACAGCTCGCTCTACTGCGACCGCGCCATCGTCGGCAGCTGGGACCGGACCGACGAGTTCATCTACCCCTACACCGTCGCCGAGACGATGGAGGCCGGCTGGTGCTGGCAGATCGACCACGAGCACGCGATCAATCGCGGCTATGTCTATTCGTCACAGTTCCTCACCGAAGACCAGGCGCGCGACGAGTTCCTGAAGAAGAACCCGAAGGCCACGACGTGGGATCACGTCGTGAAGTTCCGCTCGGGGCGCTATGAGAAGGGCTGGGTCAAGAACGTCTTCGCGATCGGCAACGCGTGCGGCTTCGTCGAGCCGCTGGAGGCGACGGCGCTCATGGTCTCGTCGTCGCAGATCAAGTCGATGGTCGCGATGCTCGTGCAGTCGCAGCTCGACCCCACGCCGAGCATCAAGGCGCTTTACAACACGTTGTTCGTCGACTGGTGGGACGGCATCAAGGACTTCCTGTCGATCCACTACCGGTTCAACACGCGCATCAAGAACGAGTTCTGGACGACGTGTGGCAACGAGGTGGACGTCGCACCTGTGCAGCCGCTGCTGGACTTCTATCGCGAGAACGGGCCGACGGGTTTCTGTCGGCATTATCTGACGAGCACGATCGGACAGGACAATCAGTTCGGGCTTGAAGGATTTCTGGTGATGCTGGTAGGGCAGAAGGTGCCGTATCGCAATGCGCATCCGCCGAGCCAGGCGGACTTGGCGATCTTCAATCGTCACTGTGCGGAGAACCGGGCCCGCGCGACGAGTGGGCTGACGGTGGCGGAGGCGCTGCAATACGTCCATCGGCCGGACTGGCAGTGGAATTCCGATTCGCAGTGAGGCAGCGTCGAGCCGTTACTGCTGCGGCGTCGGCAGCACCGGCCAGCGGCCGACGTAGTTGCGGATCACCACGCGCGCGAGCGTCCGCAGCAGGCGGCGTGTCCAGCGCCGGAATCCTTCGATAAGTACACACCGTGGCAGCGGGATTCACGAATACCGCACCAAGCGGCTTGCCCTGCAAGTCTACGACCGCATGGCGCAGGCCATATCTGACGGCGGAGATCGTCGAACTCGAAGGTCGCGTCGTTCCTTCGTGGTTGGTGAAAATGGTCCGCCTGCGCCCAGTTGGGTGCGTGGTTGCGTCGGCGAATGTGCCGAATAAACCTTGGGGGGTGTTTCGGTCAACCCCGGCCGAGCGCGGTGGTGGCGGTGGCTGAGCGATCAACCAGATAGATATCGGTCGTGGGACTGGATGATTCGCACGCTCGCTGGTCTGTATCCGCGGATCAACTGTGTACACCGGCTTGACGGCGCGTGAATTGTCGTCCACCATTGCAGGTGCAAGCACCTCGCTAGGTGAGGCGTCTGCACGGATATAGGCCACTGACCCCGAACGTCGAAAGACGCCCCCGGTCAGGACAGCTCCTCCCGGATTAAGGGTTGAGCCCAAGTGGCTTCCGCGGCCGAGGATTTCGGTTGGGGACACGCCGTGCAGTGCCGAAGCTCTGACGAGAGGGGTGCCCGTTGCGGACATTGTCTGCGCGTTCTTCCCCGTGTGCTGTGACACGACGCCCCCGTGCGTCCCGGCCGCAAGGAGGTGAGGAACACCGTTGAGTAGCAGCGATAAACCGCCGTATACGGGTTCAGGGTTGTTCCCAGTCCGGTCGCGGCCTCGTTCCGTCGCATAGCCCGAAAACCACTCGCTAGCAGCACTTCCCGCGTCGCAGCCGTCCGGCCACTCGACGCGGAACACACTGCCGGGTGTTTTCGGGTCTGCCTGGCCCGCGCATCGGTCCAGCACAGCCACCGCGTCGGCTACTGCCTCGACCGCGCCCACCCGGCCCGGCCACTGCCGTTGTCGGGCGGATCACCCTTGATACGTCGATTCCGCACCCTTCTCCATCCCGCGAACCCGCCGCCCGGCAGCACCTATCACGAGTTTCCCGCACCTGACGAAAGGTCCGTTCATGTCAGTCTTTTCCGCCGGCCAGCGAGGCCGAAACACCCCACCTGGCGGCGCACCCGCAGCGACCCTCGATCCGTCGGCGGCGGCGCTGGATTCGGTGCATGTCGGCGACATCGTCGGTGCGCTGGACACCACCGGCCCCCACAACACTGGCCAGGGGCACAGTCGCTGGCCAGTGTTGTGGAAACTGCTGATCATCATGAGCCCGGGGCTGATCGTCGCCACCTACAGTCAGGCCGGGCAGAACTACGCCACGGCGCTGGTGTCGACGCTGGCGCTGCTGATCCCGGTCCTCTACGTCAATCAGCAGATGGTGCTGCGGTTGGGCGCGGCCCTGGTGGTTGCGCTTAGCCTCGTGGGAGTAGCCGCCCCGATCGCTCGTGCCGACACCGTCGACAACAAATTCCTGGCAGCGCTGACGTCCAGAGGCATCAACTCCAAGTCACCCCAAGCCGCGATCATCGCTGCTCATGAGGTCTGTGACGAACTTAGTCTCGGCCGGTCGTCGTCGAGCGTCGCGTCGGAAGTGATGGCAAACAGCAACCTGCCCGGCCAGGACGCCGGATACTTTGTCGGCGTAAGCATACGTGCGTTCTGCCCGAACTATTCCTTATAGATCCGCCGGCAGCCGCTGAGGGAGCCATGATGGTCACGAAAGTTTTGCTTGGCGACCCGACGACGGCTTGGGCGAGCAGTCGCGTAAGAAAGCGGCACTGGCCGGCCAAGTAGCCTTCCAACACTTCCGGCTGTTGAGCACGTTGAAGGCTGCGGCCACCGTTGGCACGGGTGTTTGGTGGCGTACGAGCGCAGCCAGGCCCTCATGTCGGCATCGGGATCAGCAGGGGTCTGCGCGACGGGCAGGCGCCGGTAGGTGGCGCGGGCCAGCCCAACCGCCCTGTACGCCAACCGCTCCGACAGGCTCAACGTCTCCTTGAGCATGTCCACGGCGCGGCGCTTGGCGTTGCGCTACGACGCCCGTTCGGCTGGATTTTTCTGGCTAGGCTTTTTCTTCGGCATCCTGGGAATCGTTGTGGCGGCGGTAGCGTGGCCACGAGCAGCCAAGCCGACTGCCGGGATGTTTGCGGTCACATGCCCGTGCGGCAACGGCATCACCGCAGCGCCGATAGGGCCGCGGTCAGACGATGACCAGTGCCGCCCGTGATCAAGTGTCAACAAGAACGATGCGGGCTCCCGATTGCACTGCCTTACCAAATAGCCTGTGGTACAGCGTGTTCACTACTGTGGGCATGCGGATGCGAACTCGCGGTTAGGCTGTCGCGGCGAATTTGGGGACAGTGTTCAGCGGCTCAATAATGCGGTGACTGGGTTGTTGACATATACAACAATTACGAGTACGCGTATTAGCTGGACAGGCATTTCGCCCCCCTTTGATTCGAGGGCGCGAGCAGCATAGTGCCCGGCCGCGGGGCCGCCTCGCGCAGAGAACTAAAGAGGTAACTCATGGCCGACGTGGATTATTGCGTGATCGGTGCGGGATTCGCCGGATTGACCGCCGCTCTGCGGTTGAAGCAGGCGGGCCACTCGGTGGCGCTGCTGGAGGCGCGTGACCGGGTGGGGGGTCGCACGTTCACCCAAGTGCGCGACGACGGGTCATGGATCGATCGCGGGGGCGCCTGGATCGGTCCGGGGCAAGACCGGATCTATGCACTGATGAAAGAGTTCTCGGTGCCGAGCTACAAGCAGTACGTAGATGGCGACGCGATGATGTTCGTCGACGGCAAGAAGTACCGCTACACGGGCACGATTCCGTTGACCATGAGCCCGTGGGCAGTCGCAAACATCGGCGCGGTGTTCCTCGAGCTGACTCAAATGTGCAAGTCAATTCCGCTGGAGGCCCCGTGGGAAGCGCCCAAGGCGCACAAGTGGGATCAGCTCAGTTACGCGGCATGGCTGAACAAGAACACCCTGTCCAAGCCCGCCCACGAGCTCCTGGAATCCGCCATCTCCGGGCTGTATACCTCGGCGGCTTCGGAGCTGTCGATGCTTTTCGTCCTGTACCAAATGGCGTCCTGCGGCGGGCCGAGCTTCGTGCTGGGGGTCAAGGACGCGGCCGAGGATGCCCGGCCGATCGGCGGCATGGGCGCCATCCACCGGGCGGTCGCGGCCGAGCTCGGCGATGCGATCCACCTGTCGCAGCCAGTCCGCAGCATTGCTCAGGACGGCGACGGTGTCACGGTCCACTCCGACGACCTGGTGGTACGCGCACGCCGCGCCATCGTCGCCGTGCCGATCGCAATCGCCGGTCAGATCATCTACGAACCGATGCTTCCCGTTGATCGATCGTTTCTGCATCAGCGGATGCCGCTCGGTGCGGTCTTCAAGATTGCCCTCGTGTACGACGCGCCGTTCTGGCGAGCCGATGGCCTGTCGGGCCAGTCCTTCGCGCCCGGGTCGCCGGCGAACCTCACCATCGATTCCTGCACGGATACCGGAAATCCCGGGGTTCTGACCGTCATCACCGAGGGGCCTGTCGCGCGCCGGCTAGGACAGCTCGGTGAGGTCGAGCGCAAGACGACGGTACTCGACGCTGTCGCTGAAAGATTCGGCGACAAAGCACGGTCGCCGGTTGACTACCTCGAGCAGAACTGGACGGTCGAACGCTACTCCGGCGGCGGGATGATCGCCCACGCCCCGCCAGGCGTGCTCACCGAGTTCGGCCCCGCCCTGCGCGAACCATGCGGTCGCGTCCACTGGGCCGGGTCCGAAAGCTCCTCTGTCATGTACGGATTCATCGACGGAGCCGTCCGCTCTGGCGAGCGAGCCGCCACCGAGGTGATGGAACGCGAAGCGATGACGGTGGCCTGACTCAAGGCGGCGTCACCTGCATTGACTGCGGTCGACGGCGGCCCGGTTACATCTCGGGGCGGGACAGTTGATCACGCACTGCGCCGGGCCCCTTTCGCCGCACCGCGGCCCGGCCCGCCGTCACCGCACAGGTTGCCGGTGGCGGCGCGTACACCGCGCGCGTTTTGCGCATGTACGCATCCGATGCGTCTGACTGAAATCGCTGTGCTCGGACCAAGCGGGTCGGCCGCCCTCTTCTCCGTGGACGCGCCCGTCCGCGACGAGGTCCCTTCGAGTCGCGGCGAGCAGCGCCCGACTGACTGAGTTCCGCGCTCACACGACTGGACCTTGGACCACTTGACCGTCGGACAATGGCGCCAGGGAAATCTGTCTCCGATTCGCAGTGCATAGCGCGACATGCACCAGCGCGCATATCGTGCGCCTCAACGCCTCAACGCCTCAACGCCACGAGGTCGGACGGTCAAGTGCGCTCCGCCACCGTGATGAGACCGGCCTGGTCCCAAGACAAGCACCATAGGCAACGAATAATACGGGGCGGCCCCTTTCCCGCGTAGTCGCTTCCCACCCCCCAATACTTTCCATCTCCCAATAAGGGTTGTTCTTCACATTCCTCAATCTGGTGAATACAGTTAGCGGTTCGAGTCGCCCCGTTTTGATGGGAGCCGTAGATGTCGACTTTCCTTATTGCAGCACCCGAAGCTTTAGCCGCGGCGTCGGCGGATTTGAGCGGGATCGGGGAGGCGATCAGGAAGGCTACGGCGTCGGCCGCGCCGTCGACCATGGGGATTCTGGCGCCGGCCGCTGATGAGGTGTCGGCGGCGATCGCGTCGGTGTTTGGGGCACACGGCTCGGCGTATCAGGCGATGGGCGCCAAGGCGGCGGTGTTTCAGGAACAGTTTGTGCAGACGCTAACCGCGGGTGCAGCGTCGTATGCGTCCGCGGAGGAGGCCAGTGTCTTCTCGCTGCAGGCCGCGGAGCAGACCCTGCTGCGCGCGGTGGATGCGGTGAATGCGCCCACTCTAGCGTTGACCGGGCGCCCGCTGATCGGCAACGGCGCCCCCGGAGCCCCCGGGTCCGGGGCCAACGGGGCGCCCGGGGGGTGGTTGCTCGGTGGTGGCGGGGCTGGCGGTTCCGGCGCGGCCGGCTTGCCCGGCGGGGCCGGCGGGGCCGCAGGACTGATCGGCACCGGCGGCGCCGGCGGAGCCGGCGGCGCCGGCGGAGCTGGCGGCGCAGGCGGGCACGGCGGGTGGCTGTTGGGCACCGGCGGGGCCGGCGGGGTCGGCGGGTTCGCGTCGTCCGGGACCGGTGGGGCCGGTGGGGTCGGCGGAGCCGGCGGGTTGTTAGGCGCCGGCGGGCCGGGCGGGGTCGGCGGGTTCGCGTCGTCCGGGACCGGCGGGGCCGGTGGGGCCGGTGGGGCCGATGGGCTGCTTGGTGGGTTGGTCGGCGCCGGCGGCGGCACCGGCGGGGTCGGCGGAGCCGGGGACACCGGAGGTGCGGGCGGGGCCGGCGGGGCCGGCGGCCCGCTGATCGGTGCCGGCGGCGGCGGCGGCACGGGCGGGTTGGGCGGCGTCGTGGGCGGCGGGGCCGGCGGGGCCGGCGGCGCGGCCGGCCCGCTTTTCGGTAACGGCGGTGCCGGCGGTACCGGCGGCACCAGCTATTCGGGGGTCGGCGGGGCCGGCGGTACCGGCGGCCACGCCGGCTGGCTGGGCTCCGGCGGCTCGGGCGGAGCCGGCGGCAACAACTTTGGCAGTGGCACCGGCGGTCACGGCGGGGCCGGCGGCGACGCTGGTCTGATCGGTTTCGGCGGGACCGGCGGGGCCGCCGGGTTCGCGTCGTCCGGAGCGGGTGGGGCCGGCGGGGACGGCGGCGCCGGTGCGCTGGCGTTCGGTGACGGCGGTGCCGGCGGGGTGGGCGCACAGGGCGCCACGGGCTTCGCCGGCGGGGCCGGCGGGAGCGGCGGCAGGGCGGTGCTGCTCGGCATTGGCGGGATAGGCGGTACTGGCGGGATCGGTACGCCGACGGGCGGCAACGGCGCCACCGGCGCCAACGGGCTGTTGCTGCCGGCGGCGGCGCTCAACGTGATCAACGCGCCCAGCGTGGCCTTGACCGGGCGCCCGCTGATCGGCAACGGCGCTCCCGGCGCCGCGGGCAGCGGGGCCAGCGGGGCGCCCGGTGGATGGTTGCTCGGCGACGGCGGGGCCGGAGGCTCCGGCGCGGACGGCGTGCCCGGCGGCGCCGGCGGCCCCGCCGGATTGTTGGGCAGCGGCGGGGCGGGCGGGGCCGGCGGGCTCGGGTCGTCCGGTCCCGGCAGGGCCGGCGGCATGGGGGGACATGGCGGGTTGCTGTTCGGTAATGGGGGTCCCGGCGGGGCCGGCGGGGTCGGCGCCGCCGCCGGGGGCGACGGGGACGGCGGGAGCGGTGGGGCAGGCGGGCCTGGCGGATTCTTGGGCTCCGGCGGGGTCGGTGGGGCCGGTGGGTTGACCGGTCAGCTGACCAGCGGTTTACGACCCGGCGCCGGCGGGGCCGGCGGGGCGGGCGGGCCGCTGAGTGGGCTGGTCGGCGCTGGCGGCGGCACCGGTGGGGTCGGCGGATCGTCCATAGACTCCGACGGCGGGGCCGGCGGCGCCGGCGGCAGCGGCGGCTCGCTGTTCGGCGCCGGCGGGGCCGGGGGCGACGGCGGCTCGAGCGATCACGGCGCTGGCGGAGCCGGCGGGGCCGGCGGGGCCGGCGGCCCGCTGGTGGGTTCCGGCGGGTCCGGTGGGGCCGGCGGATCGATTCTGGGCACCGGGTCGGGTAGCGGTGGTGGAGGCGTCGGCGGGGTAGGCGGCACCGCCGGCTGGCTGGGCTCCGGCGGTGCCGGTGGCGCTGGCGGCACTGCGGCAACAAGCCTCGGACCAGTCCCCGGCGGCCAGGGCGGGGCCGGCGGAAACGCGACCTTGATCGGCGACGGCGGGGCCGGCGGACCCGGCGGATTCGCCGCAACGGGTCCCGGCGGGGCCGGCGGCCACGGCGGGGGTGGCGGGTCGCTGTTGGGTAACGGCGGTCCCGGCGGGGCCGGCGCGGATGCCGCCCCCGGCTCGCCCTTCAGCGGCGGAGGCGGCGGGAGTGGCGGCAATGCCATCCTGATCGGCGACGGAGGCAACGGCGGCAACGGCGGCAACGCCGGAACGGTCCCGCTGATGGGCGGCCCCGGTCCCGGTGGGGCCGGCGGGCTGCTGCTTGGCCTCAACGGGATTCCCGGATTGCCGATGAGCCAGAACCTGCTGGTTAACCCCGGCTTCGAAGTGGCCGACCCGTCCGGGTCCGGCTACAGCGGGGTAACTATTCCGGGCTGGACGGTGACCGGCACCCCGACCGTGATCGCCTACGGCACGCCGCGCGGTTATCCGGGGCCATTCTCCATCCCGGATCTGCCGGGTTTTCTGGGCTTTCCAGGCAACCCGCCCCCGGGCGGTGGCAACAATTTCGCCGGCGGCGGACCCGTGGGCTCGTCCACCATCAGCCAGACCGTCAACCTCGTCACCGCAGCCGGGAAAATCAATACCGGCACGGTGCCGTACACGCTGAGTGGAATGCTCGGCGGCTACCTCGTGGACCCGTCCTCGACCTCAGTGCAGGTCACCTTCCTCAACTCCAATGGGGTCGTTCTGGGCACCGGCTCGATCGGGCCGGTCACGGCGCTGGATCGCCTGGGCGTCACCGGGTTTCAGTCACGGGACGTCTCCGGGACGATCCCGGTGGGCACCACCTCCGCGGTGGTGACCGCGACCTTCGCCGACCACAACCCGGTCCTCGGCAACTACAACGACGCCTTCGTCGACAACCTGTCGTTCACCACCGGCGATCCAAGTCTCACCGCGGCGCCGCTGACCCCACCGACGTCCCATGTCGGCCAACTGGATCACGTGTTCCTGATCTATATGGAGAACCATGGCGTCGGCGACATCGTCGGCAGCCCCAACGCGCCGTACATCAATGCCCTGATCAACACCTACGGATATGCGAACAACTACTACGCGCTGGGCCACCCCAGCGACCCCAACTACTTCCGGATCATGGGCGGGTCGGACTTCGGCATCGACTACAACCCGCCCCCGAACTCCATCAACGCCCCCAGTCTCATGCAAGAAATGGATCAGACGGGCGTCAGCTGGGCCGGGTACGCGCAGAGCATGCCCTACCCGGGTGCCATCGTGTCGTCTGGTAACTACGCCGTCGACCAATTGCCGTTTGCAAATTTCAGTTACGTCTACAACAACACCCCCGCCTATTTGCAGACGCACCTGCTCCCCCTTACGCAGCTGGGCCCCGATCTGCAAAACCCGAGCACCGCGCCGCGATTCGCGTGGCTGGCTGCCAACGAGACCAACAACATGGAAGGCCCCGTCAGTTCTCCGTCCGACATTGGCAATTTCCTCGGCAGCCAGCTCACGACCCACCAGTACAACGTCACCGCCGGCAATCAGTTCGTCCAGCAGCAGGTGTCCACCATTCAAAACTCGCCGACGTGGACCGATCCGACGCAGAAGGACGTCATCATCATCACGTGGGACGAGGACTACAACAACCTGTCACTGGGCATCGGCAACCAGGGCAACAACGTTCCGATGATCGTCATCCCCAACCAAGGCGCCGTGACGCTTGGCGGGATGCAATCCGGCCACTTCGTCGCCACCAACAACTACAACGAGTACGGCCTGATGGCCACCATTGAAGACGCCTTGAGTCCTACACCAGGAGCTCTAGCTCCGCTCACCGCCAACGACATGTACGCCCAACCCATGAACGAATTCTGGAGCTGATGGCCGACCCCGGCTGACGCAGCGGGACGGGGCAGATTCGGTTGTCAGCCGTCGACCAGCACCCGCAGTGCGCCGTTGCCTCGTACGGGCGTTTGTCCCGGCGGCTATCCACGCCTGGTGGTCGAGATCTTGCAGCCGACCGGTTCGAGCAGCGCGTAGCCGAGTCGTTCCAACTCGAGCCGGACAGCGCCGAAGGCGGCCGCGCCGGTCTCGATGTGCAGGAGCATGTCCACGTCGCGGGTGGGCGGGTGAGTTGCAATCCCGCTACCCGGCGTGGACTGCACCATCAGCCCACCGACTTGCGTCCACTGGGCGTGCGGGATGGACTGCACGATGAATAATGCGGGCGCGATAACGCCATCATCCAAGCTCAGAGCATGTTTCTCTCTGTCGGGCTGACAGGATTTGAACCTGCGACCAACTTGACCCCCAGTAAATAGCGGTAACGCGTTTACGCAGGTCGCGGGCCATATGCGGCCGGTTTCTGGCCGTGCATGACGTGCATAGACGCGCAGGTCGCGCAGCAACGCGTACAACGTGTGGTCCCAAAATGGTCCCAGCGGACGACGCAGGCGGCGAATTGCGACGGTCAAGGAGTGCAGCCAGGGCTTCGAGCATGCCGGCATGCACGGTGCCCGTGATCGACACCAGCTTTGGCCCGCGCGACGGACGGCCTGACCGGACGTGCGTGCGTTTGCGCCCGTTCCGTTTAACAGGAGCACGGCGTACTCTCGAAACGAGTGAAACGATCGTATTGCTCGTTCCAAACGAAAGGAGGTCACGGTGCAGCCGTTGGAAGAATCCCCAGGCGCCATCCTGCCGTCCGACGAACAAGCTGAGGTGATCGACTTCATCGAACGTCTTCGCAGCAAGGGCCGCGGAACAGCCATGCCGACCGCACGCCTTGTCGACGCCGACGGATCGGGTGTGCCGCTTCCCGACTCGATGTTCACGATCCTCGTCCAGGTCGCCGAGGCGTTGAAGGCCGGCCTTGCGGTAACGATCGCACCCCACCACCTCACGCTGTCGACGCAAGAGGCAGCCGATCTGCTCCGCATCTCCCGGACCACCCTGGTCCGGCTGCTGGAAACGGGGGCTATCCCGTTCGACAAGCCGAGCCGACACCGGAAGGTCCGACTGCAGGACCTGATCGAGTACCGCCAGCGTCAGCGGAAGGCGGCCGCACAAGCGCTGGACGACATGGTTGCCGATGCTGAACGCCTTGACCTGTACGACGCCGATCCCGCAGCGGTGGCGGCTGCGTTGCGGGCCGCGCGGGGCAAGACCGGCTAAGAATGTTTTCGGCGTTCCTCGACACGTGCGTCCTCGTTCCAAGCCTGTCGCGAGATGTCCTTCTTGAGGTCGCCGAACAGTCGGTCTACCGACCGTTGTGGAGTTCGGAGGTTCTTGACGAGCTGGAGCGGACTGTCCGCCGACTCACCGCCGAACGAGGCGTAGCGCCTGACGTGGTCGACTCGTACGTCGGGAGATTGCTGGCCCAGATGAACCGGGCCTTCCCCGACGCACTGGTCGACGGGTGGCAGCCGCTCGTCGAAGCGATCAGCCTGCCCGACGCGACGGATCGCCACGTCGTGGCGGCTGCGCTATCGGGACGTGCAGACGTAATCGTGACCGAAAATCAGAAGGATTTCCCGCCCGAGGAACTGCCAGTGTCGATGTTTTCGCAAACCGCAGATACATTTCTGCTCGATTCGCTCGACCTGCACCCCAGCGCCGTCCTGGCGGCGGTGCGTGCAGTCGCCATGAGGACTGGACGAAATGGGCCACCGCGGAGCGCGACCGAAATCGCCACGTTGTTGCGAGACCGGCAGTGCCCGGGATTCGGCGCGGCATTGCTCCTGGCACTTAGCTAATCGGGTGCAACATCTCGGCTGCGGGCGCCGGCGAGCTGCTGTCGAGGCACTTGTGGTCCCAAAATGGGACCGAGCTCCGGGTCGTCTGATCTGCCACCCAGAACATCACAGCAGATCAGAGGCCATTTTCTCGTGTCGGGCTGACAGGATTTGAACCTGCGACCACTTGACCCCCAGGAAGTAGCGGTAGGATATTTCCCCAGGTCGCGAGGGGTTTTCAAAGCTAGAGCGTGGTGTGTTGACGTTCACGGACGCGCAGGTCGTTCAGCATCGCGCATGACGTGTGGTCCCCGGGTGGTCCCCATCGCTCGCCGCAACCTTTACTGGCCGTGTACGTACATTCACCGTACAATGAATGGATCAACAGCTGCGAGCCGAGATGACTGAAGGAAGATGGAGGTGTCGCTGTGGCAGTCAAAACGAAGCGCATCGAGCTTCGCGCGGAGCAAGCGACCTTGGACCGCATCCAGCGCGCCGCCAACCTTGTCCATGAGCAGACGTCGGAGTTCGTGCGGAAAGCTGCGACGCAACGGGCCGAAGACATCCTGCGTCAGGAGCTGGTAACGGTAATGGAGCCCGAACAGTTCGACAAACTGATGTCCTCGCTCGATGCAGCTGATGACGCGCCGCGGTTGGCGGCAGCCGCACGCAAGCCAGCGGTCTTCGCCAGGCGTTGAACAATGTTCGAGTCCGCGCGACTCACAGAGGCCCACACGCTGGAGGGATTCGACTGCGGTAAAGAGTTGCTGAATAGCTGGCTCGTCGCCCAGGCCCGTCGCGCGGACAGCAGCGGGGTCGCGCACGTCTACGTGTGGACCCCGCTCGGGGAACAGAAAGTCAGCGCCTATTTCGCCATCTGTCCTACCGAAGTAGTACGCAACGACGACGGCGTCTCGGGATCCATGGCCGGCGGCTATTCCCGCATACCCGGATATTTGATTGCCCGCCTGGCGATCGACACGTCGCTGCAGGGTCAGGGATATGGCGAGCAGCTGCTCCTCGACGCACTAGGCAAAGCCGTCGCCGCGTCGGAAATCGGCGGCGGCCGTCTCATCGTCGTTGATGCCATAGACGACGAGGCGCAATCCTTCTATGAGCACTACCACTTCGTCCCCGTCCGCAACCGCGAGCGGCGTCTGGTCATGAAGGTGTCCACAGCGGCGAAAGCGCTCGGCGAGCGCTGGCGGGAGTAAGTGCGGCGGAAGTACGCCAACAAGACTGGCGGTCCCGGATTGGCGATGTCCCTGCACAGGTGAGGTCGACGCAGCCAGTGCTCCTCACACGCTGGCCCAGCGAGTGAGGTCGCTCAGAGCCCCTTCGCTTGGAGCGCCTTCATCAGCGAGGGACGCCTGCCGTAGTCTTGCCGGACCTTGGCGATGTACAACGCGAAATCAGCACTGCGACCGCCTCTTTCATACAGCTCGGCCATCGTTGCCAGCGTCGCAGCAATGCCCGGGTAGAGCCCGGTGTTGGGACGCTGCAGGTCGTTCTCGAGCTGCGGCCGGTACAGATCTGCAGCGGCTACCGGCCGAGCCTCGGCGCCTTGCCTAGCAAGTTCCTGCCATGCCCAGCCGGGACCATAGCGGTCGGCGGCCTCCCAGGCGGCGTCCACGTCTCCCTCGCTCAGTGAGAGCTGGACCAGGACCGACCCCGCGCCGGGGCCACCAGCCACTTCTCGCGCGTGGTCGAGCGCCCAGGCGCGTTCGGTATCGGCGCGATCGATCGTGGCGGCAAAGTCCAGCAGTGACCGATAGGCGTGGACCGCAGGCTGCCAGACGAAATCGGCACGTAGAACGGCGATCGCGTCGTCGATGCGGCCGATTCCCCGGTACGTGTCGGCGACGTCGGACGGGCGCAGCCAATAGCCATTACCGCCGCCTTGACTGCTGGTTCGCCCTTCGGCAACCGCCCGATCGATCCAGTTCACTGCCTCGTCGTCACGTCCGGCCGCCCGCAAGCGGGCGATGATCGCCCCGTACTGCGGGTGCTCCCGTTCGTTCAGCAGTTCGACAGCCCGATCGACATCGCCGTCGTGATCGGCGAGCTCCAGCAACATGGCGTCGACTTCAAACCGGCTCCAGTGGTCGCGACCTGCGTGCTGACGGTCCAACTTCGCGACCGCGGCGCGGTAGATCGCGAGCGCATGGTCGTCGAACGCGTCGACGAAATCCGCGAGCAGCAGTGTCGGCCATCCCGGCGAGGTGGCTCGGAAAGTCGCCAGCCACCCTGCGAGTTCGGCTGGGTCTGGCTCACCCAGTCGACATGCCTGCGCGTACAAGTCGGCGGCCCGCTCGCATTCACCGCCGATCGCTCCCGACGAGTCGTCAGCGTGCTCGGTGATCGTGCGCAGCAGGGTCAAGGCGCGCAGGATGGCCGGCCGCACGATTTCGGCGGACCCTGCGTTCAGATGGTTCTCAAGCTCGTCGAGTACTTGGCTGGCGCCTTGTGCGACCGTGTAGGACTCGCGATAGTCGACGAATCCGCGGAATTCCAGGGCGTCTCGCACATAGGCTTCGAACTCGGCTTTCGCGGTCGTGTCGTCACCGGATGCGGCCGTGGCGCGAACCTCCAGCATGCGACGCACTTCGCCGTCGCGGTGGGCGAGGGTCATCACAAGTTCGCGAAGCTCGTTGACGTCCATCGCTTGCACGGTTACTTCCAGCGCCGATGCCACCCGGGCGGCGTCGTCGACGGCGCCGCTGTCGATCACCGCGAGTCCGACCGCCACCAGGTGCTTGCAGAAGTGACCGTCGGCGGCGTGCGGGCACGTGCAGAAACCATCAGGTTGCGGACCAGACCAGTCCAGCTCCACGGTGTAGACCTGCTTGGCCTGGACTGAGGCATAGGCCTTCTCGGCGGCGATCCGGAGGCCTCGGACATAGCGGACGTAGTCCTCGCCCCGGCCGTAGCTCCGGTCACCGGCCACCTTGAGTAGCGCCCTCTCCGACAACGGCATACCGATATGGTGCCCGATCGCGTGCGACAGCTCTAAGGTGAGCGGCATGAGTGGGCGCTCGTACCTGCGTCTGGTACCGGAACCGGTGTCGCGCGCTGATCTGCGTCGCGCGCAACGGCGTGATGTCGTCGTCTACCGGGTCCGGGTGCTCCTTGATGACAGCGATCCAACGATCTGGCGGCGGCTGGATTTGCGATCGAACCTGACGCTGGACCTGCTGCACCAGGTCCTGCAGGTTGCTTTCGACTGGACCGACTCGCACCTGCATCGATTCTCACTCGGCGGCGGCGCCTTCGACCACCACAGCCAGTCGTTCCTGTGCCCGTACGACGTGGACAACAAGGAGTGGCCCGAAGACGATGACGGCCTGCCCGCCGCCGAGACTCGACTCGACGAAACCCTCAGTGAGCCCGGCGATGTCCTGCACTACCTCTACGATTACGGCGACAACTGGGAGCTGACGCTTCGCCTCGAAGAGGTTCTGCCCGCCGAGAGTAACTGTCCCGCAGCGGTTGTCGTCGACGGTCAGCGCGCTGCCCCTCCGGAGGACTGCGGGCACCTGGTCGACGCCGAAAGCCTCTCCGAGGTGCTCCCCGACCCCGCGCTGTTCGAGCCGCAGCGGGTCAACAAGGGATTCGACGGCGCGTACTTCGTGCTGCGCGACGCCGGTATCGACGCGCGCCTGGTCGACCTGGTCCATCGTCTCACCTATACCCCGTACGGTGACGACCTGACCGAGGTGGCGCTCACGCTGGCTGATTCGAGACCGCTGGACACGGTCGCTGTGGCCGACAACCTGCGGGCGTATCAGTGGTTCCTGGACCGCGCCAAGGACGGCGGCATTCCGCTGACGACCGCCGGATACCTCAAACCGGCCGACGTCAAGGAAGCCTCCAAAGTCGTTCCTCTAATGAATGATTGGATCGGCAAGCTCAATCGCGAGATCCAGTGTTACCCATTGCTGCGGTTCCGCGAAGGCGTGCATTCGTTGGGACTGCTGCGCAAGCACAAGGGCATACTGTTACTGACCAAGGCTGGCGCAGCGGCCCAGCGTGACCCCGACAGACTGTGGGAGCATCTGGCCGGTCGGCTAATTCCCAAGTCCGACGAGAAGTTTGACGCGCAGGCCACTCTGCTTATGCTGGCCTTTGCGGCGGCTTCGGCCAGGTCCGAACTGCCGTTCGACAAGGTGACGGCGTTGCTGGCCGAACTCGGCTGGCGCTACTCCGACGGTCGGTCCATCTCGGAATCGTCCCTGCGCCAACTCCCTGCCTACCAAGTCTTGATCAACGTGACCGACCAGCCCGTCACCCGGGCGCGGCGGAATTTCGTTAGTCCTGCGGCAGCAGGATTGGCGCGTAGGGCGCTCAGCGGGAACTGAAAGCTTCAGCGGCGCCGAGGACGACCCGGAAGTCGTTTGCCAGCGGCTTCGCGAAGCGCGCCGAGCGGTCGGCGAACGGCGCCGGGCCAGGGCCGTCGCGCTGACAACCTCAATATGGATTCCCTGACCCGCGTATGACGCTGATAAGAACGTGGCGCGTTTCCCCAGGTCGCTAGCGATCCTCACGCTGGCGGTGTGATGCGTGACGTTCATGGACGCGCAGGTCGTTCAGCATCGCGCATGACGTGTGGTCCCTGATTGGTCCCAGCGCGACGTCCGGCGACGGCCTCCGGGAATCATCTATAGCTGATATCAGTTTGAGCTGATAATATCCCGTTGTCCGGAAATGGGAGGTCGATCCGACCCTCATCGAAGCGTGGATCGACAGCCTCGATGACGAGGAATACGACAACGTGATTGCGGCTCTGGAGCAGTTGGAGGAGCACGGACCAGTCACGCGCCGACCGTTCGTGGACACCCTCGAAGGTTCGGAGCACTCGAACATGAAGGAGCTTCGACCACGCTCCACGAAAGGCGGAGCTCACATACGGGTGCTCTTCGCCTTCGACATCCAGTCTCGGGCAATCTTGCTGGTCGCCGGGGACAAGGCAGGAAATTGGACGAAGTGGTACGCGACGAACATCCCCATCGCCGATCGCCTGTTTACCGAACACCAAGAGAAGCTAAAGAAGGAGGCTGAAGCGGCTATAGCCGCCAAGCCGAAGACAAGAAAGGGCAAGAAACGATGACCACGCTTGATGACCTTCGACGTCGCCGGCCGGGCGACCGTGCCCGCATTGACGCAATCAAGGACGAGATGGATCGCGAGGTTGCACAGTACCGCCTCCGCGAGCTGCGCGAAGACGCTGGTTACACCCAGACCTCCCTCGCAGCAGCCATCGGCGTCGGACAGAACCGCGTTTCTCAAATGGAGCGCGGCAATCTCTGCACCAGCCGGGTCGATACCCTCCGCAAGTACGTCGAGGCCACCGGCGGTGAGCTGGAAGTTGCGGTGAAGCGCCCAGACGGGTCTCGCGTCTTGCTGAGCCTCTAGTTGGCCCACTTGACGACCGGACAAGTGCGTCAGAAAGGCGCGATATCCCGAAGGGTGTCCGTAGCTCGGACAAGCTGAACCGCCGTTGAGGTAGCGACAAGCGCATTACCGCAGGCCAGAGCATGATTCGTGTGTCGGGCTGACAGGATTTGAACCTGCGACCACTTGACCCCCAGTAAATAGCGGTAACGCGTTTACGCAGGTCGCTGGCGGGAGGCGGCCGATTCGTGCGCATGCATAGCGTGCACAGACGCGCATTTCGTTCACCATCGCGCATAACGTGTGGTCCCAGACTGGTCCCAACCAGAGGGCCGCGACCGATCATCCACCGGCGTCGAACTGGACGTCTTGTCCGGGAGATATTCGCACGACGGATCAGCTTCCGCATCGCGTCGATCATCCGCTAACTCCGTAGACGAATGTAATCGAAACGACTACGCGTACACGGTGGGTGACCAGCTACTGGACCCAGTCTCGTCCCCCGCCACTCACGCGCACGGGATCGTTCTATTTAATTCTCCACGAAACCGTCAGCAACTAGACAACATTCGCCGGCAAGGCAAAGAACCCACCTGACGACCGAACAATGGCGACAGGGAAAACGGGGTCTCCGATTCGCAGTGCATAACGAGCGCTGACGTGCACCGGCGCGCGGCAGTATCGCGCTCGTCCCGATGCTGGACGGGGCTGGCGACTGCCTAACATCAGGCTGTGGCGCGATGACGACCCCCAGGGGTGGCTGACTCGATTGTCAGCCGCCGACCAGCACCCGCAGTGCGCCGTGGCCTCGTCGGGAGTTTGTCCCGGTGGCTATCCATGCCTGGTGGTCGAGATCTTGCAGTACCATCCACAACGCCCAGATGCGTCTCCGGTCGTTGCCGATTATCCGAGCACGGTCACCAACCGGATCGGTCGCCGCGCATGCCAGCACCGCCGCGTCGTCAAGATGGCGTCCCCGGTCACGGGAGTCCTCCATGTATGCCGCGCCTTTAAGGACCAGCGCCCCGAGGACGTCGGGAATGCTGAGCACTACGACGTCCTCGCCGCTATTCACCTCACAGTTCACCGTCTTGCGCAGAGCTGAGGTGCCACCGGGGACCGCGAATACCTTTCGATGTGGTGCCCTCGGATGCCACTTCGGCGAGAGGTGGTCGGCAACCATGACGTCGACCGTCTCGGCGTCGCGAGGGCCGCGAACGAATCGGTGTACCGGGCCGTCGCCGACCGGTTCGAGCAGTGCGTAGCCGAGTCGTTCCAACTCGTGCCGGACACCGCCGAAGGTGGCCGCGCCGGTCTCGATGTGCAGGAGCATGTCCACGTCGCGGGTGGGGCGGGTGAGTTGCAATCCCGCGTACGCGGCGTGGAGCTGCACCATCAGCCCACCGACTAGCGTCCACTGGGTGTGCGGGATGGACTGCACGATCTCAACAAGCTGCGGCCATGGCGGCAGCAATCCGCCTGCAGGGGCGTTCACATGCCAGACCGGTCGACCGTCGGCCTCCGAAGTCATCCGGCCAGTCGCCCGGACGTGCGCCGACGCGCATATGCATCACTGGAACGGAAGGCGTCGAGCAAGTCCTCCAAGACACGCATACCCGCAACCGACTCACGGGTGTCCAGGGACTCGGCCAAGTCGACCGCAACAGCCGCTGTGAGAACATGATCGACGGCGTATCCAGCATCGTCAGGTACCACTCGCACAGTCACATCGCCGTCGACGTCGTCGAAGAGCCCCAACGTTGTGACCACGTCGGCGAAGTCGCGAGCGTGAACGTAGCCGTCGGCTCCCCTGTCGACCGCTGCGAGATCGAACAGCTCGGACATCACCTGTTCGCGCAACGCGCTGACCCCTGAATGCAGCAGTCCCGTTTCTTTGCCCCAGCCCTGCATCCGATGCACTGTCGCGCGGCGACGCGTCATCCAGCACAACTCGGAAGCACTACTGGCACGCAGCCGATGACGCAGCCGTGACATCGCCGAGTTGTCCAGCCAATCGACACGTTCACCGGAGAGCAACGCGAGCGCAGCCCACGCTGTGGCCGCAGTCCACGGCCGGCCGTTGTGGCGGCCCTGCTTAGCCAGCCGGTGCACCGAAGCGCCATCGAGCAGGAGTGCACCGGCGACCGTGCGCGTCACGGTGAGTTCTCCCGCGCGGGCGAGCCGCGCGATCTGCCGCGCTGAGACCCCCAGGACCTCGGCGCCTGCGACCGTCGTCATCTCGCTCATGCATATATAGTCGTGCACAGGACTTTTTTACGCAATAACTGCAGGTAAACGCGGAACGAAGTGGACGCATGCCCCAAGCGCAAGCGCGGCATGTCGTACATCTGCCAACTGCGATGTGATGAATAGACCCTTGCAACAGTGTCGACTGCCTCGGCGAGCCACAGCAGACTGTGAGGTGTGGACGAACGCTTTCCCGGTGAGTTGGCGACGTTGCGTGCCGATAACGTGCGCCTGCGTCGGCTGCTCGACCTCAGTAAGGAGCAGGCCCGCGCCGCGGATCCCGATCAGCCGGCCCTCACAGGTGCGCCGACCGCGCCAGTGGATATGCGGTCGGCCCCGGAGGCGAAACTCCGGTACTACACAAGCCTGTTTCGTTGCCGCACAGATGTATACGCGCTCCGCTGGGAGAACAGACGTGACGGGCGATCGGGTTGGATGCCTGCCATCAACGGCTATTGGCGCAAGGGAATGAGCCGAGCCGACGCACCCTATCTGACACTGACCGCGGAGGTGATCGCCAAACACCTACGCGGCGATCTCCACATCGGGCTCTACCCGCTCGGCGATGACGACACGTGCTGGTGGGTGGCCGCGGATTTCGACAAAAATCCTGCGATGCTGGACGCCCTCGCCTACCTGAAAGCCGCACGCGCCTATGGGATTCCAGCCGCGCTGGAGGTGTCGCAGTCCGGTCGCGGCGCACATGTATGGATCTTCTTCGCCCAAGCCACGCCCGCGTCGGCGGCGCGCCGGATCGCGACCAGCCTTCTGGGTGAGGCGATTCAGTTGCGCGGCAGTATGAGCCTGACCAGCTATGACCGACTGTTTCCGTCCCAAGACGTGCACACCGGACGCGGCATGGGCAACCTCATCGCCGCACCGTTGAACGGCACTCGCCGCCAACACGGCACCACACTTTTTCTCGACCCGGCCACGCTCGAACCGTTCGACGATCAGTGGGCCTACCTGTCCAGCATCGCCAGGCTGTCGGTGAACGAAGTCGCCGCCCTGGCTCGGAAGCTGCCCGATCCTAAGATCGGCCACGACGTGTGTCGGTTGCAGCTGCCCACGTCGTCGAAGATCGTGCCCCGTCCCGCAGCGATCATCCGGGCGTCGTTCGGGGCCCGACTGAAACTGACCGCAGCAGATTTGGGCCCAGCAATGATCTCGGCAGTCAAGCACGCGGCCTCGATCCCGAACCCGGAGTTCCACGCCCGGCAACGGGCCCGCCGAAGCACGTGGGACACGCCGCGATTTCTGCGCAGTTACGACGAAACCGTCGAGGAAGACCTCATTTTGCCGCGCGGTTTGCTGTCGCTGTTGACAACCCTCGTGGAATCCGCCGGGAGCACGATGCGCATCGACGACTCCCGCGTTACCGGGACTGACCATGAATTCACCTGCGCAACGGAGCTCCGGCCCGAACAAGCGGTGGCTGTGCGACACCTCGCCACCCAGGACACCGGAGTCCTGATTGCCCCGCCTGGATCGGGCAAGACCGTGATCGCCTGCGCCGCAATCGCTTCACGTCGCACGTCCGCCCTGATCCTAGTGGACCGCAAAGCGCTCGCGGATCAGTGGCGCGACCGGCTGCACAAACATCTCGGCGTCAAGTGTGGGCAGATCGGTGGCGGGCGATCGAAGACCACCGGCATCATCGATGTCGCGCTGCTACCTACACTCGCCCGACGCAAAAATGTCGAAGAAATCACCGCCGGCTACGGGTTCGTCATCGTCGACGAGTGCCACCATATCGCTGCCGCGGCGTTCTCCTCCGTCCTGAACCGGATACCAGCGAAGTATTGGCTCGGCTTGACCGCGACCCCAGAGCGGCGAGACGGGCTCGAGGACCTGATCTACCATCAGCTCGGATCCCACAGTCACACCCTGCAACCTCCGGTTGCCGGTGAACTCCCCTCCGCTGCAACGGATTCGCCCGCACCGCACCCGGTTCTGCATATCCACCCAACCCAGTTCCGCTACACAGGCGACGCCGATCCCTCCGCACCGGGCGGGATAGCCGAAATCTACCGCGCACTCGTCGCTGACCAGGATCGTCTCGACCAGATCGTCACCGACGTGCTGACGGCACACCGCCAAGGCGCAAACATCCTCGTCCTTACCACCTGGGTAAACCACTTGGATGCGATTACCCGCCGGCTCTGCGATGCCGGATGCGAAGCAACCGTGCTGCGCGGCGGAATGAAAGCGCGTGAGCGCTTGAAAATCACCCAGCAACTCGCAGCTCACCAGCCAGAACAACCACCGCTGCTGATCGTTGGGACCGGCTCATTCATCGGCGAGGGTTTTGACTGTCCCGCGCTGGACACCCTGTTCCTGGCCTCCCCCATCACCTTCAAGAATCGCCTCGTTCAGTACGTCGGACGCATCACGCGGCCACACCCAGGCAAAACCGACGCCACCGTCCACGACTACCACGATGAACTCACCCCCGTCCTCGCGTCATCGCTGCGCAAACGCGCCCCCGGATACACCAAGCTCGGCTTCCCTGATCCCCGAACAGCGCAGAAACCATCCGCCACCTCGTAATCAGCGCGGACGGGAAACAGGGCGCGCCACAGCGCGGCCGTGGCGTGGCTGGAAGCCGGGGTGCATATCAAGGCCGTGGCCGATCTGCTCGGGCACAGCAGCATCGCGGTCACCGGTGACATCTACGGCCACACCTCCGATGCGACCACGAGGGCGGCCGTCGACGGACTGTCGGGAGCGCTTGGGCTTTGAGTCGTCGTAATGGAGTCGTCCTCAGCTATGCGACGTCTGCGGGGGCGTTATCCCCCAGCTAGCACTGTGAAAAATTCGGACTCTGTTACGTCGTCGAAACCCAGGATAGAAGCGCGCCACTGATATCTCGCTGGCTGTAAGGGAAGTCCAGGCGGAAATCCAAACACGAGCGGAACCCGTGCTGGATCACCATGGACGGTGCCAGGTGGTCGCCCCGCCTCTGCAGTTGCCTCGATTCGGATGACTTGCTGACCGACCGGGGTGTCGACTGCGACGGGATGACCATCCTCCGTGAGCAGCTCGCAAACCAACTGGTGTGGACGGTTGGTCTCGTCCCAGTCGACCTCAAGAAGCACCACGACTGCGAACCCTGGCACCGGAACCCCACAAGTCCTCCATCCAAGGCCAAGCGCAAACAACTTGCCGCGCTCGTCAGCTTGGGCAGAGTCGGTCAGGTATACCGCCAGCTTCACTGGTGCTGCGGCGCTCGAACAGGCTGAGCAGTGAGGGGCTGTTGGTGAGTTCGCGGAGCGAAGGCCGCGTCGGTTTGCACGGCCGTTTGAACGGCCACGCCACCACTGCCATCCCAGCTAAAGACAAAATTCCTAGCAGCAGGCGGCCCTGTAGTCGGACCCGGGTCGAGTGCCTCGAAGCGGCGCAACGTTTCCTCTGCGCCCATCGCGTCATCGTCTACCCAGTCGTAGGGTTCGTTGTCCGGCACTTGCGTCCTTTCCGTCCGGCTTGCAGCTATTTCACCCATCGTGCGGTTTTAATATCCCAAGTATCGGCGTGATCGTCCCACTCGGGTAGGGCTTTGAGGTAACCAATGACTTCACGGCCGTCAGCTACCGAGCCCAGCGCAATCACGCGCGGGCCGTAATAGGGGTCATCGTCCCACGCGGCGCGCGCCTGGGCCGGATGCTGCAGAGCCTCGACCACATCCTCGTACGTGATGTCATGTTTCCGGTGCAGCTTGTCGGTCACGGCGGGATCAGTAATCACGAGTCTGCCGAGATAAACCACATATGTCACGGTAACGAAACCATGTTCCCATCCACGACCGGCGTTCCGTGCAACAGGCAACGCGCCAGCTCCGAGTTTGCTACCAAAGCGCGGCTGAAAGCTGGTTTGGGTATCGCGCGTGGATACGGGCCCGCCAGGCCGGAATTACACGCCTGTAAACCGCCTCTGACCTCTGTCGGGCTGACAGGATTTGAACCTGCGACCACTTGACCCCCAGTCAAGTGCGCTACCAAGCTGCGCCACAGCCCGCTCGCCGGTGGGTCCACCAGCAGCGGTCGAAAGCCTACCGCAGGCGACCCGCTACTCCCCGCCGCGGCCCAGGTGCCGCGCGTCCCGGCTTGCTCGGCGCCGCCCCCCAGTCGCGAACGTAACCACACGGCGAAAAATCCCGCACGAATTCGCCGCTCGGTTACGCTCGCAGCATCGCGCTCTCGAAGCACGCATCGACCTTGCGCACCCAGGCCAACAGAGCCTGGGCGAGTTCGGATTCGCGGCCATAGAACCGCTGTGCAGGCACCGGCACGCTGACCGCCACCACCTGGTCGGTCACCCCCTTGAGCACCGCAGCCACCGCGCAGATGCCTTCGGTCTGCTCCTCTCGGTCATAGGCGACGCCTTCGGCCCGGACGCGGTCGAGCTCCTTTCGCAACGCCACCGGGGTCGTGATGGTGTTGGCGGTAAGCCGGGCGAGACGACTGGGCACTGCCCGGACCTGCTCCTCGGCAGGCAGGTTGGCAAGCAGGGCTTTGCCGTTGGCGCTGCAGTGCAGGGGAAACGACTCGCCCACCGCGCTGATGGCCCGCAGGCGGTGCGCCGAGATGACCTGGTCGACGAACGTCGCCCGATCGCCGTCGAGAACCGACAGGTCCACGGTCTCCTCCAGCTCGCGCGACAACTCCTCCATAAACGGATGCACATCCATCACGACGCTGAGTCGCACAGTGCCGGCCATACGTGCGATTTCTGGGCCCAGCCGGTACCGGCCCCGGGCCATCCGCGAGGCCACCAGACCTTCATCGTCCAAGGCGTTGAGGATCCGGCTCACAGTGGAGCGCGCCATCCCCAGCCGCTCACCGATCTCACCTTGGCTGAGTCCACCCGGGTGCGCCTGCAACAGCCGCAGGATTTCAGCCGCGCGGGCAATGACCTGGATGCCGCTGCCACGGGCGTCGTGGTCTTCGAGGCCGGCACTCACGACGGCTCCGCTGGCGGGTGGGCCACGGTCACCAGCAACAATGCCTCACGCTCCGAACGGTTTTCGATCGATCGCACCTCCCCCTTGGCGAAGTGCAGGCTGTCGAGACGGCCCAAGACTATTTCCTTCCCGCCGGTGGCGATGACCAGCTCGCCGTCAAGCACCACATAGACCGTTTCTTCCTGGGTCGGCGACTCTTCGGCCGTCCCGCCGGGACCGTAACGAGATACGCCGACCCAGAATCGTTCTGTGCGACCGGCCTCGAGGCCCTGCAACCGCGCCGCGGACACGCCGTGGTGCCTCGGAGCGGTGTAGGCAGGCGCTTCCGACGCCCGGGTAAGGTGCAACGTCACGCTGCCCGACCCGTCTCGAGGCGGTAGCTACCGGTGGGATCGACGATTGCCACCAGCCGCACGATGCACCCATCGCCGCCGACCCAGCGCCACGGGAACGCGGCGAAGGTGACGCGTCTGCCAGTGACTTTGTCCAGGTCACCGCCCACGTTCTCGAAGCCGTAGATGCCCTTGGACAGGATCGCGCGGTGACACGGCTCCCACTCCGGGAAGTCATCGAGCACCTTGTGGCCAGTCGCCTCCTCATATTCCTTGACCGCCCACGGCAGCAGGCCGCCCAGATGTTCTGCGGGTCCGTGCGGGCCGATCGATGTGGCGAGCGGGTGGTCGAGCGCCTGGGTGTCGGTGCCGACCGCCTTGACGCCCCTGGCCGCAAACCACTCGCCGGCTTCCTTGTAGAACCCCGGTGAGTAGGCGTAGTACTCAGCGCTGTCGGCGTATTTATGGTGCCAGCCGGTGTTGACGATGACGATGTCGCCGGGCCGGATCTGCGGCGAGGCCGTTTCCAAATCCTCGGCGGTGACGACCTCCCATTTCTTCTTCGGGATCGACACCACAACTCCGGTGCCGAAGAACGCGCTCAGCGGGATCTCTTCGAGGAAGGGCGTGCCTTCGATCACGTGCGCCGGGGCGTCGATGTGCGTCCCGGAATGCATTACCGTGGTGATCTTCTGGGTCAGCACACGGCTTCTGGCCATATTGTGCAGTCGCTCGATCTTGACGTCCTCGAAGTACGGCCATGCCGGCACACCATGCCCCCACGGGTGCGATAAGTCATAGAACTCCAATTTCGACTCGGGTTCGCCGAGGGGCCAGGTGAAACTCACGATCTCTGCTTCCTTCCGTTTCTGCTGATCAACATGCGGTGTAGCCGCCGTCCAGATACATCACTTGGCCCGTGTAGAAACTCGACGCGTCGCTGAGTAGATAGATCAGTGCGCCGACGAAGTCCTCCGGCTCAGCGAAGCGACGCAAGGGGATCCGGGCGAACATCGCCTCGCGCGTTTCGCGTCCCTTTTCATCGTCGGCGTACATCCACTCGGTCAGCTTGGACCGGAAAACCGTTGGGGCAAGGGCATTTACCCGAATACCGTTAGCGCCCCACTCGGCCGCCAACGACTTCGCCAACAGGTCGGTGGCCGCCTTTGACGGGCAGTAGGCGCTGTAGCCGGCGGAGTGGCCCAGGGCACCTCGAACCGACGAGACCAGCACGATGCTGCCTCCCCCGCCTTGCCGCAACAGTGCCCGTCCGGCCGCTTGGCATACCAACCAGGCGCCTCGCGCGTTCGCGTCCATCACCTTGTCGAAGTCTTCGACGGCCATCTCGGTAATGGGTTGGACGTGGTTCATTCCCGAGGCGACTAGGACGCCGTCGATGCGGCCGTGCTGAGCGACCGCCGCTTCGACCATGGCCTGGGCATCATCCGGGGTGTCCGGTCGGCGGGTGACCACTGCGGCGCCGTCGATTCCGGCCCGGTCAACGAACTCGGCCAGACCTGCGGCGTTGCCACCAGCCAGGGTCAACCGGGCCCCGGCTTCGGCCAGAGCCTGGGCGGCGACGCTGCCCAGCGAACCGGTCGCACCAGTGATCAGTATCGACTTGTCGCAAACGCTGAAACGTGTCTCCGCTTTGCTCATCTGTCTCCACTAATCCCACAATACGGGCATCCTTACCCGTTATGCGAGATATATTAGGCAACGTCGCGGCGAGTGTCAACGACATATTCCTGCAATACGGTCTTCTACATCCGAATCGCAGGATTTATAGGCGACGCCTCTTTGTCCGTATGAGTGTGCTGAGGGCGGAAAAATCGATGGGTCCCCGCCATGACCGCACACGTAAAGCCCTGCCTGCGCACTCGACGCGTCATGGCGTCGCTCGCGCTCTCAGCGGCGCTTGGGCCCGCGCTTTTCGCGTTCCCGCACATTGATCCGGATCGGGCTGCCTTCGAACCCGAACGTCTCGCGCAGCCGCCGTTCCAGGAAGCGCCGGTACCCGGCCTCCAGGAAGCCGGTGGTGAACAGCACGAACGTCGGCGGGCGCGCGGTGGCCTGGGTGGCGAACAGGATGCGCGGCTGCTTGCCACCACGCACCGGGGGTGGTGTGGCCGCCACCACCTCCTTGATCCAGGTGTTCAGCGGGCCGGTCCCGATCCTGGCGTCCCACGACGCCAGCGCAGCCTCCATCACCGGCACCAACTTCTGCACCGCCCGGCCGGTCTTGGCGGAGATGTTGACCCGCTGCGCCCACTGCAGCTGCGCCAGTTCGCGATCGATCTCACGTTCCAGCAGATCGAGCCGGTCCTCGTCAACCAGATCCCACTTGTTGAACGCGAGCACCAGTGCCCGTCCGGCCTCGATAACCATGGACAGCACCCGCCGATCCTGTTCGGTCAGCGGCTGCGACGCGTCGATCAGCACGACCACCACCTCGGCGGAATCGATGGCCGAGTGGGTGCGCACCGATGCGTAGAACTCGTGACCGCTGGCCTGGCCGACCTTGCGGCGCAACCCTGCGGTGTCGATGAACCGCCACACCTTGCCGCCCAGGTCGATGAGCGAATCCACCGGGTCCACCGTGGTTCCGGCAACGTCGTGGACCACCGAACGTTGATCACCCGCCAGCCGGTTGAGCAGAGAGCTCTTGCCGACATTGGGCTTGCCGACCAACGCCACCCGACGGGGACCACCCGCCACCGGTGCCACTTCGGACAGCTGGGGCACAGCGGCCAGCACCACGTCGAGCAAGTCGGCCACGCCGCGGCCGTGCATCGCGCTGATCCCATGGGGCTCGCCGAGTCCCAGCGACCACAGGGTTGCCGCCTCGGCTTCGACCTTCTCGTTGTCAACCTTGTTGGCGGCCAGAAAGACTGGCTTACCCGAGCGCAGCAAGATCCGGGCGGCGGCCTCGTCGGCGGCGGTGGCGCCGACGGTGGCATCGACCACCAGGACCACCGCGTCCGCGGTACGCATGGCTATCGCCGCCTGCTCGGCCACCAATTGCTGCAGCCCCTTGGCGTCTGGCTCCCATCCCCCAGTGTCCTGCACGACGAATCGGCGTCCGGTCCAGAGCGCGTCGTAGAAGACCCGGTCCCGCGTCACGCCGGGAACGTCCTGCACCACCGCTTCGCGCCGGCCCAGGATCCGGTTGACCAGAGTCGACTTGCCGACATTCGGTCGGCCCACGATCGCCACCACCGGCGCGGGACCGGGCTCGTCTGGGTCCGCAAGATCGGAAGCGACGACGTCCCAGTCGCTTTCGTCGGTCCAGGTGCCGTCCTGAGTCACCGCACTGCCCCGCTTTTCTGCTTGACCAAGTCCATCAGGTGGGCGATCACTTCCGCTTCTGTCATGTTGCCGGTGTCGACGACCACCGCGTCCGAGGCCGCCCGCAGCGGCGACACCGCCCTGGTGGAGTCCAGGTGGTCGCGCCGCTGCACGTCGGCCAATACGCCGACGTAGTCGTCGGGCATCCCCGAGGCGACGTTCTGGTCGTTGCGACGCCGGGCGCGGGTTTCCGCTGACGCGGTCAAGAAGATCTTCACCGGCGCGTCAGGTAAGACGACGGTCCCGATGTCACGGCCCTCGACGACGACGTTGCCGGGGCCCTCGGCCAGCTGTCGCTGCATGTCGACGAGCCGGCTACGGACGGCGGGAACCGATGACACGGCCGACACGGCCCGGGTGACCTCGTCGCCGCGGATCTCGCTCGAAACATCTTCTTCGCCAAGGTAACTGCTGACCCCATCGGGGTCGTAACTCACCGCCAGCTGCGTGTCTGACGCGATCGATTCGACGGCATCGGCATCCGTCAGATCAACTCCGGCGCGCAGCGCCGCCAGCGTCACGATCCGGTACATGGCCCCGGTATCCAGGTAGCGCGCCGTCAGCGATCGAGCGAGTCCCCTTGCCACCGAGGATTTTCCGGTTCCAGCCGGTCCGTCGATAGCGACCACGACGTCGTTCACAACCCCACCGCTTTGTAGAGTTGTCCGATCTCGCCGCGGCTCAACGCCCGGACGTGGCCCGGACGCTGCTCCCCCAGCGAAACGGAGCCGATGTCGGTACGCACCAGCGCCTCTACCGGGAAGCCGATCGCCGCCAGCATCCGGCGCACAATGCGGTTGCGTCCTTCGTGCAATGTCAACCGCACCAACGTTTTTCCCGGAATGGCGTCAACCAGAGCGAATTCGTCGACGCGCGCGATACCGTCCTCCAGCTCGACCCCCGCCTTCAGCTGTTTACCCACGCCGTGCGGAACCTTGCCCGTCACCGTCGCCAGGTAGGTCTTCGGCACCTCGTGGGAGGGATGCATCAGCCGGTGTGCCAACTCGCCGTCGTTGGTCAGCAAGATCAGCCCCTCGGTGTCGGCGTCGAGCCGCCCGACGTGAAAGAGGTTCTTGTTGCCGCGAACCCGGCGCTCGATCAGGTCACCGATGCAGGGCCGGCCGTGCTCGTCGGACATGGTCGAGTGCATACCGCGCGGCTTGTTCAGCGCGAGGTACACGAGTGAATCGTCGAGGACGATCCGGGCTCCGTCCACCCGGATTATCGAGGCATCCGGGTTGACCCGGGTACCCAACTCGGTCACCAGCTGCCCATCCACCTCGACACGGCCTTGGATGATCAACTTCTCAGCGGCTCGCCGAGAAGCAACCCCGGCCTGGGACAACACTTTTTGCAGGCGGATTCCCTCGGAGTTGGAATCGTGGGTTTCTGTCATCAATCCCTGTCCACGTCGAAGGACAGGGCCTGCTCGGGTGCCGGCGCGCTGCCGAGTTTGAGGAATCGTGGCTCGCTATCTAAAGATTCGGTCAATTCGTCAATGGAGTCGACGTCCGGAAGAAGCGGCGCGATGTCAGGAAGATCGACCAGTGACGTCAATCCCAGTCGCTCCAGGAACATGTCGGTGGTCGCGAACGTCACCGCGCCGGTGTCGGCGTCGGCGCCAACCTCGGTGATCAAGCCGCGTGCCAGCAGGGTCCGCATCACCGCATCGACATTGACGCCGCGGACCGCGCTCACCCGCGCCCGTGTCACGGGCTGACGGTAGGCCACCACGGCCAGCGTCTCCAGCGCGGCCCGGGTGAGCTTTGATCGCGCGCCGTCCAGCAACAACTTCTCTACATACGGCGCGAAGCGGGCGCGGGTGTAGAGCCGCCAGCCCTCACCGGATTCGCGTAAGTCGATGCCGCTGTCACGTTCGCGCAGCTCGTCGGCCATCACCTGCAGCTTTGCGGCCACCCGGTACACGGGTTGCTCGGTGGCCACGGCCAGCGCGTCGACGGTCACCGGGGTGTCCACCACCAGTAGGAGTGCCTCCAGCACCGAGCCCAACTCCTCGGGATCCAGCGGCGCCGCTTCGGCGATATCCGGGATCCCGGCGTCGAGGTCGACGTCTGACACTTCTTCAGTCACAAGCGCCGCTCCTCTGCATCGTCGCCGGCGCGGATCATTCGTCCCGCACTTCTACCAAGGCTTCGCTGGTGGGACGTTCCCCGGTCCATGAAATCTGGAGCACGCCAAGCGGCTCTGACTGGTCGAATGCTACCGTCCGCGCTCGATAAAGTTCGAGCAGCGCCAGGAAGCGGCCGACGACCTCGATGGGCGCCGTGCAGTCGGCGACCAGCTCAGAAAATGAAGCCCATTGACCGCTGCCGCGCGCTTCCAGGATCGCCAGCAATTTCTTGGCCTGCTCGGGAACCGAAACCTTCAGTTCATGCAGATGCCCCAGCGACACCACCGGCGCCGGGCGGGGGCTGAAGGCGATCGCGGCGATCTGGGCGAACCGTTCGGCGTCGACGCCCAGCATCACCTCGGGCAGCAGTTCGGTGAAGGGATCCTCCAGCGAGACCGCGCGGGGGTAGCTGCGCAACGCGGTGGCCTCCAACTCGGCGAACATCTCCGCGACGTGCTTGAACGCACGGTATTGCAGCAGCCGGGCAAACAGCAGGTCGCGCACCTCGAGCAGCGCCAGATCCTCGTCGTCATCGACCTGCCCGGCCGGCAGCAGCCGCGCGGCCTTCAGATCGAGCAGGGTCGCGGCGATCACCAGGAACGCCGTGGTCTCCTCGAGTTCCAGCTGCGGGCCGATCTCGCGGGTGTAGGCGATGAAGTCGTCGGTGACCCGGTGCAGAGCTACCTCGGTGACATCGAGGCGGTGGGCGAAGATCAGCTGCAGCAGCAGATCGAACGGTCCCTCGAAGTTGGTCAGCCGGACCCGAAAACCGGCCGAGGAGCCGTTCTGTTGTGCCGCCTCGCCGTCAGGTTGCGCGTTCACGCGCCGAATCGGTCGATGAACTCGCGGGCCAGCGCGCGGTAGGCCATCGCGCCTCCCGATTTGGGCGCCCAGGTGGTGATGGGCTCGCCCGCGACGCTGGTCTCCGGGAAACGGACCGTCCGGGTGATCACGGTGTCGAACACTAGGTCACCGAAGCGCTCCACGACGCGGGCCATCACCTCACGCGCGTTGACCGTGCGCGGGTCGTAACGGGTGAGCAGGATGCCGCTGATTTCCAGCTTCGGGTTGAGGCGATCGCGTACTTTGTCGACGGTGTCGGTGAGCAACGCCAGGCCGCGCAGCGAGAAGTACTCGCATTCGGTGGGGATCACCACCCCGTCGGAGCAGGTCAGCCCGTTGACCGTGAGCAGTCCCAGCGACGGCTGGCAGTCGATCAGGACATAGTCGTAGCGGTCCAGCACCGGGTGCAGTGCGCGGGCCAGGCTCTGTTCCCGGCCCACCTCGTTGACGAGCTGAATCTCGGCGGCCGAGAGGTCGATGTTGCTGGGCACTAAGTCCAAGTTCTTGACCCGGGTGGGCATGAGCACCTCGTCGATGGACGCCCGCGGCTCCACCAGCAGGTTGTGCACGGTCTTGTCCAGCTCGTAATGCGGTACGCCAAGACCCGCGGACAGCGCGCCCTGCGGGTCCATGTCCACCAGCAGCACCCGTCGGCCGTATTCGGCGAGCGCGGCGCCCAGGTTGATCGTCGACGTGGTCTTCCCGACGCCGCCCTTCTGGTTGCACATGGCGATGACTTTGGCCGGGCCGTGCGAGGTGCGCGGCTTTGGCTCGGGGATCGCCCGCGGGGGACGCCCCGTAAGGCCGACCTCGACGCCGTCGTCGGCGTGGTCGGTCATGGCCGGTGTGTTCGAGAGGTGAACATCGGGGCAAAGTCTAACGGGTTCGTGCGCCTGAATCGGCCGACCCGCAGGCAAGATAACCAGCGAATACGGGTTAATGGCGGGATAAACCCGCCACGAGTCACACCTGCCTCACCAGCATCATTGGTCGTCGAGTGGCGGCACTATCGTGGTCTTTATGGATCTCAAACGACGTATGCCACTGCTGCGGTGGTCGGTCTGGCGGATGGCGACCGGCAATCGCAACTTCACCACGACAGGCCAGGTCGGCGACGGACGCGAAGCGGCCGCAGTCGACTATGTCGTGCGGAACGCCCGGGCCGGCGACATCGACGATGTGATCGCCACCATCGACAAGTTCGCCTACGAGAAATCCATCCTCATCAACGTCGGCGACGAAAAGGGACAACTACTCGATGCCGCGGTGCGGCGTGCCGATCCCGCCCTGGTCCTCGAGTTGGGCACCTATTGTGGCTACGGTGCGCTGCGGATCGCGCGGGCCGCACCGAACGCCAAGGTGTTTTCCGTCGAACTCGCCGAAGCCAACGCCGCCAACGCCCGGCAGATCTGGGCGCATGCCGGGGTCAATGACCGCGTGACGTGTGTCGTCGGCACCATCGGCGACGGCGGCCGCACGCTGGACGTGCTGGCCGATCAGCACGGATTCCGCTCTGGTGCTCTGGATTTCGTATTTCTTGACCACGACAAGGACGCCTACTTAAACGACCTGCAGAGCCTCCTTAATCGGGGCTGGCTGCACCCGGGCTCGATCGCCGTCGCGGACAACGTCGGGTTCCCGGGCGCACCAAAATACCGCGAGTACATGCGCCAGCAACAGGGCAAGCTGTGGCAGACCATGGAGCACAAGGCGCACCTGGAGTACCAGTCGCTGGTGCCGGATCTGGTGCTGGAGTCCGACTACCTCTAGTGCCGCGAGAGTGCAACTGGCTACACGTTTTCCGAGTGGCAACGTCGGTAGTTGCACTCTCGCGGTGACACGCTATTGCGCGCGGGGGTGGGCTCCGGCCCACACTTCGCGCAACGCGTGCACGGTGACCAGCGTGTAGATCTGCGTCGTCGTCACCGACGCATGACCCAGTAACTCCTGCACGACCCGCACGTCCGCGCCGCCCTCCAGCAGGTGCGTGGCAAAAGAATGCCGCAGCATGTGCGGCGACACACCCGACTTGATCCCGGCGCGCTCCGCGGCGTCCTGCAGCACCTGCCATGCGCTTTGCCGCGACAACCGGCCGCCGCGCACGTTGAGAAAGATGGCCGGCGTGCCGCGGCCGCGACGGGCCAACTCGGGGCGACCGCGAACGAGGTAGGCCTCCAGTGCCTGCACAGCGGGGCGTCCCACCGGCACCAGCCGTTGCTTACCGCCCTTGCCGGACAACAGCACCGACCTCGCCTGGGTGTCGATGTCGTCCACGTCCAGGCCCACGGCTTCGGAGATCCGCGATCCGGTCGAGTACAGCAGCTCGAGCAGCGCCCGGTTGCGCAACGTCAACGGGCCGTCGGCCGGGCTGTCGCCGCCCGCGCCGTCCAGCAGGGCCAACACGTCGTCGATGGTGAGGCTCTTGGGCAGCCGACGGCTCGGCGTCGGCGGCCGGACTGCTCGCGCCACATCGAGGTCGGTCAGGCCTTCGGCGACGGCGAACCGATGCAGGCCACGCACGGCGATCAGCGCCCGCGCCGCCGACACGGCCGATAGCGCCACCGCCCCCGAATCGGGATCGCCCCGCCGCAGCGCCACCAGGAATTCGCTGACATCGTCCTCGACGACCTTGGCCAGGTCGTGAATCCCACGGTCCGACAGATGCTTGGAGTAGCGGCGCAAGTCGCGGCGGTAGGAGCTCAGCGTGTTGGCGGCCACCCCCCGCTCGATGGTCAGATGATCCAGGTAGCCCTGAAGTTGTGTCTCCAGGGCAGCCGTCATCGGGCGGCCTTTCGCGCCGCGAACGCCTTCGGCTTGTCCGTCCACGGGCTGTCCAGCGGGCGCGGCTCGGCGAATCCTGTGGTCACCGCGTGCGCGGCCAAAATCCCTGCGATGGCAATGGAATTGACGATCTCGCCGCTGAACACTCGGTGTGCCGCATCCTCAATGGAGTACCAGCGCATCGTCATATCGGCTTCTTCGTCATGCGCCTCGGGCCGGCCCACCTCGGTCAACCCGGTGGCCAGATAGACCCGCACCGATTCGTCGCTGTAACCCGGGGCGGTATCGAGATCGAGAAGCACCTGCCAGGTAGTCGCTCGAAGGCCGACCTCTTCCTTGAGTTCCCGCGCGGCGCTGTGGTGCGGGGGCTCACCCGCGACGTCCAGCAACCCGGCCGGTAGCTCCCATAACCGTCGGCCGTAGGAGTGGCGGTACTGGTAGACCAACGGGATGGTGTTGTCATCACGCATCGCCACGATAGCGACGGCGCCGTAGTGCTCGATGACTTCACGTGTCGCGGTACGACCGCCGGGCATCCGCACCTTGTCGGAGCGCAGCGCGAAAATGTTGCCGGTATGCAGCGTTTCGGTTGACGCCGTCTCGAATTGGTGTTCAGCCACGGGCCGCGGGCTCAGGTAACGGCCGCTGCGCGCTCTCCCGATGCTGGCTGCCGTTGGACGAGTGCTCGGGTATCTCCACCGGCAACAACTCGCCGCCCTTGTAGTCGATTGCCGCCCCGACGAAGTTGACGAACAGCGGATGCGGCCGGGTGGGCCGACTCTTCAGCTCGGGGTGTGCCTGGGTACCAACGATGAACGGGTGTACTTCGGACGGGTATTCGACGAATTCCACCAGGTGGCCGTCGGGCGAAGTCCCGGAAATCCGGAGGCCACTTTCGGCGATCCGGTCGCGGTAGTCGTTGTTGACCTCGTAGCGGTGCCGGTGCCGCTCGGACACCTGCGTCGTCCCGTACGCTTCGGCCACGATCGAGCCGGGCTCCAGGACCGCGGGATAGGCACCGAGCCGCATCGTCCCGCCCAGATCCGCTTGGCCGGCCACAATGTCTTGTTGATCGGCCATCGTGGAAATTACCGGATCCGGTGTCTCCGGCTCGAATTCGGCCGAGTTCGCCTCGGTCAGCCCCACCGAGCGGGCGGCCTCGATCACGATGCACTGCAGGCCTAGGCACAGCCCCAGCAGCGGCAACCCGCGCGCCCGGGCGTGCCGGATGGCGCCGATCTTGCCTTCGATTCCGCGGATACCGAACCCGCCGGGGATCAGCACGCCGTGCACGTCGCCCAGAGCCGCCGCGGCGCCGGCAGGTGTTTCGCAGTCGTCGGATGCCACCCAGTGGATCTCGACCTTGGCGTGGTGTTTGAACCCGCCCGCACGCAGCGCCTCGGCTACGGACAAGTAGGCATCCGAAAGCTCAATATATTTGCCTACCAATGCAATTCGAACGGTATCGTGCGGCTCGTGCACGCGGCGCAGCAGGTCGTCCCATTCGGTCCAGTCGACGTCACGGAACGGCAGGTGCAGGCGCCGCACCACATAAGCGTCGAGTTCCTCGCGATGCAACACCTTGGGGATGTCATAGATCGACGGCGCGTCCGGGGTCGAGATGACGCCATCGATGTCGACGTCGCACATCAACGCGATCTTGTCCTTGAGCGCTTCTGGAACCTCGCGGTCGCAACGCAGGATCAGTGCGTCCGGAGTGATACCGATGCTGCGCAGCGCGGCCACCGAGTGCTGGGTGGGTTTGGTCTTGAGCTCGCCCGACGGGGCCAGGTAAGGCACCAGCGACACGTGCAGGAAAAAGACGTTCTCCCGGCCGATGTCGTGGCGGACCTGCCGAGCCGCTTCCAGAAACGGCTGCGATTCGATGTCGCCGACGGTGCCGCCGATTTCGGTGATGACGACGTCGGGGCGGTTTCCGTCGGCGTCCGGTTGGGCCATCGAGCGGATGCGCCGTTTGATTTCGTCGGTGATGTGCGGGATGACCTGGACGGTGTCGCCGAGGTATTCGCCCCGTCGTTCCTTGGCGATGACCGTCGAATACACCTGTCCGGTAGTGACATTCGCCGAGCCGGACAGATCGCGGTCAAGGAACCGCTCATAGTGTCCGACGTCGAGGTCGGTCTCGGCACCGTCGTCGGTGACGAAGACCTCGCCGTGCTGGAACGGGTTCATGGTGCCCGGGTCGACATTGAGGTACGGGTCCAGCTTCTGCATCGTCACGTGCAGACCGCGGGCGGTCAGTAGCTGTCCGAGGCTGCTGGCGGTCAGTCCCTTACCGAGTGAGGAGGCGACGCCGCCGCTGACGAAGAGGTGCTTGGTGACCGTTTGCGTGTGCTTGCGCACTGGCATCCTCCGTGAAGACCAGGCAGGGCGTTGACGTTTCTCGTCGGAACAAACAGGGCCTGCCGACCCACGGAAATCAACCCTAACACCCAGTCCCGCTTTGGCGCGCCGAACACGCCCGAGTGCCGAGAACGCGGCCTATTGCGGGACGGTGATCGACGTCGCGCCGTGTCCGGTGCCGTACTGCCCGACGTGGCCGCCGTTGATCAAGTCATGCAGGCCCAGGATCGCGGTGATCCGTCCCGCCGCGGTGTCGACGTCGTCGACGGTGCTGATCGCCGAGGCCATGCCGGGATCGGCGCGGGCCACCGCGACTGCCGCGCCTCCCGTCGCCGAACCGTCCCGCCCAGCGAGCAGGGTGCCTGCGCCGTGCGGCGCAAGCGCGGCGGAGAACCGGGCCGCGCTGACGCCTTGGTTACCGGCGTCTTGGGGTAGCGAACCGCCGGTAATGACGATGGCGGCGTTCGCTGCACCGATGTGATCGCCTGCCGGGTAGGTGATGAAGCCGGTGTCGCGCAACGCCGCCAGCACGGTGTCGCGCTGAAGGTCGTCCACGGGCGGCACAGCAGGGTTGGGATTGATCAACAGGACGATGCCCAGTAGGTCGCCGGCCTGCGAACCCTGATCGACCAGCTTGGTGCTCAACTGCTGGCCGGCCGGCAGGATGGACGAGCTCACCACGGTTCGCAGTTTCTCACCGGAGTTGGCGTCGACGAACTCCTGCGTCAAAGAAAACGTTCCGGTGACCGCGCCGCCAGCGTGCCCGATGATTTTCGACACGGCCGCGACATCGTCGTCTTTGGCATCCGGGGTGCGGAACACGACCACGCTCTTGCCGGCCAGTGTTTCGTGCACCATCCGACCAACCAGTTGAGTATCGAAATTATTTGCCGCACTGAGCTTTTCGTTCAGCATATTCTTCTGGTCGTTGAGCCCGCTGATCTGGGTGTACAGGTCGCGCTTCTCGTCACGCAGGCTGGACAGCAGCGTGTCCGAAAGAAAGCCCGAACCCAGCACAACTCCCATCGCCAGCGCCACGAAGACGGCGGCCAGTGAGAACGCGTGTTGACGTAACGAGATCATGAGTGCACGTCCTTAGAACCCCGAATGGCTACGTGACCAGGTGCTGAATCCACACCGAGAACTGATTCCAGTATTGGACGACCCAGTGCAGGACCACGCCGTCGGTGCGCGACACCCACAGTGCGACGATGATGGCGATCAGCATCGTCAGCGCCAGCAGTGCGATGGCACCGGCCGAGATGTGGTTGCGGTACAGGGTCGCAACCGCTTTGGCATCCACCACCTTCTCCCCCACCCGCAGCCGGGTGAGGAAGGTCGACGGGTTGCTTTGGGTGCGGGTGCGGTCGAAGAACGTCTCGATGTTGGCGGTGTGGCCGGCCGTTACCAGCAGCGCGGCACCGTGATGGTCGGCCAGTAGCAGGGCCAGATCGGTCGCTGAGCCCGCCGCCGGAAACGTCATGGCGCCTACGCCGAGGTCCTGGATTCGCTCCAGGCCGGGCGCGTGGCCGTCGGCGTCGGCCGGCAACACCACGTGGGCACCGGATTTGAGGGCTTCGGTGCTGATCTGCTCCGGGTCACCGACGATGAGCTGTGGCCGGTAGCCGGCCTTGCGCAACACATCCGCACCACTGCCGACACCGATGAGTATCGGCTGGTACTCCTTGATGAACGGCTTGAGGCAGCGCAGATCGTCGGTGGCGCTGGGCTCGTCGGCGACGATCACGACATGCCGGCCGCGCAGGTCGATGTCGATATCGGGGATCCCGATACCATCGATCAACAACGGGCTCTCGCTTTTGATGAACTCAATTGTGTTGCCGGCGAATGCCTCCAGATGGGCGGCCAGTCCGCTCTTGGCCTCGCGCATCAGGTCCGCGATGTCGTGGTCGGTGCGCTCGGTGCCACGGCCCAGCCGACGATCCCCGGCGTACACCCCGCCTTCGTACAGGCGGATCTTTGAGCCGTCCTTGATCTTCTTGAAGATGTCGGGTCCGGTCTCGTCGATCAGGGTGACGCCGTTGTTCACCAGCACCTCGGGCCCGAGATTGGGGTAGCGGCCCGATACCGACGGCGACGCGTTGATGACGGCCGCGATGTCGGCCTCCACCAGGGCGTCGGCGGTGATGCGGTCCAGATCCAGGACGTCGAGCACGACGATGTCGCCGGGGCAGACCCGGCGCAGCAACCGGTCGATGTTCCGGTCGACGCGGGCGGTACCGGTGAGACCCGGCCGAGACGCATTACGAGTTAGAAGTCCTGACATCTTCATGGGGGGATTCTGTCGGTGAAGCGCGGCAAGAGCGTGGAGGCGCGCCGTAACATCTGCCCCAGAAGTTACGTTGCGTCACTTCTGTAACAGGTCGGTTTCGCTTCGAACGTCGACTTGTTGAGCCAAATTGGCTGATACGTCCACGACAAGTCGACGTTCGACGGGATCAAATTTGGTCGTTCTGGGCGCCCTCGAGCAGCTCGCGGGCGTGCGCGCGAGCGCTGTCCGACTCGCCGAGACCGGCGAGCATCCTGGCCAACTCGGCGACCCGCTCGTCGTCGGCCACCCGCCGCACCACGCTGGTGCCCTTCGGTCCGGCGCCGTGCACCACCAGGTGCACGTCGGCGTAGGCCGCGACCTGCGGCAGGTGCGTGACAACGATGACCTGGTGGGTGCGCGCCAACCGCGCCAACCGCCGGCCGATCTGCACGGCCGCCCGGCCACCGACGCCGGCGTCGACCTCGTCGAAGACCATGGTGGTGCCCACCGCTGACGCGGCCAACACCACCTCCAGCGCCAGCATCACCCGGGACAACTCGCCGCCGGACGCGCTCTTGGTCAGCGGCAGCTCCGTCATCCCGCGGTGCGCCGCGAAACCGAACTCGACGTCGTCGACGCCATCCGCACCGACCCGCGCGAGCTCGCCCGACGGCAACTTGAGCGTGGCGGCGTCCTCCGAGCTAGCTCCAGTATCGATGTTCACATTGATCGCGAACTGCGCGTCCGCCATCGCCAGCCCGGAAAGCTCGACGGTTACCTCCTTGGCCAGCCGCTTGGCGGCCTTGCTCCGGATTTTGCTGAGGTCCGTTGCAGCTAAGGCCAATTCGCCGGCGAGTTCGTCGGCATGGCGTTCCAGCGCCGCCAGCCCTTCCTCGGAGACATCGAGCTGGGCGAGCCGATCGCGCGATTCGGCCGCCCACTGCCGCACCCCGTCGATATCGGCGGCATACTTGCGGGTCAGCGTCCGCAGCTGCCCCTGCCGGGCCAGCTTGGATTCCAGCGCGCTGGCATCGACCGGCAGCTCTTCCAGGTAGTTGCCGAGTTCATGGCCCACATCGACGACCACCGTCAGCGCCTCGCTGATCTGCTCGGCCAACGCGTGCAGCTTGACGTCATCGGTCGCTTCCAGTGCGGCCCTTGCCCGCCCCAAGCCGTCGGCGGCACTGCCGCCGGACAGATCGTCGAGCTCACCCGACAGCGTGGCGCGGGCCGCGGCCGCGGCTTCGCGCAGCGTGTCCAGTTCGGAGAGCCGCACGATATCGGCGACCAGGGCAGCGTCCTCACCCGGTTGCGGGTCAACGGCATCGATCTCGTCGAGCCCGAACTTCAGCCGGTCGGCCTCGAGGGTGAGTTCGCGCATGCGGTTGCGGCGGTCGAGCAGGTCCTGGCGCGCCGACGACCAGGCGTCACGGAGCTTGCGGTAGCGCTCGAGCGCGGGGCCCGACTTCGCGAAACGGTCCAGCGCGCCCCGTTGCTCCTCGGGCCGCATCAGCCGCAGCTGATCATTTTGCCCATGCAGGGTGAGCAACTCGGAGGTGAAGTCGCCCAGCGACTTGGCGGGCACGCTGCGGCCGCCGAGATACGCGCGTGAAGGTCCGTCGCTGCTGACCGAACGCAGCGCGATCACGCTGCCATCCTCGTCCCGCTCCGCGCCCGACGCGTCCAGAATCTCGTCCAGTTGCGCAGCCGCGGCATCGTCGAGATCGGTTGTCGTGAAACGGCCTTCGACAACCGCACGGTCGGCCCCCGACCGCACCCGGTTGGCGTCGGCGCGGCCACCGCCGAGCAGGTGCAGCCCGGTCACCACCATCGTCTTGCCGGTGCCGGTCTCGCCGGTCAGCACCGTCAGACCGCGGCCGAACTCCCCGACCGCGGCGCTGATCGCTCCCAGCGACTCGATGCGGATTTCTGTCAGCATTCGGTCACCACTTAGTCAGCAACACAGCAACGCCGCTACTGTCCACGCCAACCGGTGACCGGTAGCCGGAACTTGCGCACCAGCCGGTCGGTAAACGGCGCGCTATCCAGGATCGCCCATTTGACCGGCGTGCCGCAGCGGGTCACCTCGATGCGCCCCCCGGCCGGTATCACCATCTCGCGACGGCCGTCGCAGAACACCAGGGCGTCGTTGCCGCTCGCCTCGATCTCGATCGCGATCTTGGCATCGGGACTGGTGACCATGGGCCGGCCGAACAGTGCGTGGGCGTTGTTGGGCACCACCAGGATGGCCTTGAGGTCAGGCCACAGCACCGGGCCGCCCGCGGAGAAGGCGTAGGCCGTGGACCCGGTCGGCGTGGACACCAAGACTCCGTCGCAGCCGAACGTCGACACCGGGCGCCCGTCGATTTCGACGACCACCCCCAGCACGCCCAGTCGCGGGCCTTTTTCCAGGCTGGCCTCGTTGAGCGCCCAGCCCTGGTCGACGATGTTGCCGCCTTCGCGCACCACGATATCGAGCGTCAGGCGCTCTTCCACCCAATAGTCTTGCGCGACAACGTGCTCCAGCACGGAGTCGATGGCATCCGCCTCGGCCTCGGCTAAAAAGCCGATCCGGCCCAGGTTGACGCCCAGCACCGGAATGGCGGCGTTGCGCGCCAGTTCTGCCGCCCGCAAGAAGGTGCCGTCGCCGCCGAGCGCAAGCACGAGTTCGCAGCCGTCGGCGGCGTGCGGGTCGGCGTCGACCACGTCGATCTCGACACCCATCACCCGAATGTCGTCGGGACCGAGGTGCAGCGATCCCCGGTCGACCGCTTCGGCGGACAGCACGCGCAGCGAAATTCCGTTGTCGCCCAGTACTTTCTGTACGCGCCGTGCCGTCTCGGCGGCGTCTTCGCGCCCGGTGTGCACCACCAGCAGGATCGTGCGCGCGGTCACTGTGGGCCCTCCCGAACGGCGCGCTGGACGGCGTCCACCAGCCCGTCGGCGGACAGCCCCCGGTCGGTCTGGGCCCGCAGCCACAGGAAGTATTCGACATTGCCCGACGGGCCCGGCAGCGGGCTGGCCGTCGCATCGACGGTGTGCCAGCCGAGCTCCCCGGCCCGGCGCGCGACGGCCAGGACCGAGTCGGCGCGCAGGCCAGGGTCGTGCACCACCCCGCCGGGGCCCACCTGGCCCTTCCCTACCTCAAACTGCGGCTTCACCATGGGAACGATATCCGCGCCAGGCCCGGCGCAGCCAGCCAGCGCGGGCAACACGGTGGCCAGCGAGATAAAGGACAGGTCCGCCACCACGAGATCGACCCGGCCGCCGATCGCCTCGGGTGACAGGTCACGGGCATTGGTCCGCTCGACGACGAGCACCCGCGGATCGCTGCGCAGCGACCAGGCCAGCTGGCCGTACCCCACATCGGCGGCAACCACCTCGGTCGCCCCACGATCCAGCAGCACCTCGGTGAATCCGCCCGTCGACGCGCCGGCGTCCAGGCAGCGGCGGTCCGCCACCGGAATCCCGAAGGCGTCCAGCGCCCCGATCAGTTTGTGTGCGCCGCGCGACACCCACGTGCGCTCTCCGTCCGCGGCCACCGTCAGTGCCGCGGTGACGGCGACGGCGGTGGCCGGTTTGACCGCCGGCATGCCGTCGATGCGCACCTTGCCGGCTCCGATCAACTCCGCGGCCTGCTGTCGAGATCGCGCAAGACCGCGCCGCACCAACTCGGCGTCAACGCGGGCACGTCGTGCCACCGCGCACTCAGCCCTTCTCCGCCGACTCCAGAGCGGCCAACAGCACGTCATGTGCCTCGGACAGCCGCCGCGCTATCTCTTCGAGCTCGACAAGGGAGGGCCCGTCCTCCGGGTTATCGGTGTTTTCAGGGTCGCCGGGTCGTGGCAGCTGTGCAACCAGTGCATCGATTTCTGCGCGAATCTGTTCAGGATCGATAGTCATTGCGTCCCCACGCTAGTCGATGTGGTGACCCGCTGCGCCCGGCTTCGCCGCGCTTGCGATCACCACGCTAGTCGATGTGGTGACCCGCTGCGCCCGGCTTCGCCGCGCTTGCGATCACCACGAGTCACCGACTAGTCACCGCGCATCAGCGACCAATGGTTCAGGGCGTCGCGGGCTCGCTCGTCGCCGGCCTCGATGCGCGGTTGCTGTCCGTCCAGGCGGACACCCCATACCGCGCTGGCGACGGCACGCACGACGGACAACTCGTCTCCTTGTTCATCGCCTTTCTTGGTGCTGACGGTTATCGCGTCAGCACCGATGGCGACCTGCCAGCCCGCTTGCTGCCCGACCGCGAGCTGCTCGGCGCCCTGGTGCAGCGAGCGCAGGTCACGCGCGATATAGCTGGGCCGCTGCGCGGGCACGGCATATACCGCGTCGAGGGCCGTGCTGACCCCGGTGAGCACCATCAGGCTGGGCAACCCGGCGGCATTGGCGCCCTCGATGTCGGTGTCCAGGCGGTCGCCGATGACCAGCGGGTTGCCGAAATCGCCCCGCGCCACCGCGTCGTTGAGCAGGGTCGGCGCGGGCTTGCCTGCCACCTGGGGCTCCGCGCCGGTGGCAGCACGCAGCGCGGCAACAAAAGATCCGTTGCCGGGCAGCAGCCCCCTTTCGGTGGGCAGGGTGAGGTCGACATTGGACGCCACCCACAACGCACCCGCCCGGATCGCCAACGCCGCCTCGGCCAGGTCCGGCCAGCCGATGGTCAACGACAGTCCCTGGACGACGGCGACGGGCTTGTCGTCGAACTTTCGCACCGGACGCAGTCCGACCGCGGCGACCTCATTCGCCAGCGATTCGGTGCCGACGATGAGCACCCGCGCATCGGGCGGTAGTTGCTCGGCGAGCAGGTGCGCGGCACTCTGCGCGCTTGTCACGACATCCGTGCTGGTGGCGGTGAACCCGAGTTCGCGCAGGTGGGCCGCGACCTCGTCGGCACTGCGGGATGCGTTGTTGGTGACATACAACTTTCGGCTGGCCACCTGATCCAACGACTCAACCGCACCGTCGGTGGGCCGGCTGCCGCGGAACACCGTCCCATCCAGGTCGATCAGCAGGCAATCATATTCCTGCGCAACGGTTTTCAACCCAGTTCGCTGACGCGGTCTTCGGCGTCGGTGACGCCTTCGGTGTCGGCGGCCGCGGAGCGCAGAAACCATTCCAGCGCCTCGTCTTGCCGTTCGAGCGCCAGCAGCGTGTCGGCGTAGGCGTAATACAACCGCGCGGCAGTAGATCCGCTGCGGCCCGATTCCAGCTGCGGCGTGGACAACACCGTCAGCGCCTGCTCGATCTGCCCCAGATCCGCCCTGGCACCGGCCGCGACGATGCGCAGCTCGTCGGCGTCGTCCCCGGTGAGCTCCGCCGCCTCGGGCCCGCGGGCGAGTTCGATCGCCCGCTCCGGGCGGCCGAGACCGCGTTCGCAATCGGCAATGAGCGCGAGCAACGACGACTTGCTGCCCATTCGGCGGGCCGCGCGCAATTCCGCAAGCGCCTGGGCCCAATCGCCGCATTGGTAGGCGGCGATTCCCACCGCCTCCCGAACCACGGCGATCCTGCTTGCCCGGGCCCGGGCGGCACGGGCATGACCCAGCGCGGCCTCGGGGTCCTCGTCGATCAGTTCACCGGCCGCAACCAGATGACGGGCCACCGCATCGGCGGTGGCCTTGTCCAACGTGCTCAGCTCCCGCCGGACATCGGGCGCCAGCTGCTTGGCCTCCACGCCCGGCGGTATCGCCGGCCCGTCCGGCTGCGGACGATCGGCGGCGCTCTGCGGCTGAGTTTGACGCGCACGGTCCGCGCCCGACCAGCGTTCGGGGCGCGGCCCGCGCCGCGGTCCACCACCGGATGCCGGGCGGGTTCGTCGCTCACCGTCGTGCTTTTGCTTGTCGTCGACCACGCGTGCCGTTCACCTCGGTTGCTGCTTGGGGGTTTCTGCAGAGGATACGGCATGCGCCAGAAGCCAAATCCGTGTTTGCCTCGGATTAAACGTTGATTAAATCAGCCCAGCAATAAGGCGATTCGCGATCAGGCCGCAAGCCGGTGCGGCAGCAGTGCAGCCATGACCGCCGGGCAATACGTCGCGATCGCCACGAGCGTGAACGCGCCCGCCACTTGGTAGGACATGCCAGTCCCGTCAGCCATTCTGGACGTCACCGAGTCAAACGACCCGTCCGGCTGGACGAGCATCGGACACACCGACTGGCCCAGCGCCATGGTGTTGGCCGGTTGGCTATAGGAGATGCCGGCATTCGTGAGGGCTGACAGGAATGCATTGCCCATCATGTCGGCGTGTATGGGTGCGGCCAGTGTCGCGGCCGCGGCGGCCAAGCTCCCGGTCGCTCCGAGAAACCTTAGCAGCGTTGCCTGTCCGGCCAGTCGTAAAGGCCACCCGTAACCGATTGGCTGCGCCGTCATATCTCATTTCTCATCAGCTGGTCGCGGCCCTGTCCGCCGAAAACACTGTGACAACAGTGACGAACAAAAATCACATCGACAACACGGTGAGATAAAGGTTTACGCACTAGCGCGTTTCGCGGGCTAGTGCGTTGCTAGACCTTTTCGATGCCGGCGATATTGCGCTTGCCGCGGCGCAGCACCAGCCAGCGGCCGTGCAGGAAATCCGATGCCTGCGGCGCCCATTCGTCGCTGTCGACGCGAATGTTGTTGACCGACACACCACCTTCGCCGATCGTGCGCCGCGCCGCGCCCTTGCTGGCGGACAAGCCCGTCGCCACCAATAGATCGACGATCCCGTCGGGACTGCCGGGTTTGAGCTCGGCGACCGACGCCTCGCGCAGTGCCGCCGACAACGTCGCCTCGTCGAGGCGGTCCAAGTCGCCCTGACCGAACAGCGCGCGGCTCGCGTGCTCGACCGCGTCGGTGGCCGCCTCGCCGTGCAGCAGCACGGTCAGCTCCCTGGCCAGCCGACGTTGGGCGGCCCGTTGTTGCGGCCGTTCGGCGGTCGAGAGTTCCAGCTCGGCCAGTTCGTCGGCGGTCAGGAAGGTGAACCACCGCAGATACCGGATCACGTCGGCGTCGGCGGTGTTCACGAAGTATTGGTACCAGGCGTACGGACTGGTCAGTTGCGGGTCCAGCCATAGACTTCCGCCGCCGGTGGATTTGCCGAATTTGGTGCCATCGGCGGCCGTCACCAACGGAACCGTGAGCGCATGCACTGTGGCACCCAGCTTTTGGCGCACCAAGCGGACCCCGGCGATGATGTTGCCCCACTGGTCTGAGCCGCCGATCTGCAGCGCGCAGCCGTGCCGCCGGTGCAATTCGACGTAGTCATTGGCCTGCAGCAGCATGTAGCTGAACTCGGTGTAGGAGATGCCCTCCCCCTCGAGACGCCGCCGGATGGTGTCGCGGTCCAGCATCACATTGACCGAGAAGTGCTTGCCGATGTCGCGGAGGAACTCGACCGCCGACATCGCGCTGGTCCACTCGAGGTTGTTCTCGACGATCGCTCCGGTGGCCGATCCGTCAAAATCAACGAAGCGTTCCAGCTGTCCGCGGATCCGTTCGGTCCATTCGGCGACGGTGTCCGCCTCGTGGAGGCTGCGCTCCCCGATATCGCGCGGGTCGCCGATCATGCCGGTGGCGCCGCCCGCAAGCACGATGGGACGGTGCCCGGCGTGCTGAAAACGCCGCAACGCCAGCAGCGGTACGAGGTGCCCGGCGTGCAGGCTCGGCGCGGTGGGATCGAAGCCGGCGTACACCGTCATCGGCCCGCGCTGCGCTTCGTCGGCCAGCGCGTCGAGGTCGGTGGACTGGGCAATCAAGCCGCGCCAGGCCAGCTCGTCGAGGATCATGCCTAAAGATCCTTCCAGGATCGTCGTGGCCGACGCAGCCAGCGTCGACTTGTCGTGCAATTTTGGGCCATCCGGGCCCAACAACTCGACGTTCGGCGCGATCCGCGGCTAGTCGCTGGCGCCCGGTGCGGGCGCACGGGGACTGCGGCGATAGGCCGAGACCTCAGGACGCCCCGCGAGCCACAACCGCCACGGCCGATCGGCCGCCTGACTGACCCCGACGCGCGGACCCGACACGGCCTCCTGCGTCCCATTTAGTGCCAGCGTCACCGGACTGGCCGGGTCGAACAGGTCGAGCCCATTGTCTGCCATGGTGATCCCCAGGGCCGAGCACAGGTTTCCGGGACCGCGGGCCAGCGCGACCGGGCGGATCGCCGCGCCGCGCCGGGATTGGGCGACGCCGGTCCCCTCCACAATGGCCGCGGCCCGCAGCAAGACGGCGGCAGCCACCCCGTCGGGCCCGCACGTGACGTTGGCGCAGACGTGGATGCCGTGGCTGAGATAGGTGTAGAGCCGCCCTGCCGGCCCGTACATGATGAGGTTACGACCACCCGGACCGCGGTACGAGTGGGACGCGGCATCCGGCCAGGGGCCGTCGGGCACGCCGCCGTAGGCCTCGACCTCGACGATTGTGGCGCTCGCTTGCCGTGCTCTCAGCGTGGCGCCAAGCAACCGGTGTGCGGCCTCGACCGGGTCGACTAATAGCTGGTCAGTGGTCACCGCGAGACTGTATCTACCGACGCATTTCGCGAGTGAACACGCCGGTACTTGCAGTCTCGCGGCGCGAAGAGCACAATTCATCACATGATGAGTTCATCGCACGATGAATTAGCGCCGGCCGTGAGCATCAACCACCTGCGGGTGGTCCGCGGCAAGCGCCCGGCACTGCATGACTTCTCGGTCGATATCGCAAAAGGCACCATCACCGGCCTACTCGGTCCGTCCGGATGCGGTAAGAGCACGCTGATGCGCTGCATCGTCGGCACCCAGGTCGTGACGTCGGGCACCGTGACGGTGCTGGGTCACCCCGCCGGTTCCGCGCCACTGCGCCATCAGGTGGCATACCTGCCGCAACACCCCGCCATCTACGACGACCTGCGCATTGTCGACAACGTGCGGTACTTCGCCTCGTTGTATGGCTACGACGGCCGGGCCGCCGATGACGCCATCGAGCGGGTGGGCCTGACGGATCACCGAACCGCGCACTGCGGCAACCTATCCGGCGGGCAGCGCACCAGGGCGTCGCTGGCGTGCGCCCTGGTCTGCCAACCCGCCGTGCTCGTGCTCGACGAGCCCACGGTGGGCCTGGATCCCGTGCTGCGCGTGGACCTCTGGGCAGAGTTCACCGAGCTGGCCCGCGCCGGCACCACGCTGCTGGTCTCCAGCCACGTCATGGACGAGGCCGACCACTGCCGCGACCTGCTGTTGATGCGTGACGGCCGGCTGATCGCCGATACCACCCCGAACCGCCTAAGAGAGGACACCGGATGCACGTCGCTGGAGGAAGCGTTTCTGTCCATGATCAAACGCGCCACCGACCGCAGGGCCGGTTAGGACTCGAGGGGTATACGGCCACCACGGCGCGGATCCTGCGCCAGTTGGCCGCCGATCATCGGAGCGTCGCGATGATCCTGCTGGTGCCGGTCCTGGTCATCACGCTGATGTACTTCATGTTCGAGAATGCGCCGCACCGGCCCGGCATCCCCACGCCGTTCAACAACGCCTGCCTGATCCTGCTGGGCATCTTTCCGCTTTTCGTGATGTTCGTCATCACCTCGATCACGATGCAGCGCGAGCGCGCATCAGGGACGCTGGAGCGAATCCTGACCACCCCGCTGCGCCGGTTCGACTTGCTGATGGCGTACGGCAGCGCGTTCTCGGTCGCCGCCGCGGCGCAAGCCACCTTGGCGTGCGCCGTGTCGTTCTGGATGCTCGGCTTCGATACTGCCGGGAACCCGGCGTGGGTGTTCGTGATCGCCATCGCCAGCGCCGTGCTGGGTGTCGGTCTGGGCCTGCTGTGCAGCGCGTTCGCCCGCACCGAGTTCCAAGCCGTCCAGTTCATCCCGCTGGTGTTGGTGCCGCAGCTGCTGCTGGCCGGGATCATCGTCCCGCGGCCGGCGATGGCGCATTGGCTGCAATGGCTGAGCAACGCGATGCCGGCCAGCTACGCGCTGGAGGCCCTGCAGCAGGTGAACACTCATGCCGAACTGACCTACGTCGCCGTCCGCGACATCATTGTCGTCGTGGGCTTCGCGGTCGCGGCCCTGTGCCTGGCCGCGGCGACCCTGCGCCGCCGGACGCCCTAGCGTGCCCACCAACAGGCGGCCGGGAAGGCCGGCCGGCCCGTCCGACACCCGCGAGCGGATCCTTGCCAGCGCCCGAGAACTGTTCGCACAAAACGGCATTGATCGAACGTCGATACGGGCCGTGGCCGCGCGCGCGGGGGTGGATGCCGCGCTGGTGCATCATTATTTCGGTACCAAGGAGCAACTCTTCGCGGCGGCGATCCATATCCCGGTGGACCCGATGACTGTGTTGGCGCCGATTCGCGAAATTCCGGTCGAAGAGCTCGGATTCAAACTTCCTTCCGTGTTGCTGGCACTGTGGGATTCCGAGCTGGGCACGGGTTTGATCGCGACGATACGATCGCTGATCGCCGGCGCGGACGTGAGCCTGGCACGCTCCTTCCTCGAGGAGGTGCTCACCGCGGAAGTGGCTTCGCGCGTGGACAATCCTTCGGGGACGGGCACGATCCGCGCCCAGTTTTTTGTGTCGCAGTTGCTGGGCGTGGTGATGGCGCGCTACATCGTCAAGATCGAGCCGTTCGCGTCGCTGCCGGCCGAGCGGATCGTGCAGACCGTCGCGCCGAACCTGCAGCGCTACCTCACTGGGGTTCTGCCGGACGGCCTCCCGCGATGAGCCGGGCGTGCTCGTCGTCGTCGACGTCGCGGGCCTCGTCGATCAGCAGCACCGGGATGCCGTCCTCGATCCGGTAGGCGCGCCGCAAGCGGGGGTTGTAGAGCAAGTCATCCGGGGCCACCAGCACCAGCGGGCCCCGGTCCTGCGGGCACACCAGGATGTTCAGCAGCGAATCATCGAGCATCGCTTCGCCTCTGCTCGCCGCTCAAAGCTGACCGCGCTGCCGCGGTCAGCTTGCGAAACTCGCTGTCGTGAGGTTCGAAATACCAGGCCTGACGCTGCCGGCCCGGCTTGGGAATGCCCGCCGCGCGCAAAGGGCTGACGGTGGGGCGGTAGCTCGCGCTCAGCGCCATCTCCGGCACCACATGCACAATATCGGGCCCCAGTCCCACGGGCATTCTTGCGACGGCCTCGGTCAAGTCCGCGGCCGTGATCGAGGCTCCCGGCAGCAACGTCACCGCCGACACCGCAACCTCCCGATCACCGACCGGCACGTCGTAGGTCGCCACCAGGTCGACACCGTCGATGAAGCCGAACGCATCCGTAACCGCTTCGGGATAGACACATCCGCGCGCAGTCAGAATCATCGAGCCGCGCCTACCCATCAACCAGTAGTCGCCGTCCTCGTCGCGGCGGAACAGGTACTCGGTCGATATCCAGGTGTCCCCGGCGGAGAAGACGCCGCGCTTGACCGACGCGGTCGGATCGATCGGCCCTCTGGACTGCGCGAGCAGGACCCCGACCTGGTTCACGTCGGCGAGCTGTACGAAGCCGCGTTCGTTCTCCAGGATCAGGTCGTTTACGGCGTCGTAGGCGCCCAGCTCGACACGCCCGGCCCCGGGCAGCGGACGGCCCTCACTGCCGACCTTGACGCCAGATACGTTGGCCAGCACGGCCTGTCCATCAGTGGTGGCGAAGAACTCGACGACGTGCGCGGGCGTGAATGCGTCGCAGACCCTGTCCCACAATGCGGTCGGCATACCCGACCCGATGAATAGCCGCACCGGATGGTTGCCCTGCAGCACGAACGCCGGATCGTCGACGACTTCGCGCAGCATCGCCCAGGTGTACGAGACAACGGTGACGCCGTACTGCCTGATCTCGTGGACGAACCGGTCCGGGTGCAGACCGCGCGAGAGCGCGATCCGGGTGCCTCCGACCACCGCGCCGCCCAGGCTGACCAGTAGCGCGGACTCGTGGTGCAGCGGCGTCAGGCAGTACACCGTGTCCGAGCGGTCGAGCGCGGCCGTCGACGCCGTTCCGAATGCCGACACCGCCCACCGATAGTTGGTGATCTGCTTGGCCACCAGCTCGCCGCCGGCGGCGTTGAACGCGATGAAGGCCAGGTCGCGGGCCAATCCGGGGTTCGGCCGGTACCACGCGGGCAGCTCGACGGCGTCCGGGTCGATCTGCTCCATGTCGATGACCTGGGCCCGCTCGGAGGCGCCCTCCGGCAGATCCAGGGCACGCGACTCGCCCCCGCCCAGCACCAGGACGTGCCCGGGTTGCTGGCGCGCGGCTTCGAGGTTGGTGGGATCGGTAATGATCTCGTTCACTCTGCCGAGCCGGACCGACGCGGCCAGGTCGGCGTCCGGCCGCATCACCACCGCAACCGCACCTAGCCGAGACAAGGCGGCAATGGCGACCAGGGCGCTGGGCCGCGTCTCCATCAGCACGCCCACCCGATCGCCCTGCCGTACCCCGACCTCGATCAGGCCGCGAACCACGTTGTCGATGCGGCGGTTGACGGCCTCGTAGGTGTGTACGCGCCCGTCGAACAGGAGGAACTCGCCCTGTGGGGCGTTGTGTGCCTGTTCTTCGATGATGCGGCCCAACGAGATTCGGGTGTGGTCGTTGAGCTGTCCCAGCCGGGCCAATCGCGGCAGCGTCCGCACGGTTTCCACGGCCAGTGTGCGCATCGATTTGTTCGCGCCGACAACGGCCTCGGCCGCGCCGCGGGCCAGCGCAATCGCGGCTTCGGAAGCTTCCCCGACACCATGGACGAGCCGGGAGCTGAACGCCACACCGCTTTCGGTGTATTCGGCCGGCTGATCGGCCATCACGTCGACGCTGTCCGGCTTATCTCCCCCGTTATTGAGCCATTGCACCCATTCGGCGACTGTCGGCCAGCCCTGCTCCGCGGCCTTGGATCCCACGACCAGACCGAAATGTCCGGTCCGGATGCGGTGTTCGTAGACCTCGGCGTTGGGCGCGGCCCGCCGGATGCCGCGCACCGACGCCGGCTGGCCGATGTCGTCGACTTCGCCGATGAACGCCAGCACCGGGGAGGTGATATCGGTGAGCGTGACCATCTGCCCGTTGACGGCGAAGCCGCCGGTCATCATTCGGTTGTGGGCGATGAATTGCTTGAGCAGCTCGGAAACCGCCGGGCCCGACCACGCGATCCACCCCTCGGACTCGAGGAAGCGGCGCTGCTGTTCGCGCGGTAGCAGCGCTTCGCGGTCGTGCAGCTGACGCACGAAATCGACCCGCGCCTTGGCGGTTTTCAGTGGGTCCAGCATCTGGAAGCCGGCGCGCGCCAGCCAGCTTGGAATATCCATCCAGCTGAAGACGTGGTCGGCCATGAAATTCGCTGCGGCCACGCCCAGATTGGCCGGGATGCCCATCGGCAGCGCGGCCAGGGTGTCCACCGGGGCACCGAACGTCACGATGCTGGCGATGTCTTTGGAACGCCGATACGCCGCGGCTTGGTAGCAGAACATTCCGCCCTGGGAATACCCGACCAGGTGCACATCGCTGCCGGTGACGTTCTTGACGGTGTCGACGGCTGCACTGAGCGCGACAATGTGGTCGGCCAGGTTGCGGCGCATGCCGCCTTCGATCTTGTCGGGCGAACCGAAGTCGATCACCCACGGATCGAGTCCGCTGGCGTGCAGGATCCCGACCGCACCCTCCTCTCGGGTGACGTCCCACATGTCCGCGGACATCATCATCGGGTGCACCATCAGCACGGGCGGCCCCACGGGCCGGCCTTTCGGCGGAAAATACCGTCGGAGCTTGTACATCGGAACGCTCTCGACGATCTGCGACGGGGACGGAACGCTCCCGGTCTCCAGGCCCCCCAGCCGCAGGACCTCCAGGCCGTTTTGCGCCGTTGCCACCAGACGCTCAACCGGTCGTGTGACCATCGAAAAATTCAGATCCACCGCTGCTCCCTGCCTCATTGACAGCTTGGCCATCATGGCACATCGGCCTGTGGCTTAGCCCTCGTCGCGCTCGTCTCGACCGCAAAACTGCAACCACCGACTCGTTTCCCGAGAAGTGCCGTCGCCAGTGGCAGTCTGGCGCGGCTAACGACGGTAGCCTCGGCCCGGTGGCGCACCTGCTCGGAGCCGAGTCGATACACCTCGAATACCCGAATCAACTGGTATTCGAGTCCGTCACGCTCGGGGTCAATGACGGGGCGCGGATCGGCATCGTGGGCCGCAACGGGGACGGCAAGTCCAGCCTGCTCGGGCTGCTGACCGGCCAGTTCCGGCCGGACTCCGGTCGGGTGACCCAGCGCAGCGGCCTGCGGGTCAGCGCACTGAGCCAGGCCGACACCCTCGACCCGAGCAACACCGTCGGCTGGACGCTCGTCGGCGACCAAGCCGAACACCAGTGGGCAGGTGACGCGCGGGTGCGCGACGTGGTTGGCGGACTGGTGTCCGACATCGCCTGGGATGCCACGGTGGGCACCCTCAGCGGCGGCCAACGGCGGCGGGTCCAGCTGGCCAAACTGCTGGTCGGCGAGTGGGACGTGATCGCGCTGGACGAGCCCACCAACCACCTGGATATCCAGGGCATCACCTGGCTGGCCGGTCATCTGCAACAGCGTTGGCCGCGCAATACCGGTGGGCTGCTCGTGGTGACGCACGACCGCTGGTTTCTCGACGAAGTCGCCAACACCACCTGGGAGGTGCACGACGGGATCGTCGAGCCGTTCGAAGGCGGCTACGCCGCGTACGTGCTGCAGCGTGTGGAGCGAGACCGGCTGGCCGCCACTTCGGAGGCCAAGCGGCAGAACCTGATGCGCAAGGAGCTGGCCTGGCTGCGCAGGGGCCCGCCGGCGCGGACCTCAAAGCCGAAGTTCCGCATCGATGCCGCCAACCAGTTGATCGCCGACGTGCCGCCGCTGCGCAACCCCGTGGAATTGGCCAAGCTGGCCACCGCCCGGCTGGGCAAGATCGTCGTCGACCTGCTCGACGTGTCGGTCTCCTTTCAGGGGCGTCCTATCCTGCGCGATGTCGAATGGCGGATCGCCCCCGGTGAACGCACCGGCATCGTCGGGGCCAACGGGGCCGGGAAGTCGACCCTGCTGGGGTTGATCGCCGGCACGGTTACGCCCGACACGGGGCGGGTCAAGCGCGGCAAGACGGTCAACCTCGCCGTACTCGATCAGCAGGGCGATCAGCTGGCCGGCCTGGCGGATGACCGGATCGCCGACGTGCTGGGCAGGCTGCCCGGCGGCTACGAGGTCGAGGGCCGCGAGGTCACTCCGGCCCAGCTACTGGAACGGCTCGGTTTCGACGAGCTGTCCGCGCGAGTCGGCGAACTCTCGGGCGGCCAACGACGCCGGTTGCAGCTGATGCTCACGTTGTTGTCCGAGCCGAACGTGCTGCTTCTCGACGAGCCGACCAACGACGTCGACACCGACATGTTGACCGCCACCGAGGACCTGCTCGATTCCTGGCCAGGCACCTTGATCGTCGTCTCGCACGACCGCTACCTGCTCGAGCGCGTCACCGACCAGCAGTACGCCATCCTCGACGGCCGGTTGCGGCACCTGCCCGGCGGCATTGACGAATATCTGCGGCTGGCTGACCGTCCTGCACTGACCCAGACTGGCGAGGCGGCCGCCGAACCGTCGCCTGGCCAGCCGCCGGCGATGTCCGGCGCGCAACGTCGCACCGCGGAGAAAGAGCTGACCTCGACGGATCGCCAGCTCGCACGGCTGGCCGAACGGATCGCGGCCAAACACCGCGAACTCGCCGAGCACGACCAGTCCGACCACATCAGCATCACGAAGCTGACGGCAGAGTTACGCGCTCTGGAAAGCCAGGTCACCGCGACGGAGAGCCGCTGGATGGAGTTGTCGGAGATGCTCGAATGAACGAGGCTCAGTGCCAGCGCAGCAAGACGAGTTCGGCGCAGAATCCAGGCCCCATGGCGAGCATCAGGCCCGGGCTTCCGCTGGGTGGTGGTTTGGCGATGGTGTCCCGCAAGATGTGCAGCACAGACGCCGACGAGAGGTTGGCGATCTCGCCTAGCGACCGCCACGTCAGCTCCTGCGCCTCCGGGGGCAGCCCGAGGCTCGTGCTGATCGCGTCGATGACCTTGGGACCGCCGGGATGGGTGATCCAGGCCCCGATGTCGTCACTGCTCAACCCGTGAGTGCCCAGGAAGCCGTTGACGTCGCCAGCCAGGTACTGCTCAACCAGCTTCGTGAGGTCGGGGGAAAGCCGCAGCTGCATGCCGTCGGAACCGACGTCCCAGCCCATGATGTGCAGCGAATCCGGGTACAGCCGGCTGCGTGAATCGACAATGTCCGGGCCGCTGGCGGCCACTTGCTGGGCACGGCGGTCCCCGACCGCCACGACCGCGGCGGCGCCATCTCCGAACATCGCGGTCCCCACCAGGCCCGACACGGTTGGCCTGACCCCCGGGAAGGTGAGCGAGCACAGCTCGATCGATACCAGCGCGGCAACGCCGTCCGGTGCACCGCGCAGGTAGTCGTTCAGCCGAGCCACTCCCCCTGCCCCGGCCGCGCAGCCCAGGCCGAAAAGCGGCACCCGGCGAACGTCAGGCCGCAGGCCGATCCGTCCGGCGATTCGGGCATCCAGCGACGGCACCGCGATCCCGGTGACCGTCGTGGTGGCGATCATGTCAACGTCTTCGGGTTGCAGGCCGGCGTCTTCAAGCGCGCCTAACAAGGCCTCGCAGCCGAGGTCAACAGCCTTTTCGACGAAAATCTCGTTGGTCTCGGTGAAGTCGGCCAGCGACGTGTACTTTTCCAGCGGCAGGACAAAATGGCGGCTGTCGACCTTCGCGGCGGCGTGCAGGCGCCGAACGATCGCCTCGTGCTCCCGCAAAGCGGGTAACTGGACCAGTTGGTCGGTAATCTCGCTCTGGCTATAACGATGCGGCGGCAACGCACCGAACACTCCCGCGATGACGCCCATAACCCACCCTCGTTAGGTCAGCAACACTCCCCAATTATCTGCAGTTTAAGTTGTTTGACACAGTCTGGCAAAGTGCCTCTTATTGGACACGTGTTGTATTGGGCCGCCGTAAGTGCTTCTGCCAGCTCATATTTCGCTATTAAACGTCACTTTCTTTGTTAACAGGGTTAAGTGCCATCGCGATCAACGCCTCAGGGCTCAAAGAGTCGATGACATCGTCGCTGATTACTGAGTCAGGAGGCGGCTTTTCGGGATCACCCGCAAGCAGCAAAAGTTGATCGAGCAACCCGGTCCGCCGAAGCTCATGGAGGGGAATCTTTTTCAGCGAAGACCAAATCTTCTCATCGTCGGATTCGGCACCACCGTCGTCAAGCAGTTGTTCGAGCAGATGATCGGCCAGCGCTGCCGGAGTGGGATAGTCAAAAATCAGGGTGCGCGACAAGGCCAGCCCAGTATCGGCCTTGAGGCGGTTGCGCAGTTCGACGCCGGTGAGCGAGTCAAATCCGAGGTCCTCGAAGGCCCGTCCGGCATCGACGTCATGGCCGCTCGCATGCCCCAACACGATTGCCACCTGGCCGCACACCAATTCGACAAGCCGGCGGTGTTGCTCGTCGGGTGCCAGCTGCTTCATCCGGTCGGCCCAGTCGGCCGGCGGGCTCGCGAGCAGCGGCAGCGGATCCGCCGCGCCCACCCAAAACTGTCGGCGGACAAACCCATACGTGGGCAACGAAACCCGCCGCCCGCGCGAGCCCGCCAAGACCGCATCCCACCTCACCCCGACGCCGCTGACGAACAACCGCCCGGCCGCGGCCACGAGCGCATCCGGCTCGGGCTGGTCTTTGGTCATCGTGACAACCGAGACGGGCCGCTGGGTGGTCAGCGACTGCTCCACCGCTGTGCTCAGACCACCGCCGGGACCAACTTCGACGAACACCCCAGCCCCCAACGACTCGGCGGCATGCACGCCGTCCGCAAAACGCACCGGCTGCCGCACATGCTCCGCCCAATACCGGGGCGTCCCATATTCTGGTCCGGCCAACTGACCAGAAATGTTGGACACCAGATCAATTCGCGGCTGCCCGGGCTTGATCTCGGCAACCAATTGGGCGAACTGCTCCAGCATGGGTTCCATCAAGACCGAATGAAACGCGTGCGAGACGGCCAGCCGGTGCACCCGTCTCCCGAGCTGCGCCAATTGATCTGCCACCGCGCTCACCCGGTCGGCGACACCGGAAAGCACCACCGCATTCGGGCCGTTGATCGCCGCGATCTCCACGCCTTCGGTGAGCAACGGGGCCACTTCGCTTTGACCGGCCGCCACCGCGACCATCACCCCACCGGCGGGCAAGCCGGCCATCAGCCGGCCCCGCTCCGCGACGATGTGTGCCGCATCGCGTAGCGAGAGCACGCCGGCCACACAGGCCGCGGAGATCTCCCCCACCGAATGGCCGAGCACCACGTCCGGTACCACGCCCCAGCTCTGCAGCAACGCCGCCAATGCCACCTCCACAGCGAATATCGCCGGTTGAGCGAATTCGGTGCTGCCGACCTGCCCGGTGTCATCGCCCCACAACACGTCGCGCAGAGGCAGCCGCAAACTACCCTCCAACATGGCTGCGGCCTCATCGAATGCCTGCGCGAACACTGGAAATCTGCCATAGAGCGCGGCGCCCATGCCGGGCCACTGCGCGCCCTGGCCGGGAAACACGAACACCGTCTTGCCAGCCGTGCTGGCCCGGCCCAGCACGGCACCCGCCCCCGGCTGCCCCGCAGCCAAACCCGCCAACTCCGCCAGCAGAGCGTCGCGATCCACGCCCGTCAGCACCGCGCGATGCTCAAAGGTCGAGCGCGTCGTCGCCAACGACCAACCCACGTCCACCGCGCCCAGTCCGGGATCGGCACTGACGTGCGCCAGCAGTCGCGCCGCCTGATTGGTCAACGCCTGTTCGGTACGACCCGACACCACCCAGGCCAGCGGGGCGTCACCGTGTTCGGCCGCAACGCTGTCCAGTTGCGCCGGGGCCTGCTCGAGTATCACGTGGGCATTCGTTCCGCCCATTCCGAACGATGACACCCCCGCCCGCCGGGGCTCGTCCAGCCACGCTGTCAGGGTGGTATTGACGCGCAACCCCAGGCCGCCCAGATCTATACCAGGGCTCGCGACGGAAAAGTTGAGACTCGGCGGAACCGTCGCGTTTTCGAGGGCCAGCACCGTTTTCAGCAGACCGGCGATTCCCGCGGCGCCGCCGGCGTGGCCGATGTTGGTCTTCACCGAACCCACACTCAGCGGGCGGTGTTGACGGTCGGTGAATACCTCACCCAACGCGTGGGCCTCCACCGGGTCGCCGATTTGGGTGCCGGTGCCGTGGGCCTCGACGTAGTGGATGTGGCTGCCGTCTAGCCCGGCCCTCGAGAGGGCGCGCCGGATGACGTTGGCTTGCCCGGTAACCGAGGGCACCGTCTGTCCGGCGGTGCTGTGTCCGGCATTGCCGATCGCGCTGCCGCGAATAACCGCCCGGATGCGGTCCCCGTCGTCGAGGGCGGCCTGCAACGGCTTCAGCAGAACGAGGCCGCCGCCCTCGCTGCGCACATAACCGTCCGCGCGCGCATCAAATGCATAGGTATGACCCGACGTGGATAGCGCGCCGAATTCTCTTTCCAAAGATGCGGTTTCCGCCGCCAAATTGAGGTGGACGCCGCCGGCAATCGCCAGCGTCGATTCGCCCGAGCGCAGGCTCTCACATGCCAGGTGCACCGCCGCCAAAGAGGATGACTGGCCGGAATCGACGATCATGCTGGAGCCGTTGAGACCGAAGGCGTACGAGATCTTGTTGGCGATCATTGCCCGGCTGATGCCGGTGAACGAGTGGTGATCGATGTTGTCGGTGGCGTCGCGCAGCGTCAGCGTGGCGTAGTCATCGGTCATCGCTCCGAGATAAACCGCAACCTGTTTTCCGCGCAGGGTTTCCGGAATGACAAAAGCGTCTTCGGATAGTTCCCACGTCAGCTCGAGCGCCAGTCGCTGCCGGGGGTCCATGGCGCGCGCCTCGTGCGGCGATACGTTGAAGAAATCAGCGTCGAATTCGGCGACGTTGTCCAACAACCCTTCTCGCTGCCGACTCGCTCGGGGCTCCGCTTGGGCATCTTCGCCCGGCACCCGGGTGGTTTCGAGCCCGTCACGGATGACACGCCAAAAGCCCGCCGGGTCGGCAGCGCCGGGGAACCGGCACGCGAGCCCGATAATTGCCACGTCTGCGGCTTGCACACCATCCTCCAGCCTTGACGAATTAATACGCCTGCGACCAAGCTAGCGTGACGACTGGTGCGGGCGTTACGGGCCAGCGTCTTCGTCGAGAATGGCGAAGAGCTGGCTTTCGGTGGCAGTGCTGAGGTCGTCGTTGTACAGGTCGTCGGGGTGCTCTAGTCGGAGTAGATCCGTGCTCGGGGGTGCGGCGCTGGCGGCGGCCAGCAGGGATTCCAGGCGGGTGCTCAGTTCTGTTCTTTCGTCCGGCTTCCAGTGGGGCTGGCTGAGCAGGGTCTGCAGTTCGCGAGTGATGTCGTTGAACCGGGCCATCGACGTGGGTTGATCGGCGGTGCTGGCGGTCTTTGTGCTGGTGCTGGCGCTGGTTGTGCCGGCGGCCGCGAGTTCGGTATCGAAGTGCTCGGCCAGCGCGGCGGGCGTCGCGTGGTCGAAGATCACCGTGGGCGACATCGTCAGTCCGGTGGCGGCTTTAAGCCGGTTCCGCAGTTCGACGGCGCTCAGTGAATCGAACCCGAGATCCTGAAACCCGCTGTCGGCGTTGATGTCCGCGACGTTGAGGTGACCCAGCACGGCCGCGGCATTGGTACAGACCACGTCGACGAGTTCGCGGTGCCGCTGTTCGGGGGTCAGACCCTCGAGCCGCGCCCGCAGGCCGGCCAGCGACGCCATGCTGTCGGAGTTATCGACAACCCGCCGGGTGCGGCCCGCGCTCAACTGACTCAGCAGCGGCGGTAGGGCCGCACTGTTGGCAGCCAATGCGGCCCTATCCAAGCGGGTGGCCACCACGACCGGACGGTCGCCGAGAACGGCGGTATCGAACAATTCGTGTGCCTGCCGAGCGGACAACGGGGCCAGACCCATTCGGCTCATTCTGGCTTTGTCGCGTTCCCCAAGATGTTGGGTCATCGCCGAAGCCTGTTCCCACAGTCCCCAGGCAACCGACAGGCCGGGTAGTCCGTGGGCGTGCCGATGGGTGGCCAGCGCATCGAGGAAACTGTTGGCCGCCGCATAATTGCCCTGGCCTGGGGCGCCCACAATCCCGGCCATCGACGAAAACACCACAAAAGCCGTCAGATCCAGATCCTGGGTCAGCTCGTGCAGATTCCACGCCGCGTCCACCTTGGCCCGCAGAACCGTATCGATGCGCTCATCGTTCAGCGACGCGATCACCGCGTCGTCGAGCACGCCAGCGGCATGAATCACCGCGGTCAGCGGGTACTGGGCTGGCATGTCTGCCAACAACGCCGCCACGGCCGCGCGATCGCTGACGTCACAGGCCACCACGTGCACCTGCGCGCCCGCTTGCGTAAGCTCGGCGGCCAATTCATCGACGCCCTCAGCCTCGTGGCCGTGGCGACTGGCCAAGACCAGATGACGGGCCCCATAACGACGCACCACGTGGCGGGCCAGCGATCCACCGGCCATCCCGGTGCCGCCGGTGATCAACACCGTGCCCGCGGCAAAACCACCGCCGGGTCCATCGGGCAAAGTCAGCACCACCTTGCCGATGTGGCGAGCCTGGCTGATGAACCGGTAAGCCTCCGGAGCACGCCGCACATCCCAGGTCTTCAGTGGAAGATGGTGCAAGACATCGGATTCGAACAGCCCGATCAACTCGGTCAACATCTGCTGAATATGTTGCGGGCCGGCCTCCATCAGATCGAACGCCCGATATCTGACCCCTTGGTGGGCCTCGGCGACCGATCCCGCGTCCCGAAGGTCAGTCTTGCCCATTTCCAGGAAGCGACCGCCGGGCACCAATAACCGCAGCGAAGCATCCAGGAACTCGCCGGCCAACGAGTTGAGCACCACATCGACCCCACGGCCGCCCGTGGCTGACCGGAACTTCTCCTCAAACTCCAGCGTCCGGGAATCCCCAATGTGGTCATCGTCAAACCCCATTGCGCGCAACGTGTCCCACTTGCCACGACTGGCAGTCGCGAAAACCTCCAACCCCCAATGCCGGGCCAGCTGCACCGCAGCCATACCCACCCCGCCGGCGGCGGCATGCACCAGCACCGATTCGCCGGCCCGCACCTGCGCCAAAACTGATAATCCGTAGTACGCCGTCAAAAACACCACCGGCACACCCGCGGCCTCTGCGAACGACCAACCGTGCGGCATCCGCACCAGGAACCGCTCGTCGACCACCGCCTCCGAACCCGCTACCCCCAGCACGCCCATCACCGCATCGCCGACGGCCAGGCCGGTCACGTCCGGACCGACCTCGACGACGACCCCGGAACCCTCGGCCCCGACCTGGGCTGCGCCCGGATACATTCCCAACGCCACCAGCACATCCCGGAAATTGACTCCGACGGCGGCGACCGCCACCCGCACCTGGCCGCCGGCCAATTCCGCCGGTTCGCCTGCCTGGACCACCAAATCTTCCAGCGTTCCCCCGGTGCCGGCCGCCAGCCGCCACACCAAGGGCGGCTCAGGCAGCAGCAATACCGGCGGGGAGGTCGCCGGCGCCAGCCGGGCGGCATGCACCACACCGGAACGCACCACCAATTGCGGCTCTCTAGCGCCGATCACAGATCCGATGTCGACGGAGCCGTCAGAATCCACCAAGAGGACTCGCCCGGGGTGTTCGGCCTGCGCCGACCGCACCAGCCCCCACACCGCCGCGCCGGCCAGATCCGTGACATCCTCACCCGCCAACCCCACCGCACCATTGGTCAGCACCACCAGCAGCGCGCTGCGTTCGCGGGCCAGCCACGTCTGCAACACCGCCAGCATCGCCTGGGTGGCGGCGTGCACTGACCCCACCACGTCCGAATCGTCAGATCTCAACTCCCACAACAGCGCATCGGCGCCGGCGCCATCCGCCGCGTAGCCGTCAATGTCGGCGCCCTGCCATGCCCGCACGGACATGGCCTCGGCATCGTCGGCATCCGACGAGACGGGAGACCACGCCACCTCCAGCAACCCGTCGCCAGCACGACGAGAGGGAGCCGCGGCCGCCGATAACTGCTCGAGTGAAACCGGACGCATCACCAACGCCTGCACCGACAAGACGGGTAATCCCGCCCCGTCGGCCAGCTCGACCGAAACCGCGCCGCCAGCTGCCGGCGCTATCCGGACCCGAACCCGCGACGCGCCCGCGGCATGCAGACTCACGCCCTGCCACGAAAACGGCAACACCATGGAGTCGTGCTCACCGACCACACCGATCGCGTGCAATGCCGCGTCCAACACCACCGGATGAATCCCGAAGCCGTCCACCGCCACACCGGCATCGTCGGGAAGCGCGACCTCGGCGAAGGTCTCGGCATCCCGTTGCCATACGCCGCGCAGGCCCCGAAATGCCGGGCCGTAGCCATAGCCGCGCCCGGCGAATTGGTCGTATACGTCAGCGACATCCACCGGTGCGGCTCCCACCGGCGGCCAGGCCGACAAATCGGCCGCCGGCGCCACCGAGCCTTCCCTCAGCACCCCCTGCGCATGCAGCACCCACACCGAATCAGATTCCCCGGCAAGCGAATACACCGACACCGCCCGAGTGCCCGACTCCTCGGCTGCACCCACCACAACCTGCAACCGCACCCCGCCGGTGGCCGGCAAAATCAACGGAGCCAACAGGGTCAGCTCATCCACCACCCCGCACCCGACCTCATCGCCGGCCCGTAACACCAACTCCATAAATCCCGCCCCGGGAAACAACACCGCTTCGCCGACGGCATGATCGGCCAGCCATTCCTGGGTGGCCAGCGACAACCAGCCGGTCAGCACCACCCCACCGACGTCGGGTCGCTCCACCACCGCGCCAAGCAACGGATGATCGCCACCAACCAAACCCGCGGCGCGCACCCCGGCACCCGAACCGGAGCCAACCGCGCCCAACCAGAAGCGGCGCCGCGCAAAGCCATAGGTCGGCAGCTCCACCCGGCGGGCACCCAATCCGGCGAAAACCGCTTGCCAATCCACCCCCACACCCGCGCTGAACAGCTGCCCGGCAGCGCTTAGTAGCGAGTCGATTTCGGGTTGGCCCTTGGCCAGGGTGACCACCGAGCCCGCCTGCTCGGTTGCCAGCGACTGCTGTACGGCCGCGTTCAAACCGGCGCTGGGACCGACTTCGAGATAGACCCCAGCCCCCAGCGACTCGGCCGACCGCACGCCGTCGGCGAAGCGCACCGGCTGACGCACATGATCAACCCAGTACTGTGCCGAGCCGTAGCCGGGACCGGCCAACTGCCCCGTCACGTTGGACACCAGGCTGATCTGCGGCTGCTCGGCCGCGACGCCGACCAGCAGCCCGGCGAATTCCTCGGTCATGGGTTCCATCAGCGCCGAGTGGAACGCGTGCGAGACCGCCAATCGATTCACCCGCCGACCCTGTCCGGCGAACTGATCCGCCAGAGCGCTGACTGCCGCCGCGTCACCGGAAATCACCACAGCGTTGGGGCCGTTGATCGCCGCCACGCTGACACCCGGTGTAAGCAGCGGCGTCACTTCGTCTTCGCGGGCGGCCACGGCAACCATCGCGCCGCCGGACGGCAACGCCGCCATCAGCCGGCCCCGAACCGCCACCAGCCGCGCGGCATCATCCAATGTCAGCACGCCTGCCACGTGTGCCGCGGCGATCTCGCCAACCGAATGGCCCATCACCACGTCGGGCAGCACACCCCAGTGCTGCCACAAGGCCGCCAGCGCCACCTCGATCGCGAACAGGGCTGGCTGGGCGAACTCGGTGTTTTCCAACAGTTGTGCGTCATCACCCCAGATCACCTGCCGCAACGGCACCCGCAGATGACCATCCAACGCGTGCATCGCCTCTTCCAGCGCCTTCGCGAACACCGGGAATCGCTCATGGAGCTGCGCGCCCATCCCCAGCGCCTGCGAGCCTTGGCCGGGAAAGACGAACACCGTCTTGGTCGCCGACTTCGCCCGGCCGACAACCACATTCGCGCCGGGTTCACCGGCGGCCAGCCCGGCCAGACCGGCCATCAGAGCGTCCCGGTCGGCGCCGACCACCACCGCGCGATGCTCGAAAACCGATCGCGTGGAGACCAATGACCAGCCGACATCCACCGGGCTCTGATCAGGATTGCCAGTCACGTGCGCCAGCAACCGGGTGGCCTGATTGGTCAGCGCCTGCTGCGAGCGGGCCGAGATCACCCAGGCCGTCGCTACCTTGGCGTCATTCTGTTGAATGACAAGGCTTTCTGGCCTTTCCGGGCTTTCCGGCTCCGGAGACTGCTCGATAATGACATGCGCATTCGTACCGCTGATGCCGAAGGACGACACCCCCGCCCGCCGCGGCCGGTCCACGACCGGCCAGGGCTGCGGCTCGGTCAATACCGAAACCGCGCCCTCGGACCAATCCACATGCGGCGTGGGCTCGTCCACATTCAGCGTCTTCGGCAGCAGCCCATGCCGCATCGCCTGCACCATCTTGATCACCCCGGCCACCCCCGCCGCTGCCGAGGTATGACCGATATTGGATTTGATCGAACCCAACCACAGCGGCCGGTCCGCCGGCCGGTCCTGGCCGTACGTCGCCAGCAGTGCCTGCGCTTCGATCGGGTCCCCCAGCGTGGTTCCCGTCCCGTGCCCTTCGACCACGTCCACGTCGGCCGCGGTCAGGCCGCCGTTAGCCAGTGCCGCTCGGATCAATCGTTGTTGCGAAGGCCCATTCGGGGCGGTCAGCCCGTTGGACGCACCGTCTTGATTCACCGCGGACGCCCGCAACAGGGCCAACACCGGATGCCCCAATCGCCGCGCATCGGCCAGCCGCTCGACCACGATCACGCCCGCGCCTTCCGACCATGCGGTCCCATCGGCGGCACCGGCATATACCTTGCACCGACCGTCGGCGGCCAGCGCCCGCTGGCGGCTGAACTCCACAAATGCGCCGGGGGTCGACATCACCGTCACGCCGCCCACCAGGGCGAGATCGCACTCCCCCGACCGTAGTGACTGCGCCGCCAGATGCAGTGCCACCAATGATGAGGAGCACGCCGTATCCACCGATACCGCCGGGCCTTCCAAACCCAGCACGTAGGACACCCGGCCCGAGGCCACGCTCAATGTCGAGCCGGTGAGCCCGTAACCCTCCAGCTCGCCTTCCACCTCACCGCCGTAGCTGGAGTGGATGACCCCGGCGAATACTCCCGTCGCCGTGCCGCGCAATGTCGTCGGGTCAATCCCACTCCGCTCCAAGGCTTCCCACGAGACCTCCAGCAGCAGCCGCTGCTGCGGATCCATCGCCAGCGCCTCGCTGGGTCCGATACCGAAGAATCCTGCATCGAAATCGCCGGCGTCGGAAAGGAATGAACCGTTCCGCACGTACATTTTGCCGAGAGCGTCGGGGTCTGGGTCGAATAATCCCGCGAGATCCCAGCCGCGGTCCGCCGGAAAGTCCCCGACCGCATCACGGCCCTCGACCACCATCTCCCACAAAGCTTCGGGCGAATCCACCCCACCCGGGTACCGGCACGCCATCCCCACCACCGCCACCGGCTCGAACGACTTGCCTTCCAACTCCGAAACACGCCGTCGCGCCTGGCGTAGATCAGCCGTCAGGCGCTTCAGGTAATCGAGTTGCTTCGGGTCGCTCGGCACAGGCAGGTCCTCGTAGTGGTGTTAGGAGCCGAGTTCTTCGTCAAGGATGGCGAAGAGTTCGCTTTCGGTGGCGTTGTGGATGTCCTCGTCGCGGGGGTCGTAGGGCAGATCGGCATCGGGGTCGGTGCCCAGCGTGCCCAGCAGGGTTCGGAGGTGCGTGCTCAATTGGGTTTTGTCGTCGGGATTCCAGTCGGGTCGGTCGAGCAGCGTTTGGAGTTCACGGGTTATCTCATTGAAACGCGCCAGCAGGTCGGGTTGGCCGGTGCTGCCGGGCAGTCGGGTTCCGAGGTGCTCGGCCAGGACGGCCGGCGTCGGGTAGTCGAAGATCAGGGTTGGCGAAAGGGTCAGTCCGGTAGTGGTTTTAAGGCGGTTACGCAGCTCCACCGCGGTCAGCGAGTCAAAGCCCAGCTCTTGGAACGCGCGCCCAGCGTCGATGTCCGTGGCCGTGGGGCGGCCCAACACCGTCGCGGCGTTGACGCACACCAAGTCGACCAGCGCGCGATGACGCTGCTCAGTGGAGAGCCCCTGTAGGCGCGCGGTCAATCCGGTCACCGGTGCGACAGTGTCGGTCTCGTTGACGACGCGCCGAGCGGGGCGGCTGGCCAGCCGGCTCAGCAGCGGTGGCAGCGCCGCGCTGTTGGCGCTGAGCGCGTCCTGGTCCAGGCGCGAAGCCACCACCACCTCGCGGTCGGCGACCATGGCGGCATCGAAGAGCTGGAGAGCCTGGCCGGTTGACAAGGGGGCCAGCCCGACCCGGCTCATCCGGGCCTTGTCGCGGTCCCCGAGGTGTTGCGTCATCGCGCTGGCCTGCTCCCACAGCCCCCACGCCATCGACAAGCCGGGCAACCCAGCGTGCCGCCGATGCGCGATGAGTCCGTCCAGGAAGCTGTTGGCCGCCGCATAATTACCCTGACCCGGGGTGCCGACGATCCCGGCCATCGACGAAAACACCACGAACGCCGACAATTCCATGCCCTGGGTCAGCTCATGCAGATTCCAGGCGCCATCGACCTTGGCACCCAACACCGCATCCATCCGATCCGGAGTGAGTGAAGAGATCAACCCATCATCGAGAACGCCCGCGGCATGAATCACCGCCCGCAACGGGTAGCGCGCCGGCACGTGGGCCAACAATCCCGCCACCGCCTCACGGTCGGCCACATCGCAGGCCACCACCGACACTTGCGCGCCCGCATCCTGCAACTGCGCGACGAGCTCGGCCACCCCTTCGGCTTGTAAGCCGCTGCGGCTGGCCAGCAGCACATGCGCGGCCCGGTAACGCGTCACCAGATGACGGGCCACCGCCGAGCCGGCCATCCCGGTCCCACCGGTGATGAGGACGGTGCCGCCGGCAAACCCGGCGGCGGGACCGTCGGGCAGGGTCAAGACCACCTTTCCGGTGTGGCGGGCCTGACTGACAAATCGATATGCCGACGAAACTCGCCGCACGTCAAACGTTTTGACGGGCAACGCCGCCAGCACCCCGGCCGCCACCAAACCTGTCAATTCGCCGAGCATTTCGGCGATACGGTCCTGACCGGCCTCGATCAGATCAAACGCCCGGTACTGCACGCCCGGGTATTGTGCGGCGATGTCCGCCGGTTGGCGAGGATCGGTCTTGCCCATTTCGATGAACCGGCCACCGCGAACCAACAACCGCAACGACGCATCGGTGAATTCGCCGGCCAGCGAGTTGAGCACCACATCCATCCCGGCTCCACCGCTGGCCGCCAAGAACTGGTCCTCGAACTCCAACGTCCGCGAATCGCCGATATGGTCGTCGTCAAAGCCCATCGCGCGCAAGGTATCCCACTTGCCTCGGCTCGCGGTCGCGAAAACCTCGGCCCCCAAATGCCGGGCCAACTGCACCGAAGCCATTCCCACGCCGCCGGTTGCGGCGTGCACCAGCACCCGCTCACCGGCCCGCAGCCCCGCCAATACGGACAACCCGTATATCGCCGTCAGGAAAACCGCCGGCGCCCCGGCTGCGGCGGCCAACGACCATCCGGCCGGCACCGCGGTCACCAAGCGCGCGTCCACCACCGCTTCGGAGCCCAGCACTCCCAACAACCCCATCACCGGGTCGCCGACGGCGACACCGGAAACCCCGGGGCCCACCTCGACGACAACACCGGCACCGTCGACCCCCAAATCCCCACCCCCGGGATACATCCCCAAGGCCACCAACACATCCCGGAAATTCACACCGACCGCGGCCACCGCCACTCGCACTTGGCCGTTCGCCACCTCCTGCTGAGGGCACTGCTCGACGACGAGGTCTTCAAACGTCCCCTGTCCACCGGCGGCCAGCCGCCAACCCCCCGCCGGCAGGCGCAAAACCGGCTGCGGACTGGGTGGCGCCAGCCGGGCCCCATACACCACGCCCTCTCGGACCACCAGTTGCGGCTCCGCGCAGGCGATTACCGCACCCAGGTCAACCGACTCGTCGGAGTCCACCAACACGATCCGGTCCGGATGCTCCGCCTGGGCCGAGCGCACCAGCCCCCAAACCGCCGCACCAGCGAGATCCGAGACATCCTCGCCGGCCAAGGCGACGGCGCCACGAGTGAGCACCACCAACACCGCGGCCCCGTCACCGGCCAGCCACGACTGCAACATTGCCAACGCTTCATGGGTAGCCGCGTACACCGACTCCACCAAATCCGCACGCGCAGAACCGGGCTCCCACACCACCAGGTCCTGACGGTCGCCGATACCGTTTTGGGCGGCCACCGCCGACCACGTCACCTCCAGCAATCCACCGTCCTCGGCAGCGGCTGGCGGCGCAGACAGTCTTTGTATCGACGCCGGGCGCATAGTCAGGGACTGCACCGACAACACCGGCAACCCGAGCGGGTCGGCCATGTCCACCGACACCGCACCCGCACCAGCCGGCGCAATCCGGACGCGCGCCCGCGAAGCGCCCGCGGCGTGCAGCGACACCCCCTGCCAGGAAAACGGCAACATCGTCTGGGCCTGCTCGCCGGTTACCCCCAAAACATGTAACGCCGCGTCCAACAGCACCGGGTGTATCCCGAACCCGCCAACGTCCGCACCTGCGCCGCTGGCGTTAGTGGGGATAGCAACCTCGGCGAAGACCTCATCCCCTCGGCGCCACATCGCCTGCAGACCTCGAAACGCGGGACCATACTCATAGCCTCGGCCCGCCAGCTGGTGATACGCGCCGGTCACATCCACCGCCGTTGCACCGGCCGGGGGCCACACCGACAAGTCAACGGACGGATCAACAGACCGGACGCCCAACGACCCCTCGGCGTGCAACATCCACTCCGCATCGCTACCAGCACCAACGGAATACACCGAAACCGGTCGGCGCCCGGAATCCTCGGCGGCACCGACGACCACCTGCACCCGCACCGCGCCGGCCGCCGGCAGGATCAGCGGGGCCGACAACGTCAACTCCTCCACCACCCCGCAGCCCACCTCATCGCCGGCGCGAACGGCCAGCTCCACAAAGGCCGCCCCCGGGAACAACACCACCCCGGCCACCGCATGATCGGCCAACCAGGGCTGGGCGACCACCGATAGCCGGCCCGTCAATACCACTCCACCGGAATCGGGCCGGTCCACGACGGCGCCTAACAGCCCATGCTCGGCCCGTTCCAGCCCCAAACTGCCCACATTCGCCGACCCCGTCGGCTCGAGCGGCAGCCAGAAGCGGCGGCGCACAAACGCATACGTCGGCAGCTCCACTCGGTGTCCCCCGGAGCCGGCGAACGCCGCCCGCCAATCGACCCGCACACCGGCGGCATGGGCCTGGCCCGCGGACAGCAAAAACCTGTCGAGGCCGCCGTCGTCGCGGCCCACTGACGGGATGACGACCGCGTCCTCCAAACGGGCCGGGGATCCGTGATGATCGGCCAGAGTTTGTTCAATGCCGGCGATCAACACCGGATGCGGACTGGATTCGATGAAAACCCGGTATCCGGCGTCGCGTGCGCTACGTATCGCCCGTTCGAATTCGACCGTCTGCCTGATGCTTCGGTACCAGTAGTCGGCGTCCAAGCCGGTGGTGTCGGACAGTTCGCCGGTGACCGTGGAGAAGAATGCGACCGATGATGATCGGGGCTCAAGGCCGGCCAGCGCCTCGGCGAGAGGTTCCCGGATCGCATCGACCTGCACCGAGTGTGACGCATAGTCGACGTCGATTTTGCGGGCGCGAATGTTTTCCGCCTCGCAACGCAGCAACAGCTCGTCCAGAGCCGCGATATCACCAGACACCGCGACAGCTGAAACGCCGTTGACCGCAGCGATATTCAGCCGATCTTCCCAAGGAGCCACCAGCTCCGAGGCTTGTGACAGCCCACATGCCAGCGAGACCATGCCGCCGGCGCCCGACAGCTGCACCAGCAGCCGGCTTCGCAGTGCGACCACCCGGGCGGCGTCTTCCAGCGACAGCGCCCCCGCCACATATGCGGCGGCGATCTCACCCTGCGAGTGTCCGATCACCGCATCCGGGACAACACCCACCGAGCGCCACAACTCGGCCAGGGACACCATCACGGCCCACAGCGCCGGCTGCACCACGTCCACCCGCTCCAGGCCGGGTGCACCCGCCGCCCCGCGGATCACGTCGATTAACGACCAGTCGACATGCTGGCCCAGCGCCTTGTCGCAGCGGTGCAGGTGGTCGGCGAATACCGTTGAGGTGTCGAGCAACTCGGCTCCCATGCCGACCCACTGCGAGCCTTGCCCGGGAAACACGAACACGGTCCTGTCCATCGACCGCGCCCGACCCAGCACGACATTCGCACCCGGGTCACCGGCAGCCAACCCGGCTAACCCGGCCGTCAAAGCCGTACGGTCCGCGCCCACCACGACGGCCCGGTGGTCAAACGTCGAGCGGGTCGATACCAACGACCAACCGACATCCACCGGGCTCAGGCCGGCGTCGGCGGACACCCGCGTCAGCAAGCGAGCCGCCTGGTTCCGCAACGCTTCGCCCGAACGGGCCGACAACACCCATGCCGTCGCGGTGTCCGAGTTGTCACGATCAGCGACAACCGTTTCCAACGGCGGCGGCTCCTCGACGATCACGTGCGCATTGGTCCCGCTGATGCCGAATGCCGACACCCCCGCCCGCCGCGGGCGCTGCCCTGCCGGCCACGGCCGCGCTTCGGTCAACAACGAAACGGCGCCCGCCGACCAATCCACTTGCGGCGTGGGCGCATCCACATGCAACGTCTTCGGCATCACGCCGTGCCGAATCGCCTGCACCATCTTGATCACTCCGGCCGCGCCCGCCGCCGCCGATGTGTGCCCCATGTTTGATTTGATCGATCCCAACCACAACGGTTGATCCGCGGGCCGCCCCTGCCCGTATGTCGCCAGGATTGCCTGCGCCTCAATCGGATCCCCCAGCGAGGTCCCGGTGCCGTGGCCCTCCATCAGATCCACCTCGGCCGCCGTCAATCGCGCGCTGGCCAACGCCGCCCGGATCACCCGTTGCTGCGAAGGACCGTTGGGCGTCGCCAGTCCGTTGGAGGCGCCGTCCTGATTGACCGCAGATCCGCGCAGCACGGCGAGCACGGGATGCCCCAGCCGCCGCGCATCGGCCAGCCGCTCCAGCACCAGCACCGCGGCGCCCTCGGAGAACCCGGTTCCGTCAGCGGCGCCGGCGTACGATTTGCAACGACCGTCGGCCGATAATGCCCGCTGTCGACTGAAGTCGACAAACATGGCCGGTGTGGCCATTACCGTCACGCCACCGGCCAGCGCCAAATCCGACTCCCCCGACCGCAGCGATTGCGCCGCCAGGTGCATCGCCACCAACGATGACGAACACGCGGTATCCAGCGACACCGCCGGGCCCTCCAATCCGAGCACGTAGGCCACCCGGCCGGACGCCACGCTCAGGGTCGAACCACGCAGGCCATACCTCTCCAGATCGCCGGGCACCCGCCCCTGACCGCCGTACGAACCGTGGAACACCCCGGCGAACACACCTGTCGCCGAACCCCGCAATCCCAACGGGTCAATCCCGGCCCGTTCCAGCGCCTCCCACGACACCTCCAGCAACAGGCGTTGCTGGGGATCCATCGCGAGCGCCTCGCTGGGTGCGATCCCGAAGAACGCCGCATCGAAATCGGTCACATCGACCAGAAACCCGCCAGACCGGGTATAGGACTTGCCCACCGCGTCGGGATCCGGGTCAAACAACTCCGTGGTATCCCAGCCCCGGTCGGTCGGAAATTCGGACACCACGTCACGACCCTCGGCCACCATGTCCCACAAGCCGTCCGGGGTGTCGATCCCACCCGGATACCGGCAACCCATCCCCACCACCGCCACCGGCTCGACGGGCCCCTCAGCCAGTGCGGTCAGAAATTGGCGGTTCTCCCGCTTGAGCCGCTCGTTTTCCTTCAAAGATTTGCGGAGGGCATCGACCAGCTCTTGACTGCTATTCATCCAACCCGGCCTTCCGAGTTACTCAAGCGAACGGGCGGCACGCATCAATGCCAGCGCAGCAAGACAAGCTCGGAACAGAATCCCGGGCCCATCGCGAGCATCAGGCCCGGGCTTCCCGACGGCGGGGGCTTGGCCAGGGTGTCGCGCAACACGTGCAGCACCGAGGCCGACGAGAGGTTGCCGATCTCGCCGAGCGAACGCCAGGTCAGCTCGAGGGCCTCCGGTGGCAGATCGAGGCTGGCGACGATCGCCTCGATCACCTTGGGACCGCCCGGGTGGCTGACAAAAGCGCCGATGTCGGTAGTGCTCAGGCCGTGTGCCGACAGAAATGTGTTGACGTCGTCGGCGATGTACTGCTCGACCACGGCCGCCACATCCTTCGAGAGCACCAGCTCGAATCCCGCGGCGCCGACGTCGTAGCCCATCGTGCGCAGCGAGTCGGGGTAGAGGTGACTTTGGGAATCCAGGATGTCCGGGCCGCCCGGGTTGAGCTGCTCGGCGCGCCGGTCGCCGACCGCCACCACCGCCGCCGCTCCGTCAGCAAACAGGGCACTGCCGACCAAACCGGCCAGCGACGGCTTGTATCCGGGGTAGGTCAATGAGCAGAGTTCGACAGAGATGAGGGCCGCGACGGCGTCCGGCGCGCCGCGCAGGTAGTCGTTGAGTCGCGCCACCCCCGCCGCCCCGGCCACGCAGCCCAGTCCGAACAACGGCACCCGGCGCACATCGTCGCGCAGCCCCAGCCGCGCCGCGATCCGGGCGTCCACCGACGGGACAGCGAGACCGGTGACCGTTGTGGTGATCAGCGCGTCGACGTCTTGTGGTCGCAGACCGGCCTCGTCGAGGGCGCCCATCAGCGCCTCACAACCCAGGTCAACGGCTTTTTCGGTGAATATGCGGTTGGCCGCGCTGAAGTCGGTCAGCCCCGGATACGCCTCGATCGGCAGGACCAGGTGCCGACTGTTGACTTTGGCGCTGGAATGCAGCTGCCGAACGATGTCTTCGTACTCCGCGAATTCCGGGATGGCGAGGAAGAAATCGGTGAGCTCTCCCTGGGAGTAGCGATACGGCGGCAACGCACCCGATACACCTGCGATGACGCTCATTTTCCCACCCTTTGGCGACGAGGATCTAGATCGAACGGCTCAGCCGAACCAACTCACATGCGAGTTTAGTCCGCGCCGCAACTGCCCGGCAAAGAACGGCTTTCGCCCGGTCTAAGCCCGTCTAGTCCCGGCGCAGTCGGCCCCTGAGCGCGTCGCCGCTGGCCAGGACCGCTTTCAGCTGGTCGGCGACCCGGGTCGGCGCGGTGCCCCCCCGCGCATCGCGTGATGAAACCGACCCTTCGATCGTCAACACGTCGCGGACCTGCGGCGTCAGCTCGGGGCTGATGGCCGCCAGCTCGTCGTCGGTCAGCTCTTCTAATCCGACGCCGCGGCCCTCGGCGACCCGCACCGCCGCGCCGGCGGCCTCGTGCGCTGACCGGAACGGCACTCCCTGACGCACCAGCCATTCAGCGATGTCGGTGGCCAGCGAATAGCCAGCCGGGGCCAGGGCCGCCATCCGCTCGACGTTGAACGTCAGGCTGGCTACCAGCCCCGCCATCGCCGGCAGCAGCAACTCCAGTTGGGCCACCGAGTCGAACACCGGCTCCTTGTCTTCCTGCAGGTCGCGGTTGTAAGCCAGGGGCTGGGCCTTGAGCGTCGCCAGCAGCCCGGCCAGGTTCCCGATCAACCGGCCGGACTTGCCGCGGGCCAGCTCGGCGATGTCGGGGTTCTTCTTCTGCGGCATGATCGAACTGCCGGTGGACCACGAATCGTGCAGCGTGACGTAGCCGAATTCGGTGGTGCTCCAGATGATGATGTCCTCGGCGAGCCGGGACAAGTCGACGGCGATCATGGCGAAGATGAACGCGGCCTCGGCGGCAAAGTCCCGAGCGGCCGTCGCATCGATGGAATTGTCGGTGGCGCTGGCGAAACCCAGGTCCGCGGCGATCGCGTCGGGATCCAGGCCCAGCGACGAACCGGCCAGGGCGCCGGAGCCGTATGGGGAGACCGCGGTGCGGTCGTCGAAGTCGACGATCCTGTCCACGTCGCGCAGCAGGGGATGCGCGTGCGCCAGCAGATGGTGCGCCAACAGGATCGGCTGGGCGGACTGCAGGTGGGTCTTGCCGGGCATGATGGCCGTCGGGTGGGCGCCGGCCTGGGCGGCGAGCGCAGCGACGACATCGAGCGCACCGGTGGCGACCCGCCGTACCGCGTCACGCAGCCACATCCGGAACAGCGTGGCCACCTGGTCGTTGCGGGAGCGTCCGGCCCGCAACCGGCCGCCTAAGTCCGGTCCCACCCGGTCGATCAGCCCGCGCTCCAGCGCGGCGTGCACATCCTCGTCACTGACCACTGGGCCGAAGCTGCCGTCGGCGACGTCCTCGGCGAGGCTGTCCAGCCCGGCCAGCAGCCCGTCGCGCTGCTCCTCGGTAAGCAACCCGGCCCGGAACAGCACGATGGTGTGGGCCCGCGACGCGGTGACATCGTAGGGCGCCAGCGCCCAGTCGAAGTGGGTGGACTTGCTCAGTGCGGCCAGCGCCTCCGCCGGGCCGTCGGCGAAGCGCCCGCCCCACAACGACCCCTGGTTGGTGCTCACCTTCTTGTGCCGAGCAGACATAAAAGCCCCTTTGCGCCCGGCGTGTCGGGGGCTTTTGTGTCTGCTCGCCAGAAGACCGTCACCCTAGGTCCCGGCGGGCCGCGAGCTTGGACGACAACCCGTGCACGTAAACGAAGCCCTTCGACATCGACTGGTCGAAGCTGTCGCCCTCGTCGTAGGTGGCCAGGTTGAAGTCGTAGAGCGACTCGGCGCTGCGCCGGCCGTTCACCGCAATGTGACCGCCGTGCAACACCATTCGCACCTCGCCGGAAACGTGCTCTTGGGTCTTGGCGACGAAGGTCTTCCAGAGCCGCCTTCAACGGCGAGTACCACAGTCCGTCGTACACCAGCTCGGCCCAGCGCTGGTCGGTCTGGCGTTTGAACCGGCCCAGTTCGCGCTCCAGCGTGACGTGCTCGAGTTCGGTGTGTGCCGTGATGAGCACCATCGCGCCCGGCGCCTCGTAAATCTCGCGGCTCTTGATACCCACCAGCCGGTCCTCGACGACGTCGAGGCGCCCGACGCCCTGCGCCCCGGCGCGGCGGTTGAGTTCTTCGATCGCCTGCAGCATGGAGACCGGGTTGCCATCGATTGACACCGGCACGCCTTGCTCGAACCCGACGATCACCTCGTCGGGCGTGTTCCAGTTGACGGTCGGGTCTTCGGTGTAGTCGTAGACATCTTTGGTGGGCGCATTCCACAGGTGTTCCAGGAAGCCGGTCTCCACCGCGCGACCCCACACGTTTTGGTCGATCGAGAACGGCGAGCGTTTGGTGACGTTGATCGGGATCGCGTTCTCCTCGGCGAATGCGATGGCCTTCTCCCGCGTCCACGCGTAGTCGCGCACCGGCGCCAGCACCTGCAGATCCGGTGCCAACGAAGCGAATCCAACCTCGAACCGGACCTGGTCGTTGCCCTTGCCGGTGCATCCGTGCGCGACGATTCCGCCGCCGTGTTCGCGGGCGGCCGCGACCAGATGCTTGACGATCAGGGGACGGCTGATCGCCGACACCAGCGGATAACGGTCCATATAGAGCGCGTTGTTCATGACGGTGGGCAGGCAGTAACCCTCGGCGAACTCGTCGCGGGCATCGACGACCACGGCCTCCACTGCGCCGCAGTCCAGCGCCCGCTGGCGGATGACCTCCATGTCCTCGCCGCCCTGGCCGAGATCAATCGCCACCGCCACGACCTCGCGGCCGGTCTCCTTGCCGATCCAGCTGATGGCCACCGAAGTGTCCAGACCGCCGGAATACGCCAGGATGACGCGTTCTGACCCGCGCTCTGCCATGACCAATCTCCTTACTGGATGTTCTCGAACATGCCGGCGAGTTCGGCACCGGTCATCGGCTCGCGGGCAACGACAAAGATGGTGTCATCACCGGCGACGGTGCCGACGACCTGGGGCAGTGCGGCGCGGTCGATGGCGCTGGCCAAGTAGTGCGCGGCACCGGGCGGCGTGCGCAGCACCGCCAGGTTGCCACTGGCATCGGTCGACACGAGCAGGTCACTGAGTAGGCGCGACATCCGGTCTGTACCACCCGATACTCCGCGCACCGGGCTGCCGTCCTCGGGGACGACGTAGACGCCGACGCCGCCGTCGGCCCCACGCAGTTTGACCGCGCCCAACTCCTCCAGGTCCCGCGACAGCGTCGCCTGGGTGACCTCGATTCCTTCGTCTGCCAACAGCGTCGCCAGCTCGCTTTGGCTGCGTACGGGGGCCGACGACAGGATCGTCACGATGCGGGCCTGACGGCCGACCCGGGTCGTTTCGGCCGGATGTTTGGAGCGCGTCACCGAGACCGCTCCAGTAGCCACACCAGCAGCGCCTTCTGCGCATGCAGCCGGTTTTCGGCCTCGTCCCACACCACGCTGGCCGGTCCGTCCATCACCTCGTCGGTGATCTCGTCCCCGCGATGGGCCGGGAGACAATGCAGCACAATGGCTTCCGCATCGGCCCGGGCCAGCAGTCGCGCATTGACCTGGAAGGGCCGGAACGGCTTGACGCGGTCCAGCCCGTCGTTCTCCTGCCCCATAGACGTCCAGGTGTCGGTGACCAGCACGTCGGCGCCGGTGGCGGCCGCATCGGCATCCGCGGTCACGGTCACCGAGGCGCCGGTGGCCTCGGCGCGATGCTGGGCGGCGGCCAGCACCGCCGGACTGGGCGCGAACCCGTCCGGCGCGGCGACGGTGACGTGGATGCCCGCGGTGACGCTGCCGAGCATCAGGGAGTGCGCCATGTTGTTGGCACCATCGCCGAAGTAGGCCAGCTTCAAGCCTTTCAGCGATCCCTTCCGCTCGGCAATCGTTTGCAGGTCGGCCAGCACCTGGCAGGGATGGAAGTCGTCGGACAAGGCGTTGACTACCGGCACGCTCGCGACCGACGCCATGGCGGTCAGCCGGTTTTGGGCAAAGGTCCGCCAGACAATGGCGTCGACGTAGCGGGACAACACTTTTGCCGTGTCCTGCAGGGTCTCCTCGCGGCCCAGCTGGGTGCTGTGACTGTCGACGACGACGGCGTGCCCACCGAGTTGCGCAATACCCACCTCGAAGGAGAACCGGGTGCGGGTCGAGTTCTTGTCGAAGATGACCGCGACCCCGCGTGGCCCCTCCAGGGGGCGACGGCTGAACGGATCCTTCTTCAGTTCGGCCGCCAGTTGGAGAACTTCGGACTGTTCGTCGGGCGACAAATCGTCGTCACGCAGAAAGTGTTTAAGCATCTGTCCCCCCGGCGGCGTCTAAAATCGCGGGCAGCGCCGCGACGAAGCTGTCGAGTTGGGCTTCGGTGATCACCAGCGGCGGCGCCAACCGGATGACGTCGGGAGTCGGCGCGTTGACCAGGAATCCGGCGTCGCGTGCGACCGCCTCGGTGTCCTTGGCGCGTGGCGCGGTCAGCACGATGCCCCAGAGCAATCCGCGGCCGCGCATGTGGTCGATCAGCGGGTGGCCAAGCGATTCAACGCCGTGCCGCAACGACTTGCCCAGCGTCTCGGCCCGCGCCACCAGGTCCTCGGCGGCCAGCGCCCGCACCACGGCCAGCGCCGCGGCGGTGCAGACCGGGTTGCCGCCGAAGGTGCTGCCGTGCAACCCGGGGGTCAACAGGTCTGCGGCCGGGCCAATGGCCAGACACGCCCCGATCGGCAGTCCGCCGCCGAGGCCCTTGGCCAGCGTCACCACGTCCGGGGTGATGCCGTCGTGCTGGTGGGCGAAAAAGGTTCCGGTGCGGCCCATTCCGGTCTGCACCTCGTCGAGCACCAGTAGCGTGCCGTGCCGGGCGGTGATATCGCGTGCCGCGACGAGGTAGCCCTCGGGCGGGACGACGACTCCGCTCTCCCCCATGATCGGTTCCAGGAATACCGCGGCGGTGCCGTCGTCCACCGCGGCCGCCAGCGCATCGGCGTCGCCGTAGGGCACGTGCGTGACGTAACCCGGTAACGGCTCAAACGGTGCCTGCTTGGCCGGCTGACCCGTCAACGCCAGCGAGCCCATCGTCCGCCCGTGGAAGCCCTCTTGCGCTGCAACCAGTTTCGTCCGGCCGGTGAGTCGGGACAGCTTGAACGCCGCCTCGTTGGCCTCGGTTCCCGAGTTGCAGAACAAGACCCGGGCCTTGGCGTCGGCGCCGAGTAGCGCAACCAGTTCTTCGGCTAAGGCGATCCCGGGTTCGGTGGCGTACAGGTTGGAGGTGTGCCCCAACGTCGCCAGCTGGTGCGTGACGGCGTCGATGACGGCCGGGTGGCGATGGCCCAGCACGTTGACGGCGATACCGCCGAGCAGGTCCAGGTAACTCTTGCCGTCCACGTCGGTGACGACCGCGCCGTCACCGCTCGCCAGGGCCACCGGCGGGGTGCCGTAGTTGTTCATCATCACGGCTTCCCACCGCCGCTGCAGAGTCTCCGTTTGGGTCACGCGGCCACCACCTTTGTGCCCGTGCCCGCGTTGGTGAAAAGTTCCACCAGCACGCAGTGTTCGACCCGTCCGTCGATGACGTGCGCGCTGGGCACTCCGCCGGTGACGGCCCGCAGGCACGCTTCAATCTTGGGGATCATGCCCGTCTCCAGCGTTGGAAGTAGTTGCGCCAATGTGGCGGTGTCGATTTCGCTGACCAACGAATCCCGGTCCGGCCATCTGGTGAACAGGCCTTCCACATCGGTCAGCATCAAAAGCTTCTGGGCTCCCAGAGCTTCGGCCAACGCCGCCGCCGCGGTGTCTGCGTTGATGTTGTGCACCACACCGTCGACGTCAGGGGCAAGCGTCGACACCACCGGAATGCGGCCCGCGGCAATCAGATCCAGCACCGCCGCGGTGTTGACCCGGTCGACGTCGCCAACAAGGCCGATGTCGGTCGCCACGCCGTCCACGTTGACACTGCGCCGCACGGCGGTGAACAGTTGCGCGTCCTCGCCTGTGATTCCGACGGCATACGGTCCGTGCGCGTTGATCAGGTTGACAAGCTCGCGGCCCACCTGACCGAACAGCACCATCCGCGCCACGTCGAGCACTTCCGGTGTGGTGACCCGGAACCCGCCCTTGAAGTCCCCCTTGGCGATGCCGAGGCGGTGCAGCATGGCGGTGATCTGCGGTCCGCCGCCGTGCACCACGACGGGATGGATTCCGCAGTTGCGCAGAAAGGCCATATCGGCGGCGAACGCCTGCCGCAGCGCGTCATCGGTCATGGCGTTGCCGCCGTATTTGACCACGACGATTTTGCCGTGCAGCTGCTTGAGCCACGGCAGGGCTTCGGCCAGCACTTGCGCCTTGACCTGGGTGGGTAATGCGTCGGTGCTGGTGTTCATGTGCTGTAGGCCGAGTTCTCTTCGACGTAGGCGTGCGACAGATCGGTGGTCCGGATGGCCGCCTGGCCGTCGCCGACGCTGAGGTCGACGGCGATGTCGATGTCGATCGCCGAGAGATCGACGTCGCGCGCGCCCGGCGCCCCAACGCCACCGATACACACCGCAGACCCATTGAACGACACATTGATTCGATCCGGGTCGAGGGTAACTCCCGGGGCCAGTCCGACGGCCGCGAGCACCCGGCCCCAGTTGGGGTCCGAGCCGAACACCGCGGTCTTGACCAGGCTGTCGCGGGCGATCGACCGGGCCGCCGCCAGCGCCTGCTCCTCGGAGGCGGCTCCGCGCACCGTCACGGTGACGCGCTTGGTCACCCCCTCAGCGTCGGCTTGTAGCTGCGCGCACAGGTCGTCACAGACCCGCAGGACCGCATCGTCGAGGTCGGCCTGCGGCGCCGCGACGCCGCTGGCACCGGAGGCCAACAGCAGCACCGTGTCGTTAGTGGAGCAGCAGCCGTCGATGTCGAGTCGGTCGAAAGTCCGGGCCGCGGCACGGCGCAACGCCTGGTCGAGTGCCGCCGCCTCGGCAACCACGTCGGTGGTGAGCACGCACAACATGGTGGCCAACGACGGCGCCAGCATGCCCGCACCCTTGGCCATCCCACCCACGGTCCAGTTGTCCCGGTGATGCAGCGCAACCTGTTTGGGCACCGTGTCGGTGGTCATGATGGCGTGGGCCGCGTCCTCGCCGCCGTTGAGGCCGCCCGCCATCTCGTGCACGATTTCCCGGACACCGGTCAGCACCTTGTCCATCGGCAGCCGGTCGCCGATCAGCCCGGTGGAGCAGACCGCGACCTCGATGGCGCCGGTTTCGGTTCCCCAGTCCGACAGCGCGGCGGCGACTGCTTCCGCGGTGGCGTGGCTGTCCTGGAATCCGGCCGGTCCGGTGCAGGCGTTGGCACCTCCGGAGTTGAGGATCACCGCCCGCAGCTGGCCCGTGGTCAGCACCTGCCGCGTCCACAACACCGGCGCCGCCTTGACCTGATTGCGGGTAAAGACTCCCGCGGCGGCGTAGTCGGGCCCCTCGTTGAAGACCAGGGCGAGATCGCGTCCCCCCGATTTCTTGAGCCCGGCGCGGATGCCGGCGGCCCGGAAGCCGGCGGCCGCGGTGACGCCCTGCGCGCGCACCAGCCGCGTCTGGGTCATGGCGCCACCCCGACCACCGAAAGGCCCGCGGTCTCGGGCCAGCCCAACGCGAGGTTCATCGACTGCACCGCGGCGCCGCCGGTGCCCTTGACCAAGTTGTCGATCGCCGCGATCGCCACGAAGGTCTCGGCCGCCTCGTCCACCGCGACGGCGATCTGCGCCGCGTTGCTGCCGATGACCGATCCGGTGCGGGGCAGCTGCCCTTCGGGCATCAGGTAGATGAACGGTTCTGCATCATAAGCTTTTTCGTATGCCGCTCGCAGCTGTGACAGCGGCGACCGGGTGCGCGCGGTGCAGGTGGCCAGGATGCCGCGAGAAGTCGGGATGAGCACCGGCGTGAACGACACCGTGACATCGCGGTCGGTGACGGCCCGTAACCCCTGGGCGATCTCGGGGGTGTGCCGGTGGGCGCCGGCGATGTTGTAGGCCCGCGCCGATCCGATGACCTCCGAGCCGAGCAGATCGGTCTTGGCGGCGCGACCCGCTCCCGACGTGCCACTGACGGCGACCACCGTGACCGCGGGTTCGACGAGGTCCTCGGCTACCGCGGGCAGCAACGCCAGCAGCGCCGCGGTCGGATAGCAGCCCGGAACCGCGATGCGGCGAGCCCCGTGCAGCCGTTCGCGGGCACCGGGTAGCTCTGGCAGCCCATACGGCCAACTGCCGGCGTGGGTGGATCCGTAGAACCGCTCCCACGCGGCCGCGTCGGTGAGCCGGAAGTCCGCGCCGCAGTCGATGATCAGAGTCTGCGGGCTGAGTTGTTCGGCGAGCGCGGCGGAATGCCCGTGCGGCAGGGCGAGGAAGACCACGTCATGGCCATCGAGCACGGAAAGCTCGGTGGGCTCAACCACTCGCTGGGCCAAGGGAATCAGGTGCGGGTGGTGTTCACCAAGTGTGCTGCCGGCGCTGGCGGCGGCGGTCACAGAACCGATCGTCAGCCGACCGTCGGTATAAGCGGGATGCCCGAGCAACAGCCGCAGGATCTCGCCGCCCGCATAGCCGGTGGCGCCGGCAACCGCCACCCTTAGTACGTCGGCCATTCCACGAGTCTGCATGGTTATGCAGTCGTTTGCAAATCAATTCCACGCTGCAAGATCGCCTGTTGGTACCAACGCGCTACTACGCGGCGAAGCCAAAGCTCGCACGGATCGAGATTTCGAGATCCTCGAAGGCGGCGTCCAAAGACGTGACGATGCCCTCACCGGTCCGAACCAGCCCAGCTGCAGCACCATCGATACCCGCCGTTAGCGTCTCACCAGTCCCTAGCAACCCGGGAACCCCAACACCGAGGCTCGCCGACAGGGCGCCGCCGAGCGCATCAGCCACCCCCTCCGCAGTGTTCACCCAGATCCTCGCGATAGTGTCACCGGTCTGCGTCAGGCCAGACAGCGCACCGCCCAGATTCCCCGTCAGGCCAGCGCCGATCTGGACAAGATTCGAAAGGCCACCAGCAAGACCGGCGGTAAGGGCTTCCGTGGCGGCCAGCAAATTCCCACCGATGTTCACCGACAGGTTGCCAGTGACGTCCAGCATCAGGCTGGCACCCAGGTGCGACAGCGCGACACCCAAACCACCACTGAGCGATTCACCGGTCTGCACCAGACCCGACAGGCCCGCACCGAACTGGCCCGCCAAGAATTCGCCGGTGTGCACCAGACCCGAGAGCCCACCGGACAGGCCGCCCTGGATCAGCGCACCGATCGGACCCAGACCGCTGAGTCCGCCGCTCAGCGCCAGGGCCAGTTCCGCGTTCAACGAGCCACCCAGGTGCGACAGCGCCACACCCAAACCACCACTGAGCGATTCACCGGTCTGCACCAGACCCGACAGGCCCGCACCGAACTGCCCGGCCAGCACCTCGCCGGTGTGCACCAGACCCGAGAGCCCACCGGACAGGCCGCCCTGGATCAGCGCACCGATCGGACCCAGACCGCTGAGTCCGCCGCTCAGCGCCAGGGCCAGTTCCGCGTTCAACGAGCCACCCAGGTGCGACAGCGCCACACCCAAACCACCACTGAGCGATTCACCGGTCTGCACCAGACCCGACAGGCCCGCACCGAACTGCCCGGCCAGCACCTCGCCGGTGTGCACCAGACCCGAGAGCCCACCGGACAGGCCGCCCTGGATCAGCGCACCGATCGGACCCAGACCGCTGAGTCCGCCGCTCAGCGCCAGGGCCAGTTCCGCGTTCAACGAGCCACCCAGGTGCGACAGCGCCACACCCAAACCACCACTGAGCGATTCACCGGTCTGCACCAGACCCGACAGGCCCGCACCGAACTGCCCGGCCAGCACCTCGCCGGTGTGCACCAGACCCGAGAGCCCACCGGACAAGCCGCCCTGGATCAGCGCACCGATCGGACCCAGACCGCTGAGTCCGCCGCTCAGCGCCAGGGCCAGTTCCGCGTTCAACGAGCCACCCAGGTGCGACAGCGCCACACCCAAACCACCACTGAGCGATTCACCGGTCTGCACCAGACCCGACAGGCCCGCACCGAACTGCCCGGCCAGCACCTCGCCGGTATGCACCAGACCCGAGAGCCCACCGCTCAAACCGCCCTGGATCAGCGCACCGATCGGACCCAGACCGCTGAGTCCGCCGCTCAGCGCCAGGGCCAGTTCCGCGTTCAACGAGCCACCCAGGTGCGACAGCGCCACACCCAAACCACCACTGAGCGATTCACCGGTCTGCACCAGACCCGACAGGCCCGCACCGAACTGCCCGGCCAGCACCTCGCCGGTGTGCACCAGACCCGACACCCCACCGGACAGGCCGCCCTGGATCAGCGCACCGATCGGACCCAAACCAGACAAGCCTGTGAGTGCCGCCGACAGTTCCGCGCTGAGCGACGCACTGAGACCCGGGAATGCAGCACCGAAGTCCGCAAACAGCCCACCGCCGGTCTGCACAAGGACCGACAGCCCGCCACCCAGGTTGCCTACTATCGCCTCGCCAGTGCTCACAAGACCCGAAAGACCTGCACCCAAGCTGCCAGCCACCGACTCGCCCAGCCCGCTCAGCGCACCCAGGCCGGGCAGCGCGCCCGAGAGGGCCAGGGCCAGTTCCGCGTTCAACGAACCGCCCAGGTGCGACAGCGCGACACCCAAACCACCACTGAGCGATTCACCGGTCTGCACCAGACCCGACAGGCCCGCACCGAACTGCCCGGCCAGCACCTCGCCGGTGTGCACCAGACCCGAGAGCCCACCGGACAGGCCGCCCTGGATCAGCGCACCGATCGGACCCAAACCAGACAGCCCACCCGAGAGCGCCAGCGCCAACTCCGCGTTCAACGATCCGCCCAGGTGCGACAGCGCGACACCCAAACCACCGGTCAGCGATTCACCGGTCTGCACCAGACCCGACAGGCCGGCACCGAACTGCCCGGCCAGCAATTCGCCGGTGTGCACCAGACCCGAGAGCCCACCGGACAGGCCGCCCTGGATCAGCGCACCGATCGGACCCAGACCGCAGTCCGCCGCGCAGCGCCAGGGCCAGTTCCGCGTTCAACGAGCCACCCAGGTGCGACAGCGCCACACCCAAACCACCACTGAGCGATTCACCGGTCTGCACCAGACCCGACAGGCCCGCACCGAACTGGCCCGCCAAGAATTCGCCGGTGTGCACCAGACCCGAGAGCCCACCGGAGAGGCCGCCCTGGATCAGCGCACCGATCGGGCCCAGACCAGACAGCCCACCCGAGAGCGCCAGCGCCAACTCCGCATTCAACGAGCCACCCAGGTGCGACAGCGCCACACCCAAACCACCACTGAGCGATTCACCGGTCTGCACCAGACCCGACAGGCCCGCACCGAACTGGCCCGCCAAGAATTCGCCGGTGTGCACCAGACCCGAGAGCCCACCGGAGAGGCCGCCCTGGATCAGCGCACCGATCGGACCCAGACCGCTGAGTCCGCCGCTCAGCGCCAGGGCCAGTTCCGCGTTCAACGAGCCACCCAGGTGCGACAGCGCCACACCCAAACCACCACTGAGCGATTCACCGGTCTGCACCAGACCCGACAGGCCCGCACCAAACTGCCCGGCCAGCACCTCGCCGGTGTGCACCAGACCCGAGAGCCCACCGGACAGGCCGCCCTGGATCAGCGCACCGATCGGACCCAGACCGCTGAGTCCGCCGCTCAGCGCCAGGGCCAGTTCCGCGTTCAACGAGCCACCCAGGTGCGACAGCGCCACACCCAAACCACCACTGAGCGATTCACCGGTCTGCACCAGACCCGACAGGCCCGCACCGAACTGCCCGGCCAGCACCTCGCCGGTGTGCACCAGACCCGAGAGCCCACCGGACAGGCCGCCCTGGATCAGCGCACCGATCGGACCCAGACCGCTGAGTCCGCCGCTCAGCGCCAGGGCCAGTTCCGCGTTCAACGAGCCACCCAGGTGCGACAGCGCCACACCCAAACCACCACTGAGCGATTCACCGGTCTGCACCAGACCCGACAGGCCCGCACCGAACTGGCCCGCCAAGAATTCGCCGGTGTGCACCAGACCCGAGAGCCCACCGGACAGGCCGCCCTGGATCAGCGCACCGATCGGACCCAGACCGCTGAGTCCGCCGCTCAGCGCCAGGGCCAGTTCCGCGTTCAACGAGCCACCCAGGTGCGACAGCGCCACACCCAAACCACCACTGAGCGATTCACCGGTCTGCACCAGACCCGACAGGCCCGCACCGAACTGCCCGGCCAGCACCTCGCCGGTGTGCACCAGACCCGAGAGCCCACCGGACAGGCCGCCCTGGATCAGCGCACCGATCGGACCCAGACCGCTGAGTCCGCCGCTCAGCGCCAGGGCCAGTTCCGCGTTCAACGAGCCACCCAGGTGCGACAGCGCCACACCCAAACCACCACTGAGCGATTCACCGGTCTGCACCAGACCCGACAGGCCCGCACCGAACTGCCCGGCCAGCACCTCGCCGGTGTGCACCAGACCCGAGAGCCCACCGGACAGGCCGCCCTGGATCAGCGCACCGATCGGACCCAGACCGCTGAGTCCGCCGCTCAGCGCCAGGGCCAGTTCCGCGTTCAACGAGCCACCCAGGTGCGACAGCGCCACACCCAAACCACCACTGAGCGATTCACCGGTCTGCACCAGACCCGACAGGCCCGCACCGAACTGCCCGGCCAGCACCTCGCCGGTGTGCACCAGACCCGAGAGCCCACCGGACAGGCCGCCCTGGATCAGCGCACCGATCGGACCCAGACCGCTGAGTCCGCCGCTCAGCGCCAGGGCCAGTTCCGCGTTCAACGAGCCACCCAGGTGCGACAGCGCCACACCCAAACCACCACTGAGCGATTCACCGGTCTGCACCAGACCCGACAGGCCCGCACCGAACTGCCCGGCCAGCACCTCGCCGGTATGCACCAGACCCGAGAGCCCACCGCTCAAACCGCCCTGGATCAGCGCACCGATCGGACCCAGACCGCTGAGTCCGCCGCTCAGCGCCAGGGCCAGTTCCGCGTTCAACGAGCCACCCAGGTGCGACAGCGCCACACCCAAACCACCACTGAGCGATTCACCGGTCTGCACCAGACCCGACAGGCCGGCACCGACCTGCCCGGCCAACACCTCGCCGGTATGCACCAGACCCGACACCCCACCGCTCAAACCACCCTGGATCAGCGCACCGATCGGACCCAAACCAGACAGCCCACCCGAGAGCGCCAGCGCCAGCTCCGCGTTCAACGATCCACCCAGGTGCGACAGCGCCACACCCAAACCACCACTGAGCGATTCACCGGTCTGCACCAGACCCGACAGGCCCGCACCGAACTGGCCCGCCAAGAATTCGCCGGTGTGCACCAGACCCGACACCCCACCGGACAGGCCGCCCTGGATCAGCGCACCGATCGGACCCAGACCAGACAGCCCACCCGAGAGCGCCAGCGCCAACTCCGCATTCAACGAACCGCCCAGGTGCGACAGCGCCACACCGAAGCCACCCGTCAACGATTCACCGGTCTGCACCAGACCCGACAGACCCGCACCGACCTGCCCGGCCAGCACCTCGCCGGTATGCACCAGACCCGACAACCCACCACTGAGGCCACCCTGGATCAGCGCACCGATCGGACCCAAACCAGACAGCCCACCCGAGAGCGCCAGCGCTAGTTCCGCGTTCAACGATCCGCCCAGGTGCGACAGCGCCACACCCAAACCACCACTGAGCGACTCACCTGTGTGCACCAAGCCCGACAAACCCGCACCGAACTGACCGGCCAAGAACTCCCCGGTGTGCACCAGACCCGACACCCCACCGGACAGGCCGCCCTGGATCAGCGCACCGATCGGACCCAAACCAGACAAGCCACCCGAGAGCGCCAGCGCCAACTCCGCATTCAACGATCCACCCAGGTGCGACAGCGCCACACCGAAGCCACCCGTCAACGATTCACCGGTCTGCACCAGACCCGACAGGCCCGCACCCAACTCGCCCGCCAGCAACGCACCGGTGTGTGCCAGACCCGACACCCCACCGGACAGGCCGAGCGACAACGCCCCACCAAACTGAACAGCCAACCCGCCGTTCAACAGCAACGAAAGGGCAGCATTAGCTTGAGCGGCGAGCGAAGCGCCGGCCGCCGACATAATGGCACCGCTGTTTTCGAGCGCGAGCCCCACTGAAACGATGGCATTACCGGTCTGAACCAGCCCCGCACCAACATTCGATAAGAGGGCACCACTGCTCTCGAGGGCGAGCCCACTGATCCCGGCACCGATTGCCGTTCCCAGGGAACCACCAAAGCTGCCGGACAGCCCACCACTTACATTCCCCGATAGCGCCGCGCTGAATTGGGCACCCACTCCTTGGACCTCGGCGCCCAGGACCGCCGTGAGTGAACCACCGTTGTGGAGTAACGCTGCACCGTTGGCAGCCTCGGCCTCTATATATGCAGTCGCACCGTTGCTCAACAGGCTGACGAACTCGTTATGAAACGCCGCGGCCTTAGCGTTGAGGGCTTGGAACTCCTCGCCGTAGGAGCGGAATAGCGCGGTAATGGACGTTGATACCTCGTCCTCGGCCGCTGGCAGGATCCCCGTTGTGGGCGCTAAGGCCGCTGCGGCAACCTCGTCCAGCGTCGACCGAATGCCTACGAGACCTTGGGCCGCCTCTTCTACCAGATCCGGTACCGCGACAACAAAAGACATGCTCAATCCCCCCACGATGAATGAACGTGTTGACCCGATGAAGCCTGATGACCACCAAGGCGCGCACGACTGTGTGACTTGGCGATTTCCACCAATCACCAAGGACGAACGCATTAGCGGCTTGCGACTCGATGATTCCCGATGATCACCGAGGCATAGGACGTGCCCGAGGAAGTGCAACGGCTTGGTGACCGAAGGTCACCAAGGCAAAAATTTCAACGGCTTGAGGCTTGCTGATTTCAACGGCTTGAGGCTTGCTGCCGGAGGATGCCCGTTCATCGTCGGCTTCAAACACTGTAATAAAAACCTTTTCACGCCCATGGGAAAGCCAGCGATTTCACAGGATTCAACATGTCGACCCACAGGCCGTACAGACGGCCAGAGCCTAACTGCACATGTGTCTAAATTACTTGCAACTCAGGGGATTTAGTACAGCGGTCTCAGATATAGCTGTCGTTCTCGCTCGCCCATCCAGGCCGCAGGGCCTGCGCAAGAGTCCGCTCCGTTGAGATCAAATGTATGAAACTGCGTGCGTAATAAGCATTCTGATCTTCTCGGAGCCCGTGGCCTCAGAGCGGGGTGGGTACGCGCGGCTCGAGATCGACCCGCGGCCGCCCAGAAAGTATTCGGCGACCTGAGCATAGCCGCCTTCTCCGCGTGCCCCCACAGCGCCGTGTACTAGAGATTGTGTCGCCCCCGCCGCCCGACCACGCCCAAGATGGGCATCCGCCGCCTCCGCCCGAACTGCTGTCTCCCACCGCGCCGCCGATTCCCCCGACACCACCTAGTTCGCGCCGCAAGACCGTCCGCCCACGTCCCCGACATATCTCGACAACCCGGATTCAGGTGATGCGTTGGGGGCAGGATGCCGGCGGACCCGACGTCTCGCCCTCTAATTACCCGAGAGGTGTTATCGCGGCCGCGAGCTCAGAGCCGAAGCTCAGCAAACCGGGGATGATGCCCCCGATCTGGGTGCCCGGCAGCGGACCCCCACCATTACCGGTGAGAACAATCGGACTCAGCGGAGTGAGCAGCCCGCCGACGGGCAGCGCAGCCACCGACGCGAGGCCACCAAGAGGAGCGCCGTCAAAGAGCAGGTTCACGTTCAGGACGGGCAGGTTTACCAGCATTTGGCCGTTAAGGAAGCCATTCGCCATGTTGGCAGGGGCGTCGAGAATCGCGACGGCGGCCGCCGAAGCATTTCCTGCTTGTAGGGCGGCGCCGAACGCCACCCCGCTCGAATTGAGTGCGCTGAGCGCGTTGATCGGAGCCCCTATCACGTCAAAGATGGCCTGCAGGGGCAAGCCGAAGGTGATACCGAGGTTCGACCCGTTAAGCGTCGACCCAAAATTTGTCAGGGTGCTGAGCAAGTTGGTGAAGTTCTGCGAGATCTGCGCCGGGATAGAACCCGGGGGCAACAGGTTGGTGAAGTTCTGCGCCATCTGCCCGGGGATGTTGAAGATGGGCGCCAGGTCGCCAAGCGCACCGAGCGGAACGATCGGAAGAAGCGACGGTGGCAACCCCAGGTCCAGGTTGACGTCGTGGAAACCAGGCAGGATGGCATTCACCAGCCCTGTATTAAGTGCGTAATATGCGCCGACGGGGTTGCCCATCACGAGGTCCTGGAAGGCAGTTCCGAAGGCCGACGGCAAGCCCTGCAGGCTGGCGATCAGGTCCGGGCCCGCACTTTGCAGCCCCGTGGCAATCGTCTGCGCGTAACCGGCCTGCTGGTTGATGAACTGCTGCAGCAAAGCCCCTGGGTTGAAGGTCGAAGCGCCCTGGATGGCAATGTGGATGTTCGTCGGTATGTTCGCCACCGCGGCAGGGATGTTCCCGAAAACGCTTTCCAGCCCGGTGGCGATGGTCTGGCCATAGGCGAGTTGGTTCGTCCCGAACTGATGCAGCAACGGGAGGGGGTTAGCCGAGATGGTGCTTCCGATGGCCTGCAGGTTGTTGACCGTGTTCGAGACGAGTGCTTGGTAGGGGGCGGCAACCGTGGCACCGAAGGACTCGATGCCGCCGATCACCCCGGCCTGCGCAACGGCTTGCGCGCCGGTCTGAATGTGCCCGGACAGTAGCGAGGTGGCGCCGGCGGCCTCGGCGCTGACGTAGGCGGAGGCGCCAGAACTCAACAGGTTCTCGAACTCCGCGTGGAACGCCTGCGCCTGGGCGTTGAGGGCGTGAAACTGCTGGCCGAAGTCGCCGAACAGCGACGAAATCGCGACCGAGATCTCGTCTTGCGCAGCCGCTGCGATCCCCGTGGTCGGACCCGAAGCGGTGGAAGTGGCCTCGGCCAGCGAGGAGCGAATCCCCGCCAAGTCCTGGGCCGCACCCTGCACCAACCCCGGCTCGGTGATCACAAACGACATCCCATCTCCCTTCGATACACACGCGAACTGATCAGTAACTTACTAATGAGTAATAGGAACTGACTGCAGAGTAATAAACGTTGCGCACGTGTTCAAGAGGGTTTTTGGCCCCAGTCGGGTCCGGTCGGCTTACTCACGACGGTGATGACCAGTGGTCACCAGGCAAAATGAGCCTATTAGGCCGTTCCCAGAAAGTGAATGACAACGAGCGTTTTCACAGGTACGACGCCGTGTTGCGGCACGGCTTCAGGCCGTAAACGTCACAGCGACGCAATCGGTGGGATGACAAAAGCGGGAGGACCACCGATTGCAGCCGCGAGGACTTCGGGCAGGTAGTCCACCAAGCCGGGAATGATGCCACTGATGGGCGTTCCAGACACAACACCGGGAACACCAAGACTCGTCGAGGCCGTGTAAGGCGCGGCAGGAACGAGAATTCCGTCCAACGGCAAGTTAAGGGTTGTCTGGATGCCTATCGCGTCGACGATCAAGGGGAGCGTCACTTGGCCATTCAGGAAGCCGTTCGTGAACATGGCCGGAGCGTCCAGGATTGCGGCGGCGGCCCCCGACACGTTGCCGGTTTGTACCGCGTTGGCAAGCGCCGTGGCGCTGGAACCCAACGCACTGAGCCCGTTGACCGGCCCGCCTAGCGCCTCAATGCCCAACACCAGCGGCAGCCCCATGTGGGTATTGAGGTTCACGAAAAAACTCAAGTTGGGCCCTAGCGCCAAGCTGATCACCGAAGTGACCGATGTGTCGGTGACGGCGCTAACCAAATTGGCAAGGTTGCGCGAAATCTGCGCCGGGATGGAGCCAGCTGATATCAGGTTGGTGAGACTTTGTGCTGTCTGCCCGGGGATGGACAAGAGAGGTAACAGTTGTCCCAAAGCGCCCCCCGGGGTGATGACGATTGTGATTCCATCCGGCGCGACCGTGCCGCTGAGACCCGTGAAGACGGTGTTGAGCAAGCCTTTCCCGACATCGGTCACCGCGCCCTGGATGTTGCCGCCCAACAGGGCCTGCCCGGCAGCCTGGAAGCTCGCCGGCAACGCGGCCACCCCAGTACCGAAGTCCTGCGCAGCATTTTGCAGCGCTGTGGAGATCCCCTGGGCGTAACCCGTCTCGGTGGTGATGAGGTGCTGCAGCAAAACGCCCGGGTTAATGCTCGAAGTCGCTTGGATAGCAAGTTGCGCGTTCGCCGGCACGTTCGCCAACGCGGCAGGGAAGTTATGGAAGGCGGTCGCTACCCCCGTGCCGAACGTCTGCGCATAACCCTGCTGGTTGCTCATGACCTGATGCAGGAACGGGAAGGGATTGGCGGCGACGGTGCCTTCGACGGCTTGCAGGTTGTTGACGGTATTCGAGATGAGCGCTTGGTAAGGGGCGCCCACCGTGGCACCGAAGGAATCAAACCCGCGGATCAGCGGGGACTGCGCAACGGCTTGCGCACCATTCGGGAGCGCGGTGACGGCGCCATTCACCGCGTTGTTCAGAACGTGCGCCGCATTGGCAGCCTCGGCGGAGATATACGCCGAGGCGCCACCACTCACCAAGCCTTCGAACTCCGCGTGGAACGCCTGCGCCTGTGCGTTGAGCGCGTGAAACTCCTGGCCGAAGTTGCCGAACAGCGAGGCGATCGCGATCGATATCTCGTCCTGGCCGGCGGCCGCTATCGCCGTGGTGGGGCCCGCGACTGTGGACGTGGCCTCAGCCAGCGATTCGCGAATACCTGCCAAGTCCTGAGCTGCACCCTGCACCAGCTCCGGCTCGGTAATCACATAAGACATCTACAACTCCCTTTCAACGCCACGCTGCGAACCGACCAGTAACTTACCGCTCAGTAAAATTAACTGACCGGACAGTAATTTGATGTTTCGCAGATGTCCAAGAGGCATTTGGGATGCCGCCGAGACGGGCGGCTCACTCACCGCAGCAGTGACCGGCGGTAACCAGGCAAAACAAGCCTATGACCTGGTCTGCAGTTGCAAATGACAACAAGTGTTTTCACAGTTTGAAACCGCCCCGACCGCTCCCGCATAAGCCTCTTCGGCGCCGCGAGACGCCAGCGATTCGGGCCAGTTGGGCGCGCGATCAGAGGTTCGGACTAGATAGCTGTCGCGATTGCCTGTGCCAGCTGGAACGTGCGACCCGTAGTCACCGCTCACGCCGTGCGACGAGGTTAACGTGGCAAAGGAAGCCGGAGCGTCAGGCGCGCAATACCGCGCCGACGCGCTCGGCGGCGTGCCGCACCGCGGCGTCCCGAGCCGCGCTGGCATCGGCCTCGGTCAACGTGCGATCCGGGGCGCGGAACCGCAGCGCGAACGTCAGCGATTTGCGATCTTCACCGATTTGCGGGCCGGTGAAGATGTCGAACAACGCGATGTCCTCGAGCAGTTCGCCGGCGCCCTCGCGAACGGCGTCGGCCACCGCCTGCGCCGGCACCCGTGCGGACACCACCAGGCTGACGTCTTGGAAGACGGCGGGAAACGGCGACACCCTGGGCGCCGGAAGCGCCTCCACGACGGGAATCGCGTCGAGGTTCAACTCGAGCGCGCAGGTGTCTTTGGGTAGGCCCGAACGCTCGATCACAGCGGGATGCAACTGCCCGGCGTGGCCGACGGAGGTTTCACCGACGAACACCGCGGCACACCGGCCCGGGTGCCACGGTAGGTGTTGTGTGGCGCGCAGGGTCACGTCAAATCCGCCGGCGCGCGCAATGATTCGGACGGCCTCGAAGGCGTCGGACGCTTCCGCTCGCCGGCCCGGCCCCCAGGGGCCACGGGGTTCACGCAGCCCGGCCAACACCGCGGCCACCTGCTGCGGTTGCCGGGGCAAGGAGGCGTCAAGCACGGCGATCTCCTGCTCCGTCGGCCGGCGGTCAACGGGGATCAAGCCGACCGTGCGGGTCTGCTCGGTGGGCTGGACGACTTGCGCAACCGCGAACAGTGCGGCGTCCACAAGTCCTCGGGATACGTTGCGCGCCAACGCTTCCAGCAGAGCCGGTAGCAGCGTGGTGGCCAGCTGCGGACGGTCGGCCTCCAGCGGGTTGAGCACGCGTGTCGTCGTACGTCGGGGATCATCGGGCGGCAGCCCCCACAAGTCGAACACCCCGGCCGGCAGGAACGGTGTCGGCAGGATCTCCACGTACCCCGACTGTGCGAGCGATTTACCGATCGCGCGACGGCGCTTCTGCACCGCGGTGAGTCCGCGGCCCGCGGGTGCCGACGGCAGCACCGACGGGATGACCTCCAGCCCTTCCAGCCGCAGCACCTCCTCGACGAGGTCGGCGGGCTGCAGGAGGTCGGGCCGCCAACTGGGAGGGGTCACGGTCAACGTGTCACCGGGACCGGCCACGATGCCAGCTACCAGGGCGCCGATCTGAGTCAGCCGCCTCGCCGTCGTGCCCTCGGCATACGCCACCCCGGCGAAGCGGTCGGGCAGGTCGGCGGCGATCCGGATCGGGGGCGGCGACCAGTCCTCCCGTGGCGGGTCGCCCCGCCAATCGGTCAACGTCGGCGAAATCACTCCCCCGCTGATGTCGGCGAGCAGCGTCGCACACCGGTCCAGAGCGGCCACCGCAATAGCCGGGTCCACGCTGCGCTCATACCGACGGGCGGCCTCGCTGGGCAGATGCAGTCGCCGCTGGGTGCGCGATATCCCGGCCGGGTCCCAGACCGCGGCCTCTAGCAACACGTCGGTCGAGTCGGCGCGCACTTCGGTGCTTGCCGCGCCCATCACACCACCGATTGCCGCGGTCGCCACGTCATCGACGATCAGGACGTCGGCCGGATCGAGTTTGCGTTCGATGTCGTCGAGGGTGACCACGGTCTCGCCGGGGCGGGCGAACCGCACGCCGAGGCCGCCGCTGATCCGGTTGCTGTCGTGGGCGTGCATGGGCTGGCCCAGTTCCAGCATCACGTAATTGGTGACGTCCACGGCGGGAGAAGTCGCGCGGATGCCGCACAGTTGCAGCCGGCGTTGCAGCCACCACGGCGACACGGCGGCGGGGTCGATCCCGGTGACCGGCCGCAGCGCGAAGCGGCGCACCCCGGTCTCGGGTTGAACTGTCAGCGGCCACGCCTCGCCGTCGGCCGGCAGCGGTTTCACCACTTGGTCGCTGGCCGGATCTACGTAGCTCAGGTCGTAAGCGCACGCGATCTCGCGCGCCAAGCCGCGCACCGACATGCAGTAACCGCGATCGGGGGTGATGGCCAGGTCAAAGACGACGTCGTCCAATCCGAGCACCGCGGCACCGTCGTCCCCCGGTTCGGCGGTTCCGGGCGGCAGCACCAGGATGCCGGAATGGTCAGAGCCCAAGCCGAGTTCGGCCGCCGAGCAGATCATCCCGTCGGAGGTGCGGCCATAGGTCTTGCGGGTCGCGATGACAAAGTCGCCGGGCAACGTGGCGCCCGGCAGCGCCACGACCACCAGATCGCCGACGGCGAAGTTCGTTGCACCGCAGACAATCTCGCGGGGCTGCTGCTCGCCGACATCGACCAGACAAGCTCGGATCGGTTTCTTGAATTCGGCGAGCTCCTCGATGGCCGTCACTCGCCCCACGCTCAGCGGGCCGTCGACCGGGCCAAGAGTCACCACCTCCTCGACCTCGTGGCCGATGCGCACCAGCGTCAGCTCGAGTTCGCCGGGCGTGACGTCCCACCCGGGCGCACCCGCCGAAACGACCTCGCGCAGCCAGCTGTACGGAACGCGCATCAGAAACCCACCCCGAACGGCAACGAGAAACGGACGTCGCCCTCGACCATGTCGCGCATGTCCGGAATTCCGTTGCGGAACTGCAGGGTGCGTTCCAGGCCCATCCCGAACGCGAAGCCAGAGTAGACGTCGGGGTCAATTCCGGCGGCCCGCAATACGTTTGGATGCACCATTCCGCAGCCGCCCCACTCCACCCAGTCGGCGCCGCCCTTCTTGTTGGCGAACCAGACATCGACCTCGGCGGAGGGTTCGGTGAACGGGAAGAAGTGCGGTCGGATCCGGGTGCGCGCCAACGGCCCGAACTCGGCGCGCGCCAGGGCGTCCAGCGTGCCGCGCAGATGCGCCATGGACAGCCCGCGATCCACCGCTAGGCCTTCGACCTGATGGAAGACCGGCGTGTGGGTGGCATCGAGTTCGTCGGTGCGAAACGTTCGGCCGATCGAGATGATGTAGACGGGCAGCTCGCGCTCGAGCAGCGTGCGCACCTGCACCGGCGAGGTGTGTGTGCGCAACAGCTGGCGGGAATCCTCCGGCGCGATATAGAAGGTGTCCTGTTCGCTGCGGGCGGGATGATCGGGCGGGAAGTTGAGCGCATCGAAGTTGAACTGCTCGGACTCGACCTCGGGCCCCTCGGCGAGTTCCCATCCCATCGCGATGAAGGTGTCGGCAATGTGGTCGGCCAATATCGTGATCGGGTGCCGGGCCCCGGTCGGCTGCCGGGTCGACGGCAAGGTGACGTCGATGCCTTCGGCGACCAGCACGGCCGCGTCGCGATCCGCCCGCAGTGCCGCCAATCGCTCTTCGTAGCTGCTTTGGGCCTCGCCCCGAGCGGAATTGACCTGCTTTCCTACGTCGGCGCGCTCGGCCTTCGGCACTCCCCCCAGCGCCTGCCGGGCCAGCGCCAGCGGCGAGCGGTCCCCGAGGTGCTCGGTCTTCACCCGCGCCAACGCCTCAAGATCGCCCGCGAGCGCGATGGCCTGCCGAGCGGCGCTGACCGCCTCGGCTAATGCTTGCGGCGACAGGTCGACGGGTTGATCGCCCACGCGGCGACACTCTCCTTGCTGACGAATCTGTTCGGGCTGGCTGGATTTGCATCACGAGCGTGACGCAAGTGCCGATCATAGGCGATCAGGCGTATTTCGCTGGGCGCGCACAGGTGCTCGCGTGGCGCGCTCGCCGAGCGGGTGCTTTAGCCGGTTGCGGCTGGCAGTCGACCGGTCAGGATGTCTTCGCCTTCCAGCGGCGAGGGCACGGCCGAACCGCGCGCCGAACTGAACCGGGCGATCGCGTAGGCCACACCCGCGCCCAGCAGACCAAACACCAGCGTCGCGGCCATCCCCCACCAGTGATGGGCCAGGACCAGGAAGCCGAAGCCGGTGGAGTTCACCAGCATGAAAAGGCGCACTGGCGTCCAGTGCACCGGCCGGCTCAACTTTGCGGATATCGCAATGCCCAGGATTAGCGCGACGGTATGCCCCGCATCGGTGAAATCGGCGCCAACGATGGCCGCGGTAATGGCAGCGGCTATCCACCAACCGATCCACGCCGGTCGCCAGCGCGGGGGAAGCGTCGCTGTCAGCGCTCCGAGCACCGCGAGTGCGCCGTAGCTCATCCCGACGTCGCTGGCTCGCGCGATGGAGACCGGCAGCCAGCCGAACTCGATCGCCGTGGCCAGAGCCGCAGCAACCACCAGCGTCGCGCCGATGTGTCCGACCAGAAAAGCCACCATGAGCCGGATCGTGCGCAATTGCAGTTCGGCGAGCACCAGCAGACAGGTCAGGAAGGGCAGCCAGAAATAGATCGGACCGGCGTCGACGACAAACGCACTACCTAACAGCGTGCCGATGTGGCCGTGCGCCAGGTTGTGCAGGTTGGTGCTGGCGCGCTGAATGATGACGTCGTGTGCGTGCGGGCCGAGCGCCAGGATGGCGAAGCTGACGACGAGTAGCACCGCCACGTACGCGACGGTGAATCGAACCCGGGCCAGCCGGGAAGAAATTGTGCCCCCACTCATTGAATTCCATTATCCCTGCTAATTTGTTTCGGGGGTGTCATCCGAAGCTGTCAAATGCCTCACAGTCCCCCGGCGATATATCGCCAAGCCCGGCGGGATCCCGGTGAGTTGGCGTGCAAAACCCGGTTGACGTGCACGTTTAGCGCGCCTCTTCGGATTCGGCGAACTCCGTGTTGTCGCGATGTCCAACGTCCACGTGGCAAGGGGCGTCGGTGTGGACGAACGCGGGGCCGTCCCGACCGCTGCCGAACCCATGGGATCCGCGGCTACAAACTGTGCGTGAGTAAGTTCAGGAATGTGGGAACGATGCCGCCGAACTCGGTGCCGTGAACCGTAAATTCTGAACCGAGGAGCGTCAGCATGGTGTCAGTGGAGGGGTCCGTATAGGTAGATGTGGGCACCGTAACGGTTATGGGCCGAAGGGGAGCGAAAACCCCGCCAAAGGGAATGTCCAAGGCACCGACGTTTGGCCCGCTCCCGATCGGAATGGTGATTGTTTCTTGGCCAAACAATACGGCGTCCGCGAAGGTCAAGGGAGAGGAGAAGTACAAGCTCGCAGCTCCCGCCAAATTCCCTTTGCTCAGCGCCGCAATGACTTCGGTGGTGTTGTTGACAATCGCGGCTCCGCCGGTGACAAAGGGACCTGCCTGAGCGGCGAGTATCGAGATCGCGGCGGGGGCGATGAGCGTTGCCCCGGTGAATTGGAGCGTCGTCCCACCTGATGTGGTCCCCCGCACCGCCAACTCCAAGGACCCAATCCCGGGAACGCCGCCGTGCGCGGCCAGCAAGACTGGGCCGTCGGCGGGTATGTTCGCCGTCGCGGCCGCAGACAACAACCCAACCGGACCAATCGGAGTGCTTAGGGTCGCGTTCGCGCTCCACGCTCCGTGGAACACGCTGCCGGTAAAGGAAAGCGGACTCCCGCTCGCCGACAACGCCAAGGGGCCAAACACCCCCAAGGGACCCAATGGGGTATTTAGCGACACATTTGCATGCGCGGCTGCCCGGAACGCGCCGTCGGCAAGGGAGGCATTGGTCCCTCCCAACGACAACTCCAAGAGGCCAACCGGAGTGCTTACGTACCCGAGTGCCGAGCCGGCGTTGGGGATCTGGGTCATCGACCCACCTGCCGACCACAACCCCACCCGGCCCCACGGGAGGTTTAGTGCCACAAGCGCATTTGCCCATTGCCGGGACCCACCGCCGGGAAGGGAGACCGTGCTCTGGCTCAGCGACAACTCCAAGGGACCGAGGTTGTAATTGTTGCTGACGTGGACGGCGGCCGCGGCCGAGTTGGCAGCGGCGACGGCCGGTTTACCGGCTCCTATCGACGGGTTCAACAGCGTTTGCCTGGCATTAGCGATCTCGGTACTCAGATAATGAGCGGCTCCGCCATTCAGCAGCTTGACAAAACCGTCGTGAAAGGCCGCGGCCTCGGCACAGAGGTTTTGGAATTCCTGGGCATGTGTACCGAAAAGCGCCGTGATGGCCGCCGACACCTCGTCGGCGGCCGGGGCCGCGATAACCGCTGTCTGGCTCGCCGCAACGGTATTCGCTATGCGCAGCGCGGAGCCCAAACTCTCCAAGTTCTCGCTGGCGGAGGCCAAGCAGTCGGGTATCAGACTCAAAAGCGACATAGCTTTTCCTCCCTAATCGAATACCGTGACACAGGCATTCGAGCGATCATCGGGAGCAAATCGTAACAGCGAATACCTCCGACGCGAATAAAACAATTTCAATTTCGCCCTACGCAATTAATTAACGTACTTGCTAATTCAGTTAATTGACGTGCTCGTCACGTGGACTCGTCGCAGTGACGTTCACGAAACCGCGTTCCTCGGGCGGCTGATCCGCCGAACTGACTACCGCGATAGGAGAACTCAGAACAGCGGCTAGAGGCCCAAAGCACTCAGGAGGAAGGGAAAAAAGCCACTGAGCTGCGTGCCGCCAAATGCAAGATGTTCGCCTTCGACGGTATAGGTGGTGTCACCGGACGTGTAGTGGAATGTCGGCCACGAGGCCGTTATTGGCTGGGAGGAGGCGAAAGCCCCAGCAAAGGGAATGCTCAAGTCGACGGTCGGACCTCCCAGCGACGAGGTATCCACCGGAATGGTGACCGTTTGGTGGCCGAACAGAACAGCGTTTGCGAAATTAGCGGGAGAGGTGACAAGCGCACCGGCCGCTCCCAGGAAGTTTCCATGGGCCAGATCGGTGGAGAAAGTGTGCGCGCTATTTGAAAGCGCGAACCCGCCGGTGACGTAGGGGCCCGCCCCAGCGCTGGCGAACGAGACGAGCCCGGGCCAGTGCAGCGATCCCCCGGTGGCTTGATAGGTGGTCCCGTCGTTCAGGACGTTCCCGTTCAGCCGAATCTGGGCAGCACCAAGGGGTGTCGATGCATTCGCGAATGCCGAGAAGGGGCCGTTCGTCCCTGTGGGGGGCACCTGCCCGCCATAAGTGAACGAAATGGCACCGAACGGGGTGTTGATGGTCTCGCCGGCCGACGTTGGGATGGCAGCGGCCGCCGTTTGCTGGACGTTGGCGGCCTCGGCAGCGACATATTGACCGGCCGCGGCGCCCAACGTCTTCACGAAGTTCTCGTGAAAAGCCGCCGCCTGCGCGCCGAGGGCTTGATATTGCTGAGCGGCCGTACCAAAAAGTGAAGTGATCGCCTCCGAGACCTCATCGGCAGCAGGCGCGACGATCGCCGTTGTCTGGGCGGCGGCCGCCGCATGAGCCGCGCGCAGCGAAGTGCCGATGTTCTCTAGATTTCCGCTTGCCGCGGTCAATACGTCCGGCGTGACGCCCAGAAATGACATAGCACCCTCTCCTGGTCAACAGTCAAAGAAACCGATTAACGAGCAGGTATGAGGTGCAGAATCGTAACACCGACCAGGCCTTTCCAGATAGGAAATTTACCCCCGCGTTAGGAACGCTTTTCCCGGCGTTCTCGACTTGCGCGAGCGTAACGCAGCGGCGATTTTCGGCTCAGTTTTTCGCCGTGGCGTTCCGCTCGCGAGTCGTCTAGGTCGAGCCAGAGATCAGCCCAGCGCCCGCGAGCTCTGGTAGAGACAGATCGCCGCGGCGGCGGCGACGTTCAGGCTCTCGGCGCCACCGGCCATCGGAATCCGCACCCGGCCGTCGGCCCGCCCGGCGATCTCCGCTGACAGGCCGTGCGCTTCGGGGCCGAATAGCCACGCCGTCGGCCTGCCAAGCAGCTGCTCGGCCTCGTCGAGAGCCGTCTCACCGTCCAGCGTGCTGGCCAGGACCTGCAGTCCGGCCGCGCGCAACGCGGCGACGGCGGCGTTGGCGTCGGCCTCGACGACGACGGGAACCGAGAAGATGCTGCCCGCCGAGGCGCGCAGGCACTTGCCGTTATAGGGATCGACACTGTGTCCTGCGAGGATGACCGCCGCGGCACCCATGGCGTCGGCGATGCGGATCAGCGTGCCGGCATTGCCGGGCTCGCCGATCTCGACGGCAACCGCGACTAGCCGGGGCGAGCCGGCCAGCACGTCGGCCAGCTGAGTACCGGGGATGTCGCACACCGCGACCAGACCCACGGGAGTAACCGTGTCGGACAACACTTTTGCAGCCCGCTCTGTCACCAGGTGGACGGGCGCCTTTAGCGCGCCCAGCAGGGCCTCATGCCGGGCCGCCGCGGCCTCGGTGACAAAGACGTCCCGGACCAACCCGCGCGCCGATGCCGCCTCGACCAAATTGGGGCCTTCGGCGAGGAACCGGTGCGCGCGCAGGCGTCCCATGTGACGGTGCAACTTGACCGCCGCGGCCACCGTGGCCGAGCGTTCGGTCAGCACCGACGGGCTGGAAGTCAGGCAGCCTCTCCGTTGGGCGCGTTGACGTCTTCGGGCAGTGCCGCGCGGGCAACGTCAACGAGCGCGGTGAACGCCGCTGGGTCGCTGATCGCGATTTCGGAGAGGTTCTTGCGGTCCACCTCTACACCGGCGGCCTTCAGGCCCTGGATCAGCCGGTTATAGGTGATGCCGTTGGCGCGGGCGGCCGCGTTGATCCGGGAGATCCACAACTTGCGGAAGTCGCCCTTGCGCGCGCGGCGGTCCCGGTAGGCATAGCCCAGCGAATGCAGCTGCTGCTCTTTGGCCTTGCGGTAGAGCCGAGACCGCTGGCCGCGATAGCCCTTGGAGGCCTTCAGGATGGTGCGCCTCTTTTTGTGGGCGTTGACTGCCCGCTTTACGCGTGCCATGAAAATTCCTACTCTCGTTCAGACGTAATTGGTCGGGGGCCGGGTTCGGCGTTCAGCCGTTCAGCAACGCTTTGACACGCTTGGTGTCGTTTGCGGCAACCGTCGCACGGCCGTCCAGCCGCCGGGTGCGCTTGGACGCTTTGTGTTCAAGCAGGTGCCGCCGACCGGCTTTCTGGCGGACGATCTTCCCGGTTCCGGTGCGCCGGAACCGCTTCGATGCACCACTGTGGGTCTTGGCCTTGGGCATGATTCCTCACTATCTACTTCTGCGGTTCTCGCTGGGTCTCGTGGTCAGGTCAGTTGGGTGACGGGGTGGTGGCGTCGCCGGTTGGATCGGGATCAGGTGCCGGCACGTCCCGCTGTTCTTCCGGATGCAACGCCTTGGCGCGAGTCTTGGCGCCGCGGTGCGGTGCCAGCACCATCGTCATGTTGCGTCCGTCCTGCTTGGCGGAGGTCTCGACGAAGCCGTAGTCGGCCACGTCGGCGCCCAACCGCTGCAGCAATCGGTAGCCGAGTTCGGGTCGCGACTGCTCGCGGCCGCGGAACATGATCGTGACCTTGACCTTCGATCCGGCTTCCAGGAACCGAATCACGTGACCCTTTTTGGTCTCGTAGTCGTGACTGTCGATCTTCGGTCGCAATTTCTGTTCTTTGACGACGGTCTGCTGCTGGTTCTTCCGGGACTCGCGCGCCTTTTGCGCCGTCTCGTATTTGAACTTGCCGTAATCCATGATCTTGCAGACCGGCGGCCTGGCGTCTGGCGCAACTTCGACAAGGTCGAGATCGGCGTCCGCGGCGACGCGAAGTGCGTCTTCGATACGCACAATGCCTACCTGCTCACCCCCAGGGCCGATTAATCGGACCTCAGGTACGCGGATGCGCTCGTTGACGCGGGTCTCAGTGCTGATGGGGCCTCCCTTGTTGGCTTCTTAGGTCGGTCTGGAGTCTTTGTTGAGAGGTCATCCAGACCACGACCAGCCGGAGCCCGTCCGGGGTCAGCCAAGGGAAACACCACGCCATCAGCAAAAAGGCCCTGCATAGCAGGGCCCAATGCCGACCGATCGCGGCCTGAGCCGCCCGCGCCATGCGCAGAACAGGCATGCCAAGATGCCTGTGACCGGAACCGTATTACCTTTGAGCTGCCTTTGAAGACATCTCGTGGCAAACGGTGGGAGTGGGACTCCACTTAACTGTCCCTGGCTTTCGCCGGGATGGTCGTCCGACAAGTCTACCAGCCATTAGGCGCAGCTCGGCACCGCCGCCGCCAGGCCAGGTCCGGCACGCGTTGCACAAACTAGTGTTGGCAGCTCTTGGCGCTTCGCCAGGCATTTCACGGGTTGAGGGAATATCCTCGCGGTCTGTGACACTCGCAATGCCTCGTTCGTTGAACCGGTCGAACTCGCGGTATCGCTGGGTACCGGCGGCGGCCGGCTGGACCGTGGGCATCATTGCCACCCTGTCACTTCTGGCCAGTGTGTCCCCCCTGATCCGGTGGCTCATCAAGGTGCCGCGGGAGTTCATCAACAGCTACCTGTTCAACTTCCCCGACACCAGCATCGCGTGGTCGTTCGTGCTGGCATTGCTGGCCGCGGCCCTGACCGCACGCAAACGCATCGCCTGGGTGGTGCTGCTCGCCAACATGATCCTCGCCGCGGTGTTGAACGTCGCCGACCTCGTGGAGAGCGGCAACACCGCCGCCGAGGAGTTCGGCGAATACCTCGGGTTGGGTGTGCACGTCGTCGCGGTCGGGCTGCTCGTCTTGAGTTACCACGAGTTCTGGGCCAAGGTCCGCAAAGGCGCCCTGTTCAAGGCGGCGGCGGTGCTGGTTACCGCAGACGTGATCGGAATCCTGATCTCCTGGGCCCTGGTCGAAATGTTCCCGGGGACACTGGCGCCGGATTCTCGCTTTTGGTACGTGGTCAACCGGGTGGTCGGGTTCTCCATCGTCGACCCCGAAGAGTTCACGGGCCGGCCGCACGTGCTGCTCAATGCGACCTTCGGATTGTTCGGCGCGCTCGCGTTGATCATCGCGGCGATCGTGCTGTTCCAGTCCCAGCGCGCCGACAACGCCCTGACCGGTGAGGATGAGTCCGCCATCCGCGGGCTGCTCGAGCTGTACGGCAAGAACGACTCGCTGGGCTACTTCGCCACCCGTCGGGACAAGTCGGTGGTGTTCGCACCGAGCGGCCGCGCCGCCGTCACCTATCGAGTAGAGGTCGGCGTCTGCCTGGCCAGCGGCGACCCGGTGGGCGATCCCAGGACATGGCCCCAGGCGATCGGCGCGTGGCTGGCCCTGTGCCAGACCTACGGCTGGGCGCCCGGTGTCATGGGCGCCAGTTCACAAGGAGCCCAGGCGTACCGAGAGGCCGGACTCAATGCCCTCGAGTTGGGCGACGAGGCAATCCTGCTTGCCGGGGATTACAAGCTGTCCGGCCCGGACATGCGCGGGGTGCGGCAGGCGGTGACCCGGGCGCGCCGGGCCGGGCTGAAGGTGCGCATCCGCCGGCATCGCGACATCTCGGAGGACGAGATGGCCGAGACCATCGGGCGCGCCGATAAGTGGCGCGACACCGAGTCCGAGCGTGGGTTTTCGATGGCGCTGGGCAGGCTCGGCGATCCGGCCGACGCCGACTGTCTGCTGGTCGAGGCGCTAGACCGCGACGACCAGGTGGTGGCGATGCTGTCCTTGGTCCCGTGGGGCACCACCGGTGTCTCGTTGGACTTGATGCGCCGTTCGCCGCAATCCCCCAACGGGACCATCGAGCTCATGGTCAGCGAGCTGGCCCTTAACGCTGAAACCCTTGGCATCATTCGCATTTCGCTGAACTTTGCGATGTTCCGCTCGGCGTTCGAGCAGGGTGCGCAACTCGGCGCCGGCCCGGTTGCGCGGTTGTGGCGGGGATTGTTGTTGTTCTTCTCGCGGTGGTGGCAGCTGGAAACGCTGTATCGCTCGAACATGAAATACCAGCCCGAATGGGTGCCCCGGTACGCCTGCTATGAGGATGCCCGGTTGATTCCGCGGGTGGGCGTCGCCTCGGCCCTGGCCGAAGGTTTCCTGGTGTTGCCGTTCAAACGGCGCGAAAAAGTGCAGACCGGCCGTCACCCCGCCGTTCCACCGCGGCTGGTGGAGTCCGGGCTGCTGCATCCTGACGGGAGCACTCCGGATGTCAGCCAGCTGCAGCAACGGGCAGAGGCGACGAACAAGGAGGAGTCGCATTCTCGCTTACCCGAACAGGTGCGGGTGCGACTGACCAAGCTGAAGACACTGCAGCGCAACGGCATTGACGCCTACCCGGTGGGAACCCCACCCAGTCACAGCATCGCGCAGGCGCTGGACGCAAACGACCAGGACACGGTTTCGGTGTCCGGACGCATCCTGCGGATACGTGACTTTGGCGGCGTGCTGTTTGCCCAGTTGCGCGACTGGACAAGCGAAATTCAAGTGCTACTTGATAATTCGCGCCTGGAACATGGCCGCACAGCGGATTTCACCGCGGCCATCGACCTCGGTGACCTGATCGAGGTGACCGGGCATATGGGCTTCAGCAAAAACGGAACCCGCTCGTTGATCGTGCGCGACTGGCGGATGATCGGTAAGTGCCTGCGGCCATTGCCGAACAAGTGGAAAGGGTTGACCGACCCGGAGGCGCGCGTGCGGACTCGCTACGTCGACTTGGCGGTCAATCCCGAATCCCGCAACCTGATCACGGCCCGCAGCGCCGTGTTGCGCTCCGTCCGGGATACCTTGTTCGCCAAGGGATTTATCGAAGTCGAGACGCCGATCCTGCAGCAGATCCACGGTGGGGCCAGCGCCCGGCCGTTCGTCACCCACATCAACACTTATGACTTGAACCTGTTCTTGCGCATCGCGCCCGAGCTTTATCTGAAGCGGTTGTGCGTCGGCGGCGTGGAGCGGGTGTTCGAGCTGGGCCGGGCCTTCCGCAACGAGGGCGTGGACTTCAGCCACAATCCCGAGTTCACCCTGCTGGAGGCCTACCAGGCGCACGCCGACTACAAAATGTGGATTGACGGCTGCCGTGAGCTCATCCAGAACGCGGCTGAGGCCGCTAACGGCTCGCAGACCGTGCTTCGGCCGCGCGGCGGCGATGAGTCAAACGGCGCCCACCGGCTCGAGCCGGTCGACATCTCCGGCGTCTGGCCGGTGAAGACGGTTTACGGCGCGGTGTCCGACGCGCTTGGCGAACAGATCGACCCCGACACCTCCCTGGCCAGGCTGCGCAGGCTGTCCGACGCCGCGCGCATTCCTTATCGGGCGCATTGGGATGCCGGCGCGCTGGTGCTGGAGCTCTACGAGCAGCTGGTCGAGGACCGCACCGAGCAACCCACCTTCTACATCGACTTCCCGATCTCGGTGTCGCCGCTGACCCGCCCGCACCGCAGCGAACCGGGCGTCGCCGAGCGGTGGGACCTGGTGGCGTGGGGTGTCGAGCTGGGCACCGCCTACAGCGAGCTCACCGACCCGGTCGAACAACGGCGCCGGCTGCAGGAGCAGTCTCTACTGGCCGCCGGCGGCGACCCCGAAGCGATGGAGCTCGACGAGGATTTCCTGCAGGCGATGGAATACGCGATGCCGCCCACCGGTGGCCTCGGGATGGGTATCGACCGCCTCGTCATGTTGATCACGGGCCGCAGCATCCGCGAGACGCTGCCGTTCCCGCTCGCCAAACCCCACTAACGGCCCATCGGCGTGTCCCACGCGCCCCACAGCTAACATTCGATTCAATATGTTCCGAGATGGTTAACAATGGATCACAATGGATCGCGTGACAGCCGCGCCGCCCGATGCCGCGGCGCAGTTTTTGGCCGCTAGCCATACCTCCCTGATGCACGGCTGGGTGCCCCTGACGGTCCAGGTCGTCACCGCGAGCGTGCTGGCGGCGACGCTCGGCGGCCGCTCACGAAATTGGTGGCGGGTGCGTCTGCCGCTGGCCGCGCTCGTTGGCGGAGCCGTCGCCTATGGGACCCGCTGGTACATCGTGGATCGCGGTCTGACCGACGAACCCGCGCCGTCGGCGCTGTGGCTCTGGATCGCATTGACGGGCATGGCCGCGGCCGTGCTGATCCTGGGCTGGCGGGGCGCGCGCAACTGGCGCCGGGGCGCGATGCTGCTGGCGGTGCCCTCGTGCCTGCTCAGTGGGGCGCTGGTGCTCAACGTGTGGGTTGGCTACTTCCCGACGGTGCAGACAGCGTGGAACCAGCTCACCTCCGGTCCCCTGCCCGATCAAACCGACCAAGCCACCGTCGCGGCGATGGTGGCAAGTGGAGCCCGGCCGCCGCACGGCAGCGTTGTGTCGGTGTCGATCCCGTCGGACGCATCGCACTTCAAGCATCGCGGCGAACTGGTGTACCTGCCGCCCGAGTGGTTTGCCAGCAATCCGCCGCCACGGCTGCCGGCCGTCATGATGATCGGCGGGCAGTTCAACACACCCGCGGACTGGACGCGGGCGGGTAACGCGGTCCGGACGCTCGACGCGTTCGCCGCCAAGCACCAGGGCAACGCCCCGGTGTTGGTGTTCGTCGACTCCGGCGGAGCATTCAACAACGACACTGAATGCGTCAACGGCGCTCGCGGCAACGCGGCCGACCATCTGACCAAAGACGTCGTGCCATACATGATCTCGCACTTCGGCGTCAGCCCCGACCGGTCCGGCTGGGGCGTGGCCGGCTGGTCCATGGGAGGGACCTGCTCGGTGGACCTGACCGTCATGCACCCCGACATGTTCAGCGCATTCGTCGACGTGTCCGGCGACTTTTTCCCGAATGCGGGAAATAAGGCGCAAACGGTCGCCAGGCTGTTCGGCGGAAACGCCGACTCGTGGGCCGCATACGATCCGACCACGGTGATGACCCGGCACGGCCCGTATACCGGGGTGGCCGGTTGGTTCGCGATCTCTTCGGACGGCGCGTCGTCAACACGCCATGACATCGGGACTGCCGACACCGGCACGATGCGGCTGGCCGGTCGCGACGCCGCCACCAACCCGAGCAACCAGACCGCGGCCGCCTACTCGCTGTGCGCGCTTGGACGTGCCAACGGCATCGACTGCGCGGTGGTACCCCAGCCGGGCAAGCATGACTGGCCGTTCGCGGAGCACGTGTTCGCGGCCGCGCTGCCGTGGCTGGCCGGCGAGCTGGGCACTCCGGGGATTCCACGGATTCCGTTCCCGGACACGTCGCCTGCTCCCGCGATCGCGGGGCCAACGGTGGTCCGGGCGCAGCATCCGAACACCGCTACGCGTTAGCCTGGCGTCATGCCCGACGAACCAACGCTTCCCGACTCGGCACCCCCGGACCCCGGGTACGACAGCGCGGGTGTGCCCACCTTCGAGTCCGTCCGCGAGAAGATCGAATCCCGGTACACCACCGCGCTGGGTGGCGCCGAGCTCGACGCCGAGACGCCCGAAGGTCAAGCCGTCGAGGAGCAGTACGAGAAGCGCCAGCGTGCGGCGGCGGAGCGGCTGGCTCAGATCCGCGAGGCGATGCGCTCCGAGGAGAGCTGACTCTCGTTTGACTCTCCCCCGCGTTTGACTCTCCCCGCGTTTGGCTCTCCCCCGCGTTTGGCTCTCCCCGCGTTTGGCTCTCCCCGCGTTTGGCTCTCCCCGCGTTTGGCTCTCCCCCGCGAGATATAAACCACGCCTGGGCTTCCCGGCGTGTCGTGTGCGTGGCTTACGTGTCGCGGCCTGGGGCGCGGGCGGCCCCCGCGAGATGTAAGCCACGCCTCCGCTTCCCGGCGTGTCGTCTGCGTGGCTTACGTGTCGCGGCCACACCAAGCGCGGCGGTGCGGCCGGTATCTCGACGAGGCCGATCGGACCTCGATCCCGTCCTATGCGCATGGACGATGTCTTCATAGGCAGCGAGGCCTTGCGTGAGGGGAAACTGAGCCGGTATCAACTCCACACGGAGTTCCGCGCCATCTATCCCGACGTCTATCTGGCGCGCCACGCGCCTCCAACGCTGCGCGTCCGGTCGGCTGCTGCGTGGCTCTGGTCGGGCCGGCGCGGCGTGCTGGGCGGGCTCGCAGCAGCAGCGCTGCACGGCGCGGAGTGGATCGACGACGACGAGCCAATCGAGCTCATCTGGCGCAATCAACATGCACCTACGGGCATATTGACCAGCAATCACGGCCTCGACGACGACGAAGTCACCGACGTCGAAGGGCTGCCCGCGACCACACCCGCGCGCACAGCGTTCGACCTCGGCCGAAGGCCTCCCCGCGGCCAGGCGGTGGCGCGGCTCGACGCGCTCAAACGCGCAGCGCCATTCACTGCCGAGGATGTCCATCTGCTGGCCAAGCGGCACTCCGGCGCCCGGGGCCTGCGCCAGATTCGTGCGGCGCTTCCACTCGTCGATGCTGGTGCCGCGTCTCCCAAGGAGACTTGGCTGCGGCTGTCGCTGATCGACGCGGGCTTGCCCGCCCCGGAAACGCAGATACCCGTAGTCGTGCAGAACCGAACTGTGGCGGTGGTGGACATGGGCTGGGAGCGATTCAAAGTGGCTGCCGAGTATGACGGTGACCAGCACCGCACCAGCAGACGCCAATACGTGTGGGATCGCCGCCGGCTGAAGTTGCTCGAAGGCCTTGGCTGGATCGTCATCCGAGTGATCGCCGAGGACCGTCCCGTCGACGTCGTGCGCTCCGTCCGCGAGGCCTTGCAAAGCCGAGGCTATCGCGAGACATAAACCACGCCTTGGCCTTCCGGCGAGTCGTGTGCGTGGTTTATATGTCGCGGAGTGGGGGGCGGGACCGGCCCTCGCGAGACATAAACCACGCCTTGGCTTTCCGGCGTGTCGTGTGCGTGGCTTACGTGTCGCGGCGAAGACGGGCGGCAAGGGGCCTACCGACTCAGCGAGCCTCAGGCGCTGACTTTCCGGCGCCGCTTCGGCCGCTGCGGCGGCGCGGCGGCGGCGATGACCTCGCCGAGAAACTTCCCGGTGTAGCTTTCCGGCACCGCGGCAACCTCTTCCGGAGTGCCTTCGGCGACAATGGTTCCGCCCCCGGCGCCGCCTTCTGGCCCCATGTCGACGATCCAGTCCGACGTCTTGATCACGTCCAGGTTGTGCTCGATCACGATCACCGTATTGCCTTTGTCGACAAGCCCGTTGATGACGGTCAACAGCTTGCGGATGTCGTCGAAATGCAAACCGGTCGTGGGCTCGTCGAGGATGTAGATGGTGCGGCCCGTGGAGCGCTTCTGCAACTCGGCGGCCAGCTTGACCCGCTGCGCCTCACCGCCGGACAGTGTCGGAGCCGGCTGGCCCAGCCGGACATAGCCGAGGCCCACATCGACCAGCGTGCGCAGATAGCGGTGGATGCCGCTGATCGGCTCGAAGAACTCCGCCGCTTCCTCGATCGACATGTCCAGCACTTCGGAGATGGTTTTCCCTTTGTAGTGCACCTCGAGGGTTTCCCGGTTGTAGCGGGCCCCGCTGCACACCTCGCACGGCACATACACGTCCGGCAAGAAGTTCATCTCGATCTTGATGGTGCCGTCACCGGTGCACGCCTCGCAGCGGCCGCCCTTGACGTTGAACGAGAACCGACCGGGTTGATAGCCACGAACTTTGGCCTCCGTGGTGGCGGCGAACAGCGTACGGATCTTGTCGAAAACCCCGGTATAGGTGGCGGGGTTGGATCGCGGTGTGCGGCCGATCGGCGACTGGTCAACCCGCACCAGTTTGTCCAGGTGATCCAGGCCGGTGACCCGGGTGTGCCGGCCCGGGACCTGCCGAGCGCCGTTGAGCCGGTTGGCCAGCACCGCGGCCAGGATGTCGTTGACGAGTGTCGACTTGCCCGAACCGGACACGCCGGTCACCGAAGTCAACACGCCAAGAGGAAAAGCCACGTCGATCCCACGCAGGTTGTGTTCGCGGGCGCCGACGACGGTGAGCTGACGCCGCCGGTCGACGGGCCGTCGCAGCGCGGGGGTCGCGATGCTCTCCCGGCCCGATAGATAGGCACCGGTGACCGAATCCTTGTTGCGCAGCAGGTCCGCATACGTTCCGCTGTGCACGATTTGGCCGCCGTGCTCACCGGCCCCCGGGCCGATGTCGACCACCCAGTCGGCGTGCTCGATGGTGTCCTCGTCGTGCTCAACGACGATCAGCGTGTTACCCAAATCCCTTAGCCGGGTGAGGGTTTCAATCAGCCGACGGTTGTCACGCTGATGCAGCCCGATGGACGGCTCGTCGAGGACGTAGAGAACGCCCACCAAGCCGGACCCGATCTGGGTGGCCAGCCGGATGCGTTGGGCCTCGCCACCGGACAGCGTGCCCGCGGCGCGCGACAGCGACAGGTATTCCAGCCCGACATCGAGCAAAAAGCCGAGCCGCGACTGTATTTCCTTGAGCACCTGCCCGGCGATGGCCTGCTCGCGGTGACCGAGGGTGAGGGCGTTCAGAAAGTCCGCGCAGTCCGAGATCGACAGCTCGCAGACCTCCGCGATGGATTTCGCGCCGCGCTCACCCCCCGCCAGCGTGACCGCCAGAATCTCCGGCTTCAAGCGGGTGCCCTCGCACACCGGACACGGCACGTCACGCATGAATCCTTCGTAGCGTTCCTTCATCTGCTCGGACTCGGTCTGGGCCATCTTGCGTTCCAGAAACGCCAGCACGCCTTCGAAGTCGGCGTGGTAGGACCGGGTGCGGCCGTACCGGTTGCGGTACCGCACATGCACCTGGTGGTCGGAACCCTCGAGAATCGCCTTGCGGGCCTTGAGCGGCAGCTTGCGCCACGGCGTGTTGACATCGAAGTCCAGCGCTTCGCCGAGCCCCGCCATCATCCGGATGAAGTACTCCGCGGTGTGACCCATCGACCATGGCGCCACCGCACCCTCGGCAAGCGTGCGGTCCGGGTCGGGCACCACCAGCTCGGGGTCGACCTCCTTGCGGATCCCCAGGCCGGTGCACTCCGGGCAGGCGCCGTAGGGCGAGTTGAACGAGAAGGACCGCGGCTCCAGGTCGTCGACGGCCAGCGGATGCCCGTTGGGGCAGGCCAGCTTCTCGGAGAACCGCTGCTCGCGGGGCCGGTCGTCGTCATGGGCCCGCTCGTCCGGGAACTCCAGCACGACGATGCCGTCGGCCAGGCCCAGCGCGGTTTCCACCGAGTCGGTGAGCCGCTGCTTGGCGCTGGCCTTGACGGTGAGGCGGTCCACCACCACCTCGATGTCGTGCTTTTCCTGCTTCTTCAGCTTCGGCGGATCGGTCAGCGAATGCACCACGCCGTCGACCCGCACCCGGCTGTAGCCCTGGGCGTTGAGCTTGTCGAAGAGGTCGGCGAACTCACCTTTGCGGGTGCGCACGACCGGGGCCAGCACCAGGAACCGGGTGTTCTCAGTCATCGCTAGCACCTGGTCGACGATTTGCTGGGGAGTCTGGCGGGCGATCCGTTCGCCACAGATCGGGCAATGCGGCGTGCCCGCACGGGCGTACAGCAGACGAAGGTAGTCGTACACCTCGGTGATGGTTCCGACCGTCGACCGCGGGTTGCGGTTGGTCGATTTCTGATCGATGGACACCGCCGGCGAAAGACCCTCGATGAAGTCGACGTCAGGCTTGTCCATCTGACCCAGGAACTGGCGCGCGTAGGCCGACAACGACTCCACGTAGCGCCGTTGGCCCTCGGCGAAGATCGTGTCGAAGGCCAGCGAGGATTTGCCCGATCCGGATAGCCCGGTGAAGACGATCAGCGCGTCGCGCGGCAGGTCGAGGTCGACGCCGCGCAGGTTGTGCTCGCGGGCGCCCTTGACGATCAGGCGGTCAGCCAACGCTGCCCCTCTCCATGAGAATCCAGAGATTCTGCTTGCCTGTTGCGGAAATCGCGCATGGCGCATCCCATGCTATGTGCACCTACCGACAACCAACTGATCAAGTGTTGGGCAGCGGTAACCTCGACCACTATGAGGTCACTATGAATGCCCCGAACGAGCTGGACGAGAACTACACCGGCCACGTCGACCCGGGTTCGGCGGCTCGCCGCACCCTGCCCGGCGCCACGATTCTGAAGGCGTCAGTCGGCCCTATGGATAACAACGCCTACCTGGTCACATGTTCCGCGACCGGGGAAACGCTGCTGATCGACGCCGCGAACGACGCCGAATTCCTCATCGACCTGTCCCGACGTTACGCACCGAAGGTGTCGCTGATCGTGACCAGCCATCAGCACCCCGATCACTGGCAGGCGCTGGAAGCGGTGGCCCATGCCGTCGGCGCGCCGACGGCCGCGCACGAGATCGACGCCGAACCGCTGCCGGTCAAGCCGGACCGTTTGCTGGCTAACGGCGACACCGTCCGAATCGGCGAGCTGACATTCGACGTGATCCACCTGCGCGGGCACACGCCGGGTTCGATCGCGTTAGCGCTTGGTGGGCCCGCGACCGGCGGGGTCACGCAATTGTTCACCGGCGATTGCCTGTTTCCGGGCGGCGTCGGCAAGACCTGGCAACCCGGTGACTTCGAGCAGCTGCTCGACGACGTCACGACGAGGGTGTTCGACGTGTACTCGGACTCCACCGTCATCTACCCGGGCCACGGTGACGACACCGAGTTAGGCACCGAACGCCCGCACGTCGCCGAGTGGCGCGAACGCGGCTGGTAAGGCGTACAGGCGGGTTAGCCGCTCGTGTGCACGATCAGCACGTCGACCTTGGACCGCCGCGACACGTTGGCCGGCACCGAGCCCAGCAACCGGCCGGCGATGGTGCTCAGACCAACGTTGCCGACCACGAGCAGATCGGCCTCGACTTCCTCAGCGAGGCTGACCAGCGCGTCGACCGGAGCGCCGATGATCGGCCGCTCTTCGACGTTCTTCGCGCCGGCAGCGTGCGCCTTGTCCTTGGCGTCCTGCAGAATCGCGTAAATCGGGGCGGTCCCCGAAACCTTGTAGCTTTCTTCTCGCAGAGCGTCGGCGGCCCGGGTGTCCTCATGCTGGGGTAAGTACGCCGAAGCGATAATCAACTTGGCTTCGGCCCCGGCGATACTGGCTGCCCTGGCAACCGCGCGCATAGACGAAGCCGAGCCGTCGGTCCCGACCACCACGGTCCGATAAGCGCTCATTTACCCTCCAACTGTAGGTTGATCCGCCACAAGACAGTATCGCGTTTGCCGGACGCCGTTAAGAAACTTATCGACATAGCACAGCGCGGCGCGACCAGCATTTTTCCGGCCAAGATGGGCCAGCGAAACCACGCTCACCGCCGGCGTGCTGAATTGGCTGGTGAGCGGGGTGAGCGGGTGCACCTTAAGGTGAAAAGCATCATGTCGTTATCAACACTCGAGCAGCTATCGGCGGAAGTCCTCGTCGAGCCTGCCCAAGCGCCCCCCCGCGGCCGGCGACTCGACCCGTGGGTAATCGCCGTGCTGGCCTCCGTGATCAGCTGCGCATGGGCAGGCAAACCGTCGCTGTGGTTCGACGAAGGTGCGACGATTTCGGCCTCAGCGAACCGGACCGTGCCTGAGCTGTGGCAGCTGGTGACCCATATCGACGCCGTGCACGGGCTGTACTACCTCCTGATGCACGGCTGGTTCGCGATCTTCCCGCCGACCGAGTTCTGGTCGCGGGTGCCCAGCTGCGTGGCAATTGGGGCCGCCGCCGCCGGGGTCACGGTGTTCACCAGGCTGTTCACCGGGCGCGCCACGGCGGTGTGCGCGGGTGTTGTCTTCGCCATCCTGCCGCGCACCACGTGGGCAGGCATGGAGGCCCGTTCGTATGCCCTCGCGGTGGCCGCGGCCATTTGGCTCACCGTGTTATTTGTCACTGCTGTCCGGCGCAACAAAGCGCGACTTTGGCTGTGCTACATACCGGCGTTGATGGTGTCGGTATTGCTGAGCCTCAATTTGCTGCTGCTGGTCCCAGTGCATGCCGCGATGCTGCCGTTGCTCACCATGAAGCACTTACGCAAATCTCCAGTTCGCCGGTGGATGCTCAGCGTCATCGCAGCGGTCGGGATGATGACGCCGTTCATCGCCTTCACCCATGGCCAGGTGCGGCAGGTCGATTGGATCGACCCGATCAGCTGGCATTACGCCTTCGACATCATCCAGCGGCAGTATTTCGACCACAGCGTCTTATTCGCCATTCTTGCGGGCGTCCTGATCGTCGGCGCGATCGCGGCTCGGCTGACCGGCCTGCGGGCCCCGGAATCCGAGACGCGCGCGCTGTTGATCATGTGCGCGGCGTGGCTGATCATTCCCACCGCGCTGCTGGTCACTTACTCGGCCATGAATGAGCCCGTGTACTACCCGCGGTACCTGATCCTCACCTCGCCTGCGATGGCCGTCATCCTGGCCGTCTGCATCGTCGCCATCGCCAGAACGCCGCGGCCCATCGCCGGGGTCGTGCTGCTGCTCGCGGTTGCCGCGGTGCCGGGTTACTTGTTCACGCAGCGCTGGCCGTACGCCAAGGAGGGCTGGGACTACAGCCAGGTGGCCGACGTGGTCAGCGCTCATTCCACGCCCGGGGACTGCGTGATGGTGGACAACACCGTGGTCTGGAAACCGGGCCCGATCCGCGCGCTGCTTGCCTCCCGGCCCGCGGCCTTCCGATCGCTGGTCGACGTCGGGCGCGGTACGTACGGACCGAAGGTCGGCTCGCTGTGGGACGGCCATGTCGCGGTGTGGCTGGTCACGGCCAAGATCAGCAAGTGCCCGACGTTGTGGACTATTACCGACCGCGACAAATCGTTGCCCGATCATCAGACCGGACGATCGTTGCCGCCGGGATCCGCATTCGGGCGGGCGCCGGCGTACCGATTCCCCGCCTACCTCGGTTTCCGCATCGTCGAGCGGTGGCAGTTCCACTACTCGCAGGTCGTTAGGTTAACGCTCTGACGCCCTCGCGGGCCCGGGTCGCGGCATAAGACGCCGCCACGCCGCCGACGCTTAACCCGGCGAACACCGTGAACAACAAGCTGGCGGCCATCACGTCGCCGCCCGTGGCAGTGTTGACCACGACACCGGCCAGACCGGCGCCGAACGCCGCCGCGACCACCTGCACGGTGTTGATCGCCGCACCCGCGGCGCCCCCCTCGGCCGGGTCATTGACGGAATCCATCGCGCGCACCGACAGATGTGGCCAGGCCATCCCGATCCCGATCCCGGCGAGCAACAACGCCGCCGCCCACAGGGCAACGATCCCGGCCGACGCGTCACCGCGCTGGGTAAGCGCACCCAGCGCCAGGCCCGCCGCCGACACCACCGGAGCGGCCACGATCACCCGCCCGATCGTCCGGGTGTTTTCCAAAGACGCGCTGACGATCTCGCTGACCGTCCAGCCGAGCGCCAGCGCCGCGGCCAGAAACCCGGCCGCCATCGGACTCAGATGGGCCAGTCGCTGGCCGAACAGCGGCACGTAGGTGTCCACCATCGCGACGGCCATCAGCAGAGCCATGGTCAGGTAGATCCACTTCAACGGTCCTGGGCCAAATACACTGGACGGCAACACCGCTGCGTGGGTGCGCCAGTCAACGATCACGAACAGGCCGACCAGCACGACACTGGCGGCGAGCAACACTGCGGTGGCCATCAGGTTGTGCGGAATCTCCGCGACGCTGACGGCCAGCGCCGCGCCGGCAAGCAGAATCAGCGACCACAGCGGGAGCTTGGTCGTTGATGTCGCTGTCGGCGTCGGCCGGCCGCGCCCGCCGGGCAGCGCCACCGGCACCAGCAGCGCCATCAAAGCGGTCAGAATCGCCATCGTGACGAAGGCCCACCGCCACAAGCCGAACTGCGCGAAAAGGCCGCCGGTCGCGGGCCCGACGAGCGTGGCGACGCCCCACATCGCCGACACCACCGCCGTGCCCTTCGTCCACAGCGAGCGCGGCAGAGCGGAGTTGATAACCGCGTAGCCAAGACCGGCCAGCAGGCCGCCGGCCACCCCCTGCAGCGTGCGTCCCGCGATCAGAACCTCCATGCTCGGAGCCGTTGCGCAAACCAGACTGGCGACACCGAACACCGCCAAGCCCAACAGGTACGACGATCGTGGCCCGATGCGCAACAGGATCGGGTTGACCATCGCTGCCGCGACCACCGAGCCGATGAGGTACATGGTGGCCACCCACGCGTACAGCCGACTGCCGCCAATTTCGGCGACCGTGTTCGGGAGCAGGCTGATGGTCAGGAGTTCGTTGGTGGCATACAGCCCCACACCGCCGGCGAGCACCGCCGACGTCCCCAGATGGTGATCCAGCAGGTCGCGCCACGTGCCTGTGTCGCTCACCACGTCGGTCACAAAACCACCGTACTTGCGGTCACTTCAAGCCGGCCGCGTCCATCCCCCGCAGTTCTTTCTTAAGATCGTGGATCTCGTCGCGGAATCGCGCCGCCAGCTCGAACTGCAAGTCACGGGCAGCGGCCATCATCTGCGCGGTCAGATCTTTGATCAGGTCGGCCAGTTCGGCGCGCGGCATGCCGGCGGTATCGCGACCCTCGAACACCCCGGCGCTGACCGCGCGGCCGGGCTCGCCCTGCGCGCGCCGGCCGCGTGACGAGTTACGACCCGACCCGCCGATCTCCACCGCTTCGGTGTCGTCAGCCTCCCGATACACCTGATCGAGGATGTCGGCGATCTTCTTGCGCAGGGGCTGCGGGTCGATGCCGTGGGCCTCGTTGTAGGCGACCTGTTTTGCCCGGCGCCGATCTGTCTCGTCGATGGCCTCCCGCATCGAGTCGGTCATCTTGTCCGCGTACATGTGCACTTCGCCGGAGACGTTGCGGGCGGCGCGCCCGATGGTCTGGATCAGGCTGCGCGACGACCTCAGGAAGCCTTCCTTGTCGGCGTCCAGGATCGAGACCAGCGACACCTCAGGTAGGTCCAAGCCTTCTCGCAGCAGGTTGATGCCGACCAGCACGTCGTAGTCGCCGAGCCGCAGCTGGCGCAGCAGCTCCACCCGGCGCAACGTGTCCACCTCGGAGTGCAGGTAGCGCACCCGGATGCCCATCTCCAGCAGGTAGTCGGTGAGGTCCTCGGCCATCTTCTTGGTCAGGGTCGTCACCAGCACCCGCTCGTCGGCCGCCGCACGTTTACGGATCTCGCCGATCAGATCGTCGATTTGCCCCTTGGTTGGCTTGACCACAACCTTGGGGTCGATCAACCCGGTGGGCCGGATCACCTGTTCGACGAACTCGCCGGCGGCCTGGCTGAGTTCGTAGGGGCCCGGGGTGGCCGACAGGTACACCGTCTGACCGATCCGGTCGGCGAACTCCTCCCACGTCAGCGGGCGGTTGTCGCATGCCGACGGCAACCGGAATCCGAACTCGACGAGGTTGCGCTTACGCGACATGTCGCCCTCGTACATCCCGCCGATCTGCGGGACGGTGACGTGCGACTCGTCGATGACGAGCAGGAAATCCTCCGGGAAGTAGTCCAGCAATGTCGCCGGGGGCGAGCCCGCTCCTCTGCCGTCGATGTGCCGCGAGTAGTTCTCAATGCCCGAACAAAACCCGACCTGCCGCATCATTTCGACGTCGTAATTGGTGCGCATCCGCAGCCGCTGGGCCTCCAGCAGCTTGCCTTCGCGCTCGAATTCGGCGAGCCGCTCCGCGAGTTCCGCTTCGATGGTGGAAATCGCCTGAGCCATCCGCTCGGGCCCGGCCACATAGTGGGTGGCGGGGAAGATCCGCAGCGAATCGACCTGGCGCACCACGTCGCCGGTCAGCGGGTGCAAGTAGTACAGCGCCTCGATTTCGTCGCCGAAGAACTCGATGCGGATCGCCAATTCTTCGTAGGACGGAATGATCTCCACGGTGTCGCCGCGCACCCGGAACGAGCCGCGGGTGAACGACAGGTCGTTGCGGGTGTACTGCACGTCCACCAGCAGCCGGAGCAGGGCGTCCCGGGGAACCTCGCCGCCGACCTGCAGCTCGACCGAGCGGTCCAGGTAGGACTGCGGTGTGCCTAGGCCGTAGATGCAAGACACGGACGCCACCACCACCACGTCGCGGCGCGACAGCAGCGACGACGTCGCGGAGTGCCGCAGCCGCTCCACGTCGTCGTTGATGGAACTGTCTTTTTCGATGTACGTGTCGGTTTGGGCGATGTACGCCTCTGGCTGGTAGTAGTCGTAGTACGAAACGAAGTACTCGACTGCGTTGTGCGGCAACATCTCCCGCAGCTCATTGGCCAGCTGGGCGGCCAGCGTCTTGTTGGGCGCCATCACCAGCGCGGGCCGCTGCAGCCGCTCGATGAGCCACGCGGTGGTAGCCGACTTCCCGGTGCCGGTAGCGCCGAGCAGGACTACGTCGCGCTCCCCCGCCAGGACCCGCCGCTCCAGCTCGTCGATGGCGGCCGGCTGGTCGCCGGCCGGCTGGTGGGGACTGACCACCTCGAAGCGCGCGCCGGCGCGCACGATCTCGTCGACCGCGCGGTACTCCGAATGCGCGACGACCGGATGCTCAGTGGCGAAAGCCATGCCCCCAGAGTAGGACGACCCACCGACAAGTTCCTGGGAGCGGCGAGAGTGCGCAAAATGCCGGCTTTAGCGGCGTGTCGCCGTACAGACACGCGCGCTCGCCGGCTCACCGATAAGTCGAGCGCGGCGAGAGTGCGCAAAATGCCGGCTTTAGCGGCGTGTCGCCGTACAGACACGCGCGCTCGCGGTCGGGCCCCCGGCGACGGACGGTCTAATGGCGCGTCCACAGCCGGCTGGCCGGATCGCATTGCAACAGGTAGCCATCGCTGGAGGTGGACATCGCGAACACCGGGACGTCAGGCAGGTCACACGAGCTGCCGACGGCGTGCACCCCGGTCGCGATCGGGGCCTTGTCCCAGGTGGTGCCCTCGCACACGACCTGCTCGTTATTGGTCGGGTCGTAGGCCAGCTTGTCGACGTCGCTGCACGTTCCGCCGAGGACGGGCGGAACCGGGCGCGACGGCGTCGTCGACGAGCTGATCACCTGGGCTGGGTCGGCCAAATTCACGCCGGTGGGCACGTCACCGACCCGGTTGGCCACAACGGGCACCCGGACCACCGCGCCCTGCGCGCCACACTCGTTGCTGAGCACGGTCTCGGTCTCGGTGCCGCGCAATGTGCCGTCAGCCTGTGGCGCCAGCGACCACGCGACCGTCTCCTGCTCGGTGGCAGTGACCTGCCCGTCCGGCAGGCGGCAGCCCACCCGCTCCTGCACCGGAGCGCCCTGCCAGTAGCCGGCGACGAAACGCATGGTGTCCGCCTGGCCCCCGTTGGTGGTGCTGACCGTCTGGTGGGTCGCGTCGTCGAGCTGGGTCCCGGTGGCGGCGCACCCGTTGGTGGTGCAGACCGAACGGAACGCCCACCAATTGGCGGTGGTTCCGTCGTGGCGGATCGGAATGCCGTTGGTGGTCTTCTTGCTGCGGTCGTAGGTCAATTGATAGGTGCCGTTGAGTACCGGCCCCTTGTTGGTGGGCGTGGCGCTGGCGGCGGGCGCGGACGGATGCGCGGCGAGGGTGGGGGGCACCGAGCCGTCGGTCTGGAAGGTGTACAGGGCCGACCAGGTCACCGCGATGGCGATCAGGACGGCCAGGACCAACGCCACCGTCCACCGCGTCCTCGACGAAAACTTGTGCGTCATGAGCGCCAGAACACCGAGGCCCCCGCGTCGGCGCGCCGGCGGGGCCGGGGCCGGGGCCGCACCGAGTTGCAGGCCGTGACCAAAGTCGGAGTCGACGCCGGACTCCTCGCTGACGGCGGCCGAAAACGCGCGACACCGCGCGAACCTGTCTTCGGGATTTTTCGCGAGGGCTTTGAAGAACACCTCGTCGAGGTGTTCGAGCTCCGGACGGTAGTCGCTGAGCCGTGGCGGATCGTCGTGCAGGTGCTGGCTGATGACCGCGATCGGGTTGGAGTGCTGGAACGGCGGCGCGCCGGTCAGCAGATGAAAAGCCGTCGCAGCCAAGGCGTATTGGTCCGCCCGACCGTCGATGTTGGCACCCGTCAACTGTTCTGGCGCGGCATAGGCAACCGTGCCCACGGCGACATTGGTCTCGGTGATGCCGCTGATGTCGCCGAGGTGGCGAGCTACCCCGAAGTCCGCCAACAGGATTCGGCGCTCACCCTCATCGGGGTGGGTGAGCAGGATGTTGGCGGGTTTGACGTCGCGATGCAGCAGCCCGCGATCGTGGGCGTAGTCAAGCGCGCCGGCGACGGCTTGGATGATGGCGCACACCTCGTGGATCGGCATGCCGTCCTGGTAGCGCTCTTTCACCAGTCGGGAGGCATCGGTGCCGTCGACGTAGTCCATGGAAATCCAGAGCTGGCCGTTGAATTCGCCACGGTCGTGCACGCCGACGATGTGCGGGTGCCACAGCGTGGCGGCGAGATCCGCCTCCCGGTTGAACCTCTCGCGAAACTCGGGATCCGCGGTGATCGCCTCGGCCAGGACTTTGATCACATCGCGACGCGGCAGCCTCGGGTGCAAGGCCAGATAGACCTCGGCCATCCCGCCGGCGCCCAGCGGACGCAAGATGGTGTAGCCGGCGAATGGCGCGCCGCTCGCGATCGAGGGGCGCGGCCCGGTGGGCTCGCTCGGGTGCTCGACGTGCGCAAACCCCGCGGAGTCCGCGTTCGGAGCCGAGCTGACCGGTGGAACTCGGCGCAACAGCTGCGCGGTTGCTGACGGAAGAGGCTGATAGCCCGGGCGCGCGGCACCGCGGGGCAACCGCGGGTTGCTGAGCAGCCGTCGGCGACCATCGAGGCGCCTGGTGATGCTCTTGCCCTCGTCCATCTAACTTTGCCCCCTCTTTCTCGGCATTACCTGCGGGTATCGCCGCAATCGGACGCCTGTTCATCCCTTCACGTTCGAATAATGCCGGACTGAGGTGGGCGAATCGTCGCACCAGGCTATGAAACTGCTATGCGTGGCCGAATTGAAATAAAGCAGAAGTCACAGGCGAGTCCCATGGAGACCACTCAGGCAGCTCACCGATACTTGAGTAGTGACCCGCCCCGCGCCCCCCGTGCTGACAATTCGGCACGACGGGTCCCAACGGTCCTTCGCAGCAGGTCATGAGGTTGTCGTCGGCCGTGATCAGCATGCCGACTTGCGTATCGCGGACCCGCGGATCTCGCGCGCGCACCTGATCCTGCGCTTCGATCAGGGCCGCTGGCTGGCCATCGACAACGGCTCGTTGAACGGGACCTACGTCAACGGCTACCGGATGCCCGTCATCGACATCCACGACGGCCAGAGCATCAACGTGGGCAATCCCCAGGGGCCACGGCTGACGTTCGCGATCGGCCCGCAGCAGGGGCACAGCAACAGGCCGCACCAGCCCAGGTCGACGCCGGGTTCCGGGCCGCCCACTCTCTCCTGGTCGGTGAACCCTGGGCCGGCTCCACCGCCGCCACGCCAGCCGGTGCCTCGGCGTGGCCCCCCTCAGATGCCGCCCGGGCCACCGCCCCCGCGGGTACCGCCACGTGCGATGCCGCCGGACGAGTTGACCGTGGTCCACGCCGGGTCGGAGCCCCCGGCGCACCCGACTCCGCGCGCCGGCACCCACACCGGTGACGTTGTGCGGCCGGATTCGACGCCGGCGGCCGAGTTCACCATGGTCGACAACAAAACGGGCGACGACTCGAACCTCGCGACGAGAATGGTGAAGTTCTTGTCGCACCGCCCGTCTGCGACTTCGAGACCCGCGAACACACCCGGGACCGTGACGATTGGTCGCGCCAGCGACAACGACATCGTCATCGACGACGTCTTGGCCTCCCGTGAGCACGCGACGCTGGCGTTGACGCCGCTGGGCACCGAGATCCGGGACCTCAGTATCAACGGGACGTTCGTCAACGGCACCAGGGTCGGGTCGGCGATCCTGTCCGAAGGCGACGTGGTCACCATCGGCAACGTCGACCTGGTTTTCAGTAACAGCACGCTGCTCCCCCGCAGCGAGGCCGCGGTCCGCACGGGCGGTCTGGAGGTGCGCGGGGTCCGCTACGTCGTCGACAACGGCAAACAATTGCTGGACAACATCTCGATGACCGCCAGGCCCGGCACGTTGACCGCCATCATCGGCGGGTCAGGGGCCGGAAAGAGCACGCTGGCGCGGCTGATCGCCGGCTACACCCGCCCCAGTTCCGGCTCGGTTACGTTCGAGGGCCACGACATTCACGCCGAATACGCGTCGTTGCGCAGCAGGATCGGCATGGTCCCGCAAGACGACGTCGTGCACCGGCAGCTGACGGTGAACCAGGCCCTGGGCTACGCCGCCGAGCTACGGCTGCCGCCCGACACCAGCAAATCCGACCGGGCCCGGGTCGTCGCTCAGGTGCTCGAGGAACTCGACCTGACCAAGCACGCCGACACCAGGGTCGACAAGCTGTCCGGCGGCCAGCGCAAACGCGCCTCGGTGGCACTGGAACTGCTCACCGGGCCGTCGCTGCTGATCCTCGACGAGCCGACGTCGGGCCTGGACCCCGCCCTGGACCACCAGGTGATGATGATGCTGCGCCAACTGGCCGACGCGGGCCGCGTGGTGATCGTGGTGACGCACATGCTGTCCTACCTCGAGATCTGCGACCAGATAATGCTGGTCGCACCAGGCGGCAAGACGGCCTACTACGGCCCGCCTGATCAAATCGGTGCGGCAATGGGAACCACCAACTGGGCCAAGATCTTCACCAAGGTGGGCGCCGACCCCGAAGAAGCCAACCGCCGCTTCCTCGCCCAGGCCGAGGCCGAGAAGCGGCCCCCGAAACAGTTGCCGGACAAGGACGTCGAGAAGGGCGATCTGGGCAAACCGGTGCACACCAGCCTGCGCCGCCAGATCTCGACGATTGCCCGCCGACAGATCCGCCTCGTCGTCGCCGACCGCGCCTACTTCATTTTTCTGGCGGTGTTGCCGTTCATCCTGGGTGCGCTGTCCCTGACCGTGCCGGGCAGCAACGGTTTCCATCTCCCGATACCGCACTCCGGCGTTCCCGACGAATCCGTCCAGATCCTGAACTTGCTGCTGCCCGCGGCGGCGTTCATGGGCACCGCGCTAACCATCCGGGACCTGGTCGGCGAACGCCCCATCTTCCAGCGTGAACAGGCCGTCGGCTTGTCCACCTGGGCCTACCTGTTGGCCAAGACCGGCGTGTACTGCGGGTTCGCGTTCGTGCAGTCGGCCATCATCACCGCGATCGTGGTGGTGGGCAAGAGCGCGCCCGCCCGTGGCGGCACCGTGTTCGGGCACGGCAACGTCGCCGCCACCGCCGAGCTGTTTCTGGCTGTGGCCGGGACCTGCGTGGCCTCAGCGGTACTCGGCCTGGTCATCTCGTCGCTGGTCCGATCCAGTGAACAGATCATGCCGCTGTTCGTGGTGTCGGTGATGGCGCAACTGGTGCTGTGCGGTGGAATGGTGCCGGTCACTGGACGGATTGGTCTCGACCAGTTGTCCGTGCTGATGCCCGCGCGTTGGGGATACGCCGCGGCGGCGTCGACGATCGACCTGCGCACGCTGGTGCCCGGCGCCGAGGTCCCCCGCGACCGATTCTGGGAACACACGTCCAAGATCTGGCTCCTCGATATGGGCATGCTGGCCGCGCTTTCGCTGTTCTACTTGGGCTTTGTGCGGTGGAAGCTGCGGCTGCGCCGGTGACCCCCTCCGCGACACGTAAACCACGCAGCCGACGCGCCGCGATGGGCGTGCGTGGCTTATGTCTCAGGGAGTGACGCCATTCATCCGCCCAAGCACGAGACGTTCGATCTGGTCGCTCACACCAACACCGATCCCAAAGGCATTGTGCGGGCAGTCGACGAGTACGCGGTGCACCCGTGGGGGCTCTACCTGGCCAGGCCCACTCCGGGCCGGGCCCAGTTCCATTACCTGCAGTCGTGGCTGCTGCCGTCACTGGGCCTGCGCGCCACGATCTTTCATTTCAATCCCGGCCATGAACGCGATCAGGACTACTACCTGGATGTGGGCGAATACACGCCGGGCCCGCGGGTGTGGGAAGCCGAAGACCATTACCTCGACATCGTGGTCCACACCGGCACCGGGGCGGAACTGGCCGACGTCGACGAGCTGCTCGAGGCCGCCCGCGTCGGCCTGTTAACACCGGAAGTCGCCGAGCGGGCGGTGCGCCGGGCCGTGGACGCCATCGACGGGCTGGCCCGCAACGACTATGACCTGGCCCGCTGGCTGGCCGGGCACGGCATGGAACTGACCTGGCGCGAGGCTTAGCTCGATTGCCGCCCACGCTTCTGCGGAGTTAGCCGCGGTTCGGCCGGGGTGAGGAGCCGCGACACATAAAACGCGCACACGACACGCCGAAAAGCACGGGCGTGGTTTATATCTCGCGCCGGTGAGTGGGGTGAGCTTAAAACCCCTTGGCAGCAAGCCAGTTCAGCGTGACATCGGCAACGTCTTTCCACCCGTTGTCGATCGTCAGGGAGTGGCCCTTGCCCTCGAAAGTATGTAATTCGGTGTCCGACCGACCCTTTGAATACATCGCGAACACCTCCTCGGTGACCGACAGCGGGACGACGTGGTCCTCGGTTCCCGACGTCAGCAGCAGCGGCCCCCGCGCAACCAAGTGAGTGTTGACCTTGGCCGGCGAGTGCGAAAAGAGATTCGCGCCGGCATCCTGGAACAGCGGGCGGCCGGGACCCGGGATGGTCCATTCGGCGTGCAGGGCGTCGGATTCCTCTTCGGTGAGCGTGTTGCCGAAGGAGTAGTGAAACTGCTCGGGCGTCAACGACACGTTGCGGTGCAGGTTCGCCGGATTGCCCAGTACCGGAAACGCCGACTTCAACTGCGCGTAGGGCAGCGCCTTGACGCCCTTGATCGGCGCGGGGTCGATGGCCACGGCAGCGGCGACGGCGTTCTTGGCCAGCAGTTCCTGGGCGATCAGACCGCCGAACGAGTGGCCGATCGCGATGGGCTTCATCTCCGGGGACCCGATGAGTTCGGCATAGTGGTCAACCATTTCGGCGATGCCGACATTGTTGAGCGCCTCGGGGTTCTCCCGGGTGGCGGCAACGGTCGGCCCGTCGCCGGGCCACCCCGGCGCCGACACGCTATAGCCGTGGCTCTCGAACATCTCGAGCCAGGGCTGCCAAGCGGTGGCGTGGATCCACAGGCCGTGGATGAAGATCAGCGGGTGGCGTTTGGTCGCTGTTGTCATAACGTGCTCCTTAAAAAGGTGGTCCTCAACTTCGTGTCAGTGCTGTCTATCGGGCGGACGCCGTTGCGCTACTTGGGCCTAACGGTTTTCCACCACAGCGGTCCGTGAAAGACGCAATATCCGCTGACGCTTGTCGGAGGTAACAATCAATTGTAGCCGGATCGGCGTGGGAAACGAGCTCAGGGTTGATTCGGCCGCCATCCGTTCGTGTCGGCCCACTCCCAGGCACGCCGGTAGGCGTCGAGAAACCAGGGTTCCTTGGCCGTGACGTAGCGGATGACGTCGCCGCGTCCGCTGGCGTCGGCCGTGCGCTTGACGTCCAGGTAGCCGGCACATACATCGGGGTTGGCGGTCAACCAGTCGACGAAGAGCAGGGCGAACTGCTGATTGGGCCAGCCATCCACCCGGATGTGCACATTGGTCGGCCGACCCGGATCCGCCGAGGCGTGAATCCTCTTGTGCCACAGAGCCGGGTCGTCACTGTGGTCGTAGCGGTCGTCCGTGCTGCGGGCATCGGTTTTGGCGGCGTCCTGGGTGATGTGGTCGAGGCGCGGGTAGCCGGCGGGCAGCAGCATTTCGGCGAGTTCGTCGGCCACCGCCAACGACTCGACGGTGACCTGGATGTCGATGACGTCCTTGGCATCCAATCCCGGGACGGCCGTCGACCCGATGTGGTCGATCCGCAACGCCCGATGGCCGCAGGTGGTTTTCAGCCGGTTGACGATGCGTTGCGCCTGGCCCGGCCAGGTCGGATCGGCCGGCACCAACCGCGCCGGTGTGCGAGCGATCTGACGCTCGCTCAGATTGTGCGCGAACGGCAGTATCCGGTTGTTCCACACGTCGTGGGCTCGCTCGGTCAGATCCTCTGGGCTGCCCGAGTTCTCCAGCCAGATGTCGGCGACGGCACGACGCTGGTCGTCGCTCGCCTGCGCGGCGATCCGGGCGCGGGCGTCTTCTTCGGGCATGCCGCGCTGGTCGACCAGTCGCCGCAGGCGCACGTCGACGTCGGCGTACACGACCACCACCAGCGGGAACATCGGTGCCATCCCGCCTTCCACCAGCAGCGGAATGTCTTCCACCACAACGGAATCCTCGGGGACTGACGCAAGGATCTCCGCGCGGCGGTTACCCACCAACGGATGAACGATGCTGTTCAGCTTTTGGCGCGCGGCGTCGTCCGTGAACGCCTTGGCGGCCAGGGCCGGCCGATCCAGCGATCCGTCGGGCAGCAGGATGTCGTCGCCGAATGCCTCGACCAGCGAGGCCAGCCCCTCGGTGCCGGGCCGCACCACCTCACGCGAGATGACGTCGCCGTCGACAATGATCCCGCCGAATTTAGCGAAGGTGCTGGACAGCGCCGACTTCCCGGCACCGATGCCACCGGTCAACCCGATGCGCAGCATTACCTGAGCGCTGGGTTACGCGTTGCCGGCGAGCTTTTCCCGCAGGGCCGCCAGTTGGGCATCGCTGGCCAGCGATCCACCCGCGGTGTTCTCGGAGGACGCGCCGTTGCTCTGCGACTGGTGGTCGCCGCTGCTGTGCCCCTCGGCCTCAGCTGCGGCGAACTTCTCCATCTGCGCGGTGTGCATCTTGTGCCGGCGCTCCGCCTCGGCGTAGCGGGCTTCCCACTCGTTGCGCTGGCTGTCGAAGCCCTCGAGCCATTCGTTGGTCTCGGGGTCGAAGCCCTCGGGGAAGATGTAGTTGCCCTGCTCGTCGTAGCTGTCGGCCATGCCGTACTTCGCCGGGTCGAACTCCTCGGTGTAGTCCTCGTTGGCCTGCTTGAGCGACAACGAAATCCGGCGACGCTCCAGGTCGATGTCGATGACCTTGACCATCGCGTCGTCGCCGACGGTAACCACCTGGTCGGGGACCTCGACGTGCCGCTCAGCCAGCTCGGAGATGTGCACCAAGCCCTCGATGCCCTCCTCGACACGGACGAACGCGCCGAACGGAACCAGCTTGGTGACCTTGCCCGGCACGATCTGGCCGATGGCGTGGGTACGGGCGAAGTGCCGCCACGGGTCTTCCTGCGTTGCCTTGAGCGACAACGAAACCCGCTCGCGGTCCATGTCGACGTCGAGAACCTCGACGGTGACCTCGTCGCCCACCGTGACCACCTCGGACGGATGGTCGATGTGCTTCCAGGACAGCTCGGAGACGTGCACCAGGCCGTCCACACCGCCCAGATCGACGAAGGCGCCGAAGTTGACGATGGAGGAAACCACACCCTTGCGGATGGTGCCCTTCTGCAGCTGGTTGAGGAACTCGCTGCGCACCTCGGACTGCGTCTGCTCCAGCCACGCCCGGCGCGACAGCACCACGTTGTTGCGGTTCTTGTCCAGCTCGATGATCTTGGCCTCGATCTCCTTGCCGATGTACGGCTGCAGATCGCGGACGCGCCGCATCTCCACCAGCGAAGCGGGCAGGAAGCCGCGCAATCCGATGTCGAGGATCAGGCCACCCTTGACCACCTCGATGACGGTGCCCTTGACGGCCTCGTCCTTCTCCTTGAGCGCCTCGATGGTGCCCCAGGCGCGCTCGTACTGCGCGCGCTTCTTGGAGAGGATGAGCCGGCCTTCTTTGTCCTCTTTGGTGAGGACCAGGGCTTCGACCTCGTCACCGACGGAAACGACCTCGTTGGGGTCGACGTCGTGCTTGATGGAGAGCTCGCGAGCGGGGATGACCCCTTCGGTCTTGTAGCCGATGTCGAGGAGCACCTCGTCCCGGTCAACTTTGACGATAGTGCCTTCGACGATGTCGCCATCGTTGAAGTATTTGATCGTCTTATCTATTGCGGCGAGAAAGTCCTCGGCGGAGCCGATATCGTTGACGGCTACTTGCGGCGAGGTGACGGCGGGACTCGACATATTGTTGGGTTGCTCCGGACAGATTAAGTCGTAGGGACAAAAAGGGATTTACCCGTTGAGGCTACTCGACTGGGCGCACGCTGGACAAACTCGCCCCGCCCACGGAGTGCGCGGCCCGGTCCGATGGGTACCACCAGAGTAACGCCACGGCGAATTTCTGGATGATTTTAGGTGCTGGCGATACCCTCGGCGGCCCGAAAATGCCGGTCAATGCGCCGCAGCGTCCCAGCTGCGGCCGTAGCCCACGGACACCTCCAGCGGGACGTCAAGCGGATATGCGCCGCCCATCTTGTCGCGGACCAGGGCTTCGAGCTGTTCGCGCTCGCCGGAAGCGACTTCGAACAGCAACTCGTCGTGCACCTGCAGCAGCATCCGCGAGGCCAGCCCGTTCGCTTTGATCGCCTTGTCGACTTCGATCATCGCCACCTTGATGATGTCGGCCGCGCTGCCCTGGATGGGCGCATTGAGCGCCGCCCGCTCGGCGGCCTCGCGGACCTGGCGATTACTGCTGTCCAGCTCGGGAAGGTAGCGCCGGCGGCCCAATACCGTCGAGGTGTAGCCGTCTTTGCGGGCCTGTTCGACCACGTCCATCAGGTAGTCGCGGACACCGCCGAACCGGGCGAAGTATGCGTCCATCTGCACCTTCGCCTCCTCGGTGGAGATCTTGAGTTGGGCAGCCAGCCCGTAAGCGCTCAGCCCGTAGGCCAGCCCGTAGGACATCGCCTTTACCCGGCGCCGCAGCTCGGCGGTGACCTCCTCGATCGGAACGCCGAACGCGCGCGAACCGACGAACGTGTGCAGGTCCTCGCCCGTATTGAACGCCTCGATCAAGCCTTCATCCCGGGACAGGTGCGCCATGATCCGCATTTCGATCTGGCTGTAGTCGGCGGTCATCAGCTCCGTGTAACCGCCTCCGAACACGAACGCGTCGCGGATCTGCCGGCCGGCGTCAGTGCGGATCGGGATGTTCTGCAGATTCGGTTCGGTCGACGACAACCTGCCGGTCGCGGCAATGGTCTGGTTGAACGTGGTGTGAATCCGGCCGTCCGCGGCCACCGCCTGCAGCAGCCCGTCGACGGTGACCTTCAGCCGGGTGACGTCGCGGTGGGCCAGCAGATGCTGCAGAAACGGGTGGCCCGTCTTGTCGAACAGCGACTGTAGGGCGTCGGCGTCGGTGGTGTAGCCGGTCTTGGTCCGCTTGGTCTTCGGCATGTCGAGCTCTTCGAACAGCACGACCTGTAGCTGCTTGGGTGACCCGAGGTTGATCTGCTTGCCGATCACCGCGTACGCGGCCTCGGCGGCGTCGCGGATCTGATCGCCGAACTGGCTTTGCAGCTCACTCAGCTGCGACAAGTCAACGGCGATGCCCGCGGCCTCCAAGTCGGCCAGCACATGTTGCACCGGCAGCTCCATGTCACCGAGCAAGGCCGTGGAGTCGATGCGTTCCAGCTCGGCGTCCAGGGCATCGGCCAGATCCGCCACGGCCCGGGCCCGCAGGATCGACGTCTGGACAGCTTGCTCGTCCACCCCGTCCATGTCATCGAGAAGCGAAAGCTGTTGCTGCTCAGGTGTATCCGCGCGCAGCTCGCGGCGCAGGTAACGCAGCGAAAGATCGTCAAGGGTGAAGCTGCGCTGCCCCGGCCGCACCAGGTACGCCGCCAGCGCCGTGTCGGAGGTGACGCCGTTGAGTGTCCAGCCCCGGCCCGCGAGGTCGTGGATGGCCAGCTTGGCTTCGTGCAGCGCTTTGGGTTTCGCCGCATCGGCGAACCAGTCCGCCAGCGCCTTGTCGTCGGCCGGAGTCAGCGTCTCGGTATCGACGTAGCCGCCGTCGCCGTCGGCCGTGGCGATCGCCAACGCGGTGGCGTCGCCGTCGTAGGGCAGGTGGGTTCCGACGACGGCCAGCCCGGATCGCCGCCCGTCACAGGCGTGTTCGGCCAGCCATTGCCCGACGGTGCCGGGTTCCAGCGCCCCGCCGCGCACGTCGAAGCCCTCGTCGACCTCCGGCTCGACGGCCACCAGGGTGTCGAACAGGCGGTCGCGCAGTACCCGGAACTCGAGGTCGTCGAAGAGCCGGTGAATCTGGTCGCGGTCCCACGGTTGCAGCCGCAGCGTGTCCGGCGTTTGCGCCAGCGGCACGTCGCGGACCAACTCGGTGAGATCCCGGTTGCGGATCACGCTGCCCAGGTTCTCCCGCAGCGAGTCGCCGACCTTGCCGCGCACCGTGTCGACCTTGTCGACCAGCTCTCGCAGCGAGCCGTACTCGATGATCCACTTCGACGCGGTCTTCTCCCCCACGCCCGGAATCCCGGGCAGGTTGTCGCTGGGATCGCCGCGCAGCGCGGCGAAGTCGGGGTACTGCGTCGGGGTCAAGCCGTACTTTTCGACGACGGCATCCGGAGTGAAGCGGGTGAGTTCGCTGACGCCCTTGATCGGGTAGAGCACGGTGACGTCGGCACTGACCAGCTGCAGCGAGTCGCGGTCACCGGTGACCACCAAGACCCGGTAGCCCTCGTTTTCGGCCTGGGTGGCCAGCGTCGCGATGATGTCGTCGGCCTCGAATCCGGCTTCGGCCAGCACCGTGATGCCCAGCGCGCCGAGCACTTCCTTGGTGATGTCGATCTGGCCATGGAATTCGTCGGGCGTCGAGGAACGGTTGGCCTTGTACTCCGGGTAGCGCTCGGAGCGGAACGTCTGCCGCGACACGTCGAACGCCGCGGCGATGTGCGTCGGCGCCTCGTCGCGTAGCAGGTTGATCAGCATGGCGGTGAAGCCGTAGACGGCGTTGGTGGTCAGCCCGCCGCGGGTCTTGAAGTTCTCCGCGGGCAGCGCGTAGAAGGCGCGGAAGGCCAGCGAATTGCCGTCCAGCAGCATCAGCGTCGGCTTGGCTGGTTCCTGACTGGCGGCGGGCACCGCTCTACTCTAAGCATCGCCACCGACGCAGTCCGCGCTCGGCAAAACTGCAACACGTTTCAGTTCTGTCTCCGGGCTGGGTAGTCTGGCCTGGTGCCAGAGGTCACCAGCCAAGAAGCCGCGATCGACGGGTGGTTCGCCACCGATGACGCGGGAAAATCGCATCTGATCGGCAGTAAATGCCCACAGTGCGCCACCTACGTCTTCCCGCCGCGCGAGAACAACTGCCCCAATCCGGCGTGCGACAGCGACACACTAGAGGCCGTCGCGTTGTCGAACCGGGGCACGTTGTGGAGCTACACGGAAAACCGGTACCCGCCACCGGCGCCCTACCCCGCAGCGGATCCCTTCGAGCCGTTCGCCATCGCCGCCGTGGAGCTGGCCGACGAGGGAATCATCGTGCTGGGCAAGGTCGTTGAGGGCACGCTGGCCGCCGACTTGAAGGTCGGCATGGAGATGGAGCTGACCACCATGCCGCTGTACACCGACGACGACGGCGTGCAGCGCACGGTCTACGCGTGGAGGCGCGCCGACGACGATGCAGAGCGAAGCGATGAGGAGGAGCGGCGCAGATGACGACGATCATGACCCCGCCCGAACCGCTGTACATCCTCGGCGCCGGCATGCACCCGTGGGGCAAGTGGGGCCGCGACTTCACCGAGTACGGCGTCGTGGCCGCGCGCGCGGCGCTCAACGAGGCCGGCCTGGACTGGCGGCAGATCCAACTGGTCGCCGGGGCCGACACCATCCGCAACGGCTACCCCGGCTTCATCGCGGGGTCGACGTTCGCGCAGAAGCTCGGCTGGAACGGCGTCCCGGTCAGCTCGAGCTACGCGGCGTGTGCCAGCGGCTCGCAGGCGCTGCAGAGCGCCCGCGCGCAGATCCTCGCCGGCTTCTGCGACGTCGCGCTGGTAATCGGCGCCGACACCACCCCCAAGGGGGCGTTCGCTCCGGTCGGCGGGGAGCGCAAGAACGACCCCGACTGGCAGCGGTTCCACCTGATCGGGGCCATGAACCCGGTGTACTTCGCGCTGCTTGCCCGGCGCCGGATGGACCTCTACGGCGCGACAAGCGAGGACTTCGCGCAAGTCAAGGTGAAGAACTCCCGGCACGGCCTGCAGAACCCGAACGCCCGCTACCGCAAGGAGTCCGCGGTCGAGGACGTGCTGGCCAGCCCGGTGGTCTCCGATCCACTGCGGCAGCTGGACATCTGCGCCACCTCCGACGGCGCGGCCGCGCTGATCGTGGCCAGCGCCGAGTTCGCGAAAAAGCACCTCGGCTCGCTTGCCGGGGTGCCGTCGGTGCGCGCGGTCAGCACCGTCACTCCGCGCTACCCGCAGCATCTACCCGAATTGCCCGATATCGCAACGGATTCCACTGCGGTGGTCGCCGCGCCGGACCGGGTGTTCAAGGACCAGATCCTGGACGCGGCCTACGCCGAAGCGGGCATCGGGCCCCAGGACGTGAGCCTGGCCGAGGTGTACGACCTGTCGACGGCTTTGGAGCTCGACTGGTACGAGCACCTGGGGTTGTGCGCACGTGGCGAGGCCGAGGCGCTGCTGCGCAGCGGCGCGACCACCATCGGCGGCAAGGTCCCGGTCAACCCGTCGGGCGGACTGGCGTGCTTCGGCGAGGCCATCCCCGCCCAGGCGATCGCCCAGGTCTGCGAACTCACCTGGCAGCTGCGCGGGCAGGCGACCGGTCGTCAGGTCGAGAACGCCACGGTCGGTGTCACCGCGAACCAGGGCCTGTTCGGCCACGGCTCGTCGGTGATCGTGGCCCGCTAGACGCGGTCCAGAAGTCTGCCGAGCAGACACAAAAGCCCGTGACACGCCGAGCGTTCGGGAGCTTTCGCGTCTGCTCGCGACGGCTACTCCTCGGGAGTGTCCAGAGTTTCCAGGACCACTTCGGCGACTCGCTTCATGGTGGTCCGCCGGTCCATGGCGGCACGCTGAATCCACTTGAACGCCTCTGGCTCGGTCATGCCCTGTTTGGCCTGCAGGATGCCTTTGGCGCGTTCGACCAGCTTGCGGGTCTCCAGCCGGTCCGACAACGTCGCAACTTCGTGTTCGAGCGCGCTGATCTCGCTGAAGCGGCTGACGGCCAACTCGATGGCCGGGATCAAGTCGCTGACGGTGAACGGCTTCACCAGGTAAGCCATTGCGCCAGCATCGCGGGCGCGTTCCACCAGGTCGCGCTGGCTGAAGGCGGTCAGCACCACGATCGGTGCGATGCGCTTGGCGGCGATCTCGGCGGCAGCGTCGATGCCGTCGCGGCGGGGCATCTTCACATCCATGATCACCAGGTCAGGCTTGTGCTGCTCAGCCAGTTCCACGGCCTCCTGGCCGTCGGAGGCTTCGCCGACGATCTCGTAACCCTCCTCTCGGAGCATCTCGGCCAAGTCCATCCGGATGAGCGCTTCGTCTTCCGCAATCAGGACCCGGTGCGGCACAGCGGTGTCGGGGGCGGTCGTGGGGCCTGTCATGACCCCATTGTCTCGTGAGCAGCTACTACCGGTGACGTCGGGGGCGGTGAGAACGCACACCCACACCCATCCTCTATGGTGGGAGCCGTCTTTACGGTAGGTAGCCGGACACGGACCCCTACAAGCCCCCGTATCCCAACTGGCAGAGGAAACGGATTCAAAACCCGTCCAGTGTGAGTTCGAATCTCACCGGGGGCACTCACAGAGCCCAGATCACGGCATATTCAGATCAACAGCCACGGTTTTGCGTCAGCTTCTGAGACGGTCTGACGTGGGGGTTTCGAAATTCAAAGGGAACCCGACGAGTATGTCTCAGTTATTTAGTTCTGAGACCGTGGGGCTACTCAGCTGATCACCGTCACCGTGTTGTCGCCTGCGTTGGCGACGTAGACGTCGCCGGCCTCCGGGCCGGTGGGGCTCACCGCCACCCCGTACGGGCCGTTGCCAATGGGGATATTGGCGGAGACGGTGTTGGTGGCGGGCGCGATCACCTGCACTGTGCCGCCGTAGAAGTTGGTGACGTAGATATCGCCGGCCTGGACACCGCTGGGGCTGACCGCCACCCCGTACAGCTGGGAGTCGTAGATAGAGCCGACGGTGATGGTGGCGGTTACGGTATTGGTGACGGGGTCGATCACCGACACCCTGCCGCGGGTCACGTCGGTGACGTAGACGTCGCCGGCCTCGGGACCGGTGGGGCTGACCGCCACCCCGGACGGGCTGCTGTTGCCGACCGTGATGGTGGCGGTGACGGTATTGGTGACGGGGTCGATCACCGAAACCGTATTGCTGCCCGAGTTGGCGACGTAGACGTCGCCGGCGGCGGTGCCGGTGGGGCTGACCGCCACCCCGGCCGGAGCGCTGCCGACAGCGATAGTGGCGATCACGGTGTTGGTGGCGGGGTTGATCACCGACACCGTATTGCTGCCCGCGTTGGCAACGTAGATGTCGCCCGCCTCGGGACCGGTGGGGCTGACCGTCACTCCGAACGGTTGGGTGCCGACGGTGATGGTGGCGGCAATGGTGTTGGTGGCGGGGTTGATCACCGAAACCGTATTGCTGCCCGAGTTGGCGACGTAGATGTCGCCCGCCTCGGGACCGGTGGGGCTGACCGCCGCCGCGAACGGTTCGGTGCCGACGGTGATGGTGGCGGTGACAGCGTTGGTGGCGGGGTCAATCACCGACACCGTGCCCGGCCCCGTACCGCTGCCAACGTTGGTGACGTAGACGTCGCCCGCTTCGGGGCCGGTGGGGCTGACCACCACCGCGCGCGGGTCGCTGCCGACTCCGATGGTGGTGGTGGCACTATTCTGGCCGTGGCTGCCGTTGCCAAAAAGGCCGTCCTCGCCCAGCCCGCCTAGTCCAGCGATGCCGGCGCCACCGCCGCCTACGCCGCCGCCGTTGCGTTCAAACACCGCGGGGGCCCCGCCCGCTCCGCCTGTCGAACCGTTCCCACCATTGCCACCGTTGCCAGAACCGGACCCGTTCCAGTCGGCGTTGCCGCCGGCGCCGCCGCCGCCACCGGCGTTAGCGGCGCCCGTCCCACCGGTTCCGCCGATAAACATGCCGGCTGTGCCAGTTGCGCTTCCGCCCGCGCCGCCGTTGCCGCTAGCGGCCGAGGCGCTTCCGCCTGCACCACCGCCGCCGCCACCACCACCAACAGCTTCATATCCGTCGGTGCCGCCTGACGCGAACGCTCCGCCGCCGGCACCGCCCCCGCCGCCGGCGCCGCCCAGACCGCCGGTGGTGTCCGTGTTGGCGCCCCCGCTGCCACCACCGCCACCGCTCCCGCCTACTCCGAACGATTCAATATGGACACCGTCCGTCGCGGCGGCGTTACCGCCGCCGCCACCTGTGCCGCCGTTGCCACCAAAGCCGCCAGCACCCCCGCCACCGCCGGTGCCGACGTCGCCGCCGTTTCCGCCGGCACCCCCGCCGCCACCGCCGCCGGCCCAGACGGCGCTGGTAACGGTGCTGTTGCCGCCCCCGTTTCCGCCGTTTCCGCCGTTTCCGCCACTACCGCCAGAGCCGTTGGTTTCGCCCGTATCGGCGTTGCCGCCGCTGCCACCTGTGCCGCCGTTGCCGCCGACCCCACCCGGGCCATTGCCGCTTTCAACGCCGGAGCTAAACCCGTTTCCGCCGTCTCCGCCGCTTCCGCCGTTTCCGGCGCCTCCACCTTGGCCGCCACTGCCGCCCGTACCCGTGCCAGCTCCGCCGCCCGCGCCGCCCGCCCCGCCATTACCGCCCCCTCCGCCGCTGGCGCCGCCCTCTCCGGCTTCCGTACCGATCAATGCGCCGCCGGGTCCGCCGACACCGCCGAGGCCACCTTCTCCGCCGTCGCCTCCGTTACCGGCAGTCCCGCCACTAGCGGCACCACCGTTGCCGCCGGTACCGCCCGCGCCACCCAGGCCGCCCTGTGCACCGGCCGTTGGCGCAGTTGCGCTGCTCAAGCCGATGCCGCCGGCCCCGCCGGTCCCACCTTGACCGCCTGCGCCACCATCACCGGAGTTACCCGAGGCAGCGGTTCCGCCATATCCGGTGCCACCGGTCCCGCCTTGCCCGCCCGTACCACCGGTTCCGCCGCTCCCACCTTGGCCACCGGCCACCCCTGTATTCAGGTTGTTGTCGGTGCCGTCCCCGCCTTGACCTCCGACGCCACCGATACCGCCGTTACCGCCTTGCCCGCCCGCGCCTTGTTGGCCGCCGGTTCCGGTGCCATGGGCTCCACCCGCACCTCCGGTGCCGCCGTCACCGCCAGTCGCGCCTTGAATGCCTTGCCCGCCGCCGTCTGCGCCGGTGCTGCCCGCGCCCGCGGTGCCGCCGTTACCACCGACCCCACCCGTGCCGCCGTTGCCGGCGTTGCCGGCGGCCGCGGTACCCCCGAAGCCGCTGCCTCCGCTGCCGCCATTACCGCCTTGACCGCCAACACCGCCGGTGCCGCCCTGCCCACCGGGCACACCGGGGTTGGTGCTGCTGTCGGTGCCGTTACCGCCTTGACCGCCGACACCTCCCACACCGCCAGTGCCGCCCTGCCCGCCGGCCCCTTGTTGCCCGCCGGTTCCGGCCCCGGCCGCGCCACCGTTGCCCCCGGTGCCGCCGTCACCACCGAGCGCGCCTTGAATACCTGCGCCGCCCCCGGCCACCCCCATGCTGCCGGCTCCGCCACCGCCACCGGTTCCGCCTTGTCCGCCGGTGCCGCCGTTGCCGGCACTGCCGAACTCCGCAGCGCCACCGAAGCCCACACCACCGACTCCTCTGGCACCGCCGAGGCCGCCGTCACCCCCGGTGCCACCCTGGCCGCCGGCCACGCCGGGGTTGGTGCTGTTGTCGGTACCCGCACCACCTTGGCCGCCCGTGCCCCCGACACCACCGTCGCCGCCTTGCCCACCGGCGCCTTGCTGGCCGCCCGTACCGGCACCGGCAGCTCCGCCCTCACCACCCTGGCCGCCCTGACCGCCCGAGAAACCAATCGTTCCCGTGCCTGCGCCGCTACTGCCCGCCGCACCAACGTCGCCTTGGCCGCCCGTGCCGCCGACCCCACCCGCTCCACCGTCACCCGCGCGCCCCGCTGCGCCGTGGCTACCGACCGCTCCGCCGGCCCCGCCCGCCCCGGCCGCTCCACCCTGGCCGCCGTTGCCTGCGATACCACCAACCCCGCCATCTGTCCCGTTACCGATACCGCTGGCCCCGACAGCACCCGCACCGCCGACACCACCAGTGCCGCCGCTACCGCCGATCCCGCCGTTGCCGAACAACAGGCCACCATGCCCACCCACACCACCGGTGCCACCTAAACCGCCGGCGACACCTGTTGCTCCGGTCGCGCCCACACCGCCAGCCCCGCCAGCTCCCCCGTTACCGAACAAGAACGCCGAACCGCCTGCGCCCCCGGCCTTCCCCGCCGCCCCCGAACCACCGTTGCCGCCGTTACCGAACAACCAGCCGCCAGCCCCGCCGGCCTGTCCCGTGCCGGCCGCCCCGTTAGCGCCGTTGCCGAACAACGGGCGCCCCGTCAGATCCAAGATCGGCGAAAACGCTCCTGTGCTCTGGGCCTGCTGGACCGCTGCCGCCAACGGCGAGATATTCGCCGCCTCCGCCGCCACATATGCACGGCCAGCTCCGGACAGAGCCTGTATGAACTCGGTGTGAAATGCCGCCGCCTGCGCACCTAGCGCCTGAAACTCCTTGGCATGAAGAGAAAACAGGGCAGCAATCGACGCTGACACCTCGTCCTCAGCCGCCGCCACCACCGACGTGGTGCGAAGAGCTGCCGAGGCATGCGCTTGACTGAGCACCGAACCGATACCCGTTAAATCCGAAGCCGCCGAACCCAACACACCCGGCGCAGCCTGAAGAAACGACACGTCGCACCAGCCCTCCTGCCCCCGGAGAGTTTGCCCAGCAGCAGACTATCCCCGCCCAACGCCCCGCGCATATAGAACACACGCCGCACGCGAAAACCAGCAACGGAGTAGCACTACTGCGATAGACGCGAATTTGAGAAACCACAGACGGTCAGTTATTGACGCGAACGTCAGGATTCGCGCGAGAGTCTTTTCTGTCCACGCACGACACAGGAAACGTAAGCGCTGTGGGTTAGCAACGGCTGTATTTGTTGTTGCGATCGGTAGCGGACTGGCCCCTGTGTACTTGCCGCGACGACGCCGCGCCAGCGGCAGGCGGACGGAAGGAAATCGCCATGAAGGCCCATCGGATCATTGCCGGGGCGCCGCTGGCGGGCGGCGTCGCTGTAGCCGGAATGGGGCTGGGCGCGGGGACCGCGCAGGCAGATCCTCAGTCCTCAGGCCCATTTCAGTGGTGCCCAGGGCAACCGTTACCGGAGCACCCTGGCGGTTCGTACCGGGATACCCATGTCTCGTGGCCGGCTACGCATGTGGTGTGGAACAACAATGTCTGCCAGACGTATTGGCGCCTAACCGTCGCACGAGGCAATGTTCAGATGAATGATGGCGCGGTGAGCGATTTCTGGGACGGACCCGATCCTCCGCCGTAATTCGAACCGCTGTGCGTCCCCTTTGTGCCGCCCGTGAACTGTCGGCCCCCAAACTAGAGTTCGCCAGCGGCGCCTAACGACCGACTCAGCCGACAAGCCGTTCCTGGCCGTACGTCGGTGCCGACCGTCTGCTCTCAAGCTCGAGACAGTCAACCCCGATGAGAGCAAACACTGGGGCGGGTTCCTGTTGGCTTGCTCAGGTTGATCGGTTGATCGCACTCAGGCCCAGTTGAAACAAGGATGCCCCCTGAGATGTTCTGGGTGGCTGTCGCGAGGTTTTCGCCGTCGCTCCTGACGAGATTTACGAGGACCTCGTCGTTGCTGCTGCCAGGCGTGATCAGGTTGCCGGCTTTCGTCAACGCCTGGCAGTTGCTGAACTGAACACTGTCCACGACCGGAAATCCGGGTGAGCTGCCGTTCACGCGCAGCGTCGCCGCCCGGCGTAACGGTTGAGACACCTGCACTCGTCAGGTAGACGGCGGGGTACGGATACCACTCGAACCAGGGTCTGTAGTCCCACTGAAGGTCATAATTGCCGGTGGTGTCCGTAACGCCGCACTTGACGCCGACTTGCGGGCAGCCGCCTGCAACGTCACCGCCCAAACCGACCCTGGGTGCCACAAGCCATTCCTGGCCGGGCGTTTCCCAGATCTGCGCCGGCCACACGGTTGGGACGTTGAAATCCCCATGTACGGCGGCAAATGAGTCGATGACGGGCATGTCCGTGGTGAACCCAGACGCAGCCACGCAACACCCAACTTCGGTCGTGCTGGGCCATTCAGCCTCGATTTTGGCGGTGCGCCTGGGCCGACGGGCGATTCTCTTGGGACGAACGGATGCGCATGGCTCGAGTTTCGGCGTGACGAAGCGGGCCCCTCGCGTAGTCTCGACCAGCCGCTATTCTAGCTGAGGAAGCCGGTGAACGCGCGGAATGCCGTGTTTGGCCCGCTTTTCGTCGCTGGCTTTGTCGAGATCAAAGCCAGCGGGGGGCATCGGAACGTTAACGCCCCAGGTATCAACGGCGGTCATTGCGCCATCAGCGGTGTCGCGGCTTTTTTGCGACCGTGGCTTCTCATGATCGGCTCCTGGGAGACGGAGTAGCGCCTTACTGACATGATCATCAATGGCGTGTGATGATGTGCACGCGTAGTCCACTACCCCACTTTTCGCGATGGCTCCCCGGCCTTGGTCGGCTGATCCGAGAGCTGTGGCGCCCGGGTGACCGATCAGCCATTGGGATCGATCACCGCCACTCCCTATCTATTTGGGATGAGTGGCAGCTATGGCACGGGGAACGTTACTTTTGAGAAGAGGGACACCATTCAACTTCTGCAGCGACCAATCACGGTTAGCGCTAGCGGATTACGCGTCGCCCAACGGACCGCAGCGGATACCGAGACGCTCGCGAACAGTGTCGAGAACACGGCGCTGGCGCTCACGTTCCCGGCGGTGCGTGAGCACGAATCGGGTCATACTCGGCAAACGGCGCGCCAGCGGGTACCACTTATCGAAATCGAGGCCGTTGTCCTTGAATACGCGACTGGGCACGTTGTCGTAGATCACGCTGAGGTTGTGCTGCACGAGCGCGAAGAGAACGTACGGGAATGCCAGCGACGATTTGTTCCTCAGTTGCTGCCAGTCGACTTCGTAGAGCGGGATCCCTCTGAGCTTGTCCAAGAACAGCAGGTGCCCGAGGAAGTACCCGGCGTAGGAAGGCAAGTGCAGCGTGGCCGACCGCATGTTGACGGAAACGACTGCGCCACTGGACGAAACGTACGGCTCGTACGGGCGCTCATCGGTCATTCCGACGTATCCGGTGCAATTGACGACCCAGCTGCCCGGTTCGATCGTCTTCGTCGATCCGCTCCGGAACACCAACTCGGTCGTGCCGTTGCGATCGACTGCGTCCTCGAGATAATCCATAACCAGGTCGTTTAGGCCGGCGGAGATCGTGTGATTCTCGGCCTCAGACAGCACTCCCAACACGAAGTTGTCCGCCTGGGGGGTCAAGCAAATGCCATAGGTGGCCCGGTACCAATCGTGGACTTCTGCTTCGTTCGTGCCGTCGTACCGCCGACTGATCTGTGCGGCGACATTGCTCGTCGGCGCGCCCTTCCACCACCGCCCGGCGCCGCTCGGTAGCAGCTTGTCGCGCCTGGAGAAGAACGTTCCCCGGCCGGCGACGAGGTTTACCTGGCGACCGGGGTGCGCAGTGATCATTGCGTGTGCGGTGTCCATCGCGGTTTTTCCGCCGCCGATGATCCATACCGGCGCATCGCTTTTCCTGATGTCGCCCGCTCGGACGTCGCAGTAATCCGGCGACACCGAATGCACACGTTTGCTGGAGAGGTCGAGCGGTTCGTTCGGCGTGACCCCCAGGCCATAGGCTTTGATTAGTCGCTTGGCCTCGACGACGAGCATCCGGCCGTCTGCAGCCTTACACGTCGCCCGCACGATTCCGCTGGCTTCTTTCTCCGACTCGAAGTCCCAGCCGAAGTACTCGTCGACCCGCACGCGCTCCTTAATCACGTCGACGCAGTGCTGAAAATGGTCGAGCACCTCGCCCTTGGTCGCTAAGTAGGCGCGATCCTTGCCCAGCGTCCACTCGATGTTGCCCGCGGTGAACATTGGGTGCGGTTGATGCAGGCGCACATAGGAATACACGTCGACCCACATGCCGCCTACGCGCGTCCGACGGTCGATCAGAATCACTTTTTGGTCGCCCGACAAGTATCGGCTCGCGGCAAACAAGGCATTGAGCCCGGCGATGCCGGCTCCAACGATGCACACGTCGCAGGTTTCCACCGGCGCGGGCTGGGGTGCGGACATCGGACCACCTTTCTCGCAGGTGGTGACGATTATTGTGTCCGCATTGTGGTGCCCGCACGCGTAATCGACTACTTCATTAATGTTTCACAACATCCGGGTTGGCTTCGTCGTTACTGCTCAGATCCGCAGGTCGTTTAGCCGCTGGGGTCGATCACCGACACCGTGCCGCTCTCGTAATTGGTGACGTAGACGTCGCCGGCGTAAGTGCCGGTGGAGCTAACCGCCACCCCTGACGGGTCGGAGCCGACGGTGATATTGGCGACTACAGCGTCGGTGGTGGGGTCGATCACCGACACCGTGTTGCTACTGCTGTTGACGACATAGACGTCGCCGGCGTAAGTGCCGGTGGAGCTAACCGCCACCGCAGACGGGTATGAGCCGACGGTGATGCTGGCGACCACGGCGCCATTGCCAGGGTTGATCACCGACACCGTGCCGTCGCCGGCGTTGGCGACGTAGATGTCGCCCGCGGTGGCGCCGGTGGAGCTGACTGCCACCGCATCGGGAACGGAGCCGACGGTGATGGTGGCAACCGCAACGTCAGTGCCGGGGTTAATCACCGACACCGTGCCGTCGCCGGCGTTGGCGATGTAGATGTCGCCCGTGATGGCGCCGGTGGAGCTGACCGCTACCGCGTAAGGTGCGCTGCCGGAGGTGATTGTTGCAGTGATTATGTTGGTCGCCGGGTCGATCACCGACACGGTGTTGTTACCAGAGTTTGTGACGTAGACGTCGCCGGCGTAGGTGCCGGTCGGGCTAACCGCCACCCCCAGCGGGGCGCTGCCGACGGTGATGGTCGCGATCACGGCGTTGGTGCCGGGGCTGATCACCGATACTGTGCCACTACCTTCATTAGTGACGTAAATGTCACCGGCCTCAGGGCCGGTGGGGCTCACCGCAACCGCCCACGGATAGGAGCCAACGGGGATGGTGGCGATGATTGCGTCGGTGGCGGGGTTTATCACCAATACCGTGTTGCTCAAGTAGTTCGTGACGTAGATGTCGCCTGCCTCGGGGCCGGTAGTGCTGACCGCCACCCCAAACGGGTGGCCGCCCACGGTGACGGTCGCGACGACACTTGGCGCGGTGCCGCCTTGCCCGCCGGTGCCGCCTTGCCCGCCAGTGCCTCCGATGGCGCCAACGCCTGCGCTGCCGCTACCACCGGCGCTACCCGTTCCGCCGGTGTTGCCGCCGCCGGTGCCGCCTTGGCCGCCGGTTCCGCCGGTTCCGCCGGTGGCTCCGGTGCCGTTGGTGATGCCAGTTCCGCCGCTGCCACCTTGCCCGCCCTGACCACCTACGCCGCCGGTGCCCCCGTTGCCTGAGGTGTTGCTGCCGCCGGTGCCTCCAATACCGCCATACCCACCGGTGCCTCCATCACCGCCGGCACCTTGGTTGCCGCCGGTTCCGGTGCCGGGTGCACCGCCCGCTCCGCCGGTGCCGCCGGTGCCGCCGGTTGCGCCTTGGCCGCCGGTGCTTCCGTCGTTGTTGGTGTCCGCCGCCCCGGCGCCGCCAGTTCCCCCGATGCCACCTGTTCCGCCGGTTCCACCGTTGCCGGCAATGCCCGAGGCTGCGGTGCCGCCGTATCCGGTGCCGCCGGTGCCGCCGCTACCGCCTTGACCGCCATCCCCGCCGGTGCCCCCTTTTCCGCCGGCCACGCCTGGGTTAATGCTGTTGTCGGTGCCGGTCCCGCCTTGTCCGCCGACCCCGCCCACACCGCCAGTTCCCCCTTGACCGCCAGCACCTTGTTGTCCGCCGGCACCGGCCCCGGCTGCCCCTCCGCTTCCGCCATGACCGCCGTCGCCGCCGAGTGCGCCTTGACTGCCTGCCCCGCCCCCGGCCGCGCCCGCACTGCCCGCTCCGCCGCCGCCGCCGGTGCCACCCTGGCCACCGACTCCACCGTTACCCGCGTTGCCCGACGCCGCGACGCCACCAAAACCGACGCCACCGCTGCCGCCTTGACCACCGACGCCGCCGTCTCCGCCGGTGCCTCCCTGGCCGCCGGCGACCCCCGGGTTCAGGGTGTTGTCGGTACCGGCGCCGCCTTGGCCTCCGGGGCCGCCGACACCACCACTTCCGCCTTGGCCACCCGCACCTTGCTGGCCGCCCGTGCCGACGCCGGCTGCTCCGCCCTCACCGCCTTGACCGCCCTGGCCGCCAGCAAAACCGGTGGTCCCCGTGCTTGCGCCGCTACTGCCCGCCGCACCGACGTCGCCTTGGCCACCCGTCCCGCCAACCCCACCGGCTCCGCCGTTACCCGCGCGCCCCGCTGCGCCGTGGCTCCCGACCGCTCCGCCGGCCCCGCCCGCACCGGCGGTGCCGCCCTGACCGCCGTTCCCTGCGGTACCGCCGACGCCACCGTCCATCGATTGGCCCACGCCACTGGCGCCAGCCGCACCCGCACCGCCGACACCACCAGTGCCGCCCGCACCACCAAGGCCACCGCTGCCGAACAACATGCCGCCATGCCCACCGGTCCCACCGGCGCCACCCACACCACCAGTGCTGCCCGTTGCTCCGGTCGTGCCGACACCGCCGGCCCCGCCCGCACCGCCGTTACCCAATAAAAACGCCGAACCGCCGGCGCCCCCGGCCTTCCCCGCCGCCCCCGAACCACCACTACCGCCGTTCCCGAACAACCAGCCACCAGCCCCGCCAGCCTGACCCGTCCCCGCCGCACCATTAGCGCCGTTACCAAACAGCGGACGACCCGTCAGATCCAAGATCGGCGAAAACGACGCCACACTGTGGGCGTCTTGCGCCGCCGCCGCCAAGGGTGCGACATTCGACGCCTCCGCAGCCGCATACGCGCTGGCAGCCCCGGACAGGGCCTGCACGAACTCGGTGTGAAACGCCGCCGCCTGCGCACTCAGTGCCTGAAACTGTTGGGCGTGAGAGGAAAATAGGGCTGCGACAGCGGCGGACACCTCATCCTCAGCCGCAGCCACCACCGCCGAGGTGGGAACAGACGCTGCCGCGTGCGCCTGGCCGAGCGCCGCACTGATGCCCGTCAAATCCGAAGCCGCCGAACCCAACACACCCGGCGCAACCCGAAGAAACGACACGACGTCAGCCCTCCTGCCCCCGGAGAGAATGCCCAGCAGCAGATTAGACCCGCCCAGCGCGCCTCGCATACGGAACACACCGCCGCGCACGAAAAATCAGAAGGCCGGCCGGGCGTAGTCGCGGGGGCTAGTCGGCGTTAGGCGGACTGGGCCGGGCTGCCGTTGTGAGCTTTCCCTCCGCCGCCGTAAACGCGGGTTAGGGAGAGCGCACACGGCGTGGCTTGCGCGGAAGGTGACCCCAAAAATCCGGCGGGAGTCGGACTTAGGAGAAATACAGGGCGTGCAGAACGAGATACGAATAAGAAAGAAATATCGGCACAAACAGGGGAAGCGCTACCACAAATAGACAAGCCGAAACCGCCAAAAGAGCTGCAAGTTGGACATTAAGCCAGGCGGTATTAAGCACGCTGGCCAGCTGGTCTTGGAAGGCGGCCGTAGCGCCGGCAGCCGTCGCCAGGGGGTGCAGCAACGCGGCGGCGCCAGCCATCTCGGTGCGCACGTACTGTGCGGCTCCGCCGTCGAGGAGGTTCACGAACTCCTCGTGAAAGGCTGTCGCCTTGGTAGTGAGCGCCTGAAATTACTGGGCGTGCATACCGAAAATTGCTGTGATGGCCGCTGATACCTCGTCGGCGGCCGGGGCCGCGATTACGGTTGTTCGGGCCGCGGCCGCCGCATTCGCGTCATGCAGCGCAGAGCCGATGTTCTGCAGGCCTCCGCTCGCTGCGGCCACGATGTCGGGCATCACGCTAAGCGTGGAAATGGGAGCCTCCTGACGGTTGCGCGTCGCTGTCCGGTTGTTCAGCCTGAGCAGTCAAGCACCCCGTTGGTCTGGATACCCCCGTCAGCGATTTCCCCCGGCAACCCACGTGTCGAACTCCGCCGCGGCCTCGAGCAGGGCCGCGGCCAGCTCGCGGGCCTGATCGCTCTTCAAGGGCACACAGTCGTCCGCATTATGGATCGCGATGCCCGGTGCCGAGAGGATGTCGCCGTCGTCGAGGGTGCCGTCCGACCACTGAAAAGCATGCACCGAAACCCGAATCGGGTGGTCAGTGAGACGCCGAGTCGCGCCGACGATAAACCGGTAGTGCGCCTGGTCCCCCTCCGGCTCCCAGGGAGTGATACGGGCTACACCCGTTGGAAGGGTGACATCGCTGGACGTACTCATGGCTATATTTCCCCCGCTACTGGTCGGATCCTGACGTCGTCAAAGTTGATTCGTGACCGAGCTTCGGCTGGACGGCTGGGACGCGCGTCACTCCTTATTCAGGACGAGGGGCATCCGCCGTACGGTGAGCAGAAAAGACCGCAATTTACGTTTACGTCAATACTCTCGAGGCGACACAGCGGGAATACACAGCTCAGAGGTACGCTTTTGATTGTGGTGGCTAAGAAATGCGGTGCCCCACCGAGTGGAGACGATGATTCCTCCACACGTCCGGACTGCGTAGCAGCGGTACGGACCAGAAGTCGTGCCCGCAACGACCATTACGCCGACAGTCACGCGCGCCGCGTTCGGGTACTCAACATCAACGCGGTCATGGGCGTGGTGGTGTGCCTGAGCTTCGTGGTTCTGGGCCTGTGGGCCGGCCCTGGGGCCAGGCCGACGATGGCGGTCAACCTCACCGCCGCGGCCATTTTCGCCGCCGTCCCGTGGCTGCACCGTTTCGGGGAATTGATTGCGCCGCTCACCTTTATCACCACAGCCTACGTAGCGATCTTCGTCATCTGCTGGGACCTGGGCACCGGCTTGGGTGGGCAGTTCTACCTTTTGACGATCGCCAGCCTCGTGGTACTGCAGTTCGGCGTCGAACGCATCGGCTTGGCGGCGCTGCTGGCCACCATCGGCGTCGCGCTGGTGATCACGCTGCAGTTCCTCGTCCCGCGCTCGACGGGACTCGAGGAACCCTGGGCGGAGTCGATGAGCTTCGTCATCACCACCGGCACGGCCTGCGCGATGGTGGTCGTGACGGTGTGGTTTGCGCTGCGGGACACGGCGCGCGCCGAGGCGGTCATGGAAGTCGAGTACGACCGCTCCGAGGCGCTACTCGCCAACATGCTGCCGGCCAGCATCGCCGAGCGGCTCAAAGGACCGGACCGCAACGTCATAGCCGACAGATACGAAGCGGCCTCGGTGCTGTTCGCCGACATCGTCGGGTTCACCGAGCGCGCCGCCGGGACCACGCCCTGTGACCTGGTGCTGTTCCTGGACCGCCTCTACGGCACCTTCGACGCGCTGGTGGACAAACATGGGCTGGAGAAGATCAAGGTCAGCGGCGACTCCTACATGGTGGTCAGCGGCGTGCCACGGGCCCGGCCCGACCACGTCGAGGCGCTGGCGGACTTTGCCCTCGAAATGTCGGCCGCTGCTGCCGGACTGAAGGACCCGCACGGGCACCCGGTGACGCTGCGGGTCGGCCTGGCCACCGGCCCGGTGGTCGCCGGTGTGGTGGGTTCGCGGCGGTTCTTCTACGACGTGTGGGGCGACGCGGTCAACGTCGCGTCCCGGATGGAATCCACCGACTCAGTCGGACGGATCCAGGTGCCCGACGCGGTTTACCACCGCCTCAAGGACGACTTCGTGCTGCAGGAGCGCGGCCGCATTGCCGTCAAGGGCAAGGGCATCATGCGCACCTGGTATCTGGTCGGCCGCAAGGCGATAGCCGACGACTCCAGCGACCTGCTCTCCCGGGAACCGCACGTGGGATCGCGCCCGGCCCGCGTCTAATCCACCGTCGGGTTCATCTTCCGTGGTGTGGCCACCACGATCTCGGCCATCAGTGACCCGCATCTGCCGGGCAGGGGATGGTCGATTTTCGTCGGGGTGACGAGCCTGCTTGCCGGCATGATCATGATCGGATCGCCGTTGTCCACTCTTGCGCCGCTCGCGAAGGTGGTCGGGGTGTGGCTCATCATCATCGGGGTGTTCGAGGTCATCTCGTCGTTCGGCATTCGCAAAGCGACACAACAGGGCAGTTAGGGCATAAAGTCACTAGCACTGCGCCTCACCCGGCTACTACACTGCGTCGTATCAGGTTGATCAAGCCCCGCCGCTTCGGGAGATGACCAATGAATGTCGTCGACATTTCGCGGTGGCAGTTCGGTATCACTACCGTCTACCACTTCATCTTCGTGCCGCTCACCATCGGTCTGGCACCCTTGGTCGCCATCATGCAGACGGTGTGGGTCGTTACCGGCAACACCACCTGGTATCGGCTCACGAAGTTCTTCGGGAAGTTGTTCCTGATCAACTTCGCCATCGGCGTGGCAACCGGAATCGTGCAGGAGTTTCAGTTCGGCATGAACTGGAGCGAGTACTCGCGGTTCGTCGGCGACGTCTTCGGCGCACCGCTGGCGATGGAAGGCCTGGCCGCGTTCTTCTTCGAATCCACCTTCCTCGGATTGTGGATCTTCGGCTGGAGCAGGCTGCCCCGGCTGGTGCACCTGGCCTGCATCTGGATCGTCGCGATCGCAGTTAACGTCTCCGCGTTCTTCATCATCGTGGCGAACTCGTTCATGCAGCACCCGGTCGGCGTGCACTTCAACCCCGAGACCCACCGCGCCGAACTGACCAGCATCACCGCCCTGCTCGGCAATAACACTGCGCGTGCGGCGTTTACCCACACGGTCGCCGGTTCGTTGCTGACAGCGGGCACGTTCGTCGCCGCGGTCAGTGTGTGGTGGCTGGTGCGCGCCCAAAAGAATCCCGATTCGGGTTCCGCCACCCTGTACCGCCCGGCGGCCATCCTGGGGTGCTTCGTTGCGCTGATCGCCACCGTCGGACTGGCTTTCACCGGCGACCATCAAGGCAAGCTGATGTTCCAGCAGCAGCCGATGAAGATGGCGTCGGCGGAATCGCTGTGTGACACCGAGACCAATCCGGACTTCTCCGTCTTGACGGTCGGCACGCAGAACAACTGCGACAGCCTGACCCGGGTCATCCAAGTCCCCTATGTGTTGCCCTTCCTCGCCGAAAGCCGTTTCACCGGTGTGACGTTGCAGGGCGTGCGTGACATCCAGCGGGACGACCAATTCCGGTTCGGGCCCAATGACTACCGGCCCAACCTGTTCGTCACCTACTGGTCGTTTCGCGCGATGATCGGCTTCCTGGCGATTCCGGTGCTGTTCGCCCTGGCCGGGCTCTGGCTGACCCGCGGCGGCCGCACCCCCGGTCAGCGCTGGGTCGCCTGGTTCGCGCTGCTGACGATCCCCACCCCGTTCCTGGCCAACAGCGCCGGGTGGGTGTTCACCGAGATGGGCCGCCAGCCCTGGATCGTGGTGCCGAACCCGACCGGCGACCAGCAGGTTCGACTGACCGTGGCCGAGGGCGTCTCGGATCACGCCGCCGGCGTGGTTATCGTCTCGCTGGTGACGTTCACCGTGCTCTACGCGGTTCTCGCGGTCATCTGGTTCGGGTTGCTCAAGCGCTACATCGTCGAGGGACCGCTGGAACACGACGCGGAGCCGGCGGCGCCGCCCGAATCCGACGACGCCGACGTGGCGCCACTGTCGTTCGCCTATTGATGCCCCCAGACGCCTCGAAAGGAGCTGGCCCGTGAGCCTCCAAGAGTTGTGGTTCGGTGTCGTCGCGGTGTTGTTCCTCGGTTTCTTCATCCTGGAGGGATTCGACTTCGGCGTGGGCATGTTGATGGAGCCCTTCGCCCGGGTCAGCACCGGGGACCGGGAGTCGCACCGGCGGGCGGCGCTCAACACCATCGGCCCGGTCTGGGATGGCAACGAGGTTTGGCTGATCACGGCCGGCGCGGCGATGTTCGCCGCCTATCCCGACTGGTACGCCGCCGTGTTCTCCACGCTGTATCTGCCGCTGCTGGCGATCCTTTTCGGCATGATCGTGCGCGTCGTTGCCATCGAATGGCGCGGCAAGGTCGACGACCCAAAGTGGCGCGCCTGGGCCGATTTCGGCATTGCCGCCGGGTCCTGGTTGCCCGCGGTGCTGTGGGGCGTGGCGTTCGCGATCCTGGTCCGCGGACTCCCGGTGGAATCCAACGGGCACATCCACCCCTCCATCGGTGACGTGCTCAACGCGTACACCCTGCTGGGCGGTCTGGCCACCGCCGGGTTGTTCTTGTTCTACGGCGCGGTGTTCGTCACGCTGAAGACCTCCGGCTCCATCCACGACGATGCGCACCGATTCGCGGTGCGGCTCTCACTGCCGGTGACGGTTCTGGTTGCCACCTTTGGGCTTTGGACGCAACTTGCCCATGGCAAGGACTGGACTTGGGCGGTACTCGGTGTCGCGGTGGTCGCGCAGCTGTTGGCCGTGTTGTCGGTTTGGCGCCGGATATCGGACGGCCTGGCCTTCGCGTCTACCGCGTTGGTCGTCGCAGCGGTCGTGGTTCTGCTGTTCGGCTCGCTGTATCCCAACCTGGTGCCGTCGACATTGAACAGCGAATGGAACGTGACGATCTACAACGCCTCCTCGACGCCTTACACCCTCAAAATCATGACGTGGGTAACGGCGATCTTCGCCCCCTTGACGGTGGTGTACCAAGGATGGACGTATTGGGTTTTCCGGCAACGGATCTCAGCTGAGCAGATCCCACCGTCGATCGGTCTGGCCAGGCACAGGTCCTGAGCGCCGGAGAAACCCGCGGCTCCCGGGCTCCCCTGGACCCGCGACTGTGGCGGTCATCGCCCGCGCTGCGCCGCTACCTGATCGCCGCCGTGGGCTGCGGAGTGGTGATCTCCGGGTGCGCGATCGGCTCGGCGCTGGTGCTGGCAAGCGTCGTCGCGCATGTCATCACCGAACCGTCGGCCCGCGATCTGCACGGCTTCCTGGGTCCGCTGTCAATCCTGTTGGCACTGTGGGTCGTCCGCACGCTGACGCATTGGATCCAGGCACGCCTTGGTCAGCGTGGAGCGACCGCCGTCATCGCCGATCTCAACACTCAGGTGCTCGAGGCGGTGACCGGGCGGCAGCCCAACGAACTGGCCGCGCAACGCGACGACGCCGCGGTGGTGGTCACCTCTGGCCTGGACGGATTGCGCCCATACTTCACCGGCTACCTGCCGACGCTGGTGTTGGCCGCGATCCTGACCCCGGCGACCGTTGCCGTCATCGCGGTCTACGACCTGAAATCGGCGGTCCTCGTAGTGATCACCCTGCCGCTGATCCCGTTGTTCATGGTGTTGATCGGCCTGGCGACCGCCGAACGGTCCGCGGGCGCGCTGGCCGCGATGACGACCCTGCAGGCGCGGTTGCTCGATCTGATCGCCGGTATCCCCACCCTGCGGGCACTGGGCCGCGCCCAGGGACCCGAACAGCGGATCACCGAACTCAGTGCCGCCCATCGACGCTCGGCGATGGCTACGCTGCGAATCGCCTTCCTGTCGGCGCTGGTGCTGGAATTGCTGGCCACGCTGGGCGTGGCACTGGTCGCGGTCGGCATTGGCCTTCGCCTGGTGTCCGGCGAGATGAGCCTGACGGCCGGGTTAACCGCGCTGCTGTTGGCACCGGACGTCTTCTGGCCGCTGCGTCGCATCGGCGCGGAATTCCATGCCGCCCAGGACGGCAGAACCGCCGCGGACAAGGCGTTCGCGCTCATCGGCACGCCCACCGCCGCTGCGGTGCGGACGGGAAAAGTGTCCGCGCGTGGAGCCGAGATTCGCCTGGAGAATCTGAGCGTGACGGGCCGCGACGGCCGCTCGCCGCGCGACCTGACCGCGGTCATCGAACCCGGCGCGGTCACCGTGCTGACCGGACGAAACGGCGCCGGCAAGAGCACCACGTTGCAGGTGATCGCCGGACTCACCACACCCTCGTCGGGCCGGGTCACCGTGGCCGGAGTCGACGTCGCCGACCTGGACCTGAGCGCCTGGTGGCGGCAGCTGTCCTGGCTGCCGCAGCGCCCGGTGCTGGTGCCGGGCACGGTCCAGCACAATCTCGCCCTGCTGGGCGATTTCGAGGATATTGAGAGCGCCTGCGCCGCAGCCGGATTCGATACCGTACTGGCCGAGCTGCCGGACGGCCTGAACACCATCCTGGGGCGCGGCGGTGTCGGACTGTCTTTAGGCCAGCGGCAACGGCTGGGCCTCGCTCGAGCGCTGGGATCGGCAGCCCCAGTCCTGCTACTCGACGAACCCACCGCCCATTTGGACTATCGGACCGAGGACAGGGTGCTACGCGCCATCGTCGAGCGTGCGCGGGCCGGCGCAACCGTGGTCGTGGTCGGCCATCGCGATCGCATACTCGCAATCGGCGACCACGTGGTCGAGGTGACTTCGGACGCTGAGGTGCTTCATGCGCGAGCCTGATCCCTCCGCGGCGATCGCAAGCGCGGCGAAGCCGGGCGCAGCGGGTCGCTGCCAGATTGCCGCGGCGATCGCAAGCGCGGCGAAGCCGGGCGCAGCGGGTCGCTGCCAGATTGCCGCGGCGATCGCAAGCGCGGCGAAGCCGGGCGCAGCGGGTCGCTGCCAGATTGCCAAGGAGGCTGCGAGCCTGTTGCGCCCCCGGCTGTCCCGGATCTTAGCGGCCGTCGCGCTGGGGGTGCTGTCGCTGGGCAGCGCGCTGGCACTGGCCGGGGTTTCGGCTTGGCTGATCACCCGGGCCTGGCAGATGCCACCGGTTCTGGACCTGTCCATCGCCGTCGTGTCGGTGCGAATGTTCGCCATTTCGCGCGGCGTGCTGCGCTATTGCGAGCGGCTGGCCACCCACGACACGGCGCTGCGCGCGGCGGGCACCGCCCGCGCGCAGGTTTATCACCGGCTGGCCCAGGGACCGGCCGCCGCCGCCGTCCGGTTGAACAGCGGTGAGCTGGTGGCACGCGTGGGCGCCGACGTCGACGCGCTGTCCGATGTGCTGGTCCGTGCGGTCGTCCCGATTGGCGTCGCGGCGGTGTTGGCGGTGGCGGCGACGGCGGTGATCGCCGTGATCTCGCCGCCGGCCGCCGCCGTGCTGGCCTGCTGTCTGCTCGTCGCCGGCGTTGTCGCGCCCGCGCTGGCCGGCAGGGCCGCCGCAGCGCAGGAAGCGTTGGCCCGCGAGCATCGTTCGGAGCGTGACACCTCGGCGATGATCGCGCTGGAACACGCGCCCGAGCTTCGGGTTGCCGGCGCGCTGCCCGAAGTGATCACGGAATCGCAACGCCGCCAACATGCTTGGGGCGCCGCCCTCGACGCCGCGGCCAGGCCGGCCGCGATCGGGGAGGCAATGCCCATCGCGGCCATCGGCGTCAGCGTGCTGGGCGCGGTTGTCGCCGGCATCGCACTGGCGCCCACCGTCGCCCCCACCACACTGGCAATTCTGATGTTGTTGCCGCTGTCGGCGTTCGAGGCAACGACCGTCCTGCCGGCGGCCGCTGTCCAGTTGACTCGGTCGCGGATCGCGGCGCGCCGCCTGCTTGACCTGGCTCCCCCGGACACGGCGGAAGCCACGACAGCCAAACGACGACCAGTGCGTGCGGGTCGGTTATCGGCCGACGTGCGGTTCGGTCACGCGGCTTCGGAACCAGCAACCGAGGTGGCACTTGACCTGTCACCGGGCGCCCGGTTGGCCGTCACCGGCGCCAGCGGTTCCGGCAAGACGACGCTGCTGATGACGCTGGCCGGACTGCTGCCGCCGCTGGCCGGGCAGGTGCTGCTGGGCGGCACCGAACTGAGTCAACTCGACGACACTGAATTGCACAGCACGATGAGCTTTTTCGCCGAGGATGCGCACATCTTCGCCACCACCGTTCGCGACAACCTCCTGGTGGCCCGCGGAGACTGTCCCGACCAAGAGCTGACGGCGGCTCTGGCTGCGGTGGGGCTCAGCGAATGGCTCGCCGGTCTGCCCGACGGGCTGGCGACGGTGTTGATCGGTGGCGCGCAAGCGGTCTCGGCGGGCCAGCGTCGGCGGCTGCTGCTGGCGCGAGCGGTCATCTCACCCGCCTGCATCGTTCTGCTCGACGAACCCACCGAGCATCTCGACGCGACGGACGCCGAGTCGGTCTTGCGTGATCTTTTGGTTCCCGACTCAAAGCTGATGCGCGCCGATAGGACCGTGGTGGTGGCTACTCACCACTTGCGCAGAGATTTTGGCTGTCCCGAACTACGCATCTAAGCCGTCAGCACGGCCGAATCGTGGTAGGTGGCCCACGCCTGTTCGAAAGCCGCAACGGGAACCTGCTCGTCGCCGCCGTTCACGACGCCACTGTCATTGAGATGCACCACACCGGATTTGGCGTCAATGCCGGTGACCACCACGAAGTGGTTCGCGGACTTGCGCTGCCCGGGCCGGTTCCAGATGGTTTCGGCATTGACCAACACAATCGCCTTCCGCCCCGCGCCGAGCGCCTGCTCCAATGCACCGGTGGTGGTCTTGACGTTGTCGGCGTGGATGCCGTAGTGCGCGAGCAGGACCGGCAGGTTCCTGATGTTGGTGTTGCCGTCGTGTCCCCAGACTGTTCCGGGTCCCGTCGCGCTGGGAGTGCTTACCGCCAACGAGGTGACATCCACCTCGGTGGGTTCGGATCCGGTGAGCTCGCCGACGACGTCGGCCACCGCCAGTTCCCCACAGTCGGAAGTGCGCTGCCGCTGCCAGTAGGGCCTGGCGGCGACGGGGTCCCCATACATGCCGACGATGTGGTTGGCGGTTGGGGTGGGTGCGTCCGTGCTGTCGGACGCGGCGGCCAATGGGAACACCGACACGGCGACGGCCGCACCTAACAGTGCAATAAAGCCGACATCACGCGTGGCCGCCACGAGAACGGTCCGCAAAGTGCTGGTCATGGGTGTCCTTATTCTTGAACCACCGCAGAGTCGATTGGGTGTATCGAGTAAAGGTGCGATGCCGGATTTCGTGGGGTGGGTACGCGCAAAGTTTGCACGATCGTTACTCGAACCGGTCGAACGTTGAATTCTCGGGTCGAAAAGCCCAATTTGAGCACGAAAAGTCGACGTTGGGCGGCGTGGCGGTTGTGGCGTATCAGTTGTTCGGGAAATACATCAGCACGCCCTCCTGCACGACCGTGGCAACGATCTGCCCGGACGGATCGAAGAAGTGCCCGGTGCCCAACCCGCGCGAGGCCGCGGCCACCGGAGACGTTGTCGCATACAACACCCAGTCGTCGAATTTGACCTGGCGGTGAAACCACACCGAATGGTTGGTCGACGCGGCAAAGATGCGGTCGAAACCCCAGGACAGGCCGTGGGTGGTGATGATCGGATCCAGCACCGTGGTGTCCGAGGAATACACCATCATCGCGGTGTGCAGCACCGGGTCGTCAGGAATCGCGCCCAGAGCTTTGAGCCAGACGCGGTTGTACGGGAGCTTGTCACCCTTTTTCCGCATCACCCAGGCCGGGTCGTTGGTGTATCGCCACTCGATCGGTTGCAGTGCGTTGACGAAGTGCGGGACGGTCTCCTCGTAACCGCGCAGCAACTCTTGGATCGACGGCATGGATTCTGGCTTGGCCACCACGGGCGGCTCGATGCCGTGCTCGAGGCCGGCGCCGCCGGCCATGTAAGAGATCAACGCCGAGGACAACAGCACCCCGTCCTGGACGGCGTCGACGCGCCGGTTGGCGAAGCGCCGTTCGTCGCGCAGCCGCACCACCTGGAATTCGATGTCCTTGGTGATATCGCCGCCGTTGACGAAGTGCACCGAAAGCGCGCTGGGCGGCAGGTCGTCGCGGCCGAGGCTGCGACTGCTCGCGACGAAGGACTGCGCCATCAGCTGCCCGCCGAACGTTCGCATCGGGTTCTTGCTGGGGTGGGTTCCGACGAACCGATCGTCCGAGATGCGATTGAGGTCCAGTACCGCGAGCAATTGGTCAAAATCTGGCTCATTGCCTGCTGGCACGGGCTGGCTCTCCTTCGGGTTCGGCTTCTCGGCTAGACGTCATCCTCCCCGATCCGGTGCACGTGGATCAGGTTGGTCGAACCTACTGTGCCAGGCGGCGCACCGGCGACGATGACCACCAGGTCACCCCGCTTGTAACGGCCGAGTTCGAGCAGCGACTTGTCGACCTGTCGGATCATACTGTCGGTCGATGTCATCATCGGGACGATGAACGTCTCGGTGCCCCAGGTCATGGCGAGTTGGCTGCGCACCTCGGGGCCGGTCGTGAATGCCAGCAGCGGCAGCGGAGTGTGCAGGCGCGCCAGGCGCTTCACGGTGTCGCCGGATTGGGTGAACGCGACCAGAGCCTTGGCGTCGAGTCGCTCGCCGATGTCGCGGGCGGCGTAGGAGATCACGCCGCGCTTGGTCCGGGGCACGTGGGTCAACGGCGGCGCGGCCGTGGAATTCTCTTCGACCGCGCACACGATTCGCGACATTGTCCGCACGGCCGCCAGCGGATACTTGCCCACCGAGGTTTCCCCGGACAACATCAGCGCGTCGGCGCCGTCGAGCACGGCATTGGCGACATCGGAGGCCTCGGCGCGGGTCGGCCGGGAACTTTCGATCATCGACTCGAGCATCTGGGTCGCCACGATCACCGGTTTCGCGTTCTCCCTGGCCATCTGGATGGCCCGCTTCTGCACCAGCGGCACCTCTTCCAGCGGCAGCTCAACACCCAGGTCGCCGCGGGCCACCATGATGGCGTCAAACGCCAGCACGATGGCTTCAAGATTGTCGATGGCTTCGGGCTTCTCGACCTTGGCGATCACCGGTACCCGCCGGCCTACCCGATCCATCACCTCGTGGACCAGCTCGACATCCGAGGGTGAGCGCACGAACGACAGCGCGACGAGGTCAACGCCGAGATTCAGAGCGAACGTGAGATCCTCGATGTCTTTTTCCGACAAGGCCGGAGCAGAAACGTTCATCCCGGGCAGCGACATGCCCTTGTTGTTGCTGACCGGGCCACCTTCGGTGACGGTGCAGATGACGTCGTCACCCTCGATGCCCGTCACGACCAGTCCCACGTTGCCGTCGTCGATCAGGACTCGGTCACCGACTACGGCGTCTTTGACCAACCTCTTGTAGGTGGTGGACACCCGGTCGTGGCTGCCTTCGCAATCGGCCACGGTGATGCGCACCGTTTCGCCGTCGGCCCAGTAGGTGGGCCCGGTGGCGAAGCGGCCCAGCCTGATCTTCGGGCCCTGCAGATCGGCGAGCACGCCGACCGCACGTCCGGTGACGTCAGAGGCGGCCCGCACCCACTCGTACGAGGCTTTGTGATCCGCGTAGTCGCCGTGACTGAAGTTCATTCGGGCGACGTCCATTCCGGCCTCGACCAGGGCCAGAATCATCTCGTCGGACTGGGTTGCAGGGCCAAGGGTGCAGACGATCTTCCCGCGTCTCGTCACGACGCCTCAGCATAGTCGCGCTGATGGCCATCGGGGTGACTCCGAGGTGGCGGCGCGCTTAGCCGTCCGGAAATAGGCTGCCGACTACCCGCCCAGCACGGTCGGAACCAACGGAAAGCCGGGCAGATTACGCAGCACCGTCCAGACGACCGCCGCGGCGGCGATCGTCAGCAACGCCGGTAGCCGCAGCGGTGATTTGCTGTAGCGGCGGCGGATCACGACCCATCCGAGCAGCATCGGGATGCCGACCAGCAGGAAGATGTTGTCGTTGATGCTGGCCGCCAGATCGCCATGCAGCAGGTCATGGGTCATGCGAAGGCCACCGCAGAAGGGGCAGTTCCAGCCCGTGAGCAACTTGAACGGACAGAAGGGATAGGCCGAGTCGGGGTTGTGCGGATCGACGAGTCCGACGTAGCCGAGAGCCCCGGCCAGCAACACACCCGAGCCGGCCGCGGCGTAACCGCGATGCCGATGCGGGCCGTGCCATGTCGGATCGGTCACATTTTCAGGATGCCACCTACTGCGGCTCGGGGCTCCTGCGCCGCCGGCCCCAACGGCGTCGCGGCGTCGCGGCGTCATCGTCATCGTCACCGTCGTCCGGCGCAGCATCCTCGTCAGGGCTCTCCGGCTCTTCGGGTTCGGCTTCGGTGTCCTGCTCTGCTATGCCCTGCTCGTCGTTAACCTCGGGCTTGGACTCGGCTGCCGGCTCGTCGGCTTCCGGTTCTTCCGCGGCTTCTGGTTCTACGGCCTCAGCTTCGGGCTCGGTTTCCGGCTCGGGCTCGGCCTCTTCTTCCTCAACGTAATGCTTGCCACACAGGCTCTCGGGATCCTCACGGCCCTTGGGCGCCGCCATGAGATAGACGACGGCCCCGATGAACACGAAAGTCGATGTGAACGAGTTGATCCGGATTCCGGCGATGTGTGTGGCGGTGTCGTCGCGGAGCAGCTCAACGCAGAAGCGCCCGATGCAGTAGCCGGCGACATAGACCGCAAACAGTCGCCCGTGGCCCAACTTGAATCGTCGGTCGATGTAGAGCAGTGCGACGAATACCACGACGTTCCAAATTAATTCGTACAGGAATGTCGGTTGTACAACAGCCGCCACCTGCCCGGTGGAGATGCCGTCGAGCGAATGCGGATCGATGTAACCCGCGGAATCCCGGCGGTAGAAGATCTCCAGGCCCCACGGCAGCGTGGTCTCCCGGCCGTAGAGCTCTTGGTTGAAATAATTTCCGACCCGACCGATGGCCTGCGCCAAAACCAGTCCCGGAGCGAGCGCGTCGCCGAAGGCCGGCAACGGAATTCCGGCGCGACGGCAGCCGATCCACGCCCCGACACCACCGAGGGCTACCGCGCCCCAGATGCCCAACCCGCCGTCCCAGACTCGGGCCGCCCCGGCGAAACCCGCGCCACCGGGACCCCAGTAGGTCTGCCAGTCGGTGGCCAGGTGATAAAGCCTGCCGCCGACCAAACCGAACGGCACGGCCCACAGCGCGATGTCGTAGATGACGCCGCGCTCGCCGCCCCGGGCGGCCCAGCGCCTGTCGCCGATGAACAGCGCGGCCAGGATACCGACGATGATGCACAGCGCGTAGGCGCGAATCGGGATGGATCCGATGAACGGGAAGGGCCCGAGGTACCACACACCCTGCGGCGGGCTGGGAAAATAGGTGGGCACCATGATCATGACGCGGACACCCCTTGGCGCACACCAGCCGCGAGTTCCTCGGTCAGCGCGCGCAAGGCCGGCAAGCCGTCACTGAGCGCCGACACCAACGCCGAGCCGACGATGACGCCGTCGGCGTAACCGCCGATCTGTGCGGCCTGCTCCCGCGACCGCACGCCCAGGCCCACGCCGACGGGTATGTCCGACACCGCCTTCACCTTGCTGACCAACTCGGGGGCGGCATTGGACACCGCATCGCGCGCCCCGGTGACACCCATCGTCGACGCCGCGTAGACGAATCCGCGCGACGCTTCGACCGTGGTCGCCAACCGTTCAGGGGTCGACGACGGCGCCACCAGAAATATCCGGTCCAACCGGTGTTCTTCGGATGCCACCAGCCACTGCTGCGCCTCATCGGGGATGAGGTCGGGGGTGATCAGGCCGTAGCCGCCGGCCGACGCCAGATCCCGGGCGAATGCGTCGACCCCGTAGCGCAGCACCGGATTCCAGTACGTCATCACCACGGCGCTGCCACCGGCCGCGCTGATCGCCTCGACCGCGGCCAGCGTGTCGCGGACTCGCACTCCCCCGCGCAACGCGACCTCGGTCGCCTTGGCAATGGTGGGGCCGTCCATCCCCGGATCTGAATACGGGACACCGACTTCGACAATGTCGCAACCGGATTCGACGAGCGCTACCATCCCCGCTACCGACGCCGGCACGTCGGGATAGCCGGTTGGCAGGTAGCCGATCAGCGCCGCGCGGTCGTCCTTGCGGCAGGCTTCGAATATCGGACCGAGCCTGCTCATGGCTTATCCGGCTGCCCGGCGCCGAGCAGGCCGAACCACTTCGCCGCCGTCTCGACGTCCTTGTCGCCGCGACCCGATAGATTCACCACAATCACCGCGCCCTTTCCGAGCTCATTGCCCAGCTTGAGGGCGCCGGCGACGGCATGGGCGGACTCGATGGCCGGGATGATGCCTTCGGTGCGGCACAGCAGACCGAACGCCGCCATGGCCTCGGAGTCGGTGATGGGCTGGTAGTCCGCCCGTCCGGTTTCCCTGAGCCACGCGTGCTCGGGTCCAACCCCCGGATAGTCCAGACCCGCTGAGATCGAGTGGGATTCGATGGTCTGGCCGTCCTGGTCCTGCAGCAGGTAGGAGAACGATCCCTGGAACGCGCCGGGTGAACCACCTGCGAATGTCGCTGCATGCCTTCCGGTTTCGACGCCGTCACCCGCGGCTTCGTATCCGACCAGCCGCACGCCGGGGTCATCGAGGAACGCGTGGAAGATGCCGATGGCGTTGGATCCTCCGCCGACACACGCCACCACCGCATCCGGTAGCCGGCCCGCCTGTGCCTGGATCTGCACCCGCGTCTCCAGCCCGATGATTCGTTGAAAGTCACGCACCATGGTCGGGAAGGGGTGCGGTCCGGCCGCGGTGCCGAAGCAGTAGTACGTGTTGTCGGCGTTGGTAACCCAGTCCCGGAACGCCTCGTTGATCGCGTCCTTGAGCGTCTTTGAGCCACTTTCCACCGACACGACCTCGGCGCCCAGCAGTCGCATCCGTGCGACGTTGAGCGCTTGGCGGGCGGTGTCCACGGCACCCATGTAGATCACGCAATCCAGGCCGAGCAAGGCGCACGCGGTCGCGGTCGCCACCCCGTGCTGACCGGCGCCCGTCTCGGCGATCACCCGCTTCTTGCCCATTCGCTTGGCCAGCAGGGCCTGGCCGAGCACGTTGTTGATCTTGTGAGAACCGGTGTGGTTCAGGTCTTCTCGCTTGAGGAAGATTCGCGCCGACCCCGCGTGCTCGCTGAGCCGGGCAGCCTCGTACAGCGGCGACGGTCGGCCAGAATAGTGCTCCTGCAAGTCATCCAGGATGTCCAGGAAGTCCTGATTGACGCGTTCCTTCTCGTAGGCGGCGGTGACCTCCTCGATCACCGCCATCAGCGCCTCCGCGACGTAGCGCCCGCCGTACACGCCGAAATGACCGCCCGCGTCGGGGTCGTGGCGGGTGGGTTCGGCGATGGCCGCGCTGGAATGCGGGAGATGCCGGGCGGGTTGCGGAGAAGAGAGTTCTGCCATCACCAATGCTCAACGCGTGGACGAATCATCTGGTTCAATGCTTCAGCGCCGGTCTTCACCGACTAGCGAGCCGGTTTCGGGCAGGACGGATGGGTGCCGGCGGTGACCAGGTCCGCGACCGCTGAACGTGGGTCGCCGCTCTTGACCAGGCCTTCACCGACCAGGACGGCGTCGGCGCCCGCGCCGGCGTACGCCAACAGGTCGGCCGTGCCGCGCACACCGGATTCGGCGATCCGGATCACGTTGCTGGGCAGCCCGGGAGCGATGCGCGCGAAGCAATCCCGGTCCACCTTGAGCGTCGTCAGATCTCGGGCGTTGACGCCAATCACCGTGGCCCCGGCCTTCAATGCCCGGTCGGCTTCTTGTTCGGTGTGTACCTCGACGAGAGCCGTCATCCCGAGCGACTCGGTGCGGTCCAGCATCGACGCCAACGCCGACTGCTCGAGCGCGGCGACGATGAGCAACAACATGTCGGCACCGTGCGCGCGCGCCTCGTGAATCTGATATGGCTGCACCACAAAGTCTTTGCGCAATATCGGCACCGAGACGGCGCTGCGCACCGCGTCAAGATCGTCGAGCGAGCCGCAAAAACGTCGCTCCTCGGTCAGCACGCTGATGATCCGCGCGCCGCCGTCCTCGTACGCGCGAGCCAGCTTCGCCGGGTCGGCAATGGTCGCCAAGGAACCCGCCGACGGGCTGGCGCGCTTGACCTCGGCAATGACGCCGATTCCGGGCTCGCGTAGGGCGGCCATCACGTCTAGTGGTGGGGGTGCCGCCGCGGCAGCCGCTTTGATTTCGGACAGGCTGACACGGGCCTCGCGCGTGGCAACGTCGGCCCTGACTCCCTCAAGAATGGAGTCGAGCACGTTTGCCGGGCTCATGCCTGTCGTTCCTCTCACACTGTCACTCCGCACCGCCACCGCCGACCAGCCGCTTGCGGCCGATTCCGCCGACGTCAATGAAGGGTAGCGACCGTGCGCTCACGGTGCTTCACCGACCCTCGGTGTCAGACTCGCGGGGCCTATCGGTCGGGTCGCGGCCCTCGTCAAGGGCATCCCAAATCATCCGCTCCGACATGTCCGGTGTCGCCGCGATCTCCGGTGTCACCTGGTCCGTACCGTCGCCCCGGGCGATCGAACGCCGTGCGCCGGGCGCCACATATTTCGTCGCAGCCGCCCGGGCTGACCCGGACCTCGAAGCCGAGCGCAGCAGCAGGACGGCGGCCACCAACGTGCACACCGCGGCGCCCACCGCGACCCCCGCTCCCCAATAATGCCGCTCCGATCCCACCAGCGACACCACCGAGACATGCGCCAGTTCGGCGCCACGCGGCGCCACGTCCGGCAGCCTCCACAGGCTGACACCGAGATAGCCGACCGCGAAGCTGGCCGCTGCCATCAGACCCGCCAGCGCCCGCAGCGGCCAGCCGCGCACCGCCAGCGCGGCGACAGCCGTGGCCAACATGAGCAGCGCCAGCGGTAACAGTGCCGTCGACCACGTCGCGCCGGACAGTGTCACCTCGGTGGGCGGCCCCAGGCCGTCGAACGACCGGATCACCACCCAGGGCAGCCGCGACGCCCCCCACAGCGCCCCGGCGGCGACCACCAGCAGCAGCTGGGCGATCCGGGTCGTCACCCGGCGCCCGGGGGGCCCAGCGTCTCGGCCGCGGCGATCGCATTCAGCACGGCCCGGGCCTTATTGCTGGCCTCGTTGTGTTCGTATGGCCCGTTGGAGTCGGCCACCACCCCGCCGCCGGCCTGCACGTAGGCGGTGCCGTCGCGCATCAGCGCGGTGCGGATGGCGATCGCGAAGTCGGCGTTGCCGGCGAAGTCCAGGTAACCGACCACGCCGCCGTACAGGCCGCGGCGCGTCTTCTCCACCTCTTCGATCAGCTCCATCGCCCGCACTTTCGGGGCGCCCGACAACGTACCGGCCGGGAAGCAGGCCGTCACCGCGTCCAGGGCGGTGCGGCCGTCGGCGAGTTTTCCGACCACCGTGGACACCAGGTGCATCACGTGGCTATAGCGCTCGATGTGGCTGTAGTCCTCGACGCGCACGGTGCCCGGCGTGCAGACCCGGCCAAGGTCGTTGCGGCCCAGGTCGACCAGCATCAGGTGCTCGGCTCGCTCTTTGTCGTCGGCCAGCAGCTCCTTTTCAAGCAGCTGATCCTCTTCCTCGTTCTCGCCACGCCACCGGGTGCCGGCGATCGGATGCGTCCGCGCCCAGCCGTCGTTGACGGTGACGAGCGCTTCCGGACTGGATCCGACGATCGAAAAGGCGTTTTCCCCTTCGGCATTCGGCACATGCAGCAGATACATGTACGGGCTGGGATTGGTGACCCTCAGGATGCGGTACACGTCGAACGGATCGACATCGGTATCCATCTCAAAGCGCTGCGACGGCACCACCTGGAAGGCTTCCCCGGCCACGATCTGCTCGACGAGGCGCTCGACGATCACGCCGTATTCCTCGACGGTGCGCTGCGCCCGCGGCCGCGGCTCGGGCCTGCTGAACGTGGCAACCGTCGACGGCAGCGGCTGGCTCAGTGCCGCGGTCATCACGTCCAGCCGCGCGATCGCGTCGTCGTAGGCCCAGTCGATGCGTTCGTTGGTGCCGTTCCAATTCACCGCGTTGGCGACCAGCGTGATGGTGCCCTCGTGGTGGTCGACCGCGGCGAGGTCGGTGGCCAGTAACAAGAGCATGTCCGGCAGCTTCAGGTCGTCGACGACCAGCTCGGGCAGCCGCTCCAGGCGTCGCACCAGGTCGTAGGCGAAGAAGCCGACCATGCCGGCCGACAGCGGCGGTAGCCCAGGCGCGGTCCCGGTGGCCAGCAGTTCCAGGGTGGCCCGTAGTGCATCCAGCGGGTCGCCTCCGGTGGGCGCGTCCTTCGGCGCCCCACCCAGCCACACGGCCTCACCGTCGCGCACGGTCAAGGCGGACGGCGCGCCCGCGCCGATGAACGACCACCGCGACCATGAGCGGCCGTTCTCGGCGGACTCGAGCAGGAACGTTCCCGGGCGATTCGCGGCCAGTTTGCGGTAGGCCGACAGCGGCGTCTCGCTGTCGGCCAGGACCTTGCGAGTCACCGGCACCACTCGGTACTGGGAGGCCAGCGCATGGAAGTCCGCCCGTGACGTGGTTGCGGCGAGGTGGGCGTGCACCGAACCATCCTCGCAGATAGGCGGATCGGGCCCGACCAGCGCGCCCCGCGAGCGTAACGGCACGGCGAATTTCCGCGCGCCTTTTCGCCGTGGGGATACGCTCGGCGACGGCCCGGGCGTAACCTGACGGCCATGAAACCTGGTGACACCGTGGCCGACTTCGAACTGCCCGATCAGACCGGAACGCCACGCAAGCTCAGCGCCCTGCTTGAGAGTGGACCCGTCGTCCTGTTCTTCTACCCGGCCGCAATGACGCCGGGGTGCACGAAGGAAGCCTGCCACTTCCGCGACTTGGCGTCGGAGTTTGCCGCGGTCGGGGCCAACCGGGTTGGCATCAGCACCGACCCCGTCGAAAAGCAGGCTAAGTTCGCCGATACGCGCAGCTTCGACTACCCGTTGCTGTCGGACACCGCAGGCACCGTCGCGACGCAATTCGGCGTCAAGCGCGGGCTGCTGGGCAAATTGATGCCGGTCAAGCGCACGACCTTTGTCATCGACACCGACCGCAAGGTGCTCGACGTGATCTCCAGCGAAGTCAGCATGGACACGCATGCCGACAAAGCTTTGGCGACGCTGCGGGCGCGCTCTTCCGCCTAGCGTCACCCCCTTTGCGCGAGCAGACGCAGAATCGCCCTAATCCGTCGGATTTGGGGCGATTCTGCGTCTGCTCGCGGTGATGGCGCAGCTGCCTCAGTAGCATGCTCACATGCCGCAAAGCGATGGCCTGCAAGAAGGACACGTGTTTGCCGGATACACCATCGTCAGGCGGTTGGGGGCCGGCGGCATGGGTCAGGTGTATCTGGCGCAGCATCCGCGGCTACCGCGCCGCGATGCGCTCAAGATTCTGCCTGGCGAGCTGACCGCTAACGACGAGTTTCGCCAGCGCTTCAACCGAGAGGCCGACCTGGCGGCCAGCCTGTACAACGAGCACACCGTCGGCATCCACGACCGCGGCGAATACGAAGGGCAACTGTGGATCTCGATGGACTACGTCGAGGGCACCGACGCCGCCAAACTGCTGCGCGATCAGTACCCCTCAGGTATGCCCAAAGCTGACGTCGTCACGATCGTCTCGGCCGTGGCCGACGCGCTCGACTACGCCCACTCGCGCGGACTGCTGCACCGTGACGTCAAACCCGCCAACATCCTGCTGGGAGATACCAGCCCGCGGCGACGGGTCCTGCTCGCCGATTTCGGCATCGCCCGCGAACTGGGCGATATCAGCGGTCTGACGGCGACCAACATGCTGGTGGGCACCACCGCGTACTGCGCGCCTGAGCAACTGCAGGGTGCCGATCTCGACGGGCGAGCCGACCAGTACGCGCTCGCCTGCACGGCGTTCAACCTGTTGACCGGCGCGGCTCCCTTTCAGCATTCCAATCCGGCGGTCGTCATCACCCAGCACCTGTCCGCGCCACCGCCGCACATCAGCGAGCGCCGACCCGAATTGGCAGGCTTGGACGGCGCCTTCGCCAAAGCACTCGCCAAAAGCCCGGACGACCGCTACGCGACCTGCGCGGATTTCGCGGCGGCGTTGGGCAGCCAGCTCGACACAGCGCCGGCCGAGGTCGCGGGTCGCACCGAAGTCATCGCGGCGCCAACCGAAGTGATCGCCGTGCGACCGCCGAAGGCCCGCAGCGGCGTCCGGCGAGCGGCAATTGCGATCGCGGCGATCGTCGCTGTCGCCCTGGCCGGGGTGGCCATACTCGTCGGCGTCCACATGTTCGGCGCCAAATCCAAGCATCCGGCAGCCAAGTCCCCGTCGGCTTCGGTTGCTTCCCCCAGCGGTTCGGCGACGCCGGCGATCACGCTATCCAGCCGGGTCACCGATCAAGCCGGCGTGCTCGGGCCGCTGGAGCGCGACGCGGTGAACAGAGCGGTGACCAAGCTGTACAACGCGCGCGGCACCCGGTTATGGGTGCTCTACGTCAACACTTTCGGTGGCGTCAAGCCATCCGTATGGGCAACAAACGTCATGCACGCCAACAGTTTTACCGACACTGACGCCCTTCTCGCCATCGCCACCGACGAGCCGGCCTACTCCTTCCGGGTGCCGGCCGGGGTCACGGCGGGAACATCCATCGACGTCGAAGCCATTCGCCGCGAGCACATTCAGCCGGCGATCTTCCATCGGGAATGGACCCGCGCCGCGATCGCCGCGGCCAACGGATTGGACCTTTGACCCAGCCAGCGCCCCCTCTTCGCGCGAGGCCTGCTAATTCTCCGGTCGCAGCAGCAAGTCGGCGTCAAAGCAACTGTGGTCGCCGGTGTGGCAGGCGGCGCCGACCTGGTCCACCGTCAACAGCACGGCATCGCCGTCGCAGTCCAGCCGCACCGAATGGACATACTGGGTGTGCCCGGACGTCGCGCCCTTGATCCACTGTTCGTCCCGGGATCGCGAATAGTACGTTGCCTCACGCGTTTCCAGGGTGCGGGCCAGTGCGTCGTCGTCCATCCAGGCGACCATCAGCACATCACCAGTACCGCGCTCCTGCACGATGGCGGTGAACAGTCCCTCGGCATTGCGCTTGAGCCGGCCGGCGATATTGGGGTCCAGGGTCATCGCCCGGTGATCCTCACGGTGATGTTCTCCGCGGCCATCGCGGCCTTGACCTGCCCGATGGTGAGCTCGCCGAAGTGAAAGACGCTGGCCGCCAACACCGCGTCGGCGCCGGCGGCGACCGCGGGCGCGAAGTGCTCGGCCGCACCGGCGCCGCCGCTGGCGATCACCGGCACCGTGACCGCGGCACGCACCGCCTTCAACATCGCCAGATCGAACCCGGCTTTGGTGCCGTCGGCGTCCATCGAGTTCAGCAGGATCTCCCCCACGCCCAGTTCGGCGCCGCGGGCGGCCCACTCCACGGCGTCGATCCCGGTGCCGCGCCGGCCGCCGTGAGTGGTGACCTCCCAGCCCGACGGCGTCGGCTTAGGCCCGTCGGGCCTGATTGGCACAGTGCGTGCGTCGACGGACAACACAATGCATTGGGAGCCGAATTGTGTTGCCAGCTCGGCCAGTAAATCCGGGCGGGCGATGGCGGCGGTGTTCACCGAGACCTTGTCGGCGCCCGCGCGCAGCAGGATGTCGACATCGGCCACCGTGCGCACCCCGCCGCCGACCGTCAGCGGGATGAACACCTGCTCGGCGGTGCGGCGCACCACATCCAGCATGGTGGCCCGGCCCGACGACGACGCGGTCACGTCGAGGAAGGTCAGCTCGTCGGCGCCTTCGGCGTCGTAGGCGGCGGCCAGCTCGACGGGATCACCCGCGTCGCGCAGGTTCGCGAAATTGATCCCCTTGACCACCCGGCCGTCGTCGACGTCCAGGCACGGGATCACCCGTACGGCAAGGCCGTTACCGGCATACATGTCAGTAATCCTCCGGTTTGCCGGCGCTGTGCAGGATCCGCAGGATCTCGAGATAGGCGCCGGGTGGTCCGGCCAGCACGGAGCGCGACTCGGGAGTCCACGGTTCGCCCGCGATGTCGGTGATGACGCCGCCCGCCGCCCGCACCAGCGCGACGCCGGCCGCGTGATCCCATACGTGGCCACCGAAACTGACAACCCCGCCGAGGATTCCGTCGGCGACAAAGGCGAGGTCGATGCCGGTGGATCCGTGCATGCGAAGGCGTGACGAAAACCGGCTCAGCTTCTCCAGTACCGCGATCCGATAGCGCCCGGGGAATCGGCCGCGGGAGTCCGCGTTGAAGGTGCCGACCCCGATGAGGGCCTCGGACAGCTCGGTGTGCGGCAGCATCGGCTGCGGGACACCGTTCCTCAGCAGCGGCCCGCCCGCGACGGCCGTGTAGCGCTGGTCGGTGAACGGCAACCAGGTCAGGCCGGCCACCGGATCGCCGTCGTGCAGCAGGCCCAGCAGAATCGCGGCCATCGGCGAGCCCGCGGCGTAGTTGAACGTGCCGTCGATCGGGTCCAGCACCCACACCCACGGCGAGTCGATGGCCGCGCCGCCGAATTCTTCGCCGTGCACGCCGATTCCAGTCGCTTCCTCCAGCGCGGCGACGACCTGGCGCTCGATCGCAAGATCGACTTCGGTGGCGAAGTCGTTGCCCTTTTTGCGGACTGCCGAATCGGCGCGGTGGCCCGCCAGGAACGACGGCACCGCCGCGTCCAGGATTCCCGATGCAGTTTCAACCAGCGCTTCCAGATCCATTGCGGCGTCTATTCCCGCACCGCGTCCAGCGCCTGCGGCAGGGTGAACCGTCCGGCGTAGAGGGCTTTGCCGACGATGGCGCCCTCGACCCCGCGGCCGGTGAGCGTCGCGATGGCGCGCAGGTCGTCCAGGCTGGACACCCCGCCGGACGCGATGACCGGCGCATCGGTGCGATCGGTGACATTGGCCAGCAGTTCGAGGTTGGGGCCGCCCAGCGTCCCGTCCTTGGTGACATCGGTGACGACGAACCGCGAACACCCCTCGCTGTCAAGGCGTTCCAGCACGTCCCACAGGTCGCCGCCGTCGGTTTCCCAGCCGCGGCCCCGTAATCGGTGCTCGCCGTTAACGATCTGGACGTCGAGTCCCACCGCGACCTTGTCACCGTGTTCGGCGATGGCCCGCGCACACCACTGCGGGTTCTCGAGAGCGGCCGTTCCCAGGTTGACGCGGGCGCAGCCGGTCGCCAGCGCCGCTTTGAGGGAGTCGTCGTCGCGGATCCCGCCGGACATCTCGACCTGCACATCGAGCTTGCCGACGACCTCGGCCAGCAGTTCGCGGTTGGAGCCGCGGCCGAACGCCGCGTCCAGGTCGACGAGGTGGATCCAGTCGGCCCCGTCGCGCTGCCAGGTCAGTGCGGCGTCCAGCGCCGAGCCGTACTCGGTTTCGCTGCCGGCCTTGCCCTGCACCAGGCGGACGGCCCTTCCCTCGACGACGTCGACGGCGGGTAACAAGATCAGCACGCGTTCTCCTCCTGCGGCCGCCGCGAGAGTGCAGTTAGCGACGCCTCTTCTCGGCGTTTGCGTCGCCAGTTGCACTCTCGCGGGGTGGTGGGGATGGTCATAGAGCTTGGATCCAGTTGTTCAGCACGGCGGCACCGGCATCGCCGCTCTTCTCCGGGTGAAATTGCGTTGCGGCCAATGCCCCGTCTTCCACCGCGGCCAAGAACGGCACCCCATGCGTGGCCTGCGTCAGCAACGCCCCCGGCGAGCCTTCCCATCGCTGCGCGGCGTAAGAGTGCACGAAATAGAAACGCGTGCCGGCGTCCAGGCCCTTGAACAGCGTGCTGCCCGGCGCGGGATCCACCACGTTCCAACCCATGTGCGGGACCACCGGGGCGTCCAGCCGGGTGACGGCGCCGGGCCACTGCCCGCAGCCTGTCGTCTCCACACCGAACTCCACGCCGCGGGCGAACAGGATCTGCATGCCGACGCAGACCCCCAACACCGGGCGCCCGGCGGCCACCCGGTCGGCAATGATCCGCTCCCCCGCGATTTTCCGCAGCCCGGTCATGCACGCCTCGAATGCGCCGACGCCCGGCACCACCAGTCCGTCGGCGGCCATCGCGGCCTCGGCGTCGGCGGTCACTTCCACCGACGCCCCGACCCGCTGTAGCGCACGCTGCGCCGAACGTAAGTTGCCCGAGCCGTAATCGAGCACCACCACTGATTTCGCTGTCACAAAACGCCTTTAGTGGACGGCACTCCCGACACCCGCGGATCGGGCTCGACGGCCTGACGCAGCGCGCGGGCCACCGCCTTGTACTGCGCCTCGGTGATGTGGTGCGGGTCGCGCCCGTACAGCACGCGCACATGCAGCGCGATGCGGGCATTGGCCGCCAGCGATTCGAACACGTGCTGGTTGATGACGGTGTGGTAGGGCACCGAACTTCCGGCAATGGTGGTGTGCCGCAGGTGATCCGGCTCGCCCGTGCACACGCAATACGGCCGGCCGGACACATCGACCACGGCGTGCGCCAGCGTCTCGTCCATCGGGATGAAGGCGTCCCCGAACCGGCGGATGCCCTTCTTGTCCCCGAGGGCCTGTCCGAGCGCCTGGCCCAACGCGATGGCGGTGTCCTCGATCGTGTGGTGCCCCTCGATCTCGACGTCGCCCTTGGTGCGCACGTTCAAGTCGAAGCTGGCGTGACTGCCCAGCGCGGTCAGCATGTGGTCGTAGAACGGGACGCCAGTGTCGATGTGCACCTGCCCGGTGCCGTCGAGATCCAGCTCGATGAGGATGTCGGATTCCTTGGTGGTGCGCTCGATGCGCGCCCTGCGGGTCAGAATGGTGGTCACGATGCTCCTACGGGGGTGACGGGGGCGAGTTCGGTGGCAGCGATCTGCGCGCTCGCTTTGAGGAACGCGTCGTTCTCGTCAGCCAGGCCGGTGGTGGCGCGCAGGTAGCCGGGAATCCCGACGTCGCGGATCAGGACGCCGGCGTCTAGGTAACGTTGCCACGCGGCGGGCGCGTCGGCGAAGTGTCCGAACAGCACGAAGTTCGCGTCGCTGGGGATCACCCGAAACCCCATGCCGCTCAGCGCCGTTGATACCCGTTCGCGTTCGGCGATCAGTGTGGCGACGCTGCCCAGGGTGTCGTCGGCGTGCCGCAGCGCGGCCCGGGCGGCGGCCTGAGTGACCGACGACAGGTGATACGGCAGCCGCACCAGCAGCAGCGCGTCAACCAGCGCCGGCGTGGCGACCAGGTAGCCGAGCCGCCCGCCCGCGAAGGCGAATGCCTTGCTCATGGTTCTGGTAACAACGAGCCGGGTCGGGTATTCCTCGACCAGCGTCACCGCGCTGGGTTGCGACGAGAACTCGCCGTAGGCCTCGTCGACGATCAAGATCCCCGGCACCACGTCGAGCAGCCTGCGCAGGTCCGCGAGCGAAACGCTCTGCCCGGACGGGTTGTTGGGGCTGGCGATGAATACGACATCCGGCCGGAGCTCGGCAACGGCCGCGACGGCGGCATCCAGGTCCAGGCCGAAATCGTCGGCGCGGGCGGCCTCGAGCCACTCGGTGCGGGTGCCGTCGGAGATGATCGGGTGCATCGAGTAGGACGGCACGAAGCCGATCGCACTGCGGCCCGGCCCGCCGAACGCCTGCAGGAGCTGTTGCAGAATCTCGTTGGAACCGTTGGCGGCCCAGACGTTTTCGACGCCCACCCGCGCTCCGGTCTGCGCGCTCAGATAGCCGGCGAGGTCCGTGCGCAGCGCCACCGCGTCGCGGTCCGGGTAGCGGTGCAGGTCGACGGCGGCTTCCCGTACCGACCGCACGACGTCGTCGACCAGCGCCTGCGTGGGCGGGTGCGGGTTCTCGTTGGTGTTCAGCCGCACCGGTACCGCCAACTGCGGTGCGCCGTAGGGCGATTTGCCGCGCAGGTCGTCGCGCAGCGGCAGGTCGTCCAGCGTGGGCTTGTTCATCGTTCGAACCTCCGCCGCACTGCCTCGCCGTGTGCCGGCAGGTCTTCGGCCTGGGCGAGGGTGATCACGTGTCCGGAGACGTCTTTGAGCGCCGCCTCGGTGTAGTCGACGACGTGGATGCCGCGCAGGAACGTCTGTACCGACAGGCCGCTGGAGTGCCGGGCACTGCCCGCGGTGGGCAGCACGTGGTTGGACCCGGCGCAGTAGTCGCCGAGGCTGACCGGCGAGTACGGGCCGACGAAAATCGCCCCGGCCGAACGGATTTGGCCGGCTACCCGCGCGGCGTCGGCGGTTTGGATCTCCAGATGTTCGGCGGCGTAGGCGTTGACGACCTTGATCCCGGCGTCCAGGTCGTCAACCAGGATGATCGCCGATTGGGGTCCGCTCAGCGCCGTCGTCACGCGGCCGGAGTGCACCGTGGTCTGCAGCTGGGCCGCGACTTCGCTATCCACGGCGTCGGCCAGGTCCAGGCTCGGGGTCACCAGCACGCTGGCGGCCATCTCGTCGTGCTCAGCCTGGCTGATCAGGTCCGCGGCCACGTGCGCCGGGCCGGCGGTGTGGTCGGCCAGGATGGCGATCTCGGTGGGGCCGGCTTCGGCGTCGATGCCCACCTGCGAGCGGCACAGCCGCTTGGCGGCGGTGACGTAGATGTTGCCGGGCCCGGTGATCATGTCGACGGGCGCGAGCTCGGTGCCGTCGATGTCGGTGCCGCCGTAGGCCAGCAGGGCCACCGCCTGCGCCCCGCCCACGGCCCACACCTCGTCGACACCCAGCAGCCTGGCCGCGGCCAGGATCGTCGGATGCGGCTGTCCGTCGAAATCCGCCTGCGGCGGGCTGGCCACCACCAGCGAGGCGACGCCGGCCGCCTGCGCGGGCACCACGTTCATCACCACGCTGGACGGGTACACCGCGTTGCCGCCGGGCACGTACAGGCCCACTCGCTCGACGGGAACCCATCGCTCGGTGACGGTCGCGCCCGGGCCGAGCGTGGTGGTCACGTCGGTGCGGCGCTGGTCAGCGTGCACGGCGCGGGTGCGCTCGATCATCGCCTGCAGCGCGGCGCGGACCTCGGGGTCCAGTCCGATCAACGCGGCGTCCAGCGCGGCGTCGGGCACCCGGACGGTCGCGGGCCGCACGCCGTCGAATGACGCGCCGTAGTCCAGGGCCGCCTCGGCCCCCCGCTCCGCGACGGCCTGCACGATCGGACGGACGGTGGCCAGCATCGACTCGACGTCGGCGCCACCGCGCGGCAGGGCCGCCCGCAGGCGGGCAGCCGTCAGCTCGGCGCCCCGCAAGTCGATGCGGGCCAGCAAGGGCGGCGTGGTGGTCACAGCACCCATTGTCCCAGAGCAACTCAAATAAATATTCGACCGGTACAGTGCGGCTCATGTCTAGGAAGAACCACGCCAACAATGCGCCGGGCGTTCCGATGGTTTTCCCGGTCTGGTTCGAGAACCTTCAGGTCAAATACCTCAACCGGGCCGTCAAACCGATCGCGCGCTTCCTGCCCGGAACCGCGACCATCACGCATACCGGCCGCACCTCCGGTAAGCCGTACGAGACCATCGTGACCACGTACCGCAAGGGAAACGTGCTGGCCATTGCGCTGGCCCACGGTAAGACGAACTGGGTCAAGAACGTGTTGGCCGCCGGCGAGGCCGACGTGCACTTCGGCCGGCGCTCGGTGCACCTCGTCAACACGCGGATTCTGCCGGCGGGCTCCGACCCCGACGGGCTGCCGTTGATGGCCCGGCTCCAGGTGGGCCGCATGGGGGTCTTCGTCGGCGATATCGCTGAGTAGTCACTTAAATCACTCCAGCCGCACGAGTCTCTGGCGGAGTTGACAACACTGTTGTCCACCTACGCGCGACAACCCCGACGAACTCCGCCATTTGTCGCTGAGAGCCGGGCAATAGTGTTGCCGGCCGGCGCAGAGGCCACTGTGGCTGGAGTGGCTTAAGTGACTAGCATCGCGGCCCTCACTCCCTGGTGAAGACAGTTTTCCCGGTCATCGTCGGCCACACCGACGGGGCGTCCTCCCAAGGCACCGCGCGGTCGACCACCGGCGACAAATCCAGCCCGTCGCCCAACAGTCCGAGGATGGCCGGGATGACGGCACGCGCATTAACCCGACCCGTGACGAACCGAACGCCGCGGGTGTACATCGGCAGCAACGGCATCTCGACCTTGTCGAAGTAGATCCCGGTGTCGGTGCACACCCCGTCCGGCCAGGTTGCGCGCAGCGTCGCCGCCAGCAGCGCCGGATTGGCGGACGTATGCGCGGTGACGGGATACGGGTCCCAGGACTTGTCGGGCTTGGCGACGTCGTGGACGGCCGCCCCGAGCTTCTCGGCCGCTGCCAGCCGGCCCTCGTCGGTGTCGACGTAGTCGACGTGGGCGCCAACGGCTACCCCAATTGCGGCCGCATAGAGCCCGATCGACAAGGTGCCAACGACCAGAACGCGGCGATCGACTTCATCCAGGCCGGCCAGTTCGGCTGCATAGGGCGCTACCGTGCGCCATCCGTCGGGGATGTTGTCCGACAGCGACGCGATGGCGACCGGGTCGACTGATTCGGGGACGGGGATGAGCATCGCGTCGGCATAGGGCACCAGCACCCGATCCGCCATGAAGCCCCCGCCATCCAGACCGGCAATCGGCGCCATCCCGTACATCGCCATCAACGGCACCGAGCCACAGGTGCCCGTCACGCCGCGGCGGCATTCCCGGCAGGTTCCACAACTGATCTGGAAAGGCACCACCACCCGATCGCCCACCTGGACGCTGTGTACCTCGTCGCCTACCGCGATGACCTCGGCCAGTCCCTCGTGACCGACCGCGTGACCCGGGGGCATCGGCAACCGTCCGTGCGCCACCCCGACGTCCAGGTCACAACAGGCCACCATCAGAGGCCGAACCAGAGCCTGCTCGGGTGCCGTAATGCTGGGTTCAGCGACTTCTCGCCATGCGTATCGCCCGGCCTCCTCGAACATTAAATGCCTCATCTCAGCATTCTTGAGTGATCATTCAAGTATTGTCAAGGGCGTGCCCCGTCCAGACCGCAGCCGCCCAGCACTCATCGACAGCGCCGCCACCCTGTTCCGGCGTCAGGGCTACGCGGCGACCGGACTCAACCAGATCCTGGACGACGCCGGCGTCAAAGCCGGTTCGCTGTATCACCACTTCCCGCAGGGCAAGCAAGAGTTGGCCGCCGCGGTCGTCGACTCCGCCGGGGCGGGCATCGAGCAGCTGCTGCGCAGGTTTCTCAGCGGCGGGCGGCCGGTGGCCGACATCGTCGATCGCTGGATCGATCTGCTTGCCGCCGGGCTGGCCGGCGATCAGCGCGACGGGTGTCCGATCGAGCCGATCGCCACCGAATCGGTGAACGCCAGTCCGCTGGTGCGCGCCGCGTCGGCGCGCGCCTTCCAGGGTTGGTGCGCGGCCATCGAGGAGCGGCTCAGCTCGGAAGGCTGGCCCGACGAAGGCGCGAAAGCCGTTGCAATCGCCGTCATCTCGCTGATCGAGGGAGCACTGATCCTGTCCCGGATCGCGGGCGATCCGGCCGCGCTCAACGCCGCCAAGCCGGCGGCGCGCACGTTGCTGCGCGGCTAATTCAGGCGAACTTCGGCGCGCGTTTGTTCAGGAACGCGTCGATACCCTCGCGGCCGTCGGGACCATCGGCGCACGCCGCGATGGTCCGGCCTTCGATCTCCATCTGTTCCTCCAGGCCATTACCGAAGCTCGCCAGCAGAAGCTTCTTCACGGCCGCGTTGGAAGCCCCCGCCGCGGAAGCCATTTCAGCGGCCAGCGCGTCAGCGCGGGCGGACAGCTCGTCCGCGGGCACGACCTGAGTGACCAGTCCCCATTCCAAGGCCTCCGCGGCCGACAGCCGACGGTTCGTGAGCATCAGTTCCTGGGTGCGGCGCACGCCGACGAGCCTCGGCAGGTAGTACGACGAGCTGCCGTCGGGGCTCAGCCCCGCCTTGGTGTAGGCCATCGTGAACGACGCGGACTCGGCGGCCAGCACGAGATCCCCTAACACCGCGAGGCTGAACCCCGCCCCGGCAGCCACGCCGTTGACCGCAGTGATCAACACGGCGTCCATCCGCGCGAGCGTCGAGATCGCGCGGTGCAGGTCGTCGGCGATGCCCTTGACGAACGGCCCGGCGCCCAGCGGCGACGCCGCCATCGCCTTCAGGTCGCCTCCCGCGCAAAAGAACCGTCCGGCGCCGGTGAGGAGCACGACCTTCGTCTCGCGCACGTCGCATCGCACCGCGGCGGCCGCCAATTCGCGGGCCAACGTGTCGTTGATGCCGTTGGCCGCATCCGGTCGGTTGAGCACGATTCGGGTGACGGGTCCGGCCTGCTCGAACGTGAGCGTCTCGTATGTAGTCATCGCCTGCGACAGTAACTAGTGATAAACGTTGCCGGGTGAGCGGCACGGTTGACGAGTTCCTGCGGGTGATCGACCTGACCGGCGTCTTCGGCAATGCCCTGCTGGGCGGAATCGTGGCGCGCGAGCAGCGGATGGATCCGATCGGCTTTGTCGCGCTGGCTATTTTGTCCGGGCTGGGCGGCGGCGTCATCCGCGACACCCTGCTGCAGCATGGCCCTCCGGTGGCGCTGACGGACTATCTGTATGTCACGACCGCGCTCGCCGCGGCGGTCGTCGCCTTCCTCACACCAGTGCACGGCCGCGTTTGGGGCGCAACATTTCCCGTGGTCGACGCCCTGGCCCTGGGTTGCTAGGCGGCGGCCGGCGCGCAGAAAACTCTCGACGTCGGTCTGGGCTGGCTGCCGGCCGTGCTGCTGGGCACCATCACCGCGGTGGGCGGTGGAGCATTGCGGGATCTGACCGTCCGGCAGATCCCACAGATCTTCGCCGTCAACACGCTCTACGCCACCTGCGCCGTCGCTGCCAGCGCGGTGGTGGTGATCTTCAACCACTACGGGCACGCGCAATCGGCACGGTGGTCGCAACCTGCGTCGGCGGGGCACTGCGCCTGCTGGCCCAGTGGCGCGGCTGGCAGCTGCGGCCGGGACTGCGCACGCCGCCCCAGTCACCAGAGGAAATCTGAGCTACATGTCCAAACCGATGTCGAGCACCCGCACCGAGTGCGTCAGCGCCCCGACGGCCAGGAAGTCGACGCCGGTCGCCGCGTAGGTCGCCGCGGTCTCCAGGCTCAGCCCGCCGGACGATTCCAGCAGCACGGCCGGCGCGCGCGCGTCGCGACGCTGCACGGCCATCTGCGTCTGCCACACCGGGAAGTTGTCCAGCAGGACTAGTTCGGGCTTTTCGACCAGCACCTCATCCAGCTGCTCAAGCGAGTCCACCTCGACCTCGCACGGCAGACCGGGAGCCGCGTCGCGCACCGCACGCAGCGCGTCGACCACCGATCCCGCGGCCGCAACGTGGTTGTCCTTGATCAACGCCGCGTCGCCCAGCCCCAGCCGGTGGTTGACGCCCCCGCCGACGCGCACGGCGTACTTCTGCAGCGCGCGCAGGCCGGGCAGCGTCTTGCGGGTGTCGCGGACCTTGGCGTGCGTGCCTTCGACGGCCTCCACCCACGCGGCCGTCACGGTCGCGATGCCGGACAGGTGGCAGATCAGGTTCAGCATGGTCCGCTCCGCGGTCAACAGGCCGCGGGTTTCGGCACGCAACGTCAGCAGCGACTCCCCCGCCTGCAACCGGGCGCCGTCCTCGACGCGGTCCAGCACCTCATAGCCGCCGGCGCCGAGCACCTCGTCGAGCACCAGCAGCGCGATGTCGACCCCGGCGATCACGCCGGGTTCCCGCGGCACCATCGACGCCGTCGCCACGGCTCCCGCCGGCACCGTCGCCGACGTGGTGATGTCGGGCCCGTAGCGCAGATCCTCTTCGAGACCGCGCCGCACCACGTCGCGGGCGGCCGACAGCTCGCTGTCGGAGAGCGTCATCAGCACACCGCCGCCAACGCCTCCGCACGCACCGCCTGGTGATCGTCGTTGAGCCGAACCACGATGCTGCGCGCCTCTTCTGGCAGCGAGACCGGGTAGTCGGCCCGGTGGTGGCAGCCGCGACTTTCGGTGCGGGCCAGGGCCGCGGCGGCCATGGCCCGGGCGGTCAGCGCCAACGCCACGTCCTCGAAGCCGCGGCGGTCGGTCACGTCGCGAACCCTTGCCGCCGCCAGGGCCTGGGCCAACCGCCGCAGCCCGGCGGCGTCGCGCACCACCGAGGCGTCCCGGCTCATCGCACGCTGCAGGTCGCGGCGCTTGGGCGCGGTGTGGACAATCGGCTCGGGCACGCTCGGGCGCGAACGGCCGGCCACTAAGGCGTGCGCGGCCGCGGCCTTGCCGGCGCGACCGCCCACCACCAACCCTTCGAGCAAGCTGTTGGACGCCAAGCGATTAGCGCCGTGCATCCCGGTGCGGGCCACCTCGCCCGCCGCGTAGAGCCCGGGCAACTCGGTTTGGCCGTACACGTCGGTGGCGATGCCGCCGCAGCTGTAGTGCGCTCCCGGTACCACCGGGATGGGTTGGCGCACCGGGTCTATGCCGGCCGCCCGGCACGCGGCGGTGACGGTCGGGAACCGGGCCTCGAAGCCCTCGATGCCGCGGGCGTCCAGATAGACGCATGCGTCGCCGGTGGCTTTCAGCCGCGCGTCGACGGCCCCGGCCACCACGTCGCGCGGCGCCAGGTCACCCATCGGGTGAACGCCCGCGGTCACCGAATCTCCGTTGCGGTCGACCAATATCGCACCCTCACCGCGAATCGCCTCGGTGACCAGCGGCCGCCGCCCACCCGTGCGGCCGTCATACAACATGGTCGGGTGGAATTGGATGAACTCGAGGTCGGTGACGGCGACGCCGGCCCACAGCGCCAGCGCGATCCCGTCGCCGGTGGAGCCGCTGGGGTTGGTCGTCGCGCTGTAAAGCTGACCGAGCCCGCCGGAGGCCAGGATCACCGAAGGGGCGCTGACGGTTCCGTACCCGTCCGGGCCCAGCACCGACACCCCGGTCACGGCCGAGCCGTCATGCAGCACCCGCAGCGCGACGTGGCCGCTGCGGATGTCCAGCATGCCTGCCGCGTGGTCGAGGGCGCGCTGCACCTCTGCGCCGGTGGCGTCGCCGCCGGCGTGCACGATGCGCCGACGCGAGTGCCCACCTTCGCGGGTCAGCGCCCACTGCCCCGGGACCGCTTCGTCGAATCGGGCTCCGGCGCCGACCAATTCGCTGACGGCGCGGTAGCCATCGGCGACGATCGAGTACACCGCGTCGGGGTCGCACAGGCCCGCGCCAGCCGCGAGCGTGTCGGCGACATGGGCGTCCACCGAATCGTCATTGTCGGGCAGCACCACCGCGATGCCGCCCTGCGCGTAATGCGTCGCGGTCGCCCCATACGGTTGGTCGGCCTTGTTGAGGACGACGACGTTGCGCCCGGCCCGGTGCGCGGCCAGCGCGGCCGCTAGTCCGGCGACGCCGGTGCCGATCACGACGACATCGGCGGCTTCAGTCCAAATGAGACGGGCCATCATTCGCCGCCGCCCGGCTGCCCGATTTCGATCATTCGCTGCACACTGCGCCGGCCCGCCGCCGCGACGTCCGGATCGACGTCGACCTCGTCGGCGCCCTCGATCAGGCAGCGCAGCAGCGCCGCGGGCGTGATCATCTTCATGTACTTGCACGACGCGCGGTCGTTGACCGCGCGGAAGTCGACCTCCGGCGCCGCCCGGCGCAGCTGATACAACATGCCGACCTCGGTGGCCACCAGCACCTCGCGGGCACGCGTCTCACGCGCCGCGTCCAGCATGCCGCCGGTAGACAAGATCTTCACCCGATCCGACGGGAAGGCGCCCTCGCCGGCCAGGTACAAAGCCGAAGTGGCGCAGCCGCATTCCGGATGCACGAACAGCTCGGCGTCGGGATGCGCGTTGGCCTGGTCGGTCAGCTCCTGGCCGTTGATCCCGGCGTGTACGTGGCATTCGCCGGCCCACACGTGCACGTTGGTGCGTCCGGTCATGCGACGGACGTGGGCCCCGAGGAATTGGTCCGGGCAGAACAGCACCTCGCGGTCCGGGTCGATGGACTCGACCACCTCGACCGCGTTGGAGGACGTGCAGCAGATGTCGGTGAGCGCCTTGACGGCCGCCGTGGTGTTCACATAGGACACAACAACCGCGCCGGGATGTTCTTCCTTCCAGGCCCGCAGATCGTCGGCGGTGATCGAGTCGGCCAGCGAGCAGCCGGCCCGCTGGTCCGGGATGAGCACGGTCTTGTTCGGGCTGAGGATCTTGGCGGTCTCGGCCATGAAGTGCACACCGCAGAACACGATGGTGTCCTCGGGCGCTTCGGCGGCGATCCGCGACAGCGCCAGCGAGTCCCCCACGTGGTCGGCCACGTCCTGGATGGCGGGCAGCTGGTAGTTGTGCGCCAGCAGGGTCGCGCCGCGCTGGCGGGCCAGCCGGCGCACCTCGTCGGCCCACTGGTCGTCACCGTTCACACCGGCGTAGCCGGTGGGCGAATTCGTGATTCGAGCGACCATGTTGTCCGCGGGCGTGTCCATGCGATTTAGCACCGTCATGGCGGCTCCTTTCGGCCCAGAGGTTTTCGACTTATAATCGAAAACATGCCTAATACTAGCACCGCGCATGAAGTGCTCGCGGTCGTGTTCCAGGTTCGGCACGTCACACAGCAGGTTAAGAAGGGCCACCGAACAGAAAAACCGCAGCTGAACGTGCTGTTATGGGAGCGTGCGCAGGATCCGCAAAAAGGTGCGTGGTCACTGCCGGGCGGACGCCTGCGCACCGATGAGGACATGATCACCTCGGTTCGGCGCCAACTGGCCGAAAAAGTCGACCTGCAAGAGCTCGCGCACCTCGAGCAGCTCGCGGTGTTCTCCGAACCCAACCGGCTGCCGGGCGCCCGGGTGATCGCCTCGACCTTCCTCGGCCTGGTGCCCTCCCCCGCCACCCCAGAGCTGCCGCCGGACACCCGCTGGCATCCGGTGAACGCGCTGCCACGGATGGCGTTCGATCACGGCCCGATGGTGACCCACGCACAGGCCCGGCTTGCCGCCAAGATGTCGTACACCAACATCGGGTTTGCCCTGGCACCAAAGGAATTCGCCCTTTCGACGCTGCGCGACATCTACGGCGCCGCGCTGGGCTATCAGGTCGACGCGACCAATCTGCAACGCGTGCTGGTCCGTCGCGGCGTCATCTCTCAGACCGGCACCATCGCGCAGTCCGGACGCAGCGGCGGCCGCCCGGCGGCGCTGTATCACTTCACCGACTCCCGGCTGCGGGTCACCGACGAATTCGCCGCGCTACGGCCCCCGGGGCCGCTCGGCTAACGGATCTCGTAGGTGCCGTCGAGTCGGGCGCGGGCAATGACGTGTCCGGTCATGGCGTGCAGCGCATCGGCGCGGGTGAATTTGTCGGGCAGCCCGAGCGGGACGTCCACGGCGAACAGTTGGAAGACGTAGGAGTGCGGCCCGTGCGACGGGATGGGCATCGGGCCGGCCCAGCCGCGACGGCCCAGCGTGCCTCTGCCGTGTCTGAGGCCGCCGATCGGACTCGGGTCGGCGAGGCCGTTCTCCGGGATGCCCTGCAGCGCAGGGTCGATGCCAGCGGTCAGCCCATGCGTCGCAGGGCCGCCGAATGGCACGTCGGGGTCCTGGACGAGGAGCACGAGTTCCTCGGTGGCCGCCGGTGGCGTCGTCCAGGCGAGGGCAGGTGAGATGTTGGCGCCGAGCAGCCGCCCGCGGTGCCGTTCCGGGATCGGGGCGCCGTGGTCGAAGGCGTGGCTGGTGAGGGCGAAGCTCTCGGGCGCTTGCAGGTCGGGGCGGGCCCACGCCAGGGTGTGGTGTCCGGCGCGTCGATTGCGCAAGGCGCGGCCGAGTGGGCTGGGCACTTATTTCCCTCCGAGCGCGGCGCTAACGTAGACATGGTCGCCCAGCCGGGCATCGTCGCCGTCGAAGGGCCGAAGTCCGTTGGCCGCGAACAGGTCATGGGCGGTGCGGGTGGTCACGTCCCAACCACGGTCGGACAGATAGGGCGCCACCTCGTTGCGCTCGCCGAAGTAGACCAGGTTGGCCATGTCCGGGTCGAAACCATGCGCTCGCCAGCGGTCGGAGATGCGTTGCATGCGCTCCTTGAGCTTGTCCGCGTCGCCGGGCCCGGAATTGGTCTCGCTGCCGGTGGCCAACCGGCTGCCCGGGGCGCTCAGTTCGGTGATGCTGTCCAGCAGGCGGTCCTGTGCTTCCGGAGGGAGGTAGCCGAGCAGGCCCTCGGCAATCCACGCGGTCGGCAGGTTCGGATCGAATCCGGCGGTGCGCATTGCGGTCGGCCAATCGTCGCGCAGATCGATGCCCACCACTCGCCGTTCGGCGGTCGGCGCGGCGCCCAGCCCCGCCAGAACCCGGGTCTTGAACTCGATGACCTCCGGCTGGTCCACCTCGTAGACCACCGTCCCGGCCGGCCACGCCAACCGGTAGGCCCGGGCGTCGAGCCCCGCGGCCAGAATCACGACTTGGTTGACGCCTGACGTGGTCGCCTCCAGAAGGAACGCGTCGTAGAACGTGGTGCGCGCTGCCGCCGTGTCGGCCAGGCGCGCCCCGTCGGCGACATCGCTCAATTCGCTCGGGTCCAGATCCCCGCTGGCCAGCCGGGTGAGCAGGTCGATGCCGACCGCCCGGACCAGTGGTTCGGCGAACGGGTCGGTAAACAGCGGACGATCCGCACGGGTCGCCATCGCGCGGGCCGCCGCGACCATGGTGGCGGTCGCCCCGACGCTGGATGCCAGGTCCCAGGTGTCCCCGTCGTGCCTGGTGGTGGAAGTCATGTCTTGCCCCTCTCGGAGGTATCGCGTTTAGGTATACTAAAGACAATCTTTTAGGTATACTAATGACCTATGGAGACACCTGCAAACGACGAGGTCGGGCTGGGCGCGCAGGTGCGATCGGCGGTGTGGCGGCTGTACCGCCGGTTCCGCAGCGAACGCCCTGAAGGCAGCCTCGGAGACACCGCGCTCGAGGTGCTCACCCGGCTGCACAAGCACGGCCCGCAGACCCTCACCCAGCTCAGCCAATACGACCAGGTCGCCCCCGCTTCGATGAGCCAGAGCGTCAACCGGCTCACCTCGTCCGGCTATGCGGTCCGCACACCCGATCCGAACGACCGCCGGAAAGTGCTGTTCAGCACCACCCCCGAGGGCGACGAGCTCGCCGGCGCCGCCCGAAACCAGCGCCACGCCTGGCTGGACGCCCAACTACACGCGCTCAGCCCCGAGGATCAGGACGTGATCGCCCGCGCCTGCGTGCTACTGAGCACGATCGCCGCCTCTTAAGTGCCCTAGGTCACCCGAGGGACCACTTGTGACCGGGCGCACCGGGCATCGAGGATGGACCGGCTCCCGTTGTGGGTAAATTGAGAGTTAACACCGGCGGGCTATATGCCCGCTGGCCTAGAAGGGGATTACCCAATGGTTGAACTCGGCAATTTGGCGAAGACCAGTGGCGCCGAGTGGATCGGCCGGCCTGCGCACGAGGACGTGCAGCACAAAGTGCGCCCCCTGCTGCCCACCGACGATCCCTTCTACCAGCCACCCGCCGGCTTCCAGCACGCCGCACCCGGGACCGTTCTGCGCTCGCGCGACGTCGAGGTGGCGTTTCTGGGCCTCATTCCGCAGCCCATGACGGCCACCCAGCTGCTGTACCGGACGACGGACATGCACGGCAACGCCGAGGCGACGGTCACCACGGTGATCCTCCCGGCGGGGCTGGCGCCGGGGCAGAGCTGCCCGCTGCTGTCGTATCAGTGCGCTATCGACGCCGTGTCCTCGCGCTGTTTCCCGTCCTACGCGCTGCGCCGGCGGGCGAAGGCCCTCGGTTCGCTGGCTCAGTTGGAGCTGTTCTTGATCGTCGCCGCCCTCGCCGAGGGCTGGGCGGTATCGATACCCGATCATGAGGGCCTGCTGGGCACCTGGGGCGCGCCGTTCGAACCCGGCTACCGGGTGCTGGACGGGATCCGGGCCGCGCTGGGTTCGGAACGCGTCGACTTGTCCCCGTCGGCGCCCATCGCGATGTGGGGGTACTCCGGCGGTGGGCTGGCCAGCGCCTGGGCCGCCGAAATGTGCGGCGAGTACGCACCGGAGCTGGACATCGTCGGGGCGGTACTGGGCTCGCCCGTCGGCGACCTGGGCAACACCTTCCGCCGGCTCAACGGCGGTGTGCTGTCCGGTCTGCCCGCGATGGTGGTGGCCGCGCTCGTGCACGCCTACCCCGGCCTGGACAAGGTGATCAAAGAGCACACCAACGCAGAGGGACGCGCCCTGCTGGATTCGTTGAAGACGATGACCACCGTGGCCGCGGTGATCCGGATGGCCGGTAAGAACATGGGCGACTACCTGGACGAGCCGCTCGAGGACATCCTCTCGACGCCCGAGGTGTCGCATGTGTTCGAGAACATCAAGCTGGGCGCCGCGGTACCGGCGCCGCCAGTGTTGATCGTGCAGGCCGTGCACGACTACCTCATCGACGTCAAGGACATCGATGAGCTGGCCGACGCCTATTCAGCGGGCGGCGCCGACGTCAGCTACCACCGCGACGCGTTCAACGAACACATGCTGCTGCACCCGCTGTCCGCCCCGATGGCACTGCGCTGGCTAACCGACCGGTTCGCCGGACGCCCGCTTTCCGACCACCTCGCGCGAACCGTGTGGCCGACTTTGTTCAACCCCGCTACCTACGCCGGCATGGCCCGGCTGGCCGTGATCGCCGCCAAGGTCCTCACCGGCAGGAAGGTTTCCCGCCGCCCGCTGTGACGGGCCGCTGAGTCACTTCCGTCCCACGCGTCTCTGCGGAAGTCGGCAGGATGTTTGCCCGGCTTGCAGCGACAACTCCAGTTGATGTCATACCGGCGTGCGACCGTTCGGGCATGTACCACTTACTCAGAGGCATTGAGCTTCGCTACGCCCTGACGATTTACCTCATGGACCATGGGCGTGCCAGCATCAACGAAATGATCGAAGAGCTTCGCGCGTACAACTTTTCGGTCCCCGGACGAGCATCCAAGGCAGTCTCGGATGCCCTGCGCTGGGAGATCGAACACGGCAGGGTGAATCGGCTTGGTCGAGGCCTGTATGGACCTGCCGGGATGCCGCGCTCGACGGAGTACCGGATACGCAACCGGGTGCTGGATCTGCGCGCCGCGGCGAAATTGTCGCGCGAAGGTGGGCAAACATCCTGCCGACTCCCGGAGAGACGGATGTTGCAGATGTGACGAGAGCTACGGGACGTAAGCTTCCGGCTCCACCGGCAAAGCCGGCTCGGAGGCCACCGGACGCCCGCCCAGATCGTCATGCGCGCTGCCCGCCGCCATCACGGCATACACCAGCGCGGCGATGCCGACTGGCCAGATAAACGTCGCCGCCAGCGGCAGCAACGAGTGCGAGAAGAACACCGGCGGCGCCTCGACGACGTAAGCCAACTTGTGCTCGCCACCCGACAGCGCAACCGTGTCGAAGTTCAACGCGCCGTAGCGCAGTCGAACCAACACTGCCCCCACCGCCGCGGCGGCAGCGGTGCCGGTCACTAAGCCGACCACCAGCCCGACGACCGCCCCCGGCCCCCGGGAGTCGCGCCACTGCCACAGCAGGACCGGTGCCACGATCGCCACTAACGTCAGCAGGCCAAGCATCAGGCACGGCGCGTCGAAGAAGTGCTGGGATTCGTTGCCGAGATAGTCGTGCACCCGCTCGCCCGACTTGGTGAGTGCCACCACGGCGTGGATCGGCGGGGCGATCCATCCCCACAGCGCGCCGATCACGACACCGGTCACAGTCAGGCCCAGCACCACTCTGGGGAACGTGCGCGTCACCGCTGCGCCTCCACGTCGGCCGAGTCCAACGCTCCGTGCCGCGAGCATTGCGCCCGCCAGCCGTCAGGGCGAACCTGGACGATCATCCGGCGCCCGCAGTCCGCGCAGAAACGTGGCGGCTCGAGACCCAGCCGGGCTCCAATGGGCTCAGCCGGCACATCCGTGCCCGCCAGTTCCCCGGTGTAGACGTTGTAGGTCACAAGCTCGCGTTGAGCGCCTTGATCGGCATCTGCAGATCCTCGAGCAGCTCCAGATCGGCTTCAGCGGCGCGGCCGAGGGTGGTCAGGTAATTGCCGACGATCACGGCGTTGATACCGCCCAGGATGCCCTGTTTGGCGCCGAGGTCGCCGAGGGTGATCTCGCGGCCGCCGGCAAAGCGCAGCATGGCGCGCGGCAAGGCCAGCCGGAAGGCGGCCACCGCCTTGAGCGCCTCACTGGCCGGCAGCACGTCCAGGTCGCCGAACGGCGTGCCGGGCCGCGGGTTGAGGAAGTTCAGCGGCACCTCGTCGGGGTCGAGCTCGGCCAGGTCGGCGGCGAACTCGGCGCGCTGCTCGAGCGTCTCCCCCATGCCGAGGATGCCGCCGCAGCACACCTCCATGCCGGCGTCGCGGACCATCGACAACGTCTGCCAGCGCTCCTCCCAGGTGTGGGTGGTGACGACGTTGGTGAAAAAGGAGCGGGCCGTCTCGAGGTTGTGGTTGTAGCGGTGCACGCCCATCGCCGAGAGCTGTTCCACCTGCTCGGGGGTCAGCATCCCCAGCGAGCAGGCGATGTTGATGTCGACCTCGTCGCGAATCGCCTCGATACCTGCAGCGACCTGGGCCATCAATCGCTCGTCGGGTCCGCGTACGGCGGCCACGATGCAGAATTCGGTGGCACCCGACTTGGCGGTTTGTTTCGCCGCTTCGACCAGGCTGGGAACATCCAGCCACGCGCCGCGCACCGGCGACGCGAAAAGCCCGGACTGCGAGCAGAAGTGGCAATCCTCGGGGCATCCACCGGTCTTCAGGCTGATGATGCCCTCGACCTCGACCTCGGGCCCGCACCAGCGCATCCGCACCTCGTGCGCCAGCGCCAGCAGGTCCTCGAGCTGGTCGTCGGGCAGCTGCAGCACCCGCAGCACCTGGTCCTTAGTCAGTCCCTCCCCGCGCTCCAATACCTGCTCGCGGGCCTGGGCCAAGATGTCCGTGCTTTCCCGAGTTACCGCCTGAGTCACCCCGTACTCCTTCAATCTTTTTAAATGCGTTCCGAGCGTTAGGGTAACTGGTCACTCGATCAAGTATTCGGTGCGCTCGTTGCCATCCCAGCGGCGCGGGCCCACGAAGCGGCCCTCGATCTGCGCCGGGCGGCCCGCAATGCGCAGCGCCTGTCCGAGATGGACGTCCCCGACGCGGCGGGCCAAGGTGACGTGCGCGGTCCATTGACCTGGCACGCTGTTGGCCATCGGTGCGGGCAGCAGGTGTGGGCCGCACAGCCGGTGCACCTCGGCGTGCAAGGCCAGCAGCTCACCGGTCGGCACCACCAGCCGCGCGAACACCACGTTGGCCCGGCCGAACAGCACCGGCGCGCCTATCGTCGCGGCCAAAGGCAGCCGCCCGCTGACCGGGGCAAGCAACGCGTCGACGTCGTCGGCGATGCGTTCGGCGACGGCCAGCGTCACGTGCGGGCGGCTGGCCGGCGCTTGGCTGGGGATGCCGGCCTCGGCCAACTCGTCCCAGATGCGACGGATCGCCGATTCGGTGTCGGGGTCGAAGACGAGCTCGATCGAATGCACCATCAGCCAACCAGTGCGGTTACCCAGTCCCGGTCGAACGCCGCCGCGCTCATCGCCGCGAATTCCGTGGGGTCCAAAGACGCGGCACCCGCCGGCAGCGCGGCCCGCACCGGGGCCATTCGGTCCAGCGCCGACAGATTCGAGGTCGCCACCGCATCCGGGCGCAGCGGCCAGCTGCCGAGCACCAGGCCGGCGCACGGAATCCCCCGTGCGCCAAGCGCTTCCAATGTCAGCGCGGTGTGGTTGAGGGTGCCCAGTTGGGCGCCGACCACGACCAGCGCCGCGGCGCCCAGGTCGGCGGCCAGATCGCGCAGCGTCACGCGCGCATCGGCGAGCTCGACCAGCAGCCCGCCGGCGCCTTCGACCAGGGTCAGCCGGCCCGGGCGGTCCATGCCGCGAATCAGCCCCAGCATCTGCTCGCGAGTCGGCAACGCCTTCCCCGCCTGCTCGGCGGCCGCGGCCGGGGCCATCGGCTGCGGATAGCGCGCCAGGCCGGCGAGCTCGGTCACCCCGGACAGCCGGCCCACCTCGGCGAGGTCGTCGTCGCCGGAGTCGGTGCCGGTCTGGACGGGCTTACACACCGCGACGTCGATGCCGGCCTGACGGGCGTGCGACGCGAGGGCCGCGGTGGCGATCGTCTTGCCGACGCCGGTGCCGGTCCCGGTGATGACCAGGACGGTCAACGGCGCACGCCGGCAAGAACGTCCCGCAGGACCTGCCGGGCCAACGCCAGCTCGTCGGCGTCCAGGGACGCGCGGGCGGTCAGCCGCAGCCGCGACGTCCCGGCGGCGACGGTCGGGGGGCGGAAGCAGCCCACCTTGACGCCGGCATCCAGGCAGGCCGTCGCGGCGGCCAGCGCCACCTCCGGGTCGCCCAGGATCACCGACACCACCGCGGACTGCGGCACCTCGGCTACGTCGCACACTCGGGCCAGTTGGGCCGCGTGGCGCAGCACCGCGTCGGGGCGCCACGGCTCGGCTTTGAGTACCCGCAGCGCCGCCAGCGCGGCGCCGACGGCCGCCGGCGCCAGGCCGGTATCGAAGATGAATGAGCGGGCCGCATCGATCAGGTGGGCGCGCACCGGCGCCGGTCCCAGAACCATGCCGCCCTGGCTGCCGAGCGCCTTGGACAGCGTCGTCGTCATCACCACATCGGGCGCACCCGCCAACCCGAGCTCGTGCAGCAGGCCGCGCCCGCCGCCACGCACCCCGAGCCCGTGCGCCTCGTCCGCGATGAGCAGCGCGCGGTGGCGGCGGCAGACGTCGTGCAATTCGCGCAGGGGGGCCAGTGCGCCGTCGGCGCTGAACACCGTGTCGGTGACGACGACGGCGCGCTCCTCGTCGCGGGCGCCCAGCGCCGCGTCGACGGCGCCGACGTCGCGGTGCGGCGTCACCACCACCCGGGCGCGCGACAGCCGGCAGGCGTCCACCAGGGACGCGTGGGAGTGGGCGTCGGAAACCAGCAGCGAACCCGGGCCGGACAGGCCGACGACGGCCCCAAGGTTGGCGGTGTATCCCGAGGAGAACACCAAACCGGATGCGGCGCCGACGAAGTCGGCGAGCTCGGACTCGAATTCCTGGTGCAGCTCGGTGTCCCCGGTCACCAGCCGTGAACCGGTGGCGCCGGCGCCCCAGACGCGCAGCGCCTGAATGCCGCCGTCGATGACGTCGGGATGCTGTGACAGGCCGAGGTAGTCGTTGGACGCCAGATCCAGTTCGATGGCGACGGCGGGTCGCGGTTGCAAGGAGCGGCGCAGACCGGCCTGACGACGCTCTGCCGCCACCGCGTCCAGCCACGCCAGCGGTGATGTCTCGATCGGTGCTTTCATCAGCGTTCAGCCTACGAGTCGCGCGGCGTCAACCAACGCCGAGGTGATCGCTACAGCGATTCGACGCTGCCGGGCCCGCCGGCAGTCCCGTTGACGGTGGTGCCGGTGCCGCCGGCGCCGCCGGTCCCGACGGTGAACTGGCCCGGCGTGATCGAGAAGACATTGCCGCCCGTGCCGCCGTTGCCGCCGGTGGGGCCGCCGCCGCCGCCGACGCCGCCGGTGCCGCCGAAGGCCGTTCCGGTCGATAAGAGGTTCAACGCCGAGCCGCCGGTCCCGCCGATCCCGCCGACGGTGGCGCCGATCCCGCCGACGCCGCCAACGCCGCCGGTGGCGACACCCCAGCTGGAGGGGAATATCGCCAGCCCGTCAAAATTGTCGACGGTAAAGTTGTTGGGTCCCATGACCGCGGCGCCGCCGTGGCCGCCGTTCCCTCCGGCGCCAACGGTGCCGGCGCCGCCCGCTCCGCCGGCCCCGCCGGTGATAGATCCCCACCCTGAGTTGAACCCAACACCGCCCGCGCCACCGTTACCACCGGTGGCGCCGTCGCCGCCGACCCCGCCGGTACCGCCGAGCTGGAAGCTAGACCCGCCAACCCCACCGGTGCCGCCCTGGCCGCTGACGCTGGTACCGCCGGCGCCGCCGGTACCGCCGGTCGGAACGCCCACGCCCAATTCCGCGCCCCCGAGGAAGCCTGTGCCACCGCCGTTCCCGCCGGTGCCGCCGGTCATGTCGATCGACGACCCACCGGCCCCTCCGACACCTCCGACACCCGAGAAGAACCCGCCGGCGCCGCCGTTCCCGCCGTTACCGCCGGCCACGCCGGCAACTGTGGCGCTAAAGCCGGCCCCGCCGGCCCCGCCATTGCCCATCCAAACGGCGGCCCCACCGTTTCCACCGACCGCACCGGACCCACCGGTTCCGCCGTTGCCGCCGTTGCCCCAGATCCCGGCCTGCCCGCCGGTGCCGCCATTCACGCCGGCAACGGTGGAGTTCCAGCCGTTGCCGCCGTTGCCGATCAACAGGCCACCGTTTTGGCCATTGGGGCTGGCCTGCGATGTCCCATCAGCGCCGTTGTAGAACAGCGGTTCCTTGACCAACTGCTGGCTGGTCTGATTGAGCTCATACATCAGGGTCGCCAATACATCCGACCTGGGCGGCGGGGACGATCCGGATGCCTCGGCCACCGCATTCGCAACCGGCTGGAAAACATTGTTAGTCGAAAGAGTCGCCGTACCAGCCGAAAGAGCCTGATCAGCAGACTGAAGACTCGCCGTGGCGGTCGTAAGAGTAGCCGAAGCATTCGTCTCGGCGCCCAAAAACGCAGCCTCTGCCTGAGTTAAGGTCTGCACGAACTGGGCCTGAAACGCGATTGCCTGGGTGCTGAGAGTTTGAAATTCCGCCGCGAACTCGGAAAACGCCGACGAGACCGCCGCCGACACCTCATCAAGACCGGGGCCAAGTACGAAGAGGGTCGGGAAGGCCGCCGCCGCATGAGCCGCGTTGAGCGAGGCGCCAATTGCCGACACTTCCGCCGCCGCGGACGCCAAGGCGTCCGGCACGACGTTCACGTACGACATTGCTGACCTCCGAAGACCGTCGCGGGGTGGTAGGCGCCCCCCAACCACGGTCACGATTACTAGCGAGTGAAAATCTATCGTGTTGCACACTTGTATATCTACATTTCGGCATATTCATAGACGGCGTCCCCCGCACGTGTCCGCGCGGGCGGACAACGGTAGTTTCAGCCGTGCGCCGGTGTCGCGATCTGCGCCATTGACGTGCGGTGCAGGGCGGACGAAGGAGAACCCGTGAAAACCGTTCCCAAGCTGGTGATATTCACTTTTGTTGAGCTTGTCGTGTTCGGCTCGATGCTGTTTATCCCGGCAGGCACGTTCAATTACTGGCAAGCATGGGTTTTTCTCGTCGTGGTTGCCGTTACGGCGTCGGCACCTAGCGTCTACTTGCTGCGCGCGAACCCGGATGCGCTGCAGAGGCGGATGCGTGGGGGGCCGACGGCCGAGGGCCGACTGGCGCAGAAGGTGGTCATTGCCGGCTTGTACCTTTCACTGGCGGCAATGGTCGTGGTCAGCGTCCTCGACCACCGTTTCGGCTGGTCGCCGGTGCCGACGGCGGTCTGCTTGGTGGGTGATGTCCTGGTAGCCGTCGGGCTGGGTGTGGTGGCTCTGGTGATCGTCCAGAACAGCTATGCGGCCGCAACCGTGCAGGTGGAGGCAGGCCAGACGGTCGTGTCCACGGGCCTGTATGGGCTGGTGCGGCACCCGATGTACACCGGCAACGTCATCATGATGGTTGGTATCCCCCTTGCACTCGGTTCGTACTGGGGACTCGTCTTCGTCATTCCTGGATTGATCGTGCTCGCATCCCGCATCCGTGACGAGGAGAAGCTGCTGCAACACGAGTTGGCCGGATATCGCGAGTACTCACAGAAGGTCCGCCATCGCCTAGTACCAGCTGTCTGGTAACCCGCGACCGAGCGAGCGATCTTAAAGATCGATGGCGGGGCTCACGGCGCGAACTTCGTCCACCGCGTTGGCATGCCTGCCTAACTGCCGGCTCAGGCTTTTGACGGACGGCGCGTCGAACAGGGTCGGCACCGCAAGGTCGATGTCCAGGGCTCTGTTGATTGCGGCAATCAACCGCAGCGCCGACAGCGAATCCCCACCCAGGTCGAAGAACGACTCGTCGACCGCGACGCGGTCGAGGCCCAACACCTGGGCGTAGATGCTGGTCAACAATTGCTCGACCCCGGCGGTCGGGGCGTGCTGACCGTTGCCGTTGCCGTCGTACTCGGGTGCTGCCGCCGGCACACGCTGGGTCAGCACCGGCCGGTCGCTCCAGCCCTCGATTGACGACAGCGGGCGCGCCGGATCGGACGTCATCGCCTCCAACACCCGGGTGAATCGCTCGATCAGCGCTTCGATGTCGGCCAGGTCGAAAACGTCGGCACGATATTGGACGCGAAGGTCCAGTTCGTTGCCCGGCCCGGCCTGGACGGCAAGTGGGTAGTGGTAGTAGTCGCGGCCGTTGAACTCGGTGATGGCGAGCTCATGGTCGCCCGACAACGCGGCGGTGTCGGTCGGGTAGTTCTCGTACACGAAGACGGTGTCGAACAGTCTTTGCTGGCCGGTGACGCGGTGAATCTCGTTGAGCGCCAAATGTTCGTGCTCGAATGTGTCGTTGTGGGCGCGTTGCAGCTGATCCAGCAGATCGGCGGTCGTCGTTGCCGCTGTGATGCGGGCTCGCACCGGAACCGTGTTGATCAACAGGCCCACCATCGATTCCGCGCCGGCCAGCTCGGCGGGCCGGCCGGAGACCACGGTGCCGAAGGCCACATCGTGCTGACCGGTCAGTGCAGCCAGCAACGCCGCCCAGGCGCCCTGCAGGACGACGTTGACGGTGCTGTGGCTTGACCGCGCCAGCTCGTTGAGCGCCCGCGTGGTGTCCTCGGGCACCCGGAACGACGCGACGTCTCGGCGTCCCAGTCCGAATCGATCCGATGGACCCACCAAGGTGGGGGTGTCAAAGCCGGCCATCACCTCACGCCAGACCGCGCGGGCGGCATCACGATCCCGACCGTCCAGCCAGGTGACAAACCGGCGATAGGGCGCGGCGGCGGGCAGCCGCTGGCCGTAGTAGCTGGCAAACATTTCGCCCAGCAGGATCGGCAGTGACCAGCCATCGAACAGGATGTGGTGGTTGGTCAGCACGAACCGATGCTGATCCGGTGCGATGCGGATCAAAGCCGCCCGGAACGCGGGCTCATCGGCTAGGTCGCACACCGCGGCGCGTTCGGCAGCGCACACCCGCTGGACCTGTTCGGCGAGATCTACCTCGCCGCCGAGGTCGACATACCGCCAGGGGGTAACGGGGTCGGCCGGGATGATCTGCACCAGCTCGTCAAACTGTCTGCTGAATCGGGCCGCCAGGTTCGGATGCCGGGTCACGACGGTGTGCACGGCGTCGCGCAGGCGCTGCTGATCCAGCCCGCCGCTCAGCGTGATGTCCAGCTGCACGGCGTACACGTGGTCGTGGTTTAGCTGGGCGGTGCTGGCGTGAAAGAGCAGCCCCTGCTGCAGGGGGGTCAACGGCAAGATGTCGGCGATGCGGTATTGCCGGGAGAGCTCGTCGATCTCCGGCTGACTCAGGTGGGCGGGCGCGATATCGGAGGGCGTCAACCCGCCCCCACCGCCTCGGACGTGCGCGCAGATGCCGGCCAGGGCATCGAACCACAGCGTGCTCAGCCGGCCGATATACGCCTGATCGATTGTTGAGGTCGCCCATGTCCAACCGGCGAGCAGTTGCGGACCTGCATCGGTCTCCACGGTGCCCGCGTTGAGCCCGACGGTGTGCATCAACGGCATCGGCATGGCCGCTGCGACGGCGGCAATCGCCGAGCCGTCCCGGCTAATCCGCCACACGTCTTCGGACGCCTCGGCGGCCGCACCTAGACGCCCGAGATAGTTGAACCCGATCCGTGGATCGGACCCGGCCAAATCGACATCGCCGTTCAGATAGCGCAGCAGACCGTAGCTCAGCGGATCCGGCATGGCCCGAAGCTGCTCTTTCGCGTCGCTGACCACCGTCCCCAGCGCCGCGTCGCCGGCCACCACCTGCGCCCAGTCCAGTCCGCCCACCGATAACGCGACCGGATATTTGGTGGTGAACCATCCCACCGTGCGGGAGAGGTCGAGATCGGAGGCCAGTTCTTCGTGGCGCCCGTGACCCTCTACGTCGATACCGATCGGCGCGTCCGGGTTGCCCAGAACCTGGGTAAATTCAGCCCAGGCCAACGCAAAGGCGATCAACAAAATCTCGTGCACCCCGGCATGAAACGCCGCCGGCACCTCGCCGAGCAGCATCCGGGTGGTGTCGGTATCCAGCAGCTCCGAGAGGTTCCCGGCGTTCGCATAGGTATCCACGTCGGGTTGAACCGCCGGCAGTGCGGTGGGGGTGGCCGCAATCTGTCGCCAAGCCTCCGCCTGCTCCACCACCTCGGGGTGGTGCGCGTGGTCGACCAGGAGCCCGGCCCACCGGGCAAACGATGTCCCCGGCGCCGGCAACGCGACCTGCTGCCCAACCCGATGCTGAGCCCAGGCGATGTTGAGGTCCTCCAACATGATTCGCCACGACACCCCGTCGACGGCCATGTGATGGATGATCAGCAGCAACTGCCCGGCCTCGGCCGCCCAAAGCGCGCTCAGCATCGTCCCCGCGGCCGGGTTCAACCGCGCCCGCGCCTCCGCCACCGCTTCGTCCGACAACGCATCCACCGCTTGCAGGCAGCCGCGGGCATCGACCAACCCCGGCTCGGGCACCGTCAACGACCACCCCCCCGCGCCGTCTTCATCGACCCGCAGCCGCAACATGGCGTGCCGATCCAGCAACGCCTGCAACACCACGACGACGTCGGCCTCGGTCACGCCCGCGGGGGCCTGCATCAGCACCGTCTGGTTGAACTCCTGAATCGGGCCTTGCACGCCCTGCAGCCAGCGCATGATCGGGGTGGCCACCAGCGGCCCGACACCCTCATCGACCTCGCCCGCCGCAACGTCGAGCAGGCTGGCTACCCGGGCCAGCCGGGCCACGGTCTGCTCGACGAAAATGTCGCGCGGCCGGCACACCAGGCCGGCGGCACGCGAGCGGGCCACCACCTGCATCGACAAAATGCTGTCGCCGCCCAGCTCGAAGAACGACTCGTCGACCCCAACGCGATCCAGTCCCAACACTTGGGCGTAGATGCCGGCGAGGATTTCCTCGACCGCATCGCCGGGAGCGCGGTAGAGATCGGCCTCCTGATATTCGGGCGCCGGCAGGGCTCGGGTGTCGAGTTTGCCGTTGGGTGTCAGCGGCAGCGTCTCCACCACGACCACCGCGGCCGGAACCATGTAGGCCGGCAGTCGCTCGGCCAGCGCCACGCGTGCCTTGACCGGGTCCGCTGTTCCCGTGACATAGCCAACCAGGCGCTTGTCGCCCGGGCGGTCCTCGCGGGCGATCACCACCGCCTGCTGCACCCCGTCAAGCTCGGCCAGCGCTGTGCGGACATCGCCGAGTTCGATGCGGTACCCGCGGATCTTGACCTGTTCGTCGGCCCGCCCCAGGTACCGCAGCTCCCCGTCGGCACCCCAACTCACCAGGTCCCCGGTGCGATACATGCGAGCTCCGGGCGCTCCAAAGGGGCAAGCCACAAACCGCGTTCCGGTCAAACCCGAGCGGCCGATATACCCATAGGCCAGGCCGGCGCCGGCCACGTACAGCTCGCCGACCACACCCGCCGGCACCCGCCGCAGGCTCCCATCCAGCACGAAGAAGCCGAGATGGGCCAACGGCACCCCGATGGGGCTGGACGTTTTCTCGACGTCGCCGCGCAGGATCTCCCGGAACGAGGCATGCACCGTCGTCTCGGTGATGCCATACATATTGATCAGGCGCGGTGATTCCGGGTGGTTGTTCAGCCACGGCCGAAGCCGCTGCGGTTCCAGCGCCTCGCCGCCGAACACCACGGTCTCCAGCTTCAGCTGGCGTCCGAGCTCGGCCTGTAAAGCTTCGGCGGCCTGCAGCGCATAAAAGGCCGAGGGGGTCTGGCTCAACACATTGACCTGTTCGGCGACCAGCATGGCGTAGAAATCTTCGGGCGAACGCGCCACCGAGTCGGGCACCACCACCACCCGTCCGCCGTAGAGCAGCGGACCCCAGATCTCCCATACCGAGTAGTCGAAGGCCAGGGAGTGGCACTGCGTCCACACCTGCCCCGAGAAGTCCAGGTCGGCATCCAGTGATTCCAGCAGCGTGGTCACGTTCCGGTGGGCGACCGGCACCCCCTTGGGCGTTCCGGTAGTCCCCGAGGTGTAGATGATGTAGGCGACGTCGTCCGGGGCGGGTCCGGGTAATGCGGCACTGGGTTCGGTGACCGCGGCGGGGTCGGGAACATCCCCGAGATCCCCGAGATCGATGACCAAGAGGTCGTCGCCGTCCAACCGTGAGCGCCACTCGGCAGTGGTGATCGCGGCGGACGGCGCGGAATCGGCAACCACGAACTGAGTTCGCGCCGCAGGCACCAGGGGGTCCACCGGCACATAAGCCGCCCCGGTTTTCAGCACGCCCAAAATAGCCACGATCGCCTCGGCCGTCCGGGACAACAGCAGCGCCACCCGCTGCCCCGGGCCCACACCGTGGCCGGCCAGCACGTGCGCCAACCGATCAGAGGCCTGATCAAGTTCGCGGTAGGTCCACGAACGCTGCCCGCAGCTGATCGCCACCGCGCCCGGCACGCGTGCCACCTGCGCGGCGAACGCTGCCGGAATCGACACGGGGGTCCTCGCCGGCTGGGTGAGCACCGCCCGATTGCCCCACCAATCCAGGCGGGCGTGCTCAGCCTCGACAAGCACATCCATCGACGAGAGCCGCCGGGTCGGGTCGGCGGTCATCGCCAAAATCACCCGCTCGAACCGATCGATCATGGTGCGGACGGTGTCCGCGTCGAACACGTCGGTGCGGAATTCCACCACGCCGGCGATTCCGGCGGACTCGCCGGCCTCGGTCCAGCGTTCGGCCAGGGTAAACGTCAGGTCCGTGCGGGCGCTGTGAGTGTCCACGGGCAGCGGCGTGACCCGCAAATCACCCAGCGTCAGCCCCGCGACGTCACTGTCCTGCCAGTCGAAGTTCTGCCAGCCCAGCAACACCTGCACGAGTGGGTGATGAGTGAGGCTTCGGGTGGGCTTGAGCCTTTCCACCAGCACCTCGAAAGGCACGTCTTGGTGCTCATACGCGGCGAGGCTGCGTCGGCGTACCTGGGCGAGCACCTCGGCAAAGGTGGGGTCCCCGGCCAGGTCTACCCGCAGCACCAAGGTGTTGACGAAAAAGCCCACCAGCTCGTCCAGCGCGGCGTCGCGGCGTCCGGCGATCGGGAAACCCACCGCCACGTCGCTGCTGGCGCTGAGTTTGGCCAGCAGCACCGCCATGGCGGCCTGCATCAGCATGAAGTTGGTCGCGTTGTGCTCACGGGCCACCTGGGCAACCCGTTGCTGCAGTTCGGGGCACCACTGAACCGCCACGGTGGCGCCGCGCTGATCAGCGACCGGCGGGTAGGGCCGATCGGTAGGCAGCTGCAGATGCTCGGGCATGCCGGCCAGGGCATCCTCCCAGTAGCCGAGCTGCGCGGCGATGCTGCTGCCGCTGTCGGCCAGGTCCCCAAGCTGCGCGCGCTGCCACAGCGTGTAATCGACGTACTGCACCGCCAAATCGGCCCAGTCGGGAGCCCGCCCCGCGCATCGGCTGGCATAGGCGACCCCCAGATCTGCCACCAGCGGGGTCACCGACCAGCCGTCCGAGGCGATGTGGTGCGCCACGGTCACCAGCACGTGTTCGTCGTCGGCGAGACGGAAAAGCTTTGCCCGCATGGGGATCTCGGCTGACAGGTCGAACGGGTGACTGGCCTCGGCGTCGATGGCCTCACCCAACCGGCTGTCCGACCAGCCGGTGCCATCAACGAAGGCCCAACCGAAGTCGGCTTGCTCGGCGGGCACCACTACCTGCCGGGGTACCCCCTCAACCGCCGGGAACAGCGTGCGCAGGCTCTCCTGGCGCTGCACCACGTCGGCCAGCGCCGCGCCCAACGCGTCGGCATCCAGGTGCCCGGACAGCCGCAACGCGACCGCCAGGTTATAGGTCGGTGAGGGGCCCTGGAACTGGTCGATGAACCACAACCGGCTCTGGGCAAACGACAGCGGGATAACGTCGGGCCGCCGTCCTTCTTCCAAGGCCACCAACGGCACCCGCGGACCCCCGTCTTCACCGACGTGCAGTGCCAACTGGGCAACCGTGGGCGCCTCGAAGACGACGCGCACCGAAAGAGCGGCATCCAGGGCAGTGTTGACCGCGGCTATCAGACGCATCGCCGACAGCGAATCCCCACCCAGATCAAAGAACGAGTCATCCGCGCCCACCCGCTCCACACCCAGCACCCGGGCGTAGATGCCGGCCAGCATCTCCTCGGTAAGCGTGGCCGGGGCGCGGTACTGGCCGGTGTCCTGGTACTCGGGTGCCGGCAGGGCCCGAGCGTCGAGTTTGCCGTTCACCGTCAGCGGCAGCGCACCGATCGCCACAACGGCCGCCGGCACCATATAGGCCGGCAACCGCTCGGCCAACGCGGCACGTATCTCGGCCGGCTCGGCGGTCCCGGTCACATACCCCACCAGACGCTTGTCACCGGGGCGGTCCTCGCGGGCGATCACCGCCGCCTGCTCCACGCCGTCCAGACCGGCCAACGCCGCCTGGACTTCACCCAGCTCGATGCGGTACCCGCGGATCTTGACTTGCTCATCGGCGCGGCCGAGGTATTGCAGCTGCCCGTCGGCGCGCCACTGCACCAAATCCCCGGTGCGATACATGCGCGCCCCGGGGCTACCAAATGGACAGGCCACAAACCGCGACGCCGTCAAACCCGTCCGGCCGATATATCCGACGGCCACGCCGCGGCCGGCCACATATAGCTCACCGATCACGCCGGTCGGCACCGGCCGCAACCACTCGTCGAGGACGAACAGCGCCGCGGTCGACGGTGGCGCACCGATAGGTGCCGCACCGGAACCCGCCTCAAGCGGGGCACTCATGGACGCATAAACCGTGGCCTCGGTAGGCCCGTAGGCGTTGATCACCACTCGTCCGGGCGCCCACTGATCCACCACCTCGGCCGAGCACGCCTCGCCGCCGAGCAGCAGCGCCACCGACTCCAACCCTTGCGGGTTCAGTGCGGTCACCGCCGACGGCGTCTGGGTCAGCACATTGACCCGCTCACGGATCAGCAGGTCGTGGAAATCATCCGGTGAGACGACGACACAGTCGGGCACCACCACCAGCCGACCCCCACCCAGCAGCGCAGCCCAGATCTCCCACACCGAGAAGTCGAACGCATAGGAGTGACATTGCGTCCACACCTGCGCCGCCGGCAGATCTGCGGGAGTTGACTCCGCCAAATGGGCCAGGTTGCGGTGGGTGACCGCCACCCCTTTGGGAGTACCGGTAGTGCCCGAGGTGTAGATGAGGTACGCGATGTCGTCAGGCGCCGCCGCCGATAGTTCCGTGCTGGGCTGCGATTCGACAGCCGAAGCCTCGATATCACTGATATCGATGACGGCCACATCGCGCCCGTCCAGCCGTGACCGCAGGCCCGCCGTGGTGATGACGGCGACGGGCGCCGCGTCATCGAACATGAACTGCATCCGAGCCGCCGGCAGCGCCGGGTCGATCGCGAGGTACGCCGCCCCGGTTTTCAGTGCCGCCAGCATGGCCACCACGGCCTGGGCTGAGCGCTCCAACAGCAATGCCACCCGCGCACCCGGGCCGACGCCACGCTCGGAGAGCAAGTGCGCCAACCGGTTAGCAGCCTCGTCGAGCTCTCGGTAGGTCAGCGACAGATCACCGAAGGTCACCGCCACCGCCTCCGGGGCGCGGGCCACTTGCGCGGCAAACAACTCCGGAACCGACACCGCAACCGGCGCGGGTCGGGTCAATACCGCGCGGTTGCCTACCTCAGCGAGCCGGGCGTGCTCGGCCTCGTCGAGCACGTCCACCGACGACAGCCGCCGGGCCGTATCAGCGGTCATCGCCACCAACACCCGCCGCAATCGCTCCATCAGGTTTTCGATGCTGGCCGCGTCGAACACGTCGGTGCGGAATTCCACCACCCCGGCGATTCCCGCGGCCGCACCGGCCTCACCCCACCATTCGGACAACGAAAGCGATAGGTCCATCCGGGCGGTGCCGGTCTCGAGCGGCATCGGTGTGACCTGCAGGTCGCCCAAGGATGACGTGGCAGCGGCGTCGCCGATCTTCAGATGCAGGCTCCGCCAGGCCAACATCACCTGGACCAGCGGGTGATGGGCCAGCGAGCGAGTGGGATTGAGCCGGTCCACGACCACTTCGAAGGGCACGTCTTGGTGCTCGTAAGCGGCCAGGCTGCGCGTTCGCACCTGGGCCAGCAGTTCGGCGACGGTGGGGTCACCGGCCACGTCAACCCGCAGCACCAATGTGTTGACGAAGAAGCCCACCAACTCGTCAAGGGCCGGGTCACGGCGCCCTCCGATCGGGAACCCCACCGCCACATCAGAACTCGCGCTCAGCTTCGCCAGCAGCACCGCCAGGGCGGCCTGAACCACCATGAAACTGGTCGCATTGTGCGCGCGAGCCACTTGAGCGATCTGTTGTTGCAACTCGGCGGGCCAGGCGAGGCTGAGATTGGCGCCGCGCTCATCAGCCACCGGTGGATACGGCCGATCCGTGGGCAACTGCACACCCTCGGGCATACCGGCCAACGCATCCCGCCAGTACGCCAGCTGCGCGGCAATCAGGCTGTCCCCGTCGTCCAGATCACCAAACTGCGCGCGCTGCCACAGCGTGTAATCGACGTACTGCACCGGCAGATCGGCCCAATCCGGGGCTTGCCCCGCACACCGGCTCGGATAGGCCACACCCAGATCGTGGACCAGTGGGCCGACCGACAAGCCGTCGGCGGCGATATGGTGGGCGACGGTCACCAGCACATGTTCGTCGTCGCTGACGCGGAAAAGCCTTGCTTGCATGGGGATCTCGGCCGCCAGGTCAAACGGGTGACGCGCCACGGCGCCGATGGCATCAGCCAGCTGGGCTTCCGACCAATCGGTGGCATCGACGACGGCCCAGCCAAAGTCGGCCCGCTCGGCGGGCACCACCACCTGCTGGGGTATGCCCTCGGGCGCCGCAAACAGCGTGCGCAGGCTCTCGTGCCGGCCCACCACATCGGCCAGCGCCGCACCCAGCGCCTCGGCATTCAGCTGTCCGCGCAGCCGGAAATCCACCGGGATGTTGTACGTCGGCGAGGGCCCCTGCAACTGATGAAGGAACCACAACCGGTTCTGCGAATACGACAACGGGATAACGTCGGGCCGCCGTCCTTCTTCCAAGGCCACGAGTGGCTCCAGCCGGCCGTGATCGGCGCTGATACGGGGAGCCAACTGAGCAACAGTGGGCGCCTCGAACACGTCTCGCACCGAGATGCCGGCATCCAGACCGGCGTTGACCGCCGCGACCAGGCGCATCGCCGACAGCGAATCCCCACCCAGGTCGAAAAACGAGTCGTCCACGCCTACCAGCCGGGGCGGCTCGACACCCAGGACCTGGGCGTAGATGCCGGCCAGGATCTCTTCCACCGCATTGGCCGGGGCGCGATAGTGATCGCCCTCCTGGTATTCAGGTGCCGGCAGGGCGCGGGTGTCGAGTTTGCCGTTGACGGTCAACGGGAGCGTCGCCAACACCATGATCGCCGCCGGCACCATGTACGCCGGCAAGCGCTCGGCCAACGCCGCGCGTATCCGGGCCGGTTCCGCGGTCCCGGTCACATATCCCACCAGGCGCTTGTCTCCGGGACGGTCCTCGCGGGCGATCACCACGGCCTGCTCGACGCCGTCGAGCCCACTCAGTGCTGCTTGGATTTCGCCGAGTTCGATGCGGTAGCCGCGGATCTTGACCTGCTCGTCGGCACGCCCCACGTACCGCAACTGGCCGTCAGCGCCCCACCACGCCAGATCCCCGGTGCGATACATCCGCTGGCCGGGCTCCCCGTAGGGGCCGGCCACGAACCGAGTCGCGCTCAGCCCGGCCCGGCCCACGTAGCCAGCCGCCAGCCCGGCGCCCGCCACGTACAACTCCCCAACTACCCCTGCCGGCACTGGCTGCAACCAGCCGTCGAGCACAAAGAACCCCAGATGGGCCAGCGGCACACCTATCGGGCTGAATGCGTTGTCGGCATCAGCGGCGACGATCTCCCGGAACGACGCGTGCACCGTCGTCTCGGTGATGCCGTACATGTTGATCAGCCGCGGCGACCCAGGATGGCTATCCAGCCAGCCCCGCAGGCGCGGCGGCTCCAGCGCCTCGCCGCCGAACACCACCGCCTCGAGCTTCAACTGGCGCCCCAGTTCGGGCTGCAACGCATCGGCGGCCTGCAACGCGTAAAACGCCGACGGCGTCTGGCTCAACATCGTGACCTGCTCGGCCACCAACACCGCGTGCAAATCCTCGGGCGAGCGCACCACCGCGTCGGGCACAACCACCAGGCGTCCGCCGTAAAGCAGCGCCCCCCAGATCTCCCACACCGAGAAGTCGAAGGCCAACGAATGGCACTGCGACCACACCTGGCCCGCCAACTTCAGATCCGCATCGAGCGTCTGCAACAGCCGGGTCGCGTTGCGGTGCGGGATCGCCACCCCTTTCGGGGTTCCCGTCGTGCCCGAGGTGTAGATGATGTACGCGATGTCGTCAGGTGCCGGCGCCGGCAAGGCGATACTGGGCTGGCTATCCACAGCGGGATCGCCGATATCAATAACCGCCAGGTCGCACCCATCGAGTCGATCAGCCAAACCAGCGGTCGTAACGACGGCAGCCGGCGCGGCATCACCAAGCACAAACTCAACCCGGGACGCCGGCACCGATGGATCGATCGGCACGTACGCGGCGCCAGTTTTGACCACCGACAACATCGCCACGATCGCCTCAGCCGACCGCGGTAACAGCAACGCCACCCGCTGCCCCGCCCCCACGCCCCGGGCAGTCAACAAGTGCGCCAACCGGTTCGACGCCTCATCGAGCTCCCGGTACGTCACCGATACACCCTCGAACGTCACCGCCGCCGCATCCGGCGTGCGGATAACCTGCGCGGCGAAGACCGCCGGGATCGACACCGGCGCACCCACCGGCGGGGCCAACCCGGCTCGATTACCCCACTCCTGCAACCGAACCCGCTCATCCTCATCCAGCACATCCATCGACGACAACCGCCGCCCCGGGTCAGCGGTCATCGCCGCCAGCACCCGCTCGAATCGCTCGACCAGTGTTTCGATGTCGCCGATGTCGAACACTTCGGTGTCGAATTCGACGCGAAGGCCTAGTTCGTCGCCCGGCAGGGCTTGGACCGCAAGCGGGTAGTGGTTGTATTCGCGGTGAGTGAACTCGGTGACGGACAAGCCGTCGACGCCCGAAAACGCGGTGGCGTCAAGCGGATAGTTCTCGTACACGAACAGGGTGTCGAACAGGTGGTCCAGGCCGGTGAGGCGGTGGATCTCGTTGAGCGCCAAGTGCTGGTGCTCAAGTGTGCGGCTGTACGCGCCTTGCAGCTGATCGAGCAGTTCGGTGGTAGTGGTCGACGCGGTGAGGTTCGCCCGCACCGGTACCGTGTTGATGAACAGACCCACCATCGAGTCCGCGCCGACAATCTCGTCGGGCCTGCCCGAGACCGTCGTGCCGAAGGAGACATCGTGGCGACCGGTCAGCCGCGTCAGCAGCTGTGACCACGCGCCGTGCAGCACCGTGCTGACGGTGGTGTGGCATGAACGTGCCAGCTCGCCAAGGGCCGCCGTGGTGTGCTGCCGACACCCGAAACGATGCAACGCCTCGCGGCCCGTGCCCTAACCGGTCCGGCGGGCCGATCAATGTCGGGGTGTCGAAGCCGGCCAACACCTCACCCCAGGCCTCGCGGCCGGCATCACCGTCACGACCGGTAAGCCAGGTGACATACCTGCGATACGGCGCGGCCGGTGGTAGCCGCTGCCCGAGATAGCTGGCAAATATTTCCCTCAGCAGGATCGGCAGCGACCACCCATCAAGCACGATGTGGTGATTGGTCAACACAAAGCGATGCTGATCTGCTGCGGTGCGGAGCAAAGCCGCCCGAAACGCCGGCTCATCAGCCAGGTCGCACACCGCGGCGCGTTCGGCTGCGCACACCGCCTGGATCTGCTCATCGAGATGGCCCGAACCGCCTTCGCTGAGGTCGACAAACTGCCACGGCGCCGCGGGATCTGCTGGGATGATCTGCACCGGCTGGTCGAACTTCTCAGAAAATCGGGCCGCCAGGTGTGGATGCCGAACGACCACCGCCTGCACGGCATCGCGCAGGCGATGCTGATCAAGGGGACCGCTCAACGTGATATCGAGCTGCACCGCGTAGACATCGTCGCTGCCCTGCGCCGTGCTGGCGTGGAACAACAACCCCCGCTGCAAGGGGGTCAGCGGCAAAACGTCAGAGATCCGCATATTGCCGCTGCAGCTCGTCGATCTGCTGCTGGCTAAGACCGGCAGCGACATCGGAGGGCGTCAACCCGCCCCCGCCGCCATTGACATTCGCACAGATGCCGGTCAGCGCGTCAAACCACAACTGGCTCAGCCGACTGACCTGCGCGTGATTCAGAGCCGAGGGCGCCCACGTCCAGTTGGCGCGCAGCGACGGCCCGGTATCGCTTTCCACCGTGCCGGCGTTGAGCTCCACGGTGTGTGCCAACGGCATGGCCAACCTCGCGCTGGGATCGATAAGCGCCAAGCCATCCTCACAGATCCGCCACGTATCGTCGGCCGCCTCGGCCGCCCCGGCGCCCCGGCCCAGATAGTTGAACCCAAGCGGCGGGTCAGAGCCCTCCAGGTCAACGTCACTGTTCAAGTAGCGCAAAGCGCCGTAGGTCAACCCGTCCGGCAGCGCCCGAAGCTGTTCTTTGGCGTCTTTGATCACCGCTCCCAGCGCCGCATCGCCAGCCAACACCTGGGCCCAGGACAGGGGGCCCTGGGGTCCTCCGACGTGCAAAGCCACCGGATACTTGGTGGTGAACCACCCCACCGTGCGCGACAGGTCAACGTGCTCGTCCGGGGCAGCCAGTTCCTCCTCGCGCCCGTGGCCTTCCACATCAATCGCAATCGGCGCGCCACCCGTGCCTAAAAACTCGGCACAGGCCAAGGCGAACGCGATCAACAAGATCTCGTGTATTCCGGCGTGAAACGCCGCCGGCACCTCGCCGAGCAGCAGCCGGGTCGTCTCGACATCCAACTGCACCGCCAAGTTCCCGGCGCTCGCAGCGGTATCCGTCTCGGGCCGCACCGCCGGCAGCGCGACCGGCACCGCGCCCACCTGCCGCCAGGCTTCTGCCAGCTCCACGACTTCCGGGTTGCGCGCGTGCTCAACCAGCAGCGACGCCCACCGCGCGAACGACGTTCCCGGCGCCGGCAACACCACCTGCTGTCCGCCCCGATGCTGAGCCCAGGCGATATTAAGGTCTTCCAGCAAAATCCGCCAGGACACCCCGTCGACAGCCAAATGGTGAACAATCGCGACTAACCGACTGGTAGAGGCAACCCACAACGCGCTCAACATCACCCCGGCCGCCGGGTTCAATCGCGTCCGCGCCTCCACCAAGGCATCCTCGGACAACGCCTGCACCGTCTGCAGGCAGTCGCGGGCAGCCACCGAACCCGGCTCTGGCACGGTCAGTGACCAGCCCTCGCCACCGTCATGCTCGACCCGAAGCCGCAGCATCGCATGCCGGTCCAGCACCGCCTGCAACACCTCGACAACGTCGGCCTCAGTCGCCCCCGCCGGAGCCTGCGCCACCACCGTCTGGTTGAACTGTTCCGCAGGGGCGCCCGAACTTTGCAGGCTCTGCAGCCAGCGCATGATCGGCGTCGCGATCACCGGCCCGACACCGTCGTCGGCCATATCGACGTCACCATCGATGACCCGGGCCACCCGAGCCAGTCGGGCTACGGTCTGCTCACTGAAAATATCGCGCGGCCGACACAACACCCCGACGGCACGCGCCCGCGCCACCACCTGCATCGACAAAATGCTGTCCCCGCCCAGCTCGAAAAACGAGTCGTCCACCCCGACCCGGTCCAGGCCGAGCACCTGGGCGTAGATGTCAGTCAGGATCTCCTCCACCGCGTCGGCGGGGGCGCGATATTCATCGCCATCCTGATACTCCGGTGCAGGCAGGGCCCGGGTGTCGAGTTTGCCGTTGACCGTCAACGGCAGCGCGTCGATCACCACGACGGCGGCCGGCACCATGTACGCCGGCAGCCGCTCCGCCAGCGCGGCACGCAACCGGGCCACGTCCGGGGTCCCGGTCACGTAACCCACCAGTCGCTTATCCCCGGGCCGGTCTTCACGGGCGATCACCACCGCCTGCTTGACCCCGTCCAGCCCGGCCAACGCCGCCTGCACTTCACCGAGCTCGATGCGATAGCCGCGGATCTTGACCTGCTGGTCGGCGCGCCCCACATAGCGCAGCTGCCCGTCGGCGCCCCACCACGCGAGATCCCCGGTGCGATACATCCGTGTTGGGGCGTCCCCGTGCCCACCGAACGGACAGGCCACAAACCGCGTCGCCGTCAATCCCGGCCGCTGCCAGTACCCGTACCCCGCGCCGTCGCCGGCGACATACAACTCCCCCACCACACCCGCCGGCACCGGCCGCAACCATCCGTCGAGCACAAAAAACCCAAGATGGGCCAACGGCACGCCAATAGGGCTGACAATGCTGTCCACATCGGCGGCGACGATCTCGCGGAACGAGGCATGCACCGTTGTCTCGGTGGTGCCATACAAGTTGAGCAAGCGCGGTGAATTTGGATGACTGTCCAGCCAAGTCCGCAGCCGGTGCGGTTCTAGCGCTTCGCCGGCGAACAAGACCGCCTCAAGCTTGAGCTGCTGTCCGAGCTCGGGTGCAAGCGCGTCCGCGGTTTGCAATGCGTAAAACCCCGACGGGGTCTGGCTTAGGACACCGACCTGCTCCCGGACCAATAACGCGTGGAAATCTTCGGGCGAACGCGCCACCGATTCGGGTACCACCACGAGGCGGCCACCGGATAGCAGCGCACCCCAGATCTCGCACACCGAGACGTCGAAGGCCAAGGAATGCCACTGCGACCAGCCTTGTCCTGGCGACAACTCGGCGTCCAGGGATTCCAGCAACCGGATCACGCTGTAGTGGGGAATGGCCACCCCCTTGGGGACGCCGGTAGTGCCCGAGGTGTAGATCAGGTAAGCCATGTTGTCCGGGCCCGGCGCCGGTAGCGGGGCGTCGGCGGAGGGGTCTCCGAGATTTTCAACATCGATGACAAGCAGATCGCGCCCGTCGAGCCGAGTGGCCAACTCGGTGGTAGTAATCGCGGCGATCGGCGCGGAATCGTCGAGCATGAACTCGATCCGGGCCGCCGGCACCGCCGGGTCCATCGGCACGTAGGCCGCCCCGGTTTTCAGCACCGCCAGAATCGCCACGATCGCATCCGCCGAGCGCGACATCAACAACGCCACCCGCTGCCCCGGCCCCACACCCCGAGCGGCCAACACATGCGCCAACCGGTTCGACGCAGCATCGAGCTCCCGGTACGTCAGCGACACACCCTCGAAGGTCACCGCCGCCGCGTCCGGTACGCGCGCCGCCTGCGCGGCGAACATCTCCGGAATCGACACCCGCGCACCCGCCGGCGCGGCCAACCCTGCCTGATTACCCCAACCCTGCAACTGAGCGTGATCAGCGTCATCCAGCACATCCATCGACGACACCAGCCGCCCTGGATCAGCCGCCATGGCCGCCAAAACCCGCCCCAACCGTTTCGCCAGATCGGAGACGTCAGAATTCGAAAATGGGCCGCCGGCGCCCGCCGTGCTCAGGACAACCTGGTCGCCGGCGCCAGAGAAGATCAATCCAAAGCTGCCCACCTGGCCGGGATTGGTGAACGACGCCGATGCCGCTACGCCAGCGAAATCGATCGACATTTTCGACGGCATGAAATTGACGCTCACCCTGCCGGCCGGCTGCTCTAGGCCGAGGAGATTGGCTTTGCGTTGTAGGGCGTGCACCGGGAACCGCTGATGTTGCAGCGCTTCGCGTATTCGCGTGTCAACATGCTCACAAAAACCGGCGATCGTCGATCCCGGCGAAACCGTCAACACCAGCGGCACCACCCCGGAAACCATCCCGGGAAGCGTCTTCGACTCCGGACGCACTCGCCTGCTGACCGGGAAGTCGAGCACTACCTCTGAGCCCTGCGCGTACCACCCACGCACCAATAGTGCGGACGCAGCAGTGAGGATCGACGATTGAGGCACATTCCATTCGCCGGACAGCTCTTGAACTCGGCGAAGGACCACCGGGTCCAATCGGACCGGCGCGGAAGGCTCAGCCGCACCACCCTCAGCTTCCGCCGGGGACAACCGATTGTGCGGACCGCTTTCCGGTGGAAGGTTCCGAGTCCAGTAGGCCTCATCTTCCAGGTAATCGGTGGATGCTTCATATTCCAGCTCGTGGCGAACCAAGTCCCGCAGCGAGCCGAAGAAGGTGGGAGGGATGGCTTCGTCCGAAACAATTGCGGCGTAGACGGTTGCAATACGGTGGGCGAGAAGCGTAATTCCGGTTCCGTCTATGACGATGTGGTGGAAGCAGCCGAACAGGTAAAACTCATCGGACCACGTTTGAAACAACGCAAATTTGAACAGCGGGCCGGACCAGGACATCGGCGTGCTCTGGATTGACGACGCGATCGCACGGGCCTCCTGCACGGGATGGCGCGAGTCGCTGAGGTCGTGGAAGGCCATCTCGACATTCGAGTAATCAATCGGCCTTTGCGAAACCTGGCCATCCTCCTCGAAGATGGCGGCCCTGGCCGGCTCGGCCTCCTGCGCCACGTGACGGATCGCCCGCTGAAGCACATCACGGTCTACGGTGCCGTCGAATCGGACAAGCACGCCCAGCTGCCAGTCCGTAACGGAGTGACCCGTTTCCTGCGCAAGCCAAATGTCTAGCTGCCCCCGCGTCAGCGGAAGTGCCCGGTCATCAAATTCCATGTGGTTGCCTATCAAGACCTCTAGCCCGCTGCCAACCTGTCGCGCAGACTCTTCGGCCGTATATCGGTCCAGTTCTGTTCGATGTAGTCCAGACACGCTGCGCGGTCTGCTTCGCCGTGCACCACCCGCCAACCGGCGGGAATCTCGGCGAAGGCGGGCCACAGGCTGTGCTGCTCCTCGTCGTTGACCAAGACGAAAAACCTGCCATCTGCGTCGTCAAACGGATTGATGCTCACCGTTCCCCTCCGAGCGATCTAAATCTAGTGGACACAAGTAGAACAAGTTCTAAACCTTACTTCGTGGGTGTGACCGCTGTCACCAAAATGAATGTGACTGCCGTCACCTGAGTGCTGCGAGCCCGAACACGGTCGTGGCCGAGAGGGGCACCTACCGACTGCATGGTGGGTTGATGGCGGTCGGCTGGGACAGTCCCCCGGTCGGCGCGAGCGATGATCTTCTTTCCGGGCTTCAGGAGGCGGCACATCGAGACTAGTGTAAGGGACAGCATTATTAGACGTGGCTGCAAAGGTTGAGGCGAAATAAATGGATCAGCATAGCGAACCAATGTCGGCGCATCTGGCCGACGACCTACTGTCTACGACCGCCGATGGATGGCACAGCTTTTACGATTTACTGAGCCGCCGCCTAGAGGACGTCGGGGTAGCCGATTCATCTTTTTTCCTTAATTACGGATACCTTTCGACGGGATCTGGTGATGAATCCGCTTTCGAGATTCGCCCTGGCACCTTCAACGCCAACTCGGTTCGACTGGTGTTCGAGGTCATCGGGTCGGTTGACCTGGATGACCGCGTGATTGCCGAGATTGGATGTGGCCGCGGAGGCAACAGCGCGCTCGTCGCGGAGAAATTCAAAGCTCAAGTCACTGGCATCGATATGTCCGCTGAAGCGATCGCCTTCTGCAGTAAAACGCACATTAAGGCGCACGCTGGCGGTTCGATCGAATTCAAAGTCGGCGACGCATTGAATATTCCGCTGCCCGATGCGTCGTGCGATGCTGTCCTCAATGTGGAGTCGTCACATTCGTACGGGAATCTCCCCAAATTCCTGAAGCAGGTTCGCCGCATTTGCCGCCCCGGCGCATGGTTTTTGCATACAGACTTTCTGAGTCCTGAGGACTGGGACCAGGTAAAGATGCGTTTGAAGTCGATGGGCTTTGTCACCGAAGACGACCGCGATATCACCGCGAACGTATTGGCCTCGCGCGACCACGCGGCCACCAACTGGGCCGAGGTTTATGGCGACGGAAATGCTCGGGTGGCTAACTTTCTCTCACTACCCGGGTCCGCGATCTACGAGCAAATGCGGGCGGGCCTGCTGGAGTACCGAATACTGAGGTCTCAATTGCGGGCAACGTAGGGTCCTCCCGTAGAGGGACCCCGTCGGCCCCGGTCATCCACAGGGCGCGGTAGCCGGCCGGCCCGGCCGACCGCTAGCGAGCGTGAAAGGTAGTTTCACATTCGGCCGCGAACGTGAAACTACCTTCACATTCGGCCACGCCTAGCACCGGAAGCGGGCCTCATCGGCGCACTCGTAAGTGCCGTTGACGCGGGAAGACGTATTCCTTCTACACCTGGTAGTCGCGGTAGCCGGGCGGGCACTCTTTGGATGCGGCGCCCACCTGTTCCCCTCGCTCCTTATGCGGGCTCGGACGCACCCGATTCGGCATCGACCGACTCCGGCATCTGACCAGCGAGGTACTCGGCGAGCGCACCGATGGTCGGATAGTCGAACACCGCGGTGGTGCTGATCGTGAATTCACCACCGAACTGAGGCAGCAACCGGTTGCTGAATTCGACCGCCATCAGTGAATCCGTGCCCAGCTCCAGGAACCGGCTGGTCGCGGCCGGCGGTTGCGCAAGCCTCAGGAAGCTCTGCACCTCGTGCCGCAGGTATTCGGTGAGGAAGCTTCCGCGCTGCGACACCGGCACGTCGTGCAGTTGCCGGAGCAGCTCGCTGTCACCGCGTGTTGCCGCAACAGCACTCGGCAGCACGTGGTCGAGAATCGACGGGCGAGAGCCACCCAGCAGCCCCTTCGCGGCACGCTGCCAATTGGCTTTGATGACAGTCGCCTGGCCGGTCCCATGCGCGATGATCTCGTCGAGCGCGCCAAGGGCGGCCCCGGGATCCAGCGGAATCAGACCCTGCGCACTGAGATTGGCTCGCGCGGCGTGCGATGTGGCCATGCCGCCCTTCGCCCACGGGCCCCAGTTAATGCCGGCCGCGGGCAGACCCTGGGCCTGACGGTCCGCAACGAGCCCATCGAGCAGGGCATTAGCCGTCGCGTAGTTGGCCTGGCCGGGTGAACCGAGCACGCTCGAGGCCGATGAGTACACCATGAAGAACTCGAGATCGTCGTTCTTCGTCAGCCGATGTAGATGCCAGGCACCGAACGCTTTTGGCGCCAATGTCGTCCGGAAACCGTCCAGACTCTGCTTCGATAGCAGCGCATCGTCAAGCACACCGGCCAGGTGTGCCACCCCGGCTAGCGGTGGCAACTCTGCCCGGATCCGTTCCAGCACCTGGGTAACTTGCGCCTCGTCGCCGACGTCGGCCGCGAAGGTGTGGATACGGCACCGGTAGCGCTCCATGATGTCGTCGATTTCGCGTTGCGCGTCCGCATCGGGGATGCGCCGGCTCGTCAAGACGATGTCACCGGCCCCGAGTTGGGCGAGGTGGGCCGCCGTGTAGAGGCCGAGCGCACCGACGCCGCCGGTAATCAGATAGCTGCGATCGCCGCGCGGCTGCAGCGGTCTCGGCATCTGCAGCACGATCTTGCCGATGTGCCGGGCCTTCTGCATGCGGCGGAACGCGGTCTTCGCTTCCGTCAGCGGGTAGACCTCGAATGCGAGGGGCGCCAGCGCGCCACTGGCCATGTTCTCAGCCAGCTCGGCCAGCAACTTGCCCACCCGCGCGGGTTCTTGCGCGATGCTCACGTCCAGCGCGATGATCTCGTAGGCAATGTCGGGCCGGGCCGCCGACATCTGCTCCGGAGTCCAGATGTCTCGCTTGGCGATTTCGGCGAACCGGCCGCCCTGTGCGGTCGCCCGCACCGTCGCTTCGATGAATCCCTCGTTGGTCAGGCTGTTGAGCACCACGTCGACGCCGGCGCCGTCCGTGTCGGCCAGGATCTGATCCGCGAAGTCCGTGCTGCGCGAGTCGTAAACGTGTTCCACACCCATCTTGCGCAGCGTCGCGCGTTTGTAGGTGCTGGCGGTGGCGAAGACGGTCGCACCGGCCTGCTGGGCCAGCTGGATCGCGGCCAGACCAACGCCACCACTGGCGGCGTGGATGAGCACACGGTCACCGGGCCCGACCTTTGCCCAGTCGAACGCGAGCCGGGTCGTCAGTGCCCCAGCGGGTATGGTCGCCGCCCCCACCGCGCTGATCCCGTCCGGCACCGGCGTCAGGAACTCGGCAGGCGCATTGACCCGGGTGACGAACGACCCCGGCATGAAGCCGAAGACGCGCTGGCCAACCTCGAATCCCGTGACGCCGGCGCCCAACTCCGTCACGATGCCGGACAGGTCACCGCCGCCGATCCGTCCCGGATCGCCGGGATACAGGCCGAGCACGTTGAGCACATCGCGGAAGTTCAGGCCTGCAGCCTCCACCCGGATCTGCACCTGGCCCGCGCTCGGCGGCGGCACGTGCGTCTCGACCAGATGAAGGTTGTCGATCGCACCGCGTTCGGTCACGTCCAGGATGTAGTCAGTCGCCCGAGGCACCGGGAGATGGCCGCTGCGCGCCCACGGCAGTAGCCGCGGCACCAGGTGCTTTCCTTGTCGCAGTGCGAGTTCGGGCTCCTCGACTGGTGCGCCGAGGAGGCCGGCCAACAAGTGCACGGCGTCATCGAAACCGTCGCTGTCAACCACCCTGCAACGCAGGGCCGGCTGCTCGGCGATGACGGTGCGGGCGAATCCCCACAGCGCCGACTGCACCGGGTCGACAGGCTCACCGGGTTCGGTCGCCACGGCACGCTCGGTGATGATCCACAGTCCGCCAGCCAGTTTCAGATCCTGCTGCGCCTGTAGCGTCTGCACGACGGTCAGCAGCTGCTCGATCTCGGTCTCGAGCCGCGCGGCGAGTTCTGCGCTCGACTCTTCGGCACCGGGTCGCTCGGTGCCGCGCCAGACGACGCCGGAAACCGGGGCACCGCGCTCCTGCGCCTGGGCAAACAGCTGCTTCCAGTGCTCCGCATCCGTATTGCGGTCCACCGACACAGCGCCCGACCGCTGGGCCGCCAGCTCGTCAAATCCCGCAATCAGCCAGGTGCCGTCGCCGCTCTCGTCAGCGTTGTCAGACGCCGGCGGCGGCACTTCCTCCCAACCGAGGGTGTACAGGTTGCGGGTGGCATCGCCGCCGAGCCCGCGCAACAACGCCTCGCGGGGCGCGCGTTTAACCGTGAACTCGCGAATTTCGCCCAGCAGGTTACCGTCGCGATCCACGAAATCGAGGTCGAAGACCTGCGTTTCGCTGTCGGGACCGCCGCTCTGCCAACGCGCGTGGCAGTAGAACCGCTTCGGCATCTTCTCCCGCAGTACCACTCGCCCATACCGCAGCGGCAGGAACAGATCGGTCATGGGTTCGCCGTCTTCGGTCACCCCGAGAAGCGCCGGGAAGGCCGGGAAGGCGACTCCGGTGCACAGGTCAAGCAGCACCGGGTGGATCGGCTCTTTTCCGAGCTGTTCGGCGAGTTCCTCGCCGATGGCGACGTCGCCAACCGCCTCGCCGTCACCGGACCACAGCGACTTCAGCGAGGTGGACCAGGTCGGGCCCCAGTTCAATTCCATGTCGGCGAAGGTGTCGAACAGCTGCTGCGGGCGCATGCGGCTCAACCGCTCGCAGACCGCATCGATGGAATCCGTCGGCTCCGGCGCCGGCTCGTCATCGACACCGGCGACGATGCGGCCATCGGCGTTCAACGACCACTCGGCCTCGTGCTCACCGTACGGGCGGCTGTGCACCTGGAAGGTCCAGCCGCCACCGTCCTCGACCGGATGCACGCTGAGCTGCACCTCCCGGGAATTCTTGTCACCCAGGATGATCGGCTCGTAGAAGAAGACATTGCGCACGTGCGCGGGTGCCCCAACCGTGGCGAGGGCCATCGCCGCGTACGTCGCGCCCGGAACGACAACCCGGCCGTAGATGACGTGATGCGCCAGCCATGGCTGCGAATTGACCGACCAGCGGCTGGTGTAGATGGCGTCGCCGGACGCGAGATCCTTGGCATTACCCAGGATTCCGGATACCGACGCGCCGTCAACGCGGATGTCGGACGTCTTGGGCCAGAAACGACGGCGCTGGAACGGATAGGTCGGCAGTTCGAGTCTGCGGCCTGTCAGGTGATGCAGCGCAGCGAAATCGGGCCGATGCCCGGCCACGTAGACCCCAGCGAGCGCTTCAGCGATCTGGCGCCGGTCATCGGTGCCCTTACGCAGGGAAGCGATCACCCGCGGCGCCGCCGAGGAGTCGGGCCACACCTGCGCCGCGGCGCCGGTCAGAACCGGTTGCGGACCGATCTCCATCAACACCGAGCAGCCCAGTGCCGCCACGGTGCGCACGCTTTCGGCGAACTGCACCGGCTGACGGGAGTGCCGCCGCCAATACTGTGCATCCAGCGGGGTGTCCGCCGTGAGCACGGCGCCGGTGCGGTTGCAAACGAGGGGCAGGAACGGAACGCCGAACTCGAAGCCTTTTGCGTACGACTCGAATTCGTCGAGGGCCGGCTCCAGCAGCTCGGAGTGGAAAGCATGACTGGTGTCCAGCCAGGTGCAGCGGATTTCCTCACCGGTGAGCTTGGCGACGATCTGTTCCAGATCGCCGGCCGGACCCGACAGCACCGTGTTGCGACCGTTGTAGGCGGCCACCGAAATCTGCGGGAATGCCTCGGCGGCGCCCTCCACTTGCTGGGCGTCGGCGAACACGGCCACCATCCGGCCGCCCTCGGGCAGATTGCCGAACAACCGGCCACGTTCGGCCATCAGGCGCGCCCCGTCCTCGAGGCTGAACACTCCGGCTACACACGCGGCCGCGTACTGGCCCACGCTGTGCCCGAGCACCACGTCGGGCTCGATGCCCCACGACTGCCACAACCGGGCCAGGCCCATCTCGACGGCGAACAACGCAGGCTGAGCAAAAGAGGTGTGCTGCAGTGTTTTCCCGGCCTGAGCGCTGGCTTCGCTTTCGGTCTCGAACATGACCTCCAGCAGCGGGCGCGGCAGCAACCCATCGATGGCTTCCGCGCACTGCTTCACGGTGTCGGCGAACACCGGCTCGGTATCGAACAACTCGCGCGCCATCCCCGGGTACTGACTGCCCTGGCCGGTGAACAACCACGCTGTCTTCGGCGGGTCGCCGCACTCGCCACGCATGGCACCCGGTCCCAGCCGGTTCTCGGCCAATTCGCCCAGGAGTTCCCGGGCGCCCTGAACCGAATCCACGACAAGTGCGGCCCGATGTTCGAAGTGCGAACGCCCGGCCCCGGCCGTGCGGCACACATCGATGATGTCGGCCTCGGGGTGCTCCTCCAGGAAGGCCCCGTATCGCTGCGCCAACTCCACCAGCGCCTCCGGTGAGCGCGCCGACAGCGGCAGCACCCCGACGACGTCTCCGCCGGTGGCCGGCTCCGCTGCCGCCACCGCGGCCTGCTGTGGCGCTTCCTCGATCAGCACATGTGCGTTCGTGCCGGAGAACCCGAAGGAACTTGTTCCGGCGCGGCGCGGCCTGCCGTTGGCGTGCCACGGAATCGCCTTGTCCACCACCCGCACCGGCAACGAAGCCCATGGAATGTGCGGCGACGGATTCTCAAAGTGCAGGTTCTGCGGCAGAACTTCGTGCTCCAGCGACAACACGACCTTGATCAGGCCGGCGATTCCCGCCGCCGATTCCAGGTGCCCCAGGTTGGTCTTCGCCGATCCGATCAGCAGCGGCCGGTCCGCGTCGCGGCCGACGCCGTAGGCGGCCGCGGCGGCCTGCACCTCGATCGGGTCACCCAGCGAGGTGCCCGTGCCGTGCGCCTCCAGGTAGTCGACATCGCCGCCGACGAGACCGGCGCGAGTCAGCGCCGACGTGATAAGCCGTTGCTGTGCACCGCCATTGGGCACCGTCAACCCACTGGAAGCGCCGTCCTGGTTGACCGCGCTGCCTCGGATGACGGCACGAATCGTGTCGCCGTCGCGCTCAGCATCGCTGAGCCTCTTGAGCACCAGAATCCCGCAGCCTTCGCTGCGGGCGTAGCCGTTCGCGGAGGCGTCGAACGTCTTGCAGCGGCCGTCCGCGGACAGCATTCTGGCGCGCGAGGTGGCGATGATGGATGCCGGGCTGACCAGGACGTTCACCCCACCGGCGAGCGCCATATCGCAGTCACCGGAGTGCAAGGCCTGGCAGGCCTGATGGACGGCCACCAGCGACGAGCTGCACGCGGTGTCCACCGCCATCGCCGGCCCTTCAAATCCGAGCACGAACGCGACCCGGCCCGCGATGACGTTGAGCGCATTGCCGGTGATGAAGTGGGCTTCGATGGTGTCGACCGAGTTTGCCGCCCAGCAGCTGCGAATACTCGTTGGCGGCCACGCCCACGAACACGCCGCTTCGGCTGCCGCGCAACGCTGCAGGCGAATACCCGGCCCGTTCCAGGCCCTCCCACGCGATTTCCAGCATCAACCGCTGCTGGGGGTCCATCCACACGGCCTCGCGCGGGGAAATGCCGAAGAACTCGGGATCGAATCCGTCGATCTTGTCGAGGAATCCGCCGTAGCGGGTGTAGATCTTGCCCGGCGCCTCGGGGTCCGGGTCGTAGTACTCGTCGACGTCGAAGCGGTCGCCGGGGATCTCGCTGATCGCGTCGACACCGCCGGACAGCACGTCCCAGAAACCTTCGGGATCGGGCGCGCCCGGGAAGCGGCAGGCCACCGCGACGATCGCGATCGGCTCGTCCGTGCGGATCGGCGCTGTCGGGGCCAGCTGGACCTCGGGTTTGGTGGATGCCGGTGCGCCGATGCTGAGGACGTCGCGGAGCAGGAAGTCCGCCACGTCGACCAGGCGGGGATAGTCCATCGCCAGGGTCGACGGCAGCTCCTTGCCTACGGACTGCTCGAGGCGGCGCCGCAGTTCGACGGCCATCAGCGAATCCATGCCGACGTCGAAGAATCCGGACTCGTCGCGGATCTCGGCCGCGTCGATCCGGGTTACCTCCGCGACGACATCGCGCAGGTAATCGACGACCAGCTTCTTGCGCTGTTGCGCCGGAGCGACGGTGAGCTGCTCGACCAGTCGGGTGTTGCCGGACGCCGCCGGCGCCGGCGCCGCAGACTCGGGCACCTCGCGCTGCAATTGCGCCAGGAATGCCCGCTTGCCCGCGATCTGGTACAGCGGCAGGAAACTGGCCCAGTCGATCCGGGCCACCGTCCCGTGTGACGTGCCCTGTTTTGCGGAAGCCGCCATGAGTTCGCCCATCCCCGCCAGGGCGTCGGCTGGCGACAACGTGCGGACACCGCGCTTGTCCAGGTGCGCGCGGGCCTCCTCGTCGGCCATGCCCGCCGCCCAGGGACCGAAGTTGACACTGATCCCGGGCACACCCTGCTCACGCTGCCGCCAGGCCAAACCGTCGAGGAAGGCATTGGCCGCGCCGTAAGCGGTCTGGCCGAAGCTGCCCCATACCGAGGAAATCGAGGAGGTGCTCAGGAAGAAGTCCAGCTTCAAGTCCGCGGTGGCTTCGCTCAGATTCCAACCACCCCAGACCTTCCCGGAGAACACCCGGTCCACTTCGGCGTCGTCCAGGGTTTGCAGCGGGGTGTTACTGATCTCGCCTGCGGCGTGCACGATACCGGCCACCGGCGGTAGTTCGGCCTGCATAGTTGCGAACAGGCGAGCGACGGCGTGCGGATCGGCGACATCGGCGGCGATGACACGGGTTTCACAGCCGTGCTGTTCGCGTAGTGCGTCGATGCGCTTTTGCGCGGCGTCGCTGGGTGAGCGTCGGCTGGTCAGCACGAGCTGGCGGGCGCCGTGCGCGGCTAGATATTCGGCGACCTCCAATCCGATCGCACCGAGCCCACCGGTCACCAGATACGTTGCGTCAGCACGCAGTGCCAGCGGTGTTGCGGTCGGCTGCCCAAGCCGTCGTACCAGCCGGGGAACGTAAACCGCTTGATCCCGAAGCGCGACTTGGTCTTCGGCGCGCGATGCCGTCGTCACATGGTCGATCAACAGCGACCACTGGTCGGCGCCGGCCTGAGATAGATCTGCCAGTCCGCCCCAGAGTCGTGGATGTTCGAGCGCGGCGGCGCGACCGAATCCCCACAGGCAGGATTGCGCCGGCGACACGGTGTCGGTGTTGGTGGCCCGTTGTGCTCCGCGGGTGATCAGCCAGATGGGTGTGCGGAGTTCCGCGGCGGCCGCGGCGCGGAAGAGTCGCCGTGTTCCGCCCAGGACCTGGTGTTGCATGCGCAACAGCGAGCGCATGGAGGGCGCGGTTTCGGAGTCGACGGCCGCCAGATGCAGGATGCGCAGCGTCGGTTCGTCTGCGGCCGCAGCGGTTAACGCGGCTTCGAGTCGCTTCTCGTCCGCGTCGGATACCGGTAGCCCGAGGATTTGGTGCCGATGCCCACGTGCGGTTAGCGCGTCGACCAGTGGCTGGGCGGCCGCGGCGTCGTCGCTGATGAGAATCCAGGCGGCTTCCTCCCCGGCTTTAGCAGCTGAGGCCGCGGCTTTCTCCCAGCGAATCTCGTAACGGGTGTCCGTGATGGACTGAGTCGCGCGTTGTTGGTTGTGTTGCGCGGCAAGCTGCTTCAGCACAGCAACGGTCTGCTGGTTGCCACTCGCACCGTCGAGCAGTGCAGCGAGTTCCTCGATCCGGCCGTCCTCGAGAAGCCGGACGGATTCGGTGCGCATCGCGTCGCTCTGGGTGGGCCGCACTCGCGTCGTCGTCTCGCGGTACCAGAACTGGCGATGCTGGAAGGGATAGGTGGGTAGGTCAAGCTTGTTCGTCGATCCCTGCTGGAGAGCAGCGAAATCGGGACGGTGTCCCGCGACGTACGCGTTGGCGAGGGCTTCGGTGATCTGGCGGTGGTCGGCGATGTTTCGGCGCAACGACGCGACCGCCCGCGGTGCGGTGGCCGGGTCGGGCCACGCGCGCATGGCCGCGGCGGTGAGCACCGGTTGCGGGCCGACCTCCAGCAGCATCGTGCAGTGCAGATCGGACAGGGTGTGCACGCTCTTGGCGAACTCGACGGGCTGGCGCGCATGGCGGCGCCAGTAATCGCCGTCCAGTTTCGCGCTTCTACCGAGCGCCGCCCCGGTGCGGTTGCACACCAATGTCCGCTGTGGCGCAGCGAACTTGAAACGGTTCGCATACGCCTCGAACTCGTCGAGGACCGGGTCCAGCAGCGCCGAGTGGAAGGCGTGGCTGGTATCCAGCCAGTCACAGCGCACACCGTCGTCTTCCAGCTTGTCCACGGCCTGCTCGAGATCTTCCGCGGGTCCGGACAGCACGGTGTTGGCGCCGTTGTAGGCGGCCACCGACAGACTCGGGAATTCGTCGGTCAGGCTTTCCACCCGCTCGGCGGCGGCGAAGATCGCGGCCATCCGGCCGCCGGCGGGCAGGCTGCCGAACAGGCGTCCGCGCTCGGCCAGCAATAGCGCGCCGTCCTCGATGCTGAACACGCCGGCGACGCAGGCCGCCGTGTACTGGCCGACGCTGTGGCCGATCACCACGTCCGGTTCGAAGCCCCAGGACTGCCAGAGCCGGGCCAGGCCCATCTCGACCGCGAACAGGGCGGGCTGTGCGTAGCTGGTTTGCCGGATGGTGTCGTCACCGTCCGGATCAAAGATGACGTCAAGCAAGGGCCTTTCGAGCACGTCGGCGATCGCCGCCGCGCACCGGTCCATCGTTTCGGCGAACACCGGCTCGGTCTCGTACAACTCCCGGGCCATGCCGGCGGACTGGCTGCCTTGCCCCGGGAACAACCACGCGGTCCTCGGCTTGTCGGCGCAATCGCCCGCGCACCAGGCCCGGAGCCGGGCGATCCTCCGCCAAGCGCGCGCAATGCCTCGCGCGCGGACTCGATCGAATTCACCACCAAGGCGGCCCGGTGCTCGAAGTGCGACCGCGCGACCCCGGCGGTCAGGCACACGTCGGCCAGCGAGGCTTCCGGGTGGGCGGACAGCCAGTTGCCGTATCCCTGCGCGAGCTCAACCAAGGCAGCCGGGTTGCGTGCCGAGAGCGGCAGCAGGTTGAAGCGTCTGTCGTCGGACGGCGCCACCGGTGCCGCCGCAACCTGGCCTACCTCTGCGGGCGCTTCCTCCAGGATGACGTGCGAGTTGGTCCCGGAGAATCCGAACGAGCTGACCCCGGCGATGCGGGGCCGCTCGCCGCGCGTCCACGGCATGGTCTCGTCGACAACCTTGACCGCGAGGCGGTCCCACGGGATGTGCGGCGACGGCTTGTCGAAGTGCAGGTGCTTCGGCAACGCCTCGTTCTCGAGCGCCAGAATCACCTTGATGACGCCGGCGATGCCGGCGGCCGCTTCCAGGTGCCCGATGTTGGTCTTCACCGAACCGATCAGCAGCGGGTGGCTGGCATCGCGCCCCGCGCCCAGTGCCGCACCGGCGGCCTGGACCTCGATCGGGTCGCCCAGCGATGTCCCGGTTCCGTGCGCCTCCAGGTATCCGACGTCACCGGCGGCGACGCCGGCGCACTCCAGCGCCTCGGTGATGACGCGCTGCTGGGCGACGCCGTTGGGCACCGTCAACCCACCCGACGCGCCATCCTGGTTGACCGCGCTGCCCCGGACCACGGCCCGAATCCGGTCACCGTCGCGGATCGCGTCCTCGAGGCGTTTGACGACGATGACACCGACGCCCTCGCCGCGCACGTAGCCGTCCGCGGACGCGTCGAAGGTCTTGCATTTTCCGTCGGGCGCGAGCATGTGCGCCTGCGAGAAGGCGATCACGCTCTTCGCGCTGATCAGCGCGTTCACGCCACCGGCAAGCGCGACGTCGCACTCCCCGAAGCGCAGCGCCTGGCAGGCCAGGTGGATCGCCACCAACGACGAACTGCACGCCGTATCGACTGAGATTGCCGGGCCCTGCAGCCCCATCGCATAGCTGATCCGGCCCGCTCCTGCGGCAGACGACGTGCCGATTGCGACGTACGCCTGGATCTCCTCGTAGCTCAGGTCTTCCGATATCAAGCCCAGGTAGTCGTGGGTGCCCAGACCCATGAACACGCCGGTCTTGGTTTCCGCCAAAGCCGAGGGTGCGGTCCCAGAATGTTCCACCGCCTGCCATGCGGTCTCCAGCAGCAGCCGATGCTGTGGGTCAATCAACATGGTTTCGCGTTTTGACAGTCCGAAAAATGCGGCGTCGAACCCGGCGATGTCCTCGATGAAGCCTGAGCGGCGGGTCACAATCTTTCCGGGCGCATCGGCATCGTCACCGTAGAACTGGTCGGCATCCCACCGGTCTGCGGGCACGTCCGTGATCGTGTCGCGGCCTTGCTGCAGCACATCCCAGAACTCGGCAGCATCGGCTGCACCCGGCACGCGCAGCGCGTAGCCGACGATCGCGAAACTCTGATTCAATCCGGCCGACGGAGCCTGTTTCTGGAGATCGGTCATTTCCGACCGCCCGCCGCGTCGAGCTGCTGCTCGTCTTTGACCAAGACGATAAAGCTGCCACTGTCATCATCGAACGGATTGATGCTCAACACGTCTCCAGACCATCTAATCGACATGGGTGTAACAAGTTAAAGACCATACTTGCTGCGTGTGACGCCTGTCACCGGAATCGGCAATTGGTACGCCACGTAGTTTTTCGGCACTGATGGCTTGCCCGTGACCTGCGGCGATGGGTTTCGCTGCGCGGCGCTTCGTTGGCGGGCACGGTCACCGGTGCGATCCGCTCCGCCTGTCAGCCAGCGCTCTTGGTGCGGGCGAAATTTTCGACCAGGTCGCCGGCAGCCACAGTGCCTTTGGACGCATCGCTCATTTGGGCGGCGACTTCACGCGCCCGGGCAACGTACTCCGGGGCAAGGATGGTACGCAGATCGTTGACGAGCGTTTCCTCGGTAGCGGTCGAAAGGCGCCGAGCGGTGCCCACCTTCAATCGTTTGATTTGATTTCCCCAGAAAAACTGATCGGGCAACTTCCAGAGAATCAACGCGGGCACGCCCGAGCGCAGCGCAGCGGATGTGGTGCCCGAACCTCCGCGGTGCACAATCGCACGAACGGTGGGAAAGATCGCCGCGTAATTCATGGTGTCCACCACCTTGACGTGCTCAAAATGGGGGCCGTTGCTGTAGTCACTCCCGGCCGAGACAACCAGGGCCCGTACGCCTAACTGCGCGGTAGCCGCGCCGATCATGGCCATGATGTCGGTTGGGGAGTCCACCGGTATGCTGCCAAATCCGAACGAAATCGGCGGTTCTCCCGCGGCAATCCACGACGCGATCTCCTCATCGGCATCCGTCTGCCACTCCAAGGTCAGCGTGCCGACATTGGGCCGTTCTTTAGTGAATTCCGCCCAATCAGTTCTCAACCACGGAAACAACGCCGCGTCATAGGCTTGCAGTTCCAGCGACCCGCGTTCGACGATCCGTCGGGGCGCGGGACAAGTGGATTTCGGTAGACCAAGCTCACGACGCCGCGCGTCCTCCACCCTCTTGCTCAGGCGCCAATAACCCCACTCGTAGGCCCGCACCTGCCAGGAGAGGTTGGCCCGTATCGGGTTGTAATGCAGGGTGGCCAACGGAATGTTGTAGTACTCCGCGACGCTGCTCGCCTGCTCCTCCCAGCTCTGGCCGGTTAACAACAGGTCGGCGCCGTCCACCGCCGACATCAGCGTCGCTGCTCATGTCGTTCCAACACTGGGTGAAGACGTCCCATCTGTCGCGCCAGAACCGGATGAGAGTCGGGATCCTCCAGGGGTGGCGGTAAAACAAAGTCAAGAAGCTGCGCACCGGTTTCATGCTCTCCGACCAATCGACTCCGTAGGCGATCGCCGTAAGCCCAAGCTTCTCGACGAAGGGAATCTGGTCGGGCGCGACGGCCATGCACACGTCGTGCCCGCGGCGCTGCAGTTCACGGCCGACTACGGCGACGGGCTCGACGTCGCCACGACTTCCCCAGCATGCCAGCACAAACTTCATGGAGCTCCTTGCCCTTCTGTTGGGTGTAACAAGTGCTAAACCATACTTCCTGGTTGTGGCGCCTGGCTTGCAAATCCCACACGAGCACATAGCTAGACGCGCCAGCACTGATCACGCAGATGGGCCGCCTTCGCCGATCAGCAACAGGCCTTAAAGCGGACGCAATTTTCTAGAAGATCGGCGGCGGCCGCGGCGCTTTTGGCGGGTTCGGTCATCCGGGTGGCGATCTCACGGGCGCGAGCGGCGTACTGCGGGGCCAGGATGGTGCGTAAATCTGCCACCAGCGTTTTCTCGGTGGCGGTCGAAAAGCGCCGGGCGGTACCCACCTTGAGCCGCTTAACCGCGGCTCCGTAGACCGCGTGAACCATGTCCCAGAAGAGGATCAGTTGCGGGACCCCCGCGCGCATGGCGATAGGCGTGGTACTCGAGCCACCGTGGTGGACGAGCGCCCGGCACGCGGGAAAGACGGTCGCATAATTCACCGCGCCCACTACCTTGACGTGGTCGAGTCGGATGGGGGACGCTACTGAAGTCGCTTCCGGCAGCGCCAATCAGGGCGCGTTCGCCTAATTCCGAGCACGCCGCGCTGATCATCGCGATCGTGTCGGCCGGAGATTCGACTGGAATGCTGCCAAAGCCGAAGTAGATCGGCGGTGTTCCCGCGGCGATCCAGGATGCGACCTCCTCATCAGCATCCGTCTGCAAGTCCAGCGTCAGCGTGCCGACAAAGGGCCGTTGGGGGGGCGTACGCGCGTTCCATTTCGTCCATTCGGCCGCCAGCCCGGGAAAGCACGCCTCGTCGTAGGCCTGGATTTCCAGCGAACCGCGTTCGGTAATGCGTCGCGGCGCGGAGCCTGTCGCCTTTGGTAGGCCAAGTTCACGGCGCTGGGCGTCCTCGGCCTTCTTCGTCCCACGCCACGAGGCCCACCAGAACGCCGTCACTGCCGAGCGGGCCAACGGCGCCGGCAGGAATCGCAGGGTCTGGCCGTTGGGCCGCAGCGGGAAGTAATGCAACGTAGCCAACGGAATGTCGTAATGCTCCGCAACGTTGGCGGCGGCGTCCTCGAAATTGATGCCGGTGAAAATCAGGTCGGCCCCGTCCGCCAGCGACATCAGCGTCGTGCTCATGTCCTGCCAACCCTGGACCAGGGGACCCGCAATTTCGAGTCGCGACCTGGTCAGTTCCTCGGATCCGCCAGGGGTGGGCTGAAGAAACACGTCCAGAACTCGCGGTGCGCGTCCAGAATTGACCGAGCTTCCGGCCCGAAGCCGACCGCCGAAACCCCAGCCGACTCAGTGAAGCCGACCAGGTCGGGCGGGACGGCCATGCACACGTCGTGCCCTCGGCGCACCAGCTCGCGGCCGACGGCGAGGTTGGGCTCGACATCGCCCCGACTCCCCCAGCTCGCCAGCACAAACTTCATCGCGGCCCTAGTCCTTCACGTCTCGTGCGGGATCTGCGGAATGAAAGAGGTAACCCCACACGCCCGGCCCAGCCGCCCGGCAGCATAACCCGATCCCCCGTTACTCATCTCGAATCCAGGAGTTTTGGACCTGACTTTTTATCACTTTGGCTGGCCGGGCCGGTCCATGCACTTGTTGACTACCGTGAAACCAGCAATGGGGAGGCGAGAGCGATGCAGATCGTGTGGCCGTCTCGTCGGGATCGCGGTCGATCGCTCGGCACGCGATGACGTGGAGGGGCGGCGCCAAAGGCTGCCGCGGTAGGCCGCGGTCGGGTCCGCAGGGTGCGGTGGTCCCCCACGGGCGGGCTGGCCGCCGGGCAGGCTGAGCCGGACCTCGGGACTGCAGTTCGAGCTGGGTTGGAGCCGACGCCGATCACCTCCTCGCGGACGGCACGCCTGTGGGACGCCTTGCGCCACAGGTCTCGGGTGCTCGGATTCGACCGCGTTGCCGATGAGTGCTGCGCGGGCCGGCGTGCGCGGATCCCTAAATCGACCAGCAAGATCGACTCGGCCCGGGTTCTGCACGACGCAGAGGTGAGCGCCCCGTCGTGTCCCACAATTAACCGCCGCGCTTACCGGCGCACGCCAGAGATGCTTTCCGGCAGGCCTTACAACGTGGCCTTCATGATTGCAAAGGTGTCAGGGGTCTCGGTCGCCTGAAAGCCCAAGCGCAGGAAAATATCCTGGCACGGCCCGTTGACCTCCGTTGGGTTGATCGTGCCGAGGATGAACGGTCCGTCATCCTGGTCACGCACGAGTTCCAAAATCTGCCTCAGCGCCTCAACTTCCACATCATTGCCAAGTACACGACAGCTCAACACGAACTGACGCACGACGCTGCCGCTAACGAAAACCGCGCCGACTAGCCCGTAATCCGCAAATTTATCCTGCACGCTCAAGGCGAACACCGCACCCTGCTTCTCGATGAACGTGGTCAGTTCCGGCGGTGTCCACTTCAAGCCGGTGGTGTTGAATTGGGTGGTCTTGTTCGCTAGCTCCAACACACGGGGCAGCAGCGGCGAATCGATTTCGGCAATGTGATCGAGCTGGATGCGGATCTGCAGACTCTGTAAGAAGGACTCGCGATCCATCGACTTTATCTCCGCGTTGCGCGCGAGGACGCCGCGATAGGAGGTCTCGCGGTTCATCGATTCGTCGGTCATAACGCTGCGCTGTGTTTCGGCCGACCACAACAGAATTCGACGGGTTACGAAAGGGTTGCCACCGATCGCGCGGATGCCCGGCACGCCGCTGAGCACTTCGCCGCGCTCGACCGGACTGTCGTCGACGAAGAGGGCGCTCTTGGGAGTTAGGTTCAGTTCCGACAGGATGGCCCGGACGTTTTCCGATTTGCGGTTCCAGTTGATCTTGGACGCTATGAAGTCATCCAATGAGATCCACGGCAGGCCGACCGCGCGCGACCAGCGGTCACGCACCAAGTCCTCGTCGTTCTTCGAGCACAGCGACACGAGGATGCCGCGCCGCCGCAGGTGATGCACTGCCTCCCACATCCCGACTGGCCAGTTGTTCAGGTCTGGCCACGCGCGGCCCGTTTCGTAGTGCTCGGCGATCTGCCCGCGCCACAGCGTGTTATCGAGATCGAAGATGACGATCTTGACCTGATCGACTTGTTGCGCGACGCGATGCAGATAGCGGATTTGGTCGAGGACCAACTTATAGAAGGGCTCAGGCTCCAACTGATATAGCTCGGCGAGGTCAGGAACGGGCTCCACACGCGCGGAGTTAGGCGCCGACCAGATTGGCCAATTATCGTGCTGCGCCCAAGCCTCGTTGATTACCACCTTGCTGCCGAGAACGGAGCCGTGGCTGTAGAAATAGATGATGTCGTCGAGGAAGTTACGTTTGCCGTATGAGTTCGCCAGGCTGTTCACGTCTGCTAAATAGGCATTCTTGTACTTGCGCACCAGATGCGCGAGCGTTCTGTTGAGTTCGGTGATCAGCGCGGTTAAATCGTCTTCGCCGCCTAAGCCAGCTAGGCTGGGCGCTGCGTGGCCTTGGGGCACAAAAAAATTGGCGACTAGCGTCAGCAACCCGTTCTGCTTGTTGTAGGCCATCGCAGTATCGAGCATCGCGGCCAAGATGGCGCGGGCGTCGTCGAGGATCTCGCCGAAACCGTGTGCCCGATCGATATCGCAGATGCGCACGATGCGGTCGGTCAGCACTTCCCGCAACGGGAGTTGAATGTACTGCAGCTGGTACGCATCGAGTTGTGCCGCTTTCAGTGCCGGCAATTGCTGGAGGTTGTTCAGGAAGATGTAGCGGACCTCGAGTTCGGGATCGACCTCGCGGAAACGGTTCAGGTATTCCTCGCTCAGACAGGAACCGATCAGCAGCATCTTCTTCAGCGGTACATCCGTGACCTGCAACTCGTTCGGAAACAGGTAGGTGGAAATGTCAATCGGCTCGTCTACCGGCCCCGCCGTTGTGCTATCTGCGGCGAGGAGAACTTCAACCTCACGCGCTAGGGACTGATGGAAGCGCTGCCCACGGGGGGTGCCCGGTATCAGGTGTCTGTGATTGAACAGATACATGATCCAGCGTCGACGGACTGCACTCATAAAGGGTGGCCGCCGGTCGCTGCCGTCCTGGCGGGATCGACTAACCACGCGACGCCGGTGGGCGTTTTGATCAGATCCGAGGATGCGGTGATGCTGGTCTTCGTCCATATCCACTCCGGTGTGTTTGGGCTCGAAGCGTAGCCGAAAGCAGCGTTCGCCGAAACGAGTAAGGCACCATTGGGGCTTGGCCCGTCCGGTGGACGCCGGGTCAGGCTGCTTGTGCCGACTGCGAGAGTCGGTCTTCGAGTTCGACCGAGTCGACCATAGACGGCGGCAAAACGGGCCTACGTCGCCTCGGGGCCCTCCCCGCCGCCGTCACCCTCCTCAGCCTGCGCAGCAAGGCGTTCATGCTGCTTTATCGCAATTCGACATGAAAAATCGATGCGCTGCAATAAAATGGGATGTCCATTGAGATATTCGTCGACGGCTTTGCGGGCACCCTTCCAGTGACCGTAATCGTCAATTATCAACACTCCACCGATAGGGATTCGGGGATAGAGATGCTCGAGTTCGTGGAGCGTGGAACGATAATAGTCGGTGTCGAGGCGCAGTAGGGCTATCGTTTCTGGCGCGTGCGCAGGGATGGTGTCCTCCACCAAACCCTGTACGAGGTGAATTCGCTCCGGAGGATATCCGGTGGAAGTTAATACGGCGAAAACCTCGTCGCGCGAAACCTCGTCAAAGTGGGTGAGTCTGTCGACTAGGTGTTTTCCGACCGTGTCAGGGGCCTCAGCCATACCTTTATAGTCAACGTCTTCGCTGGAGGGGTTGGGTTGGCCCGTGAATGTGTCAAAGCCGACGATGTCACGGTTGGATATGCCACGTTGGCGTAGGCGCAACAGGGTCGCCATTAAGCTTCCGCCACGCCAGAGCCCACACTCGACGAAGGCTCCCGGGATCTCGTGATCGACGATGTAGTCAACACTCGTGCACAATGCGGCAACGCGCTCGCCAGGTGTCAATGTATATGGCTTAACCTCACTGATGATGTCTCGCATGGGTTCGTCCAGGTCAACGAACCCGACATGTGACCCCAACGTTTGCACATTGTCTCTAATCCGCGAACTGAGATAGTCCGAAACAAAGGGCACCCTACGCCTATTCATCGATCGTCCTTTCCAGAAGTCAAAATAATCCAGCTTTATCCGCAAGTTGAAGGCAGACGCTCACGGCTCAGCAATCCATCGACCCGCAGCATGATGCCATTGGCGCCGCAGGCATCACCCCCGACCGGATCTTCACCGGCGCCGCCTCGGGGCCGTTAGGGATGCGGCCACGGGTGCACCGTAAAGGTCGCCAGGGAAGCCACCGGCGTGACACATCGAGGCAAGGTAGATGCCGCAGCGGGAAACCAAGGACTGGCAGTTCATCCGGCGTTTCGGTCACGCTGGCAGGTGCGGTCAAGCTTACCTAGACCGGTAATTTCGAGGCTAACCGACTTCCGCTGGCCAGCAGCACCAAGCATGAAAAAGATGTCGCCTATAGGCGCGCCCAACCAGAATCGCCAAAACCGCCTGCGGAAGAACTTCCAGACATAGCTACCGTCGCCCGCCACCCAAAACGCCACGACCCAGAGCAAGGAGTACGTCACGCGTTTCCAACGCGATACAACCATCTCCATATTCATCTCCATGCCCTCGAGGCCCCATGCCCGGTATCGCCATTCGAGCTCGTATTGCCTTTGGAACTCAAAGAACGCCAGCATTTCACCGTTGGTGACAAGGTATTCGTCAAAGACAAGGATCGATCCCTCAACAAAGCGTTCCTTGCAGGTTTCCAGCCCGTGCAGGCAACTCTCGTAGGTATCCAAATCCATGTGGAACAGCCTGATTGGTGCGCCCGGTCGCTCGGCCAGGAACGGGTCCAGCGTCTCGTAGGTGCTTCCCTTGATGAACTGCACGTCACGACCAAGCACGGCAGGCAGCCCGTCGTTCAGGCTCACACCGGTGTCCCGCATCGAACGTTGCGCGAGCGGGTCTGATAACGAAAAGGTTCCACGTTTGAAGAGGACCTGGTCGTCGACTTGCCAGTCTTCAACAAGGCCCTCAAAGGTATCGAAGCCGTACACCCGGCGGCCAGAAGCATCGGACATCAGCCGCGTCGACCAGCCGAGCCACACGCCGAGATCGAGCATCAGGTCGTCAGAATCCTGGCGGCTTGGTCTCGGTAGACGCGACGCTTCCCACAGCAGCGTGTGGCCTCGAATTTTGCACCGACGCAGATCCGACAGCGTACGGCCGATAAAGGAGCGGTACTCGTCGTCGTAGACCCGGACATCACGGGCATAAAGGTTTGGAATGTAGCGATCGCGACCCCGATAAACCAGGCGTGCGCACAGGAGCAACAGTATGAGCAGGCCGAACGCGACGAGCAGTACCGGTTCGAAATAGCATGCGGCAGCCAAAAGAAGTGCGATGCCAACGAGCATCGCTTTCCATACTTTATGAAGGTTCGTCCGATCCACTTCTGGACTGTTTACTGGCGGACTATCGACTACGCTCACAGCTTCACCTCCGGCGTTCTGCGTGGCAGGAAAGTCATGGGCGATCTCCGGGTCCCGACTCAAACAGCACAGCCGTCAGGCCGCCCTGCCTCGGCTCTTGGACAGCCCAAGTCGCTAGAGGCCCGCGAGCCGACGATGACGCTGACAATGACGTAATGATTCGCCAACATACCCAATGGGTTGAACACGTGTGTGATACTTCCCCGGACTCGGAGAACACGTCCTCTTCTTCCAAGGTTGGTGACCTTGCGCCACGCCGACAGCGTTAACCCGATCGACCGCGTTAGCCCTATCGAAGCTCTGCAAGGGCAGCGGTCGGTGCGGTCGGGATTTCGTGCGGACATCGAAGGCCTGCGCGCTGTCGCCGTGCTGGCCGTCGTCCTCTTTCACGCCGGCCTGCCCGGCGTCGGTGGTGGATTCGTCGGCGTGGACGTGTTCTTCGTCATCTCAGGCTTTTTGATCACCGGGCTGCTCTGGCGCGAGGTGAGCTCCGCCGGCACGGTGAAGCTGAGTCGCTTCTACGGAGCCCGAGCTCGCAGGCTGCTGCCGGCGTCGGCGTTGGTCGGCGTGGTCACCGCGATCGGATCGGCTGTCCTCTTGCCGCCGTTGCAGGCCCACAGCGTGCTTGAGGACGGCGTCTATAGCGCTCTGTATGTCAGCAACAACCATTTCGCTCAAGAAAACTTGAGCTACTTCTCCCCGGTGCGGCCGCCGTCGCCGTTTCAGCACTACTGGTCGCTGGGTGTAGAGGAGCAGTTCTACCTGGTGTGGCCGGCGTTGATCATCGGCACGACGTGGCTGATCCGCCTTGTACGCCGGCGCACCAAAGGCGAAACCCCCTCCAAGCAAGGCCCGTATCTGGTGGTTCTTGCCCTGGTTGCAGCAGTGTCTTTCGCGCTGTCGCTGGCCGCCACGTTCGTGGCGCCATCAGTGGCGTTCTTTTCGCTACCTACCCGGGCATGGCAGTTGGCTGCGGGCGGCCTGGTGACCCTGACGGCCGGCCAGTGGCGCCGACTCCCCGCACGCGCCGCCGCGATCGTGGGATGGATCGGGCTCGCGGTGATCCTGCTGGCCTGCACCCAATTGAGCTCAACCACGCTATATCCGGGCACTGCGGCGCTGTTGCCGGTGTTGGGAGCGGTGCTGGTGATCGGCGCCGGCTGTGCCACACCTGCGCAGGGATGCGGCCGCGTGCTGGCCGTGGCGCCGATGGGCGCGATCGGCCGGATCTCCTACTCATGGTATTTATGGCACTGGCCGGTGCTGCTGCTCGCAGCGCCACTGCTGGGCCACCCGCTGGGACTGGCCGGCAGGCTGGCAACGGTCCTCATCTCGGGCGGACTGGCCGTGCTTACTGTGCGTTTCATCGAGGACCCGTTGCGATTCGCCGCGCCGATACGCCGGTCCGCCCTGGCCAGTCTCGCGCTGGGCGGTGTCGCCACCGCTGTCGCAGTCTGCGTGAGCTTGGCGCTGATGGACTGGGTGCCTGACCCGGTCGGTCGCGGCGCGCCGGCTGCACCGCTGACCGTCACGGCGTCGCCTCCCCCTCCGGGCTCCAGCGTCGACGCCTACGACGCGGCAGTACAGAACGCGTTCGCACAGGTACAGGCTGCAGTCGCGGCGGCTGCGGACCTCAAGGCCGTACCGTCGAACCTCGAGCCGTCACTTGCTCACGCGGAGGCCGAATATAAGGCTGAGTTCTTCGACGGGTGCCAGCGCAATCTTTTGGCCGCCGGTCAGCCTGAGTGCGTGTCGGGTGATACCACGTCGGCGACGAAGGTGGCCCTGCTGGGTGACTCACATGCCACGATGTGGGCTCCGGCGTTCCAACAGGTCGCCGAACAGCGCCACTGGCGGCTCGAGACCCTGACCAAGGGGGCGTGTCCCCCGATCAGCTTGCCGATCACCAGCTTCCTCGGTCGCCTGGTGGACTACGTTCAACGCTGCGAGCAGTGGCGCGGTGAGACCATGGCCCAGTTGCGCGCAGAGCACCCACGGCTCGTCGTGGTGAGCATGTCCCGCGGGTACGGCGGCTTGGACTACCTGCCCACGCCATACAACCAGGCATGGACGGACGGCCTGACCCGCCTCGTGCAGCAGCTGCGGGGATTCGGTGCGCAGGTGCTGGTTCTGGGCCCGGTCCCGAATCCTTACAAATCGGTGCCAATCTGCCTGTCCGGCCACCTCGACGATGCCACGGCCTGCTCGTCGCCACGGTCGACGGCAGTGAACCAAACCGGCATCGCAGCCGAGACCGCCGCCACCAGAGCCGGTGGCGGACGCTACGACGACCTCACCGAGTTGTTCTGCACCGCTGACCGCTGCCCGGTCGTCGTGGGCAACACCATGGTTTATTTCGACGATCACCTGACGAGCGAATACGCGCGGGCGCTCGCACCCGCAATGGGGGCGCTGGCCGACCGCACGCTCGCCCGCGGTTGAACTAGTCTGCGGATTGTTGGCTGCCGACTTATGGCGCCGCATCAGAAAACATTGCGCCGCAACCACGGCACCAGCAGTTTCTTGCCACCGATACGGATATAATGATGCGGGGCTCCCGGTATGATCACCCGGACCGCACCCATGGCAACGCGTGCAGGTCGCGTTTTTCTCCATAGAGAAACCGGAGGCGTCGGCTGTTGTCAACACCCGTGCTTATCACTGGCGGGGCAGGATTCATTGGGTCCGCGCTCGCGCGTCGTCTCGTCAAAGCCGGTTATGACGTCGCCTTAATGGACGTCTTGCACCCGCAAGTTCATGGCGAAACCACAGCGATCGACCTGCCGTCGTCGGTGCGGTTGTTCACCGGCGATGTCACCCATGCCCCTGACTGCGATGCGGTGCTTCGGTTGTTCCGTCCAACCCAGATCGTCCATTTGGCGGCGGAGACGGGAACGGCGCAGTCACTTTCCGAGGCGACGCGCCATGGTTCGGTGAACGTGGTGGGAACGACGCAACTTCTAGACGCCCTGAGCCGCTCAGCACACGTGCCCGACCAGCTCGTCGTGGCGTCGTCGAGGGCCGTCTACGGCGAGGGCGCTTGGCAATGCGGCTCTCAGATCTTCTACCCGCAGCCCCGAAGCCACGCTCAGCTGGCAGCCGGTATCTGGGATCCGCAGGGTCCTACGGATGATCCCGTAGTCCCGCTTCCGAGCTGTGCCGGCCGAACGGAGCCCCGGCCCACCAACATTTACGCCGCGACCAAACTCGCCCAGGAGCACATCCTGGCCGCCTGGACGGCCGCGCACGACACCAACCTCAGTGTGCTGCGGCTGCAGAATGTCTATGGCCCTGGCCAGTCGCTGACTAACTCCTACACGGGAATAGTCGCTCTTTTCGCACGATTCGCGCGCCAGCAGCTCCCGTTGGAAGTCTACGAAGACGGACGAATCGTGCGCGATTTCGTCTATATCGACGATGTCGTCGAGGCACTGTTCGCTGCGATCGCGGAACCTGCACGTGAATCACGCTGTGTGGACATCGGATCGGGGATCCCGACCACCATCCATGAGCTGGCTCAAACGATCGCCACCCTCTGCGCCGCGCCCGAACCCACGGTCGTGGCGAAATTCCGCGATGGTGACGTACGCGCCGCGAGGTGCGAAATCGATCCGGCAACAAACGAGCTCGGCTGGCACCCGAAGTGGATGCTCAAGGACGGTTTGCGTGCTCTGCTCGATTGGATCGGCGAACAGGCTGATTTACCTGCCGAGCCAAACGATCACACACACATGGCAGACGCGCCCCCGCCGATCAGCCAACATGCTTGAGGCGCGCGAAATTCTCCATAAGATCAGCGGCGGTCGCCACGCTTTCGGCGGGCTTGGTCATCCGGGTGGCGAGCTCGCGGGCGCGGTCGAGGCATTGCGTGGCAAGAACGGTACGAAGGTCCGCAACCAGTGACTTCTCGTTAGTCGCCGAAAAGCGCCGCCCGGTACCCACCTTCAGACGTTTGACCCGGGCTCCCCAAGCCCCCTGATCGGGCAACGTCCACAGGATCAACGTCGGGAGCCCAGCACGCAGGCCCGCGTTCGTGGTGCCCGCCCCACCGTGGTGTGCGAAAGCGCGGCAGCCGGGAAGGTTGGCCGCATAGTTCATTACTCCCACCACTTTGACGTGGTCGAAATCAGCGACGTTGCTGAAGTCGGTTCCGGCGGCACAAATCAACGCCCGCTCGCCCAGCTGCGCGCAGGCTGAGCTGATCATGGTGAGCGTGTCGGCAGCAGATTCAACCCCTACGCTGCCAAAGCTGAAACAAATCGGCGGTGTTCCCGCGGCGATCCACGACGCGACCTCGTCATCGCTGTCAGTCGGCAACTCCATCGTCAATGCACCGACGAACGGCCTTTTGGGGGGCCGCTGCCCGTTCCATTTCGCCCATTCGGCTGCCAGCCCGGGGTAGCACGCCTCGTCGTAGGCCTGAATTTCCAGCGATCCGCGTTCGGTGATCCGTTGCGGCCAGGGCCGTGTTGCCTCGGGCAGGCCGAATTCACGGCGCTGCGCATCCTCGACCTTCTTCGGTCCGCGCCAAGCCAGCCAGTCGAGCACCTTTATCGCGGAGCGGGACAAGGTCGCCGGCAGGAATGGTAGGAGCTGGCCGTTGGCCCGCAGCGGGAAGATATGCAGGGTAGCGAACGGAATGTCGAAATGCTCCGCGACATTCATCGCATCGTCCTCGTAATTCATGCCGGTGAGCAGCAGGTCGGCCCCTTCCGCCAGCGAGGTCAGCGTCGCGCTTACCTCCGCCCGGCACTGGCTAAGAGGCGCGGAATATTCGCCCGCCAACCTGGTTAGCTCTTGGATCTTCCAGGGGTTGGCGAACAAACCCGCCCAGAAATCGCGATGCGGGTCCAGGATGGCCTTCAAGTCCGGTCCGTAGGCCACCGCCTTAGGACCGGCCGCCTCGGTGAAGCTCACCATCTCAGGCGCGACGGCCATGTGGACGTCATGTCCGCGCCGCACCAGCTCGCGGCCGACAGTAACGTAGGGCTCGACTTCGCCGCGAGTTCCCCAGTTTGCCAGCACAAACTTCATCGGCGAGGTCCTAGCCTTTCACTTCCCGGGCGCGTTCTGGGAACGGAAGCGGCAGCCCGCGTGCCCGGCTCAGCCGCCCAGCAGCATAACCCGGTACCCGGGCTATCGAACCGGAAGCCGGAAATTTCGGGCAAGCGGCACATTATCGTCAGCGGATTATCGGTGATCGCGAGCGCCGCCTTGTGTCGGGGTAAGGCTGGCCGGTGTGGAGTTAGTGGTGGATTTGGCCGAGAACTGTTGAACGGGTGTGTGATAATTCCTCGATTCAAAGAACGCTTCCCCACTAAGTAGGTGACCTTGCTCGAGGCCGAAAGCGTCAGTTCTACTGCGGAGACGCATGCGCAACACTCGGCACGGAAGGAATTCCGCCCCGACATCGAGGGTTTGCGCGCCTTCACGCTGTTGGCGATTCTCCTCTTTCACGCCGACGTGCCCGGTGTGGAAGGCGGTTTCGTCGGCCCGGACATCTTCTTCATCATCTCGGGCTTCGTCATCACAGGGCAGCTCTGGCGCGAGCTCAGCACCACCGGAACCCTGCGGCTGCGCCCGTTCTTTGGCGCACGCGCACGCCGGCTACTACCGGTATCAGCCCTCATAGGCGTCGTCATCATGATCGCCTCGGTTGCCCTGCTCCCCCCGCCGCAAGCCTCGACCGCGATCGGTGACGGCATCGCGTGCGCGTTGTATGTCGGCAACTACTGGTTCATTGCGCAAAACGTCGACTACTTCGGCGGCCACCAACCGCCGTCGCCGTTCCAGCACTATTGGACATTGGGCGTCGAGGAGCAGTTCTACCTGATTTGGCCGGTCCTGATCATCGGCACGGCGTGGCTCGTCCGGCGTGCCCATCGACGGCGCCCCAGCGCCTCCACCACCCCAACAACGCCGTCCAAACGCCCCTACCTCGTCGTCCTTGGACTCGTCGCAGCCCTGTCCTTCGCACTATCACTGGTCACCACCTACTTGGTCCCTCCGGCGGCGTACTTTTCGCTGCCCACCCGGGCCTGGGATTTAGCCATCGGCGGCCTGGTGGCGCTCACCGTCGACCAGTGGCGCCGGTTACCGGCACTACCCGCCAAAATCACCGGATGGGTAGGACTGGCCCTGATCCTGCTGGCCTGTAACCAATTCACCCCCGCGACACCCTATCCGGGTACGGCCGCGCTGTTGCCCATGGTTGGGACGGCGCTGGTACTCGGCGCCGGCATCACCACACCAACACAAGGATGCGGCCGGATCCTGTCCATGTCGCCGATGCGCGCGATGGGCCGACTGTCCTACTCGTGGTATCTCTGGCACTGGCCGTTTCTGGTACTCGCGGTGCCGTTGCTGGGCCACCCACTGGGGCTGGCCGGCAGATTGGCAGCAGTTCTGCTCTCCGGCGTGCTGGCAATGCTCACCCTGCGTTACGTCGAAAACCCACTGCGATACGCCCCTGCCCTGCGTCGCTCTCCTCTAGCCAGCCTCGCGGTCGGGGGTGCCGCCACCGCGATAGCGGCCTGTGTGGGCGTGGCGATGACGGGATTGGTTCCTACTCCTACCCTTGTCGGCCGCGGCGCGCCCGCCATGGCGCTGACCGTCACTGCGGCACCCGCCCCCGCCGGCGCCAGCATGGACGCCTACGACGCGGCGGTGCGGCAGGCCTTCTCACAGGTACAGGCCGCGGTCGCGGCGGCCGCCGAAATCAAAGCCGTTCCATCGAACCTGGACCCGCCGCTCACCGCGGTGTCCGCCGACCAAATGGGCTTGTCGTCCAACGGCTGCATGCGCACACAAAAAGAAGCCGGGCAGCCCGAATGCGCCACGGGCGACACCGCATCGAGCACGACGGTGGCCCTGGTCGGCGATTCGCATGCCGCGATGTGGAATCCCGCGTTCGAACTGATCGCTACGCAACGGCACTGGAGGCTGGAGATGCTGGCCAAGGCGGCCTGCGCATTGATCGACGTGCCTGTCGCCAAACACCTCAATGGCCTGATGGAACACTTTGTGCACTGCGAGCAGTGGCGCGCCCAGATCCTCGCTCGGTTACGCGCCGAGCACCCGCGGTTGGTCGTGGTGAGCATGTCGCGGGAGAGCAGTGCCGGCAGTTGGCAGGCGGGTTACACGCCATACGACTCGGTGTGGATCGACAGCCTGACCCGCCTGGTGCAGCAGTTGCGTGACACTGGCGCACGGGTGCTGCTACTCGGACCGATCCCCGATCCGAAGACATCGGTGCCGGATTGTCTGTCTACCCACCTCGATGACGTGAGCGCCTGCTCACCGCCACGGTCGGCCGCCGTCGACCAACCGGGCATCGCAGCCGAATCCGCCGCGACCCGGGCAAGCGGCGGACAGTACGCCGACCTCACCGAGCTGTTCTGCACCGCAAACCGCTGCCCCGTCATCGTCGGCAACACCCTGGTCTACTTTGACTGGAACCACCTGGCGCTCGGATACTCCCGCCAGTTGGCACCGGTAATGGGGACGCTGGCCGACCGCGCGCTCGCTTAGCGGGCTATCCCGTGGGCTCTTTGAGGTACCAAGGGTTGGCCCGCGCCCAATCGATGGTGCGGCGAATCCCCTCCTCGACATCGACCTGCAGGCGCCATCCCAGCTCCCGCTGCGCCTTGGTCGAATCCGGGATACGACGAGGGATGTCCTCGTAACGACCGCCGTACCGCGCCGCAGTATCAACAGCTTCGGCGCTTGCGACCCCATCGACATTCGCGATCTTGATCGCCAAATCGACAACCTCACCGACGGTCGTCTCGGTCATGCTCCCGATGTTGAAGGCCTCACCGATCGCCGCGTCGCTCTCGGCCGCGAGCAAGGTGCCGGCGATGGCGTCGTCGACGTAGGTGAAGCACCGGGTCTGGTTACCCGAGTCGTAGAGCAACGGCTGGTGGCCATTGAGGATTCGGTGAATGGTCTGCGAGACAACGAAAATCGGATTCTGCCGCGGACCGTACACATTGAAATAACGCACCACCGTTACCGGCAGGCCGTAGGCGCTGTGCATCGCGAACACCAGATGCTCGGCCATGCCCTTGCTGGTGCTGTAGCTCCAGCGAGCGGTCTTTGTGGACCCGAGGACGCGGTCGTCGTCCTCGGCGAACGGCGGGTTGGGGTTTTTGCCGAACACCTCGGACGTGCTGGAGAACACCACCCGCGTCCCGTGCCGATGGCTCAGCTCGAGCACGTTGCGAGTGCCGATCACGTTGACATCGAGAACCCGCAGCGGGTCGTTCATATAGTTTGTGACGCCGACGACCGCGGCCAAGTGGAAGACCGTGTCGACGCCGGGAGTCAGGGCTTTTTCGAGTGCAGACAGGTCGGTGACGTCGCCTTGCACGAACCGGAAGTTGGGGTGCCGGTCGAAGTCAATACTGCTGTCGCGGGTGTTCTTGGCAAAATCGAAAACCGTCACCGAGTCTCCGCGGTCCAGCAATGCGGAGACCAGGTGCGATCCGATAAAGCCGTAGCCGCCTGTCACGACGACATTGGACATATTTACTCTCTCATTTTCACGGGGTGGCCTACGTTCACCGGATCGAACGGTTACCGGCCGATCCCCTTGTAGACGAAGCCGGCGGCGCGTACGGCCGCCGGGTCGAAACTGTTCCGTCCGTCGAGGAACACACACTTGGCCGCCGTCAGCTCCGCGAGCCGGACCAAAGGAATCTGGTGGAACTGTCGGTGCCCGGCGAGCACCACCAGGGCGTCGGCACCCTCGACCGCTGACTCGATGTCTGCGGTCAGGGGAATCTTCGTCACCTCGACGGCCTCCTCGGCCGGCACCCACGGATCGTGCACCGAAAGCTCGCAGCCGGACTCCTCAAGCAGGGCGACGACGTACTTGGTGGGGGTGAGGCGGCAGTCGCCGGTGTTGTTCTTGAACGCGATGCCCAGCACGGCAATCCGGCTGGTTTCGACCAGCTTCCCCTGATCGGCGAGGAGCTCCTTGAGCAGCCCGTAGGTGTAGGCGGGCATGGTGTCGTTGACGGTCCTCGACGTCCGCGGAATTTCCAGATCCAGTCCGACGGACTTGCCCAGATGGTTGACGAACCACGGATCCTTCGTCAAGCAGTAGCCGCCGACGCCCATACTTGGCCTCAAGATATTCGCCGGGCTCCCGCCCTTCGGCATTGTGTTCGCCGCCTCGATCACTTGCAGGGCATCGATTCCGAGCCGGTCGCACACCTTGGCCAGCTCGTTGGCCAGCGCGATGTTGAGATCGACCCAGAGGTTGTCCGCAAGCTTGACCATCTCCGCGGTCCGCGGCCCGTCAACGACAACCGACTCCACTCCCAGCGCGTGTCGCCACAGTGTGGTGCAGGCCCGAGCAGTGAGCTCATCGACGGCACCGACCACGACAGGGATCGACGTCAGCTCGCGGATGGCTTGGCCTTCGGCCAGCCGTTCCGGGCAAAACGCCAACCCGAAGTCGACCCCGGCGCGCAGTCCCGAGACCTCTTCGAGGATCGGCCGGACGAGATTTTCGGTGGTGTCGGGCGGCACCGTGCTCTTGAGGATGACGATGTGGCCAGGGTGCAGGTGCTCCCCCACGTCCCGCGCCGCCGCCTTGATGTGATCGACGATGGGCTCGTAGTCCGGACCAAGCGGCGTACCGACGGTCACAATGATGAAGTCGTTGTCGGCGATGGCGCCGAAATCGGGCGTGGCGCTAAGCCGGCCGACTTGTACGCTGCGCGACACGAGCTCGTTGAGCCCCGGCTCAGGCACCGTGGTCTTACCCAGGTTGATCTCGTCGACAACGTTTTGTCTCACGTCGATGCCTGTTACCGGCCAGCCGCGATCAGCCAGCACTGCGCCGATCACCGTGCCGATGTAGCCGAAGCCCACCACTGCGATCCCCGCCAGCTTCCCACGCACCAGGAGGTCGATCTCGGCGTCGCTACGTCCGAATACGCCTTCAATCATCGTGGAACCCTGCCCTTCAATCCCCCGTGCACGTTCTGTGTAATGAAAACTGGTCCTCCCGCCCCAGGCTAACCCGCCCGGAGTCTAATCCAACACGTGCCCTATAGACCTGAAATTGAGCCGAGCAATCCTGATAGGGTCCCCTTTATGGGCCTGTTCGTGCGCGAATCCGGTCCGGTAGGGGCGCCTGCCATCGTCTTTCTTCACGGCGCGTATACCAGCGGTTGGTCCTGGGAGCCGGTGGTCGAACGAATGCAGCAATACCGCTGCCTGGTCCCCGATCTGCCCCACTACGGCAAGAGCTTCGAGCAGGGACCATTCGAGATGGGCCGGGCCGCCGCGGCGGTGGCAGAACTCATCCGCTCCCGGGTAGATACCGGCCGGGCGCACGTGGTGGGTTTATCGCTCGGGGCCCAAGTGGCAGTGCAGTTGCTGGCGACCGAGCCAAAACTCGTTGATCGGGCTGTGCTGTGCGGGACCATCATCAACAGGGTGCCGTTTGTACCGTTGACGCGGCGCCTGTTGGCGCTGCCCGCCCGAAACTCGATCTACCGCTGGATGGTGCGCCACTACCGGAATGCCTGGCATTCGTTGGTTCCCCCGGCCCACGTCGACGAGTATCGCGAGGATGTGCGCCTCGCTACCAGCGGACAGCTCGCCGACGTCATCATGGCGTCCGCGGGGTTCACGCTTCCCGAGGAACTCAACAAATCGGATTCGCCCACATTGTTCATCACCGGCGGCAAGGAGTTGCCGGTCGTACGCCGCTGGGCTGCAGCGCTCGCGCAGCAAATGCCCCACGGAGTCGACAGGGTCGCGACCGGTATGCCCCACGAATGGCACACGCGCTATCCGGACCTCTTCGCGCGCACCGTCGACGGCTGGCTCACCGATAGCGCCCTGCCGCCCGAGATCGCGCTGCCGAACCGCCGCTAGGCGAATGGATTAGCGTTCAGGCCGGCTGGCGCAGCGAAAGGCCGGCAGCGCGGTAGATCGCGTCGATGACGGTGTGGTTCTCGACAGCGTCCTGCGGCGTCGTCTTCACCGGTTCCCCGCGCAGCACCGCCGCGGCGAAAGCATCAAGCTGATACTCATAGGTGGCGCGCCGCGGGAACCGCTCGACACGCTTTCCGGCGGCTGAGCGGATCGAGAGCCGAGGGAAAACGTGCGGCGCCGCCGGACTGAGCCAGCGCAGCTGGCCCTGATCACCGACCACCTTGGCGCTCGCCCGAAACAGATCCGACGACCACAGCGCACATCGGATGTGGCCTGTGGCCCCGCCCGCGAAGCGCAACTCGGCCGTCATGGCCCGGTCCACCTCAGGACCACGCAGCGTCGCTCGTGCCGAAAGAACTTCCGGGGTAGAGCCGCCGAAGGTGCGGAGCATGTTGACGACATAGCTTCCGGCATCCATCATCGCGCCACCGGCAAAGGAGTAGTTGTAGCAGTTGCCGGAGAACTTCGGAAGCATTACACACAGGGTGAGCTCTACCCGCTCTAGCTTGCCCAGCTCGCCCGAGGCGATGATCTCCTCAACCCGCAAAGTCAATGGGTGGTACCGGAATTGGATTGCCTCCATGACAATCCGGTCTGACGTGGCAGCCAGTTCGGCGATCTCGCGGGCCTCGGCAGCATTGGCGGCAAATGGCTTTTCGCACAGCACGTGCTTGCCCGCAGCGAGCGCAGCCCTCGTCCACTTGCCGTGGAAGCTGGTCGGCAGCAGGACATAGACAGCGTCCAAGTCTGGATCGGCGACCAGTGACTCGTAGCTGCCGTGTGCCCGGGCGATGCCGTATTTGTCGGCAAAGGCCTGCGCGCTGTCCATATCGCGGGCTCCCACCGCGGCAACTACAACCTCATCGTTTCCCCGGGCCGGATTGATGAGCGTTGTCGGGGCGAAGCTTGAAGCGCCCAAGATGCCGATCCGCACTGGAGCACCGCTTTCAGCCATTCGCGCATGCTAACAGCAGACCCGGATCACCTGGATAGGCCAAGAGGGCTGCCAGCTGTTGCGGGTTGGGTGGTCGGTAGTTGTCAGTGGCGTGCTGTAGGAACAGAAGTATGAATTTGGCGGCGTGGGCTGAGCGCAATGGTGTTGCGCGGGTGACTGCGTATCGCTGGTTCCGTGCGGGCCTGTTGCCGGTACCGGCCCAGCGTGTGGGCAGGCTGATTCTGGTCGAAGACCCTTCTGTTGCAGCCCCTCCCCGCTCACGGACTGCGGTGTATGCACGGGTCTCGTCGGCTGATCAGAAAGCGGATCTCGATCGGCAGGTGGCGCGGGTGACCGGGTGGGCCACCGAACAGCAGATCTCGGTCGGCCAAGTCGTCATCGAGGTTGGGTCTGCGTTGAACGGGCACCGCCGGAAATTCCTTGCGTTGTTGCGTGATCCGTCGGTGACGCGGATCGTGGTGGAGCATCGGGACCGATTCTGCCGTTTCGGTTCGGAATACGTGCAAGCCGCGTTGGCGGCGCAGGGCCGCGGGCTGGTGGTCGTGGACAAAGCTGAGGTTGATGACGACCTGGTGCGGGATATGACCGAGATCCTGACCTCGATGTGCGCAAGGTTGTACGGGAAACGTGCCGCGGCGAACCGCGCCAAACGCGCGCTGGCGGCTGCTGCCACTGGTGACGCGGCGGCGGCCTGATGGCGAAGTTCGAGGTTCCTGACGGGTGGTGTGTGCAGGCGTTTCGGTTCACGCTGGATCCGACCGAGGAGCAAGCCCGTTCGCTGGGGCGGCATTTCGGTGCGCGGCGCAAAGCATTCAATTGGACCGTCGCGGCCCTCAAAACCGACATCCAAGTGTGGCGTGAGACTGGCGCCGAGACCGAGAAACCGTCCCTTCGGGTGCTCCGGAAACGCTGGAACACCGTCAAAGACAACGTGTGCGTCAACGCCGAGACCGGGCAGGTGTGGTGGCCCGAGTGCTCGAAAGAGGCTTACGCCGATGGGATCGCGGGCGCGGTGGACGCCTATTGGAACTGGCAGAGCTCCCGAGCCGGTCAGCGTGCCGGCAAGAGGGTGGGGTTTCCCCGGTTCAAACGCAAAGGCCGTGACGCTGATCGGGTGTGTTTCACCACCGGAGCGATGCGCGTCGAACCCGACCGCAGGCATGTGACATTGCCGGTGATCGGCACTGTCAGGGTTCACGAGAACACTCGCCGCGTCGAACGGCTCATCCGAGCAGGGCGAGCGCGGGTGTTGGCGATTTCGGTGCGCCGCAATGGTGCTCGCCTGGATACGAGCGTGCGGGTGTTGGTCCGGCGTCCCCAGCAACCCACTGTGTCGCTCCCTGATTCACGGGTTGGGGTTGATGTCGGTGTGCGGCGCTTAGCGACCGTAGCCGGCGTTGACGGCGAGGTGCTCGAACGTGTCGAGAACCCACGAGCACTGCAAACAGCATTGCGAGAGCTGCGACAGCTCAGCCGGGCACGTTCACGCTGCACGAAAGGTTCACGGCAGTACCGGCAACGCGCTATACAACTGTCCCGGCTACACCGCCGGGTCAACGATGTCCGCACACATCACCTGCACGTCCTGACAACACGATTGGCTAAAACCCACGGCCGCATCGTCGTCGAAGGCTTGGACGCAGCCGGGATGTTGCGGCAAAAAGGGTTATCGGGGGCCCGCGCCAGACGGCGCGGTCTCTCGGATGCGGCCCTGGGCACACCGCGCCGGCACCTGTCCTACAAGGCAGGCTGGTACGGGTCGCATCTGCTGGTCGCGGACCGCTGGTTCCCGTCGTCGAAAACCTGTCACGCCTGCGGGCATGTTCAGGACATCGGTTGGGACGAGAAGTGGCAATGCGGCAGCTGTTCGGTCACGCACCAGCGTGATGACAACGCCGCCATCAACCTCGCACGTTACGAGGAACCCGTTAGCGTCGTCGGCCCAGTTGGGGCCGCCGTCAAGCGTGGAGCCGACCGTAAGACCGGACCTCGTCCGGCTGGTGGCCGTGAAGCGCGGAAGGGACGCAGCCGCAAGGCTGCCGAACAACCCCGAGACGGGGTGCAAGTCGCGTGACCACTAAAGATCACTCACTTGCAACGGCTCAGGCGGTACGGTTGCCGGGTCCACCGTGTCGAGCACCAACGAGGTGGCCATCGTGAATTCGAGACCGCTGAGGAGTTCGGTTTTGGCTGACGGCGAACTGACCGCGCGCGAGGCCGAACGCGTCGAGTGGGACGTGATCGTCGTGGGCACCGGCATGGGCGGCGGAATGCTCGGCTACCAACTGGCCCGCTCGGGCAGACGCGTGCTGTTCGTCGAAAAGGGCCACTCGACACTGCCCGGCACGCCGGGAACCATTCGCGCCGCCATACCCGAACTGGCCGAGCCGCTTTCGGCCCGTTCCACAGAGGCGTACTACGACGCCTTGGCCCGCGCCGGACGGACAACCGACGAGATCGAAGACATCAGCGGGCGCTCCCCGAAGCGGTTCGTGCCGTTCATCGGCAGCGGCACCGGCGGGTCCTCGGCCCTCTACGGCATGGTCTGCGAACGATTCTTCGCTGCGCGATTTCACTCCCCGCCAGAATTTCCGCGACCCCGGCGAATCCACCGTGCCCGAGGCCTGGCCGATCAGCTATGAACAGATGGCACCCTGGTATGCCGAGGCCGAAAAGCTGCTGCGGGTTCGTGGCCAACCCGATCCCCTGCGGCCGGAAGCCGCCGAGGTCGGCCTGCCTGCCGCACCGCCGTTTTCGCCAGAAAACCAAGCGTTGGTTAACTATCTGGTAGGTCGCGGACTGCATCCCTACCACCTGCCGATGGCCTGTGATTACGCCGACGACTGCGCCACGTGTCAGACCTACCTCTGCAACCAATCGTGCAAAAACGACGCGGCCCGCAACGGAGTGCTGCCCGCCGTCGCCGAACACGGCGCCCAGCTGCTGGCCCAATGTCGAGTCGTGCGGCTCGAGGCCGACAGCACCCAGGTCACGCGTGTGATCTGTCAGCGTCGCTCCGACATGCTGGCCCTCAAGGGCAAGGTGGTGGTGCTTGCTGCCGGTGCGCTGGCCTCCCCGGTGCTGTTGCTCAATTCCCGGTCCGGCGAGTGGCCGCGCGGATTGGCCAACGGCTCGGACTGGGTGGGGCGCAACTTGATGCGTCATCTACTCGACCCGATCGAGATCTGGCCACAACGCGATTCCAAGATCACGGCCGCGAACAAGGAGATCGGGCTCAACGACTTCTATTTCGCCGACGGGCAGAAATACGGCACCGTCCAATCGTTCGGCGCGATACCTCCCATGCAGTGGGTGACCAACCGTCCCGACTGGCGGGGTAAGGCACTGCGCCTGATGAGCCCGGCGGTGCGCGAAATCTACAAGCGGATCTTCACCGGCGGACTGGTGCTGGCCGCGATGACGGAAGACCTGCCCTATCTGGACAACCGCGTCCTGCCCTACGACCGGCCCAGCTCGGACGGCCGTCAGCGGCTGCGGATGCAGTACCGCTTACACCCCAGCGAGATCGAACGCCGCGCGGAATTTTTGCGTCAACTTAAAGAAGTGTTGCAGCCGTTTCGCAATTTGTCCCTGGGCAGCGGCGAAGACAACTCGAACCTGGGCCACGTCTGTGGGACGTGCCGATTCGGCACCGACCCCAAAACCAGCGTGCTGGATCCCCAAAACCGGGCGCACGAAGTGGAGAACCTTTACGTGGTGGACACCTCGTTCTTCCCCTCCAGCGCCGGATTGAACCCCAGTTTGACGGTCGCGGCCAACGCCTTACGGGTGGCCACACACGTCAACGAAGCCCATTTCGCGACCTAACGTTTCAGGCCGGCTCGCGCAGCGAAAGGCCGGCAGCGCGATAGATCGCATCCATGACGGTGTGGTTCTCGATCGCGTCCTGCGGCGTCGTCTTGACCGCTTCCCCGTGCAGCACCGCCGCGGCGAAAGCCTCAAGCTGATACTCGAATGAGCTGCGTCCTGGGAAGCGCTCTACACGTTTGCTGTCGGCCGATCGGACCGAGAGTCGATGGAAAAGGTGAGGTGCCGCTGGGCTGAGCCAACGCAGTTCGCCGCGGTCACCCACCACCTTGGCGCTCGCCCGAAACATGTTCGACGACCACAGCGCGCAGCGGATTCGGCCCGTGTGGCCATTGGCGAAGCGCAACTGGGCCGTCATGGCACGGTCCAGCTCAGGACCACGCAGTTTCGCCTGCGCCGAAACGACTTCCGGGGTCGACCCGCCGAACGTGCGCAGCATGTGGACCACGTAGCTTCCGGCATCCATCAGCGCGCCGCCGGCAAGGGAGTAGTCGTAGACGTTGGTGTTTGAGGACTTCGGCAGCAGGACGCATACTGCGATGTCCACCCGCTGCAGGTTGCCTAGCTCGCCTGAGGCAATGATCTGCTCAACGCGCAGAGTCAATGGGTGGTAGCGGTATTGGAAACCCTCCATCACAACCCGGTCGGACGTAGCGGCCAGTTCGGCGATTTCGCGGGCCTCCGCGGCATTGGCCATGAATGGCTTCTCGCACAGCACGTGCTTGCCCGCGGCCAGGCCAGCCCGCGTCCACCTGCCGTGCAAGCTGTTCGGCAGCACGATGTAGACAGCATCCAGGTCCGGATCGGCGATCAGCGCCTCGTAGTTTTCATGCGCCCGCGCAATGCCGTGTTTAGCGGCGAACGCTCGAGCCCGCGACACATCGCGCGATGCCACCGCGGCCACGACCACCTCGTCGTTACCCTGGGCTGGTTTGATGAGGGTCATCGGTGCGAAGCGTGAGGCGCCCAGGATGCCGATCCGCACTGGGCTGCCGCTTTCAGCCATAGGTTCTCTCCTATGTCAAGCCGCTGCCGGTTGGTAAGCGGCTTGGCGTTGTTGTTGGTCGGTGTGGAGGTGCTGCCGGCGCCATCATGGCGCGCTTTTCGCTGGTGCTGGCGTCGCCCGACAATCGTTACCAATGCTGCACAGCGGGTCAACTGTAGGTGAGCGCGCGGTCAGCCAGCGCCCCAATCACCGGTGCCAGCAGCCGGGAATATTCGAACGTCAGATGACCCCAGTCAAGGTAGACCAAGGTATTGCCGACGATGACCGGACAGCGGTCAGCGGTGCAGAACAGGTCAGTGACGTCGGCGTATTGTCCTCCGGCCCTTTTCGTAGCGGCGATCTCAGCTGCGATGCCGAGTTGGTTCACCGCCGTCGACCGTGCCGACGAGCAGGCCGTCGCATCGTCGAGGTGGCCGGACAAGCAGATAGGCACCACTTTGTGCGGATCGGGGATCGGCCCGAGCACCAGTACCTGCGCACCGATACCGCGCAGCTGCTGCACGAGGCGCGTCAGGCTATCGAGCCAGGCCGGGTCGTATGACGTGAAACCGAGCGGCCGATCTTCGCCGCCAGCATCGTAGCCCCGGTACATGCTGACCACGACAAGGCGTGGGTGCTCGGCCCGTAACCGGGCGATGATTTGACCGCGCCATTGCTCGCAGTGTGAATATTGTTCGAACTGGCGATGCCGGGGGTTGGTGCTGGGCAAGTTCATCAATGGGCAGGCCCCTTTGGCCAGCATCTCAAGCCGCCAGTGTCGCTGCGTGGCGACCTGCTCGAACGCCGGTTTCCACATGGCGGCGTTCGAGTCGCCGACCAGGGCGACTGTCGTCGTCGAGGCGGTATCGCCGGTCGCGCACTCAGGTTGCCCGCTTTCGGGAATATTGCGCAGGCAGCCGTTGAACGACAGGTCTTCAGCCGCCGCATCGGCAAGCGGCGGGTCCAGGTTCGACGGCACCGCTTTGAGCTCGACCGATGCCGCGACCGCACCCTGCACCTGCGCGAACGCCTGCTGCACCGCCGCGTCGTAGGCGTCGACAGGCGGAGCCCGCGGGAGGAGACGCTGCAGTGATTGTCAGCGCCGCAGCTGCCGGGCCGCGCCCGACAGGGACGGGAATGCGTGCCAGCAGCGCCAGGCCAACAGCAACCGCCACCGCGGTGGCGGCACCGCCGAGCGCGAGACTCGCCAGCGCAGACCGGCGAATCGGAGCTGCGAATCGGAGCGGGTTCTCGATGTAACGCATGCTAAGCACCGCGAGCCCGCCCGAAAGCAAGGCCGCGGCCACCCTGGCGGCCAGCCCGAGTGGGTGGCCCAACAACGCCGGGGCGAGCACCAGCACCGGCCAGTGCCACAGATACCACGAGTACGACACCCGGCCGATCGCCTGCATCGGCGGCACCGCCAGGACCCGGCCGCAGCCCTGCGACGCTGCAGCACAGCCGGCGCCGATCACCAGCGCCGCACCCAGCACCGGCAACAGCGCGGCGCTACCGGGATACGGTGTGGTCGGGCTCAACGAGGTGCAGGCCAGCAGGATTAGCGCCAGCCCGGCCCATCCGGTCAGCGCGGCAGCTCGCGGCGGTAGTCGGCGCCACTGTTCGGCGGTCAGTGCCACCAGACCGCCGGCGGCCAATTGCCAGGCCCGGGTCGGCAACGAATAGAACGCCACCGAAGCCAACGAAACAGTGTCCACCAGCGACAGCGCGAATGACGCAGCTCCGACCAGCGCAAGGACTACCAGATACGGGCGTTTCGAGACGGTGGCATGCGTCCTGGTGCGCCGACCTACTCGTCGGATCACCCAGGCCGTACCGATGATCAACGCCGGCCACACCAAGTAGAACTGCTCCTCGACACCCAATGACCAGTAGTGCTGGAACGGCGATGGCGGCATGTGGCCGCCGAAGTAGTTGACGCTTCCGACAATGAACCAGTAGTTGCTGACATACAAAGCGCTGGCGATGCCGTCACGAAGGACGCTGCCAATCTGCAATGGTGGTAGCAGGACAAATGCGCCGATCGCGGTGATGACGCCGACCGTCGCCGATGCAGGCAGCAGTCGGCGGGCCCGAGCCCCGTAGAAGCGGCCCAGCCGGACAGTGCCGGTGCTGTTCGCCTCGCGCCAGAGCAGCCCCGTGATGAGGAAGCCCGAAATGACGAAGAACACGTCCACGCCGACAAAGCCGCCGCAGACCCCCGGCACCCCGGCGTGAAAGAGAACCACGGCCAACACTGCGACGGCGCGTAAACCCTCAATGTCAGGGCGAAATCCCGTCGGCGCCGAGCGCCGATCCTCCACACCTCCGGCCCGGCTAACGCTGTCGGCCTGTTTCAAAGTCACCTACCTGGTAAGAGGATGGATTCTTCGAGTGGAGGTTTAACACACACCTGTCTAACAGATTGGTACATCGGCATATGGCCTAATACAGATGAGCTAACGGGAGGTCGTGTCGCGTACCTTCGCCGCAATCGATCTGATTGCAGATGTTTGGATCAGCCAACACGCCGCAAGCGGGCGAAATCCTCCACAAGATCAGTGGCAGCCGCGACGCTTTCGGCGGGTTTGGTCATCCGTGGGGCGAGCTCGCGGGCCCGAGCGAGGTATTCCGGGGCAAGAATCCGGCGTAGGTCCTTGACCAGCGACTCCTCGGTGGTGGTCGAAAGACGCCGGTAGGCGCCCACCCCCAAGCGTTTGAGCGCAGCCCCCTCCAACGGCTGATCATAGAACGTCCAGAGGACCAACTGCGGGGCTCCGGAGCGCAGGCACGTGGCCGTGGTGGCCGCGCCGCCGTGATGCACGACCGCGCGGCAGGCCGGAAAGATCGCCTCGTAATTCACCGCACCCACCACCTTGACGTGCTCGAACTGGTGGATATCGCTGAACTCGCTCACGCCGGCGCAAACCAGCGCCCGCTCGCCCAGCCGCGCGCAAACCGCAGCGATCATGGCCAGCATGTCGGCGGCAGATTCGACTGCGAGGCTGCCGAAGGCGAAGCAAATCGGCGGTGTTCCCGCCGCAATCCAGGACAAGACCTCCTCATCGGCATCCTGTGGGAACCCCAGCGTCAGCGTGCCGACGAGGGGCCGTTTGCCATCCCATTTCGCCCACTCGGCTTCCAGCCCCGGAATGAACACTTGTCGTTGCCCTGGATCTCAAGGGATCCGCGCTCGTCGATCCGGCGTGGCCAGGGGCGCGTTGCCTGGGCAGACCGAGTTCACGACGTTGCGCGTCCTCGACCTCCTTCGCCGGACCGCCCCACGTCAGCCGCTCGTACCCCCTCATTGCGGCGCGGCCCAAGGGTGCCGGCAGCAATGGCACGAGCTTGCCCATTGGGTCGGATCGGGAACCAATACAGCATGGCGAACGGAATGTCGTAATACTCCGCGACATTGAAGCGGGAATTGCTCGAAACCGTAGCCGGACATGATCAGGTCGGCCCCGTCCGCCAGCGACTTCAGCGTGGTAAGTTCCTCGTCCAGCATTGCGTAACGATCTCCGAAATTTCGCGGCCCAACCTCTCCAGTTCTTTCCTGTTCCAGGGGAGGCGGAAGAAATAGGTCCAGTAGTCGTGCTGCACTGCCGCAATGACCCGCGAGTCCGTCCGTAAACCGATGCCGTAAGCCCAGCCGACTCGGCGAAGCCAACAGGTTGGGCGGGATCGCGATGCGCACGTCGTGTCCCCGGCGCATTAACTCGCGACCCACAACGACGGAGGGCTCGACATCGCCACGCGCGCCGTAGCACGCCAGCACAAATTTCATCGCGAATCCTGACCTTCCAATCCGTAGCCGCGATGTCAGTGCCCGGATTCGGCGGCGGCACGGTAACCGCGGACGGCCAGTGGCCCGAGCACCGCGGCCAGACCAATAGCCCACATAACGGTCAGCAGGAGCGGCCACAGCGCGGGACCACCTTGGGCAAGTCCCCGCATCGACTCAATCGTCGGCCACATCGGTTGCAGGTGGATCTCGAGCCGCACCGCCGATGGCAGCGTGTGAGTGGGAACGACACCAGAGCTGGCAAACACCGCGCCGGTGCACGGCACCCCTAGCCACATGAGCGCCGAACCGTTCTTGGCCCGCACCGCGATCGCTATCACTGCCATCGAGAAGACGACAACCACCAGCACCGGCACCAGTATGAACGGGATCACAGTGAGCCAGCCGCCTCTGAAGCGAAGTCCGAGCCCAACACCGACCGCTGTGATCAGCGCGGAACTCACCAGCGTGCGCGCGGCCTCAGCGAGCAGCCTGCCGGCCAGCGCGCTGGCCCGGTGTACGGGAAACACCCACAGTCTGCCGATCAGACCGCTGTCGCGGTCGATCCAAATGCGTGCGGCCGGTTGCAAGCGCCCCGAACATCGCACCGGCCACGGCACACATCGGCACCAGGCCGTAGAGACTGTCCGTACCGGTGATCCTGATTATCGACTTGCCTACCAGCAGTTTGTAGGCAATCAGCAGAAAGGTCGGGAACACCAGAGCCTGAATCAGCACCATCGGCTGGCGCCGCCACCGGGTGAGTAGATGGCCCGCGAACAGCAGACTTTCGGCGGCCAGTGAGCTCCGCGGCGGTGCGTTCAGCGCTCATTGCGGCCGCCTCTGTACCCGCACCGCGATTGCACCGAACACCACCAGCAGCCCAAGACACCACGCCAAACTGGTCGCCAGATTGCTCACCACGACATGGCCAGTGGCGAACCCACGCAAGGTTTGCGTCACCTGCGAAACAGGCTGGTACCGCACGAACGGATGCAGCCAGTCGGGAAACGAGTCGACCGGCGCCATCCCGGTGGACAGCATGACCAGCAGCATTTGGGGAACCAGCAGCAACTGATCCACCACTCCGCTGTTCGCGATCCCACCTTGCGAGGCTACGGAAAGAACCCCGGCTGCATCGGCGGCGAGCGATAGCGCCAGCGTCAACATGAGGACAAGAACAACGAAAGCGGCCGCATAGATGAACCCGCCGAACATTCGGAAGCCGAACACGTACCCGACAGCGATCGCGGCAAGCAGGCCAAGGGCGCCGCGGAAGAGGCAATACGACATGCGAGCCATCAGCGGTGTTACCGCGGATATAGGAAGCGTGCGGAGCCGATCCGCGAAGTCGCTCCGCTCGTCTCGGGCAGCACGGTCCATGGTCGTCAGCGCGCCGAGAAAGATCACCTGGATGACGACAACCGGTAGGACGTACTGGGGGTAGCTCATTCCACCGGTGTCGATCACATTGCCCAGCATGAAGTTGAAGACGAGGAAGTTCAGCGCGGGCGACACAACCGCGAACGGCAGATCGTTGCGCAGTGCGTCGTGCACCGTGCGCTCGGTCAGAGCAGCAAGCGCGCTCACGTGGTGACGCCCTCCGTAAGGTGCAGAAACGCTTCGTCCAAGGACGGCTTGCGCAGCGCTATGTCGACTAGCTCAACGCCAAGCCGGTCCACCCGGCGAAACACCTCACCGAGCGTCGCGACACCATCGGGCGCGAGCACCGACACGGTGTTCGCCTCGTAATCGGCTTCGGCGCCGTCGAGATCGGCGACCGCGGCGAAGATCTTGGACAGGTCGGCCGGATTGACAGGACTCACCGTGCAGTAGCCCGATCCCACGCGGCGCTTGAGTTCTTCGGCGGTCCCGTCGGCGACAACACGACCTTTGTTCATAACGACGATCGAATCGCTGAGCATGTCGGCTTCTTCGAGATACTGCGTCGTGAGCAGGATTGTGACGCCCTGGGCTGACAACGATGACACCAGGCCCCACACGTCGCGGCGACTACGCGGGTCCAACCCGGTTGTCGGCTCGTCGAGGAAAAGCACTTTCGGCGGAACCATCAGTCCTGCGGCGATATCGATGCGGCGCACCATGCCACCCGAATAGGTTCGCACCGGCCGGTCGGCGGCATGCGACATGTCGAACTGATCGATCAAAGCGTCGGCTCGCAGCCGCGCATGTTTGCGCCGCATTCCCCGCAGCCGGCCGAACAACACCAGGTTCTCCCGGCCGGTGAGCTCAAAATCGAGCGCGGCTAGCTGCCCGATGCTCCCGATGCTTGCCCGCACCTGTGCCGGGTCTCGGACGACGTCGTACCCAGCCACAACTGCTTGGCCAGAGGTGGGCCGCAGCAACGTTGACAGGATCTTGATCGCGGTCGACTTACCGGCGCCGTTATGACCGAGCAGAGCGCAAACCGACCCCGTCGGAACGGAAAAGCTCACGTCCTGCAATGCGTGTATTGCCCCGTCGAACGTCTTCGCTACGCCATCTAGCTCGATCACGAAGACAGACGATACCCGTCGTTACACCCGTGTTGAACGGAAACCGGCTCTTTCGGTTTCGGCGGCGGGTTTGTCGGCACGTACGTTAGCGACGAAAGCCTTTTCGCCGGCCATGATCCGCGGATCCACGATGGCTGGCAGCGGCGTGCACGCGGATCAGGTCCTTGAACGGTCGACCCAGCAGTCGCGCGATCCACGATCGATTAGGTGCGTAGCCTCGGTCGTGGGAGACGCGCGATCCGCGTAGACGACGACCGCCGTCCAGGCGACTCGTTATGGCCCAGTACCGCCGTCTGCGCCTCTGGCTCCGGTCGACCCGCCAGGTCCACCGGAGCCCCCAGAACCGCCGATGCCGCCGGTTGGCAGGCGAGAGGAGGAAGCATTTCCGCCGTCTCCACCCGCGCCGCCCACGGCCGATTGTGCCGAGCTGTCGCCGCCGTTACCGCCATTGCCCCCAATCGCGGCAGCCGAAGAAACACTGTTAGAGACATGCGCGACACCACCGGCGCCGCCCTCCCACCGGAGGTGCCGTTCCCGCCATCGCCACCATTGCCGCCGGTGGCGGTGGCCGAAGAGAAAGTGCCCTGGATAGTCACGCCACCGCCGGCCCCACCGGCCCCACCGACGCCGCTGCTGCCGGTGCCACCGGCGCCGCCATTGCCGCCGTCGGTGGTTCCCGTTCCGTTGGTAACGACCCCTCCACCGGCCCCACCGGCCCCACCGGCGCTGCCGTTCCCGCCGTTGCCGCCGGCGCCGCCGGTGACGGTGGAGAACGAGGAACTGCTCTGGATCTGCGCGCTACCGCCGGCCCCACCGGCCCCACCGACGCCGAAGTGCCGGTGCCACCGGCGCCGCCCGCGCCCACGCTGACGGTCCCCGTTCCGTTGGTGATGACCCCCCCACCGGCCCCACCGGCCCCACCGGCGCTGCCGTTCCCGCCGTTGCCACCGGCGCCGCTGGTGATGGTCGCCGCAGAGGAAGTGCTCTGGATCTGCACGCCACCGCCGGCCCCACCGGCCCCACCGACGCCGACGCTGCCGGTGCCACCGGCGCCGCCAATGCCGCCGTCGGTGTTGCCCGTTCCGTTGGTGACGACCACCCCACCGGCCCCACCGGCCCCACCGGCGGTGCCGTTCCCGCCGTTGCCACCGGCGCCGCCGGTAACGGTAGCCGAAGAGGAATGCTCTGGATCTGCGCGCCACCGCCGGCCCCACCGGCCCCACCGACGCCGCTGCTGCCGGTGCCACCAGCGCCGCCAATGCCGCCGGCGGTGTTTCCCGTTCCGTTGTGACGACCAACCCACCGGCCCCACCGGCCCCACCGGAGGTGCCGTTCCCGCCATCGCCACCGGCGCCGCCGGTAACGGTAACCGAAGAGGAAGTACTCTGGATCTGCGCGCCACCGCCGGCCCCACCGGCCCCACCGACGCCGACTGCTGCCAGTCGCCACCGGCGCCGCCCGCGCCCAGTCTCGACAGTTCCCGTTCCGTTGGTGACGACCAACCCACCGGCCCCACCGGCCCCACCGGAGGTGCCGTTCCCGCCATTGCCACCGTCGCCGCCGGTAACGGTGGCCGAAGAGGAACTGTTCTGGATCTGCGCGCCACCGCCGGCCCCACCGGCCCCACCGACGCCGCCGCTGCCAGTGCCACCATCGCCACCATTGCCGCCGGCGGTGTTTCCCGTTCCATTGGTGACGACCAACCCACCGGCCCCACCAGCCCCACCAGAGGTGCCGTTCCCGCCCTTCCCACCAGCGCCGCCGGTAACCGTAGCCGAAGAGGAAGTGTTCTGGATCTGCGCGCCACCGCCAGCCCCACCAGCCCCACCGGCGCCGCCGCTGCCAGTGCCACCATTGCCGCCATTGCCGCCGGCGGTGTTTCCCGTTCCGTTGCTGACGACCAACCCACCGGCCCCACCAGCCCCACCGGAGGCGCCGTTCCCGCCATCGCCACCGGCGCCGCCGGTAACGGTGACCGAAGAGGAACCGTTCTGGATCTGTCGCGCTACCGCCGGCCCCACCGGCCCCACCGGCACCGCTGCTGGCGTCGCCACCGGCGCCACCCGCGCCCAGGCTGACGGTTCCCGTTCCGCTGGTGACGACCCCCCCGCCGGCCCCACCGGCCCCACCGGCCCCACCGGACGCGCCGTTCCCGCCCTCCCCACCGTCGCCGCCGGTTCGGTAGCCGTCGAGTTGGCGGATCCGATTACCGCGAGGCCACCGGCCCCGCCGGCACCACCCGCGCCGCCGGAGCCAGCTGGTTCCGGCTCCGCCCGCACCGCCGGTGGCGTTGCCGGTTCCGTTACTCACCGCACTACCACCGGCGCCGCCACTGCCGCCGTTAAGCGCCGCTACCGCCAATACCAGCAGTACCGCCGGTAGCGTTTCCGCTCCCGAAGGTAGTCACCGCACCGCCGCTCCCACCCGAACCACCCGGTGCCCCCGACGGCGCTCGCCGCGCCGCCCGCTCCGCCAGTGCCGCCGACGGCGGCAACCGAAGAGGAAGCGCTATTGATAACCACGCTACCGCCGGCCCCACCGGTCCCACCGACGCCGTTGCTGGCGGTGCCACCGACGCCGCCCCCGCCGGCTGTGGCGGTTCCCGTTCCGGTCGTGGTGACCGCGCCACCGGCCCCACCGGCACCACCGGAGAAGCCGTTCCCGCCATTCCCACCGTCGCCGCTGGCGGAGGCCGCCGAAGTGACACTCACCGAGAGACCGCCGTTACCGCCGTTACCGCCCTTACCGCTACCGGCGGCGTTGCCGCCGTTGCCGCCAGCGCCTGCCTGCGAACCGGAACCCGCGGTGCCGCCGTTACCGCCGTTACCGCCGTTACCGTTGCCGTCGGCGTTGCCGCCGTTACCGCCAACGCCTGCCTGCGAACCGGTGTTGCCGACGTTACCGCCGTTGCCGCCGGTACCGCCGCTACCGCTGCCAGTGAGCGTTGCCGCCGTCGCCGCCGTCGCCTCCCTGCGAACCGTTGGAACCGGCGGTGCCGCCGTTGCCTCCGGCGCCGCCGTTACCGGTGCCAGCGCCGTCGCCGCCGTGACCGCCATTGCCTGCCGGCACACCGGCGGTGGTGCTGTTGCCGCCGTTGCCGCCTTTGCCGCCGTTACCATTGCCGGCGGCGTTTCCGCCGTCGCCGCCATTGCCTAGCGAGCACTGGCGGTCGCCAGCCTTGCCGTTGGCGCCCGCGCCGCCCAAGAGACCGCCGGCGCCGCCAGCGCCACCGGATCCGCCGTGACCGATGAGCCGCCGTTGCCGCCATCGCCGCCGTTGCCGTTGTTCACGCCGACGTCGCCAGCGCCGCCGGTGCCGCCGTTGCCGCCGGTGCCGCCGGATCCGCCCTGGCCGCCGTGCCCGCCGTCGCCCAACAGTCCGAGGGAGGCGCCGCCGGCGCCGCCGGCGCCCCCGGCCGCACCAGCCGCACCAGACCCGCCAGCCCCGCCGCCATTGCCACCGGTGGCGCCACTGCCGCCGCCCGCGGCGGCACCGCCGTTCCCACCGGCCCCGCCGGTTCCCAACAACAGCTCCTTGCTCAACCCGCCGGCCCCGCCGGCGCCGCCCGCACCACCTGGCTGACCGACCCCGCTGCCGCCGCCGGCGCCGCCGGCCCCGCCGAACCCGGGGGAGCCACCGCCAAACCATCCATTCGCACCGCCGGCCCCACCGCGGCCCCCGGCCCCGCCGGCCACACCAGACGCGCCGGCGCCGCCATTGCCGCCGGCGCCGAACAAGCCTGCCGACCCGCCGTTACCGCCGTTTTGCCCGGTCCCCGGCGTGCCAGCCGCGCCGTTGCCGCCGCTGCCCGCCAAAATGCCGCCATTGCCGCCGTTGCCGCCCGGCGTCGTGGCGTTGGCGCCGTTGCCGATTAGCGGACGCCCGGTTAGCGCCTCGACTGGGCACCATTGACCTGCCGCCAGCGCGGCCTGCAGCGGTGAAGTATTGGCCGCCTCCGCGGCCGCGTAGGCGCCCTCCGCTTTGTCCAACGCCTGCACGAACTCTGCATGAAACGCCGCCGCTTGCGCACTCAGCGCCTGATGCTCCCGCGCATAGGTGGAGAACAACTGCGCGACCGCCGCCGACACTTCATCCTGGGCCGCAGCCACCACCGACGTCGTCGAAGGCGCCGCCGCCGCGTAGGCCGCACCGATCGTTTGCCCGATCCCGGTCAAATCCGCTGACGCAGTGGTCAGAGCTCCCGATGTTGCGATCAAATAAGAAGACATTGGGTTCCACATCGTTGGGGACGACTAGCGGCCGCGAGTGACTTTTGTCGTACGCTACGCGCGTCGAATTGTGTTTGAGGTCCGATTCCGAAATCGCAGGTTTCGTTCCGCCGAAACCGCAGCAACTGGGCCGTTAGGACGATGCGGTTGTGTGACTGGTGTGACAGGAGTCGATCGATCGCCTCCGCTCGCGCGTCGATGCGGCACACCTGCCCGTGCCCAGACAAGTAACTGGGTGAACCGACCATTGGTTCAAGCGGGCTCACGGAGCGCAAGGCCGGCAGCGCGATACATCGCGTCGATGACGGTCATGTTCTCGATCGCTTCTTCCGGTGTCGTCTTCACCGGTTCACCGCGCAGCACTGCGGCAGCGAAAGCGTCAAGCTGGTACGCATAGGTGGAGCGCGCTGCCGTGAAGTTCTCCACCCGCTTTCCGCCGGTCGATCGGACCGAGAACCGCTGGAACGGGATCAGCGGATTGAGCCGCAGCTCGCCGCGGTCGCCAACCACCTTTACGGTCAAGTGCGGTAGATCGGTCGACCACATCGAGCAGTGGATCCGGCCGGTGTGCCCGCCGGCAAACCGCAATTCGGCCGTCATGACCCGGTCCACCTGCGGACCGCGCAGTTTCGCCTGCGCCGAAACGACTTCCGGGGTCGAACCGCCGAACCTGCGCACCATGTCGACCGCATAACATCCGAGGTCCATCAGTGCGCCGCCGCCGAGGGCGTAGTTGTAGCGGTTGTCAGAGGACTTCGGCATCCAAAAGCACCACTTCGCCTCTACCCGCTTCAGCTTGCCCAGCTCCCCCGAGGCAATGATTTCGTCAACGCGCGAAGCACAGGGGTGGTAGCGGTAATGAAATGCCTCCATCACAACCCGGCCTGACTTGGCGGCCAGTTCGGCGACCTCGCGGGCCTCGGCGGCGTTGGCAGTGAACGGCTTTTCGCACAGCACGTGCTTGCCCGCGGCAAGCGCAGCCCGAGTCCACCTGCCGTGCAAGCCGATGGGCAGCGGGTTATAGATAGCGTCCAGGTCCGGATCGGCGATCAGCGCCTCGTAGCTGTCGTGCACCCGGGCGATGCCGTGTTTGGCGGCAAAGGCTTGAGCATTAGATACATCGCGTGCGGCCACCGCGGCCACCACGACCTCGGCGTTTTCCCGAGCCGGTTTGATGAGCGCCGTCGGTGCGATGCGGGCGGCCCCCAGGATGCCGATCCGCACCCGGCCGCCGGTTTCAGACACGGACGGGATGCTAGCAGTCAGCTAAGAGGTGGCCGGGCAGATCGAGCAACGCGTGCATCGCGGGCCCGACGAACCGGTCATCGCGGACCAGATTGAACTGTCATGTATGAATCTGCGGACTGGTCGCTGGCCGACAAGGAGCGGTTTACTTCCGTCGCCGCCTATGCCAACCGAAACGCCGACATACACTCTGGCAATGGTTGCCGCTGATACCTTGCGCCGCGTGGGAACCCGGCTTCGGGCGATCACAGCTTCACGCAAAGCGAGCCCGGTCCCCCGGGTGATGGTGATCTCAAACGTCGGCAGTTTCGGCGGAGGCGGCGCGCTCGGATTTCGCGACATGGTCTTGGCGATCCGGGAAAAGCGGCCCGACCTAGACGTGGTCGCCGTCTGCCCATGGAAGGGAAGCCTGGCGGCGGAGTGCGCTCGGCACGATGTCCGGACCAAGATTACCTTTATACCGGGGTGGGCTTTTCTCGCAACGGTCACGCACGCCACGCATCGAGGCGCTCATCGGCGCGATTCCCGCTGGCGCGCTTCTCCTTTCAGGCATCTTGCCAGCAGTGTTGCTACTTATTCGACTACGCCCGACGATGGTGCTCACCAACACGATGGTCATTCCCGCGCACGCGATCGCTGCCAAACTGCTCGGCATCCCGCACTACTGGATGGTCCGCGAGTTCGGAAGAGACGACCATCAGCTTCAGTTCCTGTTGGGCCACCACCGGACCATCCGCCTGATCGGCCAGCTGTCGGAGTCGGTGATCTGCAATTCACACGCAGTGGAGAAGGCTCTGCTCGCAGTAGATCCGAACATGACGACGTCACGTGGTCTACCCGGTCGTCGACACCCCACTCGGCACGCCGCCGCAGCGCCACCCGGGCGAGCCCATGCGAGCCGTGTTGGTCGGTTACTTCTCTGAAGCCAAGGGACAACACCTTGCCGTCGAGGCTGTAGCCATTGCCCGCAAGGCCGGCGTCGACATCGAGTTGACATTGGTCGGTGGCTGGCAACCAGAAACCACTTCGCACGCTAGCTCGACGCCTGGGCGTCGAGGACCTAGTCACCATTGACGGACCCACCCGCGACGTCGGACGCTACTGGTCCGCCGCCCACGTCGGCCTCATGTGCAGCCAATGCGAGGCGTTCGGCCGCGTCACCGTAGAGGCGATGAGAGCCGGACTGCCGGTATGCGGGACAAACACCGGTGGCACACCGGAGATCATCGATCCAGGAGTCAACGGACTGCTCAGCCCCGCCGGAGACGCGAACGCACTCGCAGCCAACCTGATGGCGCTCGAGTCCGACGAAGATCTGCGGCGTAGCCTCGCTTTTCGCGCGGTGGAAACGGCGCAGCGCTTCCAACGTGACCGTCACGACGATGAATTCACCACCATTCTTCGGCCTGTGTTGAAACCCTGCGCCCGAACACGGCCAACGACGTGCGGCCTGCTCGAACAACGCGGGTAACTTTCACCCATCCGTCCGTGGTATGCGATGCTACGATCTCGATTCGCCCGGACCAGGCCACTAAGGAGTTGAATTTTGGCTGTCGGCGAGTTGAGTGCGCGCGAGGCCGAACGCGTTGTGTGGGACGTGATCGTCGTGGGCACGGGCATGGGCGGCGGAATGCTGGGCTACTCACTGGCCCGCTCGGGCCGACGGGTGCTGTTCGTCGAAAAAGGACGCTCGACACTGCCCGGGACACCCGGCACAATTCGCGGGGCCATGCCCGAACTGGCCGAGCCACAGGCCTACCGTTCCCCGGCCGGCTACTACGACGCCTTGACGCGCGCTGGACGCTCCACCGACGAGATCGAAGACATCAGCGGGCGCTTCCCGAAGCGGTTCGTACCGTACATCGGCAGCGGCACGGGCGGCTCCTCGGCCTTGTACGGCATGGTCTGCGAGCGATTCTTCGTTCAAGATTTCACCCCCCGGCAAAACTTCCGCAACCCCGGCGCTTCCACCGTGCCCGAGGCCTGGCCGATCACCTATGACCAGATGAGTCCCTGGTACGCAGAGGCCGAAAAACTGCTGGGGGTGCGCGGCGCGCGCGATCCCCTGCGGCCGGAAGCGTTTGACGTCAACCTGCCTGCTGCGCCCCCGTTTTCGGCCGATAACCAGCCGCTGGTCAACTACCTGTCAGGGCGCGGACTGCACCCCTATCACCTGCCGATGGCGTGCGATTACACCGACGGGTGTCCCACCTGCCAGGCCCATTTGTGTCCGCTATCGTGCAAGAACGACGCCGCGCGCAATGGCGTGCTGCCCGCGATCACCGAGCACGGCGCCCAGCTGCTGGCCGAATGCCGGGTGCTGCGTCTAGATGCCGATCGCACGCACGTCACCCAGGTGATCTGCGAGCATCGCTCCGACACGCTGACCCTTAAGGCCAAAGTTGTGGTGGTGGCCGCCGGCGCGCTAGCCACCCCGCTGCTGTTGCTCAACTCCCGCTCCGGCGACTGGCCGAATGGACTGGCCAATGGCTCAGACTGGGTGGGCCGCAACTTGATGCGCCATCTGATGGATTGGATCGAGATCTGGCCGCATCGCGGCTGCAAGATCACCGCCGAAAATAAAGAGATCGGACTCAACGACTTCTATTTCTGGGAGGGGCAGAAATACGGCACCGTGCAGTCAGCCGGCGCGATGGCCAACTTGGCATCCATGGACATGCTGACCAACCATCCCGGCTGGCAGCCGAAGGCACTGCGCCTGGTCAGCCCGGCGGTGCGGCCGATCTACGATCGCTTCTTCAACGGTGGGCTGGTGCTGGCCGCGATCATGGAAGACCTGCCGTACCTGGACAACCGAGTTTTGCCCTGGGATCGCCCCAGCGTCGACGGCCGCCAGCGGCTGCGACTTCACTATCGCTTGCACCCCAGCGAAGTCGAACGTCGCCGGGTGTTTTTGCGGCAGGTCAAAGATGGGTTCAAGCCGTTTCGTAAACTCACACTGCGGACTGGTGGAAACAACACGACGCTGGGCCACGTCTGCGGGACGTGCCGCTTCGGTACCGATCCCAAAACCAGCGTGTTGGACCCCCAAAACCGGGCGCACGAAGTCGACAACCTCTACGTCGTAGACGCCTCGTTCTTTCCGTCCAGCACCGGTTTGAATCCCAGTTTGACGGTCGCGGCCAACGCCCTGCGAGTGGCCGCACATGTGAACCAGGTGCACTTCGCCACCTGAGTCATCCGATGGCGAAGTGCTGTGATTGCTTGGGGGAATTCGGGCCGCCTGGGCGCCATCGGTTCGTAAGTGAGGCTAGGGGTTGCGGTGGGCGCCGCGGGCAGCGGGCGCGGTTGACTGTGGGGTTCGACGCGCCGCTCGCGGACTTGCACTGGGTGAGCGGGGTGAGTGCCCCCGGGCCCCGGGGATGACGCGACATATAGTCATTCACGGCGATATCGCCGGGCCACCGATTATTCTGCCGGATGAGCCGATAGGCGGCAGATCGATTAACTGGGTTGGTTTACGCGCGTGCCAATTGTTGTGTTTCAATGCCACGGTGCTGACTCGCAACCTCCAAACGGGTTTCAAACAGAGATGCCGACGGCCTAACAAATGTGCCAACGGTACCGGGCCGTCCTGCCTCCGCGCATCTGATGAAACGCCGCGCTCCAGCGCTGCACGGGGCATCAAGCGCGGAGTTGCTCGTTGACCGCGTCCGCCGCGCAGACCGGAACTGCGGCCCGCCCGGTCGCTCTGTTCGTGATGGGCATGAGCCGGTCCGGAACGTCGGCGCTCACACGGGTTCTCTCGTTGTGTGGTGGTACGCTCCCGGCCGGGATGGCGGGCGCCAACTCGGGCAATCCACTTGGCTATTGGGAGCCGCGCGCAGCCAACGTTCTCAACGAATCAATTCTGCACCGCCACCGCAGTAGCTTGCTCGACCCGACAATGCGCCTGCAGGAGGAAGATGCGTTCGACGCCAAAGAGAACGCCGACTGCATCGCCGAGATCGGGACGTTTCTCAACACACTGCCGGCCGCACCGGTCGTGGTCATCAAGGACCCGAGGATAACGGCGCTGTCCGGCGTGTGGTTCGAGGCGACGCGTCAGGCCGGACTCGACATCGCAGCTGTGATTGCGGTGCGCCACCCGCAGGAGGTCATCGCGTCACTTGCGGCGCGCACCGGAGCCTCGCCGCAGCTCTCGAGTGCCTTGTGGCTGAAATACAATCTGTTGGCCGAGAAATACACGCGCGGCATGCCGCGCGTGTTCGTCGGGTACGCCAACCTCCTCGACGACTGGCACCGAGAAATAAAGCGGATTTCCGCGGGCCTCGACATCGATCTCAACACCCGCGATGAGTGCGCAGTCGAGGGGTTTCTCAAACAGGATCAGCGGCGCCACCGAGACTGCGGACCGGTGAAAGAGCCCTTCGGCACAGACTGGATTTCCGTAGTCCACGAAACGCTGCGCGCGGCCACGCGGGACGAGCCCTGGGATGAGTCTGCGCTGGACCGCGCTTTCGAGGCGTATCGGGCGAGCGAATACAGTTTCCGGACGGCATTTGAGGATTCCCACCGCTTCAACAAGCTTAACCGGCTCCTCCCGCCGCCCATCCAGAAACTGATCTACGAGGTCCTCGCGATCGCTCATCGGCGCAGCGGGACTTGGGCCTAAACTGACCGACGGATACCGAGACGGATTGGAATGCAGAGACTCAACCAGTCTGCGGCGTTGCGTTGAGACAGAACTGGCCGACGACCTTCCCGGCGATCTGATCGAATGTGGCGTTTGGCGCGGAGGGATCTGCGAGCATGGAGATCCTTCGTCCCTACCGGCTCGCTGGGCCCAACGGCCGACCATCACTCAACCAACATGCAGGGTATGAGAAGGCTCGCTACCGTTAGCCTAGATTTTCCGTGAAACTGAAACTGACACGGGCTTGAATTGGCGAAAGTGTCTGTCCTGCACAGAATAATTAGACTTCTCGACGGTCCGGTTGGTCAGCTGTGGGCCGATCGCGAGCGGGTGGCGGAAACGCTGGCATGGGAGCCTTTTCACTCCGGCGCTGATCAGCCAACACGCTTGAGGCGGGCGAAATTCTCCACAAGGTCAGCGGCGGCCGCGACGCTTTTGGTGGGTTCGGTCATCCGGATGGCGATCTCGCGCGCCCGGGTCAGGTATTGCGGGGCCAGGATGGTCCGTAGGTCCGCGACCAATGATTTCTCGGTCGCGGACGAAAAGCGCCGGGCGGTGCCCACCCTCAGCCGTTTGATCGCAGCTCCCCAGATCAACTGAACATCTGCCATCCAGAGAATCAATGTGGGGACGCCGGCGCGCAGGCTCGCGGCCGTGGTGCCCGCACCACCATGGTGCACAACCGCGCGACAGGCCGGAAAGATCGCCGCGTAATTCATCGCCCCGACCACCTTGACATGGTCGAACTGGGGCACGGCGCTGAAATCAGACGCGGCCGCGCAAACCAGCGCTCGCTCGCCCAACTGGGCGCAGGCCCTGCCGATCATGGCGATCGTGTCGGCGGCAGATTCGACCGGAATGCTGCCAAACCCGAAGAAAATCGGCGGTGTTCCGGCGGCCATCCACGACGAGACCTCCTCATCGGCATCCGTCGGCGACTCCATCGTCAGCGTGCCGACGAATGGCCTATTCAAGGGCGTCGGCCCATCTGATTTCGCCCATTCCGCCGCTAGCCCGGGAAAACACACCTCGTCATAGGCCTGGATTTCCAGCGATCCTTGTTCGGCGATCCGTCGCGGCACGGGGCCGGCGACCTTCGGGAGGCCCAATTCACGACGCTGCGAATCCTCGACCTTCTTCACCCCACGCCAAACCACCCACTCGTACATCCTCATCGCCGAGCGGATCAACGGCGCCGGCAGCATCGGCACGAGGTGGCCGTTAACCCGGATCGGAAACCACAGCAGTGTGGCCAACGGAATGTCGCGAGACTCCGCGACGTTAGCGGCAAGCTCTTCGTAACTCAGGCCGGTCAACAGCAGGTCGGCGCCGTCGGTCAGCGCGGTCAGCATCGTGCTCATCTCCCCCCAGCACCGCGTGCCGGGTTCCCGAGATTCGCGCAAAAACGCGAGCACATCCCGAACCCTCCAGAAGTTGCGGAAGAAATACGTCCAGAAGTTGCGCGTCGATTCCAGCCACGCCTGAACATCAGGTCCGTAGCCGACCGTCGCAAGCCCGGCCGCCTCGGCGAAGCCGACCAGATCCGGGGACACGGCCATGCACACGTCGTGCCCGCGGTACCGCAACTCACGCCCGAGAGCGACACCTGGCTCGACATCGCCGCGAGTTCCGTAGAACGCCAGCACAAATTTCATCCCGCGATCCTGGCCCTTCACTTCCTATGCGCGTTCTGCGAAATCAAAGCGGCGGCCGCACACTCACTCGGCCGTCCGGCAGCATAACCCAGGAGCCGGGCTATTCCCGGAGACTTGTTAAGTCCTTGTATTCAGCGGATGAACCGAGGCTAATCTAATGCGGTGAATGGGTTCTACCGCCCCAATGCCCTCGCCGTCATGAGCGGCGCCGCGTCCCGTGAACCGGTGTAAGCACCACTAGGCGTCCTGGGCGATTCATCTGTTATCGGAGGTTAATCAGTGCCAATCCAGCTACGCCGCGCACACGCATCCGCTAAAAACCGCGCGTCCAACAGCGAGGCGCCGCCGGATAATCTGCTTGCATTGGTGGACCAAGGCTTCTATGCAGGGCATCGCGCCACCGGTCAGCGGGAAGTCATGCAAGTTGTCTGGGTCTATGAGCACGCTATCGACTTTGACGGGCTGAAACGTTTTCACCGCAACCTCGGTCACGGGTTGTCTGGACGGCTCATCGAGCGTTCGCCTCTGCCGTTCGGCCGAGATCGGTGGGTTCTGGACCGGGGACCGGCGGACATCGATTTCGCCGAGTGTGCTCGCCCACGCACCGAACTCAGCGACTGGGCTGACGAACGCTCACAGGTGCCCGTTGATCCCGAACGGGGGCCGGGTTGGCATCTCAGCGTCCTTCCCCTAACAGACGGCTCGACTGCGGTCACATTCGTGATCTCCCACTACATAGTCGACGGCGTCGGAGGTCTCGTCGCGGTGGGTGATGCGGTCTTGGGCAACCTACGCGATCTCGGCTACCCACCGCCTCGGTCGCGTACTCGGCTGCGTGCGGCGACTCAGGATGCCCGTCAATCGGCCCGGGACGCATCCGAGGTCGCCCGGGCGCTAGTCGCATTTGCAAAACTAACCCGTCGTAACCGGCACAATCCTGGCCAATCGTCTCCACCATCACGGCCTATCACGCTCGGCGGAGACGGCGACGACGACTCCGTCATCCTGCCCGGCATCGCCATCCTCGTAGACCTCGATCATTGGGATGCGCGTGCGCAGGCTCTTGGTGGAACTGCGACCACGCTGGCCGCAGGGCTGGCCGCGAAACTCGCGGAGAGCCTCGGGCGCCGACGTGGCACTGACGGCGCTGTCACCCTCCAGGTCGTTATGAGCAACCGCACCGACGGCGACACACGTGCTCTCGCAGTGTCGTTTGCCCGCGTCAGCATCGACCCGGCTGTGTTAACGACGGATCTGGGTGACGCCCGAGCCGCCATCAAACAGTCGCTGAAGACTCTGGAGAGTACGCCAGATGAATCTTCGCAACTGGCTGCGCTGGCGCCCTTTACCCCCAAGCGGATGTGGAAGCAGGGAGTCGAAGCGCAGCTCAACGACCCAGATCTGCCAGTGGTCTATTCCAACCTCGGCGACGCCGGCATGGTAGTGAGCCGCGCCGACGGCACCCAATGCGAGCACGCCTGGGCCCGGGGGACCAGGCAGCAACAATCGCGAATGCAGCTGGAGCGAACGGGCGGCTATATGCAAGTGGTGTCGTGCCGCACGCCGGCGATCGGCAAGATTTACATCACAGTCGTCGCCTACCAGCCGGGCGCCGAGAACACCAAGCCCGCATTGCGTGAGCTGGCGGCGCGCACTTTGGCCGAGTTCGGCCTGACAGGCGAGATCGACTGAGGAATCGTTCCTGTGCTACAAATCTGCGCGGCGCGCCCATTACTCGCGCCCATTACTGAGGCTGACACCGGGCAGCTCTACCGGAAACTTCGTCAAACCCCTAACGTTCCCTGCTGGGCTCCATTATGGTTTGGACCGTTGTTGCACGTGTGTCGGCTAGGGTGGTGCGGTGGTCCAGGGAAATGTGCGAGATGTTGAACCAGCGCGGTCCGATGTCCCCGTCGAGGGAGGCAGAGACGCTGTTCAATCGCGCGGTCCTCGAAGCATTCTTCTGCGAGGTGCT
>CAWCFA010000011.1:0-592299 GCA_963794785.1 uncultured Actinomycetota bacterium | reverse complement strand
GACGACGCAACCGAGCAGCTGCTGACCCGACTGGCCTCCGGTCCCACAGTGGCGATCGGACTGGCCAAGCAAGCCCTGAACTTCGGCCAACACGCGTCGCTGGGCCAATCCATGACACAGGAACTTTTCAACCTCGAATTATCCTGTCGGACAAGTGACTTCAAAGAAGGCCTCAAGGCGTTTCGGGAGCGGCGCACCCCGGATTTCGATGGCCGCTGACCGAGTAGGCTTCCGGTCGCACCGGGCGTTAGACGAAGGGAATACGGATGCCTGTTAATTCGTTCGACACCATCAACTACGAGGTTGACGGGCACACCGCCACTATCACGCTGAACCGCCCGGATGCGCTCAACGCACTCAGCCCGCACATGGTCACCGAACTCCGGGCGGCCTACGACGAGGCCGAAAACGACGACCGGATATGGCTGACCATCGTCACCGGCACGGGTCGGGCGTTCTGCACGGGGGCCGACGTTAACGTCATTCCCAAGGACGGCAAGGTGATTTACGAACGGCCGTACCTGTCGACACATGACCAGTGGGAGGCGCCGCAGGAAGGCACACCCCCGTTTCGGACGGCGGCCAAGCCGGTGCTGACCGCGGTCAACGGGTTGTGCTGTGGCGCCGGCATGGACTGGGTCACCACGACAGACATCGTGATCGCCTCGGAGCAAGCTACGTTCTTCGACCCGCACGTGAGCATCGGACTGGTGGCCGGACGCGAGATGGTGCGGGTGTCGCGGGTGCTGCCCCGCTCCATTGCCCTGCGGATGGCATTGATGGGCAAGCACGAGCGGATGAGCGCGCAGCGCGCCTACGAGCTTGGGTTGATCAGCGAAATCGTCGAGCACGACCGTCTCCTCGAGCGGGCCCATGAGATCGCGGACATCGTGAACTCCAATGCTCCACTGGCGGTCCGGGGAACCCGGCTGGCCATTCTGAAGGGCCTGAATGTGCCGCTGCACGAAGCCGAGATCATGGCCGAAACATTCCGCGAGCGCGTCCTGCGCACCGAGGACGCGGCCGAAGGCCCCAAGGCCTTCGTAGAGAAGCGCAAGCCCGAATGGCAGTGCAAATGAGCGCCGGGGATTTTGAAACCATCCTGCTCGACGTCGACGCCACCGACCACGTCGCCGCCATCACGCTGAATCGGCCCGATCAGCTCAACACCTTCAACCGCACCATGTGCGAAGAGATGGTCCAAGCGTGGCATGCGGTCAAACTCGACGAGTCGGTGCATGCGGTTGTGCTGCGCGCGGCGGGCGCCCGCGCGTTCAGCGCCGGACTCGACATCAAGACGCCGTATGGCCAGCCCGAAAATATCTGGAACCACGAAGATCCAGGCGAGGCGCTCAGCGCTAAGTGGCAGAAGATGTGGAAACCGGTGGTATGCGCAGTCCAGGGTATGTGCACCGCCGGCGGATTTTATTTCGTCAACGAATCCGATGTGGTCATCTGTTCAACAGATGCAACGTTTTTCGATTCCCACGTCTCTGCCGGTTTGGTGTGTGCACTAGAGCCGATCGGGCTGATGCGCCGGCATCGGGCTGGGCGAGGCGCTGCGAATAGCGCTGATGGGCAACGACGAGCGGGTCAGCGCCGGCACCGCGCTGCGGATCGGATTGGTCTCCGAGGTGGTTGCCCCGGAAGACTTGTGGAACCGAGCTCATGAAATAGCGGCGACGATTGCCGCCAAGCCGCCCTCGGCGACCCAGGGCACCGTCAAGGCGATCTGGGAGTCGCTGGACAAGCCTTACCGCGCCGCCTTCGATCAGGGACTGATCTATACCCGGCTGGGTAACCCGCTCGGCAAGGCCGAATTGGCCGCCCAAAACAACCCCAACGGCAATGGCGCCAGGAGTGAACCGAAGATCCGCTGATGGCCGATCACCCGCTGAGTCAACGCATCGCCGACGTGCTGGATCTGCAGCCCGGCGCGGACGCGATCGAGTACGACGGGCGATGGTACTCATGGGGCCAGCTCGGCGCGGCGGCGCAGCAGATGGCCTCTCTGACAGCACAACACGGCACCGCACCGCAGATCGGGATGTTGCTACGCAACCGCCCCGGACAGGTGGCCGCGTTCCTCGGCGTGCTACTCGCTGGCGCGACTGTGGTCACCATCAACCCGTCTCGCGGCGACGAGCGGACCAGGGCTGACATCGTCGCCCTGGGATTGCCGCTGATAGTCGGTGAGCCCGACGACCTGGCAAAGCTGGTCGCTCCTGGGACCGCGACGGCGTCGATTGCGGCTCTTTGACCAACGCCGGCGGGCCGGCACGGCACAGCGCCGGGCCCGCTGACCGGCCCGGCGTCGCGGTCCGAATGCTGACCAGCGGTACGACCGGTCCACCTAAGCGGATAGACCTCAGCTACGACATGCTGGCGCGCAGTGTGATGGGCGCGCGGCCCGAGCGCGCCCTGGCGCCAACCGAATTGCGACGCGGCGTCGCGATCGTCAACTCGCCGCTAGTGCACATCGGCGGGGTTTTCCGGGTGCTGCAATGCGTCGCCGAGGCGAGATCTTTTGTGCTGCTGGAACGATTCGAGCTCAACGGGTGGGCCGAGGCGGTGCGCAAACATCGGCCGCGCACGGTTTCGCTGGTGCCGGCCGCATTGCGAACGGTGCTGCACTCCGATCTCACACCGGCAGACCTGGAAAGCATCCGCGCCGTCACCTGCGGCACGGCGCCGCTATCGGCAGACGATGCCGATGCCTTCACTGAAAAGTACGGCATCCCTGTCCTGACATCCTATGCCGCAACCGAATTCGGCGGTGGCGTGGCTGGCTGGACCCTGGCCGATCACCAGCAGTACTGGCAGGCCAAACGCGGTAGCGTCGGGCGGGCCAATCCTGGCGCGCAACTGCGGGTCGTCGATGACGCCGGTACAGCGCTCGGGCCGGACCAGGTCGGTCTGCTGGAAGTCAAACCGGGACAGCTCGGACCATCGGCGGAATGGATGCGGACCACAGATATCGCGCGCATCGACGACGATGGATTTGTCTGGGTCGTCGGACGTGCCGATCAGGCGATCATCCGCGGCGGGTTCAAAGTGATGCCCGACGACGTGCGCACCGCGCTGGAGAGTCACCCCGCGGTATCGGGCGCAGCCGTGGTGGCCCGACCCGACGAGCGCCTCGGTGAGACGCCGGTCGCCATGGTGGAACTGCGTAGGTCCGCGTCGACCGATCCCGGCGAGCTGACCGAGTATCTGCGGACACGACTGGCCGGCTACGAGATTCCCACCGACATCGCGATCGTCGGCGCCATCCCACGAACACCTTCGGGCAAGGCCGATCTGAGCGCAATCCGGACCTTTTTCAATGCCGCCGCCCACAGTGACCATGCCGGGTGACTCGCCCACGGTGGCCGCGGTGTTGCGGCGCCAAGCCCGTGCGCGTGCCGAGCACCCGCTTCTGGTGTGCGACCAAGATCGCATCAGCTACGCCGAGGCCGAGCGCCGCTCGGCCCGGCTTGCCCGCGGACTGATAGCGCTCGGCGCCGGCAAGGGCACGCACGTGGGGCTGCTCTACCCAAATGACACCGAGTTCGTGGTCGGGATGCTGGCCGCGGCACGGATTGGCGCGGTGGTGATCCCATTCTCGACCTTCGTCACGGCCCGCGAGATGCGCGAACAATTGGTCGATCGCGACACCCAGATCTTGTTGAGCGCGCCTTCTTTTCGCTCTCACGACTACACGCAAAGGCTGTCGCAGGCGTTGTCAGAGCCGGACTTCGATGCCGTCCGGCCGCTGTTCGCCGCCGCGACGCCGCACTTGCGCCACGTTTCGATCAGCCACGACCCGATTTGTGGACTCGCCAAAACGATCGACCCCACAGTGCTGTCCGCCATGGAAGAGGATGTCGACGGCTCAGACCCGCTGGCCATCGTCTACACGTCGGGCTCGACGAGCACCCCAAAAGGAGTCGTCCACACGCAGGCCGCCCTGCTCGGCCACCAGCAGAACCTCAACGACATCCGCGGTTTGACGGCCGACGACAAATTGTTCTGCAATTCGCCATTCTTCTGGATCGGCGGGTTCGCATTCGGCCTGCTCGCCACCCTGATCGCCGGGTCGACGCTGCTGTGCTCAAATGCCCGGGACGCCGGTAGCACGCTCGACCTGCTCGAAGCCGAACAGCCAACCATGACCAACGGTTTCGCCACCGGCATCGCTCACCTGGCCGATCACCCCAGCTTTGCGGCCCGCGACCTGTCGTCGATGCGTCGCGGCAATCTGTATCCGATCATGGCGCCCAACCTCCGACCGGCCGATCCGGAATTACGACACAACATGCTGGGCATGACCGAGGCCGGCAGCGTGTTGCTGATCAGCGGCGACGAATCCGACCAACCCGAGCAGCGGCGCGGGTCGTTCGGCAGGCCCGCACCCGGATTCGAGACGACGATCATTGCGCCCGACGCGGCGGGAGTCGGCGAATTGTGCATCCGCGGGCCATATCTGATGCAGCGGTACTACAAGCGCAGTCGCGAAGAGTGCTTCGATGCCGACGGTTGGTTCCACACCGGCGATTTGGTGCGTGCCGACGAGGACGGATTCATGTATTTCGTTGGTCGGCTCAGCGCGATGATCAAGACCTCGGGAGCTAATGTCTCGGCAGCCGAGGTGGAGAAGGCAATCGTGAGGCTGACTGGCGCGGCGGCTCACGTTGTCGGCATTCCGGACACCGAACGGGGCGAGCTGGTTGCCGCGGTTGTCACCCTGCCGGGTTTCGATGAAGCCGCGCTGCGCGAGCGACTCAAGGAAGAGTTGTCGACGTACAAAATCCCCAAACGGTTCCTCGCTGTGCCCAGCGCCGAAATACCACTGCTGTCGAGCGGCAAAGTCGACTGCCGACAGTTGAAGAAGCTGTTCGATGCTTGACACCATCGACAGGCTCGTGCGGTTTCGCGCCGCCCACGACGGCGCCAAGCCGATGGTGATCGACCCGCAGACCCGGATCAGCTACCGCGAACTAGACACCACTACGAGAGATTTGGCCGCGGTGTTCGTCGCGGCCGGCGTCGGCAAAGGCACTCGAGTCGGCCTGATCATGCCCAACTGCGCCCGCTGGGTTCACGTTGCGATCGCACTGACCCGCATCGGAGCGGTACTGGTTCCGTTGACACCCTGCTGCCGGCCGGCGAACTCGTCGCGCAGTTGCGGGCAGCCGCTGTTCAATTCCTGGTGAGCGTCGAGGAATTCCGCGGACATCGCTATCTGGACGACTTGCAATCTGTAGCGAGGCTCAAACTCCCAGCACTGCGCCAGGTCTGGACGGCCGACCGGCTCAACGACGCCGATGCGGGTGAGCGGGTCCGCCGGCTCGTCGACGCCATGACCGAAACCGTCACCGCCAGCGACCCGCTGGTCATCATGTTCACCTCGGGCAGCAGCGGAGCACCCAAGGGCGTCGAGCATTCCCACGGCAACGCGTTGGGCGCCGTCCAGTCAGGCCTCGCGGCGCGCTGCATTAGCTCCGATACCCGCCTCTATCTGCCGATGCCGTTCTTCTGGGTGGGGGGCTTTGGCAGCGGGATATTGTCCGCACTGCTGGCAGGCGCCACCCTGGTGACCGAGGAAGTGCCGAAGCCCGAAACCACCCTGCGGCTGCTGGAAAGCGAACGGGTCACGCTGTTTCGCGGCTGGCCCGACCAGGCCGAAGCACTGGCGCGACATGCGGGTGGGGACGCCGATCAGGTCAAAGCCGACCTTTCGGCATTGCGCCCAGGCAGTCTCGAAGCCTTGTTACCGCAAGAGCTGCGGGCTAAGCCCGGTGCACGGGCCACGCTGTTCGGCATGACCGAGGCATTCGGGCCCTACTGCGGCTACCCCGCCGACACCGACATGCCGCACGCGGCCTGGGGCAGTTGGGAAAGCCGTTCCCGGGGATGCAGGTGCGCATCGTCGACCCCGATAGCGGCGAGCCGGTGACCACGGGAACCGTTGGCTTGATCCAGATCCGGGGGCCGCACACGCTCGCGGCATTTGCGGCCGCACCCGGGAAGAGCTGTTCAGCCCCGACGGCTTCTACCCTACCGGCGATCTCGGTCACCTCGATCCGGACGGCTTCCTGTTCTACCGCGGCAGATCTGACGACATGTTCAAAGTCAGCGGCGCGACCGTTTACCCGAGCGAGGTCGAGCGGGCGATTCGCGCCATCGATGGCGTCGAGAACGCGTTCGTCACCAACGTGCCCGGCGCCGCAGGGGCACGCGTGGGTGCGGCGGTGGTGTGCGCCGACCATTTGCTTACCCCCGAACAGCTGCACAACTCGGCACGCAAGCTGTTGAGTGCCTTCAAGGTGCCGACGGTGTGGCTCTTGCTGCGATCCGACGACGACGTCCCGCGCGGCACCACCGGCAAGGTCGACGTCCGTCGGCTGCGCGACATGTTGGCCGCAGCGAATCATCCTGAGGCACCGGATGGGTGGTGAGCGCGGTCCATTCATGATCTCGTCGGCATGTCGGTCCTGATCTGTGCGATGCGTGTCGTCGACGTCGCGGTCATCGCTGTTCATACTCGACATGTGACGGGACGCGACGATGATTGCCGCTGAGGAGACGTTTGACGGAACATGGGTACCTCTGGCGGCACCTGATCGACCCGCTGTCTGAGACGTACCGCGTGGTCGTCCCGGACCACATGGGTTTCGGGAAGTCGGACACCCCGCAGGATCGCACGTACGCGGCAGCTGAACACATCGCCAACCTTGGCTCATGCTCTTCTTGCAGACGACCTAGGTGTTCCCGCAAAGTTGTTGTGGCTTAATATAACTCGGTGGCCGCGATGGTTAAGCCCATCTTCGTCGCGCGCTTAGCAAGTGGGCCGTCAAAGGTGGCAATTGCGGCGTGATGCCGCTCGGCGGCGTACAACACGCAGCAATCAGGCAGCTTGAGGCCAGTCGTTGTGCGCAACTGACCCAGGCGGTGGGCGGCGTCGGCAGGTAGTTCAAGGCTTTGGATTGCCAACTGCGCCAATAGTTGGTCGAGGCGATCCGCTTGGCCGGCCCGCGACGCGCCGACGTAGACCTCGGCAAGGGTGACGACACTGGAAGCGAACGAGTCAGTCAGATGTGCCTTCAATAGTGCCGTCGCGTAGGCATGATGCGGGTCAGCTGCCTCGAAGTGCCCGATGAGCACACTCGCGTCGAGCACAATCACGCGGGCCAGTCTTCACGGAGGACGAGCAAGTAATTGGGCCCGAAGACGCCGGCCAGCGCTCCAGCCGTCGCATCGATCGACTGCTCGCGGGCGTCGGCGGCCGTCGCACGATCGTGCACCAGCGCGTCTCGACCCAGGAGGATGAGTCGCCGCAGCAATGCTGCCGGCTTGTGGGCCAGCTCGGGCCACGTTTTCGCGGCCATTTCCAGGGCGCTGGCGATGTCGTCAGTTTCGGTAATCGCGTGGCGACGGTTGGTTGTCGGCATGACAAAGTGTAACACCGAACAAAGTGGTGTCACACCTGATCTCCGCCTTAAACTGGCCGTATCACGTCCACCTTGCGAGGATGTCGTACGACGGCGACGCGCCCTAAGGCACCCGCTCCCAGGGTTGACAGTTCTGCGACTCGAAGGCCTTGACCGTTTGTGAATTAATACTCGCGAACATCGGACCGACAGACGTATTCGCCTGGACCACGTGCTCCTTGTTCGCATCGGGTGTGCTGTAGGTAAACCACGAGCACATCGAGGACTGGGTCGGCACATTGTTTATCCAAACCCCAAAGGTCGACGCCGACCCGGCCGTGCGATAGAGGCCCGGCACAATGTCAGGCCCGACGATAAAGACACCATTCCCCGGGATCGGGTCCATCGGATCGGCAAGCGCGGGCGGCGCCAACGAGACCACGACCACGGATGCAACGAACCCGGCCGTTGCGCGCGACAACAGTGCTAGGCGCATCTTTCCTCGCTCGATAGTGCTGCCCGTACCAATGGCAGCGTATTACCTCGCAGGCAGCTGCCGATAGCTCAGTTAGAACACGCTGCCTTGGCACGCAGCGCGCACCCAGTAGGAGCGATGCTGGAAGGGGTAGGTGGGAAGCGCGATGACTCCCGCCTTGGGGTAAAGCATCCGCCAGGACGGGCTGTGCCCGTGGTTGTGCAGCTGAGCTAGCGCGGCAGTGACGGTGTCGCGGTCGGGTCGGTGTCCGCGCAAGGTGGTGATGACCGCCGACTGGGGCCGGTCGGAAACGCCGGCCAACGCTTCGGTGATCGCTGGGGCCAGCACTGGGTGCGAAGACAACTCCACAAACGTGCACTCCCCCTGAGTGAGTAGGTGGACGACACTGTCGTGAAACCGGACCGGCTCCCGCAAGTGTCCGGCCCAGTACTCGGCGGAGGTGAGCTGTTCGGAGGTTGCTATTTCTCCGGTGAGGTTAGACAGGATGGGCACGCTGGGCGCGGCGAAAGTGAGGCGCACGGCGGTGTCATCGAAGTCAAGGGAGTCGGGTAGTGCGCGGGCGGCCACCAAGACGGCGGCGTCGGGCAGTGACAGCACACCGGCGACGTAAGCGGCGGCGACTTCTCCGATCGAGTCGCCCAAGAGATAGTCAGGGCTGACACCGGCCTCGACGAAGAGGGCATGCATGGCCACGCCTAACGCGAACAGCGCAGGTTGTGCGTACGCGGTTTGACGGAGCAGCTCGGCAGATGCGGTGTCTGGCTGGGTGAACATGACGTCGCGCAGCGGGACTTCGAGATGGTTATCGAAGGCTGCGCAGACTTCGTCGAGGGTGCGGGCGAACGTGCGGTGGTAGCGGTAGAGGTCTATGCCCATGCCGGGATATTCGGAGCCCTGGCCGGGCAAGACAAACACGATCTTGCTGTGGTGGTGAGGGGGATTGTGGTGTTGGGTGAGGCCGGGGTGGGGCTGGTCGGCGGCCAGTGCTTGCAGGGCTTGCAGCAGATCGGCGCGGGGGTCCTCGGTGCTGGAACGCTCGGTGATGGTGGCGCGGTAGGAGTGGTGGGTGCGGGTGCTGGCCAGGCTGTAGGCCAGGTCGGTGAGCCCAAGGTTGGGGTGGCTAATCAGGTGCTCGTGCATCCGGTCGGCTTGATCGGTCAGAGCCTCGGGGGTGCGCGCCGACACCGGCCAAAACCGCACCGGCCGCTGCGAAACAGGTTCTCCCGCAGACACTGTGGGTGACTCAGCCCCCGTGGGGGCTTGCCGCAGGATGAGGTGGGCGTTGGTGCCGCTGATCCCAAACGATGAGACCGCCGCGGTGCGGGGGTGGCTGGTCGTCGGCCAGGGCAGGGCTTCGGTGAGCAGTTGGACCGTGCCCGCGGACCAATCGACGTGGGGACTGGGATGGTCGATATGCAGGGTGGGGGGCAAGGTGTCGTGGTTGAGGGCCTGGATCATTTTGATCAACCCGGCGGCTCCCGCGGCGGCTTGGGTGTGGCCAAGGTTGGATTTGATCGATCCCAGCCAAAGCGGGTGACCAGAGGTGCGGTTGGCGCCATAGGTGGCCAGCAGGGCACCGGCTTCGATCGAGTCGCCCAGGGTGGTGCCGGTGCCGTGGGCCTCGACAACATCGACCTGATCAAGTGTCAGCCCGGCATTTGCTGCCGCCTGCTGGATGACGCGTTGTTGGGCGGGCCCGTTAGGGGCGCTCAAACCGTTGGAAGCGCCGTCGTGGTTGACAGCAGACCCGGCGATGACCGCAAGGACCCGATGGTTGTTACGGCGGGCGTCGGTGAGCCGTTCCAGGACCACAACCCCGGCGCCTTCCCCGAAGCCGGTGCCATCGGCGGCGGCGGCGAAGGCCTTACACCGGCCGTCAGGGGCCAGCCCGCGTTGACGGGCGAACTCGGTGAACACCCCCGGTGACGTCATGATCGTGACACCGCCGGCAAGCGCCAACGTGGATTCACCGGTGCGCAGCGACTGACACGCCAGATGGGTGGCCACCAGTGCAGACGAGCACGCGGTGTCCACGGTGATTGCGGGACCCTGCAATCCCAGCAGGTAGGCAACCCTCCCAGAGGCCACGCTCGTCGCGGTACCGGTCAGGACGTAACCCTCGGCGCCGTCGGAGCCGGCAGCACCATAGGGCTGTGCCCACGTCCCGGCGAATACGCCGGTATCAGAACCCGCCAACCCGACAGGGTCGATCCCTGCGGTCTCCAACGCTTCCCAGCACACCTCCAGCAGCAGCCGTTGTTGCGGATCGATAGCCTGCGCCTCACGCGCGGAGATACCGAAGAAATCAGCGTCGAACCCGGCCGCATCCCGCAAAAACGCCCCAGAACGCGTATAGGTCTTACCCACCGCGTCAGGATCCGGATCAAACAAACCCGCCAGATTCCAGCCACGATCAGTCGGGAACCCGCCCACCACGTCCCTGCCACTGCTCACCAAATCCCACAACGCCGCCGCCGAATCAACAGCCCCAGGGAACCGGCATGCCATACCGACCACCGCCACCGGTTCATCCAGCCGCGCACGAAGCGCCCGGTTCTGCTGCTTCAGTCGCTCGATCCGTACCAGTGAGAGCCGCAGGGCTTCAGCTGCTCTTTCGCTTTCGTTTTCGCTAGCCATTTTTCTGGGGACTACTCGTAGTCGCCCTCGCCGCTGAGGGCGATGTTCATGAGTTCGTTCAGGTTCAATTCCGCGAAAGCCCCTTCACTGCTGGTGGAATCCGCAGAGCTGTTCTCGCCCAGCATGCCTAGCAGCACGTCCAGAATCCCTTCGTCGCGAAGCCGTTGTACGGGAATCGTGCTGATGAGGCGCTGGATTTCGACCTCGGGCGCCGCATTGACACCGTTCTCGGACAGTTGTCGCTGAAGGTGAGTGGCCAGGGCGGCGGGAGTGGGTTGGTCGTAGATCAGCGTGGATGAAAGGCTCAGCCCGGTAGCGGTTTTGAGCCGGTTACCTAGCTCGACGGCGGTCAGCGAGGCAAACCCGCTGCCCTGGAATGACCGGCCGGGATCGATGTCGGCGGAGCTGGAGTGACCCAGCACAACCGCGATGTGGGAGCGCACCAGGTCGAGTAGCAGGTTGTGTTGTTGATGGCGGGTCAGTCCGTGGAGTCTTTGGGCCAGAGCCGATTTGACTGCGGTGGCCTCGGTGGTGACCAGCCGCCGCAGGGGGTGGCGGACCAGATCGGCAAACAGCGGCGGTAACCGGGTGCTGGGGTTGGCCAGCGCGCTGCGGTCCAGGAGGGCGGCCACCACGTTGGGGTGATTAACGATGAGCGCGGTGTCAAACAACTCCAGTGCCTGATCGGTTGTCATCGCCGCCACACCACTATGGCTCATTCGGGTCGGGGCTTGCTCCCAGGATCCCCACGCCATCGATACCGCCGGGAGCCCGGCCGCGCGCCGGTGAGTGGCCAACCCGTCCAGGAAAGCGTTGGCCGCCGCGAAATTGCCCTGCCCTGCAGACCCCACCGGGCCCGCCAGCGAGGAAAACATCACAAATATCGACAGGTTCAGATCCCGGGTCAACTCATGTAGGTTCCACGCCGCGTCAACCTTGGGCGCCAACACCGTATCGATCCGGTCAGGGGTCAACGACGTGATCACCGCGTCATCGATTATCCCGGCGGCGTGTATGACCCCGGTCAACGGCGGGTACTGCGCGGGCAGTGCCGCCAACAACGCCGCCACCGCGTCACTATCGGCCACATCACATGCCACCACCTGCACCTCGGCACCGGCCTGGGCCAACTCCGCGACCAACTCACCGGCCCCCTCGGCACGATCCCCACGGCGACTGGCCAGCACCACATGACCGACCCCATACCGATGCACCACATGCCGGGCCAGCACCGCCCCGGCCGCCCCGGTCCCACCGGTAATCAACACCGTACCCGCCCCCAGGGCATCAGAGGTTTCATCGGGCATGGTTAGGACCACTTTGCCGACGTGGCGGGCCTGGCTGACGAACCGGAGGGCGTGTGGGGCCAACCGGACGTCCCAGGTCGTCACCGGCAGCTGGTGCACGGTGTGGGTGTCAAACAATCCACTCAACTCCGCGAGCATCTGCTCAATTCGCTGCGGGCCGGCCTCAGCCAGGTCAAAGGCCCGGTACAACACCCCGGAATGTGTCTGGGCGATGACCTGGGGGTCGCGGATGTCGGCTTTGCCCATCTCGATGAAACGCCCCCCACCGGGCAGTAACCGCAGCGACGCGTCCACAAACTCGCCGGCCAGCGAGTTCAACACCACGTCGACCCCGCGCCCTCCGGTGGCGGACAGGAATTTCTCCGCAAACTCCGGCGTGCGCGAATCGGCGATATGGCCATCGTCGAATCCCATGGTGCGCAATGTGTCCCACTTATCGCGGCTGGCGGTGACAAAGGCTTCCACCCCCCAGTGCCGCGCCAACTGCACCGCCGCCATCCCGACCCCGCCGGTCGCGGCGTGAATCAGCACCGATTCGCCCGCCCGCACCCCGGCCAAATCAGCCAACCCGTAGTAGGCGGTCAAAAACACCATCGACACACCGGCGGCCTCGGCAAACGACCACCCCGGCGGTACCCGAACAATCAGCCGCTTGTCCACCACGGCCTCCGGGCCCGCCGCACCCAACAAGCCCATCACCTGATCACCTACGGCCACATCGCTTACACCCGGGCCCACCTCAACAACCACCCCCGCCCCCTCCCCGCCCAGCTCCGCGGGACCGGGATACATTCCCAACGCCATCACTACATCGCGGAAATTGACACCCACCGCCCGCACCCCAACCCGCACCTGCCCCACCTGCAACGCCGCTTGCCCCTGCGCGCAGGGCTCTACCACCACGTCCTCGAACGTTCCCCCACCCCTTACTCCCAACCGCCACAACCCGTTTGGTAGCGGCAGCGGTTGAGGTGTGCTCGGGGCCAGGCGGGCGGCGTACGTGTTGCCGGCGCGGATCACCAGTTGAGGTTCCCCGCTGCCGGTCAGCGCGGCCAAATCCACTGGCGTGTCGGTATCCACCAGCAAAATCCGGCCCCGGTTCTCGCTTTGCGCCGAACGCACCAATCCCCAAACGGCTGCTCCAGCCAGATCGGTGACATCCTCGCCGGCCACTCCCACCGCACCATGGGTCAGCACCACCAACGTGGCCGCCCGTTCCGCAACCAGCCAGGATTGCAGCACCCCTAACACCTGATGAGTGGCGGTATATACCGAGCCCACCACACCCTCACCAGCAGAACCCGGCTGGTCCTTGCTGCTCCACTCCCACACCACCACATCCCGATCGGCCGTGTTCGTCTCTTGGGCGGCACCGGTCAGCCACTCGTCCCAGGTGAACACCGAGGGGTCATCGCGGTCGTCGACACCGCTGTGTTCCAGGGTGATTGGTGTCCATACCACTTCCAGCAGTTCCTGAGGTGTCTGACCACGGGCCGCTGTCACCGCAGTGGCCAACTGCTGTGCGGTGATTGGCCGCACCACCAATGACTGCACCGATAAAACCGGTGACCCGGTGGGGTCGGTGAGCTCCAAAGACACCGCGCCTTCGCCGGCCGGGGCGAGGCGTGCCCGTACCCGGGTGGCCCCCGTGGCGTGCAGCGACACTCCCGCCCAGGTGAACGGCAACACCAAGTCACCGGCCTGCCCGGTCTCGGTGAGCAACCCGGCGTGCAACACCGCATCCAACAAGGCCGGATGAATCTCAAACGCGCCGACCTCGACCCCGTCGGGCACGGCGACCTCGGCAAAAACTTCCTGCCCCCGCCGCCACAGCGCCCGCAATCCTTGAAACGCCGGGCCGTACCCGTAGCCGCGGGCGGCCAGTCGCTCATAAGCGCCGGTCACGTCGACGGCGGTGGCCCCAGCCGGCGGCCACACCGCCAAATCCGCCGCCGAGGACCTCGCTGCGGGGCCGACCCCCAGCATGCCCCGGGCATGTAACACCCACTCCGCGTCGAGTTGGCCGCCACGCGAATACACCGACACCTGACGGCTACCGGCCTTACCAGGGCCAGAGACAATCACCTGCACCCGCACCGCGGCCCCCTCGGGCAGCACCAGCGGCGCTATCAGCGTCAACTCCTCCACCGCCGCGCAGCCAACCTCATCACCAGCGCGGATGGCCAACTCCACAAAACCCGTCCCAGCTAGCACCACCACCCCGGCCAACGCGTAATCGGCCAACCACGGGTCAACACCCACCGATAGCCGGCCGGTCAACACCACCCCACCGGAATCGGGCTGCTCGACCACCGCACCCAACAACGCATGGTCTGCCCCGGCCAACCCGACACCACGCACATCTCCGGCGCCCGCCGACGCCGCCACCCAAAATCGCTGCCGCTGAAACGCATACGTCGGCAACTCCACCCTGCGAGCACCAGCACCGGCGAACACCCGGGACCACTCCACGCCTACACCCGCAACGTGGGCCTGCCCCACCGACGTCCAAAATCGTTGCAACCCACCGTCATCGCGACCCAACGTCGGAATCACCACCGCGCCCTCAGCAGGTTCTCCCCCGCCCTCAGCGAGGGTGTCCTCAATTTCGGCGATCAACACCGGATGCGGACTGGGCTCGATGAACACGTTGTAGCCGTCTTCCCACAACCGGCGGACCGCGGACTCGAACTGGACGGTCTCACGGAGATTCCGATACCAGTAGTTCTTGTCCAGATCTGCCGTATCTAGCAAGCCACCAGTGACTGTCGAATAAAACTCGATGTCGGTCGACCGCATCGGCTCTATGGCGTCTAACTCCCTCAGCAATTCAGCCTTGGACCGCTCGATTATCGGAGAGTGACCGGAAATGCTCGACGGAATCCGAAACGCTCGAACTCCAGATGATGCACAGTCAACGACAATGCTCCTGAGGTCCTTCACCGCACCGGAAAGAACCGTCGTCCTTGGGCCGTTGATCGCTGCGACTACTACGGCCCCCGGCCAACGGTTCAAGCGTTTCGTGACCTCGGTGGCGGGCAGACAAACCACAGCCATTCCACCGGCCCCCTCCGCGCCGGCCAACTGCACCAACAACCGGCTGCGTAACGCCACCACCGCCGCTGCATCCCGCAGCGACAACGCCCCAGCCACATACGCCGCGGCGATCTCGCCCTGTGAATGCCCGACCACCGCATCAGGAACCACCCCCACCGACTGCCATACCCGGGCCAACGACACCATCACCGCCCACAACACCGGCTGCACCACATCGACCCGATCCAGCCCCGGTGCACCCTCTACCCCCCGCACCACATCAAGCAGCGACCAATCCACAAACTCCGCCAATGCCGCACCACAACAATGCATCTGGTCAGCGAACACCGGCGAGGTGTCCAACAACTGCACCGCCATTCCCGCCCACTGCGAACCCTGGCCGGGAAACACCATCACCGTTTTTCCCACTGACTCGGCCCGACCCACCACCACCTCGGCACCCGGCCGGCCGTCGGCCAACCTCGCCAACCCCGCCATCAGCTGCTGCCGATCAGACCCCACCACCACCGCCCGATGCTCAAACGCCGACCGGGTGGCGACCAACGACCACCCCACGTCCACCGGATCCAACCGCTCATCAGCCTGCACCCAGGCCAACAACCGGCTCGCCTGCCCGGCCAGCGCCTCACCCGACCTAGCCGTCAGTACCCACGGCAATACCGACAACCCCATACCACGTGAATCACCCGTCCGGGCAGCGGTTTCGGTAACCGCGGTCGGCGGCGGAGCCTGCTCGAGAAGCACATGAGCGTTGGTGCCGCCCATCCCGAATGACGACACCCCCGCCCGCCGCGGCCGGCCCTCCTCGACCGGCCAGGGTGATAGCGCCCGATTAACTCTTAGCCCCAGCTTCTCAAGATCAACTTCAGGATTTCCGTGCGAGTAATTGAGGCTCGCCGGAATTTCGCCATTTTCCATTGCCAGGACCGTCTTGAGCAGCCCGGCAATACCCGCGGCGGCGCCAAGGTGGCCGATATTCGACTTCACAGAACCCACGCGCAGTGGGCGGGCCCCGCGCCCCGCGAACAGCTGGCCGAGCGCCGTCGCCTCGATTGGGTCGCCCAAGTTGGTGCCCGCACCATGCAACTCCACGTAATCGACATGCGCACTGTCGAGGCCTGCGCGAGCGTATGCCCGGCGCAGAACGTCAGCTTGTCCAGCAACAGACGGCGCGGTCAATCCAGCAGCATTCCTGCCGGCATGACCCACAACGCTGCCACGAATTACGGCGCGGATCCGATCTCCATCAGCTATCGCCGCATCGAGCGGCTTCAACAGAACCAGGCCGGCTCCCTCACCCCGCACGTACCCGTCGGCGCGTTCATCGAATGCATACGTGTGGCCCGAAGCCGACAGGGCACCGAACTTCGCCTCGAGAAGCGCGGTTTCGGCGGCCAGGTTCAGATGGATCCCACCCGCGACTGCCAGCGATGACTCGCCACTCCGCAGGCTCTCGCACGCAAGATGCACCGCTACCAGCGAGGAAGACTGACCGCAATCGACGGTGAAACTGGGGCCATGCATCCCGAATGCGTATGAAATTCGGTTGGCGATTAATCCTCGGTTGAGGCCCGCAAAGGAGTGATGATCAAGATCCGCTCCGCCGTTGCGGAGCGTAAGGAACGCATAGTCATCATTCATTGCTCCGATATAAACGGCGGCATGACCTCCACGCATTCTGTCAGGTGCTATCAGGGAAGCCTCGAGCAATTCCCATGTCAGCTCGAGAGCAAACCGCTGCCGGGGATCCATCGAGCGGGCTTCACGCGGCGATATGTCGAAGAAATGCGCATCGAAATCGGATACGTTGTTTACATATCCCTCGCGCTGCCGCTCTGGACTTGCGGTGTTATCCAGCGGATCCAACTGGGACCTATGAGCGGGCGGCGGGGCGGTAACTTCATCGCCACCTCGGAGAATTCGCCAAAATTCGCCCGGGTTTGACGCACCTGGAAATCGGCAAGCCATCCCAATCACGGCGATCCCTACCGATTGCAAGCCGTTCTCCATGGACTGACCGCCTCCCGACAAGGGATGCACATAACCCCTCGTAGGTAACTATTCGCAGTCGTCGCCACCGTCCGGTCGCGACGGGCCTCTGCTAAGAACCTCGACGGGCAAAGCCTATACGGCCTCCGGTCCCCAGAGTCCCACCGCCGACGGGTGCCCGGGCGGGCACGGTCCGAGAACGCGTCGACCTCGGCCTCGCCCGCGTTCCGGCCCCCAGAGCCCCGCGAGCTGTGTACACGGCGTCGATCTCACCACCATCGAGTGGGCGCGCGAGACTCATGTTGCCACGGGCGTAGTCCTCCCGCGCTTGAGTTGGTGGCTGGCAACCTAAGCTCGTCGCCGTTTGCTAGCGTCGATACGGGGACGACCGACCTTTACCCGCCGGTCAGACGAGTAGTCTCGACACAAGTGAGGAATTCCAACCAGCTGTTTCCACAGGGGCGGGAGAGCTGTGCAGACGTCACCGGTATACGAAATAACAAAGCAGCGATCCGACCAAGACTATCTTGTTGTGGTTGGCGCGGGGGTGATGGGGACAAGCATTGCGACGACGGCACTCGGGCATGGCGTCTCCGTTATCCTGATTGATAAAGACGCGAATCAGCTCGACCGAGCGAGCCGCCAGATCGCTACGCAGCTTCGACATGGCCGCCTATTATCCAAATTACCGTTCGACCAGCCTGTTGGGCAGCTTGCTATCGACACAGAACTCGCGCTAATTGGTGGCGTCATTGCCGTGATCGAAGCAATTTCCGAGAACCGCGACCTGAAATGCGAAGTTCTTCGGAAGGCTGAGGAGCAGGTCGATCCAGCGACGCCGCTTATTTCTAATACATCAGGAATTCCCATCGATGAGCTTGCCGGTATCCTGGCGCGCCCCGAGAGCCTTGTAGGTGCTCATTTCATGAATCCCGCCTACCTGATTAAGATGGTCGAAGTGGTACGCGGGCCACGCACGGCTCCACTCACCATCAACGCTGTCGATATCTTGTTAAAGAGGCTCGCACGGCAGATGATCGTTGTGAATGACAGTCCTGGATTCGTTACAAGCCGACTGTTGCACCCGATGCTTAATGACGCAGCGCGCATAGTCGAGGAGGGTGTGGCCTCAGTCGAATCGATCGATTCGTTACTCGTGGAATGCCTCGGTCATTCGGTTGGTCCCCTGCGCACCGCAGACCTGATAGGGATCGACAACCTGGTCGACTCGTTGGATTCTCTGTACAAACGGACCGGTCACGAACGTTACCGACCATGCAGTCTGCTTGTTGACAAGGTGAAAAATGGTCATCTAGGTCGTAAGACTGGTTGTGGGTTCTACGAATACGGCGAGGGTGTGGAGTGAACTCTGAGAACGATCTTCAAGGTGATCCATCGGAAGACCACGCTACAAGTGAGCTACTCGCAATGCTCAGCAAGCGGTTGAAGACCACTGTGCGGCCTGAACAGGATTTGTTTGCTGACGGGATGATCAACTCTATGTTCGCCTTGGAATTAGTCGTGCAGATAGAAAACATTTTTGACGTGGCCGTCGAAGGCCGCGATTTGGACATGGCGAACTTTCGGTCCGTAAACGCGATGGCAAACCTGGTTCGGCGGCTCGGAGAAAAATGACATTCTCACAGGAACTGGCCGATCAGTGTAGTTTCGTCGACGTTCTTATCGGAGACCAAGCCTCGGAATGGGACGCACAGGCCACGATCCCCAGCGATATCCTCCGACGCCTCGGCGCACATGGATTACTGTGCCCCCAGGTTCCTACAACTCTCGGGGGGCCTGGTTTCGATAGCCTACATGCCGGCGAATTCACCGCGCACCTGGGCAGCCGCTGCAGCTCCATTCGGAGCGTGATGACTTCACACGGAATGGCAGCCTGGTGCATTCAAAAGCTCGCCGATAAAGACCAACGCGGACTTTACCTACCCGAGTTAACCAGCGGCAAATTGGCGGCGGTCGGTTTCACAGAGTCAGGTGCAGGCAGCGACCTCTCAGAAATGACTACTCGTATAAGTCGGCACGAGCAAGGCGCTGTGGTAGACGGACACAAGGTTTGGGTTACTGCGGCGAGCTATGCAGATTTTGTGGTCGTGTTCGGGCGTATTGAGAATGGTGCTGTTGCGGTAGTAGTGCCCATGTCTTCGCCCGGCGTTCGGGTAGAAGCTATCTCCGATGCACTTGGTTGCCGCGCAGCCGGGCACGCGAACATCTATTTCGATCACGTTCAGGTGCCAGTGGACAATATCTTGGGGTATGAAGCCCAATCTATGCCGCTGATAATAACGACCGCGCTGTCATACGGACGGATATCTGTTGCGTGGGGTTGTGTCGGGATATTGCGAGCCTGCCTTGCCCAAGCTGCGTCACATGCACGAACTCGCCGACAATTCGGGAAACCGCTGGAACAACACCAGCTGATTAAGCGCTACCTGGCGGAGTTGTTCGTACTTGAGCAATCCGCGGCGCAGCTATGCGAACATGCCAGTCGGTCATGGGATGCAGGAACGCCCGATACGGCGATTAAGGCCGTGCTTGCTAAGCAGGTGAGTGCCCGAAACGCCGCTCAGGGCTCTGCGATGGCGGTGCAGGTACTTGCGTCGGCGGGAGCGCGAGACGGTGATCTGGTAGCTCGCGCCTATCGCGATTCGAAGCTCATGGAAATCATCGAGGGCAGCACGGAAATATGCCAGCTGCTCTTAGCAGATCACGCAATGTCGCTGTATTAGATGGATCGAGTGGAACTGCGCATGGCTCAACAAGGTAGCGTCGTTAAGTGTCTCGTCTGGGACCTCGATAACACCCTGTGGAACGGCACCCTCCTCGAGGGTGACCACGTTTTCATCGATGACGAAGTTCGGCATACGGTCGAGGTCCTTGACTCGCGCGGAATACTTCAGTCGATTGCAAGTAAAAATGACTACGATTTGGCCTGGTTGCGTCTTTCCGAGCTTGGACTGGCTGAATACTTTATTCTGCCGCAAATTGGCTGGGGTCCAAAATCGGACGCCATCTCATATATTGCGGCGCAGCTCGACTTTTCAGAGGAAAGAATTGCTTTTGTGGACGATCAACCTGCAGAACGTGCCGAGGTGACTTTTCATTTGCCCAAGGTTCGTTGTTACTCCCAAAGTCAGATCGTAGCCTTGCATGAATTTCCCGAATTCAATCCACAAATCGTGACAATCGACGCCAGCCGGCGAAGGCATATGTACCAAGCTGCCGCGCGACGGGATGAATACCGTAATGGGTTCCAAGGGTTAGATCATGCCTTTCTGCGTTCGCTCGATCTTAGGCTGTGTATCGAACGAGCAGCGGCGGAAGATTTACCGCGTGCAGAGGAGCTGACACTTCGCACCAGCCAGATGAATGCAACGGGGATTCATTACTCCGAGGCGATGTTGCGTGAATTATGTGTTGATCCTCACCACGAGGTGATGTTAGCGAGTCTGGATGATCGCTTTGGGACCCATGGCGTAGTTGGTCTTGTTCTGGTGGAGAAGCATGAGGCTTACTGGCACCTTAAACTGCTCGCGACTTCCTGCCGCGTCGTTAGTTTTGGTGTGGGCGCTACAGTATTGAACTGGTTGATCAGCCACTCCGCGGATGCCGGTGTGCATTTGGTCGCCGATTTTCGTGCAACCGAGCGCAATAGAATAATGGAGATAACCTACCGGTTTCTCGGTTTCAACGACTCCGGTTGCCCTTGTCACAATTCGTTGCACCAACGCGACGGCATCGAGCGCATGCACTTAGTACCGGACCTGCGAGAGGCGCCCACTACTATGCAACTGCAGGCCCTAGACCTCAAATCTACCTCTTCAGCGCGAGAGTAATTCCGTCTGCCATTGGTAATGTGGACAAATCGATCCGGCTATCGCGAAGCAATGACGAGTTGAGTTCTCTGATCTCAACGACCTCCGGGCTGTTATCTTTAACGTCAGCCACTCTGCCAAATAGCAACGTGTTGTCGATGATGATTAACCCGCCTGGGCGGATCAGTAGAAGCGATTTTTCGTAGTACGTACGATAGTTCGCTTTATCAGCGTCAATAAAGGCGAGATCGAAAAACCCTGGGCCTTTCTCTGTTAAGAGGGTTGCGAGTGTTTCAGCAGCATCACCGATTTTTACCTCGACTCGGCTAGCAACGGAAGCTCGTCGCCAATATTGCATCCCGATGTTCGGCCACCTATTGGTAATATCGCACGTGATTAGCTGGCCATTGGAGGGCAGCGCCCTCGCCATGCAGAGCGTGCTATATCCTGTAAAAGTTCCGACTTCCAGTACTTTCCGGGCGTTTGTCATTTTCACTAAAAGCGCGAGAAGCTGGCCCTCTTCAGCCATGACTTGCATTACTCGCCCCATAGGATAAGTGGCGGTTTCTTCACGAAGCTCTCGGAGGAGCTCGTCTTCGCGCAATGACTCGGCGCGAAGGTATGCTAATAATTCTGGCGATAAGGGAGTCTGGTCTGCCATCTGTCTCCGAACGTTTTCGTTTGCTGCTCTGATCTGCACGCCCGGGGTCGGCGTGTTGGGTCAGACGGCGGATCCGACGGGGCTGTCGGCGTAAGTTACCGCGGCCTTGCCGACACGTATGAGCCGACACGTGCGAGAGGCCTCTCAGAGGCCGCAGATCCAGGCGCCCGGGATGTGTTCGCCGGTCTGGCCGCTACGCCGGCCGACGGCGCGGCGACCGACCGTTTTGCACCCGTCCCGCTACTTGTTGTGAGATGTGGCTGACCACCGCCAATGGCCAGCCGAGTACAGTCACGCCATGGATGGTGGGCCAGGTGTTGAACGGGAACAGAGTGCACCGAGCGTCGCGTCACCTCCCTCGGATGGGTAGAAGGTCCCCTTCTAAAGGTGTGCCGCTTTCAGCCGGTGTGCCGCTTCCAGAAGGTATTCCGATTTTAGAAGACAGGAGTGACGGACGTTTTGAAGACCCCGCGGAGTTAGCCATACTCACCGGTAACATTCGTGGGCAGGGCAGCAGCACGGCACTGGTCGAAAAATGGCGACGTGATTTCGTGCAGCAACTTCCGTGACTTGGCGGGGGCCGCATCGCGGCGGTGGTGGACGGCCAAAATGTTAGGTGAAGGTTAGGCGAGGTTAGTGAATGGTTGATCAACTCCAGCATGCGACCGAGGCGCTGCGGAAAGCGCTGGCCCAGGTTGAACGCCTGAAACGCACCAACCGTGCGTTGCTGGAGCGGTCGAGCGAGCCGATCGCGATCGTCGGGATGTCCTGCCGCTTCCCGGGCGGGGTCGATAGCCCGGAACGCATGTGGCAGATGCTGGCCGACGCCCGGGACGTGATATCGGAGTTTCCGAACGATCGCGGATGGGATCTGGAGGGTTTATTCGACCCCGATCCCGACGCGCGCCACAAGTCGTACGCGCGCACCGGGGGCTTCGTGGACGATGTCGCGGACTTCGATCCCGCGTTCTTTGGAGTAGGGACGACTGAGGCGCTCGCGATGGATCCCCAGCATCGGATGTTGCTGGAGCTGTCGTGGGAGGCGTTGGAGCGGGCCGGGATTGATCCCAGCGGGCTGCGCGGTACCGCCACCGGAGTGTTCGCCGGAGTCGTCGTCCAGGGCTACGGCATGTTGGCCGAGGAGACCGAGGGCTACCGGCTGACCGGCACGACCTCCAGTGTCGCATCCGGGCGGGTGTCGTATGTGCTGGGGTTGGAGGGCCCCGCGGTGTCGGTGGATACCGCGTGTTCGTCGTCGTTGGTGGCATTGCATATGGCGGTGCAGTCGCTGCGTTCGGGCGAGTGTGACCTGGCGCTGGCCGGCGGGGCCACCGTCTTCGCCACGCCGACTGTCTTCGTGGAGTTCAGCCGGCACCGTGGGCTCGCACCGGACGGCCGGTGCAAGGCCTACGCCGGCGCGGCCGACGGGGTCGGCTGGGCCGAGGGCGGGGGCATCCTCGCCGTGGAGCGCTTGTCGGATGCGCGGCGGTTGGGTCATCCCGTATTAGCGGTCGTGCGGGGTTCCGCGGTTAATCAGGACGGCGCGTCCAACGGCCTGACCGCGCCGAATGGACCCTCCCAGCAGCGGGTCGTGCGTGCGGCGTTGGCCAACGCGGGGTTGAGCGCGGCTGAGGTCGATGCGGTCGAGGGGCATGGGACCGGGACCACGTTGGGTGATCCGATCGAGGCGCAGGCGTTGTTGGCGACCTATGGGCAGGACCGCGGTTCTGATGAGCCGCTGTGGTTGGGGTCGATCAAGTCGAATATGGGCCACACGCAGGCCGCCGCGGGGGTGGCGGGTGTGATCAAGATGGTGTTGGCGCTGGGTCATGAGGTGTTGCCGGCGACGCTGCATGTGGATGCGCCGAGCCCGCACGTGGATTGGTCGGCGGGGTCGGTGTCGTTGTTGACCGAGGCGCGACCGTGGCCGGCCGCGGGTGGGGAGCAGGGTCGGGTCAGAAGGGCCGGGGTGTCGTCGTTTGGGGTGAGTGGCACCAATGCGCATGTGATTGTGGAGGCGGCCACGCCCGAGTCGAAACCAGTCTCGAAACCCGTGGATGCCGGACCCAGAGTGCCCGTGGTGCCGTGGGCGATTTCAGCCAAGTCCGCGAGCGCGCTGGGGGCTCAGGCTGCCCGGCTGGCTGAGCATCTGGCCGCACACCCAGAGCTTGATGTCGCCGATGTGGGGTGGTCGTTGGCGGGCCGGTCGACCTTCGAGCATCGGGCCGTCGTCGTTGGTGGTGATCGGGACCGGTTGCTGGCCGGGCTAAATGAGTTGGCCGGCGACGAGCTGAGCGGTTCGGTCATTCGGGGTGCGGCGGTGCCCGCGGGCAAGACCGTGTTCGTCTTTCCCGGCCAGGGCTCTCAATGGCTGGGCATGGGTATCGAATTGCTTGATACCGCGCCGGTATTCGCGCGGCAGATGGAGGAGTGCGCGGAGGCCTTCACGGAATTCGTCGACTGGTCGCTGATCGACGTTCTGCGTGGCACGCCCGGTGCTCCGGGCATGGATCGCGTGGACGTGGTGCAGCCGGTGCTCTTTGCGGTGATGGTGTCGCTGGCTGAACTGTGGAAGTCGATGGGAGTAAGTCCAGATGCCGTGATCGGCCATTCGCAAGGTGAGATCGCCGCGGCGTATGTCGCCGGTGCGCTGTCGTTGCGCGATGCCGCGCAGGTGGTCACGCTGCGCAGTAAGTTGCTGACGTCACTGGCTGGCCCCGGTGGCATGGTTGCCATCGCGTGCAGCGCCGAGCGGGCACGGGACCTGTTGGCGCCCTATCGCAATCGGGCCGGTATCGCTGCCGTCAACGGCCGGGCAGCGGTCGTGGTGTCGGGTGAGGTGGCCGTACTTGAGGAGCTCATCGGCTTCTGCGCGGACCTGGATCTGCGCACCCGCCGGATCGACGTCGACTATGCGTCGCATTCGGCTGAGGTGGAGGCGATACGCGCTGAGCTCATCTCGGTTCTGCGCGGCATCGAGCCGCGTTCTTCGCGTACTGCCTTCTTTTCTACGGTGACCGGAAGCCGCTTGGACACGGGCGGTTTGGATGCCGACTACTGGTACCGCAACATCCGGCAAACTGTGCAGTTCGACCAGGCGGTGCGCAGCGCGTGCGAGCACGGCTACCGCACCTTCATCGAGTCCAGTCCGCATCCCGCGCTGATCGCCGGGATCGAAGACACCTTCAACGACTGTGTCGACGGCGACATCGAGGCCATCGTCATGCCCACCCTGGGACGTGACGACGGTGGGCTCGAGCGGTTCCTGATGTCGGCCGGCTCGGCGTTTGTTGCGGGCGTGGCTGTGGATTGGCGTGGCGTGTTGGGTGGGGCAGGCTTTGTAGAGCTGCCGACCTATGCCTTTGACCGACACCGGTTTTGGCTGTCCGGTGACGGTGCTCCGGCCGATGCCGCCGGGTTGGGGCAGGGGGCCGGCGAGCACGCGCTGCTGGGCGCGGTCGTGGAGCTGCCGGCCTCGGGCGGAGTGGTGCTGACGGGTCGGTTATCGCCCACCATGCAGGGGTGGTTGGCTGATCACGCAGTGTCCGGGACGGTGGTGTTCCCGGGTGCGGGGTTCGTCGAGTTGGCGATCCGCGCCGGCGACGAAGTCGGCTGTACGGTGGTCGACGAGCTGACACTGCTGGCGCCGATGATGTTGCCGGCCGGGGATTCCGGGTTGGGATCGGTTGCGGTGCAAGTGGTCGTGGGTCCCCCCGAAGAGTCCGTGGGGTCAAGTCAGCGCAGCATCTCGATCTTTTCCCGGGCCGATGGCGATGCGGACTCCGGGTGGGTGTGCCACGCGGAGGGCACGTTGAGCCCCGGGTCGGTCGAGCCGAGTGCGGATTTGTCGGTATGGCCGCCGGCCGGTGCACTTGCCATAGACCCGGCTGATGGCTATGAGCGGCTAGCGGCGCGCGGGTACGGATACGGCCCGGCGTTTAGGGGATTGACCGCGATGTGGGCCCGCGGCGACGAGATGTTCGCCGAGGTGAATCTGCCGGACGCGGCTGGGGGTGTCAGCGGATTCGGTGTGCACCCGGCACTACTCGACGCGGCGCTACACGTCGCGATCATCACCAGCGCGACCCCCGAAGTGGTGTTGCCGTTCTCTTGGCAGGGCGTGTCGTTACATGCCGCGGGTGCGTCTGCAGTGCGGGCGCGGATCGCACCGGCGGGCACGTCGGCAGTATCCATCGAATTGGCTGACGGGCTGGGGTTGCCAGTGCTCTCGGTGGGCGCGATGGTGGCCCGGCCGGTGACCGAGCAGCAGTTGCGGGAGGCGGTGTCGGGCTCGGGCCCGGACCGGCTGTTTGAGCTGGTTTGGTCGCCAGCGACGGCAACCGCGGCTATCGGTGCCAGCCCGGCCCCGTCTTACCGGCTGCTTGAATCTGTTGCTGCTGAACAGGATCCGGTGACGGGAACGTATGCGCGTACGCACCAGGCGCTGGCCGCCGTGCAGTCGTGGTTGACCGAGCGTGACTCGGGGGTGCTGGTGGTGGCGACCCGGGGCGCAATGGGGTTGGCGGGGGAAGATGTCACCGATTTGGCCGGCGCCGCGGTGTGGGGGTTGGTGCGGTCGGCGCAGACCGAGCATCCCGGTCGGATCGTGCTCGTTGACTCCGACACCTCCTTGGACGGTCAAGCGGCAGCCGCGGCCATCGCACTCGGCGAGCCGCAGGTCTTGCTGAGAGGCGGAACGGTTTACCTCCCGCGGGTGCGCGGCAGCCGCGCAGTTGATGGTCTATTGGTGCCACCGGACGACGTGCCGTGGCGGCTGGGTATAGCCAATGCGGGCACGTTCGAGAATCTGCAGTTGGAGCCTGTCCCCAACGCCGGTACACCTTTGGAGCCCGGCTGGGTGAGGGTGGCGCTGCACGCCGTCGCGGCGAACTTCCGCGACATCATGATCACGCTGGGCATGTTCACCCACGACGCCATCCTCGCCGGCGAAGGCGCGGGTGTGGTGGTCGAAGTCGGACCGGGCGTGACCGAACTCGCGGTCGGCGATTCGGTGTACGGATTCTTCCCCGACGGCAGTGGGACGCTGGCCCCCGGCGACGTTCGCCTGCTGCTTCCGAAGCCCGCCGACTGGTCATACGCCGAAGCCGCCGGGATACCGGCCGTTTTCACGACCGTCTGGCTGGCGTTTGTACACCTGGCTGATGTCAAGCCTGGGCAACGGGTGTTGGTGCATGCCGCCACTGGTGGGGTGGGGATGGCTGCGGTGCAGTTGGCCCGGCATTTGGGGCTGGAGGTGTTCGCCACGGCCAGCCGCGGCAAGTGGGACACCCTGCGGGCTATGGGTTTTGATGAGGACCACATTTCTGATTCACGCAGCCTGGAGTTTGAGGACAAGTTCCGGGCGGTCACCGGTGGGCGTGGCGTGGATGTGGTGCTGGACTCGCTGGCCGGCGATTTCGTGGATGCCTCGCTGCGGCTGGTTGCCCCCGGTGGGCTGTTTTTGGAGATGGGCAAGACCGACATCCGCGACCCCGGAGCCATCGCCCAGGAGTACCCGGGTGTGCGCTACCGCGCCTTCGACCTCTTCGAGCCAAGCCGTCCCCAGGTACACCAATACATGCTCGACCTCGCCGAACTGTTTGACGCCGGAGTGTTGCGGCCGTTGCCGGTGACGAGGTTTGATGTGCGACGCGCGCCGGCGGCGTTGCGGTATCTGAGTCAGGCCCGCCATGTCGGCAAGGTTGTGATGACGATGCCGGATGCGTGGGCGGCGGGCACGGTGTTGATCACCGGCGCTACCGGGATGGCGGGTTCGGCGTTGGCTCGGCATGTGGTGGCCCGTCATGGGGCGCGGCATTTGATGTTGGTGAGTCGGCGTGGTCCGGATGCGCCGGGGGCCGCGGAACTGGTCGCTGAATTGGAGGCGGCCGGCGCCCAGGTGCAGGTGGTGGCCTGTGATGTGGCCGAGCGCGCGGCGTTGGCCAAAGTGATTGCCGATATTCCGGTACAGCATCCGTTGTCGGGGGTGGTCCATGCCGCCGGGGTGCTCGATGATGCGGTGGTGACCTCGCTGACGCCCGAGCGGGTTGATGTGGTGTTGCGGGCCAAGGTGGATGCGGCGTGGAACCTGCACGAACTCACCCGGGACCTGGATGTGTCGGCGTTCGTGATGTTTTCATCGATGGCCGGCCTGGTCGGGTCCTCCGGCCAGGGCAACTACGGGGCGGCGAACTCGTTCCTGGACGGGCTGGCTGCGCACCGGCGGGCCCATGGACTGCCGGCCATCTCGCTGGGCTGGGGTCTGTGGGACCAAGCCAGCGCCATGACCGAAGGCTTGGACGCCGCCGATCTGGCCCGACTGGGCCGCGACGGGATTTTGGCGTTGTCCTCGGCAGAAGCGATGGAATTGTTCGACACCGCACTCATTGTCGACGAACCATTCATGGCGCCCGCCCGCATCGACCTGAGGGCCCTGCGTGCGCATGCCGTTGCGGTGCCCCCGATGTTCGCCGAACTGATCAAGGCGTCGACCCGCCGCAGGGTCGACGTCTCGCTGGTGGCGGCGAAGTCGAAATCGGCTCTGGCGCACCGTCTGCACGGGCTTCCCGAATCCGAACAGCACGCCGTCTTGCTGGACCTGGTGCGTGCAAACATCGCCACCGTTTTGGGCACCATCGCTCCCGAGGCGATCGACCCGGAGAAAGCGTTTCAGGAGTTAGGCTTTGACTCGCTGTCCGCGGTCGAAATGCGTAACCGGCTCAAAACCGCTACCGGGCTGGCGCTTTCACCGACACTGATCTTCGACTACCCGACACCCAACGGGCTGGCCGGCTACATCCGTACCGAGCTCGCCGGAGTCCCCCAAGGAGCCAGCCACGCTCCAGCGGTCCGTATCACTGGCGACGACGAGATCGCGATCGTCGCCATGTCGTGCCGCTACCCGGGCGGCATAAATTCCCCCGACGATCTCTGGGACATGCTGGCGCAGGGCCGCGACGTGCTCTCCGAATTCCCGAGCGATCGCGGCTGGAATCTGGCCGGGTTGTACAACCCGGATCCCGACGTCGCGGGTGCGTGCATCACCCGCACCGGCGGCTTCGTGGACGGCGTTGCGGACTTTGACGCCGCTTTCTTCGGGGTGCCGCCCAGCGAGGCACTGGCGATGGACCCCCAGCAACGTTTGTTCCTCGAGTTGTCCTGGGAAGCGTTGGAAAGAGCGGGAATTGAGCCCGGTAAGCTGCGGGGCAGCGCCACCGGCGTGTTCGCGGGAATTATCGCGCAGGGCTATGGCATGTCCGGGGGTGTGTCCTCCTCCGAAGCGGTGGAAGGCTTCCGGCTGACCGGGCAGTCGTCAAGTGTGGCCTCGGGTCGGGTGTCCTATGTGCTCGGACTGGAGGGGCCGGCGGTGTCGGTGGATACCGCCTGCTCGTCGTCGTTGGTGGCGTTGCACATGGCGGCGCAGTCGTTGCGTTCGGGTGAGTGCGACCTGGCGCTGGCCGGCGGTGTCACCGTCAACGCCACACCCGACATCTTTGTCGAGTTCAGCCGCATGCGCGGGTTGTCTGCGGATGGCCGGTGCAAGGCGTACGCGGGGGCCGCCGACGGCACCGGATTCTCCGAAGGCGGCGGAATGCTGGTGGTGGAGCGGTTGTCGGATGCGCGGCGGTTGGGTCATCCGGTGTTGGCGGTGGTGCGCGGTACGGCGGTCAACCAGGACGGCGCGTCCAACGGGCTGACCGCACCGAATGGCCCCTCCCAGCAGCGGGTCGTGCGTTCGGCGCTAGCCAATGCCGGGTTGTCGGCGACGGAGGTGGACGTCGTTGAAGGCCACGGGACGGGCACCATGCTGGGTGATCCCATTGAGGCTCAGGCGCTGTTGGCAACCTACGGGCAGGGCAGAACCGAACCGCTTTGGCTGGGGTCGATCAAGTCGAATATGGGCCACACGCAGGCCGCCGCCGGCGTCGCCGGTGTGATCAAGATGGTCCTGGCGCTGCGGCACGAGCTGCTGCCGGCGACGCTGCACGTCGACGAACCCAGCCCGCACGTGGATTGGTCAGTGGGCTCGGTGTCGTTGTTGACCGAGGCGCGACCGTGGCCTGCCGCGGGTCGGGTGAGAAGGGCTGGGGTGTCCTCGTTTGGGATTAGCGGCACGAACGCGCACGTGATTGTGGAGGCGGCCACCCCCGAGTCGGAACCAGTCTCGGAGCCAGTCCCAGAATCAGTCGAGTTCGGGCCCAGGGTGCCGGTGGTGCCGTGGGTGGTTTCGGCGAAGTCGGCGAGCGCGTTGGGGGCGCAGGCCGCTCGGTTGGCAGATCATCTGGGCGCGCATCCAGAGCTTGATGTTGCCGACGTAGGGTGGTCGTTGGCGGGCCGGTCGACCTTCGAGCATCGGGCCGTCGTCCTCGGCGCCGACCGCGAGGCGTTGTTGGCCGGGCTCGACGAGGTGGCCGGCGACGCAGTGGTTTCCGCGATTCGGGGCACCGCCAAAGCAGGCGGTAAGACGGCGTTCGTCTTCCCCGGTCAAGGTTCCCAGCTGCTCGGGATGGGGATGGGACTGCACGCCGCGTATCCGGTCTTCGCCGAGGCGTTCAACGCCGTGGTGGGCGAACTGGACCGCCACCTGTTGCGCCCGCTGCGCGAGGTGATGTGGGGTCACGACGAAAGCGTGCTGAGCACTACCGAATTCGCGCAACCCGCGCTGTTCGCGGTGGAAGTTGCCCTATTTCGGCTACTGGACTCCTGGGGTGTGCATCCCGATTTCGTGATGGGACACTCGGTCGGCGAGTTGACCGCCGCCCACGTCGCCGGCGTCCTCTCCCTGGAGAACGCCGCGGTCCTGGTGGTTGCCCGCGGCCGGTTCATGCAAGCGCTTCCCACGGGCGGGGCCATGTTCGCGCTGCAGGCCACCGAGGACGAGGTGCGGCCGCTGCTCGGCGAAACCGTCGGTATCGCCGCGGTCAACGGTCCGGCCTCGGTGGTGATTTCGGGCTCCGAGGACGGGGTTGCCGCAATCGCGGAACGGCTGCGCGCCGAAGGGCGCCGGGTGCACCGGCTGGCCGTTTCGCACGCGTTCCATTCCCCGCTGATGGATCCCATGATCGACGAATTCGGCACCGTCGCCCGGGGTCTCACCGTGGGGCGTCCCACCATCCCGATCGTGTCGAACCTGACCGGACGGCAGGCGGAGGACGACTTCGGAACCGCGGCCTACTGGCAGCGGCACGTCCGGGACGCGGTGCGGTTCGCCGACAGCGTCCGCTTCGTACATGCGGCGGGGGCAACCCGGTTCTTGGAACTCGGGCCGAGCAGCCTGACAGCGGCGATCGAAGAATCGCTGGCCTCAGAAGCGGCAATCACGCCAGTCACCACCATGTCCGCACTGCGCAAAGACCGCCCGGAGCCGGCAACCCTGACCGACGCGGTCGCGCAGGGGTTTGTCGCCGGGATGGACGTGGACTGGCGTGGCGCGCTCGGTAACGCCAATTTCGTGGAATTGCCCACGTATGCCTTTGAGCGGCGGCGGTTTTGGCTCAGCGGCGACGGTACCGTCGCCGATGCCGCCGGTTTGGGCCTGGTGGCCAGCGAACATGCGTTGCTGGGCGCGGTGATGGAACTGCCGGCATCGGGCGGGGTGGTGCTGACGGGTCGGTTGTCTTCCGGCGCGCAGGGCTGGTTGGGCGATCACACCATTGGTGGCGTCGCGCTGTTCCCCGGCGCGGGGTTCGTGGAGTTGGCGATCCGCGCCGGCGACGAGGTGGGCTGCGGCATCCTCGACGAGCTGAATTTGGCAGCGCCGCTGGTCTTGCCGGCTGACGATTCTGGTCGATCGGTGGCGGTACAGGTCGTGGTCGGCGGTCCGGACGACTCGGGTGTTCGTGCGGTATCGATATTCTCGCGTGCCGAGACTGGTTCCGGCTGGTTGTTGCACGCCGAGGGCGTGCTGCGGGCAGGGTCGGTGCGGCCGAGCGCGGATCTGTCGGTGTGGCCACCGGTGGGTGCAGTCCCAGTGGATGTCGGCGACGGGTACGAACGGCTGGCCGAGCGTGGGTACGGGTACGGACCCGCATTCCGCGGCTTGACCTCGATGTGGCGTCGCGGCGACGAAGTATTCGCCGAAGTGACACTCCCCGCGGACGCCGGTGTATCCGTCGCCGGGTTCGGGGTTCACCCGGTGATGCTGGACGCGGCATTGCATTCGGTGATCTTGGCCTCCAATGGTGCCGACGGCACAGGGGTTGACGACGGCTCGATATTGGTGCCGTTCTCCTGGCAACAGGTGTCTTTGCACGCCGCCGGCGCGGCGGCAGTGCGGGCGCGGATCGTGCCGGTGGGCCCTCCCCCGCAAGCGGGCGGCACCCCCACGGCAGTGTCGATCGAATTGGCCGATGGGTTGGGGCTGCCGGTGCTCTCGGTGGCGTCGATGGTAGCCCGGCCCGTGACCGATCAGCAGTTGCTGGCCGCAGTGTCGCAGTCGGGTCCGGACGGGCTGTTCGAGGTGATCTGGTCCGCGCAGCCGTCGGACACGGTGCAGCCGGTATCGGTGTGCGCCTGGGGGGCAGTGGAGTTGGACACCGCCGTGGCCGAGCCGTCGGCGGTGGTGTTCGAGTCGGCGCCGGTGGACGGTGACGTCTTGGGGCAGGTTTACGAGGCTACGCGTGCGGTGCTGACAGTGCTGCAGTCGTGGTTAGCCGGCGACCGCTCCGGGACACTGGTGGTCGCGACCCGGGGCGCAATGGGGTTGGCGGGGGAAGATGTCACCGACCTGGCGGGCGCCGCGGTGTGGGGGTTGGTGCGGTCGGCGCAGACCGAGCATCCCGGTCGGATTGTGCTCGTGGATTCCGATTCGCCCCTGGGTGATCCGGCCGACGGTGCGGTAGCCGCCGTTTTGGCAACCGGTGAGCCGCAAGTGTTGCTGCGCGGCGGAACCGTCTACACCGCGCGGGTGCGCGGCAGTCGGGCGGTTAGCGGTGTCCTGGTGCCGCCGGGTGATGGACCCTGGCGATTGGGCATGAGCAGCTCCGGCACGTTTGAGAATCTACGGTTGGAGCGCATACCCGACGCCGACGCGCCGCTGGGGCCCGGCCAGGTTCGGGTCGGAATGTCAGCTGTCGCCGCCAACTTCCGCGACGTCATGATCGCCTTGGGCCTCTACCCGGAGGATGCCGTCATGGGCATTGAGGGCTCCGGAGTCGTCGTCGACAACGCTTCGGGCGACGGGCGTTTCGCGGTTGGCGACCGGGTAATGGGCATATTCCCGGAGGGTACCGGGACGGTCGCCGTCACCGACCAGCGACTGCTGGTGAAGGTGCCGGTGGGATGGTCGAGCACTGCCGCCGCCACCACCTCGGTGGTTTTCGCCACCGCCTTCTACGCGCTGGTGGACCTCGCCTCGGATCCGGCCGGGCTTAAGCCGGGGCAGCGGGTGTTGGTGCATGCCGCCACTGGTGGGGTGGGGATGGCTGCGGTGCAGTTGGCCCGGCATTTGGGGCTGGAGGTGTTCGCCACGGCCAGCCGCGGCAAGTGGGACACCCTGCGGGCTATGGGTTTTGATGAGGACCACATTTCTGATTCACGCAGCCTGGAGTTTGAGGACAAGTTCCGGGCGGTCACCGGTGGGCGTGGCGTGGATGTGGTGCTGGACTCGCTGGCCGGCGATTTCGTGGATGCCTCGCTGCGGCTGGTTGCCCCCGGTGGGCTGTTTTTGGAGATGGGCAAGACCGACATCCGCGACCCCGGAGCCATCGCCCAGGAGTACCCGGGTGTGCGCTACCGCGCCTTCGACCTCTTCGCAGCCGGACCGGATCGCATTCAGCAGATGCTTGCCGAGTTGGCTGCGCTCTTCGGCGAAGACGTGTTGCGGCCGTTGCCGGTGACGAGGTTTGATGTGCGACGCGCGCCGGCGGCGTTGCGGTATCTGAGTCAGGCCCGCCATGTCGGCAAGGTTGTGATGACGATGCCGGATGCGTGGGCGGCGGGCACGGTGTTGATCACCGGCGCTACCGGGATGGCGGGTTCGGCGTTGGCTCGGCATGTGGTGGCCCGTCATGGGGCGCGGCATTTGATGTTGGTGAGTCGGCGTGGTCCGGATGCGCCGGGGGCCGCGGAACTGGTCGCTGAATTGGAGGCGGCCGGCGCCCAGGTGCAGGTGGTGGCCTGTGATGTGGCCGAGCGCGCGGCGTTGGCCAAAGTGATTGCCGATATTCCGGTACAGCATCCGTTGTCGGGGGTGGTCCATGCCGCCGGGGTGCTCGATGATGCGGTGGTGACGTCGCTGACGCCCGAGCGGGTTGATGTGGTGTTGCGGGCCAAGGTGGATGCGGCGTGGAACCTGCACGAACTCACCCGGGACCTGGATGTGTCGGCGTTCGTGATGTTTTCATCGATGGCCGGCCTGGTCGGGTCCTCCGGCCAGGGCAACTACGGGGCGGCGAACTCGTTCCTGGACGGGCTGGCTGCGCACCGGCGGGCCCATGGACTGCCGGCCATCTCGCTGGGCTGGGGTCTCTGGGACCAAGCCAGCGCCATGACCGGTGCACTTGGCGCCGCCGACCTGGCCCGGTTCAGTCGGGACGGGATTGTCGCGATGTCCTCGGATCAGGCGCTGGAATTGATGGACACCGCCCTGATCATCGACGAGCCGTACATGTCGCCTGCACATATCGACCTGGCGGCGTTGCGGGTCAAGTTCGATGCGGGCACGTTGCCGCCGATGTTCGTTGACCTGATCAACGCGCCGACCCGGCGTCAGGTTGACGACTCGCTGGCCGCGGCGAAATCGAAATCGGTTCTACTACAGCGCCTCGAAGGGCTGCCGGAGGACGAGCAACACGCGGTTCTGCTGGACTTAGTGCGTTCCAACGTCGCCACCGTGCTGGGCAACGCCAGCCCACAATCCATCGACCCGGACAGGGCCTTCCAGGAGTTGGGCTTTGACTCGCTGACCGCTGTCGAGATGCGCAACCGACTGAAAACTACCACTGGCCTGGCGCTTTCACCGACACTGATCTTCGACTACCCGAACTCCGCGGCGCTGGCCGGTTACATGCACCGAGAGCTCGTCGCCACATCGGAGCAACGCAACCCGGCCGCTGCGCCCGGGGAAGTCGAAATACAGCGCGTTGTGGGGTCGATTCCGGTAAAGCGCCTTCGGCAGGCGGGGGTTTTGGAACTGTTGCTCGCGTTGGCAAATGAAGCCGACGGCAACGGGCAGCCGGCAGGCCCTGCAGTGACCGCGGAAAAGGATATCGCGGACATGGACCTCGACGACCTGGTCAACGCGGCGTTGATGAACGAGGACGAGTAGCCAAGAGCGGGAGGCTGGTCAACTAGCTGGACTGGGCCGGGGCCGCCGAGGTGTCGGCCGGCGCGCATCCGCGACCACGCCACGCGAGACGAGGTGCTCAATCAACGGGACAGCACCGGCGGCAAGATGCTGCGACATCGCGGCGCGGGCGAGCTCTTCGTCATGACTTTCGAGCGCGGACAACACACGGCGGTGGTCCTTTATCGATTGGCCCGGCCAGCCCTCGATCGTGGGGAACACCGATTCGGGTGCGTACCGGGTGATTTGCGACATCAGCTGGGCCAGCTTCGGTGAGTCGGCAGCGACATTGACGGCCCGGTGGAACTCGTGGTTCAGCCGAACCGTCCGCTCCTGATCATCACCGGCATAGGCTTGCTCCAGCTGGGCCTGGATGTCTTTAAGTTCGCGCAGTTGATCATCGGTGATGTTGACCGCGGCCCGCGCGGCCAACTCCCCACCGACGTGGGCCTGCACGTTCGCTACGTCGGTAACGTCGCGCCCGGTCACCGGCAACACGACGAAGCCGCGGCGGGGCTGCTGGGTAATGAGGCCCTCGGCACGCAGCGCGAACAACGCTTCGCGAACCGGTGTGACACTGATCCCCAATTCCGCGGCCAATTGGTCCAGTCGAATGTAGGACCCCGCGGCGTAGCTGCCATCGAAGATTCTCGTGCGGATTAGGCCCGCAACATCGTCGGAAAGTTGAGGGCGTGCGGCGAAATCCGGTGCACTCACAGCCGTTACACCTGATACTCGGCGAGTAGACGTTTGCTGATGATGTTCTTTTGGATTTCGCTGGTTCCCTCGCCGATCAGCAGGAACGGCGCATCGCGCATGAGTCGCTCGATCTCGTATTCCTTGGAGTAGCCGTACCCGCCGTGAATTCGGAAGCTCTGCTGTGTGACCTCGGAACAGAATTCGCTGGCAAGGTATTTGGCCATACCGGCAGCGACATCGTTGCGCTCGCCGGAATCTTTCAGCCGCGCCGCGTTGACCATCATCAGGTGTGCGGCTTCGACTTTGGTGGCCATCTCGGCGAGCTGAAAGGCGATCGCCTGGTGCTCGGCGATCGGCTTGCCGAAGGTCTGCCGCTGCTGCGCGTAGCGCACCGCGAGCTCGAAGGCGCGAATGCCGACACCACAAGCACGGGCCGAGACGTTGACGCGGCCCACTTCGATACCGTCCATCATCTGGAAGAAGCCCTGCCCCGGGATACCGCCGAGAAGGTCATCTGCACTGGCCTGATAGCCGTCGAAGAGAAGTTCGGTGGTGTCGATGCCCTTATAGCCGAGCTTGTCGATCTTGCCGGGTATCACCAAACCGGGCATCACTTCACCGAAACCTGTTGGCTTCTCGATGAGAAACGCGGTCAGGTTGCGATGTGGCTTGTCCGCGCCCTCGTCGGTGCGCACCAACACGGCTATCAGTGTCGAACTGCCCCCGTTGGTCAGCCACATCTTCTGGCCATTGATGGTGTAGTTGCCATCGGAATTGCGTTTGGCGCGAGTACGGATCGCGGCGACGTCGGAACCCAGCTCCGGCTCCGACATCGAAAACGCACCGCGGGTCTCGCCGGTTGCCATGCGTGGCAGGAAGCGCTGCTTTTGCTCGTCGGTGCCGTGCTGGCGCAGCATGTAGGCAACGATGAAGTGCGTGTTGAGCACCCCGGACACACTCATCCAGCCGCGCGCGAGCTCCTCGACGCACAGCGCGTAGGTCAGCAGCGACTCCCCCAGCCCGCCGTACTCTTCCGGGATCATCAGTCCGAACAGACCCATGTCGCGCATCTGGTCGACGATGTCCTGTGGGTAGGTGTCGCCACGTTCGAGTTCCGTCGCGTTGGGGATGACTTCCTTTTCGACGAATTGCTTTACCGTGGAGATGATCTCCGTTTGTATTTCGGTTAGTCCGAGGGTTTGGGCAAGTCTGGTCATGGGCTTTGTGTCCCTTCGGTTTTCCGACCGTCTGCACACGCGATCGTTTTTGCGCTCGTCAGGCGCTCTATGTCGGCTGTCGTCAATCCCAGGTGCCGCGCGAGCACGTCGGCGGTGTCTTGGCCCACGGCGGGCGCGGCTGCGCTGGCGTGATGGGTGCCGTCAAATGCGACCGGCAGTCCGGGGGCCAGATAGTCTCCGACACCGGGTTGGTGCAGCCGGGAAAACAGTGGGTTGTCGGTCACCTTCGGGTCCGCGGCGGTTTCCGCGAAAGTGCTGTACCGCTCGAACAAGACGGTGGTGTCGGACAGTGCGGCGGCGATCTTCTGGGCCGGGTGATCTGCGAACCAGGTGGCGAACAGGCCGGAAAGCACGTCGCGGTATTTATATCGGTCACCTTCGGCGGCGAAGTCCACGCCCAGGGCCTCCGCGAGTGCCGACACCGCGGCCCCGGTGCCCGTTACGTCGACCAGGTCGCGAAAGTGCCGTCCCGTCAATGTGACAACCATGAACGTGACCCCGTCACAACTGGTGAAGTCCTGGCCGTACTGGCCGTAGATGGCGTTGCCCAAGCGCTGGCGTTGGGTGCCGTTCACCTGTGGCTCGGTCAACAGCCCGAGGTTTCCCGCGGTGGCCAACGCGACATCCTCCAGCGCCAGGCTGATGCGCGCACCGATCCCGGACTGTTCACGGCGGCGAACGGCGGTGACGACGGCCAGCGCCGCGTACAGGCCGCAGCACACATCCCAAGCCGGCAACACGTGGTTGATCGGCCCGGCATGATTGGCCGGACCCGTGACGAGCGGGAATCCGACGCCGGCGTTCACGGTGTAATCCACCCCGGTGGAACCGTCGCCACGGCCGAGTAACTGAACGTGGATGACGTCGGAACGCTTGGCGGCCAGGCGATCATGGTTCAACCAGGGCAGTCCCGCGGCATTGGTGACAACGACGCCGTCGCCCTCGAGGATGAGCCGCTGAACGAGGTGTTGCCCCTCCGGTGCACGCAGATCGATGGTGGCCGAACGCTTTCCCTTGTTCAGCCCGGTCCAGTAGATCGACGTACCGTCCGCGCTCAGCGGCCATCGGCTTACGTCCGAGGCGCCCCCGATCGGATCGACCCGGATTACTTGCGCACCGAGCTGGCTCAGCGTCATGCCGCACAACGGTGCGGCGACAAAACTGGAAACCTCGACAACGGTGAGCCCGCTCAGCGGTGCCGCAAGGGTCAAGGCGCCGGTCATTTCAAGCGACCCGCTCGAAGATTGCGGCCAGCCCCTGGCCGCCGCCGATGCACATGGTCTCCAGCCCGTAGCGCGCCTGGCGCCGGGTGAGTTCGCGGGCCAGGGTGGCCAGCATTCTGCCGCCGGTGGCCCCGACCGGATGTCCCAGTGAGATCCCCGAACCGTGCACATTGGTTCGGTCGAAGTCGGCGGCGCCGAAATTCCACTCCCGCATCACCGCGAGCGCTTGGGCGGCGAAGGCTTCGTTGAGTTCGATGATGTCGATATCGCTGAGCTGCAGGCCCGCCTTGGCGAGTGCGACTTCGGTCGCGGGCACCGGACCGATGCCCATGATGTTGGGCGCCACGCCGGCCAGCCCCCACGACACCATGCGGACCAGCGGGGTCAGGCCGTATTCGGCCGCCTTTTCGTGCGTGGTCACCACGCACATCGATGCCGCATCGTTCTGCCCGCTGGCGTTGCCGGCCGTGACCGTCGCCTCCGGATCCTCGCCCAGCAGAATGGGTTTGAGCTTGCTCAAGGACTCGACCGAGGTGTCGGCGCGCGGATGTTCATCGGTGTCGATCAGTTCGTCCCCTTGCCGGCTGCGCACCGCGACCGCGATGATCTCCTCGGCCAGGATGCCGTCCTTCTGCGCGGCCACCGCACGCTGATGTGACCGCACCGCCAGCTCGTCTTGCTCCAGACGTGAAATGCCGTAACGACGACGCAAGTTCTCCGCCGTCTCCATCATCCCGCCCGGCACCGGATAGTGCCGCCCACCCGCGGTGGAACGTCCCCGCGCCAGCCCGTCGTGCACCCGCACACCGTTACGGGCGCCGCCCCAACGCATGTCGGTCGAGTAGAAGGCGACGTTGCTCATGCTTTCGCAGCCGCCTGCGATGACCAGATCGTGGTCACCGTTGCCGACTTGCAGACAGGCCTGGATCACCGCCTGCAGGCCGGACCCGCAGCGACGATCGACCTGCATGCCGGGCACCGTCACCGGCAACCCGGAATCCAGGGCCACCACCCGCCCGATCGCGGGCGCCTCGCTGTTCGGATAGCAGTGGCCGAGAATCACGTCCTGTACCGCCTCCGACGCGAGCCCAGTGCGCTCGAGCAACCCCTTGAGTGCGGCGACGCCCAGGTCAACGGCGCTCTGCGACTTGAACATTCCACCGTAGCGGCCGATCGGCGTCCGGACCGGCTCGCAGATCACTGTCTCACGCATGGTTACCCCCACCTTCCGCGCCGAGCGCCCATAGGGCTCATAGGTGCCGGCCGCCGGTGATCTCCATCACGGTGCCAGTCATGTAAGAGGACAGGTCGGAGGCCAAAAACAGTGCGACACTTGCGACCTCGCTGGGCTCCCCCGCCCGGCCCATCGGGACCTCCGCGACCTTCGAATCCCAGATGCGTTGCGGCATGGCCTCCGTCATGGCCGAACGAATCAACCCGGGAGCGATCGCGTTCACCCGGATCCCCAGGTAGGCAAGCTCCTTGGCCGCGGCCTTGGTCATCCCCACGATGCCGGCCTTGGCGGCCGAATAGTTGGTCTGGCCGATCATTCCGACCTTGCCCGATACCGACGACATGTTCACGATCGCGCCCCGCTTGTTTTCTCGCATGACCGCCGCGGCCAGCCGGGTGCCGTTCCAGGTCCCCTTCAGGTGCACGTTGATGACCTGGTCGAACTGTTCTTCGGTCATCTTGCGCATCGTGGCGTCGCGGGTGATCCCCGCGTTGTTGACCATGATGTCCAGGCCGCCGAAACGCTCGACCGCGGTCTGGATCAAGGTCTCGATGTCGGGGGCCTGGGTCACATCGCAGCGGACCGCCAGCGCCACGTCCTCACCACCCAGCTGCTTGGCCGCGACCTCAGTCGCCTCGAGATTGACGTCACCGAGCACGACCCGCGCGCCTTCGGCGATGAATCGTTCCGCGATGGCAAAACCCAAACCTTGCGCCCCGCCTGTGATCACCGCAGTCTGACCGCTCAGCAACGACACCTGGATCACGCATCCTTATCTGGTTAGCTTCCACCCGGGGGTACCCGTCGTTCAAATATCATATTTCATATAGGATCTAACGTGGAACCCGGCACCCCCCAAGACCGGCGCGGCTTGCCAATCGAGGAATGCCAAAGAAGGACCCCAGAGGAGTGCCTGCCAATGACCACCGCCGAAAACCCTGAGGTCTCAGACGACGATTTCCAGGAGATCCTCGCGCAGACCCGGCAGTTCGTCCGCACCGCCGTTGTCCCCCGCGAGCAGGAGATCCTGGACGACGATCGGGTCCCCGACGACCTTCGGGACCTGGCCAAGAAGATGGGTTTGTTCGGATACGCGATCCCGCAGCAGTGGGGCGGCCTTGGCCTGAACCTGACGCAAGACGTCGAGCTGGCCATGGAATTGGGCTACACCTCGCTGGCGCTGCGGTCGATGTTCGGCACCAACAACGGCATCGCAGGACAGGTCCTGGTCGGCTTCGGCACCGACGACCAGAAGAGCCGCTGGCTGGAGTCGATCGCGTCCGGCGACGTCGTCGCCTCCTTTGCGTTGACCGAGCCCGGCGCCGGGTCGAACCCGGCGGGCTTGAAGACCAAAGCTGTTCGCGACGGCTCCGAAACACACGGGGCTTGGGTGATCTCGGGACAGAAGCGCTTCATCACCAACGCACCCGTAGCCGACCTCTTCGTGGTGTTTGCGCGCACCCGGCCCGCCGACGACCAGGGCCCCGGAATCGCCGTTTTCCTGGTTCCCGCGGACGCCGCCGGTGTCGAGGTCGGCGCCAAGGACGCCAAGATGGGTCAGGAGGGCGCGTGGACCGCGGACGTCAGCTTCACCGACGTCCGAGTCGACGATGGCGCGCTGATCGGCGGCAGCGAGGACGTCGGCTATCGGGCGGCGATGACCTCGTTGGCGCGCGGCCGGGTCCACATCGCGGCGCTCGCGGTGGGCGCTGCACAGCGTGCACTCGACGAATCCGTGGCATACGCCGCCACCGCGACACAGGGTGGCGCTCCGATCGGAAGCTTCCAGCTGGTGCAGGCGATGCTGGCCGACCAGCAGACCGGGGTGATGGCCGGCCGCGCCTTGGTCCGTGATGCCGCACGGCTCTGGGTCAGCAACGAGGACCGTAGGGTGGCACCGTCGGCCGCGAAACTCTTTTGCACCGAAATGGCCGGCAACGTAGCCGATCTCGCGGTGCAAATTCACGGCGGCAGCGGATACATGCGTGGCGTTCCGGTCGAACGCGTCTACCGCGACGTTCGACTGTTGCGGCTGTACGAGGGGACGAGCGAGATTCAGCGACTCATTATCGGTTCGAACCTAGTTAAGGCGGCACAGCGATGAGCGGAGGAGCTGACGGGCGGCTAAAAGGTCGAGTGGCTTTGATCACCGGAGCGGCACGCGGGCAGGGCCGTGCGCATGCCGTCCGGATGGCCAACGAGGGCGCCGACATCATCGCCGTCGACATCGCCGACAAGCTCCCGGACGGCGTTGCCTACCCGCCGGCGACCGTGGACGACCTCGCCGAGACCGTTCGCCTCGTTGAAGCGACAAACCGTCGGATCCTGGCGTTCACCGTCGACACCCGCGACTATGACGCGCTCCGCAAGGCCGTCGACGACGGCGTCGCTCAACTGGGACGGCTCGACATCATCGTGGCCAACGCCGGCATCGCGATTCCACAGGCCTGGAACGACATCACGCCCGAATCCTTCCGCGACGTGATGGAGATCAACGTGACCGGCACGTGGAACACCGTGATGGCCGGCGCGGACAAGATCATCGAAGGGGGCCGCGGCGGTTCGATCATCTTGATAAGTTCAGCGGCCGGCTTGAAAATGCAGCCGTTCATGGTGCATTACACCGCCAGCAAGCACGCGGTCACCGGCTTGGCCCGTGGCTTCGCCGCCGAGCTTGGCAAACATTCGATCCGGGTCAACAGCGTTCACCCCGGGCCGGTCAACACCCCGATGGGAACCGGCGACATGGCCAGCGCCGTGGGCAAGACCATGGAAAGCTACCCGCAGTTGTCCCACATGCTCACGCCGTTTCTGCCCGCCTGGGTCGCCGAGCCGGAAGACATCGCCGACGCGGTGTGCTGGCTGGCCAGCGACGAGTCGCGCTACGTCACCGCCGCCCAGATCCCGGTGGACCAGGGCTCCACCCAATACTGAGTCGGCTACACGAACTGCTGGCCGCCGTCGATGTCGTAAGTCGCGCCAGTCAGTGCCGTGTTGGTCATGATGTGGACGGCGAGCGCGGCGACGTCAGCTGCCTCGACGACCCGGCCGATCGGCAGCGTCGCTCGCAGCTCATCGCGACGCTCCTCGAGCCGGTCCCCAAGCAGCGATGCGGACAACGGTGTGTCGATGAAACCGGCGGCAATCAGGTTGACCCGAACCGGCGCCAGTTCGAGGGCGAGGGTCGCCGTGAACGGCGGCAACGTGGCGGTGGCCGCCGACACGATCCCAAGGTTATGGCCGACGCGGCGTCCGCCGGTACCGCCCATGAACACCAAGGTGCCTCCGGCCCTCATCTTGGGTGCGGCGTTGCGCGCCACATCGAGATACAGCACCGCGTGCCCGCTGATCGCCTCACCCACCTGGGCTAATTCCATCTCAAGCAAAGGCCCGTAGTTCGGGCCGCCGGCAGTAACCATCACATGGTCAATCGGTCCGGCTAACTCCGCGAAGAACCTCTGGACGGCGACCGGGTCGTTGGCGTCGAAGGCCGCGGTGCGTAGCGCCCCGACGTCCATCGCCGCTTGGTTGAGCCGGTCGGGATTGCGTCCAGTCAGGATGACATCGGCGCCCTCGGCTCTGGCGCGTCGAGCCGTTTCGAGTCCGATGCCCGCGCTGCCGCCGATCACAACGACGGTCTGTCCGGGCAGTTCCGGGTCGCGCGGCGTGCCGCTCGTCATGCTCAGCCGATCAGTTCCAGCGTCCCAAGATCTCGGATCGCCTGGCAACCTCGCTCGAGCATCGTCAGCACCATGTCGTCGCCGCGCTCGGTGCCGGCGGCGAAGGCAAACCCCAGCGCGGAGATCAGCGGAGCCTGCGGCACCCCAAGCCGGTAGTCGCGCCAACATGCGTCGAAGTCATACCCCGTTACGCCGTAGCCGAGTAGCGCTTGGTGATAGGCCTTGACGAGGTCCTTCTCGATTGTCGGCCGCAGCGCCGGGTTCAGGCTGGTGGCCGTGAAGTAGGCGAGATCGCGTGCCGGAAGGCCTACGCCGAGCGTCTGCCAGTCGACGACGCTGACCCAGGTCTGATCTGGATCGAATAACAGGTTGTCGAGGCGGTAGTCACCGTGCAGCAGGGCGAACCTGTCCTGGTTGTCCAGGAGCCAGGGCGTCACCAATCCCATTGTCGTCGTGAAAGTCTCGCGGTCTTCGGCGCTCATTCGGTCGCCGAGCTTTTCCAGCGTGATGTCGGCGCTCATGATCGCGACATCACCAAGGCCTTTGGCGGAAGCCTCATCGGCGCGCGGGAACCCCATGCCGGGCAGATCCAGCCAGAATGGGTCACACCAACTGGGGCCGTGTAATCCCGCCAGCGCCACCGCGGCAAGGCGCGCCTCTTGTTCACCGCAGCCCAGGATTTGATCTCCCTGCACCGCGGGCGCCTGATCCGCGAGCAACAGGGCGTAGTCCATGGCATCTTCGCTGATCTCGCAGTAGAAGCATTGCGGCGTTGGCACCCGCACCCGATCGGCCACCGTGGCATAGAACGTGCATTCGCTGCGATAACCGATGACGACGCGATCGCGCACGGTGTCGTCCTGGGCCGGCAGTTTGATCACGAACGTCGGCGGCAGGTCACCGGGATCTGTGGCGTACTTAGCCGTCACGCGGTAGGTTGCCCCGGTCTGCCCGGTGCCGATGGCAACGACGTCGACATCGGACACCTCGACGGATGTGCCGCCTTTGCTCAGGGCGGCCGACAGCCACTCGCGGGTGACCTCACTGGGATACCGCGGAATCGATACCACAGCACTCATACGTAACACGCCTCCAGTACTCGCACAGCCCTGTCCACTGGTCAATGAACTGTAAGGCATACCGGAAAGTCCGCGGCCGACCGCCTGGTGTGGCAGACGACCGTGCGACGCGGCGCGTTAAGCCGCCCGAAGTTCACGCAGCGCGGTGCGCAAGCCCCGCCTTTTACCGGTCCCTGAATCGGTGAAACTGTCCCGCAGCCCGCCGCGGATGCGGAACTTCAACTCGGAATTAGTTTCCGGTGCGTCTTCGGACGTCGCCTTGAGCAGATTGTCGGGCAACGCCAGTTTCAGGATCGTCCAGAATGACTGGAGGTATTGCCGGGCAAAGGATCCCGTGGTGTAGGGCAGATCGTACTTCTCGCACAGCGCGCGCACCCGCACACCGATCTCCGCGTAGCGATTGCTGGGCAGATCCGGAAAGAGATGGTGTTCAATCTGGTAGCAGAGATTGCCGCTCATGAACGCCATCAGTCGCCCGGCGTTGAAGTTTGCCGAACCAAGCATCTGGCGTAGGTACCACTCCCCCCGGGTCTCGTTCTCGTACTCCTCGACGGTGAATTTTTCTGCGCCGTCGGGGAAGTGGCCGCAGAAGATCACCATGTAGGCCCAGTAGTTGCGGATGAAGCTGGCGGTCATGTTGGCCGTGAAGGTGTGCTTCCAATTGCGCCCGGTCAGCGCCGGAAACACCACGTAGTCCTTGCCGGCCTGTTTGGCGACCTTCTTGCCGATCACGCGCAGATCTTTACGGGCCTCGCCCCAGGTCTTTTCCTTGTGGCGGATCTTCGCCGACTCGATGTGGTGCAACGCGACACCCCACTCGAAGAACGTGCCGAGCAACAGGTTATAGATCGGGTTACCCAGCATCCAGCGCTCCCACGGCTCGTCTCGAGTGACGCGCATGATTCCGTAGCCGACGTCTTCGTCGAGGCCGACGATGTTGGTGTACTTGTGGTGGATGTAGTTGTGCGAGTGCTTCCACTGCACGCTCGGGCACGTGCTGTCCCACTCCCATTCCGTCGAGTGGATTTCCGGGTCGTTCATCCAGTCCCATTGGCCGTGGGTGATGTTGTGCCCCAGCTCCATGTTCTCGATGATCTTGGCGGTCCCGAGCATGGCGGTGCCGGTCAGCCACGCCAACCTGTTTCCGCTGGCGAACAATACGACTCGCCCACCGGCTGCCAACGAGCGCTGCAAATTGATGGATCGCCGGATATAAAGGGCATCACGCGCGCCCCGGGATTCCTCGATGTCGGCGCGGATCGCATCCAGTTCCTCTGCGAGCTGATCGATGTCTTCGGTAGTCAGGTGGGCATATTCTTTGATATCGGTGATCGCCATTGGTTCCCCCTCAGATGTTGATGGTGCAGTCTCCAGAGGCAGTGGAGATGCACGTTTGGATGCGGTCGCCTTCGCGGTGTTCAGTCCCGGACCTGAAGTCGCGCACGTGTCCTGCTTCCAGCGGAAGTACGCAGGTCTGGCAGATGCCCATGCGGCAACCGAACGGCATCTGAATACCGACTTTCTCACCGGCTTCTAAAAGCGATGTCGCGCCATCAATTTCGACCTTCTTATCGGATATGGCGAAGGTAACCGTGCCGCCTTCGCCGCCCTTGTCGGTGGCGGCGATGGTGAATCGCTCCGTGTGCAGTAGGTCGCTGCACCCCGCGGTTTTCCAGACGCCTTCGACGCTGGCCAGCAGCGCGGGCGGCCCGCACACCCACGCCGGGCGATCCTGCCAGTCGGTCACGACATCGGCGAGCTCACCGAAGTCGAACTTGCCCTGAGTCTTGGTGAGCTGCAAGTGAAGCCGATAACTGGGCTGGTCGATCTCCAGCGCAACCAACTCGTCGTGGAAGATGGCGGCATCCGTGCCGGGCGCTGAATGAATGTGCGCGATGTCGGCCACTTGCCCGCGGGACTGCAGGGTCCGCAGCATGGCCATCACCGGCGTGATGCCGCTGCCCGCGGTGATGAACAGGATCTTGGCCGGCGGCGGGTCGGGCAGTGCGAAGTCTCCTTTGGGAAGCGCCAGCCGCACGATGGTCCCCGGCGTCACGCCGTTGACCAGATGTGTGGACAGAAAGCCCTCGGGAGTGGCCTTGACGGTGATCATGATGTTCTTGTTGTCGCGCTGCGGAACCGACGTCAACGAATATGACCGCCAGTGCCACCGGCCGTCGAGCCGCAATCCGATGCCGACGTACTGGCCGGGCCGGTATTTGGCGGAGAAGCCCCAGCCCGGCTTTATCGTGACGGTTGCCGAATCCGCGGTTTCCGGATGCACGTCGACGATGAGGCCGCGCAACTCACGCGCCGACCACAGCGGGTTGAGCATCTTGAGGTAGTCATCCGGCAACAGCGGGGTGGTAGCGCGAGCCGCCAAACCGCGCGGCACGTTGACCCAGGATTTGACGGCCTGGACGCCTTTGGCAGGCGCCGTGCTCCATCGCGTGACGCTGCGAAGGGTGGAACCCATAGTCGTTCACATTCGCCGTTGAAGTTGCCGTGTCTCGTCCGAGAACGCGGTTACCACCCGGCTTCCCCATCGCTCCATTCAATAAACACTTGTTCGCTGGATGGCTGGGCGCACGGCGGTCCAGGCGTGGCCGCCGCATCCGGGCCTGCACATGCGTCAACTGGCATTGCGGCCGGATTGTGGTCAAACGGTGACCCACAAGAGTCTCGCTACCCGCAAGCTTGACTAAGCCGGGAAGCCCCTTGCATTGATCAGCCCGTGCTGGTGGAATGGGGCCGCGCAGATTGACACGAGCAGCAGACGATCTGGTATGACGGATGGGACATGAAGCCGGTCAACGACGTAGACGGCACGCTCGACGCGCCCCACCTGAACAGGGTGGAGGCGCTATCGCGCGCGACGGCTCGTGTGCGTTTCGATCCGTTCGTTGATATCGACTGGGACGCACCCGAGAACGTACTGGACAAGAACGATCCGCGTTGGCAGCTCGATCCAGATGCCACTCCGCTCGCGGCGACGGATTGGTATGCGGAGCAGCCGTTAGAGCGGCGAATTGACATGGGCCGCTGGATTACCGCGAACACTCTCAAGGTCACGCTGCAATTCGAGATGATGTTGGTCCGCGGAGTCGTGCATTACGCCGGTAAATTGCCGAACGGTTCCCCAGTGTTTCGGTACCTCGTCCACGAACTGGCGGACGAGTGCAATCACATCCAGATGTTCCAGGAGTTCGTTAACCGCACGGGGGAGGATGTTCCCGGAATGCGGCGAGGATCCCGGGTATTCGGGCCGATCCTGGGGTTTATCGGGGGTTACGCCAGCATCTTCCATTTCATCGGGGTGCTTTGTGGTGAACAGCCGCTGCATTATCAGCAGACGCTCCAGCATCGTGGCACCGCTGAGGTGCCCCCGCTGTTGAACAAAATCACTGCCATTCATCTGGCGGAGGAAGCTCGTCACATAACGTTTGCCGACGAACATCTGGCTCAGCGGCTGCAACGTGCCGGGCGTTTCCGGCGGGCGATGTATGCAATTGTGTTCCCGCTTTTCCTCCGGTGGTTGATCGGGGAGATGATCGCACCACCGCGCGCTTTTGCCCGGCAGTTCGGGATTCCGCGACGGGTTTTCAAGAATGCTTACTGGCGGAGCGCTCAATCGCGCCGGATAAGGGCCGAATCGGCCGCTGACGTTCGTTTACTTGCGGCGGACCTAGGTCTGCGAACGGCATGGTCGGTCTGGATTTGGCGAGTGCTCGGAATCGAGGGGCGGCTGCCGCGGTACCGCGGTGAGCCGGATCGCGGCCCCGCTGCCCTACCCGTGGCCCGCATTCGAACGGTTGGGTGGTGGCGCGTTGTGGCCGCAGTGATCATGGCCGGCGTCGCCTTGGCGGCCACACCGGTCGGATTGCGAATCATCGCGGCTGCCGCTGCCGGGGCCGGCGTATGGGCGATTTACCACGTTCTGCGCGAACGTTGTGGCGGCGTGGTGGGCAACCAGCCTTTTGAATGGCCGAGGCTTTTCGTGTGGGTGGCGGTTTGCGTGGCCATGGTTCCCGTGGGTGGGCTGATTGGGCTCGCGTTGGTGGTGCTCATGATCCTTGCGCTAGCCGAATTCATGCCCACCCTCTGACCAGAGCGGCTCGGTAGAAGCGACCCCGGATCGTGGTATCTTCCGCTGATGCCTGGCCTGCCCTATTTCGACTTGCTCATCGACGAACGACACGACGGTGGCGAGACCGGGCAGCTGTGGGAACACCAGGTGCACTGGGGTTATTGGGAAGATCCGAAGGCCGCCAAGGGGACCCGAGCCGACTATGTCGCGGCCATGGAGCACATGAACGGCGCGCTGTTGAAGGCCGGCAAAGTTGCAGACGGGCAGCGTTTGTTGGACGTCGGGTGCGGGTTCGGCGGAACCATCCAACAGATCAACGCCGGACATTCCGGCATGCACCTCACTGGTCTGAACATCGACCCACGCCAGCTCGCTGCCGCCGAAGCCCAGACCGAGGCCGCCAACGGCAACCACATTGCCTGGGTCGAGGGCGACGCGTGTCAGCTGCCGTTCGAGGACAACTCCTTCGACCGCGTCCTGGCCGTCGAATGCATCTTCCACTTCCCGTCCCGCGAGCGTTTCCTCGCGGAAGCCGCGCGGGTGCTCAAGCCGGGCGGCTACCTGGCGGTGTCCGACTTCGTTCCGACCGTGGCCATCTTCGGAAAAACCCCGATCTGGATGGCGATTCGCCGCCAGATCGCAAAGTCCTACGGAACGCTCGGACATGTACCACTTCGGTCCTACAAAACCATGGGCAAACGTGCGGGGCTCCAACTCGACGCGAACCGCAACATCCGGAAGAACACGTTGCCGACGTATCCTTTCCTGATCAAATTCTTCCGCGAGCACGGGTCAGCGGAAGCGCAGAAGACAATGATCGTGGGTACGCAGTGGGTGAAACGGCTGTCAAAGGTCGGCCTCATTCAGTACCGGGTCTACACCTTTCACAAGCCTGCCTGACCGTCGCCTCATCGGGCTAGGATTTGGCTCGCGAGATCGCCGCTCATGATCGGCGGCAATGCCAGGAAATCTGTTGAGACAAAGGCGCTTTGATGACGGAGTCACCGACCTACCTCATCACCGGCGCCGGCGGCGGCGTCGCCGGCATCAGTCCGCAAGTGGTCGATCGGCTCCTTGACCGGGGCGAAGCCGCTCGGGCCATGGTGCATCGCGACGATGCCCGTGCCGACGCGCTGCGTGCACAGGGCGCTGAGGTTGTCGTGGGCGATCTAACCAATCCCGTCGATGTCCAGGCGGCTATGTCCGGCATCACCCGGATGTTCTTCAACATGAGCGTGTCACCGGATTATCTGCAAGCCACCGCCGTGGTCTGCCTAGCCGCAACGGAGGTCGACCGGTTGGAAGTGCTGGTCAACATCTCGCAGATGACCGTTTCCCAGATGACGGCGAGCAGCACCGAGGAATCCCGGCAACAACAGCTGCACTTCCTGGCCGAGCACGTCATCAACTGGTCGGGCGTCCCGGCCGTGCACATCCGCCCGACCGTCCTGTTGGAAAACCCGCTCTTCGCTATGTTGGCCGCCCGGTCGATCGCGGAAGCCGGGCAACTGGTTCTGCCGTTCGGCACCGGCCGCACCTCACCCGTCGCGTCCGCCGATGTCGCCGACGTCGTGACCGCGGTGATCACCGCCCCCGGGGCGCACTTGGGAAAGGTCTACGAGCTGACCGGCCCGGCAACCTTGGACGTCGACGAACTCGCCGATCAATACGCACATGCCCTGGGCCGGCCCGTCGCCGCGGTCAGTCCAGGGCTTGACGAATGGATAACGGACCTCGACAAGCTGGGACTGGAATCGCATGTGCGACAACACATCGCGACCATGGCCAAACTGCATCGCCAGGACCGCTACAACCGGTCGACGCACGACGTCGAAGCCATTACCGGCCATCCCGCACAAACCGTCCGGCAGTACGTCGAGGCGCACCGCGACCTGTTCGGCTGATGGCGCTGTCAGAGGACGGCGTCGGCGAGGCGGTCGACCTGGTCCGGCGAGGCGACGGTGGGGTGGAACAACAGCCGGACTGGCGAGCATCGACCACATCCAGAACTACGAGATCAGCATCCGTGCCCGGCGTCTCAAGCAGGCCGCCTCACTCATCATTCATGGGCGACTGATCCAAGCCGGATACACCCACCCACTCTGAGCTCCGGAAACGAACCCTCGTTTCTGCCGAATGCACCGATGTGATCAATACCAGGCGGGGGTTCTGGGGGGATCGTCTGGAAGGTGTCGCGCATGTCGATATTCACGGCTGTGCCCGAGGTGCTGACTTCAGCGGCCACCGATTTAGCCGGCGTCGGTTCAACGATCTACGAGGCCAACGCGGCCGCAGCCGCCCCGACAATAGCGATGGTGGCTGCGGCTGAGGATGAGGTGTCGGCGGCGATTGCGGCGCTGATTTCCGCCCACGGGCAAGGCTTTCAGGCGGCCAGTGCGCAGGCCGCTGGCTTGTTCGGCACCGGCGGTCACGGCTAAGGCATGAGCAGGTAGCGGTTGGTGGTTTTGGGGTGAAATCCAGGTAGTGCGTTACGGGGCCTTTTCCTCCTAGCCGCGCTAGGTTTTGGGCGAGCCATCGTCGGGGTTGGGAAGGTCGTCATGTCGTTTGTTGTGGTGGAGCCGGATGTGTTGGTGTCTGCGGCTGCGGTGTTGTCGCGGATTGGGTCGGGTGTGGGTACGGCGAATGCGGCCGCAGCAGTCCCGACGACAGCTTTAGTGGCGGCGGCGGGTGATGAGGTGTCGGCGGCGATAGCGTCCCTGTTTTCCAGCCACGGCCGGCAATATCAGGCGTTCAGTGCGCAGGCGGCGGCGTGGCATTCCGAGTTTGTGCAGGCGTTAGCGGGGGCTGGCGACGCGTATGCGGCCACCGAGGCGGCGAGTGCGTCGCCACTGGCAGACGCTGGAGCAAGACGTGTTGGGGGTTATCAACGCGCCCACCAATCTGTTGCTGGGGCGTCCCCTGATCGGCAACGGCACCAACGGGGCGGCGGGAACCGGCCACGCCGGTGGGGCGGGCGGGTTGTTGCTCGGTAATGGCGGTAACGGCGGATCCGGCACCACCGGAACCGGCGTCGGCGGCACCGGCGGGGCCGGCGGGGCCGCCGGCTTATTCGGCACCGGCGGTCGCGGCGGGACCGGCGGGACTGGGGCGGCCGGCTTCGTTGGTGGTACCGGTGGGGCCGGCGGGGCCGGTGGATTCTTGGGCGGTTCCGGTGGGGCCGGCGGGGCCGGCGGGGCCGGCGGGGCCGGGGGTGTCGGGCTCGCTGTCGGGGCCGGCGGGACCGGAGGCATCGGTGGCGCCGAGCGGGCGTGGTTGTTGGGGTTCGGCGGTGCCGGCGGGGCCGGCGGGATTGGCGGCGCGGGCAGCAGCGGCGCGGATGCGGGGACCCTTGGCGGTCAGGGCGGCACCGGCTCTGCGGGTGGCGCCGGTGGCAACGGCGGCACCGGGGGCGCCAGCGTCGGACTCTTCAGCAACGGCGGCGCGGGTGGCGCGGGCGGTCACGCCGGGGCGGGCGGCCAGGGCGGCAACGGTGGCACCGGGGTGGGCTTGGGGGTCGCTGGCGGCAACGGCGGTGCGGGCGGGTCCGGTGGTAATGCCGGCATCGGCGGCGCGGGCGGTTCCGGCGGCATCCTCGGGTCGGTAGGCCATGCGGGCGCGGCGGGTGTCGGCGGCCTTGGCGGTAACGGTGGCGACGGCGCCGCCAGCGACAACACCACCACCGTGTTGCCCGGCGGCAACGGCGCCACCGGATTCGCGGGTGGGTCCGGCGGCGCGGGCGGGGCCGGTGGCAGCAGCGGGACCGGCGGCACCAACGGCAGCGGCGGCAACGGCGGCAACGGAGCCACAGGCGGCAACGGAGCCAACGGGGTTTCCGGCGTCGCCGCGGGCCTTGCCGGCGGCAACGGCGGGGCCGGCGGGGCGGGCGGCAACGCCGGCGCGGCCGGTCTGGCCGGCACCGGAGGCACCGGCGGCAACGCCGGCAACGCAGGCAACGGCGGACATGGTGGCAACGGCGGCAACGGCGGTATCGGTGCCCTAATAAACAACACTGCGGGCAGTACTGGCTTTAACGGCGGCGTCGGCGGGGCGGGCGGCCAGGGTGGCGGTGCGGGTGCCGGTGGCACCAACGGTGCGGGCGGCAATGGTGGCACCGGCGGCATTGGTGGGACCGGCGGGACCGGTATCGATAACAGCGCCAACGTGGGCTTTGCCGGCGGAAACGGTGGTATGGGCGGCGTCGGCGGTGCCGGCGGCGCAGCCGGCCTCGGTGGGGCCGGGCTCGGCGCTACCGGCGCCGCCGGGAACGCGGGCAACGGCGGCAACGGCGGTATCGGCGGTGTCGGCGGCAACGCCGGTGCAGGGGCGGCGAACACCAACAACGCCGGAGGCCTCGGCGGCCCAGGCGCCACTGGTGGTGTGGGTGGCACCGGCGGTGCCGGTGGCGCAGCCGGCGCCGGAACCGGCGGCAACCAGGGTGCCGGCGGTCAGGGCGGCAACGGCGGCACCGGCGGCATCGGCGGGACCGGCGGGACCGGAACCGACAACAGTGCCAACGCCGGTGTTGCGGGCGGAAACGGCGGCATCGGCGGTATCGGCGGTACTGGCGGCGCAGCGGGCACCGGTGGGATCGGGCTCGGTGGCACGGCCGCCTCCGGGAATGCGGGCAACGGCGGCATCGGCGGCGTCGGCGGTACCGGTGGCACCGGCAGCGCGGGCACTCTGGGCGCGGCTGGCAGCGGTACCGGCGGCACCGGCGCGGCAGGTGGTGTGGGTGGCACCGGCGGTGCCGGTGGCGCGGCCGGCGCCGGTATCGGCGGCAGCCAGGGCGCCGGTGGTCTGGGCGGCACCGGTGGCACCGGCGGCATTGGTGGGACCGGCGGTGCCGGTACCGACGGTAACGGTGGCATGGGTGGCACCGGCGGCACCGGCGGCGCAGCCGGTACTGGTGGGGTCGGCCTCGGCGGTACGGCCGCCTCCGGGACAGCGGGCAACGGCGGCACCGGAGGCACAGGCGGTGCCGGTGGCCCCGGCGCCACCGGCGACGAAACCAACTTCAGCATCGGCGGTCAGGGCGGCAACGGTGGCGGTGGCGGGCTCGGCGGCACCGGCGGCGGCACCCCCAACGGCGGAACCAACGGTGATGGCGGTAACGGCGGCGTCGGTGGCGCGGGCGGCAACGGCGGCGACGACTCGGCCCTCGCGTCCACCGGCAACGTTGTCTACGGCGGCGGTGGCGGCGGCGGCGGGGCCGGCGGCGGCGGCGGTGGTGCCGGCGGCGGCCTCGGCAGCGGCGGCACCGGCGGCACCGGCGGGACCGGCGGCAGCGGCGGCACGGGCGGCACCGGCTTCACCACGGGCGCCGGCGCGGCCATCGGATCAGGCGGCGGCGGTGGCGGCGGCGGCGCCGGCGCCGGGACCACTGGTGCGACCGGCGGAGCCGGCGGCGGCGGCGGCGGCGGCGGTGCCGGCGGCGATAACGCCATCGCGAGCATCCAAACCCAGGCACTCGGCGGCAACTCGGGCGCCGGCGGCGGTGGCGGTGGGGCCGCGGACGCCAGCGGTGCCGCCGGCAACGGCGGCCAAGGCGGCGGTGCCACCGAGACCACCGACTCCCCGCCCATCGTGGCTAGCGGCGGCAACGGTGGGCCAGGTGGCGCCGGCACCGGCGGTGGTGGCGGCAGCAACTCCAGTGCCGTTCCCGGCGCTGGCGGCCCCATTAACGGTGTCGCCGGCACCGGCGGTGCTGACGGCGGCAAAGGCGGCGGCGGCGGCGGCGTCAGCAACGGCAGCGGAGGCAACGGCGGCGCCATCGGCAGTCATGGCGGCGGCGGCGGTAACAGCAACCGCCTCGACGGCCTCGGCGACGGCAGCCCCGGCCAGTCCTTCAGCTAGTACCGGCTGACACCGACGGCGACGGCGGCTCCTGACGCACTGCCTCCGCCGGCACTGGTGGCGCCACCACGGCGGACGGCGCCGCAAGCAGCCCCGGGCGGCGGTGCTGCACTTGACGTCGGCGCTGCTGACTACGACTGAGCACCGTCACCTGGAGGCGGCGGGCAATGTGGCACCGGCCGGGCCACGCGTCAACCCAGCGAGGGTCATAGCGACCATTACCCACGCCCGATACTCACACGAAAGTGTGCTCACGCGACGAAAACCAAGCGCTGTAGCAGCGATAAAACCCCTATTTGCCTCCGCAAACACGGCTACAGCTATGGACCGAACCGGCCACCACCGACCACTAGGCGTGGGCGAGGTCAGAATTGTCCGGTTTCAAACCGGACAATTCCCGGCTAGTGGTCCGTCCCGGCGCGCAGCAAACCCGAAAATAGCTTTTTAACTGTGCATAGTCTGGTACAGCATCGGTGCGGGCGAAGGGAGTCGAACCCTCACGCTCTTTCGAGCAATGGCACCTAAAGCCATCGCGTATGCCATTTCGCCACGCCCGCCGCGAGGCAATCGTACCGCTCGACGAGTTCGCCGGGCCTAAGTCATAGCGGCCGCGCGGTACCGTCTTGGAGTGTCCACTACACGTCGTCGCAGGCCGGCGTTGGTCGCTTTGGTGATCATCGCGGCCTGCGGCTGCCTGGCCTTGGGCTGGTGGCAGTGGACCAGGTTCCACTCGCCGTCGGGCACCTTCCAGAATTTGGGCTATGCGATGCAGTGGCCGCTGTTCGCGTGGTTCTGCGTCTACGCCTACCGCAACTTCGTCCGCTACGAAGAGTCACCGCCGCAACCGCGGAATAGCAGCGCTGTCACCGAGATACCCGCCGAGCTACTGCCCGAGCGGCCCAAAGTGGTGCAGCAGCCGCCCGTCGATCCTGCGCTGAGCGAGTACAACGCCTATCTGGCCGAGCTCGCCAAGCAGGATTCCGAAAAGGAGAACAGGACCACCGCATGACCGCACCCGAGACGCCAGAAACCCAGCAGGCCACGTCCGTTTTTCCCGTCGAGAAGATCCGCGCCGCGCTACTGCGCTACCGAGTGATGGCGTGGACGACCGGGATCTGGCTGATTGTGCTGTGTTACGAGATCTTCTCGCACTTCGTTTTGCACCGAGAGATCCGTTGGATCGGCGTGGTGCACGGCTGGGTGTATTTCGTCTACGTGCTGACGGCCTCCAACCTCGCGGTGAAGGTCAGATGGCCGATTGGCAAGACCATCGGCGTACTAGCCGCGGGCACCATCCCGCTGGTGGGCATCATCGTCGAGCACTTTCAGACCAGAGACATCAAAGCGCGCTTCGGGCTGTAGCGCGCCGAGGGTTCACGCTCGGTGGGTCTGTGCGTTAAGCGAGGGCTCGCAACGCCGGCAGCAGCAACGCCAGCGCGCGACCCCGGTGCGACGCCGCATCCTTCTCCGCCGGGCTGAGCTGCGCGGCGGTCCGATCGGATCCGTCCGGGATGAAGACCGGGTCGTAGCCGAACCCGCCATCGCCGCGCGGCTCCCGGGCGATAGTGCCCGGCCACTCGCCGCGGACGACGACCTCGCCAGACGCCGTGACAAGGGCGCAGACCGACACGAACGCCGCACCCCGCCGTTCGTCCGGAACATCACACAATTGCGCCAGCAACAGCGCGGTATTGCCAGCGTCGTCTCCATGGCTGCCCGACCACCGCGCCGACAGCACGCCGGGCATGCCGTTGAGCGCGGCGACCTCCAAGCCGGAGTCGTCGGCGACGCTCGCCAGGCCGGTCGCCGCGAATGCGTCGCGGGCCTTGGCCAGAGCGTTCTCCTCGAACGTCGCGCCGGTCTCGGGCGCCTCGTCGAACGGCGGCATGTCATTCAACGACACCAGCGTCACCCCCGACAGTCCGGCGCCGTCGAGCACGCGGCGCAGTTCGGCCAGCTTCTTTTGGTTGCGGCTGGCCACCAGCAGCCGGGTCACCAAGCAATCCAAAACGTGTTCACGCAGATCTGCACAGGAGGCAGCCTAATTGCACAGCGCATTTCAACGATGGCCCTCGATTGGGGCGAGGGCCACATCGACCTATGAGTCTCGTCTGGATTTCCGCGGCCCACTGGCCAGCCAGCGGTCGGAGCCCGGAGCCTTGGTGGTGTGATGAACGGCAACTACCCCGGCGTCTGCGGTTTATGCGGCCACGGAGTCGTCTTCCACGTCTTTCGCCCGTGCGCCTGCCCCACAGAATTCTGTAGCTGCTGTCAGTTCGTGGCCACCGAGGGGGACCCTACTTCTTGCGGCGCAAGCCATCTCTTGGCTGAGGTGGAAGATGCCGCTACCTCTACGCTTGATCCCTCGGGGATTCAATTCCACTCGGAAGTAACGGGTAGCTAATTCGAGCATTTCGTTCCGATCATCGGGCGTTTGGCCCAGTCAGGGCGGCGACGGCGGCGACGGCGGCTAGCGCCGACCAGCGACCAGCGTCAGCTTCCGAACGCCTTTGCTCCCCCAGGCCCCTCCGGCAGCACACCCGGGTACGGCAGGGCCAACGCTTCACGTTGCGCGGCAAACACCGTGTCGCAGGCGCTCAGCGCTAGGTCGAGCAGCTTGTCCAGCGTCGAACGCGGGAACGTCGCACCCTCTCCGGTGCCCTGAATCTCCACTAGGGTGCCGGTGTCGGTGGCGACGACGTTCATGTCGACCTCGGCGCGCGAATCCTCCTCGTAGGGCAGATCCACCCGAACCCTGCCGTCGACCACGCCTACGCTGACCGCGGCGATGGCACACGACAAGGGCCTGGGGTCCTTGAGCTTGCCCGCGGCCGATAGGTACGTGACCGCGTCGGCCAGCGCCACGTAGGCGCCGCTAATGGCCGCGGTGCGGGTGCCACCGTCGGCCTGCAACACATCGCAGTCGACGGCGATCGTGTTCTCCCCCAGCGCAGCGAGGTCGATGCAGGCCCGCAGTGACCGGCCCACCAGCCGGCTGATCTCCTGGGTACGCCCGCTGACCCGGCCTTTGACCGACTCGCGGTCGGAGCGGGTGTGAGTCGCCGACGGCAGCATGGCGTATTCCGCGGTCAGCCATCCCAAGCCCGATCCCTTACGCCAGCGCGGCACTCCCTCGGTGACGCTGGCGGTGCACATGACTTTGGTGTGACCGAATTCGATCAGTACCGAACCTGCCGGGTGCTCGGTGAAGCCGCGGGTGATGACCACAGGCCGTAGTTCTTCGTCGAGGCGACCGTCTTCTCGTTTGGACACGCAGCCACCCTAGCCGTTGCCGCGACATATAAACCACGCGCACGACACCCTGGGTGAAGGTGTGCCTGGATTATGTTTCGACGCTGTAAGGCGAGCCCTCAGACCCGTTCGGAGCGCCCGATTTCGAACGTCTCACCAGCCACCACCGCGTGCACGGGACCATCAAACTCTGCCTTGGCCTCGCTGATTACGTCTTCCCGCGAGGTCCAGGGCGGAATATGGGTCAGCAGCAGCTCGCGAACTGCGGCCTGCTTTGCGGCCCTGCCGGCTTCAGTACCCGACAGATGCAGCGCGCGTGGGCGATCCGGCGCATGCGTCCAGGAGGCCTCGCAGAGGAACACGTCGGCGTCGCGTGCCAACTCGATGAGCTGGTCGCAGAAGCCGGTGTCACCGCTGTACACAAAGGTGGCACCGGAGGGATCGGTGATCCGCAAGCCGTAGGACTCAGTCGGGTGACACACAACCCGCGGCACCACCGTGAGCGCGCCCACCGTGACCGGTTCACCGTCGACCCAGTGCCGAACATCGAAGATGTCGGAGCAATCGTCGATCTCGCCGCCGTAGGGCGACGACGCCGAGCCCAACCGCGACCAGGTATCACTCGGGCCGTACAGCAATGCTTTGCCGGCGGGGCGGGTCGGGTGGTAGCGCCGCCAGACAAACAGTCCCGGCATATCCAGGCAATGGTCGGCGTGCAGGTGGGTAAGCAGCACCTGCACGTCACCTGGGTCTGTGTACCGCTGCAGCGCGCCGAGCACGCCCCCGCCGAAGTCGAGAACCAGCGGCGGAGTGTCCGGCGCTCGGAGCAAATAACCCGACGCGGGCGAATCCGGACCCACTACGCTGCCGGAGCAGCCGAGCACGGTTATTCGCACGGACACTACTGTGCCATGCCTGATACCACGATGAGAAAACATCGCCGCATTGGTGCGACCAGAATCTCTGCGCGTCCATCTAGTACGCACGAATTTGACGGTGAACCGGTTGAACGCCGGTCACCGCCGGGCCGAGAAATCGAGCCGCCAGTTTGGTGAAGGCCTCGGGGTCGCCCGTCGCCTCGAAGACCCGGGTGGCGGGCGGCGCGTCGTGCGGCCGCAGCATGTCCCGCTCGGTGAGCACCCGCAGCAGTTCCTTGGCGGTTTCCTCGGCGCTCGAGACCAGCGTCACGTTCTCGCCCATCGCCAGCTGGATCAGCCCGGACAACAACGGATAGTGCGTGCAGCCAAGCACCAGCGTGTCGACCTCGGCGCGCTGCAACGGCTCGAGATAGCCCTCGGCCAGCCCCAGCACCTGGCGACCGCTGGTCACACCGCGCTCGACGAAGTCGACGAACCGCGGGCAGGCCACCGCGGTGACCTCGGTGTCACGGGCCGCGGCGAACGCGTCCTGGTAGGCGTGCGAGGTGATGGTGGCTTGAGTACCGATGACCCCGATGCGGCCGGTGCGGGTGGTGGCGACCGCACGGCGCACCGCCGGCAAGATCACCTCGATAACGGGCACGTCGTACCGTTCGCGCGCGTCCCGCAGGCAGGCTGCCGACGCTGAGTTGCAGGCGATCACCAGCGCCTTGACGCCCCGGCCGACCAAGTCGTCGCCGATGTCGAGCGCGTGGGCGCGAATCTCAGGGATGGAGAGCGGACCGTACGGGCCGTTGCCCGTGTCACCGACATAGATGATGTCCTCGTCGGGCAATTGGTCGATGATCGCGCGGGCCACGGTCAGCCCCCCGACGCCGGAGTCGAAGACCCCGACGGGCGCCAGTGCCGAGCTCATGCGTTCAGCCTCTTAGCGCGGGCCTGGCGTTCGGGACCGGACAATAGATACGCCGCCAGAACACCGGCAAGCGCACCACACAAATGCCCCTGCCAGGACACCCCACCACATTGGTGCAGCACCGGCATGGCGCCGAACAGGACGCCACCGTAGACGAACAACACCACCAGCCCGATGACGATGTTCCAAAACCTGCGCACGAATATCCCGAAAACCAGCAGAAAAGCCAGGTAGCCGAAGATCAGGCCGGAGGCCCCGATGTGGTCGGTCGGGCCGCAGGAGGTGCCCACGTTGCCGATGAGCCAGGTACCGAAGCCTCCGACGATCCATACGATCGCGGTGGCCCAGACGAACCGGGACAATCCGGCCAGAGTCATCAAAAAACCCAGCACCAGCATCGGAATGGTATTGGCCATCAGGTGTGGCCAGCCCGCGTGCAGCAACGGCGCGAAGATGATTCCCCACAAGCCGTCGGCCTCCAGCGGCCTGATGCCGTTGGCGTCGAGCCGGTTCCCGCTGAGCTGATCAACCAGCTCGATGAGATAGAGCAGCGCCACGAAGGTGAGGATCGTGGCCCCGCCCACCACCCACTGGGGCCGCTTTTTCCCCTGCGTGGTGGGAGTACGCGAACTTCTGGCCGGCTGGGTCATGGCACGCTTCAGCGTACCTTTCAGAGCACCTATGCCGCGATCACCCGACCCCGAACGCTCCGGGCAGCAAGCCGCGATACGTCGGTATTCCGGCTATCGATTCCGCAGCCAACACACCGACGAGCACGGCACGCGCCAGGCAATCGGCCGCGGCCGCGCCCACCTGGGAAGTCAGCGCCGTCTCGGGGGACAGCGCGGCGGGGGTATCGGCCGCCGGCGGCACCTCGATTGCCCCGGTGGCCAGTGCGAACACGGTGTCGCCGTCCATCGGGGTGTGTGCCGGCCGGATGGCGCGGGCCAGCCCGTCGTGGGCGGCGATCGCCACTCGCCGGCACGCCGCCGGGCTTAACGCGGCGTCAGTCGCGATCACCGCGATAGTGGTGTTCAGCGAATCCAACGGGGACGGCAGTTGCGCGAGCGCGTCGATCTGCTCGGCCGGCGGCCGGGTGAGTGCGAACTCGTCGATCAAGTCCGCCATCCACGGCAGGCCGGTGCTCCGGTCGACGACGTTGCCCGCGCAGTTCACCGCGACGATCGCGCCCACGGTCACGCCGGATGGCAGCGTCGTCAGGGTTGTCGAAGCCGTGCCGATACCGCCCTTGAGCACCCCGGCGCGCGCCCCCACCCCGGCACCGACCGTCCCGACCGGCACCTCCGCGCCTTCGCCACCCGCGGCGACGCCGGCGGCCGCGTAGCCGAATTCAGCTGTGGGACGGCAGTCCCATCCGCCGACCGGCAAATCGAAAATCACCGCACCCGGCACGATCGGCACGAGGCCGCCCTTCATCGCCACGCCGCGGTGGTGTTCCTCCAGCCAGCGCATGAGGCCGTCGGCGGCTGCCAGGCCGTAGGCGCTACCGCCGGCGAGCAATACCGCGTCGACGTAGCGCACGCTGTTGGCCGGGTCCAGCAGATCGGTCTCGCGGGTGCCGGGCGCGCCACCCCGGCAATCGACCGCACCGACGGTCCCGGGCGGTGTCAGGACGACGGTGACCCCGGACGCCCACCCGGTGCCCAGCGAAGCGTCGGGATCAACTCGCTGGTAGTGGCCGACGCGGATGCCCGCTACGTCGGTGATGGCGTTCATCCGGCCGCCATCAAAGCTCATCGGGTCCCCATCAGCACCAGCACCAGGTATTCCTGCAGAACGGTCAGCCACTGGTAGACGTCGAAGTGCGCGGCCAGCGGATGGTCGGCCGGCAACCGCTCCGGGCCCTCAGGCCCGATCTCGAGCATGACGCCCAGGGTCAACCGAAGGTCGTTGACGGCCGCGACCCACGCGTTGGCGTCTTCCTCGGTCAGCTCGAATCGGCCTCCGCTTGCTGGAACTGTGTCCAACAGCCGTTGCGCGGCAACCCTTTTGGCGCTGATGATCTCTGGTTCGTGCAGGCTGCGCAACGCCGCGTTGAGGCTATCCGGCGTATCCGTCGCCGGCGCTTCGTCGTCCAAGTCGTCCCGCTCGTCCCGCCGATGGAAGTCCGGCAGCAGCCGACGAAGCGTCGGGTCCGTCGGGGGCTGAGCGTTACCGGTTTTTATGCCGGTGATCTCCTCGAGTTCATCTGACGGCGAGGAAGATTCGCGTTCGTCGAGCAAGCCGACCATTGCGCTGACGAGGTTTGTGAGGAGCGCCGCCTCGTGCACGGCCAAGGAGGACCGAAAACGGGGACCGCTGGCGGTCTCGACGCGCTTCCACTTGCGCACAGGAATCCCGGATGTCCTGGAGTCTCAGCGGTCCTGCTGCAGCGTTGCCCACAAACCGGCGGCATGCAGCTTGGACACGTCGACTTCCATGGACTCCCGGCTACCCGCCGACACCACGGCCTTACCTTCGTTGTGCACTTGCATCATCAGCTTGGTGGCATGCGGCTCGCTGTAGCCGAACAGCTTCTGGAATACATATGTCACATAGGTCATCAGATTGACAGGATCGTCCCACACGATGGTGACCCACGGACCGGCCGTGACCTCTGCCGGAGTCCCCTCGCGTTGCCCCGTGGTGCCCGGCTTGGTGGGCGCTGACGCAGCAGGCATGAACCCTACGATACCGAGACACCGGTTCGGCGGCGCCAGCCGTTACGGTTGCGGGATGAACGACCCGGTCCTGGCTGGGCTGCTGACCGACAAATACGAGATGACCATGCTGGCAGCGGCGCTGCGGGATGGCACCGCCCATCGCCGGACCACGTTCGAACTCTTCGCCCGTCGACTCCCCCAAGGCCGCCGCTACGGGGTGGTCGGCGGCACCGGACGGCTGCTGGAAGCCTTGCCGCAGTTCAGGTTCGATGACGACGCGTGCCAGTCGCTGGCGGAATTCCTCGACCCGGAAACGCTGCGCTATCTGCGCGATTTCCGGTTCGGTGGCGACATCGACGGGTACGCCGAAGGCGAGCTGTACTTTCCCGGGTCGCCGGTGCTGTCGGTGCGCGGCAGTTTCGCCGAATGCGTGCTTCTCGAGACGCTGGTGCTGTCGATCTTCAACCACGACACCGCGATCGCTTCCGCGGCGGCGCGCATGGTCAGTGCCGCCGGGGATCGTCCGCTGATCGAGATGGGATCGCGACGAACTCACGAGCGCGCCGCGGTCGCGTCGGCCCGCGCCGCCTATATGGCCGGTTTTGCCGCCTCGTCCAACCTCGAAGCCCATCGGCGCTACGGGATACCCGCGCAAGGCACCGCCGCACACGCGTTCACCATGCTGCACACGCGAGGTGACGAACCCAGCGCAGTGGCTGAGCTGGCCGCGTTTCGCGCCCAGGTCGACGCGCAGGGTGCCGGGACCACGCTCCTGGTGGACACCTACGACGTGACGACCGGCGTGGCCAACGCCGTGGCCGCCGCGGGTACCTCGCTGGGCGCGGTTCGCATCGACTCCGGTGAGCTGGGCGAGCTGGCCCGCCACGTGCGCGAGCAGCTGGATCAGCTTGGGGCCACCGGGACCCGCATCGTGGTCTCCGGCGATCTTGACGAGTTCTCGATCGCGGGGCTGCAGTCCTACCCGGTGCACAGCTACGGGGTCGGCACGTCGCTGGTCACCGGCTCCGGCGCACCGACCGCAAACATGGTCTACAAGCTGGTCGAAGTGGACGGCATGCCGGTGCAGAAGCGCAGCAGCCACAAGGAATCCCGTGGCGGCCACAAGGAGGCGCTGCGGCGCTGCCGGCCGACCGGCACGATCACCGAGGAGGTGGTGTATCCGGCGGGCCGGCCGCCCGCCACTGGACTTGGTTCAAACGGACCGTCCCGGGCGCTGAGCGCAGCGCTGGTCCGTGCCGGGCAGATCGTGGCGGACACGGGTGCCGGCGCCCTGGCCGCAGCCCGGATACTGGTCGCGTCGGGGTTGCGCAGCCTGCCGTGGGAGGGACTGAAATTGGCACACGGCGAGCCGGCGATCCCGACGGTAGAAATCTCGGTCTGAACAAGGAAGTTCCTCGTCTAACCAAACACCACGAAACGACAAACACCGCGAAACAAGGAGTAGCCACGTCTGACGTGTCGATGTCCGTCCCCGAGCTGCTGGCCGTCGCGGTGGCCGCGCTCGGCGGCAGCGAACGCCCTGGCCAGCAGGAGATGGCCGGGGCGGTCGCACAGGCCCTCGAAACCGGGGAGCACCTCGTCGTGCAGGCCGGCACCGGCACCGGCAAGTCACTGGCATATCTGATCCCCGCGATTGTCCGCGCCGTCAGCGACGACGCACCAGTCGTGGTGTCGACGGCGACGATCGCCCTGCAGCGCCAACTCGTCGATCGTGACCTGCCCCGGCTGGCCGATTCGCTCACGGATGCGCTGCCCCGCCCCCCACAGTTCGCGTTGCTCAAGGGGCGGCGGAATTACCTGTGCCTGAACAAGATCCACAATGGGGCGAGCGAGACAGACGGCGAGGATGAACCGCCGCAAGAAGAACTCTTCAATCCGATGGCGGCCAGCGCATTGGGTCGCGACGTGCAGCGGCTCACCGCCTGGGCGTCGACGACCGACTCCGGTGACCGTGACGACCTCAAGCCCGGTGTGCCGGACCGGTCGTGGTCTCAGGTCAGCGTCTCTGCGCGGGAATGCATGGGCGTGGCCCGTTGCCCGTTCGGCTCCGAGTGCTTCTCCGAACGGGCGCGGGGCCGCGCCGGGGCCGCCGACATCGTCGTCACCAACCACGCGCTGCTGGCCATCGACGCAGTTGCCGAGTCCGCCGTCCTGCCAGAGCACTCGCTGCTGGTCGTCGACGAAGCACACGAGTTGGCAGACCGGGTGACGTCGGTTGCCACCGGGGAACTGACGTCGGCGGCACTGGGGGTGGCCTCGCGGCGAATCACCCGGCTGCTGGATCGCGAACTGACCCAGCGGCTGGAGGCCGCCTCAGCCACCTTCACCGCGGCGATTCACGACGCCGACATCATCAAAGTGGGCCGCGTCGATCATCTCGATGACGAGATGGCGACATACCTGACCGCACTGCGCGACGCGGCCAGCGCGGCACGCTCGGCGATCGACTCCGGTGGATCGAAAAGAACAAGCAGCGACGCGAAGGCTGCTTCGGCGCGCGCCGAAGCGGCCGCCGCGCTCGCGGAGATATCCGATACCGCGTCGCGGGTCCTGACGTCGTTCGCGCCCGCGATTCCGGATCGCACCGACGTGGTTTGGCTGGACCACGAGGAGGGCCGGGGTTCGACCCGCGCGGTGCTGCGGGTGGCCCCGCTGTCGGTGGCCGGCCTGCTGCGCGATCGGGTGTTCTCCCGGTCGACGACGGTTTTGACGTCCGCGACCCTGACGGTCGGCGGGTCTTTCGACGCCATGGCCGCCGCTTGGGGCCTGGCCAGATCTGAAGTGACAGCCGATTCCGGGCAGCCGTGGCGTGGTCTGGATGTCGGGTCGCCATTCCAGCACGCCAAGGCGGGAATCCTGTACGTCGCCGCCCATCTGCCGCCGCCCGGGCGCGACGGCACCGGCTCGGCCGCGCAGCTGAGCGAAATCGCCGAGCTCATCACCGCCGCAGGCGGTCGCACCCTGGGCCTGTTCTCGTCGATGCGCGCCGCCCGGGCCGCCGCCGAGGCGATGCGCGAGCGGCTGTCCACGCCGATCTTGTGTCAGGGCGACGACAGCACTTCCACACTGGTCGAGCGCTTCACCGAGGACCCGGAAACGTCGCTGTTCGGAACGCTGTCGTTGTGGCAGGGAGTTGACGTGCCGGGGCCATCGCTGTCGTTGGTGCTGATCGACCGCATCCCATTTCCGCGCCCGGACGACCCGCTGCTGGGGGCCCGCCAGCGTGCGGTCGCCGCCCGCGGCGGGAACGGGTTCATGGCCGTGGCCGCCAGCCACGCGGCGCTGCTGCTGGCGCAGGGGTCGGGCCGGTTGCTGCGCCGGGTCAGCGACCGCGGAGTGGTTGCCGTGCTCGACTCCCGGATGGCCACCGCCGGCTACGCGGGTTACTTGCGAGCCTCACTGCCGCCGTTCTGGCCGACCACCAACGCCGCGCAGGTCCGCGAAGCGTTGCAGCGGTTGCGCAGCGCGCCAGAAGTCACGCCAGGGTGACCAGGCCCAGCTCGTTGCCGCCGGCCAGCAGCGGATGGTGGGGCAGCACCCGCACCGTGTAACCCACCGATCCCGCCATCGGCAACGGCGTCGTCGTCGAGAAGACCTGGCTGCCGCCATCGGCGGTGCCGGTGTAGGACATCTGCACGGTGACCGGGTCCAACAACGTGTCGCCGCCGTCGACGCGGCCCAGCACCGCCTCCACCGTCACCTCGTCGGGCGCCAGCCCGGCCAGCTGGACGGTAGCGGTCAAGGTCAGCTTCGAGCCGAGCAGCGGGGTATCCGGCAGGCCGGTGGAATCGACATCCGTGACATTGATCTTCGGCCAGGCCGCTTCGGCGCGCAGCCGGTAGGCGGTCAGTTCGCGGGCGGCCTCGAACTCACCACCCTCACCATCCCCGCCACCGTTAGCGGCTGCGATGGTCCTGCGCAGCGACTGCGCCGCCGGCAAGTAGTACTGCTCGACGTAGTCGCTCACCATCCGGGACGCCAGTACCTTCGGCCCGAGGGTCTGCAAGGTGTGGCGCACCATTTCGATCCACCGCGGCGGCACCCCGTGTTCGTTGCGCTCGTAGAACTTCGGTGTCACGGTTCGCTCCAGCAGGGTGTAGAGACCGTTGGACTCCAGGTCGTCGCGGCGGACCTCGTCGACCACGCCGTCGGCGGACGGTATTTCCCAACCGTTTTCGCCGTCGTACCATTCGTCCCACCAGCCGTCGCGGATGGACAGGTTCAGTCCGCCGTTGAGCGCGCTCTTCATTCCGGAGGTGCCACAGGCTTCCAGGGGCCGCAGCGGGTTGTTCAGCCACACGTCGCAGCCCCAGTACAACAGCCGGGCCATCGACATGTCGTAGTTGGGCAGGAACGCGATGCGGTGGCGCACCTGTGGCCGGTCGGCGAAGCGCACCACCTGCTGGATCAGCGCCTTGCCGCCGTCGTCGGCCGGGTGGGATTTGCCGGCGACGATCAGCTGGATCGGCTTTTCGTCGTCGAGCAGCAGCTGCTCGAGCCGGTCGGGATCGCGCAACATCAATGTCAACCGCTTGTATGTCGGCACCCGCCGGGCGAACCCAATGGTGAGCACGTCCGGGTCGAAGGCCGTTGCGATCCAGCCTAATTCGGCGTCCGCCGCGCCGCGCTCCAGCCACGATTGGCGCAGCCGTGCCCGGACGTCCTGGACCAGCAGGGCGCGCAACTGCGAGCGGATCCACCACAGATGACCGGGATCCACTTCCTGTAGCTGCAACCAGACGCCGGGATCTCCGAACGAATCCGAGCCGGACAGCTCGCGCCCCAGTTGCAACCATTGCGGCGCGGCCCACGTGCGCGCGTGCACTCCGTTGGTGATCGACCCGATCGGCACCTCACCGGAGTCGAATCCGGGCCACAGCTCGCTGAACATGGCCCGACTCACCCGGCCATGCAGCAACGAAACGCCGTTGGCGCGTTGGGCCAACCGCAGACCCATGTGAGCCATGTTGAACTTGGCCGGATCGTCCTCGGCGCCGAGCTCGATGATCCGGGCTGTCGGGACGCCCGGCAGCAACACGGGCGCCCGTTTGTCGGGATGGTCGTCGAAGTAGAGCCGCACCATGTCCAACGGGAACCGGTCGATACCGGCGGGCACCGGGGTGTGAGTGGTGAAAACGGTGCTGGACCGAACGACCGTCAGCGCGGTGTCGAAGTCCAGCCCGGAGCCGGTGATCAGCTCGCGGATGCGTTCCACGCCGAGGAAACCCGCGTGGCCCTCGTTCATGTGGAACACCTCGGGCGCGGGCAGTCCGGCGATGGCGGTGAACGCGCGGATTGCGCGCACCCCGCCGATGCCGGCCAGTATCTCCTGCCGGATGCGATGCTCCTGGTCGCCGCCGTAGAGGCGGTCGGTGACGCCGCGCAGCTCGTGTTCGTTCTCGGGGACGTCGGAATCCAGCAGGAGCAGCGGGACACGGCCCACCTGCGCGACCCAGATCCGGGCCCGCAGCTGCGCGGAGTCTGGCACGGTCAGCTCCACCAGCGCGGGCGCGCCAGCGGCATCGGTGAGCAGTCGCAACGGCAGCCCTTGGGGATCTAGCGCCGGATAGGTCTCGTGCTGCCAGCCGTCTGCGGTCAACGACTGCCGGAAGTATCCGGAGCGGTAGTAGAGGCCAACCGCGATCAGGGGCACCCCCAGATCCGATGCGGATTTGAGGTGATCACCGGCCAGAATCCCAAGGCCCCCAGAGTAATTGGGCAGCACCTCGGCGACGCCGAACTCCATCGAGAAATACGCGATCCCGGTCGGCATCGAGACACCGGCGTCCTGCTGATGCTGGTACCAAAGCGGACGGCTCAGATAGTCGTTCAGGTCCCCTGCCAGGTTGTCGAGCCGGCCCAGAAATCCTTCGTCGAGCGCCAATTCGTCGAGCCGTGCCGAGGCGACCGCGCCCAGTAGCGCTACCGGGTCGCCGCCGGATTGCGCCCACAGCGCCGGGTCGATGCTGGCGAACAGGTCCTGCGTCGGCTTGTCCCATGACCACCGAAGGTTGGTTGACAGCTGGTCGAGCGAGGCGAGGCGTTCTGGTAGGTGAGCACGGACGGTAAAGCGGCGGAGGGCCTTCACACGTCCCCAGCTTACTGAGGATCCCGAGCCGCGCAGCGCTCGTGACAGACCGTTTACCTGAGTGTGTGTGGCCGGACACTAAGGTGGGTATCGGTTAGTAAAGCCCGCGAAAGGAAGTTTTTCCGTCGAGCGGCATTCCGCGACAGAGGACACCGCGGTGTGACCGCACCCAATCGGAACACGCCCGGCGACGATGCGGCCCGAGCAGCGGGCCGAGGAGGAGCCGGGCAAATCGGAACACGCCCGGCGACGATGCGGCCCGAGCAGCGGGCCGAGGAGGAGCCGGGCAAATCGGAACACGCCCGGCGACGATGCGGCCCGAGCAGCGGGCCGAGGAGGAGCCGGGCAAATCGGAACACGCCCGGCGACGATGCGGCCCGAGCAGCGGGCCGAGGAGGAGCCGGGCAAATCGGAACACGCCCGGCGACGATGCGGCCCGAGCAGCGGGCCGAGGAGGAGCCGGGCAAATCGGAACACCGCCGGCGACGATGCGGCCCGCGAAGCAGGCCGAGGAGGAGCCGGGCGAATCGGAATGGAGCGTTGGTGCCCGGTCGTGTCGAGATCGATGACGTCCAGCCCGTCATTTCCTACGGGGCGTATCCCGCCAAGGCAGTCGTTGGTGAGATGTTCCCGGTCAGCGCCGCCGTGTGGCGGGACGGCCACGACGCCGTCGCGGCAACCCTGGTCGTCCGCTACCTGGGGCCGGGCTATCCCGAAGTAGTGGAGACGCGCGGAATCAGGGCATTCCAGAGCCCAGAACCCACGCCGCTGAGTGAGTTGCCACGTAAGTCTCCGCGCGAGTTTCAAAGGGTCAAACCGCAGCAGGTCCGGATGACGATGGGGCTCGAGCCTTACGTTTTCCACGCCCAGTTCACCCCCGACCGGGTCGGGCTCTGGACCTACCGGGTCGACGGCTGGGGTGACCCGATTCACACCTGGCGGCATGGTCTGCTCGCCAAGCTCGATGCGGGCCAAGGCGAAACGGAGTTGTCGAACGATCTGGAAGTCGGCGCGACATTGTTGGAGCGGGCCGCGACGGGTGTCCCCCGCGCGCTGCGCGATCCTCTGCTGGCGGCCGTCACGGCGTTGCGCACACCGGGGGATCCCGTCACCCGCAGCGCGCTGGCGCTCGCACCGGAGATCGACGAACTGCTAACCGCCTATCCGATGCGAGAACTGGTCACCCGGGGCGAGCAGTACGGGGTGTGGGTGGACAGGCCGTTGGCACGCTTCGGGTCATGGTACGAGCTGTTTCCGCGCTCGACTGGCGGGCGCGACGCCGACGGCAAGCCGGTGCACGGCACCTTCAAGACGGCGGCGGCCGACCTCCCGCGCATCGCGGCGATGGGGTTCGACGTGGTGTACCTGCCGCCAATTCACCCGATCGGCAAGGTACATCGCAAAGGCCGCAACAACTCCCCCACCGCCTCGCCGGAAGATGTCGGGTCCCCATGGGCGATCGGCAGCGACGAGGGCGGCCACGACGCCATTCATCCCCTCCTGGGCACAATCGACGACTTCGACGAATTCGTCCACACCGCACGTGATTTGGGCATGGAGGTGTCCCTCGATCTGGCCCTGCAGTGCGCGCCGGATCACCCCTGGGCCCGCGAGCACCGGAAGTGGTTCACCGAACTACCCGACGGCACAATCGCTTACGCGGAAAACCCGCCGAAGAAGTACCAAGACATCTATCCGCTCAATTTCGACAACGACCCCACCGGCCTGTACGACGAGGTGCTGCGTGTGGTCCTGCACTGGGTTGAGCACGGCATCAAATTCTTTCGGGTGGACAATCCGCACACCAAGCCGCCGGACTTCTGGGCCTGGCTGATCGGCCAGGTCAAGAACGTCGATCCCGACGTGCTCTTCCTGTCGGAGGCGTTCACGCCGCCAGCGCGCCAGTACGGGCTGGCCAAATTGGGTTTCACCCAGTCCTACAGCTACTTCACCTGGCGCACCGCCAAGTGGGAACTCACCGAATTCGGCAACGACATCGCGAGGTTGGCCGACTTCCGGCGGCCGAACCTGTTCGTCAACACCCCCGACATCCTGCATGCCGTGCTGCAACACCACGGCCCCGGCATGTTCGCCATTCGCGCCGCACTCGCTGCGACGTTGAGTCCGGCGTGGGGCGTGTACTCCGGCTACGAACTGTTCGAGCATCGCTCGCTGCGCGACGGCAGCGAGGAATACCTGGACTCGGAGAAATATGAACTGCGCCCGCGCGACTATGCGGCCGCGCTCGCCGAAGGCAGGTCCCTGGAGCCGTTCATTTCGCGGCTCAACACAATTCGCCGGCACCATCCGGCGCTGCAGCAATTGCGTACCATTCATTTCCACGGCGTGGACAACGACGCGCTGCTCGCCTTCAGCAAATTCGACCCGGCCACCGGCGACTGCGTACTGGTGGTGGTGACGCTCAACGCGTTCGGGACCGAGGAAGCCACGCTGTGGTTGGACATGGCAGCGCTGGGCCGCGAGCCTTACGAGCGGTTCTGGGTGCGCGACGAGGTCACCGGCGATGAATACCAATGGGGTCAGTCCAATTACATCCGCCTCGAACCCGGCCGGGCAGTAGCCCACATCATCAACATGCCACTCATACCCGAAGAATCTCGGACCACATTGATGCGCAGGAGGTAAGGCGCCCGAAGGGGGACACATCATGACTCGAACAGACCAGCTCGCGGGGATACATCTCGCACCCGACCCGGCCGACTTGGCGCGCCTGGTTGCCGGCGCGCACCACAACCCGCACGGAATCCTGGGTGCCCACGAGTACGGCGACCACACCGTCATCCGGGCATTCCGGCCGCACGCGCTTGAAGTCGTGGCGCTCGTCGGTGACGACCGGTTCCCGCTGCAGCACCTCGAATCCGGTGTGTTCGCCGTCGCGTTGCCGTTCGTCGGGCTGGTCGACTACCGGCTGGAAGTCAGCTATCCGGGCCCCGGGGAGGCGCCCGTGGTGAACACCGTCGCCGACGCCTACCGCTTCCTGCCGACCCTCGGCGAAGTCGACCTGCATCTGTTCGCCGAAGGCCGTCATGAGCGACTCTGGGACGTCCTTGGTGCGCATCCGCGCTCGTTCACCACGCCCGACGGCGTGGTCGACGGAGTGTCGTTCGCGGTGTGGGCGCCCAATGCCAAAGGTGTCAGCCTGATCGGCGAGTTCAACGGCTGGACCGGCAACGACGCCCCGATGCGGGTACTTGGCTCCTCCGGTGTGTGGGAGTTGTTCTGGCCCGGATTCGGTCACGACGGCCATTACAAATTCCGGGTGCACGGCGCCGACGGCGTCGTCACCGACCGGGCAGACCCGTTCGCGTTCGCAACCGAGGTGCCGCCGCACACCGCCTCCCGGGTTTTCACGAGCGAATACACCTGGGCGGACACCGACTGGATGACGAAGCGCGCGAGGGGTAATCCGGTCTTCGAACCGATGAGCACGTATGAAGTCCACCTCGGCTCGTGGCGCCCCGGACTCAGTTACTTACAGCTTGCCCACGAGCTCACGAATTACGTTGTCGAGCAGGGATTTACCCACGTGGAGCTGCTGCCGGTCGCCGAGCACCCGTTCGCCGGATCATGGGGCTACCAGGTCACGTCCTACTATGCGCCGACGTCGCGGTTCGGATCGCCTGACGAGTTCCGGGCGCTCGTCGACGCCCTGCACCAGGCCGCGATCGGCGTCATCGTCGACTGGGTGCCGGCGCACTTTCCGAAAGACGCCTGGGCGCTTGGCCGGTTCGACGGGACCCCGCTCTACGAGCATTCCGACCCCAGACGCGGGGAGCAACTGGACTGGGGCACCTACGTTTTCGACTTCGGTCGCCGGGAGGTCCGTAATTTTCTGGTCGCCAACGCGTTGTACTGGCTCGAACAGTTCCACATCGACGGCTTACGGGTAGACGCCGTCGCGTCGATGCTGTACCTGGACTACTCGCGCCCCGAGGGCGGCTGGACTCCGAACATCTACGGCGGCCGGGAGAACCTGGAAGCGGTGCAATTCCTGCAGGAGATGAACGCCACGGCGCACAAGGCGGCGCCCGGCATCGTCACCATCGCCGAGGAGTCGACCTCATGGCCCGGCGTGACGCGACCGACCAGCCTTGGCGGCCTGGGTTTTTCGATGAAGTGGAACATGGGCTGGATGCACGACACGCTCGACTACATGAGCCGCGACCCGGTGTTCCGCAATTACCACCACCACGAGATGACGTTCTCGATGCTCTACGCGTACAGCGAGAACTACGTGCTGCCCATCAGCCACGACGAAGTGGTGCACGGCAAGGGCACGCTGTGGGGCCGGATGCCCGGCAACAACCATGTCAAGGCCGCGGGGTTGCGCAGCCTGCTCGCCTATCAATGGGCGCACCCCGGCAAACAACTGCTGTTCATGGGCCAGGAATTCGGCCAGCGCGCGGAGTGGTCGGAACAGTACGGCCTGGACTGGTTCCAACTGGATGAGCACGGCTTCTCCAACGGGATTCTGCGGTTGGTGTGCGACATCAACGACGTCTACAGGAGCCACCCGGCGCTGTGGAGTCAAGACACCAAGCCCGAGGGCTATTCCTGGATCGACGCCAACGATTCGGCCAACAACGTGCTGAGCTTCCTGCGTTACGGAAATGACGGCTCGGTGATGGCCTGTGTATTCAATTTCGCGGGCGCCGAACACAGCGGCTACCGGCTGGGCCTGCCGTCGGCCGGTCGCTGGCGCGAGGTGGTCAACACCGATGCGACGGTCTACAACGGCACCGGGATCGGCAACCTCGGCGGCGTGGACGCCGGCGAGGATCCGTGGCATGGCCGTCCGGCGTCGGCATTGCTGGTGCTACCGCCCACGTCGGCCCTGTGGCTGGAACCCGAATAGCGAGTGCTACCCCTGCCGAGCAGGGTCAGTAGAGGGCGCTGGCGAGGTTGCGCCGGCCGACGATTACCTCGGGATCGGCGGGATCGAAGAGTTCGAACAGCTCGATCAGCCGAGTCCGTACCAAAGTGCGTTCATCCCCGGATGTGCTGCGCACCAAGGCGGTCAGACGCGCGAACGCCGGTGCCACATCCTGGTTGAGGATCTGCACGTCGGCGGCGGCGAACGCGGCCTCGATATCGCCGGGCGCGGCGTCGGCGACATCGACTGCGTCGGGTCGCTGTGCGGTTGCGCGGGTGAGGAAGTCGATCTGGCGGATCGCGGCCTTGGCTTCAACGCTGCCGGGATTGGCCTCCAGGATCACCTGATAAGACGCCTTGGCCGCCTCGAAATCGCCGGCGTCGAGGTGCTCACGGGCCTGCGCGAGCCCTGGATCGACTTCAGGCGCATCCTCGCCGGCCGCGGGTCCCGTTAGCTTGCCGGCGGTCGCCGACAGCAAGGAGTCCACCCAGCGGCGCAACTGATCGGGGGGCTGGGTGCCCTGGAAACTCGAAAGCGGCTGCCCGGCCGCCAGGGCCACCACGGTGGGGACCGCTTCGACACCGAAGATCTGGGCCACCCGGGGAGTCACATCGACGTTGGCCGCCGCCAGCGCCCATGTGCCGTTGTCCTCGGCGGCCAGGGCGGACAGCGTGTCAACCAGCTCGACGCAGGCGTCGCTGCGCGGTGACCACAACACCACCACGACCGGTACCTGGTCGGACCGGACCAGTACTTCGTCTTCGAAATTTGCCTCGGTGATCTCGACGTACCCGGCAGCACCCGGGGTCGCCGGCGTTGCAGGGCCCGCAGGGCCACCCGCCGAGGCGTTCTGTTGAGCTCGCTGCTTGAGACCGGATAGATCGACCGCACCGGCCACGGAGGGCCCGATCGGGGGTCGCGGACGCGTCACGCCACCAAGTCTGTCACGTCGCGCGGGCTACCGAATCACCGGGAGCGCGGACGTTGCCACGGGCATTGAACCGCCTCGAAATGGGCCACAGAAAGGGCCGTGATCGGCCCGTATGACGAAAATCACAAGACGCTGCCCGGCACCCGCCGGCAACGGTGACGTCTGAGGCTGGTTAACCGGCGCGCAGAATCAGCGCGTCGCCCTGGCCGCCGGCACCGCACAAGGCCGCGACACCGTAGCCGGAGCCCCGGCGCGCCAACTCGAGAGCCACGTGCAGCGTGATCCTGGCGCCCGACATGCCGATGGGGTGCCCGACGGCGATGGCGCCGCCGTTGACATTGACGATCTCGGGATCCACGCCCAGCTCGCGCGTCGACGCCAGCGCCACCGCCGAGAAGGCCTCGTTGATCTCGATGACGTCGAGCTGATCAACCGTGATGCCCTCGCGGGCGAGCGCCTTCTTGATGGCGTTGGCCGGTTGCGACTGCAGGGTGGAATCCGGTCCTGCGACGACGCCGTGCGCACCGATCTCGACCAGCCACGTCAGCCCCAGCTCCTGCGCTTTTTCCTTGCTCATCACTACGACCGCGGCCGCGCCATCGGAGATCTGGGACGCCGAGCCGGCCGTGATGGTGCCATCGGGGCGAAATGCCGGTTTGAGGCCGGCCAGGGAGTCGGCAGTGGTGTTTGCCCGAATTCCTTCATCCTCGCTGAACTGCAGCGGGTCGCCTTTGCGCTGCGGGATGTTGACCGGCACAACTTCGTCGGTGAAGATGCCGTCTTTCCATGCTGCGGCCGCCTTTTGGTGCGAACGGGCGGCGAACTCGTCTTGCTCTTGGCGGGTGAACTTGTCGACGTCGTTGCGTTGCTCGGTGAGCGCGCCCATCGGCTGGTCGGTGAATACGTCGTGCAGGCCGTCATAAGCCATATGGTCCCGCACCGTGACGTCGCCGTACTTGTAGCCGGACCGGCTGTCCATCAGTAGGTGCGGCGCCTTCGTCATCGACTCTTGGCCACCGGCCACCACCACGTCGAATTCCCCGGCGCGAATGAGCTGGTCTGCGAGCGCGATGGCGTCGATACCGGACAGGCACATCTTGTTGATGCTCAGCGCCGGAACATCCCAGCCGATGCCGGCCGCCACGGCCGCCTGGCGCGCGGGCATCTGGCCGGCTCCGGCCGTCAATACCTGGCCCATGATCACGTATTCGACGGCCGACGCAGGCACGTTGGCTTTCTCCAGTGCCCCGGCGATCGCGATGGCGCCCAGGTCACTGGCCGAAAAGTCCTTCAGCGAACCCATCAGCTTGCCGATAGGCGTGCGTGCTCCAGCAACAATGACCGACGTCGTCATGACTACCTCCCAGACCTTCCATGTGCGCGCTGGAAGGCCCGTACGACCATCCCGAGAAGCGCATTCTCTGCCGCCAGGTTACCGTTACCTGATGACGACCGATCAAGTTGATGCCCGTCAGTTGCTGGCGACGGGGCTTGTGACGGCTGTCGACCACGTCGGCATCGCAGTGGCCGACCTGGACGCTGCCATCGCCTGGTATCACGACACCCTCGGCATGATCCTGGTGCACGAGGAAGTCAACGATGACCAGGGCATCCGCGAGGCAATGATAGCGGTGCCCGGCGCTTCGCCCGGCACAGCACAGATCCAGTTGATGGCCCCCATCGACGAGTCGTCGACGATCGCGAAGTTCCTCGACAAGCGTGGGCCCGGCATCCAGCAGATGGCCTTTCGCGTCAGCGATCTGGACAGCCTCAGCGAGCGGCTCCGCGCGCAAGGCATCCGGTTGGTCTACGACGCGCCCAGGCGCGGCACGGCGGACTCTCGGATCAACTTCATTCATCCGAAGGATGGCGGCGGAGTCCTGATCGAATTGGTCGAGTCGGCTTCCTGAGTCCTGTCAGGACCATTTTCGGGTAGGGCCGCGGTTGGCGCGGTTTGCCCAACACGGGGTATGCCAATGGCGCCGATCCTCAACTCCTGTTTGCGGCGAGTCGGCCGGCCACACCACCACATGTGGAATGCCGGAACGGATTTCGTGATCGCATCCGGGACAGCGATAGGTCTTGAGGGCACGTGCGCCGGCGATCGGGACCACTTCGTACTCGTAACCGTCCGGCCCGGTTTCTACCCGGCGAAACAGCGGCGACGGCAGCGCGGGCCGCTGCCCACGCGGGGGTGTCCGGCGCCGACCCATGGCCCCAGTCTAATCCGCCGACTCAGAACAGCCGGTACTCGTCGCTGTCCATCCCCCGCATCTTGTCGTAATCCAGTGTGAGGCAACGGATACCGCGGTCAGTGGCCAAGGTGCGCGCCTGCGGTTTGATCTGCTGAGCGGCGAATACGCCGCGCACCGGCGCCAGAACGCTGTCCCGGTTGAGCAACTCGAGATAGCGGGTGAGTTGCTCCACCCCGTCGATCTCGCCGCGCCGCTTGATCTCCACCGCAACCGAGCCCCCACGTTCGTCGCGGCACAGCAAGTCGACGGGTCCGATCGCGGTCATGTACTCGCGGCGGACCAGGGTATATCCATCGCCCAGCAGTTGGACATGCTCGGCGAGCAACGCCTGCAGGTGGGCCTCGACGCCGTCTTTGACCAACCCGGGATCGACGCCGAGTTCATGGCTGGAGTCGTGCTCTACCGCCTCCACGGTGATCCGCAGCTGCTCCCCGGCCTTGTTTTCAATCACCCACACGGGCTGGTCCTCGTTGAGGTGCTCGACAAGCCAGCACGGTGGACTCATCCAGTTCAACGGCTTGTAGGCACGGTCGTCGGCGTGCACACTGACCGACCCATCGGCCTTGAACAGCAGCAACCTTCGCGCGGACGGCAGATGCGCGGTAAGGCGACCGACATAGTCGACGGTGCACTGGGCGATCACTAGACGCACCCGACTCACCTTAGGGCGTGACTCACGAATTAGGCTGGCGCCACATGTCGGCCAAAACAAAGATGTCGGCCAACGACAACCTTGCGCAGCGCTTGGGCCGGGTGCTCGAGAAGGTGACCCGCCAGAGTGGCCGGTTGCCGGAAACGCCCGCGTACGGGTCCTTATTGCTCGGACGGGTTTCAGAAAATCAGCGGCGCCGGCGAGTACGCATCCAGGTCATTCTGACTGTCCTTGTGATGGCGGCGAATGTGATCGGAATCGCCGTCGCCGCGTTGTTGGTGATTGTCGCGATCCCCGAACCGAGCGTGTTCGACGACGCGCCGGCATGGCTCACATTCGGAGTCGTGCCGGGCTACGTGGCTGTCGCCATAGCCGTGGGCACGTATTGGATCACCGCGCGGACGGTACTGGCGTTGCGCTGGGCGATCGAGGAACGCAAACCCACCCGCACCGACGAGCGCAATACCTTCCTGGCCCCGTGGCGAGTCGCCATCGTCGATCTCGTGCTGTGGGGAATCGGCGCCGTGCTGTCGGCGACTCTCTATGGCATGGCCGACACGATATTCATCCCGCGTTTCTTGATCGTGGTCAGCTTTTGCGGCGTACTGGTCGCCACCGCCACCTATCTGATCACCGAGTTCGCGCTCCGCCCCGTCGCCGCTCAGGCGCTCGAGGCGGGACGACCGCCGCGGCGGTTGACGGCGGGCATCATGGGCCGAACGATGATGGTCTGGTTCCTCGGTTCGGCCGTGCCCGTCATCGGCATCGCTCTGCTGGCGATCTTCCAGATGTCGCTGCGGAATATGACCGAGACCCAGTTCGCGGTGAGCGTGATGATCGTGTCGGCCGCGACGTTGATCTTCGGCTGCCTTCTGATGTGGATCGTGGCCTGGCTGACGGCGACACCGGTGCGGGTCGTGCGTGCGGCACTCAAGCGCGTCGAGGAGGGTGATCTGTCCGGCAACCTGGTGGTTTTCGACGGCACCGAGCTCGGTGAGCTGCAGCGTGGCTTCAACTCGATGGTCGACGGCCTGCGCGAGCGCGAACGTGTGCGGGACCTGTTCGGCCGGCACGTCGGGCGCGAGGTCGCACTGGCCGCCGAACGGGAGCGGCCGAAGCTGGGCGGCGAGGAACGCCACGTCGCCGTGGTATTCATCGACATCGTCGGCTCCACGCAATTGGTGACCAGCCAGGCTCCTGCCGAGGTCGTCGCGTTCCTGAACCGGTTTTTCGCGATCGTCGTCGAAGAAGTGGACCGCCACCGCGGGCTGGTCAACAAATTCGAAGGTGACGCGTCGCTGGCCATCTTCGGAGCCCCGAATCATCTCGACTGCCCCGAGGATGAGGCGCTGGCCGCTGCCCGAACCATCGCCGGCCGACTTGGCAGCGAAATGCCGGAGTGCCAGGCGGGCATCGGTGTGGCCGCGGGTCAGGTCGTCGCCGGCAACGTCGGCGCCAAAGAGCGGTTCGAATACACGGTGATCGGCGAGCCGGTCAACGAGGCCGCCCGACTGTGCGAACTGGCCAAGTCCCTGCCGGGACGATTGTTGGCGACGGCCGGTGCCCTGCAGGGCGCCAGCGAAACTGAGCGCGCCCATTGGACTTTGGGCGAAACCGTGACACTTCGGGGCCACGAGCAACCCACCCGGCTGGCCTCACCCTGGCAGGGCTAGTCGGCGGGCGTGGTCGTAGGCCTCAAAGCCGTCAGCATCAATTGGAAGTAGCGCTCGGCATTCTGCTCGACGTCGGTACCCGCGTTCGCGGCGAAAAGGACGCCGCCGATGAGTCGACGCAGATCGTCGGCGGTGATCCCCGGTTCGATGATCCCGGCTTCGCGTGCCCGCGCGATGACGCCGGTGATCGACACCATCAGCTCGCTGCTGAGCGTGAGCGTCTCGACGCAGACCGGTGATGGTCCGCAGAGCACTTCGGCCAAGACCGGATCGCGTAGCTGCAGTTGTAGACCCGCGCGCAACAGTCGCTCCAAGCTGGACGACGGGTCAGGGTCGGCTGCCGCCGCTTTGGCATCACCGACGAGCTCGCTGAGCGACGCAGCCGCGAGTCCTTCTCGCAAAGTCTGCTGGTCCGGGAAATGGCGATAGACCGTGCCGACTCCGACACCCGAGCGTTCCGCGAGCCGGTTCAATGGAATCTCCCCGGACCGCTCCGCCAGGATCACGCGCGCAGCCGCGAGGATCGTTGCGCGTTTGCGCGCCGCGTCTGCGCGCAAACGCGGGGCAGCCGGATTCGAAGCTTCCGTCGACCCTGTCATCCTGATCCACAGCCTATCGGATGAATTATCCGGTTATGCTAGCCTGGGTTATATGGATAAATCATCCGATTTCCCGCAGCAGTGGACGTTCGCTGACATACCCGACCAGTCCGGACGGACCGCAGTGGTGACGGGAGCCAGCAGCGGACTTGGCCTCGTCGTCACGGAGCAACTCGCCTCCCACGGTGCACACGTTGTGATGGCAGTCCGGGATCTCACCAAGGGCGAGCGCGTACGCGCAGAGCTTCTTGGAAGACATCCGACCGCATCCTTGGAGCTGCGGCTACTCGACCTGGCTGACCTCGACTCGGTCAACCGGTTCGCCGACGAACTGGGCTCCCAATTGCAGAGCCTCGATCTGCTGGTCAACAACGCAGGCATGGGCGGCGGTCCGCGGCGACTAAGCCCACAGAATTATGAATTGACCTGGGCCACCGACTTCCTCGGACCATTCGCATTGACAGGCCGGCTACTCCCCATGTTGGAAGGCGGCCATGATCCGCGGATCGTCACAGTGGGTTCGAACTTCTACAAGCGAATGAAAGTCACGCTGCCCCTGGATGATCCCCGCGCCGAGAAGAGTTACTCCGGCGCGAAAGCCTATGTAGCAGCAAAAACCGCCGACCTCGTCTTTGCCGTCGAACTGGAACGCCGACTGCGGGCCCGCGGGTCGAGCGTGCGCAGTCTTGCCGCGCACCCAGGTGTCGCGAATACGCCGATGCAACAAAGCGCGTCCTCGATGCCGGAGCGGGTCCTCGCGAAGCTGCTCAGCATCGCACTGGGACGAAGCCCGGAGGCCGGCGCGCTGCCACTGCTCTATGGCGCGGTTGGCCGCGACGCGCCCGCAGGCCGGTTCCTCGGCCCCGGGCTGAGCAAGCGCGACGAACGCGTCTACGCCGACGAAGTGGTGGCCCCAGCCAACGACCCCGCGCTGGCGCGCCGGCTATGGAGCGTCGGCGAGCAGCTGACGGGCGTCAGCTACCTCAACCAAACCGAGTCGAGCCCGCCCGACTAGCCCCGTGTTTTCGGGGTGATGATGTAGTTGACAGCAGCCCGAAAGCGAGGAACGCAGGTGGATCGCCGCAGGTTCGTGCTTGTCGCACTCTGCGCCATAGCCGTCATCGCCGCCGGATGGGCGGTCACACGGACACCCGCCCCGGCGACAAAGACAGCCAGTTCCGGGACGTGCCCACTGGCCACCCTGCCGCACGAGGTGGCAGACACGGTGCGGGTGATCCACTCCAATGGCCCATTCCCTTTTCCCCGCAACGACGGTGTGGTGTTTGGAAACCGCGAACACCACCTGCCAAACCAGGCCAGGGGCTACTACCACGAGTACACCGTGAACACCCCGGGCGCTCCGGACCGCTCGAGGAGGCGCATCATCACCGGCGGATCTCCGTTGACCAATCCGCCCCAGTATTTCTACACCAGCGACCACTATGACTCGTTCTGTCTGATCCCTGACGCGGGGCGGTGATGATGAAGCCAGAGCCAGACTCAGACGTGCCTGTGACGTTCCGAATCGATGGCCGAAAGATCAAGTCGGTCAAGGACTTTTACCGAGAAATCGGGCGTTCTGTCAATGGGCCCGGAGGATACTTCGGACGGAACCTCGATGCGTTGGCCGATTGCCTGCGGGGCGGATTCGGCATCCCGGCGAATCGGCCCTACGAGTTCGAATGGGAACACAGCGCTCTATCGCGGCGCCACCTGATGGATGTGTCAGGAGGCCAGCGCGCGTTTTTCGATTCGGTGCGGGATGTCTTCGATGACGCTGGAGTCACGCTGAAGCTGAGGTGACTTCGCCTGTAGCTCGCCGAGTTCGACGCCAGCGCGGAGGAGTGCGACGAGTAGACCGGGCGCTAACGTCGATCTCGCCGTGAGCGCACCGACTCCTCCGACTACCCCAACCAAGATGTCGCATTTCCGCCAGTCTTGTCGGTGGTTAGGTGTAACTGTGGAAGCGTGCACGAAGATTTCGAACGCTGCTACCGGGCGGTCCAGTCCAAGGACGCCCGGTTCGACGGCTGGTTCGTCACCGCGGTACTGACGACCCGGATCTATTGCCGCCCAAGCTGCCCGGTGCGGCCTCCGTTTGCGCGCAACGTGCGGTTCCTGCCGACAGCGGCCGCCGCCCAACGGGCCGGCTTCCGGGCGTGCAAGCGCTGCCGCCCCGACGCATCACCGGGCTCGCCGGAATGGAACATCCGAGGGGACACCGTCGCGCGGGCTATGCGGCTGATCGCCGACGGAACCGTCGACCGCGAGGGCGTCAGCGGCCTTGCCATCCACCTCGGCTACACCACCCGCCAGCTGGAGCGGCTTTTGCAGGCCGAGGTCGGCGCCGGGCCGCTCGCGCTGGCCCGCGCGCAACGCGCACAGACCGCCCGGGTACTGATCGAGACTACGAACTTGCCGTTCGGCGACGTCGCATTCGCGGCCGGGTTTTCCAGCATCCGTCAGTTCAACGACACCGTACGCGTTGTGTTCGAGAACACGCCGTCGGCGTTACGCAAGCGCGCGGGCGTCCGGTGCGGGGCCGAATCCACTTCAGCAGGGACGGTGTCCCTTCGGCTTCCGGTACGGACACCCTTCGCGTACGAGGGTGTGTTCGGCCATCTGGCCGCGGGCACCGTACCCGGGTGCGAGGAAGTCCGGGGCGGCACATATCGGCGCAGCCTGCGACTGCCGTCCGGGATCGGCGTCGTCGACCTGACGCCGGCAGTCGATCACGTCCGATGCCTGCTGGTGCTCGACGACTTCCGGGACCTCACCACCGCGATTGCCCGTTGCCGGCGGCTCCTGGACCTCGACGCCGACCCCGAGGCGGTGGTCGAGGCGCTCAGCCGCGACCCTGACCTGGCTCCGGCGGTGGCCAAAGCGCCCGGCCAGCGAATTCCCCGCACCGTTGACGAAGCGGAACTGGCTGTACGCGCAGTCCTGGGTCAGCAGGTGTCGACCAAGGCTGCGCGGACGCACGCGGGCAGGCTGGTCGCGGCCTACGGGCAGCCGATCCAAGACCGTCAGGGCGGCCTGACCCACACTTTCCCGTCGGTCGAACAGCTTGCCGAGGTCGATCCCGTCCATCTCGCGATGCCGAAGGCCCGCCAACGAACGCTTGGTGCACTGGTTGCCGGGCTTGCGGACGGAAGCGTCGTCCTGGACGCCGGATCCGACTGGGAAACCGCGCGCCGACAATTGCTGGCCCTGCCGGGGGTCGGGCCGTGGACAGCGGAGCTGATCGCAATGCGCGGACTCGGGGACCCGGATGCCTTCCCGGCCAGTGACCTCGGGCTGCAGCTGGCCGCCAAACAGCTGTGCTTGCCAACCCAGCAACGCGCGCTCATCGAGCACAGTTCGCGTTGGCGACCTTGGCGTTCCTATGCGACCCAACATTTGTGGACCACTCTCGAACATCCGGTAAACCATTGGCCACTCGGCCTTCCAAGGGAGATTGCATGATGCGCTATCGCACCATCGACAGCCCGATCGGACCGTTAATGCTGGCCGGCAGCGGCTCGGCGTTGACGAGTCTACGGATGATCGATCAGACCTACGAGCCCAGCCGTGCCGACTGGTCACTCGATCCGGGGTCATTCAGCACGGCCGTCGAGCAACTTGATGCCTACTTCGCCGGCGAACGCATCGACTTCGATATGGAGCTCGATCTGCGGGGCACCGAATTTCAGCGCCGGGTGTGGCAGGCGCTGTTGACAATCCCGTACGGGGAAACCCGGTCTTATGGGGAGATCGCCGAACAGATCGGAGCTCCGGGTGCCGCACGCGCCGTGGGATTGGCCAACGGCCACAACCCGATCGCGATCGTCGTTCCGTGCCATCGGGTGATCGGCGCCAGCGGAAGCCTCACGGGGTACGGCGGCGGACTCAACCGAAAACGAGCCTTGCTCGAATTAGAGAAGCAACGGGCCTCGGCTAATTTGACTTTATTTGATTGAAGTCGACTGAATTCAGACTACCCCTGAATGCAAAAACACCCCCTTCGCAGGGGGTGTTTTTGTTTGTTCGGCGGTGTCCTACTTTTCCACCCGGATTGGGCAGTATCATTGGCGCTGACAGGCTTAGCTTCCGGGTTCGGGATGGGACCGGGCGTTTCCCTGTCGCTGTGGCCGCCGTAACTCTATTTAAATTTGTACTGGTGGCAGGGTGTGGTGTTCAAACGACAATAATGCCGTGTGAAGTTGAATAGTGGTTGCGATTGCGTGTTGGTAAGTTTTCGGCCGGTTAGTGCCAGTTCCCTGCACTCATTACTGAGCTTCTAGGTCTGACCTATCAATCCCGTAGTCTGCGGGGGGCCTTATCCCTCTAAAAGGGTGAGAAACCTGATCTTGGAGAAGGTTTCCCGCTTAGATGCTTTCAGCGGTTATCCTGTCCGAACGTAGCTATCCAGCAGTGCCCCTGGTGGGACAACTGGTAGACCAGAGGTTCGTCCGTCCCGGTCCTCTCGTACTAGGGACAGGTTTCCTCAAGTTTCTGACGCGCGCGGCGGATAGAGACCGAACTGTCTCACGACGTTCTAAACCCAGCTCGCGTGCCGCTTTAATGGGCGAACAGCCCAACCCTTGGGACCTGCTCCAGCCCCAGGATGCGACGAGCCGACATCGAGGTGCCAAACCATCCCGTCGATATGGACTCTTGGGGAAGATCAGCCTGTTATCCCCGGGGTACCTTTTATCCGTTGAGCGACATCCCTTCCACTCAGAGATGCCGGATCACTAATCCCGACTTTCGTCCCTGCTTGACTTGTAGGTCTCGCAGTCAAGCTCCCTTGTGCATTTACACTCAACACCTGATTGCCGTCCAGGTTGAGGGAACCTTTGGGCGCCTCCGTTACATTTTAGGAGGCAACCGCCCCAGTTAAACTACCCGCCAGGCACTGTCCCTGAACCCGATATAGGGTTCGAAGTTAGGTATCCAATACGATCAGAGTGGTATTTCAACAACGACTCCGCCCCAACTAGCGTTGGAGTTTCACAGTCTCCCACCTATCCTACACAAACCGTACCGAACACCAATACCAAGTTGTAGTGAAGGTCCCGGGGTCTTTTCGTCCTGCCGCGCGTAACGAGCATCTTTACTCGTAGTGCAATTTCGCCGAGTCTATGGTTGAGACAGTTGAGAAGTCGTTACGCCATTCGTGCAGGTCGGAACTTACCCGACAAGGAATTTCGCTACCTTAGGATGGTTATAGTTACCACCGCCGTTTACTGGGGCTTAAATTCTCCGCTTCACCCTTACGGGTTAACGGGTCCTCTTAACCTTCCAGCACCGGGCAGGCGTCAGTCCGTATACATCGTCTTGCGACTTCGCACGGACCTGTGTTTTTAGTAAACAGTCGCTTCTCACTGGTTTCTGCGACCGGTGCCCGCTCCCAGCGCAAGGCTGTTCACGGTATGCCGGCCCCCCTTCTCCCGAAGTTACGGGGGTATTTTGCCGAGTTCCTTAACCATAGTTATCTCGTACGCCTTGGTATTCTCTACCTGACCACCTGTGTCGGTTTGGGGTACGGGCCATGTGTGTGCTCGCTAGAGGCTTTTCTTGGCAGCTGAGGATCACCGAATTCACCTCAATCGGCTATGCATCACCTCTCAGGAATATGAACGACGGATTTGCCTATCGCTCTCCCTACAGGCTTGCCCCAGTATTACCACTGACTGGTACGGCTACCTTCCTGCGTCACCCCGTCGCTTGACTACTACCAACTGGGGTCCCACGCAGCCGATCACCGTCGCACCCCGAAGGGATTGATCAGCGACCATTTGGGTGGTTAGCACAATTGATTCATCACGGGCGCCCACACACGGGTACGGGAATATCAACCCGTTGTCCATCGACTACGCCTGTCGGCCTCGCCTTAGGTCCCGACTCACCCTGGGCGGACTGGCCTGGCCCAGGAACCCTTGGTCTTTCGGCGGGCAAGGTTCTCACTTGCCTAATCGCTACTCATGCCTGCATTCTCACTCCTCCACACTCCACCATCCATTACCAGATAGCTTCGCTGCGTGAAGGACGCTCCCCTACCCACACCCACGTAAACGTGGATGTGCCGCGACTTCGGCGGTGTGCTTGAGCCCCGCTACATTATCGGCGCACAATCACTTGACCAGTGAGCTATTACGCACTCTTTCAAGGGTGGCTGCTTCTAAGCCAACCTCCTGGTTGTCTTTGCGACTGCACATCCTTTTCCACTTAGCACACGCTTAGGGGCCTTAGTCGGCGATCTGGGCTGTTTCCCTTTCGACGTACGGAGCTTATCCCCCGCCGTCTCACTGCCACGCTTTACACCACGGCATTCGGAGTTTGGCTGACGTCAGTAACCTTTTAGGGCCCATTGGCCATCCAGTAGCTCTACCTCCGTGGTGAACCACGTAACGCTGCACCTAAATGCATTTCGGGGAGAACCAGCTATCACGGAGTTTGATTGGCCTTTCACCCCTACCCACAACTCATCCCCTCAGTCTTCAACCTAAGTGGGTTCGGGCCTCCACGCGGTCTTACCCGCGCTTCACCCTGGCCATGGGTAGATCACTCCGCTTCGGGTCCAGAACACGCCACTACACACGCTCGCGCGTGATACGCCCTATTCAGACTCGCTTTCGCTACGGCTACCCCACACGGGTTAACCTCGCGACATGTCCCTGACTCGCAGGCTCATTCTTCAAAAGGCACGCCATCACCCCACAAGGAGGCTCTGACGGATTGTAGGCACACGGTTTCAGGTACTATTTCACTCCCCTCCCGGGGTACTTTTCACCATTCCCTCACGGTACTAATCCGCTATCGGTCATCGAGAAGTATTTAGGCTTACCGGGTGGTCCCGGCAGATTCACAGCAGATTCCACGAGCCCGCTGCTACTTGGGTGTTGATACAAAGCAGGTGTCGGATTTTCGCGTACCGGGCTCTCACCGTCTACGGCAGACCATCCCAGGCCATTTCCGCTAATCACGACACTTTTTTACTGCCCCTCAGCCAGGTAGGGCTAAGACATATCAATCCCACAACCCCGCACACACAACCCCTACCCGGTTATCCATGCATGCGGTTTAGCCTGTTCCGCGTTCGCTCGCCACTACTTGCGGAATCACAATTGTTTTCTCTTCCTACGGGTACTGAGATGTTTCACTTCCCCGCGTTACCTCTCGCACCCTATATATTCAGATGCGAGTAACACGACATAACTCGTGCTGGGTTTCCCCATTCGGAAATCCTCGGATCAACGCTCGGTTGACAGCTCCCCGAGGCATATCGCAGCCTCCCACGTCCTTCATCGGCTCTCGATGCCAAGGCATCCACCATGTGCCCTTAAACACTTACTTTCACACAAAAACCAAAAGTAAAATTACACATATTAATGGACACAACACCGCAAGGGCATTGCATCCATTTAGATGCTCGCAACCACTATCCAATTCTCAAACACCACACCCCACCACCAAGATGGTGGGACAACTCCCTAAGCAAACAGGGTGTTGCCTCAGGACCCAATAGTGTGTCTGGCGATTTATTAGATGTTGTGCACCAGGCCCTCGTCCACTACAGACGAGAACCCCTCACGGCTCACACCCCACCAATTGGAGTGTTTTTCGTGGTGCTCCTTAGAAAGGAGGTGATCCAGCCGCACCTTCCGGTACGGCTACCTTGTTACGACTTCGTCCCAATCGCCGATCCCACCTTCGACAGCTCCCTCCCAAAGGGTTAGGCCACTGGCTTCGGGTGTTACCGACTTTCATGACGTGACGGGCGGTGTGTACAAGGCCCGGGAACGTATTCACCGCAGCGTTGCTGATCTGCGATTACTAGCGACTCCGACTTCACGGGGTCGAGTTGCAGACCCCGATCCGAACTGAGACCGGCTTTAAAAGGATTCGCTAAGCCTTGCGGCATCGCAGCCCTTTGTACCGGCCATTGTAGCATGTGTGAAGCCCTGGACATAAGGGGCATGATGACTTGACGTCATCCCCACCTTCCTCCGAGTTGACCCCGGCAGTCTCTCACGAGTCCCCACCATTACGTGCTGGCAACATGAGACAAGGGTTGCGCTCGTTGCGGGACTTAACCCAACATCTCACGACACGAGCTGACGACAGCCATGCACCACCTGCACACAGGCCACAAGGGAACGCCTATCTCTAGACGCGTCCTGTGCATGTCAAACCCAGGTAAGGTTCTTCGCGTTGCATCGAATTAATCCACATGCTCCGCCGCTTGTGCGGGCCCCCGTCAATTTCTTTGAGTTTTAGCCTTGCGGCCGTACTCCCCAGGCGGGGTACTTAATGCGTTAGCTACGGCACGGATCCCAAGGAAGGAAACCCACACCTAGTACCCACCGTTTACGGCGTGGACTACCAGGGTATCTAATCCTGTTCGCTCCCCACGCTTTCGCTCCTCAGCGTCAGTTACTGCCCAGAGACCCGCCTTCGCCACCGGTGTTCCTCCTGATATCTGCGCATTCCACCGCTACACCAGGAATTCCAGTCTCCCCTGCAGTACTCTAGTCTGCCCGTATCGCCCGCACGCCGAGAGTTAAGCCCTCGGTTTTCACGAACAACGCGACAAACCACCTACGAGCTCTTTACGCCCAGTAATTCCGGACAACGCTCGCACCCTACGTATTACCGCGGCTGCTGGCACGTAGTTGGCCGGTGCTTCTTCTGCAGGTACCGTCACTTGCGCTTCGTCCCTGCTGAAAGAGGTTTACAACCCGAAGGCCGTCATCCCCCACGCGGCGTCGCTGCATCAGGCTTGCGCCCATTGTGCAATATTCCCCACTGCTGCCTCCCGTAGGAGTCTGGGCCGTATCTCAGTCCCAGTGTGGCCGGACACCCTCTCAGGCCGGCTACCCGTCGTCGCCTTGGTAGGCCATCACCCCACCAACAAGCTGATAGGCCGCGGGCCCATCCCACACCGCAAAAGCTTTCCACCACAAGACATGCGCCTCGTGGTCATATTCGGTATTAGACCCAGTTTCCCAGGCTTATCCCGAAGTGCAGGGCAGATTACCCACGTGTTACTCACCCGTTCGCCACTCGAGTATCTCCGAAGAGACCTTTCCGTTCGACTTGCATGTGTTAAGCACGCCGCCAGCGTTCGTCCTGAGCCAGAATCAAACTCTCCAAACAAAAACAACCCATCTCGAGAGACAGGTGAATTCGAATCAGAAAAATCTGATCTAACAAAAAGACACCAAAAACTGGCATCCAAAAATGCGACCACACCCGCCCACGGGGAGTGTTTGGGTGCGGTCAAAAAAACAACAAAAATAAAAACACCAAACACACTATTGAGTTCTCAAACAACACTCTTACTTGCATTTCTGCCCGTTTCGGGGCAACCCTACCAGCTTAATACAGATCCGGCAGGAGAGTCAAGCCCGGGTTTTCGTTCACCTTGTGGTGGCCGCGCCGTCGGGCGTTGTTAGGAGCATACCCTGTCGATCTCAGCTCCCAAAATGCCCAGGTTCTCGACGAATAACGGGTAGCCGCGATCGATGTGGAACACGTCGTGCACCTCGGTGTCGCCGTCGGCCACCAAGCCCGCCAACACCAGGCCAGCGCCGGCGCGGATGTCTGAACACCACACTGGGGCACTCGACAGCTGGGGCAGACCCCGAATAACAGCGTGGTGGCCGTCGGTTCGGGCATCCGCACCCAGCCGGATCATTTCTTCGACGAACCGGAATCGTGCCTCGAACACGTTCTCCGTGATCATCGACGTGCCGTCGGCGATCGACGCCAAGGCGATAGCCATCGGCTGCAGGTCGGTCGGAAATCCGGGAAAAGGCAAGGTTGCGACGTTGACGGCCTTTGGCCGCTCGTACTGGCTGACCCGGAAACTGCTATCCGTCTGCGTGACGGTAGCGCCCGCATCGTGCAGCTTGTGCAACACCACCTGAAGATGCGCCGGATCGACGCCGGTCACTGATATGTCCCCACGGGTGATGGCAGCCGCGATGCCCCACGTCGCGGCGACGATGCGGTCCCCGATGACGCGGTGCTCGGTCGGGTACATGCGTTGCACCCCGGTGATCGTTATCGTCTGCGAACCCGCCCCTTCGACCTGGGCGCCCATCTGGTTCAACATCGTGCAGAGGTCGACCACGTCGGGTTCGCGCGCCGCATTGTGAATCGTGGTGACACCCTCGGCCAGCACCGCGGCCATCAAGATGTTCTCGGTGGCCCCTACGGAGGGAAACTCCAGCTGAATCTCCGCTCCGCGCAACGCATCTGCGTGAGCCACTACGCACCCGTGCTCGATATTGCATGTCGCACCCAGTTGCCGCAGGCCGGCCTGGTGCATATCCAACGGACGGGAGCCGATCGCGTCACCGCCGGGCAGTGCGACTTTGGCCCGCTTGCACCGGCCGACCAGCGGCCCCAGTACGCAGACCGAGGCCCGGAACTGCCGGACTGCGGCGAAATCGGCGTCATACTTCGGCTCGTCGGGCGACGTGATGCGGGCGACGTCGCCGTCGAGTTCGACGGTGGCGCCCAGGCCGCGCAGCACCTCCGCCATCAACGGCACATCGAGGATGTCGGGGCAGTTGGTGATCGTGCTGGTGCCTTCGGCCAATAACGTGGCCGCCATCAGCTTGAGCACACTGTTTTTGGCGCCGCCAACGGCGACTTCGCCGGACAACCGGTTACCGCCGGTTACCACGAAACGGTCAGCCACCCGTGTCAGTCTAGTGATGCGGTATCCGCTTGTCAGTCAGCGCGCGGTCTGGTGAGCGAGCTGGTCGAGTACGGTTTCCTCATGGCAGTGCACCTGACCCGCATCTATACCCGCACGGGTGACGACGGAACCACGGGATTGAGCGATTTCTCGCGGGTCCCGAAGAACGACGCGCGCCTGGTGGCGTACGCAGATTGCGACGAGGCCAACTCCGCGATCGGCGTCGCGATAGCCCTGGGTCAGCCCGACCAGGAAATCGCGGGTGTGCTGCGCCAGATCCAAAATGATCTGTTCGACGCGGGTGCGGATCTGTCGACTCCCGTGGTGGAGAACCCCAAGTACGCCCCACTGCGGGTCACCCAGCCCTACATTGATCGCCTCGAGGGCTGGTGCGACAACTACAACGAGCCACTTCCGGCGCTGAATTCCTTTATCCTGCCCGGTGGTTCGCCACTATCCGCGCTACTGCAGGTTGCCCGAACGGTGGTACGTCGGGCCGAGCGGTCGGCGTGGTCAGCGGTCGACGCTCACCCCGAGGGGGTCAGCGTGTTGCCGGCGAAGTATCTGAATCGGCTCTCGGATCTGCTGTTCATCCTGGCCCGGGCAACCAATCCCGACGGGGACGTGCTTTGGAAACCAGGCGGGTAACCAGGCGGCGGGGCCTGCAGGCCGCGACATCGAGCCTGCGCGTAGAGCTCGATCCGCGCGAAAATCGCACTCTCACCGCAGTTTCGATGCCCTCGGCGCAGGCTCGATAACTCGAGACTAGACGGTACGACGCCGCGCACGCGGCGAAGGACGCGACTCCAGCCACGACTGGAACGCTGTGAATGCGCCCTGATCGAGCGCGATTTCGTGACCCGTCCTGCGCTCCTGGGTGGTGTCGCGCAGTTCCAGCACGACGATCTTGTCGGTCATGATGTCGAACTCGTCGCCGCGCGGGGCGCGACGGGCCACAATCTCCACGCCCCGTCGGCTTAGCCGACGATCCGGCCACAACCGCAGGCTGGACAGCCGATAGAACGCCGCTTCGCCGCCGCGGTAACGGATCACGCCGTGACGCCAACCGTGCCCTCGGATGGCCGGGATATCCCGCATGATTGCCGCGGTTCCGCCCTGCCGAAGTTTCCACAACCGATAACTCAGGGCGACGACAGCCACCCCTAACACGGCGACGAGCACGACCATGGCGATCATGGGCGCGCTCATCACGGATCAGTCAATCGCGCCGACGGCGCGCAATCTGGCGCGTCCCCTGGCGGCTGTGCGGGGGTCGTCGGACTCGGCATCCGATCGGGCAGCGCTCTCGTCGATCTCTGATGCGAACTCGGCGGATTCGGCCAGCACGGTGACCCTTTCTTCGGTCACCGACATAAAACCCCCGTCGACCGCGATGCGCAGATCATCCTGGCCTTCCCGCTCGACGCGCACCATGGCGTCGTCGACCAGTTGGGCCACCAGCGGGATGTGGTGGGGCAGGATGCCGATCTCGCCAACGGTGGTGCGGGTGAATAAGAACGTCGCCTCACCAGACCAGATCTTTCGGTCTACCGCGACGATCTCAACGTTCAATTCTGCCATGCCAAATCACCTTTTCAGACCTTGCGAGTCACGCCGGAAGCTAGAGCTTGACGCCAAAGCTCTCGGCTTTCTTAGCCAAGTCGTCAAGTCCGCCGATCAAGAAGAAAGCCTGCTCGGGCACGTGGTCGAACTCACCCTTACACACCCGGTCGAACGACTCGATCGTCTCCTTCAACGGAACCGTCGAACCCGGCTGGCCGGTGAACTGTTCGGCAGCCATCATGTTCTGCGAGAGAAAACGCTCGATCCGTCGGGCCCGGTTGACCAGCTGCTTGTCCTCCTCGGACAGCTCATCAATACCGAGGATCGCGATGATGTCCTGAAGGTCCTTGTAACGCTGCAGGATTCGGATGACCTCCTGAGCCACGCGGTAGTGCTCTTCGCCGACGACCGAGGGGTCGAGGATGGTCGAGCTGGACGCCAGCGGGTCGACCGCGGGGAAGATACCTTTGGAGAACACCGACCGCGACAGCTCGGTGGTGGCGTCCAGGTGCGCGAACGTCGTCGCCGGCGCCGGGTCGGTGTAGTCGTCGGCAGGGACGTACACAGCCTGCATCGAGGTGATCGACTTGCCCCGCGTCGAGGTGATGCGCTCCTGCAGCTCGCCCATCTCGTCGGCCAGCGTGGGCTGGTAACCCACCGCCGACGGCATCCGACCGAGCAGCGTCGACACCTCCGACCCGGCCTGGGTGAATCGGAAGATGTTGTCGATGAACAGGAGCACGTCCTGGCCCGCTTCGTCACGGAACCACTCCGCCATCGTCAGCGCGGAAAGTGCGACTCGCATACGGGTACCGGGCGGCTCATCCATCTGACCGAATACGAGCGCGGTGTCCTTGAGCACATTGGCCTCTTGGAGCTCGACCCACAGGTCGTTGCCCTCGCGGGTGCGCTCCCCCACGCCGGCGAATACCGAAGTGCCGCCGAAGTTACGCGCGATGCGGTTGATCATCTCCTGGATCAGCACCGTCTTGCCCACGCCGGCACCGCCGAACAGCGCGATCTTGCCACCACGCACATACGGGGTAAGCAGATCCACCACCTTCAGGCCGGTCTCGAGCATCTCGGTGCGAGGCTCTAGCTCCTCGAAGGGCGGCGGCTTGCGGTGGATCGACCAGTGCTCGAAGTCTTCTCCGTATCCCGGCTTGTCCAGGCAGTGCCCGAGGGCGTTGAAGACGTAGCCCTTGACGCCCTCGCCCACCGGCACCGAGATCGGGGCACCGGTGTCAACGACCTCGGTGCCGCGTACTAGTCCGTCGGTGGGCTGCATCGAGATGGTGCGCACCAAGTTGTCGCCGAGGTGGTTCGCCACCTCCAGCGTGAGGGTCTTTTTGAGCTCCTCGAAAGCGATCTCGGCGTGCAGCGCGTTGAATAGCTCCGGGACGGAACCCCGTGGGAATTCGACGTCGACGACGGGCCCGGTAATCCGTACTACCCGGCCGCTGGTCTCGCTCTTTGTCGACTTGTCGGTCTTTTCAGCAGTAGTCATCGTTTCTTCGCTTCCTCGTGGGTCTACCTAGCGCGCGTCGGCCAGCGCATTTGCGCCACCGACGATTTCGCTAATCTCCTGGGTGATCTGGGCCTGCCGCTCGCGGTTTGCCTCCAGCGTCAGGGCTTTGATGAGATCGTCGGCGTTGTCGGTGGCCGACTTCATCGCCCGTTGCCGCGACGCCAATTCCGATGCCGCGGATTCGAGCAGCGCCGCGTACACGCGAGTGGTCACGTAACGCGGCAGCAGCGCGTCGAAGAGGGTCGTCGCATCCGGCTCGAACGAGTACAGGGTGTGTGGAACGTCGGGCTTCTCCTCCGTGTATTCCACCACCATCGGGGCCATCCGGCGGGCCTCCGTGGACTGCGACAGCATGGACTTGAACTCGGTGTAAACGATGTGTAGCTCGTCAACACCCTCGCCGCTGTCCGGCTGCAGATCGTCACCACCGCTGCCGCTCATGAACGAGTCGACCAAGGTCGAACCGATCTCGGCGGCCTTCTCATAGGTGGGTTGTTCGGAGAATCCCGTCCACGAGTCGGTGATGGTCCAATTCCGGAACGTGTAGTAGTTCAACGCTTTACGCCCGACCGTGTACAGCACGGGGGTCTTACCTTCGGACCGCAGCAGCGAAAACAACTCCTCGGAGCGGCGAAAGGCGCTGGAGTTGTAGGCGCCACATAGACCGCGGTCGGAGGAAACCACCAGTACGGCGGCCCGCTTCGGTTCCGCCCGCTCGACGAGCAACGGATGGTCGAGCGCGGCCTCGCCGGCCAACGTGGTGAGCATCTGGGTGATTTCGTCGGCATATGGGCGGGCCGACTGCAGCCGGCTCTGAGCCTTGGCGATGCGCGACGTCGCGATCAGCTCCTGGGCCTTGGTGATCTTCTTGATCGAGCCGGCGGAGCGAATCCGTCCGCGCAATTCACGAAGTGTGGCAGCCATGGTGTGCTACTTCTTTTTCTCTTCAGGTGCCGGCTTGTTCACCTTGACCGATTCCTTACCCAACTCGTCCTCGCCGAGCGGCTCGGCGTGCTCTTCGGGAACAACCGATCCGCCGCCCGTTGCGGCGAAGCCCTTCTTGAAGTGGTCGATGACCTTGACGAGAGCGTCGGATGTCTCGTCGGTGAGCTTTTGGCTATCCCGGATCTCGCTCAGGATTTGTTCTTCGGAGGCCCGAATATGGTCGAGCAGCTCGGTTTCGAACCGCCTGACGTCCTCCACCGGAACCGAGTCCAGGTGACCGCCGGTACCCAGGAATATCGAAACCACCTGCTCCTCGACGGGCATCGGCCGGGATTGCGGTTGCTTGAGCAGTTCGACCAGCCGTGCGCCGCGCTCCAATTGCGCCTTGGACGTGGCGTCCAGGTCAGAAGCGAACGCAGCGAACGCTTCCAGTTCCCGGTACTGCGACAGGTCCAAACGGAGGCTTCCCGCCACCTCTTTCATTGCCTTGATCTGCGCCGCGCCACCGACGCGGGATACCGAGACACCGACGTTGATGGCGGGCCGGACACCCTGGTTGAACAGGTCGGTCTCCAGGAAGCACTGCCCGTCGGTGATCGAGATGACGTTCGTCGGGATGTAGGCCGAGATGTCATTGGCCTTCGTCTCGATGATCGGCAGACCGGTCAGTGAGCCGGCACCGAGCGCATCCGAGAGCTTCCCGCAGCGCTCCAACAACCGCGAGTGCAGATAGAAGACGTCGCCCGGGTAGGCCTCGCGACCCGGCGGGCGGCGCAGCAGCAGCGAGATGGCGCGGTATGCCTCCGCCTGCTTGGTCAGGTCGTCGAAAACGATCAGCACGTGCTTTCCGTCGTACATCCAGTGCTGAGCGATCGTCGAACCGGTGTACGGGGCAAGCCATTTGAAGCCCGCGGCATCCGAGGCCGGCGCCGCGACAATGGTGGTGTAGTCCATCGCGCCGCCCTCTTCCAGGACGCGGCGCACGCTGGCGATGGTGGTGCCTTTCTGCCCGATGGCTACATATACACAGCGCACCTGCTTCTTGGGGTCACCAGTCTCCCAGTTCTTGCGCTGGTTGAGGATGGTATCGACACAGACCGCGGTCTTGCCGGTCTTGCGGTCGCCAATGATCAGCTGGCGCTGGCCACGGCCGATCGGGGTCATCGCGTCGATGGCCTTGATCCCCGTCTGCAGGGGCTCTTTCACGCTTTGCCGCTCCACCACCGACGGCGCCTGCAGTTCCAGCGCGCGCCGCGTGTCGGTCTCGATGTCGCCGCGCCCGTCGATCGGTTGACCGAGCGGGTTGACCACCCGGCCCAAGAACGCGTCTCCGACTGGCACCGACAACACTTCGCCGGTGCGCTTGACCTGCTGCCCTTGTGCGATGTCCGCGAAATCGCCCAGGATCACGACGCCGACGCTGTGCTCGTCGAGGTTGAGTGCGACGCCGAGGATTCCGCCCGGGAACTCGAGCAACTCCTGGGTCATTACCGAGGGCAGGCCTTCGACGTGCGCGATGCCGTCGCCGGCGTCGATAACGGTGCCGACCTCCTCACGGGAGGTGTCGGCGGTAAAGGACCCGACGTACTCCTCGATAGCGCTCTGAATGTCATCAGCGGAGATTGTCAACTCGGCCATAGCTTTTCGTCTTCCTTCTTGATTATTTCTGCTGACTAGTTCGTGTTCAGTCGGGCAACTGAGCTTCGGCCGCGGCCAGACGGGACGAGAGCGTACCGTCGATCACCTCGTCGCCCACGGCGATTGAAAGACCGCCCAGCACTGCGGGGTCGATCTCCAGCTGCACCGTCACCGGATGACCGTAGATGCGGCTGAGCACTTCGGTGAGGCGAGTGCGCTGGGCATCGCTGAGGTCGGCAGCCGCGCGGGCTTGCGCGACGACTTCGCCGCGTCGCGCCACCGCGACTTGGGCCAAGAACAGTGCCGCCTCCTCAGCGGACTGGCCTCTTAACAACTCAACCGTCTGGGACAGCAACGCTGCCGCAACCGGATTGACCGCGCCGCTGCTGCTCTCAAGCACGTTGCGCAGCAACCCAACCCGGCCTTCCGCCGGAACGGCATAGTCGCCCAAGAGAGTGCCGAGTCGTGGCTGTGCGTCGAGAATGCGGGAAAACCGGAACAGCTGGTCTTCGACGTCGTCGACCTGATTCTCACGTTCCGCGACTTCCAACAACGCCTGCCGCGAGATGTGCTCGACGGCGTCGACCAGATCGGCGTTGGCCGACCAACGCTGCGAGACAGCCGTCTTCAGAACGTTGAGCGCCGGGTCACCGACCTTGCCCGCCACCAAGCGCTCGATCAACCGGACCCGGGCCTCCGAGTCTTCGGATGGCAAGGTGAGGTAGCGGGTAACGACGACTTCGCGGACGAGCAACTTGGCTACCCCGACCAGGTCGCTGGCGAGAGTGCGCAGCCCTTTGCTGTCGAGGTCTTTGGCGATGGTGTCGAATCGCTCCGAGACGGCTACCAACGCGCGTCGGCTGGCCGAACGCATCTTGGCCATCAGGGGATATTCGACGTGCGCCGCCGTAGGTGCCATTTCGTCGAGTTCATCCAGGAAGCGATCAACGGTGGACGACTGCTGCGCGGCATCGGCCACGAAGCTGCGCACCAATTCTCCTGCCTGGCGCACGGATTCGAGGCCGAGCTCCTGACGAAGCTGCCGGCTCAGCTGGGACCGCAGTAGCGCGGCCTGGCTTGAGCCCTGGCCCTTGATACGTTCCGACTCGATTTCGGCCTGCGCCTGTAATTGGGCAGATATGCGTTCAGCGTCTACCTTGGCCTCTTCGACGACGCGCTCCGCCTCCGACTTGGCGGACTGCACCGCCTTGCTGTGGGCCGTCGTTGACTCGGTCAGCCGCTGAGCGGCGGTAGCCGCGTCCTCCAACTGCTGGCGCACCGTGTTCTGCCGGGCCGTCATCAAACCGCGCACCGGCGGTACTGCATAACGGACTACCAGGAACACGATGAGCGCGAACCCCACCAACTGGCCCAAGAATGTTGACATTGGCAGTTACCTCGATGCAGCGGAGGTGGTTACGTCGACACCGAGGATTCGACTGGCCAAGGTTGCCGACATGGTCCCCACGTTGGCCCGCAGATCCAATTCCACGGCATCCCTCTCTCGCTTCAATTGCTCGCTAGCCGCGAGCAACGTCTCGGTTACCTGCTGCTCGGCGCCGGCGCGGGCGTCTTCGACGACCTGGCGACCCTCGGCCCGCGCGTTGTCGCGGTAGGACGACGCCTGCTGCCGGGCTTCCTTCATGGCTTCGTCGTAATCGGCCTGGGCCGCAGCGAACTGCTCCGCTGACTTCTTGTTGTCGCCGGTCGTCTTGTTGACCATGGCGTCGCGTTCACGCAACACCTTCAGGATCGGCGGAACGACGAAGCCGCCGATGACACCTAGGACGACAAGAAAAATGGCCAGCTCTACAAAGAAGGTGCCGTTGGGGATGAGGAAGATGCTGTGCTTTTCTTCCTCTGCGGCCAGAAGAACAGAGTTCACTTCATGCACCCAAAACCCATCACAGCCGAATTAACCGGCGGGAGTGGCGAAGACGAACAACGCCATGAACGCCAGGTTGATGAAGTAAGCCGCCTCGACCAGACCGACGGTGATGAAGAACGGTGTGAACAGCCGGCCCTGCGCCTCGGGCTGCCGTGCGATACCCGAGACCAGGGCGTTGCCCGCGATACCGTCACCGATACCGGCGCCGATCGCGCCACCGCCCATAATCAGGCCGCCGCCGATAAGGGCGCCCTGAACGATTTGTGGATCCAGTGCCATTCCTAATCCTCCTTGATTACTGGTATCGGTCTACCAGGCTTTTGTAATCGTGTATGGGTCAAGCCAGTTCCTGGTGGCCTAGTCATGATGTTCATCAAGCTCCATGGCCTGGCTGAAATACAAGATGGTCAGAATCGAGAAAATGAACGCCTGGATGGCGCCCACGAACAGATCGAACGATTTCCAGATAGCGTTGGGCGCCCACATGACCCACGGCCCGAGGAGCGCGATCAGGGAGACCAGGATGCCGCCGGCGAAGATATTGCCGAAAAGTCGGAGGGACAACGAGATCGGCTTGGCGATCTCCTCGACCAGGTTGATCGGAGCGAGGATTGCGACGTGTCCCTTGAGTACCTTGATCGGGTGCCCGATGATGCCGCGGCGCCAGATCCCCGCTGCGTGGTAGCTGAAGAAGACGAAAAGAGCCAGCGCCAGAACGAAATTGATGTCCGCCGCCGGCGAGCTCAGTAGCTCGGAGGGTTGTCCTGCCGGCGTGGAGTACTGCAGTGGCAGCACCGACAGCCAGTTGCAGGTAAGAATGAACACGAAGATGGTGACCGCCAGCGGCAATACGAACGGCGCGATTTTCATGCCGATGGCAGCCTCGATCTGATCGCGCATCTGAATGGTGATGGCCTCCCAGAACAATTGGACTCCGCTGGGTACGCCGCTCGATGTGACCTTAGAGCGCAAGAAGAAGGCAAGGGCGATGACGATCGCCGCGGCGATTGCGGTCGACAGCACTGTGTCGACGTTGACGGGCAGCCCGAACCAGTCGTGGGTGTCGTGCACGCCCACCTCAATCGAGGCGGCGGCCAGGATCGACTCAGTCATCGCCAGCGTTCCCTTCTGATCCGTTGAGTGCGCCGCTGTCTGAGGCGGCCGAAGCAGTAACCGGCTCCCCGGTCCGCAACTTCTTCCAGACCGGCAGAGCGGTCGAAAACACCAGTAGCACCTGGAAGAGCGCCAGCCCGAAAAGCACGCCCAGGCCATTCGGCCGGAAAACGAACGCGAGGACCAGCCCGATCACGGTGATGATCGCCAGCCGCATCGCCGAGTTGACGGCCATCGAGCTTTTCAGCGGCTGGTCTTTGGCGGTGATCACATTCACGGAACGTTGCACCAGGACAGCGTTGAGCAAACCCAGTAGCAGGCCGATGCCGAAGAACACCCCGAGCATCGGCTGACCGGACAATCCGGCGCCGAGCGTTGCGAGCGCCGCCAGCACGAGACTGATGACAAGGAGCCGTGCCGGGCGGAAAGCAACAGAGGGAAACACCAACGGCGCGTCCTGCGCTGGTGTCGTCACTGAAGCACCTCAATCCCAGATTGACGGAGTGGAAGTCGCACCGACTGATCGGTAGCCCGCCGAGCGTATCGCAGTGGTCGCGCTGGACTCACCCAAGGGGTAGCTCCCTATGTCGGTCGTGAACCGGCACGGTCGGATGAGCGTCCGATGGGCCGGTTGGCCGGCAACCCGCGAGGTTGATTTCGGGGTTCTAGCTGCACCTTACCATATTCTCAGGGGTGCTACTACTCGTCGTCGTAGAGGCCGTCGCGGCGGCGCACGAGCGGGATCGCCGTCGCGACACCCGCGACGCCGATCGCACCCAGCATCACCGCCGCGGTGTCGCGGGGGTCGAAGAAAATCGTGCTCGCGGCCCCGAAAGCGACGATGCCCACCCAGAGATAGATCAGCAGCACCACCCGCCGATGCGAATGACCGATCTGCAGCAGCCGGTGATGCAGATGCATCTTGTCCGGGCTGAATGCGCTGCGACCCGCGCGGGTTCGCCGCACGATTGCCAGCAGCAGGTCGAGCATCGGGAAAAACATGACCGCCACCACCAGCAGGAACGGTGACAGCAGAGCAAACACGTCGCGGGCCCCGTAGGCGTTCTGCGAGATCGGGCCGGCGGCGGTCGTGGAGGCGGCGGCGAGCATCAATCCGATCAGCATCGATCCGGAGTCGCCCATGAAGATTCTGGCGGGGTGAAAGTTGTGCGGCAAAAACCCCAGACACGCCCCCGCCAGCACCACCGAAATAACGGCGGGCGGATAGAACAGCACGTCACCGCCGTGGTCGCGGAGCAGACCGACCGAGAAAATGCAGATCGCCATTGCCATGATGAGCCCCAGCCCGGCCGCCAGTCCGTCGAGTCCGTCGACGAAGTTCATCGCGTTGACGATCGAGACCGTCAGCGCGAGGGTGAGCAGGATCGAGGAAGCCTGGTCCAGCACGATGGTGCCGACGCCCCCGAATGGGATGTACAGCACGCTCCAGGCGACGCCCATGGTGACCAGCACGCTGGCGGCGGTGATCTGACCGGCGAATTTCGTCAGCGCGTCCAGACCCCAACGGTCGTCGATCAGCCCGATGCCCATGATCACCGCGCCCGCCACCAAGACAGCCGGTAAACCCGTGGAATAGACGAACCCGCGGGTGAGCGCCGGAAGCTGGGATGCCAGAAAGACGGCGGAGATAATGCCCAGAAACATCGCCAGCCCGCCCATCCGCGGGGTTGGCGACACGTGCACATCCCGTTCCCGCGGGTAGGCGACCGCGCCTAGTCGCGTGGCGAGCACCCGCACCGGCCCAGTCGCGAAGTAGGTGATGATTGCCGCGGTCAACCCCACTAGCGCGAGCTCGCGTAGCGGGACACCGGCGCTGCGATCGGACAAGGCGAGCAAACCACCGGCAAGGCTGGTTACATCGCTGGACACCTGGAAACCGTACTGCACCAACCTGAGAGCACGACGTCCACAACAGCCGCGCTGCGACCGGCACCGAACGTGCAAGCAGTGCGAAAAGCCTGACGGGACTTCGCAGCCAGCGCGCGGTCGCGACTACGCGGTCAAACTCTCCGGCTCCAAACCGAGGACTTCGGCGACCCGCTCAACGCTGACCGGACCCGCCCGCAGGACGCGCGGGTTGACTCCGGTGAGGTCGACGATCGTCGAGGCGGCCTGCTGTTCGGACGGACCGCCGTCGAGGTAAACGTCGACGAGATCGCCCAATTGGCCGCGTGCCTCGTCGACGGTGACCGCGGGCGGGCGGCCGGAGACGTTCGCGCTGGAAACCGCCATGGGCCCCACTTCGCGCAGCAGCTCGATGGCGACCGGGTGCAACGGCATCCGGAGCATCACCGTGCCGCGGGCGTCACCGAGATCCCACTGCAACGATGGCGCTTGCGCGACCACCAGGCTGAGCGCGCCCGGCCAGAACGCGCGGATGAGCTCGCGGGCCCCCGCCGGCACGGTGTAAACCAAACCCTCGATGGTGTGCCAGGAGCCGACCAGCACGCCGACCGGCATGTCACGACCACGCCCCTTGGCCGCCAACAGCGCCGTCACCGCGGCGCTGTCGAAGGCGTCCGCGCCGATGCCGTAGACCGTATCCGTCGGCATGACAACCAGTTTGCCGCCTTTAAGCGCCCCCAACGCTGCAGCCATTCCTTGGGAACGCTGGGTGGGGTCCGCGCAATCAAAGACGTTAGTCATGGCGCCGCTCCTCCTCATCGCTTCGCTCTGCATCGTCGCGGCGCGCGTCAAGTGCTCTTCCCCTCCGGGCGGTCACAAATCTCGGCCGTCCGGCCAGATCTTTCCGGGCTTCGATGGCATCGAAAAGTCCTGTTCCTGCAACCAATTCGACGGTCTTCGCCGATGTCGTGTCATCATGCTCGACCGCGAACAGGCCGCCGGGACGCAACCACCGGCCGGCGTGGCCGACAACCGCGGTTATCAGCGTCATGCCATCCGGTCCGCCAAACACAGCGTGGCGCGGATCATGTTGGGTTACTTCGGGTTCCAGAACAGTGCCATCGGGCACGTAGGGCGGGTTCGCCACGACCAGATCGACCTGCCCGTCCAGTTCGGAAAGCAGGTCTGGAGCGGTTGCATCCGCGTGCACGAGTTCGACCGTGCTGCCCTCGGTGTTGCGGCGCGCATACTCCAGCGCGGTAAGAGAGTCGTCGATGCCGATGATCCGGGCCGCGGGCCGCTGCTGGGCCAGCGCCACGGCCAATGCGCCGGATCCGGTGCACACGTCGACGATGACGGGCCGCGCCGCGAGGTGTTGCGCGGTGGCCCACGCCAAGATGGCTTCGGTTTCCGGTCGAGGGATGAAGACACCGGGGCCGACGTGCAGCAGCACCGGCCCGAACGCCACCGTCCCGATTAGATGCTGCAATGGCACCCGCTGCGAGCGCTCCGCAATGATGTCGCGGTAGCGCGCGAAGAACTCGTCGCCGGGCGACTCGATCAGTGTCAACCGGCCACGGTCGGTGCCTGCCAAGTGCGCGGCCAACTGCTCGGCGTCGCAGCGCGCCGAGTCGATCCCGGCTTCGGCGAGAAGCTCCGCAGCCGAGTCGATTGCGCGCCGCAGAGCGGTCATGCCTGTTGCAGCCTCGCTTGCTTGTCGGCGGCAGCCAATGCGTCGAACAACGCATCCATGTCACCGTCGAGAACCTGATCCAAATTGTGTGCCTTGAAACCGATTCGGTGATCGGTGATCCGATTCTCCGGGAAGTTGTAGGTGCGAATGCGTTCGCTGCGGTCCACCGTGCGGATCTGGCTGGCCCGATCCGCCGACGCGTCGGCCACCGCCTGCTCCTCCGCCAAAACCTGCAGGCGAGCAGCCAGCACCTGCAAGGCACGGGTCTTGTTCTGCAGCTGAGACCGTTCGTTCTGGCAGGTGACGACGATCCCGCTGGGCAGATGGGTGATCCGCACCGCAGAGTCGGTGGTGTTGACGCCCTGCCCGCCCTTACCCGAAGACCGGTAGACGTCGATGCGCAGATCCGACTCATCGATCTGCACCTCACCGACTTCCTCGGGTTCCGGATAGACCAGCACGCCAGCCGCCGAAGTATGCACGCGGCCTTGAGATTCCGTCACCGGAACGCGCTGCACCCGGTGCACCCCGCCCTCGAACTTCATCCGCGACCAGACTCCATCGACCGAGTCGCCCTTGCTGCCGATGGAGAGCGTCGCATCCTTGTAGCCGCCCAGATCCGAAAAGGTTTCCCCCAGCACCGTCACCGTCCAGCCATGCCGCTCCGCATAGCGCATGTACATTCTGGCAAGATCGGCGGCGAACAATGCCGATTCTTCCCCGCCCTCACCAGATTTGACTTCGAGCACGATGTCGTCGGCGTCATGCGGGTCGCGCGGCGACAGCATGTCGGTGAGTTGGGTGTCCAGCTCGGCCACCCGGGACTCCAACTCGGCGACTTCCTCGACGAAAGACTCGTCATCGGCGACCAGCTCACGGGCGGTCTCCAGGTCGCCGGACGCCGCGACCAGCTTGCGGTGGGTCGCCACGATCGGAGCCAGACGGGCAAACCGGCGTCCGGCTTTGCGCGCCTCGGCAGGATTGCTGTGCAAGTCGGGGTCGGCGAGCGCACGCTCGAGGTCGGCGTGTTCGGCGAGCAGCACGTCGATCGTCTTCACCGGCTGCGCCATGTCCTACCTCCCGTCCTGCGCCGTCGTTCTAATGACCCGTAAACGCGAGCCGACGCCCGGCCTGTGCACAGGCGTGCACAGTTCGGGCGTCGGTAAGGCAGCTATTTGTCGGTCTGCTCCGGCGCGGCAGCCTCAGCGGTTGCGCCCTTACGCTTGCCGTAGCGCTTTTCGAAGCGGGCCACCCGGCCGCCGCTGTCGAGGATCTTCTGCTTGCCCGTGTAGAACGGGTGGCACTGCGAGCAAACCTCGACAGTGATGTGACCTCCCGACTTGGTGCTGCGCGTCTGGAAGGTGTTCCCGCATCCGCAGACCACAGTGGTCTCGTCGTAGGCGGGATGAATGTCAGTTTTCATCATGTCCTCTTCGATCGTTGGCCGCCCGGGCCACATTTTGGATCCGGCGGTCGGGCGTGAACTCCGCGAACCTGAGGTGGTTCTGGCCCAGTCGAACCTCGATTATGCCAGGTCAACCTCCATCAGCCCAAACACCGAGTTGCGCCCCCGCATTCCCAGCGGCCCCGCGGCCAAATTCGCCCAGATATAACCCTCGCGCAGCCGTCCCGGCGCGTCGTCTGCGTGGTTTATGTGTCGCGGTAGGTGCCATTTTTTGCGCCGCGCGCCCAGAGCACACCGCCCTCGGGAGCTGCGCCGCGGGCGGCCAGCTCCCGCTTGAGCACCTTGTTGGTCGCCGTCGTCGGCAGCCGGTCGGTGAGCCAGACATATCGCGGCCACGCCTTGGCCGACAGATCGGCCTGACCAGCCAGAAACCGGCCGAATTCGGCAGGTGTCAGGTCAGCGTCGTCGGCCAGCACGATGGCTGCCATCACCTGGTCGCCGACGTGTTCGTCCGGTACGGCATACACGGCGACCTGACTGACAGGCGTCAGCCGATGCAGGATTCGTTCGATAGGCGCCGCGGTCATGTTCTCGCCGTCCACGCGCAGCCAGTCGCCGCTGCGCCCGGCGAAGTAGATCCAACCGTCGGCGTCCCGGTAGGCGAGGTCACCCGACCAGAACATGCCGTGCCGAAGGCGGGCATCAGTGGCTTGCGGGTCGTTGTAGTAGCCGGCGAACAGACCCGCGCCGGTGCTGTTGACCAGCTCCCCTATCGCTTCGTCCGCGTTGGTCAGGGCACCGTCTTCGCCGAAGGTGGCCGCCGGGCACTCGGCCAGGGTCTCCGGGTTGTAGATGCTGACGCCCGGGAAGCCCCGGCCCAGCGATCCCGGCGGGCAGCCGTCCTCTCGGGTGATGATGATCGCGCCCTCGGTGGAGCCGAAGCCGTCCCACACGGTGCAGCCGAAACGGCGACTGAACTCAACGATATCGCGATCGCTTGCTTCGTTGCCGAACGCCACCCGCAGCGGATTGTCGTGGTCATCGGGTTGCTCGGGGGTGGCTAGCACGTACGCCAGAGGTTTGCCGACGTAGTTCATAAAGGTGGCGCCGTACCGGCGCAGATCGGGCAGCAACCCGGATGCCGAAAACGTAGCGGGGACCATGGCCGCCCCCGCGCCCACCGCCACGCTCCAGCCGGCCAGCAGCGCGTTGGAGTGAAACAGCGGCATCGACAGATAGCAGACGTCGGACGCGTCGACCTCGAACCGCGCTATCAGGGTCGCCCCGGCAAACAACACCGTCAGATGTGTCACCTGCACGGCTTTCGGCTCGCCACTGGTCCCGGAGGTGAAGATCATCATGAAGGTGTCGGTGGCTGCAACCTCGCGATACGGCGTCAACGTCCCGGCATTCCCCAGCAGCTCCGACCAAGAATCGCCTGCCACGTCGAACACCTGGACACCGGGCAGATCCAGGTCAGTCAACAGAGCTTTGTGTGCCGGGTCGGTGAGCAGGATCTGGCAGTCGGCATGCAGGATGTCCCTGGCCAGGGCGGCGCCGCGGCGGGTGTCGTTGATCCCGCACACCACATATCCGCCGAGGGCAGCCGATGCCATGACGGTGAGCATCTCCGGGGTGTTGCCCAGCAAGGTGCCGACGTGCAAAGGGCGGTCCCGATCGGCGACGCCGATCAAGGCCGCGGCCGTGCTGGCCGCATCGGAAAGATGTTCACGCCAGGTCCAGACTTGGTCGCCGAATTTCAGCGCCGGCGTGTCTTGGCCCAACCGCTCACGAAGCAACTGCTGAAGCGTCTGAAACGTCCCAGCCACAGCACGCGAGACTAGTCGTTATCCATGTTCCCCGGTGTCGTCTTGGACACCTGAACGAGGAATTCGTAGTTGGTTTTCGTCTTGCGTAGCTGGGACATCAGCAAGTCGATGGCCTGATGCGAGTCCAGACCCGACAGCACGCGGCGCAGCTTGTGCACCACGGCGAACTCGTCGGTCGACAGCAGTAGCTCGTCCTTGCGGGTACCCGAGGGGTTCACGTCGACCGCGGGGAAGACTCGGCGTTCCGAGATCTTGCGGTCCAGCTTGAGCTCGGCGTTGCCGGTGCCCTTGAACTCCTCGAAGATGACCGTGTCTCCGGTGGAACCCGTCTCAACCATCGCGGTGGCGATGATGGTCAGCGATCCACCCTCCTCGATGTTGCGTGCGGCCCCCAGGAAGCGCTTGGGCGGGTACAGCGCAGTCGAGTCGACACCACCGGACAAGATACGGCCCGACGCCGGTGACGCGTTGTTGTACGCGCGGCCCAGCCGGGTGATCGAGTCAAGCAACACCACGACGTCTTTGCCCTGCTCGACGAGGCGCTTGGCGCGCTCGATGGCCAGCTCGGCGACCGCGGTGTGATCCGACGGCGGACGGTCGAACGTCGAGGCGATGACCTCGCCCTTGACCGAGCGCGCCATATCGGTGACCTCTTCAGGCCGCTCGTCGACGAGCACGACCATGAGGTGGCATTCCGGGTTGTTTTTGGTGATCGCGTTGGCAATCGCCTGCAGGATCATCGTCTTACCGGCCTTGGGCGGCGACACGATCAGTGCGCGCTGGCCCTTACCGATCGGCATGATCAGATCGATGACCCGGGTGGTCAGCAGGTCCGGGGTGGTTTCCAGACGAAGCCGCTGGTTGGGGTACAGGGGCGTCATCTTGGTGAAATCCGGACGCTTCCTGGCATCTTCGACCGGCCCACCATTGACGGTGTCCAGACGGACCAGCGGATTGAACTTCTGCCGCTGGTTGGGCTGTTCGCCGTCCTTGGGCACCCGAACCGCACCGGTCACCGCGTCACCGCGGCGCAGGCCGTTCTTGCGCACCATGTTCATCGATACGTAGACGTCGTGCGGACCGGCCAGGTAGCCGGAGGTCCGCACGAATGCGTAGTTGTCGAGGACATCGAGGATGCCGGCTACCGGTTGGACGACGTCGTCTTCACGCAGTTCGGTTTCGCGGTCACCGCGGTCACCGCGGTCACCACGGTCGCCGCGCTCGCCACCACCGCCGCCTTCGCCCGACCGTTCGCCGCGGCGCCTGCGGTCGCGGAACCGACGCCCGCGCCGGCCTTGACGGCCGTCTCCGTCGTCGTCACCGCCACCGTTGCCGTTGTTGTTGCCGTTGTTGTTGCCATTGCCGCGAGGCTGCTGGCCACCTGAGTTTTGTTGGTCGCCACCGTGGTCGCTGCCCGCATCGGATCCGCGGTCGTCTGTCTTGGTGGCGCGCTCGCTCCGCTGGCCCTTGTCGGCTCCGTTGGTCGGCGAGCCATCGCGATCTTGCTCGTCGGCAGTGCGCGCGCTCGACCCCGCTTCGCGGGAACCGCTGCGTCGTTGCCGGCGCTGCGGCTCGTTCGGTGAATCGTTCTGTTCCCCTTGGGCGGCCGGTACTTCGGCGCTGGCCTCCGGTTCTGGAACGGTGGATTTGCCGCTGTCTTTCGGCTCCGGGGCGGCTGCGGCAGATGCGCCGTTGCCATTTCCCCTGGTTTCCTGAATCGCGGCGATTAGTTCGTTCTTACGCATCCCGGATGTCCCCTTGACACCGGCTTGATTAGCCAGGGCGCGGAGTTCGGGCAGCACCATGGTGGACAGGGAGCCCACGCGAGCGTTGGTCTTGACGTCTGGCGCATCTGTAGGCACAGAATCTGTAGGCACAGAAATCGACAGCTGATTGCCGTCGGTGCTTTCGCCAGCCGTGATGAGGTCCGTATCAGTCACGGATTTCCTTTCTTCCCCCGCTGATCACGTCATACGAAGGTTCGTTGCATTCGGCCAAAATTGCCGAGTGCGCCCTGATCATCGACTCTGTAACGGTGATCGTCAGCGCATCGGCGGCCTGAACGGCGAACCTCGTCAATGAGAAGGATTGATGGTTGTCCTAGCGGCAAGGCAGTATGGATGCAGATGCAGATGCTGCAATTGCTGGACGGCTCCGAGGATAACCCGCATTTTTGTCGGAAGCAAGCAAACCCTCCGGCCAGCCTGTGAATCAACCGGCGACTGTGACGCCTGGGCTCCAGCGAACTCCTTGGCCAGCGGTCATCTCAGCGATGGCAAATCCGTTTGCGGCCGCGTAGTCCAACGCTTCCACGGGCAACTGCGGCTCTGTGCCTAAAGCGAGCAGCGCCGGACCCGCCCCCGAAAGCGTCGCCGCTACATTGAGACGCCGCAGCAGCCGCAAATATTCCGCCGAGGCCGGCATCGCCGGGCCGCGCTGAGGTTGATGAAGCATGTCTTCGGTGGCGGCCATCAGCAGATCCGGGCGTTCGGTGAGCGCCACCACCAGCAATGCGGCGCGGCTCACATTGAACGTCGCGTCCTCGTGGCCGACTTGGGCGGGCAGCAGCACCCGGGTCTCCGCGGTTAGCGAGCGTTCCTCGGGAATCGCCGAGAACAGGTGGATATCTGGGTGCAGCCGTAGCGACACCGCCGAGTAGACGGGCCGATCGCCGGTGCGGTCAACCCATGAAACGACCGCACCGCCCAACACCGCGGCCGCGGCGTTGTCGGGGTGACCCTCGAACTCCGAAGAAAGCTGGATCAGCTGAGCTTCGCTCACGGGCGTCGAATCGGTCTGTGCGACAAGGCCGTTTGCCGCGGCCAGGCCGCCGACCACAGCCGCCGCGGAGGAACCCAGACCGCGAGAGTGCGGGATGGCGTTGCGGCAGCGCACCACTAAGCCGGGAGCGCTGACCCCGGCGGCCTGCAGCCCGCACTCGATGGCGCGCACCACCAGGTGTTCGGGGCCCAGCGGCAGCTGGCCGGCACCTTCGCCGTCGACCACCACCTGCAAGCCGGAATCCGTTGTCTCAACAACGATCTCGTCGCAAAGACTCAACGCAAGACCGATGCTGTCAAAACCCGGGCCGAGGTTCGCGCTCGACGCCGGCACTACGACGTTTGCCACCAGCCCTACGGGCAGCATCGAGCACCCACCCGCCACTTCTGATGCGTGGCGACCCGCTTCGCCCGGCTCCGCCGCGCTTGCGATCGCCACTTAAGCCAGTCCCAACTTCTCGGCAATCAGAACGGGATCGACCGGCAGCGCGGACACCTTTGGCATATCCTTCAGCGCCGTGTCGGGATCCTTGAGACCATTGCCGGTCACCGTGCACACCACCGTCGAACCTGGGGCCACCCAGCCGTCGTCAATTGCCTTGAGCAGGCCCGCGATGCTGGCGGCGGAGGCGGGTTCGACGAAGACGCCTTCCGAGCGGGCCACCAGGTGGTACGCGGACAGGATCTCTTCGTCGGTGGCGGCCAGGAAGCGCCCGTTGGATTCCTGCTGGGCAGCGACGGCCTGCGCCCAGGATGCCGGTGCACCGATGCGGATCGCGGTGGCGATGGTCTCCGGATGGCTCACCGGGTGGCCGAGCACCAGCGGTGCCGCGCCGGCGGCCTGGGTGCCCAGCATGCGCGGCAGTTTGTCGATGACGCCGTCGCGGTGGTACTCAGTGTAGCCCTTCCAGTACGCGGTGATGTTCCCTGCGTTGCCGACGGGGAGGGCGTGTACGTCTGGTGCGGCGCCGAGAACGTCCACGATCTCAAACGCCGCCGTTTTCTGACCCTCGATGCGCACCGGGTTGACCGAGTTGACCAAAGAGATCTTCGGGAAGTCTGCGGTCATCTTGCGGGCCAGTTCCAGGCAGTCGTCGAAGTTGCCGTCGATCTGGATGATTTTGGCGCCGTGCATGACTGCCTGCGCGAGCTTGCCCATTGCGATCTTGCCCTGCGGTATCAGCACCGCACACGTGATGCCGGCGCGGGCCGCGTAGGCCGCCGCCGACGCCGAGGTGTTTCCAGTAGACGCGCACAACACGGCCTGCTGCCCGCGGGCGAGCGCATCGGTGACCGCCATCGTCATGCCGCGGTCCTTGAAGGAACCGGTGGGGTTGAGGCCCTCGACCTTGAGATGGATTGTGCAGCCGGTCATTTTGGACAGTCGGGGCGCCGAGATCAGCGGCGTACCGCCCTCGAGCAGGGTGACCGGCGTCCAATCGTCGCCGACCGGTAGCCGGTCGCGGTACGCGGCGATCAGGCCCGGCCAGGCTTGGTGAATAGCCGTACGCGGGATGCTCATAGGCTGGTTCCTTCTAGTCGCAGCACGCTTGTGACGGCCTGCACGACATCCAAGTCCGCAAGCGCATCAACAGTTTCGGAGAGCGCGGCGTCGGTGGCGGTGTGGGTGACTACCACGATACGTGCCCCCACGCGGCGGCCGCCCTCGTCCGCGACGCCCTCCTGGCGGACCTCGGCGATGCTGACCTCGCGTTTCGCGAATTCTGCTGCAACCGATGACAACACGCCGGTCTTGTCGGCGACGTTCATGCTGACGTAGTAGCGGGTCATGACGACACCCATTGGCGCGACGGGCAGTTGAGCGTACCGGGACTCTCGCGGCCCACGACTGCCCAGCACCCGGTTGCGGGCGGCCATCACCAGATCGCCGGCTACCGCCGATGCCGTCGGCGCGCCGCCGGCCCCCTGCCCGTAGAACATCAGCCGCCCGGCGGCTGCAGCTTCGACCACGACGGCGTTGAAGGCTCCGTTGACTGTCGCGAGCGGATGCGTGAGCGGCACCAGCGCCGGATAGACGCGTGCCGAAACCCGTTGCTGACCATCCTCGGTGGTGATGCGCTCGCAGATCGAGAGCAGCTTGATGGTGCAGCCCAGGCTGCGCGCCGAGACGAAGTCGGCTGGGGTGATCTTGCTGATGCCCTCGCGGTAGACGTCGTCGGCGTTCACCCGCGTGTGAAACGCGATGGAGGCCAGAATCGCCGCCTTAGCCGCCGCGTCATACCCTTCCACGTCGGCGGTCGGATCGGCTTCGGCGTAGCCCAGCGCGCTCGCGTCGGCCAGCGCACTGTCGTAGTCGGCCCCGGTGCTGTCCATCGCGGAAAGGATGTAGTTCGTGGTGCCGTTGACGATGCCGGCCACCCGCAACACCGAGTCGCCCGCAAGCGACTGAGTGAGCGGGCGGATCACCGGAATGGCGCCCGCGACAGCCGCCTCAAAGTACAGGTCGACGCTGGCCGCTTCGGCTGCCTGCGCCAATTCGCCGTTGGACGTGGACAACAACGCCTTATTGGCCGTAACAACGGACTTGCCGTGCTCAAGCGCAGACAAGATCGCCTTCCGGGATGGCTCTACCGGACCCATCACCTCGACGACGATGTCGACGTCCTCGCGCGAGACGAGATCCTCGATGTTGTCGGTCAGCAGTCCGAGCGGAACGCCGCGGTCAGCGGCGATGCGGCGCACCCCGATACCGCGCAGCACCAACGGGGCACCGATGCGGGCCGCCAGATCGTCGGCGCTTTCCTCGATGATGCGCACGACCTCACTACCAACGTTGCCCAACCCGAGCACTGCTACGCCGATTGGCTTTTCGTCACCGGACACGGGTCACCTCACTTCCAGACTCAGCAGATCATCGACCGTCTCCCGGCGCAGGATCAGGCGGGTACGGCCAGCACGCACCGCCACCACGGCGGGTCGGCCGACCATGTTGTAACGGCTCGACAGCGAATAACAGTAGGCACCGGTGGCGGCCACCCCGAGCAGGTCGCCTGGCTGGAGATCGCCGGGCACCCAGGTATCGCGAACGACGATATCACCGCTTTCACAATGCTTTCCGACGATACGAGCCAGCGTCGCGGGTGCGTCGCTGAGTCGCGAAACCAGCCGCGCGTCATACTGCGCGTCATAAAGCGCGGTGCGAATGTTGTCGCTCATGCCGCCGTCGACGCTGACGTAGCGGCGCTGCGCCATAGTGCTGACGTCGACGTCTTTGACGGTGCCGATCTCGTAGAGCGTGATGGTGCCGGGCCCGGCGATGGCGCGACCCGGCTCGACCACCAGCCGGGGGGTGGGCAGGCCCAAGGCCTCCGACTCGTTGCTCACGATGACGCTCAGCTTGGCCGCCAGCTCCGCCACCGGCGGCGGGTCGTCGGGCGCCAGGTACGAAATACCCAGGCCGCCACCGAGGTCGACGGTCGAGATCTGTGCGGTCTTTTCGACGCCAAATTGGTCGACGATCACGCGCAGCAGACCGATGACGCGGTGCGCGGCAAGCTCGAAGCCGGCGACATCGAAGATCTGCGAGCCGATATGGCTGTGCAGGCCGACCAGTCGCAGGTGGTCGGTGGCGAATACCCGCCGCACCGCGGTCATCGCCGCGCCGCTGGCCACCGACAGCCCGAACTTCTGGTCTTCATGTGCGGTGGAGATGAACTCGTGGGTGTGCGCCTCGACACCGACGGTGAGGCGCACGAAGACATCCTGGACAACGCCGGCGTCGCCCGCGATCGTGTCGAGGCGCTCGATTTCGACCATCGAGTCCAGAACGACGTGACCCACCCCGGCCTTGACCGCCGCGGTCAACTCCTCGACCGATTTGTTATTGCCGTGAAAGGTGATCCGCTCCGGCGGGAAGTCGGCGTGTAGGGCGACAGCCAGCTCGCCGCCGGTGCACACATCGAGCGAGAGGCCTTCTTCGTCGATCCACCGGGCGATTTCACTGCACAGGAATGCCTTGGCGGCATAGGACACATTCTGTCCGCCGCCGAAGGCCGACGCGATCTCTTTGCAGCGAGAACGGAAGTCGTCCTCGTCGATGACGAACAGCGGAGTCCCGTACTCCCGGGCAAGGTCGGTCAGTGCAACTCCGGCGATATTGGTCACTCCGGCTTCGTCGCGAAGAGTGTTGCGCGGCCAGACATTCCACGACAACCGCAGCAGCTCGTCGGCCGACTGCGGCCGCGGCGGGCTACCCGTGTGCCGGGTTTCTTCGGCATGCCGGGGACCGGCGGGATGAACATTCACATTCGCTCCGGGGCGCTGACTCCGAGTATCGCCAGTCCATTGGCGATGACCTGACGAGTGGCCTGGCACAAGGCCAGGCGCGCGGTGTGCAGGTCGGTGGGCTGCTCGTCGCCCATCGGCAACACCCGGCACGCGTCGTAGAACCGGTGATAGTCACCGGCGAGGTCTTCCAGGTACCGGCACACCCGGTGCGGTTCCCGCAGGGCAGCCGCCGTTTTCAGCATGCCGGGGAATTGACCGATGGTGCGCAACAGCGCACCTTCTTTGTCGTGGCTGAGTAGCTCCAGGTGTGCGGTGTCGGGGATCAGGCCGAGCTCGGCGGCGCTGCGGGCCAGTGCCGACAGCCGGGCGTGCGCGTATTGCACGTAATAGACTGGGTTTTCACTGGACGCCGAGGACCACAGTGCCAGGTCGATGTCGATGGCGGTGTCCACCGACGAGCGGATCAGGCTGTAGCGCGCGGCATCCACGCCGATGGCCTCGACCAGGTCGTCGAGTGTGATCACGGTGCCGGCCCGCTTACTCATCCGGACCGGTTGGCCGTCGCGCACGAGGTTGACCATCTGACCGATCAGCACCTCGACGGTGGCCGGGTCGTCGCCGAACGCGGCGGCCGCCGCCTTGAGCCGGGCGATGTAGCCGTGGTGGTCGGCGCCGAGCATGTAGATGCACAGGTCGAAACCGCGTTGCCGCTTGTCCAGGTAGTAGGCGATATCACCGGCGATATACGCCGGGTTCCCGTCGCTTTTGATCACGACGCGGTCCTTGTCGTCACCAAAAGCGCTGGTACGCAACCAGCTTGCGCCATCCTTATCGTAAACGTTGCCGCTCTCGCGAAGCGTGGCGATGGCCTGGTCGACACGGCCGCTGGTGTGCATCGAGTCTTCGTGGGTGTAGACGTCGAAGTCGGTGCCGAACTCGTGCAACGACTCTTTGATGTGGGTGAACATCAAGTCGACGCCGATCTCGCGGAACGTCTCGTGCATCTCGGTTTCCGGCAGGCTCAGCGCGTCGGGCGCTTTCTGCAGTACCTGCGCCGCGATGTCGGTGATGTAGCTGCCCGCGTAACCGTCCTCAGGGGCGGGTTCGCCTTTGGCCGCGGCGATCAGCGAGCTGGCGAACCGGTCGATCTGGGTGCCGTGGTCGTTGAAATAGTATTCGCGCAAAACGTCGGCACCCTGCGTCGACAGCAACCGGCCCAGCGCGTCGCCGACGGCGGCCCAGCGGGTACCGCCGATATGGATCGGTCCGGTCGGGTTGGCCGAGACGAATTCAAGGTTGATTTTGAGGCCGGCGAGGGCGCCGGACTTACCGAATCCCGCACCGGCGTCGATGACGGTGTTGACGATCTCCGCCTGCGCCGACGCTTCGAGACGCAAGTTGATGAAGCCCGGTCCGGCGACCTCTGCTGAGGCGATACCGTCCGCCCGTGCCAGCGCCTCGGCGAGCCATCCGGCCAGCTCACGCGGGTTCGCCCCGACCTTCTTGCCCAGCTGTAATGCCAGGTTGCTGGCATAATCGCCGTGCTCGGCAATGCGCGGCCGTTCCACGGTGACCACCGGCGGCAATGCGGCAGCGTCCAGCCCGCGCTCGGCCAGCACCGCCGCAGCGGTGACTTTGAGCAGCTCAGCCAGGTCAGCGGGGGTCACGACCGTACATCCTATTGGCTGGGGTGCTCGTGCCCCGAATCCATCGCGGTGGCCGGGCGGTCATGACGATGCGTTAATCTGTCTGGGCCCAATGGTGCAGCATGTTGTAAGTGCGCCCCCGTAGCTCAGGGGATAGAGCGTCTGCCTCCGGAGCAGAAGGCCGCAGGTTCGAATCCTGCCGGGGGCACCATCTCTATAGCAGTTCAGGGCATGTTTTCGGGGTCATCGGATTAGCCCGTGCATTCTCCGTGCATTGGTTGCTACGCAGGTCAGTTTGCTAGCCGATCCCCGGCAGGATTGCTGACAGCCGGTTCCCCGCTGACGCTATTTGGCGATGATTGGTGCCTTCAAATTGCACCGCCGCCGTTCTACTGATCTACTAAGTAGGACAGTACATTGGATGTGATCACCCACCGGAGGAACCCATGACAGAGGAACCCATGACAGAAACCGCGCCTGCCACCCCGCCTCACCCGACGTGGACTCGCTGGCTGTACCCAACACTCGCCGTCACCGGCATCGCGGTCGGCATTTTCGTCATATTCGCCGGCGTGTATCTCCTGTTTGGGCACCCAGGCTCAGGTCATCCTGCGCAGGCGGATTGTTGCCAATCTATGGAAGCCGACATGAAGAAAATGATGGACGACCCGAAGATGCCGATGAATAAACCGCCAATGCCACCGATGTCGCCAATGCCGAGCATGTCGCCAGCGCCGGGCACATCGCCGATGCCGAGTATGCCCGCGCCTACCCACACGCCCTAACAGGCGCTATGCGCGCCGCCGACGGTCCGAATAACAGCGAAGACAAATTGGCAGAGGAGTCAAGATGATGGTGGGGCATTGCGATGGCGGGGGGTGGGCTCACTGGGTGTGGATGGCCGAAACGTTTCTGCTGTGGGCGCTTCTAATTGCCGCTGTAGTGCTGGTCGTTCGGCATCTGGTCTCGGCAGGCGGTGCCAGCGCCTCCCCGGCCACGGGCGCTCCCCGCGAAGACGGCCTGCTCGCTGAGCGCTATGCGCGCGGCGAGATCGACGACGCTGAATACCAGCAACGAAAGACGGTGCTGCGGAAGAGCCGATGAACGTGCCGGATTCTCCGCTGCGCCCAGCGCTGAGCTTTCAGCTGGCCAGACGCCGCCGACGACCGCAATAAGCGCCGCCACTAGCCCGCGGAGCTGGCTATCTGCACTATCCCATCCCCTCGGATTGGGAGTGACTTGAGTGATGACTCGAGATCCAAGAAATGAGGAGCGGTGACCCCGGAGCTGATTGCAAACAGAAACACGGCGCTAGACCATGTTAAGACCGTGCGGGGGCAGCTGGATGAGGTCGCCCGGATGCTGGAATCCGACGCATATTGCGTGGAGGTGATGAAACAGATTCAGACGGTGCAGTGCTCGCTGGAACGCGTGAACCGCGTGACGTTGCACAAACACTTGGAGACCTGCTTTTCGGACGCGGTGTTGTACGGACGGGGACAGGACGCCATCGACGAACTGGTCGACGCCGTGAAGTTCACCCCCGCCTTGACCGGTCCGCAAGCCCAGCTCAACGGATCCGCGAACGGCCAGGGCGTAGCTGGCAACACGAAGCAGATCCTGGCGGCCACGACCTTTTCGCTGCCCGGGATCTCGTCCCAGACGTGCAAGGCCGCGATCGAATGCATAGTCACCCCCATCGCGGGCGTTGGCGCGGTCAATGTCGACGTCCCGACGAAGACGATCACGATCCATCACGACAACCGGGCACCCGCCCGGCGGCTGATCGAGGCCATCGAGGACCACGGCTACCACGTTGCCGACGCGTTACTGACGGCCGCAGGAAAAAGGAATGGTAATCATGGCTCGCGCTGGGGTCGAGGCGATGCACACGACGGAGACCGCGGGCCCGGAGCCACGACAAGCGCGTCCTGCGCGATGCCGGGAGGGCTAGACGCTGTCCGCGTCGGGCTTGGCTTCCTCGATGGTGATGGCATCTGAACCCGGCTCCGTCATGTCCCTGGTTGTGCGCGATACGCACCCGATCCGTTCAACGTGGCGCCTTGGATAGCGCTCGTCCCTTGTCGCGGACAAAACCTTCGGGTTCACCCGGGCTGGCGTAGCAGGGTTAGCTTCTGCCGGTATTCATCATTGTCGATCTCGCCGCGCGAATAACGTTCCGCAAGCAGCCTTTCCGCTCTGCTCGACCCGCCTGCTATGGCTGCCCTGGTGCCGGGCGAGGAAACCAGATACCGAACGGTCAGGACGGCGGCGGTGATCAGCAGGGCCCCGAACACCATCATCGCGACGGTCATCAGGACCGAGCCGCCCCATATCCCGTTGCCGTCGTGCATCATCATCGAGCCACCTCATTGATCTGTTTGACCAAAGCAGCCTCCCACGTAGTTTGACATCGATCCGTCTGATGTCACCAAACGGAAGGCGGCGTCACGAAACCTATGTCCCACACAGCAGGGCACCTGAAGCCGCCAACGTCGCGGTCATGACGGGCCCTGCGATCATGACCGCGACAACACTGATCAGCGCTGCCCGAGCCCGGGCTATCGCCGGGTCTGCTGGTGGCATCGCGAGCCGTTCGGCCCGTGCCAGGACGGCGACGTCGGCAGCCGCAAGGACCCCCCCGGCTGGTGCGGCGCGGCACAGGATGATCAGCCCAGAGAGCAACGGCGCGCTGCCGTGTCGGCGGGCCGAGACGTCGTCGGCACACATCTCCAATAGACGCGACACCTGAGTGGCGCCCTCGCGCATCAGGGTCAGCTTCGGAAAGACCGCGGCCAGGCCGCGCAAAGTGGTGACTGCCAATGAGTGGTGTCCGGTGAGGTGGGCGCGTTCGTGGGCAAGCACCGCGGCCAGCTCGTGATCGTCGAGTGCGGCAACTGCAGCGCTGGTCACCACGATCGCCGACGGCCGACCCGAGACACAGTAGGCGGCGGGTTCGGTAGCTTCCACGATCACCACGTCAGGGTCGCCGGTGCGGTGACCGACAAGGCGCACGGCCTCGGCGTGCTCGTGGGCGCTGACACGCATCGCTGAGATGGTCCTGGCCAGTCGCCCGCAGGCCAGGGTAGCCATCAACGCCGCTGCTGCCACAATCGCGCCTAGCGTGACCTGCGGCGTCAGCCCCACGCCGTCGCTCACCACAGTGACCACGCCACGCAGCCGGACCAGACAGGACGACATCACGATGCGTGGGTAATTCCAGTGACCAGCGACCTCGATGAGGACGATCCCCGCGACGGCCAACCAGATGAGCACGACCGTGCCGATGGCGGTCAGCCAGGCCGCAACCCCGAAGCGGGGGGCATGCCCGTAGCGGGTCAATGCACGTAGCAGTGGTGGTCCCGCGACGAGCACCGTCAGGCTATACAGCAATAGACAAATGGCTATGCTCACCGCTGGTCCGTTCGTTTCGCCAGCCGCGCCAGCGCGGCGCGCAGTCGCGTGGATTCCGCGGGGCCAATCTGTTCGATGAAGTGGTGCAGCACCAGATCGGGACGGCCGCCGCCGTCGAGTGCCTCCCGCATCAGTCGCGCGCTGTGCTGCTCACGCGACAGGGTCGGCCAATACCGGTAAGCCTTCCCGTCGCGTTCTCTGGCCAGCCAGCCTTTGGTATGGAGGTTGTCCATTGTGGACATGACGGTGGTGTAGGCGATGGTGCGCTCGGCGGCCAAACCGTCAAACACTTCACGCACCGTCGTCGCGGTGGCCGGGTCGCGGCTCCAGATGCGGTCCATGACAACCGCTTCGAGCTCCCCGAATCCTCGAACCCTCACACTTGGGCCTCCGCCTGCCTGGAGCCGGGCGACCGTCGCCCACCGCAGAGAGGCGGAACCCGGCATCGAACACGAACAACTTACTTGCTCCGTACGTAGATAGTAGTACAGCGCATCGAGCACGACGCAGTGCAGCGGAGTTTTACCGGGGGGTACACCGTTGAGCGGGTCCAGGTTCCCGATGCCCCGTCGCAATAGCTACCACCTGTTTGAAGGCCACGTGGGCGAGGCCGTGCGGATCCGACAATGGGTCCACGAGAGTTTTTTCATATCTCAGTCGCCACATTTTTTTCTGGCCCGCCGATCACGCCTGGTGCGTCGGTACCGAGATCGACGACGACTCGACATTTATTGGCGGCTCATGTGAACTCGTCAACGTATTGTGCGCATCCGAGGTGCTCGAATTTCTCCAGATCGCACCCGACGCCCCCGATGAAGATCGCCGGAACGTCTGACCGATGACGACGAACGAAGTACAGCCGCTCGTCTGGCGGGGCGCGTTCACCGATGAGGAGCTAGACAAAGCGTTGCCTCCTGGTGCGCATTGGCACGAGCACGCTTTCAGCGACGCCACGCAGACGCTGTGGCTGATCTCGGTGAGTCCCGTAGCCGTGGAAGTGACCGCGCACAACGGTAAGAAGTGGCAGCACGGTCTTGCCCAGACGTTCTTTTTTGAGGGTGAGCACTTCACGGCGGTGCTGCCGCGTGCTCACCAGCATGCCGAGCTCGCCGATCACATGCTTTGGCAAAACAACCAGAGGCCCAGGATGTTCGAGAGATTCAACGCCGCTGCCCGCAAGATAATTGTCCTCGCACAATCCCAGGCGCAGGGGTTTAATTCCGATCACATCGGTACCGAGCATTTGCTGCTCAGCCTCGTTTACGACGACACCAGCGTGTCAGCCCAGTCACTGGGATCACTCGGCGTCACCTTCCGGGAAGTGCACACCGCCGTCGCGCAAACTACCCGCGTTGGCCAGCACACAAAAGACAGCATCCCGTTTACCCCTGCAGCTAGAACGGTCCTTGAGCTTTCTCTGCGCGAAGCGGATCACTTGGGCCACGACTGGATCGGCACCGAGCACTTGCTCCTCGGCGTGATCGCCGCCCCCAACGAAGGCGTGAAACTGCTTGTCTCCCTGACCGGGTTGAGCGGTGAACAACTGCGCCGCCATGTGCTCGACTAGCTCGCCGCCCACCCGTCACCGGAGCCGACAGGCATGGGGGAACTGACATCTCTAACCCCCGGGAGTGTCAGGAACATCAGGCTTACCGCAGAACAACTTTCGCTGATCGCCGACGCCGCCATTAAATCGCAAACGAGCATAGACACCTGGATCAAGGAGCGGCTCCTGGCAGCTGCACGCGACGAAACATCCACCGACGAATAGCGACGATGCGGAACATATCAGCGTCCGGCGTACCGCCTCGGAAGAGTTGAGTTTCGTGAGCCGCACTACGGCGAATCTGCGTTGGCCGCGTTGATCCCGGATCACGCGAGTCAGGTCGCCTGGCTGTCCCACTGATCAGCGCGGTGGCCCTTGGATCGGGCTGCGCCGGTATCCGGCGATGTGCCCGCGTGCCATGTTGAGGGCCAGTTCGAGGGGACGGGCGCTGCGTGTGGTCTGCGCCATGAGGAGTCCGCCCTGCAGTGCGCTCATCATCGTTAACGCGAGTTCGTCAACGTCGGCTTCTGCGGCGAGTTCGCCGTTGTCGCGCATGGCCGCGAAGCCTGTGGATAGATATGACTGCCATTCGGCAAAGGACCGCGCGAGCTCATGTCGCGCCGAATCGGATCGGTCGGCGAGTACGCCCACGAGCGAGTCGAGTGGGCAGCCGCCGACACCTTGCGTCGCGCGGGTCATAGTCACGAGATGATCGCACCAGCGCTGCAGCCCCTCCCACGACGAGACCTCGCGTAGGCGCGGCTCCTGCGCGGCGATGACGCGGCCGAGCTGGGTCTTGATCACCTCGCTGATAAGCGCCTCTTTGTTGACGAAGTAGTGATACAGCTGCGACCTGCTGGTGCCGGTGGCGGTCATGACGGCGTCCAGGCTCGTCCCTGCCACCCCGCGCTCCTGGACCAGTGATGCCGCCCCAGCCACGATGCGGGCTTTGGTTGCCGCGCCGCGAGCCGTCGGCGGCGCGGTACGACGACCATCCTTTGACGCCACGACCGCACACTATCCGTATTGGACTTGTCAGTCCAGTTTTGTCGCAGCATGATGGCCACGTAGTCAACGAACCACCGTGAAGGACGCCGATGTCGCGACTCAACACTGGCCAGCCGTTCCCCCGCTCGACGTTCCCGCCCTCGGTGGCGGCACGATCTGCCTGCCGGGCGACCTGGCCGGCTCCTACGGCGTCGTCTTGATCTACCGGAGCCATCGGGCGGCTTGTTCCCGACGACGTGGTCGGCTTCATCAGGTATCTGACCGCGCATCCGGAAGTGCGGTGAGCAACGCCGAATAGTGCTGCAGCTCGCGCCGACTGCGTTACTACACAACGAGCCAGACGGGACGGATACACCTCAGCACCTGGTTGCCCAGCCCTGTATTTCGACTACCGGCGCAGGCGAGCCACCACGTGGTCTATGCGCCCCAACTTAATCGACGACGAAGGTGACTGACTCCATGTCTCTCCAGCAGCATCCGCGGCCCGAGACTCTGTTCGCGTCGACCTCCATCGGAGGAATTGACCTCAGTAATCGCATCGCCCTGGCGCCGATGACCCGAGTAAGCGCGACAGCCGACGGTATGCCCACCGATCGGATCGGCGCCTATTACCGGGTTTTCGCCGACGGGGGGTTCGGTCTGTTGATCACCGAAGGTCTCTACATCGATGACCAGACCAGCCAGGGTTACTTCTTCCAGCCTGGCATCGCGAATCCCGCTCAGGCCGCGGCGTGGAAACGAGTTGTCGAGGGCGTCCATGCCTCTGGGTCCAAGTTCTTCGCCCAACTGATGCACGCCGGCAGCCAGTCCCAAGGCAACCCACACACCGCCACCACCTGGGGGCCCTCAGCGGTGCGTCCCAAAGGCGAGCAGCTGGCTATGTACCGCGGGTCGGGCCCGTTTCAGATTCCCGAGGCGATGACCGCTGAGCACATCGGGCAGGTCCGGGCCGCGTTCGTCAATGCCGCGCGGTTAGCGCGCGACGTGGGGTTCGACGGTGTGGAGATCCACGGCGCCAACGGATACTTGCTCGACGCATTCCTCACCGACTACATGAACACTCGCACCGACGGCTACGGGGGCAACGTCGCCAACCGCGTCCGGTTGGCCACCGAGGTCTGCGGTGACGTCGCAGCTGCTGTCGGTGCGGATATCGCCGTCGGTATCCGCATCTCCCAAGGCAAGGTCTCAGACAGCCATCATCGGTGGGCCGGCCGAGAGGCCGACGCAGCTACCGTCTTCACCGCACTGTCCGACTCCGGCCTCGACTACATTCACACTACCGAATACCGTGCTCTGGCATCGGCTTTCGGCGATTCCGGCCCAACGCTGGCGAAGCTTGCCAAACAATACAGCGGACTATCGATCATCGCCAATGGCCACCTCGACGACCCCCGCGACGCCGCCACGATCATCGACTCCGGTACCGCCGATGTCGTCGCCCTGGCCAAACCCGCTCTGGCCAACCGGGACTGGCCATGCCGCGTGCGAATGGGCCAACCGCTGGCGCCTGACCTGCCCGCCGATCTGTTGGGACCCGTCGCGACCGTGAAAGACTGGGAAGTCGCCGACACGCCGAACAGGGCCCGGCCCGCAAGGTCGCGAGATCAGTCATCGGGCACCTAAACGCGTCGAGGGAACGTTCACGGGCGACTCCTCCCACATCAAAGACCGCGACCTCGGACGAATACCGGGATCGACAACCGAAGAAGGAAAGGCAGCCCATGGGCATGCGGCTCGCGATAGATAACGTCACAATATTCTGGATGCAGCTTCTTCTGAGTTGTGTCGTCTGCGCCATTGTCGTGGCGTGGTATGTGTGGCCGTACCTAACCAAACTTTCCCGTAATTCTGCTCTAATTCCACTGCTCTTTGTGCATGTGTTTCGCTATGTGGGAATGACTGTATTGGTTACGGGTATGGTCGATCCGAAACTGCCCAGGGAGTTCCTTTCCAATACTGCTTACGGTGATCTCTTAGCGGCGGCGCTGGCCCTCGGTTCCATCTTTGCTCTGCGGAGCAAATGGCGTGTTGCCGTTCCGCTGGTGTGGCTGGCCAACACGTGGGGATTCGTGGACCTGCTCAACGGAATCCGCGGCGTCTTGCAGTTGAACGTTCCGAGCTTCAACCTGAGTACCGTTTGGTATATCTATACGTTTTACGCGCCCGTGGTCATTGCTTCACACTTGATGATCTTTTGGATTTTGGTCAAATCTAGGTCCTGGAAGAATAAGGGTCAATAAAGGGAAAGGCGGCGTGGCCGAAACGAAAGCCAACGGGTAAGTGGGCTTTCGCGGATACTGCAGCCGGCAAACCTCAGTGGATCAATACAACGGAGAAAAACTCATCATGGACGCTCAAAGACAAATCCACGATAATGACATTCCTACCTCGGAGAGTGGTGAATCGTCTAAGCCCACTATCGTGCTTTTGCATGGCGCTTTGGAAGATGCGTCAGTCTGGAATGCAGTGATTCTCCGGCTCCAACGCGACGGCTACCCGGTCATCGGCTTCGCCAATCCCTTGCTGGGTGTGGCGGTCGACGCTGCTTACCTGCGCAGCTTGCTGGATACGATCGAGGGCCCCGTGATCCTCGTTACCCACGCCTACGGCGGGGCCGTCATCACCCAGGCCGGCGCGGACGACCCCAAGGTCAAGGGCCTTGTCTCCGCGGCCTCCATCATGCCCGCTGTAGGGGAAACGCCCGCGTATGTGCTCGAACGGTTTCCCGGCAGCGCATTCCCCACGTCCACCGAGCCGACCACCTACACCTTGCCCGACGGAACCAGCGGCACATATCTCCTCTGCCAACCCGACAAGTACCGCAGCCTCCTCGCCGCCGACGTGCCTGTGAATGTGGCCGCCCTAATGATCGCCACCCAGCGGCCCATCAACTTGGCGGCCCTGAACGAGCCACTGACATCGGCTGCATGGACGAGCAAGCCGAGTTGGCAAATCAGGCCGCTGCAGGATGCCGCGATTCCTGTGGGCGAATATAAGTTCGCGGCCGATCGTGCCCACTCTCACGTGATTGAGGTGAACTCTTCGCATGCCGTTCCCGCCTCTAACCCGGACGTCGTGGCCGATGTGATCGAACTGGCTGCCCGCGCAATCACGAAGTAACGGCGGTCTGTTGAGTCCAAGGTTTCATGACGGTTTCGATTGAGCCAAGTTACGGCAGCTTACGCGCGATGGGCGGCCCAATATTGCTTGTTTGGCTATAGTGTTGACTCCCATGACCGGACTGAGCCGTTACGAGAAGCTCTGGTGCACAGCGCTTCACGTAACTGTGTCGGCATTGATAGTTGCCATCCTCGGACTCGGCCTCACCCCCGTAGCCCGTGCGGCTGCGGTCAACGCGACATTGTCGGTGGAACACGCGTGGCAGACCGGTTTCATCGCCCACTTCACCGTCACAAACGCCAGCATGGTGCAACTAACCGATTGGAAGCTTGAATTCGACTTGCCGGTGGGAGAAGGTGTGTCGCACACTTGGAATAGCACCCTTGCACAATCTGGCACGCACTATGTGCTCACCCCCGCGAATTGGAATCGCACCATTGCACCCGGTGGTTCAGCCACCGGTGGTCTAAGAGGCGTGCTGACCGGTTCCTACTCGCCGCCGGCGAATTGTGTGCTCAACGGGCAATATCTTTGCACTTAGAGGCCGATGATCCGCCGCGGTCCTAGATCGGGTGCACGTCGATGGCAGCGACGGCCTCGACCGCTGGTCTGATTGCTGCCGCCGGTGCGCCAGCTCAACGTCTGGCCGTCTGTTTTGTTCAAATTGAGACGTCGAATCTCCGGCCCGGATGGTGCGTGGGAGATTACGCTCAGTTTGCTTGCTGATCGCAGGCCCGGGAAGTTGGGCGAGAGGACACGGCCGTGTCGTTCGTGGTCATGACACCGGAGACGCTCACAGGCGCGGCCGGAAACCTGGCAGGTATCGGTTCGACGCTGAAGCAGGCAACGACCGCGGCAGCGGCCCCGACGACCGGGATCGCAACTGCCGCAGCCGATGAGGTGTCGATCGCCGCATCCCAAGTGTTCGCCACCTATGGCCGGGAATTTCAAGCTGTCAGCACCGAAGCTGCGGAGTTTCATGCCGAGTTCGTGCGGTTGTTGAACGGTGGCGCGGCGGCTTATTTCAGCGCCGAGATCGCCAACGCTCAGCAGAATCTGGTGAACGCGGTGAATGCGCCCGCCCCGGCCATAGCTGCCTCTACCGCTGCAGGTGGCCCATACCAGCAACTCTTCGCCAACACGGCCGCCAACCTTCAGGCCCTTGACCGAGTCTGGGCCGCACACCCGTTCCCGTTCCTGCGCCAGGTCATCGCCAATCAGCAGGTGTACTGGCAGGAGATCACCTCAGCACTGGGCAGCGCCATCCAGAACTTCCCCGCCAATTTGGCAAATTTACCGGCCGCTATCCAGGCCGGCATCCAGGAACTGTTGTCCTTCAACGCTGCCTATTACCTGCAACAGATCATCACCGCTCAGCTCGGCTTCGCCCAGACGTTCGCCACGTCGCTAAACCACGGGATTACCAGCTTTGTGGCGGGGCTGCCTGCTTTCGAGACCGCGGCCAATGTCGCATTTCAGACGCTTCTCGCGGGCAATCCCACCGGGGCGGTTACTGACCTGGCACAGGCTTTCTCAAAGCTTTTGGTCACCGGATTCGATACCAGCGACATGACGATTGGCGTGGTGATTAATCTCCCGAATGTCTCCCTGGTCGCCACGGCGAATCCCGTGCTGCTTGGCCCGCTGGGAGATCTATTCGACATCATGCACATCCCTGGACAGGAGGCGCAGTTTTTCACCGACCTGATGCCTCCCTCCATCCTGAGGCAAGTGTCGCAGAATTTCACCAATGTGCTCAATACGCTTACCATCCCGAGCATTTCGGCGACCCTTGTCCAGCCATTGACCGCGGCCGGAGAACTCAGCGTCTTCTTCGGGGACCCGTTGGTCCTCACCTACGCGACAGTGGGTCCCGCTTTCACGACATTGAACGCGGTCGCAAATAGCCTGACGGTCTTTGACCAAGCCCTGGCGACCGGGAACTTCCCAGTCGCGCTCAATACACTCATTGACGCGCCGGCCGAGGCCGCAAACGGCTTCCTCAACGGCCAACTCATCGTCGATACACCGATATTGGTGCCGACGGGTCTCCCCACCCAGATAAATATTAACCCGTTACCACCACCTTTCCCGCCGGTGTGGGTCGCGTTGCCCCAGACAATATCGATCACGGTGCACATACCCTTCGACGGGATACTGGTTCAGCCACATCCCCTTACGGCGACAATCAGCCTGCCTGGTTATCCCCCTCCTCCTCTCGGTCCGGGTCCGCCAACTGACGTAACGGTTTTCGGGACGCCCTTCTCCGGACTCGTTCCACTGCTGGTCAACGGCATACCCGAACAGCTCGCCGAGGTAATTAAGCTCACGGCGTAGCCACCCTTATGCGAAATAGCAAGGTATAGAGCAACTTAACGCGGACCGGGCGCACGAGATCCTGCCCGAGAGGCGTCGGTGCGGGGCACGGGCGCGAACTGAAGTCAATCAAGATCGTTAACTTCACTTATCCATATAAGTGACGGTAAGTCTCGCTGTCACAACGTGGCGTCGAGAGCACCCGACTTTGCGGCGCCGTTCGCTATCTCGATGCCTGAGCTTTGGGTGGTGTTCCGGCGTAGGCTGACCAGTAGCGTTGCTATCAAGTCGCGCCCAGTCGTTGGTTCAGACTCGGGGAATAAGGTTCCTCGGAAAGCAGTGACACAAATGGCCGACCCGATCTCGAGACGACCCAGGATCCGCGAGTCACCGGGCGAGGTCGCGTTGAAGTTCGCTGCCCGCCTGATTCTTCCAACGATAATTGCGGGAACGATGGCGGCCCCGATTGCTGCAGCTGGTACACCTCGCGTAGTGCCGCTGGGGTGCGGAGTTACGTGGACGCGGGTGGGGGGAGCATTTATCGCCTCACCCGGCGTCTGTCCTCAAGAGCCGCCGGCATCACAGCCCTCGCCGGTCGGCCCGGCGCCTGATCCCGCTCCGCCACCGACTCCGTAAGTGGTAGCTGTCCGCTATCTCAGTCGAAGGGTGCGAATAATGCGGCCTTCGATGTCGGTTTCGATTTGGTAGAGGTCGTTGCCTATCGCCCGGAGAACAGTTTGGGCTTTCCCTTCGCCGCGTTGCACGACATGCTCGACCGTCTTCACTGTGTTAGCGGTGGCTTGTTTGAGCTGGGCGCGGTCGGCCTTTGCCTGATCGTTTATCACGTCGAAGAGGCTTCTGCCCTGCTGGCCCAGTTCTTTTATCGGCTCGCCGAGCTTGGGCCGGGCAATCGTCTCCTTGATGAGCGTCACCGCGAATCTGCCCAACGCACGGAACGGGTCGCTTCTGCGCGCCGGGGTCGCCATCGCGGAAACGTTCGCGGCCTCGGTGGCCCCATAAGCCCCCGCAGAGCCGGACAAAGCCCGCACGAACTGCCCATGAAACGCCTCGGCTTGCGCGCTCAGGGCGTGAAACTCGTTGCCGTGGCTCGAAAACAGCGCCGCTATCGCCGCCGACACCTCATCTAGCGCGGCAGGCGCCAACGCGGTAGTCGAAGCCGCCGCCACCCTGTTGGCCGCGCTGATCGTCGACCCGAGGCTGGCTAGATCCGAAGCCGCGGCGTGGACGAATTCCGGTGATGTGAACACAAACGACATGTCGGCCCCTCAATCGCAACAGCCACGAACCTCAGCGGCCGCCTCCCGAGTGGCGACAAGGGGATGGTACCTGGATCGCGCCGACCCGTCTTTGTTCTTCAGGAAGCCAGCCTCAGCTTCGCGGATGTCGTCCCTTGTCCCACCGCGTGAAGCCCGCCCTCCTGGCGACGTCCTCGTCGTTGAACCACACCTCGGCGATCGTCTGCTGATAAGACGGACTGTCCGGCGTGTGATAGAGCATCGAATCCTCGTTGCCCTTAATCGTCCAGCCCTCCGGGCCACTCCCACCAACACCCGGCTTGGCCGAACCCACACCGTAGGGTCCAGGCGGCACATCAGTGAACTTGGCCGCGTCGGCACCTCCGGCTCCCACCGCAGCACCCGCACCGGAAGCCGACACGAGCGGCATCTCCATGGTGGGCGCATCGGGTCCAGAAACGTGCGGCAACTTCGCAGTGGGCGCATCAGGAGCTGAAACGTGTGACGTCTTCACGCCTGCGCCAGCGCTTGCGCCCAGTGCGGCATAGATCGGAATCTGCCGCTTGACCCGCCGGATCATCAAAGCGAAAGTCAGCAACAGGCCGAGGACGAACGCCAGGGTCATCAGCCAATAGGTCACGTTGCTCATTACCGTGCTCCTATCTCGCGCCGGGAAGGGCTGCGAGGGCTTCTTCTTCGGTTTTGCGCCTGATCAATACGACGGTGATCAACCAGGCGACCGCCGAACCCCCTACGAATGCGGCCAGGTACCACAACCACTGGATGACGAAGTCCATCTCGAATTCTCCTTAGCTGATTGTGATCACGACGCGACGGTTCTGGGCGCGCCCTGCCGGCGTGTTATTGGGGGCGATCGGATCGGCCGAACCGAATCCCTTGGAGGTGACGTGGTCTCGCGCGACACCATGCGAAACCAGATAGTCGGCAACCGATTTCGCCCGGTTACTACTCAGCGGAATGTTGATTGCGTCGTTACCGGTGTTGTCCGTGTATCCGTCGACCGCCACATTCGAAGACGGACAGGCTTTCAGCTTTTCGGCGACCTGGCTCAACATCTGCTGCGAACCGTGGGTAAGGGTGAAACCGTCGGTCTCGAAGTTGATCGGCGTTTTCAGTAGTCCGGCGATATCCGCGGACAGATTGCCGCATTCGCCGGAAGGAGCCGGGGCGGGGGCCGCCGTTGGCGTCGGCGCCACCGTCGGTGCCGGTGCCGGTGCCGCGGTTGGCGCTGGCGCCGGTGCCGCGGTTGGCGCCGGAGCTGCCGGTGCTGGTGCCGTCACGCGAATCTGATTATCGATCTTCACATTCGGGAAGGCTGTCTTTGCCGCCGCTTCCACGCCGGCCTTCACGTCTTCCGACGGGGCGGCACCGACGAGCGTCAGTGTGTCGCCGTCGAGTTTGAAACTGAAATCCGGTATCCTCACGGCCGCTTTGAACAACGCGCCGAAACCAGAGAAGTCCGGCGCGGTCACCCCGGCCTTGAGGTTGATGTTGTCGATCAAACTCACACCCGAGCCCAGCGCGCCCTTCAGCGAGTCCAGCAACGATGTCTTGGCCGCAGCATCGGGCAGATCACCGGTGAGAGTGAAGCCGTTGCCGTTATGGATGATTGACAACGGGGCGAACGAGACGTGCGGGGCATTGACGTCAGGTGCGCCCACCGACGGGGCGGTCAGAGTTGCCGACGGATTAACACTCGGCACCGTCAGAGCCAAGTCTTTCTTGGACTTGTCCAGTTCGTTCCACCCGAGGAAGGCCAAGAACAACGGAATGGCCAGCAGCGCCAAAAGCCAGCCAGCACCCGGTGACTGCCGGTAGAACTTGGAGGCCGTCCGCCAGCCCTTGACAGTTCGAGTTTCGACATGAGACTCCGGCATGGGTTTCCCTCGATTCACGTGCAGGAACCGTTTGCGTTGTAGCTAGAGAAGTTGTAGCTACGACAATAGGACGCAAGCGAGTCCATTACGAACGGTGGGAGGAATTGTTTCCAGAAACATCACATTTTCGGCTGTGGAACGTGCCCACCGGCGGCTTGCGTACGGTTTTCGGCTTGCGATGGCGCTCCCCCGCGTGCCACTCGCGCCATCAGGCGCTCCCCTGACGGATGGCAGTTATCGGTCACCTGTCGGCAGTGCCCCAGCTACGGGGAGCCGGCGCGCTTCTCACTTGCGGTGTGGCAGGCACACCTCGCCGGCATTAGTAACCGGGTCGCTCCCAGAGCGCCACCGCCGTCAAAGCAAGCAACGCCGCGTTCAATGCGATCATCCCCGGTTCACGCCGACTCGCGTGTACCACTGCTGCACCGACCGTTACAACAATCAAGCCCACTATCCCGGCCGTTAGCGCCAACCGGGGCGCGATACCCAGCACCACGGGCGCGAGAATTGCCAGACCGCCCGTAATCTCAGTTAGTCCCACGAATATCACTGTGCCCGAGCTGAAGTCATTGGCCCAACTCGCGCCCCGCAGCGCCAGGCGCTTTTTGGAGAAGACCAACTTCGTAGCGCCGGCGACGGCGAACGCCACGCCCATCCCAATGCTGACAATCCATAAAGCCACATTCACGTACACGTTCGCGGTGTTCGCGCGGTTCAATTCCGGTCGAGCCGACGCTGGGAGGCTGTTGTACCGCGGTCGGGGCCGCTGGCTGAGCGGCACCAGTTCAACCGCGATAATCTTGCCAAGCCGAGCTCCCTACATTCGCAAGCCCGATTCGGAGAACTTTGATGACCTCGCCGCGCTGCTCGGGAAAGCTTGGGCGGCATCATCGAGCTGGGCATCCTCGACACAGACGGGGGCCCGGAGGTCGAGGCGTTCGGCCAGGAGTTGGCGGCCAGGTACGACGTGGACGTCCAGTTTTAACTGGACGTTCGGTTACTCCGCTTTCGCGCTGTCGACCTGATCCTGACCGAATTCGATGACGGGCGGCGAGTCGCCATAGACGTTCAGGGTGTGGATGAAGCGGTGCAGTCCCATCGATCCGGCGCAGGCAAACCCGAGCTCGATGATCTGCGCGGCGGTGAAATGCTCACCCAGCCGCTTGTAGAAGTCGTCGTCCATGGCGTGGTGATCAGCCGAGAGCAGGTCGATGAACTCGACAGCCATCTGCTCCTGGGGGGTGAGAGTGCCGTGGCCGGGCGCAAGCAGACACACGACATCCTCATCGGTGATCGAATCATGCTTGCGGGACTGGCTACAGGGTTCGCATTCACCGAGTTGCGCACTTCGTATGCGCAGTAATTCCAGGATCCGGCCGCCGAGCAGGCTGCCGGCACCCATGTGGGTCCGGGCCATGTTGACCTGCTCGAGCTGGGCACTGCGATAGGCGAAGATTTGCAGCGGCACCGGCGTCGCGTACAGACCGGCGGCAACGCCGGCGTCCACGATTTCGCGGGAGCGTGCGGTGAGCTCGTCCATCGGGATTGGTGCAATGCGCGGCATCAAATCAGGCTATCTTTTTTGAGCGCCACTGAAAAGTGATTCCCGACCCGACGCTTTGGGGGAACTCGATGTCCAGACTGGCCGGAAAGGTCGCCATTGTTACTGGAGGCGGGGGCGGAATTGGTGCCGCTACGGCACACGAATTGGCTCGTGAGGGCGCCGCGGTCGCAGTCGTCGATATCGACGAGGCAAAGGCCGGCGGCGTCGCTGACGAGATTCGGCGAAGCGGGGCGCGGGCGATCGCGCTCGGCGGTGACCTCGCGCGGGAAGACGCGGCAGAATCCGCGGTGCAGGCGACCGTGGCGGAATTCGGCCGGGTCGACATCCTGCACAACAATGCCGCTCTGACCGCCAGCAGCTTTTTGTCCCGGGACACAACGGTGTCCGAGATGTCGCTCGATGTGTGGCAGCGGTCATTGGAGGTCAATCTCGGAAGTCAGCTGCTGATGTGTAAGCATGCCGTTCCCGAAATGCGCAAAAACGGCGGCGGTTCGATCGTGAATATGTCTTCGGGAGCGGCGCTTTCGGGTGACCGGACCCGGCTCGCCTACGGTGTGTCGAAGTCCGGTGTACACACCCTGACGATGTACGTGGCGACCAGCGAGGGAAAGCGTGGTGTGCGGGCCAACACCATCGTGCCCGGGTTGATCATCACCGACGCCGTACGCGCGCATCTGACCGAGGACATCATCAGCGGCCTCAGCCGCGCCACCTTGACGCCGTACCTCGGACAACCGAAAGACGTCGCCGACCTGGTTGTCTTCCTGGCTTCAGAACAGTCCCGCTACATCACGGGGCAGATGATTTCGATCGACGGGGGGATGTCCGCACACGTCAACGTGGACGCCGGCGACTGAACCCGGGAAACCAATCTGTGGCCGCGAAGTTCATCGATTCCGCGACGAATCTTTTGACGGCCAGATGCCATTTCTGTGTGCCAATTATTGAGTGCAATAACGGCGAAGAATCGCTCAGGTCCTAGGCGGCCCGAGCACGTATGCGCCGGTGTCCGGGTTGTGGTACCAGCCGCCGGCGGCGTGGGTGCCCCCGTCGACGTGGATCGTTTGACCAGTGACGTAGCTCGATAGGTCGGACGCGAGAAACACCGCCGCGCCTGCCATCTCGTCCACATGACCCGCTCGTCCGGCCGGGACCGTGTAGCCGACTCCCTTTTCAAAGCCGGGCGGCGCTATCTGCATGATGCCTTCAGTCAGGGTGATGTCGGGGGCCAGCGCGTTCACCCGGATGCCATGCGGCGCAAGCTCGAGCGCCGCGGTCTTGGTGTAGTTGATGACACCGGCCTTGGCCGCCGCGTAGGTCGCGTAACCCGGTGCGGCGCGGACACCTTCGATCGAGGTGACGCTGATGATGCTGCCCGGCAGTTTCTGTTCGACCAGGACGCGCGCGATGCGTTGGGTGCACAGGTACACGTGGCGCAGGTTCGACTTGTACAGCGCGTCCCACCCGTTCTCGCTGGTGTCCAGGATCCCCGACCAGAAAACGCCACCGGCGTTGTTGACCAGGATTGTGACCGGCCCGAGTTCGGCGGAGGTTTGCGCCAGCGCGGCGTCCACCGCGGCGCTGTCCCGGACGTCCACGGTCAGGCCCAGCGCACCGATCTCACCGGCGGCGGACGCACACGAATCGGCGTCGCGTTCCCAGATCGCGACCCGCGCGCCGAATGCCTTCAGCCCCGCCGCGATGCCGCGGCCAATGCCCGCTCCTCCGCCGGTGACGACCGCGACCCGATCGGTCAGAAGAATGCTTGAGGGATCGAGTGTCATGGAGCCCAATATAGACCAATTCCAGTTCAAGGTTTACAGTCTTGACCAAATATGTTCGATATGTAACACCTTGGAGGGCTTTCTATGGCCAGCACCATCTTCGTCACCGGCGCGACCGGGCAGACCGGCGGCAACGTCTGCGAGCAGTTGATTGAGCGCGGCGACCATGTGCGCGCCCTGGTGCGCAACCCGGACGAAGCCACGGCGCTGGCCGGGATCGGTGTCGAACTGGTCAAGGGCGACATCACCGACGCCGACGACGTGCTTCGCGCCGCAAAGGGCGCCGAGGCGGCGATCCACTGCGCGGCGCTTCTCGGCGGCGCGAGCCAGGACCTCGAAGACTTCAAGGCCGTCAACATGGTCGGCACCGCGAACGTCCTGGATGCGGGGAAAGCCCATGGGATGCGACGGGTGGTCGCCCTGAGCACCGCCACCTTCCTCGATCTGAGCACCGGCGTCGACTTCGAGGAGGCACCCGTTCTGCAGAACCCGCCGAACGACCCGTACACGGTCACCAAGCTCGCCGCATTTCTGGACGCGCATCGGCGCGCTGACGCTGGCGACGACGTGTTGACCTGCCACCCCGGCGCGATCTTCGGTCCTGGCCTGGTAGTCGAACGCGCCTTGCACCGCACCAGTTTCAACCGGGTGCTGTTGGCCGGGATGCGCGGAAAGATCAAGCGCTATCTGGCTTTCCCGGTGACCTGGGTGGCCGGAGCGGATGTCGCGAAGGGCTCGATCGCCGCGCTGGACCGCGGCGTTGCCGGTGATCGCTACTTGTTGATCGGCCCACCCGAAGGCACCTGCAGCACTGCCGAGGGTATCAACCGCGCCTGTGATGTGGCCGGAATCGACCACCACGTCGAGGATCTCGACTACCGTTCGGATCCCGAAGCGTTGACAGCCGAATTCGGGCCCACGCTGATGGCCATCGCGGAGGCCGCGGCCAAGAGCGTGCGCAAGCCCAGAACGGACGACAACCTGACCACCCGGCGCCTCGACTACCGGCCCATGTCTTTTGACGACGGGCTGCGACTGCTGATCTCATGGCTGCGCGAAATCGGCAGACTGTAGCGGCCAGCGTCGTGTCGAGCGCCGAATCACGCCGATCCGGCTCGGATCACGGCGATCTGGCCGACCGGATCCTCGACGCGGCCGCGCGGCTGCTGTTCCGGACCGGAGCCCGGAAGATGTCGCTCTCGGACGTCGCGACCCTGGCCGGCGTGTCACGGCCGACCATCTACCGATACTTCGTGAGCAAAGAAGAACTCATCGATGCGCTGGGAAAGCGCGAGCGTCTGCGCTTCAACGCGGCGATGGACAAAGCGATAGCCGGCGTGGTCGGAGTCGCGCGATTGGAGGCCGCGGTCGACGTGGTCGCGACTTTCGTCGAGGATCAGCCCCCCGGCCGGCTGCTCGACCTCGAACCCGGGTTCGCGCACGAACAGATGGCGCAAGCGTTACCGATGTTGACCGAAGGGCTGATGTTGGTTCTACAGCGCTGCGCCCGCGAAGACGCTTTCGCGGCGGCGGTGGACCCCCGTGACGTCGCCGGCGCGATCGCGCGAACCGCGCTGAGCCACTACATATTTCCGGACAATGACCGAGACGCACTGCGTCGGCAGATCCGTGCCGCCGCTGGTCTTTCCGACCGGGTGTGATCAGTAGGGCGACCGTCGGCTTTGGATGTCATCGTCATGTCATCGCTTCGGCCAACTCGATGTGTCCCGGGAGATCGAGGTCAGTCGCCATCTTCAGATACCGATCCGCGAACTGTCGGTAGCCGTCCTCGTCGCCGTGCGCCTGCGCCAGCAATGCCCGCATCCGCAGCAGTGGCAGTGCGTGCATGACGAACCCCGGGTCGGTCGGCACCGCCGCCAACCTGTCGATCTCGGCTTGGGCTTCGATGATGTCGTCCGGGCCGCCGCGGCGCAATAACGCTTCGACCAGTGTTCTGATTGCCAGTTGACGCCAGTACATCTCGCCCGACGCGTAGAGGTTGCTCGTGATGGCCCGGGCCAACTCGATGGCGCCGTCGACGTCGGCCATCTCGACCTTCAGCATAGCGGTGTGGATGTCGACGATCTGGCTGAACTGCTCGGCCGGCGCCATCTCCTGGAGCTTGCTGAGCAGGCGGTAGCCTTCGTCGCGTTCCGGACCACGCCGTTTGAACAGGGTGACGCCACGAGCCATCAGGGCGGCGGCGAGCGTTAACGGGTCGCCTGATTTCTCGGCGATTTCGAGTGCGTCCGCGGTCTCCCGTAGTGCAGCGTCATCGGCCAGATAGGCCCCCATCGGCAGGCTGGCGTACTTGAACATGGTGGCCAAGACAAAGGACGTCGGGTCCGCGCCGCGCGCGATCGCGACACCTGCGTCGAAGTGCTCTCTGAATCCTGGTGACCCCAAAAACATTTCGGCGGCGCCACGGAACACCAGCGCAATTGCCAACGGAGATCCCAAGACCAGGTCCCCCATGGTTGGATCCCCGTCGGCGAGCGCGATGACACGGTCCGTCAACCGGAGCGTTTCGCCCGCCTGGCAGGCCTGAAACTTGGCATGCAAGTTGGCGGGGAGCAGCCCGACAGTCAGTGTGGGGTCGCCGATCGACTCGATCAGTGCGACGCATTCGGTGGACAGCTGCGCCGCCTCAGTGATGCGGTCGCTGTTGGTCAACGCCACCACGAGTCCCGTCGTCCCGATCGCCAGGGACAGCTTGTCGCCGGCGGCGCTGGTGAGCTTCCGTAATTCGTCGAACGCAGTCTCGGCGAGACGTCGGCCGCCGGTGCGCCAAGCATTGCCACACAGCAGGGCGCGGGGCGCAATCCGCATCGCCAACCGGCGTGGGTCGTCGATATCCAGCTGGTCCGCGGTGTCGCTGGCCCGCTGCCAATTCGTCTTGGCCGCTCCGACGTCACGGTAGCTCGACCAGCCTGCGGCGCGCATGTGCCAGCCGAACGCCTCGTGTAGATCGCCGGCGGCACCCAGGTGCTCGGCGATCAGCGCGGCGTGCTCGTCGGCCAAATCCGGGTCGCGCTGTTCGATGGCGGCGGCCAGACGCCGATGCAGGACCGCGCGGCTGGTGTTGAGTTGCGACTTGTAGGCCACTGTGCGGATCAGGGGATGGTGGAACGCGTACTCGGCGCGGGGGGTGAACATCACCTGATCGAGCAGCTCGGCGTCGACCAACCCGCGAAGGGCGGCGGGCAGCTCCTCGAGGTCAGCCGAGTTACCCAGGATGTCCGCGAGGAGATCTGCGCTGAACCGCGAGCCGATGACTGACGCGGCGGTGACGGCGAACTTCGCGGTGCGATCGAGGCGGTCGATGCGCGCCGCAAGCGTGGCCTGCACCGTGGCAGGCACGCTGACCTGCCCAATGTTGGCCCGGCAGAGGTAAGCCCCACGCTCACCGATAAGGACACCGCGTTCGGTTAGATCACGCACGATCTCCTGAGCAAAGAAGGGGTTGCCCCCGGGCCCGGTCGTCGATCCGCCCAATCAACGCGGCAACCGACGGGTCCATCCCGACCAACTCGGTGGTCAACGCCGAAGCAGCCGCGTCATCCAGGGCCGCCAGAGCGAGCTTGTGCGCATTCGGAATGTTTGCCAATGCATCGCGGTACTCCGGCCGGTAGGTGACCAGCACCATCGCGCGGGCGTGCGGAATAACCGACGCGAACTCGGCGATCGTCGCTTCACTGACCTCGTCGATCCAGTGCACATCCTCGACGACGTAGAGCGCGGGCGTGGCGCGCGCCAGTGAGGCGGCCTTGACCAGGATGGCCAAGCGCCGTTGGCGGGCATCGGAAGTGATGTCGGGCAACGCAGCGCTGGGGTCTCGGATGCCCAACAGATCGTGGAAGAGAATCACGTCATCGGCTACAGCCTGCGCCAGAAGGCCGTTTGCCTCCAGAAGGCCGTTCACCCGGGCCCGCGCCGCCTCGTTGTCAAGCTCGGTGATCTTGACGATCTCCCGTAGCAACCGGGCCGCCACATGAAACGGGATCTGGCGCGCGTGGGATTCTCGCAATGCGTGGTGAACACGTCGACGCCACGATCCATGGCGAGGGCGGCCGTTTCGTGCACGATGCGGCTTTTGCCGATGCCGGCCGACCCCGTGACCGCGACGACACCCCCACGGCCAGTGACCGCGCGATCGAGAATCCCGCGCACCGTTGTCAATTCCCAGTCCCGCCCGACCAGCGTCGGCTCCTGCCGCCCGACCGTTCCGCGCTCAGCGGCGGTCACAAGCAGGCGACGCGCCGGCACCGGATCGACGACCCCCTTGGCCCGCACCAACTGCGGCTCACCCAGCGAGAGCACATGCTCGACCGGCCGGGCGGTGGACTCTGAAACCATCACCCCACCCGCAGGTGCACTGGATTCCATTCGCCGTGCCATCCCGACCTGCTCGCCGATCGCGGTGTATCTCATTGGGCCAGAGCCAATTTCCCCGGCAATCACCCGGCCGGAGTTCAGTCCGACTCGCAGCTGCAGCTCGATTCCGTCTTGGCCGAGAACTTCACTGGCAAGTTCTTCGATCTGCTCCTGGATGTCCAGGGCCGCCAAACAGGCCCGAACGGCGTGGTCTTCGAACGCGACCGGTGCCCCGAACAGCGCCATGATGCCATCGCCGGTGAACTTGTCGACCGTGCCGCCGTAGCGCCCCGTGATGGTTGCCGCGCAGGCGACAACGCCGGTCATGATCTCGCGCAGGCGCTCCGCTCCCACAGTGGAGGCGATCGCCATTGAGCCCACCACCTCGGCGAACAGCACGGTCACCTGTTTGAACTCAGCCTGCTCGTGCTGCGCATCGAGGCGCCCGCCACAGGAGTCGCAAAACCGGGCGCCATCGCGCAGCTCGGTGCCGCATGTTCGACAAGCCGTGCCTGCTGTCCCCATCCGACCTCCTTCGCGCCGATCAGTGCACCGGATGATTGCGCCTCAAGCCCGCTTGCCGCGTAGACGATTATCGACCATGCAATGCAGTCGAGGAAGCCCCGCGCGCATCGCATAGCAAACTAAGCGCCCAGATTTCATCGCCTTTGCAGCAGGAACAGGCCGTAGGCCGCAATCGACTGTGCGTCGGCGATAACTCCCGAGCGGATCATCTGCTCGACGTCGTCGCGGGAAAACCATGCGCTACGCATGTCCTGCTCCTCGTGCTCACGCTCCGGTTCTCCTTCGGTGATTCCGGTGGCCAGGAACACCCACCCGCGCTGGCTGGTCAATCCGGCGGCGGTGTCGAGCTGGCCGAGCATTTCGAACGACGTCGCACGTAATCCGGTTTCCTCGCGCAGCTCGCGTTTAGCCAGCTCAGCAGGCTCCGCGTCGGCCAGGTCGGGGGCTGTGCCCTGCGGGAACTCCCAGCGTCGCGCTCCGAGGGGATACCGGAACTGTTCGACCAACTGGAAGCGGTCCCCGTCGTACGGCATCACCAGCGCGTAGGTCTTGCGTTCCACCACGCTGTAGATGCCACGGCTGCCGTCCGGCCGGCGGATGTCGTCTTCCCGCAGCACCAGCCAAGGGTTCCGGTAGATCTCGCGGGATGCGACGCATTCAATGAAAGACACCCCACCAGTATCACAAGGAGCGCAGGACTTTCTGCTACGCCTCAACTATTTCGTCTGCGTGAAGAGCTCGAGTCGAATCTGTTGCGTCTCACAACGACGCGAATACCTATTTAGTCTAGTAGCGACTCCGCTTGCGGGACATCGAAGTTGACTTCCCCAATGCCAGGCTCCTCAGGTGGCGATTTCCGGCGTGGTGGCCGATCATATGAACGCAACGTGAATGACGTAGGGGTCAGCAGAGGTGGGAGAATTTTATGCCGCACAATATAAAGCCACGGTCCGGCTGCCGCGACCAGCTTTGTTAACAAGCGTACGAAACAAACTCGGTTGCCGCTAAATGGACCAGGTCTTTCATCGCGAAATCATCGTCTGCGGTGACGACCCGCTGGCGAAGACGATTGCCGAGGAGCTGAGGGGCGCCGGCGCGCGGATAATCAAGATCAACAATGCCGCCGACCTCCTTGGCGCCGGGGTACATCGTGCCCGCGCCGTCGTCTGCGCCGGACCAAACGATGCGGTAAATCTCGAAATCGCGCTGCTGGCACGGCAATTCAGCCCCCACGTCCGAGTAGTGGCCCGGCTGGCCAACGGCGTGCTGCGCGAAGCGGTGGCCGACGTCAACGGCCCCGGCGCGATCTTGAATGTTGCCGACCTCGCCGCACCATCGGTCGTCGAAGCGGTTCTGTCCCGCAACGCGCACCAGTTCGAGACGGCCGGTATCGAATTCGTTGTCTGGGGAGCCGAGGCACCGTACAACGGGACGCTGCGCGAGATCTACAACGACCTGGCGCCGGTGGCGGTGGTGCACGGCAAAAACTCACCTTCCCCCGGCGAGGTGGTGCCATGCCCGGGACGGGACCAGAAGGTTTACGCCGGCGATTTCACCTCGATGATCGGCGTCAAAGACGAGTTGGAAAACCGCGGGATCGTCGTGCCTCCCACGACCGCGACGCGCTCTCGCCAGTCTCGCGTGCGACGCGTGATCGATGCCACGCGCGCCATGCGTGACGAAGTGAACCCGATGCTTTTTCCCGCGTTGGCATTCGCGGCGCTGCTGACGCTCGGCGCGTCAGCCGTGGTGCACTACTTCTACGAGAACCCTCCGATGTCGTGGCTGGACGCCTTGTATTTCGCCTCCGAGACAATCACGACCGTCGGCTTCGGCGAATCCCCCTTCGGCCAACAATCCACTTTCCTTCGGCTGTTCGTTATCGGGTTGATGTTCGCCGGCGTGATCGTTACCGCCATCGTGGTCGCGTTCCTGGCGGACCTGCTGCTGTCGCAACGCTTCCTGCAGACGGCCGGACTCCGACGGGCACGCCGCATGCGCGACCACATCGTCGTTGTCGGACTGGGTTCCGTTGGCATCCGCGTCGTCACCGACCTGGCCGCTGCCGGATACGAAGTCCTGGTCATCGAGCACGACGAGAACAATCGGTACCTGCCGACATGTGCCGAACTCGACGTGCCGGTGATTTTCGGAAACGCAACGATGCGCCAGACGCTGGAATCGGCGGGCGTCGAACGCGCCCGCGGAGTGGCGGTGCTGACCCAGGACATGCCGAGCATCGAGACCGGCATCGTGCTGCTGGAAATGTTGGGATCCGACACCAAGGTGCCGATCGTGCTGCGCGTTCAAGGCCGCGCGCTGAGCACCGCAGTCAATCAGCGGTTCGGTTTCGAAAACGTGCGGTCGACCGTGGACCTGGCAGCCCCCTGGTTCATCGGCGCGGCGATGGGCCTGCATGTGCTGGGGACGTTTTGGGTCGGCCAGCGCTCCTTCATGGTCGGCGGAATGCTGGTGGCGGAGAACAGCGAACTCGATGGGCTGCTGATGGTAAAAATGTCCACCCAGACGCGCGTCATCGCGATCATCCGACCGGAAGGGCCGATCAGATTGCGCCCGCGCCGCGACGCCGTACTAAGAGCGGGCGACACCGTGTACCTCATCGGCCCTTACCGCGAGCTGATCGCGACGCTGCGCAAGGGGCAGCCTCCGGCGCATGCCGCGATCGACGGTGAGCGCGCGGCAGCATTGGCGGCGGCGCGCGCGCTTACGCCGCATCGACCGATCGCAGGCTCACAGTCATTGGATCAGGGCCTAGACCTGTTATAAGACCTGCTGTGAGCTTGTCAGTGCAGATCGCGGACCACGTCGGCCGCTCGGCGAAGTTGGCCGAGGTCTGAGCTGGTCGGAATCAGCTGAACTTCGTCAGTGCCGATCGCTTCGAAGTTTCGCAGGACCGCCGCCAACTCGTCTTCGCTGCCGGCCCAGCCGGTCGTCGGGGCCATCGCGTCGACGTACTGGGCCGGTATCCAATTCATGTAGCGCCGCAGATGGCGATGCACCTGGGCCCGGGCCTCTTCGCGCGACCCGAACGCGAACCAGAATGAGGTCATCAGGTGTGGTTTCGGCTTTCCGGCCTGCGCCCACGCCGCCCGTGCCACGTCGAACAGCTCGTTCTGCTTGGCAGCGTCGAGGTCCAAGGTGGTGCCGGCAAGGCCGTCGGCCCAGGCCGCAGCGCTGCGGATGGTTTTCGGCCCGATACTGCCGACGAGCAACGGCGGACCGCCGGGCTGCACCGGCGACGGCCCGACCGGCAGCACCGACTCGGTGATCTTTTCGCCGGCCCAGACCCGCTTCATCACCGCCACCCGCTCGGCCATGCCGCGCATGGTCTGCGTCGCCGGATCTACACCCACGGCGTGGTAGTCCTCGTGCCTGCCGCCCACGCCGACGCCGACCGTCAGGCGCCCACCACTCAGCATGTCCCCGGTCGCCAGCGCCTTGGCCAGCATCACCGGGTCATGCAATTGGGGCACGATTACGGTCGTCACCAGCCGCACCCGCTCGGTCCACGCGGCCAGTGCACCGAGCAGCGTCAGGTTTTCTGGGTTGTCGAACGCCATGCGCTCGCCCCAGCACAGCGACGAGAACGGGCCCTCATCAATCGCACGCGCCCAGTTCTGCAAAACCGTGGCGTCCAAGTCCGGCTCCATCACCGGCATGGTCATTGCTATCTGCACGAACGCGATTCTGGCACGCGCACGACACCCGGTAAGCGAAGTGGCAAACTGGACCGGGTGGGTCTAGCCAGTAATTCCATCGCACACGTCCGCCTGACCGTCACCGACATCGAGCGATCTCGGCGGTTCTACGAGAGCGTGTTCGGTTGGCCCGTGTTGATCGAGGTGCCCGAGAACGCCGACGAAGCAACCCGCAACCAGTTGAGCTTCCTGTACGGCGGTGTCATCTACGACCTGGGCGGCACGCTGCTTGGCTTGCGACCGGTCGCCACCGACCGCTTTCACGAGGATCGCACCGGCTTGGACCACATCGCGTTCAGGCTTGGCAGCAAAGATGAATTGGATTCCGCGGCAACATATCTGGACGGACTCGACATCGACCACGAACCCGTCAAGGACATTGGGCCGTCGTACATCTTGGAGTTCCGCGACCCGGACAACATCGCTTTAGAGCTCACCGCGCCGAAATAACATGCCGATCAGCTTCAATCACACCATCGTCGCGTCTCGCGACAAGCAGGAGTCCGCGGAATTTCTCGCCGAACTCTTCGGGCTGCCGAGCCCGAAGCCGACCGGCCGCTTCATGGCTGTCGCACTCGAGCACGGCGTCAACCTCGATTTCGCGGACGCGCCCGAGGGCGGCGAGATCCCGCAGCAGCACTACGCGTTTCTGGTTTCCGAAGAGGACTTCGACGCGATCTACGGCAAGATCGCGTCGCGTGGCCTGCAGCACTGGGCGGACCCTGGCAAAAATCGCCCTGGCGAGATCAACCACCGCCACGGCGGGCGTGGAGTGTATTTCCCGGATCCGTCCGGACACGCCATGGAGATCCTCACGCGGCCCTAGCGCGAGACGCAAAAACCCCTGACACGCTGGGCGTGCGGGGGTTTTGTGTCTGCTGGCGCTAATTAGTCGACCACCCGCTGCGCCCGGTGCCGCACGCTCTCCTGACCCCGATAATCATTGGCCATTTGGGCGACGTGGCTGGGCAGCACGCCGGACGCGACGTCAGCCAACGTCGTTTCCTCTAACACCGATCGCATGCTGGCCCGCAGCGCCCGCCAGACGTCGGTCAGCGCCGCGGTCGGCCCGGAGTAGGGCAGGTCACCCAGCCCGATGTCGCGGACGCTGGCCAGCGGCCCGTCGATGCAGCGCAGCACGTCGGCAATGCTGATCTCATCACCCGGACGGGCCAGTTCGTATCCGCCTTCGCGGCCGCGGTGGCTTCGCACCAGGCGATCCGTGCGCAGGTTGGTCAGGATGTCGACAAGAAAGGGCGGCGGAATGCCCTGCGCATGAGCTAAGTCGTCGGTCTTGACCAGCGTGCCGTCAGCAACCGTGGCGAGCTGGACCATCGCCCGCACCGCATACTCTGCCTTGGCTGACATCCGCACCCTGAGGATTGTGCCACCCGCTGTGGCGGGGCGCCGTGCCCGCCGATCAGGGCCGTGACTTGATCACGTCGATGACGTTCTGCGCCTGCTCGTCGAGGCTGAGGTCCGAGGTGATTCGCAGATCCGGATTGGTTGGCCGCTGGTAGGGGCTGTCGATCCCGGTGAAATGGGTGATCTCACCCGCGCGCGCTTTCGCGTACAACCCTTTGGGATCGCGCTTCTCGCATTCCGCGAGCGACGTGTCGCAGAACACCTCGATGAAGTCGACGCCGGCGTCGACGTGCACCTTCCGGGCCAGTTCGCGGTGCTCGGTCAGCGGGCTGATCACCGGCACCAGCACAACGTGACCGGCGTCCGCGAGCAGGGTTGCCACATGCGCCAGCCTGCGCAGGTTCTCCGAACGGTCGGCCATGCTGAAGCCCAGGTCGGCGTTCAGACCCTGGCGCAGGTTGTCGCCGTCGAGAACATAAGCGGGAACGTTATTTTCGAGCAGCTTGCGCTCGACCAACATTGCGACCGACGACTTGCCGGCACCCGACAAACCGGTTAGCCATACCGTCCGGCCTCGCGGACGGCGCTCGGCGGTGACCAATGAGTTGTGCCGCACGGTGTTCGGGCTCGCCGCCTGCGCCGAAACGTCGCGTAACACCATGCCCGCCGCGACCGTGCCGTTAGTGTCCGGGTCGATGAGGATGAACGAGCCGGTGCTGGCGTTACGGGTGTACTCGTCGAGCAGCAACGGCACCTGCGTTCGCAGTGAAATTCGCCCAAGTTCGTTGAGCTTCAACGCCGTCGCAGACTTATCGCGATGCAGGGTGTTGACATCGAGCCGGTAGTCCAGCGCAGTAATCCGGGCCCGAGTGGTCCGCGTGGTGTGTTTGATGACGTAGTCCCGGCCGGGCTCCAGAGCCGCGGCATCGGCCATCCAACACACGGTCGCATCGAATTCCTGCGTGACCCTTGGCTGGTTGTTGGTGCGGGCGATGAGGTCGCCGCGGGATATATCAATCTCGTCGGCGAGGCTCACCGAGACCGCCATCGGTGGAAATGCCTCTTCCACAAGACCATTGGGTCCCTCGATCGAGGTGATCCGGGTGGTCTTGCCGACCGGCAGCACGACCACTTCGTCGCCTGGGCGCATCACTCCGCTGGCCACGGTCCCGGCGTAGCTGCGGTGGTCTTGGTGCTCGTGGGTCTGTGGGCGGATGACGTACTGCACCGGGAATCGCACGTCGACCAGATTGCGGTCGCCGGCGATGTAGACCTCTTCGAGGTGGGACAGCAGCGCCGGACCCTCGTACCAGGGCGCCTGGTCGGATTTGCTGACGACGTTGTCGCCGTGCAAGGCAGACATAGGGATGGTGGCGACGTCCTGCACGTCCAGCCGCGCGGCAAAGGCGTGGAATTCGTCGCGGATCGCCTCGAATTTCTCTTTGTCCCAGCCGATCAGGTCCATCTTGTTGACCGCGAGCACGATGTGCTGGATGCCCAGCAGTGACGCCAGGAACGCGTGCCGGCGTGACTGCTCGAGCAGGCCGTGGCGCGCGTCGACGAGCACGATCACCAGCTGGGCGGTGGACGCACCGGTGACCATGTTGCGGGTGTACTGGATGTGGCCCGGGGTGTCGGCGATGATGAATTTCCGCTTGGGAGTGGCGAAGTAGCGGTAGGCGACGTCGATGGTGATGCCCTGTTCGCGCTCCGCCCGCAAGCCGTCGGTGACCAGCGACAGGTCGGTGTACTCGTGGCCGCGCTCCTCCGACGCCCGTTCCACCGACGCCCACTGGTCTTCCATCACGGCCTTGGAGTCGTAGAGCAGGCGACCGATCAGGGTGGACTTGCCGTCGTCTACTGAGCCCGCGGTCGCGAGCCGCAATAATGTCGCCATCAGAAGTAACCCTGTCGTTTGCGGTCTTCCATTCCGGCCTCCGAGATCCTGTCATCGGCCCTGGTCGCCCCCCGCTCGGTCAACCGGGAAACCGCGGTCTCGGCGATGACCTCCGACACGGTGGCGGCCTCTGACTTCACACATCCGGTGCAGGTGACGTCCCCCACGGTGCGGAAACGCACCGTCTCTTCGAACACCGGCTCGTCGGGGCGGGGCTGCAGGTGTCGGTCGACCGCCAGCAACATCCCGTCACGTTTGAACACCTTGCGCCGATGCGCGAAATAGATCGACGGCAACTTGATCTTCTCGGCGCCGATGTAGGACCAGATGTCGAACTCGGTCCAGTTGGACAGCGGGAAGACCCGGATGTGCTCACCTTTGTGGTGCCGGCCGTTATAGAGATTCCACAGCTCCGGCCGCTGGACCTTCGGATCCCATTGACCGAACTCGTCGCGGAAGCTGAACACCCGCTCCTTGGCGCGCGCCTTCTCCTCGTCGCGCCGCGCTCCCCCGAATGCGGCGTCGAACTTGTTGAGCCCGATGTGGCGCAGCAGCGTCACGGTCTGGATCGGATTGCGCGATGGGATGGTCTCGACGACGCGGCCGGCGTCGATGTCTTCCTGCACCGACGCCACCACGAGCCGCACCCCCGCCTCGGCGACCAGCTCGTCGCGGGCCGCGATCACTTCATCGAAGTTGTGCCCGGTGTCGACATGCATCACCGGAAACGGCAGCCGCCCCGGGCGAAACGCCTTGAGTGCCAGGTGCAGCATCACGATGGAGTCCTTGCCGCCCGAGAACAACAGCACCGGCCGCTCGAACTCGGCCGCCACCTCGCGGATGATGTGGATCGCTTCTGCCTCCAGTGAGCGCAGATGGCTCAATTCGTACTGGCCGGCGGCGGGGCCGGCCTTCACGTCGGTGGCCATGGGTTCCTATTCCGATAAATATGGTTGAACTAACCAACTTTTATAGCTATTGCTGATCATGAAACCAGCCGCGCCGGCTGGTGTCAATGATGTCGGTTGACGCTTAGAGCGTGACCTCGTGCAACTTGCCGGTTGCCACGTCGAACACGAAACCGCGCAACGAGACGTGCTTGGTGACGAACGGGCTGTTCTCGATGCGGCGTAGCGACTGGCGGACGTCTGCCTCGATGTCGGGAAAGGCCTCGGCCGCCCACGGTGGTTTGACGCCCGTCTCGGCCTGGATGTCGCGCTTGAAGTCGTCGTCGGTAAAGGTCAGCATTCCGCAGTCGGTGTGGTGGATCAGGATGATCTCCTGGGTCCCCAGTAGCCGCTGGCTGATGGCCAACGAGCGGATTACGTCGTCTGTGACGACCCCGCCCGCGTTTCGGATGACGTGCGCTTCGCCTTCGTTGAGGCCGAGGACGCGGTAGACGTCGAGTCGGGCATCCATGCATGCCACGACCGCCACGTGTTTGCTTGGCGGTAGGGGTAGCGGCCCCTTGAAGGCGCTCGCGTAATGAGCATTCTGGGCCAGATAGCTATCGGTAACCGTCACGCAAGTCTCCTCCGGCATCGCGGGATGGGTTTGCTACGCAGATCGACGCCGCGGTGGAGCTTAACAATCGGCCAACCGGATTTCACCCATGCGAATCAAGCCGATCGCAAGGATTTGGCGCCCACTTGGCACCGCTTCGTCCGGCCAGCCCGCTCTCGGCTCGCTAACCTGTCCAAATGCGACTCCGGGGCGGTTCGGCGTGATCCGCTTCCTTGCGCGCCGGTTCCTCAATTACCTCGTGCTGCTCGCGCTGGCATCGTTTTTGGCATATTGCCTGGCATCCGCGACGTTTCATCCGCTGGACAGTTACATCCAACGCCACCCGACGCCGACCAAGGAACTGATCGACGCCAAAGCGGCCCAGCTCGGCTTGGACAAACCCATACCCATCCGGTATGCGAAATGGGTGTCCGGTGTGGCCCACGGCGACTTCGGCAAGACCGTCACCGGCCACCCCGTCTCCCGGGAACTGTGGCACCGGATCGGGATCAGCCTGCGGCTCGTGGTGACCGGTTCGGTGCTGGGCACGATAATCGGCGTCATTGTGGGAGCTTGGGGGGCTATCCGGCAATACCGGCTGAGCGACCGCGTCATCACCGTGCTGTCGTTGATTACCCTCAGCATTCCGTCATTCGTACTGGCGGGCCTGCTCATCCTGGTCGCGCTGCGGGTGAACACGTTCACCGGTGTTCGGCTGTTCCTGTACACCGGTGAGACGTCACCGATTCCGCCGGGCGGAGTGTGGGACGGGCTCGTCGACCGCGCGCAACACCTGGTACTGCCGACCCTGACGCTGGCGCTGGGCGCGATCGCGAGCTTCAGCCGCTACCAGCGGAACGCCATGTTGGACGTGCTAAGCGAGGATTTCATCCGGACCGCTCGCGCCAAGGGCCTGACCCGTCGGCGCGCGCTGTTCAAACACGGCCTGCGGACCGCGCTGATTCCACTCGCCACACTCTTCGCGTACGGGGTCAGCGGCCTGGTCGTCGGCGCGATATTCGTCGAGAAGATCTTCGGCTGGCACGGCATGGGCGAATGGGTAGTGTTGGGCATCTCGACACAGGACACCAATGTCATCGCGGCGATCACGCTGTTTTCCGCGTTGGCGATCCTGCTCGCCGGCCTGTTGTCCGACATCTTCTATGCGGTGCTAGACCCGAGGGTGCGGGTGTCATGACGCAACAAGCTGCCGCCCCGGAAACCGTATCGGTCGGGTCCGGCGTGCACGCCGCCTTCGTCTCACGGCGAACTCTGTTGACGCGCCGATTCATTCGGAACAGGCCTGCGGTTGTGGCGTTGACTCTGCTACTGGTCGGGTTCGTCGGCTGCTACGCTCTGCCGCCGCTGCTCCCCTACGACTACAACCATCTCGACTACGACGCACTGCTGCAGCCACCGTCGCTCAAGCACTGGTTCGGCACCAACGCGCTCGGTCAGGATCTGCTGGCCCGGACCCTGCGCGGCATGCAGAAGTCGATGCTGATCGGATTCTGCGTGGCATTGATCTCGACCACCATCGCCGCCACCGTTGGGACGGTCGCCGGTTATTTCGGCGGACCGCGCGACCGAGCCCTCATGTGGCTGGTAGACCTGCTGTTGGTGGTGCCGAGCTTCCTACTCATCGCTATCGCCAGCGCCCGCACCACACAGTCGGGCAGCATCCTGTGGCTCATCGTCCTGCTCGCGGCATTCGGCTGGATGGTCAGCTCGCGCATGGTGCGCGGACTGACCATGAGCCTGCGTGAACGCGAATTCATCCGTGCGGCCCGCTATATGGGGGTGGCCAGCCGCCGCATCATCCTGCACCACATCTTGCCGAACGTCGCCTCGATCCTCATCATCGACGCGACTCTGAACGTCGGATCCGCGATCCTCTCTGAAACCGGCTTGAGCTTTCTGGGATTCGGCGTTCAGCCACCCGATGTCTCGCTGGGCACCCTGATCGCCGAAGGGACCCCGTCGGCCACCACCTTCCCCTGGGTGTTCCTGTTCCCGGCCGGGGCGCTGGTGCTGATCGTCTTGTGCGCCAACCTCACCGGGGACGGCCTGCGCGACGCGCTGGATCCCCGCAGCCGGCCCCCGCGCCGCAAGAACCGGCGACCCAGGTGACAGCCCTGCTGGAGGTGACGGATCTGAACGTCACCTTCGAGACCGGGGACGTTGCGGTGTCCGCAGTGCGCGGCACGACCTACCACATCGATCCGGGCGAAGTGGTCGCCATCGTCGGCGAATCCGGTTCGGGCAAAAGCACAGCCGCAATGGCGGTTATCGGATTGCTGCCCGAGTACGCGAACGTGTCGGGATCGGTGCGGCTGCACGGCGAGGACATACTCGGGCTGTCCGACCAGGCGATGTCACGGATCCGCGGCAAGACGATCGGCACCGTATTTCAAGACCCGATGTCGGCGCTCACCCCCGTCTACACCATCGGCAGCCAGATAGCCGAAGCCATCGACGTGCACAACCACGACATCAGCCGCGCCGATGCCCGCAAACGCGCCGTCGAGCTCCTCGAGCTGGTCGGTATCTCCCAGCCAGAACAGCGGGCGAAGTCCTTCCCGCACGAGCTATCCGGCGGCGAGCGCCAGCGGGTGGTGATCGCGATGGCGATCGCCAATGATCCGGACCTGTTGATCTGTGACGAACCGACCACCGCGCTGGACGTCACCGTGCAGGCCCAGATCCTCGACGTTCTGCGAACCGCGCGCGACGTGACCGGCGCCGGCGTGCTGATCATCACCCACGACCTGGGCGTGGTATCGGAGTTCGCCGACCGGGCAATGGTCATGTACGCCGGGCGTGGGGTCGAGATCGCCACCGTCGAAGATCTTTACCGCGACCGCCGGATGCCTTACACCGTCGGATTGCTGGGTTCGGTTCCGCGGCTGGATGCCCCGCAGGGCACCCGGCTGATTCCGATCCCCGGCGCGCCACCGACGATGTCGTCGCTATCGCCGAGTGCGTGCCCGTTCGCCCCGCGCTGTCCGCTGGTGATTGATGAATGCCGTTCGGCGGAACCCGATCTCGTTCCCATAGGGGAGGGGCACTGGGCGGCGTGTATCCGCACCGATGACGTCGCCGGACGCAGTGCAGCCGAAATCTTCAATGTGTCAACGCAACCACCCACAACCGAGGGCGATGCCGGCGAACCGACGGTGGTGCTGCGGGTTAGCGACCTCGCCAAGACTTACCCACTGACCAAGGGCGCGATATTGCGCAGGCGGGTCGGTGAGGTGCGCGCGGTCGACGGCGTCAGCTTCACCTTGGAGCAGGGGCGCACTCTGGGTATCGTCGGCGAATCCGGTTCGGGCAAATCAACCACACTGAGCCAGATTCTGGAACTCACTAAGCCGCAGGCGGGTTCCATCGAGATTCTGGGCATCGACGTATCGACCCTCGACCCGGCCGCCCGTCGTAAACTGCGGACCGAAGTACAGGTGGTGTTTCAGGACCCGGTGGCCTCGTTGGACCCCCGGTTACCGGTATTCGACATTATCGCTGAACCGTTGGTGGCCAACGGTTTCGACAGGCCGCGATGCGAGGGGCGGGTCGCCGAGCTGCTGGCGATCGTCGGGTTGGACCGCGCCGACGCCAGCCGCTATCCGGCCGAGTTCTCAGGTGGCCAGAAGCAGCGGATTGGCATCGCGCGAGCGCTGGCGCTGCAGCCGAAGATCCTTGCGCTCGACGAGCCCGTGTCGGCGCTCGACGTGTCTATTCAGGCGGGCATCATCAACTTGCTGCTGGACCTGCAAGGGCAATTCGGTTTGTCGTATTTGTTTGTTTCACACGATCTTTCGGTGGTCAGACACCTGGCGCACCGGGTGGCGGTGATGCACCACGGGAAGATCGTGGAACAGGGCGGTGGCGACCAGGTGTTTACCCATCCACAGCACGTGTACACCCAGCGACTGCTGGCCGCCGTTCCGCGGGCGCAACGCGATGTCGCCGGCAGTTAGCATCGTCGGCGTGACGCACCCGCCGATGATTCGCAGGCTCACGCTGCTGGCGTTGGTGCTTGCCTTGGTCGCCACGGGCTGTTCGAACGGGTATCAGGATTTGCCGGAAGCGCGGGCCGCGCAGATCGGCACCACGAGTGACATCAATCCACGGGACCCGACGACGCTGCGCGACGGTGGCAACCTGCGGCTGCCGCTGGCGTCGTTTCCGGACAACTTCAACTCCCTTAACATCGACGGCAATACCGCCGACACCGGTAGCGTTGTGTCACCGCTGCTGCCGGGGGCGTTTATCACCCGGCCGGACGGGACGCTGAAAGTCAACACGGATTACTTCATCGGCGCCGAGCTGACCGGCACCAACCCTCAGGTGGTCACCTACACCATCAATCCCAAAGCGAGCTGGAATGATGGCACCCCGCTTAGCTGGGAGGACCTCAAGTCGGAGGTCGACGCGTGCAGCGGCCGCGACAAACGGTTCTTGATCGCCAGCCATGCCGGGTTCGATCGAGTGAAGTCGGTAACCAAGGGCGTTGACGAACGCCAAGCGGTGGTCACGTTCGCCGAGCCCTACGCCGAGTGGCAAGGGATGTTTGCCGGCGGGATACAGCCCCGCAGCATGACGGCGAACCCGGACGTCTTCAACCAGGGCCAGCTCGAAGCCCCCGGGCCGTCGGCCGGGCCGTTCATCGTGTCCAAGATCGACAGGCCCGCGCAGCGCATCGTGCTCACCCGCAACCCTCGCTGGTGGGGCACCAAACCGCGGCTGGACTCCATCACATACCTCGTCCTCGACCCCTCCGCCACGATCCCCGCCCTGCAAAACAAGGATATCGACGCCGCCGGCGTGGGCTCGCTGGACGATATGGTCACCGCCCAACGGACGGCTGGAATCGTGATCCGGCGCTCACCCACCCCCACCTGGGCGCACTTCACCTTCAATGGCGCACCCGGATCCATCATGGAGGACAAAGGACTGCGGCTGGCGATCTGCAGAGGCATCGACCGCCGAGCCATCGTCGACGTCGTCCAGCACGGCCTGACCGGTCACCCGGCGCCGCTCAACAACCATATCTACGTCGAAGGTCAAGTGGGCTACCAAAATAACAGCGCGCCAGGCGATTACAACCCCGACCAGGCCCGCAGAGACTTGGATGCCCAGGGCTGGAAGCTCAACGGAACTGTGCGGGAAAAAAACGGCAAACAACTCGTCGTTCGCGACGTCGTCTACGACGCGCAATCAAGCAAGCAGATTGCCCTGGTCGCCCAACAAAACCTGGCGCAGATCGGTGTCAAGCTGCAGCTCGATATTAAGTCAGGCAATGGTTTCTTTAGCCAGTACGTGACACCCGGCGACTTCGATATCACCCAATTCAGTTGGGTGGGTGCCGCTTTCCCGCTGTCCGCGCTGCCGCAGATCTACGCCTCTGACGGCGACAGCAACTTCGGCAAAATCGGCAGCCCCGAGATCGACGCCAAGATCTACCAGACGCTTTCCGAGCTGGACCCGGGCAAGGCGCGCGCGCTTGCCAATGAGGTCGACGCGATGCTCTGGCAGGAAGGCTTCAGCCTGCCGCTGTTCCAGTCGCCCGGCAACATCGCCGTGCGAAGCGATCTGGCCAACTACGGCGCGTTCGGGATGGCCGACACGGATTGGATGGCAATCGGGTTCATCCCAAGTTAGTGGGTGCCGAGCAGACACAAAAGCCCCTCTTTCCAGCCCAATTAGGGGGCTTTTGTGTCTGCTCGCCGTACCCTCGGGACCATGGCCTCGGCGGTGACCGCCGCATCGATTGCCTTCCACAACAAGCGCTGCGCCGGACGCGCCGGTAGCGCGTCCAGCATCGGCGCTTGGTTCGCGAGCCCGTCGAGCTCGCCGCGCCACACAGAGCCGGCAACGGCCAGGGCTGCGGGTTCGCGAAAGTCCAGCGCGCTGTGCCCCATCGTCGGCAGCGCCAACAGCACCGAATTCGGCAGCAGTGACGCGACTCGCTGGGCCACCGCCGGCGGTGTGATGAGGTCGCGGCCACCGGAAACGACGACTGCGGGCCAACTGAATTTTGGCATCTCGGCCACCAGGTCGTAAGGCTCTGCTTCGAACTCCGCTGTTTCAGTGAGCGTTTCGCGTATTGCGAGCGCGGGATCGAGCGGTAGGCCGTCCGGTTCCGCGGCATAGTCCAGTTCGCGGAATGCGATACGGTTCACCAGGTCCATTTCGTACCGGTAGGGCACCGTGCGAGTAAGCAACCCGGTGAACCGGGCCAGGCCATTCCACAACCCAATTCGGCCATCCAGCAACAGGTCAAGCTGGCGATCAAGTAATGCGGCCCCACCGTAGCCGTAGACGGCGGCGGCGACTTGCCCCGCTGAGGCGGTCATTATTCCGGCGTCGACGAGCTTACGCACCTTGGGCGCCAGCGCGGCGGTCTCCGGACTGTCGCCGTTCAGTAACAGCCCACGAACAGCATTGCGTACCAAAGCAATGTCATGCCGCGACAGCAGCGGCGAATCGAGGATCATCGCCCGCACTCGGCCGGGATGACGCACGCCCAGTCCCGCCGCGATATACGTGCCATAAGACGTGCCGTAGATGACGGCCGAGTGCACCTTCGCGTCGTCGAGCACAGCGGCCACGTCGTCGACCACTTGACTGACGCTCAATGCTTGCGGGGGCAGGTCGGCACCCGAGTCGTCATGGCGGGACATCCCCACTCCGCGGTGCTCGATCATGATGACATCGAGACCGGCGTTGGCGGCCCGGCGCCGCAAACCTTTGTACATCTGCACCGAGGCCACCCCCGGGCCTCCGGGGATGATCACCAGCGGGTGCGCGGACTTGCGCCCACCGCGCACGTAGTGAAGGTCAAACTCGTCAGCGTTGTCCGGCGACACCGGCCGGCGTATCGGGCGCACGCCGGGCATGCCCGCCAGCTTTTGCTGCGTGCGGCGCCGCATCGGGTTCATCGTCATCGCTGCCGCGCCGCCATAGTTCCCATTCTGCCGAGATTGCGAAGCTCAGGTGCGCGCGAACGTGAAGCTGGTTGCACGCTCGGCAACGGTGCTAAACGTTGAGATCGATGCGGTGCGCACCCTTGACACGGTCGTAGCGGTCCGGACTGCACGTCAGCACGATCACCTGTCCCTGCGTGCCCACGGCGTCGAACACCTCCCCCATCCTGGCCAGTCGGTCCGGATCGGTGAAGCCCAGCGCGTCGTCGATCACCACCGGCACGGTGTCCTCCTTGGCGACCAAGGCCGCACCGGCCAACCGCGCCAGTATGCCGAGTTGTTCTTTGGCACCGCCCGATAACGACTCGTAAGGCACCGTGGTGCCGTCCAGGGTCCGGCTGCGGATGCGCAGATCGCTGTCGATGTCGACCTCAAACGACGGCCCGAACACCGGGCGGCCCAGCCGCTGCAATTCGGTGCGGTAAGGCTCGACATAACCCAACCTGGTGGTGTCGCGGTGACGCGCCATCACCGACCGCAGCAGCCGCGCGGCCCGGGCCCGCCCGCCGACCCGGGCGTGCTGGCTGACGGCGTGCTCACGATCGATCTCGGCGGCGTCGAGCTTGCCTTGGCGACCTTCGCTGCCGAAGACCGCGAGTTCGATGTTCACCTCGCGCAATGCTCGGGCAGCGGCTTCGTAGTCGTCGCTCAGCGACTCGACTGCCTCGGTGGCGTCGGTCAATTCGGCAGCCACCGCGTCGGGCGCCGCGGCGGCAAGCTCAGCTGCCAGGTCGGCGGCCTGCTGTTCCGCGGTCTGGGCCGCGCGCAGCCCCGCATCCGCCGCTGCGGCCAGGTCTTCGTCGCTGACGTCCGCCCGTTCCTGCGTCAACCGGTCGGTGGCCGCATCCAGCTCGACGCGTTGGGCCGCCGCGTTATTCAGCAGAACCGTCGCCCGCGTGGATGTCTCGGCGAGCCGAAGGCCAGCAGCCGCCGCGACCCGGCGACAAGTCTCGCAACCGGCGTCTGCGGCCGCCCGACTCGCTTCTGCCGCCTCGAGTTCGGCACGCGCGCCGGTCACGTCCAGCGCCAAGAGGTCCGGCTCGGCGAGCTGAGCGGCAGTCAACTCCGCCAGCCGCGCACGCAGTTGGGCAATGTCGTCATCCCCGCACAGAGCGGCCAAGGTGGCGCTCAACTGGTCACGATTGCCCTGCAGTTCGCGGCGGCGCTGTAGCGCGCCCCGGGCGTCCCCAAGGTCTGCCGCATCGGCCACGCACAGCGCAGCCGCCAGTTCGTTTTGTGCCGCAGCGTATTTGGCTTGAACGTCGAGTGCAGTTTCCCCAGGGGCGACCCGCGCGGTCAGCACACCCGCGACCTCGACCTCGGTTGGGCCGGAGGCCGTCATCGACCAGGCTTGGCCCGCCGATAATGACACCCGTTGGTGGCCGACGATGAGTTCGATGTCCGCGGCGGCGGTGAACTCCACCACTGCGGAGTTCGACTCCAGCTGATCGCCGGTGCGGTCGACTGCAGCCGCGGCACTCTCGATCTGCTGCAGCAGTTCCTCGGTGATCGATACCGCGGCCAGTTCAGCACAGACGCGCTCACGGTCATGCGCAATGGCGTCGATCTTGGCCAGCCGGGTCTTCAACCCAGCCGCCTCGTCACGGTCGGCGAGCCGGTCGACGGTGCGCCGTGCGCATTCGACGCGCCGTTGGGCAATCGTCAGGAGCCGGATGCCCTCCTCGACCGCGGCGTCGGCGGCCTCGGCTTCCGCAGTTGTTGTCGAGCCAGCGTTGACGGCTTCTTGGGCTTCGGCCTCAGCCCCGGCGATATTCGCGGCGCGAGTTTCGATTTCGGTCAGGAGCCGCAATCGCCCGTTGTGGGCTGCGGCCGCTGCCGCGTTGGTCGCCGCGGCGGCGGCCGCGACCAGCTTGGCCTCGCGCGCTTGGCGGGTGAGTTCTGCGATCTTGTCGGCAGCGGCACGAGCGACTGCCAACCGCGGGCCCGCGGCGAGCCGCAGTTGCGACAGCTCGGCCACCTGCTGGGTCAGCACGGCATGGCGGCGCATCCGCTCGTCGACCTCGGCCACCGCTGCCGCACAGTCCCGCACCGCGGCCTCGGCATCTTCCAGCTGGGAGATCGCGGCGGCCCACTCTCCGGTGGCACGTCCGGTTCCGGTGAAGTAACGCCCATACTCGGTATCGATTCGCTCGATGAGCAACGGCTCGGCGCCCGACAGCGCAGCCTCGGTGTCAGAACGCGCGGCGGCCACGTCGAGCGCGCGCGACAAGGCATCACAGCCGGAAAGATCCACCGCGGCGACCGACGCGGCCTGCAGCACGCGTTGCGCGTGCCACAGATCGTTGTCCACCGTCTCGGCCAGCATCGCCGTGACGCGCTCGTGCGCTTCGTCGCCGGTCAGCTGTTCGCGGCGCGGCGCCAGCACCGTCAGCGCAGTCTCGCACTTCTTGTGAAAACGCTTGTGGTAAACGAAACGGTAAGGACCGCTGCTGATTTCGGCGGTGACTTCCGAGCCGACGTCGGAGTTGGTCGGTTTGACCTGCTTGACTTCTTTCTTCGTGGACCGGTCCCTGGATTCCAGGAGTAGGTCCAACGCCTCGATCATCGAGGACTTGCCGATCTCGTTGGCGCCGTACACCACCACCACGCCGTGGTCGGGGAACTCGATCTCGCGGTGCGCGACGCCGCGGTAATTCGTCAGGACCAGCCGGTGCAGTTTCACGCCGCTCCCCGATCGGTGAGCCGCAGCAACAGCCCAAGTGCAGCCTGGGCGTCAACGGCGGATTCGGCACCGCCGTCGCGCGCGGTTGCGACCAGCTCCTCGACGGCGGCGGCGGCAAATCCCCCGATGCCGAGGCCGGTGAACTCTCCGTCGGCGGGCATCACCGCGAGGTCGGTGTGCCGTTCCCAGAGGTCCAGCGAGGCGAACAGCCGTGAGTATTTGTCCAGGCAGGCATCCAGCAGGGCGCGGTCGGTGACCGTCAGGGAACCGGTCAACGCCAGCCGCACGACGGTGCGGTCCTTGCCCGCCAGCAGATCGAGGTTCAGGTCGAGGTCAGCGATGTCGCGGCTGTTGTCCACCTGATGGTGCAAGGTGATGAACTGCCATTGGCCGACATGCCGGGGCGTCACCGTGACGGCGCGTCGCGGGTCGGTTTCGTCGATGTCGACGATCAGGACGTGGCCGGGGTTCGATTCGACGTCGTCGAAGTTGGTGACCTCCGGCGAGCCCGAGTACCACACCCGGCCGCCGCCGCCGACCTGGGTGAGCGAATGCTTATCTCCCAGTGCCACATAGTGCACGGCACCACCGGCCAGCGCGTCGTCCAGCTCGGCCAGCCGGATCAGCGAGGGTTTATCGCGATCGGGGTCAAGAACGTCGACGCCGCCGTGGGCGACGAGCACCCGGGTGACCTTGGAAGAGGTCGGAGCCGGGGCCAGCTCATCAAGGGCCTTGAGGGCCTCGGCGACCAGATCCGTGGTCGGGGCCTTGGAACGCCAGGGCGCAGCGACGATCTCCAGGCCCGGCCGCAGCTGATGGACGCCGGCACGATCGAGCACCACCACGTTGTCCGGGCATTCGGCGGTGAAGAGCGCGCTGGTGTACACCGATGACGCGTCCAGCGGGTCGTGGTTGCCCGGCAGCAGGTACACGGGAATCGCAATGGCGCGCATAGCCTCCAGGGACTGGCTGATGACCTGCGGGGCCAGCTGGTTGTGTTCGAAGATGTCACCGGACACCACGACGAACTCGGCGCCCGTATCAACGGCAAGCGCGCCGAGGGCGGCCACCGCGTCGCGGCGGGCCGCCGAATACCGTGGCTGGGCGTCGCCGGCAAGGAAGTGCCGGGTCATGCCGAGCTGCCAGTCTGCGGTGTGCAGGAAGCGCATCCCGGTAAACCTCCCTCCGAAATTGCATGGCTGTCAAGGCACTGCGAAGTCTAGGGCGGGGTACCGACAACTCCGGGGACGCGCACCGGCATGCCTGTGACCTATCTCGGCGCTCCTCTGGACGAGGCCTGGACGAGGAAAAGTCCAGCTGATTTGATGTTTGCGATGTACCAGGAACTCGGCTGGCGTCCGGGCGGCTGATTGGTCTTAGGGTATTCGGATGAAGGACGCAACGCTACTGCTGCTACGGCACGCCAAGTCGTCGTACCCGGACGGGTTCCCAGAAAAAATAGCCGATCACGACCGGCCCTTGGCGCCCCGCGGCATACGAGAGGCCGCGCTGGCCGGTGACTGGTTGCGCGCCAATGTGCCCACCATCGATGGCGTGTTGTGCTCCACCGCGACGCGGACCCGGCAGACTCTGTCGCGCACCGGCATCGATGCGCCGACGCGTTACGCCGACCGGCTCTACGGCGCCACGCCCGGGGCGCTGATCGAAGAAATCAACAAGGTTTCGGACGACATCACCACCCTGCTGGTGGTGGGACACGAACCGACGATGTCAGAAGTTTCGCTGATTCTCGCGGGCGCCGACGGCACCGACCAGGCTGCCCTGGAACGCATTTCGGATAAGTACCCGACATCGGCTATCGCCGTGTTGGCCGTTGCCGGCGGCTGGGCGGCCCTGGAGCCGGGTCGGGCGGCGCTGACCGCCTTCCACGTGCCGCGGTAGAGCTGACGCCTGAAAAAGCTACGAGTTGGTGGCCAGCGTCAGCTCCATCAACTTGATGGCCTGCCCGCAGGCGTCGATGCCGGGCGCCTGGGGGTTGATCCACCAGCCGACCACTCCCGCCGCGTCGCTGGCTACCCCGCACGCGCCGTTCGCATCGTCGGCGTGCATCACAATCGAATCGACGCCCGCGATGTTGCGGCTCTCGACCTTGTACTTCAGGAAGTCGGCGACCTTGCGTTCGTTGCCGAGGCTGCCCTGCTCGAACCAGAACCGGGTGATGTCGATCAAACCAGCCGGGTTGGCCGCCTGCCACCGGCAGATCGCGCCGACGAACGTGCTCTGAATGTCCAGCGGGTCGGCCCCGACGGTCTTGGCCAGGATGTCGGTGGTCAGGACTTCACATTCCTTGAGCAGATTCGGGTACTGCTGCTGGGAGTTGTTGTTGCGCGGGGTGCCGCCCGAGCCCGCCTTCACGGCGGTACCTCCGATGGATTCCGAACATCCGGCCAACACGGTCACCGCGCTGACCAAGGCCAGAAATGCCGCCAGAACATGTCTTTTCATCATTTCGAGTTCGCAATCGACTGACGTGCCAGTTCTTTTGCTATGTCGCACGGCGGCGGGAATGGCTTCTGGCTGAAGCTGACCGACCATTCGATGAAGTCGTCCTGAAACTGGATTCCGACTTCGCACAACGAATCGCCCAGGTTCGGCTCGTTGCCGACGGCGATGAATCCGCCGTGACCGTCGATGTTGATGTCTTCGACGCTGGCGCGCGACAGCTCCTCGGTCTTGCGTTCGCGCCCGATCGGGCTGCCGCGATACCAGGAGAAGGAGAAGTGCGGGCCGAGAATGCCGCCACCGGCCAGCCACTGGCAGCCGACCGAATTCCGCGCGGTGTTGATGAGCCCGGTCATCTTGGTCAGATCCGACACCGCCTGATCGCCAACGCCGCCGCATACCGGGAACATCGGGCCGTGGTGCCCCTCCCCGCTGCCCGGCCCGCCCGACGGCGTGGCAGCCGGATTGTTGCCACCGGAGTCGGAGCATCCGGCAAGCCCGGGGAGCAGAATCATCAGAGCCGACACGGACAGAGTCAGTGCTCGCAAGTTACGCCGCACTGCTGCCCTACCTTGCCCAAGCCTGTTGCTGGTCCACACGATGCACTGTAGCGGCACCGTAGCTGGCCAACCACCGACACCGCACTTGAACAGGCATTTCATCACGGCCGGCGGGCGCGGCGCGCCGACGAAGCCGGCCGCGGCGCGGCGAACTCTTGCCGTCGCGGTGTGCGAGAGTTAGCCAATGCTGTCGGCACTATTGCGCCAGTACATCCGGCCGTACCGCGGGCTGGTCGCGGTGCTGATGGCGCTGCAGCTGACCAGCACCCTGGCGTCGTTGTACCTGCCGACGGTCAACGCCACGATCATCGACGACGGCGTCGCAAAGGGTGACACCGCCACCATCGTGCGGCTCGGCGTGGTGATGCTCGGGGTCACCGGGCTGCAGGTGCTGTGTTCGATCGGGGCGATGTACTTCGGCACCCGTACCGGTACCGGCTTCGGACGCGATCTGCGCGGCGCAATGTTCGAACACGTCATCACCTTCTCGGAACCGGAGACCGCCCGGTTCGGCACGGCGACCTTGCTGACCCGCAGCACCAACGACATCCGTCAGATCGTGTTTCTGGTTCAGATGACCGGCACCGTACTGGTGACCGCACCCATCATGTGCGTCGGCGGAATCATCATGGCCGTCCACCAGGAAGCCGCGCTGACCTGGTTGCTGCTCATCAGCATTCCCGTCCTGGGACTGGGCAACTACTGGATCATGACGCACATGCTGCCGCTGTTCCGCGGCATGCAGACCCTGATAGACGGCATCAACCGGGTGCTGCGCGACCAGCTCTCCGGTGTCCGGGTGGTCCGGGCGTTCACCCGCGAACACTTCGAGCGCGACAGGTTCTCCAAGGCCAACACCGCGCTGTCCGATACCGCACAGGCCGCCGGCAGCTGGCAAGCGCTGATGCTGCCGGTAACCACATTGACCATCAACATCTCCAGCGTCGCACTGATCTGGTTCGGCGGGCTGCGCATCGACAAGGGCCAGATGCAAGTCGGCTCGCTGACCGCCTTCCTGTCCTATTTCTCCCAGATCCTGTTGGCGGTCATGATGGCGACCATGACGCTGGTCGTGCTGCCGCGCGCGTCGGTGTGCGCCGAACGGATCACCGAGGTGCTCGCCACGTCCGCCGCCATCGAAAGCCCACCAGACCCCAAGTTCCCGCCGGCCGGCGTCACCGGTGTAGTGCGCTTGGACGGTGTGACATTCAGCTATCCCGGCGCTGAATACCCCGTGCTGCAGGATGTCTCGTTGACGGCACTGCCCGGCACCACCACCGCGATCGTAGGCAGCACCGGTTCGGGTAAGTCGACGTTGGTGTCGTTGATCTGCCGGCTATTTGACGTCACTGCCGGCACCGTCCTGATAGACGACGTCAATGTGCGCGACTACCGGACCGACCGGCTCTGGTCGGCAATCGGGCTGGTGCCCCAGCGCGGCTACCTCTTCTCGGGCACCGTCGCGGATAACCTGCGCTACGGTGCGGCGCCAAACCAGGTGGTGACCGACGACGACATGTGGGAGGCGTTACGCGTCGCGGCCGCAGAAGATTTCGTACGGGGACACGAGCACGGACTGCAGATGCGCGTCGCCCAGGGTGGCATCAATTTCTCCGGTGGGCAGCGCCAACGGCTGGCGATAGCCCGAGCCGTCATCCGCCGTCCGGCCATCTATCTGTTCGACGACGCGCTGTCCGCGCTCGACGTGCACACCGACGCCCGCGTCCGTGAGGCGCTGCGCGAGACGGCGCCAGCATCCACCATTATGCTTGTCACCCAGCGTATTTCAACTGCCGCGCGAGCCGACCAGGTGATCGTCATCGATAACGGGAAGATCGTCGGCACGGGTAGCCACGAATCGCTGCTGGCCGACTGCGCCACGTACGCGGAGTTCGCCGCGTCGCAATCGGTAGGCGCCGGAGTGGGGGGCGCGCAGTGACGACCGTGCGCGTCCGGCCCGGTGCGGCCCCGCCTCCCACCGCAACGCGGCCGCGCGACTTCCGGGGTTCGGCGGCCCGTCTGGTGAAACGGCTTGCACCACAACGCCGGCTCAGCATCGCGGTCGTCACACTGGGCATCACCGGCACCGCAATCGGGGTCGCCGTACCGCGAATCCTTGGCCACGCAACGGATCTGCTGTTCAACGGGGTGATCGGGCGACGGCTGCCGGCGGGAATCAGCAAGGCGCAGGCCGTCGCCGAAGCCCGGGCCCGTGGTGACAACGCCTTCGCCGACCTGCTGTCCGGAATGAACGCGGTGCCGGGCCGAGGCGTTGACTTCGACGCGGTGGGCCGAACGCTGGCGTTGGCCCTGGCGCTGTATCTGACCGCCGCGCTGTTGCTTTGGGCTCAGGCCCGGCTGCTGAACGTTACCGTGCAGAGGACCATCGCGGCGCTGCGATCCGACGTCGAGGACAAGCTGCACCGGCTGCCGATCTCCTACTTCGACCGACAGCAGCGCGGCGAGTTGCTGAGCCGGGTCACCAACGACGTGGACAATATCCAGTCGTCGCTGTCGCTGACGATCAGCCAGCTGGTGACGTCGGCTCTGGCCGTTCTGGCGGCGCTGGCGATGATGCTGTCGATCTCACCGCTGTTGGCGCTGATCACCCTGCTGACGGTGCCGTTGCTGCTGCTGGTGACGCGCGCGATCACCCGACGTTCGCAACGTCTTTTCGTCGCGCAGTGGACCAGCACCGGGCGGCTGAACGCCCATATCGAGGAGACCTACAGCGGGTTCACGGTGGTCAAGACGTTCGGCCACCAGGCCGCGGCGCGCGAGCAGTTTCGCAGCCTCAACGACGACCTCTACCGGGCGGGTTTCGGCGCTCAGTTCATCTCCGGCCTGGTGCAACCCGCGACGACATTCATCGGCAACCTCGGCTACGTCGTGGTCGCCGTGGTCGGCGGCGTGCAGGTGGCCACCGGGCACATCACACTCGGCAACATCCAGGCATTCATCCAATACGTTCGGCAGTTCAACAATCCACTGAGCCAGCTGGCCGGGATCTACAACACCCTGCAATCGGGGGTGGCCAGTGCCGAGCGGGTCTTCGACCTGCTCGACGAGCCCGAGGAGCCACCGGATCCCGAGCTGCGGCTACCGCCGCCCGACCGTCAGCGTCCGCAGCTGAGTGGACGCGTCGAGTTCCAGCGGGTGAACTTTGCGTACCGCGCGGGCACCCCGGTGATCGAAGACCTATCGATGGTGGCCGAAGCGGGCAGCACGGTCGCGATCGTCGGGCCCACCGGGGCCGGCAAGACCACCCTGGTGAACCTGCTGATGCGGTTCTACGACGTCGATTCGGGCCGAATCCTTATCGACGGAGTCGATATCACAACGGTGGGCAGGCAAACACTGCGATCGCGAATCGGCATGGTGCTGCAGGACACCTGGCTCTTCGACGGGACGATCGCTGAGAACATCGCCTATGGACGGCCAGACGCCAGCGCCGACGAACTCGAACAGGCTGCTAAGGCGGCCCATGTCGATCGTTTCGTGCACACGCTGCCGGCCGGCTACCGGACGCGGGTCACCGGCGAGGGCGCCAACATCAGCGCCGGCGAGAAACAACTCATCACTATCGCCCGCGCCTTTCTTGCCCGCCCGCAGATACTGATACTGGACGAGGCGACCAGCTCGGTCGATACCCGCACCGAGGCCCTCATCCAGGAAGCGATGCGCGAGCTACGCCGGGATCGGACGAGTTTTATTATCGCGCACCGTCTTTCCACGATTCGTGAGGCAGACCGCATTCTGGTGGTGCAGTCCGGGCGGATCGTCGAACAGGGCACGCACGCCGAGCTGCTGGCCCGGCGGGGTGCGTATTACGAGATGACTCAGGCCTGACCCGTCCCGCGCAGTCCGGGTTGACGGCATGATTGCTAGATCAGGGGGTTGTCACAGCCTGTTGTGGCGGGTGTTGTTGATATGGTCGGCGTGGCCGGGCTTGGTTTGGAGGATCAGCGATGAGCGACGCGCAGGCTTCGCGGGTGGGGACGATGTTTGGGCCCTATCACCTGAAACGGCTGCTGGGCCGGGGTGGCATGGGCGAGGTCTACGAGGCCGAACACACCGTCAAGGAGTGGACGGTCGCGGTCAAACTGATGTCCGACCAGTTCAGCAGCGACCCGGTGTTTCGCGAGCGGATGAAGCGCGAAGCCCGCATCGCGGGCCGTTTGCAGGAACCCCACGTGGTGCCCATCCACGAGTACGGCGAGATCGACGGAAAGATGTTTCTGGAGATGCGCCTCATCGAGGGCACCGACCTCGACAGCATGCTCAAGCGCTTCGGCCCGTTGACCCCGCCGCGGGCGGTGGCCATCATCAGCCAGGTCGCGTCGGCGCTGGACGCCGCCCATGCCGCCGGCGTGATGCACCGCGACATCAAGCCACCGAATGTGCTGGTCACCCGCGCAGACTTCGCCTATCTGGTGGATTTCGGTATCGCCAGTGCCACCACCGACGAGAAACTCACTCAGCTCGGCACGGCGGTGGGCACCTGGAAATACATGGCGCCGGAACGGTTTTCCGACGGAGATGTGACGTACCGCGCCGACATCTATGCGCTGGCCTGCGTGCTGCACGAGTGCCTGACCGGATCCCCGCCCTATCAGGCCGACAGCGCCGGCGCCCTGGTCACCGCCCACCTGATGGACCCGATTCCGCCGGCCAGCACCCAACGAGCAGGCATCCCAAAGTCACTGGACGGGGTCATCGCGCGGGGCATGGCCAAAAAACCGGAAGACCGCTACGCCAGTGCGGGTGATCTGGCACTGGCGGCGCGCGAAGCACTCAGCGACCCCGACCAAGACCACGCCGACAACATCTTGCGCCGCAGCCAAGAAGCCACCCCGTCCGCATCCGCCGAGACCGCGGCGCCCACCCTGGCGGCCACCGCGATGGCGCCGCCTCCCCCGCCGCCTGGGTCGCCCCCGAACGGTCCCCCGAGTTGGGCCCCCAGCAGCGGGCCCGTCCCCAGCCCGCCGTACTACCAAGGAAATAGCGGCAATTGGGGCGGCGCACCACCACCCCCGCACCAACCCTCCGGGCCGATGCCTTGGAACCAGCCCCCGCACCAGCCCCCGCCGCGCAAACGCAGCCCCTGGCCGATCGTCGCCGGCGTCGCCGTTCTGGTTGTCCTCATCGTCGGCGCCGCCGGGATCTGGGTCGTCACTCGACCGAAACCGGCGCCGCCTCCTCCCGACCTGATATCGGCCGACCATCTCAGCGGCCTGCTGCTGACCCCGTCGGACATCAACTCCGTCATGGGCGCCTCGAATATCGAGCCCAGCAAGCCCATCACATCGATGGACACCTCGGGGGTGACAGTGTCACCGTCGGATTGCCTGGGCGCGCTGTATACCAGCCAAGAGCCGGTCTACGCAGGCACCGGCTATACCGGGGTGAGCGCCCTGGTGTCCCAAGAGCCCGGGGACAACAACGACCATTGGGTCAACCAGGCTGTGGTGCTCTTCCCGTCCGTCGATAAAGCCAAGTCCTTCCTGCAGAGCGCGGACGACAAGTGGAAGAACTGCGCCGGAAAGACGGTTACGGTCACGAATAAGGGCAAGACGTATCGGTGGACGTTCTCCCAAATCAACGGCGAACCTCCGAAGATCGCGATGCTGGAGACCCAGGAAGGCGCTGACGGCTGGGAGTGCCAGCGCGCCCTCAACGTGGCGAACAACGTGATCGTCGACATCAATGCGTGCGGGTACAAAATCACCGATCAAGGCGGCCAGATCGCCGACAAGATCGTCACCAAGGTCAACGGCGAATAGCGGGACCGCTACCCGGCAGGAAGATCGGGCCCGTGGGCTCGCAGGTCATCGACCGCCGACATCGCGGTGCGTAGCTTGCCCAGCCAGTCCTCGGTGTGTTCGCCGACCAGCTTGACCGACCACGCCAGCGCGTCGGCACGCGACCTGGCGACGCCTGAGTCGACCAGGGTGTCGAGCACCTGGCGTTCCGGTTGTTTCAGCCGCGTCATCACAGGTACGGCGATGTGCGTGAACAGGATTCGCTCGGTGCCGGTATTGGAGCCAACCTCTACGCCCCAGGAGACCTTGCGCCCGTAGCGGTCCTGAGCTTCGTCGGCGATGTTCATCCGCTCCGACCGGGTTTCCTCGCGGAAGCGCGAAACCCGGCCCTCGGCGCGGGCTTCGCTTTCTGCGGCCCCCTCGGGGTCGGCCAGCTTGCCGACGACCGTGATCTCTTCGCGGTCGACGACAACGGTCGGATCGCCATCGAACCAGCCTTCGGGGAGGCGTCCGGCGAACCATTCCGGTGCGCCGCTGGCGTCGGGCTGATGAGCTTGCTGCCAGCCGCCGGGGCGGCCGGACCGGTGTCCGTGTTGGTGAGCTTTCATGATTACATGATTACACCGTTACAAGCGTTAGGGAACGCCGTTCACCAGGAGCGAACGATTCGTCGCTAGCCGCTCGAGCCTGCGGTGGTGGCGCCGCGACTGCGCACAGATCGCGATCGGCACCTCGACCACGCCTTCACCGCAGTCTGGGCGCTAGGGGAGGCTCGAGCCGTCGCCTCGCCGGACCCTAAAAAGTTTGACTTCGTTCTTGATTCCCTTGAGGCGGCGTGCGCCCGCGAAAGAAGCCTGAAATTCTGAGGGTCCGTCCGATTCGTTGAGGGCGTCCCACACCGAATCGGCGACCAGCACGGTGCCCGGGCGAGCCACGCCGGTGACCCGGCTGGCCATGTTGACCGGACTACCAAACCAGTCGCCGGCCCTGCTGACGGCCATCCCGGAAGCCACTCCCGCTCGCAGCCGCGGAAATTCGTTGTCGGTGTCAACGACGTCGACGAGTTTGAGGACGACGTCAAGCAACGGCGCCGGCTGGGGGCAGACGAACATCACCGCGTCGCCAACCGTCTTGATGAAGCGGACCGGCGGGGAGGTCAGGTCGCGAGCGAGATCGGCAAGTCGAATGGCAAGTTGCCCAAGCTCTTCGGCCGCCAACACTTCACCCAGGCGGGTGAAGCCGACGAGGTCCGCGAAGGCGACGGTAATCTGACGCGCACCGGGCAGCGGTTTACCGGCGGCACGCTCGCCGGCGTTGACGGCTTCGGTCTCCAGCATGTGCCGCAACTGCATGAACAGCGTGTCCTGAATCATTGGTCCGAGCAGCGGCGCGACCTGTCCCACCAGCTCTTTCGACGCCTTGGCAATCTCCAGCTCCGTCGCTCCCGGGCGCATGATCGCGGCCAGTGCGGTGTAGCGCATAACTTCCGCCGCGTGTGAGAGCCCTTCGGCAAGCACCCGCACGACCTGCACCACCTGGTCGGGATTCAGCCCCAGCTCAATGAACCGCTGGGCGTATGCGGCGGCTTCACCGTCCGCGCGCATGTGCACGACCGCATCGGGATCCTCCACTCCGGCCAGACCAATCGCCCGTTGCACACGCTGCAGCAGCGTCAGGTCGATGTCGTACCGCTCGCTGATCTCGCGCGCCGACACGTAGGTGCCGTCGCCGCCGACCAGCCGGCGGGTGGCCAGTAGCAGCGGCGGGTTGGTTGCCCGGATCTCGTCGACGGTTATGCCCTGCGTGAGCAGCCATTCCACCAGCTCCGCACGCTCCGCCCGTGCGGTGCCCTCGAGCCCCTCGAGCAGATCGTCGATGTTCTGGTCGGCCACGTCGTCAACCTACAGCGCCGGCAGGCCATCATGGGAAGGATGAGCACAGCACTTCTCCATGGGTTCCCGCCAGTCGTCGACGACGATGCCAGGGTCTTGATCCTGGGCTCGTTTCCGAGCGCCCAATCGTTGGCGATATGCCAGTACTACGGCAATCCACGAAATGCGTTCTGGCCGATAACCAGTGAGCTTTTCGGCTTCGACCTGAGCGCGCCGTACGACACCCGGCTGGCGTCGCTGCGATCGCACGGCGTCGCCCTGTGGGATGTGCTGCACACATGCCGCCGGATCGGCAGCGCCGACTCCGCCATCGACGCTAAAACCCTAGTGGTCAACGACTTTGCCGGACTGTTCGCCAAATATTCGACCATCACGCGGGTGTACTTCAACGGGGCCAAGGCCGCCAATCTGTACCGCAGGCTGGCGCAGCCGGCCGAGGGGGTTCACTACCAGCGACTCCCGTCGACCAGCCCGGCTCATGCGGTACGGCCGGGCATCAAGCTGGATGCTTGGCGGCCGATTTCTGGTGTCGATCGCGAGCGCGGCGCAGCCAGGCGAAGCGGGTCGGCGCCCGTCAGATCTGGTGTCGATCGCGAGCGCGGCGCAGCCGGGCGAAGCGGGTCGGCGCCCGTCAGATCCGGTGTCGATCGCGAGCGCGGCGCAGCCGGGCGAAGCGGGTCGGCGCCCGTCAGATCAAAGTCATGACACCGGCGGTCGCCGGTGGGCCCACGGTCGTGCGCGTTCGATCTGCGCGCTGAGCGACAACAGCGTCGTTTCGTCGAACGGGCGGCCGACGAGTTGCACCGACAGCGGCAAACCGTCGCCATCGAAGTCCCACGGAACGGCCGCGACGGGCTGGCCGGTCAGATTCCAAATCTGTTGATAGGGAACCCGCTGAGCCACCAGTAGCAGCGTCGACACCGCACCGCGGCGCTGGTAGGCACCGATTCGCGACGGGCCCGCCGCGTTACCCGGCGTGAGCACGACATCGACGTCGTCGAAGATCGACTGGATTCGGGCGCTTAGCGCCGGCTCGCTGGCAAGGATGGCTGTCATGCGCCGGTCAGAGAAGAACGAGCCCATGCGCGCCAACTTGCGCGTGCGTGCTTCGAGCCGTTCCGGGTGAGCCAGCGCGTCCGCGTCATCGCAGATTCCGCGCAGATAGCGGGCCAGGTAGTTGCCGTAGACGGCCGACGGCGGATACTCGGGGTCGCGCACGATGACGTCGTGACCCAGATCGCGAAGCAGCGCACCCGCCTGATCGACCGCCGCCAGCTCCGCTTTTCCCACGCTGACCGGTATCGGCGTTGGAACCTTGGTGCTCAAGGCAATTCGTAGCTTGCCGGGACGCCGCGCCGCGGCGGCGACAAACTCGCCTTCCGGACCGGGCACCGTTGACGTCGCATCGAGGAACAATGCCGCATCAAGCACTGAACGCGTGATGGGGCCGTTGACGCTCAGCCCGTACCACGCACCGTCGTGGGGCTCCAGCGAAACCCGATCGCGTTGCGGCTTCAGGCCGAACAGCCCACACCAGATCGCCGGAATGCGAATCGAGCCGCCGCCGTCGGATCCCAGTGCCAGGGGCGCCAACCCCGCCGCCACCGCGGCGGCGCTACCGCCGCTGCTGCCACCCGGAGTGCGGTTGGGGTTCCACGGGTTGCGGGTCGCGCCGAACGTCAGCGACTCGGTGTAGGGAAACATCATCAGCTCGGGCACATTCGTTTTGCCCATGATGACCGCGCCGGCAGCGCGTAGCCGGCGGACCACTTCCGCGTCAGAGGTCGCCGGGGGCCGGTGGCCGGCGCTGCCGTACGTCGTCACCTCGTCCGCGACGTCGACGTCGTCTTTGATCGCGATCGGCACACCCAGTAGCGGTAGCCGCTCGCCGGCGTCGAGGCGGTCTTGGGCCGCGGCGGCCTCGTGGCGCGCACGCTCGGGCAGCACGACGCGGTAGCAGCGCAGCTGGCTATCTAGGCGCGCAATCCGTTCCAGGTAGATCTCGAGCAGCTCCGGTGCCGTCACCTCACCGTCGGCCAACATCCTCGCCTGCGCGGCCGCACCGGCGAAGGCGAGATCGCGAGCGTCCATCGCCGCAGCGTATCCCTTTTGACAGGGCGGCCTAGTACCGTAACGTCGTGCCCTGCGTGTTCTGTGCGATCACTGCGCGCGATGCCCCGGCAATTCGAATTTACGAAAACGACAATTACCTGGCGATCCTCGATATCCGTCCGTTCACCCGCGGCCACACCCTAGTGATTCCGAAACGGCACACCGTGGATCTCACCGACACCCCGCCGGAAACGTTGGCTGGGATGGCCGCCATCGGCCAGCGGATCGCCCGGGCGGCCCGCTCAACGGAATTGGCCGACGCGACGAACATCGGAATCAACGATGGCCGCGCGGCCTTCCAGTCGGTGTTCCACATTCACTTGCATGTGCTGCCGCGCCGCGACGGTGACAAGCTCTCGGTGGCCAAGGGCATGTTGTTGCGCCGGGACCCGGATCGGGAAGCCACCGCGCGGATCCTGCGGGACGCGCTGGCGCGGATTGACGCGAGTCAGTAATACTCGATGCGAATCGGGCCTGGAGTGACTACGAAACGCGGAATGCGGCCTACGTGGCGCCGTATTAGGTTTCCCGCAGGCGTTGGCCGGCTCGCCTTCGCCGTATACAGCGTGGCGGCGTTGCTGGTCGCAACCTCCTCTGTCTGGGGCGACAACGCGGCTCGGCAGGTCGACGACCCCGTAACGTTGCCGTGCATTGTGTTCGCGGCGGCATGTGCTGGCAAGGCGGCTCGCCGCGCCCTCGGGCGCCGCAGACTTGGGTGGCTGGCGCTGGTGACGGGGCTGTTGGGCTGGGCGGTCGGGGATGTCATCTGGGCGGTGGTTGACGCGCGTCCGGAACTCGACCACGCCACCGACCCGGCGTCGGCTGAAACTGTGCTCGCTTTGTACCCGGTCGGCGCCATGGCGGCTTTGGTGCTGTTGTCCAAGCTGACTCGCCGCAGCCCTCGGGGGCGACTGCTGCTGGACGGCGTCATCGTGTGGACTTCGCTGTTAGTGGTCTCGTGGGTATTCGTCCTCGACAAACAGCTCGGGGGCGACGGCAGCCCGCAGCCCGCGACGCCAATTCATATCTTCGCCGATGTCCTCCTGCTGACCACGGGGATCCTGATGCTGTCACGGGTTCGTCCAGGCGATCCGCTGAGCCGCAGTCTGCTGGCCGGCGGAGTCACGGCGATCGCCGGTGCCGACATCGCGACGGTGTTTCAGACCGGGATCGGTGGCTACCACGTCAGCGGTCTGGCCGACCTGGGCCGCGTGATCGGTCTGGGGATGCTGGCGCTCGCTGCGCTGACCAGCACCAACGAGCCCCCGACAACGGCGTCGCAGGATCCTATTTCGTCAATTACGTACCGCTCCCGGCTGTGGCTGCCATACCTGCCGCTGGTGCTGGCCGCCGCCGTCGCATTAGGCCAGGCGGTTGGTCAGATGCAGCACGGACCGATCGTGGTCGCGTTGGGAATTCTGGTGAGCGCCGTGCTGATCAGACAGCTCGTTGTGCTTGTCGAAAACCAGCGGTTGTTGTCTGACGTGGCGCGGGAGGCTTTTACTGACAGCCTCACCGGCCTGGCCAATCGGGCCCACTTTCTTCATCGATTGGCAGAAGCCGTGGCCCGTCGGGACAGCAGTGCCCAACCGATCGCGGTGTTGTGCCTCGATCTCGATAACTTCAAGGCGGTCAACGACGCCTTGGGCCATCCGGCCGGCGACGAACTACTTGTCCGGGTGGCCGGACGGCTAACCGGTTCGCTCGACAAAACGGCCACAGTTGCGCGGCTGGGCGGCGACGAATTCGCCGTCCTGATCGAAGATTCCATCGAGGTATCACAGCTTGCGCATCGTATTCTTGACGCATTCCGGGCAGCGATCGTGATCGACGGGGTTCCGTTAACGGTACGTCCGAGCATCGGATTCACGCTGGCCACCGCCGCATCGAGTTGCACGGTCGACGACCTGCTCCGGCACGCCGACCTGGCTATGTACGCCGCCAAACGCGACGGCGGCCAATGTGTCCGCAGCTTCATGGTCGAGCTGCCCTTCCCGTCTGTATTGCCGCTGCTCACCGAATCGGAAGCAGTATCACCGGGCGCGCTCATCGACAGGGTGCCCCCAGAACAGGGATTCAGGCCGGTCCCCGAAGTAGCAACCGCGACACGGGACGGCCCCAACGACGTGCCCAACGGTATTCGGTGGCCACCGCCGGCGATCCGGATTGCCTTGGCAGCGTTGGCAATCGGCGTCACCGCTTTCACTTCGTCGAGTTTCTTCGATCCGAATGCCGGCCGCAATATATTCCTCGCGGATTTCTGGTATCCGGCGTTGAACCTGTCGGCAGCTGCGCTGATTGGTTTGCGCGCTTACCGCGTCTCGGTCCATCGGTTGCCTTGGAGCCTCATCGCGACCGCCATGGCATGTTCGGCGATGGGTGACGTGATCTACGCCGCCTGGGTGCCGGACGGTCAGTCGCCATCGGCGGCCGACCCGGCTTACATCGCGTTTTATCCGTTTGCCTACGCCGGACTGCTGCTGCTCATGCGGGCACGCCTCAAGCGCGTGCCCGTATCGATCCGGCTCGATTCCGTGGTCTGCGGGTTGACGATTGGCGCGGTGGCCGCAGCGCTCACGGCGGGGCCCATCCATGCGGAGGCGGAACGGGCACCGGCAACGGTGCTGGTTGGCCTGATTTATCCGTGGGGCGATCTGGCCCTGTTGGCCCTGACCGCCGGTATGCTGCCAATCGTTCTCTGGCGCAATGACCTTCGCTGGGTGCTGCTCGTTACGGGGTTTATTCTATTTGCGGCCGTCGACACCGACTATCTCTTCGAGACTGCCGCCCGCTCATATCGCGTCGGCACTTTGCTCGATGCCGCCTGGCCCGTCGCGTCAATACTCGTGGCGATGGCCAGCTGGGCGCCTTGGCCTGCCGTCACGCCCCCGCTAAAGCGCGGACTCGGCTCCTACGGCACACCGGTGGCGTGCACCATCGTCGCGCTCGGGGTCGCCGTTTTGGGCCACGACTCACGACTCGCAACGACGCTGGCCGCGTTGAGCCTGATCGCGGTCGCTGCACGATTCTCGGTGACCTTCCGAGACATCAGCATGCTGGCCGAAAGGCACCAAAACGCGATGACCGACGAGTTGACCGTGCTCCCCAATCGGCGCTCGCTGGCGACAGCCCTGACTGCGGCGTCGGCCGCCACGTCGTCCGGACCTCGGTCGACAAACGGCGCGTCATCACGCCGAGCGCTGCTGTTGCTGAATCTCTGTGATTTCCAACAGCTCAGCAACTCAATCGGTCGACAATTTGGCGATGAGCTGTTGTGCCGCATTGCGAATCGACTAACAAAGAGTGTGCGGCGTGAGGATCTGCTTGCGCGCGTGGGTGATAACGAATTCGCCATACTGCTGGCCGAAGGGTCCGGCCTCACTGACGCCCGCGCCCAAGCAGGGCGCCTCCTCGACGCGTTGCAAGAACCGTTCGCGCTGGACCCGATCACCCTGCAAGTCGACGCCCGCATCGCCATCGCGCTATGCCCCGACCACTGTGTTCATCCGCAGGAGTTGCTCAAACGCGCAGAGACGGCGATTCCGCGTGCCATGTCCGCCGAACGCAAGATTGCCGTGTACGACTCGGCGTTTGAGCTATACAGTGAGAACGACCCAAACCTCATCGCGGAACTACGCATCGCTCTGCTCGACGGCGCCGAGCTGACATGTCACTACCAGCCCAAGATCAACGCGAGCGACGGGAGCATCCACAGCGTCGAGGCACTCGTGCGCTGGCACCATCCCAGCCGTGGGTTACTCCTACCGGAGAAATTCCTGCCCGCCGCCGAACGCGCCGGGCTGATGCGCAAAGTTGCCTACCACACGCTCAACATCGCTCTCGGGCAGATCCAGTGCTGGCGCGAGAAAGGCATCGTTGGGACCATCGCAGTTAACCTCTCGACGACGAATCTGCTTGACCTTGACCTGGTAGGCACGGTCGAGGGCCTGCTGCGAACCCACGGCTTGCCCGCCGACGCTCTGATCATCGAGATCACCGAAGGTACGCTCGCCGACTCCATGCAAGCCCGTACTACCGTCGCCGCGCTGCAGCGCCTGGGAGTTCGCATATCGCTGGACGACTACGGCACCGGGTGGTCGTCGCTGGCGCGCCTGCAGGCCGTCTCGGTCGACGAGCTCAAACTGGACAGGGTATTCGTGGCACGACTAGCCCAAGACCCGCGATCTGTTGCGATCGTGCGGTCCACGGTGGCGCTGGCGCTCAGCCTGGGAGCGGACCTCGTCGCCGAAGGCGTCGAGGACGAAATCACGTTGGGCGCGCTGCGCCGTTACGGCTGCACCATCACACAGGGCTTCGTGCACAGTCCGCCGTTGCCCGCCGATGAGATGCAACGTTGGCTCTCCAGCCACGCGCCCGAATCTCACCAGGCGCGGGAGTGAACCTCTAGAAGAGCTCCTTCGCGAGCAGCTCCAGCGTCGCCACCCGGGCAGGCGCGGTGACGGGGTCGGTGCCGCGGTGCGCCGAGGCCACCGGGTGCACCATCACCTCGTCGACGTCGAACCGTTTGGCAAGTGCGCGCACCTGTTCGGCGGCCTCCGCGGGCGAGCCCACGATGGCCCGCTCGAGTCCGCTGTCCACGATGTGTTGCTGCGGTCCGGTCATCTCGGCGAGTCGGGCATCTTCGACAAACTGCAGCGGACCAAGCGGCTGCCCGGTTCGTAACCGCGCCATCATCTGCAGATTAGGCAATATCAATTCCATTGCCTCTTTACGCGTTTCGGCCACCGCCGCGTTGACCGTCAGAAACGTGACGGGCTCGGCAGCGAGATCGCTAGGCCTGAACCGGGAGCGGTACAGCTCGAGCGCCTCCTCGGTGCCCTGGCCGGAGAAGTGGTGGGCGAACACGTAGGGCAGGCCCTTGGCGGCGGCCAACCGGGCGGAGTACATCGACGAGCCGAGCAGCCACAGCCGGGGTTCGGTGGCCGCGGCCGGGGTGGCTTTGAGGGTGTAGTCACCGGAGCGCAACGGCACCCGCACGCCGCGGGCGCTCATCAGGGCGGCCACGTCGTCGAGGTACTCCGGGAAGTTCTCGATGTCGCGATCATCACGGGTGCCGCGCAGGGCATACGACGTCACCGGATCCGAGCCGGGTGCCCGGCCGATGCCTAAGTCAATCCGGCCCGGCGCGGCGGCTTCCAGCAGCGCGAACTGCTCGGCCACCGCCAGCGGCGCGTGATTGGGCAGCATCACCCCGCCCGACCCGAGCCGCAGTTGCGAGGTCTGCGTGGCCAAATAGGCGAGGATGACCGGCGGGCTGGTGGCGCCCACGGACGGCATGTTGTGGTGTTCGGCCACCCAGTAGCGAGTGAAGCCCAACCGGTCGGCGGTCTGCGCCAGCTGCACGGTGGCGGCCAGCGCATCTGCGGTTGACTGGTCAGAACGCACCGGGACGAGATCAAGCACGGAAAGCTGCACGTTGGCGACAACGCTTTCTACTGCCCGAACGTTCCCTCTCACCCGATGCCTGCCAACCTCTTGGCTTCTGCGAAGACGTCATCCAGCATTGCCGGGGTCAGCCTGCCGGTGAACATGTTCTGCTGGCTCGGGTGGTAGCAGCCGAGTAGACGCAGGCCTGACGACAGCTCCGCCACGGCGCCGTGGCGGAACTTCGGCTTGGGCATCCCGGACGCACCCGGCAGCCGCAGCGCGATCTGCCAGGCGAATCCACCGAGGGCCACGATCACCCGGACATGCTCGGACACCAGCCGCCATTCGGCCTCCAGCCAGGGCCAGCAGGTGTCCCGCTCGGCCGGCGTGGGAGCGTTGGCCGGCGGCGCGCACCGCACCGGCGCCGAGACCCGAATCTGGTTGGCCTGCAGCCCGTCCGCGGCGTCGACGCTGAGCGGTTGGTTCACCAGGCCGGCCCGGTACAGCGCCGCGTACAACTGGTCTCCCGACCTGTCGCCGGTGAACATCCGCCCGGTCCGATTGGCGCCGTGCGCCGCGGGCGCCAACCCGACGATCAACAACCGCGGGCGCTCGGATCCCCAGCCCGGAACGGGGCGCCCCCAGTACGGCTGGTCGGCGAAGGCCCGTCGTTTGACGACGGCGACGTCCTCGCGCCAGCTGACCAGCCGGGGGCAGGCGCGGCAGACGCTGATCGAAGCGTCGAGCTCCGGTATCGAACGCGCTTGGTGCGCAAGCGCCAGGACCTGAGCGGCATCGGCGGCCACCGGGGTCTGCGGCGTGGCCGGATCGCCTGGCCAGCCGGTGCCGGGGCCGACCGGAGAACCGAACGCCTGGCCGCTATTCGGATGAACGAGCACATGAACATCCTGCATTCAGGCGCCGCCGCTCAGAAAACCGGTCGCATCTGACACCACTTTGCCGCTAAATTCAGCCGCGATATCCCATGAAGCACAACAGCCGCGGCCCGGCGTTCCTGATCCTGTTCGCCACCCTGATGGGGACCGCGGGAACCGGCATCTCCATCGTCGCTTTCCCGTGGCTGGCGTTGCAGCACCACGACAGCGCCAAGGACGCGTCGATCGTTGCCGCCGCCATGGCGGTACCGCTGGTGTTGTCCACGCTGGTGGCCGGCACCGCCGTCGACTTCTTCGGTCGCCGCCGGGTGTCCCTGGTCGCCGACTCGCTGTCCTGCGCGGGGGTGGCCGCCGTGCCGCTTGTCGGGCTGGCGTTCGGCGCGGACGCGATCAACGTGGAAGTCCTAGCCGTGCTGGCTTTCTTGGCGGCCGGTTTCGACCCGGCCGGGGCAACGGCGCGCCAGGCGATGCTGCCCGAGGCCGCCGCCCGGGCGGGCTGGACGCTGGACCGCACCAACAGCATCTACGAGGCGATTCTGAACCTGGCCTACATCGTGGGTCCGGGCATCGGGGGGTTGATGATCGCCACGGTCGGCGGCATCGACACCATGTGGATCACGGGGGGATTGTTCGGATTGTCCTTTCTCGCGATAGCGGCACTGCGGCTGGAGGGCACGGGCAAACCGCACCACGCGACGCGACCCGAAGGTCTGCTGTCCGGAATCGCCGAAGGCATGCGATTCGTGTGGAACCTGCGGGTGCTGCGCACGCTCGGGCTGATCGACCTGATCGTCACAGCCCTGTACCTGCCGATGGAAAGCGTGTTGTTTCCGAAGTACTTCACCGACCGGCACCAACCGGCACAGCTGGGGTGGACGTTGATGGCGCTCGGGGTCGGCGGCGTCGCCGGTGCGCTCGGGTATGCCGTGTTGTCCAAACACATCTCGCGGCGCACCACCTTGCTGATCGCGACCCTGACCTTCGGTGCGGCGACGGCCGGGATAGCGTTCCTGCCGCCGCTGCCGGTGATTCTGGCGCTATGCACGGTGACCGGCTTGGTGTACGGGCCGATCGCGCCGATCTACAACTACGTGATGCAAACCAGGGCTCCGCATCACCTGCGCGGCCGGGTGGTCGGGGTGATGGCGGGGCTGACCTACGCGGCGGGCCCGCTGGGTTTACTGGTAGCAGGCCCGCTGGCAGATGCCGCCGGGTTGAGGGTGACGTTCCTGGCGCTGGCCGTACCGATCGTGCTGATCGGCCTCGTCGCGTGCGGGCTGCCGTCGCTGCGTGAACTGGACCGCGCGCCCGAGTTTGCGGAGGACCCCGAGTCGTAGCATGAGGTCGTGGACACCGATGTGCTGGCAGGGCTCGTCGCCGAGCTGCCAGACGGGATGGTGGTCACCGACCCCGCCGTGACCGAGGGCTACCGGCAGGACCGCGCTTTCGACCCGTCGGCCGGCAAACCGCTGGCGGTGGTTCGGCCATTACTTACCGAACAGGTGCAGACCGTCCTGCGCTGGGCCAGCGTCAACCGGGTGCCCGTGGTGCCGCGGGGAGCCGGCAGCGGCCTGTCCGGCGGCGCGACCGCGCTGGACGGCGGGATCGTGCTGTCGACCGAAAAGATGCGTGACATTTCCATAGACCCGGTCACCCGCACCGCGGTGTGCCAGCCCGGGCTGTTCAACGCCGAGGTCAAGAAGGCCGCCGCCGAGCACGGCCTGTGGTATCCACCGGATCCGTCGTCGTTCGAGATCTGCAGCATCGGCGGCAACATCGCCACCAACGCGGGCGGGCTGTGCTGTGTGAAATACGGCGTCACCACCGACTACGTGCTGGGTATGCAGGTGGTGCTGGCCGACGGCACCGCGGTGCGCTTGGGTGGTCCGCGACTCAAAGACGTTGCGGGGCTTTCGCTGACCAAGCTGTTTGTCGGCAGTGAAGGCACGCTGGGCGTCGTCACGGAGGTGACGCTGCGGCTGCTGCCCGCGCAAAACGCGTCAAGCGTCGTGGTGGGCAGTTTCGCGTCGGTGCAGGCTGCGGTGGACGCCGTGCTGGGGGTGTCGGCGCGGCTTCGGCCGTCGATGCTGGAGTTCATGGATTCGGTAGCGATCAACGCCGTCGAGGACACCTTGCGCATGGACCTGGACCGCGGGGCGGCCGCGATGCTGGTGGCCGGCTCCGACGAGCGTGGGCGGGCCGGGACCGAGGATGCCGAACTGATTGCCGGGGTGTTCGCCCAAAGCGGTGCGACCGAAGTGTTTTCCACCGACGACCCCGACGAGGGTGAGGCGTTCGTCGCCGCGCGCCGGTTCTGCATCCCGGCTGTCGAAGCCAAGGGATCGCTGCTGCTGGAAGACGTCGGGGTGCCATTGCCCGCGCTCGGCCAACTCGTCACCGGAATCGCGGGCATCGCAGCCGAGCGCGACCTGATGATCTCGGTGATCGCCCACGCCGGTGACGGCAACACCCATCCCCTGATCGTGTACGACCCCGCCGACGCCGCAATGACGGAGCGCGCTCACTTCGCGTTCGGCGAAATCATGGATCTCGCAGTCGGCCTCGGCGGCACGATCACCGGCGAGCACGGCGTCGGCAGGTTGAAGCGGCCCTGGCTGGCGGGCTATCTCGGACCCGAAGCGATGGATCTGAACCGGCGGATCAAGCAGGCGCTAGATCCGCTGGGCATCCTGAACCCGGGCGCGGCGATCTAGTTTTTTCGCGCCGCGGGCGTCCTGGAACCTACGGCTTGGGGTTGGGCCGGGTTCGCAGGCGGATGACCGGCAGTTCGCGGTCGGTTTTCTGCTCGTAGTTTGCGAAACGTCTTGCGGTGCTGGTGATGTGGCCCCACGCGAGCTGGCGGGCGTTGCCGCTCAGCTGCTCGGCGCTGACCGCGATGGTCTGCCCGGCGATCTGGATCTGCGCGTTGTCGGGGTGCGCGCGCAAGTTGTAGTACCAGTCAGGATTCTTGGCGGCCCCGGCCGCAGACGCGACGATCAGCCAGCTGTCGGCGCCGTCGGGGAAGTAGGCGACCGGGGTGTGGCGTGGGCTGCCGCTCTTGGCGCCGACGGTGGTCAGGACCAGCGACGGGAAGCCCATCACCTTGGTGGCCTTGCCGCGGATCCGTTTCATGTTCCAGGCGTTAATCCAGTTCATCAACCTCTTGCTGGGCAGGCGGGCACCACGGGTGCCGTGGGGGGTGTCAAAGCTCATCAACTTTCTCCTTCTACTCTCTGCTGTCGTTTTGCTTTGGTTGACGGTCAGCGGTCGCGGAGCCCCGGACGGGCCGGTTCTCACCGGTCCGTTGATCCGGGACCGTGGTCTGTTCAGGGGTTGAGCGGACCGCGCAGGCGATAGGACCGCCGTCCGATCTCGATGGTGATACCAACGAGACTGCTAACGACCACGACGATCTCTCCTTTTACGAGGGCCGAACTCTGCTGAGCGGTGGAATCGACTGCCATTCCGAAGATGCGAACCGCGAGAACCACACCGTTGAACAGAGTCGAAAAGGTGAGACCGGTGAGCGTGCTTTGATTCGCGCGGAGGCAGTACGCGATGAAAGCGGCACAACCAAGCGGGAAACCTGCAAAGCCGACGCGATAAATAGTCGCGCCAAGTGGATTGGTGAAGGCAATGCCACGTTCTGCTGCTTGTACTTCTGGATGGGCCAGGTTTCGGACACCGACCATGGTTAAAATTGCTGTCGGCGGTAGCAAGATAAATTTGCTTATCCAGGGTGAGAACTTCCAGAACGTATTCACTCAAGCCTCCTAAACGAACCTGGTGTTCCGCGTTGGCCCCATCGGCCCAAGCGCGGGGACGTCGGCGGTGAATCCCACCCGTCCCGCGCCCGAGAGTCCCACCGGTCTCCTCCGCTGTAGAGCACGACTCGGACTGCTGCGCCGAGTTGGTTCCCGGTAACGCCAGTGGTGAGCAGGGCGGGTTTCACGAAGGTGGCCTCGAGTATTCTGCGTGGTTTATTTTACTTTACGACCAGACAATAGAATGGGCCAGCGCGGAAGTCAATTCCCTTTACCCTCCGTAGCGGTAATATCGGCCCGATGAGCTCCACGGCTCCAGCGCGTCGATCGCGGGGACGCCCCCCGAGCACCACTGCGGAATCGCATGCGCTCATCCTCGATGCGGTCTACGAGCTGTTGCAGGAGCGTTCCGTACGCGACCTGACCATCGAGGCCGTCGCCAAGCGGGCCAAGGTGGGTAAGCCAACGATCTACAAGTGGTGGCCAACGAAGGCCGATCTCGTCATGGCGATGTTCCAGGAACGGCTCGACCGGGATGCGGCTACACCTGAGTCCGGGGTGGCGCCCACGACGGTCCAAGACGCCCTCAAGCTGAAAGTTCGGGGGTTTGTGGGCAAGCTCAACGGATTGTTCGGCAAGGTGATCGCTGAGCTGATCGCCGAGGGACAGAGTGATCCGGCCATTTTGGCGGCCCTTTATGATCGTCACCTGCGGGAACGTCGGGCCGCCACAGTAGCCGAGGTTGAGCGCGCCCGCGCGGCGGGCGAGCTACCCGCCGATGTCGACCCGGAGCTTATCGTCGACGCCATCTCCGGGCCGCTTTACTACCGCCTCCTAATGCGGCACGAACCGCTCACCGAAGCCTACGCAGACGAGCTGGTGGCACAGGCATTCCGCTGCTGAAATTGCCACTACAGCGACCACCGCCACCGGATTTGAGAACTTACACGCCGAGCGGCTGGTTTCACGCCCGGCTTTGATCCTGGTTGACATATTAACTGCAGTGTCGTACGAATGAGACATGACTGCAGTTATGTCTCACAACGCACCGGTCGCATTTCAGCTGGCCACCGCCGAAACGTGGTCGAATCCCTGGCCGATGTACCGCGCGCTGCGTGACCACGACCCGGTGCACCACGTCATTCCGCCGAAGCACCCCGAGCAGGACTACTACGTGCTGTCCCGGCACGGCGACGTTTGGTCGGCGGCGCGCGACCACGAAACCTTCTCCTCCGCGCAGGGGCTGACGGTCAACTACGGCGACCTGGAAATGATCGGGCTGAAGGACAACCCACCGTTCGTGATGCAAGATCCACCGGTACACACCGAGTTTCGCAGACTGGTGTCGCGCGGATTCACGCCGCGACAGGTGGAGGCGGTAGAGCCTAAGGTGCGCGAGTACGTCGTCGAGCGCATCGAGAAGCTGCGCGCCGACGGCGGCGGGGATATCGTCACCGAGCTGTTCAAGCCGCTGCCCTCGATGGTGGTCGCGCATTATCTTGGAGTGCCCGAGGAGGATTGGGCGCAATTCGACGGCTGGACCCAGGCCATCGTCGCGGCCAACACCGCCGAGGGTGGCGTCGCGGGCGCGCTCGGAACAGTCGGCGACGCGGTCGGGTCGATGGCGGCCTACTTCACCGGGCTGATCGAAGGCCGGCGGACCGATCCCGCGGACGACACCATCTCGCATCTGGTGGCTGCCGGAGTCGGCGGCAGGGACGTTGATGGGGACATCGCCGGCACGCTGTCGATTCTCGCGTTCACCTTCACCATGGTCACCGGCGGCAACGACACCGTGACGGGCATGCTCGGCGGTTCGATGCCGCTGCTGCACCAGCGCCCTGATCAGCGTCAACTGCTCGTCGATAACCCGGAACTGATCCCCGATGCCATCGAGGAGCTGCTGCGGATGACCTCACCGGTACAGGGATTGGCGCGTACGACCACCCGCGACGTCACGGTCGGCGACACCACAATCCCGGCCGGTCGCAGGGTGTTGCTGTTGTACGGCTCGGCCAACCACGACGAACGCCAATACGGCCCGGACGCGGGCGAACTCGACGTGACTCGCCGCCCGCGCAACATCATGACTTTCAGCCAGGGCGCACACCACTGCCTCGGCGCGGCCGCGGCCCGGATGCAGTCCCGGGTAGCGCTGACCGAACTACTGACTCGCTGCCCGGACTTCGAGGTCGACGAGCCCGCCATCGTGTGGGCGGGTGGCAGTTACGTCCGGCGTCCATTGTCGATGCCGTTCAAAGTGAAGTCCTGATGCCGGGTAGTGACTGGCTGGCCGCACACCGCAACGAAGCGGCCGCCGACCGGATCCTCGACGCGGCCGCGGAGCTCTACACCGAGCGTGACTCCGATTCGATCGGCATGAACGAGATCGCCAGGGCAGCAGGTTGTTCCCGCGCAACGCTGTACCGCTACTTCGACAACCGCGAAGCGCTCCGAACCGCGTACGTGCACCGCGAGACGCGCCGACTGGGCCGCGAGATCGGCCGGCAGATCGGCGGCATCGCGGATCCGCGCCAACGGCTGATCGCGAGCATCACCGTCACGTTGCGGATGGTTCGCGATAGTCCCACGCTGGCTTCGTGGTTTGCCACCACTCGCCCACCGATCGGTGGCGAGCTAGCCGAACGGTCGGACGTAATCACGGCGTTGGTCGCCGCGTTCCTGCACTCGCTGGGCCCCGACGACCCGGGCGCCGTCGAACGCCGGGCCCGGTGGGTGGTGCGGGTGATTACCTCGCTGCTGATGTTCCCGGGCCAAGACCAGGCCGACGAGCGGGCGATGATCGAAGAGTTCGTCGTCCCGATCGTGGCGCCGGTACGCGCCAGTCGCTAAGACAGGGGCGAACGCTTTTTTCTCGGGCGCAGGCGCGCCTCGGTTTGCGCAAACGAAACGGTGTGCCCTTCAGCGCAATGCACATTCACGGCCAGGGCGGCACCGCAGCCGTCGCCGTGCACGAGGTCCAGTCGTCTGGCGTCACCCTGCAATAGCAGTCCGAACTCGATCAGACTCGCCAGCACCGGAAACAGTTGGTGCCCGCGCCCGGTGAGTACGTACTCGTAGCGAGTGCGTTGGCCCGGGGTTTTGTAGGGTTGCTTTGCCAGGACACCCGCGTCGACCAGTTGCTTGAGTCGCGTGGCCGCGATTTGCTCGGTGATGCCGGCTCGCCGCGCAAAATCCTCGAATCGCCGAGTGCCATAGAATGCCTCGCGAAGAAGTACCAGCGCCGAACGTGTTCCGATGGTATCCAAAGCGCGTTCCATCGGGCAGAGCTCTTTGTAGCCCGTTCTGACGCCGTCGGCCATGGGGCCGAAGAGCGTCACTGCGTCGGGTGCTGCACTCATACCATCAGCGTACGCGCTGACCGCAGTCAGGTATAGCCAGTTCGCGAAGCGCGTGACAGCTGCGCAGCTGCTGTGACAATGTGCCGTCAAAGCGCGTCGATAGCAGCCTCGATACCTGTTTAATTGCCTTACTTTTCATACTCGCCGAGCATTAGCATGAGGGTGTCAACCCATCGGATCGAAACGTTGCCGATAGATACTTAGCTAAAATATTACGGAGCCTGCAACGCGAGCGTGAAACCAGGTTCACACTCGAGCCCGAGTGTGAAACCAGCTTCACTCTCGGCAGCGAAGCCCTTATTGGCCAGAGAAGATCAGGCAACTACTGGTCGCCGTGGCCAGGAGCTTTCCGTCCGAGGTTGTCAGCGCCGCTTCAGCCAGCGCGGTTCGGCGACCCAGGTTGCGCACCGTTCCGGTACAGGTGATATCGCCGGTATCGACTCGAATCGGGCGCAGAAATCGCACCGACAGGTCCAGGCTCGTGTACCCCGTCCCAGCCGGAAGTAGGGTTTGCACAGCACACCCTGCCGCGGAGTCCAGCAGCGTGCTGTACACGCCGCCGTGGACCGATCCGATTGGATTGTAGTGAAACTCAGCCGGCGTCATCGCGAAGACCGCGACGCCGGCCTCCGCCGACTCCAATCGCATGTTCAACGTATGCAGTAAGGGAGGCGCTGGTAGCGCGCCGCTCGCCATGGCACGCAGGTAGTCCAAGCCGGAAAGTTTGGTGGCCGCACGCGCACCGATCAGGGGGTCTTCCCAGGCAAAGGTCCGCGTCCGCGTTGACTCATCGCTCGCTGCTTCTGACCGTGTCACGTAAAGCCTCCCTTGAATTAGATTGCCCGCCTTGCATGTCGACGTGCGGGGTCCAGCTATATCCGCAGCCCTCCCGGTGGCCCAATAACCATCGCCGCTGTCTAAATCGATGTCAAGTCAACATCGTCGACCGTGTCGAGCGACATTGCAATTGCCACCGCGAGCAGGGCGACGATCAGGACGTTATGCAGTGATGAAACGCTTTTGCCGATATCGGAGGCATAACTCCCGCACCATTCACTGGCAATCATACTCATCAGGCTTGACTTTGCTATAGTCAGCCTGCGATGGTTAGTGCCTGCCCGCGGTCGGGTTGGGCCGGGCGCCAGCAGAGGACATGTGGACGGAGACACAATGACCACGATCGATATCCCCAATGTGCAAACGCGACAAGCGAGCTGTGAGCGGTCACGTAATTCCCCAGGGGTAGCCGTCACGTAATTCCCCAGGTTCGGGCGCTGCTGTGGTGAGGATAGCGAAGCGCAGGGTGGGTGTCAGGTGGCGGTGGTTCCGGGTCGTTTCCGGGGCCGGTAGGACGGGCCGTCCATGAGGACTTGGTGGCTGGTGTTGATCAGCCGGTCGAGCAGTGATTCGGCGACGACGGGGTTGGGGAACAGCGGGTACCAGTCTTTGGGCGCGCGGTTGCTGGTGAGGATGAGCGGCTTTGCGGCGATGGCGCGATCGGAGACCAGGTCGTAGAGGTCGTCGCTTTGGGTGGGGGTGTGCTCGCGCATCGCGAAGTCGTCGACGATGAGGACCAGGGGCCGGGTGTATTCGCGCATGCGTTGGCCGATGGTGCGATCGGCGTGGCCGCCGGCGAGGTCGGCGAGCATGCGGGAGCATTTTACGAACCGGATGTCGCCGCCGCGACGGGCTACTTGGTGTCCGAGTGCTTGTGCGACATGGGTTTTCCCGATTCCGACGGGTCCGTAGAGGATCACTGACTCACCGGCGTCGAGCCAGCGCAGGGCGGCCAGGTCGCGCAGCATCGCGGCGGGTAGTTTCGGGCTGACGGTGAAGTCGAAGTCCTCGAAGGTGTTGGGTTGTTCGAAGCGGGCGCGGCGTACTCGCCGCGCCAGGGCGGCGGTCTCGCGGCGGGCGACTTCGTCTTCGCAGAGCACTTGCAGGAATTCCAGGTGTCCGAGTTTCCCGTCGCGGGTTTGGGCCAGCCGGGCGTCGAGGGTGTCGAGCATGCCGGTGAGTTTGAGGGTTTTGAGTGCGGCTCGCAGGCTGGGGTCGTGAATGGTCATGGCAAAGGTCCGTTTCGTTGATGTGGTTGCAGCAGAATGTGTTCGGGTGGATCGTGGTGACGGTCAGGCGCTGCGTTCGGTGTCGAAGGCGTCGGGGCCGCGCAGCATCGCCGGCGGTGTCGGAGCGTGGCCCGGTGGATCTTCGCCGTGTTCAGTGCCGGCGACCAAGATGCCCTTGACGGTGCGGTAGTTCGGATCCCCGACAGTCACGGCGCGGGCGCAGGCCGCGTCCAGGCGGGTGTCGCCGTATTTGTCCCGGAGACGGATGATTCCCTGGATGGCGCGTAGCTGGTGGATGGCGTTGACCGTGGATAGTTCGGCGACGATCGCGACCGCACCGGGCCCGATCTGTTCGGCCTGGGTGCGACACCACGTCACGCTGCGCAGCGTGTGGGCGATCTTGTGCGGTGGATAGTGCTCAAAGTTCGTGGAGCGGCCCGATAGGTGCAGCACATGGGTCGCCACGACGGTGTCGTCGTGGAAGATCTGCACGACGTCACCGGCGGTGCGGACGGTCACCTGCTGGCCGATCAGCCGCCACGGCACCGAGTACAACACCTTCCCGGACTTGACATGACAGTCCGGGGCCACCCGCCCAAGGCCATAGACGACGGATTCAAACACTCTGGGCGGCAACGGCATCAATGCATCTCGTTCGATCGCGGTGAATACCGCTGCCGGGGTTTGACCGTCCAGGCCGCGGTGCTTGTGAACGCCGTAGACGTCGGTGGCCCAGCGCAGCGCCTGGCCCTGCATCTGGGCCAGACAGGAGAAGTCGCGGCCAGCGAAGAACGAATCCCGAATGTAGGGCATGGGCCGCTCGATGCGCGGTTTATCCTTCGGCTTTCTGGCCCGCGCGGGGTCGATCAAGGTGCCGTAGAAGCTGGCGAGTTCACCGTAGGCCAGGTTGATCTGCGGGTCGTACAGATCCGGGCGCGTCACCCCGGTCTTGAGGTTGTCACACACCAACCGCGCCGGGACGCCGCCAAAAAATTCGAACGCCGCAACATGCGAGGCGTTCCAGGAATTTTGGTCCATCTTCAGCACCGGTTGGACGAACAAGGCCCGTGAGCACGACAGGATCATCGCAAACACCCATACGACCACCCGACGCCCCGTTACAGGGTCACACCACATGCCGAGCTTGCCGTAATCGATCTGGGCCTCGCTACCGGGTTCGACAGCGCCGCGTGGCACGGTCGCCTTCCCTTCGAGTCGCTCCTCAGCGAAAGCGGTTGCAATGTAACGCCGTACCGTCGATTCCGACACTTCGACACCGTGGTCATCGCGCAGCCGCTGCGCGATGGTGGCCACCGTTACCGGCACCTTCAGCTGATCGGCGATCCACAGACGATGGGCTGCGATCAGCGGCCAGCTCAGCGCCCGCGCCGCCGGGTCGACCAGCTCAGGGAACCAGCGCGCGATCCGCGCCCGCCACAACTCCTCGTCGAACGACTCAGGAGCCGGTTGCAGACCCTCGGCCAGCGCCGGGGCCAAATACTTGCGAATGGTTTTCCGGTCGATGTTCAGTGCCTCACTGATCTGCACCTGGGATCGGCCGGCATTCCAATGCCGGAACATCTCCACGAAATCAGTCACGTTCCACGATCTCCTCGCCACTCAAGGCCCCTTCCAGGACCCCCTGGCGGGGCACCTGAACGGAGCGAACCTGAGCAGCACCCCAACCCCTGCCGGACACGCCCCAGGGGTGGGGAATTACGTGACGGAGGGTGGGGAATTACGTGACGGACAACCCCTCAAACCTGGGGAATTACGTGACCGCTCACAGCGAGCACAACGTCTGAGTCGCGGCAGGATTTGCTCAGCCTCGCGCCCCGGAGCGAAGTCGCCACTGCCGTTTCGCCGCCGGGCTCCATGGTGATACGACGTTCGCGATTCGCCAGGCTAGGTGCGATGTTTACGGGTCGGCGATATCACCATCCGCAACGTGAGCGGTTCGTCGAGGAAGCTGCGATGTCGCGCGAGATGTTCAGATTGTGAGCCGCGTCCGGCGGATGGTTACGCCGAGTTCCGCACCCGCGTGACGCGGTGCAGCAGCCACGCCAACGGAACCGTCACCACGATTGTCGCGATGAACAGGTTCAGCATCGAACCGGTGTAGACGTGCTGGCGAAGCACATAGTCCATGGTGAACTCCATGGTCACCAGATGGATCAGGAAGATCTCGTAAGAGATCTCACCCAGCCACACCATCGGGCGGCTGGCCAGCAGCCGCCAATACAGCCCCTGGTCGCCCAGCGCCAGCGGTGCCACCGCCAGTCCGGCGATCACCGCGTAGAAGACGGTCTTGACCAGCGCCTCCGGCAGTGATGCCGGCGACGTGGTAGGCGCCCCACCGATCGGGGTGGAGTCGATGAAGTAGCAGATGATCGCCAGCGGGATGGCCGCGAAGGCATAGCAGCGCACGCCCATCGCCTGCAGCACAGCCAACAACATGCCGGCGAGGAACCAGGCCAGATAGGTGGGCAACCACAGCCGGGCGCCGTCGGGGAACCAGTGGCTGACGTGGACCAGCGTCAACCAGGCCGGGCTGATCAACATGAGCCCCAGCAGAACGCCCAGCACCAACTTCGGCCGCCACACGCGTCGACTGATCAGCACCAGCAGCAGGTATGCCAGCAGCGGGAGCACCGCGTAGAAGGACGCCTCGACCGCCAGGCTCCACATTTGGGTCAAGCCCTGGTGCAGATACTTGCCCAGGTAGCCGTCTGTGTAGATCTGGGTCAACGTGACGTTGCGGAGCAGGCCAAACCAGCTGTGCCCGGGGTTCGGACCGGCGATGCGGAAGTGGTACAGCACATAGGCGACCAAGACAGTGATGATGTAGGCGGGCATGATGCGCCTAACCCGGTGCCGCGCATACCGGCTCAGCGACGGTGGCGGGCCGCCGGTGTGAGCCGATTTCACCCACGGCCGGAACAGCAGGAACCCCGACAGCACGAAAAAGATCGGCACGCCAATCTCCATCCGCGCGCCGACCAAACCCCAGTAGCCGTGCGTGTACTTGCCGGTGGTGTAAGCCGCGTGGGTACCGACGACCAGCAGCGCGGCGACCGCACGAACGCCGGTCAGCGATGCAACGCGGTCCACATGGGAGGTCTGTTCGAGCCCCCCTTGGACGTTTTGCTCGTCGGACAGCGTCACTCGCCGTGTTTCCGGCGCGGCTTGCCGCCGTCACGATGGGGCTTTTGGTGGGCTTTGCCCGACGAGCGCTCCGGCCGAAGTTCGATCAACACGCCCGAGATGCGAGTTTGCTCAAGCTTTTTGAGCGTCGCGGCGGGTAATTTGACTGGTAGCTCCACCAAAGAGAAATCGGGGCCGATGGCGATGTGGCCGAAATCGCTGCGGTGCAGACCGCCCTCGTTGGCAATAGCGCCGACGATCGCTCCCGGGCCGATCCTGTGCCGCTTGCCCACGGAAATTCGGTAGGTAGCGAAATCTCTTGTTTGCCTGGGCTTATCTGGGCGTTCTCGAGGTTCGCCGTTGCGTTCGTTGCGCTCACGTCGCTGCGGCGGAGGTTCGGGTGACAGCAGGAAGGCCTCGCCATCGCGGGCCTGCAACGCCAGCGCCGCCGCGATATCAGCCATCGGGACGTCGTGCTCGCGTTCGTAGTCCTCGACGAGCCTGCGGAACAGCTCGATTCCCGGACCGCCAAGCGTATCGGTGATGGAATCGGCGAATTTCGCTACCCGCTGGGCGTTGACGTCCTCGACGCTGGGCAATTCGACCTCGGTCAGCGTTTGCCGCGTTGCTTTTTCGATGGCCTTGAGCATGTGACGCTCCCGCGGGGACACGAACAACAGCGCGTTCCCCGAACGACCGGCCCTACCGGTGCGTCCGATCCGGTGGACGTAGGACTCGGTGTCGTGCGGGATGTCGTAGTTGAGCACATGCGAGATGCGCTCCACGTCCAGTCCCCTAGCCGCCACATCGGTGGCGACCAGGATGTCGATGCCTTTGGCGCCGCCCTTTTTGAGTGCGGCGATGACTCGCTCGCGCTGCGCCTGGGCGATGTCGCCATTGATGGCCGCTGCGGAAAACCCTCGCGCACGCAGCTTTTCGGCCACCTCCTCGGTGGCCTGCTTGGTGCGCACGAAGATGATCATCGCCTCGAACGGCTCGACCTCGAGAATTCGGGTCAGTGCGTCCATCTTGCGCGGGCCGGCGACCTGGATGTAGCGCTGTGTGATGTTCTCGGCTGTGGCGTTTTTCGCTTTGGATGCGACTTCGAATGGGTCGTGTAGGTACTTGGTGGTGATCTTGCGGATCGCTGGGGGCATGGTCGCCGAAAACAGCGCCACCTGTTTGTATTCGGGTGTTTCGGACAGGATGCGTTCGACGTCTTCGGCGAAACCCATGGCCAGCATCTCGTCGGCCTCGTCGAGGACCAGGTAGTCCACGTGCGACAGGTCCAGCGTGCCGCGCTCCAGGTGGTCGATGACCCGGCCGGGGGTGCCGACCACCACCTGCGCGCCGCGCCTGAGTCCGGCCAGTTGCACCGTGTAGGACGACCCGCCGTAGACCGGCAGCACGTTGATCTGCGGCAGGTGAGCCCCGTACCGGCTGAACGCCTCGGCCACCTGCAGCGCCAGCTCGCGGGTGGGGGCCAGCACCAGCGCCTGAGTTGCCTTGTTGGTGACATCGATCTTGGACAGGATCGGGATGGCGAAAGCCGCCGTCTTGCCGGTGCCGGTCTGTGCGAGTCCCACGACGTCGGTGCCCGCCATCAGCGCCGGAATCGTCGCAGCCTGGATAGCCGTCGGCGACTCGTAACCGACGTCGGCGATCGCCCGCATGACTTTGGGGTGAATCTGCAGGTCGGCGAACGTCGTGGAGGCAGCTTCTGGTGGGCTGTCAGAGAGGGTCATCGTGCATGGAGTCTAATCGTGATCGCGGGCGCAGCAGACCTGGGCACGGCTGTCTTCGGCAACCCGGCATGCCTTCCACACCCGGGAGCCTGGCGACGGTACCGTGCCCGGTGTGTTGTCGCTACCGTGTCACGTCGCGCCCCTGACCGGCCTGGCCGCTGTCGTTGTGGTCGCCGGTACCTTGACCGCCTGCGGTTCGGGCGATGCGACGGTCGCCAAGACACCGCAACCCGCGACAACCAGTGAGACCGCTTCGATCACCGCTCCCGCGACACCGAGCCCGACACCGGGTGCCGCCGCCAGTCCGGTGGACCCGTGCGCCGTCAACCTCGCGTCGCCCACCATCGCAAAAGTGGTCTCGGATCTTCCCCGCGATCCGCGCAGTCAGCAGCCGTGGAACCCCGAGCCCCTGGCCGGCAACTACAACGAGTGCGCTCAGCTTTCGGCGGTCATCATCAAGGCCAACACCAACACCGGCAGCCCGACCACCCGCGCGGTGCTATTCCACCTCGGCCAATTCATCCCGCAGGGCGTGCCAGACACCTACGGGTTCAACGGCGTTGACGCCTCGCAGACCAACGGCGACACGGTGGCATTGACGTACCCCAGCGGCATCAACGGTCTGAACACGGATGTGCGGTTCCACTGGAACGGCGCCGGGGTCGAGCTGCTCGGTAACCCAACCGGCCGCTAGGGACGGGACGGCGACGAGACCTCAGACGACCTGCAGACCGGGCGGAACCTTCTTCGGGTCTCGCCAAAAGGCGTCGTTGACAAACCGATTGAACAGATCCGGCGGCAACAATGTATCGCGCGGTTCGGCCTTGACCACACCACGCACGGTGTGCAGCCCCGGGGTCCCGGCACGCTCGTCGAACTCGGTGACGTCGTAGTCGACATGCCCAAAATCGTGCTCGAACACCGGCTCACCGAGAAACGAATAGATGGCGTGCATGGTCTTGGCCGGGTCGGTGCTCAACGTTTCGTACTGCACCAGCAGCAGGCGATCACGTTGCGCGCCGTAGCATGCCTGCTTCAGCGCATCGTAGGGACCGCCGACCATGCCATCGGTCGCCACCACACTCTTGGCGCGGGTATAGACCGTGCCGCCGGCATTGAAGTTGAAGATCGACGACGGGCTAAAGACGTTGCGTTGAATCAACCGCTCGATGCTGTCGACCACCCACGGCAGGTCACGCACGCACGCAATCACCTTGGCATCGGGAAACAGCCGTGAAATCGCCGGCATCCACTGACACCACCCGCGGCTGGTGTCGAAGACCACCTCGGCGGCAGACTCGGCATAGAAGGTGTCGAACAACCCGCGCAGGATGCGCTCCCGCTTGGCGTCGTCGATAAACACCGAAAACTCGTTGCGCCCGCTCATTTCGCCCAGCAGAGCACCGAACAGGCCGGCCAGCGGACCCGACATCCCGGCCTCGAACCGCGGATTCTGCCGCAGCAACGCGGCCAGCAACGTCGAACCGGAACGCGGCAGGCCCGAGATGAAGTGAATGGATGCCATGGGCGCCATCCTTCCCTAACTCCGTTCCATTGACGGTGCCGGAATCGGCGAAGCCCCGACCCTGCGCCGCCAACGCAGCCGAGCCGGGGCATCGTGGCCGGATTTACGGGTTATTCGCGCCGTTCGTACCGGTGCCGATCCCGCCGTCCGAGTTCTGGGCGTTGACGGCAAAGACCTCACTCTCGGTACCGTTGCCGCCGGTTTGGCCGGAGCTGCCATTGCCGCCGCCGCCAGTGGCGGTGGCGTTATTCGCAGACGGGTTGTCCCCAGGCGTCCTAGTGCTGTCAAGCCCCGCAATGACGTTTCCGTCGAGGCCAGCGCCGCCGGCGCCGCCGGCGCCCGTACCGCTGCCGCCGTTGCCGCCGGTGGCAGACCCGCCGGTGGCAGTCCCGCCGGTGGCAGTCCCGCCGGTGGCGGAGCTATCCGCATCCGGTGCGTTAGGCGAAGCCAGCGCGCTAATCCGGCTGGATCCGGCGTTGACCTTTGAACACGATCTCCACGTCAACGCCTCCTCCGCTTACCACCAAGGCGCGCCACCCGCGGAGCCCGCGAAATATTCGAAACTCAGACCCGCGCTCACGGCAGCAACCCCGAGTACCTCCCGGTGCGGACTCCAGCGTCACTCTTCAATACGGACTTTGAAGACACCAATCTGCACCGACGTCAGCGGGAATGCACCACCACGTTTCAACCCCCGGCTAGCGCCCCGCCAGGGGCATACCCCTCTTCAATGGAACTCCCCGGTGGTGGCGATGCGTGGTTGGCGCCTTCACCGTCACCATCGGGGCCCGCAGTTCCTCATCGACACGACGAACACAGGGTCGGACTTTTATCTGGCCACCAGTGGGGACCTCCACTTGGCCACAAGTAGGGACTTTTTCATGGTCACGGACATGCGGAGGGATTCTCCCTACAGTGTCATCGCCGCGAAGTCCAGACGCCACAGCGACTCGAACAGCCTGCGACCGAACTCCTCCAGGTCACCCTTGCTCGCGCCGGGCGACTCCCCGCTCTTGGCGACCCGATCAGCGATCTGACGAATCGTGCGCCGACCATTGACGTGCTGCAGGAAACGCATCTGAGCCGGCGTCGCCTTCGTGCGCCAATTCGGCCGAAAAATTTCCTCCCCCTCGATACCGCAGCGCATCCGAATCCGCGGAACGTACTCGAGGCACTCAGGAGTGGAGAAACTGATTTCGTAGCTCTTCTTCGGCCGGTCGGAACGGCATGCCATGAAGAAATGGGAGGCGTTCTTCACGTGGAGAAGCTCTACTACGGACCAGAGCTTAGCCTCGGGCAACGCGCTCACCACCTGATGGAGTGAACTCCCGGGTATGAACCAATCATGCGGGTAGTACGGCGCCTTGATGAACCATCCCTGAAATGCCAACCCAGCTGACGTCACGAGATCGATGCACTCGTCGACGCTGTAGTTGCGCTCAGGGCCATGCAGGAAGGTATCCGCCAGGGCGGCATCGGACTGGGCCGAAACCGACGCTATCTTGAAGTAATTGTGGACGGGGTGTTCTGTCGGTAGCGCCGTGATCACTTCTTTGACCATTTGGACCGATGCGTCGTTCTGACCCATGCCCAAGTTACGGAAGGCCGATTGCAGCATTTCGATGCCCATTCGGCCGTACTTCGCATCGAGCATCACGCCCAGAGCGCCATCTCGCCGCAGACAACCCTTAAGTGCCTTCATGCCTGCCACTGGGTCTGGTAAGAGATGCAGGACGCCGGTGGACACGACGAGGTCGAAGTTGAGCTTAAGCGTTGACAGCTCTTCTATCGGAAGCCGATGCAACTCCAGGTTCCACAGCCCGTACTTGTCTTTCAGATATTGCAGATGGTCCAGCGACGGTTGACTGATATCGACCGCCACCACCTTCGCGGAACGGTTGGTATACGCGAAAACCGCGGCCTGGTTGGCACCGCAGCCTGCGATCAAAATATCGAGATCGGGCTTATAGTCCCGGTCGGGCCATAAAGTCGAGTGAGCGTGGACAGGGTCGAACCACTCCCAATTGCTGTCGGTCCATGCCTCAAGGTCTTGTATGGGTTCCGGGTACGTCTCGGAAAGGCGCGAGACGATATCTGCGTTCGGATCCTGGTCCATTGCGGAGGTAGGTCCTTCCGGTCGACACTTGATCGAGGATCCCGGATCCGTAGTGAGCTGAGAGCAGCATCACGGGGCCCGCCCCCATCGGGGGATTATGGGTTACCGCCTGTTCTGCCCGCAAGGGGGCGTGTCATTCCATCTGTGTAAGTCCGGGGTGGTCCATCATCGGACCGCCGTTCGGGCGGACAGAAGGAGTGTTTCGTGACCAAGGCCATGGCGTTGTCGGGTAGAGAGAAGCCGGCGGCTCGTCAACTGGCGGAGACGTTTTCGGCTGAGGTGATGTTAGTTAATCTGGCAGGCCACGCCACGGCGGGTGTGGCTGCGTTGGACCGCGGACTAGGCTGGGGCCGGGTCGCGCAGCGAAGTTCATTTCGTTGCACCGGCCAGGCTGTTGCCTTGTCAGATTGCGGTGAGGCACAGCACTTCGTCGAGGCTGCGGTGTGTAGGGCGGCGGCACTCGCGCGCCGCTGCATAGCTCTGCGTGTGGTGATGCCAGACCAGCGGGTCCCGGTGGCTGGCCTGTTGGAAAACGCCGTTCATATCGAGGTTGAGCCAATTGCTCGCCGGGGTGCCGAGCAGGCGTCCGAATTCCTCACGCAGGTGTGGCAACAAGAACCGCTATGTCGAGCGCAAACCCTTGTAGCGACGCAGATCCTCGCGATACTCCTGGGCAAGGGCAATCGCCCGTATCTCGTCGGGGTCGTCGAAGAAGTTGTCACCGCCAGCACGTGAGGAACCGCTCGGGTGAAGACATCCGTGCCGCCGCCAACGCGTTGGTGGTTCGCCAGCACCGTGGCCGGCAGCCACATCGGCAACCGGACGGCGCCGCATTGCACCAGATAGCCGGCTTCGCCGTTATGTCTGCCGGCCTCGACGACGACTGGGTCGGAACCGGCGAAACGCACGACCTGGCCAGGCGTGAAAGCGACGTCGGCATTGGTCATGGCTCAAAATTTATACCGCGCGATGGCGGGTCCTCTTTGGTTCGGAGAGTTATGCAACCGCCACTGCGAACCACATTGGCGCACCGCCGCGGCTAGCTCGACGTGTGTACGGGTGGTCGCTCGGCAGAGCCGCTGAGCGGTTTCAGGTCGTATCAATGCGGTGCTCGCTTACACAACGACTGACGAACCTAAAGCACAACGACTGACGAACCTAAAGCCGCCGATACCTCGGACGCGTCATTCTGAGCTGATCCCACCCCGCGACAAGCTATCACCGGATACGATTTATAACCGTGTCCGGACCTAAGACCGCCCCCCCGGCGATCTGCCTGAACATGATCGTGCGAAACGAAGCGCACATGCGAAACGACGGACACATCATCCAGAACACGCTCGACTCGGTCGCGCCCTACATCAGCTCGTGGGTGATCGTAGACACCGGCTCCGACGACGGGACCCAGGACCTGATCGCGGACCACATGGCCCGTCTTGGCATCCCCGGTAAGCTTTACGAACGGCCATGGCGCACCTGCGCAGCCGAGGAGGCGGTGCGCCGGGCGCCCGATTCTGGCCGCTACGTACTGGCCGATGTGGTGGTCAGCGGCCCGGCCATGTTCGACACCACGCGCCTGGATCAAGCCGGCGGTGTCGATGGCACCGACGCCGATCCGATCGCCGAACTGCGGCGGGCGGCTGCCGCCGGGCTGCAAACCGCCAGCCTCGACAAGGTGCTCTGTCAAGGTCCGAGCGGGCAGACCGCGACGACTCACGTGGAGGTCATCGCACCGCTGGCGTCCTTGCCAAAAAAGATTCACAGGTTTTGCGTCACGCACACGGAACCTTTAATCCCAGAGAGTTGGTATGACGATTGCATCGCGCTTGGCAATTATCAGCCCGATTCGGTATCTCACGTCAGCCGACTCGACCAGTTTTGGCACGAAGCTAGACCGCTGGCATATGGCGCAGCAAGATCATACGTCCTACCGATCGCAATAGAAAAATTCGCTGACGATGCTGACCTGATCGAAATTTCAATGTACAGGAAGAAGATACTTCTTTCTCCGATGGGGAGACCGGGGGCTCATCCAAAATCGAGGGAGCTGAACGTTGAGGAATGCAGGGAGAAGACCGAGCTATTATCAGTGATCACACCTCCAAGCGACTCGGGATTTCTGCTTCCGCAGCCGATATATGTCGAGGAAGGTCTAATGGGGCTTTATGCGAGGTATCATCCGTTTCGAGATCTCCTTGACTACACGTCTTTAGCCATCGAGATGGGTGTCCTGGATAATCAGTCCGCGGGAGAATTCTTTAGCGGAAAACTAGTCATTCCTGGAGGTACTGAGTTCGGGATTTTTCCGAAGTCATGGTTAATACCTACATTGTCGCAACTTGAGCGGGCCAGCAGGGACTTTCTGTGTAATTACGGCAATCGCATAAAAGAGTATGACAAAATTCAAGTACGGGCAGTGGGCTTTCTTTCTGAGTGCCTGGGATCGTTTCTGCTGATTCGCCATCTCAAGGAGAGGTATTCGAGACAATATTCCCGCCGACATATTTGGATACATGACGTGCGTGGTAGAAGAGGGTCAGCGTTACCGGGCAGGTGTAGCAGATTGAGCAAGCAATTGGTTAGGTCGGGAGCACTCGAGATCGATCAAGTCCAATGAAAGCCGTATTACTGGCGGGCGGCCTCGGTACTCGCCTCCGAGAGGAGACGGTTATCCGCCCCAAACCGATGGTGGAGATCGGCGGTCGGCCAATCCTGTGGCATATTATGAAAATCTATTCTCACCACGGAATTCATGATTTCATTGTCTGCTGTGGTTACAAGGGCTACGTCATAAAAGAATACTTCGCCAACTATTTCTTACATATGTCGGACGTAACTTTTGATATGTCCAACAACAAGATGGAAGTGCATGAGCACCACGCAGAACCTTGGCGGGTGACGCTAGTGGATACCGGCGACGACACCATGACAGGCGGCCGCCTCAAGCGCATCGCAGCTCACATCCGCAACGATGAGGCTTTCTGCTTCACCTACGGTGATGGTCTGAGCGACGTGAACATCGGCGCCAGCATTGATTTCCACCGTCGCCATGGGCGTCTCGCCACCGTTACGACGGTATTTCCGCCAGGGCGGTACGGCGCCATCGAGCGCGAAGGCGACCGGGTCACGAGCTTTGTCGAAAAGCCGCCGGGCGATAGCGGCCTCATCAACGGCGGATTTTTCGTTCTGTCCCCCGCGGTACTCGATTACATTGCAGGTGACCAAACCTCGTTTGAGGGTGAGCCCTTGGACAGCCTGGCTGCCGACGGCCAACTGATGGCTTTCGTCCATTCCGGTTTTTGGCAGCCGATGGATACGCTTCGGGACAAGAACCGGCTTGAAGACCTATGGGATAACGGCGGGGCTCCTTGGAAATGCTGGTGATGAGCGCTTTCGACAACGCTTATTGCGGGCGCCGGAACCCAGTCACGGGATTGAAGGACAATTTGTCGCGTCGGCGTCATTGGAATCGTGAATGGCCTTGGGCCTCCCACAAATGTGGTTGGGCGACGGCATGAACATCCTCGACACTCCCATAGCCGATCTGAAGCTTGTGCAATCATCGCCTCATCGCGATGACCGCGGCGCGTTCCTCCGCCTCTTCTGCACCCAGGAACTTCAGCCTCTGCTTGGCCGCCGCCAGATCGCCCAGATTAATCAGTCCAGAACCAGCCAGGCGGGGATCGTGCGCGGCTTACATTTCCAACACCCGCCGCATGCGGAAATGAAGATGGTCCGGTGCCTGCGCGGTCGGCTCTGGGACGTTGCGGTGGACCTGCGGGCGGGCTCGCCCACGTTTTTGCAATGGCACGCCCAGGAACTGGTCGAGGACGACGCGCAGATGCTGGTCGTTCCAGAAGGTTTCGCCCATGGCTTCCAGGCATTGGAGCCCGAAAGCGAGTTGCTATACCTGGTCACGGCGGCCTACGATCCGCCTTCCGAGGGTGGGCTGCGTCACGATGACCCGCGGCTGGCCATTCCCTGGCCGTTGCCGCCGCGGGATGTTTCACCGCGTGACCTGGCCCATCCGTCGCTGGACACCGACTTCACCGGAATTGCGTTATGACCTGACTTTTATCAAACTAGTGCGCACCATGGTCGTGGATTCTGGCGAGGGCCTCGGCGAGATCTTCGGGTAGTGGTTCGGCGGCGGTGAGTGTTTGTCGTCCGGCTTGGATCGTTACGGTGCGGTAGCGGCGCACGGTGCGGACGAACTTCTTGATGCTCCAACCGGTTTGGTGCTCGATCCAGTGCGTGACCGCCATCGCGGCGAACACGATCGTGAGGTGGGCGTCGATCGATTCCCGTTTGTGGTGGTAGATCGGGCGGGCCCGTAGGTCGTGCTTGGACATCCGGAAGGCCTTCTCGATGCGCCACAACTGGTGATACGCGCCGATGACGAAGTCGGCGGTTTGGTCGGTCAGGTTGGTGGTGTAACCCTTCCACCCCGCCAGTTCGCGTGTCTTGGCCTCCAACTCCCGGTTGACGGTCTTGGTGGCGCCGGTGAGCTTGATGAACCGGTTGCGTTTCACCGCGGCCTTGCCGTCGACGGCGCGTTGGGCCTTGGCGACCTGCTCATCGATGCCGCGCAGCGTGCGCCGTGCCCGGTCGGCACGATATTGGTAGTGCACGACCCGGTCGGGTATGCCGCGAGCCTTCTCGCTACTCGTCGCCGGCCACGGCTGGGTCAACACGTGCCCATCGGGGATGTCATCACCAGGATGCTTGTCCCGCCACTCCTGAACGATGTTGGGCAGGAACGGGATCCGAGTCCCGAGGATGAACGACAACCCAGCGACTTGGATCGCGACCTGGTTGGATTCCGAGATCATCCCTGCATCCGCAACGACGGTCACGTCGGTCAGCTGGTGGGCGGCCTTGAAGGCGTTGATCACCGGCAGCATGGTGGCGGTCTCGGCCTTGTTGCCCTCGAAGGCCTCCAAGGCCAGCGGGAACCCGGTCCCGTCCGTCAACAGTCCGATGGTGATTTGGGGTTCTAGGCGACGTTCCTTGGAGAATCCCGGCTCCCGGAACCCGTCACCGGCATCGGTCTCGAAGTACAGAGTAGACACGTCGTAGAGCACCAGGGAGGTCGGACCCAACTCGGCGTGCCGAGCGCAGGCCTTCGAGAGTGCTTGCCGGAAGGCGGGTTTGGCGAATATCGGCAAGCGGCGGTTCAGCGTCGGATACGACGCTGCGGCCACACCGGTCTCGGCCAACACCCGCAACGAATCAGCCTTGCTGGTCGGCTCGATGATCCGCGCGCACACCAACTGGGAGAACACCTCGTCCCCGCCAGCGGCCTCATCGAACCCGAGCACCTCGTATGCCCGGCGCAACGACTCCCACAGATGCGCCGCCCGCGTCGAGGTGATCGGCAACGGTTCCGCCCCCGACTGCGTAGCGACACCGAGATCCAACTCGGTCTGCCCGGCGGCCAACCGCGCCGCAGCAGCGGCATTCAGGGCGGCCAGCGCCGCCTCATCATGAGCCGAACCGAGATGCTCGATCGAGCGTGACCCCCGCCGAGACGACCACACGATCTGCACCGCCGTCGCCCCGGAACTGGTCTTTACCGTGCGCACATACGCCACGAACGCACCCTACGACCCCACGCCTAGTGCACAGATCAGCACCAGCCACGCACCGAACCGCCTGCTCACAGCCCTACGACGTCGCCGACCCCGACATAGTGATAAAAGTCAGGTTTCACCGCGTGACCTGGCCCATCCGTCGCTGGACACCGACTTCACCGGAATTGCGTTATGAGATCCAGTTATTGAGCTACCTGCAAAGCCCCGCCCTGTCCTGATCAAGCAGGTTTGCGAATGTGGCGATCTGCTCCCTGGTCACCGCAAGCGGGTCGGCGCCCGCGCGCACGCGCCGCTCCCAGTCGACCGTCCACGTCAGGGCATCGTGGAAGCCGAGCCGGTTGCGCCAGCCCAGTTCGCGCTGGGCCTTCGCGGTGTCAAGGGCCAGTAGATTCGCCTCGTGTGGATGCTCCCCGTGGTCGATTTCCCAACGCGCGCCTTCGCCCCACAGCTCGGACACAAGCGTGGCAACGCGGCCGACCTCGATGAAGCTGTCGCGGCCCGGCCCGATGTTCCACTCGCCCCGTCCGGAGCCCGCGAGCAGCGCGTCGGCAAGGACCAGGTAGCCGTTGAGGCAGTCGAGGACGTGCTGCCATGGCCGCACCGCGTGCGGGAACCGTAGCCGCGGCGTCTGGCCGCACGCGTAGGCGGCTGTCAGGTCTGGCAGCAGCCGGTCACGACTGATATCGCCGCCGCCGATGACGTTGCCGGCGCGGGCAATGGCGGTGGGCGCGGCGGGGAAGCTGCATATCCAGGACTGGGCCAGCAGATCGGTCATCGCCTTGGACGCGCTGTAGGGATCGTCGCCACCGAGGGCGTCGGTTTCGACGTAACCGGCCTCCTGGTCGTTGTTGCGGTAGACCTTGTCGGTTGTCACGACGACGTGCGCGCGCACCGACGGGGTGGCCGCGACGGCCTCCAGGACGCTCAGCGTGCCGATGGCATTGGTCTCGTAGGTGTCTCGCGGTCTGCGATACGACTCGCGGACCAAAGACTGGGCGGCCATGTGCACTACAACGTCCGGAGCCGCCGCGCACACCGCTGCGGCGGTGGCCTCGGCATCGCGGATGTCTACCCGGAAGTCGTGGACAAGCTGGCTCGCAACCTCCGCCCGCTCGAACAGGCTGCCCTCGGCCGGGTCGAGGGCCAGACCGGACACCCGGTGTCCGCGGCTAACCAGGAGAAGCGTTAGCCAGGCCCCTTTGAACCCGGTGTGCCCGGTGACCAGGTAGTGCACCGCTACCGCGCAGCCGTAGCCATGTATTCGCCGATTGGGTCCGCTCGGGAGTCGAGCATGTTGGTCATGTCCGTTTCCACGCCCACAGTTCCAACACCTTACCGCGTCGCCGGGTTTCGTGACTTTCAATTCGCATTACAGTGAGTGCTTCCGCAGGCATGCATCAGCTTCCTGCATGTCGCGCACGCTCTAGAAACGGCAATACAGCCACCTGGATGCCCGATGAACTCGACCGGAAGCCACCACCCTTGTGCGTCGCCGAGATTGCCATAATAACCCATAGGCGCAGCATGCATAGGTATATGAAAAGCAGAAGCTGCCACTTATTAAGTACAGATCAGTAGACCTTGCCCTGTTGGGAGCTCGATAGGTGATTCAATGCCTAAGGAGTCGCAGAGTTTGTTCATTTGTTTGTGTTGATACTCATAACCGACATAAGCGTAATCATCCAGCAGAACGATGCCGCCTATAGATAGTAGAGGATATAATCTCTCAAGTGCGGCCACTTCCGGGACAGAATTATTCATATCTATGTGCAGAAAACCAACCGCGCCCCGCGAAGCGATGCTGGCGATAACTTCATTTGTCATTGAAGCCGGGATGCTCCCCCGGACGAATCTTATTCTGTCGGACGCATCGGAGGTCTTATCAAAGTAGGATTTGACCTTAGAAAAGGTTGAACCCTCATAGAGATAGATCTTTTTTCTCTCCTCAACCGAACAACCCCAATAAGCAACCTCGTCTGGATCCACGATGTTTGGATCAATTCCACTGAAAGTATCGAACAGCGTCATGAATGGAGTGACCCCATAGTTTCTCCTGAAATATCTCAGTATAGACAGGCTCATCCACCCTTCACCCACGCCGCATTCAACAAAATTGAGCGACCTGCGCTTCGCCATGCATGCAAGCCTAATTCCAATATAATTGCGCCAGTACCAACCGTAGTCCTTCCCTAACAAGTTGTAAACATATTGGTACGCGTCCTTAAACTTTTCATCCTCCATAAAAGAATGGTTATGAATGGATTTTAAGCCATCTGCTTCGTAGACCATTTTAGAGTTATTACCTCGCTCTTATTAACTCATGGCTGAAACTGGCATTCCCGGAGAATTTCCCAGTTCAGTATAACGCTCTCGGACTGTGCAGTCGGACTTTTGCCTATCCGGGTCTTCAAAACTTAAGGTGTCCTGGGTTCCGCCTTGGTGGGTGGTGAGATCCCGAGTTGATCTTGTTTCCGCTGCGGGTGTACGCGGTGTCGCCGCCGGGTACGACCGACATCCTCTCGTCGAGTTCGGTCTGTTCGGTGTCTTTTCAGAGGCCTTATCGGGGAACATAGGATCCAGTCGCGATTCCATCGACTTGGCGCCCCGGGTGCTGATCGACGATGCTCGCTCTGATGTAGCCGACGCGCATCGTGCCCTCCTACGGGCCGCCCAAATGGTAGGAAAGAAATCTAATAAGCCCGGCGGACAAACGTCAAGGAAGGCAACCGGTTGCCAGGAACCATCAGCCTCGTGCCCGGAGAGGACACCCGAAAGCTAGCAGCCAATCTTGCTCAAGTACCCGGGTTGGCCCAGAAGTCGGAATGTCCACCAGAGGAGTTCTTTTGGAGAAGACGGTGAAACGCTCATCTCTGGTGCGGGCTCGCCACTCGACGCCGCTGGAGCGGACGTTCCCGTGACCGTTACGTTGACCGGGGCGACTGGATTCGTCGGAAGGCAGATTCTGGGTGACCTTCTCGAACGTGGGTGCTCGGTGAAGGTGCTGGTTCGCGAGCCTTCCCGGCTGCGTGATATCAGGCCGTCTGAAGCAGTGAAGGTCGTGCAGACGCCCGACTTGTTTGCAGAAGCGCCCGGCCGGTTAGAAGAGTTGCTCGAAGGGTCGGAAACCTTGGTCCATGCGGCTTGGCACGCGGAGCCAGGCTGAATATCTCAGGTCCCCAATGAACCTTGGGTGCCTCACCGGCACACTAAACCTGGCCTCTGCATTCGCGGCAGTCGGGGGCAAGCGATTCGTGGGTGTGGGAACCTGCTTCGAGTACGACTCTTCCGCAAGCCTGATGACGACCGATACCCCGTTGGCGCCGAGTACGTTGTATGCCGCGTGCAAAGCGTCGGCGTTCCAGATACTCCGTTTTTTCCTTGGCGCGGAGGGCATGGGCTTTGCCTGGTGTCGGCTCTTCTACCTGTATGGGGAAGGGGAAAACGAGCGGCGGCTGGTGCCATACATTCGCAGGCAATTGGAGGCTGGGCAAGAAGTCCTGCTCACTCGCGGTGATCAGGTGCGTGATTTCCTCGATGTGAAAGACGCCGCTCGGATGATCGCCGATGTCGCACTGGGGCAGCAGCAAGGCGCGGTGAACATCTGCTCAGGTGAAGCGGTGACCGTTCGACAACTCGCCGAACGCATTGCCGACGAGTACGGTCGGCGTGACTTGCTTCGTTTTGGGGCAAGGCCAGAGAACATTTTTGACCCCCCGCGGGTCGTCGGCGTGCGGAAGGACGCGGGATGAGTGGCGCGACACAGCTCTACGAGCAGTCGGCTTTTCCAATCTTCCAGAACCGGATGTACGACTCCGCGGAGGAGGCGCGCTCATGTCCCCACGGCGATATTCGCTTAGTTCAGGAGGCTATCAGCGGCCTCGTCTACAACGCCGCCTTCCGGCCGGAGCTGATGAACTATGACGCCGCATATCAAAACGAGCAGGCGCATAGTCCGTTGTTCAAAAGTCACCTGGAACAAGTCGCAACCATCGTCGAGCGTAACTTGGGTACTGACGGGTTGGTCGAAGTCGGTTGCGGCAAAGCGTATTTCCTTGAGTTGCTCCAGTCGCGCGGCTGCTCCATCGCCGGCTTCGATCCTACCTACGAGGGCGAGAATCCCGCCGTCCAGCGTCGCTACTTCGGTGATCGCGTGACGGTGTCGGCCAGAGGACTCGTCCTGCGTCACGTGCTGGAACATGTGCAGAACCCTGTTGGGTTTCTCGAGGGCTTGCGCGCCGCCAACGGCGGTGGACTGATTTACATCGAAGTGCCGTGCTTCGACTGGATCCTGCGCGCGAGAGCCTGGTTCGACATCTTCTACGAGCACGTCAATTACTTCAGGCTTGAAGACTTTTCGAAGATGTTCGGCCACGTTGTCGACGGCGGGCATCTGTTCGGCGGCCAATACCTCTACGTCGTCGCTGACCTCGCCACCTTGCGGCCACCCGTATCCAGCCCGGCGGACCGTGTCGACTTCCCGGAGGATTTTCTGGCGACGGTATCCGTCGTTCCTTCCGACCGCGCGGGAGGAACGAGTGCCGTATGGGGCGCGGCGTCGAAAGGTGTCATCTACTCGCTGTTGCGGGAACGCTGCGGCAATCCGGTGAATGTCCTCATCGACATCAACCCGGCCAAGTGCGGCAAGTTTGTGCCGGGCACCGGGCTGCGCGTCATGTCCCCGGAAGACGGGGTGGCTACGCTCGCACCAGGTTCCGAGATCTGCGTGATGAACTCCAATTACCTGGAGGAAATTCGCAAGATGACAGGAGACCGATTCAACCTGATTGGAGTGGAGCGTGACTGATTTCGAAGAGGAAGTAATATGCCGGATCGATGCCATGTCACGCAACGAGCGTCTCCACGCGGGCGCAGCCGAATTCATGCGCACCTCACTGCTAGCCCAGTACTCCTACAACTTTGCCTGGATGTCGCGGCCGATCATCCAGTACCCCCAAGACATGATCGCGATGCAGGAGTTAATCTGGCGCGTCCGTCCTGACCTAATCATCGAGACCGGCATCGCCCATGGCGGATCGCTCGCCTTCAGCGCATCCATGCTGGCGCTGCTGGACATGGCTGACGCCATCGAATCCGGTGTCACACTTGACCCGGCCAAGTCCAACCGCAAAGTGCTGGGCATCGACATCGATATCCGCGCGCACAACCGTGCGGCCATCGAGGCGCACCCCATGGCCTCGCGCATCCAAATGATACAAGGCTCCAGCATCGCGCCTGAGATAGTTACGCAGGTGGGTGAAATCGCTGCCGACTATCAGCGCGTGCTGGTGTGTCTGGACAGCAACCACACCCACGCCCACGTCCTGGCCGAGTTACAGGCGTACGCGCCGCTGACCTCGGTAGGCAGCTATTGCGTGGTCTTCGACACCATCGTCGAGGACGTGCCCGCCGACATGTTTCTCGACCGCCCATGGGGCCCCGGCGACAACCCGAAGACCGCCGTGCGCGAATACGTTAAGACCCACGCGGAGTTTGAGATCGACAAGAGCATCCAGCACAAACTGGCGATCACCGTAGCGCCGGATGGGTATTTGAATCGGGTGGCCTGAGGCCCCTCCGAACATCCGCAAACGGGAGTCACAAGGGTGGACGAGTCCATTCCGGCCGAGCCCGGTATTCGGTACCGGTCTGCATCGCTGGGTGCTTGCGAATTCGCCGACCGGATAGGTCGAACGCGAAGGTGCACCGAGAGTCGCGAAGGCGCCGGGATCGCGCCACGGATTGTCGTGTTGTCCCGGTACTTCAGACCGAGGCTTTGGCGCCGGAATGGGATTCGCAGATTGAAAGCATCGTCGTCGAAGTCCCAGAGGGTCTGAGCCTGCAGTGCTGGCTGACCGTTGTTAAGCTGACCGTTGTTAAGCTGACCGTTGTGCGGAAACTCCTCGTCGCGTTCGCCGCCCTTCCTGCCATCCTTGCCGCGGCCGCGCCGGGCGGCACAGGGCCAGCAGGTGCCGACACGGGCGTGCAGCAGCCGGCGGGCTCAGCGCCGATCCCCGACGTGGCGGCACCAGCCTGGATCGTCGCTGACCTCGACAGTGGTCGGGTGCTGGCCGGCAGGTACCAGAATGCGGCTCACCCACCGGCGAGCACGATCAAGGTGCTGTTGGCGCTGGTGGTGCTCGACGAGCTGAGCCTGGATTCCACCGTGGTCGTCAACGCCGTCGACACTGACATTGGGTGCAGCTGTGTGGGCGTCGAAGTGGGCAGCACCTATACCGCGCGTCAACTTCTCGACGGGCTGCTGCTGGTCTCGGGCAACGACGCCGCCAACACGCTGGCTCACATGCTCGGCGGCCAGCAGGTCGCGGTAACCAAAATGAACGCCAAGGCCTCGTCGCTGGGAGCGATCAACACCCGCGCATCCAGCCCGTCGGGTTTGGGCGTAGGTGACCCGCGCGACCCGGGCGCGACGACGGCGCACGATCTGGCGGTGATCTTTCGGGCAGCCATGGCCAATCCGGTGTTCGCTGAGATCACCGCCGAGCGGTCGGCGATGTTTCCCGGCGACGGCGGTGAGCACGAGATCGTCAACGTCGACGAGATGCTGCAGCGGTATCCGGGCACGATCGGCGGGAAAACCGGGTACACCCCACTCGCGCACACAACCTTCGTCGGGGCAGCTTCCCGCGATGACCGCCGGCTGGTGGTCGCGATGCTGTACGACGACGAGAGCGGACAACGCTACTGGGACCAGGCTGCCCACCTGCTGGACTGGGGCTTTGCCCTCGACCCGGAGTCGGTGATCGGCACGCTCTGAACGCGCGTCTCGGCCGCGTGCGGTGGGCTACGTTAATGCCCTGCCCGGCGCATCCTGTTCTAAAGTAGCCGAGTATGTGGTGTGCGCGGCCTCGGGCATGCCGCGGCGTCGCCCACCGTTCGCCGCCCGAATCACATCGGCGATACTGCTAATTGACGGAACTACAGTCAGTTGGTTCCGAAGCAACTTCCAAACATCACCGGCCCAGGTGAGGGGCCGGTACTGGCGCAACGCCATGTCCGGATTCAACGGAACGCAGTCATGGAGCAGGATCAGTGAACGGGGATGAAAGGCAGCCTCTGCGCCGATCGCATGGCGTTGTGTCGTTCTCGGTGGGTGCGGCGGCGCCGCCCGGTGGAAATTTTGTCGGCAAGTGCATCGTCGGCGACGCCGGCTCCGCGCCACCGGCGAGTACGGTTCAGCGGTGCGTCGTTCGCGGTGGGGCTGGGCGCAATCGATGGATGCGTCGACCGGCGCGGGTGACGACGATGGCGTTACCGTGTTCAACAAAGTCGATGTCGGCGAACATCACCCGATTTCGTCGGCGGTCTTGGTCCAGGTGAATGGCTGTGGGTTGTTGTTCCAATTCGCGATCCAATCTCGGATGTCTTTTCCAGGGCCTGGACCGAGCGGTGTGCATCGCGGCGTAGTTTCTTGTCGGTCAGCAGGGCGAACCATCGCTCGACCTGGTTGAGCCAAGACGAATATGTCCGGTTCTATTTTGGGTGTTCGCTGTGCTTCGCTGATCGCACGTTGCAGGTCGCAGTCGTACTGTTTTGCCGAGCCCCACATTGTTCGCACTCTGTGGTGAGCACCACATGGCACGCTGAAGGTCACGGCGACCATGAACGTGGTCGACGGCCGAATCGAGGTCTCCGAACCCAAGTCGGAGCGGTCGAGGCGAACCCTCCCGCTGCACCCCGTCCATGGTGTCGCTGCCGAAGGCCCAGCGAGCCATACAAGCCGAGGAACGACTGCGCGCCGGGGAGCACTGGACCGACAGCGGGCTGGTCTTCACTGACGAGTTCATGGGACCGGTCAACCCCCGCGCGGTGCTGCGGGCCGTGCAGCGTTCCGCAGGCCGGGCCGGGATCGCGGCCGTGACCGTGACCGTGCACACCCTGAGGCACAGCGCCGCGGTGGCGTGGCTGGAGGCCGGCGTGCATGTAAAAACGGTGGCGGATTTGTTGGGGCACGCCGGCATAGGGATCACCGGTGACACCTACGGGCACGCCTCCGATGTGGCGACCCGCTCGGCTGTAGTGGGCTCTCCGACGCGCTCGGTCTGTAGTGTTTGCTGCATGGCTCGCATCCGCTGATACCCTGCGTGAATGGCTGACGAGGAACCCGCGACGACCGTCGAGGACGAAACGTCTTCGACGGCACCCATTACCGACCAAAGCCTCAATGAATTTGCCGCCAACAGCTACACGTTCATCAAACAACTGGTTTCACCGAAGGACCGGACAAGGCTTTGCCAACGAGCGCTCGATCTTTCCCGAGCGTTTAAGAAGGTGCCGCCTGATCCGGTGCCCAGCGCATTTGAGAGGTGTGGTGATTTCCACATGGAAGACCTTCTCGAGCGCCTTGTTCCGGAGATCGAACAAGTTACTCAACGCTCTCTTTTTCCCACCTATTCTTTCTTTCGTATCTATAAGGCTGGAGATGTCCTTCACCGGCACATCGATCGACCGGCCTGCGAGTTTAGCGTGAGCGTTAATTTAGGATACCGCGCCCCTGCTCCATGGCCTCTTTGGGTCGAAGGCCCCTTAGGCGCAAGGAGTGCTGCACTGGAACCCGGGGATGCGGTAGTTTACCGAGGGATAGAGTGTCCTCATTGGCGCGAATCGTTTGATGGCGAGTTTGTTGTTCAATTGTTCTTGCATTATGTTGACCAAGAGGGACCTCACGCAGAATGGAGATTTGACAAGAATCGACGGATCAGTACAATGCCAAAAGCAATTCAACTTTCGCAGCATTTGCGCCTACGACCCGACGGAACTCTTGAGTTTGGTCCAGGCCAGAGCGTTCTGCTTAACCCCTTGTGGATTCTGGTTCTGCAAAAGCTGCAAAGTAATTGCGCAGTACCGAACATTGTGAACGACACGATGGTGCAATTTCAACTATCACAAGTCAAGGCAGAATCTGAGATACAATCTATTATTTTCTGGCTAGAGAAGAACGGTCTTCTATTTGCTTATTAGAAGATGGAGGAACTTAAAGCGTTTGCAGAAAGCGGAGCCCTAAAGCCGGGCTACAGCAATTGCTAGCCGTGAATATCACACAGGTTCTCGCCAACCTGGACGTATACCTGATTTGTGACAACTACGCCACCCACAAATCACCGGCAATCGCCAAATGGCTTGGTGCACATCCTCGTTTCCACATGCACCCCCCACCCGGGTTCGGTGTCACTTTGCTGGCTCCGCGCCAATGCCCTGTCTAAACGCTTCATTGCGAGGCCAAAAAGCCCGCCGTACCCAAACCAGGTTTTCCGCCTCCCCACTCAACAAACATTACAAACCGGGCGTGTCGGACAGCCCGTCCACCGCCGAGCGGGTCGCCGCATCCGAGGCGTGCCCGTAGATATCGCCGGCGATCGTTATGCTTATGTGCCCCAACAGATCCGCTACGACCTTGATGTGCACACCGTACTCCAGCCATGCCACTGCGGCGCGCCGTGCCGAAGCGTGTGCACCATACGCCCGTCGATGCCTGCCTGGGCGGCGCCGCGTTGCACCCCTACAGGATCGCGCGGGGGGGTTACCGGTTTACCGGCGCGCCGAGTTCGTAGGTAAATACGAGTCCCGAGTCGGTCCACCGTTCGCCCGCGCGCGGCCGCTCGGCGCCCGCTCCTTCATGACATCAGGACAGGACCCAGCAGGGTGGGCCACTGGCGAGGTCTACGGGTCGATCCACCGCCGGCACCCACCGGGCGGCGGAGTTCAAGAAGTTCCTGACCAAGCTGGATAGGCGTGTAGGCGGCTGCGGTGGTTAGACTGCGCCGATGCAGAGGACCTCGTCGAGGCTGGCGGTCTGTAGTCCGACAGTGACCGCCGGCCGCCCGAGTTCGGCGATGGGATCGGGGCCGCTGCCGTCCACATCGCCGGCCCGATCTAGGCGTGTGGTGTCGAACATTGCTGGGCCGCTGGCGATTCCGGTGGTCAGGACATAGCGGCCGGCATCGGGCGTGCGGCGCACCTCCTGCTCGGCGGCGCAGGTACCAGTGAGCTTGACCACGTCGCCATAGTTGATGCCAACCTGAAACACCTGCGGTTCGGCGTCGAGCACCGCGCTCAGCCGGGTGATGTAATCCTCGGGGGCAAAAAACCGCCAGCCTTGGCCCAGATGCAGCCAAAACCGTCCGCCGATCTGCTTGCGGAGCCGCGCGAGCTGGGCTGTGGGCCCGTCGCCGGATCTGCGATGGGCGAACTCGAGAAACCCGTAACGCTTCCGCAGCGCCGCGCGGTCCTGGGCGGACAGTCCGGCATCGAGAACCACAAAACGCCCGACCCGTGACAGATCGGTGCAGCAGTGCAAAAACGAATTCAGTGTCTGCTCGGTGGCTTCTCGATCCGGCCCGGCGACCAGGCTGACGGTGACCTCGGCCTCGCGCGGACCCGCGACCAGGCTGCCCACCAACACATCGGCGTATGCCGACGCCGCCTCGATCATCGCCGGCACCGAAAAGTCGCGATTGTGCGCAATCCCAGGTCGACGTTCATCGGGGAGGTCGGGGCGGGCCAGCAGGCGCCGACACAGCGTGAACGCCTCGGCATGCTCGCCGATCCAGGAGGCGCACACCGCCTGCTCATCGATGGCGCGCCAACTGTAGATGTCTCGGTCAAAAATTACGTCCTCATCGGGGAGCAGGATCTGCGCGGCGCGCTCGGCAAACAGGTAGCCGAGCTGATATTGCCCCTCGACCCGGTAGTGAACGGCGATCTGATAAAGCGGCTCGGCGCGGATCGGTCGAAACGCCCACGCCCGCAGATAGGCATCTTGAATGTCCGGCCACGGCTCCCCAAGATTCGCCATCGCCGCCGCGCCTCGGTACAGCGAGTAGTAGACCTCCTCGGCCGAGCCGCCCATCTCGGCCCGCCGCGCATCCCACTTCCGCGCGTTGACAAAATCCCCCGCATCGAAATAGCTCTGCGCCAGATCGAACACCGACTTGACATCCGTGGGATTGCGTTCGACCTCGGCCAACAAAAAATCGCGATCACGCTTCATACCGAGCGGCACTGTAATGTACGTCGGCTGACCGTCATTTCCGAAATGGAGCCAACTCACCACCACGATCTTCGGACCAGAGATTGGCGGGCGAGCGAGATGATGATAGAGATAATTCGACGGAAAGAAAAGAACGGTTCCCTTCTCACAACGCTGTGAGTAATCAAAGGCGGTAAACACCGTTTCGCCGCCCTCTGCAACATCGTTCAAATAGGCGACCAAGCTTATTTGTCGCGTCGCGGATGGGCAATTAAAGGCATCGGCATGCTCGTGGAACCACTCTGGTCGATCGGGGGTCGACGGTTCGTACCGCAGGACATTCGGCTCCTCGAGCCGTGTGCAGAAGTAGAGCGTTGTCGAGAGCCCGCGGTAGTCCGCGAAGCATTCGCGCACAACACTGCGGAAGCGTTCCAAGACGTCACCAACGATCGGTGTCAGGGAACAGCGCCGGTGGTCCATGTCCAGCTTTTGGGCACCCGGTAGCGCGATCAGGTCTGCGGCGAGCGCGTCATCAATAGCACCTGGGTAAGTCCGCACGAACCGCGCTAGGTCCTTTGGCTGAGAAGTAGCACAAAGGTCCATGCGCTGGAAGCTACACCAGCCCAACGTCTTGGCGCACCAGTTCGCAAGGTTATCCAGGCGTAAATGACGTGGCGGTCCCCGGCCCGACGCCTGCCGTGAGTAGATGTCGGGCGTCGGTCATAACACACTTGTGAATGGATACCTCGAACTGCCCGTGGGTGGACGTGAGATTTGCTCGTAGGTGGCCATTAAGAACTGCCTAGTTGCGGACACGAATCTGCCCATGAGGGTGTGTCCGCCACCGGTGGTTGATGCTGTTGTCAGGTCAGGGGTTTGACTCCTTTCCGTGCAGGGCTTGGGCCAGGCGCACGGAGTCGCCGCTGGTTTGACATAGGTGCGCGTGGTGCAGCAGCCGCTCGACGGTCGCGGTGGCCAACGTTTTGGGTATGAGCTCGTCGAAGCCGCTGGGATGCAGGTTCGACGAGACCGCCACGGATCTGCGTTCGTAGGCGGCCTCGACGATGCGGTAGAGACCCTTGGCGGCATCCGCGCCGACCGGAAGTAGCCCAACGTCATCGATGACGACGAGCTCAGCGCGCACCATCTTGGCCACGACCTTGCCCAGGGAATCATCGGCGCATGCGCCAGCACCAGCACTCCGATCTGCTCGAGGGTGAACCAGGCCACCGGCATGCCGGCTTCGATGACTTTCTGTCCGAGCGCTTCGAGGAAGAACGTCTTGCCGGTGCCGGGGGGCCCGCAGACCACGAGGTTCTCCCGGCGCCCCACCCATTCCAGGGTCGCCAACGCCTGTTGGGCGGGCACCGGGATCGACGAGGCATTCGGGTCCCAGGCGTCGAAGGTTTTCCCGGTCGAGAACCCGGCGGCTTTGCGACGCGAGGCCAGCATGGAGCGGGCCCGGCCGGCTGCGTCTTCGGTCAGCAGTGCCTTGATGACCTCGGTGGGGTCCCAGCGCTGAGCGCGGGTGGTGGCCAGCACATCGGCGGCGATCGCCCGTGCATGCGGCAACCGCAGGGCACGCATCAACGTTTCGACGTCGGCGGGCAGCACCGCGGCGGTGGTGGCGACGTTCATGCGTTGCCCGTCTCGGGGATCTCGATGATGTTGCAGCCGAACAGGTTCCAAGAACTGGTGCCTTGAGCCAGGAAGGTGTCCTCGTAGGCGCCGCGACGGGTCCGATCCAAACCTTTGGCCGCGAGGATGGAATCGAGATCGCCGGTGGCGAAGCGGCCGTGCACTGCGGCATGACCGAGTGCCCAGTCGACGTCGGCGCGTCCACTGAGTGCCGAGAGCTCGACGGCGTGGGCCATCTTCTGCAGAATGCGTTCGGTGCCGACGGCGGCTGCTTCTTTGAGCCACTCCGCCGCGCCGGGGCCTAGCGCCAGGAACGTCTGCTCGGAGACGGTGCGGGCTCGGATGCGGTAGTCACCGGGAACCTTGTCGCTGTGGCCAGGGAAGTGAATGTCGTCGATGGCGGGGCTGCCCGGTGTGGCGCGTCGGTGCCGCGCCACCTCGATCGGACCCCCGTCATCGAGCGCGCTGATGATGACCTCGTCGGTGCCCTCGTGGTGTCGGATCCACACACTGTGGCCCAATAGTGTTGCTGGTAGCGAGTATTGGCAGTGTTCGAAGGTGACCATGGGGGTGTTGCCGGGGACCCGCCGGGTCACCCCCAGTGCGGCGGTGTGTGGGAGGTCAGGCACCGCGTGCAGTGCGGGGCGTTCCTAGTTGAGCATCTCGATGGGGTGTCTACCCGTCATGCGGTGCACGCGGGAATTGATCTCGGTGACGAATTGCGAGCATGCTGTTTCGACGCCGGCGAAGGTGGCGTACTGCGGCCTCAGGCTGGTCTCGGCAGGCACGATGTCGGCTTTGGCGAGCTTGACCACGTTCTCCACCCCACCTTTAGAGACCTTTAGCCTCGATCCGTGGATGAGCTGCCATAGTCGGGACAGCGCTGGCTTCGGTGGCTATTTGAAGCTCTGAGTAGCAGTTATCTGCTGGTCTGCCCAGCTTTTCCTGTGTGTTCCGGTCGGGCCTGTTCGGCGGGGTGGTCAGGGCGTCGCGGTCAGCGGTGGGCTGTGTCCGATGATGTTGTGCCACAGCGTGAGCCATGCTTGCGCCCAGGGCCAGTGCGACGGTAGGTGCAGGGCGGGTCGTCGTTGGGGTCGGGCCGGTCGAGCGGGGATGTTGACGATGCGCCGGCGCAGCGTCGAACCTCGCGCGACCGCGTGGGCTGCACCGGCGAGCGCGCCGGTCGCGCGCAGCAAGTTGTGGGCGATCGCCGCGCACAAGACCCAGGCTGAGTTGGCGCCGAACCGCCCGGACGGCATGTGGGCCAGGGGCCCGTCGATCAGATCGGCGAAGACGGTTTCGATGATCGCGTGGCCGCGGTGGGTGATGTCGGCCTCAGCGACCGGAAGGTCGGTGTTGGTGAAAAACGGGTGATACCGCCGCACCGGAAACAGCGCGTCGCGGTAGCGGGCGTCTTTGACGCGGCGCACCACCAGGCGCGCGGTGATCGCGTCTTTTGTGGAGGCGAAGGCGGTGTAGCCGATTTCGGCGACCTCGGCATCGGAGATCCAGTCCCCGGTGTCAGGATCGCGGACCGCACCGGGGTAGGACACCGGGGTCCAGGCATCCTCGTCGATGGCGGCGATAGCGCGTTCGACCGCGCTGTTGCGGGTCATCACCAGCGAGAACTGGGCGCCGGCGCGCCGGCACGATCGCACCACGGCGCGGGTGCCGTAGGCCGAATCGCCGCGCACCAGAATCTGGCCGTCCGCGCCCGCGGCGCGGGCGGTGCTGATCGCTTGGGCGACCATGCGCCCAGTGCCTTTGCCCGAGCCGGTCTTGCCCACACGTAGCCGCATCCCGGCGATCACCGGTGCATGACCGGCGGTGCTGATCGTGGTCGCCAGCGGTGAGAGGCCTTTGCGCATGACTTGTTTCCTGGCGATCTTGGTGTGCCCATAGGAGGCACCTTGTTTGGCGTGGCCGTAGACCGGGCGCAGCAGCGAGTCGATGTCGATGAACACCCGCGCATCGGCGCCAGGCAGCAATTCGATGCGCTCACACAGTGCGGCCAGGTGCTCACGCAGCACCGATTCCAGTTGGCGGGCATGCCCGAAGGTGAACTCCCGCAACAGCGTTCCGATGGTCGAGGGCGCATAAACCCCACCGAAGAGGGTTTTCATCCCACCGGCGCGCACCACGTCGAGGTCATCGATGCTGTCCGCGCCCACACACATGCCGGCGATCACGGTCGTCAGCTACGGTGATGGGTTGGCCGACCCGGACTTGATCTTCGGCGCGGGGATAAAGATCTTGTCGGCCAACAAATGCGACAACCCGCTCTGCTCAGCCAGCGTCATCACCGGGACCAGCCCGGCGCGACACGAGGTTGTCCTCATCGAAGACCGCCGACGCTGCGGCAAGGTGTGCGACACAAGCACCGTAAGTGCCTTTCTGAACTCGGGCGATTAATGCGTGAAGAACATCAATCATCCCAGCTCAAAGGGCACTTTCCTCATTCCGACACCCCACGAACAGCTACTTCATCGGTGGACCGAGGTTTAGAGGCCGGGTCGGCAGGCTCACGGGTCAGCACCGAGATGCCATAGAAGCGCCCGAAGGTGACCGCGGCGCGGTTGCGGACCGGCAACCCGACGATGTGTCCGGTGGTGACGGTCTTCTCGTTGTCGGTGAGCAAGTAGGTCGGCGCACCGCCCACAATCCGGAAGATCCGGTCCAGCCCGGCGAAGACACTGGGCGCAGTCCGGTCCCGCACCGCAATCACCACTCGGTATCGGCTCCACGCTAGCCAAGCCACCAACAGCACGACCCGCCGGCCAGCCACCAGGGGGCCGTCGACGGAGTCGTATTGCAGCCACAGCCCCGGTTCGGTGATCCAGGGCCGGTGCACCCGCGTATTACCCAGTCGCCATTGCGATTTGACTTCCGCCAACGTGCCGGGTGGTGCGGTCAGTGCCGGTATATCCCAACGCGACTAGCTTTTCGTGGGCTTTGTCGCCGCGGATCTTTCCCTTCGAATCAGTAACCCCCCAGGACATCGCGCCAATCGTCGATCATCCGGGCCCGCCGAGTCGCCGGCGGCAGACCCGCGTCGCGGTCGGCGACTGCATTCTTCACCGTGTGATGCGAGCACCCACACAGCTCTGCGGCGGCGCGATAAGACCCGGTCAGGTCGTAGGAATTGAGTATTTCCATGAGTTCTCCATCAAACTTCAAGTAGGTCTCTCCTGGGGATTTCGATTCGACTAGGCATCGACATCGAAACCACAGGAGAGGCCGCCACGGCGCTGACGCGCCGAGCAGCATCAGACAGGCCCGGGCAGATTCATGGCCACCGGCGGGCACTTTCGTGTCCGCCGGTGATCAGAACTTATTGGCCGCAAACGTGCACTTTCATTTCCGCCATTGTGCAGTTTTTCATGTCCGCCGACCCACACTCACCACAAGAAGGGGACCGCCCTGAAGAAGAGTGGTTAGAACCCGTCCAGCGCAGGGGCCACGGGCGGATTAGACTGCGGCGATGCAGAGGACCTCGTCGAGGCTGGCGGTCTGTAGTCCGACAGTGACCGCCCGCCGCCCGAGTTCGGCGATGGGATCGGGGCCGCTGCCGTCCACATCGCCGGCCCGATCTAGGCGTGTGGTGTCGAACATTGCTGGGCCGCTGGCGATTCCGGTGGTCAGGACATAGCGGCCGGCATCGGGCGTGCGGCGCACCTCCTGCTCGGCGGCGCAGGTACCAGTGAGCTTGACCACGTCGCCATAGTTGATGCCAACCTGAAACACCTGCGGTTCGGCGTCGAGCACCGCGCTCAGCCGGGTGATGTAATCCTCGGGGGCAAAAAACCGCCAGCCTTGGCCCAGATGCAGCCAAAACCGTCCGCCGATCTGCTTGCGGAGCCGCGCGAGCTGGGCTGTGGGCCCGTCGCCGGATCTGCGATGGGCGAACTCGAGAAACCCGTAACGCTTCCGCAGCGCCGCGCGGTCCTGGGCGGACAGTCCGGCATCGAGAACCACAAAACGCCCGACCCGTGACAGATCGGTGCAGCAGTGCAAAAACGAATTCAGTGTCTGCTCGGTGGCTTCTCGATCCGGCCCGGCGACCAGGCTGACGGTGACCTCGGCCTCGCGCGGACCCGCGACCAGGCTGCCCACCAACACATCGGGGTATGCCGACGCCGCCTCGATCATCGCCGGCACCGAAAAGTCGCGATTGTGCGCAATCCCAGGTCGACGTTCATCGGGGAGGTCGTGGCTGGCCAACAGGCGCCGACACAGCGTGAACGCCTCGGCATGCTCGCCGATCCAGGAGGCGCACACCGCCTGCTCATCGATGGCACGCCAACTGTAGATGTCTCGGTCAAAAATTACGTCCTCATCGGGGAGCAGGATCTGCGCGGCGCGCTCGGCAAACAGGTAGCCGAGCTGATATTGCCCCTCGACCCGGTAGTGAACGGCGATCTGATAAAGCGGCTCGGCGCGGATCGGTCGAAACGCCCACGCCCGCAGATAGGCATCTTGAATGTCCGGCCACGGCTCCCCAAGATTCGCCATCGCCGCCGCGCCTCGGTACAGCGAGTAGTAGACCTCCTCGGCCGAGCCGCCCATCTCGGCCCGCCGCGCATCCCACTTCCGCGCGTTGACAAAATCCCCCGCATCGAAATAGCTCCGCGCCAGATCGAACACCGACCGCGCATCCGCGGCGGCGATCTCGGGCAGCAATGGATTGCCGTCATGCGCAGCGCCCGGAAATCTTGACAGGAGTTCGGCCTCAGAAATAACGAACGCCGCGCTATCGGCAGGAACTCGCCCGTGGCTTGCAAGCAGGATCACATTTTCGGGCAACGGCAGCGACCTGTCCCCCAAGGCCACCAGGCCCGCTGCGGCAAAGCCGCGTGCTCGTGCGAGTATCTGAGGAGCATCGTCCTGATAGTAGGCAACCGTGGCGCGTTCAGGGTGGAACGGCTGCAGACCGAGCAGATACTCAAGCGCCGCGTTGATGCGATACGTCTCGTACGAAGCCGGCAGCAGTGAATCGTCGCCCGCGCAGCGGAGGCGGTTGGCGATGTAGTAGTTGTCGATCCAGTCCTTGCCCTCATCGGTACGCACCCGCAACCCAACATGCATCCGGGTGCGCACAAAGCGATCGATGGCGCGATGGCACCCTTCAAGATCCTCGGCCGACAGAAGCGACGCGAATCGGGCGAGGATGTACTCCAGCCCGCCACGGTAGCAGTCCCAGCCCTCCTTGACCTCTTCGTGCCCGAGATGGCTGTGTGATTCAAACTCAAAGTACCGCATAACTTGGCGGTAGAAGGGTTCCGGGCTGAATGTCACCGCAGCCCGATCCAGCAGTGCAGCGATCCTTACAAAGAAGATGTACGCGAACGGGTTGGCAGCACCCGCCAACTCTCGGGCGAGGAAAGTTCTGGCCAGGTAGATTTCAGGAAAGATATGACCATTTACTAGCAGGGCGAACAGGGCAGCATGGTCCCTCGCCTCGATACGCGTCTCCTGCTCGACGGCATAAAATTGGCCGGAATCCTGTCCCGCGACCCGGTCGTGAAAGAACCAGGGCGCGTACACCGCGCCAACGTCGGGATGGGCTTCCAGATGAGCTATGTAACGGCCGAGCACGCGCGGAATGAGCAGATCGTCATCGGCAACGTAGGCGACGTATCGCCCCTGAGCAGCCTCGATCAGTTGCGATAGATTCTGGTACGCGCCGACATTCTCCGGCCGCCGGACGTAGCGGATAGCCAGCTGGTCCTCATACCTGCGTACGACGTCCGCGGTGTCGTCCTCCGAGGCGTTGTCACCAATCAGCAGTTCGTAGGAAAAGCCGAGTTCACCGATATGGGCAGCAAGGTGCTGCAGCAGACAGTCGAGGTACCGCGCCCGGCTGAAGGTGGGCACGCAGATGCTCAGCACGGGGGGATGATCAGTTGCTGGGTACACAACCCTCGATATTCTCACAGAGACGCTCCGCTGCTCGCTGCGGAATCTGGAATATGCGGCGCCACTCGGACCCCCGAGATCATCCAACGTCCGAAAACATCATCGTCGGTTTTCAACTGCCTGATCCGGGCATGGCGAGTGATGCCCTGACCTGGCACGGAAGTCCGCCAACCCCAACATCGACGCCTTCTCTCAATGACCGACCGGAGCGCGTGGTCTTCGACCAGCCACGCCCGGCGCGGTTGGATATCGTCGCACTCTTCGGTGCCTCACGGCGCCGAGTACGACGAATACATCTCCCGCTCAATGGTTTCGTTGCATGTGCACAACCACCCGTCGGAGATCCGGGTGTATTACATGTTGACCCACGCGGCGGAAGTGGTGAGTGAAAGTTCATACGCGGAGGGTAAACGACCTGCCGAACTTTCAGGGACTGTGCGCGCGCAGGTCGGGTAGGCAAAATCGCTATAGTCCCTCGCTTCTAAAACCACTGGTCGGTCGAAGTCAAGTCGGTACAGATTTCGGGAAACTCTTGGTTCCTCATGAAAGCCTGGCGACCATGCCGCCGGTGGACCATCTCGAGTGCGTTTCGTCAAGTGATTTGGCCCAGGGTGGTCACGAATTTTGGCCCCACCTCGTTTAGCTGGCTCGGGTGGCGGTTTTGCTGGTGCGTAGTCGGTAGGAATTGGTGCCGGTCTCGATGATGTGGGCGTTGAAGGTGACGCGGTCGACGATGGCGGCGACCAGGCGGGGGTCGGGAAACACGGTGCCCCATTCGCTGAAGGGGAGATTGGTGGCGATCGCGACCGAAGCCCGTTCCTCGCGTTCGGTGATGATCTGGAACAGCAATTCGGCGCCGCGAGGGTCGATTTGGACGTATCCGAGCTCGTCGAGGCAGAGTAGTCCAGTCGGCCGTAGCGGGCCACAACGCGAGACAAGACCCGTTCGTCAGCGGCCTCGACGAGTTCGTTGACCAGTTGCGCGGTGGTGGCGTAGCGGACTCGGCGGCCCTGTTCGCAGACCGCCAACCCCAGCCCGATGAGCAGATGGGACTTGCCGGTGCCGGAGCCACCGAGCAGCACGACTGGCTCGCCGGCGTCCAGGTAGTGCCCGGCGGCAAGATGGCCCAGGGTGGCGGGCGCGATACCGGGGACGGCGTCGATGTTGAACTCCGCCAACCGTTTCAGCCTCGGGAACTTGGCGTCGTTGATGCGCCGGCTGCGGCGCCGTTCGGTGCGGTCGTCGCCTTCGGCGGCCAGGACTTCGGCGAGGTAACGCAGGTGGGTGTGGCGTTCCCGGTCGGCTATCTCGGCCAGGCGGCCCCCTTCGGTGCGCACGGTGGGCAGATGCAACTCGCGTGCCGCGGCGCCGATCGAGGCTTGTGCGGCGGCATCGACGGTCCCGGGCTTTGCGGGGTTTAGTCTTGAGGACCTCGAGGTAGTGATCCAGGCACAGGACCTCCACATAGCGTCCGACCGCCCGTTCGTGGCTGGCCACCAGCCGGGGTCCGTCGTAGACCTCGACGGTCCGGGCGGCCAAGCGCACCGGTAAACGTCGCCCGGCGTAGCGGACCGGGACGGAGTAGAAGCATTGCCGCACAGACACTCTGGCCCGGTTGTCGACCCGCGCATGCTGCAGCCGGGCGCAGTCGAACGCCTCGGTCGGCAACCCCATCAGCTCCGTCGCCTCGGCGGCGAACCCCCTCCCGATGGTGATCGGTCGGCCGGTGATTACCCGGTCGTCGTCGAGAAGGTCCGCGGCCGCGATCAGAGCATTGAGTTCGGCCAGGCAGGCGACCGTGGGGACCGGGACGAGGTGACGCCGCCGGAAGCGGCCGATCTCACCCTCCACACCGCCCTTCTCGTGAGCACCATCGATGCCGGGGCGGCAGAAGAACGAATCGAACCCGTAGTGGCTGCGCAGCGCGGCGAACCGCTCGGACTCGGTGCGGTCACGGCCCTTGAGGACCCGGATGACCGCGGGTTTGAGGTTGTCATACCGGATCCCGGCCGGGCACACCCCCGAAGTAGGCGAAGGCCAGCACGTGCCCCTCCAGGAATGCTTCCTGCGCCTGAGTGGCGAGCGCCACGTGAAACGCTTTGCCCGAGTGCGAGAGTCGCATCACGAACATCCGGCACTTCGCGACCAGTCCGGCGATGGTGGAGTACAACTCGCCGAAGTCGACCTCGGCCTCAGCGCCGGCCAGATGGGTCTGCGGGATCGACACCTCGCGGGTCTCCAGCCCGAGCTCCACCCGGCGCCGCGCGACGTAACGCGACACCGTCACCTCAGAGAGCGTGGCCTGGTGCTCGGCGACCGGTCGTTGCCACATCCGCCGGGCGGTATGGCGTTGCTTGCGGGGTGCGTCCTCGTCGGCGACGAGCCAGCCGTCGATTACCGTCGCCCACTCGTCGATCGCCGGCCGGAGCCGTGCCGGATACACCCCGCGGCGGCGGGACCGCGTCATCGAGGGCTTGGCGCACCGTCCGACGATGCACGCCATGACGATCCGCCAACTCACGGATCGACAGGTCATCGAGACGGCGGCCTCTCCTGATCTTCTCGAACAGCTCCACGCGTGACCGCATCCTGACCGACCTCCCTGACGACCGACGGGGACGACGGGAACGACGGGAACGACGGGGACGACGGGGACGACGGGGACGACGGGGACGACGGGAACGATCTGAACGAGGGTGGGGCCAACATTGCTGACGACACACCGCACCCCACCCGAGCGGAATGGTCACCACCCCGGCGGGGCCAGAATTCGTGAAGAACACCGGCCAAAGTGGGGCCAAGTTAGGTGACCACACTCACTCGAGCATCGCCCCTTCTCGGACTTGCATGTCGTGTGCTCCGAGGCCACCAAACGGGTCCCCCTCACCACCTTCGGACCGCCGTGCGCGAATACGTCAAGGCCCACGCGGAGTTTCAAATCGACAAGAGCATCCAGTACAAGCCGGCGATCACCGTAGCGCCGGATGGGTATCCGAGAAGGGTGTCCTGAGATCCCGGCATCGGCCCGAACATTGTTTTCAGGCTTGAGGCGGGGTCAGGTTGCGGTAATGCAGAGCACCTCGTCGAGGCTGGCGGTCTGTAGTCCGACAGTGACCGCCGGCCGCCCGAGTTCGGCGATGGGATCGGGGCCGCTGCCGTCCACATCGCCGGCCCGATCTAGGCGTGTGGTGTCGAACATTGCTGGGCCGCTGGCGATTCCGGTGGTCAGGACATAGCGGCCGGCATCGGGCGTGCGGCGCACCTCCTGCTCGGCGGCGCAGGTACCAGTGAGCTTGACCACGTCGCCATAGTTGATGCCAACCTGAAACACCTGCGGTTCGGCGTCGAGCACCGCGCTCAGCCGGGTGATGTAATCCTCGGGGGCAAAAAACCGCCAGCCTTGGCCCAGATGCAGCCAAAACCGTCCGCCGATCTGCTTGCGGAGCCGCGCGAGCTGGGCTGTGGGCCCGTCGCCGGATCTGCGATGGGCGAACTCGAGAAACCCGTAACGCTTCCGCAGCGCCGCGCGGTCCTGGGCGGACAGTCCGGCATCGAGAACCACAAAACGCCCGACCCGTGACAGATCGGTGCAGCAGTGCAAAAACGAATTCAGTGTCTGCTCGGTGGCTTCTCGATCCGGCCCGGCGACCAGGCTGACGGTGACCTCGGCCTCGCGCGAACCCGCGACCAGGCTGCCCACCAACACATCGGCGTATGCCGACGCCGCCTCGATCATCGCCGGCACCGAAAAGTCGCGATTGTGCGCAATCCCAGGTCGACGTTCATCGGGGAGGTCGTGGCTGGCCAGCAGGCGCCGACACAGCGTGAACGCCTCGGCATGCTCGCCGATCCAGAAGGCGCACACCGCCTGCTCATCGATGGCGCGCCAGGTGTGGATGTCTCGGTCAAGACTTATGTCCTCTTCGGGGAGCGGGATTTGGGCGGCGCGCTCGGCGAACAGGTAGCCGAGCTGATATTGCCCCTCGACCCGGTAGTGAACGGCGATCTGATAAAGCGGCTCGGCGCGGATCGGTCGAAACGCCCACGCCCGCAGATAGGCATCTTGAATGCCCGGCCACGGCTCCCCAAGATTCGCCATCGCCTGCGCGATCCGCCACATCGCGAGGAAGACATCCGGGCCGAATCCGCCCAACTCGACCTGCCGCGCATACCACTTGCGCGCGTTACCGAAATCGCCCGTATCGAAGTAGATATGGGCCAGGATGGCGACCGGCCACACATCCTCGGGGTTGCGTTCAACCTTGGCCAGTAGCAAATCGATTCCGTATGGGTCCGCGCCGCGCACATCGGCTGCTTGCACGATACTTTGCACGGCCGCCTCGACCTGGGCATCGGTTGCGTTCAGGTGCAGCTCGTCTGCGAGGCGGCGGATCACAACAGCCGGCGCGGCGCGAAGCTCCTCGAAATCCACCCGGACCGTCGCGGTGCCGCCCAGCGCGTGGTCGCGCGCTGCGATCAGATGTGCCGTCGACTCGCTCCGCTCTTGCTCGTCGGTCCACCATCCGAGTCGATTCAGCGACCCCACCACTTTCTCGAATGGTCGGTCCACCACAACCGGCACCACCGGGCCGCACGCGTCACGGATGAAATCCACCGCAACGCAAAGAAGCGGGTGCTTAACGCCGGGCCGGCATCCCGCGCTGTGGGCAGCACGGCGATGATCGTCGGCCCAACTGCGAAGTTCCGCCTTGAGAGAATCGGCATCCATTTGCAGCTGACCACCAGGCACGCTAAAGGCCCTGCCGCACAATGAGCCCAAACGCGAATCCTCCCAGGTCTCGTGTGGTTCGCGATAGGCCCAATTGAATCCGGCGCCCATAAACACGCCAAGGTGGTGCAGCACCGTGGCAACGGCCGTCGTACCGCCGCCAAACGGGCCCAGCACAACAATGATCGGCTCAACGCCCGCCATCACGCCTCCCGCAATCTCAACTGAAGGGAACAGTATCCGATGTTCTTCCTACTCAGCCCGAGTCCATGGACCGGTGAATTTGAGCGGTCCTCAGCAGTGCTGCGCTGAGCATGAGTGACCGGCCGGCACGCACCAACTGTCTCGCGCGCGCTGCAGTTAACGACCACATGCATCGTTGGATCGGCGGCTGTCAGTCTTGCAGGATGAGGCTGCAATGCGATTCGGGCTCGGGGTGGGGTTGGTCCCAGTCCAGGCCGTCGGGTGTCCAGATGAGTCGTTGCCCGCAGCTCGAGCAGACGCGCGTGGATGCGCTGCTAGTAATGATTCGCGACGAAACGAACAATTCGCTGTATTTCATTCCTTCGGACATCGGGTATTGCCGATCGATTCAGGTTGTAGAACTGACGTAGCCCAGCTGAGGGGATGTGCACGAACCGGATTGTCAGGAAGAGACATACCAAAAGCTCGTAGTCGTTGGCCACGTGGAGCCGACCGTAGCCGCCGGCGTCGTGGCATGCCATGTCATCGGCATAAATTTTCTCCATCAGTCGCAGCAGCTTCGGATCGCGGATGAGTGTGCGCGGCAGCAGGGTGGCGTTGAGCCGTTTAAGGTCGAGCGTCCCTCGCCGGCCTTGTGCCCGCAAGTGGCGTTCGAGTCGGCCGCGGGTCACCGCGACCGTCTTGACGTGCCCGATCTCTGAGTACGGAAAAACGTCGGAGCGGAGCAAGTAGCGGTGCCCGGTGGTTGTCGGCGGTATGAAGCTGCGGGTCCTGGTCGAGAGCGGCAACGAAGCTTTCGAAGTCCTCGGCAATGGCGTCGAGGGCGGCAGCCCCTTTTTGGGTAGCTCCTTTGGAGCCCGGGTAAACCACTGCGCCGTGCCGTACCATCCGAGGAAATCCGGCTCGCGAAGCAGCAACTTCGACTGCCACGACGACCACAATCGCTCCACGGGGCGCCGGGTCAAACAAAAGCGGAACCAGCCGTCTTCGCTCGTGACTTGTTCGACTTCGTCCGCCGGGAGCAATTGCAGCAGCCTGAACCTTGGCCAGATCGCTGGGTCGTGCGCCGCCAGTGCGCGAGTAACCTCGGGTCCCCGGCCGCAGGCTGCATCTGAGGTGAGGTCTACGTCTTGGCACCCCCGCCATCAACCACAGCATGCTCGTGCACATCGCCTTGGGGCGTCTCTTACGTAGATGACCTACCACTTGTCAAGTAAGAGGCCGATGGTCCTCGCTATTAATGGGTTATCGAACATCTCCGAGCCGCGACCCGGTCACTTAGGAGGAGTTTTCGGCCGACGTCCCTTCTTCGCGACCCGTGCCGGGACTCCGGGTTGCTGCACGGGTCGGACTGCGGCCTTCTTCGCGACCCGTGCCGGCGCTTTGGATTGCTGCACGGGTCGGACTGCGGCCTTCTTCGCGACCCGAGCCGGCGCTGTGGGTTGCTGCACGGGTCGGACTGCGGCGATGCAGAGCACCTCGTCGAGGCTGGCGGTCCGTAGTCCGACAGCGACCGCCCGCCGCCCGAGTTCGGCGATGGGATCGGGGTCGCTGCCCTCCGCACCGCCGGCTTGACCCAGTCGTGCGGTGTCGAACATCGCCGGGCCGCTGGCCACCACATCGGCCAGAACATAGCGGCCGGCATCGGGTGCCCGGCGCACCTCCGGCTCGGCCGCGCAGGCGCCGGTCAGCTCGACCGCATCGGCAAAGTTTATTCCCACCTGGAATACCTGTGGCTCGGATTCGAGCACCGCGATCAGGCGGGTGATGAAATTCTCGGGTGCAAAAAACCGCCAGCCTTGGCCCAGGTGCAGCCAAAACCGTCCGCCGATCTGCTTGCGGAGCTGCGCGAGCTGCCCGGCGGGCCCGTCGCCGGGGCTGCAATCGACAAAATCGAGGAACCCGTAGCGCTCACGCAGCAGCGCGCGATCGCGAGCTGACAGGCCAGCATCGACCACCAGGAAGCGCCCGACCCAAAGTGACAGATCGAGGCAGCAGTTCAGAAACGAGTTAATGGCCTGCTCGGTGGTCTCTCGATCCGGTCCGGCGACCAGGCTAACAACCACCTTGGCCTCGCCTGGACCGGCGACCAGACGCTGCACCAGCGCGTCGGGATACGATGACGCCGCCTCGAGCATCGCCGGCACCGAGAAGTCGCGGTTGCCCGCAATCCTTTGCCGATCACTATCAAGGATGTCGCAGAGGGTCAGCAGGCGCCGACACAGCATAAACGCCTCTAAATGCTTGCCGATCCAAAATGCGCACACCGCCTGCTCATCGATCACGCGCCAGGCATAGACGTCTACCCCAACAAACAAGACGTCCTTTTCGGGAAACGGGATTTGGGCGGCGCGCTGGGCAAACAAGTGACCGGGCAGGTAGCGCTGATCTTCGCGGTACCGCCGAGCGATGGCATGCAGCGCCTCGGCGCGGGTCGGTCGAAACTCCCAAGCCTTGAGGTAAGCGTCCTGGACCACCGGCCACGGCCAATCGAGTTGCGCCATCGACTCCGCGAACCGGACCATCGAGTAATAGACCTCCTCGTCCCAGCCACCCATCTCGGCCCGCCGCTCATACCACTTGCGCGCGTTGACGAAATCACCCAGATCGAAGTAGCTCTGGGCCAGATAGAATACCGACCGCGCATCCTCGGAGTTACGTTCGACCTCGGCCAACAACAGATCCCGGTCACGCGCATACTTCTGTGGATCCTGGCTGCGGGCACCGAGGCGACGGGATTCGATGTGGTAGTCGCCCTCGATGCTCCCAACGACGCAGGAGCCGTCCCATACCGGGCCCTCGTGAACGACACCCTGGTAGTGCACGCGCGCCCCGTCACGGAAGAACTGCGCGCGTCGGTAGGTGATAGAGGCATCTACGATGCTCATGAAGTAGATGTCAGCGTCGAGCTGGTTGAACTTCGGTGTGCCAACGACTATGTCGTCGGCGTCGATGACCCAAATGTAGTCGCCGTGGCCCTGGGCGAGCTTCAGTGCCTCGGTGCGGTTGTGGCCGAAGTCCCGCCATGGTCGTTCGTGAAGCTCGCCCGGGATGCCCAGCCCGGCCATGTGGTTGCGGATCACGTCCTGGGTCCCGTCGGTGGAGCCGGTGTCGACGATCACCCAAGAACTGATGTAGGGCGCGACCGAATCAAGCGTCTCCGCGACGATGTGGGCCTCGTTTTTCACGATCATGTTCAGGCAGATCGCGGAGCGCGCGGTCACTGGTTTGGACACTGCTCAGACTTTACATAGCAATCGCGTGTCGCGGATCGGGTTGCACGCGAAGTAGCGGCGGCGCTGACTTCATTAGTCGTGCTGTTCGGCGAACACCGCGCCGGGATGGGGTTCACGGTCGCTGAGCTTGCCGCAAAGGTGCACGCCCTCACCGCGCGTGAACGATACAACCCGTCGGGCCGACGACGATCTGCGCAAACTACGCGGCAACCAACTGGTCGTTGTGCCGGCCGATCAACGCGCTGCATCGTCCCTCCCGTGGCTGCGCGCACCATCGCCGCCACTCCTTGCCCTGAGTAACCGTGACTACGAGCAATCCGCATCGACATGCGCACGTTGTTCACCGATCTGGCCATCGAAACGCCGCTAGCCGCTTGGGGATTCGAGCTCACCCGCTCACGACATTCACCACAAATTGTCGAATGCCGATCCTCAGTGCCCGGTCGATGGAAGGGGTGGCCTCGGGCCACCCCTTCCATCGGCCTACCCGATCGGGCCGGTCGGGCCAGTCGCCCCGGTGGAGCCGGTCGGGCCGGTCGGGCCGGTCGGGCCAGTCGCCCCGGTGGAGCCGGTCGGGCCGGTCGGGCCGGTCGGGCCAGTCGCCCCGGTGGAGCCGGTCGGGCCGGTCGAGCCGGTCGGGCCAGTCGCCCCAGTGGAACCGGTCGAACCAGTCGAGCCGGTCGGGCCAGTCGCCCCGGTGGAGCCGGTCGGGCCGGTCGAGCCGGTCGGGCCAGTCGCCCCAGTGGAACCGGTCGAACCAGTCGAGCCGGTCGGGCCAGTCGCCCCAGTGGAACCGGTCGAACCAGTCGAGCCGGTCGGGCCAGTCGCCCCAGTGGAACCGGTCGAACCAGTCGAGCCGGTCGGGCCAGTCGGGCCAGTCGCCCCAGTGGAACCGGTCGAACCAGTCGAGCCGGTCGGGCCAGTCGCCCCAGTGGAACCGGTCGAACCAGTCGAGCCGGTCGAGCCAGTCGCCCCAGTGGAACCAGTCGAACCAGTCGAGCCAGTGGAAGTCGGCCAGTCGGGCCAGTCGCCCCAGTGGAACCGGTCGAGCCAGTCGAGCCAGTCGCCCCAGTGGAACCGGTCGAGCCAGTCGCCCCAGTGGAACCGGTCGAGCCGGTCGAGCCGGTCGGGCCAGTCGCCCCAGTGGAACCGGTCGAACCAGTCGAGCCGGTCGGGCCAGTCGCCCCAGTGGAACCGGTCGAGCCAGTCGCCCCAGTGGAACCGGTCGAACCGGTCGAGCCGGTCGGGCCAGTCGCCCCAGTGGAACCGGTCGAACCAGTCGAGCCGGTCGGGCCAGTCGCCCCAGTGGAACCGGTCGAACCGGTCGAGCCGGTCGAGCCGGTCGAGCCAGTCGCCCCAGTGGAACCGGTCGAACCGGTCGAGCCGGTCGGGCCAGTCGCCCCAGTGGAACCGGTCGAGCCGGTCGGGCCAGTCGCCCCGGTGTGGCCGGTCGGGCCAGTCGCCCCGGTGGAACCAGTCGAACCGGTCGGGCCAGTCGCCCCGGTGTGGCCGGTCGGGCCAGTCGCCCCGGTGGAACCAGTCGAACCGGTCGGGCCAGTCGCCCCGGTGTGGCCGGTCGGGCCAGTCGCCCCGGTGGAACCAGTCGAACCGGTCGGGCCAGTCGCCCCGGTGTGGCCGGTCGGGCCAGTCGCCCCGGTGGAACCAGTGGAACCAGTCGAGCCGGTCGAGCCGGTCAGGGCCAGTCGGCCCGGTAGAGCCGGTCGGGCCAGTCGCCCCGGTGTGGCCGGTCGGGCCAGTCGCCCCGGTGGAACCAGTCGAACCGGTCGAACCGGTCGAGCCGGTCGGGCCAGTCGGCCCGGTAGAGCCGGTCGGGCCGACCGCCCCGGTGTTGCCGCCACCGCCACCGCCACCGGACTGACCGTTTTGGCCATCGCGTCCGTCCTGACCGAACAATCCGCCGTGACCGCCGGCACCGCCTAGACCGCCTATGCCGCCGGGCCCGCCGACACCACCACCAGCGCCCGAACCACCGACGCCGGCCTCCCCGCCAGCACCACCGTCACCGCCATGGCCGAAGAGCAAGCCACCAGCACCACCGGCACCACCGGCACCACCGTTGCCACCGGCGCCGCCATTGCCGGTGATAGAGGCTGCAATACCCGGGGCGCCCGTCCCGCCGGCACCACCGTCACCGCCATGGCCGAAGAAGAACCCGCCGGCACCACCGGCACCACCGGCACCGCCCTGGCCGCCAGCGGCAAGGGCGTTTCCGCCGGCACCACCGGCACCGCCATGGCCGAACAAGAACCCGCCGGCACCACCGGCACCACCCGCACCGCCATTGCCGACAGTGGCCGCTCCGCCGGCACCACCGACACCGCCATGGCCGAAGAAGAACCCGCCGGCACCACCGGCACCACCGGCACCGCCATTGCCGACAGTGGCCGCTCCGCCGGCACCACCGGCGCCACCTTGGCCAAACAACCACCCAGCCGCACCACCGGCACCACCGGCGCCACCGGCACCGCCCATGCCGCCGGCCCCGCCGTTACCGATCAACCCCGCCGACCCACCAGCACCCCCGATCGCGCCCGATGCTGTGCTACTCCCACCGGAACCGCCGCTGCCGTACAACCACCCGCCGGCACCTCCGGCCGTCCCCTGCGACCCAGTGGTCCCATTCGCGCCGTTACCGATCAATGGACGCCCTGTGGCCGCCGCGATTGACCCATTGACCGCAGCAGCCGGCGCGCCCAACGCACTTTCCAACACCTGCGCATTGGCCGCCTCGGTGCCCACATACGCAGCCGCGCTGGTCGCCATGGTGCGGGTGAACTGGTCATGGAACGCCGCTGCCTGCGCGGCCAGCGCCTGATACTGCTGCGCATAACCGCCAAACAACTCCGCGATCGCCGCCGACACCTCATCACCGGCAGCAAACTCCACCTGAGTCGTCCATGTCGCAGCCGCAACATGAGCCTGCCGAATCGCCGAGCCAATACTGGTCAATTCCGACGACACTGCAGAAAAGGCATCAGGCGTGCCAGAAAAGTAAGACATCCATGGCTCCAGATCACTAGACGTGTGACAGAGGGGTGAAGCGCGGAAAATCTGGGGCCAGACGTTACCCCCAAATATCAGGTTTGTCTCCCCTGTAGTTGTATTTGTTTGATCTACTTTCATCCCGGCGAGACACTCGGGAAATGGGAATCAGAAGACATCCTGGAACCCACATGACAGGAACGACGGTCCCGGCGTGAACCCGGTGTTAAGCTGGGCTAAGCAGTTCCGAACCAAAGGACATTTTGGTACAAGAGTACCGATTGACGAGCCACCGACCCCTCATGGCCTGGCCGAATAGGTCAGATCGGCATACGCGGCATAGGAGCCCGGCGCCGCAATGGGAAGCTCCGGCCCAGGGCGCCTTCGCCCAGCGACACCGTCCAATTTTGTTACTTTGCGAAAATATATTTCGTATACATGAGAGCGGAAATCGCAACTGTCCGTCTAAAATTGCAGAGCCATCAAACTGGATTCGATCCATTTTGCCCGGGAGGCCCTGTTAATTTAGGAGGCCCTATTAATTTCAGAATCATTGTTCTCGAAATTCGAGCTCGAATTGACAGGACAGTCAATTAGATCGGTTTCCGCGCCGAAATACTCAAGGCGGCAATCGACGCCCAAGTTATTTAATTAACGCGGCAGAAAACGTCCGGATGTGGTCGGTGTGAACCGCGGTAAGCCCAAACTAAGCATCGGCGGGAGGGCGGACAGATAGTCGACAGGGTGCGACCGGCTGCGTCCAAGCTGCTGTGTGCCAGGGCATCGTCTATCACGATCTGTTGCGCTGGGAAAACCTGCTCCGTGGCCATAAGTGCTGGCTGCTCCGCCCACGGGGCGCCCTCGAACGCCACACGGCATATGCCGTCGCGGACACCGCGCGTTTCGCTGTGGCGCTCCGATGCGACCGCACACCGACATCACGAGCGCTGAAGAGCTTTAGGCGCGAGGTCGAGCCGAATGAGCGCTCCGGGCTGAGGTGCCGGAGCGCCGGTGCTTTCCGCTAGGTGCGTCCCGCTGCGGCCCAGTGACAAGCGTCAACCAATCACCACTACCGGGAGCGAGATCGCTCCAGCGCCGCCAGTCCCCACAAACACCCAACGTCCATCAACAGGCAGGCGTACCTAGACGTCGAAGAGCGCGAATCCGATTTCGCACCCGGCGGCGGCTTCTGACAGCTCGTACTCTATGACCAGCGGCTCGTCATCTGTCGGAGGCCTGATCGCCACATCAACCCGCCGGACCGGTTAGCGGTCTCAGCCTGCGTCAGCACCACAAGCACAAAACTGGGCTGACAAATAAGGCCCGGCCGTGAACCTCGACAGCACGCCGCCCGACACATTGAGCTCGTTATCCACCACGGAAGCCGCTTCGGCGAGGAAAGCCCCGGTAATCACGTCGCCGAAGCTACCGCTTCGTCGGCGATCGGCAAGGTGCGATTTCGCCTCGCGACGTAGCCGCGTTTATCGCCACCCTTGTCACGGCGAGTCCTTCGGGCCGCCGATTCTGTCGGCCGCCTGACCTACTGTTGCTGCTGTGTTCGTCACCGGCCACAGCATCGTCTGCAGCGCGTCGGATCTCGCGGCCTCCGCCCAATGTGAATACGCGCTGCTCCGGGCCTTCGACACCAAGCTCGGACGGGGACCCGCCGCCACCGTGGAAGACGAACTGCTCGCACGAACGGCCGCCCTCGGCGACAAGCATGAGCGGCGCGAACTCGACCGGCTGCGCGACGAGTTCGGCGGCGAGGTCGCGGTGATCGGCCGTCCCGCCTACACCCTCGCCGGGCTGGCGGCCGCCGCCGACGCCACCGAGCGTGCCATCGCCCAGCGCGTCCCCGTGGTGTACCAGGCCGCAATGTTCGACGGGCGCTTCGTCGGGTTCGCCGACTTCCTGGTCCGAGACGGCGACCAATACCGAGTCACCGACACCAAACTGGCTCGCTCACCCAAGACCACCGCACTGTTGCAGCTGGCCGCCTACGCCGACGCGCTGGCCCAGATGGGCGTGCCAGTAGCGTCGGAGGCCGAGCTGCGACTGGGCGACGGCACGGTCGTGCGGTATCGGGTCTGCGACCTGATACCGGTCTACCGCTCCCAGCGTGTGCGATTGCAGTGCCTGCTCGACGATCACTATTCCGCCGGCACCCGGGTGCGCTGGGAAGACGAGGGGGTGCGGGCGTGTTTTCGGTGTCCGCTGTGCACCGAGGAATTGCGCGCCCGCGACGATCTGTTGCTGGTTGCCGGTATGCGAGTCAGCCAGCGCGAGAGGCTTGTTGGCGCCGGGGTTACGACAGTCGACGGGCTGGCCGGCCACACCCGCCCAGTGCCCGACCTGGCGCCGAGCGCGCTGGGCAAGCTGACAGCGCAGGCCAAACTCCAGGTTCTGCAACGCGATAGCGGTACCCCGCAATACGAGATCGTCGACCCGCAGCCGCTCGCACTGCTGCCGGACCCGGATCCAGGTGACCTGTTCTTCGACTTCGAAAGCGATCCGCTGTGGACGTCCGACGGCCACGAGTGGGGCTTGGAATACCTGTTCGGCGTCTTGGAAGCAGGGGGGAGCTTTCGCCCGCTCTGGGCGCATAACCGAGTGGACGAGCGCCAGGCGCTCATTGATTTCCTGGCGATGGTGGCCAAGCGTCGCAAGCGTCGCCCCAACATGCACATCTACCACTACGCGCCGTATGAGAAGGCCGCCCTGCTGCGGCTGGCCGGACGCTACGGGGTCGGTGAAGACGAGGTCGACGAGCTGCTGCGCAGCGGGACGCTGGTCGACCTGTATCCGTTGGTGCGCAAAAGCATCCGTGTCGGCGGGGAGTCGTTCAGCCTCAAGGCGCTGGAACCGCTCTACATGGGCACCCAGCTGCGCGCGGGTGACGTCACCACCGCCACCGATTCGATCACCTCTTACGCGCGGTACTGCGAGCTACAGGCCGAAGGCCGCCTCGATGAGGCCGCAACCGTGCTCAAGGAGATCGAGGACTACAACCTCAACGACTGCCGCTCCACTCAGGAACTGCGTAACTGGCTGTTGGTGCGCGCCTGGGAATCCGGCGTCACCCCGATCGGCCCCCAACCTGTTCCCGAGGGCAACACCGTCGAAGACGACGACCAGCTGGCCGCCACCCTGTCCGAGTTTGCCGGCGATGCGGGCGTCGGTGGCCGCACACCCGAACAGACGGCGGTCGCGCTGCTGGCCGCGGCGCGCGGCTACCACCGGCGAGAAGACAAGCCATTTTGGTGGGCACACTTCGACCGGCTGAACTTTCCGATCGACGAATGGGCCGACAACACAAATGTTTTCATTGCCGATCGCGCGTCGGTGTCCCTCGACTGGCATACGCCCCCGCGGGCACGCAAACTGCAGCGACGGGTGCGGTTGAACGGTGAGTTGGCGCGGGGCGACCTGACGACGGACGTGTTTGCGCTCTACGAACCCCCGGCCCCGCCGTGCATGACCGAAAATCCAGATCGGCGCGCCGCCGGCCGGGCCACCGTTGTCGAGGCCGACGATCCGAGCGCGCCCAGCGAGGTCGTCATCGTCGAGCGAGTGGGCAAAGACGGCAACACATTTCACCAACTGCCATTCGCGCTGACCCCGGGCCCACCCGTGCCCACAAGAGCCCTGCGGGATTCGATCGAGGCGACCGCCGCCGCCGTCGCCACCGGTTTGCCCCGACTGCCCGACACCGCTGTGGTCGACATTCTGCTGCGCCGCGCGCCCCGCACCCGCACCGGGACCCCGCTCCCCCGCGGCACCGGCGCGATTGCGGACATCACCGCGGCGGTGCTGGACCTGGACTCGTCGTACCTGGCGGTGCATGGGCCGCCAGGAACCGGCAAGACGTACACCGCCGCGCAGGTGATCAAAAGCCTGGTCGTCCAGCATTCGTGGCGCATCGGGGTGGTCGCGCAATCGCACGCCACGGTGGAGAACCTGCTGGACGGGGTGATCGATGCTGGCCTGGATCCGGGGCGGGTCGCTAAGAAGAGCTACAACCCCGGAGCTCCGCGCTGGCACGAGATCGACGCGAACGAATACCCCGCGTTCATTGCCGACAATTCCGGATGCGTGATCGGTGGTACAGCATGGGATTTCGCCAACGCGAATCGGGTACCGCCGGGCAGCCTGGATCTGCTGGTGATCGACGAGGCCGGTCAGTTCTGTTTGGCGAACACCGTCGCCGTGGCACCGGCGGCCGCCAACCTATTGCTGCTCGGGGACCCGCAGCAGCTGCCGCAGGTCAGTCAGGGCACGCATCCCGAACCGGTCGACACCTCGGCGCTGGAGTGGCTGGTTGACGGTCACGCCACGCTGCCCGACGAACGCGGCTACTTCCTGGACCGCTCCTACCGAATGCACCCGGCGGTCTGCGCCGCTGTCTCCGCACTGTCGTACGACGGCAGGCTGCAGCCGCACACCGAACGCACCGCCGCGCGCCGCCTCGACGGGTACCAGCCCGGCGTGCGCGTGATTCCCGTTGCCCACCAAGGTAACTCGACCGAAAGCCCCGAGGAGGCCGACGCGATCGCCGCTGAGATCGGCCGGCTGCTCGACACGTCGTGGACCGATGAACACGGGACCCGGCCGCTGACCGCTTCCGACGTGCTGGTGCTGGCGCCCTACAACGCCCAGGTCGCGCTGCTGCGTGAGGTGTTCGCGACGGCCGGGCTCAACGGCGTCCGGGTCGGAACAGTCGACAAGTTCCAGGGCACACAGGCGCCCATCGTCTTGATCTCGATGGCGGCCTCGTCCGCCGATGAGGTACCACGCGGAATCTCGTTCCTGCTCAACAGGAACCGACTCAACGTCGCGATCAGCCGGGCGCAGTACGCCGCGGTGATCGTGCGGTCGGAGGCACTCGTCGACTATCTGCCCGCCACTCCAGCAGGCTTGGTCGACTTGGGTGCGTTCTTGGCGCTGACCTCGGTCGAAGTGCCGGACTGACCGCGCCTATCTCCCCGAGGAATGCCGACCGCTGCCGGCAGGTTCGTCCGGGTCGGGACGGTAATGGCGGTTGCGCGGCGGCGGCGAGTCGGGGCGGCGAGCTGCTGGCGGGCGGTTGCGTCGCTCGTCGCGCGGGCCAGAAGTGAACGTGCGCGGCGGAAACTCAGTAATGGGAAGCAGTCGCCGCCCGTCATCGATACGAGAACCATTGTGCACAAAGCCAACTGGATCGCCTTCCGAAGGCTCGGCGAGCAAGCTGCGCCACGAAGCGACCGGATCGCGGCGCCAGACGTCGGCAGGTGCCGAGCGCGGATTTTGCACCCGCACCTGTCGCGGATCGGTGTCGCAGTCCTCCTCGTAAGCCGCTTGCGTCTGAGCAGCCGCAGGGCCACCGGTATCCGGTTCCCCAAGAAGGATGAACTCGACGTAATCGTCGTAGTCATCGTCGACGTCGTCATCGGCCAAATGGTCGACCGGCTCGGCGACCCGCGGTTTGCGCAGCGCAGGCGTCGATCCGAGCAAGAAAATCGCGGCGACAATCCCGAACAGCGCGATGAATGCGGGCAACAACACCGACTGCGACATCGCAGCCGAGAACGGCTCGCGCACGAAAGCCGGTAATTCCAAACCGGTCCCGTCTTCCGTCGCCGACGCGTAGGGCGGCATCTCGGCACCGATCCGCCAGGTCATGAACGCGGCCATCCCGGCGCTCCCGAGCACCGCCCCGAGCTGGCGCATCGAGTTGTAAACCGCGGAGCCCGCGCCGGCCAGATGTGGGGGCAGGTTCCGGGTCGCCGTGGCCGTCAGCGGCGACCACACGAACGCGCTGCCGACGCCCATTACGCCAAAAGGCAGCACCAGCCGCCAGATCGGCGTGTCCGGGGCCATCTCGAACGACAGCCACGTCAGCCCGATTGCCAGCATCGAAAAGCCGAAACCGAGCACGGGGCGCGGGGGGTATTTGTCGACGAGGATGCCGACGAACGGTGCGAGCGCCGCGCTGGTGATGGCCATCGGCGCGAGCAGCAGGGCCGAGCGCGTCGGCGAGAGCCCGCACACCGCCTGTGCGTAGAACGTCAGGGGCAGCATCATCGCCGTAAACGCGAACGAGACAACGGCCACCCCGGCGTTGGACAGACCGAAGTCGCGGTCGGCGAACATCTTGAGCGGGATCAGCGGCTCGCGTGTGTTGACCGACTGCCAGTAGACGAACACAGAAACGAAACCCGCGCCGGCGACGATCGTTGCCCAGATCCACGGCTCCCAATGCGCCGACTGGCCCTGCTGCAGCCCGAACACGATGAGAAATATCCCCATTCCAGACAGCCCGACGCCAATCAGGTCGAACGGGTGCGCCTGGGTGGGCAAAACCGGCACCAGTTTGAACGCCAGCACCAGCCCGACGATGCCGATGGGCACGTTGATGAAGAAGATCCACTGCCAGCCCAGCCCGTCGACCAGCGCGCCGCCGGCCAGCGGTCCCACCAGGCTGGCCACGCCCGCGGTGGCCCCCCACACGCTCATCGCGACACCGCGGCGCTGCGCCGGGAAGATCTGGGTGATCGTCGACAAGGTCTGCGGTGTGAGAATTCCGGCGCCGACCCCTTGCACCACCCGGGCGGCGATCAGCATCGCGGCACCTGCCGAGATCCCGCACCACACCGAGGCGAGGGTGAAGACCCCCAGCCCGATCAGGTACAGGTTCTTCGAGCCGAACCGGTCACCGAGTCGGCCGGCCACCAGCAACACAACGGCGTATCCCAGCAGGTAGGCGCTGGTCACCCAGACCACGGCGTCGTAGCCGATGTGCAGCTCGATCATGATGGTCGGATTGGCGACCGCGACGATGGTCGAATCGACCATGATCATGAAGAAGCCGATCATCATCGCCCACAGCGCATTCCAGGGGTTTTCGGGGTTCTGGGCACGACTCAGCCACGCGCGCCAGGTTGCCCCGGGCGCAGACGGCGTCGCCGTGCTCAATTCCTCACCTCATTCCAGCTCCGGAAATTCCGCCCGCATATCCGTGAGTGCCCGCTGCGAGGCTCGATAGTTAGGCCTCGGTCGTCTCAGTCGCGCGTCTCGCCTGGAGTATCCCTTCCCGCGCATTCAGCCCGCCAGGCACACAGTGCGTACTACCCGGATCGGCTGGCCAGGTTTTGACGCTCTGCCTGCAATTTGTCGAACCAGCGCTAGCCTGGAAGCAGGCAAAACGCCACGACAGGGCAGGATAAGCCAGGAGAAGCGATATGAGCGCCCAACGAAACGGGTCTTGGAATACGTCTGGATCGCTGGAATCCGGCACAGGCGGTCGGCCCAAGGCGTCGACGCGGGCATTGGCGCAGCTCATCGAGCGTAGTACCCGGGTACAGGGTCCGGTCGCGGAAGCCTATGTGGCCCGGCTGCGGCGCGCGCACCCCGATGCCAGCCCCGCCGAGATCGTCGCCAAGCTGGAAAAACGCTACCTCGGGGCTTTGACAGCGAGCGGTGCCGCGGTGGGTTCGACGGCGACGTTCCCCGGGGTGGGGACGTTGACAGCGCTATCTGCCGGCGCCGGGGAGACGGTGTTCTTCCTCGAGGCCACCGCGGTCTTCGTGCTGGCGAACGCAGCGGTGTACGGCATTCCCGCTGACCACCGGGAACGACGCCGCGCCTTGGTATTGGCCGTCCTGGTCGGAGATGACTCCAAGCGCGCCCTCGGCGAACTGATCGGCCCGGCCCGCACCAACGGCGCCGGGCTCGCCGAGGGCATGGCGTCGCTGCCAATGTCGACATTGGCGCGGTTGAACACGCGACTGCTCAAGTACGCGGTCAAGCGGTACACCGTCAAACGCGGAGCGCTGATGCTCGGCAAGATGCTGCCGGTAGGGATCGGAGCGGCGATCGGCGGCGCGGGCAATCGCATGGTGGCCAAGAAGATCGTTCGCAACGCTCACAGCGCGTTCGGCTCCCCGCCCGTGCGCTGGCCGGGCACCCTGCACCTGTTGCCGTCTGTTCACGAGGTCGGCTAGGCCTCAGGACACTTCAAGACAGGCGGCTCCGGCGACGCCGCCGCCAACGGCTCAGACGTCCTGACCACGGTGTGCGCCCCTGGCGAATCGCGGGCGAAGCGCTAGCCTTTATGGGGCGGAAACGTTCTCCAACCGCCGCGGGTGTGCGGCGCCTCGCCGACCGGGGCGCACAAAGCCGCAAGCGTCGCGCGATGACGCTCGGAGGACTTTGAACGCACATTTGAACGTACAAGGGAATTGAGGCGAATAGCGGCCGTGAGCAACGTAAGTTCACCATTCGGGCAGAACGAGTGGCTGGTCGAAGAGATGTACCGCAAGTTCCGCGATGACCCCTCGTCGGTGGACCCCAGCTGGCACGAGTTCCTCGTCGACTACAACCCCGAAGCCAACGGCGAGCCGGCTCCCGAGGCCGCCCCGGCCCCGGTCCTGGCCGCCCCTCCCCCCGCCGAGCGGCCGGCCCCGGCCCAGCCGGCCGCCAACGCGGCGAAGGGCAATGGCGCCGCGGCAGCCCCCGCGCCGGCCAGAGCCGCCGGTCCCACACCCGCCGAAGGCGACGAGGTGCAGGTGCTGCGCGGCGCCGCCGCGGCCGTCGTGAAGAACATGTCCGCGTCGCTGGACGTGCCGACGGCCACCAGTGTGCGGGCCATCCCGGCCAAGCTGCTGATCGACAACCGGACCGTCATCAACAACCAACTCAAGCGCACCCGCGGCGGCAAGATCTCCTTCACGCACTTACTGGGCTACGCGATGGTCCAAGCGGTCAAGAAATTCCCCAACCTCAACCGGCACTACGCCGAGGTCGACGGCAAGCCCACCTCGGTCACACCCGCGCACACCAATCTCGGCCTGGCGATCGACCTGCAGGGCAAGGACGGCAAGCGCTCCCTGGTGGTGGCCGGCATCAGGGGCTGCGAGGCCATGCGGTTCGCGGAATTCGTCTCCGCCTACGAAGACATCGTGCGCCGCGCCCGCGACGGCAAATTGACCGCCGAAGACTTTGCCGGCGTGACGATTTCGCTCACCAACCCGGGAACCATCGGCACCGTGCACTCGGTGCCGCGGCTGATGTCCGGCCAGGGCGCCATCCTCGGCGTCGGCGCGATGGAACACCCCGCGGAGTTTCAGGGCGCCAGCGAGGAACGCATCGCCGAACTGGGTATCGGCAAGCTGATCACGCTGACCTCCACCTATGACCACCGCATCATCCAGGGTGCGGAATCCGGCGACTTCCTGCGCACCATCCACGAAATGTTGCTCTCGGACGACTTCTGGGACGAGATCTTCCGCGAGCTGAGCATCCCGTATCTGCCGGTGCGCTGGAGCACCGACAACCCGGACTCGATCGTCGACAAGAACGCTCGCGTCATGGAGTTGATCGCGGCCTACCGCAACCGCGGCCACATGATGGCCGACATCGACCCGCTGCGTTTGGACACCACCCGGTTCCGCAGTCACCCCGACCTCGAAGTGCTGACGCACGGCCTGACGCTGTGGGATCTGGATCGGGTGTTCAAGGTCAACGGCTTCGGCGGTTCTGAGTACAAAAAGCTGCGTGACGTGTTGGGCCTGCTGCGTGACGCCTATTGCCGCCACATCGGCGTCGAGTACACCCACATCCTCGAGCCCGAGCAGCAGGAGTGGCTCGAAGAGCGGGTCGAGACCAAACATGTCAAACCGACTGTGGCCGAACAGAAATACATCCTGAGCAAGCTCAACGCCGCCGAGGCCTTTGAAACCTTTTTGCAGACCAAATACGTTGGGCAGAAGCGCTTCTCGCTGGAGGGCGCCGAAAGCGTCATCCCCATGATGGACGCGGCCATCGACCAGTGCGCCGAGTACGGCCTGGACGAAGTGGTTGTCGCGATGCCGCACCGCGGCCGGCTCAACGTTTTGGCCAACATTGTCGGCAAGCCGTACTCGCAGATCTTCAGCGAGTTCGAGGGCAATCTGAACCCGTCCGAGGCGCACGGCTCCGGCGACGTCAAATATCATCTCGGCGCCACCGGTATCTATTTACAAATGTTCGGCGATAACGATATTCAGGTATCGCTGACGGCCAACCCGTCGCACCTGGAAGCCGTGGACCCGGTGGTGGAGGGTCTGGTCCGGGCCAAACAGGATCTGCTGAACAGGGGCTCCGAAGACGACGGCGACGACAAGGCGTTCTCGGTCGTGCCGATTGTGATGCACGGTGACGCGGCGTTCGCCGGCCAGGGCGTGGTCGCCGAGACGCTGAACCTGGCGAACCTGCCCGGCTACCGCGTCGGCGGCACCATCCACATCATCGTCAACAACCAGATCGGGTTCACCACCGCGCCGGAATACTCCCGGTCCAGCGAGTACTGCACCGACGTCGCGAAAATGATCGGCGCACCGATCTTCCACGTCAACGGCGACGACCCGGAAGCCTGTGTGTGGGTGGCGAAGCTGGCCGTGGACTTTCGGCAGAAGTTCAAGAAGGACGTCGTCATCGACATGCTGTGCTACCGGCGGCGTGGGCACAACGAGGGCGACGACCCGTCGATGACGAACCCGTTGATGTACGACGTCGTCGACACCAAGCGTGGGGCGCGCAAGAGTTACACCGAAGCCCTGATCGGCCGCGGCGACATCTCGCTGAAGGAAGCCGAGGACGCGCTGCGCGATTACCAGGGTCAACTGGAGCGGGTGTTCAATGAGGTCCGCGACCTGGAGAAGCACGGCGTGCAGCCCAGCGAATCGGTTGAGGCCGACCAGATGATCCCGGCGGGGTTGTCCACCGCGGTGGACAAGGCGCTGCTGGCCCGCATCGGCGACGCGTTCCTGGCCGCACCGGAGGGATTCACCGCACACCCGCGGGTGCAGCCGGTGCTGGAGCGACGCCGGGAGATGGCCTACGAGGGCAAGATCGACTGGGCCTTCGGTGAGCTGCTGGCGTTGGGTTCGCTGGTGGCCGAAGGAAAGTTAGTGCGGCTCACGGGCCAAGACACCCGTCGCGGCACCTTCTCCCAACGGCATTCGGTCATCATCGACCGCAACACGGGCGAGGAATTCACGCCCCTGAAGCTGCTGGCGACCAACACCGACGGCACGCCGACCGGCGGCAAGTTCCTGGTGTACGACTCGCCGCTGTCGGAATACGCCGCGGTCGGGTTCGAGTACGGCTACACCGTAGGCAACCCGGAGGCAGTGGTGCTGTGGGAGGCGCAGTTCGGCGACTTCGTGAACGGCGCCCAGTCGATCATCGACGAATTCATCAGCTCCGGAGAGGCCAAGTGGGGCCAGCTGTCGACGGTGGTGCTGCTGCTGCCGCATGGACACGAGGGGCAGGGCCCGGACCACACCTCTGGCCGGATCGAGCGCTTCCTGCAGCTATGGGCCGAGGGCTCGATGACCATCGCGATGCCCTCGACTCCATCGAACTATTTCCACTTGTTGCGCCGGCACGCCCTCGACGGGGTCATGCGCCCGTTGGTTGTGTTTACGCCGAAGTCGATGTTGCGCAACAAGGCCGCGGTCAGTGACGTCAGGGACTTCACCGAGATCAAGTTCCGCTCGGTGCTGGAGGAACCCACCTACGAAGACGGCATCGGCGACCGCAGCAAGGTGACCCGGATCCTGCTCACCAGCGGCAAGGTCTACTACGAATTGGCCGCCCGCAAGGCCAAGGACAGCCGCGAAGACATCGCGATCGTGCGCCTAGAGCAACTCGCTCCGCTGCCGCGCGGCCGGCTGCGCGAAACGCTGGAACGCTACGAAAACGTCGAGGAGTTCTTCTGGGTCCAGGAGGAGCCGGCGAACCAGGGCGCGTGGCCGTCGATGGGGCTGACTCTGCCCGAGGTAATGCCCGAGTTGCTCAGCGGAATCAAGCGCATCTCGCGCCGCGCCATGTCGGCCCCGTCGTCTGGTTCGTCCAAGGTGCACGCCGTCGAGCAGCAGGAAATACTCGACACCGCCTTCGGCTGAGCCGCACCCGCCAGTACCCGGGACCGCCGGTACCGGCTAACCTCGACGTTGGGCTGCAATCGGCCGAACGTCGCAGACATTAAGAGGGGTGCTCATGGAGGGGTTCGCCGGCAAGGTCGCCGTGGTGACCGGCGCGGGTTCGGGTATCGGGCAGGCACTGGCGCTCGAGCTGGGCCGATCCGGTGCCAAGGTTGCGATCAGCGACGTCGACGTCGAGGGACTGGCGCAAACCGAGGCCCAGCTGAAGGCGATCGGCGCGCAAGTCAAGGCCGACCGGCTCGACGTGACCGAGCGCGAGGCCTTCCTGGCCTACGCCGACGCGGTTGCCGAGCACTTCGGCAAGGTGAACCAGATCTACAACAACGCCGGTATCGCCTTCAGCGGCGACGTCGAGGTCAGCCAGTTCAAAGACATCGAACGCGTGATGGACGTCGACTTTTGGGGCGTCGTGAACGGTACCAAGGCCTTCCTGCCGCACGTGATCGCCTCCGGGGACGGCCACATCATCAATGTCTCCAGCTTGTTTGGGTTGATGTCGGTACCGGGGCAGGCGGCGTACAACTCGGCCAAGTTCGCAGTCCGCGGCTTCACCGAGGCGCTGCGGCAGGAGATGGTGCTGGCCGGCCACCCGGTGGGTGTGACCACGGTGCACCCCGGCGGCATCAAGACCGCGATCGTCCGCAACTCCACAGTCGCCGAGGGACTCGACCGGGATGAGCTGGCCAAAATGTTCGACAAGCGGCTGGCCAAGACCAGCCCGAAACGGGCTGCCGAGATCATTCTGGAAGCCGTGCGCAAGAACAAGGCTCGGGTGCTGGTCGGTGCGGACGCAAAAGCTCTGGACATACTGGTGCGGCTGACCGGTTCGGGCTACCAGCGGATCGTCGGGCTCTCCATGAGCCGCGTCATGCCGCGCAAAAGCTAGCACCTCCTCGCCGAGACTGCGGGCAGGGCGCCCGTCGGGCCGCGAATCAGTGCCTGCGCGCAGTATCGGTGCCGCAGATTCAGGCTCGGCGCGGTGCGCGGAGAACCTTCAACGCCCCAACGGGTGGTCGGCAAGCCAACCACCGGCGACCGCCTGCGGGTCGGCGCCCCCGGCCACTTGGCGGCGCATATCGGCCAGCGCCGCGGTGTCGAGCACCCCGGCTACCTCGTTGATCGCCAGCAACTGCCGATCGGTCAGCGCGTTGCGGCGATACAACGGCACCACGTTCTCGCCTTGGATCAGTGCGGGTTTTCCGTCGGCCAGGGCGACCAGGTCGCCCGGAATGCCGGGGTCGGCGGCGGTGGTCCACGCAGCGGTCAGCTGACCAGCCCGCAGTGCGGCGAAAAGCTCCGTTTCTGAGGGGAATTCGCGTGGCACAGGTAACCGGCAGGATCCCACCATCGAAGGCGCCTGAACCCCGGCGACGATCCCGACGACCAGTCCGTCGCAGTGTTTCGGCAGCGCGCCCAGATCGTTACCACCCCAACTGCCGGCGGTGGCCCCGGTCACCACCAACACGGGCTTGTCCTCAGCAGAGGTGGCGTAATCACCCGCGGCGACGCCCTCGGGCAGCGCCGCGATCATCGCGCGGTACACCTGAGCGTCGGACCGCACCGACGCGCCAGGCTCCCACATCTGCAACGCCCGCCCGGTGAAGGCGGGAACGACGGTGAATTCGCCCGAGTCCAGCTTCGACATCGGGTCGACGGCGGTCGCGGCCCGCGCGCCGAAACCGTATGAGCGCAGCGCGGCGAGATAGATCGCGGCCAGCAGCATCGACCCGTTGTCAGGAGCCGACCCGACCACCACCTCCGGCGCAGAGCGGTGGCCGGCGGTTTCGCTCGCACAGCCCGCCATTAGCGTCGTCGCGAGCCCCGCCGCGAGCAGCAGCGCGGCCAGCCTTCTCACACGGAAGTGTCGGCTGCGAGAGCCACCGCTTTGGCTACCGCTTCCCCGACGCGAGGGTCCAATGGGCTCGGGACAATGCGGTCAAACGCGAGGTCTGCGCTGACGACGGAGAAAATCGCCTCCGCCGCGGCGATCCTCATCTTTTCGGTGATCTGACGCGCCCCGGCATCTAGAGCGCCGCGGAAAATCCCCGGGAACGCGAGCACGTTGTTAATTTGATTCGGGAAGTCACTGCGGCCGGTTGCCACCACCGCCGCATACTTGGCCGCCACGTTGGGATGTATCTCCGGGTCCGGATTGGACAGCGCGAAGACGATCCCGTCGGGCGCCATCGTGGCGATCAACTCCTCTGGGACCACTCCCCCCGACACCCCGAGGAACACGTCGGCCCCGTTGAGCGCCTCCACCAGGCCGCCCGACAGGCCGTCGGGATTGGTGCGTCGCGCCAGGTCGCCCTTGACATGGTTCATGTCGTCGCGCGCGGTGTGCAGAATGCCCCGGGAGTCGAGCACGGTAATATCCGAAACTCCCATGGTGAGAAGAAGATTCGTGCAGGCCACACCCGCGGCGCCGGCCCCTGACACCACCACTCGCAGAGTCGGCATGTCCCGACCGAGCAACTTGGTCGCGCCGAACATCGCCGCCAGCACCACGACGGCCGTGCCGTGCTGGTCGTCGTGCATCACCGGGCAATCCAGCGCCTCGACGACTCGTTGTTCGATCTCGAAGCAGCGCGGAGCGGAGATGTCCTCGAGGTTGACAGCGCCGAATGTCGGGCGCAGCCGCACCAGGGTTTCCACGATCTGGTCGGGGTCCTTGGTATCCAGCACGAGAGGGATCGCATCGAGACCGCCGAACTCTTTGAACAGGGCGCACTTGCCCTCCATCACCGGCAATGACGCCGCCGGTCCGATGTCGCCCAAACCGAGCACCGCGCTACCGTCGCTGACGACCGCAACCAGGCGGTTGGCCCAGGTGTAGCGGGCGGCCAGGGTGTGATCGGCGGCGATCGCGCGACTCACCTGCGCCACGCCAGGGGTGTAGGCGATCGATAGCGAGCGCTGGGTATCCAGCGGCGCCGTCATGCCTACGGATAGCTTGCCGCCTACGTGCGCCTCGAAGATTTCCTCGTCGGTGATGACGACCTGCGTGTTTTCAAGCTTTTCGGACACGGACCCAAGGGTACTGACTACCGATTAGTAGGGCTAATTTCAGTCAGATCAGCTTCAGCTCGGTGACGGCGTCGCGCTCCTCGGCCAGCTCGGCGGTCGATTTGTCGATACGGGCGCGGGAGAACTTGTCGATCTCCAGGCCTTGCACGATGGACCAGTTGGCGTCCTTGGTGGTGACCGGGAACGAGGAGATCAGCCCCTCCGGCACGCCATAGGAGCCGTCGGAGACGACCGCCATCGATACCCAGTCGCCTTCTGGGCTGCCCAGCAGCCACGAGCGGGCGGCATCGACGGTTGCCGATGCGGCGGACGCGGCCGAGGAAGCGCCGCGTGCGTCGATGATCGCCGCTCCGCGCTTGGCGACGGTCGGGATGAAGTCGTTCTCAATCCAGGCCTGGTCGCTGACGACCTCGGCAGCGTTCTTGCCGCCGATCTCAGCGTGGAAGATGTCGGGGTACTGGGTGGCCGAGTGGTTGCCCCAGATCGTCACTTTCTTGATGTCGGTAACCGCGGCACCGGTCTTCTTGGCCAGCTGCGAGATCGCCCGGTTGTGGTCCAGACGGGTCAGGGCGGAGAACCGCTCCTTGGGGATGTCGGGGGCGTTGCTCAGCGCGATCAGCGCGTTGGTATTGGCCGGGTTGCCGGTCACGCCCACCCGGATGTCGTCTGCGGCGACCGAGTTGAGGGCCTTGCCCTGTGCCGTGAAGATGGCGCCGTTGGCCGAAAGCAAGTCACTGCGCTCCATGCCCGGGCCACGCGGACGGGCGCCGACCAGCAAGGCCAGGTTCACTCCGTCGAAGATCTTGTTCGCGTCCGCACCGATTTCAACCCCTGTCAGCAGCGGAAACGCACAGTCATCGAGTTCCATCACGACGCCCTCGAGCGCCTTGAGGGCGGGCTCGATCTCGAGCAGCCGCAGCTCGATCGGGCGGTCGGCTCCCAGCAGCGAGCCACTGGCCAGACGGAACAACAGGCTGTAGCCGATCTGGCCGGCCGCACCAGTGACGGCGACCTTGAGAGGACTTGCACTCACTTCGGTTTACTCCTTTGGTGGAACTTCGGTCTGCAACGAAACCCTGTCGAAACTAGCGCATCAAGACCAGCCGAAAGCCGCCGGTCCAACACCAGGGGATATTTCCGTGGGGTTCCCGCGGACTCCGCACCGCAACCCTCCTTCGCGCACTGAGCGCCCCTGACGTTTCATGTCTCGTTTTGGCTGGACGCGTAGCATGAAGCACCGCTCGGTAAGACCTGCGCTGGGATGGGAGGTTGAGGTGTTCCAGGGGTTTGATGCATTGCCGGACCCGCTCAAGCCGCTGGCACCGACACGGCACGAACACCACGATCATCATCCGGTGCACCGGCCGGACCATTCTGCACCGCTGGTCGACTGTGGCATCTATGTCGACGGCCACCGACTGTCCGGCAAATACACCTACGCCGCCGCGCTGAGCAAGGTGCACGAGATCGAAGCGATGGGGCACCAGGCATTCGTCTGGATCGGCCTGCACGAGCCCGATGAGGCCGAGATGCAGAATGTGGCCGACGTTTTCGGGCTGCACCCGCTGGCGGTCGAGGACGCCGTGCTTGCTCATCAGCGGCCCAAGCTGGAGCGATACGACGACACGCTGTTTCTTGTCCTGAAGACAGTTAATTACGTCCCGCACGAATCGGTGGTACTGGCTCGCGAGATCGTCGAAACAGGCGAGGTGATGGTCTTCGTCGGCAAGGATTTCGTGGTCACCGTCCGCCATGGTGAGCACGGCGGATTATCCGAGGTGCGCAAGCGCATGGACGCCGACCCCGACCAGCTGCGGCTAGGTCCCTACGCAGTGATGCACGCCATCGCCGACTACGTCGTGGATCACTACGTCGAAGTAACCCGGCTGATGGAATGCGATATCGATGCCATCGAGGAAGTGGCGTTCTCCCCGGGTCGCACGCTCGATGTCGAACCGATTTACCTGCTCAAACGCGAGGTCGTCGAACTGCGCCGGTGTGTGACCCCGCTGTCCCAGGCGTTCCTGCGACTGCAGACCGAGAATCGGGACCTGATTTCGAAAGAGGTGCGCCGCTATTTGCGGGACGTCGGCGACCACCAGACGGCGGCCGCGGACCAGATCAGCAGCTACGACGACATGCTGAACTCGCTGGTGCAGGCCGCGCTGGCCCGAGTCGGCATGCAGCAGAACTCCGACATGCGCAAGATATCGGCGTGGGCGGGCATCGTGGCGGTGCCCACGATGATCGCCGGCATCTATGGCATGAACTTCGAGTTCATGCCCGAGCTGAAGTGGCACTGGAGCTACCCCATCGTGATCTCACTGATGGTCTTCATCTGCCTTTTCCTGTACCGCAACTTCCGAAACAACAACTGGCTCTAGGTCACCTCCTACCGCGAACTAACTGCGGCTGGGCTGCTCGGCGATTCGGATCCAGCACGTCGACGCCGTCGTTCTGCCAGGCTTGTCGCATCGCCTCGGCGCCTTTGAGTCGCACCCAGGCCGCCTCGGTGGCGGTGATGGGGGTCGCCGCGAGAAAGCTGACCGGATCGCGCGGCGGTTCCAGCGGAACATCGGGGATCTCGCTGCGGCCCAACAACACCGCGGTGAACGGCGCCCGTCCCGACGGCCGCTCCCACAGTGGCGCGCCGAGGTCGATCAGGGCGTCGGCGACCAGCACCACACCGTCGACGGCCGGTGCCGCCGCCAGTATCGCCAGGCTGCGCGCCAACCCGGTGAGCGGCCCCGGATCACGCAGGCTCAGCACGACTTCGGCACGTGGGCCGCGCTCCTGGTCGACGAGGATCTGCGTCGGATCGGTCATCGGATGGCGCGAGCACCCCAACGACACGTAATGCACCAGTCCGTCCGCCCCGCGGCGAAATCGCAGCACCTCCATGGGCTGAGTGCCCAGGAACGTCACACTGGCGGAATCGGGCTCGGCCTGAAGCCCTGCGCCCTGAGCGAAGTGGGCGCGCAGGTGTTCGCGGACTTGGTCCAACGCTTGCGTCACGCGTCTGTGGATGGCGCGGAAATGGTGAGGTTCACTCCGGAATCGGCGTCAAAAACCGCAAGTTTTGTTGTTTCGCAAGCCAACTCGATCGGCTGCCCGATGGCCGCCTTGGACTCAGCGGGAACCCTCGCCACAAATTGATTTGCCGATAATTCAGACTCGGCGACGAGCTCGTCCAACTGAGCCGAATGCACGTCGGAACTCGCGGTGGTGAAGTACACATATTTGTCGGCTCCCAGCGATTCGACCAGATCGACTTTTCCATTAAAGACCAGCGCACTGATGCGCTGATACCCGTCGATCAACGCAGCATCGGCCAGATGCTCGGGACGCACCCCGACGATGACGTTGTCCGGCTTCGGGTGGGTAGCGATTGTCGCCTGGACTTCCGGCGGCAGCAGCACCTCTCCGAACGGCAGGGTCAGCCCGTTCGGCGTGAGTGTGGCGGGGAAGAAGTTCATCGCCGGCGAGCCGATGAAGCCGGCGACAAAGAGGTTGGCGGGACGCTCATACAGCTCGTCGGGGGTGGCGATCTGCTGGGCAACGCCGCCGTGCATTACCACCACGCGGTCGCCCAGCGTCATGGCCTCGGTCTGGTCATGGGTGACGTAAACCGTTGTTGTTCTGAGCCTTTTCTGCAGCCGGGCGATCTCTCCGCGCATCTGCACCCGCAGTTTGGCGTCCAGGTTGGACAGCGGCTCGTCCATCAAGAATGCCTTGGGATGGCGCACGATTGCCCGACCCATCGCGACGCGCTGTCGCTGCCCACCAGACAACTGGGAAGGCTTGCGGTCCAGAAGCTCAGTCAGACCCAGGGTTTCGGCCGTCTCCTCAACCTTCTGGGCGATTTCTGCCTTCTTCATCTTCGCCAGCGTCAGCGGGAACGCGATATTCTGTCGCACCGTCATATGCGGGTACAGCGCGTAGGACTGGAACACCATCGCGATGTCGCGGTCTTTGGGCGGCTTCTCGTTCACCCGTTCGCCGCCGATGCGCAGCTCGCCCGACGAGATATCCTCAAGGCCGGCAATCATGTTCAGCGTGGTGGTCTTGCCGCATCCCGAAGGCCCTACCAGGATCAGGAATTCGCCGTCGGCGATAGTGATGTTCAGGTCCTTCACCGCCGTCGCACCGTCGGGGTAACTCTTATTGACGTGCTCCAGCACAATTTCGGCCATTGCGCTATCCCTTCACAGCGCCAGAGGTCAACCCGGCGACAATTCGTCGTTGGAAGATTAGAACAAAGACGATGATCGGAACCGTAATCACGATCGCACCGGCCGCGATCGATCCGGTTGGCTCCTCGAATTGAGAACTGCCGGTGAAGTTGGCGATTGCCACCGGCGCGGTGACCGCCGCCTTGGTGGCCGTCAGCGACAGCGCGAGCAATAGGTCGTTCCAGGCGAAAATGAACACCAGGATCGCGGCGGTCACCAGCCCCGGGGCGGCCAGCGGGACAATCACCCGGCGGAAAGCCTGACCGGGCGTGGCGCCGTCCATCTTGGCGGCCTTTTCCAAATCCCATGGGATCTCCCGGAAGAACGCCGACAACGTGTAAATGGCAAGCGGCAACGCGAACGTGATGTAGGGCAGGATCAGGCCGGGCCAGGTGTCGAACAGGCCGATGGCGCGTTCGATGTTGAACAACGGTGTGACGAGCGAGATCGCCGGAAACATCGTGATCAGCAGGGTGGCGCCGATGAGCAGTCGCTTGCCGGGGAAATTCAGCCGGGCAATTGCGTAGGCCGCCATAGCGCCGAGCACCACCGCGATCAGGGTGCTGGTCAGCCCGATTCCGATGGAGTTGATCAGAGCCGACGTGAAGAAGTCGCCGCGAAAGATCCCGCGGTAGTTGTCGAAGGTCACCGTCGTCGGAATCAACCGGCCGTCCCTCACCGTTGACGTCGGTTTGAGTGAGAGGCTGAGGATCCACAGCACCGGAAGCAGCGCGTACACCAGCACCAACGCGTCGATGACGACCCAGAACGCCGCGCGCCGAGCGCCAACCAGTGCGCCGCGCTTGTTAACCGCCATCGACGGCACCGCCTGGCGCTCCCCCGTCTTGATAAGCGCCGAAGAGCTTGATGAAAATGACCGCGATGATTCCTACACAGAGAAAGATCAGCACGCTGATCGCCGAGCCGAGGCCCACGTTGAAGCCCTTGAACAGGTTGTCGTAGCCCAGGATCGACACCGAGTCGGTGTTGTATTCGCCCTGGGTCAGCACGTAGATGTTGTCGAAAATGCGGAAGGCGTCCAACGTCCGGAACAGCAGCGCAACAAGCACCGCGGGCTTGATGATCGGCAGCGTGATCCTCGTGAGCCGCCGCCACGCGCCCGCGCCGTCGACCTGCGCGGCTTTGAGCAGGTCCTCGGGAACCAGCGCCAATCCCGCCAGCAGCAGCAGCGACATGAACGGGGTGGTCTTCCAGACCTCGGCGATCACCACGACGCCCAGCGCCGGAATCTGTTCGGTCAGCGGCGCGCTGCCTTGCGGCAACAGGTTGGCCAGGTATCCGGTACCGGGCGTCCAGGCGTAGTACCAGCTGTATGACGCAGCCACCGTGACGATGCCGTACGGGATGAGCACCGCGGTGCGCACCAGCCCTTTGCCGATCAGGGTGCGATGCATGACCAGCGCCAGCGACAGGCCCAACACGAACTCGATTGACACCGAAGCGACCGTGATCGCCAGCGTCACCGCGAGCGCCGTCCACCAGTAACGGTCGGTCAGGATCGTCTGGTAGTTGCCGAGGCCGATGAATGCGGTGTCGCGGGGGGTGGCGAGGTTATTGCGCTGCAGGCTCAGCCACACCGCGTAGCCGATCGGATACGCCGTCACCGCCAGCATCAGAAACGTTGCGGGCGCGACCAGGATGAATGCCAGGCGTTGTTCGGCTCGGCGGTTACCGGTGCGCGTAACGGGCAGGGCCGTCAAGGCAGCAGCCCTTTCCCGTCAATTGCCTTCTGTACCTCGGCGGTGAGCTTATCGGGCGTGCTGTCCGGGTCGATCTCCGTGACGGGGCTCAGCGCCGCCGACAGCCGCAGCGAGACCGCCTGATACTCCGGCGTCGCGGGTCGCATCGCGGCGTCGGTGAGCTGCCGGCGAATTTCGCTGTGCATCGGGTACCTAGCCTGGAATTGCGGGTCCGAGTACAGCGACGTCCGTACCGCGGGCAGACCCCCGTTGATCGAGGCGTACTTCTGATTCTCCAGGTTTCGCAGGCACCTGACCGCTTCGAACGCTTCGGCTTTGTGAGCGGTTGTGTTGGCCACCGCCAAGTTCAATCCGCCGATCGTCACTTTGGCCGGCTCGCCGGGCACCACACCCGGGTAAGGCGCGAAACCGAAGACCTTCCGGCTGGCCTCGTAGGCGATGCGGAACTGCTCGTCGTCGGGAACGAACGTCCCGAAGTTGTTGATGCTGCCGGCCAATTCGGGGACCCCGTTCAGTGGCAGAAAAGGCACGCCCCCTTTCACCGCATTCTCCAACATCGACGCAAGCACGAACGGCCAGTTGACCTCTAGTGCGGCCCTGCCCTGTTCGACCGCCAACCGTGCCGAACCCTCGTCGGTTCGGGTGATCGACGGGTCGGCTCCTTGCGCGGTGGCCACCGATTTGATGATCCGCAGCGCGGCCACCGTGGCGGCCCGGTGTTCGGGGGTATCGGTCAGGGTGACACGACGGCCGTCCTCGGAAAGCACCTGGCCGCCGGCACTCACCAGCAGGGTGTTGAACCACACCACCAGGCCCTCGCCCTCGTTGGCCTGAACCGCAATCCAGCCGGGACCGCCGCGCGTATGCAGCCGCGACGCGTCGACCACCATCGCGTTCCAATTTTGCGGCGGTTGGCTCATCAGATCGGTTCGATACCAAAGCAATTGGGTGTTGGTCGTGACAGGAGCGCCATACAGTCTGCGCTTCCAGTTGGCGGTTGCCAACGGACCTGGCAGGGTATCGTCGGTGGCGTCCGACTCGGCCAGCCCCGCCGGATCTTCGGAAAGCGGCAACGCCCACCCCGCCTCCGCGAACTCCGCGGTCCACACCACGTCCAGCGCCATCACGTCCAGGGTGTGGTCGTGCCCGGTCAGCCGCCGGGCCAGCTGCAGTCGCTGCTCATCGGGGGACCTGGCCAGACTCACGTGCGCAACGGCAAACCTGCCGCCCGACTGCTCGGTACAGCGGCGGGCGACCTCGGCGAAGGTGGCACCGTCGCTGGCCGGCGTGTAGAAGCTGATCACCAGCCCGTTGTGGCCCGACCCGCAAGCCGAAACCACCGACGCGGCGGTAAGGGCGGCCAGCACCGCTGCACCCATCCGGCGCGCGCGCCCGCGACGACTGCCCTTTTCGCTCCCGCGCATCTTGTCCAGGGCGTCAGATCGCCAGTCGCGCCAGCAGATCCCGCGCCTTCTCCGCGTTCTGCGGATCGCAGAGCACGTCGTAGCGGCCGGCCACCAATTGCATGGTCGAGCTGAAATCCCTTGTACCACGCGCCATTGCGTACGGAACCGCGGAAGTGATCAGGCCGAAGAACACGCCGGCCACCAGACCGGTGATCAGCGCGCCCCAGGCACCTGCCGAACTGGGACTGAAGAATCCGAGTATCAATCCGATGAACACGCCAAGCCAGGCGCCGCTCAGTACGCCACCACCGAGCACCTTGGTCCACGTCAGCCGGCCGGTGACCCGCTCTACCTGCATCAGATCGACGCCCACGATGGTTACCTGCTGGACGGGGAACTGCTGGTCGGATAGGTAGTCGACGGCCCGCTGCGCCTCGGCGTAGGTGGGATAAGACCCGACCGGCCAGCCCTTGGGTGGAGTCGGCAGTCCGGGCACCCCGCGTCGACCCGCGCCCGCACCTGACGGCGACGCGCCGGGAACCTGTCCAGGCTGGAAGGGGCTAGTCATCGCTGCTCATTGTGCTCCGCATTGGCCTTTGTTTCATCCCCAAGTTTCATCCCCAAGTTTCATCTCTAGGTTTTATCCCCTAGCCCTTCCACCCTATCCAGGCGACCTCCAGGCAACCTGCAGGCAAACACGCCGCCGTCGCGGCGATGGACACGGCGCGGCCGCTGCCATCCGCGGAGCCGCTGCCTAGGCTCGCATCCATGGGATCGGTCGACAGGGTTTACGCGGCGCGGCTCGCGCGGATGTTGGTGCTGGGCCCGCTCGGCGAATCGTTCGGGCGCGTCCGCGATGTCGTGATCAGTCTCAGTATCGTCCGCCAGCAGCCGCGCGTCCTCGGGTTGGTTGTCGATTTGGCCACCCGCCGAAGCGTTTTCATCCCGATACTGAGGGTCTCCTCGATCGAGCCCAATGCGGTGACGCTCAACACGGGCAGTGTTTCGTTGAGCCCGTTCGAGCAGCGGGTGGGTGAGGTGCTGGTTATCGGTCAGGTGCTCGACACCCCGGTCCAGGTCAAGGATCCTGAACTGCCGGAGCTGGCCGGCCTTGACGTCGCGATCACCGACTTGGGTATCGAGCAGAGCCGAACCCGCGACTGGCTGGTGACCGGGGTCGCGGTCCGCAGCCAGCGACGGCTGGGACGGCGCGGCCCGGCGCACGTAGTCGACTGGCAAAACGTGCAGGGGTTGACGCCGTCAGCGTTGTCGATGCCGGGCCAGGCGGTGGCACAGCTGCTGCATCAGTTCGAGGGACGCCGCGCCGTCGACGTGGCGGACGCCATCCGCGGGCTGCCGCCCAAGCGGCAGTACGACGTGTTCAAGGCTCTCGACGATGAACGGCTGGCCGACATTCTGCAAGAGTTGCCCGAGTCGCAGCAGGCCGACGTGTTGTCGCAGTTGGGGACCGAACGCGCGGCCGATGTGCTCGAGGAGATGGATCCCGACGATGCGGCCGACCTGCTCGGCATGATGAACCCGACCGAGGCCGAGCTGTTGCTGACCCGGATGGACCCCGGGGAATCGGCACCGGTGCGACGGCTGCTGAAACACTCCCCCGACACCGCGGGCGGGTTGATGACCTCCGATCCCATAGTGCTGACCGCCGACACCACAGTTGCCGAGGCCCTGGCCCGGGTCCGCGATCCCGATCTCATCACCGCACTGTCGTCAATGGTGTTCGTGACCCAATCACCGACGGCAACTCCCACCGGGCTCTACCTGGGCTGCGTGCACTTGCAACGGCTGCTTCGTGAACCGCCGAGCAACTCGGTGGGAGGACTCACCGACACCGACCTGCTGGCCCTGACCCCGGAGACCCCGCTTGCCACGGTGACCCGCTACTTCGCTGCGTACAACCTGGTCTGCGGGCCGGTTGTCGACGACGAAAACCACCTGTTGGGCGCCGTAACCGTGGACGATCTGCTCGATCACCTGCTGCCGCACGACTGGCGCGTGGATGTGCAGGAATTGGACAACGTCCGCCGCCTTGATGGAACCGGAGAATCCGCGTGAGCAAAACCACGGAACCACGACGGCTGTACACCCCCAAGACATCGCGCGGGGTCTCGCTGCGCTTGGACCCCGAGACGGTCGGGCAGAGCACCGAGGCCCTCGCGCGCTTCTTCGGCACCGGCCGCTATCTACTGATCCAGACCGTCATCGTGATCATTTGGATCGCTTTTAACCTGGTCGCGGTCGAGCAACGCTTCGACCCTTACCCCTTCATCCTGCTCAATCTGGCGTTCTCCACGCAGGCCGCGTATGCGGCGCCGCTGATTCTGCTGGCCCAGAATCGGCAGGAGAACCGGGACCGCGTCTCGCTGAACGCCGATCGTCGTCGCGCCGCGGAGACCAAGGCCGACACCGAGTATCTGGCTCGAGAACTGGCCGCGCTGCGGCTTGCTGTCGGCGAGGTGGTGACCCGCGAATACCTGCGCGACGAACTGGAAGAGTTGCGCGCGCTGCTGGCCGACCTACACCCAGAAACCCCAGATCGAGATGCTGTTCGAGCGGGCGACGGTGCGGACCCAACCGCGACGAAATCCGGGTGAGCCCAGTTCCACCATTGCGCCACTCCCGCCACAGGGGTTATGTATGGTGATCTAGTTCACGAACGTTAACAACAGGTTATTTCCTGACGGCCACACCCTTGAGGACAGTCGAGTGCGCATTGGGGGACGTCGGGGTGCACGCCCGGCCGCCGCGGCGGATCGGAAGCGGACACTCCACGCAACGCGGTCGCCGGCGTTCGGCCCGCTGTTCTGTATAGCCCTGCTCGTTCCGCTGGTTTTCGCGAGCGCCGTCGGCGGCGCGGGACCCACCATGCCCGGCGCGGCACCCACAACGCACGGAAATGCCCCGGCGGTTCATACGGCCATTACGCCGGTCGCCGCGGTATCCCCCTCCGTCCCTGATCTGTCCGGCCCCGTTGTCATCGCCATGGAGCGTCCGCCGGCCGACTTCCGCGTCGCCCAGGGCGCATTGTCGGCGCCGCCGTCGGCGATGATCGTGAATGCGCCAGGCGCGCTGGGCATTCCAATGATCGCGCTGTCGGCCTACCGCAATGCCGAACAGAAAATGGCCGTCGCCGCCCCCGGCTGCGGGATCAGCTGGAACGTGCTGGCCGGGATCGGACGCATCGAGTCGGGTCACGCGGGCGGCGGCGCAGTCGACTCTCACGGCACCGCAGTACGCCCGATCTACGGTCCGACGCTGGACGGCACGTTGCCCGGCAACGAGGTGGTCGCCTCCGGCAGCGCCGGCGGTCGCCCGACGTACGCGCGGGCAATGGGGCCGATGCAGTTCTTGCCAGGCACCTGGGCGCGGTACGCGTCCGACGGCGACGGCGACGGCGTAGCCGACCCCCAGAACCTGTTCGACGCCACGCTGGCGGCAGCCCGGTACCTGTGCAGCGGTGGCCTCAACCTGCGCGACCCGTCGCAGGTCCTGGCCGCGATCCTGCGCTACAACAACTCGATGTCGTATGCCCAGAACGTGTTGGGCTGGGCCTCGGCATACGCCACTGGCGTCGTCCCGGTCGACCTTCCGCCGATCACCGGGGCGCCGCCCCCGCTTGGCGATGCCCACGACGAGCACCCGGAGGGACTGGGACCCGGCCTGCCGCTGAACATCATGGGTGTGCCGATGAGCGACCCGTTGGCGCAGATACCGATTATCGACCTCACCCAGTCTCAGCTGCCCAGTCAGTCGCCGATGTTCCCCTGGATGACCCCGACCACCCCGCCGCAGTCGCAGACGCAGCTGCCTGGCTGCACCCTGATCTGCATCGACCCGCAGAGCCAGCCGCCCGGGGCGCCCGCGCCAGGGCTGAGCCCGCCGCCGGCTTTTCTGGCGCCTTTCCCTCCGCCGGCGGGACTTCCCCCGGCCCCGCCCGCGGATGCACCGCCCCCAGATCCGCTGGCCGTCCTACCCGGTGGTCCTCCCCCGGACGCACCGCCGGCCAGCCAGGCGCCAGCGCCCCCGAAACCCTCGCCATCGCCCAAGCCGCACCAGCATTAGTCGCCGAGCGTAAGCACACGGCGAAAAACCTCGCCGCGAATCGCAGTGCGGTTACGCTCGCGGCCCCGATGCCGCCTGCCAGCAGGCGAACCTGCTGAGCCGCCTACACTCGGCGGTAATGTCCCGTCATGATGCTGCCGAGCTGACCGCGGCTATCCGCACCGCGCTGGCTAAGGTGATCGACCCCGAACTGCGTCGACCCATCACCGAACTCGGAATGGTCAAAGACGTCGAGGTCGGACGCGACGGCAGCGTGCTTGTCACGGTCAACCTGACCACCGCGAGCTGCCCCAAGAAGACCGAGATCACCGACCGCGTCAGCGAAGTCGTCGCCGACGTCCCCGGCACCGGCGCCGTGAAGGTCTTGCTGGACGTCATGAACGACGAGCAGCGCACCGAGCTGCGCAAACAGTTGCGTGGCGATGCCCGCGAACCCGTCATCCCGTTCGCCCAACCCAGCTCGCTGACCCGGGTCTACGCAGTGGCATCCGGCAAAGGTGGGGTCGGAAAGTCCAGCGTCACAGTCAATCTCGCCGCCGCGATGGCCGCACGAGGCGTGTCGGTCGGCGTGCTCGACGCCGACATCCACGGCCATTCCATCCCCCGGATGATGGGCACCACCGACCGGCCCACCCAGGTTGAGTCGATGATCCTGCCGCCCATCGCCCACGAGGTGAAAGTCATCTCGATCGCCCAGTTCACCGAGGGCAATACGCCCGTGGTGTGGCGGGGGCCGATGCTGCACCGGGCATTGCAGCAGTTCCTGGCCGACGTGTACTGGGGCGACCTGGATGTGCTCCTGCTCGATCTGCCGCCCGGAACTGGCGACATCGCCATCTCGGTCGCTCAGCTGATCCCGAACGCGGAAATCCTGGTGGTGACCACGCCACAACTGGCCGCGGCCGAAGTCGCCGAACGGGCCGGCAGCATCGCGCTGCAGACCCGTCAGCGCATCGTCGGCGTCGTGGAGAACATGTCGGGACTCGCGTTGCCGGACGGCTCAACGCTGAACGTATTCGGCGAGGGCGGTGGCCGGCAGGTCGCCGAGCGGCTGTCGCGGGCAGTCGGAGCGGACGTGCCACTGCTAGGCCAGATCCCGCTGGACCCCGCCCTGGTGGCCGCCGGCGATTCGGGCGTGCCCATCGTGCTCAGCGCGCCGGACTCCGCGGTCGGCAAAGAGCTGCTCAGCATCGCCGACAGCCTGTCGTCACGACGGCGCGGACTGGCGGGAATGTCGCTGGGGCTCAACCCGACCAAGCACTAGGCCCATTGTCGCGGCAGCGAAAAGCTATACCCCGCCGCATGTGTGGGTTTCGGTCATCTGGCTAACGCTGGCCGCGAGATGCCTCGCATTTAGGCTGATCAGGCCTGGAATTGACGTCTGCGTCAACGGCCCGCGAGAACGCGAATCTTTGGCGAAAAGCCTGGACACCTTCTAGAGCCGGGTGGTACGAAGAGCCTCAAATTCAGGTTATTTTCATATTCAGGGCGCCTGGCGGCGGCCGGTGTGGAGGCAGAAATGTCATTCGTAAGCACAGCACCAGACGCCTTGGGGGCAGCGGCCGCTGACGTGGCGGGAATCGGGTCGTCGCTGCGGGCGGCGCACGCGGCGGCTGCGGGGCCAACTACGCAGTTGGTGGCAGCGGCCTCCGATGAGGTGTCGGCAGCCGTGGCGTCGTTGTTCTCCAGCCACGCGGCACAGTATCAGGCGCTAGGTGCGCAGGCGGCGGCGTTTCATGCCGAATTTGTGCAGGCCTTGAGCGGCGCCGGTGGTGCATACGCGTCAGCGGAGGCGTCTACTGTGTCGGCGTTCCAGGGCGTCGAGCAGGGGGCGCTGGCCGCGGTGAACGCGCCCGCCCAGGGTCTGTTTGGGCGTCCGTTGATTGGTAATGGCGCCAATGGGGCCGCCGGGACCGGGCAGGCCGGTGGGGCCGGCGGCATCCTGTGGGGCAACGGCGGTAACGGCGGGTCCGGGGTGGCCGGCACTGCCCAATCACCCAACGGCGGCCGTGGCGGTGCGGGCGGGGCTGCGGGGTTGTTCGGCAACGGTGGCCATGGCGGGGCGGGCGGGGCTGGTGTGGCCGGTACGGCCGGCAGCGCGGGCGGCCTGGGCTCCACCGGCGGCACCGGTGGCGCGGGTGGCGCCGGTGGTGCGGGCGGGTTGCTGTTCGGCAGTGGCGGGGCGGGCGGCACCGGCGGCGTGGGCGGGGTCGGGGGTACTGGTGGTGCGGGCAACACCGGCGCGCAAGGCGTCTGGGGCACCAACGACGGCGAGGGCGGCCAGGGCACCACTGGGGGTGGTGGCGGTTTCGGCGGCACGGGCGGCGCGGGAGGGGTCGGTGGCAAAGGCTCGTTGTTCGGTGCGGCGGGCGCCAACGGTAATGGTGGCGCCGGGGGCGCGGGTGGCATCGCCGGAGCCGGTGGTGACGGTGGTGCCGGTGCGGCGGGCATCGCCACGAATACCACGGGTGGTACGGGTGGAGCTGTCGGTGATCCCGGCACGGTGGGCATCGGTGGCGCGGGCGGCAACGCGGGTGGTGCGGGTGCGCATGCGGGTGCCACCGGTGCGCTCGGCACGATCGTCGCCGGCGGCACCGGCGGCGCCGGTGGCGCGGGCTATGACGCGGCCAGCGATCCTATCGCGGCCCCGGGCACGGCGGGTGGCAACGGCGGGACCGGCGGCGGCGGCAACATCGGCGGCAACGGCGGCGCCGGCGGTGCGGGCGGCAATGCCGCGTCCGGTGGCAGCGGCGGAGTGGGCGGTAACGGCGGCCAGGGCGGCGGCGGCGGTTCGACGGCCGGCAATGGCGGTGCCGGTGGCACCGGTGGCAACGGCACCGGCAGCGCCAACGGTGGCGACGGCGGCGATGGTGGCGCCGCAGTCGTGACCGGAAACGGAAACGTGACCGGCGGAATCGGCGGGCTCGGCGGCAACGGCGCAGACGGCGGCAACGGCGGCGGCGGCGGTGAGGCGGCCACCGCCGGCACCGGAAGCGTCACCCCCGGTACCGGCGGCAACGGCGGAGTCGGCAGCACCGGTCCCGGCGGCAACGGCGGTTTCGGCGGCGGCGCCGAAATCGACAACAGCGCCAACACGCATGACGCCGTCGGCGGCAACGGCGGCAACGGCGGCAGCGGCGCCAACAACATCAGCGGCTTCAGCGCGACCGGCGGGGGCGGCGGCGACGCCCGAATCGACAGCGCCACCTCGACGGCTAACGCTATCGGCGGCACCGGCGGAGTCGGCGGCAGCTCCACCAACGTCGGCGGCAACGGCGGTGCCGGCGGCGACGCGACCAACTCCGGAACCGGAAACGCCAACGGCGGCACCGGCGGAGTGGGCGGCAGCGGTCCCGTATCCGACGGTGGAAGCGGATCCGGCGGTAACGCAACCATCGACAACACCGGAACCGGAATCGCCACCGGCGCCAACGGCACGGCCGGCATCAACAGCGCCGGCGGCATCGGCGGCGCCGGCGGCGACGGCGGGAGCGCGACTATCCAAAACAGCGCCGATACCCACAGCGCTGTCGCCGGCACCGGCGGTGTCGGCGGCAATGGAACCACCGGCGGCAGCGGTGGCCACGGCGGCGGGGCGGCAACCACCGGAACCGGAGCCGTCACCCCCGGTACCGGTGGCAACGGTGGGACCGGCAGCACCGGTGCCGGTGGGGACGGCGGTTTCGGTGGCGGCGCCGACATCAACAACAGCGCCAACACGCATGACGCCGTCGGTGGCACCGGCGGCAACGGCGGTCTCGGCGCCAACAACATCAGCGGCTTTAGCGGGACCGGCGGGGGCGGCGGCAGCGCAAGCATCCAGGGCAGCACCTCCACCGCCAACGCCATCGGCGGCACCGGCGGAGTCGGCGGCAGCTCGACCAACGTCGGAGGCAACGGCGGCAGCGGCGGAAACGCGGACAACGCCGGAACCGGAAACGCCACCGGCGGTACCGGCGGAGTGGGCGGCAGCGGCCCCGTGTCCGACGGCGGAAGCGGGGCCGGCGGTAGTGCAACGATCGACGCGACCGGAACCGGAATCGCCACCGGCGCCAATGGCACAGCCGGCATCAACAACACCACTGGGATCGGCGGCGACGGCGGCGACGGCGGGAGCGTGACTATCCAAAACAGCGCCGACACCCACACCGCTGTCGCCGGCAACGGCGGTGTCGGCGGCACCGGCACCGACGGCGGCAACGGCGGCCACGGCGGTGGGGTATTCACCACCGGCACCGGAAACGTCATCGCCGGCAACGGCGGCAACGGCGGGACCGGCACCACCGGCAGCGGCGGCGACGGCGGCTTCGGTGGCGGCACCGAAATCGACAACAGCGCCAACACGAATAACGCCGTCGGCGGCAACGGCGGCAACGGCGGCAACGGCGGCAGCAACGGCAACAGCTTTACCGGGACCGGCGGGGGCGGCGGCAATGCCCAAATCGACGGCGCCGCTTCGACTGCCGATGCCCTCGGCGGCACCGGCGGAACCGGCGGCAGCGCCGTTATCGGCGTCGGATCCAACGGTGGCAGCGGCGGCAACGCGACCAACGCGGGAACCGGAACTGCCTCAGGCGGCCCCGGCGGGGCCGGCGGCACGGGGCCCGGCGGCGACGGTTCCCACGGCTCACCCGGCACCCCCTAGGCTCGGCGGCAATCGCGCCCGCGCTGCAGCCGCCGGGCTGATCGCGTTCGGCGACGCGGCCCGGTCGAAGTTCTCGGTGAATCGAGTCCTGGCCATCCAGTAGGTGTTTGGTCAGCGCGACACGGGCCGATTTCGGCTAAGTCAACTTTTAACGGCTGCGAAAATTTCACGGAAAGCCTGCTGCGTTTGCCGCGGAAACCGTGGTACTCCTGGTCGACTCACATTGATGTGACCGGCATTCGGCGCTGGGAGGGATCGCAATGTCCTACGTACTTACAAACCCGGATGTGTTGGCATCGGCCGCCGTCCAGGTGGCCCGCGTCGGTTCGTCGGTGAGCGCAGCCCACCGCGCCGCGGCGGCCTCGACCACCGTGGTGGTCGCTGCCGCCGAAGACGAAGTGTCAACCGCGATCGCGGCGCTGTTCTCCAGCAGCGCCCGGGAGTATCAGGCGCTCAGCGCGCAGGCCGCCGCCTTCCACAGCGAGTTCGTCCAGGCGCTGAGCGCGGCGTCGAGTGCCTACGCGGCCAGCGATGCGGCGAACGCGAACCCCTTGCAGAGTCTCGCCGCGTTTTCGCCGGTGAAGGATTTGACGGGTCGTCCGCTGTTCGGCAATGGCACCAACGGCGCCGCGGGGACCGGGCAAAGCGGCGGTGCAGGTGGGTGGCTCTTCGGTAACGGCGGCAACGGTGGGTCCGGTGCGCCTGGGCAGGCGGGCGGGCGCGGCGGCGACGCAGCGCTGTTCGGCAACGGCGGCATGGGTGGTGCGGGTGGGGCCGGCGTGACGGGCACGGCTGGCAGCACGGGCTCAACGGGCACTATGTCGTCGGCCGCCGGCGTCGGCGGCACCGGCGTTATCGGCGGCACCGGCGGCGCGGGAGGCGTCGGCGGGAACGGGGGGCTATTGCTCGGCAACGGCGGTGCGGGCGGCCGGGGCGGCGCCGGCGGTGTCGGCGGGATCGGCGGCACCGGCGGGGCGGGTTGGAACGCCATCGGCGCCGGCATCACCGGCGGCGACGGAGGCACCGGAGGCGGCGGCGGCACCGGCGGTCAAGGCGGCGTGGGCGGGGCCGGGGGGCACGCCTCGTCGCCGTTCGGCCGGGCGGGAGCCAACGGCGACGGCGGAACCGGCGGCGCCGGGGGCGACTCCGGCGCGGGTGGTGTCGGTGGCACCGGTGGGACGGGCGATTCCGTCAACACCACCGGCGGCATGGGCGGCACCGGCGGCAGTTCCGGTACCGGGGTGGGCGGCGGTGGAACGGGCGGCGCGGCAGGCGGAGCCGGTGCCAGTGCCGGCACGACCGGCGCTGCTGCCGTCGTGACCACCAGCGGCGGCGACGGCGGGGTCGGCGGAGCCGGCTACGACGCCACGGCCGCGGCGGCAGGCACCACCGGCGGCGACGGCGGGCAGGGTGGCGCAGGCGGCGCCTACGGTAACGGCGGAGCCGGTGGTAACGGCGGCAACGCCTCCTCCGGTGGTGGGGACGGCGGGGCGGGTGGCGTTGGCGGCAGCCCCGGAGCGATGGGGACCACCGGCGGCGCCGGCGGCACCGGCGGGCAAGGGGTCGGCGACGGTGACGGCGGGATGGGGGGCATGGGCGGCAACGTGCAACACACCGGAACCGCGGTCGCCATCGGCGGCGCCGGCGGCAACGGCGGGACTGGAGGCACCGACGGGACCGGCGGGGCCGGCGGCGACGGCGGGGGCGCGGGCATTACGAACAGCACCGCGACGGCGACGATCACCGGTGGCGCAGGCGGGGCGGGCGGGAGTGGCGCGACCGGCGGCGACGGTGGATACGGCGGGGTGGCGCACACCAACGGTGCCGCGAACGTCACCGGCGGCGCGGGCGGGGCGGGCGGCGGCGGCGCCACCGCGGTCGGGGCCGGCGGCAACGGCGGCGCCGCCACCGTCGGCGTCGATGGAACCGGAAGCGCGTTCGGCGGCAACGGCGCAGCCGGCACAAGCGGCGGCACCACCGAGGTGGGTGGGACCGGCGGGGCGGGTGGCACCGCGTCGATCGACAACAGCGCCAATACACACACAGCTGTCGGCGGGGCCGGTGGGCTCGGCGGAAGCGGCACCAGCGGCGGCGACGGCGGGGCAGGCGGCAGCGCCTACACCGTCGGCACCGGAAACGTCACCCCCGGCACCGGCGGTAACGGCGGGGTGGGCAGCGTAACCAGCGGCGGCAACGGTGGCGACGGCGGGGACGCCGAAATTGATAACGCCATCAATACGCATAACGCCGTCGGCGGTGCCGGTGGCAACGCCGGCATCGGCGCCGACGGCGGCGGGTCAGGATCCGGCCCCAAGGGCAACGTCGTCAGCGACGCCACCGCGCGGGGGAGCAGCGTTAGTGGCGGCGCCGGCGGTAACGCTGCCATCGACGCCGCATCCTCGAACGCCGCTGCCACCGGCGGCACCGGCGGCGCGGGCGCCGCCGGTGGCAGCGGCGTCGGCAGCGGCGGCGGCGACGGCGGCGCAGCAACGAACGACGGAACCGGCAATGCCTACGGCGGCGCCGCGGGGACCGGCGGCGCCGGCGCCCAGGGCGGCGGGTTCGGCGGCAGCGGCGGCGGCGCCACCATCGACGTCGATGGAACCGGAAACGCCTACGGCGCCAACGGCGCGGCCGGCACCAGCGGCGGCACCGCGGGCGTCGGCGGCGCCGGCGGCGCGGGCGGCAACGCGTCCGTCAATAACAGCGCCAGCCCGAACACACCCGTGGGCGGGGCCGGCGGGCTGGGCGGCAACGGCGCGAACGGCGGCCACGGCGGGGACGGCGGGAACGCGTTCACGGCCGGCACCGCAAATGCCGCCGCCGGCACCGGCGGATCAGGCGGGAACGGCAGTGTCGGGGACGGTGGCAACGGCGGCGCCGGCGGCGACGCCGAAACCAATAACGCCACCAACATCAACAACGCCGTCGGCGGCCACGGCGGCAACGGCGGAGTCGGTACCGACAACGTCGACCACGGCAGCGGCCCAGGAGGCAACGGCGGCACCGGCGGCGCCGGGCAAGTCGACGCCGGGCCCGCTAACGCGATCGGCGGTACCGGCGGCGCCGGCGGCAGCGGAGGCGCCGGCTTCGGCGGCGCCGGCGGTGACGGTGGCTCCGCGGACAACAACGGAACCGGCAATGCCATCGGCGGCACCGCGGCGGCCGGCGGCACTGGCGCCCAGGGACCCGGGTCCGGCGGCAGCGGCGGCAACGCCAACACCGACGTCGATGGAACCGGAAACGCCTACGGCGGCAACGGCGCGGCCGGCCTCAACGGCGGCACCACCGGGGCTGGCGGGGCCGGCGGCAACGGGGGCAACGCGTCCATCTCCAACAGCATCGATCCGAACACGCCTGTCGCCGGCGACGGCGGCGCGGGCGGCAACGGAACCAGCGGCGGCGACGGCGGCAACGGCGGATTCGCGGATACCTTCGGCACGACATCCACCGTCGGCGGCACGGGCGGCAACGGTGGCAATGCGGGCGCGGGCGGAGGCAACGGAGGCAACGGAGGCTCGGGTGGCGCCGCATTTATCGAAGGCGGGTCCCAAAACGCCACCGGCGGCGCCGGCGGCGCCGGTGGCAATGCTCCTACCGGCGCTGGCGGCGCTGGCGGCGCGGGCGGGGACGGGTCGGCCGTGGACGGAACTGCCACCGGCGGTGCTCCAGGACTGGGCGGCACCGGCCTGACCGCCGGAGGCGCCGGCGGCGACGGCGGCAACGCATTCGTTGCAACATTCGGAACCGGGAACGCCTACGGCACGGACGGTGCGCCCGGCACCAGCGGCGGCACCACGGGGACCGGCGGCAATGGCGGCAGCGGTGGAGACGCCGTCATCCTCGGCCAAACCGACACCAACACCGCGGTCGCCGGCGTCGGCGGACTCGGCGGCGACGGCACCAGCGGCGGCAACGGCGGCACTGGCGGGGCTGCGTCCACGTATGGAACCGGAAATGTCATCGCCGGGAAAGGCGGCGACGGCGGGGTCGGCAGCCTCACTAGCGGCGGCAACGGCGGCGACGGCGGGCAGGCCGCGACCAGCAACGCCGCCAACACCAACACCGCTATCAGTGGCGCCGGCGGCAACGGTGGCAACGGCGCCAACAACGCGGATGCCACTCAGCAGGTTGGCGGCAACGGCGGCGAGGCGGACGTCTTCGCGGGCACCGCTGACTCCATCGGCGGCAACGGCGGCAACGGCGGCAACGGGGGCGTCGGCGTCGGCGGTAACGGCGGGGATGGCGGCAACGCCTACAACTTCGGAACCGGAACCGCCACCAACGGCAACCCCGGATCGAACGGGTAGCGGGTCGTCGGGCCTACCAGGAAGGCCGTTTAGGTCGCGTCGGTGTCGAACGGCGCCGGTCCGGTGGGGCGATCCGTTGGCCCCGCAGGCGGTGTCGACTGCTCGACAGGCCTGGGAGCTCCATTGACGGGACCTGCCGGCCTGTCGAAGTTCCCGGTGAATATCGAGTCATCGCCGTCCAGCAGGTGCTTGGTCAGCGCGGCGCGCGGCGTCATGCCCCGCAGCTTCTGTAGCTCGCTGAGCGGGCCGCGCAGGTCGTCGAACTCGGGTCCGATGTCTTCGCGCAGCTGGCTTGTCACGCCGCTCAGGTAGTCACGCGCCTGCCGCAGCGCGGTCGACGTCCAGCGAATGGCACCCGGAAGTCGTTCCGGGCCAAGGACCACCAGCCCGACCACGACCAGGACCCCCATGTGCTCCCAGCTCAGGCTGCTGAACATCTAGCCGGTATCTGCGTCTGGTTTCACCGTCAACGTGACGTGCCGGCCATCGCGGACCACCTCTATGGGTGCGTCCTGCCCGATCGCCAATTGCCGCACGGCGACGACGAACTCGTCGGCGTCGGCGACCTTACGGTTGCCGACCTTGACTATCACGTCGTTTTCCAGGATTCCGCCCTTCTGCGCAGGACTTCCCGCCTTCACGTTGGCGACCTGGGCGCCCGACGCGATCGCGTTGCTCACCGACCGGGTGCTGATCCCCAGCGTCGGGTGCACGATCTTGCCGTCCTTGATCAACGTCTGGGAAACCTGTTTGACCTCGTTGACCGGGATCGCAAAACCCAGCCCGCTCGCGCTGTCCGACAACGACTTCCCCGCGGTATTGATGCCAACCACCTGGGAATTCATGTCGATCAGCGGGCCACCGGAGTTGCCGTGGTTGATCGAGGCGTCGGTCTGGATGGCGTCGATCACGGTGTCGGTGTCAGAACCCTCCCCCGACAGGGGAACCGGGCGGTGCAGTGCGCTGATGATGCCGTGGGTCACCGTGCTGCGCAGCCCCAGCGGCGCGCCCACGGCCAGCATCTCGTCGCCGACGCGCACCTTGTCCGAATCGCCCAGCTGGGCCACGCTGAGGTTGTCGACGTTGTCGACCTTGAGCACGGCCAGGTCGGTCTTGGGGTCACGCCCCACCAGGTTCGCGGGCACTTCCTTGCCATCGTTGAAAACCACGGTCGTCTTGAATTGGCTGGGGTTGTTGGCCGCCTCGGAAATGACGTGGTTGTTGGTGACGATGTAGCCGCGGCCGTCGATGACGACGCCCGAGCCCTGCATGCCCTCTTGGTCACTCTTCGATTCGACGGTCACCACGGCGCCGGCGGTCGCGGCCGCCACCTTGGCGAACCGGCCCGCGGGCAATTCGGTGTTGCCGGGGGTCGACAGCGTCACCTTCGAGGTGGTGAAGGCCTCGACGACTTCGGCCGTCTTGCGACCGATCACCCCGCCGAGAGTGCCGATGAGCAGTGCGATCAGGAGCAAGACGGCCAGGGCAAGGTAGGAGACCCTGCCGCCGAACAACACGTCGCGCACGCCCAGTTTGCCGCTGTAGCCCGGCACGGTCTCGGGGACGGACGGGGCCACTGCGGGAGACCCCAGAGCGGCGGCCGCGGCGGGATCCCGCCAGGGATCGTCCGGTTCTTCCGTGTCGGCCCCGTTTTTCTCGGCAGCCAGCGCGCCGGCATCGACGGGGTGACGTTGCAGTGAGTCGTCGGTTCCGTCGGGACGGCTGAACGCCTCCTGCAGGACCGGGTCGGCCGGTTGCTCGTGGGGCCTGAATTCACCCTGGTCGCGGTACTTCGGCGGGCGCACTCGCTCCGCGACAAACGACCCCTGTAGCCCATCGGGGCGACCGAACGCCTGCCGAGATTCGGCGTCTACCGGTGGCCGGGAAATGGGGCGCGGCGCTAGCCGAGGCCGGCTGTTTTCGCCGCTGTCGTTGCCGTTGTCGGAGGTCACGTAATTCTCTTCAAATCCTCGTCTGAGTTGCTCTGGAGACAGGCCTGGTAACTGGGCGATAGACCGGCGCGGCGTTGTCCGTGTCCACCCTAGTATCCACGGTTACGTGCTGGTCGGCCCAAACTAGCGGCGCTTACGCGGGTCGCGCGGGTCGCGGTCGGGGAAGCCCTCGGATATTGGCTCTGCCGGGTGTGCTGTCAGGTCGTCGGGCGCACAGTGCGGAATCGCCGACAACAGCCCGAGCAACGCGCTGGGGGTCCGGATCGGGTGGGAGTCGCGCAGCGCGGAACGGGCCCGGCTCTGATCATCGACCTCGATCGCGCACTGGGCGCATAGCGAAAGGTGATGCGCGGCGCGCAGGTGTGCGTTCATCCGCAGCTCACCGTCGACGAACGCCGCGATGGCCTCGGTGGACAGGTGTTCGGTGGAACCGAACTGCCGAGGGGCTCCGACTGGCGCGTCACTCTGGGATGCGAACTGGGCGGGGAGCCAGCCGAACGCACGCCGGAACACTTGCCCTCGGTCGGCCATCACCCGCTCCTTTCGCAGCCACCCATAATTCGAATGTAGCGCGATTCGACCCCAGTTCTCCGCCACTTTCTGGCAAAAGCGGGAAAATCTCGGGATTACTGGTGAACTAAGCCGACTTGGCGTACGGCATATTCTCGCCGTGCTCGGAATGCGCGGCCAGATAGTCGCGCAGCGCCTGACGTCCGCGGTGGATGCGGCTACGGACGGTGCCCAGCTTCACGCCCAGGGTGGCGCCGATCTCCTCGTACGACAGGCCTTCGATGTCGCACAGCACAACCGCAGCACGAAACTCGGGCGGTAGCGAGTCCAAGGCGGCCTGCAGGTCGGGTCCAAGCCTCGAGTCGTGGTAGATCTGCTCGGGGTTGGGCTCGTCCGCGGGCACGCGGTCGTAATCGTCGGGCAATGCTTCCATCCGGATGCGGGCGCGCCGACGCACCATGTCAAGGAACAGGTTCGTGGTGATGCGGTGCAGCCAGCCTTCAAAGGTGCCCGGCTGGTAGTTCTGCACCGACCGGAAGACCCGGATGAAGGTTTCCTGCGTCAGATCCTCGGCATCCTGCGGGTTGCCGGCGAGACGGTAGGCCAGTCGATACACCCGGTCAGCGTGCTGACGCACCAGTTCGTCCCATGACGGCATGGTCGCCAGGTCACCGGTCGCGTCGAAAACGGCGGTGCCCTGCAACTCTTCCGACGCTTCTACCCATTCGCCGTCCGGGCATAACTGGGGATGCGACATGCTCGTCGGGTTCAAGACAATGGTGGTAATAAGGTCCTCCGGGTTCGCCCTGCCTACGCTCGGCAGCTCTTCATCCGCCGCAACACGACGTTGCCGCCGTGTATTCCCCGAAGCACTCCCCGACCAAACCCCTCCGCGTTCCATAAGGGATACCGTCGCGCACTGGCGTATGGGCGACATAGGAGCAAACTGAGGTTTGCCTGAGAAACCTTTTCGTTACCTGCGCTGTCCAGGGGATATCGGGGTTCGTCGTGGCGCTGGTCACGGTTACCGTTCCGGGCGTGTCACGACGGCTCGACCCAAGCGCGCCTGACCACCTGCGCCGCGAATTGGACCTACGCTGCGGATATGGACAGCGCCGACCAAACCCCAGCGCAGGCGGCCCCCAGTCGAGCTGAATCGCTCGTCGCGCACGCCGAGGCTTCGATATCCGAGGACGCGATCCTGGCCAGTGCACGCGAACGGGCCGTCGACATCGGCGCCGGGGCAGTGACTCCCGCCGTCGGGGCGCTGTTGACCCTGCTCGCCAAGCTCAGCGGCGGCAAGGCTGTCGCCGAGGTGGGAACCGGCGCGGGCGTCAGCGGACTTTGGTTGTTATCCGGTATGAGCACGGACGGCGTATTGACCACGATCGACATCGAGCCCGAGTACCAGCGGTTGGCTAAGGCCGCATTCGCCGAGGCCGGCATCGGGCCATCGCGCACCCGCCTGATCGGTGGCCGCGCCCAGGACGTGCTCACCCGGCTCGCCGACGAGTCCTATGACTTGGTGTTCATTGACGCCGATCCGATCGACCAACCGGATTACGTCGTGGAAGGCGTGCGGTTGCTGCGATCCGGTGGCGTGATCGTCGTGAACCGGGCAGCGCTGGGCGGCCGGGCCGGCGATCCCGCGGCGCGCGACGCCGAGGTGGCGGCGGTCCGCGAAGCCGCCCGGCTCATCGCCGAAGACGAGCGGCTCGCCCCTGCCCTGGTTCCGCTGGGCGACGGCGTGCTGGCCGCCGTGCGGGACTAGTTCTGGCGCGAGCGCCATCTACTAGCCAACCAGGGCGTCGACTAAGGTCTGAGTGACTGCAAAGGGGAAGCGGACCGTCGCACCGACTACCTCATTAACACCGTCCCGAACCGAATTCACGATCGTCGCGGGATCGCCGGTGAACAGGGCTCCCGTGATATCGCCGACCGCGAATTGCGGCGCCGTGATCAGATCACGGACGTCGACGAAAAGCTGGGTCGGCAATGAGGCCTTCGGGACGGGCACGCCGTCCCAACTTTCCATTGTCCAGCCGGTCTGGGGGCTGCCCTGCACCACGACAACACCGGTGTTCGGCAGCGAGTGGGTCAACATAAGCAAGGGATCGGGGTTGTTGACGGTCATCAGCGTCCCGGCCTCGATCGCCATTCCGCTGGCGAACGATACGTCGGTGATGTGGCCGTTCGCGCTGACGACCGGGTTCGCCAAGGCCGTGCTGTACATGGTTTGCATCGCATTGTGGAAGTTCTGGAAGAAGACCACCCCGTTGGGGTCGGCGGAGAGCGGGGCCAGCATCGGGACGATCGGGAGTCCGAGAGTCCACGTGAGCGGGCCGACGATGTAGAGGATCCCCACGGGGAGCTGCCCTAATCCTTGGAATAGGCCGGCATTGATCTCGTTGAGGCCGCCCAGCGATTGTGGGGTCATCCCCACCATGGCCGCCAACGGCGCGGCGGTCTGCTGAGTCCTGGTCAATTGCGAGTCGAAGATCCCAGCGAAGGGCCCCTGCGGAGCGAGGACGTTGGCGATGTTGTGCGCCTCTTGCAGGCCCAGCGCATTGAGTGGGGCACCGGGTATAGCTGTGTCGATCAGGCTCATCGCGTTCGGGCCCGTCTGACCGTGCCGCACGAAGTCGATCACGATCGACGGTCCGTTGGTGGTCGTCGTGGTTGGGCCGCCCGTACCGATGAACAGCCCGCCATAACCGGTAGCCCCGCCTGCTCCCCCGCCCGCCCCACCGTGGCCGCCGTCGCCGAATAACAAGGCCTGGCCACCGGGCCCGCCGGCGCCGCCAACACCCGCGGCCAGCGCGCCGCCCGCCCCGCCAACACCACCGTTGCCCATCAACACGCCACCGACGCCGCCCACGCCGCCGGCCCCGCCGGCAAAGCCACCACCACCGGTGCCGCCGTTTCCAATCAACCCGGCATTCCCGCCCCGGCCGCCCGCGGCCCCCGTACCGGTGGTCGGGGTGTAGCCGGACCCACCGTCGCCGAACAGCAGACCGCCGGCGCGGCCGTTGGGGGACGCCGCCGTTCCCGGCGCACCGTTTCCGATCAGATCGCGCCCAACTAACGCGTCGGTGGGCGCGTTGATGATCGGGTCGAGCGTTCGGCCGAGTGAACTGTTGATCCACGCCTGGCCGGCGGAGTGAATCGGGCTGTAGACAGCGGTTTGGAACCCAGCGGCGACGAAGGAATCCAATGCAGCGAGGGGAGCTGCGGCGGCGCCGCCGCCGAGCAACGTGCTCTCCAAACCCCAGGCCATGGACGTCTCGGTGGCCGCATACGACACCGCCGCCGCATGCAAGTGGCTCACGAACTGCTGCTGATAAGCTGCTGCCTGCGCCGCCGCGGCCTGATATTGCCGCGCATGTCCGCTGAACATCACCGCAACCGCCGCCGACACCTCGTCGGCGCCCGCCGCGGACAGCTCAGTCGTAGGGATGGCTGCGGCCAGATTGCCGGCACTCACTGCCGAACCGATCTGTGCCACGTTTGCGGTGTGCGTCTCGAACATGTCCAGAGCTATGAGAACAGATGACATCGCCTACTCCACGTTGAGTATTGGGTTCGCGCCATCATGGCACCCAACCCCAGAAATATTGCGTGATCCCGACTGCTTGACAGCCACTAAACGAGTGTTTAGTGTTTTGAACATGCGTTCAGCTGACTTGACCGCAACCGCTCGAATCCGCGACGCGGCCATCGAGCAGTTCGGACAGCACGGCTTCGGAGTGGGGTTACGCACCATCGCCGAAGCCGCGGGCGTGAGCGCCGCGCTGGTCATCCACCACTTCGGATCGAAAGAGGGCCTGCGCAAGGCCTGCGACGATTATGTTGCCGAGGAGATCCGCAGCGGCAAGTCCGAAGCGATGCAGTCCAACGACCCGGCCAGCTGGTTGGGGCAGCTGGCCGAGATCGAGCAGTACGCCCCGCTGACGGCCTACCTGGTGCGCAGCCTGCAGGCCGGCGGTGAGCTGGCGATGACGATGTGGCACACGATGATCGAAAACGCCGAGGATTACTTCGCCGAGGGCGTGGAGGCCGGCACCATCAAACCCAGCAGGGATCCACACGCCAGGGCCAAGTACCTGGCCATCACCTCGGGTGGCGGGCTGCTGCTGTACCTGCAAATGCACGAAACCCCAACGGATCTGCGGGCGGTCCTACGCGACTACGCCCGCGACATGGTACTGCCCGCCCTCGAGATTTACACCGAGGGCCTGATGGCCGATCGCACCATGTTCGACGCCTTTCTAGCCGCAGACGATCAAGGAGGATCCCATGCAGAATGACATCGAAATTCATGGTCTGACCAAGAACTTCGGCGCGGTGCGGGCGCTGGACGGCCTCGACCTGACCGTGCGCACCGGAGAAGTGCACGGATTCCTCGGGCCGAACGGCGCCGGCAAGTCCAGCACGATCCGCATCCTGTTGGGCCTGGTGAAAGCCGACGGCGGCACCGTGCAGTTGCTGGGCGGCGACCCGTGGGCCGACGCTGTGGAGCTGCACCGCCAAATCGCCTACGTGCCAGGGGACGTCACGTTATGGCCCTCGTTGACCGGAGGCGAGACCATTGACCTGTTGGCCCGCATGCGCGGCGGCATCGACCAGAAACGTCGCGCCGAGCTCATCGAGCGCTTCGACCTCGACCCGCACAAGAAGGCTCGCACGTACTCGAAAGGCAACCGCCAAAAAGTCTCCCTGATCTCGGCCTTCTCGTCGCAGGCCGGGCTGCTGCTCTTGGATGAGCCCAGCAGCGGGCTGGATCCACTGATGGAGAACGTGTTCCAGCAGTGCGTCGGCGAGGCGCGCGACCGAGGCGCGACCGTATTGCTATCCAGCCACATCCTGGCCGAAACCGAAGCGCTGTGCGAACGGGTGACCATCATCCGGGCCGGTAAGACAGTCGAGAGCGGTTCGCTGGACTCGATGCGGCATCTCAGCCGCACCTCCATCAAGGCCGAAATGACCGGTGACCCGGGCGATCTCACCCGGATCAAGGGGGTCGAGGACGTCAGCGTCGACGGCAACACGGTGCGTGCCCAGGTCGACAGCGAAAGCATCGGCGAACTCATCCGGGTGCTCGGCGACGCCGGGGTGCGCAGCCTTATCAGCGCGCCACCGACGCTTGAGGAGTTGTTCCTGCGTCACTACAGCACCGCGGAGGTTTCGGCGTCATGAGCACCGCAACCCTGGATCGGTCTCGCCCCGCTGCGGGACCCGCGCCGCGACACGGTTCGAACTTCTCCGGGACGCTCGGCATGCTGCGGCTCTACCTGCGCCGCGACCGAATCTCCTTGCCGTTGTGGGTGTTCCTGTTGTCGGTACCGCTGGCCACCGTCTACGTCGGAAGCATCGAGAAGGTCTACCCCACCCAGTCCGACCGCGCCGCGTTCGCGGCCTCCATCATGGCCAGCCCGGCCCAGCGCGCACTCTACGGACAGGTCTACAACGACAGCCTTGGCGCGGTGGGCGTTTGGAAAGCCGGGATGTTCCACCTGCTGATCGCGGTGGCCGTCATCCTCACCGTGATCCGGCACACCCGCGCCGACGAGGAAACCGGCCGAACCGAGCTGATGGACTCGACCGCGATCGGCCGGTACGCCGGCCTCAGTGCGGCGCTGCTGCTGTCGTTCGGGGCATCGATCGCCACCGGGGTGATCGGCGCCGCAGGACTACTCACCACAAGCGTTCCACCCGGCGGATCAATCGCTTTCGGGGCGGCGCTGGCCGCGTCGGGCTTGGTGTTCACCGCCGTCGCCGCAATAGCCGCGCAGTTGTCCCCGAGCGCGCGGTTCGCCCGCGGTGCCGCGTTCGCCGTGTTGGGCGCGGCGTTCACTCTGCGCGCCATCGGCGATGCCGGTGATGGCAACCTGTCGTGGCTCTCTCCGCTGGGGTGGTCGCTGCAAGTCCGGCCCTACGCGGGTGATTACTGGTGGGTGCTGCTGCTGCATCTAGCGACGACGGCCGCACTCACCGCGGTGGCCTATCGGCTGCTCGCCGGCCGCGATGTCGGCGCGGGACTCATCGCCGAACGCGCCGGTCGTGGCCGAGCCTCGACGGCGCTGGGCAAGGTCTTCGGGCTGGCCTGGCGACTCGACCGCGGCGCGCTGCTGGTGTGGAGCGTCGGCCTGTGCCTGTACGGCCTGCTGATGGGCAGTGTGGCGAACGGCATCGGCGACGAGCTGGGCGATAGCACCGTTGCGCGCGACATCGTTGCGCGGATGGGCGGCACCAGCGCGTTGGAGGAGGCCTTCATCGCGGTGGCGTTCACCATGCTGGGCATGATGGCCGCCGCATTCACCGTCTCGCTCACCTTGCGGCTGCACCAGGAAGAGTCTGCGCAACGAGCTGAGACGACGCTGGCCGGTGCGGTCTCTCGAACTCGCTGGCTGGCAAGCCATTTGGCGACGGCGCTGCTCGGGTCGGCGGTGGCGCTGCTGATCGCCGGAGCGGCGGCTGGACTCGTCTACGGCATCGCCGCCGGTGACATCGGCGGCAAGCTGGGCGCCGTCGTCGGCACCGCGGCCGTGCAGCTGCCGGCGGTCTGGCTGCTGTCCGCCGTGACGGTGGCGATGTTCGGTCTGGCGCCACGGTTCACACCGGTGGCGTGGGGCGTGTTGGTCGGCTTCGTCGCTTTGTACCTGATCGGTTCGCTCGCCGGATTCCCGCAGTGGTTGCTCGATCTCGAACCGTTCGCGCACATTCCGCGCGTCGGCGCCGACTTCACCCCCACGCCAGTGCTGTGGCTGCTGACCATCGATTCGGCGCTGATCGCGCTGGGAGCCCTAGCTTTTAGCCGGCGGGATCTGCGGTCATGAGAGCTGCCATCCGATCGGCGGCATCCAACGTAATCGGCGTGATCGCGCTGGGTGCGGTGTTGTTCCTGCCCGCCGGAACCGTCAACTATTGGCAGGCATGGGCTTTAGTCGCGACGTTCATGCTGGCGACGATCGTGCCGACCATCTACATCGCCCGGACGAATCCCGCCGCCTTGCGGCGCCGCATGCGCAGCGGTCCGCGGGCGGAGGCGAGAACGCTGCAGAAGTTCGTCATCATCGCGTGGATGTCCAGCGTGTTCGCCATGATGGCGTTCAGCGCATACGACCATCGGGTGGGCTGGTCGCACGTACCCGTCTGGGCATGCGTGCTGGGTGATGTCCTGGTTGCGGTGGGGCTCGGTCTCACCATGCTGGTGGTCATCCAGAACGGCTACGCCGCCGCCACCGTCACGGTGGAGACCGGACAGCCCGTCGTTTCCACCGGTGTCTACAGATTCGTTCGGCACCCGATGTATGTCGGTGGCGCGATCATAATGGTCGGCTTTCCGCTGTCCCTGGGGTCCTATTGGGGACTCTTCTTCGTCCTGCCGGGCGTGCTGGTGCTCGTTGTCCGCATCCTCGACGAGGAAGCGATGCTCACCCAGGAACTGACCGGGTATCCCGAATACGTACAGCGGGTGCGCTACCGGCTGGTCCCCCACGTCTGGTAGCCGCGGCCGGCTCGCCGAGCAGACATAGAATCGCCCACTTTCGTTCCGAAATGGGCGATTCTATTTCTGCTGGCGGCGCTAGGGCGAGCTAGATCCAGATGCCTTTGCCCACCGCGACGACGCCACCGGCGCTGATCGCGAAGCGTTCCCGATCCTTCTCCAGATCGACTCCGACCATCTCGCCCGGCCCCACGACGACGTTCTTGTCCAGGATCGCGTGCCGCACCACCGCGCCGCGGCCGACCCGAACGCCCGGCATGATCACGCTGCCCTCCACGATCGCGCCGTCATCGACCACGACGTTGGACGACAGCACCGAGTTGCGCACCGATGCCGCCGAGATGATGCTGCCGGCACCCACCACCGACTCCTGCGCGGAGCCGCCGTTGACGAACTTGGCCGGCGCAAGGTGCTCCGAGGCGCCAAGGATTGGCCAGCGCCTGTTGTAGAGGTTGAACACCGGGTGCACCGAGACCAAGTCCATGTGCGCGTCGTAGAACGCGTCCAGTGTCCCCACGTCCCGCCAGTAGGCCTTGTCGCGTTCGGTCGCGCCCGGCACCTCGTTGTCGGAAAAGTCGTACACCGCGGCCAGCCCGTCGGACACCAACTGCGGAATGATGTCGCCACCCATGTCGTGGTCCGAGTGGTCGTCATCGGCGTCGGCGCGGATCGCGTCGATGAGCACCTTGGTGGTGAAGATGTAGTTGCCCATCGAGGCGAAGGTCGTATCGGGGTCGTCGTGCGTCCCCGGCGGCTCCAGCGGCTTCTCCACGAAGCTGCGGATACGACCGGAGTCGTCGGAGTCGATGCAACCGAATGCGTGCGCGTCGGAGCGCGGAACCCGGATCCCGGCCACCGTTGCTCCGGCTCCGCTGTCGATGTGGAACCGGACCATCTGCTCGGGGTCCATCCGGTAGACGTGATCCGCGCCGAAAACGACTATGTAGTCGGGGTCTTCGTCGTAGATCAGGTTGAGCGATTGATAGATCGCGTCGGCCGAGCCGGTGTACCAGCGCGGGCCGAGCCGCTGCTGCGCGGGCACCGGGGTGATGTATTCACCGGCGAGGCCGGACAGCCGCCAGTTCTGCGAAATGTGACGGTCCAGTGAATGCGACTTGTATTGAGTGAGAACGCAGATCCTCAAGTAACGGGCGTTGACGAGATTGGAGAGCACGAAGTCGATCAATCGATAGGCACCGCCGAAGGGAACCGCGGGTTTGGCCCGGTCCGCGGTCAGCGGATACAGCCGCTTGCCCTCACCGCCGGCCAGGACAATGCCCAGCACGTGTGGTGGCGCATCCCTCATGGCACAAACCTATCCGCAGCCGCGACCGGCTGCCAGCAGGCCCGCCGCAACCGACCGCGTTCTGACGGGCTCTGTCAAGGTATTTGGTCCAGTTCGACGTCTCCCGTGGCCACCACCACATTATCCGCCCCGACTCGCGGGACGCACGGTAACCGAACTACGGTGCCCTGTATGCGGGTGGCGATGATGACGCGGGAATACCCACCAGAGGTCTACGGCGGGGCCGGCGTACACGTCACCGAACTGGTCGCGCAGCTGCGCCGGCTGTGCGCGGTGGACGTGCACTGCATGGGCGCACCGCGCCCCGGTGCCTTCGCGCATCAGCCCGACCCGCGGTTCGACGGTGCCAACGCGGCACTGTCCACCCTGTCATCCGATCTGGTGATGGCCAATGCCGCGTCGGCGGCCACCGTCGCGCATTCACACACCTGGTACACCGGCATGGCCGGGCATCTGGCCGCGCTCCTCTACGACATCCCCCACGTCCTGACGGCGCATTCGCTCGAGCCGCTGCGCCCGTGGAAGGCCGAGCAGCTCGGCGGCGGTTATCGGGTATCGACGTGGGTGGAGCACACCGCGGTACTGGCCGCGGACGCCATCATCTCGGTCAGCGCCGGGATGCGCGAGGACATCCTGCGGGTGTACCCCACCCTGGATCCGAACCTGGTGCACGTCATCCGCAACGGGATCGACACCGATGTCTGGTATCCGAGCGGACCGGTGCACACCGGGTCGGTGCTGACCGAGCTGGGAGTCGATCCCAACCGGCCCACCGTTGCATTCGTCGGGCGGATCACCCGGCAGAAGGGTGTCGAACACCTGGTGGCCGCCGCGCACCAATTCCACCCCGACGTTCAGTTGGTGCTGTGCGCCGGCGCTCCCGACACTCCGGAGATAGCCCACGAGGTACGGTCGGCGGTAGCCGGATTGGCCCGCAATCGCACGGGCGTGTTCTGGGTCCGGGAGATGCTTGCCAGCGGGAAGTTACGTGAAATACTTTCGGCCGCAGACGTTTTCGTATGCCCGTCAGTTTACGAGCCGCTGGGCATTGTGAACCTGGAAGCGATGGCGTGCGGCACCGCGGTGGTGGCCTCCGACGTGGGCGGCATACCCGAGGTCGTCGCCGACGGAATCACCGGGTCGCTGGTGCACTACGACGCCGACGACCCGGTCGGTTACCAGACCAGACTGGCCGGGGCTGTCAACGAGTTGATCGCCGACCCAGAACGGGCGAATCGTTACGGCCGGGCGGGGCGCCAACGCTGCATAGCGGAATTCTCGTGGGCCCAAGTTGCCGAGCAGACGCTCGACATCTATCGGAAGGTGTGCGCCTAGACCGTCCGAGCCCGGCTAACCCCTCGTAGGCCCCGCAAACTTCCGCTCGGCTGTTCTCCGCCGGACTCAGCTTGTAACACCCTTGAGCTCATCACCCAACGCGGCGGCCTCGTCGGGCGTGAGCTCGACGACGAGTCGACCGCCGCCCTCAAGTGGTACCCGCATAACGATGCCGCGCCCCTCCTTGGTTGCCTCCAGAGGACCGTCTCCGGTCCGGGGCTTCATCGCCGCCATCGAGTGCTCCCTCCAGATTCACGCTGGCCCGCTTTCGCGGACTTGGTCGGCGCCGAGTAAGCCCCGCCGGCGGATTCCCAGCCATACCCGACATTGAACTGCCAAATCACCCCCCTATTGTTCCCTATCCGGCTGAGTTGATGTACCAGACCCGCTTGTCTGGCCTCATCGGGTTGCTGGACCCGAGCGCCCGGCTCCTCAACGGGCCCGCTCGCGGGCCCTCGAAGATCAGGGTCATCGTCGCTTACGACACCCAGCAATCGCGAATATGGTCATCGACCATTCCGGTCGCCTGCATCAGCGCATAGGCGGTGGTGGGCCCGACGAAGCGGAATCCGCGCCGTTTCAGTTCGCGCGCCATCGCCTTAGATTCTTCGCTGGTCGACGGGATTTCGGATGGCTCGGCGGGCCGGGGCCGCGGTGGCGGCGCAAACGACCAGAGCAGCTCGGACAGATCTTCGGATCCCAGCTCGGCGGCCACCCGCGCGTTGCCGATCGTCGCCTCGATCTTGGCCCGGTTGCGGACGATTCCCTCGTCGGCCATCAGCCGTTGCACATCGGCATCGGTGTAGCGAGCAACCTTCTCGATGTCGAACCCGGAGAACGCGTGCCGAAAATTCTCCCGCTTGCGCAGGATGATCAACCACGACAGGCCGCTCTGAAAGGCCTCGAGGCTCATCCGCTCGAACAACGCCAGCCGGCCATGCAACGGACGGCCCCACTCCTGGTCGTGGTAGTTGCGGTACAGGTCGAAATCCGGCCCGGGCCGGACATCCGCCCAGCCGCAGCGCACCAATCCGTCATCGCTCACGTCTTTTCCTGACGATCCTCGCCACCCGCAGGTTCCGCGGCATCCAGTGCGATTTGGGCGGCCGCCAGCTGACCGCGCAGGGCCTCAAGCTCGCGGGCGAGCCGGTCCAGCACCCAATCCACCTCGCTGACCTTGTACCCCCGCAATACCTGGGTGAACTTGACGGCGTCGACGTCGGTGCCGGTGACACCGAACGCGGGCAGTACCGTCGCCGTCGTCCCCCGCGGCAGGGGCGGCAACTGCTCGCCCCGGCCGAACAGCAGGCTTGCCGCGACGAACAACACGATCGCCACCAGCACCAACACCACCAGGTAAAGCAACACCAACGCCACGCAAACGATATTGCCCTATACCGCCGACAGCCCGGTGATCAGCGTGGGCGCAACCCATTCATCGGTGGCCGGTCCAGCAACGACACCGGCGATGTGTGTCGGGTGTAGCCACAACCGTCGGGGCTGTCGGCAAAAAACTGGGTCAACTCGACGCCGGAATCGGAGACCCCGCACCGCGACAACAACGTGGCGATGACCTGCCGGCTCATCGCGCCCAGCGCGGCCAGCGGTCGGTTGCGGTGCGCCCGCACACCGAGGTTGACCTGCGCGATTGCGTCCAGGCCCAACCGGTCGAAGGTGTCGATCAGAATGCCGATCTCGACTCCGTACCCCGGGGCGAACGGCAGCGCTGTCAACAATTCCCGGGTGGCCGCGTACTCGCCACCGAGCGGCTGCAAGATGCAGCCCAGCTCCGGCCGCAGCGCCGCGAGTAGCGGCCGGGCCACCAGCTCGGTCACCCGCCCGCCACCGGTGGAGCCCGCACCGCCACCCATCTCGCCGCTGTCGCTGACACCGTCGGCCTCGTGAACCATTAGGGGCCGGCGGTAGACGCTCTTGACCAGGTGGATCCCGTCGCCGGTAAGCAGCGGGTCGACCAGCCATGGCACGAACATCGGGTGCGGGTCGATCAGATCCGAGTCGATGAACACCACGATGTCGCCGCTGGTGGCCGCGAGCGAGCGCCACAACACCTCGCCCTTGCCGGGAAGCGTCGGCACCTCGGGCAGCGCTTGTTCACGGCTGATGACGCGCGCACCGGCCGCGATGGCGCGGATCTCGGTGTCGTCCGTTGAGCCGGAGTTCAGCACGATGAGCTCGTCAACCAACCCCCCAGAATCCCTGACCAGCGGCGAGATGCTGTCGATCACCGATTCGATGGTTTCTTCCTCGTCGAGGGCAGGAAGTACCACGGAGATCGTGCGCCCGGCCTTCGCCGCTTCCAATTCCGCAATGGTCCGGCCGGGACGGTTCCAGCTGCCGTTGGACCGCCAGACGTCGCCGGGCCGGGCGCCCAGCGCCCCAGGATTGGTGAGGTCGCCGGCGACCAGCTCCGATGCCGTCATGCCAACCCCCTCACCGTGCGCGTCGGCGGACGTATGCCCTGGATCGAGGCCACCATTTCCAGTACCCGCCGGGTAGCCGCGACCTGATGCACCCGAAACATTCGGGCGCCGGCGGCCGCCGCAAGTGCGGTGGCCGCCAGTGTGCCCTCGAGCCGTTCGGTCAGTTCCACGCCCAGAGTCTCCCCGACAAAGTCCTTATTGCTCAAAGCCATGAGCACGGGCCACCCGGTCTTAACAAGCTCGGCGACGTGACGCAACAGCAGCAGCCCGTGGAAGGTGTTCTTGCCGAAGTCGTGGGTCGGGTCGATCAGCACCCTGTCGCGCGCTACTCCGGCCGCGACCGCCCGCTCGGCGGCCCCGGTGACCTGACGAATCACGTCGTCCACCACGCCGCGGGTCGTCATCCCGTAACTCACCCGGAATGGACGGGTACGCGGCACCGCGCCGCCGGTGTGCGAACACACCAGACCCGCCCCGAACTCGGCTGCCACCTCGAACAGGCCGGGGTCAACGCCACCCCAGGTGTCGTTGATCAAATCGGCGCCAGCCGCGCAGGCCACCGTGGCCACCTCGGCACGCCAGGTGTCGACGCTGATCAGCTGGTCCGGGTAGGCGCCACGGAGCCATTCGATGAATGGCACCAGCCGGGCGATCTCGGTGTCCGCATCGACGCTCTGGCCCGGGCCGGCTTTGACGCCGCCCACGTCGATCACATCGGCACCCTCGGCGACGGCGCGGTGCACGGCGGCCCTGGCAGCCTCGTCGCTGAAGGTCGCACCCTTGTCGTAGAACGAATCGGGGGTGCGATTGACGATCGCCATGATCAGCGGGCGATCGGCTGCGACCGGACGGCCACACAGCGTTGACTGCACGCCTCCATAGTGCCTGTTCACCATCGGGGCGCACGGTCCAGGCATCGAGACTGCTCCAGGGCTACCCGATGTCGGGCCGAAACACTCTGTGCGCGGCGGCCAACACCGTCAGCCCTGCGGTCGCTGTCCAGAGGCGACTTCTTCGGGATATTCGTCGTAGTACGGCACGTAGCCCTGATCGCGGCCCGCGAGCACGTAGAGCGGGTCTTTCACGTCGGGGCTGTAGCCCTCGTCGCGCAGCTCCACCTTGCGGCTCTTGAAGGTGGTGGTTTGCGCTATCGACTTCACCACCCGCACAAACAGCGGCAGTGCATAGCTGGGCAGCTCGCCGTAAACCGCGCGGGCCAGGGAATGGCCGTCGAACTCGGCCCCATCGCGCAGCTGCACCGCCGCCATTCCGGCGCGGCCCCCGGTGTGCGGAACCTCGACACCGAAAACCGTGCATTGCTCGACTGACCGGTCGGCCGCCACAGCGGCTTCGACCTGCGTGGTGGCGACGTTCTCGCCCTTCCACCGGAAGGTATCGCCGAGCCGGTCGACGAACGCCGCATGCCCCATGCCCTGCGGGCTCATCACGTCGCCCGAATTGAACCAGCAGTCGCCCTCCCGAAACGCGTTGCGCACCAACTTCTTTTCGGTCGATTCCCGGTCGGTATAGCCGTCGAACGGCTGTAGCCGGTTCACCGGACTGATCAAGAGGCCGGGCTTACCGGCAGGAACCCGGCGCACCCGCCCGTTCTCGTCACGCAGCGGGGCGCCGGTGTCCGGGTCGTATTCCACGTAGGCCAGCGGCAGCGGAGAGAGTCCGGTAGTCCTGGGCACATTGAAGAAGTTGATGAAAGCGGTGTTGCCCTCGCTGGAGGCATAGAACTCGCAGACGCGCGCGATGCCGAAGCGTTTGGTGAACGCTTCCCAGATCTCCGGGCGCAGCCCATTGCCGGCGATCATGCGCACCTTGTGCGCGCGGTCCGTCGGCTTCGGCGGCTGGTTCAACAGGTACCGGCAGATCTCGCCGATGTAGATGAACGCGGTGGCCCGGCTGGCAATCACCTCGTCCCAGAATTTCGACGCCGAGAACGACTTGCCCAGCGCCAGCGTGGCACCGGAGTTGATCACCGAAGACAGCGCGACAGTCAGCGCGTTGTTGTGGTAAAGCGGCAGGCAGCAGTACAGGGTGTCGGAGCTTTTGAGTCGCAACCCCAGCCCGCCGAACGCCGCCAACGCCTTCAGCCAACGTAGGTGCGTCATCACGCTGGCCTTAGGGAATCCGGTGGTCCCCGAGGTGAAGATGTAGAACGCGGTGTCCCTGGCGTGCACTGCCGACGCCGTCGCCGGGTTGGTCGCGGGAGCGCTGACGGCGAATCGCGCGAGATCTTCGATCGTCAGCGTCTCGCTGGTACCCGTGCCACCACATTCGCTGACGGCGCTGACCAGGTCGGTCTCCGCGATCAAAACCTTTGCGTCCAGCAACCCAAGGCTGTGTGCCAGCACTTCGCCGCGCTGGTGGTAGTTGAGCATTCCGGCGACGGCACCACACTTGACCGCGGCCAGCATCGCCAACACGGCGCTGGGCGAGTTGCGCAGCATGATCGCGACTACGTCGCCGTGGCCGACCCCTCGCGCCGCCAGCACCGCGGCGTACCGGTTGGCGGTCGCATTGGCGTCGCGATAGGTCAGTTGCTGGTCGCCGAACCTCAGGAAGACCCGGTCGGCGTAGCGAGCGGCCCGGTCCTGGAACACCGTGCCAATCGACTTGCTGGAGTTCGGGGTGGCCAACAACCCGGTAAGCGTTCCGCGCACGATCACCGGCAGATCGGCCAGCATCCGCGGTGCGCTGGACGCGATGTCGCTCAGGCTGACCGCGGCGCGCGCTGCACCCTCGTGATCGGACACGTGATCCCTCAATTCCCCTCGGCAGCCCTGGCCGCCACCTCAGGCGGGGGCGCACGCCTCCACTGCCGCACTAACCTTATCGACCAGCACCAGCCGATCCATGGCTGCCTGAGAGATGTACCCGTTGTCGAGCAAATGATTCAGCCACACCCATAAACCTCCGTAATGCCCCCAGGGGTCCAGCGTCACGATGGATTTGTCGTGCATGCCGAGATAGCCCGCGGTCCATGCATCAAACAACTCATCGAGGGTGCCGATCCCACCCGGTAGCACGATGAACGCGTCGGCTCGGTCTTCCATCATCTGCTTACGGTCGTGCATCGCGTCGCTGACGATGAGCTCGTCGGCATCGGTGTCGGCGATCTCGTGGCGCATCAACTTTTTCGGGATCACGCCGACGGTCTTGCCGCCGCGTGCCCTGGCCGCGCTCGCCACCGCGCCCATCGCCGAAACGCGACCGCCGCCCCACACCAGGGTCCAGCCGCGTTCGGCGATCGCCTCGCCGAGTTCGGCGGCCAGCTCGAGCAATTCTGGGTGCGTCGGCCCCGACGCGCAGTACACACAAACCGCCCACTGGCTTGATGAATCGCGTTCGGGGCGCATACCCGCCAAAGGTAGACCAACCTCGAAGAACCCGACCACATATGGGGCTATCGGACCGCCGCGGGCGGCACGCGCCTAGGATCCTGCAGTGCCGGTTCGATGGAATGTTCCGCAGCATGCGGCCGCCCTGGAGCAGCTCGACACTGCTCTTGCGGACAGGCGGCTGCCGGGGGCTGTCGTGCTCGGGCCCGACGGTTGCGGCAAATCCACGCTGGCCCGATTGGCCGCCGAAAAGCTCGCCCAAAGGCACCCGGCGACCGTCGTCCGCTGGGTGACCGGCACCCCCACCGAGCGTGTCGTCCCGTTCGGGGCATTCAGCCACCTGGTGGACATCGCCGACATCGGGAAGCCCGCCGCGCTGCTGCGCGCGGCCCGGGCATCGCTGAGCGGTAACGATCGGGAGGGTGATCTGCTGCTCGTCGTCGACGACGCCCACGAACTCGACCTGCTGTCCGCCACGCTGGTGTACCAACTAGCCCTGGCCGGGGTGGCCCGGATGATCGTCACCGCCCGCGCTGACGCAGCACCCGAGGCCATCGCGGCATTGTGGACGGACGGCCTGCTAGTCCGGATCGACATCGACGCGCCAGGCGGCGCGACCACTAATCCATCCGAGCCGGCCGACGTCGACGAATTTCTCGCCGAGCTACCCGCGCCGGCGCGCGCGGTGCTGGAATATCTCGCTGTCGCGGAGCCGCTGTCCGTCGCCGATCTCGCCGTCCTGGCCGGCGACGGCGCGGTCCGAGCGGCCGAGGACTGGGGCGGGGCCGAAACCCGGGTACGCAGCGAACGGGCGGATGACACGGTCGTGTACACGGCGCACCCGCTGTTCGCGCGACGGGCGCTCGCCGCGCTCGGTAACGACGGCGCTCGGCGCCGACGCACCGACTTGGTGACGCAGTTGTCGCAGCATCCTTTAGACCACCTCACCGACCGGCTGCGGCTGGCATCGCTGGCACTGGACAGCGACGCCCCGCAGCCGGTGGCCGAGGTCGTCGACGCGGCGCAGCAAGCACTGCGACTGGGTGACCTGATGCTCGGCGAACGACTGGCCCGCTCGGCGCTGCAACGCTCCGACGACCTGGCGGCACGGCTGCCGCTGGCCAATGCTCTTGCGTTTCAGGGCCGTGGCCGGGACGCGGAGGCGCTGCTGGTCGAGGTCGACGCCGCCGCGTTGTCCGAGCCGGATTTGATGTCGTGGACCCTGCTGCGGGCGGCCAATCAGTTCTTCATGCTCAGCGAGCCGGAGCGGGCCACCGCGTTCCTGCGGACCATCCGCGGGCGGATCCCCGATGCGGGCCCACGCGTCACCCTCGACGCGCTCAGCGCCACCTTCGCCATGAACGCGGGCAACCTCGGGCATGCCGTCGACACGGCCCGCGAAGTACTGGCGTCACCGGCGGCCGACGACCAGGCGGTGGCCTGGGCGGCCAGCGCGGCCACGCTGTGCGCGGCGCGCCAGGGCCGTTTCGACGACGTCGAGCCGCTGGCGCAACGTGCGCTGGGCGCCGAGCACCCCGGGCTGCTGCGCTTTACGATCGGGCTGGGTCAGACCAGCGCGTTGATGATGGCGGGCCGCCTCGACGCGGCGCGCGAACTCGCCCAGCAGTTCACCGATTTCGCCGAACTGCAGCAACCCGGCCGTGCGATCGGCGAGGTGCTGCTCGCGCATGTACTGATCGCCCAGGGCGAATTCGAACGAGCGGCGGCACTTCTCGGCCCGGCGGCCACCACCTTGGAGCGCACCGGATACTCGTGGGGTCCGCTTTCGCTGATGCTTCTGGCCACCGCGCTGGCACAGCAGGGCAAGATACTCGACTCAGCAAAAGCCTTGCGGCGAGCCGAAGCCCGGCACAGTACAAAATCGGCGTTGTTCGCACCCGAGCTCAGGCTGGCTCGCGCCTGGACCAAAGCCACCGCAAGGGACGCGCCGGGTGCGCTCGGGGAGGCCAGGGAGGCCGCCCGCGCCGCCGAGCGGGCCGACCAGTCAGCGGTCGCGCTGCGCGCCTGGCACGATGCCGTGCGACTCGGCGACACCCGCGCCGTCGAACCGGTGACCCGGCTGGCTGCCGAAATCGATTGCGCGGTCGGCAACATCGTCGTCAATCACGCCCGCGCGCTGGCCGCGAATGACGCTGCCGGCTTGGCGGCGGTGTCCGACGAGTTGGCGGCGATCGGGATGCGCGCCGCGGCCGCCGATGCCGCGGCTCAGGCCGAGAAGTCCGTTCGGTAGCGCCGAGCGTCAGATATCTACGACCCGGACAATGCCTTCCAGTCCGATGAAGTCGTCGCCATTGCGGGTGTAGAGATCGAGGCGATTGGCATGTGCGGTCGCTGCGATCAACAGGTCGGCAAATCTGCTTCGGGGCTTCCGCCCTTCGCGGACCACGGCCGCCACGACGATTCCATAGCTGCGTGCCGCCGCCGCATCGAACGGAATCGGTTCGAGTATCGATTCAACTTCCTGCAGCCGAGCCTGCCGCTTGGCGGCTTCGACCGGGCTCGTAGCCAGATGTGGACCCGCCGCCAACTCGGCCACAGTAATCGCGGATACCGCCGCCTCGTCGGGCAGCGCGGCGATCACCGTCGGGTCATGCCAGTCGACAACAACGGAGGTGTCGAGGAGTCCAAAGGCCATCTCAGAGTCCTTGGTCTATCAATCGGTCCAGATCGGTGCGGAATTGACGATGGTCAATACGCACCGCGGCCGCCGCCAGCGCCGCGACTTCATCTCGGGAGATAAAGGAGCGGCGACCGGCTTTAATCGGGCGCAGCTCGGCCACCGGTTCACCGTTGCGAGTGACAACGAAAGTCTCCCCCTCAGTGACCGCTTCGATCACCTTGGCGTTTTCGTTGCGCAGTTCGCGCTGGGCAATAGTCCGAACCATTCAACAACTGTAGCAAATAGTGCTACAGAGGGCTACACGCTCAGATAGCGCCGCAGCATCTCCACCGCAGCAATGACGCTGTCGACCGGTACGCGTTCATCACGCCGGTGCGCCAAGTTGGGATCACAAGGCCCGAAGTTGACCGCGGGTATGCCCAGGGCGGCGAACCGGGCCACGTCCGTCCAGCCGTATTTCGCCCGGCCCCGCCGACGTGGCGTTGCCCGTCGAACACCTCGTGCACGTGGCGCAGGGCCGCATCCAACGAACGATCCGGGGCGTGGACTAGCTTACGGCTTCTGCCAGCGGAAACGCTGCGATTTGGACCGCGTCGAGCCTGTGCGACGTTGACATTGTGCTACATTGTAATTATGTCGGTGAATGTGTCGGTTCGTCTTGATGACCATCTTGCTGAGCGGCTCCGCCTCCGGGCACGCGCGGCTGGAGAGACGTTGTCTGATCGGTTGCGCCGCTATGCCGAGGAGGGTGCCCGCCGAGACGAGCATCCGTTGATCACATTTCGAGATGGGCCGACTGGTCGGCGGGCCGGAGTGATCGGCGGGCCGGATGTGTGGGAGATCGTGATGTGGATCGACGATCTGGGTCCGGTCGATGACCCGGCTGCGGCTCTGACAGCAGACCGGGCCATTAGGCGCGCGCAAGTGGATGCGGCGCTGGCTTATCGCGCCGCGTACCCCGACGAAGTTCAGGCGCGGATCGCTTTGCATCGCGACTATACGAATGCCGCCAGTTCGCGGTGAAAGTCCTGTTGGACGAGATGTACTCGGCCAAGTTGGCGGTTGGGCTGCGTGCAACAGGGATTGAGGCGACGACCGTGGCCGAACTCGGTTTGGCCGGCAGCGCCGACGCGGATGTGTTCGCTGCGGCGATCACCAGTGGCTATGCGGTGTTGACCGAGAATGTCGGCGATTTCGTCCGCTTGGCCGCCGAACACAGCACCGCCGGCGGCCACCATCACGGACTGGTTATCGCGCTGTCGTCGCGGTTTTCACGCCAGCCGGCGGGGTCCGCAGCGCTGGTCGCCGCGGTCAAAGATGTTGCCCAAGAGTCGCTTGACGACCGGGTCGTCTACTTAAACGCAGTGGACTAATCCGGCCTAAGACGCTTCCGTTTCAGTCCTGTTTGACTGGCTGTAGAGAAGCTTGGCTGAAACTGTGTCTGGCCGCGTCCTGCGCAGGTGAGTTCGCGGAGGCCTGCGTTTCCGGCTCTGGGTGCGATAGCACGGACATGCAACGCTAATCCTAAGCCCGACCACCGCCGGTCACGGCCTCGTCACGCTGGTTTCCGACGGCGACGCTACCGGCACGACAAGACACGCAGCCGACCGGCCTGGATCGGCCTGGATCGGCGCATTGACTAACAGTGGTCGTACCTCGCTCGCCGCTCCACCCGGCTACCCGCTCAAGTACCGCCCCATCGTCTCCACAGCTGCCGTGATCGCGTCAACCGGAACCCGTTCGTCTCGCCGATGCGCCAAGTTGGGGTCACCGGGCCCGAAGTTGACCGCCGGGATCCCCAGTGCCGCGAACCTGGCCACGTCCGTCCAGCCGTATTTCGCCCGGACCTGCCCGTCGGCTGCATCGACCAGCGCCTTGGCGGCGGGCTGGGACAACCCGGGCAGCGCGCCCGCAGCCGAGTCGGTCTGCTCGATCACCACGTCGAGCCCATCGAACACGTCGCGCACGTGTTGCAGCGCGGCGGCCGCCGTCCGGTCCGGGGCAAAGCGGAAGTTGACCGTCACCGAGGCCGCGTCGGGAATGACGTTGCCGGCCACTCCTCCGTCAAGACGCACGGCCGACAAGCCCTCGCGGTATTCGCAACCGTCGATGTCGACGGCGCGCGCCCGGTAGCCTGCCAGCCGGTCCAGCACCGCGCCCAGCTTGTGAATCGCGTTGTCGCCCAGCCAGGAACGCGCCGAATGCGCGCGGGTACCGGTCGCGCTGATCACCACACGCAGCGTGCCCTGGCAGCCGGCCTCGATGTAGCCGGCGGTGGGCTCGCCCAGGATGGCCACGTCGGCGGTCAACCAGTCCGGCAGCTCGCGCTCGATGCGACCCAAACCGTTTGCCGCCGCCTCGATTTCCTCGCAGTCGTAGAACACCAGCGTCAGGTCGTGCGCCGGTTCGGCCACCGTGGCCGCCAGGTGCAGGAAAACCGCGTCACCGGATTTCATGTCCGCGGTGCCGCAGCCGTGCAGTTCCCCGTCGGCCAACCGGCTCGGCAAGTTTTCCGCCGCCGGGACGGTGTCCAGGTGGCCGGCCAGCAGCACCCGCGACGGCCGGCCCAGAGAGGTGCGTGCCAACACGGCGTTGCCGTTGCGCACGATCTCGAAGCCCGATGTCTGCCCGCGCAGCGCGGCCTCCACCTCGTCGGCGATGCGGGCTTCGTCCCTGGACTCGCTGGGGATGTCAACGAGCGCAGCAGTCAGCTCGATCGGATCGCCCCGCAAGTTCAGCACGCCTCCAGGGTAGTGGTTGCGTTCCTTAGGCCGAGACGCAAAAGCCCCCTTTTCACCGGCGTGTCGGGGGCGTTTACGTCTGCTCGCGGGGAGGAAGTAGCGTGTCGAGACGTGACTGGAGCTGCAGGCGCGGTAGGTGTAGGCGTGGCGACACTGGCCTCCGACGGATCGATCCTCGACACCTGGTTTCCCGCACCGGAACTGACCGAAGCGGGCGCCAGCTCCACGTCGCGTCTGGCGGTGTCCGATGTGCCCCCGGAACTGGCCGCGCTCATCGGCCGCGACGACGACCGCGTCACCGAGACCATCGCGGTCCGCACCGTGATCGGCTCTCTCGACGAGGCAGCCGAAGACGCGTACGACGCCTACCTGCGGCTGCACCTGTTGTCGCACCGGCTGGTGGCGCCGCACGGCCTGAACGCCGGCGGCTTGTTCGGGGTACTGACCAATGTGGTCTGGACGAATCGCGGGCCGTGCGCGGTCGACGGCTTCGAGGCGGTCCGCGCCCAGCTGCGCCGGCACGGGCCGGTGACCGTCTTCGGCGTCGACAAGTTCCCCCGAATGGTCGACTACGTCGTGCCCAGCGGGGTGCGCATCGCCGACGCGGACCGGGTGCGGCTCGGGGCCCACCTCGCGCCGGGGACCACCGTGATGCACGAGGGCTTCGTCAACTTCAACGCCGGCACCCTGGGCACGTCGATGGTGGAGGGCCGCATCTCCGCGGGCGTGGTCGTCGGCGACGGCTCCGACATCGGCGGCGGAGCATCAATCATGGGCACGCTGTCCGGCGGTGGCACCCAAGTCATTTCAATCGGCAAACGGTGCCTGCTCGGCGCGAACGCGGGCGTGGGCATCTCGCTCGGCGACGACTGCATCGTCGAAGCCGGCCTGTACGTGACCGCGGGCACCAAAGTCACCACCTCAGACGGCAAGTCGGTCAAGGCCCGCGACCTCTCCGGCGCCAACAACCTTCTGTTCCGGCGCAATTCGGTGACCGGGGCCGTCGAGGTGGTGTCCCGCGACGGTCAGGGCATCGCCCTAAACGAGGCACTGCACGCCAACTGAACTAACGCCCTCCCTGAGACGCACCGAACGTCGACTCGTCGGGCGCCAATCGCGTGCTTTCATCCGACAACTCGACGTTCGGCGGCGGAAAATCGCCAAGCGCCGTTCCTTTGGTTTCCGGTAGCAGATAGGTGCACACCAGGCTGGCGAAGGCGAAAGTGCCCAGCATCAGACCGATCGACCAGCTGCCGTAGGTCGCCAGCAGCGTTCCCGCGACCAGCGGCGGCAAGGCGCCGCCGAGGACGCCGGCCAGGTTCACCGCCAGAGCCGATCCGCTGTACCGGTAGCGGGTGGCGAACAACTCGGGGATGAAGGCGCCGGTCGGCCCGGAGCCGATCGCGCCGATGGCGAACATGCCGACAATGGCCACCGCATAGAGAAAGTGATTGTGCGTATCCATCAGTGGCATCACCACAAACGCCCACGGCACACACCCCGCCCAGCCCAGCAACATCATCCGGCGGCGCCCCACGCGGTCGCACAGGCTGGCCGAGAGCATCACAAACGCGATGCTTGTCAGCCCGCAGAGCGCACCGACGGACCAGATGAAGGTGCGGGTGTAACCGAGGTGGTTGTGGGCGTAGATGGTCAGGTAGGTGTTACCCATGTGGACGAAGGCCATCCCGCCCAGGATGCTGCCCGCGGCCAGCGGGATCTCCCGGCGATGTAGGCGTAGCGCCTCCGAGAATGGCGCTTCAGGTACCAGGTTGCGGGCTTTCTCCTCCAAGAAGATCGGGGTCTCGTCGATATTGACCCGCACATATAGAGCGATACCGATCAGCGCCGCGCTGATCAGGAACGGCACCCGCCAACCCCACTCCATGAATGCGGGGCTGTTTTCGCCGATGGTGATGTTGACGCCCAGAAACGTCAAGCTGGAAAATACCGCCGCGGCTCCCCCGCCGAGCAGGGTGAACATGCCGAACCGACCCCGTCGCCCCGCAGGCGCGTACTCGGCACTCAACAATGCCGAACCCGCCCATTCGCCGCCCACGGCGAAACCTTGCAGTAGTCGCAGCACGATCAGGATCACTGGAGCCGCCACACCGATGGAAGCCGTGGTGGGGATTAGGCCCACGCTCACGGTGGCGACCGCCATGATCAGCAGCGTGGCGATGAGCGTCTTTTTGCGGCCCAGCCGGTCCCCGTAGTACCCGAAGACGGCGGCGCCGATCGGCCGGGACAAAAATGCCGTGGCGAATGTCCCCATCGAGGCGATCGTGCCCGCCGTCGACCCCAGGTGCGGAAAGAACACGGTAGGAAACACCAGGGCCGCCGCAGTGCCGTAGATCAAAAAGTCGTAGAACTCGATCGCCGAGCCGACGAGACACGAGACCGCCACCCGCCTCAACGCCGCGGCCCCTGGGCCGGTTTCAACCCTCGGCTCACCCATCATGGGGGCTCCGTGTTCGGCCGCGTCTGCACACGTTTACGACGGTAGGGGAAGGTTGGCGGTTGCGCTGCTCAAGAAACCTGGCAACTCCCTGCGTGTCGCGGCGAGCGAAACCCGTCTTCAGCCCTCCGAGAGCAACTGCTTCTTGACCACCTTGCCCATGGCGTTGCGTGGCAGCGCATCAACGAAACGCACCTCACGCGGGCGTTTATGCACGGAAAGCTCTTGGGCGACATAATTGATCAGCTCATCGGCGTTACGTTCGGAGCCGACGACGAATGCGACGATGCGCTGGCCCAAATCCTGGTCGGGGAGCCCGACGACCGCTGCCTCCTCAACACCCGGATGCCCCAGCAACACCGTTTCGATTTCGCCGGCGCCGATCCGATATCCCCCGGACTTGATCAGGTCGACCGACTCGCGCCCGACGATGCGGTGCATGCCCGCGCCGTCGACGACCGCGACGTCACCGGTGCGATACCAGCCGTCGTCATCGAAGGCTTCCGCGGTGGCATCCGGTCGATTCAGGTAGCCGTCGAACAGCGTCGAACCGCGAACGTGCAGCCGTCCAACGGTTTCCCCGTCACGCGACACGGGCGCGCCGTCGTCGTCAACCAGCATGGTCTGCACGCCGGCCACCGGCAGACCGACCCAACCCGCGCGCCGCTCGCCGTCCGCCCGCGTCGAGATGGTGATCAGCGATTCCGAGGCGCCGTAGCGTTCGATGGGCTGGTGTCCGGTGAGCTCGGCCAGCCGATCGAACACCGGCACCGGCAGCGCGGCGCTCCCGGACACCAGCAGCCGCGCCGGTCGCAACGCTCGCGCCGCCGCCTCGTCGGCCGCCACCCGCGACCACACCGTGGGGACGCCGAAATACAGCGTCCCGCCCGCTTCGGCGCGGGCCTGCGCGTAGCCGGCCGGTGTCGGTTTTCCGGTGTGCACGAAGCGATTTCCGACCCGCAACGACCCGAGCAAACCGAGCACCAGCCCGTGCACGTGAAAAAGCGGCAGCCCATGCACCAGAACGTCGTCGGCCGTCCACTGCCATGCTTCGGCCAGCGCGTCCAAGTCGGCGGCGATCGCCCGGCGGCTCAGGAGCACGCCCTTGGGCAACCCGGTGGTGCCCGAGGTGTAGATCACCATCGCGATGGCGTCCGGCGACGGTTCGGGATAGCGGTGCCAGGAGCGGGCGTGCAGTCGCACTGGGATGTGCGGCAACCCTTCTGGCTGATCCGGAACCGGCCCGAGCCAGGTCTGGACCCCGGAGTCGGTGAGCATGTGCCGGCGTTCGGCCACGCCGACGTCGGCGGGCACCGGGACGAAGGGCACGCCAGCGATCAGGCAGCCGGTGATCGCCAACACCGTCGAGGCGGTCGGTGTGGCCAGGACCGCGACCCGGCCGGCGCCCGCGACCCGCTCGGCCACCGACGTCGCGGCCCCGACCAGGTCGCTGCGGCTCAGCGAGACGCCGTCAATACGCACCGCGTCACCGACGTCGGCGGCCGCGACGTCCGACGGATTCAGCGAGGCTAGCAACACCTGCGTAAATCCCGCTCGTCCCAGATCTTCATGACAGCCGACAGAATCTCCTGGCCGCGCCCCAGCCCGCTGAGATGACTTTCGCTGGGCAACTCGACCAGCTCCGCGTCGGGCAACCGAGAGACGACGTGCTCACCGTGCGAGAACGGAATGATGTGATCGCGATCGCCGTGCCACCAACGGACCGGAACCTTCACGTCGTCGAGCCGGAAACCCCAGTCGCGCGCGAAGACGATGACGTCGCAGAACGGCGCGGCCAACTGCTTGCGGGTTCCGCCGAGCAGGTCGTCGAGGAACATCGCCTTGAATTCGGGACTCGCCAGCACTTCCCGGTCGGCTCGCGGCGCGAACCGGGCATACACGTCCAGCACGGGGGCGGCGACGGGCCGGGCAGACTGGATCAGCAGGCCCAACAGCACCCGCAGCGGTCGGCCGCCCATCCTCAGCAACGGCGCAAACCACAGACCGACCTTCATCGCGCCACCGACAATCGCGTCGGGTCCTCGAGTCGGAGCCACACCACCGAGAACGCCGGCGGCCACCACCCGGTCAGGCAACAGCGCGGCACAGGCGAGCGTGTAGGGAGCGCCACCAGACAGTGCGGCGACGGCCATCTTGTCGATCCCAAGCGTGTCCGCGACGATCCGCAGGTCGTCCGCGAAGTCGGAGACCGCCGTGTACTGATGCGGTGTCGACGTCCCAATGCCGGGCCGGTCCACGCCGATCAGCCGGATGTTGTTCTGTTCGGCATACACCCGGGCTTCCGGCGGAATCTGGCGCCGCGAGCTGGGGGTGCCGTGCAGCCAGAACACCGGGCGGCCCAGCGGGTCGCCGAACTCGGCGAAGCCGATGTGACGGTTCGGCCCCACTGCAATGTTGCCCTCCAGCTTGGGGCGGGCACTCGCGACGGCCATATCGAGCAGCTTCCCATGTGGGAACGCCGCGGTAAACCAGGCCACGCCGAGTGACCGGACTCGTCAGGCGTTGAGCACCCGTTCACCGATGACCCGTTCCTCACGAAGGACTGCCAGCTCCCGTTCGGAGAAGCCCAGACCCCGCAGGATCTCGTCGTTGTGCTGGCCGAGTGTCGGCGGGGCCGTGCGGTGGTGCCGGAGCGGCCCTGGCGTGATGCGAAACGGCCAGCCGGGAAAGCGGTGCGGCCCGGTGACCGGGTGGTCGAACTGTTCGTAGAACCCGCGCGCATCGAGTTGGCCCCCCATGAAGTCCGGGTCATACATCTGCTCGCCGGTGGCGACCTGCTCTGCCGGGATATCCTGAGCCCGTAGGGTTTCAACGATCGCATCCGCCGTCTGCGTCCGGGTCCACGCCGTGACCATCTCATCGAACGCATCGTGGTCCACGGGCTTCGGCTGCTCCGGCACCGAAAGCGCCACCCATACGTCTTCCTCGAGCGTCGGGTAGACGCCCTGCAGGTAACCCCGGGCGCGGTTGCCTGCGCGTGACTGCACCACTCCGTTCATCGAGTACTCGATCACCGGCTCGGCGGTCACGCACGCGGCGACTTCGATCTGGGCGACCTCGATCAGCTGACCCTCACCGGTGCGGCGCCGATGTTCAAGCGCGGCCAGCAGCGCGACCCCGGTGTGCACGCCGACGACGGGATCGGCGGGCCCCTGCGGGTTGCACGGCGGGCCGTCCGGGTAGCCGGTCGCCGCCGACATACCCGAGGTCTGCTCGATGTTCAGCGCCCAGCCCACGTAGTCGCGCCACGGCCCCTGCAGGCCGAACCCTGGCATCCGAACAACGATCAGGTCGGGCTTCAGCGACACCAGCGACTGGTAATCCAGCCCGAAGTGCTCCACCACTCGCGGTGAGAAGTTCTCGATGACCACGTCGGCCTGCGTGGCCAGCCGACGGGCGATGTCGAGGCCACGCGGTGAAGTCAGGTCAAGGGTGAGGTCGCGCTTGTTGAGGTTGGTGGCCTGCCACAAGGGGCCGCGTTCGTACCAGTCATCGCCCTCGAAGGGAAATGCTCCCGAGTAGCGGAAACCGTCGGGCCGCTGGATGGATTCGACCTTGACGATGTCGGCGCCGAACGCTCCGAGGTAACACGTCGTATACGCACCGGCCCAAAACGTGGTCAGGTCGAGTACCCGCAGTCCCACAAAGGGCAGCGGCGCGTCTGTGACCGAAAGTGTTTTACCGCCGGTGCTCCACGGCGTGGGCCGCGTCCCCAGCCGGGGCGCCGGACGGGGCTCTGCCACAGGGGTTTTCGAGAACCGGTAGGGCGGCCCGGGACGTTGGAAGAACCAGGGGGCTTGTCCGTGACTCCCAGCTCCGCCGTTCCCGCCACTCCCGCCCGTGACGAAGAATTCGCGCGCGGCGTACTGCGGAGAGTCCAACGTGGTGCCACCGTCGTTGACCGCCGCCGCCGGGATGCGCATTGCCTGGCTCAGCTCAACGATCTGCGCGACGGTTTGTTCAGCGAGCAGCGGCTCGGCTTTGGCGAAGAACTCGGCGCGCTCGGGACCACCCATCATGATGGAGACCTGGTGCTCGCCGAATTCGGGCAGGCCGAGCATCGCGCACACGTCCAGCCAGTGCTGGCCCGTCAGGCAGTTGATTCCCACCCAGCCGTCGGCCGCTCGGACGACACCCAGCATGGGGCCGCCCCGCTGTTTGGTGGGCAACCCGAGACGGTGCATGCGTTCGGCCATCAACATCGGATACGGCAGCGTCAAGATCAGCCCTTCGAACTGCGCGACGTCGACTTGCCGTACACCCCCGCCGGGCGGCAGCCGCAACGCGGTCAGCGCACCCAGCGCGCCGTATGCGCCCGCGACGTACTCCGCGATCCGGGCGCCGACTTGCACCGGGGGTCGCTCGGGATCCCTGGCGCTGACCCAGCCCGACGCCGCCTGCATGGTCAGCGGTGTGGTCGTCCGGTCACGCAGCGGTCCGCGCTGCCCGAATGCAGAGATGCTCAGCAGCACCAGGTTCGGGTTGAGTTGCCGCAAGCTGTCGATGCCCAGCCCCCAGCCTTCCAACGTCCCGGGCGCGAAGCCCTCAACTAGCAGGTGCGCTTGCGCGATCACTTCGCGGGCGGCCGCCGCGTCGCCCGGCAGCCTCAAATCGAGGGTAGCGCCACGTTTGCCGGCGTTGAGGTACTCGAATAAACCGCAGCGTTCCGGGTCCGCAACGTCTCCGGGGAACGGGCCCCAGCTGCGCAGTGGGTCCCCGGCGGGTGGCTCGATCTTGATGACCTCGGCGCCGAGGTCGACGAGAAGCTTTGTCGCGTAAGGACCTGAGATCTCGTGGGCGATTTCGACGACGTGCAGCCCGGTGAGCGGTCCCGTCACGCAGGCATCACGTGGGTACCCCAATGGCCTGCGGCTCCATGTACTGGTGCAGGCCGGCTAATCCACCGCCTTCGCGACCGAACCCGCTCAGCTTGAAGCCGCCGAATGGCGCGTCACCGGGCCCGACGCCGTTGACCGCGATCTGGCCGGTGCGGATGCGGCGGGCAACGCCGACGGCGCGGTCCACGTCAGCGCTCCAGACGGCACCCGAAAGCCCGTACTTCGAGTTGTTCGCGATGGCCACCGCATCGTCGTCGTCGCGGTAGCGCAGCACCGTCAGCACCGGCCCGAATACTTCCTCCTGAGCGATGGTCGAATCCGGCTCCACCTCGGTCAGAATCGTTGGCTCGAAGTAGAACCCGACATCCAAGCCGGCCGGACGACCGCCGCCGGTCGCCAGTTTCGCCCCGTCGTTGATCGCGCCATCGACGTGCGCCTGGACGCGGTCCCGCTGCGCGGCGCTGATCAGCGGCCCCATTTGCACGTCCGGGTCCGCGGGGTTGCCGACCTTGACGTCGCGGGCCAGCGCGACGAGGCGGTCGACGACGTCGTCGTGCAGCGAGTCGGGCAACAACAGCCTGCTGTGCAGGATGCAGGCCTGCCCGGAGTGCAGCGAGCAGCTTTCGAACAGCATCTGCTGCAACATTTCGTCCGTCACCACGGTGTCGTCGAGGACGACGCTCGCCGACTTGCCACCCAACTCAAGCAAGATGCGCTTGAGCGTGTCACTAGCGGCCGACATGACTTCCCGGCCGATCGCCGTGCTGCCGGTGAAGCTGATCATGTCGATCCGCGGATCGGTGGTGAGTAGCTTGGCGGCTTCGATGCCCGACGGCGTGACAACGTTGACCACACCCGGCGGAATATCGGTGTGCTCGTCGATGACTCGGGCCAGCGCCAGTCCGGTGAGCGGTGTCAGCGGTGACGGCTTGAGCACGACGGTGTTGCCGGCGGCCAGCGCGTTGTTCAGCTTCATGACGTTGAGGGTGTGCGGGAAGTTCCATGGCGTCAGGATCGATACGACTCCGACGGGTTCGTGGCGTAGCAGGGTCGTTCCCGCGCCGATTCCGGTGACTGGCTGATCATCCAGCTGCGCGGCGAGGCTCGCCGCGTGCATGGACATGAAGCCAGCGCCGTCGATTTGCATCAACCGCACATTCGCGATGCAGCCCCACTCGACCTGCGCCAGGGCGAAGAACTCGTCGGCGTGCTTCATCAGCGCGTCACCGAGTTGGTTGAGGCAGCCGGCCCGGTCCGCGTTGCTCATCTGGCCCCAGGGCCCGCTGTCGAAAGCTCGCCGCGCGGCCCCGATCGCGTCGCCGACCTGGGCGAGGCTGGCGTTGGGTGCGGTGGCGAAGGTCTGCTCGGTGACCGGGGAGACGTCGTCGTAGCGACCGTCCTCGGGTTCGACCCATTTCCCGTCGATGTAGAGCTGGTTGTAGAGGTGGTAGGTGTCACCAAGAGGTCCTGCAGGTTGAATCTCAGCCATCTGCTTCCTCATCCACATATCGGTCAGATCAACAGTCAGTGTTCACCCGTCGTCGTCGCGCGTCAATCACTTATATCGCGAATTCTCCGCCAATTTGGCTGAGTTACGAGTGGATTGACAGCGACGCCCCGCCCGGAGTAGACAGTACTGCGCAGACACATTCAGCTAATGTGTCGGATTAACTCTGCTGGGAGGCGTGCCGTGCGCACTACATTTCCACTGCACTCGCCCGATTTCTACGCCGGCGATCCGTATCCCGCCTACCGCGAGCTGCGCGCGACATCGCCGGTGTGCTGGAACGACGTCACCAACTTCTGGGCGCTGCTGAAATACGAAGACATCCGCTATGTGTCCAGCAACCCGGCGTTGTTCTCGTCGGCCAAGGGCATCACGATTCCGGATCCGGCCATTCCAAGCCCGGTGCAGGAGGGCAACCTCATCTTCAGCGACCCGCCGCGGCACCGGCAGCTGCGAAAGCTGATCAACTCGGGCTTCACCCGACGGCAAGTAGCCGTGCTGGAACCGAAAATCCGCGCGCTCGTCGCCGGGATCCTCGACGGCATCGAACCCGGCTCCGTTCACGAGTTCGCCGAAGAGATCGCCGCACCGCTACCCACCCGCATGATCGCCGAGCTGATCGGCGCGCCACCCGATGACTGGGAGCAATTCCGGGTTTGGTCGGACGCGGCCACCGGAAACGCCGACCCTGAGATCGAACTCGATTCGCTGGTAGCGATGGGCCAGCTTTTTGAGTATTTCCAGAAACTGATCGCTGCCAGGCGCGCCGAACCGCGCGACGACCTACTGTCAGTCCTGGCGGCAGCCGAGATCGATGAACAACGCCTCACCGACGAAGACTTACTCAACTTCGCGTTTCTGCTGCTGGTCGCCGGCAATGAGACAACCCGAAATCTGATCGCGTTGGGCACACTGGCATTAATCGCGCATCCCGACCAATGCCGGCTGCTGGTCGACGACCCTGCCCTGATCCCGGGCGCCGTCGAAGAGATGTTGCGGTGGAACAGCCCCGTCGTCCATATGGCGCGCACCGCCACCACCGACGTCGAAATCCGCGGCCAGCACATCGCCGAAGGCGACGTGGTGGTGATGCTCTACCAATCGGCCAACCGGGATGAGGAGATTTTCGGCGCCGACTCAGAAGAATTCAAGGTGACCCGGAATCCCAATCCGCACATCGCGTTCGGATGTGGTGAACATTCTTGCGTCGGTGCACAATTGGCGCGCCTGGAGGCAACGGTACTGTTTGAGCAGCTGCTGCACCGGTTCCCCAAGCTGGAGCTGGTTGGTGAGGTGGACCGGATGCGGGCCACTATGGTGCCCGGGGTGAAGCGCATGCCCGTGCGGCTGGGGGCCTGAACAATGGACTTGGAATACTCGCCCGAGCAGCAGCAAATGCGCAGCGAGATCCGCGTCGCCTTGGAAAAGGTGATGACCCCGGAGCGCGTCGCCGCGATCGGCGACCGCCTCGAGGGTGGACCAGAAGTGCGGGAGTGCGTACGCGCATTGGCCGCGGCCAATCTCCTTGGCGTCGGCTGGCCCAAAGAATATGGCGGACGCGGTTTTTCGGCGATCGAGCAATTCATCTTCGCCGAAGAGGCCCAGCGCGTCAGCGCTCCCATCCCCTTTGTCACGCTAAACACGGTGGGGCCCACCCTCATGCAGTACGGAACCGAGGAGCAGAAGCAGACGTTTCTGCCCGCGATACTGGACGGCAGCGTCGAGTTCGCCATCGGCTACTCCGAACCGGGGGCGGGCAGCGACCTCGCGTCGCTGCGCACCACCGCGGTGCGCGACGGTGACGATTTCGTCATCAACGGCCAGAAAATGTTCACCAGCGGCGCCGCGTACGCCGATTACATTTGGCTGGCCGCGCGAACGGACCCGAACGTAAAGAAGCACAAGGGTATTTCCATCTTCATTGTGCCCACCTCATCGCCTGGGTTCTCCTGGCAGCCGCTGCACACCATGCCGGGCATCTCCACCTTCTACACGTTCTACGACGACGTGCGTGTTCCGGCGAGCGCGGTTGTGGCCGGCGAGAATCAAGGCTGGCAGCTGATCACCACTCAGTTGAACTTCGAGCGGGCTGCCATGGGTAACCTCGGCGCGCTCGAGCCACTATTCGAGCAAACCCTGGACTGGGCCCGCACCGGCGAGCTAGATGGCGGACGTGTCATCGATCAACCGTGGGTGCAGATGTCGCTCGCCCGGGTCGAAGCCGAAGTCTCCGCCTACAAACTGGTCAACACGCGGATCAACGCCGCGATGGCCAAGGGCGTCCTCAACATGGGAGAAGCCTCGGCCGCCAAGGTGTTCGGTACCGAGCTCACCCAGCAGGTCGCCCGGCAGCTGCTGGAAGTTCTCGACCATAACGGGGTGCGCCGTGGCGCCGACGCCCCGCTGCGCGGGGCCCTGGAATCGGCGTACCGGACCGCGGTGATCAACACGTTCGGAGGCGGCGCCAACGAGATTCAGCGTGACATCATCGCGATGGCCGGATTGGGGCTGCCGCGGGCGCCTCGTGACCTTCGGCCCGCCCAGACATAATCAGGACACGATAGGAGGACCACCTAAGTGACCGATCAAGATACCGACTTCCACGCCAAATTGGTTGCGCTCGTAGGCCAACCCACCGGTGGTACGGGGACGCCTTCGTTGGCACCGGATCCGGTCAACCAGCCGATGATCCGGCACTGGGCATACGCCCTCGCCGACATGAACCCCGTCTACCTCGACCCGGAGTTCGCGGCGGCGTCGCGATTCGGGGGCATCGTGTCACCCCCGGTCATGCTGCAAACCTGGACGATGCCGTCCCCGAAACTCGAGGGAATCGGCGAACGCGGCGGTGCTCCCGTCGAGATCAAAGAAAACCCGACGGCATTCCTCGACGAGGCCGGCTACACCAGCACGGTGGCAACCAACTCAGAGTTCGAGATCGAGCGGTACCCGCGGCTGGGCGATATCATCAGCTCGACGAACGTGTTCGAGAGCGTCTCCGAGCAGAAGACGACAGCGCTGGGCATCGGCTACTTCCTGACCTGGGTGATGACCTACACCGATCAGCATGGGGAAGTGCTGGGGCGCCAACGATTTCGGGTGCTGCGATTCAGGCCGGCAAACTGATGACGACCCGACTGGCGCCGGCGATCAGCCCGGACACCGAGTTCTTCTGGAACGGGCTGCGTGAGCACAAGCTGTTGATCCAGCGCTGCAGTGGATGTGGAGCGCTGCGTAATCCGCCCCGGCCCATGTGTCCCAAGTGCCGCTCCCTGGCCTGGGAGACCCTCGAATCATCTGGACGCGGAACGGTCTACAGCTACGTGATGCCACACGAGCCGAAGTTCCCCTTCTTCGAGTATCCCTACATCGTTGTGCTGGTGGAACTCGCCGAAGGGGTGCGGCTGGTTTCGAACCTGTGCGAGATCGACCCGGCCGACGTCACGGTCGGAATGCCGGTGGAGGTCTACTACCAGACCTTCGATAACGACCTGGTGCTGCACCAGTTCCGGCCCGGCAGCTAGGTAGCCCGGTATGGACTTCACATTCACCGAAGACCAAGAGACGATCGCCAAACTTGCCCGTGACCTCTTCGAGCGCCGAGCGACGCCGGAACGCCTCACCGAGCTCGAATCAGGTGACATCCGCTACGACGCCGCGCTGTGGCGGGAACTCGCGGCATCCGACCTGCTCGGCACTGCATTGCCGGAATCGTTGGGCGGTAACGGCGGCGGCTTCGTGGAACTCGGGGTGCTGCTCGCCGAGCTGGGATCCAGCGTTGCTCCCGTGCCGGCCTATGCGACGCTGGTCCTGGGCGCCGATCCGATTGCCCGGTTTGGAAGTCCAGAGCAACAGCAGCGCTTCCTACCCGGCGTCATCGGCGGAAGCCGCATACTCACCGCGGGCCTGGCCGAGCCCGGCCGCTCCGATCCGCTGGCCCCGGCGACGACCGCGCGCCGCGATGGCCCGAGTTGGCGGCTGGACGGCGTCAAAGAGTTGGTGCCGGCCGGCCAGCTCGCGGACACCGTGCTGATTCCCGCCCTTACCGATGGCGGCGACGTGGGCCTATTCCTGCTGTCGACGGACGCCGTCGGCGTCGAGGTCCGGCCGGTGGCAACCACCAACCACGAACCGCACGCGGACGTTTTCCTGGACGGGGCAACCGCTTCCGCCGAGGACAGGCTCGGCAATCCCGGCAGCGATCTGATCGGTTCGATCTACACCCGCGCGCTGGTGGGGCTGTGCGCCATCCAACTCGGCGTGGCCGACCGGGCATTGCGGATCGCCGCCGACTACACCAGCGGGCGTGAACAATTCGGGCGTCCGATCGGCAGCTTTCAAGCGGTGCAGCAGCGGTTGGCCGACGCGTTCATCGACGTCGAGGCGATCCGGTGGACCACCTGGCATGCGGCCTGGCTGATCGCACAGGGGAAGCCCGCTGCCCGCGCCGCCCGCATCGCGAAGTTCTGGGCCGCAGAGGCCGGCGCTCGAATTGCCGGCGCCACCCAACAGGTGCACGGCGGAATCGGCATCGACACCAGCTATCCCCTGCATCGCTACTTCTTGTGGGCCAAGCACAACGAGCTCACCCTCGGCTCCGCAACTCAGCAGCTGGCCCGCCTCGGCAGCACCTACGTTGACTCGGAAGGAAACCGATGACCGCCACCGCCGCCCGTAGCACGACCCTGAAGTGGAGCGAGATAGAAGTCGGGGACCAAGTGACGCCCCTCGAGATCGCCATCACCACAACGATGATCGTCGCGGGAGCGATCGCGTCACGTGACTTCATGCCGGTGCACCACGACCCCGTATACGCGAAAAAACAAGGGTCACCCAATCTGTTTATGAACATCCTGACCACCAACGGGTATTGCGTTCGCTTCCTCACCGACTGGGCGGGGCCCGAAGCGATGGTCAAGAATCTGTCGATTCGTCTCGGTGTCCCGTCGTTTCCGGATGATCCGCTGCGCTTCTCTGGCGTCGTGACCGGCAAGAAGGACGGCGCCGACGGCGAGAACTTCGTCGAAGTGACCTTCAAGGGCTCAAACAGCCTGGGCGATCACGTCTCCGGCACCGCGGTCCTCAGCCTGCTCGATGGGGCGTTCCAAAAGGACTTCGAAAAGGACCAAGCATGAGTGGCTCGCTGCCCGGCAGCTGCGCTATCGCGGGGATCGGCCAGACCGAATTCTCCAAGGAATCCGGCCGCAGCGAGCTGCAATTGGCTTGCGAGGCGGTCGGCGCGGCGCTTGACGACGCGGGCTTGGCGCCCAGCGATGTCGACGGCATGGTGACCTTCACGATGGATTCCAACGATGAAATCGACATCGCCCGAAACGTGGGAATCGGCGACCTGAGCTTTTTCAGCCGCGTACATCACGGCGGCGGTGCGGCGTCCGGAACGGTGGTGCATGCCGCGATGGCCGTCGCGACCGGCGTCGCCGACGTGGTGGTGTGCTGGCGCGCCTTCAACGAACGTTCGGGATTCCGTTTCGGCGGTAGCGGTCGCACGAGCGCAGAGACTCCGCTGTTCATGGCGCATTACGCGCCCTACGGCTTGCTCACTCCCGCGGCCTGGGTCGCGATGCATGCCCAGCGCTACATGTCGACGTACGGCGTGACTAACGAAGACTTCGGGAGGATCGCCGTCGTCGACCGCGCGCACGCGGCCCGGAACCCCGACGCATGGTTCTATGAGCGCCCGATCACGCTGGAGGACCATCAGAATTCGCGATGGATCGTCGAACCGGTGCTGCGACTGCTGGACTGCTGTCAGGAAAGCGACGGCGGTGTCGCGCTGGTGGTTACCAGCGCCGAACGCGCTCGCGACCTCCGGCAGCCACCGGCGATCATCACCGCGGCCGCGCAGGGCGCGGCGGCCAATGGCGAAATGATGACCAGCTACTACCGCGAGGACATCACCGGCCTTCCGGAGATGGGCGTGGTCGCCGAACGGCTGTGGCGTGACTCGGGCCTCAAGCCTGCGGACATCCAAACCGCGTTCATTTACGACCATTTCACGCCGTTCGTGTTCACCCAGCTCGAGGAGCTCGGATTCTGCGGGCGCGGCGAAGCCAAGGACTTCGCCACCGTCGAGCGGCTTTCGCTCGGCGGTGAACTGCCGATCAACACCAACGGCGGCCTGCTCGGCGAGGCCTACATCCACGGGATGAACGGCATCACCGAGGGGGTCCGTCAGGTGCGCGGCACTTCTTACAACCAAGTCGACAACGTCGAGCACGTACTGGTCACATCCGGCACCGGGGTGCCCACCAGCGGCCTGATTCTCGCGCCGGCGGACTAACCACGGCTAGGCGGAGGAGCATCATGCCAAAGCTCGCGTTGCTGAGTGCGATTGGAGGTCCGATCGAGCTTGCCGAGTTTCCACTCACCACCCCGGCGCCGGGAACCGCTGCCTTGAAGCTGCGGATGGCCGGGATTTGCGGATCCGACCTGCACATTTTCCGGGGTGAGCTGCCACTGCCTTGTCCCTACGCGATGGGCCACGAGATGGTCGGCGAGATTGCCGAGCTCGGTGACGGTCTGACAACCGACGCGACCGGCAAGACGCTCGCCGTCGGTGATCGCGTCGTGACGCCGTACTTCTGGTTCTGCGGGCAATGCCACGCGTGCGCGCGGGGCCGGCCCCACGCGTGCCAGAACCTGATGGCGGGCGAGTATCGAACCCACGAGCAGGCGCCACACTTCGTCGCCGCCTACGGCGAGTATTACTACACCAGCCGGAGGCAACCCCTCTACAAGGTAGCCGAGGACTTGTCCGACGAAGCCGTCGCACCGCTTAATTGCGCTCTGGCCCAAGTGTTGTTCGCGCTTCGGGACATGCGGCTCGGCGACACTGTCGTGATTCAGGGCGCTGGCGGGCTGGGCATCAACGCGGCCGCAGTCGCGCGTACCGCAGGCGCCGCGCAGGTTATTGTCATCGACAAGATTGCCGAACGGCTCGACCTCGCGGCAGATTTCGGCGCCACCCAATGCATCGACGCCGGCGCAATCTCCACGCTTGAGGTCACCGAGCAAGTCCACAAACACACCGACGGCATCGGCGCCGACTGGGTGCTCGAGGTTGTCGGCGTGCCAGCGGTGATTCCCGACGGCGTCGGTTTCCTGAACAACGGCGGCACGCTGCTCGAAGTCGGCAACGTCGGTATGGGCCGTACCTTCGAACTCGACCCGAGCGCACTCGTGTACGGCAACAAGTCGGTACGCGGCGTCATGCTCTACGACCCGGTCACGCTGGCGGTCGGGCTGTCCTTCCTACAGCACACCAGCTTTCCCTTCGACAGGCTGATGCCCAAGCCTTTCCACCTCGCCGACGTCAACGATGCCTTCGCCTCGGCAGACGCCGGTTTGGTACCCAGAGGTGCTTTGGTTCCGTGACGACCCAGGCCACCGCTACCGATACCCGCGAACTCATCGTCGATTCCGCCAATGTGTGCTTCCGCAAGCGAGGACTGCACAAGACAACGGTCGTCGACATCGCCAGGATGGCCGGTGTCTCGCGTAGCACCATCTATGAGTATTTCAGCGACAAGGCCGCCATCGTCGAAGCGTGCGCCGAGCACGCTTCCGAACAGTTCTACCGGCTGATGTCCAAAGCGATGGCCCGCGGCAGTTCTTTGGAAGAAAAGCTCAGCCACGCGGCCATATTCGTAACCCAAGCGCGCCGGGCCATCACGTCCGAGAAGTATTTCGACGAAGACGCGGTCAGCCTGCTGCTAACCAAGGACGCCGCCGTGTTGTTGCGCGAATGCGTCGACTTCTTCGCGCCCTACCTGTCCGCGGCCAAGCTCACCGGCGAGGTTCGAAAGGACCTGGACGTCGTGGCCGCTGGTGAATGGTTTGCCCGAATCCTGTTCTCGTTGTTCAGCACGCCGTCGTCGACCATGGATATGGACGATCCCGAGGTAGCGGCCGAGTTCGTGCGCGCGCACGTGGTGCGTGGCTTCGCCAGCGATGGCCTGCGCCCGCGGCGGGCTCAGTGACCGCGTCGAGTGTGCATCAGCGGTAGGATTGTCGCTAATTCTCAACCCTCAGAACACATTCAACGCACCGACTGCCTAATCGGCTCAGTGACCGCGTTCGGCCAGCGCCCGCAGGAAGAAAGTCAGGTTCGCCGGGCGCTCGGCTAACCGCCGCATAAAATAGCCATACCACTGCGTGCCGAACGGGACGTATACCCGCATCTGGTTGCCGGAGTCGGCCAGTCGCCGCTGCTCGTCGTCTCGGATGCCGTACAGCATCTGGTATTCGAAACCGCAAGCGCTACGACCCGTTTCGCGGACCATAGCAGGGACGGCATCGATGATCGCCGGGTCATGCGACGCCACCATCGGATAGCCGGGCCCCGCCATCAGCACCCGCAAGCACTCCAGGTACGAGTCGGTAATGGCAGCGATGGATCGGTGGGCCACCGATGCCGGCTCGTCGTAGGCGCCCTTGCACAACCTTATCCGCGCTGAAGCCAGCTGCTCACAATCGCCCAGCGTTCGCTTCAGGTAGGCCTGTAAAACCGTGCCCAGCCAGGGAAAGTCGACCCGCAGGTCGGTAGAGATCGACAACGTCGAATCGGTCGTGGTGTGGTCCTCGGCGTCCACGGTGACCCAGACGCCCACCCGCTCGGCGCGCTCGCAGATCGTGCGCGCGTTGTCCAGGGCGATCTTCTCGCCGTCGCGACCCAGTGCCTGACCCAGCGCCGAAAGCTTCAGGGACACCTCGAGCGAGGGCGCACCATCGTGCGCGGCCTCCGGCTCCCCGCCCAGCCCATCGAGAAGCTGCAGGTACGCCCGCACGGTGGTGGCGGCGTCGTCGGCGTCGGTGACATTTTCGCCCAAATAATCGATGCTGGCATAGCGGCCCGAATCCCGCAGCCCAACAGCGACGTCCAGGACACCGTCAAGGGTGTCCCCCGGCACGAAACGGCGCACCACCCTGCGGGTGACCGGCGAGCGCTCGATAGTGTGGCGCAGCCTGTCGGCACGGCTGGCCGCGAGCATCGCCGGGCGAACGGTGTGCGCGAACACCCCGGCCATCAGTCGGATCCCATGTGCGGATAGGTGTGCTCGGTCGCCGGCACGAATGTCTCCTTGATGGTACGTGCTGACGTCCAGCGCAACAGATTCAGCACCGACCCGGCCTTGTCGTTGGTGCCCGAGCCGCGCGAGCCACCGAAGGGCTGGCGTCCGACGACCGCGCCGGTCGGCTTGTCGTTGATGTAGAAGTTTCCGGCGGCAAACCGCAGCCGTCCCTGCGCGGTCAGCACGGCCGCGCGGTCATCGGCGATGACCGCGCCGGTCAGCGCGTAGCGTGTCCCGGTGTCGATGACATCGAGGATTCGTTCGTACTGATCGTCGGGGTAGACGTGCACCGACAGCACCGGACCGAAGTACTCGGTCGAGAATGCGTCGTCGGTCGGGTCGTCGGACAGCAGGACCGTTGGCCGCACGAAATAACCTTCACTGTCGTCATATTCGCCCCCGACGGCGATGGTGACACCGGGCGCGCTCTTGGCGCGCTCGATGGCGTCGACGTTCTTGACGAAGGCGCGCCGGTCGATCAGCGCGCCGCCGTAGTTGGTCAGATCTGCGATGTCGCCGTACCGCAATTCGGCAGTGGCGCCCAGGAAGTCGTCACCCATCCGCTCCCACACCGAGCGCGCGACGAAAGCCCGTGATGCGGCCGAGCACTTCTGGCCCTGGTAGTCGAACGCGCCGCGAATCAACGCCGTGCGCAGCACATCCGGGCGCGCCGAGGCGTGCGCGACCACGAAGTCCTTACCGCCCGTCTCCCCGACCAGACGCGGGTAGCTGTGGTAGCGGCCGATATTGGCGCCCACCTGCTGCCACAAGTGCTGGAAGGTGGCCGTGGATCCGGTGAAGTGGATGCCGGCCAGTCGCGGATCGGCCAGCGCCACATCGGAGACCGCGAGACCGTCGCCGGCGACCAGGTTGATCACCCCGGGCGGCAAACCGGCGGCCTCGAGTAGCTGCATGGTCAGATAGGCCGACAGGGTCTGGGTAATGGACGGCTTCCACACGACGGTGTTGCCCATCAACGCCGGCGCTGTCGGCAGGTTGGCTGCGATCGAGGTGAAGTTGAACGGCGAGATCGCATAGACGAATCCGTCCAGCGGGCGGTATTCACTGCGGTTCCATTCCCCCGGGCCGCTGATCGGCTGCTGCGCCAGGATCTGCCGGGCGAACGCCACGTTGAACCGCCAGAAGTCGACCTGCTCGCACGGCGCGTCGATCTCAGCCTGGTACACGGATTTGGACTGGCCGAGCATCGTCGCGGCGGCGATCTTTTCCCGCCACGGTCCGGCGAGCAGATCAGCCGCCCGCAGGAACACCGCGGCTCGCTCATCGAAAGGCATTTCCGCCCAATCCTTCTTGGCGTTCTCGGCGGCTGCGATAGCGGCAGTGGCGTCTGTCTGCGTCGCGTTGGTCAGAGTGCCCAGCTTTTCGGCGTGCCGGTCTGGCCGAACGACATCGATCGATTCGCCGGCGCCCATCCGGTGGATGCCGCCGATGACATGCGGGAGGTCGATCACGGTGTTCTGCAGAGAAGCGAGCTCGGCGCTGATCCGGCTTCGTTCTGAGGATCGCGGCGCGTAGTCGTGGACCGGCTCGTTGGTTGGTAGTGGTACCTGAGTAATCGCGTCCATGCTCTGAGGATCCCCGAGGAGACGCTCGAACGAATTAGCCGATCCGACAGGGCGTGCCACCTATTCTAGTAAGATCGGACAACATGGCCGAGGTTGGACTGGGCCAGCTGTTGCTGGCGCTCGACGCGACGGTAGTCAGCCTGGTGGATGCCCCGCGTGGCCTGGACCTTGCGGTGGGGTCGGCAGCGCTGATCGATTCCGACGACGTGCGGCTCGGCCTGGCACCGGCGGCCGGCGCGGCCGACGTCTTCTTCCTGCTGGGCGTCACCGACGACGAGGCATTGCGGTGGATCGACGAGCAGGCTCGCGGGCAGCCGCCGGTGGCGATCTTCGTCAAGCAAGCGTCGGACGCGGTAGTGGCCAGGGCCGGCGCGGTCGGGTCAGCGGTCGTGGCCGTGGAACCGCGCGCCCGCTGGGAGCGGTTGTATCAACTGGTCAATCACGTGTTCGAGCACCACCAGCCGACGCTGGACCGCGGCGACCTTGACTCGGGCACGGATTTGTTCGGTCTGGCGCAGTCGCTGGCCGACCGCATCCACGGCATGGTCAGCATCGAAAACGCCGAGTCGCATGTACTTGCGTATTCGGCATCCAACGACGAGGCCGACGACCTGCGCAGGTTGTCCATCCTGGGTCGGGCCGGGCCGCCCGAACATCTGAAGTGGATCGGTCAATGGGGCATTTTCGACGCGCTGCGGTCCGGCGGCGAGGTGGTGCGCGTCGCCGAGCGTCCGGAACTGGGGCTGCGGCCGCGGCTGGCGATCGGGATCCATCAGCCCGCTGCCGGTGCGCGCCAACCACGGGTGTTCGCCGGCTCCATCTGGGTGCAGCAAGGTTCCCGGCCCCTAGCAGATGACGCCGACGAGATGTTGCGGGGCGCGGCGGTGCTGGCCGCCCGCATCGTGTCCCGGCTGGCCGCCAAGCCGTCCACGCAGACTCGATGGCTGCAGCATCTTCTGGGGCTTGCCGACGCGGCTGGACCCTTAGACGTGGCCGCCATCGCCCGCGAACTCGGCCTGGCTGCCGACGACACCGCCGCGCTAATCGGTTGGGACATAATCGATACCAGGGACGCCGGGTCCCGTCCCGCTCGGCTGGCCGAGGTCCTGGCACTGAGCGCCAGCGCTTTCCGTCGGGATGCGCAGGTCGCGACGAACGGCTCACGCATCTATTCGCTGTTGCCCAAGACCGCCACGGCCCGGTCGGTCACCTCTTGGGTGCGCGGCACGATCAGCTCGCTGGGCGCCGAACTCGGCGTTCAGCTACGGGCCGCCATCGCCGCGCCCGTCGCCGGCCTGGCCGGCGTCGCCGCCGCACGCGCGGAGGTCGACCGGGTACTGGACAGCGCAGAGCGCCACCCCGTCCTTGCTCAGGTGACATCGCTGGCCGAAGCGCGCACAACCGTCCTGCTGGACGAGATCGTCACCCTGGTCGGCAGCGATCCGCGACTGGTCGATCCGCGGCTACACGACCTGCGCGCGCGGGATCCGCTGCTGGCAGAAACTCTGCGGACCTACCTGGACAGCTTCGGCGACATCGCCGCCGCCGCGCAGTCGCTGCAAGTACACCCAAATACGGTTCGCTACCGGGTGCGGCGGATCGAGAAGCTGCTGTCGACCTCGCTGGCCGATCCCGAGGTGCGGCTCGTGTTTTCGCTGGGACTCAGGGTCTCAGAAAGGGCGTCAGAACGGGCATGAGAAACCGCTCAGCAGTGCGGGGCCCAGCACCTCTGATTCGGGCAATAGGTCGAATGCGCGATACCCACCATGGCTTGAACCTGTCCGATCGAAACGCTTCTCGCGTCCAAGGTGGCGTGCACCTGGTCGGCGATCTGTTCATAGGTCCAACCCCACCCGAGATCGTCGCAGATGAGCCACCCCATCCCGACGAGGGAGTCGTCGTGCTCGGGCGGCCAAGTGAAGCCGACGGCACGCAGTTGGGCGAGGTAGCCGTCGTCAAGGGGACTGGCGGCCGCGCTCGGGGCACCGGTAACCAGGGCGGCGCCAGCCATCAGGGGGACGATCAGTCTGGCCAGCCAGCGGAATGAGAGCATTCGAAGCGCTTCTTTCTTCTCGGCATTGAGGATGCGCCATTATGCGCGCTTAAAGCGGCGCAGAGATGAAAACATCCAACCCTTCTTGAGCCGCGTTGCCGCCGAACATAAGCCGATGCCACACAATGGTTATCTTCAGCGTGATGGGAATTCGATGTGTTGCAGCGGATTTCCGTCCGGTTAGGCTTCGTTAGTGACAGAGAGCCCGTCGTCGTATTTAGTGCTGGCGTCCCAGCGCAGTGGCAGCACACTGCTGGTGGAATCGCTGCGGGCGACCGGCGTGGCCGGCGAGCCTCAGGAGTTCTTCCAGTACCTACCCGCCACGAGCCAGTCTCCGCAGCCGCGGGAGTGGTTCGCCGACACTGAAGACGATTCGATCCTGAGCCTGCTCGATCCGTTGGACGAAGGGAAGCCCGACCTCGCGCCGGCTCACATCTGGCGCGACTACATCCGCACAGTCGGCAGAACGCCCAACGGCGTGTGGGGCGGCAAGCTGATGTGGAATCAGACGCCGCTGCTATTGGACCGCGCGGCCGGCTTACCCGATCGATCCGGTTCCGGTCTACTGGCCGCGATCCGCGACGTTGTCGGCGAGGACCCGCTCCTCATTCATATCCAGCGGCCCGATGTGATCTCGCAGGCGGTGTCGTTCTGGCGAGCGGTGCAGACCCGGGTGTGGCGCGGCAGGCCCGATCCGGTCCGCGACGCGCGCGCCACGTATCACGCCGGCGCGATCGCCCATGTCGTCACCATGCTGCGGGCTCAGGAAGAGGGCTGGCAGTCCTGGTTCGCTGAAGAAAACGTCAAACCGATCGAGATTTCCTACCCGGTGTTATGGCGCAACCTTACTCAGGTGGTGGGCGAGGTCCTCGAGGCGCTGGGGCTCGACCCGCGGCTGGCACCGGAGCCAGTGCTGGAGCGGCAGGCCGACCAGCGTTCCGACGAATGGGTGGACCGCTACCGGGCTGATGCCGAAAGAGAGGGACTACCAACATGACACGCGCCGACGACGATGCAGAGCGAAGCGATGGGGAGGAGGGGCGCTGATGACTGTGCCCGACACCCGGCGTGTCGACGAACTGCGGCTACTGGAGGCCGTGCACATCATCCGCGAGGTGGTCGCCGATCTGGAGCGGCCCGTCCTTGCTGTTTTCGGCCGGCAAGGACTCGATCGTGCTACTTCGCCTGGCCGAAAAGGCATTTCGGCCGCTACCGCTGCCATTTCCGGTGATGCACGTCGACACCGGCCACAACTTCGACGAGGGGATCGAGTTCCGCGACCGTAGGGTCACCGGCGAGGGGGACAACACCGCCGAAACCACGGCCACCGGTTACCTGTATTCCGACCACGCCGGGAACATCGCCGTGCTGGTCAAGTCGACCAATAACGCGTTGATCGGATTCGTCGTCCTCGGTTTCGCGCTGCACTGGGCCGCGCGCGGGCAGGTCGACAAGATCGCGCCCGGCGCGAAGGCCAAAGCCGCGTTCGTCTGGGACAAATTCCCGAAATTCGTGCTGGGCTTCCTGGCGGTGTCGGCGATCGCGACGGCTCACTGGCTGACCAAGGGGCAAACCGCCAACCTCGCCAACGCGTCCAAATGGGCGTTCTTGCTGACATTCGCCGGTGTCGGACTCAACACCGACATCCGCCAAATCGCCCGCACCGGGTGGCGCCCGCTGCTCGTCGCGGTGATCGGGCTCATCGCCGTCGCGTCGGTTTCGCTGGGGATCGTGTTGCTCACTTCGCGTGTGTTGCACTGGGGGGTCGGCGTCTAAACACCGTCAAAAGGCCTCAAGAGGCCTCAAGAGGCCTCAAGAGGCCGTAGCCTTGCGCGCATGCAGCTCTCGTCCCTTCTCTCGCTGCTGAGCGAACGCGCCGGTCGTTGACCGGCGCCAGGGGTTAGGCGTTGCAATGTGGATCACCCTGCTGGTGATGGCCGTCGCCGTCAGCCTCGAACCGTTCCGGGTCGGTATGACGGTGCTGATGCTGAACCGACCCAGACCTATGCAGCAACTGCTCGTATTCCTTTGTGGCGGTTACCTGATGGGCATCAGCGTGGGTCTGATCGTGTTGTTTGTCTTTCGGCGCAGGCTGCTGGGATCCGCGTACTTCACGTTGCCGAAGGTGCAAATTCTGATCGGTGTGCTGGCGCTGCTGGCGGCTGCCGCGCTGGCTGTGCGCGCCGGTCGCGGCATTGGCCCGGCGAAGCTGTCGACGCGGTTGCAGCGCCTGCTGCGCGGGCGTTCGCTGTGGGTCTCGGGAGTGGCCGGCATGGGCATCGCTCTGCCGTCCGTGGATTATCTGGCCGCGCTGGCGGTCATCTTGGCCTCCGACGCGGCGGCCATGAAACAAGTCGGGGCGTTGCTGATGTTCAATGCCGTGGCGTTCGCGTTGGTGGAGATTCCGCTCGTCGCCGGTCTGGTCGCGCCCGATAGGACGCGTGCAGCAATGGCCGCCCTGAACGACTGGATACGGTCACGGCGCCGTGCCGAAGTCGCCACCCTGCTGACCGGGGTGGGTTGCGTGCTGCTTGCGGTCGGCTTGGCTGGTCTCTGGACCCGTCCCTGAGCCGGTCTCTGCCCGCGAGGAAGTGTAGGTCTCGGCAAGGAACTGCTCGACGGCCACCGCGGCGTGCGCCGCGCGGGCGGACCCGAAGCTGTCGAAAGCGTGCTGCGCGTAAGGCAATTCAGCGTAGACGACAGGCTGGCGGCTAACCTCCCGCAAGCGTGCGGTAAAGCTGCGTGCCTGTTGGACCGGGACCAACGAGTCGTTGGTGCCGTGCAGCACGAAAAACGGCGGCGCATCTTCGGACACATGAGTAATCGGCGAGGCGACCCGGAAGGGTTCGGCTATCTCCGTGCGACTCAACTTGAATACGTTCTTCGCCACCATCGGCACCATCAACGGATTCATCGAATTGTCCGATCGGGTGAAGTCATAGACGCCGTAGAACGGCACGGCCGCTTGCACCCGGGTGTCGGCCTCCTCGAAACCCGGCTGGAAGCGCGGATCGTTGGGCGTCAACGCGGCCAGCGAAGACAGGTGCCCGCCCGCTGAGCCGCCGGTGATCGCGATCCAGTTCGGGTCGCCGCCGTATTCGGCGATGTGCTCTTTTGTCCACGCCAGCGCCCGCTTGACGTCAACAATGTGATCGGGCCAGGTCGAGCGCGGGCTGAGCCGGTAGTTGATCGCCACGCAGATCCAGCCGAGCTCGGCCAAATGGCTCATCAGCGGGTGCGCCTGGCCGCGTTTGTTTCCCACCATCCATGCGCCGCCGGGCACCTGCAGCAACACCGGCGCTCGCCCGCCCCGGTCCAGGTCGGGGCGGCGCCAGATATCCAGATGATTCCGGGACCCGTACTCCCCGTAGCTGATGTCGCCGTCGTGCGCGTAATCGCGGTAGACCCGCAGCATTCGAGCCACACCGGGTTTCTTCGCGGTGGCGCCCCCGGGTGCGGGCAGCTTCCACAGGTCACCCGACTCGGTGCGTCGGTCAGCGCCCAGTCCTGCATCCAGCGCCGCGGTCAGCGGCTCGTTGGCCTTGTGCCCGATGTAACTCAGCCCCAGCAGTCCCAGCCATGACAACCCCGACACCACCCAGCCGAGTCGGCGCAGTCGCGCGGGCAGCCGGCGCGACAGCGCCGCCAGCGTCGCTAGTTGGACGCCGATCGCCTGCAACGGAAGCTCCGACGCGAATACCCCGTAGATGAAAGCGAATACCGATCCGTATCCGCGCTTGGTCAGCGGCCGGTAGCCATTCGCGGTGTAGGCCAAGCCCAACGCCGACGCCAGCACCGTTGCCAGTCTCTTCATGACCCTCTTTTCCCGGGCTCGCTGCCCTCTTTCGCTCTAGGTTTTGCCAGCTTCTCCGGATTTTCCTTTTCCGAGCTCGCCTGTCGCCGCGGGGTCCTCAACGACGTGGTACGCCGGATCGGTCATGGACATGGGCCGACTTCCGCTTTGTCGAGCTTTGCCGGTGATCCGCAAGAGCTGACCGGGCTGAATGTCGGCGCCGCCGCGCCCGGCGTTGAAGGTGACGGTGATCTCGCCGCTGTTGTCGCCCACGACGATCGACCGAAACGTCCGCCTGCCTTTGGTGGTGTCCTCGACTTCGCTGACCCGCCCTTCGAAGGTGGCGCGCTGTCCCGGGATCAACCCCGCCACCGTAATCACCGATCGCGACGGGTCGGGATGTTCGTAGGCCTCGATATCCTGGTCCTCACCCCGGGAAACCCACGTTTCGACCTTGTCGAGTTCACGCGTGACCCTCTGCTCGAAACGCTCGGGATATGCCTCCTGGATCCGCGTTTGAACGTCGTAAGGCACGATGGTCGCCGCGGCATCCGGGATCAGGCTGACGGCCCGGGCGATCTTGTCCGCGGTGCGGTCGTGTAGCAGCCGCCCAATCAGCGGGGCATAGGTTCGACGCGGCAACAGCACCGTCACGTTGGTATCCCGCTGTTCGTCGCGAGCCTTCGCGACAAACAGCTGCGTGGCCCGGGTGATCCGCCGGTCTGGGCAGTCCACCACCCGCAGCCTGGTGTCGAGTTCGAAATGATCCCAACGGTTTCGCAATTGCGCGGCATAGGCGGCATCCACCATGAAGTGCACGGCGATCAATTCGTCGGCCCGCAAACCTCTGCCGTAGCGAAGCGCTTCGATCACCGCAAGGTCAACCGAATTCACGAAGACGAATACCCGGTGCCGCGCGTACTTCACCAAATCGGGACGGTCGGTGCGGAACATCTCGAGGATGGCGGCCTCGGCCCGATATTCCCGGTTCAGGCGCATCAGCATGAACACCAGCACGGGAAAGACGACGACGACCAGCCACGCGCCCTCGGTGAACTTCGCCACGGCGAAAATGCCGACCACGACGGTGGACAGAATGCCCGCGGAAAGGTTGATCGCGAGCTTGCCTCGCCAGCCCTGTTCCCGGTGCGTCAGATGGTATTTGGTCATCCCATAGCCGGCCATCGAGAAGCCGGTGAACACGCCGATCGCGTAAAATGGAACCAGGGCGTTGACCGAGCCGCCGGTGGCTAACAGCAACAGCACCGACAGCGCGGCCAGCGCGATGATGCCATTCGAAAACACCAGGCGGTGACCGCGTTTCATCAACTGGCGTGGCAGGAAGCGGTCTTCGGCGACGAAACTGGCCAGCACCGGAAATCCGTTGAAACTGGTATTGGCACCGGTGAAAAGGATGGCGGCCGTTGAGACCTGGACAAGAATGTAGAGGATGTTGCCCGCCACCCCGTGGCCGAAGACGTTACGGGCAATCTCGGATAGCACCGACGGATAGCCAGCGGCATAGGGGGTGGCGTGGGTGACATGAGTCAGGTAGGCCACCCCGGCCAGCAGAAATCCGAGGACGCAGGCCATCGCGGTGAGCACCCGGCGCGCGTTGCGGCCCTGCGGTTTTTGGAAGAGGTCGACAGTATTGGAGATCGCCTCGACCCCGGTCAGTGACGAACCCCCGTTCGCGAACGCGCGCAGCAACACCAGGACCGTCGCGCCCATCACCAAGCCATTCCCCTGATGGACATCCACGGTTCCGGACATCTGCGTCGGGTCGTACACCGGCAAGTCCCCGAACATGATTCGCGCAAAGCCCACCACGATCATCCCGCCGACCATGAGCACGAAGAAGTAGGTAGCGAATGCGAACTGCCAGCCCGCTTCTTTCAATCCGCGCAGATTCGCGAAGCAAATGACAAACACCACGCCGACGGTGATTTGCAGGCTGTGCGGACCCAATGAGGGGACCGCCGACACCACCGCAACCGTCCCGGCCGCCGTCTGCACCGCCACGGTCACCACATAGTCGATCAACAGCGCCGCCGCGGCGACCTGCGCCACCCGGGGCCCGAAATTCTCTCGCGCGACGATGTAGGACCCGCCCGCCCGGGTGTAGGTCATGACGACCTGCCGATACGACGCGGCCACCAACACCAGGATCACCAAGATGACGCCGGTGATGGGCAGCAACAACGCAAACGCCGCCAGCCCGGCGGCCGGCAGGAGTTCGATCAGGATCTGCTCGGTGCCGTACGCGGTCGACGAGATCGCGTCGGGCGAAAGCGCGCCAAGTGCAACGGGATTGGATAGCTTCTCAGAATCCAGCTCTTCGGTGATGAGGGGCTTTCCAAGAAAGATGCGCTTGGTTATGTCCCCGATCGACAGCGGGATGCGCAGCTTGCCAGCGGTACCGGCCGTAGTTGTCACGACCACACTCCTAATCCGAGGTTGAGCGCTTGGGAGACACCTGGGCAATACCTCCCCCGATGCATTCTGCCGCTTGAACGATGCACCGGCAGACGGGTATGCCATTTCGGCGCTCAGGACGTCAGTCGATCAACCGCCGCGTCGATGCGTTCGTCGGTGGCGGTCAGCGCCACCCGCACATGCTGCGCGCCGCCCGGACCATAGAAATCACCGGGCGCCACCAGAATGCCGCGTGCGGCCAGCCAGCTCACGCTGTCCCGGCATTGCTCGCCGCGAGTAGCCCACAGATACAGGCCGGCCTCCGAATCGTCGATAGCAAAACCCGCCGAGCGCAAGGCCGGCGCCAGCGCGGCCCGCCGCCGAGCGTACCGCTCACGCTGCAGTTTCTCGTGAGCGTCGTCATCCAGGGCGGCCACCATGGCCGCCTGCACCGGCGTCGGCACCATCATCCCGGCGTGTTTGCGCACCGCCAGCAGTTCGGCGACCAGGCCCGGATCTCCGGCGACGAAGCCGGCCCGGTACCCGGCAAGCGACGAGCTCTTCGAAAGCGAGTGGATTGCCAGCAATCCTGTGTGGTCGCCACCGCAGGCCGCGGGATGCAGCACCGATAGGGGCTCGGCCTCCCAGCCCAGGCCCAGGTAACACTCGTCGGAAGCCAACAGCACATCCCTGTCCCGCGCCCAGCCGACCACCTTGCGCAGGTGATCGACGCCCAGCACGCGCCCGGTCGGGTTACTTGGGGAGTTCAGGAACACCAGCGACGGCGATTGGGGGCCCAGCTGAGTCAGCGAGTCCGCCCGCAGCACTTGCGCCCCGGCCAGCCGGGCGCCGACGTCATAGGTCGGATAGGCCAGTTCCGGCACCACGACCGCGTCGGACGGGCCCAGGCCGAGCAGGGTCGGCAACCAGGCGATGAACTCCTTGGTGCCGATCACCGGCAGCACCGCAGCTTCGGTCAACCCGGTGATGCCGTAACGCCGATTCAGAGCCGCCACCGCCGACTCGCGCAACCTCGCGGTCCCAGCCGTGGCGGGATAACCCGAAGCGGAGCTGGCCGCGGCCAGGGCCTCCCGGATCACTGGCGCGACGGGATCGACCGGGGTTCCGACGGACAGGTCAACGATTCCGTCCTGATGTGCCGCGGCCAGCGCTTTAGCGTCGGCCAGGGTGTCCCAGGGGAACTCCGGCAGGGAGGCCGCCACGGAAGGCCGGCCGCTCCCGGGCTCCTGCAGCACCGGCCCGCTCAGTCGCCTTCGCCCTGTGGCGCCAGATCCTTGACGACCTGCGGATCGTTCTCGGTCAGGCCGACCTTGGCCGCGCCGCCCGGCGACCCAAGCTCAACGAAGAAGTCGGCGTTGATCTGGGTGTACTGGCCCCACTGGTCGGGCACGTCGTCTTCGTAGTAGATCGCTTCGACCGGGCAGACCGGTTCGCAGGCCCCGCAGTCGACACATTCGTCGGGGTGGATGTACAGCATCCGAGCGCCCTCGTAGATACAGTCGACGGGGCACTCCTCGATGCACGCCTTGTCCTTGATGTCGACGCAGGGTTCGGCGATCGTGTACGTCACGGACGTCTCCTCAACGTTTCCTATTTTGTAGCGGTGTCTGTAGTCGTGTCTGTAGCGGTGTCTGTAGTGGTAAGTGTGGGCTGCTGCTCGCCTATTCGTAGCCTCTTTGAGCTTTTAAGGCAAAGCGTTTCGGTTACTGATACTAGACGTCGCACATACACGTCAACTCGTGGCACGTCCGCACCCACACCGATATCACTACGAGCGGATCGCCGACGACGGCCTGCACATCACCTTCGGTCCGGACCGGCAACGACCACAGTTGCTGGCGGTCGAAAACGTGGTGCTGTGCGCCGGCCAGGGGCCGGCGCGTGATCTGGAGGCCCAACTGCGGAGCAACGGCGTCAACCCGCACATCATCGGCGGTGCGGCCGCCGCCGAGTTGGACGCCAAGCACGCGATCAAACAGGGCACCGAAGTGGCGTCCAGGCTCTAGATCCCGGCGCGGTTTTAGCCCAACTTAGCCAGCCTTACTGAATCTCTGACCTGCACATTGTTACGTTTGCGGCGGGTGTGCCGATTGCTATCATGAGGGGAACAACTCCGCGGGGCCTGGTAACCTTGAGCGCAGACGGCAACCCGCGGGGTAGAAGTCGTCGCCGTCGAGATTTCGCCGGTGCATTAGTTAGCTTGGAGGATGTAACACATGGTTAGGCTGTCGTTGACTAAATTGGCCGCCGCGGTGGGCGGTGCGGGAGTGGCACTGGCCCTGACTGCCGGTGCCGGCGTCGCATCCGCAGATCCGCTGGACGCGGCCGTCAATACCACCTGCAACTACGGTCAGGTTATTGCGGCGCTCAATGCGACGGACCCGGGTGCTGCTGCGCAATTCACCGCATCGCCGATGGCGCAGAGCTACCTGCAGCGTTTCCTGAGTTCCGGCCCGGCACAGCGGCGGCAGATGGCCCTACAGATCCAGGCCATGCCGGGGGCGGCGCAGTACGTGAACGACCTGAACACGGTAGCCGGCAGCTGCAGCAACTACTGAGCCGAGCTCGACCGCTCAGTAACCGCTGAGTAACCGGCGCAGTTGGGCCAAGGCTTGCGGTCCCGCGGTGCTGCAAATCCGCGACGGATCGCCCGGTCGACGCCCCCACAGCAGCAATACTCGGGCTGCGGCGTCGGTTTCAAGTGTGGCTGGGCCTTCGGGAGCGGCCAGCGCGATGGCGATGTCGTCGTTGTCAGCATCAATCAACACATCGTCGGTTTCGGCAACCCTCAGGCGCGCCTCGACACGTTCGCCCGCGCGCAGTTGCTCAATCCCTTTGGCGAGCAAGGGACGCCCCACCGCAACGACGGTGTGGGTCGTCATCCATGGCTGCGCCAGTCGGGCTTGCGCGGCAGCGTCGTCCCCAGTGACGTCCCAGCCGTGCAGCACGAGTTCTTCGCGCATGTGCTCGGCAAACCACGGCACCTTCATGGTGCGACCCGTCCAGCCGACATCGGTGTCCGCGGGCACCTGGTCACCCGCGGCTGCCACCGCATTTAGCGCGGCCATCCGGTCGTGCAGCGCGTCCCACAGGTCTGAGTCGTTGAGTGCTCGCAACGGGCTTTCCCGCTGCTCGAAACTGCGGGTTCCAACGGGTTCGCCGTCCAGGTGAGCACCCAATACGCGGGCCAACTCCGCGGCGGTTCCGGCTTGATGGATCACGATGTCACGCACGGTCCAGGCTTCACACCAGGTGCCGGCGTCGGGTCGGCGCTGCTGGACGGCGTCGCGGAATGGTTGCCACTCCGGGAAGCGATCGTCATCGATCTGTCGTTGCACAGCATTCGTATACCCACCCACGACCCCGGCGCGAGGGTGCGCAGAATGCCGCCCCCGGCGGCGTGCCGTCGTACAGACACGCACCCTCGCGACCCGAAGAACTATGCGGCCAGCGGCGCGTAAGTCGTGGTGCGCTGACGCGCGGGACGACCAATCCCCTCAGCGATGGCGGCCAGTTCGGCAGCGGTCTTGGCCGAGCCGTATTCGGAACCGGCCATCCGTGAGATGGTTTCCTCCATCAGGGTTCCGCCCAGGTCGTTGGCGCCGCCGTTGAGCATCACCTGCGTGCGTTCGACGCCGAGCTTCACCCAGCTGGTCTGGATGTGGGAGATGCGGCCGTGCAACATGATCCGCGCGAGCGCGTGCACCGCCCGGTTGTCACGGTGAGTGGGGCCGGGCCGTGCCCCACCGGCCAGGTACAGCGGCGAATTCTGGTGCACGAACGGCAGTGGCACGAACTCGGTGAACCCGCCGGTACGGTCCTGGATGCCGCGCAGCACGTTGAGGTGGGCCACCCAATGGCCGGGGTTGTCTACGTGTCCGTACATCATCGTCGAGGACGACCGCAGGCCGACTTCGTGCGCGGTGCTCACGATCTCGACCCACATCGACGTCGGTAGCTTGCCCTTGGTCAGCACCCAGCGCACCTCGTCGTCCAGAATTTCCGCGGCGGTGCCGGGAATGCTCCCCAGGCCGGCCTCGCGCAGGCTGATCAGCCACTCGCGAATGCTCAACCCGCTCTTGGTCACGCCGCTGGCGATCTCCATCGGGGAGAATGCATGCACGTGCATCGACGGCACTCGGGCCTTGACGGCGCGCACCAGCTCGGCGTAGCCGGTGACCGGCAGCTCGGGGTCGATCCCGCCCTGCATACACACCTCGGTGGCACCTTCGACATGGGCCTCCCAGGCGCGTTCGGCCACCTCTGCCGCCGACAGCGAATACGCGTCGGCGTCACCCTTGCGCTGCGCGAACGCGCAGAACCGGCAGCCGGTGTAGCAGATGTTGGTGAAGTTGATGTTGCGGTTCACCACAAAGGTCACGTCATCACCGACGGCGTCGCGGCGTAGCGAATCCGCCAATGCGGCAACCGCTTCCAGCGCGGGACCCTCGGCGGTAGCGAGCGCCAGATACTCATCGTCGGTGCAGCCGGCGGGATCGCGCTCCGCCGAACGCAGCGCGGCAAGAACATCGGAATCAATGCGCGCGGGTGCGTTCGCGGCCAGCTCGTGCACGTGTGCCCGAATCGATTCCCAGTCGCCGAAGGCACTGTCGAGATCGCTGCGGGCCTCGGTGTTGCGGCCCTCTGTGTCGATCGCCGCATGGAGGTTCACCCGGCCGGATGACTCCACGTCGTCGGGTTCCTGCCATGGCATCCCGACCGGGTTGACGTCGCGGGCCAGGCCGGTCTCCGGATCGGCTAAAGCCATTACGTGCCCACGCACCCGCGGGTCGATCCACGCGGCTCCCGCCTGCACGTATTTGGGCTGGGCGGTCAATCGCTGCACGAGTTCGTAACCGGCCTCGGCGGTGACAGCGGCCAGCTCATCCAAAGCGGGCCAGGGCCGTTCCGGGTTCACGTGATCGGGCGTCAGCGGCGAAACGCCACCCCAGTCGTCGACCCCGGCACCGATCAACGCCAGACATTCATCACGAGACACCAGGTTTGGGGGCGCCTGGATCCGCATGCCCGGACCGAGCACCAGCCGCGCAACCGCCACCGTCGCCAGGTAATCCTCGATTCCGGCATCGGGCACCGCCGCCATCGCGGTGTGCTCCTTGGCCCGGAAATTCTGCACGATCACTTCTTGCACATGCCCGAACTCTTTGTGTGACTTACGAATCGCGTGCAAGGTATCGGCTCGTTCGGGCAGTGTCTCACCGATGCCGACCAGCAGACCGGTGGTGAACGGAATGGACAACCGGCCCGCGTCGGTCAGGGTGCGCAGCCGAACCGCCGGGTCTTTGTCCGGGCTTCCATAGTGTGCGAGCCCTTTTGTCTCGAACAGCCGCCGCGACGTGGTCTCCAACATCATGCCCATCGACGGCGCCACCGGCTTGAGCCGTGAGAGCTCCGACCAGCTCAGCACACCCGGGTTCAGGTGCGGCAACAGCCCGGTCTCCTCCAGCACCCGGATCGCCATCGCCCGTACATAGGACAGCGTGGAGTCGTAGCCCCGTTCACCGAGCCATTCGCCCGCCTCGGGCCAGCGGTCCTCCGGACGGTCGCCAAGAGTGAATAGTGCTTCCTTGCAACCGAGTTCGGCCCCGCGCCGCGCGACGTCGAGGATCTCGTCCGGCTCCATGTACATGCCGGTTCCTTGGGCCCGCAACTTACCCGGCACGGAGACGAAAGTGCAGTAGTGGCAGTTGTCGCGGCACAGGTGGGTGACCGGGATGAAGACCTTGCGCGAATAGGTGATGGGCAATCCCCCGGCCACTCCGCGTCGTCCGGCCGCCAGCAGACCAGCGTCCCGCACTCGCGCCGCACTCGCGCAAAGATCGGCCAGGTCGTCGCCGCGCGCGGTCAGCGCCGTGGCAGCCTCGTCAACATTGAGCGCGACGCCGTCTCGGGCCCGCCGCAGTACCCGTCGCAGTGCCGAAGCACCCGACTTCGGCGGGAGAGCGGGTGGAACGATGGGGCTGGGCAGAGCAATCGGCTCTGCGTTGGGCTCCTGGCCCGGAGTCAGTGGCACGTTGGTGTAACTTCCCGACGATCGAATTTCATCCGCCCATGCTGATGTGAACCCCTGGGCAGCCGTGCCATACCGCAACATTAGCGCCGCGCTCGCGCCGGCATGCGGTCGACTGTCCTGGCGTCGACACGACACGGCGGCTAAGCATCGAAACGCCCGGCTGACCGCCTCCGGATAACGGACCACCGGAGTGGGATCTTGACGCGGCTAGCTACCAAAATCTAGCCTTCAATTCGTTCACCATCACTCACCAACTCGTGGATCCGGCATCCGGATCTGGCAATCAACGATCACCAATTGCGGCCGGTCGTGACGTTAGAAACTGCCTAGTCGAAAGAGGTGCGAGATGTCCTTTTTGCTTGCGGCACCCGACGCGCTGGTTACCGCGGCCTCGGACTTGACGGAGGTCGGGTCGACGGTCACAAAGGCCACCCACGCAGCCGCAGCACAGACAACCAGTGTGGTCGCGGGGGCCGCGGACGAGGTTTCGACGCAGATCGCCGCATTGTTCTCCGAACACGGGCTGCGGTACCAACAACTCAGCGCACAGGCATCGGCCTTTCATCAACAATTCGTGCAGGCATTGACCGACAGCGCAAAGACTTATGCGGCCGCCGAGGCCAGCGCCGCGCAAACCCTCTCTAGTTCGATCGCGGGCGCCGGCAAGGCGTTCAGCGGTGCCCTCTCGACTGCCGCGAACCACCTCGGGAGTGTCGCTCCGGGCAACGGCGGCCTTACCGGCCTCCTCAGTGGCGGCCCATCCGCCGCCAAGGCATCAACTGGCCGACTCGGTGCTCCGGCCTCCAGCGCATCGCTTTCACCGGCCGCGACGACCCACGCGGGGGCGTACTACCCGTACGGGTACTACGGTTACGGGTACGGGTACTACGGCTACCCGTTGCTCGACCTTGTTTACTCCTTTATCGGGGTCTTGTTGTATGACCCCCTTTATTTGCCCTTCTGGTTACTTGACACGGTGCTGTATTTGCCCTACTACCTGCTCGGATGGCTATAGCTGCGAGTGACTCCGCCGCGTATCAGCGGCGGCTCGGAGCGGTTTTCCCTGCCCCGACGTGCGGTCGTTCGTTTGGCGAATCTCCCGGCTAACCGACGGTCATAGCGATACGATCCGTTCTCAGCAATCAACTTGTCGCGCGGGTCGGCGCGCCGTTGTGAAGCACGGGGAGGTGCGCGATGTCTTTCATGCTCGCGGAGCCGGGGGCGCTGGTTGCGGCGGCGTCGGACGTGGCCGGTATCGGGTCGACGCTGAGCGCGGTCCACGCGGCCGCGGCGGCCCCGACGACCGGCGTGCTGGCTGCGGCCGCCGACGAAGTGTCGACGCAGATCGCCGCGCTGTTTTCCCAGCATGCACAGAGCTATCAGCAGCTCAGCTTGCGGGCGGCCGTATTCCACGAGGAGTTCGTCCAGGCTTTGGCCGCGACTGCGAGCAACTATGCGGCGGCCGAGACGGCAGCCACGCAGACTCTGACGAAGGCGGTGAGCGCGCCTGCCCAGGCGCTGCTGGGGCACGCCCTGATTCCAGGGGGCGCCGGCGCGGGCGTGGGCCCATCCAATGCCGCGAGCGTGTCCAATGCCGTGAGCCGAATCGAGGCCGCTTTTACGGGCAGTGGTGCGGTCGGCGCGCTGCTCGGCCGGCCCACCGGAGGGGTCACCGCCGCCACCGCGGCAGGCTCGCTACTACACGCCGGCAACCTGACCAACGCCCACGCCACACCGGCGGCATTCAATTCGATCGCCGACTCGATCAAGAATTTCTACAACTTCGCCGAGCCCTACGTGCAGTACGCCTTCAACCTCGCCGCTTACGCGGTGGGATGGGTGCCGTGGGTGGGCCTGTTGGCCCCGCAGATCAACTTCATCTACGACCTCTTCGAGCCCATGGTGCAGAGCGCTCTGTTCAACACGCTCGATTGGTTAACCGGAGCCATCAGCTTCAGTCAAGGGCTGAGCAACTTCTGGGCGGCCACCACGGCGTCGATCAACCAGTTCATCCACACGGAGATCTATTGGATCCGCGGCTTCCTCCCGCCGTTTCCGCCGCTCCCTCCGCCGGTGTTCCCGTAACGACCCCGTCGGTGTTGTGCCGGCTGCGCCGCCGTAGCACCCACACCGGAGGCGCGGCCCCGAGGACCACCAGAAACAAGGCTCCGTAGGCCAGCACGCCCCGGCCGTCCAAAATGACGTCGCCGCCGGGGCCGCCGACGCTGATGATCGCGACCGTGAGCAACCAGGTCCACAGGGGCAACGCGGCCAGACGCGGCGACCTGGTCCAGAGCCCGGCGGCCCAGACTAGGGCCGCATTGACCAATCCGCTGATCAATGCGCTGATGGGAAGGGGAATCGAACCGATATAGAGCGGCAGCAGCAGGGCACCGGCTAGCGCGGAGAGCACCCCATCCACGGCCAACAGCGCCAAGACAACGGCGCGAACAGCGGCGCGTGGCCTGGTTTCGGTCAGGTCGGAACGCTGTCGACTTGGGAGAGAATGGAGCCGATAACCCACTGCAAGCTGTCGAGTCGATCCTGCCAATGCTGCATGTTGGGGTCCATGTCAGGGTCCATCCGAATTCCTTCCGTGGCTGCCTATTGGAAGCCTACCGCCTGACTACCCGTCGAGACCGAGTCCCGCGAGCAGATCTGTCTCCCAGCCACGCTCATCGCGATCCCCCGCCGACCCCGCGACCAGAACGTAGTGTTCCTGCCCGACGATCGGCAGCGCCATGTTGTTCGACAGGGCGCAGACCCGCCCGGTGGGACCCACGACGACCTGGGTGGCATGCGCGGCGAGCGCCTCGGCCTTCGCCGCGCGAGCCTCTTCGGCTGCTTCGACGACGGCATCGATGTCCTCATCCGAGAATCCGAACGTGAGCTCTTCGGGCGACGGGAGCACCCAATCGGGCAGCAAATCACCGGGTTTCACGTCGCCGCGGGCCGCAGCGAACGCACTCGTCGCGAACACCGTCCAATAGAACTTCGGCACCGTCCACGGCTCGCCCGGGTAGTCGGCGGTGCCGGCCGCCGCCACCGCGGCCGTCGTCACGGTGTGGGTGCGCACATGATCGGGGTGGCCGTAGCCACCGTTGGGGTCGTAGGTCACGACGACGTGCGGTCGCTGCTCGCGGATGATGGCGACCAGCTCGCCCGCGGCCTCATGTTCGTCGGCGTCGATGAACCGCCGGTGATGCCCCGTTTGGACGTCGGCCATACCCGAGTCGCGCCAGCGGCCCGCGCCGCCCAGGTAGACGGGCCCGCCGACCCCCAGCGCGTGCAGTGCCGCGGTGAGCTCACCGATTCGGTAGCCGCCGAGTTGGTCTGCGCGGTCAACGGCGAGCTCGGCCCATTGATCGCCGATAACTTCGCCTTCCTCGCCGAGCGTGCAGGTGACCACGCGGACCTGCGCCCCGCGGGCGGTGTAGTGCGCGATGGTGGCGCCGTTGGCGAGGCTCTCGTCGTCAGGGTGCGCGTGTACGAACAGCAGCCGCGGGGTCTCAGCCATTAATGCACCGTACCTGCCGTCGGCTGCCCGAAGGCGTTGCGGCAGATCGCCGCAAATAGGAACGCTGACGGCTACTATCGACGAATGCCGCCACTCACCGACACCGCCCCGAATTGCAGCAAGAGCCGTCGGCGCGGTGAGGTACTCGAGCATGCGCTCTACGAGGCCACGTTGGCCGAGCTGGCCGCGGTCGGATACGGCGGGCTGACCATGGAGGGCATCGCGGCGCGCGCCCACACCGGCAAGGCGGCGCTGTACCGGCGCTGGGCCAGCACGCACGACCTGGTGCACGCCGCTTTGGTTTTCGCTCTGCCGCCGGTGCCCGAGCCGCGCTCCGGGCGACCGGCCAGAGAGAGCCTGCTGGCCATGCTCACCGCCCATAGCGACATGATGGCCGGAAAAACCGCGTTTCCCGGCCTGTGCACCATCCACCAACTCCTGCACGAACCTGAAATGCGTGCCATCTTCGCCGACGCCGTGGTAGGCCCTCGCCTGAAAATCGTCGAGTCGATCCTGCGGGCGGCCGTCGATGCCGGCGACATCGACCCGGCCACGCTGACCCCGCTGACCGCGCGAATCGGACCCGCGTTGATAAGCCAGCACTTCTTGCTCACCGGGACAGCGCCGAATCGACGCGAGCTTGCGCTGATCGTCGACACCGTGATCCCGCCACGGCCACCGACCACGCGCAACGATTGACGCTGCCGCACGCGGCCCGCACGCGGCGCGGGCAGACGCTTATGGCCCGGTTTTAATCCACTGCCCGGCATCGCCGATGATGCCGACGGGCACCGCACCCGACAGGCTGACGTTCTGCACGCTTGGGCCGGCCGCGACGATCGTGGTGTCCTGCAGGATCGGCAGAACCGCCGACATGTTCCACAACCGCGGTTCGACCGCGGTGATCACGTCGTTGATGTTCTTGGTGCCGTTGAGTGCGGCGTCGATGTTCGACTGGATGCTGCGATCGCAGATTCCAGTGAGGTTTGACGGCGCTTGCACCAGCGCGCCGGGCTCGGGGACCTGGCTGGACGGCCCGGCTGTCGGCGGCGCGCCGGCTGGTGAGTTGGCCGGCGCACTGGGAGGCGCGTTCGAGGTCGATGCCCCCGTCGGCTGCAACGTCGTCTGCAACGCCGGGCAGCCGTAGCGCGAGGCAAGCAACGTCGCGAGATTCCCGCCGGCCTGGTGCCACCCGACGATGGCGTCCACCCGGTTGTGGTCCACCGCGTCGCGGTAAAGCGATACCGGATCCAGCGCCTGCACGGTCGCGGCAATCCCTACGTTGCGCAATTGGTCGGCGGCCGTGTTGGCCACAGCCGCCGAGGTCGGGTCGTTTGTCGCCACCCCGATGATCAGCGACAGCTGTTGGCCGTCCTTGCTGATGCGGCCGCGAGTGACTTCCGGCGGCCCAGTCGGCGGCGCCGGCGGCGAATTGGGCGGGGGCGTGGTCGAATTGGGCGCCGCCGAAGCGTTGCTGTCGATCTCGTACCCGGATGACGCCAGCAACGCCAGCGCCGCCTGCGTGGTCATCGCCGGTGGGGAGGTGGGCTCGTAGCCTGGGTCGCTGGGCGACCGGATCTGGGCCTGGTCCAGCGTGATGGTGTTGTCACTGCCGGCACCCACCGCCGCCAGCAGGTCAACGTCGAGCAACCCCAAAATCGCCTTGCGGACTTGAGTATCGGCCAGTTTGGCCTCGTTCGCGCGCAACGTGAGCTGCATGACTCGCGGCGTCACGATCCGCGCGGTGCGCACGTCGGGGATAGCGGACAGCTGGGCGAAAGCCGCCGAGCCGCCATGAACCTGGGCCACCTGGGTGTCGCCGTTGCGCACAGAATCGGCCAGCGCGGCCGTCGCGCCGGCGCGCCGGAACAGGATGAGTGAGGGTTTGGCGGGCAGCCCCCAATAACGGTCGTTGCGGGCGATCAGGATCTCGTCGCGCTGCGGGTCGATGTTCTCCACCCGGAACTGGCCGCCGGTGACCGGTAGCGCCCTGGCCAGCCCGGCCGAGAAACCGCCCGGCACATCCTTGACGATGTGCGCCGGCAGGAGATTGTTGAACAGCTCCTTCCACGCCGGATAAGGCTGCGCGAAGGTGACGACGGCCTGTTTGCCGCCCTCGATCGACTGCACTCCGGTGATCAGGTCGTATCCAGCCGGATCGACCACTCCCGGCTGACTGACCATCTGCCGCCACAAATACCAGAAGTCGTCGGCGCCGATGGGCGCGTTATCGGTCCACTGCGCCTCAGGCCGGATTTTGTAGGTCACCGTGAACGGGTTCTGGTTGGTCACTTCGGCGGACACCAACAACGTCGGGTCCATCTCCCAGCGCGAACCCGTCGGCGTATTCGCATCGGGCAGCGGCCGAAAAGCGCTGGGTAACACCAGCGCACTGATGGCCGCATTCACCGGCGACAGATCGGACAGCAGATGCGGGTTAAATCCGGCACCGATCGAGTCGATGCCCATGATGATCTGGTTGACCCGTTGCGGTGGCGGCGGTGAGTTGTGCGGTGTATCGGTGCTTTGCGGCGCGGGCGGCGGGTTGGCCGAACAGGCCGCCAACACCAGCCCCACGATTGCCACCAGCACGCCGGTCGTCAGGAAGACGCGGCGCGCTGGTCTCGGCACGCCCACCAGGGTAAGGAGTCGGCTGCCGAGCGTAACGCGGTGGCGAGATACGGGTCCGGATTTCGCAGTGGCGTTACGCTCGCGAGCGGGGCGCGCCAAACTGCTAACCCCTGGCCTTGGCCCGCGCCTTACTGCGCGCACGGCTGGTGGCGTCCAGCTCCGCCTTGCGGACCCGGACGATCTCCGGAGTCACCTCAACGCATTCATCGTCGGCGCAGAACTCCATCGCCTGCTCGAGGCCCAATTCCAGGGGACGGGCGAGCGTCTCGAAGACGTCGGCCGTCGACGAGCGCATATTGGTGAGCTTCTTCTCGCGGGTCGCATTGATGTCGAGGTCCTCGGCGCGCGGGTTGATCCCGACGACCTGGCCCTCGTAGGTGTCGTCGCCCGGTTCGACGAAGAACTGCCCACGATCGGCCAGTTGGGTCAACGCGAATGGCGTGATCTTGCCGGTTCGGTCCGAGACCAGCGACCCGGTGTGGCGGGCCCGGATCTCACCGGCCCACGGCCGGTAGCCGTCGAACACGGCGTTGGCGATGCCGGTGCCGCGCGTGAGGGTGAGGAAGTCGGTGCGGAAGCCGATCAAGCCGCGGCTGGGCACGATGAAGTCCATCCGGACCCAGCCCGCGGCGTGGTTGGTCATCTCCTCCATGCGACCCTTGCGGCCCGCCATCAGCTGAGTGATCGCGCCCACGAATTCGTCGGGGCAGTCGATCGTCATCGCCTCGAACGGTTCGTGCAGTTTGCCGTCGACCGTCCTGGTGACCACCTGCGGCTTGCCGACAGTGAGTTCGAAACCCTCCCGGCGCATCTGCTCGACCAGCACCGCCAGCGCGAGTTCACCTCGGCCCTGTACCTCCCACGCGTCGGGCCGGTCGATGTCGACGACCTTGATCGACACATTGCCGACCAGTTCGGAGTCCAGCCGCGACTTCACCATGCGGGCGGTCAGCTTGTGTCCGGGCACCTTGCCCGCCAACGGCGAGGTGTTGGTCCCAATCGTCACCGATATGGCCGGCTCGTCGACCGTGATCCGCGGCAGCGCGTGGGCATGCTCAGTGTCAGCCAGTGTGTCGCCGATCATGATCTCCGGAATACCTGCGACGGCGACAATGTCACCCGCAATCGCTTCGTCGGTGGACGTCCGTTCCACGCCCTCGGTGACGAGCAGTTCGGTGATCTTGACGTTCGTGATGACCGGATGGCCGTCCACCTCGCGCATCCAGGCGACCTGCTGACCCTTGCGGATCCGGCCCTTGTAGATCCGGATCAGTGCGAGCCTGCCGAGGAAGGCCGAGGCGTCGAGGTTGGTCACCAGCGCCTGCAGCGGGGCCTCGGGGTCGCCCTGCGGCGGCGGGATGTGCTCCAGCAGCACGTCGAACAGCGGGTCGAGGTTGTCGCCGTCGGGGTTCTCACCATTGGCGGGTTGGGTGGTGCTGGCGATGCCCGCTCGTCCAGACGCGTACAGCGTCGGCAGTCCGAGCGCGTGCTCGGCGGCCGTCTGCGCCTCTGCATCCAGGTCGGAGGCGACGTCGAGCAACAGGTCGTGGCTATCGGAGACGACCTCGGCGATGCGCGCATCGGGCCGGTCGGTCTTGTTCACCACCAAGATGACGGGCAGATGCGCCGCCAACGCCTTCCGCAGCACGAACCGGGTCTGGGGCAACGGCCCCTCGGAGGCGTCCACGAGGAGCAGCACACCGTCGACCATCGACAGCCCGCGCTCCACCTCGCCACCGAAGTCGGCGTGTCCGGGCGTGTCGATGACGTTGATCACGACCATCGTTCCGTCCGGGTTCTTGCGATGGACGGCAGTGTTCTTCGCCAGGATGGTGATGCCCTTTTCCTTCTCCAGGTCACCGGAGTCCATCAGTCGTTCGACGACGTCGTCACCACGGTGGGTCAGGGCGCCGGACTGCCTCAACATGGCGTCGACCAGCGTCGTTTTGCCGTGGTCTACGTGCGCGACAATCGCGACATTTCGAAATAGCACGTCGGTGATTGTGGCAGCGGGGGCCTTAGATAGCGAACTGAGCTCGGTTCGGCAAGGCCGTCAGAGCGCTCTTGCGAGCTCCTCCAACCAGCCACGGTCGGCGGGCACCCAGTCCACTTCGGGCAGTTCGGCCGCGGTCACCCAGCGCAGCGCCTGGTGGTCGCGTGGCTGCGGTTCGCCGCGAACCAGGCGCACGCGATAGGCGCGCAGCGTCATCGCGGCGTTCAGTGCGATGTCGTGGCCGAGGCGATCGCCCACCACGAAGTCGACGACATCGAGCCCCAGTTCCTCGGCCAGCTCGCGCGCCAGCGCGTCGCGCTCGGTCTCGCCGGGCGCGACCTTGCCGCCAGGGAGTTCCCAGCGGCCGGCTAACGCCGGCGGACGCAGTCGTTGCGCCACCAGGACGGCGGAGTCGCAGATGACCGCCCCGGCAACGACGATCTGGGTCGGCATGGCCAGTGACGGTATACCTTCGGATGTATGGCTGTGTTAACGGATGAACAAGTGGATGCCGCACTGCCCGACCTCGACGGCTGGGAACGCGCCGACGGTGCCCTGCGGCGGTCCGTCAAATTTTCGAGCTTCCTCGCCGGCATTGACGCGGTGCGCCGGGTGGGCGAATACGCGGAGGCCAAAGACCATCATCCTGACATCGATATCCGTTGGCGAACAGTGACTTTCGCGCTGGTTACACATTCCGAGGGTGGGATCACCGACAAGGACGTCGCGATGGCGCGCGACATCGACGGGATCATCGCGGACTAGCCCGCTAACTATTACCTGGTCGTGTGTCGAGCCTTTTGAGGGTCGTTGACTGGATGATGGCCTCGAACCCTTGGCGAGAAGGATTCGAGGCCATCATGTTTCGTACTGTAAACGACCAGCCGACGTTGTGGGAGTCGATCCTGCCGCCGGAGTTGTTGGTGTTGCCGGTCGAGTTGGGTCGGGTGGATGCGCTGCTGGATGATCCGGTGTTCTTCGCACCGTTCGCCGGGTATTTCGATGCCCGGATCGGGCGGCCGTCGATCCCGATGGAGACCTATCTGCGGTTGATGTTCCTCAAGTTCCGGTATCGGCTGGGTTACGAGTCGTTGTGCCGGGAAGTGTCGGATTCGATCTCCTGGCAGCGGTTTTGCCGGATCCCGTTCGGCACGCGGGTGCCGCATCCGACCACGTTGATGAAGATCACCACCCGCTGTGGAGACGACGCGGTCACCGGCCTCAACGAGGCGCTGCTGGTCAAGGCGTCCGCAGCCAAGCTGTTGCGCACCGACAAGGTCCGCGCCGACACCACCGTGATCGCCGCTGCGGTCAAGTATCCGACCGATTCGGGTCTGCTGGCCAAGGCAATCGCAACGATGGCCCGCACCGTGGCGCGGATCAAAGCTGCTGGTGGCGCGACCTGCACCCAGTCGCGGGACCGGCGGCGCTCAGCCGGGCGGCGGGCCCGCGCGATCGCGGCGAAGCTCGGACTGCGCGGAGCTCAGCAACGCGATGAGGCCCAGGCCGCGGTGCACCGGATCACCGGTGAACTCGCCGGGATCGCCGAAGCAGCCAGCCGTGAAGCGGCCGTGGTGATCCGCAACGCGAGACGCGCACTGCGCACCGCGACCGGGCAGCGCAAAGGCCGGCTGCACCGGGCGATCAACGACCTGAACACCCTGGTGGGCCGCACCGAACGCGTTATCGCCCAGGCCCGTAGCCGCCTGGCCGGGGTGATGCCCGAATCAGCCAGCCGACTGGTCAGCCTCCACGATGTCGATGCCCGCCCGATCCGCAAAGGACGCCTGGGCAAGCCGGTCGAGTTCGGCTACAAAGCCCAGGTCGTCGACAACGCTGATGGGGTCATCCTCACCGAAGCGGCACGTCTCCCGGTCGCGGCGATCCAGCTCAACGTAGCGAGCGCGGCCAGCATGTAGACGAGACCGGCCCACGCCAGATACCAGGGCCGGCTTATTTGCCAGATGGTCGGTTGCGCGAAGCTCAGCAACCACGGAACGCCGATCAGGGTGAGCGCCAGCCAGCCCCAGCCGACAATCCGGGCGCCCAGCCGTTCGCGCAGCGGCCCGTGAATGGCCCAGATCATCAGCGGCACCAGCCACACCCAGTGGTGGGTCCACGAGATCGGCGAGAACAGCAGCCCGAACAACTCGACCACAAGCAACCTGCCGAGCCGGTCAGACCCGTCCAGCGCCCGCCAGGCCAGGACGGCCACCACCGCGGTAAGGGCGATCGCGGCCAGCACAAGGGGACCAAAACCGGCGTCGTGGCCCAGGATTCGGGAGATCGCGCCACGCCAGGATTGGTTGAATGAGGTGGCGATGGGCCCAATACGGCGCGCATCGCCGAGTAGGTCGGTGAAGTAATAGCGGGCCTGGTCGCCAACGACCAATGCCGACACAGCAACCGTGGCGACAAACACGACCGCCGAAAACGCCACTTCGCGCCACCGCCGAGCGCCGGCGAAATAGAGACCGGAGACTGCCGGGGTCAGCTTGACGCCGGCCGCCACGCCGACCAGCAGGCCCGATAGCCACCATCGCGTGGTGTAGACCGCCCAGAGCACCCCCAGCATCAGGAAGACATTGATCTGCCCGTAGTCGAAAGTGCTGCGCAGCGGTTCAATCCACACGCAGACCGCCGTCCACAACATCGCCACGCGGTGGTCGGCGGGAGCACCCAACAGGCGCTGGCTGACCCGGACCGCGCCGTAGAGGGCCGCCATCGTGGCCGCCTGCCACAGGAAAGCAACTAGGCCAAACGGCAGCAGGTGCAGGGGGTAGAAGATGACCGCCGCGAACGGCGGATATGTGAAGGGCAGCGGGAAGTCCGGCGTCTGGTCGGCGTACACGTAGCTGTAGAGGGTGCCCGGGTGGTCGAGCGCAGCCGCGCCGCCGAGATAGACGTGCAGGTCAACAAAGTTTGCGCCGGTGGGCGTCAGGTATGTCCAGGCGAGTCTCGCCGCGACACTGAGGATCAGCAACAGGGGCGCGGCACCCGCTAACCGCCGGGTGATGGGTGCCGCCGGGGCGGCCGAGGTGGCGTCTATCTGCCCGACTTTAGCGATCGGGGCAGGCGACCTGGCGGCCGAGCGCCGGGTCACCGGTGGTGCTCATATCCGTAACGATCCCATAAATGCCACACGTGTCACTTGAGTCACATCAGTATCAAAGTAACTTCGGCGCCAGACCTTAATCACCGATGAACCAGGGAGAGTCATGCCAACCATCTGGACCTACTTGCGAGCAACCGCCGTCGTTGTCGGTTCCTCCGCCGCCCTTTTGACGGGCGGTATCGCCCACGCTGACCCCGCGCCGGATGTGACGGGGCCGTTGCAGAACCTTCCGCAGCAGTTGATCGCTTCGGCGGCCAACGCACCGCAGATTCTGCAGAACCTCGCTACCGCGCTGGGCGCCACGCCGCCGGCCGCACCGGCCGCTCCCGGCATCACGTTTCCCGGGCTGACTCCGGCCGCCGCAGCGGCACCCACCGCTCCGGCGGCAACCTCTCCCCTCTCTGGGATCACCTCGGTGATCCCAGGATTGGCGGGACAGGCACCGGCCGCCCCGGCGGCTCCGGCCACCCCGGGATTGCCAATGTCCATCCCGGGCATCACCGCGCCGGCCACTCCCGCTACCGGGGCCACCGCACCGGCTGCGGCGGTACCACCGGCGAAGGTCACCATGCCGGCACTGCCGGGCCTGCCGCTCAATGTGCCATCGCAGCTTTCGCTTCCGGGTGACCTGCCGGCGCTGGCCTCGGGTGCCATACCGGGTGTAGCGGCCAGCCCTGCTGCGCCCGCGCCGCTCTCGACGCCGTCGCTGCTTTCGGCCATTCCTTGAGCAGTGGTTTAGCCGGCTAATCCTTTAACTGCGATCCACCACCACCAACCAGAGGACACCATGTCAAACGCTTGGAACCCGTCCAAAGGTTTGGCCGCAGTCGTCACGGCGTCGGCTGTCGCGTTCGGGCTCTGCCCGAGCGCGGCGGCCGACCCGGTGGCGGCGCAGCCGATACCGCAGCCGAACTCCACTCAGCAGTTACCGGGCCTACCGGCCCTGTCGCAGCTGAGTCCGATAATCCAGCAGGCTGCGGGCAATCCCGAGCAGGCAACGCAGCTGCTGATGGCCGCCGCGCAAGCATTCACCAGCCATAACCCGACGGCTCCCACCGAGTCCAAGAACGTAGCCGCGTCGGTGAACCAGTTCGTCCATGAGCCGGGTGCGCCGGCGGCGGCGCCCGACGCCGTCACCGCGCCTCCCACCGGCCCAGTGCCACATGTTCCGGCGGCGGGCATCGAGCCAGGCGTGCAGTCGCACCTGCCCGCGGGTATCGATCCAGCCCACGCAGCAGGCCCCGCGCTCGCCGCGGCACCGGCTCCCGGCACCGCGCCGGCAGCAGCCCCGGCGCCCAGTGCGCCACCGGCCGCGGCGGCAGCCCCGGGCTTCGGCCCCGATTCCCCGACCACCCAGGACTTCATGTACCCGTCGATCGGTACGAACTGCCTGGCGGACGGCAGCAACGCCCTGGCGGCCGCGCTGTCGGTGGCGGGGCCCGCGGCCATTCCGGCTCCCGGTCCGGCTGCCGGCCAGACGGCGTACGTGTTCACCGCCGTCGGGACCCCCGGGCCGGCGGAAGTGCAGAAGCTGCCCCTGAATGTCACCTGGGTGAACCTGACCACCGGCAAGTCGGGGAGCGTGACGATGAAGCCGCGCTCCGATATAAACGCGGAAGGCCCGACGACGTTGACCGCGATCGCCGACACCGGTTCGGGCAGCATCATGTCGACGATCTTCGGGCAGGTCACCACCAAGGAACGGCAGTGCCAGTTCATGCCCACAATCGGCACCACAGTCGTGCCTTAAATCGGCAGTGCCTTAAAGCAATTAAAGCGGCCTCAAGCTAGCTGACCCCCGGGTCAGTACGCCATAAACAAGATCGAGTCGCGGTCGTAGTCCAGACCCGGGTGCACGCTGGCAAGGTGCGCCTGGGTCAGTTCAACCAGCTCGTCCTCGTCCTTACCGGTGATGGCCTCGCCACACGGACACGTTATGTGTGTCTTCACGTTGTCGCCTTTCCCTTACTTCTGTTTGGACGCCTTGGCCGCTGCCTTCAGCTGCTGCTTATATGACCGCACCTGCCCAAGCGACTTGGCATCGACAATATCGGCAACGGAGATGTGTGTGGCGGGCTTGCCGAACTCCCCGGCCGCTGCCCGCCAGCCCTTGGGCGTCACGCCGTACTGCTTGCCGAGCAAGGCCAGAAAGATCTTTGCCTTCTGCTCACCGAACCCGGGTAGGCCCTTCAGCCGGCGCAGCAGCTCGTTTCCGTCTGGGTCCCCGGCCACCCACAGTGCGGCCGCGTCCCCGTCATAGCGGTCCATGACGATCTGCGCAAGCGCTTGGATGCGTTTGGCCATCGACCCCGGAAAGCGGTGTATCGCAGGAGTTTCCGAACACAGCGCGGCGAACTTGTCCGGGTCGTAGTCGGCGATTTCGGCGGCGTCGAAGCCGCCCATTCGATCGGCGATCTTCTTGGGCCCACGGAACGCGACTTCGAGTGGGATTTGCTGATCCAAGACCATCCCAACCAGCAACGCGAACGGATCATCGTCCAGCAGTTGATCGGCCTCAGGATCTTGAGCCAGCCAAAGTTTCAACGTCAACGACCTTCCTTCCGATCAACACTTTAAGACCGAGGGCCGGTTGCTAAAACACTACCCACGACAGCGGCGCTAGCGACCGGGTTATCGTGGCGTGGTGGTGGACGAGGCCAGATTGGCACTGATGCTGGCCCGGGATGAACTGCATCAGCTCGTCAATGCCTATTGCCGGGCCGTCGACCGCGCCGACTATGAAGCGCTGCGGCGCCTGTACCACCCCGACGCGACCGAAGCGCACGGCTCGTTCTCGACGGGCGGCGTGGAGCAATTCATCGCGCAACTACAGGCGGCGGAGCCGTATGTGCTTGTCTCCCAACACAACATCACCACAACAAACTTCGTGGTTGAGGGCGACTTAAATGGAAGCGCAGAAGGAGGCACAGCCCGCGGTGAGATCTACTGCCTGGTGTTTCACACCTTCACCGGGCCCAAAGACGACATTGACGTCATCATCGGCGGCCGGTACCTGGACGAGTACACCAAACATGAGGGCACCTGGAAGTTCAGCCGACGCACCATCGTGGCGGACTGGGCATACCAAAACGACCCGTCCCAGGTGAACTTCGGACACCCCAGCACCCGAGGAAGCCTGCGCGGCAAACCAGGCCAGGCCGATCCTTCGATCGGCCTGCTCACACCGCCCCTGGGCTGACTATCCGCCGCCGCCCCTGCGACGGAATTCCCGACGGTTCTCCAACGGACCTTGCGCCCGAGCCTGCTTACCGCCGCCGTCTTTGTGATCGGATCCGCCCGCGGACTTCGCCATCTTCCGGTCCAGGGCTGCCCGAAACTTGCTCTTGTTGTCCTCTGCCTCCGGTGACTCCTTGGACCCCTTGGACTCAGAAGATTTAGCCTCTCGCGAGGCGCTCGATTCAGCCATAACGGCAGCCTAGCGTGCCTACCGGATGCCCGGGGGCATGCCGTAGACGTGGGAGATCGGCAGCGTCAGCAGCACTCGCCGATCGGTGACCATCGCCTGTCGGTAGTCGTCCCAGTCCGGATGCTCGCCAGCGATGTTGCGGTACAAGGCAATCAGCGCCTCGACCGTCTCGTCGTCGGGCGCGGCCGCCGGCGGCGTCAGGTCCGCCGTGCCCTCAGCGACGGCATAGGACCAGCCATCGTCGGAGTCGACCAGGATCGAGGCCCGCGGGTCGCGGCGCAAGTTGCGCGTCTTGGCCCGGGGCTCGGTGACCGATACCCGCAGCACCACCTCACGCGGGTCGAAGTGGTAGCTGACGTTCGACAGCTGGGGCCGCCCGTCACCTTTGATCGTGGCGAGCACCCCGAGGGAGTTCCCACTGATCAGGGCCAACAGCTTGTCGTCGAAGGCTTGGCGTCCCATGTCGAAAGCCTACGTCGCGTGGCAACCCTGCCGGTCCCGCCTCGCGCCATGCATCGCCGGACTGGTGGAATCGGATCATGACCCGGTACGCGGCATTCCTGCGCGGAGTCAACGTCGGCGGCGTCACCCTCAAAATGGCCGACGTGGCATCGGCGTTGGCCGATGCCGGATTCAGCGAGGTGCGCACCGTCCTGGCCAGCGGCAACGTGCTGCTGGAGTCGGCCTCCGGCGTGGCAGCCGTGCGTAAGAAAGCCGAAGCCGCGTTGCGCGAGAGGTTCGGCTATGACGCGTGGGTGCTCGCCTACGACATCGATACCGTGCGCAGCATCGACGAGGCGTATCCGTTCGAGCGCGAGGTCGACGGATACCAGTCCTACGTCACCTTCGTCACCGACGCCGCGGTTCTCGACGAGCTGGCCGCGCTCGCCGACGACGCCGGGCCGAGCGAATTGATTCGCCGCGGTGACGGTCCTGAATACTGGGTGGTCTATTGGCAGGTGCCCAAGGGCGCCACTCTGGACAGCACGATCGGAAAGACGATGGGCAAGCCGCGGTACAAGTCATCGACCACCACGCGCAACCTGCGCACGCTGGCCAAAGTCCTGCGGTAACCAACCGTCCGTAGTGTTGGCGCGGATGAGCGTCGGCAAAGATTCCACGGGACAGTCCACTAAAAACAGCGTCACCCTCACGGGCGTCTCCGAGACCGCCCTTCTGACCCTGACCGCCCGAGCCGAGGAGGCTCGGCGAGCCGATAGCGTCATCGACGACCCAATGGCAATAGCCCTGGCCGATTCGATCCACTTCGACTTCGCCAAATTCGGCACCTCGCATCACCAGGGCATCGCGCTGCGCGCTCGGGCCTTCGATATCCAGACCCAGTCTTTTCTCGCGCAGCACCCGTCGGCCAGCGTGGTGGCGCTGGCGGAGGGCCTGCAGACCAGCTTCTGGCGTTTGGACGCAGCTACTCCGGATGGCCAATTCCGTTGGCTGACCGTTGATCTGCCGCCAATCATTGATGTACGAACGCGGCTGCTGCCGCCGTCGCCGCGGGTGTCGGTTTGCGCTCAGTCCGCGCTGGACTACAGCTGGATGGATTCCGTCGACGCTTCCGGCGGGGTGATCATCACCGCCGAAGGATTACTGATGTACCTGCAGCCCGAGCAGGCGATGGGGCTGATAACCGCGTGCGCCAAGAGATTTCCCGGCGGGCAGATGCTCTTCGACCTGCCCCCAGCCTGGTTCTCCAGGCTGAGCCGCTACGGCGGCCTGCGGACCTCGAGCCGCTACCGGGTGCCCCCGATGCCGTTCAGCCTGTCGGCTGCGCAGGCCGCAGACCTGACGAACACGGTGCCGGGTGTCCGCGCGGTCCGCGATATGCAGCTGCCAGTGGGGCGCGGCATGCTATTCAACGCCGCGACGACGTTCGTCTACCGCACGCGGCTCTTTGACCCGCTGCGTCCATGCATGACGCTGCTGGAGTTCGGCTGAGCCTTATTCTTCGGGCACGTTGCTGAGGTAGCGCACCGCGTCCGACCTGGTCAGCCCCAGCGCTCGAGCCACCTCGACGTACTCGTGGGCCGCGGCGGCCATCGCAGCGTCGGTCGGATCCACACGTGAGATGAAAGTGCCGAAGCGCCCGCGTGTTTCGACAATCGCCGCCGTTTCCAACTCGCGGTAGGCGCGGGCCACGGTATTGGTGGCCACACCGAGCTGCCCGGCCAGCTCACGCACAGTGGGGAGCCGGGTGCCGGGGGGGAGCGCGCCGGCCCGGACCCCGTCGATGACTTGCGTTCTGAGCTGGTCGAATAACGGCCTGTCCGCATCCGTATCGACCCGCAACAAATCCCGCAGCTCCACATGTCCAGTATCACCCACGGGCACGCGACTATCTTGGTGGGATGCGAGTGACGGTACTGAGCGGCGCGGGGATATCCGCGGAGAGCGGCGTGCCGACGTTCCGCGATGACAAGAACGGATTGTGGGCCCGCTTCGACCCTTACGAGCTGTCCAGCACGCAAGGGTGGCTGAACAACCCCGAACGGGTGTGGGGGTGGTACCTGTGGCGCCATTATCTGGTGGCCACCGTCGAACCCAACGACGGGCACCGCGCCATCGCGGCCTGGCAAGACCATGCCGAGGTCAGCGTAATCACCCAGAACGTCGACGATCTGCATGAACGCGCGGGTAGCAACCCGGTGCACCACCTGCACGGAAGCCTCGTCAAATTCCGTTGTGCGCGTTGCGGTCTGCCCTATACCGGCCCACTGCCCGGCATGTCCGAACCGGCGATCGAGGTGGAACCGCCGGTCCATCACTGTGGCGGGCTGATCCGGCCCGACATCGTATGGTTCGGCGAGCCGTTGCCCGAGGAGCCCTGGCAGCGCGCCGTCGAGGCGACGCAGGCCGCGGACGTGGTGGTGGTGGTGGGGACCTCCGGGATCGTCTATCCGGCGGCCGGGCTACCGGAGTTGGCGCTCGCGCGCGGCGCGGTCGTCATCGAAGTCAACCCGGAGCCCACACCGCTGTCGGGCAGCGCCACGATCTGCATCCGCGAGAGCGCGAGCCAGGCGCTGCCGGGATTGCTGCAGCGGTTGCCCGCATTGCTGAAGTAAGTTTCTCGGGCGCTGAGCCTGCGGTGAGGGCGCGTCGAGTCTGAAGTGGTGGCGCCGAAACTGCGCACACATCGCGCTTTATCCCCAAAACCACGCCCTAGGCGCAGTTTCGGCGGGACCATGTCGATGTATTAAGCGAATCTGCCGTCATGAGGGAGAGCAATGAACCGTTTATCGGTAGCGAAGCGGTGGCCGAGGGAATACTGGGGCGTCATCAATTGCGATCTCGATTCCGCGCGGTGTACCCCGACGTCTACGTCCAGCGCGATCAGCAGCTGACGGTGCGACAACTTGCCGTTGCGGCCTGGCTGTGGTCACACCGGCGAGGAATACTCGCCGGGCTGACCGCAGCCGCCTGGCACGGCTCGAAATGGGTTGACGAACGCCTTCCGGTCGAGCTGATCTGGTCGAACGCGCGGCCGCCTCGCGGCTTACGGACTTACGACGCGAGGATTCGCCCGGAAGATGTCAGCGTCGTCGCGAGCCTGCCAGTGACGACGCCGCCCCGCACCGCGTTCGACATCGGTCGCCGCAGGCCGATGGGCTTCGCGATCGCCCAGCTAGACGCCCTTATGCGCGCTACCGGCATCACGGTCCATGAAGTCACCGATTTGGCGGACCGGTACTCAGGCGCGCGAGGGCTCAGGCAACTTGAAACTGCACTCGATCTGGTAGACGTCGGTTCGCAGTCGCCGAAAGAGACCTGGCTACGGCTCTTGTTGATCCGCGCGGGCTTGCCGCGACCGACCACTCAAATCCAAGTGGTGGTGGCGGACGGGGCGCAGGTCTATTACCTCGACATGGGTTGGGAGAAGCTCATGGTCGCGGCCGAATACGACGGTGAGCAGCATCGCCTCGATCGCTGGCAGTACGCATGGGACCTTCGCCGGCGAGAGACGTTGGATAGGCTGGGCTGGATCGTCATCCGGGTGATCGCAACAGATCGTCCACCCTTAATCATCCGCCGGGTTCGCGATGCGCTGGAGTTTCGAGCATCGACACTGAAATAGTGGCGCCGAAACTGCGCACACATCGCGTTTCCCCACCGAACCACGCTCTCAGCGCAGTCTCGACGCAAAGGCCTACAAAACCCTGCGCCCGCGGCCCAGCGCTAACTCCGACACCGGCATGGGCGACCAGGCCGGCAATGACCACTCCCGGCGGGAAGCATGCACCTCGAATCCGGCCTCAAGGACAAAGCGGTCGGTATCGCGATGCGTATGGCAATTCCCCAAAAACCTCGGCCATACCGTCGCGTCGAGAAACCGCTGCCACCGGCCGCGGCCGCCTGCGCTGGCCACATGCTCCAGATATCGCAGCTCCCCGCCCGGCAGCAGCAGCGAATGCAGACGCTTTAGGACCCCGGCGGGGTCGCACACCGAGCACAATACGAACGAGCAGACCACCGCGTCGAATTGCTCCACGGTGTCGAATTCCTCTACCGTCGCACCGATCACCTCGACCGCTACCGGCGCGGCGGCGGCGACGACGCGGGCCCGGGCCCCCAGCCGCGGTTCGGGCTCGAGGGCAACCACCCGGTCAACCGACTCTGGATAGAAAGCAAAGTTGGTCCCGATACCAGCGCCGACTTCCAGTACCCGGCCGGACAGGCCGGCAACATTCTCCCGGCGAAGGATCGGTATCAGCTTGGCCTCGTGGGCGACGTGGACAGACCAGACGCGGGCGAAGAACGGGTTGTCGATCGTGGGGGCAGCAGCCCGTCTCATACCTGAGCGTCCTTGTCGGTTCGATGCGTGATTCCCCAGGCCGCCCACTCCTCGGGCCGTGCGTCAGGGCCGGCGAGGCCGGTGACCACGCGCCCACAGAAGACGGACGACAACACCCTGTCGGCGAACACCTCGGCATCGCCGAACGGCAGGTGCGGTTTTGCGATCAGCATAGCCGCGACACCATGGGCGGCGGTCCAAATCTCCAAAGCCGCGGTTGTCGGGTCGTCGGGCTGGTAGATCCCGTCGTCCATCAGCGCCTGCACCGTGGTGCGGATGTGCTTGAACGCGGTCGCTTCCAGCGCGATATCGATGCTGTTTCCCGACTTCCACTCCCCCATAGTGGCAATACGGTACAACTCCGGGGTTTGGGTGGCGAACCTGATATAGGCCAGCCCTTGGGCGCGAAGCACTTCGGCCGGGGACGACGATTCGCCGGTCACCCGCAGCATTTCCCGGTTGAGTTTTTCGAAGTACCGCGCGCACACCGCGTCCAGCAACGCATCTTTGTCCGCGAAATGCAGGTAGATCGACGGTGGTGTCACGCCGACGCGTTGTGCCACCGAGCGGATCGAAACCGCCCTGGCGTGCTCGGTCTCCAGCAGCAGGTCGGTGGCCGCGTCCAGGATCTCGTCGCGTAGCCGGTCACCGGACCCGCGGGGGGCCCGGGGCCGACGGAGTCCCTCAACAGAGACGTCAACCATGGTGCGTCACCGGGGCCCGGACCACCTGGTCCTCGAAGTGATCCGGACCGACTGGTGCACGATGTCGCCCCGGCCGATCCGCGTCCTGCACCGCCTCCGCCGGTTCGACGGAGGCTCCTTCGCTGAGACCGAACCGGTCATGAATCCACACCAGAGGCTTGGGCGCCCACCAGTTCCACCGGCCCATCACATGCATGAACGCCGGCACCAGGACCATCCGCACCAGGGTGGCGTCCACCGCCACGGCGAGCGTGAGGCCGAGTCCGAACATTCGCATGAACGACACCTGGGCGGCGATCAGCGCGGCGAATGACATCGACATCACCAAAGCGGCGGCGGTGATCACCCGGCCGGTGCGGGCCACGCCGAGCGCCACACTTTCGTCGTTGGCGGCGTGGGCCTCTTTTGCGCTCGGTTTAGCCGGCCGAGCGGCGCCGGATGCCAGCCAGTACTCGCGGATCCTGGACATCAAGAACACTTCGTAATCCATCGACAACCCAAAAGCGATGCAGAACAACAGCACCGGCATGTTGGCCACCAGCGTCCCACTCGGGGTGGTACCCAGCGCGCCGAGATGGCCGTCCTGGAAGATCCATACCAGCGCGCCGAATGCCGCGGTCAACGAGAGCACGTTGCACACCAAGGCCTTTGCCGGCAGCACCACGCTGCCGGTAAGCATGAACAGCAGCACGAAGGTGATTGCCGCCATCAGCCCCAGCACCCGCGGAAGGCGATCTGTCACTGCGTTGACGCTGTCGCGGTTGACCTGGGCGACGCCGCCCATCTCGACGGCTCGGCCGCCCGGACCGGGCACGGCGTGCAACCCGTTGAGCTGGGCATCGTTCGCTGGCGAAAACAGCGGCGCCGTACTGCCCACGGTCAGCAACGCGCTGCCGTCAACCAACCCGGTTGGCGCGGATGGTGGTCCTACCTGGTTTCCGCCCACGAACGTCCCTGTCGGGTCCGTCACCGTCGACACGTCGGAAACCCGAGACAGGTCGGCGGCATATCTGTCGAGATCCGCCGGGCTCAGGCCACCGGCATCGGGAACGACGATGGGCACCGCCCTGGCGGAATCGTGTGCAAAACCGGTGCGCAGCCGGTCACCGACCTGATGCGACGACGACGAAACCGGCAGCACCCGGTCGTCCGGGAAACCCCACTTCACCGAAATGAACGGAAGCCCGAGCAGCAGCAGCAACGCGATGCCGGCCAGCCCGATCGGCAGCCAGCGCCGCATCACGAACTTGCTCGACCGGTACCAGAACAGCTGGTCGACCGGCTTGCGCTCCGGTTCGGCGCGGCCGAATACCCGCCGCAACAGCCGGCGCACATTCAACGCGTCGATCCGCGGGCCCAGCAGCACGATCGCTGCCGGTGTCAGCACGATCGACGCGGTCGCGACGAAGGCCACCGTGGCGACACCGGCGTAGGCGAACGACTTCAGGAAGTACATCGGGAACAACGCCGTCGCGGACATCGACAGTGCCACGGTGACCGCGGAGAACAGCACGGTGCGCCCCGACGTGGCCATGGTGCGGATCAGCGCCTGATGTCGGTCACCGCTCTCGGCCAACTCGTCTCGGTACCGGCTGAGGATCAGCAGGGTGTAGTCGACGGCCAGCGCCAGGCCCAGGGCGGCGCTCAGGTCGAGCGCGAAGATCGACACGTCGGTGGTGAACGTGATGAGCCGCAACACGGTCATGGACCCAGCGATGGCCAGTGCCCCCAGTGCCATCGGCAGCGCCGCGGCCAGCAGCCCGCCGAACACCCAGACCAGCACCAGGAAGGTGAGCGGAATCGCGATCGCCTCCATCAACAAGAGGTCTTCCAGGTTCTGCTTGTTGATCTGGGCGTATTCCATCGCCGAGCCGCCGGCGCGAACGGTGACCCCGTCGCGGTCGTGGACGAACTCATCGGAAAGGGTTTGAGCATTTTTCTGGGCGCCGATCTCGCCGCCTTTGAGGTTGACCACGATCAGCCCCGATTTGCCGTCGGTGCTGACGAGGTCCGCGGCGGCTGGCGGCGGTGCGGTCCAGGCCGAGGACACGTTGTCGAATACCAATGGCGATCGTTGCAGCTGGCCGACGAGATCTGTGGCCACTGTGCGGGCCTGGCCGCTGCGGGTCCCGCCGGGTGCTGTCACCACAATCATCATCTGCTGACCGCTTTGACCGAACTTGTCTCCCAACACCCCGATGGCGCGCGCCGACTCGGAGGTCGGGTCTTGGAAACCCCCGGGAGACAGGCTCTTGGCGACGGGGACGCCGAACACCGCGGCGGCGATGAAGACCAGGACTCCGATCGCGATAATTCGTCGCGGCGCCCTGATGGCCATTCGGGCGATCCTCTGCAGCATGTGGGAGTCCTTTCGCCGCCGGCACCGATGTCGACAGGTCTTACCCGGCGGTAACTTATCGGCGATAACTTAACGGGTGCCAACCCGCACCCACACCAGGTACGGCGTGCATACCCAAAAGGTTCAGAAATCCCCCAACACGGCCTCAAACCCGCGCGTCACTAAGAGTCTGAACAGAAAATCGGCCGCAACTACGCCGTTCAGTGCCAATTTCCGCCCGTCAGCGTCCGGCGAACCTACTCGCCAGTAAATTGCCACCATTTTCCGAAACGAAGCTCAAAGATTCCTTAATGCTGGCTCTTAGGCTCAGTGTCATGTGGATCGACGACACGAGTGCCGACGTCATCAAAGCTGACTTCGAAGCCCTCTACCACGGTGACGTGTTGGTGGAAGGCGAGACCTCGGAGCAGTTCGAGGACTGGCAACAAAACCTACCTACGGCCAGCTGACCGACGATGAGCGTTCTTGCGCGGTTACTCATGGCCGATTCCGCCATCACCCGATGGTTCCGTCGCTAACCACATCCCCGATTCCGACCCCGTCTCCCAGGTAGCCCCCCGCGATCGCGGGGGGCTTTTTCGTCAGCGTGGCGCCATCCGGATGGCGCCGTCCAGGCGGATGACCTCGCCGTTGAGCATGGGGTTTTCGACGATGTGCACCGCGAGCGCGCCGTATTCGTCGGGATTTCCCAGCCGCGAGGGATGTGGCACCTGCTGTCCCAACGACTGCCTGGCCGGTTCCGGCAGGCCGGCCAGCAGCGGGGTGTCGAACAGGCCGGGCGCGATCGTCACAACCCGGATCCGATGGCTGGCCAAGTCGCGCGCGATCGGCAACGTCATCCCCACCACGCCGCCCTTGGACGCCGAGTAGGCGGCCTGCCCGATTTGACCGTCAAACGCCGCCACCGACGCGGTGTTGACGATGACACCCCGTTCCTCGCCGTTAGGGCCGATTGGTTCGGTCTTGGAAATGCGCTCGGCCGCCAGCCGTATCACGTTAAACGTGCCGACCAGGTTGATCTCCACCACCTTGCGGAAGGCGTCGAGCGGGAAGACGCCATCGCGGCCCAGCACCCGGATCGCGTTACCGGTGCCGGCGCAATTGATCACGATGCGCAGCGTTCCCAACGCCTCCGCGGCGTCCAGCGCGCGCGTTACCGCGGCCTCGTCGGTGACATCGGTCTTCGCAAAGTGCGCGCGACCGCCCAGTTCCCGAACCGCGTCGTCGCCCTTGAGGTCCAGCACGACCACCTGCGCCCCGGCGTCGAGCAGCCGCTTGGTGGTGGCCAGGCCCAGACCCGACGCGCCTCCGGTGACGACGGCTACGGCGTCTTTGATCTCCACGCGAATCTTTCCCTTTCGTTCGATTACACCCAGTCGTTGAGTACAGCTTCGACGTCACTCGCCGGCTCCGCCGGGCGCGGCTGGTCCGGCGCGGTCCGAGAGAACCGCGGCGCCGGCAACGGCTGCAAACCGCCGTCGACTTCGTAGAAGGTGTTCCGCTCGACGATGTGCGGCTCGGTCAGCACCTCGCCGAACGCGAGCACCGGCGTCACGCAGGCATCGGAATCGGCGAACACCTTGGTCCAATGGCCACGGTCGTGGCCGGCGAACGCGGCTGTCAGCGCAGCCCGGAGTTCAGGCCAGCGGGCCACGTCGTTCTGCGCCGGCAGGTCAGCGGCATCCAGTCCCAGTCCGGCCAGCATGGCCGCGTAGAACTGTGGCTCGATGGCGCCGACCGCGACGTAGCGGCCATCGGCGCACTCGTAGGTGTCGTAGTAGGGCGCGCCGCCGTCCAGCATGTTGGTGCCACGTTCGTCGGACCACATGCCGGAGGCGCGCATCTGCCACATCATCTGAACCAGAACGCTGGAACCGTCGACCATCGCGGCGTCTACGACCTGCCCCTTGCCGGAAGTCTGCCGCTCCCAGAGCGCCGAGAGTATGCCGACCAGCAAGAACATCGAGCCGCCGCCGAAGTCACCGGCAAGGTTCAGTGGCGGCACCGGCCGCTCGTTGGCCCGGCCGATCGAGTGCAGGATCCCGTTCAGCGAGATGTAGTTGATGTCGTGACCGGCTTGCTGGCTACGCGGGCCGGATTGTCCCCAGCCGGTCATCCGGCCGTAGACCAGCCGGTCGTTGACCTTGGCGCAATGCTCGGGGCCAAGACCAAGGCGCTCAGTGACGCCGGGACGGTAGCCCTCGATCAACACGTCGGCTTTGGCGACGAGCTTGAGCACGAGTTCGCGTCCCTCGTCAGACTTCAGATCAGCGGCCACAACGCGTCGGTTGCGACTCATGGAGTCCCTGATCACGCCGGCCACTTGAGAGGACGGGCGATCGATGCGCACCACATCGGCGCCCAGGTCGCCCAAGATCATCGCGGCGTGTGGGCCCGGCCCGATACCGGCCAATTCGACGACCCTTAATCCGCGTAGCGGTCCCGCCATGACCTACCGACCTTTCGTCTGCTCTGACGCTCCCGAGTTCCCGTTCGCATCTTCGCAGCCGCTCCGGACGGCCGCGCACCCCGGGCGCCTAATGTAGGCCGCATGCCGGATTCAGAAATCGCCACACTGGCGCCCGTCGCGGGGCTCGAGGTCACGCTGACCGACAGTGTGCTGTCGGTGACCATCGACCGCCCGGGCAGCCTCAATTCGCTGACGACGCCGGTTATCGTGGGTCTGGCCGAAACGATGGAGCGCGCGGCCGCCGATCCCGCGGTCAAGGTGGTGCGCCTCGGCGGCGCGGGCCGCGGCTTCTGCTCCGGTGCGGGCATCGGCGCCGACGACGTGTCTGGCAGCGGCGGCGTCCCGCCTGACGAAATCGTCCTTCAGGTCAACCGGATGATCCGGGCCATTGCCGCGTTGCCGCACCCGGTCGTCGCCGTCGTTCAGGGACCAGCCGCCGGTGTCGGCGTTTCCCTCGCGCTATCCTGCGATGTCGTCTTGGCTTCCGAGAAAGCCTTTTTCATGCTCGCATTCACCAATATCGGGCTGATGCCCGATGGCGGCGCCTCGGCCTTGGTGGCCGCCGCGGTCGGCCGCATTCGGGCGATGCGGATGGCGCTGCTGCCCGACCGACTGCCCGCCGCCGAGGCGCTGTCCTGGGGTCTCGTCAGCGCGGTTTATCCGACGGACGAGTTCGACGCCGAAGTGGACAAAGTGATCGCCAGGCTCGCCGCGGGGCCCGCGGTCGCGTTCGCCAAGACCAAGCACGCGATCAATGCCGCGACCTTGACCGAATTGGATTCCGCTCTGGAACTCGAGTTTGAGGGACAGTCGAGGCTGCTGGGCGCACACGACTTGAAAGAGGGTATAACGGCCTTCCAGGAGGGGCGCACCCCCGAGTTCAGCGACCGCTGAACGACTGCTGCCGCAACGGCAATCCTTTCTTCTCTCAGTTCCGTATAACTGAGAGAAGGAGGAATCGATGTCGGTTGGACAGGTTCACTGCTTGGTGACCGGGGCGACCGGCTACATCGGCGCCCGGCTGGTGCCGCGACTGCTCGACGAAGGTTACCAAGTTCGCGCGTTGGCACGCGACCCGAACAAGTTGGCGGACGTCCCCTGGCGCGAGCGCTCCGAGGTAGCCCGCGGCGACCTGGGTGACCTCGATTCGCTGATCGCGGCGTTCGACGGCATGGATGTCGTCTACTACCTGGTCCATTCGATGGGCACCTCGAAGGACTTCAGCGCCGAGGAAACCCGCGCTGTGCGCAACGTCGTCACAGCCGCTCGCCGCACCGGGGTCAAGCGGGTGGTGTATCTCAGCGGGCTGCATCCGGAAAATAGCAAACTCTCGCCGCACCTTCAGTCGCGCAAAGCCGTCGGCGAGGCCCTGATCGAGTCCGGCATCGAGGCCGTCGTGCTGCAGGCCGGAGTGGTAATCGGATCGGGCTCGGCGTCGTTCGAAATGATCCGGCACCTCACCGACCGGCTGCCGGTCATGACCACACCGAAGTGGGTGCACAACAGCATTCAGCCCATCGCGGTGCGCGACGCGCTGTACTACCTGGTCGCGGCGGCGACGGCACCCGTGCCGTCGTCGCGCACCTGGGATATCGGCGGCCCCGACGTGATGGAGTACGGCGACATGATGCGGGTCTACGGCGAGGTCGCGGGGCTGCGCCGGCGCCGCTTGATCGTGCTCCCGTTCTTGACTCCGACGATTGCCAGCTTGTGGATTGGGACGGTGACCCCGATTCCGCCCGGTTTGGCGCGTCCGTTGATCGAGTCGCTGGGGTGCGACGCGGTGATGCACAACGCTGACATCAACACCGTCATCGCGCCGCCGCCGGGCGGGCTGACAGGCTACCGCGACGCCGTCGCGTTGGCGCTGAACGCCGCGACGCAGGGCCCGCCCAATGCCTCGTGGGCCTCGTTCCGCTCGGAACCGGCCGCATTGCTGCCCAGCGACCCGGACTGGGCCGGCAAGGCCGTCTACACCGACCTGCGGACGGCCTCGACCAGCGCGGCACCCGGCGACGTCTGGAAAGCGGCGGAGGACGCCGTCAACAGCAACAGGCGCTGGAGCGTGCTGGCGCGCGAACCCGGCACCGTGCTGCGGCTGCGCTCCAACGTGCGCTTACCGGGGAAGGCGTGGTTGGAATTGAAGATCACACCACAAGACCGTGGCGGCAGTACGTACACCCAACGGACCACCTTCATGCCAAGCGGCATCGTGGGGCGGTTGTACTGGTTTTTGTTGCGGCCCTTGCATGCGACCGTGCTGTCCGGGCTGGCGCGCAAAGTCGTCAGATCGAGCGAACAGGTCAAACGCCGAACAGCGGGGGCAGTACGAGAACCATGATCAGACCCCAGACGAAGTGGGTCAATACCGGTGCCAGCACGCCGCCGGTGGCCCGGCGCTCGAAGGCGCAAACTGCTCCGAGGATGATCGCGGCGAATCCAAGCATCGGGTTCCCGCTGGCCATACTCACGCAGGCGTACAAAATGGTCGAGATAGCCATCGGATGGAACCGGCCCAGCGCGGAGTACAGCGCGCCGCGAAAGAACAATTCCTCCGCCACGCCGTTGACCAAGGTGATCACCACCACCAGCCAAAAAGATCCCTGATGGGCGAACATCAGCACCCGGGTGATCAACGCAGAAACGGCCGGGATCTCCCGGGCGATCAGGCCGCCCAGCACAAAGGCGCCCCCAACCAGTAGACCGGTCGCCGTCCCGGTGATGACCGGACGCTGATTGCGTCCGCGCCAATTGATGCCGCCCAGGTGAAGCGGCCCCGAAGCCGATGCGCCGACGATCCACACGGCCGCCAGCGCCAGTGTCAGCCAGTAGAAGATCGACTCACCCGGGGCGCGCCGCAACGAAAGCCACAGCACCGCAGCCCCGATCACCATCGTGATGCCGACGACGAAGCGGCGGCGCCGCACGACTACCGGCGGCTCGTTATGCGGCACAGCAACATTGGTGACGGCGCGGCGCATCTCGGAGCGGATGCTTGCGTCGTACGGGCTGACGTTGCTCATGCGACACGCACTTTCGGAGTCAGAGCAATGACAATGTCGAGACCGGTGCGTAGCGCTCCGGCAACGGGGCCGGGAATGCTGTTCACCAGCCTCAGGACGGACCGCACGGTCCGCGGAGTCACCGTTCGGGCCAGCCGCCGGATACGCAGCGCATCGCCGCCCGCCCACGCGGGATCGGTGTCGGCGAGATCATGTGGATCGTCGAGGGCATCGACCGGCCGGGGCCAGCCGTTCGACTCGTCCGCCAATGCCAGGCAAATGGCGTCGTCGACGCCGAGCAGGCCCCCGGGCGGATCGGGCACCCGGCTTCGCAGGCCGCTGATCGACGCCACCATCGGGTGATCCAACGACTCGACCAGGTCTCCGGCCAACCCCAGCGGCACTGGCAGTGCGAACCCCGTGACCAGCGCGGCCAGCCCCGTGCCGACTCTGCCAACAGGCACGGAGGCGTGCCACCTACCCGAGATGCGCGCATACGTCTTGAGCAGGTCCCGATAGGACGTGGTGTCCGGACCAGCAATATCGTAGGCGCCCGCGGGTACCAGCGTGGGGTCTGCGGCGGCAACGAGATAGCGCAACACGTCGCGGATGGAAATCGGGTCGATCCGGTTGTTCGCCCAGTCCGGGATCGGGATGAGCGGGAATCGGTCGCCGACGTAGCGCATCATCTCGAACGAAGTCGACCCCGCGCCGATGATCACCGCGGCACCCAGCCACACCAGCTCCGGGCCGCCCTCGACCGACAAGGCTTGGGCTACCTCGGCCCGGCTGGCCAGATGCTCCGACAGCGCCTCGTCAACCGGCACGAAACCACCCAGGTAGACGATGCGCCGCACGCCTGCGTCTCTAGCCGCAGTGGCAACGTTAGAGGCGGCAACGTTATCGGTGTCGCGGAAGTCCGGTTGACCAATGGCATGCACCAGGTAGAACACCACCTCGACCCGTCCCGCACCGTGTTTGGAGTCCGCAAACGCAGCCCGAACCGACGCCGGGTCGGAAGCGTCGAGAGTGACCGATGTCACATCGTTGAACCATCCGAAGCGCTTGAGGCTAGCCAAGTTTCGACTGCCGACTACCACTTCATGGCGATCCGCCAACAATGCCGTGACGAGGCGCGATCCAACATAACCGGTGGCACCGGTTACCAGGATCCGCATAACTCCAACCTACCGGCGCATTGAACCAAACCGGCGGCAACGTCGTAACCCGGGTATGAATAACTTCCCAGGGGGGCGTTCGGGATGCCTCGAAGTGAAATCACCGACCGCCATTTCGACAACACAACCGTCCATCGCAGCCGTGGCTGTGAAATTTCCGCCAAACCGGTACACGCAGGACGAAGCCATCAGCGCACTGACCGACTTCGCCGGCCCGGAATTTCGGCGATTCGCTCTCAAAAGCGGGGTTGACTTCCGCAACACCGCGCTGCCGTTATCGCGATACAGCGAGCTCAGCGGGTTCACCGAGGCGAACGATCTCTACATCGAGGTCGCCCTCGACCTGGCTGAGCAGGCGTTTCTCGCGGCACTTGACGAGGCGAAGATCAAGCCGTCGGAGGTCGACATCGTCTTTTCGACGACGGTGACGGGGCTTGCGGTGCCGACGCTGGAGGCGCGGCTGGCCGCGCGCATCGGATTGCGCCCGGACGTCAAGCGTGTCCCGTTGTTCGGCCTGGGCTGTGTCGCCGGCGCGGCCGGAACGGCGCGCATGCACGACTACCTGCTGGCATTCCCCGACCACGTGGGGGCGTTGCTGGCGGTCGAGCTATGCTCGCTGACCGTCCAACGCAACGACAATTCGGTGGCAAATCTAGTCGCTGCCAGCCTCTTTGGTGACGGGGCCGCAGTCGTCATCGCCAAAGGCGCCAACCGCGCCGCAGCAGATTCTCGCGAACAGAGCGGACGTCTCGCACATAGCGGGCGCAGCGGACGCAATGGGGCCAGCGGGCGCACCGGTCCCAAGGTGTTGGCAACCAAGAGCCGCATCTACCCCGACACCGAAGGAGTCATGGGCTGGCGGATCGGCAGCGACGGCTTCAAGATCGTCTTGTCGGTCGATGTCACAACCGTCGTCGAGAAGTACATGGGCGACGACGTCCGCGAGTTTCTCGCCGAACATGGACTAACCCCTGAAGACGTGACGACCTGGGTCTCTCACCCCGGTGGTCCCAAGGTGATCGAAGCGCTCGAGAACGTTTTGGACCTGCCCGGCAACGCATTGGACCACACCCGAAACTCGTTGCGCAACAACGGCAATATGTCCTCGGTATCCATCTTGGATGTGCTTCGGGCCAACCTGGCCGACCCGCCACCGGCAGGCTCGTTCGGGCTGATGATCGCGATGGGCCCGGCGTTCTGCTGCGAACTCGTACTGCTGGCCTGGTAGATCAGCCGACACCGAGAGATAGTAGAGACATGTATTACCTACTGATCCTGGCGATCGGGATTGAACGCCTGGTGGAGCTGGTGCTGTCCAAGCGGAACGCGGCGTGGTCCTTTGCCCAGGGCGGCAGGGAGTTTGGCCGACCGCATTACATCGTCATGGTCGCCATCCACTCTGCCCTGCTGCTCGGCTGCATTGTTGAGCCGCTGGCACTGCACCGGCCGTTCATCCCCTGGCTGGGCTGGCCGATGCTGGCCGTGGCGGCGCTGAGCCAGGTGCTGCGGTGGTGGTGCATCACGACGCTGGGCCATCGGTGGAACACCCGCGTGATCGTGTTGCCGGAGGCGCCCCTGGTTCGCCAGGGGCCCTACCGGTGGCTACACCACCCGAACTACGTTGCGGTGGTGGCCGAAGGGTTCGCGCTGCCGCTGGTGCATACGGCGTGGCTGACCGCGATCATTTTCACGATAGCCAATGCCATGTTGCTGAGGGTGCGCCTGCACGTGGAGAACGCCGCTCTGGGTTACGCATGAGCAACTACGACACCGACCTGCTCATCGTCGGCGGCGGACCCGGCGGCCTCGCCACGGCGTTGCACGCCCGCCGGCATGGCCTGTCGGTGATCCTGGCCGAGCCTCGACCCGACCCCATCGACAAGGCCTGCGGCGAGGGCCTGATGCCCGGCGGCCTGGCCGAACTGGCATCTCTGGGCGTCGACCCGGCCGGCATGCCGTTTCGTGGGATCGCCTACGTGAACGAACACAACCCGAACAAAAGCAGTCGGGCCGAGGCGCTGTTTCGCGGCGGTCCGGGGCGGGGTGTGCGACGCACCACGTTGCACGCGGCGCTGGCGTCACGAGCCAAAGAGCAAGACACCGAATGGATCCGGAAGAAAGTCACCAGCGTCGAGCAGGATGCTCATGGCGTGACGGCTGCCGGTGTACGGGCGAGATGGTTGGTGGGCGCCGACGGACTGCATTCGGCGGTCCGGCGCGCGGTCGGAATCAAGGCAACGGCCGGAAATCCGCGGCGATACGGCGTGCGTTGGCACTACCAGGTGCCGGCGTGGTCGGAGTTCGTCGAGGTCTATTGGTCACGCTTGGGCGAGGCGTACGTAACTCCGGTGGAGCCGGATCTGGTCGGCGTGGCGATCCTGTCACGCGGGAAGCCCGACCTCTCCTGGTTCCCGCGGCTGGCCCGGCAGCTGCAGGGCGCCGACGGGGGCCAGCCACGCGGTTGCGGCCCGTTGCGGCAGGTGGTCTCCCGCCGTGTCGAGGGACGGGTGCTGTTGGTGGGTGACGCGGCCGGATACGAGGATGCGTTGACCGGTGAAGGCGTCAGCCTTGCCGTCAAACAAGCCCGTGCGGCGGTCGACGCGATCGTCGGCGACGGACCGGCGTCGTATGAAGCTTCGTGGCACCGGGTTACCCGCAATTACCGGCTGCTCACCCGCGGGCTGGTTTTGGCCACCACGCCACAGCCGATGCGCCGCGTCATCGTGCCCGCCGGCGAGCTGCTGCCCGGCGCGTTCCGCTACGCGGTCAACATTCTGGCGCACTAATTCGATGGCGGCGACCCGCCTTTAACGCGCCTTCCAGACCGGCTCTCGCTTTTCGGCGAACGCCCGAGGTCCCTCCGTGGCGTCCTCCGATCTGATTAGGGTTCGCATCTCGCGCACGGTGCGCTCCCAGCCAGCTTCGTCGCCGGTGATGACGCCATCGTCGACCCCGAGGGCGATCCGCTTGCTGGCCTGCACCGACAGCGGGGCGTTGACCGTGATCCGCGCGGCCAGCGCCAGGGCCGCATCAACCACCGAGCCTGCCTTGACGACCTGGTTGATCAGTCCCCATTCCAAGGCCTCGGATGCGGATAGCGGTTCCCCGGTCAACAGCAGTTCCATCGCCACCTTGCGCGGCAGGTGGTCCATGATCCGGAACACTCCGCCGGCAGCGGCGATCAGCCCACGCTTGACCTCCGGTAACCCGAATTTGGCGTGTTCGTCGGCCACCACCAGATCGCTGGCCAGTGCTATTTCCGTGCCGCCGCCCAGCGCGGTGGCGTTGACGGCGGCGATGGTGGGCTTGTCGATGAAATGGTGCACGTAACCGGCGAAGCCCCACTCCGCATGATCGGGGTGGTACAGGTTCTCCCGGCGCGCGATCGCCTTCAGGTCGGCTCCGGCGCAAAACGACTTGTCGCCGGCACCGGTGATCACAACCGCCCGCACGTCGGGGTCGTGCTGCGCTGCTTCCAGCGCATCCCCGAGGCCGATACTGACGGCGCTGTTGATCGCATTGCGCGCATCCGGCCGGTTGATCGTAATGACCGTGACGTCGCCGGCCCGGTCGACCAGCACCGCCGGCTGGTCTGGGGCGTCCGTCACAACAGCTCGACGATGGTCGCGTTGGCCTGGCCACCGCCCTCGCACATCGTCTGCAGCCCGTAGCGAATTCCCTTGTCCCGCATGTGGTAAAGCAGCGTGGTCATCAACCGCGCTCCCGAACCGCCGAGCGGGTGGCCGAGCGCGATGGCCCCGCCGTTGACGTTCAGCTTCGTCTCGTCGGCACCGATGTCTTTGAGCCACGCCAACGGCACCGGCGCGAAAGCCTCGTTCACTTCGTATGCGCCGATCTCGCCGATGCTCAACCCGGACCGCTTCAGTACCTTCTGGGTCGCCGGGATGGGCGCGGTCAGCATGATCACCGGATTGGCTCCGGCCAGCGTCGCGGTGTGCACTCGCGCAAGCGGCTTCAGCCCCAGCGACTTGGCCTTCTCGGCCGACATGAAGAGCAGCGCGGCCGAACCGTCGGAGATCTGGGATGAGTTGCCGGCGTGGATCACACCGTCTTCCTTGAACGCCGGCTTCAGCGACGCCATCTTTTCCATCGGCGTGCCGCGGCGGATGCCTTCGTCCTTGAGCAGGACGTTTCCGTCTTGATCTTTAATGCCCACGATCTGATCGTCGAAAGCACCGGAATCCTGTGCCGCCCCAGCTTTTTCGTGCGAGGCGAGGGAAAATTCGTCGAGCGCGGTGCGGTCCAGCCCCCACTGCTCGGCGATCATCTCGGCACCGATGCCCTGGTTGGGAATCTGGCCGTCGTAGCGCGCAATGAACGACTCCGGATACGGCCGCCCGCCGTTGGCCAGGGACGCACCCATCGGGGTCCGCGACATCGACTCCACACCGCCGGCTACGACGACGTCATAGTGCCCGGCAACCACACCGGCCGCGGCGAAATGGATGGACTGCTGGCTGGACCCGCACTGGCGGTCGACGGTCACGCCCGGCACGGTCTCCGGCCAGCCGGCCGTCAGCAGCGCGGTGCGGCCGATGTCGAGGGCCTGTTCGCCGGCCTGCATGACGCAGCCCCAGATCACGTCGTCGACAATTCCGGGATCGATGCCGGCTTTGTCGACCAATCCGTTGAGCACCTGCGCGGACAGGTCGGCCGGGTGCACCCCGGACAGCCCGCCGTTGCGCTTACCGATCGGTGAGCGCACCGCCTCGACGATGACTGCTTCGGCCATGGACTTGTCTCCTCTTCGAGTCGGTCGTTAGGACGATTGTCAACCAACGCGTTGGAGGCTGCGGAGCGGGGTCGGGTCAGCCTTGCTCTCCGCCCAGCGTGCACAGAATGCCGCGCCGCGCGGCGTGTCCGCGGACAGACACGCACGCTCGCAGAAACCGGTGTGGTCAGCCGGGTGTCAAACGGCGGGATACGCCACCGATTTGACCTCGGTGTACTGGTCGAACCCGGCCACACCGTTCTGCCGGCCAACCCCGCTGTCCTTATAACCGCCGAAGGGCGTGTCGGCGCCGTAGGGCGCGCCGCCATTGACGCCCATGAACCCGGCCCTGATCCGACGGGTCACCGAAAGCGCACGTTCGAGGGAACCGGAGAACACGTTGCCCGCCAACCCGTACGGGCTGTCGTTGGCGATCCGGATGGCGTCCTCCTCGTCGTCGAACGGGATGACCGACAGCACCGGGCCGAAGATCTCCTCCTGGGCGATCGTCATGGAGTTGTCGACATCGACGAACAGCGTCGGCCGGATGTAATAACCCTTGTCGAAACCGGTGGCGGCGCCGGGGCCGCCGACCAGCGCGGTGGCACCCTCGTCCACGCCCTTCTGGATGTAGCCCGTCACCCGATCGAACTGCCTCTTCGAGATCACCGGGCCGCACAGTGTCCCGGGGTCCTGCGGGTCGCCACACGTGACGTTCTCGTAGATGCCTTTGAGGATCGCCACGCCCTCGTCGTAGCGGGACCGGGGCAGCAGCAGCCGGGTCGGGTTGGCGCAACCCTGACCGGCGTGCATGCACGGCGCGATGCCTACCATGCATGCCGACCCGAAGTCGGCGTCCTCCAGAACGATGCTGGCCGACTTGCCACCAAGCTCCAGGAACAGCCGCTTCATGGTGGCCGCGCCCTTTTCCATGATGCGCCTGCCGACCGCCGTGGAGCCGGTGAACGAGATCAGGTCGACCTTAGGTGAGAGCGTGAGCTCCTCGCCCACCAGGTGATCCGAAGCGGTGATGACGCTGACGACCCCGGCCGGGATGTCGGTGTTCTCGGCGATCAGCCGGCCCAGGCGGGTTGCGTTGAAGGGTGTGTCGGGGGCGGCCTTCAGCACCACCGTGTTGCCGGTGGCCAGGGCCTGGCCGAGCTTGTTGAGAGACACCTCGAACGGGAAGTTCCAGGGCACGATCGCGCCGACCACGCCGACCGGCTCGCGCCACACCTTGCGGGTGGTCAAGGCGCCGGTGAGGCTGATCACCTTGTCACCCAGGTCGGTCTCCCAGGCGTATTCGTCGATCAGCCGGGCGGGATACTTCAACCCGTCTTCCAGCGGGGCGTCCAGCTGCGGGCCGAAGGTGATGGCGCGGGGAGCGCCAACCTCGAGGATGAGTTCCTCGCGCAGCTCTTCCTTCTCCGACTCGATCGCGTCGTGCAGCTGCAGCAGGCAGCGCTTGCGCAGCTCGCGGTTGGTCGACCAGTCGGTCTCGTCGAAGGCGCGACGGGCGGCGTCGATGGCCCGGTGCATGTCTTCCTTCGACGCGTCCGCGACCTCGCCGAGCGACTCTTCGGTGGCCGGGTTGAGGACGGTAAACGTGCCGGCCTGGCCGTCGACGAGCTTGCCGTCGATCATCATCTTCGGCTCGAACCGAACCTTTACAGTGTCAGCCATACTTGTCACTCTCTTTAGACGCGGCGCCGCGGTAGAGCGCCAGAATACTGGATGCGCATCGCAGGGCGGATCACCCTATTGTGAGCCTTACTGGAAAGCAGCCGGTTGGCAACAATCAACATAGCGCTGTCCCCGAATCGCAGCCCCTACTGGGCATCGAACAGCACGGGTACGGAAGTCGGCGAACGGAAAACTTGCCCGCGAATGTGCGGATCATCCCCATCGGGGTCCAGACGAAGATTCGGCAGGCGGTCCAAGAGAAGGTTGATGGCGGTGCGCATTTCCAGCCGAGCAAGGTGCATCCCGAGGCAGACGTGCACGCCGTGGCCCCAGCCCAGATTCGCCTTGGCTTGTCGGTGAATGTCGAAGGTGTCCGGATCCGGGTAGCGATCTTCCTGTCGGTTTGCCGAGCCCAGCATCGGCATCACCGTGGCCCCGGCCGGAATCGCGACCCCACCAAGCTCGGTGTCGCGAGTCGCCACCCGAGTGATGGTCAGCAGCGGCGATTCCCACCGCACGCCCTCTTCGATGGCCTGCGGCAGCAACGACCGATCCTCCCGGATGGCCTCCAACTGCTGCGGATCCTTCAACAGTGCGAGAAGCAGGCTGCCCAACGAGCGATAGGTCGTCTCTACGCCGGCGGGCAGCAGCAATCGAAGGAATGAGAAGATCTCCTCGTCGGCGAGCTTTTCCCCGTCGATCTCGGCCGCACCGAGGGCGCTGATGAGGTCGTCCTTCGGCTCGGCGCGCCGGGCCTCGAGTATCGGGGCAAAGTAGTCGCACAACGCCGCCGCGGCCGCAAGCCCTCGTTCCGGGTTCATCAGCCAGCTCAGCAGCGAAATCGACCACCGCTGGAACTGTGGGTAGTCCTTCTCCGGCAGGCCCAACAAGCCTGCGATGATCCGGCTCGGATAGTCGAAGGTGAATTCCTTCACCAGATCTGCTTTGCCATTGGGCGCGAAGTTGTCGATCAGACTGTTTGCCACCCGACCGACTAATTCGTCTTGCCACCGCGCCAATGACTTCTGCGAGAACGCTTTTGACACCAACGATCGGAGCCGGCCGTGGACCGGCTCGTCCATGCCGAGCATCACACGTTCGCCCAGCACCGGACCGAACGCCGCGATGACCGCGGCCGACGAGAAAGTCTCGTTGTCACGCAGCATCTGCTGGATGTCCTCGTGCCGATACACGATGAACATCGGCAACGATTCCTCATGCGGAAGCGCTCCCGACGTCTCGAGTCGCTGCACCGGTTCCTCGCGGCGCAGCCGCGTCAGTTCGGCGTACGGGTCACGCACATCACCGGATATCGCGTCGTCGAACGAACCGAAGTCCTCCAGGTCATCGAAAAGCTGGTCCATTAGTCGTTACCCCCCTGTTGTTCCGTACTCTTCTGTGGCGCACGCCGCGCCGCGACAGCGACCAGGCGCTGCAGCACCGGCTGCGGAATGACGCGGGCCCCAAACACCATCGCCTTCTGTGCGACCGTCAAGGGATACGCCCCATCCCGCATCGAACCCTGTTTAGGTATCCCCAGCACGAGGCGCGACATGTGGTGCATGCCCGACGCCGGGAGCACTCGGTTGGCGGCCAGCAGCATGGCGGCCTCCGGCCCGACACCGCGGCGGCGGAACGACTTCTGGTCAGCCAACGCTTTGACAACACCGTCCGTGAACCGCTCAGGCGCCCTTGCCAACCGCATCGCGAAACGCCCCCGGGTGTTCATCGTGTTGTGCAGGCGGGCGTAGGGGCCGCCGAAGTTGCGATCATCGGTGGTGCCGGCATCGGTGATCATGTCGGTGTCGTACATGCCGGCCACCAGAATGGTGACGCCCAATCCGAACGGCGCGATCTCCAGTGCCATCGACTCACCCCACCGCTCCAGGGCTCCCTTGGCCGCGGAGTACGGCGCGGTGGCCGGCTGACCGCGCACCCCTGCCGCGCTGGCCACCAGCACCACGCGCCCTTCTCCCGCCACCCGCATCGACGGCAGCAACGCCTTGGTGAGCGCGACGGGTCCCAGGACGCTGGTGGCGAACATGTTCTGCCACAACGCCATATCGGCTTCCTCCACCATTCCGGCGGAGGAGATCCCGGCGTTGTGCACAAGTGCGTACGGCGTCCCGATCTCTTCGATTGCCTTGGCAGCCGACGAAATCGACGCTTCGTCCAAGAGATCGAGCTGCACACCGATCAGCCGATCGTCGTCGGCACTGGCCCCCGTTGCTTCCTGAATAGCCTCCCGCAGCAGCGGTAGCCCCTGGTCGGGTGTCCGCATCGCGGCGACGACGCGCCACCCCTCTTGATACAGGCGCACGCTCGATGCGAACCCGAGCCCGCGGGACGCACCGGTGATGACGACTGTGCGCGGCTCAGCCATTCTTGTTCGCCGGCGCACAGGCACCCTGACCCGCCGGCGGCGGGTCGACGTGCGGCCGCCCATTGGGCTCCCCGCTCGCCCAGGTCGACCAAATCCCGACGGAGTACGGACCCTGCGCACCCGCCTTCTCGTAGTTGCCTTGCGGATCATAGACTTTGGCTTCCGGGTACGGCCACGGGCAGGCAACCGCGGTTGCCGCTCCGCTGATTTTGATGGCGGCGAACCATGCCCCGTAGGCGAAGTAGGACACGTTCATGATGGCGAACATCACCAGGAACGTGCCCAATACCGGCCGGCTCGGCAAGATCTTGGCTTTCGCGGTGAGCTTCTCGGCCACCGATTTACCGGTGTCGTCGCGGTAGCAAAGGATTGCCGCCGGGATCATCACGAACGTCACCGAGAACGACTCCCAGATCAGCGGGAATTGAAACGTGGTGCCGGTGAATATCGAGCCCCACGGAATTACCTGGGAGTAGATGTACATGCCGGCGTGCACGAGCTGGATCTCCAGCCACGCGTCGAAGATGAAGCCGATCACCAGGGTCAGCAGGCCCAGGCTCACCAATGGGCGCCGCGACACGAAAGCCTCGGGCCCGTATTTGGCCTGCAGTTTGCGCAGGATCCAGACCGCCGGGAAGTACGGCCCGAAATAGAACATCACGTAACCGAACACCACGAACGGTTCGACGGTCGGTGACAGTGACACCAGCGGCCAGGACTCCGGCCAGTGGATGAGGTCGGGGTTGTACACCGCGAACGGCGCCCAGTTCATGATCGGGTCCTGCCACACGATCAGCGTGGTGCACAGGAACATCAGCATCACCGGGCTGCCCGGATTGCGCCGCCAGCCCCTGATGAACACCACGAGCAGCACGATGAGCATGACCGTGGTGGCGATATCGAGGAACTCGATGTAGTCCAGCCCGAAGAGGAATCTGACCGGGCGCGGCCGGCCATTCACGTTCGGGTTGGCGACGCGCGGGTCCAGGGTGACGCGGCAGTTCGCGATGAAGAACAGCGCGAACGCGGCCAGGGCAGCACCGGCTATCCATCCGCCCCATCCGCGTTTTTTGGCTGCGGGCGGCGGGGTGGGCTCCTTGCCCGCTTCTAGCGGTGTGGATTGTTCGGTGGACATCTCAGCCTTCCTCTCCGAAGCGATCGACCAGGCGCGAGTTGATGCCGTCGGCATCGAGGGTCCGTGCCACCAAATAGCCGGCACCCATCCAGGCGCGGCGGGTCCACTTGCCGAACGAGACTCGGGTGCCGGGCGCGCCCGATGCGGCGGGCAACATCTTGACCCGCTCCAACGCCTCTTTGACACCGCGCGGGCTGAGTGGCTGGGCGTCGGTGAATGCCCGCACGAGTGTGGCGGCGACGTCGCGGTTGACGACGGTCACGCAAAATTCGGGACGACTGCCGTCGTACTTCTTCGCGTAGGTGTCGAGGAAGTCCTGCCCGATCTGATTCGCTTCGTCGTACTGGTCCACACCGATCCAGCCCATGAACGCGTTCCACATGATCGGGTTGACCCATGCGTTCTGCCATGCGGTGGTGGTAAAGCGGGGCGGGTCCCAACCGAGGGACTCGAGCGCCGGGTTGATGAAGACGATTCCGAATCCGAATCCCAGATGGACGATCGCCTCGGCCTTTGCCTCGTGAAGCGTATGCACCGCTGCGTTTATGTCCTGAGCCGTCTGAGCGATTGCAACTTCCGCCACTATCCGAATGCCCTTGCGCCGACAGGCACTTCGCAGGTTCTTCAGGTAGCTCTCACCGATCAGGCTCTGTTCGACCAGCACACCGATCTCGGTGAGTCCTCGTTTGGCGATGAGATCGGCCAGGAAGATCGGCTCATCGGTCATGGACCCCTGGGGGAATGCGAAGGTCCACTCCCCTAACCAGTCGTCGGTACCGGTCACGCTGATAGCCGGAACCTTGAATCGTTCTTCGATCGCTTCCCGCAACGGCACGCAGTTATCGGTGATGTTCGGACCGAAGACCACTAGGCAGCCCTCGTCGACTAGTTCTCCATACGCGTCGATCACCGCCTTGACCGAGCCCTTGGGCAGACCCTCCACTTCGCGATAGATCATCTGTACGGGACGGTCCATCAGGCCCTGCGCAACCGCCTCTTCGAAGATGAGGTCGAAAGTCTGGGTGAACGAGGCGAATAGCTCGTCGGGGAACCCCGGTGGGAGCTTGAAGTCCATCAGATAGCCGACCTTGATCGGCTCTGCGGTGCTTTCGTAGGACATTCGACCTCCCGGCTGACAAACTCACTCGCACTCGCTGGCGCAGATCCATGCAAACCTAATATTTGTTCAGACCATAGCGAGGGCGGTATGCAACGTCAATCATCAAGCTCCGTCCGCTCCGCCCAGGTAGACCTCGGCCATCTCGTTGAGAGCCCTGCCCACAGTCGCATCGTCCGTCAGCGGTCCCGCGATCGCGGCCCGGGCCGCCTCCCGCATGGTCAGGCCCTCTACGACAAGCCTGCCCGCCGCGATGAGCACGCGGGTCGATGCGACCTCACGCAGCCCGCCGGTTTCCAGGCGCCGAATGGCCTGGCCGAACCGCACCAGCTCGGCCGCGGTGCCGGCGTCCACACCGGCTTCGTGGGTAACGATCCCCTCTTCGACATCGGCTGGGGGGAATCCGAATTCGATGGCCACCATCCGCTGACGTGTCGAATCCTTGAGATCCTTGAGCACGCTTTGATAGCCGGGGTTGTAGGACACCACAAGTCCGAATCCGGGCGCGGCATCCAGCGTGATGCCGAGACGCTCGATGGGCAACTGCCGCCGATAGTCCGCGAGTGGATGCAGCACTACGGTGGTGTCCTGCCGGGCCTCCACCACTTCGTCGAGGTAGCAGATCGCCCCCTCGCGCACTGCCCTGGTCAGTGGACCGTCCGTCCACACCGTCTCGTCGCCCCGCAGCAGGAAACGACCGACCAGGTCTGCCGTGGTGAGGTCGTCATGGCAGGCGACGGTGATCAGCGGCCGGCCGAGATCGTGAGCCATCGCCTCGACGAAGCGCGTCTTTCCGCAACCCGTCGGCCCCTTGAGGACGAGTGCGAGACCCTGCCGGTAAGCCGCCTTGAAGACGGCCTCCTCGCTGCCGACCGCCTGGTAGTAAGGCCTTGCCCGGTCCGTGTCCGGGGTCGCGCCGTTCGCGGAAGCCAGCCTGAACTCGTTGGCCATCGCTCCCCTCCTGCCACCCGCCACGCCGCGGTGAGCCGAGCCTAAACGGAACAGATGTTTGTTTCAAGAGCGCTGAAGAGCAGGTTCTGGCTCACCGCTCGGGGAGGAGGAGACCCGCCGGCGAACTTCTGCCGAACGCAGCGCGGACCGGAATAGCGGTCCGATCACGCCGGCGAGTTGATCCGGGCGTGCGATCGTCGCGTGCGCGGCGCTGCCGAACACCCTGCGCAGTGCTTGCATGTCGGTCCCACCGCCGATCGTCAGGCATACGCAACCCGTGCCGCGGCGGCGGGCCTCGGTCAAAGCGCGGCGCGCGTCCGCGGCCCCATAGGCCCGTTCGTATCCGTGGTCGTATGCGAGTCCGTCGGACAGCACCACCAACAGCCGGCGTGACGTGCCTCCTCGTGCTTCCAATACCGCTGAGCCGTGCCGGACGGCCGCACCGAGGCGGGAGTACCCACCGGGTTCCAGGCTGTTCAGCAGTCTCATGGTTCGGGCGTCGAGGTGGTCGTCGAACCGTTTGACGGGCACCATGCTCACTGCCCCCCGCCCCTGCGAGTAATAGGCGTACAGCGCGACTCGGTCACCCAAATCGTGCAGCGCAACGGTGAGATTGGCAACCGCAGCCCGCTGTTGCTCGTGCACCGTGCGCCCCAGTGTTCCAGGCTCGGCGGCCGACCCCGACACGTCGAGGAGGAGCAGCACCGAGAGGTCTCGCCGACGCCGCAGGCTGTCGAGGTACACCGCCTCGTCGGGCACAGATCCCGCCCGCACCTCAACGCGGGCCTCGACCGCCGCGTCGATGTCGATATCGTCGCCCTGCGACTGACGGTGGCGACGGTGCAGACCCATTCCAAGTCGTGCCAGCGGGCGGCGCAGCCCGATAGCGTCGTCGATCGCTTGGGCCGCAGATGCTTTGATCTTCGGCTCGACCTCGCGCACGGTGCACCACGCCGAGCGGTAACTCTTGCGCGTGACATCCCACTCCGGATAGGTCACACCATCGCTTCGGGCTGCAGGGTCGTCCCCATCGTCGCTCGACGTTGACGCCAGCGACGACACGGCGTTGCGACCGCGGATTCCCGAATTCGTGCGGTGCGTCGAGTTGTCTGCACCGGGCGGCCCGCCGCCGCTGCCGGTTTTGCGCGCGGAGGACAGCATCTTCTTCAGCCACTTGCCGATGAAGCCGCCGCCACCAACCGGACTGGTGAACAGGTCCGGATCGTCGGAATCGTCGACCTCACCATCATCAAGATCCAGGCGTTCCTGTTGCTGCGAGCCACCGCGCGGGACATGTTGGGGGCTCGTCTGATCCGGCTGGTCGGCCACCCGTGAGCAGGCGGCCACGACCTTCGCCGCACGGATCACGCCGAATACCGGTGCCGGGTCGTCGAGGTCCGACCGTCCGGCGGCGATACGCAACGAAGCGGCCGCCGAGTCGCTGCTTTTCGCGATATCGCGATCGCACAGCAACCCTAAGACCGGCGGCAGGAGGTCCGCATTGGCGACCAGTGCGCGGTGACCCTCCACCGCCAGATAGCGCCTGGCCAGCCGGGGATGACGGATCAGGGGACGGACGACGTCGGGTTCCAGGCTGCCGGCCGCGATCATCGACGCCTGCACGGCGATGGCCTTGAGTGCCTCAAGTTTCGAGCCCGCTCGCATGGATACGTCAACGTAAATCCTCTGGCCGTCCGTCCACGGAGATTCACCCTCTTGCAGTTCGGCAACCGCCACGGGTCGGCCCGCAAGGGCCGAGGCGATCATCCCGAGACCCTGCAACTGGCCGCTGAGAGCGTCGTTCGCCACGCTCGACCTCCGCACCGGACCTTGTTGACCAAATATCTGTTCCACCGTAAGGTCCGGTTATACTGCAGTCAATCGGTCGCGCTCGCCGAAACCCAGCACAACGCGGCCTGACCGTTGCCCACGGCCATCGACATGGCAGCGTTGACCGAAATTCTGGTCGCCCGTAGAGTCCGGCTAAACGACCAGGGACCAGAGTAAAGGGACAGTGGACTTCTCCTATCCGGCGGAAGTGGAGCATTTCCGCACCGAGCTGCGTGAGTGGCTGTCCGCGAACTTGACCGATGAGCTGGTGGCCGCCCGCCGACCCGCCGACCGCGACGACGCGGCGTTCGAAATGCTGCGCAGTTGGAACAGGGCCATGGCCGACGCGGGGTGGGCGGCGGTCTCCTGGCCTCCCGAATACGGTGGCCGCGGGGCGACGGTTCTCGAGCAGCTGGTCTACACCGAGGAAACCACGCGCGCTCGGGTTCCGATGCCGCTCAACATCATTGGGCTGAACAACATCGCCCCGGCCATCATGCAGTACGGAACCGAGTCCCAGAAGCTCACGCTGCTCCCCCGGATGATGCGCGACGACGACATTTGGTGCCAGGGAATGTCGGAGCCGGAAGCGGGGTCCGATCTGGCCTCGCTGCGCACCCGCGCGGTGCGGGACGGGGACGACTTCGTCGTCAACGGCCAGAAGATCTGGACCTCGCTGGGGCATAAGGCGCAGTGGTGTCAGTTATACGTACGCACCGATCCCGATGCCCCGAAGCACCAGGGGATCTCCTGCCTGATCGTCGACATGTCGTTGCCCGGCATCGAGGCCCGTCCGTTGGTGACGCTCAACGGCGACACCGACTTCGCCGAGGTGTTCTTTCACGATGTGCGGGTGCCGGCCGACGCCTTGCTCGGACCGCTGAACGCGGGCTGGCAGGTGGCCACCACCACGCTGAGCCACGAGCGCGCCGGGGCCGCCCGGCTGTACGCGGAGATGCAGGTGCGGCTGGAAGAGCTGGTGGAGGACTTCGCCGCAGCCGATGTCGGCGCGCTTGACGACCCCGTGACGCTGCGACGCCTCGGCGAAATCGCTGTCCGCATCAAGTATCTGGAAGTGCTCTGCCAGCGGTCGATCTCGGCGACGCTGCACGGTGGGTCAGAAAGCGCGGCGTTCGGATCGGCCGGCCTAGCCAAGACCGTATGGGGTGAGATCGGGCAAGACCTCGCGGCCCTGGCTTTCGATGTGCTCGGCGCACCCGGCAAGAAAGACCGATGGGACGACTACCGCCTGACGTCGCGCTCGCTGACCATCGCGGGCGGAACGACCCAGATCAACAAGAACATCACCGCGCAACGTGTCCTCGGACTGCCCCGAAAATGAACCTCGAACTCACCGACGAGCAGGTCGCGCTCCGCGACACCACCCGGCGCTTCCTCGCCGAGAAGGCGCCGGTTTCGGGCCACGTGCGCGAGTTGCTCGACGATCTCACTGGCGTCGACGAAGCGGTCTGGCGCGGACTCGCCGACCTCGGGACAACGGGTCTCCTGGTGCCCGCGGAGTACGGCGGAGCCGGCATGACGATGGTCGAGGCCGGAATTGTCGCCGAAGAACTCGGCGCCGCCCTGCATCCCGGGCCATGGTTGTCGAGCGCGGTGGCCGCGACGCGCACCCTGAACCGGCTCGGCTGCAGTGCCAGTGCCAGTGCCAGTGCCAGTGCCAGTGGCACTGCAAACGGCACTGCCGGAAAGATTTTGGCCGGAATCGCCGACGGAACCACGATCGCTACCGTCGGCTTCCTGGATTACGGGAGCGCCTCCGTCGACTCCCCCATCAACGTGGCCGGGCACGGTGCCGACATTGTGCTGCGGGGCGAGATCGCGGCAGTTCCCGACGCCGCCGCGGCCGACATCCTGCTGGTGCTCGCGCAGGACGCGGCGGGCATTGGGCTCTTCACGGTAAACACCGACTCCTCCGCGGTCTCGGTGCTACCCGAGCGCGGTATCGACCAGACCCGCAAGCAGTTTCGCGTCACGCTCGACGCCGCGCCCGGATTCCGGCTTGCCACCGCATCACCAGAGGCTATCGAGGCGGTGATCGACGATGTACTCATCGCCACCGCGGCCGACGCGCTCGGCGCCGCGCAGGCCGTCATGACCATGGCCATCGAATATGCAAAGGTCAGAAAGCAATTCGGTCAGGTCATTGGATCGTTTCAGGCGATCCAGCACCTGTGTGTGGACATGTTCGAGACCGTTGACCTGGCACGCAGCGGGGTGATCCACGCACTGTGGGCCTCCGATGCTGATGTCGCCCAAGCCGACGAGCGGCACCTGGCAGCCCTGCGGGCGAAGGCGTTCGCCGGCAGGCTGGCCACCGTGGGCGACACCGCGATCCAGGTCTTCGGCGGCATCGGCTACACCTGGGAGCACGACGCGCATCTCTATCTGAAGCGCCTGCTGAGCTGGAGCGGGTTTCTCGGGGGCCCCGACAAACACCTCACTGAAATCGGTGCGCGCCTTGCGAAGAGAGCCCCACGATGACCATTCCGCCCTCGATGGATATCGAATACCTGCTCACCGCCACCCGGTCAGCACGTAAGTCCCTCGACCTGGACGCGCCCGTCGACCTCGAGGACATCCGGGACTGCCTGCGCATCGCGTTGCAGGCCGCCAACGGCTCGAATTCACAGACCTGGCGCTGGCTGGTGATCGCCGACCCGGAGCTCCGGAAAAAGCTTGCCGGGCTGTACCGCGATGCCTACCTGCTGCGAGTCGGGGGGCAACTCATTACCGACCTGATGCCCGCTGGCACCCCGGAGCACCGGCTGATGTCATCGACGGAGTGGTTGGTCAAGAATATGGCCAAGGTTCCGTTGCTGGTCATTCCCTGCTACCAGCCGTACCTCCCGCACGTCGAGGGCGATGAGTCGTTTCAGCAGGCAACGCTCTACGGCTCAATCTTCCCGGCGGTGTGGAACTTTCAGCTGGCCTTGCACACCCGCGGCTACGGAACCTGCGTGACGACGCTGCACCTGCACCGTGAAGAAGAGGTGCGTCAGCTGTTGGGAATCCCGGAGACCTTTGTCCAGGGCTGCCTGCTGCCCGTGGGCCGGCTGCGGCCCGGGTACACATTCCGGCCCGCCGTGCGGCGACCTGTCGGCGAGGTGGTCACGGTCGACCGCTGGGATGGGCCCGGACTTTAGAATGGCCCTGCCCTACTGTCGTCGCTGTTCGCAGCGCATTCGAGCGCGTTTCCGGCAACGCAATCTGATAGCCTTTAACAAAGATTTGGTTCGGCGGGAGTTTCGGCGGGAGGGCGATGCGTATCTTCGCTAAGCCGCAGTCCTCTGGATATGCGTACCGTTAGCCATGGCCAGAGCCGGTGCGTTTACTAAGGGCGGGCGGACTGCACCCGATCGGCTGGAACACGCCGGCAGTGCAGATGACGGTGGCACGCGCCGCGACGAAATCCTGCAGACCGCGGCATCATTGATCGCCTCGTCGGGATTGCGAACGTCCCTGCAGGAGATCGCCGACGCGGCCGGCATCCTCCCCGGCAGCCTCTATCACCATTTCGAGTCCAAAGAAGCGATTCTCGTCGAGCTGATCCGCCGCTATCAGGACGATCTCAACCGCATCGGCCAAGCCGCCCTGCTGCGATTGGATGAACCCGACCCGCGACCGGCGCCCCAAAAGATCATCGACCTCGGATCGGCGATCGCCAACTGCGCCGTGCGGCATGGGGCAGCACTGCAGATGTCGTTCTACGAAGGACCGAGCTCAGATCCCGAACTGATGAAGTTGACCAGGCAGCAGCCCAGGGCGATTCAGGAGGCGATGCTGCAAACCCTGCGCGCCGGCAGGTGGAGCGGCTACATCAAACCCGATATTGACCTTCCCACGCTGGCCGACCGTATCTGCCAGACGATGTTCCAGGTCGGTCTCAACGTCATGCGTCACAATTCTTCGGCCGATCAGGTGGCCGAGCTGCTGTGCCGGATCATCTTGCGGGGTCTGGCATCCCGACCGCCGACCGATTCGGCATTGGATCGGTCCAACGCTCTCATAGCTGCAACCGACGTCATCGAGACGTGGGCCGACGACCGCGATGCCGAACCGGGCGACAAAGTGGCACACGTCCGTGCCGTGGCGCGAACGGAGTTCGGCCGCAAAGGGTATGAGGCCACCACCATCAGAGACATCGCGTCGGCGGCGGGGCTTGGCACCGGAACCGTCTATCGGGTGATCGGATCCAAGGACGAACTCCTCGCCTCGATCATGGAATCTTTCGGGCGGAAGGTCGAAGCGGGATGGGTTAGCGTTCTGCGTTCGGACTCCACGCCGATCGAGAAGTTGGACGCGCTGAGCTGGGTCAACGTCAACGCATTGGATCAGTTTTCCGACGAATTCAGGATTCAACTCGCCTGGATGCGCCAGTCTCCGCCAACAGCTGACCCAGGATGGTCGTACACAACGCGTCTGCGGCAGATGAAATCGCTGCTCGCCGAGGGCATCCGGTCAACCGAGATACAGATCGACACCCCGTCGACCGCGATGCTGGCACGATGCGTCATCGCCCTGCAGTGGATACCGGAGAACATTCTGCGCTCCGTCGGCAAGCGTGCGGCGTTGGCGCACGCCAGGGACACCGTCCTGCGCGGTGTGGCGGTTCGCGACAAGTAACGCGCCGTTATCCGGGACCCGGTATTGAACCAAATAACTGTTCTTCATACAGTAGGGCAGTTAGTACTAGCCGAGTAACGGCCGATTGGCCGACGCGAGAGGAACCCAATGTCTATTGTCGATCGGTTGCGCTACGACGGTAAGCGTGCGCTCGTTGTAGGAGGCGCCACCGGCATGGGCGCGGCGGCGGCCAAGGCGGTCGGCGAGCTCGGCGGCGAAGTCATCGTGCTGGACTATGCGCCGGTGGACTTCAAGGTCGCCCAGGCGGTAAAGGTCGACCTGCGCGACCCCGCCTCGATCGACGCAGCCCTCAAGCAGGTCGAAGGGCCCATCCACGCCGTGTTCTCGGCCGCCGGAGTGGCCGACGGAACCACCGACCTGTTGAAGATCAACTTCATCGGCCACCGCCACCTCATCGACCGGTTGCTGGAAAACAACCAGCTTCCGAACGGCTCGGCAATCTGCTTCATCTCCTCGGTCGCCGGCATGGGCTGGGAGAACGACCTGGACAAGATCACGGAGTTCCTGGCCACGCCGGACTTTGCGGCGGCCGTGGCCTGGTCCGAGGCGCACGAGGCCGAGGGCTACATCCACTACGGCACCAGCAAGAAGATCATCAACACTTACGTGGCCATGCAGGGCTATCCGCTGCTCAAGAAGGGGATTCGCATCAACGCGATCTGCCCCGGACCGACCGACACCCCCTTGGCCCAGGCCAATGCGGACCTATGGCTCAGCTTCGCGCAGGACTACCGGGACGAGACCGGCTCCAAGGTTCACACCCCGGAGCAGATGGGCGATGTGATGGCGTTCCTGAACAGCGACGCGGCCTGCGGCGTCAGCGGGATCACCCTGCTCGTGGACACCGGGCACACGATGGCGTCCGTGACCGGGTCGTACGCGCCGGGCAAGCCCCTGATCGATCTGATCATGGGGAAGGTCCAGCTCTAACCCGCCCCACCCCCGCTCCGGGTACCGTCGGCACGCATGGCACGTGTCATCGTCGTCGGCGGCCACGGCAAGGTCGCGCTTGAGCTGTCCCGCATCCTGACCGAACGGGGCGACGAGGTCAGCTCGGTCTTCCGCAACCCCGAGCACGCCGATGACGTCGCCGCCACCGGCGCCGAACCGCTGGTGGCCGATGTCGAAAGCCTTGACACGGACGCGCTGGCGGCCCTGTTGGCCGGGCACGAAGCGGTGGTGTTCTCCGCCGGGGCCGGCGGCGGCGACCCGGCCCGCACCTATGCCGTCGACCGGGACGCCGCGATTCGGGTTATCGACGCCGCCGCACGCGCGGCCGTCAAGCGGTTCGTGATGGTGTCCTACTACGGCGCCGGCCCGGATCACGGGGTGCCGAAAGACGACCCCTTCTTCGCGTACGCGCAGGCCAAGGCCGCCGCGGACGCCCACCTGCGGGCCAGCGAGCTGGACTGGACCGTGCTCGGGCCGGGCCGGCTCACCCTCGAGCCGGCCACCGGGCGAATCGAGGTCCGGGGCGAGCGGGCCCCCCAAAAAGACTCCGTTTCGCGGGCCGACGTCGCGCTTGTCGCCGCCGCCGCTCTGCACGACGACTCCACCATCCGGCGGACCATCGACTTCAACAACGGCGACGTGCCCATCGCCACGGCGATTTCAAGCCCGCGAGACGGCGTTACCGAGTAGAAAGATTCCTTCGCGCAGCTCCCCGGACGATACGTCCCTGACCAGGTGGTGCATGACAATCAGCCCGTGCATCACCGAAAATAAGCTAGCCGCAACGGCGTTCGTGTCCGCATACGCCGGCAGGTAGCCGTTGTCACGCCAGCGGCCGGCCAGTTCAGCAATGTGATCGAGTGTTTTTAGATAGAGCCCACGCGAGCGATCCAGCAACGCAGTGTCGCGCAGCGCTTCCGCCCAGGTTTGCAGCGCGATGCGACTCATATCGTATTCAGCGTTCTCCACCCTGCTATGCAGCTCGCCGACCAGCAGTGCCAGCGTTTGAGCGGGCGTCGGACAGGTTTCATACGCCAACAGGTCCACAAAGATCTGTTGCACGTTCGCCAGACCCTCGTCGGTCGTGGCGTCGATCAGTTCTTCCTTACTGCGGAAGTACCGGTAGACCGCGCTCGAGGACATCCCGGATGCGGCAATCACATCGTCCATCGAGGTGGCGTGGAAACCGTTGCGCGAGAAGCACGACCACGCGCTCGTCAAAATGTGCTGTCGACGACGGGCGCGTGTTTCCTCACTCAACTTGGGCACAGCGTCATCTTAAACGGAAACGATTAGTCGTTCTAAATCGGACAAGCAAGCAATATACGGTTATAATGGAAACGGTTAGTTCCGTTTGATTAGGAGGGCCACCAATGGTCATCGGGCCGATCAGCCGCCTGGGGACGGTGCTGGTCGCCGGGGCAGTCCTGTGTGCAGCGGTAGCAAGCCCGGCCCGGGCGCAGGGCGCCAACGAGTTCCTCAACGACATCAACGGAATTGGCATCGGCAGTCACGACGACCCCCACAATTTCGATCTGGTGGGTTTGGGCAACGTCATCTGCTGGCGGCTTTACTCGGGCGAGGCACGCGCTTCCATCACCGACGATCTGGTCACCCGCTCGCGTTCCGACAGCCGAGCGCCGCTCACGCCCGATCAGGCTGCCGCCGAAGTGGGTTTCGCCATTGCCGACCTGTGCCCGGACGCCGTGCCGAAGTAGGCCCGCGAGTAGCCTTGACCACGCAACTGGTCTGTTGACGCCGCGATACCTGGCGTCAACAGGGAGCGAAGCAGGTTAGTAATGCTTCGCAAGAGGGAACCCGGTGAGAATCCGGGACTGTCCCGCAGCGGTATGCAGGAACGAACGCCGTTAATAGCACTGGTCCCCGAGACTGGGAAGCGACGGCCATTAGGAGCACCACCCGGTGCGCGCCTGCGAGTCCGAAGACCTGCCAGCTGCGCCGGGCGCAACCGCGCCCGGCGGCTCATCGCCTCGAGGAATGGGCGTTTGGCTGTAGCCGTTGCGGTTATGCAGTACTTGCACACCGCAGCTGTGTCGGCTGCACGTCCGGCGGCGGTGACCACTACGCCGATTTAAAGGACGAATTTGTGACCTCTCAAGCATTTACCGCAACGGTTACCGGCTCCCCACGCATTGGCCCCAAACGCGAACTGAAGCGCGCGACCGAGGGTTACTGGGCCGGACGCACCAGCCGGTCAGACCTGGAATCCATCGCCGCGAAGCTGCGCCGCGACACGTGGGCGGCGCTGGCCGCCGCCGGCCTCGACTCGGTGCCGGTGAACACCTTCTCGTACTACGACCAGGTGCTCGACACCGCGGTCTTGCTCGGCGCGCTGCCGCCCCGAGCCGCCAAGGTCGCCGACGATCTGGACCGCTACTTCGCCGCCGCGCGCGGCAACGCGGACGTGGCGCCGCTGGAAATGACCAAGTGGTTCGACACCAACTACCACTACATCGTTCCCGAGATCGAGCCCGCGACCACGTTCGCGCTGAACCCGGGCAAGGTGCTGGCTGAGCTGAAAGAGGCGCTCGAACAGGGTATTCCCGCTCGCCCGGTGATCATCGGGCCGGTCACCTTCCTGCTGCTGAGCAAGGCCGTCAACGGCGGCGGCGCACCGATCGAGCGGCTCCAGGAGCTCATCCCGATCTACTCCGAGCTGCTGTCGCTGCTCGCCGACAACGGCGCGCAGTGGGTGCAGCTGGACGAGCCCGCGCTGGTCACCGACATCTCCGCCGACGCGCCCGCACTGGCCGAGGCCGTGTACAACGCCATCGGCGCGGTGCGCAACCGACCCGCCATCTACGTCGCCACCTATTTCGGTGACCCCGGCGCCTCCCTGGCGGGGCTGGCCCGCACGCCGATCGAGGCGATCGGCGTCGACCTGGTTTACGGCGCCGAAAACGCGGTCGCTTCAATCGTTGGAGCTCCGGAGCTGGCCAACAAGATGCTGGTAGCGGGAGTTGTTGACGGACGCAACATCTGGCGCACCGACTTGGAGGCCGCGCTCGGCAAGCTGACGACGCTGCTGGGGTCGGCGGGCACCGTCGCGGTGTCGACGTCATGTTCCACCCTGCACGTGCCGTACTCGCTGGAGCCCGAAACCGACCTCGACGACGCCCTGCGCAGCTGGCTGGCGTTCGGGCAGGAGAAGGTCGCCGAGGTGGTGACGCTCGCCCGCGCTCTGCACGAGGGGCGGGACACAGTCGCCGACGAGATCGCCGCGTCCAATGCCGCCGCGGCTTCGCGTAAGAGCGACCCGCGTTTGCACAACGACCGGGTCCGGGCCCGCATCGACTCGATCGTCGCCTCCGGTACGCACCGCGGCGACGCGGCCGAACGCCGCGTCAGCCAGGACGCGCGGCTACATCTGCCGCCGCTGCCGACCACGACCATCGGCTCCTACCCGCAGACCACGGCGATCCGCAAGGCGCGCGCCGCGCTGCGGGCCGGCGAGATCGACGAGGCGGAATACAAGAACAGGATGAAGAAGGAGGTCGCCGACGTCATCAAGCTGCAGGAGGACCTCGGGATCGACGTGCTGGTACACGGCGAGCCGGAGCGCAACGACATGGTGCAGTACTTCGCCGAGCAGCTGGACGGCTTCTTCGCCACCCAGAACGGCTGGGTGCAGTCCTACGGCAGCCGCTGCGTACGCCCGCCGGTGCTCTACGGCGACGTGTCCCGCCCGCATCCGATGACGGTCGAATGGGCTACCTACGCACAGTCTTTGACCGACAAGCCGGTAAAGGGCATGTTGACCGGTCCGGTCACCATCCTGGCGTGGTCATTCGTCAGAGACGACCAGCCGCTGGCCGACACCGCCAATCAGGTGGCGCTGGCCATTCGGGACGAAACAGTGGATCTGCAGTCCGCCGGTATCGCGGTCATCCAGGTCGACGAGCCGGCGTTGCGGGAGCTGCTGCCGTTACGTCGCGCCGACCAGGACGACTACCTGAGCTGGGCCGTCGGGTCGTTCCGGTTGGCTACCTCCGGCGTCGCCGACTCGACTCAGATCCACACCCACCTGTGCTACTCGGAGTTCGGTGAGGTCATCGGGGCCATTGCCGATCTGGATGCCGACGTGACTTCCATCGAGGCGGCGCGCTCGCACATGGAGGTGCTGGACGACCTCAACTCAGTCGGCTTCTCCAACAGCGTGGGGCCGGGTGTCTACGACATCCACTCACCGCGGGTGCCGAGCACCGACGAGATGGCCGTGTCGCTGCGGGCGGCGCTGAAAGCCGTTCCCGCTGAAAGACTCTGGGTCAACCCCGACTGTGGTCTGAAGACCCGCAATGCCGACGAGGTGGCCGCGTCGTTGAAGAACATGGTCGCGGCAGCTCGGGAGGTCAGAGCGGGAGCCTAATGGGCCGTCAGCGTAACGCCACTGCGACATTCGGATCGGAATCTCGCAGTGGCGTTACGCTCGGCGATTCGCCGCCCAAACCTAGGGTGACCCGGCGCCGCCTGAGCCGCCGGATCCCCCGCCGCCACCAGTGACCCCGCTGTGGCCCTGGCCGCTATTACCGACGCCGCCGGTGCCACCGTTGTTACCGATGTGGCCGACACCACCGGTGCCGCCATTACCGCCGGTGCCACCGTTGCCGCCTGTACCCGTGCTGCTGCTGGCCGTGCCGCCGGTGCCGCCGGTACCGCCCGTGCCGCCCGTAGCGCCGGCCTGAATATGGCTGCCACCCCCGTTGCCGCCGATACCGCCGATACCACCGACACCGGCGGTCCCGCTCGTAGCGGTGCCGCCCTGGCCGCCCGTACCGCCCTGGCCGCCAATGCCCGCGCCGTCGCCCGAGTCCGCGCCGCCCACGCCGCCAGCGCCGCCGGTTCCGCCTGCCGCGGCAACGGTGGAGCTAGTGCTGCCTCCGCCGACGCCACCGACGCCGCCCACGCCGCCGGCGCCGGAGACACCCACGCCGCCGGCGGCGCCGGCGCCGCTGCCCGCGAGGCCACCCTGGCCTCCGGTGCCACCCGCACCGCCACCGCCACCGGCGCCCGCGGCCGTGGAGTTGGTGGTCGCGCCGCCGCTGCCGCCGACACCGCCCTGGCCGCCGAGGCCACCCGCCCCGCCGCCACCGTTAGTGCCGGAGAAGGAGTTGCCGCCCACGCCGCCATTGCCCGCGGTACCACCGGCGCCGCCCGCACCGCCGGCCGTGCTGCTGCTGGCGCCCGCGCCGCCCGTACCACCCACACCGCCGGCGCCGGCGAGACCGCCGGTACCGCCACTGCTGCTCGTGTCGGCGCCACCCGCACCGCCCAAGCCGCCGCCGCCGCCGGTTCCACCGCCCCCGCCGAAGCTGCCGGTGCCCGATCCGCCCTGGCCACCCAGACCGCCCTGGCCGCCCGCGCCGGCGGTGGCGTTGGCGGTGGCGTTGTTGCCGCCGGGGGCGCTAGTGACACCTTGGCCGCCAGCGCCACCGGTACCTCCTGCGCCGCCCGCGCCGGCAACGCCCCCGCTGATGTTGCTTGAGCCGCCGGTACCGCCGATCCCGCCATTACCGCCAGCGCCCGCGGCGCCCACGCTGCCGCCGGTCCCGCCGGTACCGATCGCTCCGCCGGTGCCACCGATTCCGCCATTACCGCCGGCACCGCCGGCGCTGGCGCCGAAGGTGCTGCCGGCGGCGAAGCCGGTGCCGCCCTGGCCACCGGCGCCGGCGAGGCCACCGGCGCCGCCGTTGCCGTTGGTGCCGCCGCTGCTTGAGCCACCCGCTCCGCCTTGACCGCCATTCGCACCGCTACCGCCGGTACTACCGGCGACGCCGGCCGTTTGTGAGGCGGCGCCTTGGGCGCCCGCCCCGCCGGTGCCGCCCTGTCCACCGGCCCCGCCCGCGCCCGCGACGCCCGCGACGCCGCCGCTACCGCCGCTGCCGACCTGCCCACCGGCGCCGGCGGAACCGCCGATGCCGCCCGTTCCGCCCGCGGTGGCGTCGTTGGTGCCGTCGTCGGCGTGGCCGGTACCGCCCTGGCCACCGGCACCGCCGGTACCCCCAACGCCGCCGTTTCCGTTGGCACCGCCGTTACCCGCGCCACCCAGACCGCCCTGGCCACCGGCGGCGCCGAGGCCCCCGGCGCCGCCGGTACTGCCGACGGTTCCGGTCGAACCCTGGGCGCCAGCCCCGCCGGTGCCGCCCTGACCGCCCGCACCCCCGGTGCCGGCGGTGCCCGCTACCGCGCTGTTGCCGCCGGCCGCGCCGCCGAAACCGGCGGCTCCACCCGCACCGCCGTTACCGCCCGCGGTCGCGTCATGGCTGCCGTCGTCGGCGTAGCCGGCGCCCCCCTGGCCACCGGCACCGCCGTGCCGCCGACGCCGCCATTGCCGTCGGTGCCGCCGTTAGCGCCGGCGCCGCCCTGACCGCCCTGGCCGGCGGCGCCGCCGGCACCGCCGGTGCCGCCTACATTGCCTTTAGTGGCGCTGGACCCCTGCGCGCCCGCCCCGCCGCCGCCACCTTGACCGCCCGCTCCGGCCGTGTGACCGGTGCCGTCGGTCGCGCCACCGGTGCCACCGTTGCCGCCGCTGCCACCGATGCCCGCGGCGCCCCCGGCGCCGCCGGTGCCGCCCGTGCCGGCTGCCCCGGCCACCCCGCCGCCGCCTTGACCGCCTTGGCCACCGGTGCCCGCGTCATTACTGTTGTCGTCGGCGTAGCCGGCGCCGCCCTGGCCGCCGCCGCCGCCCAGGCCACCGGAGCCGCCGCTGCCGTTGGTTGCCCCACTGACGGCGCCGCCGCCCGCACCGCCCTGGCCGCCCTGGCCGCCAGCGCCGGCGTTGCCACCATTACCGCCTGCGCCGCCCTGGCCACCGGCCGTCGCGGCGATGCTGCCACTGCCCTTGAATCCGGCGCCACCTGCGCCACCAGCACCGCCGGCGCCACCCGCGCCGCCATTACCGCTCGTCCCGGCGACACCGCCAGCGCTGCCGCCCAGCCCACCCAGACCACCATCGCCACCGGCACCGGCCGCGCCGCCAGCTTTACCTGCCGTCGCCGCGGCACCCGCACCCCCGGCGCCACCGGCCCCACCGCCACCCGCATTACCGCCACTGCCGACCGTCCCGCCGGTGCCGACGGTGCCGGCCGCGCCCGCGCCGCCACCGTTACCGCCGGCACCACCCTGGCCACCCGCCGTCGCGGCGCTGCCGGCGTTGCCGGCGAAGCCCGCGCCACCCTGACCACCGGCACCGCCGACGCCACCCGTGCCGCCATTACCGTTCGTCCCGGCGGCACCGCCCGCACTGCCGCCGACGCCACCCAGACCGCCATCGCCACCGGCACCGGCCGCACCCCCGGCCTTGCCGGCCGTCGCCGCGGCGCCAGCGCCGACCACGCCACCGGCACCACCATTACCGCCACCACCGCCCTGTCCACCGGCCGTCGCAGCGATGCTGCCGCTGCCGGCGAAGCCGGCACCACCGACGCCACCCAAGCCCCCGGCCCCACCGGCACCGCCGTTACCGCTGGTGCCGCCATTGCCCGCACCGCCCTCGCCGCCGACGCCGCCGGCCGCATCCGCTCCGCCCATGCCGCCCACATGGCCGGCCGTCGCGGCGCCGCCCGCAGCGCCCGCCCCACCGGTGCCGCCCACGCCGCCAGCGCCGCCCGTGCCTGCGCTGCCCGCGCTGCCTCCAGCGCCGCCCGCCAACCCGCCGAGGCCGGCGCCGCCCCCGTTGCCTCCGGCACCGCCGGCGGTGGCGGCACTGCTTGCGGTGCCCGCGAAGCCGGGGTAACGGCGGCGTCAACGGCAACGGCGGGGCGGGCGGCACTGGCGGAAAGGGCGGCCAGGCCGGCATGGGCCTCACCGACGGCGGCAGCGACGACGCCACCGCGGGCGGCACCGGGGGCGCCGGCGGCAACGGCGGTCTCGGGGGAGCGGCGGGCACCGGGGGCAGCGGCGGCAGCGTGGGGGCCGCGGGTACCGGCGGCGACGGTGGCACTGGCGGCACCGGTGGCACGGCCGCGCCAGGTGACGCGGCTGGTGCCGGCGGCAATGGCGGGATGGCTGGCACCGGAGGTCAGGGTGCCGCTGCGACGGCCAGCCACGCGGCGGGTATCGGCGGCGCCGGCGGCACCGGTGGCGTGGGCGGCCAAGGCGGTAATGGCAACGGCCTCTACGACGGTGACGGCGGTCGGGGTGGCCAGGGCGGCCAAGGCGGGCAGGGCGGCACGGGTTACAGCGATGACGGCACCAACGACGCCACCGCCGGCGGCACAGGCGGCACTGGCGGCGGCGCCGGCCTCGGTGGATTCGCGGGCGGCCAAGGAGGCAACGCGGGCAGCGTGGGCACGGGCGGCACTGGCGCCGCCGGCAGCAACTCAGTCGTCGTGGCCGCCGCCGCGGCGTTGGCCTGTCCGATCGCCGAACCGATGCCACTGAGGTTGGCGGCCCCGGCCGCGAGCGACTCCGGGGTTGCGATCACAAACGACATCAATGGCTCCGCTCAACGCTTCGAGTCAGGAAATGCACGGTGAGTGTAGCCGCGCTAGACGCGCCAAATGGCGGGATTGGCGACTGCAGGGACAGTCACGCTGGCGCGTCGTCCGACAGCACTTCGACGGGCACATCGTCGGCCCAGGGCTGCCGGGTCACCATGTCGGCAACCTTGACCAGACCATGCTCGAACTCGCCGGTGGCCGCATCCACCAGCCGGTAGGCCTGCGTCCGCTTGTGGAATGGCTGCGCGTCGAGGAGCACCACGCGCACCTCGCCCGGCTCGAACCGGCAGCGCCGCTGCATCGCGGCGATCAGTTGCTCGTTGTGCATGTGGCCGTCACCGAAATTCCACCCGACGGCGGTGCTGCAGATCCGCTCTCCGTCGGTGAGGACATAGTCGTCCTCGTTCTGGCCGGCCATCGCCCGATGCGCCAGAGTGAATAGCGCCCGGCCGTGCGTGTTCATGGCACGGAACGCGTATCCGAGGTACATCGCGGACAGCGCTTGCTCCTCGCCGAAATACCGCGCCAGCTGTGCCTGCGGCATGCTGGCGATCGAGACGATGTTGTGGTTGATCTTCTTGTCCGCCGAGGGCTTGATGCACCACAGCGTGGTGTCCCAGTTACCGGCGTAATAGCGCATGCCGGGCAGGAACGAGATCTTGCGTGGGAACAGGTTGCCCGCGATCACGATTCCGGCGATGAAGGCGATGAAAATCGCCACCGGCACAGGGTTTCTCAAGGCAGTCAGACCCTGGTGCGCATGGCCGACGAACAGCGCCAGCACGCCGAAGATCATGAATACGTTCCACTCCAGCGGCACCCCCATCGGAATGGCGGTCAGGATCCCGAGGTGGAAGATCACCATGATCGTCGCGGCCGCCGCCGTCGGCCAACCTCCGTGCGAGAAGAACAACGCGATCGGCACACACATCTCGACGAACGTGCTCACGTGGGCGAAGAGCCGCGACAACCGTCCGGGCCGCAGGTCGTCCGGGAATTTCTCGAAGAACAACCGTTTGATGAACCGTGGCCGGAACACTGGGCTGTTGGACATCATTGTCGACATCACGAACGGGAAGTGCTTGTTGAGCTTCGACGTTGCCGCGCCCATCCAGATGACCAGGAACACCAACTTGGCGGCGACGATCATGTCCACGCCGCCGAACAGGAAAGTCACCGTCAGCGTCGCGTAGACCTCGCCGCGGGCGGCCAGAAAGATCACCTTGTCCCGCAGGCCCAAGACCCCCAGCAGTACCAGGATCAGCACTACCCGCCAGTGCGGGAGCAATCCAATGTGGGTGCCCAGCGCCGGCACCGGGCCCGTACCGTCCGCAAACAGCGTCCCGAACGTCATCACCAATAGCGCTGCGTACAGCGCGACATCCAACAGGGTGCGACCGGTGCCCTTGGTCATCGGCACGCGATTCGGCCACGGTGGCAACCGGATGGTGTCGGGCCGCATCCAGTACAGGACCGAACCGATGGGTGGGAAGAACCGGTTGTTCAACGGCCCGAAACCGCAGCCCAAACCGATCACCTCGAACAGCATGGTGTACAGCACGACCTTCTGAAACACGATCGGTTCCGCGTACCAGGCCGTGGCATACGCGAGCCCGTCGATGCCTCTGGTCGTCAACACGGCGAGCAGCCACGCGCCCAGGATGTACAGCAGGATTTTCACCACGTAGAACAGGTGCATCAGCACCGGCGTGCCAAAGCCCACCTCGGCCCAGTGTTTGGCCATCGGGCGGATCTTTTCGCTGCGGGTGCCCTTGCTCCACTCGGCGATGTCGATCTGTGGCAGTTCGGGCTTCAGAAATCCCATGGTGCATACCCTAGGACCCGCTGCGGGCCCGCGCGCCCAGGCTCGGCCGCGAATTCGGTGCCGGTGTGTTTGATGCCGGCAGCCTTATCGACGGGTCAGCGTCCTCTGCTCGGGCCCTGAATAGGCGCTCAACGGCCGGATCAAGGCGTTGGATGCCGCCTGCTCCATGATGTGGGCCGTCCACCCGGTGATCCTGCTCATCACGAAGATCGGTGTGAAGCAGGCAATATCGAACCCCATCAGGTGATACGCGGGGCCGGTCGGGAAGTCGAGATTGGGCAAGATGGCGGTAGCTTCGAACATCTCGGCTTCCAGAATGTTGTACATCTCCACCCAACGCTGGCCATCGCGAATGGCGGCGACGTTGTTTAACGCCTGCTTCATCGTCGGTACCCGGGAGTCACCCCTTTTGTACACCCGGTGCCCGAATCCCATGATCTTCTCCTTGCGAACGAGCTTGCTGTCCAACCAATCCCGCGCGTTCTTCGGATCGCCGATCTCGATCATGTCGTGCATGACGGCCTCGTTGGCGCCGCCATGAAGCTGCCCCTTCAGCGCACCGATCGCACCGGTCACCGCGCTGTAGATATCCGACTGGGTCGAAGTCACCACCCGCGCGGCGAACGTAGACGCGTTGAAACCGTGTTCGGCATAAAGAATCATCGACTGCTCGAACGCGCTCACAATGGCCGGTTCGGGGACTTCGCCGAAGCACGTCCGCAGAAAGTTCTCGCTGTACCCCAGCCCGCTGCTCGGTGCGATCGGAGCCAGCCCGCGACGGCGTCGCATGTCCACCGCGACGATGGTCGGCAACACCGCGAGCATGCGCAGCGACTTGGCCCGGTTGGCCTGCTCGTCGGGGTTGTCTTCTTCGGCATCCTCCGCGCCCAGAAAGCTGATCGCGGTGCGCACCACATCCATCGGATGACAGTTGTCGGGCAGCTTGGTCAACAACGAAAGCATCGACCGGTCCAGTCGCCGGTTGGCACGCTCGCGCTGGCTGAACAGCGCCAGTTCCTGGTCGGCGGGTAGCTCCCCGCGCCACAGCAGAAAAGCGACTTCCTCGAAGCTGCAATGTACGGCCAGGTCCTGCACCGGGTACCGGCGGTAGGTCAGCGAATTGGTCTCCGGAACCACCTTGGAGATGGCGGTGGTGTCCACCACCACGCCGGCCAGACCCTTTTTGATTGCAGGCGTTGCCCGACTTTCAGCGGTCGGTGCGGTCATGGTCCGTTTCCTCCATGGTGAAGTTGTAGGTTTCGGTGTCGAATTCGTTGTAGTCGGCGTAGCGCAGCAGCCGGTAGAGTCCGCTGCGATGCTGCATTCGCTCCAGCAGTCCGGATTGGGTTCCTGCCGAATCGATTTCGCGTAGCCCCACCTCGATCGCGAACATCGCCAGCCGCAGCGTCGTGACCGGGTAGATGACGGCGTTGTAACCGATGTCGCCCAGTTGGCGGGCGGTCAGCAGAGCCGACTTGCCAAACTCGGTCATGTTGGCCAGCAGCGGGATGTCCACCGCGGCGCGGAACCGCTCGAAGTCGGCCACCTCGGCGAGCGCCTCGGTGAAGATCAAGTCGGCACCGGCGTCGGCGTAGGCGCGAGGACGGTCGATCGCGGCGGAAACGCTCTCGACACCGGCCGCATCGGTGCGAGCGCAGATGACGAAATTGGAGTCACGCCGCGCGGATACCGCTGCGCGCAAACGCTTTACCATGTCTGCGGTCGAAACGACGCCCTTACCGTCGAGTTGCCCGCACCGCTTGGGGTTAACCTGATCCTCCAAGTGGCATCCGGCCAGGCCGGCATCCTCCAGGATTGTTACGGTGCGCGCGGCGTTCAGCGGCTCACCGAATCCGGTGTCCGCGTCGATCAACGTGGGCAGCTCGGTGGCACCGGCGATCTGGGCTCCGCGCGTCGCGACCTCGGTCAACGTCGTCAACCCGATGTCGGGCAGTCCGAGGTCGGCCGACAGCGCGGCACCGGATACGTAAACTCCCTCGAAGCCGACCTCAGCGATCGCTCTGGCCACCAGCGCCGAGAAGGCTCCCGGAAGTCGCTGCAGCCGACCGGAATTCAGACCCGCGCGCAGTGCGGCCCGCTTGTCAGCCGCGCTGGACGACGACCCGATCAGGCCGGCCCCGCCCGTCATCGGAAGATTCCCGACGGCGTCATCGGCGCCTTATCCATCACTCGTGGCTCGACCAACACATTGAGCGCATCCAGGGCACCACCCTTGAGGTCGGCAAGGGAGTCCACAGCGAGCAGGAACCTTTGCTGTTCAGCGGGCTTCACGACATCCTCGGCGAGTTCGGTGAACTTTTGCACGTATTGCGGGCGCGCGAACGGCCGGGCGCCGAGCGGGTGGCAGCAGCTTGCCCTATTCGTCCACTGAGGCTGAACCGGTTAAATCACATTGGTCCGGTGGCGTGCGGTAGTCCCACGTAATAAAATCGGAGTCCCATGAAGAAACTCGCAGCCCTAACGATCACCATCGCCGTCGCCTTCGCAGCGATGCCGCTGGCGCACGCCGACGGCAACTGGATTGCGATGGTGATGTCGGATTCCACTGGGCATATCTCGATAGCTAACACTGGATCGGCCAGCCAAACCGCTGCCGAGCAGGCCGCGATGAAGGCGTGCCGCGCGACAATCAGCGACTGTCGCCTGCTAGCCAGCGGGCCGGGTGGGTGCATGGCGCTCGCTTTGGCCCCCGCACACACCAGATATTTCGGCGGCTGGGGCCCGACCAGCGGTGAAGCGGAGGCAGCGGCAATAGCTAACTCCGGTGGCGGAACGCTCCAACCAGGCCAGGACCACTGCCTGGGAGATCCCGCGAGCTAGGCCGCTTGTCAGAATCTTGTCCGAATCAATGTCGGTGGGTCACGATAAAATTCGAATATGCGTTCGAGTGATCGTGAGCAGGTCCAGGGGGACTATGACGCGCTGCGCAGCGCGGTGTCCCGGATTGTCGGGCACTCCTACGACGCGTTGACCACCCCGGAGCGGCTGGCCTTGCTGGATCGGCTCGAGGAAGAGACTCGACGGTTGCGGGTACCGGGCCATGAATTGATCAATCAGCTCGCCGAGCAGGCCCCACCCGAAGAGCTTGGCGGGAAGTTGTCCCACGTGCTGGCCGACCGGCTACGCATCACCCGCGGCGACGCCGTGCGCCGGGTCGCCGAAGCCGCCGATCTGGGCCCGCGGCGCGCATTGACCGGCGAAGCGCTGCCGCCACTGCTGACCGCGACCGCGGCCGCACAACGCGACGGAAAAGTCGGCCCCGCCCACGTCGCGGTGATCCGGCGGTTCCTGCACCAGCTACCCAGCGCTGTGGACCTCGGAACCCGGGAATGCGCTGAACAACAGCTGGCCGGGCTGGCCACCCAGTTTCGACCCGACCACCTCGCCGACATCGCCCGACAGCTCGACGGTTACCTCAACCCAGACGGCAACTACACCGACGACGACCGCGCCCGCCGCCGCGGGCTGACCCTAGGCAACCAAGGCCCTGACGGCATGTCCAAGCTCAACGGCCTGGTCACCCCCGAGGTCCGCGCCACCATCGAGGCTGTGCTGGCCAAACTGGCCGCTCCGGGCCTGTGCAACCCCGACGACGACACACCCACCGTCGACGGGCCGCCATCCGAGGACGCTGCCACAGGTGACACGCGCAGCAATGCCCAACGCAATCACGATGCCCTCAACGCCGCCCTCCGCGCGGTCCTGGCGTCAGGAGAACTCGGCCAACACAACGGACTACCCGCGACCATCATCGTGACCACCACCCTCAAAGACCTCGAATCAGCCACCGGTCACGGGCTCACTGGCGGCGGCGCCCGACTCCCGATGGGCGACGTGATCCGAATAGCGCGGCACGCGCATCACTATCTGGCGATCTTCGATAACGCCAAACCCATTGCGCTGTACCACACCAAACGACTCGCCTCACCAGGCCAGCGAATAGTGCTGTACGCGAAAGACCGTGGCTGCACCGCACCGGGCTGCGATGTCGCTGGCTACTGGTGCGAGGTTCACCATATCGAGGAATGGGCAACAACCCACCGCACCGACATCAACAAACTGACGCTTACCTGCGGGCCGAACCACAAATTGATGGAACAAGGCTGGACCACCCGAAAACGCGCCAACGGCGATACCGAATGGATCCCGCCTCCGCATCTTGATCACGGCCAACCCCGAACAAACAACTTCCACCACCCCGAGAAACTCCTGGTGGAAAACGACGGCGAGGAACCTTAGCCGGCCTGCTTGGCCGGTGGCCGGAAGAAGATCAGCAACTGGCCGAAAGCTCCGGCGAGGCCCAGCCCTGCCGAGAGCAAGAGACCCGGCCAACCGGCCATCCAGTTGTGCCCGAAGATCACCCAGTCCAGGCTGAGTCGGCCGGCACCCAACGTCGCTACCGCAACGGCGCTGACCGCCAGCACCAGGTTGTATTCCCAGCCCTCCTTGACGATGAAGAAGCCGTTGTGCCGGTGCACGGTCCAGGCCGCGACCAGCATCAGCGACACAAAGCCCGCCGCCGGGATCGGTGTGAGCAACCCAGCCGCCAGCCCGAGCCCGGCGGACATCTCGGTCGTGGCGGCTACGGTGGCGTGAAACTTACCGGGCTTCATGCCGATGCTCTCGAACCACCGCGCGGTGCCCGGTATCCGGCCGCCGCCGAAGAACTTGTTGTAGCCATGGGCGGCCATTGTGACGCCCAGCACCAGCCGCAGGATCAGTACCGCAACATAGGAAGGGTCATAGGGATTCATACGTGCAAACCTAGATCATCGGACGCATCCGACAACAGAAGCGGCGACCCGCGGTGTCCGGTGACCTGTGTGGGAACATAGCGGGCGTTCGCGCGTTGCCCGAAAATCAGCTGAACCGGTAGGGGGTGCACCACGGCTCGTATCGCACGAGGCAGGGGTGCCTCCACCGGACCCAACGTGGTGTTGCTGGACGGCGGCGCGAATCTTCCGCGGGAGATCCTGGGCAACAAAGGCCATGGGATCGACGCCATGCGCCGGCACAAACTGCCGGTGCCACCCGCGTTCTGCATCACCACCGAGGTCGGCGTCCGGTACCTCGCCGAACCCGGACCGACCATGGACGCGATCTGGGACGACGTGCTTGGCGGGATCAGTTGGCTGGAAGCGGAGACGTCGTGCACGTTCGGCCGGGGCCCGCGTCCGCTGCTGGTCAGCGTGCGCTCGGGAGCTACCCATTCCATGCCCGGGATGATGGACACGATCCTGGACCTGGGCATGAACGACGTGGTCGAACGGGCGCTGGCCTCGGCCACCAACGGGGATTTCGCCCACGACACCCGGCGGCGGTTCGACCGCATCTATCAACGCATCGTCGGAACTGAACCAGACGCGATACCCGCCGACCCCTACGCACAGCTGCGAGCGGCCATCGAGGCCGTGTTCGCCTCCTGGAATTCGCCTCGCGCGGTTGCCTACCGCGCCCACTGGGGCCTCAGCCAAAGCCCCGACGATCAGGGCGGCACCGCGGTGGTCGTGCAGGCCATGGTGTTCGGCAACCACGACGCCGACTCCGGTTCTGGCGCCTTGTTTTCCCGCAACCCGATAACCGGCACCAACGAACCGTTCGGCGAGTGGTTGCGGGGCGGCCAGGGCGACGAGGTGGTCTCCGGGGTGGTCGACGTCGAACCGGTCACGGCGCTGCGCGACGAGCAACCGGCGGTCTACGACGAGCTGATGGACGCCACGCGCCAGTTGGAGCGGCTGGGTTCGGACGTCCAAGAGATCGAGTTCACCGTCGAGGACGGCAAGTTGTGGCTGCTGCAGACGCGAGCGGCAGAGCGGTCGGCGCAGGCGGCGGCGCGACTGGCGCTGCAGCTGCGACATGAGGGGCTCATCGACGACGCCGAGACGCTGCGCCGGGTCACCCGGGCACACGTCGAGACTCTGCTACTTCCGGCGCTGCAGCCGGAAACACGTTTGGCTGCAAACCTTTTAGCCAAAGGCATGCCAGCCTGTCCCGGGGTGGCATCGGGTAAGGCATACACCGACGTAGACGAGGCGCTGGACGCGGCCGACCGAGGCGAGCAGGTCATCCTGGTACGCGACCACACCAGGTCCGAAGACGTCTCGGGCATGCTGGCCGCGCAAGGCATCGTCACCGAGGTGGGCGGCGCCACCAGCCACGCCGCCGTCGTCAGCCGCGAACTCGGCCGGGTGGCCGTGGTGGGCTGCGGCCCGGGAGTCGCCGCATTGCTGGGCGGCAAGCAAATCACCGTCGACGGCTACGAAGGCGAAGTGCGCGAAGGCAAGCTGGCCCTGACCGCTTGGTCGGAGGACGACACCCCGGAGTTGCGGGAACTGGCCGACATCGCCAGACCGATCAGCCCGCTTCGCGCGCACACCACTGGTGAACACCCGCAGCTGGATGACGCGTCCGACGCCGCGGTGCGCGCCGCGATGGACGCCGGGTGGACGGACGTGGTTTCGGCGACCCCGTTGATCGTCATGCTGACCGCGCTGCGACTGGCGGCCCAGTGAGCGAATTGACTGTGCTGCAAGCGGTCCGCTTGAAAGGCCGGGTAAGCGTCAACGACCTAGCCGCGACATTAGCCGAGGACGTCACGACCGCGGTCGAGCAGCTGGTCAAGTCAGGCCTACTGATCGACAGCACGACGTTGCGGATCAGCCCCAGCGGCCGCGCCAGGCTGGACGAATTGCTCAGCGAGGAGCGCGCGGGAATCGACGCGGCCGCGCTGGCCGTCGCCTACAGCGACTTCCATTCCGTCAACGCCGATTTCAAGGCCCTGGTGACCGACTGGCAGCTCAACCGCGACGCCGCGGCATTGGGCCGGATGGGTGGGGTGCACGAGCGGGTGCTGCCGATCATCGCGGCTGCCGCAGCGCAACTGCCGCGGTTGGACACCTATCGCGCGAAACTGGTTGCAGCGCTGGATAAAGTCAAAGCCGGCGACGTCGCCTGGCTGGCCAAGCCGCTCGTCGACTCGTACCACACCGTTTGGTTCGAACTGCACGAGGAGCTGATCCTTGCCAGCGGGCTGACCCGCGAGCAAGCCGCCAGATCCGGTGACGCGCAGTAGCTCGCTACAACGCCTTGTCCAGGAACCGCACGTAGTCGTCGATGTCCGCATCCAGGCCGGCAAAGGCCGACTCGGCGGCATGGACGATGATCGTGACCGTCTCGCCAATGCCGTGCACCCCGTGCGTCAGACCCATCAACGACGACAGGTTCGCGTGGACGGCCGCCAGCACCACCCCGGCGTTTCCGAAGCTCAGATCGGCGGCTCCGGTGTAAATGCTCGACACCACGGTGTTGCCGGCGACCTGGGCCGGCCGGGCATCCGGATCGAACTTTGAGACACCCCAGCGCAGCAGCGGCGCAGGCACCGAAGCGAAGGCCCGGTCGGCAGAAGCCGTGGCCGGATGCTCGAAGCGGCGGCGCCCGTTGGCCAGGTCGGCCGCGATCCGCTCAATGCGGGCCTCGCGGCCGAGCTCGGGATAAAGACCGACGGTGATATTTCCGAAATGGTTGTGACCCTGTGCCACACCAGATTTAGCCATCGGCACCTCGGCGCCCAGTGAATCGGCCCCATCCCCGAGCAGCCGGGACAACGCCTCGGACACCGCGGCCAGCACCGCGATCGTGACCGTGGCACCAGACAGCTGCGAGCGGTGCCGCACCAGCGAGCGCATCGAGCGAACACCGCCCGTACCGGCGTTGATGGCCAGCGGCCGCCGCAAACCTACGCCGGGGGTGAGCAACCCGGCCCGAGTATCGCGAACCAGCCGGCGGTGGGTGCGGGCCGCGTCGACACTTCGCCACGGCAAAAACCCCATCCGTGGCGGTTTCACCTCGGGCACCGGGACCGCCCTGCCGAACAGCCAGGCCGCCATCGCCGTGGCGCGTACGCCGTCGGCCAGCGCGTGCGCTAGCTGGACGACCGCCACCGTGCCCCGCCCACGGACACCCGGAATGCCAAACACTGGGGTGAACACGTGCAACCGCCACGCCAGTCGGCTCAGGTCCAGCTGGTCGCCGTCCAGGCCGGCCAACGCCGCCAGACAACCGTCCCAGCTCTGATCGGCCAGATCGTGGCAGACCGCATGCTCGGGGCCGACTGACGAGGGCACCCACCGAGGATAGGTCAGGGCACTGCCATCTTCGACCCGCATGGACAGATCCGGGCACGCGCGAGCCCGGCGACACACCTGCTCAATGGCATCCGGCAGATCTGCCGGTTCACCATCGAACGCGTACAGCAGGAACTCGTCGCTGGGGACTTTGGCCGACATCCAGTAGAACTGCGCATCGACGGCCGCCATCCGGTGCGCCGTCACCGCCTCAACCGGCCGAGCCGATGAACGCAAGCACCAGATCGGCGACCTTGTCCGGCTGTTCGAGTTGCAGGAAATGTCCGGCGTCTTCGACGATTGCGGCCTCGCTGCCTGCGGGCAGCACCTTCTCCGCCCACTGGGTGAAGGCCGATGTCATGCAACCGTCGTCGCGGCCGTGCAGGTACAGGCTCGGCACAATGGGGGCCTCGGTCCACAACCGATTCAACTCGGCATACTGCTCCGGCGGCCGGGTGTTGCGGATCGTGGCCCGGTACATGCCCAGCGCCGCGCGCCAACTCTGCGGCGTCCCGATCGCGGCGTCGACGTGAAGCAAATCCTCGTCGGCGCGGTATCCCGGCGACCACTGTCGCCATAGCCGCGGCACTATCCAGGAAGCGGAACGTTCAGGGAAAAAGGGCAATTGGAAGTACATGATGTACCAACTGCGAAGCAGCTGGCCCGGTAGCCGACGGATCAGTCGGCCGCGATCCGCGACTCCGGCCTGTGAACGAAATGCCGCCGGCGGCGGCACTGCCATGATCACCGCCTTGTCGAACGGGCTGTCCGGCATTGCGGCCAGCCCGGTGGCGGCCAGCGCGCCCCAGTCGTGGCCGATCACCACGTCGTGGTCGGTGCCACCCGCGGCCGTACGCACTCGCAGGGCGTCGTCCATGACCGCGCCGATGTGTTGGCTGCCGTCGGTCGGAATCGACGACGGCGCGTACCCACGCATGAACGGCGCGACGACCCGCCAGCCCGACTCGACCAGCCGAGGGGCGATCATCCGCCACCCGTAGGCGGTGTCGGGGAAGCCATGTAGGCACAGCGCGATCGGGGCGTCGGGCGGTCCCCAGGTCATGGCCTTCAGATTTCCAGCGGCCCCGGGAACGTCGATCCAGCGTGGTTCAGTCATCCGCATGCTCCCTGCTGTTCGGCAGGCACCGGCGCCCGCACGAACTAAGTTAACGTGTGCGAATCTGGGGTCCTCGCGAGCAGACCTCAGAATTCACCGAGACCGCAAGATTGCACCGGCGGCGTGGTCGGCCGCGGCGCAAAACATTGGCCGCTTGACTGCCCGCCTCCGGTGCCAACTTCAGTCGGCATTAACGTATATAGCTGGTTCCAAAGCCGTTGCGGCCGAGAGGACAAACCGATGGCCCCAGACCGTCTGAGCTGTCTCGTCGGTTTGTGCGCCGCGCCGCTCACGATCGCCCTGTCGCTTCCCCCAACTGGCTGCGCCGACACTCCGTCCTGGAACGGCGAGTACGCCATCACGTTCATGGTCGGTCCAAAGGCCGGGACCAGCATGGCGGTGGGTGATCCTGAGAGCCAACACACCGAGACTTACGGACTCCGATCAAGCTGTACGAGCGGAAAATGCATCGCCACGATCGTCAGCGGCCCTCCGCCGAGCAATCCGACGGTTCCGCAACCGGTGCAATTCACCTGGGACGGGTCGTCCTGGACACAAGTCAGCGATTTTCACTGGGACTGCATGATGCCCGACACCACGATCCAATGGAGTCCGGCCCGATCCAATGTGCGCTACACGCCCGGAGCCAACGGAACACTTTCCGGCGTCATGCACACCGACATCTTGAGCGGCCCGTGCCAGGGCTGGATCGAGATGGACATGACGGCAGAGCGAGCATGACGGTTTAGGTACGACCCGATACGCCAGCGTAGGCAATCCGATCTCAGAGCCGCCTCATCTCGCGGGCCATCCGGGCACTGGCGAGGTAGTCGGAATGCATATGACCGGGATGCGGCCGGCACTCTCGGCGCCGATCACCCGAAGGTCTGACCAGCCGAGCCAGGGAGGCGATCCAACCGCTCCTGATCGGGGCCGCACCGTCTTGCATAGCGCCCCTACCGTCGAGCTCACTATCCAACGACGGCGCGATACCTGTTGCGACGGCCGTGCCGAGGCCAACCTCGGGTTCGCCGAAGATCACTCCCGACAGTGAAACATCTTCGGCGGTAGTGGCTTTCGGCCTCGGGACTTTGCCAGGGCAATAACGCCGGAGCTCAACGCTTGGGCTGACATGCATCACTGAGTCAGAAATATCCGAAGTAGATGGCATTTGGGCACTCCATTCAGTCCGGTGGGACTGGCGTGGTCGTCCCACGAGGAAAAGCTTGGCGGCAGGGACGGTTGGTGCGCACGAGTAGTGCACTACCCCATCTGCGGATTTTAGGCACAGCGCCAAACATTCTGACGGTCAAGCAAATTCGGATATTCCGTCAGATTTGTTGAATACCAGCATTATTCAAGTTAATATCAGCGACACCGCGAACCGAAACGAAGGCGTCGACATGTGACGCTGAACACATGCGCTCAACGGATTCGGCGTTCCTGATCGCGAAGACCTGGCCGGCGTCGCCTCGGACGCTCTCCTGTTGCACAACGCCGGACCCGCCGCGATCTCTTCCACCGGGCACGCGCGTGTAAGTGCTCAAACCACCTGGGTAACGTCAGGACGATGAGCACCGTGAGCAGCAGCCCCCAGACGGTCGAGTATTCCGGCGTCGGCGGCATCACCCTGATCGCCGATGAATGGAACCACGACTCGGCTGCGCCCAACCGGCCAACGATCCTGATGCTGCACGGTGGCGGACAGAACCGGTTCTCCTGGAAAAACACCGGTCAGATCCTGGCGGACAGGGGGTACCGCGTGGTGGCGCTGGATTCCCGGGGTCACGGCGACAGCGACCGCTCGCCCGACGCGGACTACGCCATCGAGACGCTCACCGCCGACGTGATGCGCGTCCTCGATGCCATCGGCCGACCGGTGGTACTCATCGGCGCCAGCATGGGCGGGCTGACCGGGATCCTCGCGGCAAACCGCGCTGGCCCGGTAAAAGTGACCCGATTGGTGCTCGTCGACGTGGTGCCGCGATTCGAGAAGAACGGCAGCGCCCGCATCCGCGATTTCATGCTCAGCGGCCTGGACGGTTTTGAAACGCTCGATCAGGCCGCCGACGCCGTCGCCGCCTATCTACCGCACCGGGCCAAGCCACGCAGCCCGGAGGGGCTGAAGAAGAACCTGCGGCAGCGCGACGGGCGCTGGCATTGGCACTGGGATCCGGCGTTCATGACCAAGCCCGGGGACGACCCCGAGTTGCGCACCGAGAGTTTCGAGCAGGCCGCCAAGAGCCTGACGATCCCGGTCCTGTTGATACGCGGCAAGCTCTCCGACGTGGTCAGCCCCGAAGGCGTCAAGCATTTCCTCGCCACGGTGCCCCGCGCGGAGTTCGTCGAATTGTCCAACGCGGGGCACACCGCGGCCGGCGACGACAACGACGCCTTCAGCGATGCGGTGGTGGCGTTCGTCAAACGCTGACAGTAGCTACCACCTATTCGTGTGGTTTCTCGGCATGCCCACCGAACTGCTTGCGCATCGCCGACAGCGCTTTGTTGGCGAAGTCGTCGAGGCTCCGCGAGGCGAAGCGGGACTGCAGCGCGGTCGTCAGCACCGGCGCGGGCACTCCCTCGTCGATCGCCGCGATGGCCGTCCATCGGCCCTCCCCTGAGTCGGAGACCCGCCCGGAGAACTCGTGTAAATCGGGAGATTGGTGCAGCCCGATCGCGGTCAGATCCAGCAGCCAGGAACTGACGACACTTCCCCGGCGCCACACCTCTGCGATGTCCGCAAGGTCGAAGTCGTACTGGTAGCACTCCGGGCTGGACAGCGGCGCGGTCTCGGCATCGCCCTCCTGAACGCGTTTGCCGATGTCGGCGTTGCGCAGGATGTTGAGTCCCTCGGCGAGGGATGCCATCATCCCGTATTCAATACCGTTGTGCACCATCTTGACGAAGTGGCCGGCCCCGGACGGGCCGCAGTACAGGTATCCCTTCTCCGGTTGCGCGATCTCGCCGGACCGGCCCGGGGTGCGCTCCGCCGTGCCCACTCCGGGTGCAATGGTGGCGAAGAGGGGCTCGGCGTGCTCAAAGGACTTCTTATCGCCGCCGATCATCAGGCAGTAGCCGCGCTCGCGGCCCCACACGCCGCCGCTGGTGCCGCAGTCCATCAGGTGAATTCCCTTTTCGCCCAGCAGCTTTGAATGCCTGAGGTCGTCTCGATAGTACGAGTTGCCGCCGTCGATCACGATGTCGCCGGCCTCCAGCGTGTCGGCCAGCCCCTCAATCACCGTCTGGGTGATCGTGCCCGCCGGAACCATCACCCAGACGATCCGTGGCGTAAACAGCTTCTCGGCAAGTTCTGCGACCGAATACACCCCCGTCGTCCTGTCCTCACTGTCCATGGCTTTGACGACGGTCGTGTCGTGGTCGTACACGACACATTCGTGTCCGGCCGCGGTCACGCGTCGGACGATGTTCCCGCCCATCCGGCCCAGGCCGATCATTCCTAGCTGCATCTCCGTTGTCTCCTTAGTTTTCTTCGTGCGGGTTAGGGGGCGGCAACCACGGCTCTTGCCAACCGAAGTGACCACGCAGCAGCGACTGCGCGGACTCCGGCCCCCAGGAGCCATAGTCGTATCGGTGGATCTCGCCGGGATTGGCCAGCAGGGGCTGGACAATCCGCCACGTCTGTTCGATGCCGTCGATTCGGGCGAAAAGCTGACGATCGCCGGTCAACCCGGCGTGGAGCAGGCGCTCATAGGGCATTTCCGGTTCGCCGAGATCCACGGCGAACGAGGAGTCCAGGTGAATGTCATGCCACGAGTCGCCGAGCAGGCCGGACAACTGCAGTCGCATGCCCGGATCGGGGTCGATGCGCAAGACCATCTGGTTCGGTTCCGCCATTCGGCGGTCGGGCAGAAAGGCCAAACTGGGAGTTCGGCGCAGAAACAACCGAACCTCGGTGACCCTTTCGGCCAGGGCCTTGCCGGCCCGCAGGAAGATCGGCACGCCGGCCCAGCGCCAGTTGTCGATCTCGGTCCGAAACGCGACATAGGTCTCGGTCTCGGAATCTTTTGCCACGCCGGCGATATCGGTATAGCCGCGGTACTGACCACGCACACAGCGCTGCGGATCGAGCGCGGGCATCGCGCGGAACACCTCGGACCTCTTGTCATCGAGATCGTCCGCGCTGGGGCCGACCGGAGGTTCCATCGCCACCACGGCTAGCACCTGCAGCAGATGGTTTTGCACAACGTCACGCAAGGTGCCCACGGCGTCGTAGAACTTGCCGCGATCGTCCACTCCGAAGTTCTCGGCCATGGTGATCTGGATCTCGGACACGCTGTCGCGGTCCCACAGTTTGGCCAGCCCCAGATTTGCGAACCGCAGGTACTCCAGCTCGACGACGGGCTGCTTACCCAGGAAGTGGTCCACCCGCAGGATCTGGTCTTCTCCGAGTACAGCGCGCAGCCGGGTGTTGAGTTCACGTGCGGAGTCCAGGTCGTGGCCGAACGGCTTTTCCAGCGCGACGCGCGCTCGTTCCAGCAGCCCGACTTTCGCGAGGTTCTCGACAATCGGCGCGAACAACGAGGGCGGCATTTCCAGATAGAAGAACGGACTATGGCCAGAACCAATCCGTTCGGCCAACGAACGGTAAAGACTGGCATCGGTGACGTCGCCATGTAGATAGGACAACCGGCCGGCGAGGCGGTCGAACACCGCGTCGTCGATCTTTTCGCCGGAGTCCGCGATGGCCTGCCGCGCCCGCTCAACCAATTTGTCGATGGTCATGTCGTCACTGGCCACTCCCAGGATCGGGCAGTCCAGCAACTTGCGGTTCTCCAGGCGGTACAGCGCGCGGAACGTCATCTTGCGGGCCAAATCACCGGTAATTCCGAAGATTACCAGCAGGTCTGACGAACCACCGCCGTCGTCGGCCAAGTCCGAACCTCCCAAAAGTTACCTAATCGGCTCACTTGGCGTGCGCTATCCGGGGCGATCGCACTCAACCCTAGACACTGCCGGTAGGCCCGACAACCGGAAGCCATCGGAGGCTTTGGAAAGAATGCTTGAGGTGAGTGATGCATTGCCCATCGCGGTCTACGTCCTGGCCGGCGTCGCCGTGATCGAGAGTGGCGCAGTCAGTGTGTTGTGCGGACTGCTTGCCCGTAGTCGCCGGGAGGCCGACGAGTTGCGACCGTGGGCCGACGCACGCAACTGGTTACTCTCCGCGAGGCCGGAAAAACGGTGTGGCAAACGGCGAACATTGTCCGCAAGGAGGGCTTCGGCTCGGCTGTACGCAGTTCGGATGAGGGCCGCGACGCCGAGTTGAAAGGCTTTACCGGCAGCTATCGATTGTTCGCGGTCGAAGCGGTGCCGGACGCGGATCTGGACTGAAAACCGTCCTCGGCCAACCTCTGATGCAGGCGGTCCCGAACCTCGTCTGCGGTGTAGGCGCGCCGTTTCCGTTGATCACGCGCTACCGCCGCACCGCCGGCGACAACGCCGGCGACACCGGCCAGGCCGATCCACTTCCAAATGTTGCGCATAATTGAAAGGCTATTACCGCCATGGACACGCTACGCGACAAGGTCGCCGTCATCACTGGAGCGGCCAGCGGAATCGGCCGCGCCATCGCCGGCGTACTCGCTGACCGGGGCGCTCAGATCGTGGCGGTCGACATCGACAACGACGGCCTGGCAGCCCTGGCCGCCGACCTGGGCGGCCGAGGAGCCACCGTAGCGTCGCAGCAAGCCGACGTCTCGGATGCCGATGCGTTCGAAGGCATTCGGAGTGCGGCGCTGCAACGGTTCGGCCGGGTGGATATCGTGGTCAACAATGTCGGCGTGCTGACAAACGGCTTGCCTCAAGACATTCCGGTAACCGAGTGGGAACGCATCCTCGACATCAATCTGATGTCGCTGGTGCGCAGCAACGCCGTCTTCCTGCCGCTGCTGCTCGATCAAGGCAGCGGGCATCTGGTCAATACCGCCTCGTTCGCCGGGCTTTTCACCTATTCCTACGATCGCCTGCCATACGCGGCCGCCAAGGCCGCGATCGTTCAGATCAGCGAAGGTCTGGCAATCTATTTGCGGCCCAAAAACATCGGCGTCACCCTGCTGTGTCCGGGGCCGGTGCTGACCAACATCGCCGCTGCCGTGCCCAGATTCGGCGGTGGAGCGCCGCTGCGGATTCCGGGCGAGCAGTTCGAACTGCTCGACCCCTCGGCCGTCGGCGAGATGGTCGCTGACGCGATCCTGCGAAACCGGTTCTTTGTGCCTACCCACCCGCGCGTTGGCGAGGAGTTGCGCCGACGCGTCGAGGACTGGGACGGCTACATCGACTATCAGATCTCGCGCGAACCCCCGCTCGAAACCCGATAAGAAAGGCGCACATCGATGGCTGATCCGCACACCGAGGGCCTCAACGTGTTCAAGGACATGATGCCCGGACTCGTCCCGGACGATGTCACGACTCTGCGGGGCGGCGGCTTCGCCGACGAACTCGGTGAACTGAGCGTCGATCACGTCTTCGGCGCGTTGTGGACCCGGCCCGGCCTGGATCGTCGCTCTCGCAGCCTGGTGACGCTCGGCGCCCTCATCGCCCTACGGGCCAGCGACGAACTCAAGATCCACTTTCAAATCGCGTTGCGAAACGGCCTGACCATCGAGGAGATCGAAGAGGTGGTCTATCACATGACCGGCTACGCCGGCTTCCCCGCGGCCGCCGCCGCGCGCAATATCGGCAGCCAGGTATTTTCTCGTCCATAATCGCAACGGCTGCTGAGGGGGCTTGAAGATGTTGACGCTGGACCAAGCGCTGAACGAAACCCGGACCGGCGACCTGTGGCTGTTCCGCGGCGGTTCACGGCCCGACCGCGCGATCCAGACGTTGACGAATAGTCCGGTGAACCACGTCGGCATGACGGTGGCTATCGACGACTTGCCGCCGTTGATCTGGCATGCCGAACTGGGCGACAAGCTTGTCGACATGTGGACTGGAACGAACCACCGCGGCGTGCAGCTCAACGATCTTCGCCAAGCCGTCCTGCAGTGGAACGAGCGTTATCACCAGCGGTGCTGGCTGCGCCAGCTAACTCCGTACGCCACCCGCAAACAGGAGAACGAAGTGCTGCGGGTGATCGCGCGGTTGGACGGTACTGCCTTCCCCACCACCATGCGGCTCACCGGCCGGTGGATGCGCGGCCGGCTGCCCAATCTCAGCGACTGGACACGCGGAATCCCTTTCCTGGACAAAAAGGTTCACGAGTCGACGCAGCGCCGCAAGGCGCAAGCGCGCAAGATGGCCCCCGCAGAGGCGTATTGCGCCGAGACCGTGGCGATCACCTATGAAGAGATGGGATTGATTGTCACGGATAAGGATTGGAATTGGTTCGACCCGGGCACGTTCTGGAGCGGTGACGCGCTTCCTCTGGCGCCGGGCTACCAGTTGGGTGCGGAAATCGCCATAGACATGGGTTAGGTGATCGCCACGCTCGTCGTCACCGGGGTGGCGTTTCGGGTCAAATCCACTATCGGACAGTGCGCGTCGACCGCTTCCTGCAGTCGCGGTAGCGCTCCGGCGTCTCGGGCCCAGTGACGTTGACCACCAGCCGCACCTCGCTGAAGCCAGGGCGCACCGACTCCCCGGATTCGGGATCGAAACCGAAGAAGCCCCGCACATCGAGATCACCCTCGGCGTGCGCGGTTATCTCGTCGACCACGATGCCGAGTTTTTCGGCCCAGATGCGCCACGTGACGAACTGGCAGGAGAGCAGCGAGGCCAGGTAGTACTCGACAGGGTTGGGCGCTTTGTCTTCCCCGCCGAGGGCCGGTGGCTCGTCGACCTCGACCTGGTACGCGCCCAACCGGACCGTGCTGGCGACCGCGCCGTGTGCGGCAGCCGAAGCCCGGAAAACGACCTGACCGTTGGCCGGGTCGGCCCCAACCGCATTGCGGTTGGCAGCGACGACGCTGCCAAGATGACTGGGCGAACCGGTGGTCGAAGTTGTCACCGCAGTCTCCTTTTATCCCCTTAACCTGCAGCAATCGTAGGGAAAACCGGTAACCTGCCGCCTCGGATCAGCTCAGCGTGACTCGAATTTGTGTTCCCACAATATCGAGCCAGCCAGGGCGCTAATCGCGCTTGAACAGCCACGCCGCCGATAAATGTGATTTGCCTCACAAACATTTGGTGGGGCGCGAGCGTGGCTATAATCGACGAGCAATTTAGAACTGATCCAAGCCGCAAATTATTTATTTGCGTAGAACCGTTAGGTATTCGCCGGCGGCGCTGGATCGCCAATGGGAGCGGGTATTCCCGGAGGCGGAGGAGCCAGTCCCGGAGGCGGCGGTGCGTCCGGCGGAGGCGGAGCAGGAGCCGTCGCGTCGACCAGAACGGGAGGTGCGTCGGGGGGAGGCGGAGCACCGTCCGACGACATCGGCAGGAACATGTGGTGGGTGAAACCAGCCTGGTAGGCGCCCGCGCCACCGATGTGGACCCCGCCGCGTTCACCGCTGGACACGGGGGTTCCGTCCGGCAAGGTCGCCGCCGTGTGACCACCGTTCCAGCCGATCACCAACGCATCGGGCGCCGTTCCATATTGAAAGCCGCGCGCCAATAAAGCGGCTTCTTCGTTTCCGGTATTAAATCTACTTCCAAATACCGGCCTATCACTTGCCGCATTCGCAACCCATGAAACGAGCCCTGAGCAATCGGTCCCTGCAGGAGAATCTCCGCCCGGAATATAAGGCGTCCCGGAAACCTGATTGACGAGCGACAACAACGTAGCTAAAGCAATCATGCGGAGGGACTTTACCAAAAGTAAACGTCGCGTCCTCACAGGCTTAAGCTTTGTGGTATGTGTCACGCTTTAATTCCACAATGGCATGGGTCACATATCCAGGGTCGCTAGAAGACAGTTTTTGGTCCTTCCAGCAAATGTGGATAATCCTCTGAGGTCCCGCGATTATGCTGCTGAGCTAGCCAGATAACGATTTGATCACAGAGCACGATGTCGGCAGCAACGGCAAGATTTAAGCATCGCCGGCGCACCGGACCGGGTGTATACGCAGCTTCACGCAGATCCGTCTCCCAACAGCAGCGTGGGCGTGTCGTGGCGTGTCGTTGCTCACGGGCCAGGGTGCCAACCCGGGCGGGGTACGGTTCGGTTCGTGCCGCTGCGCTATGTGGATCCCCACCGGAAACGAGGCCCCTTGTACAGGGCAAACGTCGATTTCGGGCGATCCCGTGCAGGTCAGTTCATCGCCCGCAATGTCGCACGTCACACCGATCCGCATTTGTTCCGGCTAACCGGCGGCCGGGTAAATATGGGAGCGATCATCACAGCGCCGCTCATCTCGACCGGGGCGAAGTCGGGCGAACCGCGGGAAGTGCAGCTCACCTACTTCCACGACGGACCCGACGTCATCCTGCTCGCCTCGAACTACGGGGGAAGCAAGCATCCGAGCTGGTATTACAACCTGAAGGCCCATCCCGAATGCGAGTTCGGTGGCGAGAGTTTTTCGGCCTCCCGGGTCACCGACGCCAGCGAATACGCGCGGCTATTCGAACTGGCCGAGCGGATCTTCGCCGGATACGGCGATTACCGCGCCAAGACGGCTCCCATCGGCCGGGAGATTCCCGTCTTTCGGCTCAAGCCGCGCTAGCTCACGCAAACAAGATCAGGCCCCACCAAACGACAAGACGCCGACTTCTTCAGACATCGCCTTCAACCGCCCATCCCGTGTCCAGAGGCGCGCGCCAGGCACCAGCAGCACAGATCCCAGCAGGTGGGCATCCACAGCAGAGAGCCCCTGGCCCCACAATCGCTTGCGATCGACGAGCTGCAGGACTTCATCGTGGGTCAACACAGGAAATTGGTAGAGGTTGGACAACAGGTCGAGTACTTCGTCTCGCTGCTTGATCGAGCCGAGTGCCAGCTCCTCGATGATCTGCGGATGACATCCAGCTTCGTCAGTTCTCAGCAGCTCGACGAGGTCGCCCTCGGCCGCGTGCAGGTGGTCAATCCATATAGCGGTGTCAACCAGAATCATTGAGGCGCAGTCCGCTGCCGGGGCGCTGCGACGGCCCCCGGGTCCGTCCCCCCAAGTGCCGCAAACCGGCGGGCGCTCTCCACTCGGATAAGCGTCTGCAGGCCCTCTCGAAGCAGCGCGGACTTCTCTTTCGTCCCGGTCAGCTCGACAGCTTTGGCCAGCAACGCATCGTCAATCGTGACAGTCGTCCTCATCGATCATTCCCATCAATATCCACATCAAGTGATGCGTAATATGATGCTACCTTGCCACCGCCCGCAGGAATGCTGGCTAAAATGCAATGGAACTCCGTCGACGCCCCTAGGGCTGGTCACCGGACGTCACCGAATTCGACTAGGAGGGGTCATGGCGGTAAAAGCCGTTGCGCTGATAGTTCTGGCCGTCGGGTTGGCCGCGCCGGCCTATGCGGACTCCACTGACGACGCGTTCATCACCAATCTGAGCACCTCCGGCATGAATTACGGCGCGCCCGATAAAGCGATCCAGGTCGCGAAGACCGTCGTGTGCGGCACCCTTAGCGGTAACCCGAATACCAGCAACGCCGATCTGGTCGCCAAGGTCGTCAACGCCACCAACTGGCCGGCAGTTGATGCTGCGTACTTCACCGGGGCTGCCATCCAGGCCTACTGCTCCCAGTACGGCTCCCTGGCTCCCCCCAGTGTCCCGGGCACGGCTCCATCGCCGCCCGCAAAGCCGTCGGTTCAGCCAGCAGCATCCCGCTAGATCAGCGCACGACTTCCTCCTCGGCGCCGACGCCGGTCAGCGCGCGAACTTCCATTTTTGCGTTGCGGACCGGATCGCCACGGTCGGACGAGCTCAGCGTTCCGAGAATGCCGAACGGCAGCAGAGAAAGCCTATTGAGACGCAGGTCACAATGGTTAGCAAAACGTTGGTGAACGACCAGGCGTGTCCGTCCATCGGCCCCGCGGAACTCGACCGAGTTGCATGCGATAAACGTCACGGCGATGCGCGACGTGGATGACACGGACCACCACTCGTTCGTCGAAGATCTCGTAGATGACGCGAAACTCGCCGCGCCGCGCCGAGTACCGCCCCTCCAGCTGACCGCGAAGCGGCCTGCCTACCCGTTGAGGAGTCTCGGCGAGCGGACCGCGAATGAACTCCCAGCACGCTACGGCCACTGCCTCGGGTAACTGATCGGTGAGGGCCTTCTTCGCAGCCGCCGTCAACTCGGTTCGATACGTCACTACCGGAGCCGCCCGGCGGCGCGCATCTCCTCAGTCACCTCGTCGAGTGTGTAGAGCTGGCCGGCCTCTACCCCTGCCTCGGCTGCTTGAAGCTGGCGCATCAACTCCTGATCGCTGAGGATCGCCAGCGTTTCCATGATCGAGTCGTAGTCGTCCGCACTGAGAATCACGACGGCCCGGCGACCTTGCCGAGTGACCTCAATCCGCTCGTGAGTGCGGACCGCCTCATCGACAAGCTTGGAAAGGTTGGCGCGGACCTCGGCCAACGGAAGCATTGCCATGTACAGAATTCTAGCGTGAATGGGGTAGGCGCGCCCTCACCAGCCAAAGTCGTCGCTCGGGATTGCGGCGTCAGTAATAACTATCTAACATGTGTTGAATAAGCTATGACTCCGGCAGGAGCCACTCATCTATCCCGAAGGCACCCGCCATGTTCCACTTACGACCCAAGTTCCACCCAGTAGCCGATCCCCCGGCGCCCGATGTTCAGCCAGCTCCGTCCGCGGTGACTCATCATCACTGGCCCGCTGCAGCATCCATCAAGGCAATCGGGCACATCCACATCCGGCTGCCTGAGCCGCAACCGAGTTACCCACCGCATGAGGCCAGCTACATCGAGACGGGGGAAATGTCTCGCCTGATGGAGCACCTGTAACGGCCACAACGTCGCCGTGTCGGCCGTGCGGTACCGCGACGTCGACTCCCCGCGGATAGTCAAACTCCGAATTTGGCGCGGGCATCGTCCGTAACAGGCGTGAACAGGTTGACGAGATTTCCATCTGGATCGCGGAATAGCAGCGCGCGGTTACCCCAGGGCATGGTTGTCGGCTCCGTCACGAACTCGTCCACATGTTCGCGGAGCCGCTCGTACTCGGCGTCCACGTCCTCGACGATGAACTCCAGGATCGCGCTCCGATTGGCCGCCGGCTCGGCGGATCCGTCTCCGAACAACGGTACGGTCTTGTCGCTGCCGACGGCCAGCGTGCCAACCGGCGTCGGAATCTCAGCGAACAGCTCGTTCCCCCATACCGCAGGGACTTTGGTGACCACCTCGTAGAACTCGACGAGTCGATCGACATCAGCGGTGATGATGCGGGTCGAAATGAACTTCATGGAACCCTCCCTACGGGCAGAGCCGGTGCCGCCCGGCGTGCAGCATCCTGCCTAAAGCAGGCTAGGCATCCGGTCCGACAACCAGGATGCTTTGGAGACGCGAACGACCACGGCTGCCAGCCGGCTACTTCCCCACCTGTCTAGACGTTGAACCGGAACTCGACCACGTCGCCGTCGGCCATCACGTAGTCCTTGCCTTCGATCCGGACCTTGCCGGCCGCTTTGGCCGCCGTCATGGACCCCGCGGCGATCAGGTCGTCGTAGGACACGATCTCGGCTTTGATGAAGCCTTTCTCGAAGTCTGTGTGGATCACACCGGCGGCCTTCGGCGCGGTGTCGCCCTGATGAATGGTCCACGCCCGCGCCTCTTTCGGGCCGGCCGTCAGGTAGGTCTGCAGTTTGAGGGTGTGGAATCCCGCCCGCGCCAACGCATCCAGCCCGGGTTCGGTCTGCCCGATAGATTCGAGCAGCTCGGCGGCCGATTCGTCATCGAGTTCGGCCAGTTCGGATTCGATGGCGGCGTCTAGGAACACCGCATCCGCGGGCGCGACGAGCTGGCGCAGCTCGGCGATCCGGGCGGCATCGGTCAGCACCGCCTCGTCGGCGTTGAACGCGTAGAGGAACGGCTTGGTGGTCAACAGGTTCAGCTCCCGCAAAAGGGTGCTGTCCGGGCCTTCTATGCCCGCACCGAACAAGGTCGTCCCGCCGTCCAGCACCTGCTGAGCGCTCAGCGCCGCGTCGTAAACCGGTTTGCGCTCCTTGTTGGTGCGGGCTTCCTTCTCCAACCTCGGCAGCGCGCGCTCCAGGGTCTGCATGTCGGCCAGGATCAACTCGGTTTCGACGACCTCGATATCGGACTTGGGATCGACCTGACCGGTGACGTGCGTCACGTCGTCGTCGGAGAACACCCGGACCACCTGGCAGATGGCGTCACATTCGCGGATGTGGGCCAGGAACTTGTTGCCCAGCCCGGCGCCCTCGGATGCGCCCTTGACCAGGCCGGCGATGTCGACGAACGTCACCGGCGCCGCGACGATGCGCTCCGACGCGAAAAGCTCAGCGAGCTTGGCGAGTCGGGGATCGGGCAGTGCGACGACGCCCTCGTTGGGTTCGATGGTTGCGAACGGATAGTTCGCCGCCAACACATTGTTTTGGGTCAGCGCGTTGAACAGTGTCGACTTGCCGACGTTGGGCAGACCGACGATTCCGAGGCTCAGGCTCACGAGGAGCTAATTCTAGGGCTCGGCGGCGCTGCCGGGGACCGACCGTGCAGTTGGTGGGCGTCCGGGTGTGAATTGCGCGGCAAGAGCGGCCACGCCACAAGGTATTTACAAGCCTTTTGGCTCATTCCCGGTACGGTCTACATGTGTCAACAACGCGGGGAAGGTCGGCGCTAGACCCAACCCATCGCTCGATCCACCCCAATATCCCGGGCGTGCCCTGGTGGACGGCCCTGCTCATCGCGGTGACCGGGACCGCCATTGGTTATGGGATCGACGCCGGTCACAAGGAGCTGACGCACGTCTTCGCGGGCCTCTATATTGCCGGCTGCGTCGTGGCGGTGCTGGCGGTGCGGCAGTCGGGCGTGTTCACCGCGGTCATCCAGCCGCCGCTGATACTTTTCTGCGCAGTTCCGGGCGCCTACTGGTTGTTCCACGGCGGCAAGGTCGGCAATGTCAAGGACCTCCTGATCAACTGTGGCTATCCGCTGATCGAGCGGTTCCCGCTGATGCTGGGCACCGCCGGTGGCGTGCTGTTGATTGGCCTGGTCAGGTGGTTCTTCGGTGGGTCGCAGCGGGCAACCGCGGCAGCGGAGGACCCGGCTGCGGCGACCACCGCTACATCGACGTCCTTCGTCGGCGGTATCGCGGCGAAAGTGAACTCGCTGCTGGGCATCGGTTCGCACCGCGACGACGATCTGACCGACGAGGGTGCGGCTCCCCCGAAACCGGCGCGCGCGGCGCGCAACAGTCGTTCGGGCGCGCGTCCCGCCCGAGCCCGCTCCCGGCATGCTCGGCCATCACTGGAAGATCAGTACGAACCCCTGGCCGACCGTCCGCGGCGCCGACGCCCGCCACCGCCGCGGGACTTCGACCCGGCCGAGCCGCCCCGTCGGCCGCGCCGCCCCAGGCCCGACGCCGATCCGGACTTCCGCTCCCCGCCAGCTCGGGAAATGCGTCCAGAGCCGCGCGCGCGGCGCGGCCCCCACGAACGACCGACCCGCGGCAGCCGCTTTGAAACACCGGACAGGTACGAGCCGGTGGCGCCGGAGCACATCAACCCCTATGAGCCGTCGCGCCGTCGCTCCGCTCCGAACGGGTCGAACGGCGCCAATCCGACGCACCACCCGATCTCGCGAGTCCGCTACCGCGAGTCAGAGCCCCGCGACGAGCCTCGCGCGGAACGCGGCAGTCGAATACGGGCTCCCGGTCGGCCCTCGGCTGAATCTTGGGAGTACGAGAACTAGTAGGAAAGCTAAGTCGCTTTCCTGATTTCTCGAGGCAACGCGAACACCAGCGTCTCCTGAGCCGTCGTCACCGGCTGGACGACGCCATAACCGTAGTCGGCCAGCCGCTCCAACACGCCCTGCACCAGAATTTCGGGAACGGATGCGCCCGAGGTAACACCTACCGTGGTGACGCCGTCCAACCACGCGGCGTCGATGTCTTCCGCCCAGTCCACCAGGTGCGCGGCGTTGGCGCCGCCGCCCAACGCCACCTCGACCAGCCGCACCGAGTTCGAGGAATTGCGCGAGCCGACGACGATGACCAGCTCGCATTCGGGCGCCATCGCCTTGACCGCGACCTGACGGTTCTGGGTCGCGTAGCAGATGTCGTCGCTGGGCGGGTCCTGCAGCTTCGGAAAACGCTGCCGCAACCGCTGGACGATCTCCATCGTCTCGTCCACCGACAGCGTGGTCTGGGAGAGCCAGACCACCTTGTTTTCGTCGCGGATGGTCACGTTGTCGACCGAGGAGAGTCCGTCGACCAGTTGCACGTGGTCGGGGGCCTCCCCGGCGGTTCCGACGACCTCTTCGTGGCCCTTATGACCGATCAGCAGGATGTCGTAGTCGTCGCGGGCGAATCGCCTGGCCTCGTTGTGCACCTTGGTCACCAGTGGGCACGTGGCGTCGATGGTGCGCAAGTTGCGTTCAGCCGCTTCGGCGTACACCGTCGGTGCAACCCCGTGCGCCGAGAACACCACCATGGCCCCCTCGGGTACCTGGTCGGTTTCCTCGACGAAGACCGCGCCCGCCTTGACCAGGGTGTCGACCACGTGGCGGTTGTGCACAATCTCGTGCCGCACGTACACGGGGGCACCATGCTTTTCCAGCGCGCGTTCGACCGTCTCCACGGCCCGATCCACACCCGCGCAGTAGCCACGCGGCTCCGCCAGCAACACTCGTTTGCGCGTTTGGTCGTCGGCTACCGACTTCCCCGGGCCTACAGCACCGGGAAAACCCATGTCGATTGTCGGCGGCATGATATTCAGCCTACTTTCTGCCGGCCGGGAGAGCACATAACGCCGGCCAGCTCGGGCCAGACCTTGCGCCAGCTTGGCGTTAGGCGCCGCTTGAGGCAGTCTTGGAATCATGGCTAACGCACCATATGGATTTCGGCTGCTGGTCGGCGCGACGGCGTTCGCCGTCGAAGAAACGTTGAAGCTGCCGCACACCATCCTGATGTATCCGATGACGTTAGCCAGCCAGGCGGCCCACCTCGTGATGCGTTTTCAACAGAACCTGGCAGAGCTGGCCATCAAGGGCGACAGCACTTTAGAGTCCATTTTTCCGCCTAAGGACGAGAACCCGGAGTGGGCGACATTCGACGAGGACCTGCCCGATGCTATTGACGGGGCTGCCTATGCGTTGGCAGACGGCGATCGCCGGGCCGAAGGACGCTTCGCCCTGTACTCAGTCGCGGAAGGAGCCGAGCCGGCGGACTCGATTCCCCCGGCCAAATCCAAGAAAGCCGGCCAATCGAAGAAGTCGGCACCGAGCAAGTCAGCTCCAGAGCCGGCGGTGGCGGCCGAAATCGGCTATCCGGCGCTGACCCTGGCTCAGCTGCGAGCCAGGCTGCAATCGCTGGGTGTCGACGACCTCGAGGCCCTGCTGGCCTACGAGCAGGCCACCCGGGCCCGGGCCCCGTTCCAGACCCTGCTTGCCAACAGGATCACCCGCGCGACCGCGAAGTGACCCGAGCGGCGAATTCGGAGTCGAACTCGGCGGAGAACCCGTTCCCGGTTCGCGCCGTAGCGATCCGGGTGGCGGGCTGGATCGACAAGCTCGGCGCCGTCTGGGTAGAGGGGCAGTTGGCCCAGATCAACATGCGGCCCGACACCAAGACGGTGTTCATGGTGCTGCGTGACCCGGCGGCCGACATGTCGCTGACCGTGACGTGTTCGCGAGACCTGGTACTGAACGCACCGGTGAAATTGGCCGAGGGCACCCAGGTCGTCGTTTGCGGCAAGCCCTCGTTTTACACTGTGCGCGGAACATTTTCGCTGCGGCTCAGCGAGATTCGCGCCGTGGGAATCGGCGAGCTCTTGGCACGTATCGACCGGCTGCGCCGGCTACTTGAAGCGGAGGGCCTGTTTGACCCCAGGCTGAAGCGGCCGATCCCGTTCCTGCCCAACATGGTTGGGTTGATCACCGGCCGGGCCAGTGCCGCCGAACGTGACGTGACGACAGTGGCGGCCACGCGGTGGCCGGCGGTACGTTTCGCGGTGCGTAACACCGCCGTTCAGGGGACCAATGCCGTCGCGCAGATCGTCGCGGCGTTGGGTGAACTCGATCGCGACCCCGACGTCGACGTGATCATCATCGCCCGTGGTGGCGGCAGCGTCGAGGACCTGTTGCCGTTTTCGGACGAGACGCTGTGTCGCGCAATCGCGGCCTGCCGTACGCCGGTGATCAGTGCGGTCGGTCACGAACCCGATCATCCGCTGTGCGACCTGGTCGCCGATCTGCGTGCCGCGACTCCCACCGACGCGGCCAAGAAGGTTGTCCCGGATGCTGCCGGCGAACAGCGGTTGGTCGGCGACTTGCGCCGGCGCAGCGCGCAGGCGCTGCGCAATTGGGTTTCTCGCGAACAACGGGCTCTGGCTCAGTTGCGCAGCCGCCCGGTGTTGGCCGATCCGCTGGCGGCGCTCGCGGCGCGCGGCGACGAGATCCACCGTGCGCGCTCCGCGGTTCGCCGTGACATCACCCGTCTGGTCGGTGCCGAGAGCGAGCGCGTCGGTCATCTGGCCGCGCGCCTCGCCACCCTGGGCCCGGCGGCCACACTGGCCCGCGGGTACGCCGTTGTGCAGGCAGAAGCGCAGGTACTGCGGTCGGTCAACGATGCTCCGGCGGGCACCCGACTGCGGGTGCGCGTCTCCGACGGCGCCGTAACGGCGGTAAGTGAAGGAAGCACAGATGGCCTCTGAGGAAGACAGCTCTGCTACGCCCATTAGTCAACTTGGCTACGAAGCGTGCCGCGACGAACTGATCGAAGTGGTGCGACTGCTCGAGCAAGGCGGGCTGGACCTCGACGAGTCGCTGACGCTCTGGGAAAGGGGCGAGCAGCTGGCAAAACGGTGCGAGGAGCATTTAGCCGGCGCGCGCCAGCGAGTGGCCGATGCGCTCGCGGCCGGCCTGGCTGACGAGTCCTGACCACTGCCGGACCACCCAATCATTTTCAGAACTGGAACACGTTTCAGTTATTCTCGACTATGCTTCGCGACACTATGGGCAATGACGCACTGACGACCGATCTCGGCCGGATCCTGGTCACCGGCGGCTCAGGGTTCGTCGGCGCCAACCTGGTGAACACCCTGCTCGACCGGGGATACCAGGTACGTTCCCTCGACCGCGTTCCGTCGCCTTTACCGCAGCATCCGCACCTGGAGGTGCTGCAGGGCGACATCTGCGACTCGGCCGTCTGCGCCGCGGCGGTAGACGGCATCGACACGGTGTTCCATACCGCGGCCGTGATCGATTTGATGGGCGGCGCGTCGGTGACCGACGAATACCGGCAGCGCAGCTTCTCGGTCAACGTCGGCGGCACCGAGAACCTGGTGCGTGCGGGGCAAGCGGCAGGCGTGCGGCGGTTCGTCTACACGTCATCCAACAGCGTGGTGGTGGGCGGCCAGAACATCGTCAACGGCGACGAGACACTGCCGTACACCACCCGGTTCAATGACCTGTACACCGAAACCAAGGTGGCCGCCGAGCGATTCGTGTTGTCGCAAAACGGTGTCCGCGAGATGCTGACGTGCGCGATCCGGCCCAGCGGCATTTGGGGCACTGGCGATCAGACGATGTTCCGCAAGCTGTTCGAAAGTGTCATCGCCGGCCACGTCAAAATGCTGGTTGGCCCCAAGTCGGCCCGGCTGGACAACTCCTACGTGCACAACCTGATTCACGGCTTCATCCTGGCGGCCGAACATCTGGTTCCCGGTGGTAGCGCACCCGGTCAGGCGTACTTCATCAACGACGCCGAGCCGATCAACATGTTCGAGTTCGCCCGGCCGGTGGTGGAGGCCTGCGGGCAACCGTTGCCGCGGTTACGGGTTAACGGTCAAATGGTGCGCGCGGCGATGACGGGTTGGCAGCGGCTGCATTTCCGGTTTGGGCTGCCCTCGCCGCTATTCGAGCCGTTGGCGGTCGAGCGGCTGTATCTGGACAACTTCTTCTCGGTCGCCAAGGCGTCCCGGGACCTCGGTTACCAACCCCTGTTCACCACCGAGCAGGCGTTGGCCGAATGCCTGCCCTACTACGTAGAGCTGTTCGGGCAGATGAAAAGCCACGGCCACGGAGGCAAATCCGCCCCCGCCGAGTCGATGGTCTCCGGGTCGCGATAAAACAAAAAGCCGGCGTGTCGCGGAAGCGCCCAACCGATGCCACGGTCACGCTGGCTCGAAATCACCTGTCGGAACTCAAGATCGCGGCGTGGTAGCGCGTCGTCTGATTATCGTCGGCTAGCGGGGGGATTGGCCGTTGACGCCATTGCTGCCGTCACCCTTCCCGCCGTAGCCGCCGTTACCCGGGGTTCCGCCGTTGCAACACCGCCTCCGGCGCCGCCTCCCCCCGCCGCGGAGTCGACAGATGCAGCTCCGCCGCCACCGCCGCCGCCGCCCCCGCCCCCGGAACCCGCTGCGCCTCCGGTGGCGTTCGTACTCCGCCGCGCCCGACGCGGCTCAAGCCCCCGGCCAAAAATCGTAGCGCGACCGACAGCGGTTTCGCCAGATAAAGACCGCGCAAGAAGGCGCGTGACGCTGCGCCGGTTGAGCGGTCCTTAGGTCATCCTTAGGTCAGCCTCCGCGTGAGGAACTCGACCACCCGTTTGCGCGCCTCATAAGCCGGCTGGCCGTCGACCTCACGGACCTCGAGGGTCAGCACCGAGTGCGCCCCCTTGCTGAAGCCGTGTTCATTGCCTGGGCGCGAGTCGATTTCAATCACTTCGAACGCGTCGCCCAGTCTCTCTTTGAGTGCGGTGAACCGCTCACCTGGCGCCGTCCAGTCTTCGCTGAATCGCAAGCCCATGGCGCACAAGCCTTCATTAGCGCAGCGATCGGCGATGGTGGACAGCTCGGCCTCGCTCAGCCCCGGATCGCGGCGTCGGGCCCGGCCCAGCGGCAGCGGGACCGACGGCTGACTGAGCACCGGCGCCAGCACGCTGTCGTCGACCGCGGCGGCCAATGCGAAACCGCCGGTGAAGCATTGGCCGATCACCCCGACTCCCTTGCCCGGCGTCGACGCGTTGAGGTCACGCGCCAGCGCGCGCAGAAACAGCGACACCGGCCGCGCCTTATTGAGGGCAAATGCCGCAAATTCCTTGGTAACACAGGCTTTTGCGACGCTCGCGGCGATGTATCCGGTGGCGGCCGGCCTGCCCGGCTCACCGAACAGCGACGGCATGGCAACGGTGAACCCGTTGTCCACCAGATGATTACCCAGGCCCAGCACGCCCGGATGGATTCCGGGCAACTCGGGAATCAACACCACCCCAGGACCGGCGCCCTTGCGATAGACGTCATGGGTATAGCCGCCACCGGTGAACGGCGCCACCGCCCATCCGGAGAGATCTGCTTCGGGTGCGGTCATCTTGGCCTTTTCTGCCCCATCTTTCAATGCGTCGGAAGCGGCGGCTGGGATTGTGTCGCCGAGGCCAGCGTACGGAACTGATCGGCGCTGCCGGCACCGGTGATCGCGATCTGGACGGCGCCGCCCGGGCCGGCAAGCCTGGTGGTCCAGATCGGCTCGGCGTCCGCCCCGCTTTGTCCGGCGCCTTGATAGGCGACCCATTTGGTGCCCGCGACGTCGACCGCTCCGGTCGGAACGACAGCGGGGTGGATCGAGGCCACCAGTTTGTCCTCGTCGGCGTTGCTCTGGGTCAGGCTCAGATACATTCCGGTCGGGCTGATGTATCCCACAATCGAGGTGGCCGCGTTCAGTCGGTGACCGGTTGACGGATCGGTTCGGCCATTCTCGATACCACCCCGGCCGCCGGAGTTCGGCTGCCAGCCCGCGGGCAACTGCGGCAGTCGAATGGGGAAACCCAGCGTCGCAGCGTCCGCACGCAAGGCCGTCGCCACGTTGTACGTCGGGATCTGTCCCTGGTTGGTCCCGTGCGGCGCAAACGAACACATCCCGACCATGCCGGCCAGCAGGATGCACCCGAGCACCAGTGGCGCGAGCGACCAGAACATGTCGCGGCCGTCCTGCAGCACCCGCGGCTTGGCCGGGCGTGCCGCCGGAGCCGGCTCGCCCGCTACACCGGCATCCGGAGCATCCGGCTGCGGTTCCTCGGTCACGCTTCAACTATCCCAGGCGGGGCCCGGGGGCATCCCAGCAGGAGCCCGGCCGGGCCGCCCCCAGCCAGACCCGATGGCGGCGACCCGCTGCGCCCGGCTGCGCCGCGCTTGCGATCGCCGCTCGCGGCCCAGGTCTGACGGGCCGATCCGCTTCTGGGACAATCTGCGGCATGACAGTTGCGGGCGCTCCCTCGCCGGGATCCGGTCCATCGCAGGTTCGGCCGCGCGGTGAAGCCCCGGACCGAAACCTGGCCCTGGAACTGGTCCGGGTTACCGAGGCCGGTGCCATGGCCGCCGGCCGCTGGGTGGGCCGCGGCGACAAAGAAGGCGGCGACGGCGCGGCGGTCGACGCGATCCGCGAACTGGTGAACTCGGTATCGATGCGCGGCGTGGTGGTGATCGGCGAGGGCGAGAAAGACGAGGCGCCGATGCTCTACAACGGGGAAGACGTCGGCAACGGCGACGGCCCGGACTGCGACTTCGCCGTCGACCCCGTCGACGGCACCACGCTGATGAGCAAGGGCATGCCCAACGCCATCTCGGTGCTCGCCGTGGCCGATCGCGGATCGATGTTCGACCCGTCGGCGGTGTTTTACATGAACAAGATCGCCGTCGGCCCCGAAGCTGCACACGTGCTGGACATCACCGCGCCGATCGCCGACAATATCGCGGCGGTCGCGAAGGTCAAGGGCTTATCGGTGCGGGACATGACGGTGTGCATCCTGGACCGGCCACGGCATGTGCAGCTGATCCAAGACGCCCGGAAAACCGGGGCCCGCATCCGCCTGATCACCGACGGTGACGTCGCCGGCGCGATCTCGGCGTGCCGCCCGCATTCGGGCACCGACATGCTGGCCGGGATCGGCGGTACCCCGGAGGGCATCATCGCCGCCGCGGCGATCCGGTGCATGGGCGGGGCCATTCAGGCACAACTGGCCCCCCACGATGACGCGGAACGCCGAAAAGCGCTCGACGCCGGCTACGACCTGGACCAGATATTGACCACCGAAGATCTGGTGTCCGGCGACAACGTCTTCTTCTGCGCCACCGGCGTCACCGACGGCGATCTGCTCAAGGGTGTGCACTACTACCCCGGTGGCTGCACCACCCAGTCGATCGTGATGCGGTCGAAGTCGGGCACCGTCCGGATGATCGATGCCTACCACCGGCTCTCGAAGCTCAACGAATACTCCGCCATCGACTTCACCGGCGACAGCACCGCGGCCTATCCCCTGCCTTGAGCCGCCAAATATGCATTCGACAAATCCCCAAAGAAGAGGAACCGACTTATGGCTGACAGCCCCGAATACCGCATCGAGCACGACACCATGGGCGAGGTCCGGGTACCGGCTAAAGCGTTGTGGCGGGCCCAAACCCAGCGCGCTGTGGAGAACTTCCCGATCTCGGGCCGGGGGCTGGAGCGCACCCAGATCCGTGCGCTGGGCCTGCTGAAGGCCGCCTGCGCCCAAGTGAACAAGGACCTCGGCTTGCTGGCGCCGGAAAAAGCTGACGCGATCGTCGCCGCTGCGGCTGAAATCGCCGACGGCCGCCACGACGACCAGTTCCCAATCGACGTCTTCCAAACCGGGTCGGGCACCAGCTCCAACATGAACACCAACGAGGTGATCGCCAGCATCGCGGCCGCCAATGGTGTGACGGTGCACCCCAACGACGACGTCAACATGTCGCAGTCTTCCAACGACACCTTTCCGACCGCCACCCACATCGCGGCCACCGAGGCCGCGGTTCGCCACCTCATCCCGGCGCTGGAGGTGCTGCACGGCGCGCTGGCCGCCAAGGCCGACGAATGGCGCACGGTGGTCAAATCGGGCCGCACGCACCTGATGGATGCCGTTCCGGTGACGCTCGGCCAGGAGTTCAGCGGCTACGCCCGCCAGATCGAGGCCGGGATAGAGCGGGTACGCGCGACGCTGCCCCGGCTGGGTGAACTGGCGATCGGCGGCACCGCGGTGGGCACCGGCCTCAACGCTCCCGAGGGCTTCGGCGCCAAGGTGGTCGAGAAGCTCGTCGCGCAGACTGGCCTTACCGAGTTGCGCACGGCAGCAAATTCTTTCGAGGCGCAGGCCGCCCGCGATGGGCTGGTTGAGGCCTCCGGTGCGCTGCGCACCATCGCGGTGTCACTGACCAAGATCGCCAACGATGTTCGCTGGATGGGATCCGGCCCGCTGACCGGTCTTGGGGAAATCCAGCTGCCGGACCTGCAGCCGGGCAGCTCGATTATGCCGGGCAAGGTGAATCCGGTTCTGCCGGAGGCGGTTACGCAGGTCGCCGCTCAAGTGATCGGCAACGACGCGGCGGTCGCCTGGGGCGGCGCGAGCGGCGCTTTTGAGCTCAACGTCTATATCCCGATGATGGCCCGCAATCTTCTGGAGTCGTTCAAACTGCTGACCAATGTGTCGAAGCTGTTCGCCGAGCGTTGCATCACCGGGCTGACTGCCCACGTCGAGCACCTGCGCGAGCTGGCCGAGTCGTCGCCGTCGATCGTCACACCGTTGAACTCGGCCATCGGCTACGAGGAGGCCGCCGCGGTGGCTAAGCAAGCGCTCAAGGAGCGCAAGACCATTCGCCAGACGGTGATCGACCGCGGCCTGATCGGCGACAAGCTGTCGATCGAGGAGCTCGACCGCCGCCTGGATGTGCTGGCCATGGCTAATGTCAAGGCTGATGTGAAGGCCTAAGCCAGTCAAGGCCTAAGCCAGACAACTGGCGCATAATTGCAGTGACGCCGTTGCGCGGATACCTTCGCGGAAGTCATCGACGAGAGTGAGGACGAGAGTGAGGGTGGTTCGGCAATGACGTCTCCCCCCGGTGGTCCTTGGGGTCAGGATCCCTCCGGATCGAATCCGTATGGCCAGGACCCGTATCGGGGCGGCCAGCCGCAGGGCGGCGAGTACCCGTATCAACCGGGTAGCCCGTATTCATATCCCCCGGGCGGCTACCCACCCCCGCAGTTCCCGCCCCAGCAATACCCGCCACCCGGTCAGCAGTTCCCCCCCAACTGGCAGGGTGTGCCCTACCCGCCGGGACCACCGGGACCACCGCCGAACGGGCCACGTTCGAAGACGCCGTGGTTGATCCTGGCCGGGATCGCGATAGTGGGCGTCATCGCGGTGGTGGCCCTCGTGATCGTCGGCCTCACCAGGGACACCAACTCACCCAAGGCCAGCCACTCCACGCCGGCCATGACGAGCACTCCGACGTCACAGCCGAGCAATTCCGAGCAGAACGCGACCGACTGCACACCGAATGTGTCCGGCGGCGAGAAGCCCCCCGGCGACACGATCGGCGCGGGCAAGCTGTCGTTCCTGTCCACCGCGGCACCCGGTTGGACGGTGTTCTCCGACGACCAGAACCCGAACCTCATCGGCGCGCTCGGCGTCAGCCAAGCGGTCCCCGGCGCCAGTCAGTGGGCGATGTCGGCCGAGGTCGCCCAAACGAACTTCGTCACCAGCATGGACATCTCCGCGCAGGCATCGAAGCTGATGCAGTGCGTGGCCAGTGGCCCCGGCTATGCGAACGCGGCGCCCACGCTGGGCCCGCTGAAAACTTCGTCGACCACGGTCGACGGGATCAAGGCCGCCCGGGTGGATGCCGACATCGCGATCGCTGATGCGTCAAAGGGCGTGAAGGGCGACTCCGTCGTCATCATCGCGGTGGACACCAAACCGGTCACCATCTTCTTGGGCGGATCACCCATCGGCGATGCGGCCTCGGCGGGCGTCATCAACCAAGTCATCGCGGCACTAAGGGTCACGAAGTCGTGACGCGGACCCGCTAGCCGGGACCTGCGGGCGCCGAGACGTGGGTGGCCTCGGAGCGCCCGCGCAGCACGGTCGAATAGCTTTCGGCCCAGTGCGCCCGCTCGGTCTCATCGGCTAGCTCGATCGCGGCCGACGAGCACAGGATCCGCCGGTCCGAGGTTTTCGCGAGGTCGGCCAGCCGCGCGGCCTCGTTGACGGCGTCGCCGATCACCGTGTATTCGTAACGGTTTTCGGCACCGATGTTGCCGGCAAACACACGGCCCGCCGAAACGCCGATGCCGAAGTCGACGACCGGCAGCCGGCGCAGTTGGGTGCCCAAACTGCGCGCTGTCGCCAACGCGGCCGACGCCGGCCCCTCGGTCCGCAACGGCGCCCCGAAGACGGCCAACGCCGCGTCGCCCGCGAACTTGTTGATCAGCCCCTGGTGTTCGTCGACGGCGTCCACCACGATCCGGAAAAAGTCATTCAGGACCCCGGCAACCTCTTGTGGCGGGCGGCTCTCCGCGAGCTTGGTCGAGCCGACCAGGTCAATGAACAGCACCGCCGCCTCGACCACATCTCCGGACAGCGAAGCGCCTTCCTCGATGGCGCGATGGGCGACATCGGTTCCCACGTACCGGCCGAACAGGTCACGCAACCGGTCACGTTCGGCGAGTCCGGCGACCATTCGATTGAATCCGGTTTGCAGACGGCCGATTTGAGAGCGCTCGTAAACCCCGACGTATGTTTCGATGCGGCCATGTTCGACCTCGGCCATGGCGTCGACGACCTCGCCGATCGGATCGGAAATGGATCGCGAGGTCAGGATCATTGTGGGCAGCCCGAGCAGCAGCGCCGCCAGCGACACCACCAGCACGGGCACATCCAACGATGCGGACTTCTGGATCAGCCAGCCGTACGAACGAAGGACGACGAGAGTCGCAATCACCGCGATGGGAAGCGCACTGCACAGGAACCACAACATCACCAGCCGGGCAAACACACTCGGAACCGCCAATCGCGGCTCGCGACCGAGCGTGGCCGCACCCATGATGGGGCGCAGGGTGCGCTGCGCAAGCAGCATCCCCGTGCCCGCGGCGGCTGGGCCACCCAGCAGCGCTCCGAGCACCATCGGCAGTAGCAACGCGGTGTCGTCGTCGCGATTGAGCAGGATCAGGATCGCGCTCGACGCGGCCCAGACCGCCACGAGGATTACCGTTTGGCGGCCGGCAAGCCGCATTGCGGCTTCCCGTTGAGCGGTGTCCGGTTCTTCGCCGGCGACGTACCAGCGCAACGTTGGGGCAAGGCTCCAGATTCCTGCCACCACGACGCTCACGATCCCCAGCACGGGGAGGACGAAGAGCGTCGGCATGTTCTTTTCGAAGAAGTCAACGTTCGCCGCGGCCGACATCTGGCCTCTCAGCGGAATGAGGATCGCGGCCGCATCGACGACGGCGATGATGTAGGACAACGCGAGGTCGATCCCGTATTGAATCGACAGTCTGCGGGCCGACTTTCGCTGCCCAGGCTGGATCACCTTATTAAGGTAGCCGCGCCCACGGACCAACGCCGTTAGGCCCCGTTATTCGGGCCGCCGGAGTTCTGGCCCGGGATGTCGGTGATAGGGAAATTGGGCATCGGCTTGGGCGAGGGAGTGTTCGGCAATGTCGGGATCTCGCCGACCGGGATGTCGTGCAGTTCGTTGACGGGAGGACCGTTTTCCCGGCTGCCGTAACTGCTGCCGGGCGCGCGGGATCCAAGTAGTTCGCTCACCGTCACCATCCGGTAGCCGTTGGCCTTGAGCACCGGGATGAATTGGTACACCAGATCGACGGTGCTCGAGTAGGTGTCGTGGAACAACACCACCGAGCCCGGCTTGATCTGGCTCATCAGCAATTGGCGCGTGGCCGCCGTGTTCGAGTCGTTCGCCCAGTCGAAAGGGATGACATCCCAAAGGATTTCAGCAAGGCCAAACGTGGCGGCGGTCTGACGCACCACGTCGGTGGACAAGCCGCCCGCCGGCCGGTACAGCGTCGGCACCCGGCCTGTTGCGGCGGCGATCGCGTCGTTGGCCTTGGAGAACTGAGCCGCGATGTCCTCGGTGGGCAGCGTCGCCATGTTGGGATGCTCCCAGGTGTGGCTGCCAATCTCCATGCCGGCATCGGCGATCCGCTTGGCCCCCGCCGGGTTGGCCGCCACTTTGTTGCCGATCAGGAAGAACGTGGCCTTGGCGTCGTTGTCTTTCAGGATTTGCAGCAACCGATCGTCAAACGGGGTGGGCCCGTCGTCAAACGTCAGCGCGACACACTTGACCACCGAACAGCTCAGGTTGTCGGCCCGCGTCACGTGCCCGGTCAGACCGCCGATCAGCAGAACCGCGCCGGCCGCAACGACGCCCAAGACGGTGCGCCAATAGCGCCAGGCCTGAGTGTCCGGTCGTTTCGACACGATCGCAGCCTACCCGGCACCACCCGCGCACCCTTGGCCGCGAGCGTAACCACACTGCGAGATCCGCCGCGATTTTTCGCCGTGCCGGTACGCTCGACGCACCGGTGCCGATTACGGCCCGGTGATCTCCTCGAGCATCTCGGTGACCAGTGCGGCGATCGGCGACCGCTCGCTGCGCAGCAGGGTGATGTGCGCGAACAGCGGATGACCTTTGAGCTTCTCGATCACGGCCGCAACGCCGTCGTGGCGGCCCACCCGCAGGTTGTCCCGCTGGGCGATATCGTGCGTCAGCACCACCCGCGATCCGGTGCCCAACCGCGACAATACCGTCAGTAACACGTTGCGCTCCAGCGATTGTGCCTCGTCGACGATGACGAACGAGTCGTGTAGCGAGCGCCCCCGGATGTGGGTGAGTGGCAGCACTTCGAGCATGCCCCGGGAGAGCACCTCCTCCAGCACCGCCGGGCTGGCCAAGCCCTCAAGGGTGTCGAAGACCGCCTGGGCCCACGGGCCCATCTTTTCGGCCTCGCTACCGGGCAGGTAGCCCAGCTCCTGGCCGCCGACCGCATACAGCGGACGGAAAACCACCACTTTGCGCTGCGTCCTGCGCTCCAGCACCGCCTCCAGACCCGCGCACAAGGCCAGTGCCGACTTGCCGGTGCCGGCTTTGCCGCCCAGGGACACGATGCCCACCGACTCATCGAGCAGCAGGTCCAGCGCCACCCGCTGCTCGGCTGACCGGCCGCGCAGTCCGAACACCTCGCGGTCGCCACGAACCAGCTGGACGCGTTTGTCCGGCGTCACCCGGCCGAGCGCGTGCGAGCTGCCGCCCAACAGGCGAATCCCGGTGTGACAGGGCATGTTCCGAGCCTCGGCCAGGTCAATCTCACCGTCAGTGAACAACGCGTCGATATCCTCGGCGGCGGTGTCGATCTCGTCCATGCCGGACCACCCGGAAGCAACCACGTCCTGAGCGTGATACTCGTCGGCGGGCAAGCCAACCGCGCCGGCCTTGACCCGAAGGGGAATGTCCTTGCTGACCAGGGTGACTCGCTTGCCTTCGGCGGCGAGATTGGCGGCACAACTCAAGATCCGGGAATCGTTACTGTCCGTCCGGAAACCGGCGGGCAGCACCGCGGGGTCCGTGTGGTTGAGTTCGACGTGCAGCGTACCGCCCTGTGTCCCAACCGGAATGGGCTGATCCAGCCGGCCGTGCTCGAGCCGAAGGTCATCGAACAGCCGCAACGCTTGCCGGGCGAACCATCCCAGCTCGTGATGGTGGCGCTTGGCCTCCAGCTCGCTGATCACCACCAACGGAACGACCACCTCGTGCTCGGCAAACCGGCTGCACGCCCACGGGTCGGAGAGCAGCACGGAGGTGTCGATCACGTAGGTCCGGATATCGGTCACTAGGCGCTCCTCGAGCTAGTGGCCCAACGTTTAAGCCACCCCATGGCAGGGGTCGCTTCGTCGTCGGGTTGCATTGGATTGGCGAACCGTACTGAATTACCCGCGCGGACCCGCACGGGTAGCAGGGCGGGAGCCGCAGCACCAGGACCGGGGCCGGTCCTTCCGTAATGACGGGAGGTGCCGCCCTGGCAGCAGAACATATCGCTGGCCATCGGCTTCGACGCTACTCTCGTGGCCGCTCGGCCGCCGTGCAGGCGCGCCGAGCCTGAGAGGGCGCCTTTCATCAAAGGCGCGTGAGCTTAGCTGATGACGAATTGCTTCAGCTGGGGCTCGTCGGCGACACCCCACGCGACGATGCGGTCCGAGATCGCCTGGCGCAGCTGTGCCGGGCCGAAAATGCCGGCGTCGGCAACCTTGCGCACCTTGTCCTGGTAGTCATCGATGTCGGCGCCGACGACCTCAAGGTCTTTGGCGCGGGCGGCAATCGCCGCGATCGTCTCGTCATGGGTGAACTCGAGGCAGTGCGCGACGATGTTGGCGAAGAACTGCTCGTGACGCACTTCGTCCCTGGCGATGCGATCGACGAGTCCGGCCAAGACGGGTTCTTCGATCTGTGCTGCCAGGTTTGCGCAGAAGATGGCGTGCGTGCGCTCGGTGAAAGCCACGTACACCAGCGTCTCGACCTGTGAGTACGTGTCGGCTCGGTACCCCTTCACCACGTAGCGAACGCGGGCTTCCTCATTGGCGGTCGGGTCGACCTCGCGGGTGACGACCAGGTATTCGCGCAGCGCGATGGCGTGCAGGTGCTCCTCCGCGGTCCATCGGCCGATCCAGCGGCCCCAATAGTCCCGGAGAATGAAATGCTCGACGAGCTCGCGGTGGTGCCCGGCGAGGTTGTCCTTCAGCAGGAGCAGGATCTCGCAAGCGTCTGTGATGGCCTTGGGCAAAGTCGCCTGGGATGGGTCCCAATCGTGCCCGCCGAGGAAGGCGAAATTCTCGCCGCGGTCGAACGGAACGTAGTCGTGGGCGAACCAGATGTCCTCGGTCGCAAGGTGGCGGTTCAGATTTTCTTCGACCACCGGCTCGAGTTCGAGAATGAACGCGTCAGCTACAGGTTTCTGTGCCATGCGGTAACTGTAACCCGCGTAACAGGTTTCAAAAAAATCAGCACACCCCTGTGCCTTGGGGCGTCTTGGCCGGATTGCCGCTGGTCAGCGACCCACCAGTGACCAATCCTCAAGGCCCTCATAGAGCGGGAAGTCCCTGGCCAGCTGGGCTACCCGCTGCCGCAGCGCCGAGACGTCGACTCCCGAGCCGCCCGTGGCCAGCGCCGTGGCGATGACGTCGGCAACCTCGGTGAACTCGGTGTCGCCGAAGCCGCGGGTGGCCAGCGCCGGGGTGCCGATCCGCAGCCCGGAGGTCACCATCGGCGGCCGGGGGTCGTTAGGGACGGCGTTGCGGTTGACGGTGATGCCGACCTCGTGCAGCAGGTCCTCTGCGGCCTGGCCGTCGAGTGGGGAGTTGCGCAGGTCGACCAACACCAGGTGGACGTCGGTGCCGCCGCTGACCACCGAAACACCGGCCTTGGCGACGTCGGCGGCCAGCAGTCGCTCGGCCAGGATCCGCGCACCGGACACCGTGCGTTGCTGCCGCTCGGCGAATTCCGGTGTGCTGGCGATCTTTAGCGCGACCGCCTTGCCCGCGATGATGTGCATGAGCGGGCCGCCCTGCTGGCCGGGGAACACCGCCGAGTTGATGGACTTGGCGTACTCCTGCTTGCCCAGGATCATCCCGGAGCGGCCGCCGCCCAGGGTCTTGTGGATGGTGGTGGAAACCACATCGGCGTCCGGCACGGGCGACGGGTGCAGCCCGGCCGCGACCAGGCCGGCGAAATGGGCCATGTCGACCCACAGCTTGGCGTCGACCTCGTCGGCGATCGACCGGAAGGCGGCGAAGTCGAGGATCCGCGGGTAAGCCGACCAGCCGGCGACGATCACCTTGGGACGGAACTCGAGCGCCTGGGCCCGTACAGCGTCCATGTCGATCCGGTGCGTGGTCGCGTCGACGCCGTAGAAGCCGTTCTCGTAGAGCTTGCCGGAGAAGTTCAGCTTCATGCCGTGCGTCAGGTGACCGCCGTTGGCGAGGTCGAGGCCCAGCAGTCGCTCCCCCGGCGACATCAGCGCGTGCAGCACCGCGGCGTTCGCCTGGGCGCCCGAGTGCGGCTGGACGTTGGCGAAGTCGGCGCCGAACAGCGCTTTGGCGCGGTCGCGCGCGATGTTTTCCACCTCGTCGACGTACTCACAACCGCCGTAGTAACGCCGACCGGGCAGCCCCTCGGCGTACTTGTTGGTCAGCACGCTGCCTTGCGCCTGCAGAACCGAGCGCGGCACGAAGTTCTCCGACGCGATCATCTCCAGGGTGTCCCGTTGCCGGCCGAGTTCCTTGCCGAGCAACTCAGCGATGTCGGGGTCGACTTCAGCTAGCGGGGCCGACATAACGGATGCGTTGCGAAGAGCACTGGTACGCGCAGCAGGAGCAGCAGTCACGCTTGCCAGTGTATCGGCCCGCAGCTTTAACCGGCCCAACCGTCGGGCACTCGTCCGTCCCTGCCACACTGGCAATATGCCGCGGCTTAGCGAGCCGAGCCCCTACGTGGAGTTCGACCGAAAGCAATGGCGTGCGCTGCGCATGTCGACGCCGCTGGCCCTCACCGAGGAGGAGCTGACCGGCCTGCGCGGTCTGGGCGAGCAGATCGACCTGCTCGAGGTCGAAGAGGTCTACCTGCCGCTGTCCCGGCTGATTCACCTGCAGGTCGCCGCCCGCCAACGGTTATTTGCCGCGACGGCAGAATTCCTTGGCGAGCCACAGCAAAACCCGGACCGGCCGGTGCCGTTCGTCATCGGCGTGGCGGGCAGTGTGGCGGTGGGCAAGTCAACAACCGCGCGCGTGCTGCAGGCGCTGTTGGCCCGCTGGGATCATCACCCTCGGGTGGATCTGGTGACCACAGACGGCTTTCTCTACGCCAACGCCGAGCTGGAGCGCCGAAACCTCATGCACCGCAAGGGGTTTCCGGAGAGTTATAACCGCCGGGCTCTGCTGCGGTTCGTGACCTCGGTCAAATCCGGCTCCGACCACGCGTGCGCTCCGGTGTATTCACACCTGCACTACGACATCATCCCCGATGCCAAGCACGTGGTCCGCCATCCCGACATCCTTATCCTCGAGGGCCTCAACGTCTTGCAGACCGGCCCGAATTTGATGGTGTCGGACCTCTTCGATTTCTCCCTCTATGTGGACGCCCGGATCGAAGACATCGAGCAGTGGTATGTGTCGCGGTTTTTGGCGATGCGCAGCACTTCGTTCGCCGACCCCGAATCGCACTTCCACCACTACTCGGCCCTGAACGACCCCACGGCTGTCGCCGCCGCGCGGGAAATCTGGCGGTCGATCAACCTGCCCAACCTGGTGGAGAACATTCTGCCGACGCGTCCCCGCGCCACCTTGGTGCTGCGCAAGGACGCCGACCACGCCGTCAACCGGCTGCGCCTGCGCAAGCTGTAGCTGCGGGAAGCTTGCGCTATTTGCCGTACCTGCGGTGCCGCTGGCTGTAGTCGCGCAGCGCGCGCAGGAAATCGACCCGGCGGAACGCGGGCCAGTGGGCTTCAGCGAACCACATCTCCGAGTAGGCGCTCTGCCACAGCAGAAACCCGGACAGCCGCTGCTCGCCCGACGTGCGGATCACCAGATCCGGGTCGGGTTGCCCCGACGTGTAAAGATTTTCCGAGATGGCCTCCACGGTCACAGCGTCGACCAAGTCCTCGGCGGCGGCGCCGTTGGCGAGCTGTTTGTTCAGCAATGAGCGCACCGCGTCGACGATCTCGCGGCGGCCGCCGTAGCCCACCGCGACGTTGACGTGGAACGTCGAGGTGCCCGGCGTGGAATCCACCGCCTCGCGCAGCCGGCGGGCCGGTTCCTCGCCCAACAACGACAGATCGCCCACGGTGCGCACGCTCCAGCGATTGGCTGGTGCACAGATCTCCTCGACGACGTCGGTGATGATTTCGATGAGTGCGGTGAGCTCGTCGGGATCGCGTTGCAGGTTTTCGGTGGACAGCAGGTAGACGGTGGTCATCTCGATGCCCGCTTCCTGGCACCACCGCAGCATCTCGGCGATCTTGAGCGCACCCATTCGGTAGCCGTAGCTGACGTCGTCGTATCCCGCGTCGCGGGCCCACCGACGATTTCCGTCGCACAAGACGGCGATGTGACGCGGCAGGTCGGATTTGTAGGCGAGCAGTCCCTGGCGCAGCCGCAGTTCGTAAACGCGGTACAAGGGCTCTTTGAGCCGCGACGGGATGATCTCCACGATCATTCAGACTACTGTGACCGGCGATAAATCCCGGGCCGTCTTTCGGGCAACCTCACGGCTATACCCCAAGCATGTCCCGAGCTCCGGCACGAACAACCGGGTTAGTGTGGTGTGGGATCAGACCAAACGGCAATCGCAAAGCGAGGCAAGGAAGAAAATGCCCAGCCAGGTCGACGCCACCGCACCCGAATCGCACGGCGACACGTCCGCCGATACGCCCCACCCAATCGTCGAAGGTGTCACGCGCGTCCTGGCGCGTCCCCTTTCGAAACCGCGTTTCCGAGGCTGGATTCATGTCTATTCGGCCGGCACCGCCGTTTTCGCCGGCGCGGCGCTGGTCGCCGTCTCATGGGCCGTGGGTTCCACAAAGGCCGGGCTCGCAACGCTGACCTACACTGCGGCCACGCTGGTGATGTTCTCCGTCAGTGCCACCTACCACCGCGTCCATTGGAAGTCCGCCAGCGCCCGGAAGTGGATGAGGCGGGCCGACCATTCGATGATCTTCGTGTTCATCGCGGGCAGTTACACGCCGTTCGCGCTGCTTGCGCTGCCCGGTCACGACGGACGAGTGGTGTTGTCGATCGTGTGGGGCGGTGCAATCGCCGGGGTCCTGCTGAAGATGTGCTGGCCGTCGGCGCCGCGCTGGGTCGGCGTGCCGCTCTATTTGCTGCTCGGGTGGGTGGCGGTCTGGTACACCTCGACGATCCTGCACAACGCCGGGGTAGCCGCGATGGTCCTGCTGTTCGTCGGGGGGGCGTTGTACAGCATCGGAGCCATTCTTTACGCGTTGCGCTGGCCCGACCCCTGGCCCGCGACGTTCGGCTACCACGAGTTCTTCCACGCCTGCACCGCGGTTGCGGCGATCTGCCACTACATCGCGATGTGGTTCGTGGTTTTCTAAGCCGCGAAACGGCACTACTGCCCGGGCACAGCCAAGGCCGCCGCCAGTTCCGACGCCCCGGTCACAGGCAGGTCGCAGACCCTGCCGCGGCACACATAGGCGGCGTCGGCATCGTCGATCCGGTCCCGGGCGATCAGCAGCGTCGAGGAGTCCATCGCGCCGCCCACGACGATCGCCCCGCCCGGCGCCAGCCGGCGCGCGTCGTCCAGCAGCGACGACCGCGAGGGATCGCAGGCCACCGCGATCTGCAGCGGTCCGCGGATGGCGGCTTCGGCGACGGCCAGCCAATGTCCGGCCCAGCGTGGTGCCTGTGCCAGCAAGACGGAATGTCTGCTCAACGCGACGCCCGCGGCCTGCAAATACCGCTCAGCCTGTTCACCGTCGACTAGGTGCGCGGCTGTCAGCAACGCTTCGGTGACCAATGACGCCCCGGACGGCGTCGCGCCGTCCAGCGGGTCGGCCGGCCGGATTATCAGCTGCTCGGCGTCGTCGGCGGTGTCGAACCAGCGGCCGGGGTTGTCCGGATCGGCGAAGTGCTGCAATGCGATGTCCAGCAGGTCAGTCGCCCTGGTCAGCCAAGAATCGTCGGCGGTCAGCTGGTAAAGCGAAAGCAATCCGGTGGCCACCGCCGCGTGGTCTTCCAGGATGGCGGCGCTGTCGCTGACCACCCCACCGAGGCTGGCTCGACGCAGCCGGCCGTTGACGACGTGGTCGAACAGCAGCGCCTTTGCACAACGGCGTGCGGCGTCGGCCAACGCGGGGTCGCCCAGCGCCACACTGGCCTCGGCCAGCGCGGTGATCGCCAGCCCGTTCCAGGCCGTGACGACCTTGCAATCGCGGCTGGGTTGGGGCCGGGTCAGGCGGGCTTCCAGCAGCGCGGTCCGGACCCGATCCAGGCGTTGCAGATCGTTCGGATCAGCCGGCAGCTGCAGCACTGACGCGCCCTGCTCGAAAGTGCCGGCCGGGGTGACGGCGAAAACCTCTGCCGCCCAGCCACCGTCGTCGGCGCCGAGAACCCCGATGAGCTGCTCGGGCGTCCACACATAGGTCGAACCTTCGCGGCCGTCGGCGTCAGCATCCAGCGACGAGACGAACATGCCGTCATCGGCCAGCTCGTCCAGCAAGAACCGCGCGGTCTGAGCGGCCACCCGCTGTGCCAACGGGTCCCCAGTGCGCCGCGCCAAGTGCGCGTACGCACGCAGCAACAGCGCGTTGTCGTACAGCATCTTCTCGAAATGCGGTACCACCCAGGCGGCGTCGACGCTATACCTGGCGAAACCGCCGGAGAGCTGGTCATAGATACCACCGCGGGCCATCGCATTGCCGGTGCGTGATACGGCCAACAGCGCTGCGGCGGACCCGGTGCGCTCGTAGTTGCGCAGCAGCGCCTCGAGAAGCGCCGACGGCGGAAATTTAGGCGCCGCGCCGAAGCCGCCGAGAATCCTGTCCTGCTCGCTGAGCACGGCTAAAACCGCTTGGTCGCACAGCGCCGGCGACACGACCGGACCCCCACCGGGCCCGCCCGCCGCCATCGAACGCAGCTCGTTGGCGACATGTTCGGAGGCCTGTTCAAGATCGCCGCGACGTTCTCGCCAAGTCCTGGTTATCGCTGAAAGAAGTTCTAAGAGATCAACCTTCGTGTAATACGTACCGCATAAGAAAGGACGGCCATCGGGCGTCAGGAAACACGTCATCGGCCAACCACCCTGCCCGGCGAGCGCGATAGTGGCGTTCATGTAGACCGCGTCGACGTCCGGCCGTTCCTCGCGGTCGACTTTGATGCAGACGAATCCCTCGTTCATCACGGCGGCCACCTCGTCGTCCTCGAACGATTCGTGGGCCATGACGTGGCACCAGTGGCAAGCGGCATAGCCGATGGACAGCACGATCGGCACGTCGCGCGCGACCGCGTCGGCCAGCGCCTGCGGCGTCCACTCCTGCCAATGCACCGGGTTGTCGGCATGCTGGCGCAGATACGGGCTGGTTGACCGCCCGAGCATATTTATCCCGGAGGATTCAGAAGATTCAGATTCACTCGGGTGCATCGATGGGTCCTTGCGGTCGTGGCGATCCATTCCCCTGCTCAGGGGCTTCCTCGGAAGATCCGCCGACAACGTCTGTGCCCTCGTCGGCGGCCTGATCGGGCTCGGGGTGCTGGGGGTCGAAGGTGTCGGGCACCTTTTTCAGTTGCCGGTTCATCGACCGCAGCAAGAACAACGTGGCGACCAACAGCAACACAATAACCACCAACCCCACAGGGCTGGCCTTGCCGAAATCGGGCCCGGTGTTGTGCGGCGTCCCGTCGGCAATCACGGTGAGCAAAACCTCGTTCACCCGCCGGTCCCGATTCCGGCGAACAGATCGGTCTCGGGTAGCCGTGCGGGGACACGCGAGCGAGCCAACTCGAATTCCTCGGTTGGCCATAGCCGCTGCTGCCACGAGATTGGCGCGGCGAAGAAGTCGTGATTTGGGTCGATCTGGGTGGCGTGCGCCCGCAGTGCATCGTCGCGCTGGCTGAAATACGCCGAGCACTCAACGCGCGTCGTTACCCGGCCGGCGAACGGGTCATGCTTGGCATCCCAGTGCTCGAGCCAGTTCTTGAACGGAGGATCTTGGCCGTGTTTGATGGCTTCGTCGTGCAGCAACTGCATGCGCTCCCGCAGGAAGCCGTGGTTGTAGTAGAGCTTGGACACCGTCCACGGGTCTCCGGCATCCGGGTAGCGGGCGTAGTCACCGGCCGCCTCGTAGGCGCCGACCGAAACCTGATGGCAGCGAATGTGATCGGGATGCGGATAGCCGCCGTTCTCGTCGTAGGTGGTCATCACATGCGGCCGGAATTCGCGGACGACGCGCACCAGCGCTTCGACGGATACCTCCAGCGGCACCAGCGCGAAGCAGTCCTCGGGCAGCGGGGGCGGTGGGTCGCCCGTGGGCAGGCCGGAGTCGATGAACCCGAGCCAGGTCTGCTCGACACCGAGGATCTCGGCCGCTTTCCGCATCTCATCACGGCGAACCTCGGCGATGTGCTCGCGCACGTCGGGTAGGTCCATCGCCGGGTTGAGGATGTCGCCGCGTTCACCGCCGGTCAGCGTCACCACCAGGATGCGATGACCCTCGTCGGCATAGCGGGCAAGGGTGGCAGCACCTTTGCTGGACTCGTCGTCGGGGTGAGCGTGCACCGCCATCAGCCGCAACTCGCTCACGTGCCCCCTTGTCCGTCCGGCCAGTAGTCCCTGCTGGTAGCCCTGCCTTTAGCCCGTAGAAGGCAGGGAACCAAAAGTAACTGTTGAATGCGACCCTATAATTCCAGTCTCCACCCCCGACATCCTGTCGGCCGGGGTCAGCCCAATTCAGACCAACCAGACGGATACCCAGGAATGAACCAAGTACCCATTCCCCGTCCCGAGGCGCGCTACGGACGTCCGCGGCTGTCCCGTCGGTCGCGGCGGATGCCCGTAGCGGGCCTGGTCACGGCTCGTTTCCGGAAGGTCGCCCTGGCGGTGTTGGTCGTCGCCGCCGGCGCCGCCGTGGCCGTCGTCGGCTACCAGCGGCTGGGGACCAGCGACGTCACCGGCTCGCTGGCGGGCTACCAAGTGATTGACGGCGAGACGGCGTCGGTAACGATCAGCGTGACGCGATCTGACCCGTCCCGGCCGGTGGACTGCATCGTGCGGGTTCGGTCCAAAGATGGCAGCGAAACCGGCAGACGGGAGGTGCTGGTTCCGCCGTCCGATCAGACCACGGTGCAGGTGACCACCACGGTGAAGTCCAGTAAACCGCCCGCTATGGCGGACATCTACGGCTGCGGCACCGAGGTGCCCGGTTACCTGCGCCCGGCCTGACCGGTCGCCTTGTCCGGTTGGCTTGCCGGGTTGCTAAGCGAACAGCGCGCGCCGTCACCGGATGTTTCCGCAGTGGTAATATGGATTAATGCACGGTTCCGGCTGGGACCGTGTATTGCTGCATTCAAGGCCGTGAGCAAAACGGAGCCGCAGCACCCCGGGCGACAGCCATACCCCCGCATTGCGGCGGATGGCAGCTTCCGCGGACACGCGGAACGACGACATTAGGAGCGCGACGAGATGACGGATACTCAGGTGACCTGGTTGACCCAGGAATCACATGACCGACTCAAGGCCGAGCTCGACCATTTGATCGCGAACCGTCCTGTCATCGCCGCGGAGATCAATGACCGCCGCGAGGAGGGCGACCTGCGCGAGAATGGCGGGTACCACGCCGCCCGCGACGAGCAAGGGCAGCAGGAAGCCCGCATCCGCCAGCTGCAGGACCTGCTCAACAACGCAAAGGTCGGCGAGGCGCCCAAACAATCCGGCGTGGCGCTGCCCGGCTCAGTGGTGAAGGTCTATTACGACGGCGACAAGACCGATACCGAGACGTTCCTGATCGCCACCCGCCAGGAGGGCGTCAACGAAGGCAAGCTGGAAGTGTATTCGCCCCTCTCACCGCTGGGCGGCGCCCTGATCGACGCCAAGGTCGGCGAGACTCGCAGCTACACGGTGCCCAGCGGCAACACCGTCAAGGTCACGTTGGTCAGCGCGGAGCCGTATCACTCGTAGCGCTCCGCGCCGCTTCCGGCGCGAGCAGACGCAAAATCGCGTGATTTTGTGCGATTTTGCTGGGGCACCTCCCGCTTGCGGGGGACTGCTGGCGCTAGGTAAGCGCCTGCTCGAGATCACTCAGCAGGTCGGCGACATCCTCGATGCCGACCGAAAGCCGCACCAGATCGTCGGGGACTTCTAATTGCGATCCGGCGGTCGACGCGTGCGTCATCGCGCTTGGGAGCTCGATCAGCGACTCCACGCCGCCCAGCGATTCGGCCAGGATGAAGATTTCGGTACCGGCGCACAGCTTCTCGGCGGCCCGCCGGCCGCCGCGCATCCGCACCGAGACCATGCCGCCGAACCCGCTCATCTGCCGCGCGGCGACCTGATGGCCGGGGTGGGTGGACAGACCCGGATAGAGCACCGAGCTGACGGCCGGATGTTCGGTGAGGAATTCTGCGATGGCCGAAGCGTTTTCGCTGTGCCGTTGCATTCTTAGCACCAGGGTCTTCAGGCCGCGCATCGTCAGATAGGCGTCGAACGGGCCCGGCACCGCGCCGGCCCCGTTTTGCAGGAAACCGAAGGCGGCGTGCAGCTCCTCGTCATTGGTGATCAACGCGCCGCCCACCACGTCCGAGTGGCCGCCAATGTATTTGGTGGTCGAGTGCAGCACGACGTCGGCGCCCAGCGTCAGTGGTTGCTGCAGCGCGGGCGACGCGAAGGTGTTGTCCACCAACACCTTCGATGAGCCCGCCTTGGCCAGCTGGGCGATGCCGGCGATATCGGCGATCGACAACAACGGATTGGTGGGCGTTTCCACCCACACCAGCCGGGTGCGCGGCGTGATCGCGGCGCGAACCGCGTCCAGATCCGACAGCGCCACCGGCGTGTAGTCGACGTTCCACTGGCTGAACACCTTGTCGATCAAGCGGAAGGTGCCGCCGTAGGCGTCATCGGGGATGACCAGGTGGTCACCCGGACGCAGCATCGCCCTCAGAGCACAGTCGGTGGCGGCCATTCCGGAACTGAACGCCCTCGCAAAAGCGCCGTCCTCGACTGCGGCCAGCGCGGCCTCCAGCGCGGCCCTAGTCGGGTTGCCGGTGCGGGCGTATTCGAATCCGCCACGCAGACCACCGACGCCGTCCTGGGCGAACGTGCTGCTCGCATAGATCGGGGTGTTCACCGCCCCGGTTCCAGGGTCGGGGCGGTACCCGGCATGGATGGCTTTGGTCGCCAATCCGGCGATTTCGTGCAGTCCCTTACGCTTTTCGCTCATCGACGATCAGCCTAGTGATCGGCGCAGCGCGCGCTGCTACAGCGGCAGGCAGACCGTCGACATGATCTTGTCTGCAATAGTCTGCCGTTTGGCATCCCAGAGCGGGAACAAGTAACCGATATAGCAAATGATCGCGTCGACGAAGTGCGCGATCTGGCGGACGAGGGACATGCCGAAGCCCAGCGGTTGTCCGGTGGCCTCGCTGACCACTTTGAATTTCAGTACCGATTTACCGATGCTGGATCCGGTGGTGCCCTGGCGGTAGCCGAAATTCCAGACCCAGTAGGCGAGTATCAGCAGTGAAACCACCAGCCCGAGCAGCGCCCCTATCACCGACTCTCGGCTGGCCGTCGTGATCACCTGGTTGAAGAGTTGCAGGATGATGATCGGCACGGCGTCGATGACGAATGCCCGTACGCGCGTGAACCACGGCGTGTAGGAGTCCGTCGGCAGCGCACGGACAACCGGCCCGGGCGGTGGCGGAGCATATCCACCGGCGGACGGCGGCGGCGGCGGGTAGCCCGCGGCGGAGGGCGGAGGCGGTGGAGGCGGGTACGAATAGCCTTCAGGTCGCGGAGGGGGCGGCTGGTAAGGCTCTCCGAATGGCGGTTGATCTGTCATGGCAACCTTTCCAACCTTTCCGACCTTTCCGAGGGCTTGACCAAAGCCGCCTCACCGTACCTGACTAGTAACGTCGACGCGGAGCATCCGACAGAAAGCCCAGCAGGTCATGCCGGGTGATCACACCGACCGGTTTGCCCTGTTCCACGACCATCAGCGCATCCGAGTCACGCAGTGCCTTGCCGGCCACGCTCACCAGCTCGCCGGCCCCGACGATGGGTAGCGGCGCACTCATGTGTTGCGAGACTGCGTCGGCCAATTTGGCGCGACCCTCGAAGACCGCCGACAACAGTTCGCGCTCGGAGACGCTGCCCGCGACCTCGCCGGCCATCACGGGTGGTTCGGCGCCGACGACCGGCATCTGGGACACCCCGTACTCACGCAGGATGCCGATGGCGTCGCGCACCGTCTCGGCCGGATGGGTGTGCACCAGGTCGGGCAGAGCTCCGGATTTCCGGCGCAGCACGTCGCCGACCGTGGGCTGCTCGGTCGACCCGTCGAGGCGGCTGCGCAGGAACCCGTATGACGACATCCACGCGTCGTTGAAGATTTTGGACATGTAGCCGCGGCCGCCGTCGGGCAGCAACACGACGACCAGCGCGTCGGGCCCGGCTTCCTCGGCCACCCTCAGCGCCGCCACCACCGCCATCCCGCACGACCCGCCGACGAGCATCGCTTCCTCGCGGGCCAGACGTCTGGTCATGTCGAACGAGTCGGAGTCGGACACCGCGATGATCTCGTCGGGCACGGCAGGGTCATACGCCGCGGGCCAGAAATCCTCGCCGACGCCCTCGACGAGGTAGGGGCGTCCCGTGCCGCCGGAATACACCGAACCTTCGGGGTCGGCGCCGATGATGCGTACCGGTCCTCCTGCCCGGTCGGCGGACACCTCTTTGAGGTAGCGACCCGCGCCGGTGATCGTTCCGCCGGTGCCGATCCCCGCGACGAAATGGGTGATCTTGCCGTCGGTGTCCGCCCAAATCTCCGGGCCGGTGGTCTCGTAGTGGCTGGCGGGACCTTCCGGGTTCGTGTACTGGTCCGGCTTCCAGGCACCGTCGATCTCTCTGACCAGGCGGTCGGAGACGCTGTAATAGCTGTCCGGATCCTCGGGCGGTACCGCCGTCGGGCACACGACGACCTCTGCGCCGTAGGCCAGCAGCACGTTGCGCTTATCTTCGCTGACCTTGTCCGGGCAGACGAACACACACTTGTAACCGCGATGTTGGGCGACCAGGGCGAGCCCGACACCGGTGTTACCTGATGTGGGTTCGACGATGGTGCCGCCCGGCTTCAGCAGCCCACTGGCCTCGGCGGCGTCAATCATCTTCGCCGCGATCCGGTCTTTGGAGCTGCCTCCGGGGTTGAGGTACTCGACTTTCGCCACGACAGTGCCGGCACCGTCAGGGACGACGGAGTTTAGCTGAACTAACGGGGTTCCGCCGATGAGGTCACTGATGTGGTGCGCGATACGCATGCGCATATCGTGTCAGGCCATTTCGTGCGGCGCACACCCGCTCCGGTGGATTCGCCTTAGCCGGTGGCCTCGCGGATGTACTCCCCGATCTGGCGCAGCGAACGCACCGCCTCCGGCAGCAGCGGCGCCGCCAGTTGGAAGTCGTGAACCTGACCGGGCCACACGCGCACTTCTGCCGGTACACCGACCGCGGCCAGCCTGCTGGCAGCCAGCTCCGCGTCGTGCAGCAGCACTTCGGATCCCGAGACATGGATCAGGGTCCGCGGCAGGCCGGGCTTTATGTGCTCCAACGGCTCGTAGATCTGTTCGGGTTTGCCGTCGACTTTGTTTTTCTTGGCTGCGCTGGCAACCAGCTCTACCAGCGCATCGAACGCCCGCGCGGGGAACATCGCGTCGGTCTTGATGTTCGGATGCGCCTGCTTGTACTCCTTTGCCAGCTGCAGCAGGGGCGAGATCGCCACCAGCGCCGCCGGCACATCACCTTCCTCCTGGCCCATCTCCTGCAGGCGTTGCGCCAGAGCCAACGCGAGGTACCCGCCCGCGGAGTCGCCGGCCAGCACAATCTGGTCGGCGTTGTATCCGCGTCCGCGCAGCCATTGGTAGGCGTCGTGACAGTCGTCGAGAGCCATCCCGATCGAATGCTTGGGCAGCAGGCGATAATTGACCACCAGAACGGGTGAGTCGGCAAACTTTGAGAGGGCTTCGACAAGTCGGCCGTGCGAGTTTGCTCCACAGGTCAGGAAAGCGCCGCCGTGAAAGTACAGAACCATCCGCCGGCTGCCGTCCGCGGGCAATACTCCGGGTGCCCGCACCAACTGCGCTGAAGCGTTTGGCAAGTTGACCGTTTCTCGAACGGTGGCCGACACCGGAAGCAGCACCCGCGACGCCAAATCGATGAGGCCCCACGGCCACGGCAGGTTGGGTACGTGGCTACCAACGGCCAAGACCGGCCGGATCGTCAGCCGTGACGCCAGTGTGGCTACTCGCGCGGCGACGCTGGGCCCGGACTCCAGAACCTCAACAGGGGCGCCGTCGCTGCTGGCGAAACGGCGTGCCGGTACCCGTGCTGGCTCGAATCCCCGATGTGGGCGAATGGCATTGCGGGGCGAACCCGATACCTTGCTCGGTGCGGTCATGCTCAACACTTCCTACGTCTTTGTAGTCCGATACAGCATGTGACGTGACAGCCAAGCCCGCGGTTCAGTCCGATTGCTAAGCGCTTAGCCAACCACTGGAACTTAGCTTGTCAGCACTTTCTTAGTAGAGCGTTTGAAGAAGCTGATTTGATACCACAATTGGTCCACAACGTAATCGCGTAATTCGTGGGGTACCCACGCAAATCGCGAAGCCGTTCTAAAATGATTGCGTGACCATCCGGGTGCCGCGCCGTTCGGCGATCGCCCTGGCCACAGCAGGTGCCCTCGCCTCGACAGGCACGGCCTATCTGGGCGCACGCAACTTGCTGGTCGGCCAGGCGACACACGCACGCACGGTCATTCCCAAGTCCTGGGACATCCCGCCGCGCGCCGACGGTGTGTACTCGCACGGCGGCGGCCCGGTTCAACGCTGGCAGCGCGGCATGTCCGCGGACCTGCATCTGATGATCTTCGGCGACTCCACGGCCACCGGGTACGGCTGCACGAGCGCCGAAGAAGTGCCGGGCGTGCGAATCGCACGCGGGCTCGCCGAGCAGACGGGCAAGCGCATCCGGTTGAGCACCAAGGCCATCGTCGGCGCGACGTCGAAGGGCGTTAGCGGCCAAGTCGATGCGATGTTCGTGGCCGGGCCGCCGCCGGATGCGGTCGTGATGATGATCGGCGCCAACGATGTCACCGCACTCAACGGGATCAGCCAGTCCGCGCAGCGGCTGTCCATGACGGTGCGCAAGTTGCGCTCGCGCGGCGCGGTGGTGGTCGTCGGTACCTGCCCGGATCTGGGCGTCATCAGGGCCATCCCGCAGCCACTTCGCTCGCTGGCACATGCGCGAGGTTTACAGCTCGCTCGCGCCCAGGGCGCGGCCGTGAAGTCGGCGGGCGGTACGCCCGTCCCGTTGGCGCATCTAATGGCGCCGCAATTCCGGGCCACACCCGAGGTGATGTTCTCGGCCGACGGCTACCACCCCTCGGCGGCCGCGTACGAGCTGGCGGCCGATGCACTGCTGGTTGCACTGTGCGACGCGCTGGGCGTAGAGATCGACCACCCGGTCGTTGATCTGCCGGCCCAGTCCAGCCCGCCCGAGCTCACCGGTGGCCCCACCCGGCTCGGTGTGGTGTCAATGCTGTTGCGCCGCCCGGCGCCCGCCTCGCCTGCCCCGTCCTGATACCAAGTCATACCAACCGGTGGGTAGCGACTAGATTCGTGGCTAGCCCGTCGGGTTGGGCCTGCGACCCGTTTCGAGCCGAGCCGTTTCTCGCGGCGCACCCGCACCTGGTTTGGAAAGGTAATAGTCATGCCGGAAGCAGTCATCGTCTCAACCGCCCGCTCGCCGATTGGCCGCGCCATGAAGGGGTCGCTGGTCAGCATGCGGCCCGATGACCTGGCCGTACAGATGGTGCGCGCCGCGCTCGATAAGGTGCCCGCGCTGAACCCGCACCAGATCGACGACCTTATCTTGGGCTGCGGCCAGCCCGGCGGTGAGTCCGGTTTCAACATGGCGCGTGCCATCGCCGTCGAACTCGGCTATGACTTCCTGCCCGGCACCACCGTCAACCGGTACTGCTCGTCGTCGCTGCAGACCACGCGGATGGCCTTCCACGCGATCAAAGCCGGCGAGGGCGATGCGTTCATCTCCGCTGGCGTCGAGACGGTGTCCCGGTTCGCCAAGGGCAGTTCAGACGCGTGGCCGGACACAAAGAACCCGCTGTTCGGCGAAGCTCAGGAACGCTCGGTGGCCGGGAGCGCGGGCGCTGACGAATGGCACGATCCGCGCGCTGACGGGAACCTGCCCGATGTCTACATCGCGATGGGTCAGACCGCGGAAAACGTCGCTCTCATGACCGGCATCAGTCGCGAAGATCAGGACCACTGGGGCGTGCGCAGCCAGAACCGTGCCGAGGAGGCCATCAAGAGCGGGTTCTTCGAGCGCGAGATCGTTCCGGTCACCCTGCCGGACGGCACGACGGTCAGCACCGACGACGGCCCACGGGCGGGTACCAGCTACGAGAAGATCAGCCAGCTCAAGCCGGTGTTTCGGCCCAACGGCACCGTGACGGCGGGCAATGCCTGCCCACTCAACGACGGAGCCGCAGCCCTGGTGATCACCAGCGACACCAAAGCCAAGGAGCTGGGCCTGACCCCGCTGGCCCGCATCGTGTCCACCGGAGTCAGCGGCCTGTCCCCGGAGATCATGGGCCTGGGCCCGATCGAGGCGTCCAAGCAGGCGCTGCGGCGCGCGCACATGTCGGTTGGGGACATCGATCTGTTCGAGATCAACGAGGCCTTTGCGGTGCAGGTATTGGGTTCAGCCCGCGAGCTGGGCATCGACGAGGACAAGCTGAACGTGTCGGGCGGAGCGATCGCCCTGGGCCACCCGTTCGGCATGACCGGCGCGCGCATCGCCACGACGCTGCTGAACAACCTCAAGACCTACGACAAGACGTTCGGCCTGGAAACCATGTGCGTCGGCGGCGGCCAAGGCATGGCGATGGTGATCGAGCGGCTCTGCTAATTTTCATACGTTGACTCTGCGCTCACCGCGCAAAAATGCGAGAGCAACGCCTGGTCAGCGCAAAGTCAGCGCGTCATCAGCGCGTCGTAGGCGTGCTGAACGCGGCGAAGGACGTCGGGGGGCCGGTGCTTCGACACCACCCTGATATGGGTCCAGCCGGCATGGGCGATATATTCCAGTCGCTCGACGTCGATGGCGTACTGCTGTGGATCCGTCCAATGTTGTTCGCCGTCATACTCGACCGCCAGCATGACGTCCTCCCAGCCCATATCGAGGAAGTATCTGGGAAAGCCGTCCGCGCCGAGCACGGGGATCTGAGTCCGCGGCTTCGGGAACCCCGCGTTGATCAGCAGTAGCCGCAGCCAGGTTTCCTTCGGCGACTGGGCACCGCCGTCGACGAGGTGCAGGGCCTTCTCCAGTTGGCGCAGACCGCGGGTGTGTGGATGCCGCGCGGCGAGCTCGGCGACGTCGCCGGCTTTGACGTCGGTGGCGCGCGCCAGGGCGTCAAGCCTGGCGACCGCCTGCACCAGGCTCCCGCGCCTGCCGATGTCAAAGGCAGTGCGCACCGGTGTGGTCACCAGCATGCTGCCGTGCAGCTGGGTTTCGCCGTCACACAGCAACTCAGCGCGGGTCTTCACACCCCGCGGCGCCCTGGCGTTGCGCCAGATCAGTTCGACCAGCGCGTCATCATCGACCCACTTAGCGCGGTGCAGCGCTGACGCGGCAGCACCGGCGATCACCGCCTCCCGGTGCGACCACAACCAGGCGGCGTAACTGCGCTGCCGCAGCGACGGCTGTAGCCGTTTGTCGAGGTAGACGTTCGGCATGATCGCCGTATAGTACTTGCCCAACTCGTGCCAGGTGACAAGGTCCGCCGCGAGTGCCTCGCTGCCAATAAACGGTTGCTTCCCCAGTTCCTCCATGCCGCCCGATGGTGGCAGCCACCACCGACACCGGCAGTTGACTTTGCGCCCACGGCGCAAAAGTGCGAGCAACCTGCACCCTCAGCGCAGGATCAACGCCGGGGGGCACACAAGAAAGCCGGCACCGAAGTGCCGGCTTTTTTGTATGGTCGAGCGGTCCTTAGTCGTTCTGGAAGTAGCTGAGCAGACGCAGGATCTCCAGGTACAGCCAGACCAGGGTCACGGTCAGGCCGAGCGCGATGCCCCAGGCCGCCTTTTCGGGTGCACCGGCACGGATCATCTGGTCCGCGGCGTCGAAGTCGATCAGGAAGCTGAACGCCGCGATGCAGATCATCACCAGCGAGAAGATGATCGCGATCGGTCCGCCGCTGCGCAGGCCCAGGCCCTCACCGCCGCCGACACCGAACATCGCCAGCAAGAAGTTGCCGAGCATGAGGAACACCGCGCCGAACAAGGCGGCAACCACCATGCGGGTGAACTTGGGCGTGACCCGAATGGCACCGGTCTTGTAGACGACGAGCATGCCGAAGAACACGCCGAAGGTGCCGAGGACGGCCTCTCCGATCATCGTCCCGGCGTTCATCGGCTTGCCCGCGAGGGACACCTGGAAGGTCAGCAGCAGCGAAATGGCGCCGAGGGCCAGGCCCTCGAGCACCGCGTAGCTGAGCACGATGGCGGGGTTGTCCTGCTTGCGGCCGAACGTGGCGATCATCACCAACACGAAGCCGCCAATCGCGCCGATCATGGTCAACGGGCCCGCCAGCTGCGGGCGTTCTACCGACAGGAAGAAGGAAACGACTGCCGATGCCATCAGCACGGCCAGCGTGATGCCGGTCTTGGTGACAACATCGTCGATGGTCAGGGGGCGTGAAGCCTTGGTCTCCTGATAGGGAGCAGCGTAGGGGTCGGCTTGGTAATACCCCTGCTGCATCTGCGCCGCGCCAGTACCGAATTGCGCGTATCCGCCCCGCCCTTTAGGCAGGGAACGAAAAACCGGGTTGCTAGTCTCCCGCACCGTCGGATCCTCTCTGATGGCTATGGCTTGAGCTGCACGAACACAAAAAAGCTGCACGATCACAGACTCAACGATCAACGGCCCGTCCGGGTTCCCAGCGGATGTTGTCGTCGGGGATAAACATAAACCCTTACCCGCGAGCAGCGCTGCACTGGCAACGATCTAGATTGCTGGTCGAGGCTCGGCAGCCCCCTGGGCAGCTTCTTTGGGCTTATATGGGCGGCAGCTCAGGCAGGATTCTCAGGAATCTTGCGCGGTATTCCGGCAATTATCTCTTCAATCTCTCCAAATCTGTCCAATATTCTCGCGAATATCTCTCGAAGGAGGCCAGAACGTGACGAGCGGCGTGACCGGGGAATCCGAAGAGGTCCTGACCCGCGTCGACGGTGGCGTCGGCCGCATCACGCTGAACCGCCCCAAAGCGATCAACTCGCTGAACCAGCGGATGGTTGACACGCTGAGCGCCGTACTTACCAGTTGGGAAGCCGACGATGCGGTGCGCGCTGTGGTGCTGTCCGGCGCCGGGGAGCGCGGATTGTGCGCAGGCGGCGACGTCGTCGCGATCTATCACAGCGCCCGCGAAGGAGGCGTTGAGGCACGACGTTTTTGGCGCGACGAGTATCTGCTCAATGGCCACATCGGCCGCTTCGCCAAGCCCTACGTGTCGTTGATGGACGGCATCGTGATGGGCGGCGGCGTCGGCGTTGGTGCGCATGCGAACGTCAGGGTGGTGACCGAAACGTCGAAGATGGCCATGCCCGAGGTCGGCATCGGCTTCATCCCCGATGTCGGCGGGGCGTTTCTGCTGTCTCGGGCGCCCGGCGGGCTTGGCCTGCACGCCGCGCTGACCGGAGCGCCGTTTGCCGGCTCCGACGCCATCGCGATGGGATTCGCCGACCACTACATTCCGCACGACCAACTCGACGCATTCAGCCAAGGGATCATCGACGACGGCGTCCCGGCTGCCGTGGCCGCCCATGCCGTCGAGCCACCACCCAGCGAACTTGCCGCACAACGTGTTTGGATTGACAAGTGTTATGCCGGCGACACGGTCGAGGACATCATCGCCGCGCTGCGCGGGCATGGCTCGGGGCCCGCTCAAGACGCCGCAAACCTGATCGCCAGCCGCTCCCCCATCGCGCTGTCGGTGACGCTGCAGGCGGTGCGTCGCGCCGGAAAACTGAAAACGCTGGAAGAGGTTCTGAAGCAGGACTATCGGGTGTCGTCAGCGTCCGTGCGGTCGCACGATCTGGTGGAGGGAATCCGCGCGCAACTTGTCGACAAAGATCGCAAGCCGAAGTGGTCTCCGGCGACGCTGTCCGCAGTCACCGCAGCCGATGTCGACGCGTTTTTCGCGCCGGTCGATGACGATTTGAGTTTCTAGAAAGGCAGGTTCGGTGACAAACAACTACGAGACCATCCTGGTCGAGCGCGATCAGCGAGTCGGGATCATCACGCTGAACCGCCCGAAGGCGCTCAATGCGCTCAACAGCCAGGTGATGAGCGAAGTGACTGGCGCGGCAACCGAACTGGACCACGATCCCGGAATCGGTGCGATCATCATCACCGGGTCGGCCAAGGCGTTCGCCGCCGGCGCCGACATCAAGGAGATGGCCGACCTGACGTTCGCCGACGCGTTCGGTTCGGACTTCTTCGCCACCTGGGGCAGGCTGGCCGCCGTGCGCACCCCGACGATCGCCGCCGTGGCCGGCCACGCGCTTGGCGGCGGCTGCGAGCTCGCGATGATGTGTGACCTGCTGATCGCCGCCGACACAGCGAAGTTCGGCCAGCCGGAGATTAAACTCGGTGTGCTACCAGGTATGGGTGGCTCGCAGCGGCTGACCCGGGCCATCGGCAAGGCCAAGGCCATGGACCTCATCCTGACCGGTCGGACGATCGATGCTGCCGAGGCAGAACGAAGCGGCCTGGTTTCGCGGGTGGTGCCGGCCGATGACTTGCTGACCGAGGCCAAAGCCGTCGCGACCACCATTTCGCAGATGTCGCTTTCGGCAGCCCGGATGGCCAAGGAAGCCGTCAACCGGGCCTTCGAATCCACGCTGGCCGAAGGACTTCTCTACGAGCGGCGGCTGTTTCACTCGGCCTTCGCTACCGAGGATCAGTCCGAGGGAATGGCGGCATTCGTCGAGAAACGCGCTCCCAACTTCACCCACCGGTAGGACGTCTCAATGAGCGACCCAAATTCTGCGACGACCGCCGCCGGCGACGAATCAACCGGCGCGGCCGGATCGGTTGCAGCCGGCCCGGAAACCAGACCCGCTCCCGGCCGCTCGCTTCGCTCGCGGTGGGCCGAGAATCCTTGGTGGGCACGTCATTACACGTTCACCGGCACGGCGGTGGGCCTGATCTTCATCTTTTTTTCGATGACCCCGTCGCTGCTGCCGCGCGGCGCGCTATTCCAAGGCCTGGTCAGCGGGTGCTCCGGCGCCAGCGGCTATGGGCTGGGCGTCTTCGCCGTCTGGCTTGTCCGATACATGCGCATGAAAGATTGCAGCCCGCCACCCCCGCGCTGGGCGTGGTGGGTGCTGGTCCCGGTCGGCATTGTCGGCATGGTGCTGATGGCGATCTGGTTCCACGTCTGGCAGGACCAGGTGCGCGACCTGATGGGGGTCGAACACCTCAAGTGGTATGACTACCCTTTCGCGGCAGTCCTTTCGGTGGTGGTGTTGTTCACGCTGGTCGAAATCGGGCAGCTCATCGGCAAACTCGTGCGTTTTCTGGTCGGTCAGGTCGACCGGATCGCGCCATTTCGCCTCTCCGCGACCATCGTGGTGGTCCTGCTCGCGGTGCTGACTGTCACAGTGCTCAACGGGGTTGTGCTCAAGTTCGCGATGCGCACCATGAACAACACCTTCGAGTCGGTGAATGACGAGATGACACCCGAAAGCTCGCGACCGACGACTCCGCTGCGCTCGGGGGGCCCGGGGTCGTTCGTGTCGTGGGAATCGCTGGGGCATCAAGGAAGAATCTTTGTGCAGGCCGGCCCGAGGGTCGATCAACTCACCGCATTCAACGGAGCTCCGGCCGTCGAGCCGATCCGGGCTTACGCGGGATTGAACTCCGCGGACGGCATCGCGGCGACCGCGGAACTGGCGGCGCGTGAACTTCAGCGCACCGGCGGATTGGAACGCGCCGTCGTCGCGGTCGGCACGACCACCGGCACCGGCTGGATCAACCAGGCCGAAGCTGACTCGCTGGAATACATGTACAACGGCAACACCGCGATCGTGAGCATGCAGTACTCGTTTTTGCCCAGCTGGCTGTCCTTCCTGGTGGACAAGGAAAACGCCCGACGCGCGGGCCAGGCACTGTTCGAGGCGGTCGACAAACTCGTCCGCCATATGCCCGAAGCCCAACGCCCGAAGCTCGTCGTGTTCGGCGAAAGTCTGGGGTCGTTCGGCGGCGAGGCGCCCTTCATGAGCCTGAACAACGTCCTGGCGCGCACCGACGGCGCGTTGTTCAGCGGGCCGACCTTCAACAACACCATCTGGACCGACCTGACCGCCAGCCGCGATGCCGGTTCGCCACAGTGGCTGCCGATCTACGACCACGGGAAAAACGTCCGGTTCGTCGCTCGCCCAGGCGATCTGAATCGCCCCGACCCGATGTGGGACCACCCCCGGGTGGTGTATTTACAGCACGCCTCCGACCCGATCGCCTGGTGGACTCCCGACCTGCTGTTCAGCAAACCGGACTGGCTGGAAGAGAAGCGGGGCTACGACGTGCTGCCTCAGACGCGCTGGATCCCGGTGGTGACGTTCCTGCAGGTCTCGGCTGACATGGCGGTGGCCGTGAACGTGCCGGACGGGCATGGCCACCACTACGTCGCCGACGTCGCGAACGGCTGGGCAGCCGTGCTGTCTCCGCCGGGCTGGACGCCGGACAAGACTGAACGGCTCCGGCCGTTACTGCACGCCGATGCGTCTGCCGGCGGCTCGAGCGGCTAGATCCAGCCTCAAATCCAGCGTTGGCCGGAGCCCGCGTCGACCAACGCGCCGAGACGCGGTTTGACCGAGTCTCCGTCCAGCTCAGCCAGCACGCCGGCGCTCGCCAGCGCGTGGTAGCCGCCGACGACGTCGGTGGCGCGGGGCAGGCCAATGTCGAGTAGCGCGGCGGCCGCCAGGCTGGAGGTGTAACCCTCCGAGCACACGATCACCCACTCGACGTCGTCGCCGACGGCCACGGGCAACCTGGCGTCGCTGGTTGGGTCGCAGCGCCATTCCAGGACGTTGCGTTCGATCACCAGCGCGCCCGGCACTCCACCCTCGCGGATTCGCTGGGCCTGTGGCCGAATGTCGACGAGCACCGCTCCGCGCCGCAGCGCATCGGGCACCTCGGCGGCACTGAGGCGCCGATACCGTCGCCGGGAGGCGTTCAAAACATTGTCGATGCGGCTCATTTCGACCCTTCCGGTTGGTCGGTCAATTCGGTGCGCTGACGGCGCAATCTGTTGCGCTCGGTGACCTCGTAGTACGACATCGCCGTCAGCGGCGGCGAGTAGGCATGAACGCTCAGGGTCGGCTGCACAGTCGCCGGCCGACGTGTGGATGCCGGCCGCGGCGCCCACACCACGTCGTGCACCCAACCCAGCGGGAACCCGGCCTGGTCGCCGGCATCCAGCCGACGGCGACGTAATTTCTGCCCGTCCCAACGGAATTCACTAAGCGACCCGGACAGCACGGTCAACGCACCGAGCGAACCGCCGTGGTCGTGCAATTCGGTCGCATGCCCGGGCACCCAGCTGATCAGCCAGACGTCCAGTTCATCGTCGCCGCGGATGCGGGTGAACCACCGCTCTGATTCCGGCACGCCGTCGCGGGGCAGCAGATGGTCGCAACGTCCGCTGAGCACGTCGTCGGCGGCTTGGTCGGTGGCGTGCAGAAGGTCGGGCACCCGCAGCCGGGTGGGTCCCGAGGATGTGGGCGGCATGCTCAGTGGACGGGCAACCGGATGCGCGACAGCAGATACAGACACGAGAGGCTCCAGAGTGGACGGATCGGACGAGCGGCGGCGTTACTAGGGCCGACAACACTCACAAAATCCGAAGCGCTCCATCACGCCGCAAGTGTTGCATAGATTGAAACCGTGCGCTGTTACCCTCGGCAGCCCCGGCTATGGGGCACGGTCCTTCTCGCGCTCGGATTGGTCGGTTTGTCCGCGACCGCCGGCTGTTCGCATGACGCCGGCAACGTCAAGCCCACGTCGTCGTCGGCGCCATCCTCATCAGCCCGCAGCAGCACGGCCTCGGCGCCGCCGGGCGCCGTTGGACGCTCCCCTGCCGGAGTGACGACCAGCGTCGATGTCCCCGCGAATTCGACCGAGGAGGAGTATTTCCAGGCCTGTCACGCTGCAAAGGTATGGATGGAAGCCCAGCCCAGGACCGGTGGGTCGCTGTTCGAGCCGTATTTGGCGATGTTGCAGGCGTCGCCCTCCGGCACAGCGGGCAGCTGGAATGTCCGCTGGGCGGAACTCAGCCTCCCCCGGCAGGCGGCCGTGATCACCGCGGCGCAAGCCGCCGCCAACGACGAATGCGGGTAGCGTTCGGCCTCCGCGTCGAACTCCCGCGTAATTGAGATCAGGGTGCACGAAATTGTCGAACAGGGCCGTCGGCAGTCCGTTCTGGCGCCCAAAATGAAGCGACGTCGGCCCGCCCGCATTCGGTGGTTGAGCTAAATCCCCAGGAACTGTGCGACTGCCGCCGCGTCCCGCCGGCCCTGCTCGCGTCCGGCCAGCGCTGAGGCGACCCGGCAGCCCGGATCAAGCACATTGGGCCCGAACGCCGCCAACGACTCGTCGTCGGCGAACACGGCGAACGTCGAGCCGGCGAATGCCGCGATCTCGGTAGCCAGCCCGGCGCCGAACGGCGCCGGTGCATCTGCACCGGCGGGCACCAGGAGCACAGCCACCGCGCAGTCACGGGCGACGTCGAGATTGACCGAGCTCGCAACCCCGCCGTCCATGTAGCGTCGGCCCCCGATTGTCACCGGCGGCCACGCCCCCGGCACCGCACAGCTCGCCGCCACCGCGTCGACGAGCCCGACGCCTGATTCCCGATCGAAGACCACCAGTTCGCCGGTGGCGATGTCGATCGCAGTAATCCGCAGCGACCGTTCGGGCCAGTCGTGCGACGGCAGACGTTGCGCAATTACCCGGCGGCGGACGGCTTCTGGGACGGTTTCGGTGCCAGCGGCGACCGCGCCGACGCGGCGCATCTGCTGGCGCGTTTTATCCGCCGCATCTTCGTACGGTTCCTGTAAGACAGTCAGGAAGAGTCCGATGATGGTCTCAACGTCGACGCCGGAATCGATCTCGGCCGACGTCTCGGCGACTTGCGCGTCGAACAATGCCTCGAGCGTGCCGCCGGTACCGATCTGCGCCGCAACTGTCGAACCGGCCGAAGTGCCGACCAGCACGTCGGAATCCATCAGCTGGCGCGCCGCCGCCGGCGATACCTCGGCGATGCCGCGCAGGATTCCTGTCTCCCAGGCGATTCCCGCTAGTCCCCCACCGGCCAGTACCAACGCTCGTCGGCTTGCCACGTTTAGCTGTTCACGTCGAAATCCGCTGCGCCTGCTGGGCATGTGTACTCAGGTCCTGCTGACGAATCAGATGCTTGGGCGGGTCGGGCAGCACCAGACTTTGAGTGACCTGCAGAGCGGAGTCGACGTGGACCAGCTCGCCCGGGGGAATCAGACGCCAGCGCGGATCGTCGTCCATTTGTTTGGTGGCGAACACGACTGACGGGTGACTGGCCAGCTGATCCGACGTCGCGTGGATTCGCTTGGTGCGCAGGTCGAATTCGGGCTCGTGTTCGGCTGTTTGGCGGCCGCCGGACCGCTCCAAAACGTAGAGCTCATTGGACGCGGGGTAACGCAGTGCCCACATATCAGTGGCCGTGCAGAGCAAGATGTTGACCGCGTAGATCGGCACATTCGCCGCCAGCCATCTCATCGCATCGACAAGACCGGCGGTGACATCGCCTTGAGAAGCGCGGATCGAACCGGTGATCAAGGCGAATACCCGCTCGGAATCGGTCTGCCCCAAAACCAAATCAGGCGTGCCGATTTCGCGCAGCCGCGCATCGATGACGTCCAGCCCTTCGACTACGCCGTTGTGCGCGAAAATCCGGCCGTCCTGCAAAAACGGGTGGGTGTTATGGACGTCGAGCGCCCCGGTCGTCGCGTAGCGGACATGGGCGATGAACGTCGTGCCGGTCAGGTGATGGGCTTCGGTGGCGAAGTCCGCGTCCTGCCACGCCGCTATCGGCTCCTTGTGTAGCTGGGGCCGGCCGTGCTCGTCGAAGACGCCCAAGCCCGTGCCGTCCGGGTTCCTCCTACTTTGCTCGGCCAGGCTTTCCGGCGCATCGAGCAGCCAAAATGTCGCGGGAACAACCTGGGTCCCAGCGTGCAAGCCAAAGAGTCGACACATGGTGTCGACCGTAGCGAGTCAGCTCGTCAGCGCGTCGGACAGGTCGCCCAACGCCAGCCGCGCGTAGCCCTTCCAGATCCGTGCGAACAGCGGCAGTGCCCACGCGGTCAGCATCGTTTTGCGGTAGATGCGCCAGCGCCAGGTGACCTCGCTGCCACCCTCGGCCGGTGCGAAGATCCATTCGCCCGCGACGTGGTCGACCAGCACCGTCATGGGGCCCCTGACCTGGGTCAGCAGGTAGCTGAATGATCGCGGCGCGTCCACGCCGGTCAGCTCCTCACGCATGCTGCCGCCGCCGGCCAGCAGCACGGTTCGGGTCTGGCCCGCGGCATCCCATGCGCCGGTCTGGTCGCGCACCCCTTTGATCGGTGGCATCGGCCCGTGCCAACGCATGAAGAGCTCTGGAAGCGGTATCGGCAGCGTCCGGCGGAAGGCGTCCTCCACCGGGACGGCGATGACCAGCGATTGTTGGACGACCAGCGGCTGTGCCATGCGCGTAACGCCTTTCAGCTGTCCGCGCGCAAGCTCGGGGCGGCCCGGCCGGTGATGAGTGGTAAATCAAAGAAGCTTTGAATGCCTGGCGGTGCGGCACATGTCGCGGGGATCGCGTTCACGCAATGCGCCGCGGTGGCGACAATCCCCGGGTTGCTCTGCAGCCCCGCTTCGACGGTCTCGGGCTGCCATCCCTTGATCGTCGCGAACGTGTCCGGGTTTCCGCGCACCTCAATCTCATAACGCTCCCCCGCCGGCCCGAACGACCAAGGCGGATCGAGATCTTCCTCGCCCATCAGCCAGTTCACCGTCACCCGCACGACCACGGTGTCACCGACCAGCGCCTCCCAGTGGAAGCGACGTCCGGCGACCTGCCCGGGTTCGATCGCGCCGATGGGCGAGTCGATCGGGGCGGTCGCGACCGCAATCTCCTGCGTCAAGCGGATCTCGGGATCAGCGGCAAAGCCCAACCGGTCGACACACAGCCGCACCGACTGACGGAAGCCGCCGTCGAGCAGCTTCTGCATGGGCCCGGTCAGCGCGCTGTCCGGTGTCCCGCCGAAACCCATCACGTAGCGCAGCACATCCGGTGCGGCGTAGGTACGAAGGTCGGAAAACTCTTCGGCGCGAACGAAAGTCACACCCGTGGACATCACCGACAGCAGCAGCGGGAACAGCTCGGTCGCGGCGCCGGGTCCGATTCCCGCACCATGCAGCGTCGCGTTGCCGGCCCGCGCAGCGGCTTCCAGCGGCCCGGCCTCCTTCTCGCCCGGATAGAACCATCCGACCGGGGTGACGACGTTCTTACCCGAGCGCAGCAGGGCGGCGACTTCCTCCACGTTGGGCATCAACGGTGCGTAGATCACCGCGTCCGCGTCGAGTGCGAGCACTTCCTCGATGCTGTTGGTCGCCAATACCCCAAGCGGGGAGGTGCCGATGATCTCTCCGACGTCTTTTCCGTTTTTGGCATCGGAATGCACCCAGCAGCCAACAAGTTCTAGTTCAGGATGTTCGAGGATGCCTTTGATGGCCGCCACGCCGACCGACCCGGTTGCCCACTGAATGACGCGTACGACCTGCAGGCTCATGAAACGGTTCTACACCATCGGAGTAGGCGCCCAACCTGTCGGGAAGACGCCGTCCAAAACCCTATCTACCCGGACAGCGTGGCCTTACGATGCATTGGCCCATGTGCCACCCCTGGGCGGCCGCGACCTAGCGGGAGGTGCGGATGTCGTTTGTCATGGCAGCACCGGAGCTGATGGCGTCGGCGGGTTCGGACCTGCGCGGTATCGCCGCCACGATCAGTGCGGCCAACGCGGCCGCGGCCGCAACCACCGTGGCGCTGCCCGCGGCGGCCGGTGACGAAGTGTCGGTGGCGATCGCGTCGCTGTTTTCCAGCCATGCCCAGGCCTATCAGTCACTCAGCGCCCAGGCGACGACCTTCCACCAGCAGTTCCTACAGGCGTTGAACGGAGCGAGTAATTCATATGCGGCCGCCGATGCGGCCAACGGCTCGCTGCTGCAAACCGTGCAGAACGACGCGCTCAGCGCGATCAATGCGCCGACCGAGCTGTTGCTGGGTCGCCCGCTGATCGGCAACGGCGCCAACGGGGCGGCGAACAGTGGGCAAAACGGCGGCAACGGCGGACTTTTGTTCGGCAACGGCGGCAACGGCGGGTCCGGCGCTCCCGGAAAGTCGGGCGGCGCCGGCGGCAGCGCCGGACTTTTCGGCAACGGCGGCAGTGGCGGCGCCGGCGGCGCCGGCAGCACAGGCGTCCCGGGTTCCGTTGGCGGCATCGGCGGCAACGGCGGCGCCGGCGGTAGCGGCGGACTAATGCTGGGTAACGGGGGTTCGGGCGGCGCAGGCGGCGCCGGCGGTACCGGCGGGGGCGGCGTGATTGTTGCCAGCGCCGGCGCGATGGGCGGAACCGGCGGAAACGGCGGAAACGGCGGCGTGGGTGGGGCCGGTGGCCAGGGGTCGGCATTGTCCGGCCATGCGGGGGCCGAAGGCGTCGGCGGCCGGGGCGGAGACGGCGGGGTCGGGGGCCAGGGTGCCACCGGCGGCGTGGGTACCGATAACAGCGCCAAAGTCGGGGTGGCCGGAGGCACCGGAGACACCGGCGGCACCGGGGGGACCGGCGGGAACGCCGGCGTCGGCGGCAGCGGCTTGGGCGGCCAGGCCACCTCGGGTTCCGCCGGCAGCGGCGGCAGCGGTGGAACCGGGGGCACGGGCGGCCAAGGCGGTATCGGCGCCACCGGCACCCAGGGCGCCGCCGGCGGCGCCGGCGGTCTGGGTGGGGCCGGCGGGCAGGCCGGCTCCGGCGGCGGCGGTCACCAAGGTGCCGGCGGGCAAGGTGGCAACGGCGGCGCGGGTGGCACCGGCGGCCAAGGCTCGGCTGGCACCGACAACAGTGCCAACGCCGGGGTGGCCGGCGGTCAAGGTGACACCGGAGGCACCGGAGGCACCGGCGGCGACGCCGGCCGAGGCGGCAGCGGTCTCGGGGGCAGCGGGGCCTCCGGCACGGCCGGTAACGGCGGCGCAGGCGGGGTCGGTGGCACCGGCGGCAATGCCGGCGCGGGCGGCCAGGGCGCCAACGGCGGCGGCACCGGCAGCCAGGGCGCGGCCGGCGGTACCGGCGGCACGGGTGGGGCCGGCGGGCAGGCCGGCTCAGGCGGCGGCGGTCAGCAAGGTGCCGGCGGGCAAGGCGGCAACGGTGGCGGCGGTGGCACCGGCGGCCAGGGCGGCGCGGGCACCGACAACAGCGCCATACCCGGGATGGTCGGCGGTCAAGGCGGAACCGGCGGCACCGGGGGTAGCGGCGGGACCGCCGGCATTGGCGGCAGCGGCCTCGGCGGCACCGCCGCCTCTGGCAGCGCCGGCAACGGCGGCACCGGCGGCCAAGGCGGCACCGGGGGTAGCGGCGGACTCGGCGGCACCCCCGCCTCCGATAGCGCCGGTAACGGGGGCGCCGGCGGCAATGGTGGAGCCGGCGGCCAAGGCGGCGCCGGCAGCGCAGGTGCGGTCGGCGGCACCGGCAGCCAGGGCGCCGCTGGCGGTAGCGGCGGCGCCGGTGGGGCCGGCGGGCAGGCCGGCTCAGGCGGCGGTGGTCAGCAAGGTGCCGGCGGGCAAGGCGGCAACGGTGGCGGCGGTGGCACCGGCGGCCAGGGCGGCGCGGGCACCGACAACAGCGCCAATCCCGGGGTGGCCGGCGGTACCGGGGGCAACGGTGGGGTCGGGGGCACCGGCGGCGACGCCGGCGCCGGCGGGGCCGGCTCCACCGTGGGCGCTGCGGGTGCCGCGGGGGCCGGTGGGCAAGGTGGCGTGGGCGGCATAGGCGGCGCCGGCGGGGCGGGAAGCGGCGGCGGCAACGGCGGAAATGGCGGCGGCGCCGGGATCGGCGGTGCAGCCGGCAGCGGCGGCACCAACGGTGATGGCGGCCAAGGCGGTACTGGTGGGCAGGGCGGCGCAGGCGGTACCGGCGCCGTCGGCAGCGCGGGTAACACCGGCCAAACCGGTGGTTCCGGCGGCCAAGGCGGCAACGGTGGCACCGGCGGCCAGGCCGGCGACGGCGCCGGTGCCGCGGGCACCCCGGGTGCCGGTGGCCAAGCGGGTGGCGGCGGCGCCGGAGCCATTGGCGGCACCGGCGGCAGCTCGGGTAATGGCGGCGCCGGCGGCGCCGGCGGCAATGGCGGCACCGGCGGAAACGGTGGGGCGGCCACCGGTAGCGGCGCCGGTGGGAACGGCGGCGGCGGCGGCGACGCCGGCGCCGGCGGCAGCGGCGGCCTCCCTGGCGTCAGTGGCGTCGCGGGCGGCAGCGGCGGCACCGGCGGTGATGGCGGCGCCGGCGGCCAGGGCAGCAGCGGGAACGCCGGCTCCAACGGCGGCAACGGCGGTGCCGGCGGCGCCGGCGGCGCCGGCGGCAGCCCCGGCCAAACGGTCAGCAAACAAGTGGCCGCGGACAACAACGTCTTCTATGGCAGCGGCGGCAACGGTGGTGCCGGCGGTGCCGGCGGCGCCGGCGGCACCGGCACAGACGGCGCGCCCGGCGATAACCCCGGCCTTGTCGGCGGCAACGGTGGCACTGGCGGTCAGGGCGGTCAAGGTGGCGCGGCTAACCAACCCACCACCCAACCCACCACAAATCACGGCTTGTTCGGATCCAACGGCGACGGCGGTCCAGGCGGTAACGGGGGCGGCGGCGGTACCGGAGGCAACGGCGGCACCGGCGTCAACAGCGTCGGAGGGGACGGCGGCGACGGCGGCACAGGCGGGGCGGCCGGGGCGGGCGGAGCGCCCGGCAATGGCATCGATTCCGCGCCCGGGAACGAAGCGCTTCCCATTGGCACCGGTGGTGCGGGCGGCACCGGCGGCGCGGCCGGTGCCGGCGGCAACGGCGGACTAGGCGACACCGGCTTCAACGGCGGCCAAGGTGGCAACGGTGGCCAAGGTGGGGTCGCCGGCGCGGGCGGCAGTGGCAGCGGCACCTTCAACGTCCAAGGCGACAACGGCGGGGATGGTGGCGCCGGCGGCAGCGGCGGCGACGGCGGTGCGGGCGGGACGGGCGGAGCCAGGGCCAACGGCGGCACGGGCGGCAATGCCGGTCAGGGGGGCGACGGCGCGAACGCCGGTAACGGCGGCGCCGCCCAAACGACCGGCGCCGGCGGTTACGGCGGCGAAGGCGGCACCGGCGGCAACGGCGCCAATGCCGGGACCGCGGGCGTCGGCGGCGTCGCAGGCCTCGGGGGCACCAGCGGCGCCGGCGGAACCGGCGCGGACGGAGGCAACGGCGGCAACGGCGGCAACGGCGCCAGCGGCGGCCCAGACGGCAACTTCGGCACCAACGGTGCCGGCGGCGTCGGCGGGGCCGGCACGCCCTTCGGCGGAAACACCGGCAGCACAGGCATCCCCGGCGCTACCGGCGGCACGGGCGTTAGCACCTTGGTAAACGCCACCGTCCCACTGACCATGAGCAATGGCACGAATCCGGTGATATACATCTCGGTCAACGGCGGACCGGTGATTCCCGTGGAGGTTGACACGGGGTCCACTGGCCTCGTTGTCGAAAGCCAGTACGTCCCAACGCAAAACCTCGGCGCCGCGGTCGGGTCGGGTTCGGCAGGCTACGCCGGAGGACTGACTTACAACTACACCACTTATCAAGCCACAGTGGATTTCGGAAAGAACATCGCCACCGGAAATGACATCGTCACCGCGCCAACGGGAGTCAACGTTGTCAGCGGATCGGCGGCACACGACTACTTCTCCGGCTACGGCGTTGATGGCGTGTTGGGCATTGGGCCCAACAACGGGTTCCCGGGCACCAGCACGGTGGTCCAGGCGTTGCCGGGCCTGCTCAACAACGGTGTGCTCATCAATGAACCCCAGGGCGTGCTGGAATTCGGCCCCAACCCGCTACCCGCCGGGGCCTCGGTTACCGGAGCGCCGATCACCACGGTGGACGTTCAGATCAATCACGGTTCTCTGCAAAACGTTCCGGTGATGATCGATTCCGGTGGTCTGTATGGAACGATCCCGTCATCGGTACTCGGGACCGGCCAGGTATCCGGATCCGTGCCGACTGGAACGGTCATTTCGGTCTACACCAGCGACGGTCAGACGCTGCTGTACTCGTACACCACGACCGGGACGAACAGCCCGGCGATCACGTCGGGCGGCAGGATGGAAACCGGGTTCGAACCGTTCGCGCAGCAACCGGTGTACATCGGGTACAGCCCCACCGGTGTCGGGGTGACGACCTTCGATACCTGACGCGCAGACAGCCCGGTTCAGTCGCGCGCCTCGATCACCTGGTAGGCATCGTCGGAGTAGCGAGACCGGATGGTCTTCTTGTCGTACTTGCCGACGCTGGTGCGCGGAACCTCGTCGGCAAAGGCCCACCGTTCGGGTAGCCACCATCGAACGACCTTGTCCGACAGAAACATTCGCAGATCTCTGGCGCTCGCCGACGCACCTTCGTTGAGAACGACGACGGCCAGCGGCCGTTCCTGCCAGCGTTCGTCGGGAACGCCGACGACCGCGGCCTCGAGCACGTCCGGGTGCGCGATCAGGCAATTCTCCAACTCCACGGAGGAGATCCATTCCCCGCCGGACTTTATGACATCCTTTGCCCGATCGGTCAGCGTGATGAAGCCTCGATCGCTGACGGTGCCCACGTCGCCGGTGCGCAACCACCCGGATGCGAACTTGGACGCGTCGCGTCCCCGGTAATACGAGCCGGTGATCCAGGGACCACGAACTTCCACCTCACCGACGGCCTCGCCGTCGTTGGGCAGCACCTGGCCCGCGTCGTCGACGATCCGGGCTTCCACCCCGCAGACCGGCTGGCCCTGCGTCGCGCGAAACGCCCAGTGCTGGTCCTCCGGCGTGCCCGGCGGCGGCCACGCCACGGTCGCCAATGGCGACGTTTCGGTCATACCCCACAACTGCCGGATCTCTACGCCGTACCGGTCCTCGAAGGTGCGCATCAAAGACACCGGTACAGCCGAGCCGCCGCAGACCACCAGCCGCAGCGACGACATGTCGTGATCCGGGTCTTTCTCCAGGTGGTGCATGACGTCGTTCCAGATGGTCGGCACCGCGCCGGCAAGCGTGGGGCGCAGCTTTTCGACCATGTCGATCAGCGAGCGGGGGTCGAGGCGGCAGTCGGGCAACACCAGGTCCGCGCCCGCCATCAAAGCTGCATACGGCAAACCCCACCCGTTGGCATGGAACATCGGCACGATCGGCAGCACGCTGTCGCTGGACCCCAGCCCCATGGCGTTGGCCGTACAGGCCGCCATGGTGTGCAAGTAGCTCGAACGGTGGCTGTAGACCACGCCTTTGGGGTTTCCGGTGGTCCCGCTCGTGTAACACATTGCGGCCGCCGAATTCTCGTCGATTGCCGGCCACTCAAACTCGGTCGGCTGGCCGTCGATCAGGTCGGCGTAGCGCAGTACGGTCTTGCCCGAGTCCTGCAGCGGCGCCAGGTCTTGATCGCCGACCGCGATAACCGTGTGCACGGTGTCCAGGCTGGGCAGGATCGGCCCAAGCTGTTCGGCCAACGACATATCGACGAGCACCACCTGGTCCTCGGCCTCGTTGGCGACATAGGCGACCTGCTCGGGGAAGAGCCGGATGTTGAGGGTGTGCAGGACCGCGCCCATCGACGGCACCGCCAGGTAGGCCGTCAAGTGTTCGGCGTTGTTCCACATGAATGTCGCAACGCGCTGGTCTCCGGCGACGCCGATGTCGCGCAACGCGTTTGCCAGCTGGGCGGCACGTTGGCCCACTTCGTGGTAACTGCTGTGGCGGTAACCGGCACTGGTCGCCGTGCTGACCGTGCGCGCGCCATGCACACCGCAGCCGTGCCGCATTATCCCGGCGATCGTCAACGGGAAGTCCTGCATCGTGCTGTACATCGTTGTACCGCCTTAGCGTCTCGGCGCAACACCGCCTTCGTGTCCGGTGGGGCGAATGCTATCGCCGCACGGAACCGTTAGAACGGGTTCCCCCGAGAAGGCTTTACCAGTCCGGAGTCTATCCGGACCCAAACCGGCTACCCGGTAGCGCGCTATGCGAGTGCGGGCTCGTACCGCAGCAGCAGCTCGGGGATACCCCAGTGCGACGACGCTTCGCTGTGGTACACCGCGCTCTCGATGGCCAGTGGGCCCGAAAGAGTGGCCGCGGCAATCGGTGCAACGGTGACCGTGCCGGAGTAGTCGGCGATGTACAGGCAATTTCCGTCCGGGCTTTCGACCACGCAGGATGGCTGCATTCCGACGCCGAGTGTGCCGATGACGTCAAAGGTGAGCGTGGACAGCACCGTGACGCTGTCGTTTCTGACCAGGTAGGCGCGTTCACCGTCGCCGCTCAGCGTCAGGCCGGTGAGGATGCCACCCATCTCACCGATCTTGCGCGTGTTGGTGATCTTGTTGGTGCGAGTGTCGATGACGTCGACGACCGCGCCTAATTCGGCGGCATAACTGGCCACGTAGACGGCGGTGCTGTCGGGACTGAGGGCGACGTCACGGATAGGCAAACCGATATAGACGGTGTCAATGACGCGCAAGCCCGAGGGGCCACCGTCAGATCCGCTGGAGTTCCTCGAGTTCTTCCGGTGCCAGCGGGAGCCCGCATGGCCCGTTTCTTGGTCGGACGCCTCGGGTGTGCCGATCACGACGACCTGGCCGCCGGCCGCCCCGTTGGTGCCTACGTAGATGCGACTCCCATCGGCGCTGACTCGCACGGATTCGGTGGTGGTACCCGGCGCATTAAACAGGTCCGAAAGGTGCGCGAGGTCGATCACCTCGATGCGGTCCGTCGCGGTGTCCAGAATCGCGACGTCAGCGCCGCGAGCGCCATTCCGGCTGGCGTAAACGTGCTTTCCGTCGGGGCTCACCACCAGGTCGCTCACACTAAGGGCCAGCGGATGAGTCGCGATGACCGTGTTGGTTGACATGTCGATGACCCCGATCGAGTCGTACGCCGCTGACACGATGCTGACGTACGCGCGGTTGACATCCTCGCTGCCCACCGCGATCGCGAACGGCTCGTTGACGCCGGTCACGGTCTCCAAGACCCGATAGGTGTTGGTGTCAATGACCGAGACACTGTCTCGGCCGTAGTTGGTCACCATCAAACGCGTGCCGTCGTGGCTGGCGGCGATGCTGCTGATCGGACCGTTGTTCACGGCAATCTCAACCGACACGGTGTCCGAAGCGGCCTCGCGGAATCGATCATCCTGTCGGCTGTTTAGAAAGTTCATATTGGCCCCCCAATTGCTGTTCGTCGGACTTGCTGTTCGTCGGATCCCTGGCGGACGCCAGGGTCGGTCAGAATCGAGCGAATCCCACCCGAAGGCGCTGTTATACCCGCTTTGCACAAATTCTACCGGCCGAATTTCGGCATAAAAGTTTTCAAATTCGGCGCTGTTACCTATATCACGCTATCGCCTCAGGCTATGCACAGGCTGGAATTTACGGGCGGCCTGCCGGATGCCCTATGGCGAACGGGCACAGGGCGTTTCAACAGCCTTATTCGCGCTGTGGCAACCCGTCAAATCGGCCGATGCGCGCCTTCCCTAATACGGAATTGGTAGAACCATCAGCGAAAGAGGTAAATGTCACACGGGCCGTCTCACAGCGCGTCGTGATTGCGCTCCCCGGTTCGGATACGGACCACACTTTCGACCGGGGAGACCCAGACCTTGCCGTCGCCGATCTTCCCTGTGCGGGCGGCTCCGACGATGGCGTCCACGACTCGCTGCACAAACTCGTCGTCGACGACCACGTCAATTCGGGCCTTCGGGACGAAATCGACGGCGTATTCGGCCCCGCGGTAGACCTCGGTATGCCCTCGCTGCCTGCCGTACCCCTGGACTTCGGTGAAAGTCATACCCAGCACACCGGCGACCTCGACGGCGTGCCTGACGTCATCGATCGTGGATGGCTTGATGATAGCGGTGATCAGCTTCATGGCTATTAATCATCCACTGGCTCACCGGGTTCGGAGTCCGGTTTCGCGGAACGCGGCTGCTTTGGCCAATCGGCTCGCCCGCTCGTCGTAATGAGCGATTCGTCCGGGTAAGCCTCTTCGTCGTGCACACCCAAGTCGCCGGATTCCAAGACCTCGTCGGGCAACCGTAACTTCATAAACAGGCCAAGGACTTTCAGGATGACGAACGTGACGAGGCCATCCCAGACGATGACGGTGGCCGCGGCACCAGCCTGGATCAGTATCTGTTTGGGATGATGGCCGTACAGCCAACCGGAGGCAGTCACGTCCGTCCCGGTCGTGCCGCCCAGGTACTCGACGATCTTCGGATCGGCGAGTACGCCCACCAGCAGCCCACCCGCCAAACCCGCCACACCGTGCGTGTGGAACACACCCAGGGTGTCGTCAACCTTCTTGAATGGCTTGGTTTTACCGAGGTAATTCCAGGAGAACCAGACCAACGTCGAGGCAACGACACCGATGATGATCGCGCCGAAGCTGTTGACAAAGCCGGCCGCCGGAGTGATGGCGACAAGCCCGGTGATCATGCCGTTGATGGCGCCTAGGAATGTGGGTTTGCGCTGCTTGCTCAGGAAGAGGTCCCAGATCACCCAGGTGAGCAACGCGACGGCGGTGGTGAGGTTCGTGTTCAGCACCGCCAGTGACGCGTCGGCACCCGCGAAATACGGGTCACCACCGTTGAACCCGTTCCAGCCCAGCCACAGGACGCCGGCGCCGACCGCGGCCAGGGGGAGATTGTTCGGCACGGCGTGTTCCCGGTCACGTTTCAGCCTCGGACCGATCACCGCGGCGGCGACGAATCCGCTTGTCCCGGCGGCGAGGTGAATCACGTAGCCGCCGCTGTAGTCCAAGGCGCCGGCCGCTGCCCACCAGCCGCCGCCCCACAACAGGAACGCGTTGACCGAGTAGGCGAACGTCGACCACAGCGGCACGAAGATCAGCCACACCTTGAAGCTGATCCGGCCGATCACGCTGCCGAGAAACAGCAGCGGGGTGATGCCGGCGAACACGAACTGGAAGTACGCCAGCGTGGTTTCCGGGAAGCGGAAGGACGGCATAGTGCCGTCCAACGACGGGATCCAGGCTATCTGCTGGTTGTTGCTGCTCAGGATTGTGTGGGGAATCCCGACCGCAGCCCGCAGGATGCCCGGGCCGAGCTTCAGCGGCTCGCCGAAGCCCATCTTGAAGCCCCACAACACCCACACGACCAGCACCAGCGAAAAGCCGGTGAAGGCCATCAACATGGTGTTGACGGCCCACTTCTTCTGAACGATTCCGGCATAGAGAACGGCTATGCCGGGGATGCTCATCAGGCCGACCAGAGTGGCCGCCACTAACTGCCAGGCGTTGTCTCCGGGATTCAGCCAATCGGGATAAGGCAACATGGTTCAGACACACCCCAATTCGAGCCGGCGGGCTTATTGGAATCAGCTGCAGTGCATATCAAGCCGTGACGTGTCGAAGCGTCGAATAGCAATGTTTCAGGAGCATTGCCGAGGGTTTAAATATGGATTTCATTAGCAGGCCACACGGCGCGTGCCGTCAAGTTCAAACCCATCTAGCTGCATCTTTGTGCCCAGTCAGCAATCGCTGTGCAAACGACTCTGGACGCACGGACCACCACTAAATTGAGAATTAGCTAACGGCTTTCTGCAATTTAGCTGGACAAACCCTGGAAACTATTTGTGGAAATGCTGGACGCCGGTGACGGAAGCGCAAATTTTGCTGCCGAGCGTACCTCGTCGCTTCCCACGTGAGCGTAATACAGTCGATATCAGCACATCCCGTATTCGAGACTGCAATGGCGCCACCGCTACATTAGCTTGCCGTCCAGATCACCATCACACGCGGCTAACTGAACTGAGTGCGCGGGCGAGCCAGGGCGACACCGTCGACGATGATGTCGAGCTTCTCGTTGTAGAACGCCACCAGGCCTGCGATCGGGGCGACGGCGGGCAACGGGTAGTGGTACGTCCATGCGAGGTCGGGATGCACGGTTTCGCCGACGCGCACCGACCAATACCCCGACGTCACCCCTTTGTAGGGGCACAGCGTCTGCGTCGAGATTGGTTCTAGATGTTCGAAATCGATATCGGTGGGATCGATGTAATACCTGGTGGGTAAACCGGTTTCGAAGAGGAGCACCGGGGCTTGGGTGTCGGCGAGCGGGACGCCGTCCAGCTCGACCCGAACGTGCCGATGCGAGCGCAGCGCGTCGACCCGCGAATAGGGATTGCGCGGGTGGCCGTAGATCGGCTCGTCTTCCTCGAACCAGCGCAGGGGTTCCCATTCGAACCGCACGGTGCCGGCAACCGGACTTTCGCTATCTGCGTCAAACACCCGCGCGGCCGACTGGTGGGTCTGGCCGGCGCCGACCAGGGAGTGCAGCCGCGACGGGCCGAGTTGCACCTTCTGCGGATGGTTCTCGTCGCGCAGGAATTCGGTGCGGACATCCGCCAGGGGCACGTAATACGCTGGGTAATAAGGGATCTCCCACACGTAACGGGCCGCGATGGTGTCGAAGACCAGCTCATGGCCGAGATAGCCACGGACCCGACGGGGCGCGGGCTCGATACGCCCGCGGGCGGCGGCCATTTGGGGATAGTCACGGTCTGTGGTCATGGGTCACCTACTGGTTCTTGGAGGCCAGGCCGGCCGGCGCATGGCCGATCGCCTTACGGATGGCCTCGGCCAGCGCCAGCGCGCTTTCCTCGGTGAGTTCGAGAGCCACCCGCGCTGACGGGCCGAGCTCCGGGTTGATCACGTCAATGTTGACCGTGTGGGTGTATGGCGCGTGCACCGCGTGATCGACGTAGACCGTCGCGCGGTCGGCGCCGAACCAGCCCGTCGGACCCTTGCCGCTACCGTCGATCTCGACGTGCTCGGTGAGATATGTGCACATGGCCGCCTGGACCTAGCCTTTCAAATGGGTAGCGAAGAACTCGTTGATGTGCCGCCAGCCGTCCACCGCGGCCTCGGGGCGATACGCCGGACGGTCGACGGAGAAGAAAGCGTGGCCCGCGCCGTCGTACGAATGGAACTCGTGTGGCTTGTTCAGCTTGGTCAGCTCGGCATCCAGCGTGGCTACCGCGGCGGGCGTAGGGAACTGGTCGTCGGCCCCGAACAGGCCCAGCAGCGGACAACTCAGGTTGGGCGCCAGGTGCAGGATCGGTTTCATGGCCTTGGGCAGTCCCTCCCGGGCATCCGCGACAACGTGCCCGCCGTAGCAGTCCACCGCCGCGTCGAACGGCAGCGAGCACGCCGCCAGGTAGGCGTGCCGTCCGCCCGAACAGTGCCCGATGACGCCGAACTTCCCGTTGGCGCCCGGCAATGAGCGCAAGTACTCCACGGCGCCTGCGACATCGCCGACCAGGCGCTCATCCGGCACTCCGCCCTTCGCCCGCGCCGCTGCCGCCGCGTCGTCGGGCGAGGCGCCCGGCGCGTCGCGCGAATAAAGGTTCGGGGCCACCACGTGGTAACCGTCGACGGCGAGCCGCCGGGCGAATTCTTTGGTCTCCCGGTCGTAACCGGGCATGTGGTGGATCCACACGACTCCGCCGCGCGACCCTTCGGCGAGCGGTGTCGCGAGGTAGGCCTCGATTTCGTCGTCGCCGTGGCCGGTGATGGTGATCGTTTCCGCGCGAATGGCATCTGGGCTGAACGCGTTCATCGCGATGCTCCTTGGTTGGCCGCAACCGAATGCGGAGCGCGTGCGGCTCGTCCGCTGAGCCCCGCCGCAACCAACGTATCCGAACTGTGCGGCATCGGCGCCCGCCCCAGGTCAACGCAACTTCGATCCAGTTCAAATCCAGCGAAAGCCGGCTTCCGGATCACTGTCGCCGGTCGCGCACCTTGTAGGTCGAGGGCCACGACTTTCGCGATTCGTCGCCGGTCAGCGGGGTGCCCACGCCCCCAACCTTCACGCTGTATGCCTCTTTACCTGGGCCGACCTCGCGATTGGCATGCTCTTGCGCGAGGTAATACAGCTCATCGATGGTGGCCTCGTCGTAGGCGACGAACGACGTCTCGCGGGCGACGTCGTCGATCCCGGCAAGCATCCGGTCGGGCAGGAACCCCGCCGCCAGCGCCGCCAGGCCCAACAGCGAGAACGGAATGACCCAGAAAAAGAGGAACGACAGCGGGGTCTCGGTATCGAGAATCGAGGCTTCTTTACCGGAGACGATCGGCGGGATCGCCGACGACACCGTCATGGCCCCGAACGCGCCGACCCAGACCCAGGTCAGCAGCCGCACCACCCGGCCGAACAGCTCGGTCTTGATCACATCGGCGGCCTGTTCGGCTGCGGCGAACTCATGCACAAACGGCTTTCCGGTCAGCACGCTGATCGACGCCACCAGGAAGATCCCGGCGTCGCTCAGCGGCAGTATCCACTGCCCCAAGGCCGACTGGGTGAGCGTGAATGTCAAAACGGTCAGCACCGCGAATGTCGCGATCGCCCCGATTTCGAGCGTGCCCCCCGGCTTCCCGGTGGCCCGCCCGAGGGCAAACGCGATGATGGCGATCGCCAGAGCCGCCAGCACGGCAATGGTGAAAGGGACGTTACCGACGAGCAGCCAGTAAACGAGCCACGGCGCAAAACCACTCAGCAAGCCCACGGTTGGTCAGTGTAGGAGTGCCGGGTTTTGCGCCGAATCGGCTAGGGGTTTCCGTCCTTACCGGCCATGCCGCCAGCCGACCCGGCGCTCCCCCCGGTGCCGCCGGTTCCGCCGTTCACGCCGTTCACGCCGTCGCCGCCGTTGCCGCCGTTGCCGAACAACCCTTGGACGGTGTTGCCGCCGTAGGTCACTTTGTTTCCACCACCGTCTCCGCCGTTAGCAGCCAAGACACCGCCGCCGGCGTTGCCGCCGTGCCCGCCGGCGCCGAAGATCGCGCCGGCAGCGCCGCCGACTCCACCATTGCCGCCGGTTCCGATCGTGGAGGCAATTTTCGGAACGGCGTGAAGGCGACGACGGCGTCCTGCCGTCCAAGCACCTGCGCATCGCCGATAACCGCGAGACGATCGGCAAGACACGCGGCACTCGTGCGCGACGCTCATGACAACGGGTGACACCAAGACCCGGGCACCGGCGAGGTGCCAGTTCATATGAAACTCATATATCGAGGTCAACCGGCTGAAATCCAGTGCCCCCAGTCGGACTCGAACCGACACTGTGCGGATTTTAAGTCCGCTGCCTCTGCCAATTGGGCTATGGGGGCCCGGCGGCGAATCTAGCGCGCGCAGGCCGGATTCGGACACTTCACCCCACCGTGATTTCGCCGTCAATCCAAGCGTGCACCATAGCCACCCGTCGCGTAGGATCCGCGCGCCCCACGTCTTATGGCCGGATTGCGGTCGTATCCAAGATGACACGGTTATGTCGGCCCGCAGGACCCTGTTAAAACGGCCCGCGTCCATGTTAAGAAGCCGTAAACGGCCGTCACCCTAACCCTTTCCGTCGGGAATGTGGGGAGGGGGGAAATTAGCCTTACGCCAACACACAGTGCCCCGTACGCCAATGCACAGGGTCGGCCCAACGCAGGGTTTCGACAGGTCCACACAGTAGGAGCAGCAGATGTCAGTTCTGAAAACAATTCCTGAAGAGTTGATCGCCGCAGCGTCGCAGCTCGAAGGGCTCGCCACCTCACTGACTGCGCAGACCGCCGGTGCGGCCGCGCCGACGACGGCCGTCGCACCGGCCGCGTCGGATTCGGTGTCGACCCTGCAATCGGCCGTCTACTCGTCGTACGGCGCCTGGTACCAGCAGATCGCGGCCGAGGCCCACGCGGTTCAGCAGCAGATCGCCTCCACCCTGGGGATCAACTCGAGCAGCTACTCGGCCTCCGAGGCGTCCAACGCTCTCGCCGCCCAGGATCCGTTCGCTGGCATCGAGAACGCGTTCAACAACATCGCCATTTTCCTCGGTGGCCCCGGCAACAGCATCGGCGGCAACCCGTTCGGCACGTCCAGCAACGGGGCCAACTTGATCAGCTTCGAGAGTGGAAACTGGGCCTCGGCCATGTCCGACTGCCTCGGTATGGCCGGCGGCGGCCTGATTCCGTCGGACGACCTGGCCAACCTGGCCGGCACCGCCGGTGACAGCGCGGCCGTGGCCGGCGCCGCAGATGTGGGCCAGATCTCGCCGATGGGCATGGGCATGGGCGGCGGCATGGGCGCCATGCCGATGGCCGGAATCGGCCAGGCGACCATGGTCAGTTCGATGGCAACGCCACCGAGCTGGGCCGGGAACGTCACAACGGTGGCAGCCACGAGCGCCGCTTCGCCCATCACGACCGGCTGGACCGGCGCGGCACCGAGCGCCGGCGCGCCGATTGCAGCCATGCCCGGCATGCCGGGTGCGGCTGGTGGGCGGGGTTCCGCCCTGGGCGCACCGCGCTACGGCGTCAAGCCCATCGTCATGCCGAAGCCGACCGCCGTCTAGGCAGCGGGCACCGCGCACCGCACCTCCAAACGACAAGCTGAACTCGGACAAAGGAACGGATACACATGTTTGAATTCGCCGCATTTCCCCCGGAAATCAACTCGGGCCTCCTGTACAGCGGTGCGGGCTCGGGCCCGCTGATTTCCGCGGGAACCGCATATAACAACCTGGCCGCCGAGCTGAGCACCGCGGCCACCTCGTGGGAGTCGATCGTCTCGACACTGACCACGGAGAACTGGACGGGTCCGGGTTCGGCGGCTGCCGCGGCCGCAACCGCACCGCACGTGGCCTGGCTCGGCCAAACCGCGACCGCACTTGAGACCGCGGGCGCCCAGGCCTACGCTTCGGCGGCCGCATACGAAGCGGCATTTACCGCGATCGTGCCCCCGCCGGCAATCGCGGCAAACAGGGCGACGCTTGCCGCGCTGGTCGCGACGAACATCTTGGGCATCAACACGCCGGCGATCGCCGCCAACGAGGCGCTGTACGCCGAGATGTGGGTCCAGGACGCGGTCACGATGTACACCTACTCGGCCGCCTCAGCGGCCGCCACGGCCCTGCAGCCGCTGGTGCCTGCGACGTCGACCGCAAACCCGGGGACCGCGGCCGCCGCGACTGCCGCGGCTACGGTCCAGCCCTTCGGTCTGCAGCTTTTCCAATCGTTGCCGCAGAGCGTGCAGAACCTGATCAACTCGGTGGACGGCTTGTACGGCACCCTGTTCAACGCCAACTTCGTCCAGCAGATCGGTGTTACTGCGGCATGGTTCGTCGGTAACACCATCCCGACCGTGGCGTCGTACGCGCACACCATCGCGGCCGCCGAGGCGGCGGCCCCAGCGGCCGCGGCCAGCCAAGTCGTTCCAGTCGGCGGTGGCATGCTTCCGGCCGGGACCCTGGTGGGTTCCGTCGGATCGAACGGCATGCTCGGCGCAGGAGCGTCGGGCAGCATGGGCTCAGCCAGCACGGTGGGCAAACTGTCGGTCCCGGAAAGCTGGTCTGGGGCGACGCCGGTGACGGAAGCAGATCTCGCCGCTTCCAAGTCTCCGATCAACGGCTCGGGTTGGACCGCGGCCGTCGAGGAGACAGCCGGGACCGGAACCGGGGGAATCGTGCCCGGGATGCCGGGGATGGCAGGTGCCGCCAAGGGCGGTGCCCTCGCCGGTCCGCGGTACGGCTTCAAGCCGATCGTCATGCCGAAGCCGGTCGGGGTCTGATTCGATCGGGGTCTGATTCCAAAAAACTAGGGGCACTTGTCACGCATTTGAGGCTGGCAGTTAACCCCCACGCCGTACGCTATCCGTCATGCGGCTAACCACCGCATCGACTGCAACTGCAAAAACTTCCACAGACGCAAAGTTACGAAACAAGGAGAAGGAAATATGGCAACACGTTTTATGACTGACCCGCACGCGATGCGTGCGATGGCTGGCCGGTTTGAGACTCACGCTCAGACGGTCGAGGACGAGGCTCGTCGCATGTGGGCGTCGTCGCAGAACATTTCGGGTGCTGGCTGGAGTGGCACCGCCCAGGCCACGTCTTACGACACCATGGGTCAGATGAACCAGGCGTTCCGCAACATCGTGAACATGCTCCACGGTGTGCGCGACGGCATGCTGCGCGACGCTGGCAACTACGAGCAGCAAGAGCAGGCTTCGCAGCAAATCCTCAGCAGCTAGTTCTTTTCCCAACCCAAAAACTTTCAAATTTAGGAGGGCATGACAATGACCATCAATTACTCGTTCGGCGACGTGGACACCCACGGTGCCACGATTCGCGCTCAGGCCGCATCGCTCGAGCAGGAGCACCAGGCCATCGTTCGCGACGTGCTGGCTGCCGGTGACTTCTGGGGCGGCGCCGGTTCGGTCGCTTGCCAGGAGTTCATCACTCAGCTGGGTCGCAACTTCCAGGTGATCTACGAGCAGGCCAACTCGCACGGCCAGAAGGTGCAGTCCGCCGGTAGCAACATGGCGAGCACCGACAGCGCCGTCGGGTCCAGCTGGGCCTGATCGCACAACTCTCCACAACGACGGGGCCGCACACCGAAAGGTGTGCGGCTTCGTTGTTTGTTGTGTGAGTTGTTTGTGCGCTCCAGTTATTTGTGGACCAAAGGATTATTTTTGAACTTAAGGACCCGTCGCCGGCTAGCCGGCGACGGGCGAACGCGGAATAAGCGACGAGCGGAATCCGACCCGCTGAACCGAACCATCGGACTCGCGCCCGACCATGCCGCCCAGCGGCATCTTGGAGACGGTGGGCCCGGTGGCTAGTGACGGCGCCGCACCCCATCCGCCCGGCATCGCGTTGGCATCCATCAAGGGAATCGGCGTGGTCATCGAAACCGCGTCGGCCCAACTCTGTGGCACCGACAAGGTACCCAACGACGCCGCTTGACCCAGGCCGGCCGCGGCTCCCCCGTCCACACCGCCCAGACCGCCCAGACCGCCAAGAGCCCCCAACCCGGGGACGCCTCCCAATCCGCCCAGGCTGGTGGCGCTTCCGGCGGCCCCGGATATCGAACCGATTCCCGCAACGTCGAGTTGCGCCCCGAAGATGTCCAGACCGGTACCGCCGAAGTCGAGACCGAGGCCACCGAAGTCGGTACCCAGGCCGGAGACATCTCCGGCGAGCCCGCCTACATCGAAGAGCCCGTTGAGAGCGCCGTTAGTGCCAAGGCTGGAAAGTATCCCGGTCAGACTCGAGAGGGCACCGGCGGCGCCGGCGGACTTGGCGGTCTTGCCCGATGCACCGGTCAGACTCGACAGCGCGCTGGCGGGCGAGGAAACGCTGGACGCAGCAAGGCCGGAGACGTTGCCTACCGCCGCGGACGACAGCCCCGACCCGGATGCCGATCCGGGTGTCGCCAAATTCTGCAGGGCCTGGGTTACCGCGGACATCAGCTGTGTCGACGACGTCCGGGCTTTGGCACCGAGGGCCTGGACAGCCGCGCCGGCCTGCGTGGCCAGCCCGTTCGGATTAGTCGTTTCGGGCGGCGGCGAGAATGTCGAAACGGCCGCTGCAGCAGCCGAACTGGCGGCATAGTTGTACATTGCCGTGGCGTCCTGGGCCCACATTTCGCTGTACTCCGCCTCGGTCGCCATGATCGCCGGCGTGTTCTGCCCAAATACGTTGGTCGCGATCAACGCCGCCAGCTGAACCCGGTTGGTCGCGACCAACGGTGGCGGCACCGTCATCGCATAGGCCGACTCGTACGCCGCGGCGGCCGCCGTTGCCTGGGTGGCCGCTTCCTCGCACTGGGCAGCGGTGGTCCTGAGCCACACCAGGTAGGGACTGACGGCGGCCTGCATGGCCATCGATGTCGGCCCCATCCAGGATTCGTCGGTCAGCGTCGAGACCGCGGACTGGTAACCGGCCGCGGTGCTCTGCAGTTCGGCACCCAGCGATTCCCATCCCGCCGAGGCGGCCAGCAGCGTCCCAGTCCCCGGGCCCAGATACATCCGGGCGGAGTTGATTTCCGGCGGCAATGCTCCAAAGTCCATCGCCTATCCCTCTCGTTGCTTGAGTTTGCTGACCTGCGTCACAATCGGCTCGAGTCGACGAGCTTAGTGGGGGCCTTGATGGCCGAACGGACGCCGACGACGGCGACGGCAATGGGGACGGCGAAGGGTCTCGACCCCCGCGCTCGGTCGGGTCTACGGGCACGCCGAAATCTGGCGCAGGACACGCCGGCACCGCGTCTGCAGCCGAGGATGTCGTCGCTGGGCCGGCGCCGATCATCCGGGCGCCGATGCCACGAAAATCGGCACCAGACTTTAGCACTGCCAAGAGCGGTGCATTTGCAAGCTCTATTGCCAAATTGATCGAAATCTCCTGAAATCCGTAACTTTTCGTAACTTACCGGTAACGAGTGGCGGGACGGTATCGCCTTAAGGCAGTCAGAGGAGGGATTCATCCGCGAAAGTCGGGGCCACACGGCCACGCCACGTTGCTGGTGAGATCCATTAGCGCCCTCAGGATTTGGAGAATTTTGCCTCGCGCCCAATAAGCTCTCCAATGCTAACACCGATGTCTTCCAGTATTTTTCGTAATCGGCTTAATCTCAAGCTGGCACATGTGACACATATAAAACACATATTTGTGCCCCTCGCAATGTGGGCCCCGGAGCGAGCTTAGATTTGAGAATTCTATGAACTCTGTGACAACATCATTTGAGCTGTAAGAATCCAGGAGCATGACGGCAATGTCGGGATACACGGGTAGCCAGAGGCCGCGGCAGGCAATCCTCGGGCAGCTGCCCCGGATCAATCGAGCCGACGGATCACCGATCCGGGTTTTGCTGGTCGACGACGAGCCAGCGCTGACGAACTTGGTGAAGATGGCGTTGCACTATGAAGGCTGGGACGTCGACATCGCGCACAACGGGCGCGACGCCATAGCCAAGTTCGACAAGGGCGGCCCTGACGTGCTCGTCCTCGACATCATGCTGCCCGACGTGGACGGGCTGCGGATTTTGGAACGGGTTCGCGAAGCCGACAATTACACGCCCACCCTGTTCCTCACCGCCCGCGATTCGGTGATGGACCGGGTCACCGGGCTGACCGCGGGCGCCGACGACTACATGACCAAGCCGTTCAGCCTCGAAGAGCTGGTCGCCCGACTGCGCGGGTTGCTGCGCCGCGCGACTCAACTGACCCCGCCTGCTGCGGAGACGCTCAGTGTCGGCGATCTGCGGGTCGACGCCGCCAGCCGCGAGGTCACCCGCGACGGCACGCCGATATCGCTTTCCTCGACCGAGTTCGAACTGCTTCGCTTCCTGATGCGCAATCCCCGCCGGGCGCTGAGCCGCACCGAAATTCTGGACCGGGTCTGGAACTACGACTTCGCCGGCCGCACCAGCATCGTCGACTTGTACATCTCCTACCTGAGGAAAAAGATCGATTCCGGCAGAAAGCCGATGATCCAGACCGTCCGCGGTATTGGATATATGCTGCGGCCCCCGGAATGACCCGCGGGCCGAATACGGCATCGGGAGACACTCCGCGGTGGTTCCCCAGTTCGCTGCGCCGCCAGTTGCTCTTTGGCGTATTGGCAGTCGTCACAGTCGTATTGGTGACGGTCGGCGTCGTATCGGTGTTGAGCTTGCGCGGCTATGTCACGACGATGAACGACGCCGAGGTCGCCAAATCCCTGCACGCGTTCAACAACTCCTACACCAGATACCGCAACGGCGAGCATAGTTCGGCACATCAAGACACTCCACCGGTATCGCAGGCACTCTTGGAGTTCACCGGACAAACCCCGGGAAACGTCATCGCCGTGCTGCGCGACGGGGCCGTGATCGGCTCGGCAGTCTTCTCCGAAGACGAAGCACGACCCGCGCCGGCCGACGTCGTCCGCGCAATCGAGGCCCAATCTTGGCCGGATGCCCCGCCAAAGACCGAAAGACTGGGCAGCCTCGGCTCCTACCGGGTTGACTGCATCTTCGTGGGATCCGACATCCTGATCGTCGGGGTCTCGCTCAATCTCGCCGACCGAATCATCGCCCGCAAACACATCACCACGGCAGCCCTTGTCGCGGCCGCGCTGGCGGTGACGGCGGCGCTCACAATTTGGGTGGTCGGGTACACGCTGCGCCCGCTGCGCCGCGTGGCAGCAACCGCCGCGGAGGTTGCCGCGATGCCGCTCACCGACGACGACCACCGGATCGACGTGCGAGTGCGCCCGCAGGATACCGATCCGGACAATGAAGTCGGAATCGTCGGACACACGCTGAACCGGTTGTTGGACAACGTCGATAGCGCGCTGGCGCATCGCGCTGATTCCGATCTGCGGATGCGGCAATTCCTCACCGACGCCAGCCACGAGTTACGAACCCCGCTGGCCGCGATTCAGGGATATGCCGAACTCACCCGCCAAGACAGTGAGGCACTCCCGCCGACGACCGAGTACGCGCTGGCCCGCATCGAGTCCGAGGCGCGCCGGATGACATCGCTGGTCGATGAGTTGCTGCTGCTCTCGCGGCTGGGCGAAGGCGAAGATCTGCAGACCGATGACGTCGACCTCGCCGATCTCGTCGTCAACGCGGTGAGCGACGCTGCCGTAGCGGCGCCCGACCATCGTTGGCTCAAGGATCTACCCGACGAGCCGGTCTGGGTCCGCGGGGATCATGCCCGGCTGCACCAACTCGTCAGCAATCTGCTCAACAACGCACGGGTACACACGCCGCCCGGTGTAACGGTGACCACCGGGATCACCCAACACCGGAGCGGCCCCGACGGCCCGTACGCCGAACTGACGGTTCATGACGACGGCCCCGATATCGATGCGGACGTCCTGCCCCGGCTGTTCGAGCGGTTCGTTCGCGCGGACAAGTCCCGGACGAACGGATCAGGCAACGGACTGGGCCTGGCCATCGTCAGTTCAATCGTCAAGGCCCATCGCGGCTCGGTCACCGCCGAATCCGGCAACGGCCGCACAGTATTTCGGGTGCAGATTCCGATGATCGAAAGCCAGATCCCAGATACCGCGTAAGAGAATCCACCGGAAACCCAGCAAAGCCGCAAATGTAGCCGGTCGCAGCGTAAAGAAACCGTTAAGGCGATATCGCCCGGCTCGCCGGCGCGCATAGCCTCGTTCTCATGTCCGTCGTGGTGTATCTCCTGCTGACGCTGGCGGTTTTCGCAGCGCTCGGCTTAACGCTGAAGTTGGGATCGTGAGCGTCGCTAACTCTGTGGGTCTGGTCCTTTCTGTCCTGGTCGCGCTGTTGCTTGTTGCGGCCCTGATATATCCGGAGCGCTTCTGATGAGCGCTACCGCAGCGGGTGTGGTGTTCCTCGCTCTACTCGTGGTGGCATTGGCGGTCGTACACGTGCCGCTGGGCGACTACATGTACCGGGTCTACAGCTCCAAAAAGCACTCGCGCACAGAACGATTCATCTATCGCCTGATCGGCGCCAACCCGGAAGCCAAGCAGACCTGGGTCACCTACGCCCGGAGCATGCTCGCGTTTTCGGCGATCAGTGTCCTGTTCCTGTTCGTCCTGCAACTCGTTCAGGGCAAGCTGCCCCTGCACCTGCACAATCCTGGGACGCCGATGACGCCGGCGCTGGCCTGGAACACCGCCGTCAGCTTCGTCACGAACACCAACTGGCAAAACTATTCCGGTGAATCGACCGATGGCCATCTGGTGCAGATGGCAGGTTTCGCGGTACAGAACTTCGTGTCCGCCGCGGTTGGCATGGCCGTCGCTATCGCGCTTGTCCGCGGATTTGCCCGCAGCCGCACCGGTGAACTGGGCAACTTCTGGGTGGACCTGACCCGCGGCACCCTGCGCATCCTGCTGCCGATCTCAGTCGTCGCCGCCGTCGCGCTGATCGCCGGCGGCGCAGTCCAGAACTTCCACCTCAACGACCAAGTGGTCAACACGCTGGCCGGTACCCCGCAGACCATCCCCGGTGGTCCGGTCGCCAGCCAGGAGGCGATCAAGGAATTCGGGACCAACGGCGGCGGCTTCTATAACGCCAACTCGTCGCACCCGTTCGAGAACCCGACCTCGTGGACCAACTGGATCGAGATCTTCCTGCTGCTGGTCATCAGCTTTTCGCTGCCCCGCACCTTCGGTCGCATGGTGAACAGCAAGAAGCAGGGCTACGCGATCGCCGCGATCGTCGGCATCATGGCCGGTTTGAGCGTCACCTTCATGATGTTCTTCCAGTTGCAGCACCACGGCACCGTCCCTACCGCGATCGGCGCCGCGACTGAAGGCACGGAGCAGCGTTTCGGGGTCGCGGACTCCGCGGTCTTCGCCGACGCGACCACGCTGACGTCCACCGGCGCCATCGACTCGGTGCACGACTCCTACACCAGCCTCGGCGGCATGATGCAACTGTTCAACATGCAACTCGGTGAAGTCGCCCCTGGCGGTACCGGCTCAGGTCTCTACGGCATCCTGATCTTGGCGGTGATCACCGTGTTCGTCGCCGGGTTGATGGTCGGCCGCACGCCCGAATACCTCGGCAAGAAGATCACGCCACGCGAAATGAAGCTGGCCGCGGGGTATTTCCTGATCACGCCACTCATCGCGCTCCTCGGCACCGCTATCGCAATGGCGCTGCCAGGCGAGCGCGCCGGGATGACCAACAGCGGGCCGCACGGCCTGTCCGAGGTGCTCTACGCATTCACCTCGGCGGCCAACAACAACGGTTCCGCTTTCGCTGGCCTGTCGGGCAACACGGTCTGGTGGAACACCGCTTTGGGATTGGCCATGGCATTCGGCCGATTCCTGCCGATGATTCTGGTTCTCGCACTGGCCGGTTCGCTCGCGCGTCAGGGCATGACGCCTGAGTCGAGTGGCACCCTGCCCACGCACAAGCCTCAGTTCGTGGGCCTGGTGGTCGGTGTGACAGTCATCCTGGTTGCCCTCACCTTTCTGCCCGCGCTGGCGCTCGGGCCGCTCGCCGAAGGGATCCACTGAAACCGTGACGACCACAACGACAACCCCAACCACCGATCCGGTCACCCAGTCGCAGTCCGGGCACACCTCCCCCGACAGGCTCAAGGGCGGGTTGCTTGACCCGAAGCTGCTGCTGAAAGCCGTGCCGGACGCGCTGATCAAGCTGGATCCGCGAACCCTGTGGCGCAACCCAGTGATGTTCATCGTCGAAATCGGCGCCGTCTGGTCGACGGTGCTCGCGATTGGCGACGACAGCTGGTTCAGCTGGCTCACCGTGTTCTGGCTTTGGCTCACAGTCCTTTTCGCCAACCTGGCCGAAGCGGTCGCGGAAGGGCGCGGTAAAGCGCAGGCCGACGCCCTGCGCAGGTCGAAGGCCGACACCGTCGCGAACCGGTTGAAGGACTGGTCGCCGGGTCAGGCGGGCGCATCCGAAGAGGTGGCCGCGCCGCTACTACTTCAGGGCGACTTCGTGGTGGTCACCGCCGGTGAAGTCATCCCGGGCGACGGTGATGTCGTGGAAGGCATTGCCTCGGTCGATGAATCGGCGATCACCGGCGAATCGGCACCGGTAATTCGCGAATCCGGTGGCGACCGCTCAGCGGTCACCGGTGGCACAACCGTGCTGTCGGACCGCATCGTGGTCAAGATCACCCAAAAGCCCGGCGAGAGTTTCGTGGACCGGATGATCGCGCTCGTCGAGGGCGCGAATAGGCAGAAGACACCCAACGAGATCGCACTCAACATCCTGCTCGCCGCACTGACCATCATCTTCGTATTCGCGGTAGCGACCCTGCAGCCGCTCGCGATCTACTCCAAGGTCAACAACCCCGGTGTGCCCGATACAGACGCCCTCAACGGCAACGGCATCAGCGGCATCGTCCTGGTCGCGCTGCTGGTGTGCCTGATTCCCACCACAATCGGCGCGCTGCTGTCGGCCATCGGCATTGCCGGCATGGACCGGCTGGTTCAACGCAACGTGCTGGCCATGTCCGGTCGCGCGGTCGAGGCCGCGGGCGACGTCAACACCCTGCTGCTGGACAAGACCGGAACGATCACGCTGGGCAATCGGCAAGCCTCGGACTTCATCCCGGTGACCGGGGTGACCCATGGCGATCTGGCTGACGCCGCGCAGCTGTCCAGCCTTGCCGACGAGACTCCCGAGGGTCGTTCCATCGTCGTCTACGCCAAAGAGACCTACGGGCTGCGCGCGCGGACCCCCGGTGAGCTGGCCCACGCCTCCTGGGTGGAATTCAGCGCGACGACCCGGATGTCCGGCGTCGACCTCGACGGCCGCCAGCTGCGCAAGGGCGCGGCCAATTCGGTAGCGGAGTGGGTCCGCGGTCACGGCGGCACCGTTCCAGCCGAACTCGGCGAGATTGTCGACGGCATCTCCGCCGCCGGCGGAACCCCGCTCGTCGTCGGCCAGGTCAACGGCATCGACTCTGAGGGCGGACGCGTCGAGAAGGCGGAGGTGCTCGGCGTCATCCACCTTAAAGACGTGGTGAAGCAGGGCATGCGTGCCCGGTTCGACGAAATGCGCCTGATGGGCATCCGGACGGTGATGATCACCGGCGATAATCCATTGACCGCCAAGGCGATCGCCGATGAGGCCGGAGTCGACGACTTCCTCGCCGAGGCCACACCCGAGGACAAGCTGGCGCTGATCAAGCGTGAGCAGGAGGGCGGGCGCCTGGTGGCGATGACCGGCGACGGGACCAACGACGCACCGGCGCTGGCTCAAGCCGACGTCGGAGTCGCGATGAACACCGGCACGTCCGCGGCCAAAGAGGCCGGCAACATGGTCGATCTGGACTCCGATCCCACCAAGCTCATCGAGATCGTGGAAATTGGCAAGCAGCTGCTGATCACCCGTGGCGCGTTGACCACGTTCTCCATCGCCAACGACATCGCCAAATACTTCGCGATCATCCCGGCGATGTTCGTGGCAATCTTCCCGGGCCTGGACCAGATCAACGTCATGCGATTGCACAGTCCGCAATCGGCGATCTTGTCCGCGGTGATTTTCAACGCGATCATCATCGTCGCCCTGATTCCGCTGGCACTGCGTGGCGTTCGGTACACGCCCAGCCGTGCGTCAAAACTGCTCAGCCGCAACCTCTATATCTACGGCCTGGGTGGCATTATCGCCCCGTTCGTCGGGATCAAACTCATCGATTTGTTAATTCAACTGCTTCCCGGGATGGCCTGAGATGAATGTCGGTAACACGGTTCGCCAGTACTGGGCCGCGCTGCGCGCGCTGCTCGTCTTCACCGTCATCTGCGGTTTCGGCTACCCGCTGTTCGTTTGGCTGGTGGCCCTCATCCCCGGACTGCACGACCAGGCCGAGGGCTCGATACTCACCGCCGCCGGCAAGCCGATTGGCAGCAAGCTGATCGGCCAGTCGTTCACCGACTCCTCCGGCAACCCACTGCCGCAGTACTTCCAGAGCCGGCCATCGGCAGCGGGCAGCAATGGATACGACCCCACGGCGAGCGGCGGCAGCAGCCTCGGACCCGAGAGCATCGTCGACACCCCGGCCGATCCGGCCAAAGTGGCGGCCAGCTCCAGTCCTGCCGACGCCGGATTCAAAGCGAGCCTGCTCACCCAGGTCTGTTCGCGCAGTAGTGCAATCGGCCAACTCGAAAATGTCGACGGATCGCGTCCGTTCTGCACCGGCGGCGGGGTCGGGGCTGTGCTGGCGGTGATGGGCTCCCGCGATTCACGGGGCTACGTTGTTCACCCGACCAGAGTGGTCAGCGTCAACGAACCCTGCGCCACTACAAAACAGCCCTTCCTGAACTTCTACGAAGGCGTCCGGGTGGAGTGCGCAACGTATACCGACGACTACTCGAACGGGCAGGTCGTGCCCATTCGCGGGGCCGCCCCGAACGAACCGCAAGTTCCGGCCGATGCCGTTACCGCCAGCGGCAGCGGCCTGGACCCGGACATCTCACCGGCCTACGCCGACATCCAGGTCGCCCGGGTGGCCAAGGCCCGCCACGTCAGCCCGGATCAGATCCGTGCGGTGCTCGCCCAGTTCCATAGCGACCGCACTCTCGGATTCTTCGGTGAGCCAACCGTGAATGTCCTGCAACTCAACCTGCAACTCGACCACCGGTACCCGGTAACGAGCTAGCCCCACAGGGGGATGATGGTTCACGTGACCACCCAGGACCAACATCCCAAGCGCGGGGAGTTACGCATCTACCTTGGTGCGGCGCCAGGTGTCGGTAAAACATTTGCGATGCTCGGCGAAGCACACCGGCGCTTGGAGCGCGGCACCGAGCTGGTGGCCGCCGTGGTCGAGACGCACGGACGACGGAAAACGGCTGAGATGCTCGAGGACATCGAGATCATCCCGCCCCGCTATATCGAATACCGCGGTGGCAGCTTTCCCGAACTCGACGTGCCGGCAGTGTTGGCGCGGCGCCCGCAGGTGGTGCTGGTGGACGAGCTCGCCCACACCAATACACCGGGAAGCAAGAACGAAAAACGTTGGCAGGACGTCGAAGAGCTGCTCGATGCCGGTATTGCGGTCATCTCAACCGTCAATATCCAGCACCTGGAGAGCCTCAACGACGTCGTCGCCCAGATCACCGGTATCGAGCAGAAGGAGACAATTCCGGACTCGATTGTCCGTGCGGCCGCGCAGGTCGAACTCATCGACATCACCCCGGAAGCCCTGCAACGCAGGTTATCCCACGGTAACGTCTACGCCTCGGCAAAAATCGACGCCGCGCTGTCGAATTACTTTCGCCGCGGAAATCTCACCGCCCTAAGGGAATTGGCACTGCTGTGGCTGGCCGACCAGGTGGATACCGCACTGGCCAAATACCGCGCAGAGAACAAGATCACCGACATGTGGGAGGCGCGCGAGCGCGTGGTGGTGGCGGTGACGGGCGGTCCCGAATCGGAGACGTTGATGCGCCGCGCATCCCGGATCGCATCGAAGTCCAGTGCCGAACTCATGGTGGTGCACGTGGTACGAGGTGACGGGCTGGCCGGCCTGTCGGAGCCCAGGATGGGCAAGATTCGTGAGCTGGCGGGCAGCCTCGACGCTTCGGTGCATACCGTGGTCGGTGACGACGTGCCAACCGCGCTACTCGATTTCGCCCGCGAGATCAATGCCACGCAGCTGGTGATCGGCACCTCCCGCCGCTCGCGGTGGGCGCGCGTCTTCGAGGAGGGCATCGGCCCGACGATCGTGCAACGGTCCGGCAAGATCGATGTGCACATCGTCACCCACGAGGAATCCAAACGCGGCTTTCGGATCGCGTCGCTCGCGCCGCGTGACCGGCGGGTCACGTCTTGGCTCGCGGCTTTCATCGTCCCGTCGGCCATTTGCGCCGTAACGGTGACATTGCTGGATCGCTATCTCGATACCGGCGGGGAAAGCGCATTGTTCTTCGTCGGCGTGCTGGTGGTCGGGCTACTCGGAGGCGTTGCCCCTGCGGCCCTTTCGGCGGTGCTGTCCGGACTGCTGCTGAACTACTACCTGATAGCCCCGCGCCACAGCTTCACCATCGCCGAACCCAACAGCGCCATTACCGAGCTGGTGCTGTTGCTGATCGCGGTCGCGGTCGCGGTCCTCGTCGACGGCGCGGCCAAACGCGCCCGAGAAGCCCGACTGGCATCCCAGGAGGCCGAGCTGCTGACGCTCTTCGCGGGATCGGTGCTGCGCGGCGCGGACCTCGAGACGCTGCTGGAGCGCGTGCGGGAAACCTACTCACAGCGTGCGGTCAGCATGTTGCGGGAGCCAAGCGAAGAAGATCGTGCCAACGGCAGGCAGAAGAGCTACCTGATCGCCTGCGTGGGCAATGATCCTTGCGTGACGGTGGAATCCGCTGATACCGCGATCGAGGTCGGTGACGAAGAGTTCTGGATGCTGATGGCTGGCAGGAAGCTCTCCGCGCGTGACCGCCGGGTGCTCAGCGCGGTAGCCAGACAAGCCGCTGGCCTGGTCAAACAGCGCGAGCTCGCCGAAGAAGCGGGCCGATCCGAAGCGATAATGCGGGCCGACGAGCTGCGGCGCTCCCTGCTCTCGGCCGTCAGTCACGACCTGCGCACACCGCTGGCGGCGGCGAAAGTCGCTGTGTCGAGCCTGCGCGCCGAAGACATCGCCTTTTCCCCCGAGGACACCGCCGAATTGCTGGCCACTATCGAGGAGTCCGTTGACCAGCTCACCGCGCTGGTCGGAAACCTGCTGGACTCGTCGCGGCTGGCCGCCGGCGTGGTTCACCCGGATCTGAGCCGGGTGTATCTCGAGGAAAGCGTGCAGCGCGCGCTGGTCAGCATCGGCAAGGGCGCCACCGGCTTTTACCGGTCCGCGATCGACCGCGTGAAGGTCGACGTCGGTGACGCCGTGGTGCTGGCCGATGCCGGGCTGCTCGAACGGGTCTTCGCCAACCTGATCGACAACGCCTTGCGATATGCACCCAACTCCATCATCCGGGTCAATGCGGGTCGGGTGGGTGACCGGGTTCTGATCAATGTCGTCGACGAAGGACCGGGGATTCCGCACGGCGCCGAGGAGCAGCTCTTCGACGCTTTCCAGCGACTGGGCGACCACGACAACACTATCGGCGTCGGTCTGGGGATGTCGGTGGCACGCGGCTTCGTCGAGGCGATGGGTGGCACGATCCAGGCCAGCGATACGCCCGGTGGCGGACTCACGGTCGCGCTGGACCTGGCCGCGCCCGAGGGGCAACGATGACCCGCGCCAGCGACGATGCAGAGCGAAGCGATGCTGAGGAGCGGCGCCATGTCTGACGCAGCGACGATGCAGAGCGAAGCGATGCTGAGGAGCGGCGCCATGTCTGACGCCAGCGACGATGCAGAGCGAAGCGATGCTGAGGAGCGGCGCCCATGACCAGAGTGCTGGTAATCGACGACGAGCCGCAGATCCTGCGCGCGTTGCGAATCAATCTGACCGTGCGCGGATACGAAGTTGTCACCGCCTCCACCGGTGCCGGTGCGCTACGGGCCGCCGCCGAACACCGGCCCGACGTCGTGGTCCTCGATCTCGGGCTGCCCGACATCTCCGGGATTGAGGTGCTTGGCGGGCTGCGCGGCTGGCTGACCGCACCAGTGATTGTGTTATCCGCGCGTACCGATTCCTCCGACAAAGTCGAGGCCTTGGACGCGGGAGCCGACGACTATGTCACGAAACCGTTTGGTATGGACGAGTTTCTGGCCCGGTTGCGCGCGGCGGTTCGCCGCAATGCCGCGGCGTCCGAAACCGACGAACCTGTTGTCGAAACCGACGCATTCACGGTTGATCTGGCCGCCAAGAAGGTCACCAAAGATGGTGTTGAAGTGCATCTCACCCCGACCGAATGGGGCATGCTCGAGGTGCTCGTCCGCAATCGGGGCAAGCTGATCGGCCGCGAGGAACTCCTCAAGGAGGTGTGGGGACCGGCGTACGCCACCGAAACCCATTATCTGCGTGTGTATCTCGCGCAGCTGCGCCGCAAACTCGAGGATGACCCGTCGCATCCCAAACACCTGTTGACCGAATCGGGCATGGGCTACCGCTTCGAGGCGTGACGGTTGTCCGCCCAACGTCGAGTTGTTGGGCTGATTTGTCGATGTGAGCGCAACAACTCGACGTTCAGCGTGAACCGCGATGCCATGAAGTTGGCGAGATCTCCGCGACCATCAATATCTGGCTGCCAGGTGTCAAGATCCCGTTAAAGGAGCTATCACCGGGCTTTCCGGTCAGTTAAGAATAAATAGTGACCGATCCGTATTCGCCCTGGCTGGCTACGGCATGACGAAATACAATTTCGCACACCGCGAGCCCAATCGGCGGCTCAAGCTGGTAATGAACCTGTCCGCCGGGATCTTCTCCACCCTCGCAGGGGGGATTTTCGCGATGAGCAACTCAGCCGAGTACGGCTGGTTGCTCGTCGCCGCCTTCCCCGCTTTGGTGCTCATGCTCATTCGGCCCAACCCTCGGTACCGCGCGGTGACGTCCGTTGTTGAGGTGGCGCGCACCGAGCGTCGCGAGTTCGCCATGCGTGTGAAACATCGAGTGTTCGTCTTCGTGGACTCGGTCGACCTCGCCGATATCCAAGCAGTGCGATACGGACAATGCCTGCATGCTGACGATCTGACTGCAGTGCATTTCGTGCTGGAACCAGCTCGGGCGGCGCGGTTGCAGGACTACTGGGATCGCTTCGAGCACGACACCAAGCTGCAAATGGTTTTGTGCCCTGACCGCCGGCTGGGCCTGACAGCGCAAGAGCTCGTCCGGCGGGCGGTGGACGATCATCCGGACACCAGGGTGACGGTGCTGCTGGCACGACGAACGTATCCGTCCCTGGTGGGGCGATTGCTTCATGATCGGACCGCGGACAAGCTCGCCCGGCTCATCAGTCGGATCCCGGGCGCGACCCCACAGCTCGTGGTTTACGATGCCGCGGCCCGGATCGCCCACATAAACCAAGCGCAGCGAAAGTCGGCGGCCGCGCCGTACCACCCTGCCGAGCCGAAAGCGACCGATACCAAGCGGTCGGCACATCCCGAATCGGCGACCCACGCGTCGCCATCAACTGCGAAGCGATCGTGACCCTGTTGTCGATCGAATCAATGCGAATTAAGTCCGTTGCCGGACATCAAACGCCGGCAGAGGGGCGCGCTCGGTTTCGCCAGATCCGATGGAGGCAGCATGTGACGAAGTTGAGAGCAATGTTGGGGCCGACTAAGGCCAGTCCACAGCCGGCGAAGCCAGTTGTCATGGACTACGCCACTTGGGCCAGAAAGCACCTCCACGGAAATATCGGAGGCGGCTCGAGCGGGTGAAGATACTCGACGGCTGGAAGTTGTTCGGCCGCGCAGATATTTCGGCTCAACAGGCGATCGACAGCACGATGCCGTCCAGGATGTCATGTTCGCTGACGATCAGCTCATCGATGCCGGCCCGCGCGCGCAACTCGCGCACCAATTCCTGGACCACGATCGCGCCGCCGCCGATCACGTCGACACGGCCTTCGTGCATCGGCGGCAACGCGGCACGCTGAGCTCGCGTCATCTCGATCAGCCGCTCACAGACCGCCAGCAGATCGTCACCGGCGACCCGCGAAAGATGAATGGCCGCAGCATCATATGTCGTCATGTCGTGGGCCAACGCAGACAACGTGGTCATGGTGCCGGCCAGCCCGATCCAGGTGCGCGCCCCTTCGACGGGCACCACAGCCAGCGCGACGGCCAGCCGTTCGCGCACCACCTGACGAGCCGCCTCGATCTCCTCCGCGGTCGGCGGGTCCGAATGCAAGAAGCGTTCGGTGAGCCGGACGCAGCCGATGTCCGCCGAGTAGCTCGCAATTACCTGATTCCCGCCGAGCACGATCTCAGTGGATCCGCCACCCAAGTCGACAACAACGAAAGGCGCACCCGCACTGTTCAATTCCCCTACAGCACCGCGAAAAGAGAGTTCGGCTTCCTCGGCTCCGGTAATGACCTCGGCGATCGAGCCGGGCAGCACAGCGCCCAGCACGTCGCCCGTCATCGCGAAGAAGGCATCCCGGTTGCTGACGTCGCGGGCGGCCGACGTGGCGACCATCCGTACCCGCTCGGCGCCGTGGACCCTCAGCAGAGCGGCATAGTCGGCCAACGCGGCCCGGGTCCGGGCAAGGGCGTCCGGCGCAAACTGACCCGTCGCGTCGACGCCCTGACCGAGCCGCACGATCCGCATCTCGCGATGCACATCGCGCAGCCGCCCGTCTACTAAATCGGCGATCAACAGCCGAATAGAGTTGGTACCGCAATCGATACCGGCAAGCCGGCTCACGATGCTCACCAGGGCCCCTCCCCCAGCACCGGAGCCATTGCCGGATCCGCGGCCAGCAGCGCGATCGCCTCGTCACCGAGCGGGTTCAACCCGGGTCCCTTGGCCAGCGAATGCGCGATCAGCACATGCAGACACTTGACCCGGTCCGGCATGCCTCCCGCCGAGAACGTGGTCCCCAGCGATTCGATCGCATTACGCTCGGCCAGATAGGAGTCGTGTGCGCGCCGATACGCTGCGGCCAATTCTGCGTCCTGCCGCAGCCGCTCGGTCATCTCGCGCATGACTCCCGTCGTCTCGAGTCTGCTTGCGGCCGCGGTGAGCACCGGATGGGTGAGGTAATACAGCGTGGGAAACGGTGTTCCGTCAGGAAGTTTCGGCGCCGTCTTCACAACTCCGGGCTCACCGTTGGGGCAACGGTAGGCGATCTCGAGCAAGCCACGAGGCTCTCGACCGAGTTGACGCGCCACCGCTTCCAGGTCGGCATGATCAACCACCGGGAGAGGTGGGATTCGGCGAGTCCGGCGGAATCGCGCCGGGCGCCCCCGGAACTGCCGGAGGCGCCGGAGATACGGGCGAAGCGGGAGATACGGGCGGGTTGGCCGGTGGCAGGTGCGGCGAATCGGCGATGGTATGCCATAGCGATGTGTACCAGGGATCGTTGTTGGCTGGCTTGGCCGCCTCGGCACCGGGCTGCGGAGACACCGCCGCCGACGACGGAAGCTGCACCTGGAACGGAATGTCTCCGGGCATGACGAAGCCGAGGCGTTCGCGCGCCTGGGCCGCAATATAAGCCGGGTCCGCAAGCTTGCCCTTCTTCTGCTCGAGGTCGGTGATCTGACGGCGCAGCGCTGCCTCGCTTGCGGCCAATTGATCCATCTCGGTGCGCTGGGCAAAATACGTGCGCACCGGCCCGGCGATGGTCAGGGTCAGCACACAGGCGACCGCGGCCAGGATAGCCGCCCGCCGCGCGGTGAAGCCCAGGCGCTGATCAGACCGCTGCTCGGCGGACTCGGCGATCTGTCGCTTGATGGGTTCGACGACGTGCTCTTGCAGCGTTCGGGCAGCATTTCGGGTGGCCTGCGGCGCGGTCTGCGAGGGTGCCGAGGCCTTGCTGGGCCGGGCGGTCCCCGCAGCACCAGAAGTTCTACTGGCACGACGGCCGCGGACCGCACCCGGACGTGACGCCGGGGAGCGGCGCTTGGGATCTGGCCGTTTGGCTTCGGGCATTTCGGACTCAGCCGCGTTTCCTGCTCGTCGCTATTTTGGGTCCGGCGCGTAGCGCGGAAACGCCAGATCGCCGGCGTAGCGGGCGGCGTCGCCGAGCGCCTCCTCGATGCGCAGCAGCTGATTGTATTTGGCGACGCGCTCGCTGCGGGCTGGCGCGCCCGTCTTGATCTGGCCGCTGCCGACCGCAACCGCCAGATCGGCGATCATCGTGTCTTCGGTCTCGCCGCTGCGGTGGCTCAGCATCGTGCGGTATCCGCTGTGGTGAGCCAGCGCGACGGCGTCGAGAGTCTCGGTCAGCGTGCCGATCTGGTTCACCTTGACCAGCAACGCATTCGCCACGCCCTTTTCGATGCCCTCCTCGAGACGTTCGGGGTTGGTGACGAAAATATCGTCGCCGACGATTTGCACCCGGTCCCCGATCGCCGTAGTCAGGTTCGCCCAGCCGTCCCAATCATCTTCGGAAAGCGGGTCTTCGATGGATACCAGGGGGTAGGAGCCGAGCAGGCCCGCGTAGAACTCGGTCATCTGCTCGGCGGTGCGGGTCGCGCCCTCGAAGGCGTAGCCAGTGCCGTCGGTGTAGAACTCGGTGGCGGCCGCGTCGAGGGCCAATGCCACGTCGGCACCGGGCTTGAAACCCGCCAGTTCGATGGCCCGGGTGATCAGGTCCAGCGCCGCGGTGGTGCCGGCGACGTCGGGTGCAAAGCCGCCCTCGTCGCCGAGGCCGGTGCTCAGGCCCTCTTTCTTCAAAACAGATTTGAGCGCGTGGTAGACCTCGGCACCCCAGCGCAGCGCCTCGACGAAGCTGGGCGCACCGATGGGCGCCACCATGAACTCCTGGATATCGACGCCGGTGTCGGCGTGTGCGCCGCCGTTGACGATGTTCATCATCGGCACCGGCAGAATGTGCGCGTTCGGGCCACCGATGTAGCGGAACAGCGGCAGCTCCGCCGAGTCGGCGGCCGCTTTGGCGACGGCCAGCGAGACGCCCAGGATGGCGTTGCCACCCAGCCGGGACTTGTCGGGAGTGCCGTCGAGGTCTACCAGCGCCTGGTCGACCAACCGTTGGTCGTCGGCGTTGAGTCCAATCACCGCGGGCCCGATCTCGTCGAGCACAGCTTGCACTGCCTTCTGCACGCCCTTGCCGCCATAGCGCGCACCGCCGTCGCGTAACTCGACGGCCTCATGCTCCCCGGTCGACGCACCGGACGGCACCGCCGCACGCGCAAATGTTCCATCGATCAGAGCTATCTCGACCTCGACGGTTGGATTGCCTCGGGAATCGAGGATCTCGCGGGCCCCAACCTGCTCGATAATCGGCACTGGGTTCTCCTTGCTTGAACTCATCTAGTAGCTGATGGCGGGCGCCCGGCAGGCCCCCAGACAGACCTAGCGTAAGGCCTGAGTCAGCGATCTATCCTGCTACAGCGGGTGGCCCGCCGCATAGGCGGTTGCCCAGTCCCGCACAGCCCGCACGTAAACCGCGGAATTGTTGTAGGCCCGCAACGCGGTTATCCACCCGCGCGGAGTGGCGAGATCCTTTCCACGCCAGCACAAGTAACCTGCCGCCGAGAGTGCGGCGTCGTCGATGTTGTCGGCACTGACAATGCCGTCATTGTTGGCGTCCACCCCGTACAACCGCCAGGTCTCGGGAATGAACTGCATCGGCCCCATCGCCCGAGTCACCCCGTCGCCGTCGGCCACGTCGTCCGCGCTGTCGACGATGCGCACCGTGCCGCCGCTGCCGTCGAGACGAACACCCCTGATAGGTGGAGTCACATCTCCGTTCGGCGCCAACACCGCGCCCCGGTATGTGCCGTGGTGGCTCTCCACCTGCCCGATGCCGGCCAACGTCGTCCACGCGATATGACACTTCGGGTTCTCGACCTCAGCGACCCGGGCGGCATAGGCATAGGCCTCCAGCGCGACGACGGGAATCTCCAACGCACCGGAACGTTGCTCCGCCCAGCCGCGCAGCTGATCCGCGGGGCGACCGCTGGCGTGCGTGTTAACCGGGGGAACCGGGTCTCCTGCGGGCGGCGGCACGCCGTCGGGGATAAACATGCTGAGCTGCCACGTACAACTGGACGCCAAAAGCATCGCGGTCGCCCCGATCACGGCGACCGCGCGCAACCAGCGCCTTGGCGACACGGCGTTCCTTAACAACTCCCCTGCAACTCCCCAGTAGCAATTTCAGACCCGACTATCGTCCCATGGGTTTCGGCCTCACCGGGGTCGCTCGGGGGTCCGAGCGCACGCTAACGCCGCCCGATTCGGTCAATTATCGACGCGGCAACTTCGACTCCGACGCGTCAACTTCGACTTCGACGCCGTACTTATAACCGAGTAAGTCAGGTTTGCCGGTTAGCCATTCCCTTATTCAGCACCGTCCAACCTTGGATTAAGACCTTCGGGACGAAGTCGTTGCCGCCTCCGACGGCACTCCTGCGACACAGAACACCCCGTCAAGGCTCGCCGTCCGCAGCCCGGCGTCGGCTGACCGCCTGCCGAGCTCCGCAATGACGTCTCGATCGGTGCCCTCGAGACCACCCGCCCGATCCAGACGTGCTGTGTCGAACATCGCCGGGCCGCCCGTCACCACATCGGCGAGAACGTACCGGCCGCCGTCGAGGCAAAGCGCACCGCGTCCTCCTCGGCTGCACGCACGAGCGTCTCGTGAACGATGTGAGCCTCGTTGCGGACGATCATGTTGAGGCAGATCGCGGGGCGTGCGGTTGCGGGGTCGGACACGGGCGAATATTACATAAAGGGGTCGCCGGCCTCGTCGCTGGAGCCGCCGTCGAGAGCGCCCGGAGAGTCGGACTCGGCGGCGTCGGCCGCGGCGGCGTCGTCGTCGGACACCGCGTCTCCGAGGGATTCAGCGGACTGCTCCGCTGACCAGTGCGTGCGCCACTCCTGCTCGGTGACCTCGCCCAGCGGAGCCACATCGAACTCCGCCGGAACGCCGCCCCCCCGGCGTGTGGCCGCAATCGCCCTCTCCACGCCACGGACCGTGCCAACGAACTCTAAAACCGCCGAACGCAGAGAGCTTTCCGCATCGATGTCAGCCCAGACGGCAACCGTGCGGATCTCGGCCGGGATCAACTCGGGCGGCACGCCAGCTTTGCCGGCCCGTTCAATCACCTTCTGCGCCAGCGCCAACGCGGGCTGACCGGTATGCACGTCGTCCATCACCGAGTTCCGCGATTTCTCCGCCGCCTTGCGTTCCTCCCACTGCGACAACTGATCCTCAAGCGAAATCTGTTGACCGGCAAGCACTCCGGGTACCCGGTTGCCAAGCTTTCGCATCAGCGTAGTCGCGACGTCGTCAATGTTGAAGGGGAGTTGCGGCGCGTCCTCGGCGATGCGTGCATGGAAGAGCACCTGCAGCAACACGTCGCCGAGTTCTTCGCGCAGCTGATCGGCGTTTCCGCTGTGCACCGCGTCCAGTACCTCGTAGGTCTCTTCCAGCAGGAACTTTCGCAACGAGTCGTGGGTTTGCCTGCTTTCCCACGGTCCGGCGGTGCGCAGTTTGTCCATCATTGCCACCGCGTCCACAAGTTGTTCGCCGCGCGGAGTGTCCGGCGCCGAAATCAACCGGGCTCCGGCGGCCAACCGAGCGGTGACCGCGGGGTGGTCGCGATCCGACGACAACAACACCGGTGCGTCGTCTCCGGAGTGCACGGGACGCGCCGCGGGCAGCGACCAGGGCACCGCGACGGGCATTTCCTCGGTGTATTGCACCTCGCCCGTGAGATGTTCGATGGCCTCGATCGGAACCAACGACGGGCGGCGCGGGTCGAACAAGACGACGATCATCGCGCTTGTCGCTCCTCACTCGAATTCCGTCCAGGTTCAGGTGTGGGTGGACTGGTCATACCAATTTCTTGCTGCGGTTTTCCTTGGAGCGCCGTTACCAGGTTGGCCACCATCTGGACCAGCTCCAGATCGCGGATGCGCGGCGCGCCGATACCGCCCGCCCGCGGAATGGGGACCTGCACCGTGGCCGTGGTAGCACGGTACTGCGCGCTCGGGTACATCCGCTTGAGTCGCACCTGGGCGGAATCCGGCAGGTCGATCGGCGCCAGCCGCACGGTCGCCGACGACGGGGCCGATATTTCGGTGATACCCGTGCCGCGACACAGCAGCCGGAGCCGCGCCACCGCGACCAACCGCTGGGCCGGTTCGGGCAGCGCCCCGTAGCGGTCTATGAGCTCCTCTACCACGGCCGCGACATCGCTGTCAGAGGCCGCGGCGGCCAGCCGCCGGTAGCCCTCCAGCCGGAGCCGGTCGCTCGCGATGTAGTCCGGCGGCAGGTTCGCGTCCACCGGCAAGTCGATGCGCACATCTTTGGGCTCTTCGGCGGTGGTGACGGTTTTACCGTCAGCGGCGGCGCGATAGGCCTCGACGGCCTCACCCACCAGCCGCACGTACAGATCGAAGCCGACGCCGGCGACGTGCCCGGATTGCTCGATGCCCAGGACGTTGCCGGCGCCGCGGATCTCGAGGTCCTTCATGGCGACGGCCATGCCCGCGCCCAGCTCGTTGTTCTGCGCGATGGTCGCCAGCCGGTCGTAGGCCGTCTCGGTCAGCGGCACCTCCGGCGGATACAGGAAGTACGCGTAGCCCCGTTCCCGGCTGCGACCGACCCGGCCACGCAGCTGGTGCAGCTGAGATAGCCCGAAGGTGTCGGCGCGCTCGACGATGAGCGTGTTCGCATTCGAGATGTCCAGGCCGGTCTCCACGATCGTGGTGCAGACCAGGATGTCGTACTCGCGGTTCCAGAACCCCTCGACGGTGCGTTCCAGCAGGTCCTCGGGCATCTGCCCGTGCGCGACGACGACCCGCGCCTCGGGCATCAGACCGCGGACTCGCGCTGCGGCCGCGTCGATCGAGCTGACCCGGTTGTGCACGTAGAAAGCCTGCCCGTCGCGCAGCAGCTCCCGGCGCAGTGCGGCGCCGATCTGCTTGTCCTCGTGCGGGCCGACGTACGTCAGCACCGGGTAGCGCTCCTCGGGCGGCGTCAGGATCGTCGACATCTCGCGAATCCCGGCCAGGCTCATCTCCAGGGTGCGCGGGATCGGGGTGGCGCTCATGGTCAGCACGTCGACGTGGGTACGCAGCGACTTGATGTGCTCCTTGTGCTCGACACCGAACCGCTGCTCCTCGTCGACCACGACGAGGCCCAGATCCTTCCAGCGCACACCCGTCTGCAGCAGCCGATGCGTGCCGATCACGATGTCCACCGACCCGTCGGCCATCCCGTCGATCACGGCACGCGACTCGCCGGGGTCGGTAAACCGGGACAGGCCCTTGACGGTCACCGGGAACCCGGCCATCCGGTCCCTGAACGTCTGCAGATGCTGGTCGGCCAACAGCGTGGTGGGCACCAGCACGGCGACCTGTTTGCCGTCCTGAACCGCTTTGAACGCCGCGCGCACCGCGATCTCCGTCTTGCCGTAACCGACGTCGCCGCAGATCACCCGGTCCATCGGCACCGACTTCTCCATGTCGGCCTTGACCTCGGTGATCGCCGTGAGCTGATCAACCGTCTCGGTGAAGCCGAACGCGTCCTCCATTTCGGCCTGCCAGGGCGTGTCGGGCCCGAACGCGTATCCGGGGCTGGCCTGTCGCTTGGCGTAGAGCGAGACCAGCTCGCCGGCGATCTCGCGCACCGCACGGCGGGCCTTGGTCTTGGTGTTGGTCCAGTCGCTGCCGCCCAGCTTGCTCAGCGCCGGGGCCTGACCGCCCACGTACCGCGACAGCTGATCCAGGGAATCCATCGGGACATACAGCTTGTCTGAGCCACCCCCACGCTTGCTTGATGAATACTCCAGCACCAGGTACTCGCGCTGGGCGCCGCCGACGGTGCGTTCCACCATCTCCACGAACCGCCCGATGCCGTGCTGATCGTGTACCACCAGATCGCCGGCCGTCAGCGCCAGCGGGTCGACGGTGTTGCGGCGCTTTGCCGCCAGCCGCTTGCCGTCGACGGCCGTGGCCCGGCTGCCGGTCAGGTCGGCTTCGGTGATGACGACCAGGTTGGCGCCGGGTATCACAACGCCGCCGTGCAGCGGACCCTTGAGCACCCCGACGACACCGCTTTGGGGAGCGGCGCCCGCTTCCAGCATGGCGGCCGGGGTCTCGGACTCGGCCAGCCGCTCCACCACGCGATGCGCGGTGCCGGTGCCGGGCGCGACCATCACCGCGTACCCGCCGGTCGAGACATGGGCACGCAACATCGCAAAGATGCCGTCTATATCGTGCTGATGGCCACGCGCCGACGGTGCGGCCCGGATGTCGAGCTCGATCGCCGCTTCGTCGCTGAGCTGGCTCAACGTCCACCAGGGATGGCCCGACCGGGCCGCCGCGGCCCTCACGTCGTCCAGTTCGGCGAATCCCGATCCGCCCAGCTCCGCCACGTCGACGGGCGCATGACTGCCCATCGCGGCCACCGACCAGGACGCCTCCAGAAATTCGTTGCCGGTCTTGATCAGGTCAGCGGCACGGGTACGCACCTTTTCCGGGTCGCACACCAGTACAGGCGTGCCCTCGGCCAGCTGTTCGACCAGCAACGCGTGGGCCCCATTTCCCGGAGGGCACAGCACGGGCAGCAGCGCCTCCATCCCGTCGACGGGGATGCCCTCGGCCAGCTTCGCCAGCATGTCGGTGACGCTGCCGCTGATGGCGGCTTCCCCTGTCGGCCGCTGCGTGGCAGCTTGTGCGGCCAACTCGGCCGCCCGCGCCCGCACGTCCTCAGTGAGCAGCAGTTCGCGGCAGGCGACCGCGACCAGCGTCTCGACCTCGATTTCCGGGATGGAGCGCTGATCGGCGACCGCGAACATCCGCATCTCGGTGACCTCGTCACCCCAGAACTCGATGCGTACCGGATGCTCGGCCGTCGGGGCGAAAATATCGAGAATCCCGCCACGGACCGCGAATTCGCCGCGCTTGCCGACCATGTCGACCCGGGTGTAGGCCAAGTCGACCAACCGGGCAATCACTTCCTCGAAGCCGATCTCTTGACCGACCCGCAAGGTGACCGGCTCCTGGTGACCCAGCCGTGGTGCCATCGGCTGCAGCAACGAGCGCGCCGCGGTCACCACCACCCGCAGCGGCGGGCCCAGCCGGGTGTCGTCGGGATAGACCAGCCGACGTAGCACCATCAAGCGGGTGCCGACGGTGTCGACGCCGGGCGAGAGCCGCTCGTGCGGCAGCGTTTCCCAGGACGGAAAGACGGCCACCGCGCTACCGAAAACCCCCCGCAGTTCGGCGGCGAGGTCGTCGGCTTCGCGCCCGGTGGCGGTGACCACCAGCAATGACCCCTGCTGTGCCAGCGCACTGGCCACGAACAGCCGCGCACCGGCCGGGCCGACCAGGCTCAATTCGTCGGGCACACCAGAACTGGACTCGATGAGCTGCTGCAGGGTCGGGGCCGTCAGCGCCAATTCAACGAGCCCCGCAATTGGGGTTTCTGGGCGAGCCGGCCCCGGTGCGGTCATGATGCCGCCATTCTAAGGGGCCATCGAGGAGCGCCGAACTTCGTCAAGATCGAGCCCGGGGCTGTCAAGGGACCGTAAGGAAAGCGGCACCCGGCGCCGCCCGGGCGCACGTTGGGATCATGACATTGCTCGACATCCTGCCGTCTCTCGGCCGCACGACCCCCCGACGGTTCGATCCAGCGATCTGGCCCATCACCACGCATTCCGACGAGAGCGGCCGGCTTTGCGTCGGCGGCGTGCCCCTCAGCGACATCGCCGACGAGTTCCACACACCCACCTATGTAATCGACGAAGCCGACTTCCGGGGCCGGGCCCGCAGTTACCGCCGCGCGTTGCGGAATGTAGAGATCGTCTACGCCGGAAAGTCGCTGCTGACCACCGCGGTGGCGCGCTGGGCGCACGAAGAGGGCCTCGGCGTCGACGTCTGCTCAGCCGGTGAGCTCGCCGTGGCCCTGGCCGGCGGGGTGCAACCGTCCCGCATCGTCGTGCACGGCAATGCGAAATCGTCGGACGAAATACGCGACGCGGTGCGGGCTGGGGTCGGGCGCATCGTGTTGGACTCAAACATCGAGATCGCCTATGTCGCGGGCCTGGCCCGCCGGCGCCAGCCGGTGCTCATCCGGGTGACCCCGGACGTCGACATTCACGGACACCGCGCGATCAACACCGGTATCAGCGACCAGAAGTTCGGCTTCACCCTCGCGGAGGGTCACGCCGCCGACGCGGTAAACCGGGTGCTCGCGCATCCCATCCTCGACCTGGTCGGGTTGCACTGCCATATCGGTTCGCAGGTGACCGATTCGGCGCTGTACCGCGAAGCGATTCGCCGGATGATCGCCGCGATGGCCGACATCCGCGCCAAGCACGGAGTCATTCTGACCGAACTCAACATCGGCGGTGGCCACGCGATCCCCTATATCCCCGGTGATCGGGAACTCAACCTCGACGAACTCGCAGCCGTCATCGAGGACGCACTCGACGAGGCCTGCGCCGCGGAACATTTTCCCCGGCCGACCATCGTGGTTGAACCCGGCCGGGGCATCAGCGGCAGGGCCGGTGTCACCCTGTACCGGGTGTGCTCGATCAAGACCCAACCGGGCGGGCGCACGTTCGTTGCGGTGGACGGCGGAATGAGCGACAACCCGCGGGTGTCGTTGTACGGCGCGCAATACACGGTGGCGCTGGCGAACCGGCACCCGCTTGGAGACAAGCAGCGGGTCACCGTGGTCGGTAGGCATTGTGAGGCGGGCGACGAGATCGCTCGTGACATCGAGCTTCCTGCGGACCTCCGCCCCGGCGACCTGCTCGCGGTGGCCTGCACCGGCTCCTATCACCACAGCATGGCGTCGAACTACAACATGGTCGGCCGGCCGCCGGTGGTGGCGGTAAAGGACGGTCGGACCCACGAACTGGTGCGGCGCGAGACTGTCGCGGACCTGCTCTCGCGCGACTGCGGGTAGCTCGCGGGTCGCCCAGCGTCAGCCCACTGCGAAAAACCTGGCCAAAAATCGCAGTGACGTTACGCTCGCGAGCCGCTACTCGTCCTGCAGCCGAGGGTCGGCCTCCAGATGGGTCAGGCCGTTCCACATCAGGTTGACCAGGTGCGCGGCGACCACTTCTTTCTTGGGCTCTCGGGTGTCGAGCCACCACTGCGCGGTCATCGACACCGAGCCCACCAGTGCCTGGGCGTACAGCGGCGCGAGGTCCGGATCGAGGCCGCGGCGAGCGAAGTCGCCGGCCAGGATCGAGCTGACCTGGCTGACCGCGTCGTTGAGCAGGCTGGAGTAGGTGCCCGAGCTGATCGACGCCGGCGAGTCGCGAATCATGATCCGGAAGCCGTCGGTGCGCTCCTCGACGTAGGTGAGCAACGCCAGCGCGACCCGCTCGACCCGCACCCGGGACCGGTTCATGGTCAACGACGAGGTGATGCCGTCCAGCAGCGCCGACATCTCCCTGTCGACCACCACGGCGTACAGGCCCTCTTTGCCGCCGAAATGCTCGTAGACGACCGGCTTGGACACGTTTGCGCGCTGGGCGATCTCTTCGATGGAGGCACCTTCATAGCCGCGTTCGGCGAACAGCGAACGCGCAATGCCGATGAGCTGCTGCCGGCGCTCGCTGCCCGTCATCCGGGCGCGCGGTGGCCGTACTTCCTTCTCGGGCTCTTTATCCGGCGCGGCCACGTCACTCAGGGTATCGGTGATGTCCGGATGCCGGGCACGACGACCGGCCCGCGTAGCATCTAGAGTTTGTTGGCGCAGCCCGTCAGCGGGTCGAGGGTATGGCAATCCGTCGTGGTGTAATCGGCAGCACTTCTGATTTTGGTTCAGATAGTTCAGGTTCGAGTCCTGGCGACGGAGCTTTGGCAGTTTTCCCTTTTTGCGTCCGGTGCAGGTGAAATGACACCCTTGACGGCATGACGTTTCGTGGTGACACCGCAGTCCTGGTCCTGGCGGCCGGACCCGGCAGCCGGATGCGGTCAGACACCCCGAAGGTGCTGCACACCATTGCCGGTCGCAGCATGTTGTCCCATTCGCTGCACGCGATCACCAAGGTGGCACCGCAACATCTGGTCGTGGTGCTCGGCCACGAGCACGAGCGCATCGCCCCGCTGGTCACCGACCTGGCCAACGCCGTGGGACGCAGCATCGACGTCGCGCTGCAGGACCGGCCACGTGGCACCGGACACGCCGTGCTTTGCGGCCTGTCCGCGCTCCCCGACGACTACGCCGGCATCGTCGTGGTCACCTCGGGCGATACCCCATTGCTGGACGCCGACACCCTGGCCGATCTGATCGCCACTCACAGCGCGGCTTCCGCGGCGGTGACGGTGCTGACCACGATGCTGACCGATCCCTCCGGATATGGCCGCATCCTGCGCACCCAGGACAACGAAGTGACGGCGATCGTGGAGCACACCGACGCGACGCCCTCGCAACGCGAGATCCGCGAAGTCAACGCGGGCGTGTACGCCTTCGACATCACCGCGTTGCGGTCGGCGCTGAGCCGGCTGAGCTCCAACAACGCCCAGCAAGAGCTCTACCTCACCGACGTCGTCGCCATCCTGCGCAGCGACGGCGAGACCGTGCGCGCACAGCACGTCGGCGACAGCGCGCTGGTGGCCGGCGTCAACAACCGTGTCCAGCTCGCGCAGCTGGGCGCCGAACTCAACCGCCGGATCGTCGCCGCCCACCAGATGTCCGGCGTCACCATCATCGATCCGGCCACCACCTGGATCGACGTCGACGTGACGATCGGCCGCGACACCGTGATCCACCCCGGAACCCAGCTCCTCGGCCGAACCCAGATCGGCGGGCACTGCGTCGTCGGCCCGGACACCACGCTGACCGACGTGACGGTCGGTGACAGCGCTTCCGTGGTCCGCAGCCACGGCACGTCGTCGTCGATCGGCGGCGGCGCCACCGTCGGCCCGTTCACCTACCTGCGGCCCGGCACCACGCTGGGTGCCGACGCCAAGCTCGGCGCGTTCGTCGAGACCAAGAATTCCACCATCGGTACCGGCAGCAAGGTTCCGCACCTGACCTACGTCGGCGACGCCGATATCGGCGAGCACAGCAATATCGGAGCGTCCAGCGTGTTCGTCAACTACGACGGCACGTCCAAGTCACGCACCACTGTCGGCTCCCACGTGCGCACCGGGTCAGACACCATGTTCGTGGCTCCGGTTAGCATCGGCGACGGGGCGTATACGGGGGCGGGCACCGTAGTGCGCGACGACGTCCCGCCGGGGGCGCTGGCGGTGTCGGCGGGCCCACAACGAAATATCGAAGGCTGGGTTGCGCGTAAGCGGCCGGGCAGCGCGGCAGCCGAGGCCGCGCTCAAGGCCAACGAGTCCGGCGAAAACACCGCCGAAACGTCTGAGCTCGATTCGTAATCATGAATTCGCTGTCCGGCAACCAGGCCTTACGATGAGTCATCCAATCCCCCGATACGGCGAGGGCGGCACGTTGAGCCACGACTGGACCGATAACCGCAAAAACTTAATGCTCTTCTCCGGCCGTGGGCACCCGGAGTTGGCCGAACAGGTGGCCAAAGAACTCGACGTCCACGTCACCGCGCAGACGGCACGGGAATTCGCCAACGGCGAGATCTTCGTGCGCTTCGACGAATCGGTGCGCGGGTGCGACGCCTTCGTCTTGCAATCGTGCCCGGCGCCGGTCAATCGCTGGCTGATGGAATCGCTGATCATGATCGACGCGCTCAAGCGGGGCAGCGCCAAGAGAATCACCGCCGTCATGCCGTTCTACCCCTACGCCCGGCAGGACAAGAAGCACCGCGGCCGCGAACCGATTTCGGCGCGACTGGTCGCCGACCTGCTCAAGACGGCGGGAGCCGACCGGATCGTGACCGTCGACCTGCACACCGATCAAATCCAAGGTTTCTTCGACGGTCCCGTCGACCACATGCGCGGGCAGAACCTGCTCACCGGCTACATCAAGGACAACTATCCCGACGGCAACATGGTGGTGGTCTCCCCCGACTCGGGTCGGGTGCGCATCGCCGAGAAGTGGGCCGACTCATTGGACGGCGTTCCGCTGGCCTTCATTCACAAGACGCGTGACCCGCGGGTGCCCAACCAGGTCGTCTCCAACCGCGTCGTGGGTGAAGTCGCGGGCCGCACCTGTGTCCTGATCGACGACATGATCGACACCGGCGGCACCATCGCCGGCGCGGTGAAGCTGCTGCTAGAAGACGGCGCCACTGACGTCATCGTGGCGGCGACGCACGGCGTGCTGTCCGACCCGGCCGCCGAGCGACTGGCGTCGTGCGGCGCCCGGGAGGTGATCGTCACCAACACCCTCCCGATCGGCGAAGAGAAGCGATTCGCCCAGCTCACGGTGCTGTCCATCGCGCCACTGCTGGCCAGCACCATTCGCGCCGTGTTCGAAAACGGCTCAGTCACAGGACTATTCGACGGAGACGCCTAGATGGCCGCTAAGCCGGACAAAGCGGTCATCTACCACAACCCCAAGTGCAGCACGTCGCGTAAGACGCTGGAATTGTTGCGGGAGAATGGTATTGAGCCCACCATTGTCCAGTACATGAAGGCCCCGCAAACGCGGGATGAGTTGGTAAAGCTGATCGGCGATGCGGGCATCGATGTGCGCACCGCGGTGCGTAAACGTGAATCGCTCTACGCGGAACTCAACCTCGCCGACGCTACCGATACTCAGCTGCTCGACGCCATGGCCGAACACCCGATCCTGATCGAACGGCCGTTTGTCGTCACGCCGAAGGGAACCCGGCTGGCCCGACCGCTCGATGCGGTCCGCGAGATTCTGTGACAGCGCGGGTAATCGGACTGCTCGCTGTCGTTGCACTGACGACGTCCGCGGTTGCCTGCGCGCCGAAATCCCCTGACTACCAATCGATCTTGGCGAAGAGTTCGACAACCACCAGCAGTACTCCCACGCCGACCGCAAAGCCGGTGCCGCTGTCGCAGTATCTGGAGGACATCGGCGTCACCGGAAAGCAGGTGGCGCCGGGTTCCCTGACCGATCTGACGGTGTCGATGCCGACGCCGGCGGGTTGGTCGCCGTTCACCAATCCGAATATCGCGCCCGAGACGCTGATCATCTCCAAGGGCGGCAAGTATCCGACCGCTAGGCTCGTGGTGTTCCAGCTGCGCGGAGACTTCGACGCCGCCCAAGTCGTCAAGCACGGCAACGACGATGCGCAGCTTTTCGCAAACTTCACCCAACTGGACAATTCAGCGGCAGATTTCAACGGATTTCCCTCGTCGATGATCCAGGGCAGCTACGACCTCGACGGCACGCGTCTGCACAGCTGGAACCGGATCGTCATTGCCACCGGATCGCCGCCCGCCAAGCAGCGTTATCTGGTCCAGCTGACCATCAGCGGTCTGGCCGACCAGGCCGTCGCGCAGTCAACCGACATCGAGGCGATCATCCGCGGATTCGTGGTTGCGGCTAAGTAATCACCGCGAAACTGCAACTGCCTGCGCATTTCTCGAGTAGCGCCGCTGCCAGTTGCACCCTCGCGACGCTTCAACTCAGCTGAGTTCGACCTCCCGCGCGCATACCTCGTCGAGTTCCCGGATGACGAGGGAATTACTCAAGCTTTGCTCCACGTGCCGGAAGACAACCTCGAGGTGTTGTGGCGGCCGGCCGTAGGCTAATAGCCATGACTGACTGGACCGCTGCAGATCTCCCCTCATTCGCCGGGCGCGCCGTCATCGTCACCGGTGCCAACAGCGGGCTGGGCGCGGTCACCGCGCGCGAGTTGGCCGGCAAGGGCGCCACGGTCATCCTGGCTGTGCGCAACACGGCCAAGGGCGAGGCCGCCGCCAAGAGGATGACGGGTGACGTCGAAGTACGCCACCTCGACCTGCAGGATCTGTCATCGGTGCGCCAGTTCGCGAACGGCGTCGACAAAGTCGACGTCCTGATCAACAACGCCGGCATCATGGCCACTCCGTACGCGCGCACCGTGGACGGCTTCGAGAGTCAGATCGGCACGAACCATCTCGGGCATTTCGCGCTGACCAACCTGCTCCTGCCCAAGATCACCGACAGGGTCGTGACGGTGTCTTCGGAGATGCACCGGATCGGCCGCATCAACCTCGACGACCTGAACTGGGAGACCCGGCGATACTCATCCTGGCCGGCCTACGGCCAATCGAAGCTCGCCAACCTGCTGTTCACCAAAGAACTGCAGCGACGCCTCGAGGCATCCGGTTCGCCACTGCGTGCGCTGGCGGCCCATCCAGGCTATTCGCACACCAACCTGCAGGGGCAGTCGGGAAACAAACTCGGCGATCAGGTGATGTCGGCCGCAACCGCGGTGGTGGCCACCGACGCCAACTTCGGCGCCCGGCAAACGCTGTACGCCGCATCGCAGGATTTGCCGGGCAACACCTACGTCGGCCCCCGGTACAAGTTCATCGGCCGCACCCAATCAGTCGGACGCACCGGGGCGGCGCAAAACGCAGCCACCGCAGCCGCGCTGTGGGAGCTATCCGAGCAGCTCACGGCCACTAAATACCCGCTCTGACGCGGCTCCGCCAGTCACATCTGTCACATTGGTCTCTGGAAAAATCGGCGGGCAGTTTGCCCAGCTCTGCGCGACAACTCGACGCTTCGCGCGTGCCGAACCGGGCATGCCCACCGCGGCGCCCCGAAACATAAACCAGGCATGCGTTCACCCGGGGCGTGTCGCGTGCGTGGTTTATGTGTCGCGGCCGGCGGGCCCGCCCTGTGAGGGCGTTGTCGCGCGTAGCTGGGCACGTGCATCATCGCCGCGGCCAGAGACGCAAGTGGCAGATGTGACGGCTGCGCCCAAATTTCCGCTCCGAGCTCCACATGCGCTACCCTGGCCGAGCGTCACGGCGAGGGTGTTTGGCGAGCCAGCCAGCACCGTTATCGACGGAGACCGACAGAATTGTCGCGATCCTGGCCGTGCCCCCAGAACTAGGCGCCGAGCACTCAGGAGCGAAAAGAATGGCTAAATCAGCGGGCAATGCACTCAAGGTCACGGTGCGAACCGAGACCGGCAAGGGCGCGTCCCGGCGAGCCCGTCGCAACGGCAAGATTCCTGCCGTCCTCTACGGTCACGGCGCCGACCCGCAGCACCTGGAACTGCCTGGACGCGACTTCGCGGCCGTGCTCCGGCACTCGGGAACCAACGCAGTGCTGGCCCTAGACATTGCCGGCACCGAACAGCTGGCACTGACCAAAGCGCTCGAGATCCACCCGATCCGCCGCAGCATTACGCACGCCGACCTGTTGGTCGTGCGTCGCGGCGAGAAGGTGGTTGTTGAGGTCTCCGTCGTCGTCGAGGGCGAGGCCGGACCGGACACCCTGGTCACCCAGGAGGCCAACGCCATCGAGATCGAGGCCGAAGCGCTGTCGATTCCCGAGCAGCTGACGGTTTCCGTCGAGGGCGCCGCGCCGGGAACCCAGTTCACCGCCGCACAGGTCCCGCTGCCTGCCGGTGTCAACCTGATTTCGGACCCGGATCTGCTGGTGGTCAACGTGGTGAACGCACCGACCGCAGCGGACCTTCAGGAGGAGGGTTCGGGCGACAGCGGCGCCGCGGCCGCCGAGGAGGCTGGCGACGACGCTGGCGGGGACGAGTCCGGCGCGGACGAGTCCGAGTAGTCGGCTCGCGACGTGGCCGAACCGCTTCTTGTGGTCGGCCTGGGCAACCCGGGAGAGAACTACGCCCGCACCCGGCACAACGTGGGTTTCATGGTTGCCGACCTGCTTGCCGCCAGGCTGGGTTCGAAGTTCAAGGCGCACAAGCGTTCCGGTGCCGAAATCGCCACCGGGCGGTTGGCCGGCCACTCGGTCGTGTTAGCCAAGCCGCGCTGCTACATGAACGAGTCCGGCCGCCAGGTTGGCCCGCTGGCGAAGTTCTACTCGGTGCCTCCGGCTGACATCATCGTCATCCACGATGAGCTCGACATCGACTTCGGGCGCATCCGGCTCAAGCTCGGTGGCGGCGAGGGCGGCCACAACGGGCTGCGCTCGATAGCCAGCGCACTGGGCACCAAGGACTTTCAGCGAGTACGCATCGGCATCGGCCGCCCGCCCGGACGAAAGGACCCGGCGGCGTTCGTGCTGGAGACCTTCAGCGCCACCGAGCGCCCCGAAGTTCCCGCGATCTGCGAGCAGGCGGCCGATGCCACCGAGTTACTCATCGAGCTGGGGCTAGAGCCGGCCCAGAACCGCGTCCACGCCTGGTAACCAAGGGGTGCTCCGGCGGCCGGGCGCTCAACTAGTCAGGCTGTCGTTGGTCTGTTGACGATAGGTGGACGGCGTTTCACCACAGAACTGGGTGAATGACCGGGTAAACGCGCTCAGGCTATCGAAGCCGACCGCGGCGGCGGTCTGCTGCACCGACTGTCCGGGCGCGGCGAGCAGTGCCATTGCCCGAAGCATGCGGGCATGCGTCAGGTACGTCCGCCATGACATGCCGATGGCAATGTCGAACTGCCGCCGCAACGTTCGCCCGGAGATCGCGACCGCGCGACTGACATCGGCGGCGGTCACCGACGACAGGTGCGCCTTGGTGTAACTCATTGCGGCGGCGACGATCGGATTGTCCGAGGTAGGCAGGCTCAGCGGTGCCTCGTGTTCGAGCGCTTCGAATACCAGATGGCCAAGGGTTTGGAAGAAGCCATCGGAGACCGGATCGCTTTCGACCCGCCCGATCGGCCACCGCAACGCATAGATCATCATCTGGCGGATCAGCGGCGAGACGGCCACGATCCGCGCACGGTTGTCGACCTGCGGCAGCAGCTCGGGGTCGAACATCACCGCCACACTGCGGACGTTGGGGGTCATCGTGGCCTGGTGTTCCAGGCCGACCGGGATCCACGCGGCCTGCTGCGGCGGCAGCAGGTAATGCGCGACCGCAGTCTCGACCTCGACCACCCCGCCGATCGCGTACTGGATCTGGTGCAGATCGTGCGAGTGCCAGCCGGTGACCAGCCGATTCCCCTCGTACAGGTAGCTGCCGGCCCGGGCGCGTCCACCGTGGCGCAGCTCGATCCGGCCCACAATTTCCGGATTGGCCGATCTGGACAAAACTTTGGCCGAAGATGCGGAGACGGTCACGACAGTCCAGGGTACAAGTGGAGTCGTGAATACCGACGAATTGATCCTGGTAAGCATCGACGACCATGTCGTGGAGCCACCGGACATGTTTCTGCGCCACGTCCCGGCCAGGCACAAAGACGAGGCACCGGTCGTCGTCACCGACGACAAAGGCGTCGACCAATGGATGTACCAGGGCAGGCCCCAAGGCGTCAGCGGCCTTAACGCGGTGGTGTCATGGCCGGCCGAGGAGTGGGGCCGTGATCCTGCCGGCTTCGCGGAAATGCGTCCCGGTGTCTACGACGTCCACGAGCGCGTCCGCGACATGAACCGCAACGGCATCCTGGCGTCGATGTGCTTCCCGACGTTCACCGGTTTCTCGGCCCGCCACCTCAACATGACGCGCGAGGACGTCACGTTGGTGATGGTGTCGGCCTATAACGACTGGCACATCGACGAGTGGGCGGGGTCGTACCCGGACCGCTTCATCCCGATCGCGATCCTGCCGACGTGGAGCCCCGAGGCCATGTGTGCCGAGATCCGCCGCGTCGCCGCCAAGGGCTGCCGAGCGGTCACAATGCCGGAACTGCCTCACCTCGAAGGACTTCCGAGCTATCACGACGACGACTACTGGGGTCCGGTGTTCCGGACGCTGTCCGAAGAGAACGTGGTGATGTGTCTGCATATCGGCACCGGCTTCGGGGCGATCAGCATGGCGCCCAACGCACCGATCGACAACATGATCATCCTGGCCACCCAGATCTCGGCGATGTGCGCACAGGATCTGCTGTGGGGCCCGGCGATGCGTAACTACCCGGACCTGAAATTCGCCTTCTCAGAGGGCGGCATCGGCTGGATCCCGTTCTACCTGGACCGCAGCGACCGCCACTACACCAACCAGAAGTGGCTGCGTCGCGACTTCGGCAACAAGCTGCCCAGCGACGTGTTCCGCGAGCACTCGCTGGCCTGCTACGTCACCGACAAGACGTCGCTGAAGCTGCGACACGAAATCGGCATCGACATCATCGCCTGGGAGTGCGACTACCCGCACTCCGACTGTTTCTGGCCCGACGCACCCGAGCAGGTACTGGCCGAACTCAACGCGGCCGGGGCCAACGATAGCGACATCAACAAAATCACCTGGCAGAACGCCTGCAACTTCTTCACCTGGGACCCGTTCGCCCGCACGCCACGCGAGCAGGCGAATGTCGGCGCGCTACGCGCTAAGGGCGCCGACGTCGACGTCTCCATCCGCCCGCGCAAGGAATGGGCTCGCCTCTACGCGGAAAAGCAGCTCGCCTGATTTGCCCGCGAGCAGACAGAAAAGCACCTCGTACACGGCGTGTCGAGGTGCTTTTGTGTCTGCTCGGCGTTGTTAGGTGAGCTTCTAAGTAACCAAGGGCACCGAGTTCGCCCGGCGCAGCTTGCCTGACGGGGTCTTCGGGATGGTGCCCGGACCGAGCACCACGACGTTGCGTGGGCGCACGTCAACCTCTTTGAGCACCTCGTGCGCCACCTGATGTTCGATGCGGCGCACCTCGGTCGGGTCTTCGAAAGCGTTCGACTCGACGGCGACGGCGAAAGTCTCCCGCGCATGTCCCGCGTCAAGTCGGACGGCCACCGCGCAACCCGGACGCACGCCCTCGACCCGGCCTGCCGCCCGCTCGATGTCGGTCGGATAGATGTTGCGGCCGGCCATGATGATCACGTCCTTGACGCGGCCACACACCACGACGTGGCCGTTCTCCATCTGGTACCCGAGGTCGCCGGTGTCGTACCAACCCTGCTCATCCTGAGCCGGCATGAACCCGCCCATCGTCAGGTAGCCGGGGGTCAGCGATTCGCCACGCAGCTCGATGACTCCCACACCGCGGTACGGCAGGATCGTGCCGTCTTCACCCACAACGCGGATCTCGAGGTCCTTGAGCAGCGGTCCCAACGACGCGAGCCGACGGGTGTTGCCTCTGGTGGAGGGAACCGCATGGCGCAGCGCGGCCAGCAGGTCCGCATCGACCTCGTCGACAACCAAGCCGGCATTGCATTCGGAGAAGGACACGGCCAGGGTCGTCTCGGCCATGCCGTAGGCGGGCAGGATCGCCGACGGGCTCAGGCCGAACGGCTTCCCCGCGTCCAGCAGGTCCTCGACGTCGGCGGGTTCGACGGGCTCGGCACCCGATAGCGCGAAACGCAGGGTCGACAGGTCGAAGTCGCCGGGCTTGGCGTTGCGGCGCAGGCGTTTGGCGAGCAGCGCATAGGCGAAGTTGGGCGCCGCGGTCATGGTGCCTTTGTATTTATCGATCAGCTTGGCCCACAGCAGCGTGTCGCGCAGGAAGTCCATCGGGGTGACTTTGACCAGCTCGGCCCCGAAGTACATCGGGATGGTGAGGAAGCCGACCATGCCCATGTCGTGGAAGCAGGGCAACCAGCTGACCATGACGTCTTTCTCGACGTCGTACTGGGCGCCGATGAACATCGCCTCGGCATTGGAATAGATGTTGCTGTGGGTGATCTGAACGGCCTTGGGCGATCCCGTCGAGCCGCTCGTCAACTGCATCAGCGCCAGGTCGTCCTCGCCGACCTCGATGGGGTCTATCGGATCCGCCGCGAGCAGGTCGGCAACGGTGAGGACTTTGACGCCCTTCTCCTCTAGTACCGGGATCGCCACCAGGAACGGCTCGGAGACGATGACCGCCTTCGCCTCGATCATGTCGATGACTGTCATGGTGTCCTCGGCCCACACCACCAGGTCGGTGCGCGGGGTGGGCTGGTGCAGCATGGTCAGGCTGGCGCCGCGCATCCACAGACCCTGAGCGGTCGGGGCGATCTCTACCGGCGCGCCGGCCAGCACGCCGACCGCGTCGCCGTGGCCCACTCCGGCGGCCTGCAGCCCGCCGGCCACCTGACGCGCCCGCTCATGCACCTCACCCCAGGTGTGGCGAACGGGGGCGTGCGGCTCACCCGTCACCATGCCCTTGGAGCCCTCACGGGCATTGCGGAACATCGTCTCGGTAAACCTGCTCACGAAAGCCTCCTCGGTTCCGGCAGTTGCCCCAAGGCACCGGAATTCATATTCCACCTGCTGGGCGCCGCTGTGTAGCAGGCGCGTGAGCACAATTGGGGAAAAGTTATGTCTCGAAACAGTGATGAGCCAGCAACCTCGCGTTCGGTTGCAGGATCAGCAGCGGCACGACGCAGCCGTCCACCGGGGCGCCCGGCGGACGACGAAGCCATGCGCTCTTGCTTAACGCTATTCGTCACCGCGAGATATCTTAAACTCCCCTTAAGTAACTGCCAAACTCTCGCGAGACGTGAGTTTGATTTCACACTTCTGTCGGGGCGGGTACGACACGGGCACCGGGCACCGGTCCGCTGGCGACCCGCACGGTGCGGCAGACCCCGGCCCCCGACAGCTGAATGCCGACATCGACGGCCGAGGCCGCCGAGGCGCACAGAAACGCGCACGTCGGGCCAGAGCCCGACACAATGCCCGCCAGTGCACCCGCGTCCACCCCGGCGCCCAGCGCACGACGCAGCGTTGGTTCCAGGCTCACCGCGGCCGCCTGCAGCTCGTTGCCCAGCAGCGGCGCCAGCTGCTCGGGATCGCCCGCCGCCAACGCTGCCAGCACCGGCCCGGCTTCAGCGAGCCGGGGCGGATCCCCGTCCCCCCTGAGCCGGTCCAGCTCGCTGAACACCGCCGGAGTGGACAGCCCGCTGTCAGCGAACGCCAGCACCCAGTGGAACGTGTTCCGGGACAGTACGGTGGCCAGCTCCTCACCGCGGCCGGTGCCCAACGCGGTCCCACCGTGCAGCGCGAACGGCACGTCGCTGCCCAGCTGGGCGGCGAGCACGCGCAGATCACGGCGGGGCACGTTGAGCTCCCACAGCGAGTTCATCGCGACCAGCACCGCCGCGGCATCCGCGCTGCCGCCGGCCATCCCGCCGGCCACCGGGATCGTCTTGTCGATCATGATCGAAACATCGGGTGCGCGGCCGACGTGTTCGGCCATCAGCTCGGCCGCCTGCCAGGCGAGATTGCGTTCGTCGGTGGGTAGCTTGTCAGCGCCCTCACCGACGAGTTCTAGGGACAGCACATCGGCGTTGCGCACCGTCACCTCGTCCAGCAGCGAGACGGCATGAAACACCGTGGTGAGCTCGTGATAACCGTCCTCACGGCGATCACCGACCGCCAGATGCAAGTTCACCTTTCCGGGCACCCGAACGGTGACCGACCCGGTGGGCACCCACTGCGCAGCGGTGCTGCCGTCAGACGCGGACACCGCTGCAGACTATCTCTGAACGGTCAATTCGCGGTGAGCTGGCTGACGCCGGGGTCGGCGGAACGTTGCAGCAGCCGCACGAAGTCCTCGACGGACAGCGTCTCGCCGCGTCGGGAAGGGTCGATGCTGGCGGCGAGCAACCGATTCGCCGACTCGTTGCCCGAACCCGCCCATTCCAGAAATGCATTGCGAGATGTCTTGCGCCGCTGAGCGAATGCGATGTCCACCAATTGGAACACCTGCTGGCGGAAGGCTTCGTCGGTAGGCCATGGCGCGGTCGCGTACCGATCGATTCGCACCAACCCCGAATGGACGCGCGGAATAGGCCAGAAGACGTTCGGCGACACCGTGCCGCAGCGGCGAACCCGCCCGTAGAAGCGCATCTTGACGCTGGGCACGCCATATTCCTTGCCACCCGGCTCGGCGGCGAGCCGTTCGGCGACTTCGGCCTGCACCATCACCGTGAGGGTCTGAATGGACGGGAACTCGGCCAGCAGGTGTATCAGAGCCGGCACCGCGATGTTGTACGGAAGATTCGCCACTACGGCGGTGGGACTTGTCGGGCCTTCCGTGGGCCCATCGCCCAACTCGTCACGGCGAATCGACAACACGTCGCGGTTCAGCACGGTCAGTCGCTGGATCTCGCTGTTGGAGTGTTCGGCAACGGTCTGCGGCAGTCGGTCCGCCAGCACCGGGTCGATCTCGACGGCGACTACCGTGGCGCCACGGTCGAGCAAAGCCAATGTGAGCGAACCCAGGCCGGGGCCGACTTCCATGACGAGGTCAGACTTGCTGATCCCGGAGATCGAGACGATGCGGCGTACCGTATTGGCGTCGTGGACGAAGTTTTGGCCGAGTGATTTGCGTGGTCGAAAGTCGAGTTCTGTGGCTAGCCGCCTGATTTCGGTGCGTCCGAGCAGCCTGATGGTCAGCGCGCACCGGCTCTTCCGCCGCAGACTGGCCATGCTCCCCAACCCTGGCGCGCCTGCGTCACCGAAGCGACGGCGATCTGCTCTTCCCGGGTAGCCAGGTCGGCACGCGGGGCAAACCGCAGGCCGCCGCTGGCCTCCCAGGTGCCTTGGTCAAATTGCACACCGCCGTAGAAGCCGTTGCCGGTGTTGATGGCCCAGTTCCCGCCGGCCTCGCAGCTCGAGATGGCGTCCCAGATGGATCCGTTGCTGACCGGGGGCACCTCGGTGCCGGGCTTGGCACCCACCCGCAGCACAGCGTCACGGGCGGGTGCGATCACGGTGTTGGCGACCGGCAGCCGGCCGGTCTCGACCCCGTTGACCATGGCCACCGCGAACGTCACGTCCTGGGTGCCGGGGTTGCCCGGGTCTTCGACGACCTGGCGGCTCATGTTCATCTCGGGATCTTCGATGCGCCGCGAGGCCGGCGGCAGCGGGATCCGCTCGGTGACCCGCTGGATGCGGTTGCGGGTCACCTGGATTTGCATGCCGTCGACAATCGGCGAAGCCGCATTGGGCTCCGCCTGGTCGCTGTCGAGCAGCGGCGCGCCGGCGACGTTGAGCAACCCGGCGACATTGGGCGCCGCCAGGTGCACCGTACGGATCGTGCCACCGTCGTTGATCTGGACGGTCTTGGCGCTGACGACCGGAAGGGCCATCCCCGCCAGCGGAACTCGGCTGGCGCGAGACGCCGCGGCCGGGGCGGTGTCGGTCATCGCGAGCTGGGCCAGCGCCTCGTCGACGGTGCTCGCCGTCGTCCAAACCTGCTTGACGTCATGGCCGTCCAGCGAGATCTCTAACGGCCGGCCGCGCCGCAGCACGATGTTGTCGGCATTGTGAACGCGCACATCCGCGGCGGGGTACACATCGTCGCGCTCGTCGACACCGAACCCGTTCTCCCGGATGATGTCGATCACGCGCGACTTCATAGTCGTCACCCGCATCGAGGTTCCATCGACGGTCAGGTTCACCGTCTTGCTGGCGGAAACCGCCATGCCGCCGGCCAACGTCAGCACGACCAGCAGACCGCCAATGACCAGCCGCAACGTCGGAGAGGGGTTTTGATGGAGTTTCGTTAGGACATTCGATGGACGCAGACCTCGAACCTCAGCAACCACTTCAGCGACCTTTTCGACTCACATAGGCAATAAGGGGCCGTCAGGCCCATTCGTTTGATCACAAGACGGTAACGAACCGTCCAATGTTGAGCAACCCGCGCGCGACGTTTGTCGGGGAGATCACGCCGTTTTCGCGCCCCTTTTCAGACCAGCCCGTAGACCCGGCGGGCGTTGCTCGTGGTGCTCTGTGCGATCTCTTCAGCAGGGCGGCCTACCAGTTCAGCCACGGCCCGAACGGTGTAAGGGAGGCAGTACGGCTCGTTCGCTGCGCCCCGGTACGGATGCGGGGTCAAAAAAGGTGCATCGGTTTCTACCAGAAGCTGCTCTGTGGGTATCAACGGCACGGCTTCCCGCAGGGCATGAGCGTTACGAAAGCTCGCTGAACCCGACAGGCTCAGGAACCACCCGGCGTCGACGCATTGGCGGGCCATCGCGCTGTCCGACGAGAAGCAGTGAAAGATCACGGTGCCGGGGGCGCCCTCGGCCCGTAACACGTCGAGCACCTCGGCGTCGGCTTCCCGGTTGTGGATCATCAGCGGCTTGCCGCATCGCTTGGCCAGGTCGATATGCCAGGCGAACGCTTCGCGCTGCACGTCAGGCTCGGCGCAGCCGTCGAGGCGACCCGGCCAATACAGATCCATTCCGGTCTCGCCGACGGCCACCACCCGCGGATGAGCCGCCAATTCCTCGATCTGGGCGCGGGCCGCATCGGTCAGCGCGTCCGCGCGGGTCGGGTGCAGCGCCACCGCGGCGTAGACCCGCGGATCCCACTCGGCTGCCCTGGTCACCCAGCGCGCCGAGTCCAGATCATCGGCGATGGTGACCACTGCAAGCACACCGACCGCCTCGGCGCGGTCGGCGATGGCGGTGACGTCCGCGGCGTTGCGGGCACCGCATGCGTCGAGGTGGGTGTGGGCGTCGATCAGGGGCGCCAGCGGCTCCGGTGGGGGCGGCGCTTCGCGTCGACCGGGTCGGTTGGAGCTCACGCGCCCACAATAGGGTGGTGTCTCAATGAAGCCCTATTACGTCACGACCGCTATCGCGTACCCGAACGGTGCGCCCCATGTGGGTCACGCGTATGAATACATCGCCACCGACGCGATCGCCCGCTTCAAGCGGCTCGATGGATTCGACGTCCGGTTCCTGACCGGAACCGACGAGCACGGCCAGAAGGTCGCCGAGGCGGCAGCGGCCGCGGGTCTGCCGACGGCCGAGCTGGCGCGACGCAATTCCGACGTCTTCCAGCGCATGCAGGACAAGCTGGACATCTCCTTCGACCGGTTCATCCGCACCACCGATGCCGACCACCACGAGGCGTCGAAGGAGATCTGGCGCCGGATGGAGGCGGCAGGCGACATCTATCTGGGCACCTACTCCGGCTGGTACTCGGTTCGCGACGAGCGATTCTTCAGCGATTCCGAGACCGAACTCCACGAAGACGGCACCCGTATCGCGGTGGAAACCGGAACGCCGGTGACCTGGCGCGAAAAGGAGCGGACGTACTTCTTTCGGCTGTCGGCATACACCGAGAAGTTGCTGGCCCACTACGACGCCCACCCGGATTTCATCGGACCTGAGGTGCGGCGCAATGAAGTGGTCAGCTTCGTCTCCGGCGGACTGGAGGACTTCTCCATCTCGCGCACGACGTTCGACTGGGGAGTGCAGGTACCCGATCACCCCGACCACGTCATGTACGTCTGGGTCGACGCGCTGACCAACTACCTCACGGGGGCCGGCTTCCCGGACACCGGCTCGGATTTGTTCCAGCATTACTGGCCCGCCGATTTGCACATGATCGGTAAGGACATCATCAGGTTTCACGCCGTCTACTGGCCGGCTTTCTTGATGTCGGCCGGAATCGAGCTTCCCCGAAAGGTTTTCGCACACGGGTTCTTGCACAACCGCGGCGAGAAGATGAGCAAGTCGCTGGGCAACACCGTCGATCCGGCGGCGCTGGTCGACACCTTCGGCTTGGACCAGGTCCGCTATTTCCTGCTTCGCGAGGTGCCATTCGGCCAAGACGGCAGCTACAGCGAAGAAGCCATCGTCAACCGGATCAACACCGATCTGGCCAATGAGTTCGGCAACCTGGCGCAACGGTCGTTGTCGATGGTGGCCAAGAACCTTGGCGGGGTGGTGCCCGAGCCGGGCGAGTTCGACGGGGCCGACAAACTGCTGCTCAAAATGGCCGACGAATTGCTTGAAAAGGTCCGCGCCCACTACAACGCGCAGGCGATGCACCTTGCGCTGGAAAAGATCTGGCTGATGCTAGGGGACGCGAACAAGTACTTTTCGGCCCAGCAGCCGTGGGTGCTACGTAAGAGCGAGTTCGCCGCGGACCAGGCGAGGTTTCGCACCGTGCTCTACGCCACGTGTGAGGCAGTCCGGATAGCGGCGCTACTGGTACAGCCCGTCATGCCCGAGTCGGCCGCCAAGATGCTCGACATGCTCGGGCAACCGCCCGACCAACGGGCATTCAGCGCCATCGGCGCTCGGCTGGCTCCCGGCACTGTGCTTCCGCCGCCTGCCGGCGTGTTCCCCCGCTACCAGCTGCCGGATCCGGAGGTCGAGTGAGCGGAACGAAAGCCTTTTCTATCGCTGATACGCGATGGCCTTAGTAGCGCCGTGGAGCGACGACCGAACAGTTCCCCGCGTTGCTCACGCCGGAGAGGTTTCTATTACCACGCTCGCTATCACCTCCAATTGCAGACGGGAAATCGTTCACGTTCGCCGTTAGCTAGCAACTGCCGAATACACGGGATGTGATGCTCTGATCGCGGAGCTGGCTGCAATATCCAACTCCAGTCTCCGAAACATGATGCTAGGTCAGCCCTTTGCCCGCAACAGAACAACCTCATTCAAATTCTGTTCGGGCCACAATTAAGCGATATCGCCTCCGTCCGATTAAACATTCCGTCTGCTTTCTTAAGAAGCTCGAAGAAGTTTCGTGATCGTGATCTAACTCTGAGATTAAAGCGTGCAACGATCACAACAGGCATTAAATGGGCTGTTCCTTTCCAGCGCCCCCCGGTGTAGCTAAGGAAAAGCTAAGGAAACTCGAATCGTCACCTCCACGACGCGAACGATCTTATCGGCGTTTCGTGCGACAAGCTGCGATGACAGCTAACGACATGCCCGTTCGCGGGGTTGGCGTTGCCGGTTGCGAAAAGTTGCGGCTGACCCCAGTGCGGACTGGCTGGTTTGGCGCGTCTTGCCCAGCAAACAATCCTGAGCCTCGCACTGTCGGGAAGGTCCTCCGGCGCGGTTCGTGGGGCACAACGTTCGCCGTCGGGAGGTGAATGTGCGAAGTGTCACGAGTAGGTCACATTTACGAACACCCGGTTTTCGGCCGGTAACGCGCCATCGGCGGGTATATGAGCCCGGTCGGATTTGTAATATGATCACTCACCGGTAGGCTCAGCTGTTTTTTGCATTCCTTGGTTCTGGATTTCGGCAATGAGAAAGGTTCCAACCCGCTTTTAGTATCCAGCAGGCGCATGGTTCGTGAAACGTGCCACCCAGGCGGGGCATGGTTTGCAGAAGGCTCAAGAACCCACCCGTACGTACTCAAGGCGCCAGATTTACCAACTGGAAGTTGGCGCCCTTGGCACGAAGGGATGCCAATGAGCATTATTTCACTGGACACCGCAAACGTTGAGGAGTTCCGCCTCCGGCAACGCTTCAGCTGGCGCGATCCGGACATCGACTGCAGGCTGGTGGTTTCGCAACCCTCGCTTGACCCGGACTTGTGGTCTGAGTACACACTCGGCGCAACTCGCAGCTATCGCAAATACGGTGTCGAGTGCGCTCTCGACGTCGACGCACTGGGCACCGGAAACGACACCCTCATGTTCTTTGCCGTGATCGATCCCGCCGGAAAGATGGTGGCGGGTGCGCGAGCCAAGGGCCCGCTGGGGTCTGCCGAAGACTCGCATGCGGTCGACGAATGGGAAGGGCAACCGGGCCAACAAGCCGTCCGCGACATGATCAACGACCGGATTCCGTTCGGCGTCCTGGAGCTGAAGGCAGCATGGGTGACGGACGATCTGGATCGCAATCGCGCTGCTGCCACCGCGCTGGCCCGCAGCGCTTCCCATTTTACGGCCATACTTGACATTCAATTTTGCATGGCTACGGCCGCCGCGCACGTCCTGAACCGGTGGCGCTCGTCCGGAGGAGTGGTGGCAGGCATTCCCGCCGCGCCCTACCCCGACGAGCGTTACCAAACAAAAATGATGTGGTGGGATCGGCGCGATTTCGTCAAGCATGCGGAACCGGAACAGGTCGTCAAAATAATCAAAGAAACGAGGCACCTGACTCAAGAATTTAACAAACAATATGATACAGAAGACCTTCATTTCGGTGGAGCGTGAGAATCAACCGCGCTGCCGCGTCCTAGGGCGAGTGGAGATCCTAAGAGGGGATCTTGCCGATACTGTGGTTGTTGGATGTAGCCGAATTGTCCGACGATGAATCCCCCACCGCCGAGAAGTCCATTGGCACGACGGACCTGGCGAGCAGGCCCTCCATCGCAGCGCCGTCCACCGGCCGGGACAGCAGAAAGCCCTGCGCCCGATGGCATCCCAAATCAAGCAGCGCCCTGGCCGCAGTGGCAGTCTCGACGCCCTCCGCGACGACCTCTAATCCGAGGGCGTGCGCCAAGGAAACAATGGCCTGCACGATTGCCAGATCGCGTGTGTCGGTGCCCAGATCGAGGACAAATGATCTGTCGATCTTGAGTATGTCGACCGGAAGAGTCTTCAGATATGTCAACGCACTGTAGCCAGTACCGAAATCGTCGATAGCAATCTCCACACCAATTTTCTTCAGCCGGGCGAGCGTTCGACGTGTGGTATCGATCTCTTGGACCACAACCCTTTCGGTGATCTCCAGACAAACCGCGCCGGGATCGATACCGAACTCGTCCAGGGTTGTGGCGACCGTGTCGACAATGTCGTTCGCGACGAGTTGCATCGGCGATATGTTGATCCGCAGCACGGCATCGCGCCCCACGCCGCGTGCGCGCCATTGTGCGAACTGTGCACAGGCCGAACGCATCACCAGACGGCCGAGCTTGCCCGCCAGGTTGATCGATTCGACCAGCCCGATGAAGGAGTCCGGCATCAGCAGCCCTCGAGTTGGGTGTTGCCAACGGACGAGCGCCTCGGTCCCGCGGATCTCGCCGGTGCGGATGTCAAACTCCGGCAGGTAATGGAGCACCAGGGCGCTGTCATCGCTGTTGGTGTTCCCTGCCAGCTCCAGTTCGATGTCATTGCGGATCGTGTCCCGTTCGGACATGGCCGCGCTGAAAGGCGCGACGTTGGCCCCGCCGGAACTCTTGGCCAACCGAGCGGCCTGATCGGCGCGACGCAGCAGCTCCGAAGTGCTGTGGCGTCCCGGTACGCCGGTAGCGACGCCGACGCTGACGGAACGGCTGAGCCTCTCGCCGTCGATCACGACCTGCTTGTCAACTCGCTCCTGGAGCGAATGGGCAAGTGCCAAGGCGCTTTCGATGTCCATCGGTGCAGAAGGCACGACTATAAACTCATCACCGCCGAGCCGGGCGGTGGCCGAGGAACCCTCTGCGGCCTCGCGCAGCAACTCGGCGAAGCCCTTGATGAACTGGTCGCCCGCGTCCTGACCGAGGTGCTCGTTGACGACCTTGAAACGGTCCAGATCGAGAAACAATACCGCGACTTCGCCCGGCTGACCCTCGGCCAGGCGTTCGTCGAGGTGGGCGATCAGCGCCCTACGGTTCAGCAGGCCAGTGAGGTCATCGTGTTCAGCCAGGTAGCGGACTCGCTCTTCGGCTACGATGCGGGCCTGTAGCTGAGCGAATAATGTGGCGATCGCCTGTAGCGCATTCAGCTCCTCCGGTAGCCAGTCACGGTCACCGAACTTGACGAAGCCCAGGCCGCCGGTGGTGACGTCCCCGGAAAGCAGCGGCACGCCTGCGACCGAGATGGCGGGAACGCCGGTAGCCACCTCGATATTGCTTTGGTAGTCGGCGTTTGTAGCCTCCGGACGCAAAACGCTGGGCTCTTTGAGGTGTTCGAGCTGTGCGAAGACCGAGTCCGCATCGGCGAAATAAACCACACCGATCGGGTCGGGGTCGGGGATGTACTCGCGTGGCGGCCATTCAGCGACCAGCACTGAGGCGCGGATGGTGTGGTCGTTGCGGCGCAGAACACCGGTGTCCACCCCGAAGTGGGTGACCAGATCGCGGAGCACCCGCTGACTGACCACGCCAGCGTTAAGCGCGGTGGCACCCATTAAATCGGCCGCTGCTGCCGTGACCAAGTCGTCCAGTGAGCCAGCCATAGCCCCATACGGTAGCCGATATTGACACTACGGCATACGAATGCGATCGAGACTGCGTCGGCTCCGCACCGAAGCCGGGCTGGCTACACCGAATCGCAGTACCAGGGCAGGGGAAGCGCCGGCCGGCATGCCAACGAGCTGCCGGAATTCTGTCTGCAAATCGTGTAGCTCCGCGGCGAAGGGCATCGACAATTCGGTGAGCTCGTCGGCATTGCGGGCGTAAAGGAAGACCGGCGAGATGGGCTGGACAGCCAGCCCGGACTGCTGCGCGGCAATCCATACCGCCTCAACGGCGGACCCGCCGTGCGCGTAGTCCGTCAAGGTACCTCCTGGCACCGAGATGACGCCGACGGCAGAACTCGCCAACACGCGGCCGCGAGTGTCCGCGCCCAACGCGGCACCCGCGTTCCACCGCGCGAGGTGGGCCATCACGTCCGGGCGCCGCAAGATGTCCAGCACAGCGAGATCGCCGGCGCCGAGCTCGAAGCTGCGTACGTCGATACCGGTGTCGGGATACTGGTCACCGGGCCAGCGCAGCTCAGAAAACATCTCCGCGTGCAGTCGCGGCGTGAGATAGCGGATGCGGTCAGCAGCGGCGAGAATCGTTGCAGCCCGGTCGATGTCGTCGCGCCCAGTCACGAGGTGCAGCCGAGCCCCCTCGCGCTCGGCCAGGCTGTGCAGCCGTCCGACGATATCGGCGGCGATCGGGCCGGGCGGACCTACACAGCGGTTGGTTTCACGCGCCAGCATGGGTTCATAGATCGCAGCGAGTTCGGGATCACCACCGTCACGCAATTGCAGCGTCGCCTGCAACGGCACACCGCCGACGTTATTCAGCAAGCTAACCGGCCCCAGCACCTGTTGAGCGGCAGCGGCTACCTTGGTGTTGAACAGGGCCGCTCCAAGTGCGACCGCACTGCCACGGAACCCGACGTCCATCGCCGACGTGTGCTCGGGCGCCAGCCGAATGGTGATGACATCCGGCCCGGCCTCCACATGCCAGGGCTGCGCGTTGCCGCCGGACGGCGCCCGAATAGCGGCTGCGGTGATGACGCCCGGCACGCCCGGCAGCACCGGATCTGAATACTCGGCCGGCGGCGGGGGGCGATCCTTGGCCATCTGGGGTTCGTCGAGCCGATCGAGCGCCGAGCCGACGTCGATGCGGGTCCGACCCGACGGCAAGTCTTCACCCAATCCGATTCTGCGCACGGCCTCGGCAATTGCAGTCGCTCCCAATACCACGTCACCGGATACCTGCGGCCAGGTCGACAGCGTGACGTCGATTTCGACCGCTGACGCCAGACCTCGGGGTGACCACTGGTCTGCCTCGAGGAAACGCTGCATATACGGAACCTTTTCGCGGCTGCTCATGCTGTGGAGCCGTGCGAAATCCAAGTCGCCGACGAGACCGTGCAATATCGCACGTTCGGGCTCTAGATCAAAGCGTTCAACGTCCAGCAGGCCGCGGTCGCTCGTCGCCATCAGCACCGGTATTTGGCGAGCTCGGGCACCCTCCCGCACTCTGGCCTTCATGTCCAACGAATCGCACTCCTCGACAACGACGTCCAGTCCGTCGAGGAACTCGTCAACGTTGTCGACCGTCAGCCCGACGTCCAGAACCCGCGTGACGAGGTACGGATCGAGTTCTGCGATCCTGCGAGCGGCCACCTCAGCCTTGTTCAGCCCAAGGTCCAGCACAGTCGCCGGCACCCGGTTCAGATTGGACAGCGCCATGCGATCGAAATCCGCCAACCGGAGCTCGGCGCACATGCCCTGTGCGGCCAATGTGTGCGCGATGACGTGTCCGGCACTCAAACCGACAATGCCGATGCGCACCGATCCGAGCCGCGCCTGTTCCTCAGAGGTGATCTGATTTCTATTGCGGTCCAACCGCACAGCGCGGAAGGCCCGGGGACCGAGCACCGCGACGACGACCCTCCGCCAGGGGTAATACGCCCATCGGCTGGGTTCGGCAAGCAGCTCCGGACCGGGTGGCGGCCGAAGACCCCGCAATTCCTCGAGTTGTTCCTCGCGATGATCAATGAATTCAATGACGGGATCGGCGCGCAGCTGTTCTAGTACCGCGTTGTCTGTGGGGTCTGCCGCGTCGAGAACTTGAGCGGTGCAGGAACTTATGGTCATCTCCTCAGTGCTCCGCAGTGTCCACGAAAGTGGGCCCAGATCGGACCGCGGGCCACCATGCTCAACGATGTCGCCAACGGGAACTCGTCTTCCAGCGAATGAAGCTCGGCGCGTCGCATGAACACAGTCATGTACGAGGTGGCCTCCAGCATTGCGTAATGATCCCCGCTGCAAGACCGCGGGCCGCCGTCGGGTGGGATATACGGCTGGCGGAAAACACCGTCACCAAGTATGTGGCGAAATCCGGTAAAGACACGCCTGGCTCTGTCGACGGCGCCGTCCCTTTTCCTGAGGATGTCGCGGATAGCCTTCGGGTCCCTTCTATCGGGCGATAGTTTGACCGACGTGTCAGCATCATAATGTTAGACGCTCGATACCGTATGGTGTTGGTCTCCGACTCCCGCGGACTCCTCCGATGATGTGCCTGAATTGGTCCAGGCTCTCCGCACCGCGGCGATCGGGGCGCCCCGCGCAGCCTTTGTTTCGTCTACCCGGATGGGCCACACTTTGTCATGTGTCGGCGTTACGATCAGCCCATCGTCTACAGATTCGAGTTAGCGATCAATCGCACGCGACTGCTCCTTAAAGCGCTCGCTAGTGCTGCGGCCATCGGCGGTCAGATCGGTTCTCCGGTGGCACTGGCCGACGACGATCCTCCACCACCTCCGCCGCCCGCCCCGGCAGCCGCCCCTGCGGATGTTCCTGAGATACCGAGGGAACTGCACTGCATATATGTCAACATCTGGATGCCGTGTGACGAAGTGCCTTCACCGCCGCCGCCAGACGCGCCCCGAACCCCCGACGAGCCGTAACGGACGTTCGAGATTGCCTCCGCAGCGGCCAGCCCGTCGCGTTCACTACTGTTGCGGTGACGCTTGGCCGCAGCAATCATACATACTTTTGGTATGATCTTAACCATGCAACGAACTTGTGGTATTCCCGCTAATCGAGCGAATGGTCTCGGCGCCACATCGTCAGATCAGGCGGTAGTGCCGGCGCGGGCGCCGCGCGACCGTGAACGACTCACGGTGCGGGTGGGGCCAACGATGGTGGGCGCGGCTCCGCAAACACCATGAGCCCGGCTGAAGGGAGCGATGACGCGCGCCTTTCGCCGGACGGTCCGCGGCGCCGGCGTCTCGTTCCACGATGGCTTGTGTTTTTCTGCACGCTTATCATCGTCGCCGTAGTGGCAGGGCTACCTGTCTATGTGCGACCGCAGATCGATCCGCTGCGTCACGCTGACGCGATCTTCGTTCTCGGCGGCCGTGATTACGATCGGTATCCCTTCGGAATAGGACTCGGCGAACAGGGCTGGGCTCCGATCGTTGTCCTATCTGTAGACCGTTGGCGGACGGGGCTTTGTGCGACGCCGCACCCAGACCTCAACTTGCGCTGCTTCATCCCCGACCCGCCAACCACCAAAGGGGAAGCGCGGGAAATACGCAGCCTTGCAGCGACTTACGGCTGGCGCACAATCATCGTGGTCACGTACCGTCCACATATCTCCCGCGCCCGTTTCATTCTCGAGCAATGCTTCGATGGCAACCTGGTTATGGTCGAGAGTCCAGGTGGCAGCGGCGTGAGCGCCGGCCGAGCCGTACCCCTCTCCACGCTGGGATGGGCTTACCAATACATCTACCAGACCGCCGGTTACGCTCGCGCGGTGCTTGAACCCGGTTGTTGACAGACCCTACTTCGCGGCAATTTCGAAGTCCTCGACGATCTGTACATCTTCCCGCGCCGGTTCGTCCAGAAGCAGGGCGACAACCTTTGCCGCGATCTGCTCCGGCATGACGGCGCCCTTTCTGTCCATAGGAGTATTTGTTTGATCCGTCAGCAGTTTCGGCGGGCGCACCAGAATGCCATGGGCGGCCGCGTCTCGGCTCGTGATGGACCGCAACAGCCCCTCGATGGCCGACTTGGCCGCGACGTAGTGCGGGATATCCGCGGGAGCCGTCCTGGCGTAGATGGATGAGATCACAACCGGCCGGCCGTTGCGGAGCCTTAGCGGCTCCAGAAACGCCGCCAGCGGCACGGTCACAAGCCGGAGGCTCTCGTCGACAAACTGATGGAAACGCTCCAGGGTATCCGCAGCGAAATCCAGTGGACGAATGCCAGGACTGGCGTTACAGACCAGAAAATCGAGGCCGCCAAACTCCCGGACAACGCTTTCGCTCTGCTCTCGGCACCAGTCGTGATCGGCCGCATCGCCGGGCAACAGGCGTACCTCGCCCTTCGTTCCTGCCAGGCTGTCGCGCAACGCTTCCGCTTCGCGTTGTGAGCGCGAATAGTTGAGCAGCACGGTGCAGCCCTGTGAAGCCAGCGCGCCGACAAGGGCGGCGCCAAGGCCTCGGCTGCCGCCGATCACCAACGCCACGGTGCCCCTTAACTTTTGGGATGGCGGCAGCCACTTTTCCAGAGCGTCCAGTGAGCAAGTTCGCGAATCGCTGAGCGAGAACGCTTCGATCTGTGCGTCCGCCACCACCGTCTCGCCGACGCATAACTGTGCCGCTAACCGCAACAGGCTGACCCGCGGGACACTGCGGACGAGTTTCACGGTGTAGGAGTAAGGGGCCGCTGCGGCGGGCTGATCCGCCGTCAGGCTCATCTCGAGCCGTGAGTAGGCAGCTCGTTTGCCCGGAATCTCCATCCCAACCACGTAACTGGTCCAGGCGAGGGCGGCGATCTGTGCAGGCGTAATGCCTTTGTCGTGCAGTTGCCATCCCGCGATCAGACGCTCTATCTCCGTAGCTGAAGGCATATAGTCTCCGGCAACGCGGAGATTAGCCGGCAGGCTTGCTTCGTCCCATTCCGCAGGCACGGTACGGCTTGCCATTGCTCCGACCGACGGCAAGCCGCTGGTGGCGCGATCCGTCCCATCCTGATAGGTAAATGTGCTCTGGACCATGGGGCGTCGGCCGTCGAACACTTCGATCGTGTCTTGAGTTGCATCCGACACGACGACGACGCGGTAATGCACACCTACGAACAGCGGGTTCAGAAACAACAGAGACACCTTGTTAAGCGCCTGTAAGGGGCGGGGCGGCGTCTGTTGCAGTGTTGCCAGAGCCCCCAAAATGCCGAAGACAACCGGCTCGCCGAAAGCGGTGCGGCGGGCGTAATCCGAACTCGTGTGCAGCGGATTGACATCGCGGCTGAGATCGCTGAAAAGCGCCATGTCAGCTGGCGTAATGCAGAGCTCGCCCATGAGTTACTGAGCCCCTTGGCTTTTCAGCGTGTCGCGGATGCTCCTCGCGCTAACCATTTGTTCGACCTCTTCCGGAGGGAGTTTGAGATCCAATTCTGGCACCCCATCCAGTGCAAACTGTGCGTTGCCGAGGTTGGAGGATTGCGGATAGAACGTCTTCAGTTGTGGCAGCGCCGCGCCAGACTGATGATCGGAGACCAAAGTGTCGATGGTGTGGCGTGTGATTGCTGCTATCGCTTCCTCTCAAAACTTGCCTTGCTCAGGGCAAGATTTCACCGGTCGCGCGGAATTACCCGCATTGGCCCGGCCGATATGATGCTTCCATAGCTTCTCGGCCTGGATTCGGCGGCAAGACGCACGGCGACGACCCTGGGTAAGCTCACCCCCATGAGCGGGGCAGAGAGACGGGACTTCCGGGAGCGGTTTAACCGGCAGGAAATTCTCACCGCTCCCCGCCCGCGCCGCGCTGAGGTCACTGCGGTCATCGTCGACGAACCCATAAAGCTGACAGGCACCGTGGCGGTGTGGCGGAACCACGCCATCGAGCCGATCCAGCCAGCACTCGTGCCATACCTGCAGAACGCTGGACTCGAGCTTGAGCTGGTGCTCGGAGGGTACGACGATACCCTGGCCCTTTCGCCGCACCGCGGCGCGGACCTCGACCTCGTCTGGTTCGACCTCGACCGGTTGGCGCTGCAAGACGACGAGGCGCTGGACTGGTTCGTCCGTCGGGTCTCGCAATGTGTGGCGTCCGCTGTCGGGCCGGTAGTGGTGGTCCCCGTCTCCGACCGGCGAACCCATACGGCCGCGGCGGTCGATCGGTTCCGGGGGTTGGCAGGAGTCCACTGCGCCGACCCCTGGACGGTCTGCGACGAAGCCGGCGTCGACCTCCTCGACGAGCGCATCGCCGCCTTCACAGGCAGTCGCGTCTCCCGGGATGCGCAGGTCCAACTCGCACGTGCGCTCGGCACACATTGGTTGCCGGCAGCTCTGCTTCCGCCCCACAAGATGGTGGCAGTCGACCTGGACGAGACGTTGCACCAGGGCGTCCTCGGCGAGGACGGCATCGAGGGCGTCGTAGTTACGCCCGGACACGCCAGGTTGCACACTCTTCTGAAGGAACTCGCGGCGCGCGGTGTCCTGCTCGCCCTCGTGTCACGGAACGAGCCCGAGGACGTTGAACGCCTCTTCGCGGCACGGCGGGCGGACTACGGCTTAGCTCTCGACGACTTCGTTGCCGTCGAGGCCAGCTGGGGTTCCAAAGCCGATGCGGTGCGTCGTGCCGCCGCTGCAGTCAGGATCGGTGAAGACGCCGTGGTCTTCGTCGATGACAACCCAGGCGAGCTCCTGACCGTCGGACTCCAATGCGCAGGCGTGGCGCTCGTGCACGCGCAAGCCGACGCGGATCGGACCGCCGATGCGCTGCGTTGGCAACCGGGGCTCTGGCGGTGGACGGGCGACGCCGCCGCAGCGATCCGGGCCGGCGACCTCGCAGCGAACGCCACCCGGGAGCGACTGCTTCACGAGGCCCCGGACTTGGATCGGTACATGGAGGAGCTCGGGGTGCGGGCCGAGATCGGCGTGGATCGAGAGGAGCAGCTGACCCGGCTCGCCGACCTAAGCGCCAAAACGAACCAGTTCAACCTCACGGTCGCCCGACTTGGTGAGGCTAACCTGCAAGCGGCGATGCGGGACGAGGATGCCTATGTGCTGTCGGTGGCGCTCTCGGACCGCCTGTCGGACAGCGGCGTCATCGCTCTACTCGTCGTCAGGAACGACAACGGGCGGCTTCGCGTGCACGAGCTCGCGGTGAGTTGCCGGGCCATGGGCCGCGGACTCGAGTCCTTGCTGGTTAGCCGGGCATTGCAGGCGCTTCCATGTTGGCAGGATGTGGGCGCGGTGTGCTTCCTGGTGCGAGAGACAGAGCGGAATCTCCCGGCCCGCCGGTGGCTTGGGGACATCGCCGGTCTCCAGGATGAAGCCGCTCCTGCCGGCGAGGTCGTCGTCGATCGCGCCCGGTTTGATGAGATCCCGATGCCCGGCGGGGTGGCGATCTCGGTGCTCGGGTCAATCGCGCGCCCCGCTTAGGCTCGTCTCTCAACGTCCTGTGGGCCATGCTCCGCGACCACGTCGCCTACCGACCCGCACCTTTGGCGCGCAGCGAGGCGTGGCAATACAGCCCAAATCGGGCCTGAGGATTGCCAGCAGTATGTGAGCATTGAGCAATGAGTACACGCAACATCGCTCGCATCCTCGGCTTGGCCGTGGCGATGACGTGGGTGCCGTTGAGCTCACTCGTCGAGACTCGTTTCGCCTCCGCCGACCCGTGCCCCGACGTCCAGGTGGTTTTCGCTCGCGGCACCAATGAACCTCCCGGCGTCGGAAGCATAGGCCAGGCATTCGTCTATGCGCTAAGGTCGCAAGTTCCTGAGCGGTCTGTCGGAGACTACGCGGTCAACTACCCTGCCACCGACGATTTCGCCAGCAGCTTGTCCGCCGGGTCCGGCGATGCGCGTGCTCATGTCCAATCCATGGCTGCGAACTGCCCCAGCACCAGACTGGTGCTGGGCGGATATTCACAGGGCGCGGCAGTGATCGACATGACCACCGATCAGCTGCCGCCCCAGGTGGCTACTCATGTCGCGGCGGTCGCCTTGTTCGGCAATCCGGAGAGTACAGCCACGAGGACGCTGGGGGGCTCCCCGATCCCTGCAGTGGGCCCGCTTTATCGCCCCAAGATGATTGACCTGTGCGTTCCCGATGACCCGGTTTGCTCCGAAGGCAACAGCCCGACTGCACACGGTCTATACGTTCAGTCCGGAATGACAAACCAAGCCGCGACTTTCGCCGCCGGTCGGCTCTAGCTTCGTTTGTCAAATCCTAAGCGGACCACTGTGGTTTACCATCAGAGCAATCCGGTGCAGAAACTTGTCCGCGATATCGGCAGGTTGGGTTGCCGGGTTTGAGTCGCGTCAGAAGGGGTGGGTTGTGACTTTGCGAGATGCCGTATACATCCTTCGGGTGCGTTGGATGACGGTTGTGGTGGTGGTCGTGGCTGTGACGATCATTGCCGTCGCGTGGGCATTTCTGACCCCGGCCACGTACATGGCTTCGACGCGGATCCTCATCGCGACACCGAGCGCCACGGATGGACAAGATGCCTACGCGGCGGCCGAACTTGCCCAGGTGCGGATCGCGTCTTACAACAATCTCATCATGAGCGAATCACTGGCCACGCGCACCGTCAAAAGGTTGAGCCTGCACATTGCACCGCGCGATCTCGCCAAAAAGGTTGATGCGTCGGCCAAAACTGGATCAGCACTGATCACTCTGTCCGTCACCGATTCGTCGGCGACCAACGCCGTATCGTTGGCGAATGCATTGTCCGAGGATTTCGTCGGCATGGTCAAGGAGCTCGAAACAACACCGGCAGACCTTGGGCCGCCGGTCGTGCGCGCCGTCATCGTGGCACCCGCTGTTGACCAAGAGTTGGTCTCACCCGGCCGATCAACGATCATATTGTTCGGGGTGATTGTCGGCCTGTTACTGGGTCCGGTGGTTGCGATTCTCCTTGGTCGCCCGAAGGGGCGAGATCGCGGTGAAGACAAGGTCATAAAGCCGGCGCCGAACGCGCTAGCCAACGCGAAACGTCGCCAAGATGGTGCGCCAGTTAGCATTGAGCTGCAACGCGGCACCGCCGGCGATGCCAGGACGAGTGGACACGAGGGGTAAGGTCGACCGGTGCGCGAATCTGGCCGAACCGTCAGAATCCTAGGGACACATGGCGTTCCAGCGGCGTACGGGGGATTTGAAACTGCCGCCGAGAATATTGCTCTTGTTCTGCGTGATCGAGGCTGGCGGGTGGTCGTGTACTGCCAGGAGCAGGGCTCTGGCCCGATTCGATACGACGAATGGAACGGCATCGAGCGCGTCACGATCTGCGTCCCGCGTGAGGGATGGCTCGGGACATCGCAGTTCGACCTGTTGTCGATCAAACACGCCGCACGTTATCGAGATGTCTGCCTGACATTGGGTTACAACACAGCGATCTTCAACGTGCTGCAACGAATCAAAGGGATTCCGAACGTCATCAACATGGACGGTATTGAATGGTCCCGGTCGAGGTGGGGATTATTCCGGCAATCGATCCTCTGGACCAACGAGAGAATCGCTTGTTGGGTGGGAAACGAACTCATCGCCGACCATCCCGAGATCCATGACTATCTGCTGACACGAGCCAAAGCCAGCAAGATAACGATGATCACCTACGGAGCTCATGCGATCACTGAGGCCCCAACAGAGCCGGTCACCGACCGCGGATTGGAGCCCGGACAATATTTAACGCTTATCTGCCGACCAATACCGGAGAACAACCTCCTCGAACTTGTCCAAGGCTTTTCGCGGTCTGAGCGCGGAGTCAAGCTTGCCATCCTCGGCAATTACGACCCCGACGACCAATACCATCGCCTGGTTCTGAACGCCGCCAGTGACGAGGTGGTCTTCTTAGGCGCGGTGTTTGACAACGCCGCTGTCCAGTCGCTGCGACTGCACTCACTCGGCTACCTGCACGGCCACACAGTCGGGGGGACCAACCCCTCCCTTGTAGAGGCCATGGCGGTCGGTAACCCGATCATCGCTCACGACAACCCCTACAACCGTTGGGTCGCACAAGACGCAGCACTGTACTTCGCCGATACCGCCGACGCCGATGCACAAATCACGGAACTGCTTGATAACAGTGCCCTCAGGAACACGCTGGGCGCCGCAAGTAGAAGGCGGCATGCCCAGGAATTCACCTGGGAACACGTGGCAGGCCAATACGAATCACTGCTACTCAAAGCAATTGGGTCAAAAGCCCCAGAAAACTAGACCGATGCTCCGGCATAACGGCAAGGTCTTGTGCCCGGCTTGTCGGCGGCGCGCAACGGTTCGGCCTGACCCCGGCGCAGGCGTGAGCACGGGCAGGTGTCACCTTCGGGAACACATCACGCTGTTCCGATTGTCGGTGGTCGAGGACATTCCTACCCCCGTCGAAGTGTCAAATTCACCAGCCACCGTTGCTGGTCACAAGCCGCATGGGAACATCCGAGCCATCAAGTCTTACGCTACTAAAAGTTCGTTCAATCATACATATCATCTGAGTAGTATGTATAGTGACCGAGAGCTAGACTCTCCGTTTGTCGCCGTCGGGCCCCTGATCGCTACGATCGGACGTCGCCGCGGGAGCTTTGCGGGTCGGCCTTTGTTCGTGAGGAGAAGCACTTGTCGCTCGGTACCAGACGGCCGGAAGCACTGACCGCGGCGGCCGGCGGCTATCCGCCAGCGGCGGAAGCCGACCGTTGGAGCGAGCGCAAGATGCCGTCGGCGACGACAGAGGTGCCGACATTTTTCGGACCGTCTGATTCACCATTGTTCGGCGTGGTTCATCTGCCGGTCGACAACCAAATCAGGGGTGGGGTACTGATCTGTGGTTCGCTCGGAAAGGAGGGGATGGACAGTGTCCGAATGCAACGGATCCTCGCCGACGACATGGCGCGCCGGGGGTTTGCCGTGCTGCGTTTTGACTATCTGGGCTTAGGTGACTCTGCATACGATCAGGGCCGTGATGACGCCGTGGCCAACTGGGTGGCAAGCGTGGGCCACGCGCTCGACTACCTCACGCTGATCGGCGCGGAGTCGGCGACTGCCATCGGCATACGTGCGGGGTGCCTGATCCTCGACAAGTACCTGGCCCAATCCCACGCGGTCAACCGCGTGGTCTACCTCGATCCCTATGGAACGGGCAGGCGTTACCTTCGGGAACACACCACGCTGTTCCGGGTGTCGGTGGACGGGGGGCCTACTACGCGTGGCGAAGTGTCAATCGTCGGCGGACGGTTGAGCGACCACGCCGCCGCGGAATTCGCCGCGCTGAGATTGGGTGCCAGTCCACTCAGCGCCCATGGCATCGACAACCTCCTTCTGGTGGGACGACCAGCCGAGACCGACAAGCGCGTCACCGCCCTGGCGTCGGCCGAGGGAGTTGATTCGTTCATTACCGGCGGTCTGCCGGAATGCGCCCGGCCGACGGGGTTTTTGTTACCGATCCCTTTCACCGCGGTCGATTCGGTCATCGACTGGATCGACGGAAAAGTGCCCACTCGCACCCATCGCGCCGTACCTCAGTACTTGACTACGGTGACGATGCCGGCCGAAGGGCCCGACGGGGTCGACGTTCTCGAGAGCATCGAACGAATCGAACCGAACGGCGTATTCGCCATCCGCACGCTCCCCCGACGCCAAAGTCCCGCGCCCGCAAAGACCGTGTTGTTCTTTGTGACGTCCATCGACTTGCACGTAGGACCCGTCCGGGAGTGGGTCGAATTGTCACGCCGCATTGCAGCGGCCGGGTCACAGGCACTGCGCTGGGACCCGACAGGACTGGGCCTGTCGGGCCGGATCAACCGGAACCGTTGGCGCAGGATTTTTACCAGGGCTGACATCACCGAATCGATAGCGGTGGCCAGGTATGCGCTCCAAGGCGCCGGCGAACTCGAGCTTGTCGGTGTCTGCTCCGGCGCGTGGTACGCCGCTCATGTCGCGCGCAATATCGGTGCGCTGTCGGCGATCATGGTCAACCCGCTGTGGTGGAATTGGCGCGTCACGCCCACCTTGCTTCATCAGTTTTGGAGCACCCGGAAGAAAACGCTACGGGCCAACGCGGGTGGTGACACGGACGGCAATCCCTCCCAATCCAAGTGGACAAAGCGCCTCAAACCACTTCTCCAAACGGCCCGGGAGCGTCCTAAGGGCGTTATCCACAACCACCTCCCGCGATACGTCCTGCGGGTGTTGAGCTGGGTCGGACTCGTGTTGCTGCCGGAGGGTGTTCTGACAACGCTTGCCCGCCGTGGAGCCGACGTGACGCTGATTACCTCGCCCGGGGATGCGGAGGACTTCACTGCCAAAGGCGGTCGGGCAGCCCTTGACCGGCTGCAAGGGACGTCAAAGCCGCCCCGCTTCATCGCCACAGCCGACGGCGACCATGCCGCCCTTCACCCGGCGGTATTGGCGGCGATCCGCAACGCGGTGTTGCCGGTAACTGCAGTTTCCCCATCGGAGCACATCCCCCTATCGGACATCACGGCGTGACCGAAAACGCGATTAGCATCGGCGGTGTCGACCTCGCCGATCCGGACACATACGCAGCGGGAATGCCCTACGACGCGTTCCGGAAGCTCCGCGAGAGCGCACCCGTGGCGTGGCACCCGTATAACGATGGGCCTGGATTCCTCGCGCTCACCGGCTACGACGAGGTCTTTGCCGTGTCCCGCGACAGCGCCACGTGGTCGTCGGAGGCGACGGGGGTGTACTTCGACGTGCCCGGTCCCGACGACATCGCCGACCAGCGGGGCGCGATGATGTTGACGATGGACCCGCCGCGGCAGACCGCGCTGCGCGCCTTGGCCAGCAAGGGATTCCGCCCGCGCCAGGTAGCGAAGCTCAATGAGCGCATCACGGACATGGCGCGCGACGTAGTCGACAACGTCATCGAGCGGGGCGAGTGCGACTTCGTCACCGACGTCGCCGGGGCGCTGCCCTCATACGTCATCGCCGAAATGCTCGGCATTCCGCTAGAAGACGGCTATCGGCTTTACGAGCTGACCGAGATCATGAACACCGGTTCGATAGGCGGCTCCCGCGCCATCAGGGCCGGCGCCGAGATGTTCAGGTACTCGACCGAACTTGTGGCCCGTAAACGTGCGGATCCTTGCGATGACATCGCGACATCGCTGCTGCATGCCGAGGTCGACGGGCAGCGCCTCACCGAGAGGGAGTTCAACTTCTTGTTCTTGCTGCTGATCAATGCGGGCGGCGACACGACCCGTAACCTGGTCGCCGGCGGCATGTGCGCGTTGATGGATCATCCGGAGGAGCGGGTCAAGCTTGAGGCGGATCCGTCGCTCCTGCCGAGCGCGATTGAAGAAATGCTTCGCTATGTTGCCACGTTCATCGCCTTCTTCCGCACGGCCACGAAGGACACCGAACTACGCGGGGTGCCCGTGAAGGAAGGCGACCGGGTGGCGATGTTCTACCCGTCGGCCAATCGGGACGAGGGCTACTTCATCGATCCCGAACGCTTCGATGTGACTCGTAAGCCTAACCCGCACTTGGCTTTTGGAGGCGGCGGCGCCCATTTCTGCCTCGGCGCGAACCTAGCCCGGGTGGAGACGGCGGCCCTTGTATCGGAGGTGCTGAGCCGGATGAAGAACATGGAGTTGGCGGGACCAATCGAGCGCATGCCGTCGACGCTGATCAACAACATGCACTCCATGCCTGTCCGGTTCACGCCTGCTCGACGTGCGGGCGCTTGCTGATCGCGCAAGATCACAAGACGGCCTTGCATTAGGCCCCCGTGCGTTAGGCCGTAGCGGAACGCAAGCCGAAGCGCTGGCGAAGAAACGCGGCAAGGCGCAGCGGGATTGCGATAAGGCTCAACAGCGCGAACGGTACATATTCGGCGGCGTAGAGCCACTCGTATGTCTTGCGGGTGAGTGCGCCCAGCACAAAATCCCGGCCGAAGGCGATCAGAATGTAAGTCGTGCTCAGGAAGAGCAGTGGCCGCCACAGACGTCCCAGGTTGCGCATACCGATTCGGAAGGACACCAGTACCAGCAGATAAGTGAAGAACAACGCGACCAGGAAAAACCAAAGCACGCCGCCTTGCAAAGGAATCTGGCCGATGACGACGCCCAGCCAGACGACCAATCCGATATGGACCTGAATCGCGGCAGCGAAGGCCAGGCCCAAGGCTCGCCCCTGGCGCGCTAGCCCGGCAAAGGCGGGGCCGAACAGGATGGCCATCGCTCCGCCGGCATAGGAGAGCCAGAAAAAAAGGAACGACCAGCGCGCCGTGAAGCGCACCCCCAGCCTGAGGCCATCGGGGTCGGTGCCGTAACCGGCCAGAACGGCCACGGCAAGCGCGAGTCCCCCGCCGAACGCCCCGATCATCCAAACCCACGCCGGATCATGTCGGCGCGTCATCTCCGGCATGACCCAGTCCTAACCCGCCGTTGACGCGGCCGGGCCACAGACCACCAGAACAGCGGCCATTGCGTGGCAGTCGGCATGCGAAAGCGACAACGACGAGCTGAGCCAGCCTTGCTGTTTTGCACGCTCGGCGAGCGATCCACTCAGACGAAGCAGAGGTAGCGGACCGTCCCGCGTCACCTCGATCTCGCGTAGGGGAAAGGGCCAGTCGGGTTCTGCGAATGCCTTGATCACTGCTTCCTTGGCCGCGAATCGGGCCGCCAGTCGCTGCACCCTGTCCTGACCCTGGCAGTCGTTGATTTCGCTCGCGGTAAAAACCTTGCGCAGGTAGCGGTCCCCGAATTTCGCCAGCGAGTCCTTGACGTCGTCAATGGGCACGACGTCGCATCCGACGCGGACGCGGTGCCCGTCAACCTCGCCCGGCAAGGTGATCACGCACTTGCCTTTATCGTCGCGCTACAAACGGAATCCACCGATGTGCTTTTAGCCAGCCGCACGTGGCATCACGCCAGCGACTTGACCAGGCTTTCGACTACCTGCCCGATGTTGTGTACGGAAGCGAAGGTGGATTTCTTGAGTACTTCTTCGGGGAACTCGATGTCGAATTCGTCTTCAAGCGCGAGCATGACGTCGACGGACGCGTGGGAGGTCAGGCCGAGCTCGTAGAGATCGGCCTGATCGTCCACCTCGCGTGGATCGACGGTCATGCGGCCATGCGTCGCTAAGACTTCACGAATCTGGTCCTGTATCACGCTGATCTCACATTTCTGCCGTTTTGCAAACCTATTGGCCAGTAATCTGGCCATAGACATACTACAGGTTTGTTGCGGGCTGTGCAGATCAATCGCGACTGGACTTTTTACCGTCGGCCAGCCTCGAACGCTTTCGAGCTAAGACTCGACGGGCGAAACGTAGCTCCCGGTCGCCTTGAGCCGCTTGCGAGCGGCTCGGCGGTACTCGTAGAAGTCTGATATGAACGCCGGGCTGCCGTACAGCCAGTCCAGGGGTTCTCGCATGTCGTCCACGTAGCCGATGGAGTAGGAGCCGCGCTGGTAGCCCATTAGCCTGAGCAGCCCCTCGGGGAGGGTGCGGGCGATCTCGGGCGGGCAGGCGAGATATTGGTTTTCCTCCTGGCGCAGCCACCCGAGGGAGTAGCCCACGTTCATCCCGATCCGGCTGGCCTTGGTGGTGTTGGCGCCCCCGCCGTGGAATATCGAGCCCGTATACAAGAGGACCGAACCCTTGGTCATGACCGCTGGGGAGGATAGGGCGGGGTCCACCTCGTCGGGATCGTCCTCCCACCGGTGGCTGCCCACTACCATCCGTGTCGCGCCCGACTCTTCGGTGAAGTCGGTCACGGCCCACATGGTGGCGACTTCGGCTTCAAAGCCCGTTGGGAAATGGTAACGATCGAACGACCACTGATCCCGATGAATCATCTGCGCCGGCTCACCAGGTCCGATGGTAACCAGCTGGGTCAGGTCGACCTGGAAGGTGCTGGCGTGGTCGCCCAATACGAGGTCGAGCGTGTCGATGATCGTCGGGTGGGTAATGAGTGAGCGAGAGGTTGGCGAACGTGCAATCAGGGCGCCGGTACGGCGGGTGGTTGCGCCCAGGAACTCGGTGTTGCCTCCTGCGGTGGCGGCGAGGTATGACTCGAGCTCGGCCCGTATCTGATCCATCGTTTCGGGAGGCGCGAGGTCGGAAATGACCACACACCCGTCTTCGTCGAGCACCTTCGCAATGTTTGCCGGCGCGGAAGCCGAACCGACTGTTCGTACTGCTGCTGGCATGCCGCATACTGTACAACCGACGCGAGGGCGATCCGCTGGCTGCTGGCCGGTCGACACTGGCTCTCATTACCGCGCAGTGGAGGTCCGACGATAGATGCTCCCGTTTCGATTCGGCGTATACGCCGCGGTCGCGCCCACCATGTCCGCTTGGCGGGACCAGGCCCTTAAGGCCGAGAGTCTCGGTTACTCGACCTTGTACGGTTCTGACCACCTTGACGCGCAGTTCGGGCCACTCGTTGCCATGACCGTGGCCGCCGAAGCGACGTCGACCCTGCACGTAGGGTCCTTCGTTTTGAACAACGACTTCCGCAACCCGGTTGTGTTGGCCAAGGAGATCGCCACGCTTGGCTTGGCGGCCGAAGGACGGGTCGAGGTGGGCCTTGGGGCGGGCTGGCTCGGGAGCGATTACGAGCAGGCGGGGATCGAGTTCGATGAACTGGCTGTCCGCGTCGACCGGCTGGCCGAGAGCCTCGCTGTGATGAAGAGCCTGTGGAGTCAGGGGGAGGCCACATTCGCGGGGAGGTATTACACGGTGCGCGGCGCCCGCTGCGATCCTCGCCCGGCTTCGCCGCCTCGCGTGATGGTTGGGGGCGGGAGCAAGCGACTACTTACGGTCGCAGCCCGGGAAGCGGATACCGTCGGGATCAATACGAGCCTGAACGTTGGCGACAACAACGCGGACACGAAGATCCAGGCCACGCTCGATCGATACGACCGTTGCTTGGCCTGGGTGCGAGAAGCGGCGCCGGATCGGTTCGATTCGATCGAGTTCCAGATTGTGGCCTTTGCCACCAGAATCGTCCCCAGCCGCCGCGCTGCCGTGCGCACCGCGACAATGCTCGGTCTTCCGGGTGAGGACGCGCTCGACCTACCGATCGCCCTGCTGGGTACCCCCGACGAATTGTGTGAGCGGCTTCTGGAGCGCCGTGAGAGGTGGGGCTTCACCAACATCGTGGTGCCTGGCGAGGCGATGGAGGCCTTCGCGCCTGTGGTCGCCCAGCTCGCGGGCACCTAGTTCTCGCGTCTGGCCCACCGGCGAATGAGAATAGTGAGCGTGCAGCACCCGCGAGGGGGCGTGACGGACCACGGCGTGCTCGGTGCGGTGCTGGACCACGCCGATCGAGCCCCGGATCGGCCCGCGATCAAGGACCTGGATCGCGCGTTGACCCGGGGCGAGTTGCGCGCCGCAGCGGGGAGAGTCGCCGCCGGCTTGCTTCAGAAAGGCGTCGAGCCCGGGGATCGGGTTGCCCTGCTGATCGGCAATTCTGTGGACTTCGTGGTGGCGGCACTGGGCTGTCTGTGGGCGGGGGTCACGTTCGTTCCACTGGCGATTACCGATCCAGATCTCCGCCGTGCGCAGATCGTGGCTGATTGCCGCCCCGCACTGGTGATCACCGCAGGCTCGCACCAAACGGCGCCGTCGGGTCTTCCCGTCGGCGCGGCGTGGACCTCCCTTTCGGCGTTAAGCGTCGCCGATGGGCGCACGCCACCACCCGTAATGGGCCCCATCTCCTACATCATTTACACGTCGGGGACGACCGGCAGCCCCAAGGGGGTGCAGATTTCCCCGGATGCCTTTTTCACCGCAGTCGAAGCATGCGCCGAGGCCGTGGGACTCACCGCGGCCGACCGGGGCCTATGCGTCTCGCCCGTGCACTTTGACGGGTCATTCTCTGCCATCTTTCCCCCGCTCGTTCGCGGCGTTCCCCTCGTCATCCCCGACCGGGAAGCCCTGCTGTTCCCACGCAGGTTCTTCTCGATTGTCGTCAGCGAGGGGATCACGGCGACCAGCTTCTCTCCCAGCTACCTCCGCTTGCTCCGGGCCAGCGGCGGTCTGGCGCGGCTGGCCGACACCCCGCTGAGAGTGATAGCCCTGGGCGGCGAAGCGCCGTCCACGGCCGATATCAGGGCGGTGTGGGCCGCCAGTCCGGGACTGCGGGTGGTCAACCGGTACGGCCCGACCGAGACGACCATCGCCGTCGCCCATCTGGAACTGACGCCCGAGTTGCTCGACGCAGGGCCGGTACCGATCGGTCATCCTCATCCCGGGAGCTCGTTCCACCTCGTTGATGAGCAGGGAAAGCTGGTGGATCGCCCCGGAGTGGTCGGCGAGCTGTACATCGGCGGACTGCAGCTCATGGCCGGATATCTGAACGACCCGGCGCTGAGCGCAGGCGTGCTGCGGACGGACGTCCTCGAAGGAACCACCCTCTACCGCACTGGTGACCTCGTCTTCCGCGACGACCGGGGCAACTACGTATACGTGGGGCGTTCGGACCGCGTCATCAAGCGACATGGCGTGAGGATGTCGCTGGTCGAGGTGACCGAGGCGCTCGTTGGTATCGACGGGGTCGCATCCGCGGCGTGCACGACCCTCGATCTGGACGGCAAACTGGGGGTCGTCGCATTCGTGGTGCCGGACGGCGAACTCACCCCTATCGCCGTCCGCCAGGCCGCCTACGAACGGCTCCCGGAAACGATGCTGCCCGATCAAATCGTCTTGGTGGCCGACTTGCCCTTGACGTCTTCCAGCAAGGTCGACGAGCGACGGCTGCTGAAGGAGGCTGGCTTGGCGCCGCCGAACGTAGCGGACTGAGCCGTCAGTGTCGTTGCAACTCAGTCATATAAGCCGTGCCGGGTAGACCGACATACTGGACAACATGCACATTCCCGCCCATTTCGCCGCCGACGAGCGGGCCGTCGACGACCTGCTTACTCACCGCGGTGCTGCTGACCTGATCACTGCAACGCCGGAGGGCGTGGTCGCTACTATGCTGCCGTTCGTCTATGACCCGGGCATGAGGACCCTTCGTGGTCATCTCGCCCGCAACAATGACCATTGGCGGCGCCCGGTGGTGGGCGAAGCAATGGTCATCGTGCGGGGACCAGATGCGTACATTTCCCCGGCCTGGTATCCAAGCAAGGCCGAGCACGGACGCGTGGTGCCCACTTGGGACTACGTCACTGCGCACGTCTATGGGCGACTCGCAGTGCACGATGACCCGGCCTGGGTCGAACAGAATGTGCGTGATCTAACCGCACGCCATGAGGCTGGGCGACCGCAACCATGGTCCGTCGACGACGCGCCGCCACAGTTCATCGAGGGTCAACTACGCGCGATTGTGGGAGTGGAATTGCTGATCACCCGCGTCGAGGCCAAGTTCAAGCTCAGCCAGAATCGACCAGCCGCTGACGTCGTTGGCGTGATCTCAGGATTAATCACCAACGGACACGAAGACGCGGCCCGAGCGGTGCAGCGAGCGCAAACGGCTCCAGTCACGGGCTGTCAAAGGAACCGCACGTCGACATAAACGGCCATTTGCCCAGGGACGGTATCGGAGCGCTGGGCCTGGGCTACGATCCCTTGCGTGAATACAACTGGCGCGATGTCGAAGGGACATTACGAGGAACTGGTCCGGCGCCAGCGTGCCGAATTGCAAGATACGTACTTGAAGGGAGTGCGCCGGCTGCGTTGGGACGCAGGGCGTCTCGCCGCAGAACGCGAACGGCGTCTTCGCGAGCTGTTGGTGTACGCCGCGGATCGTTCGCCGTTCTGGCGGGAACGACTGGCAGGCCGCGATCTGGCGAGTTTCACCGAATCCGACCTCCCCTCTTTGCCGATCCTGACCAGAGCCGAGATGATGGAGGAGTTCGACCGGCTGGTCACGGTCCCCGGGTTAACACTTGCCCGGGTCCAACAACATGTCGATTCGTTGGACGGAGACCGGTACCTGGACGACGAGTACCGGGCAATCGTCACGTCTGGATATACAGGAACCGCGGCATTCCATGTCTACGGCTGGGACGCGTTCGTCACCTTTGTGATGCAGGGCTCACGCTGGACCGGGCGCCGCGGCGAAGACCCGGACGCGGTGCTGGCGCAGTGCTTCAGTTGTAGCGCCAGACATGAATCGGGGGCTTTCTACGCCTTTAGCAGCTTCGAAAGCGGCGGGCCAGCATCGCACTGCTTCGATGCCACCCTCCCCCTGGACGAGATTGTCGACCGTCTCAATAACGTCCGTCCTAATGTGCAGGCTCTCCAAGGTTGGCCCAGCCTCATCCGGGAGCTGGCGTTGGAGGCGATACAAGGACGACTCACAATCACACCGACCTGGGTCAGCGTCGCGGGAGAGCTCTGCACCCCAGTCGTACGAGAGTCGGTTCGGTCCGCATGGGGCATCGAGGCTTCCGAGTTCTGGGGCTGCTCAGAGGGCACCTACGCGTTTCCGTGCGGCGTCGGAGAAGGCATGCACATCGCCGATGATTTGGTCATCCTCGAGCCGGCGGACGCTGACGGCAACGTCGTACCGTACGGGCAGCCTGCGGAGCGGATGCTGTTGACCAACCTGTTCAACCTGGCGCAGCCGCTCATCCGCTACGACCTCGCAGACGCGGTGACGATGACCGACGAACCGTGTCCGTGCGGTTGCGCTCACCGCCGCATCACGTCGGTCAACGGTCGGATCAATGGAGTGTTCGAGTACGAAGGCGGTGCTGTGGTGCCCCGCGCGGCCTTCGAGCAGACTGTCGTTGCCACCCCCGGCGTCGCCAACTTCTTCATCGACCAGACGCAATGTGGTGTCGACGTGTCCGTGGTGACCGACGGTTCAAGCGATCTGCAGCATCTACGGACAGAACTGATCGACGTGCTCCGCCGGCACGGCGGGCCGGAGTCGGACGTCCGTGTCCAAGAGGTCGGTTCTATAGAGCGACTGTCGAGGGGAAAGTCGAAGCAGTTCGACACCCGCGTGATCTAGCCGGGGTCCTCGCGGGGCGCACCCCTACGGATGGCTCAGCCAGCCATGGCCTTGTCCAGGGCCTGGTCAGATGTCCTCGATGATGTCGTCGATGTGTTCGATCCCGATGGACAGGCGGATCGTCTCCGGCCGGATACCGGCCTTCACCAGCTCATCGGCGGACAGCTGGCGGTGGGTCGTGGAAGCCGGATGGATGGCGAGGGTCTTGGCGTCTCCCAGATTGAGCAGCCGCTTGACGAGCTGGAGCGCATCGAAGAAGGCCAGTCCCGCCTCGTAGCCCCCCTCGGCCCCGAAGGTGACGATGGACGGCACACGCCCGTGCAGGTACCGCTCGACCAGATGGTGGTAGGGATGGTCGGGGAAGCCGGCAAAGCTCACCCAGGCCACCCGGGGGTCGGCGGCGAGGTAGTCGGCCACGGCCCGGGCGTTGGCCTCGTGGCGCTCGAGCCGTACAGCCATCGTCTCGAGGCCCTGCAGGAGCAGGAAGGCGTTGAAGGGGGAAAGGGTCGCGCCGCTGTTGCGCAGCTGAGTGGAGCGGGCCCGCACGGTGAACGGCCGCTCGGGGAAGTCGCGGGCAAAGACGACGCCGTGGAAGGCGGGCTCGGGCTGGTTGAACATGGGGAAGCGGTCGGGGTGGTCGGCCCACGGGAACCGGCCGCCGTCCACGATGGCCCCACCGAGGGTAGTGCCGTGGCCGCCCACGAACTTGGTCAGCGAGTGGACGACCACATCGGCCCCGTGCTCGAAGGGCTTGAGCACGAGCGGGGTGGCCACCGTGTTGTCCACGATGAGGGGCACGCCGGCCGCATGGGCCACTGCGGCCACAGCCTCGAGGTCCACGATGTTGCCGGCCGGATTGCCGATCGTCTCGCAGAAGACGGCGCGGGTGCTCTCGTCGATCAGAGGGGCGATGGACTCGGCTCGGTCGTCGACGGCGAAACGGGCCTCGATGCCCAGGGTAGGCAGCACGTGGGCGAAGTAGGTGAAAGTGGCCCCATAGAGCTGCGGGGCCACCACGAAGTTCGAGCCGGCACTGGCCACCGTCAGGATGGCGTAGCTGACGGCGGCCATACCTGAAGCCACCACCAGGGCCGCCGTGCCCCCTTCGAGCGCGCAGATGCGCCGCTCGAGGACGTCGAGTGTCGGATTGTTGAGCCGGTTGTAGTGGAAGCCAGGCGTCTCCATGTCGAGCACGGCACCGGCGTGGGCGGCGTCGATGAAGTCGTGGGCCACCGTCTGGTAGATGGGCACGGCCACGGCGCGCGTCCCGTCGGCTGTGTAGCCACCGTGGATTGCGATGGTCTCGTCATGCATGGCCTGAGGTGCTCCTATTCGGAATGGTGCTCAACAGGTTGCCGTACAGGCAAAGGGCCGCGGCCCGCCACGGCCAGGGGGCGCGGGCGCCGACCTCGTCGAAGGGGAAGGCGGCCACCAGGGCCGGGTCCCGCTCGCCGCCCACCACCCGCTCGTGCAGCCGGCGGAGCCCATCCCAGTCCGAAGCCGCCACGCAGTTCTTGGGGAGGCGGGGCAGGTGGTCACTCTCGTGGCCGGCGTAGCGCCGCACGTCCCGGGCGTACTCGCGCACGAGGCTCGAGGGATCGTACTCGGGATGGCTCTGGACAAGCACGACGTCAGACCGGCCCACAGTCTTCGTGACCACGCTCCACCCTACCTCCGCTGACTGCAGGGCCACCGCGTAGCCCGCAGCGGCCACCGCCTCTACGGGCACGGCGTTGAGCCGCGAGTGGGGCAGGACGACGGGTCCGTCGAAGCCGGCGGCCAGCGGGTGGGTCCGATCGGCTTGCTGGGCGAAGACGCCCGTGCACTTGACCGGCAGGGTGGTCCGTTCGACGCCGTCGAAGACGGCCAAGGCGGCGTGGGCCGACAGGCAGGACAGCACCATGGCCGGCACGTTCTCGCTCCCCCACCGCAGCAGCCCGCACAGATCGGACCAGTAGGGCTCGTCCTGGATGCGGGACTCGATCGGGTTGGAGCCGGTCACCACCAGCAGGTCGGGGGGGTCCGAGGTGATGTCCTTGAGGGGACGGTACTCGGCGGCGATACGGGCCCGGATCCGCTCGCCGCGGGGCACCCCCGCCATGGTGTAGCGGGTCAGGGCGACCGTCTCACACCCAGACCCGGCGTCCAGAAGCCCCACGAACTGTCGCTCGGTGGCGTCGAAGGCGGCGTCGGGCATGTTGTTGACCAGAGCACACGTCCACCGCGCGGGCCCCTCGGCCCCGTCCGTCTCCGCCCCCGGGTCGAGGGCCCCGGCCAATCGAACGCTCACCGCGCTCAATACCTCACGTCGGTGTAGGTGACCGTGACCTGCTGGTGGAGGAGCCGGTAGGCCGCCTGCAACTGCTCCTCGTCGTCGGTCGAGCCGACCACGGCCACGATGTGGTTGCCGGAGCCGTCCCGCCAGTCGAGGGCGGCCCCCGGACCCTGGTGGACGCTCACCGTGTCCACCTCGGCACGGTCGCTGAAGTCGTTGATGCCCTCGATGGCCGACACCGTGGCCGAGACGGTCGGCGGCTGGAGGAAGAAGCGGTAGCCGATGCGCTCGGTGGCCACGGGCCCGTCGACGGACACCCGCTCGCCCAGGGCCACCCGCAGGGTGAGGTCGAGCAGGCTGACGCCGGCTGCCCGCTCCAGCATCTCGGGCACACCGCCGCCCAGCCGTCCGTTGACCTCGATGATGCGGGGCCCGCCGGGTGTGAACTTGACCTCGGTGTGCAGACAGCCGGTGCGCACCCCGAGGGCTTCGATGGCTTGGGTGGCCAGGTCGAGGACGGCCGAGCGGCTCCCGGCGTCGAGGGCTGCGGGGATGAAGAACCCGGTCTCACGGAAGTTTTCGGCCGGCGGGAAGCGCCCGGTCAGGGCCAGGTGGCTGATGGCGCCGTCGGCGACCACGCTCTCGACCGACACGTAGCCGGCGTACGGGTCGCCGTCCCGGGCCGGATCGTCAGGCAGGTAACCCTCGAGGACCATGTCGGGGCGGCCGGGGCCGAGGGCGACGAGCAGGTTCTCGAGCTCAGCACGGTCGCGGGCCAGGAAGGTGTAGCGGCTGCCCTGGGCCGAGCGGGGCTTGAGGACGGCGGGCCATCCCACCTCGGCCTCGAATGCCAAGAGCTCGCGCGCGGACTGGTCGGGGCGGACGAGGTGGCAGGGGGGCATGTCGAGGCCGGCCGCTGCGAGGGCCCGGCGTTGACGGGCCTTGTCGGTGAGGGCCGCGGCGGTTGCCTGACTGTGGAAGGGGAGGACCAAATCCTCTGCCACACAAGCAAGTTCGACCATACCGGCGTCGAGGTAGGTGGTCATTCCGTCGGGCTCCCAATCCGCCAGGGTTTTGACCGCCTGCTCGGTGCTCATGCCGCCGAGGTCGACGACGGCGCCGAACCTGTTGAGGAGACCGGCCATCTCGCCCATCCCCGGCACGGACGTGTCGATCATCCACAGCAGGTCGCACAGGCCGGCGGCCGCTTCGGCAAGCTGCATCACTGGGACGCAACGCGGCCCGTAGCCCACCGCTACCAACGGCCGAGCCCGTCCGGTCGTGTAATCCGTCATCTGATCAGCCGATCACGGCCTCGACGCAGGCCTGGGCGTCGTAGACGGCCCGGAGGCGGCTGCGGGGCGAGGGCAGGTAGTGGGTGAAGTAGCGCACTCCCTCGGTGAGCACGCCCAGCACGGAGAGGTTGGGCTGGAGCCGGCCCTCGGTGTCGTAGGGGTGGAATTCTTCGTTTATTGCCACGCTGCCCACGGCCGTGTCACCGTAGGTGAGCTGGGTCAGCCTTCCGTTGGCGTAAAGACGGTTGAGCAGGGGCGAGCCCGACCGGGCCAGCGACGGCATGTCGAGATAGCCCCGCACCACCCCGTCAACCGTCACGGAGGTCGGCTCGTCGAGGGCCGTGGAGCTCAGGCGGATGCCGTCGGGGCAGGGCGCCAACTCCGGGTCAGGTCCCAGTGGAATTCGCACCACCCCGGCGTCGAGCAGCGCCAGCAGCTGCTGGGAGCGCATGGGTGGCACCCCCGCCTCCAGGCGGTTGATGCGGCCGCGGACGTTGGACTGAAACTCGACGTAAGAGTCAAGGGAGAGCCCACCGAACTCGATGACGGAACGCAGCTGGTCCCGGAGGATGCGCAGCACCTCCTGAGCCGCCTTGACCGGGCTTCCCCCGGGTCGCAGGGCCTCGGTGAGGTCGTCCTCGATCATGTCGTAGGCCTGGCCCTGATAATCGGGGGCCGATGTGTAGTGGCGGTCCGACCCCGCGAAGAGGTGGGTGGCCGGGTCGAAGTGCCCGTACCGCGGCTCGAGACCGTCGACGACCTTCTCGTAGTGCCCGTCGACCCAGCCTTGCCGCAGGGCGGCGCGGACCGCGGTCGACTCGGCGTCGCCCCCGGCCAGCGACGCGGCCTGGATGTAGTAGCGCGCTTGCATCTCGGCGAAGATGAGTGGAAGAAGCTCGGCGCGGAAGTCCACGTGGCGCCGCACCCGCGACCCGCCCGGATTGGTCAGCGCCGCGAACTCCTCGGGCGTGCACACCACGGGCTCGTACTGACCGTAGGGGTCGACTCCGGTGGCCGACTTAGCGCAGTACGGCGCGCCCGAGCGCGAGTAGAGGGTGATGGTCGGCTCCCGACCCGAAGGCACGTAGCGCATGCGGCCGGCCCGGTCGCACCGGTCTTCGAAGGTCCCGCCTCGTCCGATGGTGAGGGCGGTGAGGACGTCGAAGCCGACCAGACCCATGCCGGCTACGGCCACCGAGGATCCGGCCGGAGCGCTCTGGTCGAGGCACTCGATGGGGTAGGGCTGCAGGTAGTGCACGCCCTCGTCGGCCCCGCGCTCCTGGTTCCAAGTGTGCCCTGAGGTCAGCACCACGTGGTCGACAGTGAGGGTCGTGCCGTTGTCGAGCAGCACCGCCTCGCGGCCCTGGAGAGCCTGCGAAATGTCGACGGCAGCTGCGTAGTGCCGGACGATCTCGAGGTTGGGCGGGGCGTAGGCGACCAGCGTGTCATAGAACCAGGCCAGGTACTCGCCCATCAACCGCCGTGGCAGGTAGTCGGTGGGCAGGATGGGGTCGCCCGCGGCGCCAATGCGGCATTCGTAACCCACCCAGCGGTAGCCGCGGACCACCGCCCACGCGTGCAGGCCCACGGCGTAGGGGGGGAGGGCGTCCCCATCGGGGGCGACGTAGAGGGAGAGCTGACCGCAGGCGTTGTTGAGCACCAAGAAGTCGGGCTGCTCGGCGGAGTAAACCCCGCCTCCGAGCTGAGCGGGCTCGACCAGGTGCAGCCGCACCGGCGTCCCCACCTGTCGGGCCCGGCTCACCGTGCGTTCCATGACGCACAGACCCCACGGGCCGAGCCCAACGATGGCCATCTCGATCATCGGACGCGTCGCAGTGCGTCGAAGCCGTGACTCCGGTTCGATTCGGTGATACCGAACGCTTTCACCTGCGGAAGATTACATACCATTAGACGAAAATGGAAGCAGATCGCCAACATTTAGTCTATGAACACCGAAAGCGCCGGCAGCCCCGGGAAAGACTGCACCCGCGAACAGACCGCTCGGTTTGTCAGGAAGTCGCTTGAGGAGATATCCGACCGCCCTGGGTCAGCGCGCGGTGCGGATCGGTGTCAATTCCGTTCTCGAACGCTGGTCCGATGCCACTTCGACAACAACACGGACTGCCGTATTACGACAGCGCTTGCAAATGGCCCGAGCGCCAATCCGAACGGCACCCAGTCGGCGGATCCGACCGTCAGCGCCAGCGCCGCAACGAGCACCAGGGAAAGCATCGAAGTAGCGAAGGCCACCACCAGAACGGCCGCCTGCCTCCCCCGAGCGGCAGCTAGGAGGTTATACGGCGCGACCATCGCAATGCTAAGCGTGTAGACCAGCCATCCAATGACGGCGAGCACTGAGATGTTATGGCCCGTTATGAGGCGGCCGATCAGCGGAATTGCTGACACCGCACAGATGCTGACAACCAGGGTGATCAGCATCAGGGCGAGCGCTTCTCTGTCCGTTGACCGCACCGCGGCGTGCATGGGTTGCGACTTCGACAGCGCGTAGTTGGCAAACAGGAACCCAGCCAACCCCATCAGTACTAACAATGCGGGCGATGTGTAGATCCGGGCAGCCTCCAGCTCGCCAGCTGCGGCGAGGCCGACGGTTGCGATGACAATCACTCTCATAAGCGCCAACAGAGCCGGGTGGACGGCCTGGCTCAGGCCGCGCCACAACCCATACGCGGCGACGGCCCGGTGCTCGGCGGGAAGCGTTCTGGCCAGCCACCTTTCTCGTGTGGGGAGGAGGAAGATTCCTACGGCGACGGCTGACAGCTGGCCGACCATGAGCCCGAGAAACAGCCATGCCAACGTGACCCTCGGCGCGAACAAAAGGATAAGGACCATCGTGAGGAAGCTCGTGGTATCGATGGCTGCCATCCGCCAGAACATCAGTGTCGCCATGAGCAGTGATCGCAGCGCGGCTTCGATCAGGAAAACGAACACCGCTCCCCCAAACGCAAGCGCGGTGGGAAAATCGACGAAGCCAGTCGTCCACGGGACCACGAAACCTGCTACTGCGCAGAACGCCGAAATAAGAAGCAACCAGTTCTGCAGGGCCGCCCGCACCGCAGGTTCGTGCCGGTCAAGAACTATCAGGGAATCGCCGATGAATCCCGAGATGATCCCGTTAGCCCAAACCAACGTGCCGTACAACAAACCAAACGCACCTAAGCCAGCGACTCCGAGGCTTCGCGCGGCCAGGACCTGCAATGCGAAACCGCCAGCAGCCATCGCTCCTTGCGCAGCTATCGCCGCGATGCCAGTCCGGCGCTTCGCCCCTGGTCGAGGTGCGGGAGGTCGGTCCATCGCCGTCTACCTCCGCACTGCTAGCCCGTACCAACGCGATAGGGTGACAACCAGACATCCGCCATTGAACTTGCAACAGGCTATGCTACCGACCGGTTTGCCGCGCTTTGGTGCTCGAGGAAACGTGAAGGTTCGCGCGCCACGTTAAAGGTGAGAGCTGCGGCCGGGAAGAAGGGACGGCCCCTGTCGGCATTCACAATGGTCGGGTCAGCCAGCCTAATTGTCGTCGAGCCAATCACGGGAGCCAACGATGAGCTTCAACCTGGCCGCCGTCCTTCGAGAATCCCGCAGAGCGCACCCAGACAAGCCGCTCTGCCACAACGCCGACCAGACCTTCAGCTACGCACAGGTCGACGAGATCTCGGGCCGGATCGCGACGAGCTTGCGCAACCTCGGTGTGCACCGCGGTGACAAGGTTGCGATCCAGCTGCCCAACCTGCCGCATTTTTTGTTCGCTTACTTCGGCGTCCTCAAGGCCGGCGCGGTCGTGGTGCCGCTAAGCCCGCTGCTGCGCGGGCCGGAAATCACTTACCGCCTGCAGGATTCCGACTCTCGGCTGCTGATCACCTTTGAGACGTGCGCCGACGAGGCGCTCAGGGGCGCTGCCGAGATCGAAGGGTTGCGCACCTATGTGGTGAACCTACCCGGCAATGAGCAACGACCAGTGGACACCAAGTCTTTCGACGAGCTCTATCTCGCCGACGACACTGGCGACATTGAGCCGACCGACGCCGATGACACCGCGGTGATCATTTACACGTCGGGCGCCACCAGCAAACCCAAGGGCGCAGAGCTGACGCATCATCAGCTGTACGTGAACTGCACCGCCAACGGGCAGCTCTTGAGATTCCGCGATGAGGACGTCAGCATGTCGGTGCTGCCGATGTTTCATGTCTTCGGCCTGTCCAGCGTGCTCAACGTGGCGGTGCGGTTCGGCGGAACCCTGGTTCTGGTGCCCGGATTCCACGCCCAAACCGTGGTCGACGAACTCGCCCGGCGCCGCTGCACGATCTTCTTCGGTGTTCCGACAATGTATCGCGCGATACTGCAGGCGGACACTGACGGCCGTGACCTCTCGGCGCTGCGCGTGGGGGTATCCGGCGACGCGGCCATCGCCGGTGAGGTGATCCGGGCGTTCGAGGAGAAGTTCCCGGGCACGGTGATCCGCGACGGATACGGGTTGTCCGAGACAACGTCCGCCACGACGATCGATATCAGCGCCGAACAGCACAGGGTGCCCTTAATCGGCAAGCAGCTCTGGGAAGCAGCGATGCGGGCGGTCAAGTTGCCGCCAGGCGCCGACAGAGTCGAACGTATTACGGGGCGTTGTGCGTTTGCAGCGGTGTTGCTGTTGGTTGTCAGCATCAACCCATGGCGGCGGGACAACATGTTCGGCGGCCAGCTTGACTTGGTTGTGCTTGGAAAGCTCGGCCTTATGATGGCCGCCCTCTTGGCTGTTGTCTGGGCCAAGCGCAACGTTACGCGCAGTGGCCGGTCGATCAATCCCGTCATGGCGCCGGCGCTTCTGCTGGTTACCCTGTACTGCGGCTCGTCCGCCGCGGGCGCTTTCCTCTTCGGGAGCTTGGTGTCCAGCGTGGAACTATCGGCCAGGGTCCTGGTAGTCGGCTTCGTGGTTCTGACGTTGATCGAGCTGGTGGGACCGATGGTTCTGATCAGGATGCTGGTACGCGTGCTGGCCGCTGTGGCAATTTGGGTCGGCGTCACCGGGACTTTTGCGTCGGAGAAATTCCCCGACCGGCTTACCGGTAATTTCCCGCCTCTCACTCCCAATGAAATCGCATTTCTTGCCGCCGTGCCGCTCGTCTACTTCACGTGGCGCACAATCAATGTGGACACGAGCTTTGTGCGCCTTCTGACTCTGATGCCTCTCGGTGTGATCATTTTCCTCACTGAATCGCGGACTACTATCGCCCTTACTGCAGCTTTAGTCTTATCTTTGATAATTTGTGGAACACGACACGAGCGATTTCGCCTGACTGCGATCACCGGGGCGGTAATCTGCCTTCTTTTCGCACTTACCTTTACCGATACTATTCAGCATTTCGGTTCACGTGGCGGGACTAGCGATATCGAATCTTTCGGAGACCGAATGGTAGCATGGGATGCGGTGCTGAATATGGCTCGCCCTCCACTGCAAACCCTGTTCGGGCAGGGGATCGCCACCAAATTTGTCCCAATAGAAGGGCACTATTGGCACACGCAAGTGTTGGACAGTTCCTGGTTCTCGGCATTTGTCCAAGGCGGCGTGATCGGCGTGGTCATCGCTCTCGCATTTGTGACATATGCGGCAACCCAAGCACTCAGGAATGCCCGTCCGGCCAAGGACTTATGGCTAGCGCTCGTGGTGCTCGTCGGGTTCCGAAGCATTTTCGAAAGTGGCCTATTAGACGCCAGCATGAGCTTCATCGTCTTCATGGTAGTTTCGATCGGCGCCGGGACCCAAGCGCGTCTCGGAAGTTTCTCAGGGATTCACTTTCACGCTGGGGTCTGAGGTAATCGCGTTGCCGCCGACAACCCCGGCATATCCGGAATAGCCGTTCAACCCGATCTTTACCGGGTCGGGACTCGAACAGTAGACGATTGGAGTGCGCGAAGCCGGTCCTACCCCACCCTGCGGCGAGCTAAGAAATTGATTTCCAGCAATGACAATCTCGCGTCCGCCGGAGATATCAATGATTCCGCGTGAATCCGTCACGCCGGACGGCAAGATAGTCGGCGGCCCATTGCTCGGGTTGGCCATGTTGGCGAAGAAGACACAGTCGGAGATCGTCAACCCGTCAACTCCCGACACCTTCACGGCACTTCCATTCGTCGGCAATGAGGGATCGGCATCGAATTGGACGCCATTGACAACCAGGCCTCGTCCACCTTCGACGGAAAGATGATACGAATTCGAGTACGCGGAAATGATGACGCGGCCAATGAACGACTTACTCATCACCGATCGAATGAACGGCTTTCCACTTGACGCCCAAACTCCATCGACGCTGCCCATGAACGACTGGGAGTCCGATCCGAAGATCGTATTCTCGCTGCCGCCCAGGTAGAGAGGGGTGTCACTCATGGCCTGCGCATGAAAGCTGCCCGTCAACGAGACGCCAGTACCATATCCCCACCAGAACGTGCGCATTCCATTTACGGCGACGTTGTGCAGACTGGAGTACCACAGGGTGTTGCCGCGGATGGAATCCTCCGTCATGGGCAACCGCGGGAACACATCTGTCTGCGCTCCTCCCTCAAAAAGAAGGCCGGATATCGAGATGTCTCGCGGCGAGCCGTCCGGCGGATATGTTTGCTGCGCTTGGCCTTCGGGTGCGAATACAAAGATCGATGTATTCGGCGTGCCTTGCCATCGAATTGTCGTTCCACCGCCGTACTCCCGCGCAGGAAGCCCGCTGGTCCCCAAGAGCTTGAGCCCTGAGTACAGTTTGATGGGTGTCGACAGGACATATTCCCGGTTGGCGAACTCGAAGACTGGACTATGGTTTCCAGCCGATCGCCTCGTAAGTTCATTGAGTGCGTTGATTCGCTCGTTGTCGGTTGCGCCGAGCTGATCCACCGCGATCGTCTGGTCCGACGAGCCTCGCTCGATTGGAGATGTGGTCGGCGTAGCCGGTTCCCCGGCAGAACCCTTGCTAGCCAAGCCCTTAACGCTGGAAGTAACCACTGTGGCCGCGGCGGCGCCCGCGATCGCAGCCGCACCCATCGCGATGATCGATCGTCGATTCTTTGGTCCCGCAACGGCAGCCGGTGGCACGTCGTGCGCGACCGGACCGCCGTCCCCGGGCTGAAACGCCACCTGGTTCAGCCAGCCGGGTCCAACGGCGGTTTTCAGCACCGCCGTCAGGCCCTGACGCAGGGCCGGGTCTGCGCATGTGATCCAGATGCGATCAAACTCGGCGTCGCGCCCTAGAATCCTGTCGCCGATCGCGGCGAGAATGCCTTCCGGGGTCCGCCGCTCAGGCGGCAGCGCCACCGCATGGCTCTCGCCGAGGTTGCCGTTCCGCGGGCTCAGTTTGGAAAATGCCACAGACCGATCCGTGACGGCCACAACAAGATCGTCCTTCACGCAAATCACCCCGGCTCTTCTTGACGATGTTGTGGGTTTGCTAGGTTGCGGTAGGGCGCAACGCCGCGTCGTACTTACGTCCGGACTCTTCCAAGCGCCTGAAGACGATGCGAAGAATGCGCCTAGGCCATCAGGGAGAGCCCTAGACTATCAGGGCAACCATCGTTGTGAATGGCCAAGTGAAAGTCCTCGCCGGCGGTCAGGCAGGGTCCCCGCCCCGTGGGTAGTTAAGTGGTGGGCAACGCGGCGCCCCGCACAAAAACCGCTGTTTCATTCGCTTTTACCAAGCTTATGGCTGGGCGACGCGCGCTCCCCTTACGGCCCTTACGACGTTCACGAGACTTAGGGCACTTGGATGGCACAGAATGGCATCAACAGCGGTGACGCCCGCAGACGGGCGTACTCGGCGCGAGAGGGGAACGCTCAGCAGATGTCGTCAACAACCACCTTTGCGTCCGGAAACCACCGACTGATATGCGCCGCGCAGCTCAATTGTGCCGAGCTCCCAGAGTTGTTGCGATCATGAGGCTCCTGTTTGACGCGTACTGGTGGGTCGATGGGCCGCCATCAGGGCGCAACGTGTTGCAGTCACTAGTTACTGAATGGTTGCGGGCTTTCCCTGCTGATGATCTGACGTTGCGAGTCCCGAAGAACGATGTTTCGTACGTCGAGGGGGAGATGCAGCGCTTGCAGCTCAGGGTTGCTATCGATCACTATCCCCGTTGGGCTCGATACCACGCCGCAGCACTAGCCACCATCGCAGTGCGCAGGCGTGAATACGACGCCGTGCTGGCCCAGAACTTTTGTCCTCCTTTCACTGAGGCGCCCCGCGTCGTTCTTGTGCACGACGCCTTGTTCGCTACGAATCCGGAGTGGTTTACGAAGAAGGAGTTGCTATATCTGCGAGGGGTGCGTCCCTCTCTTCGAAGGGCCACAACCGTCTTGGCGACATCCCAGTCTGAGGCGGCCAGGATCGGTTTTGTATGGCCTGAGTTGAGGGAACGAATTGTGCAAGTGGGACTGAGTGTCCCGGCGGGCGTAGTGCAAGCGCGCGCGAGGCGCCCGTCAATGTGGAACGAGGCTGTGCCATTCGTTCTCACCGTCGGTCGGCTCAACGTGCGTAAGAACGTGGCCCGCCTCATCGAGGCCTTCGCTCGTGTTGCTCAGCAAGACGTCACTCGTCACTTGGTCGTCGTTGGCGAGCAGGACGGAAAGTACTCGCCGGGCGCGATTCCCGACCATGTCACGTCCCGAATACATTTCTTGGGCCACGTCACCGATGACGAATTACGCTGGCTCTACGAAAACTGCGACCTGTTTGTATTTCCCTCGTTAGACGAAGGCTACGGACTGCCGCTCCTCGAGGCCAACAGGCTCGGTGCTGTCGCAATCGCTAGCGACATTCCCGTATTTAGAGAACTCGAGGTGGCAGCTGACTACTTCGATCCGCGGTCGGTTGACGAGATGGCTGCTGCCATCCTGCTCGGATTAGGAAGCGCCACAACAGCCAGCGCCATCGGGCTGACCTGGCACGATGTTGTGCAGAACATCCGCCGTGCGGTGCAGAAGGGACTCGTCCTTAAGTGACTAGATGGCTACTCGCCAAACTTCGCGAGCGCATCAACACCAACTACGTGCGCCGTCGGGGCTTCGATGCGGGTATCGACGATCGCATCAGCGACTCTGACGTCGTACGGTTCTTCCTCCGCAAGTTGGCGGCTCGCTTGCGGGCGACCGCCCGTCGTCTGCCCCAAGCCTTCGTGGACCGCGACGTCGTGTTATTGAATCGGTCGCGGCTCACGGTGGGTCGTGGAGTCTCGATAGGCCGAGGTGTTCTGATCGACGCCTTGGCCGAGAATGGCGTTGTCCTCAGTGATGCGGCGACTGTCGACGCGAATGCCATTATTCGGGGAACAGGCAGCATCCGACGAGTGGGACACGGCGTGCATGTCGGCGAGCGTGCCGCAATCGGCGCCCACAACTTTATTCACGGCGGTGGCGGCGTCGAGATCGGCGCTGATGTGCTCCTCGGCCCAGGCGTTCGGATTTTCTCGGAGAATCACAACTTCGCCCGCCGCGATTTGCCGATCATCGAGCAGGGCGAGACGCCGGCAAAGGTTAGATTGGGTCGCGGGGCGTGGGTGGGTGCGGGTTCGACGATCCTTGCAGGGGTGGAGATTGGCGAGGGTGCGATCGTTGCCGCTGGCTCGGTGGTCACCCGGTCCGTCGCGCCGTTCACAATCGTTGCTGGTTCTCCGGCTCGATTGATTAATGACCGGCCCGAGTGAGCACAGGACGGGGAACACGAATGGTCGTTTCCTTTGTCATCGGCAGGTTGGGTTGCCGGGTTTGAGTCGCGTCAGAAGGGGTGGGTTGTGACTTTGCGAGATGCCGTATACATCCTTCGGGTGCGTTGGATGACGGTTGTGGTGGTGGTCGTGGCTGTGACGATCATTGCCGTCGCGTGGGCATTTCTGACCCCGGCCACGTACATGGCTTCGACGCGGATCCTCATCGCGACACCGAGCGCCACGGATGGACAAGATGCCTACGCGGCGGCCGAACTTGCCCAGGTGCGGATCGCGTCTTACAACAATCTCATCATGAGCGAATCACTGGCCACGCGCACCGTCAAAAGGTTGAGCCTGCACATTGCACCGCGCGATCTCGCCAAAAAGGTTGATGCGTCGGCCAAAACTGGATCAGCACTGATCACTCTGTCCGTCACCGATTCGTCGGCGACCAACGCCGTATCGTTGGCGAATGCATTGTCCGAGGATTTCGTCGGCATGGTCAAGGAGCTCGAAACAACACCGGCAGACCTTGGGCCGCCGGTCGTGCGCGCCGTCATCGTGGCACCCGCTGTTGACCAAGAGTTGGTCTCACCCGGCCGATCAACGATCATATTGTTCGGGGTGATTGTCGGCCTGTTACTGGGTCCGGTGGTTGCGATTCTCCTTGGTCGCCCGAAGGGGCGAGATCGCGGTGAAGACAAGGTCATAAAGCCGGCGCCGAACGCGCTAGCCAACGCGAAACGTCGCCAAGATGGTGCGCCAGTTAGCATTGAGCTGCAACGCGGCACCGCCGGCGATGCCAGGACGAGTGGACACGAGGGGTAAGGTCGACCGGTGCGCGAATCTGGCCGAACCGTCAGAATCCTAGGGACACATGGCGTTCCAGCGGCGTACGGGGGATTTGAAACTGCCGCCGAGAATATTGCTCTTGTTCTGCGTGATCGAGGCTGGCGGGTGGTCGTGTACTGCCAGGAGCAGGGCTCTGGCCCGATTCGATACGACGAATGGAACGGCATCGAGCGCGTCACGATCTGCGTCCCGCGTGAGGGATGGCTCGGGACATCGCAGTTCGACCTGTTGTCGATCAAACACGCCGCACGTTATCGAGATGTCTGCCTGACATTGGGTTACAACACAGCGATCTTCAACGTGCTGCAACGAATCAAAGGGATTCCGAACGTCATCAACATGGACGGTATTGAATGGTCCCGGTCGAGGTGGGGATTATTCCGGCAATCGATCCTCTGGACCAACGAGAGAATCGCTTGTTGGGTGGGAAACGAACTCATCGCCGACCATCCCGAGATCCATGACTATCTGCTGACACGAGCCAAAGCCAGCAAGATAACGATGATCACCTACGGAGCTCATGCGATCACTGAGGCCCCAACAGAGCCGGTCACCGACCGCGGATTGGAGCCCGGACAATATTTAACGCTTATCTGCCGACCAATACCGGAGAACAACCTCCTCGAACTTGTCCAAGGCTTTTCGCGGTCTGAGCGCGGAGTCAAGCTTGCCATCCTCGGCAATTACGACCCCGACGACCAATACCATCGCCTGGTTCTGAACGCCGCCAGTGACGAGGTGGTCTTCTTAGGCGCGGTGTTTGACAACGCCGCTGTCCAGTCGCTGCGACTGCACTCACTCGGCTACCTGCACGGCCACACAGTCGGGGGGACCAACCCCTCCCTTGTAGAGGCCATGGCGGTCGGTAACCCGATCATCGCTCACGACAACCCCTACAACCGTTGGGTCGCACAAGACGCAGCACTGTACTTCGCCGATACCGCCGACGCCGATGCACAAATCACGGAACTGCTTGATAACAGTGCCCTCAGGAACACGCTGGGCGCCGCAAGTAGAAGGCGGCATGCCCAGGAATTCACCTGGGAACACGTGGCAGGCCAATACGAATCACTGCTACTCAAAGCAATTGGGTCAAAAGCCCCAGAAAACTAGACCGATCATCCCGAGAGGCACATAGCGAGCAGTCGCCACTCCCCGTGGTGATTTCATGTTCAAACGCGGGGTCGGGCGACCATGTTGTCGACTAGTGCTTGGGTGTTGAGGATGTGTGATTTATTCGATGCGCCGAAGACGATTGCCTCGATGTTGGGCTGTTCGAAGATCCATTCGATCGCCTCGGCGGGCGGGATCGCTCCGGAGGCGAAGACAGACATAGCGACTGCCCGGAAATCGTGCTTTTCCAACACATTTCGATAGGCTTGAATCCCGCCACTCATCCGAAACCCGATCTTGTTGATGTTCGAGCATACGAGTGGATTCTGCAATCCGACCACTTGGAGAGTGTTCAAGAGCATGGGCAGGTTCATCGTGATGAAGCCAGGCTCAGCGTTGTACCGCTGCTTTACATGATCGGAAAAAATCTTGAAAGCGTCATCAAACTGAAGGCCCAACAAGAGATCGACGACAACATTTTGCAGCCAGATCACCGGCGTAGACAGACCGCGGAACATCGTCATCTCGGCATCAACGAGGAGGGTGATGATGCCTTCAATGTCTTTCTTCGCGAACGATTTTCCTCCACGGACAGCGGCATTCAGGAAACCCTCGTCGGGCAAGAATTTCCGGAGGGCTCCCAATATTCCGGTCTCGGTGACGGCGTTGGCGTACTTGTGCGCGTAGGGCATACACGGGTGGAAGGTGAAGTCGGGGAACCTCTCCGGCTCTGACCTGACACGGTCGCAGATTTCAGCCACCCGGTCGTGTGTCGTACACATGAAAGTTTTTATCCCGGCATCGTAGGCCGACGTCAGGACGGACATCACCGCATCGAGATCTTGGAACTGCATTGCCTGAGCGCGCGCTTTCTCCTCAGACATGTGATTGACACCGAAGAACTGATTGTCACCAAATAAGAGCTTGTCCATCAGAGCGATCACGCCCCCCCGCTGCGAAATGCCGCCGAGGCGGCTCGGAACCTGCGTGCCACATTCTGCGTTCGGCGGGCGATCCTTCGGCCGTTCAATTGCGCTGAACGGCCGGCGCCTAGGACTTGCGCGGCCTCGTTGTGCACGGGGGCCTCGTCCTGGAAGGTAGTGGCGCCACAGCCGTCATCAGTGGTGAGCATTTCTAAAATTCGATCGGTGATCGCAGCGCTCGCGAAGGTGTTCACGCCCTGCACCTTTCGGCCCATCGCGCGCTGAACGAAGTGATCGAGTTGAGCGCTGTATTCCTCGCCCCGCAGGTAGAACCAGACCGGATCAGTGAGATCCGTCGTATACCGCACGTTCCAGCCAGGAGTGTAACCGGCAGGCACGGCTGCAGTGTCCCGCAGATAAACCTGACACTCCTGGCGGTCGGCGAAGATGCGACCGGCACTGCCCCACACCGTGACCCGTGTCGTCATCTTCCGGTAGGACTCGTCAGACCAGTCCACCGAGAGTTGACCGGTAGCGCCTCCGGGGAAGAACAGCGTGCTGGAAACCTGGTCATGAGTTTCCGCGGAAAAAACCTTGCCAAGCGCGGTACCACCGACAGCCGCTGGTGGACCCAAATACCACGTCAACAGATCGACAGGATGAGCAGCATAGTCATACAGACAACCACCCCCCTCGGACTTACGACTGCGCCACGTTGAGCCTTTGGCCTTCAACACCACAGGCCCGTACGCCTCGACCAGGACTCGGCTGACTCGACCGATGGTCTCCTGCTGCAGCAGGCGGTGCACCTCCTGGAACGTGCCGACGAACCGATTGTGGTACCCCACTTGGTTCACCAGCGACTTGCGATCTGCCAGGTCGGCAAGGGCCAGCGACTCCTTAGACGTCAGGCACAGTGGCTTCTCGCAAAAAACGTGGATGCCTCGGTCGAGCGCCTTCTCTACCATTTCGAAGTGGAATTTGGACGGCGTCGCAATGATTACCGCGTCGACGTTGGCAGAGTCGAGCATCTCTTCATAGCTCGAGTACGCCACCGCCGCCGTGTACTTGGCAAGGATGTCAAGCAGATACGCCGTCGAATCGACGACAGCCCCGACAATGACATCCGGGTGCGCCCGAATCATGGCGAGGTGAGAGAGCCCCATTTTACCCAGACCAACCACACCAACCCGAATCATACGACCATCTCCGCCGTCATCGTTTTCTTGGCACAGGACATTAATAGACCACGCGCGACCCCACCGTACTGATCAACTACGGTCGGGCCGTCCCAGGCCGGTGTTGCTGAAGAATCTCGTTGCATGCGTTGCGTTTCCGTGCTCACTGTATCTATTGGGTGACAAAAAACTTGCTATCGCGTGATCCGACTGCAGACTCAAACTGCAGGCTCAATATGCACCCGATCCACGAAAGATCGCCCCGACGGTCTTCGCCGCGATCGCCAAATCGCTGAGCATTGACCAGTTCTCCACGTAGGACAGATCCAGTCGCACCGAGTCCTCCCAAGACAAGTCGGAACGGCCGCTGACCTGCCATAGTCCGGTGATGCCGGGACGCACCAGCAGCCGGCGCCGCACCCGGTGGTCATAGGTTTCGACTTCGGACCGCAGCGGCGGACGGGGTCCGACCACGCTCATCTCCCCAAGCAGCACGTTGATGAACTGCGGCAGTTCGTCGATGCTATAGCGGCGCAGATGCCTGCCCGCCGATGTGACTCTGGGGTCACTGCGGATCTTGAACAAGACACCGCCGTCACTGTCGTTGAGGTCGGCCACCTCCGCCAGTCGCCGGTCGGCATCGACAACCATGGTGCGGAATTTGATCATCCGGAACGGCACACTGTCTAAACCGGTGCGCTCGGCACGATAAAAGACCGGGCCCCGACTGCTTACCTTCACCGCCACTGCGGCAACGATCATCACCGGCGACACCGCCAACAGCGCCAACATCGAAAAGCACACGTCGAATGCGCGCTTCTGAAACCGCTTGGCCCCCTGATACCGCGGCTTGTCAACATGGATCAACGGCAGGTCGCCCACCGGGCGCACCGTCAGCCGCGGGCCAGCCACATCAACTATTCCCGGCGACACCACCAGATCAACACCAAGCTTCTCCAACTGCCACGACAGGTCGCGGATCCCTTCTGGCCCCAACTCCGCCGCCGAGGTCAACGCCACCGTGTCGGCCTGCGACGCCGCGATCGCATGCCGGATATCGCCGTCATACGCGAACACCCGCACCGGCCCCAGGCCAGGCACGATGATGCTCTCCCGCTGGGCACCACCGGGAGTGCAGAGACCGACCACCGTATAACCGTCAGAAGGACGCCGCGTCAGCGACTGCGCAAGCACCGTAGCCGAAATCGGCTCGCCGACAGCCAAGACCGCAGTCATGCAACGGCCACGGCGCCGCTGCGCCGCCAGGAACACCCGGGCAAGATGGCGATTAACCGACAACGCGAAAAGCCCCAACGGAAACGCGATCGCCAAATAACCGCGCGCAATCTCCAGCTTGAACAACGTCGAGACAATCGCAACGACACCGAACACCCACAACGTGGCCGTCCACACCCGACGAAACTCCTCAGGCCCCGCCCCAACCACCTGCTGCGCGCGGGTGTGATAAATCGCCAACACCAAAGTCCACGCCAACACAATCGACACCGAAACCGCCGAATAGGCGTAACCCGCCCCCAGACTGCCGCTCGTCACGTTACCGAACCGCAGAATATGCGCAACCGCCACCACACCGCTCACCACAACAACATCACTAGCGGCAAGCCAAATTCCGTAACGATCCTGCCACCGCGCACGAAGAGAGCCCGGAATTTTCAGCAGCGTCGCCAGCGCATCGGCATCACCGACAGTCGAAGAATCACCGCGCCCCAACAACTGCGGGCCGTCGGGCTTCTGGAAGAGGGATGTCACAGCTCAGGCTCCGCTCCCACAACCCGTACCGGAGACATGCCTGCGCTAGGTCTGCGGCTCGGGCATAAGTAGAAGCCGGTGTAGTCGCGATGCGGATCGATGTCGACGATCTGCAATGCTGCGGCGTCAGTGAGTATGTACTTCATTCAGCTCACCTCCCACCACGTTCGCTCATCGACCTGTTCGACCTTGAGCAGCTATTCGATTTCTTTGAGTCGTAGCTCCCCGCGACCATGGAATGTCTCCGGGTTCAATCGCGATGCTGTTAGGCCCAGCTGGACCCGACGGCGCTGTCGGTGCTCGCCATGTTGCTACCGGCGGACTGCACCTTCTGGCCGTGCGAGTTGGCCTGCTCGTAGATCACCTGGAAGTTGCGACCCAGCTGAGTGATGAACTCCTGGCAAGCAACCGAACCGGCGCCGCCCCAGAAGTCACCGGCAGCCAGCACATCGCGAACGATGGCCTGGTGCTCCTGCTCGAGCGATGCGGCCTGAGCGCGAATCGTGGCACCGTGGGTGTCCACGTCGCCGAACGAGTAATTGATGGTCATTGTCATGCCCTCCTAAATTTGAAAGTTTTTGGGTTGGGAAAAGAACTAGCTGCTGAGGATTTGCTGCGAAGCCTGCTCTTGCTGCTCGTAGTTGCCAGCGTCGCGCAGCATGCCGTCGCGCACACCGTGGAGCATGTTCACGATGTTGCGGAACGCCTGGTTCATCTGACCCATGGTGTCGTAAGACGTCGCCTGGGCGGTGCCACTCCAGCCAGCACCCGAAATGTTCTGCGACGACGCCCACATCCGACGAGCCTCGTCCTCGACCGTCTGAGCGTGAGTCTCAAACCGGCCAGCCATCGCACGCATCGCGTGCGGGTCAGTCATAAAACGTGTTGCCATTTTGTCTCCTTAGTTACGCTGAGTTGGTTTGTGTTGGAAGTTGCTTAGCGCGTACAGCAAAGCCGGCGGGCCACGTGCGCATGGGCGCGTCTCTGCCTGTCATGCGTCGGCCGGCGCGTGTCCGTTGATCGGCACGTAGACGATCGCCGGCTGGTATCCGGGGGGTGCGCTTCCGTTTGTCGGGAATCGCGCGGGCATTGGGTATTTCGGGGCCTGTGGAGGCAGGGCTGCCGCCGGTGGTTCATCTTCATCCGAGTATCCAGCGACCGGTGAGCGCGTCAGCACCTTGAGGCGTGGCCCGTACATGACAGCCGCAGCGCCCGCAGCGCCCGCGGCGGCGCCAGCGCCCGTCGCTGCGGCCGCCCGCCCCATCCCGGGGAACATGAATGGGAAACCCAATCCGGCGCCAGCCTCCAACGGCGCAACCGCCGGAGCCATCATCTCCATCGGAGCCGACCCCAGCATTGCCGCCGGGCCTGCCGCGGTCCAGTCCCAGGACTGCGGCACCGACAACCCCCCGATTTCGACCGCTTGACCTAGGCCCGCCGAACCGCCCAAGCCTCCGGCGAACCCTGCCCCCAGCGGCGCGACCGCCGCCCCCGCTGCGCCCGCACCCGCGCCCGCGGCGGCCGCCTGCGCCGCCTGCGCCGCCTGCGCCGCTTGATTCATGCCTACGCTCAGAAGGGGCCCGAGCACGGTCCCTTCCGTGGACGAACCAAGTGACAAGGCAGCCCACCCTGGGAGAGCAGCGTATTCGGTAATCACACCGGGCAAGATGCTGGAGAGACCGGACGTTGACAAAAGCCCTCCGGTGGGGCTCAGCACGGTCGAGGCGGAGGAAGTGCCACCCAGAAGCCCACTCAGGATTCCCGAAAGTCCCGATGACGATGCGAAGCTCTGCAGCGGCGACGCGAGGGTCTGCAGCGTCGAGGTTATCGTCGAGATCAGCTGTGAAAGCGTCTCCTGCGCGGTGCCGGCAACCGCGGCTTGGGTACTCGCAGCCGCCTGCGTGGCTAAACCGCCCGCGTTGGTGGTCTCCGGCGCCGCAGTGAACGGCGTCACCAAGGCGGTGGCTGCCGCCGAACTCCCCGCGTATCCGTACATCGCAGCGGCGTCTTGGGCCCACATCTCGGCGTACAGGGCCTCGGTGGCCGCAATCGCCGGCGCGTTCTGACCAAAAAAGTTCGTCGCGACCAGCATCAGCAGCTGAGCGCGGTTCGCGGCGATCACCGGCGGCGGAACCGTCATCGCGAACGCCGCCTCATAAGCGGCCACCACGGCGTGGGCCTGCATGGCCGTGAGCTCAGCCTGCTCGGAAGTCGCGGTCATCCACGCCACGTAGGGCGCCGCCGCTGCCGTCATCGCGGTTGACGATGGCCCCATCCAGGGCCCGCTGGTCAGCTCCGAGATCAGCGTGCCGTAACCGGTTGCCCCGGAACGCAAGTCGGCGGCCAACCCGGCCCACCCGGCCGCGGCGGCCAGCATGGACCCCGAGCCTGGTCCGGCATACATCCGCCCGGAGTTGACCTCCGGCGGCAACGCTCCGTAATCCATGACTATGCCTTCGGCGATTTAAAGCGCGGTGAGCGCGTTGGCGGCCTCAGTGGCCGCGTACGAGCCGGCGCTGGTCCCGAGGGTGGCGACAAATAGTTCGTGAATCGCCGTGGCTTGGGCGCTGATCGTCTGGTAAAGGGCGGCGTGTGCGGCGAACTGCGCCGCCGTCAGCGCCGACACTTCGTCGGCAGCCGCGGGGATCACCCCGGTCGTCGACGTCGCGGCGGCGGCATTCCCGGCGGCCACTACAGCGCCGATGTTTTGCAGGCCTGCTGCCGCAGACGCCAGCGCCTCTGGGTGTGTGGTGACGAATGACACGCGCTCCTCCTAATTGGAAGCAGAGCTGGCCCGCGGTTACCGCGGCGCCCGGGTGCGACCATACGAATATACCGAGGATGTACCTGAACTAGGAGAATACATACTTATCGTCATTCCTTCAACGGAACTCCCAAACTTGCAGTCTTTAGAGGGGTGGATGGCATGCATAAACCCGGGTCGGTAAGCCGATAGCAGACTGCACACCAGGCAAAGGCTCGGACAGAGATGGCGCCGCCCCCGGAGAGGATCAGTACGCGGCCCGCGCCCAGCAAGACGACTGCGACTACCAGCACGACCCGAGACAGCTGGTCGCACCCCCGGCCGTTGGCGCCCGCTTCAATAGTCGGGATTCGGCGTTTTGACTGCCAGCCTCGGCAACCGCGCTAACGCATCGGAAGCTTCAGCACCCGATTGTTGTCATTGAAAGTGACGTAGAGGTTGCCGGCGGTGTCCACCGCCACATCCAGGGGTTTGCTGAGGCCAATGAGCGGCAGCACGGTTTGGGTGTTTGACCTGGTCGCCCATTCCACCACCCGGTTGTTGTAGTAGTCGGTGACGTAGACGTCACCGACCGTGTCCACCGCCACACCATGGGGGCGACTGAGACCAGTGAACGGCAGCTCAGTTTGGGTGGTCGATCCGGCCGTCAACGCCACCACGCGGTTCTTACTGTCGGCGACGTACACGTCACCGGCGGTGTCCACCGCCACACCACCGGGACGATTGAGGCCAATGAATGGCAGCTCAGTTTGGGTACGCCACCCGGCGGCCAGCCTCACTACCCGGTTCTTGCTGTCTGCGACGTACACGTCACCGGCGGCGTCCACCGCCAGACCGCCGGGGTGGTCGAGGTCGTGGAACGGCAACTCAGTTTGGGAGTTCGATCTGGTCGACCACCTCAGCACACGGCTATTGCCCCAGTCTGCGACGTATACGTCACCGGCGATGTCCACCGCCACAGCACCCGGGTGATTGAGGCCGGTGAACGCCAGCACGGTTTGGTTGCTCGACGCGGCCGACCACCTCACCACCCGGTTGCCGTGGTCAGCAACGTACACGTCACCGGCGGCGTCCACCGCCACACCCTCCGGGTTTCTCAAACCGGTGATCGACAACGCCGTCGGCCGCGGCCCCGGCGGGACCGACGCGGACGGAGTCTCCGTCTGGGGCAGGGACGTCGGATCGAACGGCGCCACCGGGTGCCGGTTGATGACTAGGTAGCCGGTAATCCCGGCACCGACCAGCACGACAATCGCGGCGATGACCACCAACCGTCTAGCGCGGCTCCAGCGCCCCGACCCGACGGGCAGCCCCAGCAACCTGTGCAACTCCAGGTCGTTGAGCCGTTCACAGTCCGCGGCCGCCTGCGCGGCCTCGACCGCCAACCCCCCACCGCCGTATCTAGCCAACACGGAATCCCACTCGCTGGATACCTCCGGGTTCAGCGACTCCCGCCCAGCCCCAGCCCCCTGAACACCACCCACCGACATTCCGAGACGCCCGGCGATACTTCTGAACCACACCAGCAGGTTCCACCGACCCAGACGGGCGACATCGGCATCACGGCGAGACCATCGCCCAGGGCCCAGCCAGCGCCGGCCATTCGGGTCTTCGTTTCTTAAATCCATTGTCCTACAAAAACTTTCATGACGGTTCGACGGTACTTTGTAACGCCGAAACTGGTCTCTCCGGTTCCGGCAAGCACCGAAACCCGATGTATTCCAGCGTGAGTGGGGAGCATACATACCGAATAGCCAAGTTGGACGAAGCCACCGCACCTTCAGTTCACAGGTACCATAATGACATGACTGAAGGGTCGGGCTGCCAGGTCGAGAGCAGACCGCGGACCATCCGGAGACGTCCGACGACAACCGCGCCGCCCCCGCGCGTATCGGCACGGGGTGACATTTCCGGGCAGTCTATCGTCGAGGAGATTGACTCGCCGGCGGAATTGTCTTCGCGCGGCGCGATCCCGGTACGCGGCAACCGCGACGAGGCGGGGAGGGCGATGACCGAGACCAGCGAACGACCGGCCGGCAACACACGCCAGCGACTCATCGCCGCTGCATCACGCCAGTTCTCCCAGCGGCCCTACAGCATGGTCAGTCTCGATGACATCCTCTCAGAGGCCGAACTCACCAAGGGCGCGATGTATTTTCACTTCGCGTCTAAGCAAGCACTGGCCTCGGCGATCGTCAACGACCTCACCGAGACCAACCGTGCCGCGGTCGCCGAGTTGATCGGCCGCAAGATGTCGGGACTAGAAACCGTGATCGACCTGGTTTATCTGCTCGCCGTTCAAGACACCCAAAACGAGGTGGCCCGAGCCGGCGTCCGACTGCTCGACAGCCTCGATACCACCGAACTAGCCACCACCCTGTGGCAATCATGGATCGAAACCGTCACCGCCCTCATCCGCAAAGCAGCCACCGAGGGCGACATCGTCGACCACCACGATCCCGAAGACATCGCCAAAATGCTGGTGGCGCTATGGGTGGGTATCCGCCGAATCAGCGAGCTCAACCAACCCGAGCACCACCTCGATAACCTCCAAAAAGTGTGGATACTGGCACTACCCAGCTTCACCAATCCCGACCGAATCGACTACTTCACCCAATTCATCAAACGACGCCACACACTCGCCGTCAAAAAAGTTTCCACTGAGACACTCTCACCCGACCTCCAGACCACCGCCCTAAGCAGAGCCTGAAGTCGCCCGACGAAGATCCGCAATGCCGCAGGTAGACCTTTGCAGCAAGGTCGGGTAGTCCATCACAGGACCAGGCGAACTTACTGACGATTCAGCTTGAAATCTTAAGCATGCCTGTAGTATGACTATGTTGTTATCTCCACACTCACGGTGTACTAGTAGCATGCTACGCATGAGTATCCGCGGGATGGTTAGGGAAGAGCAGACCGCGGACCTACAAAAGACGTTGACGGATACAGTGACGCTTCCGGGTGTGTCAGTACGGGGTGTACGCCTGGCGGGTCCCTCAGCGGGAAGACTGACTCGCAGCCGAATTGCCGTGGCGCGGCGACCGCGACAAGACAGGCGGGGCGATGACCGAGACTAGCGAACGACGAGTCGACGGCACACGCCAGCGACTCATCGCCGCCGCATCACGCCAGTTCTCCCAGCGGCCCTACAGCATGGTCAGTCTCGATGACATCCTCTCGGAGGCCGAACTCACCAAGGGCGCGATGTATTTTCATTTCGCGTCTAAGCAAGCACTGGCCGTGGCGATCATCGACGACCTCACCGAGATGAGCCGTGCCGCGGTCGCCGAGTTGATCGGCCGCAAGATGTCGGGACTAGAAACCGTGATCGACCTGGTTTATCTGCTCGCCGTTCAAGACACCCAAAACGAGGTGGCCCGAGCCGGGGTCCGACTGCTCGACAGCCTGGATAACACCGAACTAACTACGACCCTGTGGCAATCATGGGTCGAAACCGTCACCACCCTCATCCAAAAAGCGGTCACCGAGGGTGACGATGACGACGACCACCACGATCCCGAAGACATCGCCAAAATGCTGGTGGCGCTGTGGGTGGGTATCCGCCGAATCAGCGATCTCGACCAACCCGAACGCCACCTCGATAACCTCCAAAAAGCGTGGATACTGGCACTACCCAGTTTCACCAATCCCGACCGAATCGACTACTTCACCCAATTCATCAAACGACGCCACGCACTCGCCGTCAAAAAAGTTTCCACTGAGGCACTCTCACAATGACCCCGCACCAATGCCGCCGCCGCGGCGCCCACCGCCCCGGGCCCCACCACAATTGGCCCTCAGCCACGGACAGCGTTATAAGTAATACCGTTTGGCTGCAGCGCAAACACACGTCAACTGCAGTTCGGGAGGTTTAAGGACGATGGCGCCCCAAGCCCGCTCTGAAGCCACCCATCAAAAGATCCTCAGTGCCGCGATCGATCTGTTCAGCGAGGTCGGTTATGCGGCCGCAGGGCTGGGCGAGATCATCGAACGCGTGGGAATGACAAAGGGCGCCCTCTACCACCACTTCGACTCCAAAGACGCGCTGGCAACGGCAATCATCGAACAAGGCAGCAATCTGACCCTCGGCGCATTCCGCAACGTATGCGAGTCACCATCGCCCGCGCTGGAGAACATGATCCACGGGGTTTTCCTCGTCACGGACTTACTTGTGTCCAACAAAACCGCGCGCACAGCCGAACAACTCACCCGCGGACTGGCCGAATTCAACAGCGCAGCCTCTAAGGTCTGGAATAGCCGGCTGGACGCGATTACGACCCAGGCCGGACGCGCAAGCGCCGAAGGCGACCTCCGCGAAGGCATCGATCCCAACGTGGTCAGCGAATCAATCTTCAACGCGATGCTCGGCGCCCAACTGCTCTCCAAGACAGCAGACGGCAACGATCACATCAAGCGATTAACCGGATCTCTAGAACTTCTGCTCCAAGCAACCGTCGCTGACACATCGCTGGCTTATTTTCGCGAGTTTCTCGCCCGCGAATCCCTACGCCAGCCGGCAGGACACCCCAGCACCTGACCGAACTCACCAACCACACGCTCGCTCGTCGACCCACAGTCGCTCGGTCAAGTTTTCAAACGTCACCAACACGACCGAATCATCGGACCGCACCAGCGCCGACTTGCTCATCCTGGCCCGCACCGCCCAACCCTCGGCATGCCGCAACTCCACGACCAGATTCGCCAGCGCATCGACACTCGAAAGCGCACCCACCACGGCCGGCGCAGTATCAAAAATCTCAGGAAACGCCAATCCCACCAGCGTGTCCTGCCCGTAACCCACCATCTCGGCAAACGCCGAATTCGCAAACAAAAGAATGCCGTCCCGCGCCATAGCCAGCGACGGAACCGGAATCCGCTCCAACACCACCACCGCAGGCAACCGCATCAGAATGTCCATCGGTGAATCGCCAGGACCCCCGCTACGGCGCCGCTCAATCCTGCGACTGCCGTCCGTACCAACGCTGTCGCGGCTGCGGGCGTCGCTCACGGCGCCGGCGAGCAACCACCCATTGGATGTGCGTGGCGTAGGCGTCGACGACTGGGTAGGCACGAACGACATATAATCCTCCTGGCGAATCAGGCCGACACGAGGGCGGGGGCGCATTTACCGGCGGCGTCCAAGTCTGACCTATGTGAAGATACCGATTATGCACTTATATCAGCAACACGCATGCAAGATGCCCAAAGCGTCCGGTGTTAACAAACTGGCAGTCTGGTGGTAAAACGGCAAGCAACTGTTAGGCAGACGCGGAATACGGGCGTGTCAGCACGGGGTGACATTTCCGGGCAGTCTATCGTCGAGGAGATTGACTCGCCGGCGGAATTGTCTTCGCGCGGCGCGATCCCGGTACGCGGCAACCGCGACGAGGCGGGGAGGGCGATGACCGAGACCAGCGAACGACCGGCCGGCAACACACGCCAGCGACTCATCGCCGCTGCATCACGCCAGTTCTCCCAGCGGCCCTACAGCATGGTCAGTCTCGATGACATCCTCTCAGAGGCCGAACTCACCAAGGGCGCGATGTATTTTCACTTCGCGTCTAAGCAAGCACTGGCCTCGGCGATCGTCAACGACCTCACCGAGACCAACCGTGCCGCGGTCGCCGAGTTGATCGGCCGCAAGATGTCGGGACTAGAAACCGTGATCGACCTGGTTTATCTGCTCGCCGTTCAAGACACCCAAAACGAGGTGGCCCGAGCCGGCGTCCGACTGCTCGACAGCCTCGATACCACCGAACTAGCCACCACCCTGTGGCAATCATGGATCGAAACCGTCACCGCCCTCATCCGCAAAGCAGCCACCGAGGGCGACATCGTCGACCACCACGATCCCGAAGACATCGCCAAAATGCTGGTGGCGCTATGGGTGGGTATCCGCCGAATCAGCGAGCTCAACCAACCCGAGCACCACCTCGATAACCTCCAAAAAGTGTGGATACTGGCACTACCCAGCTTCACCAATCCCGACCGAATCGACTACTTCACCCAATTCATCAAACGACGCCACACACTCGCCGTCAAAAAAGTTTCCACTGAGACACTCTCACCCGACCTCCAGACCACCGCCGCCTCGACGCCCACCGGTCCCTAGCCCACGTGGGCGACCAGCCAGTGATCACCTGAACAGCGCACTCACCGCCCTAGCAGTCGTCGACCCACAGTCGCTCGGTCAAGTTTTCAAACGTCACCAACACGACCGAATCATCGGACCGCACCAGCGCCGACTTGCTCATCCTGGCCCGCACCGCCCAACCCTCGGCATGCCGCAACTCCACGACCAGATTCGCCAGCGCATCGACACTCGAAAGCGCACCCACCACGGCCGGCGCAGTATCAAAAATCTCAGGAAACGCCAATCCCACCAGCGTGTCCTGCCCGTAACCCACCATCTCGGCAAACGCCGAATTCGCAAACAAAAGAATGCCGTCCCGCGCCATAGCCAGCGACGGAACCGGAATCCGCTCCAACACCACCACCGCAGGCAACCGCATCAGAATGTCCATCGGTGAATCGCCAGGACCCCCGCTACGGCGCCGCTCAATCCTGCGACTGCCGTCCGTACCAACGTCGCCCAAGGGTGGGCCAGTACCGCGTACCTGCGCATCCGCCATGCACGGCAGAGTAGCAATCTAAATGGGATCAGAACAATAAATCGATAAAACAGCGAAACCCCAGCGCTCCGTGAACCGGATTTGGGCTGGGCCTCATATCACAGATGACCGTTCTATTTTCGCACGCCGCGTGGTCGGCTAACCGCGCCACACAGCGACGGCGTCAAGCACGGGAGCCACGTTCGTCGCCCACCAAATGTGATGGTTTGGACGGGTGGCGCGTTTGCGCCACAAGTCCGCAACTTGATGCAGCCAAGTCAGCACAATGGCAATACGCTCGTCGATGCATTCGCCGTCGCCAATGTCGGCGTGCTCGCGTGCGGTACACAACGCCTCACGTTCGCGGTCTGAGAGGCCGCCCGCCCATAGCCGCTCACTGACGACTGTGCCCAGATCAGCTCGCTCTACCTGGCAACTCACCGTCAGGATCATCAGATACTCGTCGATGAGCGCCGGCTGGCCCGGCCGCGCGCCGCCCCAGTCAACGATGCCGGTGACTGGGCCCCGCACGCCGGCCATCCGAACGTTGCTGGGCGTATAGTCGCCATGCGTCCAGCACACCGGCAGACGACGACTATCCAGGGCCCGCCATAGCATCGCTCCAAGTAGGTCCACCTCTCCAAGCCGATGGGGATTTATGCGACGGCACATGTCCCTGAGACCCGCGACCGGTTCGAGGACCCATCGCCGTAATAGGCAGACGTTGTCGACGAAGACCAACGCGGCAGTGCGCCGGTGCAGCGGCGCGATGGCGCTCAAGGCCGCGGTGGTCAGCTCCTCGACACTGCTCGGGTGGCGCGCCAACACCTCCGCCAGATCCATTCCCGGCAGATAGGACTCCACAGACACGGTCGCATTGTCGCGCTCGTCGAAAGCCAGAATCCGCGGGATCAATGCGCGCCAATCGTCTTCGAGTCCTTGCTGAATGGCGAGTTCTGCGAGCACGCGCCGCTGCGTGCGCAGTTCGGCGGCTCTCAGGCCGCGGGCCACCTTCAACACCGCCGCGGGCGGTCCCTGCTCGGAACGCAGCAGGAACCTGGTCGTGTCGCCGACGAGTTCTGTCGGCGGCGTGCTTAGTTCGATATCGAGTAGACCGATCGGGAGATCATTCGCCTCGAGCCGGGACGATGCGGATGCCCCTGTCGACTCGCTTTGCCCCGTGCTCATTGCTCGCCGACCACCACCGCCGGCGCGTTAGGGATCCCCGCAGCATGACGGCGGTGATCGCGCAGGTCGGCACGTAGACCCCGGATGCGGGTCGGGTTCGGGGATGAAACGCTGGTCACTTTTAGGCTGCCGATCTGTAATGTAAAGCGTTGCATGACTTGCGGTCTGTCAGTCGACGAAGGCGTGATCGTTATCCGCGGCCTGCCGGAAACCGTGCATTCCGGTTGGCTCAGCGTCGCTGAAGCTGTTTCGGCGCCAACTGATCGCTCTTGGGTGTTGACCGCCGTCCGCCCAGATCCCATGTTGCATGCTCCTAACAGGCCACCGCGGACGCGAGCGCTGCTATAACGCGCCGCCGCCGGACGTGACCATACCAATCATCTGCCCGCATCGGTACATTTGATACTGATCGGCTAATTCAGTCAACATATTCTGACTGTTGGTCTTAGTCCAGCGACAAAGCCGATTCCGAGCCCACCTGCAATCGCCGCCCAATCAGGACGGCAGGACTGCCTACAAGCGTCGACATGGACGACACAAGTGAGACAGCTCACAATCGCCCCACCGCTTGTCACGCCTGGCCGGTCTGCGGTGTCTCAAAGGCGTGAGTCCCGCGAGAAACAGGAGAACGCAATGACCGAGATCGCCCAGCCCAGCCAAAAAACCCGTGTCGTCGTCATCGGCGGCGGATACGCCGGAACCCTGGCCGCCAATCGTCTGCGGCAGCGCCCAGATGTCGAGATCACCCTGATAAACCCGCGTGCGGTTTTCGTCGAGCGAATTCCCCTGCACCAGTTGGTCGCTGACACCCATGCCGCGACCGTCGATTACGCCACATTGCTCGGGGATGGCATCCGGCTGGTGGTCGATAACGCCGAGCACATCGACACGAGTGCCCGGCGGGTCGTGCTGGCCTCGGGCGACGAATTGCCCTATGACTACCTGATTTACGCGGTGGGCAGCACCGGCGCAATACCCGCCGTGCTGTCCAAGGTGCCCGGTGCGGTCGAATTCGCGCACTCCATCGCCGATTTGGAAAGCGCGCAGCGGCTGCGCTATGCACTGCACGATCTGCACGGCCCGGGGTCCGAGAATGCGCCCATCACCGTCGTCGGTGCCGGTCTGACCGGCATCGAAACGGCATCCGAGCTGGCCGAGCAGGGACGCCCAGTGACCCTGGTCTGCGGCGGCATCCTCGGGCCGTCGCTGAGTGACCGGGGCCGCCGTTCGGTGGCCGGGAGACTGCGCAAGCTCGGCGTCAACGTGCTGGAATCCGTTGCCGCCCAGGAGGTCCGTTGCGACGCAGTGGTCCTGACCGACGGCGCGGTGCTGCCCAGCGCCGCGACCGTGTGGACGGCGGGGTTCGGTGTGCCGGATCTGGCCGCGCGCAGCGGGCTCAGCACCGACACCCTCGGCCGGCTCCTCACCGACGAGACGCTGACCAGCATCGACGACGCACGCATTGTCGCTGCCGGTGACGCGATGGCGGCGTCGGGCCAGCCGTTGCGGATGAGCTGCCAGGCCGCCGAGCCGTTGGGCGCGCAGGCAGCCAACACCGTGCTCAGCCGCATCGCAAAGAGCACGCCCGCACCGGTGAACCAGGCATTCGTCGGCCAGTGCATCAGCCTGGGCCGGGCCCGGGGCAGTTTTCAGCTCTCGCATACCGACGACACCCCGGTGAACATGGTTGTGGCCGGACGAACCGGCGCGTCGATCAAGGAAGCGGTCTGCAAGGGCACGCTTTGGTGGATCAGGCGCGAGGCCGTCAAACCCGGCTCCTACACATGGCTCAAGGGCGGCAAGCGGCAACGCAGGGTGCGAAAATCCGCGCTTCTGTCAAGCTAGGGCTATGCGAATCGACCGGCTGGGCGATCTGGGCGGAGCACCCCGCGTGCTGCGCGCGGTGGGTGACGCCACCAGCCGGCTCGACCTGCCACCGCCGGCCGCGCTGACCGGCGAATGGTTCGGTTCGCTGGCGGTGATCGCACCGAGCCTTGCGGTGCGGCCGGTAGACCTCGACGACACATTCGCCGTTCCGCAGGGTCCGCCGGAGACCGCCGGCTCCGCCGCGGTGGGCGGCGGCTGGGTCGGCTACCTGTCCTACCCGGACGCCAGCGCCGACGGGCGGCCGAACCGGCTCCCCGAAGCCGCCGGCGGCTGGACCGACTGCGTGCTGCGCCGCGACCGCGACGGGCAGTGGTGGTACGAAAGTCTGTCCGGTGCGGCGATGCCGGATTGGCTGACCGCCGCACTGGCCGCGCCGCCGGCACCGGCACTCGACTGCCGGATCGACTGGGGCACAGCGGACCGGGAGGGACACCGCGGCGGAGTGCTGGCCTGTCTGGAGGCGATCCGCGCCGGCGAGGTCTATCAGGCGTGCGTGTGCACGCAATTCAGCGGAACAGTCACCGGGTCACCGCTGGACTTCTTCATCGACGGCGTCGCACGCACCTCGCCGGCCCGGGCGGCCTACGTCGCGGGCCCGTGGGGTGCGGTGGCGTCGTTGTCCCCGGAACTTTTCCTGCGACGCGATGGCGACTTTGTGATGTCCAGCCCGATCAAGGGCACCCTGCCGCTGGATGCCTGGCCGTCGGCACTGCGGGCTTCGGCCAAAGAGGTGGCCGAGAACATCATGATCGTGGACCTGGTCCGCAACGACCTTGGCCGGGTTGCGATCACCGGCACCGTCACCGTGCCGGAGCTGTTGGTCGTCCGGCGGGCTCCGGGGGTGTGGCACCTGGTCTCCACGGTTTCCGCGCGGGTTCAAGCCGAGCTGCCGACGTCAGCGCTGCTGGACGCCGCATTCCCCCCGGCCTCGGTCACCGGGACCCCCAAACTGCGCGCCCGTCATTTGATTTCGCAGTGGGAGCAGAACCGTCGCGGGATATATTGCGGCACCATCGGCTTGGCTTCCCCGCTCGCTGGGTGCGAGCTGAACGTTGCGATCCGTACCGTCGAGTTCGACACCGAAGGTGGCGCCGTGCTGGGGGTTGGCGGCGGAATCACCGCCGACTCCAATCCCGATGCCGAATGGGAAGAATGCCTGCACAAGGCCGCTCCCATCGTCGGAATGCCGTCCACAACGCTCGCGGCAGGTGTTGGTTAGTTAACCTACTCACCGCGGCAAGCTCGGGAATTTCGCAGAAACGGCACGTCGCGAGCCGCGCAAGCTTAAGCTCGGGGCTTGACAACGGCGACGTGTGCCGATCGCACGTCGACTGCTGGAGGGATCGGTCATGAGAATCGTCGTGATGGGCGCCGCGGCCGCCGCCGTGCTGGGCGGAGCGCTGGCGGCAATGCCGATCAGTACGATCTCGACTCCGGCGGCGAGTGCAGGATGCGGCTCCGGATGTCAGCGCCTGGCGGCCGTCCTGATCCCGGCCCCGGAGGCTCCGCCGGGGGCGGCACAGCCGCCGGCAGTTGGGCCTGCTGAACCGGCACAGCCGGCTGCGGCGGCGCCCGGTCCGGCAGCGGTTCCAACAGCGGCCAACGTGATAGCACCCAGCATCGGCTCCGACCCGGGCGGGTCGTCAGCCGCAGGCGCGGTGCCCGGAGTGGCCGGGCCCGGTGTCAGCTCACCGGCTTCCGGGTCTGGTAGCTACACCCTGCCGGATGGCGGGACCGTACCAAATATTTCCGATATCACCAACGATCCCCGTATCACTAACGCCCTCGGCACCGCGGAGACCATCGCCGCCGTACCCGCCGGGGTCCAAGGGGCCCAAGGGGCAGTCGCGGTCGCCCAAGGCGTCGTGGGCGTGGGAACCAGCCTGGTTAGCACTGTCAGCACTGCTGCCATAGCCATCGTTTATCTGCAGGACGCAGGCATCCTGCCGAAGAACCTCACGACGTCGAGCGTCGCCTCACTGGTCCCCGCAGCGGCCAGCGTCAACGCCAATTCGCTGACTGCGGCGGCGGCGGCGGTGCCGAAGGTGGGTTTGCCGGCGCTGCCGGCGGGTCTCCCGGCACTCCCGACCGGCGGCCTGTCGGCGCTCCCGGCAATGCCGAACCTGGCGCTCCCAGCGCTGCCGGCGGGTGGTCTGCCGGCACTCCCAGCACTACCGGGGGGTCTCCCGGCGGGCCTGCCGCCGCTGCCGCAGGGCCTGCCGGCCCTCCCGGCGGAGTTACCTCCCCTAGAAGCCCTGCAGGCCCTACTGGCGCGGATACCTCCGCTACCGACATCGCTACCACCAGGGGTGGCGCTACCGGCGCTGCCGCCGCCGCCCCCACTGCCAAACCTGGCCGTCCCGCACCCGCCGTTATGCGCGTGGCACGGCGCCTGCCTGCCCTGACCTGATGTTTCCGCCGCGGGGCCGCCGTGGAATCCGGTTAGGGTGCGCCTGACTCGCCGGTCGCGCGGCGCGCTTTCAAGACCGCGTCGTAAAGCTGGCGGGACCGCACCCCCGGATGCGCCTCAGCCACCTCACCGCAGGCATCCTTGATGCGAACACCCCCCGCGACAAGTGTCTCCACCTGACCCACCAGGGACGGCAGGTCAGCGCGTGGGATCGCGCCGGCCAGCACCACGGTGATCTCGCCGAGCACCCCGTCGGCCGCCCACGTCGCCAGCTCTTCCAGCGACCCGCGCACCACGTCCTCGTGCACCTTGGTCAGCTCCCGGCAGACCACTGCGCGACGCTCGCCGCCGAGTACCTCGACGGCATCGTCCAGGCACCCCGCCAACCGGCGCGGCGATTCGAAGAACACGCAGGTGCGGCGCTCGTCTGCCAGCGAGCCGAGCCACGTTCTGCGCGCCGGCGCCTTGCGCGGCGCGAAACCCTCGAAGCAGAACTTCTCCGACGGCAAACCGGACACGGCCAGCGCGGTGGTCACCGCCGACGGCCCCGGTAGACACGTCACCCGGACCCCCGCGTCGACGCATGCCACCACCAGCCGGTAACCGGGGTCGCTGATCAGCGGCATGCCGGCGTCGCTGACCACCAACACCGTCGCGCCGGCTTCGAGCTCGCCGACCAGCGCGGGTACCCGCACCGCCTCGACCTGATCGAAGAGGCTGACCACCCGGCCGGTGATCCGGACCTCGAGCGCTTTGGCCAGAGTCCGCACCCGGCGGGTGTCCTCCGCCGCGACCACATCGGCACTGCCGAGCGCGTCGACGAGCCGCCTCGACGCGTCCGAGGGCTGGCCCAACGGGGTCGCACCGAGCAGCAGGCGACCTTCTGTCATGACGGACAGCCTACGATCGAGGGGATGACCGCAGCGCCCCGCGAAACCTCCATGGAGGTGGAGGATCCCGTTCGGGAGCGCGTGGTACCCATCGTCAGCCCTGGTCCGCTGGTTCCGGTCGCAGATTTCGGGCCGACGGACCGCGTGCGCGGGTGGATCACGACGGCAGTGATCACGCTGTTGGCAACGGTGACCCGATTCTTGAACCTGGGCTCGCCGACAGACGCCGGCACGCCCATCTTCGACGAGAAGCACTACGCGCCTCAGGCCTGGCAGGTGCTGAACAACCATGGGGTCGAGGACAACCCCGGGTTCGGCCTGGTCGTCCATCCCCCCGTCGGCAAGCAGTTGATCGCCATGGGCGAGGCAATCCTGGGCTACGACGGAGTGGGCTGGCGATTCACCGGCGCGCTGCTGGGCGTGGTCATGGTGGCACTGGTGGTGCGGATCGTCCGGCGGATCAGCCGCTCGACCTTGGTTGGCGCCATCGCGGGCTTACTGCTGATCTGCGACGGCGTCAGCTTCGTCGCCGCACGCACCGCGCTGCTGGACGGGTTCCTCACGTTCTTCGTTGTGGCAGCGTTCGGCGCACTCATCGTCGACCGCGATCAGGTTCGCCAGCGGCTGCACGTCGCACTGCTGGAGGGCCGCAGCGCCGAAACCATCTGGGGCCCGCGGCTGGGCGTGCGCTGGTGGCGCTTCTCGGCGGGAATCCTGCTCGGATTAGCCTGCGGCACAAAGTGGTCCGGCCTGTACTTCGTGGTGTTCTTCGGCGCGATGTCGTTGGCGTTCGATTTCGTGGCACGTCGTCAATACCAGGTTCAAAGACCCGGGCTCGGGGTCTTGAAACGGGACCTGATCCCCACCGGGTACGCGCTGGCGCTCATTCCGTTCGCGGTTTATCTCGCCAGCTACGCGCCGTGGTTCGCGTCCGAGACCGCCATCGACCGGCACGAGGTCGGCCAGACCATCGGTCCGCACAGCATTCTGCCGCTGCCCGACGCAATTCGCTCACTCTGGTACTACACGGCCAAGGCATTCGAATTCCATGCGGGCCTGACGAATGCCGCCGGCAATCACCACCCATGGGAATCCAAACCGTGGAGCTGGCCCATGTCGTTGCGGCCGGTGCTCTACGCCATCGACCAGCAGAACGTTGCCGGTTGCGGCGCCCAGTCCTGCGTCAAGGCGGAGATGCTCGTCGGCACGCCCGCCATGTGGTGGCTGGCCGTGCCGGTCTTGGTTTACCTGACCTGGCGAACGCTGGTTCGCCGGGATTGGCGCTACGCCGTTGTGTTGACCGGCTACTGCGCCGGGTGGCTGCCGTGGTTCGCCGACATCGACCGCCAGATGTACTTCTTCTACGCGGCGACGATGGCGCCGTTCTTGGTGATGGGCATCGCGTTGATCTGCGGCGATATCCTCTACCCGCACCGGCCGGCGGCTAAGTACCGGCGGGGCCAACACTCCGAACGGCGCACGCTGGGGCGGATCGCCGTGTCGTGTTACGTCGCGCTGGCGGTGACGAACTTCGCCTGGCTGTTCCCGGTGCTCACCGGTCTGCCCATCGCCCAGCAGACCTGGGACATGGAGATCTGGCTACCCAGCTGGCGTTGATTTTTTGGACGCCGCGAGAGTGCAACTACCGACGGCGCCACTCGGGAAATGCGTTGCCAGTTGCACTCTCGCGGTGGGTTCAGAGCAGATCGCGCGCGACGGGACACGACATGCAGCGCGGCCCGCCACGGCCGGTGCCCAATTCGGATCCCGCAATGGTCAGCACTTCGATGCCAGCTTCCTGCAGACGCGCGTTGGTCTGCGCGTTGCGCTCGTAGGCCACAACGACACCGGGCGCCAACGCCAGCGTGTTATTGCCGTCATCCCATTGCTCGCGTTCGGCGACGACGGGATCCAAGCCCGTATCGATGACGCGCAGCTTGTCGATCCCGATCGCCTTGGCCGCGGCTTCCAGAAACGGCGTTTCATCGCTGATGGTCACGCCATCGGAGGTGCGCTGAAGCGTGAAGGCCGAGAGCGTGTCGACGATGTTCGCGTACATCACCACCGTGTCGGTGTCGACCATCGTGCACACCGTGTCCAGGTGCATTTGCGCGCGCGTCTGGGCGATCGGCACGGCCAGCACCGTATTCGCGAGGTCGTCGTCAAAGAGACTGCGCGCCAATGCCTCCGCGCCGGCCGGGGTGGTCCGCTCACCGACACCTACCGCGATCACTCCGGGGGCGAGCAACAGCACGTCACCGCCCTCGACGGGAGCGGTCCGCGATTCGTAGGCGCGCCGTACGCCGGTGAACCGCGGGTGGTGGGCATAGATGATGTCGGTCAACGAGGCCTCCCGAACCCGGGCCCGCAGCGCCAGCGTCGGGATCACCACCCGCGGCCCGATCCATATCGACGAGTCACGGGTGAACACCAGATTGGGCAATGGCTCAATGACGAAATCCGCGCCGTGGTGCATTCGAAGCACAAGGGACACGTCGGTCCTGGTGTCCGCCGGCAGCTCGTTGAACGTCATTCCGGCCATCAGCACGTGCGCCAGGCGGACCGGGTCCAGTCCCCGCAAGTAGGCCGAAAGGCCTTGCGCCAAAGGCGTTCCAAGCCGGCGCGCGTCGACCGCGGCGGCAACCCCCTGCATCCGGGCGGCCCCGCTGTGCTCGAGCGCCTCGGTCAGCAGGTCGGACAACAGCAGCACTTCCACACCGCGGGAACGCAGCAGGCCGACGAACTGGTCATGCTCCTCCTGCGCCCGCGTCACCCAGGGCAGCCCGTCGAAGAGCAGCTGGTCGTTGTTGCGCGGATTGAGTCGGCGCAGCTCGGCGCCGGGGCGGTGCAGGATGGCCACCCGTAGCGCCCCCACCTCGGAATTGGTCCCCAGCTCAACGACACCCACGCCTAAAACCGTAGCCGCGCCGATCTGAAAGATCGCGCCGCACACGCCTTGATCGAACAAATGTGCGATAAACTGCCTGGGTGGGGATCGCGGTGCAGGGCTCACTCTTCGAGCACAACGAACGCAGACAACTCGGGGACGGCGCTTTTATCGAGATCCGCTCCGGCTGGCTCGCGGATGACGTCCCAGCCGGCCCCCCTGCTGGTCAAGACCTGCTCGACGAGCTGCTGACGACGGTGCCGTGGCGAACCGAACGCCGGCAAATGTACGACCGGGTGGTCGACGTGCCCCGGCTGGTGAGTTTTTACGACCTGGCCGTCGAAGACGCGCCGCATCCGGCGCTGACGTGGCTAAGGGGGCGGCTCAACGACATCTACGCCGGCGAACTGGGCGAACCCTTCACGACCGCCGGATTGTGTTGTTACCGCGACGGCGCTGACAGCGTCGCCTGGCATGGTGACACCATCGGTCGCAGCCATTCCGAAGACACCATGGTGGCGATCGTCAGCCTGGGAGCCACTCGCACATTCGCCATGCGGCGACGCGGTGGTGGCCCGTCGTTGCGGCTGCCGCTCGCGCACGGCGACCTGCTGGTGATGGGCGGTTCATGCCAACGCACCTGGGAGCACGCCGTCCCCAAGACGTCGTCGACCGCGGGTGCGCGGGTCAGCATTCAGTTCCGGCCGCGCGACGTCCGCTAGAACCGTTGGCGGCGACCCGCTAACTCCTGATCGCGCTCACGGCTTTGACGAGCAGGTCGCGGGCCCGTTGGGTGTCCACCGGGGCAACCGGCTGATCCGGGTTCACCAGGGGATTGGCGGTGACGATCACCTGGTAGTCGCCGAACTGAGCGGAGTAGTCGTAAAGCTCGCCCGCGCGCGCTGACCCGCCGACAACCAGCTGCCGCACCTCGCGGATACCTAACGTCTGCGTCCCGTCGATCTTCGGCGCATCGACCACCTCGTTGCCGCCCCGCATCTGGGGGCCCGCGAACGTCACCTTGGTGCAGTCTTTGCCCGGCGCATCCAACGGCAGAGCCTGGGACGTCTCGATTGCGATGACGACGAACCGGTTGCCGCCACCCTCGGCGGAGACCGCGGCCATGTTGCCCTGCAAGCCCGCCGGCATGTCCGGCCCGGCCGCGACTTTCGCACAGTTCGGCGGATCGAAAGTCAGCCCGGCGGGCAGTTTGCGGGAGGAGAAGAACTTGGGATCGATGGCCCTTTCCGCGACGTCCGCGACCTTGAACTCGGGTCCGAAGCTTGACTTCACGGTGGCGACCTTGCTGATGTCGGCGTCGGTCGCCGAAGGATTGGCACCCGATGAGCAACCCGCGAGCACGCACACGGACACGGCCGCCAGTCCCAGCTTGAACACCGTGGTCAATCTACCCAAAGCAGACGGTTTAACCGCGCAACGTGGACACCGTTTTGACAAGCAGATCGGCGCCGAATTGCGGAGTCAGCGTCGCAAGCACCGAGCCGGGGTCGGTGGTGACCGTGGTGAATGCGTAGAAGTCGCCCAGGTACGCGGTGAATGTATATGCCCGCGAATCGATTTCGGTTCCCGACTCGACGGACGTCTTGATGTCGACCAGCATGCCGAGCGTGTCGGCGCCGTCGATGCGCGGCGGGTCGATGAGGCGAACGCTGACCGTGGTGTGCGCGGCCGTCATGGTCCACTCACCACACGCCGCGACGGCGTCGCGGTCCAAGTAGACGGGTCCCGGCGGCGCCGGGAAGGCCACCAACGCCACGTTGACGATGCCGCCGCCACCCGATCCGGACACCTCCTGCGCGGATCCATCACGGCCATCTCGGGGACCCGGGTCGGCGAGCGTCGCACACTGCGGTGGCGTGGCCGCCGCGCCGGCCACCAGAGTCCAGGTCAGCTGCGGCGAGGCCGCGCTGGGGGTGCCGGTGCTCACCTCATAGCCGGGCGGCAGCTCGCGGACAACCTTCTTGAAGTTCGCGGGGTTGAGGACGGCGATAGGTGCCGGCGACGCCGGCCCGGACGGCGAGGCCGGATGCGAGGATCGCGGCGACCCGCACGCGGCCACTACCAGTAGCATCGCCGTGCCAATCCAGAACGGCCGCATGCATGTTCATATCACGGTAGCCGGCCCGTGAGGTAGCTTGACGCCTGTGTGCACACGCGTCCTCTGGAACACCAACGACCTGGCGGTATTGACCGGGCGCAGTATGGACTGGCCGGAGTCCACCGAGCCACTGATCGTTGCTTTCCCGCGGGGGCGCCGGCGAGACGGCGGCGTGGCGGCCAGCGAGACGGTCGTCGAGGTAAACCCGCTGCGGTGGACCAGCAGGTACGGGAGCCTCGTCACCACGGTCTACGGCATCGGCGCCATCGACGGCATCAACGAGCGCGGTCTGGGCGTGCACGGGCTGTACCTGAAGTCGACCGACCTCGGCCCGCGCGACCCGTCGAAGCCGGGCCTGCACGCCGGGCTGTGGGCGCAGTACCTGCTCGACCAGGCCGCCACCGTCGGCGAGGCGCTGAAGTTGATGGACGATTTTCAACTCGTCATGGTCGGCGCCCACGGCCACGACGCCACCATCCACCTCGCGATCGAGGACGCCGCCGGCGACTCGGCGATCGTCGAGTATGACCACGGCCGCCAAGTTGTGCACCATGGCCGCGAGTACGCCCTGATGACCAACGACCCGAGTTACGTCGAGCAGCTGGAACTGCTGGCACAGCAGGATTTTTCGCACCCCTCCAAGGAAATGCCGCTGCCGGGCAACGTCAACGCCGTCGACCGCTTCCAGCGTGCGGCGTACTACTTGGCGCTGTTGCCCAAGCCGGAAACCATACGTCGGGCGGTGGCCGGCGTGATGGCCATCATGCGCAACGTCTCGGTGCCGTTCGGCGCGCCCTACGGGGAATTCGGCGTGTACGACACCGAATACCGGACGGTTTCGGATCTGACCCAGAAGATCTACTACTTCGAGCTCACCACGAGCCCGAACGTTATCTGGATAGAACTCGACGGCCTCGACCTCATCGAGGGCGCGCAGCCGGTCGCGATCGACCCCTACGACGAATCGCTGACCGGCAACGTCACATCGCGGTTCGCCCCGCACCAGTCGGCATTCTGACCGCTCGGGTCAGCCGACCGCCTCGATCACCTGGCGGGCGACGCGTCTGATCTGCTCAGCCACATCACGCTTGAGATGGGTGTCATGTCGGCTGGGCACGTCGATGACAGTAGTGATGATCCCGACGTCTTCGCGCTGCCATACCGCGCCGTGGTGATCAAAGATCGCGCGCATCGGCGCATTGTCGGAAAGCATTCGTGCGGAGAATCTTTCGACTCCGTCGACCTCGGCGGCGATGGACAGCGCACCGATCAGAAAGCTCCCGATCCCCCGGCCCTGATAGGCGTCGGCGACGGTGAACGCGACCTCGGCAACGGTCGGATCGGTCTCGTCGCGAACAAAGCGCGCGTCGGCGACCGGGTCGGCCCCGTCGGTCACCACCCAGACGAAGTGGTCGACGTAGTCGACCTCGGACAGGTAATGCATCAACGCCGGGGTGGGCGCGCGCGCCGTCATGAACCGCCGATACAGCGTCTCGTTGGAAAATTGAATGTGGCCGTGCACGGCCCGCTGGTCGTCACCGGGCAAGACCGGGCGCAGCATCAGCAGGGTGCGGTCGCGAACCCGTATCGGGATCGGCGTGATCAGTGCGGCGAGCCGTTGGCGCACCGTGCGTAGCAGCCGCGGCATGACTCCGGGAATGTGCGCCATCCGGGTGAAGGCGTCGTTGTCGCCGATCCAGCCGGTCAGCGGTTCGGCCGTGATGACCGTCGCGATGCGCGGGACGTCACGCAGCAGGGCGATCTCGCCGACGATTGTGCCAGGGGCCGCTTGTCCGACGAGCACCCCACCGTCTGGATCGACGTGCTTGAACTCGGCGCTGCCCGTCGAGATCAGCAGGAACGAAACGGCGCGTTCGCCCTGTTGCATCAATACCTGGCCGGCGGCCGCGCGCAGGGGCTGGACGCAGTCCGCCAACGGCAGCAAGTCTTCGATGGGGCATCCCGCGAAGATGTCCATGGTCGCGAGTTCTGCGGCTCGCACGGCGGTCAACTCGGCCACAGCTCAGGTTATGAGCCGCTCATGCGTACGGGTTGGCCGGGGCGTCGACGGGGGTGACGGCGACCACCCGAAGCGTCGGGATCGGCGCCCGTTTCGACCGAGGTGCCCCTGGAGCCGCGGTGGTCTCGACTTGGCCCTCCACCCTCAGCCAGGTGTTGTCGGCGAACTTCCACGCGGATCCACCGGTGGCCCCGATGCCCCCGCGCAGGTGGATGCGGGCCAGTTGGGCATCGGCCGCGCAACAGATGATGACGATGCGGGCAAGATCCACCCCGCCGGGTTCGTTCAGGACGAAGCCGGTGATGGTGACCGGCCGGTTCGTCAGGGATCCCGAGGTGTCCTGGGCCGCTCGCATCAACACATCGGGAAGCGAGACCTCAGGGGCGCGCCCGGGCGGCAGCGGCGGAAAGCCCCGGGGCGATGCGTCATTGGAGGTGGTCCGCACCGACGCTGCTTGCGGCCGCAGCGCCGGGGGCGACACAAAGATCAGCACCACGACGGGCACGACGAGCAACCACAGGACACCCGATCGGTGCGAATGTCCGTCTTGGTGATCGGGGTGATCGTGGCCCGGGCCGCCCTGGCGAATGTCCCCGACGATCGCCACCAGCGCGAGACCCACCAGCAGCACGGCGGTAATCGCCAGCCAGGGCAACAATTCCGGCTTGACGTAGCGGGTGAACGCGCCGGTGACGGTGATAAGCCCGATGCTCAACCCCACCAGCAGCAGGATGGTGTTCTCTGTCTCGCGGCTCATGCCGAACTACCCAACACCAGCACACCGACCCCAGTCGCCATCACGGTGGCAACCAGCAAGGTGGCGGGCGCGAACCGGGCGGCGAACGCTCGCCCGAACATGCCGGACTGCATCGCCAGCAGCTTGACGTCAACGGCCGGCCCGACAACCAGGAACACCAACCTGGGCACCAGCGGGACCATGGTCAAACTCGAGGCCACGAATGCGTCGGCCTCCGAACACACCGCCAGCGTCACCGCCAGCGCCGCCATCACCACGACACCGAGGATCAGATGCGCGCCGACATCCTCGAAAACCCGCGGCGGCACCAGAACGTGCAAAGCCGCCGCGGCGGCGGCGCCGACGACCAGATAAGCCGCCGCCTGCAGAAAATCCTGGCGGGCCACTTCGCAGAAAACCAGCCACTTCGATCCGGATTCGGGAGGGAGCGGCGGAAGCCGGCGGGTGATCCACTCGCTGCGGCCCCACCGCGACCACGCCCAGCCCATCAGCACCGCGGTCAGAAATGACGCCCCCACCCTGGCCAGGACCATCTTCGGCTGACCGGGAAACGCGACGGCGGTCGCGACCACCACGACCGGGTTGATGGCCGGCGCTGCCAGCATGAACGTCAGAGCCGCCGCCCCCGCCGCCCCGTCGTCTCCGAACAGCCGGCGCGCCACCGGCACCGAACCGCACTCGCAGCCGGGCAGCGCCGCGCCGGCCAGTCCGGCGGCCAGGACCGCCGACTCAGCGCGGCGGGGCAGCCATCGCACCAGCCGCTCGGGCGACACAAAGACCGCGATAAGCCCGCTGACCAGCACACCTAATCCCAGAAAGGGCACCGCCTGGACGAAGACACCGCAGAAGACGGTGCCCGCGGTGGCCAGCGCGTCGTGGTTCGCCACGGCGGTGCGCAGCCAGGCTCCGAAGATCGCGAACACGATCAGGCCCAAGACCAGCGCTTCTGTGGACCCCAGGGAGGACCCCATGGAGCCGAAGCGCCGTACCCGCCCAGTCGTCATTGCGGCCGCCGGGGCAGGTGCATCGCGTGAGTCGTAATGAAAACGATTATCACTTACGCCGGCTTAGGCACTATCCCCCGGGCGGTGACGATCGGAAGCTCGGCAACCGAACGCACTCCGCTTTCGGCCGCGACGACGGCGGTGATCGCGTTGATCGCCGGCATCGCGGTTGTCGTGCCGATGTCGAAGTTCGCGAAATCGTCCGGACGGAACGACAGTTTGAGCGTGACGTTCGGCTCGCCCTGCACGTCGATCCGGTAGCCGTGCAGGATTTTCCACTCGGGTTCTTGTCGTACTCCGAACAATCCCCCGAGCGTCCAGATCGTGCGCATCTCGGCGATCGGCGAGCCGTTTGTCGTTCCGGTCCAGGTGGCGTCGACGCCGCAGACCGTGCCCGCGTCGATGCGCATGAAGCCGAGATCACGGTCGTCCACGGCGACGGCGCAGTCCACGACCAGGTCGTAATCGTCGATCTCACAACCGATCCCGCGTGCCAGTCCATCGAGAGCTTCCCGGTAGTCGGGCTCGGCCTCCCACAGGATCGCGTGCAGTCGGCTGGTGTCCGGGGGACCGCCGAAACCGTAGCCTTCCCACATCGCGGCGCTTGCGTAGCCCACGCAGTCGAGCGACTCGGTGACGCGCAGGGACTGGACCTCTCGGCACATTGCCGTCGACGCGAGCGCAAGGGTGGGGACGTACATCGGATTCATCCCGGTCCCCACCAGAGACACCCCGCCCGCGAGCGCGGCGGCCTCTAGCCGCGCGCCCGCATCCGCGGGGTAATGCTCGCCACTTACCAGCCGCGCCGTCGTCACGACGTTGATGCCGGCGCGCAGGATGCGTTCGAGGACATCGACTTCGGGCCAATGCGGCATGTACACCAGGCAGTCGGGCTGCAGCGCGATGAGTGCGTCGACGTCGTCGGTGGCGAACACCCCAACCGGGGGACGACCCGCCAGTGCCCCCGCGTCCTGGCCGACCTTCGACGCCCCGTGGGCGAAGACCCCGACAAGGTCGAGTCGGTCGTCGTCGAGAATCGCGCGGAGCGCGGACGCGCCGACGATGCCCGTGGTCCACTGCACGACGCGCAATGCCGCCATCTCACACCTCCTAGTTGCGTGCTTGCTCATACTCCACCTTGCGGACGACGGGGAGACGCGGGGCGCTAACGTCAATGCCACCGACGACGGAGGTACACATGGCTGGGCAGATACCGCTGGTCGACTATCTGGTGTTGGACGCCGGCGAGCCGCACCTGGTCGCGCAGCAGTGCGCCACCTGCGGCGCCCGGTTCTTCGACCGCCGCAACGCCTGCGCCGGCTGCTTCGGCACCGAGTTCAGCGCCGTCCCGATCGCGACCGACGGCACGGTGCGCGCTTTCACCATCGTCGCCTTCGCGGCACCCGGGATCGAGACCCCGTTCGTGGCGACGGTGGTCGATTGCGCGGGAACACAGGTCCGCGCCAACCTCATCAACGTCACGCCCGATCCCGAGCACGTCCACGACGGCATGAAGGTGCGGCTTGCCACCTACTCACTCGGCGCCGACTCCGATGGCACCGAGGCCATCGGATTCGGTTTCGAACCCGTCTCGTGACGGACACCGTTCCCACCACGACGAAGTTCCGACCCTTACGAAGGAGCACCGATGAGCGCCAGTGACGAGGTCTGGATCCTCGGGATCCGGATGACCAAGTTCGGCAAACACGCCGACCTCGACACCGTCGACCTCGCCGCCGAGGCCGCCATGGGTGCGCTCTCCGACGCGGGCGTCACGATGAAGGACATCGGCGTCATCGCGGCCGGCAACCTGATGAACGCGAGCGCCGGCATCGGCCAACAGTTGCAGAAGCAGATCGGCCAGACCGGCATCCCGGTGTACAACGTCGCCAACGCGTGCGCGACCGGCGCCACCGCGCTGCGGACCGCCATCATGGCGGTGAAGGCCGGGGAGGTCGATTACGGCCTGGCCGTGGGCGTCGAGAAGCTCGCCGGCGCGGGCCTGCTCGCCGGCGGCTCGTCGACGAAGGACGCCGATACCTGGACGCCGAAGGGCCGTTACGGTGCGGTCGCGCCGGTCGACGGCCGGATCGGCACCGAGACCATGCCCGGCGTATTCGCCCAGATCGGCACGGAGTACGGCCACAAGTACGGCGGCACCAGCTTCGAGCTTTTCGCCAAGATCAGCGAAAAGAACCACGCCCATTCAACTCTCAACCCGCTCGCGTCCTATCAGAAGCGGTTCACCCTCGACCAGATCATGAACGACGTGATGATCGCGTACCCGAACACGCGCCCCATGTGCTCGGCCAACTGCGACGGCGCCGCGGCCGCGGTGGTGTGCAGCGGCGAGACCCTCAAGTCGCTGTCGCTGGAGCAGCGCCGGCGGGCGGTGAAGGTGTCGGCGTCGGTGTTGACCACCGACCCTTACGAAGAGGGCTGCCAGGTGTTGCCGAACGTCAACACGCTCACCCGCAAAGCCGCCGAGATCGCCTACGCCCAAGCCGGCATCGCCCCAAGTGACCTCAACCTCGTTGAGCTGCACGACTGCTTTGCCACCGCCGAGCTGGTGCACTACGACAACTTGATGCTGTGCGAAGTGGGCGGCGCCGCAGACTTTTTCAACTCCGGCGCCACCTGGCGGGACGGCTCGACACCGGTAAACGTGTCGGGCGGCCTCGAATCCAAGGGCCATCCCATCGCGGCGACGGGCATCGCCAATATCTGGGAGATATGCCACCACCTTCGCGGCGAGGCGGGCGACCGTCAGATCGAGAACGCGAAGGTGGGCCTCGCCCACGTCATCGGACTCGGCTCTGCGTGCGGCGTGCACATCTTGGAAAAATCCAGGGTAAAGGCCGCGGTATAACTACGGTTCGGTCCCGAGGTAAGCGACGATCGCGTTGGTCAGCCCTTGCCGTGCCAGGTCCAGGTCGGAGTAGCTGCCGAGTTGACGTTCCGACGTGATGCCGCGCATCGCCCCCGGGATGAAGGTGGCGACTTCACGAACTCGGTCGGGGTCCACGTTTAGGTCGGCGAACGCGGCTTGGCAGGTTGCCAGCCAGCCCTGCCCCCAGGACTGCAGCTCGGCGGCTGTGCGCGGATAAAGACGCTCGAGTTCGGCGGGGTCACGCGGCAGCGCGGCGCGCAGGTTTTCGATCGCGCGCGAGTCCGTCGCCGTGAGGCCATCGTAGAGCGTGTCGATAATTCTCTCGACACGCTTCTGCAGCGGCGCCGTGGTGTCGGCGGATATGAACACGTCGGCCCGTCGCTCCGCGGTGCGGTGCAGAACCGCGGCCCACAGTCCGTCGGCGTCGCCGAACTGGTACTTCACCGCGCCCCAGGTGGCACCGATCAGTTTGGCGATCCGGTTGGCCGACACGGCCGCGGGGTCGCCGGTAGCCAACGCCTTGAGCGCAGCTTCGAGCATGTTCTCGCGGGTGGCATTGCCACGCCGGTTCGTGCGCTGCGACTGAATGGCCGTGTCGGTCATCTTGCAGATGATACGGCCCGCCAGACCTCCGTTTCGGTTTTTCGCAGAACCCTCGTTGATTTTGTAGGCGAGGCCACTATGCTTCTCTTCGGAGAAGGAGTAGCTCAGATGGCGAAACCACCGCTTTCGATGAAACCGACCGGCTGGTTCCAGGTCGCGTGGTCCGACGAGATCAAGGTCGGCGACGTGCACACGATGCACTACTTCGGCCAAGAAATGGTCGCCTGGCGGGCGCAGTCGGGACGGATCACCGTGATGGACGCCTACTGCGAGCACTTGGGTGCCCACCTGGGTTTCGGTGGTCATGTCGAGGGCGACGTCATCGAGTGCGCCTTCCACGGCTGGCAGTGGGACCACGAAGGCCGCAACGTCTGCATCCCCTACGAGAAGCGGCCCAACAAAGGACGCAGGATGCGCACCTACCCGGTGGTGGAGCGCAACGAGTCGATCTACATCTGGCATGACGCGCAGGGCGGTGAACCGTTCTTCGACGTCCCCGACGTATTCGCCAGCTTCGAGGACGGCAGCAGCCTGGCCGACTACTGGCCTCGCGCCAGCCTCTACGAACAGAAGCTTGAACTGCATCCGCAGTACGTCCTCGAAAACGGGGTCGACGTCGAACATTTCAAGTTCGTGCACAAGACGCCGATCGTGCCGGTGTTCACCAGGCACGACTTTGATACTCCGGTGTCCTACGTCGACTTCACCATCACCTTCGAAGGTGACGAAAATCAGTCGATCGACGACATCAGGAGTGGTGTCGAGGCGATCAACGGCGGACTCGGGATTGCAGTTACAAAGAGCTCCGGCATGGTCGACAACCGCACCATCTCCGCTATCACCCCCGTTGACGAGCACACCTCCGACGTCCGGTTCACCGTCTACATTGGCCGCACTTCAGGCAGTTCCGACCCTGCACGTCAGGAAAGGGCCCGAATCAAAGCAGAGGAGTTCGGCCAAGAAGTCATCCGGCAGTTCAGCCAGGACATCTATATCTGGTCGCACCAGCGTTATTCGGACCCGCCTGCATTGTCGCCAAAAGAGTTCAAGGGCTTCACCGCGATCCGCGAGTGGGCCAAACAGTTCTATCCCGACGGTCGAGGCGGCAGCGCTGCGGAATTGCGGGCTACTGCCGCCGTGCCCGCTTCCCAATGACGAAGGGCGGCAACCAATGAACGCTCCCATCCGCGTCTTCCAGGTAGCGACAGGCAACGTCGGTAGCGAGATGATCAGGAGGATCGCGACCCAACCCGACCTGGAACTCATCGGATTGCATTGCTACACAACGGACAAGATTGGCCGCGATGCAGGCGAGATCGTCGGCCTGCCCCCGATCGGCGTCATCGCAACCGGGTCGGTCGACGAGATCATCGCGGCGAAGCCCGACGTCCTGACGTTCCACGGCGTGTTCCCCGACGAGGATCTGTACGTCAAAGTCCTTGAGGCGGGCGTCAACATCGTCACGACGGCGGATTGGATCACCGGTCACCACCGTAACGAGAACCATCCACATTCCTCCGGGCAAGCCACCACCGAGGTTCTGCGGCAGGCGTGCCTCAAAGGCGGGTCGACGTTCTACGGCACGGGCATGAACCCGGGGCTTTGCCAAATCCTGGGGGTGATCAACTCCTGCAACGTCTCCGAGATCGAGAACATCACTGTCATTGAGTCAGTCGATGTGTCCTGCCACCACTCGGTGGGCTCCTGGCAGATGTGCGGATACGGTCTGCCCGTCGACGATCCCCGAATTCCGGGCATGCTGGAGGTCGGCACCCGGGTGTTCGCCGACGGCGTTTACCTGATGGCGGACTGCTTCGGGCTCGAACTCGACGGCGTCACCTTCTCATATGAGCTGGGTGCCTGCACCGAGGACATCGACCTGGGCTGGTATCAGCTGCCCAAAGGCTCGCTGGGCGCCAACTACCTCAAGTACCAGGGCATCGTCGACGGGGTTCCGAAAGTCGAGGTGCACCTCGAGTGGCAGATGACGCGGCACACCGAGCCGCGTTGGAAGGTCCAACACTGCTACATCACCAAAATCCAAGGGGACCCCTGCATCTCGAGCACGCACAAGATCCTGCCCAAGCCAGGGGTCGACATCTACTCGCCGGAAGCGGTTGCCTCGATCGGCATGACGATCACCGGCATGCCCGCCCTCAACGCGATTTCTACCGTCGTCTCAGCGCCGCCGGGCCTGCTGACCAGCGCCGACATTCCCCTGCGCGGCTTTGCCGGGCGGTTCAAGACGTAGGCACGACGGGATGGCCAGGCTGGCGCCCGAATCCGGTGTAACTGCGTATCAACGGAAGTGTGGCCATCGTGGCGAACCCCGGTTCAGCGTCGCACACGGCGGGCACCGCGTTGAGCACTTGCATGCCGGTCGCCACACTGGCCGCGCGGACGTGCTCTTGCATGCTGGCCGGGCGGCTGAAACTGGCCAGCGAGATGAAGTGCGTTTGCATCGAGGGGTCGCCTTCGATGGTCAGCGTCCACCCGTCCCTGGGTTTGGGCCAGTGCGACGGATATTCGTTGCCGACCGTCCACAATGTCTCGATCTCAACGAGTGCCTCGCCGCCGCGTCGGCCAACCCAGTTCCACCGTTGCCCCGCGGTGGTTCCGGCCTTGAGAACGTGATCGAAGATCTGATGATCCTGTTGGGCGGCAACAGGTTCGACCGACGCCGTGACTTCGTCGATGTCGGCGCCGAGCGCGTCGGCCAGCAACCAGACCTCTTCGATGAAGATCGAGCTGTTGAAGGCGAGGAAGCCACCGGCGCTGGTGCTGACCTGGTCGAGGGGTTGCCCGAATCGCATGTTGTCGAACGTGATTGAGGTGCTTTCGTAGACCGTCCAGTCGGCCCGTTCCTGCAGTGTGACCTTGTCGATCGTTCGGCTCATCCCCGACAGCGCGAGGGGCAGCACGCCGGATAGGTTGCCGGGATTGAGGCCGCTGCCGTGCACGGTGCTGTTTCCTTGCTTGCATGCAGCCAACAGCCGCCCCCGATCTGCTGGCGCGGCGCGATCGGGGTGGAACAGGAACGCGGTGGTAACGACGTTTGCGCCGCTGGCCAGGATCGCGCAGACGTCGTCGAGGGCCGCGGTGCGGGGCGTGTAGATCACGCAATCGGCACCTAATGCCAGCACGTGTGCGACGTCTGTGGTGGCGGCGACACCGAGGGGGTCACGGCCGGCCAGCGTACCGGCGTCGACGCCGTCTTTGTCATCGGAGTAGACCTTGACGCCGACCAGCTGCAAATCGGGTCGGTGATCGATGATGGCCGCAAGTATCTCGGTCCCGACCGTGCCCGTGCCCCATTGGACGACCCGGTAGGGCTTACTGGTGCGTGACGGAGGGGTCATCCGAACCCCGGCTAGTTACAGGGGGCGTCGCCGGGCGTGTAGTACGGCACCCCGTTGGGGCCGTAGCACGGCGGCCGACCCGCCGCGGCCTGCGCGGCCGCCTCGTCTTCTCCTGCGACCGCTACTCCAACCCCGGCAGCGGCGGCGTCGCCGGCAATGTGTGTGCATCCGCCAACGTCGACATGGCGGCCACCCGCATCGGCGCAGACTTCGGCGTGGCCGACTGCTGGCGTCTGGATCGTCGCGATCGCCGCGGGTGCTGCCGCAAGCGCTGCGACCGTTGCGAAACCAGCGGCCCAGGACTGAATGCTTTTACTCACTGCGTCACCTCCTCGTCGAAACAAACGCGCCACGGGCGTGGCAATTGGAGTGTAGCCGCGTCCGGCAGGTGCGTCGGCTGGTTCAGTTGCAGCCGTTTGCGTTGACCCATCTGCCGTTGTAGCTGACGCAGCCGCTGACGTTCGGGGGCGGCGGTGGGTCGTAGGGCATCGGGGCGTAGTAGGCGGGCGGTGGAACGTAGGGTGCGACGGCGTCGGCGACGTTGGCGCAGCCGCTCACCGACACCCGTCGCCCGGCGTTGACGCATACGTCGGCGTTGGCGACTCCAGTGGGCCGGACGGTAAGAATTGCGCCGGGGATGGCGACGAGCGCCAGGACGCCGGCTGCCAAGACGGTCCATGACCGTGTCCAGTTAGTCATATCGGGTGCCTCTTCCTAGGAGCCGAGCGGTGACTGGGCGAGGTCGCAGCGGCTTCTCAGGTCGGTGAGGGGCTGGCGGATACCGTTGATCTCGGACTCGACCTGCGGGTGGGCGTCCATGTAGGTCTTTACCCGGTCATGGATTTCCGAGTTCGGCTGCCCCTTCAGGCCGGTGAAGAAGTCGTTCACGTCCGGGTGGCTGAATAGATAGGCGCCCATCGCGGTTCCGACGTTGCCCGACGCCACCGCCAGGTCACCGGCCGTGCAGTTGGGCGGCGGTGCGGGGGGCGCGGGCTCGGCTGAGGCGATCGAAGTTCCCCCGATCAGCATTGCGCCGCCGGCGATCACCCCGACCACTGCGCCGCGAAGAGTATGTCCTGACATCAACATGGGTAACTCCCTCACTCGGCGGCCAGACAACCACCGGTCCTTCCAGCTAAGCACACCGTAGGACGAGATCCTTGCGAGATTCTTGCGAGTGACGACTCCGGACGCCTGCGCCGATCCGATTTACCCTGGATCCGTGACCAGCAAGCAATTGCCCGGTGGATTGCCGGGTGGAGTCGTCCACGAGCTACCCGCGGACCTGCGCACAGCGCTTATCGCCAATTCCACCGCACTCGCCGCCTGGCAGGACATCACTCCCTTGGCGCGCAACGAGTTCATCTGCTGGGTCGAGGACGCCAAGCAAGAGGCGACCCGAAACCGGCGCATTCGCCGGACCCAGGAGGAGCTGGAAGATGGCCAGCGCCGGCCCTGCTGCTGGCCGGGATGCAAGCACCGCGAGCGCACCGGCAAGCCCTAGCGCCGATCGCAAGCGCGGCGCAGCCGGGCGCGGCGGGTCGGCGCCGTCGGTTCTAGCGCCGATCGCAAGCGCGGCGCAGCCGGGCGCGGCGGGTCGGCGCCGTCGGTTCGAGCGGCGATCGCAAGCGCGGCGCAGCCGGGCGCGGCGGGTCGCCGCCATCGGGTCTAGCGCTGATGCCGTAACTCATCGAGAACTCCGTCGACCGAACCCTCGGACAGGCCGGCGGGAAAGGCGGGCAACACCCGGTCGATGGCGCCATCACAACGCGCCGAGAGCGCGCCGGCCAGCTCCGGCAGCGGAGCGACCACGGCGAACGCCCGCAAGACCTCGTCGTCGATGAGTTCACCCATCGCGTCCCACTGGCCTGCCCTGGACAGTCGGTGCAGTTCGACGTGCAAGTCGCCCCAGCCGTGCAGGTCGAGCACCCTGCGGTAGGCGGGCGTCGAGCCGTAGAACGCGACCTGCTTACGGGTGGCTGTAGCCGCCGCCACCATTTGCTCTTCGGTTTCACCGGTGATGACGAAGACCGGGCAGGCCACCTGAAAACCGTTGCGCTCACGACCCGCCCGGCGCAAACCCCGCAACAGCGCGGGCGTGGTCACCTCCTCCGAGTACCGCTTGGTGGTGAACGCATGCGCCAGTAGGCCGTCCGCAACCTCGCCGCTCAGCTCCGTCATCGCCTCGCCGACGGCGGCAATGAACACGTTCGGAATGCCGTGCGCCATCGGCTCGGGAGTGAACATCGGAGTCATCAGCGTGTGGGTGTAGAAGTCACCCTCGAATCGCAGTCGCGTCCCGTCATGCCACGCGGCCCAAATCGCATGCAGCGCAGCGACGAACTCGCGCATCCGCCGGGCGGGATGGCTCCACGGCATGCTGAAGCGCTTTTCGATGTGCGTCCTGACCTGCGTCCCCAGCCCGAGGTTGAAACGGCCTGCCGAGTAGGACTGCAGGTCCCAGCCGAGGTTAGCGATGGTCATCGGGGTCCGCGCGAACGCGACGGCGATGCTGGTTCCCACCTCGAGGGTCGACGTGTGCTCCGCGGCCATTAGCACCGGAAGGAACGCATCGTGGTTGATTTCGCCTGTCCAGCATCCGTCGTAGCCGCGCCGTTCGAGTGAGGCGACCGTTGCCGGGACTCGGGTGAGATCGCTGGGTATGCCTCGGTCGATCCTGAGGCCGGCCGCTCTCACCACGGATTCGACGCTACGGTAGGGAATTCAGTACGGTCAACGGCCCACGCTCGCGCAATCCGCACCCGACCTTTGAGGATGAAACTGGTATGAAGCCGACGCTGCAAGATGCCGTCCTGGGCGCCTGGGAACTGGTGTCGTTCGTCGCCCGCGACGTGGCCACTGGCAAGGATCGCCATCCGCTGGGCACGGCGCCGCGCGGCCTGATTCTCTACACCGCCGACGGCCACATGTCGGCCCAGCTCGCCAAGCCGAACATGGGTGGCTACGTCGCGTACGGCGGACGATTCTCAGTCAACGAGGAAACGTCGACCTTGCACCACGACGTCACCATATCGATGATGCCGGAACTGTTGGCGCAACCTCAGTTTCGGAATGCCGCCGTCGACGGCGACTTCTTGACTCTGTCGGCGACGAGAGCCGACGACGACACTGGCGTGACGACACACAGCAGCCTGGTGTGGCGGCGAGCATCGCCTACGCCCCAGAGCAAATAACGAGCGAGTGACGGGATTCGAACCCGTGTGGACGGCTTTGCAGGCCGCTGCCTAACCGCTCAGCCACACCCGCATAAGCCATCACCCTGCCAGCGCAAACCGCCGCAGCCCAGTGTTTAGCTCGGCCCGATCATTTCGGCACGGCGGCAAGTGCGGGCCAAGCGTTCTTGAGCGCTTCATTCCTCGGGCGCCGCGTCCTCGGCGAGGTGCTGCAGAACGCGTTCCTGCACGGCGGCGAGAACGTCGAGTTCGGTCGGGGTCAGCAGGTCGATGAAATGGCGTCGCACATTCTCTACGTGTTGAGGTGCGGCTTCCTCGATAGCGGCACGCCCGGCGGGCAGCAGGCAAATCATGCTGCTGCGCGCATCGCAGGGATTGGTTTCGCGCGCGATCAACCCCCGTTCCTGCATGCGACGGGTCTGGTGGGAGAGCCGGCTCTTCTCCCACCGCAGCAGGCTGCCGAGTTCCTGGGCGGGCATCCGACCGCCCTTGTGCTCGGAGAGCACGACGAGGATCTCGTAGTCGGTGTCGGTGAGGCCAAACTCATTCAGCAGATGCTGATGCAGACGCAACCGGAGCCGGTGGTGCATGTGCACAAAAGTCCGCCAGGCGCGGTCCTCGCGAGAGTCGAGCCACTTCGGTTCGGTTGACATGTCTCCCCTAACCCAACCGAGCCTAGATGGAATTGGTTGACACGTCAACCTTTCTGCGTTAGCGTCGGTTGAAACATCGACAACCACCAACCATCCCGAGTTAGGAACCACCGTGAACATCGCGCTCTGGGTCGTCGCCGGTCTACTCGCCATCGCCTACCTCGCGATAGGCGGCATGAAGCTCGTCAAGTCGCCCGAACAACTCGCCGAAAACCCCAACACGGCGGCGGTCGCCGACGAGCTATCGGTACCCGCAATCAAGGCCATCGGCGCGATTGAGGTAGCCGGAGCACTTGGTCTGATCCTGCCCTGGCTCACCGGAATTGCCCCCATCCTCACACCGATCGCCGCGCTCGGGCTCGTCGCGGTGCAAATAGGCGCGATGGTCTTCCATGGCCGTCGGCGCGAGTTCAAGCAATGGCCGATCAACTTGATCTTCGGCGGGCTTGCCGCGTTCGTCGCGTGGGGCCGCCTCAACGGGTTCGTTGGCTGAACGCCCCCGCTGCGGGCGGCAGGATCCGCCCCGATGGGCGAAGATGAGTGGGTGGACGACGTCGCTGAAACCCAACTGGCCTGGGACCTAGCCGAGCTTGCCAGTCGCCACATCTCTGAGCGCGACCGCACCGAAGTACACACCGCGATTGGTGGGGGCGATTGCTACGGCGCTATCGGGACCTTGCTCAAGGCAATCGTCCGGGCAAGGGTGCCCGTGCCCAGCACGCTCGCAGCCAGGATCAGCGACTGGCGCGCCCCATATGTGAATCATGTCGACGCGCCCCGATTGAACGAATTGATCGCTGCCATAATCCCATTGACCGACAACACCGACGTCAGCTGACCCCGGTTCTCAGCTGGGCGGCCGGATCTGCCGTCGGTTACGTTCTGCGACTTGGCGATAGCCGTCGCCCAAGCCGTCGGTATCCCTTTTAGCGGCGGCGGCAATGATTAGAGGCGCATTTGAGCCGCGAAAGTGCGACTACCGACGTGTTTACTCGCGAAATGCGTCGGCAATTGCACTCTCGCGGCTGAGGGGACGTGCGGGACTTGTTGCTATGCCCGGTTGCCAATTCGATGTCCGTCCAGCAGGCCCGTCAACCCGCTCGGTTGATGTGGTCCGATGGCGATCTGCTCGACAACGCCGACACCGCGGCGATCGCCCATCGTTGCGATTACCAGGTTTTGCAGGTGGATTGAGGCGAAGTCGGTGGGGTCAAAGTCCTCCAGCCTGATCGACTCGCGTCCCGTCTCGAGCGGGCCGTGGATGGTTCCGTGACCCCAGTGCGGGTGCCAGTAGCCGATCCCGCGCATGCGAAAGGTGAAGACCTTCTCGATCTCGACAAGGACTTCGCCCTCGTCGGGGTCATCGAACCACAATCGCGCGCTTTTGAGTTCCCGGCGCCCGGGCTCCCAGTCGATTTCGTAGCGGATGTCATGACATTCGCGGATGCCTGCCGTGCTCCATGCGGGCGCGCCGTCTGGGATGGGATCGATGACCAACGCGGTCTCGAGCCACCTTCTGCCGTCTTCGTGCTCGTGTAGCGCCAGGTGAGTGAATCGGTCACCGAAATGCAGTGGTGCCCATAGCCAGAACACCTGGAACGGCATGGGTTGTCGAATGACCTGCACCTGATCGCCGATGGGGCGCACGCCCCAAGAGCGATCCCGCGTGCCCGAAACTTCGATGGGGTCGATCTGCAGCTCGTCGCCGTCGACGGTGATGGCGCCTTCCCAAGTGCCCCACTGGGTCAAACGAGTATGATCGGTGAGCAGGATCCCCTCGGGCGTGCGTCGCTGCTGGCGCGGTTCCTCGATGGCGACAGTCGTGGCACGGAAGATCAGGTCGCACGTGATGCCGTGTTCGTTAGGTTCTACGACGTAGCGGATGGTGCGCATCGGCTCGACCACGTCGATGCGGATCGGCCCGATGGTGGTGGACCGGTCGGTCGGCATCGCGCCGGAGGCGAAGATCGAGTGCTCAACTCCGTCGCGCACGATACTGAATGCGGCGTCGATCACGCCGCGCACCGGGTAGTGACCCATTGCGGCACCGAAGTAGAACGCCCCGTCGCGTTGATGTCCGTTGAACCAGTACCGGTCGTAGTGGTTGATATCGCCAGTGGCGGGATGTGCGATCGGGTCGGCCGAGGGGTGGATTGGAAAGTCGTCGAATGGGCTTAACAAGGTGCCTCCAGCTTGGTCAGAGTTCGGCGATCACAGCAGATTCCTCGCATCCAGGTCGGTGATCGCCGTCGACGACCGCTCGGCCATGACGGTGAACATCCGGTCGCCCCGCTCGGTGGGCTGGGCGACGGACGCGCCCAGCACCGTGATTAGCGGCCCCTGAAATAACCCGTAGCGGTAGTCCTCCCAACACTGATCGACGCCGTAGCCGTCGACTCCGAGCGCGACAAGACGGCGGTGGTAAGCCTCGACGATCCCCTTTTCGCCAGCGCGACGGTCCGCGGTCGACAAGCCCGTGGCGACCAGGAAGGCGACATCGCGCAGCGGACACCCGACCATGACGACCTGCCAATCCACGGCGACGACCGGGCGGGCGGCATCGGACTTGGCGAAGAGCAGATTGTCGAGGCGGTAGTCACTGTGCAGCAGTGCGAATGGCTCGGCTCGCCCGGTCGCCCATTTTGCGAATCGATCAGCGAAGATCTGGAGCGTCGCCGCGGTGTCCGGAGTCACCACATAACGGTCGAGGAACTGCTTGGTGGCATCCACCAGGAACTCACCGGCGACTTCCGGGTATGCCGCGAGATCCGGTATGAGCCAGTCAAGTTCGCGGAGCGACGGGTCGTTCCATGTCGGCGCATGCAAACCTGCGACGTTGACCGCAGCTGCACGAGCCTGATCGACAGAGCAACCGGCGATCTGGTCGCCGGGCTCCGCGGGCGCAAGGTCCTCCAGCACGAGCGTGAATCCGTCGCCACACTCGTTCATCGCGGCGAAGTAACACCGAGGGATGCTGAGGTCCAGCCGATCGGCGACCTCCCGGTAGAACGTCGTCTCGCATCGGTAGCCCAGCTGGCCGGCGGCGCGACTTGCCGAATCGGCGGCGGGCAACTTCACGATCAGCCGGTCCGGACCGTCGCCGGCGTCGTAGTCAATGAAAAGCCGATAACACGAACCCATCTGTCCGGTGCCGACCTGCACGGTGAGCACGCGGCATACGTTGGCAGCTATGCCGTTCTGTGCAAGGACAGCTGTCGTCCACTCCGGAGTGACGTCGTCCACCGACTCCAGTGCCGTGACCTCCATCAGCTGCGCCCGCGCGGTTCGGACACCTGGTTGGCGGGTGCCGATTCCGCGGTGCGTGATAGACCCAGCAGCGCGGCGGCGTCGGCGCTGGTCGCCACCGGACGACCAGCCAGGGCAGCGGCCTCGACGGCCTCGCCCACCAGTTCGACATTGGTGGGGGTGCGGTCGCCGGCGTAAAACTCCAGCCCCACGTGAAGGTGACCGCCCGCGTCCAACGCCGCGCGGCACAGTTCGCTGCGAACAAGGTCATCGCCGACTGCCGATGCCGCCCAGGGCAGCCCGGTCCCGTCAAGGAGTTCGAGATACGCCGCGAGCGCGATGCGGCTGGGTGGCAGCCCGAACGCCGTTCCGCTGAGGCCACGCGCGGAGCTGAAGTACAGCTTGACGAACGAACCGGCGGGAAGCCGACCACTGTGGTGGTACGCCAAGAGGGTGCGCAGGAAACCGGGTTCGTAGACGGCAAAGCTCGGGCCCAGGCGGTGGGTGCGGCATAGTTCGAGTTGGTGGGCGATATCGTCAAAGGTGTTGGTGTACACGAATGAACCCGCAGGCAGGCCGTCCACCTGCACTCCCATGTTGACCGATCCCGGATCGCTGACTGCCATCCGGAGCAGCCCAGACTCCGCGAGCGGCGCGATGTGGTCATACCAGTGGGCTCGCGGGCCGAGGTTGATCGTCGGGTACCACAACGCATCGGGACGCTCGGCAAGCACGCGTCGCCAGATACCGAGATAGACCTCCGCCGCATCGTCGCCGGAGAGATTGAAGTTCGATATGTGCTGGTGAACGATGGCGGCCCCGGCCGCGAAACACGCCAGCGCGTCGGCGACGATCTCGTCTTCGGTCACGGGGACATTCGGATTGACAGCTTTCGACGTCGCGCCGTTGATCGCGGCCTCGATGATCACTGGTTCGCTCACTGCTACTCCTGCGCCGTGTCAAAGCTGTTGGGACCGTGGGGACGTTACGCGGCCAGGAGGTCGCAGGTCTATCTCGGAGGCATCCTGATCCCACCGTCCACCCGAACGACCTCGGCGTTCATGTAGGAGTTGGTTGGTTGGGTTGCCCAGGCGGTGCCGGAACAGCTCGGACTCACCCAGCTTCGCCTTGAAGGCCTCTGCCCGTCGCCCCGGCGCCGATGGGGTGCCGTCATCGAAGTAACCGGTGACTACCAGGCCAGCCGGTTCGGTGGGCGGACCGAAAGCACCGACCTTTTGCGGCGGAGTGCCACACTTTGACGATGCCCTCATTGGCGAGCCGGCGGCCAGGGCGCCCCCCCGCGGCGAACGCGGACGAGACGCGTAAGCGCATTGTGGCTGCCGCTCGCCAGGTGTTCACTGAGCGGGGCTACGCCGGGGCGACATTCCAGGAGATCGCCACCCGCGCTGACCTGACCCGGCCAGCGATTAATCACTACTTTCCCAGCAAGCGGGTGCTTTTCCGGGCGGTGGTAGATCACACCAACGAACTGGTCGTGAACTCGGGCATTGAACGAGCACTCGGCGAAACCAGCCTCATCGGCCGGCTGTCGGCGTTTGTCGCTGCCGCGATGCGCGCCGGGATCGAGAACACTGCCTCGGCGGCGTTTCTGGCCGCCAATGTCGTTGAAACACGGCGATATCCGGAACTATGCACGCCCGACAATGATGCGCTGGAAATCAGCCGGAGCTTTCTGCACTGGGCTGTCAATGACGCGATCAAGCGCGGCGAGGTCGCCGCCGATATTGACATCCCGGCGTTGGCCGAGACCCTGCTGGTGCTGCTCTGCGGGGTGGGGTTCTACGCCGGCTACGTGCGGCGCCCGGCCGACGAGATGGAGGCCGTCAACGCGATGTTGCGCCAGCTGCTCGCCGGCGCACTCTGGCAGCCCGAGGCTTGAGCGCTCGAGGTTTCCCCAGCGTATTTCGTAAGCACAGCTAACGTTTCCGTTAGGCTGGTATCGAGCTAGTTTCAATCAGGTCCGCGAAGGGACGCCGATGGCCAGAACTGACGATGACACGTGGGACATCAACGAGAGTGTCGGCGCGACTGCATTGGGAGTTGCCGGTGGCCGGGCGGCGGAGACCAACAGCCCTAACCCGTTAATCAGCGATCCGTATGCACAACTGTTCCTCGAAGCCGCCGGCGACGGTATCTGGCAGATCTACCAGAACAATGAATTGTCGGCCGAGGTGGTCGGGCTCGATCCGCAGCTGGCGGATCAGATGAAGGCAATGCTGGGCTACACCGCATGCCGCACCAAGTTTTTCGACGACTACTTTCTTGCCGCGGCCGCAGACGGCATCCGGCAGGCCGTGATCTTGGCCGCCGGCCTGGACTCGCGCGCCTGGCGGCTGGGCTGGCCGAGCGGGTGCGTCGTCTACGAAATCGACCAGCCCAAAGTGCTGGCGTTCAAGACCGGCACCCTGGCGTCTCACAAGGTCACCCCGATCGCTTCCCACGTCGGCGTCGGCATCGACCTGCGTCTGGATTGGCCGGCAGCGCTGGTGCAGGCCGGGTTCGACCCGTCGACTCCGACAGCCTGGTCGGCGGAAGGACTGTTGCCCTATTTGACGTCCGAGGCCCAGGACCTGCTGTTCAACCGGGTTGAGTCGCTCAGCGCTCCCGGCAGCCGGGTCGCCGTGGAGGCATTCACCAATGAGTTTTTCAGTCCCGACAGCTTCGCCCGCCGGGAAGAGCACATGGACAGGTATCGGGAGGCCGGGGTCAAGCTGGGCGGCAAAGACGTCACCGAGTCCGGCAACCTCCTCTACGAGGAGGAACGGACCGAGGTGACGGACTGGCTACGCGCCCATGGCTGGACCGTTACTGCCGCACCGAGCGCAGAAGAGCTGATGGCCGCCAACAACCGGGCTGTCCCGCCCGGCCTGGATGCCACAGTCCCGGAAAGTGTGTTCGTTGAAGGCCGGCTGCGCTGACCGTCGCGTGGACTCGCGAACCAACGGTCGGAGGCCGGTCCGGTGTGTGGACCGAACGCAGAAATCCCCGCAAATGGGGTGGCACACTCTGACGATGACCTCAACGGTTAGCCGGCGGCCCGGACGTCCCCCTGCCGCGAATGCGGACGAGACGCGTAAGGGCATTGTGCGCGCCGCTCGTCAGATTTTCACTGAGCGAGGCTACGCGGGGGCGACGTTGCAGGACATCGCAGTGCGCGCTGACCTGACCCGGCCAGCCGTCAATCATTACTTTCCCAACAAGCGGGCGCTTTTTCGGGCGGTGGTGGATCACACCAACGAATTGGTCGTGGACTCGGGCATTGCCCAAGCGATCGGCGACACCACCCTTTTGGGGCGGTTGTCGACGTTCATCGCTGTCGCTATGCACGCCGGCATGGAGCACCCTGCCACGGCGGCGTTTCTGGTCACCAATGTGGTTGAATCGCAGCGGCATCCGGAACTGAGCAACCCCGACAATGATGCGGTGAAAATCTGCCGGACCTTTCTGCAGTGGGCTGTCAACGACGCGATCGAGCGCGGCGAGGTCAGCGCCGATACGGACGCCACAGCACTGACCGAGACACTGCTGATGCTGCTCGCCGGGGTCGGGTTCTACGCCGGCTACGTGCGGCGCCCGCACGTCGAGATGGAGGCTGTCAACGCGACGTTGAGACAGCTGCTCGCCGGCGCGCTCTGGCGGTTCGAGAGTTAATCGACGACGTCAGTGCGGTTGTCTCTGCTGGGCAGCCATTGTCGCCACCGCTGATACCCATCAATCCCCCCTGCCAGCTGGAGTCTCCGACACCCAGGTAGCCAGTGCCCGCATGGCTGTGGCCACGATGGCGTCGGCGTCGGCCGGTGCCAATCCTCCGTGCCCGGTTGCCATCCGGTACATCGCCGGGCCGAAGATGAGATCCAGCGCCACCTCGGGGTCGATGTTGGAATCCAGTTCACCGCGGGCGACTCCGCGGTCCCAGATCTTCTTCACGGCTGTGCGGCGGACGTTCACTTGGTGTGTTCGTATCCGCTCGCGTTCAGTTGGGTAAAACTGTGCCTCGCCGACGAGTTGGGCGTAGATCGCGCCAAGCGGGCTGGCGTAGAAGCTCATAATGCCGCGCAACGTCAGGCGGAAGTCTTCGGCTGCCGATCCGGTGTCGGGCACGGGCGCGTCGGCCATGATTTGGTGCAGGAACGCTTCGATCGCCACCGCGGTTCTGTTCGGCCACCACTTGTAGATGGTCGCCTTGCTGACCCCGCTGCGCGCGGAGATCCGGTCAACCGACGCCCTGCGCAAGTCGTCCTCCCGCATCAGTTCCATGGCGGCTTTCAGGACGGCGTCACGGTGTTCCTCGCTGCGCGGTCGACCGCGCGCTCGATTTGGGGTCATTCCTCCAGTTTCCCACCCCTCCTTGGTACAAAGGTAATTACTAGACGTCTCGCTGTGAGTTCGCCGCTGCGCGTTGCCGGAGTCAAACGGGACGTGCAACATGCTGACGTGCCCTTAAGTCGTGCCGCATCATCCAACACGGAAGTTGGACGCATGCACGCACACTCACCACCTCGCCTACTACGGACTAACACCCGAAACAGGTTTTCGTGAGGCGTTTAGCGATATCTGGTCCACCCACGGCGCCTCGGATTGAGGCAGGGAGGATCACCGCCAGCCGAAATGGACACCGTTAACCGGGGCCGCCGCAAGGCAGAACCGGATCCGGAGGTTCGAGCGGCGATACTGGCCGCCGCAGTTGCCATCGTGCACGAGGACGGCCTCGGTGCGTTGGGCGTCTTGCAGGTGCTGACCCGAGCGCAGCTGAGCACCCGGGCGTTCTACCGGCATTTCGAGTCCAAAGAAAAGTTAGTCACGGCGATTTTCGTTGAAATAGCTCGCGCCGAGATGCACCGACTGCAAGAGGGAATGACCGACGAGGACCCCGTTCGCGCGGTAGTTGCCTGGATAGAGCGGCGTCTGGATTTGGCCTTTGAGCACCACCTCGAGTCCAACTCACGGCAATTGTCGTTCGAGGCGCGCTCACAGGTCCTGACCTCACCCGAACTTTTCGCACCCGCCCATGCCGAGATATTGCGCCCGCTGATCGAGCAGATCGAACGCGGGACGCATCTGGGGCTGTTCGGCGCCGGGCATCCGGCCAAGGAGGCAATGTCGATCCACGGCGTCGTATGGGCGAATGTCGAAAGCCATTGGGCGACAGGCAGTTGTGATCTCAGCGACGTGCGGAAGCGGGTTCTACGCTTCTGCCTGCGCGGCCTGGGCGCCGCCGACGACGTTATCGATGAGGTCATCTCCGACGCTAGGGAGCGCGGATAGCAACCGGTGTCGCAGGGGCAACCTGTTAGGTCCGAATTGCAGCTGCCGGGTATACGGGCAGTGGGGTTGGCAGGCAGCGTGAATGGGCGTCAGCGCTGACGACATCGGTGCCCGGCACGACGATTCTTAAAGCCATGGTCACAGCACCGGCACCGAGTCAACCAATCACGGGTCAAGGGTCAACCGAAATGGTCACCGGACCTCCCTCGGGAGCGAAGTACGCCGCCGAAGCGATCGGCACCTTCTTCTTGGTGTTCACAGTCGGCGCCGCAGTCGGCGCCGGCAGCGCGTTCGCCCCGCTTGCCATCGGCGCGGTTTTGATGGTGATGGTCTACGCCGGTGGACATATCTCGGGCGGGCATTACAACCCTGCGGTGACCTTGTCGGTGTTGGTGCGAGGCCGGATCGCCGTGCGTGACGCTTTCATGTACTGGATCGTTCAGTTCGGCGGCGGGCTGCTGGCTGCGGCGGTGGTGCGCGGGATCGTTGATCCGGCGGAGGCCAAGACCACCGTGACGATGACGCTGACCGGTCACGCGCTGCTGGCCGCATTTGTGGTGGAGTTGTTGTTCACCTTCGCGCTGTGCCATGTGGTACTCAACGTAGCGACGAGCAAAGGCAATCGGGACAACTCATACTTCGGCCTGGCTATCGGTTTCACGTTGCTAGCAGGCGCTTTCGCGGTCGGCGAGATCTCCGGCGGCGCGTTCAACCCGTCAGTCACGGTCGGCGCGGCCTTGATGGGCATGTTCGCGTGGCCGACGCTGTGGGTGTATCTGGCCGCACAAGTCATCGGGGGCGCCGCCGCCGGAGTCACCTTCCTCGCACTTAATCCTGACGACAAATGATCACGCCCCCAACGCCGATCACCGGTTGGGCAAAAGTTCTCGAGGACGGGACGAGTGCATGAGTCGGGCACTCGTAGTGGGCGGATCACTCGGGGGCCTCACGGCGGCGCTGGTTCTCCGCGACCAGGGATGGGACGTCGACGTTCTGGAGCGCAGTGCGGTTCCGCTGCAAGGGCGCGGGGCAGGCATCGTCGCGCACCCCACCACTGTCCGTTATCTCGTGGAGCGGGTCGGTAAAGCGATCGGCGACATCGGCGTGCCTGCCAGCAGGCTTCGCTATCTCGGAGATGACGGCTCGGTCGTCCACGAACAACCCTGGGCCCACCGATTGGTGTCGTACTTCGAGCTG
>CAWCFA010000010.1:0-656820 GCA_963794785.1 uncultured Actinomycetota bacterium | reverse complement strand
CCTGACTTTTATCAAACTAGTGCGCACCATGGTCGTGGATTCTGGCGAGGGCCTCGGCGAGATCTTCGGGTAGTGGTTCGGCGGCGGTGAGTGTTTGTCGTCCGGCTTGGATCGTTACGGTGCGGTAGCGGCGCACGGTGCGGACGAACTTCTTGATGCTCCAACCGGTTTGGTGCTCGATCCAGTGCGTGACCGCCATCGCGGCGAACACGATCGTGAGGTGGGCGTCGATCGATTCCCGTTTGTGGTGGTAGATCGGGCGGGCCCGTAGGTCGTGCTTGGACATCCGGAAGGCCTTCTCGATGCGCCACAACTGGTGATACGCGCCGATGACGAAGTCGGCGGTTTGGTCGGTCAGGTTGGTGGTGTAACCCTTCCACCCCGCCAGTTCGCGTGTCTTGGCCTCCAACTCCCGGTTGACGGTCTTGGTGGCGCCGGTGAGCTTGATGAACCGGTTGCGTTTCACCGCGGCCTTGCCGTCGACGGCGCGTTGGGCCTTGGCGACCTGCTCATCGATGCCGCGCAGCGTGCGCCGTGCCCGGTCGGCACGATATTGGTAGTGCACGACCCGGTCGGGTATGCCGCGAGCCTTCTCGCTACTCGTCGCCGGCCACGGCTGGGTCAACACGTGCCCATCGGGGATGTCATCACCAGGATGCTTGTCCCGCCACTCCTGAACGATGTTGGGCAGGAACGGGATCCGAGTCCCGAGGATGAACGACAACCCAGCGACTTGGATCGCGACCTGGTTGGATTCCGAGATCATCCCTGCATCCGCAACGACGGTCACGTCGGTCAGCTGGTGGGCGGCCTTGAAGGCGTTGATCACCGGCAGCATGGTGGCGGTCTCGGCCTTGTTGCCCTCGAAGGCCTCCAAGGCCAGCGGGAACCCGGTCCCGTCCGTCAACAGTCCGATGGTGATTTGGGGTTCTAGGCGACGTTCCTTGGAGAATCCCGGCTCCCGGAACCCGTCACCGGCATCGGTCTCGAAGTACAGAGTAGACACGTCGTAGAGCACCAGGGAGGTCGGACCCAACTCGGCGTGCCGAGCGCAGGCCTTCGAGAGTGCTTGCCGGAAGGCGGGTTTGGCGAATATCGGCAAGCGGCGGTTCAGCGTCGGATACGACGCCGCGGCCACACCGGTCTCGGCCAACACCCGCAACGAATCAGCCTTGCTGGTCGGCTCGATGATCCGCGCGCACACCAACTGGGAGAACACCTCGTCCCCGCCAGCGGCCTCATCGAACCCGAGCACCTCGTATGCCCGGCGCAACGACTCCCACAGATGCGCCGCCCGCGTCGAGGTGATCGGCAACGGTTCCGCCCCCGACTGCGTAGCGACACCGAGATCCAACTCGGTCTGCCCGGCGGCCAACCGCGCCGCAGCAGCGGCATTCAGGGCGGCCAGCGCCGCCTCATCATGAGCCGAACCGAGATGCTCGATCGAGCGTGACCCCCGCCGAGACGACCACACGATCTGCACCGCCGTCGCCCCGGAACTGGTCTTTACCGTGCGCACATACGCCACGAACGCACCCTACGACCCCACGCCTAGTGCACAGATCAGCACCAGCCACGCACCGAACCGCCTGCTCACAGCCCTACGACGTCGCCGACCCCGACATAGTGATAAAAGTCAGGTTGCACGTCGGCGCAGGGGCCGTCGCGGTTTGTCTGGATGTCGGCGGCTGAACTACGCCGGCGATTTGGCCGGGACTTGCTGCGCCGCTTTCGGCTTGGCGTAATCACCACGCGCATAGACCACTTGCGGCCACCAGAACCAGCGGCCCAACAGGGTGGCGATCGACGGCATCAGCAACGTGCGCACGATCAGCGTGTCCAGCAGCAGACCGATACAGACGGTCGATCCGAACTGGCCGAGCACGCGCAGGTCGCTGCCGAGCATGGACGCCATGGTGAAGGCGAACACCAACCCTGCCGCCGTCACCACCCCACCGGTGCCGGCCATTGACCGGATGATTCCCGTCTTGAGCCCCGCATGGATCTCTTCTTTGAATCGGGATACCAGCAGCAGGTTGTAGTCAGAGCCGACGGCAAGCAGGATGATGACGGACAACGCCATCACGATCCAGTGGATTTTGATGCCGAAAAGGTCCTGCCAGATGAGCACGGACAGACCAAATGACGCGGCAATCGAGCTGGCCGCGGTGCCGACGATCACCAGCGCGGCAACCACACTTCGCGTCAGCAGCAGCATGATCATGAAAATCAGTGTGAGCGCTGATAATACGGCGATCATCAGGTCGTATTTCGCACCGTCGTGCATATCTTTGAAGGTTGCGGCGGTACCGCCGAGAAACACCTTGGCGTCCGAAAGGGAGGACATCTTCAGACCCTCCTGCGCGGCGGTCCGCTCCGATTCGACCCGCGAGATCCCTTCCGGGGTCATCGGATCGCCTTGGTGGGTGATGAAGAAGCGCGCGGATTTGCCGTCCGGCGACAAGAACATTCGCAGGCCCGTCTGAAAGTCCGGGTTTTGGAATGCCTCCGGCGGCAGGTAGAACATGTCGTCGTTCTTGGCCGTGTCGAAGCTTTGCCCCATCACGATTGCCGTATTGCTCATGGCCTCCATCTGGTTGATCATCGCCGAGAAGGTGGAGTACATCGTCAGCGTGAGGCCATGGGTGGTCTCGAGCGTGGAGATCATAATCGGCAGGAGCGCCAGCATCCCGTGCGTGGCCTCGGCGGTGCGGCCGATGTCATCCGACAAGGTGTGGAACTTCTCGGCCAGCTTGTCGAAGCCGTCCAACGTATCCCACAGGCCACGGATGGCCCAGCACGACGGAATGTCGAAGCAATGCTTGTCCCAGTACCAGTAGGCCCTGATCGGCCGGAAGAAGTCGTCGAAATCGGCGAGATGGTTCCGCAAATCGTCGGTGACATCTCTGGTTTCCCGGGTGGTTTGGGCGCTGTCGTCCGCGGCTTTGGACAGATCCTGTGTCACCTTGAACATCTTCTTGGTGGTGTCGGTCATGATCTGCAAGTCGTCGGCCATCTTGAGCATGTCTTTCATACGGTCTTTGAGGAAGTCCATATTCTGCATGGTCGTCTGGCTTTGGATGCTGTTCTGAAACGGTATGGAGCTGTGCTGAATCGGAATGCCCAGCGGCCTGGTGATGTCCTGGATCATGGCGATGCCCAGCGTGCGGACGACGTTTTTGGCCACTTTGTCCAGAACAAGCATGTCGGCGGGATTTCGCATGTCGTGTTCGGATTCGACCATCAGCAGGTCCGGGTTCATCCGCGCCTCTGAGAAGTGCCGGTTCGCGGCCTCTTGCCCCAGATTGGACGGTGCGCTTGCGGGTAAGTAGTGCCGATCGTTGTAGCTCGTCGTGAAGCCGGGTAGGGCCACCATGCCGACGAGTACGACGGCGGCGCTCACAGCCAGAATCGGTGCGGGCCAACGTACTACCGCGGTGCCGACCCGCCGCCATAGCCGGCCCTGGGACGCCCGCTTGGATTCGAACAGACCGAAACGGCTGCCCAGGAAGACAACGGCGGGACCCAATGTGAGGCCGGCCAGCACCACGACCAGCATGCCGATCGCCACGGGTGCGCCCATGGTGTTGAACCAGGGCAGCCGGGCAAAACTGAGGCAGTACGTCGCCCCGGCAATGGTCAGACCCGACCCGAGGACAACCGGAGCTACCCCCTTGAATGTCGTGTAATACGCGTCTTCTCGCGACTCGCCGGCCCGGCGTGCCTCTTGGTAACGACCCACCAGGAAGATGCCGTAGTCGGTTCCGGCCGCGATCGCCAGCATCGTGAGGATGTTCGCGGCGAAGGTGGTGAGGCCGAATGCGTTGTTATACCCGAGAAGCGCGACAACGCCACGCGACGACAATAACGCGACAAACGTCATGAACAGCTGGATCAGCGTGGTGACGATGGAGCGGTAGACCAGCAGCAACATGAGCGCGATCGCACCCAGGGTGAACAGCGTGATCTTGGCCAGGCTCTTGTTACCGATGACGTGCATGTCGTCACTGAGCGCCGCGGGACCGGTGACGTAGGCCTTCACCCCGGGCGGCGCCTGCACCTGGTCGATGACTTTGCGGACCGCTTCGACGGAATCGTTCGCCAGGGTCGTGCCCTGGTTGCCGGCCAGATTCACCTGGACGTAGGAGGCTTTGCCGTCGGCGCTCTGGGCTCCGGCCGCGGTTAGCCGGTCGCCCCAGAAGTCTTGGATGTGCTGGATGTGCTCGGGATCCTGCCGGAGCCGACGAATGATCTCGTCGTAGTACTTGTGGGCGTCGGGGCCGAGGGGTTGTTGGCCTTCCAGCACGATCATGATGGTGCTGTTGGAATTGAATTCCTTGAAGTTGTGACCCATCAGCATCATCGCCTTCATCGACGGTGCGTCCAGGGGTGCCATCGGCGCCGAGTGTGCTTCCCCGACCTTTTCCAGCGTGGGAACGGCGATGTTGAGCAGGGCCGTGACGACGACCCAGATCAAGATGATCGGTATCGCAAAGATGCGGATGGCGTGCGGGATGTATGGCCGGTGGCCGCGCTCGGCGAGGTTGGCCTTCTGGGTGCCGATCGGCCCCGTCGTCTCAGTGCCGTCGGCATCCTCGGCGCCGACGCGGCTCCGATGGTTCAGGTCGCTCATGCGGACTTGACCAGGCAGAACGTCTGGGCGTTGTGGCCGTCGAAGTTTTGTTGTTCCCGTAGCACACCATCAACGGTGATCTTGCAGCCGATTTGGTCGCCATCGGTTTGGGCCATGATGTTGGCGCTCACCGCCGGAAGGGTGGTGGAGATAGTGAAGGACCAGGGCAGCGGCGCCGCATTCACCTGGTGCGTGTTGGCCTCGGCGTCCCAGTAATTGATGTTGGCGGTGCTGCCCGGCGTGCCGGAGATCTCGTAGACGACGACCTTGGGGTTGAACTGCACGATCTCGATCCCCTGCCCGGCGTTCGCGTTGAGGTCCTGGGAGCCGAAGACCTTATGCAGCCGCATAACGCCCATGAACGATATGGGGAGCACAACCAACAAGACCAGGGGTATCCATGCCCGTTTGGCCGCTCGGGTAATTGACGAAGCAACAGTCACCTGACCGCCTTCCGCTCATAAATCCAGGTCCCCAACGCCCAACCGGAAGGTTTGCTTGCATCGCCATCCGTGATGATGTCGGGCAGAACCTTTGCTCAGCTAAGCACTCTAACCCTTAGTGCACGGCAGCGTTCCTCCGGGTCTTTCGATGTGGTGGGCGCCACAGGTCTAACGCGCCACGCGGCCGGTAACAGGCGGCAGGTCTGCCAGCGTCAGGATCCCGGGGCTGGCGGCGACCACGGCCGGGACCGCGTTGGTGACCGGCATCGCGGTGTAGATCATGCCCAGGCCCATGAACCCGGGCTCGGTCCAGTCCTTCGGCGGCAGACAGTGCACGACCGTGCGCATGTTGGGCAGCCCGAAAACCTGGATGACGTGACCATGCTCGAGCGGTTTGGGCGGGACCACGTGACTGCCCATCGTCCAGTTGAATCCGACGCTGACGATGTTGTGATCACCCACCCATCCGCGGTGGAAGCCGTAGACACCGCCGACCGTCCCCGCGGGGATCTTCATGAAGCCCAGGTCGGAATCGGCGGTGGCGGCGGTGAAGGTGACGTCGAAGGTCATCTTGTCCAGCTTGGCCCCGATCGCATCGGCCATCATCGCGGCCGACTCGGCGAAGACCTCGCTTTCCCGCCGTACATTTTCCGCCAGCCCGGGAGTGTCGGGATCCTGGGAGAACCCCATCGCCGTCTGAGTTTCCGCGGATTCGTAGGTCGAACAGTCCACGGACTCGGTGATCCGGATCTCGTCGACGCGCTCGCAGGACGCCGTCAGAACCATGCCGATCATGTTGGTCATTCCGGGGTGCGCGCCGCTGCCGAAGATCGTCGAGCTACCCCGCTTACAGGCATCTTTGATGCGTTCGCGGTCTTGCGGTGTCTGCTTTCCGCCGGTGATCCACGCCGCGCTGGTACATACGTTGACGCCCGATTCCAGCAGGCGCACCAATTCGTCGACGTTGGGCCATAACGGGTTGTAGCAGCACGCGTCGGCGCCGAGCGCGACGAGCGCGTCGATGTCGTTGGTCGCCTGCACCCCGGTGGGCTCCGGCCAGCCCGACAATTCGGCGGCGTCGACACCGACCTTGTCCGCCCCGTGGGCGTACACCCCGACTAGCTCCATGTCGGGTCTGCCGATGATGGAGTGCAGCGATCGCCTGCCGATATTCCCGGTCGTCCATTGGATGACGCGCAAGGGACGGTCTGCGCTGGTTGTGCTCATCGGGGCTCCTTTGCCGGTTCGGTTGCAACCATTATGTTCACCCCGGCCGACGTGCACGCGAGCTGGCCGGCCTAGAGGTCGAGCCGGGTGAATTGGTCCCGACGGTACTGCTCGGCGCAGGCGGCGCGCCGGACCTTGCCGCTCGTGGTGGTGGGAATTGACCCGGGCGGCACCATGACGAGGTCGCCGACGTGCAAGCCGTGCTCATTGGATATCGCGGAGGTGATGTCGCTTTTGACGCGGGTGAGCCAGTGTTTTTCCGCCTGGTTGGAATCCAGGTCGGCCTCCTCGTTGGAACCGCCTCGCTTCTTGACCTCGATGACGGTGACGAGGTTCTCGGTACTGTTCACCGGAACCGATATCGCGGCGACCCGACCGCCGGTGATCTCTTGGACCGTCGCCTCGATGTCCTCGGGATAGTGATTACGCCCGCGGACGATCAGCAGATCCTTGATGCGGCCGACGATGAACAGTTCACCCTCGTAGATGAAACCCAGGTCCCCGGTTCTTAGCCAGGGTCCGTCCGGCGTGCCCGGCGAAGGGTCGCTGAGAACTCTGCCGAAGCAGCGCTGCTCTTCTGGCGGTTTGCCCCAGTAGCCGTCGGCCACATTGGCGCCATGTACCCAGATCTCGCCGACCAAGCCGTGCGGGCACTCGCGGCTTGTGTCGCAGTCGACGATCCGTAGCGTGGGTGATTGCGGCACTTTGTATTTGACCAGCACCGTGCCGCTGCCGGCCGCACATCGGCGGGCGCGGCCGGCGGACAGCTCCCCGACATCGAAGTGCACCGCGTTCGACGAGTCGCACCACGTGCTGGTCGCCACGAAGACGGTTGCCTCCGCCAAGCCATAGGTGGGACGCACCATGTGGTCCCGAAAATTGAAGTGTGCAAAGCGATCGACGAAGCGTCGCAATGTGGCCGGCTCGACACGTTCGGCACCGCTGATGATGCCCAGGACCCCACCGAGGTCCAGGCCGGCCAGGTCGCCGTCAGTTGTTTTGCGGGCCGCCAAGTCAAAAGCGAAGTTGGGCGCCGCTGACCACGCATGCGAGCTGCCGGCCAGCGCTCGCACCCATCTGGCCGGCTTCTCCAAGAACGAAGTCGGACTCGCCAGCTCGCCGCGATAGCCACCCAGGATCGGTGCGCAGATTCCCAGCACCAAACCCATGTCGTGGTAGAACGGCAGCCACGAAACGATCGTCATATCTGCTGGGGCTTTGAGGTGGGAGTCCGCGAAAAAACAGCGCATCAGCTGCTCGAAATTCACCCGCAGGTTGCGGTGCGACACCATAACCCCGGTCGGCAGCCGGGTCGAACCTGAGCTGTACTGCAGATACGCGACGTTGGGCAAATCAGCTGTCCGAACGCTCGTTTCGCCATCGAAGTCCAGATTCAGCGAATCGATTTCGACGATCTTCGGAACAGCGTCCAGGCGTGCTTGCTCAACATATTCGGTAATGTCTTGCGCCACCGCGGACGTTGTGAGAACCACCGAGGGCGACGTGTCGGCAAGGACCGCACTTACCCGGTCAGAACTCGAGCCGCGGTGGGGCAATGGGAGCGGAACGGCGATGAGCCCGGCCTGCATGGAGCCCAGAAAAGCCGTGACGTAATCCAGCGACTGGGGAGCCAGGATCACCGCCCGATCCCCGACCGCCCCATGAAGGCCGAGTTCGCCTGCCACATTTAGCGTTCGGCGGGATAGCTGCGACCAGCTGAGACTCTCAGGAACACCGGCAAAGTCGTTGTCGTAGTTGGTGAATGTGAACGCTTTGTCATCGGGGCGCAGGCTGGCGCGTCCGTGCAGCATCGACAGAATCGATGACTTGGGAATGGGTGTCAAATTACGTCCGTACTAGGTCGGCGAGATCCGTGGGACCTGAAATCGCGTTGTATCAGTGGTCGGCTTGGCCTGCGCCGTGCGACAACACGGACATGGCACCGCTGAGCGCCTGCGAGAAGGGGTCTGCGCCACCGCCGAATGTCGCCTGGTTGGCCGGCGCAGTGACCACCGCCGGGTCAAACCCGTGCACCGGGTCTACCTGAATCGGAGCGGTGGCCGGGTCGTCGTTTCGTGAATAGCCCGCATTCACCCGGGGCATCAAGATCGCGTCGAGCTTGTTCAGCGTGTCTTCCGGGATCCCGATGTAGGACAGCGGCATGACCAGCGGAAGGTGCTTTTCGGGGACCATGATCGTCGTGTCTTTCGCGCCCCTGGAATTGATCGTCGTTCTGATGTTCTGCGGCGGCACCATGCCGGCGTTCGTGAAGGCCACCGCGGTGTGGCCCGTGGCGAGGCCCAGCAGCGTGTTGGCGAGAGCGAACATGTTGTCCGGCCGGTCGGGGAAGTCGGCGATCGAGTCGTAGGCGGACACGAACCTGTCGGTGTCGTACTGGCTCTCGTACGGCGGCGGCATGGTGTAGTCGAGCGCGGGAACAACGCTGCCGACCGGGAACACGGCGCGCAGGAAGCTCTGACCGAAGGCGTGGCGCCCGATCGGGTCGCCGAACGTGGCGAAGTTCAGCGTGTTCGGTGGGGGAGCAGTCGGGTCACTCGCCAGTCGGGCCTGCTCGCCGTCGACCACGAACCCGCCCTCGGACAGGCCGATTGCGGTGCCAGGGCGACCGGTGGTGCGGATCGCCGCATCGAGGTTGTCTATTCCCTTGTCGACCGACTCGCCGACGCTGGGGCCGTCTAAACCCACGCCCGGGAAGTTCTCGTCTAGCTTGCCGATGCCTGGGAAGAGTCGCTCCAGCACGTGGCCCTGGACCTGCCCCGCCGGGTAGCGAACGATTTGTCGCTGCTGGCCGGGGAACCAGTCAGCGCCCTCCGTGCGGATGTATTCGTCGTAGGGAACGCCCAGTACGTGAGCGCCTCCGAGGGCGTAAGCGGTCTGGTCGCCTGGCGCCGCCGGAGTCGGCGGCCCCCCAATAGGCGTGTCGTCGGCCGACGCGGTTCCGATGCCGAAACATCCTGTGGCGCCGACAGTTAATACTGCCGTCACCCCCGCGAGCAGTTTCTTCATCCCTACCCCTGACCGCTTGTCTTGGTCTCGTAGTCTCACACAGATCACCCCCGGGCGCGAACCCTTCCCGGCCACCAGTTCGCCTGCCCGACCAGCGCCGCGATGGCGGGAACCGTGATCGTGCGCACCAGGAAGGTATCCAGCAAAATTCCCACCCCGATCACAAACCCCCCCTGCACCACGGTACCGATGCTGGAGAACAAAAGGCCGCACATCGAGGCGGCAAAGATCAGACCTGCCGCGGTGATGACACCGCCCGTCGAACTCAGGGTGCGAATGATGCCGTAACGCATGCTGTGCGGCGACTCGTCACGCATTCGTGAGACGAGCAGCATGTTGTAGTCGGCTCCCACCGCGACCAACACCACGAAAGCCAGTGGGGGCACGCTCCAATGGAGGTGCTGGCCGAGCATGAATTGAAATACCAGGACGCCGATGCCCACTGCCGACAAGTACGAAACGACGACGGAGGCAACCAGATACAGCGGCGCGACGATCGCGCGCAGCAGCGCGACCAGGGTCACCAGCACGACGAGGAGCGTTACCGCGATGATGAACCGGATGTCGTGTTGGTAATAGTCGCGGGTGTCCTTGAGGCCGACGGTGTATCCCGCCATCGATATCGTCGCGTCCTTCAATGCGGTATTCGGTTGGGCTCCCCGAGCGGTCGTAGTGATTGCGTTGACCTGATCCATGGCTTCCGTGCTGAACGGATTGAGCTTGGTTTGAACCAGGTACCGCACCGAGTGGCCGTCGGGCGAAATGAATACCTTGGCGGCTTTCTGGAACTCCGGTAAATGCAGCAACTGCGACGGGATATTGAACCCGGCCATTGCAGGTTGCGACGCATCGTGCTTCAGCGACAACAGGAACGCCGACGACTCACTGAGCCCGGCTCCGAGCCGCTTGACCTGGTCGACGAGTTGGGCCACCGCGTCGGCCACTTGCCGGCTCCCACCGGCGAATCGGTCCGCGCCGGATTGCAGGTTGTGGAGGTTCGACTGCAGTCCACCGGGTTTGTCCATCCCCATGGCGTTCAGCACGTTGGTGAACTTCGTCAGTGCAGCACGCAGGCGGTCCGTCGACGCCTTCAGAGCCCGCTTGTCCGGGTAAACCTGCAGTTGGTGGGTCAACTCGTCGATCGCGTCGAGGTCTGCTTGATCCCGCGTCCCAACCAGCTGCTCAAATGTCCCGCGGGTGGCGCTGCAGGACGGATCGGCATCGCATACCGGGTTACCCTGCAGCGCTGTCAGCACCGGGTTTATCCACGCGAACACGTTCTTGACCGCGGTGAAGTTCCAGCCCATGGCATTGCTGAGCGCGTTGACGTGGTCGACGAGCTGGGCTGCGGTGTCGACCTCTTTGACCAACGCGTCGCCGTTGTCCTGGTTCTTGGCTGCGGAGAACGCATTCTCCAGCTCCTGCACGCTGGCAGCGAGGGCGCTGATTTGGCCGCGCACGTCGCCCAGGTTGTCGGCGAGCGTGCCGGCGCCTTCGGCCAGCCGGTTGAGGTCGCTGGTGTGATCGTTAATCAGGTGAGACCCGCCGGCCAGGAAAGCGCCGATGGCGCCTGCCTGATAGGTGGCCCGGAATTGTTCTGGCACGTTTCCGGTGGGACGGGTGATACCGCTGACCACGGCGACATTCGGCAGTTGCGTGACTCGGTCCGCCATCTGTTCCAAGTCGGCAAGGGCCTGCGGCGTGCGCAGGTCATGCGGCGATTGGACGAGGATGTACTCCGGAATGGACTGATTAACGTTGAAATGCCGGTCCAGTGCGGCATACCCGATGGAACTCGGAGCAGAGGCCCGCAGCGCCTTGCGATCGTCGTAGTTGTAGCGCACCAAGCCGGCGCAGCTGGCCAGGATGATCAGCACCAGCAGACTGGCAACCAGATGTAGCTTCGGCCGGCGCACAATGCGGATGCCGGAACGCCGCCAGAGCTGAGCGGTCAGTTCGCGCCGGGGCTTGACCCAACCGCGTGGCCCGGCGAGGGTCAGAATTGCCGGCAGCAAGGTCAGCGCGGCCAGGAAGGCCACGCCGATCCCAATCGCCGACGCCACTCCGACCGTTTTGAACACTCCCATTCGGGCGAAGCTGATGAGGAGGAAAGTGATTCCCACCGTGGTGGCGGACGCGGTGATCACTTTCCCGATCGAAATCATTGCCTTCTTGACCGCCTCGTCGAAATCCGCACCCGACCGCAGATAGTCGTGATAGCGGCTGATGAGAAAGACGGCGTAATCCGTTCCCGCGCCGGCCATGATGGCACTCAGAAATATGATGGATTGGTTCGAGACACCCGAGTCAGTCAGTTGCGAGTAGCCCGCCACCACCGCCTGCGCGATCACCAGGGACAGCCCGATCGTTATCAACGGGAGCAGCATGGTGACCGCGCTGCGGTAAACCACCAGCAGGACGATGAGCACCAGAACGGCGATGGCCAGCTCGATCGGAAGCCGGTCGTGATCACCGGCGACCGTGAGGTCGGCGACGGTTGCCGCGGGGCCGGTGAGGTTTGCCGTCAGGGACGTTCCGGCGGGGGCGTGTTGGAGGGCGTGTTCGACGATGTCGCCGATCTGGTTGAAAGCGGCATGGGACCGTGGAGTGCCCAACTCGCCCGCTACGCCGACCGGCAGCACCCAGGCTTTGTGATCCGCGCTGGTCACAACCGATCGTAGGGGCGGCGCGCTGACGAAATCCTGCAACATCACGACATCTCGGGTGTCCTGGCGCAGCGCGTCCACCAGTTTGCCGTAAGCGGCCTCATCGGCCGCGCTGAGGCCCTTGTCGTCGGTCAGGACCACCAGCAGAAGGTTTTCCGAGCCCGATTCGTGAAACGCCTCAGTCATCTTTCGGGCGGTGACGTTCGACGGTGCGTCGCTGGGCAAGATCGCGATCGGATGCTTCTCGGCCATCTCGTTGAGCGATGGGCATGCCAGTGTCAGGCCGACCGCTATCGCGGCCCAGAGCGCGATGACTAGCCAGGGCCACCGGACCACGAAATCGGCTAGCCGTCGCATATGGCACTCACCCCCGGTTGGCGCAGTCGCGTCCGACGCTACGCAACGCGTCCCCAATGCCCGCTGTCGGCGACCCGCACACACACGGATTTCATCGCTTCCACGTACCGGGTAACTGATTTCTGGGCGACCGGATTGTCGGGATACATGATCGCCATGACCGTGCCCTCCCCGTACCGAAATACGTAGATAGTCAGCTGATATGAGTACCGGCCATCAGAGTAGATTCCTATGTTATTCGCATACCCCAGGTCGGCCGCCGCGAGCACAGTGTTGAGCGGGGCGGCGCCGCCATGCAAGAAGTTTGACACCGGAAAGTTTGGCTCCGGCCAGCTCAGCCACGGCGCCAATTCCAACACGCGGTAATACGGCACCTTCGCCATTTCCAGACCTGAATCGAAAGAAGCCTGCGCGGCCCATGCGGCGTCGCCGAAAGAGGCCGCAGCTATCGGTACGGTGATCGGGATCAAGCCCGTGAACCAGCCCTGCGTCATGAAATTGTCCTCGGCTGTGCGCGAGTCCCTGGGAGTGAGCCCGTAATAGGTGAGAGCACCGGTAAATTCATGCTCTACCAAGGCGAGGCAGGCGAACAAGCCGCCGATGAAGCGCGCGCCCACCGCTGTGCAGGCTGACTCGAACCGCTCGGTCTGTTCCACGTCCATCAGGAGTTCGGAGACCATGTCACTGTCACTCGGCTCCAGCGGGTTACCCAGTGGGAGTGGAAATTCAGGAAAGCCGCCATCGTTGTTCTCGGCGAAGTCGATCCACGCGCGTACCTGAGGCGAATCTACGGTCAACGTCGACGCGTACTGGCGCTCGCGAGTGCAGAAATCGTCATAGCTGCCGGCATCGGGCAGCGCAAGGGGTTCACCGCCGCCGTTCAACGCCGCATACATACCGTTGGCCTCGAGCATCGTGGTGCCGATCAACGTCGCGTCCCCGTGGACGTGATCCACCGCGGCAAAGAAATTAAATCCACTCTCGCTTTGGACAATCCCGAAGATGAAGCAACCCCACTCCAACGGATTCGGTATGGCCACCACATGTGCGCGTATTTCATCAACCGTCATTTCGCCGTGATCGATCGGCATGAATTCAATATCAGCAGGATCGCTGGCGGTATGCCTGACGAACTCTCCATCACCGGTGCGTTCGAACCAACTCCGGAACGTGTCATGTCGACGCAGATATCCGTTGACGGCGTGATCCATGGCAGAAATATCACAGTGCCCAGGCACTTCACAGGTAGCGATGATTTGCCGCGAAAAGTCCAGCCCAGCGGCCGTCCGCTCGTGATAATTCCGGAGATGTTGGCCCTGCATGTAGCTGACCGGCACGGAAGTGGTTGGCGCTCGTCCGACTTTTTCCCGAGCGGCCGCCGTCGGATGCCAGGAGATGACTTTGCCCGGGGTCGGTGTCCAATCATCGAGGCCCCCGATCGTGATTTTCCCGATCCGCAATCTTTTCCCCCCCGTTGGACGGCCGCCAGTTCGGCAGGTTGGTTCCCGACACCAAGATAGCTCTCTCCGCAATGACCGTGGCCCACCTGCGGGGATAGGCTAAAAATAGCTTCCATAACGGCTCGTCGGCACGGTGAACGGCGCAAACTTGTCATACTTGTTGTCGGAGGTGATTTGGCTGCGCAACCGGACCGGGCATGTGTACATTCGCCACAACGGTCGCTGGAGGCAGTACACCGGGGGGGTGTTCCGCCAGATCTGGTGCTGGGTGCGTCCCGTGAGCGGCCTAAGACGTGGTTGGACGCAACCACGGCGCCGGCGGCGCAATGGCCCTTGGGCATCGAATCTCCACCGGCCGAGGCAAGGGAGGACAACGGCATGGCAGCCGTCGAACGTCTGATGGAGCCGGCATCGGGTTTTGCGATCGTCGGCTACGCGGCGCGTTTGCCGGGTGCCGCCGACGCGGAAGAATTCTGGCATGTGCTGAGGGACGGCCGGGATGCGATATCGGAGGTGCCCCTGGACCGGTGGGATGCCGACGAGTTCTTCGATACCGATCCCGATACGCCCGGGAAGGTTGTCACCCGTCGGGCAGGCTTCGTCGATGACGCAACGGGGTTCGACGCGCCGTTTTTCGGTATGTCGGCGCGCGAGGCCAGCATGTTGGACCCGCAGCATCGGCTCTTGCTGGAGACGGCGTGGCGGGCCGTGGAGCATTCGGGCACCGCACCAACGGCTTTGGCGAACACCAACACCGGTGTGTTCATCGGCTTGTCGACCCATGACTACCTGGGAATGGCATCAGCCGAGCTGGATTACCCGGAGATCGAAGCCTATCTGGCGATAGGGACGTCGTCCGCCGCGGCAGCGGGCCGGATCAGCTATCGGTTGGGGCTGCAGGGCCCGGCGGTCACTGTCGACACGGCGTGCAGCTCGTCGTTGGTGGCAATCCATCAGGCATGCCAGGCGTTGCGCTTGGGGGAGTGTGACCTCGCGCTGGCCGGTGGCGCGAACGTCCTGCTCACCCCGGCGACGATGATCACCTTTTCCCATGCGCACATGCTCGCGCCCGACGGGCGGTGCAAGACGTTCGACGCGGCCGCCGACGGCTACGTGCGTGGCGAGGGCGTCGGCGTCATTGTGGTGAAGCGGCTCGAGGATGCGATCCGCGACGGTGACCGGATTCGGGCGGTGATCCGGGGCAGTGCGGTCAACCAGGATGGCGCATCGGGTGGTTTGACGGTGCCGAACGGTGGTGCGCAGCAACGGGTTATCGCCAAGGCGCTGGAGTGCGCCGGTGTCGCGGCCGCCGACGTCGGATACCTGGAGGCGCACGGAACCGGGACATCGCTGGGAGATCCGATCGAGGTCCAGGCCGCCGGTGCGGCGCTGGGCGCGGGGCGCGATGCCGGCCACCCGTTGCTGATCGGGTCGGTGAAGACCAACATCGGGCACCTGGAGGCGGCCGCCGGCATCGCGGGCGTGATCAAGGTGATCCTATCGCTCGAGCACGAGGTCTTGCCGCTGCACCTGCACTTTCGCAATCCGTCGCCGCACATTCCCTGGGACCGGCTCGCGGTGCGTGTCGTGGACGAGGCCCTGCCCTGGGCGCGCGGCGAGCGCCCCCGCATCGCCGGGGTCAGCTCGTTCGGGTTCTCCGGGACCAATGCGCACATCATCCTCGAAGAAGCGCCTGACGAAGCGACACGGATCGTCGTGGCGCCGGGTCCGGTCGATCAGGCCGCGGACCGACGGTTCCGGGTGCTTCCGCTATCGGCGCGTACGCCTGCCGCACTGGTGCAGGTCGCCGATCAGTACCGCACCTGGTTGGACGCGCACCCGGAGGCCACCTTGGCGGACGTGTGCTTTACCGCCGGGGTGGGGCGAGCACACTTTGAGCACCGGGCCGCGTTGGTCGTCAATTCGACGGAATCCGCCAGTGAGTTGCTCGGCGCGCTCGCGGACGGCCGTCCGGCACCCGGTGTGGTGCGCGGAGTATCCGATGACACGCCGAAGACGGCGTGGCTGTTCACCGGTCAAGGCAGCCAGTACGCCGGAATGGCCCGCGAGTTATTCGAGACCGAGGCGGTGTTCGCCGAGACGATGAATCGTTGCGCGGCGGCGGTCGCCGACGTGCTCGAAAGGCCGTTGCTGGACGTCATATTTGACACGGATGGTCCAGAGAGCGACGACACCCTGCGGCAAACCAGCTACGCCCAGCCCGCCTTGTTCGCGGTGGAGATGGGCCTGGCCCGGCTGTGGCAGTCGTGGGGCTTCGAACCCGATGTGGTGCTGGGCCACAGCGTCGGCCAGTATTCGGCGGCCTGTGTTTCGGGCGTGTTCAGCCTCGAGGACGGCGCGCTGCTGATGGCCGAGCGCGGCCGCCTCTTCGGCAGTTTGCCCACCGGCGGCCGGATGGTCGCGGTGTTCATCGCCGCGGAACGCGTCGAACGTCTCACCGACGAGTTCCCGCGTCTGTCGGTTGCCGCCTTCAACGGTGCCAATACCGTGCTGTCGGGACCCGCGCAGGATCTGGACCAGGCGGTGGCCGGGTTGACGGCCGACGGTGTCCGGTGTGACTGGCTGGATACCAGCCACGCGTTCCACTCGGCCCTGCTGGATCCGATCCTCGACGAGTTCGAGTCGTTTGCGAACCGGTTCAACTTCAGTCCGCCGCGAGGGATTTTGGTCTGCAACCGCAGCGGTGCCACGCTCGGCAAGAGCGTCAAACTTGACGGCGCCTACTGGCGCCGCCACGCGCGCCAACCGGTGGAATTCGCCAAGAGCGTGCGCACCCTCGCCGATCTGAATTGCAAAGTGTTGCTGGAGGTCGGCCCGCAACCGGTGCTCACTGCCGCGGCCCTGCGGGCATGGCCCGACCCGGCCACCGCACCGCGGGCGATCGCGTCGCTGCGTCGAAACACCGCCGACCACCGCCAGATCGCCGAAGCCCTTGCTGACGCCTACGTCCTGGGCCACCTGCCCGCTTTCGACGCTGCCCGGCTCGGACCCGCGCGCAAGCTCGACCTGCCCACCTATCCGTTCCAGCATCGCCAGTACTGGTATCGCGACAAGGCAGTCCCGTCCGCCCGAGAAAGCAACGCCGTTAAGAGCGAGGCCGACCGGCTTCTGCAGGACGGCCGGATTGAAGAACTCGCCACGCTGATCGACGGTTCGAGCGGCAACCAGCAGACCGTTGATGTGCTGACAAGGCTTGCCGCGCAACGCAACAAGCAACGCAAAAGCCAATCCATCGCGGACAACCGCTACGAGGTTCGCTGGGAGAAGTCCACTGCCAGCGCCACAGACGGGCTGACCGGCGAAGGATCTGCCTGGCTCGTGATCGGCGATGATGCCGACGCAATTCGACCGTTGGTCGACGCCCTGATCGCGCACGGGCACCGGCATCGCATTTTCGGTCTGCCGGTGTCCGATGCCGACGAGGCACAGCTCGAGGTCGCGCTGCGCGCCGCGGCGGCGGACGAACCGACACTCCGGATCGTGCATGTCGTCGCCCTCGACTCCGACAGTGCATCTTTGATGCGGCCGCTGCTGCGGATGCAACACCGGGTCCTCGGCGGAACACGGCGACTCTTCCGCGCCGCGGTCGCCGCCGAACTGCGCAGCGCCATCTGGTTGGTAACCCGGGGGGCACAACGCGTGACCGACGCCGACGCCGTGTCGCCGGATCAGAGTTGCCTTTGGGGATTCGGTCGTGCCGCCTCGCTGGAGTACCCGCAGCTATGGGGCGGACTGGCGGATCTGCCGGAAGGCACCGCCTTGCAGGACGGGGCCGACGCAGTGTGGTCGCGGTTGATCAACCAGGTGGTGTCGGCACCGCGCGGATCAGCCACCCGGGAAGACCAATTCGCGCTGCGTGATCAAGCGGTCTACGTGCCACGGCTGGTTCGACGGAACGCTTCGCCGACTGCGACGCCGTTGGCACTGCGTGCTGACGCAACGTATTTGGTCACCGGAGGCCTAGGCTCGGTCGGATTGGAAATCGCCGGATACCTGGCCGCGCACGGCGCCCGCCATCTGGTGCTGACCGGCCGGCGCCCGCCGAGCGATACCGCGCAAGTGCGCATCGACGCGCTGGGTGAACAGCACGGCTGCGAATTCCGGGTCGTCGCGGCCGATGTTGCGGATGCGCACGAGGTCGCACGCCTGGTGGCCACCGTGCGAGCCGAACTACCGTCGTTGGCCGGCATCGTGCACGCCGCGGGCGAGATCGGCACCACCCCGCTGCGCACCCTTGACGATGCCGAGGTGGATCGAGTCTTCGCCGGGAAAGTCTGGGGCGCCTGGCATTTGACCGAAGCAGTAGCCGACCTGCACCTGGACTTCTTTCTCAGCACCTCCTCGATCGCCTCAGTATGGGGTGGATTCGGACAGACCGCCTACGGTGCGGCTAACGCCTTCCTCGACGGACTGGCCTGGTGGCAGCGCCAGCAAGGCGTGCCTGGTATGAGCGTCAATTTCGGTCCATGGATTGCGGGGATGGCGGGGCCATCGGGCATGGCCGACAGCGAATCTCGAGCGCGACTGGATGAGCGCGGGGTCCGGGCATTGCCGCCCGCCGATGCACTGGCGGGGATGGCCGATGTCATGGCGGGTGCCGCCGCACAAGGAATCGTGGCCCGGATCGATTGGGCCCGCTTCCTGCCGCTCTACCAGCAAGCGGGGACGCGGTCATTCCTGGCGGAGCTGGAGCGTGAGGTGCCCGCCCAGCTCGCCGCGGTGGCGCCGTCCGGAGCTCTCTCCGGGAAGACCCAACTGGTCGAGCGGCTCACGAACGCTCCGGTGCAGCAACGCAAGAAAATATTGACGGATTACCTGCGCGGCGCCGTGGCCGAGGTGACGCGCGTCGACGCCGCGGAGATCCGCGAGGAGGCCGGATTCTTCGATCTCGGCATGGATTCCCTGATGGCCGTCGAATTGCGGCACCGAATCGAGCAAGCGGTGGGCAAGGAGATACCGGCGACCCTGGCGATGGATTACCCGCGTCTGGTCGATCTGGTCGATTACCTGCTTGGTGACGTACTTGGGCTCGCCGAGCAGGCAGCCGCCGCGTCCGGGCCCCAGCTGGCATCGGCCTTCACCCCCCTGACAAATGGGCGCACGGATGAACCGATTGCGATCGTCGCCGTAGCGTGCCGTTTTCCCGGCGCACCCGATCCCGAAGCTTTCTGGGATTTGCTGTCCGGCGGTGTCAACGCGATCCGGGAAATCCCGGAGGATCGCTTCGACATCGACGAGTTCTATGACCCGGATCCGGAGGCGCCGGGCAAGATCTACAGCCGGTACGGCGGATACCTGGACGGAATCGACGGATTCGATCCGGAGTTCTTCGGTATCTCTCCGCGCGAGGCCATTTGGATCGATCCGCAGCAGCGACTCGTGCTGGAAACGGCGTGGGAGAGCTTGGAACGCGCCGGCTATTCGCCGGCCGCGTTGCGTGGCAGCCGAAGCGGCATCTTCGTTGGGGTCGGCGTCAACGAGTACTCGCATCTGTTGTCGGCGGACTCGGTCGACAACATCGAGCCCCACTTCATCACCGGCAATGCGCTCAACGCGATTTCCGGTCGGGTCGCCTTCGCACTTGGACTGGAAGGGCCGGCGGTGGCGGTCGACACCGCGTGCAGCTCATCACTGGTGGCCGTCCACCAGGCCTGCCAGGCATTGCACTCCGGTGACTGCGATTTGGCGTTGGCCGGCGGGGTGAATGTCCTGCTGAGTCCGGTATCCATCATCGCCGCCTCGCGCGCCAGGATGCTGTCCCCCAACGGTCGATGCAAGACGTTCGACGCGGGCGCCGACGGCTATGTGCGCAGCGAAGGCTGCGGGATTCTGGTGCTCAAGCGGCTGAGTGACGCTGAGCGCGACGGCGATCGGGTTTGCGCAATCATCCCGAGCAGCGCGGTCAATCAGGACGGCGCATCCAGTGGTTTGACGGTTCCCAATGGTGCAGCGCAGCAACGGCTTATCGCCACAGCGCTGGCTCGCGCCGGCCTCGCCGGCGGGGATGTCGATTACCTTGAGGCGCACGGGACGGGCACCCCGCTGGGTGATCCGATTGAGGTGCAGGCAGCCGGGGCCGTCTACGGTGCCGCTCGCGACGCGGACCGGCCCCTCCTCATCGGATCGGTAAAGACCAACATCGGGCACCTGGAGTCGGCGTCCGGAGCCGCCGGTCTGATCAAGGTCGTGTTGTCGCTCCAGCACGGAGTGCTGCCGCAGAGCCTGCACTTTGAGACTCCGTCGCCGCATATCCCGTGGGGCTCGCTGCCGGTGCGGGTGGTGGACAAGGCGATCCCATGGCAAGCGAACGGCAGGCCGCGGCGCGCCGGCGTGAGCTCCTTCGGATTCACCGGCACGAACGCACACGTGCTGATCGAAGAGGCGCCCGCGCATCCGGCGACTCCGGACGAGCAGCCGGCCGACGGTACCGACGACGCGGGGGCGGCCTCCGCGTCGGACGCTCGAGACCAGCCGGTCAATGTGCTGCCACTGTCCGCGCGTTCACCGGAGGCGCTGGTGGCGCTGGCGGATAGATACACGGCCTGGTTGGACATTCACCCGGAGGTCGACGTCGCCGATGTGTGCCGCACAGCCGGGACGGGGCGTTCGCATTTCGAACACCGGGCCGCGCTGGTGGTGGATTCGGTCCAAAGCGCGCGTGCGGGCTTGGCCGAGTTGGCCGAGAGCCGGCTGCGGCCCGGTGTGTTACGTGGTGAGTGCACGGACCGGCCGACGACAGCCTGGCTGTTTACCGGGCAGGGCAGCCAGCATCCGGGGATGGCACGTGAGTTGTTCGAAGCCGAACCGGTTTTCGCCGACGTCGTGACGCGCTGCGCGGACGCGGTCAGCGAGATATTGCCGCGGCCATTGCTGGAAGTGCTTTTCGCTACCGACCGCGAGACCGGCGGTGAGGCCGGAGAAACGTTGCGGCACACATCGTTTGCTCAGCCGGCGCTCTTCGCCGTCGAGATGGGTCTGGCCCGGCTGTGGCAGTCGTGGGGCGTCGAGCCCGACGTGGTGCTTGGGCACAGCGTGGGCCAGTACGCGGCGGCGTGTGTGGCCGGAGTTTTCAGCCTCGAGGACGGAGCACGGCTGATGGCCGAGCGCGGCCGGCTGTTTGGCAGTCTGCCCGACGGTGGCCAGATGGTGGCGGTGTTCGCCGACGCCAAGTACGTCGAGCAGATCGCCAACGAGTTCCGCCGAGTGTCGGTCGCCGCCTACAACGGCCCCAACACGGTGCTGTCAGGCCCCGGCGCGGATCTGGAACAGATCGTCGCCAGGTGCGGCAGTGACGGGATCCGTTGCAGCCGGCTGGAAACCAGCCACGCATTCCATTCGGAGTTGCTGGAGCCGGTACTCGGTGAATTCGAGTCGTACGCGGCGCAGTTGCCGTTCGCCGTGCCGACCTTGCCGCTGGTCTGCAATCGCACCGGCGCCGTGCTCACGACGGACACCCCGCTGGATGCCCAATATTGGCGGCGGCATTCCCGCCAGCCGGTGCAGTTCGCCGAAAGCGCGCGCACCGTCGCGGCGCTGGGATGCTCGGTGTTGATGGAGATCGGTCCGCAGCCGGTCTTGACCGGCGCTGCCGTACAGGTCTGGCCGGAACATTTGGCGGTGCCGCGTGCGATCGTTTCCCTGCGCAAGGGTGTCGGCGACCGCCGTCAGATCGCCGAAGCGCTGGCCACGGCCTATGTCAGCGGCCATCGGCCCACGTTCGCGGCGCTGCATCACCAGCCCCGCCGCAGACTCGAGCTGCCTACCTATCCGTTCCAGCGCCGTCGCTTCTGGCCTAAGACTTCCGGCATCGCCGGCATGGATGGTCAGTCCGCCGGCGTGTCCGGAATCCTGGGTAGTGCAAAGGAGCTCGCCTCCGGCGACTCCGTCTACACCAGCCGAATTTCCGTCAAATCCCAGCCGTGGCTGGCGGATCACGTCATCTACGGCACCGTCGTCGTTCCCGGGGCGACGTACGCGGCGATGGCCCTTGCCGCCGTTGGGCCGCCGGCGCGGGTCAAAGATGTCTTCTTCTATGAGCCGATCATACTGGGCGACAAGGAATCCCGGGAGATGCAGCTGGCGTTGCATCCGCTGGACGACGGCTCACAAGAGGGGGAGGGCTGGACTTTCCGGGTGCATAGCCGCCCGTACGGTGTTCGCGATGCTGAGTGGTCGCTGAACGCCGATGGCACCGTCATCGCCGGTGTCGATGACGAGTCGGCAGCCGATCCGGCGGAGTCCATCGATGCGGCGATCGAGCGGTGTAGCCGCATGCGCCCGCAGGAGCTGTTCGAGACCTTCGCCGACATGGAGTTGGCGTGGGGCCCCAACTGGTCCGGCTCCCTCAAGTCGCTGTGGCTCGGCGAGGGTGAGGCGATCGGCGATATCAGCGTCGGCGAAGAACTCGCCGAACATCTCGGAACGGAGCCGATGCATCCGGTGCTGCTCGACCTGTGCACCGGAGTCGCTTTCCCGGCTTTCCCGGCGCTTCGCGCCGCCGAACAGGGGGTAGCCGACCTGTTCCTGCCCTTGCGGTACGGGCGGGTGGAGCTGCAGGAGAAGATGCCCCGGCGGTTTTATTGCCGCGCGCGGTGGCACGCCAGCGCCGTCGACAGCGAAACCCAAGTTTTCGACCTCGACTTCGTCGATCGGGATGGCCGCCGCCTCGGCGGGATTCGCGAGTTCACGGTGAAGCGCGCGCCGCGCGAGGCGTTGTTGCGCGGCCTCGGCGTCGATGCCACCCGGCTGCTGTACACCCTTGGCTGGCACGAGCTCCCGACGCCGGCATCGAGCGGTGCTGCCGGGACTGCCGGAAACGTGGGAGGCACCTGGCTGATTGCCGGATTCGACGAACTGGCGGCCCAGCTGCCGGGCTGCATCTCTTTTGACCGGACTACGTATCCAGGCGATCACGCCGCCTTAGGGCAGCTGCTGGCCCAGGCTCAAGAGCGCGGTGTGCCCTTCTCCGGCATCGTCTGGCGCAGCACCGGACCGAGTCCGGCAGAGTCGAGCGCCGAATCTTTCGCGCGGCTGGAGACCGAGATTGCCAACCTGCTCAGCGCCGTGCACACCCTGCAGGGCGATGGGGCGGCCAGACTTCCCAACGGGCTGTGGATCATCACCGAACGGGCTGTGGCGACCGAATCCGGCGAGCCGGTTGATCCGGTGCAAGCGGCGTTGTGGGGTCTCGGACGCACCATCGTTAACGAGGAACCGGCCCTGCGCTGCAGGCTCGTCGATCACGACGGATCAGAGCAGGCCGTGCACTTGCTGGCCGGACTTATCGGCGCACCGAGCCCAACCCTGCCGGAACCGGAACTCGCTTTGCGCCACGGCAAGTTCTTGGCGTCCCGGTTGCTGCAATGGGCGCGCAGCGGTCATCTCGCGGTGCCGCGCGCAACTGACTACGTCCTGGCGCCCACCGAACGCGGTGCGATCGACAACCTGCGTCTGACCGAGACCGACGTGCCGCCACCGGGCGACGGCTACGTGCAGGTTCGGGTGGAGGCCGCCGGTTTGAACTTCCGGGACGTGCTCAATGTGCTGGGCCTGTACCCGGGTGATCCGGGCCCCATCGGCGGTGACTTCTCCGGCGTCGTCACACAGTTGGGCAGCGGCGTTACCGGGCTCAAGGTCGATCAACGCGTCTTCGGCTTCATGCAGGGCGCGTTCGCCAGCCGGTTCAACGTGCCGGTCCAGTTGCTGGCGCCGGTGCCCGACGGGCTGAGCGCGGTGGCGGCGGCGACGATTCCCGCTGCGGCACTGACGGTCCGGCTCGCATTCGACTGGGCGCAGCTGAAGCCCGGCGACCGTGTGCTCATTCACGCCGCCAGCGGTGGTGTCGGATTGGCCGCCATCCAGATGGCGCAGCAGCACGGCGCGATTGTCTTCGCCACCGCCAGCACTTACAAACGGGCGACGCTGCGCAAGCTGGGTGTGAGATACGTCTACGACTCGCGTAGCACGGATTTCGCCGACCAAATCCTCGCTGACACCGACGGTGCCGGTGTCGACGTGGTACTCAACAGCCTGACCAATGAGGGGTTCGTTGAAGCGACCGTACGAGCCACCGCGCAAAATGGCCGATTCGCCGAGATCGCCAAGCGAGACATCTGGACGCATGCGCAGATGGCGGCGGCGCGCCCCGACATCGCCTACGAGATCGTTGCGCTGGACGCGACCACCCTGCAAGAGCCCGAACGTGTCCGGCGCTTGCTGGGCGAGGTGTCGGACGGCTTGGCCGGGGGCGAGTGGACGCCACTGCCCGCCGAGATCTACCCGCTGACGGAGGCGAAGACGGCGTTTCGCCGGATGCAGCAAGCCCGGCATATCGGGAAGATTGTGCTGCAAATGCCGAACCCGCTACAGCCGCGAGGGGATCGGAGCTATCTGATCACCGGCGGGCTCGGGGCGATCGGCCTACACACGGCGTCGTATCTGGCCCAGCTCGGTGCCGGTGACATCGTCTTGGCAAGTCGGCGCGCACCTGATGCGGACGCGCAACGAGAGATCGAAGACATCACAGAGCGTTACCGTTGCCGCATCCACACCTTCGCGACCGATGTCGGCGACGAATCCGAGGTCGCAAAGCTGCTGGAGCGGATCCGCGCGGAGTTGCCGCCGCTCGCGGGAGTGGCGCATTTGGCGGGCGTGCTCGACGACGCACTGCTGTCCCAGCAGAGCCTGGAGCATTTCCGGACGACGCTGGCGCCCAAGGCGTTCGGCGCCTACCACCTGGACCGGTTGACGAAGAAGGATGATCTTGACTTCTTCATTGTCTATTCTTCGGTATCCAGCGTGCTCGGTCCACCCGGCCAGGCCAACTACTCGACTGCCAACGCGTTGCTCGACGGGCTGGTCGCGGAACGAAAGTCGCAAGGCTTGCCGGCGACCGGCGTCAACTTCGGTCCCTGGGCACAGGGAGGAATGGCGTCATCGGATGCCGCGCGCGCCAATCTCAATGCGCAAGGCCTAATTCCGCTGGAACCGACGGCCGCCCTCAACGCGCTCGCGGAGGTTGTCGCCAACGGAACTGGGCAGGCAACCGTCATCAAAGCCAACTGGCAGCGTGCCGCGAAGGTGCTGGGCGGGTCTCGCCCACCGATTCTCGACTACGTGCTGCCGAGTGCCGCCGCGGAGGCGACCGGCGACGGTGAGTTGCTCAGGCAACTGCGCGAGGTGCCTGACGCGCGGCGGGTCAATTTCCTTACCGAATACCTGCAGCGCGAGGTGCAAGGTTTCCTGAGGCTCGCGCAGCCGCCGGCCGCAACCAGCCGATTTTTGGACCTGGGCACGGATTCTCTTATGGCGGTGGAACTCCGCAACCGGTTGTACGGTCAGTTCGGCGGCGCGTTCACAATCAACGCGACCGCGGTATTCGACTATCCGACGATCAGGTCGCTCGCCGAGTACCTGGCCGGTCAGCTGCCGGAGTCTGGTTCGGAGCCGGACTCGGAGCCGGACTCGGAGCCAATGGCACAGTCAATCGAGATGGAACCGGTTTCGGGTTCAGACCAGTAGCGGGGAAGCAACCCTACAGTCGGGCCAAGTCATAGCCCGCGATGTGGTCGATCAGGTTGTGCAGGTGGTCATTCGAGGAGCCCAAGGTGTTTTCGATCGCGGTGAGCCGGGCGGCGTAGTGGCTGACCGGGTATTCCGCCGTCACGCCGATGCCGCCGTGCATCTGGATCGACTCCTGCGCGATGTGCCGGCCCGAGCGGCCGATTTGCAGCTTGGCGCGCGACGCGATCACCGGGTCGAGATTGCCGTCGGCGATCGACATCGCCGCGTACAGGCTCATGCTGCGGGCCAGTTCCAGCGAGACATACATGTCCGCGGCGCGTTGGGTGAGCGCCTGGAACTTGTTGAGCGTGACGCCGAACTGCTTGCGGGTCTTCAGGTAATCGGTGGTCAGCCGAAGGGCTTCCTCCATCGCGCCGACCGCCTCGCAGCACAATGCGGACTGGATACGAACGATGGTGTCGCGGATGGCCGGCGCGGCGTCAACAGCTTCGCCGAGAGGCTCGGCCGGCGCCTTGTCCAGGTCGATCTGAGCGCCGCGCTGCCCGTCGAATGTCGGGTAACTGTGGCGGTTGACCCCGGCGATGTCTTGCGTGGCGCTGTCTTGCGGGAAGTCGACCAGGAACAGCCCGGTGCTGCCATCCGGCAACGCGGCGCTGACCACCAGGGTGTCGGCGCAGTCACCCGCGAGCACTGGGTTCTTCCGCCCGCTCACGGTCCACGAATCGCCCCGCCGCTCGGCCGTGGTGGCCACCTGCACAGTCGGCTTGCGGTGGCCGGCTTCCAGATGGGCGAACGCCAGCAGCCGTTGGCCGGCCGCCACGTCATCCAGTAGCCGTTTCTGCTCCTCGCTGCCCCGTGCGGCGATCAGCGCGCCGGGCGCCAGGGCGGCATGCACGACCGGTTCGGGTGCCAGCCGTCGCCCGATCTCGTTGAGTACCACCATGATTTCGATCTGGCCGGATTCGTCCGGATCGAAGCCGAGGCCGAGAATCCCGGTGTCGGCCAGTTGGCTCCACACCTCGCGGCTCCAGCCGAGATCGGAGCCGATGACCTTGATGCGGCTCTCGGGGTCGTAGCTGCGCGACAGTAGGTCGCGGGTGGTGTCGCGGAGCAGGGCCTGCTCGTCGCTCAACTGAAAGTCCATGACTGCCTCACAATCCCAGAATGGTCGACGCGATGATGTTGCGCTGTACCTCGCTGCTGCCGCCGTAGATCGACGTCTTGCGGTAGTTGAGGTAGCGCGGGGCGCTGGACTGCGCCCATGCGGGTGAAGCGATTTCGTCACCGTTAACGGGCAGCGCGTCGGGGCCGGCCACCTCGACCAGCAACTCGGTGGCCACCTGCTGCAATTGGCTGCCGCGCAACTTGAGCACCGACGACGCCGGGTTGGGCTCCCCGCCCGAGGAGTCCGAGACCACCCTGGCCTGCGTGAGTTCCAGCGCCAGCAACTCGTTTTCGGCCTCGGCCAGCCGGGCCGCGAACAGCGGATCGTCGAGCACCCCGGCTTCCGCGGCGTGCTTCTTCACTTCGGCGAGCCGCACTTTGGTCCGGCCCACACCGGCGATGCCGGTGCGTTCGTTGCCGAGCAGGAATTTCGCGTATGTCCAGCCGTGATTCTCCTGTCCCACAAGTTGGTTGGCGGGCACCCGAACGTCGGAGAAGAACAGCTCGTTGACCTCCTGGCCGCCGTCGATCGTCCTGATGGGCCGCACCGTGATGCCGGGCGTCTTCATGTCGAACAGCAGAAACGAGATGCCGGCCTGGCGTTTAGGTGCCTGCGGGTCGGTGCGCACCAGGCAGAAGATCCAATCCGCCCACTGGCCCAACGTTGTCCACGTCTTCTGCCCGTTGACGACGTAGCTGTCACCGTCCCGGACCGCGGTGGTCCGCAGTGAAGCCAGGTCCGAGCCGGCCTCAGGTTCGGAGAATCCCTGGCACCACCAGATGTCGAGATTGGCCGTCGGCGGCAGGAAACGCTGTTTGATCTCCTCGGAGCCGAATTCGGCGATCACGGGGCCGACCATCTTGGTATTGAAGTTCAGCGGCTCGGGCACGCACGCCAATTGCATCTCGTCGGCCCATATCTGGTGCTGGGTGGGCGTCCAGTCCTTCCCGCCCCATTCGACCGGCCAATTGGGTACCGCGAGCCCGTGCTCGTTCAGGATCTTGTGGCTCGTGACCAACTGCTCGCGGGTCAGCGATGAGCCGTCGCGCATCAGCTCGCGCAACTCTGCTGGGATCTGCGTGGTGTAGATGCCGCGAAGTTCGTCGCGGAACGCGGCTTCCTCCGCCGTCAGCGCCAGTTGCATGGCTGTCTCCTCTATCGTCTCCTGGTTCCATCTTGACCCATCGCGTCATGGGCTTGTGCACAGCCTCGGGTTAATCCACAGGAGACCGTCGCGACGCCGTTGGTGGGGCCGAGACGGCGGTCGCCGCACCTACCGTCGGCTCATGCGATCAGAACTTCCCGCCGAACGGCTGCGGCGTCGACTCAGTGCCGACCCGGATGGCCACCCGGATCGTCAAGCGGCCGACGGGGCCGACGGCGCCCCAGCCGAGGACGGGTCAGAAGGCGACCAGAACTCGTTGCTGCCGCGGTGGTTGCCCGACGCGTCCCAGCGCGAAGGGTGGCTGGCCAGGGTGCGCGCCGATCCCGGGCGTGCCGGTGCGATTGCGGCGGCCATAGTGGCGACCCTGGCGGTACTGGTCACCGTGTTCACCTTGCTGCGCGATCGGCCCCCACCGGTGATGTCGGCCAAGCTACCCCCGGTAGAACGTGTTTCAGGAACTTCAGGAGCCAGCCCTAAACCCTCGGCCACTACGGGCGCGGCCCAGCCAGGCGGTTCGGATCGACCCGTGGTGGTCAGCGTGGTCGGCCTGGTGCACACCCCTGGATTGGTCACGCTGGCGCCGGGGGCTCGGATCGCGGACGCCTTGCAGGCCGCCGGTGGTGCGATGGACGGCGCGGACACCATCGGATTGAACATGGCCCGCCCGGTTGGTGACGGTGAGCAGATCGTCGTCGGGCTGGCCCCGCTGTCCGGGTTGCCGCGGGCGCTCGGCAGCTCGGTGGCCTCCGGATCGGCACCGGGGCCGGCGTCGGCACCGGTATCGGCGCCGGGCAAGCCGACGGCGGCCCCAAATCCGGGACCAAAAAAGGGTGAGGTACTCGATCTGAATACCGCGACCGTGGAGCAGCTGGACGCGCTGCCCGGGGTCGGGCCGGTGACCGCAGCGGCGATATTGGCCTGGCGGCAAGCGAACGGCAAATTCACCAGCATCGACCAGCTCGGCGATGTCGACGGCATTGGCCCGGCGCGGCTGGACAGGCTGCGGGCCCTGGTGCGTGTCTGACGTCGCAGACGGGTCACCACGCGGAGCGCGCTTCGACGTCCGCCTGGTCCCGCCCGCGCTCACCAGCTGGATAGTGACCGCCGTCGGGATCGTCTGGCCCGTCGGCCGGCTGCTGGCGTCTTGCTTTGTGCTGCATACCGTCATCTCGATCGCCGTGTGGTGTTATGCGGTGCGCCGGACAGGTCCGGCTTCGCGGCTGCGGGTGATCAGTGCCGGCCTGGTGGCAATCGGTGTGGTCGGCGCGGGCTTCGGGTTCGCGGTCGCGATGCGCGCCGACGCGGTGGCTCGACACCCGATCAGGGCGGCGTTCGGGACGGCCGCGCCGCTGACGGTCACCCCCAGCGAGAGCCCGGTGTCGTTGGGCCGGGACCGGCTGATGTTTCGGGCCACACTGCAGCGCCTGCGTACCGACGAGATGTCTGGCCTGGTGCTCGTTTTCGCGCGCATGTCGGACTTCGATTCGGAAACAGGCGGAATCATGGCGGGCCGGCCGGTGCAGTTCACTGCGCGCATCGGCCGTCCGACCCGCCGCGACCTGACGGTCGCTGTGCTCAGCGTGACGGGCCAGCCGAGCATGGGCCGGGCCGGTGCGGTGCAGCGGGCCGCCCACACGGTTCGCAGTCGGTTCGCGGCCGCCGTCCGGGAGGTATTGCCCGGCGAACAGGCCGCGATGCTGCCCGCCCTGGTCCTCGGGGATACCTCCGCCGTCACCGCCGAGACCGGCCACGAGTTCAGGGCGGCGGGCATGACGCACTTGACGGCGGTGTCGGGGGCCAACGTCACGATCGTGTGCGGGGCCGTGCTGTTCTCGGCCCGCGTGATCGGGCCGCGCGCGGCCGTGCTGCTGGCCGCGGTGGCACTGCTGGCATTTGTCATCGTGGTGCAACCAACGGCCAGTGTTTTGCGGGCGGCCGTGATGGCCGCCATCGCGCTGGCGGGGATCGTGTCGTCGCGGCGCCGGCAAGCGATACCGGCGTTGTGTACCTCGGTGCTGGTGCTGCTGGCCGTTGCGCCGCAGCTGGCCGTCGATGTGGGCTTCGCGCTGTCCGTGCTGGCGACGGCCGCCCTGGTGGTGATTGCCCCGGTCGGGGCGCGGCGCCTGGCCGGGCGGGGCTGGCCGAAGCCGCTCGCCGATGCGGTCGCGGTTGCCTGCGCCGCGCATGTGGTGACCGCCCCGCTGATCGCCGGTATCTCGGGCCGGGTCAGCCTGGTGGCCGTCGTCGCCAATCTGGCAGCGGCGGTCGCGGTCGCACCGATTACCGTGCTGGGCAGTGCGGCCGCCGCGTTGTGTGTGTTGTGGCCGGCCGGTGCCCAGTTCTTGATCCGATTCACCGGACCCGAGCTGTGGTGGGTGTTGGGTGTGGCGCATTGGGCCGCCGGCGTGCCGATGGCGACCGTTGCCGTTCCCACGGGTCTACCCGGGGTGTTGACGGTCGGCGGCGGCACTGTGCTGGCGGCTCTGCTGGCCCTGTGGCTGCGGCGGGTTAAATGGTTTCGCGGGTGGCTTCGCACGTCGATGCGCTTGTCCGCGACGGTGACCGGCTTTTGCCTGCTGGCCTGGTCTTTGTCCGGGGCTCTGGCGGGACTGGTCGGCCCTTCGTGACACCATCGTGGGGTGAGTGACGTTTCGCCATTGCATCTGGTGCTGGGCGACGAGGAATTGCTTGTTGAGCGAGCGGTGGCCGACGTGCTGCGGTCGGCGCGCAAGCGCGCGGGCACCGGGCCGGGCGATCTCCTGAGCGGCCAGGACGTCCCGGTAAACCGAATGCGGGCCGGTGATGTCAGCACCTACGAGCTCACCGAGCTGCTCAGCCCCTCGCTGTTCGCCGACGAGCGGATCGTCGTGCTGGAGGCCGCCGCGGAAGCGGGCAAGGACGCCGCCGCACTGATCGCTTCGGCTGCCGCCGACATCCCGGCGGGCACGATCCTGGTCGTGGTGCACTCGGGCGGCGGCCGAGCCAAAGCACTGGCTACCCAGCTGCAGTCACTTGGTGCTCAGGTGCATGCCTGCCCGCGCATCACCAAGGCCGGCGAACGCGCCGACTTCGTTCGCAAGGAATTTCGCGCGCTGCGGGTGAAGGTCGACGACGAGACGGTGACGGCCATGCTGGACGCGGTCGGCTCCGACCTGCGGGAGCTCGCCTCCGCGTGTTCACAGCTGGTCGCCGACACCGCCGGTGACGTCGATGCCGCCGCGGTTCGGCGCTATCACAGCGGCAAGGCCGAAGTGAAGGGCTTCGACATCGCCGACAAAGCCGTTACCGGTGACGTCGCAGGGGCGACGGAGGCGTTGCGGTGGGCGATGATGCGCGGCGAGCCACTGGTGGTGCTGGCAGACGCGCTGGCCGAAGCCGTGCACACCATTGGCCGCGTGCGGCCGTTATCCGGTGACCCCTACCGGCTGGCAGCGCAGCTGGGAATGCCGCCCTGGCGGGTGCAGAAAGCCCAGAAGCAGGCCCGCCGCTGGTCGGGCGACACGGTTGCGACCGCGATGAGAGTGGTGGCGGCGCTCAACGCCAACGTCAAGGGAGCGGTGGCGGATGCCGATTACGCGCTTGAATCCGCGGTCAGGCAAGTTGCCGAGCTGGTGTCCGACCGGGGTCGGTGAGCCTCAGGCGCGAAAGCCCGGGCTCAGATCTTGTTGAGGGTCCGCGCCAGCGCCGACTTCTTGTTGGCGGCCTGGTTCTTGTGGATGACGCCCTTGCTGGCCGCCTTGTCCAATTTGCGGTTGGTCGACAGCAGCAACTCGGCGGCCTTCTCTTTGTCGCCGGTGTCGGCGGCGTCGCGGAATGCGCGAACAGCGGTGCGAAGCGACGACTTCACCGACTTGTTGCGCAGTCGGGCGAGCTCGTTGGTACGGTTGCGTTTCTGCTGCGACTTGATGTTGGCCACGCGTTAGTTCCCGTCTTTTCCTAAGTTCGGCTTTTGCCTCGGGGTCAATTCACCCGATAGCGACTTCTCAGGTTATCAGTCGGTTACGTTTTCTCCCAAAAGGGGAACTCGCGGCCTGCCATAACGCCAATTTGAGGCAGCATCTGAAAAGTGAGTATTGCCGAGCAGCTTGAGGAGACCAGGGTGAAGCCACGCGGCGCTGCGCGTCCGCAGGCACGCCCTGAGGACATCTTCGGTGGGTACGGCACGTCGGATTCCTACTCGCTGGCCTTCGACGAGATGTTCGATGCTCAGGGCAACGTCCGCGTCCCATATAAGGGCATCTACGCCGAGCTTGCGCCGTCGGACGCCTCCGAGCTCGAAGCCCGCTCCGAAGCGCTGGGCCGGGCGTTCACCGACCAGGGCATCACTTTTTCGCTGTCCGGTCAGGAGCGGCCCTTCCCGCTCGACCTGGTGCCGCGCGTGATCTCGGCGGCGGACTGGAGCCGGTTGGAGCGCGGCATCATCCAGCGGGTCAAAGCCCTGGAAATGTATCTCGACGACATCTACGGCGATCAGGAGATCCTCAATGACGGCGTCATTCCGCGCCGCTTGATAACGTCCTGCGAGCACTTTCACCGCGAGGCCGTTGGCATCGTCCCGCCCAACGGGGTGCGAATCCACGTCGCCGGCATCGACTTGATCCGCGACGAAAAGGGCACCTTCCGGGTTCTCGAGGACAACCTGCGCTCGCCCTCCGGGGTGTCGTACGTCATGGAGAACCGACGCACCATGGCGCGGGTTTTCCCGAACCTGTTCGCTACTCATCGGGTGCGTGCCGTCGACGACTACTCCGCGCACCTGCTGCGGGCGCTGCGCAAGTCCGCGGCCACCAACGAGGCCGATCCCACCGTGGTGGTCTTGACCCCCGGCGTGGCGAACTCGGCGTATTTCGAACATTCGCTGCTGGCCCGGCAGATGGGTGTCGAACTGGTCGAAGGCCGCGACCTGTTCTGCCGCGACAACCAGGTCTACATGCGCACCACCGAGGGCGAGCGTCAGGTCGACGTCATCTATCGGCGCATCGACGACACGTTCCTGGACCCACTGCAGTTCCGCGCCGACTCGGTGCTCGGGGTGGCGGGTCTGGTCAACGCCGCCCGCGCCGGGAACGTCGTCATCTCCAGCGCAATCGGCAACGGTGTCGGCGACGACAAGCTTGTCTATACCTATGTGCCGACCATGATCGAGTACTACCTCGGCGAAAAGCCGCTGCTGGCCAACGTCGACACGTTCCGGTGCTGGCTCGACGACGAACGCGAAGAGGTGCTCGACCGGATCGACGAATTGGTCATTAAGCCGGTCGAGGGATCCGGCGGTTACGGCATCGTGTTCGGTCCGGACGCCTCCGACAAAGAATTGGCCGCCGTCGCCAAGAAGATTCGCGACGATCCACGAAGCTGGATCGCGCAGCCGATGATGGAACTGTCGACCGTGCCGACCAAGATCGACGACGCACTGGCCCCCCGCTACGTCGATCTGCGGCCATTCTGCGTCAACGACGGCGACGACGTCTGGGTGTTGCCGGGCGGGTTGACCCGGGTGGCGCTGGTCGAGGGCTCGCGGGTGGTCAACTCCAGCCAGGGTGGCGGCTCGAAGGACACCTGGGTGCTCGCCCCGCGCGCTTCGGCTGGCGCGCGTGAGCTGGGGGCGGCCGAGGTCGTGCGTTCGTTGCCGAAATCGGAAAAATCCACACCAGACCCGGTGTCGGATGGTTCGCCGCAGCGGACGCAAAAGCAGTCGCAGGGCAAGCACCAGGAAACGCAGCAGGTGAGCCCCTGATGCTTGCTCGCAACGCCGAAGCGCTCTATTGGATCGGTCGCTACGTTGAGCGCGCCGACGACACCGCGCGAATCCTGGACGTCGCGCTGCACCAACTGCTCGAGGATTCCAGCGTTGATCCGGACCAGGCGTCCCGGGTGCTGCTGCAGGTGCTCGGCATCGAGCCACCGGATCACGAGTTGGATGTGTGGTCGTTGACTGACCTGGTCGCTTTCAGCACCAACAACGAGGGCGGCTCCTCGATTGTCGGCGCGATCTCGGCGGCGCGGGAAAACGCAAGGTGCGCACGCGAAGTGACATCCAGCGAGACCTGGGAGTGCCTGAACACCACCTATAACGCCCTGCCCGAACGTGAACGTTCCGCCAAACGCCTTGGGCCGCATGAGTTTCTGTCGTACGTCGAAGGACGTGCGGCGATGTTCGCCGGGCTCGCCGACTCGACGCTCTCGCGCGACGAAGGGTACCGATTCATGGTGCTGGGCCGCGCGATCGAACGTGTTGACATGACGGTGCGGCTGTTGTTGTCCCGGGTGGGGGACAGCGCATCGTCGCCGGCGTGGGTGACGCTGCTGCGGTCGGCCGGCGCGCATGACACCTACCTACGCACCTACCGCGGTGTGCTGGACGCCGGCCGGGTGGTCCAGTTCATGATGCTGGACCGGCTGTTCCCGCGCTCGGTATTTTATTCGCTGAAACTGGCCGAACACAGCATGGATGAGTTGTTGCACAATTCGCAGAGCCGGATCGGCTCCACCGCGGAGGCGCAGCGGTTGCTCGGGCAGGCACGCAGCGAACTGGAATTCGTGCAACCCGGTGTGCTGCTGGAGACCCTTGATACGCGTTTGGAGAGCCTGCAGACAACCTGCTCGGATGTCGGAGAAGCGTTGGCGCTGCAGTACTTCCATGTCACCCCATGGGTGGCCTGGTCGGATGCCGGCCATCGCGCCCAACTGCTCGCCCGGAACGGGGAAGGCTGATGTGGCGGCTCCGAGTGGTGCACACGACCGGCTACGCCTACGGATCCGCCGTCACCGCGTCGTACAATGAAGCCCGGCTTACCCCGCAGTCGACGACTAGGCAAAACGTGATCCTCAACCGGGTCGAAACCATTCCGGCCACCCGGTCCTACCGCTACATCGATTACTGGGGCACCGCAGTGACGGCGTTCGACCTGCACGCGCCGCACACCGATCTCACGGTGACGTCGTCCTCGGTCGTCGAGACTGAGCCGCCAGAGCCACCGGAGATCGAGGTCAGCTGGAGCGACCTGCGCTCCGAGGCGGTGATCGATCGGTTCGACGAATTTATGCGGCCAACCGAACACGCACCGGAGAGCAAGCGCGTTGCGGCGGTAGGGAAGAAGATCGCCAAAAGCCACAAGCCGCACGAAGCCGTCGTCGCCGCGGCCGAGTGGGTGCGCGGCGAGCTGGAGTATCTGCCGGGAACCACCAGCGTGCATTCGTCGGGGCTGGACGCTTTGCACGCGGGCAAAGGCGTCTGCCAGGATTTCGTGCATCTGACGCTGATTCTGATGCGCAGCATGGGAATCCCCGGGCGTTACGTGTCGGGTTATTTGCATCCGAAACGGAACGCCAAAGTCGGGGACGTGGTGGACGGGCGAAGCCACGCCTGGGTTGAGGCATGGACCGGAGGTTGGTGGAGCTTCGATCCGACCAACGACACCGAGATCACCGAGCAGTACGTCAGCGTGGGCGCGGGCCGCGACTACACCGACGTGTCCCCGTTGCGGGGCATCTACTCCGGGGAGGGTGCCACCGACCTGGACGTGGTCGTAGAGGTGACCCGGCTGGCTTAGGGACCGCTTGGATGCCGGGCTTGCCCGGGTGTCCGAACAGCTGCCCGCCGGAACCGGAATTGCCGCAGCGCCGTTGGGGCTTCCAAAGCCGCCGTCACCGCCATGCCGCCGGCGCGCCGGCGAGGGGCCAACGAACGGCCCTGACCGGCTAGTGCACCTCGACGCGGTGCAGGTCGTCGCCGAGCTCGATCTGACCGCTGAACTCGGTTGCGGCCAGGGTTCGCCACTGCTCTTCCTGTCCCGGCACGAGCGCCGGCACATAGTGCGTCATGACGAGAGTGCTCGCCCCGGCGCGCGCCGCCGTGGCCGCCGCTTGCTCCACCGACGAGTGGTAATCGCAGATGTCCAGGATCCGTTGTTGTGGGATTTGCGCGATTAGGTCCTTGCGGATCACGGTGTGCACCAGTGCGCTCGCACCGGCGGCCAGCTCGTCCAGGCTGACACAGGGCACCGTGTCTCCGGCCAGGACCACCGATGCCGGCCCGGATTCGATCCGGAACCCAATGGTCGGTGCGACCGGACGGTGATCGGTGGGAGCCACCCGGATCGACACACCGTCCCTGTCCCACACGGGGCCCTCGGTGTATTCGTGGACCTGCACGGCCGGCGGCGCCGTCAGATCGGCGTGGTGGGCGATGCGGTAGCCGATGTCATGGCGGAACGCGTTCAGCATCGCCTGCACCGTCTCTGCAGTGCCCGGTGGCCCGATGATCGGCAGGGGGGTGGGATCGGGTGAAAAAGTAGTGATCCAACGCGTGATAAGTAGGTCCCCGAGGTCGCCGATGTGGTCGCTGTGCAGGTGGGTGAGCAGCAGCGCCGTCAACCCGCCGGCGCCTACACCGACCGCGGCGGCGCGCTGCAACACTCCGCGCCCGCAGTCCACCAAGAAGACCTGCCCGCCGACGCGTACCAGGGTCGACGGCCCGGCGCGGTTCGGGTCAGGGAGAGGGCTTCCGGTTCCCAGCAACGTGATCTCGATCATTGCCCCATCCTTGCTACTCGGATTGGGGCGCAGTACTGGCCCAATCACAGTTGACTTCCGCAGCGCGGGCGCTAGCGTAGCCTGGGTGTGAAGCAGGTCACAACTGGTGGGAGGCCTCAATGCGTATCTCGGATGTCTTGAAGAACAAGGGTGCGGCGGTCGTGACGAGCAAGCCCGACGCGACGGTCCAGGAACTGCTGGCCGGCCTGGCCGAGAAGAACATCGGCGCCATGGTGGTGGTCGGCGCCGAGGGTGTGGTGGGCATCGTGTCGGAGCGCGACGTCGTGCGCCAACTGCATAGGCATGGCGCCGACGTACTCCGTCGTCCGGTTTCGAGCATCATGACTGCCACGGTCGCCAGCTGCACGAAGTCGGACACGGTTGACGCCGTCAGCGGGTTGATGACCGAACACCGGGTGCGGCACGTGCCGGTGCTCGACGGCAAGCAGTTGATCGGCATCGTCAGCATCGGTGACGTGGTGAAGACCCGAATGGAAGAACTCGAGGCCGAGCAGCAGCAGCTGCAGTCCTACATCACGCAAGGCTGATTGCCGGGCTTTAGCGCGCCCCTGGCCTAACGCCAGGAGTACTCGGCGCGCAACCGGGCGGCGACGACATCGAACGTCTCGCGCGCCAGAATCGCACCCTCGCGGCGAATACCCTCCTCAGGCACGTCCAGCACCCGGTCCAGCCGCACCCAGCTGGGGCGGCCTTCGTAATCCCACTCGCCAGAACCGATCCCCACCCAGTCCGGGTGGGCGGCATGGTGCTCCTGGCTGGACACCATCAGGCCCAGCAGAACGCTGCGGTCACGCCCCACGACAAGAACGGGACGGTCTTTGCCGCGGGTGGGATCGTCCTCGTAGACCACCCACGTCCACACGATCTCGCCGGGATGGGCCCGGCCGTCCAAGTCAGGGGTGTAGTCCAATTTGCGGGCCCGCTGCGCGGTGGGGAAGCTGGTGCTGGTCACCGGCCGACCCGCGGTTGCCGGCGTGGGAGGCTGCGGCGCAACCGCGGCAATCACCTTCGCCGTGATCTGCACGGCCTGCTGGATTTCGCGCAGCACAGCCTGTGAGGTCTGCACGCGCCGGACGAACTTCGGGCCACGATTGAACACCAGGTCCTCGGCAAACCGCTGGAACGTCTGCCACTGCGATCGGGGAGCAGACGCCATCGTCCCAGTTTAACCGTCAGCAGCCGGGCGGGATTGTGTCCAAGTGTGTCCGGCCCAGCCAGCATGGATACGCTGGGCGTGTCCGCGAACCGCCGGTCGAGCACTCAAAACAGCACCAGTCCAGGAGATCCCCATCAGCAGTTTCGCCGACAAGACGTTCACTGCGCCGGCGCAGATTCGGAACTTCTGCATCATCGCTCACATCGATCACGGCAAATCCACGCTGGCGGACCGGATGCTTCAGCTCACCGGTGTCGTTGCCGACCGGGACATGCGGGCGCAATACCTGGACCGGATGGACATCGAGCGCGAACGCGGCATCACGATCAAGGCGCAGAACGTGCGGCTGCCGTGGATCGCATCCGGCGGCCCTGACGCCGGGAAAGAGTTCGTCCTGCACCTGATCGACACGCCGGGCCACGTCGACTTCACCTACGAGGTGTCGCGCGCGCTGGAGGCCTGCGAGGGTGCGGTGCTGCTGGTCGACGCTGCCCAGGGCATCGAGGCGCAGACGCTGGCAAATCTCTACCTGGCGCTGGACCGCGACCTGACGATCATCCCGGTGCTGAACAAAATCGACCTACCGGCCGCCGACCCCGACCGCTACGCGGCTGAGATCGCCCACATCATCGGTTGCGAGCCCGGCGACGTGCTTCGGGTGTCGGGCAAAACCGGGGAGGGCGTCACCGAGCTCCTCGACGAGGTGGTCCGCATGGTGCCGGCCCCGCAGGGCGATGCCGACGCGCCAGCCCGCGCGATGATCTTCGACTCCGTCTACGACATCTACCGCGGCGTGGTGACCTATGTGCGCGTGATCGACGGCAAGATCACCCCCCGCGAGCGCATCACGATGATGTCCACCGGCGCCGTCCACGAACTGCTCGAGGTCGGGATTGTCTCGCCCGATCCGAAGCCCAGCGTGGGTCTGGGGGTGGGAGAGGTGGGCTACCTGATCACAGGAGTGAAGGACGTCCGCCAATCCAAGGTCGGTGACACCGTCACGACGGCCCGCCACGGCGCTACCGAAGCACTGACCGGCTACCGCGAACCCAAGCCGATGGTCTACTCCGGGCTGTACCCCGTCGACGGTTCGGACTACCCGAATCTGCGCGACGCCTTGGACAAACTGCAGCTCAACGACGCGGCCCTGACGTATGAGCCGGAGACGTCGGTGGCGCTGGGCTTCGGGTTCCGCTGCGGCTTCCTCGGCTTGCTGCACATGGAGATCACCCGCGAGCGGCTGGAGCGCGAGTTCGACCTGGATCTGATTTCGACGTCGCCGAACGTCGTCTACCGGGTGGAGTTAGAAGGCGGAGCGGACAACTCCGACCTGATCGTCACCAACCCGTCGGACTGGCCCGAGGGCAAGGTCCGCGCGGTTTACGAGCCGGTGGTGAAGACGACCATCATCGCGCCCAGCGAGTTCATCGGCACCATCATGGAGCTGTGCCAGTCGCGCCGTGGCGAGTTGGGTGGCATGGATTACCTGTCCCCGGAGCGGGTAGAGCTGCGCTACTCCATGCCGCTCGGCGAGATCATCTTCGACTTCTTCGACTCGCTGAAATCCCGCACCCGTGGCTACGCCAGCCTCGACTACGAGGAGGCCGGCGAGCAGGAGGCCCAGCTGGTAAAGGTCGACATCCTGCTGCAGGGCGAGGCCGTCGACGCGTTCTCGGCGATCGTCCACAAAGACGGCGCCTCGGCCTACGGCAACAAGATGACCACCAGGCTCAAGGAGCTGATCCCGCGTCAGCAGTTCGAGGTGCCGATCCAGGCCGCCATCGGAGCGAAAATTATTGCGCGCGAGAATATCCGCGCGATTCGCAAGGACGTGCTGTCCAAATGCTACGGCGGTGACATCACCCGCAAACGCAAACTTCTGGAAAAGCAGAAGGAAGGCAAGAAGCGAATGAAGACCATCGGTCGGGTCGAGGTGCCGCAGGAAGCCTTCGTCGCAGCGCTGTCTACGGACGACTCAGGAGAAAAGGGCAAGAAGTAGCCCGGGATGCGGACTCGAAGCCCGGTGGACTCGCCCTTGTGAGCGGATTCATAGAACTCTCACACACGGCTTTGCCGGTCGCGGTGTGAACAGTTGTCCAGCGGGGAGTTTCGTCGACCGAACGGGTCAAACTGCTTTGCTTGATGCCAGTCGGCGAGACCGCTTTTGGCATCGTCGGCTCGTTGCGGCCGGACGCCGCAAGTAATATCATTGATGAACAATAGGTGTCATCAATATGAACAATGAGCGATGAGCAGTCTGACGATGAGTGCAGGTCACTGTCGCCAAATGTAGCGTAGGACAAGGCAAGAGGTTAGGGAGCGGGCACTGGCTATGGCGGTGCGAGTTGTTTTGGCGCGGGCGGTTTCGTTGCTCAGCATCGGACTGCTTGCCACCGCTTGCGCCGTCGTCACCGGTGGTAAAGCGCAAGCGCCACCAAGTTTGGGGCCGAAGTCAGTTACTGGGCAAACGGTCAGGCAGGTGCTGCTCGGCGACCAAGCGCTGTCGCGAATTCTCCAACAGCCCTTCATCATTGATAGTCGCCTCCCGCCTCAGTTCGGAGGCCCGGAGGCTTTGCGGGGTCCAGGGTCGGCCTCGCACGCCAATTGCCTCGGTGTGGCTGAGATGCTGCACGGAAGCGTCTACCCGTCCGGCAAAGTCGACGACGTCGCGGTTGAGAATTGGCGGCACGCTGCCATGACCGTGAAGGTGACCGGTGTAAAAGAGGGCGTGGTCAGCCTGCCCACGACGGCCGACGCGAACGCGCTTTTCTCGAGTTTCGCTGAGCAGTGGCAACGGTGTGATGGTCAAGCGGTGGTCTTACCCGACGCCGTGTTCAAACTCAAGGCCACGATCACGAACGTACAAGCAGCCCCTTCCGTTCTGGCGGGAACGGTTTCGGTGGCGTTCGCGTCATCCAGCCCGGATGAGGGCGGGATCTTGAAAGGGCGGGCAATCGGTGTGCGGGGTAACTGCCTGGTTGAGGTCGAGGTCGACTTCTTCAATTCACCGAGCAATGCACCGAGTGGGTCGCCGCAAGAATCGGGCGTCACCAACGGCGCCGCGGTCGACATCGCGCAGGCCATGATGGACAGAGTCAGCGCGCTGAGCTGACCCGGCCGAGCTTTTGCTGGGGGCACCTCCCGCTTGCGGGGGACTGCTCGCGGGGGATTACCCGGGCCGTCTGGCGTACTTGGGTGTGTGCTCGGGGAGTGGACCGATCGCCATCATGTAGCCGGCCAGCCGCCGCAGCGCCGGCGTCCGGCCGATCAGCCGCACGGCTCGCTGAAGTCCCTGGTCACCGTCTTGGCCGTCCGTCCGGCCCAGTGCGTTTACCGCGACCGCGATCACCCGGGCGTGGATGGCCCGTTGTACCGCCTGCAGAATCGCCGTCGGTATCCAGCGGCGGGCCTGCACCCGGGCTAGCTGCCCGGTGGACACCCGTCCCTTTTGCAACGGACCCGCCAGTATGCCGGCGGTGGCCACGGCGTCGGCCACCGCCAGGTTGATGCCCACACCGCCGACCGGCGACATCGCGTGTGCCGCGTCGCCGATGCACAGCACGCCGTCGGAGTACCAGCGACGGAGCCGGTTGAGTTGCACGTCAAGAAGTTTCACATCGTCGAACGAAGACAGTGCGTCGATCCGGTCGGCGAGCCAGGGCACCATGCCCACCAAAACGCGGTGGAACGCCTCGATGCCTTCCGCGCGCACCTGTGCATCGGCTCCCTTCGGGATGATGTAGGCGATCTGGTAATAGTCGCCGCGGTCGATCATGATCGCGCCGTGTCCGGCCTGGAACGTGCCGGCAAGCCCGGCAGGGTCATCGGGCTGGCGAGGCAACCGAAACCACCACACGTCCATCGGCGCGCCGAAGCTTCGGGGGATCAGTCCGACGGCTTCGCGCACCGTCGAGCTGCGGCCGTCGCAGGCCACCGTCAGCTCGGCCCGCATCTCCTTGGTTTCGCCACTTTGGTCGCGGTACGTGACGCCGACGATGCGATCGCGGCTGCGGCCAGAATCTAGAAGATCCCTGATCACGCCGGTCACCTCGGTGTTGCGCAGCAGCTCGAACGTGGGCTCGGCCGCGGCGGCGGTGGCCAGCAGTTCCAGCAAATCCCATTGCGGCACCAAGGCGATGTGCTGGTGGGTGCCGGGCAGGTGAGTCAGATCGAAGCTGACCCGCTGTCCATCGAGTTGCATCTGCATGTGGTCGATCAGGCGATGGGGAAGTTGGGCAAACTTCGCCCCCAGCCCAAGTTCGTCGAGCAACCGCAAGGTGCTCGCGTGCACCGTATCGCCGCGGAAATCGCGCAGGAAGTCCGCGTGTTTTTCCATCACCGTGACTTTTATGCCGGCGCGGGCCAGCAGCAGGCCGAGCATCATGCCCGCCGGCCCGCCGCCGGCGATCAGGCAGGTCGTTTCGCCGGGTACCGGAGGCATTGGCCGATCTTGGCACATCAGTCTGAGGGTTTCAGCTGCCCGGGCGATAGTGTGAACCCGGTGAGCGGGTTCCTGAGTTGGTGGGACGGCAACGAGCTGTGGCTATCCGGCCTGCCGTTCGTGCTGCAGGCCATGGTGGTGATGCCGGTGGTGCTGGCGGTGGCCTACCTGATGGCGTTTGTGCTTGACCGACTGCTCGGCAAGGGGATCGAGTTGTTGCACCGCGAACACGTCGACCACCCCGCCGGCGGGACGCCCGGGTAACTCGGATGCCTCGATCGCACGTGACGTTGGTGCTCGTCACGCTGGTGGCGTTGGTAATCGTCGCCTGGCTGCTGACGCACTGAACGCTCGCGCTTCCTGTTAGGCTTCCCGCCATGCACGAAGCATCCGGCGTATTGGTGTGCCACGCTTTCGTGCACTGTTGTCGCTGACTCCAAAACCCGTGCGCGGCTGGTATGGAGTTCGTGAATTCTCCCTAGCTTCAATCGCCTTTCCGCAGCAACGGGACCGATATCCAATAGTCCCGCACTGAAAGGCCGCCCCAATGTCGCAGAGGCTTAACGAGATCGGCAGCGCATCGCGCTGGCGACACTCGGGGGTGCTCGCGCTGATCGCCGTTGTTGTTGCGGCGTGTAGCCCTGGCGCCAGCGACGTCGTCGGCGGCTCCGGACTGACCAACGCGCATGCCAGCATCACCCTGGTCGCATACTCGGTCCCGGAACCCGGCTGGAGCAAGGTGATTCCGGCATTCAACGGCTCCGAGGAGGGCAAGGGTGTGCAGGTGATCACCTCCTACGGGGCCTCTGGTGATCAGTCCCGCGGAGTCGTCGACGGCAAGCCGGCTGACATTGTGAACTTCTCGGTCGAGCCAGACATCACTCGACTGGTCAAGGCCGGCAAGGTTTCAAAAGACTGGAACGCCGACGCCACCAGGGGCATCCCATTCGGGTCGGTGGTGACATTGGTGGTGCGCAAGGGTAATCCGAAGAACATCAAGGATTGGGATGACCTGTTGCGCCCCGGCATTGAGGTCATTACGCCAAGCCCATTGAGTTCGGGTTCGGCCAAATGGAATCTGCTCGCCCCGTACGCCGCCAAGAGCGGTGGCGGCCGGGATAACCAAGCGGGTGTCGACTTCATCAGCAAATTGGTGCGTGAACATGTCAAACTGCGTCCCGGGTCGGGGCGGGAAGCCACCGATGTCTTCGTTCAGGGCAGCGGCGACGTGCTGATCAGCTATGAGAACGAGGCCATTGCTGCTGAGCGGCAAGGCAAACCAGTCGAGCACACCAACCCGACGCAGACCTTCCGGATCGACAACCCCGTGGCGGTCGTGACGACCAGCCCGAACCTGAATGCCGCGATCGCGTTCAAGAACTTCCTGTACACCGCCGAGGGGCAGGAGTTGTGGGCCCAGGCCGGTTTCCGGGCGGTCGACCCGGCCGTCGCGGCCGAGTTCCGGGACCAGTTCCCCGTGCCGCCGAAACTGTGGACGATCGGCGACCTGGGTGGCTGGGGCACGGTGGATCCGCAGCTGTTTGACAAGAGCACGGGCAGCATCACCAAGATCTACACGCGGGCCACCGGATGACCGCCGCGATCACCTCACCAGCGCCGGCACGCCCGCGGCCGCCCCGGGGAGCCGGCAGCACGTCTCTTCGGGTTGGTGTGGCGACGCTGTGGCTGTCGGTGATTGTGTTGTTGCCGCTGGCTGCGATTGTCTGGCAGGCCGCGGGCGGGGGCTGGGAAGCGTTCTGGCAGTCCGTCACATCGAACGCTGCGGTGGAGTCGTTCCGGGTGACGTTGGTGATTTCCGCCGGAGTGACCGTCGTCAATCTGGTCTTCGGTCTGCTGATCGCCTGGCTGTTGGTGCGCGACGACTTCGTCGGCAAAAGGTTGGTGGACGCGATCATCGATCTGCCGTTCGCGCTGCCAACGATCGTCGCCAGCCTGGTGATGCTGGCCCTGTACGGGAACAACAGCCCGGTGGGCCTGCATCTGCAGCACACCTCGTGGGGCGTGGCGGTGGCGCTGGCGTTCGTCACGTTGCCGTTCGTCGTGCGCGCAGTGCAGCCGGTGCTGCTGGAGCTCGATCGCGAGACCGAGGAGGCCGCGGCATCGCTGGGCGCCAACGGTTGGAAGATCTTTACTTCGGTGGTGCTGCCGTCGCTGACGCCGGCGTTGTTATCCGGTGCGGGGCTGGCGTTCTCGCGGGCGATCGGCGAGTTCGGCTCGGTGGTGCTGATCGGCGGCGCGGTGCCGGGCAAGACCGAGGTGTCCTCGCAGTGGATCCGGACCTTGATCGAAAACGACGACCGCACCGGTGCCGCCTCGATATCCGTCGTGCTGTTGTTGCTCTCATTCGTCGTGCTCCTCCTGTTGCGAATCATCGGTGCGCGTGCGGCCAAACGTGAGGAGAAGGCGGCGTGACGTTTTCCGCTCCGGTTCGCTACCTCATCCGGCTCGTCGGGCTGGGATACCTCTTTGTGTTGCTGGTCGTTCCGGTGACGCTCATCCTCTGGCGCACCTTCCAACCCGGGTTGGGTCAGTTCTACGACTGGGTGAGCACACCGGCTGCGCAATCGGCGCTGGACTTGACGCTGCTGGTAGTGGCGATCGTGGTGCCACTCAATGTAGTTTTCGGTATTCCGACAGCACTGGTGCTGGCGCGTAACCGGTTTCGCGGCAGGGGCCTGCTGCAGGCCGTCATCGATCTGCCTTTCGCGGTCTCGCCCGTCGTCGTCGGTGTCGCGTTGATCGTGCTCTGGGGGTCGGCCGGCGCACTGGGCTTCGTCGAGAAAGACCTTGGATTCAAAATCATCTTCGGACTGCCCGGCATTGTGCTTGCCAGCATCTTCGTCACCCTGCCGTTCGTGGTGCGCGAGGTCGAACCCGTCCTGCATGAGCTGGGGACCGACCAGGACGAGGCGGCGGCGACACTGGGTTCCAGCTGGTGGCAGACGTTCTGGCGGATCACCCTGCCGTCCATCCGGTGGGGCCTGACCTACGGCATCGTGTTGACTGTCGCCCGCACTCTGGGGGAATACGGCGCCGTCATCATGGTGTCATCCAACCTGCCGGGGAAGTCGCAAACGCTGACACTGCTGGTCTCCGACCGCTACAACCGTGGTGCCGAATACGGCGCCTACGCGCTGTCGACGCTACTGATGGGTGTCGCGGTGCTGGTGCTTATCGTCCAAGTGATTCTCGACGTCCGCCGGGCACGAGCGACCAAAAAGGCCTGACAAGGAGGCGTAGAAATGACCGACGAAACGACGGCGAGGTTGACCGACACCGGGACCGAGCACGCGATCATCGTGCGGGACGCCAACAAGCGCTATGGCGACTTCGTCGCTTTGGACCACGTGGACTTCGTAGTACCCACCGGTTCGCTGACGGCGCTGCTGGGACCCAGCGGTTCTGGCAAGTCGACCCTGCTACGCACCATCGCCGGTCTCGACCAGCCCGATACCGGAACCGTTACGATCAACGGTCGCGACGTAACCCGGGTGCCCCCGCAGCGCCGTGGCATCGGATTCGTGTTCCAGCACTATGCGGCGTTCAAGCACATGACCGTGCGCGACAACGTGGCGTACGGGCTGAAGATCCGCAAGCAGCCCAAGGCCGAGATCAAAGAGAAGGTCGACAACCTGCTGGAAGTTGTGGGACTGAGCGGGTTTCAGACCCGGTATCCCAACCAGCTCTCCGGTGGTCAACGACAGCGAATGGCGCTGGCCCGCGCGTTGGCGGTCGACCCGGAAGTGCTGCTGCTCGACGAGCCGTTCGGCGCGCTGGACGCCAAGGTCCGCGAAGACCTGCGGGCCTGGCTGCGGCGCCTGCACGACGAAGTGCGCGTCACCACGGTGCTGGTCACCCACGACCAGGCCGAGGCATTGGACGTGGCCGACCGGATCGCCGTGCTCAACAAGGGGCGCATTGAGCAGGTCGGATCCCCGACGCAGGTCTACGACGCGCCGGCCAACGCATTCGTGATGTCTTTCCTGGGTGCGGTTTCCGCGCTGAATGGGACATTGGTCCGACCGCACGACATCCGGGTCGGTCGCAACCCTGAGTTGGCGGTCGCCGGGGGTGACGGCACCGCGGAGTCCATCGGGGTGGTGCGCGCCACCGTCGACCGGGTGGTGGTACTGGGGTTCGAGGTCCGCGTGGAGTTGACCAGCGCGGCCAACCAAGGCCCGTTCATCGCCCAGATCACCCGGGGCGATGCAGAGGCGCTGAACTTGCGGGAGGGTGACACCGTCTACGTGCGGGCCACCCGGGTACCGACCCTGCCCGACGACATCATCGTCCCCGGCGGCACGGGCGATCAGTCGACGCTGACTTCCGCGTAGTCCAACCGTAATCGGTTGGTGCCGGACCTAACTCGGCGTCAACCCGGGCTGTCCGTTCGGGCCGAAAAGAAGCAAGGAGCCGAAGCCGCCCTGAGCGCCAATGCCCGGGATCATTCCCATGCCTCCATTGCCACCGGCGCCACCGAGGCCGATGAAGATGGCGCCGTAGCCGCCCTGGGCGCCGTTGCCTCCGAAATCCAAGTCGGTCGCGCCGAAGCCGTTGCCGCCGGCACCACCGACGCCCAAGAAGACGCCACCGAGGCCGCCGGTGCCGCCGACGCCGCCGGTGCCGCCGGCCTGAGACGCCCCACCCTCGCCGCCCGCGCCGCCGATGCCGGTGAAGACGCCGCCCATGCCGCCGTATCCGCCGACCCCGCCGGTCCCGTTGCTGAGGTTGACGCCGCCGGCACCACCGTTGCCGCCGGTTCCGAAGATGAGTCCGTCGCCGCCGCCGCCCTGGCCGCCCTGGCCGCCAATGGTATTGAAACCGTGGGCCGATCCGCCGACGCCGCCGTCTGCCCCGGTGCTGAACATATTGAAGAGGATGTTGCCGCTGCCGCCGTCCCCGCCTGCACCGGCGATACCGTTGCCCCCGTCGAGGGCTCCGCCGGCGCCGCCGGCCCCGCCCAGCCCGTAGAGCACGCCGAGGCCGTCGCCACCTTCGCCGCCCCAGCCCGCCACGAAGCCCTCCCCGCCCGCCCCGCCGATGCCGCCATTGCCGACGAGGAAGCCGCCGCTGCCGCCGAAGCCGCCGTCGCCGGCGACGCCGCCAGTGGTGGCGGCCCCGCCGATCCCGCCGGCGCCGCCGTTGCCGAAGAGGCCGACGGCGCTGCCGCCGTCGCCGCCAAAGCCGGCGACGCCGGCTTTCACGACCCCCCCGACTCCGCCGTTGCCGCCGTTGCCGAACAAGAACCCGCCGCTGCCGCCGCTGCCGCCGTTCTGACCGGGTCCGCCGGACCCGCCGGACCCGCCGTTGCCCCACAACAGGCCGCCGTTCTGGCCGTTGGCGCCCGTCCCGTTAGTGCCGTTGACGCCGTTGCCGATCAGCGGGCGTCCCAGCAGCGCCTCGAACGGCGCGTTGATGTCATTTTGCGCAACCTGCTGGGCGTTGGTGGCCTCGGCGCTGGCGTAGGAGTGCGCGCCCGAATTCAGCAGCTGGACAAACTGCTGATGAAACCTCGCCGCTTGGGCGCTGAGCGCCTGATAGGCCTGCGCGTGCGCGCTGAACATGGTCGCGAGCGCCGTCGACACCTCGTCGGCGCCGGCGGCCAGAACGGTCGTCGTCGGGGCCGCCGCCGCTGCGTTGGCCGAGCTGATCGTCGAAGCGACATTGGCTAGATCCGAGGCTGCCGCCGTGACGTACTCCGGCGCCGCGATGAGAAAGGACATTCCGACCTCCGAACGACGCGGCGACCACCTGCGGATCGCCGACCTGCAACGCCCTGAGCTAACGCGAAGGTGATGAGGCGGAGCTATGAGCGCGCTAGGTTCGAATTATCAAACCGGGCAGTAGGCGGTGCTTTCGTCGGACAGTAATGCGCTCAACCTGCCTACCGATCCCAATATTTGAGCAAAATTCCAGCGGATTGATCCGCTCAGGCTGCGGCGCGCCGGGCAATCGCGTCGTCGAAGCGGTGCAGCACGGTCTCAGCGACCAGCCGGTGCGGCCCGAGGGGTGCCGCCATGGCGATCCCGGCGTCCTCGGCGAATTGGCGCACCCGGTCCGGCAGGCGCCCCGGCGCGAGAAACCATGGCGCGATGACCACCTGACGCGCGCCACGGCGACGTAACCGGTCGGCGGCTTCGGCCAGCGACGGTTCCTGCCGGGTGGCGAATGCGGTCGCCACGGCTGCCCACTGGGTACCTATGGCCAGTTTCGGCGCCACGGCGGCGGTGCGGGCATTGGCTGCGGCATCCGACGAGCCGACCGCCACCACGAGCACACCGAGCGTGTCGTCGAGCCGGGAAACCCCCAATTCGGTCAGTCGCTCACCCTGCACCGACACCAGACGGTCGTCCTCGCCGAGCACTTCGGCCTGTTGCACACGGTGACCGGCGCCGCGGCGCGCGATCTGGGCGGGGATATCGACGCGGGCATGGTAGGCGTCGGCGAGCAGCAGGGGAGTGACGACCGCTTCGCCGGGACACCCGTCGAGCACGTCGATCAGGTTGGGTCTGTTGATCTCGCAGAACGCGACCCGCACGTCGAGGCTGGGGCGCATGCGCCGCACCTGCGCGGCGACGGCTCGCGCGTTGACCGCCGACTCTGGGTCCGCGCTTCCATGCGCGGTCAGCACTAGTGCCGGCGTCGTCATGGCGCCGCTCCTCCTCATCGCTGCGCTCTGCATCGTCGCCGGCGTCGTCATGGCGCCGCTCCTCCTCATCGCTGCGCTCTGCATCGTCGCCGGCGCGCTCAGGAGGCGTGCAGCCCGCATTCGGTTTTGTTCAGCCCCTGCCAGCGCCCGCTGCGCGCGTCGGCGCCCTCGATGGGCTTCGCTGTGCAGGGGGCGCAGCCGATCGACGGATAGCCTTCGTAGACAAGCGGATTCACCAGAACATCGTGCTCGGCGATGTAGTCCTGCACGTCCTGATCGCTCCACGTGGCCAGCGGGTTGATCTTCACCAGCTTGAACGCCTCGTCGAAGCTGATGAGCGGGGCATTGGCGCGGGTCGGTGCCTCGACCCGGCGCAGCCCGGTCACCCACGCCGAGTAGCCGGCCAGCGACTTGCCCAGCGGAACGACCTTGCGTAGCCGGCAGCACTCGCCCGGGTCGCGGGAAAACAGGTCTTTGCCCAGCAGATCGTCCTGCTCGGCCACGCTGCGCTCCGGGGTGACATTGAGCACCCGGATGTCATAGACGGACTCGATGGCGTCCCTGCTGCCGATCGTTTCCACGAAGTGGTAGCCGGTGTCCAGAAACAGCACCGGTACGCCCGGCCGCACCCGGGACGCCAGATCGACGAGCACGCCGTCCTGCATGTTGGAGGCAACCACGTATTGGCAGGTGGCCCCGCCGCGGGGTCCGTCGACGCCGCCGAAGTTCTCGTCGGTCCACCGCAGCAGCTCGGAGGCGCTGGCGCCCTCGAGTTCCGCGTTGCCACGGGCCGCCAGGTCACGCAGCTCGGCTTCGGTCGGGTTGGTCGTTTGGCCGCTCATCGCAGGTCTCCTTCATCAGCGCGAATGGCCCACTGCGCGAATCGTTCACCTTCAGTGCGGTGCTTGACGAAGTTGCGCGCCACGCGATCGATATAGTCACCCAGCTCGTCGCTGGTCACCTTGTGCTGGCGCAGCTTTCGGCCGAACCCGCTGTCCAGGCCCAGGCTGCCGCCCAGGTGCACCTGGAAGCCCTCGACAGTGCCGCCTTCACCGTCGTCGACCATCTGGCCTTTGAAGCCGATGTCGGCGATTTGAATTCGCGCACACGAATTCGGGCAGCCGTTGATGTTGACGGTGATGGGCACGTCAAGAGCGGAGTTGATGTCTGCCAGCCGGCATTCCAGTTCGGGAACCAAAGATTGCGCCCTGACCCGTGTTTCGGCGAAAGACAGTTTGCAGAATTCGATCCCGCTGCACGCCATCAGGTTCCGGCGCCAATGCGACGGCCGTGACTGCAGCCCCAGCGCGTCCAGGCCGGCGGTGAGGTTGTCGAGCTTGTCGTCGGCAATGTCGAGAATGACGAGCTTCTGGTAGGGCGTGAACCGGATCCGGTCCGACCCCGCCCGCTGTGCCAGGTCGGCCACCGCGGTCAGAATGCTGCCGGACACCCGCCCGGCGATCGGGGCAACGCCGACGGCGTTGAGCCCGTTCTTGAGCCGCTGCACGCCGACGTGATCAATCGGATGCTTGACCGGCTCGGGGGCCGGGCCGTCGATGAGCGGGCGCTTGAGGTACTCCTGTTCGAGAATTTCTCTGAACTTTTCTATACCCCAGTCTTTGATCAGGAACTTCAGCCGGGCCTTGGCCCGCAGCCGGCGGTAGCCGTGGTCGCGGAATATCGAGGTCACCGCCGCCCACACCTCGGGCACCTCGTCCAAGGGCACCCAGGCGCCGACCCGCTGGCCCAGCATCGGGTTGGTCGACAGGCCGCCGCCGACCCAGAGGTCCAGGCCGGGCCCATGCTCGGGATGGTTGACGCCGATGAACGCGATGTCGTTCACCTCGTGCACGACGTCCTGCAGACCCGAAATGGCGGTCTTGTACTTGCGCGGCAGGTCGGCGAAGGCGGGATCGCCGATGTAGCGCCGCACGATCTCGTCGATCGCCCAGGTCGGGTCGAGCACCTCGTCGAGCGACTCGCCGGCCAGTGGTGAACCGAGCACCACGCGCGGGCAGTCCCCGCATGCCTCGGTGGTGTGCAGTCCGACCTCGTCCAGCCGCCGCCAGATCTCCGGGACGTCTTCCACCCGGATCCAGTGGTATTGGACGTTCTCCCGGTCGGAGATGTCGGCGGTGTCCCTGGCGAACTCGGTCGAGATCTGGCCGAGCGTGCGCAGGGCGGTGGTCGACAGCGCGCCACCGTCGCAGCGCACCCGCATCATGAAGTATTTGGCCTCGAGCAGGTCGATGTTCTCATCACCGGTAAAGCTGCCGTCGTACCCCTGTTCGCGCTGGGTATAGAGGCCCCACCAGCGCATTCGGCCGCGCAGGTCATCTTTTTCGATGCTGTCGAAGCCCTGCTTGGCGTACACGTTTTCGATACGTTCGCGCACGTCGAGTGGGGGACCCGCCTGCTTGAACACCTCGTTGGGATTCAGCGGCTCGCGATCCCCTAGCGCCCACTGGCCCTCAGTTCGGGCTTTTGCCGGGCGGGCTGTGGTCATTCGGCGGTCTCCTTTGCGAACATCGCCAGCTTGGACGCGCAACACACCGGTTGTATTCCGGGCGGCGCAGATCCGGCAGCCAGCTGGAGGTGGAGGTGGACTGGGTCTACGACATCAAGGCAGACAGCTACAGCTGCAGACACGCTTGAGATCGATATGCCGCCGCGCCACCAGCACAACGCGCGAGCTGTAGCGGGCAACGGTCACAGTGCCATTCTGCCATGGATGCGGATCAGCCACGCCATCAGGTTAGATTTGTTCGCACGCTGATTTTCTCCGCGAAACTGCCGACGGCGCCTGTCGGGACATGCGTTGCCAGTTGCAGTGTCGCGGCGTCAAACGAGGACCATGGGATCATTTGGCATGGCGCTTCGCGAGGCATCGGCTGACCTGCCCGGCATACAGCTGAGCCCGGGGCAACCGTTCGGGATGTATGTCCATGTCCCGTTCTGCATCACCCGCTGCGGATACTGCGATTTCAACACCTATACACCGGCCGAATTGGGTGGCGTCAACCCGGATGCCTGGCTGCTGGCGCTGGGGACCGAGCTGGAGCTCGCGGCCGCGCGCCTCGACGCTCCGACGGTCAGCACCGTGTTCGTCGGCGGAGGGACGCCGTCGCTACTGGGCGGTGAGCGGCTGGCCAGGCTGCTCGACATGGTGCGCGGGCACTTCGCGCTGGCGCCGGATGCCGAGATCACTACCGAGGCCAACCCCGAGTCGACCTGGCCGGAGTTTTTCGCCGCGATCCGCGCGGCCGGTTACACGAGGGTGTCGCTGGGCATGCAGTCGGTCGCGCCGCGGGTCCTGACCACTCTCGACCGGTTTCACTCGCCGGGCCGGTCGGCGGCCGCCGCGCGCGAGGCAATGGACGAGGGTTTCGAACACGTCAGCCTCGACCTCATCTATGGAACCCCGGGGGAGTCCGACGACGACCTGCTGCGCTCGGTCGATGCGGCCCTCGAGACCGGCGTCGATCATGTGTCGGCGTACGCCCTGGTCGTCGAGGAAGGCACCGCGCTCGCCCGGCGAGTCCGACGCGGCGAGTTGGCCGCGCCCGACGACGACGTGCTCGCGCATCGCTACGAATTGGTCGACGAGCGGCTGTCGGCGGCCGGATTGACCTGGTACGAGGTATCCAACTGGTCCCGGCCGGGTGGGGAGTGCCGGCACAACCTCGGCTACTGGGACGGCGGGCAGTGGTGGGGCGCCGGACCAGGTGCGCACGGCTACGTCGGTGCCACGCGATGGTGGAATGTCAAGCACCCCAACGCCTACGCGGAGATGCTGGCCGGCGCCGCGTTGCCGGTCGCGGGCTTCGAGCAGCTCGACCTCGGTGACCTGCACACCGAAGAGGTTTTACTGAAAACCCGGCTACGCCAGGGCCTTCCGCTCGACCTGTTGGGTGTCTCGGAACGCGAGCGCGCCGAGGCAGTGGTCGCCGACGGATTGTTGGTATCCGTCGGCGACCGACTGATCCTCACCCCCCGCGGGCGCTTGCTGGCCGACGGGGTAGTGCGAACGCTGCTGGGCTAATTCCCTTTCGGGCGTCAAAACCAGTGTGCGAACAGGCGGTTGAGCTCGATGTAGAGCGGTATTCCGATCGTGACGTTGTAGGAGAACGTCAGGCCCAGCGATGCGGCCAGCGGCAGGGTTGGGCTGGCTTCGGGGATCGCAAGCCGTTGGACCGCCGGAACGGCGATGTAGGACGCCGCGCCGCAGAGTACGGCGAACAGCACGTACGTACCCGGCTTGAAGTCGGTGTGAGTCAGGGACGCGTAGGAGTGGGCGACGAGGATCCCGAGTGGTGCAAAGATATTCGGCGCCAGCAGGGCGAAGAAGATGAACCCGGGGCCCGCCGTCCGAAGGTCTTTCAGCTTGCGGGAAGCCGTCATACCCATCTCGAGCAGGAACAGGCAGAGCACGCCCTGGAACGCCAACACGAAGAACCTGTCGTCGTCCGCAACGACCTTCTGTCCCTGCAGGCCACTGATGAGGCCGATGATGATACCGCCGAAGAGCAATACGAGCCCGGGGTTGAGGAAAACTTCCCGCAGGAGCTCACGGGAGAAAATTGGCATCCTCTTGGCCTTACCGCGGGCCGGAACGTGGTCGGGCTCCCAGTTCGGATGTTCCAGCTTTTCCAGCGACATCTCCAGCTCCTGCTCGACGCCACGATCGTGCTCGCTGTCGAGACTTCCGCCCTGCGGAGGCTTTGCTGCCGTGCCGGGTCCGACGCCAACCTTGACCGGCTCGACGTACCCGTCCTCGTCGGGCATGTAGCCGGCTTCGCTGAGCCCCCGGTGCCGCAGTCGCGCCACCAGGTACAGCGCCACCAAGCAGCCCGGGATCTCCATGACGGCCAGCATCACGGGCATGTAGGCGTTGGCCGCGATGTTGACGGCGGCCAGGACGGCCACGCAGGTGGCAAAGGTCCCCGCCGAGTCCGAGCCGTAATACCCGGCGACCGTTGCCCGGTCGATTCTTCGTAGCGAAGTCAGCCAACTCAGCAGCAGATAAGCCAGGCCTCCAATTAGGAAGTTGAGCACGAAGCCCACTGCCATGAATCCCACGATGGAAGCGATGCTCGACGGTGGGATCTTGGCCAGCTCTTCACCGCCGTGCCAGCCAATGGCCAGCAGCAGGTACATCGTCAAGCCTTGATAGAGGACATACGGGAACTCAAACCGCACCTTCAAGATCGGGATGAGGAACCCGAAGTAAAAGAACAGCAGGAGCGGCTTGAACAGGTTGTGAGTGAAGTTGTGCCAGAACTCTTGGACCATCGGAGCCTCTCTTGGACTGGGGCGGTGGTCAGGGGGAAGCACCGTCCGCATATGGGGACCACGAACAACCCGACGACCGTGCAGAAATTTAAACCCCGCTGATGCCAAACCGCTAGTCGGCTGTAGCGGCAATAGGCCAGGGCTGTGGAAGACGCACAGGAATGGCTGGAGTCTGGCAAAATCAATGGTCACGGTGCTCAGATCGCGCCTGGTAGGACACGATCAGCGCTGATCCTTTGGGAATTAACTGTGCGTTTACTGTGGATTTAATCTCGTATCTAATGTGTGGTACGGAATTAGCGGGAGTCCGACTGTGGGCCGCCGTTTGCGATGCCGCACCGACTTCCGAACCGATGCGGCGCAATGCAGCGTGATTTCTCCAAATCGCCCGGCACGCGAAATCGGAAGCAGGCCAGTTCATTTGGCATATCTTGAGCTCGTCACCGTCGGATATCTGAGCTCTTCCGTCGGCCGTAAGTCGGCGCAGGATGGCGACGGTTCTCTTCGTCCCGGGGGTGCCGGACTAACAGTCAGAGGTTGCTGGGCGGCCCAGGTCGGTCGCATTAAAGTTGTGTTACACATTTCGGTCGACACGCCAAAGGGGCCTGTAATGGTGCCCCCGCGGCTCCAGAACGCGCCTCGGCGTGGCACTGTTCGGTGCTCCGCCCGGTCCGCACGAGACGGATATCGCGCGCTTTCATAGGTTAGGCTACATTTACTACCTGTGACCGAGGCCAGCGTCGAATCAAGCCCCGTGGGCACCACACCGCGCTCGGAATCACTGTCCGAGTCGCTGTCGATTCCGCTGCCGCTCTATGTCCATCCGGCCGATCTGGCAGCCGAGCTGGCCGCGCTGCTGCCCGAGCGAGACGGCGAGGAATACCTCCTCTATGAGCGCGATGGCCAGTGGGTGCTGGCCAGTGGTGCGCAAGCGATGGTCGAGCTGGACACCGACGAACTGCGTGTGGTCCGCGACGGGGTGACCCAGCGGCGGCAATGGACGGGGCGGCCTGGATCGGTGCTCGGTGAAGCGATCGACCGGCTGCTCCTGGAAACCGACCAGCTCCTCGGGTGGATCGCCTTCGAATTCGGTTTTTACCGTTACGGGCTGCAGCAGCGGCTGGCACCACGAACCCCGCTGGCGCGGATGTTTTGGCCCCGCGCCCGAATCGTGATGACGCGAGACGAGGTTCGGCTGTTCGGCGCGGCGGTCGGCCACCGCGACGCGATACTCGCGTTACTCGCCGACGGTGTGCCCGATCTGCGCGAAGCCCGCGCGATCGACATAATCGCCGATCCGTCCGGCTACCGCGATCGGGTGACATCGGCGGTTGGTGAGATCGCCGCCGGTCGATACAAAAAGGTGATTCTATCCCGTTGTGTCGAAGTGCCTTTCGCGCTGGACTTCCCATCCAGCTACCGGCTCGGCCGGCAGCACAACACTCCGGTGAGGTCGTTTTTGTTGCGGCTGGGTGGGATTCGCGCTTTCGGCTACAGCCCGGAGCTGGTAGCAGCCGTCCACCGGGATGGCAGCGTCGTGACCGAGCCCCTGGCCGGGACCCGCGCGCTCGGACGCGGTGCGGCCCTTGACCGTCAGGCTCGTGAAGACTTGGAATCAAATTCGAAAGAGATCGTTGAGCACGCTATTTCGGTGCGAACCTCGCTTCAGGAGATCAACGAGATCGCTGAACCGGGCACCGCGGTCGTCACCGATTTCATGACGGTGCGGGAGCGGGGGAGTGTGCAGCACCTCGGCTCCACGATCAGTGCGCGCCTGGACCCGTCGAGCGATCGGATGGATGCGCTGGAGGCGCTGTTTCCCGCGGTCACCGCGTCGGGCATCCCGAAAGCGGATGGCATCGAGGCCATCCTGCGCCTCGAAGACGGCCGCCGCGGGTTGTATTCCGGTGCGGTCCTGACGGTTTCGGCGGGCGGCGGGCTGGACGCCGCGCTGACCCTGCGGGCGGCCTATGAGCATGACGGCAAGACGTGGTTGCGGGCCGGTGCTGGAATAATTGAAGAGTCCGAACCCGAGCGCGAATTCGAAGAGACCTGCGAGAAGCTGTCCACGCTGGCGCCGTATCTGATTGCGCGTCAAGCACCTAGCTGATCACCGCCGACGTTGATGGTCGCGGTGACGCCTTAGCCGGGGCCGCCGTTGCCCCCGGTGCCGCCTGCGCCAGCCGTCCCGCCGGTGCCGCCTTTGCTGCCGGACGCGCCGCTGCCGGGCTTGCCCGGGCCACCGGGGCTGCCGGGGATGCCGGGGCCGCCCGTGCCGGCGCCGCCGGTGCCGCCCGTGCCGCCCGTCCCGCCTTGGCCGCCGTTGCCGCCGCCGCGATCGCCGATCCCGGCGCCGCCGACCCCGCCGATCCCGCCTTGGCCGCCTTGGCCGCCCTGCAAGCCCACGTTGGCGGCGCTGTCGGTGCCGCCCTGGCCGCCGGTTCCGCCGTTGCCGCCGGCCCCACCGGTACCGTTGGCGCCCGCGGAGCCGCCCGCGGTTCCGGCCCCACCGGCCCCGGCGCTGCCTCCGGTGCCGCCGGTGCCGCCGGCCGCACCCGTGCCGCCGTTGGTGGTGTTGCTGCCGCCAAAGCCGCCGTAACCGCCGCCGCCGCCCACACCGCCGACCCCGCCGTTGCCGCCGCCGACCCCGTTGATCCCGTTGATCCCCGCACCGCCCGCGCCGCCGGTGCCACCGGCACCGCCTTGGCCGCCCTGGTTTCCCGCGGTGGGCGAGGCGCCGGTGGTGCCGGTGCTACCGCCGCCGCCGACCCCACCAAAACCGCCCCCGCCCCCGGTGCCGCCGGTGCCGTGCAGGCCGGTGGCGCCGCCGTCGGTTCCGATCCCGCCGGCCCCGGCGCTGCCGCCGGTGCCGCCGTTGCCGCCGGCCGCGCCCATGCCTGCGCCGCTGCCGGTGTTGTTGCCGCCAGAGCCGCCGAAGCCGCCAAAGCCGCCGAAGCCGCCTTGGCCACCGGAGCCGCCGCCGACCCCACCGATGCCGGCCCCGCCGTCACCACCCTGGCCGCCTGCGCCGCCCTGGCCGCCCGGGCCACCGGCGCTGGGTGAGTTGAGGTCGTTGCTACCCGCACTGCCGGCCGCGCCGCCGCCGCCGTTGCCGCCGAGGCCGCCGACCCCGCCAGTGCCGATGGTCCCGGCCGCGCCACCGTCGGTGCCCCCGCCCGCCGCGCCGGCGGCGCCTCCGGTGCCGCCTTTACCGCCGTCGGCGCCGGGACCGCCGCTGGTACCGGTGTTGAGGCCGCCTTGGCCGCCACTGCCACCTTGACCGCCGAATCCGCCGTGTCCGCCAGACCCACCGCGGACCCCGCCGATGCCCGCCCCGCCGGTACCGCCCGCACCGCCGGCACCGCCCTGACCGCCTTGGCTACCGGCGGTGGGCGTCGGTGAACTGATGCCGGCGCTGCCGGTCGCACCCTGGCCGCCGTTGCCGCCGAGTCCGCCGAACCCGCCGCTGCTGACGCTGCCGGCCACACCGCCGTCGGTTCCAGCACCCCCCGCCCCGGCAGTCCCACCGGTACCGCCCTGACCTCCGTCGGCGCCGCTGCCGCCGCTGCTGCCGGTGTTGTTCCCGCCCGCACCGCCCGTGCCGCCCTGACCGCCGAACCCTCCCGCGCCGCCGTTGCCGCCGCCGACCCCGCCGATACCGGCCCCGCCCACACCGCCCTGGCCACCCGCTCCGCCTTGGCCGCCCGGAAGCCCTGCAGTGGGTGAGATCGCGTCGCTGCCGGCAGCGCCGGTCGTACCCTGGCCTCCGGCGCCGCCCATACCGCCGGCGCCGCCGTGCCCGGCCGGGCCGGCGGCCCCGATCAATCCCGCTGCGCCGCCTGCGCCCGGGGTGCCGCCCGTGCCGCCGTTCCCGCCGGTGCCGGCGACGGCAGCGCCCACGCCCATGTCGCCGGTCCCGCCGGTGCCGCCGATACCGCCGGCCCCCCCGGCCCCGCCATTGCCGACGAACAGTCCGCCGCGACCACCGGCTCCGCCAACGCCACCGGTGCCGCCGTCGCCGCCCGTCGAGCCGGTAACCCCAACCCCGCCGGCCCCGCCATGACCGCCGTTGCCGAAGAGGGCCGCCGACCCGCCGGCCCCGCCACGACCGGCGGCCGTGGTCGCGGTACCGGCCACCCCGGAGCCGCCGTTGCCGCCGTTGCCGAACAGCCAACCGCCGGCGCCACCGGCCTGCCCGCTGCCCGGCGCCCCATTGGTGCCGTTGCCGAACAATGGGCGCCCGGTCAGGTCCTTCACGGGAGAAAACGCCGCCAGACTCTGGGCTTGATGCTCTAGGGCCTGCAACGGCGAGGCATTGCCCGCCTCGGCGGCCGCATAGGCGCTGCCCGCGCCACCCAACGTCTGCACGAACGCGGCATGAAAGGCCGAAGCCCGCGCACTGAGCGCCTGAAACTCTTGAGCATGAAGGGAGAAGAGCGACGCAATCGCGGCTGATACTTCGTCACCGGCGGCAGCGGCGAGCGTGGTGGTCGGGGCCGCCGCGGCCCCTGTGGCCGCGCGGATTGACGACTCGATGCCGGCCACCTCCGAGGCCGCTGCCGCCAAAAACTCCGGCTCCGCGATCACATACGACATCGCCGCACTCCCATCCCAACTGGCCGTCTACCGAAGATATGAAGACGGCCACAATCATGAACGAGCCAACCCACGATTGGTGGGACCGACGCAGGGGAGGCGGACGGTCTTGCGCCCTAAACGGTGCCGACTTGTGATCTGACACGTCGTGCGACAGCACAGTTTTTGCCATCGTTGGGTTGAGAATGCGGGACATGACGCAATCGCGGGATGGTGCCGGCCCGCAGCACCCCGCTGCGCGGGGCTCGCGACCGTCACTGTCGCGGGGGCGTGAGATCTCCCGCCAGACGTTCCTGCGGGGCGCCGCCGGAGCGTTAGCCGCCGGCGCGGTTTTCGGCTCGGCCCGGGCCGCCGCGGAGCCGCCGCATACCGCGAGCTGGAGCGACCTTTCCACCGCCATCCGCGGGCAGGTGTTACTACCGGATAGCCCCCAATTCGCAACGGCCAAGCAGGTTTTCAACACCAACTACAACGGCTCGACGCCGGCGGCGATCGTCGCCGTGACCTCGGCGGCGGACGTGCAAAAGGCGATGGCATTCGCTGCCGCCCACAAGCTCCAGGTCGCGCCGCGCAGCGGTGGACACTCCTACGTGGGGGCGTCCACGGCGAACGGCACCATGGTGCTTGACCTGCGTCAACTGCCCGGAGGGGTCAACTACGACGCCGCCAGCGGACAGATCACGGTGACGCCCGCGACGAGTCTGTACGAGATGCACCAGGCGTTGGCCGCGGCCGGCCGGGGCATCCCGACGGGTACCTGTCCGTCGGTCGGCGCCGCGGGGCACGCCCTGGGCGGCGGGCTGGGAGCGCATTCCCGGCACGCCGGTCTGATGTGTGACCAATTGACGTCGGCTTCGGTGGTGCTGCCCGGCGGTCAGGCCGTCACCGCATCCGCCGCCAACAACCCCGACCTGTTCTGGGGGTTGCGCGGCGGCGGTGGCGGCAACTTCGGGGTGACAACCTCGCTGACCTTTGCGACATTCCCCACCGCCGAGTACGACGTGGTGAACCTCAATTTCCCCCAACAGGCGTTCGCGCAGGTACTCCTCGGTTGGCAGAGTTGGCTGCGGACTGCCGACCGCAACTGCTGGGCACTGGCGGACAGCACCACCGACTCGATGGGTTCGAGCTGTCGCATCATGGCGACCAGCCCGGCCGGATCGGGCAACAGCGTGGCGAGCGCCATCACGTCAGCCGTTGGAGTGCAACCGGCCGGAACCGATAGCCATACATTCAATTATTTGGACCTGGTGAACTACCTGGCCGTCAACAACCTCCACCCGGCGCCGATCGGATATGTCGGCGGGTCCGATGTTTTCCCGACGATCACTCCGGCCGCGGCACAGGGGATCGCCTCGGCGGTCAACGCCTTTCCGCGCGGGGCGGGTCGGATGTTGGCGATCATGCACGCGCTCGACGGCGCGCTGGCCACGGTGGCACCGGGAGCCACCGCCTTTCCGTGGCGGCGGCAGTCCGCGCTGGTGCAATGGTACGTCGAAACATCCGGTTCGCCGGCGGCGGCAACCAGCTGGCTCAATAGCGCGCATCAAGCGGTGCAACCGTATTCGGCCGGCGGCTACGTCAACTATCTCGAGGCAAACCAGCCGGCGTCGCGCTACTTCGGCTCGAACCTGTCCCGGCTCAGCTCCGTTCGGCAGAAGTATGACCCCGGCCGAACGATGTTCGCGACCCTGAATTTCTAGCCGCCTCGAGCGTAACCAGGCTGCGAATTCCGGCCAGATTTTTCGCAGTGGGATTACGCTCGCGGCGGAGTAGGTCCGGTGACGGCCTGGTCCCGTTGACGGACGAACTTTCGGAGCAGCACTACCGCGGTCACAACAGAAAGGACGAGGAGCGCAGGACCGACCGAGTTGATGATCGCTAGCGAGATGTCCACCGGGAGAGTGAAGATCAAGAAGATCGCCACGACCGGGAAGGCGGCGCACAGCAGGCCCAACCAGACGCAGAGCCCGGTATGCAGCTGGTGCCAGTCTCGGACGTCTTGCTCTGTCCAACCGCGTTGCGGCAGAGCCGCGTCTGCCAGGGTGGGGGCGACGACGCTCGCGAACTTCTTGGAGGCGGGTTTGCCGAGCAAGCCGCTAACCAGGCAAGACAGCACCAGAAAAGTGCCGGGAATGAGCTCGAGGACCTGCACGATGCGAGGGTTTTTTGTGGTGAACGCAATCGTCAGGGAAGCCGCCGCGCCGAGGATCACCAGCCCGTTCGCGGGCTCGAATTTACGCTTGCGCACCATGTTGAGCAGTCCCTGCAGGACTGCGACGATGATCGCGCCCGCCAGCGCCAAGTAGGGGGTCAGGCCGAACGCCCGAAGCGCGTAATACGCGACCAGCGGTGGGACGGTGTTGATCACCGTGGTCTTGATGTATTCCCTCAGGCTCCGCGGCGTATCGGTGGCTGCTTCCACCAATTCGTCGTCATGAGCTGGGGCTTGCTGCTCCATGCGGCGAGCCTATCGCTCTGCTGAAAATGCTTGACGGAATGTGCGCCTAACCGCGGACCGCGGCGACAGCCTTCACGAGCAAGTCGCGAGCGCGTTCGGTGTCCACCAGCACAACGGGTTGGTCGGGGACCGGCACCGGATTGGCGGTGACGATTATCTCGTAGTCGTCGAACTGAGCCACGTATTGGTACAGCTCGCTGCTGCGCGACGGGTCATCGCCCGACTGCAGCACGCGGTGCATACCCACCGTCCGCGTGCCGTCGATCTTCGGCACGTCGACCCCCTCGACGGTGCCCTGCACATGGGATCCCGAGAAGGTCACCTTGCTGCAATGCCGGCCGTCGTCCGGGAACGGCACCGGCGCGGAGGTCTCTAGAGCGATCACCATGAACCGGTTAGAGTCGCCCTCCGCGGACACGCCGGCCATGCTGCCCTGCAGGCCCAGTGGTATCTCGGGTCCGAGTACCACCTTCGCGCACTCAGGCGGGTCGACAGCCATCCCGGGCGGCAGTTTAGGGCCGGACATCGCTGTGGGATCGACGGCCCGCTTTGCGATTTGCTTGATTTTGAATTCGGGGCCAAAGCTCGACTTCACCTCGGTGACCTTGCTGATGTCGGCCTTCCGTGGTGAGGACGCATTCCCATTCGATGAGCAGCCGGCGAGCACGCACACCGACACGATCGTGAGCAGCGCCCTTAGCATGCTGCCCAATCTAACCGACCCGGACGCACAGCTACTCAGGTGGACACCGTTTGACCCAACCGATCGGGGACGAGCGCATGAGTGCCGATCCAAATCCTCGTCACGGCAACAGGGTCCGTAATCCAAGCGACGTCGTGCACTCGCCGGGCGCCGATCCGTCGCGAGTTGCCCGAGAGACTTAAAACAATGTCGCACAGTCGGGTTCGCGGAAAGGTGCCCGATTCTTTCAATATCGACGTAGCGAGCCGGCAGGAAGGTGATTTCGAACACAGGACGTGCTACGGCTCGACAGTCGCGACACCAGCCGCCTGAGCGCTGGCAGGCTCATCGCGAAACTCGCGAATTCATTTACAGTGAACCGGGATTGCACCTAGGCTGCCGAATGTGAAGCCTCGCATCGACGACGAAGACGAAGAGTTTGACGAAGAGTTTGACGAAGACGAGGCGGATCACAATAAGAGCCTGAAACGGGCCTTGATCGCGGTGAGCCTGGTGGCCGGTTTGGCGATCGTGCTCGCGGGAGTGTTGTTTATCCGCGGCGGCGGCTCTGGCAACAATTCGTCGGCCCAATCGGGGGCAACGTCAACGCGGGAGGCACCTGCCGTTCCCAGCGCCCAGGACACGGGGCCTGTCGCCGTTATTACCGATGATCCCAGCTGCGCGGCGTGGACGGCGATCAACAATTCGTTGTCCAACGACGGCCTGGGCATTTGGAACGAACGGGACCGTTCGGTCCCGGCTTCGGCATGGGACGACAAGCAGCGGGTGCAGTTTGTTGCGGCGGCGCAGTCGATGCGTAATGCGGCGACGCAAGCCGTTGGCCTGGCCAAATTGACACCCCACCGGGTCATGCGCGAACTCTTCGAACAATTCATCGCCTACGCGCACTCCTACGTCGAACACGTCCCGAAATACGTCCCGGCAGACGATAATTTGGCGGGCACCGCGAACAGTGTGGCCTCGGCGCTCGGGGCGATGTGCACCGCAATCACCGACGGTTCGGCGGCAGCGCGCGGGCCGATGGTGCCGCCTGGCGCGCCACCGTCACAGATCCCGCCGATGGGAAGCCCGGCGAACCCGCACCAGTTGCTCGCCAGCCCCAATGCGGTTTGTGCTCAGTGGAAGTCGGCACTGGATCAGTTTGGTCAACAGACGGCGGCATGGCAGAGCATCAACCCGAGCATTCCCGCGATTCTGTGGACCGAGGAGCAAAGAGCCGCGAATTACGATGCCGCGAAAGTGATGAAAACATTTGCCGACAACCTGGTGCAGATGGGCAGCAGCAGCGGCAATTTCATCTGGCAAGATTTCGCCGACCTCGCCGCTCAGTATCGACTCGCGTTCGCCGTCGGCGTACCGACCTACACGCCGCCCGACAACCATCTGGCTAATGCGGCCAACTATCTCTCCACTACGGTCCTCGGAGCCTGTGCCGTAGTTCAAGGCGCATGACCGGGCGTCGCGATGCTAAATACCTCCGCAACGCAGCGCATTTCATCACCCGCCTGCCGGCGAACGCGCGAAGAGCTTAACCGGCGGCATCTTGCCTGCGATGCTGGTGGGGCTCTGTCCACTGGCCGCTCCCATCAGCCCCTGGGCCAGTGGGCTGGTAGGCATCGGGGCGGGCCCTGACAACGCCGGCGAGCTGACGCTGCTGGGCGGCAGCATCGGCATGGCCCGAGTCAAGCCTTGGGCCGTCGACGACCACCCCGGAGGAATTGAGAGTCCGCCCAACTGGCTTGCGTGCGCCATCTGGGCGCTAACGGCCGAACCGAAAGTCCGCAACTGATCACTGATCCCACCGACAACGAGCTGCATCTTGGAGTCGACGAAGTTGCCGATGGTCGTGAGCAACTCCTCGCTACCCGAAGACGCCAGCCCCGCGCCGCCGTTCTGGCTGAACGAGGAGCTCATCTGGATCAACAATTGCGCGGGAGTCATCGCGTACTGCAGGAGCGCAGGTCCCTGTTGCGTCAACGCGGCTGTCGCATGCGTGCCGGTCAGCGCGGCCTGCAGCGAACCCAACAGGCCGGCCAGCGGGCCGGATGTCGACAACGAGCCCAGCGCCGTCTGCGCCTCGGTACCCAGAGTTGTCAACCCGGCCAAAACGCTTGCCCCGTCGGTGATGCCGGCGGCGGGAGCTGCTGCCGCCGCGGCGACGTTCGTTGTGGCGGGCGGCGTGTCGAAGGTTGCCACCTGCGCCGCTGTGTTCGCCGATGCCGCGTACCCGTTCATCGCCGCGACATCCTGAGCCCACATCTGAAGATACTGCGCCTCGGTCGCCTCGATGGCCGGAGTGTTCTGACCAAAAATATTCGACGCCACCAACGCCGCCAGCAGCGCCCGATTGCTCGTCACCAACACCGGCGGCACCGTCATCGCAAACGCCGTTTCATACGCCGCCGCAGCGGCTTTGACCTGCGCACCAGACTCAGCGGCCACAGACCCGGTCGCATTCATCCACGACACGTAGGGTGCGGCCGCATCCGCCATGGCCGTCGCCGACGGGCCTGACCACCCACCGCCCAGATCCGAGAGCACCGACTGATACGAAGCCGCCGTCGCAAACAAATCGGCGGCCAATGAATCCCACGCCGCCGCAGTGGCCGCCATCGGACTCGAGCCGGGACCGGTGTACATCAGGCCTGAGTTGACCTCCGGTGGAAAAAACGCGAAAACCACTGCGCTGCCTCGCTAGCGTGCCGCGGCGGCGTTAGCCGCCTCGGCGACGGCGTAGGACGTGCCGCCGGACGCCAATGCGCTCACGAACGCCTGATGTATCTGGGTGGCCATGGCGGCAACCGTTTGATACGCCAGTCCGTGCGTCTCGAACTTGGTGGCCAGCAACGCCGACACCTGGTCGGCCGCTGGAGCGGTCACCTGTGTTGTCGGCACTGCGACCGCGACATTCTGCTCACTCATCGACGCGCCGAAGTCGGACAAGCTGTCCGCTGCTGCCGTCAACAATCCCGGTGTCGTCTGTACGAACGACATAACTCCTACCTTCCGGCAAAGCCGCCCTATAAATTCCGCCAATGTGTCGGCGGGTTCCGACAGTTCCATGAAAATCGCTGTTGGACAGCTATATTCGTAATATTCCGTATTGAGTTCTGGCACTGTGGCTCCCACGCGGCGTGTGAGCCTACGAAGTGGGCGCCCTTCCCGCACGGTTGATGCGCAGGAAGGACGCCCGGCTTCGATCCTCAAGTTCCTAGAGCAAAGCCAAGATCAGCGCCGGCAGATGCATCAGGAATGCGCTGATCATGTTCGGTGCCAGGGCGGCCGCCAGCTGCGCCGCGATGTTGGCGAACATTGGGCTTAACGTCGCGCCGAGGTTCGCGCCCAGGTTTGCCAGCATCAGCGAGGGTTGCGCCCCCAGTTGGGCGAGATTCGGCAGCAGCGATGTGACGTGCGCCAGCCCACCGGTCAGCGATGCCGCGGCACCTCCGGTGGCGGCCGCCGACGTCGGGGCACCCAGCGCCTGGGCGAGTTGTTCGGGCCAGGTGACCAGCAATTGCTGAAGAAGGCTGCCGTTGTTGATCAAGCCGGCGAACGGCTGGCCAGTTGGGTTGAACTGCCCCGGGTAGACGAAGCCGTTGATAAGGTCACCCGCGATGTCGGCAGGTGCCTTGGCCATGTCGGCCAGTGCCCCGCCGAAGTTCAGCGAGGCCAGATCGCCGCCAATCTTGCCGCCGTCAAACAGGAGCCCGAAAATCACGCTTAGCGGAGGCGACAGCAGGCCATTGGCGAGGTTTTTCAAGTTTGAATAAGTCAACAATGTGTTGAAGACATTCTGCGTGGCTTGGCCGAATGAATTGAAGAGCGTCGTCGTCGGGGGCATCCCGGTCTTGGCCTCATTGAGGAATGGGGCCAGCAGAGGTTTTGACGTGTGGTCCAACGTCTCCAACCACCACTCGTCGAAGTAGCCGAATGCATTGAAGGCGTTGCCTTGCGAAAACGAGCCCAGGATCTCTTGCAGCGTGCTGCCCGATTCCGTAACGCCCATCTTATTCGTTACGGTTCCACCGAGCAGCCCGAAGACAAACCCGTCGTCATTGCCGTACCAGCCGCCGTAGACCGAGTTCGACAGACCTGTTTGGGCGCCCTTGAGCGCGGTGCCGATCAGGTTGCCGGCGCCCTGCAGGTTCGCACCGACCTGCCCCAGCAAGGTGGGATAGGCAACCCCGGCCTGGCCGACCAGAGTTTGCAGGTTGTTGGCCGTTGTGTTGAAGAGGTCCTCATAAGCGCCGACCACATCACTGCCACCGCTGGTGAGTTGCACCGCCCGGTGCTGGACGTCCGCTGCGACTCGTTGCTCGATGTCGACCGCGACGTTTGGGGCCAGCGGATTTGCTGCGATGAGGCAGGCGCCAACGACAGCGACACCGGCGGCCATGAATTTGCGCGAACCGTCCCGCATAACCTGGCCACTCACATCGGAACCAAGGGCAAGCTGCACCGCATCTCCTTCGGTACTCAACCATCAACGTTTGCCACCGCGAACGCCACGGACACTACCCAAGAGGTAGCTGAGAAACAATAGGCTTGCCTTAGCTAATTAAGGCTATCCTTGCCTAAGCTTGCCTAAGTTATGAGCTCGGACGTTCCAGTGCGTAGAGCACCATGCGTCGAGTCGGCGTGTCGTGCTCACCAAGAAACCGGCATCCGACGTATTCGCACAACCGGCGGACAACTGTGTTGCGGTGATCGGGATCGAACATGATCTGGCGGCAACGCGGCTCCGCTGCGAAGATGCTGGCCACGATGCGCGGCAGTAGTAGCGGGCCGAAGCCGCGGTTGACCAGCGACACATCCGCGATGGCGGCATGCAGGCCGACGTCGTAGGGGTCGGCGTCATAGTGACGGGAAATCAAATCCTTGGCCGCCCAATATAACTCGAGGTAGGCGCGATCCGCGTCGCGCATGCTTCCGATCAGTGGCAGCGAATAAGTCCCCTCAAGCTGCGCGGTCAGGTGTCGGCGCCAGCGCCAGGCCGGCCAGTCGTATTCCCAGGCGGCCGCCAGGTGAGGGCGGTTCATCCACTCGGCGACCATCTCCGCGTCCGCGCATTGTGCGATGCGCAATCCGTACGGTGGCTCCAGCGATGGCACCGGAGGTGGGCCGAGGCGCCGTATCGCCTCGGGCAGATCCGTGCGTTCGCGCGCAAGTCGGTAAGTCGACGAGTCCTGGGGATCGCCAAGTGGGGAAGCTTCGGTCATTGTGCGCCGAGCTTACGCAGCACTCGTTTAGCCATGCCATCGTTACGGCGCATCACGGTTCCACCAGTCCACTCGGCCGAGGTTGACGGGTGGTAAGGCAACCCTTAGTTTTAGACGTACCGTCGTCTGAGCGGGACGCCGAAGGTTTCAAGTTCGCAGTTGCTGGCCGCATTGATTCGGGGTTCGGTCGCGGCGGAGTTCACCGTAGCGGGAGAGGAGGCCGATGGCACGCGGGTTTCAGGGTGCGATGTTGCGGAGTTTCGGCGCACGCGACCACACCGCAACGGTGATCGAAACTGTGCGAATCGCTCCGCATTTCGTTCGCGTCCGCATGGAGTCATCGACTTTGTTCGGTGACGCGATCGCCGAACCCACTGCATGGCTGCGGTTTTGGTTCCCCGATCCGAAAGGATCCAATAGCGAGTTTCAGCGCGCATACACGATCTCCGAGGCTGACGTCGCCGCGGGCCGTTTCGCGGTGGACGTCGTTCTGCATGACCCGGCCGGTCCGGCATCGTTGTGGGCGCGCACCGTCGAGCCTGGCGCGACGATCTCGGTGATGTCGTTGATGGGGTCGTCGCGTTTCCACATACCCGCCGAGCAACCCGCCGGCTACCTGCTGATTGGTGACTCGGCGTCGATCCCGGGGATCAACGGCATCATCGGAGTCGTGCCCGACGACGTGCCGATCGAGCTATATCTCGAGCGGCACGACGAGAACGACGCGCTGATCCCACTGGCGCGGCACCCCCGGCTGCGGGTGCACTGGGTTGCGCGCCGCGACGAGAAATCGCTGGCCGCGGCGATCGAGAACCGGGACTGGTCAGATTGGCACGCGTGGGCGACGCCGGAGGCCGCCACGCTCAAAAACGTCCGGGTGCGGCTGCGCGACGAGTTCGGGTTTCCCAAGTCCGAGATCCACGCGCAGGCCTACTGGAACGCGGGGCGCGCGATGGGCGTTCAGCGAGTCACCGAGCTGGACGCCGTCGACAGCGTCGCAACGGTGTTGGAGCATAGTGCGCCGGAAAACGTTGCGGTGCGGGTGATCTCGGTGGCTCCTGCGGCCGAAGCTCCCGCTTCGCGTGTTCGCGGCAGTTGGCGTGCCCAGGCGGCTGGCCGGTTGCTCGCCCCGCTGCGTTCGGAGCTGGTCGTATCCGGTGTGCTGCAGGCCCTGATCACGGTGCTACAGCTGGCGCCCTTCGTGCTATTGGTCGAGCTGGCCCGGCTGCTGGTGTCCGGCGCCGAGGCGTCCCGGTTATGGACGGTTGGGATATCGGCGGTGGCGCTGCTGGGAACGGGAACGGTTCTCGGCGCCGCTCTCACGCTCTGGCTGCATGTCATCGACGCCCGGTTTGCCAGCAAATTGCGTTCGCGGTTGTTGACCAAGTTGTCGCGGTTGCCGCTGGGATGGTTCACCGCGCGCGGGTCAGGGTCGATCAAACAACTGGTGCAGGACGACACGCTGTCGTTGCATTATCTGGTCACTCATGCCATTCCGGACGCGGTCGCCGCGGTAGTGGCGCCGGTGGCGGTGCTGGTTTATCTATTCGTCGTCGACTGGCGGGTAGCACTCGTCTTGTTCGTGCCGGTCCTGGTCTACCTGGTGATGGCGTCGTCGCTCTCGATCCAATCTGGCCCGCGCATCCCGCAATCGCAGCGTTGGGCCGAGACGATGAGCGGGGAGGCAGGCGCATATCTCGAAGGCCAGCCCGTGATTCGCATATTCGGTGGTGCCGCGGGCTCGAGCTTCCGGCGTCGACTGGACGAGTACATCGGGTTTCTGGTCGCCTGGCAGCGTCCCCTGGCCGGCAAGAAGACGCTGATGGATCTGGCCACCCGGCCCTCGACGTTCTTATGGCTCATCGGAGTCGCCGGCACCCTGCTGGTGGTTGCGCGTCGGATGGACCCGGTCAACCTGTTGCCGTTCTTGCTGTTGGGCACCACATTCGGCGCGCGACTCCTTGGTATCGGCTACGGCGTGGGCGGCATCCGGGCTGGGATATTGGCTGCGCGACGCCTCCAGGTCACGCTCGACGAACCCGAACTCGCCGTTCGCGAGCAGGCTGAAGCGCCCGACGCTGACTCGTCGGCGACGGTGGTGTTCGACCACGTCAGCTTCGGTTACCGCCCCGGTGTCCCGGTCATCCAAGACGTGTCGCTGACGCTGAGGCCGGGCACCGTTACCGCACTCGTCGGCCCCTCCGGCTCGGGCAAGTCGACACTGGCGGCCCTACTGGCCCGATTCTATGATATCTGGGATGTCGGGCAGGGCGCGATACGCCTTGGGGGACAAGATATTCGATCGCTTACTGCCGACGAGCTGTACGCGCGCGTCGGTTTCGTACTGCAGGAAACCCAGCTCGTCCACGGCACCGCCGCCGAAAACATTGCGCTGGCCGTGCCTGATGCCCCCACCGAACAGGTTCGGGCCGCGGCCCGCGAGGCGCAAATACACGACCGCGTGCTTCGCCTGCCAGATGGTTACGACACCGTGTTGGGCGCCAGCAGCGCTCTCTCGGGTGGGGAGCGGCAACGGCTCACCATCGCTCGCGCGATCCTCGCCGACACCCCGGTCCTGATCCTCGACGAGGCCACGGCTTTTGCCGATCCGGAATCGGAATATCTTGTGCAGCAGGCGCTCAACCGGCTGACCCGGGAGCGCACCGTGCTGGTGATCGCCCATCGACTACACACCGTCACTCAAGCCGATCAGATCGTCGTGCTCGATCACGGCCGCATCACCGAGTGCGGCACGCACGACGAGTTGCTGGCCACCGATGGAAGCTACCGCCGGCTGTGGGAGACCGGCCAAGGCAATCCGGTGGCGGCCACGGCGGCACGGGAGGGGGCTCGGTGATCCGCACCTGGATGAGCCTCGTCCCGAAAGACCTCAGGCCCAAGGTGATCGCTTATGCGTTGCTCGCGTTGCTCTCCGTTGCGGTTCGGGCGGTCGGCACGGTGTTGCTTGTCCCACTGGTTGGCGCGCTGTTGCGCGACACACCGCACCGCGCGTTGGCCTGGCTGGGCTGGCTCACCGCCGCGACATTGGCGGGTTGGCTGATCGACGCCCGCACTGCACGGATCGGCTTCGATCTGGGTTTCGCCGTGCTCGACCACACCCAACATGACGTCGCTGACCGGCTGCCCAATGTCCGGCTGGATTGGTTTACCGCCGAGCACACCGCGACGGCAAGGCAGGCGATCGCTGCGACCGGCCCGGAACTCGTCGGTCTTGTCGTCAACCTGCTGACGCCGCTGACCACCGCAGTCCTGTTGCCGCCGGCTATCGCCTTGGTCCTGCTGCCGGTCTCCTGGCAGCTCGGCGTGGCGGCGCTGGCCGGTGTGCCGTTGCTGCTGGGTGCGCTGTGGGCGTCGGCAGCTTTCGCTCGTCGTGCCGACGCCAGAGTCGACGAGGCCAACAGCGCGCTCACCGAGCGGATCGTCGAGTTCGCCCGAACCCAGCAGGCTCTGCGGGCCGCCCGGCGTGTCGAGCCGGCTCGAAGTCTGGTCGGCAGCGCGCTGGCGGCCCAGCATGGCGCGACGATGCGGTTGCTGGGCATGCAGGTCCCTGGCCAGCTGGTGTTCAGCATCGCCAGTCAGCTGGCACTGATCCTCCTGGCGGGCGTCACCACGGAGCTCACCGTGGCCGGGACGCTCACGGTGCCGCAGGCCATTGCGCTGATCGTCGTGATCGCCCGCTACCTCGAGCCCTTCAGCACGGCCAGCGAACTGGCGCCGGCACTCGAGAGCATCCGCGCCACGCTCGACCGCATCAGGTCGGTGCTCACCGCACCGGTCATGGATGTCGGGAGCGGGACGCAGCGCGCACCCACGGTGACACCAAATAAGGCACCAGGTATCGAGTTCGAGGACGTCACGTTCAGCTACGACAACGCAAGTGGACCGGTGCTGGACGGGGTGAGTTTCTCGTTGCAGCCGGGAACCACGACGGCGATCGTCGGGCCGTCTGGCTCGGGCAAGAGCACGATCCTGGCGCTAATCGCGGGCTTGCAGGAGCCGGCCCGGGGTCGTGTCCTGGTCGACGCCGTGATGTTGGATGCCGAGACGCGCCGCGCGACAAGCAGTGTGGTGTTTCAGCACCCCTACCTGTTCCACGGCACGATTCGGGACAACGTGTCCGCCGGAGACCCCGCCGCTGCCGACGAACAGTTCACGCGGGCCGTCGCGCTGGCGCGGGTCGATGAGCTCATCGACAGGCTGCCCGACGGCGTCGAGACCATCGTCGGCGAAGCCGGCTCCGCGCTTTCGGGCGGTGAACGACAACGGGTCAGCATCGCGCGCGCTCTGCTCAAGACCGCGCCGATACTGCTGGTCGACGAGGCGACCAGCGCCCTGGACACCGAGAACGAGGCCGCGGTGGTCGACGCACTCACGGCCGATCCGCAGGCGCGCACCCGGGTGATCGTGGCCCACCGATTGGCGAGCATCCGTCATGCCGACCGTGTTCTCTTCCTCGATAATGGCCAAATCGTCGAGGATGGTCCGGTCGACGAATTGCTGGCAGCGGGTGGACGTTTCGCCGACTTCTGGCGGCAGCAGCACGATGCCGCCGAGTGGCGCATTCGCGCCGAGTAGGTCACCGAATAGATCACAGCGGTGGACAGGCGCTGTTGGCGTGAGCCTTTAGGCTAGCCTTGCCTAATTGGGACCGTGTAAGGTCATTCGCCATGGCCACCTCGCCGTCCACGGTAACCACTGTGTTGCAGAGCATTCTGCGTGATGACCTCAGTGTCGACATGACGCGAGTCACCCCTGCGGCCCGGTTGGTCGACGATGTCGGGATGGATTCGGTGGCCTTCGCGGTCGGCATGGTGGCCATCGAAGAGCGGCTCGGCGTGGCGCTGTCCGAAGAAGAGCTGCTGACCTGCGACACGGTCGGCGACTTGGAGGCAGCGATCGCGGCGAAATACGTCGATGAATGAACTCGCGGCGGCGCTAAAGCAGTCGATGCAGGCCTCGACTGGCGACTTGGTTGTCCTGGACCGCGAGACTTCGGTATGGCGCCGCCACCCGTGGCCGGAGGTGCAGGGTCTGGCCGAAGGAGTTGCGGCCTGGCTGCTTGACCGTGACGATCCCGGCGCGGTGGGTCTGGTCGGGGACTCGACCGTGGAGTTGGTTGCCGCGCTCCAAGGTGCGTGGCTCGCCGGCGTGGCCGTATCGATCCTGCCCGGGCCGATTCGCGGTGCCGATGCGGGGCGTTGGGCCGAGGCCACGTTGAACCGCTTCGCCGATATTGGCGTGCGCACCGTGTTGAGCAACGGCGCCTACCTTGGTTATCTGCAGGGCCACCTGAAGGACGTCGAGGCGGTGGGTGTCGCAGTAGCGGACGTCGGGGCGGCCGCGCACACCAAGCGGCTGATGTCGGATGGGCCCATCGACCCCGATTGCCCGGCCATTCTGCAGGGCACGGCGGGGTCCACTGGCGCGCCCCGCACGGCCGTCCTCTCACCGGCGGCGGTGCTGAGCAACGTCCGAGGGCTCAATGAGCGCGTGGGGGTGCAGGCGGCCGATGTCGGCTGCTCCTGGCTGCCCCTTTACCACGACATGGGTCTCACCTTTCTGCTCAGCGGAGCGCTTGCCGGTAATTCACTCTGGCTGGCTCCGACGAACGCGTTCGCGGCGTCTCCGTTTCGTTGGTTGAGCTGGCTCTCCGAGAGCCGCGCATCGGTGATCGCCGCCCCGAACTTCGCCTACAACCTCGTCGGCAAGTACGCGCGTCGAGTATCCGACGTCGATCTCGGTGCGCTGCGAGTCGCGATCAACGGCGGCGAGCCCATCGACTGCGAAGGACTGGAACGGTTCACGGAAGCTATGGCGCCCTTCGGGTTTGCCGCCGGCGCCGCTGCGCCGTCCTACGGGCTGGCCGAGTCGACGTGCGCCGTGTCCATGCCGGCGCCGGGCACGGGACTGCGCGTCGATGTCGTCACCGACGACACCGGCTCGCACAGGCACGCCTTTCTCGGCGAAGCGATTTCCGGGATGCAGATACGGATCTCCTCCAGCGGTTCATGGGACGGCCAGGCCGACACGGCCGATCGTGAGATCGGCGAAGTCGAGATACGTGGTGCATCGATGATGGACGGCTACCTAGGGGACCGGCCCATCGACCGCGATGACTGGTTCCCCACCGGTGACCTCGGCTTCCTGGGCGACGGTGGCCTCGTGGTGTGTGGTCGCGCGAAGGAAGTGATCTCGCTTGCCGGTCGCAACATATTTCCGACCCAAATCGAGCTTGTCGCAGCTCAGGTTCACGGAATCCGGGAGGGAGCCGTGGTCGCCCTGGGCACCGGCGAACGTACCGCCCGCCCCGGTCTCATCGTCGCCGCCGAATTCCGTGGGTCGAACGAAGCGCAGGCCCGCGCCGAATTGATTCAGCGGGTGGCATCCGAATGCGGTGTCGTCCCCTCCGACGTCGTCTTTGTTGCGCCGGGGTCCCTGCCGCGAACAACGTCCGGCAAATTGCGCCGACTGGAAGTGCGCCGCTCGCTCGAAGCGGTTGACTAAATGACTGCGGCAACCCACATCTCGCTCGACGACTATCGCGCCCTGCTTTCTGTCGCGTTCGACGAGCGCGTTGTGGCATGGACGGTGAAAGCCGAAGAAGAGGAACGCTTTCCGCGTCACCTGATCGAGGTGGCCGCCGGGATGAAACCCGACCATGCCGCCTATGCGGCGGAATTCGGGCGTCAGCTCGCTCCGCCGACCTGACTCGCGATCGCCTTCTTGTCGATCTTGCCGATCGGTGTGGTGGGCAGCGCCGCCATCGTGACCAACATGTCGGGCCGCGCGTGTATGGCGACACCGCGCCCGTCGAGGTAGGCGTTCAACTCTCCAAGGCCGATGGTCGTACCGCTGAAAACAACTGCAATACAGATCTTTTCCCCCAGATATGGATCGGGTAGCGGGACGGCGGCGGCCGAGAAGATCGCGGGGTGGCTCAGCACCTGGTCTTCAAGGTCTTGGGCGGAGATCGTCTCACCGCCGCGGCAGATGACGTCCTTGATCCTGCCGGTGACCACCAGGTAGCCGTCGTCCCGCCGGCGGACAAGGTCGCCGCTGCGGTAGAAGCCTGCGGGATCAAAACAACGTTCGTTGTCGCGCTCAGCGCGGAAGTAGCCGTTGATCGTGTACGGGCCGCGCACCAAAAGCTCGCCCTCGTCGCCCGGCATTACCGGCTCGCCTGCGTTGTCCATGATGCGCAGTTCGTCGGCCTCGCACAGCGGGCGCCCCTGGGTGTGTTCGATCAGTTCTGCCGGATCGTCGAGGCGGGTGTAGTTCAGTAACCCCTCGGCCATCCCGAACACCTGCTGCAGGCCCGGGGTCAGCGCGGCGCGTATCCGGCGAGCGTCGTCGGGCTCCAGCCTCGCCCCGCCAACCTGCAAGAGGCGCAGCGACTTCGGTGTCGCCGGCTCCCATTCACAGGCCTGTGCCCACAGCTTGGCCAGCGCAGGCACCAGGGCGGTGACTGTGACGCCGTGGCGCGCGATGGCGGCGAAGGCGGCCTCCGGACTGGGGTCGGGGCTGAACACGATGGTGGCGCCGACGGTCATCACGCCGAGGATGCCCGGGCACGCCAGCGGGAAGTTATGGCCCGCGGGCAGCACCGCCAGGTAGACATCGTCGGCGTTCAGGCGGCAGAGTTGCGCGCTTGCCGTCGCGTTGAACAGGTAGTCGTTGTGGGTGCGGGGGATGAGTTTAGGGGTGCCGGTGGTGCCACCGGAAACCAACAGGAGCGCAGGCGATTCCGGATCGGGGGGTGGCGCCGGTAAGCCGGCGGGGGCTGCAGGCTGAGCCGAGTCGCGCAACTGCGACCAGGCCACGAACGGCCCCGGGGCACCGTCGACGATCACGTGCGCCAGAGCGGGGTGATCATCGACCAGGCCGCGTGCCATCTCTCGAAAGTCGAAACCGTTCGCCGTATCGGCGATCAGCATCCCGCTCGCCTGGCTGACGGCGGCGAAGTGCCCCAATTCGGCGGCGCGGTGGCCCGGTAAGCACATCACCGGAATCGCCCCCGCCCGCAGCAGGCCGAACAGCGCCACGGCGAACTGGCAGCTGTTCGGCAGCTGCAGCAACACCCGGTCGCCGGGCGCGATGCCCAGATTGCGCAGCCCGGCGGCCGCACGGCTGGCCTGCGCGTCGAGCTCGGCATAACTCAGTCCGCTCCCGGTCAGGGCGTCCAAGGCGGCGATTCGGTCCCGGAAGCGCAACGACGCATCGGTCAGGATCGTGTCGAGCGTTCGTCCCGCCCAATAACCGGCTGCGCGGTATGACGCGGCCCGCTCGGCGGGGAATGGCACGAATCCGGATCGGCCGGCATCCAGACCACGCGTTTCCCGCGATGGTTCGCTCGACGGCATCTGCGTTCCTTTACGGGGGCTTGTGGCGGCGAAGGGTGGATCGAGGATAGGGTAACCAGAAATTAGGGCAGCCTGTGCTAATCCAGGGAGGGTTCGTGGCGCCAGCTTCGGCGCGCTCGGAGTTGATCCGCGCGGAGGTAGCGGAATTACTCGGGGTCCGCGCCGATGCCGTGCATCCGGGCGACAACCTGATCGGTCAGGGTCTGGATTCGATCCGGATGATGACCCTGGCCGGTCGTTGGCGTCGCCAGGGTATCGACGTTGACTTCGCCATGCTGGCGGCGACGCCGACAATAGAAGCCTGGTCTGGGCTGGTGTCCGCTGACTCGGCCGCTCACAGTGAGCCGCAGACCGAGCCGCGAACCGAGCCGCAGACCCAGCCGCAGATTGAATTATCGAACGAGGGCGAGCCGTTTCCGCTGGCGCCGATGCAGCACGCCATGTGGGTGGGCCGCCAGGACAATCAGCAGCTGGGTGGGGTGGCCGGGCACCTCTACGTCGAGTTCGACGGTGGCCCGATCGACCCGGACCTACTGCGCGCGGCGGCCACCCGGCTGGCGCTGCGGCACCCGATGCTGCGGGTGCAGTTCCTGCCTTACGGGACTCAGCGGATCCCGCCGGTCCGCGAATTTGGCGCCTTTCCGGTCATTGTGCAGGACCTTCGCCGGCTGGCCGCGGATGCCGTCGAGCGGCGGCTGGCCGCCATCCGCGACGCCAAATCGCACCAGCAGCTCGATGGTGGCGTGTTCGAACTCGCGTTGACGCTGCTGCCTGGCGACCGGTCGCGGCTGCACGTCGACCTGGACATGCAGGCCGCCGACGCGATGAGCTACCGCACCCTGATGGCCGACCTGGCGGCGCTCTATCTTGGCAGCGAACTGCCCGAACTCGGTTACACGTACCGGGAGTATCGCCAGGCCATAAAGGTGCAAGTGGCGGACGAGGCCCGTGACGCCGACCGGGAATGGTGGGCGCAACGCGTACCGCGACTGCCCGACCCGCCGTCGCCGCCGACGATCCACGGGCGGGCGTCGCACCAGAGCAGCCGGCGCTGGCACTGGTTCGATCCGGCGACCCGCGACGCGTTGTTCTCCCGTGCCAGGGCGCGCGGCATCACCCCGTCGATGACGCTGGCGGCCGCTTTCTCCAATGCCCTGGCGCGGTGGTCGACTACGCCCCGGTTTCTGCTGAACGTTCCACTGTTCGGCCGCCAGGGTCTGCACCCCGATGTCGATCAGCTGGTCGGCGACTTCACCTCCTCGCTGCTGCTCGACATCGACCTGACCGGAGCGCACACCCCCGCTGCCCGGGCACAGACCGTGCAGGACGCCATGCGGACCGCTGCCGCTCATTCGGCCTACCCCGGGCTATCGGTACTTCGCGATCTCAGTCGCCATCGCGGTACGCAGGTGCTGGCACCGGTGGTGTTCACCAGCGCGCTGGGTTTGGGCGAGCTGTTTGCCGCGGACGTCACCGAGCAATTCGGCGCCCCGGAGTGGATCATTTCGCAGGGCCCCCAGGTACTGCTGGACGCGCAGGTCACCGAATTCGACGGCGGGGTGCTGGTGAACTGGGACGTCCGCGAGGGCGTCTTCGCTCCCGGCGTCATCGACGCCATGTTCGCCTACCACATCGACGAACTGCTCACGTTGGCCGCCGCGGATGACTCCTGGGACGCGCCGGGTCCGCAGGCGCTGCCGCCCGCGCAGCGCGCGGTCCGTGACGCACTCAACGGCCGCACCGCGGATTCCAGCGGAGAGGCGTTGCACGACGGCTTCTTTCGTCAGGCCGAGCTGCAGCCAGACGCGCCCGCCGTCTTCTCCAGTTCCGGCGACCTCAGTTACGCGCAGCTGCGCGACCAGGTGACGGCGCTGGCCGCGGCGTTGCGTGCAGCGGGTATCGGCACCGGCGATACGGTCGCGGTGCTGGGGCCGAAGAGCGCGGCGCACGTGCCGGCTGTGCTCGCGATCCTGGCCGTCGGCGCTGTCTATCTGCCGATCGGCGCCGACCAGCCCCGCGACCGTACCGAACGCATCCTCGCGGCCGGCTCGGTCAGCCTCGCCCTGGTTTCAGGCGTAAGGCAAGCGTCCCAGATATCCCTGCCGGTGCCCGAACTCAGCATTGCCGGCGTGCTTCGCAACCCGCCCGCCAGCGGCGAATTCCGGCACACGAGAATCGATCCCGCCGAACTTGCCTACGTGTTGTTCACGTCGGGCTCAACCGGGGAACCCAAGGGCGTCGAAATGACGCACGACGGCGTGATGAACACGGTGGAGTTCTTCATCCGGCATTTTGAGATTTGCGCCGACGATCGTTGGCTGGGCCTGGCGACGCTGGAATCCGACATGTCGGTGCCCGACATCTTCGTCGCACTGCGGACCGGCGGAGCGATCGTGGTGGTCGACGACGCCCAGCGACGTGACCCCGACGCCTGGGCCCGGCTCATCGAAACACACAGAGTCACGGCGCTGAACTTCATGCCAGGCTGGCTGGAGATGCTGCTCGAGGTCGGTCCCGGGCGGCTGTCGTCACTGCGCTCGGTGGCCGTCGGTGGCGACTGGGTGCGCCCTGACCTGGCCCGTCGCCTGCAAACCGAGGCGCCCAATGCGCGGTTCGCGGGGCTGGGCGGTGCCACCGAAACCGCAGTACACGCAACCATTTTCGATGTTCATGACGCGACTGATCTGCCGGCGGACTGGCCCGCGGTCCCGTACGGTGCGCCGTTGCCGAACAACGCGTGCCGGGTGGTCGGTGAAGCCGGCGATGACTGCCCGGACTGGGTGGTCGGTGAGTTGTGGGTGTCCGGGCGGGGAATCGCGCGCGGCTATCGCGGGCAGCGCGAACTGACCGCAAAGCACTTTGTCGAACACGACGGCCGGATCTGGTACCGCACCGGGGACCTGGCCCGCTACTGGCCGGACGGGACGCTGGAGTTCATCGGCCGCGCGGATCACCGGATCAAGATCAGCGGGTATCGCGTCGAACTCGGTGAGATCGAGGCCGCGCTGCGCCGGGTGCCGGGTGTGGGAATGGCTGTGGCGGCCTTGCTCCCGGTATCCGACGGCCCCGAAGTGCTGGCGGCGCAGGTCCGCCCGGAAGACGCCACTGGCGTGCGGCTGACGGCGGAGCGGATCCGCCAAGCGCTGGCGGACCTCGTTCCCGTGCATATGATTCCGAGTCACATATCGCTGGCCGAACGGATTCCCTTCACGGACAACGGCAAGATCGACCGCAAGGCGGTCGCTGCCGCGCTTTCTGAAACGTTGCCTGGGCAATCGAGCGACCCGTTGGCGCTCTACCAGGCACCGCAAACGCAGTTGGAGCGGGCGCTGTGCCACATCGTCGCTGACGTGCTGGGCCGGGACCCCGACGCGGTGGGTGTGCACGACGACTTCTTCTCCCTCGGTGGCGATTCCGTGCTCGCGACGCAGTTCGTGGCCCGCGCCCGGCAGTGGCTCGATTCGCCGAGCCTGATGGTGGCCGATGCCTTCGCCGCAAGGACCGTCGCCGCTTTGGCTCAGTTGCTCGGTGGCCGGGAAAGCAATGGCGACCGACTCGAGCAGGTGGCCGATGTTTATCTGGAAATCGCTGAGATGTCCGGTGTGGACGTCATATCCGCGCTCGATGCCGAGCCCGATGCGGTCAAGTTAGAGTTTCAGCCCTGGGTGAAGCGGTTCACCGGCGGCACAGCCTGCGGCTCGGTGGTGGTGTTCCCGCACGCCGGTGGAGCCGCCGCGGCGTACCGATCCCTGGCTAAAGCATTGTCGGCCAACAATGTTGACGTATTTGTCGTGCAGTACCCGGAGCGGGCCGACCGGCGAAACCACCCCGCCGCGGACAGCATCGAGGCGCTGGCGCTCGAGCTGTTCGAGGCGGGCGACTGGCGCACGGCGGCCCCCCTGAGGCTGTTCGGCCATTGCATGGGTGCGGTCGTGGCCTTCGAGTTCGCCCGCATCGCAGAACGCAACGGCGTGCCGGTACACACGTTATGGGCTTCGGCGGGACAGGCTCCCTCAACGGTCGCCGCCTCCGGGCCGCTGCCGACCAGCGACCGTGACGTGCTGGCCGACATGGTGGACCTCGGCGGCACCGATCCCGTCCTGCTGGAGGATGAAGAATTCGTCGAACTGCTCGTCAAGGCGGTGCAGGCGGACTACCGCGCGTTGGCCGGCTACGCGTGTGGGCCGGATGTGCGAATTCGTGCCGACATTCACGCGACCGGTGGTCGTCGCGACCACCGAATTGGTCGGGATATGTTGACCGCCTGGGAAACTCATACCTCCGGCCAATTCACGCTGTCGAATTTCGATGGCGGCCACTTCTACCTCAACGATCACCTCGACACTGTGGCCCGAATGGTGTGCGCCGATGTCGGACCATGATCCGCTTATCGATCCCATTGTCATCGTGGGGATGGCCATGGAGGCACCCGGCGGCGTCGAGAACGCCGACGACTTCTGGGCCCTGCTGTCCGAACAGCGCGAGGGACTCGGCCCGTTCCCCACCGACCGTGGCTGGGCACTTGGCGAGCTGTTCGACGGATCGCGCCGGGACGGGTTCAAGCCGATCCACAACTCGGGCGGCTTCCTTTCCAGCGCGTCAACGTTCGATCCCGAGTTCTTTCGCATCTCGCCCCGCGAGGCCACGACCATGGACCCACAGCAACGGGTGGGACTGCGGCTGGCCTGGCGTTCGCTGGAGAACAGCGGGATCAATCCAGACGACGTGGCCGGCCACGATGTGGGCTGCTACATTGGCGCCTCCGCACTCGAATACGGTCCCGCGCTGGCCGAATTCTCAGGCCACAGTGGTCATTTGATTACCGGTACGTCGCTGGGTGTCATCTCGGGGCGCATCGCCTACACGCTGGACCTGGCGGGGCCGGCGCTGACGGTCGACACCTCATGCTCGTCGGCGCTGGCGGCGTTGCACACCGCGGTCCAGGCGATCCGGGTCGGCGACTGCGACCTCGCACTTGCCGGCGGTGTGTCCGTGATGGGTTCGCCCGGTTACTTCGTCGAGTTCTCCAAGCAGCACGCGCTGTCCGATGACGGCCACTGCCGGCCGTACAGCGCGCACGCCAGCGGGACCGTCTGGGCGGAAGGCGCAGCCATTTTCGTGCTGCAGCGCCGGTCCCGGGCGCTGGCTGACGGCCGCCGCATCCTCGCCGAGGTGCGCGCCAGTTGTCTCAATTCCGACGGGCGCACTAACGGCCTGACGGCGCCGAGCGGTGACGCCCAGCTGCGATTGTTTCGTCGGGCCCTCGCGCTGGCTGGAGTTGAGCCCGTCGATGTGGGGATGGTCGAAGGGCACGGTACCGGCACTCGGGTCGGTGACCGCACCGAACTACTGTCGTTGGTGGCCAGTTACGGGACGGCGCCGGCCGGACGCGGACCGCTGCTGGGATCGATCAAGTCCAACATCGGGCATGCGCAGGCCGCGGCGGGCGCGTTGGGCCTGGCCAAGGCCATCCTGTCCGCCGAACATGCCGCGGTGCCTCCGACTCTGCACGCCGACGAACCGAGCCGCGAAATCGATTGGGAGAGCCAGGGGCTGCGGCTGGCCGACAAGCTGACGCCATGGCGGGCCGTCGACGGATGGCGAACCGCGGCGGTGTCCGCGTTCGGGATGAGCGGCACCAATACCCATCTGATCGTCTCGATGCCCGACACCGGGAACGCATCCGGACATACGGGGGCCTGATGGGCTCTCAACGACTGCCCGACGGGCGGATTCCGGTGCTGCTGAGCGCGCACGCCGACGAACTCGTCGAAAAGGACGCCGGGGCGATCGCCGATTACCTGGACCGCTTCCCGGAGGCGACCGTGAGCCAGGTGGCCCGGCAACTGCGCAGAACCCGGCGGGTCCGAAGGTACCGCGCGGTGCTGCGGGCCGGCGACCGGCGGGAGCTGGTCGGCGGATTGCGTGCGCTGGCCGCCGGAATGTGAACATCGGTTGGTCGCCAGATCGGCGCTGGGTTCCGCCCCGCGGCAGGCCTTCGTGTTTCCGGGCCAGGGCGGTCAATGGCCTGGCATGGGCGTCGTTGCGTACCAGGAACTGCCCCCTTACCGGGCGGCAGCCGACACCTGTGCTGCGGAGTTCGTTGCCGCCGGCATCGCGTCGCCGCTGCGCTACCTCACCACAACCGACGAAACCACAACGGCCGACCCAGATGTGTTCTCCGAAATCGAAATTGAGGGCGCGCAGTTCGTGCATGCCGTCGCGCTGGCACACGTTTGGCTGTCCTGCGGCGTACTGCCCGACCTTACTGTCGGTCACAGCCTCGGTGAAGTCGCCGCAGCCTACATCGCCGGGAGCATCACGTTGCCCGATGCTGTCGCGGTGGTCGAGGCCCGTGCCAGTGTGGTGGACCGGCTGCCGGGTCGCTACGCGGTTGCGGCACTGGGCATTAGCGAACAGGCCGCAGGTTCGCTGATCGCCGAAACCGACGGCTGGCTGGAGCTGTCGGTGGTCAACGCTCATTCGACCGTCGCAGTGTCGGGCGATCGCAAAGCGGTGCTGGCCGTCGTCGAAGCGGTCCGTCGCAGTGGTCAGTTCGCCCGAGAGATCACCGTCGGCTTTCCGGTACATACCAGCGTGCTCGAGCCGCTCCGCGATGAACTGCTGGCGCGGCTGCCCACCGGGGAATTTGCCGCGGCGCCGGTGCAATTCATCGGTGGAACCACCGGTGACGTGGTGGCACCGGGAACGATGTTCGGCGACTACTGGTACGCAAACCTGCGTCACACGGTGCGGTTCGACCACGCCGTCGAGTCGGCAATCCGTTGTGGAGCTGATTCTTTCATCGAGCTGTCGGCCAGTCCGTCGCTGTTGTTTGCCATCGATCAGAATTTTGAGGCAGAGCCGGATGGTCCGGCGGTACTTGTCGGCTCTGCTCGTCGTGACGAGCCGTTGGTCGACGCGCTGTCGGCGAACATCGTTACCGCCGCGGTCGCTGACCCGGGCTATGCCTGGGGTGACCTGGACCCTACGGGAGACCGCCGACGCTACGGGAGACACCGATCTGCAGGGATTCCCGCACGCGCCGATGCGCTCGATCCCGATGTGGGCGCATCCCGAGCCCCTGGCGGCGCTGCCTGAGGTGCCCGGACCGACACCCGACCTGACCGTGGCCGTCGAGCACTGGGAGCAGACGGCGCGCACCGCAGCGGTCCCAGCGCCGCCAGCGCATTTCGCCGTGGTCGACCTCGGCACCGATGGCGCGCTCACTGGACCGCTGCGCGCGGCGATCGATTCGAACCCCGCGGCCCGGCTCAGTGCGCTGCGCGATGCGGAGGTTGTCGTGGCGGTTGCCCCCGTCTTCGAAGCCGATGGCGCCGATGTTGTAGGCGCGACCAAGGCACTCACCGGCCTCATCGAGGCTGACAAACTCGGCTTCGTCACGGCGCTTGGTCCCCGGTGCCGAACGGTCTGTCTGCTCACCGTTGGCGCCGAGCGAGTCGACCAACATGACGCGCCGCAATCGCCCGGCCACGCGGCGCTGGCCGCAATGCACCGCAGCATCGGATTCGATTACCCAGAACTGACTTTCCAGAATCTCGACCTGCCCTCGTGGGAACTGACGCCGGTGGCCGGTGCCGCCGTCATCGAGGCATCGCTGACCGGCTCCGTCGACCTTGCCCTACGCAAGGCCGGCGACGGGTACGCGCTGTTCGAGCGCACCGTGCACGATGCGCCAACGGCCCCGCAATGGCGGCTGGACTCCGGTCTTCTCGACGACGTCGTGATCACCGGCGGCGCCGGCGCCATCGGTATGCACTACGCCCGGTATTTCGCCGAGCGTGGCGCCCGGCGCATTGTGTTGCTGAGCCGGGGCGCCTCTGACGCAAACACGCTGCAGGCCCTCGCAGCCGAACACGGCAGCGCGCTGGTGTCCGCGCCGTGTGACATCACCGATCCGGACCAATTGTCCTCGGTCGCGGCAGAGTACGGGGCTGACGGCGCCTCGTTGATCGTGCACGCGGCGGGCAGTGCCACCTTTGCCGCCCCAGCCGCGTTGACGGCGGCCGCTGTCGCCGACACCTTCGCCGCCAAGGTCAATGGTCTGGCCCGGATGATCCAGCTGTGGCCGGTTCGCCCGGACGCCCGAGTGCTGTTGTGCTCGTCGGTGTCCGGGGTGTGGGGCGGGCGGGGCCACGCCGCGTACTCGGCGGCGAACCGACTGCTCGATGTCGTGGCTGACCAGCTGCGCGCGGACGGCCGGCGCTGCGTTTCGGTGCGATGGGGCCTGTGGCAGGCCCGAAGAAACCGCGGCATCGTGGATGCGGCCGAAGTCACCAACATCGAGCGTGCCGGGCTGCGACAGATGTCACCGCGCCAGGCGATCGAGGCCAGCCTGCGTGAGTGGCAGGTCGACCCGCTGGTGTTCTCGGCCGATGCGGCTCGGCTGCAAGTGTTTTTGGACAGCCGAAAGGCAGAAGCACCCGACATCGCGGCCGCCCCGACGGACACGGCGATCGTCGACACGGTGCGCAACCAGTTAGCCGCGGTGCTCGGAATTCAGCAAGCCGCTCAAGTGAATCTCGAGGAATCACTGTTTGATTTGGGCGTCGACTCGATGCTGGCGGTGGACCTCCGCAAACGACTCAAACGGGTGATCGGCCGAACAGTGCCGCTGGCTGTACTGCTGGACGAGATCACCGGCGACGAACTCGTGTCGAAACTCGAGAGCGCACCCGAGAGAGCCTCCGAGAGCGCCCAAGTGCGCTTAGGCACCGCACAGAAAGTGGATATTTCGCGTGACTGACACTGCCGGCGCCGACACCCGGCTCGATGACGCCCGGTTGGCGCTGCTTCGCCGCAGGCTCGCCGACCGGGGTCTCGCGTCTGCGCCCGAGGGGACGGATCCCGGCACCTTGAAAAGCGGGCCAGAAAAGCTTTCCGACGGCCAGGCGCGGATGTGGTTCGTGCAGATGGCCGATCCCAGTGGCGCGTTGCTGAATATCTCTGTCTCCTACCGCATTACCGGTCAGGTAGATCTAACCCGGCTGCACGACGCCGTCAACGAAGTCGCGCGTCGGCATCGAACGCTGCGCACCACCTATACCGCCGACGAGGATGGTGCGCCTGCGCCGAAGGTGCATGACGATCTCCGCCCGGCGTGGGCGCAGCACGACCTGACTGGCCTGTCAGACCAAGCACAGCGTCTGCGCCTCGAAGTGCTGGCGCAGCGTGAATTCAGCTTCCCCTTCGACCTTTCCACCGACGCACCGCTGCGGGTCACGGTCGTGCGCACGGCCGCCGACGAGTATGTGCTGCTGTTGGTCGCCCACCACATCGCCTGGGACGACGGTTCGTGGCGGGTGTTCTTCACGGATCTGACCCGAGCTTATGGCGGCGCCGATCTGGGAGCCGAACACCGCTCTTTGGCTCCGCAGGAACCGGATTCCACCCAAGCCGACCTCGACTACTGGCGCGCCGTCATGGCCGACCCGCCTGAGCCGCTGGAACTGCCCGGCCCAGCCGGAACGAGCGTGCCGACCAACTGGCGCGCCGCCCGCAGCATGCTGCGGCTATCCGTCGAGACCACCCAATCGGTGAGCGCAATCGCGACCGAGAACGGCTGCACGCCGTACATGGTGCTGCTGGCCGCCTTCGGCGCCCTGATGCATCGCTATACGCACAGCGACGACTTCCTGGTGGCCGCCCCCGTCAACAATCGAGTCAATCGCGGCGCCGGAACCGATGACACCATCGGTTATTTCGGCAACACGGTGGCGATGCGCCTTCGCCCGCGGTCGGCGATGACCTTCCGCGAGTTGCTGGCGTCCACCCGCGACGTGGCCGCGGGGGCGTTCGCGCACCAACGAATCGAGCTCGACCGCGCGGTCCGCGAACTGAATCCCGATCGCCGCTACGGCGCCGAGCGCCTGACCCGCGTCAGCTTCGGCTTCCGGGAGCCCGATGGCGGTGGATTCTGTCCGCCCGGCGTGCGCTGCGAACGGTACGACCTGCGCAGCAACCTCACCCAGCTGCCGCTCGGGTTCATGATCGAATTCGACCGGACCGGTGCGTTGGTCGAGGCCGAACACTTGCTGGAGATCCTCGAGCCTGCCCTGGTGCGTCAGTTGCTCGAGCACTTCGCCGTGCTGCTGGACAACGCGCTGGCTGAGCCGGACACGGCGCTGGGCCGACTGGCGTTGCTGGATGAGCGCGACGCCGAGTGGCTTCGCGTGGTGTCGCACGGTGAGACGTTCGATACCGCCCCGAAGACCCTCGCGGACCTGGTGTGCGAGCAGTCCGCGCGGACCCCGGATGAGCTCGCCGTCGTCTATCAGGGCAGCCGGTTGACCTACCGCGACATCAACGAAGCGTCAAACCGGATGGCGCACTGGTTGATCGAGCGGGGGATAGGGACCGAAGACCGGGTCGCCGTGCTGCTCGACAAATCGGCGGACCTGGTCGTCACCGCGCTTGGGGTGGCCAAGGCAGGCGCGGTGTATGTGCCCGTGGACCCCACTTACCCGCAAGACCGACTGGAGTTCATCCTCGGCGACTGCGATGCGAAACTCGTGTTGCGTGAGGCGGTGCCGGATTTGGCTGGGTACCGCGCCGACGATCCGACCGACGCCGATCGGATCCGCCCGCTGGGACCGGACAACACGGCGTATTTGATCTACACCTCGGGTACCACCGGCTTACCCAAAGGCGTTGCGGTGCCGCACCGCCCTGTCGCCGAGTACTTCGTGTGGTTCAGGGGCGAGTACGGCGTCGACGGCACCGACCGGTTGTTGCAGGTCGCCTCGCCCAGCTTCGATGTCTCGATCGCCGAGATCTTCGGCATGCTGGCCTGCGGCGCACGGATGGTGATTCCACGACCCGGCGGGCTCAACGACATCGGATATCTCACCGACCTGCTGCACGACGAGGGCATTACCGCAATGCATTTCGTACCGTCACTACTCGGGCTCTTCTTGTCGCTGCCTGGCGTCAGCCAGTGGCGGACGTTGCAGCGGGTACCCATCGGCGGAGAACCCCTGCCCGGCGAGGTGGCCGACAGGTTCCACGCGACGTTTGACGCACTGCTGCACAACTTCTACGGTCCGACCGAGACTGTGATCAATGCCAGCCGGTACAAGGTGGAGGGACCACAGGGCACTCGCATCGTGCCCATCGGCCGGCCCAAGATCAACACCGCGATGCACTTGCTCGATGACGCACTGCAGCCGGTGCCGGTCGGCGTGATCGGCGAGATCTACATCGGCGGAACCCATGTCGCGCATGGATACCATCGCCGCGCCGGACTCACCGCTGAGCGATTCGTCGCCGATCCATTCCAACCCGGTGCCCGGATGTACCGATCCGGAGACCTCGCGCGCCGCAACGCCGACGGGGACATCGAGTTCGTCGGTCGCGCCGACGAACAGGTAAAAATCCGCGGCTTCCGGATCGAACTGGGCGATGTCGCCGCGGCCATCTCGGTCGATCCCACCGTCGGGCAGGCCATCGTGGTGGTCAGCGAGCTTCCGGGACTGGGCAGGAGCCTAGTCGGCTACGTAACACCCGCAGCGGGCGAAGACACCCAATCGGTCGATGTCGACCGCATCCGGGCCCGAGTGGGCGCAGCATTGCCCGAATACATGGTGCCCGCGGCGTACGTCGTGCTCGAAGAGATTCCGATCACCGCGCACGGCAAGATCGACCGCGCCGCGCTGCCGGATCCGGTAATCGATCCCGGCGCCGAGTTCCGTGCACCGGATACCGAAACCGAGCGGCGCATTGCCGGACTGTTCGGCGAGCTGCTCGGCCGGGAGCGAATCGGCGCCGAAGACTCGTTTTTCGACCTCGGCGGTCACTCGCTGCTGGCAACCAAACTTGTTGCGTCCATCCGCAACGCATTCAACGTCGACATCGGTGTGCGAGAGATCTTCGAACTCGCGACGGTGGCTCGACTGGCCGATCACGTAGACATCCTGGCTACCCTGGACAGGCCGGACCTTCGTTCTTTACGGCCACCACTGCGGCGGGTGAATCATGAGGGGCCGGTGCGACTGTCGTCGTCTCAGCTGCGCAGTTGGTTCACCTACCGCATCGATGGGCCGACTCCCTTCAACAACATCCCCTTCGCCGCAGCATTGCGTGGCCCCTGCGACACCGACGCACTGGCGGCGGCAATCACCGACGTCGTGGCACGGCACGAGATACTGCGCACTACCTACCGCGAAATCGGCGGTGTGCCATACCAGATCATCCATCCCCCCGCGGAAGTGACAGTGCGGCGCGCGGACGGGAGCGGCGCGCACTGGCTGCAAGCCCAGCTGGATGAGGAGCGGGGTCACGTCTTCGATCTGGAGACCCACTGGCCGATTCGTGCGGCGCTGCTGAGCACTCCCGAGCAGAACGTGTTGTCGCTGGTGCTGCACCACATCGCCGGCGACCACTGGTCGGCCGAGGTGTTGTTCACCGACGTGCTGACCGCCTACCGGGCTCGCAGCGCCGGGCATGCGCCGTCGTGGGTCCCGCTGCCGTTGCAGTACGCCGATTTCGGCGTTTGGCAGGCCGCGTTGCTCGAAGACAGCGAAAGTTTCGTCGTCCCGCAACGCGAGTACTGGGTCGGCCAGCTCGCCGGGCTGCCCACCGAAACCGGCCTGCGCCCAGACGTCCCGCGCCCGCTCATCCTCAGCGGCGCCGGTGATGCCGTCGAGTTCAGTGTCGGGGCGGCGACCCGTGACAAGCTGGCCAGATTGACTCGTGAGCTCGGCGTCACCGAGTTCATGCTGCTCCAAGCCGCCGTCGCCGTGGTGCTGCACAAGGCCGGCGGCAGCGTGGACGTCCCGATCGGCACCCCGGTGGCCGGTCGCAACGAGTCCGCATTGGATCAGCTGATCGGGTTTTTCATCAACATCCTGGTGCTGCGCAACGACATGCGCGGCAATCCCACACTGCGCGAGGTGCTGCTGCGCAGCAGGGAGACGGCGCTGGCAGCTTACTCGCATCAGGACCTGCCGTTCGACCAGGTGGTGGATGCGGTCAGACCGACACGGACGCTTGCGCGCAATCCGCTGTTCGACGTCGTGGTCCACGTTCGGGACGAATTGCCCCAAGGCCGCGTCGTTGCGAGCGGGCCAGACGGCGAGACCACGTTCACGGCACTCGAGCCGATCTTCGACGTCGCGCACGCCGACATATCGGTCAACGTCTTCGCATCCGCCGACGGCTACCGCGGCCAGGTCATCTACCGCACCGAGTTGTACCGGCGCAGCACCGCGAAGCGGTTCGCCGAGTGGCTGGTCCGGGTCGTCGAGGCTTTCGCCGACCGCCCTGACCAATCGTTGCGCGATGTCGAGATTGCCAGTGCCCAAGACCGACAACGCGTTCTGGACGAGGCCAACGCGGGCGCCGGCACCGCACGCGTCTACCTCCTCGACGGCGCGCTGAAACCCGCTCCGCTCGGCGTGGTGGGCGACATCTATTACGGGGGAGAAGTCGCCGTCGGCGGCCGGCTGGCGCGGTCATCGCTGACCGCTACCCGATTCGTCGCGAATCCATTTGACGGGCAGGCGGGTTCGCGGCTCTACCGCAACGGCGAGCGCGGAGTGTGGAACGCCGACGGCCAATTGGAGCTGCTGGCCGACACCGAAAATCCTGCGAAGCCTGCAAGGCCTGCGTCGGCGCAGGCGGTCCCTGGTCTGGCCGAGCCGCCCGGCTCCGCCACCGAACGCGCCCTGGCGGACATCCTCACCGCTGTGCTCGAATTGGACCCCGACGTAAACGCGGTCGGCCGCTACGACGACTTCTTCAACCTCGGCGGCGATAGCATCCTCGCGGTGCGGGTGGCCGCGCAGGCCCGGGATCGCGGGATGACGCTGACCCCACGGATGGTCTTCGAGCATCCGGTGCTGCACGAGCTCGCCGCCGCGCTCGACGCCAAGCCGGAAGCCGAACTTGGGCAGGACGACACGCATTACGCGCCGATGAGCACATCGGGATTGTCGCCCGACGAACTGGCGGCCCTGACCTCGTCATGGGGCGATCAACCGTGACGCAAGCCGACGCACGACCGGCCATCGAGGACGTGATGGCGCTCAGCCCGCTACAACAGGGGCTGTTCTCGATGGCGACTCTGTCCCACACCGACACCGACATCGACACCGACACCGACGAACCGGACCCGTACGTGATCGCGATGGCCGCCGACGTCACCGGACCGCTCGACGTCTCGTTGCTGCGCGACTGTGCTTCATTGATGCTGACCAGGCACCCGAACCTGCGGGCAAGCTTCGTACACGGCAACCTGAGCCGGCCCGTTCAGGTGATACCGACCACCGTCGAGTTGCCCTGGCGGTATGTGCGCGCTGACCCAGACGAGCTCGAGGCGCTGGAAACGCACGAACGCCGGCGCCGTTTCGACGTGGGCCACGGGCCGCTGATCCGGTTCCTGCTCGTCGAGTTACCGGAAGCACAATGGCATCTGCTGATTGTCGCGCACCACATCGTCATCGACGGATGGTCGTTGCCGCTTTTCGTCTCCGAGCTGCTCGCGCTGTATCGGGCCGGTGGCGACCTCGCCGCGTTGCCCCCGCCTCCGCGCCCGTACCGGGACTACATCGGCTGGCTCGCCGGACTCGATCAGGCGGCCAGCCGCGCCGTGTGGGCCGAGCACCTGGACGGTCTGGACGGACCGACCTTGCTGTCGTCGGCGCTGACCGGAATACCGCCGCAGGCGGGCATTCCGCGCCGCACCGAACTATGCCTCGACCGGGATGCCACCACCGCGCTGACCGACGCCGCCCGTCACCGCGGAATCACGCTCAACACGCTTGTTCAAATAGCCTGGGCCACAACGCTGTCAGCTTTTACCGATCGCGCCGACGTGGCCTTCGGTGTGACGGTGGCCGGCCGGCCCAGCGAACTGTCGGGCGTCGAGACGATGGTCGGCATGTTCATCAACACCGTGCCGTTGCGGGTGCGGCTGGACCCTCGCAAAACAGTGGGGGCGCATTGCGTCGAGCTGCAGCGCGAATTCGCAGCAATGCGGGACCACAGCTATCTGAGTCATGCCGAGTTGCGTTCCGTCGCCGGCGTCGGCGAGCTGTTCGACACGCTGCTCGTGTACGAGAACTTCCCACCCGGCGAGGTGGTGGGGGGCGCAGAATTCGTCGCAAACGGCGCGACGTTCCGGCCCGTGGCGCTGGAGAGCTTGTCACACTTCCCGGTCACCATTGCCGCGCATCTCGGCAAAGGTGAGCTGACGGTTTTGGTGGAGGTCCTCGACGGAGCGCTGGGCCCGATCGCGCCCGACGATCTCGGCAGGCGGCTGCTGACGGTGGTGCAGGGACTGGTCACCGGGTGGGACCGTCCGCTGCGCGACGTCGTTGTCGATGTCGATGTCGATGTAGAAGTCCGGCTCGAGGGCGAAATCGACCCGGGCGCCGCCGATCCGCCGGGCGTCCGCCCATCGTGGGCCTCCGTGCACGCCCGGTTCGCCGAGATCGCCACGGCCAAGCCTGATTCGGTCGCGGTCAGCTGGGCCGACGGCCAGCTGACCTATCGCGAACTCGACGCGCTCACCGACCGGCTGGCCGCCGCCCTGCAACGCGCGGGGGTGGGTGCCGAAAGCCCGGTCGCGATCGTGCTGCCGCGAGATCCGCATTACGTGGTTGCGATGTTGGCAATACTGAAGGCCGGCGGCATGATCGTCCCGCTGGATCCGTCGATGCCCACCGACCGTATTGCCGAGATCCTGCGCCAGACATCGCCAGTGGCCGTCGTCGACGGGGACGCCTTCACCGCTTTGACGTCCGCCGAACCCGCCACCGAATACCGGCCGGCCAGTGCGCTACCCGGGCATGCCGCCTACGCGATCTTCACGTCGGGCACCACCGGCACCCCGAAGGGCGTTGTCGGCACCCATGGGGCGGTTACGGCATACGCCGACGACCACATCGAACGGGTCCTGCGGCCGGCCGGCGCGCGGCTGGGGCGGCCGCTGCGTGTCGCGCATGCCTGGTCATTCACCTTCGACGCGGCATGGCAGCCGCTGGTGGCATTGCTCGACGGTCACTCGGTGCACATCGTGGACGGCGAGCGTCAGCGTGATGCCGAGGCGCTGATGGAAACGATCGACCGATTCGCCCTGGACATGATCGACACCACGCCCTCGATGTTCGCCCAGCTGCACACTGCCGGGCTGCTGCAACGGGTGCCGCTGGCGGTACTCGCGCTCGGCGGTGAAGCCCTGGGCGTCTCGGCGTGGCGGATGATCCAGCGGAAGTGCGCCGAGACCGGCATGACGGCATTCAATTGCTACGGGCCCACCGAGACGACGGTCGAGGCCGTCGTCGCCAGTGTCGCCGAGCATGCGCGACCAACCATCGGACGCCCCACCCGAAGCACCCGCGCCTACGTCATGGACTCCTGGCTGCGGCCGGTGCCCGACGGCGTCGCCGGCGAGCTGTACCTGGGGGGCGAGCAATGCACCCGCGGCTACCTCGGACGCGCGGCCGAGACCGCCGCACGCTTCGTCGCGGAGCCCAACCGCAGCGGTGCCCGAATGTACCGCACCGGAGACCTGGTGCGCCGCATGCCCGATGGCGGTCTGGAGTTCCTCGGCCGCAGCGACGACCAGCTGAAGATCCGCGGTTTCCGCGTCGAACCGAGTGAGATCGCCGCGGTGCTCAACAGCCACGACCAAGTGCGCGGTTCCCACGTCACTGCGCGCAGCCACGCCAGTGGTTCCCGGCTGACGGCCTATGTGGCTGCCGGCGGGACTCCGCCGCCGGTGACCGAGTTGCGTTCGATGCTGGTGAAACGGTTGCCGCGCTACCTGGTCCCGCATCACATCGTCGTCCTCGACGAACTGCCGCTGACCCCGCACGGCAAGATCGACGAGAAGGCCTTAGCCGCTATTGATCTCGACGAAGCCCCGGTAACGCCACCCGGAACCCCGACCGAGACGGAGCTGGCCGGGGCGTTCGCCGACGTCTTCGGCAACACGGACGTCGATGTCACGGCGGGCTTTCTGCAGATGGGGCTAGACAGCATCGTGGCCCTGTCGGTCGTGCAGGCGGCACGCCGGCGTGGCATCGCGCTTCGGGCCAGGTTGATGGTGGAGTGCGACACCATCAGGGAGCTGGCCGCCGCGATCGACGCCGACGCCGCCGCTGGCACGCCCCTAACTAATGCGGCAGACGCCGGCGAGCCGATCCCCGTGCTGCCCAACGTTCATTGGCTCTACGAGCACGGCGATCCGCGCCGGCTTGCCCAGACCGAAGTCATCAGGCTGCCGCACACGATCACGCGCGACGGGCTGGATGCGCTGCTGGGCGCCATCCTAGACGGGCACGAGGTGTTGCGGTGCCGTCTGGATCGGGGAGCGATGACGCTTGTGGCACAACCGAAAACAGACATCCTGAGCGAAGTGTGGGTCGGCGGCGAGACGGTCAGCGACGTCGCAAAGGTGACCTTCGAAGCGCTGGAGAGTCTCGACCCGCACGCCGGCCGACTGGTGTCGGCTGTCTGGCTGCGCGAACAGGACGGCCCCGGTCTGCTGGTATTGACCGCGCACGCGCTGGCCATGGACCCGGCGTCGTGGCGCATCGTGCTCGGTGAAGTCGACGCCGGCCTGCACGCCCTGGCCGCGGGACGCCCGCCGGCGCCGACCCGGGAGCACACCAACTACCGACAGTGGTCACGGCTCCTGATTGAGCGGGCCAAAGCCCTTGATACCGAAGACTTCTGGGCCGGCGAACTCGACGGCCTCGACCCGCCGCTGGGTGCGCGGAGGTTGCGGCCGCAAACCGACAGGGTCGGCGAGTTGGCGATCAGCATCGCCACCTGCGACGCCGACCTGACTGCGCGACTGCTTGCGATGTCGCACCCGGTGGACGCGCTGCTGGCGACCGCGGCCGCGCGGATGGTGAGCGCCTGGCGGCGCCGGCACGGTCAAGACACCCCCCCACCTTTGCTTGCCCTGGAGACGCACGGCCGCGCCGACGTCGTCGTCGACGACGGCGCGATCGATACCAGTGACACCGTGGGTCTGCTCACCGCGATCTACCCGCTGCGCATTCATTCGGACGCCGCCACCGACCTGGCCCGTATCCCCGGCAGCGGCATCGACTACGGCCTGCTGCGGTACTTGCGGGTCGATCATCGACTGCGCGATCACGGTGAACCCCAAGTCCTGCTCAACTACCTTGGGGGCCTGCACGTCGGTGTCGGCGACCTCAAGCTCGATCGAGAGCTAATCGCAGAGGTGGGGCGACTGCCCGAGCCCGAACAGGCGGTGCGCCACGAATTGACCGTGCTGGCAGCTCTTCTCGGGCCCGTCGACGCTCCCGTGCTGGCCACGCAGTGGCGTGCGCTGCCAGACATCCTCAGTCCGGACGACATCGCCGTACTGCAGTCGCTATGGGAGGACGCGCTGATGGAGCTCGCATCATGACAACACTTGCCGTCCTGGGCGCCGGGGCAAAGGCGGTGGCCGTCGCCGCCAAGGCGTCGGTTCTTCGCGACATGGGCGTCGAGGTGCCCGAGGTGATCGCGGTGGAACGCCTTGGGGTCGCGGCCAACTGGCAGGCCAGCGGTGGCTGGACCGACGGCGCGCACCGGCTGGGCACCAGCCCGGAAAAAGACGTGGGGTTTCCCTACCGGTCGGCGCTGGTGCCGCGCCGCAACGCCGAACTCGACGAGCGGATGGCCCGGTACAGCTGGCAGTCCTATCTGGTCGCGACCAACTCTTTTGCCGAATGGATCGACCGCGGCAGACCGGCTCCGACCCACCGCCGCTGGAGCCAGTACCTGAGCTGGGTCGCCGGCCACGTCGGCCTGAACGTCGTGCATGGGGAGGTGGAGGAGCTAGCGGTCACCGGTGACCGGTGGGCGTTGCGCACCCACGAGACCACCGTGCAGGCCGACGCCTTGATGATCACCGGGCCGGGCCAGGCCGAGAAGTCGTTGCTGCCCGGCAATCCGCGAGTGCTCTCGATTGCCCAGTTCTGGGACCGGGCCGCCGGCCACGACCGCATCACTGCCGAGCGGGTGGCGGTGATCGGCGGCGGTGAGGCCGCCGCATCGATGCTCAATGAGCTGTTTCGGCACCGGGTTTCGACAATCACCGTCATCTCGCCACAGGTGACGCTGTTCACCCGTGGCGAAGGCTTCTTCGAGAACTCGCTGTTCTCCGACCCCACTGACTGGACCGCCCTGACGCTGGACGAACGGCGCGACGCGCTGGTCCGCACCGACCGCGGAGTGTTCTCGGCAAACGTGCAAGAAGCGTTGTTGGCCGATGACCGTATCCATCACCTGCGTGGTCGCGTCGCCCATGCGGTGGGCCGCCAGGGACAGATCCGATTGACGCTGTCCACCAACCGCGGCAGCGAGAACCTGGAGACGGTGCACGGTTTTGACCTGGTCATCGACGGCTCCGGGGCCGACCCGCTGTGGTTTACCTCGCTGTTCAGCCAAGAGGCCCTCGACCTGCTCGAGCTCGGGTTGGGCGGACCGTTGGCCGCCGACCGTCTGCAGGAAGCGATCGGCTACGACCTGGCGGTCACGGATGTCGCGCCCAAGCTGTTTCTCCCGAGCCTCTCGGGACTCACACAGGGTCCCGGATTTCCCAACCTGAGCTGTCTGGGCTTGCTGTCGGACCGCGTGCTAGGGGCCAGCATTGCCGGGCAGCGATTCGCCGAGGGCCGGGCGGATCCGCCGACCAGGACTCCAACACCAGGTTGTGACCGATCTGAGATACGAAACACCAGTCACAGAGGGCACAATTGAAACATGGAGTGTGATCGCCGGCGCGTCACAAGCCGCCAGCAGTCCATGCAAATCCAGGGGAGGACCTGAACATGAAATCAACTGTGAAAACCATCGCCACGGGGGTGGCGGCTGTTGCCGCGATCGGGGCGGCGGCAGCGGGCGTTACGTCTATCGCGTCCCTTACGCCGATGATGCCGCAGGTGCAGCCCGTCGCCGTCGGCGCACCGTTGCCGCAGGACCCGCCGCCGGGCGCCAACGTTCCGACTCCCGATCAGTTGACCGGCCTGCTCAACACCCTCTCTGATCCCGGTGTGTCGTACACGACCAAGACCGGCCTGGTCCAGGGCGGCATCGATTCGGGCGAGGGTCACCTGTTCGACCATGAGCTGAGGAAGGCGTACCGGGACGGCGAGTTTCCGCTGTCGTTCAACGTGACGAATATCCAGCCTTCCGGTCCGACTGCGGCCACCGCGGACGTGGCCGTCTCGGGTCCGAAGCTCCCTGCACCGGTCACGAGGAACCTCACGTTTGTCAACCAGGGCGGCTGGGCGCTGTCGCAAGACTCGGCGGCGCAGCTGTTACAGGCAGCCACGTCGCACTGACCTCGGTTCGAGTGTGCGTTCAGGGAGTAGATCGGCGCGAAATCGCGCCCTGATTCCACACTCAACGCCCTAATTGCACACTCAACGCCCCGAGCGCACACTCGGCCGGGCCTCGCCCAAAATTAAGGCGGTTAGAACCCGCGGGTGGTCGGCCCGCCACCCGGCTGGGTCTGCTCTTCCAGTGGCCTGTCCATGTCGTACACCCGCGCGTGCAGGACGATGCGGTTGCGCAGCGCGGCGCGCACCGCTTGGTGCACCCCGTCTTCGAGATACGTGACGCCCTTCCACCGCACCGCGTGCGGAAAGAGGTCGCCGTAGAACGTGGAGTCCTCCGAAAGCAGGCGGTCCAGCGCGAGCACCGTGGTCGTGGTGACGAGTTCGTCGAGCCGGATCTGCTGCGGCGGTATCTGTGACCAGTCCTTGTAGGACAGCCCGTGTTCGGGATACGGCTTGCCGTCCCGCACGCCCTTGAAGATCATCGGCTGCCGCTGTCCAATGCATCGCCCAGGTTCGGCGGGATCATGGTGGACAGGTTAGTCCGAAAGATCACTGCGGCGTGGGACCCCAGGCCCGGTGGTGCGGGCCCTACCTCGCAAGACCGTAAAATGGACCGCGGTAGGGAGGTATCAGGAAGGTAACAGCCAATGGGAAGTGCCGACGATCGTCGCTTTGAGGTGTTGCGCGCCATTGTCGCCGACTTCGTTGCCACCAAGGAACCGATTGGTTCCAAGTCCCTGGTGGACCGCCACAATCTCGGTGTGTCCAGCGCGACCATCCGCAATGACATGGCGGTGCTGGAGGCCGAGGGCTACATCGCCCAGCCGCATACCAGCTCCGGACGCGTGCCCACCGAGAAGGGCTACCGCGAGTTCGTCGACAGGCTCGACGACGTCAAGCCGCTATCGTCGGCGGAGCGCCGCGCGATCCAAGGCTTCCTGGAATCCGGGGTAGATCTCGATGACGTGCTGCGTCGTGCGGTACGGCTGCTGGCTCAGCTGACGCGTCAGGTGGCGGTGGTTCAGTATCCGACGCTGTCCACGTCGACGGTTCGCCGCCTGGAAGTGATCGCGTTGACGCCGGCGAGACTGCTGCTGGTGGTCATCACCGAGTCCGGGCGAGTCGACCAGCGCATCGTCGAGTTGGGTGACGTCATCGACGAGCACCAACTCTCTCAGCTACGCGAGATGCTCGGCCAGGCACTGGAAGGCAAGAAGCTCGCCGCGGCGTCGATCGCGGTGGCCGACCTCGCCGGGCAGCTCCGCGGTGCCGGCGGGTTGGGCGACGCTGTCGGTCGCTCGGCGACGGTATTGCTGGAGTCGCTGGTCGAGCACACAGAAGAGCGCCTGCTGATGGGCGGCGCCGCCAACCTCACCCGCAACTCCGCCGATTTCGGTGGCTCGCTGCGGTCCATCCTGGAGGCCCTCGAGGAGCAGGTGGTGGTGCTGCGGTTGCTGGCGCACCAGCAGGAGGCCGGCAAGGTCACGGTGCGCATCGGTCAGGAGACGGCGGTCGAGCAGATGGCGGGCACCTCGATGGTGACAACTGCTTACGGCACCTCAGATACTGTGTTTGGTGGCATGGGTGTGCTGGGGCCCACTCGGATGGACTATCCGGGAACTATCGCAAGTGTTGCCGCGGTTGCCCTCTATATCGGCGAAGTGCTGGGTGGGCGATGATGCGGCATCTGGCGCAGAATTTGTGGACGGCCGCTGCAATGCGGTCTGAGAAGGCTTGAAGACTCTCGAAGGCTTCGAGTCTTTAGAAATCCTTTTGAGTTTTAGGAATCCTTAGGAAGGTCAAGCGTGGCACGCGATTACTACGGGCTGCTCGGTGTGAGCAGAACCGCCAGCGATGCGGACATCAAGCGCGCCTATCGGAAGCTGGCGCGCGAACTGCACCCCGACATCAATCCCGACGAGGCCGCGCAGGCGCAATTCAAGGAGATCAGCGCCGCCTACGAGGTGCTGAGCGACCCGGAGAAGCGCCGCATCGTCGACCTGGGCGGCGACCCGCTGCAAAGCGCGGGCGCATCGGCCGGTGGTTTCGGCGGGTTCGGCGGCGGCTTGGGCGACGTGTTCGAAGCCTTCTTCGGTGGCGGCTTCGGCGGCGGTTCGACGTCGCGCGGTCCCATCGGCCGGGTCCGGCCCGGCTCGGATTCGCTGCTGCGGATGCGGCTCGATCTCGAAGAGTGCGCGACCGGTGTCACCAAGCAGGTCACCGTCGACACCGCGGTGTTGTGCGACCGGTGTCAGGGCAAGGGCACGAACGGCGATTCGGCGCCGATCCCGTGTGACACCTGCGGTGGTCGCGGTGAGGTGCAGAGCGTGCAGCGCTCGCTGCTGGGCCAGATGGTGACGTCACGGCCCTGTCCCACCTGCCGCGGCGTCGGAGTCGTCATCCCGGACCCCTGCCACCAGTGCGTCGGCGACGGCCGGGTGCGGGCCCGTCGCGAGGTCAGCGTAAAGATTCCCGCCGGTGTCGGCGAGGGCATGCGGGTGCGGCTCGCCGCCCAGGGCGAGGTCGGGCCCGGGGGAGGGCCGGCCGGCGACTTGTACGTCGAGATTCACGAACAAACCCATGACATCTTCGTCCGCGACGGCGACGACCTGCACTGCACGGTCTCGGTGCCGATGGTCGACGCGGCGCTGGGTGCGACGGTCACCATCGACGCCATCCTCGACGGCATGAGCGAGATCACCATTCCGCCCGGCACCCAACCGGCTTCGATCATCACGCTGCGCGGCCACGGGATGCCGCAACTGCGGTCGGCCGCGCGCGGCAATCTGCACATCCACGTCGACGTGGTGGTGCCCACCCGGCTGGATCACCAGGACACCGAGCTGCTGCGCGAGCTGAAGACCCATCGCAGCCGGGACGTGGCCGAAGTCCGCTCGACGCACGCCGGCGGCAGCGGCGGACTGTTCAGCCGGCTGCGCGAGACCTTCACCGGCCGCTAGCGCGGGTCGATGGCCGCCGGAATATCCCAGCTGTTCTACGTCGAGGCACTGCCCGACACCGGCGCGCTCGCCGTCGTTGATGGTGACGAAGGTTTTCATGCCGCCACGGTGCGCCGGATCCGTCCCGGTGAGGAATTGGTGCTCGGCGACGGCGCCGGAGGCCTCGCGAGCTGCGTGGTCGAGCAGGCGGGCCGCGAGGGCCTGACCGCCCGGGTGCTGCAGCGGTGGAACGTCGCTCCCGGGCGGCCGCCGGTCACCGTGGTGCAGGCGCTACCCAAGTCCGAGCGCTCGGAGTTGGCGATCGAATTGGCCACCGAGGCCGGCGCCGACGCGTTCCTGCCCTGGCAGGCGTCTCGCTGCGTGGCCAACTGGCAGGGCGCCCGGCAGGACAAGGGCCTGCGCCGGTGGCGCGCCGTCGCGCGGTCGGCGGCCCGCCAATCTCGCCGCGCGCACATCCCACGAGTCGACGGCGTGCTGTCCACCGCGGCGCTCACCCAGCGGGTCCGCGACGAAATCGCCGCCGGCGCCGCGGTGCTGGCCTTGCACGAATCGGCGACCGTTCGGCTCGCGGACGCCCTGGCGGCTGGCCCTTCGGATGACATTGCCGGACAACCGAATTCGCTGCTGCTCATCGTCGGACCGGAAGGCGGTATCGCGCCGGACGAGATCGCCGCGCTGACCGGCGCGGGTGCCGTGTCGGTCCGGCTGGGTCCGCAGGTGCTGCGGACGTCGACTGCCGCCGCGGTGGCGTTGGGTGCGCTCGGCGTGCTCACCTCTCGATGGGACGCGACCCCTGCAAACGAACCATTGGGAAGCGGTCCTGACCAGCGGTAGACTCGCGGCCAGACCCCGCTCGCCCGACAAGCATGGAAAGCAGGCATCGAAAGCCACGTGACGCCACGCGAGACCAGTGCTGCTGACACCGTTGCTCTGCAGGCGAGCGCTCAGGTTCGTAGCAGCATCGATGTTCCGCCCGACCTCGTGGTGGGCTTGCTCGGTTCGGCCGACGAGAATTTACGCTCCCTCGAACGCATCCTGAACGCCGACCTGCATGTGCGGGGCAACGCCGTCACCCTCTCGGGTGAGCCGGCCGACGTCGCGCTCGCCGAACGGGCAATCTCCGAGCTGATCGCCATCGTGGCCGGCGGACAGCCATTGACACCAGAGGTGGTGCGGCACAGCGTCGGCATGCTGGTTGGCACCGGCGATGAGTCACCGGCCGAAGTGCTTTCGCTGGACATCTTGGCGCGCCGCGGCAAGACGATTCGGCCCAAGACGCTCAACCAGAAGCGCTACGTCGACGCGATCGACGCCAACACCATCGTCTTCGGCGTCGGACCGGCCGGCACCGGGAAGACATATCTGGCCATGGCCAAGGCGGTGCACGCGCTGCAGACCAAGCAGGTGACCCGCATCATCTTGACCCGGCCCGCGGTGGAAGCCGGTGAGCGCCTGGGCTTTCTGCCTGGCACGCTGAGCGAGAAGATCGACCCGTACCTGCGACCGCTGTACGACGCGCTGTACGACATGATGGACCCGGAGCTGATCCCGAAGCTGATGTCAGCCGGGGTCATCGAGGTTGCGCCGCTTGCGTATATGCGGGGACGCAGCCTTAACTCCGCGTTCATCGTCCTCGACGAGGCGCAGAACACCACCGCCGAGCAGATGAAGATGTTCCTCACCCGACTGGGTTTCGGGTCCAAGATGGTCGTCACCGGGGATGTCACTCAGATCGACCTGCCGGGCGGTGCCCGCTCCGGTCTGCGTTCGGCGATCGACATTCTCGACGACGTCGACGATATCCACATCACGCATTTGACCAGTGTGGATGTGGTGCGCCACCGACTGGTCTCGGAGATCGTCGACGCCTACGCGCGAAACGAAGAGCCCGACTCCGGGATGAATCGGGCGGCGCGGCGGGCATCGGGAACCCGCAGCCGCCGATGAGCATCGAGGTATCCAACGAGTCGGGCATTGACGTCGCCGAATCGGAATTGGTCAGCGTCGCGCGGTTTGTCATCGCCAAGATGGACGTCAACCCGAGCGCAGAGCTGTCGATGGTGTTGTTGGACACCGCGGCAATGGCTGACCTGCACATGCGCTGGATGGACCTGCCCGGTCCGACCGACGTGATGAGCTTTCCGATGGATGAGCTCGAGCCGGGCGGCCGCCCCGACGCCCCGGAACCGGGCCCGGCGATGCTGGGCGACATCGTGTTATGCCCAGAATTCGCCGCCGAGCAGGCGGCGTCGGCGGGCCACAGCCTCGGACAAGAGTTGGCGCTGCTGACCATCCACGGTGTGCTTCATCTGCTCGGCTACGACCATGGCGAGCCGGATGAGGAGAAGGAGATGTTCGCTCTCCAGAGCCGGTTGCTCGAAGAGTGGGTCGCCGAACAGGTCGAGGCCTATCGGCTCGATCTTCAGGGCGAGAAGGACCGCCGGTTGCTGGACAAATCAAGGCATTTCGACCTTTGACCGGCCTGGGTCAGCTGCTGGGCGCGATCGCGCTGATCGCACTGGGCGGGCTGTTCGCGGCGACCGACGCCGCCATCAGCACGGTCTCGATCGCCCGGGTGCAGGAACTGGTGCGCGACGAGCGGCCCGGCGCGGGCGCACTGTTCAAGGTGATGTCCGAGCGACCGCGGTACATCAACCTGGTGGTTTTGCTGCGGACCACGTGTGAGATCACCGCGACCGTGCTCCTGGTGGTATTCCTCTACGACAACTTCGGGCTGGACTGGGCGTTGTTCGGTGCCGCGGTCGCCATGGTCCTGATCAGCTTTGTGCTGATCGGCGTGGGCCCACGCACGCTGGGCCGCCAACACGCGTACACCATCGCGTTGGCGACGGCTCTTCCGCTGCAGGTGATCTCGGCGTTGCTGAAGCCGATTCCCCGAATGCTGGTGCTGCTCGGTAACGCGATCACACCGGGCCGGGGCCTACGAAACGGGCCGTTCGCGTCCGAGATCGAGCTGCGTGAAGTCGTCGACCTGGCCCAACAGCGCGGCGTGGTCGCCGCCGACGAGCGCCGGATGATCGAGTCGGTCTTCGAGCTTGGCGACACCCCGGCCCGCGAGGTGATGGTGCCGCGCACCGAGATGATCTGGATCGAAAGCGACAAGTCGGCCGCACAAGCGACCACGCTGGCGGTGCGCAGTGGGCACTCCCGCATCCCGGTGATCGGCGAGAACGTCGACGACATCGTCGGCGTGGTGTACCTGAAAGACCTTGTTCAGCGCACGTTCTCATCGCCCGATGGCGGCAGCAACACCAAGGTGTCGCAGGTGATGCGTCCGGCGGTATTCGTGCCGGACTCCAAGCCGCTCGATGCGCTGCTGCGCGAGATGCAACGCGACCGCAACCACATGGCTCTGTTGGTCGACGAGTACGGCGCGATAGCCGGTCTGGCCACTATCGAAGACGTCTTGGAGGAAATCGTGGGCGAGATCGCCGACGAGTATGACCAGGCCGAGACGGCGCCGATAGAAGACCTGGGCGACAAACGTTTCCGGGTGTCGGCACGGCTGCCGATCGAAGACGTCGGCGAACTGTACGGCGTGGAATTCGACGACGATCTCGACGTCGACACGGTGGGCGGCTTGCTGGCGCTGGAACTGGGCCGGGTGCCCCTGCCCGGCGCCGAAGTGGTCTCGCACGGTCTGCGGCTGCACGCCGAAGGCGGCAGGGATCACCGCGGACGGGTACGGGTCGGCACCGTCCTGCTCAGCCCGGTCGAAATCAACGGAGAGGCTGGCCCGCAATGACGCCGAGCGTGAACTCATGGCGAGAAATCGCCCGAAAAGTCGCCCTGTGTGCACGCTCGGCGGGGAGCCGGAGGTGAGCGAATTCCATTCGGGTTTTGTGTGTTTCGTCGGCCGGCCGAACACCGGCAAGTCGACGCTCACCAACGCGCTGGTGGGCACCAAAGTGGCCATCACCTCGAAACGGCCTCAGACCACTCGGCACACCATTCGGGGCATTATTCACCGCGACGACTTTCAGATGATTCTGGTCGATACCCCCGGCTTGCACCGGCCGCGCACACTGCTGGGCAAGCGGCTCAATGATCTGGTCCGCGACACCTACACCGAGGTCGACGTGATCGGGCTGTGCATTCCGGCCGACGAGGGGATCGGTCCGGGAGACCGCTGGATCGTCGAGCAGATTCGTTCGGTTGCTCCAAAGACGACACTCGTCGTCATCGTGACCAAGATCGACAAAGTGCCAAAGGATCGGGTGGCCGCGCAGCTGGTCGCGGTCAACGAACTCGTCACCGGCTCCGCGGAGATCGTCCCGGTCTCGGCGGTCGACGGGACACAGGTCGACGTGCTGATCGACGTGCTCTCCGCGGCCCTGCCGGTCGGCCCGGCCTACTACCCGGACGGTGAGCTCACCGACGAACCGGAGGAGATTCTGATGGCCGAGCTCATTCGCGAGGCTGCGCTGGAGGGCGTGCGCGACGAGCTCCCGCATTCGTTGGCGGTGGTGATCGACGAGATCAACCCACGCGAGGGGCGTGACGACCTGATCGACGTGTTCGCGGTGCTGTATGTCGAGCGGTCCAGCCAGAAGGGCATCATCATCGGCAAGGGGGGCGCCCGGTTGCGCGAAGTGGGTACCGCGGCGCGCGGTCAGATCGAGAAGCTGCTGGGCACAAAGGTTTATCTGGACTTGCGCGTCAAGATCGCAAAGAACTGGCAAAGTGACCCGAAGCAGCTAGGCCGACTCGGCTTCTAGATCGCGCTCTTAGGCCGTCCAACTGCGGATCAGCGGTACGTCTTTTCCGGTGTTCCACCACACCTCCGGCTGCTCGGTCGCCCACCCGCAAACCGCCTCCAACTCGGCGGCCAACGAGATCAGCATGCCCTCGCTATTCGCCGGTCCCATCAGCTGCACTCCGATCGGCAAGCCCGCGGAGGTGAACCCCGCCGGCACGTTGATTGACGGCCAGCCCAGCAGGTTCCACGGCCACGTCACCGGACAGGCGCGGGTCATCGCGCGGTCGGTGCCGAAGCTGCCCAACCGGTCAAAGGAACGGACCAGCGGCGCCGGCTGCGCGGTGGTCGGCGCCAGCACCACGTCAACGATGTCGAAGATAGAGCCCACCCGATGCTGGGCGGCGGCTTCGTGTTCGCGCGCGCTGCGCAGAATCGCCTGCCCCAGCAGCTGACCGACGCGCAGATTGGCCACGGTGCGGCGGTCCAGGGTGACATAGTCGCCCAGCCGCTCCACCCAGTACTGCAGGCCCGCAGTTGATCTGGCGAGAAAGTCCCACGACATCCGCAGCCCGTAGTCCGGGTTGCCCGGCACGACTTTGTGGCCGAGTAGCTCGAGGTTCATACCCATCCGTTGCGTCGCGGCGAGGATCTCGGGATGCAGCTTGGCCCGAAATCCGGTGTAAGGGAAACGGGTTGACAGCGCGATATTGAGCGGACCCGGTGCGATGCTGACGTGGTCGGATGCTGTCACCGGCGGCGGCTTGTGTAGGTCGCCCTCGACGTTCCCGGACGCGGCGTCGAGCACCAATGCCGCATCGGCCACCGTGCGGGCCAGCACGCCGTTGACCGCGATGCCGTTACACGACTCCGGCATCGGCCAGGTGGAGATGCGGCCGCGTTGCGGCTTGATGCCGACGAGGTGTGTCCACGCCGAGGGAATGCGGATGCTGCCGGCGCCATCGGAGCCGATGGCCGCCGTGACCAGACCCGCGGCCACCGCGGCCGCGCTGCCGCCAGACGATCCGCCCGGAGTGTGCCGGCGTGACCAGGGGTTGCGGGTATGCCCGAAGCCGGGGCCGCTGGTGAATGGCCATTGACCCAGTTCGCAAGCGTTGGTCTTGCCGACGATGACCGCGCCCGCCGCTTTGAGACGCCGAACGACCTCGGCATCGTTGCTGGCTGCCGGGACCGGGCCCTCGGTACCGAAAGCGGTTGGGTATCCGGCAACGTCGATGTCGTCCTTGACCGCGATCGGGATGCCCAGCAGCGGGGCCGTGTCACCGGCGGCCCGCCGTCGATCGGCCTCCGCCGCGTCGGCCAGCGCGGACTCGTTGAACACCAACCGGAAGGCGTTGAGCGTGGATTGGCTGGCATCGATCGCCTGCAGAGAACGGCGCACCAACTCCTCGGAGGTAACTGAGCGGTTCGCCAACTGATAGAGCAGGTCGGTCAGCGTCGGTAGGCGCTGGCCGTCTGCTTTGGACAAGGGGCCAGCCGAGGACCCAGAAGCGCCAACCACGGGTTATGAGACTATCGGCGCGGATACCCGAGATGTCGCGGTGGGGTGCAAAACTATTGTAATGCGGCTATATCGAGACCGGGCGGTAGTGCTGCGTCAACATAAGCTCGGCGAAGCCGACCGAATCGTCACATTGTTGACCCGCGAGCACGGGCTGGTTCGCGCGGTGGCCAAAGGCGTGCGCCGCACCCGCAGCAAATTCGGCGCGCGGCTGGAGCCGTTCGCGCACATCGACGTGCAACTGCACCCCGGCCGCAACCTCGACATCGTCACGCAGGTCGTCTCGGTTGACGCGTTCGCCACCGACATCGTCAGCGACTACGGCCGGTACACCTGCGGATGCGCGATGCTGGAAACCGCCGAACGCCTCGCCGGTGAGGAGCGGGCGCCCGCTCCGGCCTTGCACCGGCTCACGGTGAGCGCGTTGCGGGCGGTGGCCGATGGGAGCCGGCCCCGCGATCTGCTGTTGGACGCCTATCTGCTGCGTGCCATGGGCATCGCCGGATGGGCGCCGTCGTTGACCGAGTGCGCGCGCTGTGCCGAACCCGGCCCGCATCGCGCATTTCACATCGCCGCCGGGGGCAGCGTCTGCGCGCATTGCCGCCCGGCTGGTTCGACCACACCGCCGCTGGGTGTGGTGGACCTGATGTCCGCGCTGCACGACGGCGATTGGGAAGCCGCCCAGGAGGCGCCGCAATCCCACCGCAACCACGTCAGCGGGTTGGTGGCCGCACATCTGCAATGGCATCTGGAACGGCAACTCAAAACGTTGCCGCTGGTGGAACGGACGTATCACGCTCCCGTAAGCGGGAGCAGTCATGATGTGGCGTGTGGCTAGGAACGAACGCAAGCTGAAGTCCGCGGACTTCCCGCAGCTGCCCCCCGCCCCGGAGAATTACCCCGCCTTTCCCGACAAGTCGACGTGGCCCGTTGTCTTCCCGGAGTTGCCGCCGTCGCTCGACGGGAGCCCGTGCCGGCCCCCGCAGCACGTGTCGAAGGAAGCCGCGCCCAGGATTGCAGCCGACCGACTGCCCAATCATGTCGCCATCGTGATGGACGGCAATGGTCGCTGGGCCACCCAACGCGGACTGGCTCGGGTCGAAGGTCACAAGATGGGCGAGGCGGTGGTCATCGATATCGTTTGCGGTGCAATCGAACTCGGAATCAAATGGCTCAGCCTGTACGCCTTCTCCACCGAAAACTGGAAGCGTTCACCCGATGAAGTCCGCTTCCTGATGGGGTTCAACCGCGACGTGGTGCGACGGCGTCGCGAGAACCTCAAGGCAATGGGGGTCCGCATCCGGTGGGTGGGTTCACGGCCCCGCCTGTGGCGCAGTGTCATCAATGAATTGGCGATCGCGGAGGCCATGACGAAGGACAACGACGTCATCACGATCAATTACTGCGTGAATTATGGTGGGCGCACCGAAATCGCAGAAGCCACAAAGGAAATCGCTCGTCTGGCCGAGGCGGGCAAGCTGAACCCGGACCGGATCACCGAATCGACGGTCGCCCATCACCTGCAGCGACCCGACATCCCCGATGTGGATCTCCTGTTGCGAACCTCGGGGGAGCAGCGTTCCAGCAATTTCATGTTGTGGCAGTCCGCCTACGCCGAGTACATCTTTCAGGACACGCTGTGGCCGGACTACGACCGTCGCGAACTGTGGGCGGCCTGCGAGGAATACGCGGCCCGGAGTCGTCGATTCGGCAGCGCCTGATGCCGTCGCTGCAAGAGCGGTTGGCCTCGGTGCTCGGTGATGTCCTCCGGGTCGAGCAGGAGCCCGACGGCGGGCTGACGGTGCACCATGACGGTACGTTCGCGTCGTTGCAGGTGGTGAACATCGTCGAGGATCTTGACCTGGTGTCACTCACCCAGGTGGTGGCATGGGATTTGCCGTTGACCAAGAAGATCAGCGATCAGGTGGCCGCGCATGCGCGGGACAGCAACTTCGGCGCGGTGAGCCTGGTGGAGAAGGTCGCTGACAAGGCGGCGCAGCAGAACTCGGGCAAGGGTGTGGCCAAAACCGCTTCCGCTTCTAAAACCGCAGACGTGATGCTGCGCTACAACTTTCCCGGCGCGGGTTTGACCGACGACGCGCTGCGCACGCTGATCTTGCTGGTGCTGGACAGCGGCGCGCGGATGCGCGAAACGTTGACATCCTAAGCCGCGTCCTCACCGCGATGACTGTTACTACCGACGCTGCCACCCCGGGAAACGTTTCGCCAGTTACAATCTCGCGGCGCCAAAGGAGGGTCAGCGTCGGCAATCCGAGCAGGTGCCAAAGATCTCGATGGTGTGGCTGACGTCGGAGAACCCATGTTGGGCAGCAACTTCTGCCGCCCACTCCTCGACATCATGACCGCCCACCTCGACGGTGGAACCGCAGCTACGGCACACCAAATGGTGGTGGTGGTGCTCTGAGCATCTGCGGTAGACCGACTCACCGGTGTCGGTGCGCAGCGTATCGACCATTCCGGCCGCTGCCATCGACTGCAGCGTCCGGTACACGGTGGTGAGCCCGATGTTGTCCCCGCGGCGGCGTAGCTCATCGTGCAGCTCCTGGGCCGAGCGGAATTCGTCGAGCGTCTCCAGCAGTGTCGAAATCGCGGCCCGCTGACGAGTGGAGCGGATGCTGGCGCCGGTCTGAGTCATTGGCGCCACTCCTCCCCATCGCTTCGCTCTGCATCGTCGCCGGCGCTCACGGGATGTCCTCGGCCGCGTGGGCGACGGCGTCGACGACGATGTGCGCAAGGTGGTGATCCGCCAGCCGGTACAACACCTCACGACCGGATCGCTCCCCGGCGACCACGCCGGCCGCCTTGAGGATTTTCAGATGCTGGCTGACCAGCGGCTGCGGCACGCCGAGTGCATCGACCAGTTCGTGGACGCAACGCTGCGATTCGCGCAGTTGCAACACGATGGCGATCCGCACCGGTGCGGCCAGCGCGCGCAGCAGTTCGCCGGCGGCATCGAGAATCTCGCGCGACGGCGGTGGGGGGTATTCGAGGGACCCGTGCTCGTGGCCGACCAATTCGGAGCCGAGATCCGCGGTCACAGGCAACGCCGCGCCGTCGGCGGTCGGCACCGGCGAAGGCACCGGGGAGGACATCACCATCGGAAGAGTCATCACCTCATGACCTCGAGTAGACCTCGAGAAGCGCGCGTATCGGGAGGGCCCGCTACCTCGCACAGCAGCACCCCGCCCTCCACTGTCACATGCATGATGATGCATGTCAAAGATCCCAGCGCCGATGGCTACCATGACTGATGTTTTGTGCGGCGGACCCCGCCGCAAGGTCCGACCCGGAAAGAGAGTGCGCTGGCCCGTGGCTTCCGTCATCGACACCGTAGTCAACCTGGCCAAACGCCGCGGCTTTGTGTTCCCCGCCGGCGAGATCTACGGCGGCACGAAATCGGCGTGGGACTACGGTCCGTTGGGAGTTGAGCTCAAAGAGAACATCAAACGGCAATGGTGGCGTTCGGTGGTCACCGGCCGTGACGACGTGGTGGGTCTCGATTCGTCGATCATCCTGCCGCGCCAGGTGTGGGTCGCGTCCGGCCACGTCGAGGTCTTCAATGACCCGCTGGTCGAATCGCTGATCACCCACAAGCGCTACCGCGCCGACCATCTCATCGAGGCCTACGAAGCCAAGCACGGGCAGCCGCCGCCGAACGGGCTGGCAGACATCCGCGACCCGGAGACCGGCGACCCCGGCCAGTGGACCGAGCCGCGCGAGTTCAACATGATGCTCAAGACCTTCCTGGGACCCATCGAGACGGAGGAGGGGATGCACTACCTGCGTCCCGAGACCGCGCAGGGGATCTTTGTCAACTTTGCCAATGTGCTGACGACAGCCCGCAGAAAGCCGCCGTTCGGAATCGGGCAGATCGGCAAGAGCTTCCGCAACGAGATCACTCCGGGCAACTTCATCTTCCGCACCCGGGAGTTCGAGCAGATGGAGATGGAGTTCTTCGTCGAACCGTCGACCGCCAAGGAATGGCACCAGTATTGGATCGACACTCGTCGGCAGTGGTACATCGACCTGGGCATCGATCCGGACAACCTGCGCCTCTATGAACACGCCAAGGAAAAGTTGTCGCACTACTCCGACCGCACCGTCGACGTCGAGTACAAGTTCGGCTTCGCCGGAAACCCGTGGGGCGAGCTGGAAGGCGTAGCGAATCGAACTGACTTCGACTTATCCACGCACGCAAAGCATTCCGGTGTTGACCTGTCCTTCTACGACCAGGCCAACGACACCCGGTACACGCCCTATGTCATCGAGCCCGCGGCTGGCCTGACCCGCTCGTTCATGGCGTTCTTGATCGACGCGTACACCGAAGACGAAGCGCCGAACGCCAAAGGCGGGGTGGACAAGCGCGTGGTGCTTCGACTCGACCCACGGCTCGCCCCGGTCAAGGCCGCGGTGCTGCCATTGTCGCGGCACGCCGATTTGAGCCCGAAGGCCCGCGACCTGGCTGCCGAACTGCGCAAGAGCTGGAACATCGAGTTCGACGACGCCGGCGCCATCGGTCGCCGGTACCGGCGCCAGGACGAGATCGGTACGCCGTTCTGCATCACGGTCGATTTCGACTCACTCGAGGACAACGCCGTCACGGTGCGCGAGCGCGACGCCATGACTCAGGAGCGGGTCGCGATGGACGCGGTCGCCGATTATCTGGCAGTGCGACTCAAGGGCGCATAGGGGTAGCGGCAACATCGACGAATTCAATTTAGGTAACGAAAATAGCGGCGACGCCAATATTGGTCTCGGTAATACCGTCCGACAACGGCAACTCTGGCTTCGAGACCAGGACTAAATAACTCCGGTCACCTGGATACCGGCAGCTTACCGCCACCGCGGCGCCGCAACTGGGTAATAGGGGGGAACTCAGCACGATTGTTTGCGGGATGCACAGCTCAGTCTTAAGTCGAAGCGGCACTCTGGACAGTTGTCTGGTTAACCGTGTAAAGGTGAACGCCAGGCACCGGTTTGCGGGAACAGCGGATTTTTCGCTGGATTTCGCCTACTATTTGGCACTAGTAGTCGACACGCGTCTAGTGCCGCTGTAGGGCTGTGAGGTTGTCGAAGCCGCTGGTGCGGCTGGGATGTTGGGGTTGTTGTGATTCCTGCTTTTACGCTGTTTCCGCCGGAGGTCAACTCGGCGTTGATGTTCGGCGGCGCCGGTTCCGGCCCGCTGTTGACTGCAGCGTCGGCCTGGGATTGGTTGGCGTCGGATCTCGCGACGTCGGCGTCGTCCTTTCAGTCGGTGGTGGCGGGCTTGGCCAGTTCGGTGTGGACCGGTCCGGCGTCTTTGTCGATGGCGGCGGCCGCCGCACCTTATGTCACCTGGTTGACCGCGGCCGCGGGGCAGGCTGAGGCGGCGGCCAACCAGGCTCGAGCGTCGGCGACGGCATACGAGGCGGCCAGGACCGCGACGGTGCTTCCGGCGTCGGTGACCGCGAACCGGGTGACGCTGGCGACGCTGGTCGCCACCAACCTCCTGGGTCAGAACACGCCGGCGATCGCGATGAATGAAATCGAGTATTTCGAGATGTGGGCTCAAGACGTGGCCGCGATGTTGGGTTATCACGTCGGGGTGACGTCGGCAGCGTCGATCCTGCCGTCCTTCACCCTGCCGCAGTTGAGCCTGACTGGGTTGCCGGCGTTGATGTCCTCGGCGGTATCGGAAGTGTCCTCGGCGGTGTCGTCGGCGGCGGCCCCCTTGGTCAGCGGAACGGGGACAGCGGTAACCGGGGTGTCCGCGTTGGCGTCCCAAATCCCGGTGTCGTCGGTGGAGTCGTTTGCTCAGATCGCGATGTATCCCGCCAGCATGGCGATGTCGCCGATCATGATGGCCGTACAAGCGGCAACGCAGAGCACCAATGCCGCCGGGATGGCTGCTAGTGCGGCGACGGCCGGTTTGGTGGATGCGCCGAAGTTCGTCCCGACCGGTTCCCCGCTGGCCGGGCTGGGCGGCGCGGGTGGCCTGGGCTCTGCCGTGTCGGGCGGCTTGGGTCACGCACGCCTGGTGGGGGCCATGTCAGTGCCGCCGAACTGGGAAGGGTCGGCGCCAGGGCGGATGGCTCCCTCGGCGATGTCGGGGCTAAGTGCGGAGAGCGCCGCTGCGATGGCCGGGGCTCCGGCCGGTGGTGGCGGCATGCCGATGATGCCGATGCCGATGGGTGGCGGCGCCGGTGCCGGTGGCGGGATGCCGCTGGGCCGCGGCGGGGCCAGTCCGAACATGACGCAGAACCGGCCCAGTGTGGTGCCGCGAGTCGGCGTCGGATAGGCGGGAGATGATAGTCACTAATCATCTCGCGGGACTAGGCTGCATAAACGGGATGTCAGATGCTTGACGGTTTGATGAAAGTGCTGATTTTCGGTGTTAAATTGCCTTATTGTCGGGGTGCGTGGTTGGCGGAGCCGTTGATGCGGCCGGATCTGCGAGGGTGTAATGGTTCTTAATTTTTCGTGGTTGCCGCCGGAGATCAACTCGGCACGGATCTTCTCGGGTGCCGGCTCGGGATCGCTGTTCACCGCGGCGTCGGCCTGGGACGGGTTGGCGTCGGACTTGTCCTCGTCGGCGTCGTCGTTTCAGTCGGTGCTTTCCGGACTAGCCAACGGTGCCTGGACAGGGCCGGCCTCGTTGTCGATGGCCGCGGCGGCCGCGCCGTATGTGACATGGCTGAGCGGTGCGGCGGCGCAGGCTGCGGACGCGGCCGGTCAGGCTCGCGCAGCGGCGACGGCATTTGAGTCCGCGCTGGCCGGCACGGTGCCGCTGCCACTGGTGACCCAAAATCGCGCGGCGTATCAGTCGCTGGCATCGACCAACTACCTCGGTCTTAACACCCCGGCGATCTTCGCTACCGAATTCGACTACGTCGAGATGTGGGCCCAGGATGTGGGCGCGATGTTGGGGTACCACGCCGGAGCCACGTCCGTAGCGTCGTTGTTGCCGTCGTTCAGTGTGCCGCCGGCGACTTTGTCCGGGTTGGAGGGGTTGGTCTCCTCGGCGGTATCCCCGCTGGTCGGCGTTGGTTCGGTGTTCTCGGGCGTGGGGACTGAGGTGGCCGCGTTGGCTAACACGGTGCCGTTGTCGTCGGTGACATCGGTGGCTCAGATCGCGATGTATCCCGCCAGCATGGCGATGTCGCCGATCATGATGGCCGTGCAGGCGGCCACGCAGAGCACTAATGCGGCCGGTATGGCTGCTGGCGCGGCGGGAGCCGGACTGGTGGATGCGCCGAAGCTGCTCGATCCGGCTGCTGGCGCGATGAAGGGCATGGGCGGCATGGGCGGCCTAGGTGCCGGGATGTCAGCAGGTTTGGGTAATGCGCGCTTGGTGGGGGCGATGTCGGTGCCGCCGACCTGGCAGGGTTCGATGCCGTCAAGGATGGGGTCATCGGCGATGGCGGGAATGGGCGCGGGTATGCCCAACGCTGCCGCGATGGCCGGGGCCGGAGCTCCCACCACTGGTGGTGGCATGCCGATGATGCCGATGCCTATGGGTGGCGGTGCGGGCGCTGGCGGCGGTATGCCGATGGGCCGCGGCGGTGCCAGTCCGCATATGCAGCAGAACCGGCCCAGCGTGGTGCCGCGGGTGGGCGTCGGATAGGCGTCTAGAACTAGGCCTCGAACTAGACGTGGCCCATGCCGGTGCCCATCAGGAAAAGGCCGAGCAGGGCGATGATGACCGCGAACACCTGGTGTTGGCGAGCTTTCACCCAGCCGTGCGCATGCGACATGATCTCGCCTGTCTTTTCGGGCGCGACCAGCTGGCTGGCCAGCGGTATCTCGATGAAGGCCAGCGACACTACGGCGAACATTGCGGTCGCAGTCACCTCAGTCCCGGCGGTGGCCCCCGAGGCCACAATGGCACTGAGCGCGAACAAGTACCTGAAGTCCACGAACAGCCCGACTCCCAGGACGAACGGCACCCAGAGTGGTCTGGTGTGCAGAGCAGCCCGTGCGCGCGTCGATAATCGCGACGGGGATGCGGCGGGCATTGCCAGCCGGGCCCGCTGACCGGGCGAGAGACCAATGGCCAGCGCGGCGACGACCAGCGCGAGCGCACCCATCGCGATTTGAATGTGCCCGATGGTGGAACTCGTAGTGGCGTGTTGCACCCGGTGTACGGCAGCGGACGCGACCTCGCGCAACCCGACCAGCACCCCCAGCGCAACCACAATGCAGACCGACACCGCGCCGAGCCAGAACGCGACCAAATGGCGGGCTGGTCGAGGGCGCGAGTACAACAGCGCGCTGGTGCCAAGCCGGACCGGGTCCATTGTCGCCACGAGTGCCAACATCAGCACTGTGCACCACATGGCCTCCGACGCTACCGGCCCCATCGCGGGCTGCGTTGAGGAAATCGGGAAATTGGTTCTGCACCTCTGACTGGAGGGCCTCGGGTGGCTGCGGGCCGTCCCAGGCCGAGAAAGAGCTCTGAACTGCACCGGAGCTGAGGTTTGCCGATGCAGCTTGGAGGCGCAGCGGTCCACCGGGTGGACCGTTTCTGAACCAGTTGAGTCTAGGGGGCGCGAAATCGGAAAATTCGGGATATTGTCCACATAACTGGCTTACGATGCGAAGTACTCGGCAGCGACGAGGTTCTCGCTGCCGAGGTGTACTGGATCGGCTGTGAAAGGGGGCAGCGTGTTATTGCCTCTCGGTTCGCCCTTGCCGGATGACGCGGTAGTGGCGGCTCGGGCTAAGTCGGGCGTGCTCGGTGGCTTGACGGTCCCGCTCAGCTGGGGCGTTGCCGTTCCACCGGACGATTATGACCACTGGGCGCCGGAGCCTGAAGAGGGCGCCGAAGCCGAAGCCAAAGCGGTCGTCGAGTCGAATCCAAATCCTGAAGACCCTGCCGAAGGCATGGACGAATGGAACGAGTGGTCTGAATGGGCCGAGTGGCAGGCCGAAGCCGAACCTCGTTTTGAACTTCCGCGGAGCAGCAGCGTCGTTCCGCACTCCCCAGCGGCCGGTTGAGAGACGTCGCCGGCACAACAAAGACAAACTGTATGACAGGTCCAAAGTAAATAGATTCAACTAAAGGAGACAGGCAAAATGGCTACGCGTTTTATGACTGACCCGCACGCGATGCGTGCGATGGCTGGCCGGTTTGAGACTCACGCTCAGACGGTCGAGGACGAGGCTCGTCGGATGTGGGCGTCGTCGCAGAACATTTCGGGTGCTGGCTGGAGTGGCACCGCCCAGGCGACGTCTTACGACACCATGGGTCAGATGAACCAGGCGTTCCGCAACATCGTGAACATGCTCCACGGTGTGCGCGACGGCATGCTGCGCGACGCTGGCAACTACGAGCAGCAAGAGCAGGCTTCGCAGCAAATCCTCAGCAGCTAGTTCTTTTCCCAACCCAAAAACTTTCAAATTTAGGAGGGCATGACAATGACCATCAATTACTCGTTCGGCGACGTGGACACCCACGGTGCCACGATTCGCGCTCAGGCCGCATCGCTCGAGCAGGAGCACCAGGCCATCGTTCGCGATGTGCTGGCTGCCGGTGACTTCTGGGGCGGCGCCGGTTCGGTCGCTTGCCAGGAGTTCATCACTCAGCTGGGTCGCAACTTCCAGGTGATCTACGAGCAGGCCAACTCGCACGGCCAGAAGGTGCAGTCCGCCGGTAGCAACATGGCGAGCACCGACAGCGCCGTCGGGTCCAGCTGGGCCTGATCGCACAACTCTCCACAACGACGGGGCCGCACACCGAAAGGTGTGCGGCCCTGTTGTTTGTTGTCCCCCCTTTTCTGGGCTCAGAATCTCCCGCCGCCACCCATGAAGCCGCCGTCGGACCCGCCCGATGAACCGCCGAACGACGTCGGACTCCAGCCTCCCATTCCGCCTCCGAGGCCTCCGCTGAGCAGGTCGCCGATGATGATCCCGCCCATCAGCGCGCCGGAATCACTGCCTCGCTGGCTGCGGGCGTATGCGCGCTGAGCCTTCTGCACGTCGGCATTGGCGAGCGTCTGCGACTGTGCGGCCAGTGTTGATGCCGCGTTGGCGTGGGCGATCGCCTGCGCGAGGTTGGTCGACTTCGTGTCCCGCGCGGCTTGCAGTTGTCGGGTGGCTTCCTCGAGCTTGGTCCGGGCGTCGGCCCCGATGCTGCCGCGACGGGTGTCGATGTACTCGGAGACGCCGTGCACCCGGGAGTCTGCGGTAAACAGGGCCTGTTCGAATGCGCGGTTGAGCCGATCCGCGTTCGCCTCTTCCGCGGCCACGGCGGCCAGCAGGCGGTCCAGGACCGTGTCGGTTCGGGTCAATCCGACGAATGCGCTCAGCGGGTCGACGCCGCCGGCGCCGCGGGCGCTATCGAGGGCTCTGGTGGCTGCATCGCGCGCCGCGACCAGTTCCGCGGTGTGCGACGACTGCGAAGACTTCGCCTTCTGTGTTTTTTCCAGTTGCTGGTTAGCGTGTTCGATCCCCGCTTGGACCTCGGCCATGACTGACGGCAGCTCCGCGATGGCGTGGCGGATGTCGCCTGCCGCGCTGTCCACAGCGTCGAGTAGCACGCGCGCTTGCCCGAGGGCCGACTCGGCGGCGCGGAACGAATCGACCAATCCGGTCTGCTGTCCGGCGGTTGCCGACTTGCTGGCGACGTCACGGGCCGAGCTGATGTTACGGTCGGCGAAGGACAGCCGCTCCTTGGCCGTTGCGACGTTGCCGGAGACCGAAGTCAGCGCTGCGTCGTCGAATTCGTTGTGCAGCTCGGCCAGACGCTGTTCTGTCGGGGCAACGCGGGTGGTGAGTTCGACGTATTGCTGCGTCAGCCCGTCCAGCAGGGAGGGGGCGTTGATCACCAAATTCCGTAGCTGCTCGAACGCCTCGGTCTGGGCATCCAGTTCGCGGTCGGCGCTCGCCGCCGTCACGATCACCTGGGTCAGCAGTTGGCGGCGCTGCTCCGCCGGCAGGGCGGTGTCATCGTCGAGCTGCTGACGCGCGCTGAAGGCCTGGGAAAGGGCCACTTTGGCGTTGTTCACCGCCTTGCTGAATGGCTCGGTCCGGCTTGCGCCGAACTCCTCGACCGCCAGCGTGAGCTCGTTGGAGCTGGTGCGCACCGCGTTGTCGACCTCCACCACCATCGACCGGGACAGGTCGTCAAGGGCCTGCAGTGGCACCTGGGCCAAGGCGTTGGCGTCGGTGGGATCCACGCGTCGTGCCGCGGCCAGGGCGGCGGCGCGGCGTCGGCGGGCGCGCCGGCGCGTGAAGATCAGCAGGATCACCAGGGCGACGACGATCGCGCCGAGTGCTACCAGCAACAGCGGCCGGTCCGGTGAACCGGGCGTTGTATTCAGTCCGTCGGCTGCGGCGACGGCCGCACCGCTCCAGTCATTTTTGCGCAGCGCGGGTTCGATCTGGTTGCGCCGCACGTTGTCTACCTGGCTTGGGGTCACGCTCTTTATCGCGGTCGGCACCAGGAAGGCGTAGGCCCGACCGGTGGTGGCCACGGCCAGCAGTGCGTCGTAGGTACCGAAGTCACTGATGTTCCTGGTCCGCTGCGCCCAGTTAGCGGCCTCCATCCCGGAGAAGTCGTCGACGTAGACCACCCACAGCCGGATGTGGCGATCGGTGTAGAGCCTGTCGATGGCCGAATTCACGGCGGCGCGGCCGGAGCCTAACAACGCGTGGGCGTCGTCGGTTACGTAGTCCGAGAGCTGCGCCGGAGGCTGCGCGCCGGCGGGCGGCGCCAGCGGCAGCCCCCCGGCCAGGCCCACAGTGAGGATCGTCAGGATCACGCTGAGTAGGCGAACGGTGCGCATAGGTGCCAATCTAGCTCGGCGACGATGCGCGCCGGAACGGCGCTGACTGACGTCAGCCCCGGGGGCCGCCGCCTGCACCCAGCGTGCGCTGCATGTCGGGTTTCATCGCCACCAGCTGCGCATTCCAGTAATTCCAGCTGTGCATGCCGCTGCTATCGATATTGAACGTCGCGTTGTGTCCGCCGGCGCCCGTATAGGCGTTCTTGAAGGCGACGTTGCTTTGCAGGACGGTCTGCTCAATGACCGAGCCCGGCAGGGCTGCCCTGGCCCAACTCGGACGGCGTGCCGTTGCCGCTGTAGACCCATAGGCGGGTGCCGCTACCGGCAATTCTGCCGGCCTGAACCGTGGGATCGTTGCGCTGCCATCCGGGGCCGCCTGCCGGTCCCCACATGTCTACGGGGTTGAAGCCACCCTCGTTGCCCATCGCCAAACCGATCAGTGAGGGTCCATCGCCGCTGGAGGGGGTCAGGTAAGCCGACAGCGATCCGGCGTAGGCGAACTGTTGCGGATGGTAGGCCGCCAGGATCAGCGCCGACGACCCCGACATCGAGATACCCACCACGGCGTTGCGGTTTGAGCGGACGCCCCTGCCCGCCAGGTAACCCGGCAGTTCACTGGTCAAGAAGGTTTCCCATTTGTAGGTTTGGCCGTTGGATGATCCATACCAGACCCACGCCTCGTGCAACCCTGGATCCGACCCAGACAATGGGGGTGTACCCAGCCGGGACCGGCCCAACCGCGGGGATCGGACCGATTCCTGGCGTCCCTGGCAGACTGTGCGTCGGTGCTTACGAATCAGCAGGACCCCTATGACGACTTCGACCGGGAACGCCGGGTATCCGAAGCACCGAAGACTGCGGGTCTGCCGGGGACCGAGGGCGAGCATCGCACCGACTTCGCCAGAGACCGCGCGCGTGTGCTGCACAGTGCCGCGTTGCGCCGGCTGGCCGACAAGACGCAGGTCGTCGGCCCCCGCGAGGGTGACACACCACGCACCCGGCTGACGCACTCGCTGGAGGTGGCCCAGATCGGGCGGGGGATGGCGGTCGGGCTTGGCTGTGACCTCGACCTGGTCGAGCTGGCCGGCCTGGCGCACGACATCGGCCACCCGCCCTACGGGCACAACGGCGAGCGCGCCCTCAACGAGCTGGCGGCCGACTGCGGCGGCTTCGAGGGCAACGCGCAGAATTTCCGGATCCTGACCGGCCTTGAGCCCAAAGTGCTTGATGCTCAGGGTGATAGCGCCGGGCTCAACCTGACTCGGGCATCGCTGGACGCGGTCACCAAATATCCGTGGCCCCGCGGCGGCGAGCCGGGGGAGGGCAGACGAAAGTTCGGGTTCTATGAGGAGGACCGCGAACCCGCGGCCTGGGTCCGGGCAGGAGCGCCCGCCGATCGGACGTGCCTGGAAGCGCAGGTGATGGACTGGGCCGACGACGTCGCATACTCGGTGCACGACGTCGAGGACGGTGTTGTCTCCCAACGCATCGACCTGCGCGTGCTGGCCGATGACGATGAGGCGGCGGCGCTGGCCGCGCTGGGGGAGAGCGAATTCAGCCGGGTGAGCGCCGACGAGTTCATGGCGGCTGCCAGACGGCTGTCGGGGCTGCCGGTGGTGGCCACCGTCGGCAAATACGATGCGACGCTGGCGGCGTCGGTCGCGCTCAAACGCTTGACCAGTGAATTGGTGGGGCGGTTCGCCTCGGCCGCCATCGCGACCACCCGGGCCGCGGCCGGTCCCGGGCCGCTGGCGCGCTACCAGGCCGACCTGCAAGTGCCCGACCTCGTGCGTGCCGAGGTCTCGCTGCTGAAAATCCTGGCGCTGCAATTCATCATGTCTGACCCCCAGCATCTGGAAACCCAGGCCCGGCAGCGCGAACGTATCCACCGGGTGGCGCAGTGGCTGTACGCGGGGGCGCCTCGAACGCTCGACCCGGTCTTCGCCGCCGCGTTTGCCACTGCCGCCGACGACTGCGCCCGGTTGCGGGTCGTCGTCGACCAGATCGCCTCCTACACCGAAGGCCGGCTGGAACGCATCGACACGAGTCAGGCGAGGCCCTAGCCTCCGCCGCAAGTCGGAGTTAGGCTCCCGGCATGATCAAGCAGATTGCCGCTGCCGCCCTGTTGGTGTCCCTTCCCGCTATGGCGGTCAGCGCCTGCAGTGCCAACCAGAATCCGAGCACTCAGTCAGGTACCACGCCGGCCGTCGCAGGTGGTTCACCGTCGTCGTCGGCGGGGACAGTGAGCCCGTCGCCCGGTGGCGAAGCGCTTGCCGCGCAACTGAAAGCGCCTGACGGGCGGCAGGTAGCCACGGCGACCTTCGATTTCAGCAACGGATATGTCACCGTCACCGTCAAGACGGTTGCCGGCGGAATTCTCGCACCCGGCTTCCACGGCATGCACGTCCACGCAATCGGCAAGTGCGAGCCCAACTCGGTCGCTCCCACGGGCGGTGCGCCCGGCAACTTCCTGTCGGCCGGCGGTCACTTCCAGGCACCCGGACATACCGGAATGCCAGAAAGCGGCGATCTGACGTCGCTCGAGGTGCGCCAGGACGGCTCCGCCTACCTGGTCACCACAACGGACGCGTTTACCAGGGACCAGCTGCTGTCAGGTGACAAGACCGCGTTGATGCTGCACGACGTCGAGCATGCCGGTATGCCGGGCATGGCCGAGATGCCGGGCATGGCGATCGAGCGAGTCGCATGCGGTGTCATTGGCCCGGCCAGCTGAACTGGTCGTGACCGCTCGTCAGCGCGCCGTCTTACACTGACCCGATGGCTGCCCGGATCTCCGACCGCGATATCGCCGCCATCCGGGAGCGGGTCCGCATCGAAGACGTCGTCGGCGACTACGTGCAACTGCGACGTGCCGGCGCTGATTCACTCAAGGGCCTGTGCCCGTTCCACGACGAGAAGTCACCCTCGTTTCACGTCCGCCCCAACCACGGGCATTTCCATTGCTTCGGCTGCGGCGAAGGTGGCGACGTTTACGCCTTCATCCAGAAGATCGAGCACGCCAGCTTCGTCGAGGCGGTTGAACTGCTCGCCGATCGGGTCGGCCACACGATCAGCTACAGCGGGGCGGCCAGCACCGTGCAGCGCGATCGTGGCAGTCGCAGCAGGCTCGTCGCGGCCAACGCGGCCGCCGCGGAGTTCTACGCGGCGGCACTCGAGTCCGACGAGGCGGCGCCGGCCCGGCAGTATCTGACGGAGCGGAACTTCGATGGCGAGGCGGCGCGTCGTTTCGGTTGCGGATTCGCGCCGTCTGGCTGGGATTCGCTGACAAAGCATCTGCAGCGCAAGGGTTTCGAGTTCAAGGAACTGGAAGCCGCAGGCCTGTCCAGGGAGGGGCGCCGCGGCCCGATGGACCGCTTCCACCGGCGCCTGCTGTGGCCGATCCGCACGGCGTCCGGCGAGGTGATTGGATTCGGGGCCCGACGGCTGTTCGACGACGATCCGATGGAAGCCAAGTACATCAATACGCCGGAGACGCTGCTGTACAAGAAGTCGTCGGTGATGTTCGGTATCGACCTGGCCAAACGCGACATCGCCAAGGGGCATCAGGCGGTTGTGGTCGAGGGCTACACCGACGTGATGGCGATGCATATGGCTGGGGTCGCCACCGCGGTGGCGTCGTGCGGCACCGCGTTTGGTGATGAGCACCTGTCCATGCTGCGCCGACTGATGATGGACGACAGCTTCTTTCGCGGCGAGCTGATCTACGTCTTCGACGGTGACGCGGCGGGGCGCGCCGCCGCGCTCAAGGCCTTCGGCGGCGAGCAGAACTTGGCCGGGCAGTCCTTTGTCGCGGTTGCGCCCGACGGCATGGACCCCTGCGACCTGCGGCTGAAGTCCGGTGATGGCGCGCTGCGCGACCTGGTGGCCCGGCGAACCCCGTTGTTCGAGTTCGCGATTCGCACCGCGCTTGCCGAGATGGACCTGGAAAACGCCGAGGGCAGGGTGGCGGCACTGCGCCGCTGCATCCCCATGGTGGGCGAGATCAAGGACCCCACGCTGCGTGACGAGTACGCCCGCCAGCTGGCCGGCTGGGTCGGTTGGGACGACGTCGCGCAGGTCATCGACCGGGCGCGCGGGGCGGCCAAAACGCCCAAGGCTCCGGCCCGCGGCGCCCCAGTCAACGGTGCCCTGCGCGGGAGCGGACAGCTTTCTGCCGCCGCGGCCCCGGCCGAGCCCGCCGCCAACCGTCCCGACCCGCGGGACCCAACGCTGTGGCCGCAGCGCGCCGCCCTCAAGTCGGCGTTGCAGTACCCGGCCTTCGCCGGCCCGGTCTTCGACACGCTGACCGTTGAGAGCTTCACCCACCCCGGGTACGCGGCCGTCCGGGCGGCCATCGAGGCGGCCGGCGGCACGTCGCTTGGTCTCACCGGCGGGGAATGGATCGACGCGGTGCGTCAGCGGACCACGTCGGCCCTGACGGCCAGCCTGATCAGCGAGCTCGGGGTCGAGGCCATCGCCGCCGACGAGGAGACGCTGCCCCGCTACATCGCCGGGGTGCTGGCTCGCCTGCAGGAGGTCTGGATGGGCCGCCAGATCGCGGAGCTGAAGTCGAAGTTGCAGCGCATGTCGCCGATCGAGCAAGGCGACGAGTATCACGCGCTGTTCGGCGACCTGGTTGCCATGGAGTCGTATCGGCGCAGCCTGTTGGAGCAGGCTAGCGGCGACGATCTGACCGCGTGAGGGCCTCGCGCTCTACTACCGCGGTCTCGTTGTCGATCTCGGTCACCGTCACAAACCCCGCATCGGGTGAAATTCGATCCGCGATCTTGCGGCGGCCGCCCTCAATCAACGATTTGGCCGCAGGACTGCTGGTCAGCGCGCGATAGGTGCCCGCGATTTGCTCGTACCGGCGACGCCCGGCCTTCGAACCCAGCACGTAACCCACTCCAAGCACCGCGACATACCCGATCAAAGCGTTCCTTCCGACGACGCTCCATCTATCCTGCCCCACCTGCCTGAGTGCCCGCGCGCTCGATGGTGGCTGTAGTTGGGTACGGGTGTGGCGGTACGCTAAAGTCGTCTGCGATCTGCGCTGGGGTCCGCGCGGACCGGTAGTCCCCTGTAGCTCAATTGGCAGAGCATTCGGCTGTTAACCGAAGGGTTGGTGGTTCGAGTCCACCCGGGGGAGCCAGATAGTGACGTCGGGGCCACCCCCTCGCGACACTGCAACCACGCAGACGACACGCCGGTGCGGGTGTGTGTGGTTGCTGTCTCGGCCCGCCGATTCTCGGCTACCCGCGCCCGCTCTCCCCATGAACAGCTCACCGCCGCGTGCGCGCGGGTGAATACGACGGGATCGCATACGGCGGGTAACTAGTTACATTTCTTCGTTTTTCGAACATCTCACGATAGACATGACTGACGGCACCGGCGTAGCTTCATTGTGTCCATATCCGCTCGAATTTGGGACGCCAAAATGCGAATAAGAATTACTAGCGTTGTCGCCGCGGTGCTTACGATGGGCTCGTTAACGATCGCTGCTCCTGCGCAAGCCGCCGAAACTCCTTACATCCCAATTGTTCCAATGAAACCTGGAACGCCGGTGATGGTGCACCCGTTGGATTGCGAGGGCACGACCGGCTCGCATGGCTGCGGGCCCGGCTGGTTCTGGCGAAACGGCGATCGCGGTTGGGCCTGTTACCCCTGTAATAACTAAATTGACGGGTGCGGCATTTAACGATCGGCTTTATTAGCTACCCGCGCTTTGTCCGCCGTCGATGTGGAGAATTTCGCCGGTGACGAAGGTCGCGGCTTCTAAGTAGCGCACCCCCTCGACAATGTCGGCGACGGACCCCATCCGCCCCAGCGGGTGCATCGCGGCGAGAGCCTCCGTGTCGTCGTCGGCGTGCATCGGGGTGGCGATAATGCCGGGGGAGACGGCGTTGACGCGGATGCCGCTGTGTGCGTATTCGATCGCCAGCGATCGTGTCACCGCCGCGAGGCCGCCTTTGGTCAGGGCGGCCAACCCGGCGGGCACCTTCGAGCTGGCCTGTTCGACGAGCGCGGTGGTCACGTTGACCACGTGCCCGCCGTCGCCCTGGGCGAGCATTCGGGCGATCACGCGCTGGGTGATGTGAAAGAACCCGGTCAGGTTTACCCCGGCAACCAACTCGTAGTCCGCCAGCGTGTAGTCGGTGAACGGCTTGGAGACAAAGACTCCGGCGTTGTTGATCAGCGTGTCCACCCGTCCGAACCGCTCCACCGCGGTCGCCAGGATGCGGTCGGCGGTGGTGGGCTCGGCAATGTCCCCGGCGACGGTGGCGACGGCAGGGTCGGTGCTGGGGGTGATGGATCGTGAGTTCGCCACCACCGCGTAGTCGAGCGCTCGGTAGGCATCGACAAGGGCGGCTCCGAAGCCTTGTGACGCCCCGGTGATGATCGCTACTTTTTGGTTAGGCGTGCCGGCGACGGTCAAGGTGGGTCTCCTACTTGCATCGTGATGAGACAGTGAGCAGACTACCTCGCGAGGGCACTCGTGAATTCACGCCAAGTACAGGGAATTTCGACGAGGGTCTATGGAATTCCTGGTCACCATGACCACGTACGTTCCGGGTGGAGCGCCGACGGAAGCCGTCGACGAGGTCCGGGCGCGCGAGGCCGCGCATTCCCGCGAGTTGGCCGCGCAGGGACACCTGCTGCGCTGGTGGCGCCCTCCGCTCCAACCGGCGAATGGGGGCGCGCCGCGCCCGTTCAAGGACGGCCGACGAGGACTACGACCGGCCACGGGATTGGTTAGCCGCTGCCATTCAGGATGTCGGCGTGGGCGCGAGCGAATTCGCCGACGGTCATGGACCGTCGTCCGGTGAGCTGCTCAGCGTTGTTGTCGGCACCCGACATGTGGCCGTTCTGGTAGTCGACCATGGCGCCGCTCAGGTGCTGGATCACGTAGGGCGGTACGCCCATTTCCCGGAGGGACTCGACGTAGTCAGCAACGGGCAGGTCTTGATAGACAATTTTTCTGCCTAGAGCTTCGGACAGTTCGGCCGCCATCTGCTCGTGGTCCATCTCGACCGGCCCGGACAGCGGGATGGTGGTGCCGATGTGTCCCTCGGGATGCAGGAGAAGCGCGGCGATGGCGCGACCTTGGTCGTCGGCGGCGATCGGCGAATGCCGACCCTTGCCTGCGGGTATGCGCAAGACGCCGCGTTGTAGATAGGGCAGCTGCCACGGGTATAGCAGCCACTCCAGGAAATAGGTCGGACGCAAATGGACGACGTCTAGCCCGGACCAGTTGAGGACCTGCTCGGCGATGAAGCTGTCCCGGCACGCGTCGCTGGTAGACCAGCGGTTCGCCGAGCGCTGCGACAGGTTGATCACTGTCCCCACACCCGCTTCCTTCGCGGCTTGTGCGAAATTCACGGTCGCTTGAATGAGGCCTGGCTGCACGGGCCAGACGAAGTAGGCGGCGTCCACGCCCTCCATCGCCGGACGGACCGTGTTGATGTCTAGAAGGTCCCCCTTAACGACGTCGACACCGAGTTCGGTCAAGGGTTTAGCGCGCTCGTCAACGCTGTGTACCAGCGCGCGCACGCTTAGTCCCAGAGCGACCGACTCCCTCACCGCCGGTCGCCCGGTGTCGCCGTTGGCCCCCGAAATCAGAACAGTCCTCGGGGTCGTCGAAGCGGGCGGGATGGTCATCACTTCTCCTCGGAGGACGTTCATGGTTTCGTCTCAACCGCGCAAAGCGCGATGCGGCTGCGCCTAACAGTGCACCGAGCGAGGCCTCGGAAAAAGCCTCGATACGTCGTTGAACTGATCGGCCGCACCGATCAATGATTCGTTCGCCGTCCCTCGTCGCCCAATATCCGCTCTGTCCCGATAGGCAAGCGACTGGCATGCGCGACGAAAACCCAGTGGTTAAACGAGGATTGCGGCTACGCAGGACGCAGAGGTGTCGGCGCAACGACGACGTCGAGACTTCCCGTGGCGACGTCATACACCAGTCCAGACACCAGAAAGTCGCTGCCGTGAATGTTGTCCAAAATCATCTCGACATCGACGCGTACCGATCCGACTGGGTTGACGAGAGACTTGCCGGCCAGTTCGGTTTGGGGAACCTCGAAGTAATCGGCCAGCAGATCCGGGTAGGGGGCGAGATCGGTCATTCCGCAGTCCGTGTGGTGCAGGATGACGAGGTTCCACGTACCGGGAACGTGGGTTTCGGCGTTGGCTTGGCCGACCTTGCCCAGCATCGCCATCGTGCGCAGGGTCGCAGGCGTGATCCGGCCACCAACATTTCGAATAATGGCGGCCTCGCCGTTGGCTAGACCAAGAACATGTGCCGGATCGACTCGTGGGTCAACACATCCGACGACCATCATGTTGCCCTGCGGGTTGATGGTCAGACGCGGATCGAAGCCGGTCGTGGCGAAAGCGGTGTTGCGTTGCGTCAGGTCCGCGGTAGTGGTCACGGATCCTCCAGGCGGCAAGTCGGATCAGCCCCGTCGAAGCGGAGATGCCCTGGTTGGGTAACCCACTCCGGCGGCACGTCAACGGTGAGAGCTAGTTGCACAACGCGCGCCGCGGCCGACGTTTGCGCGCGTGCAGCATTCCACTGCAACTTGTACAACAGCAACCCGGTAGGTGACACCGGTAGCACCCTGACCCCCTCGTTCCGCCCGGCCAATCCTACACTGGACATGATCCAGTCTACCTCGGACTGCCGCGCCCATTCGGTTGCCGCAACGTCGGTAGCTTCTAGCTCGACGGTCGGCGGACAGATGCCTGCTTGGTCAAGCACCCGCTGTTGCGCCGCAGACCAGTCCGGAAACAGATGCCCGCTGGGGATTCCGAAAGATTCGTGGACTAGGTCAGCCCAGGCGACGTTGTCACGGGCAGAGAGGCAGTGGCCGGTGCGCAGCGCCACCACGACGCCCTCACCGCAGAAGACCTCACCGACAACTCCGGGCGGATCGACGACGTAACCACAAGTCAGAGCCACATCTACGGTCCCGTCTACGACTGCTTGCAGCAAATCGGGCGGCCACATCCTGCGCACATCGACGGTGATGTCGGGAGCATGCCGGCGCAGTGCATCGGTGATATGTGGAGCCAGGACAGGCATGACGGCAGGAATGACGCCTAACCGGACAATGCCGGCCTCGTCGTTGGCGACGCGACGCACCGCAACGGTCGCTTCGGACGCACTGTCGATAATCGCCTGAGCGCGCTTGAGAAGCTCTGAACCTGCGCTGGTGAGCGCGACTCTGCGGGTCGTGCGTGCCAGCAGCGGCGTACCCATTTCGCGCTCCAACCGACGCACGAGTTCGCTCAACGTAGGCTGGGCAATCCCGAGCTCTTCGGCAGCCCGACCGAAGTGAAGTCGACTCGCCACCGCAACGAAGGCCTCGAGCTGGCGAAACTCCACAGAAGAATTCTAAAGCCCGCGATTGATCGGCGCAGACGATGAGTGCAAGCAAATATTGACACTTTCCCCAAGCGCCATGCCGGTGCACTGTTAGCGCAGTCGCACAACGGATTCAAAACCCGGACAGAACTGCGATGCCTTCATGAGGAGTGGTAATGACCGCACCGCTACAGAAACTGGCGCAAGGTAATGCCGGCTTTTCGACATACCGCTTCGCGTCGGGCCTAAAGATCATCCCGTCGCTGAAGGTCTTCATCATCGGGTGCGTGGACCCGCGGGTCGATCCGGCACAAGTCCTCGGGCTTGAGTTGGGCGAAGCGGCGATGATCCGCAATATCGGCGGGCGCATCACATCGACGGTGCTCGACGAGCTCGTACTGCTGCGGAAGCTAACTCAGGCAGCCGGCGGCGACTTCGACCAGGGATGGAATTTCGTAGTCCTGCAGCACACCGACTGTGGGATTCTGCGCATGCAGGGTGAACAGCAGAGGCTGGCCAACTTCTTCGGTGTCGACGAGGATTCTCTGAACGCCAAGAGCGTCCCCGATCCGTACGCGGCCGTCCAAGTCGATGTGACCGCTCTACGCACCGCCGCCGATCTACCCAGCGGAATACGTTGCGCGGGGATGGTTTACGACGTAGGAACGGGACTCATCGAAACTGTCGTCTCACCAGACTGACGAAATCGCACTCCTGATTTGGTGACAGTGCCGCCAGACAGATATGCGCACCTATCGCACAAATCGCTCTTCATGCCCACCATCCACAACACACGAGAAGAGGCAACGCCGTGACATCACCCGCCAAACCCAACCTGATCGTCTTCATCCACGGGCTGTGGATCCACTCGGACGCCTGGCGTCCCTGGATCGACCTCTTCGAATCCCGCGGATACCAAGTGACCGCTCCCGGTTGGCCTGGCGACGGACCCACCGTCGCCGCCACCCGCGAAAACCCCGATGCGCTCAACGACATGGGCATCAAGGAAATGGTTGATCACTACGTCGAGCTTATCGGCGCGACCGAGCCCAAACCCGTTGCCGTGGGGCACTCATTCGGCGGCCTCATCGCCCAGGAGTTGCTCGCCGAAGGCGTCGTCGCCGCTGCCGCGGCAATCGATCCGGCGCCAATCAAGGGCGTCAAGGCGCTGCCCTATGCACAACTCAAGTCCGCCTTCCCCGTCCTCAAGAATCCCGCCAATCTGCACCGCACGGTTTCGTTGACCGCCAAGGAGTTTCACTACGCATTCGGCAACATGCTCACTGAGGAAGAATCCAACGCTCTGCATGACGCTTGGACCATTCCCGGTGCCGGCCGCCCACTCTTCCAAGACGCCAGCGCCAACTTCTTCCCACACTCGCCGGCCAGGGTCGACACACACCTCGCCGAACGGGGGCCGCTGTTACTTACCTCCGGCACAGACGACCACGTCGTGCCCCTCAAGGTCACTGAGGAAGTCTTCGGCAAGTACCAAAAGGGATCGTCGGACACTGAGTTTCATGTATTCGAAGGCAAAGGCCACTCACTGACCATCGATAGCGGCTGGAAAGAGGTGGCTGGCGTTGTACTGGACTGGCTCGCCAAGAAAGGCTTCTAACATTAATCTGCGGGGCAAATGCAGCTAGATCCACCCGGTCTGCGCTTGGGCCGCCGTCGGGTCAACCGTTTCCGATCACATCGGCAGCGATGTTGTCCGACGTTGCAACCGGTCGGCGGACGTACATGAACCACGTCAATACGGCGGCAACGACATAGAAGGACATGAAGATCCAGAACGCGGCCGTCATCGTGCCGGTACTGAGGTAAGACTCGCGCAGCGCCAAGTTGATTCCGACTCCGCCCAACGTGCCGACTCCCGCGACGACGCCGATAACGACCCCCGAAATCAGCCGCGACCAATGACGGCGTTCGATCTCGCTCATATCCAGCGACTGAGTACACCTCTCGAAAACTGTCGGGATCATCTTGTACACGGACCCGTTGCCCAGCCCGGCCAAGATGAACAAGGCGATGAAGCAGGTCATGTAGCCGGCCATCGCCGCGCCGTTGACCGGGCCTGCGTGTGGGTCTTCGACAGTCCCCACACCTATCAACACCCCGGCGGCGACAATCATGGACACAAAAACCATCAGGGTGACGCGGCCGCCGCCGACTCGGTCGGCCAGCCGGCCGCCGTAGACCCGGGCCAGCGCCGCGAGTAATGGTCCGATAAAGGTCAGTTCGGCGGCATGCAACGAGGCCTGGGCAGTACTTTGGCCACTGTCCATGAAGCTGGTGTGCAGTACCTGGCCGAATGCGAATGAGAACCCGATGAAGGAGCCGAAACTACCGAGGTAGAGCAGCGCCAGTAGCCAGGTGTCGCGAGTGGAAACGACCACGGACAGGATCGATCGCAGACGCCCAGGCTCGACACGGTGTTGCGCGACGTTGTTCATGAACAACATCGCGCCGAACCCGGCGGTGGTCAACAGCACCAGATACAGGCCACAAACCCAGCACGATTGCCGAGCCCCTGCAGTGACGATGACCAGCAGGCCGACGATCTGCATCATCGGTACCCCAAGATTGCCAATCCCACCGGCGAGTCCGAGTGCTGAGCCCTTCAGCCGGTGTGGGTAGAACGCATTGGCATTGCTTGCCGCGGCCGCGAAATTGCCGCCGCCCATTCCACTCAATGCCGCGCAAACCAGGTATGGCCACAGCGGCAGCCCCGGATGAGCCAACAGCACCATCGCGCCAATGACCGGAATCAGCAGTACGAATGCCGAGAACATGGCCAAGTTACGACCGCCGAAGATCGCGGTGGCCACCGCGTAGATCGGCCGCAGGCACGCCCCGACCAGGGTGGCGGTAGTACCCAGCAGGAGCTTGTCGCCGGCGGAAAAACCGTACACAGCCTTGGGCATGAACAGTGCCATCACCGGCCACAGAGACCATATCGAGTAGCCCAGGTGCACGACCACGACCGACCAGAGCAGATTGCGCCGCGCGATGGTCTTGTTACCGCCTTCCCAGGCCGCAAGATCCTCTGCATCCCAATGAGAGATATGACGTGACCGACCCACACACCTGGGCGCAGCCTGCGCAGCGCCCTCCGGTGCGGTGGCTGAAGCTCTCAGGCCGTGACCGAGACTGCTTGGCGACTCCTCACCTTGCAGCGCATGCCGTTCCATCACCCTCCTTAAACCCCGCCTGGCGCGAAGCGGCACCAAACTTCTAGGGTGCCAGCCTCGGCGCGTGGCTCATTTCGCGCTGCGTGAAACCCCTGAAGAACTGCTGTAGAAGTCCAGAGAGCAGGGCGCATTGGCAAATTTCGTTGGCTTCCCCGGGTCACCCGCATCCAACGGGAGGAGCAATGACCAGAGTTCTTGACAATAACTCGTACCCGGGTGTTCGTGAACAGCGGATACAAGCACAGATACACCGATTTGAGGTTGACATCTTGGACTCGTTGCCACTCGGGCAGCTCGGTGTTCGATCAGGTCGTCCTCGGTCAGCGAGATATCGGCGTTGTTCAACGCGATGTCGATCGAACGGTAGGTTTGCGCCGCTCTGCCAAACAACGTGTTGACCGCACTCTCTTCGCAAAGATCGACTGGCACACAAGAAACCGGACAGCTTGTCTGCCGCGGCCACTGCCGGCGATGACCGCGACCCGGACGGACAAGCGTCGGGTCCATCACGTTACCTCCTTGATCGCGATGAATGGTGGGTTCGCGGAGGGCGTGGAAGATCTCGCGGCATATAGCGGGTGCCGCAGCGCATGATCTGGTTCTTGGTTTTGCCTTTGGCGAGCGATATCCGCGTCACGGATCAAGGCGGTGTTGTCTAGTTGTGTGGCAAGGGCATCCTCGCCGAGGTCGGCGGCTCGCGCCGCTAGTCCTTGACGCCGTGGTCGACGTCGATCGCCGACCGGCTAGTTGAGGCCGTGTGATGGATCTCCTGATACGTTTCGGTGTGGCGCATCGCGATGCGGGTTCCGGCAGCGTCCGATGGGATGACGTCGCCTGTCCGCTGTCGCCAATCTTGCAGGTGCACAGCCAAGTCGGCCGCGACCGCGTTGATGCAGGAGTTGCCACCAGCCAGCAGATTGGTGGTCTCGGTGGGATCGGTGCGCAGATCGTAGAGCTCCCGCTGCGGACGCGGTGACTTGACGACCGCCGCGACAGCCCGTCCGGACACACTATCCTCGATATCACCTGGCAGATCCAGCAGCGGCCGAGGCGCGTAATTCTCGATGTAGCTGTATTCCTTCGTGCGGATTGCGCGAATCGGATCGAACGAGTCGTGATAGGACTTCATGGTGTACAGCCGCTCGCGTACCGGATTGGCTGGCGCATCCGGTGCGAGCAGAGCGTGCGCGTGCGACATGCCCTCAATCTCGGCGGGCACGTCGAGCCCCAGCAGTTCCAGCAACGTCGGGGCCAGGTCGACGCCGCTGAATAACTGGTCGTACACCCGGGGCGGTATTGCCCGGCTGACGGGTGGGCGGACGAGCATTGCAATGCCGGTACCCGCGTCATAAAGGGTTGATTTCGCGCGGGGGAACGCTGGGCCGTGGTCGGTGAAAAACACCACCCAGGTGCTGGCATCGAGTCCGGTTTCGACCAGTGTGACCAGTAGCCGACCAACCGCCGCATCGGCGGTCGCGATTGCCCCGTAGAAGTCGGCGAGGTCTCCCCGGACCTCGGCGGTATCAGGTAGGTAGTCGGGCAGGTCCACAGCGGCGCTGTCGGCTGGTTCATAGCGGTCCCGCGGGTAAGGCCGGTGGGTCTCGAAGAACCCGGTGGTCAATAGGAACGGTTGCCCCCCAAGATCCCGGGCGCTGTTGCGCAGCCACTCCTGGGCCCTTTCCACCACATATTCGCAGTACGAATTCGACACGTCGAACTCGTCGAAGCCCAGCCGCGTCGGGTAGGAAGTTTCGTGCTGCATACCGAAAAGACACGAGTACCAACCCGATTGGGACAGTATCTGCGGAAGCGTCCGGACTCCGGTGCGGTATTCCCAGCCATGGTGAGCCAGGCCGACAAGCCCATTGCTTTGCGGGTAGCGGCCCGTGAACAACGATCCCCGCGACGGTGAGCACAGCGGCGCAGTGGCGTGGGCCTGGGTAAACAGGATGCCCTCGGCAGCAAGCCGATCCAATCGTGGGCTGGATACATCCGCGTGACCGTAGGCACCGAGGTAGCGCCCCAGATCATGCCAGTGCACGATCAGCAGGTTGTCACCCGTCATTTCGTTACTCTTCGAGCATGGCCCTGCGACCGGCAACGACGACACTGCAGCTGCTTGCGGCGAATCTGGCTGTGCCGACCAGTCAGGCAAGTCGCCGCGTTGGCTTGACGGGCGATTGTGGCTGGCAGACTGGATGACTGGGCTGATCCGTGCCCCTGCCCAGCGGGCCGGATCCAGATCGTGCTCGAATACCGATCATTGCCAATCGGTTTCAACATCCTGCCGGACTGTCCCGCTGAGCATGGGCCAGTGCTGGCGTCACCCGATGCGATGACGGTGAGAGCGCCGCGGATCGCCAATTGCCATGTGGACCGTGATGCTGTGCCGTTCTGGCGGTTTCTGGCGATCCTTCCCCCGTGAGCTCGTAAGTCCTTACAGAGCGCCAGGGTATCGCCTCTGCTGTGACCGCACAGGCTGTGCCTGCTCAGTGGGTTTGAGTCGGCTTTATCTGTGGCATTCACCGCGACTTTGTGTCCTCTATCGGGGTTGTTATGCCGGCGGCCGCATCAAGCGATCGACACGCGCTCGTTCGACCGCGTACAAGGCGTCATTCGTAACGTCGGGCGTCAGCAGTGGCCAGCCTTCACGCATGACGTAGGTCGAGCCAGGCGCGTGCGAACCGCGAGGTGAAGTATTGCTGCGACCACGCCTGTGCCGCCGCGGGCGTTGGCGGTTCCCCAGCTTGAACGGGTCGAGTCCTCCAGTCAAAGACTCTGGCATCCTTATACCGCTTCGCGGACTTCGCTCTGGGAAGAAGATCATTGACGAGCTTCCTCGATAAAGCGACCCGTTACTTCAGGACCTGTCGAATGCATCTCAATGGACAAATCGAGTAGCCGATCCTTGGCCTGTTTAGGAAGTAGCTCGATGGAGCGAGTGGTGGCCGAATCATACTTCGCAGACGGATACCGTTGGAGGATAAGATTCTTCTGTTCTTCCGTGGTATGAATCTCGAGTAGCATCATTCCGGCGAAAGCCTCATGAGCGTATCCTGACATGTCGGCTTTCTTCAATGCCTCCAGCCGTTCCTCGTTGATCCACACGTTGATTTTGATATCAACCGCGTTATTGCTCATGAATCCAGTTCCTCCAGTTGCTTTAAGGTAAATATTGGGAGCCTGTCGTTCAAATATTCTTCGGTGACGAAGGGGGAGCCCTGGCCGTGTTTACTCGCACAATCCATCACGACATCAAAGACCTCGTGCCGCATAACCATCTGCGTCGGTTTGACCTCGTCTGTCAAAATGCTTCTGATCAAGCTACCGCTGAAACTCTGAGCTGTGGAGTCGTGGCCGCAAAGGGCTGAATTTGTCACCTCCAGACATTCTGGGCAGTACCAATTCTCCCTAAGGAAGACTGGTTTTATGCCTAGCTCGTTTCTGTATTGCTTGAGGAGATTCTGGGCGTCGTATGGGTCGTAGAAGTCGCCCACGCCCGCGTGGTCTCGTCCGAACATATGATGTGTGCATCCGAGGTTCGTTCTCAGGATGGCGTGGAAGATTGCCTCCCTCGGGCCTGCGTACCGCATGTCCCACAGCGTGAACGAGACCATGTGAACTTCGTCCCTAAAATACCCGCTGGTCCTCAACGCGTTCTGAGCTAAAAGTATTGCTTCGTCGATATAGTCGCCTACTCGCTTCTGGCCTATGATCGCGTTGACCAGTACTCCCGTATTCAGATTGTCGACGGGCATGTCCTCATTCGCGGCCATCCAGGCTTGCTTCATCAGCGCCTCGTGGCCGGTGTGTGGAACATTTCTTGTCTGATGGGCGACGACGTGCTTCCAGTTTCTCTTCGTCAACTCATCCATATGTTGTTTGGGAGTGAGCCAAAAGGTTTTAAACGGCTCATTAAATACCGGCTCGTTTATCAGCGTGATCTCACCACCCACGAATCTATTCTCATAGGCGCGCATTTTTTTGACCCCGGGGTGCCGGGTATCGGTGGTGCCGTAGGTTTTGTTGGCCATCCGCTCGAGGTCGTACGCGTATATTTCGGAGACTTCAAGGGTGGCCATAGGGGTGCCAAGATATTCTAGAACTATGGTGCCTCCTTCTCTCACGTGGAGCGTCTCGATCTTCTGGACGGACATATCGAAAACTATCGGTATACTCCAGAGCGTTCCGTCCGGAAGTTGCATTTTGTCCAACGTCGTATCAACCTCATTGCGGCCCATGAATCCGGTCAGCGGGGTGAAGCACCCGTAGGAAAGGCTGATTACTTCGTGCGCGGTCGCCTTTGATATCGGAACGCGTGGCAGACCTTTTATCTTACGTGCAGCATTTTCGGTCGACACGCGTTCGACAATCGGTTTTCCGTTGTGACCTCTATAACCCATTTCTAGGACCTCTCCTGTCATGTGATTCAAACCGTTGCTTTCTAATGACCACTCTGGAAACAACCTCTCTGCCGGCCGGCTGGAATTCGCTCATCTCGGTCGCTTCTAGTTCATGCCGGGCAGCGTCATATTCGTATCGTCGTCGGACAAGTGCACCGCGTGGATGCCGGGTTTCTTCTTCAACTTCGCGATGAGGCTCTCCAGTTGCGCCGAGTCCGTGTGCCAGTGCTGCACGTCGTCAGGGTTCGCTGCCATGTCGGCGACAAGACGCTGAAGGGTCGCTGGCGATTCACCGTCTTTGGAGGAGCCGTCTTTGAGTGAGGTGGACCGCAGTTGTGCACCGGCACCGCTGAGGGCGCGGGGCGCGGCTGCGCCCAAAGCGCTTCCGGCCATACCTGCCAGCGCCATCCCACTGAGCAGAGTCCCCTGGCTGACCGCTGCCGCCAGGACCGCATTGTCGGCAGCGCCGGACAACACAGAGGCAACCGTTCTGATCGCCGGGGTGGCCGTAGCCCAGCTCGGCGGCACCGACATCCCACCAACAAAGCCAGCACGGCCGACGTCGGCCGACACCGCCCCGCCCGGGCCTGCCGAGGCAACCAGGTGAGTGCCAGAACCCAACCCCGAAGCCAAGTCCGCTGTGGCACCGCCAACCGCGACCCTGGCGCCTCCGGAGGCCAATCCCTCGAGCCCCTGTGTGCCCCGCACCAGGCCCATGATGGTATTGATCATGACGTCATTTGCCGGAAGGATAAGCTTCGGGATGATTTCGACGTCCGCGCTGATTGAGCTAAGGCTCTGTAGCCCGGCGAAATCTTGGAGGGCTGTCAACAGGCCGGACGCTGGATTGGGCGCCGTCATGATGGTTTCGAGGCTTTGCAGCGCGGTGGGCACGGCAGCGAACAGCTGCGAGAACTGCGTTTGCGTGCTCGAACCGACCGAGGCGGCCAACGTCTGCAGCGCCTCAACCAGCTGACCCAACAACGCGCCTGGATTGGTAGTGGACGGCGCTAAGGCGAACGGCGCCACGGTCGTTGCGACCGCCGATTGGGCGGCATAGCTCGACATCGCGGTGGCGTCACGAGCCCACATTTGGCTGTATTGGGCCTCGTTGGCCGCGATCGCCGGGGTGTTCTGCCCGAAAACATTGGTGGCAACCAACGACGCCAGCTCGCTGCGATTGGCTTCGACCACCGGTGGCGGTACTGTCGCCTCGAACGCCGTCTCATAGGCCGCCGCAGCGGCCAGGGCCTGCGCGGCGGTCTGCTCGGCTTGTGCGGCAGTGGCGCTCATCCACGCCACGTACGGCGCGGCCGCGGTTGCCATCGACACCGATGACGGCCCCCGCCACGCCGTTGTCAGCCCAGACAGCACCGAGGAATACGACGCCGCGGTCGCGTGCAGCTGGGCCGCCAATCCGTCCCAGGCCGTCGCAGCGGCCAACATCGACCCCGATCCCGGGCCGGCATACATCAGACCGGAGTTGACCTCCGGCGGCAATAACCCGAAATACATTTGCTCCGTCCTCTCAGGTGGTCGCCGACGCGTCGCCATGACCACCGACCGGATCCGAACTGGCTTTGATTGCAAGGCTTTTCACGAACATTGCGTGAGCTGCTACGAAGGGGTCGCTGACATCGAGAAATATCGCAGCGTCGATGCCGAACTGTACGTCGGTCAGCATCGACACGACGTGGACCGACGCTGGATCCACCGTTGGCGGGCGGGTGATCGCGGCGTCCTGGTTGCCTTGGCCCGAGTTGGCACGCGCCACATCACCTGTAGCGGCCGGTAACTGCTTCGACTCTAGTTGTGAAGGCATGTGCGCCTCCTCTGTTGTGCACAGTTGCCGCGCCACTGGGTAGTTCATCTTGCCGAACGGGTCGTCGAAGCGGGTGAGTGTGACCGACGCCCGCCTGGCGAGGGCGCTCATTGTGCGCCGACGGGGACGATGAAGATGTTGACCGGCCCGCTGGCCTCACCGGTAGCGCCGCGCCCGGCGTGCACCGACCGCGCAGCTGTTGGACCGGTACTGACCATTGCCCGCCCGCCCAGACTCGACAGAGCCATGCTGCTGAACACGGTTCCCTCGGCCTGTGGCGCGCCCGCCGCCGCCGCGCCGGCCGGGCCCGTTTCCGACAGCAGCGCGACTGCCGATTTGACCGCCGGGGCCGACATCGCCCAGCCCTGCGGCACCGACAAACCCCCCACGAGACCGGCACGTCCCATGCCTGCCGATATCGCCGATTCAGCGCTTAGCGCCCGGGTCAGCCCATTGCCCACCAGCGATGCCTCACCGCCGGCTGATGACGCGGTCGCCTTAGCGGTCGCGACGGCGAGGTTGACCCCGGCTTGGGGCAACAGGTAGCTCTGGACGCCGAGAAGTTGAGGAACGCCCGCGACGCTGAAGTAGGACAACGGGGATACCGGCCCGGTTAAAAAGCCGAGGATCGTGTTCAGCGATGACGCCAAGGATGCCGGGGCCGACGGGTCGGCCGCTGCCGCTGCCGACCCTGCCGGCGCGGAAAGGCTTTGCAGCGACGCAGGCACGGCCGACATCAGCTGCGGTAGTCGAGCGACCGCGCCGGTGGCGTGGGCGGCGGCGGCTTGCCCGGCTCCAGCGGGCTCGGCGATCTGCGGTGGCGCGGCGAACGGCGTCACCTGCGAGGCGATCGCTGACGAGCTGGCGTACCCGTACATGGCGGCGGCATCCTGAGCCCACATTTCGATGTAGTCGGCCTGCGTGGCCATGATCGCAGGGGCGTTTTGACCGAAGAAATTCGTAGCGATCAGCGCCAGCAGTTGGGCACGATTGGCCGCGACCACCGCCGGCGGTATCGTCGCGGCAAACGCGGCCTCGTGGGCGGCGGCTGCGGCCCTCGCCTGGCCAGCTGTTTGCTCAGCCCGCTCAGCCGTGGTAGTGACCCATGCGGCATATGGCCCGGCCGCGGCTGCCATCGTCGTCGACGCGGGACCCCGCCACCGAGCCGTCAACGCCGAGACCACCGACGAATAGGACGCCGCCATGGAGTGCAACTCTGCGGCCAAGTCATCCCAGGCTGCCGCGGCGGCCAGCATCGGCCCCGATCCAGGACCCGCATGCATGCGACCGGAGTTGATCTCCGGCGGAATCATCCCGAAATCGATTGTCATTATGGCTCTCCCCGGCTCTCGTCGTATTCATGAGCTGGCGCAGGCGGTGGTCCAAACGTCCAGATTCGGGTCAATAGCTCGTCGATTAGCTCCCACCTCTCTGAATTCGCAGGGATCTTCGGCTCCCGTACGAGAGCGAAGTCCCGTCGCGTTTCCCGTCCGTAGCGGCGACAGCTAGCTTGTGGCCGGGGTTTGCCCTGTTTCCAGCCAGTGGGCGCACTGCGTGCCCAGTTTGTCGAGGGCTACGCGGTCGAAGCGCGCAACCTGCGCCGGCGTGAGCTCGTCACGGAAGTCGCGCTTGGGCCCCTTGTGGAAGAAAGCTTTGGCGCTGGACATGTGTTCTCCGTTGAACGGTGCCATCTTTTCCGCTCGGCCGCTCATGTACTCGAACGAGCAATGCTCGACAATGGCATCCATTCGCAGCGACTCGGGATCGATGCCGAAAAAGTCCGCTAGCCGGGCGATTTGACCATTCAAGTCGTCTTTCAGCTGCTGGTAGTGCAGCAGCAACACGTTCGGCTCGTCGCGAAGCTTCCACCATGAATTCATGATGTCGAGCAAGTCGCAGCAGCCATAGCCATCGGTGTCGAGCCACAAGTCGAAGAACGCCTGCATGTCGTCGGGAATCACCAAAGGAGTGGATTTGCCAGACCATTCGGCATGGATCTGATTGATCGTCGACATCGTCGATTCAGAGAAGTTGTAGAGGTAATTGTGGAAGCTGATTCCGAGATCTTTGCCGTTTCTACCGACGAACACGTAACGGGCCTCTGGGGCGATCGGCAGGGCATCTGCGGGCAGATGCGATTTCATGACCCGTCGGTTGCCGGCCTCGCGCTGGTGCTTGAGCACTTTGAGCATCTCGGCGTAATCACCCCAGCTGGAATCGAGCCAAGGTGAGGTATCCGAGAGACCGCCGTCCTTCTCGTCCCCGTTATGAAGTATCTGCTGGATGATCCGCTGGGTCCACGTCGTGCCGGCCTTGAAAGGGTCGGCGACAAGAATATCGCCTTCGACGAAACCGCCCTGGGCCAGAAAATCCTCCCAGACCAAAGAATTCGACAGATAGTCCCGAACAACTCTCGTCGGAGCAATCAACTGTCTCGTCATAGCAAAACTGCCTTTCTATCGTCACGCCCGGACGGATACATGCACACGGGCGAAGGTACCTACTTACATTTGAAACCGGCTTAACCTAGATCCTCACACCTTCACTTGGCCTTCTGATAAGGACCGAGCGACAGCTCGAGTAATACCCATTTTCTCTAGGTACGAGATCACTTCAGCGGCTAATGAGTCTGCGTCTTTATTACCACCGTCCAGGTGTAATTCAGGATTCAACGGAGTCTCGTAGGGAGAATCAATCCCAGTAAAACCCTTGATACCGCCGGCATGCACCTTCTTGTAAAGCCCTTTGGGATCCCGCTGCTCACATATCTCGATGGGAGTATCGATGAAGATCTCCATGAAATCGCCCGGGGGCAGAGTTGCGCGAACAGCATCGCGATCGCGACGATAGGGGCTAATAAAGGCAGTCAACGTGACAATTCCAGCTTCGCAAAACAACTTAGCCACTGCGCCAATACGCCGAATATTCTCTTCACGATCCTCGGCCGAAAACCCTAAACCGAAGCGCTTGGAAAACTTGTCTCCGTGGCGTTCTTCAAGGATATCCGGACTAGCATTGAGCTCGTAGCGGACGTTGTCGCCGTCCAGTAGAAAACTGTGTAACCCTCGTTCATAGAGCTTTTGATCCACCAGGTTTGCAACCGTACTCTTACCGCTGGCGCTTAGTCCGGTAAACCAGATAACGCACCCTCGGTGACCGTTCAGCTCTTCTCGCTTATCGCGCGATACTTTGTGGTCATGCCAGGTAATATCAGAGCTCATTTCCGATCCTTTTGTTAGGGCGCGAACGCGCCTCGCACATGATTGGTCGCCATTGCGTCGATATCCCAGCCGTCGCCCAGGCAGCTGGCGCAGCTACGGCGCGTATTGCGCTTTTCCGCCCGGAAAAATTGGCGATGCTGTTTAAGACCAAGAAACGGCCAGTGGACAAATGACGTCCGACTCCTCGGCAAGCTTCTCGTAGGTTCATTTCGCCATGGCCCTGCGTGTTTGCTTTGGGTTGAACGGCCATGGTGGCCAAACGTCGTTGCCGCTGCCACGCCGTCGCGCCTAGATTGCGAGTTTTAATCATCGTGATTTTAATTATCACCTCCGAACCTTACGGTTAGCTGAATTTTTCCTGGACAATTGCTGTATAGCGTGTTCGCATTCGGCGCGCTATGTACTAACTGCGACCACCTCGGGATGCTGGCCGGACAGCTGATGGGGGAGCTGGGGATAAATCAAATCGTAGTTCAAGGTGAGGCCTCACTCACAGCGCTTCGGTGGATTTTCTTACATCAAACCTAGAACAAACCCATCATTCTTTAGGGTCGGCTTATTGTACGTGAGCGATGATTTCCGTTGACCCACCCGCGCCGAGTTACGGTAGACGCAATCTCCCGCCGCGACGTCCCATTCCATAGTCGGATTCAATCGCGGATAGATATCAGCGGTGCCCTCTGCGACCAAACAGAATTTGAGCGAACTGCCTGCAGCGATACGTTCCTTCACGGGAAGATCCTTTAAATAACTTTCCAACGCCGGAGACGGGTGCGACTTACTCTCGACGACGGTAAGCCCTTTACTCAGATCCGGCACCGACGAAAATATTCGAATGGGCGACATGCCCCCTACCTGTTTCCAGCTACCGCGTCCCCTTTCCGCGTAATAAAGAAGTTCTTTTGCCGGCGTATAGACGACGCCCAAAACGGGCTCCAGATTCTCGATCAGCGCGATATTTACAGTGAACTCATCACTCCCACGCACAAATTCCTTTGTTCCGTCTAACGGATCCACCAGCCAAAAGCGCTCCCACTCCTTCCTGGACTCGTATTCGGCCGATTTTGACTCCTCGGAAATAGTCGGGATCCGCGGATCTAAAACCTCGAGATGTTTGGCGATGTACTGGTTTGCGGCCAAGTCAGCGTCGGTGACGGGGGATGTGTCGCCAGCATGGTCGCCTTTTTCCGCAATGCGAAAGTTACCTCGATGCTTAAGAATGAGCTTTCCCGCTTCGACCGCAATAGCCGTGACCGCCTCTAGGTAGTGGGCGGTCGAGGATTTGCTCACTGGTTGACTCTTTCCGTCTGTCATCGCTTTGTGTCTCCTTTTTTATCGCTGCGCGAGTCATATGGTCAGTCAGAAACCACCGCCAAGGTGACTCGACCGGGGCGGTCACGTCTTGATCGACTCCTCCACAACCGGTTGCTGAGACTTGGCGATCGACGCAACTGTGCTCTGGGGCCGCACATAGCGCACCCACGCCAGCAACGCCGCTGCGATGTAGCACAACAAGAAGATCCAGAACGCCGGCGTGGCAGTGCCGGTACTCGAATACGACTGCCGTAGCGCCAAGTTGATTCCCACACCACCCAGTCCTCCGAAGGCACCTGCGAAGCCGATCAGCGCCGCCGACCTGACTCGTGCCCAGTTGGCGCGCTCAGGGTCGCTAAGGCCAAGCGCGTGGCTGCGGGCTTCGAAGACGGATGGAATCAGCTTGTATACCGGTCCCTTGCCTGCGCCGCAGAAGATGAACAGTGCGATGAAGCCGACGATGTAACCCGCCATCGTCAGGGTCGATACGGCATCACCGCGGCCGCGGGCGTGATCGTCATAGGTGCTCACCGCCACCAGCAATCCGCCGGCCACGATTGCGCCAACGAAGACGCTCAAAGCCACGCGACCGCCACCGAAGTGGTCGCTGACCCTGCCGCTGACCATGCGCGCCACCGATCCCAACAGCGGCCCGATGAAGGCGATCTCGGCGGCGTGCAGCGATGCCTGCCCGTGGCTTTGCCCGCTGACCAGGAAGTTGTGTTGCAACACCTGGCCAAACGAGAACGCGAAACCCAGAAACGACCCCGATGCACACAGATACAGAAACGAAAGTGCCCACGTGTCAGGCACTGACAGAATTGCCCGCAAGTTGGCTAACGACAAACCATTACGGTGCGCGACAATGTTGTCCATGAACAGCGCCGCGCCGGCCGCACCGATAGCCAGCAGCACCAGATAGATCGCGCATACCCAGTACGGCGCCTCATGGCCCGCGGTGGCCAGCGCTACCAGCCCCACGACCTGGATGCCCGCCGAACCCAGGTTGGCCATCCCGCCGGTAAGGCCCAGCGCAAAGCCCTTGAGCCGATGCGGAAATAGACCGTCGACCTTGGCCAGCGAAGCTGAGTAGTTGCCCCCGCCCAAACCGGTGAACGCGGCGCAGACCAGATACGGCCACAACGGCAAGCCGGGATTGGCCAGCAATAGGATGGTCCCGGCGGCAGGAATCAGCAGCACCAGCGCCGAGAACGTCGTCCAGTTGCGGCCGCCGAACCAGTTGGCGGCCATCGAATATGGGATGCGAGCAAGCGCCCCAACCAGGGCTGCGGTCGCATCCATCAACAGCTTGTCACCGGTCGAAAAACCGTAGATGGACTGTGGCATGAACAGCACCATCACCGACCACAGGTACCAAACCGAGAAAGAGATATGCACATTCACGACCTGCCAGATCAGGTTGCGACGGGCGATGGCTTCGTTGCCGCCATCCCAGGCCACGACATCTTCTGGGTTCCAATCGCTGATGCGCATACGCGCCATGCGTTGTCTGCCTTTCGCGGTCGACGTTGGTGTACGAGCAGCCCACCCTCACACGTAGTGGGCCGGCACGTGTTGGGCTTATTGACAATTCAGCGGTCGCCGATCCGAAAATGGACTGACGTTTGACGTGTTTTGCAGATGCCCCCGGGCAGTGCAGCTCTGCTCGGGGGCGTCTGTTCCGCCCGGCTGTGCTTGCACCATCTATCAGCGCTGGAAGTGCACGCGCACGAAACCCAGCACCAGAAGTCCCGCTGATATCCGCGACCACATCAGGGCCGGCCAATCGGGAACGCAGCCGGCGATACACCGCTGCGACGCGCCCGTCCTCCTCGGCCACAAACGGTGATTCCACGGTCAGCCCGCTGGGATCTGCCAGGCCGAGGGGCTGCCTTAAGCGGTCGTAGCGCTCGTCATCGTCACGCAATCCGACAGCAACCTCGCTGCTGAGCGACGTTCCGAGGAGTACACCCGCCCGCGCTCGTCTGGCCTCGCAGGAGGGCACCGGCACCGCCAAGGCGGGCTTGCGGCAGGAATCAGTGCTGCCGATCGCAGGTATCGACGAACATTCAACGGCCACGTACGGTCCTTCGCGTCGTATTCGACTGCACAAACGTTCAGCCGAGTACTGATATAGATCCGCAGGGACCGTTGGCCGTCGATTACGCGACGCGCGGTTTTGGCGAGCCCCACCGCCTGGCTGCATCGACATGACGACGCAACCATAAAAATCTCTTTGGTCGTATTGATTGACAGTCAAGCCGAATTGTGGCGCTACCGCAAGTGCTAACCCGCTCACGTACAGGAGATTTCCAGCCAGCCGCAAGGTGCGTCCAGCCAGATCTTCCCTTGTGCTTCAGTTGGCGGATGGCAGTGCGCCAATCGCGGAGACGCACGACGGGGCCGGCTGCCTGTAGGGCCGGACCACATGCCTTGCGGTCGGTCATCGCACCATCCCGTGCTCCAAGCCCACGGGACGGCAGGCGGCTCCGGCTGATGCGTGTCGTCGGCGGACCCTCGGCGTCCGGCCGCGCCCTTGACCAAAGCCAATTACTGTTGATTAACTGACGTCGGCGATGGAGCCCGCCCTAAACCGCCAACACGGCTGATGGCCCCTGCGAGCAAACGAGTCGCAGGTGGAGCATGCCTACGTTGACCTACACCCACCTTCAAGGGTGGTGACATGATCGGCGGTGAAAAACGATCTCCGGTCGAAATGGGCTGCGGCGTTGCGCGATTGGGCGTTCAGCAGGTCGACCTGACCCGTAGTGGGAGGTTCCCTGGCGTTGTACTCATCGGCACACTGACCGTTCACCCAAGCAGCTGTGCGTTGCTGAAAAACTCAGGACCGATTGCGTGACGACAACAAGCCGAATTAGTCTGTGTTGCAGAATAACTCGATACGCTGAGCCAATAGAAGGCGAAAGCCTGGTTCGGCCAACGAATCCGGACCACTAACGATAAAGGAGCCGTGCAGTGGAATTCGACGTGACCATCGAAGTCCCCCAAGGTCAGCGCAACAAATACGAAAGCGACCATGAGACAGGCCGCATCCGGCTCGATCGCTACCTGTACACGTCGATGGGGTATCCCGCGGATTACGGCTTCATCGAGGACAGTCTCGGCGAGGACGGTGACCCTCTCGATGCGCTCGTCCTGCTGCCCGAGCCGGTATTTCCCGGCGTCGTGATCACTGCGCGGCCGGTGGGCATGTTCCAGATGGTTGACGAGTCCGGTGGGGACAATAAAGTTTTGTGCGTGCCGGCCGGCGATCCACGATGGCACCACATCACCGACATCAGCGACGTGCCGTCGCATGTATTGGAGCCGATTAAGCACTTCTTCCTGCACTACAAAGACCTGGAACCGGGCAAGTTCGTTAAGGTGGCTGACTGGGCCAATCGGGAAGCGGCAGAAGCTGAAGTGAAACGATCCTTTGAACGGGTCCACGCCAACGATCACTGACCGCTAGCGACGGAACGACGGAGCGACGGACCGTGCGTAGCTTAACCGAACACGATCGCTGCGGTTCCTTGCCGAATGCCCACCAAAGTCGTGCCGTCACGCACAAGGGTTTGAGGCAAGCTCGTCGATCACCATATCGGTTAACACCGGTCTGGTGGGCTGCTGCAGCCGACTCGCCCGGCGCCCCGGATCGCACGCCCGAAACTGGTAGGTCTGCTGCGCATGGCAGGACAAACCGCGCACCCAATAAATAGCTGCGTATTAGCGGGAAGCAAGTGCTAGCTTCCGTTCGACAACGTTAATCGATTGGTATAGAAGGATTTCCCGTAGTTCTGTCGATTCGGCCGGTCAGCCCGTGCTCGTCCGGCTCGCGCCTATCTGCATAGCCATCGCAGTGCTCACCGGGCCGGCAGGGCCCATGCTCGCGGGAATGCTGCTGCAGGGTAGGACGCCACGGGTGACCAACTTGGCTCCTGGTGCCGCCTTGCTCGCCACGGTCGACACCATCGGCCCGCTAAGGCTAGTCGTCGTCTGCACTGTAGCTACAGAGACCGGACAGCCAGTGCGGAATCTGCTCTTAGTTGTCCACCCCGTCGTCCCAAGCACCACCACGCGAGTGTCACTGGCGCAGGCCGCCATCTGCGCTATTCCGTGGCGATCAGGGCCGCCGGTGAGGCGGTCAGGGGCTATCCGCCGACGACAGGACGGGGCATCTTGAATGCGCGACGTCCGTTGCGCAATACGACGCTACCCTTGGGCCGGCGTTCCGTGCCGGCCGTCGGTAGTCCGCCCAACGTGTCCGTCGGTGGGTTTGCCTGCGCCGCAGGAACCGCACGGAAATCCGTTCCCGACAACGGCCCGTTACCAGGGCCGGCGGCCGGATTCGCCGCCACCCAGCTCTGCGGGACGGACAATTTCCCCACCGGTGCCGCATTGCCCACACCGGCGAGCACCGGACCGCGAACGCCTGCCGAACCTAACGCGTCGGCCTCGGAAGTAACCGCCTTGGCAGCAGCCTTGGCGGCAGCCTTGGCCGCCTGGCCGGCGGCCAGGTTAAGCCCCGTCCCGAACCTTCCCGTCGAAAACACCGCGTAGGCCGTCGACCAGAACGGTTGTGCAGGCAAGACGACAAGGGTATCGAAGTCACTGAAGGCTGTGAGTATCGACGAGGGCGTCAACGACGTAGACCCCGTCGACGCGGATGAGCTCGAAAGCCCAGCTGTTGCAAAGGTTTGTAGCTGTTGCGGCAGAGCGGACATGAGTTCTGACAGGATTGCTTGAGTCTGTCCCGTTGAGGTACCCGTGGCCTGGGCCACCGCGGCGGCCTGGGCGGATTGGCCACCGGCAGAGGCGGTCTGCGGTGGCTGGGTGAACGGGGTCAGCGCGGTCGCGGTCGCCGAGGACGCGGCATAGCCGTACATGGCGGCGGCATCCTGGGCCCACATCTCGGCGTATTCAGCCTCACTGGCCGCGATAGCCAGCGTATTCTGCCCGAAGAAGTTGGTCGCAACCACGATCGCCAACTGAACGCGGTTAGCCGCAATCACCGACGGTGGCACCGTTGTCGCGAACGCCGCCTCAAATGCGGCGGCCGCCACTCGGGCCTGGCCGGCGGCTTCTTCAGCCTGCGCGGCCGTCGTCGTCGCCCACGCCACACACGGTGCGACAGCGCCGGCCATCGCGATTGACGCACTGCCCGACCAATTTTGGCCCTGCAGGTCCGAGAGCACTGAGGAGAAGCCAGCCGCGTACAACTCCAGTTGTGCGGCCAGCGTGTCCCACGCTGACGCGGCCGCCATCATCGGTGCCGAGCCTGGACCGGCATACATCCTGGCCGAGTTGATCTCGGGCGGCAGAGCCCCGAAATCGAGCATCGGCATTCCTTTCTGAACCGTCCGTCCGCCGTCGCTCGCAACATGCAGTCGTGACGGCGCTGTGTGCGCGCAGCGGCGCGAACATCGGCTATCCGCCGAGGGAAGGACGGGGCATCTTGAATTGGCGTGGCGCCACACGCAGCGCGTTGCTGACCGAGGGGCGCGATAACGGGCCTGACGAGGTACCCGAGCCCGCTGCCGGCGCGCCGCTCCACATGTTGTTCGCCGGGACTTCCTGCCATGACGGGCCACCGTCGAGCTCGGCATCCGACAGCCAGCGTGGCTCAGCAACGGTGGTGGCCGCCGGATTGGTCGCCGCCCAACTTTGCGGGACGGACAAGTTCCCCACCGTCGTCGCCTTACCCACACTCGCGAGCGCCGGACCGCCCATGCCGACCGAACTCGCGGCGCTAGCCGGCTTGGCAGCACCGCCGACCGCCTTGGCGCCATCGCCGGCCGACTGCAGGCCAACTCTCTGAAGCCCGGTCCCGAAGCTTCCCGCCGATGTGTAGGTGCGGCTGAGGCCGTCGCCTAGATTCACCGGGGCGGTAAGGGTATTGAAGTCATTGAATATGTTGAGTAGCGACGACGGCACTAATGGGGTCGACCCCGACGGCGCGGACGAACTTGAAGATCCTGTTGTCGCGAGGGCTTGCAACTGCTGCGGCACGGTCGACATCAGCTGGGACAGTGTCGATTGAGATTGGGCGCCTGTTGAACTGCTCGCAGTTTGAGCTACCGCGGCGGCCTGGGCGGATTGTCCGCCGGCGTTGGTGGTCGGTGGCGGCTCGTTGAACTGCGTCAGCGAGGTCGCGGCCGACGAGGAGGCGGCGTAGGTGTACATCGCAGCGGCATCCTGGGCCCACATCTCCTCGTAGGCAGCCTCGATCTGCCCGATCAAAGGTGTGTTCTGCCCGAAAATGTTGGTCGCGATCAGGCTCGCCAACCGGGCGCGATTGGCCGTGACCAACGCGGGCGGCACCGTTGCGGCGAACGCAGTCTCATAAGCGGCCGCCGCCGCCCGAGCCTGGCTGGCGGCCTGCTCGGCCTTCGCGCTGGCCGTCGCGACCCACACCACATACGGTGCGGCCGCGCTGCCCATCGCTTCCGACGCGCCGCCTGACCAACTCTCGCCCTGCAGTCGCGAGATCACCGAGGAGCAACCTCGCCAGACCGACTCCAACCCATTGGCCAGCACGTCCCAGGCGGCGGCAGCCGCCATCATCGGCCCGGAGCCCGGACCCAAATACATCCTGGCCGAGTTGATCTCCGGCGGCAGCGTCCCGCAATCCAGCATCCGCATTCTCCTTCGTCAGCCGGCTCGACCTGATGTGCCGCCACCGTGGCCCCGGCGGGTGCCTCCGGTCGAATGGCTAACCAATTTGAGGTTCCGACCGGAAATGACTGTTCTTGCGCTGCAGATGAATACGCCCTTGGGTGGTAGATCGCAGACACCAACAGCCCCACACTGCTGAGACGTCGTTGTGCGGGCTAATTCCCTGTACGTTCGACCGTGTAAGTCTTCGCATTCGGCGAACACGTTGTCCTGCCACCCGCTTGTATCGCCCGTATGTACAGGCACGGTCGGTCCCGAGTATGTGGATCTAACGAGACCCGGCGCGGGTAGACTGTCGGCATCTGTGGCGAGGTCACCAGCCTGGGCGCCGGACGGTCCACCCGAGCGTGCTTGGCCCACCGTCGGTAATGGTCGCCGGCACCAACAGGTTTGGCCAGCTATAGGACTTAAGTATCTGGGTAGGCATGAAAATCGAACGGCCACTTAATAGTCCTCCGCATCAAAGTCGGCTGCACAACTAGCCAGCGCAGTACTGGTCTGTTCTGCAGGGACCGTTGGCCGTCGATACGTGACAGGCAGTTATGGCGAGCCCCACCGCCATCGTGCGTCGGCATGGCGGCCACGCACTTAATAATTTCTGTGTTGAGATATTTTGACAGTAAGGCCCAATTGTGGTGTACCGCAACCTCAACAGCAGGTATACAGGAGATTGCCAGCGGGATCGCACCTATGCGTAGAGCTAACGGGTCTGGCGTCAGCGGCGGTCAAGCGTCTTGCGGCTCGACGGCCACTTGACGTTCCTCCACGTCACCTTGCGGCGCTAGAAGCGGTGGCTGGCCATGGCTGGTCCGCCCTTATCGTTGTTATCGCCCTCGTCCGATACCAACGCAGGCACCATTTCGCTGGTGACCAGTCCTTGGTCTTGTGTCAATTCATCGACCAAGTCGAAAGATTCGGCGATGTTGGCCGGGGTGTCGATGATGACTGTTGCTACGGGGACATGGCGGCTCAGGGAGAATATCTTGTCTCCGTGGGGTTGGTGGTCGCCGTGAAAGCCCCAGATGCCGCGGAGCGCGGTTGCACCGTCGGGCGTTGTGCGTTTCCGAAGCTGGTAGATCAGCCCGCGATGGATCGGCACACGGTTGTGGCGGGATGATTCGGAGGTGTAGACCGTCAACTTCTGCCACAGCGGCAGACCATGTTCGTCGGTGCCCGGCAAGGCGTGCGGTCGTTCAAGTAATTGACCGTCGCGCTTGCAGACGCGAACCCGCTCAAGGGTGATCATTGGCCGCCGGATCAGCCCGCCGAGTTCGGGCAACACCCGGCCGACAAGCTCGCCGGAGCCGACGGCAATAACCATCATCGGGACGTCGGCGTTGCTGCTCAAGAATTTAGCGCGTTGGCGATGTGCGTGGGCGGTGCCGTCGACGCCCAGGAATACCGACGCGCCGGCAAGTCCTCGCCGGTACATTAGATCGCATATCGCGACGAAGGCGGGCACCCCGTAGATGCGTTCCTTGCGCCCGATATAGACCGTCAACTTCACGGCTTCATGCAACTCGTCCGCTAATTCGACGGGCCCGATCTCGTCGCGCAGTAGCCGGGCGCGCTCGAGAGTAACCAGGCCTCGTTGTCTGACCGCCAATACCGGGTCGAGCAATGCCTCGATCTGTGTTCTGGTATCAACGGCTTCGACCACCACAGGCGGGTCTTCGGACAGCGTCAGAGACTCATCGGTTCTGAGGTGGCGTCCCGTCCCGAAGCCGCCGACGCCGCGCAGCGCGACGCTGCTGGCAATGCGGTGCCGCTCATACAAATTGAGCAGCACATCGGAGACAAATCCGTCGCCAGTGCGTCGACGCTCACCCAGATAGACGCTGAGCTTCAGGCAATCTTCATCCATGGCCCTCCTCGCTCGGTACCTCCACGGATTCCTGCGCCGAGTCGGATTTCAGCAGTGGCCAGCCTTTACGCAGGACATAGTCGAGCCAGGCGCCGGCGAACTGCGAGGTGATCACCGCTGCCACCACGAGCGTGGTGTAGAACTTCGAGCTGATAATGCCCGCGTCGAAAGCAACACTGGCGAGCACGATGCCCGGGCCGCCACGGGCGTTGGTGGTAATGCCGAGGTTGATCAGATCCAGTCCCCGGAAACCCGCGAGCCGTCCGGCGAGCGAAACCGACATCACTTTGACCGCGCAGGTGCCGATGATGAAAATGCCGATCATCGGCAACGAGACACCGCGGATGAGATCGAGCTTGAGCCCGACGATCGCGAAGTAGACGGGAATGAAGAAGGCAAAGGAGACTTTGCTGATCGCATCGAGCGAATCGGCGAAAATCCCGCGCTCCCTATGCACGACGGCGAATCCCGCCAGGAATGCGGCGAAGACCAGGTTGACGTCGAGCGCTCCTGCGACTGCGCAATACGCCAGCAGGACTGCGATGGCGTAGCTGGTGGGGGATTGCCGCGCGAAACCATTCCAGCGAGCCGTGTTAATACGTCTGATGACCCGCGGAGCAAGCGTGAGCCCGATAAGGAAATAGGCGACCGTCGCGAAAAGGTGCCAAAAAATCTGCCAAGGATGCAACGATGTTTTGCTCGCAATCGCCGTCGCGACTGCGAGCGCGAGCCACAGAACGATGTCCTCCAGGACAGCGACGCCAAGGATGAGCCGCGCGAACCGCGTGTGCATTATTTTGAGGTCGGCGAAAATTTTTGACACCACAGGTACCGAAGTGACAGCGACTCCGACCGCAAGAATGATGATGAGCGACAAGCGATTCCCGTGCGGGCCGGCCAGGCTCGGACGAATCAAATGAGGGCCCAGCGCCAGCCCAAGCAAGAATGGGGTGCCGGTGCCCACGACGATGAGCCAACTCACGGCGCGCCGCTCGCCGCGGCCGAAGAGTTGCTGCATCTCGGCGCCGGAGAGAAACATCAGCAGTAGCAGGCCCAGCCAATATACGAATGTCAGGATGTGCCCCGCGTGCCTGGCAGTAACAAAGATGTGCACGATAAAGGGAAGCCGGCCGAGCAGCGCCGGTCCCAGGACGACACCGGCCAGGATTTCGCCTACTACTTTGGGTTGACGAAGTTTCGTGAACAGATAGCCTAGTAATTGAGCCAGGCCAACGAGCAAAAGTAGGACAAAAATAATTGCTGTCAATTGCGCATTGGTCACTACTTACTCCTCATTTTATTGAGCCATTTCGGTGACGGCTCTATTGCCGATAATCCATCGTCGGTAGATCAGAAAAGCGAATGTCAGTGCTCCCGTCCCGATGCCCACGGAGATCGGATATTTAATGCTGGGCTCATCGATGATGAGCGGGATAAGTCCGACCGCCAGCGCGGGTGGCATGTGAATCTTCAGGACGCGAAGCACGACAATGCCGAATGCCATGCTGCATCCGGCCGCGATGACGTCGCTCCTCAATAGAGTCACAGCCAGCAGTCCTGCTGCCGAGGTCAGGATGCAGGCTACGGGAAGAGTAAGCGGCCTTCTGGCCCATGGACACGTAGTCGGGTGCGCAAACATTTCATAGGCCATCACAATGAGCGGGGGAAACAAGATGAAGCGCAGTCCCGACACTGCGGCGCACGAGGCCATTGCCGTCAAGAAGAGGAAGTATGGGAGGATCCACTTTGCTCCGGTGGCACGGGTCTCAAGAACATCGTCGAGATCCGTATGCGAAACCTCAGCAGCGCCCTGATATTTCCGGCGGTAACGCCATCGCCAAGGCAAAAATATGCACACCAATGCGACGAGGCCGGCAACTATCGAGGCGGGATAGAGCCAGCTTTTGATGCCCAGGACGAGCGGCAGCACGCCTGCTGACATCGCAGGGGCGATATTCGATTTGAGTAAAGCGATAAGAAGCAGACACAGGATAACGATAAGTTCGATTGTCAGAACAGAATAACGAAATTCTCGTGTAATGCAGGTGCCGATCACCGCCGCTAGGGTCGGCGTCAAGACAAGCCGCACAGGTTGGCTCGCCCACTTTCCCCACGGTCGGGTCAACACGTCGTGTGACAGTGCTCCAAGCGCGGGGAAGAGCAGGTAACACCAACCGCTGAGCTGTGCCGCCACCGCGATCGCCACCACGTAGACCACGGCCATGCCGTCCATGACCAAGCGAACGCTGGGCGCCAAAGGTCGATCAGCCATCGACTCCAGGGTCCTTAAGTCGTGTCGCGGGACTCCGCTCTTGGGCGAAGTCCCGCGACCCGTCAATTCGTAGCGGTTAGCGCCATTGCGTTGAAAGGCCTTCACCGGTCTCCAACCAGCGGGCGCACTCATCGCCCAGCTTGTCGAGCGCAGCGCGGTCGAAGCGCTCGACTTGCTCCGGCGTCAACTCGGTGCGGTGGTCACGCTTAAGGCCCTTGTGGAAGAAGGCCTTCGCGCTAGACATGTGCGCGCCACCGAACGGCGCCATCTTTTCTGCCCGGTCGCTCATGTAATCGAAAGAGCAATGTTCGACAATGGCGTCCATTTGCAGCGACTTGGGATCGATGGAGAAGAATTCCGCGAGTCGCGCGATTTGACCCGAAAGATCTTTTTTCAACTCGCTGTAATGCAGGAGTAGCACGTTCGGCTCATCCTTGAGTTCCCACCATGACTTCATGATATCGAGTAGGTCGCAGCAGCCAAACCCGTTGGTGGAAAGCCATTGGTCGAAGAATACCTGCATATCCTCGGGAATCACCAGAGGAGTCGAGTCGCCGGACCACTCTGCATGAATCTGATTGATTGTCGACATCGTCGGTGCAGAAAAATTGTACAGGTAGTTGTGGAAACTAATTCCTAGATCTTTCCCGTTCCTACCGACAAACACGTAACGGGCCTCAGGAGCGATCGGAAGGGCGTCTGCAGGCAGGTGCGATTTCATTACCCGCCGTTTCCCACTTTCACGCTGTTCCTTCAGCACTTTAAGCATTTCTGCATGATTGCCCCAGCTGGAATCGAGCCAAGGCGACGTGTCCGAGAGCCCTCCCTCTTTCTCCTCCCCATTCAGAAGAATTTGCTGGACGATCCTCTGGGTCCATGTTGTACCAGCCTTAAATGGATCGGCAACAACAATGTCTCCTTCAACGAAGCCGCCTTGGGCGAGAAAATCTTCCCAAACCATGGAGTTGGAGAGATAGTCCCTAACGACCCTGGTAGGAGCGAGCAGTTGTTTATTCACTGCAGGTTTGCCTTTCGTAAGATCGCCCGCCAGAACATATTTTCACGGACGAAGTCAGTAGGGAAGGTTCAATACAAAATTTCGATCGGTGTAGAGAAAAGAGCCTTCTGAACTTCAGCTCCCTCCTCAGTGTGTACGCCTACAGGGTTGACACAGGCCCGCTTGTGTGCTAACAAACGACCGGCGATCGCCGATCCCGGAGGTTGAACTGGATTTTCGGTTCAAGTCCGGCGCTCACCAAGATAGATCAGTCGTCGCAGCTAAGCCACTGGCCCCCCGTCGGTACTAGTTCCGCTCAACATGATTTTTTAGCATTCCCACGCAAGCTTAGAGCGACCTGTGTTCTGGTTGGATGCTTCCTGTTCCTTGTGGCCTGTTTCAGCGCGCAGCAATAAGCGGGCTAAGACGTGCCCGGGCTCATGGCGATTCCTTTGATGATCATCGTCGGACCTTCATCCGCGGCTGACAGCAATCGTCGCTAAACCTCGATCTACCGAAGGGACCTGGTGTTGACCGGGTGTCGGAATGAGGAAAGTGCCCGTTGAACTGGGATGATTGGGGTTCTCACGCAGCAATCGGGCAGTTCGGAAAGGGCACTTCCAGCGCAAGTTTCGCTTAGGTTCTGCGCGGATCGGCGGTGTCCGACGACGGCAATCTCGTGTCGTGCGCGGGGCTGGTGCCGGTGATGACGTGGCTGAGCAGACCGGGCTGGCTCGGCTGCTCGGCGAGAATGTCCACATTACGGCGCCACGGATCAAGTCCGGGTCGGCGAACCCGGCGCCGAAACTGGGCACGTTGATTGCGGGGATGTGTGCGGGAGTGGACTGCATCGATGACATCGACGTGATCCGCAGCGGGGGTATGACGACGTTATTCGTTGGCGTGCATGCACCCTCGACGGGAGGACGTTGTTGCGGGGTTCACCTTCGCTCATGCCCGTCAGCGGGAGTCGGTGCTGCGCGAGCACCGGATGGCGTTGTGCGGGCGGGTCGAGTTGGCCCGGCGCCGACCAACAGGCTGCGGGCAGGCAAGACCGGGGCAGCCAAAGGTGCCCGGCGCATCGTCGCCCAGGCGATCAGCGGCGCCCGCGACCCCGGGGCCCACCGCAACATCCTGGTGCGCGGCGAGTCGGCCTACGGCTCACGCAAGGTCGTGACCGCGTGTGTGCGCCACAGCGCCCGGTTCTCGCTGGTGACGACCCGCAGCCCGCGATCGAGGAATTCGCGTGGACCGCCGTGTGCCAGCCCGGTACCGTCCGCGATCCCGACACCGTTTCGCCGACCTGATCGACGGACCACTGGCACGCATCCCTTCGGGACGCTTCGGCGCCAACCCGGCCTGGATCATGTGCGCCGCGATCGCCCACAAGCTGCTGCTCGCCGCCGGCGTGCTCGCCGGACACCGACTGGCCCGCCCCCAACACCGGCCCATCCCGCACCTACCCAGCCACTGGCTCTGGTCGAAGACCCGCCTTGCACTGTGGCGCAACACCATCGGACACGGTCCACCACTACCTGCGACACCTTGGCCGCCCGCCGGAAGGCCCCACCAAAGCACACAGGAAAAGCTGGACGAACCGGCAGCTACCTCACGCCCGCACCCCGACGACAAGGATCATCAAACCCGACACCACTGGCCTGACCCCGGTTGATTGATCCAAGGAGATCTGTACCCGTGTTGTTGGTCCACTGTTTTGAGAGTTGAGGGCAGAGTGATCATCGGGAGGTCACATGCCCCGCATGTATTCGTCGTCGGTGCGCCGGCAAATCGTTGCGCGGCTTCGGTCGGGTGAACCGGTGGCCGCCGTGGCTGCCGAGTCCGGTATCTGCCAGGCGGCGGTGTGCCGCGAGTCGGGTGTCTCGGAGGCGACGAATCACCGCTGGCGCAACCAGTTCGGTGGTCTGAAGGCCGATGACGTCAAGCGACTCAAGGACCTGGAGCGGGAGAACTCCACGCTAAAGCGGCTGCTGGCTGACGCCGAGCTGGAGAAGGCCGCCCTCAAGGAGATCGCCCGGGGAAAACTTCTAGGCCCAGAACGCCCGCGGGCGGCCGTTGCTAACCTCCAGCGGGTCCTGGGGGTCAGTGAGCGGATTGCCTGCCGGGTGACCGGGCAACACCGTGGCACCCAACGACACCAGCCGTCAGCGACGACACCGGCCGACCCTGACGCGGCGGTGCGGGCCTGGCTGCGCGTCTACGCCCGCGATCATCCTCGGCGTGGTTTCCGACCGGTCTATCACGATGCCCGTGGCGAAGGCTGGCACGTCAATCACAAGAAGATTCAAAGTCTTTGGCGCGAGGAAGGGCTGCACTTCCCGCAATGGCGGGGCCGCAAACGCCACGGCACCTCCACGACGGGCGACGCCCCGACCGCCGATGCGCCCAACCGGGTGTGGGCCGCTGACTTCCAGTTCGACGACACCACCGACGGGCGTCCGATCAAGATCGTGTCCATCATCGACGAGCACACCCGTGAATGCTTAGGCGGGCTGGTGGAGCAGTCGGTCACCGGCGAGGATCTCATCGCCAAGCTGGATCGTCTGACCGGTGACCGCGGTACTTATCCTGCCGTGTTGCATTGTGACAATGGGCCCGAATTGGCTTGTGCTGCAATGGCAGAATGGGCCGGCGAGCATGTCGGTCTGCACTTCATCCCACCCGGTGAGCCCTGGCGCAACGGCTACGTCGAGTCCTTCACCTCTCGGGTGCGCGACGAATTCCTCAACATCAGCACCTTCTGGTCACTGACCCAGGCCCGCGTGGTCATCAGCGACTGGAAACACGACTACAACCACCGCCGCCGGCACTCCTCGTTGGGCTACCTACCGCCGGCCCGTTACGCTGCTGACTGTATCCACCGATGAACGACTCTCATCCGCTGTAGGTCAATTCTCGGCGTGCGGCCATGGGCAGAGGCGAGCAACAAAATGAGCACGCCTTCGAACTCTGGAAAAAGTCCGCGTGGCACGCCGCCGTAGCTATATCCCGTATTCGGGCGGCTCGAAGTCGTCTCGCACGCCTCCGCTGAAAAGGATGGCCAGCGGGCCGAAGTTCATCGTGCGCATCGCCACGTTGCGGAACCAGAGCCCGAATCGCGTCCGCGTGGCGAAAAACGAAATGAATTTCTCCGCACTGGATTGCTTGTCTTGGATGAACGGGCGCAGCTGGGTCTCGTAGGCGTTGAACGCGCGCTGATGGTCGCCGTCGGCCCGCATGAGCTCACCGGCCAGCACATATGCCTCGGTGATCGCCAGACCGGTGCCTTCGCCCCCGAGCAGCGAGATGCACCCGGCCGCGTCGCCGATCAGCAGCACCCGGCCCCGCGACCAGTGGTCCATGCGAATCTGGCTGACAACGTCGAAGTAGAGATCGTCGACGTGGTCCAGCGCCGCGAGGATGCGCGGGCATTCCCATCCAGCATCGCCGAACTGGTTGTGCATCTGCTCTTTTGGTGTCAAACCCTCGCTGCTGTGTTCGGCGCGGAACACGAAGAGAAACATCGTGCGGTCGTCGCGCAGCGCGAAGCGTCCCACTTGCCGACCCGGCGTGTTGTAGGTGACGTAGATCAGTTCGTCCCGGGGCCGGTATCCGTTGACCACGCACGCGGCCACCTTGCAGCCGAGGTAGTGCTCGAAGTTCGACTCAGGCCCGAAGACGAGACGACGCACGTTCGAGTGCAGCCCGTCGGCACCGATGACGAGGTCGAAGTCGCGGGGCTGCTCATGCTCGAAGGCGACATGGACGCCATTGCTGCGCTCGTCGATGGTGGCGATGCTGTCGCCGAAGATCGTTTCGACGTCGTTCTCGATAGTGGCGTAGATTGCGGCCGCCAGGTCGCCGCGTGCCAGGCTGGTGAAGTCATGGCCGACCATGCGTCGAAAAACGTCGACTCCCAGATCCGCTTTGATCTTGCCGCCGGGCCCTACGGAGCGGACACACTGCACTTCGTAACCGGCGTCGAGGATCTGCGCCTCGACTCCGATGCGCTGCGCCACCTGGTACCCGACGCCCCAGAAGTCGATCATGTAGCCGCCGGTGCGGAACTTCGGTGCCTGTTCGATCAGTGTCGGGGTGTGACCGGTGCGGTGCAACCAATGCGCGAGCGTCACGCCGGCCACACCCGCGCCGCTGATGGCGATTCTCATATCAAGATTCCTCCCCGCCGGTTTGGGTCATTCATCCGTCTATGCTCCGTTCGTTGCGCTGCGGGAGCGCTAATTCCATCTGTCTAGCAGCGCCGGGATTTCCGCGAGCAGGAAGGTGTAGAAGTCGCAGATCTCGGTGAGGCGCCGCCGGGTAATGCTGTCGCGTGTGGCGGCTGTCTGCATGGCTGAGATCGCCACGTTCTGGTTCGTGTGCTGGACCGCCTGGCGTCATCGCGCAGCCGGGAGTGGTCGCGGCGGCTGGCCGGTGCGGGCACCCCCTCAGCCAGGCCGGCGCTCTCGGCTATCAGCCGAGCGATCTATGCTGCCACCTGAACCTACCGATAACCCGCTCTCACACCGAGTGGATCACTTCGCGAAGTCCGGCCACCACGGCCCGGCGGTATCGAGGCTAAACCCGTGCGGCAGGGGCGATGCGTCAAGCGAGCCGCTCAGGATTCTCGACGAATCTTCTGATCGTTTTCACAGCTTTGGAAGGCGACTCTCATAAGCAGCGGTGTTGTATGGTCGGTTCACTGTGAATCTGCAGAACGCTAGTGGACGGTGGCGATGGCAGCTGGCCATCGCCGTCGTCGCCGCGCTGAGCATTTTCACTGCGGTTACCACGGGCTGGGCGCTCCGGGCCGCGGGTGGCACCGCTGCACCGCCGCAGCCGGCCGCATGGTCACATGCCAGCCCAAATGCCGGTTTGCATGTCCACCGAGCACGATTCGCTGTTGACACCCAACCCACGAGTCATGGCGTTCTGCGATTTTCACAGGGCTCCTCACCGACAGATCACAAACCGACTAAAAATGCGTGGATGACGCGTGACCGGCCGTCGACCTGGGCGCGCGTCGCGCCGCAATTGGTCTGGTCGCCGTGGCCGGTGACCCTGTCGCCATGGGAGACCGCTTGGCCGGCCGCCTTAGGGTCCCAGTCGGGCTGTGCCGAGCCTGCGGCTACCCTTGCGGGCCAAGACATCTTGACCCAGTTCTGCGTCGCGCGTCGCTGATAGGTCAACGTCAGTCTGTTTGCGTCTTCTCAACGAGCCTTTGCGTTTCTGTGAGCTGATCTCGCGTCAATGCATTGATGCGAGAAGACGATTAGCGGAATCTAGTTGAATCGGCCTACGTCGAATCATGCGCTGCCCACGATAACCAACAAGCGTCGGCGCCTTTCCGTATGACTTCGTTTCGAAGGAGAAATCGGTGTTCTTAGACGCAACTCACACCGCCGCATTCGAATCGGTTGACGCCGCCGGCGACTCAGACCACACAATTCGCCGATCCGATGCAGTTCGAGGGGGATAGCCATGGATTTCGGAACGCTGCCGCCGGAAACGAACTCCGAGCGAATGCATGCAGGACCCGGCGCGGGATCGATCGTGGAGGCCGCGGCGGCTTGGGAGCGGTTGGCCACCCGGTTGCGCACCGCGGCGACGGACTGCGAGGCGGTGACCGCAGAACTCGCGGCCAGATGGGAGGCCCCAGCGACAACCGCAATGAAACAAGCCGCGACCCCTTATATAGATTGGCTCAACGCCACAGCCACAAGAGCTGTGCACGTGGCCAACCAGGCTGCAGCGGCTGCGAGTGCCCATGAATTGGCGCTTGCGGAGATCGTGCCCCCGGCGGAGATAAACGCCAACCGAGCGCGACGGAGATCGCTGGCCATGGCAAACTCCCTAGGCCATGCCAGCCCGGCGATCGCGGACATCGATGCCGAGTACGAACGAATGTGGGTCCAGGACGCCGACGCGATGTACGCCTACGCCCGTGCCTCGGCCGATGCGGCAAGGGCGACTCCCTTCATCTCGCCACCAGCAACAACCACGGGGCCGGCTGGCCGAAACACGACTATCGGCAACGGCGCCAGCGCCTGGACTTTTGTTGCCGCGCCGGAGATCGTGGTGGCTGGCTGCCAAGTGATCTCAACGATCCCGGAAGCTCTACTCGCGCTTTACTCCTCGCCGCCGACATCGATTCAGACGCCCCTGTCGTCGGTGACATCGTCTCTGTCAAAGCTGAGTTCACTGAGCGCGCCGATGGATTCCGCGATCAACCACCTTAATTGCCTCAACAAGGCAGCCGCGTTAGCGACACTGTTCCCGAAATCGGCTGGCGCTGTGGGCGCGACCGTTACCGTCGGCCTGGGTGACGCAGCATCGATCGGGGCGTTGTCGGTACCCCAGAAATGGGCAACCGAGACGACGGTCAGCACCATCATGGCGGAGCTGGGCTTTGGCTTGGTTTGTCAGCCGATCCGTTTAGTCGAAATCGGTGGGCCGCCAAGGTCGCCCTTCTTTCGCCCACCGAAGAACGATTCTTATCACCGACGTATCCAGAAACCATCGGTGACGCACCCCGCGTCTTCCGAGACCGCAGGCTCCTCAGCGTTCGAGGAAGGTCAGTTGCGGCAGACACAAACCGGTGCAATGAAAGGTGAGGACTGATGAAACATCGTTTGCATGCCCTGTTGGTCGCTGTGCCGCTGTTGTTGGTCACTGCGGCCTGCGGGTCGAACTCAACCGGGGGTTCGTCGAGCCCCGGGACCAGTGCAGGACACCCCGCTGGCCCTGCCACGACGCCCGCGACGTCGCAGGTGGTTTTGTCAGAGACCGGCAGCTCGCTGATCTACCCACTGTTCAACCAGTGGGGCCCCGCCTATCACGCGAAGTATCCGAACGTCACGATCGATTCTCAGAGCACTGGGTCGGGCTTTGGGATTTCGCAGGCGGCTACCGGGAAAGTCAACATCGGCGTCTCCGACGCATACCTGTCCGACGATGAGGTGTCCTCGCACAAGGGGCTGATGAACATCGCGTTGGCCGTCTCCGCTCAGCAGATCAACTACAACCTGCCCGGCATCACCGACCACCTCAAGCTCGACGGCAAAGTGCTGGCGGCCATGTACCAGGGCACCATCACAACCTGGAACGACCCGCAGATCGCCGGACTCAACCCCGGTGTGAAACTCCCTGCCATCCCGGTGGTACCAATACACCGTTCCGACGAATCCGGCGACACGTTCCTCTTCACGCAATACCTCTCGAAGCAGGACCCTGACGGCTGGGGCAAGTCACACGGCGCCAGCACCAGCGTCGACTTCCCCATAGTGTCGGGCGCACTGCGCGAGACTGGCAACCGCGGCATGGTGACCGGCTGCGTCAAGACCGCCGGCTGCGTCGCCTACATCGGGATTAGCTACCTCGACGAAGCCACCCACAAGGGACTTGGAGAAGCACAGCTGGGCAATGCCTCCGGCAATTACCTGCTGCCCGACCCTCAGAGCGTTCAGGCCGAGGCCGCCAGCTTTACCTCGACCCCGGCGAACCAGGCGATCTCGTTGATCAACGGGCCCGCCCCCAACGGGTATCCGATCGTCAACTACGAGTACGCCATCGTCTTCAGCAGCCAGAAGGACGCGGCCACAGCGCAGACAATCCAGGCGTTCCTGCACTGGGCAGTGACCGACGGTAACAATGCCTCCTACCTCGACCAGGTTCACTTTCAACCGCTGCCGCCCGGGATCGCGAAGTTGTCCGACACCCAGATCGCCACGATATCCGGCTAATTCGTAGACCATTTTGTGCGAAACAGCCTGCGCCGGAAGGCTTGACCGTCCTCCGGCGCGGAGGCTGCCCGACATTGCGATCATCCGTCAATGTGATCTATGTGGTTGGCTCACAGGCGATTTAAACTACGGAGCGGCTTGGTGCGGTGTGCCTAGGTAGGGAAATTCTTTGAGAGTATCGGTGTGTGGCGACAACCCCGTGGGTGGAATATCACCCTTGGACAGGAAGTTCAGGCGGTAATTGATGACATCGTCGGTGAACACACGGCCATTCGAATACTTGGCCGGCTCCGAGGGATTGAAACTCAACATGTCGGGCAGGATGCCGTGGGCATCGATCGCGGCGAGAGCTTCTTCCCGGGTGTAATTCCCGGTGTGTCCCATCAGGTGGATGAACTGATCGGTCCAGCGTTCTCGATCGTTGATCGGCTCGCTGGCGTTGTATTCCTCTTTCGTCTCGTCGGTGTTGAAGAAGCTGCTAACCGAGGGGTGACCCGCCCGATCGACATGGACGAGCTCGCCGTCGCGGCGCAGGCTGCAACGTCCCCAGATACGGATGTCGGGATTCGCGTCGAGCAAGCTTGTCGGAAGCTCGAGTACCGTTGAAAACACATTGGCTTTGGTGTTGGAATCCGTTCCCGTCCAGGGTGACTTGCCACCGAGGTGGGGTGCGGTGAAATTCCGCCCACCCGAGGTGTCGAACAGGTTCTTGATGCCGTCGTAGTCGAAAAAGAACGCGTCACTGCGAGCGCCCGCGAAGAAGGTGATGTCGCCAGATTTCGCGATGTTGGGTGAGGCTCCGAACGAGACTTCGACCCCCGAGAAGATCTCTTCCCCGACGGCCTCGGCTGAGCGTGCCTCCTCGCCGGTGGCCATGAAGACGTCCACCGTCTGGTGGCCGTCCTGCGGCGTGGAGAACACATAACTGAAAGCGATGTCGTTTAACAGGTCGCCGTCGTTGTCGATGGCCAGACGGTAGATCGCGTCGGGATGGAGCGCATCAGCCGTCGGATTCGCGTTGAGGATGAGCACGGTTCTCGAAGCGCTGTTAGGCGACTGGAAAGCGTACAGGTCGCAGAGATCGAGTCTTTGGTCCCCGAGAGGCGGACCTAGGTCTAGCCCAGTGAAGTGGTTGGACACGGTTGGGCTCCTTTCCTCAGATGGAGAAGTCCTCGCCATGCCATACGCCGGCGTCCGGAGGCCGGATCACCCGGCCGGTCTGCTGGCCGTTCTGGGCGCCGGGGCCCAGGGCCTCCAGCCTGGCCACCCTGGTGAGCAGGGACTGCAGGCTGACGCCCACCAGATCGGGCAACATCGAGTCCTCTTGGGTGTAGGTGGTGTCCGCCCGATCGCGAGTGACGACCTGCCCGGGAACGCCGACGACCACCGCGCTCGACGGGACCTCCTTGACCACTACGGAGTTGGCGCCGATCCGGCTGTCATCGCCGATTTTGATCGGGCCGAGGATCTTTGCTCCGGCGCCGATGACGACACGGTCGCCGATGGTGGGGTGGCGTTTTCCGGGCTCCGAGCTGGTACCGCCGAGCGTGACGCCGTGGAAAATGGTGACGTCGTTGCCCACCTCGGCGGTTTCCCCGATCACCACGCCGGTCGCGTGGTCGATGAACAGAGCGTTCCCAAGGGTCGCGCCGGGATGGATCTCCACCCCTGTCAGGACGCGGTTGAACTCGGCGAACACGCGTGCGGCCAGTTTGGCGCCACGGTTCCACAACCAGTGGCTGATCCGGTGGCCCCAGATCGCATGCACGCCCGGGTAGGCGAAGATGACCTGTAGCGTGCTCGGGGCGGCCGGATCGCGCTGCTGGACCGCGCGGATGTCTTGCCGTACTGCCGCGAGCATGGCTAGTCGGCCAGGTCGGCGAACAGCGCCGTGCTCAGATAACGCTCGCCGAAGCTCGGGAGCACGACGACGATCAGCTTTCCGGCATTCTCGGGCCGGCGGGCCACCTGCAGGGCGGCCCAAACGGCCGCGCCGGAGGAGATGCCGACCAGCAGTCCCTCTTCCCGGGCCAGCCGCCGGGCCAGGTCGAATGCGTCTTCGTTGCCGACGGTGATGATCTCGTCGACCAGGTCCTCTTCGTACACCGGCGGGACGAATCCGGCGCCGATGCCCTGGATCGGGTGGGGGCCCTTTTTGCCGCCGGACAGCACCGGCGAAGCGGCCGGCTCCACGGCCACGATCTGCACCGAGGGCTTACGTTCCTTGAGGACCTGCGCTACACCGGTGATGGTGCCGCCAGTGCCGACCCCGGCCACGAAGATGTCGACCTTCCCGTCGGTGTCGCGCCAGATCTCCTCCGCGGTGGTTTTGCGGTGGATCGCTGGGTTGGCGGGGTTTTCGAACTGCTGGGGCACGAAATACCGTTGGTCGGTCTTGGCCAGCTCCTCAGCCTTGGCGATGGCGCCCGGCATGCCTTCGGCGCCCGGAGTCAGGATCAGCTCGGCGCCGTAGGCGAGCAGCAGCTTCCGGCGCTCCATGCTCATGGTCTCGGGCATGGTCAGTACGATCCGATAGCCACGTGCGGCGGCCACCATCGCCAGCGCGATACCGGTGTTCCCACTCGTCGGCTCGAGGATGATGGTGTCCGGCTTGAGCAGACCCGCCTCTTCGGCGGCGTCGAGCATGGCTACCCCGATGCGGTCTTTCACGCTGTTCGCCGGATTGAAGAATTCCAGCTTCGCCACGACGTCGGCGGCGGCGCCTTCGGTTACCCGACGCAACCGGACTAGCGGGGTGTTTCCGACTAGCTGTGTGACGTCCTCGGCAATGCTCATCTGTCTTCCTTAAACCTCATCGGCTCGTCAAACGGTATTGGTGCAAGACTGCCAGGTGATGTCGAATTCGATTGCTACGTCTGTGGGCACGGTGAGGGCAATGGGCGTGAATCGCTGTGGCGCACCCTCCAGTGCCACTCCGGTTAGAACCCGGCCGGTGAGGTCGTGCCGTGTCGTCGCGGTCATAGTTACTGCCGATGTGCCCGGTGCTGGACGTAGGTAGAAGTCTGTTCCCGGTTGAACAATACCGTTGATGTTCGTCCCGAACGCGTCGACGAGCGTGTTTCCCTGAGTGACGCTGAGTGTCAATGGGATTGGCACTTGGAACGGTCCTACGAGTTCGGGTTCGACTACTGCCTGGGCATCGACCAGATGTGCTAGGTCCGGCTTGCTCAAGGTATCCCGCAGGGCCTTGCGTGCCCCCGCGAGCAAGTAGTTGTAAAGGTGCACCACTCGATCGGCATTGCGGTAGTGACCAGCGCCGGTCAGCCAGAAGCGGACGTGGTCGATTGTCGCGGCGGCATCCGATGTCGCGATCAGCCGGTAGTAGCGGTAGCCGCGCCCCAAGCGGCCGTGGCTGCTCGCTGAAAGTGTGCTGCCGACGCCCAGTGTGCGTTGATAACGGCGGCCCTCGCCCGCGTCCGCGGTCAGTTGTGAGCCCGAAATATCTTGCCAGACAACACCATCAGCCGACTTTTGCAGCTTCAGTTCGACGGCGGATTTAGAGGCCATCCACAACGAGTAGCCGCCCAGCTGTGGTTGGCCGTCGAATTCGAAGGTAATGCTCGGTCCCGGTTCCCGGCTTACCGCGACAGGGACGTTCAGGGGTTGGGTGTCCAGGGCCATATCGTTGGTGAAACGCCAGATCGCGGCCTGCGTTGCCGCGATCGCTTCGTGCTCGCTGATATTGGCCGCCCCTAGCGGGTAGCCGGCTTGGCGCAGGCGCCGGCTCAGTTCGGCAGTCGAGCGCACCGGGAAGGAGTTACGCAGGATCCAGTCGACCTCGACCTCGACTTCGCAGCCGCGGGCGTCCAGGTGGGGCAGTGCTGACCAGGTGCCCAGGCGGTAACGCGACGGGTGATGGGGTGCGATGCCGGTGTAGTCCAGCGAGTAGGCAGCCAAGTTGGGATTTAGCCTGATCAGGTCGGTGCGCGCGGAGCTCCCGTCGGCGAAGACGATTTTGTCGACGGTGTGGGAGTAGGTACCGCCCCGGTAGCGGGTCATCCGGGGGAGCTGGGTGGCCGGCTGCACCAGGATGCGACGGCGGGTCGCCACCTGGGTCAAGGCGCGATTGCGTACGGATAATGCGGTCATTGGCGGTTGATCTTCCCTTAGAGAATTCGACTGGGGCGCGCCGTAATCCGTATGGGCGAGTAGTAACGCCCGTCAGCGGGATAAAAGCGCGACGATTAGAACGTCAGAACTGGATCCTCAGAAGTTCAACAACAGCAACAACAGTCCACGGCGAGGCAGCGCGAGCGGATGAGGCGCAGCTGTGCAGCGTGGTGCATGAGGCCAATTATAGGGCATGATCCGTTTTGGCTTGTTAAGGCCATTAGCCACCCCGCGGTTGTTAAATTCATGCTGAGTTTTACACTTGCCTAGGCTCGGCGTGCTGCTAACGGTCGGCCATCGTTATCTGGTCCGACGCCCGCCCCAATTATTTGACTTCGGACGGAAGGACCACGATGACGTCGGCTCAAACTGAGTCTCAGGGACTCGGCGATCTTGCTGCCAGGCAGCTTGCGAACGCGACGAAGACCGTCCCGCAGCTCTCCACCATCACGCCGCGGTGGCTGCTGCATCTGCTCAGCTGGGTTCCGGTGGAAGCGGGCATCTATCGGGTGAACCGCGTCGTCAACCCCGAGCAGGTTGCTGTCAAAGCCGAAGTGGGCGCGGGCGCCGAAGAGCCTTTGCCCGAAACGTATGTCGACTACGAGACCAGCCCGCGCGAATACACGCTGCGCTCGATTTCAACCCTGCTCGATATCAGCACCCGAGTCTCCGATCTCTACTCCAGCCCGCACGACCAGATCACGCAACAGCTTCGGCTGACTATCGAGACCATCAAGGAGCGCCAGGAATTCGAACTGGTCAACAACCCCGAATACGGATTGCTGGCCCAGGTGACTCCAGAGCAGACGATTCAGACCCTCGGCGGCGCCCCCACGCCCGATGACCTGGACGCGCTCATCACGAACGTGTGGAAGACGCCCAGCTTTTTCCTGACTCACCCACTGGGCGTCGCCGCGTTCGGCCGCGAGGCCACCCGCCGGGGCGTGCCGCCCCCAGTGGTGAGCCTATTTGGAGCCCAGTTCATCACCTGGCGTGGGATTCCGCTGATTCCATCCGACAAGGTCCCGGTCGAGGACGGCAAGACGAAGTTCATCCTGGTTCGCACCGGCGAGGAACGCCAGGGCGTGGTGGGCCTGTTCCCGCCGGGCCTGGTCGGCGAGCAGGCACCCGGGCTTTCGGTGCGGTTCACCGGTATCAACAAGTCGGCGATCGCGACCTACCTGGTCACCCTCTACACATCCTTGGCCGTCCTCACCGACGACGCACTCGCCGTGCTCGACGACGTCGCTGTGGACCAGTTCCATGAGTACAAGTGAGTACCGAGCGGTAGACGGCGAAAGCGAGCTGCCCATTAGCGCCACCGAACTCGCGGCGCTGGCCACGCAGCTTTATGCGGCCAGCATCCGGCCCGGGCCCGACAGTCCGCCGCAGACGTCGCCGGTCGCCCCGCGCGGCAGCGTGCCGGACACCACGGCCGTCACATCGGCCGGGCATTCCGCCGCGGGGTCAACCGATGTCTACCCGGCGCCCGTTCCGTTGGTCGCTCTGGGCGACATCTACCTACCGGCACCGACGTCTCCCGAACCCGAAGGCCCACCGCAGACCGTCCCTGTCGCGCCGCGCGGCAACGTGCCCGATACGACGGCGGCTCCGTCGGCCGCCGCGACGACCGGAACCGCCGGCGGTCCCTATGCGCTGCCCGGGATTGGCGACCTGAGCGCGTTCGCGGTACCCAGCCACGGCATTGTGCCGACGGTGCCCGGCGTTTTGGCCGGGAGCGCGCCGAGCGTTCCGGTGGCTCCGCGCGGCTCCGCGCCGGGCTGGCCGCAGCAGGCTCCGTCAGTGCCTGAACTGGGTTGGTCCGCAGCCGCGCCTGCGGTGGCCCCGGACGGGGACGAAGGCAACTACTACTTCCTCACTCAGTCCGATCCGGTCCCGCAGTTACCCGACGACCATGAGGTGTTCGACGTCAACGCGGTGCGCGCGGACTTCCCGATCTTGCGGGAGACCGTCAACGGAAAGCCGCTGATCTGGTTCGACAATGCGGCGACGACGCAGAAACCGCAGGTCGTGATCGACCGGTTGGCCTACTTCTACGCCCACGAGAACTCCAACATCCACCGCGCCGCCCACGAGTTGGCGGCCCGGGCGACCGACGCGTACGAAGAGGCGCGCAGCACCGTTCGGCGATTTATCGGCGCATCGAAAAGCGAAGAGATCATCTTCGTTCGCGGCACCACGGAAGCCATCAACCTGGTGGCCTACGCCTGGGGTGGCAAGCATTTGCTACCCGGCGATGAGATCGTCATCACTCATTTGGAGCACCACGCCAATATCGTCCCCTGGCAACTGCTTTCCCAGCAGACAGGTGCGATCCTGAAAGTCGCACCTGTCGACGACGCCGGCAATTTGCTGATGTCGCAATTCGAGGATCTGCTCGGACCGAAGACCAAGCTGGTAGCAGCCACTCAGGTGTCGAATGCACTGGGCACCGTGACACCAGTCGACAAGATCGTCGAGCTGGGTCACCGCTACGGCGCCCGGGTGCTCATCGACGGTGCTCAGTCGATCCCGCACATGCCGGTCAACGTGTCCGAGCTCGGCGCCGACTTCTTCGTGTTCTCCGGCCACAAGATCTACGGCCCCACCGGGATTGGTGTGCTCTACGGGTCCGAAGAGGCGCTCGCCGAGACACCGCCATGGCAGGGCGGCGGCAACATGATCGCCGATGTCACCCTGGAGCGGTCGCTGTACCAGGGGCTGCCGAACAAGTTCGAGGCCGGCACCGGCAACATCGCCGACGCCGTCGGTCTCGGTGAAGCGCTGCGTTACGTGGAACGACTGGGCGTCGACCGCATCGCGGCCCGCGAGCATGCGTTGCTGGAATACGCGACTCCACGCCTGGCCGACATCCCGGGTGTTCGCTTGGTGGGCACCGCAACTGAGAAGGCCAGCGTGCTGTCGTTCGTGCTGGCCGGCCACGAGCCTCTCGAAGTGGGCAAGGCGCTCAACGCCGAAGGCATCGCGGTACGCGCTGGGCATCACTGCGCACAGCCGATCTTGCGTCGCCTCGGCTTGGAGGCCACCGTTCGCCCGTCGTTCGCGTTTTACAACACGTTCGAAGAAATTGACGTCTTCATCAACGCGGTGCGTCGAATCGCCGAGGGCGGCACAAACGCCGGCTGACGTTAGCCAGGTTATTTCTGCTTGATTTCAACCAAGCGGCTCAACACCGCTGTCGTCTCCGCCGTCCGGCCGGTGCCGCCCACTCGTCAGATCCGTGCGGAGCTCTTTCGCTACGCTCCCTGCGTGCGTCGTCGGCTGCTCGTGATCCCGCTGGTCCTGCTGAGCGTGTTGGTCCTGCAAGCCTGCGGCTCCACGCCGTCGACGCCCACAGCGACATCTTCGGAGAGCTGCAAGGACTCCGACGGGCCGACCGCCCCCACGGTGCGCCACGCCATCGCCACCGTTCCGATCGCGGTTCCGGGTTCGTTCTGGGTAGAGATCGCGCGCGGGCATGCCAAGAAATGCCGCCTGTACTGGGTGCAGATCATCCCGACCATCGCCAGCGAGTCGACTCCGCAGCAGCTGTTGTTTTTCGACCACAACACGCCGCTGGGCAGCCCCACCCCGAACCCGAAGCCCTACATCTCCGTGTTGGCGCCCGCTGATGACACCGTCACGGTGCAGTACCAATGGCAGGTCGGCAATGACGAGGCCTGCTGTCCCACCGGCCGCGGCACGGTGAAGTTCCAGATCGGATCGGACGACAAGCTGCACGCCCTCGGCAAGATCCCGAACCAGTAGCGTTCAGTCGGAAAGATGCTCGGGATGCAGCATCTCGGCATAACGCAGCGCCACCGGGATGCCGAAACCGTCGACCAGCGTCTTGGCATGCGGGCGCAGCGCGCGGCATCGATCGTTGATACCCCGGGTCACCGCCTTTGCCCGCTCGGTCGACAGGTACCGATGCTCGACGTACCAGGCCTTGTCATCCTCGATCACCGACAGCGCGTATAGGTCGCAGACAATCCCCAGCAGCGCGCGGGCCTCGTCGTTCTCGCACGCGTCGATCCCGGCGACGAAGGCTTCCAGCACTATTCGGTCGATGTGAGCGGTCGCCGCGTGCAGCACATGGTCCTGCACGGCATTGAACGCGTCGAACGCCGACATTTCCTTCGCTTTGCCCTGCAGCCGCCGCGCCACCGAGGAAATCAGATACTGTTCGCGGTCCTCGAACATGGTCACCTGGGTGCCGCGGTTGAACAGACTGCCCTCTTCTTCGTTGTCTTGGCGGGCGTCGATGATCGTCTGCATAATCGTTTCGGCCGCAGTGCGTTTCATCACGCGGTCACCGACGGCGTTAGCGGCGAAGCGCACCCACTCGACCGGGCTCATGCCCTTGATGTCGTCGGCGTAGGCGGTCAGCAGCTCCTTGGCCACCAACTGGGTCAGCACATGGTTGTCGCCCTCGAAGGTGGTGAACACGTCGGTGTCGCCTCGCAGCGCGATCAGCCGGTTCTCGGCCATGTAGCCCGCGCCGCCGCAGGCCTCCCGAGCCTCCTGAATTGCGCGGCTGGCATGCCAGGTGTTGGCCGCCTTCAGTCCGGCCGCGCGTGACTCCAACTCGCGCTGCTCCTCGGCGTCGGCGACGTCGGAAGTTTGCAGGTCATGACATTTGGACACCAACTCGTTCTGTGCGAACTGCAGCGCATACGAACGCGCGATCAACGGGAACAGCCGCCGCTGGTGCACCAGGTAGTCCATGATCAGCACTTCGCGCTCGTCGTCGGGGGCGCTGAACTGCCTGCGTTCCAACGCGTATCGAGTGGCGATGTCGAGCGCGACGCGGGCGGCGTTGCCGGCGCTACCGGCCACGGTGATCCGGCCACGGATCAACGTGCCGATCATGGTGAAGAACCGGCGGTTGGGATTCTCGATCGGCGAACTGTACGTGCCGTCGGGCGCGACGTCGCCGTATTTGTTCAGCAGATTCACCCGCGGAACGCGGACGTGGTCGAACATGATGCGGCCGTTGTCCACACCGGGCAGGCCGCCCTTGTACTGGCAGTCCGACGTCGTCACCCCGGGAAGATCGTTGCCCTCGTCATCCCGGATCGGCACCAACAAGCAGTGCACGCCCTGGTTTGCGGGCTTCCCATCTTCGGTGGTGATCAGCTGCGCGAAAACCGCGGCGACGCGCGCTGTCTCGGCGGCCCCGCCGATGTAGTCTTTTCGGGCCGTTGGGGTTTCGGAGTGAATGACGAATTCTTCGGTTTCGGCATCGTAGGTCGCGGACGTCTCCAGCGACTGCACGTCGCTGCCGTGACCCGTCTCGGTCATCGCGAAACATCCGAGCAGCTCGAGGTCGATGATCTTCTTCACATACGCCTCGTGGTGGCGTTCGGTGCCGAGGTTTTCCACGGCGCCACCGAACAGGCCCCACTGCACCCCGGCCTTGACCATCAGCGACAGGTCCGACATCGCGAGCATCTCGATCATTGTGACGGCCGCACCGACATCGCCGGTGCCCCCGTGCTCCTTGCGGAAACCCTCATCGGAGATGCCCGCGGCGGCGATCAGCGTCATCTGCTCGGCCACCTTGGCGCGGGCCAGGACCGTATTCGGGGTGAAGTGCGGGCGGAACTGTTCACGGGACAGCCAGTCCCGCGTCTGGTTCTTCACCTCGCGCCAACGCCCGTCCAGTGCGTCGCGCAGATGTTCGGCAGTACTTTTATTTTCTGGCGCCATGATTCGACGGTATGCCCTCGCCGTGGCGCCGCGAAACTGTTTCTGGCGACGGGCCTTCTCGAGAAACGTGTCGCCAGTACCAGTCTCGCGGTCAATTTGTGGGCGTCTCGCGGTCAGTTTGTGGGGCGCAGCTTGTACCGCGCGAAGCCGGCCCACGCCGCGCCGAAGATGGCGAGCAGGATCATGTCGAACATCCACCAGCCCACGTAGTGCGTCCACATCTGCGCGTTAACAGCCAGTTCGTCGACCCTGCGCAGATCGACAGTGGACGCCGAAGCCGCGAAGCCCCATTGCGCCGGGACGAACCAGGAGATCTGGTCGTAGACCCACGTGCCGACCAGCGAAATCAGTCCACCGGCGAACAACAGCGACGCCAGAATGACCGGCACCAGCAGCAACAGCACCTCGCGCAGCGAGTTGCCCAGCGCTGAGAGCGCCAGCCCGACGATCGCCGAGACAATGGCCGTCGCGGCAACACTCACGTAGAGCTCGACATCGGCATTGCCAAGCAGCACGGCTCCGTGCTTGGGCTGGCCTTCGACGGCGAGCACGACGGCGGTCAGGGTGGCCGTCAAGATGGCCGCGGCCACACCGAAGACGACGATCTTGGCGGCCAGATACGCCGACGCCGACAACCCGACCGCTTGTTCGCGCCGGAAGACGCGGCGTTCCCCGACCAGATCGCGAATGCTCAGCGCGCTGCCCAGTAGCACTGCCGCGAAGTTGAGCGAGGCCAGGATCTCGACGGCCTGATGGGTGTTGCGGCTGTTCGCCGGCGGCCGGTCCAGGCCGGAGGTGCCGGGGATCAGCAGCGTCAGCCCCGCCAGCGCGAACGGCAGGATCACCAGAAACAGCAAATAGACGCGATCGGCGAAGAGCAGCCGCAACTGACGGCGGGCCACCAACCCGAATTGCCGCTGCACGGTGGGCTTGGCGGGCGGCTGCCACGGCGCGGCCACTTCGAGCGGCGCCATGTCCGCTAAATCTGGTTGTCGGGCCCGAAAAGCGCGGTGGGCACCGTCGGGGTCGGCGACAACTTGGGCGACGACCTCCGACCAGTCGGCGGTGCCCATGTCGGACTCAATCCGCGACGGCGGCCCGGCGAAAGCCATCGTGCCGGCGGGGGTGAGCAGCACGACCTGGTCGCATCCGTCGAGGTGAGTTAGCGATTTCTGGGTATTCATCGACACCACGACCACACAGCCGATGTCGGCCTGGCGCCGCAGCACCGCCATCACGTGGTTTTCCTGCTCCTCGTCCAGCCCGGCGCCGGGCTCGTCGACCACGAGCACCGTCGGCCTGGTGACGAGTTCGATCGCCATCGACGCGCAGCGGCGCAGTTCGGGTGAGAGCTTGCCAATCCGGGTCGCGCGGTGCTGGGTCAACTGGAGCTCTTCGAGGACTTGGTCCACCACGCGGCGACGGTGGTCAGCCAAGGTGTCCGGGGGCAGCCGCAGTTCGGCGGCGTATCCCACCACCCGTTCGACGCTGAGCTGCGGATGCGTCCGGTCGCCGCGCCCCACTATTCCGATGCGGCTGCGCATCGATTCGGGCTCGGCCGCGACATCGTGGCCATCGATGCTGATTCGGCCCGAGGTCAGCTTCCTGATGCCGGCGAGCAGACCGAGCAGGGCGGAGTTGCGCGTCGCCGACGGTCCGACAACGGCGGTCAGTGTGCCCGGCCGGGCGGTGAAGGACACGTCCTTGAGCAACGCGTGCTCGGCAACATCGAGTTTGAGGCGATACGCAGCCACTCCGCTGGTGCGTGCGCCGGGCTTGAGCGGCAACCGATAGGTGGTCTTGCCCGATTCGGGCGCCGCCGCATCGCCCGCTTCTTTCTGCACCTTGGAGGGCGCCGCTTCGCGGATCAGCCGGGTGGTCATCTGCTCGATCAGTCCCAGATCCTTCGGCTGCTCAGCCTCCGGTTCGGGCGGCGCTGGGGTCGGCGGAGCGGGGGGCACCGGGGGAGCCGGGCTAGGAGGCGCAGGCACGGGCGGTCCGGGTGGCGGGGGTACCCGCATTTGCCGGGTGGCCTGCTCGGTCGGCACCTGGGGCCCTGGCCGGCTGGGCGGAGGCGGTGGAAGGGGTCCAAGAGGAGGTGGCGGCGGCGGGGGAAGAGGCGGCGTCGGAAGAGGAGACATCGGAAGAGGAGACAGAGGCGGCGGGTGAGGCGCGCGTGGAGCCGCACGCCCGGGCGGGCGGGGCGGCGGACCGGCCGGGGGGCGAGCTGCGGCCCCGGGAGCGCCGACATGGAAGATCAGCCGTGGACCGCGCTGCGGGTCACCGATCGTGATCGCCTGACCGTCGCGGATGTTGACGGTCGGCACCCGATAGCCATCGACGAGGATGCCGTTAGGGCTCCTGTCGACGGCCACCCACTGATTACCGGCAAACCGCAATACCACTTCTGGATGTGGCGTCGGCGACGGTGGGTTGGCCGGGCCGTCCAGCGGGATGTCCCACCCTTGGCCGTAGCCCACCGTCACGTCGCGGCCGGGCGCAAAGACGTACCGGATCGATCCGACCAGGACGGTCAACGGGAAGGCGAACGACTCGGGGCCCATGACCGCCATCTTCCCCCACGCTTGGCAGACCGAGTCGATCTTTTGCTTACAAGGCCGTGCGGCGTCCTGAGACCGCGGAATTCGCGAGAAGCTGGCGCAACACCTCGACCGCGTCCGCGAGTACCTGGCGGTCGCCCGGTCCGAGCAAGGCCAGTTGCGGTTCGATCGCCGCGGCGCGGTCGGCCCGAACCGCGTTGAGTGTGCGTTTGCCTTGGTCGGTGATCCGGATCCGGACGGCCCGGGCATCGCCGGGGTCGGCGGTTCGGGCCACCAGGCCGGCCTCCTCGAGTCGTCGCACCTGCGTGGTCATCGTCGGTTGCGAGCAGTGATCGACGGCCGCCAGGTCACCGATTCTGGCTTCGCCGTGGAGTTCGACCGTCGCCAGCAGCCGGGCCTGCGCCGCGGGCAATGGCATCTGGATGCGCTGAGTGGCCAGCCGGTTGAGCCGCGCAACCACGGCGAGCAGATCTGCTCCCAGGCCCGGTGACGACTCGGGGTTTGCGGCGGCAGCGACCTCGCTGTCGGTGGCCGCGGTGGATACCTTCATCTATCTATCGTTGCATAGCTTTGCTATGCGAGACGAATCGCTGTTCTCGGCTTGCGAAATCCCTGATCGCGCGGTGTCCCGCGGGATCTTGGTGGCGCGGCCTGGCAGAATCGGTGGGGTGATCGCGTCCGCCCCTCTGCCCCCGCAACGTCAAGGTGGGCCGCTGCGACCGGTCGAAATGGCGCAGGCCTCGGTGATGGGCGCCCTGTGCGCGGTGATCTCAATCATCTCGGTGCTCATCCCGTTCGCGGCCGGGCTGGCCTTGCTGGGCACCGTGCCCACCGCCCTGCTGGCCTACCGCTACCGGCTGCGCGTGCTGGTGGCCGCGACTGTTGCCGCCGGGGTGATCGCCTTCCTGATCGCCGGGCTGGGCGGTTTCATGAGCGTCATCCATTGCGTCTACGTCGGCGGCCTGACGGGCTTCGTCAAGCGCAAGGGCCGTGGCAAACCCACGATGATCGTGGCGTCGCTGATCGCCGGGCTCGCATTCGGCGCCGTGACCGTCGGCATGCTGCTGGTGCTTACCCGGCTGCGGCACCTGATTTTGCAGGTGACGACCGCGAACGTGGCCGGCATGGCCAACTTCCTGAACCGGGTGCATCTCGACCGAGCCAGCGACGACTTGAAGAGGTACTTCGCCGAGGGGCTGCAGTATTGGCCGTGGCTGATGCTGGTGTATTACGCCTTCGGAATCATGACCGTGTCGATGGTCGGTTGGTGGGCGCTGTCTCGCCTACTGGAGCGCCTGCGCGGCGTCCCCGACGTTCACAAACTCGACGCTTGGGACGGCAGCCGGGGCGAGGAGGGCCCCGTCGGGCCGGTCCCGGTGCGGTTGGACAAGGTGCGTTTCCGTTACCCCGGCACCGACCAAGACGCGCTGCGCGAGATCACCATGGACATCGGGGTTGGCGAACATGTCGCGATCACCGGCGCCAACGGCTCCGGGAAGACGACGTTGATGCTGATCCTGGCCGGCCGGGAACCGACGTCGGGCACCCTGGACCGCCCTGGCGCGGTGGGACTGGGCAAGCTGGGCGGCACGGCCGTTGTCCTGCAGCACCCCGAGAGCCAGGTGCTGGGCTCCCGCGTCGCCGACGATGTGGTCTGGGGTTTGCCGCCGGGCACCAAGATCGACGTCGATGAACTGCTCGCCGAGGTCGGCCTCGAGGCGCTGGCCGAACGCGACACCGGCAGCCTGTCCGGCGGAGAGCTGCAGCGCCTCGCGCTGGCGGCGGCGCTGGCCCGGGAGCCGGCGTTGCTGATCGCCGACGAGGTCACCACGATGGTCGACCAGCAGGGCCGGGGCGTCCTGCTGGGCGTGCTGTCCGGCCTCAACCAACGACACCGGACGGCGCTGGTGCACATCACGCACTACAACAACGAGGCCGATTCCGCGGACCGCACGATCAACCTCAGCGATTCACCGGACAACACCGACATGGTCGAGCAGGCGGACGCGCCGGAACCGACCGCCGAGGCCAATCAAGGGGAGCCCCAGCCGGGCACGCCGGCGATCGAACTGGTGGGGGTGGGCCACGAATACGGCAGTGGCACTCCGTGGGCCAAGACTGCGCTGCGCGACATCAGCTTCGTGGTGGAGCAGGGCGACGGGGTGCTGATCCACGGCGGCAACGGCTCGGGCAAGTCGACGCTGGCGTGGATCATGGCCGGACTGACGGTTCCCACCGTCGGCTCATGTCTGGTTGACGGCAGGCCCATTCATGAGCAGGTCGGTGCGGTGGCGTTGTCGTTCCAGGCGGCCCGGCTGCAATTGATGCGCAGCCGCGTCGATCTCGAAGTGGCCTCGGCGGCAGGCTTTTCGCACCGCGACGAAGAGCGGGTGACCGCCGCGCTCGGCGCCGTCGGGCTCGATCCCACGCTGGCCCAGCGGCCCATCGACCAGTTGAGCGGCGGCCAGATGCGCCGCGTGGTGCTGGCCGGGCTGCTCGCCCGATCGCCCCGAGCGCTGATCCTCGACGAGCCGCTGGCAGGTCTGGATGCCGCCAGCCAGCGTGGCCTGTTGCGGCTGTTGGTGGATCTGCGCCGAGAGCGGGATCTGACGGTGGTGGTGATCTCGCATGACTTCGTCGGGCTGGAGGACCTCTGCCCGCGCACTCTGCATCTGAGCAACGGCACGCTGCAATTGGTTCCGACGGCGGCCGGAGGAATGTCATGACCCAGACCCCGGCCCCGATCTCCAGCGAGGCGTCAGATCCGAAGCCGACCCGGCGACCCGCTCGTCCGGTCGTGCTGCTGATTCCGGTGCCCGGGACGTCGACCATCCACGAACTGTGGGCCGGCACCAAGTTGCTTGTTGTCTTCGGCGTTGCGGCGCTGCTGACGTCCTACCCCGATTGGCTGACGATCGGCGTGGTGGCGATCCTGGTACTGACGGCCGCACGCATGGCACACATCCCGCGCGGCGCGCTGCCGTCGGTGCCACGCTGGCTATGGATCGTCATCGCGCTTGGCGGGATAAGCGCCGCGATGGGCGGCGGCCCACCGGTGGTCACGGTGGACGGGCTGCAGATCGGGCTCGGCGGCGGTTTGAACTTCCTGCGGTTCACCGCGCTGTCGATCGTGCTGCTCGGGCTCGGGGCAATGGTCTCCTGGACTACCAATGTCGCCGAAATCGGGCCCGCGGTCGCGACGTTGGGCCGCCCGCTGCGAGTACTGCGGATCCCGGTCGACGAGTGGGCGGTGGCTCTGGCGCTCGCGCTGCGCGCCTTCCCGATGTTGATCGACGAATTCCAGGTCCTCAACGCCGCCCGCCAGCTACGGCCCAAACGGGTACCGCAGAGCCGAAAGGCCCGGCGCCACCGGCATGCCTTGGAGCTGATCGACCTGATGGCCGCCGCAATCCATACCACCCTGCGGCGCGCCGACGAGATGGGCGACGCGATCACCGCGCGTGGCGGCATCGGTCAGCTGACGGCCAATCCCGCGCGACTCAAGCTCGCGGACTGGATGACGCTCGCGATCGTCGTCGTGGCCTGCGGCGCAGCGGTCACCGTCGAGATGCTGATGCACTGGGGCCACTAAGAGCCGGCTCCGGCAGTACCGTGAGCGGGTGGCCGAGATTCACCGCTCCCGCTCCATCGCGGCACCTGCGCAGAAAATCTGGGCGGTCCTCGCGGACTTCGGCGCACTGAGTTCCTGGGCCGACAACGCCGATCACTCGTGCATCCTGTTCCGGGGTGCCGACGGAGGGCCCATCGGTACCGCGCGGCGAGTCCAGATCAAGCGCGAAGCCCTGGTCGAGCAGATCACCGAGTTCGACCCGCCGCGCGCGCTGAGCTACGACATCGAAGGGCTGCCGAGGGCTCTGCGCAGGGTCACCAACCGCTGGACACTGACACCAGCTGAGAACGACTTCACTGTCGTAACCCTGACCAGCACAGTCGAAATCGGTTCCCGCCCACCCCAGCGACTCGCTGAGCATGCGTTGTGCCGGTTCCTGGCACGCCAGTCCGACTCGATGCTTGCCGGACTGGCGGCCCGATTGGAGAGTGCCCATGCCTGATCGCCCCGACGTAATCGTGATCATGACCGACGAGGAACGCGCGGTGCCGTCGTACGAGGCCCCCGGCGTGCTGGCCTGGCGCGACAGAACGTTGGCCGGCCGCAAGTGGTTCGACGACCACGGCGTCCGCTTCGACCGGCACTACACCGGTTCGCTGGCCTGCGCGCCCAGCCGCCCGACCATCTTCACCGGGCACTACCCCGACCTGCACGGGGTCACCCAGACCGACGGTCTCGGAAAGACCGCCGACGACTCCCGCATGCGGTGGCTCCGTCGCGGCGAGGTCCCCACGCTGGGCAACTGGTTCCGCGCCGCGGGATACGACACCCACTACGACGGCAAGTGGCACATCTCGCACGCGGATCTCACCGATCCGGCCAGCGGTCGCCCGCTGCCCACCAACGACGCCAACGGCGTCGTCGATCCGGCGGCCGTGCAGCGCTACCTGGACGCCGATCTGCTTGGACCGTTTGGCTTTTCCGGATGGGTCGGCCCCGAGCCGCACGGGGCGCTGCCGGGCAACGCCGGTGTTCGCCGCGACCCGCTGACTGCCAACCGCGTCGTTGCCTGGCTCACTGACCGCTACGCCCGCCGCCGCGCCGGTGACCCCGCCGCGCTGCGCCCGTTCCTCCTGGTGGCCAGCTTCGTCAATCCGCACGACATCGTGCTGTTCCCGCTGTGGACGCGCCGAAGCCCGGTGCAGCCGTCGCCGCTGGACCCGCCCGCGGTGCCCCCGGCGCCCACCGCCGACGAAGACCTGTCGACTAAGCCCGCCGCGCAAATCGCGTTCCGGGAGGCCTACTACTCGGGATACGGCCCGGCGCCGGCGGTCAACCGGATCTACGACCGGGGCGCGCAGCGTTACCGAGACCTCTACTACCGCTTACACGCCGAGGTGGACGGTCCGATCGACCGCGTCCGGCGGGCCGTCACCGAGGGCGGGTCCGACAACGCGGTGCTGGTACGGACGGCCGATCACGGCGAGCTGCTCGGCGCGCACGGCGGACTGCACCAGAAATCGTTCAACCTCTACGACGAGGCCACCCGCGTTCCGTTCGTCATCGCCCGCATCGGTGCGGGTGCCACGGCACCCCGCGCGGTGACGGCGCCGACGTCGCACATCGATGTGGTCCCGACGCTGCTCGCCGCGGCCGGCGTCGACATCCCGGCGGCCGCCGCCACGCTGGCCGAGTCGTTCTCCGAAGTGCACGAGCTGCCGGGCCGTGACCTGATGCCGGTGGTGGACGGGGCACCGGCCGACGACACGCGGGCCGTCTACATGATGACCCGCGACAACATACTCGAAGGAGACAGCGGCGCCTCGGGTCTGGCGCGCCGCCTCAAGCGCACGGTCAACCCGCCTGCGCCGCTGCGGATCCGGATTCCGGCCTACGTCGCCTCGAACTTCGAGGGGCTGGTGGTGCGCGTCGACGAGGCGGCCGGGGGAGCGGGTCACCTGTGGAAGCTGGTCCGTACGTTCGACGATCCCGGCACCTGGACCGAACCCGGAGTGCGTCACCTGGCCGCCAACGGATTCGGGGGCGAGGCCTATCGGATGTCTTCGCTCGACGACCAGTGGGAGCTCTACGACCTGACCGCCGATCCCACCGAAGCCAGCAACCGGTGGCCCGATCCGGATCTCGACGAGCTGCGCCAGCACCTGCGGATGCAGCTCAAGGAGGCCAGGGCCAGTTCGGTACCCGAGCGAAATCAGCCGTGGCCGCAAGTTTCTCGGCGGCCGAGCGGGCCTTCCCGGCTGACGCGCCTGGTCCGAACTTTCACCCGAGCGTAACGCCACGGCGAAATCTGGCGCGAGAAATCGCCGTCCGGTTACGGCCGGCGGGCCGGCTAACGCCGCATGCGGTCGATCAGGTTCGACAGCACCACAATGCTTTCGCTGCGTTCGATGTCAGCGCTGGAACGGATCCGCTCCAGCGCGGCCTCCAGGTGCCGCATGTCGCGGGCAAGGACGTGCAGGATCGCGTCGGACGTGCCGGTCACCGTCGCCGCGCTGAGCACCTCGGGGATGTCCACCCACGCCTTGCGCAGTTCATCGGGCGCAATCCTGCCGTGGCAGAACACCTGCACATAAGCCTCGGTATTCCAGCCGAGCGCATTGCGGTCGACGATGGTGGTGAATCCGGTGATGACGCCGTTGTCGAGCATCCGGTCGACCCGGCGCTTCACCGCCGGTGCCGACAAATTCACCTTCAGCCCGATCTCGGCGAAGGTGGCCCGCGCATGCTCGGTCAACTCGGCCAGGATGCGCTCGTCGGTCTCATCCAGGCGGTCCATCGTTCTCCTTTTCCAGGGCCGGACAATAAATCGTCGCATTGAGCACTCTAGCGCAATAAATCATTCATAGACACGCAACTATCGGCGTTTGCTTGTGTTCATGCGCCCAAATACCATTGATTTATGACGGATTCTTATGTTGCGGCCCCCGGGACATGGCAAGACGCCAAGCCCGCCCGCCGCAGCCGCACGCCCCGCACCTGCCGGTATGTGATGACGCCGCCGACGTATTTCGCCGTCGAATACGCGATCAACCCCTGGATGGACGTCAGCACACCCGTCGACGCCCACCTCGCGCATGCGCAATGGGAGGTGCTGCGCCAGACATATCTTCGGGTGGGGCACCAGGTGCATCTGGTCGAGCCCGTGCCCGGGCTTCCGGACATGGTCTACGCCGCCAATGGCGGGTTCATCGCGAACGACGTCGCTATCGTTGCCAGGTTCCGCTTCGCCGAACGCGCCGGCGAAGCGAAGGCCTATGCCGCATGGATGTCGTCGGCCGGATATCGGCCGGTGTCGACCCGGCACATCAACGAGGGACAGGGTGACCTGCTGCAGGTCGGCGCAATGGTGTTGGCGGGCTATGGCTTTCGCACGGACCGGCGGGCCCACGGCGAAATCTCCGCGGCGCTGGGCGCGCCGGTGATCTCCCTGGAGTTGGTGGATCCCCGCTTCTACCACCTCGACACCGCACTGGCCGTTCTCGACGACCAAACGATCGCGTACTACCCGCCGGCATTCAGCGAGGCGGACCAGAGGCACCTGCACACGCTGTTCCCGGACGCCATCGTGGTGGGCAGTGCCGACGCGTATGCGCTGGGTCTCAACGTCGTCTCGGACGGCCTGCACGTGGTGTTGCCGGCTGCCGCAACGGGTTTTGCCGCCCAGCTGCGTGACGCCGGCTTCGAGCCGATCGGTGTTGACCTGTCCGAGCTGCTCAAGGGTGGCGGTTCAGTGAAGTGCTGCACGTTGGAGGTATTCCCATGACGATTCTCGAGTCGCGCCTGACCTCGCGAACCCGGTCAGCCGAAACCGAGGCCGCGATTGCGGTGGTGGAAAGGCACGCGGCGCACAATTATTCACCGCTACCCGTGGTAGCCGCCAGCGCCGAGGGTGCATGGATCACCGATGTCGACGGCCGGCGCTACCTCGATTGCCTGGCCGCCTACTCGGCGGTCAACTTCGGCCATCGCAACCCCGAGATCACCGCCACCGCGCACGCCCAGCTCGATACCGTCACCCTGGTGAGCCGCGCTTTCCATTCCGGCAATCTCGGGCCGTTCTGCGCCGCGCTGGCCCGGTTGTGCGGCAAAGACCTGGTGCTGCCGATGAATTCGGGCGCCGAGGCCGTCGAGAGCGGCCTCAAGGTCGCCCGCAAGTGGGGTGCCGACGTCAAGGGCGTTCCCGCGGGACGCGCTAATATCATCGTCGCCGACAACAACTTTCACGGCCGCACGATCAGCATCGTCAGCTTCTCCTCGGACCCGACGGCGCGGGACGGGTTCGGGCCCTTCACGCCGGGGTTTCGCTCGGTGCCGTTCGGGGACGCCGCGGCACTGGCCCGGGCCATCGACAAGGACACGGTCGCGGTGCTGCTCGAGCCGATCCAGGGCGAGGCGGGAATCGTCGTCCCGCCCGATGACTACCTGCCGGCGGTCCGCGCGTTGTGCAGCGAGCGCAACGTGTTGATGATCGCCGACGAAATCCAGTCGGGGCTGGCCAGAACCGGTTACACGTTCGCCTGCGACCGCTGGGGCGTCGTGCCGGACGTCTACCTGCTTGGAAAGGCACTCGGTGGCGGGGTGGTCCCGCTGTCGGCGGTCGTCGCGGATCGAGAGATCCTGGGCGTGCTGCATCCCGGCGAACACGGCTCGACTTTCGGCGGCAACCCGTTGGCAGCGGCGATCGGTGCCACCGTCGTCGCCATGCTGGAGCGTGGGGAATTCCAGCATCGTTCAGCCGAACTGGGCGCGCATCTGCACCGACGGCTGCGCGGACTGATCGGCAACGGCGTGCTGGCGGTGCGGGGCTTCGGCTTGTGGGCCGGTGTGGATATCGAGCCGAGGCTGGGCACCGGCAAGGAGATGAGCCTGCTGTTGGCCGACCGCGGTGTGCTGGTCAAGGACACCCACGATTCGACCCTGCGCTTTGCGCCTCCGCTGGTGATCACCGAGCGGGAGATTGACTGGGCGGTCGACCAGTTCGCTGACGCTTTGCGGGAGGCCGCATAATCAGCTGATCCGGCAACTAGGGGGCGGGACTTGCCAGCCAGTTCTATCGGCCTGACCGAGCAGATGCTGCGGCGTCGCCCGGTGCTCGGCGCGCCCGTCGCGTACGGGGCGTCGCAACACCTCAAACGCAGCATCGGCACGTTCCAGCTGACCATGTTCGGCGTCGGCTCGACGATCGGCACCGGGATCTTCTTCGTGATGTCGCTGGCGGTTCCCGAAGCCGGCCCGGGAGTCATCGTTTCGTTCATCATCGCCGGCATCGCGGCCGGGCTGGCCGCGCTCTGCTATGCCGAATTGGCCTCGGCCGTTCCGGTTTCGGGTTCGTCGTACTCGTACGCCTACACCACGCTGGGCGAGGCCGTCGCGATGGGCGTGGCGGCCTGTCTGCTGCTCGAATACGGCGTGGCCACCGCCGCCGTCTCGGTCGGCTGGAGCGGCTACCTGAACAAGCTGCTGAACAATCTCTTCGGGTTCCAGATTCCGCGCGCGTTGTCAGCGGCGCCCTGGGACCCCGAGCCCGGCTACCTGAACCTGCCGGCGATCATCCTGATCGCCATGTGCGCGCTGCTGCTGATCCGCGGTGCCAGCGAATCGGCCAAGGTCAACGCGATCATGGTGGTGATCAAGCTTTCGGTGCTGGCGATGTTCGTGATCATTGCGTTCACCGCCTTCGACACCAACAACTTCAAGGACTTCGCCCCGTTCGGCGTCGCCGGCATCGGCGCGGCGGCCGGCACCATCTTCTTCTCCTTCATTGGCCTGGACGCGGTGTCCACGGCGGGCGACGAGGTCAAGGACCCGCAGACGACCATGCCGCGCGCACTGATCTCGGCGCTGCTCATCGTCACCTGCTTCTACGTGCTGGTCGCACTGGCCGCACTGGGCACCCAGCCCTGGCAGGACTTCGCCGCGCAGCAGGACGCCGGGTTGGCCACGGTCCTCGACAACGTCACCCATGGCAAGTGGGCCAGCACAATTCTGGCTGCCGGCGCGGTGATCTCGATCTTCAGCGTCACGCTGGTCACCATGTACGGCATGACCCGCATCCTGTTCGCCATGGGTCGCGACGGGCTGCTGCCGTCTCGGTTCGCGGCGGTGAATGCGCGCACGATGACACCGGTGAACAACACCGTGATGGTCGGTATCGCCGCGTCGATCCTGGCCGGCTTCGTCCCGCTGGACAAGCTGGCCGACATGGTCTCCATCGGCACCCTCACCGCGTTCATCATCGTGGCGGTCGGGGTGATCATCCTGCGGGTGCGGGAGCCCGACTTGCCGCGGGCGTTCAAGATCCCCGGTTATCCGGTGACACCCGTCGTTTCGGTGCTGGCCTGCGGATACATCCTCGCGAGCCTGCACTGGTACACCTGGATCGCGTTCAGCGGCTGGGTGACCGTGGCGTTGATCTTCTATTTCGTCTGGGGTCGTCACCACAGCGCGCTCAACGCGCGGGAAACGCCGTGACCGTCGTCGCCGGCTACCGGTCCGGCAAGGTCGGACTGTCGGGTTTGCACCTGGCCGTGCGTGTCGCGCGCACGCTCGAGACGTCGCTGACGGTGGCGACCGTCGTGCCCAAGCCGTGGCCGGCACCGTCGCTGGCACGGGTCGACGCCGAGTACGCAGACTGGGCCGATCATTTGGCCGCGGATTCCGCGAAAGAGGCGCAGCGCTATCTGTACAACTTGGCCAGCGGGATCGAGGTGAATTATTTTCATCGCGCGCACCGATCGGTGTCGAGCGCATTGATCGAGGCGGTTGAGGAACTCAGCGGCCAGGTTCTGGTGTTGGGATCGCTGCCCAGCGGTGGGCGTGGGCAGGTGGTGATCGGTTCGACCGCCGACTGGCTGCTGCATGCGTCGCCGGTGCCGGTAGCCGTCAGCCCGCCCCGATACCGTTCCTATACGGGTAGGTTGACGCGGATCACCTGCGCCTATTCGGCCACCCCGGAGTCGGTCGAGGTGGTTCGGCGGTGCTTCCAGTTCGCCCAGCGGTTCGGGGTGCCGGTGCGGGTGCTTACCTTCGCGGTTCGCGGCAAGACGATGTATCCGCCGGAGGTGGGCATGGACGTCGAGGACGCGATCCTCGAGGCGTGGGCGTCCCAAGCCCAGCAGATCCTGGAAGAACTCAAAACTGAGGGCGTAGTCGGGGAAGACGTTGTGCTGGAAGTGGTTAGCGGCCACAGCTGGCAAGAGGTGCTCGCTAAGACGGACTGGGAGGACGGCGAGATGCTGGCACTGGGCTCGTCATCCCGCGGCGGGATCCGCCGGGTCTTCTTGGGTGCCCACAGCGGCAAGATCATCCGGAACAGCCCGGTGCCGGTGATGGTGCTGCCCGGTTAGCGCTGGTTGCCGCCGAGCCGAGCGTGCCGCACGGAAACGGTCACTACTGACTGGTTATCAGCTTAGCCAGTCCGCGAGCACCTCGTCGGTGTGCTGGCCGGGCACGCAAGGCGGGCCGTCCACGGCTGCCGGGGTCCGCGAGAAGCGGGGGGCGGGGGATGGTTGGGTGATGCCATTGCCGACGAAAAAGGTGTTGCGGGCCGCCAGTTGCGGGTGACCGGGCGCATCAGACAGGCCGAGGACGGGAGCCACGCAGGCGTCGCTGCCGTCGAATATCTTTGCCCAGTCGTGTTGGGGGCGTGCGGCGAATGCGACGCCGATCTGCGCTCGCAGCTGCGGCCACGTATCGCGGTTGAGCTGCGCGGCGGGATCCGACGGGAGTTCGAGCAGGCGCAGGAATTCGGCGTAGAACTGCGGTTCGAGCGCCCCGACGGCCATGTACTTTGCATCGGACGTCTCATAGACGCCATAGAATGGCGAGCCGCCGTCACCGAGGTTGGTGCCGCGCTCGTCCGACCAGATTCCCCCCGCGTAGCAGCTGTAGATCATGGTCATCAAATGCGCGGTGCCATCGACGATCGCCGCGTCGACCACCTGGCCCCGGCCGCTTCGTCGGGCCTCGTCCAGGGCGGCCAGCATGCCCACCAGCAGGTACATACTGCCGCCGGCGAAGTCGCCGACGAGGTTGAGCGGAATCTGCGGGGGACCACCTGCCTGCCCGATCGCGTGCAGCGCTCCGGTTGGTGCGATGTAGGTGATGTCATGCCCGGCGGTATGCGCGATGGGCCCGTCCTGGCCCCACCCGGTCATGCGCCCGTAGACCAATTGGGGTCGGCGCTGCAGGCATGGTTCGGGTCCGATCCCGAGACGCTCTGCCACCCCGGGGCGAAATCCTTCGAACATGATGTCGGAATGCTCTACCAGTGAGAGCACCATCTCGGCGCCGCCAGCTTTCGCCAGATCGACGGCAATCGAGCGCTTTCCGCGATTCAGCAGATCGTCGGCCCATGGCACCAGCTGCATGCCCCCGCCGCCCGGGCGGTCGACGCGCACCACGTCGGCGCCCAGATCAGCGAGCAGCATTCCGCAGAAGGGCCCCGGCCCGATCCCGGCCATTTCGAGAACCTTCACACCGGACAATGGGCCAGTCGTCATGTCTATCTCCACTCGTCGCCAAAACGCAATACTAGTCAATATTGACTATAATTGAAGTTGTAGTATTTTCTGTACTGTGGCACTTTTGCCGCACCAATTGAGGGGTTCGCGTTGGCCGCAAGGAGTTCGATCGCAGCGCCGCCGGTCCGGATCAGTCAGCGTGACCGCCGTCAGGCCGCGGAACGGAAGCTGCTTGACGCCACCGTTTCGATCCTGATCGAGCGCGGCTACGCGGCGACCACCACGCTCGAGGTGCAAAAGCAAGCCGGCGTCTCGCGCGGGGTCCTGTTGCATTACTTCGCCTCCCGGGGCGAGCTCATCAGCGCGGCGGCCCGCCGGTTGTATGCCACGAAGGTCGGCGAGGCGCGGTTGCACGCCACCGAGACACGCGACGGCGAAGACTGGGCTTCGCTGCTCTGGCAGGTCGTTTCGGGCCCATTGGGTGGTGCCTCCCTGGAGCTGCTCATCGCCGCACGACACGATCCCGACATGCGCGACTACCTCAAGCCGCTGGAACGCGAGTTCGCCCGGGCGAATCTCGACCTGTGCAAGGCGCTACTCGGCGAGAAACGGGCCGGCCACAAACGATTCCCCGAATTCTGCGTGGTGGTCATCAATTCCATGCTGGGAGCCTCGGCAAGCAAACCGGGCCATGGCAGCGCGGAGGAAAAGCGTCTGCTCCAAGCGTGGCGGCGGCTTCCCGATCTTTACTTCGTGCCGGAGGAGGCCTCCAGGTGATTGCGATTTCGCCTTCCGGTGGGTAGCCGCAATCGCCGCCGGACATCGCCGGCCACGAAAAACCGCAGCAACGTGCCAACGGTGCGACTGCGGCGGTGCGAGTATGGGTACCAAAGCAATTGGTTCTCCAGCCTCTGCGCACGTGGCGCGGTGATGGCCTGCTGACGGCAGTACTTCCGGATGCCCTGCGGGCCGCCCAGCCGGGAGCCCAGGCCGGAGCTTTTCCAGCCGCCGTGCGGCAGGGGAAAGCAGAACATGTTGGAATAAGCATCGTTGATGTTGACGGCGCCGACCTCGAGCCGTTGCGCGATGTCGCGTCCGCGCTGGATGTCCTTGGTCCACACTGTCGCCGACAGCCCGTATTGGGAGTCGTTGGCCAACCGGATCGCTTCTTCTGCGTCGGCGACCTTCATCACCGGGATTGTCGGGCCGAAAGTCTCGTCGCGCATGCAGGCCATGGAGTGATCGACGTCGAGAAGAATTGTGGGCTCGAAGAACCCGCTGTCGCCGGTCGTCTTTCCGCCGGTCGCGATCGTGGCCCCGCGGGCCACGGCATCCTGGACGTGGCTCTTGACGATCTCGAGCTGGGGCTTGGTGACCAAGCCGCCGACGTCCGTTGAGTACGAACCGTTGTCGGCCCCCTGCCTGATCGATCGGACGCGCTCGGTGAGCAGTGCGACAAACCGGGCATAGACCGGCGCCTCCACGTAGACCCGCTCCACGGAGATACACGCCTGACCCGAATTGAACAGTGCGCCCCACGCGATCCCGTTAGCGGCGCGGGAAAGATCGGCGTCGGCCAGGACGATGGCCGGGTCCTTGCCACCCAGTTCGACGCCGCAGGGAATCAATCGTTCGCCCGCCCGTGCGGCGATGGCCCGTCCGGTCCTGGTGGAGCCGGTGAACTGAACCATGTCCACCGAATCCACCACCGCCGCGCCCGTCGCGCCCAGACCGGTGACACACCGGAACACCTGCGGTGCGCCGATCTCTGTCCAGCCTCGGGCGAGTTCGCACGCGGACAGCGGAGTGACCTCCGAGGGCTTGACGACGACGGCCGCCCCCGCCAGCAGCGCCGTAACGCCGTCGACAGCGGGGATGAGTAAAGGGAAATTCCACGGCGTGATCACTCCGACGACCGGGTACGGGCGGTACACCGTGCTAAGCCTCTTAGCGGCGGTGAGCGGACCGTGCGGTCGTAACTTCTTCGCGGCCAGGAATTTCCGGGCCCCATCGGCGTAGTAGTTGATCACGTCGCAGGTGACCATGATTTCGAATGCCGCCTCGACGCGGGGCTTTCCGGTTTCGGCAGCCACGATGTCGATGAGCCGCGATTCGTTGTCCAGCAGCCAGTTCCGCAGCTTTCGCAACCAGGTGGCGCGCCCGTCGGGGCCCAGCGCCTCCCAGGAAGGCTGATGGCCGCGCAGTTCGTCCACGACCGCGGCCACCGCATCGGCGGAATGCACGACTAATTCGGTACCTGCAGGTGACAGCTGGATACTCATGAGGCGCTCCTCCATTGATGGATGGCGTTGGCGAACCGCGTGATCTGCAGCAGCGCGTCGCGCGTCTCGGGGAGCCAAGTCCCGAGCTGATGCCAGGCATGCGGAACTTCTGGGAAGACCTCGAGCCATACCGGTACTCCGGCCGCTCGCGCTCGCTCGGTCGCGCGCACCGAATCGTCACGCAGCACCTCGGCGTGCCCGGTCTGGAACAGCAGCGGTGGCAGTCCAGTGAAATCACCGAAGATCGGGGATATCAGCGGGTCCGTCGTTTCGACATCCGGTCGGTACCAACGCTTCAGGAATGCCAGCCCGCGCGCGCCCAGTGCAGTGTCGTGGCGGGCGTTGATGTCGATCGACGGGCTGGACCAGGAGAAGTCGAAGCCACCGCTGATCAAGACGGCACCCGCAGGCATCGGCAGCAAGGCTTCGCGGGCCCGCTGCAACGTGACGAGGGCGGCGTTGGCGCCGGCCGACTCGCCCGCGAGCATCAATTGACCCGGCTCTTGTCCGCTGTCCAGCAGTGCCTGATAGGCGTGTAGACAATCGTCGATCGCCGCGGGAAACGGGTGCTCGGGAGCCAGCCGGTAATCCGGAACGATGACGCGGGCCTGCAGGTCAGTGGCCAACCGCGACAGGAATCCGGTGTAGAGGCTGCGCGCGTACATCAGGAATCCACCGCCGTGCAGGTACAAAACGGTGCGTCCGTGCTTTAGCCGAGCGGGGTGGAATTCGCGCGTGGGTAGGCTGCCCAATTCCCCCTCGATGATTCGGCATCCCGGTGCGGGCCGGGTGAGCAGACCCGATGCCGCCCCGGCCCGGTCGAAGAACGCGCGCATCCCGTGCAGGTCGTCGCGGTATCGGTGGAACGCCGATTGGGACGCCGCACGGACCATCGGATTGAACAGGCGCAGGGCGACGCTGCCCCGTCCCCCGTTCATCGAGACGTTGCGCCGAGGATGGTCACCGTCGCCACCGCCGCGTCGGGGCCCATGTAGCCTCCCGCGTTTTCTGCCACGGCTATCCGTGCGCCGTCGACCTGACGGTCGCCACAATGGCCGCGGAGCTGCTCCGTGAGCTCGACGATCTGTGCGAGACCGCTCGCGCCGATCGGGTGTCCCTTGCTTTCCAGGCCACCGCTGGTGTTGACGGGAAGCCTGCCCCCAATGCTGGTGTCGCCCTTGCGGATCATGTCCACGGCGCCGCCGGGCTTGGCCAGCCCGAGCTCTTCGAGCACGATCAATTCGGCGGGCGAGGTGGCGTCGTGGCATTCCAGCACGTCCACGTCGGCCGGGTCGACGCCGGCCCGGTCGAATGCCCGCTTCGCCACACCGGCGACGAGCTGGCCGCCGACGCCGGGTTTGGACGCGCCGGTCATGGTGGCGAGCACGGTGATGGGCTCGGCACCCCATCGCGCGGCGATGTCCGGCGTGGTCACGATAACCGCGGCGGAGCCGTCGCCGACCGGCGAGCACATCGGCAGGGTGAGCGGACCGGAGATCTTCCGCGCGCCCAGCACCCCTTCGAGGGTGAAACGGGTCCGGTACTGCGCCTTGGGATTTAGTGCACCGTGGTCATGATTCTTGACCGCGACGCGCGCGAAGTCTTCCTGGGTGGCGCCGGTGCGGTCCATGTAGTCGGTGGCCGCTTTCGCGTAGACGTCCATGAAGACCGATTGGTCTCCGCCGTTCGCGCCGATCTCGGCGAAGATCTCCGTGAGCCGATCCTGATCCAGGGCACTGCCCATCGCCGCGAAGGTCAGCGCCTTGTCGGGGTGATAGAGCTTCTCGGCGCCCACCGCCAGCGCAACATCGACGTAGCCCGACGCGACGGCAAGCCAGGCTTGGTTGAGCGCCGTCGATCCCGACGCGCAGGCGTTTTCGATGTTGATCAGCGGAATGCCGTTGAGTCCGGCCTCGCGCATGGCGTGCTGTCCGCGCACGGAGTGCTGGCCCTGCAGGATCCCGGACGCGGTGTTGGCGTAGTAGATCGTCTCGATGCCCTTGTCCGAATCGCCCATCCCTGAATCCTTGATGGCGGCCTGAATCGATTCGGCAGCAAGCGATTTAATGCTGCGGTCCAGAAATTTACCGAATGCGGTCATGCCGACCCCGGCCACCACAACGGTGCGGAGCGAAGCTTGTTCGGTGTTCGTCGAATGCTTGGTAGTCACCGCGCCAGTACCTCTTTGCCGATCAACTCGCGCGCTATTACGAGCTTCTGAATCTGCGGCGTGCCGTCGCCGATCATGCATCCGGAGACATCGCGCAGCATGGCCTGCAGTGGCATCTCGTCGGACCAGCCGACCTGACCGTGCAACACGATGCAATCGCGGATCGCGTTGTGCGCGATCAGCGGTCCCCACCACTTCAGCATCGCGGCCTCTGCCGTGTGCGGCTGCCCCGCCATCCGCAGTCCGAGGGCGTGATAGCCCAGCGCCCGAACCGCCGATACGTAGGTGCTGTGTTCGGCGATCACGAACGAGACACCCTGATTGGCCGCCAGCGGCCGGCCGAATGTCTGACGCTGTTTGGAGTATTCGATCGCCATATCGATCGCGTGTTGTGCGGTGCCGATGTTCATCAGCGCGATCAGCGTTCGGGTGAGATCGAATTCGCGCATTACCATCCCGAATCCGCGTCCGATCTCGCCGAGCACGTGGCTGTCCGGCACGAACACATCGTCAAGGAAGATCGAGCCGCGGCCCAGCGGTTTGAAGCCGGGATCACGAATGGGCTGGGCGGTGACGGCACGATCGGCCATGTCGACGAGGAACATCCCGATGCCCTTGCCGCCCGCCCCGGGGTTCGTCTGCGCGATGACGATCGCGAGATCGGCATGCACGGCCTGGGTGATCGAGGTCTTCTCACCGGTGATCCGCCAGCCGCCGTCGACCCGGGTGGCTTTCGTGCTGAGATTCGCCGCGTCGGACCCGGCCCCCGGCTCGGTCAGCGCGAGGCAGATGACGGCCTCGCCGCCGATACCGCGGGTGACCCAGCGCTGCCGAACTTCGTGGCTGCCATGCGCGGCCAGCAATGCGTTGCTGGCATTCGCCGCGAACGCCAGGTAAGCGATCGAGGGGTCGGCGTAGGCAAGTTCCTCGACGGCGATGCCGACGGCCAGCACGTCGCCGCCCTGCCCGCCGTCCGACTCGCCGATCAGGAGTCCGAGCAGCCCCGCGTCGCCCAGTTCCCCGAACTCGGCGAGCGGGAACTTTTCGCTTTGCGACCGCTCCAGCATTGAGTCGGCGTAGCGCGATCGGGCCAGCGTCCGGACGGACTGCCGGAAGGCGAGGTGATCCTCGCTGAGGGTGAAGGGGGCGTCCATCTTCGAAATCTCCTATCGTCCTTCGTAGATCGGGGTGCGTCGGGCGGCGAACGCCGCGATCCCCTCGGCGAAGTCCGCCGAACCGCACTGCATGGCAAGGACCTCCTGCTCGGTGGCGAGTGCGCTCGCAAGAGATTGATCGGGTGCGTCGTTGATCAGGTGCTTCATTCGACGCAGCCCCAGCGGGCTTTTCTCGGCCAGGCTGGCGGCCAGTTCGGCTAGCCGCGGCTCGAGCTCGTCCGGTTCGACGATCTCGCTGACCAGCCCTGCGAGCACCGGCGACGACGGCGGAAAGTGACCGCCGGTGAAGGCAAGGTATTTCGCCATGTGTGGGCCTACGACCCGGGCCAGCCGAACGGAGCCACCGGCGCCGGGGATCAGTCCGTAGTTCGAGTGCGCATCACCGATGCGCGCTGCGTTCGACGCCACCACAATGTCGCTTGCGAGCAGTAGCTCGAGTCCGCCGGCCAGCGCCAGACCGTTCACACCAGCGATCACCGGCTGGCTAAGCGCGGCAAGCCGCTCGATGGTCTGGCCGGCGTAGGCGACGAATTCGACGACCTGGCTCGGATCGACCTCGCCGGCCGCGTTGGCGATGGCCTTGAGGTCAGCGCCCGCGCAGAATGCCCGACCGGTACCGGTCAACACGACCACCCGGACGGATTTGTCGGATTCGATCTCGTCGAGCGCGAGATTAAGTTCCGTCAGCATGCCCGGGCTGATGGCGTTCATCGCGTCCGGACGTTGCAGCCGTAGCCAAACAGTGCCTTCCACTTCGTGTTTGGCGAGGGCGGGCAAAAGGGTGGAGGTCATGTCAGTTCACCGCCCGATCGAGGTCGGCCCAATAGGTGGCGCGAAGCACCTTCTTGTCGATCTTGCCGACTTTCGTCAGGGGTAGTTGTTCGACCACCTCGATGGACTTCGGCGCGTGGTGCGGACCTTTGCGCGCTTTGACGCTCGCTATCAACGCGTCGGTGTCCGGCGTGGCGCCCGGGCGGGGCACCACGAAGGCCTTGACCGCCTCACCCCATTTCGGATCGGGCACGCCGATCACCGCGACCATCGACACCGATGGGTCGTCGGCGAGCACGTCCTCAACCTCGCGTGGATAGATGTTGAAGCCTCCGGAGATCACCATGTCCTTCTTTCGGTCGACGATGTGGAAAAAGCCGGTGTCGCTGCGGAATGCCATGTCGCCGGTGCGAAGCCAGCCGTCGCGCAGCACCTCGGCGGTCTCTGCGGGTCGCTTCCAGTAGCCGGACATCACGGCTCGCCCCCGCACGCAGAGTTCGCCGACCGTTCCGTTCGGCACGGCGCGCCCGTCCTCATCGAGGACGTCGACGACGGCCCCGGCGACCGCGCGACCGCACGAGGTCCAGTTCTCCGGATCATGTTCGGAGGGCAGCAGACTGGTGGCCATGCCAACGCACTCGGTCTGGCCGTACCCTTGTAACAGGTTCGGGCCGAATGCCTTTTGCGCCTCGTCGATCCGCGACGTCGACATGGGCGAGGCACCGTAGACGACGGTCTCCAGTGAACTCAAGTCGAACCGGTCGCGACCGCCGTGGTCGAGCAACGCGTACAACATGGTGGGGATCGTGAACACATAGTTGACGCGATGGGCTTGCACAGCGGCTAGCCACTGCTCGGCGTCGAAGCCCGCTTGCAAAACGACGGTGCCGCCACGCAGCAGGGTGGGCAGGACGGGCAGGACGCCGGCGTGGGTGATCGGAGTTGCGATGAGGGTGCGCGGGTCGACCGGCAGTCGCCAGGAGGCGTTGAGCGAAAACACGGTCTGGACCATCGCGCGATGGGAGATCATGGCGGCCTTGGGGCGCCCGGTGGTACCCCCGGTGTATTGCAGCCAGGCGATGTCTTCTTCCCGGGCGTCACCTCGGCTGAGCGTCTCCGGGCCAACCTGACTGCACAGCTCCAGTAGGTCCTCGCCGATGTCCGCGGGCCCCAGCGTGAGCAGATGCTTGACGTTGGTGGCCCTCGACAGGATCTGTGCGCCGACGCCGGCGAATTTGGGATGCACGATGAGGATGTCCACCTCGGCGTCCTCACACAGATCGACGTGATCGTCGACGGATCCCAGCGGGTGCAGCCCGGTGTACATCGCTCCGGTCAGGCAGATCGCGGCCTGCACCATCCAGACCTCGGGGGAGTTGACGCTGAGTGCGCCGATACAGCTGCCCTTCGCTATGCCCTTGTCCTGCAGCACCCTGCGGATCCGGCTGGTGATGTCGGCCGCCTCGGCGTAGGACACCCGGGAGTCGCCCTGGATGAATGCCGTGCGATCGTGGTGCCGGTTCAATGCGTCAACGATCAACGCGGAGTATGAGATTCCGCTGTGTGGTTCAGACATTGGGTAACCGGGCGCCGGCGTCGATCGACAGCGTCGTCGCGTTGAGGTATCTGTTCTCGATGACGTGCATCACGAGTGCCGCGAATTCGCTGGGTTCACCCAGTCGCGACGGGTTGAGCGCGGCCGAGCCAAGGGCCTGAACCGCTTTGGGATCGACTCCGGCGAAGATGCCCGTGTCGAACAGTCCAGGTGCGATGGTCACCACGCGAATGCCATATTGAGCCAGGTCGCGGGCCGCGGGCAGCATCAAGCCAATCAGGCCGGCTTTGCTCGCGCTGTAGGCCGCCTGGCCCTTCTGGCCCTCGAACGCGGCGCCGGACGACACGTTGATGATGACCCCTCGTTCTGCATCAAGACCCGACTCCGCGTTTCGAGTCATCAGCTCGGTGCACTGCCGCATGACATCGAATGCACCCACCAGGTTCACATCTATCACCCGCTGAAACTGCTCGATATCGAGCGGCCCGCTCTTGCCGAACACCTTCCCGGGGTTGGGAATCCCTGCGGCGTTGACGCAGATGTCGACGCGGCCGAACATGCCGGCGACTGCGGCGACGGCCGCAGTCACCGAGTTACGGTTCGCCACGTCCACTATCACCGGGACGGCTGGTGCGCCGGCCTCTGTGGCGACCGATCGGGCCGCCTCGGCGTCGCGGTCCAAGACCGCCACCCGCGCCCCGGCCTTGGCCAGGGCCAGCGCCGTGGCACGGCCCAAACCCGACCCGGCACCCGTTACGAGCGCAACTCGATCAACGATGTCCACTGCTTGCGACCCTTCCGTCGTGACTACTCTGCGGGCTGACACCAAATCAGTCAGAGTTGACTGTTTTTGAAAGTAACACCAAACCGCCCACAGGTCAACGAGCTGGTCGCGTCGTTCCCGCGGCGCCCCTGCCAGCGCGGACGGGCCCCCGCCGCGAAACGGCAGTCCACGACCGCCTCAGTCGCGAAACGTGCCGCCGGTTGCAGCCTCGCGGTGAGGGGCTATTGACCGAGCGACCGCAGCCTGCTTAACTTGGCAGACAATCTAGTCAGTGTTGACTGGTTTTACCGAACGGATCGACATGGACATCTTGGAACGGGTGGGATTGGCCAAACGGACCGACCAGCTCGGTGCGGTGGCAATCAACGCGGCGCAGCTGCTCATGCACGGGGGATTCGAGACGGGCGAAGAAGGCTCGCCGTTCGAAGTGGTTGCCAAGGAGCCGATGTACCGCCTGCGCCGCTATTTCCCGGATAGCGACAAAACCGGACGCCCGGCCGTGGTTCTCGTCCCGCCAATGATGTTCGTGGCCGACGTCTACGACGTGTCGTCGTCGTCGTCGGCGGTGCGCGTGCTGCAGGAGCAGGGCGTTGACCCGTGGGTGGTGGACTTCGGCGCGCCCGAACACGAACACGGTGGGCTGCAGCGGACACTCGCCGATCACATCGTCGCGACCAGCGAGATCGTCGACCGCGTCCGCGGCCTGACCGGCAGAGACGTCCACCTCGGTGGATACAGCCAGGGCGGGGTGTTTGCGTACTCCGTCGCCGCCTATCGCCACGGCGCGGGCCTGGCGAGCATCATCTCCTTCGGCAGCCCGGTCGACACCAAGTCGGTGCCCGTATTTTCGCTGCCCGAGCCCGTGATGGAATTCGTCGCGGACGCAGTCGCCGCCTTGCTGGACCGCACCGGGCTGCCCGGATGGGCTACCCGCGAAGGCTTTCGGCTGCTCGACCCGATCAAGAACGCGCGGTCGCGCGTGCAGTTCCTGATGCGATTGCACGATCGGGAAGCGTTGCTGCCCAACGAACGTCAGCGGCGCTTCATCGAATCCGAGGGCTGGATCGCCTGGCCGGCCCCGGCGCTGGCCGACGCACTGCGCCAGTTCATCGCACAGAATCGGATGCTGGCCGGCGGCATGGTGATCGACGGGAGGCCGCTTGCCCTCTCTGACATCGACCGGCCCATCCTGTGCTTTGTCGGCGAGAACGACAAGATCGGGCAGCCAGAGGCGGTCCGGGCCATCGGTCGTGCGGCTCCTCGGGCCGACATCCACGAGGTCTCGCTGCCGGTCGGACACCTCGGCATCGTCGTAGGTTCAACGGCAACCAGCGCGACTTGGCCGACGGTTGCCGCCTGGGCGTCGCATCTCGATAACGGGACCGAAATGCCGGAGATCGTCGGTCCGCTGACCACACCATCGCCGAAAGCCGCCGCCGGCGGACGACGCAACCCGCTCATCTCCGCGGTTGGACAGGGGCTGGGGGCCGGCCGGCGCCTGGGCACGGCCACCATCGAGGCGATGTGGGCACTCACGGCCGGCGCGGCCACCAATCTGCCGCGGCTGCTGCGCCTGGAACTGGTGCGCCCCGAGTCGCAGGTCTCTCTCGGCAGCCTGCTCGACGAACGCGCCGACGGCCACCCCGGCGCGGTCGGCTTCTTGTGGGAGGACCGCGCCCACACGCACGCCGCTCTGAAGGCACGCATTGACGCCGTGGTGGCGGGACTGCTGTCGGTCGGCGTGCGCCAGGGCGAATCCGTTGGCGTGCTGATGGATACCCGCCCCAGCATGCTCATCGCCGTTGCCGCCCTCAACCGGATCGGAGCCGTCGTCGTGTTGTTGCGGCCCGACGGGTCGCTCACCGAGGAGGTCGAGCTCGGTGGCGCCGCCCGCATCGTGACGGACCCGGAACACGTCGACACCGTCCGGGAACAGACCGACGCCGAGGTGTTCGTGCTCGGCGGTGGGGCAAAACAACGCGACCTCGGCGTCGACGTGATTGATCTGGAGCGCATCGATCCCGCCGACGTCGTCCTTCCGGCCTGGTATCGACCGAATCCCGGGCTGGCTCGCGAGACCGCCTTTGTCTTGTTCACCGGCGACGGTCCCTCGACGCGCGCGCGAATGATCACCAACGCCCGCTGGGCGCGGGCCGCGTTCGGGACCGCGGCGTCGGCCGACCTCGGACCGCGGGACACGGTGTTCAGCGTCAACCCGATTCACCACCCGTCGGGCCTTTTGATGTCGCTCGGCGGTGCCGTCGCCAGCGGCGCACGCTTCTCGATGGCTAGCCGGTTCGATCCCGACACGTTCTGGAATGAAGCGCGCCGCTACGGCGTGACAGTGGTGTCGTACACCTGGACACAACTCCGCGACCTCGTCGAGGCACCCCCGCATCCCAGCGAGCAGCACCACACGATCCGCACCTTCATCGGATCGGGGATGCCGGTCGGACTGTGGCACAGGGTCATTGAGCGTTTCGCCCCGGCCAGGGTGGTGGAGTACTACGCGTCCGCACAGACCGACGCGATTCTGGTCAACATGCCGGGCGCAAAGGTCGGTTGCCTGGGCACCCCGCTTCCGGGCAGCCCCGAGCTACGCATCGCCCGCATCGACGAGAAGACCCGGCAGCTGGCACTGCTCCCGGATGGCTCCGCCGAGCAGTGCCGGCCCAGGGAAATCGGGATGATGCTCTCGCGGGTCGAGCCGGGCATGTCGACGACGACACGCCCGCATCGGGGGCTGTTCGCCGCGGGAGACGCCTGGCTGCGGACCGGAGACCTGTTCTACCGCGACGAGGACGGCGACTTCTGGCTGGCCGGCAGCGCCGACTCGCTCGTCACCACCGCCCACGGGGTGGTCGGCGGGTCCGCCGTCGAAGACGCACTCGGCATTCTGGACGCGATCGACATGAGCGTCACCTATGCCGCGCCCGGAGCCGACGACGACGACGTCGCGGTCACCGCCGTCACGCTGCGGTCCGGGCGGGCGCTTCACGCCGAGGACCTTTCCGTGGCGCTGGGACAGTTGTCGCCTGACCGGCGACCGCAGGTCGTGCACGTCGTCGAGCGCATCCCGACCAGCACGTCGCATCGACCGCTGCCGAGTGCGTTCGCCGCGGCCGGGCGACCCGCGCCCGGCCCGGGCGTCTATCAGCTGGATCGGCTGTCCGGCGAGTACCGGAGAGGGACCAAATCACGACCGGCACGGAGCCGACGATGAACCAGACATACGACTACGACTACCTGATTATCGGCTCCGGTTTCGGTGGCAGCGTATCGGCGCTCCGGTTAGCCGAGAAGGGTTATCGGGTAGCCGTTTTGGAGTCCGGGCGTCGTTTCGAGGACGGCGACTTCGCCGAGCGGCTATCCCAGCTGAGCCGGACGATCTTCGCGCCGAAGCTCGGATTGAAAGGCATTCTGCGGGTCACGCCGTTCAAGGACGTCATGGTCCTCACCGGCAGCGGCGTCGGCGGCGGCAGCCTGGTCTACGCGCAAACCCTCTGGCGCGCGGGCGATGGATTCTTCGAGGACTGGCGCAAGGTCTGCGGAGACGCCCCGGATCTGGAGAAGTACTACGAAGTGGCCGAGGGCATGCTCGGCGTCGTGACCCAGCCGCGGCGCACGCCCGCCGACGATGCCATCGAGGCCCTTTCCATCGAGCTGGGGGTGGCCGACACCTTCCGCCCGGTCCCCGTCGGCGTCTACTTCGGAGAGGCCGGCGTCGTTGACGCCGATCCATATTTCGGCGGCGCCGGTCCAGCCAGGTCGGGTTGCATCGAATGCGGATTGTGCCTGTTGGGATGCCGCAACAACGCCAAGAACACGCTGCCGAAGAACTACCTGTGGTTCGCCGAGCGTCTCGGTGTGCAGATCGATCCCGAACGTACCGTCACCTCGATCCGGCCGTTGGGGGCTGCGGACGGATCAGACGGATACGCCGTGACCAGCGAACGCACCGGGTCCTGGATCAGCAAGGACCGCCGCACCCAGACGGCGCGCGGTGTCGTCGTCGCCGCCGGTGCTCTGGGCACCAATCAACTGCTCGCCCAATGTAAGCGGGACGGGGCGCTACCCGCGATCTCCGATCGGCTCGGCCAGTTGGTCCGTACCAACAGCGAGGCGATGACCGCCGTCACCACACCGGACGACCGCGGATGGGGTCGCAGCGTTTCGATCACCTCGAGCGTGCACCCTACGGGGGACAGCCACGTCGAAGCCGTCACCTACGGATCCGGCGGTAATGCAATGGGCCTGATGTTCACATTGCTGACCGGCGACGGCAACCGAATCACCCGGCCGCTGAAGCTGCTCGCCCAAATCCTGCGGCACCCGATTCGGTTTGTCCACGTGACCAATCCGCGCGGCTGGTCTCAACGCTCGCTGATCACCGGCGTCATGCAGACCACCGACACGTCGCTGTCGCTGGTGCCCAAGCGCCGGATACTCGGGCGGCGGTTGCGGCTCACCACGCGCCAGGATCCCGAAAACCCCACGCCCACTTTCCTGCCGGTGGCCAACGACTTCGCCCAGCGACTTGCCGACCGGACCGGTGGGACCGCGCAGAGTTGGCTCACCGAAGCGCTGTTCAACATGCCGATCACCGCACACATCTTGGGCGGCGCGATCGCCGCCGATAGTCCCGAGCGGGGCGTCGTCGACGGCGAGCATCGAGTGTTCGGCTACCAAAACCTGATCATCTGCGACGGTGCGGTCATCCCGGCCAATCCCGGCGTGAACCCGAGCCTGACGATCACCGCGATGGTCGAGCGGGCGATGGCGGCAATCCCGGTCAAGCCCGGAAGTCACCAAGCAACACCCCGCGCGCGGTCGACGCCGGGTGGTTGAATATCCGCAGGATGTTGACTGACGAAGACCTGTGCTGGATTCCGGCCCAGACCTGCAATCTGGGGTCGGATCAGCACTATGACGAAGAGACTCCCGCGCACCCCGCCACGGTCGACGGGTTCTGGATCGCCGCGCACCAGGTCACCAACGCACAGTTCGCCGAATTCGTCGCCTCGACGGGATACCTGACGGTCGGGGAACGGCCGGTGAGCCCGGCCGATTTCCCTGACGCACCGGCGGAGAATCTACAACCGGGCTCGATGGTGTTCACCCGCACCGCCGGCCCGGTGGACCTGCGTCACCTGAGTCAGTGGTGGCACTGGACGCCGGGGGCGTCTTGGCGCCATCCGGTGGGCCCGAACTCATCGATCGACAAGCGGGCCGATCACCCGGTGGTGCACGTCGCCTACGAGGACGCCGCGGCCTATACGGCTTGGGCCGGAATGGAGTTGCCCACGGAGGCCGAATGGGAGACCGCCGCACGTGGCGGTCTGGCCGACGCGGCCTACACCTGGGGTGACCAACCGGAGCGGCCCGGCCAGCGCCTGGCCAACTACTGGCACGGTGAATTCCCCTGGCGTCCCGATCGCGGATACGGCCGAACGACGCCCGTCGGTACGTTCCCGCCCAACGAATACGGACTCTTCGATATGGCCGGCAATGTGTGGGAGTGGACGTCCGACTGGTACGCCGACACCCGGGCCGGTGATCCGTGTTGCGAGGCAGGCAGTTACGACCGCCAGCAACAGCAGTTCCGGATACCGCGCAAGGTGATCAAGGGTGGCTCATTTTTGTGCGCCGACAACTACTGCCTGCGCTACCGGCCCGCCGCCCGCCGGCCGCAGATGATCGACACCGGCATGAGCCACATCGGATTCCGGTGTATTCGCCGGCCCTAATTCTTGAGGGCACCTAGTTTTTGAGGGCGCCGTCTTGCAGCATCGCGAGGGCCTTCTCCACGCTCAGCGTGCCGGACGCCTGGCTGGGAGGGTAGGCCACAAACGTCGCAAGGAACTCGCCGACGATGTTCACCGCAGGCACCATCGTCCACAGCTTCTCACCCCACCAGCGGCCGTACAGCATGCTTTCCGTCTGGTAGCGCTCCCACGGGTCCTGCCGCAAGTTGGTCACCACCGGCACGTTGGTTGAATCCTCTTTGCCGGTGAACAGGTTCCCGACGATGGTCTTGAAGTTCAGCTTCCACGCGTTGTAGCGCACGGCCATCAGGTCGGCGTTGTCGCTGAAGTAGAAGAACTCACGGCGCGGACCCTCGGCAACCTCACCGGTGAAGTACGGCGTGAAGTCGTAGCCGTCGAGGTGCACCTTGAACGTCTTGTCGCCGGCATCGAGTCCCGTCAGGAGTTTCTCTTTGGCGTCCGGCTGACCGGCCGCGGCCAGCAGCGTCGGCATCCAATCCTCATGAGCCATGATTTCGTTGACGATGGTGCCGGGCTCGATGACGCCGGGCCACTTGGCCACCATCGGCACCCGGAACCCACCTTCGTAGGTGCTGCCCTTCTCGCCGCGGAACGGGTGGTTGCCGCCGTCGGGCCAACTGAAGACCTCGGCGCCGTTGTCGCTGGTGAACAGCACGATGGTGTTGTCGGCGATGCCGAGTTCGTCGAGCTTGTCCAGAATCTGACCGACTTCCCAATCCAGCTCCATCATCGCGTCGGCGAAGAGACCGAACCCGCTCTTTCCCTCCCACTGGGGGGACAGGTGCGTCCAGACGTGGCATCGGGTGGCGTTGTGCCACAGGAAGAACGGGGTGTCCGCCGCCGCGGAGCGGTCGATGAAGTCCAGTGAGCGCCGGACGATCTCGGCGTCGACGTCCTCCATGTTGGTTTTGGCCGCCGGGTCCATGCCGGGGTGTGGAGGCAACGGACCGCCGTCGGCGATCGTTTGCTTGCCGACCCTGCCCCAGCGCGGATGCTCGGTCGGGTCGTCGACATCGGTGGCTTTGGTCTCCAAGATGTTGCGGGGGCCGAACCGGTCATGGAACCCTTCGATCTTGGGGTACTCGTCGTCGTAGGGCTCTTCCATCGCGTTGAGGTGGTAGAGGATCCCGTAGAACTCGTCGAAGCCGTGCACGGTGGGCAGGTATTCGTTGCGATCACCCAGGTGGTTCTTGCCGATCTGCGCCGACGTATAACCCAGCGGCTTGAGCAGTTCGGCGATCGTCGGGTCCGAATCCTGGATGCCCTGCTTGGCCGCGGGCATGCCCACCTTCAGCAGGCCGGTGCGGAAAGGCGTCTGACCGGTGATGAACGCCGCCCGCCCCGCCGTGCACGACTGCTGACCGTAGTAGTCCGTGAATAGCGCACCTTCGCGCGCGATTCTGTCGATGTTGGGTGTGGACCCGCCCATCATGCCGCGGTGGTAAGCGCTGAGGTTCCAGGTGCCGACGTCGTCGGCCATGATCATGACGATGTTCGGCTTCTTTTGATCCGCCATTGGTGTCCCGCTCTCCTCGTGGGCGATATGCCGCGCGGCACCGACGGTACCCCACGCCGCTTAACGGCGGGCGGCGGCGTTGGCCGCGGCCTGAGCCTGTCGCAGGATCGTCGCGACGTCACCGCGGCCGAAGAACATGTCGTCGAAATAGCTTTGCAGCGCATCGTTTCCGGGGGCGAAGCCGGCGCCGCCGGGGGCCGGAATTCGCGGGCCGTCCAGCACAGCGAAGAACGGAGTGACGTCGATGCCCTTGGCTGCCCAGTAGTCGAAGTACACCGGTTGGGCCTTCAGCACCGCGGGGATCGCCGCTCCCTGACGGCCCAGGTAGGCGTTGCCCTCGACGCTGCCCATCCAGGCCAGCACCTGACGCACTGCATCGGGATGTCTGGTCGCCGAATTGCCAGCCGCGGCAATACCGTTGGTGACGCTCACCCGTCCCGCGGGGCCGATCGGCAGCATCGCGACGCCCCAGTGGAAGGAGGCGTCCTTGGCCACCGGCGCCAGGTTGTAGGTGCCGGACTGAAAGAGCGCCATCCGGCCGGCCAGAAACTGGTTGCGGGAGAAGTCGCCGTTGTTGTTGGTGTCGGATGCCGGAGGTGCGACGTGGTCGTCGTTGATCAGGCCGACCAGGTAGCGGAAGGCCTCGATCGCGCCGGGATTGTCGAAGGCGAACTGGTCGCCGCGCTGGAATACCCCGCCGGCCGAGCCGATGTAGGGCAGGTAGATGGCTTGCGCGTCGTTGGCCGCGTTGTAGGCCCATTGGCGCACCCGTTGGCCGTCGAAATTCGGTGTGCCCGCGACATTCCCGTCGGCGTCGACGGTGAGCCGCGCCAGCAGGGGGCGTAGCGTGTCGTCCGCACCGGGGCTCCACCGGACGCCATTCAACTGGGCCGGATCAACACCGGCCGCGGCGAGCAAGTCCGCGTTGTAGTAGACGGCGATGCCGGCGTCGGTCAGCTGCGGTACACCCCACAGCACACCATCGCGGGTGAACTGGTCCACCACCGCGGGCTCCCAGCCCGTGGCAACGTCGGGGCCAAGCGTTTTGCCGATGTCCAGAAGCCGGCCGCTGTCTGCGTACGCGGCGAAATAGGCGTTGGACAGCCAGAAGATGTCGTCGGCGCTGCCGCCGGCCATATCGGTGCGCAGGGTGTTGAAGTAGGTCGGGTAGGCGACCATGTCGGTGCGCACCTCGATGTCCGGGTGTGCGCGGTTGAATGCCTCGAAGGACTCTCGGTATGCCGCGGCGACGGGGTCGCCCCAGATTCGTACCCGCACGATGGTCTTGTTGCCATGGGGTTCGCCGGAGTAGTTCAACAGCGCCGCCGTCGCGGCCAGCAACACCGCGACCAGCGCAAGCGCCGCGGCGGCCAGCGTGGAGGAGCGGGGGCGGCTCACTTGAGCCCCGAGACCACGATCGAGGCCACGATGTGTCGCTGGGCGGCCACGAACAGCGCAATCAGCGGCACGATTGCCACTGTGGTGGCCGCCATCACCAGCGTCCACTGCGAATTGAACCGGGTCTGCAGGTCCGAGGTCGCCACTGTGAGCACCCGCCACTTGCTGCCGCTGGTGATCACCAAGGGCCACATGAAGCTGTTCCACTGCGAGACCACGGTGATCAGGGTCAACGTGGCCAGCACCGGTCGGCTGGCGGGAATCACCACATGCAGGATCACGTCCAGCGTGTTGGCGCCGTCCAGGCGCGCGGCGTTGACCAGGTCGTTGGGAATCATCCGAAAGTGCTCGCGGAGCAGGAAGATCGCGTAGGGCGAGCCGAACATAAACGGCAGCACCAATGCCCAGAACGTGTTGCGCATACCCAGCTGGGCCATCATCAGGTAGAGCGGCACCACCGTGACCGTGCCCGGCACCATCATCGTCGCGATGTACACCCAGAACAGCGCGTCGCGTCCGGGAAACTCCAAGCGTCCAAACGCGTAAGCGGCCAACACCGAAAACGTCAGCTGGCCCACCAGAATCACTGCCGTCATCAGCGCCGTCACCGCGACGGCGCGCCCGAATCCGGCGCCGCCCAAGTCGAGGTAATTGGCGACGGTCGGCGGCCGCGGCAGTTGCAGCGGCGTACCCGTGACGAATTGGTGCGCCGAGGTGAACGAGGTCAATAGCCCAAGCAGGAACGGGACCGTGGTGATCAGCGCGCCCGCCACCAGGCCGGCGTAGATCCCCATTGCCGCGAGAGTGCAACTACCGACGCGTTTCCCGAGTAACCCCGTCGGTAGTTGCACTCTCGCGGAGAGAGATTTAGACGACGTCATAGCTGATCCGCCGCCGGAAGTAGAGGTGCTGAACGGCGGTGACGCCGACCAGGATGACGAACAGCACCACCGCCATCACCGACGCGCGCCCGATGGCCGCCGCGCCGAACGCCTCGGCGTAGATGCGGTGGGCCACCAGGTCGGTCCGGCCGTCCGGGCCGCCGTCGGTCAGCGCGTAGACGGTGTCGAAAACCTGTGCCGTGCTGACGACTCCGGTGACCAGGACGAAGAACATCGTCGGCCGCAGCATGGGCAAGGTGATGCGCCAGAACCGCTGCCAGGCGTTGGCGCCGTCGGTGCTCGCGGCCGCGTGCACGTCGTTTGGGATGGCCAGCAGACCCGCGAGGAAGGACAACGCGACGTAGCCGGCGTTGGCCCAGATCACCACCGCCGACACGACTGGCAGCGCCAGGCTGGGATCGGAAAGCCACTCGATGTGGTGCCCCAGCACGGTGGCGACGGCGCCGTCGGTAGGCGCCAGGATCCAGCGCCACAGCACAGCGATTGCCACTGGCGCGCAGATCCACGGCACCACGTACAGGGTGCGGAACAGGCCGGTGCCGGGAAGCTGGGGAGCCAGCATCGTCGCGCACAGCAGGCCGAGCACGGTCTGCGCCGGGACGACGATGGCCACGAAGATCGCAGTCACGATCAGCGAGTTGAGGAAGCCGGAGTCGGCCAGCACCGACTGCCAGTTGGCCATCCCGACGTAGCGCAGCGGACCCAGTAGGTCCCACCGGTACAGGCTCAGCCAGATCACTACGAGCAGGGGCAGCAGCAGAAAGGTGAAAACCCCGAACAGGCTGGGGGCCAGCAGGGCGTAGCCGAGCGCGGTGGATCGACCTCGTTTCCTCCGCTCCGCGCCGGTCATGGAGGTAATTAAAGCGCGCCGTCAGGGTTTGTAGTCCGAGGTCGATACGGTGTAGCCGTGACACCGAACCGGGATATCGACGCCGACTTCCTGGGCCTACCGCGCCGCCAGCTGGCCGAAGCCGCGCTGGCGGCGGCCAAAGCGGCCGGGGCCAGCTACGCCGACCTGCGGATTCACCGTCTCAGCACCGAGATCATCCAGCTGCGCGACGGTGAGCTAGAGACCGCCGTGGTGAGCCGCGAGGTCGGTCTGGCGGTGCGGGTGATCGTCGGGGGCACGTGGGGATTCGCCTCGCACGCTGAGCTGGCGCCGTCGGTTGCCGCCGAAACGGCGCGCCGCGCGGTGCATGTGGCCACCACGCTGGCCGCACTGAACTCCGATCACGTCGAGCTGGCGGCCGAGCCGGTGTACGTCGACGTCAGCTGGGTGTCGGATTACCAGGTCGACCCGTTCGAGATCCCGACGGCCCGCAAGATTGCCGTGTTGGCCGAGTACTCCGGGCGGCTGCTGGCCGCCGACGGCGTGGACCATGTGTCCGCCGTCGTGACCGCGGTCAAGGAGCAGACGTTCTACGCCGACACGTTCGGCTCGTCGATCACCCAGCAACGGGTGCGGGTGAATCCGACGCTGGAGGCGGTCACCGTCGACCCGGCCGCGGGCAGTTTCGACTCGATGCGCACGCTCGTGCCGCCGATGGGGCGGGGCTGGGAAGCGCTGACCGACCACGGGGTATGGGACTGGGCCAAGGAGCTTGCGCAGTTGCCGGTGTTGCTGGCCGAGAAGGTCAAAGCGCCCAGCGTGACGGCGGGTCCCACCGATCTGGTGATCGACCCGACCAACCTGTGGCTCACTATTCACGAATCCATCGGTCATGCAACGGAATACGACCGCGCCATTGGCTACGAAGCGGCCTACGCCGGAACCTCGTTCGCGACACCCGACAAACTCGGCACCATGCGTTACGGCTCGCCGGTGATGAACGTGACCGCCGACCGGACCGTCGTAAACGGTTTGGCCAGTATCGGTTACGACGACGAGGGCGTGGCGGCACAAAGCTGGGATCTGATCCGGGGTGGGATGTTCGTCGGCTACCAACTCGACCGGGTGTTCGCTCCGAGACTGGGCCAGTTGCGCTCCAACGGCTGCTCGTACGCCGACTCGCCGCATCACGTGCCGATCCAGCGGATGGCAAACGTCTCGCTGCAGCCCAGCCCCGACGACATCAGTACCGAAGACCTGATCAGCCGCGTCGAGAACGGCATCTACATCGTCGGCGACAAATCCTGGTCTATCGACATGCAGCGCTACAACTTTCAGTTCACCGGTCAGCGGTTCTTCAAGATCACCAACGGCCGCCTGGACGGTCAGCTGCGCGATGTCGCCTATCAGGCCACCACCACCGATTTCTGGAATTCCATGGAAGCCGTTGGCGGCCCGTCAACTTGGCGGCTCGGCGGCGCATTCAATTGCGGCAAGGCCCAACCCGGGCAGATCGCCGCGGTCAGCCACGGTTGCCCGTCGGCGCTGTTTCGTGGCGTCAACGTGCTGAATACCCGCGCCGAGGGCGGCCGATGATAACCGCCCAGCACGTCGTCAACAGTGTCTTGCAGGAGGCCGCCAAACTTGGCCGCGCCGACGAGACCATGGTGCTGGTCACCGACCGGGTCCAGGCCACGCTGCGCTGGGCGGGCAATTCGATGACCACCAACGGCGTGTCGGTCAGCCGCACCGTGTCGGTCATTTCCATTGTGCGCCACGGCGACAGCGCTTTCGTCGGGACGGTGGTTTCCGCGGAGGTGGACCCGCGGGTGATTCCCGGGCTGGTGGCCGCGTCGCAGGAGGCGGCCCGCTCCGCGCCGGAGGCCGGCGACGCCGCGCCGCTGCTGGCCGACGCTGGGGTGCCCGTCGACTGGGACGCGCCGGTGCCCGGCACCGGGCCCGAGGTGTTCGCCGACGTGGCCGCCTCGTTGAGCCGGGGGTTCGCCGGCACCGACCGGCTGTACGGGTATGCGCACCACAGTGTGTCGACGACATTCCTGGCGTCGTCGACGGGTCTGCGCCGGCGCTACACCCAGCCGGCGGGTGCGGTCGAGATCAACGCCAAACGCGGCGACGCCAGCGCGTGGGCGGGCATCGGGACGCCCGATTTCGTTGACGTGCCAACCGATCGGCTGCTCGAGCAGCTGTCGACCAGGCTGGGGTGGGCCGCGCGTCGGGTCGAGCTGCCCGCGGGCCGCTACGAGACGATCATGCCGCCGTCGACGGTGGCCGACATGATGCTCTGCATGGCCTGGGCGATGGCCGGCCGCGGCGCGCAGGAGGGACGCAGCGCGTTCTCGGCGCCCGGCGGCGGGACCCGGGTGGGGGAGCGGCTCACCGATCTGGGACTGAGCATGTTCTCCGATCCGATGGCGCCGGGACTGGGGTGCACGCCGTTCGTCGCGACGAGCAACTCCTCGGAGACCGTGTCGGTGTTCGACAACGGCATGGAGATCAGCCAGGTGGACTGGATCCGCGACGGCGTGATCAACACGCTGGCCTATCCGCGGGCTACCGCCGCCAAATTCGGCGCCCCCGTCGCCGTCGGCGCCGACAACCTGGTCATGACCGGCGGGTCGGCTGATCAGGCCGCCATGATCGCGGCCACCGAGCGCGGCCTGCTATTGACCACGCTGTGGTACATCCGCGAGGTCGACCCCACCACGCTGCTGCTCACCGGCTTGACCCGCGACGGCGTCTACCTCATCGAAAACGGCAAGGTGACCGCCGCGGTCAACAACTTCCGATTCAACGAGAGCCCGCTGGACCTGTTGCGACGCGCCACCGCGGCCGGCCTCAGCGAGCTGACCCTGCCACGGGAATGGGGCGATTGGGCCACCCGGGCGGCGATGCCGTCGCTGCGCATCCCGGACTTCCACATGTCCTCGGTGAGCGAGGCGCAGTAGCTTCCTGGCCGGGCGCGTTCTAGCGTGTGAGGAATGGCCTTGCTTCCTGATCAATTCGCGCGCTTGGTGGCGTTGTCCCCGGACGACGGTCGTATGACGGGGCTACTGCGCCGGGTGTGCGCGCAGACGCTGTCGCTGCCGTCGTTGCCCGTTGCCGTCGACGCCGGCGAGCCCGCATCGGAAGCCGAAGTCGTGGTGGCCGCTTTCGCCGAACAGTTCAGCGTCGACGTGTCCGCGATCGCCGGTGAGCAGCGGTCAAAGCTGTTTAAGGCGTTGGGAAACAGCACCTTTGGCGTTGTCGTGTCGATGTATATCGCGGACTTCGTGCCCCGGGTGCGGGCCGGACTAGAAGCGCTCGGTGTGGGCTCGGAGTATCTGGGCTGGGTGAACGGGCCGATCTCCTGGGATCACGTCACCGATCCGTCCGACGTCGTATTCAACGACTTTCTGCCGGCGGTGGCCAGGATGCGGGCGCTGGATCCGGTGACGTCCGAACTGGTGCGGCTGCGCGGCGCCACCCAACACAACTGCCGACTGTGCAAATCGCTGCGTGAGAGCACCGCGCTGGATGCCGGCGGTTCGGAGACCTTGTATGAGGATATTGAGCGTTTTGAAGAATCCGCGCAGTTGACGCCGCGCGCTAAAGCAGCGCTTCGCTACGCCGATGGGTTAATTTGGACGCCTGCGCACCTCGTCGCCGATGATGTCGCCGAGGTGCGCTCTTGGTTTTCAGAAGCCGAGGCCGTCGAATTGACCTTCGACATCATGCGTAATGCCAGCAATAAAATTGCGGTGTCGCTGGGCGGGGACGCACCCAGGGTGGAGTCCGGCACCGAGCGCTATTTGCTCGATGTCGACGGGCAGACGGTGTACAGCTGAGTCTGGCTTCAATTCGCCGAGCAGACACAGAATCGCACTCCACCATGCTTCGGGATGCGATTCTGTGTCTGCTCGGCGCTTCGAATTGGGTGGGAAATTCTTCGCCTTTGCGTCACCAAGAATTCTCCCTGCAGGTGAACTCGGCCCCAGTAGGATGCCGGGTTGTGACGACTACTTCGCCGGGGCCCGGTTGGTGGCTGGCATCAGACGATAACTGGTATCCACAACGGTGGGAGAACCATTTCATCTACAACACGAATGAGTCTCTCGAAGACCTGATAGCCGAGGTATCCGCACTGACGAAGGCGCACGGGGAACACGGGTGGGAACTCGTCAACTCCACGGTGCAACGTGTCCAGGTGACCCACGGATTCAAGGGCTACGACAAGGGCGGAGAGTTGTATTTCGAATGGAGCATCGTCTGCAGCATGAAACGGCCTCTGCGGCCTGCGTAGGTCGATTACGTCACGGACTCGAAGCCCGAATCAGCCTTTGCCTGGCTGAACCTAGAAGCCGCCAGGTCCCCGGATGTCGTTGCGGCCATTGGGATTGCTGATTTGGGGAACGGCGCCGGCCGGCCCGCTTTCCCAGGTGATGTGGCTGCTCGAACCGGTGGCCTTGATGATGGCCACCGTTTGCAAATTCACAGTGTTCGCGGCACCGCTGACATCGACCTCGCCACACGACCCATACAGGGTGATGGTTGAGTCTTCGCTCGAAATTCTGATCGGCGATTGACTTCCGCAGTCATAGGTCAGGTGCGCGACGCTGCTGTCGATCCTCGGTGGCGCGACGTCTTGGGGTGCCGGCCAGCGCCACGCGGGCGCCGCGGACACAGCCGCTGCCGGCGCACCGGCGACCGCGACGGCAGCGACGCCGCAACAGCGACCGGCAGATGGATCATGATCCCCGACAACACAATCTCGGGCCTTCAAAGGTTGCTGAGTGGCGCTCGCGTTACGCTGCGCGAGATCCGTGCCCTGAGGTCTTTTTGACATGGCGCTCACCGGTCAACGCGGTGCGAAGGTGAGTCACGGGAGCCATCTCCGTATCGCACCTGTCCGCGCGCCGCTCCGCCTGACGATAGGTCAACCAGGCTCCGGTCATGGTCACGATTCCGAACGCGAGAGCCGACAGTACGAAGGCGTCGCCGAAGGCGAGCATGATGATGATCCCGGCGACGATCCAGACCGCCTCGCCGATCGGGCTGTGCCCGCTGATGGTGTTGTACCTCATGTCTACCCCGCTCGGTATCCGGAGCCACCTTCTGATGCGGCGACCAAACTGAGGAACGCCTGAGTGCCGCAAAGCCTGCCCAATTCAGCGTGACCGTGACGCATGTCACTGCCGACGGCTCAGGCCTTGCCGAGCGCGTGAAGTCGGTATGTCTCGACCTATATTCTCTTTTAGTTAGCGCCGGGGGCGGTAGCTCAGTTGGTTAGAGCCGCGGACTCATAATCCGTAGGTCGCGGGTTCGAGCCCCGCCCGCCCCACCTATTTTCGCTGGTGGCGGCGATATTCGCTTTAGTCGGCACGCCGGGAAATCCTAAAACGCGGCGAGCGGCGGGTTAGCGCGGCGTAACCGGCTCGCTAGCTACTTCGACCTGAAAAACCCTTGATTGGTGTGGCGCTTGTAGTCGAGGTTGTTGATCAGGTGCTGGTAGTGGTGCGGAGTGGTGGTTTCATGTGGCGAGGGTGCCGATCTTGACGAGGTTGTGGGCGAAGACGCCGTGTCCGCACCAGGTTCGGGCTCCGCTGATGGTGGTGAGTTCGGTGCGGTTCCAGCCGTAGCTGCGTTTGATGTGGTTGATCCGACCCTCGGATCCGGTGCGCCATTTCACTTTCTCGCGGAACGCTCTGCGGTGTTCGAACTCGCGGCGCGCCGCGGTGGGTTTGCCTTTACGGGGGATCGCCACATTGCGCACACCGAGTTCGGTCAGGTCGCGTTGCACCACGGCTTCGCCGTAGCCGCGGTCGGCGGTGACCGCGCCTGGGGTGTGGCCGGTGCGGGCGGTGATGCGTTCGATCGCCGGGGCCAGCTGCGGGGCGTCCGGCGGGTTACCCATCTCGACGTTGTGATCGAGGATGACCCCATCAGCGTTGTCGACGACCTGGGCTTTGTAGCCGAACTCGACCGGCTTGCCCAGGCGTCCTTTGCGGATCGGGCGGGCATCGACATCGTGGAGGCTGACCAGTCGGCTGGCTGATTCGGGCATCACCCCGGCCAGGCGGCTACGGGCCTGGGCGATAACGCGTTCGGTGCGGCCCACCAGGGTGTTCAGGTCGTTGATCGCCCGGTGCAGCCGGCCTTTGCGCTGCCCGGTCGCGGTGCGCCGTGCGCGTCTCGCGTTGCGGATCACCACGGCCGCTTCACGGCTGGCTGCTTCGGCGATCCCGGCGAGTTCACCGGTGATCCGGTGCACCGCGGCCTGGGCCTCATCGCGTTGCTGAGCTCCGCGCAGTCCGAGCTTCGCCGCGATCGCGCGGGCCCGCCGCCCGGCTGAGCGCCGCCGGTCCCGCGACTGGGTGCAGGTCGCGCCACCAGCAGCTTTGATCCGCGCCACGGTGCGGGCCATCGTTGCGATTGCCTTGGCCAGCAGACCCGAATCGGTCGGATACTTGACCGCAGCGGCGATCACGGTGGTGTCGGCGCGGACCTTGTCGGTGCGCAACAGCTTGGCTGCGGACGCCTTGACCAGCAGCGCCTCGTTGAGGCCGGTGACCGCGTCGTCTCCACAGCGGGTGGTGATCTTCATCAACGTGGTCGGATGCGGCACCCGCGTGCCGAACGGGATCCGGCAAAACCGCTGCCAGGAGATCGAATCCGACACTTCCCGGCACAACGACTCGTAACCCAGCCGATACCGGAACTTGAGGAACATCAACCGCAGATAGGTCTCCATCGGGATCGACGGCCGCCCGATCCGGGCATCGAAATACCCGGCGAACGGTGCGAAGAACACCGGATCATCCAGCAGCGCATCCACCCGACCCAACTCGACCGGCAACACCAACAACTCCGGCGGCAGGATCGACTCCCACAACGTCGGCTGGTCGTTTACAGTACGAAACATGATGGCCTCGAATCCTTCTCGCCAAGGGTTCGAGGCCATCATCCCAGTTCAACGACCCTCAAAAGGCTCGACACACCCCGACTTTTTCAGGTCGAAGTAGCTAATAACCGCCGCGGCTGCGTATCGTCCGATTTAGAGAGGTTAGCGGGGAGGCGACGATGTCACACAGAGGGCGCGGCGTAAGCGTTGCTCTCATAGCTCTGGCAGTCGTCGCGGTGGCCCCGCGCGCACATGCCGACCCATCATTTCAGCCAGGAGACGGCGATCCGATCTTTATCAGCTACATGACCACCGTGTTCCAGCCGCCAACTACGGAAGCCGGAGCGCGGACGATCATTCCGCTAGCGCACCAAGTCTGTGATGCCCGAGCCAAGGGGCTGAGTGATGTCCAGGCCGAGTATCTGGTGATGACCAGTGGAGGTCTCGACAGGCTGGGGGTCCCGGTCGCGTCCGTCTCGCAACGGGAGAGCGCCGCACTCGGCATCGTCGAAGTCGCCACCTTGGCGTACTGCCCGACCTACAACAACGGGAATTGGTGATGTGTTCGACGCAGTAGCAGCACGTTGGTGGCCGGGGTGACGCCGGGGGTCAGCCGTTCTTGACCAAAGTGAACTGGCACACGTCGGTGTAGCCGTCGCGGAACAGGTCGGCGCAGCCGGTGAGGTACTTCATGTAGCGCTGGTAGACCTCTTCGGATTGAACCGCAATGGCCTGCTCCCGCTTGCTCTGCAGCGTCGCTGCCCAGATGTCCAGCGTTCGGGCGTAATGAAGCCGCAGCGGCTGGATGCGGGCCACCTTGAAGCCGGCGTTGGCCGCGTGCTGCTCGACTTGGGAAACCAAGGGCAGCTCCCCGCCGGGGAAGATCTCATCCATGATGAACAAGATGAAGCGCAGCAGTTTTGCCGGTAGCTGCAGCCCGCGTTTTTGTAACTCCTCGGGGCTGGCTCTCACGATGGTATGCAGCAGCATCACGCCATCGGCGGGCAGCGCGGAGTGGGCCATGGTGAAAAAATCGTCGTAGCGCTTTTGGCCGAAGTGCTCGAACGCGCCGATCGACACGATCCGGTCGACCGGTTGGTGAAACTCCTCCCAACCCGCCAAGTACACCCGTCGGCTGAGCCTGCTGTCCATCGCGCGGAACAACTTGTCAACGGCGGTGGCCTGGTTTTTGCTCAGCGTCAGGCCCACGACGTTCACGTCGTATTTCTGCACGGCACGCCGCAGCGTGGCGCCCCAGCCGCACCCGATGTCGAGCAGCGTCATTCCAGGTTGTAGCCCCAATTTGCCCAGCGATAGGTCGATCTTGGCGATCTGGGCCTGCTCCAGCGTCATGTCGTCGGACTCGAAGTAGGCGCAGCTGTAAGTCTGGGTCGGATCTAGGAAGAGCCGGAAGAACTCATCGGACAGGTCGTAGTGAGCCTGGACATTGTCGAAATCCGGTCTCAGGCCGGTCTTGTCCGGACCCGCCCCCGCCGAGGTCATATCGTGAGGTTATGCGCCTGCCCGCATCGACGCAACGGCGGCGACGGTGGCGGCGCTCGTGTCAGCCCGGCCGGTGCCCCCATGGATCGAATTCTCGACGGGTGATACGCATGGTGTTTGTGTGCGCGTCAACGACATGCTTCCACGAATGGTTAGAAGGCGTCGCGACAATCAAATTACCTAGTTGCATCTGAAGCACCATGCAGGCCGCCCGGTCGCCGCAACTCGCCGCGCCCCCGCCGCTCTGACGCCCCTGACGAACTGACTCCCTTAAAGCCCCTGCTCGGGTGGGGGCGTCATAGTTCAGGAGTCCAATTTCAATGACCACCGTGGATATTCGTTGCGGCCTGGGGCAGATCGTCAGTAGTGACGGTGTGCCGGATGGCTCAGCACGGGATGTGAAGCCCGGACAATCTCGGTCTAGGTTAGAGTAGCTAAGCTTACCCCTAAGGAAATTAGTTGAGTAGCCTTCGCCCCTGGTTAGGAAAGCGCCCATGACGACCACCGAGCCATGGACAGAGTCGCGAGATCCTAAGGTTCCCCCAAGCGCCGAGGAAAAACCCGGCCCGCAGCGCGCCAAGAAGAAGAAGGGCCTGCTGAGCCGATTCTGGCTCATCCTGACCGTTCTAGCCGTCGTTGCGCTGTCCGGATTCGTCGTGCACCGGCTGCACGACGTCTTCGGCGTCCACAGCGGTTCGTTCGGTGGTGGCTCGTCGGGTGACGTCATCGACCAGTTCAACGCCAAGACCATCACGCTCGAGGTCTGGGGCTCACCGGGCAGCACGGCAACCATCAACTACCTCGATGAGAACTCCCATCCGCAGCAGGCTCTCAACGTCCCCTTGCCCTGGAGCACAGTATTGAAGTCAACGAAGCCCGGCATCCCGGCCAACCTGATAGCGCAAGGAGACGGCAGTTGGATCGCCTGCCAATTCGTCGTGAACAACCACGACGGGAGTGGTGACGTCATCAAAGCTCCGAACCAGTCGCCCCCCAACGAAACAGTCAATGCCTTCGTCTACTGCCTGGACAAGTCCGCATGAGCGAGACCACCGGGGCTCCGCCGCGCGTTGATCAGCCACTGATCCCGCCGTTCCTGCCACGGATGATCCATCGGCTTGCGCTGCCGATCGTCCTGATCTGGCTGGGCATCGTCTTCGTCACCAATACCATCTCACCGCAGCTGGAGGTCGTCTCCAAGAGCCACTCGGTGTCGCAGAGTCCCAAGGACGCGGTGTCGTTCCAGTCGATGATGCGCGTCGGATCGACGTTCAAAGAGTTCAGTTCCGACAGCTCGGCAATGATCCTGTTGGAGGGCGACAAACCGCTGGGTGCGGAGGCCCACCGCTATTACGACGAGATCGTCAAGCGACTCGAGCAAGACAAGAAACACGTTCAGCACGTCCAGGATTTCTGGAGTGATCCCCTGACTGCCGCGGGCTCCCAGAGTCACGACCAAAAGGCCGCGTACGTCCAGGTCTACCTCGCCGGCAACATGGGCAGCGGCCAGTCCAGCGAGTCCAGCGACGCGGTCCGCAAGATCGTGAACTCGGTGCCAGCGCCGGCGGGGATCAAGGCCTACGTCACCGGGGCAGCTCCGTTGTTTGCCGACCAGTCCCATGCGGGTGAGAAAGGTGTCAAGAAGGTCACTCTGGTCACCCTCCTCGTGATTGTGGTGATGCTGCTGGTCGTCTACCGGTCGGTGATTACGACTTTGGTCATGTTGTTCATGGTTTTCGTCGAGTTGCTCGCGGCTCGCGGTGTCGTCGCGACGCTCGGGAACTACAACATCATGGGGCTTTCGACGTTCGCCAATAACATGCTTGTGCTGATGGCGATCGCCGCCGGAACGGACTACGCGATTTTCATCGTGGGCCGCTACCACGAGGCCCGCGGCCTCGGCGAAGGTCGAGAACAGGCCTTCTACACGATGTTCCACAGCACTGCGCATGTCGTGCTGGGGTCGGGTCTGACCATCGCCGGTGCAATGTACTGCCTGAGCTTCTGCCGGTTGCCGTATTTCCAGTCGCTCGGTGTGCCCTGCGCCGTCGGCATGCTGGTCGCGGTCCTCGCGGCCTTGACTCTAGGACCAGCGGTCCTGACCGTGGCATCGTTCTTCAAGCTGCTCGACCCGAAGCGAAAGCTGCAGACCCAGGGCTGGCGACGCATCGGCACTGCCATCGTCCGCTGGCCCGTGCCGGTTCTCGCGGTGACCATCGCCGTCGCATTAATCGGTCTGCTCGCTCTGCCCGGCTACAAGACGGACTACGACACCCGCCACTTCCTGCCGCAAGACACCCCGGCCAACGTCGGTTATGCGGCTGCTGACCGACACTTCAACCAGGCTCGGCTCAATCCTGAGCTGCTGATGATCGAGTCCGATCACGACCTGCGTAACCCGGCCGACTTCCTCATCCTGGACAAGGTCGCCAAGGCGGTCTTCCACATCCCCGGTATCGGCCGGGTGCAGACCATCACTCGGCCGCTGGGCACGCCGCTCGACCACAGCACCCTCGGTTTTCAAATGAGTGCACAAGCCGCAGGGCGGCTCCAGACCGAGCACTATCAGGACGAGCAGGCGAAAAACCTGCTGAACCAGGCGGACGAGCTCAAGAAAACGATGGTAGTGCTGCATGAGCAGATGCAGACCACGCAGGACCTCAGCAACACGACACACGAAACCACCAAGCTCACCAAAGAAACCGTGAAGATCACCGAACAGTTGCGCGACGACATCGCCTACTTCGACGACTTCTTCCGGCCGATTCGTGCCTACTTCTACTGGGAGAAGCACTGCTACGACATTCCAGTCTGCTGGACGATACGGTCCATCTTCAATGCACTCGATGGCATCGACCAGGTGGCTGAGAACATCCAGAACCTCAGCACGAATCTGGACAAGCTGGACCAGATTCAGCCCAAGCTCGTGGCGCTGATACCCCCGCAGATCGAGAGCCAGCAGCACAACCTCGACACCATCATGTCGAACTACGCGACCACTATGGGTCTCAACGCGCAGGCGAAAGCGCAGGCCGACAACGCCACCGCCCAGGGTGATGCCTTCGATAAAGCGAAAAACGACGACACGTTCTACCTTCCGCCGGAAGCATTCAAGAGCCCCGATTTCGCCCGGGGTCTCAAACAATTTCTGTCTCCGGACGGCCACGCTGTCCGGTTGATCATTTCGCATGAAGGCGACCCGGCGACTCCTGAAGGCATCAGCCACATCGAACCGATCAAGCAGGCCGTGCACGAGGCGATCAAGGGCACGCCCTGGGAGGGCGCCAACGTCTACCTCGGCGGTACCGCCGCGACGTACAAGGACATGCACGACGGCTCCGACTTCGACCTGATGATCGCCGGAATTTCAGCGGCCACACTGATTTTCATCATCATGCTGGTGATTACCCGAAGCGTCGTGGCTGCCGTCGTGATCGTCGGTACGGTGTTGCTGTCGCTGGGCGCCTCGTTCGGACTCTCCGTGCTCCTCTGGCAGTACATGCTGGGCATCAAGTTGCACTGGATGGTGCTGGCGATGGCGGTCATCCTGCTGCTGGCGGTCGGCTCGGACTACAACCTGCTGCTGATATCGCGGTTCAAGGAGGAAATCCACGCCGGGCTCAAGACGGGGACGATCCGCGCGATGGCCGGTTCGGGCTCGGTGGTGACCGCCGCCGGTCTGGTGTTCGCCGCCACCATGGCCACGTTCATGTTCAGCCCGTTGCGGGTGATGGCCCAGGTGGGTACGACGATCGCGCTGGGTCTGTTGTTCGACACCTTGATCGTGCGGTCGTTCATGACACCGTCGCTGGCCACCTTGCTCGGGCGCTGGTTCTGGTGGCCGCAGCACGTGCGTCCACGGCCGGCCAGCACCATGCTGCGACCGTACGGAACGCGTACTGCCGTGCGCGAGCTGATCCTCAACGACGTTGACGAAAACCCACCGGGCGGACTGGTCAAAAAGCGCTAAAAGCTATGTCGAAAACCTGATTCAGCGCTGGGAGTGCCAACCTAGCCCTCAGCCACGTCCTGATCGAGATTGGTGCCGCGCTGGCGTTGTACGGGCGTCGCTTGCTCCTCCTGGTCGAGGAAGGAACGCAGCTTCCCTCAAATTTGCAGGGTCTGGATGAGGCGAGGCTATTGAGGGCGTTCAACGAGTTCGATGCGGTATCAATCGGCTGCGCCAGTATCTTCTCGGGCTCCCGCGAAGGCCAAAACTAATTCACAGGTCCGGCACAGCGGTTCCTTAACGCGCCGCGGAAAGATGGTCATGAGGCTCCCAGATTGCGGGGAGGGGTGCCGGTAATCCCGGCGAAGTTTGGGGGGATATTGAGCCACAACACCGCCGCAGCCTCGCGGCCCGAATCGTTTCGGCCGATCGCCGTCGTCGACGAACGCACCCACGACTTCGTCCAGGGTGCCTCCGGTGATCTGACCAAGCCACGGTTGCGCGGTTGGATCCACCTCTACTGCGCGGTCGGGGGTGCCGTCGGGGGTACGGCACTGGTGGCGGTGTCGTGGGCGGAGGCATCCAAGCGGGCCGGGCACTCGACGCTGACATACGCCTTGGCGGTTGTGGCGATGTTCGCCGTCAGCGCCGTTTACCACCGCGTCGACTGGAAGTCGGCGACCGCCAGGACATGGATGAGGCGGCTCGACCACTCGATGATCTTCGTGCTCATCGCCGGCAGCTATACACCGTTCGCCAGGCTGGCCATGCCGCGCCCGACGGGGTATGTGGTGCTCGCGATCGTGTGGGGCGGCGCGGTGGCCGGCATCGCGCTGACGCTGTTCTGGCCGACGGCGCCTCGCTGGGTGTGCGTGCCGCTGTATCTGCTGCTGGGTTGGGTGGCGGTCTGGTTCGCCCCCACGATCGTGCACGACGCCGGGTGGGCCGCGACGGTGCTGCTGGCGGTCGGCGGCGCGCTGTACAGCATTGGTGCGGTGTGCTACGGACTGCGCCGGCCCGATCCGTGGCCTAGGACCTTCGGCTACCACGAGATCTTCCACGCCTGCACTGCGGTCGCGGCACTCAGCCACTACATCGCCATCTGGTTCGTAGTCTTCCACGGGTAATCGACCGGAGAGCCCACGAATGCCCACTTCACGGACCGGCGATTTACCAACTGAGTCAAAACTAGTGCCGATGCGGCGTTCGCAGCTGCTGTGCCCTCCCTGGCGTCTAGGCTCCCTATATGAACAGGGGCTTCGTCGTCACATTCGCTGTTGGGTTGATCGTCGCGCTGTTCGGTCTGATCTGGGCGCTCCAGGGGTTCGGAGTGCTTGGTGGTAGCCCGATGAGCAACACCACCACGTGGTCAATCATTGGTCCGATCACGGCGCTGATCGGCATCGTGATTGCGGTGTTCAGTTGGCGGAAAATCTCGTCGAAATAGGCTTCAGGTACCCACCACGGTGAAGTTCACGGTGTGCCAGCCGGTGGCGCCGTCGGGTACCGAACCGACCTGATCTGCGGTTTGGGTAGCGCCGGTGTTGTCGGTCGCGCGCACGGTGATGCTGTGTTTCCCAGGGCCTTTCGCCTGCCAGGAGTGGCTCCATAACCGCCATGTCTGGTTGGAATAGCGTGCACCCAGTTCAGCGGGTTGCCACGCGCCATCGTCGATGCGGATCTCCACGGCGCGCACGCCGCGATTCTGTGCCCACGCGACACCGCCAAATACCGCGGGGCCTATGGGCACGTTCTGTTCATCTTTTGGTACGTCGATTCGCGACTCGGTTTTGATGGGTGCTCGCGGCGCCCAGCCCTGCCGTGTCCAGTACGCCTGTGCCCTGTCGAAGCGGGTCAATTCCATCTCGACGACCCATTTGGTGGCCGACACGTACCCGTAGAGCCCGGGCACTACCAGCCGGGCCGGGTAGCCGTGCTCGATCGGCAACGGCTGACCATTGAGGCCGACCGCCAGGAGCGCTGCGCGGCCATCGGTGAGCGCCTCCACTGGCGTGCCGGCCGTGAAGCCGTCGATCGACGTCGAGAGCACCATATCGGCGTCCGCGTGCACACCCGCCGCCGCCAGCAAATCAGCAACCCGGTAGCCGGTCCAGATGCCCGTCGAAATAAGTTTTCCTCCAACGGGATTCGATACGCAAGTTAATGTCGTCACCGTTTCGATGACGTCAAAGTGGGCGAGGTCGTCGAAGCTGTAGGTTGTTTCGCGGTCCACCATGCCGTGGATGCGCAGTCGCCAGTCGCCGTGGCTGAGTTGGGGAACGCTGAGTGCGGTGTCCACCCGGTAAAAGTCAGCGCTGGCGGTGACAAAAGTTGGTAGCGCAACGCCATTCGGTTGCACCTCAACGGGTATTGGTGGCGCCGGTGTGCGCGGTCGGGGAAGTGTGAAGGTGGTGCGGTCAGCGGCCACTGAATGCACTACCCGCGTGACGACCGCACCCACCACGCCACTCGCTAGTCCGAATCCGAGCAGTCCGAACATGGCCAACCTGCGCCTGCCGGCGTCCGGCTCGTCGTGGTCGGCCGTGCCTCTAGGGTCTCCCAACCCGGGTGGGAACCGACGAGTCAGCGTACGTAGGGCCACGACGCCGCACGCGGCACCCGCGACGGTGGGGATCGTGTCGAGTGCCGTCGCGCCCTGCCGAGACAGCACTGCCACGCATCCGAGGACACCCGCCGCGGCGATCGAGGCGCTGCCGAGCGGGCGGCGCCGAGTTTCGAGGCTGCCGGCGATTGCGGCAATCGCGGCGATCACCACGAGCACGACGACGGCTAGGAAGAGTTTGTCCAGGGAGCCCAGGGCCTGAATCGCCCACTCTTTGATGGGCCCAGGTGTCAGGTCGACGACCACTGAGCCGATCGCGGCGCGCGGATCGGCCCGTGCTCCGAAGGGGATGCCCACCAGCTGGGCTATCCCAAGCGAGACGGACGCGGCGGCGACCCCGGCAATCATCCGCTCATTCGACGAGGCGACAGCCATCGCAGTTACAGTACTCGCGGTTCCCTCAATGACCGCAAACGCTTTGCCGTACAAACCAAGTGGCGGGCCGACTTGCCGAAGCCCGATTGGTTCAGCCCCTCGCGAGACGTGCTGATCAGCGCACGCCAGCAGCGATCGCTCAGGGAAACGCCATTCTCATCGGTGAGTGGGTATTTCTCACAAATGGTGTAGTGGTTCTCCCTCAGCGAGAGTACGTTGTCGGAGTATGCAAACGGTACGTAGTTTCTGCCGTATCTGTACCTCCGTCTGCGGCATTCTCGTCGACGTTGACGGCGATCAAGTGCTGCGCGTCCACGGCGACCACGACCATCCGTTTTCGCAGGGTTACACCTGCAACAAGGGTCGTGCGCTGCCGCAGCTCCACCACCACCCGGACCGGCTCGAACGCCCGCGGATGCGGGTGGACGGCCAACAACAGGACGTCACGTGGGACGCCTGCCTCGACGACCTGGGCACACGGCTGAAAGACATCATCGATCGTCACGGTCCTGAATCGGTGGCCTTCTACTTCAGCACCATGGAAAGCGCCGGATTCCGGATGGCCGAAGCTCTGCACGCGGCGATCGGCACCCCGGCCAAGTTCAGTCCGCTGACCATCGATGGCACCGCCAAACCGCTGATCTCGGATCTGGTCGGTGGATTCATGGGGCTGTCCGGTCGTACGGACCTCGACAACGCCGACTTTCTGATGCTCGTTGGGGTCAATCCTGTTGTCTCTCACGGCCATGCGATCTCGATGCCCAACCCGACGGGCACGGTGCGCGACATCGCCAAGCGTGGACAGGTGTGGGTGATCGATCCGCGGCGCACCGAAACCGCTCGACTGGCCACCGGCCATCTGGCACCGCGTCCCAGTAGCGATCACGCGGTACTGGCCTATCTGGTCCGCGAGATCCTGCGCGACGGTATGAAGACCGACGTGCCAGTTCAGGGTATCGACGCGCTTGCCGCCGCAGTCGAGCCGTTCACGCTCGATCACACCGCCACGATCGCCGGCGTCGCGGAGTCCGAGCTGACACAGTTGTGCGCGGCGGTGCGCGGCGCCAAATGCGTTGCAATCGAGACCGGGACCGGCGTCACCATGACGGCCGACCGAGGCAATGTCACCCAGTGGCTGGCGTGGGTGCTGATGATTCTGACCGGCGCCATGAACCGCCCCGGGGGCACCTGGTTTCACCCCGGATTCGCTTACCAGCTGGAAGCTTTCGGCGACCTGTTGCCGATCACACCGCCCGAGGGGGCATTCGGCCCCGGACCGCGCAGCCGCCCGGAGGCGCAAGCGTTCATCAATGAATGGCCGTGCGCGGTGCTGCCCGACGAGATCGCGGCCGGCAATATCCGCGCATTGATCAACGTCGGCGGCAGCCTGGTTACGTGTATGCCCGAGACCGGGAAGTTGATCCCTGCCCTGCAGAGCCTCGACGTTTTTGCCACCACGGAGATCATCAACAACGAGACGGCGGAACTGTCCACCCACGTCTTGCCGACCAAGGATCCGTTGGAACGGCCCGACATCACATTGCACGACGTCCTGAGTTCGCGGGTGTCCGTCCAGTACAGCCCCGCGGTCGTCGAACCGGTCGGCGAGCGGCGATCGATGTGGTGGGTATTCGCCGAACTCGGCAGACGGCTCGGCTACGACCTTGGCACGCTTGGAGATCCGGACACCAGCACCGATGACGATGTACTCGCCGTTCTGCTGGCCGGCGCCCGGACCAAATTCGACGAGGTGGCAGCCACAGGATGGGCAGAATCCCCGCAGCCGTTACCCGCGCCGTGGGTCGATGACCACATTGAGCGCATGGGCGGCTGGCGGCTGGCGCCACAGCTACTCGTCGATCAGCTTGCTGCCCTCGAGCCGCCCCCGCCGCTGGTGATGATCCCGCGTCGGCAACGCAAGAAGTTGAACGGGCAACTCGATTTTCTCGGTGAGCGTGCAGAAATCTTCATCAATCCCGATGACGGCGCCGCCGCCGGCGTGGTGGACGGCCGCCCTGTGAAGGTTCGCAGCGTGAACGGCGAATTGACCGGCATCGCGAAGGTCGATGACTCGCTTCGGCGCGGAGCCGTGTCGATTCCGCACGGCCACCACGAGGCCAACGTCAATCGTCTGACCAATAAGGACGACATCGACGTGGTGACAGGGATGGTCCGCTATTCGGGTATCGCCGTCAGCCTGCACCCGGCGTGACTCCGTCCTCCAATAAGACGACGTGCAGAATTGCGGCATGAGCGTCACACCGCTCGGCCTCCCGACGTTGCCGGGAACCCTCGAGCGCGTACCAGCCGATGGCCCGCTGATCGACACATTTGGTCGAGTTGCCACCGACCTCCGGGTGTCCCTGACCGATCGCTGCAACCTGCGCTGCACCTACTGCATGCCGGCCGAAGGATTGGACTGGTTGCCCGGCGAACAGCTGCTACGACCCGACGAACTGGCCCGGCTACTGCGCATCGCGGTGACCCGGCTCGGCATCAAAAGTGTGCGCTTCACCGGCGGTGAACCGCTCCTGGCTAAGCACCTCGAAGACGTCATCGCCGCCACGGCCGCACTGCGTCCGCGTCCGGAAATCATGTTGACCACCAACGGCATCGGCTTGGACAAGCGGGCCGGCAAGCTCAAGCGAGCCGGGCTGGACCGGATCAACGTTTCGCTCGATGCAGTCGACGCCGCACACTTCGCGCACATCACCCGCCGCGACCGGCTGACTGACGTGCTGGCCGGTCTGCAGGCGGCAAAGGATGCGGGACTGAGTCCGATCAAGGTGAACGCGGTACTGGATCCGGTCACCGGACTGGACGACGCGGTGTCGCTCTTGCGCTTCTGTCTCCACCACGGGTATCAGCTACGCATTATCGAGCAGATGCCCCTCGACGCCGGCCACCAATGGCAGCGCGGCCAGGCCATTGCGGCCGATGACGTGCTGAACACCCTGCGTGCCCATTTCGACCTGACACCCGACCCAGCTCCGCGCGGCTCGGCGCCCGCAGAACTGTGGCAGGTCGACGGCGGCTCAGGAGGTGCGGGAAAGGTCGGGATCATCGCGTCGGTCTCACACGCGTTCTGCGCGGCCTGCGACCGCACCCGGCTCACCGCCGACGGGCAGGTCCGTAACTGCCTTTTCGCCCGCCGGGAAACAGACCTGCGCGGCCTCATGCGTGCAGGTGCCGACGATGACGCTGTCGAGTCTGCATGGCGCACAGCCATGTGGACCAAGGCAAACGGCCACGGCATCAACAACCCGGATTTCGTGCAGCAGAGCGGCCAATGAGCGCGATCGGCGGTTAACTCGGCGCTACGGGAGGTTGGTTGATGCCGAATGCTGAGAAGTGTTGCTGGCACAGAGGAGGACTTGAGTGCGTGCGCCGGTTTTTCGTCAGCGCTCCCGACGGCAACGTCTTCAACGTCGCGCAGCATCGGGACTGAGTTAGTCCTTGGACATCGACAATCGACCGGTTCTGAACAGCCTAGGCTGCGGTGGCGCATCGGTGAGACGATCGGGCAACGTGGAGTACACGTACTATACACGTTAGGTGTATGCTGCGTGTATGGCGAAGGTGCGCACCAATATCGAAATTGAAGACGTCTACGTCGATGCGATAAAGGACCGCTACGGGGTCCACACGAAGACCGAGGCCGTGGAGCTTGCGTTGCGGCACCTGGCGGGGCAGCCGATGACGCGCGAGCAGGCGCTGGAAATGCGCGGTGCGCACGCGATGGGTGAGGTTCCGGCCGATAGCGGTCCCCGCGGCTCCGCGTGATCCTGGCCGATACCTCTGCGTGGGTCGAGTACGACCGGGCCACGGGCAGTAAAGCGGACCAGCGCCTTGCCGAGTTGATCACCACCGATGGGCCGCTGATGTTCACCGAGCCGGTTCTGATGGAGGTGTTGGCCGGCGCACGCAGTGATGCGCTGGGGGTGGATCTACGGCGCATGCTGCTGCGGTTCGGTTTAGCGCATTTCGATGCAGTCACCGATTTCGACGCCGCGACGAGAATCTATCGGCGGTGTCGACAAGCGGGCGTCACCCCCCGCGGGATGGTCGACTGCATGATCGCAGCGGTGGCGTACCGTCGCGCTCTCGCGCTGCTCGCCTGGGACGCTGACATGTTCCGCGTCGCCAAGGTGATCGGGATCGAACTGGATGAGGCATCGCTCCGCGCTTGACCCTGCGGCGCCGCTGGATCCGCGCCCGGCAGTGGCCGGGCTCGCGATCACCACGGGGCTCGATGGCGGTGACCCGCCGCGCGAGCGTTGACGCCTGAATCACATTTTTTAGTCTTGCTCCGGAGCCCAATTGGACTCGCGTAGTGTGCATCCCACTGTCTGGGATTTCCTGACCGCTGATATCCCTCTGTTCATGGGGAGAAACCAGTTGTCGTCTTTTGTGATCGCATCGCCTGACGCTTTTGCCACTGCGGCCGCGGAATTGACCGGGATCGGATCGGCGATCAGGTCGGCCAATGGGGCGGCGGGGGTCCGGACGGGTGGCGTCGGGCGCGCCGGGCAGGTGCACACTTGTGGCATGGAGATATCTGAGCTCACCGCCGTCGGGCCGACCGTAGCGCCCCAGGCGTCGACGTCACCGCGGCCGGCGTGATCGCGCACGGCGGAGGGTCGGAGCCCGCGCCGCGCCGCATGCTGAATGGCCTCTCGGACATACGCGCGTTTTTTCACACCAACGCCACGCCGCTGTACTTCATCTCCCCGACCCCGTTCAACCTGCTGGGCATCGACCGCTGGGTGCGGAACTTCTACTACTTGAACTATTTTGACTCTTACGAGGGCGCACACCCGCGGGTGTTCGTGCCCCGGCGGCGCGACCGCATTGATTTCGACTGCATGGGAGATGTCTGCAACCACCTGCTGTGCGATCCCGAGACACGGGAGTTCATTGCGGGACGGGGGCCCGGCGGCAAGGCCTGCTTTGTGATGATTGACGAGCAGACCCAGGCTCTTGCGCGCCAGGCGGGGCTCGAGGTCATGGCCCCCCCGGCGGAGTTGCGCCATCGCTTGGGCTCCAAGGTCGTGATGACGCGCCTGGCCGACGATGCGGGCGTGCCGAGCGTGCCGCACGTGACCGGGCGCGTCGGCTCCTACGACGAGCTGTCGGCGCTCGCGCACAGCGCAGGGCTGGGAGACGACCTCGTCATCGAGGCCGCGTATGGCAACGCCGGCAGTGGGACGTTCTTTGTGCGCGGTCAGGGCGACTGGGAGCATTGCGCCGGCGACCTGGTGGGGCAGTCGGAAGTCAAAGTCATGAAGCGCATCCGCAATGTCGAGGTGTGCATCGAGGGTGTCGTGACCCGCCACGGCACCGTGATCGGCCCCGCGATGACGAGTCTCGTCGGTTACCCGGAGCTGACGACAAGCAAGGGAGCCTGGTGCGGCAATGACATCTGGCGCGAGGTGCTGCCGCCGGCACAGACCCACGCTGCGCGAGAGATGGTGCGAAAGCTGGGCGACGTCCTGAACCGTGAGGGGTATCGCGGCTACTTCGAGGTGGACCTGTTGCACGACCTGGACTCCGACGAGCTCTACCTCGGGGAGGTGAATCCGCGCCTGAGCGGCGCCAGCCCGATGACGAACTTGACCACCGAGGCCTACGCCGACATGCCGCTGTTCCTGTTCCACCTGCTCGAGTACATGGACGTCGAGTATGAGCTCGACATCGAGGAGATCAACTCGCGCTGGGAGCGGGGCTACGGCGAGGACGAGGTCTGGGGTCAGCTGATAATCAACGAGACCTCGCCGGATGTCGAGCTCTTCACCGCGACGCCGCGCACCGGTGTGTGGCGCCTCGACGACGACGGGCGGGTCTCGTTTGCGCGCCAGGGCAACGACTCGGCCGCGGTGGACGACGACTGCGAGGCCTTCTACATGCGTGTCGCGGCGCCCGGCGACTTGCGCTGCGAGGGCGCCCAACTGGGCGTGCTCATCACGCGCGGGCACCTGCAGACCGACGATTACCAGCTCACCGAGCGCTGCCGGCGCTGGGTCACCGGCTTCAGGGCGAAGTTCGCCTCAACACCCCTGGCGCCGGCCACGCCGATCGTCTCGCGGCTCGTCGCGCGAGCGTGAGCTTGCGTCCACCGCTGCTTCCGGCCGGCATCTCACTGGACAACTGGCTGTCGGCGCCCTATTCGCAGTGGTCGTTCCAGCATGTCGAAGACTTTGTACCGACCGCGGTAATCTCGCGCGGGAACGGGCCGGCCGCGACGTTGCCCGCAGCCGCTGCTCCGGTGGCCGAGATCCGGGTGACCAGCACTGACGGGGCGGCCACCACCGTTGGCGCGGTCATGGCGACCACCGCTACCGACGGATGGGCCGTCGCCTACCGCGGGTCGATGGTGGCCGAGGAGTACATCGACGGCTTTGAGGCCCACACCCGGCACCTATTGTTCTCGGTGAGCAAGTCGCTGGTGGCGGCCGTCGTCGGCGCGCTGCACGGGGCCGGTGCGATCGAGATTGACGCCCCGGTCACGGCATACGTTCCCCCCTTGGCGAACTGCGGCTACGCCGGTGCGACGGTGCGCCACCTGCTGGACATGAGGTCTGGTATCGCCTTCTCAGACGATTACCTCCACCCGACCGCGGAGATACACCTCCTCGACGAGTCGATCGGCTGGGCGCCCAGGAGCGGTCCGGACGTCCCCGCCACGTTGTGTGACTTCCTGCTGACCTTGCGACAGAAGTCGGCTCATGGCGGCCCGTTCGAATATCGCTCGTGTGAAAGCGATGTACTCGGCTGGATCTGCGAGGTCGCAGGCGGCCAGCGGATGCCCGAACTGATGTCGGAACTGCTGTGGAGCCGCATCGGCGCCCAATGCGATGCCACCATCGGGGTAGACACGGCCGGCACCGGACTATTCGACGGCGGCATCAACGCCTGTCTTACCGACATGATCCGGTTCGGGTCGTTGTTCTTGCGCGACGGTGTCTCGTTGACCGGCCGGCAAGTGGTGCCGGCGGCGTGGATCGCCGACACTCTCGACGGCGGTACCGACTCGCGTCAGGCGTTCGCCGCCAGCCCCGATGACACCCGAATGCCTGGCGGGATGTACCGCAACCAAGTGTGGTTCCCCTACCCGGGAACCAACGTCGTGTTGTGCCAGGGCATGTGTGGTCAGATGATTTACGTCAACCGCGCCACGGAGGTGGTCGCCGCCAAGTTGTCCACCCAGCCGGACTCCCAGGGCCCGCAGACGCTGGCAGACACGCTGCGCGCATTCGATGCGGTGGCACACGAACTGGCTGGGATCACTGGTTAGCCCGATGTGCAGAAGGCGTCAACGCGTGGGTGGCGGCGGGCGGTGCTCTGCCGGCGGCCTGTGATTGGTCCCACAAGAGTTGAACGGTTGTTGACTTACGGGTGAAACGATTGTTGGCTTCCGGACAGCCGCCGAACGACGGGCTGGGGCCAACGAACACCCGGAGAAACGTGATGTGCGTCGACGAGAAAGAACTTGCCGATCTGACCGCGCGAGCAGAAAGGCTAGGTTTCGAGATCTTCTGCTACCGCGCATGCGCTTACGTCCTGCGGCGCATCGGTCACGAGACAACCGATCCAGCGACTCACTCAAACGCGAACCTTGAAGACCTACGCGAGATGCTCGACGGCATCGAACGGGGCCTTGCTCTAGGCCCATCAGGCGGCCCGCCGTTGCGGCCCTTGATGCCGGTACCGCTGTTGCCACTGGCGCCGGCCGCGCCGGGGTGACCTACGCCGTCGACTGACGCGGGAAAATTCGGTCACCTGGTCCTAGGATGTGGGTCGATTCGGTTAGAACCCGGAGTCGCCGCCGCCGCCCGAGTCGAACCCACCCCCGCCAAAATCCGACCCGCCAAAGTCGAAGCTGCCACCGGAGTCATAACCCCCGCCGGGGGATGAGTCCTGATAGCTGCCATCGAAGCCGACGTTTCCCTGCTGGCTGTCGTAGTCGGCGCTCTGGCCGCTGTCATAGCCAGCATTCGCGGTCGCTGAATCTTGGCCTGCCTCAAAGCCGCGTTCGTAGTCGCCACCCCAGTGATCGTCCAGCAGCGCATCCGCCAGCAGGACATCGGTGAGGGGCCAACCCCAACCAAGACCCCAAAATGGGTAGGGATAGAAGCCGGGGTAGAAGAACATCCCGTTGTAGTAGCCGCCCCCGTAATAGTGCTGATAGCCCGGCTGTTGCGCGGTGGCGTAGTTGTTGTTGTTGATCGTCACCGTCTTACCGGTGTCAGGGTCCGTCGTCTGCACTGAGGCCTGTTTGCGGTCCTCTTCGGGAACCGAGGTGACGGCAACGATGTTCAGCTTCCGGTTCGCTTTCGCCACGGTGGATCGCACGACCCCGAGGTGTGCCCGCGCTGCGCTGTAGTCACCTGCCTGGTACGCCTTGCGGGCGGCGCTCAGGCTGGAGTTGGCCTTCAGGGTCTCAGCGCTGACGTCTGGGCCGCTCGTGGTGACCATCGTGTTATCGAGATCGCTGACGTCGGACTCGGCGGCGATCAAGTCCTGCTTGATCTGTTCTTTCGCCTCTGCGTCCTTGCGGCGCTTACGATTTCGTGCCGGCAGCCATAGCAGGCCAAAGATCAGAGCAAAGAAGATGGCCAGCGTGACCCACAGCCACGTCGCGCTGGTGTGCTTCGCATGGACAGTGGGAGAGGTCGTCGCCGGTGCGCCGGTAGCCACGTTCACGTCGGCCAGCCTGGTGACGAACTCGCTGGTCACAGCGTATGGGTCATTGTGGTGATTCCTAGCCGCCTGCCCCAAGATGGGGTCCACGTCGTCGGCGACCGCCTTCGGCACGTTGTAGGCGCGCACGTGGTAGCCCTTGGAGTCGATTACCAGGATGACCCCGCTGAACGCCGGATGGCTGCCCAAGATGATCTCGTGGATGGCGTCCGGTGTCGTCACACCGGTCTGGTCCGGTGCGACGGCCGCCACCCAGATCGGCGGGTGGGAACTCCACGCCCACGAGGTGGCCAGGATCTCCTGGTTGATCGCGGCGGCGTTGTCCAACGGGGGTTTCGCGGCAGGGTCAGCCACCACATGTGTTTGGGCCTGAAGCTTGGCCGCCACCTGCTCTGTGTAGGTATCGCCCCACGCAGACGGCGCGAGCACCATTGCCAGCGCCAAGATGAACGGGACCACAGCGAGCTTCCGCAATCCCATACTCATTTTTCTCCTGCCGCTATGCCGATTGATTCGGGGGACGCCACCTATGACACAAGCTATCGACTGCGACAGTCGAACTCCACCGTAGGGGCCAGCGGAGCCGCTCGGGTTCTGAAAAGACCTTCGGGGCAATCCATATCCTCCTTCAATGCGGGCGTCCAGCCGTAGCGAGGTTCGAGATCTTCTGCGGCCGCACGCGCTATTCAACGACAAAAGGTTCCCGCCGTTTTTCGCTAAGCAAACGGTGAATCGGCGCCTTTGCTACTTTGCCGATATCCACGGCACCCCTGCGTTTAGCTTGCCGGCTTAGCGCAGGCTGGTGGAGTGGCCGTAGGCTGCCGGGTTATGGCGACGAAGTGGGAGTACACCTGGTTCACCACCGGTACGCACCACGATGATGTGAGCGCCGTACTTGGATGGGCGATGGAAAGAGCAAACCATTACGGCGCAGATGGGTGGGAGTTAATCAACTATCAACTGCGAGACAGTGCAGATGGCGTCTTTATATCGGCCATGTTGAAGCGCCCCTTTTAGCCCGCTCGGCGGCCACGGCCTCTAGCTTGCTCGATTCGGCGCCCAGTAGCCGCACGTCCGACAGTCCAGGATCCAGTGCACGATGCGCTCGCCCTCGTTACCGTCCCCATCCGGATACTCCACCTCGCCGCCCGCAGTCCCGCCGCAACCCCGTCGTAGGCAGGGAACGGTTTCCCTCACGCGTTCCGACATCGGCGGTCTCCGGTCCATATTGCGTTTCGAATCTCGTACCCGAGGCGTTCGGCCTTAAACCCGCCAGCGTTGCAACGGGCCGCGCGGAATGCGACCCGCAAATGCCTAGACCTGCGGAATGCGTGCCCACCACACAGGGCCTGGGACGAATAAGAGAAATTCATAAACCCCTGGCCGCCCTTGGTACCTAGAATGGGCCGCATGATCGCCGTTAGAGCGCTCGCCGTGGCGATAGGGTTGCTGTCCTTCGCCATCTGCTACGCGATCAGCGGAGGACAGTGGTGGACGTTCATCGTCCTGGTGGCCGGTCTCTACGGGTACTACCTGTATCGGGAGGCGCAGCGCAGAGCTCGGGCGCAACGGATCAGGGCCTTGGAGCAACAGGCGCAGGCCGCCGCGGCCGAGAGGCGCCGCATAGAGGCCGAGTACTACGCGGCTATCGCGGAGGTAGCTCGGGCCCAAGCGCACCTCGCCCGAGCGCCGCTCTACAGCCTCAACTGAGAATGCCGGCGGGCGCCTCGGACAGACGCGTCGCCGCCGAGCCGACCGTGACTCCAGGCGACCGAATGACCGGCCGCACTGATGGGCCACCGCCGCCCAAGTCAACCGCGCTCGAATCTCTGCGGAAGGTCTAGTGTCTGATGATCCGCGGAAAGTCAGTCCTCGTAACGGGTTCCACGTCCGGTATTGGTCTTGCAGTCGCGCGCGCCTTCGCCGCCGAGGGAGCAAACATTACCCTTAATGGTTTCGGTGACTCGGAGGCCGTCGAGCAACAGCGGCGCAGCATCGAGGAGACGTTCGCGGTATCGGCAGCCTATTCGGGCGCCGATGTGACCAAGCCGATCGAGATCGCCGACCACGGCATCACCTGCAACGCGATCTGCCCCGGTTGGGTGATGACGCCCCCGGTGGCGGCGCAAATCGCAGCGCGCGCCAACGCGGCGGGACAGTCTTTTGACGAGGCCAAGCAAGAATTCGTCGCCGAAAAGCAGCCGATGGCCCGCTACACCAGCCCGGAGGACATCGGCGCACTCGCGGTCTTCCGGGCCGGCGACGCGGCCGCCAACATCACCGGAGCCTCGTATTCGATCGACGGTGGCTGGACCGCTCAATGAAGGTCTAGCTGCGCGGCGGTTGGTCGGCTAGGACGTGGCGGTAAGTTCCCACACGTGAGCGAAGACAGGGTTCGGGTTCAAATAGACGCCAGTGGCGTGGCAACGGTGACGATGGTGCGCGCCGACAAGCACAATGCGCTTGATCAAACCATGTTCGAGGGCTTGATGAATGCCGCCGAGCAACTGGCAGATGACAGTTCGGTTCGCGCGGTTGTGCTGCACGGCGACGGCAAGAGCTTCTGTTCGGGCCTCGACGTTGCAAGCTTCATGTCCGGACGCGGTGGCACCGGCATTCTCCTGGAGCGCGACGGCAACCGGCCGGCCAACTTCGCTCAGCGCGTGTCCTACGACTGGTCCTTGGTGGCGGCCCCGGTCATCGCCGCAATTCACGGAAATTGCTTCGGCGGCGGTCTACAGATCGCGCTCGGCGCCGACATCCGGATCGCGGCGCCGGACGCGAAGCTGTCCATCATGGAGATCAAGTGGGGCCTTGTTCCGGACATGGGCATCACGCAGGCACTGCCGCGATTAGTACCTATCGATGTTGCGAAGGAGTTGACCTTCACCGGCCGCATCGTTTCTGGGAGCCAGGCTTTGGCGCTCGGGTTGGTCACTCGCAATAGTGACGATCCGCTGGCCTCGGCGCTGGCGCTCGCAGAAGAGATCGCACAGAAATCTCCCGATGCCGTCCGTGCGGCCAAGCGCCTCTACGACGAGACATGGGTCGGTGACGACGCCGCCGCCGCCCTGAGGCGTGAATCCGAGCTGCAAGCCGGGCTGATCGGCAAGCCCAATCAGCTCGCCGCCGTGGTGGCCGGAATGTCAGGGGAGCAGCCGGTCTTCGTCGACCCCGTTTAGCGTTAGGCTCGCTAGCCATGGGTGCATTGGATGGCCGGGTCGCGTTCATCACCGGAGGAGCACGCGGTCAAGGGCGCGCGCATGCGTTGGCGTTAGCCGCCGAAGGCGCAAACGTCGTCGTCGCTGACGCGCCACGTCCGATGAATCTGACGTATCCGCTGGGCACCGAGGACGATCTTCGCGCCACCGCCAAAGAGGTCGAGGAGCTCGGCGGCCTCTGTCTTCCGATTGCGATGGATGTGCGCGACGCAGCCGCGGTGGGCGCCGCGGTCGAGGAAACCGTAACCAGCTTAGGAAGTCTCGACATTCTGGTGGCCAATGCCGGGGTCGTGAGCACCGGACCGCTCGAAGAGGTGACCGACGAGATTTGGCACCAGCTGATGGACACCAATCTGACGGGCGTGTTTCACACTCTGCGCGCCGTGATACCGGTGATGCGACGGCAGCGTTTCGGCCGCATCGTCGTCACCTCGTCAATGGGCGGCCGAATGGGCATCCCGGAGCTGGGAGCCTACAACGCCACCAAGTGGGGAGTCATCGGGCTCGCGAAGTCCCTGGCTTTGGAGGTCGCCAAGGAGGGCATCACCGTCAACGTCATCTGTCCGACGACGGTGCACACGCCGATGGTGCAGCCCGCGGGTGGCGACGATGTTCCCGATGACTTGGTCCGCCGGATGATGAAGGCGAATCCGATTCCCCAGCCGTGGATCGAGCCCGAAGACGTCAGCCGCGGGCTCCTGTATTTAGTCACCGATCCGGGCGTCGTCACCGGCAGCGTCCTCGAGATCGCCCTGGGTGGCAGCGCTCGAATTCATTGACAAGGTGCTGGCCAGCAGCCAAATCGCGAAATATTTAACGCGCGCCGATTGTGCTGAGTAAGCTCTGCTCTACCTTGACGACCGTCGGGTGCGGCAACGAAGCCGGAGGTACGCGCAATGTCATTCGTTACCACTGTGCCGGACCTGATCGAAACGGCGGCCGGGGATCTGGCGGGTATTCGTTCAACGTTGAGTGCGGCAACCGCGGCGGCGGCCGCGTCGACGACAGGCGTTGAGACCGCCGCCGCCGATGAGGTGTCGGCAGCGATCGCGGCGCTGTTCGACACGCATGGCCAGCAATTTCAGACCTTCACCGCGCAAGCGGAAGCGTTTCATAACGAGTTCGTGCAGTTGCTGAATTCCGGCGGGGCGTCTTATCTCAGCACCGAGGCCGCCAACGTTCGGCAAGGTCTGCAGAGCGCGGTGAGTGGGTCCACGCGGGCAACAGGCGCTGCCTTCGGCGCGATCGCTGCCAGTGGAACCGGCGATATTGCCGGCCCCTACCAACAGCTCTTCGCCAATACGAGCGCCAACCTCCAAGCACTGGTCGGCGAGTTAGAAGCCAATCCGACGCCGTTGCTGAGGCAGTTCCTCGCCAACCAGAGGGTCTACGCGCAGACCATCGTCACGGAAATCCAAACTGCCATCCAGGGTTTCCCGGGCAATGTCCTGCCAGCCATCCAGGCATTCATCAGGGACGTGCAGAACTTCGATCTGGCCGCGTTCCTGCAGACGTTCGTGCAACACCAGATTGGCTACGCACAGACGATCGGGACCTCGCTACAAAACGCCGCGATGGACTTTGGAACCGGGCTGCGGGCGCTGCCGGCGAGCTTCCAATCGGCCTTCCAGGCCTTGCAGACGGGCGACGTGTCTGGGGCCGTGAACGACATCACAAACGGCTTCGTGAATCTCTTCGTCACCGGCGTCGATGTCCAAAGCACGGGTCCGATCACGGCCGTTGTCGCGACCCTTACGCCAGAGGGAACGGTGGGCTCGCTGCTGCCCATACTCACCGTGCCCGTCCAAATGGCGCAGGACTTCACCAACCTTCTGCCCGCGGGTTCCGTGCCCGCGCAGATCTCTCAGAACTTCACGAACGTCCTCGCGACCGGCCTGGACACGTCCTTGGTTGCCAACGCCGGGATCGTCATCAAGTTCATTCCGCCCTCGGTCGGCTTTACGGCCTCGATCTTCTCCGGAGTGCCTGTGACTATCTTCCTCGGCGCAGTTGGCGCGCCGGTCAATGCGTTGAGCGCGTTGGGTACTAGTACGACAGCGTTCACGGAGGCGGTGCAGACCGGCAATGCGGCGGGTGCCATCGGCGCACTCATCGACGCGCCGGCCGTCGTCACAAACGGATTGCTCAACGGTCATATGTATCTGCCGATAAACTTCGACATTTCGGGTTACCCCACGACGATCGATCTTCCGTTGGATGGCCTCCTGGTCCCTCCCAGCCCGTACCCCGCCAAGATCTCGGTCACCGTTGGGCCCGTTGTGATTAACGCGACGAGCCAGGTCGGTGGGACGCCCTTCGGCGGCCTGATACCTGCCCTGTTGACGGACATTCCTGAAGAGTTCGCGCAGGCAATCGGAAAGATCCCGCCCGCCGGATAACGATCGTAAGCACTGACCGCCCCCCCGGTTCCCCGCGAGAGTGTATCCAGCTACACGTTTCGCGAGTGGCGCCGTCGGTAGTTGCACTCTCGCGGCAGTATCAGATGACGTAGGGCGCGATCAGGGCGGTGGCGCCCAACACCACCAACCCCAGCAACGCGCTCGTGATGGTAATCATCGACGAGATATTCAGCGCAAAACCGCTGATGCAGAAGTAAGTTATGCCGGCCCTCGTCCTCGAACACCGCGGGATCGGGAGCGAGGCTCTGCGCGGGCTCCATGCGCCAGATCGCGAGCGCGAGCAGCGCCAGAACCACGATCACCGACAGCCAGCTGTAGGGCTGGAAGATGGTCAGCCTCAACGGCACCGTCATGCCAGTCATCTTGTGGATCATGTTGATTGGGCTGCCGTTGTCCGTGTTCGCCAGCGCGATCGACGACGAAGGGCCCTGCGTCCAGACGATGAAGCCCATGAACGCCGCCGCGATGAGGTAGCCGAAATGCGCGTCGGTGAAGCGCTTCGCGACTTGGCGGGCGACCAGCGCACCGGCCACCAGCCCGAGTCCCCAGTTGAGCAGGGAGAGCAGGATAAATAATCCAAGCGCCGGCTAAGGGTCCGTGTCGTCTGCGGCCCGCAGCAGCGAGTGCGTGACTTGAGTGCCCTCGAAACGGAATTCGTGCGCGGGACGCCGCAGCGGCTCGATGGTGTTGTCCGGGTGGACGATGACGCCGCCGCCGGCGGGGATTCCCAGCCCGGCGGCCGATCCCTGCAGTACCTGAATCGTGCGGGATAGCCGCGCCCAGTTGGCTCGTTCGTCGTGCGCGTCGATGACCACGGGGACGAGGTCGAACACATCGAGCAACTCGGTCGCGGAGGATTCCGGTGTCTCGACCATTGCGTAGCGTCCGAGCTGGACCGCGCCGGCTGAAATGCCCACCAGGACCGCCCCGTGCGCGTACCGGCCCAGGATCGCATCCTTCATGCCGCTTTTCTCGAACGTGGTCCAGCCGAGGCGCACATCGCCGCCCGCGAGGACGACCAACTGGGCGCGCTCGAGAAAGGCGCGGTCGTCTGGGCCGAACGACGAATCGATCATCCGACGGTCGGCGATCCCGACCGCGTCCACCGCATCCTCGAAGATCCCATAGAACTCCGGGTTATACCCGTTGGAGGCACCGATGTAGGCCGCGCGCAATGGCGTGGCCCGCGCCAACCCGTCGAGGGCGGCGTCGAGGAGCAGTCTGTCGTCGCGCTTCCAGAACAGCAGCTCACTGTCCGCGAGCAGATAGAGCGGTTGGCGTTGTGGCGCCGTCTCACTCACCGTGTTCGGAGATCCAGTCGGCGGTGAAGCGCTGAATCAGGGGGATGCCCTCAACCATGCCGGCTCCGATGGACTTCTCGAGTTTGCCTCCCACCAACGGGATTTTGACGTCTACTGTCCCCGCGAAGTGCAGTTGGGCGCCGTCGCCTGCGGGCGCCAGCAACGCGTCCGCATTGCCTGATCCCAATCCGCCAGGAGCCGACACGCTGACCTGCCCGCGTACCTGGCGGTGACCGGCCGGCGTCCACCTCTCGGTAGCTACGATTTTCAGGTCGCCGCGAATGAGTTTGGCAACGGGCCCGGGTAGTAGCTGGCGACCCAGGTGCTGTGCGATGCGCACTGTCACCGTGCCGTCGGTATCGACGGTCAGTGAGTCCAGCGTGGTGGGGGTGCCGTTGGCCGCGCAGCGGTCCAGCCAGTATTTCTCGCGGCCGAACGTCGCATGAATCTGCTCAACGCTGGCGGGCGATTCGGTGAAGACGTCGAATGAATGCGGCATAACAACCCATTCTTACCAAGCGACGGGCCATCGCGCCCCTAGCCTCGGCGCCGGTCGAGCGCGGGCATGTGCGGACGCGGTTTAGGGAGACGGCTGAAAATCCCAGCCCGGATCGGAATTCCAGCCCGGATCCGGTTGCGAACCCCAGCCCGGATCCAGTTGGGGAGTCCATGGGGCCGACGGGTCCGCGGCGAAGCCGCCGTTCGGCAGTGCGGCGGCCTGATCTGCGAGGCGCACCGACGCGGGCGCGGCGACGGTGCCGGCGTCACCCGGGTGCGCGGCGTTGAACAGCGCCAGCGTTGCGACGGTTGCCGTACCGGCGAATATCACTTGCAGCACTCGGCGTTGCCGGCGCCGCGCGTCGGCAGGACGTGTTCTTGCGTTTGTCGGGGGAGGGTCGTTTCCATTCTTCAATTCGGCACTTCGTTGTTAGCCACACAGTGGGCTGTGATTATTTATCCGCTGTGAGGCCGACGCGCCGATCAAAGGCCGGTCTTCGCACCGTGGAAGGCATGGACAAAGTGCTCGACCGCCGCAGGGAGCAGTGGCGGCGGCGGATGAACCGCGATCAACGGTTCGGAATCTGGTAACGCGGGTCTACGTCAGGCCGTCCTCGATGAAGCGCATCGAGTGCCGACCCTCGGACGCACCGTCCGACGCCCACGTCTTCTCCTTGATCGCCTCCGTCGACCCATAGATGCGACGGCTACAGCCGGGACACGTCAGGTGCGTGTACATGGTGTCGCCGCCCCGCGGCCATTCTTCGCGTTCCCTGTCGGGCACGTCGATCTCGATCGGATGGTGCTCGCTTTGCCGGATCAGGTGGCCGGCGACGTGTCCCTCGGGGCACGCCAGCTCGATTTTCAGTTTTCCCTTGTCACTCATGATGTGAGTACACGCTCAAAAGCCACGCTTGGCTGCCCGTACCGCGGCGACGACATCGTCATCCCCGCCGAAGTCGACGCGGACGGCGTTGCGGCCGAAGGCGAACAGCAGCAGCTCCAGCGGTTCGCCCGTCACCGTGACCGGCGAACCGCTGCCGACCGTCACCACCGTCTGACCGTCGGGGGTGCGCAGCGTCAGCCGGGCGGGCACCGCGGCCATCGCCTTCGACATCCCGGCCCGGCTGATCACCGCGACGCGCCGCCGCACCGCCGCGGCGCTCTTCGCATCGAGTTCCCTTGGCTCCCAGCCGGTCTGCGCCCGGCGGACGTCCTCATGGTGGACGAACATCTCGTGGATGCTCGCCACCGGGTCGAGGACCTTGAATACGGAAAACACCGGGGGACCGGTCGCGAACAGCTCGACCAGGTCCTCCCACTTCGTCGAGGTGGCCAGCCGGTTCTGTAGGCGCTGGGTGTGCGATGCCAGCGGCGCGAACACGAGGCCGGGCACCGCGTCGGGGCGGCGTTCGCGCACCAGCAGGTGGGCGACCACGTCGCGGGTCGTCCAGCCCTCGCACAGGGTGGGGGCGTCCGGTCCCACCTCGCGCAGGATTTCGACCAGGGCGACACGTTCGCGTGCGACTACCGACATGCCCACACGATAGGCCTGGTGCGAGGGCCGCCCAGGTGGGCGGCGACAGGTTAGATTACCCGTATGCGTCTTGTTCGCCTGTTCGCCGTGGTCCTGACGATCCTCACGTCGGGGTTGCTGTTGTCAACCCCCGCCGGCGCGCAACCGGCGTCCAGGCTCACGGATCACATCACCGACAACACCGGGGCGTTGACCGATTCCGGTCGAGCGGCGGTCAGCTCGGCAATCGACCGGCTTTCGCACGATCGGCACATTCAACTGTGGGTCGTCTACGTCGACAACTTCAACAGGTTCAAGCCCGAAAACTGGGCCGGCCAAACCCGCAGCGCCACCGGGATGGGCGACCACGACGCGCTGCTGGCCATTGCCACGAACACCAAGTCGTACACGTTCACCGGGCCGCCGAAGGCGCAGGGCATTACGACGGACGAGCTGAACAACATTTCGAGCAGAAAAATCGAACCGGCGATCGCCGCTAAAGACTGGAGTGCTGCTGCGGTCGCAGCGGCGGACGGGTTGAACGCATCGGCAAGCGCGCCGAGGCCGGCTTGGCTGCCGATCGCGATCGGCGTGGCCGTCGCCGTGGTCGTGCTCGTGGTGCTTTTCTTGATCTTCCGTGCGCGCCGCCGACGGCGTGCCGCGCGGCGGGTCGATGCCGGCGGCCAGGCGTCGGGGGACGCGTTGTCCACCGCGGACGCCAGAGTGCGCCAAATCTCTGACTATGTCGCCAAGTATCAGAAGGCCATCGGCGCCGAGGCCAAGACCCGATTCGAAGAGGCGAAGCGGCAGTTGGCGGCGGCGCACGGCAGGGAAGCGAGCAACGCCCCGGAAGCAATTGCGTACGCCAACTGGGCATCGACGCTGGCCGCGCAGGCGCAAACGTTGGCTAACGCCGACGTGCTGGCGGCGCACCGCACGCCAGGACGTCGAGGCACCGCCTCTACCCGCTGATCGGGAGTGATCCCACCTCCGCGAAAGTGCAACTAGCGACGGGTCATCTCGAGAAATGCGTCGCCAGTTGCACTCTCGCGGTCAAAAGGCGATGCGCCTAGACTCGGTGCGTGGAATATCGCAGCTTGGGTCGAACCGGAATTCACGTCAGCCCGCTTTGCCTTGGCGCCATGATGTTCGGGGCGTGGGGCGAGCCAGACCATGAAAAGTCGATCGCCACGATCCATGCGGCGCTCGACGGCGGGATCAACTTCATCGACACCGCTGACGTCTACTCGCAGGGCGAGTCCGAGATCATCGTCGGGAAGGCGCTGGCCGGTCGGCGGGATGACGTAGTCGTGGCCACCAAGTTCCACGGCCAGATGGGTGTTCCGCTGGGCGCCCAGGGTGGGGACCCCAATATGCAGGGCAACTCGCGCCGCTGGATCGTGCGGGAAGTCGAGAACAGTCTGCGCCGGTTGGATACCGACTGGATCGACCTCTACCAGGTGCACCGGCCAGACGCGGACACCGACCTCGAGGAAACGCTGTCCGCGCTCACCGACCTGCAGCGGCAAGGCAAGATCCGGGCCTTCGGCTCCTCGACCTATCCCGCTCACCAGATGGTGCAGGCGCAGTGGGTCAGCGAGCGGCGGGGCCTCGGCCGGTTCGTCACCGAGCAACCGCCCTACTCGCTGCTGGTGCGTGGGATCGAGGCCGATGTCTTGCCGGTGGCGCAGGAATACGGGATGGGCGTGCTGCCGTGGAGCCCGTTGGCCGGTGGCTGGCTCTCCGGCGGCTACCGCAAGGACAAGGACCTGCCGGATTCCAAGCGCGGCAACCGGATGCCGGGACGGTTCGACATGTCGAATCCCGACAATCAGCGCAAACTTGAAGCGGCCGACGCGCTCGGGAAATTGGCCGACGAAGCCGGCCTATCGCTGATCCACTTGGCGTTGGCTTTCGTCATGCAACACCCAGGGGTCACGTCGCCGATCATCGGACCGCGCACCATGGAGCATCTGAAGTCGCAAATCGGTGCGACCGAGGTGACGCTGTCGACCGACATCCTCGACCGGATCGACGAGATCGTGCCGCCCGGTGTGACGTTCGTCGGCGGCGACGTCGGATATCAACCGCCGTCGCTCAGCGACCCGTTCTTACGCCGCCGCCGCACCGCCTGAGTTCCAGGGCGATTCCGCTATAGCTGGCTAGCTGTTCCGTTATTGCCGGCTGAAGCGGGTTGGCCGCCCGGGCCACTAGCACCCGGGGATCCGCCTTCGCCGCCGGTGGCTTTGGCCAGGGTGACCGCGCCGGCGTCGCCGCCGACGGCCTGCCCGCGCCCGAAGTTGCTCGCATCACCACCGCGGCCGGCGGGACCGCCAAAGAGTCCGTCACTGCCGTTACCCCCGTTCCCGCCAGTGGCGTTTCCTGGACCACCGCCGGTCTCGGTGCTGTTGCTGACCTCTGCGGAGCCGCCGCCGCCACCGCTGGCGCCGAAGGAACCGTTGAGGGCGCTGCCGTTGCCGCCGTTTCCGCCGATGGCGTTTCCGGTCCCCTCGTTGAAGGCGGCACCGCCACCACCGCCGGCTGCGCCGCTGCCCCCGGTGCCGCCTCTGGCGTCTCCGCTTCCGGTGGACCCTGCGTCGCCGCCGATGCCGCCGTTGCCGCCGCCGAGGCGTCCGCCTTTGCCCCCCGTCCCGCCGTTGCCTCCGGTAGCGGTACCGGAACCAGCGCTTTGTCCGATGTTGCTTTCGATGCCCCCGTCCTCGGCCGCACCGAGCACGGTGGTCGTCGAGGTTGCCGCCGCCGCGTGCGCTTCCCTCAGCGACGACCCGATCCGGGCAACGTTCGTGGCTGCCGCCCCAACTGATTCCGGTGCCGCGATCACATACGCCATCGCCGCCTCCTATCAAACCTGAGAAACATAGAAATTTTCGGTGTACGACGAGGCCAGAGTAAAGCTTGTCAACCGCTTAGGCGAGGGTCAATCAGAAGTGCTGTGGCGTTAACTTGATTCCGCCCCAACGCCTTCGGGCTGCCAAGCGGCGCACAAGAGCGTTAGCCAATCTCACGGTCTGACGGGGTGGCGCTGGCTAGGGGCAGCTCCCACACGCGCCGCAGGGTCTGGGCACAGCTAAATCATAGAAACCCTATATACCGTTCGGCATCTACCAACCGGACAACTGCTCCGGCCACGAGTTACAGATCAGAGAGGGATCGCATGATCCTCAAGAAGATTGTTGGCGCGGGCGCAATCGCCGGCGCGCTTGGCTTTTCGGCCATCGGCCTAGCCGGGTTCGCGAACGCCGCTCCGACGCCACAGGCTGATTCTGGCGTGGTCCAGCAAGCGCAAGCGGTGGATTGGCACGGCGGCGGCGGACACGGCGGTGGCGGTGGCGGCGGCATGCGCGGTGGTGGCGGCATGCGCGGCGGCGGCGGCGGTGGCTGGCGCGGCGGTGGCGGCGGCGGTGACTGGCGCGGCGGCGGTGGTGGCTGGCAGGGCGGCCGCGGCTGGGGCGATCAAGGCCGCGGTGGCGGTGGTTGGGGTGGTCCCGGCGGTGGCTGGGGTGGCCAGCCCTGTTTCTTCTTGCTCCCATGCATCTAAGCAACTGAATTTCACTGGTTGCCTTGCCGAACGTATCGGCAAGGCAACCATTTTCGGCCCTTGGTGATAATCGTTCGGCCCAGATAAAAGGAACCAGCGGTATGAAGCGCGAACGGATCATGGTGCTGACAGCTGCGCCGTGCCTGTCGCTCGGCTGCGGGGTGGTCGGTCTGGCAATGGGCGCAGGTCCTGCCCAAGCAATGCCGAACTCCTCCGGCAGGGACTTCATTTATCCAAAAGGGATGTGTACCAATGAGGCCTGCGCCAATCAGTGGTGCCCGGGCATGCCGCTGCCGTGTGGCACCAACTGCGGCGCCGGCGCCGTGTATCCCGGTACCATATATCCGACCTGGGATATGAGTGTCTGCCACGATTTCATGGTCGGAACCAAGGGTCCGAACTCGGCGCCCTGGTTCGCGAACACCGTCCAGATCGCTCCGGGCATCCTCGAGGGGGACCCCGGCTGGGGTCCGGGCCCTTGCATGGGTCAGCCCATCTGCCTACCGGGGCTCTGAGAGTGCGGGGTAGGCGGTCGAGTCACATGTGCCACAGTGGCCTCTGCGCCGGCCGGCAGGGCTTTTGTCCACCTCATCGCGACAACTGGCGCGCGCCGATCCATTGTCGCGGATAGGTGGGCAATAGTGTTGCCGGCTCCGCCAGGGACTGGTGTGGCTGATGTGACCATTAGCCCGATCGCGTGTGCGTCTGGGGTGGAAAAGTCGTCCGGATCCCGCCGGCAGCGCACACGCAAAGCCGTCAGCGCACACTCAACCTGCGGTTAGGTGAGCAACGCTTAGTAGGACCTGCTCGACTGGTCCGCGGAGCTGTCGCCGACGAACAGCACCTCATCGCCGGGTTCGAGCACGTCGTCAGGCCGCGGAACCATCACCTTGTCGCCGCGGACCACGGTGACCAAAACAGAATTCCCCGGCAAAACCAACTCGCCCACGCGCTGCCCCACGAACGGATTGTCTTCGGACAAGGTTAGTTTCGTCAGGGCAGCGCGGCCCTCGTGCAGCCCCATCAACCGCACCAGGTGGCCCACGTCGATGGCGCCCTCGATGCCGGCCACCATTGCCCCCGGCGTCGAGACCGCCACATCGATACCCCACGCCGGGGTGAACATCCACTCGTTGCGGACGTCGTTGATCCGCGCCACCACCCTGGGCACCCCGAACTCGGTCTTGGCCAGCAGGCCCACCACCAGATTGGACTTGTCATCTCCGGTCGCGGCAATCAGGACATCGCACGTCTGCAGCCCCGCCTCCTGCAAAGCCGTCAGCTCGCAGGCGTCGGCATTCAGCCAGTCCGCGTCGGGAACCTTGTGCGGTTCAAAGTTGCTCCGTTCACGTTCGATCAACAAGACCTTGTGCCCGCGATCGAGCAACTCCCGCGCGACCGAGCGGCCCACCTTGCCCGCGCCGGCAATCCCGACTCGCGTCTTCCGCTTCGCCACCCGCTCATCTTGTCTTATCCCGGCCCACAGCGAGCACTCCCCGGCGTCGTGCTGATTAACTGACAGCACGCCAAAGCCGGGATCATGTCTGACGGGAACGAAATGAGCTTGCAGCAGCTGTATCTGGCTTTCCTGATCGGTGGCCTGGTGCTGCTGGTCAGCATTGTCGGTACGCGGGTGGCAACCGGGGTGGGGTTTCCCAGCATGCTGCTGTTCCTGCTGATCGGTGTCGCGGTCGGCGAAGACGGGTTCGGCCTGCAGTTCGACGACGTGGAAATGGCCAGAAACATCGGTACCGCGGCGTTGGCCGTGATCCTCGTCGAGGGCGGTTTGACCACGCGGTTCAGTGACATCCGCAAGGTGCTGGCACCGGCGACGGCGCTGGCGACCATCGGAATGGTCATCAGCACGGTGATCACCGCCGTCGGGGCACACCTGCTGCTGCGCATCGACTGGCAGCTCGCGTTGCTGCTCGGAGCCATCGTGTCCTCCACCGACGCCGCGGCGGTCTTCTCCGTCCTGCGGGTGCTGCCCTTGCCCCAGCGGGTCGCCGGACTGCTGGAGGCTGAGTCCGGCTTCAACGACGCCCCCGCCGTAATCCTCGTGCTGATGTTCAGCGTGGTGCCCTTCGCGTTCGACCCGGGGGAGGCGGTCACCGTCGCGGTGTACGAGCTCCTTGCCGGCGCGGGGATCGGATTGGCCGTCGGGTATCTCGGTGCCCTCGCGCTGCGCCGCATCGCGTTACCCGCATCGGGCCTGTACCCGATCGGAACCTTCGGGTTGGCGCTGGTCGCGTTCGCCGCCGCCGGCGTCGCCCACGCCAGCGGTTTCATCGCCGCCTACCTGGCCGCGGTGGTCCTGGCCAATTCGGGGCTGCCGCACAGGTCGGCGACCCGCTCGTTCGCCGAAGGGTTCGGCTGGTTGGCCCAGATCGGCCTGTTCGTGCTCCTCGGACTGCTGGTCAACCCCAGCGAACTGGCAGGTGACGTGGTCGGCGCGATCGTCGTCGGGCTCGTCCTGCTGCTCGTCGCCCGGCCACTGTCGGTCGTGGGCTCGCTTACGTTGTTCCGCATTCCCTGGCGCCAGCAGGTCTTTTTGTCGTGGGCTGGTCTGCGCGGTGCGGTCCCCATCGTGTTGGCAACCTTTCCCGTCGTCGCCGGCGTTCCCGACAGCCATCGCCTGCTCAACATCGTGTTCATGCTGGTGGTGGTCTTCACCTTGGTGCAGGGCCCCAGCCTGGGCCCGATCGCTCAGCGGCTGGGCCTGATTTCCCGCGAAGCCACCCGCGAGATCCAGGTCGAGGCAGCGCCGCTGGACATGCTCGACGCGGAACTGCTGACCATGACCGTGCAAGCGCCGTCGCGGCTGCACAACGTCACCATTCTCGAACTGCGGCTACCCGACCCGGCCGTGATCACGCTGATCATCCGCGACGGCCACACGTTCGTCCCCATTCCCGACACCCGCATCGAGGCCGGCGACGAATTGCTGATCGTCACCACCAGCAAGACGCGCGCCGCGGCCGAATCCAGGCTCCGCGCAGTGAGCCGGCGGGGCAAACTCGCGCATTGGTTCGACGAGTACGGCGAAGTTGAGTGAGATGAGCGCCGTCCCGCGCCGCCGCATCGTCTTCGCCTCGATGGTGGCACCGAGTGCTCGATTCCGTAAAAGGACAAGCGATCTGCCGAGCTCGAACAACATGAGATGAGCATGGCATTCGTCGGCGACGCGCGCGGTGTAGACACGGTTCGTTCCGCGGTTCTATGTATCGCTCGCTGAGCGTTAAGTAATTAGCCACCTGTTCCACATCGCACGGACGTCTGCGGTCAAGCAGGTGCACGCCGGCGCGCCGCGAGACTGCAACCAGCGACGGCGCGAAACGTGCAGCTGGATGCACTTTCGCGACGAGCGTGTTCGTGCGTCGTTTCGCCCTGCATCTAGCCGGGTAGACCACTAGGGAGCCAATGGCCCGCATTCCTCAATGCGCTAACAATACGGAGGTAGATCAGCGTGGCCGAGATGATTATCCAAACGCCGGACGAAGTCATCGCGTTTCTCAAAGCCCAGCACAATCTCATCGAGGACATGTTCGACGAAGTGCTGCACGCGTCGGATCCCGAAGCACGCGAGAAACCGTTCATCGAGTTGCGGCAATTGCTTGCGGTGCACGAGACAGCCGAGGAGATGGTGGTGCACCCCCGCGTGCGGCACGAGGTCGGTGTCGGCGACGCCGTTGTCGACGCTCTCCTGACAGAGGAGCATGACGCAAAGGAGCAGCTGTCGAGCATCGAGCGCCTCGACACCACCTCACAACAGTTCATCGACGAGCTCACGAAGCTGCGGGACGCCGTGCTGGCGCACGCCGAACGCGAGGAGCGCGACGAGTTCCCCAAGCTGCAAAGGGAACTGGACGCCACCCAACTCAAGCGGATGACCACAGCAGTGCGGGCGGCTGAGGCGATCGCACCAACCCGTCCGCATCCGGGCGTGGAATCGGCGAAGCTCAATTTCGCTGTCGGACCGTTCGCGTCCATGCTCGACCGGGCCCGTGATGTGATCCAACAAGCCATCGGATAGGCGTTGGCAATAGGCTCCACCGCGCCGCGAGAGTGCAACTGGCGACGGTACTACTCGGCGAAACGTGTAGCTGGATGCACTCTCGCGGCGAAGAACTAGTGCTTGATGTAGACCGCCTTGGTGTTGAAGTACTGCTCGATGCCCTTGCGGCCGCGCTCGCCGCCCCAACCGGACTGCTTGTGTCCGCTGATCGGCATCGAGGGATCCGTTGCGATCGCACAGTTCACCCAGATCTGGCCGGCGCGTAGCTCGTTCGCCATGCGGTGGGCGCGGCCGAGGTTCTCGGTCCATAAGGCGGCGGCGAGCCCGTACTCCGTGTCGTTGGCGGCGGCCAGCACCTCGTCCTCGTCGTCGAACGGGATCACGCTGCCCACCGGCCCGAAGATCTCCTCGCGGATGAGCCGCATGTCGGGCGTGGTGTTGGTGAAGATCGTCGCCTGATAGAAGTAACCCTTGCGGTCCATCACGTCGCCACCGGTCATCACCTGCGCGCCGCCGGCGACGCCGTCTTTCACGATGCCGTGCACGCGTTGGCGCTGCTTCTCACTGATCAGCGGCCCGATGACCGAGTCGGGCTCTTCGCTGCCGCCCATCGGTATCATCTGAGCGAGGCCGACGAGGCCTTCCACCACCTGTTCGTAGATGGGGCGCTGGACATAAATGCGCGAGGTGCAACAGCAGTTCTGCCCCGAGCCGGCCAGCAGTCCCATGCCGCCCAGCATGATCGCCTTCTCGAGATCGGCGTCGTCGAAGATGATCAGCGGCGACTTGCCGCCGAGTTCCAGGGTCAGCCGCTTGAGATTGCCGGCGGCCGCCTTGACGATCAGCTTTCCGACCTCGGTGGAGCCGGTGAACGAGATCTTGTCGACGTCGGGATGTTCGGTCAGCGCCGCGCCGGTGGTATGGCCGTAGCCGGTGATGACATTAAGGACGCCGTCGGGCAGACCCGCCTCGCGGAAGATTTCCTCGAGCTTGAGCGCGGTCAGCGGTGTTTCCTCGGCGGGCTTGAGCACCGCGCTGCAGCCCGCCGCGAGGGCGGGCGCGACCTTGAGCATCGCGACGAAGAAGGGCCCGTTCCAGGGGATTATCAGGCCGACGACACCGATCGGCTCGAGCTGGGTGAAGTCGTGGTAGTTGTCGTACCCGCCGAGGAGGCCGTCAGAGACGACACTGCTCGACTCGCCGTGGATCTTGCCGACCCAGCCGGCGTAGTAGTGCAGGATGCCGTTGGCCACCGAGATGATGTGTTTGGCGGCTGTGGTGTTCATGCCGTTGTCGCGGGCTTCGAGCTCGGCGAGTTCCTCGGTGCGTTCCTTGATGATGGCGTGAGCGCGGAACAGCACGTTCGCGCGGTGCGCGGCGGGCGCTTTGCGCCAGACACCGGAGTCAAATGTTTCGCGTGCGCGGGCCACCGCTTCGTCGACGCTCGCCTGGTTGGAATCGACGACCTCAGCGATCTGCTCTTCGGTGGACGGGTTGAAGACCGGGATGATCCCGCCGGCTTCGACCACCGGATCGATCTCGATTGTATTACTCACAGTGCTTAATTCCTTTCGGCGAGAAGCGATGCCGTAAATCATTGGCCATTCAGTGCACGACTTTATGCACTCGCCGCCCGGATCGCTACACCCGGGTTGGGAATCTGCGATGCGCGCGCTTGGTTTGTCTGTCTTAGACTGCTGGTCCCTGCACAGCGCGAAAGGGCGTCTGCCGTGACTCAGACTCAAGAGCACGCCAACGCTGAGCAACCGTCGGTATGGGCGCGATTACGAAATCCCATTTATCGCAACCTGTTCGTCGCGTCGTTCGTCTCCAACATCGGGACGTGGATGCAAAGCGTGGCGGCCCAATGCTGACCGACCTCGGTCGCGTCGGCCCGATGTTCACCTTGGTCATTGGCTGCGCTTCCGCACTGACCGCCCCGGCCTGGCAGGCGATTCGGCCCGAGGTGGTTTTCTCGACGCAGTGGCGGTGGATCGTAACGCATTCGGCCGCATCATGTTTGGAGGCCGGACGCACACTGGCGCTGATCGCTTGCACGCCGACCGCAGCTACTTGGGATAGTCGCCGTATTCCAGGTCCTCGAGCAGGGTTGGTTGCGTCGGATTCCAGCCGAATCGCGCCTGGGTCAGTGCGCTGGACGAGGGCTGGTCGACGCCGAAGATGACCCCGAGCGGGCCGAAACTCTCGGTGGGCGCGGACTTCACGGGAACACTGAGTCGGCGACCGATCACGTCGGCGATCGCACGCATGGGATCCGCCTCGTCACCCACCGCGTGCAGCACCGAGCCGGGCGGGGCCTGTTCGAGCGCCAGCCGGAACAACCGCGCCGCGTCGTCTCGATGCACGGCGGGCCAGCGCTGCGTGCCGTCGCCGACGTACGCCGACACGCCACTGCTTTGGGCGGCCTGGATCAGGATGCTGGCGAAGCCGTAGCGCCCGCCGGCGTCGTGTACCGACCGGGGGAGCCGTACGACCGATGACCGGACGCCGCGCTCGGCAAGGTCGATGACGGCCTGGCCGGTGCGCCCACGGCCCGCCATGGGCCCCTCGGTGGAGAAGGGATCGTCTTCGGTGCTCGGACGTCCCGGCGCCGGCGGGGTGCCGCCTGCGAGCACCAGCGGTTTATCGGTGCCGACGAGCGCTTCGCCGATCGCGCCGACCGCGCGGGCTTCGTCTCCCATCGAGTCCCCGACCTGGCTGAAGTCGTGGTTGAACGCCAGGTAGATGACGCCGTCGGTGTCGCCGGCCGCCTGTTTCAGGACGTCGCCGTCGGTGATGTCGCCGCGCAGCGGCTCAGCGCCGAGTTGGCTGATGGTCGCGGCAGACGCCTCGGATCGTGCGAGGCCGACAACCTGATGGTCGGCGGCGATGAGTTCTGAGACGACGGCTGAACCGATACCTCCGCTGGCGCCGGTGACAAACACGCGCATGAGGGACTCCTCTAAAGTGATGAGACTGTTATCCCATCACCGTACACCTGTGACGGGATAATGGTCGCATCACTCTAGAATGGGGTGATGGCTCGTTGGGAACCCGATGCGCGCGAACGCCTGGTGGGCGCGGCGTTGGATCTGTTCAACGAACGCGGATACGACGAGACGACTGTCGCGCAGATCGCCGAGCGCGCGGGATTGACGAAGAGCACGTTCTTTCGGCACTTCCCGGACAAGCGCGACGTGCTGGCCGCCGGCCAGGACGCGATGGCGCAACTACTCCGCGAGGGCATCGCCGCCGCACCCGCCGACGCGCCGCCGCTGGCTGCCGTCTGCTCCGGCCTGATGTCCGTGTCGGCGGCGTTCACGTCGGTCAATCGAGAATTCGCGCCCAAGCTCAAGGCCGCGATCGCCGCAAGCGCCGAGCTGCAAGAACGCAACGCGCTCAAGCAGATTGGACTGGCGGCGGCGATGGCCGAAGCGCTCCAAGCGCGTGGCGTGCCCGCGCCGACGGCTGTATTAGCAGCGGAGCTCGGGTCGTTGGCGTTCAAAACGGCCTATGCGCGCTGGGCCGAGCCCGGTGAGGAAGAAGATTTGGGCACCATCGCGTGTGCGGTATTGCGCGAGTTGCAAACCGCCGCTGCTGATCTCGGCTAGCGCTGGCACAAATCAGCCGCGCCCCGGACTAATGGGGCGCAATCAAAACAAAAAGCGGATTTAGGCCTTGACGGCCGGGCTTGCCTCCGCCGCCACCGGGCTTGCTACCTCCGCCGCCGAGGATCATCTGTGCGCTGTTGGTGTTAGTCATGAACCAGAAGATCCCCGAATCCAACGCGGCGGCAATGCGATTCACAGCGAACGCCGACCCGGCTTTGTTCATGAACAGAGGCGGTAATCCCGTCTAACAAACGGGGTGCTCATCGAGTCCGATGTTGAAGTTGCTTTTTATTGGCCATCTCAGTGCCTCCCGGTTTGGGCAGACTCGCTACTGGCTCGCTGGCCGATTCCTTTGACGATTCCGTCGCGTGTTTCCCTTACAGTTCATGGACAGACGGATGTACACAATTATGGCGAAACCGCTGTAGTTGTGTACATGGAGCTGACGACCCGCGAGACGGCGCAACGCTTGAACGTGCGCCCGAACCTTGCCTGCTCACCACCCGGCATTCCGAGCCGCTGACGATCCCGGCGCCGCCCATGCGTTTCTTGCACGAATGGGTGAGGCGCAATACCTGAAGTAACACGGTGAGCAGCCAATCGACGTTTTGTTAGATCAGTAGCCGAGTTCGCCTAGGCAGTAACTCGACATATCACCGGGCTCGAAAGACCAACCAGCGCATGGCGCAGTACATGTACACGGCTTCACACGTGCCAGCCACGATGCGCGACAGCTGGTATTGCACTCCGAGAGCCGACAGCACGGTGGACACCCCCAGGATGAAGACCAGGTAGTTGACGATGACCACCACCACGTAGATAGCAACCTGCGGTCCGACCGGAGCGTGGGACTGAAAGTTGAACGTGCGATTGAGCGCGTAGCTGAGACCGAACGCGAGCGCATAGGCGATCGTGACGGCAACCGGCACCGGAAGGCCAAGACCGCTGTGCAGGCAAGTGAGGAGCGTCAGGTCGATGCCGAAGGTGAGGCCGTTGATCAGGCAGAAGCCAAGAAATGTCGGCGCAATGATTTTGCCGAGCCCGAACGGAAGGCGATCGACGACCGCCTCACACATCCGGTGGAATCGGTCGACCGGGCGTGGTTTGCCGGTGCGCAATTCGGGCTGCACACGGCTACGGTCCCACGACCAGGTATCCGGTGTGTGATCAGTCGGCCAATTTCCCGCGGAACATCACGGCGCAGGCGTCATGGACGCGATGTAGTAGACCTCGTGCCCGCTCGGGTATCCGCCGCCGTCGGTGGCGATGTGCACATGGTCGTAGTGGTTGGCTGTTTCGTTGCCGTAGTCGGCCGTCCAGCTTCCCGCGCCGGCGCCCGGGTAGATCTTCTGCCGCCAGATCACGTGGTTGATGCCCCAGCGCTTCGCATTGGCCAAAGCGAACCCAGCGATCTGGTTGCCGAGATCGATGCCCTCGGGGGTCTCGTGGTTCGGGATCATCACGTCGATCGCCAACCCTTTGGGATGCCACGGCAGCGGGTCCTCCCGCCAACCGAAGATCGTCTTGATATCCGGAAACAGCACGCTGATTACGCGGGCCGCCCAGATGGTCTTGACCTGCAACTTGTCCTCGGGCCCGATGCTCGGCGGTAACGGGAATTGGAAGTTCTGGGCGCCGATGGGCGCGTTGACCGCGAGTGCGGCCAACGATTGCGCCTCCTCGGGAGTGGCGATGTGCGGACCGGTGTCCAGCGCAGGCGCGGGCGGCGGCGCCGGGATGGTCTGTGTCATCGTCGGAGTTGCCGCCGGGGTCGGGGCCGGCCCATGGTGCGGCTTTGTTTGTTGGGCGTAGATCATGGCGCCAGAGACGGCGAGCGACAGCGCGATCGCCAACAAGCGGCCGCGCCCGCCCGCCAACAGCTTCCTGCCCATGAACGGCACTTTAATGTCGGTGGGGCAGTGGGTGGCGGTCTTTCGTATCTCTTATTGGCTACGACCGGGGGAGTGTGGGTCTGATGGTGGACTCGATGAGGGTTGATCGGCGGCGCGTGTTGGGTGGGGCGCTGGCCGTGGGTGGGCTGCTGGTGTCCGGCTGTCACGCCGCGCCAGGCGGCGGCGGACCAGCGGTCCCATTCCCCGACGGCGACATCCTCGGTATCGGTTTGGAGGGCTATCCCTATCCGCATCCGGTGCAGTATCTGGATGTCACCCACGTGGCCCAGGCGGACTGGATCGACCGTCAGGCCCCGGACTGGGAGCGGCGCGCGCGTCTGGCGTACATGGACGTGGCGCCCGACGGCGCGGGTTCAAAGGGCGCCGTCATGCTGGTACATGGCAAGAACTTCTTCGGCGCGTACTGGGCGGGAGTTATCGAGACGTTGCGCCGCGAGGGTTTCCGGGTGATCGTTCCGGATCTGATCGGCTGGGGTAAATCCACCAAGCCCTCGACGTTGACCTCGGCCTCGCTGGTGGCGCATCTGCAATCCCTGTTGGATCAGCTGAAGCTGGAATCTGTTGTTCTCGTCGGTCATTCGACCGGGGGACTGGTCGGCATGCACATGGCGCGGGCGCTACCCGGGCGGGTGCGTGCGCTGGTGCTGGAAAACCCGATGGGGCTCGAGGACTATCGAGTCGGGCTGACGCAGCAAGTGCGCCATGACGATTGGGCGCAGGATGAGCGGTCCATGACCGCCGATCAGATCCGCCAGTACATGGCGCACTATTTCGTGAACAAGGAGCCTCGGCTCATCGAGCCCTTTGTCGCGGTCCGCACGGCCATCGGGCGCGGGCCCGAATTTGAGCGCTGGGTGCAAAGCTCCGCGGCCGCGACGGACATGCTTGTCAACGAGCCGGCCGCGGGTTTCGTCGCGTCGCTACCGACCCCGACGTTGTTCGTCTGCGGCCTGTCCGACCACACCTACGTGGGCGCGAAATACACTGCGCCCCAGGACCAGGGCGCCAAGGGAAACATCGCGGACATGGCAAAGGGCTTCGCGGCAAAGATGCCCAAGGCCCGCTTCGTGGGCGTGGCCAACACCGGGCATGTCCCGCATCTGGAATCGCCGGACACGTTCAACTCGGCCGTGCTCGAATTCCTGCGGTGACGGCCAGCAGACGCAGAATCGCATTCCGCCGGGCTGATTCGTGCGATTCTGCGTTTGCTCGCCGGCGTCGGCGGCGCGGGCGGTTGACCAGCGCCCGGCTCTAGAAGACCCCGGACTCGCCGCTGGCCCCGCCGGTCCCGGTCGTCCCGTCGGTCCCGTAATTGACCCCATAGCCGCCGGCCCCGCCGGTCCCGCCGCCGCCGCCGAGCCCGCCAGCACCGAGCAACGCAGCGGCGTTGGCACCATTGCCGCCGTTACCGCCCTTGCCGCCGTCGCCGCCGACATCGTTGAAGCTGGTCCCGCCGGCACCGCCAGCGCCGCCGGTCCCGCCGGCTCCGCCGCTGCCGATCACGCCGCCGCCGGCACCGCCGGACCCGCCATTGCCGCCGATCCCGCCGGCCCCGCCGGTGTCGCCGGCCGCGGCGTTGCCGGACCCGCCTACGCCCGCGGTGCCGCCGTTCCCGCCGTCGCCGCCGTTGCCGTAGAACAGGCCACCCACACCGCCGGTGCCACCGGATCCGCCGTTTCCGCCGACGCCGCCTGGACCGCCGGCGCTCGCGCCTCCGGTACCGCCGCTCGCGCCGACGCCCCCGGCCCCGGCGTCGCCGAAGAACAACCCGCCGTTGCCGCCGTTACCGCCGTTACCCGCAGACCCGCCGGAGCCGCCCGCGTCCTGGTAGATACCGATCCCACCGGCGCCTCCCGCCCCGCTCGCGCTTCCACTGCCGCCGTTGCCGCCGAACAAGCCGCCGAAACCGCCCGCGCCGCCATTGCCGCCGTTCCCGCCGTTCCCGCCGTTCGCGTAAAGGCCAGTGCCGCCTGCGCCCCCGGTTCCGCCGATCCCGCCGTTGCCACCGTCGCCCCAGAACAGACCACCACTGCCGCCGTGTCCGGCGACCGCGCCGAGCCCGCCATCCCCACCGGATCCGTCGTAACTAGTTCCGCCGGCCCCTCCGGTGCCGCCGGCGCCGCCGGTACCACCGGTGCCGTAAAGGATTCCGGCGTTCCCGCCGTCCCCGGCGGCCCCACCGTTCCCGCCGGCGCCGCCGTTTTCGGCGCCGGAAGACCCGCCGTTGCCGCCGGCTCCGCCAGCCCCGCCGGTGCCGCCAGCGCCGCCGGCACCACCCGTGCCGTAGAACAGGCCGCCGCTGCCGCCGTGCCCGGCGGCGCCACCTGTGCCGCCGGCCGCCCCGGTCCCGTAGACGGCGCTACCGCCGGCACCACCCGAGCCGCCGGCCCCGGCGGCCCCGCCGTCGCCGACCAGCCCGGCGCCGTTCCCGCCGGCCCCGCCCGCTCCGCCGATCCCGCCGGCCCCGGCGGTGTGACCGTTGCTCGCGCCGCCACCAATCCCGCCGGTCCCGCCGGTCCCGCCGGTCCCCCCGTTTCCGAGTAGCAGACCATCACTACCGCCGAGGCCGCCGGCTCCGCCGTGTCCGCCCACCCCGCCGTTCCCGCGGCTGCTGAACCCGCCGGTCCCGCCGGTCCCGCCGGCGGCGCCGGCCCCGCCGTTGCCGATGAACAGACCACCGTTGCCGCCGCCACCGGCAGCGCCGCCGTTGCCGCCGATCCCACCGTCAAGGTCGGCACCTTCGTCTCCACCGGCATACCCGCCGATCCCGCCGGCCCCGCCGGCCCCACCGGCGCCACCGCTGCCGAAGAAGGCGGCGGCGGCGCCGCTACTGCCTGCCCCGCCGTTCCCGCCGGCGCCACCTTCGGCGCCAAAGCTGATCCCACCGGCACCGCCGGCCCCGCCGATCGCGCCGGCCCCACCGTTGCCGTAGATCAGCCCAGCGGAACCGGCTTGCCCGCCAGCTCCACCGGACCCGCCCGCCCCGCCGGCCAAGAGGTGGCCGCTCTCGCCCCCGGCGCCGCCAGCGCCGCCGACGCCGCCAGCGCCGCCGTTGCCGAACAGGAAGGCCCTTCCGCCAGCCCCACCAGCCGTGGCGGCCCCACCGGCCCCGCCGGCACTGCCGGTCCCGTTTCCGCTGTCGCCTCCGATGCCGCCGGCTCCGCCGGCCCCGCCGGCCCCGGCGTTGCCGTAGATCAGACCGCCGTTGCCACCGGCCCCGGCAACTCCAGCTCTCCCGCCGGCCCCGGCGGTGCTGTCCGTGGTTGCGACGCCGTTGCCGCCCGCGCCACCTGCGCCGCCCGCCCCGCCGTCGCCGAAGAAGCCGGCCGAGCCACCGCCGCCGCCAGACCCGCCGGTAGTGCCAGGACTTCCGATCAGGCCGGCGCCGCCTGCGCCACCGGCCCCGCCGCTGCCGGCGAAGAACCCGCCCTGGCCGCCGTTACCGCCGCCCGCACCGGCTCCACCGGCCCCACCGGCCCCGCCGTTGCCGAACAACCCCGCGCTACCGCCGCTGCCGCCGATGTGTCCGGCCGCCCCCGACCCGCCGTTACCGCCGTTACCCCACAACAGTCCGCCGGCCCCCCCGGCAGCCCCGGTGCCCGGCGCCCCGTTGGCGCCGTTACCGACCAGCGGACGCCCGAACAAGTCCTGGGCGGGCGCGTTGACGGCTGCGAGCATGTTCTGCGCGGCGGTCTGCATCGGCGCCGCATTAGCCACCTCCGCAGCCGCGTACGTGGCCCCCGCTCCGCTCAGCGCCTGCACAAACTCGGCGTGAAACGCCGCCGCCCGCGCATTGAGCGCCTGAAACTGCTGGGCGTGGCTGGAGAACAATGACGCAATCGCCGCCGACACCTCGTCGCCGGCAGCGGCGGCCACCGCGGTGGTCGGTGCCGCCGCAGCGCCGTTAGCCGCGGTGATCGCTGAGCCGATGTTGGCCAAGTCCCCGGCCGCGTTCGCGACAAATTCCGGGGTAGTGAAGACAAACGACATCAGTGGTCCTTCCATTACGGGAGCGATGGCATCCTGTGCCGCTTCCCGCTGGCCTGGACAACCGCGAAGCGGATCATAACTCGCCGCGCGGTGACCTACGAAATTTCGAGAACTATGTTTTCGCGCTACCGGTTGATCATCGGAGCCGACGGCGGGGAAACGGCCACCGTATTCGGCCGACGGGGTGGCCCTGCAGGCGCGCGATGCGCAAGCTGCCGCCGATCAGCACGACGGCGAGCGGCAGTTCTCCGAGCGCAGCCGTCAGGATGGACACGGCGAAGTCGCCACGCTTGGCGGTCAGCACGTCGAACCAGGCGTCGCAGACCAGCAGAACTCCGGTGGAAAACGCGAACAGCGTCAGCAGGTGGTGCCGGACGAAGCCGAGAACCGCGGTGGCAATCATGAACGCCAGCAGCAACATGTCGAAGCCGACCCACGTCGCCTGCCAGTGCTGGGCGGTGTAGTTCTGCGGCAGGGTCAGCCCGAGGTAGATGGTCCAGGGGATCAGTGCGATGGCGGCGGTGAGTGCCAGCCACTCGCGCATCTGGCGGATCTGCATCCCGCGCCGTGATCGCATCACCGGGCCCGCACCATGGCGATGATGTTAGTGACGGGGATGCGCCGTGGCGGCTCGAGTGGCTGGCAATCCACTACCAGTTCATCGAGCCCGGGATTCCCTTGAAGGGGCCGACGATCCAGCTGGTGATCCAGCCGCCGTAGAAGCCGCCGGGTTGCGGAACGACCTGTTCGCCGTTCACCGTGCACCGGTCGACGAGCGCGGCCATGACGGCGATGGCGCCCGTCATCGGCTCGAAGCCGGGGGAGGGACTCAGGTAGGTCCAGCCGGCTCGGGGCGCGGTGCGCGCGTCGGTCACCAGGTCGTAATACGTTGCCTGGCCTTTCCATTCGCACCACGACGAGCCCGTGGTTTCGCGTAGCACCTCGTCGGCGAAGGCGTCCCGGGGCAAGTAATAGGTCGGGGGATGGCTGGTCTCCAGCACACGCCACGCGTGGGTGGTCGACGCGATGGTGGTGCCGCCCAGTTCCACGGTGACCGAGCCCGCGAAACGCTCTAAGCGGGGTGGACGGGGGTAGTCCCACACCGACTCCTGTCCGGCGGCGGGTGTGACGGGCTTGGGCTGTGTGGTCACGCTGAACTCGTTGTCACGTTTCCCAGCGTACGGACCTGGCGTTGTCTGCGTATCTTGCGTATCCTGCGTATATGGATGGTTTCGTGGTTGTCGAGCGGACGGCGGTTGACGGGGGACTGCCGAACGATCTGCCGTGGAACATCGCGGGTCGGGAAGAACTCGAGAAGGCCCTGCGGAACGCTGGATTGGCCATCGTCGCGGTCGAGCGGGTCGAAGAAGCGCACGTGCCATCGCCGGGTGCCACCCGCTCCGATGGCAAGTCACGGTTGCGTGCCGAGTTGGAGGCTTTGGTCAACGAAGCCGACGAGTCCGAACTCGCACGTCTGGAGGCGGCGGCGACGGCATCGCCTGACGACGGTCTCGATGAACGATTCTGGGGACCGGCGCCGGACTCGGTGACCGCCGCCGAGGCAGTCGTTGCCGACCTCACTGACCAGTTCGCACAGCGACGGGACCTGGCCGCGAACAGTTTCGGCAGACAAGAAGTGGCCAAACTGTTATCGATCAGCCCGCAGAGTGTCACCGACAAACTCGAATCGCGAAAGCTGGTCGGTATCAAGTTGGGCCGTGAATGGCGGCTTCCGCGTTGGCAATTCGATCCGGACAACGTTACCGGTGCGCTACCCGATCTCGACGTCTTACAAGGGGCTTTTCCAGGCGGACCGGTAAGCCTCTCGCGATGGGTCATGCGCCCCAACCCAGAATTCGACGGGCGCACCCCGCGTGACGAGGCGGTGGCTCACGGCAGCGCATCGGTGATAAAGGTGGCGCGCGCACTCACTGCGGCCGGATGGTAAAGCAACTCGGACCACCGGTACCGCCGCTCCCTAAGGTGGGGAAAGCGGCGGTCTGGTGCTGGGATCCACCCGTGGTGTCAGCACCTTGGACGTGGTGTCGCGTCTATCACCAGGACAAGTACGCAGTCGACGGCGCTACGTTCCGGCGGTACGGCCCGCAGGCGCGGTTTGACCATCACAAGCCCGCCGACCCGCCGGAAGTCGATGCGACGGGCCGACGAATCCTCTACGTCGGCGAGGACTTGGCGACCTCGGCCTGCGAAGTATTCGGCGCCGCTGGGGTCGCCGCGATCTGCCCCTCCTACCGGGTCTCCATCGTCGCTCCAACCACCACGCTCGCGATGTATGACCTTGACGCTAAAGGCGCCGCCATGGCGATCGGCGCGTTGCCATCCCTCGGCAACGGCAACGAGCCCCGCTCGTTGACCCAGCAGTGGGCGCGCGCCATCTATGACGAAAAGCCCGCGGGTAGCGCGGTCACCGGGATCCACTATCGCTCTGCTTACAACAGCGGTGAATCCCTGGCGCTGTGGGATTGCGATGCTGACATCGAGATCGTGTGCGATCACGCTGGCCGTCGCCAGGACTTCGCGCTCGGCGATCCCGGTCTGCTCAACCGGCTACAGGTAGCGCTGAAATGGCCCCGGATCAATGTCACCACGGTGGCTTCTCGCGACTGCGTGAAGTGTCAAAAGCCGTAGGGCCGCGCTAGGACCCCGTTGTCCCCTTGCACGTCACGCCCGGGTCGCGAGGTAGATGGTGGCGGACGACTGGCCTCGGGTGAGTGGGTTGTCGAACCAGACCCGCTGGGCCTCGACGTCGGTGAATACGGTTTTGAGGACCGCGGTGAAGTCCTCGTCCGGTGCGTCGTCGGACCACATGGCGAACGTTCCGCCCGGGACGATATGAGCGGATGCGGCTCGTAGACCGTCATGGGTGTAGAAGTCGGCGTGCGGATCGTGGAGCAGGTGGCGGGGCGAGTGGTCGATGTCGAGCAGGATCGCGTCAAAGGTTCGGCAAGGGCGCTCCGGATCGAATCCCACCACGCTGGTGGCGGCGGCGAAGAAGTCCGCGCACACCAGGGCGACGCGGTCGTCGGCGGCCAGGCCAACGGTATCTGGCAGCAGGCCGCGTTCGTGCCACTCGATAACAGCATCGGAGTATTCGATGACCGTCAGTGTCCGAATCCGTTTGCACTCCAACGCTTCTTGAGCGGTATAGCCGAGGCCCAGACCGCCAACGATCACGTCCAGGCCCGGTCCCGGCGTCCTCGCCAGTGCCAGCCGCGCCAGCTCCCGTTCGGCGACGGTGAACAGGCTCGACATTAGGTACTCGTCGTCGAGCTTGATCTCATAGAGGTCGGCGCGCACCGAGAGATCGAATCTGCGCCGCAAGCTGATCACGCCCATCGGAGTCTGCCGCCAGCCCAGCTCCTCGAAGTGTGCGCTCATCGAAAGCGACGATAGCCCGGCGTGACCGTTTGCACCCCGATCAGTCTTCACCGCCAGCGTCTACGCAGCCCTGAACGTAGTCTTTTTTGACGTCCTTCGCGCCGGCCCGATACCTGAATTCGTATCTGTCCGCGCAGAATCCCGCGCTCGGTGCGACTCCTGGCCGTAGGTATTCCTTTGCGTCGTTGAAGCCCCGTTGGTAGGACGCTTCGTCGCGGGGCGGATCACCTGCACTCAGAGTGGCGATGACACCAATTGCTGTGAGGACGCCTGCCACGGCGGCGATTGCGACGAATTTCTTGTTTCTCTTGGCGCCGACGGGTTGCGGTGGATGGGGGGAGTGCGTGCCGAACTCCGTCCAATGGGTGCCGTCGAAGTAGCGTTGCTGGGGCGCCCCGGATGGGTCGGGATACCAGCCGGGCGGTGTTCGAGGTGCCCCCATGCGCCCGGACGTTATCAGCCTTAGCCTGGCGCCAATTTTGGATTGGTCCCAGTGCGTGCAGGGTGGCTCCTGCTTCGGCGAACCCACAGTAGCCTGCGCCCGTTGGCTGCAATTCAGCATAGTGTCTTACATTTTGTAGTACGCTACGGACATGGCTGACACGATCACCTTTCGACCCGACGAGGATGCATCTCGGGCGCTTGCTGTATTGACCAGGGACGGGACATCGGTATCTACGGCGGTTCGGGGGGCCCTCATCGAAGCCGCGCGCCGACAGGCTGCCGCAGCCATCCGCGCTGAAGCGGAGGAGCTCGCTGCGGACGAGGCGGACCGCGCCGAGGCGACGCAGGTGCTTCGCGACGTGGAGACGCTGCGTGCGTGGTGAGGTCTTCCGGCTCCACGCTCCACGGCGCACCCAGGGTCACGAACAGTCCGGCTCGCGATATGCCGTCGTGGTCCAATCCGACCAGCTGCCGCTATCGACATGGGTCGTAGCGCCGACATCCACGTCAGCCCGAGCTGCAAGCTTTCGACCCGAGGTCGAGATCGACGGCCGTGTCACGCGCGTGCTCGCTGAACAAGCCGCGGCGATCGATCCCGGTCGACTCGGCAACAGCGTGGGTCACCTGAGCTTCGAAGATATGCGTCGCGTCGACGCAGCCCTGCGGATCGTGCTCGACCTGTAGCACGGCGACGTCACGCGGTCCGCTAATCCGTTGGTACAAGGTAATAGCCGCGGAGGGCCATGACCGCGAGGCGCCCGGAGTTACTCATTTGTCGGGGATGTAGTCGAACACGTCCGGGTTGGGGCCGGTACGGCCAGACTCGCCGCGATCGAGGCCGGTGATTGCGGTCATCTCGTCAGCGTCGAGGCTGAAGTCGAAGATCTCGAAGTTCGACTTCATTCGCTCCGGTGACACCGACTTGGGGAACACGATGTCGCCGCGCTGGATGTGCCAGCGCAGAACCACCTGCGCCGGCGTCTTGTCGTGCACGCCGGCGATGCGGGTGATCACCTCATCGTCGAGCACCTTGCCCTGCGCGATCGGCGACCACGCTTCGGTCGCGATCCCATGTTCGATGCCGTAGGCGCGGACGTCCTCGTTGCCGAAGTACGGGTGCACCTCGATCTGGTTGACCGCGGGCGTGGTGTCGGACTCTTTCGCGAGCCGCTCCAGGTGTGCGGGCTGGAAGTTCGACACGCCGATGCTGCGGGCCCGGCCGTCCTGGGCGAACTGCTCTAACACCTTCCAGGTGGAGACGAAGTCGCCGTCATAGAGGGTGGGCAGCGGCCAGTGAATCAAAAACAGGTCGACGTAGTCGGAGCGCAGCGCTTTGAGCGTGGCATCGAATGCCCGGCGCGCGTCGTCGGGACGGTGATAGCCGTTGTTGAGCTTGCTGGTGATGAAGACCTCGGCCCGGTCGACGCCCGATTCCGCGATGCCCGCCGCAACACCGGCCTCGTTGGCGTACATCTCGGCGGTGTCGATGTGGCGGTAACCGACGTCCAACGCCGAGCGCACCGCCGCGGCGGTCTCATCGGGTGGGATCTGGAAGACGCCGAACCCGTGCTGCGGGATGGTGTTGCCATCGTTGAGCGTGATCGATGGGACTGTGCTCATCTGCTGGGCCTCCTGGGGGTTTGCCGCTCGTCTGCCATATTCCCGCTCAGACATTCACTAAACAGGTAGTGGTTTCTCAACGCGTGGTACGCCGAATAAAAACCTGCCGTCCGTGGGTGATTCAGTGTGCGTCCGAGGCAGTTGAACAACAGCCCGACTGTCGGTTGTCTACTGTCACCAGCTTGGTGAATGATTCGCGATCTTGTTCATCGGAGGGTATCGATCGGGCGAACGAGGCGTAGCAAGACTAAGAATTGGGGCGTAGGGTAAAGCCGTTTTCTTTGTGGCCTAGTAGTGCGGTTCGCCAAGGGAGTTGAGCCTGAATGATGATGAATAGGCCACGGGCCGCCCTTGAACGCAAGCGCATCTTTCGGAGCCAGGTGTTCGTCCCAGTTCTTGAGTCCGGGTATGTGCTGTTGTCGTGGGCTTTGCCCTCGGCGCACATTCGTTTGCACTTTGATATGGAACATCCGCCGCTACCGGACCCACCGTACGACGATCGTCGCGTCAAGAAGATGAGCCGCTGGCTTGAGTGGTACATGCTTGTGGTCACAGCGTTGCTGTTCTTGTTCGTGTGGTCGCAGTCTCACCCATGGGCGTGGCAGCACTCGTGGTGGGGCTGGATCCTGAGGGTGTTCGTGGCCTTGCTATTGGTGATTCGGATTGGCGAAATCCTTTCGCAAACAGTTGAAGTCGCACTAAACCGTATCGACGTCGACGCGCCGTCGGGACTCATGACCCTTGCGATTTACATCCCGCAGACGGTCGCCATATGGGCCATTTGCTCCGAATACGCGACCTACGCGTCCGGCTATCACCAGGTTTTCAAGTCTGACGACCGTTCTTTCCCGAGCGACTGGTTGGACTACTTGTATCTGTCATGGACCAATCTGGTGACTTTCGGCGCCGCCTATCCTCCGCAGACGTCGTGGGCCATGGTGGTAGTCGTGTGCTCCAGCGCGACCTTCATTCTGTTGTTTAGCGTGTTGCTGGCTTTCGTCGTGTCAAAAATCCAGCCGGACCAAAGCCAGCCGTCGCACACGAATGCTGTCTCCCAACCGGCGCCGATCCCAGACAGCGCAGTGGACTAGCACCACCTGGGCGCAGTCTTAAACCTAACGTCCGCGGCTTCTCAAATACCGCCGCACGCAAAGGCGCGATCGAGCCGGCCGCCAATTTGATGTGAATCGCGCTTCAACTGATGCATTCCGGCGTTTTAGGGCGGATAATTCCGTCGGGCAACTCTCCGGGGGCAGGAGGGCAGGCGACATGTCGTATCTGCTTGCGGCGCCGGACGTATTGGGTTCGGCGGCTTCGGATTTGACGGGTATCGGTGCCGCGCTCAGCCAGGCGCACGCGGCAGCATCTACTCCGACCATGTCGGTGTTGGCGGCAGCTCAGGATGAGGTGTCGGCGGCCATCGCGTCGCTGTTTTCCAGCCACGGCAAGGCATTTCAGGCGCTGAGTGCCCATGCGGCGGACTTTCATTCGCAGTTTGTGCACGCCCTTAATGCGGGTGCGAGAGAGTATGCGAGCACCGAGGCCGCCAATGCGGCACCTTTCGAGACCCTTACCCTGACCCTGACGCTGAGGCTGCCCGTCCCGAATGCGGCCGTCTCGGTCGGCGGGTTCACTGTGCTCCGGTCGGGCAGCGCGACCGCCAGCTCGAACTTCGGCGGCCTCGCGGTCGCCTTCGGCCCCAACAGCGACGCGATGGTCACCGGGGGAATCTTTAACGCCGCACTCGCCATCGGTAACACCAGCCTCGCCGAGGCCGGCACGGGCCACCTGAACCTCGCCACCGCCTTCGGCACCAGCAGCGCCGCGTACGCGGGCCTCGCCGGCAACCTTGATACCGCCATCGCCCTCGGCGAAAACAGCAGCGCCAGCGCAGCCAGCGGCAACTTCAACTTCGCCTCCGCCTTGGGCACTGGCAGCTCCGCCTTTGCCGGCGGCGTCAGGATTGTCCCCGGCAGCGGCAACGTCGCCCTCGTCTGGGGCACTGGCAGCACCGCCGTTGCCGGCGCCAGCCCCACTTCTTACGGCGGCAATGCCGACCTCGCCGTCGCCGTCGGCAACATGCTCGACGTGGCCGCGACCGGCGCCAACCAATTGGTCAACTCCGTTTTCCGACCATGACCGGCTGGCCGTATAAGCCGGCGAGATAGGCCCGATTTTCGAAGCAATCTCAGAACTAACGTTCTTGGATTCTCAAATGTCGCCTTTAAGACGCTTGGCCTCCCAGCACACATCGCGGCAGACAATTCTGGTCGGTGGTGACACCATATTGAGGTGATCGACTGCAGGTCGGGCCGCGTGAGATGACCGCGACGGGGCTGTCGTGCGGATCGTGCGGTACGGCGCTGAGCGAGAAAGCCAAGTTTTGCAGCGAGTGCGGGTTGCCGATTGGGGGGCCGGGCACGCAAGCGGAGTACAAGCAGGTGACGGTGCTGTTCGCCGATGTGGTGCATTCGATGGATATCGCGGCGGCTGTCGGTGCAGAGCGGTTGCGCGAGATCATGACCGAGCTGGTCGAGCGTTCAGCGGCAGTGGTGCGGCGGTATGGCGGCACGGTGGACAAGTTCACCGGCGACGGCATCATGGCGGTGTTCGGTGCGCCCGCGGCATTGGAGGATCACGCTGTTCGGGCTTGCCTGGCGGCCTTGGGCGTTCAGGAGGAAGCCAAGCGGCTTGCCGTCGACATCCACGACCGCGACGGCATCGACCTGTGGGTGCGCATCGGACTGAACTCCGGTCAGGTGATTGCCGGTGAGATCGGTACAGGCTCTTTCGGATACACCACAATCGGCGAGCAAGTCGGCATGGCCCAACGGATGGAGTCGGTGGCACCGCCGGGCGGGGTGATGCTCAGCGCATCGACCGCACGATTGGTCGAGGGCACGGCGACGCTCGGCGACGCCGAGCTGGTTCAGATCAAGGGCGCCGATGCGCCGGTGCCTGCCCGGCGGTTGTTGGCTGTGTCGGACCGGGATCGGTCTATTGGCGCTTCGCAGTCCGCTCTTGTGGGTCGGCGCTGGGAGATGTCCGCTGTCGAAGGCTTGTTGGACCGTGCTGTCGACGGCGGTGGCGCGGTGGTCACCGTGGTGGGATCACCGGGTATCGGCAAGAGCCGTCTGGTGCGTGAGGTGACGGCAATGGCTGCTGGGCGCGAGGTGGAGGTGTTCACCGCCTACTGCGAATCGCACACCAGCGACATTGCCTTCCATGTGGTGGCGCAGATCCTGCGGGCCGCCATCGGTGTGTGTGGCCTGGACAGCCCGGCCGGTCGTGAGCGGGTGCGCTCGCGGCTGCCGGATGCAGACCCCGAGGATTTGTTGCTTTTCGATGACTTGTTGGGTATCGCCGATCCCGAACTGGAACTACCCAAGATCGATCCCGATGCCCGGCGGCGGCGGTTGACCGCGCTGGTCAACGCCGCCTCGTTGGCCCGCCACACCCCAGCGGTCTATGTCATCGAGGACGCGCACTGGATCGATGAAGTCAGCGAGTCCATGCTGGCCGAGTTCTTCACCGTGATCCCGCAGACGCCCTCGCTGGTGCTTATCGCCCACCGACCGGAGTATGAGGGGGCGTTGGCTCGCGTGCACGGTGCACAAACCATCGCCCTTGCGCCCCTAAGTGATTCAGAGACTGCGGCCCTGGTTTCAGAGTTGCTCGGTCGCGACCCCTCGGTTGGTGCACTGGGCCAGAAGATCGCCGAGCGGGCCGCTGGAAACCCGTTTTTCGCCGAGGAGATGGTGCGCGACCTGGCCGAGCGCGGGGTCCTACGGGGCAACCGCAGCGCCTACGAATCGACGGCAGATGCTACCGAGGTCAGTGTGCCAGCCACGTTGCAGGCGACCATCGCCGCCCGCATCGATCGGCTCGACCCAGCGGCTAAGCACACCTTGAGCGCAGCCGCTGTCATCGGCACGAAGTTCAGTAGAGACCTGCTCGAACCGCTGGGCATTGACCCTGCCCTGCAGGACCTGCTGAGTGGCGAGTTCATCGATCAGATCACGTTCACCCGACAAAGCGAGTATGTGTTCCACCATCCGCTGATCCGCACTGTGGCCTACGAATCGCAGCTGAAGTCAGATCGCGCAGACCTGCACCGCCGCGTGGCGGCCGCCATCGAATCACGCGACCCGGCAGCAGCGGAGGAGAACGCCGCCTTGATCGCCGAACATCTCGACGCCGCCGGTGATCTGCACGCCGCCTACGGCTGGCATATGCGCGCCGCAACGTGGGCGACCAACCGCGACATCAACGCGGCGCGACAAAGTTGGGAGCGCGCCCAGAAGATCGCCGACGCCCTACCCGCCGAGGATCCAGCACGAGCAGCCATGCGCATCGCCCCGCGCACCATGTTGTGCGGGACCGCGTCGCGAGTCGATGTGAATGTTGCCAGCGAGGGCTTTGATGAATTGCGGGAGTTGTGCACCGCCGCCGGGGACAAGGCGTCACTGGCCATCGCCATGGCGGGGCTGGTGATGGATCACGCATATCAGGACCGGATACGTGAGGCGTCGCAGCTGGCATCGGAAGCCTGGGCACTGGCCGAGTCGCTCGGCGACCCGACCCTCACGGTGGGGCTGTCCTTGGCGCTGGCCTACCCCAAGGGTCAGCGCGCCGAGTGGTCTGACGTGCTGCGGTGGTCACAAAGGGTCATCGACCTGGCCGACGGTGACCCGTCGAAAGGCAACTTCATTATCGGGTCTCCGTTAGCGCTCGCCCTTACGACGCGGGCTATGGCCCGGTACTCCCTGGGTCGTCCCGGCTGGCGAGACGACTTGGAGCACGGGCTGGAGATGGTCCGCAGCGCCGACCCGTTCTCATACGCCGGGGTCGCCGCCTTCGCCTACTCCGGGGGGATACCGGTAGGCGTGCTGAGGGCCGACGATTCCGCGATGCGCGAGATCGAGGATGCCCTACGGATTGCCGAACGATCCGCTGATGATCACGCGGTGACCCTGACCCGGATGACGTTGGGCCTGGCGCTGGTGCACCGCCCAACGGACGCCGAGCGTGACCACGGACACAAGTTCCTGGCTGAGGTCAGCGGAGAGTTCGTCCGTAGGGAATCCCTGCTGTGCCACTTACCGGCCATCAATGTCTACTTGGCGCGTGAGACGGCTCGGCGTGGAGAGCCCGATGAGGCCATACCGCTCATGCGTGCCGCCGTCGACCATCTCTTCCGCCAGGGACAACTGCTGGGGTGGGGCATACCAGCGACGGGTGTTCTGGTGGAGACACTGCTCGACTGCGGCACAAAGAGTGATGTGGCCGAAGCCGAGGCCGCAATCGAGCGGTTGGCGGCTGTTCCGGCAGATGAGGGTCTGGCGATCCGCGACATATGGCTGTTGCGACTACGCGCCCTACTAGCGCAGGCTCACGGCGATGCCGCCGCTTACGCGGACTTCCGGGACGCCTACCGCGACATGGCGACATCGCTTGGCTTCGAAGGACATATCGCGTGGACCGAAGCGATGCTTTGACGGGCGGCTGTTCAGTTCCCTCGCGTCCGTTTGCCACGGTCCATGCAGTCTCAGAACTAACGTTGTCGGATTCTCAGATGTCGCCTCAGCTAGGGACGCCCACTTGGGTGGGTTTCTTGGGCCGTCGGTGCAAGTAGGGCACGTCTCCTAGTGACTGATGTCTTGGAAATTCGAGAAATTTGTCCGATTTCGCCGATGTCTGCGCCGAAGGCGTGATACTTACCCCAGCTTGATATTTCCGAGGGCCGAGGGCCGGGCGGGATGGAGGGACAAGGGTGTCCTATCTGATTGCGATGCCAGAAACGATGCGGGCAGCGGCAGCGGATATCGCGGGTATTGGTTCGTCATTGCGTGAGGCATCCCTAGCGGCGGCGTCTTCCACCACAAAGCTGACAGCCGCCGCGGGCGACGAGGTATCGGCGGCTATCGCTGCACTGTTTTCCTCTCACGGTCTGAGATTCCAATCACTCGGGGTGCAGATCGCGACGGTCCATCAGCAATTCACCGCCTCCCTCGCCGCGACGGAAAACGCCTACGCGGGAGCCGAGGCCGCCAACGTCAATTCGCTGCAAACCCTCGAGCAAGACGTGCTGGGAGCACTGAACGCTCCGACCGAGGCACTGTTAGGGCGCCCCTTGATCGGCAACGGCGCCAACGGGATTGCGGGTGGGACGTTGGCGCAAGCCAACGGCGGCGCCGGAGGGATTCTCGTCGGCAATGGCGGGTTCGGCGCGACCGATGCGGCAGGTCAAGGCGGGGTTGGCGGGACTGCTGGGCTGATCGGCAACGGAGGTGCCGGTGGTGCGGGGTCAACCGGAGGGGCTGGGGGTCGCGGTGGTGGCGGTGGATTACTGCTGGGTAACGGCGGCGTGGGTGGGATTGGGGGTGCCGGCACCGATGGCGCCAGCGGTGGGGCCGGTGGGGCCGGCGGGTCGGCGGGCTTCTTCGGCAATGGCGGGGCCGGCGGCAGCGCCGGGGCCGGTAGCAGCGCGACCGTCGCCGGCGATAACGGCGGGGCCGGCGGAAGCGGCGGGGCCGGCGGAAGCGGCGGGGCCGGCGGAAGCGGCGGGTATCTTGTCGGCGATGGCGGGGCTGGCGGTAACGGCGGAACTGGCGGAGGCGGCGGGGCCGTCAGCAACAGCACTGTCTCATCCGGCGACATCGGTGGGGCGGGCGGGGCCGGCGGAGCCGGCGGCGTGGGTGGCGGGCTGATCGGCAACGGCGGTGGCGGCGGGGCCGGCGGGGCCGGCGGCGCCGCCGCGACCGTCACCGGCAGCACCGTCTACTCCGGTGACATCGGCGGGGCGGGCGGGGCCGGCGGGGCCGGCGGTGCGGCCATCGGCGGTCATGGTGGTAGCGGCGGGGCCGGCGGGGCCGGTGGCGCCGCCGCGACCGTCACCGGCAGCACCGTCTACTCCGGCGACGTCGGCGGGGCGGGCGGCAGCGGCGGAGTCGGCAGCTTCGCCGCGTTGTTCGGCAACGGCGGTGACGGCGGTGCCGGCGGTAACGGCGGTTCCGGGGGGGCGGTCACCAACAGCGCTGTCTTTTCCGGCGACACCGGCGGGGCGGGCGGCGCCGGAGCCGGCGGCAGCCTTCCGGGTTTTGTCGGTAGCGGCGGTAACGGTGGTGCCAGCGGCAACGGCGGCGACGCCGGTGCCGTCACCGGCGGCTCCGACGTCGGCACGGGTGACGTGGGTGGTGCCGGCGGTGCCGGCGGGGCTGGCAGCCTTGCCGGGTACGTCGGTAACGGGGGTAACGGTGGTGCCGGCGGCAACGGCGGCGACGCCGGGGCCGTCACCGGCGGCTCCGGCGTCGGCACGGGCGACGTGGGTGGTGCCGGCGGTGCCGGCGGTGCGGGCAGCTCTGCCGGGTACGTCGGTAACGGCGCTAACGGCGGTGCCGGCGGTAACGGCGGGGCAGGCGGGGCCGTGAGCGCATCCAGCACCGTCACCGCCGGCGACAACGGCGGAGCCGGCGGAGCCGGCGGCCCCGGCACCGGCACCAGCACAGGCGGCACCTCCGCTGGCCACGGCGGTAATGGCGGGGCCGGCGGGGCCGGCGGGACCGTCACCGACAGCACCGTCCACTCCGGCGACAACGGCGGGGCCGGCGGCGCCGGCGGGGCAATCGTGGCTGGCCAAAGCGGTAACGGCGGCACCGGCGGGGCCGGTGGGGCTGGCGGGGCCGTCACCGGCAGCACCGTTTACTCCGGCGACAACGGCGGGGCCGGCGGCGCCGGCGGGGCAATCGTGGCTGGCCATGGCGGTAATGGCGGGGCCGGCGGGGCCGGTGGGGCTGGCGGGGCTGTCACCGGCAGCACCGTCACCATCGGCGACGACGGCGGGGCCGGCGGGGCAGGCGGGGCAGGGTACATTGCCGGGTATTTCGTTAACGGTGGTGACGGCGGTGCCGGTGGAGCCGGTGGGGCCGGCGGGGCCGTGAGCGGATCCAGCACCGTCACCACCGGTGACAACGGCGGGGCCGGCGGGGCCGGCGGCGTCGGCGCCATAGCCGAGTTGGTCGGTAACGGCGGTAACGCCGGTAACGGCGGTGCCGGTGGGGCCGGCGGGGCCGTGAGCGGATCCAGCACCGTCACCGCCGGCGACAACGGCGGGGCCGGCGGGGCCGGCGGCGCCAGCAACGTAGGCGGGACTGTCGGCATCGGCGGTAACGGCGGTAACGGCGGTGCCGGTGGGGCAGCCGGGGCCGTCACCGACAGCACGATCTCGACGGGAGACGTCGGTGGGGCCGGTGGTTCCGGTGGCGCCGGCGGGATCATCGAGTTCGGCAGCGGCGGTCATGGCGGCGCCGGCGGTACCGGCGGCAACTCCGGGACCGTGACCGGCAGCGAACCTGGTACCGGGGATACCGGCGGGGCCGGCGGGGCGGGCGGCGCCGGCGGCCAGGTGATCGGCATCGGTACTGGCGGTGGCGGCGGTACCGGCGGGGCCGGCGGCAGCTCCCTGACCGGTCACGGCGGAGACGGCGGCGACGGTGGTGACGGCGGCGGCCCCGGGTTGATCAGCACCGGCGGACACGGCGGCCCCGGCGGTAACGGCGGCACCGGCCCCGCCGGTAACGGCACCACCGGCCAATCTGGCCAGCCCGGCTAACGTCAAACGCCCTAAAGCCCGAACCACGGGCTTCACTGAACCGCGGCAGTGGCAAAACTAAGGTTCTGAGACAGGCGCGGTAGACCACGCCAAGGAAAACGAAAGCCCACGTCGGAGCGCCTCAAAAGTTGCCTCAAACTCCAGTCGCAATGCCGACGCGCTGGTCGGCGTCGACGATCTTGCGCGGCAAATCGGTTGGACACGCACTCAACTCAGATCTTCAAATACCCCTTATCGGCGGGAATCTGGGCGGCAGTGATGAGCGACGACGCGTCACTCGCCAGAAAAAGCACGATGTCAGACACCAGATCAGGTGCGGCCAGCGAATCGGTCGGCAACGCGCCGGGGGAGAAGCTGTGGATGTACGTCTGATGATCCGCGAAGATTTGGTACATCGCCACGTCGTTGCCCATCGGGGTATCGGTTCCGTAAGGATGCACGGAGTTCACCCGAATCCCGAACTCGCCCAACTCGACCGCCAGCGAATTCGTCAGGCCCACAACGCCGAACTTCGACGCGCAGTAATGCCCGCAGCCGGGGACGGCCTTGATTCCGGCCGCCGAGCTGATGTTGATGATCGACCCACCGTTGCCGGCCGCGATCATCGCGGGCACCGTGGATTTGATGGTGTTGAACACCCCGGTCAGGTTGGTGTCGATCGCGTCCTGCCATTGTTGAGCCGAAATCTCCCACAGCCGGCCCCAATTGAGCACCCCGGCGTTGGCCACGACGATGTCCAGCCGGCCGAACTGTTCGATCGCCTTGGCCACCAACCGTTGTTGGCCATCCAAGTCCCGGACGTCGACGTGGTCGGCCAGGATTTTGCGGCCCTCACCTTCGACCAGGCCGACGGTCTCGGCGAGGTCTTCCGGCGTCGATGGGGGATAGCCGTTGAACTCGGTCACCGGCGCGCAGGCGTCGAGCGCGATGATGTCGGCGCCGGCGCGCGCCAGCCGCACACAGTGCGACCGGCCCTGGCCACGGGCGGCCCCGGTCACGTAGGCGACCTTGCCGGCCAACGGGTATTCACTCATGCCGAGAGCTCCTTTGCTTGCGGTGCCACCCGTGGCGACGCGGGCCGGCGCAAAAAAATCGTAGTCCGTCAACCGAATCAATGGCTCAACCGGCGCGATCCGGGGAACGTCGGGGGCCGTTGGTAGACGCTGGTGGTGCCGAAATATCGAGATTTACCGACCGAGAAGGTGTTGTTTCTGCTGGTCGAATTCCTCGTCGGTGAGAAGCCCTGAGTCGCGGAGGTCGCCAAGCTTGACTAGTGCTGCAGCGAACTCGTGGACGTCGGCGGCGATTGCTGTCATGTGGCCGCTCGGCGACTGGGGCGTCGTCGACACAGGACGAGCGCCGGAAACGGACGCGATGCGCTCCTGACGTCGTCCCGGAGTTGGAGTCCCGCTGATGGCGCGGCTGGCCATGTTCGCCAAAATCATTTCACTGAAGAGGCTTCCGGGGCTCGCGGCCATGACTTCTGGGACGGCGGCGATGCTGGCCGCCGGCAAGGTCACCGCGGCGAGCCTGATCTCCGGTGCCGCCACGGTCCAGGCTGACGGCACCGATAAGCTCCCGACCATTTGTGCCCGACCCAGACCCGCCGTCACGGAAGGGACCTCCGCCGGGCCCCACGCCATTACCTGCCGTATCAACGGAATGTCTTCGGGCGGGTGAAAACCGTTGCTGTCCAGTGTCCTCATGATATCGTCTTCCCTCTTTTGCGTCGCCCCATCCCGCTCTTCCGAATCGTCGTGCTTCAGGTCGACAAATAAAGAGGCGGTGTTCAATGGCGTCAGCCCAGCCTGGGCCACACTCGGCACGAACAGCCCGTTTGCCTCCACAGTGTTTAGCGCGCTCGCCGCTTTCGCAGACAACTCGAGGATCGCTGGGAGTATGAACGCCTGCAGTGCCGTGACGATCGGCTGGACGGGTGCTAGTGGGCTAGGCGCAGCCGGCGCCCCGGATGTGGTTTGCGGTGCCGGGATGAACGGGGTCAGCATTCTCGCGGAGGCCGACGCGCCCGCGTAGCCGTACATCGCAGTAGCGTCTTGTGCCCACATCTCGGCGTAGAGGGCCTCGGTGGCGGCGATCGCCGGGCTGTTTTGCCCGAACAAGTTTGTTGCCACCAGCGCCTGCAAGAGGACGCGGTTGGCCTCGACCACCGGCGGCGACACCATCGCCGCGAACGTCACCTCATAGGCCGCCGCCGCCGCTTTAGCTTGGATGGCTGTCTGCTCGGCCTGGGCGGCGGTGGATGTCATCCACGCCACGTAGGGGCCGGCCGCGCCTGTCATCGCCGCTGATGCGGCGCCAAGCCACGGCATTGCGCTCAGCCCCGAGATCACCGAGCCGTAAGAGGCTGCCGCCGCACGCAACTCGCTAGCAAGCCCGTCCCAGGCCGTAGCGGCGGCCAGCATCGGCCCTGACCCGGGACCGCTATACATTCGGCCGGAGTTGACTTCTGGGGGTAAGAGTGCGAAATCCATTGCGGAACAACCTCCTAGCTAATCGCCCCCTTTGGTGGCCTCGCCCGGGCCGAATGACCCGCGGGTTGGAGCCGTCGAACGTAAAGTAAACGCAATAATCTTGCACCAATAACCAATAAATGGGCTAGAGCGATACAAATTTCACTAAATGACGATCGCGACAATTCCCGTTGGCACGAAATGTCTAAAGAGTTAACCCATGCGCTGGGTTGTAAATGGGCGAATCAACCACCGCGGCCGAGGCGATCGGGGTCCCGGTGACGGGCATCGACTTGCTGGTCCGCGACGTCACCGCGAGGCCAACGAGCGGCCCGGGCTGGCCAATCATGAACCGCCCAAGGCCGCCGCTTTCGTCGACTCCCTTTCTCCAGGCCAGCCGGGGCAGTCGCCGCCGTGGATGCCGGAGGAGTCGCGGACCTAGCGAGTACTCACCCTGGCGCGAGGGTGCGCAAAATGCCGCCCCCGACGGCGTGTCGTCGTACAGACACGCCCGCTCGTGCGGCGCGTACCTAGCCCGTCGTGCCGGTCGGCCGCTCGCCAGCAGCCAGTTCCGTCGGGACGCCCTGACCGTTCAGCGCCGGGTCTCCCTCGACAACGGCTTTGCGGCGGTTGGCCATTCGCGACGCACCCAACAGAAACTTCGAGATGCGGGTGGGGTGGCCGCTGTGTCGCTGCACCGCGGCACCAATACGGCTCAGGAGCCATGCGATGAGGGGAAGCAACACGCTCACCGCGACCCAACGCCCAATGGGGCTGCGCAGGAAAGCCAACATGGGTGGCACCCTTTCTGGTTGTCGTACGAGGTACAGCTATGGACTACCCGGAATCCGAATCCACAAGCAGCCACCCGGCGGCGCATCACCCCACGGCGTCAGAATCGGGGTCTAGGCTGGCCCGGGTGTGAGGCATCGGGGCTTCGCCAGCGAAAGGCCAACCATTGACTGACAAGCCGAACATCCTGATCCTCTGGGGCGACGACATCGGGCAGAGCAACCTCAGTTGCTATAGCAACGGCCTGATGGGCTACCGCACCCCTAACATCGACCGCGTCGCCGCCGAAGGGGCGCTGTTCACCGACTATTACGGAGAGCAGAGCTGCACGGCGGGGCGGGCGGCGTTCATCACCGGCCAGAACCCGTACCGCACCGGCCTCACCAAGGTGGGCCTGCCCGGGGCACCCCTGGGACTGCAGGCCGGGGACCCGACGATCGCGACGGCACTTAAGGCGCACGGCTACGCCACCGGCCAGTTCGGCAAGAACCATCTCGGCGACCGCGACGAGCACCTGCCCACCATGCACGGCTTCGACGAATTCTTCGGCAACCTGTATCACCTCAACGCCGAAGAAGAACCCGAACTACCCGACTATCCAAAGGATCCCGAGTTCCGCAAGAAGTTCGGGCCGCGCGGCGTCCTGCACACCTGGGCCAACGGCGACGGCACCCAGCGCATCGAGGACACCGGACCGCTCACCAAGAAGCGGATGGAAACCTGCGACGACGAATTCCGCGACGCCGCAGTCGAATTCATCAAGCGCCAGGTTGAGGCCGGAATCCCGTTCTTCGTGTGGTTCAACACCACACACATGCATTTCCGCACCCACACCCGGCCCGAAAGCGTAGGCCGGTCGGGGCGCTGGCAGTCGACCTACCACGACACGATGATCGAGCATGACGAGACGATCGGCAGCATGCTGGATCTGCTCGACGAGCTGGGCATCGCCCAGAACACCATCGTGATGTACTCCACCGACAACGGTCCCCACATGAACAGCTGGCCCGACGCCGGCATGACCCCGTTCCGCAACGAGAAGAATTCCAACTGGGAAGGTGCGTACCGCGTTCCGGCGCTGGTGCGCTGGCCGGGACACATCGCGGCCGGCTCGGTGCTGAACGGCATCGTCAGCCACAACGACTGGTTCGTCACGCTGTTATCGGCCGCGGGCGTGCCCGACATCGCCGAGCAGCTGCGCGCGGGAGCCGACCTGAACGGCACCAAATACAAAGTGCACCTCGACGGACACGACCAGCTGGCGTACATCACCGGCCAGACCGACGAGAGCCCGCGCAAGCACTTCTTCTACTGCTCCGATGACGGCGACCTCACCGGATTGCGCTTCGAAAACTGGAAATTCGTCTTCCTCGAGCAGCGCTGCGTGGGCACCCTGCAGATCTGGGCGGAGCCGTACGTCGAACTACGGGTGCCCAAGCTGTTCAACCTGAAGACCGATCCATACGAGCGGGCCGACATCACGTCGAACACCTACTACGACTGGATGATGGACCACATCTTCCTGTTCGTCCCGGCCCAGGCGTACGTCGCGGAGATGCTGCAGACGTTGGTCGAGTTCCCGCAGCGACAGAAATCTGCGAGCTTCAGCATGGATCAGGTGATGGCCAAGTTGCAGGACGCCACCACGCAGAGCAGCTAGTGGTCTCTGTCGTAAGTTCGTCGGGGGTTAAGTCCAGGCGGTGGGGTCGGCGAGATATAGGCCGCAGGCGGTGTCGAGGACGTCTTCAGGTGAGCCAACCCATGAATCCTGTGGGTAGGAAAGAGGTCTCGTAGTCGTCGCGGCTCTTGCCCGCGGGACCGCCGGAGCCGCCGTTGGGATTCGCCGCCGTACCGTTGGCGCCATCGCCGATCAGCGGGCTCCGGCAGTGCCTGGGTATTACGTCTCGCCGGGCGAGGTGCGGCTCGAAATTGACGGCAGCGCAATTTGAATGACCTTTTTTGACACCGGCGTTCGCGGTAGGATCCGCGCAGACGGCGCTCACCAGTGGGCGGCGAGCGACGCGTCGATCGACTGATGGGAGCTCAAATGTCGTTCACTGTTGTATTGCCGGAGAACGTAGCTGCGGCAGCATCAAACCTGGCCACCATCGGTTCGGCAATCAGTTCGGCAAACGCAGCGGCGCTGGACCCGACGTCGGACATCCTCGCCGCGGGCGCCGATGAGGTATCAGCAAGTGTGGCAGCACTATTCGGTAGCCATGCCCAGGCCTATCAGACGCTCAGCGCACAGGCGCAGGCGTTTCATGAGCGGTTTGCGCAGACCCTCAACGGGGGGGCGAGCGCCTATGCGGCAGCCGAAACGACCAACGCCGAGCAGGCCCTGCTGAATGTGATCAATGCACCGACCCAGGCGGTGTTGGGGCGCCCGCTGATCGGCGACGGCGCCAATGGTGCCGCGGGTAGCGGCGCCAACGGCGGGGCGGGTGGGCTGCTGTGGGGCAACGGCGGCACTGGCGGCTCGGGAGGGTCCGGCCAGGCGGGCGGCATGGGCGGCAGCGCGGGCTTTTTCGGCAACGGCGGTGTCGGTGGGGCGGGCGGAGCGGGCGCGCTCGGCGGCAAGGGCGGTAGCGGCGGGTGGCTGAACGGCAATGGCGGGATCGGCGGGCAAGGCGGTCCGGCGACGGCGGGCATCAATGGCGGCCTCCCCGGGCATGGAGGTAGTGGGGGCAACGCCATGTTGTTCGGCGGTGGCGGTGCCGGCGGCCAGGGAGGCACCGGCCTGGCCGGCGCAAACGGCGTCAATCCGGTCATCAGCGGGCAGGCCGCCACCGGCAGCACGGGCAACACCATATTCGAGAGCAGCGATGGCAGTGCCTACGGCTTCAACGGTGGTGCTGGTGCCGACGGCGGCCTCGGCGCCACCGGCGGCACCGGCGGCACCGGCGGCCAAGCGCCGTTCGCGAGCTCGCCCGGTTCCGCATTCGCCGGCAATGGCGGCACCGGCGGCGCCGGCGGCAACGGGGGCGCCGGCGGTAATGGCGGGAACGCCACCTTCGGCGCGACGGCCCAGGGCGGCGCGGGCGGCAACGGGACCAACGCTTCGGCCGCTGGCGGGACGGGAGGCGCCGGCGGTAACGGCGGGGCGGCCGGGACCTTCGGTACTGGTACGTCCGCCTTTTCTGGGGCCGGCGGCAACGGTGGCGGCGGCGCCACAGGCGCGTCGGGCGGCACGGGTGCCGTGGGGGGCGCGGGCGGTAACGGTGGTCATGGCGGGCTGCTGGCCGGCACCGGCGGGGCCGGCGGCGCCGGCGGCTTCGGCGGCGACGGCGGCCTTGGAGCAAATGGTGGCGTTGGTGGCGTCGGCGGCGGTTCGGGATCGGCCAACGCCGGAGGTAATGCTGCCCAGGCCCAAGGCTTTGCGGGTGGCAACGGTGGCGTCGGTGGCTCCGGCGGCACGGGTGGAACGGGCGGTGCCGGCGGCCCGGGCGGTAACGGCGGCGCAGGCGGGCTGCTCTTCGGTGACGGCGGCACCGGCGGCGACGCCGGCGTGGGAGGCCACGGCGGTGAAGGCGGGAGCGGAGCCATCGGCGGTGGCGGCGGCAATGGTGGTATCGCCACCGGCGGCTCGGGCGTTCCCACCAAGGGCGGCGACGCGGGCAACGGCGGCCATGGTGGCAACGGTGGCGGCGGTGGCGACGGTGGCGGCAGCGGCATCGGTGGCTTCGGCGGCTCCGGTGGGCTATTCGGCCAGGCGGGCATTGCCGGGTCAGCAGGAGCCGGCGGTACCGGCGGCGACGGGGGCGGCGGGGCCAACGGCGGAGGCGCCGGCACGCCCGGCACGGGGCAAACGGGCGGACAAACCGGCTCGGCGGGCGGCACGGGCACCGACGGTAATTCCGGTCAAGACGGCTGATCACCCAACCGGGTGCCAACCGCGTTTGCAGTAGTCACTGACTGATTGACGCCCCCACCGCCTGGACTTAAATCCCCGACGAACTGACGACAGAGACCACTAGTTCAGACCTCGTCGAGGCGCGGATAGAGAACTTCCTGGGTGAGCAACAGCAGCGCGGCGGCGATCGGAATCGCTACCAGCGCACCGACAATCCCGAGCAGTGCGCCGCCGATGAGCACGGCGACAACGGTGACCAGGGCGGGCACCTGCACCACCCGGCCGATGATTCTCGGCACTAACAGGTAGTCCTCGAAGAGGCGGAAGAAGACAAAGAACGCGATCGTTGTAATGCAAACCGGAAGCGAGACCGTCAGCGCGACAGCGGCGACGCCGACACCGGCGATGGTCGAACCGACGACGGGCACGAGATCGAATAGCGCAACGAAAATGCCGAGTAACAACGGGTACGGGACGTTGAACGCCAGCAGCCAGATGAACGTGGCGCCCCCGGCGATCACCGAGATCAACACATTGCCCAGCACGTAAGCGCCGACTTTGGCGAACACTTCATCCCCGATGAGGATGGCGCGCGGCCGACGACTGTTGGGCACCATCCGGTACAGGTTGGTGCGGATGCGGGGCATGTCGACCAGGAAGTACACGGTCAAGACGATGACCACCAAGGAGTCGGCTATTGCGCCGAATACCGCGCTTCCCGCATCGACCACATCACTGACCACCGATCCGCCCGAGCCCTTGACCGTGTCGGTGATGCGCTGTTGCAGATGAAAGCGATCGTTGAGCTTGCCGATCGCCGAGGAGTGATCCTGGGCCTGCTGGAGGTAGTGCGGCGCCTGGTGGACGAGTTCCTCCGCTTGCTGCACCAGCGGGGGGATCGCGGCGGCCACGAAGGCCCCCATCATCGCGAGGAAGATGACGAAGACGAGCGTCGTGGCCGCCCACCGCGGTAGTTTGCGGTTGACGAACCACGACGCGGCGGGTTCAAGCCCTAGCGCCAGGAAGAACGCCACACCGATCAGCACCAGCACCGATTCCAGCGACCCGAGTAGCTCGACAGCCCCGTAGGTCACCGCCACTCCGGCGGATGCGGTCATCCCGATGTAGAACGGGGACCGACGATTGAATCGGGGACCGGGTGCTCCGAGGGGTTGCTCGTCGGAACTCATCTCGTCCGCGAGCAACTGCGCTTCGGCGACCGGACCTTCCTCATCGGAATGAGGTTGGCCGACCAGATCGCCATGACCCTCGGCGTCGCTGCCTCGCTCGGTCCTAGGGTTGTCGTCTACCGTCATCTAGTTACGCGCGGCGGACGAGCCGCAGGCCCCAAAGCAGGATCACCGCTCCCAAGACCGCGGCAAAGAGAGTGAACCACCAACCGCCAGCGGCGGTATCGACGACAAAGCTCAACAGGAACCCGCCGATCAACGCGCCCACAACTCCGAGCACGATGTCTAACAGCAGGCCCTCTCGGGTTTTCATGATCATGCTGGCGATCCAGCCTGCCAACGCCCCGATGATGATGTAGCCGACCCAGCCCACGCTAGTCAGCGTCGTCGAGCGGGCAAGAATTTCGGTGGCTGCCATGACAATCATTAACTTCTCCTCTCGGACCCCCCGAGACGCCCGGCGTGTTCGCCTGGCTACCGGGGAATACCCAACTTCGGCGCAGTTAAGCGCGACGGTTTTTTCGCCGCCCCCGTACGGCGTCGGCGCCACAGGCGGCGTAATTCGTCGGCGCCCCACACGATGAACGGAAACGGGACTACCAGCACGAGTTGGTTAACCGGCAGCGCGGCGGTGCCGAATACCGGGTGCAGGAATGGCGTGTAGACCAACGCCAGGGCGAACACGATTCCGACGCCGATACCCACGAGCAACGCCGGATTGCTGAACACACCAATTGCGCGCAGTGACGCGTGTTCGGTGCGGGCGGCGAAGGCGGTGCCGATCTGGCAGGCGACAATACCGAGCCACGCCACCGTGGTGGCCTGTTGATAGGAGTGATGCAGCGGCGCCCCCACGCCGGTGGGATCACCGGGGTGCCACCCGGCCTGGTGCAAGACGAACAGGAAGCCACCCATGACCAGCACCGCGGAGATGGCGCCCAGAAATGCCCAGGCGCGCAGCAGCATTGCCCCCTGGATGATCCCTTGCTTGCGTGGGCGCGGTGGCCGGTCCATCAGTCCCGGTTCGGCCGGTTCCCGGGATAACGCCAGCGCGGGCAGGATGTCGGTGCCCAAGTCGATCGCGAGGATCTGCAACACGGTCAGTGGCAGTGGTATCGCACCACCGGACAGGGCGAACACCAGAAAGGGCACGACCTCGGGGACGGCGTGGGCGAAAATGTAGAGGATGAATTTGCGGATGTTGTCGTAGACCCGTCGGCCCGCCTCGACCGCGACGATGATGGTGCCGAAATCGTCGTCCGTGAGAACCATCGTGGCCGCTTCGCGGGCGACGTCGGTGCCGGAGCGCCCCATCGCCACGCCGATGTCCGCGCGGTGCAGAGCCGGGGCATCGTTGACGCCATCGCCGGTCATGGCCACCACTTGCCCCTGGGCCCGAAGCGCGTCGGCGATGCGCAGCTTCGCTTCCGGTGAGCTGCGGGCGAAAATGATCTCCTCGCCACCGGAAAGCAGGTGGTCGAGTTCGGGTTCGCTCAATGCGTCGAGCTGTTCCCCGGTGACGATCTGGGCGCCGGCCGTGCCGATCCCGACGCGGCGGGCTATCCGGGCCGCGGTGAGCCCGTTGTCTCCGGTCACCACGTGGATGCGGATCCCGGCCCGATGCGCCTGGGTGATCGCGTCGGCGACCTGTGGCCGCGGAGGGTCGAACAACGCGACCAGCCCGAGCAGACACAGCCCGTCCTCGATGGCATCCCGGTCACGGCCGATCACCGCGTCGGCATCGAGTCGACGACAGGCGATCGCCAACATTCGCAGGCCCTGCGCGGCGTGGTGATCGATCAACTCGGCCAGGTTGGTCCGGTCGAGATCCGTCAGTTCGCGCTGCCCGCCGTCGATCTCGGTGATGTCGGTGCAACATGGCAACACGGTTTCTGGTGCGCCCTTGGTGTGCGCCGCGACGGTTCCGTCGCCCTCGACGTCGACCGTAGACATCCGGCGCAGGTGGGAGTCGAAATGAAACGTGGCCCGACGGCCGCCGTCGCGGTCGTGTGGATCCAGGGAGGCACCGACGGTGCGGGCGAGCTCCAGCAACGCGAGTTCGGTCGGATCTCCCGTCGCCGCCCCTAGTGGTTGAGAGGCCAGTTCGGCGCTGGTGCACACGGCTGCCGTGTACGCGAGGACGCGCAGTTCGGGGGATCCGACTGCGGCCGAGCCATTTTCAAAGTCGACCTCACCGGCGGGTAGCCAAACTTTGGTGACCCGCATCTTGTTCTCGGTCAGCGTGCCGGTCTTGTCCGTGCAGATCACCGTCGTCGAACCCAGCGTTTCCACCGCAGACAGACGTTTGACGACGGCGCCGCGGCGGGCGAGATCGCGCACGCCGACGGCGAGCGCAAGGGTGATGGTGGGCAGCAGCCCCTCGGGCACGTTGGCGACGATCAACCCGATCGCGAAAGTGGCTGCCGCCGTCCAGCCTAAGCCGGCCGCCATGCCGGCCGGGACGAAAATCAGGCCGGCCCCAGCAGCGACCAACGCGATCAACCAAGCCACCCGCTTAACCTGCCGCTCGAGCGGGCTGTCGGCACGGGTCGTGCGCTGGGTCAGCGCCGCGATCCGGCCGAGCTCGGTGTGTGCACCGGTCGCGGTAACCACCGCCCGGGCCTCGCCCGCTGTACAGGCCGTGCCGCTGAACACCAGGTTGCGGGCCTGCAGCTTCGTCGCGGCGGTGTCCACCTGATCAGCCGAGCGGGCCGCGGGCAGCGACTCACCGGTGAGTGTGGACAGGTCGATCTCCAGGTCTCCGTCGATCATTCGCGCGTCGGCGCACACGCGATCACCCTCCGAGATCACCAGCACATCCCCGGGCACCAGAGTGCGGGCCTCGACTTCGACCTTCTGACGGTCCCGCATGACGTGGGCGTGGGTCGGCAGGTAGGCGGCGAGCGCTTCCACGGCGCGTTCGGCCTGCATTTCCTGGACGAACGCAAAACCGGCGTTCAACGCGATCACCGCAACGATCGCCGCCGCAAGGACCGGGGTTCCCGTCAACCAGGCCAGCACGGCCGCGACAACCAGCACCAGGGCCAGCGGATGGGTGACTTGCTTGAGTAGTTGGCCCGGCCACCTCCGACCGGACGGCTGCGGAAGCTCGTTTGGTCCGTACACCAGCAGTCGCCGCTGCGCCTCGCGGCCGGACAATCCGGAGGCCGACGTGCGCAGATTCCGGTACAACGAGGTGAGGGGCTCCTTGAGATCGGCTTTCGTCGAGGTCTCATCGACCTCGCGCGTACCGATAGACGTCATTGTCCGTCGACGTCGCGGTGAAACCTCAGAAAGTCGCGAAGCGGTCGCCGCGGCGTCATGGCGGGTGGCTTGTCAAGGACCTGGGCTTCCCCGATGCGGATCACAAGTTGCGGCATAGCTTCCCGTCCGGTCAAGGTGCCGATCAGGTGGCGGCTGGACCATAGCTCCGTGAGATGGCTCAATGTGCATGTCGCCAGGCCGGCCAACGTGCACTCCAATAACACGGCGGACAACGCTTCGCCGCACCGGACGGCGTCCGCGCGGCTGTCCTCGTCGGTAGACAGAACCACTACCGCGGACTTGTCTTGCCCTGTGCCGGCGGGCCGCTCGTTGTGGGCGCTGACTGGGAAGGCACGTCCGATGTCGACCCGACCGCTTTCAGCCGCCGAAACCAGCGCACTGCGCGGAATTCCATCGGAATTCTCGAAATGACCAGTCCACCAATTTAATTCGGTACGGTACGAGGAATCGTACTGTCGCAGCGATTGAGTAAGCCGTGACGCCTGCGCCAATCGCGGGCGCAGGTCGTCGGCGAGCACGTCGAGGTGAACTGTTCCAGCACCCACAACGTTGCGCAACAGAGGCTCTAACGACTCCAAATGCCTCGGTTTGGCGAAGGGAAGCCGATCGGTGCGTCGGTGCAGGATCGCGTCGGCCCGGCCGCGTTGGCCATCGCTGACGACGCCCAGTGGGCTGAAATCGACTGACGCGAGATGATCCAGGTAATGCGGGTCGGGAAATCTGTCGACGTTGGCTGTCCACCCGGCCGCCGCCATCGCGACGCAGAGATGGTCGAGCATGGCGCCGCAGCTGATGTGGGCCTCCCGCCCAGACCTGTCGGTCGAGGGAAGAATCCGGCTGTCATCGACGTATAGGTGCAGCCACGAACCCTCGGCAACCCATTGCCAGGGTTGGCTGTTGTGCAATGACGGGGCCCGGCACGCTAATTGCACTGCAGCCCTGAGCGTGTCGGACTTTATCAAGGTGTCCTGCATGATCAACCTTCTGTCGGCGTCAATCGTGGGAAGGCATCGGCGGTCGCCGCGGGCCTGTCGTCCTTGAGTGCGAGCGCAATGGCGGCGCCGCCTGGCGTCGCCTCCCTACGATCGAGAATGCGGTAGGCGAGAAGCTTGATGCGGTCGCTGATGAGGAACCAGCCGAGAGCGTATGCCCAGACCGCAGCTGCCCACCCCCAGCCCAGTGGGGTCATGAACAGCCCGTAGACGGCGATGAGGGTGGCGACGGTCTGGGTGCCGAGGACAGCGATCAGCAGGATGCGGGCGGGTCGGATGGACCAGAATGGTCCGCGGGTGCGGGTCAAGAAAATGGTCAGGTGCCCGGCGACGGACAGCATCAGGTACATCAGGGTCTGGACGCGGGGGTGGCCGAGGTCGAACACACGGTCGCCGAGGTAGAACAGGCCGAATGCAGCGATCGGTCCGATCACTCCCAGGACGGTGGAGATGCCGAGGACCAGGCGCATGTTCCAGGCTTCGGGTTCGTTGCGGTAGCGGACGTTGTCGTAGGCGATGGACAGGATTGCGCCGTCGTTGAGCAGCGCGAGCATCACGATCATGATGGCGGTGAGCGGGTAGAAGTTGAAGACCAGGATGGCGACGGTCATGAATAGCAGCACCCGCAGGGTCTCGGCGATGCGGTAGATCGCGTAGCTGTTCATTCGCTGAAAGATTTTGCGGCTCTGTTTGATCGCCTCGATGATCACCGACAGGCCGGGGGTCAGCAGCACGATGTCGGCCGCCGCGCGGGCGGCATCGGTGGCGCCCGACACGGCGATGCCGCAGTCGGCCTTCTTCAGGGCTGGCGCGTCGTTGACGCCGTCGCCGGTCATTCCGACGATGTGGCCGTGCTGTTGCAGGACAGCGATGAGGTGGTATTTGTGCTCGGGAAAGACCTGGGCGAAACCGTCTGCGGTCAAGATGGATTCGGCCACCGCCGCCGTCTCGTTCTTCTTCGTATCCCCCAAGGCGGCGGCGTCGAGGATGTCGGTGCCCAAGCCGACCTTGGTCGCGGTTTCCTTCGCGATGGCCAGTGCGTCGCCCGTCACCATCTTGACGGACACACCCATCGCTGCGGCGGAGGTGATGGTCGCTGCTGCGTCGTCGCGGGGCGGGTCGAATAGCGGCAGCACACCGACGAATTGCCAGTCGCCGTCGCCGTCGGAGCGTGCCACGCCTAACGACCGGAAGCCGCGGGCGGCGAAATCGTTGACGGCGCTATCGGCGGCGGGTGTGATCTGCGCGGCGTTGGCGGCGAGCGCGAGGATGACCTGCGGGGCGCCCTTGGTGACTTTGAAGGTGGTTCCGTCGGCGGCGGTGACGGTGGCCTCGGTGCGTTTATGTACCGGGTCAAAGGGTTTGAAGTGCGTAACGGTGTAGGCCTGCAAGACGCTGGTGTCGGCGAGGCCGCCGAGCACCGCGCGGTCGATGGGGTCGTCGTTGTCGGCGCGAGAAGCCAACGCGCCGTTCAGGATCACCGCCGCCGGTGTGACGCCGTCGACGGCGAATGGGGCGCCCAGCGTCAGCGAGTTCTGGGTCAGGGTGCCCGTCTTGTCCGCGCACAGCACGTCGACGCCGGCGAGTTCCTCGATGGCGACCAGCCGGCTCACGATCGCCTGTTTCTTGGCGAGCAACCGTGCGCCGACGGCCATCGTCACCGACAGCACCGTGGGCATCGCCACCGGGATCGCGGCGACGGTCAGGACCAGAGCGAATTGCAGCGTGGTCAGGATCGCGTCGCCGCGCAGGATCGCCGCGGCGACGATGATCGTGACCAGCCCGACCGCGAGGATGATTAGGTAGTTGCCGATCTTGAGCACGGCGCGCTGAAAATGGCTGACGGTGTGCGCGTCGGCCACCAGCTCGGCGGTCTTGCCGAAGTAGGTGCCGACGCCGGTGGCATAGACCAGGGCGCCGATCTCGCCTTGCCTGATAATGGATCCGGAGAACACGGCGTCACCGGTGGTGCAGGTGGCGGGTAGCGACTCGCCGGTGAGCGCGGACTGATCGACCTCGATCTCGTCGCCGTCCAGCAGCCGGGCGTCGGCGGGCACGATGTCACCCAGGCGCAGCCGGATCACGTCGCCGGGCACCAGTTCCCGCGCCGGGGCGCTGATCCACGTATCGTCGCGTTTCACCCGCGCGTTGATGGCCAGCTTGGCTTTGAGGGCCTCAATTGCGTTGCCGGCCTGTCGTTCCTCGGTGTAGCCCACTACACCGTTCGCCAGCAGCAGCAGCAGGATGATGAAGAAATCCGGCCAATGCCCGACCGCGCCAGACAAGATGACAGCGATCTCGATCATCCACGGGATAGGACCCCAAAAGTAGCTGAGGAACTTCAGCAGTGGATTGGTCTTGTGCTCGGCGATCTCGTTGGACCCGTACTGCGCCAAACGCTTCGCGGCCTCGGCCTGACTCAGGCCGCCAGGGGAGTAGCCCAGTTCTGTCTCGACCTGGGCTAGTGGCGCTGACTTCAAACCGGTACCCGGGCCGGCCGCGCTACCAGCGTGCGGTGCGTCGGTCGTCATGGCGGCGGGGCCGTATACGGTGTTTCTGCGGCCGGTTCGCGCCGCGCGCGTTCTTTAGCGTCATGTCGGATGAGACACATGACGCTCTCGATTGGAAAATATTGCGCAGGAGCCGGTTTCGGCGTCCACGGAGTGGCTGCGGCGGTCATGGTGGTCCCCGGGTGCGGTTGTCACCGGCGCGTTCGGCAAGAGCCACTGCTCTGCGAGGGTAGCGGCGGACAGCCACCCTCATCCCGGACTGGTTGAGCGTCCCAACATCGTTGACGCTACACCCCACGGGCGCGCCCCGCTCAGGCCCGTCGGTGATATCGGTTGCTCAACGGATGTCTCGGTCCCGGTCGTCGTCGGCGTCGACGACCGCGCCGAGGACCAATACTGCGGCGGCGTGCCGGTCGATTCGGTTGGTGGTGGCTTGGGTGGCGAGGCGGCGCTGGGCTTGGTCTGGGCTGTAACCGCGGCCGATGAGCACGCCGATGGCCTGATTGATGGTGGACGCCGCCTGCAGTTGAGCGCCGATGTCCGCCGCGGCAGGGACGGTAAGGTGCCCGTCGAGGGTAATCTCGCCCATTGGCTGCTGAGTGAGCCATGCGAGGTCGGCGGCGAGGTCGACGAAGGTGCCCGGCGCGGACGCATACAAAATGACGGACACCGCCGCGGCATCGTGGGCGGCCCCCATGGTGGGCAGCAGTACCTGCAGCGAGGTGCGGATGTCGCCCGCTTTGGCCCCGTCGGCCAAGGTGGTGAGGGTGAACGGGGGATCGCTGTGGGGCACAATCACGCTCAGACCGCGGTAGGTCGGGATGGCGGCGGCAGCGGCGAGGGTCAATTGCTGCAGACTGTGCGCGATGTCAGTGCCAGGTTCATCCAGCGCTTCGGTCAAGATGCTCAGAGCGGCGACCATCGCCGCGGTCATTGTCACGAGTTGCGTGCTCCGCTGGGCGCTCCCGGGCGCCGATCGAGCCTGCCAAGGCCGGGCACAGCGAGTCGCGGTGCCTGGTGGGGGATCCAGGATGCGGGTCAGGACCCTTCCCGGGACGGTGCCCCCGCTGTCCAACGTACGCGGGCGGGGCCGCCCATCGACAACCCGTCGGCCGCGATGAGTCCTTAGGTCGGGTTGTGGAGGGCGCGGGCGCGGGCGCGGCGTACGGCTTCGTCGACGATGCGTTGCGCTACTTCCGCCAATTTGCGGTGCTCGGTTTGACTGATCGCTCGCAGTTGGGCGAAGGCATCCTCGGCGCTGCGCCCGCTGCGTCCACGCAGCAGGCCGATCGCTTGATCGATCACCGGACGCGTCGACAGCGCGGTCTGCAGCTGGACGGCCAACGCCATCGCCTGAGCGAGGATCTGGGCGTTGTGCACCGCGACCGCCGCCGGTTTGGCGAACAGTTCTCCGAGTTCGGCGGCGTGCTCGTCGAAGACATCCTTGTCGTGGGCGTAGACGTTGATTGCTCCGACCACCTGGCCGGGCAGCAGCAGGGGTAGCGACAGCGCGCTGTGCACACCCATTCTGCCCACTCGCGGACCGAACCGCGGCCACATCTGCTCTCCACCCAATGACCCGGAACGCACGGTTCGGCGCTCGAGCGCTGCGGTGATGCAGGGGCCCTCGTGCAGGGTGGCGTATTGGAGGTGATCGATCTCTGCGACGAACGGTGCGCTGGCCGCCAGCTCCTCGATCATGTTGTCGGTCCGGTCGACCCGGAGCAGGGTCACCCCAGCACCCTCGGCGCCCGGTATTGCATGAACTGCGAATGCTGCGACCTCGGTTAGCAACTCAGGTAGCCCGAGACTATCCGCGACCAGGCCCGCCAACGCGTCGATGGCGGTCTGCAGGTCGGCGGCATCGGCGCTGGCCTGCTCTTGGGTCAGTGATCGGGACGGAATGTCGTGGACGTTTTCGGTGAACTCGGTCATTCGTATGCCATCCTGCACTCACTGCGGCTCACACTCGGTGCCCGCGATACCGAGATAGAGCCCGACGACATATCCATGCGGCCTAATAGCCGCGAGGTGGACTGTCACGCCAATAGTACCGCGGCTCGCGATTCTGGGGACGGTGCCGGTCACTGCAGTCCGGGTACGTGCTGCCTCGCCTGCGGACATTCACCGGCAACGCCGGGAACCACGGTGGGATGCGTTCCCGTCCCGCAGCTGGGTCGATGGGGTGCCCGCCAAGGGTGTAGCGTCAAGGGTGCTGAGAATCTCAGCTGGTTTGGGACGAGTTCTGCTGTCCGCTGCAGAACTGGGGAGCGTTGGCTCCAAGGCCCTTACGTGCCGGTGATCGTTTCCACATCAGGATCACCATGACTGTTTCACGGAGTTTCCCGGTTCGATTCGCCCCCTTACAACATCCCCGAACTACGACGAGTCCCCGAACTACGACGGTTGCGCATGACGTCGCCGCAGGCACCCGTGGGCACAGCTCACCGACAGGCGCACGTCGATGAAATCGCTGGTCTTCGTAATCTTTGTTCTGGTCGTGCTGTCGCTGGTCGTGTTGGCGATGGCGGTGCGGATCGTCAAACAATACGAGAACGGTGTGTTGTTCCGGCTGGGCCGGGTGATCGGAGAACGCCAACCTGGGTTGCGGCTGATCATTCCGTTCATCGATGTGCTGCATCGGATTTCACTGCGGATTGTGACGATGCCGATCCAATCTCAGGGGATCATCACCCGCGACAATGTCACTGTCGATGTCTCGGCGGTGGCGTACTTCAAGGTTGTTGACGCGGTGAAGTCGGTGGTGGCGATCGAGGACGTTTACTCGGCGATTGATCAGATCGCTCAAACAACGCTGCGCAAGGTGGTCGGTCAGCACACGCTGGATGAGACGCTCTCGGAGACCGACAAGATCAACCTCGACATCCGCGCGATCCTGGATGTGACGACTATCGAGTGGGGTGTGCAGGTCACCCTGGTGGAGCTCAAAGACATCCAACTGCCCGACAGCATGAAACGGGCGATGGCCCGCCAAGCGGAGGCGGAGCGGGAGAAGCGCGCGAAGATCATTGCCGCCGAGGGTGAATCGATGGCCGCTGCCGCCCTGGGCGACGCCTCGGACACCATGATGGCCCACCCGCTGGCGCTGCAGTTACGCAATCTGCAGACCCTGGTCGAGCTGGGCGTGGACAAGAACACCACCGTGGTGTTCCCGGCGCCGTTGATGTCGACCATCGCCGAACTCGGGACCTTTTTGGCCCGGGAGAGTGGCGCGGCATCCCGGCCGGAGCCAAAGCCGCCGATTCCCGTTCCGGTAGCGGTGGGCAACGGAACCCCGGCCGCGGGCATCCGGCCATGATCGCCACGTTGATGCTCATCCCTGGGATCGGGTGGAGTTTCTGGGTGATGTACCGCGCCGTGCGATCCACCCACGTGAAGATGCCGGTTGCCTCCGAATCGCACGCGGGTGCTGTCCTAGGCCTCGAGGACGATCCCGCTCAGTGGCTCGCCGCCTGCGGCTCCTGGACCGAAATGGACGAGCGCCAACTGATCCGGCTGCTCACCGACTCCGCGCCGTGACACCCGCTCACGGAACCCGCGCCACGGCACAGACCGGCAGCGAACTCCATCAACAAACCATTAGCGACGTGTCGAGCAAGGGAAACTCCGTGACGTGCACCCGAACACTGGAACCCGAACTGCTGCACAAGATGGACGCGTACTGGCGGGCGGCGAATTACCTGTCGGTCGGCCAGATCTACCTGTATGACAATCCGTTGCTGAAGCGGCCATTGGCGCTCTCGGATGTGAAACCGCTGGTGGTCGGGCATTGGGGAACGACGCCGGGGCAGAACTTCATTTACGTGCACCTCAACCGGGCCATTAGCAAGTACGACCTGGATATGTTTTACGTTGCCGGCCCTGGCCATGGCGGGCCGGCCCTGGTCGCCAACACCTACCTGGAGGGCTCTTACAGCGAGATTTATCCCGACGTCAGCCAGGACGAGTCGGGGATGAAGAAGCTGTTCACCCAATTCTCTTTCCCTGGCGGTATTTCCAGCCATGTGGCACCGACGACTCCGGGATCGATTCACGAAGGCGGGGAATTGGGTTATTCGCTCAGTCACGCGTTCGGTGCGGTGTTCGACAATCCCGGCCTGATTGTGGCGTGCGTGATCGGTGACGGTGAAGCTGAGACCGGGCCGCTGGCCACGGCCTGGCATTCCACCAAGTTCCTCAACCCGATCGGTGATGGGGCGGTGCTGCCGATCCTGCATCTGAACGGCTACAAGATCAGCAACCCCACCGTGCTGGCCCGCATCGAGCCCGAGGAGCTCGACCAGTTCCTGCGCGGCTGTGGCTGGGAACCGCACTACGTCGAAGGTGACGACCCCGAAGACATGCACGAGTTGATGGCCTCCGTCCTGGATACGGTCATCGAGGGCATTCACCGCATTCAGCACACGGCCCGCACCGACGGCCAGAGCACCCGGCCACGCTGGCCGATGATCGTGCTGCGCTCCCCGAAGGGCTGGACCGGACCCAAAAAAGTCGACGGCCAGCAGATCGAAGGCACCTTCCGGGCGCACCAGGTGCCGCTGCTTGTCGACGAGCACCATCCCGGGCACATCGAACTTCTCGATGGCTGGATGCGCAGCTACAAACCCGACGAGCTGTTCGATCAGACCGGGCGGCTGCTGCCCGACCTCGCCGCGCTGGCCCCCCAAGGGCAACGGCGAATGGGCGCCAACCCGCACACCAACGGCGCGGTGTTGCGCCATGAGCTGCGGATACCCGACTTCCGGGCCCACGCGGTGGCGGTAGCCTCACCCGGCGCGGTGATGTCTCAAGACACCCGCGTGCTCGGCACCTTTTTGCGCGACATCATCACGCTCAACGACGAGGCGCACAACTTCCGGATCTTCGGCCCCGACGAGACCCTGTCGAACATGCTCGGGGCGGTCTTTCAGGTGACCGACCGGCAGTGGGAGGCCCGCACCGCCGCCAACGACGAATACCTCGCGCCCCAGGGACGGGTGCTGGATTCGATGCTCAGTGAGCACCAGAGCGAGGGGTGGCTGGAGGGTTATCTGCTGACCGGCCGGCACGGGTTGTTCAACTGCTATGAGGCGTTCATCCATATCGTGGACTCGATGTTCAACCAGCACGCGAAATGGCTCAAGGTCACTGCGCAACTACCATGGCGCCACGACATCGCCTCACTGAATTACCTTCTTGCGTCTCATGTCTGGCAGCAGGACCACAACGGCTTCACCCACCAGGATCCTGGCTTCCTCGACCATGTGGTGAACAAGAAAGCCGACATCGTGCGGGTCTATTTGCCGCCGGACGCCAACTGCCTGCTCTCGGTGGCCGACCATTGCCTGCGCAGCCGCCACTACGTCAACGTCATCGTCGCCGGCAAACACGCGATGCCGCAATGGCTGAGCATGAAACAAGCTGAAGTGCACTGCACCGAGGGCATCGGCATCTGGGAATGGGCCGGAAACGACCAAGGCGCCGAACCCGATGTGGTCCTGGGCTGCTGCGGAGACACCCCAACACTGGAGGTGCTCGCCACGGTGCAGATCTTGCGGGAACACTTGCCGGAGTTGAAGATCAGGGTCGTCAACGTGGTGGACCTGATGAGGTTGCAGTCCGCCAGCGAACACCCGCATGGACTGAGCGATCGCGACTACGACACCTTGTTCACCACCGACAAACACATCATCTTCGCCTTCCACGGCTACCCCAGCCTGATCCACCGACTCACCTACCGCAGGACCAACCAAAACCTGCACGTGCGCGGCTACAACGAAGAAGGCACCATCACCACCGCCTTCGACATGCGGGTGCAGAACCGCTTGGACCGTTTCCACCTCGTCGAAGACGTCATCGAGCGACTGCCCCAACTCGGCGCCACCGGCGACTACCTCAAACAGGCGATGGCCGACAAACTCGTCGAGCACAACCTCTACATCAACACCCACGGCCAAGACCTGCCCGAAATCCGCGACTGGACCTGGAACCCCACGCCTTGACAACATCGACAGCCCGGGTGCCGGTCACCCCGGTTGCTGCGTCGGATCTGCCGCGCCTGGTAGCCGCAGCGAGCGCGTTGGTCGCCGGCGACAGGGGCCTGCTCGCCATCGACGAGTCCATCCCCACCTGCAATAAGCGATTCGCCCGGCTCGGGATCGCCCAGACCGAGTACAACCGCCGCGCCTATCGGGAACTGATCGTCACTACTCCCGACCTCGGCGACAGCATCAGCGGTGTCATCTTGTGTGACGAGACGATTCGCCAATACACCACCGGCGGTGACGCATTCGCGACCGTCCTGGTGAACGCGGGGATTGTCCCCGGCATCAAGGTAGACCTCGGTGCCAAACCGATGGCCGCTCACCCGGGAGAGAAAGTGACCGAGGGCCTCGACGGGCTGCGAGAGCGCCTCGCGGAGTACGCCGCGTTCGGGGCCCGGTTCGCTAAATGGCGCGCCGTGTTCACCGTCGGCGAGAGCGTTCCGAGCCGTGCCTGCGTGCAGGCCAATGCCCACACCCTGGCCCGCTACGCGGCGTTGTGTCAGGAAGCCGACCTGGTTCCCATCGTGGAACCCGAAGTCCTCATGGCCGGCGAGCACACCCTTGCCCGATGCGGGCAGGTCACCGAAGACGTTCTGCGGGAACTCTTCTCCCAGCTGCACACCCAAGACGTCTTGCTGGAGGGCATGCTGCTCAAAACCAACATGGTTCTACCCGCGTTGACGTGCCCGACCCAGCCCGCCCTCGAGGCCGTCGCTGAGGCCACGATCTGCTGCCTGCGGCGGGCCGCGCCCGCCGCTGTCGCCGGGATCGTGTTCCTGTCCGGTGGCCAATCCGGTGACCTCGCCACAGCCCGGCTCAACGCCATCAACGCCGCAGGCCGCCCGCCCTTGCCGTGGCCCGTGGCGTTCTCATACGGCAGAGCGATCCAGCAACCCGCCCTGAGCATCTGGGACGGCCGGCACACGAATGCGGGCCGCGCCCAACACGCCATTGCGCAACGAGCCAAAGCCAATCGGGATGCCCGCCGCGGCGAGTGTGCCCACACCGCCATCCTGGCTCCCGCATGACGGCCAGCAGCTGGCCGATACCGAATTTGGGCGTATCCGCACCAGCGCTCGATCTTCTGCACACCCCCAGCGCCCCTGGGGATCACCCCTTCCACGACAGCAGTGACTGTCCCCACGGGGCCGTGACCACACGCTACGACGACCCTTCCGGCGCCGCGTACCCCCGCCGATGCAACTGGTGCACCGAACACGACCGGCCAACCGCGTCGTGACGAACAGCACCGGACCGCCGGGCCGTGACCACGGTGACCCGCAATGAAGCTGGTCATCATCCGCCACGGTGAGACCGAATGGACTCTGTCCCGCCGATATACCGGCACCACCGACGTGCCCCTGACATCGAACGGTCACCGGCAGGCCACGTTAATGGCGCCGCTGGTCCAGCGTGTGCTGGCCGGCGACAGCACGCTCGCGTTTTCCAGCCCCCGCCAACGCGCCACCGCAACTGCTGCCGTCGCCCTACCCGACCGGCCGATAACAGTCGATCCCCTTGTCGCCGAATACCACTACGGCGACTACGAAGGCCTGACTGACGACCAGATCCACCTGCTGGCACCCTGCTGGGACATTTGGCGCGACGGATGCCCCCACGGTGAATCCACCGACGACGTCGGCGCGCGGGCCGATGCATTTCTCGACGCCTACGTCGCGACATCTACCGGCGCCGTTGTCGTCGTCACCCACGGGCACTTCTCCCGAATCCTGGCCGCGCGGGCGCTGGGACTGGGCGCCGAGAACGGGCGACTGTTCGCCAGCATCACCGCCTCGATCTCGGTGATCGGGGACTACCACGGTGAGCGCTGTATCGGGCGGTGGAACGTGGACGCCGCGCTGTTGGACGGCGGTGGAAACCCGACTGCCTCCAGTGACAACGTCGCGCCAGCTCAGGCGTTCAGAGAGTACCAATTGTGGTAATCGACTCGACAGATTTCCGGGTAGGAGCCGGACGACACGTCGACCTGGCCACACTGCCGACAACGGTGAAAGCCTGCTATACGTCGCACAAGAATTACAAAAAGCAGCTGAAAAAACACGTCAAGAAACTGAGCGCATTGCAGCAGCTGCATTACGCCTCCGACCATTGGGCGTTGCTGGTGATCTTTCAAGGCATGGACGCCGCCGGTAAAGACGGCGCGATCCGCCATGTGATGTCCGGGGTGAACCCGCAAGGCTGCCAGGTGTTCAGCTTCAAACAGCCCACCGATCACGACCTCGAACACGACTTCCTCTGGCGCACCACCTGCTGCCTGCCCGAACGCGGCCGGATCGGCATCTTCAACCGCTCCTACTACGAGGACGTCCTCATCGCCCGGGTCCATCCCGCGATGCTGCACGGACACGGCCTGCCCGATGAGCTGATCGACCAGAAGGCCCTCTGGAAGCAGCGCTACCGCTCGATCCGCGATCTCGAGGATCACTTGCATCGCAACGGCACCCAGATCGTCAAGATATTCTTGCACCTGTCGAAAGATGAACAGGCGCAACGGTTCCGTGCACGCATCGACGCACCCGACAAAAACTGGAAATTCAGTCTCGCCGACATCCGCGAACGGTCCTATTGGGACACCTACATGGCTGTGTACGGTGACTGCCTGCGAGCGACCAGCACCGACCATGCACCGTGGTACATCGTGCCGGCTGACGATAAAGACAACGCCCGACTCATCGTCTCCCAGATCGTCCTCGACACTCTCGCCGACCTCAAGATGGCCTACCCGACAACAACACCCGAGCGTCACCGTGAACTGGAGTCATTCCGACGCCAGCTCTGACCCCGCTCACCGATGCTTACCGCGAATTGCGTTTCGTGCGTGCGTGGGTGCGGCGGCTAGGCTGCGGCAATGGTGCGTCCTGAAAGTTGGATTGGACTAGCGGGTGGAAGTCCCGTCCCGGTAGGTACCGGAGCGCCGGGTAGCAGGCCCCGGTTCGTTGTGGAGACGCGGCGGGCTGAGCGGGGTGTGAAGAGCCTCTTCGGAGGGAGCAGGTGCGCGGGCCGTAGCGTTAAGCGAACTCTGCAGCCTCGTCACAGTCACAACGGAGGAGCCGAGCCGCTCATTTCACGGCGATGGCCTATGTCTGTCGAGCCCTGGTCCGGGGTTTGCTCGGCGGGTCTTTCCGGGGTAGGGGTGGCGGCACGTGCACATAGTCTGGTTCGGAACAGGAGAGACCGGTCTGTCTGGCCTTGTCGGGCAAAGACCAAGGGTATAAGCCGATGGTGAAAGCTCTTGGAGGGCAGCGGGAGTCCGATGGGGTCGTAGTACCGCTGATCGGCGTGCAACATAACGCGCCGGGAGGGAAGGGCCCTGACTTTGATCATGCGGGCGAAGTGGGTAAGTGCGAGGGCATGACCGGGGTGTCTCGGTCGAACTACCCCGACGGGCCATCGCCCGTCGTAGCCGACGACGAGCTGTTACGGGCGTCTCCGGTGAAAGTGCAACAACTGCAACGCACGCTATGGGCTGCGGCTAAGCAGTCTTCGGGTCGGCGTTTCCACGCCCTGTGTGACCGTATCTACAGGGGTGACGTCTTGTGGGAGGCGTGGGAGCGAGTGCGTAAGAACAGAGGTGCGGCCGGGGTGGATCGTGTCACCTTGGTTGCGGTGGAGGCGTACGGCGTGGACCGCATGTTGCGTGAGTTGCATCGGTTCGTGGTGGAGTTTGATATCGCCAATTTCTTCGGCGAGATCGACCACGACCGCTTGTTGGCTGAGGTCAGCAGGCGGGTCTCGGATCGGCGGGTGCTTAAACTGCTGCGGTTGTGGCTGCAAGCGGGAGTGTTGGTCGAGGGGGTGGTGTCGCGGACGGTCGCGGGCACCCCGCAGGGTGGGGTCATTTCCCCGTTGCTGGCCAACATCTTCCTGCACGTGCTCGACACCGAGTTGTCTGCCCGTGGGGTGGGTGAGTTGGTGCGCTACGCCGATGACGGTGTGGTGTTGTGCCAATCGCAGGCACAGGCGGGTGCGGCTTTGGCGGCGGTGGGAGAAATCCTGACGTCGTTGGGGTTGCGGCTGCATCCGGATAAGACGAAGGTGGTCGACTTGCGTGACGGGGGTGAGGGCCTGGATTTTCTGGGTTGTCATTTCCGGGCGCGCATGTCGGGGCGGTTGTGGGAACAGAAGCGCATCGTGCGCTACTACCTGCACCGCTGGCCTAGCCAAACGGCCATGGCCCGCTTGCGGGACAAGGTTCGTGAGCGCACCGGCCGCAACCGGGTCGGGTTGGACATCCGCGACGTGATCGCGGTGCTCAATCCGATCCTGCGCGGCTGGGGGAACTACTTCCGCACCGGCAATGCCGCTGAGAAGTTCCGTCAGATCGACAGCTACGTCACGTGGCGGTTGTTCCGCTTGATGGTTAAGAAGCGGGGCCGCAACCTGCGTGCCGGGCAAGCCGGTCGGTGGACCGAAGAGTGGTTTAACGGGCACGGCCTGCACCGGCTTCGCGGCACCATCCGTTACCCGACGGCTGCGTAACCATGCACAGAAGATCATCGGTAAGCCGTGTGCGGGAAAACCGCATGCACGGATTGAAAGGGGGATGGGGAAACGGGTTCGCACTGCGGACACCGCGCCCCTGACTACCAATGCCTCCATCCCAGTCTGCGGGCACCCCGCCGGTCGGTTTGTGGGGCGCTGTCGCGATCGGTGTCGGGGGGATGGTGGGCGGCGGGATCTTCGCCGTTTTGGGGCTAGCGGTGCAGATCACCAGGGGCGCAGCGCCGGTCGCGTTTCTGCTGGCCGGGCTGGTGGCGTTGCTGACCGCGCGCTCGTACGCCCTGTTGTCGAAGGCCTACCCGAGTCGCGGGGGCACTGTCACGTTCGTGAACCGCGCGTTCGGCACCGGCTTGTTCTCCGGCGGGATCAATGTCTTGCTGTGGCTCAGCTACATCGTGATGCTCGCCTTGTATTCGCAGGCCTTCGGCAGCTACGCGGCGAGTTTCCTTCCTATCGAGTACCGCAGCTTGGGCAAACACCTGTTTCTCACCGCGGCGATCGTCGTGATCACCGTGGTCAATATCGCTGGCGCGTCGACGGTGGCCCGCGCCGAACGTGTCGTCGTCGCCATCAAGCTCTCGATTCTGGTGTTCTTTGTTGCCGTCGGTGTGGCCGGCGTGTCGAGTGCCCGACTCGAACCGGGGCAATGGAGTTCGCCGGTATCCGTGGTCGCTGGCGGCATGATCATCTTCTTGGCTTACGAGGGCTTCGAACTCATCGCCAACGCCGCTGAGGACGTCGCCGATCCGGGCCGCACTCTCACTCGGGCCTACTACATCTCGGTGTTATTCGTGATCGCCCTGTACGTGCTCGTCGCTATCGTCGCCGTTGGATCATTACCCGTGGCACAACTGGTGAACGCCCGCGACTACGCGCTGGCCGAGGCTGCCCGACCAGCACTCGGGGCAGCGGGGTTCACCATGATCGCCGTCGCGGCGATGCTATCGACCGCATCGGCGATCAACGCCACCCTGTACGGGTCCGCACGAATGACCTACATCATCGCCAAGACCAGGGAGCTACCTACCCAGCTGGAACGACCGATCTGGAATCAGCCACTCGAAGGACTGCTCATCACTGCCGGATCGACCGTCTTGCTCGCGAACCTGCTGAACCTCGAAAGCATCTCGACCATGGGCAGCGCCGGTTTCCTCGTCATCTTCGCCGTGGTCAATGCAGCCGAGGCGCGCACCGCGCGACGCCGTGGATCGAGATGGCCATGGATCTCCGTGCTCGCCGCTGCCGCGTGTGTGGGGGCACTAGGTGCTCTTGTCGCGAAGAGCAGCCTCGAAGCGTGCACCGTCCTGGCCGGGATGGTCGCGCTGGCCTTCGGCATCGAAGCCGCCTTCCGGCGAGTCAGGGACACACCCTTTGGGGCCCAACAGAATCGGTCCTAGATGTGCGGCCACGCGACGCGTGGGACAACCGACATGGACCCGGTAGTGTCCGACGACGCGGTAAGGCCAGGTCCTGCTTGCGGATCGCATCGCCGGACGTCGAGTTACCTATCGGCGCGGGGGGTTTGGGCGCTCATTGGATGATCTCCTATCGGTCTCACTGGTGTCGTCGCGGTGCCCGGCCCTTTGGTTGGGTGGGCGCCTCGCGGGTCGGCGTCGGTCGGTTGGGTGCGCTGATCGCGGCCGCTGTGGTAACCGTGAGGGGTCGGCCGTCGTGGAGCACTGACAGTGGCTCCCCGTCATGGAGTCGGTAGGTCGTCGCGGCGGGAGCGATCTCGATGCGAAGTCGCCTGCGCTGCGCGCAGATCGTGACGGACAGCCCCGTGATGCCAGCCGGCAGCTGCGGGGAAAAGGTGAGACTGCCGTTGCGTTCGCGCAGCCCGGCAAGTCCCGCCACCAGGGCGATCCACGTCCCGGCCAGCGAGGCCGCGTGCAGTCCATCGCGGGTGTCGTGCTCTAGGTCGTCGAGGTCCATTAGTGCCGCTTCGGTCAGGTAGTCATAGGCCAAGTCCAAATGGCCGGTTTCGGCGGCGAGCACTGCCTGGGTGCAGGCCGATAGTGAGGAATCTCTGACGGTGAGGGCCTCGTAGTAGGCGAAGTTGCGGGCCTTCTCCTCGTTGGTGAACGCCGCGCCGCGCAGGTGCATTGCCAGGACAAGGTCGGCCTGCTTGACGACCTGCTTGCGGTAGAGGTTGAAGTAGGGGAAGTGCAGCATCAGCGGGTACTGCAAGTCGGCGGTCGCCGCGAAGTCCCAGAGCTCGTGGCTGGTGAACCCCTCAGCCTGGGTGTGAACTCCCAGCCCGTCGTCAATAGGGATTACCATCGCGGCGGCCGCGTCGCGCCATCGTTGTTCCTCTTGCGCGTCGATGCCCAGGGCGTGGGCGCGGTCAGGGTGATTTGCGGCGCCGTCGGCGGCCGCGACAAGGTTGTGCTGGGCCATCAGGTTTGTGTACACGTTGTTATCGGCCACGGCCGAGTATTCGTCGGGGCCGGTTACGCCATCGATGCGGAATCGTCGGTGCGGGTCGTAATGCCCCAGCGAGCACCACAGTCGCGCGGTGTGAGCCAACAACTCGAGACCCACCTCGCGGGCAAAGGTGTCATCGCCGGTGACCTCGACGTAGCGGACGACCGCGTCAGCGATGTCCGCGTTGACGTGAAACGCGGCGGCGCCCGCTGGCCAGTATCCCGAGCATTCCGGTCCGGCGACCGTGCGCCACGGAAACGCCGCCCCCTTCAAGCCGAGCTGAACGGCCCGCCTCAGCGCGTCCGGCAGGATCGAATGCCGCCAGCGCAGCGCGTCGGCGGCGGCCTGCGGTGCGGTGTAGGTGAGGACTTGCAGGACGAACGTTTCGGTGTCCCAGAACGCGTGCCCGTCATAGCCCGTGCCGGTCAACCCCTTCGCCGCGATGGCGCGTCCTTCGGCCCGGGCACCGGCCTGCAGGAGGTGAAACAATGCGAAACGCACCGCCTGCTGCACAGAGGGGTCACCCTCGACCTCGACATCGGCACCTGCCCAAAAATCGTCGAGATACGTCCGCTGCTCGGCGATCAGCCCGTCCCAGCCCGACTGAACCGCGCCTGCGAGTGCGGCGGCGACCTGATCGCGGACCGCTGGTTGCGAGCGGGCCGCGGACCAGCCGTAGGCCACGAATTTGATCACCCGCAGCCTCTGTCCGGGTTCCAGGGTCGCGGTGATCGTGACCCGGCCCAGATCGGGCATGCTTTCACTGGACACCTGTATCGACGGCGGAGCATCGATGTGGTGCTCCATGGCCACGCCCAGCCGCAGGCCGCTTTGGGCGGTGCGGTGCAGCAACGATGCGCCAGTCCCATCGCAGGTGTGTTCCTCGGAGACCAGTGGTGCCAGCAGCGCCGCCGATTTCCGGGGGTCGCCGCCATCGCTGCTGGGCAACGTCTCGTTGGCCACCAGCTCGGACTGCAACACCACCCGCACCGTTTGCTCGAGTGCTTCGACGTCGTAACAGATGGCGGCGACCGACCGTTGCACCAGTGATACCAGCCGGTTCGAACGCACCCGCACACCCTTGCCGCCCGGTGAAATCCACTCGACCTCACGGCGCAACTGCCCGCTGCGGAAATCCAGCACCCGCTCGTGGGCGAGAAGTCGCCCATAGCGGACGTCGAACGCCCCATCATCGACCAGGAGGCGGATCAGCTTGCCGTTGGTGACGTTGATGACCGTCTGACCGGCTTCGGGGTAGCCGTAACCGGCTTCGGCGTAGGGCAAACGGTGCGATTCGTACACACCGTTCACATAGCAGCCCGGCAGCCCGTGCGGCTCTCCCTCGTCCAGGTTTCCCCGCCATCCGACGTGACCGTTCGACAGCGCGAAAAGCGACTCGCTCTGCGCGATCACGTCGAGATCGAGGCCGGTTTCGCGTAGGCACCACGGCTCGATCGTGTACGCCGGGTGCGTGATCACGGCGTATCCAGTGACTTGGCCGGGTCGCTGACCACGGTATCGGCTCCCTCTGACCTGACCGGTCGAGGTCGCCATCGATATCGGGGACCCTCCGGCCCTCGGCCACCGGCACGCGTCGGAAAGCACCAGCGCGAGACCTGGGTGACAAATCCGAACAAGAAGGAGTTGCCCGCGTCTCCGAGAGCGGAGGCGACCCCGTGTGCTGACACCCCACCGACCCAGCACAGTTGCGGGTCTGCTGTTGAAGTCACCAGGTCTCCGAATATCCCTGTCGGCAAAGAATATTTGGATCGCGAGGCGGACGAGTCATCGGGATCGATCCGGTCAGTAACCAAGCCCGGCGAACGTACGGTTCAGGGCTGACGCTCCAGCAAGTCGGCGGCGGACAGCTGACTCATCCCGCACTAGCTGAAGGTCTCAGCTCCTTCACGCTACGCCGAGTTGCTGCGCTATGCCGCACGCCATAATTTGCGGAGCTCCGACAGCCAGCCAGGTTCGCCCATCAGCCGGACTGTCGGCCCGGGGTGGCCTCTGTTGAGAGGTCTGTGCTGCAACCGCCACACACCAACAGGCCGGCGGCGCACATAATCACCGTATGACCAATACGGGACAAGTGTCTTCGGAACCCCTCGCTTCTGCCGATGGACCGCAGGAGAGCGGCCGGATTGTGGTCGGTGTGGACGGGTCTCGGGGATCGTTGAACGCCCTGCTGTGGGCGCTGGGGGAGGCCCGAGCTCGCAAGATCCCTGTTCACGTGGTCTTTGCGTGGGAGTACCACCCGCGTTGGGTCGACCCTGGTTTGGGCAGCATGTTCCCGTTGGGCTATCCGGCGGAAGGTGGCGTGCCTGCCGACGAGTTCGCCGACACAGTTGCTTCGGTGGAAAAGCTGCTGGACGCTGCGATCAACAGGGTCACCGAATCCGACCCGGACCGCGCGTCGGGTCTGGTCCCACTCACGCGGGAGACTGTGCAGGGTCACGCGGCGCACGTGCTACTCGGGTGCGTCAGCGAACGCGACATCGTGGTGGTCGGCTCTCACGGACACGGCGGATTCGTCGGGGCGATCCTCGGCTCCATCAGCCAACACATCGTGTCTCACTCGCGGTGTCCGGTGGTGGTCGTCCCCGCCACCCCGCAGCGGACGTCGAACGGCTGAGTAACCTTCCCTCGCAGATTGGGGCAAACCCCATCTCACTTCAGAGCGAAGACCGTCAGTCGACGAGCCCTGCGACGCGGATCGGCGCCGCACACTTCGAACCTGAGCGGACACCAGTGGCGATGATCACGAGCCGCCGGTCAGGCCAGGCTGCTTAGCGTCAGAACGACATTCAATAGCGATCGAGCTCAATCAATCGCTGGTCGCTGATCCCGAAGTGGTGCGCGATCTCGTGGAGCACGACATGTCGGACCTCGCGGCGAAGACGATCGGTGTTGCCGGCAGCGAGGCGCGTGATTGGCCCGCGGAAGATGCTGATCTTGTCGGGAAGCACCCCGCTGTACGTGCTGCTCCTTCGCGGCAGCGGTACGCCACGGTACAAGCCGAGCAGCGGCCGCCCGGCGGGAGGCTCGTCCTCGACGACGATCTCGACGTTGCTCATGGCCCCACGGAGATCGGCCGGCAATGAGCTCAGCGCGTCGTCAATGGCCTCTTCGAATGGATCATTGAGCCCCGGCTCCGAACGCACATCCATCTCCGCAATGGTGCCAGAATCGGTTGGGACGCGCGTCAGCCTGACGGATCGGGCGTCCGGTTGGGAAAGTCGGGCCGCGTGATGACGGTTACCGGCGCGAACGCGCTCTTACCGGCGACTGCCTTGAACTTTGATCACTCGTGGTCCTGCTCGTTCGCGGCGCGCCCGCGGCTACTCGGCGTGCTACTCGTCGCCGATGATCCAGTGTCGGGCCTGTTCGACCTGACCGGCGGGGAAGGGGCGGATTTCTGCTGCGATGAAATGCGAGGCCAGATGCTCGGCGAAGTCGCCGAGGTGTGAGTCGGTCACGACTGCGATCTTCTTGACATGCTTGTGGTGGTCGCGTACGAACCGGATGTGAGTCACCAGCGCCCCGAAACTGTCCCACCCCGGAAAGTGCGGCGCGTCGATGATGAGCCCGGCGAGAGCGCCGCCCGCCTCGATTTCGGGGTCAACGACTTTGGCGAGTTCAGCGAAGTCGCTTTTGTCGAGCGATGATTCCGGCTGCACGCGCAGTATCGAGTGGGCCTGGTCCAGTTCGTAATCGATCATTGCTGCTCCTTGGCTGGTGGACGTATCACCATCTTTGGGCCGGTGCGAGCTTGTCGGCAGCAGGACAAAGTCATCAACTTAGAGGGCTTCGGTCAGTATCCGCGGATGCGCCGCGTTCGATATCGCTGCCGGGCTGGCCAAAGATATGTCCGGCGACTGCCCCCGGAGGCGAAAATTTCAGTGCGGCGGATCGCAGCCGCGAGGTGTAGCGTGAGTGATGCTGAGGATTCAGCCAGTTCGGAATGAGGCCAGCTGTCCGCCGCTGCCGTCACTGAGCATTCGCTCGCGCCGAGCACTCTGCTGAGAACCGCACACCGGGGACAGCATGAAGCCTTTCGAACCAAAGATGTCAACCCCATGAGCGACGTTGCCGATTACGCTGTAGTGGCAACGGAACTGGGCGGCGCTCCAGAACGCGCCCGCAATCCGACTGTGCTGGCTGACCGTGAGCGGATCGCGCATGATTTGAACGACGATATTATTCAGCGGATCTTCGCTGTCGGTTTGGATCTTCAAGGCACCATCGCCCGGTTCCGATCGAGCGAGCTCACCGCTCGGCTAAACCGGTCGGTCACCGACTTGCAGAACGTGATCGAGGACATCCGCACCACCGTCTTCGAATTGCGCGTCAACGGCACACAGGAGATCGGCTTTCGGCAGCGGATTCGGGCCGCGGTCGCCGACTTGGGCGAAAGCCGTAATATCGCAACGACACTACGGATGTCCGGCCCGATGAGCGTGATCGGCAGCGACTTGGCCGGACACGCCGAGTCGGTCATTCTAGAAGCCATCAGCAACGCCGTCGGGCACTGTGGAGCAACAGAATTGACCGTTGCGGTGACCGTCGCCGACGAGCTGGACGTCACGATCACCCACGACGGCTGGGGTATCAGCGCCGAAAATCGGCACCACCACGGAATGGCTAACATGGCATCCCGCGCCGAACAGGTCGGTGGCCACTCCCGCATCGCTACAGCACCCGGGGGCGCCACTGAAGTGAACTGGACCGCACCGTTTTGCGCGCGGGGCGTAGCCGACTCATCTACCACGATGGAACACGCTTCAAGGCAACGGTAAGTGAATCGGCTGCAAGCCATAACCCATCCCGGCATTGTCTTACGGTGTTGTGCACGTTGACCGCGCGTGCGAATTAAGAGGACGGCTGAGCGATTGGTGAGACCGTACTGTGCGGCAATGTTTGATCTCGACGGTACGCTGGCGGCGTCGAAGAGCGAGATTTCACCAGCCACGGTTCACATGCTCCGCGCTCTGCTCTCCGCTATCGATGTTTGCATCATTTCTGGCGGCGGTTTCGAGCAGTTTGATGCGCAGGTATTACGGCATCTGGGTGAGTTCTGTGACCTCAGCCGTCTGCACTTAATGCCCACGTGCGGGACGCGTTATCTGCGCTGGGAAGAAGGCGTCTGGGTCGAGATATATTTCGAGAAGCTGTCTTCCGACGAGAAGAATCGCGCGATGTCAGTCCTTCGGGATGGGGCTAAGAAGCTCGGCTTCTGGACGAGCGCTACGTGGGGTCCCGCACTTGAGGATCGCGGCAGCCAAGTCACGTACTCTGCGCTTGGCCAGAGCGCTCCAGCTGACGTCAAATCAGCGTGGGATCCGGACAATTCAAAAAAGGAATCGTTGCGCAAGTTTGCAGCAGACAGACTCGCCGACCTTGAGGTCAAAAGTGGCGGTTCGACCTCGATCGATGTGACCCGGCGCGGTATCGACAAGGCCTACGGAGTGAGGAAGCTCATGCTGGCACTTCGTCTGACCGAACGTCAGATTGTCTTCTTCGGCGACCGCTTGGACCCGGAAGGCAACGACTATCCTGTTAAGGCCATGGGTATTGATTGCATCGAGGTTCACGGTGCAAGTGACACGATTGCGAAGGTCACGAAGGCGTTTCGCGACCTATTGAGTTGATTCCGCGAGCTCGCCGCATCAGGGCGTCGCACGCGCCGTCTCGAAACATCCAGTCGCGCAGCCCGGCCGTTCTTCTAATTTGGCGGCAGGGGCCCGTCGCACCGCACCCGAGCGCGTGTAAAGTTGTTGCTGCTGAGTCCTCCAGCAGGTCCGGATAGAGTTTTGGCTGTACGCCGCTGAACTTGATGAGCGTTCGCTCGCGCCGCCGCTACTATCACGAAGTCACCGCTTATCTCGTACCAAGCCGCCTCTCATCTCGCCAGGATCCGACAGTCAACGAACAGTGTTGACACGCAAAAAAACTGGATCCACCTCGCCGGCCTGTGAATCACGTAAGTCTTCCACTCAGAAGGAACCGCTGAGTCGTCAACTCGCGTTGAATGGGCTGAAGGGTCAAAAAGGGGGAGCAACTATCGCGATTACTGACGTTCCGGCGTTCACCCATTTAACTGACGCCGACATCGAGAGTCTGGCCGTTGAACTGGACGCGATCCGGCTGGGCATCGAGGATTCGCTCGGTGAGCGCGACGCCCGCTACATCCGCCGCACCATCGCTGGGCAACGTGCCCTGGAAGTGGCCGGCCGGCTGATGCTGGCCGCCAGCTCGAAGCGCTCGGCGTGGTGGGCGGGCACCGCGACCCTTGGTCTGGCCAAGATCATCGAGAACATGGAGATTGGCCACAATGTCATGCACGGCCAATGGAATTGGATGAACGACCCCGAGATCCACTCCACAACGTGGGAGTGGGACATGAGTGCGGCGTCAAAACACTGGGTCGCCTCCCACAACTTCCAGCACCACAAGTACACCAACATCCTCGGCATGGACGACGACGTGGGCTACTTCGTCCTGCGCGTCACTCGCGACCAGCCCTGGCGGGGATACAACATCGGCAACGTGCTGTACAACGCCTTGCTCGCTTTGGGATTCGAGTGGGGGATCGGCTTGCAGACGGTCGATGTGGAAAGGGCATTCAAGCCCGGCCCGGATCGCGACATCAATCAGCAACGTTTGCGCGAGTTCTCGGTCAAGGCGGGCAGGCAGGTGGTCAAGGACTACGTCATGTTCCCGGCACTCACTGCGCTGTCGCCGGCGGCTACCTATAAGTCGACGCTGACGGCCAACGCGGTGGCCAACGTGTTGCGCAACATCTGGACCAACGCGGTGATCTTCTGCGGGCATTTCCCCGATGGCGCAGAGAAATTCACCAAGACCGACATGGCCGGCGAGACTCAGGGCGAGTGGTATCTGCGGCAGCTGCTCGGCAGCGCCAACTTCGAGGGCGGGCCCGTGCTTCGATTCATGAGCGGCAACCTGTGCCACCAGATCGAGCACCATCTGTATCCCGATCTGCCCAGCAACCGGCTGCACGAGATCTCGCTGCGGGTGCACGCGATCTGCGACAAGTACGACTTGCCCTACACCACAGGCTCATTCCTGACCCAGTACGGCAAGACTTGGCGCACTATTGCCAAACTGTCGGTGCCGAACAAGTACCTGCGCGACACCGCCGACGACGCTCCGGAAACGCGCAGCGAGCTGATGTTCGCTCAACTGGAGCCCGGTTTCGCCGGGACCGACCTAGTGACTGGGCGGCACCGCGGGCTCAAGACAGCGATCGCAGCGGTCCGTCAGTGGCGTCCAGCCCGGACTTGAGCGCAGCGCGTGCCGCGGGCCAGGTCTTGCCGACAACGCCCAACAGCGCGCTCAGAGGTTGGCGAGTCCGGATCGATCTTGTCCGCGCGATCGAACTCTCGGTGCGGACGGTAGCGGCGTCGGTGCGTGCCCTCTACGGGCGACTCCGAACGCCTCCGGGGCCCTTACCATCTGGCTGTACACCTACTGTTACGACGGCGGCCACACCGCGCTCGGCGGCCGGGTAGCAGGGGGTCCCCGACGGGTGTAACCTTGTGGTTGCTGGGTCTTTCAGCTAGTCCGGACCGAGTTTGGCTGCACGCCGCTGAACTTAACGAGCGTTGCTCGCGCCGCACATTCCGATATCTGCCCGTTGCGATCGAGGCAGCATGCACATTTCGCTCATTCCCCCGTTGACCCCGGAATTCGGGGAACAGCCAACTTCGCGTTCACCGTTCCGGTGCTCGTCGAAGCGCCAAATCAGCTGGGGGCGAGCTAAATAATGATTTCAACACCGCCCCGACCAACCCTTGTCCCAAGCGTCCACACAGAAACTAGGTATACGTCATGATCGTTTTCGGAATCATCCTTATCGTCCTCAGCTTCCTCCTCCCAATCCTGATCCCTGCTTTCGCCGTCTACGCCCATGTTGCGTTGGTCATCGGCGTTCTGCTCCTTGTCGCCGGCCTGATACTGATGTTGGTGGGACGGTCTGGACACGCAGTCGGCGGACGCCGCCACTACTACTAAACCGGCCAGAGTTACTCAACGCGGCTGTCGCGTCAAGCTATCGAAAAAGCGGCTTCGCCCGTCGATAAGGCGCTTTGTCGGTTGCTTGCCGCGGCGGTGTTGCCGTGGTCCCAGCGTTCTTCGCCACCGAAGAGCGCTGGGAAACCTGGAACATAGAAGCCCGACGGGGAGAAAACCATGGCGATCACTGACATTCCGGCCTTCGCTCATCTGACTGACACCGACATCGAGAATCTGGCAGTTGAGCTGGACGCGATCCGTTTGGACATCGAAGATTCCCGTGGCGAGCGCGACGCCCGCTACATCCGCCGCACCATTGCCGCGCAACGTGCCCTCGATTTAGCCGGCCGGCTCATGCTGACCGCTAGTTCGACCCGTTCGGCATGGTGGGCGGGAACGGTGACTCTCGGTCTGGCCAAGATCATCGAGAACATGGAGATCGGCCACAATGTCATGCACGGTCAGTGGAACTGGATGAACGATCCCGAGATCCATTCCACGACATGGGAGTGGGACATGAGTGCGGCGTCAAAACACTGGCGTTCCACCCACAACTTTCAGCATCACAAGTACACCAATATCCTCGGCATGGATGACGATGTGGGCTACAGCATCCTGCGAGTCACCCGTGACCAGCCCTGGAAGGGCTACAACATCGGCAACCTGCTGTTCAACACCGTCCTCGCGCTCGGATTCGAGTGGGGAATTGGCTTCCAGCCCATCGAACTGGGTAAGGCCCTCAAGGCCGGCCCGGACCGCGACACTACCGTCCTGCAGGTGCGCGAGTTGTCCGCCAAGGCCGGTAGGCAGGTACTCAAGGACTACGTCGCGTTCCCGTCGCTCACCTCGCTGTCGCCGGCGGCGACCTACAAATCGACACTGAAGGCCAACGTGGTGGCCAACGTGATCCGTAACATCTGGGCCAACGCAGTGATCTTCTGCGGGCATTTCCCTGATGGTGCAGAGAAATTCACCAAGAGCGACATGATCGGCGAAACGAAGGGCCAGTGGTACCTGCGCCAGATGCTGGGCAGCGCCAACTTCGACGCCGGGCCGGCGATGCGGTTCATGAGCGGCAATCTGTGCTATCAGATCGAGCATCACCTGTATCCCGATCTGCCGAGTAACCGGCTGCACAAGATCTCGGTGCGGGTACGTGAGGTCTGTGATAAGTACGACGTGCCTTACACCACAGGCTCATTCCTGATGCAGTACGGCAAGACGTGGCGCACTATCGCCAAATTGTCGCTGCCGGACCGCTACTTGCGCGACACCGTCGACGACGCTCCGGAGACCCGCAGCGAGCTGATGTTCGCCCAACTGGAGCCCGGTTTCGCCGGGACCGACCTAGTGACAGGGCGCCACCGCGGGCTCAAGACAGCGATCGCAGCGGTCCGTCAGTGGCGTCGGGTCGGCTAGCGGGCGATTCAGCCGGGCGCACTTACATTTTGGTGTATCGGGCCATGGCGAAGCTGTACAGGCCGTAGGTAGTGATTCCCAGGCCAGCGGCGATAAGGAGTGCTGCTCCGTAGGGTTGGGCCCCGAGCGTTTTGAGGGCTCCGTCGAGTCCGGTGGCCGTGTTCGGTTCCGAACGAGCCGCCGCGACGACAACCAGCACCCCGGCACCGGCGATAACAAGGCCTTTGGCGATGTAGCCGACTATACCCAGTCGTCGCACCAAGTCGCTGGAATTGCCCTTGAGGTCGTCGAGAAAGTTGCGGCTGGCTCCTTTGTAGACGTGATACCCGCCCACCGCCACGATGACCACGCCGCCAGCGATGAGTGCGATGGTGCCGGCGACCGTATGCATCAGGCGTGCGCTCATCACGGAATTCTGCTTACCCGTGGATTTCCCGGCACCCCGGGCGAATCCGAACGCAGAGTATGCGAACGCGAAATAGACTACTGCTACGGCGAATGCCTTCACCCGGTCCAGCACTTCCGATTTTGCGCCCTGGGATTTCGGGTCGGTCGACCGACCGAGTGCTGTCTCGACGAGGCGCCACAGCGCCATCGCCACAAGCGCGACCACGACAACCCAAAGCGCGATGATGCCACCCGGGTTGGCCGCCACCGCCGCTAGCGCCCCGGATTGGTCAGCGGTGCCGCCGTCCACGCCGAACGCAATCCGGATCGCGAGATAGCCGATGATCAGGTGCAGCAGGCCGCTCACGACATACCCGGCGCGTGCGACTCGTTCGAACACGCCGTTTTGGGCGATCTGGGTCGCGGGGGACGACGACGCGTGGTCAGACATTGGGCCCCCTTCTTATCGGCCGATGAATCGCAGGGCCGCTGTGACGCGAGATGCTGGCCGGTGAAGGGCTCTTCGCCACGCCTCCGATTCGATTAGATTGAGAATCTCCGTACCCACTTCGAAGGGTGGAACCCTCCGTCGGGAATTCGCTTGCCGCAGAACCTGATTACCCCGGTTTGTCACCCATCGCCAGGTGTCGCACGGCTGACGCTCGCCACTGCCAGCGACGGTTTATTGTGGAGCCACCCCAAGATCCGATCCGCACGGCTTGACAATAGCTCCCGCAGGGTGGAACGTCAGCTTGGTTGGGACTCTCAACCAGTCCGGTACGGGGTCAGCCGCCCGCCGCTTTCCTCGCAGAGCAGTAGCTCGCGCCGAACACACCGGTGACAACCTCTTCTTGGGGATCACCATGAACGTTTCTCCCGTCCCAGCCGCACTGCCAGACGGCGGGTTTCTTTCCCAGCCCTGGCAGGATCACTCCGCACAGTTAACCAGTCATCGGCTCAGGTCGTCGGTAGTCGTCGTCAGGGCCCATGGCGGCATCGACGCATCCAACGCTGACGCTGTCACCGAGTACACGGTGAGGCATCTGCTGCATTGCCGCGGCCTGATCCTCGACCTGCGCGACCTGAATTTCTTCGGAACCGAAGGGTTCTCGGCGCTGCACAGGGTCTCCGTCTGCTGCGCGGGCGCCGGCATAGGCTGGGCAGTAGTACCCGCTGACGCAGTCTCCCGGATGCTGCGGATCGGCGATCCACAGGGCTTGCTGCCCGCCGCCATTACCGTCGAGGCGGCGATGGCCACTGTCCAACGCCTGCCCCGCCGTCCACTACAGCCTGTCGCGAGCCGCAGGGATCCCGGACGATCCTCGAGATGCGAACGTACGGTGTGCTTGGTCTGCGGCGGCACGCAACCGGTGCGGCACGAAGAGCAGACCCTCACACCAGCGATCGCCGAGCTCGATGGTGCTGCCTTGACGGCGGTTGCGCATTAGGGCTGATTCAATGTCGGCCACGCGGACATGACTTCGGTCTCATTCCGCAATAAGCCCAACATGCGACCGTCCCCGCGGCACCCCATCGCTCAAGTCGGGTATGAAGGGCCCATGGCGCCTCCAGCGGATCTTCCACTCGACGACCGTGCTCCACACATCGTGCTGGGCCTCGTCGGGGCGCCCGGGGCGGCCTTTTCCCTGGCCAGGGAGCTCGTCGACGCGGGTTTGGGCGAGGAGCTCGAGGAGCGGCTACCGGGGGCCCGGTGGGTCGTTGACGTCATGGAGAGCCGCCTGGTGCACCCGCCCGCCACCAACGCCGCCCTAGTGGACGCCGCTCGGCAGATGCTGCTGAGCCGCGGCTGGGACGTGGTGGTTTGCCTGACCGACCTTCCCCTGCACGTCAAGCGGCGCCCGGTCGTGGCCACCGCCAATCCGGTGCGCAACGTGGCGATCGTGTCGTTGCCCGCCGTCGGTGCGGTGTGGCCACGGCAACGGATTCGCGCGACCATCGTGCGCTTACTGGAGCGGCTGATCGGATTGGACGAGCAGCATCGCGATGACGACCACCTGGGCTTGGCCAGCCCATCGCGGCGGTTGTTGGTGGAGCGGGTGCGGGAAATGGGTACTGACCCGCACGATGAAGCGTTCGCGTATACCGCGCGGGTGCTGACGGGCAATCTCGTGCTCTTGGCCGGGATGATCGCGGCCAACCAGCCGTGGCGGCTCTCGCTGCGATTATCGCGCGCGCTGACGGGTGCGGTGGCCGTCGGGATTTTTGCCTTGGTGTATTCGGATGTCTGGCGGCTGTCCGACGCGTTTGGCTGGCAGCGGCTCGTCGTCACGGCGATCGTGTCGATCGGTGCCACCGCGGCGACCCTGATCATCGGCGCCGAGCTGTGGGAGCCGACGGTGTCGAAAGCGGTGCGCAAACAGGTGGTGTTGTTCAACATCGCCACCGTGGTAACGGTCGTGATCGGTGTGGCCGTGCTGTATGGCGCGCTGTATCTACTGGCGCTGGTCGCGGCGTTCTGGTTTGTGGTGCCGAGAGTCTTCCGGGACACGGTCGGGCATTCTGTGTCGTTGCGGGACTACTTCGAATTAGCCTGGATGACTTGCTCGTTGGCGATGATCGGTGGCGCACTGGGCGCCGCGCTGGAACCTGATGACGCGGTGCGCGAAGCGGCCTACGTTCAGCGCCCCGGTGTGGACACGGAGTTCGAGGAGACGCCCTAACCCCCGCTCGCGCCGACCCGCTCGCGCCGACCCGCTCGCGCCGACCCGCTCGCGCCGACCCGCTCGCGCCGACCCGCTCGCGCCGAGATATAAGCCACGCTGATTTCTGCGGCGTGTCTTCTGCGCATGTTATGTGTCGCGGGAGGCGGCGTACCTTGGCATCGGTACGCTGAGGTACCGGACGAGGAGGGCCTTGAGACGTGGCTGAAGCAACGACCGATCCGGTGCGGCTGCCGCCCACCGTGCCAGTGCCCAAACTGGTGACAGCCGTGGCGTTTCTGACTGCCGGTGGCCGCGCCACCAGGGCGCTGGGGCGTCGTTACGGCAGCGCCTTCGTCGTGCGAATGCCGATCATCGATCGGGCGGTGATTATCAGCGATCCGACCCTGATCAAAGAGCTGTTCATGGCCAGCAGCGACCTGGTGAAACGGCCAGGCAACCTGGGCAAGATCTTTGGCCCGGGCTCGACGTTCAGCCTGCACGGCGCCGAGCACCGCGAACGCCGCAAGCTGCTGGTGCCGCCATTTCACGGCAAGCGGATGAACGCCTACGAGACCATCGTCGAGGAAGAGGTGCTGCGCGAAACGGCGAGCTGGCCCGAGGGGCGTGAGTTCGCCACCATGCCGTCGATGATGCGGATCACGCTCAATGCGATCTTGCGCGCGGTTTTCGGCGCAGAGGGCGCCGAATTCGACGAGCTGCGCGATGTGGTGCCCTCGATCGTGAGCTTGGGTTCGCGGACGTCACGGTTGCCGTTCTGGGCGCGCCGTGATTTCGGGCGGTTCAGCCCCGGCGGCCGCCTGGTCCGGCTGCGGCATCGCTACGACGCGGTCATCGCGCGGTTGATCGCCGCCGCGCGAAGCGACCCGAACTTCACCGAGCGCGGTGACGTGCTCTCGATGCTATTGGCGGCCCGCTACGACGACGGAAGGCCGATCAGCGATTCCCATGTCGCCGACGAACTGCTCACCCTGCTGGCCGCCGGGCACGAGACCACCGCCACCACATTGGCCTGGGCGGTGGAGCGGCTGCGCCGGCACCCGCTGCTGCTGGACCGGCTGAAGGCCGAGGCCGACGGCGAGGGGTCGCAGCTGCTGCAGGCCACCATCTGGGAGGTGCAGCGGACCCACCCGGTGATCGAGGGCACGAGTCGGATGACCCGAACCCGGATGAGGTTGGGGGAGTGGGTGATTCCCGAGCACGAGATGATCGCCGTCAGCATGGTGCTGTCGCACACCGCGGAGAGCAATTTCCCAAACCCCGATGCCTTCGATCCCGACCGGTTCGTCGGCAACCCACCCGACACCTCGCTCTGGATACCGTACGGCGGCGGTGTGAACCGATGTGTGGGCGCGGCGTTCGCCAACATGGAGATGCTGGTGACGCTGCGGACGTTATTGCGCCGCTTCGAGTTCGCCACCACCGACGCCGCCGGGGAGTCGAACCATTCCCGCGGCATCGCCCATGCGCCGGGACGCGGTGGCCAAGCCGTGGTGCATCGGCGTCGCGCCCGTGCCGTCGACGCCGCCCAGGTGCTGCCCGTCTGACCCGGGACTAATTGCGTCGCGGTCCGCGTTGAGTCCAACCGTGAGCACGCAGCCTCTGCACTTCAACGCCTTCATCTGGCCGAACGGCTACCACGAGGCGGCCTGGCGCGTCGTTGACGGCGACGCCCGCAACGTCCTCGGTCTGCCCTACTACGCAGATATCGCAAGGATCGCCGAACGCGGATTGATGGACTCGATCTTCTTGGCCGACAACATCGCCATCGCCGAATACCGCGCCACCCACCTCCCGCAGACCCAATTCGACCCAATATCAGTGCTGTCGGCGCTGGCCGCGGTCACCAGCCGGATCGGCCTCATCGGCACGGGCTCGACGACCTACAGCAAGCCGTGGGAACTCGCCCGCCGGTTTGCGACGCTAGACCATCTCAGCGACGGTCGCGCCGGCTGGAACATCGTCACCACCGTCACACCGTTGGCCGCGGCGGCCTTCGGCGAAAAGTTCCACCCCGAGCACGCCGACCGTTACGCGCACGCCCAGGAATTCGTCGAGGCCGTCACCCGGGTGTGGGACAGCTGGGAAGACGACGCGGTCGTCGGGGACCGTGAACGTGGCGTGTGGGCGGACCGCGCAAAGCTGCACGCGCCGCGTTTTCACGGAAGGTACTACGACGTCGACGGGGTCATGCCGTTTCCCCGCAGCCCGCAGGGGCACCCGGTACTGGTCCAAGCGGGGCAGTCCGCGGCGGGCATCGCGCTGGCCGCGCGGTACGCCGAGGTGGTTTTCTCCGGCCCACTATCGCTTGAGGCGGCGGTCGCCTTCCGGGCCGATCTGCACGCGCAGGCCGCGGCCGTGGGCCGCAAGCCCAGCGCGGTGCTGGTGCTGCCCGCGTTGATGGTGACGCTGGGCGGCACGGAGGCCGAAGCCCGGGTACGAGCAAAGCGGCTGGAAGACCTATCAAGCCCAGAGTTCAGATGGCAGAACGCCCTGTATACGGCGGGGCTCGATCCCGACGCCTTCGATCCCGACGAGCCACTGCCCACCCGGCTCTGGACTGAGCAGTCGTCGCCGTCGAGTCGCGCCGAACAACTGTTTGCGGCCGCGCGTGCGCGGCCCGAGGCTTCGCTGCGTGAGGTCGCCCAGCAGGTGTCCAGCGGTGCGGGAGCGACGCATTTCGTCGGCACGCCCGGGCAACTCGCCGATCACGTGATCGCCTGGCAGGACGCTGGCGCCGTCGACGGCTTCACGATCATGGGATCGACACTGCCGCATGAGCTTACGACGTTCGTCGATCATGTCGTGCCCATCCTGCAGCACCGCGGCCGATTCCGCACCGAGTACGCCGGGCCCACGTTGCGCGACCAACTTGGACTCGAGCGGCCGGCAAAATAGATCACCCGCGTCGAGTTATAACCCACGCTGGCCCGCTTCGGCGTGTCAGCCGCGCTGGTTACATGTCGCGACAGGCGAGCCGGGGCCGGGGCGCGCCAACGCGGTCCGAGGGTGCGGCGCCACACGTCGCCGGCGGATTCGTTATACTGGCTAACTAAACCGTTCAGGCTCTGACATTGGAGAAACAGGCGCATGCCACGCATAGATAACGACACCTGGAATTTGGCGACCAGCGTGGGCGCGACGGCCACGTTGGTGGCCGCGGCCCGGGCGATCGCCACCAAGGCCGACAACCCTTTGATCGAGGACCGCTTCGCTGAACCGCTCGTCCGTGCCGTCGGCGTCGACTTCTTCACCCGCTGGGCCAGCGGCGAGATCGACGCGGCCGACGTCGACTACGACGAGTCCAGCTGGAAGCTTCAGCACATGCCGGACACGATGGCCGCCCGCACCCGGTTCTTCGACGACTTCTTCAAGGATGCGACGAAGGCCGGCATCCGTCAGGCCGTGATCCTGGCGTCCGGCCTTGACTCGCGCGCCTACCGGTTGGCGTGGCCGGCCGAGATGACGCTGTTCGAGATCGACCAGCCCGAGGTGATCGAGTTCAAGGCGAGCACGCTGGCCGGCCTGGGCGCCGCGCCGCAAACCGACCTGCACACGGTCGCCATCGATCTGCGCCAGGACTGGCCGACGGCCCTGCTCGACGCCGGCCTGGACAAGAGCCGGCCGACCGCATGGATTGCCGAGGGGCTCTTCGGATATCTGCCGCCGGAGGCTCAGGACGCCTTGCTGGAAAACATCACCGCGCTCAGCGCACCGGGCAGCCGGTTTGCCTGCGAAGCCGTCCCGGCCAGGCCGGAGATCGACAAAGAAAAAGCGCGGGAGACGATGCGCAAGGCCAGCGCCAAGTGGCGTGAGCACGGCCTCGAGATGGACTTCACCGAGCTTGGCTTCCAGGGTGAGCGCAACGACGTCGGCGCCCATCTGCAGGACCTGGGATGGCAGACGACCGGTACCCCGATGCGGCAGCTGCTGGCCGACCATCACCTGGCGACGGTCCCGCAGAACAGTGACGGGGTGTCGGTGGCCGACACCGTGTACTACACCTCGGTGCTGGACAAATGACGACGGCGCAAGGCCGGGCCTTCAATGGCGCCGTCACCCGGATGTGGAGTTTGCTGGCACCCGTCTACGACCAGCCGTTTGTCCAGCAGTGGCTTTACCGCCCGCCGCATGACGAGGTGATCGCGCAGCTGCGCGCCGCCGGGTCGCAGCGGATCGTCGACGTCGCCTGCGGCACCGGAATTCTCAGCGACCGGATCGAGCGTGAGCTGCAGCCCGACGAGATTTACGGCGTCGACATGTCCGACGGCATGCTCGCCCAAGCCCGGGCCAGGTCCAGCCGGGTGAAGTATCTGCACGGGCCGGCCGAGCAGCTGCCCTTCGAAGACGGGGCGCTGGACGCCGTCGTGACCACCTCGGCGTTTCACTTCTTCGACCAGCCGGCTGCCCTGCGGGAATTCCATCGGGTGCTGGCGCCCGGGGGACTGGCGGCGGTCGCGACGTTGAGCGCGCGGCAACCGCTGGTGCAGACGCCCTCGATCATCAGGTGGAAGCCGCAGCACAACCCGCCGCCCGACGAGGTGCGGGCGTTGTTCGAAGACGCCGGGTTCACCATCAGCGACCAGCACCGTGTCCACCGACCGGTGTGGACCCAGCTGGTGTCCGACCTGATCACCGTCGGTACCAAGAGCTGAGGCTCTGGGCCGCAGGCTGCTCGCGTGCCAGGATGGATTCATGGCTGACGACGCGACGCAATCAGAGCAGGAATTCAACAAGCACAACATCGAGGAGTTCCGCCGCAACGGTGGCAAAGTGGGCGGCCAGTTCGAGGGTTTTGACCTGTTGCTCTTGACGTCGACCGGCGCGAAAAGTGGTGCGCAGCGGATTAACCCTGTCGGCTACTTCGACATCGACGGCAAGATCTACATCGTCGGCTCGGCGGCCGGACGCGATAACAATCCCGCATGGGTGCACAACATTCGCGCCAATCCCGACGTCAGCGTCGAGATCGGCGCGGACGCCGCCAAGCCCGCGACCGCTCAGGAATTGCCGCGCGAGAAGCGCGATGCGATCTACCAGACCATCGTCGACCGCGCCCCGGGGTTCGGCGAGTACCAGAAGAGCACCGACCGCGTCATCCCGGTGTTTGAGTTGATCACCGCGTAAACGTGCACCCCCAGCCGTACTACCAGCTGGGCGGCTACCACCGGCCGATCGAGACGTCGTCTCCGCAGGCCCAGCTGTGGTTCGACCGCGGGCTGATCTGGTCCTACGCGTTCAACCACGGTGAGGCCATCCGCTGCTTTGAGCGAGCCCTCGATGCCGACCCCGACCTGGCGATCGCGCGATGGGGCATCGCGTATGCGATCGGTCCTAATTACAACAAGGCGTGGGACGCCTTCGACCCCGTCGACCTGTCGGCGTCGCTGACCCGAGGCCGGACAGAACTCGCCCTGGCTGGGAGCGGTCGCGCGTCCGCCGTCGAACGCGGCCTGATCGAGGCGCTGCACGCCCGCTACCAAACCGCGGACACGGACGACGCGCTGCTGGCCGGGAATTCGGCCTACGCCGACGCCATGGCGGCCCTGGCCGAGGCCTACCCGGATGACATCGACGTGGCGGCCCTGACGGCGGACGCGTTGGTCAACGTCACCGCCTGGGCGCTGTGGGACACCGGAACCGGCGCGCCGGCGCCGGGCTCGCGGGTGCTCCAGGCCAAACAGATCCTCGAGGACGCGCTCCGCACGTCGGCCGGCCGCGAGCACCCCGGTGTGTTGCATCTGTATCTGCACACCATGGAGATGTCGGCCACGCCCGAGGAGGCGCTGCCCGCCGCGAACCTGCTGCGTGACCTGGTGCCCGACGCGGGTCACCTGCAGCACATGCCCAGTCATATCGACGTGCTGTGCGGGGACTATCGCAGCTCGGTGATATCGAATCTGTCTGCGGTGCAGGCTGATCGGCGGTTCGTCGAGCGCGACGGCCCGCTGAATTTCTACTCCCTGTACCGGGCGCACAATCTGCACTTCGTCGTGTACTCGGCGATGTTTCAGGGGCAGTCGCAGGTCGCGCTGGCCGCCGCCGACGAACTGGCCGGGCAACTCACACCCGAGCTGTTGTCGGTGCCATCCCCACCCATGGCCGACTGGCTGGAAGCCTTCGTGCCGTTGCGAATACACGTTCTGATTCGGTTCGGCCGCTGGGACGACCTGATCGCCGAACCGCTGCCCGCCGACGTGAATCTGTACTGCACGACGTCGGCCACCATCCATTATGGACGCGGCGTCGCGCACGCCGCCAAGGGACAGCTCGCCCAGGCGCATGCCGAGCGGGATGCCTTCACCGAGGCCTACTCGCGGATTCCCGATTCGCGCTACCTGTTCAACAACACCAGCCGCGACATCCTGGCCGTCGCGGGCGCCATGCTGGATGGCGAAATCACTTACCGGGAAACGCAGTTCGACGAGGCGTTCGATCACCTTCGGCGCGCCATCGCGATCAGCGACGCGCTGCCCTACGACGAGCCGTGGGGGTGGATGCAGCCGCCCCGGCATGCTTACGGCGCACTACTTCTCGAGCAGGGCCACGTCGAGCTGGCCGCCGAGGCGTATGCGGCCGACCTCGGCGTCGACGCCACACTGAGCCGTCCCTGCCAGCACCCCGGGAACGTCTGGAGCCTGCACGGTTACCACGAATGCCTGCAGCGCATGGGCCGCACGGCCGAGGCCGCCGCGATCGGCAGGCAACTCGAGTTGGCCAAGGCCCACGCCGACGTGCCGATCCTGGCCTCCTGCGCCTGCAGGCTGCGGGAGCTGGCCGAATAGTTCGGCCCCGCTGACGATTACGGGGCTGTACACCGCGCCGTGCGCAGCCCCGAATCGCCGAGAATGGCTACCTAGTGGTGGTAGCCGCCGTGACCATCGTCGTGGTGGTTGTCGTAACCGGGGCCGCCGTGATCCCAGCCGCCGTGGTCGTCGTGGTTCCAGCCGCCACGGTCGTAACCGCCGCGGTCCCAGCCGGGGAAACCGTCGTGGCAGTTGAAACCGTCCGGGTTGAAGCCCCACAGCGGGTCCCAGAAGTCACCGGGGCACCATTGCGGGAACGGGCCAGGCGCCGCCTGAGCCACAGAAGTTGCCCCCAAGCCCACGAGCCCCAACCCCGAAGAAATGATAATTGCCGATATTGCAACGCGAGCAACGTTTTTCACGCCTCATGCGTAACAGCAGAACCAACGATCACCTAGATGTCCGGACTGTTGGTATCCGTTTGCAACGCGAGAGTGATAACGAGTCGGCGCCCACCAAGCTTGCTGACGAGGGCGACGCGGCCGAGTCAACTGGCGCCGTTAGCAATTCGAGACTTTGCTGTGGAGGGTGCACGCAGGTAACGGACGGAGAACAACGGCCGCTTCGCCAGGTGGCAAAGCGGCCGTCGTGTGAACTGGTCTCTTACAGCGGGATCCATACTCCGAAGAAGTCGAAGCCCCACTGGTTGAAACCGGGGTTCCAATAGGGTGTCTCCTGGTAGCCCCAGTAGTTGATCGGGCCATTCATCCACCGGCCCCCGGGCGGCGGGTACGGTCCGCCCCAGCCGGACCGCGGCGCCGGGCCCATGCCCCAGGGTGCGGGGCCGTCGCCCCACGGGGCTCCGTGGAAGTAGCCATGCTGCGCATCCCCGTGCCATGGGCCGCCACCGGGGCCGCCCGGGCCGCCGGGGCCGCCGTGCCAGTCCGCGGGACCGCCGGGGCCACCGTGGCCGTGGGGGTCTCCGCCGCCTTGCGGCGCGCCGTGGAAGCCGCCGGGTGCGCCGGCAGGTGCGCCATGGTTACCCCCGGGGGCGCCCGGCCCACCGGGTCCGCCGTGGTCCCCGCCGGGGGCAGGCGCGCTGTGGTCACCACCCGGCCCGGGGCCCCCCGGCCCCGGGGCGGCGTTGGCCAGGCCGGCACCGATACCAAGTGCGGCTGCACTAAGCGAACCGGCGATGGATAGCCCCGCGACCAGTTGCTTGAGTTTCATGGTCTTCCCCTGTCTGCTCGTTGGGTTCCGTGAACCTCTCGGACCCAATAGGTAAGCTATATAGTCTGCCTATGAACAGGCTGTGACGGGGCTCAGCAAAACTTTTGCAAAAGCCGGGCGGGTGCCGAGACTGAAACGGTGGCGGCGAAACTGCACACAGATCCTGGTTGCGTCGCTCAGCCCACGCCGTGGGCGCAGTCTCGGCGCAAAGGGCTCAACGGGCCAGAAGACCTGCGGCGTGGCCTGCCGATGGCCCGAGGCACTGACCCCGCGTCTTACGCCGGGGCCGTCGGCTATGTCGACTTGCTGGGGATACCGCTGGGCGTGCTGAGGCCCGATGATCATGCGCTGCACCACCGAGCATCTGTTCCGCACCGGACGACTGCTGCTGTGGGGCGTGCCTGCGACGGGTGTTCTGGTGGAAACGCTGCTCGACCGCTGCGCTGACGGTGACTCGGAAAGTGACTTGGCCGAAGCCGAGGTCGCGATCGAACGGTTAGCGGAAGCGCGAGCCGATGAGGGCTTTGGTGGTACGCGAGATCTGGCTGCTGCGGCTGCTGGTTCTGCTGGCGCGGGCCCACGGCGACGATGCCCGCTATCGCGAATACCGGGATCGCTACCGGGATACGGCGAACCCGCTTGGCTTCGAGGGGCATATCGCGTGGGCAGAGGAAATGCCGTGACGCCGGCCCAGCAGCGTAACCACACTGCGATTCTGGACTCGACTTTTCGCAGTGTGGTTACGCTCGGCGCAAGGGGTCACAGCGCCGACGACTTGGGCCGGCTGCGACGCATCAGCGTGTTGGTCGAATCCGGAGTCAACCTGGCCGGTCGTCCAGTACCGACCTGCGTTCCACCAACCGTAGCTTGCGTCACACGTCAAAAGCACTGGAAAACAAGCCAAAATCAGGATTAATCGCCATCGTCATCCATTGGCGGTGCATCAGCCCGTGGCGACCGGGTCAGCTGCGACCGTTTGACCTTGGCGTATGCCGGGTATCAGCAGCGCCATGACCATCGCGGAGATTCCCGCCCCCACGCCCACCCGCGAAGTGTGGCCGGGCGAAGTGTGGCCGGGCAAGGCATATCCGCTGGGCGCTACGTATGACGGCGCGGGAACCAACTTCACGTTGTTCAGCGAGGTGGCTGAGCACGTCGAGTTGTGCCTCTTCGACGCCGACGGCATCGAGACGCGGATCACACTGCCCGAGGTCGACTACTTCGTCTGGCACGGCTACCTCCCGGGCGTCGAACCCGGCCAGCGGTTCGGCTACCGCGTCCATGGCCCGTACGATCCGGACGCCGGACTCCGGTGCAACCCGAACAAACTGTTGCTGGACCCGTATTCGAAGGCCATAGACGGCACGTTCGACTGGAACCAGTCGCTGTTCAGCTACCCGTTCGACGACCCCGACGGCCGCAACGACGACGACTCCGCCGCCAGCATGCCCAAGTCCGTGGTGATCAACCCATTCTTCGACTGGGCCAACGACCGCCCGCCGGGTCACGAGTACGCGAACACCGTTGTGTACGAGGCGCACGTCAAGGGCCTGACCCAGACCCATCCGGACATCCCCGAGCGGCTACGCGGCACCTACGCCGCCGTGGGGCACCCGGTGATCATCGAGCACCTCAAGAGCATCGGCGTCACCGCGATCGAACTGATGCCGGTGCACCACTTCGCCAACGACTCCACGCTGATCGACAAAGGCCTGTCGAACTACTGGGGCTACAACACGATCTCGTTCTTCGCCCCCGACCCGAAATATTGCAGTTCCACCTCGCCCGGCGGGCAGGTGCAGGAGTTCAAGTCGATGGTGCGCGACCTGCACGAGGCGGGCATCGAGGTCATCCTCGACGTGGTCTACAACCACACCGCGGAGGGCAATCACCTGGGCCCGACGCTGTCGATGCGCGGTATCGACAACGCCGCGTATTACCGACTGGTCGATGACGACAAGCGCTACTACATGGACTACACGGGCACCGGCAACAGCCTCAACGTCGGGCACCCGCACGCGTTGCAGCTGATCATGGACTCGCTGCGGTACTGGGTGCTGGAGATGCACGTCGACGGTTTCCGGTTCGACCTGGCCTCGACGCTGGCCCGCGAGTTCTACGACGTGGACCGCCTGGCAACGTTCTTCGAACTCGTGCAACAGGATCCAACGGTCAGTCAGGTCAAGCTCATCGCCGAACCGTGGGACGTCGGGCCGGGCGGCTACCAGGTGGGCAACTTCCCGCCGCAGTGGACGGAGTGGAACGGGAAATACCGCGACACGGTGCGCGACTTCTGGCGCGGCGAGCCCGCCACGCTCGACGAGTTCGCCTATCGCTTGTCGGGATCGGCGGACCTTTACGAGCACACCGGGCGCCGGCCGGTCGCCTCGATCAACTTTGTCACCGCCCACGACGGGTTCACGCTGCGCGACCTGGTGTCGTACAACGAGAAGCACAACGAGGCCAACGGCGAGGACAACAACGACGGCGAGAGTCACAACCGGTCGTGGAACTGCGGCGCGGAGGGCCCGACCGACGACGTCGCCATCAACGAGCTGCGCGCCCGCCAGGAACGGAACCTGATCACGACTCTTCTTTTGTCGCAGGGTGTTCCGATGATCTGCCACGGCGATGAACTGGGCCGCACCCAAAGCGGCAACAACAACGGTTACTGCCAGGACAACGAGCTCACCTGGATCGAGTGGGCCGACGCCGATAAAGGTCTGCTGGAGTTCACCCGCGTCGTCTCGGCGCTGCGCTCCAACCATCCGGTGTTCCGCAGGCGCCGCTTCTTCAGCGGGAAGCCATTGGGCCGCCGCGGCCAGGACGGCCTGCCCGACATCGCCTGGTTCGCCCCCGACGGCACCGAGATGAGCGAAGACGACTGGGGCGCGGGCTTCTCAAAATCCGTTGCGGTGTTCCTCAACGGCCACGGCATCCCGGGCCGAGACGCGCGCGGGCAGCGGGTGCTCGACGACTCATTCCTGCTGTGTTTCAACGCGCATTACGAGCCGATCGAATTCAACCTTCCGCCAGCCGTTTTCGGCGCAAACTGGCGTGTGGTAATACATACCGGGGCCGAGTATGGCGAACAGGGCGAGGAACTGGGCGCGGCGGCAGAACTGACCGTCGATGCGCACGCCGCGGTGGTGCTGCAAGCCATCCCCACCGAGTGACCCGGCCCTCTGCTCGCGGATGTGGGTGGAGCTCAACGTAGGATCATCCGGTGATCGAACCGAACATCGTGCCGGACGACATCGATTTGGCCGGGCAGACACCGTACTTTCTGCGCGACGGAAACCTTTACGTGCCAACCGCAATCGCACGTGGCGGGTGGGGCCCCTCGCTCAGCGGCCACGTCGTCGGCGGACTGCTGGGGTGGGCGGTCGAACGCGCGGTCGACGACCCGGAGCTGCTACCCGCTCGGCTGACCATCGACCTTCCCCGGCCAACCAAGCTCGAGCCGATCGAGGTGCACACCAACGTGCAACACGACCGGCGGCGCCTTCGGCTGGTCGAGGCGGTTCTCACCCAGCAGGGCACCCCGGTGGCGCGGGCCAGCGCCCTGTTTCTGCGCCGCGGCCCGCAGCCCGACGGGCAGGTGTGGTCGCAACCCGTGCAGATGCCGCCGCTGCGGATTGAGGACGAGGGCGCCCCGTCGCTTTTCATGCGGACCTACGGCTGGGGCAGTGGGATACAGAATCCGGATCCCGACTGGGCCCACACGTCCGGACCGAAATACACCTGGTTGCACGAAACGCGCGCGTTGATCGACGACGAACCGTTCACCGCCTTCACCCGCGCGGCGATGGCCGGCGACATCACGGCTTCCATCGCCAATTGGGGCAGTAATGCGTTGCAGTTCATCAATGCCGACTACACCCTGACCCTGAGCCGGCTGCCCGAAGGGCCCCATATCGGGCTGGCCTCGCTCACGCACTACAGCAGCGACGGGGTGGCCACTGGCTCGGCCGTCCTCGTCGACCGCAAGGGCCCGATAGGCAACGCCGTGTCCGTCGCGATAGCGCACTCCGGATTCCTGCCACCATCGGTCAAGCCGCCGGCTGGCTAGAGAGGTGACTTACTGGGCTTTGATCGCCGACGCGACGCAGCGTGAGCCGGACCGGCCGATTCTCGCCGATGAGTACGGCCGCAGCCTGACCACGCGTCAGCTCCACGATGCGGCGAGTGAGACCGCCGCCGCGTTCGCCGAACGGGGGATCGGGGCGGGAACCGTCGTGTCCTGGCAGCTGCCGACCACGCTCGAGACCGTTGTCGTCATGGCTGCGCTCACCCGACTGGGCTCGGTGCAAAACCCGATCATCCCGATCCTGCGGGAACGCGAGGTCGGCTTCATCACCGGCCAGCTGGCAACCGAATTCCTTGTGGTGCCGGAATTGTGGCGCGGCTTCGATTATGGCGGCATGTCCCGCGCGTTGTCGACGGCCGGTGGCTTCGAGGTCATCACCGTTGACCTCGCCACGCCCCCGGTCGCCGGTGAGCTTCGGCTGCGCCGCGCAAGCGTCGATGGGCTCCCGCCGCCACCGGCCCCCGCGAGCGACACCCGATGGATCTATTACTCGTCGGGCACCACCGCGGCCCCCAAGGGGATCCGTCATTCCGACGCCTCGGTGATCGCCGGCTCGGCGGGGGTGGTGGGCATGGTCGGCGCCAGCAGCAGCGACGTGAACCCGATCGCCTTTCCGATCGCGCATATCGGCGGCGCCGCGATGCTGACCGCCGCGCTGCGGACGGGCATGCGACTGGCACTGTTCGAGGCATTCGATCCCGCGACGACGCCGCTTGCCATCGCGAGACACAACCCGACCTTCCTGGGCACCGCGACACCGTTCTTCGTGGCGTTCCTGGAGGCTCAGCGAGCGCACGGTGATCGGCGGCTGTTCCCGTCCGTGCGGGCTTGCCTGGCCGGCGGGGCACCCGTCACCGCCGAACTCGGGCGTCAGGTCCGCGAGAGCCTCGGCGTGGCCGGCATCGCTAACGCCTGGGGGCTCACCGAATTTCCGGTAGCCACATCGCCGCCGTTTGATGCCGCTCCCGACGTGCTCGACCACACCGTCGGCCCGCCGGTGCCTGGGGTGACCGTCCGCGTCGTCGGCAGCAGGGAAGACAACCGGGAAGTTGAAATGCCGGTTGGGCAGGAGGGGGAGCTGCGGCTCAAGGGACCGCAATGCTTCCTCGGGTATGCGGATGCCGCGCTTGATGCCGACGCGTTCGACGAGGACGGCTGGTTGCGCACCGGCGATTTCGGGCTGATCGACGCGAAAGGCAATGTACGTGTCACCGGCCGAATCAAGGACGCGATCATCCGCAACGCGGAGAATGTTTCGGCCCTCGAGGTGGAAAACATCCTGGCCACCCATCCCGCGGTCGCCGACGTCGCGGTCATCGGGGTCCCCGACCGTAGCGCCGGCGAGCGGGTGTGCGCCGTGGTGGTAGCCGCCTCGGTCGACGGCGTGTCGCTGGAATCGCTGGTGCAGCACTGCCGTTCGCAAGGACTGAGCCGCTACAAATACCCCGAGCGCCTCGTGATCGTCGATTCCCTGCCGCGCAATCAATTCGGCAAGGTGATCAAGAAGGACCTGCGCGAAGCCTTCGGCTGAGAACGGTCTTACTGCTTGTCGACTTTATCGGCGATCTGACTGACGACCTTGACGCCCAAGTCCGCCGCGTCGGTGCGGCAGGCGGAGACATCAATCGCAACGTTGTTGCGGACGGTCAGGGCCCGCTGACAGCTCATGGTGTGCGTGACGCCGGCCTTGGACCCGGTCATGCTCAAGGTGGCGGTCAAAGTTGAGTCGGCGGTGGATACCGGTCCCACCTTCCACGCCAATTCGGGGGTGTCCGCGTCGCCGGGGGTGGTGAATTGGTGCTCGGCGCAGGCCGGCCACTTCTGGGAGGAGGTGGTGAAGAAGGCCTTCGCGTCGTCCGCGGAGGGGAATAACAACACCGCCTGGGTGACCTCGGGGTTGATATCTGTTGAGCCGGGGGGCAGCGGTGCAACGGAATCGTCACCACTGATCGCGGTGTATTTGGCGTCGGTGATAACGGGGCCCTCCGCGGGGCCGAGGGCGTAAAGGCATTCGGCCGGCCACGTCCAATTCTGCGGCCAGTGCTGCTTGGCGTTGTCGTCTTGCGGCTTGTCAAACTTTTCCTGGCTTGCCATGCCGGTGCTGCTCATCACTGCGTTGAGTTCGTCCGGGTTGAGCAAGAAACTCCCCAGTGCGGCCTGCGCAACGGGCGGCTTCGGCGGAGTCGTCGTGGTGGTGGTTCGTCGTGGTCGATGACGATGCGGGGGTGCTCTTGTTGTCGCTGCCGCAGCCCGCGACCAACAACCCGATGGTGGCAACGGCGGCGGCCGTTTTTAGGTGGCGCATGAGTCAAATCGCCCTTCGCTTGGTGTGGACGCAGCATACGGGAGACGGCACGGCGCCCGATTGCCCGTAGGGCGAAGCGGGCGCCGTCCGAGTCAGGCTTTACAGCGGGATCCACACCCCGAAGAAGTCAAAGCCCCACTGGTTGAAACCGGGATTCCAATAGGGAGTCTCCTGGTAGCCCCAGTAGTTGATCGGGCCGTTGTTCCATTGCCCTCCGGGCGGCGGGTACGGTCCGCCCCATCCCGATCCGGGTGGCTCGCCGTATCCCCAGGGCGCGGGTCCGTCGCCCCACGGGGCGCCGTGGAAGTAGCCGCGCTGGCCATCGCCGTGCCATGGGCCGCCGGGACCGCCGGGGCCTCCGGGTGGGGGCCCGCCCGGACCGTGCTCGCCGGGTCCACCAGGTCCGCCTGGGCCGCCGGGTCCACCGGGCCCGCCAGGCGGAGGCCCGCCCGGCCCGTGCTCGCCGGGTCCGCCGGGACCGCCCGGTCCGCCGGGTCCACCAGGCGGGGGTCCGCCGGGACCGTGCTCGCCAGGTCCGCCGGGACCGCCCGGTCCGCCCATGGCGCCCGGTGGGGGTCCACCCGGTCCGCCCCCGCCCGGTCCGCCGGGTCCGCCCGGACCGCCGGGTCCACCCGGGTCACCTGGCGCGTTCGGGATGTGGGGGGCACCCGGGGCCAACAGTGGGTGCTGCGGAACGGCGTTTGCCACCCCCACGCCGACGCCCAACGCCGCAGCTCCAAGAGCGCCGACGATGGTTACACCCCCGGCCAGTTGCCTGAATTTCATAGTTCATCGCCTGTCTACTAGTGAGGTGGTCGAGTACCCGCCCCGCGACTCATACACACGTTAGGAAGACTGTCTATGAATCCGCTGTGAGCGATAACGCAACGCCCCGGGGCAGCAACGATTCCCGGCTCGGTAAATTTGAACGTTATGACGGGCTTTACGACGGGTTTTAAGACGGGCAAGGTAAGCGCATGAGTACAGGTGTGGAGCAGTTGGAGTTCCAGGCGGAAGCCCGGCAACTGCTGGATTTGATGGTGCACTCGGTCTACTCCAACAAGGATTCTTTTCTGCGGGAGTTGATCTCAAACGCCTCCGACGCGCTGGACAAGCTGCGGCTCGAGGCGTTCCAGAACAAGGACCTGGATGTCGACACCTCCGATCTGCATATCGAGATCGACGTCGACAAGGTCTCCCGCACGCTGACCATCCGCGACAACGGGATCGGTATGACGCGCGACGAGGTGGTGGATCTGATCGGCACTCTGGCCAAGTCGGGCACCGCCGAGCTGCGTAAGCAACTGCGCGAGGCCAAGAACGCCGCGGTGTCGGAGGACTTGATCGGTCAGTTCGGAATCGGTTTCTATTCGGTCTTCATGGTGGCCGACAAGGTCGAGCTGCTGACCCGCAAGGCCGGCGAGAGCGAGGCCACCAAATGGGAGTCGAGCGGCGACGGCACCTACACGATTGAGCGGGTGGATGACGCTCCGCAGGGAACGTCGGTCACGCTGCATCTGAAGCCCGAAGACGCCGAGGACGAGCTGTACGACTACACCCAGGAATGGAAGATCCGCAACCTGGTCAAGAAGTACTCCGACTTCATCGCGTGGCCCATCCGGATGGAGATCGAGCGACGCAGCCCAGCCACCGAGGCGGGAGAGGACGACGTCGTCACCATCGAGACCGAGACCCTCAACTCGATGAAGGCGCTGTGGGCCAGGTCTAAAGACGAGGTCTCCGACGAGGAGTACAAGGAGTTCTACAAGCACATCGCACACGTGTGGGACGACCCGCTCGAGGTCATCGCGATGAAGGCCGAGGGCACTTTCGAGTACCAGGCCCTGCTCTTCATCCCGTCGCACGCGCCGTTCGATCTGTTCAGCCGGGACGCGACTGTCGGGATCAACCTTTACGTCAAACGCGTCTTCATCATGGGCGACTGCGACCAGCTCATGCCCGAGTACCTGCGCTTCATCAAGGGCGTCGTCGACGCACAGGACATGTCGCTCAACGTTTCCCGCGAAATCCTGCAGCAGGACCGGCAGATCAAGGCGATCCGTCGCCGGCTGACCAAGAAGGTGCTGTCCACGATCAAGGAGCTGCAGTCCGAACGGCCCGAGGACTACCGCACCCTGTGGACTCAGTTCGGCAAGGTGCTCAAGGAGGGTCTGCTGTCGGACCCGGACAACCGCGACGCCCTGCTGGGGATCACCTCGTTCGCCTCGACGCATAGTGACTCCGAACCCACCACCCTCGCCGAGTACGTCGAGCGCATGAAGGAGGGGCAGGAGCAGATCTTCTTCGCCACCGGCGAGACGCGCGAGCAGATCCTTCGGTCGCCGCACCTCGAGGCGTTCAAGGCCAAGGGCTATGAGGTGCTGCTGCTTACAGACCCGGTCGACGAGGTCTGGGCGGGCGTGGTGAACGAGTTCGACGGCAAACCGCTGCAGTCCGTCGCCAAGGGCGAGGTGGACCTCGACTCCGAGGAGGAAAAGACCGCGCACGAGGCCGAGCGCGAGGAGCAGTCGAAGGACTTCGCGGACCTGCTGACGTGGTTGCAGGAGACGTTGGATGACCACGTCAAGGAAGTGCGACTGTCCAGCCGCCTGACGGACTCACCGGCCTGCCTGATCACCGACGCGTTCGGCATTACACCGGCGCTCGCGCGGTTGTACCGGTCGTCGGGGCAGGATGTGCCGCTTGCCAAGCGGATCCTCGAACTCAATCCGAGCCATCCGCTCGTCACCGGCCTGCGCCAAGCGCACCAGGACCGCGGTGACGATCCGTCGGTCGCCGAGACCGCGGAATTGCTTTACGGCACAGCGCTGCTCGCCGAAGGTGGCGCACTCGAGGATCCGGCTCGGTTCGCCGAGTTGCTCGCGGACCGGTTGACCCGCACGGTGTAGGGGACCCGGCGTCGCGCGAGCGTGACCCCACTGCGAAATCCAGCTTGAATTTTCGCAGTGGGGTTACGCTCGAGGCTCGGTCGTTCAACCGGACCAACCGGAGGCGCACGATGAGTCCAACGACGGACGAGGCGAAGCGGCGCACGCCGCTCAATCGTTCGCAGATCGCCGGATTCTGGGGCGCGTGGACCGGCTGGACGCTCGACGGGATGGACTCGTTCATCTACGCGCTGGTGCTCACTCCCGCGCTGACCGAGCTGCTGCCGCGTTCGGGCTATAAGGCGACACCGGCCAATGTCGGGCTCGCGGGATCGATCCTGTTCGCGCTGTTCCTGGTGGGCTGGGGCATGTCGTTCATTTGGGGTCCGATCGCCGACCGCTTCGGCCGCACCAAGGTGCTGGCCGCGTCGATCTTCACCTTCGCGATCTTCACCGGCCTGTCCGCCATGGCGCAAAACGTCTGGGAGCTAGGGAGTTTCCGCTTCATCGCGGGTATCGGGATCGGCGGCGAATGGGCGCTTGCGGGAACCTACGTAGCCGAGGCGTGGCCAGAGGACCGGCGCAAAATGGGCGCCGGCTATCTGCAGACGGGTTACTACGCCGGCTTCTTCCTGGCGGCCGCGCTGAACTACACGATCGGCGTGCACTACGGCTGGCGCGCGATGTTCCTGACGGGCGCGGTGCCGATCGTCGTCGCGATTCTGATCCTGACCCGCGTCAAGGAAACCGAGAAGTGGCAAAACGCCGAAGCAGGCAGCACGACCAAGGCGAAGCCGCTGCGCGAAATTCTGGGTCCGCGCTACCGGCGTCGCACCTGGGTGGCATCCGCACTGGTGACGATTGCGATCGTGGGCTTGTGGGCGGGCACGGTCTACGAGCCGACAGCCGTGACCCAGTTGGCGCAGCATGCGGGCATGAGCAAGAGTGACGCGACCAAGACCGCCTCTTGGGCCACCGGTCTGTTATCCATCGGCACCATCCTGGGTTGCCTGGTCTTGCCCGTCATCGCCGAGCGCATCGGGCGGCGAAAGACACTCGCGATTTACTTTGCGGGGATGGCGGTTTCGATTGCCGGCAGCTTCGGCTGGGCGTTCTATCTGCCGCACGGGCTGGGGCCCTTAATCGCCTGGTTGTTCGTGCTCGGGTTTTTCGGCGGCAACTTCGCGTTGTTCAGCCTCTGGCTTCCCGAACAATTCGAGACGCGCGTGCGCGCGACGGCGTTCGCGTTCTGCACGTCCTTCGGCCGGTTCGTCGGCGCGGGCGTGAACTTCTTGCTGGGCGCGGCGGTGCTGCGCACGCATACCCTCGGTGTGCCCGTTGCGCTGACCGCGATCGTCTTCGTGCTCGGGCTTTTCATCATTCCGTTCGCACCCGAGACGCGCGGGAAGGAGCTGCCTCAGTAGCCGATCGACGCCAGGAAGGCACCACGCGGTTCCTGATAGAAGCCCAGGGCCATCAGGTTAAGCATGTAAACCATCCGCAGCCCCTGCTCGAAGCACCATCGCAGCAACTCGGCATTGCGTAGCGGCACCAGGAATCCGTTCCCGGAGATCTCCTCGGCGCTCCCGATCAACGCCATGAGATCCTCGTTGCTCACCGCCACCGAGTGTCCGAAAAGGCCGATCCCGGTCGTGTAACCGGTGATTCGCCCACCCCGGTCGACGACCTTGGCAGACCCGCGCGCAATCGCGTCGCGCAGTTCACCGCCCCGATCGTGGCCGTGTACCTCCGAACAGAGCCGGTTGCATTCGGCCATATCCCCGGCCGCAGCGCCCCGCACATCAAATCCTTTGAAGCTCTGCAATAGTGGCTCGCCCAGGATCGCCGCAAGTGGTTCGCGGGTCGCAAAGCCAAGCTTGGTGTACAGGCTCATCGAGCGGGTGTTGTACGCGACCTGAACCAGTCGCACTCCCAACGCCGCCCGCCCGACGCTTCGGTCCAGCACCGCCTGCATCAGCGAGCGGCCGATACCGCCGTCGTGCACATCGGGATCCACGGTGACCGGGCCGACGGCGAAGATCGGCGAGCGTTCGTCGAGGAAGTTGCTCCCGACGATCCGATCGCCCGATTCAGCGACAACGCTGAAGAAATCCGGGTGAGCTTGCAACGAGGCGACCAACTCTCGCGCGGGCTCTACAGACGGGAAGTCCGGCGGGAAGTGATGCAGCGTGGCGACCGCGTGGAACGCCTCGTAGCAGATTCGGCCGCAGTCGTCGACGTCTGCCCGCGTCATCGCGCGCATGCCCATGACCAACTCCGTCGTCGACAAGGAACAACCCACCTCAACAACGACACTACGACCTACGCGCCCGCCCACCGGACCGGGGCGAAGCTTACGATCGCAGGTACCCGACGCAATATTCATCTCCGATGACAGTCATAGGGGCCTGACATCCATGTCGAAGCAACTCCACCACGTGGTCATGAGCAGCTATTCGGCTGACACGCTCATCAAGTTCTTCACCGAGGTCGTCGGCCTGGGAATCCAGCACCAGTTCCCGGTCCCGGGCCACGTATTCGAGACCACCCTGGGATGGCCGCCGTCCGACGGAGCGACCATCACCATCCTTGGCGAGGGCATGGCCGGCCTGGTCGAGGTTCTCGACGTCCCCGAGGCCGTGCGGTCGGTGCAGCGGGAGGGACTGACGGCGTTGTCGTTCCTGACCGACGACTATCAGAACACCGAGGCCAAGGCTCGCACGTTCGCCGACGACGTCACGGCGGTGGACGCCGGCGTGCCCGGCGTCGACCTGTTCGTCTGCTCGATGGGCGGCGTGCCGATGGAGTTCATGGGCAGCTATGAAGCCGACGCCGCGCAGGCGGCCAGCCAACAGGGTGGCTAAGCCCCGGTGGAACAGACTCGTGTCCTCCAAGAAGGCCTCCCGGACATCGAGGCGATCAAGCGGCTGAAGGCGCGCTACTGCCGCTATCTCGATGCCAAGGACTGGACGGCGTGGCGTGAATTGTTCACCGACGACTTCGTCAGTGACCTGGCGGAGATAGGCGGCACGACGATCGTCGGTGCCGACGAGTTCGTGGTCTACACCCGTCGGACCCTCGGACGGCCGTCGCAAACCACCGTGCACCACGTGCACGCACCGGAGATCGCGCTTATGACCCCGACGACCGGGCGAGGTGTCTGGGCGCTCAACGACGTCGTGCGGCTGGCACCGGCGGTGACGCTGTACGGCTACGGCCATTACCACGAGACCTACGAGAAGCACGGAGAGCAGTGGCGGATCAAATCCTCCAAGCTGACCAGGCTTCGGGAGGACATCGTCACCCCCGTCACTCGGCTGCTTCCGCAGCCTCTCGCCACCCGTCTGCGGGTGAGCGTAGCGAAGATCCGTCGCCGGACGAACAACGAAAGAGATTGACATGACTGGACTCTCGGGTAAGCGCGTGCTCGTTACGGGCGCCAGCGGGGTGGTGGCCTTCCCGGTCGCCGCCGAGCTCGCCAAGAACAACGACGTCTATGCGGTGGCACGGTTCTCCGATCGGCACCAGCAGGAGCTGCTGGATCAGGCCGGCACTCACACCATCGCCTTCGACCTCGCCGACCCGGACCTGTCGCCGCTGCCCGAGTCGGTGGACGTGGTGATCAACTACGCGGTCCTGCCGCCGACGCACAAGGACGCCTACGAGGTCAACGCGGGAACCACCGGACGACTCGCCCGGCGTTACCGGGACTGCGAAGCCTTCGTGCATGGCAGCACCGGGTCGCTGTATCAGTACCAGGGCGAGCGGCCCCTGCGCGAGGACGACCCGTACGGCCTGCACGCCTCCGCGGAGAACTACGCGGCCAGCAAGATCGCCGCGGAAATGCTGCTCAGGCATCTCAGCGTGGACTACCAGTTGCCGGTGGTGATCGTGCGGATCTTCTCGTTCTACGGTCCGCGCGGTGGGGGAGTCACCCAGCGCATCGACCAGATCATCCGCGACGAGCCGGTCAGCGTCTACCCCGGTGTGCGTAACGTCCACACGCCGCTGTATCAGGATGACTATGTCGAAAAGACCGCTGCGGCAGCAAGTATCGCCAAGGTCGGGGCCGAGATCATCAATGTCGGCGGGACGGAGCCGGTGACGACGCAGGAATACTGTCAGATCGCCGGGGAGATCCTCGGCAAGGAGCCCGTCTTCACCGAGAACAGCAAGGCCTGGCCCATCTGGGCAGACACCACCAAGATGGTCGAACTCCTTGGCCCCAACAAGATCTCCGTGCGCGAAGGCGTACGCCGGACCATCGAGGCGGCCCAGCACCGGCTCAACACGGCCCACCATGTCATCGGCGAACCGGCCAAGGTCTAGGCGCCGATGATCACGTTCATCGTCCACCTCGAAGTGCCGTCGGAGAACGCGGCGGCGTTCGAAGAACTGATGACTCACGTCGCGGCGACATCGCTGGAGTACGAACCCGGAGTGGAATATTACGCATTCTCGAAAAGTGTTGACGACCCGCAGACATACGTTGTCGTCGAGGTCTACCGGGACCAGGCGGCCTGCGACGCGCACGGCACCACCGCCTGGGTGACGGAGTCGGTACCGACGATGCTGAATCTGATCACCGGCATGCCGCGCATCCAGCAGTACGTGAGCCCGGGGACGACGCCGACGGGCAGGCGTTTCGAGGATTTGGGATGACCCAGTCACCCCTGTCCACGGTCGGCCAATTCAGCAAAGCGCTGCGGGACAAGGACCTGGAGCGGGCATGCGCTCTGCTGCACCACGATCTCGTCGTACACGAAGCCGGTGGCCTGCCGTATAGCGGCGAATATCATGGGCCGCAGGGCTTTCGTGATCTTTTGGCGCAGATGAACGAGAGCATGGAGCTCACCCCGGGACCGGTCACGCGGGATTGCCTGCCGGACGACACGGTGGTGTCACGCTTCCGGTTGACGTTCACCGCGCGAACGTCCGGGGAGAGCGTCGAGATGGGTCTTGTCGAGCTCTACAAAGTTCGTGACGGACAGATCGTCGAGCTCGACGTCTATTACAAGGACCCGTCGGCCGTCGCGACACTGTTGAACCGGGGCGCCGGCAATGTCGATTGAGGTAGGGCAGGTGTTCGCGGGATATCGAATCCTGCGGGTGCTGGGCTCGGGCGGGATGGGTCAGGTGTATCTGGCGTGGCATCCGCGGTTGCCTCGCGAGGACGCGCTGAAGGTGTTGCGGGCGGATTCGACTGACGATCCCGAGTTTCGGGCGCGCTTCCTGCGCGAGGCTGACCTGGCGGCCAGACTGTCGCATCCGCACATTGTCGGAATTCACGACCGCGGCGAACACAATGGCCTGTTTTGGATCTCGATGGATTATGTGGCCGGCACTGACGCGGCTCGCCTGGTGCGCGACGTCCACCCGAACGGGATGCCACTTGCCGGGGTGGTGTCGATCATCACCGCGGTGGCCTCGGCGCTGGACTACGCGCATCATCGCGGGATGCTGCACCGTGATGTCAAGCCGGCCAACATTTTATTGACCGATCCGGATGGACAGGCGCAGCGAATTTACTTGGCCGACTTCGGCGTTGCGCGGCACATCAATGATTCGGTGAGCCTGACTGCGGAGAACACGACGGTGGGCACGGTGGCCTACGCGGCACCCGAGCAGTTGAAGGCTGAGCCGATCGACGGGCGCGCTGATCAGTACGCGTTGGCCTGCACAGCGTTTCATCTGCTGACCGGGGTGCCGCCATTCGTCCATGCCAATCCCGGGGTGGTGATTACCCAGCATGTCAATGAGCCACCACCGTCGATCCTCACCTACCGCCCGGATTTGGCCGCGCTGGACTCGGTGTTCGCCGTGGCGATGGCCAAAGAGCCATCCGACCGGTTTGGCAGCTGCGGGGAGTTCGCCTACCGACTGGCCCGGCAGTGGGGCACCGCTACTTCGCAGAGCCGCGAAATTCCCTACGCGTCGGATCTCACCGCGCCGGCGCGGCTGGTGTCACCAACGCCGGTCGGCAAGGGCTTGGGCCGACGTCCCGGTGTGCTGCTAGGTGCCCTGGCGGCCGTCGCATTGCTCATCGTTGCCGGCGTGTTCGCGATTGTGCACTTCGTCAAGCCGCACAAACCGGCACCCGCCGCGGCGCCCAAGCCGGCGGGCGCGGCGCCGGCCGCGACGCTGGGCCCGTTCACCGGCACGTACCGGGCGGACTTCGGCGCGGCCACCGACCTCGACGACAACCAGGTCCCCGACAAAATGCCGTCGACAGCCACCTACGGCCTGCGCTCGGCGTGCGGAGGTTCCGGGTGCCTGGCGACGGGGTCACGGCTGACCGGCGAAACCTTCTTCGCGTCGTCGATGGTGTTCGACGAGATCGGTGGCCGCTGGGTGGCTGTGGCGCTCTCCGCGAACCAGTGCCGGGGCGCCGTCGGCGAAGTCTGGGAGGTGTTCACGCTGCAGCAACGGCCTGACGGCACCCTCACCGGCATACACACCAGGACCGCCCGCAACAATTGCGCGGAAAAACGAATCGTGACCTTTACCCGCACCGGAGACGTTGACCTCGCCAGCCTGCCGGACCCGGCGACCCTGCCGCCGCGGGTGGTGTCGCAGGCCCAGGGGTTGCACGGCCACTACCAACTCGCGCTGACCTTCACCATCCAGGTCGCACAACAGCTTGGCAGCTCATCCATCCAGACCGACTGTCTGCGCACGGGCGACCGGTGCATGAGCTACTTCCACGCCAAATCCGGTGATGTCCCATTGCTATTCGGCGGTGGGAACTGGACTTGGAGCGAAGAGTCCGACGGCAAGTGCCCGAGCGGCGGCCCGGCGCATCTGAGCACCACGGGTCAGTACCCACTGCCACAACCACGGCAGGATCCGATCCCGGTGCTCAAAGGGCACGGTCACTGGCAACAGAACGGATCCTGTGCCGTCAGTGTGGATTTCGACGAAACATTCACCCGCACCGGTGACTAGCCCCGGCTGATCTGAACGGCCTTGACCACCAGCAGCAGTGCGCCGACGACCAGGTAGGCGCGCAGGGCGATCATGCCCAGTCGGGTGCCGGCCGACCAGGTCACCGGCTGTAGCAGGGCCAGCGGCGGCATTCGCCAGCTGTTGCGGTCGATCTCGCGGACCGGGGTTGGGGCGACCGGTGCCGCGGGCTGGCGGCGGGCCAGCCAGCGCAGCACCGGTCCCGCCGCGGCGCCGAGGACGACCATGGCCAGCGCCAGGTAGCCGGCGACCGCCACGACGTTGAGGTGCGGGAACATGGTGGTGGCCATCAGGATCCCGGAAAGTAGCAGTAGGGTGCCAACGATCAGCACGGCGACCCAGTTGAGCCACTTCCGATTGACCCAGGGCCCCAACACTTCCCGGTCGTTGCACAGCAGCAGCAGGAAAACGCTGGCGCTGGGCAGCAGCAGCCCGGCCAGGGCTTGCACCGCGGTGGTGATCAGCCCGAGTGGGGCACCCGGAATCAGCACGATGACCGCGGCCAGCACCACCATCGCCGTATACGAGAAATAGAACTGTTTGGCGTCGGAGAACCCGCGGTGCAGCGAGTGCTTCAGGCCGAACACGTCGCCGAAGGCGTAGCTGGTGGCCAGGGTCACCGCGGCGGCGCCGATGATCGAGGCATCCATCAGCATGATCGCGAACAGCCAGCCCAGCGTCGAACTGTGCTGGCCGAGCAGGTGTGCGATGGCGCCGGCGTCGACGAACTTGCCCACCGAGTCGGTGGAGCGCGCCGCCCAGTCACCGGTCATCAGCAGGGCCGCGGCGCCGACCACCACGACGAACGCGCCCAGGACGGTGTCGACGCGCTCGTAGGCCATGAACCGGGGAGTGATGCGTTTGTCGACGATGTTGGACTGCTGAAAAAACAGCTGCCACGGTGCCACGGTGGTGCCGACGATCGCGATGATCAGCAGCACCGCATCCGAGCTAACGCCCCCCGAGATGCTCGGCACCACAAACGACTTCGCCGCGTGCACCCATTGCGGGTGTGACATGAGCAGCATTGGGATCTGCGCCAGGGTGACGGCGATGAAGACGAACATGGCCCGCTCCCAGCGCCGGAAGCTGCCGCTTGCCATGATCGCGACCAGCGCCGCCGCCGAGACCGGCACCACAATGTATTTGGAGATGCCCATGTATTCGGCGGCCAGGCTGATCCCGATGAACTCGGTGACGATCGTCAGGAAGTTCAGCAGGAACAGGTCGCCGACAGAAAACCAGCCCCAGCCGCGGCCGAAGCGTTCGTTGATCAGCCGGGCGTGCCCCACCCCGGTGACCGCGCCGAGCCGCACCACCATTTCCTGGTTGACGATGAGCACCGGAATCAGCAGCAGCAGCACCCACAACAGCGAGTAGCCGTAGTTCTGGCCGGCCTGGGCGTAGGTGGCCACGCCGCCGGCGTCGTTGTCGCCGACCATCACGATGATCCCGGGACCGACGATGGCCAGCAGCGTCATCAGGCGGATCTTGAACGTGCGGGGACGGTCGAGTTCGCCGAGGTTGATGCGCCCGAATGCGCCCTCGATATCGCCCACGTGGGCAGAGTCGAGGACCGCGGTCAGCGGCGCGGAGGCCGGTTCGGCAGTGTTGGCGGAGTCATCGGAGGCCGCCGTCATGTCGTCGGCCGCAGTCATGGCGTGTCACCCGGCACGGGCGCGATGTCGCGGGTCGGGCGCGGGGCGGGCTCCCGACGACGCCAGTCCTCGGGGATGGTGGCCTCCAGCACGTCGTCGACGGTGACCACCCCGAGCACGCGGTCCTGCTCGTCGACAACGGGGATGGAGTACAGGTTGAAATCGGCCATCAGCAACGCGATGTCGGTCAGGTCGGCGTCGGCACTGACCCGCACCGGGTCGGAATCCATCAGTGCCCCAATGCTTTGGCCGGGTTCGGATTGCAACAGCGTCATCACCGAGACCACGCCGGCGAGGCGCTTGTCGTCATCGAGGACATGCATCTTGATCAGCGCCTCCGGCTGCACGGTGTGGGCGCCGGCGACCAGCGCCAGCGCCTCGCCCGCGGTAGCGCCGGGCCCGCACGACACGAAGTCGACGTTCATCAGGCCGCCGGCACTTTCCGGATTGAACCCCATCAGGGTGATCACCTTGGTGCGCTGGGGGGCGGGCATCAGGTCCAGCACGCGCCGGCGCCGCGACTGGCGCAAGTCCGCGATCGCGTCGGCGGCGTCGTCGGCGCGCATCCGGCCCAGCAGCGCGGCGACCTCGTCGTCGGGCATGCTGTTGAGCAGCCGGCTGGCCTTTTCGGGTTCGAGTTCTTCGAATACGTCGGCTTCCAACTCCGGGTCGCTGTGCACCCGATCGAGGATCTCGCCGCCCTCGGCCTTGTCGGCTTCTTCTAGAAGGTCGGCGATTTCGGCGGGTTTGAAGCCGCCGAAGCGGCCCGACAGCCGGCGCACGGCGTCGGTGTGCGCGTGGCCGATCAACGGTTCGAACGCCTTCCAGTCGCGGGCGGCGTGCCCGCCGGAGCTCTTGACCAACCCGAACCACCGTGGTGGGCGCCGAGTGTCCAGCCGCGTAAGCGCCCACCCGGCGCCGGTGTCTTCCAGCTCGACGTCATAGGCGCGAACCAGCTCCACCGCGGCCACATCGATCAATCGGTGTCCCAGCACATCGGCGCGCAGCAACACCTCGCCGTCGCGACGTTCAAACCCGCGCAGGTCAATTTTATTCTTGGCCAAGACAACTCGGTCCGGGTTGTACTCGCGGATGGATTTGCTGCCGATGAACACGTGCCGCCCGCCGACTCCGGCGACGATCCCGGTCACCAACGGATACTCATTGTTGCCGCGCAGCCGCACGATCACGTCCTCGACCCGGCCCACGTCCTCGCCGGAGGGCGCCAGCACGGGAGAGCGCAGCAGCTGCGACAGATGGATTACCGGCCGCCCGCGGCCATCCGCGGTGGCCGTATTTGGTGTCGTCACGTGTCTCTCCTCAACGCTGCGTTATCGAACCGAGGAACAGCTAATCACCGCTCGACGTTGTAGAACGAGTCGCCGTCCTCGGGTGTCCCGTCGATCTGGCCCTTGTCCCGGCCATGCTCCTCCGGATCGATGCGGTCCAGGTCGTAATTACTGACCACATCGAGCGCGCCGCCCTCGTCCGAGTCGTGCGCTTCTCGGGACGGGCCATCGTCGGGCGAATAGTCCGGAATCTCCGCGGCCAACTTCTCGTCGAGCGAGTCGTTGTCGTCGGCCTCGATCCAATGGTCGGGCGGATCGACCACCTCGTCGCCGTCGTCGTTGCGTACCTCGTCGGAGTCCAGGCTCTCGGACTGGTCCAGCATGTTTTCGTTCTCTTCTATGTCGTTCTCGTCGTTTCCCACGACGCAAGCTTGCCCTAGTCAGCCCGTCTTCGGCATCGGGATGCCCTCGCTGGCCGTGAACTGGGCGTCCTCTCGAGAAGTCAGCCCGATCGAAACCACTGAGCGGTCGAACAGCGTGTCGGTCAGGTAGGCCAGGGCGACCGCCCACCGATTGACCGGCCGTGGAATCGCGAAAAGGTGGTAGGAGCGCGTCACGACCTTGGCGGGCAGCCCCGACAGTTGCAGACCGAGCGGGTTGGCCACCGCCTGCCACGGTCCCAGGTCGACCACCAGACCGAGGTTGCGATGTTTGTATTCCTTGCCCGTGCCGTGGCCGAGGCTGGCGGCCACGTTGCGGGCGAGCACCTTTCCCTGCCGGGTCGCATGTTGTGCCGTGGGGGGCGTGATCTTGCCGGGCTCGGTCAGGTCGGGAACCGCGGCGGCGTCGCCGGCGGCGAACACGTCGGGATGGTCGGGCACCTGCAGATCGGCCTGGACGGTGAGCCGTCCCTTCTCGGTTGGCAACCCGAGCGTTTCGATCAGCGGTGCACCGGTCACCCCCGTCACCCAGGCGAGCGTGTGCGTATCGACGCGCGAATCGTCGCTGAGCACAACATGATCTGCGTGTGCCTCCTTCAGCGTGATGCCGAGCCGGACATCGATGCCGCGGCGGCGCAGCACCTTCTGCGCGGCATTGCCGAGTTTCTCGCCCACCTCGGGCATGACCTGCTTGGCCGTGTCGAGCAGCAGGAACTTGACGTCGGAGGCATTGAAGCCCATTTGTTTGGCCGCCGCGTCTGCCAGTGCGCGCAGCTGTACGACGAGTTCGGTGCCCGAATACGACGCGCCGACCACAACGACGGTGCGCCGGGCCGCGACCGTGCGCGGGTCGTCCTCGATGTTGGCCAGTTCGAGTTGCTCGACGAAGTGGTCTCGCAGGTAGAGAGCCTCGGCAGTGGTCTTCAACCCGCGCGCGTGGGTGGTGAGCCCCGACACGTCGAACAAGCGTGTTACCGAGCCCGGGGTGAGCACCAGGCGATCCCACGAGATGCTGCGGCTGCGTTCTTCGGGATCGCAATATGTCACGGTGCGCTGTGCGAAGTCGACTGCGTCTACCCGGCCGCGCACTGCTCGGACGCCTTTGAGCGCGTTGGCCAGGGGCACCGCGACAAAGCGAGCGTCGACGACGCCGCCGGCGACGTCGGGTAGCAGCGGGGTGTAGAGCATGTAGTCGACCGGAGAAATGATCGTGATGTCGACCGACTCCCGCTGCCGGCGGAGTATCCGGGCGAGCCGATGTGCGCAGGTGAATCCGGTGAAGCCGCTGCCGACGATGACGATTGAGGTCATCCCCCAATTTTGCCCGACCCGGGCCGCGCTAAACAGGGCGCGCGGTGCCGCGAGATATAAATCAGATACACCCTCACCGGCGTGTCGCGTGCGTGGGTTACGTGTCGCAGTCGGCGACGGCGGGGCCGCGTTGTCGCGCTAGCTGTTGCGCCAGATCTTCAGCGCGGTGGTGATCATCGGAATCTGCAGCGGCAGCCGGGCCAGCGAGAGGATGCGCACCGGCCACGGCTTGTCCCAGAACAACCGGACCTGGTTGATATTCGCCGGGAAGACGCCGATGTACAGCGCGACGGCGGCCAGCGCCGCTAACCGCCGGGTGCGCCGCGGGACCAGCAACGCTCCGGTGGCGATCTCGACGACACCCGATGCATAGGTGTAGAACCGCGCGCTGCCGGGCAGTTCGGCGGGGACGATGGTGTCGAACGGTTTGGGCGCCAGGAAGTGGACGGTGCCGATGCCCATCAGCATCGCTGCAACTCGATACGCGGTTTTCTGGACGGCTTCGCCTGGAGCTACGAGTGCGGTGGTCATGGAGCCATTGTGTCTTACCCGCGGTCGGCGTCGGTGAAGCGGATGATGCCACGGATGTTGCGCCCCTCGAGCATGTCGCGATAGCCGTCGTTGATCTGCTCGAGCGTGTACTCGCGCGTCACCATGTCGTCGAGGTTGATCTGGCCCAGCTTGTAGAGCTCGAGAATCTCCGGGATGTCGTATTGCGGGTTGCCGCCGCCGAACAGGCTGCCCTGCAGGCTCTTCTGCAGCAGCGAAAGGCCCCCGAGGTTGAGCGTGACCTCGTTCTCCATTACGCCCCCCATGGCGGTGAGGACGCATATGCCGCCCTTGGCCGTCAGCCCCATCCAGGACTCGACTTCGCTGCCCTCGGCGCGGCCGACCGTGACGATCACCTTTTTGCACATCGTCCCGCGGGTGGCCTCGGCGATGTGCGGGGCCGCTTCGGCCACGCTGGCGAAAGCCTCGGTGGCGCCGAACTTCAGCGCCTGCTCACGTTTCCATTCGAAGGGGTCGATGGCGAACACGCGTCGGGCTCCGGCGAGGAGGGCGCCCTGTAGCGCGGCGACGCCGACGCCGCCGATGCCGACGATCGCCACGTCGTCGCCCGGGGAGACCGCCGCGCTGCGCACCGCCGAGCCATAGCCCGTGGTGACGCCGCAGCCCACCAGGCAAGCCACATCGAAGGGGATGCCCGGGTCGACCTTGACCACCGACGTCTCGTGCACCACCACGTACGGCGCAAACGTCCCGAGCAGCGACATCGGCAGCACGTTCTTGCCGCCCGCCGTCACCCGGAACGAGCCGTCGGACACCGATTCGCCCGACAGCAGGCCCATGCCGAGGTCGCAGAGATTCTGCAGCCCGGTCTGACACGGGACGCATTTCCCGCAGGACGGGATGAACGACATGACCACGTGATCGCCGACGGCCAGGTTCTCGACGCCCGCGCCGATCTCGGTGATGACGCCGGCGCCCTCATGGCCGCCCAGGACGGGATAGCTCGGGATGGGGAAGTCGCCCGTCTGCAGGTGCAGGTCGGAGTGGCACAAGCCGGCCGCCTCCAGTTGAACGGTCACCTCGCCGTGCCGGGGATCGCCGATCTCGATCTCTTCGACAGACCACGGCCCGTTGAGCTCCCATACCAGGGCGCCTTTGGTCTTCAACGGCTTGGCCTCCATTCGATGACGACGTCTGTTCAGGTCGGTTGATTGTTAGCGCCGTCACAGACGGGCCCTCCCGAACTTAGCCCAATACTATTGGCGATACAGTATTCGAAACGAGTCGCGGCGATAGGCCGCTGCCAGACATCTCGAGGATGAGAGAACATGGGAACACCCGTAATCGTCGGAGCCGTCCGGACGGCGATCGGCAGGTCCTTCAAGGGAACGCTGGTCAACACCCCGCCCGAGACCCTGATCACCGCGGTACTCCCGGAGGTAATCCGCCGATCCGGTGTTGACCCGGCAGACATCGACGACATTATCTTCGCCGAATCGCACTACGGCGGCGGAGATCTGGCGCGGTACGCGGCCAGCGCGACCGGGCTGGACCACGTTCCCGGCCAGTCGGTGAACCGGCACTGTGCGGGCAGCCTCACCGCCATCGGCAATGCCTCGGCCCAGATCGGTTCCGGGATGGAGCGCGTGCTCATCGCCGGCGGTGTGCAGTCCCTGTCGATGACGCCGCTGACAAACTGGCGGATCCCCGGCCCCGAGCTGAAGTTCGAAGAGCGCTGGATGCCGCCGACCCACGTCGAGACGCCGGACGCGCCGGCCAAAGACATGTCGATCACGGTGGGCTGGAACACCGCGCAGTCGGCCGGCATCAGCCGCGAGGAGATGGACGCCTGGGCGGCCCGGTCGCACGAGCGCGCCGTCGCGGCCCAGGATGCGGGCAAGTTCGCCGACGAGATCCTGCCGCTGAAGATCACCCAGGTGGACGGGTCGGTCACCGAGTTCCATATTGACGAGCACCCCCGTCGCGACACCACCGTCGAGAAGCTCGCCGGCCTCAAAGTGCTGCACCCCGAGATCGAGGGCTTCTCGATCACCGCGGGCAACAGCAGCGGTACCAACGACGCCGCGGCGGGCGTCGCGCTGGTTGACCGCGACTACGCCACCGCCCACAAGCTCAATGTGATGGCCACCGTCAAGGCGTGGGCCGCGGCGGGTGTGCCTGCCAGGGACTGCGGGCTGGGTGCCCTCGCGGTGATCGAAAAGGTGCTGCAGCGCGCCGGCCTTTCGGTCGGTGACGTGACGCTGTGGGAGATCAACGAGGCGTTTGCCTCCGTGCCGATCGCGGCCTGCAAAAAGTTCGGCATCGACGAGGAGAAGGTGAACTTCTTCGGCAGCGGCTGCAGTCTGGGCCACCCGATCGCCGCCTCCGGCGCACGCATGATCACCACGCTGGCCTACGAGCTGGGCCGCCGCGGCGGCGGCATCGGCGTCGCGGCCATGTGCGCGGGTGGCGGCCAGGGCGGCGCAGTCGTCATCGAGGTCTGAGTGGATGACCACGAGCTGGCTGCGCGGCTAGCTACCGAGGCCGGGCAACTACTGCTCGGCGTGCGGGAAGAATTCGCCGACGCCGACGCCAGCGAGCGGAAAGCTGCGGGGGACAAGCGATCCCACGACTTCCTGATGGACGCCTTCGGCAAGGAGCGCCCGCATGACGCGGTGCTTTCCGAGGAGGGCGCCGACGATCCGGTGCGGCTGCGCTCGGAACGGGTGTGGATTGTCGATCCGCTCGACGGCACCCGTGAATTTTCCGAGTTGGGCCGCAGCGACTGGGCGGTGCACGTCGCGCTCTGGCAGGCCGGCGAGCTCGTTGCCGGTGCGGTAGCGCTTCCCGCTCAGGGGATTACCTTGGCGACGCCCGACGTTGCGGCGCCTCCCGGCGCGCCCGACCAGCCGCGCATCGTGGTGTCGCGCACCCGCCCGCCCGCCGTCGCGCTGGCCGTGCGCGAGGCGCTGAACGGCACGCTGGTGGAAATGGGTTCCGCCGGAGCCAAAGTCGCCTCGATCGTCCAGGGCTTGTCCGACGTGTACGTCCACGCCGGCGGCCAGTTCGAGTGGGACTCGGCAGCGCCGGTCGCGGTGGCCCGGGCCGCGGGTCTGTTTACCTCCCGCATCGACGGGTCGCCGTTGGCCTACAACCAGCCGGACCCGAAGCTGCCCGACCTGGTGGTCTGCCGTCCCGAGCTGGCCCGCGCCGTGCTCGCCGTGACCGCCTGACGCCTAACCCCGCTCGTGGGGCGGGGTTAGGTGGGTCCGGCGGCACTATGCCCGCTTGCGGCGACGGCCCTTGGCCTCTTCGGTCCACTCGTGTTCGATGCGGCCGATCTCGAGTGAGAGCAACGTCAGCGTCGGATTGTCGCAGTGGACTTCGTGGGCGGTGCGGAATTTCGCGGCTTCGCCGGTGGTCGGCAGGTGCGGCCGCAAGCCCTCGAACCACTCGTCGCCGACCACGTTGGGCGGATCACCGGCTCGGGGCCCCGCCGCCCATTGCCGATAAGCGTCGCGCGCTTCCGCCAAGCCGGTGCGCCAGCATTTGACCGATTCGTGGCGCTGCGAATGCAGGTGGAACTTCATCTGATGCCGGTGGTTGGCCTTTTCCACCATCCCCGGGAGCAGGGTGTCGGTGGCTGACCGCGCGACGCCCGCAATGCCCACGGCCGAAGCGCCGACGACGGTTCCCATCAGGCCCATCATCATCATGTCCATCGCCTGATCGTTCCACCCGAAGACGCGCTAAGGCTATCGGCTTAGGGCGTTCTGCCAAGACACGACGCGTTCGGCCAGTTCCGGCCCGCTGTCTTCCTGGATGAAGTGGCTCGCGTTGATGCGGGCGTGCGGCTGGCCCGCCGCTCCGGGGACGTGCTTGATCAGCGCACGGTCCGCTTGCCCGAGGATCGGGTCGCGCCGCCCGAAGATGGCCAGGAACGGCTTCTCCCACCGACCCAGCGCGTCCCATGCGGCCCGATTGGCCGGAGCCGCGGGATCGTCCGGTGAAGTCGGCACCAGCTGGGGGAAAGCCCGGGCCCCGGCTTGATATGTCTTGTCCGGGAACGGCGCGTCGTAGCCGGCTCGCACCTTGGGAGGGACACGGCGGGCGGTACCGACCGAGACTATCTGACCGGCGGGCAACACGGGGGAGTAGCGCGCGAAGGCCCGCCACGCCAGGAAGGCCGGATTGGGGCGCCGCTGGCCCGCGGGCAGGAAACCGTTAGCCACCACCAGCCGGGCCACCCGGCCCTCCTGCTCGGCGGCGATCCGCAGACCGATGAGCGATCCCCAGTCCTGCACGAACAGCGTGACGTCCTTCAGTTTCAGCCGGTCGAACCACGAGGTCACCCACTCGACATGGCGCTGGTAGGTGTAATCCTCAATGTGGCTGGGCTTATCGGAACGGCCGAAGCCGATCAGGTCGGGCGCGAACACCCGGTAGCCGGCGTCGGCCAGCGGCGGAATCATGGTGCGATACAGGTAGCTCCAGGTGGGCTCGCCGTGCAGCAGCACGATCGGCGGCCCGTCGACCGGGCCCTCGTCGAGGAAGTGCATGCGCAGCGGCGGGGTGCCGCTCGCGGTCACGTCGAGGTAGTTCGCTACGAACGGGTAGCCGTCCAGATTTTCGAATCGGCAGTCTGGGGTTCGCAGCGCATGCATATCAGCTCCTCCGGTGGGCGAGTGCCTGCCCCATTCGCGATACGGCTTGGGTCAAAATAGCTTGCGAGGTAGCGAAGTTCAATCGCACGTGCCCCGCTCCGCCGGTTCCGAAGACATGCCCCGAACTGAGCGCGACGCGGGCGTGGTCGAGAAACCAGCGGGCCGGCCCGGAAAGGTCGGATACCACCGCAAGCCCCTCGTCTGCGGTTTCCTCGCCGATGCCGACTTGCCGGCAGTCCAGCCAGGCCAGGTAGGTGCCTTGCGGTCGGAGATAACTCACCCCGGGAAGGTGCTCGGAGACCAGGTCGCCCAGCAGTGTCCGGTTCTGGTCCAGGCCCAGCAGCAGCTGATCGAGCCAGTCGTCGCCGGTCCTGAATGCCTCGGCGTGCGCGATCAGACCGAGGTGGCTGGGGCCGTGGCTGACCTCCTCGGGCATCCGGCGAAGATCTTCGGCGGCTTCGGGACCGGCGACAGCCAGGGCCGCTTTCAACCCGGAAAGGTTCCATGCCTTGGACGCCGAAATCAGGGCGAACGCATCCTCTCCTCCGGGCACACTCAGGTATGGGGTGAATCGGGACCCCGACAGGACGACCGGCGCATGAATCTCGTCTGAGACCACCCGCACGCCGAAACGGCGGGCAAGCTGGGCAACCCCCCGCAGTTCGTCGACGGTGTGCACCGAACCCGTCGGGTTGTGCGGATTGCACAACAGGTAGGCGACCTTGCCGCCCGCAGCACGGGCACCGGCGAACGCATCTTCCAACGAGTCCAAGTCAATTCGGCCGTCGGCCGCGAGCGGGGCTTCGATCACCCGGCGCCCGTCGTGCGAGACGAAGGCGTAGAACGGCGCGTAGACCGGCGGATTGACGACGACGGCGTCGCCGCGATCGGTGACCAGGCGCAGCGTCTCGACGATACCCAGCATGACGTCCGGGACGATCGCCGTGCGGCTGACCTCGAGGTCGTGCCATTGCCAACGCCGCGAAGCGAATTCGCTGACCGCCTCGGCAAACGCGGTGCCGGCGGGATAGCCGGTGTCACCGTTGTCGATGGCCGAGTGGATGGCGTCGGCGACCGTCGGCGCGAGATTGACATCCATCTCCGCGACCCACAGCGGCAACACGTCGGCCGGGTGGGCGCGCCACTTCATGCTGGTGCGGGTTTGCAGTTGCTGCAGCGTGAGTTCCTCGAGGGGATTAAAAGCCACTTCGGCAGCGTAATCCGCACCGCGCTTTCGGATACTCGACATCCGGATGCGCCTGCGCCGACACGACTTCTACCCTGCTTTGACGCGGCTTCCGGGCCCGAAGTAGCGTACGTAGAACAAAAATTAGGTTGGCTAGGAGTCGCCGTGTTCACTTTGCGCTTCGACATGCGCGCCCCGACGTGGGGGGCACCCCCCGCTGCGCTGTATGCCGCGGCGCCCGAGATATGCGCCTGGGGCGAGGAGCACGGCGCGCTGGCCGCCGTGCTGTGCGAGCACCATGGTTCCGAGGACGGGTACCTGCCGTCCCCGCTGATCCTGGCGCCGGCAATTGCCGCCCGCACGCGGCGACTGGCCATGAACCTGATCCTGATTCTGCCGTTCTACGAACCCGTTCGGCTGGCCGAGGACATGGCGGTCCTCGACATCCTCAGCGGCGGCCGGGCGTCCTACACCCTGGCACTGGGCTACCGGCCCGAGGAGTTCGAGCACTTCGGCCTGAAGATCGGCGATCGTGGCCGGCTCGTTGACGAAAAAATCGCGCTGCTGCGCCGATTGCTCGCCGGAGAGACCGTCGTTGAAGACGGACGTCGGATCACGGTGACGCCGCGACCGCTCACCCCGGGCGGGCCGGGACTGATGTGGGGTGGTGGAACGTTAGCGGCGGCGCGGCGGGCCGGCCGCTATGGCCTCGGCATGCTGGGCAACGCCAACACCCCAGGCATGCAGGAGGCCTACGAGGAGGCGTGCCGCAAGCACGGCCACCAGCCCGGCCCGACGATGTTTCCCGGCCGCGACAACCCGTCGGTCACCTTCGTCGCTGACGACGTGGACCAGGCCTGGGCGGAGCTCGGCCAGCACCTGCTGCACGACGTCCGGATGTATGCCTCGTGGAATCCCGGGGACGAGACGACGGCCGGCTTCAGTCATGTCCACACCGTTGAGGAGTTGCGTGCAAAACCTACGTCGCATGTGATTATCTCTGTCCCGGAGGCGATCTCGAGGGTGCGCGCCGGCGAGGTACTGAACCTGTCGCCGTTGTGCGGTGGGTTGCCGCCAGAGGTGGCCTGGCCCTATCTCAAGCGGGTGGGCGAGGTCGTGCTGCCCGAGGCGCTGCAGAAGAGCAAGGCGTGAGAGAGGTATGCCCATGACCGGCGCGAGCACGACCGAGGTTTACTACGATCCCTTCGATTTCGACATCGACGACGATCCGTACCCCATCTGGAAAAGGCTTCGTGATGAGGCCCCGTTGTACTACAACGAGAAGTACGATTTCTACGCGCTGAGCCGCTATGAGGACGTCGCACCAGAGCTGACGAACTGGCAGACCTACCGGTCGGGCCGCGGAACCACCATAGACATCATCAAAAGCGGTGTCGAGGTTCCGCCCGGCATCATCCTGTTCGAGGATCCGCCGATTCATGACCTGCATCGCCGTTTGCTTTCAAGGGTTTTCACGCCGCGACGGATGGAGTCGATCGAATCGCTGACGCGGGCTTTCTGTGCACGCGCACTCGACCCATTGGTTGGGTCGGGCGGGTTCGACTTTGTCGAACACCTCGGAGCGTTGGTCCCGATGCGCACCATCGGGTACCTGCTTGGCATCCCCGAGGACAAGCAGGCAAAGATCCGTGCCAGCACCGACGACAACCTCACCCTCGACGAGGGCGCCCTGCAGGTCGTCACGGACGAGTTATTCGCGCGACAGCTTGAGTTGTTCGCCGAGTACATCGATTGGCGGGCAGAACATCCGTCCGATGATCTGATGACGCAGCTGCTCAACGCCGAGCTCGAGGAAGACGGGACGACGCGGCGACTGACGCGGACCGAGGTGCTGCTCTACTGCAGCACGATCGCCGGTGCGGGAAACGAGACCACCACCCGGCTGATCGGCTTCACCGGTCAACTGCTGGCCGAACACCCCGATCAGCGCCGCGAGATCGTGGACAACCCGGCGCTGCTTCCCGGGGCCATCGAAGAGGTACTGCGCTACGAAGCACCCTCGCCTGTGCAGGCGCGGTACGTCGCCCACGACACCGAATGCCGGGGCACCACAATCCCGGAGGGCTCGGTCATGTTGTTGCTCAACGGATCAGCCAATCGTGACGAGCGCAAGTTTGTCGACGGCGAGCGGTTCGACATCCATCGCGGCGCCGCCCACCTCAGCTTTGGTCACGGACTGCACTTTTGCCTGGGCTCGGCCTTGGCGCGGATGCAGACGCGGGTGGCCTTCGAGGAGGTCCTGCAGCGCTGGCCCGAGTGGGACGTCGACTATGCCAACGCCCGCAAGGCGCACACGGCCAGCGTGCGGGGATGGGCGAAGCTGCCGGTCTTCACCGGGTAGGCACTCCTGCGAGCGTGAAATCGGTTTCACGCTCGGCTCCCAACGTGAAACCAACTTCACTGTCGGCGGAGGAGGTTACGCGCCGAAATCCACCAGCACCGCCCCGTCGGGCTGGTTCCCCAGAGTCTGCAGCGCGATGTCCTCGCCGTGGGCCGTGAGGCGGACGATCTGCGCCAACTGCTCGGGGGCGTCGCACTGAAGATAGTGATCGGCGCCCGGCACCACCCAGTAACGGTTTCGACCGGGCTTGTTTTTCAGATACGTCTGCCAGACATAGTTGGCGACGCGCAACGGTGAGACGTTGTCGTGCACACCCCAGGCCATCGTGGTGTTCACTTCGCTCTTGGAAAGCGCTTCAAGCCAGCTGGTTTCGTCGGCCGCGCGCTCGTGCAGGTACTGAATGACGTCCGGCAACACGCGGATTCCCTCGTTGTGGGCGAAGCACTGCGCCAACGCGGCGATCTCCGGGTCCTGCAGGGTCCGGCGTGGCATGAAAGTGCTCATTCCCATGCCGGCCGCCAGCAACTCCGGCGTTGCCGCCGCCGCGGTGGCTCGCGCCGTCGCGGGGTCGAGCAACGCGGTTTGGAACGCGGTGAGATTCGACAGGGGGAGATAGATGTTGCCATTAGTCAAGATGAGGTCGACCGGCTGCAGCGCCGGATCTCGGGCGGCCAACATGCCCGTCGCGATCATGCCGACGCTGTTGCCACGGTCGTGGGTGAGCATCCGGAAGTCGGTCAGCTGCCACACCCGGGTGATCGCGTCGACGAGCAGGCGCGCGTCGTCGTACAACGAGTAGACGTAGGGCTCCGGCGGCTTGTCTGACAATCCGTGGCCGGGAAAGTCGAGCAGGTAAATGTCGAACTCTGAGCTCAGCTGGCGCGCCAAGGCGAAATAGTCGATGCTCGACGTCGGAAATCCGTGCACCAGCACCAGCGCGGGCGCCCCGGGTGTGCCGCAGCGACGGCCGAAGATCGTGAGCTCCCGCCCGTCGTTGGCGGCCGTCGTCGACCGCCAGCGCAGTTCCGTGCCGCCGGCTTTCCACTCTCGAAAGATGTCCAAGTTCTCAGCATCTCACACGCAGATTCGAACAAGGGTAGAATCTTGCCCGAACGGCTGACGACCGCGACTAATGAGGTGCGGCAATGACGTCCGAGGCCCGGCGGCCCTACGGCGAACTTGACCGCGCCCAGGTGGTCGAATCGCTGCACAGCCTGGCCCGCCGCGTCGGTGTGCAGGGTGTGACCATGCGCGACCTCGCGGCCGAATTGGGCGCCGCCGTGCCGTCGGTGTACTACCACGTCCAGGGCAAGCAAGCCGCGCTGGATTTGCTCGCCGAGTCCATGCTCGCTGAAATCCCCATCCCGGACTCCGGCCCGTGGGATGCTCGGATCATCGAGCTCTACTGTGCCGCACGCGAAGTCGTCCTCACCGTGCCTGGCGTCGCCGGCATCGTGCAGACCGGCAGTGGTGGTGCAGCCGCCGTCCGTCTGGACGGGCTCGGCCGTGCTCTGCTGGCCGAGGCCGGACTGACGAAACCCACTGCGGCGGCCGCACACTCGGTGTTGTACACGTACCTGCTGGGCTCGATTAGCCTGCAGGAATCACGCTGGCTCGCAGACGAGCAGCGCAGCAACACTTCGGGCGCCAAACGGTTTCGCGCCGGACTCGACGTGATCATTGCCGGGATCAAGGCCTCCTTGCGGGAAGGATCGGCGTGAACATTCCGAAGCCGGCCCTGGTGGGCTCCCTGCGCGCCTTTCGACGCGTTGAACTGACGGTCACCGGACCACCCGACCGGCTGCGCTCGTCGTTCTGCCACGGCATCAAACGCCTGCCGTGCAGCACGGGCTCTTAGTTCGGGAAGTTCACCAGCGCCAACGAAAGCGGCAGTTTGTTGGATTGAGCTTGCGCTGTCGGTAGCCGCCCAGTGCCGAAATACGAACCGCTGAGGTAGCTGTCGGCGCTCCAGATCAATGCCGGGTCCAGCTGGCCCTGGTATCCGAAGGCGTCCAACACGTAGGGGATGCCGTCGGCCTCCAGCAATGACGGACCAGTCATGAGCTGGAAATGCAGGTGTGGGGCGTTGGAGTTGCCGGTATTGCCCAGCTGCGCGATCTGCTGGCCCTTCTTCACCTTGTCACCGGGCTTGACCAGCAGCGAGCCTTTGACGAAGTGGGCGTACATGGCATACACACCGCCGCCGATGTCCATGATGACGTGGTTGCCGTCGATGTTTTCCACCGTCAGCTTCGCGGCCAGGATGGGATCTGATGCGGGCAGGATGCCCGGCACGTTGGCGTCCATGTCGTCCTCCGTCGAGGTCACGGTGCCGTCGGCTACCGCGTACACGGGAGCCGCGTAGTCGGCGTAACTTTCGTTGTTGGTTCTGTCGCCCGCATAGAAGTCGCCGTCGTCGTCGGTGCGCATCCAGTCGATGGCGAAGCGCTGGCTGTTATTGAGCCGCATGTTCGCCGGGAGGATGGCGTCTCGGTGTGGCCACCCAGGATCGCAGCACCCGTTCAGAGCGACCCAGTTGCTGCCCCGAAGCGGCGGCCCAATCGCCCGCGGTGTGCCCGCCGAGATGTCAAGGGGTGCGCCCAGGGTGTCGATCGGGGTCGGCGGAGTGGTCGCGCCGGGATTGGTCGCACCGGTGCCATGCAGGCGCAGCATTACCGCTTTCGGGAACTGCGCCGCCGTGTCGAGCGCGAAATCGAGCAGCAGCGCCCGCGACACTTGCGGGAGGATGACATTGTCCGGCGACGCCCCCTGAGAGAGCAGGCGCAGCCGGTTGCAGTCGCCGTAATTGCAAGTGGGATCCACCAATTGCTTGCCGGAGAACGAGACGAGGACCTTCGTCGGATCCTGCGCGTCGACCACGTCGACGGCGTCGAGGGTGGCAGGCACCGCGGTGGCGTTGGTGATCTGCACATCGAAGGCCAGGTGAGCTTTGCCGTCACTGCCGGGGAAGGGGAAGGCCGACCGGCTGATCGGCTGGACGGTCAACGGGGTGAATGCGTCGGGTATCGACACCCCCACGAGCGCTCCGCTGGTCGTCGACGCGGGACTTGACGTCGCGCTGGTGGATCCTTTCGACGTGTCGGTCGCGTTCGGCGCGCACGCGGCGACCGTAAGCCCGGTCGCGATGACGGCCAAGGCATTTCGGAACGCACCCATCAATACCCCTCTATCTGGGTCCATCTTTGAGCTATTCGGGACCGCGGGCGACGGCGCGGGTGGGATCCGAAGTCCATTCCGACCATGACCCAGGAAACAGCGCCGCCTCGCGGCCCAGCGCAGCCAGCGCCGCGATCGTGATGGTAGCGGTAACACCTGAGCCGCAGTAGACGCCCAAGGGGCCGTCAGGATCAATCCCGGACAACAGTTGGGCCAGCGCGTCGTTGGCGGCGAAGGTGCCGTCGTCGGTCAGCAGGGCCCCACTGGGCAGGTTTCTTGCGCCGGGGATGTGCCCGGCGACCGGGTCGACGGGTTCGACATCGCCGCGGAAGCGTTCGGGTGCGCGCGCGTCGAGCAGGGTGAGCGTGCCCGCCTGGCATTGCTGCGACTGCCGCGCCGTCAGCGTTGGTCGGCTTGCGGAATACAAATCATCCTGCGGCACAGTCATGTTCCCGGGCGACGGGGTGACCGGGCCCGTCTCGAGGACGCCTCCGATCGACCGCCACGCCGACAACCCACCGTCAAGGATTCGGACGTTCGCCAGCCCGGCCGCGGTGAGCACCCACCATGCGCGTGACGAACCGGCTCGATTCCAGTCGTCGTACACCACGACCGGCACGCCCTGCCGGATTCCCCATCGGCGGGCGGCGGCCTGCAGGCTGCGCCCCGACGGCAGCGGGTGACGGCCACGGCCGGGCACTGTGTGATCGCTGAGCTCGTCGTCGAGCGACACATATACAGCGCCCGGGAGGTGGCCTTGCAGGTAGGTGGCACGCCCGTCGGGTTCGTCGAGGCGCCAGCGCACATCAAGGATGGTCACCGGATCGCCGGCCTGGATACGCGCGGCCAACTCGGTGGCGTTGATCAGCACCCCGTCGCGCGCTTCCACGGAATTAAACTCTATCCGAATTAAAAGTGAACGACGGGTTGAACTTTGAATTTTGGCGGCCCTGCCACGGGTGTGCCCTTGACCGCCGACCCGCTAGCGCGACAAGATCAATTAACCGGGGCCATTTCGATGTGTCAATCGGACCCAATGGCAATCCGAGCTTGATGTGAGCGCTTCGAGAGTGATGAGTGAAATGACCAAGAAGATGTATGCCTGCGCCTTCGGCGCGGCGCTGGCCGTGATGCTGGCACCCGCGGGCGTCGCGTCCGCCGACACTACGGACACGGATTTCGCCAACTACCTGCAGGCGCACGGCATCAACCTTGGTTCGCCTTCCCATGTCGTGAGTCTCGCGCAGACCCTGTGCCACGATCTCGACGGCGGCAACACCCAAAAGGACGAGGTGGAGCAGCTGACGGATTCGCACAAATTGACCGAAGAGCAAGCCGAGCTCTTCGTGGGTGCGGCCACCGCGGATTACTGCCCGGGCAAGCACGCCCCTAGTCGTCCAGGCGGCGGGTAACGGGTCTCGCGTGACGCGCGCCCCGACGTCGCGGGCTACGCGTTTTGCCCCATCGTGGCGATCATGCCGGCCGCTGCCCGCTGCCACGTGAACGTCTCCGCCCGACGCCTCGCCGAGCTGCGCCGGTGGAACTCCGGCCGGCTGACGATCGAGCTGACAGCATCCGCGATGGCCTCCGGGTCGTTGTCGGCCGAGGCGCCGCTATCCGGTGTGACGATCTCGGTCAGCGCCGATGTCCGCGACACCACGGCCGGTGTCCCGCACGCCAGCGATTCCAGGGCGGCCAGCCCGAAGGTTTCATGCGGCCCGGGCGCCAGCGTGACGTCCGCCGAGGCCAGCAGCCCGGCAACGGTGTGTCGATTGGAGACGAAACCGGTGAAGTCGATCGGTAGCCGCGCAGCCTGTCGTTCCAGTCTGGCCCGCATTGGGCCCTCGCCCACGACCACCAGTCGGGCGTCGACGCCCGCATCACACAGCGCGGCGAGGGCGTCGATGCTGCGATCGGCGCGCTTTTCCACCGACAGCCGACCGCAGTGCACCAGCAGAAGCTGCTTGGGTGTCGCCCATTGCCGCCGCACCAGCGAAGAGTGTCGGCGCGGATGGAAGGTCTGCAGGTCCACACCCAGTGGGACGGTGACGACGTTCGTCGCGCCGATGCGATCGAATTCTTCGCGGGCGAATCCGGTGGTACACACCACGGCGTCGTAGTCGGCGGCGGTGCGCGCATTCGCGAAATCGGCGAACCTGCGCGCCGGCCGGGGCGGAAGTATCTGGCCGACAAGGCGATCCAGGCGTTCATGGGAGATCATCACCGTGGTTGCCCCGTGTTCACGTCCCCATCGCCCCATCGACCGCAACGTCAGCCGGTCCGACACCTCCAGGGCGTCGGGCCGCAGCGCTTTGAGCATCGCCTTGACCGGACCCGGCATCACCGCGCGGTAGCCACCGGTAAAGGGAATCAATTTGGCGGGCAATGTGATTCGCACCACGCCGGTGTGCAACGGAACGCGCTCGGCGTACGGACCCGGAACGAGCAGGAACACCTCGTGGCCTAAAGCGCTGTATTCGGCGCCCAGCCGGTCGATCGCGGTGCGAAGGCCGCCAGAGCGCGGGCCGTAGAAGTTGGCGACCTGTACAACGCGCATACCGTGAGCAGACGCGGCGCTCGTGTGCACTCAACAATGTGCACTGAACACGTGTCTGAACAGTCCATGAATTCCGCCGCCACTAGCTTTTCGGGCCCTCGGCGTTGCTGATCCGCTCGGCGAGGTCGGGTCCGGACAGCCGCGCATCGAGGAACGCGCCCGAGGTGGGCAGGCTCAGATGCAGCTGCGACGCACCGCTGACCGCGACCTGACCGTGCTCGATGCTGAAATCGAGCACATGGCCCCCGCTGGTCCGGTCGCTGTTGAGGAAGTGCAGGTGGTAACCCGCGACGGAGATGCCCTGTTGGTAGTCGGGGGTGCGGAAGCCGACGACCACGCCGGGCACATCGCTGAATCGGGTTTCGGCCTGCCCCTCCGTCGCCTGCGACAACGTCGTATAGGGCTTTTTCTGCTCCATCACCGTGCGGGTGTGCAGTTCGGCGAAGCGCCCGGTGATGCGAATCGCGTAGATCAAGTTGGAGCTTTCGATCCGGCTGTCGATCGCGCCGGTGACGTCGGCCTGGTTGGTGCGTGTTTCGATCGCGATCTCGAAGTCGGTGTGAAAGCGGGTGACCGCTGCGAACGGGGTGCGGTCGGTCAGTGCGGCGCGGGTGGCGCTGCCGTCGGCCCGCAACCGATAGCAGACGCCGTCGAGGATGACCATCTCGCCGTCGAGGTGGTTGAAGGTGCCCAGGCCGAAGTCGCCGTGCCGCAGAATGTCGGCGATGGTGACGTCGCCGTCGTAGACGCCGTCCAGCAGGGCGCTGATTGTCGAGAACTGATAAACCTCGGCGTCATCGTCGGCCGCCTGCCGGTGGGCGATAAGCGTTGTAGCCCAATTGCGAAAGTGCTCGTACGGGCCGGATGCGTTGCTCATGGGTGGGTCGGCCTCCCGGCTACTCGAAGGAGTCGTCGTGCAGGTGTGCGGCCAGCTCGACGTTGCGGCTGTAGTCGACGGGCACGTCGATCAAAGAGGGACCGTCCTCGGCGAGCGCCTGGCGCAACGTGGCACCGAACTCGTCCAACGTCTTCACCCGGTAGCCGCGGGCGCCGAATGCGGCCGCGTAGGAAACGATGTCGTAGTCGGCGAGCTGCACGCCGGACTTGCGTCCGTACTTCAGCACCTCCTGGAAGGCCACCATGTCGTAGCTGTTGTCGCGCAGGATGATGTGGGTGAACGTCAGGCCCAGCCGGGTTGCGGTCTCGAGTTCTTGTGCGGAGAACAGGAATCCACCGTCACCGGAGACCGACACGACGGGTGTGCCCGGTCGTACCAGGCAGGCGGCCATGGCCCAGGGAAGGGCGACGCCCAGGGTCTGTTGGCCGTTGGAGAACAGCAGCCGTCTGGGTTCGTAGACCCTGAAATGCCGGGCCATGTAGATGTAGTTCGACCCGATGTCGCAGGCGATGGTGGCGTCGTCAATGAGTTCCTCGCGGAGTCGCAAGACGACCGCGACCGGATCAAGCCCGGGGCCGTCCGGCTGATGATTCTGCGCGGCGATATCTATGTTGGCCAATGCATTTCGCTGGGCGTCGATCTCGGCCTGATAAGCAGCCGTGAGTACAAGGCCGGCCAGACCGTCCGTCAATGCGCCCAGCGTGGCTCCGATGTTGCCGATCAACTCGATGGCCGGCTGATAGTGATTGTCGATCTCGGCGGGAATCGAGTCGATGTGCACAATGGGGCGTTCTGGCTTGTTCTCCCGATGGGCAGGGTGGTTCCACAGCACCGGGTCGTACTCGACGGCGTCGTAGCCAATCGCGATCAACACGTCGGCGTGGTCGATGACGACATCGCCGGGCTGATTGCGGAACAGGCCCACCCGGCCCAGGAAGTTGTCTTCCAACTCGCGGGATATCACGCCGGCGGCCTGGAAAGTCTCGACGACGGGCAGCCCCGTCGTGGCGACCAAAGCTCGCAGCGCCCGGCAACTGTCCGCGTCGGCGCCGCGCATTCCCACCAGGAGCGCCGGGCGCTGCGCGCCGCGGATCAGCTCGCGCGCCCGATCGATCGCGGCCGTCGGTGCAGCCGCCAACGGGGGGACCGGCATTCGCGCCGTGATGCCTGCGGAGGTCGGTGCGGCCAGAACGTCGGCGGGCAGCACCACGGCGGCCGCCCCTCTGGGCTGGCTGGCGGCGGCGCGGAATGCCCCGACGATGGCCTCGGTGACGTTGTCGGGGTCGCTCACCTCGCCGGTGTACTTCGTAACTGTCTTGAGCAGCGCGGCGGCGTCCATGGACTGGTGGGTGCGCTTGAGCCGGTCCATCCTGCCCACCGCCCCGCACAGTGCGACCACCGGATCCTGTTCGGTGTTGGCGGTCAGCAGGCCGGTGGCCACGTTGCTGGTGCCGGGACCCGACGTCACGAGCACCACCCCTGGAATACCGGTCAGCCGACCGACCGCCCCCGCCATGAACGCCGCGTTCTGCTCGTGGCGGCACACCACCAACTGCGGTCCGCCGTCTGCAAGGGCGTCGTACACGGCGTCGATCTTCGCGCCGGGCACCCCGAACACGTATTGCACGCCCTGCGCCGACAGCACGTCGACGACTTTTTGCGCGCTGCGCACAGGTGCCATGTAGCCCAGTGTGGTCGCTTGCACGGTCGACCGCTATCCCCTCGACTCGGCTCCGAACCAGCGCAGCAACGCGGCCCGCAGTCCCGCCTCCTGCGCCGCCCCGAACGCGTCCGCTGCCCATGCGACGTAGCCGTCGGGCCGGATCAGCATCGCCGTTTCGGGCCGGCCGGCGATGGTGGCCCGGATGGTATCGACCCGATCGGCCCACCCGAGGGCCGCATCTGCAACCCCGCCGAGCAGGACCGCGCGCCCCTCGTGCAGCAGTTCGGCGACGCGTCGACCGTCCTCGAGAGTCAGGTCAGGCACCAGCCGGCCGGACAGCGGGTGATCGTCTCCCACCTGGTATCTCACATCGGAGCCGGCCAGCAGCGCGCCCATGTGTTCAGCGACTTCGGGAATCGTGAAAAGCTCGCCCAGCAGCGTTCGCAGCGCGGTGACCTCGGGTCCCGGGGCCATCAGCGCGGTCTGGGACAGTGACTGCATCACGACGCGTTTGCCCACGGGGTGGCGTTCGGACTCATAGGTGTCGAGCAATCCGGCGGGTGCCCAGCCATTGAGTTCCGCCGCCAGCTTCCAGCCCAGGTTCATCGTGTCCTGTAGGCCCAGGTTCAGGCCTGGGCCACCCATTGGGCTGTGCACGTGCGCGGCGTCGCCGAGCAGCAGGACCCGACCGTCACGGTAATTGTCCGCTTGCCGGGTGTTCTGCCCGTTTAGCCGCCGTAGAGCATGCGGCCCATCGCCTTTCGGCTCTTCGAACGGGACGTCGACGCCGAGCACCCGGCGAGCGCTATCCCGCAGCTCGGTCAGGGTCATTGGTTCGTCCGCGACAGGAGGCTCGAATTCGACGGTGCCCAACAGTGCCCGGCCGGGCTCGAACTCGGCGAACATGAATCCGCCGCGATCGAACCGGGTGTGGCCGAAGGGCACTCGCCCGAACCCGGGAATCGCAATGCCGCCGTCGGCGCGGCGCAGGTGGTCGGGGATGTGCACGTGCGCGATCCGGCCGACGGTGTGTGACGTCGTGCCGGTGAACTCGATGCCGAGCGTCTTGCGAACCAGGCTGCGGCCGCCGTCAGCGCCCACCAGATGGGATGCGGCGATGCTGTACTGGTACTCCGGTGACGACACCGTCAGCGCAACGGATTCCGCCTCCTGCCGTAGGTCGATGAGTTCGTGCCCCCAGCGCAAGTCCACCCCGAGATCACGCGCCCGCTTCTCCAGCAGCCGCACCAGCCGGGGTTGCGGAATGCGCACCACGTACATCGGGTTGTCGGACAAGCCTGCGAAGTTCAGCGGCATGGCCGCGAACCTCCATTCGTAGGCGGGTTGGGGCGGCTCGTCGTCGCCGCTGACCTCCTGGTACAGGCCGCGGATGTCCAACAGCCGAATAACCTGCCCGACAAGGCCGTTGGCCTTCGGCTCGGAACTGGGTCCGGGCAGTGCATCCAGCACGATGGGCCTGATGCCGGCCAGCGCGAGCTCGCAGGCCAGCATCAATCCGTTCGGCCCGGCGCCGGCGATGACGACTTGAGCGTGTTCTTCAGCCATGGTGGGTCTCCCTTCCGGGGGGGTTCGGGCAGGCCTGCGCTGACCGCGGCGAAGCCCGAGCGGAGCAGTTCGGTGATTGCCATCGGTGGGTCCGCACGGACGTAGGCATCGACCGCCGTGTCGGCGACGGCGCGAACGACAGCCACCACCAGTCGCGGATACATGTCGCGCTCCGGGTCGGTCCCGGTACGTTCGGCGACCACCTGGATCCATTGATCGAACAGCTGCTGCGGCACCGCATTCTGGACTTGCTGGTTCACCATCAGCTTTCGGACCTCAGCGAGCATTTGGCGGCTGGGCAGCCAGTTCTGGCCGGCGTAGGCATCGTCGAAGTCGGCCTGCAGAGGTTCCAGCATGGCGCGCTCGATCGCCGTCCACAGTGGTTCATCAGCGGGTCGGCCCCGGAGCAAGGCCGCGCTGCGCCGCAACCGCTCCGTCTGCCGGTAAGCCAGCGCCTCGTATTTGCCGGCGAAGTAGTTGTTGAAGGTGCGCACAGACACCCCGGCCAGGTCGGCGATTTCATCGCGCGTGACGTTGTCCAGACCGCGTTCGAAGGCCAGCTGCAGCGCGGCATCGCTGAGCGCACGCCTGGTGTCGGCCTTCTTGCGCTCACGCAGGCCGGGCAGCTGATCCGTCACCGTCACCACTGTACGGCAAAATATTGCCTGCTAGGCAAAATTGCCTGTCCGGCAATATTTAAGGAGCTGCTGCTAGTCGCCCTGGTCGATGAGCTGCACTTCCTCGAAGTCCATCTCCTGTTGCAGCTCCCGCAGCACGATGTCGTCGATGAGGTCCTGATTGCGCAGCGTGGTGATTTCCTGGCGCTTGTAGTCGAGCACGCCAAGACGCACCCGCCGAACAAGATCGTTGCGCTCGGTCAACTGATTGCAGTCCGAACCGTCCTCGGTGGCCGCGACGAGCGCGGCGTGTTTTTGGTATTCCTGTTGGATCTTGCGCAGCAAGTCCTGGTCGGCGCCGAGCTTGTTGGCGACCGTCGGCAGAGCGTCCAGGGCGGCTTGCGTGCCCCGAACGCGGGCCAGTTGCAATTCTTCGGCGTGGGTGACGTCCTCGGGCATCCGGGCCCAGCGGACGACGGCGGGCAGCGTCGTCCCTTGCACGATGACGGTCAAGAGAATGACGACGACCACGACGAAGATGATCAGGCTCCGATCGGGGAAGGGCCGGCCGCCGTGGACCGTCAGCGGGATGGCCAATGCCGCGGCCAGCGATACGGCGCCGCGGAATCCTGCCCACGCGGTCACCATGCGCTGACGCCAGGTGACGCGACGGTTGCGCTGCACCTCCCGGCGGTCGATGAGACGAAGCAAGGCGGTGGTGACTTCTCCCCAGACGAACCGAGATGCGACGACGACGCCGGTGACGGCGAGAGCGAGGATCACGGCGCGCCGAAGTCCGCCATCGACGTGATCCTGACCGATCCGCCGGATGGCGCCAGGGATTTGGACTCCGACGAACACCCACAGTGACCCGTTGAGCAGAAACGTCGTGATGTCCCAGAAGGCAAACGCCTGCAGCCGCGATCGGGCCCGGATCACCGTCGGACCGAAGTAGGTGAGCATGAACGCGGACATCAGCACCGCAACCACGCCGCTGCAATCGAAGGACTGGGCGAGCAGAAACGCCGCGAACGGCGTCAGCAGGCTCAGCGCGCCTTCCTCCAGCGGTGAGTCGATGTTGCGGCGAATCAGCGTCACCAGCCATCCGACCAGCAATCCCGCGACGATGCCGCCCAGATACGAGGTGATGAAGCGGCCGGTCAGTGCTGCCGGGCTGACCGGGTTTCCGCCGACCGCGACCGAGACGCTGACGGCGAACAGGACGAGCGCGGTGCCGTCGTTGATGATGCTCTCGCCGCGCAGCACGGTGAGCGCGCGGCGCGGCAGCTTTTTCGCCAGGCCGGCCACGGCGGCGGCGTCGGTCGGGGAGAGCACGGCGCCGAGGACGGCCGCGGCGTGTGATTCCATGCCGAGCGCACGCGCCGTCGACGAGACCGCTACCGAGGTGGCGATCACGAGGCCGACACTGAGAAAGACGATGACGCGCGCGTTCGCGCGGATCTCGCGAAAGCTTGTGTTCATGCTTTCCCAGTAAAGGATTGCTGGTAGAAACAGCAGCAACACGATCTCGCCATCGATCCGAATCCCGCCGAAGGTGGGATTCAGACCGAGCAGGGTGCCGAGCAGGATGAGCAGAACCGGGGGACCTACGCGATAGCGGCGGCCCAGGATCGTGCCCACGATGACCGTGGAAACCAGCACAACGATGACGACAAGCCCAAACACCTGCTCATCTTCCCGTACGGGTCAGCATTGCGGCGCGGCAACTGCGAACAGTGACCCCGCAGCCCTCAGCGATAATGGAGGAAATGATTCTCGTGAAGATCAGGCCCATCAAACATTGGGTGGCCGCCGCGATCCTCGTCTCATGGACGGTGTCGGGCTGCACGCTTGAGAGCAGGAACACCTCGCCGATCCAGATCCTTCAAGTCTCGTTCGATGAAGTGTCGAAGCAGAGCTCCATCACGCAGAACGTCACCCTCGCGGTCGGCAACACGCTCAAAGTCCAGTTGGGCTCTAACTACAGCACCCCATATCGGTGGGCGCCGCAAACGAAGGTCGGCGATTCAGGCATCGTCAAGCAAACCGGTCACGAGTTTGTGCAACCGGCGTCCGACGCTCTTGGGGCGCCGGGGACGGAGGTGTGGACGTTCACGGCTCTGAAGGCCGGGGCAACCACGATATCCACCACCTACGCAAGTTTCGTCGGCCGCGATGCCAAACCGACGTGCACCTATACGGCCCATGTCACGGTGCAATAGGAAACGGCGCCGCCGGGGTGCGCCCCAAATCACCAGGGGCGTGACGTTCCACGGCTCTTTCCGGGACTGAAGCTGACGGGCAGGGTGCCCAGCCCGGTCATGCTCGGGTTGCACTGGTATTGATCGACACCGCTGAGGTCGACCTGGTAGTCGGGTATCCGGTCCAGTACCGCCTTGACCATGACCTCCGACATCAGCCGGGCCAGATGGGATCCGATGCAGCGATGCGGCCCGAGCCCGAACGCGAGGTGCCGGTTGGGTGCGCGATCGAGAACGACTTCGTCGGCTCGCTCGAACTCGCGCTCGTCGTGGTTGGCTGCCAGCCAGCTGATGATCAGCTGGTCGTTGCGCCGCAGCTGTTGGCCGCCAACGACGACGTCGCGAGTCACTGTGCGGCTAAGTGACTTGTTGACCGAGAAGTAGCGCAGGAATTCGTCGGTGGCGGTGCGGTAGAGCTCCGGGTGATCGATGAGCTGTTGGCGTAGCTCGGGGTGGGTGCCCAGGTGCAGCAGGGTCAGCGCCGTCTGCGACGTGGTGGTGTCGACGCCGCCGGCGATGAGATTCCAGAGGATGTTGAGCAGCTGGGCGTCGTCGAGGCGCTTGCCGTCGAATTCGAACTGAATGAGGAAGCTGGTCAGGTCGTCGCGGGCTTCGGCCCGTCGGGTCGAGGCGAATGCGATGACATCCGCCATCATCGCGGGGACCGCGGCGACGGCGGTGGCGTACTCATCGCTGTCCTGGGGCACCGCCATCACGGAGTGAAAGAGTTTGGCGTAGAGGTGCCAATTGTCATAGGGCAACCCCATCAACTTCATGGTGAGGATGGCCGGGACCGGGCTGGCGTAGTCGAGTACCAGGTCCAGCTGTCCCTCGGCGATCCGCTGATCGAGAAACCAGTGCGCGGACTGCTCCATGAACGGCTGCATCTTCTGGACGGCTCCCGGCGAGAAAAACGGGGCGAGCGCGTGCCGTAGGGCCAGATGATAAGGCCCGTCCACCTCGCCGATACCCAACGCGGGCTGGCCTTCGGGGCGGGGGACGCCCATCTCGCCCTGGTAGTCCACGCCGTCGGCGGCGTCGGGCTCGTATTTGTGCGCGAAGGTGTCGCCGTCCCGGGCGGTATGGGAAACGGCGTCGTAGCTGCTCAGGAACCAGAAACCGCCGTAGTTCTCGTTCCACGCGACCGGACACTTCTGCCGGAGCTCGGCGTTGATCGTCTGTTGGTTGAGGTTGAACTGGTCGGAGTGGTGGTCGAAGTCGACAACCACGTCGGCGCTGACGTCTGGGCGGGTAGCCATTCGAAAAGTCCTCCAACGCAACGAGATCTATGTGACCAGCCGACCGACCGCCAGCCAATTGCACTATCTTTACAGTATTACGTTCTTGCGGGACTTGGAGAAGCCGATCCAACCAACGGGAGGCCCGGTGTCCGACGGCCTGTCAGGTGCGGCTCTATGGTCGGCCATCCACGCCGAGCGCGCCGCCCTCGCCGACGATCTCGCGGGCCTCAGCCAGACGCAGTGGGCGCAGCGATCGCTGTGCGGACAGTGGGCGGTCGAGGAAGTCGTCGCCCACCTCACCTCGGCGGCGAGTCTGGGCCCGCTGCGCTGGTTTACCAGCGTCCTAGGTGCACGCTTTGATTTCGACGTGCACAACGAGCGTCGTCTGGCGGAGCATCGCGGCTCGACTCCGTCCGAGACCCTCGAGCGGTTTCGGCGGATCATCACCAGCACCCGGTCACCGCTCGCTCCCACCGTGGCGTGGCTGGGCGAGGTGGTCGTGCACGCCCAAGACATCCGGCGTCCGCTTGGGCTTGAGCACACGCCCCCGATAGCGGCCGTCGGCGCGGTCGGCACCTTCTATGCGCGGCGGAATTTCACAGGGTTCGGCCGCAGCACCATCGAGGGGCTGCGCCTCGAGGCGACCGATGGGCCCTTCTCTATTGGTGCCGGCCCGCTGGTCAGCGGGACGACGCTGGCACTGACCATGGCGATGGCCGGCCGCGGTGCCTACTGTGACGATCTCACCGGCCCGGGTGTCGCTACCCTGCGCGCCCGCTGCAAACCTGCTTGACCTAGCCGTGTGAGACGGTTTCAGTCATGACCGGTAGACGATCAGTTTTCAATCACGTCGGATTGTGTGTCGCGGACCGCGAGCGGTCACGACGCTTCTACGAGGGGCTACTGGGGTTCGAGTTCTGGTGGGAACTCGACGCACCCGAGGAGGGCACCGCTCAGCTTCTGCAGCTGGAGGGCCCGGTCGGGCTGCATGCGACGTACCTGGTTCGCGATGGTTTGGTGCTTGAACTTCTCGACTACTCGGCTCGTCACGTTCGTGCGGGTACCGAGCGAGTGATGGATCAGGTTGGGCTGACCCATATTTCGTTCTCGGTGTCGGACCTCGCCAGCGTGTTGTCCCAGGTTGACGGTTTCGGGGGAGCGGTGGTCGATGGGACCGCGTCGGCGGGGTCTGCGATGGTTCGGGATCCTGACGGGCAACTGCTCGAATTGCTTTCGGATCACTGGCTTTCGGTGCTGCCGCCGCGGCCTTAAACCCGCGCCCCTGACCCCCGCGAGCAGACACAGAATCGCATGCGGGAGCCCAACGTAGTGCGATTCTGTGTCTGCTCGCGGGGTGGGATCGTGATCAAACCCGTGAGAAAGGCAAGGACATGTCGAACAATCTGACCGAGCAGACGATTACCGAGGCCGTGCAGCGCAGCTTCGGCACCTCGAGTGACGAGCGCTTCCGTGAACTGTTCGTCAGCCTGGTGCAGCACCTGCATGATTTCGCGCGGGAAGTGCGGCTGACCGGGGACGAGTGGTTCACTGCAATGGATTTCATCGAACGGCTCGGCAAGATCTCCACCCCGACCCGTCAAGAGGTCGTGCTGGCATCCGACATCCTCGGACTATCCACGCTGTTGGACTTGATCCACGAGCACCCCGGAGGGTCGACCACCGACTCGGCGCTGCTCGGCCCGTTCTACGTCGAGGGCCGCCCGACGGCGGCCAATGGCGACGACATCTCCAGTGGGGTGCCGGGTACACCGATGTTCGTCACCGGTCGGGTCGTCGGCGATCAGGGCAGCCCGATCGCCGGCGCCCACGTGGACACCTGGCACAGCGATGGCGCGGGTTTCTACGACGTGCAGCAGACCGAGAAGCTGCACAACGAGTTCGCCATGCGCGCGCTACTGACCACCGACGACGACGGCAAGTTCTGGTACCGATCAATCACACCCCGCTACTATCCGGTTCCCACCGACGGCCCATGCGGCGAAATCATGCGCGCCGCCAACCGATCCGTCATGCGACCCCAGCACGTGCACTTCTGGTTCCACGCCGACGGCTACCAATCGCTGATCACGCAGCTGTTTTTGCGCGACGACCCCTACATTGGCCGTGACGCGGTCTTCGCGGATCAGACCTCGTTGCAGGCGGACTTCGTGCGCCACGAACCCGGCATCGCCCCGGACGGAACGAAGGTCGAGGAGACTTTCGTGACCCTCGACTGGACATTCACCCTCGCCCACTCGTCCAGTGCCGCGAGAGTGTAACTGGCAACACGTTACCCGAGTGAGACCGTCGGTGGTTGCACTCTCGCGGTGAAAGGAATCAAGCAATGTCACGAATCCCGCTCGTCGACCTCGACGAGCAACCCGAATCGATTCGCCAGTGGGCGGCCCGCCGCGGCAACCTCAACGTCTTCCGGCTGCTCGCCAACGCCCCCAATGTGTTTGGCGGATGGACGGACATGGTCGACGAGGTGTTCGCGAGCGCGACGTTCGATGCGCGGATGCGGGAGTTGGTCATCCTGCGGGTCGCCCACCTGCAGGCCTCGCCCTATGAGCTCGGCCAGCACGTCCCCCTCGCCAGCTCCGTGGGGCTGACCGACCAACAGATCGACGCCGTCCTGGGCAGCGGGGATCTCGCCGGGGATCTCGAGAAAGCCGGCCTGGACCGAGCCGAACGCGTCGCGCTGGACGTCGTCACCGAGTTGTGCACCACACACCGCTTGAGCGACGCGTCGTTTGCCACGGCCCACGGCATCTTCGGCGACGAGGCGTTCACCGAACTGCTGATGCTCATCAGTTGCTATTACGGTCTGGCGCTGGTGCTCAACGCCGCCGACCTCGACGTCGACGTCGCAGCTCGGTTCCGGCCATGACTCGAATCCGTTACCGCCGCCCAGAAGAGATGACCGAACGGGCCCGCGAGCTGACTCTCGAGCGCGGCAACCTCAACGTCTACCGCGTTCTAGCGAACGCCGAAAAGGTGTACCCCGGCTGGATGCTGGCCGGACGTGCCGCCCTGACCAGCCCGGTACTGTCCAGGAGGCTGCGCGAACTCGTCACCCTGCGCACCGCCGCCCTGATGGACTGCCCCTACGAGCTCGGCCAGCATAACGACATCGCGCGCACGGCCGGCCTGACGGAAAGCGACATCAAGGCCGCGGTCTCCGACTCCGACTGGCAGATGGCCGGTTTCAGCTCCGTTGAGCTCGCTGTCCTGCAATTGACTACGGAGCTGCTGACCACCCGTGGCGTCGCGGGTGCACTCGTCGATCGAGTGCACGCGGAGCTCGGTTCCGAGGCCACCGTTGAGGTGCTGATGATCATCGGCCGATACGCCGGACTGGCGTTGATGCTCAATGCGCTCGAGGTCGACCTCGATGAAACCGCCCGCCTGCCGACTCTGCCGACGACGTGAGCCCCCGCCCGAGGGCGCTTGACGGCTCAGCCGAAGCTGTACGCCTCCCGCGATACCTGGAAATAGTGCCCTGAGCTCGTGTCGGTGCACTTGACCCCCGACGGCTGGGCATCGCACGTGATGGTGCCGGCCGAGATGGTCTGGCCGTAGTTGAGGGTCGGTTCCCCCGGGACGCGCAGCGTGTCCCCATGGCATTCGATGGCGCCCGGGTTGCCCGGTGCCAGGACGAAGCGGCTGCCCCAGGCGATGTGCTTGCCGCATTCCGGCGGCGGCGGTGGCTCATAGATGAAGTCGCTGATATCGCAAGCGGCGCTGGTGTTGTCGATGGTGCAGACGATATTTCCCGAGGGGGTTTGGAAATTGTGGACATCGGCGCGCGCGGTCGCCGGCAGCGCGATTGCCAACGCCGCTGCCGCCGCTACGACCAGCGCGAGCCTCGTGGCCCCAACGATCATTTGCTGAGCATAAACACACGGCCGCCTTTGCCGAAAGGTGTTGTCGGGGTGTATGCGTACCTTGCGGGACTCTGCCGACAACGTGAGGCCTCAGCCCAGGTTGTACGCATTCTTGGATAGTTGGAAGAAGTGCCCTGAGCTCGTGTCGGTGCACTTCAGGCCCGTAGGCTCGTTATCACACGTGATCGTGCCGGCCGAGATGGTCCGACCGTAGTCGAGGGTCGGCTGTACCAGGACGCGCGGCGCGTCCCCACGGCACGCGATGGTGCCCGGGTTGCCCGGTGTCAGGGTGAAGCGGCTACCCGTGGGAAGCTGGTTGCCGCAATCCAGAGGCGGCGGTGGTTGATAGGTGGAATCACTGATATCGCAGGTAGCGCTGCTGTCGTCGATTACGCACAAGATGTTTCCGGAGGGCGATTGAAAATAGTGGCTGTCGGCGCGCGCGGTTGCCGACGACGCGATGGCTAACGACGCAGTCGCTGCCACGACCGTCGCAAGCTTCGTCAGCTTCGGTGCTTCAAAGATCATTTCCGGAGCATAAACGGCCGTTGTCGGTGGGTGTGCGTACCTTGCGGGCATGAGTAGTTCTAGGTCGAACTCGGGTGGCGGGTTCGCTGGGTTGATGGGTCTGGCCCTGATCATCTGGGTCATCATCAAACTCATCTGGTGGATTCTCGGCGCCGCGGTCCTCGTCGGCCTGTTCTTCCTGGTACGAACGATCGTGCGGGATAGCCACAGACGTGCCGATCTCGAAGCGGCTCATCGGCGCGCCGTCGCCGCTCGCGCCGATCAGCAGCACAATTGGGTGTTGCGGGGCGACGACCGTGGAATCTATGGCCCCGAAGGTGCAGAACTCATGCACTACCTGTATCCGGCGCTGAAAGCGCCCTGGAGAGCCGGTCGACGACGCGGCGGGTAGCCGCCCGATTGCTACGATCGCGCGATGACTGTTTCGCGGCGCCGCGTCTTGAAATTTGGCGGCGCGGCACCGGCGATCCTGGCCGTCGGCGTAACACTTGCCGCCCCGCGCGCTCGCGCCGGCGTCGCCGGGATGACCGTCGCCCTCGACGCCGGCCACAACGCCGTCAACGACGCCTCAATAAACGAACAAGTGCCCAACGGTCGGGGAGGCACGAAGGCGTGCAACACCTCGGGCACTGCCGCCGACGACGGCTACCCGGAGCACGCGTTCAATTGGGCCGTCGTGGGCCTGATCAGCGGTTCGCTTAACCAGATGGGCGTGCACACCGGGTTGACCCGAGGTGACGACAGCTCCACCGGACCCTGCGTCGATGAACGCGCCGCACGAGCCAACGCGATGCACCCGGACGCGATCGTGAGCATCCACGCCGACGGCGGGCCGCCGTCCGGCTCGGGATTTCACGTCAACTACTCCAGCCCGCCGTTGAACGACGCGCAATCCGGCGGAGCCATCCAGCTGGCCCACACGATGCGGGATGCCCTGGTGCAAGCGGGTTTTCACCCGGCCACCTATATCGGATCCGACGGCCTGTACGGACGAGACGACCTGGCCGGGCTCAACCTGGCCCAATACCCGGCAGTCCTTGTCGAACTCGGCAACATGAAGAACGCGGACGACGCCGCCCGGATGGAAAGCGCCGACGGTCGGGCAAAATATGCCGACGCAGTCACCCAGGGGATCGTCTCGTACCTGAACGCCAAAGCCGGCTAGCCAACCCGAAGAATGTCGTCCAGCCAGTCGTAGACGCGCCCGAAAGCCAGCCGCTGCGCGCCGGATTGGCAGTGCGCGCCGGCACCTTCGGCCGCGGTGAAGTCCAACAGCGCCTTCTGGCAGGTGAGGTGGTCGAACAGCATCTTCGGCTGACCGTCGAAGAAGATGTCCTCGTCGGCGTCGCAGACCAGGGTGGGACAGGTGATCTGTTCGGCGATGCCGTCGGCCAGGGTGTAGTCGAGGTAGGAGGCCAGGAACGCGCGCGGGCTGTCGACGCCCATCACGTACTGGCCGTGTGTGGCTGCCCACCGGATGTTGGGGTTGGACGCCATCAGCTGTTCGATCGCCGCATCGGCCTCCGGGGCCGACGGGGCCCGAAGGATGGCCTCGGCTTCGGCGCGTGGCTCGGGCATGTTGTTGGTGACCGTAATGCCAAGGTCGTAGACGCCGTCCATCGCCACGCACGCGGCCAGGCGGTGCTCGAAGGCGGCGGCTCGAGGCGCGAGCAGGCCTCCCATCGACAGACCCAGAAGGGCGACCCGGGTCGGGTCGACACCGGGACGTGCGAGCAGCCAGTCGAGCACCGGGGTGACGACGTTCTCCCAATCCGGGCGGAACACCAGGCCCTCGAAGCGGCGAGCCGAGGGTTGTCCGGGTCCGTCGAACGTCAGCACGTGGTAGCCGCGTTCTTGTGCGGCGGCGGCGCCGATCCAGTGCATCTCTTCGCACGTGCCGTCGAATCCGCTGTGCATGATGATCGTTGGGCGCGGTGTGGCGTCTTTGTTGCTTCCGGAGTCACTTCCGGGGCCGCTCCCGGCGCCCCGATAGAAGTATCCGCGCAAAACGGTTCCTTCATAGGGGATTTCGACCGGCTCGATCGGCGGATCGAAGAGCGCGGCCGCGGTCTGGAAGCACTCCCGCGCCCGGTCGTAGGCATGGTCGATGCGGGGATCGTCGGGGTTGCCGTGCAAGTAGAACTCGGCGGTCCGGTAGTAATTGTTGGCCCGCATGAGCCCGTCGCGCGCGCTGATGCGGTGTCCGGCGGCGAGCATTTCCTCGGCTTCGTCCGCAACCCAGTCGGCCGTGGTCAACCACTCGTCATGCCAGCTGTCGTAATCGCCGGCGGTGATTGCTTGGGCGGTGGTCAGCACCTCGCCGACGTCGGCGCCGCCGTAGGCCGTGTGGCCCAGGGTCCGCTGAGTCTCATACCAGGACGAGGTGTCCTCGGGAAACAGGAGCGGTTGCATCGGTGATCTCCTAAGTCAACTTATCTTGCTTTAACGACCGTACGACAGGTTTCTAACTAAAGCAAGAGAAAATGCATTAGTATCGAGCCATGACTGGTGCTGGGGTGGCGCGAAGGCGTACCGGTGGGCGCAGCGCGCGGGTGGTTGCGGCGGTGCATGAAGCGGTCAATGAGCTTGTCGAGCAGGGAAACCCGCGTCAGGTCACGGTCGCGGAGATCGCCGAACGGGCGGGAGTGAATCCGACGAGCATCTACCGGCGCTGGGGCACGATCGAGGCACTGATCCTGGATGTGGAGGCCGCCCGACTGCAGGTCACCTCACCGATTCCCGATACCGGGACGCTGCGCGGTGACCTACTCGCATACGCCACCGCCGCGGCGAAGGACCTCAGCCGGCCCGGGGGAATGGCCTTCTTGAAGGCCGTGCTCGGCGTCAGCGAGGAAAGCGAAGCGCAGCGCAGCGCTCCGCTGCGGGAGCGTGGCGCGCAGATGCAGGCCATGCTCGACCGTGCCCGCGACCGCGGCGAGCCCGCCCTTCACCAGACCGACGTCTACGACTGCGTCCTCGCGCCGATTTACCTCAGGACGCTTTTCGGCATCGGTGGGCTCACCAAGGCGCGCCTTGCCGCGTTTGTCGACCGCGCGATCGCAGAGCCCAGGCTGCGATGACATCGAACCGTGCGGTTTCTGAGTCCGCCGCGGACGGCATCATCGGGATCTATGAACGCCATGCCGGCGCGTGGTCGCGCGACCGTGGCGATCATTTGTACGAAAAGGCCTGGCTAGATTCATTTCTGGCTCTGCTACCGGACGATCCCACGGTGCTCGACATCGGCTGCGGGACCGGCGTGCCAGTTGCCCGCTACCTCATGGAGCGCCGCTGCCAGGTGACCGGGGTTGACGCGTCGAGCGCAATGATCGCCCGCTGTGCGGATCGGTTCCCCGAGTGCGCGTGGCACCTCGCCGATATGCGAACGCTGGCGCTCGGTCGTAAGTTCGACGGAATTCTGGCCTGGGACAGCTTTTTTCATCTAACTCAGGACGATCAACGTCGGATGTTCCCGATCTTCAGGCGCCACGCCGCGGCGGGGGCGGCGCTGATGTTCACCAGCGGTCCATCGGCCGGTGAGGCGATAGGAAGCTTCGAGGGCGAGCCGCTGTTCCATGCAAGCCTGGATACCGACGAATATCGTCGGCTTCTGCACGACAACGGGTTCGACGTGGCGGCCCACATCGTGGGGGACCCCACTTGCGGAGACCACACCATTTGGCTCGTTAGATCAGCTGGGTAACCGCGGTTACGACGATGAGCAGCAGCACGCCGATCCCGACGGTGTACACCTGGTGACGCTCGGAAATCCGCGCCGGCAGCGGTCGCTGCTGGAGCGTCCGTTGGCGTCGCAGCGCGATCAGGTAGGTGCAGGCGGTCACCAAGACCGCCAACACGGGCGCGATCAGCCTCGTCAGGCCCGCGGAGCCATGCAGGTCTTTGATCGCGAGCAGCGCGCCGTTGCCCAGCACCGCGAAAGACGTCCGGGTCCAGGCAAGCGTTGTGCGTTCCGCGGGCAGGGTGTTCGCAACCGTGCGCAACTGGCTGGGCTGACTCAACTAGTAACCGCCTTGGCGATGACCAACCCGAGCGCGATGATCCCGACCAGGATGAGGCCCGCCGCAAGGTAAGCCGGTGAAGGCTGCCGGGGCATCGGGTCGCCGTTGCGCATGGCGCGCTCCGTCTGCTGCCAGCGCCGCAGACCCATCCCGCTGGTAAGGAGTGCCAGCAGCGCCAGCCCTACACCCAGGAAGCGGCGCGCGCCGGGAACCGCCATCTCCGGAACGAGCTGCACCAGGGCAACCGCCGCGGCGAGCAGTCCCAGCGAGGTGCGCTGCCAGGCAAGGAAAGTCCGCTCGTTGGCCAGGGTGAAGCGGTAGTCGAGTTCCTGTTCGGCCGCACGTTCGCCGCTGGCGACGGCGGTGTCGTCGGCATGACTGGTCACGGGTACCTCGCAGGTCGTGTCGGGACAAGCGTTTTGACGGCCGAGCTTCCAAGTAACGGTACGCCCGTCACCTCGTGCTGCATGATGGGGCTTGTGGTGAAGGCGCTGTTGTTCGACGTGCAGGGGACCGCGACGGATTTTCTTTCGACTGTCTGCGGCGAGGCGCAGCGGATCGATGCGGGGCGTTGCCCCGGCGTCGATTGGCCTCATGTGGTGAGGCGTTGGCGCGCAGGCTACTTCGCCGCCCTGGAAGCCTCGACGGGCCGCCAGCAGGGGTGGGTTTCGGTGCATTCGGTGTATCGCGACGCCCTGGATCCAGTGCTGGAAGAGTGCGGGATCGCCGGTTTTTCGGAGGCCCAACGCGAGGAACTCACCCTGGCCTGGCAGCGCCTGCGGCCGTGGCCGGATGTGCTGCCGGGACTGAGCCGACTGAAGACCGCCTACACCCTGGCAACCCTGTCGAACGCAGACGTCTCCGCAGTGGTCAATATCTCCAAGCGGGCGGGTCTGCCCTGGGACGCCATCTTTGCCGCGGAGATGGCCGGCGTGTTCAAACCCGAACCGGCGATCTACCGCATGGCCGCGACCTACCTGGGTCTGGACCCCGCCGAAATCATGATGGTGGCCAGCCACAAATACGACATCCGCGCCGCGGGCGAACTCGGCTTTCGAACGGCATTCGTCGCGCGTCCGCTGGAATTCGGGGTCGACGGCGACGCGGATGTGGCGTATTCGGACGACTTCGACATCAATGCGTCTGACTTCCTCGATCTTGCAGAACAACTGGGCTGTTAGAGGGTCGCGGCGGGGCGGCCCCATCGTTTGCGGCTAGGGTCCACGCGGTGACGTGGAGTCTCGCGACGGGAGAGTGGATGCGTTCGTCGCCGCTCAGGTCGTTTCGATACAGCGATGGCGAAGATTCCTGACGAATTGACGGTTGCGCCAAATTAGTTCCCCACAAAATTGGCTAATGCCGTAATCCTTCTGCGTCTATCGTCCATCCCCAAACCCGAAGTAGGGTAGCGGATTACTCGTGTACTCCTTGACCATTTGATTACCATTGACGGCATACCCGTTACTTAGGGGTGGTGGATATGTCGTCTGTGGTTGCGGCGCCGGAGACGATGACATCGGCGGCTTCAGATCTGGCAGCCATCGGCGCGACGTGAGCGCGGCCCACGCGGCCGCGGCCACCCGGACGGCGGCGTTGCTGGCCGCGGCCGAGGACGAGGTGTCGGCGGCCATTGCGGCGGTGTTTTCCGCCCACGGCCAGAGCTATCAGGCGCTCAGTGCGCAGGCTGCGGCGTTTCATGACCAGTTTGTGCAGGCGTTGACCGCGGGTGCGCGGTCCTATGTCAGCGCGGAGGCCGCCAATGTTGCGGCGGTCACGGCCAATCCGGCGCAGACGGTCCAACGGGATCTGCTCAGCCTGATCAATGCGCCCAGCCTGGCCCTGGCCGGACGTCCACTGATCGGCAACGGCGCCAACGCCGCCGCGGGCAGCGGGGCAAACGGCGGCAACGGTGGGTTGTTGTGGGGCAATGGCGGCGATGGCGGCTCGGGCGCCCCCGGCCAGAACGGCGGCAGAGGCGGCGACGGTGGACTTCTGTTCGGCGTCGGCGGCGTCGGCGGCGCTGGCGGGGCCGGGGGTGCCGGGGCTGACGGAGGAGTCGGGGGTGTCGGTGGCGGCTTCTTCGGTATCGGCGGTGCTGGCGGGGCGGGCGGAGCCGGCGTTGGAGGATATCCCACTGTGGGGGGAACAGGCGGCATGGGCGGACTCGGTGGAACGCTGATCGGTATCGGTGGCACCGGTGGTGCCGGCGGATCGGCGAGCGGCAGTTACGGCGTCGGCGGGGCGGGCGGCATGGGCGGATCGGGTGGCTATCTGTTTGGTACCGGTGGGAATGGGGGTGCCGGCGCACCGAATACCGATGATTATGGCGGGCCGGGCGGGGCCGGTGGTACCGGCGGCTACTTCATCGGCGTCGGCGGCGAGGGTGGCGCCGTGGGCGCCGGGAGCTTTAGCTACTTCCGGGGCGGCGCCCACGGTGCTTTCGATTATCCAGAGGTCCTCTTCTCCAACGCCATCGAAAACGCCGTAGCCAACATTTACCGCGCGGGTTTCAGCCTTCCTCCCACAGACTTCCCGCCTCCTCCCTTCGCCGGCTGACTCGTCAAATCGCGAACTTTCGCGGCTGCGCAACGCAGTGGAGTTGTAGAAATCTGCTATCTGGTTGCCCATGCGGTCACGTGGGCAGTTGACGGACTTCGGCCCGTGTTGGTAAGTCGGTCTTCTGCCAGGGCTGGCAGAAGACGAAGAGTGGAGGTGAATTGGCTGGCACGTCAATTAATTGCCCAAATTGGCTGACGCGTTAATTAATCGCAACGTTCGAATACGGTCCAAACTCGAGGTCGAGTAGCGAACTACTCGCGCACACCATCATTACCTCATTACCATTGACGGCATACCCGTTAATAAAGGGTGGTGAATATGTCGTCTGTGATTGCAGTGCCGGAGACCTATCAGCCTCGGGAATACGCGTCACAGCGAGTTATCTAGACCACCGACGTGACGGGGTTGTCACACTCAGGGTCGGACTGGGAGGTCACCATGACAACGATTGACTCGGGTATCACGCACCGCGAAAACGGCACACCGCCGCCGGAGGTGCCGTTGAGCGATGTCGACCTGGGCTCACTAGAGTTCTGGAGTTGGGACGACGACCGCCGCGACGGGGCGTTCGTCACGCTGCGCCGCGAAGCGCCGATAACCTTCTTCGACGCTCCCCGCGTACCTGGATTCGAATCGGGCCCCGGGCATTGGGCACTGACGTCGTTCGACCATGTGCACCATGCCAGCCGGCACCCGGAAGTGTTCAGTTCGATCCCGACCAGCGTGACGTTGCTCGAGATCGACCCGGCGATCGCGGAGTTCAGCGGATCGATGATCAACCTCGACGACCCGCGCCACCTGCGGCTGCGATCGATCGTCAACCGCGCGTTCACCCCCAAGATGGTGGCCCGCATCGAGGAAAGCGTACGTACCCGGGCGCGGCAACTGGTGAGCGACATGCTGGCCAACCACCCCGACGGAGAGGCGGACTTCGTCGAGTCCCTCTCGGGTCCGCTTCCGCTGCAGATCATCTGCGACATGATGGGCATCCCCGAAGCGGACGAGCACAGGGTCTTCCACTGGACGTCGGTCATCTTGGGAGCCGGTGACGAGGAGGTGGCCGCCGGCCACGACGAGGCGATTCAGGCGGTACTCGACCTCGCCGCTTACGGCGCCGCGTTGGCCGAGTCCCGCCGGGCCGAACCCGCCGACGATCTGACCTCGAACCTGGTGCGGGCAGAGGTCGACGGTGAGCGGCTGTCGTCTGCGGAGATCGCGTCGTTCTTCATCCTGTTGTCCGGTGCGGGCAACGAGACCACCCGCAACGCCATCAGTCACGGCATGGTGGCGTTGAGCCGTTACCCCGACGCGCGGGACAAATGGTGGGCCGATTTCGACGGCGTCGCCGCTACCGCGGTCGAGGAGATCGTGCGCTGGGCCACTCCGGTGATCTTCATGAGACGCAATCTCAACGAGGACGTCGAACTCGGCGGTGTGGCGATGAAGGCCGGCGACAAGGTTTCGATGTGGTACAACTCGGCCAACCGCGACGAAACGAAGTTCGACAACCCGTGGTTGTTCGACGTCACCCGAAATCCCAACCCGCACTTTGGATACGGCGCCGGTGGGGCCCACTTCTGTCTGGGCGCGAACCTGGCCCGGCGGGAGATCCGGGTGCTGTTCGAGGAGTTGCACAACCGCGTCCCCGATATTGTCGCCGTCGAGGAACCGGCCATCCTGCGCTCGGCGTTCATCCACGGCATCAAGCGACTGCCTGTCGGTTGGACGCCCGCGGGTCAATAAGTGGGGGCGGCCGGCAGGCCCACGCGAGCTGTCCTCCCGGATGGTTGCTAGCGCGCCGGCTGATTAGTTCACATGTAGTTCAGGCTATCCAAGGGTGGAAGCGTTCGTTGTCGCTCAGTAGCGCCGATACAGCATTGGCGAAGATTGAAGATAATTTGTTGACGCGTTAATTAATCGGGACGTTCGGATACAGCCCCAAACTCGAAAGTCGAGTAGCGGATTACTCGGGCGGCCCATCACCACTCCACTAATCTTGACGGAATACCTATTGAATCGGGGTGCGGATATGTCGTTTGTGATCGCGGAGCCGGAGACGATGACAGCGGCCGCATCAGATCTGGCCACAATAGGGTCGAACCTGAGCGCGGCTCACGCGGTAGCGGCGGCCCGGACCGCCGCGGTCATTCCCGCCGCTGCCGATGAAGTGTCGGCGTGCATCGCGGGGTTGCTCTCTGAGTTCGCCCAGGAATATCAGGCACTAGCTGCCGAGGCGGCGGCGTTCGAGCAGCAGTTTGGGCACCTTTTGGCTGTAAGTGCCGAAAAATATGCCAACGACGAGGCCTTCATCGCCGAGTATCTGCAGAACGTGATCAACTTTCCCTACGACGAGGTCATACTCGGCGAGTTTCTGCAGAACACGATCACCCTTGAGGAGGGGCTTGCCAGAGATGTGGTCGCCATGCCGAGCCTATTGCTCGATCCGTCTATATACGTGGAGGGTTTAACCCCAATTGCTTTGGCAATTACTTGGCCAATCTGGTTTCCGCTTGGGGTCATCGCGGGCCTAATATACTTCTTAACCTTCGGGCCACCCCGTGTAGACATAGGTTTTCCGGATTAATCGCGATCTCGTTGCCCTTGATGTGTGATCGTTAGGTCACGGCGCCTTTGGCGCGAACGCGGGCGCGACGGTTTCGGTCAGCGCCGGGTCTGGCTTCTCTGCCGACATCGACAGCAGGCCGCGTACGCAGCGCGCCGCCAGCAGCCAGTTCGCCGGCTTCTTCATGTCCAGGCCGCCCAGGAGTTGCTTGATCATGGTCAGCGTATCGAAATAAATGCGTTCGCAGACAAGCGTTTCCGCCTCGTCGAAGACAAAGTAAGCGGTCATCCGGACCCGGAAGCGGCTGCCGGTCGGCGGGACCTTGCCCAGATAACCCCGATGAGTGCCCATCAACCAGAACTCGACGATCACCGCATCGGCGCTGTGCCGTAGCGCGATGATCTCGTGATCCTGGTCGGGGAATGCGGTGCGGGTGTAGGCGTAGTACTCGCGCACCGCCTCGTCGCCGTCGTGCACGAGCATCTGCGGGATCAGCTCGTAACGGGGATGCGGGAAGGTCGCCAACACGTCGTCCCAGGCGTGGCAAACCTCGTCATGGAAGTGGTCGAGCACCAGTTTCTGGCGCGCCGCTAATACGTCGGAAGCGGGGAACGCGGGAATGGTCACGGGTTACTTCCTATCGCCGAGCAGACACAAAGGCCCCCGACACGCCGCGACGTACGGCGCCTTTGCGTCTGCTCGCGAGGAGATCATGACCTCGGTGTCCAGGCGACCGGCAGGGTCTTGATGCCGTGAATGAATTGCGACAGCAGTCGCGCCGGTTCGTCCGTCGCGACGATATCGGGTATTTGGCGGTGCAACTCGTCGAACGCGACCCTGATCTCACGACGAGCCAGGTTCGCGCCCAGACAGAAGTGCGCGCCCCCGCCGCCGAAGCCGACGTGCGGATTGGGGTCGCGCGACACGTCAAAGGCCCACGGATTGGCGAACTTTGACTCGTCGCGGTTGGCCGAGTTGTACCACAGCGTGACCTTGTCACCAGCCGCCATCTTGGTGCCGCTGAGTTCGACGTCCTGAGTCAAGGTGCGTCGCATATAGACCACTGGCGACGCCCATCGCACGATCTCCTCCACCGCGCTCGGTGCCAGCGTGTCGAAGTCGGACCACCACTTTTCCCGCTGGTCGGGGAAGCGAGACAGCGCCAGCACGCCGTGGCTGATCGCATTGCGCGTCGTCTCGTTGCCGGCGACCACCAGCAGGATGAAGAACGACGCGATCTCCTGTGAGGACAGCCGCTCGCCGTCGACTTCGGCGTCTACCAGGCTGCTCGTCAGGTCGTCGTGGTGATTGACGCGGCGATCCTCCGCCAGCGCGGTGGCGTAAGCGCCGATGTCCGACGAAACCTTCAGGAATTCGTCGAATTCGGTGGTCAGGTCGGGGTCGCCGAAGCCGAGAATCACGTTGGTCCAGTGGAATATCCGTTGGTGGTCGTCCTCGGGAATTCCCATCATGTCGCAGATGACCTGCAGCGGCAGCGGTCCAGCGAGCTCGCTGACCAGGTCGGCTTCCCCATCGGGGTGGTTGGCGATCAGCGATGCGACCAATCGGTGGGCCCGCTCCCGCACCGACGTCTCGATGCGGGCCACTACTTTCGGCGTGAACGCTCTGCTCACGATCGAGCGCAGCCGCTGATGGCGTGGATCGTCGAGCACGATCATGGAGCCGAAGTACTCGGCGACCTCGGGCGTCTGGTCACTGATGGTGATGCCACCGGCCGAGCTGAAAATATCCGGATGGCGGCTGGCGAAGAAGACGTCGTCAAGCTTCGTCAGCGCCCAATGCCCTTCGCCTCCGGCGAACCCCTCGTATTGGATCGGGGGCCAGAACGAGATCGGGGCCTCGCGGCGCAGCGTTGCGAAGGTACCGTCCCGGACGTCGTCGTCGAGCGCCCAGAACTTCAACGAGCTGAGATTGACATCGGCAAGCGGGATCTCGGGTGGCGCCGCCCCGTTTACCCGCGGGGTCAGTGCGTGCATGCGGTTCTGGCGGGCGTCCCCGTCGCCGTCGCATCTTTCACCGATCGACCGTCCAGGAGAATCCTGCACGTCAAGCTGCCCGGCCCCTGCGCGCTGATCACGTACACGCCGCCCCCGAAGCCAGGGAACTCCGCCGACCACGGCAGTTTGGCGTTAACCGCACGCTGCTGACCGGCGTCGGTTTCGTAGGAGATGTATTCGGCGACGGGGGAGCTGCCGCTGATTTCGTAGCGGACCGTCGGAAAGTCCTTCGCGCCGGCCACACCGCAGGTGTTCGTGAATCCGATCCCGATGGCGAACAGGATCGCAGCCCCGCCGAGATGCTTCGTCATGGTTTCCCATGGTGTCACTGCCTGCGGCGGCACGGAAGTGGTTTCGATCAGACGTTTGGCGCCACGTGCACTGATTCCACCGTGTAGATGTGCGGATCGAAGCCTGTCGCAATCGCCGCGCATGCGCCCATGTGTTCACGGGTCTTCGGGTCTTCGAACACCGCCTTGAACGCCTCGACGCTCTGCCACTGGCCGTAGTTGATCACCCGGGTGCGATCGGAGCTGACATGGATATTGGCCGAGATGAAGCCAGGCACGAATCGCATCGTCTCTTCGGTGGCCAGGCGCAGCTTTTCGGCCAGTTCCGCGGCCCGCTCGGGCGCCACGGTGAAGACGTTGATCAGGGTTGCCAGTGGCGCGTGCTCTTTGATCTGAGTCATCGCTAGAACCTCCTATATGTCAGGAACCTTACATAATCGACGCTAGCACGATGTAAAGTTCCTGTCATGGGTCAGCCGGAGATTGAGCGTGGTGCGGGCTATCTGGTGAAAAGGGTGCAGCAGGGGTTGCGGCGCCGCTGCGACGCCGCGCTGAAGCCGACCGGGCTGTCGATGTCGCAGTACGCGCTGCTGCGTGCCCTGCATGACCATCCCGACGCGTCGGCCTCCGAACTTGCCCGGCTGTGCTTCGTCACCCGCCAGTCGCTGCGTGACGTACTGGACGGGCTGCGCACGGCAGGATTGGTCGCCCCGTCGGCGGCGCCGAGACGGGGCCGGGCCCGCGCACTGCAGCTGACGTCGGATGGACTGCAATGCCTCAAGAGCAGCCACGCCGCTGTTGAGGGGGTCGAATCCGATATGTTGCAAGGGATCTCGGCCTCGGCGCGGGGTCAGCTCGCCTCCCTGCTGCTTCGCTGCGCCGAAAACCTCGAAGCCGCTTTGGATGCTCCCGCGCGGCCCGCTTAGTGTGGGTTGGGGGGCTCGGCGATCGGAAGGTGAGCATGTCGCAAAGTGACTCGAAGCGAGTCGTCGTCTTTGGCACTGGCTTCGTGGGCAGGATGGTGATCACCGAGATCGTCAAACATCCGCTGTTCGAGTTGGTGGGTGTCGGCGTCAGCAATCCGGACAAGGTCGGCCGCGACGTCGGCGACATCTGCGGGTTGTCCGAGCCGGTGGGAATCACCGCCACCGACGACATCGACGCCTTGATCGCACTCAAGCCCGACGCCCTGGTGCACTTCGGGCCCACGGCCATGCACGCCAAAGAGAACATCAAGCTGATCACCCGCTTCCTGCGGGCCGGCATCGACGTGTGTTCCACCGCGATGACGCCGTGGGTGTGGCCGGCGATGTCGGTGAATCCGCCCAACTGGATCCAGCCCATCACCGAAGCCTGCGAGCAGGGCGGCGCGTCCTGCTTCACCACCGGCATCGATCCCGGATTCGCGAACGACATGTTCCCCATGACGCTGATGGGCCTGTGCTCCGAGGTGCGGCGGGTGCGCGCATCGGAATTGCTCGACTACACCAACTACGAGGGCGACTACGAATTCGAGATGGGCATCGGCCGCGAGCCCGAATACAAGCCCATGCTGGAAGACCAAGACATGCTGATCTTCGCGTGGGGCGCGACGGTCCCGATGATTGCGCACGCCGTCGGGATCGAGCTCGACGGGATGACCACCACCTGGGACAAGTGGGTGACGCCCACCGAGCGCAATTCCGCCAGGGGCGTCATCAAGCCGGGGCACGTCGCCGCCGTCCGGTTCACCATCAACGGGATCTACCGGGGCGAGACGCGCATCCAGCTCGAGCACGTCAACCGCATCGGGCGCGACGCCGCACCGGACTGGCCGTCGGGGCACGACGACGATGTCTACCGGGTGGATATCGAAGGGACCCCGAGCATCTTCCAGGAAACCGCGTTCCGGTTCACCGATGGTTCGGGCCGGGATCCGGCCACGGCAGGATGCCTGTCGACGGGGCTGCGGGCGCTCAACGCGGTGCCCGCGGTGAACGACTTGCCGCCCGGCTGGGTCACCCCACTCGACCTGCCGTTGATCGCCGGTGCGGGCTGCATTCGCTGAGCCCCTTGGCATAGAAGTGGCTATGCCGTTATACAGCTCACGCATAGCGGGCGCACTGATTGGCTATAGCTTCTAGCGGCAACATCAAGGTCGGGCGTGTGCCGACCGAAGACGGGGCTGAAGACGGGTTGAAGAGGGGCGTGGTGAATCAAAGCCCGCGGTCATCCCGTGGTATCGCCTACCGGCGGTGCTGGCCATCGGCACGGCCGTGGCGGTGCTATTGGTCGGCATGGCGGTGGCGATGGGGTTCGGCTCCGACGACGCACCGGCGACCACACCGGCACCGGGCACGAGCACCGCGCCGGTTTCCTCGGCGCCGGCTTCCCCCGGGCCCGCTGATGGGAATACCCAACCCGCCCCGGCGCCCGGGCCGTAGGCGCCGCGGCTACTTGGTCGCGGCCTTCTCGTCCGCAAGCGCCTTGATAACCTCTGCGTTGTAGGCCTTGTCCGCGGCGATCTTGTCGTCGAACGATTGATCGCCCGGTTCTTCGCCATTGGCATACTTGGGATTGCCGTCCTCGTCGAGCCAATCGCCAACCGCGGTGCCCGTAATGGTTTTCCCGGAACCAGGCAGCACCAGCGTCGGCCGATTGTCTTCGTAGGCCTGCATCATCTTGGCGGCCCTGACTTTGGCGTCCTCGTTTGGCACAGGCTTTTCGTTACCGGCCTGCTTATCGTCTTGCACCCTCATTTGATCTACCCCCTCGACGGAGGGCTACCCGTTGACGCGTGACAGCGAAACTCTTTTCTGTCAATTGGGTTCAGTTGGTCGCGGGGAAGCTGACGCCGGTCAGCTGTTCGGAGATCTCCCACAGTCGCCTGCTGTCGGCGTCGTTGCGCGCACGCGCGGGCACATGCGCCACCTTGACTCCGCCGCCGTTCATCTCGTAGAAGCCGCTCGGTCCATAGAACGCGCCCCCCTCGGCGTGCGGTGTAGCCGCCGCGTACAGGGCGGGCAGGATTCCCTCATCGATCTCTTGCCACAGGAACGGCGCCCAGCGCCATGACGTCGTGTAGAGCCGCTGCATCATGGCCGGCTTTTCGCGCCCGTGCGAAGGTCCGCTTATCTGAAGATTGGTCTTGGTGAGGCCGGGGTGGGCGGCGCTGGACGTGATGCCCCAGCCCGCCTCGCGGCTGCGGCGGTCCAGTTCGCGCGCGAACATCAGGTTCGCCAGCTTCGACTGCCCGTAGGCGGACATCGGCGCGTAAGACTTCTCGAACTGCAGATCGTCGAAGTGGATCTTGCCGCTCTGCCGGGCCGCGAGGCTGCTCAACGCGACGACCCGAGCGCCTCCGGCGGCCCGCAGCAGCGGCAACACATGCGCGGTCAGCGCGAAGTGGCCGAGATGGTTACTGCCGAACTGCAATTCGAAGCCATCGGCGGTGGTATCGCGTTCCGGCGGTGTCATGACGCCCGCGTTGTTGATCAGGATGTCGATCGGGCGACCCTCGGCGTTGAGTTGTTCGCCCAGTGCGGCGACGGAGGCCAACGACGCCAGGTCGAGACTCTTGATCGTCAGTTTCGCGTCGGGGACCGCGGCGCGGATTTCTTCGATCGCCGCCTCGCCCTTGGCGCGGTTGCGAATCGCCATCACGACGTCGGCTCCGGCCGCGGACAGCCGCCTGGCCAGCCCGAACCCGAGACCGCTGTTGGCCCCGGTGACGATCGCCAGCTTCCCGGTCAGATCGGGCACAGTGACGACGAGATCGTTTGCCATCGGGACACTCCTCTGTTCGCTCGGCGGCTCGTCTCCAGTGTGCTCCTGAGCTGTGGCACTGCCTCACTCGCGGTGACACACTTCGTGGATGAGTAGCAGAGGGCTCGCTCGATTCTTGAGGGCCGCTTCCATCCTGCTGACGGTTGTGGCGGTTCCTGGCTTCATCGCCATGTTGGTGCTCAACGCGTTCTTTCTGGACGACTACGACGCCTACGGGGAGGTTGCGATCCCGGGCTCGGGCAGCGTGCATCTACCCCGCGGCGAGGTCACCATCAACTTCCACACCGTGATGATGGGTAGTGGAGGCGGTGGTTTGCCGGTGCCGCCGCTCGGGATCACGTTCACCCCGCCTGACGGCGTGGCGCAGCCGACGGTAACGGAAAACATCGGCAGCACAACGACTGTCAACAACGATGCGCACATACGGGTATGGACGGCTCAGATTCCGGCCGACGGCACCTACAACATCACCACCGACGGCCAGGTCAACGGATACATCAACCCGCACCTGGCCTTCGGCCATCCGAATGCGCTCGGCTTCTTGGTGTGGGTCTTCGTGGGCATGTTCGTTGCCGGCCTGGTCGGAACGATCTTGTTCGGCATGTGGTTGTCCCGCGCCCGCCGCAGCGCCGTGGCCGCGGTGGTGACCGGCGCGCCGTTCTTCCCTCCGCCAGTGCCGCCCATACCCTCGCTGGCGCCGCCCATACCGCCGCCGGCGCAGGCCACCCCTGCCAGCGGGGCATACGAACCCAGCGCAGATGGCATCCGGCTCGAGCGGCTCAAAACGCTGGCGGCGCTGCGGGATTCCGGTGCGTTGACCGAGCAGGAGTTCGAGACCGAGAAGCGCCGGATCCTCGACGACGGAGGCTGAATCCGCAGCGCCTGGCGCGCGAGTTATAAAACACGCATCCGCCTCGCGGCGTGTCGTGTGCGTGGTTTACGTGTCGCGGCCACATTCAGCGCGCCAGCTTCAGTGGCCCCGCGCCACCCACTCCTCGTAGTGGACGATCTCATCGCCGATGGTGGTGCTGTCCCCGTGGCCGGTGTGCACGACGGTGTCGCCGGGCAGCTTGCCGAGCCGTTCCGAGATCGACTTCAGAATCGTCGGGAAGTCGGAGTATGAACGCCCGGTCGCGCCAGGGCCGCCGGAGAACAGCGTGTCGCCACTGAAAACGACGCCCAGCTCGGGGGCGTACCAGCACACCGACCCGGGGGAGTGCCCGGGGGTGTGCAGGGCCTGCAGTAGGGTGCCGGCGACGTCCAGCGTGTCCCCATCGGAATACGGGCGAAAATCCTTGTTCGGGTGAGTCATCCGCCAAAGGACTTCGTCACCGGGATGCAGCAGCACCGGGGCTTCGAGCGTCTTTCCGAGCTCGGGAGCGACGGTGACGTGGTCGTTATGGCCGTGGGTGCACACCACCGCGACCACCTTGCGCCCTTTGACGGCGTCCAGGATCGGCTGCGCGGAGTGCGCGGCGTCGAAGACCACCACCTCGGAATCGTCGCCGACGAGCCAGATGTTGTTGTCGACTTCCCAACTGCCACCATCGAGTTCGAAGGTTCCATGGGTAATCAGGTGCTCTATCGCGGCCACTACAGGATCACCACCGAGCGAAGCACCTTGCCGTCGTGCATCTTGTGGAACGCCTCCTCGATGTCCCCGAGCCCGATGCGTTCGGAAACGAACTTTTCCAGTGGCAGCCGGCCCTGCAGGTACAGGTCGATCAGGGTGGGGAAGTCGCGCTCGGGCAGGCAGTCGCCGTACCACGACGACTTCAGCGACCCGCCGCGGGAGAAGAAGTCCACCAGCGGCATGTCCAGGCGCATGTCGGGTGTCGGGACACCCACCAGCACGACGGTTCCGGCCAGGTCGCGGGCGTAGAAGGCCTGCTTCCAGGTTTCGGGGCGGCCCACCGCGTCGATCACCACGTCGACGCCGAACCCACCGGTGAGGTCCTGGACGGTCTTGACGAGGTCTTTTCCGGCGGCGAGCTCGGCGCTGTTTACGGTGTGGGTGGCACCGAACTTGCGGGCCCAGTCCAGTTTCGTGTTGTCGGTGTCGACCGCGATGATCTGTTTGGCGCCCACCAGCGCGGCCCCGGCCACCGCGGCGTCGCCCACGCCGCCGCAGCCGATCACGGCGACGGTGTCGTTGCGGCTCACCGCACCGGTGTTGATCGCGGCGCCCAGCCCGGCCATTAGTCCGCAGCCCAGTAGCCCGGCGACCGCCGGATCGGCGGCGGGGTCGACTTTTGTGCATTGACCCGAGTGCACCAGCGTCTTGTCGGCGAACGCCCCGATGCCCAGCGCCGGGGTGAGTTCGGTGCCGTCGGTCAGCGTCATCTTCTGCTCGGCGTTGAAGGTGTCGAAGCAGTAGGCGGGCTTGCCGCGTTTGCAGGCCCGGCACTGGCCGCACACGGCGCGCCAGTTCAGGATCACGAAGTCGCCCGGTTGGACCGACGTGACTCCCGCCCCTACCGCTTCCACGGTGCCCGCGGCCTCGTGCCCGAGCAGGAAGGGGTATTCGTCGTTGATCCCGCCCTCGCGGTAGGTCAGGTCGGTGTGACAGACGCCGCACGCGATCACGTCGACAAGGGCCTCACCGGGTCCTGGGTCCGGTACGACGATGTCCACCAACTCGACGGGTTTGCCCTTCTCGCGTGAAATCACGCCGCGCACTGTCTGACTCATGGCGTCCAACCTACTGTCCGCCGCCATACATCTCTCGGCGGGTCGTCCACCCACGAACGTGCGCCAACCAAGACGGCCGCACCCCGGAGTAGCGTCGGCGGGCGTGACGACACTCGACGGAAGCCCGGCCGCCGGGGAGACCACCGAAGAATTCAGCGCACGGATGGTCGCGGCCATCGACAGCGCCAGTCTGACCATCCTGCTGAGTATCGGGCATCAGACCGGCCTGCTGGACACGATGGCGGCACTTGGGCCGGCCACCAGCGCCCAGATCGCCGAAGCCGCCAGGCTCAACGAGCGCTATGTCCGAGAGTGGCTGGGCGGCATGACCACGGGGCACGTCATCGACTACGACGCCGAGCAGGGCACGTACTCGTTGCCGTCCCACCGCGCTGCCGTCCTGACCCGCGCCGCGGGCTCGCACAACCTCGGGCTGGTGGCCCAGTTCATTCCGCTGCTGGGGGAGGTCGAACAGAGAATCATCGGCTGCTTCCGCGCCGGCGGCGGGTTGCCCTACAGCGAATTTCCGCGGTTCCACGCGCTGATGGCCGAGACGAGCGGTCCGGTGTTCGACGCCGCGCTCGTCGATGTGGTGCTGCCCCTGGTCGACGGGCTGGTCGAGCGACTGCGGTCCGGCGCGGATGTGGCCGATTTCGGTTGCGGCAGCGGTCATGCGGTGAATGTGATGGCACGGGCGTTTCCTGCGAGCCGGGTGACTGGCCTGGACTTTTCCGATGAGGCCGTTGCGACCGGTGTCAAGGAAGCAGCTCGACTCGGGCTGACCAACGCGAGCTTTGAGCGGCAAAATCTGGCGCAGCTGGATGCCGCGTCCAAAAAAGAAATCTACGACGTCATCACCGTCTTCGACGCGATTCACGACCAGGCGCAGCCGGCCCGTGTGCTGCAGAACATCCATCGCGCCCTGCGACCCGGCGGCGTGTTCCTGATGGCCGACGTCAAAGCATCGAGCCGGCTCGAGGACAACGTCGGCGTTCCGATGAGTACATACATGTACACGACGTCGTTGATGCATTGCATGACGGTGTCGCTGGCTCTGGACGGCGCCGGGCTGGGAGCGGTGTGGGGAACCCAGTTGGCGACGTCGATGCTCGCCGACGCCGGGTTCGCCGACGTGCGGGTGGCCGAGGTCGAGTCGGACCCGATCAACAACTACTACATCGCCAGAAAGTGAGCCGGCCTGATGGCCGCCCTGGACGCGATTGATGACTGGCCCGTCTCGGCCGCTGCCGCCGCGGTGATCGGACCGCGTGGCGTGCTGGCGGCTCACGGCGACACCGGGCGCGTGTTCGGGCTGGCGTCGGTGACGAAACCGCTGGTGGCCCGGGCGGCTCACGTCGCCATCGAGGAGGGGGTCGTCGACCTCGACACCGCGGCCGGCCCGCCCGGCTCGACGGTCCGCCACCTGCTTGCGCACGCGTCGGGTCTGGCGATGCTCTCCGATCGCGTTCTGGCCAAGCCGGGCACCCGCCGGATGTATTCGAACTACGGTTTCGCCGTGCTGGCCGAAACCCTGCAGCGGGAGTCGGAGATCGAATTCGGCCGCTACCTGACCGAAGCGGTGTGCGAACCGCTGGCGATGGCGAGCACCCGGCTGGACGGCGGTGCCGAGGAGGCCGGTTTCGGGGCTACCTCGACGATCGCGGATCTGGCCGCATTCGCCGGCGAACTGCTGCGCCCGTCGACCGTCTCGGCGCAGCTGCACACCGAGGCGATAACCGTGCAGTTTCCCGGCTTGGACGGCGTGCTGCCCGGATACGGGTCCCAGCGGCCCAACGATTGGGGGCTGGGTTTCGAGATCAGGGATTCGAAATCGCCGCATTGGACGGGCGCGCGCAACTCGGCGCGAACATACGGTCATTTCGGTCAATCAGGGGGCTTCATCTGGGCAGATCCCGAAATCGACCTGGCGCTGGTGGTCCTCACGGACCGCGATTTCGGCGACTGGGCGCTCGATCTGTGGCCGGCGTTATCCGATGCGGTGATATCCAATCACGGCTGATTGGCACTGCACACTAGCGCAACAGGGGTAACACAAGGCACAATAGACACGCAGGACACAAAACATCGAATGCATCTCGCTTTTATCGGATCCGCCAGGTCGTTGGGGAAGACGTCCCTCGTGGAACCGAAGGAGCAGCAGATGTATGCGTCGAATCAATTCGCCGACGTGACGGCTGGCGTGGTGTATGTGCACGCCTCACCGGCCGCGGTATGCCCGCATGTCGAGTGGGCGTTGTCGTCGACTCTGCAATCCAAGGCGAACTTGGTGTGGACGCCACAGCCCGCGATGCCCGGACAGCTGCGCGCTGTCACCAACTGGGTCGGCCCGGTGGGCACCGGCGCCCGGTTGGCCAACGCGCTGCGTTCCTGGTCGGTGCTGCGGTTCGAGGTCACCGAGGACCCGAGCCCCGGCGTCGACGGCCATCGGTTCAGCCACACCCCGCAGCTCGGATTGTGGAGCGGGTCGATGAGCGCCAACGGCGACATCATGGTGGGGGAGATGCGGCTGCGGGCGATGATGGCCCAGGGCGCCGACACCCTTGCCGCCGAACTGGATTCCGTGCTGGGAACGGCCTGGGACGAGGCGCTGGAGATGTACCGCGACGGTGGCGACGCCGGTGAAGTGACGTGGCTCAGCCGGGGCGTGGGTTAACCCCGCCTCATATGATGGGCAGCTGCAGTGGGGTGGCAGTCACCGGCATCTCCACGTTGCCCTTGCACGCGCCGCTCAAGATATCCGTGTGAAATAACCCGGTCAGGACGCCATTCGGCCCAGGTGTGTAGACCGTGGTGGATTCCGCCGGGTCGCGTTCAAGGGTGCCATCGGGGCCGAAGCAGTCCCAGTTCCAGCTCGTCTCCCGCACCCATGCGGATCCGTTCCACGTGAATTTGATCGATTGCGGCAGGTACTGATCTTTGGGTGGCGGTGGACTGCTGATGGCGACGCAGACGCCCGCTGAACAGGTCGAGGCGAAGGAGTAGCTGCCAGCGTGGGCAGATTCTTTGTGTCCGGCCGCCACGCTGGTGCCGGTCTTGGCATCGGCGGCAACCGTCAACACGTATTGCCCGTTCCAGACCGGATCGCTTGCCGAAACCGCGGGGGCCAGCCACAGCGAGCCGCCCAACGGCGCAGCCGTCAGGGCGACAAGGACAGTTCTGCGGTGTCGCGACAACTTCCCTCCACAGGTCACGCTTCCATAACGCTGGTCTACCAGGGAGTCGTGTTTGTCGCGCGGATTGTTACAGGGGACGCAGAATCTGCAGAGCGGCGGGCACCGCGGAGATCTCGGCAGGCAGCGGACAGGCGAAGTCGCCGTCGGCGTACACGTTGATTCCCGGGCATTCGACCTGAATCGACTTGGCGCGTGCCGTGGTCACTTCGTCCAGCTCGACGTGGGTGCCTTTCATGACGGTGGGGAACAGCCGGACCAGCCTGGTCCGGGATGCCGAATGCGCCATGGTGATGTCCAGCAGACCATCGGTGTGGTCGGCATTGGGGCAGATCAGCAGCCCGCCGCCATAGCTGCGGGTATTGCCGAAGGCCGCCAGCGTGATGTCGGCGTCAATCTCCTGGGTTCCGTCCAGCACCAGGCGGAACGGCAGCAGCCGCAGCTGCGACAACTCGGCCAGCATCGCGACGTAATAACGCAACCGCCCGTGGGGCCAGCGCATCTGGTTCGCGCGGTCTGTCACCAGGGAATCGAATCCGGTGGCCGCCACGGTGCCGAACCATTTGTTGACGCCGTTGTGGTCTTGAATGCGGCCCAAGTCAATGGTTTCCGCCCAGCCGTCGACGACGACGTCCGCGGCGGCCTCGGGATCCTTGGTGGGAATCCCGAATTCGCGAGCGTGATCGTTGCCGGTTCCCGCCGGGATGATTCCGAGCGGGACGTCGGTGCCCGCCAACAACTGCAGCGCGTTGGAGATGACCCCGTCACCGCCGGTCACCATGAGCGCGTCGGTGCCCTTATCGAGCGCCGCCCCGGCCAGATAGCGCGCGTCTTCGGCGTCGTCGCCGATGATCTCGATCACCTCGACGCCCCGATGCCGCAGCCGGGCGATCGCGATCTGCGCCGCGTGCACTGCGGTGCCGTGCCCCGAGAGGGGATTGGTCAGCGCGGTCACCTTGGCGATTTCCCGCTGGCGCAGAGGCCCCATGTTCACGGAATCAATTTGCCGGGGTTGAGAATCCCGGCCGGATCCAATGTTGCCTTGACCGCACGCAGCACTTGCACGCCCAGGTCGCCGATCTCGTCGCGCATCCAGGGCCGGTGGTCGGCGCCGACGGCATGGTGGTGGGTGATGGTTCCGCCGTTAGAGACGATCGCATCCGATGCGGCCTTCTTGGCGGACCGCCACTGTTCGATCGGATTGCCCCGTTGCCCGGCGACGACGGTGAAGTACAGCGACGCGCCGGTGGGGTACACGTGCGAGATGTGACACATCACCAGGGCCGGTGTGCCGGTTTCGGCCAGCGCCGTCGTAAGCGCCTCGGTGACAGCGCCTTTCAGCGTCGAGACGTTCGACCAATCGGTGGCGGTTTCGAGCGTCTCGCACAGCGCCCCCGCGGCCAGCAGGGAGTCGCGCAGATACGGTGCGCCGAAGCGGCCGCGCTCCCACGCCCGGGCCGGTTCTTCGCCCAGCGATGTGCCGCCCTGGGCCGCCAGCAGTGCACTGGTTTCGGCATGCCGACTCTCGACGTGTTCCTTGGTGCCCTCGAACACGGTGATTCCCAGGCAGCCCCCGGTGATTTGGCTTTCGCCGATGGCCTCGGTGGTGGCGAGATTGACGCCGGTCTCGATCTCGTCGGACAGCCGCAGCACGGTGGCGCCGGTGGCATTCTGGGCGATGGCGCGCAGCGCCGCGGTCCCGGTCGCGAAATCGGGGAACGACCACGCCTCATGCCGGACGGCGTCCGGCACCCGGTGGATGCGCACCCGCACCTGGGTGATGACACCGAATGTGCCCTCGGAGCCGACGAGCAACTGCCGCAGGTCGGGGCCCGCGGCCGACGCCGGTGCGCGACCCAGATCCATCGACCCCACTGGCGTGATCACCCGCAGCCCACGAACCATGTCGTCGAACCTGCCGTAGCCGGCCGAATCCTGGCCGGAGGATCGGGTAGCCGCAAAGCCGCCGATGGTGGCGAACTCGAAGCTCTGCGGGAAGTGTCCGAGCGAGAAGCCGTGTTCGCCGAGCAGCCGTTCGGCGTCGGGTCCGGTGACGCCGGCCCCGAACACGGCCTCACCGGACACCTCGTCGATGCAGACCAGCTGGTCGAAGCGACGCAAATCGAGTGACACCACGGCGCTGAACGTGCCGCGGGTGGGATTGAGCGCGCCGACCACGTTGGTGCCGCCGCCGAACGGAACCACGGCGATGCCACGCTCAGAGCAGTAGCGCAGGATGGCGGCAACGTCCCCGTCGTCGCTGTCGTCGCCAGGGAGCAGCACGGCGTCGGGCGCATCCTGAACCCCGGAATCCTTGCGGCGCAACAAATCGATGGTGGACTTGCCGCCCGCCCGCAGCAGGCGATCACTGTCGGCGGTGCGGCAGTACTCGGCGCCGACGATGTCGGCCAGCGCGTCGTGATCGGCAGCGGACAACGCCGATGGCCGCAGCCGCACCTGGCCGGATTCGAGTTCGGCCTCATCGGCATCGGCGAGGCCGACCACCTGCTTCAGCAACGAACGAATCCCGTCGGAAAGCGGCTTCGCCGCGGCGGGATCGCCCCACGCGTTCCATTTCATCGGCGGAACCAGTTGCGTCATGCGTTACAGTATTACACATGCTGTCAATCAGTAACGAGCCTCCGGAGATCGGGGACCGGATCCTTGCGGCAGCCGCGAGCTGTGTGGTCGATTTCGGGGTGGACCGGGTGACACTCGCCGAGATCGCGCGCCGCGCGGCTGTGAGCCGGCCGACGGTGTATCGCCGGTGGCCGGATACGCGCTCGATCGTTGCGACGCTGTTGACCCGCCGCATCACCGACGTGACCCGCGCCGCGCCGCTGCGCGGGAATGACCGGGAATCGCTTGTACGGCAGATTGTTACGGCTGCCGATCTGCTACGCCGCGATGAATTGGTGATGTCGGTGATGCACTCCGAGCTCGCGCCGATCTACATCACCGAACGCCTCGGGACGAGCCAGCAGATGTTGATCGACGCTCTTGCCGACAGGCTGCGGGTGGCCCAGCGCCACGGCAGTGTCCGCGCCGGGGACCCTCTCCAGCTGGCAACCATGGTGCTGCTGATTGCCCAGTCGACGATCCAGTCCGCACAGATCGTCGAGCCGATACTCGACACCGACGCGTTGGCCACCGAACTCGCCTACTCGCTGAACGGATACCTGTCCTGATGTCCGATCCGACCGCTCTGGACGCCGCGCGCCGCGTCACCGACCTGACCGAACTCGCCGACGGCGCTCCGCTCGACGTCGTCGTGATCGGCGGCGGCATCACCGGCGTCGGCATCGCGTTGGATGCGGCGTCGCGGGGACTGCGGGTCGCGCTCGTCGAGAAGCACGATCTCGCCTTCGGCACCAGTCGATGGAGTTCCAAGCTGGTCCACGGTGGTCTGCGCTACCTGGCGACCGGCAACGTGGGAATCGCTAGGCGCAGCGCCATCGAACGCGGAATCCTGATGACGCGCAACGCGCCCCACTTGGTACATCCGATGGCGCAACTAGTTCCACTGCTGCCGTCGATGGGTCGTGCCGAACGCGCGCTGGTGCGCGCCGGATTCCTCGCCGGTGACGCGCTGCGGAAGCTGGCCGGCACGCCCGCGTCTATGCTGCCGCGATCGCGCAGGGTGTCGGCGCGGCGCGCTGCGGAGATGGCTCCGACCGTTCGGCGCGACGGCCTCGACGGCGCGCTGCTTGCCTACGACGGTCAGTTGATCGACGACGCTCGTCTGGTCGTCGCGGTCGCGCGCACCGCGGCGCAGCACGGCGCCCGGATCCTCACGTACGTCTCGGCATCCGAGGCCACCGGCACCTCGGTGCGGTTGACCGACCAGCGCACGGGACAGTCGTTCGACGTGTCGGCCGGTGCGGTCGTCAACGCGACGGGGGTGTGGGCGGGCGAGATCGACACCTCGTTGCGGTTGCGCCCCAGCCGCGGCACCCACCTCGTCTTCGACGCGGCGGTGTTCGGCAATCCGACCGCGGCGCTGACGATTCCGATCCCGGGCGAGCTCAGCCGCTTTGTGTTCGCCATGCCCGAGCAGCTGGGCCGCATCTACCTCGGCATCACCGATGAAGCTGCGCCAGGGCCGATTCCGGACGTCCCGGAGCCGTCGGCCGAAGAGATCACGTTCCTGCTGGACACGGTGAACACCGCGCTGGGCACCGCGCTCGGAACAGCGGACGTGATCGGTGCCTACGCGGGCCTGCGTCCGCTGGTCGATACCGGTGAGGGCCGGACCGCCGATATCTCGCGCCAGCACGCCGTCGTCGACTCGGACTCCGGGGTAATCAGCGTGATCGGCGGCAAGCTGACCGAATACCGCTATATGGCAGAGGATGTCGTGGACCGCGCGGCCGCCTTGCGGGCTTTGCCGGCCGGGCGCTGCCGGACGCGAAACCTGCCGCTGATCGGTGCGCCGGCAAACCCCGGGGTGGTTGCGGCACCGCGCGCCGGTCTGCCCGATTCGTTGGTACAGCGTTACGGGGCTGAGTCGCCCCACGTGATGGCGACCGCGACCTGCGATCGGCCGGCCGAGCCGGTGGCCGAGGGGATCGACGTTACCCGCGCGGAGTTCGAATACGCGGTGACCCACGAGTGCGCGCTCGACGTGGACGACATCGTCGACCGGCGAACGCGGATCGGCCTGGTGCCGCGCGATCGCGAGCGGGTGGTGGCCGTGGCGGAGGAGTTTCTGGCGTTGAGGGCCTGAGTGCATCGCGGACGGTTCTTGCCAGCGACCCTCCGTGCTCGGTAGCTTTTATCGGAACCGATCCGTATCGACCCGAGCCGGGGGATTTCTACCGTGGCCACAGAGAGCGTCCCAAGCCAGCGACCGGTGCGCAGATCCCCGGTAAAAAAGTCGGGACGCTTCGATCCGTCGCTCGACGCCGCCATTCTCGAGGCCGCCCTCGCTGGGCTCGGCGAACTGGGCTACGAGCGGATGAGTATGGACGACATTGCCACCCGCGCGCGGGTGGGCAAGGCCGCGATCTACCGGCGTTGGCCGTCAAAACCTGCCGTGGTCGCGGATGCCATCGCCCATTGGCGACGAACGCAAGGACCCATCGAGCCGCCGAATACGGGTGGTCTACGCGGCGACATCGACGCACTGGTGGATGCGGTCCCGGACTTCGATGCGGACGCGCTGAACACGATTAAGGTAATCGTCGGCGTGGCGACGGCCGCGATGCACCATCCTGTCCTTGCTGCAGCGCTGGACGACCTGGCGCTGTCCACACCCCGTCAGATGATCAATGCGGTGCTGGACCACGCGGTGGCCAGGGGCGACATCCCGGCCGGCCGCGATTTGACGCTGGTACCCGACGCGCTGATGGGCCTCAATGTCCTGCGGGTGATGACGGGACGGCCGATCGATCGTGTCTACGTCCGCCGCGCTCTCGAAACGTTGATATTGCCGCTCGCGGCCGCCGACCCCGGCGAGTAGGGCGCGGGCCCTTGCACGCAATGGGCGTCCGTGGCAATCTGAACGGAACGGAACGGAACGGAATGGTTCCGTACGATAGGGAGTCGGGGAAATGACTAAAAACGTCACGCACGTCCCGGTGCTCATCGTTGGCGCGGGCGCAGCCGGACTGGCCACCTCCGCGCTGCTTGCCAAGCACGGGGTGCGCTCACTGCTGGTGGAGAGGCGGCGGGAGGTCTTCATTTATCCGAAGGCCCGAAATCTCAGCTTTCGCAGCTTGGAAATTCTGCGCGGCCTTGGCTTGAGCGACGAGGTCCACGCAATCGCTCAGCGCGAATCAACGTTGGTCACCAGGCCGACGCTGAACAGCGCACAGGAAGAGCCGGCTATCGACCTCGACGCGATCTTCGCCGGCCTGGACACGCTCAGCCCCGAACCGCCCGGGCAGTATTGTCCGCAGAGCAAGTCAGAGCCATTGCTGCTCAACGCGACCCGACAGCTTGGCGGCGAAGTGCGTTACGGGACCGAACTGTGCTCCTTCGAAGCCGACGAGTCCGGCCTCACGGCCGTCATACGCGAACGGGACGGCGAAGAATTGGAGACGATGCGGGCCGATTACCTCGTCGGCGCCGATGGCGTGCACAGCCCGATCCGCAACGCGCTGGGCATCACCACCTCCGGCTACGGTGCGTTACCCATCTTCGTTGTATTCATCTACTTTCGGGGACCCTGGCGCAAGTTCGTCACGCAGCTGGGCGAAGGCGGCGGGGTGCAGGTCAAAAATGCTGGGGTGCAGGGAATTTTCGTTCCGGCCGAGGGGAATCTCGGAATGTTCATCACTACGTATTTGCCCGGCGCAGGCGAGACGCCCGATCAGTTCACGCCGCAACGTTGCCGCGAGATGCTCATCAAGGCAATCGGCGAACCCATCGATCTCGAAATCGTCGAGGCCGTGGCGTGGCAGCCGTACGAGCAGGTGGCCGACGAATTCCAATGCGGGCGAGTATTTCTCGTCGGCGATTCGGCGCACACGATGCCGCCGTTCAAGGCAGGGGGAGCAAACACCGCCATCCAGAGTGCGCACAACCTGGCGTGGAAGTTGGCCGCCGTCCTGCAGGGAACGGCTGGGCCGGCGTTGCTGAATACCTTTCACGCCGAGCGGCATCCGGTCGGGAGCTTCGCTGCTCGTCAGTCGTTGTCGGGCCCGACGATTCCGTTGCTCCGGCTGCAGGACGACCGGCCGCTGTTGCCGCCAGAAGAAGAGTGCTCGATGTTCGCCCTGATGGTGGGGTATCGGTACGGGTCGGCCGCTGTCCTCAGCGATGAGCCGGGCGGCCTCGTCGAGGAGTTACACGCACAACCGGGCACCCGCGTTCCGCACGCGTGGGTGCGCGATGGGGTGTCGACCCTCGATCTGCTGGGTCCGGGATTCACCGTCCTCACCCGCGATGAGCGATGGTGTGCCGCTGCAGCTTCGGTGTCACTCGCGGCGCATTGCATCCACAGTGACGAGTGGGCGGAGATCACCGAACTCGGGCCGGATGGCGCGTTACTCGTCCGCCCAGACGACTTCATCGGCTGGCGTGCCGACGAACTCCCGGGCGATCCTGAAAGCGCGCTACACCAGGCGCTTACCGCGATCCTGTGCCGCACGGGTTCGCGAGCGTAACCTCACCGCGAATTCTCGGGCGATTTTTCGCAGTGGCGTTACGCTCGCGGCCAAAGGCCTAGTTACAGCGGGATGTTCTTGTGGCGCCCGCGACGTGCCGGCGCCTGAGCCAGCGCTTCGCTGAGCTTGCTGCGGGTGTGCGCCGGGTCGATCTTCTCGTCGACCACGCCGATCTCGATGGCGCTGTCCACGCCGCCGGCGAGCCGCTCGTGCTCGCGCGCAAGCTCGTCGTGCAACGCTTCGCGCTCGTCATCCGGTGCGGCGGCCAGCTTCCGCTTGTGCAGGATGCCGACGGCAGCCTTCGCGCCCATCACCGCGACCTCGGCATCCGGCCAGGCGAACACCTTGGTCGCGCCCAGCGAACGGGAGTTCATCGCGATGTAGGCCCCGCCGTAGGTCTTTCGGGTGACCAGCGTGACGCGCGGAACGGTGGCCTCGCCGAAGGCGTGCAGCAGCTTGGCGCCGCGGCGCACCACGCCGCCCCACTCCTGATCGACACCGGGCAGGTAGCCGGGCACGTCGACGACGACGATGAGCGGAATGCCGAACGCGTCGCACAACCGCACGAAACGCGCTGCCTTCTCGGCGCTCTCGGAGTTCAAGCAGCCGCCCAGTCGCAACGGGTTGTTGGCCAGCACGCCGACGGTGCGGCCAGAGAGCCGGCCCAGCCCGACCACCATGGACGGCGCCCAATTGGCCTGGAACTCGTCAAACGGCGTATCCGCATCCAGCAGCGCGGCCACGATGGGGTGCACGTCGTAGGCCCGACGAGACGATTCGGGCAGCAAGGCGTGGATGTCGGTGTCGCCGGCCTCCGCCTTGTCGCGGTCGAAATGCCCCTGCATGCAGAACAATCCGACCAGGCGGCGGCCACGCTCGTAGGCGTCGAGCTCGTCGTCCGCGACGATGTGGCACACCCCGGACTTCTTGTGGTGTGTCTCCGGGCCACCGAGCGAAGCCATGTCCACGTCTTCGCCGGTGACGCTGCGCACCACGTCGGGACCGGTGACGAACACCCGGCTCTCCGGCGCCATCACGATGACGTCGGTCAGTGCCGGTCCGTAGGCGGCGCCGCCGGCAGCGAAACCGACCACCACCGAGATCTGCGGAATGTAGCCGGACGCGCGGATCATGGCCTCGAACACTGTCCCGACCGCGTGCAACGCCCGCACACCCTCGGCCAAGCGCGCGCCGCCGGAGTGCCAGATGCCCACGATCGGGCTCTGCTCCTCGATGGCGGTGTCGTAGGCGTTGACGATGTGCTTGCAGCCTTCGGTGCCCATCGCACCGCCCATCACGGTGCCGTCGGTGCAGAAAGCGATGGTGCGCATGCCGTTCACGGTGCCCGCCGCGGCAAGCACACCGGACTGGTCACGCTCGTGCAGCAGCTGCACGCTGCCGTTGTCGAAGAAATTACTCAGACGCAACAGCGGGTCGCGCGGGTCCAGCGACTCGCCAACCGACGCGGGGGCTGTGATTGTCACCGCAGGTCTCCTATCCAGCTACTGCTTGGGTTAGTAACGTCCAAAGGTGATCGCCACATTGTGACCGCCGAATCCGAACGAGTTGTTGACCGCATACCGGTAGTTACCAGGTCGCGGCTTACCTGAGACCACATCGAGATCGATCTCTGGATCGAGATTCTTGAGGTTCAGCGTCGGCGGGATCACCTGATCCCGCAAAGTCATCACGGTCAGGATCGACTCGACCGCACCGACCGCACCCACCGAGTGACCCAGCGCGGCTTTAGGCGCCCACACCGCCGGCTTGTTACTCCCGAGGGCGTTGTTGATGGCCACACCTTCGGCCAGGTCGCCCACCCGGGTACCGGTGGCGTGGGCGTTGACGTGGTCGATGTCGCGGGGCGTAAGACCCGCGAGCTGGATGGCCCGCGTGATCGCGTGCCCGGCGCGTACCCCATTGGGATCCGGCGCCACCATGTGGAAGCCGTCCGAGGTGATGCTGGCCCCCATGATCCGGGCCAGGATGTTGGCGCCGCGAGCCTTGGCGTGCTCCTCGGTCTCGATCAGCATCAAGGCGGCGCCCTCGCCGAACACGAAGCCGTCGCGGTCTGTGTCGAACGGGCGACACGCACCCGCTGGGTCGTCGTTGTTGGTGGACATCACGATGCGCATCTGGGCGAACGCGGCGATGGGGACCGCCTCGATCCGGGTTTCCACACCGCCGCAGATCGCGGCGTCGGCCTCCCCGAGCACGATCTGCTGCCAGGCATGGGCGATGCCCTCTGAACCGGATGCACATGCCGATATCGCCGTCATCACCCCGGCCTTGGCGTGCCGCTCCAGGCCGACAGCCGCGGCCGGACCGTTGGGCATGAACTTCTGGACGGCAAGCGGCGAGACCGCCTTCATACCGCGGTCTCGCATGTCGTCGTAGCTGAAGACCAGTTCCTCGGCCGAGCCCAGGCCGGTGCCGATGGATACCGCCAACCGATTGGTGTCGATCTCGGGAGAGCCGGCGTTCTCCCAAAGCCGCCGGCCGATAACGGTGGACATCTTCTGCAGGTAACTCATCCGGCGCAGTTCGACCCGCGTCAGCTGACTATCGAATTCCTCCAGCAGGTGCCCGCCGATGCGGACCGGCAGGTCGTACTCCTCGACGTACGGGTCGTCGAGGGTACGAATGCCACTTTGGCCGTCGAGCAACAACTTCCAGGTGTTTTCCGCGTCGGTTGCCAGGGCAGTCGTCATGGCAATGCCGGTAACGACCACATTGGGTAACGCCTTACCCGTAACCAACTCCGTCATAAATCTGGCTTAAGTTCCTTCCACGCTCAGTAACGCTCAGTAACGGCCGAAGGCGAGCGCCACGTTGTGACCACCGAAGCCGAACGAGTTGTTAATCGCATAACGGAAATCGCCGTAGCGCGGTTCGCCGGCGACAACATCCAGGTCGATCTCGGGATCGGGGGTCTCGTAATTCAGGGTGGGCGGGATGACGCCGTCCCGCAGGCTCAGCACCGTGAGCGCCGATTCGAGCGCCCCGACAGCGCCGATGGAGTGACCCAGCGCCGACTTCGGCGCGTAGATCGCGGCCTGCTCGCAACCGGCGACCCGGATGGCGTTCGCCTCGGCGGCATCGCCGATAGGTGTCGCGGTCCCGTGGGCGTTGATGTGGTCGACGTCCTTGGGGGACAAGCCCGCCAGCTCCAGCGCCCGTGTCATCGCCCTGCCGGCGCGCACGCCGTCGGGGTCCGGCGCCACCATGTGGAAGGCGTCGGAGGTGATACCGCCGCCCAGCAACCGGGCCAGCGGCTTGGCGCCGCGGGCGTTGGCGTGCTCCTCGGTCTCGATCAGCAGCAGTGCCCCGGCCTCGCCGAACACGAAGCCGTCGCGGTCTTTGTCGAACGGCCTCGACGCCCGCTCAGGCTCATCGTTGCGGGTCGACATGGCCCGCATCATGGAGAACGCCGCGATGGGCAACGCCTCGATGGGGCCTTCCACACCGCCGCAGACGGCGACGTCGGCATCACCCATGATGATTTGGCGCCACGCGTGGACGATGGCTTCCGAGCCCGACGCACAGGCCGACACCGGAGTCATCACCCCGGCGCGGGCCCCGAGCTGCAGCCCGACGGTGGCCGCGGCGCCGTTGGGCATGATCATCTGAACGGCCAGCGGCGACACCTTGCGGGGGCCGCCCTCGTTCATCAGGTCGTAGCTCTCGACGATCCGCTCCGCGCCGCCAAGACCGGTCCCGACGACCACGCTGAACCGGTCCGGATCGAGTTCCGGGCTGCCCGCGGTGTCCCACAACTGACCGCTGAGATACTTGCTCAGCCGCTGCACGTAGGACATGCGCCGCATGTCCAACCTGCCCATGTGGATATCGACGGGCTCCTTGAGGTGGCCACCGATCTTGACGGGCAGGTCCCACTTGTAGACGAAGTCGTCCTCGAGTACGCGGATGCCGCTTTCGCCGGCCAATAATCCCTTCCACGTGCTCTCAATGTCCGGCGCGAGCGATGTCGTCGCCGCGACAGCGGTTACCACAACACTGGGGTAACCGCCGTTAGCAGTGGAAGGCTTGGTCACTTGCTCTCTGCTTCCAGCCTTGCCTTGACGCTGGCGGCGGCCTCGGGGTTGTCCGACTCGATCTTCGCGCGCAGCGCGCCGACGGCTTCGGGGTCTTCTTCCTCGAGCTTCTGGATGTACGAGACGACGTCACCGACGGTACGCAGACCGGCGAGGTCCTCGTCGGGGATCTTGACGCCGTACTTGTCCTCAGTCTGAACGGCGATCTCAACCATCGACAGCGAGTCGATGTCCAGGTCGTCGACGAACGACTTCTCGGGGGTGACCTCGGACGGCTCGATACCGGTTACTTCTTCGATGATCTCGGCGATACCGGCGATGATTTCTTCTTGACTGACGGCCACGGCCTATTCCCTTCGTAATGTGTTAGATCGAACTGACGTGCTCTTTTATTAGTTGCTGGCCAACGCGGGGCGTTAAAGGTCGCCCAGCTCGTCCAGATCCGCGGGCGACTTGACGGCACGGGCCGTCACCCCCCGAAGTTCACGTTTGGCGATGCCCGTGAGGGTCCCCGCAGGGGGGAACTCCACGATCGCCGCCACGTTGCGCTCACGCAGCGTGGCGGTGCACAGGTCCCAGCGCACCGGTTGGGTCAGCTGAGCGACCAATGTGTCCATGGCCGCGGCCGCCGAGGTGACTGGTTGTCCGTCGCGGTTCGACAGCAGCGTGGCGGTGGGTTCGGCGGTCGGGATGGCGGCCGCCGCGGCGGCATAGCCGTCCAGAGCCGGCGCCATGTAGCTGGTGTGGAACGCTCCGGCCACGCCGAGGGCGCGCACCCGAGCCTTGGCCGGCGGGTCTTCGGCGAGCTTTTCCAACGCGGTCAGCGTGCCGGCGGCAACGATCTGGCCGGCGGCGTTGCGGTTCGCCGGGACCAAGTCCAGGTGTTCGAGCCGGGCGAGTACGTCGGCCTCCTCGCCACCGAGCACCGCGGACATGCCGGTGGGCTCGGCGGCGCACGCCTTGGCCATCTCGGCGCCGCGGGTTGCGGCCAGTGAAACGGCGTCATCGGTGCCGATCACACCGGCGATGGCGTAGGCAGCGATTTCGCCGACGGAGTGGCCGGCCACGATAAGCTCCCGGCCGCTGAGCAGGCCGCGCCCGGTCAGCTCCTGGAAAGCCAGCAGGGTGGCCGCAACGATCAACGGCTGAGCGACCGCGGTGTCGGTGATCTCCTCGGACGACGCGGTGGTTCCCAGCCGCGCCAGATCCAGGCCGCTAGCCTTGGACCACGACGCGATCTGGTCCGCCGCGCCCGGCAGTTCCAGCCACGACGACAGCATTCCCTCGGTCTGCGAGCCCTGTCCGGGCGCAAGTAATGCGATCACGTGTTTAAGAGAACACTGTGGAAACGGTTTTGCGTGGTGTAACAGATTATGAACCTCGTCTTAGGTTTTTGTACGTATCCCACAAAACCCCCCGTTAAGCTACGTGTTTGTTATCGCGCCGCGACCTGTTGCCTGGATCACTATCGCGCGAATCGGGCCCAGAAAGCGTTAAGACACTCCCATAACGCCCGCTCGGAGCGGGAGCGCAGCCGGAGTCAGTGCCCTATTTCTGACGCCAAGAGGTGTGGGGTAGTTCAACTGGCCGACCGTCGCCGCAACCCGCAGGACATACGCATCGCGCGGCTCGGTCGGATCGCGGCCGGTGAAGTCCGTGATGCGCTTGAGTCGGTACCGCACGGTGTTTGGATGAACGAACAACTTGCGCGCGCAGGCCTCGATCGCACCGCCGCAATCTAAGTAAGCCTCGAGTGTCTCGATCAGTGTCGGTCCGGCATCGGCCAGCGGCCCCATGACGTCGGTATGCAACGCCACGATCGCCGTCGCATCGCCCATCAGGGCGCGTTCGGGCAGGAGCTCGCGGGCCAGCACGGGCCGGGGGGCCCCGCTCCAGCCGGCGACGGCGTTCATCCCGGATATCGCCTCGCTGGCGCTGTGATGGGCCGCGGTCAGCATGGGTGCGGTCGGCCCGATGACCACGGGGCCGTCGGAGAACGCGGCCAGCAGGTCACCCAGAAACTTATCGGTCGGCGACAACTGCCCGGACACGATCGCCACCAACCAGGTGCCGTGCACGTCGGTCAGCGCCGCCCGGCCGTGAGTCGCCGCAAAATCGCGGACGTACTGGCTGGCTCGCTCGCTACTCGCGAGGTCCTTTGGATCGCTGCCGTGCGCCGGGGTCCCGACGACAACCGTCGCGGGCGCGGTGGTGTCCCAGTTCAACGCCGCTGCGCGGGAGAGCAGTTCGGGTCCGGTGTCGCCGCGCACCACCGCGTCGACGACGCTGGCCTCCATCCGGCTGTCCCAGGTGCCCCGCGCTTCGGCCGCGTTGGCGTACGCCGTCGCGGCGGTGAATGCCAGATCGCGGCTGTATTTCAGGATGCCCACCGTGAGGGCGGTCAACTGCTCTTCGGAACGGGCCAGCAATGGCACAACTTCCTCGAAGAACTCCATGGTGACCCGCACCATGTCCACGCTGTGCCGCAACGCGATCCGTTGTCGCAGGTCCTGCGGCACCAGGTCGAACGCTTGCGCGGTGTAGCTGACGTCGCTGTGTGGGTCCTGCATCCACTCGACGAAGTGCACCACCGCGGTCTGCACCACGAGGGCGACGCTGGCGCGCTGAGAGGCTTCCATCTCGGCGAAGAACGGCAACCGCTCCTCCATGACCGCGACAGCCTGGGTGGCCAGCCGGCCGGAATACTGCTTGAGCCGGCGCAGCAGGGAGTCGGGCACGGTCTCCACCAGCTCGAGCGGCGACCGCGGTTTCTCGAACGGACCGGACTGGTTGTCGCTCATCCCTAAAACTTACGCCGATTATCTGGAAGTTTCCCCCAAAGTAACCCCGTGCGTCTTATTGAAGCCTTATCACTCTCAGGCGCCGGGACCCGGATCGGACGTCTGCACCGGAGCGGCCTGCACATCGTCGATCTGGTATTGACGCGCCGCCGCCACCGGCACCGACGGGTCGATTTCGCCATCGCGTGCCAGTGCCTCGAGCACCGCAACCACCTGCGACTCGGCGTCGGTGTTGAAGTAGCGCCGCGCGGCCGGCCGGGTGTCGGAAAAGCCGAATCCGTCGGTGCCCAGCGTGACGTAGGTGCCCGGGACCCACTGCCGGATCTGCTCGGGAACCGCGCGCATCCAGTCCGACACGGCGATCACCGGCCCGGTGGCCTTGGCTAGCGCCTTGGTGACGTAAGCCTCCTCGGCCTGCCGCTCGGGGTGCCGCAGCTGCGTCTTCTGGATGGACACCCCGTCGCGGTTGAGCTCACCCCAGCTGGTCACCGACCAGACGTCGGCGGCGACGTCCCACTCGGCGGCCAACATCTCCGCCGCCTTGAGTGCGGCGGGCATCGACACTCCGGAGGCCAGGATCTGCGCCGTGTTGCTTCGGCGCTCGGTGGCCGCGCGATACCGGTAGATGCCCCGCAGCACTCCTTCGGGATCGAAATTCTCCGGCTCCGGCGGCTGCGCGTAGGGCTCGTTGTAGACGGTGATGTAGAAGAACACGTTCTCCGGGTCGGGCCCGAACATCCGGGCCAGTCCGCTTTCCACGATGTAGGCGATTTCGAACGCGAACGCGGGGTCGTAGGCAACCACCGCCGGATTGGTGGCAGCCAGCAGCAGGGAGTGTCCGTCGGCGTGTTGCAGGCCCTCGCCGGTCAGCGTGGTGCGCCCGGCGGTCGCCCCGAGGATGAAACCCCGGGCCATCTGGTCGGCCGCGGCCCACAGGCCGTCGCCGGTGCGCTGGAACCCGAACATCGAATAGAAGATGTAGATCGGGATCATCGGTTCGTCGTGCGTCGCGTAAGACGTGCCGGCCGCTGTGAACGACGCCGTCGAGCCCGCCTCGTTGATGCCCTCGTGCAGGATCTGGCCGAGTTCACTTTCCTTGTACGCCAACATCAAGTCGGCATCCACGGCCGTGTAGAGCTGACCGAGGCGGTTGTAGATCTTCAGCGACGGGAACCACGAGTCCATCCCGAACGTGCGCGCCTCGTCGGGGATGATCGGCACGATGCGCGGGCCGATTTCTTTGTCCCGCAACACTTCTTTGAATGTTCGGACGATCGCCATGGTGGTGGCGACTTCCTGGTTCCCCGACCCCTTCTTCAGCGCGGCGTAGGTGTCGCGGCCGGGCAGCTTCAGGACCTTCGCCTTTGTTCGGCGTTCGGGCACAAAGCCACCCAGCGTGCGGCGCCGGTCGAGCATGTAACGGATCTCCGGGGCGTCCGGGCCCGGGTGGTAGTAGGGCGGCAGGTACGGGTCCTCTTCGAGCTGGGCGTCGCTGACCGGGATCCGGATGGCGTCGCGGAAGTCCTTGAGATCCTGCAGCGCAAGCTTTTTCATCTGGTGGGTGGCGTTGCGCCCCTGGAAGTGCGCGCCCAGCGAGTAGCCCTTTATCGTCTTGGCCAGGATCACCGTCGGCTGGCCGTGGTGGTCGACGGCGGCCCGGTAGGCGGCGTAGACCTTGCGGTAGTCGTGGCCACCACGCTTGAGGTTCCAGATCTCGGAGTCGGTCATGTTCTCGACCAGCGCCTTGGTGCGCGGGTCGCGGCCGAAGAAGTGGTCGCGCACGTAGGCGCCGTCGTTGGCCTTGTAGGTCTGGTAGTCGCCATCGGGCGTCGTGTTCATCAGGTTGACCAGGGCACCGTCGCGGTCGGCGTGCAGCAGGGTGTCCCACTCGCGGCCCCACACCACCTTGATGACGTTCCAGCCGGCGCCCCGGAAGAACGACTCCAGCTCCTGAATGATCTTGCCATTGCCACGTACCGGGCCGTCGAGGCGCTGCAGGTTGCAGTTGATCACGAAGGTCAGGTTGTCCAACGCCTCGTTTGCGGCCACCTGGATCAGGCCGCGGCTTTCCGGCTCGTCCATTTCGCCGTCGCCGAGGAACGCCCACACATGCTGGTCGGAGGTGTCCTTGATGCCGCGATCGTGCAAGTAGTGATTGAAACGGGCCTGGTAGATGGCGTTCATCGGACCGAGGCCCATCGACACCGTCGGGAACTCCCAGAAGTCGCGCATCAGCCGCGGATGCGGGTAGGACGGCAGGCCGCCGCCGGGGTGGCTGTGCTCTTGCCGGAAGCCGTCGAGCCGCTCTGCGCTCAACCGACCTTCCAGGTAGGCCCGCGCGTAGATGCCCGGGGAGGCGTGGCCCTGGACGAACACCTGGTCGCCGCCACCGGGATGCGACTTGCCGCGGAAAAAGTGGTTGAAGCCGACCTCGTAGAGCGCCGCCGAGGATGCGTACGTCGAAATGTGGCCGCCCACACCGACACCGGGGCGCTGGGCGCGGTGCACCATGATGGCCGCGTTCCACCGGATCCACGCCCGGAAGCGGCGCTCGACGTCCTCGTCGCCCGGGAACCACGGCTCCAGCTCGGTGGGGATGGTGTTGACGTAGTCGGTCGACGTCAGCGCGGGAAGGGCCACCCGTTGTTCACCGGCGCGCTCCAGCAGCCGCAACATGATGTAGCGCGCCCGCGCCGGTCCCGAACGCTCCAGCAGGTCGTCGAACGACTCCAGCCACTCCGAGGTCTCCTCGGGGTCGATGTCGGGCAGGTAGGACGCCACGCCGTCGCGGATCACCCGGACGCGGTCTGGTTCGCTCCCGTTGCCTGGGTTTTTCGCCAGATCGTGGCGCGCGAACTCGGTGGTCATCTTCCGCTCCTCAGTTGGCGGGACACCTGCGTGGGTGATGCGCGGGTGTTCCTCCCCCTATCGTGCCGCACTGGTGGCCGGGCCGCGTACCCGCCGTCGGCTCGTTGGCAGCGCCTCGACCCGGTAACGTCAGGAACCGTGCTCACCGGATTCCCCAGGCGAGGTGCCCTGGCGCTGGGCTGCGTCGCGCTCGGGCTGATCGGGATCGTCGGATGCACCAGCGTCACCGGCGGCACGGCCACACCCAACACCAAGCTCGCTCCGGCCTTCCGGCAGTCGGTTTCCTCCTCGGTGTCGGAATCGGCTGCCACATCCAGCGTCCGGGAATCCCAGCGGCAGCAATCGCTGACGACCAAGGTGGTGCGCACCGCCTGCGAGTCGCTCGCTACCAGCAGCAAGAACGCGATCGACAAGGTCAACGAATTCGTCGCCGCGTACAACGCCGGCCGCAGCACCGGTCCCGCCGAGGGCCCGGCGGTCGGTGCGCTCAACGACAGCGCCTCCACGGTGACCAGCAGTTTGAGCGACGTGCTGTCGTCGCAGCTGCGGGACGAGTTCAACGCCTACGTGGAGGCGGCGCACGCGGTGGCGAACGCGATCGGCACGCATGCGCCGACGGGGGAGTTCAACAAGCGGGTCGACCAACTCAACGACACCAAGACGAAGGCGTTGAAACTGTGCATGGCTTCGTTCTGAGCCGCCCTGGGTGGACCCGATTCCGGCTGTGCGACGATAATCCCAATAGCAACGGTGTGCAGGTAGCTCGTGGAACGTGAAGGAGGCTCCAAGGTGGTCGCGGCGGATCACGCCCCTGGCTACGGTGGCAAGTTGGGCATCGAACGTGACCAAGTTGTCCAGGAGTGGGGCTGGGACGAGGACACCGACGACGACATTCGGGCCGCGGTTGAAGAAGCCTGTGGCGCCGACTTGCTCGATGAGGACACCGATGAGGTCGTCGACGTCGTCCTGCTGTGGTGGCGGGACGGGGACGGCGACCTGGTGGACACCCTGATGGATGCCATCACCGCGTTGGCCGAGGATGGCGTGATCTGGGTGCTGACGCCCAAGACCGGCAAGCCCGGTCACGTGCTGCCGGCCGAGATCGCCGAGGCGGCCCCCACCGCGGGTCTGATGCCGACGTCGTCGGTCAATCTCGGGAACTGGAGCGCGAGCCGATTGGTGCAACCGAAGTCGCGTGCCGGGAAGCGTTGATGCTGCCCGTCGGCACCCCAGCTCCGGACTTCACACTGCGCGACCAGAATCAACAGCCCGTCACGCTTAGCGGGTATCAGGGCTTGAAGAACGTTCTGCTGGTGTTCTTCCCGCTGGCGTTCACCGGAATCTGCCAGGGCGAGCTCGATCTGCTCCGCGATCACCTGTCTGACTTCGAAAATGACTCGAGCGCCGTGCTGGCCATCTCGGTGGGCCCGCCGCCCACCCATAAGGTCTGGGCGACCCAGAGCGGATTCCTGTTCCCGGTGTTGTCGGACTTCTGGCCGCACGGCGAAGTCAGTCAGGCCTATGGCGTGTTCAACGACGTGGCCGGGATCTCCAACCGCGGAACCTTCGTCGTCGATCGATCCGGGATCATCCGGTTCGCCGAGATGAAGCAGCCCGGTGAGGCCCGCGACCAAGGGCTGTGGACGGGCGCGCTGGCGGCGTTAGCGGCCTGAGCGTTTTGAGTGCTCGGCCTGCCAGCGTGTAATTTGTGGCGGGGCATGGGGCGCGTAGCTCAGTGGTAGAGCTCTGGTTTTACACACCAGCGGTCGGCGGTTCGATACCGTCCGCGCCCACTCAAGCTCCGCGAGCGTAAGCCCACTGCGAAAAGTCGAGCCGGATTTCGCGGTGGGCTTACGCTCGCGAGCGATTGGCGCCGAGTGTTATTGGTTGCCACCGGCCCGGAAAAAAATGTCGAATCAGCCGCGAAATCGGGCTAAAATCAGCGTCTTCGCCGGTCGTTTAACTGATGCAACCAAACAGGAGGCGGACATGTCTTTTGTCATTGCGGTACCGGATGTAGTCGCATCTGCCGCAACAGATCTGGCGGATATCAGCTCGACGGTCACCGCGGCCAAAGCTGCCGCGGCGGCCAGAACGACAGGTCTGCTCGAGGCGGCGGCCGACGAGGTCTCGATGGCCGTGACCGCACTGTTCGACTCACACGCCCAGCAGTACCAAGCCCTCAGCGCCCAGGCGGCGGTGTTTCATGACCAATTCGTGAGCGCCCTGAACGTGGCCGCGAACTCGTACGCCGGTGCCGAGGCCGCCAACGTTTCACCGTTGCAGACCGTGGAGCGAGGGGCGTTGAACATCATCAACACGCCCACCCAGACACTGCTGGGGCGCCCGCTGATCGGCAACGGCACCAACGGCTCGACGCCGGGACAAGGCGGCGGTCCGGGTGGGTTGCTGTTCGGCAACGGCGGCAACGGCGCGACTGGCGGGGCAGGACAACGCGGTGGCAGCGGCGGGGCTGCCGGGCTGCTCGGAAATGGCGGTACCGGTGGCACCGGCGGCAGCGGTGCACCCGGTGGCAACGGCGGAAACGGCGGGTTTTGGTTCGGCAACGGCGGAAATGGCGGCGCCGGCGGTTCCGCCACGATCGCGGGCGGCAGCGGCGGGCAGGGGGGCAACGGCGGAAACGCCGGGCTGCTGTTCGGAAACGGTGGCGCCGGCGGCGCCGGGGGACTGGGATCGACCGGAACCAGCGGCAACCCACAACCCGCTACCCCGGCCGGCCAAGCGGCCACCGGTGCTGACGGCGTCGCCATCCAGAACCCTGGCACTGGGACCGACGGCCAAGCCGGCGCTCCGGGTTCTGCCGCAGGCGTGACCGGAGGCAACGGCGGCACCGGAGGCAGGGGCGCCGGCAACGGTATCGCGAACGCTGGTCAGGGCGGGGTCGGCGGCGCCGGCGGAACCGGCGGTCCCGGTGCACCCGGCGGCACAGGCGGCGACGGGGGCAGCGCAACTGCAACGACCAACAGCCAGGCCACCGGAGGTGCCGGTGGCCTGGGCGGGACTGGCGGCGCCGGCGCGGTCGGCGGTAACGGAGGCGACGGGGGATTCGGCAACATCATGGGTGCTCCGCAAATCGGCACCAGCACGGCTATTGGTGGCAACGGCGGCGATGGCGGAACCGGCGGTGTCGGCGCGGCCGGCGGCGACGGAGGAACCGGCGGCTCCGCTTCAGTCCTTGGCACCAACCTGCAACTCGCCGGTAACGGTGGCAATGGCGGTACTGGGGGTGTCGGCGCGGCCGGAGGCACCGGCGGTGCTGGCGGTGCCGGCGGTGCCGGTGGACGCGGCGGCCTGCTGATCGGCGATGGCGGTCATGGTGGCATCGGCGGCGGTGCGGGCAACGGCGGTGCCGGCGCTATCGGCGGCCCTGGCGGAACCGGCGGTACGGGCGGCACCACGCCAGGATCTACCGACGGGAATGGCGGCACCGGAGGGAACGGCGGAGCCGGCGGTGACGGCGGGGACGGCGGAGACGGCGGAAGTGGCGGCGCCGGTGGTGCGGGAGGACTATTCGGTAGCGCAGGTGGCGTCGGAGCCGGCGGCGATGCGGGCAATGGCGGGGCTTTGGGAACGGGCGGCGCCGCGGGTACGGGTGGTCCGGCAGGTGCGGCTGGAGGCCTGACCGGCACCGACGGTCAGGTGGGCGCCGACGGCACGTCCGGCTCACAGGGCGAGCCCGGCATCGGCTGACGTCCGATTGCTCGGCGCCGCGAGCGTAACGGGACGGCGAAGATCGACGCGAGAATTCGCCGCGAGGATACCCTCGCGAGCCGTTGGCGCTGGCGCGTCCTGCGCCGGGCATTACGTCTTTGGATCCGGCGGGACCGCGTGCCGCGGCTGGTACAGGTGACTGCCACCGAGATTTCGTCGGCTGCTGCGTCGAGCAGTCCTGAGGTTCGGGCCGCCGCAGCAGCATTGGCCGTGCTGACCGTCGAGCCGATACCAGCCAGATCCGTTGCTTTCGCTGTGATCGTGTCCGGTGTCGCAGTTACGAAAGACATTTCAGGCTCACAATCGGCTTTGGAGATGTTGTGAAGAAGCAGATGGTATCGCGATTCCGCAGCTCATTGGGCATTGCGCGCGCATCCACGGTTGACGGGCGCGCGTCGGCGTCAGCCGGGCTGGCCGGGCTGACCGGACTCTCCGGAACTACCGTCGCCGCCAGGCTGACCATCCTGCCCAGCCGCCCCGCCCCCGCCAGCGCCCGGCGCACCCGCGCCGCCCCCGCCGCCGCCGCTTCCGCCGACGCCGCCGTTGCCCGCACCGCCACCGAGTCCGTTTCCACCCGCGTGGCCGAATAGTCCACCGGCACCGCCCGCCCCGCCGTTGCCGCCGTTGCCGCCATCGCCGCCATCGCCTCCGACACCGCCGTTTCCTCCGTCACCGGCGTTGCCTGCGGGGGCGCCGCCGACCCCGGCGCCGCCCAACCCACCCGTACCACCGGTCCCGCCCGGGCCTCCGGAAGCGCCGGCCCCCCCGCCGCCGGCAATGCCGCCGGCGCCACCACTACCGCCGTCGCCGAACCACAGCGCACCATGACCACCAGCGCCGCCGGCGCCGCCGGCGCCGCCGATACCGCCCCCCGCGCCGGCCCCGCCGGTACCCCCCCTGCCACCCGCGCCCCCGCGGATGTCGTTGGCGCCGGAGCCGCCCGTTCCGCCATCACCGCCGGCAGCGCCGGTGCCGCCGGTGCCCCCGGCGCCCCCGACGCCGGAGGAGCCGGCGGTGTTGTTCGAGTTTCCGATTCCGCCGGTCCCGCCGTCGCCGCCCGGTGCGCCGGCGCCGCCATGTCCGCCGGCACCACCATTGCCCGCGATCGCGATGCCGGTAGCGCCGCTGGACTGGGCGCCGCCTCCGTCGCCGCCGTTGCCGCCCGGGGCACCGGGACCGCCGGATCCGCCGGCGCCGCCCTGACCGCCAAAGCCGTTGGCGTTGGACTCAGCGAAATTGGCTTGGCCGCCCCTGCCGCCGTCGCCTCCGGTTTCCCCGATTGCGGTTCCCGGGGCGCCGTCCTGCCCGTTGCTCGCCTGACTAAATATGCTGGCGCCCGCATTAGTGCCATTGGCCGCCTGCCCGGCCGGGGGGGCGAGGCCGGGATTGCCGGTGGTGCCGGTGGCACCTTGGCCGCCAACGCCGCCCGCCCCGCCATTGCCGAACAGCAACCCGGCGTTGCCACCGGTGCCGCCATGGCCGCCATTACCGCCGGCGAACGCGGCGGCGCCGCCTTGACCGCCGGTCCCGCCGTTCCCGTACAGCAACCCGCCGTTGCCGCCGGTACCGCCGGGGGCGCTGCTTCCGCCCACGCCGCCAGCCCCGCCGTTACCGAGCAACCCGGCCGCACCGCCGTTTCCGCCCACCTGGCCCGCCCCGCCGGCAGCGCCGTTACCGCCGTTGCCCCACAGCAGACCGCCCGCGCCGCCGGCTTGCCCCGGTGCTGTTCCGTTGGTGCCGTTGCCGATCAGCGGGCGCCCCAGCAGCGCCTGGGTGGGGGCGTTGATGACGCTCAACGCCCCCTGTTCGACACTCTGTAACGGCGACGCGCTGGCGGCATCGGTGCCGGCATACAGATTCCCGCTCGCGGTCAAGGCCTGCACGAACGCCTCGTGAAATGCCGCCGCCTGTGCACTGAAGGCTCGGTACTGCTGGGCGTGCGCGTCGAACAACGCGGTAACTGCGGCCGAGACCTCATCGGCGGCCGCGTCCAAAACCCCGGTCGTTCTGGCTGCGGCCGCGGCATTGGCCGCGCTGACCGTCGAGCCGATATCCGCCAAATCTGTTGCTGTCGAAATGATTACAGCGGGTGTTATCGCCACAAAAGACACGTCAGCCTCCCGTATGCTTGCAGCAGTCGCGCGACCGGCCAAGAGGCTTATATTAGCCCGACTCCGCAGCAAATTTAAGCGGTTTCGCTACGTTATGAGATCGGGGCGCCTGGCCCGACGTCGGTAATCTTCGGTGCCTGTTCCATTCCTAGACACAGCCACTCGTTGATAGGAGTTCGTCAACGAGGGCGCGGACACGTTCAGCGATGTCGTCGCGGATGCGACGAACGACGGGCAGCGGTTGGCCCGCGGGGTCGTCGAGGTTCCAATCGCGGTAAGACAGTCCGGGGAAGTAGGGGCAGGTGTCTCCGCAGCCCATGGTGATCACGACGTCGCTGGATTGCACCGCCTCGCCGGTCAGAACCTTGGGGGTGGCTGCGGTGACGTCGATGCCGATTTCCGCCATCGCGGCCACGGCCGCGGGGTTGACCTGTTCAGCGGGTTCGGTTCCGGCGGAACGCACTTCGATGCGATCTCCGGCGAAGTGGGTCAGCAACGCGGCAGCCATCTGGGATCGGCCGGCGTTGTGTACACAGACGAACAGCACACTGGGCGTGGTCACGGTTGATCCTGCCTGAGCGGTGCTGCAGGATGCGGGAAGCGTTCTCGCAGTGCCAGGGATACATACACCAAGGCGACCAGCACCGGCACCTCGATGAGGGGTCCGACAACGCCGGCCAGTGCCTGGCCGGAGGTGGCTCCGTAGGTAGCGATCGCGACCGCGATGGCGAGCTCAAAGTTGTTGCCGGCGGCCGTGAAAGCCAGCGTCGTCGTGCGTTGGTAGCCCAGGCCGATGGCGTAGCCCAGCGTGTAGCCGCCGCCCCACATGATCGCAAAGTAGATCAGCAGGGGTAGCGCGATACGTGCCACATCCAGCGGCCGGTTGAGGATCTGATTGCCTTGCAGCGCAAACAAAATCACGATGGTGAACAACAGTCCGTACAGCGCCCACGGCCCTAGTCTTGGCAGGAGCCGGGACTCGTACCAGTCGCGGCCTTTCGCTTTTTCGCCCAGCTTGCGAGACACGTAGCCGGCTAACAACGGGATGCCCAGAAAGATCAGCACCGACTTGGCGATCTGCCAGGGCGAGGTGGTGATGGTGGTCTGCGGCAGGCCCAGCCAGCCGGGCAACACCGACAAGTAAAACCAGCCCAACACGGCGAACATGACGACCTGAAAGACGGAGTTCAACGCGACCAACACCGCGGCGGCCTCGCGGTCTCCGCGGGCCAGATCGTTCCAAATAATCACCATCGCGATGCAGCGGGCCAGCCCGACGATGATCAGCCCGGTGCGATATTCGGGCAGATCCGCCAACAATAGCCAAGCCAACGCGAACATCAACGCCGGCCCCAGAACCCAATTGAGCAGCAACGAACTGATCAGCAGCCTGCGGTCCCCGGTGACGGCGTCGAGGCGGTCGTAGCGGACCTTAGCCAAAACGGGATACATCATGATGAGCAAGCCAAGTGCGATCGGCAACGAAATCCCGTCGACTTGGACCTTGCTCAGTGCGGTGTTGATGCCGGGTGCCCAATGGCCAAGCAACAGCCCGGCGGCCATCGCCAACCCGATCCACAACGGCAGCAGGCGGTCCAGCGTCGACAGGCGAGCCGCGGCCGGTGTGCACGTATCAGAGGTTGCAGGCACCGCATTCTCCCAATGTGGTTAGGGCCGTTGGTGGGTCAGCAGCACGACGGTGTTGACGAGCCGACCGAGTCTCGGGCACTGCCACCACAACAGGCGACCTGGCCCGGTGCCGCGGTGTCGAACTGTTGGGGGCTGGTGCCAAAAGTCTCCGAATCGGCCAGCACGGTGTAGACCTCCCACCGCTCGCCGCCGGGTCCGGTTACCCACACCTTGTCCTGGGTGGCGAAGCAACATGTCGTTCCGATTTCCTCTTCGGTGAACATGCCTTGGTCAGTCAGACGAGCGATCTCGGCATGCACCGCGTCACTGGACTCGACCTCGATGCCGAGGTGATTAAGTGTTCCGCCGCTGCCGGAGTTTTCGATGAGCACGAGCTTTAACGGCGGCTCAGTCACCGCGAAATTGGCGTAACCGGGTTTGACCTTCGCCGGCGGCGTGTTGAACAACTTCGAGTAGAACGTGATCGCCTCGTCCAGGTGATCGACGTTGAGGGCAAGTTGTACGCGGGTCATGACGACTCCAACCTCTGTGGCTTATGTCGAACTTCTGCCTAGGACTGATGATGCCACCTCTTCGATATATGTCAATCCTTGTGGCAGGATGGTGTGCATGCCGAAGACGTTGCCGGTGGTTGATATGTCCGCGCCGGTGTGCTGCTCGCCGGTAGCTGCTGGCCTGGTTGACGACGATGCTGCGTTGGAGATTGCGTTGCGCCTCAAGGCATTAGCCGATCCAATCCGGGTAAAGCTGGTGTCGCTGCTGTTCAGCTCGACATCGGGCGAGGTCTGCAACTGCGACCTGGCCGAAGCAGTCGATCTGAGCGAATCGACCGTGAGCCACCATCTGTCGCAGCTGCGGCGTGCAGGGCTGGTGGAATCCGAGCGCCGGGGCATGAACGTCTACCACCGCCCACGCCGGGAGTCCCTGACGGCGCTGTGCACGGTGCTCGATCCGAACTGCTGCCGCTAGGATCGCGCCACCAGCGGCGAAACGGCGGCGCCACCGGTGTCGTTCGCAGACAAATCCGCAGCAAATTATTCGAATAGTCACGTACCGTCGGGGCCAGGCTGGCCGCCGGTGCCGCCGTCGCCTGGGGTGTTGACTGGCTGGGCGGATCCGCCGTTGGCGCCGTGCCGCCGGTTCCGCTGACTAGACTGTTGGCAGGAGGGGTTGCCAACGGCAGCTGCGAAAGCGGTTGGAGGGTGATGTGCGAACCATGACATCTCGCTGGGGGTGGATCCTGGGAGCCGGTATCGGCCTCATTGTCCTGGCCGCGGCGGCGTTCAACGTGGTCGATCCAGCGATGCAGCCCCGCAGCGCCGCGGCAACGTCGGTCGTGGTGCCGGCGCCGAGTGTCGATGAGCCGACGTCGGCCTCCGGACCCGAGACGGCGGTACTGGCCGGCGGATGCTTCTGGGGTGTCCAGGGGGTGTTCGCGCACGTCAAAGGGGTGTCGCAGGCGGTATCCGGTTACGCCGGAGGGGACGCGTCGACAGCCCAGTACGAGACGGTCAGCACCGGTTCCACCGGGCACGCCGAGTCCGTACGCATCACCTACGACCCGAGTCAGGTGACCTACGGCCAACTTCTGCAGATCTACTTCTCCGTTGCGCAAGACCCCACAGAACTCAACCGTCAGGGCCCCGACGTCGGCACGCAGTACCGATCCGCGATCTTCGCGCAGGACGCGACTCAGCAGCGAGTCGCGCAGCCTTATATCGCCCAGTTGACGCAGGCCGGAGTTTTTCCGGGCCCGATCGTCACAACCGTCGTGCCACCTAAGGCCGCGTTCTACCCCGCCGAGGGATACCACCAGGACTTCTTCAACTTGAATCCGTCGAACGCCTACATCGTGGCGAACGACGTGCCCAAGGTGGACGGTCTCAAGCAGTTGTTCCCGGCGCTGTACCACAGCTGACCCTGCGAGGCACTTGCCTCGCCCGGTCATGCCTAGGTCGAATACGGTTGCATCTATGAGCGACGCGGACGCCGCAGCAATTCGAGCAGCCCGAGCGGACTGGACGAAGCAACACCTGGAGCAATATCTGAGCTCGGGCGGCGCGCAGGGACACATCCTGGACCTTCGCTCCGTTGGCGGTCACGCAGTGACGACGCACTGCCTGATCAAGGTGCCCGGCCGCACCTCCGGCAACGGCTACGTGAAACCGTTGATCTACGGCAACGTTGGCGGCGAGATCGTCATCGTGGCGTCGAAGGGTGGCGCCGACACCCATCCGCAGTGGTACCTGAACATCCTGCAGAGCGAGAAGATCGGCGTCCAGGTCGCTACGCAGGCGTTCGAGGCCACCTGGCGCGAGCCCAAAGGCGAAGAGCGGCACCGCGTGTGGGCGCACATGTCGCATCTGTACCCGCCCTACCTCGCCTACCAGGCGTCGACGGAGCGGCACATCCCGGTGGTGATGCTGGAGCCGGTGCGCCCGATAGACGTCTTCACGGACTAGTCGTACTCGAGCTAGCGATCGCTTCCCGCATACCCCGCGTTGCCAATTCGTCGGCCAGTTCGTTGTCCGCGATGCCGGCGTGTCCCTTGACCCAGAACCACTCGACCCGGTGCCGGGCACACGCCGCTTGCAGCCGCTGCCAGAGGTCGACGTTTTTCACCGGTTCCTTCGCTGCGGTCTTCCAGCCGTTCCGCTCCCAGCCGAGGATCCATTTGGTGATGCCGTTCCGGACGTAGGTGCTGTCGGTGTAGAGATGCACCGCCACGGATCGGGTGAGCGCCTCCAGCGCCATGATCGGCGCGGTGAGCTCCATCCGGTTGTTGCTGGTCTGGTCGGACTCGGCCCCGTACATCTCGCGGACGTGCTCGCGGTGGCGCAGGACGGCTCCCCAGCCGCCGGGCCCGGGGTTGGGCCTGCACCCACCGTCGGTGTGGATGACCACGACATGCTCGTCCATGTGCCGAGAATAGGCACTGCGTCCAGTGCTTGGCGCGGCGACTCGCGAGGCCATACTGATCACGTGGATCTGACCGTCTCCGTCGGCGAGTTCGAGGTGGCCGATCCGCCGGAGGCCTGGATGCGGGCCGGCTTCTGCGTCGGCTCCGATTCCGTCTGCCGGATCGGCGGCGTCGGTGTACGGCTGGTGGGACGTGACCGCGGCGCCGGCATCGTCGGTTGGTCGTTGCGCGGGTTGCCGTCGGGCGTGTCGGTAGACGACCTCGATGGGGTCCCGACGGCGAGGTCAGAAGAGGTCGCTGTAGCACCGTCCGTGCACCCGAATGGCGTCAACGCGATCGACCACGTCGTGCTGATGTCACCAAACCTGGGCCGGACGGTCGAGTCGCTGGCCGCTGTCGATGTGCACCCGCGCCGAGAGTGGGACACCGAACTCGGCGGACGACCGATGCGCCAGATCTTCTTCCGGCTCGGGGAAGTGATCGTCGAGGTTGTCGGTTCGCCGGCTACGGCAGGGGAGGGTCCGTCCTGGCTGTGGGGGATGACCTACGTCGTAACGGACATCGACGCAACGGCCTCGTTCTTCGGCGACCGCACGGGACCGGTCAAGGATGCGGTGCAACCTGGACGCCGGATCAGCATGTTGCGGCATCAGGAGTTCGGGATGTCGGTTCCGACGGCGTTGATCTCGGCGCCCGTCCGCGCCGTGTGAACGCCGCGAGCGTAACGGGGCTGCGAAAAATCGAGACGCTGTTCGCAGTGGGCTTACGCTGGCGAACCGGCCGCCGTCTGATACATCTCGTCGGCGGGTATTGAAGCAAGCCCGAGTTCGGCCGCAACCGCGTCGATCCCTCGCTGCGCGATGTTCAGGTCTACCTGGCCGTCGGGGGTGAAATACGGTCCGATGTAGCGCTCGTAATACTGCTGCGCTTCATCACGAGTGAGCCGGGTGAGGAACCAGGCGATGTAGTCCACGGCCAAGTCAGGCCGTTCGGCGATCGTGCGCAGCGCGCGCTGGTTGGCCCGTACCAGCGCCTGCAGCGCGGGGCTGTCCAGTGGGATATGCGCGGGGTCCACCGCGATGCCGACGGTGGGGATCTGGATGTGATCGCCGACCCAGGCCAGCACGTGAAATCCTTCCTCCTCGGCGATCTGTTCAGGTGAGAACGTGGTGCCGACACAGGCGGCGTCGATCGAGCCGTTCTTCAGTTGTCGCAGGTCCATCTGGTAGTCACCCGGAAGCCGCGGCAAACATTCCAGGTCGTGGTCGGGGTCCAGGTCGTACTCGCGCAAGACGATCCGGGTAAACCAGCCGGGGGCGGTTTGGCCGGGGTGGACCGCCACGCGGCGTCCACGAAGATCCGCCATAGATGTGACCTCGGCGTTGCCGATAAACCAGAACAACGGACGAAGGGTGTTGACGCTGAGCACCTTCCAGCCGATGCCGCCCTTCAGTCGATGCAGAAGCGCCCGGCCCAGACCGATCGACGCACCGCGGCGCAGCCGCTCCGGGTCCCAATTGATTCCGTTGTGGATGGCGACGTGGACGCCCTCATCCTCGTAATAGCCTTCCTGGTCGGCAACTTGGGCGACCAATTCCTCGTGCACACCCCGCTCGACAAAGGCCAGATCGATTGTCTGCATGGCCAAACCCCTTCCCAATCTGTCGACTTCCGTGGCGTGGGTCCTGACTAGAAGAGGCCCCGGCGCGCGCCGCCGTCCAAGGTGATTGTTGCGCCGTGCAGCGCGTCGGCCTCGGGGGCCAGCAATTGTGTTACCGCCCAGCCGATCTGGTCGGGCGTAGTCAGCCGATGTAGCGATGACTCGCATCGGTATTCATCGAGGACGGTCTCGACGCTGACGCCGCGCTCCTGTGCTTCCGCGCCGGCAAACCGACGAAGACGCTCGGTTTCCAGGGCACCTGGCGCGATCATATGCACCGTCACGCCCTTTGGCCCGTAGGCGTCGGAGAGTTGGCGAATGAGGTTGGCCAGTGCGGCGTTGGTGACCCCGGCCGAGCACGTTTGCGGCGTGGGCTCGGAACCGAAAAGACCTCCGATGGCGACGATCCGGGCGCCTTCGACGAACCGGTCCTCGACAGCGCGTACGAGACGCAGCAGTCCGCCGAGCTTCAGCGACACCGACCGGCCAAGGGCGTCCGGGTCGATGGTGGCAAGCGGGCCGGCCGGCGGTACAGCGGCTGTCTGGACCACCATCCGGACCGGTCCGGACACTGCGGCGGCGATCGCCTCACCTGACGAGTCGTCGCCGATGTCCGCTGTGCAGGGGGTGATTCCGTCGTCGGTTGCGCTCAACTGTTCGAGGCGGCCGCGGTCGCGTGCCACGGCGACCACCGGCACAGCGGCTTCGCGCAGGCGCGCGACGATCGCGGCGCCGACCTCGCCCGTCGCTCCGACGACTACGGCTTGCGCGTTCGGCACGGTGGCACGACCTCCTCGACGGCGCATCGCCTGGCGAAAACCTGCGGTTGCGCGCGACCCTACGCTGCAATCGCCGCGAGCGCCTAGGGACCGCCGGGGCCGCCGGCGCGGTCTTTCTGAAAATTAACCCGCCGGACGTGATCCCGTACGAGTGGTCGCCTACTCGTCTCTGATCGCTCCTACTCACTCTGCGCCTTTGATCGAGCGAACATGAATAGTGACGGGTAGGCAAATCTTCCCCTATCTGGCAAACGTGATTCGATCGATTCGCGTCGCGCCGAGACGCCTCAACACGTGACCAGTCGGGGCGCCTGTCGGCGGCCTTGTCCCTGGCGTCACTATGGACGAGTGAAGCCGTTTCGTATCGACGTCCCCGACGAAGTCCTTGATGACCTGCGATCGCGATTGGCACGCACCCGGTGGCCGGAAGCCGAATGCGTGGACGACTGGAGTCAGGGCATTCCCCTCGAATACACCCGCTCACTGGCCGACTACTGGGCCAACGAGTACGACTGGCGGTCGCGTGAGGCAGCGCTGAACCGCTTCGACCAGTTCACCACCGAGATCGACGGACTGGACATCCATTTCATCCATCAGCGATCGCCGCACGAGGACGCCTTCCCGGTGGTGTTCACCCACGGCTGGCCGGGCTCGATCGTGGAGTTCCACAAGGTGATCGAGCCGCTGACCAACCCGACGGCGCACGGCGGACGCGCCGAAGACGCGTTGCACGTGGTATGTCCGTCACTTCCGGGGTACGGCTTCTCCGGCAAGCCCGCCCGCACCGGTTGGGGTGTCGAAAAGATCGCCAACGCGTGGGACAAGCTCATGGTGAGCCTCGGCTACAACCGCTACGGCGCTCAGGGTGGGGACTGGGGTTCGGCTGTCACCACGCAACTCGGCCGAAACGGCAGCCTTCCTGAGGGGCATTGCGCGGCAATCCATCTCAACATGCCGATCGGCAGGCCCACGAAGGAATCGCTCGCCAACCCAACCGAGGAAGAGAAGCGGGCCCTGGCCGAGCTGGCCGAGCACCGCAAGACCGGCACCGGCTATTCCAAGCAGCAATCCACCCGGCCGCAGACGCTGGGCTACGGGCTGGCCGATTCGCCGGTAGGGCAGATGGCGTGGATCGTCGAGAAGTTCTGGGCGTGGATGGACTGCGACGGCCACCCGGAGAACGTCCTCACCAAGGACGAGCTACTCGACAACGTGATGCTGTACTGGGTGACCGATAGCGGGGCGTCCTCGGCTCGTTTGTACTGGGAGAGCTTCAAGGCTTGGGGGAAGATGAGCCGGGTCGAATTGCCGACGGGGATCGCCGCTTTCCCCAAAGAGGTGCTGGGCGCGCCGCGGTCGTGGTGTGAGCCGATGTACAACATCACGCACTGGACCACGATGCCACGGGGCGGCCATTTCGCCGCGTTCGAACAACCGGAGTTGTTCGTCGACGACGTCCGCGCGTTCTTCGCTGCTTTCGGGTAGCCGCGAGAGTGCGACTGGCGACACCCGCACTCGCGAAATGCGTTGCTAGTTACACTCTCGCGGCGGGAAACGTTAAACAGTGTGGTGCCCATTCGGATGCTTGTACACGTTTCCGCTGTCCACCGGACTTTCCAGAACCCCATAACCCATGCCCGGCAACGCCAGCTGCATGATCACGTTCGAGGCGGGCATTAGGACCGCGGCCGGATTCGGCAGGTCGGCGACTCGGGTAGCGGGGCTATTCATCGCGGCCTCGCTGCATACGACTCAATGGGACCGAGTAGACCACGTATGAGACGCTGCCGGAGTGTTTGCCGGAATCCTTGCCACGACGCGGCGCACCCGCATGGTCGGCGTGCTGGGCGGCTACCTGGCCGACCTCGCGCTGAGCGACCCGAAACGGGGTCATCCGGTTGCGCTGTTCGGCCGCGCGGCGGCGACGTTGGAGCTGGTCACCTACCGGGACAGCAGGATCGCCGGCGTGGCGCACGTCGGCCTGCTGGTGGGAGCGGTGAGCCTGTTTGGCGCGGCTGCGCAGCGCGCGGCCCGGCGTGGGGGACGGCTCTGGTCGATCGCGGCCACCGCGACGGCCACCTGGATATCGTTCGGCGGGACTTCGTTGGCGCGCACCGGGGTGGAGATGTCGGAGCTGCTGAGTCGCGATGACATCGAGGCCGCGCGACGACTGTTGCCGTCGCTGTGTGGGCGCGATCCAGCTCGGCTGGACAGCCCGGGCCTGACGCGCGCGGCACTGGAGTCGGTCGCGGAGAACACCTCGGATGCGCAGGTAGCGCCGTTGCTCTGGGCGACGCTCGGGGGAACGCCCGGGGCGCTGACCTACCGCGCCATCAACACCCTGGATTCGATGATCGGCCACCGCTCACCGCGGTATCTCCGGTTCGGCTGGGCGGCAGCGCGATTGGACGACGCAGCCAATTACGTCGCCGCGCGGGCGACCGCGGCGCTGGTGGTGATGTGCGCGCCGGTCGTCGGCGGATCACCCTCCGGCGCGGTGCGGGCCTGGCGGGACGACGCGGCGCGCCATCCCAGTCCCAATGCGGGCGTTGTCGAAGCGGCCTTCGCCGGAGCGCTCGGTGTCCGGCTGGGCGGGCCCACCCAGTACCTCCATGAGCTGCAGATCCGGCCCACCCTGGGCAACGGGGCACAGCCGACGGTGGACGACCTGCGCCGGGCCGTGGTGCTGTCCCGGGCCGTGCAGGCCGCGGCCGCGTTGTTCGCCGGGGTCTGCGGCGCATCGAGTGTGCGTCGGCGGCGTTGAGCGTGCGCGTAGGGCGGCGGAATCGCGATTTTCGCGCCCTCAGCGCACACCAAAGCTTTATCGCCGTCGGCCGTAGCGGTCGGCGAGCTTATCGTCGACGGTTTTCGGAGCTTCCGGTGCCGGCGTCTGATCGGCCTCACGGCGGCGTGCACGGATCTCGGAGTAGACGAAATAGCCCAAGCCGATAGGCGCGAAGATGCCGAACGTAATCCACTGGATGCCGTAGGACAAAAACGGCCCGGCGTCCAGGTGCGGCACGCCGATCAGGCCCAGCCCGCCGGGCTGGTTTTCGACCAACTGCAGATACGACCCGGCGAGAGGCACTTTGGTCAGCGACGAAACCTGATCGGTGTTGATCGAATACACCTGTTGGACACCGTCCCTGGAGAACGGCTCCTTGTCTTTGGGGAGCGGTTCGGAGTCCCGCAGCCGCGCCGTCAGGGTGACGGTCTCCTGCGGTGGCCGCGGGAATCCAGGGACGTGCGAGCCGGGCTCGGGACGCACGTAGCCACGGTCGACCAGCACCGTCGGTCCGTTGTCGACGACAAACGGCGCCAGCACCTCGAACGCCTGGTCTCCGTCGACCACCCGCAACCGGGCCAGCACCTGCACGTCCGGCAGATAACGGCCGGTTGCCGTCACCCTGCGCCACTGCTCATTCGGCGCTGACGAATCCTGCTGTGGCAGAATAGTTTTGAGCGGTACCGGCGGTGTGCTGAGCGAATACTCGATTTGCTGATTCTCCCGTGACGTTCTGGTGTTCTTGCCCAGCTGCCACGGCGCGAGCACGGTAAAGCACAGGTAGGTGAAGGCGACGACCACCAGAGCCAGCGCTATCCAGCCCGGCCGCAGCAGGAACGGCAGACGTGGCAGGAAACGGGACATCAACCGTGTCCGTTCTGCGCGAGTCGGGTGTCCACCCAGTCGTGCAGACCGGGCAACGCGGCCTCGATGACGGTCAGAACCTCTTCGAAGTCGTCGTGGTCGCCGTAGTAGGGATCGTCCACGTCGAGGGCATGAGCGGCCGAGCGCGGATCGAACGACCGCAACATCCGCACCCGGTCGCCCTCGACGCCCAGCTCCCGCAACTGCCGAAGGTGGTTACGGCCCAAGGCCACTACCATATCGGCCGCCAAGTGGTCGTCGCCGACCTGCGCGGCGCGGTGGTCCGTGGAGTAACCGTGCGCGCGCAGCACCTGCTTTGCCCGCACGTCTGCGCCTTCGCCGGCGTGCCAGTTGCCGGTGCCCGCACTGGTCACCCGTACCGCGTCAGCTAGCCCGCGCCGGCGCAACTGGTCGGCGAACATCTTCTCGGCCATCGGGGACCGGCAGATGTTGCCGCTGCAGACGAAGGTGACGTGCAGTGCTTCAGACGCCCTTTTAGACACCTAAAGCCCTCCGCAGCTCGTCAATCGTCGGCGCGTGCGTCACACCGGCGTTGCTGAGGCCATCGGCGAAGTCGGCCTGCCCGTAGCCCCAGCCGACGACCACGGTGTCAATCCCGTGCGCGGCCGCCCCGTCGACGTCGTGACTGCGGTCACCGACCATCAGCACGCGTTCGGGCAGTGGCCGGAGCTGCTCGAGCGCGTGGGCCAGCACCTGCTCCTTGGTCTTGCGCGAGTCATCCGCGCCCGCGATGACCTCGAAATGCTGGTCGAGCCCGAAATGGGCGAGGATGCGCCGTGCCGTCGGTTCCAGCTTGGAGGTGGCCACGGCCAGCCGGACGCCGGCGGCGCGCAGGTCGCCCAGCAGCGCGACGATCCCGTCGAACACGGTGTTCATGGCCCAGCCCCGGGTGCCGTATTCGGCGCGGAAGGCCGCGATGGCCGCGTCGGTGGACTCGCCGAGTCCCAGCGCGCGAAAGGTGTCATCCATCGGCGGCCCGACGATCTGGGCGGTCAGGTCGCCCTCGGGCACCGGGGCGCCGACGTGGCTGAGGGCATGCAGGAAGCTGGCAACGATGCCTTCCGCCGAGTCGGTGAGGGTGCCGTCGAGATCGAAGATCACCAGTTGCGGCGCTTTCCCCGCCAACGAGATCGTGTTTGTCACGCCTCCATTGTCGGCGATGGGGCTGGAGCGCGATACCGCGGCCGTGCCGAGGCGCACTAGTGTTTCACTGATGGCGATTTTGGACCCGGGCCCGCTTGCAGCGGCGCGTTACCACGGTGACCAGGCCGTCGCGCCCGGCATGCTGGATTTCGCCGTCAACGTCCGGCACTCCCAGCCGCCGGATTGGCTGGTGCGACGGCTGGCGGCTCGCCTGCCGGATCTGGCGAGCTATCCCAGCGTCGAGGACGTGCACCGGGCGCAAGACGCGGTTGCTGAGCGGCATGGCCGGGCCCGCGACGAGGTGCTGCCGCTGGCCGGGGCGGCAGAGGGCTTCGCCTTGTTGCCCAACCTGCGCCCGGCGCGGGCGGCGGTCATCGCGCCCGCGTTCACCGAACCGGCGGCGGCGCTCACCGCGGCGGGCATACCGGTGCACCATGTCGTGCTCGATCCGCCGTTCGGGCTTGATCGCGCGGGTGTGCCCGACAACGCCGACCTTGTCGTGGTGGGCAATCCGACCAACCCCACCTCGGTGCTGCACCGTCGCGAGCAACTCCTTGCGCTGCGCAGGCCGGGACGAATCCTGGTGGTCGACGAGGCGTTCGCCGATTCGATCCCCGGTGAGCCGGACTCGCTTGCCGGCTACGCACTTCCGGACGTGCTGGTGCTGCGCAGTTTGACCAAGACGTGGTCGCTGGCCGGGCTGCGGGTGGGCTACGCCCTTGGCTCGCCAGATGTATTGGCCCGGTTGACCACACAGCGCGCGCACTGGGCGATGGGGACACTGCAACTCGCTGCCATCGCGGCCTGCTGCGCCGCCGAAGCCGTCGCCGAGGCCGCGGCCGGTGCGGTGCGACTGACGGCGTTGCGTACCGAAATGGCGGCCGGTCTGGCATCGGTGGGCGCCCACGTTGTCGACGGCAGGGCCCCGTTTGTGCTGTTCAGCATGCACGACGCTGACGCTATCCGAAAAGGCTTGCTGAACAACCGAATCGCGGTCCGCCGGTGCGATACCTTCGTGGGTCTGGACGATCGCTATCTGCGGGCGACGGTCCGCGCGGAGTGGCCGTTGTTGACCCACGCGATCGCCGAGGTGCTGCGATGAGTGTTCGGCTGGCCGATGTCATCGAGGTGCTGGACGAGGCCTACCCGCCTGGCCTTGCCCAGTCGTGGGATTCGGTTGGCCTGGTGTGCGGTGACCCCGACGATGCCCTGGATTCGGTGACCATCGCCGTGGACGCGACGCCGGCCGTGGTCGACGAAGTTCCCGACGCCGGTTTGCTGCTGGCCCATCACCCGTTGCTACTGCGCGGGGTCGACACGGTCGCGGCCAACACGCCCAAAGGTGCGCTGCTGCATCGGTTGATCCGAACCGGGCGTGCACTGTTCACCGCGCACACCAACGCCGACTCGGCTTGCCCCGGCGTGTCCGACGCACTGGCCGACGCCCTTGGCCTCACCGTCGAGGCCGTGCTCGAGCCGCGATCCGCCGCGGCCGACCTCGACAAGTGGATCGTGTACGTGCCGCGGGAGAGCGCGGCGGCGGTGCAGGCGGCGGTATTTGCGGCCGGTGCCGGCCAGATCGGCGACTACTCACATTGCAGCTGGAGCGTGGAAGGCATCGGGCAGTTCCTGCCGCATGACGGGGCGGCGCCCGCAATAGGCAGCATCGGCAGCGTGGAGCGGGTCGCCGAAGACCGATTCGAGGTCGTCGCACCCGCGCGACTGCGGGCCGATGTGTTCGCGGCGATGCGCGCCGCACATCCCTACGAAGAGCCGGCGTTCGACATCTTCGCGATGGTGCCGGCGCCCAGCGACGTCGGCTTGGGCCGCATTGGGACCCTGCCCAGGCCCGAACCGCTGCGCGACTTCGTCTCCCGGGTGGGTGCCGCGCTACCGCGAACCTCCTGGGGTGTGCGCGCCGCCGGGGACCCAGAGATGATGGTGTCGCGGGTGGCGGTCTGCGGCGGCGCGGGGGATTCGCTCCTGGCAACCGCGGCCGCAGCGGACGTGCAGGCTTATCTCACGGCGGATCTGCGGCACCATCCGGCCGACGAGCATCGCCGGTCTTCGGACGTGGCCCTGGTCGACGTCGCGCACTGGGCAAGCGAATTCCCGTGGTGCGAACAGGCGGCCAACGTCCTGAGGTCGCGGTTCACGGCCCTGCCGGTGCGTGTCTGCGCGATTCGCACCGATCCCTGGAACGTCGAGACCGCGAGAACCTAGAGAACGACACTGGAGAGATCAGTCATGAAAGCCGAAGTAGCACAGCAGCGTTCGCTATTAGAGGTGGCGAAGCTGGATGCTGAGCTGTCCCAGCTCGCACACCGGACCACCCATCTGCCGGAGCGGCAGGCCTACGAGGCCTTACAGGCCGAGCACAATGCCGTCAACGACCGGTTGGCCTCCGCGCGCATCGCGTTGGAAGATCTCGATGCCCAGGTGTCGCGATTCGAGTCGGAGATCGACGCGGTGCGCCAGCGCGAGGACAGGGACCGCAAGTTACTCAGCTCGGGCACCACGGACCCCAAGCACCAGTCGGATCTGCAGCACGAGCTCGATACCCTGCAACGACGCCAGAGCAGCCTGGAAGATTCCTTGCTGGAGGTGATGGAGAGTCGGGAGGAAGTGGATGCCCAGATGAACGCCGAACTGCAGGCGATCGATTCACTCCAGACCGACCTGGCTGGCGCGCAGCAGGCACTCGATGCCGCGCTCGTCGAAATCGAACAGGCCCGCCAGCAGCATTCGTCGCGACGCGACGTGCTGATCGCGACGCTGGACCCGAACCTGTCGGCCCTTTACGAGCGCCAGCGCGCCGGGGGAGGGCCGGGTGCCGCGGCGCTGCAGGGACATCGGTGCGGCGCATGCCGGATCGAGATCGGCCGCGGCGACCTGGCCGGCATCACGGCGGCCGCCGAGGACGAGGTGGTGCGCTGCCCGGAGTGTAACGCGATCCTGTTGCGGGTCAAGGAATTCGGCTAATGAAAGTTGTCTTCGCTCAGTGAAAGTTGTCATAGAAGCCGACGGTGGGTCGCGGGGCAATCCTGGACCGGCCGGATACGGCGCGGTGGTGTTCAACGCGAACCGGGTGACCGTGCTGGCCGAGTCCAAGCAGGCCATCGGCCGGGCCACCAACAATGTCGCCGAATACCGTGGCCTGATCGCCGGTTTGGACGATGCCGCGAAACTGGGCGCCACAGACGTCGCGGTTTACATGGATTCCAAGCTGGTGGTCGAGCAGATGTCCGGCCGGTGGAAGGTCAAACACCCCGATCTGATCGAGCTCAACGCGCAGGCGCGGAAGCTGGCGTCGCGGTTCGACCACATCAGATACGAATGGATTCCGCGGGAGCGCAACACGCACGCCGATCGGTTGGCCAATGAGGCGATGGACGCCGCCATCGAGTCGGCCGAGTCGGTCACCGAGCCCGCGAAAGACGTTGCCGCTAAGGCGACGGCCGGACCCGGCTGGTCGGGCGCCCGTGGAACCCCTACCAGGCTGCTGCTGCTGCGACACGGGCAGACCGCGTTGTCGGTGGAGCGGCGCTACTCGGGACGCGGCAATCCCGAACTGACCGAATTGGGACGGCGGCAGGCCGCGGCCGCGGCACGGTATTTGGGCGAGCGCGGCGGGATCGCAGCGGTGATCTCCTCGCCGCTGCAACGCGCCTACGACACCGCGGCGGCGGCCGCCAAAGCGCTCGGTCTGGACGTCACCGTCGACGACGATCTGATCGAGACCGAATTCGGGGACTGGGAAGGATTGACCTTCGCCGAGGCCGCCGAACGCGATCCGGAGCTGCACAGCCGTTGGCTGCGCGATACCAGCACGACGCCGCCGGGCGGTGAAAGCTTCGACGACGTGCTGGAGCGGACGCTGCGGGCACGTGACCGGATCATCGCCGCGTATGGAGACTCGACGGTGCTGGTCGTCTCGCACGTCACGCCGATCAAGATGCTGCTGCGGCTCGCGCTGGACGCCGGTCCGGGCATTCTGTACCGGCTACACCTTGACCTGGCGGCGCTGAGCATCGCCGAATTCTATTCCGACGGAGCATCTTCGGTGCGGCTGGTGAACGAGACCAGTTATTTGTGAGCCGCCGATAGCGTGATTGCCCCCTCCGGGCAATTCTGCTCACCGGTCTTGGCCTGCGCCTCAAGCTCACCCGACACTTCCCCGATGAGCACGATTGCGTGGCCAACCTCGTCGGCGTCGAAGACGTCGGGCGCCAGGCTGTAACAGCGCCCGTGGCCGGTGCAGCGGTCGGTGTCGACGGAGACGTGGGTCATGGCACCGGAAATACCAACGGCAGCGATTCCACCGATCGCAGGGCCGCGGTGAAGACCAGCTCGGCGCCGGGCTTGATCTGGTAATCGGGGATGCGGCGGTGGAATTCGCGCATTGCCACCCGCAGCTCCATGCGGGCCAGGTGGGATCCGAGGCAGCGGTGCGGACCACCGCCGAACGCGCGGTGCCGGTTCGGGTTGCGGTTGAAGTCGACCAGCTCGGGATCGGGGAATTCGGCCGGGTCCGTGTTGGCCGCGCCGAGTAGCGGACTGATGCGCTCGCCCTTGCTGATCGGGCATCCGCCGACCTCGACGTCTTGCATGGCTACCCGCGCCACTCCCGGTACCGGCGTCTCCCAGCGCAGCAGCTCCTCAATTGCGTGCGGCAAGATGTCGGGCTCGTCGACCAGCTGACGACGGTGATCGGGGTGTCTGGCCAGGTATACGAAGAAGCAGTCCAGCGAGTCGGTGACCGTATCGAGCCCCGCGATCAGGAACAGGAAGCAGATGTCGAGTAGCTCCTCGCGGGACAGCGGCCGTCCTTCTTCCTTGAGGTTCGCCGCGATCATCGCCGACAGCACGTCGTCGCGCGGGTTGGCGATGTGGTCGTCGATGGCCTTCTCGAAATAGTCATAAATCTCTAGCGCCACGGGCGCGGAGGCGTCGTGGCGGCCGTCGTAACCGGCGGCGCCCTCCGGGCGGATCACGGCGTCCTTCCACTCCAGGAACTTATCGAGGTCTTCCAGCGGCAGGCCGAGCAATTGCAGGAAGACCGTGCACGGAAGTGGCACCGCGAACTCTTCATGGAAGTCGCATTCGCCGCGATCGGCGAACCGGTCGATCATCTCGTTCACCAGTGCGGCGACTTGTGGTTCGCGACGGTTCATCTCCCGCGGAGTGAACAGCGGATCGAGGATGCGGCGGTACTTCGCGTGCTCGGGGGGATCGACTTGCAACGGGATGAGTGGCCGGATGGTGCCCAGATCGACCGCATCCATATTCGAGGAGAACAACTCAGTGTGTTTGAGTGCCATCTCGATGTCGGCCAGTCGGCTGAGCACCACCACGCCAGGGGACCGAAACACCGGGTTCGTTTCGCGCAACAGCTTGTACATGGGCTGCGGCTCCGCGAGCCCCGTCGCCGCCTGATCGATGAACCCTTCGGTTTCCGTCATTGGGTCAGCCTGACACCAAGAGGCCCTGTCGGGCAATGGTCGGCGCCGGCACGGCTTTAAGGGGTGTTACTCCACTTTTCGACTGCGGCCCCCATGTCCGGGCAGAGCGTATGGCTTGCCACATACAGGATCTTGCCTGCTTGGCCAGCGGTGTAGCCGGCGTTCAAAGCCGCCTCCGCGGCCGTTTCGGGGGCGATGTTGCTGCGCAATTGCTGGCAAACGGTGTTGCCAATATTGACGGCTTTCGTCGGGTCGCTGTAGGAAATCTGCGCCTTATCGAGAGAGGCCAGGTAGTCGGCCGAATTGTCGGCGTGGGCGACCGGTGCGGAACCGATCAGGATTGATAAAGCAACCAGCGACACGGGCAACGTTTTCATGGCGTGAGCATAAACGTGACGACCGGCTGACGTGCAGCTTGGCCAGGAGATGACGCGACGGGTACCGTGTTCGACGCGGACGAGTTGGCCGGGCGGCCGCGGCTCGCGCCCACGTGGCGGGAGTCGAGGAAAGTCCGGACTTCACAGAGCGGGGTGATTGCTAACAGCAATCCGAGGTGACTCGCGGGAAAGTGCCACAGAAAACAGACCGCCACCCACGCGGTGGTAAGGGTGAAACGGTGCGGTAAGAGCGCACCAGCATTCCGGGTGACCGGAGTGGCTAGGCAAACCCCACCCGAAGCAAGGCCAAGAAGGTCGCACCGGCGGTGCGGCTGCGCAGGCGTTCGAGGGCTGCTCGCCCGAGCCTGCGGGTAGGCCGCTCGAGGCACCCGGCAACGGTGTGTCCAGATGGATGGTCGTCGCCGTGCCGTCGTTGCTCACGCCACGGTGGTGCGGAACAGAATCCGGCTTACAGGCCAACTCGCCCGCCCCGCATTGCCGCGAGACTGCAGCCCGCAGTTTCGCGGAGGGTTATTCCCGCGCTTTGCGCACCGACTTGTCGAGCTTGCCCAACGCGTCCTCGAGCTGGCCCCGACAACCGTCGGCCAGGTGGATCTCCTGTTGGTAGAGCAGACCGTAGGTGAAGGTGTCCTCGCCGGCGGCGCGGGCGGCTTCGGACTGCTCAAGCAGGTGTTCGCGGCTGACGACGCTGTCCTGGTGATCACCCAGCAGCGTCTGGATGGCCTTGGCTTGCTTGGAAACCTCGTCCTCCCCGGTGGCCGCCGCGGTATAGCGCAGGCGCTTGGCGCGCTTCCGGATCAGGTGCAGCGCCTCGTCGGGATTGTGTTCGGCCTCCGCAGACTCGGTGTCCTCTTGGTCGCCCTGCCCCGCGGCGGCCTTCGCGGCCTTCCTGACCTTCTTGTAGGCCGCATCAATGGTGACCGTTGTCGCCTCCTCGCCCGACTGGGCGTCGGGAAGTTCGGTCACCATCGCGTCGAGGGCGTCGAGCAAACGGAAGTATCGCTGCGACCGCATCGCCAGCAGCGACCGCCGCAGCCCCGCCTCATAGCGGCGCCGGGCGCCGGCAACCAGGCGTTCCCAGACCGGCCCACGCACCAGCTCCGGTGACAGCTCGCCCAGCTGGTGCTCGTAGCGCTCGGCGAGGACCTCGGCATCGCGTGCCACACCCAGGACGCCGGCGAGCTCGCGCAGCTCGTCGAGCACCCAGTCGCCGTCGGACAAGCCGAACGAATCGAGCGAGTCGCGCAACAGGCTGCGGATCTTGCGGGTGGTTACCCGCATCTGGTGTACCGAGTCGTAGGCATCGGCGCGTACCGCCCGATCCCAGACCAAGAGTTCGTCGACCTGTTCGGCCACCGCGCGGCGCAGGAGATCCCCGGGTGGCGGCCGGCCATTGGACCGCGCGGTCGCGCCCAGCACCCGTGCCAGCTTGGAGCCGTGCCCGGCGGGTGCGGCACCGGCATCGAGCAGCCGATTGCCCAACCGGCTCAACAGCTCGGTGTCCGCGGACCCGTTTGTTCCGATGAGCTCCAGCTCCCACTCGCGCCACTCTTGTTGCCGCGGTTCCGAGTCGGACCCCCCCGAGGAATCAGCGGAGTCGGCCGCCCAGGCGATCACGTGATCGTTGCTGAACTCGGCCAGTGCGGTGTCCAGCGCGCCGTACAGCACCTGGCTTTCGCGTTTGGTGGTGATGCGCGCGACCGGCACGACGGGGCGGTCGCGAACGATCGCCAGCACGACATCCAGCAACTCGCCGGGCACCGTGCCTTCAGCTGACGCGTCTAGTGGCGCGTGGATCTCGGTGCGGGCGTCCGGTCCGGCCGGCAGCTTCAGGTGCCAACCGGCGTCGTGGCCGCCGGTGCGCCGGCGCAGGGTGATCTTGTGACGCGCCAGGTCCTGCTTGGGGGTGTCAAAGTAGGTGGCATCCAGCGACGCGACTTCCGATATCTCGACCCGAGCCACCGCTGCGATGCCGTCGAACGACGGTGTCACCGTCGTCTCGTCTACGTCGAACTTGCGCTCCACCTCCAGATGACGCGAGGTGTTGGGCGCTTTTGAAGGCATTTTCGGCTCCGAGGGGGGCGTGCCGCAGTCGCGGACGGTCATGAACGGTCGTGCGTCAACAGATAGCGTGCCATACCGGGATGGCGCGGGTGACCCCAACCGTTCACGTTTCGTTAACCGATGTGTCAGTCATTTTTAGCGGTGGCCAAGCTCGGATCCGCGGGAGTCTTCTTGCGGCGGATTTGGACCGGCTTGACCGGCTCCGCGGTACCGCCGTCGCCTTCGGCGGTCAAATACTCATACAGTGCTTCCGCCAAACCGTTAGCCGTGGAGATGTCGCTTGGGGTGATGCGTATCCCCGTTTCCTCTTTGAAGTAGTTGCGCAGCTCGAGGTTCGCCAGCGAGTCGAGGCCGTATTCGGATAGGGGGCGATCCGGATCGACGCTGCGGCGCAAGATCTTGGAGAGTTTGTCGGCAACCACCCGACGGAGCTTGGGGGTCCATTCCTCCTTCGGCAACGCGCGCAAATCGGTGAGGAATTTGCTTGTGCCCGTCGATTTTTTGCCCGAGTCCCGGAACAGCTCAGCGAACTTGGAGCGCTGCGCGAGAGCCGTCACCCAGGGCGTGCCTGTCATCGGGGCGTACCCGGTGTACGCGCGATCGTGGCGCAGCAGCGCCTGGAACGCATACGCGCCTTCGTTCGGGGTGATCGCGATATCGGTCGCTTCCGCCACGGCCGCGGCACGGCCGATGCTGCCCCAGATTCCCCACGCGATGGACGTGGCCGGCAGCCCTTGAGTCCGTCGCCATTGGCTGAACGCATCGAGCCAGCTGTTGGCCGCGGCATACGCGCCCTGGCCGGGAGAGCCCACCAGCGCGGCCGCCGAGGAGAACGAGCAGAACCAGTCCAGTGGCTGGTCGGCTTCCCGCTCTCGCAAGGCCAGGTGCAAGTTCCACGCGCCGTTGGCCTTGGCCGCCCAGTCCCGGTCGATCAGCTCGTCGGTGATGTTCTCCAGCGTGGCGTCCTCGACTACCGCGGCCGCGTGCAGGACCCCGCGCAGTGGGAGTCCGGTAGCGGTGGCGGCGGCAACCAATTGTTCTGCGGTGCCGGGTGCGGTGATGTCGCCGCATTCCACGACGATGTCGCCGCCCATGGCCTGGATGAGGCCAATAGTCTCCAGCGCCTTTGGAGTGGGCTGCGAGCGGGAGGTGAGCACGATGCGGCCACAGCCGGCGGCAACCATCTTCTCGGCGAGGAACAGCCCAAGGCCGCCCAGACCGCCGGTGATGATGTAGGAGCCGTCATGCCGGAAAACCTGGGTGCGCTCGGGCGGTACCACGACGTTGCTGCGGCCGGCGTGCGGCACGTCGAGCACCAATTTGCCTGTGTGTTCTGCGCCGCTGATCACGCGGATGGCAGTGCTCGCATCGCGAAGCGGGTAATGGGTGATTTCCGGCGGTGCCAGTTCACCTTCAGCGATAAGCCGGTACACCGTGCCCAGCAGGTCGCCGATGCGCCGCGGGCGATTGTCCGCCAGCAGCGCCAGATCGACGTAATGGAACGTGAGGTTGCGCCGGAACGGCGACAGCTCCAGCCGGGTGTTGCCGTAGACCTCGGATTTGCCGATCTCGACGAATCGTCCGCCGACGGAAAGCAGTTCCAGCCCGGCGCGTTGCGCGGCACCGGTCAGGGAGTTGAGCACGATGTCGACGCCGTAGCCATCGGTATCGCGACGGATCTGCTCGGCGAACTCGGTGCTACGCGAATCATAGACGTGCGCAATCCCCATATCGCGCAACAATTGTCGACGCTTCTCGGTGCCGGCAGTAGCGAAAATCTCGGCTCCCGCGGCGCGGGCGATCGCGATTGCCGCCTGGCCCACGCCGCCGGTGGCGGAGTGGATCAACACCCGATCGTCGGCGCCAATCCTGGCCTGCTCCTGCAGCCCATACCAGGCGGTGACGTGCGCGGTGGGGACCGCGGCGGCCACCCCGTCGGTCAGCCCGGGCGGAAGGGTGACGGCGACGCGCGCGTCGCACGTGACGAAGTTCGCCCAACTGCCGGCTTTGCCGAATCCGCCGACACGGTCACCGATGTGATGTGTTGTGACGCCTGGTCCGACCGCGGTCACGACTCCGGCGAAATCCGCCCCGAGCTGTGGCGCGACCCCGTCGACACCGGGGTGCCGGCCGAGCGCCACCAGCGCATCGGCGTAGTTGATGCTGGACACGCTGACCGCGACCTCAATCTCCCCGGCTTCCGGCGGGACGCGATCGAACGCGGTCGCTTCTATCGATTCGACGTCGCCGGGCGCGCGGATCTGCAGGCGCACACCGTCCTGCGCGTGGTCCACGACGGCGGTTTGCCGATCTTCGGGGCGGAGCGGAGCGGGGGTCAGGCGCGCGGTGTACCACGCGCCGCCGCGCCACGCGGTCTCGTCCTCGTCGGACCGCAGGAGTAACTGCCGTGCCAGGCATTCGACATCGGTGTCGTCATCGAGATCGATTTGGGTAGGCCGCAACTCGGGGTGTTCATTGCCGATCACGCGCATCAGACCGCGCAGCCCAGCTTGCTCCAGGTTGACCGAGTCGCCGGCCAACACTGTCTGGGCGCCCCCGGTCACGACGAAAAGACGAGATGGCTCGGCCGGGATATCCGGTAGCTCGCGGGCGATCCGTACCAGGTGCCGTACGTGCTCCCTGCCGCGGACCGCGGACTCCCGGTCCGGTTTGTCGTGGTCGGATCCGGTCAGTACGACCACTCCGTCGATCACGTTTGAGCCGAGATAATCCCGAAGCCAGGTCGCTTTGGACGCCGCGTCCGCGGATTGCGGCCAGGACATCGATGTGCATTGCGCGCCACCGAGTTTCAATGCATCGATGAGCTCGTTCGCCATGACATCCGCGGAGCTGGAGGTGGCGATCAGCAGCCAGGAACCGGGGTCGACTGCTGTTTCGGGTAGCTCTCGTTGCTGCCACGCGATGGAGAGCAGCCGCTCGCCGAGCACGCGATCGCGTTCGCTGGTTTGGGAGATGCCCATCTCGAGCCCGCGCAACGTCATCAGGACGGTCCCGTGCTCGTCCAGGATGTCCAGGTCGGCCGCGACGCCCGCGGTGTCGGCACTGGTCACGCGCGTCAAACAGTAGCGGGCGTGGCGGGTGGACCCGTAGTCACGCAGCTGACGCAGACTCCGCGGCAACAACACACCGCCGTTAGCGATCTGCTCCACGCTGGGATGGGCTTCGATCGACTGGAAGCAGGCGGCCAGCAGCGCCGGGTGCGCGCGATAGCCGGATTGCTGCGAACGGAGCAACAGGGGGAGTGCGACCTCGGCCAACACCGTGTCGTCGGTCCCTTCGGAGGTGTGCACGCACGTCAGTCCGGTGAAGGCGGGACCGAGGTGAACACCACGCCGATCGAACCACTCGCGAACCTGCGCTCCCTCCACCCGGCGGGGATGCGTAGACAGCAACTCGGCGATGTCGACGGTGGGCGGTTGGTCTGCGTCCTCGACCGCGCGCAGGACCGCGGTGGCCCACCGCGCGTGCCTGCCATCCTTGATCGTCTCCACGGCGAAGGTGAGGACACCGGGCGTCTCCAGCGACGCGATGGCGCCAATCGGGTTCTCTTCGTCGAGCATCAGTGACTGTTCGATCCGGATATCGCACAGTTCGGACGCCTCGCCGAGAACCGTGCGAGCCGCTGCCAACGCCATCTCGCAATAGACGGCCGCCGGAAGCGCTGCCGCAGCATGTATTTGGTAGTCGCTCAGCCAAGGCTGCGCGCCGGTACCGACTTCACCCTGCCAAACGTGCCGCTCCGGCTGCTCCTGCACTTGTACGTGCGCGCCCATCAGGGGGTGCACGGCAACAGTGCGGCCGCCGCCCGTCGCCGAATTCTGACTGCCGCGCTCCAGGAACAGCCGACGGTTACTCCAGGCCGGCAGCGGCGCGTCGACCAGCCGACCCTGGGGGTGACACAACGAGAAGTCAATCGCGGCACCGGCGCTGTACAGATCCCCCAGAAAGCCGCGCAGCCCGTCCGGCAGTTCCTGTTCTCGTCGCATGGCCGAGAGCGCGACGAGGGGAACACCGAGGCTTTCCGCTGTTTGCTCGGCGGCGTGGGTCAGGAGCGGGTGCGGCGCCAGCTCGGCGAACACCCGGTAGCCGTCCTCCAGCGCCGCCTGGACCGACGCGGCGAAGCGCACTGTGTGACGCAGATTGTCCGCCCAGTACCAGCCGTCGCATTCCAGCTGGTCCCGCGGGTCGAACATGGTCGAGGAGTAGAAGGGAACCTCTGGCGTCATGGGGTTGAGGTCGGCCAACTCATCGGCCAGGTCGTCGAGGATCGAGTCGACCTGCGGGGAGTGCGACGCGACGTCGACGGCCACCTCACGGGCCATCACCTCGCGCTGCTCCCACGCCGCCACGAGTTCGCGCACCGTCTCGGTGACCCCGCCGATCACGGTGGACTGCGGTGATGCCACCACGGCCACCACCACCTCGCCATTAACCCCTCGTGACATCAGTTCCGTAAGCACTTGCTGGGCAGGCAGTTCCACCGATGCCATCGCGCCGGAACCGGAGATGGTAGACATCAGCCGGGACCGGCGGCAGATCACCCGCACCCCGTCCTGAAGCGATAGAGCCCCGGCCACCACTGCCGCGGCCGCCTCGCCCATCGAGTGGCCGATCACCGCACCCGGCTGCACCCCGTATGACCTCATCGTGGCGGCCAGTGCGACCTGCATGGTGAACAGCGCGGGCTGAACCCGCTCGATGCCGGTCACCGTCTCGGGGGCCGAGATCGCCTCGGTCACCGAAAACCCGGACTCCTCGGCGATCAGCGGTTCAGCCTCCGCGACGGCCGCGGCGAATACCGGTTCGGTGGCGAGCAGTTCGGCGCCCATGGCGGCCCATTGCGAGCCTTGGCCGGAGAAAATCCACACCGGGCCCCGATCGTCTCTGCCCACCGCGGCCTGATAGGGAAAGTCGCCATCGGCGACCTCACGCAAACGCTCGGACAGCTTCTCGAGAGTGTCGGCGAAGACAGCCGTGCGCACCGGACGGTGCTCGCGCCGGCGGTTGAGCGTGTAGGCCAGATCCGTTGCCGACAGGTCCGCGGCGTTCGCGTCTACCCAGTCGGCGATTCGCCTGGCGGTTTGCCGCAATGCGTCGGCCGAGGTGGCCGACAGCGGAAACATCAGCAGGCCGTCAGCGGCGGGGGATAGCTCTGACTGTGCCCCAACCGGCTCGGGAGCTTGCTCCACGATCGCATGGACATTGGTTCCGGAGAACCCATAGGACGAGACCGCTGCCCGCCGTGGCGTTTGGTGATCGTTGCTTGGCCACGGCGTGGTCGATTGCGGCACAAAGAGATTAGTCGTGATTTTGGCGAAATCATCAGGCAGCTGGTTGAAGTGGAGACTGCGCGGGACCACACCATGCTGTACGGCGAGCACCGCCTTCATCAAGCCCAACGCTCCCGCGGCCGCCTGGGTGTGCCCGAAATTGCTCTTCAACGATCCGAGCGCACAAGGGTTATCGAGGCCGTAAACCTCTGCAAGGCTGGCGTATTCGATAGGGTCACCCACCGGTGTGCCGGGACCGTGCGCTTCCACCATCCCGACGCTGCCGGGGTCCACATCCGCCGCTGCCAATGCCGTCCGATACGCCTCGACCTGCGCGGGATGCGATGGCGTCACGATGTTCACCGTGTGGCCATCCTGGTTGACGGCCGTGCCGCGCACCACTGCCAGGATCCGGTCGCCGTCGGCCAGCGCGTCGGGTAAGCGTTTGAGCAGTAGTACGACGCAGCCCTCGCCGACCACGAACCCGTCCGCATCCACGTCGAAGGAGTGGCAGCGACCGGTAGGCGACAACATGCCGATGGCGGACCCCGATGCCGCCTTGCGCGGCTCGAACATCACCGAAGCGCCGCCCGCGAACGCAAGATCGCTCTCGCCTTCGTGCAGGCTGCGGCAGGCCAGGTGGATCGCGGCCAGGCCAGACGAGCAGGCGGTGTCAACCGTGATCGCCGGACCATTCAGTCCCATGGTGTAGGCGACGCGCCCGGATCCCATCGCGAAACTGTTGCCCATATATCCGTACGGCCCCGATAAGGTCTGGGCGTCGGCGTGCACGAATTGGTAGTCGTCGTGCATCAGCCCCACAAACACCCCGGTTCGCGAGCTGGCCAGTGTCTCTCGACTGAAGCCGCCCTGCTCCATTGCCTCCCAGGAGGTGGCCAGCAGCAAGCGGTGCTGCGGATCCATTGCAGTCGCTTCTTTTTCGGTGATCCCGAAGAACTCGGGGTCGAAGTCGGCGACGTCGTCCAGGAACGCGCCCCACTTGCAGACCGTTCGACCGGGCACCCCCGGCTCGGGGTCGTAGAACTCGTCAACGTCCCAGCGATCGGCGGGCACCTCGGTGATCAGATCATCGCCGCGTAGCAACGCGTCCCACAACTGCTCGGGCGAGTCGATACCTCCCGGCAGCCGACATCCCATGCCGATGACAGCAACCGGAGTAGCGCGTGTTTGGTCCAAAACCATTTACCTCTATCTCGCCTGAATGCCTAAGTTCTTATCACTGTCGCGGGCTGTTATCAGGGCTTCGGGTGAGATCGCCCAGTATTTTGCCGAGGATAGTGCTGCAGCGTTCGATAGGCGGGTCTCGGCCCCTTATCGAGGCTAACGGTTTCCGACAGGAGGTGTTGCGCTCGGATTGCCGCAGTGGTCGTTGGTTTGACCTAGATCTTTGACCTAGATCTTTGACCTAGATCTTAGCCCCGGCGGCAATCTCGACACAAAAGCGAAGGACAGCTCTCAGAAGCAGTGCTCCTCGGACGGGAAAACCCCGCCGGCAACTTCCTCCGCGTATTGCACTGCGGCACGGTGTAGTTCGCCGCCGATGTCGGCGAACCGCTTGACAAAGCGCGCGGCCTTGCCGCTGCTGAGGCCGGCCATGTCCTGCCAGACCAGCACCTGGGCGTCGCAGTTCGGACCCGCTCCGATCCCGACGGTCGGAATGGTCAGTTTGCCGGTGATTTGGGTAGCCAATTCAGCCGGCACCATCTCCATCACCACGGAGAACGCGCCGGCTTCGGCGACGGCGATCGCATCGTGGACGGTCTGCTCCGCCGCGTCACCGCGGCCTTGCACCCGGAAGCCGCCCAGGGTGTTGACGCTTTGCGGCGTGAAGCCGATGTGCGCCATCACCGGGATGCCGGCCGCGGTCAGGCAGGCGATCTGATCGGCCACCCGCTCACCGCCCTCGAGCTTGACGGCGTGCGCGCCGCCTTCCTTCATGAATCGGGTAGCGGCCGCCAGCGCGGCGGCGGGGCCGCCCTCGTAGCTGCCAAACGGCAGGTCAGCGACGACCAGGGCGTGCGGGGCGCCGCGGACCACCCCGCGGACCAGCGGGATCAGCTCGTCGATCGAGACGGGCACCGTCGTGTCGTATCCGTACACGACGTTGGCCGCCGAGTCACCGACCAGCAACACCGGGATGCCGGCCTCGTCGAAGACCCGGGCGGTCGAGTAGTCGTAGGCCGTCAACATGGCCCATTTGTGGCCTTCGGCCTTCATCCTTTGCAGGTGATGGGTGCGGATCTTGGTCCGCGGGCCCGACGGGTTAGCTTCCGCGGTATTAGGCCCAGCGGGATTAGCCCCATAAAGGTTCTGCTCAGACATCATTGTCCCTAGTGGTGGTCGGGTCGATCCTCGTGGCCGCAACGGTCCCCGGGTTCGTCTGACTCCTGACAGTCTGCCATTTCTTTTGCGCAGTTGCACCGACCGATCGGTGTGAGAATCACCATTCCGTCGCCGTGCCGACGGCCGGCCAAGTGGTGAGGATCTCCTGCGCCCTCTGGCAGCATAGGTTGGCATGGGCCTGATTCGCCGCGCCAAGATCGCGCGCACGCCGCTGATCTGGACGACGATCGGTGCCGTGGCGCTGCTCCTGGCGGGCTGCGTCCATGTGGTGGCCGGGCGTGGCGTCCTGGGCGGCCCCAAACTGGGCCAACCGCTGGAGTGGACGCCCTGTCGCACCACCGGTGCGCAGGTCAAGATCCCCGGCGGCGCGATGTGCGGCAAACTGGCCGTGCCGGTCGACTACAACCACCTCGACGGCGACGTGGCTGCGCTGGCGATGATTCGCTTTCCCGCCACCGGGGACAAAATCGGCTCGCTGGTGATCAATCCCGGAGGCCCGGGCGAGTCGGGCATCGAAGCCGCCCTGGGTTTGGTTCAGACACTGCCGAAGAAGATGCGCGAGCGGTTCGATCTGGTGGGGTTCGACCCGCGAGGGGTCGGATCGTCGCGACCCGCGGTCTGGTGCAACTCCGACGCCGACAACGACCGGCTGCGAATCGAGCCGAACGTCGACTACACACCGGCGGGTGTGGCCCACATCGAAGACGAGACCCGGGAATTCGTCGGCCGGTGCGTGAACAAGATGGGCAAGAACTTTCTGGAGAATGTCGGAACGGTCAACGTTGCCCGGGATATGGATGCCATCCGGGCGGCGCTGGGTGACCCCAAACTGACCTATCTCGGTTACTCGTACGGCACCCGGATCGGCTCCGCCTACGCCGAGGCCTACCCGCAGAACGTCCGGGCGATGATCCTGGACGGCGTCGTCGACCCCAACGCCGATCCGATCGAGGCCGACCTCCGTCAGGCCAAGGGATTTCAGGATGCGTTCAACGACTATGCCGCCGACTGTGCGAAGCAGCCGACCTGCCCGCTGGGCACCGACCCTGCCAAGGCGGTCGCCGTCTACCACAGCCTGGTCGACCCGCTGGTCGACCCGAACAACCTGATGCTCGGCCGGCCGGCGCAGACCAATGACCCGCGCGGGCTGGGCTACAGCGATGCCATCGTGGGCACCATCATGGCGCTGTACTCACCGACCCTCTGGCACCACCTGACAGACGGACTGACCGAGTTGGTGGACAACCATGGCGACACTCTGCTTGCCCTTGCCGACATGTACATGCGCCGCGACCCGCACGGCCATTACAGCAATGCCACCGACGCTCGGGTGGCGATCAATTGCGTTGACCAGCCACCGGTTACCGATCGGGCCAAGGTCATCGACGAAGACCGCCGATCGCGGGAGCTCGCCCCGTTCATGAGCTTCGGGGCGTTCACCGGTGACGCGCCGCTGGGCACCTGCGCGTTCTGGCCGGTGCCACCCACCAGCACGCCGCATTCCATCTCGGCGCCCGGCCTCGCGCCCATCATGGTCGTTTCCACCACCCACGATCCGGCCACTCCGTATCAGGCCGGTGTCGAGGTGGCCGGCCAGCTGCACGGCTCGCTGCTCACCTTCGAGGGAACCCAGCACACGGTGGTCTTCCAGGGCAACAGCTGCGTCGACGACTACGCGACGGCGTATTTGGTCGATGGCACCACGCCGCGCAGCGGCGCAAAGTGCTGACCTGAAAACCGGCTCGGGGCAACGTCTGCACGTTGGGCGACAAGTCCGGCGAAAAGGACGCGCGGGGTATCGATACGAGACCAAGGCGTGACCTTTTCGCGCTGCTCAGGGCATTCGAAAGGTGCGACGATGTCTGCCATGCCGCGCCTGAGACCGTTGAGTTCGGCGCTGCTTTCAGTTGGGCTTTCAATCGGGCTACTGCTGCCGACGGCCATGGCGGCCATGGCGGTGATGGCATTGCCGCGTGCCGGCGCCACTCCGGAATCCGGTTCCGGCGAGACCCCCAGCCCGCCACCACCCGCTGGGGCCCCGTATGCGACCTGGGGCAGCTGCAATCCGTTCCTGAAGGACACCAGCGACGTCCCCACCGCAAAGTGCACAACGGTCTCGGTGCCGGTTGACTACCGCAAGCCCGGCGGATCGCAGGCCAAACTGGCGGTGATCCGGGTGCCGGCGACTGGCCCGCGGATCGGATCGCTACTGATCAATCCGGGCGGCCCAGGTGGATCGGCGGTCGAGATGGTGGCCGGGATGGCAGCCGGCCTGGCGAACACCGACATCACCCGCAACTTCGACCTGGTCGGATTCGACCCCCGCGGGGTCGGCCATTCGACGCCCGCCGTGCGGTGCCGCACCGACGCGGAGTTCGATGCCTTTCGCCGGGACCCCATGGTCGACTACAGCCCGGCCGGTGTGACGCACATCGAGCAGGCTTACCGGCAGTTGGCGCAGGGATGCGTCAATCGCATGGGTACCGAGTTCCTGGCCAACGTCGGCACCGCGTCCGTCGCCCGTGACATGGACGTCGTCCGCCAAGCGCTGGGCGACGACCAGATCAGCTACCTGGGCTTCAGCTATGGCACCGAGTTGGGCACCAAATACCTGACGGAATTCCCTGACCGTGTGCGAACGATGGTGCTCGACGGCGCCATCGACCCGACAGTCGGCCCGATCCAGGAAAACATCAGCCAAATGGCTGGATTCCAAACAGCTTTCAACGACTACGCCGCGGACTGTGCCCGCTCGCCGGGCTGCCCTCTGGGCACCGACCCAGCTCAGTTCGTCAACCGGTACCACGCCCTGGTCGACCCGTTGGCCACCAAGCCCGGCAAAACATCGGATCCGCGCGGTCTGGGCTACTCCGACGCGACTACCGGCACCATCAACGCGCTCTACACCCCGCAGCACTGGAAGTATCTGACCAGTGGTCTGCTCGGGCTGCAGCGCCGCACCGATGCGGGCGACCTGCTGATGCTCGCCGACGACTACGACGGCCGCGACAAGAACGGGCACTACAGCAACGATCAGGATGCGTTCAATGCGGTCCGCTGCGTCGATGCGCCGTCGCCGACGGACGCGGCGGCCTGGGTATCGGCCGACCAACAGATCCGTCAGGCCGCTCCGTTCCAGAGCTACGGGCAGTTCACCGGGAACGCCCCGCGGGATCTGTGCGCGCTGTGGCCGGTGCCGGCGACGTCGACGCCGCACCCCGCGCCGCCCGCCGCCCTAGGCAAGGTCGTCGTGGTCTCCACCACCCACGACCCGGCCACCCCGTATCAAGCGGGGGTGGAGTTGGCCCGCCAGTTGGGTGCCCCGCTGATCACCTACGACGGAACCCAGCACACCGCGGTGTTCAACGGTGACGAGTGTGTGGACACCGCCGTGATGCGTTATTTGGACGCGGGGACGTTGCCACCGGCGTCATTGCAGTGCCATGCGTGAGCGGCCGCGAGCCATTTCTGGATAGCGTATTTGGAACCTCTGCAACGCTTCTGGCTTGGCATCGGTAACACGGAATTAACAGCGGTTGCCTAGTGTGCGGGTTATGGATCGACAAAAGGAGTTTGTCCTCCGCACGCTGGAGGAACGGGACATCCGCTTCGTGCGGCTCTGGTTCACTGATGTCCTCGGATTCCTTAAATCGGTTGCGATCGCCCCGGCCGAGCTCGAAGGTGCGTTCGAGGAAGGCATCGGTTTCGACGGCTCATCGATCGAGGGCTTTGCACGGGTTTCGGAATCCGACACGGTAGCCAACCCGGATCCGTCGACTTTCCAGGTGCTGCCCTGGTCCAGCTCCGGACATCACCACTCGGCGCGGATGTTCTGCGACATCACCATGCCGGACGGCTCGCCGTCGTGGGCGGACCCGCGGCACGTGCTGCGGCGCCAGCTGCAGAAGGCCAACGATCTCGGTTTCTCCTGCTACGTGCATCCCGAAATCGAATTCTTCCTGCTCAAGTCTGGTGCCGAGGATGGGTCGGTGCCCGTTCCGGTGGACAACGCGGGCTATTTCGACCAGGCGGTGCACGATTCCGCCTCGAATTTTCGCCGGCACGCGATCGAGGCCCTGGAATTCATGGGCATCTCGGTGGAGTTCAGCCACCACGAAGGTGCGCCCGGCCAGCAGGAGATCGACCTGCGCTTCGCCGACGCGCTGTCGATGGCCGACAACGTCATGACCTTCCGGTACGTCATCAAAGAAGTCGCGCTGGAGAACGGTGCGCGGGCGTCGTTCATGCCCAAGCCGTTCGGGGAGTACCCCGGCTCGGCCATGCACACCCACATGAGCCTGTTCGAGGGCGACGTCAATGCGTTCCACAGCCCCAACGATCCGCTGCAGCTCTCGGATGTCGGCAAGTCTTTTATCGCCGGGATTTTGGAGCACTCCGCGGAGATCAGCGCGGTCACGAATCAGTGGGTCAACTCCTACAAGCGGCTGGTACAGGGCGGCGAGGCGCCCACCACCGCGTCGTGGGGCGCGGCGAACCGGTCCGCTCTGGTGCGGGTGCCGATGTACACCCCGCACAAGACATCGTCGCGCCGGATAGAGGTGCGCAGCCCCGACTCGGCGTGCAACCCCTACCTCGCCTTCGCCGTGTTGCTGGCGGCCGGCTTGCGTGGGGTGGAGAAGGGCTACGTGCTGGGGCCGCAGGCCGAGGACAACCTTTGGGAACTCACACCCGAGGAACGCCGCACGATGGGCTACCGCGAGCTGCCGACCAGCCTCGACACCGCCCTGCACAGCATGGAGGCCTCCGAGCTGGTCGCCGAAGCCCTGGGCGAGCACGTTTTTGACTTCTTCCTGCGTAACAAGCGCGCGGAGTGGGCCAACTACCGCAGCCATGTCACGCCGTATGAGCTGAAGACTTACCTGTCTTTGTAAGTGACTCTGTAACGGTCTCGATAGCAGAGATCCTCCGACGGCTGGTCTGAGCGGTCGGCACGTTGCGCTACGGTCGTGGTCGTGGTCAAACCCGCGCTCGAACGTCCGAGGCTGCCCAGCATGGGCCGGCTCGGGTTGATCGACCCTCCCGCGGGTGAGCGTCTGGCGCAGCTGGGTTGGACCGACCACGACGACCGGGCGCACGTCGACCTGCTGTGGTCGTTGTCGCGCGCACCCGACCCCGACGCCGCGCTGCGGGCCTTGGTTCGGCTGTCCGAGAACCCCGACATCGCATGGGACGAGCTCTACGCCGCCCTGCTCGCCGACCGCGGCTTGCGTGGACGGATGTTGGCGGTGCTGGGCTCGTCGGTGGCACTGGGCGACCACCTGGCCGCCCACCCGCCATCCTGGAAACTGTTGCAGGGCAACGTCAAACTGCCCTCCGTGGGCCAGCTGCGCCAGGCGTTCAACGCGTGCGCCGACGAAGCGTTGGCCGGCTCGGCCGACCCCGGTTTGGTCATCGCGAAATTGCAGAACTTGTACCGCGACCACCTGCTGGTGCTGGCCGCGCTCGATGTGGCCCCGACCGTCGAAGACGAGCCGGTGTTGCCGTTCACCGTGGTCGCCGCCCAGCTGTCCGACATCGCGGACGCCGCGTTGGCGGCCGCGCTGCGGGTGGCCGAGGTGACCGTGTGCGGTGACAGCGCGCCGCCGCGGCTTGCGGTCATCGCGATGGGCAAATGCGGTGCCCGCGAACTGAACTACGTCAGCGACGTCGACGTCATCTTCGTCGCCGAGCGCGCCGACCCGACCAGCGCCCGGGTGGCCAGCGAGATGATGCGGGTGGCCTCGGCGGCGTTCTTCGAGGTGGACGCCGGGCTGCGACCCGAGGGCCGCAGCGGTGAGCTGGTCCGGACGGTCGAGTCGCACGTCGCCTACTACCGGCGATGGGCGAAAACCTGGGAGTTCCAGGCGTTGCTGAAAGCCCGGGCGGCGGTTGGCGACGCGGAACTCGGACAGCGCTATCTGACCGCGCTGATGCCCATGGTCTGGGTCGCCTGCGAACGTGAGGACTTCGTGGTCGAAGTGCAGGACATGCGCCGACGGGTCGAGCAGCTGGTCCCGGTCGACGTCCGCGCCCGCGAGATCAAGCTCGGCACCGGTGGATTGCGCGATGTGGAGTTCGCCGTGCAGTTGTTGCAGATGGTGCACGGCCGCAGCGACGAGTCGCTGCACGTTGCCTCCACGGTGGACGCACTGGCCGCGTTGAGCGGAGGCGGCTACATCGGCCGCCAGGATGCGGCCAACCTCACCGCCTCCTACGAGTTCCTGCGGTTGCTCGAGCACCGACTGCAGCTGCAGCGGCTCAAGCGCACTCACCTGCTGCCCGAGGCCGACGACGAAGAGGCCGTGCGCTGGCTGGCGCGCGCGGCGCACATGCGTCCGGACGGGTCGCACGACGCGGCGGGAGTACTGCGCGAGGAAATCAAGCACCACAACCTGCGGGTGTCCCAGCTGCACGCCAAACTCTTCTATCAGCCGCTGCTGGAGTCGATCGGGCCGGCCAGCCTGGAGATCGGTGGCATGACACCGGAAGCCGCGGAGCGGCAGCTGGCGGCGCTGGGCTACGAGGGCCCACAGACGGCGTTGAAACACATGGCGGCGCTCGTCAATCAGAGCGGCCGGCGCGGTCGGGTGCAGTCGGTGCTGCTCCCCAGGCTGCTGAACTGGATGTCGTACGCGCCCGACCCCGACAGCGGGCTGCTGTCCTACCGCCGGCTCAGCGAGGGGCTGGCCGGTGAACGCTGGTACCCCGCCACACTGCGCGACGAGGCCGCGGTGGCCAAGAGGCTCATGCAGGTGCTGGGGACGTCCGCATATGTGCCGGACCTGTTGATGCGCGCGCCGCGGATCATTCAGAGTTACGGCGACGGCCCTACCGGCCCGAAGCTGCTCGAGACCAAACCTGCCGCGGTGGCCCGCGGACTGATCACCTCGGCCGCTCGCCACGCCGACCCGGAACGCGCGATCGCCGCCGCGCGGGCGCTGCGCCGCCGCGAGCTGGCCCGCATCGGTTCCGCCGACCTCCTCGGCATGCTCGAAGTCAGGGATGTGTGCCGGGCGCTCACCTCGGTGTGGGTCGCGGTGCTGCAGGCCGCCCTGGACGCGCTGGTCCGGGCGAACCTGCCCAAAGGCGGCAAGGCGCCGGCGGTCATCGCGGTCATCGGCATGGGCAGGCTGGGCGGTGCCGAACTCGGCTACGGGTCCGACGCCGACGTGCTGTTCGTCTGCGAGCCGGCCAACGGTGTCGATGACGCGCAGGCGATGCGCTGGTCGACGATGATCGCCGAGCACGTTCGGACGTTGCTGGGGACACCCAGCGTCGACCCGCCGCTGGAGGTCGACGCCAATTTGCGGCCCGAGGGCCGCAACGGTCCGCTGGTCCGCACGCTGGGGGCCTACGCCGCCTACTACGAGCAATGGGCACAGCCGTGGGAAGTCCAGGCGCTGCTGCGCGCACACGCGGTCGCCGGCGATGCGGAGCTGGGCCAACGGTTCCTGTTGATGGCCGACCAGACGCGCTACCCGCCCGACGGCGTGACCGCCGAGACGGTGCAGGAGATTCGCCGGATCAAAGCCCGCGTCGAGTCCGAGCGATTGCCGCGCGGCGCCGACCCCAACACCCACACCAAGCTGGGCCGCGGGGGACTGGCCGACATCGAATGGACCGTGCAATTGCTGCAACTGCAGCACGCACACGAGATACCCGCCCTGCACAACACCTCAACCCTGGAGTCCCTGGACGTGATCGCCGCTGCTGAGCTTGTACCCGAGGACGAGGTGGACCTGCTCCGCCAGGCGTGGCTGACCGCGACACGTGCCCGCAATGCGTTGGTGCTGGTCCGCGGCAAGGCCACCGACCAGCTGCCCGGACCCGGACGCCAGCTCAATGCGGTCGCGGTCGCCGCGGGCTGGCCAACCGACGACGGCAGCGAGTTCCTGGATAACTACCTGCGAGTGACTCGGCGCGCAAAAGCCGTTGTGCGCAAGGTGTTCGGGAGTTGAGTCAGGGAGCGAGCGCGTCTGATCCCAGCTTCGACTCGTTATTCGAGGTGCTCAGCGCGGCGGAGGCGGATCGGGTGACGGGTCTGTACGCACCGTTGGCCGACGCCGTCCGGGACCTCATCGACGCCACCATCCGGACCGAGGTCGACGACGCCGTCGTCGGCAACGCGCGAACCGCGATCGACGCCGTCACCCAGTCACTGCGGCAACGGAGCAGGTCGGTCGGAGTGAGCTTCGTCGTCGACGGCCGCCCGCTGCCGTTGGGTAACGCCGTAGTCGGCGCGTGCAATCCCATCGCCCCGCCGGTCGTCGTCCGTCACGATAGCGACGGGCGGTGCCGCAGCGAGTTCGTCCTGGGGACGGCATACGAAGGTCCGCCCGGCCGGGTACACGGCGGCGTGAGCGCACTGGTACTCGACCACATGCTCGGCGAGGCGGCCAGCGAAGGGCTGTCCAAGGCGCGATTCACCGGCACCATCACCGTGAAGTACCTGCGCGGCACGCCGCTGGGTCCGCTTCGCTCCGAAGCGTGGATTGAGCGCTCGGAGGGCGTCAAAGTCTATGCCCGGGGCACTATTTCGGACGCAGACGGGGTGACCGTCGAGGCGGAAGGTGTCTTCATCGAGCCGTCGTGGGCCAGGAGCGGTTAGTGAAGTTCTATGTCAGCGTCGCGTTCCTGAATACCCGGGAGATCATCGAGATCGCCAAGGCCGCTGACGAACTCGGCTATGACGGGATCGGGATACCGGACCACGTCGTCAACCTGGAGACCCTCGACACCCCCTACCCGTACACCAAAGACGGGGAACGCCGCTGGCAGCCGTTCACCGACTGGCCCGATCCGTGGGTCCTGATCGGCGCCCTCGCGCAGGTGACCTCGCGGCTGCGGTTCGTCAACACCGTCTACATTCCGGCGATGCGTAATCCCTACTCGGCGGCCAAAGCCATTGGCACCGCCGCGGTTTTGGCGTCCGGTCGGGTGGAACTCGGCATCGGTGTCGGCTGGTGCCGCGAGGAATTCGAGTTAATGGGTGAGCAATTCGCGGCCCGTGGCAAACGCACCGACGAGATCATCGACTTGATGCGGGCGCTGTGGGAACCGGGCTGGACGGAGTTCGACGGCAAGTTCTTCCAGGCCCCGCGGCTGGAGATGCAACCGACCCCGCCGCCGATACCGGTCTATGTCGGCGGGCTCAGCGACGTCGCGCTGCGGCGCGCTGCCCGCTACGACGGCTGGATCGGCGACCTGATCAACACCGACCGCGCCATCAACGCGGTTGGCCGGGTGCGGGAACTGCGCGCCGAAAATGGGTTGTCAATGGACGGTTTCACCGTCCTGACGCCGCTGACCGACGCCTTCACCCCCGCCGACTTTCAGCGTGCTGAGGATGGCGGCATCACCGGCATCATCACCATGCCATGGATGTTCTACGCCGGGCCGGACGCCTCGTTGGCCGACAAGATCGACGCTATGCGGCGCTTCCGGAAGGACCTCGGGCTGGACGGCTAGGCCGCGGACGGCTTCCGGTCGCGACTTATAACTGGCGGTGGCGACACGCCGGCGCGGCACGCCGTGGTTTATATTTCGGCGTTGGGCAGGGTGGCAGCGTGTCGAGCGTCGACTTTTGTGCATGGGCTTTGGGCTTTGGGCTTTGGGCGCTGGGCCCGACAAGTCGACGCTCGGCGCTTACCTGTACTTCATTTTCGCGCCGCTTTGGAGTCCCATACTGCGACTTCGTCAACGCCGAGAAGATAGGAAGCGCATCGCATGCCCTCACCTCGCTGGCTGGCTAGACTGACCGTCCCCGTGATGGTTGGCGCCGCCCTGCTTGCTAACGCCGGGATCGCTGCGGCCGACCCCGCAGATGGCGCGTATCTTTCGCAACTGCGCGGCAGCGGGTTCAGCTGGCCGCCCGAACACGACGAGGCCCTGGTCGCGATGGGGCGCCTCGTCTGCGACGACCTCTCCTGGGGTTGGAATTACGATTCGATCGCCCAGAGCATCCATGCCAACCTGGACCCGCGCAACGTCACTTTCGGAAACGTCGGATCCATGGTGCGCATTGCGCATTCGACATATTGCCCCGGCCAGCAGTGCTGGGGCGGTGAGTGCTGACCGCTCTACTGCGGCTGGTGCCCGTCGAAGTGGCCATCGTCCATCGGCCTACCTGGCCCGCGGCCGTTCAAAGTGCTTGTGCAGCAGCCAGATCGCGAATCGCTGCCAGGCATCGGTCGAGGTAAGGTACTCGCCCAGGATCGCTACCGCGACATGGCGAAACCGCTTGGCTTCGAGGGCCACATGGAGTGGGCCCAGGCGATGCAATGAGGCCATGGTGAGCGTCGCGCGCTCGACCTGTTGCTCCGGCCAGCGGTGCTGTCGCGGGAATGCTGAGCGCTCTACATAGGCCTCGTCAGCCCAGGTTTCGTTCCGGCCTTCATGGCAGACTCGCTTCTATGGCGGTCTTCCGATGTGATTCGGGCAGGGCTACCTGATCCTCCTCGGGTCAGCCGATGGCACCGGGGGGCGCCGTTGCTGCCGGTGTTAGTCGGGTGTTAAGCGGTTTGGCCGTCGCTGCCCTTTCCGTACGTGCCGATGAAGCCCGAGCCGCCGGCACCGCCGACGCCGGCGGAGCCTCCGTCGCCGCCGGGGTTGCCGTTGGCATTGTTTATGCCGCCGGCGCCACCCGCCCCGCCGGCGGCGCCACTGTCGCCGGCACCACCGTCGCCCGAATAGCCGGGGACTGCGGCAGCCCCACCACCGCCACCACCACCGGTGCCGGTGCCGGCGGCGCCGGCGGGACCGCCGATGTAATTGGCTGGGGTGGTGGTTTCGGCAGCTCCGCCGCCTTGGCCGCCGCTACCGGCAGCGCCGCTGGCCGAGGCGGCGCCACCGCCACCACCGCCACCGCCGCCGATACCGTTGACGCCCAAGGCGCCGCCGCCCGCGCCGCCGCCGCCACCGTCGCCGCCCAATCCGCCGATACCGTCAGAGGCGCCGGCGCCAGCGCCGCCGCCACCACCGAAGCCGCCCGATCCGGTGGCGTAGTTTGGGTTGGCGGCGGTGCCGCCTGAGCCGCCGCCGCCGCCGTTGCCGCCGGTACCGCTACCGCCGCCGGTGCCTCCGGTGCCGACATTGCCGCCACTGCCACCAGCGCCGCCACCACCGCCGCCGCCGCCGAAAACATTGTCCGAGTACGTGTTGGCCGTGTCGCTGCCACCGGTACCTCCGCCTCCGCCGGCACCGCCGATCCCGCCGGTGCCGTTGATGCCACCGGCCCCGGTGGCGCCGGCGTTGCCGCCGATGCCGCCGTGGCCACCGTTGCCGCCTTGGCCAGCGAAGTCGTCGCTCGGGGGCGCTCCCGGACCCATTGACGCATCGCCGCCCGTGCCTGTGGCGCCGCTATCGCCCTGGCCGCCAACTCCACCGGCGCCACCATCGCCACCGGCCCCGTAGGCCCCGGCCGTGCCGCCGATGGCGCCCCCTGCGCCGCCAGCGCCTGCGTTACCACCTACGCCACCGGCGCCGCCCGTGCCGCCGTTGACACCGGTGCCGCCCGGAGTGGTGTAGCTGTAGCCGGCACCGCCAATTCCCCCGACTCCGCCCGCCCCGCCCATCCCGCCGTGGCCATATAGCAGCCCACCGGGCCCGCCTGCCCCGCCGTTACCGCCGGTGCCGCCGCCGATACCGGCGGTGGCGCCGGCTACACCAGAGATTCCGTTGCCCCCAGCGCCGCCGGCCCCGCCGGTCCCGCCATTGCCCAACACCAGGCCCCCGTGCCCACCGGTCCCACCCGCGCCACCCACACCACCAGTGCTGCCCGTTGCACCGGTCGTGCCGACACCGCCGGCCCCGCCCGCACCGCCGTTACCGAACAAAAACGCCGAACCGCCGGCGCCCCCGGCCTTCCCCGTCGCCCCCGAACCCCCACTACCCCCGTTCCCGAACAACCAGCCACCAGCCCCGCCGGCCTGACCCGTCCCTGCCGCGCCATTAGCGCCGTTACCAAACAGCGGACGCCCCGTCAGATCCAAGATCGGCGAAAACGACGCCACACTGTGGGCGTCTTGCGCCGCCGCCGCCAAGGGTGCGACATTCGCCGCCTCAGCAGCCGCATACGCGCTGCCAGCCCCGGACAGGGCCTGCACGAACTCGGTGTGAAACGCCGCCGCCTGCGCACTCAGCGCCTGAAACTGTTGGGCGTGAGAGGAAAACAAGGCTGCGATCGCCGCCGACACCTCATCCTCAGCCGCAGCCACCACCGCCGAGGTGGGAACAGACGCTGCCGTGCGCGCTTGACTTAGCGCCGCACCGATACCCGTCAAATCCGAAGCCGCCAAACCCAACATTCCCGGCGCAGCCTGAAAATACGACACGTCCCGGCCCTCCTACTCCCGAAGACTTCGCTCAGCAGCAGACTAGCCCCGCCTAACCCACCTCGCACATAAATGCACACGCCGCACATAAATGCACACGCCGCACACGCCGCCCACGAAAAATTAGGGCCCACCACATAGGGCTCCTGCCATTGACGCGATATTTGCGAAACCAAGATGAACTACCCCAAGTTCAAGAACGTTAGTTATGAGATTGCTTCCCGAATAAGCGTGATCTGGGCGGCTTGTCTGGTTACGCCGTCACTGAGGCGACGCCCGCGCGGATGGGGTTAACTGGGCTGGCCACACTGGCCGGTGGAGCCGTTGCCGTTAAGGCCGGTGCCCGCTGGTGACGGTGCCACCCGTGATGGTCCCGGCGTTGCCGCCATTACCGCCGATACCTAATCCGATGGCATTGCCTCCGGCACCGGACGCGCCTGGCTTGTCACACGCATTGCTAGACCCTTATTATCTGCGTATGAATGCAAGTAGGGGAGCGTGTGGTCGCCGACTGCCCGATGATCAGGTGGATCTGGTGGTCGAGGTGTTCCGAATGCTGGCCGATGCCACCCGTGTCCAGTTGTTGTGGGCGTTGGTGCGGCGCGAGATGTCGGTCAAGGACCTAGCCACCCACGTTGGAAAACCCGCCCCATCGGTGTCGCAGCACTTGGCGAAGCTGCGGATGGCGCGGCTGGTCCGCACCCGCCGGGAAGGCACCACGATCTACTACAGCCTGGACAACGACCACGTCGGGCAACTGGTCACTGACGCAGTGTTCAACGCCGAACACGCTGGCCCCGGCGTGCCTGGACATCACCGCAACGACGCCGAGCTGGCCACTTTGCACCCCGACACCAGATTGACCGCCGATTCGACTCCGCGCCCATCGTCAGGACTCCGCGCGTGACCCACGACACCGACCCCACGTTCAACCACGACCACGGCATGGGCCACGACGGTCATGCCCACGGCCACGGCCACGGCCATGGGCACCATCACGATCACGATCACGATCATCCGAAGGGTGTGCTCGGGGTGATCAAAGAGATCTTCACCCCACACAGCCACGACGCCTCCGACAGCATCGATGGGGCTCTGGAATCCAGCGCCGCCGGGATCCGTGCGGTGAAGATCAGCTTGCTCGCTCTGGGTGCGACCTCGGTTGCGCAGTTGGTAATCGTGGTCGTCTCGGGATCGGTCGCGTTGTTGGCCGACACCATTCACAACTTCTCCGACGCGCTGACCGCGATCCCGCTGTGGATCGCGTTCGCATTAAGCACCAAGGCCGCCACCCGTCGCTATACCTACGGCTTCGGCCGCGCCGAAGATTTGGCCGGGCTTTTCGTGATCGTGATGATCACCCTGTCTGCGATCGTCGCCGGGGTCGAATCAGTGCGCCGCCTTATCCACCCGGTCCCGATCCAGCATGTCGGCTGGGTCGCAGCGGCCGGGCTGGTCGGGTTCATCGGCAACGAACTCGTCGCGGTCTACCGGATCCGCGTCGGACGCCAAATCGGATCGGCCGCCCTGATCGCCGACGGCTTGCACGCCCGCACGGACGGGTTTACCTCACTGGCGGTGCTGCTCGGCGCTGGTGGTGTGGCGCTGGGATTTCCGTTGGCCGACCCCATTGTCGGACTGATCATCACGGTCGCGATCCTGGCAGTCCTGCGGACAGCGGTGCGCGACGTGTTCCGGCGCTTGCTCGACGCGATAGACCCCGAACTCGTTGACGCCGCCGAAGCCGCCCTGGCCACCGAACCGGGCGTCACCGCCGTGCGCAGCGTCAAGATGCGTTGGATCGGTCACCGTATCCACGCCGACGCCGAACTCGACGTCGATCCCTCGATAAGCCTCGCCGAGGCTCACCGGATCGCCCACGAAGCTGAACACACCCTGACCCACGCCGTCCCAAAGCTGTCGTCGGCCCTCATTCATGCCTACCCAGCTCGCACCGAAGCCCGATGAGTCAGAAGTGGTCGGCGGGCGCCGTCCAGCTCACACGTCGTAATAGAGCGCGAACTCGTACGGCGTCGGCCGGAGGTTGACCGGCGCAATCTCGAAGTCGCGTTTGAAGGCAATCCACGTCTCGATCAGGTCGGGCGTGAAAACGCCTCCCGCGGTGAGGTATTCGCTGTCTTCTTCCAGGCGGTCGATCACCGCGGACAGCTGGGTAGGAGCCTGCGGGATGTTCGCTGCCTCTTCTGGAGGAAGCTCGTAGAGGTCCTTGTCGACCGGCGGTGGCGGCTCGATCTTGTTCTTGATGCCGTCCAGGCCGGCCATCATCATCGCGGCGAAGGCCAGGTACGGGTTGCCCGAGGAGTCCGGGCAGCGGAACTCCAGCCGCTTGGCCTTCGGGTTGTTTCCGGTGATCGGGATGCGCACGCAGGCCGAGCGGTTGCGCTGGCTGTAGACCAGGTTGATGGGGGCCTCATAGCCGGGAACCAGGCGCTTGTAGGAGTTCACCGTCGGGTTGGTGAAGGCCAGTAACGAAGGCGCGTGGTACAGCAAACCGCCGATGTAATGGCGTGCGGTGTCCGAGAGGCCGGCGTAGCCCGTCTCGTCGTACATGAGCGGGTTACCGTCTTTCCACAACGACTGGTGGCAGTGCATACCGGAGCCGTTGTCGCCGAACAGCGGCTTGGGCATGAACGTCGCGCTCTTGCCGGCCTGCCAAGCGGTTTGCTTGACGATGTATTTGTACGTCTGCAGGTCGTCGGCCGCGTGCAGCAAAGTGTTGAACTTGTAGTTGATTTCGGCCTGACCGCCGGTGCCCACTTCGTGGTGGCCCTTCTCGAGAGAGAAGCCCGCGTTGGTCAGGTGGGTGAGCATCGTGTCGCGCAGGTCGACGTAGTGGTCGGTAGGGGCCACCGGGAAGTACCCGCCCTTGGGGCGGACCTTGTAGCCGAGGTTGGGACTGCCGTCAGGCTCCGTCGCTTCTCCGGTGTTCCACCACCCTGATGTCGCGTCCACCTCGTAGAAGGAGCCGTTGATTCGCGAGTCGAACCTCACCGAGTCGAAGATGTAGAACTCGGCTTCTGGGCCGAAATAACAGGTGTCCGCGATGCCCGTGCTGATCAGGTAGTTCTCCGCCTTACGGGCGACGTTGCGCGGGTCGCGCGAGTACGACTCGAGGGTGAACGGGTCGTGCACGAAGAAGTTCACGTTCAGCGTCCTCGCGGCACGGAACGGGTCGACGAATGCGGTTTCCGCATCGGGCAGCAGCAGCATGTCGGACTCGTGGATCGATTGGAATCCGCGAATCGAGGAGCCGTCGAAGGCCAAGCCTTCTTCGAACACGAGCTCGTCGAAGACGTAAATCGGAATTGTGAAGTGTTGCATGGTGCCTGGCAGGTCACAGAAGCGGACGTCGACGTATTCGATCTTCTCGTCTTTGGCGAGTTTGAAGATGTCGTCCGGCGTCTTTTCGGTCACAGAAGGCTCCTTGGCTTGGCGATCAACGGCCTGCGTTATGGAGCATAGTTGCCAGTCGCGGGTTGGCGCGCACAGGTGTGACCCGCCGTGCACGGGCGAAGCCGGGTCGCCCGGAACCTTGGGTTCTATTCTGGGGCCATGGAGATCGGCCGATGACGTCGGGATCGCGCCCCACGTACCCGGGCGAGATGCTCGGCCTGCCCGAAAGCGGGCCCGGAGCACTGGCCCCGATGGGACGCCGGCTGGCGGCGCTGGTGATCGACTGGCTGATCGGTTATGGCCTGGCGGCGCTGGCCCTCGGGGTCGGCGTTATCCCCATAGCGGCGCTGTCGACCGCGGTATTGGTCATCTGGTTTCTGCTGGGTGTCGTTGCGGTGCGGCTGTTTGGTTTCACGCCCGGCCAGTTGGCGCTGGGCCTCGGGGTGATCTCACTGGACGGCAGGCTCGGGGTTGGCCGGGTGGCGGCCCGGGGACTGTTGCTCAGTTTGGTCATCCCGGCGCTGTTCACCGACGCCGACGGGCGCGGGTTGCACGATCGGGTGACCGGCACGGCCGTAGTTCGGCGATAAAGTGCGACGTTACCTGCGGCGCACCGTGCGCTGGATGCCCCGCATTTTGCCGGCGTTGGGGAGCGGTCCTTTAGGCATGACCGCGGCACCTGCCCGCGATCCCAGCGCGGCCAGCCGGGATTCCAACGAGTCCATCTGCTTGACGGTGATATTGGCCGGAAGCTTGACGAGATGGCGCTCCAATTTGGCGAGCGGAATCTCACCCTCACCGTTGCCGACGACGATGTCGTAGATCGGTGTGTCGCCGATCAGCCGCGCGGTGCGCTTTTTCTCCTGCGCCAGCAGCGGTTTGACGCGCGCCGCGGATCCTTCGCCGACCAAGATGACGCCCGGTCGGCCGAGCACCCGGTGCACGGCATCGAAGTGGCCGGTCGTGGCGACACCGGTGCTGACTCGCCACTTGCCGCGCAAGTTGTCCAATGCCCACGCCGCCGCGCCGGTCTGGCCCTCGGCTTTTCGGTAGATCGATTTCTGGGCCCGGCGGCCGAAGATGATGAACATCATCAAGCCGCCCAGCATCACACCGATCGGGATCACCGTCAGCGCGCTCAACCCGCCGGCCCACAACCCCACCGCCACCGACACGCCGACGATCAACACGAACGCGCCGATCATGTACGGCAACAGCCGCTTGTCGTCCTTGCGCTGGATGTTGAACGCCTGCCACAACTGGCCGCGGCGTTCCCGCGAAGCGGCCTTGCGAGCGGCTGCTAGCTGCGCTTTCGCGGCCTTGTTCTCGGCGGTGGTGTGAGATTTAGCCATAAGCCTTAAGGATACGGATATGCCGGCTAGGTCGAGGCGGGGGCTTCTGGCCTGGCCAGCGCCGCTTGTTGGTAGAGCCGGCCGGCCCGGTACGACGACCGCACCAGCGGCCCGGCCAGCACGCCGGAGAATCCGAGCTCTTCGGCGTGCTGCGCAAACTCGCCGAACTCCTCGGGCGTGACCCAGCGCTCCACCGGGTGGTGGCGTGTCGACGGGCGCAGGTACTGGGTGATGGTGATGATGTCGCAGCCGGCGGAACGCAGGTCGGCGAGCGCGGTGCGCACCTCGGCGGGGGTTTCACCGAGGCCGAGGATGAGGTTGCTCTTGCTGACCAGGCCGAAGTCGCGGGCCGCGGTCAGCACGTCGAGGCTGCGTTGGTAGGTGAATGCCGGCCGAACCCGCTTGAAAATGCGGGGTACCGTTTCGACGTTGTGCGCCAGCACTTCCGGGCGGGACTCGAAGACCTCTTCGAGACGGGCGGGCTCGCCGTTGAAGTCGGGGATCAACAGTTCGACGCCGGTCTGCGGGTTGAGCTCTTTGATGGCGCGCACCGTCGCGGCGTACAGCCAGGCCCCGCCGTCGGGCAGGTCGTCGCGGGCGACCCCGGTGACGGTGGCATAGCGCAAGCCCATCGTCTGCACGCTCTGCGCGACCCGCCGCGGCTCGTCCCGGTCCAGGTCGGCGGGCTTGCCGGTGTCGATTTGGCAGAAGTCACAACGGCGGGTGCACTGGTCGCCACCGATCAGGAAGGTGGCTTCGCGGTCTTCCCAGCACTCGAAAATGTTGGGGCAGCCCGCCTCCTCGCAGACCGTGTGCAGACCCTCGCGCCGCACCAGGCTCTTCAACTGCGTGTATTCCGGTCCCATCCGGACCCGCGTCTTGATCCACGGCGGCTTGCGTTCAATCGGCGTCTGCGCGTTGCGCACCTCCAGCCGCAGCAAACGGCGACCTTCGGGTGTGACACTCACGGATTCGATGCTACGCGGGCGGCGGTGGGCCGCCAGGTAAGGGCAAGCCCGCCGTCCAACGCGTCACTGACGGCGTCGGCCACCGCCGATCGGACGTCGCCGACGCCGACGGCGTGTCCCAGCTCGGCGGACAAAGACGTCACACCCGCATCGCTGATGCCACACGGCACGAAGGTGCTGAACGCGTTCAGATCGCAATCGCAGTTGAGCGCAAACCCGTGCAGGGTGGTCGCACGTGACACCCGTACCCCGATTGCCGCGACCTTGCGCGCGGGCACACCTGGTCTTTCCGGCACCCAGACCCCGGACCGGCCGTCGACCCGGCCTGTTTGCACGCCCAGGTCGGCGCACACCTTGATCAACGATTCCTCGAGCCGCCGCACATAATTGACCACATCCAGCGGTTCGGCCAGTCCGATGATGGGGTAGCCGACCAGTTGTCCCGGTCCATGCCAGGTGATCTTGCCGCCGCGGTCGGTGTCGATAACGGGAGTTCCTTGGCGCGGCCGCTCGTGCGGCTCGGTGCGCCGGCCGGCGGTGTACACAGGCGGGTGCTCCAGCAGCAGCAGAGTGTCGGGACCGCCGGCGACCCTGGCGTCTGCCAGCTCGCGCTGCAGCTGCCAGGCGGCGAGGTACTCAACCACTCCCAGCTGGCGGACGTCGATCGCGGCTGATTGCGACCGGATGGAGCTCACGGTCGCGAGGTTACCCGGGTGAACGGTTCCCTCGCCTGTTGCGTCATCCAAGACAGATGCGGCGACGAATCCCGGTCAGAAAGTTTGTGGCAGGGGGGCAAGTGGGGACAGAACAACTCGCGACTTGGTGTGCAACGGATCAGTTCGCTCCTGATGAAGTGGCTTTGCGGGCCCGGAACGTCCATTTCCGATGGGAGGCGGCCCCGCTGCACTGGATTCCGGGCGATCCCTACGGCTCGCATGTCGTGACCGCGTTGAACCTTTTTCTTCCTGTCGCCGAGCGGTGGTTCAGCAAATTGCTCGCTGACTCCCTGCAGCACGTCCGGGACGAGCGCCTCCGGGAGGAGATCATCGGGTTCATCGGTCAGGAGGCGGTGCACGCGAGGACCCATGACCAGGTCTTGGTCGGGTATCTCATGCGACACGGGATTGACCCTGCGCCCTTCCTGCGCCAGCTGGAGTGGGTTGCCGGCCAGTACGAGCAGCGGGTCTCCAAGGCGACGCCGCAAAACCGGCGCAAAGCCTTGGCCTCGGGCACGCATGCGCTCTGCGCCGCAGAGCATTTCACCGGCGTGCTCGGCGACTGGGCGCTCAATAATTCCTGGGACGAAATGGGCGTCGACCCGACCTTGGCCGATCTCTACCGCTGGCATGGGGCCGAAGAGGTGGAGCACCGCCATGTCTCCTACAACGTCGCGAAGTACTTCGGGATGGACTACGTCGCCCAAGCCGTGTCGGCCGTGCTGGTCAGTGTCGTGTTCTTCGCGATGCTATTGCGTGGCACGAAGTTCCTGACGCACGAGGATCCGGCGTTACCCAACCTGGGGTATCTGCGGCTCGGGTGGAAGTTGCACAGGTCGGGCAGGCGCGGAGCCGTTCCTACCGTCGGCTTCGTCGTCCGCGCCGCGCTGCGGCTTTTGAAGCGGGACTACAACCCGGTGAACGAGGGGAGCACGGCGCAGGCAGTGGCGTATCTGGCCGCCTCCCCTGCGGCGCGTGCCTTCCATGGATGACGTCGGTAATGATCGGGCCCCGCGGCACCAATTGACGCGTCTGCTGCCGAGCCTGTTCAAGCCGTACTCCGGTGAGCCACCTCCGGGGCTCTACCGGGCGGTCCGCCCAGACCTACTCATCCGGGTGGCGGGGATGGCCGTGCCCCACTTCGTGTCGGTGGTGTCGCGCCTCGGGGGCGATCAGGAGTTACCCGAGCTCCCGGCGGCCGTTAACCGTCGGACGGTGCGCATCGTGGACAGGCGTCGCATCGCGCAGGGCGAGGATGTCGTCCAGCTCACGCTCGCCGCGCCCGACCGTACGCGGTTGTCGGGGTGGCACGCGGGTGCGCACATCGACCTCCATCTTCCGTCCGGGCGGATCCGGCAGTACTCGTTGTGTGGGGATCCTCGCGAGGAGCGGGAGTATCGGATCGCGGTGCGGCGCATCCCGGCGGGCGGCGGCGGGTCCGTGGAGGTGCATGGTCTGGTCGCGGGTCAGACCGTCGGGATCAGTCAGCCGCGTAACGCCTTCATGATGCCGTTGCCGGGTTCCGGATCTCGGGCGGAGAAGCTACGTTTCCTCGCCGGCGGCATCGGCATCACCCCGATCCTGCCAATGATCAAAGTCGCCGAGTGGCTCGGCGCCCCATGGTCTTTGTGCTACACCGGGCGGCACCGGAACAGCCTGCCGTTCTTGGACGAGCTGAACGCGTACGGAGACAAGGTGCGAGTGCGCACCGACGACCAGCACGGTCTGCCGACCGCCGCCGAGTTGCTGGACGGGGTGGACGCGCGAACGGCGGTGTACGTATGCGGCCCGCCGCCGATGATCGAAGCCGTTCGTCAGGGCGTGCCGCAAGATTCGGGCACGGAGTTGCACGTCGAACGGTTCTCCCCGCCGCCGGTGGTCGGTGGTACACCGTTCGAATTGGAGCTTGCGCGCAGTGGATGCGCGGTGGAGGTCGGCGCAGACCAGACCGCCTTGGCCGCGTTGCGGGCTGCCCGGCCCGACGTGAGTTACTCCTGCCAGCAAGGCTTTTGCGGCACCTGCGTGCAGCGGGTACTCGGCGGCGAGGTGGAGCATCGCGACAACACCCTCACCGAGGCGCAACGGGAGCTCGGCCAGATGTTGGTCTGTGTCTCCAGGGCCAAAGCCGAAGGTGGGCGGCTGGTCCTGGACCTCTAGAGTCATTCCAGCCCGCGAGCGGTCCGTTAATCACTTGCATCACAGTGGTTTCAGTGGTCACTGGGCGGGGTTTTCTGTCGGTGGCCCGGCGTAGCTTTGGGGCATGGGTTCGAGTAGTCGTGAAGAGATCGAAGAGGTCTTTGCCGCGCTCGACGCTGACCTGGATCGGCTGTGCGGGTTGACCTTCGACGCGCTGACCACCCCGGAGCGGCTTGTGTTGTTAGAACGCTGCGAACGGATCCGCCGGCGGCTGCCCGCGGTCGAACATCCCTTGATCAATCAGGTGGCCCGCCAGGCCACGCCAGAAGAGCTGGGCGGCAAGCTCTCGCATGCCATCGCCGAATGGACGTTGACCAGCCGCGCCGAAGCCAACCGGCGCATCCACGAAGCCGCCGATTTGGGTGAGCGGCACGGATTGACCGGGGAACCGTTGGCGCCGGCGCTGGCCGCCACCGCGGCCGCCCAACGCGACGGGAAACTCGGGACCGGCCAAGTCGCGGTGATCCGGCGCTTCCTGCACCAGTTGCCCGGCTGGGTCGACGCCGCCACCCGCGCGCAGGCCGAAGCCGACCTCGCGCGCAAAGGCACGCAGTATCGACCCGAGCAGCTCGCCAGGTTCGCGGATCGACTCACCGATTTCCTCAATCCCGACGGCACCTACACCGACGACGACCGGGCCCGACGCCGCTGCCTGACACTAGGTAAACAGCACGCCGATGGCATGTCGGAACTGCGCGGCTGGGTCAGCCCCGAGTTGCGCGCCGCCCTGGAAGCCATGCTCGCCAAGCTGGCCGCCCCCGGCATGTGCAACCCCGACGACGACACCGCGGTCGTCGACGGCGCCGCCTCCCAAGACGCCATCGATCGCGACTCCCGCAGCCTGGCCCAACGCAACCACGACGCATTGAACGCCGCGATCCGCGCTCTGCTGGCTTCCGGGGAATTGGGCCAGCACAACGGACTACCGGCCTCCATCATCATCACCACCACCTTGGGCGACCTCGAAGCCGCCGCCGGCAAAGGACTCACCGGCGGCGGCACCCTGCTGCCCATGAGTGACGTGATCCGGATGGCTCGGCACGCCCACCACTACCTGGCCATCTTCGACAAAGGCAAAACCCTGGCGCTCTATCACACCAAACGGTTGGCCTCACCCGGACAACGAATCGTGTTGTACGCCAAAGACCGCGGCTGCACCGCACCCGGCTGCGACGTGCCCGGCTACTACTGCGAAGTCCACCACGTCATCGACTACGCCACATCCGGTATCACCGACATCAACCAACTGACCCTGGGCTGCGGCACCAACCACAAAACCGTGCGGCCCGGCGGCTGGATCACCCGCAAAAACACCCGCGGCGATACCGAATGGATCCCACCCCCACACCTCGAACGCGGCCAACCCCGGGTCAACAACTTTCATCATCCCGAGAAGATGTACCGCGAAGACGACGAGGACGACGACGGCGACGCCGCATAGTCTCCACGAAGATTAATCGTGGTCGCGCCGCGCGGTCGCGTAGCCGAGCGCTTCGCCAATCGTGTTGTGGTGGAACTGGAAACCGGCGCGCTCGAGAGCCGCCGGGATGGCGCGCTGCCCGGTGAGCAGGCCTTCGTCGGCGAACTCTCCGAACGCGGCCCGCACTGCGAAGCCCGGCATCGTCAAGGGTGTCGGGCGGTTGACCGCGCGACCGAACGCGGTGGTGAACTCGGCGTTGGTCACGGGCGCCGGTCCCGTCAAGTTGACCGGACCGGACAGTGACGGATTCGAGATGGCGAACAGCAAGGCCCGCACCTCGTCTTCCATGCTGATCCATGGCATGTACTGACGGCCGCTGCCCAGCCGGGCGCCAACGCCCGCCGAGAACAGCGGGCGCATCCGGCGCACCGCACCGCCCGCCGCGGCCAGCACAATGCCGGTGCGGGCGAGTACGACACGGACACCGCCGTATTGGGCCGGCAGCGTGGCGGCCTCCCAGTCTTCGCAGAGCTGGGCCAGGAAACCGCTTCCCGTCCGCCCGTTTTCGTCAACTACCCGGTCTTTGGTGTCTCCGTAATAGCCGACCGCGCTGGCGTTGATCAGGGTTTCGACCCCGGCGTCCACGACGGCGCCGGCCAGCACCTCGGTGGGGGTGATGCGGCTGTCTCGCAGAATCTGTTTGAAGGCGCCCGACCACCGACGGTCCGCGACGTTGACGCCGCACAGGTTGACCACGACGTCGACGTCGGTCAGCGCGTCGGCATCGAACTCGCCGCTCTCCGGATTCCAATGCAGTTCCTCGGAATTCGCCGGAGCCCGGCGAACAATGCGCAGCACCGGGTGGTCGGCGGCGCGTAGCGCCGCAGCCAAGGCCGAACCGATGAGGCCGGACGATCCCGCTATGGCAACGACGGCCTTGGAACCAGCTTGAGCCACGTCCTCAGAGTCCTAAGTCGGCCTCGAAGGCTCCCTCTTCCAGTCGGTGTCTGACGGTAGTGAGGAACCGTCCGGCGTCGGCGCCGTCGATGAGCCGATGGTCATAGGTCAGCGGGAGGTAGCAGATCGAACGAACCCCGATCGATTCGTTGCCGCTGTCATCGGCGACCACCCGAGGTCGCTTGACGATGGCCCCGGTGCCCAGCATCGCTGCCTGCGGCGGAACAAGGATCGGGGTGTCGAATAATGCGCCCTGGCTGCCGATATTGGTGATGGTGAAGGTGCCACCCGACAGTTCGTCGGGCTTCAAGTTGCCGGAGCGAGTGCGTGCGGCGATGTCGGCGATCGCCCTGGCGAGTCCGGCCAGCGAAAGGTCGCCGGCATTGTGGATGACGGGCGAGAGCAGGCCCTGGTCGGTGTCGACGGCGAAGCCGAGGTGTTCCGCGTCGTAGTAGGTGATCTCTTTGGTGTCTTCGTTGTAGCTGGCATTGATGTTGGGATGAATCTTCAGGGCGTCGATCACGGCCTTGGCGATGAACGGCAGGAAGGTCAGGTTCACCCCCTCGCGCTCGGCGAACGCGGCCTTGGCCCTGGCCCGCAACCCCACGATCTTGGTCATGTCGACCTCGTGGGTCTGGGTGAGTTGCGCCGTGGCCTGCAGGGATTCGCGGGTTTTTTTGGCGGTGATCACCCGGATCCGGCTGGCCTTCTGCGTGGTGCCGCGCAAGTGCGCCAGCGCGGGCGCAGGGGTGGGCGGTGCGGCCGAGGTGGCTTTCGCGGCCGGCTGGGCGGCGGGGGCTTGCGCCGGTGCGGGAGCCTTCGAGGCGGCCGCCTTCTGCCGTTGCTTCTCTTCGGCTGCGGCCAGCACGTCCTGCTTGCGGATGCGACCACCCACGCCGGTGCCGGTTAACGCGCCGAGGTCAATGTTGTTTTCGGTGGCCAGTTTTCGCACCAGTGGGGTCACATACGGCGCTGAATCGCCGCCGGATTGCGCGGCCGGTTCGGGTTCGGGTTCCGGTTCCGGCTCCGGCTTGGGTTGGGGTGCCGGGGCAGGCTTGGCGGCCTCCGGCTTGGGCTCGGGCTTGGGTTCCGGCTTGGGCTCAGGTGTGGGTGCGGGCTTGGGTGCTGGTGCCGGTGTCGCAACGGCGTCGGAGGCGGCACCGATCCGTGCCAACTCGCCGCCCACCGCGACGGTGGCGTCCTCGTCCGCGGTGATGCTGACCAAGACGCCGGCCACGGGTGACGGGATCTCGGTGTCCACCTTGTCCGTGGAAACTTCTACCAACGCGTCGTCAACCTGGACGGAATCCCCGACCTTTTTGAGCCAGCGGGTCACGGTGCCCTCGGTCACCGATTCGCCGAGCTCGGGCATCAGCACCGGGGTCGTGGTGCCGCCGCCGGCAGCTTGCTGCGCCGGCGCCGCGGGCTCGGGTTCGGGTTCTGCCGGCGCGGCGGGTTCGGGCTGGTCCGCCGGCTCGCTCGGGGCGGGCTCTGCTGTACTGGTCTCGGAAGCGGGCGGCGCGGCCTCGGATTTGGACTCAGCCTCGGAGGCGTCGCCGATCACGGCCAGCTCGCCGCCAACCTCGACGGTGTCATCCTCTTGGGCGACGATTTTGGTGAGCACACCCGCGGCGGGTGCTGGGATTTCGGTGTCGACCTTGTCGGTCGAGACTTCGACGAGAGGCTCGTCGAGTTCGACCGTGTCGCCTTCCTGCTTGAGCCAGCGGGTAACCGTCCCCTCGGTCACGCTCTCACCGAGTGCCGGCATCTGGACGGAGAAGGCCATCTCTTTTGACTCCTCGATTACTCGTGGGTCGGCGTAGGTCGACATCTGGCTTACCACACGTGTGTGTACCGCTGCGGAACTGTGGTTGATGTCCCAAACCATCCTGTCACTGCGACTGGGCGCACACGCATCCAGGGCGCGCGGGGTGCCAGGCCGCGGTTGCTACGGTGTGGCGATGCTGGCGGCTCAACACGCACCCCAAAGGTTGGTGGACAGTGCGGGCGTGCGTATCGCGGTCTATGAGGAGGGCAACCCCGAGGGCCCGACAGTCGTGCTGGTGCACGGATGGCCCGATTCGCACGTGTTGTGGGACGGGGTGGTCCCGCTGCTGGCCGAGCGGTTCCGGATCATCCGTTACGACAACCGCGGTGTCGGACTGTCGTCGGCGCCGAAGCCGGTTTCGGCGTACGCCATGGACCTCTTCGCTGACGACTTCGCCGCGGTCACGGGTGAGCTGAGCCCCGGGCGACCGGTGCACGTGCTGGCCCACGACTGGGGCTCGGTGGGGGTGTGGCAGTACTTGAAGCGCCCCGGCGCCGGTGACCGGGTCGCCTCGTTCACATCCGTGTCCGGCCCAAGCCAGGACCAGTTGGCCGAGTACGTCTTCAGCGGTCTGCGGCGGCCCTGGCGCCTACGGAGGTTTGGGCGGGCCCTCAGCCAGGCACTGCGGCTCACGTACATGGTGTTCTTCTCGATACCGGTGGTGGCGCCGGCGCTTATTCGGCTGACGCTGTCGAACGCTGCGCTGCGGCGCGTAGTGGTCGACAACATCCCCTATGACCAGATCCATCATTCGGCCGACGTGGCCAGGGACGCCGCCCGTTCGGTGAAGATCTACCCAGCCAACTACTTTCGGACCTTCTCCGGCCGTGGGGACGCCGTGCAGGTCATCGACGTGCCGGTGCAGCTGATCGTCAACACCAAAGACAAATACGTGCGGCCGCACGGGTATGACGACACCGCCCGCTGGGTGCCGCGGCTGTGGCGCCGTGACATCAAAGCCGGTCACTTCTCGCCGATGTCGCATGCCGCGGTAATGGCCGCCGCGGTGCACGATCTCGCCGACCTGGCCGAAGGCAAACCGCCGAGCGGCGAGATGGCGCGCGCGCAGGTCCGCCGCTAGAGGGCTCCTAAACTGCAGAAGCTCCGGCGCGGCGCATCAGCAGCGCACCGCCGATCCCCAGAACTCCGACGAGCGTCAGCGGGATTGACCATGCGCGCCGACCCGACAGCGACGACTCGCACAGGGCGACATAGTCGTTGTGTGGGATGACGTCGCTGAGGACCGGAATGTTCGCCCCGTTCTTGTCGTTGGCACTGCGGGCCGCGGAAAGGTCCGAGGCGATCCCGCTCCCGCATGCAACGGAACTGCCGTTGCCGTCCGACACCGAGACCGGCACCAGCAGCCCGATCACTCCGGCCAGCAACAGCACGGCCCCCACCATGATGATCAACCGTCGCGTAGTCACAGCCTGCCTTCCGTCGAATACGAATCCAAGGGAGGTTATCCGCGACACCGGGTGTCTAAACGCAGCAAATGCCGTCGGCAGGCCTGAGGTGCGGCGCTAACCGTTGTTGACGATGTCCTCGAGCACCGCAAACATGGTGCGGGCCGGTACCCCGGTGGCGCCTTTGGGTGTGTATCCCCACGGGCTGCCGGTGTTGTATGCCGGTCCGGCAACGTCGATGTGGGCCCATGCCACCCCGTCGGCGACGAATTCGCGCAGGAAGACCCCGGCCACCAACATGCCGGCGAAGCGTTGCCCGCTGATGTTGGCCAGGTCGGCCACCGCGGACTTCAGGTCGTCCTTGAGATCGTCGGGGAGCGGCATCGGCCAGCCGTTCTCGCCCACCCGCTGCGAGATCTCGGCCACCCGGTCGCGGAACGCGTCGCTGCCCATCACTCCGGGGATTCGAGCGCCCAGCGCCACAGTCTGCGCACCGGTCAGCGTGGACGTCTCGATCAGGTAGTCCGGCTTGTCCTCGCACGCCCGGACGATGGCGTCGGCCAGGATGAGCCGGCCTTCGGCGTCCGTGTTGAGCACCTCGACCGTGATTCCGCCGTATTGTGTCAGCACGTCACCCGGTCGCTGCGCCGTCGCCGACGGCATGTTCTCGGCCATCGGTACCGTCGCGATCACGTCGATCGGCAGCTTCAGCTGTGCCGCCAGTGCGACGGTCGCGATGACCGCGGCGGCGCCGCCCATGTCCGAGGTCATGTAATGCATTGAGGCTGCGGGCTTTATCGAGATGCCACCGGTGTCGAAAGTGATGCCCTTGCCCACCAGCGCCACTCGCTTGGCCTGCTTTGGCTTCTTTGACAGCTGCGAGCCCCGGTGGATCAGCCGCACCAGCCGCGGCGGGCGCGACGAGCCCTGGCCGACGCCGACCACCCCACCGTAGCCGCCCTTCTGCAGCGCCTTGTCGTCGAGGACCTCTACTTCGAGACCGACTGACTCGCCCAAAGCCTTTGCCCGCTTGGCGAATTCCGCGGGATACAGGTGACTCGGGGGAGTGTTGACCAAGTCGCGGGCGGTGGTAACGGCCGTCGCGACAGCCGCGCCGTGCGCGCTCTGTTGCTTGGCGTCTTTCGCTGTGGACAGCACCGTGATCTTGCGCAACCCTTTGTCTTTCGGGGCCGTCTTCTTGCTGCGGAAGTCGGCGAACCGGTAGCTGCCCAGGGTCAGTCCCTCGACGAGGGCCGAGCCGATACCTTCGCCCGGGAGCTCGGTAAGCGTGGTGAAGACCACTTCGGCGCCACCGAGGGAACGCGCCGCCACGCCCGCGGCGCGACGGATCGTGTCGGCGGGCCATTCGTCGCGCGGCTTGCCCAGCCCGATCGTCAACACACTGTCCACCGGTAGCGACGCAACCACCAGGCGGTGCACCTGTTCGGTGCCGCCGGTGGCAGCCAAGGCGCGCAGACCGGCCTCGATCTCCGCGATGGCTTCGGCGGACAAGAACCGTTCGGCCGCGACGACGACCGCGCCCGGTCGGTCGTCCGACTCATCACCGTTGCCGGTCGAGACGACCGGCAACACCAATACCGAGGAAGCCACGTCGCGCTTGGGCAGCGATGTGGCGACCTGAACGGATGGGACCGAGGGGCTTAGGTGACCGGGTTCGTTACTCACGGGCATTCACCCTAGTCAACGGACGTCGGGCGGCGGCTGACGCCCGGCGCGCATCGTCGCCGAGCTAGGTTGGGTGCCGTGAGCGATGCGCCGGATTTGATCAAGGGACCGCTGGAAGACCGCCACCGCGAGCTGGGCGCCAGTTTCGCCGAGTTCGGCGGTTGGCTGATGCCGGTGGCGTACGCCGGCACCGTCAGCGAGCACAACGCGACGCGCAACGCCGTCGGACTGTTCGACGTCAGCCACCTCGGCAAGGCGCTGATCCGCGGACCGGGTGCGGCCGCGTTCGTCAACTCCACGCTCACCAACGACCTCAGTCGAATCGTGCCCGGCAAGGCGCAATATACGTTGTGCTGCAACGAATCCGGCGGCGTCATCGACGACCTGATCGCCTACTACGTCGACGACGACGAGATTTTTCTGGTCCCCAACGCCTCCAACACCGCCGCGGTGGTCGAGGCGCTGCAGGCCGCCGCACCGGCGGGCCTGACCATCACCAACGAGCATCGCTCCTACGCCGTGCTGGCGGTGCAGGGGCCGCAATCGACCGCCGTGCTCGCTGAGCTGGGGCTGCCGACCGGGATGGATTACATGGGCTACGCCGATGCGTCGTTCTCCGGGGTGTCGGTGCGGGTCTGTCGCACCGGATACACCGGCGAGCACGGCTACGAACTGCTGCCGCCCTGGGAGTCCGCGGGTGTGGTGTTCGACGCGCTGGTGGCCGCGGTTTCCGCCGCGGGCGGCCAGCCCGCCGGACTGGGCGCCCGCGACACTCTTCGCACCGAGATGGGCTATCCGCTGCATGGACACGAACTTTCGCTGGACATCTCCCCGCTGCAGGCCCGATGCGGCTGGGCGATCGGATGGAAAAAGGACGCGTTCTTCGGCCGCGAAGCGCTGCTGGCCGAGAAGTCCGCCGGGCCGGAGCGGCTGCTGCGGGGTCTGCGCATGGTGAGCCGTGGCGTCTTGCGTGCCGGATTGACGGTGCTTGCCGGGAACACCCCCGTCGGGGTGACCACATCGGGAACGTTCTCTCCGACGTTGCAGGCCGGGATCGCGCTGGCGTTGATCAATACCGATGCGGGTGTCGAAGACGGCCAGCAGATCGCCGTCGACGTCCGGGGCCGCAGGGTGGACTGCGAAGTGGTGCGGCCGCCCTTTGTGCAACTAAAGACGCGGTCCGCTTGAAACCGCGCTAACCGCGATCCCCCTGCCGCGCACGTGACGGCAAAAACCCGTTGGCGCGCGCATATACAATCGGCCCATGTCCAGCGGTTCCCTCGAGTTCAGCGTTCGACGCTCGGAAAATCCGGCCACCGACGCCGAACGTGAAGCGATTCTGCAGGACCCGGGTTTCGGCAAACACCACACCGACCACATGGTTTCGATCGACTACGCCGAAGGCCGCGGCTGGCACAACGCGCGGGTGCTTCCGTATGGGCCGATTCAGCTGGATCCGTCGGCAATCGTGCTGCATTACGCGCAGGAAGTGTTCGAAGGGCTCAAGGCCTATCGCTGGACGGACGGGTCGATTGTGTCGTTTCGCCCCGACGCCAACGCCGCAAGGTTGCGCTCGTCGGCCCGGCGGCTGGCCATTCCCGAACTGCCCGACGAGCTGTTCATCGAATCGCTGCGCCAACTCGTCGCTCTGGACAGCGCCTGGGTGCCCCCGGCGGGCGGCGAAGAGTCGCTGTATCTGCGGCCATTCATCATCGCGACCGAACCGGGGCTGGGGGTACGTCCGTCCAAGGAGTACCGCTACCTGTTGATCGCCTCGCCGGCCGGCGCGTATTTCAAGGGTGGCATCAGCCCCGTCAGTGTCTGGGTGTCCACGGAGTATGTGCGGGCCAGCCCGGGCGGCACCGGCGCGGCCAAATTCGGCGGCAACTACGCCGCCTCGCTGCTGGCCCAGGCCCAAGCCGCCGAGCACGGTTGCGACCAGGTGGTGTGGCTGGACGCCGCGGAGCGCCGTTTCGTCGAAGAGATGGGCGGGATGAACATGTTCTTCGTGCTCGGCAGCGGCGGATCGGCCCGGCTGGTCACCCCGGAACTGTCCGGGTCGCTGCTGCCTGGAATCACACGAGATTCGTTGTTGCAGTTAGCGATCGATGCGGGATTCAGTGTCGAGGAGCGCAAGATCGAAATCGACGAGTGGCAGAAGAAAGCCGCCGCGGGCGAGATCACCGAAGTGTTCGCCTGCGGGACCGCCGCCGTCATCACGCCTGTTTCACAGGTTAAATACGGCGACAGCGAATTCACCATCGCCGACGGCGAGCCCGGCGAAGTGACGATGGCGCTGCGCGACACGCTGACCGGGATACAGCGGGGTACCTTCGCCGACACGCACGGCTGGATGTCGCGGCTCGGTTAGCCCGCCGCGCAGCTCCCCTGACAGCTGCTCGCACTAGAACCGGACCAGCCCCGCAAGGGCTACGGCGCTCACCGTTGTGGTCAGTTCGATCGCGGCACCCAGCACGTCGCCGGTGATGCCGCCGAGGCGCCGTACGCAGTGCGCGACCAAGCCCGCGCCGCACAACACCGCGACCAGCACCGCGACCGGCCCCTGCCACGGCCGCGGACCAGCCAGCACCGAGACGGCGATCAGCGCCGCGACCCAGGAAGCCACGACCAGCACCGGCTGGGTACCGGCAACACCGGCGCCCAGAATGCTGCCATCGGCCGCGGGCACCGACCGGCGACACGCCAGCACCGCGGTCACGCGGCCGGCGAACACCGCCACACCGATTCCCAGGATCCCAGCGATCCCCGCCGGTTGCAGCGCCGAGAAGGCCAGTCCCTGCAACGCGATCACCAGGACGACGGCCGCCACCCCGAACGGTCCGGTCGATCCGTCGCGCATCACCGCAAGTGCCCGCTGCGGCGGCCCGTAGCAGCCCAGCCCGTCGGCCGTATCGGCGACACCGTCGATGTGCAGGCCGCGGGTGAGAAGAAGCAGCGCCGTCACCGCGAGTAGTCCAGCCAGCGGGCCGGACGAGCCGAACGCCAGCCCGCCGGCCCAGGTGACGCCCGCGGCCAACGCGCCCAACGCGGCTCCCGCTACCGGCAGCGCCGTCATGGCCCCACGGCCCAGCGCTGCGCCCCGGGAGTGCGGGACGGGCAGCACGGTTTCAAACGTGAAAGCCGCTGCCAGAGCACGCATCACGACTCGGCCACGCCTGCTACCCCGGCCTCTGAAAAGGTCGCCATCGACGCCAGCGCGGCCACCGCGGCGCGCAGTACCGGCAGTGCGACCGCGGCGCCGGTACCCTCGCCAAGCCGCATGCGCAGGTCCAGAATCGGATCCAGATCAAGGGCCGTCAGGGCCAGCGCATGACCCGGTTCGGTGGACCGGTGACCGGCCTGCCACCACAGCCGGGCGCCTGGCGCCATTCGCTCGGCGACCAACGCAGCGGCCGTCACCGCCATGCCGTCGAGCAGCAGGGGAGTGCGCCGGACGGCGGCCTGCGCGCAAAAGCCGGCCATCGCCGCCAGGTCGGCGCCGGCGGCGCAGCGCAGCAGCGCGACCGGGTCGGGCAGCACCTGCCGGGCGCGAAATAGCGCATCGCGCACCGCGGCGGTCTTACGTGCCCAGCCCGCATCGTCGATTCCCGTCCCGAAACCGACCACGGCGACGGGTTCCGCGTTCGTCAGCGCGGCCACCATCACCGCTGCCGCGGTGGTGTTCCCAATTCCCATGTCGCCCGCGATGAGCAGGTCAGCGCCTGCGTCGACTTCCTCGTCGGCTATCTGCTTGCCCGCGGCGATGGCTCGGGTGGCTTCGTCGTGGGTGAGCGCGTCCTCGATGGCGATATCGCCGCTGCCGCGCCGCACTTTGTGGGCGCCGATCTGCTCTGACAGCGCGTCCGCGTCCACCGCCAGATCCGCAACCCGTATCGTCGCGCCCGCGATGCCGGCCAGTGCATTGATGGCCGCTCCACCGGCGTCGATGTTGGCGACCATCTGGGCCGTCACTTCCGGTGGGTACGCCGACACCCCGGACCGGGCGACGCCGTGGTCGCCGGCGAACACCACCACCCGGGCGCGCTCGAATTGCCTTGGCGGGCAATGGCCCTGACACGACGCGATCCAGGTGGACAGGTCTTCGAGCCGGCCCAGCGCGCCCCGGGGCTTGGTCAGCGTGTCCTGACGAGCCCGGGCCGCGGCGGCAGCACCCATATCGGGCGGCAGCACCGGCGCGAATTCCATCAGGTCCCCATCAGGTTTTAGACGCCTTGATCGGCAGCGCCTGTCCGGCCACCACCAGCACCACCTGCTCGCACAACGCCGCGACGCCCTGGTTGAGGCTGCCCAGTTCGTCGGCGAACCGACGGCCGGACGCGGTGGGCGGCACCACGGTCAACCCGACTTCGGGGCTGACCAGCACCAGCGTGGCGGGAAACGCGCCGACGGCCGCGAGCATTTCGTCGATCGTTTGTTGGACGCGAGCCGCTCCCGATCCGTTGTCCCACGCCCCGTGGCGGTCCATCGTGCCGGTCAGCCAGGTGCCGAGGTCGTCGATGAGCGTCGGGATGTGCGGCGGGTGCCGCAATTCGGTAGTTATGTCACCGGTTTCAACCGTCGACCAATGCGCCGGCCGACGGTTGCGGTGTTGTGCGACCCGGTCCGCCCAGCCGGCATCGGCCTGGCCGACCGGCCCGGAGGCCAGATACCGGACCGGCTGGCCGGGTGCCAGTGACTTGGTGATGGCTTCCTCCGCCCACCGGGATTTGCCCGATCTGATCCCGCCGAGCACCAGGGTGCGCACCGGGGTCAGATGACTTTGCTGCCGCGCTCGACTTGGGCCTTCGGCGTGCGCATCCGGCGCATTTGAGATGCCCGTCCGGCTGCATAAAGGCCTATTTTCCAACGGCTTTCGGTGTTGTCCGGGAATTTCGCATCGACCATTCCGCCAACCTTGCGGCCCAAGACGAGCCCGTCGATACCCATCAAGATCATCAGAACCAGCATCCCGGGCGACATATACGCCTGCAGCTGCGGAACACCGAACGTGATGAACATCAGCGTCAGCGCGATGGGCATGAACAAGCCCAGCACGTTGCGCCGCGAGTCCACGACATCGCGAACGTAGCGCCGTACCGGGCCCTGGTCGCGGGGTAGCAGGTAGGCCTCTTCGCCAGCCATCATGCGCGTGCGCCGATCCGTGAGCCGGGCACGGCTGGCGGTCTTTTCGGCCCTGCGCTCCTCGCGGCTGAGCTTGGGACCGGCCAGCGTTTTGCGGCGGGCGCGGGCCTCGGAGGCGGTCATGGGCGCCGGCGCGACCGGCCCCTTCTTCGCGTTGCGCCGGGCGTCGGTGCGCTTGGGTGTGGGCCGCCCCTTGGGGTCGGTTTTGCGTGTCCCTTGCGATGTGGCGTCCATCGAACCGGACGTATCCAGTTCCACCCGCGCGTCGGCGTCCTCTTCATGGCCCTTGCTTCGGCCCAGCAGCTTCACATTCGCCAGGTTACTTCGCCATTGCGGCGGACGTGAATGGCCCCGGAGGCGAGTGGGTTGGCCCTACGCTTACGGGTAATGAACGGCTATCGGTAATGGACGACGATGACCCGACGGCCTTGGATGACGAGCCGACCGGTCCGGCGCCCGGCCGCATCCAGATGCCGGCCATGCGGGTGCTGGTGGCCCCGGACTGTTACGGGGACAGCCTTTCGGCGGTGGAGGCCGCCGCCGCCATCGCGACCGGCTGGAGCCGATCACGTCCGGGCGACATGTTCATCGTCGCCCCCCAGTCCGACGGTGGCCCCGGCTTCGTCAAGGTGCTCGGCAGCCAGCTGGGGGAGACCCGACGACTGCGGGTGCGCGGGCCGCTGGACGCCACGGTGGAAGCGCAGTGGGTGTTCGATCCCCGCTCGGCGACCGCCTACCTGGAGTGTGCGCAAGCGTGCGGACTAGCGTTGCTTGGCGGCCCGCCCACACCGGACACCGCGATGGCGGCCGACAGCAGCGGAGTCGGGCAGCTCATCGCCGAGGCGCTGCGCGCGGGGGCGGCGCAGATCGTGGTCGGTCTTGGCGGAAGTGCGTGCACCGACGGCGGCAAAGGAATGATCACCGAGCTCGGTGGCCTGGACGCCGCGCGCCGGCAGCTGGCTGACGTCGAGCTGATCGCCGCTTCCGACACCGAATACCCGCTGCTGGGACCGTGGGGTGCGGCCAGGGTGTTCGGGCCGCAGAAGGGCGCGGATCCGCGCACTGTCATCGCACTCGAAGCCCGCCTCACCGAGTGGGCCGCCGAGATGGACGCCGCCGTGGGGCGCGCGGTGAGCGCTGAGCCGGGCGCGGGCGCCGCCGGCGGTGTCGGCGCCGGCCTGCTGGCGCTCGGCGGCCGGTGCGAGTCGGGCGCGGAAATTATCGCCGAACACACCCGCCTGGATGACGAACTTGAGACCGCGGACATGATCGTCACCGGTGAAGGTCGATTCGATGAGCAGTCCCTGCACGGCAAGGTGGTCGGTTTTCTCGCGCAAACGGCACGTCCGCTGGGAATTCCGGTGATCGTGCTGGCCGGACAGGTCGGCCTGGACAGTGGCGCGGTACGCATGTCGGGCATCATGTCCGCCTTATCCATCGCCGAATACAGCGGTTCGGTGCGGTTGGCGCAGGCCGACGCGGCGAATCAACTGATGGGATTGGCCTCACAGGTCGCGGCCCGACTCGGGAATAGCGGTCCTGCAAGGTACCGTTGAGGCAGTGGGTTGAGCTCACGGCGGAGCCACCCGACAATTGACGCACGTAGGAGAAGCAATGACGGTGCAGAACGAGTCGATCACCAAGACCCACGGCGCGATACTGACTGAGGCCGCCGCCGCCAAGGCGAAGTCTCTGCTGGAGCAGGAGGGTCGTGACGACCTGGCGCTGCGCATCGCCGTGCAGCCGGGTGGTTGCGCGGGGCTGCGTTACAACCTCTTTTTCGACGACCGGACGCTGGACGGTGACCTGACCACGGAGTTCGGTGGTGTGCGCCTGACGGTGGACCGGATGAGCGCGCCGTACATCGAAGGCGCCTCAATCGATTTCGTCGACACGATCGAGAAGCAGGGCTTCACCATCGACAACCCCAACGCCAGTGGTTCGTGCGCCTGCGGAGATTCGTTCAACTGATCCGTTAGCCGGATCGTCAGTACGAGCTCCCGCTGCGGAGCACGTAGGAGCAGACCAAGATCTGCCCGTGCTGGAACAGCAACTGTGCGACGCCTTGAACCTGCCCGTGCAATGGGCCGCCGGTCGCGGGCGATACCTGCATGGTGAACAGGGCCTGCGCCTGATATTGCGACAGGTACACGATCTTGTCGATCGAGGTCAGCTGGACCTGGGAGAACTGCCTGCGGAACGCGTCGCTGCCCAGCTTGGCCAGGGCCTGGTCGGACCGCTTATCGCGGACGGCGTCGTACATACCGCACAGCGCGTTGCGGACGATGCCGTCGGTGTCACGGTGGTCAAGAGCGTCCAGGTAGCCCTGAATCGCCGTTTTGGCCGAGGCCTCGGAGAATGCGGCGCCGGTATTGGCGCCGTTGGTGCGCACCCCGTACACGATCGCCACGGTCATCGCGGCCGCCACTGCGACGGCCGCGAGCAGGCCGACGATCAGGCCGCGCCTGGACCTTCTTGGCGGGGCAGGCGTCGGGGGTGCCGGGCTGAACGCCGGAGCGCCGGCGGGGGATTCGTGGGGGAACTCGAGTGGCTGGGATTCGGGGTAAGGGGTTGGCCCGTCGGCGCCGACAGCGTGGTTCGGCGGGTGCGGACCGGCCATCGTGGTTCTCCTACGGTGTAGACGGGACTGCGAGCGGTAACCGCCCCGGCTATCCGGGTCCCGGCGACTTGAGTGAGCTCCCTTGGCAGGCTAGCGCACGACCACTAGCCGGCAGCGGACGCGGCGGGGCAGAAATGCATGAGTAAGATAGATGACCTTACTAATGAAGGGTGGAGTTTTCGTGACGATCGCGGTGACAGGTTCGATTGCGACCGACAATCTGATGCGGTTTCCCGGCCGGTTCTCCGAACAGCTGCTGGCCGATCATCTGCAGAAGGTGTCGCTCAGCTTCCTGGTGGACGACCTGGTGATTCACCGCGGGGGCGTGGCGGGCAACATCGCCTACGCCATCGGCGTCCTGGGGGGTGACGTCGCGCTGGTCGGCGCGGCCGGCGACGACTTCGGCGACTACCGCGAATGGCTGAAGGGCCACGGGGTGAATTGCGATCATGTGCTGGTCTCCAAGACCGCCCACACCGCGCGCTTCGTCTGCACCACGGACCTCGAGATGGCCCAGATCGCATCGTTCTACCCGGGCGCTATGTCGGAGGCCCGCAACATCAAGCTGGCGGACGTGGTGTCGTCGGTCGGGACGCCGGAGTTGGTCATCATCGGCGCCAACGACCCGGACGCCATGGTGGTGCACACCGAGGAATGCCGGAAGCTCGGGTTGGCGTTCGCCGCCGACCCGTCCCAACAGCTGGCCCGGTTGTCCGGAGAAGAGATCAGCAAGCTGATCGACGGTGCCGCCTACCTGTTCACCAACGATTACGAATGGGACCTGTTGCTGTCCAAGACCGGCTGGACCGAGGCCGACGTCTTGGCGCAGGTCGGCCTGCGGGTGACCACGCTCGGTGCCGACGGCGTCGACATCGTGAACCGCGACGGCAGCAAAATGCACGTCGGTGTGGTGCCCGAGACCAGCAAGGTCGACCCCACCGGTGTCGGCGACGCTTTCCGGGCGGGCTTCCTGACCGGGCGCAGCTCCGGTCTGAGTTTGGAGCGTTCTGCGCAGCTGGGCTCGCTGGTCGCCGTGCTGGTGCTGGAATCGACTGGCACCCAAGAGTGGACGTGGGATCGCCAGGTCGCGGCGACCCGGCTGGCCGGCGCCTACGGCGCGGACGCGGCAGCCGAGATCGCCGCGGTGCTCGCCTAGTTTCGCTCGCGGTCAGAGCTGGACCGGATACACCGGCTCGCTGATCTGCGGCACAACCGAGTGCTCGACGAAGATCGCGTGCCAGAGCATGAAGATCAGCACCGTCCACAGTCGGCGGCTGTGATCGTTAGTGCCGCTGCGGTGCTCGTCGAGCATCCGGCGGACGGCGGCGAGGTCTACCAGCTGGTCGGCCTGTGACGAGTCGAGCATCGCGTACGCCCACTCCATCAGTTCGCCGGCGCGCAGCCAGTGCCGGATAGGGACGGGGAACCCGAGCTTGGGCCGTTGCAGGACGTGCGCCGGGACGATGGGCTCCAGGGCGCGCCGCAGCGCGTACTTGGTGGTGGTGCGGGTGATCTTCGCGGAGACCGGCAACCGGGACGCGACGGCGAACACCTCCGGATCCAGAAACGGCACCCGAAGCTCCAGCGAGTTGGCCATCGTCATCTTGTCGGCCTTGACCAGGATGTCGCCGCGGAGCCAGGTGAACAGGTCCACGTGCTGCATGCGGGCCACCGGGTCCCAGCCGGTCGATTCGGCGTACACAGATGCGGTCACGTCGGTGTGGGTCCAGTCCTCGCGGAACCCCGGCAGCACGTCGCGCAGCTGGGCGTCGGAGAAGCTGCGGGCATTGCCGTAATACCGCTCCTCGAGGGTCAGCGATCCGCGGTGCAGCAGGCTTTTGCCCCGCATCCCCTCCGGCAGGGGTTGCGACATTTTGCCCACTGATCGGCGCAACGGCTGGGGTAGATAATCGAAGGGCTTGAGCGACAGCGGTTCCCGGTAGATCGTGTAGCCACCGAACAGTTCATCGGCGCCCTCCCCGGACAGCACCACCTTGACGTGCTTGCGGGCCTCGCGGGCGACGAAGAACAGCGGCACCAGCGCGGGGTCGGCTACCGGTTCGTCGAGGTACCAGACGATCTCGGGCAGAGCGGCGACGAATTCGTCGGCACTGACCACCTTGGTGATATGACGGGCACCGATGGCCTCGGCAGAGGCCACCGCGACGTCGATCTCGGAGAATCCCTCCCGCTCGAAACCGGTGGTGAACGTGATCAGACGGGGGTTGTGCCGGATTGCCAGCGCCGCGATGGCGGTGGAGTCGATACCGCCGGACAGGAACGCGCCGACGGTCACGTCGGCGCGCATGTGCTTGGCAACCGAATCCTCGAGCACCGCGGTGATCTCGTCGTAGCGGGCTTGTTCGGTGTCGCGGGTGATCGGTGTGGCGGCGAACCGCGGCACGAAGTAGCGGGTGACCTCCGGCGCCGCCCCGGGACTGATCCGGGCGTAGCAGCCCGATTCGAGCCGGCGCACCCCACGGTGCAGCGTCTCTGGCTCCGGCACGTACTGCAGCACGGTGTAGTGCTGCACCGCCCGGTAGTCGATTCCGGTGGCCCCGGCTTCGAAGCCCACCAGTCCAGCCAGATCCAGCAGGCATTTCTTCTCGCTGGCCACCGCGGTGCCTCCGGGGCCTGTCGCCATGAACAGCGGCTTGATGCCGAAGGGGTCTCGGGCGCAGAACAATTCGCCGGTCACGGTGTCCCACAGCGCGAAAGCGAACATCCCGCGCAGCCGCTCCAGGACGCCGGAACCCCAATAGTGGTATCCGGCGACGATCGCCTCACCGTCACCGTCGGTGCTGAACGCGGCGGCGTGCCGGGTGTGCAGTTCGTCGCGCAACTCCAGGTAGTTGTAGATCTCGCCGTTGAACACCAGCACGTAGCGACCGGGCGCCTCCGGCGGCCCCCAGCGCAGCGGTTGATGGGAATGCGCGATATCGATGATGGACAGCCGGTTGAATCCGAACACGGCCCTTCCCTGGGAGCCCTGAGTGCCCTCAGCTCCGGGGTCGGTCCAGGTGCCCGGTTCGTCGGGCCCGCGGTGGCGCATCAGATGCAAAGCACCGGCGACAGCACCGTCGGCTAGGGCCGCGGCCTCGGCCCCGGGGCCGTCAGCGGCCCCCGGGGCCGCCACGAACGCCAGCAGTCCACACACGGCGCCCCAGTATGCCGCACTGGGGCGGCTTTCGTGGTTGGCCCAGTGGTTGGTCGAGTGATCGGCCCAGTTGGATGGCGCACCCGGGCGGGGTTTCGTCGCCGGCGCGAGCCGCGTGGTCTACGCTGCGTAGTATTCGATCCGAGTTAGCCGACGATTCCCGCCGTAAGCGGGGCTAGCCCCCCGAGTCGGCCCAGCTTGTGATACAGGAGGCGCCAGCGTGACACCTCGCGAGCAGGTCCGTTCGCAACGTCGGTCCCGTCGTTTTCGGCCGCTGGCGTTGACCGCCATGCTGGGAGTGCTGGCGATCAGCCTGAGCGGCTGCAGTTGGTCGGAAGCGCTGGGCATGGGCTGGCCGGAGGGCATCACCCCGGAGGCTCATCTCAATCGGGAGCTGTGGGTCGGAGCGGTGATCGCCTCGTTGGTGGTCGGCGTCATCGTCTGGGGCCTGATCTTCTGGACGGCCGCTTTCCACCGGCGCAAAGCCACCGATACCGACCTGCCCCGCCAGTTCGGCTACAACATGCCACTCGAGCTGGTGCTCACCGTGACGCCGTTCCTGATCATCTCGGTGCTGTTCTATTTCACGGTGGTGGTGCAGGAGAAGGTACTGCACCTGGCCAAGGACCCCGACGTCGTCATCGACGTCACGGCCTTCCAGTGGAACTGGAAGTTCGGCTACCAGCGCGTCGATCTCAAGGACGGCACCGCGCCCTACGACGGCCTCGACCCGGACCGCAAGAAGGCCATGACGTCCAAGCCCGAAGGTAAGGACGAACACGGCGAGGAGCGCGTCGGGGCGGTGGCCGGCCGAAACAAAGAGGACCGGACCTACCTGAACTTCGACAAGGTCGAAATACTGGGAACCAGCTCCGAGATTCCGGTGTTGGTGTTGCCCGCCGGCAAGCGGATCGAATTCCAGCTGGAATCGGCCGACGTCGTCCACGCATTCTGGGTTCCGGAATTCTTGTTCAAGCGCGACGTGATGCCCAACCCCATCGCGAACAATTCCGTCAACGTCTTCCAGGTCGAAAAGATCACCAAGACCGGGGCGTTCGTCGGCCACTGCGCCGAGATGTGTGGCACTTATCACTCGATGATGAACTTCGAAGTTCGGGTGGTGTCACCCAACGACTTCAAGGCCTACTTGCAGCAGCGGATCAGCGGCAAGACCAACGCGCAGGCGTTGCAGGCGATCGCCCAGTCCCCGGTGGCGACGACGACCCACCCGTTCGAGACCCGCCGCGGCGAAATGGCCGTCGGAAGCCAGTAGGTTAGGACACTCAATGCATATCGAAGCGAGGCTTTTCGAGTTCATCGCCGCGTTCTTCGTCTTGGTGACGGTGCTGTACGGGGTGCTGACTTGGCTGTACGCCACCGGGGGAGTCGAGTGGGCGGGCACCACCGGGCTGGCGCTGACCTCTGGCCTGGCGTTGATCATCTCCACCTTCTTCCGGTTCGTCGCCCGTCGCATCGACACTCGGCCTGAAGACTACGAGGGTGCCGAGATCAGTGACGGCGCGGGGGAATTGGGGTTCTTCGCCCCGCACAGCTGGTGGCCGATTCTGATCGCGTTGTCCGGCTCGACGGCCGCCATCGGTATTGCGCTGTGGCTGCCGTGGCTGATCGTTGCCGGGGTGGTGTTCATCCTCGCTTCGGTGGCCGGACTGGTCTTCGAGTACTACGTCGGGCCGGAGAAGCACTGATCGGCATCCCAAAGGTCACAATCAGGGCGTCAGTTGATCCGTGGCCAGTTTGCCTTGACCGATTTGTCCCACTTGGTTCTGTAGGGTTTGCCCAGGCGCAAACAAGAATCTCTCCGAGGCAAACATGACTGGCCCGAATCCCCCGGGGCGGGAAACTGAAGAACCCGATTCCGTCAGCAAGCACAGCCGCGAACCGGATTCCGGTGGCGATCCTGGCGACGAACCGGAACACGATAGCGGTGAAGTCAGGGAAATCAGTCCCTACGACGCATTGGAGCCTCTCGACGAGGCCGATGCCGGGGCGGGTGGACGCCACACCGGCCAGCTGGATGCGTATTCGCGGGCCTACTCTGCCCCGGAGGTAGAGCACTTCACCAGCGGCCCGTATGTGCCGGCCGATCCCAGGCTCTACGATTACGACGCCTACGACGGGCCGGTAGACTCCGGCGACGAACATGGCGCGCCGCGTTGGCCGTGGGTGATCGGGGTGGCCGCCATCGCGGCCGCGGTTGCGCTCGTGGTCTCGGTGTCGCTGCTCGTCGCGCGCACCGACACCAACAAACTGGCCAACCCCGGCACCACGACCGCCACGTCGTCGCCGCCGCCGATACAGGACGAGATCACCACAACCACGCCCCCGCCGCCTGCACCGCCGCCGCCGACGACCGAGATCCCAACAGCTACGGAGACCCAAACAGTGACGGTGACGCCTCTGCCACCACCGCCCGCACCGGCCCCTGCGCCGCCGCCGGCAACTACGACGACGGCGCCGCCTCCTCCGACGACGACCACACCGGCCGGTCCGCGCCAGGTCACCTATTCGGTGACAGGCACCAAAGCGCCCGGTGACATCATCTCGGTGACCTACGTCGACTCCTCCGGCCGAGCACGCACGCAGCACAACGTGTACATCCCGTGGTCGATGACCGTGACACCGATCTCGAATTCCGATGTGGGATCGGTCCAGGCGTCCAGCCTCTTCCGGGTGAGCCGACTCAATTGCACCATCACCACCAGCGACGGAGCGGTGCTCGCGTCGAACACCAACGACGCGCCGCAGACGAACTGCTGATGGTAAGCAGATACTCCGCGTACCGGCGCGGTTCCGACACCATCCCGCCGGACGTCATCGATCGGATCCTGTTGGGGGCGTGCGCCGCCATCTGGCTGGCCTTGTTGGGCGTCAGCGTGGCCGCCGCCGTCGCTCTTGCGGATCTGGGCCGGGGCTTTCGCAAGGCGGCCGGGAATCCGCACACCACCTGGGTGCTGTACGCCGTCATCATCGTTTCGGCGCTGATCATCGCCGCGGCAATCCCGGTGCTGTTGCGGGCGCGCCGCGCGGCGGCCGCCGAGCTGGTTGCTCCGGTGCCTGGCCGGCCCCTGGTAGGGGCAGGGTCTGCGGAGGCGCGCAGCGCGGCCGACCGGGTACGTCAGCAGCAGCGGCTGCAAGCGTCGGGGCAGGTCGTCGGAACGGTCCCGGAGTGGTCCGGCGAGGCGGTGGACCGGGTCTGGTTGCGCGGCACGACCTTGCTGACGGCCACGATGGGGGTCGCGCTGATCGCGGTCGGTGCCGCGACGTACCTGATGGCCGTCGGTCACGACGGCCAGTCGTGGATCGCTTACGGGCTGGCCGGGCTCGTCACCGCGGCCCTGCCGGTGCTCGAGTGGTATCACGTTCGGCAGCTGCGCGACGTGGTCGCCGGGCTGTAGCCGGTCTTCAAACCCCTTGTTCTCGCCGCGAGCATAACGCCGGGGCGAAATCTCGCGCGGAAAGTCGCCCCGGCGCTACGCCGGCGGACCCGGGTGACGGCTGATTAGTGGTGCTCGCCGTTGGAGCCGTTGGAGCCGTCCTGCTGGTCGCGTAGAGCGGTCAGGGCGCGATGCTCAGCGGAGTGCGCCGCCTCGCGCAGTGCCGCGTCCTCAGCCGCCGGATCAGCGAACAGGAAGCTGCCGGTGCCCGGCGAGCCGGCCGAGCCCAATTTGTTCATTCGCTTGGGAGTCGGCGCGCCCGCGTACTCCAGCGGTATCGGGTGGCCATGGTCGTCGACCGGGCCGAGCGGCTGGTGCAGCTCGACGTAGGCGCCCTGCGGCAGGCGCTTGATGATGCCCGTCTCGACGCCGTGCTCGAGGACCGCCCGGTCACTGCGCTGCAACCCGATGCACCACCGGTAGGTGATGAAGTAGACGAACGGCGGAAGGACCACCATCCCGATACGTCCTATCCACGTCGTCGCGTTCAGCGAGATGTGGAACTTCAACGCGATGATGTCATTGATCGATGCCAGCGTGAGCACCATGTAGAACGCGATCGCCATGGCGCCGACAGAGGTGCGCACCGGGACATCCCGCGGCCGCTGCAGCAAGTTGTGATGCGCGTGGTCGCCGCTGAACCGCTTCTCCAGGAAGGGGTAGACGATGAGTAGGACAAAAATCAGGCCCATGAGCAACCCGACCCAGACCGAGGCGGGAATGGTGTGACCGAAGAAATAGAACTCCCACGCCGGCCAGAGCCGGGCCAGGCCGTCGGGCCACATCATGTAGAAGTCGGGCTGGCTACCTGCCGATATCTGTGAGGGTTTGTACGGGCCGAATTGCCAGATCGGGTTGATCTGCAGCAGGCCGCCCATCAGGCCCAGCACGCCGACGATGGCCGCGAAAAACGCGCCGGACTTGACCGCGAAGATCGGCATGACGCGCACGCCGACGACGTTGTGCTCGGTGCGGCCCGGGCCGGGGAACTGGGTGTGCTTCTGGAACCAGACGAACGCGAGGTGCATCCCGATCAGAGCCAGGATGATCCCCGGCAGCAGCAGGATGTGCAGGGCGTACAGACGCGGGATGATGATCTCGCCGGGGAAGTCACCACCAAACAGCGCCCAATGCAGCCAGGTGCCCATCACCGGCATACCCAGCGTGATTGAGCCCAACGCTGCCCGCAGGCCGGTGCCCGACAACAGGTCGTCGGGTAGCGAGTAGCCGAAGTAGCCCTCGAACATGGCCAGGATCAGCAGCAGCGCACCGATGATCCAGTTGGCCTCACGGGGCCGCCGGAAGGCGCCGGTGAAGAAGACTCGCGCCAGGTGCACCATGATCGCCGCGGCGAACATCAGCGCCGCCCAGTGGTGGACCTGGCGGACGAACAGGCCGCCCCGGACCTCGAAAGTGATGTCAAGCGCCGATTCGTAAGCCCGTGACATCTCGATCCCGCGCAACGGCTGGTAGACGCCGTTATAGGTGACTTCTGTCATGGACGGATCGAAGAACAGTGTCAGCCAGACGCCGGTGAGCAGCAGCACGATGAAGCTGTACATCGCTATCTCACCGAGCAGGAACGACCAGTGTGTCGGGAAGACCTTGTTGAGTTGTCGGCGTACTGCCGCCGACGGGTGGTAACGGGTGTCGACGTCCTCGCCTTGGCGGGCTAGGACATCACCGATCTTCGGGGGACTAAGTTTCGGGCTCATGTTGTTGTGCGCTCCCAAAATGCCGGTCCGACGGGCTCGATATAGTCGCCGTTGGCTACCAAATACCCGTCTTTGTCGATTGTGATGGGCAGTTGCGCCAACGCTCGTGCCGCCGGACCAAATATCGGCTTGGCGAAATGCAATGCGTCGAATTGCGACTGGTGACAAGGGCAGAGGATTCGGTAGGACTGCTGCTCGTACAGCGATGACGGGCAACCCAGGTGCGAGCAGACCTTCGTGAAGGCGAAGAACTCGCCGAAGTTGAAACTTTCCTGACCCTGGCGTTTGACCACCCGCGGCATGTCGCTGGGCCGCAGACGGATGAGCATCACCGGGTTACGGACGCCCATCTTGATCACTGCCAGCTTTTCGTGTGATTCCACCGTGGTGCCGTCGCCGTCGGACTCCCGCCATGGGAAGACCGTCTCCATCCCGCCGGCATCCATGTCTTCCGGGCGCATCTTGACGAACGGTGCTGAGTCGCTCGAACCGGTGGCCCGTGCCAGATAGATCGTCTCGCCGTGATACCGCGGTGTCCAGCCAGACGTCCAAAGCACGGCCTTCAGGCCGTCGGCGGTAGGCACGACCGGCTTCCACGGGTTTTTGATGAGGCCCCCGGCAAACGCGACCAGGGTGCCGAGGCCGAAAGCGCCCATGCCTATGCCGAAGGACAGCCCGATCAGCTTGCGACGCTTGATCGTGGAACCGTCCAAGGCGTCTGTCAGGTTGGCTACCACCGTCTTGCGGTCGATGTCGCGCGATGCGCCGTCGTGCCGTTCTTGAATCGAAATCTCTTCCGGGATAAACCTCTTCTGGAACAACACCGCGCCGATCGCAATCGACAGCACGGACATCCCGAAGGTCAGTCCGTACAACGGAGTGGTGAAAGAGTAGAGGTAGTTACCCTCGGCTCCCGTGGGCTTGTACTCCCATGGCCAGAACAGGAAGATCACTAGCAACGCCAACCCGAATGCACCGCCCAGCAAAAGCCACAGCGCCACTCCTCGTTCGGCGCGCTTCTCGGCCTTAGTGCCCTGCACTGGCCAGCGGGGCTCCTTGTAGGCGATCCGGACGCCGTCGATCTTGCCCCCGAGTTCGAGCAATTCCTGCTGCGACATCGAGGCCAGCGCCGCCTCGTCCGGCTCCGTAGCGTCGCTCATGCTCGTGCCCCAATCCACAGTGCCAGCCCGATGGCGGCCACCATTCCAATAATCCACATCGCCATGCCCTCCGGCGCGGGTCCGAAGCCACCGAGGCCGTAGCCGCCCGGCTGGCGGTCTTCGGTGGCGGTCTTCACGTAGCCGATGATGTCCTTCTTGGCCTCGAAGGAAAGCTGGTGGTCAGCGAACTTCGGCATGTTCTGTGGGCCGGTCAGCATCGCGGTCAGGATTTGCTGTTCATTGGCTTCACCCAGGTCAGGCGCGTACTTGCCGGACGAAAGCGCTCCGCCCTTTCCGGTGAAGTTGTGGCACGAGGCGCAGTTGAGCCGGAACAAGTCGCCGCCGCGGGCCACGTCGTCGCCGCGCAGCGAGTGCATCTGCAGGCTGCCGTCGGGGTTGCGCGCCACGATGGGGCCACCACCGTTGGCCTGTACGTAGGCGCCGATGGCGTCGACCTGTGACTCGTCGAAGATCGGGTCCTTACGCGGCGCCTGGGCCTCACCACGCATGGCGGGCATCCGGCCGGTGGACACCTGGAAGTAGACGGCCGCCTCGCCGACGCCGACCAGGCTGGGTCCATGGTCGGGCACACCTTGCAGGTTGGCCCCGTGGCAGGAGATGCAGGAGGTGTCGAAAAGCTGTTTGCCGGTGCGCAGCACCGCTGAGGAATTCTCGTCGGCGACGGCCACCTGCGGCGTGGGGGTTAGCACTGCGGCCAGCCCGCCGGCGATCGTAAGCGCAATCAGCAGCAGAAGGCCGCCCGACAGTCGGCGGCGAAGACGCCGACGCGAGCGATCACCATTGCCACCGGATCGGGTGAACCGCAGTTGCTTCAACCGAGCACTCCTGTTCGTCTTGCGTCAGCTATCGGATGAAATAGATCACGGTGAACAGCGCGATCCACACGATGTCGACGAAATGCCAGTAGTAGGAGACGACGATGCTAGCCGTGGCCTGCGCCGGAGTGAACTTGCTCATCGCCGTGCGGACCAGCAGGAAAATGAAGGCGATCAGGCCGCCGGTGACGTGTAGCCCGTGGAAACCGGTGGCCAGATAGAAGACGCTGCCGTAGGCGCTGCCCGGGATCGTGGTGCCGTGACTCACCAGGTGCATGTACTCGTAGCCCTGCCCGAGGACGAAGAACAGGCCCATCAGGAAGGTGACCACGTACCAGCGGCGCAGCCCGAAGACGTCGCCTCGTTCGGCCGCGAACACGCCCATCTGGCAGGTGAACGACGACGCGATCAGCACCAGCGTCACCGGAACCGCCTGGTACAGATTCAGCTCGGTGGGGGGTGGCGGCCACTTCCCACCGGCCTGCGCGCGCGCGGTGAAATACATCGCGAACAGCCCGGCAAAGAACATCAGCTCGCTCGAAAGCCACACTATGGTGCCAACACTGACCATATTGGGCCGGTTCAGCGAATGCACTCGCGACGTGATTGCCGTCCCCGAGGTGCCTACAGCACTAGTCACATCCGCAAGTATGACGCTTTGTAGTTGTCGAACACTACCCGGGGCGCAAATTCGGTTGTTCGCGTCGCTTTCCGTGCGCTTTTGGCGACGGTTGGACAAGGGTAGGACGACGGTTGGGGGGGCGCTCGGTGCTCGTGGGACCATCGGCGCGTGGAGGCTTCTTCTTCTGCCGGCAAGCCGGCAGAGCCGGTGTCGTCGTGGCGACACGTTTTGGGCCGTTTGACCGGTGGGCAGGACTTGGCGCGGGGTCAGGCCGCCTGGGCCATGGACCAGATCATGGCCGGCGCCGCGGCACCGTCCCAGATCGCCGCTTTCGGGGTCGCGATGAAGATGAAAGCTCCCACCGCGGCCGAAATCGGCGAGCTGGCCGACGTCATGCTGACTCACGCGCTGCAGATGCCCCCCGACGCCTCGGGTGGTGACACCGTCGACATCGTCGGGACCGGTGGCGACGGCGTCAACACCGTCAACTTGTCCACCATGGCCGCGATCGTGGTTGCGGCCGCAGGCGTGCCGGTGGTCAAACACGGCAACAGGGCGTCGTCGTCGCTTGCCGGTGGGGCGGACACGCTGGAGGCTCTCGGCGTGCGCATCGACCTCGGACCCGAACAGGTCGCGCGCAGCCTGGCCGAAGTCGGGATCGGATTCTGCTTTGCGCCGCTGTTTCATCCGTCGTACCGGCATACGTCCGCGGTCCGCCGTGAGCTCGGGGTGCCCACCGTATTCAATCTCCTTGGCCCGCTGACGAATCCGGCCCGGCCGCGGGCCGGATTGATTGGCAGTGCGTTCGCCGACCTCGCCGAGGTGATGGCGGGGGTGTTCGCAGCTCGCGGCGCCAGCGTGCTGGTTGTGCACGGCGACGATGGGCTCGACGAGTTGACCACCACCACAACGAGCACGATTTGGCGAGTGCAGGCAGGCACGGTGGACAGGCTGACGTTCGATCCCGCCGCATTCGGGTTCGCCCGCGCCAACCTCGACGAGTTGGTGGGCGGCGACGCGCGGGCCAATGCGGCGGAGGCCCGTTCGGTTCTGGCCGGCGCCGAGGGGCCCATTCGCGATGCCGTCGTGCTCAATGCCGCCGGCGCGATCGTCGCTCACGCCGGCCTATCCAGCCGCGCTGAATGGCTGCCGGCGTGGGAGGACGGGCTGCGGCGCGCCCACGCCGCCATCGACTCCGGTGCGGCCGAAGACCTGCTCGCGCGATGGGTGGGGTTCGGCGAGCAGGTCTGAGTCCATGTCGGCAAGCTGCTCGCCGGCCATTCGCGCCGACCGTGCCAGTGCCGCCCAGTCGGCCCAGGCGCCGGCCGACCGCAGCGGAGAGGCCCAGCCGGGGGAGGCCGGGGAGTCGGGATCGGCGACTCGCACGATGCGCACGCCCGGGGAGGCCAGCCAGCGCGCGATGAGCGCGGTCTCCTCGACCAGCGCGCCGCCGAGCGGGGCCGGCATCGGCAGGATTGCCTGGGCGCCAGCGTGAATCGCGTCGACCACCGGCATCGGCGGCACACCACGCCTGGCGCTGCCTGCCGCGGCGAGTTGGCCATGCCGGACGACGACCAGGTGGTACCCGCCGGCGCCGTCCGGGGCGGCGGCGATCAGCTCGGGCAATGCGGTCAGGGCACGCAGTCGCTGGCTGCGCCACAACGCCTCGACGGCGGCCGCGGTGTGGTCACGCAGGCGCGCGGCACTCTCGTAGCGGCGGCCCTCAGCGAGCGCGTAGACCTGATGCACGGCCGCGCCCAGTGCGCTGTTGTCCAGGCCGTCGATCAAGGCCACGGCGCGCCCCACGGCCGCCGCGTACTGAGTGGCCGTCACGCCGCGGGCGGCCGGGCAGGGCGACACCTCCAGCTCGGGGCAGAACGGCCCGTGCAGAGCCGAACGCGCCAGCCGCGCCGTACAGGTTCGGACGCCGGTGAAGCGTGCCAGCAGGGTCGCCGTCGTGGCGGCCTCGGAGCGCGATCGGAACGGGCCGATGGCGCGGTCGTGTCGCGGCGCCCGCACCACCGACAGCCGCGGGAACGCCTCATCGCTCAGCACGACCCACCACCAACGCCGCGGGAATCGTGACCGGCGGTTGTACGGCGGGGCATGCGCGGCCAGCATCCGCAGCTCGCGCACACCGGCCTCGAGTGGATGGGCGCATTCCACGTGGTCGACCGCGCCGGCCAGCGCCACCATCTCGGCCATCCGGGCGCGGCGGTCGGTGCCGTTGAAGTACTGACTCACTCGACGCCGTAAGTCGACCGTCGTGCCGACGTAGAGCACCTCGCCCGACGGGCCGCGGAAGAGGTAGACACCGGGGCGGCGCGGCAGGCCGTCGGCGAGCATCCGCTTGCGGCGCTGGGCCGGCGTCACGTCGGGCAGATAGGCGAGCAGGTCGGCATAGGTGTGTACGCCCTGGTTGCCCACTCGCTCGATGAGCGCGTGCAACACGTCGACCGTGGCGCGAGCGTCGTCAAAGGCACGGTGGGTGGGCTCGGTGGCGACGGCGAAGAGCCGCGCCAACGCCGCCAGCCGCACGCTGGGCGCTTCCCCGCGGCTCAACACCCGGCGGGCCAGCCGCACCGTGCACAGCACCTGCGGACGGGGCCAGGGAATCTGGCACCGGTCGGCCGCGGCCCTTAGAAATCCGATATCGAACCCGGCGTTGTGCGCAACAAGCACCGAATCGCCGGCGAACTCCAAGAACATCGGCAACACGGCGTCGATGGTCGGGGCGTCACACACCATTGCCGTGGTGATGCCGGTGAGGTGCACGATCTGGGGCGGGATGCTGCGCTGCGGGTCCACCAGGGTGCCGAACTCGCCGAGCACGACGCCGCCGCAGACTTTGACGGCCCCGATCTCGGTGATCGCGTCGGGTGGCGTCCCGTCGGTGCTCCTGGCCCGCCCGCCGGTGGTTTCCAGATCCACCACGACGAAGGTGACCTGGCGCAACGACAGCTCATCGGCTGACGCCCAGCATGATCCGTCGGCCGGTTTCAGGTCCGCGAAACTCAGCTGCGTCGCACCGGTCACTCCCATGGCCGTGACGTTAAGCACCGGCACCGACACATTCGAGCGGAAATCATGTCGGTGGCCGCGGTTAGCGTTCGTAAAGCGCGACCGAGCGCGACCGAGAGGACCGATTCTGATGGCACAAAGCGGCCGAACCGACGGCAAACCTGACCTCCCACCCGACCTCAGACCCCATCTCAAACCCGATCTCAGCGGCATCGCGCCGCCCGATCCGGATGCGCCGGTGGTTATCGACTGTGACGATTGCGCGGTGCGCGGCCCGGGCTGCCGCGACTGCGTCGTCAGCGTTCTACTCGGGGTGCCGGAAACCCTATTGCAGGACGAACGTGCCGCGCTGGAAGTGCTTGCCGAGGTCGGATTGGCGCCAAGATTGCGATTGGTGCCGATCCGGCGGGACCGCGGCGCGGGTGTCGCCTGAACCGTTTGGCGCCGCGGAATTTCTTGCATCGCAACGGTTGGCGCCGCCCTCACTCACATAGTAATGACAGAAATCTATCCATTTTCTTAACCGTCCTATTTGGACAAACGGAGATATCGTTTCGTAACCTGTTTGAGACCTAAACCCCGGCGAACGTCGATGCAGTTTAAGGAAGAGATACTTTGAGGCTCCCCGCTAGGCATCTCGTCAACCGTTTCGCTACACGTTCTGTCATCGGGATGCTCGCGGGCTTCGTGGTCTTCGCCGGTGGGCTTGCCGCAAATGTGGCGGCTGACCCGGCCGAGGACGCGATGGCGAAGCTCAACGAGCTGTCGCGGCAGGCCGAGCAGACCACCGAGGCGATGCACAGCGCGCAACTCGACCTGAACCAGAAGCTGGCCGCCCAACAGGCCGCGGACAAGAAGCACACGGACGACCAGGCCGCTGTCCAGGCCGCGCAAGATCACCTGGGCACCTTCCAGACCGCGGTCAACAAACTCGCCGCCGCGACCTACATGGGTGGGCGCGTTGACGGCCTGGACGCCATGCTGACAGCGGACTCACCGCAGCAGCTGATCGACAACATGGCTGTGCAACGCGTGATGGCACGCCAAATGAGCACGCAGATGTCGAACTTCCGGGCCGCCGGAGCCCAAGCCATCCAGGCTGAGGAAGCGTCCGCCAAGTCCGCTGCCGAGGCAAAGAGTGCGGCCGATCAGGCGGCCGCGGTGCGGGCGAGCTTGCAGTCCAAGCAGAGCCAATTGCAGGTGCAGATCGCCGTCGTCAAGTCTCAGTACGTGTCGCTGTCGCCCGGACAACGCACCGCCCTCGCCGAGCCCGGACCGGTCCCCGCGGGGGAGCCGGCGCCGGACGCGCCGCCGCCCGGAGCACCCGCTGATGCGCCACCGGCGCCCGGCGGATTCCCCGGGTTTTTCCCGGCGCCACCGCCCGGTGGCAGCGGTGATCGCGGGACCGTTGTTCAGGCGGCCTTGACGCAGGTCGGGTCGGCTTACGTATGGGGCGGCGCCGCACCCGGCGGGTTCGACTGCTCGGGATTGGTGATGTGGGCCTTCCAACAGGCCGGTGTCGCGCTGCCGCACTCCAGCCAGGCGCTGGCCCAAGGTGGTCAGCCGGTGGCACTGTCGGACCTGCAGCCCGGCGACGTGCTGACCTTCTACTCGGACGCATCGCACGCGGGCCTCTACGTCGGTGACGGCATGATGATCCACTCATCCACTTACGGTGTGCCCGTGCGGGTAGTGCCGATGAACTCGTCCGGCCCGATCTACGACGCCCGCCGCTACTAGCCGCCGCGGCGCGGGGCGGACCGGCCGGCCTCGCCGGTGGCTTCCGTTACTGCTGGCCTGGGTGTTTGTTGTTGAGTTGATGGCGGCGGCGGCTGTGCCATTCAACCTGCAACACCAACAAAGTTCGGCAAGACCCGCGCAGCTGGTCGCGCCCGCCCGTCATCAGGTGAGTGCGCTGGCGCCCCCCTTGATCGTCGGTGACCGCTCGGTCCGGCTGCTCGGCGGTCCGGCCACCGACCGGCTGCTGTCCCGTGTTGCGTCGAACATCGGTGCCGCGATCGACAAGGTCGAGGCTTTCTGGGGGCATGATTGGTCGCGCGACATCTCGGTACTGGCCGCCGGCTCGGACGAACAGTTTCGCGTGGCCGCCGGTGGCGGACCGCCGGCGCAATGGGCTGATATCGCAGCGGTCACCGTCTTCGACAGCGTCGATCCAACCCATCGGGTCGCGTTTGGCCAACGGATTGTTTTCGCACCGGGAGCGGCCGACATGACCGAGTCGGCATTCCGGATCGTGTTGACCCACGAGCTTTTTCATTACGCCGCGCGCGTCGATACCGCACTGGACGCGCCGCACTGGCTGACCGAGGGCGTGGCCGAATTCGTTGCCCGCCCAGCCACCCCGATGCCGGCCGATGCACTGTCTATCGCACTGACGCTGCCTTCCGACATCGACCTGGACACACCCGGGCCGCAGCGCTCGTTGGCTTATGACCGTGCTTGGTGGTTCGCTCGCTTCGTTGCCGACAGCTACGGGATTGCGAAGCTGCGCGCGTTCTATCTGGCTGCCTGCGGTGTCGGGCACACCGACGTGCTGACCGCTGTCCGCGACGTGCTCGGCACCGACTACGCCGGCGTGCTGGCGGGCTGGAAACAGTGGATGCTGCGCTAAGCCCCGTCAGCCGGGCAGGCTAGAGCTGGATTGCCCGGCTCCTCAGCACACCGCTACGCGGTCTGCATCGTCGCCAGGCTAGAGCTGGATTGCCCGGCTCCTCAGCACACCGCTACGCGGTCTGCATCGTCGCCAGGCTAGAGCTGGATTGCCCGGCTCCTCAGCACACCGCTACGCGGTCTGCATCGTCGCCAGGCTAGCCTGACGCACGTGAGCCGGGTCCTGCTGGTAACCAACGACTTTCCTCCCCGACCTGGCGGTATCCAGTCCTACCTGGGCGAGTTCGTCGGCCGGCTGGTTGAGGACGGCTCGCATTCGGTCACGGTGTATGCACCGCGGTGGAAGGGTGCCCGCGCTTTTGATGATGCAGCCGACTCGGCCGGCTATCGGGTGGTGCGCCATCCGACCACGCTGATGCTGCCGGGCCCGGCGGTCGATGCCCGGATGCGGCGGCTGATCGGCGATCACGGCATCGACACCGTCTGGTTCGGCGCGGCCGCACCCTTGGCACTGCTGGCCCGGCGCGCCCGCCAGGCCGGGGCGTCCCGGGTGCTGGCGAGCACGCACGGCCACGAAGTGGGCTGGTCGATGCTTCCGGTAGCGCGGTCGGTGCTGCGTCGCATCGGCGACGACACCGACGTCGTGACATTCGTCAGCCGCTACACCCGGTCGCGTTTCGCGCCGGCCTTCGGGCCGTCGGCCGCTCTGGAGTACCTGCCGCCCGGGGTTGACACCGACCGGTTCCGGCCGGATCCGGCCGCCCGCGCCGAACTCCGCGACCGCTACCGGCTGGGGGAGCGGCCAATCGTGGTGTGCCTGTCGCGGCTGGTGCCGCGCAAAGGCCAGGACATGCTGATCAGGGCACTGCCGTCGATCCGGCAGCGCGTTGACGGAGCCGCGCTGGTGATCGTCGGCGGCGGTCCGTACTTGGAGACGCTGCGCAAGCTGGCCCAGGAATGCGGAGTGGCCGACCACGTGACGTTCACCGGCGGCGTGCCGGCCGCCGAGCTACCCACCCATCACGCGCTGGCCGACGTCTTCGCGATGCCGTGCCGCACTCGGGGTGCTGGCATGGACGTCGAGGGCTTGGGCATCGTATTCCTGGAGGCCTCGGCCACCGGTGTGCCGGTGATCGCCGGCCAGTCAGGGGGAGCTCCGGAAGCGGTGCAGCACAACAGGACTGGGCTAGTGGTCGACGGCAAGTCGGTGAGCGAGGTTGCCGGCGCGGTTACCGAGCTGCTGAACGATCGCGATCGGGCCGCCGCGATGGGTGCTGCCGGCCGGGCCTGGGTGACTGCCCAGTGGCGCTGGGACACGTTGGCCGACCGGCTGGCGACCCTGCTGCGCGGTTAGCGGCGGTCAGTCCTTGTCGTAAATCGCCTGGATATCGTAGGCGAACTTCTCGGCCACCACGTTGCGCTTGACCTTCAGCGTCGGTGTCAGTTCACCCGTGTCCTCGGTGAAGTCGACCGGCAGGATGCGGAATTTGCGGATCGATTCGGCGTGCGACACCGACATGTTGGCCTGCTTGACGGCCGTGTTTATCTCGGCGACTAAGTCGGGGTCGGTCGCAAGATCGCCCACCGACGCAGTGGCCGGCTTGCCGTTGCGTTCCTTCCAGCCCGCGAAAGCCTCGGGATCGATGGTGATCAGCGCGCCGATGAATGGCTTGGCGTCCCCGACGACCAGCGCCTGACTGATCAGCGGGTGGGACCGCAGCTGGTCCTCCAGCACGGCGGGCGCGACGTTCTTGCCGCCGGCGGTGACGATGAGCTCCTTCTTGCGGCCGATGATGGTCAAGAAGCCGTCCTCGTCGATCGCGCCCAGGTCGCCGGTCTTGAACCAGCCGTCGGCGAATGCCTCCTCGGTGGCCTGCTCGTTGTGCCAGTAACCACCGAACACCACGCCGCCACGCACCAACAATTCCTTGTCCTCAGCGATGCGTAGAGCGTTGCCGGGCACCAGCTTTCCGACGGTGCCGATCTTCAGGCCGCCGGGCTGGACCTGGTTGACCGTGATCGCCGCAGTGGTCTCGGTCAGGCCGTAGCCCTCGTAGATCGTCAGGCCCACTCCGCGGTAGAAGTGTCCGAGCCGCGCCCCCAGCGGCGCGCCGCCGGAGACGGCCGCGTGGCAGTCGCCGCCCAGCGCCGCGCGCAGTTTGTGGTAGACCAGCCGGTCGAAGACCGCGTGCTTGGCGCGCAGCACCAAACCCGGCTTGCCGTCCTCGTGGGCCCGGCTCCAGTCGACCGCGGTCTGCGCGGCGAGCTTGAAGATCTGCCCCTTGCCGTCGCTGGCGGCGTTCTGCTCGGCGGTGTTGTACACCTTCTCGAACACCCGGGGCACCGACACCACCACGTTCGGTTTGAACACCGCAAGCATCGGCACCAGATTTTTGATGTCGCTGGTGAATCCGACGGTCAGTTCGCTGGCGAATGCGGACAACGTCAGAGCCCGGGCCAACACGTGGGCAAGCGGCAGGAAGACCAGCAGCCGCTGACCTTTCTGCAGCAGCGTCGGGAGACACTCCTGGGTACCCCGGATCTCGCGCAGCACGTTGGCGTGGCTGAGCTGGCAGCCCTTGGGCCGTCCGGTGGTGCCCGAGGTGTAGATGAGTGTTGCCGGGTTCTCCGCGCGCAGCTCGCCTAGCCGCACCGTCAGCTCGGCCGGTTCTACCGATGCGCCGGCCTCGGCCAGCTGTTCGAGCGCTTTTGGGCCCGAACCGTCGATGTGCAGCACCCGGCGCAGGGCGGGCAGTTCGCCGGTGAGCTCGGTGACCATTGTCGCGTGTGCATCGGTTTCGGCGAACGCCAGCACGGCCCCTGAGTCCTGCAGCACCCAGCGCACCTGCTCGGCCGACGACGTCTCGTAAATCGGTACGGTGACGGCGCCCACGGACAAGATCGCGAAATCGAGGATCGGCCACTCGTAACGGGTGGCCGAAAAGATCGACACCCGGTCGCCGGCCTGCACGCCCAACGCGATCAAACCCAATGCCGCAGAGCGGATCTGATCTGCCGCCTCCGCGCAGGTGACGTCGGTCCAGACACCGTCGATCTGGCGCTGGAAGATCACCTGGCTGGGGTCGTCGCGCTCATGCTCGAAGACCGCGGCCGCGATGTTATCGTACTCGCCGACGGAGAAGCGGGCCGGGACGCTGTACTCACGCACTCTTTGACCTCGTTGTTCTAATGATGCGCTGGCTTGCTGTCATCCAGCCTAATCCGAGTATTCCCGCAGAACGGAGGCGGTCGGTCGGGCTCAGAAGGGGCAGGCCGCGGTTGCGGCGGTTTGGTATGTGAAGCTGAGTCGATGAACAGCATCCAGATCGCCGACGAGACATTTGTCGCCGCCGATGGCGCACGGGTCGGTGCCGCGGTCGGCGATCGGTCCAGTTGGCGCCGGTGGTGGCCGGATCTGCGGCTGGAGGTCGTCGAGGATCGCGCCGAAAAAGGGATCAGGTGGACGGTTACCGGCGCCCTGACCGGCACCATGGAAGTCTGGCTGGAGCCCATGATGGAGGGGCTGGACGGGGTTGTGCTGCACTATTTCCTGCACGCCGAACCGACGGGACTCCCGGCTTGGCAGCTGGCCAAGCTGAACTTGGCGAAAATCACGCACAGCCGCCGGGTGGCAGGCAAAAATATGGCCTTTGAGCTGAAGAGAACGCTGGAACGGTCGCGCCCGGTCGGGGTCGCTCCGGTAGTTTAGCCAAGTCAAGGTTTCGCTAGCCTGGGGTAGACCCGCGTGCGGGAGAGAGGGAAGCAGCCAGGTGGCGGAGAAGACGTCCCAGACGATCTACATCGAAGCGGATCCGGCCACGGTGTTGGACGTGATCGCCGATATCGATTCGTACCCGGAGTGGATATCGGAGTACAAGGAAGCCGAAGTGCAGGAGCGAGGCGCCGACGGCTACCCCAAAATCGTGCGATTCGTGATGGACGCCGGCGTCATCAAAGACACCTTGGTGATGACCTACGAGTGGCCGAAAAGTGGCCGCTCACTCAGCTGGACTCTGGTGTCCAGTTCGCTACTACGATCCCTCGACGGCACATATCGCTTGGCGGCCAAGGGGTCTGGCACAGAGGTCACCTACGAGCTCTCGGTCGACCTCGCCGTCCCGATGATCGGATTGCTCAAACGCAAAGCCGAGCGCAGATTGACCGACACCGCATTGAAGGATCTCAAGAAACGAGTCGAGGCTGAGTGAGTCCCCTGAATTTCTGGAGTCGACCCCGGCCATCCCGGCCCGGATCAGTCTTTTCGTCGGCAAAGGCGGGGTAGGAAAATCCACCCTCGCGTCCGCCACCGCCGTCTGTGACGCCAGCGAGGGACGTCGGGTGCTGGTGGTGTCCACCGACCAGGCGCACTCGCTGGGCGACGTCCTGGGCGTCCCGGTTCCGCCGAGTGGTGCGGGTGAACCGGTCCGGGTGTTCACCGACCTCGATACCGGGCCGGCCGAGCCAAGCGGTGGCTTTCTCGACGCGCTGGCGCTAGACACCCTGGCGCTGCTGGAGGCCCGCTGGAATGAGGTCGTCGACACCCTGGATCGGCGGTTTCCCGAATCCGAGTTGAGCAGCATTGCGCCCGAGGAACTCTCGGCACTGCCTGGGATCCAGGAAGTGCTCGGGCTGTACAAGGTCGGCGAGCTCGCCGCGAGCGGACGCTGGGATCGCATCGTCGTCGACTGCGCTTCGACGGCGGATGCGCTGCGAATGTTGACACTGCCGGCCACCTTTGCGCTGTATGTGGAGCGCGCCTGGCCGCGTCATCGCAGGCTCAACGCCGGCGGCGATGACGCCAGGTCGGCCGCGGTGGTGGAACTGCTGGAGCGCATCAGTGCCGGCGTCGACAAACTCAGCGCGTTGCTGACCGACGGTGAGCTGGTCAGTGCCCACCTGGTGCTGACTCCCGAACGGGTGGTCGCGGCCGAGGCCATCCGGACGCTGGGTTCCCTGGCGCTGATGGGGGTAACCGTCGAAGAGCTGATCGTCAACCAGGTTCTGCATGAGGACGAGTCCTACGAGTACCGCAACCTGCCTGCCCACCCGGCATTCTTCTGGTATGCCGAACGGATTTCCGGGCAACGTGCGGTGCTCGACGAACTCGACGGCGCGATCGGAGACGTGGCGCTGGTGCTGACTCCGCACCTACCCGGCGAGCCGATCGGCCCGAAGGCGCTGGCAGGTCTGCTCGAAAGTGCCCGTCTTCGGCTCGGAACAGCGCCACCTGGGCCGCTGCGCCCTATTGTGGATTTGGAATCGGGGTCGGGGCTGGAGTCGGTGTACCGACTACGGCTAGCGTTGCCCCAGCTCGATCCCGCGGCGTTGACACTGGGCCGGGTCGACGATGACCTCATCGTCAGCGCCGGGGGCTTGCGGCGCAGGGTTCGGCTGGCCTCGGTGCTGCGGCGGTGCATCGTCTTGGACGCACATCTGCGGGGCGGTGAACTGACAATTCGTTTTCGACCAGATCCGGAGGTGTGGCCGACGTGAGTGGGGCTCACCCCGACATTGGTCCCGAGCTGCGGAGGCTGGCCGAGGCCATTCTGGACGGTATCGACCCGGCGGTGCGCGCGACGGCCGCGATGACCGGGGGTGGTGGTGTCGGGACCGGCAAATGCCAACAGGTGTGGTGTCCCGTGTGTGCGCTGGCCGCGCTGGCAACCGGCGATCAGCACCCGTTGCTCACGATCATCGCTGACCACAGCATCGGTCTGCTGGAGGTCGTCCGCGCCATCATCAGTGACGTCAGCGACATCGACCGGTCTCCCAAACCGCCCCCTCCCGAGCCGCCAGAGCCGCCAGACCCGCCTGACCCGGCGGGCCCAGCAGGCCCCGCCAAGACGCGGTACCAGCCCATCCCCGTCACTGTCGACGAGTGACCCGCCGACGCCGAAGGTGGTCCCATCAGTCACAGATGGGTACAGTTGGCGCAGATGGTCATCGGCACGGACGAAAGGGAGGGCCATGTGGTACTGGCTGTTGAAGTACATCTTGCTCGGCCCGCTGCTGACTGTCATCGGCCGGCCGAAAGTCGAAGGCCTGGAACACGTTCCGAGTTCCGGGCCGGTGATTCTGGCCAGTAACCACCTGGCCGTGATGGACAGTTTCTTCCTGCCGTTGGTGGTGCGGCGCCGCATCACTTTCCTGGCGAAGTCCGAATATTTCACCGGCACCGGGTTCAAGGGCTGGTGGAGTCGCTGGTTCTTCACCGCTGTCGGCCAGGTGCCGATCGACCGCAACGACTCCGACGCCGCCCAGGCGGCGCTGGACACCGCCGGGCGGGTGCTGGGCGCCGGCAAATTGCTGGGCATGTATCCGGAGGGCACCCGTTCGCCCGACGGCAGGCTGTACAAGGGCAAGACCGGTCTGGGCCGGCTGGCCCTCGAGGCCGGCGTTCCAGTGATCCCGGTGGCGATGATCGGTACCAATGTCGTGAATCCGCCGGGTACCTCTATGTTGCGCTTTGGGCGGGTCACCGTCCGCTTCGGCAAGCCGATGGACTTTTCCCGCTTCGAGGGCATGGCCGGTAATCGCTTCATCGAGCGGGCCGTCACCGACGAGGTGATCTACGAGCTGATGGAACTCTCCGGCCAGGAGTACGTGGACATCTACGCGGCCACCGTCAAAGAACGCGGTAGCGGCGAGTCGAGCGGTACGGCCGCGCGGATTCCCGAGACGGCAGTCAGTTAGAGGTCAGTTAGACCACTGGTACCGGAGCGCGCTCGGGCGCTGTTGAATCGTGCGACGTCGCGCGCGATGTGACGGTGAGTCCGGCCGTGACGATGACCGCCAGCGCCCACCAGACGTAAGACATCCCGGCGAGTTGGCGCCACCAGACCGCGCTCGCTTCATGATGCTCGGGCAGCAGTTCGATGGGTGTCCATCTCATCAGCGCGATCCCGGCGGCGCTCATCACGGCAAGTGCGGGGTTGCGACGTTGCCAGCCCAATATCCCCGTCACCAGAACCGCGGGCAGCATCCAAACCCAGTGGTGCGACCACGATACCGGCGACACCGTCAGGCCGAACAGGGCGACGCAGATGACCGCGAGCGTCGATTCGCCGGCCCGTAGCACCCGTCGCATTGCCCAGACAGTCACCGCAAGCACCAGGAGGCAGCCCGCCAGCCAGAGCAAGTGGCGTTCGTGCTCGCTAAGCGCGATCCGGGCCAGCGCACCCGCGATGTTCTGGTCGGTGTTCAACGACACGGTTCCGATCCGGTCGGTGTGCAGCAAGGTGTGTGTCCAGTATTCCCAGGAGTCGCTCCACGCCAGCACGAAACCGACCAGCGTCGCACCCGCGAAAGACGCCAGCGCGGTCAGCGCCGCGCGATTGTCGCGACGCAAGAGGAAATAGAGCAGAAACACCGCCGGGGTCAGTTTCAGCGCGATCCCCAGGCCCAGCAGCAACCCGCGTGGCCATGGCGTGCGGCGCGGCACGCAGTCGGCGATCACCAGGGTCATCAGCACCGCGTTGATCTGGCCGAAGGCGAAGTTCGCTTTGATGGGTTCCATCCAGACCGTAGCCGGCGCCACGATGAGCACCGACAGCCACAACCGGCGCAGCCAGGCCGGTCCCGGCACCAATCGCGAGGTGTTCCAGACGTCGAGGCGGGTGAGCAGGATCGCGATAGACACAATCAGCAGCACCAGAGTGATCAGCGTGATCGCGACACTTGCGGACGGCATGTGCAACCAGGCGAACGGGCTGAACACGATGGCCGCGAGCGGGGGGTAGGTGAACGGCAGATCCAGCCCCAAAGGTGTGTGGAACGACACGTCGCCGCGATACAACGGGCGTCCGTCCAGCCAGGCCTGACCGCCCATCTGGTACACGTCGATATCGATGCGGTACGGAGTATGGCCGAACAAGTGCCAGGCCGCCCAGCCCAGCGCCGCGGCGGCGACCAGCCAAAGCAAGCACCACAACGACACTCGACCGGGTCGACTGCCCACGCTGGGCGCCCGCCATCTACTCATGTCGCTCACAAGCCTAATCGGTTCCCCGTACACGCCCGCGGGAAACAGCGCGGCTCCGCCGGTCTGCGCTACCTCAGGCGTAGGTTGCAAGCGTGCTCCACTGGTTCGTCCCGCGGCTGCTGCACTGGTTCCGGCACGACATCACCGACCGCGGCCGACTGCCGTTGCTGTGCTGCCTGGTCGCCTTTATCCTGACCTTTTTCGTCACCAGGACTTTCGTGCGTTTCATCCGACACCGCAAAGAAGCGGGCCTGCCGGCCAAATGGTGGCAACCGCGCAACGTCCATATCGGGACGGTGCATATCCACCACGTGACGTTCGGGGTGGTTTTGGTGATGATCTCGGGGTTGACACTTGTGACCCTGTCCGTTGACGGCCAGGAGCCCGAATTCACTTTGGCCGCGATCTTTTTCGGCATCGGGGCAGCCCTGGTGCTGGACGAGTACGCGATGATCCTGCACCTGTCCGACGTGTACTGGGAGGAAGACGGCCGCACCTCTGTCGACGCCGTTTTCGCCGCGGTGGCGGTGGCGGGACTGTTGATCATGGGCCTGCACCCGCTGATGTTCTTCCTGCCGATCTGGCACGGTGCCGATTCGATGGTGCTGCGGGCGGTAGTGGGCGGCGGAATGGCGTTGACGCTCCCGCTGGCCGTGATGGTGGTGCTCAAGGGCAAGGTGTGGACCGGTTTGCTCGGCATGTTCTTCGTGTTATTGCTGGTGATCGGCGCGATCCGGCTATCACGTCCGCACGCGCCGTGGGCCCGCTGGCGATACACCGCCCAACCGGAAAAGATGCGGCGTGCGCTGCAGCGGGAACGGACACTGCGCCGCCCGGTGGTGCGGGCCAAGTTATGGCTGCAGTGCGCGATCGCCGGTACGCCGCGGGTGCCCGACGAACGCGCCGTCGACGCCCAGCTGGACCTCGACGTCCACCCCGCGCCACCGCCGGAGGGAACTGAGAGCGTCCTGGTCGGCGGTTAGGCTGCCTCAGTGCGGTACTTCTACGACACCGAGTTCATCGAGGATGGCCGCACCATCGAGCTGATCTCGATCGGGGTGGCGGCCGAGGATGGCCGCGAGTACTACGCCGTGTCCACGGAATTCGATCCCGAGCGCGCCGGCAGCTGGGTGCGCGCCAACGTGCTGCCCAAGCTGCCGCCCCCGGCCTCGCAGCTGTGGCGCTCGCGCCGCCAGATCCGGGCGGATCTCGAGGAGTTCTTCGGGGTCTCCAATGCCGATCGAACTGATCCGATTGAGCTGTGGGCGTGGGTGGGCGCCTACGACCATGTCGCCCTGTGTCAGTTGTGGGGAGCGATGCCGGGTCTGCCACAGGCGATACCCCGTTTCACCCGGGAACTGCGGCAGCTGTGGGAAGACCGCGGATCGCCGCGGATGCCGCCGCGGCCGCGTGACGTCCACGATGCGCTGGTGGACGCCCGCGATCAGCTGCGCCGGTTCCGGATAATCGCCGCCGAAGGCGAGCCCGGGTGAGCTCGCGGCGGCGTTCGCCCTGATCAGCACCTGACCAGCCCCGGTTACGATAGACCGATGAACTGGACTGTCGACATCCCGATCGACCAGCTGCCATCGCTGCCGCCACTGCCCTCCGAGTTGCGGGCCCGGCTGGACGCGGCGCTGGCCAAGCCGGCCGCTCAGCAACCCAGCTGGCCCGCCGACCAGGCCGCGGAGATGCGTAAGGTCCTGGAAAGCGTGCCGCCGGTGACGGTGCCGTCCGAGATCATCCGGCTGCAGGAACAACTGGCCCAGGTCGCCAGAGGCGAAGCGTTCCTGCTGCAGGGCGGTGACTGCGCGGAGACCTTCGCCGACAACACCGAACCGCACATCCGGGGCAATGTCCGCACCTTGCTGCAGATGGCGGTGGTGTTGACCTACGGCGCCAGCCTGCCAGTGGTCAAAGTGGCCCGGATCGCAGGCCAGTACGCCAAGCCGCGGTCTGCGGACATCGACGCGCTGGGCCTGAGGTCCTACCGCGGCGACATGATCAACGGCTTCGCCCCGGACGCCGCGGTGCGCGAACATGACCCGTCGCGGCTGGTGCGCGCGTACGCCAACGCCAGCGCGGCGATGAACCTGATGCGCGCACTGACGTCGTCGGGGCTGGCGTCGCTGCACGGGGTGCACGACTGGAACCGGGAATTCGTCCGGACCTCACCGGCGGGCGCACGCTATGAGGCGCTGGCCGCCGAGATCGACCGCGCGCTGCGTTTCATGAGCGCCTGCGGCGTGGCGGACCGCAATCTGCAAACCGCCGAGATCTACGCCAGCCACGAGGCTTTGGTGCTCGACTACGAACGGTCCATGCTGCGGCTGTCGACCGAACAAGAGGGCGATCCGCAACTGTATGACCTGTCGGCCCACACCGTGTGGATCGGTGAGCGGACCCGGCAGCTCGACGGCGCCCACATCGCGTTCGCCGAGGTGATCGCCAACCCGATCGGCGTCAAAATCGGCCCGACGATGACACCGGAGCTGGCCGTCGAATACGTCGAGCGGCTCGACCCGCACAACAAGGCGGGCCGGCTGACGCTGGTGAGCAGGCTGGGCAACAACAAGGTGCGCGACGTGTTGCCGCCGATCATCGAGAAGGTGCAGGCCACCGGTCACCAGGTGATTTGGCAGTGCGACCCCATGCACGGCAACACCCACGAGTCGTCCACCGGCTACAAGACCCGGCACTTCGACCGCATCGTCGACGAGGTGCAGGGCTTCTTCGAGGTGCACCGCGCGCTGGGCACCCACCCGGGTGGTATCCACGTCGAGATCACCGGCGAGAACGTCACCGAGTGTCTCGGTGGCGCACAAGACATTTCCGACAACGACCTGGCCGGCCGCTACGAGACGGCATGCGATCCGCGGCTGAACACGCAGCAGTCGCTGGAGTTGGCGTTCCTGGTCGCGGAGATGCTTCGCGACTAGGCGTGCTTGGGGCCATCCGGATGTGGCGCTATTGCAGGCGGTTTCGTGAGATCTTTGCGGAGATCCGGCATTCGTCGACGACGAGCTAACCAGCATTTCGTTACTTGGCTGCGGCACTCCTGCCTTCCGACACGCCCTCACCCCGATCTTACCGTTTGCTTATTTTTCTCAATTTTGACGTATCGTCAGCCGGATGATCGACTGTCCTTTTCTCTGGGGGCTCCTCGCGGCGACTGGGCGTCGTCGTCGGCTGCCGGCCGTCAGGTCTACGCAGTAAGTCAGGTCCACACTCATGGGAGTGCTCGTGCTCGCGCTTGCCGGGTTCGCGTTTATCGACTCGATGAATGTCCTCAATGTGGGAGTAGTCTCAGCGGTCATTTTCGATAGCCGGCTCCGTCGCAGATCGCCAATTCCGAGCGCCTTGAGCTTCATTGCCGGCGTCTTTACTGTGACGACCACGTTTGGCTTGTGCACGGTGCTTGGTCTCGGCTTTCTGGCTACTCGTGTCGACTTCCACATCACGGCTGCCATTCGGTCTTGGGGCGAGGTATTGCTCGGGGGAGTGCTGATCTGTCTGGCTTTCTTCCCGTTGACTGCCCAGTCATCGGCGCCCGGCTGGGCGATGGCGGCGATGCGGGAACGGCCGTGGCTGCTCGGATTCCTTGGACTCGCGGTGGGTATCGGGCAGGCGCCGACCGCGGTGCCATACCTCACAGGCTTGGCAATGCTCGCCGCCTTGCATCCGCGACCACCCGCCTGGCCTTTGATCGTCATAACCTACTGCGCGGTCGTGCTTTCACCACCGCTGGTGATCCTTGCTCTGTCGACGAGAAGGACTCCGCGAGCGATGCGCGTTCATCGCAGGCTCGTGCGTGTCCTCACCCGATATGGCCCAATATCGGTGCGAATTCTGTTCCTGGTCTTCGGTGTTGGACTAGTAACCAACGCCCTCATGCATTACAAGGCACTGTGGTAAGCAGATGCCGCTCCGTGCGAAGCTGCTGACTTGGCTCACGATTCGGGGTTCGCGGTAGTCGCGGCGGGTTGACCTGTGGTTTTTCGGTTTGGTCTGTTGGGATCTGGGCACTGATGTCTGGTCTTGGCGTGTGGTGGCCACTGAGGTTGTCCTGCGTGGCGAATGATGACGGTCGAGACCTACGCGGTAACGCTCTTCCATCATCAATGTCGTACCCCCCTGCGATGATGTGGTTATGTCTTTGACCGCATCGCCTCCCGCGGCAGCTAGGCCTGCTGAGCGTCTTGAGGTGCTGTTTGGCGAGTTGGCGGAGTTGGCCGGTCAGCGTAACGCGATCGATGGGCGGATCGTGGAGATCGTCGCCGAGATGGATCGCGACGAGCTGTGCGGTGTCACGGGCGCGCGGTCGGTCGCGGCGTTGGTGGCCTGGAAGATCGGCGCGTCATCGGCAAACGCCCGCGCGATCAGCACCGTCGCGCGCCGGCTGGAGGAGTTTCCGCGCTGCGCGCAGGGCATGCGGGAGGGTCGACTCTCACTCGATCAGGTCGGTGTCATCGCCGCACGGGCGGGTGAGGGTTCTGATGAGCATTACGCGCAGCTGGCCCGGGTCGCCACGGTCAACCAGCTGCGTACCGCGGTCAGCCTGGAGCCGCGACCCGAACCCGATCCGGGGCCTCCACCGCAGGCCTCGATCACGAAGACCTCCGATGAGCAGTTCAGCTGTTGGCGGATCAAACTTGGCCACCTGGATGCGGCGAAGTTCGACGCGGCGTTGGCGTCTCATCGTGATGCGTTGATCGCCGAGTGGAAGCACGATCACGGCGATGGCGGCCGCGCATCCGATGTCGCGCCGCCGTTGCCGGGCACCCTCGAAGCGTTTATGCGTCTGGTGGAGGCCGGATGGGATGCCGAGGCGGCCCGCCGGCCGCACGGGCATCACACCACGGTGGTGGTGCATGTGGACGTGGCCCAGCGCGTCGGCGCGCTGCATTTAGGTCCGCTGCTGACCGAAGCCGAACGTCAGTACCTGACCTGTGATGGCACCTGTGAGGTCTGGTTCGAACGCCATGGCGAGGTCATCGGCGCCGGCCGAGCGACCCGTCAGATCAGCCGGCGGCTTCGCCGCGTGCTCGAGCACCGCCACCCTATGTGCGCGGTTCCGGGCTGTAGCGCCACCCGTGGTCTGCACGCGCACCACATCGTGCATTGGGAAGACGGCGGTCCCACCGAGTTGGCCAACCTGGTACTGGTCTGCCCGTATCACCACCGGCTGCACCACGGGGGCGCCATCACCATCACCGGACCCGCAGACGCTCTGACCGTCACCGACGACGCCGGGCGCCAACTGAGCCCGGGATCGCTGGCCCGCCCACCAACTCACACCCCGCCCGCTGTCCCACCGTGGCCCGGGCCCACCGGCGAGCGCGCCGACTGGTGGTGGTACGACCCCTTCCAGCCGCAACCACCACCAACAACCAACTAGGGTTGGTGAGCAGCATCACAAAAGAAGCTGAAACGGGTTCAGGCATAAAGAATTTCGTTTGCGTTACCCACTGCTAACAGACCTCGATAATCACGGCCGACAACCACGCCCGCACCGCCGCCGACCCGATACCCACGGCCCTCCTGAAGCTCCCTGAACCGCCCGACGTGCGCACTGACACGAAAATTTGGTGACCCAAGCGGGTACCGACAGATCGACCGCAGGCTGCTGGTTATGTGGTCTCGGCGACCGGTGTGAGCGTCACGGTAAGGGTTACAGCAGGCCGCTCAGATTGCTTCCGATGGTCCATCCCGCGGTCGCGACCAACCCGGTGAGCGACAGCACGAGCGCCACCCACACCAGGACCATGCGCCGCGCGTGCTGTCGCTCCCAGATGAATTCGCTGATCGCGATGCCGGCGAATTCGCCTGAGATCGAATCGTATTCGTAGTGGGGGTCGTCGGGTTCAGTTTCCGAGTCAGCGGGGTGGCCCGGATCGGACCAGTCGCCGGGTCCGCGGGTCAACTGTCGGGTCGGGTGATGTACCGGTGCCGGGCGCTCGCTCGGATGGCCACGGCGCCGACTGTCTGTTGTCGCCGATCGGTGTTGCGCGGAGTTGCTCGGCGCCGGTACCCGGAAGTCCGGCACCGCCAATTCCGCGGCGATCGCGTCCAGATCCGCGGCCATCTCGGTCGCGTCGGCGTATCGATCGGCGGGGTCACGGGCGGTCGCGCGTGCCACGAATTCGTCGAGCTGCGAGGGCACACCCTTGATCACGGCGCCGGCCGGCGGGACGTCGTTGTCCAGCCGTTGGTAGGCGATCGACAACGCCGAATCGCCGGTGAACGGTGCGTACCCGGTCAGCAGCTCATAGGTGAGGATGCCGGTTGAGTAGACATCGCTGCGCGGACTGGCATGGCCGTCGCGGACCTGCTCGGGGGACAGGTACGCGGCGGTGCCCAGAATGACGCTGGCCGAGGTGATTCCAGCCGCGGCGACCGCGCGCACCAGTCCGAAATCGGCGATTTTCACGTCGCCGTCGTCCGAGATCAGCACGTTCTCCGGCTTGACGTCGCGATGCACCAGCCCGGCCCGGTGGGCCGCGGCCAGGCCGCCCAGCACCGGGCGAAGCACCGCCACCACGGCATGCGGCGGCATCGGGCCGCGTTCGGCCAGCAGTTCGCGCAGGGTGCCACCCTCGATGAGCTCCATCACCAGAAAAGGGTGCCGGGCGTCCAGGCCCTGGTCATAGACCGCGACCAGCCCGGGGTGCTTCAATCGGGCGACCGTGCGGGCTTCCAGCTGGAAGCGCGCCAGAAACTGGGCGTCGCCGGCGTAGCGCGAATCCATCACTTTCAGTGCGACAGGCCGATCCAGCCGGACGTCGAGGCCACGGTAGACCGTCGACGTACCGCCGCTGGCGATCTTGGCCTGCACCAGGTAACGGCCGTCTAGCAGCGTGCCATCCACCGGGCCATCGTAGGTGCGGTAGCCGCGATTTCGCGGACTCCGCCGCGCACTAGGCGATAGACTTGCCGGGTGGGCAGCATTCCGGCCGGCGACGACGTCTTGGATCCCGACGAGCCGACCTACGACTTATCCCGGGTCGCTCAGTTACTCGGTGTTCCGGTCAGCAAGGTTGCGCAGCAGTTGCGGGAGGGTCACTTGCTCGCGGTGCGGCGCGCCGGTGACGTGGTGGTGCCACAGGTCTTTTTCAGCAATTCCGGCGAGGTAGTCAAAAGCCTGCCGGGATTGTTGACGATCCTGCACGACGGTGGTTATCACGAGACCGAGATCGTCCGCTGGCTGTTCACCCCCGACCCGTCGCTGACGATCACCCGCGACGGCGAACGCGACGCCATCAGCAACGCGCGTCCCGTCGATGCGCTGCACGCGCACCAGGCCCGGGAGGTCGTGCGCCGAGCACAAGCCATGGCGTACTAAGGCCAACTAAGCGGCGGCTTGGGCTTCCGTTTCCGCACAAGGCTCTTCGGTGTGGGCGTCCGGGACCCGGTACACGACGTACCAGGCGAGGAGCCCACATGCGGTGGCCAGCGATAAATGCAGCCACGAATACGTGCCCTGCGATCCATCGGGACTGAAAATCACCATGACCCACGTCGAGAAGCCGGCGATGACCGCCATCGCCGGCCGCGACTGCGTCAGCGGGGCGACCACCACCAGCAGCCAGGTGTAGTACCACGGCAGCGCGGCGGGGGCGAACAGCACCACGATCAACATCGACCAGGCGATACCGGTCAATCCCGCCCGGTCGTCGCGCCGGAACCGCCACCACAACACGGGCAGCGACACCGCAATGATCGCGATTCCGATGGCGCGGGTGACTCGGAGCACCGGGTAGAAGTCGACCGGAAAGAATCCGCTGCCGAGGGCGTGGATCAGGTTCGCTGCCAGCGTCGGCAGGCTCAGCGCGTTGATGATCTTGACTGAGCCCGCCAGCGCGGCCAGCCAGCCCAGGCCGACGCCGGCCACCACGGTCAATATCCCGAACACCGCAATAAAGATCACCAGCGATATCGCGGTCGCGAGCAGGAACGCTTGGGAGGCCCGGTAGCCCCGTTTGTCGCGCAGATGACGCATCCATACCCACACCATGAAGGGCAGCGCGATTCCGGCGGTGGCTTTGACCGCGACCGCGACCGCAATCAGCGCGACGCCCAGGACATGACGGCCCTGGAAAGTCAGCGCAATCCCGGCGGCCATCAACCCCACCATCAGCATCTCGTTGTGCACCCCACCCATCAGGTGGATCAGCACCAATGGGTTGAGAACGCAGATCCACAACGCAATCGAGCCGTTCGTGCCGACGTGGTGGGCCAGTCGGGGAGCGGCCCAGATCAGTAACGCGAGTCCGGGCAGCATGCACAACCGCAGCAGCATGGTCCCGGCCACCACGTTGTTGCCGGCGACCATCGTGACGAACTTCGCAACCAGGATGAACGCCGGACCATACGGCGCCGTGGTGATCGTCCAGATGGGACTTACGTCGTCCAACAAGGAATTTGGATTGCCGACCGGACCCACCGCATAGGGGTCCAGGCCGTCGCGCAGAAGTGCGCCCTGGGCCAGGTACGAATAGGTGTCCCGGCTGAAGATAGGCACCGACAGCAGCAACGGGGCCAGCCAGAACGCGGTGGTGGCCCTCATCACGAACTCACTGACATCAGCGGTCAGCAGACGTTTGCCAAGGCCCAGCCAGGCGATCACCATCAGACCGACGCCGATCCACAACAGGATCGACGCGAGCACCAGCCCGTGGCCGAACCGCAGCCAGGACATGTGGATCGCCTCCAGCAGCGGATCATGCACGCGGGTGCTGCCCGCTCCGAGCCCGCCCGTGGTGATCAGCACCGAACCCAGGAAACCCAGCTTGGCCGGGCCGGACTCCGGCGCGGCAACGAACGCGAGCATGCGAGAAAAGTATTGGGAGATAACAGGATTTGTCATGCGGTCATGCCGACCGGTTCGTCGCGGCATTGGCCAGTTCGGACAGCCCGGCTTTGGCCGCCGCGTCGATGGGCGCGGCCGCCAGCGTGGCCAGTGCCCGCCGGCTCAGCGTGTCGATGCGATGCTCGGCCGCGGACAGCGCGCCCACCGCCTCGATGGCGTCGCGCAGCTCCGCCACCTGCGGTTCGGTCAGCGCGCTGCCGATGGAGGTCCGCAGCAGGTTGGCCAACAAAGGATCCGACTTGTCCGCCAGCTCCACCGCCTCGGCCAGCAACACGGTGCGCTTGCCGGATCTAAGGTCGTCACCGGACGGCTTGCCCGTCACCTCCGGGTCGCCGAACACGCCGAGCACGTCGTCGCGCAGCTGGAAGGCCACGCCAAGGTCGGTGCCGAACTGAGCGAATGCGGCCTGGACGTCGGGCCGGTCGGCGGCGGCGGCCGCCCCCAGCTGAAGCGGTCGCGTGACGGTGTAGCAGGCGGTCTTGAACATATCGACGTTCATCGCCGACGCAATCGACTCCGCCGCGCTGGCCTCGGCGACGATGTCGAGGTACTGCCCGGCCACCACCTCGGTGCGGATATCGGCCCACACGGGCTGGATGCGCAGCCGGGCGTCGCGGGACAGGTCGGTCGCGAGAACGATGTCGTCGGCCCAGGACAGCGCCAGGTCGCCCAGCAGGATGGCCGCCGACATGCCGAAATCCTCGGGCGAGCCGCTCCAGCCCCGATCGCGGTGCAGCGTCGCGAACTGGACGTGGGCCGTCGGCCTGCCGCGGCGGGTGGCGGAGCGATCGATCACATCGTCATGCACCAGCGCGCAGGCATGTAATAGTTCCAGTGCGGAAAACAAAAGCAGCACATCGGGATCGGGTTCCACTGCCGCGACTGCGCGCCAGCCCCAATACGCGAAGGCGGGTCGCAACCGCTTGCCGCCGCTGAGCACAAAATCCTGTAGCGCGGCGATCAGCACGTCGAAGTCGCTACCGATGTAGGACGCCCGCTCGCGGCGGTCGTGCAGATACCGCTGAAGTTGGTCGGTGATGGCGCCGGTCAACTCGATGGTTGCCGCTGCTTCGAGGCTCAGCGCGGCGCCCCTTTCTGCTCGGCCTGTCCCTGGCCCGACAAGTGTATTCGCCCTCGCTCCTATGCTTGCTTCGAGACCAGAGAGTATGAACTGGGTCGGTTGGCCTGCCATCAACGAAGAGGACTCGCGTGACCCTAAACACCATCGCGCTCGAACTGGTGCCACCGAATGTGGACGAGGGCAGGGAGCGGGCGCTGCAAGATGCGCGCAAGGTGGTCCAGTACTCGACGCAATCTGGCCTGGACGGCCAGATTCGGCACGTGATGATTCCAGGGATGATCGCGGAGGACGACGACCGTCCCGTCCCGATGGAGCCGAAGCTCGACGTATTGGATTTCTGGTCGACGATCAGAGCCGAGTTACCGGGTGTTAACGGCTTGTGCACGCAGGTCACCGCGTTCATGGACGAGCCGGCTCTGCGCCAGCGGCTCACGGAGTTGTCGGCCGCCGGCATGGAGGGCGTCGTGTTCGTCGGTGTGCCGCGCACCATGAATGACGGCGAGGGTTCCGGCGTCGCGCCGACTGACGCCCTGTCGATTTATCGTCAGCTGCTGCCCAATCGGGGCGTGATCCTGATCCCGACGCGCGACGGCGAGCAGGGCCGGCTCAATTTCAAGTGCAATCAGGGCGCGACCTACGCCATGACGCAGCTGTTGTACTCCGACGCGATCGTCGATTTCCTCGCGGACTTCGCCAAGAACACCGATCACCGACCGGAAATCCTGCTGTCGTTCGGATTCGTGCCTGCGATGGAGACCCGCGTCGGACTGATCAATTGGCTCATTCAAGACCCGGGAAACGCCGCGGTCGCTGATGAGCAGGCGTTCGTCAAGAGGTTGGCCGCCAGCGAACCTGATCAGAAGCGCCGGCTCCTCGTCGACCTGTACAAGCGGGTGCTGGACGGCGTCGCCGACCTCGGTTTTCCGGTCAGCATCCATCTCGAGGCGACGTATGGCGTTTCCGGGCCGGCTTTTGCGACCTTTGCCGAGATGCTCGCCTATTGGTCGCCTGCGCAGGTCTAGCGCACTAGCTGGGCGTTTGGTCCCGTTCCGCGGTGAGCGGCTCGGAGCGGTCACGGCTGAGCCAGGCCAGCACGCCCACCACGCCTGCGGCCGCCAACGCCGCGATGCACAGCCAGATGCCCGCCCCGGTGAAGGAACGGGTATTGGGGTCGGTGTAGCGGGCTTGCGCGGTCATTGTGCTCACCACGCCGGGCTTGAGTTTCCACGAGACTGAGTTGGAATCGGCTCGCTCCCCGTTGGTGGACGTCACCACCCCGGGGAAGGCGATGGTCAACTGCACGTCCGCCTCCGGGTCGGTCACTGAGGTCAGGTCGGCTCGGCCTTCCAGAACAACCACGTTGCCGCTGCGGCGCAGCGACAGATTCACGCCGACGGCGTTGGAGTTCATGTTGGCCAGCTGCGGCAACTCGGCGAAGGTCAGATCGGAGAAGACCGCCTGCGACCCCACATAGCCGTCGCTGTCGTAGTTCGAGACGGCCACCTTCTGACTGAAAGGCAAGTTGCTGTCGAGCTGGGGCCCTGTGTCTTTGGGGTTTTTGGGCTTTGCTGCAGCGATGATCTCCCCGGACACCAGGTCATCCGGCGAAATGGTGAGCGATGCCCTGACCCGCAGACACCCGGTAGCCATGGGCACGATCAGCAGCAGCATCGCGATGGCCAGTAGGCGGCGCCGTCGAGTAGTGAATTCTCGGGCCGGAAGTGTGGGGGAGCTCACGCGCACCAGGTCATCGTGCCAGATCACAAAGGTAGCGCGCGCCCGAGGATGGCGAATTCTCGTGGGTCACCGGCGAAGTGGTACCGGCGGATGACGTCGGTAAAGCCCAGCCGCCGGTACAGCCGCCAGGCGCGGTTGGGTTCGCCAGTTGTTTCCGGGGTGGAGAGCAGGACGTTCTTTTCCCTGCGACCGGCAAGCAGCCGGCGGGCCAGTGCTTCGCCGAGACCGCGGCCCTGCGCCCGGGGATGAATGTGCAGCTCGGTCAACTCGAAATAGCTGTTCATCAGCTGCGCGATCGCCTGAGGTGGCGAGCCGCCGCGTTGCAGGCCCAGCACAACCTGCTGCTGCCACCACTGACCGGGCGCCCCCGGGTAGCCGTAGGCCACGCCCAGCAGCGGTGCATCTCCTAGTTTCGAGCCCAGTTCCCCGGCGGCCACTTCGACGGCGGCCACCGCCTGCCAGCCACGTCGGCGGATGTGCTCGAGCCACATCGCCGCGCGCTGATTCTCGGTACCGCGTGGGTACCGCATCGCGTCGACATACACCCCAAGGGCGTCACCGAGGCGGCGCTCCATATCGTTCGGCGGCAGATCGATGAGGAATATCGCCAACTCGCGGTGTCCTCCTCTTTCGGCTCGATCGGCTCGATCGGGTCGTTCGGATCAATGGGATCATTGGGCTCATCCGGTTGCCAAAGGCCCTTGCGCCCATCGCCATTATCGGACTCGACCATCCGGATCGACGAGCGGCCGCGGCTACAAGCCGACGACCCGCAAGCCGGTTGCCGCGCAGCGCCGTTGCGATCCGCCTCGTCGCCGGAGCGCAACAACGATAGAATCGCCGTCGAACCAGTGGTACCACGCTGAATGACCTCGTATCATTTGAGTTAGTTGCCCCCACGAAGGGCATCCGCGTGCTATCGATAGTTACGTGTCAAACTGTCGGCAAGGAGGGACGAATGCCACTCTCCGATCATGAGCAGCGGATGCTCGATCAAATCGAGAGCGCTCTCTACGCCGAAGACCCGAAATTCGCGTCGAGTGTTCGCGGCGGTGGGTTGCGCGCTCCGACGGCGCGGCGGCGCCTGCAGGGCGCGGCGCTGTTCGTCATCGGCCTGGGAATGCTGGTCTCGGGTGTGGCTTTCCGGGCCACGATGATCGGTAGTTTCCCGATTCTCAGCGTCTTCGGATTCATCGTGATGTTCGGGGGTGTGGTCTTCGCCATAACCGGTCCCCGGTTATCCAACCGGGCGGATCAGCCGGGATCCGCGCCCGGGCCCGCGCGTCAGCGCCGCGCCAAGGGCGGTGGCGGCTCATTCACCAGCCGCATGGAAGATCGGTTCCGCCGCCGCTTCGACGAGTAGCGGAACGACCCAGACGTAACAGCGGGGCAGCCGGTGGTTGCCCCGCTTTTTTTGTCGCGTCGCGAGCGGACCTGAGCCGCAGGGTCGGCCCGAGCCCAATTCGAGGCCGAACAGTGCCCAAGCTGAGCCCCACTGGCCCCCACCCCGTTGCCCCACTTGGCCCCACTCGTCGTCTTTTGCCTCCTGAAATGGGGTTTCCCTGCGCCGCGAGCGCGCCGCACAGTCAGCGTTGACGGCCCACGTGCCACGCGGAGTGTCAGATATGGCGCAAAACCACGCCACGACACCCAAATGATGGGGAAAAGTGGGGGGTTGTGGGGTATGGTGGCCGAAGAGTTCAGGGTGAGGTTGAGCGGGAGGTGAGCTGGTGTTTCTCGGCACCTACACACCCAAACTCGACGACAAGGGGCGACTCACATTGCCCGCCAAGTTTCGCGACGCACTGGCAGGGGGGTTGATGGTTACCAAGAGCCAAGATCACAGCCTCGCTGTCTTCCCGCGGGCGGAATTCGAGGAGATGGCGTTCAAGGCAAGTCAGACCTCGCGAAGCAACCCGGAAGCCAGAGCCTTCCTACGCAACCTCGCCGCCGGAACAGACGAGCAGCATCCCGACGCCCAGGGCCGCATCACGTTGTCGGCCGATCACCGCCGCTACGCCAACCTCTCCAAGGACTGCGTGGTCATCGGAGCGATCCGCAATCTCGAAATCTGGGATGCGCAGGCGTGGCAGGACTACCAGCAGATCCACGAAGAGAACTTCTCCGCGGCCAGCGATGAAGCCCTCGGCGACATTATCTGAGGCGCGTGCCCGTGCATCGTGGCCTCTGCCCGAACCGACCCTGGCGTACTTCCCCGACGCCAGGTTCGTACCTTCGGACAGGGACCTCTTTGCGCGAAACAGGTACGGCCGGACCCCGGGAGGTGTCGCGATGGCTGACGGTCCAGCCTCTTTCGGCCATGTGCCCGTCCTTCTGCAACGTTGTGTTGAGCTGCTCACCCCCGCGCTGACCCGCTACCACTCCGACGGGTCCAACGCGGTCCTCGTCGACGCCACGACCGGCGCGGGCGGGCACGCCGAGCGGTTCCTGACCGAGTTTTCGGGACTGCGGCTGATAGGACTCGACCGCGACCCCAGCGCACTGGACATCGCCCGGACTCGGCTCGCACGATTCGCCGACCGAATCACGCTGATACACAGCCGGTATGACGGTCTCGCGGAAGCACTGGCCGAGTCCGGTTACGCCGCAGAGGAATCGGTGGACGGCGTGCTGTTCGATCTCGGCGTGTCGTCCATGCAACTCGACCGCGCCGAGCGGGGCTTCGCCTACGCCCAGGACGCGCCGCTGGACATGCGAATGGACCCGACGTCAGCGCTGACCGCGGCCGAGATCGTCAACACTTACGACGCGGCCGCATTGGCCGACATTTTGCACCGGTATGGCGAAGAGCGGTTCGCGCGGCGGATTGCCGCGCAGATCGTCCGCCAGCGGGCCCGCAACCCGTTCACCTCGACCGCCGAGCTCGTCGCGCTGCTGTACCAGGCGATTCCGGCTCCCGCCCGGCGCACCGGTGGCCATCCGGCAAAGCGCACGTTCCAAGCATTGCGGATCGCGGTCAACGACGAACTGACCTCGCTGCGCGGTGCCGTCCCCGCGGCGTTGGGCGCGCTCGCCGTCGGCGGGAGCATCGTCGTGCTGGCCTACCAGTCGCTGGAGGACAGGATCGTCAAACGCGCGTTCGCCGAGGCGGTCGCCTCCCGCACGCCCGAAGGTCTCCCGATGGAGCTGCCGGGCCACGAGCCGCGATTCCGTTCGTTGACGCGCGGTGCCGAGCGCGCGGACGAAGCCGAGATCGAACGCAATCCGCGCAGCGCCGCGGTGCGATTGCGAGCCCTGCAACGAGTGCAGAAAGGCAACTGATGAAGGCGAAACGCGAGACGCCGAAACGCCGGGACGCCAGCGTCCGTCGGGGCGGGCGCGACGGTTCCGTCAAGAGCCGGCGTACGGCCGCCGAGTCGGCTGCGGCCCGCCGCACCCGGCCGGGAAACACCTCGGCGCCGGCCCGGGAGGCCCGCGCACCCAAGTCCGGCCCGCAGACCAACCCGATCTCCCGGCCAGTCGAACGGTCGGTCCGGCCGACTAGTCGGAGCCAGGCAAAGGCCCGGGCAAAGGCGCGGAAAGCAAAGGCGCCCAAGGCGATCCGGCCTCGTCTGACCGAGCGCCTGGTCGCTCGCCTGGCGTTGATCGATCTGCGGCCCCGGACGCTGGCGAGCAAGGTCCCGTTTGTCGTTCTGATCATCGGTGCGCTCGCTCTCGGTCTCGGTCTGACGCTGTGGTTATCCACTGCCTCCGCCGAGCGCTCGTACCAGCTCAGCCACGCCCGCCACAAGAACCGGATGCTGCAGCAGCAGAAGGAGGCGCTGGAACGTGACGTGCGCGAGGCGGAGGCCGCCCCGGCCCTGGCGGAAGCCGCCCGCAAGCAGGGGATGATCCCCACCAGGGACACCGCCCACCTGGTCCAGGACCCGGCCGGCAGTTGGGTGGTAGTCGGTACGCCCAAGCCGGCCGACGGCGTCCCGCCGCCGCCGCTGAACGCCAAGCTGCCCGAAGACGGCCCGCCACAGCCACCGAAAGCGGCGGCGCTGCCCCCCGAGATCCCGATTCGGCTGCAACCGGTCCCCGGTGGGCCGCCGGCGCCCGCCAACTCTGGGCCGGAAGCGCTGCTTCGGGCTCCGGACGGCTCGGCGACAGTGGGCGGCCAGCACCTGCCCCAGACCGCTCCCCAGCTGCCGCCTTTGCCCGGCGGTCAGATCGTCGGGCAGGTCCCGGGGACGATGCAGTTGCCAGGGCTGCCCGCTCCGGCCGCCCCGGTAACCGCCCCGGTACCCGCGGAAGTGCCTATTCCGCTGGGCGGCTTGCCCGTTCCGCTGCCGGGCCAGGTACCCGCGCCGCTCGCCGCCCCACTACCCGCAGAAGTGCCGGTTCCGGTGTTACCGGCGCCGGTGCTCGCTCCGGCTCCGCAACCCGGGGCTCCGCAACCAGGGGTCCCGCTACCGGCGGGTGCTGCCCGATGAGCCGCACCGCACCCGGGCGCGCCCGCCGTTCGCCGTCGGTCCGACCGGTGCGAAGTCCGCGGAAGCCGCAGCGGGCCAAGGCCGTCCGGGCCGACTTCCAAACCGACGCAGCCCACTCAGCACGAGACCGGCGCACCCGCAAGATTGTGGAAGTGGGGACGCGCGGCGCGTCATTTGTCTTCCGGCACCGGGCCGGCAACGCGGTCATTTTCATGGTGTTGCTGGCGGCGGCGGCGCAGTTGTTCGTTCTGCAGATATCAGATGCCGCGACCCTGCGCGCTCAGGCCGCTGGACAGCTCAAGGTGACCGATATTGAGAAAGCGGTCCGCGGCAGCGTCGTCGACCGCAACAATCAGCAACTCGCATTCACCACCGAGTCACGGGCGTTGACGTTTCAGCCGAAGCGGATCCGCCAGCAGTTGGAGGAGGCCAGGAAGAAGAACTCGGCCGCTCCCGACCCGCAGCAACGACTGCGCGATATTGCCAAAGAGGTTGCCGGAAAACTCAACAACAAACCGGACTTCCAGACGGTGCTGAAGAAGCTGCAAAGCGACGAGAATTTCACGTATCTGGCCCGCGCGGTCGACCCGGCTATTGCGGGCGCGATCTCGGAAAAGTATCCAGAGGTCGGCTCCGAGCGTCAGGACCTGCGGCAATATCCGGGCGGATCGCTGGCGGCCAACGTCGTCGGCGGTATCGACTGGGACGGGCACGGGCTGCTGGGCCTGGAGGAGTCGCTGGACTCGGTATTGTCCGGAACCGACGGGTCGGTCACCTATGACCGGGGGTCCGACGGCGTGGTCATCCCGGGCAGCTACCGCAACCGGCATCGTTCGGTCAACGGCTCGACCGTTGAGCTGACCATCGACGACGACATCCAGTTCTACGTGCAGCAGCAGGTGCAGCAGGCAAAGAACCTGTCCGGCGCCCACGACGTCTCGGCTGTCGTCCTCGACGCCAAAACCGGCGAAGTTCTGGCCATGGCCAACGACAACACCTTCGACCCCTCCCAGGACATCGGACGTCAGGCCGACAAGCAACTCGGCAACCTGGTGGTGTCCTCGCCCTTCGAGCCGGGCTCGGTGAACAAGGTGATCACCGCGTCCTCGGTCATCGAATACGGGCTCAGCAACCCCGACGAGGTGTTGCAGGTACCCGGCGCCATCCAGATGGGCGGCGTCACCATCCACGACGCCTGGGACCACGGCGTGATGCCCTACACCACCACCGGTGTGTTCGGAAAGTCGTCCAACGTCGGGACGCTGATGCTGGCTCAGCGCGTCGGTCCGGAGCGTTTTTACGACATGGTTCGCAAGTTCGGGCTGGGCCAGCGCGCCAACGTCGGGCTGCCTGGCGAGAGCGCCGGACTGGTCCCGCCGGTCGATCAGTGGTCGGGCAGCACCTTCTCGAACCTGCCTATCGGCCAAGGTCTTTCGATGACCCTGCTGCAGATGACGGGCATGTACCAGGCGATCGCAAACGACGGGTTGCGGATGCCGCCGCGGATCATCAAGGCCACCATCGGACCCGATGGCAGCAGGACCGAAGAACCTCGTCCGGACGGCGTTCGGGTGGTTTCAGCGCAGACCGCCCAGACCGTGCGACAGATGCTGCGGGCCGTGGTGCAACGCGACCCGATGGGCTACCAGCAGGGCACCGGCCCCGCGGCCGCGGTGCCGGGATATCAGATGGCCGGTAAAACCGGGACCGCCCAGCAAATCAACCCCGCATGCGGCTGCTACTACGACAACGTCTACTGGATCACCTTCGCCGGGATGGCCACCGTCGACAATCCGCGCTATGTGATCGGCCTGATGATGGACAACCCCGAGCGCAACGCGGACGGCACGGCCGGGCACTCGGCGGCCCCGCTGTTCCACAACATCGCCGGCTGGCTGATGCAACGGGAGAACGTGCCACTGTCGCCCGATCCGGGACCGATGCTGACTTTGCAGGGCTGAAGAAACCGACCGTTAGACGGTCTGGGCTTCCTTCTTAAGCGCCTGACGGGCGAACAGGCGATCGCGTTGTTCCTCGAACTTGATCACCTGGCGCTGAAGGTCTTCCAGGTGGGCTGCGAGTTGCTCACGGCGTTGTTCGCCTACGGCGCTGAAGTCGTCACGCTCGAAAATCCGCCAAATGCGTAGGTTCGGAGTCAAGACATCTTCGAGATGCTGGCGCGGGTCGTAGATGCCGTGCTTGGCCATCAGCACGCCGTTGCGGCGGAAATTGGGCATGCCCTGACCCGGCATCCGGAAGTTCTCCACGACGTCGGCTATGGCCTCCAGGGTCTGATCGGGTGCGAGATCAAGCGCCGCGGCGCACATGCTCCGATAGAAAATCATGTGCAGGTTCTCGTCGCCGGCGATCCGCTGCAGCATCCGGTCTGCGACCGGGTCGTTGCACACCCTGCCGGTATTGCGGTGACTGATGCGGGTAGCGAGTTCTTGGAACGTGACGTAAGCGACCGACATCAGGAAATCGGTCTTATGTTGCGCTTGTTCCTCGGCGGTGGCTGCGAACCCCTTCGTCACGTGCTCCATGCGCGCCCGCTCCAGCGCCACCGGGTCAACGCCACGAGTGACGACGAGATAGTCACGGATCGTGATCGCGTGACGCATCTCCTCGGCCGTCCAACGGCCCACCCACGTCCCCCAGGCTTCATTGAGGGAAAAATACTCGGCCGCTTGGTGGTGATACGCCGGCAGGTTGTCCTCGGTGAGCAGGTTGGTGATCATTGCCGCTTTCGCGACCTCGCTCAGCCGGGACTGCTCTGGGGCCCAGTCCACGCCGCCCATTTCCGCGAAATTACGGCCACTTTCCCAAGGCACATAATCGTGTGGATGCCATTCGACCGCCACCGATAAATGTCGATTGAGATTGGCCTCGGCGATCGGCTCCAGCTCGTGGAGGAGCGCCAGGTCAGTCAATTGGTTCGACATTTCACCTTCGTTCCTGTGTCAGCAGCCGAAGGCCCTGGGGGACCAGAATGCCCCAGCGCATACTAGCTTGCCGACCTGGGCAGAGCTCGCAGGTTCAAGGACCCGTGTCTGTCGGTCCCGTCACATCCGGGCGTGGCTAGGTAGGGTGTCATCGCTGGTCATGGGGATCACGCAGCGTCGAATGGGAGGTGGTGTCGGTGCCCACCGCGCTGCGTCCGAGTGCCGGATCGGGCGTGCGGTTGCCGGTGCTCGCGGCTCAGGTCGGCGCGGTGCTGGCGGGCGGAGCACACCAGACTGCGGACATCCCGGACCTGCCGATCACCGGCGTGACGTTGCGTGCCCAGGACGTGTTACCCGGCGACCTGTTCGCGGCGCTGCCCGGCGCCGCGACACACGGGGCACGCTACGCCGGTGACGCGATCCAACGCGGTGCCGTGGCGGTGCTCACCGATGCGGCCGGGGTCTTGGAGATGGGCCCGCTGATGGGCGCGCCGCCGATTTTGGTGCACCCGGCCCCCCGCAGCGTGCTCGGCGGTCTGGCGGCGACGGTGTACGGGCGTCCGTCCGAGCGGCTGAGCGTCGTCGGCATCACCGGGACATCAGGGAAGACCACCACGACGTATCTGGTCGAGTCGGGGCTGCGGGCCGGCGGACGGGTGGCGGGGTTGATCGGCACGATCGGCATCCGTATCGACGGCGCCGACCTTCCCAGCGCGCTGACGACTCCGGAAGCTCCGGCGCTACAGGCGCTGCTCGCGGCGATGGCCGACCGCGGAGTCGACACCGTGGTCATGGAGGTGTCCAGCCACGCGCTGACGCTGGGCCGAGTGGACGGCACGCAGTTCGCGGTGGGTGGTTTCACCAATCTGTCCCGCGACCACCTCGACTTCCATCCGACGATGGCCGACTACTTCGATGCCAAGGCGTTGTTGTTCGACCCGGAATCACCGCTGCGTGCCCGCCGGGCCGTGGTCTGCGTCGACGACGACGCCGGGCGCGCGATGGCGGCCAGGGCCGGTGACGCTATCACCGTCAGTGCTGCGGGCCGACCCGCCGATTGGCGCGCGCTGGACGTGGTGCCGATGGGCGCCGGGGGACAGGAGTTCACGGCCGTCGGGCCCGACGGCGTGCCCCACCGGGTCGGCATCCGGCTACCGGGCCAGTACAACGTCGCCAATTGTCTTGTCGCACTGGCAATTCTCGCAGCGGTCGGGGTCTCACCCGAGCAGGCCGCGCCGGGACTGTTGCAGACCAGCGTTCCCGGGCGACTCGAAGAGGTCGACCGAGGCCAGGACTTTCTCGCGCTGGTCGACTATGCGCACAAGCCGGGCGCGTTGCGAGCGGTGCTGGAAACCCTGCTGCGGCCGGGCCGCCGGTTGGGGGTGGTGTTCGGTGCCGGTGGCGACCGCGACCCGGGCAAGCGCGGGCCGATGGGCGCGGTCGCCGCCGAGCTGGCCGATTTGGTCGTCGTCACCGACGACAATCCCCGCAGTGAGGATCCGTCGGCGATCCGGCGCGAGATCCTGGCCGGGGCGGCCGAACGCGGCGGCCCGGCGCGGGTGGTCGAGATCGGTGACAGGCGGGCCGCGATCAGGCACGCGGTGGACTGGGCGGGCCCAGGTGACGTGGTGTTGGTGGCAGGCAAGGGTCACGAGACCGGTCAGCGGACGGGCGCCGAGGTCCGCCCCTTCGACGATCGGGTCGAGCTGGCCCTGGCGTTAGAGGGACTCGGGGCGCGCGGATGATCGACCTGACGGTCGCCCAGATCGCCGAGATCGTCGGCGGAACCCTGGCCGACATCTCGCCGAAGGACGCCGCACGGCGGCGCGTCACCGGGACCGTGGAATTCGACTCGAGGGCCATCGGGCCCGGCGGGCTGTTCCTGGCGTTACCCGGCGCGCGATCCGACGGGCACGACCACGCACCGTCGGCGGTGGCGGCCGGCGCGGTCGCGGTGCTGGCGGCGCGCCCGGTCGGCGTGCCCGCGATCGTGGTTACTCAGCCGGCGCCGGCGGCCGGTCCTTCAGAAATGGGGCCCCGGGCGGGAGTACTCGAGCACGATGCCGACGGGTCGGGTGCGGCGGTGCTGGCCGCGCTGGCCAAGCTGGCCAAGGCGGTGGCCGCCGACCTGGTGGCGGGCGGGCTGACCATCGTCGGGATCACCGGCTCGTCGGGCAAGACCTCCACCAAGGACCTGGTGGCCGCCGTGCTGCAACCGTTGGGCGAGGTGGTAGCCCCGCCCGGATCCTTCAACAACGAGCTCGGTCATCCCTGGACAGTGTTGCGGGCCACCCGCAGCACCGACTACTTGATCCTGGAAATGTCGGCCCGGCACCCCGGCAATATCGCCGCGCTGGCCCGGATCGCCCCACCGGCGATCGGGGTGGTCCTCAACGTCGGCACCGCGCATTTGGGTGAGTTCGGCTCACGTGAGGCCATTGCGCGGACGAAAGCCGAACTGCCACAATCTATTCCGCAATCCGGGGTGGCCATTCTCAACGTCGATGACCCGGTGGTGGCGGCCATGGCCGAGGTGACCGCGGCGCGGGTGGTTCGGGTCGGTCGCGACCCCAGCGCCGGCCCGGATGTCTGGGCCGGACCGGTGTCGCTGGACGAATTGGCCAGGCCGCGGTTCACCATGCACGCGAAGGGGCATGCCGCCGACCATCCCAACCAAGACCAAGAGGTGGAGGTCCAGCTCGCCGTGTACGGCGACCATCACGTCACCAACGCGCTGTGCGCCGGTGCGGTCGCCTTGGAATGCGGGGCCAGCCTCGACCAGGTGGCGGCGGCACTGGCGGGCACCAGGCCGGTCTCGCGGCACCGGATGCAGGTGACCAACCGGCCGGACGGGGTAACCGTGATCGATGACGCCTACAACGCCAACCCCGACTCGATGAGAGCGGGACTGCAGGCGCTGGCCTGGATCGCCCGCGGCGGGGGGGAGCAGGGCGCGCGCCCCCGGCGCAGCTGGGCGGTGCTGGGCGAGATGGCCGAGCTCGGCGCGGACGCGATAACCGAGCATGACCGCATCGGCCGACTGGCAGTGCGCTTAGATGTGTCTCGACTCGTTGTCGTGGGAAATGGGAGGTCAATGAGCGCCATGCACCACGGAGCGGTCTTAGAAGGCGCGTGGGGCTCGTGGAGCACTGATTCCGAGAGGGGCGCCGTCAGCGTCGCCGACCCGGACGCGGCCCTGGCCTTGTTGCGGGCCGAACTGCGGCCCGGCGATGTGGTCCTGGTCAAGGCGTCCAACTCGGTCGGGCTTGGGGCGGTTGCGGACGCCCTGGCTTTAGAAGCAGGCCCAGCAGCCGGCCCGGAAACTGGCAGAGCCCGCTCATGAGACAGATCCTCATCGCGGTCGCGATCGCGCTGACCGTGTCCATCCTGTTGACCCCGGTGCTGATCCGGCTGTTCACCAGGCAGGGCTTCGGCCATCACATCCGCGAGGACGGGCCGCCCACCCACCAGACCAAACGCGGCACCCCGTCGATGGGCGGCGTGGCGATCCTGGCCGGCGTTTGGGCGGGCTACCTGGGCACCCACCTGGCCGGGCTGGCGTTCGACGGTGAGGGGATGTCCGCCTCGGGTCTGCTGGTGCTCGGCCTGGCCACTTTGTTGGGCGGCGTCGGATTCATCGATGACCTGATCAAGATCCGCCGGTCGCGCAACTTGGGATTGAACAAGACGGCCAAGACGGTCGGGCAGATCAGCGCCGCGGTGCTGTTCGGTGTGCTGATTCTGCAATTCCACAATGCCAACGGCCTGACCCCGGCCAGCGCGGATTTGTCCTACGTTCGTGAGATCGCCACCGTCGCACTGGCCCCGGCGCTGTTCGTGCTGTTCTGCGTCATCATCGTCAGTGCCTGGTCGAACGCGGTCAATTTCACCGACGGCCTGGACGGGCTGGCCGCGGGCAGCATGGCGATGGTCACCGGTGCCTACGTGTTGATCACCTTCTGGCAGTACCGCAATGCGTGCGTCACCTCACCCGGTCTGGGCTGCTACAACGTCCGCGATCCGCTGGACCTGGCGATCATCGCGGCCGCGACCGCGGGGGCGTGCATCGGCTTTCTGTGGTGGAATGCCGCGCCGGCCAAGATCTTCATGGGTGACACCGGGTCGCTGGCGTTGGGCGGCATCATCGCGGGCTTGTCGGTGACCAGCCGCACCGAAATCCTCGCCGTTGTGCTGGGCTCGCTGTTCGTTGCCGAAGTCCTCTCGGTGGTGGTGCAGATCGTGGCCTTCCGCACCACCGGGCGCCGGGTGTTCCGGATGGCGCCGTTCCACCACCATTTCGAGCTGCTCGGCTGGGCCGAAACCACGGTGATCATCCGCTTCTGGCTGCTCACCGCGATCACCTGCGGTCTGGGCGTGGCCTTGTTCTACGGTGAGTGGCTAGCCACGATCGGCGCCTGACGTGCTTGACGTGTTGGTGCCGGGCGCGCCCGTGCTGATCGCCGGTGCCCGGGTTACCGGCAGGGCGGTGCTGGCGGCGCTGACCCGATTCGGCGCCGTGCCGACGCTGTGCGACGACGATCCGGAGATGCTGCGACCGTTCGCGCGGCGCGGCGACGCGACCGTGGATCCGCCGGCCGCCGTGCGCCAACTGGCCGAGAACCGCTACGCGCTGGTGGTCACCAGCCCCGGATTCCAGCCGACCACCCCGGTGCTGGCCGCCGCGGCGGCGGCCGGCGTGCCCATCTGGGGCGACGTGGAGTTGGCCTGGCGACTCGATGCGGCGGGCCACTACGGGCCGCCGCGCCGTTGGTTGGTGGTGACCGGCACAAACGGCAAGACCACGACGACGTCGATGCTGCACGCCATGTTGACCGCCGGGGGCCTGCGCAGTGTGCTGTGCGGCAACATCGGCAGCCCGGTGCTGGACGTTCTGGATCAGCCCGCCGATCTGCTGGCCGTCGAGCTGTCCAGCTTCCAGCTCTACTGGGCGCCATCGCTGCGGCCTGAGGCGGGTGTGGTGCTCAACATCGCCGAAGACCATCTGGATTGGCATTCCACGATGGCCGAATACACGGCGGCGAAGGCCCGGGTGCTCGACGGCCGGGTGGCGGTGGTCGGACTGGACGACACCCGTGCGGCCGCGCTTCTGGACACCGCGGCAGCGCCGGTGCGGGCCGGTTTCCGGCTCGGCGAACCGGAAGCGGGCGAACTCGGCGTGCGCGACGGCCAGCTGGTCGACCGCGCCTTCGCCGACGACCTGGCGTTGTTGCCGGCGTCCTCGATACCGGTGCCGGGTCCGGTGGGGGTGCTCGACGCGCTGGCCGCGGCGGCGCTGGCCCGCTGCGTCGATGTGCCCGCCGCTGCCATCGCGGAGGCCTTAGCCGCCTTCCAGGTCGGCCGGCATCGGTCGGAAGTGGTGGCGGTGGTCGACGGGATCAGGTACGTCGACGACTCCAAGGCCACCAACGCGCACGCAGCCGAGGCCTCGGTGCTGGCCTATCCGCGGGTGGTCTGGGTAGCCGGTGGGTTACTGAAGGGCGCGTCCGTCGACGCGGAGGTCGCCAGAATCGCATCGAGGCTGGTCGGCGCGGTGCTCATCGGCCGCGATCGGCAAGAGGTTGCCAGAGCGTTATCGCGACACGCGCCCGATGTCCCCGTCGTGCAGGTTGTGGCAGGCGAGGATATTGATATGCATGCGACTGCTGTGGTTCCTGGGGCTAGAGTGACAGAAGTTGATGATGTGGGGGAAAGTCTCGGCGCTCGCGTGATGACGGCGGCCGTTGCCGCAGCTCGTGACCTGGCAAAGCCCGGTGACACGGTGCTGTTAGCGCCGGCCGGGGCGTCGTTCGACCAGTTCGCAGGTTATGCCGACCGTGGCGACGCATTCGCGGCCGCCGTACGTGCTGCGCTTCGGTAGACGGGCGTGGATAACGCACTGACCCGGCTGCTTCGCCGGGTCAAGGGGCAAAACGAACCGGCCGCCGCCGCGGCCGAGGTCAGGGAGGCCAGAACAGCCCCCGACGCCGTGAAAGCCCGATTCACCGCCTGGCTGGGCCGGCCGATGACGTCGTTCCACCTCATCGTCGCCGTTGCCGGGCTGCTGACGACGCTCGGCTTGATCATGGTGCTGTCGGCTTCCGGCGTGCGCTCCTACGGCGCGGACGGGTCGGCGTGGGTGATCTTCGGCAAACAGGTGATGTGGACGATCATCGGCCTCATCGGTTGCTATGCCGCGCTGCGGATGTCGGTGCGGTTCATTCGCCGAGTTGCCTTCTCCAGCTACGTGATCACCATTATCCTGCTGGTCCTGGTGCTCGTTCCGGGGATCGGCAACCTTGCCAACGGCTCCCGCAAGTGGTTCGTGATCGCGGGCTTTTCGATGCAGCCGTCCGAGTTGGCCAAGATCGCGTTCGCCATTTGGGGTGCGCACCTGCTGGCGGCCCGCCGGCTGGAGCGGGCCTCGCTGAAGGAGCTGTTGGTCCCGCTGGTGCCGGCCGCCGTCATTGCGCTGGCGCTGATCGTGGCCCAGCCCGACCTCGGGCAGACGGTGTCGCTGGGGATCATCCTGTTGGCCCTGTTGTGGTACGCCGGGCTGCCGCTGCGCGTCTTCGGCGCCTCGCTGTTCGCCGTCGTCGTCGCCGGGGCGATCCTGGCGATGTCCGCGGGCTACCGGTCCGACCGGGTGAAGTCCTGGCTGGACCCCGAGAACGATCCTCAGGACACCGGTTACCAGGCGCGGCAGGCGAAATACGCGCTGGCCCATGGCGGGATCTTCGGCGACGGGCTGGGCCAGGGCGTCGCCAAGTGGAACTACCTGCCCAACGCGCACAACGACTTCATCTTCGCGATCATCGGCGAGGAGCTCGGATTCGTCGGTGCGTTCGGGTTGCTGGCGCTGTTCGGGTTGTTCGCCTACACCGGAATGCGGATCGCGCGCCGCTCGGCCGACCCGTTCCTGCGGCTGGTGACCGCGACCACGACGATGTGGGTGCTGGGGCAGGCGTTCATCAACATCGGCTACGTGATCGGGATTCTGCCGGTCACCGGTCTGCAGCTACCGCTCATCTCCGCCGGCGGAACATCAACGGCTGCAACACTATTCATGATAGGAATCATGGCCAACGCGGCTCGGCATGAGCCGGAGGCGGTGGCCGCGCTGCGGGCCGGGCGCGACGACAAGTGGAACCGGCTGCTGCGGCTCCCGCTACCCGAGCCTTATCTGCCGAGCCGCCTCGAAGCGTTCCGTGATCGCAAGCAGGACCGCAAACAGGGCCGCACCCAGCCCGACAAGGCTGCCGCAAAAGGGGCTGCTAAACCGACCCAGAAGGGGTCCGCGCGCAAGGCGTCCCGTAACCCCGACCCGCCCTTGCGGCCCGCGTTGCCCCATCATGTATCTGGCCGGCGTCACGCTGGCCAGCGTCAAACACGGCGCGCTCGCGCATTGGAAGGTCAGCGTTACGGGTGAACGACACGGTCAGTGAGCCGGCCCGGGCGTCTTTGTCGGTCGTGCTGGCCGGCGGTGGTACCGCCGGCCATGTGGAGCCCGCGATGGCCGTCGCCGACGCGCTTTCTGCGCTGGATCCGCAGGTCCGGATCACCGCCTTGGGTACTCGACGTGGGCTGGAGACGAAGCTGGTGCCCGAACGCGGCTACCAGCTCGAGCTGATCACCCCGGTGCCACTTCCGCGTAAGCCCAGCGGCGACCTGGTCCGGCTGCCGGGCCGGGTGTGGCGCGCCGTCCGGGAGACACGGGCGGTGCTCGACGCCGTCAACGCCGACGTCGTCGTCGGTTTCGGTGGATATGTGGCGCTGCCGGCCTATCTCGCCGCGCGCAGCCGTCGCATCCCGGTGCTGATCCACGAAGCCAACGCCAGCGCCGGGCTGGCCAACCGAGTCGGTGCCCGCACCGCGAACCGGATCCTTGCCGCGGTGCCGGACTCCGGGCTGCGGGGTGCCGAGGTGGTCGGGGTGCCGGTGCGGGCGGCGATCACCGCGCTGGACCGCGCGGCGTTGCGGGCCGCGGCGCGGGCGCACTTCGGTTTCGCCCCGGACGCGCGGGTGTTGCTGGTGTTCGGCGGTTCGCAGGGTGCGGTCGCCCTCAACCGTGCCGTCTCGGGCGCGGCGTCCGACCTGGCCGCCGCCGGTGTGGCCGTATTGCACGCCCACGGACCCAAGAACACCCTCGAGCTGCGCACGCCAGAGCCGGGTGACCCACCCTATGTGGCGGTGCCTTATCTGGACCGGATGGATCTGGCATATGCCGCCTCCGACCTGGTGATCTGCCGGTCGGGAGCGATGACGGTCGCCGAGGTGTCGGCCGTCGGACTGCCGGCCATCTACGTCCCGCTGCCGATCGGCAACGGCGAGCAGCGGCTCAATGCGCTGCCAGTGGTCAACGGCGGTGGCGGCGTGCTGGTCGCCGACGCAGCCCTGACACCGGGATTGGTCGCCAAAGAGGTGGCCGCGCTGCTCAACGACCCGCCCCGGTTGGCGGCGATGACGGCGGCCGCGGCGCGGGTCGGACATCGAGATGCGGCGTACAAAGTGGCCCAGGCCGCGTTGGACCTGGCCCGGGACCGACCCCGGGATCGACCATGACCGCCCAGGAGCTGCCGCCCGAGCTGCGACGGGTACACATGGTGGGTATCGGGGGAGCCGGGATGTCGGGCGTGGCCCGCATTCTGCTCGACCGTGGCGCACTGGTATCCGGGTCGGACGCCAAGGAGTCGCGCGGCCTGCACGCGCTGCGGGCCCGAGGGGCGAAAATCCGCATCGGGCACGACGCGTCGTCGCTCGATCTGCTCGAGGGTGGTGTCACCGCGGTCATCACCACTCATGCCGCCATCCCCAAGACCAATCCCGAGCTCGTCGAAGCCCGGCGCCGCGGAATTCCGGTGGTGCTGCGGCCCGCCGTGCTGGCCAGGCTGATGGACGGCCGCACCACGCTGATGGTCACCGGCACCCACGGCAAGACCACGACGACATCGATGCTGATCGTGGCCCTGCAGCACTGCGGGCGCGACCCGTCCTTCGCGGTCGGCGGCGAGCTGGGGGAGGCCGGTACCAACGCCCACCACGGCAGCGGCGACTGCTTTGTCGCCGAGGCCGACGAAAGCGACGGCTCGTTGCTGGAATACAGGCCCGACATCGTCGTGGTCACCAACATCGAGTCCGATCACCTGGACTTCTACGGCAGCCTCGATGCCTATGTCGGGGTGTTCGACGCGTTCATGGAACGACTTGCCCCCGGCGGAGCGTTGGTGGTCTGCACCGACGATCCCGGGGCGGCGGCGCTGGCGCAGCGCACCGCCGAGCTGGGAATCCGGGTGCTGCGATATGGCTCTCTCGAACATGCCGGTGCGGCCTTGGCCGGCACGCTGCTGTCGTGGGAGCAACAGGGCACCGAGGCCGTCGCCCACATCCGGTTGGCTGCTGAACTAGACCCGGCAGGCAACCCGCGCGTGATGCGACTGTCAGTGCCCGGACGGCATATGGCGCTCAACGCGCTGGGCGCGCTGCTGGCCGCGATCGCGATCGGTGCCCCGACCGATGAGGTGCTGGACGGACTGGCCGGGTTCGAGGGTGTGCGTCGCCGCTTGGAATTGGTCGGGACCTCTACATTCGGCGGCAAGGCCCCGAACTCACTGGTGCGGGTTTTCGACGACTACGCCCACCACCCGACCGAGGTCAGCGCAACCCTGGCCGCGGTCCGCACCGTCGTCGAGCAAAGCGGCGATGGCCGTCTACTGGTGGTGTTCCAGCCCCATTTGTATTCGCGGACAAAAACTTTCGCCACCGAGTTCGGTCATGCGCTGAGTGCCGCCGACCAGGTGTTCATCCTGGACGTGTACGGCGCGCGCGAGCAACCGCTGGCCGGTGTCAGCGGGGCCACCGTCGCCGAGAAGGTGAGCGTGCCGGTCCGCTACCTGCCGGATTTCTCGGCGGTCGCGCAGGAGGTGGCCGCGGCGGCCGGTCCGGGCGATGTCATCGTCACAATGGGTGCGGGCGACGTGACCCTGCTGGGTCCGGAGATCGTCACGGCGCTGCGAGCGCGGGCCATGCAATGACCGACCCCGAGGCGCCGGAGGAACCTGCGGACACCGCGATCACGGTGCCGATCCCCACCGATGCGCAAGACGCCCCGGTCGAGCAGGATCAAGAGGATCCGGCCGACTTCGAGGGGCCGCGCCGACGGGCCCGCCGCGAACGAGCCGAGCGGCGCGCCGCCCAGGAACGCGCGACCGCGATCGAGCACGCTCGCCGGGAGGCCAAACGCCGGGCCAGTGGCCGTACCGCCAGCGAACCCAAACCTATTGCGCGTGGCGTTGTTCGAGGCCTGAAAATGCTGCTCGCGGCGGTGCTGGTAGCCATCGTCGGGGTCGCGCTGGCGCTCGTGCTCTATTTCACTCCGGCGATGTCGGCGCGCACAATCGTCGTCACCGGCACCGGGGCGGTGACCCGCGAAGAGGTCCTTGACGCCGCGCGGGTGCGGCCCGGCACGCCGCTGCTGCAGATCAACACCAGCCAGGTCGCCGACCGGGTGGCCGCGATCCGGCGGGTGGCCAGCGCGCGGGTGCAACGTCAATACCCATCGGCGCTGCGCATCAGCATCGTCGAGCGAGTTCCCCTGGTAGTCAAAGACTTTGCGGACGGCCCCCACCTCTTCGACAGGGACGGCGTCGACTTCGCGACGGCTCCGCCGCCACCCGCGCTGCCGTATATCGACGTCGCCGATCCCGGGCCGAACGACCCGGCGACCAAGGCCGTGCTGCAGGTTCTCATCGCGCTGCGCCCGGAAGTGTTGAGTCAGGTGGGTCGGATCGCGGCCCCATCGGTGGCCTCGATCACCCTCACGCTGGGCGACGGCAGGGTGGTGATCTGGGGGACCACCGATCGGTCTGATGAGAAGGCCGAGAAGCTGGGCGCCCTGTTGACCCAGCCCGGGCGGACTTATGACGTGTCCAGCCCGGATCTCCCGACCGTCAAATAGGGAAAAAAGCGCACGGCGTGTCGGCGCGCCTGCGGCGTTAGCGCGCGACGTACCCATACCGTTCTGGTTGCGGGGAACTACCTGACATAACTCTAAGCCTGTAGTTGAGGTTGAGGGTTTGCCCAGGCTCGCGATCCAGATAAGGGCCACCAGGGAGGAAGACGAATGATGACCCCCCCACACAATTACCTAGCCGTCATCAAGGTTGTGGGTATCGGTGGCGGCGGCGTCAACGCCGTCAACCGGATGATCGAACAGGGCCTCAAAGGCGTGGAGTTCATCGCGATCAACACCGACGCTCAGGCGTTGTTGATGAGCGACGCCGACGTCAAGCTCGACGTCGGCCGCGATTCCACGCGTGGCCTGGGCGCGGGCGCAGACCCGGAAGTCGGCCGCAAGGCGGCCGATGACGCCAAGGACGAGATCGAAGAGTTGCTGCGTGGGTCGGACATGGTGTTCGTCACCGCGGGCGAAGGCGGTGGTACCGGCACCGGCGGAGCGCCCGTGGTGGCCAGCATCGCCCGCAAACTCGGCGCGTTGACCGTCGGTGTGGTCACCCGGCCCTTCTCGTTCGAGGGCAAGCGCCGCAGCAACCAAGCAGAAAACGGCATCGCGGCTTTGCGAGAAAGTTGCGACACCCTCATCGTGATCCCCAACGACCGATTGCTGCAGATGGGGGATGCCGCGGTATCCCTGATGGATGCGTTCCGCAGCGCCGACGAGGTGCTGCTCAACGGCGTGCAGGGCATCACCGACCTGATCACCACGCCGGGGCTGATCAACGTCGACTTCGCCGACGTCAAAGGCATCATGTCCGGCGCCGGCACCGCATTGATGGGTATCGGCTCGGCCCGCGGGGAGGGTCGTTCGCTCAAAGCCGCCGAGATCGCCATCAACTCGCCGCTGCTGGAAGCCTCGATGGAAGGTGCGCAGGGTGTGCTGATGTCGATCGCCGGCGGCAGCGACCTGGGTCTGTTCGAGATCAACGAAGCGGCCTCGCTGGTGCAGGACGCCGCTCATCCGGACGCCAACATCATCTTCGGCACCGTGATCGACGACTCGCTGGGTGACGAGGTTCGGGTCACGGTTATCGCCGCGGGCTTCGACGCCGCCGGACCCGGCCGCAAGCCGGTCGTCGGGGTTGGCGCCGAGACGGGCGGTGCGCACCGGATCGAGCCGGCCAGGGCCGGGAAGCTCACCTCGACGCTGTTCGAGCCCGTCGATGCCCTCAGCGTGCCGGTACACACCAACGGTTCGACGCTGAATATCGGCGGAGATGACGACGACGTCGACGTGCCGCCGTTCATGCGCCGCTGAGGCCAACCGCCCCGTACCGGATGCGTTGGATACTGGATACGTGAGCGTTCGTGTCCGGCGAGTCAGCACCACCCGAGCCGGTGGCGTCTCGGCACCACCGTTCGACACGTTCAATCTCGGCGACCACGTCGGCGACGATCCGGCCGCGGTGGCCGCCAACCGTGCCCGGCTGGCCGCCGCGATCGGTCTGGCCGACCGGGTGGTGTGGATGAATCAGGTGCACGGTGACCGGGTCGAGGTCGTCGACGGGCCGCAGAGAGCCGCGGTCGGCGGCGGGGTGGGCACTGACGCCCTGGTGACCAGCACATCCCGTCTGGCGCTGGCGGTGGTGACGGCCGACTGTGTGCCGGTGTTGATGGCCGACGCCCGCGCCGGGGTGATCGCGGCGGTCCATGCCGGTCGTGTCGGCGCCCAGCGCGGCGTGGTTACTCGCGCGGTGAAAGCGATGCTGGGCCTTGGCGCGCAGGTCGGCGATATCTCGGTGCTGCTCGGCCCGGCAGTCAGCGGTCGCAACTACGAGGTGCCCGCGGCCATGGCCGACGAGGTGGAGGCCGCGTTACCTGGCAGCCGCACCACCACCGCGGCCGGAACTCCCGGCCTCGACCTGCGGTCCGGAATCGCCCGTCAGCTAAGGGATTTGGGCGTCACGTCGATCGATATCGATCCGCGCTGCACGGTAGCCGACACCTCGTTGTTCAGCCATCGGCGGGGCGCCCCGACCGGGCGCCTGGCCGCGCTGGTCTGGATGGAGTGAGCGTCATGACGGAAGCGGCGCCGGGCCTTGAAAATGGAGGCAACCAGTGCAACCGCGAAGCGGAATTGACGCATGCCTTGGCCGCTGTTCGATCGCGACTTGCGATCGCCGCACAAGCGACGGCGCGCAATGTCGGCGAAATTGAGCTTTTACCTATTACGAAATTTTTTCCGGCAAGCGATGTCGCGATTTTGGCTCGATTGGGTTGTCGCTCTGTTGGCGAATCACGAGAGCAGGAAGCGTCGGCGAAGATGGCCGAACTCGCGCGATTAGGAAGTGCGTCCGAGATGCACTGGCATATGGTCGGCCAGATCCAGCGCAAGAAGTCCCGCGCGTTGGCCCGCTGGGCGCATACCGCCCATTCCGTGGACAGCTTGCCGCTGGTGACCGCGCTCGACCGGGCGGTGACGGCGGCGCGGTCCGAGGGCCATCGCGCCAACCCGTTGCGGGTCTACGTGCAGGTCAGCCTCGATGGCGACGTGTCCCGCGGCGGTGTCGACATGCTGACGCCGGGGTCGGTCGACCGGGTCTGCGCGCAGGTCGAGGACGCGCGGAGCCTGGAACTGGTCGGGCTGATGGGAATCCCGCCGCTGGGCTGGGACGCCGATCCGGCCTTTGAACGGCTGCGATCCGAGCACCGGCGGGTGCTCGAATCCCACCCGGACGCGGTGGGGCTTTCCGCGGGCATGTCCAACGACCTTGAAGCCGCCGTCAAATACGGTTCGACCTGTGTGCGTGTCGGTACCGCGCTACTGGGCGCGAGGCGGCTACCGTCACCGTGAATAGTCACTGTAGTCACATCTTCATCACAGACACCAGATCTTCCAGGGGCTTGAAGGGGTCAATGCAATGAGCACACTGCACAAGGTCAAGGCCTATTTCGGGATGGCTCCGATGGATGAGTACGAAGACGAGTACTACGACGACCGCCCTCCGTCCCGCGGTTTCCCGCGGCAGCGCTTCGACGATGGCTACGGGGGCTACGAAGGACATGGCTACGAGGACCCGCGCGGCGACTTGCGCGGCGAGCCGGCCGACTACCCGCCGACCAGCAGCTATCGGGGTGGCTACGGCGAAGAACCCCACTTCCGGGGCCGCGAGTTCGACCGGCCCGACATGGCCCGGCCGCGTTTGGGCTCGTGGTTGCGCAACTCCACCACCCGCGGCGCGCTGGCCATGGATCCGCGCCGGATGGCGATGATGTTCGAGGAAGGCCACCCGCTGTCCAAGATCACCACACTGCGGCCGAAGGACTACAGCGAGGCCCGCACCATCGGCGAGCGATTCCGGGACGGCACACCGGTCATCATGGACCTGGTGTCGATGGACAACGCCGACGCAAAACGGCTGGTCGACTTCGCGGCGGGCCTGGCCTTCGCGTTGCGCGGCTCGTTCGACAAGGTCGCGACCAAGGTGTTTCTGCTGTCGCCCGCTGACGTCGACGTATCCCCGGAGGAACGTCGGCGGATCGCCGAAACCGGCTTCTACGCCTACCAGTAGACGCATCCACCCGCCCCGGGTCGGTACGCTGGCTAATGCTGCGCGCGTGGGTGACCTGCGCGCAGACGCGTATTGACATCCTCATCGGTTAGGTCGGGGCTCTAGTAGTGGTGTTCTTTCAGATCCTTGGGTTTGCGCTGTTTATCTTCTGGCTGCTGCTCATCGCTCGGGTCGTCGTCGAATTCATCCGTTCGTTCAGCCGCGACTGGCGTCCCACCGGAATCACCGTGGTGATCCTCGAGATCGTCATGTCGATCACCGACCCGCCGGTGAAACTGCTACGCCGACTGATTCCGCAACTCACCATCGGCTCGGTCCGTTTCGACCTGTCGATCATGGTTCTGCTGCTCGTCGCCTTCATCGGTATGCAACTGGCGTTCAGCGCCGCGGCGCAGGGCTGAGCTGAGCTGAGCGACAGTTCGGCCACGGTTCGGCGTCAGTTCGGTCCGGGCGATTTTCAATATCCAACGAATGCGTTTTATTAGGTCTTACACATTGAAATTGGCTCTTCTTTTTCATTGCAGTAATCGGCAACCGCCGAGGCAGGTGTGACAGGATGGACGGCAGTTGCGCGATCGCTACCACTCCGTTCTACACTTTCCTGATCGTTTAACAAGAACTCGAGGGGACGAACAATGCCGCTTACACCAGCCGACGTCCACAATGTGGCGTTCAGTAAGCCGCCGATCGGCAAGCGTGGTTACAACGAAGACGAGGTCGACGCGTTCCTCGACTTGGTGGAGAACGAGCTGACGCGGCTCATCGAAGAGAACTCAGATCTGCGTCAGCGGATCGAGGAACTCGACCGCGAACTGGCCGCCGGAGGCGGCGCAGGTGCCCCTGTTGCTGCCGCCCAGCCCACTCAGGCCATTCCCCTCTACGAGCCCGAACCAGAGCCCGTCAAGCCGGCCCCGGTGGCACCGGTGGTCGCGGCAGCCGCGCCCGTTTCGTCGCAGCTCAACGAGGAGCAGGCCATCAAAGCCGCTCGAGTTTTGGGTCTCGCTCAAGACACCGCCGACCGGCTCACCAGCACCGCCAAGGCGGAATCGGACAAGATGCTCGCCGATGCCCGCGCCAACGCCGACCAGATCCTCAGCGAGGCCCGGCACACCGCCGAGACTTCGGTCGCGGAGGCCCGGCAACGCGCCGACGCCTTGCTGGCCGATGCCCAGACCCGCTCTGAGACCCAGCTGCGCCAGGCCCAGGAGAAGGCCGATGCGCTGCAGGCAGACGCGGAGCGTAAGCATTCCGAGATCATGGGAACCATCAACCAGCAGCGCACCGTGTTGGAAGGCCGCCTTGAGCAGCTACGTACTTTCGAACGCGAGTACCGCACCCGCCTCAAGACCTACCTGGAATCCCAGCTGGAGGAGCTTGGCCAGCGCGGATCCGCGGCGCCGGTCGATTCCAGTGCAGATGCGGGTGGCTTCGACCAGTTCAACCGGGGCGCCAACTAGCCGAAACCGTGCCAAAACCGACCTTGCGTGTCCAGTGGTAGGTTTGGCAGTCGCTCGTCGTCGGCTGGAGGATCAATGCTGATCATTGCCCTGGTATTAGCCTTGATAGGGCTTGTCGCCCTGGTGTTTGCCGTCGTCACCAGCAATGAGCTGGTGGCCTGGGTTTGCATTGGCGCCAGTGTGCTGGGCGTGGTGTTGCTCATCGTCGACGCGCTGCGGGAGCGGCAGGGACGCGGCACCGCCGCCCCGGAAGCAGACTCCGAATCCGCCGAGGGGGCCGGGGACGACGCGGCGGCTTTCGTCGACCACCCGGAAGTCGACTACCCGGAGGAAGTCGCGCCCGAATCCGCAGACCCGGCCAGCACCGAGGCGAGTGAGGAATCGGCGGTGCCCGATGACGGCAGTGGCGAGGACTCCGCCAAATAGCCCGTTCAACCGGTTGGCGTATTGAGCAGTTCGCACACTTCATCGTCGGTGATCTGGTGAAAGTCGGCATAGACCTGTCCGACGGCCTCGAACGCGGGCGGCATGGTCACGCACACCACATCGTCGGCCTCACGCGCGAGTTCACGGCAAACTGATTGGGGCCCAACGGGTACCGCGACGACGATAGATTGCGGGCCGGTCGCTCGCACGGCCCGGACGGCCGCCAGCATGCTGGCACCGGTGGCGATGCCGTCGTCGACGATCATCACATTCTTGCCCCGCGAATCGGCGCCGGGTCGGCCGCCGCGGTAGGCCTGTTCGCGCCGCGCGAGCTCGGCGGTCTCGCTATCGATCGCCGCACGCACCTGTTCGTCGGTGACGCGCAAATTGGAAACCACGTTGTCGTTCATCACCACCCCGCCGCCGCTTGCCAGCGCGCCCATCGCGAGCTCGGGCCACTCCGGTACCCCGAGCTTGCGCACCAGGAACACATCGAGTGCCGCCGTCAAGGCCTTGGCAACTTCCCAGCCAACCGGAACACCGCCGCGAGCCAGCCCCAGGACAAGCACACCGTCCGTGCCGCGGTACGACGCGAGTTCCGCCGCCAGTGCGCGGCCGGCTTCGTGCCGGTCGCGGAACGTTCGTCTCGCTGTTTGTCGCAGAAAGCCACTGCGTGGGTTCATTGATTGCGCTCCCGGCTAGGGCCCTCATCTAGCCTACGTGCACACGGGTGTCCGAGGGGGGACTTGAACCCCCACGCCCATTAGTAGGGCACTAGCACCTCAAGCTAGCGCGTCTGCCATTCCGCCACTCGGACAAGACCAAACCGCATGGGTCGGCAGCTAAGGCTAGCGGATCACCCCGCGAGCGCCCAACCCAACTGGCGCTGAGCCCGGCAGGTCTGGCAGTGGTAGGACTGGTGACTGTGACAACTGAGACCGGTGTCCCGAGCAACCCCAGCGACGACGTGGTCGAGGTTGTCAGCAGATTGATTCGATTCGATACCACCAACACCGGCGAGCCCGAGACCACGAAAGGCGAGGCGGAGTGCGCTCGGTGGGTCGCCGAACAGCTTGCAGACGTGGGCTACCAGCCCGAATACGTGGAATCCGGTGCCCCCGGCCGGGGCAATGTGTTCGCCCGCCTGGAGGGCGCCGACAGGTCCCGGGGCGCCCTGCTCATCCACGGGCATCTCGACGTGGTCCCGGCCGAAGCGGCCGAGTGGAGTGTGCACCCGTTTTCCGGCGCGATCGAAGACGGCTACGTGTGGGGCCGCGGCGCGGTCGACATGAAGGACATGGTGGGCATGACCATCGTCGTCGCCCGGCAGCTGAAGCAGGCCGGTATCGTGCCGCCTCGCGACCTGGTGTTTGCCTTCCTTGCCGACGAGGAGCACGGCGGCAGCTTCGGGTCGCACTGGTTGGTCGACAATCGGCCCGATCTGTTCGCGGGTGTCACTGAGGCGATCGGTGAGGTCGGCGGCTTTTCTTTGACCGTGCCGCGCCCCGATGGCGGCGAACGCCGGCTGTACCTGATCGAGACGGCCGAAAAGGGCATGCAGTGGATGCGGTTGAGTGCCCGCGGCCAGGCCGGGCACGGCTCGATGGTGCACGATCACAACGCCGTCACCGCCGTAGCCGAGGCGGTCGCCCGGGTGGGCCGGCACCAGTTTCCGCTGGTGCTTACCGACACCGTCGTCGAGTTCTTGGCTGCCATCAGCGAGGAGACCGGCCTGACGTTCGACGCCGAGGCTTCGGACTTGGCGGGTGCGATCGAAAAACTCGGCCCGATGGCCCGCATGCTGAAGGCGATACTGCACGACACCGCGAACCCCACCATGCTCAAGGCCGGGTATAAGGCCAACGTCATCCCGGCGACGGCGGAGGCGGTGGTGGACTGCCGTGTGCTGCCTGGTCGGCAGGCGGCGTTCGAGGCCGAGATCGACGAGTTGATTGGCCCCGACGTGACCCGGGAGTGGATCAAGGACCTGCCGTCATATGAGACCACCTTCGACGGCGATCTCGTCGATGCGATGAACGCGGCGGTGCTGGCCCTGGACCCGGACGGCCGGACGGTGCCCTATATGCTTTCCGGCGGTACCGATGCGAAAGCGTTCGCGCGCTTGGGTATTCGCTGCTTCGGCTTCGCCCCACTGCGGTTGCCGCCGGATTTGGATTTCGCTTCGCTGTTCCATGGCGTCGATGAGCGGGTACCCATCGACGCGTTGAGATTCGGCACCGATGTGCTGGCACACTTCCTTACACACTGCTAACGAGAGGACTATCCATGAGCTTGCCGGTCGACCCGTACGAGGCGCTGCCCAAGCTGCCGACGTTCAGCCTGTCCTCGAATTCGATTACCGACGGTCAACCGCTCGGTACGCCGCAGATCAGCGGGATCATGGGCGCGGGGGGAGAGGACGTGAGCCCGCAGTTGAGCTGGTCGGGATTCCCTGACAAGACCCGCAGCTTCGCGATCACCGTCTATGACCCCGACGCCCCGACGCTGTCCGGGTTCTGGCACTGGGCGGTGGCCAACCTGCCGGCCGACGTCACGGAGCTGCCCGACGATGCGGGCGACGGCCGTGAGCTACCTGGCGGTGCACTGCAGCTGGTCAACGACGCCGGCATGCGACGCTACGTGGGTGCCGCGCCGCCCGCCGGCCACGGCCCGCATCGCTACTACGTCGCCGTGCACGCCGTGGACGTCGACAAGCTGGACCTCAGCGAGGATGCCAGCCCCGCGTTTCTGGGATTCAACCTGTTCCAGCACGCCATTGCACGCGCGGTGATCTACGGGACGTACGAGCAGAGATAGCGCCACTGTCGGCGGTCAGTGTCGGTGTCGTGTCGGCGGGGTGTGGCATAATCGAATGTATGTTCGATGATTTGACGGTGTGGTTTACCGAGGAGCGTGAGCGGCGCGATTCGTCGGCCATGCCGGGATCGGCGGGCATGGTGGAGCGGATCCGTGTGGCCACGCGGTGGGAGAACCGGGCCGCGGCCGCGCAGTTGGATGGGATCTGGGATTTGTTCGCCTCCCAGTTGGGGCGGCATCGTGAAACCGAGGACTGGGCGATTGACACCATGGAAGCCGTGGCCGCCGAGGTGGGCGCCGCGCTACGGATCAGTCAGGGTCTGGCGGCGTCGAGGTTGCGGTATGCCCGGGCGATGCGCGAACGCCTGCCGAAGGTGGCGGAGCTGTTTCGGGCCGGCGAGATCGGCTTTCTGCTGTTCTGCGCCATCGTGTTTCGCACCGATCTGATCACCGATCCCACGCTGATGGCAACCGTGGATGCACAGTTGGCGGCCAACGTGGCGCGCTGGCCCTCGATGAGCCGCGGCCGGCTTGCCGGTGCCATCGACAAGATCGTGGTCACCGCCGACCGCGATGCGCTGCGCCAGCGCATCAAGAGCAAGGCCGACCGTGAGGTGTGTGTCAGTGTGCGCACCGATGGGCTGTGCGAGCTGGGGGGCACTGTGCTGCAGCCCGACGGGATGGCCCTGGACCAGCGGCTCACCGCGTTGGCGGCCACGGTCTGCCCGCATGACCCCCGGACCCGCGATCAGCGTCGCGCGGACGCCTTAGGGGCGTTGGCGGCCGGCGCCGACCGGCTCGGGTGTCGGTGCGCACGCTCCGACTGTGCGGCCGGGGCCCGCCCACCGGCGGGCCCGGTGGTGATTCACGTGATCGCCGAGCAGGCCACCGTCGACGGCACCGGGGCCACCCCGGGATCCGAGATCGCCGCCGACGGGCTGATCCCGCCTGAGGTGATCGCCGAGCTGGCCGGCACCGCCAGGCTGGTGGCGCTGGTTCATCCCGGCGATGCGGCACCCGAGCCCCGCTACAGCCCGTCCAAAGCGTTGGCGGATTTTGTGCGGTGCCGCGACCTGACGTGCCGCTGGCCGGGCTGTGATCATCCGGCCTGGGACTGCGACCTCGACCACACCATCCCGTACTCAGACGGCGGCCCGACCCACGCCGCGAACCTCAAAGCGTATTGCCGGACACATCATTTGGTGAAAACCTTCTACGGCTGGCGGGAACGACAACTCGCCGACGGCACCCTGATCTTGACCTCACCGACCCAACACACCTACGTCACCACCCCGGGCAGCGCCCTGCTCTTCCCCACCCTGAGCGCCCCGGCCGGCGGCATGCCCGCCGTCCACACCCACCACCGCATCGCCTACCGCCCCGAACGCGCCGCGAAGATGCCCAAACGCCGCCGCACCCGCACCCAAGACCGCGCCCAACGCGTCGCCACCGAACGAAGCCACAACCGCAAACGCAGACAAGCCGCCTACCAAGCCACACAACCCAAACCCTCACCCGACGACGAACCACCGCCCTTCTAACGAGCCTCAGCGTGAGTTCTTATTACGTTCCTGACGTCTCCGCTACCTCGGTGTAATTGCAGCGGCGATCTGTTCGGGGATGTAGTTCACCAGTTCGGGAAACAGGCCGCCGAATTGCGTTCCACCGAAGCCGAGTTCGACGAGTGGGACGGTGACAGGACCGGTGGCGCTTTCGACTGTCACCTGAATCTGTTGCGGCGGGGTAAGAATCCCATCGAAGGGCAAATGAACCACGACCGGGGTGCTGGGGCCGAGGCTGATAGGGGGGAGGAGTGGGGGAATCCCGGGGAGATCCACTGTCTCGGTCACCGGAATCGTCAGATCGACGATGGTTTCGCCATTGAGGAACCCGTTCAACCCATAGGCGGGCATATCGACCAGTGCGCCGAGCGCCGCGACACCGTTGCCGGTCTGCAGCGCCGCCCCAAATGCCGTTGCGCCGGTTGCGAGCCCGTCCAGTCCGGCGATCGGCGGGCCGATGATCGCAAAGCCCAACGGCAGCGCGGACGTGTTTATCCCATTGACGAAGTTCTGTGCGATCTGTTCCGGGATCGAGCCCGGCGGCAACAGGTTGACGAAGCTCTGCTCCACCTCTGAGGGGAGTGAGCTGAGCGGGATCAAATCTCCGACCGGGCCTTCCACCTTGACGGTGGACAGGTTGCTGATGTCGACTCCGGTCAGGAAGAGCCGCAGCGCGGCGCGCGGAATGTCTTGCACCGCACCGTGGTAGTCACCCGTCATCAGCGCTTGGCCGGCCATCCCGAGGTCGTTCTCGAAGGCGGGGAAGCTCTTCTGTAAATCCGCGCCGAAGGCCGGTAGCGCCGCGCCGATCGCCTGGCCAAAGCCGATCTGCTGGTTGATGAACGACTGTATGGCGGGCACAAAGGTCGATGTGCCCTGGATGGAGAGTGCGACGTTCGTTGGTACGTTTGCCAAGGTGGTGGGGAAGTTCTGAAGCGTGGTTTCGAGCGCGGTGGCGACCGTGTTCGCGTAACCCGTCTGGTTGCTGATGATCTGGTGCAGGATGGGGAACGGGTGAGCGGCCCAGGTGCCGAAGATGGCTTGCAGGTTGGCCTCGGTATTGGTGAAGAGGCTTTGCCATGGGGCGCCGGCAGCGGACGCGGTTGTGCCGGCCGCGAACAGCGCCGGCAACAGCCTGACCGCGTAGCCGTCAAAGTTTGCGGTCAACAGGGCGCCGAATTGTTGGCCGGCGCCGTTGAGGATGGGGCCCAAGCCGCCGAGAATCGGGGTGGATGCGGCGACGCTTGCGCCGGCCTGCTGGGCATTGGCCGTCTCGGTGCTGAGGTACGCCGCCGCGCCGCCGTGTAGCAAGCCCACGAATTCGCTATGGAATGCCGCCGCATGGGCGCTAAACGCCTGAAATTGCCGGCCATAGACGCCGAACAGCCGTGAGATCGCGGTCGAGACGTCATCGGCGGCCGCAGCCGCGACAGTGGTCGTGGGACCTGCCGCCGCGGTGGTGGCCTCCCCGAGCGACGAGCCGATACCTGCCAAGTTCTCGGCCGCGGCCGTTACTATCTGCGGCGCGATCGCAAACGACACGACATCCCCCTCGCTAAACGCAACTCACTCGCTCTTAGTTTGCTCTAGTCGGTGATTACCTTGGCGATTGCTTCGGGGATGGCGTTCACCAGCGTCGGGAAGAGACCCCCGAATTGCGTGCTGTTGCCGCCGAGGGTGGCGTTGATGGGAATGGTTATGCCCGCAACACCAGCGGGGATTGTGACGGTGAGCGGTTGCGGCGGAGCGAGAATGCCGTCGAAGGGCACGTGGGCTACGGCCGGCAGGATGAGACCATCTACGGCGATCGGCAGCGGCAGATCCACGATGAGTTGGCCGTTGAGGGCGCCGTTCAGAACATAGGCGGGCATATCGCCGACCGCGTTCAACATTCCCAAGACGTTGCCGGTCTGCGCCGCCGCACCGAACGCCGTAGCGCCCTGCGCGAACCCCTCCAGGCCGGCAAACGGCGAACCCAGCACCGCGAAGCCGAGCTGCAACGGCAATCCGAACAAGGCGGTGCCGGCTAGGGTTCCGCCGACCCCAGTGCCGACCGCACCTATGCTCACCGCGAAGTTCGCCGAGACGCCTGCGTTCGTGAGTGCGCCGACCGCGTTGGCGAAGTTTCCCAGCATGTGTCCCGGAATGGAGGAGAAGGGCACCAGGCTCGCGACACCCTGAGCCTGCTGTCCGGTGGCGGTCAGGATGGGAAGCAAGGCTCCCGCCGGGCCCTCTAACCCGATTGGTCCCCCGATAGTGATCTGGAGGTCGGGAGGGATAAGAGTCCCACCGAAGCCGACCGACAAGTGGCTGGTGTCGAATCCGGTGATGAAGAGATCCAGAGGGGCATGCGCCGCGTCCTCCACGGCCGCGTAGTAGTTGCCCGCCTGGATCGCCGCGCCGGCCCGGCCGATGTCGTTATTGGCGGTGGGAAGTGTTTGCTGGATGTCCGCGCCAGCGCTGTCTAGGGCCGAGCTGGTAATTCCCGCGTAGCCGGTGATGCCGTGGACGAATGTCTGTCCCAGAGCCGCCGGGTTGAAGGTTGATGCGCCCTGCGCGAAGAGCTGGATGTTCTCCGGCACGTTCGCGGGGAAGCCCTGAAGGTCGAGTGCAACCCCAGTCCAGAACGTGTGCGCGTAAGCGTTCTGGTTGGTGTAGATCTGGTTCAGGACCGGGAACGGATGGTCCATGAACTGCGTGCTCATCAGGTTCAGATTGGTGACGGTGTTGTCGAAAAGAACCTGATACGGGTTTGGGGCAGGCGCCGGCGCCGGGCCAGTCGACGGTGCCGGCCCAAACAGGCCTGGCAGCAGGGAATTCAGCACGGGTTCAAGGCCCTGGAGTGTGGGCACGTCCTGGAAGAGTCCGGTGACAGCTCCCACCAGGTTGCCCGGCGTCAAACCGTTCACCAGTTCGTTGCTGACGAAGTTGCCCAGGTCTAGTCCGATCCCGTTGAGAGTCGGGGCCAGGATCGCAAACGGCCCCGTGGTCAGACTTATGCCAGGGGTCAAGTTGCCGAAGTTTATGGGCCCGGTCAAGCCGGTGAAGAACTTGATAAAGGTATTCGGGTTGAAGAGCGAGCTGAATTGGTTGAAGCCGTTGTTCAACGGGCCGAGCAGGCCGCCGAGAAGCCCGCCACCGGACCCGCCGCTGCCGCCGAGCAGGCCGCCGAGAAGCCCGCCACCCGATCCGCCGCTGCCGCCGAGCAGGCCGCCGAGGATGGGGGTGGACGCTGCCGCCGAACCGCTGAGCGTGAAGCTGCTGGCCCGCTCGGCATTGGCGAGCTCGGCGCTGAGATACGCCCCCGCCCCGCCGCTCAACAGAGTCACAAATTCGCTGTGAAATGCCGCCGCGTCAGCGCTCAATGTGTGGAATTGCTGTCCGTACGTGCCGAACATCTCTGCGATGGCGAGCGACACGTCATCCGCCGCCGCAGCGGTGATGGCGGTCGTGCGGGCGGCGGCCGCCGCGTTTGCCTCTTCGATCGTGGCACCAATACCCGCCAAGTTCCCGGCGGCGGCCGTCACAAACTCCGGCTCAGCGACCAAAAAAGACATAATCCACCCCTTCGAGATTCCCGCCCTGCCCCCAGTAGCGTGACGTTAATCACACGTCACGCGACCGTAACGCCCTCTATACCCCAAACGCAATCGCGGTAATCACATTTATTCGACGAGTTTCCGCGACCGCGGCAAACTATCCGGACCCGACGGCATCGCTGAGCGAAGCGAACCCACCGTCGCGCAGCCTGCGGGCGATGCCGTCGTGAATATGCTTGGCCCACAGGACCCCGCCGTAGATGAAGCCGGTATAGCCCTGCAGCAATGACGCGCCGGCGGTGATCCGATCCCACGCGTCATCGGCGGTCTCGATGCCGCCAACGCTGATCAGAACGAGGCGATCCCCGACCCGTCCGTAGAGCCGGCGCAACACCTCGGCGGCACGGTGCGCCACGGGTGGACCCGAGATGCCGCCGGCGCCCAATTCATCGGCCCCTGGTGTCACCAAGCCGTCGCGAGACACCGTGGTATTGGTCGCCACGATGCCGGCCAGACCCAATTCGACGGCCAGGTCGGCAATGTCGTCGAGGTCGGCATCGGAGACATCGGGTGCAATCTTTACCAGCACCGGCGTGTCCGACGCCTCCGCCAGCACGGCCGACAGAATGGGCCGCAGCGACTCGACCGCCTGCAGATCACGCAGCCCCGGCGTGTTCGGCGAGCTGACATTGACCACCAGATACGAGGCCAGTGGACCGACCAATCGGGCGCTGGCGCGGTAGTCGTCGACGGCGTCGGCCACCGGAACCGTCTTCGTCTTGCCGATGTTCACCCCGATCGGCACGTCAGGTCGGTGCCGCGCCAGCTGCACCGCCAGCGCGCCGGCGCCGTGGTTGTTGAAGCCCATCCGATTCAGCAGGGCGCGGTCAGCGGGCAACCGGAACATCCGCGGCGCCGGGTTGCCCGGCTGCGGATGCGCGGTGACGGTTCCGACCTCGGCATACCCGAAACCCAACGCACCCCAGGTGAGCAATCCCGTGCCGTCCTTGTCGAATCCGGCTGCCAGCCCGAGCGGGCCGGGAAAACGGATCCCGAACACGGTGCTGGCCAACGCCGGATCGGCGGGGCCGAGCAGTCGGTGTAGCAGCCGGCGGGCCGGGGAGACGGCAGTGACGCCCCGCAGCACGGCGAACGCCAGCGTGTGGATGCACTCGGGTGGTACCAAAAACAACAGGCGGCGAACCAAGCCGTAAAGCTTCACAATTCCGGCTGGTCGGGCCGCTGAGCGCTTGCGCGAGACTTTTTCCGGCGCAATAACACTCGTCTGCTGCCGTCCGTGTAGAGCCGCACCCGGGTCAGCTCCCAGCCGCGATATTCGGCCTCAATTGACAGCCGGGTGGATGCGCTGAGCCTGGTTACGTCCGGCGGCAGGCGCAACGGCGCCCACTCGTATTCGTCGGACATGTCGGTATCCCACCCGACCGGCAGTCGAGCGCTCACCGCGGCCCCGCCGCGTGCTCGATGACCTGGACTCCCGCGCCCGACCCCGACACGACGTACAAGGTGCCCGACGCTTCGTCGAAGGCCAGCGAGTTGGGTTGTCGCACGGTTGGGTATCGCACCTTTTCGAGGGGAATTCCGGTCGTCAGATCGTAACCAATGACGGTGTTCGATGCGGTTTGGGATACCCAGGCCAATCCGGTGGACCCGACCAGGCCGAATGGCGCCTCTCGCACCGGGTAGGCCTGCCGCAAGATCAGCGGGGTCCGCGGCGAACAACAGCCGTACACCAGCAGCTCGCCGCCGCGAGTGTCGGCGACCAAAACCCGGCCCAGCGGGTCGGCGGCCATGGTGGTTGCGCCTTCGCCGGCCCGCAGTGCCTGCTCGGCGTGACCGTCGGCGCCGATCGTCGTCAGGGACGTCTGCCCGCGATCCAGCACCGCTGTCGTATTGCCCTGTGTTGCAAGTGAATCAACACGCGTGAAGATCTTGACGCGGCTTTCGACGGTGGCTGAACCGGTTTCGGGAGCCGAGGCCAGGATGTAGACGGTGCCGTCGGCGCTGCCCAAAACCAGCTTGCCGTCGGCGCGGCGCGCGATCGCCGTGAACTCGGCCTCCGGGGCTTCGGTGATATTGGCCTGCGTCGCATGCGCGCTGGCCAGATCGACCGCGAAGTAGCCGCCGCGCGCGGCCAGGTAGACCCTGCCGCGGTCATCGCCGGCTAGCGCGGTTGCCGGCCCCGGCAGTGTCACGAGACGGGGGGTATCACCGAAAAGCGCGATGCTGGCCGGCGCCGCGGGGTCGCTGCCCGGGCTCAGGACAACCAATAGGTGAGTGGCACTGTCGAAGACCGCCGCCTGCGGGTGCCCGCCCAGCGGTCGCACCGCCCCGGCTGGGGCCTGCGACGCAACCGGCGAGTCGGCGGCCTGCGCCGGCTCGATCGTCGGCGGCTTGACACTCAGCGCGTTCGACGAACATCCCGTCACCAGCGCCAGCAAAACCGCCAGTTCGCGGGCAATATCTCCGTGTCGCCTCCATCGAGTCGCACAGGAGAGGTATCGTCGCGATATGACCGTCATCGTTGACAGGTATACCGCAGACAAAGAGTTTGCTGTTGAAGACATCTCGACAGGGATTTTCGCCAGCGGATACGGTCAGGTCGGTGATGGACGCAGCTTTTCCTTCCATATCGAGCACCGATCTCTGGTAGTCGAGGTTTACCGTCCGCGCCTGGCCGGCCCGGTGCCGCAGGCTGAGGATGTGGTCGCCAAGTCGGTCCGCAGCCTGGTGGACATCGATCTCACCGACGAACGCAGCCTGACCGCGGCGGTGCGTGACTCGGTCGCGAACGCGGCGCCGGTCGCGCGTTAGTCACATCCTTCGGCAGCTACCCGCACCAGGTACGGTGGCGGCGACATGACTGTCATCTTGCTAAGACACGGCCGGTCCACCTCGAACACCGCGGGCGTGCTGGCCGGCCGCTCCGAGGGCGTCGACCTCGACGACAGGGGCCGCGAGCAGGCCGTCGGCCTGATCGATCGGATCGGTGAGCTGCCGATCCGGGCCCTCGTCTGCTCGCCGATGCTGCGATGCCGGCGCACCCTGGAACCGCTTGCCGAAGCGCTGTGCCTGGAACCGCTCATCGAGGACCGGCTCGCCGAAGTGGACTACGGGGAGTGGACGGGCCGCAAACTCGGCGACTTGGCGAGCGAGCCGCTCTGGCGGGTGGTCCAGGCTCACGCCAGCGCGGCGGTGTTTCCCGGCGGCGAGGGCTTGGCGCAGGTGCAAGCGCGCGCGGTTTCCGCCGTGCGCGAACACGACCGGCGGCTGGCTTTGGAATATGGGGAGCCAGACGGCGGCGACGTGCTGTGGGTGGCCTGCACCCACGGCGATGTCATCAAGTCGGTGATCGCCGACGCATACGGCATGCACCTGGACGGCTTTCAGCGCGTCAACGCCGATCCGGCGTCGGTGAGTGTGATCAGGTACACCCAGCTGCGGCCGTTCGTGGTGCACGTCAACCACACCGGCGCGCGGCTGTCCGCCGCGTTGCGCGCCGCGCCCCCGCCCAAGGCTGAGCCAGAGGCCCCGCCCGAGGGTGAGCCGGAGGGTGAGCCCGAGGCGGTGTCCGGTGACGCGGTGGTCGGCGGCTCTACCGACTAGCCGGTATTTTGGAGTTGCCATGTCCCGCGCCATTCATGTCTTCCGCACACCCGACCGCTTCGTGGCCGGGACCGTTGGGCAGCCTGGAAACCGCACCTTTTACATCCAAGCGGTGCACGAGACTCGAGTGGTGTCGGTGATATTGGAAAAGCAGCAGGTGGCGGTGCTGGCGGAGCGCATCGGTGCGCTGCTGCTCGAGGTGAACCGCAGGTTCGGCACCCCGGTGCCCCCGGAGCCCGCGGAGATCGAGGACCTCAGCCCGCTGGTCACGCCCGTCGACGCGGAGTTTCGGGTCGGGACGATGGGCCTGGGCTGGGACTCGGAGGCGCAGACCGTGGTCGTCGAATTACTGGCCGTCACCGACGCCGAATTCGACGCTTCGGTGGTGCTCGATGACACCGAGGAGGGGCCGGACGCGGTGCGGGTGTTCTTGACGCCCGAATCCGCACGGCAGTTCGCCACCCGCTCCACCCGCGTCATCTCCGCGGGACGTCCGCCATGCCCGCTGTGCGAGGAACCGCTCGATCCCGAGGGCCACATCTGCCCGCGCACCAACGGCTACAGGCGCAGCGAGCTGCTCGGGCCCAGCGATGACCCCGAGGAGTGACGAGGATGACCAGCGTGAGGTGTTGCGCGCCGGCGAGCTGACCGTCATCGGACGCATCCGCTCGGCCAGCAACGCGACCTTCCTGTGCGAGTCGACCCTCGAGGATCGCAGCGTGCACTGCGTTTACAAGCCGGTCTCGGGTGAGCAGCCGTTGTGGGACTTCCCGGACGGGACCCTGGCCGGACGCGAACTCGGTGCGTACCTGGTGTCGGCCGAGTTGGGTTGGAACATAGTTCCCTACACGGTGATTCGTGGTGGGCCCGCCGGGCCCGGGATGGTCCAGTTGTGGGTGCAACAACCCGGCGACAATCAGGCCGAGGCGGATTCGGATGCCAAGCCGGGCCCCGACTTGGTTGACCTGTTTCCCGCCGACAAGCTGCGGTCGGGTTATCTTCCGGTGCTGCGCGCGTATGACTACGCCGGTGACGAGGTCATCCTGATGCACGCCGACGACGTCCGGTTGCGGCGGATGGCCGTGTTCGACGTCCTGATCAACAACGCCGACCGCAAGGGCGGCCACATCCTGTGTGGGCTCGACGGCCGCGTGTACGGGGTGGACCACGGTGTGTGCCTGCACGTCGAGAACAAACTGCGCACAGTGTTGTGGGGGTGGGCCGGCCAGTCGGTCGATGACGAGACGCTGGCGGGGGTGGCCGTGCTGGCCGATGCTCTTTGCGGTGAGTTCGGCGACGCGCTGGGCGAGCAGATCACCCGCGCAGAGGTCGAGGCGCTGCGCCGGCGCGCGTGCACGCTGCTGGACAATCCCACGATGCCCGGACCGAACCGGCATCGACCCATTCCGTGGCCGGCGTTTTAGGCAGAGCGGCGGCGTCGGCGATACTGGGTCGGTGAATCCCCTGACAGACGCGGCACTGGCTGCCGATCTCGCCGCGGATGCGGGGGAGTTGCTGCTGAAAGTGCGCGAGGAGATCGGCTTCGGCCATCCATGGGCGCTCGGCGATGCGGGTGACAGCCTGGCCAATGAGCTGCTGCTGCGCCGGTTGCGGGCCGAGCGTCCGGGTGACGCCGTGCTCAGCGAGGAAGCGTACGACGATCTGGTTCGGTTGAAGTCCGATCGGGTTTGGATCATCGATCCGGTGGACGGCACCCGTGAGTTCTCCACGCCTGGGCGCGACGACTGGGCGGTGCATATCGCGCTGTGGCAGCGTTCAACCGGCGGTTCTACCGACGGCGTGAGCGGCGATAGCGGCGAAATCACCGATGCGGCAGTGTCATTGCCGGCGCGCGGGAACATCGTGTACCGCAGTGACACCGTCACTGCCGACGCCGCGCGCGTCGGCGTTCCCGACACCATCCGGATAGCGGTCAGCGCCAACCGGCCACCCACGGTCCTGCACCGCATGCGCCAGACGCTGTCCATCCAGCCCGTGGGGATCGGCTCGGCGGGCGCTAAAGCTATGGCCGTCATCGACGGCCATGTCGATGCATATGTGCACGCCGGCGGCCAATGGGAATGGGATTCAGCGGCGCCGGCCGGGGTACTGATGGCCGCCGGCATGCACGCGTCCCGACTGGACGGTTCGCCGCTGCGCTACAACCAGCCCGACCCGTATCTGCCCGACTTCGTGATGTGTCGCGCCGATCTGGCCCAGATCCTGCTCGGCGCCATCCGGCAGGAGTGGCGCTGAGTTCGCGCGTTTAGAGTCGAGGGATGCAATCGTGGCCTGCCGCTGATGTTCCGGTGTTGCCGGGACGCGGCCCCGAGCTCCGGCTGTACGACACCTCTGACCGGCAGGTGCGCCCGCTGGCGCCCGGACCCACCGCGACCATGTACGTCTGCGGGATCACGCCGTATGACGCCACCCATCTGGGCCACGCCGCGACCTACCTGGCGTTCGACCTGATACATCGACTATGGCTGGACCTCGGTCACGACGTGCATTACGTGCAGAACGTCACCGACGTGGACGATCCGTTGTTCGAGCGCGCGGCCCGCGACGGCATCGACTGGCGCGACCTGGCCGAACGCGAGGTCGCCCTGTTCCGCAAGGATATGACGGCGCTGCGGGTGCTGCCGCCGCGCGAGTATGTCGGGGCGACCGAGGCGATCGCCGAAATCGTCGAAATCGTCGAAAAACTGCTGGCTTCCGGGGCGGCGTACGTCGTCGATGACGAACACCCGGACGTCTATTACCGGGCGGACGCCACGCCGCAGTTCGGCTACGAGTCCGGCTATGACCGCCAGACCATGCTGCGGCTGTTCGAGCAACGCGGCGGCGACCCGCACCGGCCCGGCAAGACCGACGAGCTCGATGCCCTACTGTGGCGGGCCCCGCGGCCAGGCGAGCCCAGCTGGCCTTCACCGTTCGGCCCCGGGCGGCCGGGCTGGCACGTGGAATGCGCGGCGATCGCGCTCAGCCGCATCGGCAGCGGCATCGACATCCAGGGCGGGGGCAGCGACCTGATCTTTCCGCATCACGAATTCACCGCCGCGCACGCCGAATGCGTCAGGGGCGAAAGGCGATTCGCCCGGCACTACGTGCACGCCGGGATGATCGGCTGGGAAGGGCACAAGATGTCGAAGAGCCTCGGCAATCTGGTGCTGGTCTCGGCGCTGCGCGCCGAAGGCGTTGAGCCGGCGGCCGTTCGGCTGGGTCTGCTGGCCGGGCATTACCGCGCGGACCGGTTTTGGAGCCAGCAGGTGCTCGACGAAGCGACTGCCCGGCTGGCCCGCTGGCGCGCCGCGACCGCACTGCCCGCCGGGCCGGACGCCTCCGACGCGATCGCCCGGGTGCGCCAGTACCTGGCCGACGACCTGGATACGCCGAAAGCTATTGCAGCACTTGATGGGTGGGCAACCGACGCACTGGAGTACGGCGGTCACGACGCGGCGACGCCGAGGTCGATGGCAACCGCAATCGATGCACTCTTGGGGGTGGACCTGTAATGGAGGACAAAATGCAGGACAAAATGCAGGACAAAGTCGTCTTCATCACCGGTGGCGCCCGGGGTATCGGGGCGGAGGTCGCGCAGCGGCTGCGCAACAAGGGCGCCAAACTCGTGCTGACCGATCTCGACGAAGCCACGCTGACCACGCTGGCGGGGCGGCTCGGCGGTGACGAGCACGTGCTAACCGCGGTCGCAGACGTGCGCGACCTGCCCGCCATGCAGGCCGCGGCCGCCAAGGCCGTCGAACGTTTCGGTGGCATCGACGTCGTCGTGGCGAACGCGGGCATCGCCAGCTACGGCTCAGTCCTACAGGTGGACCCCGAGGCGCTCAAGCGAGTATTGGACGTCAACCTGCTCGGTGTGTTCCACACCGTGCGCGCCACGTTGCCCGCGGTGATCGACCGCCACGGCTACGTGCTCATCGTGTCGTCGCTGGCCGCTTTCGCGGCGGCTCCGGGGATGGCGCCGTACGACATGTCGAAGGCCGGCAACGAGCAGCTGGCCAACGCGCTGCGGCTCGAGGTCGCCCACCTCGGCGTCAGCGTCGGCTCGGCGCACATGTCCTGGATCGACACCGCGCTGGTTCGCGACAGCAAGGCCGACCTGCCGGCGTTCGACAAGTTGCTCGCCGCGCTGCCCTGGCCGTTGAACAAGACCACCTCGGTGGACAAGTGCGCGTCGGCGTTCGTCAAGGGAATCGAGGGCCGCAAGAGCCGCGTCTACTGCCCGCGCTGGGTGGGCCTGATCCGCTGGCTGAAGCCGGTGCTGTCCACCCCACTCGGCGAACTTCCCGTCCGCAAAGCCGCTGCCGAGCTGATGCCGCAAATGGACGCCGAAGTGGCCGCGCTGGGCCGTTCCACCAGCGCCTACAACGAGGGCTTAAAGCGTCCGTAGCGAAGCCCTAGCGCCCGAAGCCCGGGCGGCGCCGGCGCAGATAGCGTTCGAACTCGGCGGCCAGCGCGTCTCCGTCGATTTTGCCGAGCGCCTCATTCACATCGACCTCGGCGTCGCCGCGCTCCTCCAGGGACACCACGTATTCGGCCAGGTCCTCATCCTCGGCGGCCATCTCGCTGATCGATTCTTCCCATTCCTCGGCCTGCGCCGGCAGGTCAGCCAGCGGAACCTCGATGTCGAGAACGTCTTCGACGCGGCGCAGCAGCGCAACGGTCGCCTTCGGGTTCGGCGGGTGTGACACGTAGTGCGGGACCGCCGCCCAGAACGTCACCGCAGGAATCCCGGCGGCCACGCAGGCGTCCTGGAACACCCCGGCGATACCCGTTGGACCCTCGTAGCGGGTCTCTTCGAGGCCGAACAGCTTCGCCGACTCGGGGGAGTAGGCGGCACCCGAAACCGGCACCGGCCGGGTGTGTGGCGTATCGGCCAGTAATGCGCCGAGGATCACCACGGTGTCGACGTTGAGCTTGTCGGCGATGGCCACCAACTCCGCGCAGAACGTGCGCCAGCGCATGTTCGGCTCCACCCCGTGCATCAACACCACGTCGCGGTCGCTGCCCGGGGGGCGGCAGTGGGAGATCCGCATCGCCGGCCACACCAGCTCGCGGGTGACGCCGTCAACCTGGCGGATGACCGGTCGATTCACCTGGTAGTCGTAGTACGCCTCGTCGTCGATCTCGATGATCGGATCGGCCTCCCAGATGGCGTCCAGGTGCTCCACCGCGTCGCTCGCCGCGTCGCCGGCGTCGTTCCAGCCCTCGAACGCCGCCACGATGACGGTGTTGTGCAGTTCGGGCAGCGCGGCGCTGCCATCTGACGGGGTCACAGGATCAGGTTACGGCCTGAGAAGCAGAGAGATGGAAAGCACCAGGGTGTTTGCATAGGCGGACTATGCTTATGGGGTGACCGCCGCTGCCCAACACCGCTACGACGTAGACTTTTCTGGTCGAGAGGCGTTGCAACGGTTATTTTGGGGGGCGTGGGTCCCCCGGGGTATCCGCCACGCTCGGCAGATCCAAGGACGCCTTCCGTTGCGGAAGGAACGTGCGTGAACGCCATCGAGCCGGGCACCTTCGTGCCGAACCTCCGCCCCGACTGCACCGACGAGCTGACGGCCACGCTCGGCCAGCGGATCATGGTGATCGACGGCGCGATGGGCACGGCGATCCAGCGGGACCGGCCGGACGAGGACGGTTACCGCGGCGAGCGGTTCATGGAGTGGCCGACCGCACTTCAGGGCAACAACGACCTGCTCACCCTGACGCAGCCGCAGATCATCGAGGGCATCCACCGCGAATACCTCGAGGCGGGCGCCGACATCCTGGAGACCAACACGTTCAACGCGAACGCGGTCTCGCTCTCCGACTACGACATGCACGAGCTGGCCTACGAGCTGAACTACGCCGGCGCTGCGCTGGCCCGCAAAGCCTGCGACGAGTTCAGCACCCCGGAGAAGCCCCGCTACGTCGCCGGCGCCATCGGGCCGACGACGCGGACCGCGTCGATCTCGCCGGACGTCAACGACCCCGGAGCCCGCAACGTTTCCTACGACCAGCTGGTCGCCGCCTACCTCGACGCCGCCAACGGCCTGGTCGACGGTGGTGCCGACCTCATCATCGTCGAGACGATCTTCGACTCGCTGAATGCCAAGGCGGCGGTGTTCGCCGTCGAGACGCTGTTCGAGGAGCGCGGACGCCGCTGGCCGGTGATCATCTCGGGCACCATCACCGATGCTTCCGGGCGGACGTTGTCCGGTCAGGTCACCGAAGCATTCTGGAACGCGATCAGGCACGCGAAGCCGATCGCGGTCGGCCTCAACTGCGCCCTGGGTGCGCCGGAGATGAGGCCCTACATCGCCGAGGTGGCGAGGATCGCGGACACCTTCGTCTCCTGCTACCCGAATGCCGGCCTGCCCAACGCCTTTGGCGAGTACGACGAGTCCCCGGAACGTCAGGCCTCCTACATCGCCGAGTTCGCCGAGGCCGGCCTGGTCAACCTGGTCGGTGGCTGCTGCGGAACGGCGCCGCCGCACATCGCCGAGATCGCCAAGGTCGTCGAAGGCTTGAGACCGAGGGAAGTGCCGCACATTTCCGAGGCCACCCGGCTCTCGGGCCTGGAGCCGCTCAACATCACCGACGGCTCCCTGTTCGTGAATATCGGTGAGCGCACCAATATCACCGGCTCCGCCCGGTTCCGCAACCTGATCAAGGCCGAGGACTACGACACCGCGCTGTCGGTCGCCCTGCAGCAGGTCGAGGTCGGTGCGCAGGTCATCGACATCAACATGGACGAGGGCATGATCGACGGCATCGCCGCGATGGACCGGTTCACCAAGCTGATCGCGGCCGAGCCGGACATCAGCCGCGTCCCGGTGATGATCGACTCCTCCAAGTGGGAGGTCATCGAGGCTGGCCTGAAGAACGTGCAGGGCAAGCCGATCGTCAACTCGATCTCCATGAAGGAGGGCGAGGAGAAGTTCATCCGCGAGGCACGGCTGTGCCGCAAGTACGGCGCCGCCGTCGTCGTAATGGCCTTCGACGAGCAGGGTCAGGCCGACAACCTGGAGCGCCGGAAGGAGATCTGCGGGCGCGCCTACCGGATCCTGACCGAAGAGGTCGGCTTCCCGGCCGAGGACATCATCTTCGACCCGAACTGCTTTGCGTTGGCGACCGGTATCGAGGAGCACGCGACATACGGGATCGACTTCATCGAGGCCTGCGCCTGGATCAAGGAGAACCTTCCCGGGGTGCACATCTCCGGCGGCATCTCGAACGTGTCGTTCTCGTTCCGGGGCAACAATCCTGTCCGCGAGGCCATCCACGCGGTGTTCCTGTTCCACGCCATCAAGGCCGGCCTGGACATGGGCATCGTCAACGCGGGTGCGCTGGTGCCCTACGACTCGATCGACCCGGAGCTGCGGGATCGGATCGAGGACGTCGTCCTGAACCGTCGCGAGGACGCGGCCGAAAGGCTGCTGGAGATCGCTGAACGGTTCAACAGTTCCGAGAAAGCGGAAGACCCGGTGGCAGCCGAGTGGCGATCTCTCCCGGTCCGCGAGCGGATCACGCACGCTCTGGTCAAGGGCATCGACGCCAACGTCGAGTCCGATACCGAGGAATTGCGGGCCGAGATCGCCGCCGCGGGTGGTCGCCCGATCGAGGTGATCGAGGGCCCGCTGATGGACGGCATGAACGTCGTCGGTGACCTCTTCGGCGCAGGCAAGATGTTCCTGCCACAGGTCGTGAAGTCGGCCCGGGTGATGAAGAAGGCCGTTGCGTACCTGCTGCCGTACATCGAGGCGGAGAAGGAAGAGTCCGGCGCTGCAGCTGGGAAAGACACCAACGGCACGATCATCATGGCGACCGTCAAGGGCGACGTGCACGACATCGGCAAGAACATCGTCGGGGTCGTCCTGCAATGCAACAACTTCGAAGTGATCGACCTCGGTGTGATGGTGCCTGCCCAGAAGATCCTGGACGCGGCGAAGGAGCACGACGCCGACATCATCGGGCTGTCCGGTCTGATTACTCCATCCCTGGACGAGATGGTCAACTTCGCCGTCGAGATGGAGCGTCAGGGGCTTCAGATCCCGCTGCTCATCGGTGGCGCGACCACCTCGCGCGCGCACACGGCCGTGAAGGTGGCGCCGCGTCGTACCGGTCCGGTGGTCTGGGTCAAGGACGCGTCCCGCTCGGTGCCGGTCGCTGCGGCGCTCCTCGACGACAAACAGCGTCCAGCCCTGCTGGAGGCCACCGAAACCGACTATGCAGCCCTGCGCGAACGGCACGCCCAGAAGAACGAGCGGCCGATGCTGACGCTGGAGAAGGCCCGCGCGAACCGGACGCCGATCGAGTGGGACGGCTACACGCCGCCGGTGCCCGCCCAGGGTCTCGGCGTGCGGGAGTTTCTTGACTACGACATCGCCGAGCTCCGCGAGTACATCGACTGGCAGCCGTTCTTCAACGCCTGGGAGATGAAGGGCAGGTTCCCCGACATCCTCAACAACCCGGTATCGGGCGAGACCGCCCGCAAGCTGTACGACGACGCCCAGGAGATGCTGGACACCCTGATCAAGGAGAAGTGGCTGACGGCCAACGGGGTCATCGGGTTCTTCCCGGCGAACGCGGTCGGCTCCGGTATTGAAGACATCGAGGTCTACACCGACGAGACCCGTACCGAGGTGCTGACCACGCTGCACAACCTGCGCCAGCAGGGCGAGCACCGGGACGGTATACCGAACCGGTCGCTGGGCGACTACATCGCGCCCAAGGACACCGGTCTGGCTGACTACGTCGGCGCCTTCGCCGTCACCACGGGGCTCGGCAGCCACGACAAGATCGCCGAGTTCAAGGCAGCCAACGACGACTACAACGGGATCCTGCTGGAATCGATCGCCGACCGGCTGGCAGAGGCGTTCGCCGAACGCCTGCACCAACGGGTCCGCAAGGAGTTCTGGGGATTTCAGCCCGACGAGCAGCTGGACAACCAGGCACTCATCGGTGAGAAGTACGTGGGAATCCGCCCTGCCCCCGGCTACCCGGCCTGCCCGGAGCATACCGAGAAGGCGACGCTCTGGGAGTTGATGGACGTCAAAGAGCGGACCGGCATCGAGCTGACCGAGTCGATGGCGATGTGGCCGGGTGCTGCCGTCAGCGGCTGGTATTTCTCGCACCCGCAGTCGCAGTACTTCGTGGTCGGCCGGATGGCCCAGGACCAGATCGCCGACTACGCGAGGCGCAAGGGCTGGACGCTGCAGGAAGCCGAGCGCTGGCTCGCCCCCAACCTCGGCTACAACCCCGAGGACTGAGCCTCCGGGGTTTTGGTGAATGTGACCGGCGGAAACGCGCCGACTGACCCCAATGCCCGGCGGGCGGCGTCGACAACGGTGTTGGTGGTGGTGTCCATGGTGATCCTCCTCGGATCGCTAGTCGGTGATGTGGTGTCGCGACGGTTTATAGGTTGATGACGATCTTCTTGGCGGAGACGCCTTTCTTTTGGGCGTCGAGCCCGGCTTGGATGTGGTCGAGGCCCGTGCCGATGACGAGTGGTTCGGGGGCGGCGCGGTAGCGGCCGTCGGCGAGGGCCTGAGGGAGGAAGTCTTCGTAGATGACTGTGCTGACTTCGTCATCCATCAGGGAAGCGCCCCAGATCATCTTGCTGCGAATACTTCTCATCCGGAACTTGACCTGCGTGGACACCGTTGAGGCCGCCAGTCGCGCGATGAGCCCGGCAAGCTGCAGGCTGATGCCACTACCCGGAGTCACGCTGGCGAACGAGACCGGCGGGCTGGCGATGGAGACGAATTTGGTGCCGGTGGCCCCATGGAGGATCTCCGCACAGACGTCGGCTGAGTCGGTTGCGACGGCGAGAGCTCCGGCGATCGTCCTGCCGCGCAACGCCGCGATGATGTCGGCGACGACGGTGGGGCTGTTGTAGTCGAAGACCTGGCCGGCTCCCAGCCGTGTGACGTAGTCGAAGTTGCGTGGCGACGCAGTGGCGATGACGTCGTAGCCGGCCGCGACGGCGAGCTGAATGGCGTTGCTGCCGACACTGGTCGAGCCGCCCCAGACGAGAAGAGTCTTCCCCGTGGGTTTCGCTGTCGCCGAGGGATATTCGAGCGCCAATTGATCCTTTTGGAAGAGCCCGCACGCTGCGGTGGACAGGGCCAGCGGCAGCACGGCAGCGTTCTCATACGCCATCGTGGCCGGGATCGGTGCTGCCATGTGGTCCAGGATGACGGTGTATTCCTGAAAGGCGCCTTCGGCGGCGTTGTTCCGTGCTTTCTCCGTGCCCACGGCGTGCCCGAGGACACGGTCACCCACAAAGAACCGGGTGACACTGGGTCCGACCTCGACGACCTCACCCGCGAGATCGGAGCCGAGGATGAACGGGTAGGTGATCCATCGAGTGACGAGGCCTCCGACAGCTTGGGTGATCCAGTCGTAGGGGTTGATCGCCACGGCGTGGTTGCGGACGACGATCTCGTGCTCGCCGGGGCGCGGGTAGGGGGCGGGCTTGACGTCCAGGGGAGCGCCCTTGGATCCGATCCAGGCGGCGGTGTTGGTTGACATGTGAACTCATCCTTTCGTGACGGGGCGAAGGCCCCGATCGGTCTTCGTGGGGGCGGGGCTGATGGCCTCGCCGGTGAGGAAGGTGCCGCCGGCAGCCTCGGCGAGTTCGGAGCCGAACAATGCTCCGGGTGTGAACGCACCCGGGCGGCCGTCGCCGTGGAGTAGGCGTTGGGTGACTTCGGCGGCGACCGCCGCGGTGAATTCGTGTCCCTCGCCGGTGCGCAGCCAACCGTCGCGGACCGTTCCCGAGGGCCACCACACCCGGGCGTGGCCCCAGGACGACGCGCGCGGCCGGTCGCCGGCGCGCACCGGCACCTTGGCGATGGCGCTGGTGGCGAGGCTGCGTGCGCCGGGGATCCGCAGGATCGCCGAGATCGCCGGCAGAACCCGCACCAGGGCGCCCGTGGGCGTCAAGAACGAGGCCGCAACGACGGAGTCGGCGTCACTGGCCCGCCATGCCGCGATCAGCTCGCCGCTGGGGCCGCTGCCGGTGGGCAGGACATCACCGTCGGGTGTGCTCAGCGTGGCGGGATGCGCGCCGACCGCGGCGTGCACAAGGCGCCCGTCGCGGACCTCCCGCCCTCCGGAGGCGAGGATCTCCACCACGGTTCCGGCCAGCGCCGGGCCGAGGGCGCCGCCGTCGGTGGCGACCGAGGCCAGCGCATCGACGCGCACCTGGCTCGGGCGGGGTTGGCCCTCGCACAGCCGCAGCACCACGCTCTCGGTCGCCAGGACACCGAAGCCCGCCCCGGTGACGAGCACCTGATCAGCGGCGACGGCGCGGCGGTCGAGCTTCAGGATCGACTCGACGGCGGCGAGTTCGTTGGCGATGTCGACGTAGTGCGTGCCCGCCGGGCAGGCCTGCGCCACCTGAGCGGCCGTGGTTGTGAACGGGCCGATGGTGTTGACCACCACGCCTGGGGCATCCTTCGCAAGCTGGGACAGGGCCGTATCGAGTGTGCCGACCACCAGCCGCGGCACACTCCCCACCTCGGCGGCGACGCGTTCGAGGCGGTCGCGGTCCCGACCGACGAGCACGAGCGGGACGCCCGCCGCATGCAGGCGTGCCGCGATCGTCCGCCCCGCGCGACCGGTCGCTCCCAAGATCCACACTTCATTGGTCGTCATCACGCCACTCCCGTCGTCATCCTGTCTCAGCTTTGATGGCATTACGTGTCATCACCGTAACTCATGACATGTCATGTCGTCAATGACGACATTTCGTGCCATCAGGCGGTTACACTGGCCGCTATGAGTCGATGGCCTTCCGGCGCACAAAGCAGGTTGGAGCGCGCTGCCCTGGAGCTCTTCGTCGAGCAGGGCTTCGCGGAGACGACCGTCCCGCAGATCACCGCGCGCGCCGGATTGACGACGCGCACGTTCTTCCGGCACTTCGCCGATAAGCGCGAGGTCCTCTTCGCCTATCAAGCCGAACTACCGACGGTGGTCGCTAACGTCTTGGCCGATGCCCCGGCCTCCTGCAGCCCCATGGACGCGATCACCCAAGGACTTCAGGCCGTTGCCGCCGAGATCGAGAGTCAGCGGACGTACCTACGAACCCGGCGCGGCATCGTCGAGACCGACGACGGTCTGCGCGAGCGCGAGCTGCGCAAGCAGTCCGTCTTGTCCGACGCCATCAGGCGGGAGCTTCTCAAACGCGGCGTTGACGAGCTCACCGCAACCCTCGCCGCCGAGATCGCGGTCAGTGTCTTCGGCGTGGCCCTTACCCGCTGGCTCGACCACGACGAGCAACGATCACTGTCGCAAGTTGTCGACGAAACCTTCACTGCCCTTATGGGTTTGGCCGCTCACCCCACCGCCGCAGCACTACAACCGTCATCGACCGATCGGCTCTAAGGGACACGTCCTACGGCAACCCAGCTCCCGGCGAGACTCACCGATCATGGTGAGACAGGAAATGATCTGTCCTTCCTGCGCATTAGTATCGACGTTCATTGTTGGCTGGTGCCCTTTATGGAGGACTACAGCAAGTTAGGCTAACCTTATTTTGGAGCCTAAGGTGTAGGCGGTTTTGGCCCAGTTGACTCCGGTCCGCTTCGCGGATCAGATCGCCGCGGGCTAAACCGCCGTGACTTTGCTCGGCTGCACGTGAAACAATCGCTGGCCGTGAAGACCTTCGAGGATCTGTTCGCCGAACTCGGCGAACGTGCCCGCACCCGACCGGCAGGCAGCGCCACGGTCGCCGCGCTGGACGCCGGGGTCCACGCGCTGGGTAAGAAGATCCTGGAGGAGGCGGGCGAGGTGTGGCTGGCCGCCGAACACGAATCAGACGACGCGCTGGCCGGCGAGATCAGCCAGTTGCTGTACTGGACGCAGGTGCTGATGGTCTCGCGCGGGCTGTCCCTTGATGACATCTACCGAAAGCTGTGAACATGCCCAAGGTCACGCTGAGGGTCGCGGTTCCCAACAAAGGCACCCTGAGCGAGCCTGCCGCCCAGATCCTCGCGGAGGCCGGCTATCGGCGCCGCACCGATCCCAAAGACCTGACCGTGATCGACGCGGTCAACCACGTCGAATTCTTCTTTTTGCGGCCCAAAGACATTGCCATCTATGTCGGTTCGGGCGAGCTCGATTTCGGCATCACCGGACGAGATCTGGTGCGCGACTCCGACGCGCCGGTGTGGGAACGTCTGGCGCTGGGCTTCGGCTCGTCCAGCTTTCGCTATGCCGGACCCGCCGGGCGTGACTGGACGACAGCCGACCTCGCAGGGAAAAGAATTGCCACCGCCTACCCGAACCTGGTTCGAAAAGATCTGGCCGCCAGGGGCGTTGAAGCCACCGTCATCAGGCTCGACGGTGCCGTCGAGATCTCGGTGCAGCTCGGAGTAGCCGACGCGATCGCCGACGTGGTGGGGTCTGGTCGCACGCTGAGCCTGCATGATCTGGTCGCCTTCGGCGAGCCGTTGTGTGACTCGGAGGCGGTTCTGATCGAGCAGATCTATCAGGGCGGCGAGGAGCAGAACGAAGCCAAGGCCGCGCGCGATCAACTGGTGGCACGGGTGCAAGGCGTGGTGTTCGGCCAGCAGTACCTGATGCTGGATTACGACTGCCCGCGTTCGGCACTGGACAAAGCCACGTCGATCACGCCCGGACTGGAGTCGCCGACCATCGCCCCGCTCGCCGACCCGGATTGGGTCGCGATCCGGGCACTGGTGCCGCGCCGGGGTGTCAACGAGATCATGGACGAGCTCGCCGCCATCGGGGCGAAAGCGATTTTGGCATCAGACATTAGGTTCTGCCGATTCTGATGTCGTTGTGTTAGCGTCCGCCTAGCACGATTTCATCTTCTTAGGAGGATCTCCGTGACACATACACATTTACTTCTTCCCGCTTTACTGCTGGCTCTGTTGATTGGTGTTGTCGCCGGGTTGCGTTCGTTCACCGCTCCCGCGGTGGTCGCCTGGGGTGCACTGCTCGGCTGGATCAATCTCGATCTCACCTGGGCGCATTGGGTGGGCAACGTCATTACGGTCGTTATCCTCACCATTGCCGCCGGGGGCGAACTGGTGATGGACAAACTGCCCAACACTCCGGCCCGAACCGTGCCGCCGGTGTTCGGCGCCCGGATCTTCATGGGCGCATTCTCCGGCGCCGTCATCGGTACCCCATTCGGCCATCCCTGGACCGCGCTCGGCGCCGGCATTGTCGGCGCGGTGCTCGGCACGTTGGGCGGCTACCAGGCACGCAAGCGATTGGTGGCCGCCACCGGCGGCAAGGATCTGCCGATCGCACTGCTGGAAGACGCCGTCGCGATCCTGGGCGGGCTGGCGATTGCTTGGTCGGCTTATCACTGGTGACAACGCATTTCGATGCGATCATCGTCGGCGCCGGCCAGGCGGGGCCGCCGCTGGCGGGCCGGCTGACTGACGCCGGCCAGCGTGTCGCGATAGTCGAACGCAAACTCTTCGGTGGCACGTGTGTCAACACGGGTTGCATTCCGACCAAGACACTGGTGGCCAGCGCCTATGCCGCCCGACTGACTAACCGATGCGCGGAATACGGCATCGGAACCGGTCCGGTCAGCATCGACATGGCGAAAGTCAAGGCCCGCAAAGACAAGATCATGCTCGATGACCGCAAGGGCGTCGAGGACTGGCTGGACGGGATGGCCGGCTGCACCGTCTTTCGCGGCCACGCCCGCTTCGAGGATCCACACACGATGCGGGTCGGTGAGCACGTCCTGCGGGCTGATCGGATCTTCCTCAACGTCGGCGGCCGCGCGGTGGTGCCCGACATCCCCGGCCTGGACGATGTCGATTACCTCACCAACGTCTCGATCCTCGAACTCGACACGGTGCCATCCCATCTCGTCATCGTCGGCGGCAGCTACATTGCGCTGGAGTTCGCGCAGATGTACCGCCGTTTCGGCGCCCAGGTGACCGTCGTGGAAAAGGGTCCACGGCTGGCGTCCCGCGAAGACGAGGACGTCTCGGCCGCCATCAAGGAGATCCTCGAGGCCGAGGGGATCGACATCATCGTCGGCGCTGACGACGTCCGGATCAGCAAGCATGACGGCGATTCCGGCGGCTTCGAGCTCACGCCTAACGCCGGCGCCGCCCCGGTCCGGGGGAGTCACCTGCTGCTGGCGGTGGGCCGGCGACCCAACACCGACGACCTGGGTCTGGAGGCGGCCGGTGTGCGGACCGACGCCCGCGGCTACATCGTCGTCGACGACCAGCTGAAAACCAACGTCGATCACATCTGGGCGCTGGGCGACTGCAACGGCAAGGGAGCATTCACCCACACTTCGTACAACGACTTCGAGATCGCCGCCGCCAATCTGCTCGACGATGATCCGCGGCGGGTGAGTGACCGCATCAGCACGTATGCCCTTTACATCGACCCGCCGCTGGGCCGTGCCGGCATGACCGTCGCCGAGGTCCGCGCATCGGGCCGCAAAGCGCTGGTTGGTAAGCGGCCGATGACCAAGGTCGGCAGGGCGGTGGAAAAGGGTGAGACGCAGGGCTTTATGCAAGTGGTCGTCGATGCCGAGACCGACGAGATCTTGGGAGCGGCCATCTTTGGCGTCGGCGGCGACGAGGCGATTCACTGCATTCTGGACATCATGTCCGCCAAAGCTCCCTACACCACGCTGTCGCGCACCGTGCATATCCATCCCACGGTCTGCGAGCTCATTCCCACGATGCTGGAAGCGATGTCGCCGCTCGACCAATCAGGCTAGGGCAGCACCAATTTTGCGGGCCGTGCGCACGACGAGATCGCGCAGCGTGGGCGGAATCGTCTGGGACGTAACGAGGGCAGTGACGGCACCGGCGCAGCGGCCGTTCGGGTACCACGCCGGTGCGGATACGCAGCACAGTCCCGCCTGCACGTCTTCCTGATCGACGACCGTCGCGTGCGGTTGGCGGATGGATGACCGCAGCCGATTCCACTCCGCCGCGGTCAGGCAGTCCGGGTCAGCGGAGGCACCCGCGTGCCTGGCGGCGTAGAGGACCTGGCCGGTGGCGGTGCGTCCGATGATGTCGGCGCTGGGCGCGGCGACGGGGGGGTGCCCGCGCGGCGCGGTGCCGCAAACCAGGTGTAATCGACCCTCGACCAGGATCGACATCGACACGCTCGCTCTGGCGTGTACGGCCAGCGTGTGCACCCATGGCCGTGCCGCGGTGCGCAGAGGTGGATCGGGCTCCCAGCGCCGACCGATGCGGCCCAGGCGAGCGCCGATGTAGTAACGGCGTTCGTATCGCCGGACCGCGCCCAGGCTGACCAGTTGCTCGGCGAGCCGGTACGCCGAGGCCTTGGCCAGCCCGCTTTCCCGGGTCAGGTCGCTCAGACCGAGACCGGCGTCTGCGCGGCCGAGCGCATCCAGGACAGCGAAGGCGCCGTCCAGCACCGACCGGCCCGGGCTGGGCGTTGGCCGACAGATCGAATCAGAATCGGGCAGTTCCTCAGGGGCATCCAGCAGACACCCGGACATCGACTGAGGCAGTGCCATGGCGACCCCTATTCGACCACCGCAAAATGCGGATCCGTTGCGTTCCCGTTCGAAAAAACCGTATTTGACGCGGCGGCAACTGCGCGTGAGTAGTTGACTACCTCATTTTTCGGACAGTGCCGTTGACCGGCCATCGGGTTACGCCCGGCTGTCGAGCAGATAGTTGGCGAGTGCGTGCAGTTCGCGCGCGGGTCCCGGTGCGATGCGGACATCTGCGAGCGCGCGGGCGGCCAGGGCGGTGCGGCGGTGTGCCTCCTCGGTTGCCCATGCGCGGCCGCCAGCGCGCTCCACGAGATCGGCGATGTCGTGAAGTTCGTCGTCGGTGCAGCCGGCGGCGCGTTTCCGATCGGTCATCCAAGAGGCCAGTTCGCGGCCGGCAGGGTCGCCGCAGTCGATCACCCAGCTGACGGGCAGGCTCTTCTTGCAGGACCGTAGGTCTGAGTAGACCGGCTTGCCGGTGGCCTCGGGTTGGCCCCAGATACCCAGCACGTCGTCGACGAGATGGAAGGCCAAGCCGACGTTGCCACCGAAGACGGCGAGCGCGTCACACACCGGCGTCGACGCGCCCGCGAACGTCGCGCCGATCACAGCACTTGCCGACATCAGCGCGGCCGTTTTGCCCCAAGCCATTTCGAGGCACTCGCCCAACGTCACGTCGTCGCGCCGTTCGAACGCCGTGTCGGCGACCTGACCGCGGATCAGCTCGCGCGTGGCCACCGCCAGCACAGTGTGTGCCGCGGCCGCATGAGCCGAATCGGAGTCCAAGATCGCCTCGTGGGCCAGCGACAGCAAGGCGTCACCAGCGAGAACGGCCACCGGGTCGCCCCACACCGCCCACAGGGTGGGCCGGTGCCGGCGACACTCGTCGCGGTCCATCAGGTCGTCGTGCACCAGGGAGAAGTTGTGGATCAGTTCGATTGCGGCTGCACCGAGGATCGCGCATTCCGCCTGCCCACCGGCGGCCTCGGCCGCCAGCAACACCAGGCCCGGGCGAATCACCCTGCCCGCGTTGCGGTTCAGCGTCGCGCCGCGCTCGTCGCACCAACCGAAGTGGTAAGAGACCACGGAGCGCAGCATCGGGTCGAGCCGATTCACCAAGTCCCGCAACACCGGTGTGATCAACTCGCTGGTCAGGCCCAGGGTGCCCGGCGTCGCCACCGTCATGGCGCCATTGGGCCGTACGACGCCGCGCTCGGGCAATAGCGCGGTCCGCTGAGCTGACCGGTTAGGGCCAGCCGGGGTATGGCGGCGGCGTCCCGCCGAACAGCGGGCAGTGTTGTTGATGGGGGCACCATTGGCATAACCGCGACGCGCTCGGGCGGAAATCGCCTGTCTGGCCTGCGGATTGGATGGCACGCCAGATCGCTATCAGCGTCTTCTCGAATCGGAGCAGCTCGTCAAGGTCCGGCGAGTAGTCCAGCACCTGTCCGTCGGCGAGGTAGATGAGCCGCAGCCGGGCGGGCAGCACGCCGCGCGAACGAAAGAGCGCCACTGCATAGAACTTCATTTGGAACATAGCTTTGAATTCGGCCATGGCCCACGCGGCCGACGGGGCCTTGCCGGTCTTGTAGTCGACCACCCGTAGCTCGCCACCGGCGGCGACGTCGATCCGGTCGATAAAGCCCCGCAGCAGTGTGCCGTCGGCGAGTTCGACCTCGACCCGCTGCTCGCAACTTTGCGGGTCGAAGCGTGTCGGGTCTTCGAGCCGGTAGTAGCCGGAGAGCAGGGCGCGCGCCTCTTCCAGCAGTTGGGTCAGCTGCTCGGGTTCCAGGCCTGCGGCCAGGTCAGGCTCCTCGGCGATCACACGGTCCCACGCGGGCTCCACCAGCGACCGTGCCGTGTCGGGGCCCCGCTGCACCGCGGGCAGGCCGTAGAGCTGTTCCAGCGCGGCGTGCACGACCGACCCGCGCAGCTGTGCGGTGGAGGGCGCCTCCGGCAACCGGTCGATGGCCCGGAACCGGTACAGCAGCGGACACTGCTTGAAGTCGGCCGCCCGCGACGGTGACAGCGCCATCTCCCGGGTCATATCAGCAGCCTACGAGCGGGCGCCGACAGCCCCGACCACCAATGACGGCGAGTCGGCTGGCACGCTAGACGGCGTGTCCGCAACCGGTCCGTTCACTGCGGGTGAGCGCGTCCAGCTCACCGACGTCAAGGGCCGGCACTACACCATCACGCTGACGCCGGGCACCGAGTTCCACACGCATCACGGCGCGATCCCACACGATGCGGTGATCGGGCTGGAACAGGGCAGCGTGGTCAAATCCAGCAACGGCGCCATTTTCTTGGTGTTGCGCCCGCTGCTGCTCGACTACGTGATGTCGATGCCCCGTGGCCCGCAAGTCATCTACCCCAAGGATGCCGCTCAGATCATCCACGAAGGGGACATTTTTCCGGGTGCCCGCGTGTTGGAGGCCGGCGCGGGATCCGGTGCGCTGACTCTCTCGTTGTTGCGTGCGGTCGGGCCACAAGGGCGGGTGATCTCCTACGAACAGCGCGCCGACCATGCCGAACACGCACGCCGCAATGTCGGAGTGTTTAACGACGGTCTCCCGCCCAACTGGCAGCTGATCATTAGCGATCTCGCTGACTCCGATTTGCCAGATGGCTCGTTCGACCGGGCCGTGCTGGACATGCTCGCGCCATGGGACGTGCTCGAATCGGTGTCGCGGCTGCTGATCGCCGGGGGGGTGCTGATTATTTATGTGGCGACCGTCACTCAGCTGTCGAAGGTGGTGGAGGCGCTGCGGGCCCAGCAGTGCTGGACCGAGCCGCGCTCGTGGGAGACGCTGCAGAGAGGCTGGAACGTCGTCGGCCTGGCCGTTCGGCCGCAGCATTCGATGCGCGGCCACACCGCGTTCTTGATCGCTACGCGACGGCTGGCGCCCGGCACCATCGCCCCGGCGCCCTTGGGCCGCAAGCGCGTGGGCCGCGACGACTGAATCAACTGAATCAGTCGTCACCCTTAGTCGTCGCTGTGGCGCAGGCCTCGGTGCACGGACAGCAGCTCAAACTCGGGGCGCGCGGCCACCAGGCGTTCGGCCGCGTCGAGGAGCTCGACGGCATGGCCGTGTTCGCCGGACACCAGGGCCACGCCGATGCCCGCTCGCCGGTACAGCTCCTGTGAGCCGGTCTCGGCGGCAGCCAGGCTGAACTTGCGCTGCAGCTCAGCGACGACGGGGCGGATCACCGACCGCTTCTCTTTGAGCGACCGCACGTCGCCCAGCAACACATCGAACTCGAGCCAGCCGATCCACATCCCGCAGGTCAGCCGCCAGGGTGAGGTGGTGCGGGCGGGGCCGGTTCGGGGGCGGGAGCACTGGTAGCGGGCGAGTTGCCCAGGGCCAACAACATGTCCCCGGTCTTCCGGGACAGCTGCCAGCCCCCTTGAGACGGCACGAACTCCATCGGGAAGGTGAACTTGCCGCTGTTCCCCCGGGCCGTGTTGACGGTGATGGTGGCCGCCGCGTCCGGTGGATTCTTGTCCGACCACGCGACGTTGTTGGCCACGAAGGACATCGGCAGATAGCCGTTATCCCGCAGCGCATTGATGAATTTGTCCAGCGTGGCAGCACTATCCGGGGTTGCGCCTTCGACCAGATTCAACTTGTTCATGCCCGGCACGTTCGGGTCGGCCAGCCGGTTCAGCACGTCGGTCAGGGCGTCAGGAGAGGGCAGGGGAGCGATCGGGGAGGCCGCCACCTGGCTTGCGGCGCCGGGCGCCGTCGGTGAGGCCGGGGGCGCAGTCTTCGACTCGCCGGACGAACATCCCGCGAGTCCGACGGCCACCACGGCCACGGCGGAACTCAACGCCAGCAACAGGTATCGGGACCGTCGGCGGAGGTGGGATTTTCCGAACACGCCTGCCCTTTCGATCACCCCGACTCAAAGGGGACGTTACCAGCGAGATCACGATCTTAACTTTTCCAGGGCATTTGGTTGCGCACATGAATCGCCAATCGCCGGTAGCGTTGAAGTATCCGCCGCACCAATTCCTGGTGTGGGAAAGGAGCGCAACCATGGGTGACTCAGAGCGTTCTGAAGCATTCGGTACCCCCCGCGAATCGAGTATGTCCAGCGACGATGCTGCCGAATTGGAACAACTGCGTCGTGAAGCAGCGGTGCTTCGCGAGCAAATCGAGCAAGTAGCTGGATCGCCCACTGGGGCGCGATCCGCACGCGATGTGCATCAGCTTGAGGCTCGAATCGACTCACTTGCGGCTCGCAATTCCAAATTAATGGAAACTCTTAAAGAAGCCCGTCAACAGCTGTTGGCGCTGCGCGAAGAAGTCGACCGCCTCGGGCAGCCGCCCAGTGGGTATGGCGTTCTGCTGCTCGTGCACGAGGACGAAACGGTCGATGTCTTCACGTCAGGCCGCAAGATGCGGCTCACCTGCTCGCCGAACATCGACCTGAGTTTGCTCAGGAAAGGGCAAACGGTCCGGCTCAACGAAGCCCTGACCGTCGTCGAAGCCGGCACCTACGAGTCGGTCGGCGAGATATCCACCTTGCGCGAGGTCCTGTCCGACGGCCACCGGGCGCTGGTCGTCGGCCACGCCGACGAGGAGCGCATCGTGTGGCTCGCCGAGCCGCTGGTGGCCGAGGATCTGCCGGAAGGCGTGCGCGACCCCGACAACGATGACACCAAGCCGCGCAAGCTGCGGCCCGGCGACTCGCTACTGGTCGACACCAAAGCCGGCTACGCCTTCGAGCGGATCCCCAAGGCCGAGGTCGAAGACCTGGTGCTGGAAGAGGTGCCAGACGTCAGCTACCAGGACATCGGTGGCCTGACCCGGCAGATCGAGCAGATCCGCGACGCCGTGGAGCTGCCGTTCCTACACAAGGACCTGTACCGCGAATACGCGTTGCGGCCACCCAAAGGTGTCTTGCTCTACGGCCCGCCCGGATGTGGGAAGACGCTGATCGCCAAGGCGGTGGCCAATTCGTTGGCCAAGAAGATGGCTGAAGTGCGCGGCGACGACGCGCGCGAGGCCAAGTCGTACTTCTTGAACATCAAAGGCCCGGAGCTGCTGAACAAGTTCGTCGGCGAGACCGAGCGGCACATCCGGTTGATCTTCCAGCGGGCCCGTGAGAAGGCGTCGGAGGGAACACCGGTGATCGTGTTCTTCGACGAGATGGACTCGATCTTCCGGACCCGCGGTACCGGGGTCTCGTCCGATGTCGAGACCACCGTGGTCCCGCAGTTACTCAGCGAGATCGACGGGGTGGAGGGACTCGAGAACGTCATCGTGATCGGCGCCTCCAACCGCGAGGACATGATCGACCCCGCGATCCTGCGGCCCGGCCGTCTCGACGTGAAGATCAAGATCGAGCGGCCCGATGCCGAAGCGGCACAAGACATCTTCTCGAAGTACTTGGTCGAGACGTTGCCGGTGCATAACGACGACATCGCCGAGTTCGACGGTGATCGCGGGGCGTGCATCAAGGGGATGATCGAAAAGGTCGTCGACCGGATGTACGCCGAGATCGACGACAACCGGTTCCTGGAGGTCACCTACGCCAACGGTGACAAGGAAGTCATGTACTTCAAGGACTTCAACTCCGGGGCGATGATCCAGAACGTCGTCGACCGGGCGAAGAAGAACGCGATCAAGTCGGTGCTGGAAACCGGGCAACACGGCTTGCGCATTCAGCACCTGCTCGACTCGATCGTCGACGAATTCGCCGAGAACGAGGACCTGCCCAACACCACCAATCCCGATGACTGGGCGCGGATCTCGGGCAAGAAGGGCGAACGGATCGTCTACATCCGCACCCTGGTCACCGGCAAGTCGTCGAGCGCATCGCGGGCTATCGACACCGAATCGAACCTGGGCCAGTACCTGTAGAGGGTTGTCGGTACTGCCGACTAGCGTCGCGCCGATGCGATTGAGATTTGATCCCGGCGACGACGACGCCTACCACGAGACGCGTGACGCGCTGCTCGACGAACTCGACGGCTGGTTGGACCGGCCTGCACGCGAACGGGCCGGAGTGGTCACCGACGTCGACTTCTTGCTGGACTGGCGTTATCACGAATCCAGCGGGGTTCTCGACGAGTTCACTCCCAGGGACGTCACCGAGTTTCTGCTTCAGTGGTGTCCGCGCCGGCTGAAGGGGCATCCCGACGCAGCCGTGCATCTGTGTTTCGCGGTCGGTGTGTACGTGGACTTCATGGCAGCTACCGGACGTCTGGTCGGCGGCGTCGAGCGCGCTGCCCGGCTGAGGAGGCTGGTCGACGATATCGCCCCGACTGTGCTCGCCGAAACGCGCAGCCCCGCTCCGGTCGTCGATTTGGCCGAGGCGGAGCGATACGAACTGCCATTCGTCTACGTCCCGCCGCCAGCCGCCGACGTGGCGGCCGCCGCTGCCGCCGTGCCGTTGCTCGTGAAATTTGATGCCCTGCAAGGCTATCTGGGTTCTGAGGGCAAGCGGTTAACCGACAAGGGAAACCTGAAATTAGCCGACGGCCGCGCGCTGGTGGAACTGCTCGACACTGGTGACGAGATGGACCCCCAGATCGGTGAAAAGACATTCCGGACCGGGACGACGGCCGATTTGATGCGTTTGAACTCGATCCTCGACATTGCCAAGGAGGCCGGCGCGGTCCGTGTGCATGATCGCCGTCTCGTTCCGGTGAAAGCGTGGGGGGCCCGCCCGACCCTTCCGCGTGCGGAGGCTGTGTTCGCGGCGATTGTCCGACTAGGGCCCTTGGAGTCGCAATCCTCGGCCAGGATGTCTTACTTCAACGACCTCAACGCGCTGCTCGACAGAGGGATCGTGCATTGGCTGGCGCCGCTGCTCGCACCCGAAACGGCCGAGCTACCGTTCGAATCGTTCTCGGTGTGGGCTCGATCAGTGGCGTCCCGCCAGATGGCGCGCTACTGGCCGCATGACACCGAATTGCTCGATGAATTCACCGATCAGGGTATGAGCCGCATCTTCGAGGTCCTCGAGGACGCCGGTGTAGTGCGGTGGACTGACCGACGGGAAGTACCGCAGCGGTATGGGCGCAGTCATTGGGGTGGTGGCAAGTTGGTACTGACCGCCCTTGGCCGCCATGTCCTGCCGGATTACGTCGATGCCGCCGGGTACGTGATGGTCCGAAATCAGCCGGTCTGCAACGAATAGCTATTGGTCAGGTCGTCTTGCATGACGTGGGCCGGCTTGGTTCTGGTGTCCACGCGCAGCGCGTCGGTGAGCACGCGTGGCTGATAGATCCAGCCGGGCGGCAGGTCGAGCCGGCTGGCCAGGCCGGGGAGGTCACCTCGCGACAAGGTGGGGTCCGCGATCTGGCTCCAGGTCTGCATGATCCAGCGCCGCCCGGCCGCATCGATGAGTTCGTAGACCTCTTCTCCGGCGTTGAAGACGAAGACGGTGTTGCGGCTCACTTCGTTGACGGTGTAGGGCGCGGGGTTCATCGATGACAACTCGACGGTGGCCTGCTTGATCATCTCGATCCCGCCGAACGTTTTCCTCTCCTGCGGGCCCTGGGGTTCCTTTTCGATGTTGTTCATCAGCCAGTAGCGCGGACCGTTGAGCAACGCGGCGGCGGCTCCGTTTTCGGCGGCGATGGCCTGCGCGTCGAGCGCGGACCACAGCTCGGGAGGACAGTCGTTGAGTGGGAAGCTGTTGTAGACCGTGGCCTGCGGAGCTGACTCGCGGACCTCGATGAGCAGCACTTCGCCGTAACGCCTTCCCGACAAGTCGGTCGTCTGATCGGACACCAGGGTGAAATTAACCACCGAGGACGGTCGCGTCAACACCGCGCTCAGCTCCCGCGACGAAACCGCGGTAGCGATTGCGCGCAACCAACGTGGTGCGCAGCTCTGCGGTCAGCGGGGCGAGGAACGTCGTTCGGTATTGATCGTCGCCGGCCGCGCGGGCGCTCACATACATGAATGTCAACGCGGCAAGGAACAGGCACATGTGTATCAGCGAATCCGGGACTGGGAGCGTAAAGCCCAGCACCGTCGCGGTGCTCGTGTAGGTATGGGTCCATTCATTGAGCAGCGCCGGACTAAGCACGATGAGGCCGAGGACCACGTAGATCGCGGCGGTCACCACCGCCACCACAACGATCTGGGCGAGTTGTGAGGCGGCCAGCACAAACACCACGTTGAGGCGTTCGGCCCTTTTCAGCGGTGTGGCGTCGGGGGCATCCGGCAGCGTCGCAAATGGCGTGTCGGCATGGGCTCGAGCCGTTCCCGGCTGGTAGATATGACGAACAGCGCGGCGATCAGCATCAGAAACGCCATTGCCAGGCCCAGCCGGTCGCCGGATATCGTCGCGGCCATCAGCCATGCGTAGCTGTTGAAGAACACCAACGCTGTCAGCAAAACCACCGGCAACGCCCGGACCGCCAAGGCGCCGGCGCTCGCCAAGTGCGAGAACATCATCAGCACAGCCCAACCCGCTATCGACCCGACGCCGCTCGCGGTCAGGAGCAGCACCACGGCAACGAAGATCGCGTCATTCGTCAGTTGTCCGGGGCCGTTCACGATCAGCCCGACGCCGGCCGCGACGGCCAAGCTGATGGCGGCCGCAATCGCGCGTGCGCGGCCGCCCTGTAGCCGGGACACCAGCCACCCGACGATCGTCAACACCGGGACGGTGAGGGCGAATATCGCCAGCAGGACCAATTCCTTGGTGGTCGGCTCATCGGTGATCTCGACGTCGTGGCCGCCGGTGATCAAGTAGATCGGCAGGACGCAGCCCAACTGCATCGTTGCGTACGCCGCCAGTATCGGGGCCGACCGCTGCCAGAGCCGCCGCCACCGGACCCGCCTGGTCAGAACCGACGGCAAACCCCGGGCCAGGAACCAGCCTTCAGCCGCGGCACTGTCCATGCCGGTTAGCCGGACTGCCCGGCGCCGCCGCTGCCATAGCCAAGATTGCTAAAAAGGCCAGAGCCGCCGCCGCCGCCAGAGACACCGCTGCCGACAGCTCCTCCGCTGCCGCCGCTGGGACCCGGTCCCGAGCCGTCGCCCGCGCCAGCTCCGCCAACGCCGCCAGTTCCCCCGGCGGTACCGGCCCCGCCGGTCCCGCCGCTGAAGGTTGCGCCGCCACTCATGGAGGCGCCTCCAGCCCCGCCTGCGCCCGCGGCGCCTCCAGCCGAGGAAGCGCCGCCGCCTCCGCCTCCGCCGCCGCCGAAGCCGTAGCCGCCGGCGGCGGAGTAGATGGCCGCTCCGCCTCCGCCTCCGCCTCCGCCTCCGCCACCCGCGCCGCCGGCGCCGCCGCCGGCCGCTGCTTCGCCTGCCCCTCCGGCGCCGCCGGCTCCGCCCTGGCCCCCGTAGCCGACGGCGACCAGGGCGCCGATATTTTGGGTCGCGGTGCCGCCGGTGCCGCCGCTGCCGCCTGCTCCGCCGGCGCCGCCTACACCCTGCATGCCGCCGCCGGCGCCGCCGATGCCGCCCGCGCCGCCCCCACCACCGCCTGTCGCGGCGGGGGTACCCGGGTTAGGACCCCCGTCGCCTCCATCTCCGCCGATGCCACCTTGGCCGCCGGTGCCGCCGTTGCCGTAGCCGCCCTCACCCCCTTGTCCTCCGGTGCCGCCGATGCCGCCCGATACGTTGCTTCCGTTTGTGGCATAGCCGCCATCGCCGCCTTTGCCGCCGGTGCCGCCGGTGCCGCCCGTGCCGATGCCGCCGTTGGTTCCACCATCGGTTCCGGTGCCCGCCGCTCCCGCGGTACCCCCCGTGCCGCCGGTGCCGCCGTCGGCGCCGTTGGCGCCGTTGCCCGGGTTGGCGGTGTTGGCGCCGCCTTGGCCGCCGGTGCCGCCTTGGCCACCGACCCCGCCGTTACCGCCATTGCCTCCGCCGACTCCACCGATGCCGGCGCCGCCGGCTCCGCCTTGGCCACCCGCACCGCCTTGGAGGCCGGGGTCGCCGCCGCTGGGCGCCGTCGTCGAGTCCATACCGGCAGCGCCGGCTCCGCCCTGCCCACCGGTCCCCCCGGTGCCGCCGGTCCCGCCGGTGCCCGCCGCGCCCGCCTGTCCGTAGTCCCAGGGGAATAGTGCATGCCCGGCCGCGCCCCCGGCGCCGGCGGCGCCGCCATTGGCGCCGGTACCGCCGTTGCCGCCGGCGGTTGCGTCGGCGGTTGGAGTGGCGACACCGGTGCCGCCTTGGCCGCCTTGTCCGCCCATCGCGCCGGCACCGCCCACTCCGCCCGAGCCGGCGGAGGTGAACAATCCGTGGCCGTTACCGCCGGCGCCGCCGGCCCCACCGGCGCCACCGGTGAAACCGATACCGCCTTGACCGCCGAGCGCTCCGCTGTTTGCCGCGCCGGTGTTACCGGTGCCGCCGGACCCGCCCACGCCGCCGGCGCCACCGTCCCCGCCGCCCCAGAACAGCAGTCCCCGGTCGGCCCCGCCGACCCCGCCGGCGCCGCCGGCCCCGCCGGCCGCGACCAGGCTGGCCCCGCCGGTACCGCCGGATCCGCCGAGCCCGCCGAAGCCACCCAAAAGCCCGCTGGCCCCGCCGGCCCCGCCATTACCACCGGCGAAACCGGCCGCGCCCGTCCCGCCGGCGCCGCCGGCCCCGCCACGGCCGAACAAGCCGGCCGCCCCGCCGGCACCGCCCGTGCCGCCGATGCCGGCCCCGTTGGTGCCCGACCCGCCGTTGCCGCCATCGCCCCACAACAACCCGCCCGCGCCGCCGGCCTGCCCGGTGCCCGCGGCACCATTGGCGCCGTTGCCGATTAGCGGACGGCCGAACGCCGCGGTGGTGGGCGCATTGATCGCCCCGAGCACGTTGCGTCCCACGGTCTGCATGGCCGAGACGCTGGCCGCTTCGGCACCCGCATAGGCGCCCGCACTCGAGTTCAACGCCTGCACAAACTGGGCATGAAACGTCGCCGCCTGCGCGCTGGCAGTCTGATACTGCTGGGCGTGGCTGGAAAACAGTGCCGCGATCGCCGCCGACACCTCATCCTCAGCTGCCGCCACCATCGCAGTGGTCGGGGCGGCCGCGGCCGCATGCGCCGCGTTGATCGTCGAACCCAGACCCGCCAAATCCGTTGCCGCTGAAGCCAAACCCGCGGGCACGGCGATGACAAACGACATGTAAGGCCTTCCTCGGATCCCGGCTCGATTGCGCTGGGCGAATTCACCGTAGCGGGTTGCCCCGGAACCCGCAGCCGTTTCTACCGCGCCCGGCAAGCGCCGATTCGGGCCGCTGGGGAGCGCCCATCGTGACCGCGCCTAGGCTTAAGGCATGCAACGGATTATCGGCACGGAGGTTGAGTACGGCATTTCCTCGCCGTCGGACCCAACCGCCAACCCGATCCTCACCTCGACGCAGGCGGTGTTGGCCTATGCGGCCGCCGCCGGCATCCAGCGCGCCAAGCGCACCCGCTGGGACTACGAGGTGGAGTCCCCCCTGCGCGACGCCCGCGGCTTCGACCTGAGCCGCTCGGCCGGCCCTCCGCCGGTGGTCGACGCCGACGAGGTCGGCGCCGCCAACATGATCTTGACCAACGGGGCGCGGCTCTATGTCGATCACGCGCACCCGGAATACTCCGCACCCGAGTGCACCGACCCGCTGGACGCGGTCATCTGGGACAAGGCCGGCGAGCGGGTGATGGAGGCCGCCGCCCGGCACGTCGCCAGCGTGCCCGGCGCGGCGAAATTGCAGCTCTATAAGAACAACGTCGACGGCAAGGGCGCGTCCTACGGGACACACGAGAACTACCTGATGTCGCGACAGACGCCGTTCTCGGCCATCATCGCGGGGCTCACCCCGTTCCTGGTGTCCCGGCAGGTGGTCACGGGCTCGGGCCGGGTGGGCGTCGGGCCCTCCGGCGACGAGGCCGGCTTCCAGCTTTCCCAGCGCTCCGACTACATCGAGGTCGAGGTGGGGCTGGAGACGACGCTGAAACGCGGCATCATCAATACCCGCGACGAACCGCACGCCGATGCCGACAGGTACCGCCGGCTGCACGTCATCATCGGCGACGCAAACCTCGCCGAGACGTCGACCTATCTGAAGCTGGGCACCACGGCACTGGTGCTGGATCTGATCGAACACGGTCCCGAGCACGGCATCGACCTGAGCGACCTGATGCTGGCCCGGCCGGTGAGCGCGGTGCACGCGATCAGCCGCGATCCGTCGCTGCGGGTCGCCGTCGCCCTGGTCGACGGTCGTGAATTGACCGCCCTTGCGCTGCAACGGATCTACCTCGACCGGGTGGCGAAGTTGGTCGACAGCCGGGACCCGGACCCGCGCGCCGCCGACGTCGTGGAGACCTGGGCACACGTGCTCGACCTGCTCGAGCGTGACCCGATGGAATGCGCTGAGCTGTTGGACTGGCCGGCCAAGCTGCGACTGCTCGAAGGTTTCCGGCAGCGGGAGAACCTGGGCTGGTCGGCACCGCGGCTGCACCTCGTCGACTTGCAGTATTCGGATGTCCGGCTGGACAAGGGTTTGTACAACCGGCTGGTCGCACGAGGCTCGATGAAGCGTCTGGTCACCGAACAGCAGGTGCTCGCCGCCGTCGACAACCCACCGACGGACACCCGCGCGTACTTCCGCGGCGAATGTCTGCGCAGGTTCGGCGCCGACATCGCCGCCGCCAGCTGGGACTCGGTGATCTTCGACCTGGGCGGCGATTCGCTGGTCCGCATCCCCACGCTGGAGCCGCTACGCGGCAGCAAAGCACACGTCGGGGCGCTGCTGGATTCGGTAAACAGCGCCGTCGAACTGGTAGAACAACTGACCCGCTGAATAGCGTTCACCGGGAAACGTCGGGGTTGACCGGTAGGGTAGACACACAGACCGGACGACGCAGGAGGCGGCGATGGCGCAGGAACAGACCAAGGGTGGCGGTGGTGGCGGCGATGAAGACGAATTCGCCGACGTCACGGCCGCGGGCCAGGAGCGTCGCGAGAAGCTAGCCGAGGACACCGACGATCTGCTCGACGAGATTGATGACGTCCTTGAGGAGAACGCCGAAGACTTCGTCCGCGCGTATGTCCAAAAGGGCGGACAGTGACCTGGTCGTTCTCAGATCGCCTGGCCACCAATTCGGCATTTCCCGGAACCCCAGATGTAAACCAGTCCTCATTCGCTGAGCTCCTGCGCCGTCAGGCGCCGGAATTGCTGCCGGCGAGTCTGAGCGGTGCGCAGCCCGGCTCACAGGTGGGAGAAGCCGGCGCGCAGTTGCCGCACGGGACGACGATCGTCGCGCTGAAGTACCCCGGCGGCGTCCTGATCGCCGGGGACCGGCGTTCGACGCAGGGCAACATGATCGCCGGGCGCGACGTGCAAAAGGTGTACATCACCGACGACTACACCGCCACCGGCATCGCGGGCACCGCGGCCATCGCCGTCGAGTTCGCCCGCCTGTACGCCGTCGAGCTCGAGCACTACGAGAAGCTCGAAGGCGTGCCGCTCACCTTTGCCGGCAAGGTCAACCGGCTCGCGATCATGGTCCGCGGCAACCTGGGGGCCGCGCTGCAGGGGTTCGTGGCGGTACCGCTGCTGGCGGGTTACGACATCCACGCATCGGATCCCGATAACGCGGGCCGCATCGTCTCGTTCGACGCGGCCGGCGGCTGGAACATCGAGGAAGAGGGCTACCAGTCGGTGGGGTCCGGCTCGATTTTCGCCAAGTCGTCGATCAAGAAGTTGTATTCGCAAGTAAACGACGTCGATTCCGCTGTGCGGGTCGCGGTGGAGGCGCTCTACGACGCCGCCGACGACGACTCGGCCACCGGCGGACCGGATCTGGTCCGCGGGATCTATCCCACGGCGGTAAGCATCGGCGCGGACGGGGCGGCCGAGGTGCCCGAAAGCCGGATCGCCGAACTGGCCCGCGAAGTCATCGAAAGCCGCAGGCGCGCTGACACTTTCGGCCCCGACGGCGAGTCTCGGGGTGAGAAGTGAGCTTCCCGTATTTCATCTCGCCCGAGCAGGCCATGCGCGAGCGCAGCGAGCTCGCGCGCAAAGGCATCGCGCGGGGCCGCAGTGTGGTCGCGCTGGCCTACTCCGGTGGTGTGCTGTTCGTCGCCGAGAACCCGTCGCGGTCACTGCAGAAGATCAGCGAGCTGTACGACCGGGTGGGCTTTGCGGCCGCGGGCAAGTTCAACGAATTCGATAATCTGCGCCGCGGCGGCATCCAGTTCGCCGACACCCGCGGCTACGCCTACGACCGCCGCGACGTCACCGGCCGGCAGCTGGCCTACGTCTATGCGCAGACGTTGGGCAGCATCTTCACCGAGCAGGCCAAGCCGTACGAGGTCGAGCTGTGTGTCGCCGAAGTCGCGCACTTCGGCGAGACGAAAGCACCCGAGCTCTACCGGATCACCTACGACGGATCGATCGCCGACGAGCCGCATTTCGTGGTCATGGGCGGCACCACCGAGCCCATCGTCACCGCGCTCAAGGACTCTTACGCCGAGAACGCCGACCTGCACGACGCCGTGCATATCGCGGTCGAAGCGCTGCGGGCGGGCAGCGCCGATTCCGCGGGTAACGGTCAACCGTCGGTGGGGGTGGCCAGCCTCGAAGTCGCCATCCTTGAGGCCAGTCGACCGCGGCGGGCGTTCCGGCGGATCAACCGCGCCACCCTGGAAACCTTGCTCGGGGAATCGGAGTCGCCAGATTCCGGGGAGCCCGAATCCAACGGCGAATCGGCCGATTAGGCGCGGCTGCTCACCGTCGCCGTAAGACAACAAGTACCCTCGATTACGTGCAGCGACGAATCATGGGCATCGAGACCGAGTTCGGTGTCACCTGCACATTCCACGGTCACCGGCGGCTCAGCCCGGACGAGGTAGCCCGCTATCTGTTCCGCCGGGTGGTGTCGTGGGGCCGCAGCTCGAATGTTTTCCTGCGTAACGGCGCGCGCCTCTACCTCGACGTGGGCAGCCATCCGGAGTACGCGACCGCCGAATGCGACAGCCTGATACAGCTGGTCACCCACGACCGGGCCGGTGAATGGGTGCTCGAAGACCTGCTCGTCGACGCCGAGCAGCGGCTCGCCGACGAGGGCATCGGCGGCGACATCTACCTGTTCAAGAACAACACCGACTCGGCCGGCAACTCCTACGGCTGCCACGAGAACTACCTGATCGTGCGGGCCGGTGAGTTCTCCCGGATCTCTGACGTGCTGCTGCCCTTCCTGGTCACCCGCCAGCTGATCTGCGGGGCGGGCAAGGTGCTGCAGACCCCCAAGGCCGCGACGTTCTGCCTGTCCCAGCGCGCCGAACACATCTGGGAGGGTGTGTCCTCGGCCACCACCCGCAGCCGACCGATCATCAACACCCGCGATGAGCCGCACGCCGACGCCGAGAAGTACCGGCGGCTGCACGTCATCGTCGGCGACTCGAACATGTGCGAGACCACCACCATGCTCAAGGTCGGCACCGCCGCACTCGTGCTGGAGATGATCGAAGCCGGTGTGCCGTTCCGCGACTTCTCGCTGGACAACCCCATCCGGGCCATCCGCGAGGTCAGCCACGACGTAACCGGGCGCCGGCCGGTGCGGCTGGCGGGCGGGCGTCAGGCCAGCGCGCTGGACATCCAGCGCGAGTACTACAGCCGCGCCGTCGAGCATCTGCAGACCCGCGAGCCCGACGCGCAGGTCGAGCAGGTCGTCGACCTGTGGGGCCGCCAGCTCGACGCCGTCGAAAGCCAGGACTTCGCCAAAGTGGACACCGAGATCGACTGGGTGATCAAGCGCAAGCTGTTCCAGCGCTACCAGGACCGCTACAGCATGGAGATGGCCGACCCGAAGATCGCCCAGCTGGATCTGGCCTATCACGACATCAAGCGGGGCCGCGGTGTGTTCGATCTCTTGCAGCGCAAAGGTCTGGCGACGCGCATCACCACCGACGAGGACATCGCGGAGGCCGTCGATACCCCGCCACAAACCACCCGCGCCAGGCTGCGCGGTGAGTTCATCAGCGCCGCGCAGGCGGCGGGGCGCGATTTCACCGTCGACTGGGTCCACCTCAAACTCAACGATCAGGCGCAGCGCACGGTGCTGTGCAAGGACCCGTTCCGATCGGTTGATGAGCGGGTCAAACGGCTGATCGCCAGCATGTAACTTGTACGGGTGGCGACCTCGAAAGTCGAACGGCTGGTAAACCTCGTCATCGCCCTGCTGTCGACCCGCGGCTTCATCACGGCGGACAAAATCAGGTCCAGCGTCGCGGGTTATTCCGACAGCCCCAGCGCTGAGGCGTTCTCCCGGATGTTCGAGCGGGACAAGAACGAGCTGCGTGACCTCGGCATCCCCCTCGAGGTTGGCAAGGTGTCGGCCCTGGACCCCAGCGAGGGCTACCGGATCAACCGCGATGCCTACGCACTGCCCGCCGTCGAGCTGACCCCGGATGAAGCGGCCGCGGTAGCCGTCGCTACGCAATTGTGGGAGTCGCCCGAATTGATCACCGCGACCCAGGGCGCATTACTCAAGCTGCGGGCCGCCGGCGTGGACGTCGACCCCCTCGATGCCGGAGCCCCAGTGGCCATTGCCTCCCCGGCGGGGGTTCCGGGTCTGCGCGGGTCGGAAGATGTGCTGGGGATCCTGTTGTCGGCCATCGATTCCCGGCGGGCCGTGCAGTTTCCGCATCGGCCATCGCGGGCCGAGCCCTTCACCAAACGCACCGTCGAACCGTGGGGAGTGATAACCGAGCGGGGCCGCTGGTACCTGGTGGGCCACGACCGCGACCGAGACGACACCCGCGTCTTTCGGCTCTCCCGGATCGGTGCTGAGGTCACAGCCGTCGGGCCGACCGGGGCGGTCACCGTGCCCGATGACGTCGATCTGCGCCGGATCGTGGCTGAGACGGTGGCCGAGACGCCGACCGGCGGGCAGGCCCGGGTGTGGGTCGCCGAGGGACGCGCCACCGCGCTGCGGCGTGATGGAAGATCGGTTGCGGCGCGGCAACTGGCCGGCCGCGACGGCGAGGTGATCGAGCTGGACATCGGCTCTGCCGACCGGCTGGCACGTGACATCGCCGGCTACGGGGCCGACGCCGTCGTGTTCGAGCCGGAGTCCCTGCGCGAGGACGTGCTGGCCCGGTTGCGCTCGCATGCGGGGGAGCGCGAATGACTCCCGTATCGAACCGCCTGGTCCGGCTGCTCAACATGGTTCCGTACTTCCAGGCCAACCCGCGGATCACCCGGGCCGCGGCCGCCACCGGCCTGGGGGTGTCCGTGAAGCAGCTGGAGGAGGATCTCAACCAGCTGTGGATGTGCGGCCTTCCCGGCTATTACCCGGGTGATCTCATCGACTTCGAATTCTCCGGGGACACCATCGAGGTGACGTTTTCGGCGGGCATCGACCGGCCGCTCAAGCTCACGTCGCCCGAGGCCACCGGCCTGCTGGTGGCGCTTCGCGCGCTGGCGGACATTCCGGGCGTGGTCGACCCCGCGGCGGCGCGCAGCGCGATCGCCAAGATCGAGTCCGCCGCCGGTGCCGTCGGGCAGGACGCCACGGGCTCGGGGGCGGCCGTCGATGAGCCGGCGCCTGTCGAGAGCCGGGCCGCGGCCGCGGTGCGGGCGGCCGTGCAGTACAAACATGCGCTGGCCATCGACTACTACGCCGCCTCACACGACACGCTGACCAGCCGGATCGTCGACCCCATCCGGGTGCTGCTGATCGGTGGACACAGCTATTTGGAGGCCTGGTCACGCGAAGCCGAAGGGGTTCGCCTGTTTCGCTTCGACCGCATCGTCGACGCCACCGAGTTGGAAGAGCCGGCCGCCCCGCCCGGGCCGGCGCTGCATGCGCCACCGGACACGTCGCTGTTCGACGGCGACCCGGCACTGCCGGCGGCGACACTGCGGGTGGCGCCCTCGGCGTCGTGGATGTTCGAGTACTACCCGATGCGGGACCTGCGCGAGTTGCCCGACGGATCGTGCGAGGCGGTCATGACGTATGCGTCGGACGATTGGATGACTCGCCTGGTGCTGGGCTTCGGTTCTGCCGTGCAGGTGGTTGAACCCGCAGCGCTCGCCCAGCGTGTACGGGATGCCGCGGCGACGGCCATCGAGGCCTACCAGGCGGTGCAGGCCACGCCGTGACCCGCGCAGCACTCCTGCGTTCGGCTGCGCTGCGGTAACATCGGGTGGAGATCTGGAGGTAATCAAAGTGGGCAGTCTTAGTCCCTGGCACTGGGCGATCCTCGCTGTTGTATTGGTTCTGTTGTTCGGTGCCAAGCGGCTTCCCGACGCGGCGCGCTCGTTGGGCAAGTCGATGCGCATCTTCAAGTCCGAAATCCGTGAAATGCAGACCGACAACAAAGACACCAAGACAGACACCAAGGTGGAAACGCCGTCCATCGAGACCGCCGCACCCGCCGCTGCGCCCGTGCAGTCGCCGGCAGCCGACTCGCCGGTGGCCAGCGAGCAGGGTCACACCGAAGCACGCCCGGCTTAGGGCCGCATTACCGTCGCGGTGCCCGAGCGCCCTGACCGAGCGTCGTGAACGTCTTTAAAAAGGGCCTGCTGAAACGGCTGAACCCTCGCCAGCGGCGCAGCCGCACCAATCCCGATGCGACGATGTCGCTGGTCGATCACCTCACCGAGCTGCGTACCCGGCTGCTGATTTCACTGGCGGCGATCCTGCTCACCACGATGTTCGGGTTCTTCTGGTACTCGCATCCGATTTTCGGGGTGGAGAGCCTCGGCGAGTGGCTTCGGCATCCGTACTGTTCGCTGCCGAAGTCGGCCCGAGCCGATATCACCGCCGACGGACAGTGCCGGTTGCTGGCCACCGCACCCTTCGACCAATTCATGTTGCGGCTCAAAGTCGGGATGACGGCCGGAATCGTGCTGGCCTGCCCGGTGTGGTTCTACGAACTTTGGCGCTTCATCACTCCCGGCCTCTACCGCAAGGAGCGTCGCTTCGCGGTGGCGTTCGTCATCCCGGCGGCGCTGCTGTTCGTCGCCGGTGCGTTGCTGGCCTACTTCGTGCTGGCCAAAGCGCTGGACTTCCTGCTGACCGTCGGCAGCGACGTGCAGGTGACCGCCTTGTCCGGCGACCGGTATTTCGGCTTCTTGATCAACCTGCTGGTGGTGTTCGGGGTCAGCTTCGAGTTCCCTTTGCTGATCGTCATGCTCAACATGACGGGGATGCTGACCTATGAACGGCTCAAGTCGTGGCGCCGGGGTCTGATCTTCGCGGTGTTCGTGTTTGCGGCCATATTCACACCCGGATCGGATCCGTTCTCGATGACAGCGCTGGGGATGGCGCTGTCCGTGCTCCTCGAGTTCGCCATCCAGATCGCCCGAATCCACGACAGGCGAAAAGCCAAGCGCGAAGCCCGAACCGAGATCCCCGACGACCAGGCGTCGGTCATCGAACAGCCCTCACCAATACCCTCTCCAGAACCAGAACCGTCGTTTGTCCCGGGGTCTCATGACGACGTCACGTAGCCCGCTGGCCGAGCTGGCCCGGTTCACCACCGAAATGCCTTTTGCGCTTGACGATTTCCAGCAGCGGGCCTGTGCGGCGCTCGAACGGGGCCACGGGGTATTGGTCTGTGCGCCGACCGGCGCCGGCAAGACCGTGGTGGGAGAATTCGCTGTGCATCTGGCGCTGGCGGCCGGCAGCAAGTGCTTCTACACCACGCCCATGAAAGCCCTGAGCAATCAGAAGCACAACGACCTGACCGCGCGCTACGGCCGTGACCGGATCGGCCTGCTGACCGGCGATATGTCCGTCAACGCCGATGCGCCCGTTGTGGTGATGACCACCGAAGTGCTGCGCAACATGCTCTACGCGGACTCGCCTGCGCTACAAGGTCTTTCACATGTGGTGATGGACGAGGTGCATTTCCTCGCCGACCGGATGCGGGGCGCGGTGTGGGAGGAGGTCATCCTGCACCTGCCCGACGAGGTCCGGGTGGTGAGCCTGTCGGCGACGGTGAGCAACGCCGAGGAGTTCGGCGGCTGGATCCAGACCGTGCGAGGCGACACCACGGTGGTGGTCGAGGAGCACCGGCCGGTGCCGCTGTGGCAGCACGTGCTGGTGGGTAAGCGCCTTTTTGACCTGTTCGATTACCGGAACAAAGACACGCCCGCTGCGGCGGCCCGGGAGTTGCGGGTGGATCCGGACTTGGTGCGCCACATCGCGCATCGCCGCGAAGCGGACCGGATGTCGGACTGGCAGCCCCGCCGGGGCTCCGGGCGTCCCGGCCACGGACGCCCCAGCCGGCCGAGGTTCTACCGGCCGCCGGCGCGACCGGATGTCATCGCGACCCTTGACTCCGAGGGCCTGTTGCCGGCGATCACGTTCGTGTTCTCCCGGGTCGGGTGCGACGCCGCGGTCCAGCAGTGCCTGCGCTCGCCGCTGCGGCTGACCAGCGAGGAGGAGCGCGCCCAGATCGCCGAGGTGATCGACCACCGCTGCGGTGACCTCGAGGATTCCGACCTGGCGGTGCTCGGCTACTACGAGTGGCGGGAAGGGTTGCTGCGCGGTTTGGCCGCCCACCACGCCGGGATGCTGCCGGTCTTCCGGCACACCGTCGAGGAGCTTTTCACCGCCGGCCTGGTCAAGGCGGTGTTCGCCACCGAAACCTTGGCGCTCGGCATCAACATGCCCGCACGCACCGTGGTGCTCGAGCGGTTGGTGAAGTTCAACGGCGAACAGCACATGCCGCTGACGCCGGGGGAGTACACGCAGCTGACCGGCCGCGCCGGCAGGCGCGGTATCGACGTCGAGGGTCACGCGGTCGTGCTCTGGCATCCCAACGAAGAGACCAGCGAACCGGCCGCGGTGGCCGGACTGGCCTCCACCCGTACCTACCCGTTGCGCAGTTCGTTCGCGCCGTCGTACAACATGACGATCAACCTGGTCCAGCAAATGGGCCCTGAGCAGGCGCATCGACTGCTGGAGCAGTCGTTCGCCCAGTACCAGGCCGACCGGTCCGTCGTCGGCCTGGTCAGCGGAATCGAGCGCGGCAAGGCGATACTCGGCGAGATCGCCGCCGAACTTGGCGGGGCCGGTGCGCCGATCCTCGAATACGCCCGGATGCGCGCGCGAATTTCGGAGATGGAACGCGCGCAATCACGCGCCTCTCGGCTACAGCGACGACAAGCGTCCAGCGATGCGCTGGCCGCGCTGCGCCGAGGCGACATCATCAACATCACCCACGGGCGCCGCGGCGGGCTGGCGGTGGTGCTGGAGTCGGCCAACGACCGCGATGACCCGCGGCCGCTGGTCCTGACCGAAGACCGCTGGGCGGGAAGGATTTCGTCGGCGGACTATTCGGGCGCGGCGGAGCCCGTCGGATCGATGGCGCTGCCCAAACGGGTCGAACACCGCCAGCCGCGGGTCCGGCGCGATCTTGCCTCGGCGCTGCGATCGGCCGCGGACGGGCTGGCTGTTCCCGTTCTTTCGGGCGGCGGCCGCCGGCGGCCCGCCGCGGATGAGGATGACGCGTTCCACGATCCGGAGCTGACGTCGCTGCGGGCGGAATTGCGTCGGCACCCCGCCCACAAAAGCTCCGGGAGCGCCGACCAGGAGGCACAGATCCGCGAGGCGGAGCGCTATCTGCGCCTCGAGCGCGAGAACGCCCAGCTGGAGAAGAAGGTGGCTGCCGCGACCAACTCGCTGGCCCGCACGTTCGACCGGATCGTCGGGCTGCTCGCCGAGCGTGAGTTCATCAAGGGCTCGGCCACCGATCGCCAGGTCACCGACGACGGCCGGTTGCTGGCCCGGATCTACAGCGAAAGCGACCTGTTGGTCGCCGAATGCCTGCGCACCGGGGCGTGGGCAGGCCTGAACCCGCCCGAGCTGGCGGCGGTGGTCTCCGCGGTGCTCTATGAGACGCGCGGCGGCGACGGCCCCAGCGGCACATTTGCCGCCGAGGCGCCCACCACGCGACTAAAGCAGGCGCTGCGTCAGACGTCGAAGCTGTCCACCGGGCTGCGCGCCGACGAGCAGAGGCACCGGATCGCTCCGAGTCGTGAACCCGACGACGGCTTCGTCGGCGTCATTTACCACTGGGCCCGAACCGGAAATCTGGCCGCGGCTCTGGACGCCGGGGATGCTCAGGGCACTGGCTCGCCTTTGCTGGCGGGGGATTTCGTGCGTTGGTGCCGACAGGTGCTCGACCTGCTGGACCAGGTTCGCAACGCCGCCCCGGATGCTGAGCTGCGAGCTACCGCGAAACGCGCCATCACGGACGTTCGGCGGGGCGTCGTTGCAGTTGACGCCGGGTAGGCTAGGCCGGAGCTACGGTTACACAAGGGGACTGAGGAGAAACGATGAGCGGACCGCACGGATCGGATTCGGGCCAGCAGTGGCAACCGCCCGGCCACGGTGGCGAACAGCCATCGTCGGAGCAGCCGACCCAGCTGGGATCGCCCTGGCAGCAGCAGCAACCACCCCAAGATGCGACGTGGCAGGCCCCGGCATACACGCCGCCTGCCGAGTACCCGCGGTACCAACAGCCGGCCGAGCAGGCCTACCCGCAGCAGTACCCGCCGGCCGCGCCCGGCTCGCCTGTTTATGGGCAGCCTGCACCGGGCCAGTACCCGCAGCCCGGCCAATACGGCCAACCAGGCCCATACGGTCAACCCGGCCAACCAGGCCAACCCCCGCAATACGGTCAGCCGGGCCAGTACCCGCAGCAATACCCGACCTACGAGCAGCAGCCAGCCAAGAAACGCCCGAGCTCGCTGATCCTTGGCATCGTCGCCGCGGCCGTCCTGGTCGTGCTCGCGATCGTGTTGGTGACCGGATTCTGGGCACCCGGCTTTTTCGTCACCACGAAACTGGACGTGAACAAGGCCCAGGCCGGCGTGCAGCAGGTCCTCACCGACGAGACCAACGGCTACGGCGCGAAGAACGTCAAAGACGTCAAGTGCAACAACGGCACCGACCCCACCGTCAACAAGGGCGCGACTTTCGACTGCAGCGTCAGCATCGACGGCGCCCCGAAGCATGTGACCGTGACCTTCCAGGACAGCAAGGGCACCTACGAGGTCGGCCGGCCGCAGTAAACGGGGCCTTTAAGCAGGCAGCCCGTCGAGCGCTTTCTGCAGCCGGGCGATCGACGACCCGACGCCCAGCACGGTCGCCAGTTCGGCGGTGCGCCCCGGATCGTCGGCCGCCAGCGGCAGAACATCGGTGGGCCTGGATAGGGTGACGGGCGCATCGGTGGCCACCCGCACCACCTTTTCGGCGGCCTCGATGTAGTCGGTGGCGCTCAGCAGTTTCGCCCGCAACCCCTTGGCCATCGTGGATTTCGGGTCGTGGGCCGCGGCCAGGATGTGATCCAACGAACCGTGCTCAGCCAGCAGGGTGGCCGCCGTCTTCTCGCCGACGCCGGGCACGCCCGGCAGGCCGTCGGACGGGTCGCCGCGCAGCAGCGCGAGTTCGGCGTAGGCCGCTCCAGCCCGATCCGCCGGCACGCGATAGCTTTCCGCCACCTCAGCGGGCCCGAACAAGGTGGCTTTGGCCAACCCCCGGCCCAGGTAGAGCACCCGAACCGGGACAGGGTCGTCGGCAACCACCTGCAGCAGGTCGCGGTCGCCGCTGACCACGACGACCGGATCGCTTTGTTCCCGGGCCGCCAGCGTGCCCAGCACGTCGTCGGCCTCGAAACCCGGTGCGCCCGCCGTCGAGATCCCGAACGCGTCCAGCAGCTCCATGATCATGTCAACCTGCGGGGTCAGCTCGTCGGGCACTTCTTCGATGTCGGGCTGACCAGCCGGCTCCGGTTCGGCCACCCTGTGCGCCTTGTAGGACGGGATGAGATCGACCCGGAACTGGGGCCGCCAGTCCAGGTCGAGGCAGACCGCGAGCCGGTGCGGCCGTTGTTGGGTGATCACCGTGGCCATCGCGTCGATGAACCCGCGCACGGCGTTGACCGGCCGCCCATCGGGGGAGGTGATCGACGACGGCACCCCGAAGTACGACCGGAACCACATGCTGGCGCCGTCGAGCAGCAACAGGGGTGCGGGCATGCGGGCTATCCTGCCTCATGGATTCCGAGCGATTCGACGCCACCGTGTACGCACGCCGGCTGGCGGCGGCGGCCGCGGCGACGGGTGACGCTGGCCTGACCGGCCTGGTGATCACCCCGGGCTACGACTTGCGCTACCTCACCGGCTCGCGCGCGCAGACCTTCGAGCGGCTCACCGCGCTGGTGTTGCCGGCCTCCGGCGATGCGACGGTCGTGGTCCCGCGGATGGAGCTGGCCTCGCTCAAGGAGTCGGCTATCGCCGAGCTGGGTCTGACGGTGCGGGACTGGGTCGACGGCGACGATCCCTACCAGTTGGTGAGCGCCGCCTTGGGTGGCGCCCCTGCGGCGACGGCCGTCACGGATTCCATGCCGGCACTGCACCTGTTGCCGCTGGCCGGTGTGCTGGGGGTGCTGCCGGTATTGGCCACCGACGTGCTGCGCAGGCTGCGGATGGTCAAGGAAGAGTGCGAGATCGACGCGCTGCGCAAGGCCGGCTCGGCCATCGACCGGGTGCACGCCCGAGTTCCCGAGTTTCTGGTTCCGGGCCGCACCGAGGCCGACGTCGCCGCCGATATCGCTGAAGCCATTGTCGCCGAGGGCCATTCGGCGGTGGCATTCATTATCGTCGGATCCGGTCCGCACGGCGCCGACCCGCACCACAGTTATTCGGAGCGTGAACTGCAGGCCGGTGACATCGTGGTCGTCGATATCGGAGGCGCGTACGAACCCGGATATCATTCCGATTCGACGCGCACGTACAGCATCGGAGAGCCTGAACCCGTTGTTGCCCAACACTATTCAACACTGCAACGGGCGCAGCGGGCGGCCTTTGCCGCGGTCCGACCGGGGGTGACCGCCGAGCAGGTCGATGCCGCCGCCCGTGATGTGCTGGCAGAGGCCGGGCTTGCGGAGTTCTTCGTGCACCGCACGGGGCACGGCATCGGGCTCTCGGTTCACGAGGAGCCCTACATCATCGCCGGCAATGAGCTGCCGCTGGCGGAGGGCATGGCCTTTTCCATCGAGCCCGGCATCTACTTCCCGGGCAGTTGGGGCGCCCGCGTTGAAGACATCGTGGTGGTGACCGAGGACGGCGCGCTGAGCGTCAACAATCGGCCGCACGATCTGATCGTGGTGCCCGTGCCTTAGTACTCATGATCATCGTGAACCGTATTCCGCGGTCGGCGCCCTTCTGGATCGATATAGGCGGGTAGGCCGGGTATTCGGGACTGGCCGACGTGCGGCTGGCGTCTGCCGTCCGCGAGCAGTCCGTCTGTTGCCAGCCGGTCGGGGTGGCCGCTGACGATGTCAGTCATGCTGCGCAACGCCTCGCTGCCCATCATGTAGTAGTGCGAATGGCGGCGTTCGTTGACCGATTCAGTATCAGGGACTTCAGCGCGGAAGCGGATCGATCCGTAACTGTCGCCCGCCGGGTCACGGCCCAAGCCCGCATCGGGCGGGAGATGAATGCCGGATCCCCCCAGCCTGCCCTTGAGCCATTCGACCGGTACCCCGTTTGATTCGCCGATCCAGGTGATCGGGTCGGTGGAGGCCGAGCCGACGTAGACGCGTCCGCCATCGAGATGGAAATCGGCGGCACGGTGCGCGAGATCTGTTCCGGGACAGCCGAGCAGAATCGCATCGTTAGCCCGCATCTCGTTATGCGCGAACGCGTCGGCGACGGTTGTCGAGCCGTAGGAGTGCCCGATGACGGTGATGTGCTGGGGAGTGAGGCTGTTGTGAGTCACCCAAAGGCTATTGACATCTGCTGCCAGCAGGGCACTGCCCTTCCGCGCCATCCCCGGCTCACTGACCCGGATATCGGATGCGCCGTGCGGCGTTTCAAACCCCATCCAGGCTACGACGGAGGTGTAATGGCCTGCGGGCTCCGCGGCGAAGGATTGGTCGTAGAGGTTGACCGCGTCGACGTGCTCCGTCATCCATCCCTGTGCCACGCTGCTGCCGTTGCCCGGAACTAAGAGCGCGGTGTTCCGCGCGTAGTCGGGGTTGCCGATTGCGATCGCGGCCTTGCCTAAACCGCTGAAGGCCAACGGGTCGTAGGCCCACAGCATGACGGGCCGTTGGTTGGAACCCTCCGGTCCTCTGTCGTAGTTCAGGCCGTCGCGCGTCCGAACGGCGTTGCGGTATCGCGTGACGTCGGTGCTGTTGAGGTCATCGTTGAGCACCGCCCGGTTGACCGCGTCGCGCACCGCGGCATTGATGCCATTGAGGTTGCCAAGCTCCGGAGGGTGTCGAGCGATCAGCTGGTCTCTTTGGTCCTGGCTCAGTGAATCCCACCACTTCTTGACGTCCTCGGGTTTGGTGTCGGCTGGTGGAATCGCAAGGCGTTCTTCGGGTTGTGTACCGCCGTATTCATCCACGTGGAGCGTAGCCAGGGAACTCTGCAGGTAACCCGAGTAACCTTCTCGCATTGAGGTGAGCTGGGCCAGCGCTGATCTGGTGCCGTCGATAGCTTGCTGCTCAAGCGCGGCGATCAGCATGTCGCTGTCGAGATTCAGCGCCTCGCCGAGTTGATTGTCGAGGAGCGGTAGTTCGGCCTCCAACTTCGAAATCAGTACCGCGCCGGTTCGTTGAACCTCAGCGAGGGCGGTTGCGATGTTGTCCAAGCCCAGGCTGATTTTGGGCAATTGGATGGACTGTGCCTCCAGTGACCGAGCGATACGCCGCACTTCGGTGGAGCCGTTGATCGGATGATCGCCGGCGTCGCGAGTCCATGACGCACCAAAGCGGCGACGTGCTTCATCGAATGCGGCATTGGACTCGATGGTGTACCGGCCGGCGTTTCGAAACGCTTGCGCCAAGTCGTAAACCTTTGCTGGGCAGCCGCTTTGGAGACTCTCGTTTATCGTCCAGGGGTCGCCGCCGGCTTCGGCGATTAGCTGCGCGATGCCTATGTGCCGGAGCTGCTGCATCGCAGCGCCCGCAGCTTTGCGGCGTTGTGTTGCTCCATGTCGGTGAATTCCGCGGCGGCGCGCTGTGCCTGACTGCCGATGGCCGTCAGGCTTTCCTGATGGGCCTGCAGGCTTTTCACATGTTTGGTGTGGGCCACGGTCACCGCGTCGTGAAACGCTTCGGCTGCGGCAAAGCCGCCGAACATCCCCGACAACAGCGGTCCTCGCGACAGGTGATCGGCCGCGTCTTGAGCGTGCGTGCCCGCGCGGTGAGACTCGCCCGCCCCCGAGTGCAGCAATCCAGTATTGACAAACATCGCTACCCTTTCCGAGCTGATGGCAAGACTACTACCGCAGATTTGCCCGTCAATTCACTGCGTGGTCAGCGATATTGAGTTTGCCCGGCCGTCACGCTGCAGGCCTGGAACCAGGCGAGGTGATAGTTGGCGGCCGACTTGTCGCCGGCCACCAGGGCGTCGACGGCGGCCAGCAGCTGCCAGTTGCCGACGTCGTGCGTATCGACGTTGTCGGGATAGGCGTCGAGGACGCGGGTGCTGATGGCAGCCAGATGTTCGTGCAGGAGTTCGACTTCTTTGTCCAGCACCCCGGTACCACTCGAAGCCGCTTTTGCCAGGGTGTGGGTCAACCGTGGCAGCCCGTCACGCCACTGGACGGCTTGGCTGAGTTCCCAACCGAGTTCGTCGATTTCGGGCACGTGCCGAGGCCGCTTTGACGTGGGGACGGGCTCGTCCTCGTCGGGGATGAGGTGGATCGGGGTGTAGCCGGCGCCGACGGTGACATCGCCGAGCAGGATTTCCAGGCTGCCGCGGCGGCGTTCCGGGGGGAGGAGGGTGACCCCGGTCGGGAGTTCGATGCCCGGTGGGATCCAGCCGCTGGCTAGATCGGTTGCCAGCACGGTGGACTTATCGGTGCGGTCTCCGATCGCCCAGGCCAACCGGGGCTGCTGGCGGGCAACAGCGCCCACCAGTCGCTGCAGCCGCGCGCGAGCGGTGGAGTTGGCCGATGCCGCCCCGGCAACCGCCCCGGTGGCAGTCGCGGCGACGGCTTGGGTTCCAAGGCTCGACGCGCCTGAGGACTGTGCTGGCGCGGTTGTCTGACGAACGACGGCCGGTTGAGCTGGGCTGCCTTGCCCGGCCGATGGGTGTACCGGCGCGGAGCCCGGGGTCGCCGACAGGGGCGAGCTCGGCGCCGCCGCGGGCATGGTGGCCGCTGAAATTGCGGGCCGCAGATCGGAGGCGTAGGCGGGCAGCGGGCCCGTCGGTGGGGTGGCTGAGGCCAGACCGGCGGGCGTGGCTGGCCCCGCCATCATGGGCGCCGCTGCCGACGCATCGGCGACGGGTGTGTGAGCGACGGGCGGTGGCGAGTCATAGACAGGCGCGTGGGCAGGAGCCGCCAACTCGGCGGACGTGCTGGTCGGTACGGATTGCGGCACTTGCGATTCGGTCGGTGACATCGGGGCCGATGGGATCGCGTTGGCGGGTGCCGTGAACGGTGCGCCATTCTCCAGGCCTTTGTCGAAGCTATGGATCAATTCGCCGGGGGTTAGGGCTTGGGGTGGGCCTGGTGGTGCCACCGATGGGCCGGGCAGAGGCGGCCCCGCACCCGTGGGCAGGCCTGACGTGGGGTTGCCACCTAGCGATCCCCCCGGTGACAGGGCGCCGCCCGGTAACGACGTGGTTGCAGGGGACGTTGGAGCCGCGACGGGCGCGGGTGCTGAGGGTTGGATATTTGGTGGGGTGAAGCCTGCTGGTGCGAGTCCACCAGGGGATGTAGACGCGGCTTGGGCACCCGAATTTCCGGCGGAGGGCGGTGGGGTGAAGCCTGCCGGTGCGGGTCCACCAGGGGATGTAGAGGTAGCGGGGCCAACTCGATTTCCGGCCGAAGGTGGTGGGGTAAAGCCTGGTGTAAGGGCGGTGGGCGAGTTGGAGACACCGGCACCTTGGTCTTCGGCCGCGGGAGGCGGTGATGAGGATGGTGGCCTGAAACTCGATGAGCCGTCTGTCGACGATGGTAGTTTCTCAACGAGACCTTTGACTTGCTCCGATAGATTCTTTTGGTCGTCGGGTGGCCTGAACATCTGTCCGACATCGACGCCGTGGGCTTGTGCGAACTGACGAGCAGACTGCCCGGTTCCTTCCTCGTCGAGAACACGTTGCATCGCTTCCAGCACGTTGCCGCTACATTTTGCCGACGCGAGAGCGGCCAGCGCTCGAGCCTCGCCTATCACGGCAACAATCTGCGGCACCTTTGCTTCTAACGGCTGCTTTGAGTCTTGGATCTCTTTGATCTGCTTGTTGCCCTCTTCAGCCAAGGTGGTCAGGTCGTGCTGAAGGCCAACCGTGCTGTCGTACGCGGTGCTATATGCGCTCTCCTTCACGCTATTCTTGTCCGCTACCCGCCGAGCTTGCGCTTCTCCCTGGCAGAAGGCGTCACGAAGATCGTCGGCCGTGTGTCCCTGTTGTCCAGCGAGTGGACCAGTTTGGGCGTTGCGCAGTAAATCCGCAAAATTCGTGAATCCACTTTTGATTTGTCCGCGATTTATCTTGCCATGAGAGAGCACCAACAGATCTTGGTCATCCGGCCATTGACCACCGACAAGCAAGAACGACCATTCTCCGGGCGGAAAGCTCATTTACAGAGGCTTTCGACTTTTAAAGTCGTCTCATCTGTAGCCTGCACTGTCGGTTGCATTTCAGGATCAGACACACTGTTTTCATAATCAAGTATGAGCTCTTGGAAAAGGTCCGTGAGTTCTCGGACTTTCGTCGCGAGTTCAAATGGAGTCGCCGGTTGTTCAGAAAGTGCGGTGCGAAGATTCTCACTTCCCGCTAGAAGCGCTAGCTGACCATTAGTTGCGAATGCCAGTTGGGCAGTCGGATCGGTGCCCCTATCTCTAGTCGAACTCGCCTTGATGGCGCTGTGGACTTTCTCATGCACGGCACACACCTTCGCCTTGGCATCCGCGACCTGTTGGCTGGAGTAAACGGGCGCGGGCGGGGGTGTGGCTGGCAAGGGTCGAAACCAGCCGACAATCGCCACGGCGAGCGTCACTAGAAGGCCAACCACCAGAAGTGCGAACATCGGCCACTGTCTCCTCCGCGGGGGCGGCGGCGCGGACGGCCAAGGGGGCGGCCCAGGTGGCGCAGTCCAAGGCGGGAGTAGGTCCGACACGCCCCAATCCTATCGTCCAGCCGCGCTATTGGTAGTCACCCTGCGGCGGCACCACCCCAGAATTGGCTCTGCACCGTAAGCCGCTGTAATGCATTGTCACGGTTGGAAACCGGCCGCCGAATGATCGCCGTCAGCGACTCGAACCCACATCGTCATCATCGCGCTTCTGATCCGGAAGAAGGATGCGCCGACTCGCAACTGGTTTGCCATCAATGCGTTTCGTCACCTCGGGGGAGGGCGGGGGTGTGGTGATACGGCCCTGGATCGGGGCGCCGTTCTTCACCGTCGGCGGGACAACGCGTTTGGTGTCGGGCTTGGCGTCGCTGCCCGTCCCTCCGCCGCCCTGCATCGCGCCCGGCGGCATCATCGGCATCCCACCCATCGCGCCCCGGGGACCCATCGCCTGTCCGGATGGGTTGCTTGGCGCAGGTGAAGCGGTATGCGCCGATGCGGGCTCAGTACCGGCGGAGGGAGCGGGAAGTGGCCCGAGCATCGCGGTCGGTGTGGTGGCGCCGAGACCACCGCCGCCCGCACCGCTACCGGCGCCGCCGCCGCCGAGTTCACCGGCGCCGCTGGTGGACCCCAGCAAGTCGGCGGGAATTTCCTCGCCAGCTGCTGCGGCCCCACCCGCGCCGTGCTGCAGTGCGCCCATGCCCGCTTGCATCATCTGTTGTCCGACCTGGGCAAACTGCTGTGGGATCTGGCTAAGCGGTTGCATCAAACCACCGAGGGCGCCGGCCATGCCGGATGCCAGCTGCGGAAGCTGCTGAACCATCTGTCCCATTGGGTCCTGACCGCCGACGCCGGCCAACTTCGCCGACGACGCTTGTTCGTTGGCGGGAAATTTGGTCAGTGCGTCGTCGGTTTTGGCCCCGCGCTCGGCATGTCCGGTCAGTGCGTCGAGGGAGTCGTTGGGATCGCCGCCGTTGGAAGCAATTCCGAGCAGCGCTAACAGTTGGCTGATCGCCGACTTTCCAGTAGCCAGCTGATCAGGCGGTATCTGCGGCGGCGGCGGTTGCCCGGTCAACCGTGCAAGGTCGTCGAGAATGATTTTTAGCTGGTCGTCGTCCCCACTCATTACGTCCTCCCACGCTGGGAGACGCCGGGGGACCTGCGCGCAAGGACCCCACGTGTGTGACGTCTCCGGATTTAGTCGATGGTATCGGCGATTGACGATTCGGGTAATTCAGCTTGCCAAGCAGCGCTAAACGCTTAACTACGGTCGCGCTCGAGCAGATCAGAGGACCCCAGCACCCGCTCCACCCGGACCTCGATGACCACCCGTCGCGGGTTGGGCCGAGGTGTGCGGTAACGCTGCGCGTAGCGCAGCTCGGCGTCACGCACTGCGTCGACATCGCTGCTCACCTTTGACCGGCCCTCCAGTGACAGCCACCGAGCGCCGTCGACCTGGCTGAGTACGGCCACGCCGGCGCGATCCGCGTTGACGGCTTTCTGGGAGCCACCGGAGGTGATGACCCGCGCGATATGCGTCTTGGGGTCGAAGGTGAATCCCACCGCCACGACATGCGGTGAATTGTCGGCCCGGAGCGTGGTGAGCATGGCCAGATGACGCTCGGACAGAAACGCCAGCGCATCATCGGTAAGTCGGGCCGTGGAATTTGCCATCGCCGCTCACGCTATCGCAGGTGATAATCGCAGCCGTGGACGACACGGGCGCGGGTCCAGTACTGATTCTGGGAGGCCGCAGCGAGATCGGCATCGAAGTTGCTAAGCGGCTGGCTCCCGGGGCGACGGTGATCCTGGCGGCCCGTGCCGCCGACCGGCTCGACGAGCAGGTGTCGAACTGCCTAGCTGCCGGCGCCGCTGCGGTGCACACCAGGGAGTTCGACGCCGACGATCTGGCCTCCCACGGCGCGCTCGTCGCCTCGATCGTCGCTGATCACGGCCCTATCGGCACCGCGGTGCTGGCCTTCGGGATCCTCGGCGATCAGGCGCGCGCCGAGGTCGACGCCGCTCACGCGGTGGCCATCGTGCACACCGACTACGTCGCACAGGTCAGCTTGCTGACCCACTTGGCGGCCGCGATGCGTACCGCCGGCCACGGATCGCTGATCGTGTTCTCCTCCGTGGCCGGGGTTCGGGTGCGCCGCGCCAACTATGTCTACGGATCGGCCAAAGCCGGCCTGGACGGCTTCGCCAGCGGATTGGCCGATGCGCTGCACGGCACGGGGGTGCGACTCCTGATCGCACGCCCGGGATTCGTCATCGGACGCATGACGCAGGGCATGCCACCCGCGCCGCTTTCCAGCACCCCGAAGCAGGTGGCCGACGCGACCGTGCGGGCTTTGGCCAAGGGGCGGCGCACGGTCTGGATCCCCTCGGTGTTGCGGCTGTGGTCGGCGACGCGGCTGTTGCCGCAGTTCGTCTGGCGCCGGATGCCGCGCTAACCGGTCAGATCGTCGCGTTCAGCGTCGGCCAGCAGCGCGTCGCGGGCACGAGCGACGCGCGAGCGGATGGTGCCGATCGGGCACCCGCACACCGCCGCCGCATCGGCGTACGGCAGCCCGAGGAGCTGAGTGAGCAGCAGCGCTTCCCGTTGCTCGGGGACCAGACCGGCGATCATCGTGGTCACCTCGACGAGGTCTTCAAATCCGCGGGCGTGGCGGTTGTCGGTCCGCACTTGTTCGGGATCGGCGCCGGTCGCGGCGCGGGGCCGAGCTTGCAGCTGGCGGATGTGGTCGGCGACGACACGGCGCGCGATCGATAACAGCCAGGTGCGCGCGCTGGAGCGTCCGGAGAAGCGCTCGATGGCGCCAATTGCGCGCAGGAACGTTTCTTGAGTCAGGTCGTCCGCGCTGCCCGCGTCGGAGAGGTAGGTGACAAACCGCCAGACGTCTTGCTGGGTGGCTTTGATGAACGCCTCGAGCGCCCGCTCGTTCCCGCGGCCGGCCGCCAACGCGAGTTCGGTAACGGCCTCGTCGTCGCTTGACGCGGTCATGGCCAACCACCTTAGTTGCGCGGACGGGGCCAGTCTACGACGGCCTGTCGTAGATCCTGTGAGCAGGGAACGGTTGATCGGCCAGAGGTGACCGCGTCGACGACCAACGGCGGATTCCGTCGGCCGGTCGGCAATGTCGGCGTCTGCCTCGAAGGTCTTGGGCTTGGGTGTCCCGGAGCGTTCGCGCGCCACCAACAGCGCGAACATCAGGCCCAGCAGCACGGGCAGATGACTGGCCGCGCGTGCCGCCGTCACCTCGCCTTCCATGGCATCCGCGGCTTCGTAGCCCACCAGCGCAAGCGCGTAGACCCCGGCAATCGACGCGACGCCTATCGCAGCGACGGGCCAGATGCCGGCAGCGATCATCGTGGCCCCCAAGGCCAGCAGCCACGAGGTGGACTCGTGCATCAAATGCTCGCCGGACGTCGCCCCGTGCATGTGGGGCGACAGCATGCCGAAATTGATTCCGCTAATTTGCGCGGCCGCGATCGCTACCTGAAACAGGCCTACAGCAATAAGTCCCCACCGCCGGTAGTGCGACCGCAGTTGGCGCATCCAGCGGACTCGGGGCGTATCGGACTCCGCGCGGACGCTTGCCAGAATCTTGTCGACCAGATCCGGTCCGTGGCCGGGCCCGAACGATGCCAGCCGGCGAGTCTGGACCGCCGCACCGATCAGCCACGTTCGGCAATTGCGGCACGATTCCAGGTGGGCATCGACCTGCTGCGCGAGCACCTGGGGACGCTCACCGTCCAACCGTGCAGACAACGCCTCACGCGCTACGTCACACCTCATGCTTGCATCGTCGCGCATGCCTGCGCCGCACGCAAAGACGCTTGCAGTCAGTCACGGCGGTAACCCATAATCCCCCGGTGGAAGTTGACCCGCGTGAAGACATCGTCTCGCGTCAGTACCAGCGGTGGAGGTACCCGCTGCCGATCCAGGATCTCGAAGCAATCGGTGATGGAGTCTGGCATTGGTACGAACCGACCAACTTTCACCGGGAGCTATTTCCCGATCGGGCATTCAAGCCCGACATCGACATTCTCATCGCGGGATGCGGCACCAACCAGGCAGCGGCTTTTGCGATTAAAAACCGCAACGCGACGGTGGTGGGCGTCGACATCAGCCAGCCCTCGCTTGACCATCAGCAATACCTCAAAGAGAAGCACGGGTTGTGGAACCTGGAGCTGCATCTGCTTCCGATCGAAGAGTTGCCAACGCTGGGAAAGGATTTCGACCTCATCGTCTCGACCGGTGTTCTGCACCACACGGCAGACCCGCAGGTCAGCCTCAAGGCATTGGGCAGCGTCCTACGGCAACACGGCGCTATCGGCCTGACGATGTACGCGAAATACGGTCGGATCGGCGTCGAGATGCTGCAATCCGTCTTCCGTGACCTAGATCTGCAGCAGGACGAGCTAGGCGTTCAGATGGTCAAAGAGACGATGGCGCTGCTCCCGCCAGGGCACTCCCTGCAGAGCTACCTCGACATCGAAGGCGGCGAATTGGCCTACGACGGCGCGGTCGTCGACACGTTCCTGCACGGCCGCGACCGCAGTTACTCGGTCGACGACATCCTGCATCTCGTCGACTCGGCGGGTCTGGCGTTCCAGGGATGGCTCCTCAACGCTCCCTATTACCCGCACGATTGGTTTACCCCGGGGACCGAGCCGCACCGGATCATCAACTCGCTGCCCGAGCGCAAGCTCTGGTCTGTGATGGAGCGTCTGCGGGTATTCGGCGCGTGCCACTTCTTCATGGCCTGCCGTGAGGATCGACCGAAAGAAACCTACAAAGTCGACTTTTCGACGGATGCCGCCCTCGATTACATCCCGCAGATGCGCATGCGCTGCGGACTCAACGGCAATGAGATTTTTCGGCCGACATGGCGGATGGCCCTCAACTCTGCTCAGCTGCCATTCGTGCAGAACGTCGATGGCAATCGCACCATCCGAGAGATCGCTCAGCGGGTTGCGCAAGCCGGCGGCACGACGCCGCAAGCCAGCGTGGCCGACCTGGAAAGTTTCGGCCGCAAGTTATTTGAGTCACTGTGGCGGCTGGATTTTCTCGCGATGGCCCTCAACGGCGGGGCGCAGCCGTGGGGCGCGTCAAAGGCTTGAGGAGTTCTCGTCGAATATCAATCCCAACGGCGCCAGCACCCGCAGCGCAACGTCGGCCACGGCCTCGTCCAGATCGCACACCAGCACCGATCGCCACGGCGTAATCACCAGCGGCGCCTCGATTGCGGCCAGGAATTCCGCGACGCGGGCGGGCAGAACGCCCAGCGGCACACCCGCGCCCAGCGCGACGAGGCAATCTTCCTGAGTTATCCAACCCACTGGCGGCTTGGTGCGAGCCGGCAGGGGCGTGGCACTCAACTCGACACCGGGCTGGTCTAACGCGACTGCGACCAGCGTCTCGATCACGTCGTCGGCAGCAAGGCGAATACCGGTGTCTCGCCCCATCAGCAGCAGCGCACAGCCATCCTCGAAGACGTGCACACCGACATGGGCGCCCAGTCCGGACACGTCGGCCGACCCGTCGTCAAGGCTGAACCAGAATCGCCCTCCCAGTTCGGCGAGCCGGGGCTCGGCGCAGATCGCCGCGTCGAGCTCGCCGACCCACGGCCGCACGTCCACGTTGCCGCCGACCCGCCCGGACAGCGGCGAGGCGACGATGTCGGGCAACAGCCCGGCTTGGGCGAACGGGGGGACGACCGCCGCCGCGTCAGTGATGCCGGGCAACTGCACGTCGCCGCGGGCGGTCAGCTCCATTGTTCCCGAGCCCAATTCGGTTGAGACGTCGCGAAGCACCGCCAACTGGGCGGGGGTGATCATGCCGCCGGGCAGCCGGACCCGCACCAGCGGATCATCTGTGGCGGGCACCAGGCCACGGTACGGGTTCAGAACGGCGGCGGTTCGTTTCGGTCCGCGACATGGGCATCGTTGAGGGCGCGTTCTGCATTGATTCGTTGAATGCGATCTTGGGCCCGCGTTCGTCGCCGTGTGGGCATCATCAGACATCGGCCGACGCTTGGTACGCCGACCGTTGGGGCAGTCGGCAATTCACCCGTGGGCACGCACAGCGCCGGAATGAGCAGGCGACTACCCGGCCGCGTGGTGTAGGTGCGGCCGTTAGGGGAAGTCCACGTGACAGTGCCGTCGGGCAACTGTTGATCGTGCCAATCCCAGAAAGTTTTAAGCAAATGATGCTTTCTGCAGAGCACTTTGAGGTTTGAGGGATGCGTAGGGCCTGCAGGATAGGGAACCGTATGGTCGACGTCGCAGAACTCGGCGGACTTGTCGCAGTTGGGGAATCGGCACGTCAGGTCGCGACACCGAACGAACTCGTCCAGCGCCGTCGAAGGGCGGTACCCCGGCTCGGGCGTGGAGCTATCGCCCGGGTGGCGCACGTGCCGAACCCGGGCGCCGCGTCGAACCAGCTCGGCCAGCCGGGTCGCGGGCACGGTGCCACCGCTCGTGATGAGCGCTGCGGGACGCTTGTTCTCCGGAGGATCGGGTTCCGGGTCGGGCTCCAACATCTCTTCCACCGTCATACCCGGGGTGATCGGCCGCGACTGCATTTCGCCCGACATGTGAGGATCCGGTTCGCTCTCGAGCGTCGAGGCTTGCGCGACCACGTGAATGACGACGCCAGTCGGCGAGTCGCCGGCTTCGGCGCGTGCTGGGCAGTCGACGTTGTCGCAGCCACAGGTGAGCCGTTCGGCACCGGCGGCCAGCGCACCCAGAGCGTCGGCGCGGCGCTGCGCGATTGTGCGCGGGTCGTCGTCGCAGACGTCATGTGCCATCTGCAGCAGCCGTCGGTCGAGGACCGCCGCGTCAGTGGCGTACAACCGGCCCCACAGCGGAGTGGTGCCGGACTCGTGGTTGGACTGGTCGATCACGATTTCGCGGCTGCGCGCCGTAGCCCGGGTGCGGCGCAATGCCCCAGGGTCGTGACGGTCTACGACCGCGTCGATGGCTTGCGCGGTCTTGCTCGCTGAGAGGGGCCCATATCGTGTCGCATCCTCGGCCAATGCCTTGTCGACCAGCGCCAGAGCTTCCGGGTCCCTGATGAGATGCGTGTGCCACACGATGGCCGACGCCAGCCGAGCGCTGATCGTGCCGTCGGCAAACGCGGCCGCCACTTTCGGCAGGCGCTCACGCAGTGCCGCGGCGAGGTGCATCTGACCCGACGCCATCCCGTGGCTGATGTTCTGTGCCGCGGAGACTTCGGCGGCCATCGCGTCCCAGTTATCGCAAGACCAATGCGCAAAGAGTGTTTCGCCGTCAGCGTGGCGGCGGACGTACTCGGCGATGGCCGCCAGCCGGCGTGCCGATGTGGCAGCTTCCGCCCGCGCCCATGCGGTAATCGCTGCGAGGACGGCCGCATCATCGGCGTCTGCCAATTGCGCCGGGTCCGGCAAAGCATCGAACATGTATTCGAATATAATGGGCGGGACAGACAGCGGCGGCGAAAAAATCACTACGTGTGGATGAAACTCTGACTGTGGATAACCGGGCTGGAAACCGAGGGTGACCTGGAGGGCTGAGCGGCGGGTAGGTTTGGCAGCGTGACGCCCACATTCGCCGACCTCGCGAAGGCCAAATACATCCTGCTGACCACCTTCACCAAGGACGGTCGACCCAAGCCAACTCCGATCTGGGCCGCCGTGGACGAAAACCGGTTGCTGGTCATCACGGAGGGAAAGTCGTGGAAGGTCAAGCGGATCCGCAACACCCCCCGCGTGACGCTGGCCACCTGCACCATGGGTGGTCGGCCGACCAGCGAGGCCGTCGAGGGCACCGCGGCGGTTCTCGATAAGTCCGAGACCGGCGCTGTCTATGACGCGATCGGCAGCAGGTACGGCATCGTGGGCTGGGTGTTCAATTTCTTCAGCAAGCTGCGCGGTGGGATGGAAAGCAACGTCGGTCTCGAGTTGAAAGTGGCGCCGGGCTAACCAGTGGGCACCGTCCTGATCCCGATCCCGGATCGTGACTTCGACCCCACCGAGGTCGCCGTGAGCTGGCGCGTCTTGACCGGGAACGGGCATCGGGTGATCTTCGCGACCGAGAGCGGAACGCCTGGGGTGGGCGACGACATCATGGTGACCGGTCGAGGTTTGGACTTCTGGTCTGCGCTACCGGTGTTGGGCACGATCCCGATAGTCGGGCTGATGCTGCGGGCCAACAAGGACGGCCGCAACGCCTACGCGGACATGCTGCGGTCAGCCGAGTACCAGCACCCGGTCAGCTGGACCCAAGCCGACCTCGATGGCGTCGACGCGCTGCTGCTGCCGGGCGGACATCGCGCCCGCGGGATGCGCAGCTACATCGACAGCGGCGTACTGCAACGGCTCGTCGTGGACGCTTTTGCCCGCGGGGTCGTCGTGGCCGCAATCTGTCACGGGGTGCTGCTCGCCGCTCGCAGCATTGATCCCGGCACCGGCAGCTCGGTGCTGTACGGGCGCAAGACCACGGCGTTGACCTGGGCGTTGGAGCGCACTGCCTGGACGCTCACCCGGGTCACCCGATTCTGGGATCCCGATTACTACCGCACCTACCCGGAGCAGCCTGGCCAATCCAGCGGTTATATGTCGGTGCAGTCGGAGGTCACCCGAGCCCTCAAAGATCCGGCGGATTTCTGTGACGTCACCCGCGCGACGCCGCACCGCTGGCTCAAGAGCTCCGGAATGGTGCGTGACACGCCCACCGACTCGCGACCGGCATTCGTCGTTGACGACGGCAACTACGTGTCTGCGCGCTGGCCGGGCGATGCGCACACCTTTGCAACCGCCTTGTCGCAGAAACTGACCTAGTGCCACACCGCGCCACCGGTTTTCAGTGTTGTGTCCGGGTTCCGTAGCGCTGCCACCACTGGTACAGGGCGGTGAGGTCAGGGCCTCCGTTGACGGTGGCGAGTAACAGTTGCGTGTCGCGGGTCCATGCGACATTCGCGCGGTCCGCGATGGTGCCGCAAACGACCCTGCCGGTGGTCTGGTTGGTGTCCGGGCCGGAAGTCCAGTTGCCTGGGGCCGGGGAAATACTTCCGCCCGGGCACGGCGACAACACCATGCCCTGCGCGGTCAATTGAAAGTCGCCCGTCAGCGCGCCCAGATCGTTGTAGAGCGTGAACCGCGCGTAGGTCGGGGAGTCTGAGTTCAGGTTTTGAGTGCAGTCCAGGCTGGCCATCGCGCTCGGAAACGCGTCGGTGGCCCGCGTGCAGGCGCCGGCGACGTAGCCGGGGGGAAGCAGCCCCACGATCTGCTTCTCGCCCGGGGTGAAGTCGCCTACAGAAACGGTATGCGTCGCAACGCCTGTCACAGTTTGGCTCGAACCGGGTTCGTCCCGGTCGAAGAAAATCACCGCGGCACCAATACCCAACAGCACAGCCAACACCGCGAGCGCCCCAGCCCCGCGGACTAACAACGGACGCAGTCGAGTGACCAACTCGCGCATCGAACTCTCCTCACCTCGCCCTGGCATAAAACCAGCGCGACAGCATACTAGCCCGACGCTGTTCCGAGGTGCTCACCAAAGAACGCAAAGACCCTGCTCCAGGCGTCCTCGGTCGCCGCCTGGTGATAGCCGAAACCCGCGATACGAAGCAGTGGTTGGCCAGGCAGATTGTTCGCGAAGCCATGTCCGGCACCGGGATAGGACTTGATATCTGCGGTGATGTTTTTGGCGGCGGTCGTCTTGCGTAGTTGATCGGCAGCACCCCTGCCCAACGGGTCACGGTCACCGAAGCTCGCCACAATCGGGCAGGCCCCGTCCAGCGTCTCGCTCAGGTCGCGGGGCAGCGGCGTTCCATAGAATGGAGCGGAGGCGCCAAAACCTTTGGGCGACATCACGAGCGAGAAACCACCGCCCATACAGAAGCCGGCGATGCCCACGCGCCCGGTACATTCGGGCATCGACTGCAGGTGATCGCGGGCGGCCAAGATGTCATCAAGTGCGCGGCCGCGTTTGGTCAGCAACTCGCGCATGACTCGGGTAACGCATCGGGCGCGGCCGCCTCGGGCGTACAGGTTCGGCGTCAGCGCCAGATAGCCTGCCTGCGCGATGCGCTCGGAGATCGCCTGATTGTCCGGCCGGTAGCCGAACGCGTCATGGATCACCACCACACCGGGCCACGGGCCGTCCCCCGCGGGCACGCCGAGCAGCCCATCGATGCGTCCGGCGGGAGTATCGATCTCAATCGTGGTCATACCGTCATCTAACTGCAGCCGCGGTACGGGTAGCCAGGGGAACTCGGGCGCGTCCCGCAGACGTTGGCCTGACATGGTGCGCCGACTACTACTCGTCTACGCCGTCGTTGAACTCGCGGTAATCATCGCGTTGGTGTCGACGATTGGCTGGGGCTGGACCTTACTGGCGTTGCTGGCCACCTTCATCCTCGGCTGGGGTCTGTTTGCCCCCATGGCGGGCTCGCACCTCATCCGCCAGCTGGCGGGCCTGCGATCCGGCGTGAACGTGCCGCGCAGCGCAGTGAACGACGGCGCGATGGTCACCCTGGCCACGATCCTGGTCCTGGTGCCAGGGCTGGTCACCACGGCGCTGGGGATGTTGCTCATGGTGCCGCCGATACGGGCCGTCGCCGGTCCTGGATTGGCCGCGATGGCGGTGCGCGGTTTGCAGCGCAGGGTCCCGCTGGTCAAGGCCACGATGCCCCGCGAGGGCCGCGGCGACTACATCGACGGCGAGGTCTACGACGTCGCAGACGTCACCGACGTTATAGACGTAGCGCCGCGGGAGTTACCGAACCGACGCGACTAGTTTTGCGGTGTGACGCTTACCTCCACCAAGCAGTCCACCAAGCTGCTGGTCAACGGCCGGGTGCACAGCCCGACCCACCCCGACGCCACCGCCATGGCGGTCCGTGGCGACGTCGTGGCGTGGCTGGGCAGCGACGACGTCGGCCGCAGCCAGTTCCCGGACGCCGAGTTGCAGGATCTCGACGGCGGCTTTGTCGCGCCGGGATTCGTGGACAGCCACATCCATCTGAGCGCGACCGGCCTGACGCTCAGCGGGCTGGATCTGCGCTCGGCCGCCTCGCGCGCCGAGTGCGTCCGGAAGGTCGCCGACTATGCGGCCGCCCACCCGGACCAGCCGGTGTGGGGACATGGCTGGGATGAGTCGGCGTGGCCCGAGAACACCCCGCCGAGCACCAGCGAGCTAGACGCGGTACTCGGCGACCGGCCCGCGTACCTGGCGCGCGTCGACGTGCACTCCGCGCTGGCCTCCACCGGGCTGCGGCGCCAGGTCGCAGAGCTACCAGCGGCGGCCGGTTTCGCGGATCAGCTGCCGCTGACCGGCGACGCCCACCACCTGGTCCGGGCCGTCGCCCGCGCTTTGCTGACCGCCGAGCAGCTGACCGAGGCCCGCGTGACGGCGCTGGATGCCCTGGCCGCGGCCGGGGTCGTCGCGGTGCACGAATGCGGCGGACCCGATATCGGCGGGCTGGAAGATTGGCTGCAGCTGCGCGCCCTCGATCACGGCGTCGAGGTGACCGGCTACTGGGGTGAAGCCGTCACCACATCCGCACAGGCACGCGCCCTGCTGCAGGAAACCGGGGCCCGTGGGCTGGCCGGTGACCTGTTCGTCGACGGCGCGCTCGGATCCCACACGGCCTGGCTGCATCAGCCCTACGCGGACGCACCGGAATGCACCGGCTCGCGCCACATCGACCCCGACGCCGTCCAAGCGCACGTGCGCGCCTGCACCGAGGCACAGATAACCGCCGGGTTTCACGTCATCGGCGATGCGGCGGTCTCGGCGGCGGTCGATGCCTTCGAACGGGTCGTGGCCGATCTCGGGGTCGTCGCGGTCGCCCGGTGCGGGCACCGCCTTGAACACGTGGAGATGGTGACCGCGTCGCAGGCCGAAAAGCTGGGCGCATGGGGCGTCATCGCCAGCGTGCAGCCCAATTTTGACGCGCTGTGGGGAGGCCCGGCCGGCATGTACGCCCGCCGTCTTGGGATGGCCCGAGCCGGCGAACTCAACCCACTTGCGCTGTTAGCATCCCAAGGCGTGCCCCTCGCATTAGGTTCCGACGCCCCGGTTACGGGCTTCGACCCATGGGTGAGCGTGCGCGCAGCGGTCAACCACCAGACTCCCGGGAGTGCGCTCTCGGCGCGGGCGGCATTCGCCGCCGCGACCCGTGGCGGATGGCGGGCGGGGGGCGTCGGCGACGGCAAGACCGGGACCTTGGTGCCCGGCGCGGCGGCCTCCTACGCCGTGTGGGACGCCGGGACCCTCGACGCCCATCCACCGCGTGACGGCGTCCAGCGCTGGTCTACCGATCCGCGTTCCCGGGTGCCGGCGTTGCCGCGGCTGGGCCCAGCCGACGCGGTGCCGCGGTGCCGCCAAACCGTGCATCGGGGTGCCGTCATCTATGGATGAGGAAATGGATGAGGAGTCAGAGCAGGACGACGAGCCGGTCGAGGCGCAAGAGCCCGAGCCCAGCGCACCGGACACCCCGAGCCTGACGGATCGGCTCGGTGCCGCTGCGCGTCGGGCGCTGGCGGCGACGGCAGCCCGGCTGCCGGCCGTCCAGGCCGCGCTGGTGGCCAGTGCGGTGCGGCTGGCGATAAGCATCGCGGCCGGGGCCCTGCTCTACGCGAGCTTCCCGCCGCTGAACTGGTGGTGGGCCGCCGTCCTCGCGGCCGCGCTGCTGGCCTGGGTGCTGATCCATCCCGACACCACACCGGCGGGTGGCCTGGGCTACGGATTTCTGTTCGGCTTGGCGTTCTATCTGCCCCTGTTGCCGTGGATCAGCAAGCTGGTGGGTGCGTTTCCCTGGGTGGCGTTGGCGATCGTCTGCGCGCTGTTCCCCGGCGTCTTCGGTTTATTGGCCGTCGTCGTGCGCCGGTTACCCGGATGGCCGATCTGGTTTGCGCTGGTCTGGACGGCGCAGGAATGGTTGAAGTCGATCTTTCCGTTCGGCGGCTTTCCCTGGGGGTTGGTGGCCTTCGGCCAAGCCGACGGTCCGTTGCTGCCGTTGGTCCAGCTCGGCGGCACTGCGTTGCTGTCGTTGGCGACCGTATTGCTGGGATTCAGCTTGACCGCGATTGCGCTGGAAATCGTCAAGTGGTGGCACACCGGGAGCGCGGCAAGGGGCCATGCCTCCGCGCATCGGCCACCCGCGGTGCTGCTGCCGGCCATCTGCATATGTCTGGTGCTGCTCGGCGCCGTGCTGGTCTGGCCCGAGGTACGACCTGCCGGTGCCGGATCAGGTAGGGAGCCCAGCATCGCTGTCGCGGTCGTGCAGGGCAATGTGCCCCGACTGGGCCTCGACTTCAATTCGCAACGTCGGGCCGTGCTGGACAACCATGTGCGCGAGACGATGCGGCTCGCCGACGACGTGCGAGCGGGGACCGCTGCCCAGCCTCAATTCGTGATCTGGCCGGAGGACTCGTCGGACATTGATCCGTTCGTCAACGCCGACGCCGGTCAGCAGATCGCGAAAGCGGCCAACGCGATAGGGGTGCCGATCCTGATCGGCACGGTGCTCGGCGTTCCGGGCAGCACCGAAGAAACCCCCGAATACACCAACACGGTGATCGTCTGGAATCCGGTCACCGGCCCGGCAGACAGGCACGACAAGGAGATCGTGCAACCGTTCGGTGAGTACCTGCCGATGCGCTGGCTGTTCAAGCACCTATCCGGGTATGCCGATCGCGCCGGCCATTTCGTGCCGCGAATCGGCAGCGACGTAGTGGTAGTCGGGGATGTGCCGGTTGGGGTGTCCACCTGCTGGGAAGTGATCTTCGACCGCGAGCCGCGGAAGGCCGTTCTCAACGGTGCCCAGTTGCTCGCTGTGCCCGCCAACAATGCCACCTTCAACAAGACAATGAGCGAGCAGCAACTGGCTTTCGCGAAGGTCCGCGCGGTCGAGCACGATCGCTACGTCGTGGTCGCCGGCACCACCGGGATCAGTGCGATGATCGCGCCGGACGGCCACGAGTTGGCCCGCACCGACTTCTTCGAGCCCGCCTATCTGGACACCCAGGTGCGCCTAAAGACGACGCTGACTCCGGCGACGCGCTGGGGCCCGGTCCTGCAATGGATTCTGGTCGCGCTGGCGGGGGCGGCCATTTTGGCCGGAATACGGCACAATGGATGGTTCCCACGCCAGATTCGCCCCTCCAGCGTGACTCCGGACGAATCCGAGGAGTCAGCTACGCCGGAGGCCGGCGAGCCAGAGACTGTCTAACTCCGCCCACCAGGGCGGGCGATACCGAGGAGTTAAATGACCACCGGCCAGCAGGCGCCCAGCCAGCGCACCTTGGTGATCATCCCGACCTTCAACGAGCGGGAGAACCTGCCGATCATCCACCGGCGGCTGAAGGACGCGTGCCCCGATGTGCACCTGCTCATCGTGGACGACAACAGCCCCGACGGCACCGGCCAGCTCGCCGACGAGCTGGCAGCGGCCGACGGCGGCCGCACGCACGTCATGCACCGCACCACCAAAGACGGCCTGGGCGCGGCGTACCTTGCAGGTTTCGCTTGGGGGTTGAGCCGGGACTACTCGGTACTGGTGGAGATGGACGCCGACGGGAGCCACGCGCCCGAACAGCTGCACCTGCTGCTGGATGCGGTCGACGCCGGCGCCGACCTGGCGATCGGGTCGCGCTATGTCGAAGGTGGGACGGTGAAAAACTGGCCGAAGCGGCGCTGGGTCCTGTCGTGGACGGCTAATACCTATGCGCGGACGGCGTTGGGCGTCGGCGTCCACGACATCACTGCCGGGTACCGCGCCTACCGTCGCGAAGTTCTGCAGGCGATCGATCTCGACGCCGTGGATTCCAAGGGCTATTGCTTCCAGATCGACTTGACCTGGCGCACGATCAACAACGGCTTCGTCGTCGCGGAAGTACCGATCACTTTCACCGAGCGAGAGCTCGGCGTGTCCAAGATGAGCGGTTCAAATATTCGCGAGGCGCTGGTGAAAGTCACTCGGTGGGGTGTCCAGGGGCGCACCGGGCGCGCAACCAGTCGAGTCAGCCGCGGCGCTTCGAACGGATCAGGTCCAGCCGCTCCTTGAGCAGCTCTTCCAGCTCCTCGACCGAGCGACGCTCGAGCAGCATGTCCCAGTGCGTACGCGGCGGCTTGACCTTCTTCGGCTCGGGCAGGTTACCCTCGATCAGGGTGCCTTCCATGCCGTTGCGGCACAGCCAGTTGCCGGGGATATCAGCATCGTCGGCGAACGGGACTTCGAACTCCTCGCCGTTCTCGGTGCGATACCGCGCTATCTGGCGGGGCGCCAGGTCATGGTTACGGTCCGTTTCATAGCTCACGGCGCCGAGGCGACTGCCTCTAAGGACGCGATCGGCCATTAGGCGCTACTCCTTTAGGTCCTGCGAGCTCGCATGCTCGTGATTTCTCTCCGCATGGCAAACGGTACGGCCGTTCGGGTAGTTCCCGGCCGGACACGCTGCGTACGCGGCGCAACCTTTAATGATACGCGGTGTTGTGGGCCTGATGAGAATCCAGCGGACTAAAGTCGGCAGACGTGACCCGCCGTACCCGCCCCCAACCGTGCCGGTGGTGCGGTCGAGACGTGACCGATATCGGGATGGGCCGGCGGCGCCAATACTGTCGGCAATCCTGCCGGCAGCGGGCATACGAGCAGCGGGCCTCGATGAACCGGGGTGCGGCCGGCGGCGTGGCGTTGCCCGCCGACGCGGTCGTGCTGTCGGCCGACGACGCCGCTGACCTGTCGGATCGCGTCTACCAGGTGCGATGTGCGGCGGAAGACGTGGCTACCGCGCTCCAAGAAGGCGCCGGGGAAACCGAGCTGCGCGAACTGTGCGACGCGTTGGTGCAAGCTGCCCGCGCCGCCGACGGCTGGCGCCGAGTGAACGCCTGACCGGCAGTAATGGCCGGCTGGGTATATTCAACCCATGCAAGGGGAGCTGATCAACGCGCCGAGCCGGCGTCAGGTCGAGGATTCCTCGGTGGCACAGAAGTCGAAGTCGGCTCTGCTGCAACGCCTCGAGGGGCTGGCCGACGACGAGCAACACGCAGTGTTGCTTGACCTGGTTCGCTCCCACGTCTCCACCGTGCAGGGCGGCAGAAGCCCCGAGATCATCGACTCGGACTGGTCGTTTCAGGAACTGGGCTTCGACTCGCTGAAGGCGGTCGAGCTGCGCAACCGACTCAAAGCGGCTACCGGTCTTGCGCTGCCAACCACAGTCATCTTCGACTACCCGAATTCCGCCGCGCTGGCTGGTTACCTGCACCGGGAGCTCGTCGGCGCCACGGCGGGGTCTGCCACGGCAGCGCCCGGGGAGGTCGAGAAGGACCTTGCGGACATGAACCTCGACGACCTGGTCAACGCTGCGTTCATGAGCGACGACGACGACAGTTAGCCATGAGAATTGCGGTCACCGGTGCCGGCGGAGTTATCGGCCGCGGCCTCGTTGCCCGATTGCTCAGCCAGGGCTACGACGTTGTCGGGCTTGCCCGGCATCGGCCTGAAAGCTGGCCCAGCGCCGCGGATTTCGTCTCCGCTGACATTCGGGACGCTGGGGCCGTCGGGCAGGGTGTCGCGGGGGCAGATGTCGTCGCGCACTGTGCATCCGATGGCACGGGCACGCGCAATGTCCTCGATGCCATGGCCGAGACCGGAACCAGGCGCATCGTTTTCGCCTCTTCCATGAACCAGGATCGGACCCGCACCGAGGAGATGCTGGCGAACTCCGGCGCGCAGTGGGTCGCGGTCCGTTGTGCCCTGGTCATCGGGCGAAGCGTCGACGACCCGGTGCGTCACATGCTGGCGCAACCCGCCCTTGCCGGCTCATCGCTGGATCGCCCCGTGCAGGTGGTGCATCTCGATGACACGCTGCGGTTGCTGATCCGCGCGATCCTGGACACCGAAATCGACAGCGGGGCAGTCGACCTTGCCGCGACGGGCGAGCTGACCTTGCGCCGAATCGCCAAAGCCATCGGGCGGCCGATCGTGCCCTTGCCCGCTGGGCTGGCGCGGCGGTGGGCGTCTTTCACCGGTCTGGAGACGTTGCAACGCGCGCCCATCCTGAACACCTCGCGGCTGCGTGACACCTGGGGAATCGTACCCGCGTGGAGCGCTGACGAATGCCTCGAAGACTTTACCCGCGCCGTGCGCGGGCGGGTAGCGCTCGGGAGGCGGGTGGTATCCCTGCCCTGGCGGGCGCCCAGCGTGACGGACGTGCCGGCCGTCGACGCGGCGGCGGACGACGGAGTGGTTCCCAGCTTGGCCGGTCCGGAGGGCGACAACGGAGAATTCGACACTCCGATCGACCCGCGGTTCCCGACCTTCCTGGCCACCAATTTGTCCGAGGCGCTGCCCGGCCCATTCTCGCCGTCGTCGGCCTCGGTGACCGTGCGCGGTCTGCGTGCCTCGGGGGTGGGGATCGCCGAACGCCTCCGGCCCGGCGGGATCGTCCAGCGCGAGATCGCGGTGCGAACCGTCGCGGTGTTCGCCCACCGGCTCTACGGGGCGATCACCGCGGCGCACTTCATGGCCGAAACCGTGCCGTTCGTCAAGCCCACCACCGTCGTCAGCAATAGCGGCTTCTTCGGGCCCAGTATGGCGTCGCTGCCGATCTTCAGTAAAGAGCGCCCGCCCACCGATTCCGTTGGCGCTCGAAGGCACCTGCGCACCCTACGCAACATCGGCGTGTTCGGCGTCAACCAGATTTGTTTGAGCGCAGGCGCACACCGCGACACTGACGACTTCGTCGCCGATGTCGATCGCCTGGAGCAACTCGCCGGCGGTGATCTGGCCGAGCTCGATGACCGCCGGCTCGCAAGCCTGATCCTGCTGGCACGTGACCATGTGGTGCACGGGTGGTTGCTGGCGGCGGGGTCGTTCATGCTGTTCGCCGCCTCAAACGTGTTGCTACGGGGCCTGTGTGGGCGCGACGTCACACCGCCGGCGGGGCCGGACTTGGCCAGCGCGCGATCGGTGGAGGCGGTGCACCGGTTGGTGGTTGCCGCACAACGCGATCCGACCGTGCTTGCGCTGTTGGCCGAACCGGGGGAGCACCTCGGCAAGCTGGCCGTCGAAGCGCCGCAGTTTCACTCCGCGGTATTGGCTGAGCTGGCGCTGATCGGACACCGCGGTCCGGCGGAACTCGAGATGCTGTCGAACAGCTACTCGGACGACCCCGAGCTGTTGGTTCGGATGGTGACCAAGACACTGAACGTTTCGCGTGCGCAACCCATTTCGGATTCCGCGCAGCGCCGGATTCCGTTGCGAGCCCGCCCTGTGGCATCGCTGGCGACCCACCAACTGCGCGACCGTGAAGTCCGCCGCGACAAGATGGTGCGCGCCAACTGGGTGCTGCGCGGTCTGCTTCGTGAATACGGGCGCCGGATGGTCGAGGCCGGTGTCTTCGAGAGCGCTGACGACGTGTTCTATCTGCTGGTCGACGAACTCGATGCGCTCCCGGCCGACGTTTCGAAGGTGGTGGCGCGGCGCCGGGCCGAACAGATCAGGCTGGCGGGCATCGTGCCGCCGACGGTATTCAGCGGCAGCTGGGAGCCATCGACCGCATCGTCGACGGCCCTTGGCGCCGGGGGCGTCTTGCGCGGGGTCGGCGTGTGCGGCGGACGGGTGCGCGGCCGGGTAAGAATCGTCCGGCCCGAGACCATCGACGATCTGCAACCCGGCGAGATTCTCGTTGCGGAAGTCACCGACGTCGGGTACACCGCCGCCTTCTGCTACGCCGCGGCCGTCGTGACCGAACTCGGCGGCCCGATGTCACATGCCGCCGTGGTGGCCCGCGAGTTCGGGTTCCCGTGTGTGGTGGACGTCCACGGGGCGACGACGTCGCTGCCGTCCGGGGCGCTTATCGAAGTCGACGGCACTACGGGGGACATTCATGTGCTCGAGCTCTAACGTCTTGCTGCAGGACCGCTTCTCCCGCGAGTTGCCAGAGATGGCTGTCCGTTGGCAAGCCGAAACGCTCGCCGACCCGCAGCTGCTGGTGCTCAACGAGCCGCTGGCCGCCGACCTCGGGCTCGACGCCTCCTGGCTGCGAAGCGCTGACGGGCTGCGATTCTTGGCCGGCAACCAGCTACCGAGCGGCACCGACCCGGTGGCTCAGGCCTACGCCGGGCATCAGTTCGGCAACTTCGTGCCGCGGCTGGGCGACGGGCGGGCGCTGCTGCTGGGGGAACTCTGCGACGGCGACGGCCGCGTTCGCGACCTGCACCTGAAAGGTTCCGGGGCCACGCCTTTCGCGCGTGGCGGTGACGGCCTGGCCGCGGTGGGACCGATGCTGCGCGAATACATCGTCAGCGAAGCGATGCACGCGCTGGGAATCCCGACCACGCGATCCCTGGCCGTCTTGGGCACCGGACGCCAGGTATACCGCGAGACGCCCCTGCCCGGCGGAATGCTCGTTCGAGTGGCGAGCAGTCACCTGCGGGTGGGGAGCTTTCAGTACGCCGCGTCCACCGGGGACATCAACCTGGTACGGCGGCTTGCCGACCACGCGATCGCCCGCCACTATCCCAGTGCGGCGGACGCCGAGCGGCCCTACCTGGCGCTGTTTGAAGCCGTGGCCGGCGTGCAGGCTTGGCTGATCGCCAGCTGGATGCTGGTCGGTTTCGTGCATGGGGTGATGAACACCGACAACATGACGATCTCCGGCGAAACCATCGACTACGGACCGTGTGCCTTCATGGAGGCCTACGATCCCGAGACTGTCTTCAGCTCGATTGATTCCTGGGGGCGTTATGCCTACGGCAACCAACCGGTCATCGCCGGGTGGAATCTGGCTCGGTTCGCCGAGACGCTTCTGCCGTTGTTCTCACCCGACGAGCAGGAGGCAATCTCGCTGGCGGAGCAGTCATTCGACGTATTTCGCGCTCAGTACGAGGCCACCTGGTTGTCGGGTATGCGCGCCAAGCTGGGCCTGTCCGCGGCTGTGGACGCTCAAGTCGCCGCGTCGTTGATCGGCGATCTTCTTGTGCTGTTGCACGACAACCACGTTGACTACACCTCGTTCTTTCGGCAGCTCAGCCAAGCGGGCAGTGACCCCGCCGGGTTCGCCGACTGGATAGCACGCTGGCGAGCGCTGGATCCGGATGCGGGGTTGATGGACCGAGTCAACCCGATCTACATTCCGCGCAATCATCTCGTCGAGGAGGCGCTGACCGCGGCGACGGCGGGTGACCTGGGTCCGCTCCAACCGCTGCTTGACGCGGTGTCCGCTCCGTACGACGAACGGTCGGGCCTCGAGCGCTACGCGTCCCCGGCCCCCGAGGACTTCGGGACTTACCGAACCTTCTGCGGAACCTGAGCGCTACCAAACTCGATGGGCAGGCTGGTGGGCCCGCTCATGCCAAGCATCGGCTTCCAGGGTGCCGGTCCGGCATGGCGGGGGTTCGGCAGGCGGTGCGCGAGGATCTTGAGTGCTTCGGCGAGTTCCAGTCTGGCCAGGTTCGCGCCGAGGCAGTAGTGCACGCCGCCGCCGAAGGTCAATATCGGTGGCGGCGCCTCGCGGGTGATGTCGAAGCGATCGGGGTCGTCATAGACGGCCGGATCGCAGTTGGCCGCGAAGGTATTCACGAAAATGAAAGTGCCGGCGGGGAAGGTGTATCCGCCCAGCTCGGTGTCGCCATTCACGGTGCGGAGTGTGCTGCATACCGCCGGTGAGTGACGCATGGATTCCTCGACCGCGGGCATCGCCAATTCTGGATGGTCGCGAAGCATCGCCCACTGCTCAGGGTGATCGAACAAGACCTGCAGCGAGGCGCCCAACTGGTTACGGGTGGTATCGGTTCCCGCGACCAGCAAGCTAGCCACCATCATCCGCAGCTCGTCGGCACTCAGTCGGTCACCGTTGTCCTCTGCGCGGATGAGGGCGGAGAGCAGGTCGTCCGTCAGACTGTGTCGTCGTTCGGCGATCATGGTGTCGACGTAGGCGTCCAGCTCGCTCCACGCCTGCATGACGGCCGGCACTTCGTCGACGAGATTGACGGCGAAGCTGACCATCTTGAATATCTCATCGGCCCATAGCGAAAACTGTTGCCAGTCGGCGCGGGGCGCACCAAGCAATGCGCAGATGATCGGGATCGGATAGGGCCGCGCGATGTCGTTGACGACGTCGCAGGCGCCCGCGTCGGCGACGCGATCGGCCAAGTCGTTGACGACGGTTCCGATCGTGTCGTGCAGACGCGCGGTCGCGCGCGGCGTGAATGCCTTCGATACCAGGCTGCGCAGCCGGTGGTGTTCGGCGCCTTCGGCGCACATGATGCTGCCAACTACCCTGTCCCACAGCGGACCCGACGTAACGCCCTGAGCCGTGAGGTGAAGGCCTGGCGGGATCACGAACCGACTGTCCCGAAGAACCTCTCTGGCGAGTTCGTACCCCAGCACCTCTGGGCCCAACGGCCCGATTGCGAGCGGTGCCAGCGCCTGGGCCGCTCGAATCCGGGGGTAGATCGCCCGCGGTGTTTCCGTGACGTCATAGCTGAGCGTCGGCAGCCCTGCATCGAACACATTGGGAATTTCGATATCGACAGTCACGATCTCTCCTGCGCGAGGATCCGCAGCGGCAGCTGCGTCAGTGTGTTAGTTGGGGACGGCCAGACGATCTCGGGCCGGAACCCCGGCGAGAGCTCGAAATCTGGAATACGCTTTAGCCATTCGGTCACGACGACGTTCATCTCCATCCGGGCCAGATGCGAGCCCACGCATCGGTGTGGACCGCCACCGAAGCCCCAGTGCTTGTGCACCTTCCCGTCCAGCACCAGGTCATCGCCGGATATCGCATCGCTGCCGTCCCGGTTGATCGCGCCGAGGCAGAGCCGTACCCGAGAGCCCGCTGGCAACCTGACGCCGGCGACGGTCACTTCCTCGGTCGTCACCCGGGGAACGACCGGGGCCGACGACTCCAATCGGATGATCTCCTCGACGAAAATAGGAATTTCGTCTGGCTTTTCGCGAAGTCTGGTGCGCACCTCGGGACGGCGCGCCAGCTCCAGCATTGCCGCGCCGAGCGCCGAGGTGACGGTATCCAGACCGGCAAGAACGAAGAAGAACGCCATCCCGAGGGCTTCGTCGTCGGTGAGCGGGTCCTCGCCTACAAGTACCTGCGAAAGGACATCGGCGCCCGGGTTTTCGCGATGCGTGGCCACGGCCTCAGTGAGGTACGCGAACAGCTCTAGAGCCGGGGTCAAGTCTGGGGCGTCGCCGGCGTTGTTCGGAATACTCAGCTCGATAATGGCATCCTTCCACCCGATGAGCCGCTCCCGATCCTGCAGCGGCAGGCCAAATAGCGTCAGGAAGACCTGCGACGGATATGGAGTCGCGAGTTCCGCCATCACCTCGCACTCGTCGCGTCCGGCAATCGAGTCGATGATGTCGATCGCTTGGGCCTGAATCGACGGCAGTATCGCGGCGAGCGCGTGCGGACTGAAGAACGGCTGCAGAATCCTGCGGAAACGCGTGTGCTCCGGTGGATCAAACGCTGCCGGCACCAGCGGCAGTGGGCTGCCGACCACCTCGAACGCTTTCTTGGACGAGAAGACATTCGGATTGCGCAGTGCCGCAAGCACGTCGGCTCGACGAGTCAGGGCATACCAGCCGTCACTCAATACCACCGGTCCGGCGTCCCGCAATGTCGCCCAACCGGCGGCGCGGTCAAAAGACATCGGCAGATCTGTCAAGCCGAGTACCGGAATGTCGTCAAGTTCGGTCATGGGGGTCCATTTCGATTCGGTTGGCTGATCGGCGATCAGGGCAGGTTGGTTGCCAGCAAGGTGAGCGGCAGGCCCAAGACTGATATGTCGATCTCTTCGAGATACGAGCCGTCGCCTTCGAAGCCTTGCCGGAATCTCGTGGTCGCGCCGTAGCGCTCGGCCACGGCTTCGGCTGCCGAGGCTCCAGGAACCTGGAGCACCACTGTGTAGATGCCGTCGCCGTGACTGTCGAGAAACTCCGTCACCAAACGAGCGACTGTGGCGGTCGATCCGGGAGCGGGGCTGATCAGTTCGATGCCACGAGTCCAGTCCAGATGAATATCCAAACCGAGTTCGGTCAGCTCTAGTTTCTCGAAGCTAAAGCCAAGGTCGGTGAACAGCTTTGCCACCTCGGCGTGCCGTTGCGGTGCCACGGCGAACACGACGTGATGCAGGTGTGAGGATTCTTGCTCGGTTGTCATTTGCTTCCTTTCGCAAGGACTCCGCGCGGGAGTAGGAGCGGCAGGTTGGTGTAGGTGGCGATGCCGGGCGGCGCCGCGACGACAGCAGGTATCGCGGTTATGGCCGGCATGGCCGTGATGGTGAGGCCGAGCATGATGAAGTCGTCCAGCGTTTCGCCGACGAAGTCTGGCGGCGGCTCGAAGCTCAGTGTGCTCTTGATTGTGGGTCGGCCCTCAACCGTGATGGTGTACCCGAAGTCGGTCGACCAAGCGGGGTCTAACGATTGACCCTTGGTCCACACTCCACGGATCTCGATGACCTCGCGGCCACCGAGAATCCCCTTCCAGCGGACGTCGATGCCCGCGACGCAGCCAGCCGCGATGGTCCATTCGCCGGGCAGTTCGAGATCTTCGGTGGTCTGTGCATATTCGACGTCGCAGCGAATGTCGTCGAGTTCTGTTCCGAGGGCGTCGGCGACGAGAAGAACCGCTTCGCGGAAGATGCCAGATCCCTTTTCGGTTATCTCGCGAAGGTCCGGCCGGTCAATGGGATAGCCGAAGCCCATGGGAATTTCGGTTGCCGGCGAGTTGTAGATCGTCGTGTCGAAAGACTCTGCAATGGATATCCGATCGATTCGATCCGAGATTCCGGCGGTGACGATGGCGAAGAGCTGGATGAAGCCAGGATTGATGCCACTGCCGAAGATGGTCGAACCGCCCAGCTCGCATGCCTTCGCGATGCGGTCACGCTCTTCACCCAGTTGATGACCGGTGATGAATTCGGATGTGGTCACCACGTTGATGCCCGCGCTGAGAATGCGGACTAGCTCATCGATCTTGGCGAACATCGGGTTGTACACGACACAGTCGGGCTTCAGCGCGAACAGCGCATCGATGTCCTCGGTGGCCAGCACGCCGAGCGTTTCGATCCCGCACAGCTCACCGACGTCGCGGCCGATCTTGTCGGGAGACCACGCGTAACACCCGACGAGTTGCAGCGTGGGATTTGTCGCCACCGCGTGGACGGACTTCTTCCCGACATTTCCCGTCGTCCACTGAACGACCCGGTAGGTCAACGGGTAGATCCCTTCGAGAGCACGCCGCGGCCCACGATGGTGGGCAGATCGAGGAACGTTCGGATTCCCGGAGCCGCCGCACAGACCGGTGCGATCGCGTGCACCGAATGCATGGCGGTGCCCAGGCAGGCCTGGTCGGTGTCGTCCTCGTCGTTAATGGCGATCCGCGATTCGAGCACCATCGACGGAAGGCCCTCGACCGTAACTTTCCAGCCTCGCCCATTTGGCCAGTGCGGAGCCTGGTCTGGCCCGAGACGGGTGATGTGCTCGACGGTCAACGCGCGACGCCCCTCGATGATGGCGGAGTAGGCGAATCGCACCGCCGACACGGTGCCGGCCTCCACGCGGCCCGCCTTGACCTCGATCGGTTTGTCGGTGGTGGCGACCTTTCTCTCCCAGACGTAGTCCTCGATGGTGGCGCCGAGTCCGTCGGCGACCAGCATCAGCGGGGCCTTGAACGACAATGCACCGATAGCGGGTTCGTCCATCGGCACCCGTGTGTCGGGCGGTTTACCGAAGCCCATCACGTCGAACAACACGAACGGTTGGTCGTATGTGGAGTAGTCCATCAGCTCCTGCACCACCAACGAGTCGATCCGGCGGAACAGTCCGGACATGGTCAGGGGCAGTACTTCTGAGCCCCAGCCCGGTTCAATACCGGTGCCGTGAAACGAACTCTGCCCCTCGGCGCAGGCCGCTTCGAGCCGTTCGACGACGTCACCATCGGTGTTCGCCGGGTAGATCCAGGCGGTCACGGCGGTGGACACCACGTTCTTGCCGGAGGCCAGTACCCGGCAGATATCGTCCAGCGCTGCTGGTGGATTCCAGTCACCCTGGGCGTGGTAGAGCACACAGTCGGCGTCCAATGCCAGAATCTGGTCGACGTCTTTCGTTGCGATGACTCCGATCGGGTTCATACCGACGATCTCACCGACGTCTCTCCCAGCCTTTTCGTCGCTGTAGACGAGTGCCCCCACCAGCTCGAGTTCGGTGTGTTCGTGCACGGCGGCGACCGCGTGCTTGCCGACGTTGCCAGTGCCCCATTGGATGACACGCAGTTTTCGCGTCATGGGTGAGGCAGCGCCTGTTGTGCGGCATGCTGGCGGGCGATTCGTTCGTCGTGAATCCTGACCAGTTCACGGAAGCCGAGGCGGTGATACTTCGGTATTGGCTGGATTCCCCACACGTCCTTCGCGGTGGCCTTGCCCTCGGCGCCCTCGGGTGGACCCAACGGCGGGTAGGGGTACTTGCACTCCAGCGTGTCGTTGGAGTACCTGACCTTCAGCAGTTCGCTGCAGATCTCCGTCAGGCTCAGCGTCGGGTAGCCGTAGTAGACCGCCATGAACGGCAATGTGAACGCACCTTCGACGACCAGCGCCACCAAGCACACGATAACCGCCCGCTTGATCCATTTGTGCATTCGCGCGTAATACGGGGTCGTTCCCGGCTCGAGATCCTCGACATCTTCAGCCGGGTTTTTTTCGTCAGTAGCTGAAGGCAAAGAAGATGAAGTCATAGCAATGCTCCTTAAAGCTGTTCAGTCGGAGAAGATCTCGCGGTTGACCGTGTGCAGGTACGGGATCGCCAGGAACGGGGTGATGTAGAAGATGTCGTAGAGCCACCAGCCGATTACCGGGAAGACGACTCCGGCGTAGCGCACGTCGGCATACATGGTCATGTTGAAGATGTAGGCGGACCAGATCACCACGCCCATCCAGCAGGTGACGACCATCCACTGGTGACCCCAGCGCTTCATCTGCAAGAACCCGATCGCCGCGGCAACTCGCATGGAAAACACGGTGAGGATCAATCCCGCCACGTAGGCCTTCTCGCCCGGCCCGGAGGCGCCCCCTACCCAGGATTCGTTGTAGTGCCAGAAGTAGCCCGCGTCGAACATGTTGCCCCACCCGACCATCAGCACCCGGTTGATCAGCGTGTGGTTGGCGACTAGGTCCAGGGCCCAGCCCAGACTGTTGAGCATTCCGTCGATCAAGACCAGATAACCGATCAGAGTGACGATCATGGGCCGAACCGATAGGCCCGCCCGCAGGGCTTCCCGCTGCAGCCAGACCCCCCGCATGAAGATAGGAAACCCGATGAGGCCCGGAGCCCACATGCCCATCAAGGCGGCGCCAACGATCATCCACTTGTCGGCACGGCGCTGCGCCTGGTGGGATTCGTCGTGGTGATCCTCGAGGCTGACCCCCGAATGCTTGTTGAGGAGAGGCAGATTCACAGGTCCCACCATCCCCGGGCAAATGACATATAGAGCTGAATCCCGAACATCACCAGCAAGTATCCGTAGATGACTAGTTGGAAGACGATGAGCGCTTTCTTGCGCTTCTTCTCCTGTTGGTCCACCATGTCGGATTGCTCCTTTCTATTTCGTGGCGTCCGAGGCGGCCAGGCTGGCCGCCGCAACTTCGCGCAGACCGTCGGTGATAGCACCGTCCGTGCTGAGCGGGGCGAGGATGCAAGCTTCTGCAGCCTCCAACTCGGTTGCGCCGGCGGCGATCAACTGCGCCGCGGTTACCAGAACCCGGGTGGAGGGCGGCTCGAAATGAAACGCCTCATCGGCGGTTCGGATGGCGATCGCGCACTGCACAAGCCTGGTGGCCGTTGCCACTCCAACACCGGCCTCGGCGACGATCACCTCGGCCTCGCGATCTGCAGGTAGATAATTCATCGGCAGTGTGACGAACCGCTGACGGAGGGACGGTTTGAGTTCCTTGAGCGAGCTGCGGTAGGCGGGGTTGTAGGAACAAACGAGCATGAATGTCTCTGTCGCTTCGACGACCTCGTTGGCCCGGTCGAGGTACAGCGCGCGGCGGTGATCGGTCAGCGAATGCAGGATCGCCAACGAGTCGTGGCGGGCCTCTACGACCTCGTCGAGGTAGCAGATCGCGCCGGCCTTCACCGCTCTAGTGAGTGGCCCGTCGGTCCACACGACGTCACCACCGGTCACCATGAATCGGCCGACGAGATCCGAGCTGGTTAGGTCGTCGTGGCAGCTGATGGTGACCACGGGCCGCTGCAGCAGCACACCCATATGCTCGACAAACCGGGTCTTGCCGCACCCCGTCGGACCGGTGAGCATCACGGGTATGCGCCGCTGAAAGGCCAGTTCGAATAGCTGAACTTCATTGCCGTTTGCGAAATAGGTGTCGGTGGTCATGCGGCGACCAGCTCACGATGGACGTGGGCCAGCACACGTGGAAGTTCCTCGACTCGTCGGATGCGTTGGGATCGGCGGGGCCCGAACACTTCTGGCAGTGGGTCGACGCGGGTCGGGCCAACGCCGATGTAATACATGCAGACGCCCGCGTCGTCGGCTTCCTCGACCGCGTGCGCAGCATCGGCCCAGGCGTACCGGCCTTCGTAACCCTCATCGGATATCAGGCCATCACCGATCACGATGAGCAGGCGCCGTTCCGACGGTTGCGCCAGAAGTCGGCTCGTCAAGTGGCGCAGCGGCGCACCGAGTCGGGTGTACCCGGCGGTCTGCAACCCCAGGCCGCTCGGCGGCACAAACCGAGGATTCTCGAAGTCCTTCAGACAGCGGACTTCGACTCGGTGCCGGGTGTTACCGGTGAACACGAAGATCCCGTGGCGCTCGCGGGCACGATTCATTGCGTGCGAAAGTGCGTCAGCACAAGCCAGTTCCAATCGGAAGATCCGGCCGCCGTGCACGCCCAACGATGAGCTCCCGTCGAGGAGTAGCGCGGTGGTGACGTCGCGGCCGCTGGGCAGCAGCTCGCGGAAGATACGTGGTTGGCCCGCCTCGCCGGTCGCCGTATCGATGTAGTGCCTGACGTATTGTTCGACGTCCAGATCGGAACCGTCTTCGAGGCGATTCCGCATCGAGCGATGGGTGTGTTCTTCAAACCATTTCCGAAGGTCGGCGGAGATGGAACCAGGATGGCTTGTGCTGCTGGTGTTCGCTTGCTCGAGAACCGCGACGTGGTCTCGGATGAAGCTCTTCGTCCACGCATTCCACTCGGGATACGGAATCCCGGGCCGGTGCCCCGGGGTGATGTCGAGGTCGTTGTCCTGGGGCCGACTTGGCGGCGGCAGGTTGGGGTTACGCACCCCACCGTCCCCACCCACGGGCACGGAATACGCGCGCGGAAGCCGCTTCTGCGTTGTGGTCCAGGGCATCCTGCCGAAGCTTCGTCGCAGCCTGTCGGACAATCCCTGCGGCACTGTATGGGCCGATGGCAAGCTGCCCAGCAGCGGGTGAACGTCTAGCGGTTGTCCCGTGCCGGCCAGTGCAATCGCACGGTTGAGCATCTCCGTTGCGCCCATGTCGCTGGCGGCGATCTCGAGGTCTGGCAGGACGCGGCGGAACTCGGTCAGCAGACCGGGCCAGTTCGACGCGATCCAACCCAGTGCGACACTCGCCTCGACGAGCGTGAGCGCCCTCAGTTCTCGGGCCGACAGCTGGCGCAGACGATAGTCCAGGATTTGCTCCTTGGACGGCGAACACTGAAGCCCGACAGCGCATGTCAACGTTCTGCGTGTCCAGTCGTCTGCCAGGGGTGGATAGGGAACGTAGATGAAGTCGAGCGCCGAGCTCAAGCCGAAGCGCCGCTTGTCGCCGGTCACCATGCGCACGCCCTCGCGGCGCTGACCGCTCAACGCAACTGCCGTCAGGGCGCAGCTACGCTCTATCGCCAGTGCGTGCGCATCAGAGAGTTCAGTCATTGTGCTTCAGAACGTGCCGAGGCTAGAGAACACCCAGTACCAGAACCAGATGATCAGACCGGTCCCGCCCCAAGCGGCGACGTAGCGAAGGATCTCCCAGATCCAATCCATTTGCTGACCTCCTGCATTGTTGGTTTTTGGTCATCGGACCTCGAGACCCCGTACCGCGGATGCGACCAGTTTGGCCAGCATGGTGTCGCGGGTGTCGATGCTGTCGGTGGTCAGCACTCCGTATATCCCGAGAAGGAAGAACGTCGCGCTGTAGAACGCGTCGACTTCCGGATGGACTTCGCCGTCGCCGCGGGCCCGTTCGATCTCGCGGACCAACAACACGATCACGGGATGATCGGTCCAGCCGTCAGACTCGGGGCGTGACGGTGAGAAGTGAAGTGCTAGCAGCTCTTTGAAGAGCTGTCGCCCGAGTATCCGCTCCAGCCCCAGCACAAGGTGGGTGACCTCGGCCAACGTGGCTTCCAAGGCGTGGTTCTCTTCTAGAAACCTGGCGAATTCGGCGGCGATCCGCGCTTCTTCGCGTCTCTCCAACTCGAGCAGCACGTGCTCTTTGGTAGGGAAATGAAAGTAGAAGGTACCGTGTGCGACGCCGGCAGCGGTAACGACCGTACCCACATCAGCTCCCGCCATGCCTGAACGCTTGAACTCGGCTATCGCCGCGCCGAGAATCCGCTGACGCGTCTGCAGCCGGCGCGTCTCGCGGGCGGAGTGCTTGACCTGCGGCGTCATCGTGTCTCTTTGTAGCTCACTGGCTGACCTAAGTCAATGGCAAAGCAGGCTCCGACACGGACGCTGGCAACCTAGCGCCCAGTGGGGATGGCGTTTACGCACGATGCAGGTCGATTTCCAGCCTGATACTAGTCAATGAAAATAGTCAGTGAGAATCATTGACAGCGCGACTTCGAACGACCTACAAAGAAGTGAGACGCAGTGCGGCGAGCACACCGGAGGGACGGGACCATGCTTGAGGACCGAAAAATTCTGGTGACCGGAGCGACCGGGCAGATCGCCGGGCCAATCGCCGAGAACTTTGCCACGAACAACGAGGTTTGGTGCGCCGCCCGATTCAGCGATCCGGCGCGAAAGGCCCAGCTCGAGGCCATCGGCATCAAAACCTGTTGGTGGGATATGGATTCGGGTGACGCGTCCACGCTGCCGGACGATTTCACACATGTGGTGCATTCGGCCTTGCACGTAAGTCCTGATTACGACGAGTCAATCACCAACAATGCAGAGGCATCGGCTCTGTTGATGCAGCACTGCAGAAAAGCTGAAGCATTTCTTCATATTTCGAGCTCGTGCGTATACAAACGACACGCCGACCATCCGCACCATGCCTATGTCGAGACCGATCCGCTCGGCGGTCTTGCCAGCTACGCGGAGGTATACCCGGTCATCAAGATCACGTCCGAGGGGGCCGTGCGCGCGGCGGCGCGGATGCTGGACCTGCCAACCACCATCGCCCGGATGAACGTCGGGTACAGCTGGACCGGTCACGGCGGCTTACCCGTCATGCAGTACAACACATTCAAGGAAGGCAGACCGTGGCTTGCCCCGATCGGTTACAGCAACATGGGTTCGCCGATCGGGGGAGAGGACATCGGCAGACAGGCCCATCTGCTCCTCGAGGTCGCGTCCGTTCCGGCGACAATTGTGAATTGGGGCGGGAATGATGCCGTGTCGGACCGGGAGATGGGTGACTACGTCGCGGAACTCACGGGCGTCACGCCAAGCTTCATCGAGGGCGCCATCAGCTTCGACTCATTTGTCTTCGACAACACCCGCCGCGAGCAGCTGATCGGTGAGTGTGCCGTGCACTGGAAGGATGGAGTCAGGGACACGTTCCAACGGCTCGGGGTTATCTAAGCGTCAGTCGGAGAAGATTTCGCGATTGACCGTGTGCAGGTAGGGGATTGCCAGGAACGGCGTGATGTAGAAGATGTCGTAGAGCCACCAGCCGATAACCGGGAACACAACACCGGCATAGCGCACGTCGGCGAACATCGTCATGTTGAACACGTAGGTGGTCCAAATCACGACACCCATCCAGCAGGTGATAACCATCCACTGCTGACCCCAGCGCTTCATCTGCAAGAATCCGATCGCCGCTGCGATGCGCATGGTGAACACGCTGAGGATCAGACCGACTTCCATCGCTTTTTCGCCGGGTCCCGACGCGCCACCGAGCCACAGTTCGTTGTAGTGCCAGAAGTAGCCCGCGTCGAACATATTGCCCCACCCGTTCAGTAGCACACGGGCCAGCAGGCTGTGGTTGGCGACCAGATCGAGTGCCCAGCCGACGGTGTTTATCGCGGCGTCGATGATGACCAGATAGCCGATCAGTGTGACGATCATCGGCCGAACCGAGAGCCCGTCCCGTTGCGCACGGCGCAGCAACCACACTCCGCGCAGGAACAGCGGTAATCCGAAGATGCCCAGGGCCGCGGTGCCGATCAGCAAGCTGCCGGATATCAGCCACTTGTCGGCCTGACGCTGGGCCAGCGCCGACTGTTCCATGTGTTCGTCGAACGACAACCCGGTCCTGGTGTCAGTGGCGCCGGCATTGCGCTGGTGCAGCTTCGGCAGATTCACGAAACCCTCCTCGTCGGCGAGGTCACTCGGTCAGCATTGTGCTGGGTAGCGATCCCGTCCAAGCACATCCACCATACCAACTGACTTTAGTCAGCGGGCAATCGTTGACATAGCGCCGCACACGCACCTACGCTCTGACCGAGCGCTCAGCCGTCCTGATTGAGTTGTCGGCGACACAGCACTTTTCAGGACCGCGGTCTGTCGATGAGTACCTAGGAGTAGCAATGACGCTCACATCGCCTTCCGAGATAGCCGGCATCAAAGTGCCCGTCGACAAGAAGTATCGCGTCATCCAGTGGGGCGTTGGCAACGTTGGGACGATCGGGCTTCGCCATTTCTACAACAACCCCAACTATGAGGTTGTTGGCGTGCTTTGCAACCGCGAAGAGAAGATCGGCAAGACCGCCGGCGAGCTCGCTGGTTTAGCGCCGGGCGGGGTAAAGGCGACTAACGACAAGGAAGTCATCGAAGCACTCGACTGCGATTGCGTATTTTATGCCCCGCTGTGGTCTGATCCCGATGAGGTTGCGCGTCTGCTGCGCCAGGGCAAGAACGTCGTCGCCTCTGGTGGCGCCTGGTGGTATCGAACCGAACACAGCGCCGCCGATATCGACAAGATCGAGGCGGCGTGCCTCGAGGGCGGCACATCGTTTCACGCCGGTGGTGTCAATCCGGGTTTCGCCGGCGACCTGCTGGTCTTGACGGCAGCCCGGATCATGAGCCGGATCGAGTCCATAAACATCTATGAGACGGTGAATTTCGGCAAGGACACCTTGAAGTACCTACACGAAATGGGAATGGGCAACACTCCGGAAGAGTTTCGGTCCGGACCAAATCTGCTGGGTAACGCGTGGCCGCTGTTCGCACAGTCGATGGCCATGATCGTCGACGGACTTGGTAAGAAAGTCGACAAATACACCACGGACGTGGATTTGGGGGTGGCGACGCGCGACATCCATTTCGAGGGCGGTCCGGACAGCGACATGCCGGGCTTTAAGGGGTCAATCAAGAAGGGCCAGGTCGCATCCCAGCATCACAAGTGGACGACGTGGGTAGACGGCAAACCATTGATCACCTTCCACGAGATGTACATGATGGACGAATACGATGCCATCGAGCCGAAGCCGGACTGGGGAAATCACTACCACTACCGCATCGTGATTGATGGCGACGAGCCCACCGAACTGATCCTCCAAGCGCCCGCTGACCCGCAGGGCAATTATCCCAAGCCCGGTTATACCTGGACCGCGATGGGCCCGGCGAACGCGATTCCAGCGGTCTGCGAGGCTCCGCCGGGGTTTCTCACCCATTTCGAACTTGGGCTGATGCCGCTGCGCGGGGTCGTGCGGTAGGAGGAGTTAAGGCTTCATGCTCCGCAGCGTTCTCGCTACATAGTCGTCAATCATGGCTTCGCGTGTCGGCCAATCGTGTATCGCTATCAAGAGGGCGTACAGACCCAGCAAAAAGAAAACCGCACTGTTCATTGGAGTGACTTCAGGATCCAGCTCACCGCGTCCTTGAGCGTGCGCAATCTCCTGGGCGACCAAAACGATCAGGGGGTGATCGCGCCCGTCCTCGTTAGCCGGCCGGGTTTGCGAGAAGTGAGCCGCAAGAAAGTCTTTGAACAGCATGTCGCCTAATCGACGTTCTAAACCCGCAACCACGCGCACAGCTTCTTGCAATGCGGAGGCTAGATCATGCGTCGACTTCAGGAATTGTGCGAACTGTTTCGCGATGCGGTCCTCTTCGCGCCGCTCCAGCGCCAGCAGGACGTGTTCTTTGGTGGGGAAGTGAAAGAAGAAGGTGCCGTGCGCGACCCCCGCCGCGGCCACAATCGCGCCGACATCCGCCTCGGCCATGCCGGTCCGTTTGAACTCCGCGATTGCCGCGCCCATCAGTCGCTCCCGCGTCTGCAAGCGCTTCGCTTCACGCGCAGATAGCTTGTCCGCCACAGCCATTTGTTTTCCTTCTCGCCGTTGACCGAGAGTAACTCAGAATCTTATCCTGCCGCGCACTCGGGCCGGATTGTGCTGGGTGGAAATTCATTGACTTAAGTCAGCTTAGTCTCTTAGATTGAGCCGGTGCACTGTTGCACTTGACCAGGAGGATTCCGCATGGCTTTGGAGCAGTTCAGACTCGATGGACAGGTCGCGATCGTCACAGGCGCCGGTCGCGGCGTCGGCGCGGGCATTGCTCGAGTTTTGGCGGAGGCCGGTGCCACGATTGTCGGGACCGCACGCACCGAGTCTGAAATCGTCGGCTCAATGGCGGGAATCGAGATGGCCGGGGGTAAGGGGCTTCCACTCGTGGCGGACGCGATAAGCCGTTCGGATGGTGAGCGTGTCGTCAACACCGCCATGGAGCGCTTCGGCCGCATCGACATTCTGGTCAACAATGTCGGCGGGTCGACGTACGGCCGGTTCCTGGACATCACCGACGAGGATTTCCGGCACACCTTCGACTGGTGCGTGACGTCCGCGTTCATCATGAGTCAGCTCGCGGCCCCGCACATGCTCAGCGGCGGACAGGGTTCCATCATCAACATCTCGTCGGGTTCCGCCCGGTTCGGCATTCGTGCATTGGCCGCTTATTGCGTTGCCAAGGGCGGCCTGGAAGCACTTACCCGCGCCATGGCGCAAGAACTGGCGCCGAAGATCCGCGTCAATGCCATCGCGCTCGGGTCGTTCGCGACGGACGGCCTGAAGGGCAGCCTGGACTTGATGCCCGGGTCCCTGGAGAAGATGCAAGAGTCCACGCCGCTGCATCGCCTGGGCGACGTTGAGGACCTGGGCCGGCTCGCGGTGTATCTGTGCACGCGCGACTGTTACGCCACCAACGCGACCTTCCACGTCGATGGCGGCATCGACTCGAACAATTCGCCGCTGCCGATACCCGACTACTGATCCTGAGCGCTGTGCCAGAAGAGGATTCGAACCCGATAGGGACGAGGGTAACCATGCGCAGAGTAATCCAGTTCTCCACCGGTAACGTGGGACGGCATTCGTTGCGGGCGATCATCGGAAGGCCGGATCTTGAACTAGTCGGTGTACATGCCGCAAATTCGGAGAAGATCGGCCGGGATGCGGCGCAGCTGTGCGGGCTCGATCACCCGACGGGCATCATCGCCACCGACGATATCGACGCGCTCGTAGACCTTGGCGCCGACTGCGTCGTCTATACATCGCAAGGCGAGACCCGGCCGATGGAGGCGATCGACCAGATGGCCAAGTTTCTGGCGGCCGGCACCAACGTCGTCGCGACCTCGATGGTCTGGCTGGTCACGCCTCACCATGCCGATGACTGGTTGCGGGTGCCGTTGGAGCAAGCGTGCGAGGCCGGCAGCGCCTCCCTTTACGTCAACGGAATCGATCCGGGCTTTTCCGGCGATACGTTGGTGCATTCCGCAGTCAGCCTGACCACCCGTGTCTCTTCGATCATGGTGCAGGAGATCTTCGACTACGCAAACTTCGATGATGCCGAATTCACTGGTGCTTCGATGGGTTTCGGAATGACTGAGGATGACGACCCGCCGATGCTGTTCCTGCCGGGTGTCATCGTGTCGATGTGGGGCGGTCAGGTGCGCAGTCTGGCGGACAACCTGGAGATCAAGCTCGATGAAGTGCGCCAGCGCAGCGAACGCTGGTTCACGCCGGAGCGCATTGACTGCACAATGATGACAGTGCTGCCGGGCCAAATGGCCGCGGTTCGCTTTGCCACTGAGGGGGTCCGCGACGGCGAGCCGGTGATCACGCTTGAGCACGTTACGAGACTCACCTCCGCCGCGGCGCCCGACTGGGAGTTCCCGCCTGATGGTCAAACCGGCGTTCACCGTGTCGTCGTGGAGGGCGAACCGCGGGTGGAGATAAACACCCATGTCTCCCATCCCGTTCTTGATTCCACTGACGCCGGCTGCATCTCGACGGCGGCTCGAGTGGTCAACGCGCTCGACTGGGTCTGTCGCGCGCCGACTGGATTGATCGCGGTGGAGGACATTCCCCAGTCTGCGACCATGCGCGGCCTGATGTGGAACGAGCCGAAAGGCGCATGACGACATCAGCTTCGGGACGAGTTGCGGGCAAACGTGTTCTGATCACCGGCGCCGCCCGCGGGATGGGGCGCAGCCACGCGCTGCGGCTTGCCGAGGAAGGCGCCGACCTCATCCTGGTCGATATCTGCGAATCGCTACCGCAGATCGAATATCCCTTGGCCACCGAGGATGACCTCGCCGAGACGGTGCGGTTGGTGACTGAGCTCGGCCGGCGATGTGTGAGTCGTGTCGTCGACGTCCGCGACGACGCCGAGTTGCGCAAGGCCGTCGATCACGGCGTCGACGAGCTGGGTGGTCTGGATGGTGCGGTGGCCAATGCCGGTGTGCTGACGATCGGGACATGGGACAGAACGACTCTCGACGACTGGCGCACCGTCGTGGATGTGAACCTCATCGGCGTGTGGAACACGTGCTCGGCCGCGATTCCCCATTTACTGAATCAAGGGGGCGGCAGTCTGGTGAACATCAGCTCAGCCGGAGCTATCAAAGGATTTCCACTACAACTTCCTTACACGGCCGCCAAACACGGTGTCGTGGGTCTGACGCTGGCGTTGGCCAACGAATTGGCCGCCCAGAGCGTGCGCGTCAACTCGGTGCATCCCACCGGTTGCCCGACCGGGATGATCCCGCCGTCGATCGGAACCGCGCTGGGAGAGTTACGGCCCGACCTGGTACCCATCTTCATCAATGCGATGCCCACGCCGGCCGTGGAGCCCGTCGACGTCAGCAACGCGGTGTTGTTCTTGATTTCCGATGAGTCTCGATATGTGACGGGCCTGCAGTTCAAGGTCGACGCAGGCGTAACCATCAACTAAAGAAGAGAGCCATGAACGAACTTCGGTTCGACGGAAGGGTTGCGGTCGTCACTGGGGCCGGCGGCCAGGAGCCCAGCCTGGGCCGGTCGCACGCCAAGCTGCTGGCCGAGCGGGGCGCCAAGGTAGTGGTCAACGACCTCGGTGTAGGTCCCGACGGGCGAGGCGTCCAGCGGGCAAATGCGGACCGGGTGGTCGAGGAGATACGCGCGGCGGGCGGCGAGGCGGTTGCGGACCTGCATAGCGTCGCCGATGAGGACAGCGCACGCAGTGTCGTGCAGACGGCACTCGATACCTGGGGGCGCCTGGACATTCTGATCAACAATGCCGGCGTCGCTTTCATGGTGCACTTCGACGAGATCTCCAGCGCCGACATCCGCAACGTCATCGACGTCCACCTCATGGGCACCCTGTGGATGTCACGGGCGGCATGGCCGCACATGCGCGACGCCGGCTACGGCCGAATCGTCAACACGACATCCGGAGCGATGTTCGGCATCGAGAATTTGTCCATCTATGGTGCCGCGAAAGGCGGCATCTTCGGTCTGACCCGAGGGCTCGCGGTGGAGGGTGCGCCGCTCGGCATCAAAGTCAACGCGGTGGGACCGGCAGCCAACACCAGCGCCGTGCACTACCTCAACGAGCCATCTCCGTTCACGAAGCTAATGGAGGACTACTTCCCCACTGGGCTTGTGTCACCGGCCGTGGCCTTCCTGGCTCACGAGAGTTGTCCGGTTTCGGGGGCCAACCTGGAAGCCGGTGGTGGAAACCTGGGAATACGGGTGTTCGGTCAAACTACGGGCTACTACGACACGGATCTCACCATCGAGAGAGTGCGCGACAACTTCGACACTGTGGTGGACAGATCCACAGCAAGGTTGATGGCGGACCTACCGGATTCCGGCGAGTTGGCGCCCGGCGAGGGCATTTCGGCGGAAATTTTGGTCATCCCCAAGCGGTACCAACCGAGCTGACCGGACTGAACGCAGAGAAGGCCCATGACCGTCGAAGCCACTGCGCCCAGCGTTTTCGACGCCGGACTCCCGACGCTGGACTATGACATCACCGAAACTGTGCACGAGGTCGCCCCGCGGATCCGCGAGGTGCGAGCACAATCGCCGATGGCGATCGGGCCCCTGGGACCCGAGGTGCTGTCCTACGAGCTCGCCAGGGCGATGCTTCGTGACCCCCGGTTCGTGTTCCCACCCGGGATGCACATGACGGCTCGCGGGATAACGTCTGGTCCGCTTTTTGACAGGGTGACCGGCACCATTCTGGGTATGGAGGGCGACGAACACCGGCGACTGCGCGGTCTCGTGTCGAAGGCGTTCACGCCGCGGGCATCTGCGCGCATGGACGAAACCATTGACATTGTGATCAACGACCTGATCGATCGGGTCGCCGATGCCGGCCGGTGTGACTTCGTCACCGACGTCGCCCGGCCCTACCCGATCCCGATCATCTGCGCGCTTCTTGGCGCGCGTCCTCAGGATTGGGAGCAGTTTTCACTGTGGGCGGAGGATATCTTCAAGATCGTGAGGTTGGACTCAAACCTTGTCGACGAGCAGGACGTGGTCATGCGGGCCTGGGACGAGTTCGACGCCTACATCGACGACATGATCGTCCAGAGGCGCAGTCGGTTGACCGACGACCTGATATCTGAACTGATCCGCGCCCAGGACGACGGCGACCAACTCAACAACGCGGAGATGCGCATGCTGGCGTTCAGTATTCTGAGCGCCGGTACTGATACCACCCGCAATCAACTGGCCGCGTCCATGCACGTCCTGTGTGATCATCCCGATCAGTTGGCGTTGCTCCGCGACAACCCCGACCTGGCGATGCCAGCCGTCGAAGAATGCATGCGCCATTCACCAGCGGTGTGCACCACTCTGCGCACTGTCCTCGAGGACGTCACGTTCGCCGGTTACGCCTTTCCGGCGGGCACATTCATTTCGGTGAATACCTATGCCGCTAACTGCGACCCGGGGATCTATCCCGATCCCGACCGATTTGATATTTCCCGCGAAGATCCGCCGCCCATTCTGACTTTTGGCGGCGGCGCCCACTATTGCCTTGGTGCGAACCTGGCTCGAGTGGAGCTTGCCGGAGCACTCAAGATCCTCGCGCAGCGCGTGCCCAACCCTCGACGCGTCGCAACGGCGCGGTGGAAGCCGATGCTGGGACTGAGCGGGCCGACTCGTCTGGACATCGAGTTCGACGCGGCACTTCTCGCTCGGCCGCGAGGTTCCTGATTACACTCGCCAGTTGCTGGGCTCGGAAATACGAAGAGCTGGCGCCGGGGGCAGTGGCTGGCGTCCATTGACCGATATCGCGTCGATGATGAGGACGAAGTAGCGTCGCCAGCCGTCGCTGCCCGAATCCATCGTCGACAGCACGCTGTAGAGCATCGCGATCAGGCGCGGTATGTCTTCGGCGACCAGATCGGCACGGATTAGGCCAGCTTGCTGGCCTCGGCGCGCGAGGTGGTCGAGGGCCTCGTAGAGCGAGTTCGAGACGTCGGAGGTCAGTGACCCGGCCCGGTGTGCTGCGGCCAGCAGGTTCCGTTCGCGGGCTCCCAGCGCTATCGCCGCCTCGATCAGTTGGGCAAGGCCGCATAGTGGGTCGTCGGCACGAAGGGCATCGTTGATCACCGGCGCGAGATCTTCGGCGATGCTTTGGTCCAGGGCCGCCCGCACCAAGTCGGCTTTCGCCGGAAACCTGCGGTAGAGCGTTCGTTCACCGACTCCGGCACGGCGGGCGACGGCCTCAACAGGAGCCTCCGCCCCGAGCTCACCGTAGACGTCGCGCGCGGCGCGCAGGATGCGCTCGACGTTGCGGGCCGCGTCCGCTCGCAACGGCCGATCTTCCACCGCCGTCATCGGCATAGCCTAACTGACTGTTGACTGCCAAAAGCCCCGGCAGCTAAGTTAGTATAACTGACAGTCATCTGACACTTAACGGGAAACGCGGTTTATGTCAATAACTTCCAAGGCCTCCGAGTCAGATTCCGGGCCTGATGTGCCGGAGCTCCCCGTGCTTCCCCTTTCGAGGGCCGCGCGCTGCCCGCTTGCGCCGCCGCCCGAATTCGCGACCTGGCGCGACGAGCCCGGGCTACAGCGGGCGATGTTTCACGGCAATCCGATCTGGGTCGTGAGCCGCTACCGCGACATCAGGACGGCGCTGGTGGATCCACGACTCAGTGCGAAGACCCTGCCTGAGGCCATGATGCCGACAGATTCCGACAACAAAATCCCGGTGGTGTTCGCGCGGACGGACGATCCCGAGCACAATCGGATACGGCGCATGCTGACCAGCAATTTCACGTTCAGGCGATGCGAAGCGATGCGGCCGCAAATCCAAGAGATGGTCGACCATTATCTCGGCGAGATGATCAGCAAGGGGCCGCCCGCTGACATTGTGCGTGACTTTGGGTTGCCGGTACCGTCGTTGGTGATCGCTTTGCTGCTCGGGGTGCCACCCGAAGATCTTGGACTTTTCCAGCGCCACACCACTGTTGGGCTGGACCAGAAGTCCTCCGATGAGGAGAAGACGCAGGCCTTCGGCGCGATGTTCGCCTACATACAGGAGTTGGTGCTGCGCAAGGAGCGCGAGCCTGGAGACGATCTGATCAGCCGTCTTGTCACGGAATACGTCGCGACCGGTCAGCTCGACCATGGGACGACGGCCATCACAAGCGTGATCATGATGCAAGCCGGCCACGAAACCACCGCAAATATGATTTCGCTGGGAACAGTTGTCCTGCTGCAGCATCCCGATGTCTTCGAGCGGCTCGGCCAAAGCGATGATCCGGCCGTCATCGCGAACATTGTCGAAGAGCTGATGCGTTACCTCGGTATTGTGCATAGCCAGGTAGACCGGGTGGCAACTGAAGACCTTACGATTGGCGGTCAGCTCATCCGAGCGGGGGAATTCGTGATGATGAGCCTGCTTGCCGGGAACTGGGACAGCGAGTTCGTCAACCACCCGGAAACATTCGATGTCGGCCGAAATGCTCGTGGGCACTTAGGCTTTGGCTACGGCGCCCACCAATGCATCGGAGCGAATCTCGCTCGGGTTGAGATGCAGGTCGCTTTCGCTACGCTGGCGCGACGTCTACCCGGTTTGAAATTGGCGGTGTCGCCGGATGAGCTGAGGTTCAAGGAATCCGACATTTACGGAATGAAAGAACTGCCAGTCAGCTGGTGACGTGAGATTCGACCGAGGCCCGGGATGCGATGACTTCGAGTAATTTGCGGTTCGACGAACAGGTTGCCGTGATCACCGGCGCGGGTGGTGGTTTGGGCAAGGAGTACGCGCTGCTGCTCGCATCGCGCGGCGCGCGCATTGTGGTCAACGACATTGGCGGGTCGGTGACCGGGGATGGCTCGGACAGCAAGGCGGCGGATGCTGCCGCGGCCGAAATCCGGGATCTCGGGGGTGAGGCCATCACCGACAGCCACAGCGTGACCACCCCGGACGGCGGACAAGCGATCATCGATGCCGCCCTTGACGCTTGGGGCCGCGTCGACATCTTGATAAACAACGCAGGGATCGTCAGTGACGCGCCGTTCGAAGAAATGACCGGCGAACGCCTCGAGCCTCTGCTGGATGTGCACTTGAGGGGCGCGTTCTACGTGACCCGACCGGCCTGGAAAGTGATGCGCGAGCAGGCGTATGGCCGGATCCTCAACACCTGTTCGGCGGCCGGAATCCTGGGCTCGCCGGGGATGAGCAACTACGGTTCCGCCAAAACCGGGTTGATCGGCCTCACCCGCGTGCTGGCCGCGGAAGCCGGCAGCGACGACATCAAAATCAATGCCATCGCCCCGATCGCCTATACGCGAATGTTGCTGCACTCTCTTGAGGGCGCCGGCCAGCAGGACGATCCAGCGGCACAGGCAGTCCTGGATGACCTTGTCAGCCAATACCTGAAGAAGCTGGAGCCGGCGCTGGTGGCTCCGGTGGCGGCCTTCCTGACCCACCGCGACTGCCCGGTATCGGGGGAGATCTATACCGTTGGCGCGGGGCATGTTTCGCGATTCTTCATCGGTAGGACAAAGGGCTTCTACAGCCCGACGCTATCGATCGAGGAGGTCCGTGATCAGCTGGACACGATTCGCGACGAAGCGGACTACACCGTGCCGGGCGGAACCGCGGACGAGATGGCCGAGCTCTTCGCGATGCTCATGGGCGCCGGAACATCTTGACGGCCAGGAAGATGCCACCCAGCAGCAGAGCGATGGCCAGGGTCTGCAGGCCGGCGATCGTGAGGTCGTTGGCGTAATACGAACTGGCATCGCTGACGCATTGGAAGTTCACGTTGCGCCCTGACTGGCCCGGTTTATAGCTGTAGTGCGTGGTCTTGTACGCCAGCTGATACCGACTGCTGCACACGATCGCGCTCGTCCACAGCGCGCTTGACGGGAAAACTGCCAGCAGTGCGGCCGCCCCACCGACGCAGATGCCGCCTCCACCGACGACTATCCCGATGAGCATCCCGAAATTGGGTTGAGCGCGCTGGCCAGCTGACGCTCCAACTCAGCGATACGCGTGTCGGGATCGTCGGAGTCCATCGGCAAATCGTCGCACGCCGAAACCGCCCTTGGATTCAGCACGCCTTCAGCAGCTGTACGCCGTCCCGACGCCATCGGGCGCCGGAACCGGCTTCAGGCAACCGAACTGCTCGATTCCGGCGCTGCTGAACCGGGCCGCCGACTGATGGGCGTAGTTCACGCAGAACAGGCCGACATTGTCGGCGCGACAGCGGTAGTCGTCGTACGACAACGAGTCCCCGTTGGCCAACTCGGGTCCATTGCCGTTGACGAACGGACCCGGATCGCCGCGGGCCGCCCCGATCTGCAGGTTCGTTCCGTCGAAGTCGACCCAGCCGCCCTTCCACTTGCCGTAGGCGGTCTCGGGCCGGGGCGGGGGACTGGCCAGTTCGACCAGGCACGTCAGCGCGCCGCCGGTGTGCTTGGCGTCCGTCGTGCATGCGAGTTTGCCGGGCGGGACGGTGAAGGCGAGGTCGTTACCCAACGGGGTGCTGACGCCGTCGCGCGTGACGGCGTGATAGCGGGCGGGATCGGTGGGGTGACCGGCCTCGATCCACGCAATGACGTCCGAGATCGCCGCCCCGGCAGCCGGCGGCGTCGCCGCCGCCGTCGGTTTGCTGACCGACGGGGATGGCGTCTGGACCGATTGGTTGCTGACGGTGTGTGAGCACCCGGCAACCAGCCCAGTAGCCAGGGAAGACACTGCGATCAGTGCGGCGATCCGCATTCCGCCAGGCTAGCCGCCCATCCCGGATTTGGGCGCCAGGGCGGCGCCTCGACTACCGTCGGGTTATGCATGAGCGCACTGTGCGCGTCCGCACCGCCGCCGGCATCGTCGAAGGATTCACCCGCGATGGTGTGCACCGCTGGCGATCCATTCCCTATGCCCGGCCGCCGATGGGGCCGCTGCGATTCCGCGCGCCGCAGCCGGCCCAGCCTTGGTCAGGTGTGCGGCATTGCCACGGTTTCACCAACTGTGCGCCACAGCAGAATCGCTACACCATGCTCGGCATCGGCAAATACCAACCCATGAGCGAGGATTGCCTCACCCTCAATATTGTTACACCGGAGAGCGGAGTTACAGCCGAAGAGCCTGCCGGGGATCCGCTGCCGGTCATGGTCTTCGTGCACGGCGGCGGTTACATGATGGGCAGCTCGGCAACTCCGCTATACGACGGTGCCGCCTTGGCCCGCCGCGGTTGCGTATACGTATTGGTGAATTACCGCCTCGGCGCGCTGGGATGTCTGGACCTGTCGTCGCTTTCATCAAAGTTCGATAGCAACGTATACCTGCGGGATCTCGTGCTGGCGCTGCGGTGGGTGCAGGACAACATCGCTGAGTTCGGTGGCGACCCCGGCAATGTCACCATCTTCGGCGAAAGCGCGGGAGCGTGCATTACCGCCACGTTATTGACGGTGCCCGCCGCCGAAGGCCTATTCGCCCGGGCGATCTCCGAGAGCCCCGCGGCGGGCCTGGTGCGGTCGAAAGAGATCGCCGCCGAGTTCGCGACGCGCTACGTCAACCTGCTCGGCGCACGCACCCAGGATGCCGCCAGTGCGCTGCTGCAGGCGACCACGGCGCAACTGGTGGAGGCGCAGCACCGCCTGATCGACGAGGGAATGCAGAGCAGGTTGGGCGCCTTCCCGATTGGCCCGGTCGTCGGCGACGACTGCCTGCCCATGGACCCCGTCGAAGCGATGCGGTGCGGCCGGGCGCAACGGCTACCGCTCATCGTCGGCACCAATGCCGACGAGGGTCGGCTTTTCACCCGCTTCCTGCGAATGCTGCCGACGAACAAAGCCATGATCGAAGAGCTGCTCGCCGACACGGAACCGGGCACCCGCGAACGCATTACCGCTGCCTACCCGGGATACCCGGGGTCGTCGGCATGCATTCAGCTCGGCGGAGATTTCGCCTTCAGCTCGGCCGCCTGGCAGATCGCCGAGGCGCACAGCGGCCACGCGCCCACCTACCTGTACCGGTACGACTATGCCCCGCGAACTCTCCGCTGGTCTGGCCTGGGAGCCACCCATGCCACCGAGTTGCTTGCGGTATTCGATTTCTATCGCACCAGGTTCGGCGCGTTGCTCACCGCCGCGGCCGACCAGCGCTCCGCGCTACGTGTCAGCAACCAGGTGCAACGGCGGTGGCGGTCGTTCAGCCGCACCGGGGTGCCGGGCGACGACTGGCCCCTCTACGCCGCCGACGATCGCGCCGTCATGGTCTTCGACCGCAAGTGCCGCGTCGAGTTCGATCCGCACCCGCAGCGGCGATTGGCCTGGGAGGGCTTCTCACTGGCGCAGTGAACTGGCACGCTGACCCCTATGGGCCAGAAAACCGAGCTAGTCATCCAGCAACCCAGCGATCTCACGGCGTCCTGGTTGACCGAGGCGATCGGGGCGGGGGCCATCGCCGGCTTCGGAGTGGAACGCATCGGCACTGGTCAGATGAGCGAGTGCTATCGGGTTCGGCTGAATTACGCGGACCCGGTTGGCGACGCCGGCAGGCCGGAATCGGTGGTGCTCAAGGTTGCGGCCACCGATACGATGAGCCGGCAAACCGGGGCAGCCCTGGGTCTCTACGAGCGCGAGGTCCGCTTCTACCAGGACGTCGCGCCACGCCTGGGCGGCCCGATCGCGCCCTGCTATCACGCCTCGGTCGATGCGACAGGGGTATTTGATCTGTTGCTGGGGGATGCAGGTCCGGCGACCGTTGGCGACGAAATTGCAGGCGCCACAACCGAACAGGCCAGCCTCGCCGTCGTCGAATTGGGCCGCTTGCACGGCCCCCTACTCGGCGATACGTCGTTGGGCGAAGCGGCGTGGCTCAACCGTGAGTCACCGCTGAGCCAGGCGATGATCACCCCGCTTTACGCCGGCTTCATCGACCGTTTCGGCGACCAGATCGCCCCGGCGCACCGAATCGTCTGCGAACGCCTGGTCGCCGCGTTCGACGGCTACCTGGCCTTGGAAAAGGAGGAGGAAGCGGAGGGGTCCAGGATTCTTGGCCTGGTCCATGGCGACTACCGGCTGGACAACATGTTGTTCGGCACCGACGGAGCAGACCGCGCGCTGACGGTGGTCGACTGGCAGACGGTTTCCTGGGGCCCGGCGCTGACCGACCTGGCTTACTTCCTCGGCTGCGCGCTGCGGTCCGAAGATCGTCGCGCGCACTACGACACGCTGCTGCGGGCTTACCACGAGGCGCTGGGGCCGGGGGCGCCGATCACTCTCGCCGACGTCAGGGAAGGCGTGCGCCGGCAAGGATTTTTCGGTGTGATGATGGCGATCGTCTCGTCGATGCTGGTGGAGCGCACCGAGCGGGGCGACCGGATGTTCATGACGATGCTGCAACGGCACTGCGAGCACGTGCTGGACACCGACGCATTGGCCACGCTGCCCGGAGCGTCCTCGCCAGAACCGCTGCGGCCATCGGAGGAGGACGAACTATCCCACGCCCCGACCGCGGAACCGCTGTGGAGTGAGAGCTGGTATGCCGACTTCGTGGACGCGCCACAGGGATTGGGCGGGTGGTTTCGCCTAGGCCTGGTGGCGAACCAGCGGACGGCGTGGGTTCAGGCGCTGCTGTGCGGACCGGACCTGCCGACCGTCGCCATCGTCGACTACGACGTCCCGCTGCCCGCGGATGCGTGGGAGTTGCACACCGACGGCTTCGAGCTCCGCCACTCCAGCACAGTCCCGCTGCAGGAATATCGTGTCGCGGTTCGTGGGCGTGGTCAGGCCTATCCGGACCCGGCGGCGTTGTTGCGCGGGGAGCCGGGAACGCCGGTCGAGATGACGATGGATCTGGTGTGGGCAACCGACGGGACCCCCTACAAGTATCGGATGACGACGCGATACGAAATCCCATGCACCGTCTCGGGCAATGTCACCGTCGGTGGCACCAGCTACCGCATCGATTCGGTTGCCGGGCAGCGCGATCACTCCTGGGGTGTGCGTGACTGGTGGAGCATGGACTGGATGTGGAGCGCGCTGCACCTGGACGACGGCACGCACCTGCACGGGTTGGACTTGCACATTCCGAACGTCCCCCCGATGGGCGTCGGGTACATCCAGGACGCCGTCGGGAAGGTCACCGAGCTGCAGTCGGTGAGTGACCGCAATGTCTTCGGCGCCAACGGTTTGCCGCTGAGGACGTCGTTGGGTCTCGATCCGGGCGGGATCAGTGCCGACGTGGAGGTGCGCGGCCACGCTCCGGTATGCCTGACCGCCTCCGACGGGCGAGTCAGCGAGTTCGCCCGCGCCTGGGTCAACATCAACACCGCCGACGGTCGCAGCGGGGTCGGCTGGATGGAATGGAACCGCAACCTGCCAAACCGGACCGAGTGAGCAGCGCGCCGGCACCGATCGTAGTGATGGGCGTGTCCGGCTCGGGCAAGTCGACGGTGGGTTCGGCTCTCGCCCGACGGTTGGGGGTGCCGTTCCTGGATGCCGATACGTTGCACCCACCGGCGAACGTCGCCAAGATGACCGCCGGTGAGCCTCTTGATGACGACGACCGTTATCCCTGGCTGGAGAACGTCGGTGGGTGGTTGGCCGGTCGCCCGGCTGGGGTGGTGAGTTGCTCGGCGCTCAAACGCAAATACCGCGATCAACTGCGGGTGCACTGCCCGCGCGTCGAGTTCTTACACCTCGACGGTTCACCGGAGACGATCGGCCGCAGGTTGGCTGCCAGGTCAGGTCATTTCATGCCGGCGGCGCTGCTGCGGTCGCAATTCGCGACCTTAGAACCCATCGCCGTGGACGAGTCGGGCGTCACGGTGGACGTCGGACGCAGCGTTGACGCCATCATCGAGATTTTCCTGGCGGGTTAGCGCCTAGCTTCGACGACGCGCTCGCGCGCGACATCAGCCAGGTGACTGCCGCGCGCGACTGCCTCGTCGGCCAGCTCCGCCCCGCGTACGCGGGCGGTGTTGGCCAGCTTTTCGCCGCGCTTGCGCGCTTTCTTGGCCAGCGGCCTACCGCGTTCCGCGGCGGTGCTCGCCAGTTCGCGGCCGCGGTCGAGGGCGGCCTCGGCGTATGGCGCGCCTTTCTCGGCGGCCGTGCTGGCCAGTTCGCGGCCCCGCTCGGCACCGACCTGCAGACCGTGCGCGATCTTTTCGCCGAACTCACCGAGGTCGGCATCAAACGCCGCGTCATCGGATCCCGGCAGCGCGGAGGACACCCGCTCGGAGAACCGCGCGGCGGCCCGACGGCCGCGCCACCCCAGCGACGGCTTGCCCGCGGTATCGGCGGACGCGATCATCAATCCGCCCACCAGGCTCAGATCGGTCAGGAATTGCTGTCGCTTCCGGGCTTTGACCTCAGGGTCGACCTCGTTCCAGAACATGTGTGTCCCGAGGTTGGCCGGCAGCACGGTGAATGCCAGCGCGGCCGAGGCGATGCGAGGCAGTTTGCCGGTGGCCAGCAGCAGGCCGCCCCCGATCTGAACGGCTGCGTTGACCTGCGCGAACGTTTCGGGGTCAGTCAGGATGCTGCTGCCAACCGGGTCTGGGAACGTCCGCAGACCGTCCACCGCGGGCGCCGCGGCTTGCGCCGCTGATTTGGGGTTGAGCAGCGAGTCAACCCCTTGGCCGATAAACGCAATCGATAACAGGGGCCGGGCGATTCTGCGGATCAACATGTGTCGGGGCATACCCGGTGTACGGGCTGACAAACCGAGGCAAGGAAACGCGGAACAGAGATAGGGTGGGGTTGTGCGGGCGTTGATCATCGTCGACGTACAAAACGACTTCTGTGCGGGAGGCTCGCTCGAGGTCGGTGGCGGCGCCGCGCTGGTTCCGGCGATCAACGACTATCTGACCGCCCAGCCCGGCTATCAGCACATCGTGGCGACCAAGGACTTCCACATCGACCCGGGTGACCACTTCTGCGATCAGCCGGATTATTCGTCGTCGTGGCCACCGCACTGCGTGGCGGGAACCTGGGGTGCGGAATTTCGTCCCGACCTCGACACCGGCGCGATTGAGGCGGTCTTCTGCAAGGGTGCGTACACGGCAGGCTACAGCGGCTTCGACGGCGTCGACGAGAACGAGACCCCACTACTCGAGTGGTTGCGGCAGCGGGGAGTGGACGCGGTCGACATCGTCGGCATTGCCACCGACCATTGCGTGCGGTGCACGGCCGAGGATGCCGCGCGGGCCGGCTTGACCACCAGGGTGCTGGTTGACCTGACGGCGGCCGTGGCGAGGGATTCGGCGGCGACGGCACTGGCGGAGATGCGGACGGCCGGCGTCGAGTTGGTGCGGAGTTCCTGATGACGCCGGTCGACAGAGCGGCGCTGCTGGCCGCGGTGGAACGGTCGCCTGACGCGGCCGCCGCGCGTGACCGCGCCGGCTGGGTGGGGCTGTTCACCGCCGACGGTCGGATCGAGGATCCGGTGGGCTCGCGGCCGCACGTGGGACACGCTCAGATCGGCCGCTTTTTCGACACCTTCATCGGGCCACGCGACATCACATTCCATCGAGATCTCGATAAAAAGAGGACCTTCAAAAAGAACACCGAGAAGCAAGCGGCCAGTGGCAGATTGCCCAGCTGCGGGCCTATTGGGAGTTGCCGGCAATGATGCTGCAATTCCTGCGCAGCGGACCGCAAGCGTTATCGCCCGCCCTGCGATTGTCCCGGGGCCTGCTGGGCAACCAGGGATTGCGGGGCACCGCAGGGTTTGCGACCGGCTTTCGGCGGGTGGGTACGCGTCAAAAGAGGTTGGTGTAGATATTTCTCAGCGCGCTCGTGCGCGACGACGTGCCCGGCGTGCTGGGAGCGCTGTCACCCACCGCCGCAATAACTTTAGGTGATGACGACCCGCTCGGCCTCGCCGAACTGGCTGCGCGACTCGACGGGGCCGCTGCCACCAAGATGAACGGGGCGGGAAGCACGGTCGCGGTTTCGCTCACCTCCGCACATTGGCGCGCCATCTTGTTCGCCGACGTGGCCTGGCGGCGCAACGCGATCACCCGAATCCGTTACTTTCCCGCCTGAACGCTCTATTGCTGCGCGGGTGACAAGTGCCGTACAAATAGCGTCATGGAATGGAGCAGACGATGAGTGTGGTGCGGAACGTCAGTGTGGGAATAGGGCTCACCGCGGTGCTGACTGTTGCAACAGCCTGCGGCGGCAGCGAAAAGTCGTCCCCTTCGTCGTCGTCAGCGTCAGCGTCAACGACCTCGACCTCGACCTCGACGTCGACCTCAGCGGCGGCACAGACCACATCGAGCTCACCGTCGGCACCGCTGGCCGACTACACCTACCTGCTGCTACCGGCGAGCGACGTCGGGCCCGATGCCACAGCTACCGCGGCCCCGATGCAGAATCCCGCCGGTGTGCCCGGAGCGGCGGTAACGTTCACCAGCCCCGACCACACCCGCAGCATCGACGACCTCGTCGTCGTCTTTCTCGACCCGGCGGACGCCGCCCAGAGCGCCAAAGATCACGCGGGGTCTTACGGCAAATACGTGAACGCCGCCCCGCAACCGTTCGACCTCGGGACAAACGGACTGATAGCCGTGGGCCAATCGCCCGACAACTCAAAAGCGGTGACTTATCTGACATTCGCCGAGGGCAAGGTGGTCGTCGACCTGGAGTTCGACAGCGCACCCAACGATCCGGCTCCGCCGGACACCGTGCGCGAGATTGCCCGGAAGCAAGACGAGCTCGCCAAGAACCGACAGCCCGCTTAATTTTCAGGTTTCCCGGCCCTCCGATGGCCATCCAGCAACACCACAGGCCTCTCGGGTAGCAAGGACTTCAGACAGCCGGCGAGGAGACCGGCGCCGGGTCAAAGGGAGCGTCATGCTCGGTAAGCCGTTCGGACGGCGAACGCTGCTGCGCGGGGCCGGAGCGCTGACCGCGGCGGCATTGGCGCCATCGGCCGCCGGCTGTGCTTCCGATGACGACGAAAATGCGCTGACCTTCTTTTTCTCGGCCAATCCGGATGAGGCCAATGCTCGAATGCGCGTGGTCGACGAATTCCAGCGCCAGCACCCAGACATCAAGGTTCGGCCGTTGTTGTCGGGGCCGGGCGTGATGCAGCAGCTATCGACATTCTGCGCGGGCGGCAAATGCCCGGACGTGCTCATGGGTTGGGAGTTGACCTATGCCGAACTGGCCGCCCGCGGGGTGTTGCTTGACCTCAACACCATGCTGGCGCGGGACACGGCGTTCGCCGCCGAGCTGAAATCGGACAGCATCGGGCGGCTGTACGACACATTCGCGTATGACGTTGGTTCCAAAGCAGGCCAGTACGCCTTTCCCGAGCAATGGGCCGGGAACTACTTGTTCTACAACAAGCGGCTGTTCGCTGAAGCGGGCGTCCCGCCTCCGCCCACGACGTGGGCAAAGCCGTGGACCTTCGCTCAGTTCCTCGACGCCGCCAACGCCCTGACCCGCCGGGACGGATCCGGGCGGGCGACGCAGTGGGGATTCGTCAACACCTGGTGGTCGTACTACGCGGCGGGCCTGTTCGCCATGAACAACGGCGTGCCATGGTCCACGCCGCTGAAGAACCCCACTCACATGAATTTCGGCGACCCAGCGTTCATCGAGGCGGTGCAGTTCTATGCCGACCTGGCTAACAAGCACAAGGCGGCGCCGAACGCGTCCGAGACGCAGTCGATGTCCACGCCCGATCTGTTCGCGGCGGGCAAAGCGGCCATGGCGCTCGGTGGACATTGGCGGTACCAGACGTTCATGCGGGCCGAAGGCCTGGATTTCGACGTCACCTCTTTGCCCATCGGCCCGTCGCTCCCGGCGGGACGTGTCGCCGTCTCCAACATCGGCGCCACCGGCCTCGCGATCTCGGCCAGCAGCCAACGCAAGGAGCAAGCCTGGGAATTCGTGAAGTTCGCGGCTGGACCGGTCGGGCAGAAGATCATTGGCGAATCCTGCCTGTTCGTTCCCGCGCTGCGATCCGCGCTCAACTCGGTCGGCTTCGCCAAGGCCCACCACCGGGTTCGCAACTTGGCCGTGCTCACCACGGGGCCCGACCACTCCGAAGCTTTACCGGTCACCCCGGCATGGGAAAAGGTGGTGGCCCTGATGGACCGCGAGTTCGGACCGGTGCTGCGCGGATCCCGGCCGGCGACATCGCTGGCCGGGTTGGCGCACGATGTCGACGAGGTGCTGCGCGCTCCATGACGTCGATCGACACCTCCGCAGGACCCCGCCCATGGCGCCGACGCGCCTGGGCCGGTCGCCTGTTTGTCGCCCCGAACCTAGCCGCGGTCACGGTGTTCCTGCTGTTCCCCCTCGGCTTTTCGCTGTACATGAGCTTCCAGCGGTGGGACGTGTTCAACCCGCCGAAGTTTGTGGGCCTGAAGAACTTCCACGAGCTCTTCACGTCGGATCCGCTGTTTCTCATCGCCATCCGCAACACGGCGATCTTCACCGTTGGGACCGTCGTGCCCACCGTCCTGATCAGCCTCACCGTCGCCGGCATGCTGAACCAGACGGTAAAGGGCATCGGTATCGTTCGGACCATTGTCTTTATGCCACTGGCCATTTCGTCGGTGGTGATGGCCGTGGTCTGGCAGTTCGTCTTCAACACCGACAACGGGCTGCTCAACATCATGCTCGGCTGGATCGGGGTAGGTCCGATCCCGTGGCTGGTCGAACCCCGATGGGCGATGTTCTCGCTATGCGTGGTCAGCGTGTGGCGCGCCGTGCCGTTCGCCACCATCATCTTGCTCGGGGCAATGCAGGGTGTTCCGGAGACGGTCTACGAAGCGGCCAAAATCGACGGTGCGGGCGGGATACGTCAGTTCGTCTCCATCACGGTGCCGCTGATCCGCGGGGCGGTGACGTTTGTGGTCGTCATATCGATCATCCACGCGTTCCAGGCATTTGACATGGTCTACGTTCTCAACGGCCCGAATGGCGGCCCGGAAACCGCAACCTACGTTCTGGGCATCATGCTGTTCCAGCACGCGTTCTCGTTTCTGGAATTCGGCTACGCGTCGGCACTGGCGTGGGTGATGTTCGCCATCTTGCTGGTGTTGACCGTGCTGCAACTGCGGCTCTCGCGGCAACGGTCAATGGAGGCTGCCAATGGCATCGGTTGAGCGGGTGTTCAAGCGGAGCGTGTTCCGTGGTGTCTTGGTCTACACCGCGCTGCTCGCCATTGCGTGGTGCTGGTTGTTCCCGATCGCCTGGGCGGTGTCCGGCTCGCTGAAAAGCGGTGGCGAGATCACCGAGCCGATACTGTTTCCCGCGCATCCGCGGTGGTCTAACTACACCGAGGTTTTCACGCTGATGCCGTTCTGGCGGATGTTCTTCAACACCGTCTTCTACGCCGGATGCATCACGGCCGGGCAGGTGTTCTTCTGCTCGCTGGCCGGGTATGCCTTTGCGCGCCTGCAATTCCGTGGCCGGGATACGTTGTTCGTGGTGTACCTGGGCACGCTGATGGTGCCGCTCACCGTGACGGTGATTCCGCAGTTCATCATCATGCGCGTCCTCGGGTGGACGGACACCCCGTGGGCGATGATCGTGCCCGGACTATTCGGTGGTGCCTTCGGCACCTACCTCATGCGGCAGTTCTTCAGCACCTTGCCGACCGACCTCGAGGAAGCCGCGATACTCGACGGCTGCACGCCCTGGCAGATCTACTGGCGGATCCTGTTGCCACACGCACGGCCCGCGGTGACCGTGCTTGCCGTGCTGACCTGGGTCAACGTCTGGAATGATTTCCTTTGGCCGCTATTGATGATTCAGCGCAACAGCCTGGCCACGCTGACGTTGGGCCTGGTCCGGATGCGGGGGGAGTACGTCGCCCGCTGGCCGTTGATAATGGCAATGTCGATGCTCATCATGCTGCCGCTGGTGATCATCTATGCGATCGCGCAACGCTCATTCGTGCGCGGCATCGCGGTGACGGGACTCAACGGGTGACGCCGTGACGGTGGATTTCGAAAGCAGGGGTGCTCCGCAGTGGCTTCGGTGAGCTTCGAGCAAGCGACGCGCCAATTCTCCGGCACGGATCGACCCGCGCTGGATCACCTCGACCTCGCCGTCGGCGATGGCGAGTTCGTCGTTCTGGTAGGCCCGTCCGGATGCGGCAAGACGACGTCGCTACGGATGCTGGCCGGGCTGGAAACCGTGGATTCCGGCGTGATCCGGATCGGCGACCGCGACGTCACCAACATCGATCCCAAGGATCGCGACGTCGCGATGGTATTCCAGAACTACGCCCTCTATCCGCACATGTCGGTCGCCCAGAACATGGGATTTGCGTTGAAGATCGCCAAAACCCCGAAGGCCGAAATCCGCGACCGCGTGCTGGCCGCGGCGAAAATGCTTGACCTACAACCGTACCTGGATCGCAAACCCAAAGACCTCTCCGGTGGGCAACGCCAGCGGGTGGCGATGGGCCGCGCGATCGTGCGCCGCCCACAGGTGTTCCTGATGGACGAACCACTGTCCAACCTCGACGCCAAGCTGCGGGTGCAAACCCGCAACGAGATCGCGGCCTTGCAACGCCGCCTCGGCACCACCACGGTCTATGTCACCCATGACCAGGTCGAGGCCATGACCATGGGCGACCGAGTCGCCGTGTTGCGGGACGGCATTTTGCAACAGTTCGCCCCGCCTCGCGAGCTTTACCGCAACCCCGGCAATGTGTTTGTGGCGGGGTTCATCGGATCCCCGGCGATGAACTTGTTCACCCTACCGATCGTGAACTCCGTTGTTTTGCTGGGGGATTGGCCGATACAGGTGCCGCGCGAGATCGCCAGCACTGCGAGTAACGTCGTCGTCGGAGTTCGGCCCGAGCATTTCGAGCTGGGCAGCCTCGGCGTCGAAATGGAGGTCGACGTGGTCGAAGAACTCGGGGCGGATGCTTACCTATACGGCCAAATCACCGACGCCGGAAAGGTTATCGACCAACACGTCGTTGCGCGCGCCGATGGCCGCCACCCGCCCGAAAAAGGCAGCCGGGTCCGCCTGCATCCCGAACCCGGACACGTGCATTTCTTTCGCGTCGACGGTCAACGGATTTCTTGAGGGTAAATTGAAGATGTGAGCCCTCAGGGAGCCGTGTCGAACCCGGTCGATCTGGTCTGTGAAGGCGGCGGCGTCCGGGGCATCGGACTAGTCGGAGCGGTGGACGCGCTGGCCGCGGTCGGCTATCGGTTTCCCCGAGTCGCAGGCAGCAGCGCGGGCGCGATCGTCGCCTCCCTGGTCGCGGCCCTGCAGACCGCCGGTGAGCCGCTGACCCGGCTCGCCGAAATCATGCGCACCATTGACTATCGAAAGTTCCTGGACCGCAACCTGATCGGGCACGTGCCGCTGATTGGTGGGGGACTTTCGCTACTGCTGTCCGACGGTGTCTACCGGGGCGCCTATCTCGAACAGCTACTCACCGGCTTGCTCGCCGACCTGGGCGTGCGCACCTTCGGCGACCTGCGCACCGGCGAACAACCCGACCAGTTCGCCTGGTCGCTGGTCGTGACCGCCAGCGACCTGTCCCGGCGTCAGCTGGTCCGCATCCCGTGGGACCTCAAGTCCTACGGCATCGACCCGGACAGCTTCTCCGTGGCGCGCGCGGTTCATGCATCGTCGGCGATTCCCTACGTCTTCGAGCCGGTGCGAGTGGGCGGCGCGACCTGGGTCGACGGTGGGTTGTTATCGAACTTTCCGGTCGAGCTGTTCGACCGGGCTGATGCCCAGCCGCGTTGGCCGACGTTCGGGATCCGGCTGGCTGCCCGTCCCGGGATTCCGCCCACCCACCCGGTGCACGGGCCAGTGTCGTTGGGGCTAGCGGCCATAGAGACATTGGTGAGCAATCAGGACAACTCCTACATCGACGATCCATGCACGGTGCGACGCACCATCTTCGTGCCCGCCGACGACGTGAGTTCAATCGATTTCGACATCACCGCGCAGCAACGCGAGGCTCTGTATCAACGAGGATTACAGGCGGGGCAGGACTTTTTGAAGACCTGGAATTTTGCGGATTATCTGAAGGCCTGCGGTGCCCCGGTGAAGCCGTCGTCGCAGACCGACACTCAGGTATGACCGACTACGAGGTGTCGCAATCGTGAAATCCTGGCGCGCCGTGCCAGTGTTTGGCCGAAAGGCTCACTAGTATTACCGGGTGTTTGATCGTTACGGAACCGATGTGCTCGTCCAGGGAAGGCGTAAGCCTCGCTCGACTGAGCACCCGGTGGAGCTCGGCTTGGTCGTCGAGGACGCGGAAAGCGGTTACGTCGGCGCGGTGGTCCGAGTCGAATACGGTCGCATCGACCTGGAAGACCGGCACGGTCGCACCCGCGGCTTTCCCTTGGGCCCGGGGTACCTGCTCGACGGCCGTCCGGTGATCCTCACCGCGCCGCGGCGCCCCGTGCCTACCACGGCGGGACGGACAGCGTCTGGATCGGTCGCGGTGCCGGGCGCCCGCGCCCGGGTCGCGCGCGCCAGCCGCATTTACGTCGAGGGCCGCCACGACGCCGAACTCATCGAGCAGGTATGGGGCGAGGACCTGCGCATCGAGGGCGTCGTCGTCGAGCACCTCGGTGGCGTCGATGACCTGGTCGGCATCGTGGCGGAGTTCCGGCCCGGTCCGGGGCGCCGGCTCGGGGTTCTCGTCGACCACCTGGTCACGGGCTCCAAGGAGTCGCGGATCGCCGACGCGGTGCGCACTGGTCCCGGCGGCCCTGACACGTTGGTCGTCGGCCACCCGTATGTCGACATCTGGCAGGCGGTGAAGCCGGAGCGGGTGGGCCTGGCGGCGTGGCCTAACGTGCCGCGGCACACGGAGTGGAAGCACGGCGCATGTCAGGCGCTCGGCTTGCCGCACGCCAGCCAGGCCGACATCGCCAGCGCCTGGCGGCGCATCCGCTCGCGGGTGCGAAACTGGACTGACCTGGAGCCGGAGCTGATCAGCCGGGTCGAAGAGCTCATCGACTTCGTCACGGCTCGCTAGCCTCGGAGGCACGCAGGGCGTATTTATCGGCACGTTCCTCATCGGCCTGCGCGAAGGCCTGGAGGCGACGCTCATTGTGAGCATCGTCGGTGCGTTCCTGAGGCGAAACGGCCAGTCGACTCGCCCGATGTTCGCTGGCGTCGCCATGGCCGTGCTGATCAGCGTTGCGGTAGGCGGTGGCCTGGATTTACTGTCGGCGACCTTGCCGCAGGCCCGGCAGGAGATGTTGGAGACCGTTCACATCGGGTCGGCGATCTTCGCGGCAGGCCCTGTTCGGCTGACCACCACATCGGAGGTGCGCTTTTTCCTTTGTTCGTCTATACGTGGGATATGACGAGCTTTAAGTGGGCGGTAATAGGCGCCGGTCCCGCGGGAATTGCTGCGTTGGGGCGACTTCTCGATAACGGGATATCGGCGGAGGAAATCGCGTGGATCGACCCATATTTCGCGGCAGGAGATCTCGGCAGAAAGTGGCGGGCGGTTTCCAGCAATACGAAAGTCGCGCTTTTCCTGAGCTTTTTCAACAGCTCCTCGGCTTTTCGGTTCGCCGCGGGACCCGGGTTTGCGATAGAGGAAGTGCAGCCCGAGGAGACCTGTCCGCTAGGGCTGGTCGCCGATCCCTTGGTGTGGATCTCACGGCACCTTTGTTCACGAGTGCAGCATTTCGAAACCACCGCGACCGCTCTGACTAAGACGAAGAGGCGGTGGGTGATTGAAACCGAAGAGCCCGAACTCATTTCGGAGAATGTGATCCTCGCGGTCGGAGCTACCCCGAAAAAGCTCTCGTTCCCCCACTTGAACCCACACTTGGACGAGATTCCACTCGAGGTCGTTCTCGATCCTGAACGGCTCGCCGAGCTGGAATTAGCGGAGTCGACTGTCGCGGTCTTCGGTTCTTCCCATTCGTCGATGATCGCGTTGCCTAATCTGTTGACCCGGCCCGTGCGGAAAGTGGTTAATTTCTACCGGAGTCCACTCAGCTATGCGATCTATCTGCACGACTGGATCTTGTTTGACGACACCGGCCTCAAAGGCCACGCCGCGCTGTGGGCTCGGGAAAATATCGAGGGCGTATATCCAGATCGGCTGGAGAGGTACTGGGTCGACGGGCCGGACTTTCAAGAGCGGGTGCAGGCCTGTGACCGTGTGGTCTACGCCGTGGGCTTCGAACGCAGAAGACTTCCCGAGACCAGACAGTGGGGGCCGTTGGACTACAACGCGACCAACGGAATCATCGCCCCGGGGCTCTTCGGGTTGGGCATCGCGTTTCCGCAGTACGCCACGGATCCGCTCGGATACGGCCACTACCGGGTTGGGCTGCAGAAGTTTATGGAATACCTCGACTCCGTCCTGCCGCTGTGGCTGCGTTACGGCCCGTGAGATGGCCTTTGAACTCGGCGTGACGCAAACGTGCGTGGGCACGGATTCTCGTTGGAAATGGTGCCGATCGACCGGCGTTGTTACAGGTCGTCGCGCCAGGGCCGGGAGATTTCGGGCGAGTCACTGTTTGTGTCGCCGCGGTAAATCAATCTCGGCGGCCGTCACACATGGGTTTCGTTGAGCACTAACCCTATGACGGCCAAACCGTGCCGTCCTGAGGAAATCGGAGGAACCAATGACCGACGCGCTCGTCATCGACGCTGAGGGCCTCGACCGGCTGTCGTGTAACGCCAAGGCCAACCCCACCACCGGCAAGAAAACCCTCAAAGCCAAAACTATTTGTGAAGCCGGTTTCCGGAACATGACTTATGTGCGCGACCTGGCGCCGATGCTGGTCGGCGAGCCACCAGCCCTGCTGGGGGATGACTCGGCGCCCAATCCGTCCGAGACCGCCTTGGCTGCCCTTGGGTCATGCATCTCCGTCGGCCTGCTCGCCAACGCCACACACCGCGGCGTCACGCTCACCAAGATCGAGGTCGAGATGGAGGGTGACATCGACATCTCCGCCGTGTGGGGAGTTGGCGACACTCCGGGTGACAAGGTCCTCGGGTTGAGCGCGGTGCGCTGCAAGGTAACCCTGGCCGGCGACACCGACGACGAGACACTCAAGCAGATCCACGACAACGCGATCGCCTGGTCCCCGGTGGTCAATACGTTCCGGCGCCCGGCGAGCGTCGACTCGACCCTGGCCATCGGCTAGCAACGCGCCGGGAAGCACACCATGACAAGCATATTGACCAAGGCTGATCTCGCCGAGATCATCCGACTGGCCCGACTAAAGCACGGTCTGAGTTGGGCCAAGATCGCCGAGTCGATCGGCAAAGACAAAGTTTGGACGGTTGCCGCGCTACTGGGGCAGCATCCACTCTCAGCCCATGAGGCCAGGATCGTCACGGAGCTTCTAGAGCTGGACGGTGAAGCTGTCGCGGTCTTGCAATTGCAGCCATACCGGGGCAGCCCCCAAGCCGTGGCGTCGGATCCGACGATCTATCGGTTTCACGAGGCGCTGTCGGTCTACGGGCCGGCCATCAAGGAGCTGATCCATGAGGAGTTCGGCGACGGGATCATGAGCGCCATCAATTTCAGGATGAGCATCGAACGTCGTCCGGACCCGCAGGGCGATCGAGTGGTCGTCACGTTCGATGGCAAGTTTCTCGACTACGCGTGGAAGCACCAAGGACAGGAGGGGGCGCCGTGACCGCGACAATTGATCCCGAAATCGGGCTGCACGGCTCGGAGTTGCTGATCGACATTCGTTCCCACGCGGACGCGTTGGATCGTGGTGAGGACACCTCTCGTCGTAGTTTTGCAGCGCTTGGTGCCGCGGGTCTGCTGGGGCTGGGTGCGCCGGGCAACGCTGATGGGCGACTCCCGCAGATGGCCGATGTGATCGCACTGATTTCCGGGGAATGCATGAGCACCGGATTCTCGGTGTGGGCCCATCGGATGTCGATAGAGTACTTGCTCACGGCTGCAACGCCATTCAGCATCGCCGCCGCCAAGACATTGTTCACCGGACAGACATTGGGGGTCAGCGGCATGGCCTCGGCATTCAAGGATGCCGCCGGTTGCGGCAGCCTCGATCTCACGGCCATACCTGTCGAGGGCGGCTACCAGCTCAGCGGGTCGCTACGCTGGGCCAGCAATTTGTACGACGACTCGTTGATGATCACCGCGGCACAGACCGCGGACGGTCAGAAACTGATCGTGGCGCTGCCGTTGAACACACCGGGCGTTGTGCTGGGCGACCACTTCGAGCTGCTGGCAATGGGCAGTACGGCCTCGTCGTATCTGAAACTGAAAGATGCGTTTATCGGTTCAGAGCAGGTATTGTCCACGAACTTCAACGAATTTCTGAGCGCCGTCCGTCCCACCTTCCTCGTCCTGCAGTCTGCGATGTGCATCGGGTTGACGAAAACCACCGTGGTGCAAAGCAGGCTCGGACTTACCGGGGTGAACGCGGTGTTCAGCGCCGAAGTCGAGGAGGTCGAAGAAAAGCTCGTATCGGCCCAGTCAATGCTGGCGCGTGTCGCTGCGATGGTCGGCGGGTCGCAACCGCCGAGCAAAAAAAAGCTGCTGACACTGCGGCTGGCCGCTGCTGAGATCTCCAGCGATAGTGCGGCGTTGGAGATCCGAACGGCGGGCGGCAAGGGATACGCAAGCCGGACGCCGGCCAGCCGGCGCTACCGGGAGGCCGCTTTCATCCCCGTCCAGTCGCCATCCGAGGCGCAATTGCGCTGGGAACTCGACCGGTGCGAGTGAGTGACGGCCCGGGTCGACAGTGACGGCGGATGAGCTTCTGGTCGGCGGTGTTCCACTGTCCAGCTTGGTGCGCGACTTTCATCGGCCCATGGTGAATTTCGCTCGCACCATGGTGAATTCACCAGCGGCGGCCGAAGAGGCCGTACAGGAGGCTTGGGTTCAGGTTATGCAGTCGTCGGGCTCATTTGAAGCGCGTTCCACCGTGTCCACCTGGCTGTTCGGGATTGTCAAAAACACGGCCTCGCGACACCGCCGCCGCGAGTCCCGGATCCGCGACCATGAGGTGCTGGCCGCCGACGAAGCGGACCCGCTAGCGGGTCGCATGCACCCCGATGGCCACCCGGACGCCGGGCACTGGGGCACCCCGCCGTCCCAACGGTTCCTCCCCGAGGAGCAAACGGCAGCAAGCGAACTCGTCGATTATGTGCGGGTCGCGCTGGACGCGCTGCCGGCGCGGCAACGGCAGCTGGTGATCCTTCGTGACCTCGTCGGTACGTCAGCCGAAGAGGCCGCCAAGGTACTTGCGCTATCCGCTGAGGGGCAGCGCGCCCTGCTCTACCGCGCCCGAGGAAACCTTCGAAACGAACTGGAGAAGCGGTACAAGCGATGACCGTCTACGACAACACCGTCCCCGCGATCGATTGCGTCGACTTCGTTCGCCTCGTCGACGACCTGGTCGACTCTGATCCGCAGCAATGGGGAGCGATCGTGGCCCGGCACCTCGAAGAATGTCCGCCGTGCCTGATCTACCTGCAACAGATGCTCGACCTGAAGATCTTGCTCAACCACGTCTTCGAAGGGGAGAAGCTCAGCGACGAGCACATCGCGGGCGTCATCAACGCAGCACAAAGCTTGAAGAAAAACCAATGAAAGGCAACTTCCAATGTCTCAACTCATCATACCAACGAATACGTACTCTGCAGAGCTCCCGATCACCAAACATACGACTGACCAGCTAAAGCCTGACGATCCCTTCGAGCCATTCAGCGTGGGGACCATGGTGGACCGGGTGGCCGCCATGGCGGTCGAGAAGGCCGCAAACCCTTGGGCGTTCTTTGTGCGCTCCCTGGTCGGTGGCGCGATGGTGGTCTTCGGGGTGCTGCTGGCGTTGGTGGTGAGCACGGGAGTTAAAACACCTGGTGTCGCAAGCCTGTTGATGGGCTTGGCATTCGGCATGTCATTTGTTCTCATCCTGGTGTCCGGCATGTCGCTGATAACCGCGGACATGGCGGCCGGGCTACTCGCAGTGCTGAAGCACACCTTGAGCCTGCGCGGCTACCTTCTTCTGGTTGTCGTCGGATTGATCGGGAACATCGCCGGCGCATTGGTGTTCGTCACCATCTGCGGCGCCGCGGGAGGGCCGTACCTGGGCGCCTTCGCCGAACGCGCTGCAGCCGTCGGCGCATTGAAGGCCGGTCAGCCGTTCTGGACCGCCCTCCTGCTCGCGGTGGTGTGCACCTGGTTCCTGCAAACCGCGATGTGCTTGTACTTCAAGGCCCGCAGCGACGTCGCGCGGATGGCGTTCGCGTTCTACGGTCCGTTCGCATTCGTGATCGGCGGCACCCAGCACGTCATCGCCAATGTCGGATTCCTGGGTCTTCCCCTGCTACTGAGCTTCTTCCACCCGTCGGCGCCACACGCCGGGATTAGCTGGGGCTTCGCTCACGACGGCTTGCTCACCAATATCTGCATCACCACGGTCGGCAACCTGATCGGCGGCACGCTGTTCGTCGCGTTACCGTTCTGGATTGTCGCGCAACTGCAACTGCAACGGGGCCAGAGCTAGCCATTCGCGCAGGGCGGCCGTGTTGCGCCCGGCGCACATGACCGTTCGGTCGGGACGCACGATGGCGGCCGTGGCGTGTCCACGGCGCAGCCACTTCTGTAGTTCGCCGCCGCTTTCGGCGACCAGCACCACTCCGCGCCGCTCGAGCAGCGCCCTGTCGGCGCCATCCAGAGGTTCGGTGGTGATGAGCGCAAAGGCGTTGCCCAGTAAGCCGTCCAGCCGTTGACCGCTGGGCAGTGCAGGATTGGGGCACAGCGTGCCCGCCAGTTGCCGGCGTCGGCGGGATTTGGCCACCAGCGCCGACGACCGTAGCGCCGGGGTGGTGGAATCGACGACCCTGTCACGCAGGCCAGGTACGCATCGCAGTCGGGGGAGTACGAGGCGACGCACCGCTTCGCCAAACCGGCCACCCCCGGTCATCGACCGGCCGACATTGAGTGCCAGCCGAATCATGCTCCGGGTGTGCGGTTTACGCTCCTGCTCGTAACTGTCGAGAACGTCCGCAGCGAGGGTGCCGCGGAGAACTCCGGCGATCTTCCACGAGAGATTCATCGCATCGCGCACCCCGGCGCCCATCCCCTGACCGATGAACGGCGGAGTGAGGTGTGCCGCGTCGCCGAGGATGAAAATGCGCCCGCGACGCCACCGGTCGGCGATTTGTGCGCGGAACGTGTACTCGGCGATCCGCAACAGCGACAGCTCGCTGTCCGGGACGTCGCGAGTCCAGGGCGCGATCAGTGGCCGCAATGCGCTCACCGTGCTGAAGTCGTCGGAGCTCTCGCCGGGCAGCAACCGAAACTCCCACCGGTAGCGCGCCTGCCCGATGCGCATGTAGGTGCCCGCGCGAACGGGGTCACATACCTGGTGCACGCCTTCCCACTGCTTCAGGTCGGAGTCGGTCGCCATATCAACGACCAGCCAGCGCTGTTCGAAGTTCAAATCGCGCATGGCTGAACCAATCTGGGCGCGCACCAAGCTGTTGGCGCCGTCACATCCCAGCAGATAGTCCGCGTCGACATGGTGAGTCCGGCCATCGGAGCGGTTGGTAAAGGTGACGCATACGTGGCCTTCGGTTTCGGCGACCGCGGTTACCTCGGCGTCACTGCGCAATTGAGCGTTCGGGTAGCGCTTGAGGTTTACCCGCAGCAGCCTTTCAAGCTCCGGTTGGTCGAACATGTTGGCCTGCGGGAAGCCGTGCACGCTCTGAGAGCCGGCGCGGTTGAACTGAGCAAGCACCTTGAATCGGTTGTCAATTAGGCGCAGACCGAGCGTGGGGCGCGATATCGCGGCGAACTCGTCGGCGATGCCGAGACGGGCAATGATGCGGTAGATCTCGTCGTCCAAATGTACCGCTCGAGGCTGCGGGTACACGCCCGGCCAGCGGTCGAGAACGAGACTCTGTACGCCGAACTGTGCCAACAATGTGGCGGCGGTGATGCCGGTCGGTCCCGCACCAACGATCACCACCGGTACGCGGCCGGCAATCCGAAAAGGGCCGTCCGTCACGCGTATCGGATTGCGTTGCGCTGGGTTCCGAGGTCGATGGCCCGGTCGTCGCTGGCCACTGAGGCCTCCACGATGTCGCCGTGTCGCAGGTATTTCGGGTTGCCGGCTTGCCGCTTGAAGAACGCCCGCCACTTCACCGCGGGTGGCAAAAGATTGCCGATGATCTCTACCGGCTTCGGCGGTGCGCTCAGGGCGGTGCCTGCCGGGGTGCCGGTGAGTATCAGGTCACCCGGGGCGAGCTCTTGAAATCGGGTGAGCGCCTGCAGCGCCTGCAGCGGCCGGTACAGCATGTCACCCTCGACCAGCGCGTTCTGCCGCTCGTTGCCGTTAACGCTCAAGCGTAGCCGCAGGTCGCCGAATCGCCTGAGCTCCGCGGCGTTCAGCAATACCAGCTCCGGTCCGACCGGGGTGAACGTCGGATAGGACTTGCCCTCGTAGAACTGGGTCTGCGGGAGCTGGATGTCACGGGCCGAAACATCATTGGTGACAACCAGTCCGGCGATGAACTCGGCGAGGTTGGTGTCGGATATGGCAGTGCCGATGGGGATTTCACGGCCGATGACCAGCCCGATCTCCACCTCGTAGTCGAGCAGTCTGACGTGTGCGGGTTTGACGATGTCGCCGAACGGGCTGTTGATCGATGCGGAGGCCTTGCGGAAGAAGGTCAGTGGAACCGATGCCGGGTTCATGCCGGCATCCTTGACATGCGACTCGAAATTGGTCATCTGGGCCACCACTCGACACGGCCTGGTCACCGGTGAGACCAACTCCAGAGTGCCGACGGCAACAGTGTCGGTGCCGGCGGCGGCGCCCTCGATCGCGGGGCGGTCGGCCAGCAGTGCAGCGGTCGTCGTCGCTGCGGTATCGATCTTCGCGGCGCCGTCGGGAGTCTTGACCCACCAAGCGTCGGCAGTGCGAAGTACGGAAACGGTCATGACGTAGGCACTTTCAGTAGGCCAATGAGGCGACGGATATCGAATTCGTTACTTGCGCGAAGCGCGGTGATCATCGAGACCAGTTCGTGCCGAGCGGCTTTCGGACCGGTTCCGAGGAAGTCGCTGGTCGCCGGTGGGCCCCATTGGGCCAATCCGGAAGCGGTGAACGCCGCCCAGCCGGGCTCGACCGTGTTATCGAACATGTCTCCGTCGGCAAAATGCTCGACCATGAGGCCGTCGGAATCGCGCCAGTAGTCGAAGATCTGGCTGCCCTGGATGTGCCTGCCGATGCCCCAGGACCGGAAATATCCCCGCTCCCTGAGATATTCGCCGCCGGCGGCCAGGGCGTCGAGATCACTGACTTGATATGCCGAGTGGACGTAGCGATTGGCCGGACCTAATGCGATCGCCAACGTGTGGTGGTCGGTCGGAGTGGAACCTTGATCGCAGCGGATGAAGCTCATGGTCGGTCCTCGGCTGCGCTGGCCGGAAAAGAACAGAAAATCGCTGACGATCATGCCCAGGTTGTCCAGATACCAGTTCAGCGTCTCGCGATACTTGGTCGACTGCACCACCAAATGGCCCAGGCGCTGCACCCGTGCGGGCACGCGCGGGGGACGCTGGGTGGTGTTGACGCGCTGCAGGTGATGCCCGAAATTGAAGGCGTACGGCTGCTGGCTGGGTAACTCGGGCAATTCGTGCATGCCCGCGACCACGCGCACTGGGATGCCGCTGGGGTCGACCAGGTCGACTGACAGGCCGCCGATGCTGGCCGGCAGCGGCCGCGTGACGGCACCGATTTTGTCGGCTAGCCGCAGCACATCGACCTCGTCGTGGGCCCGAAACGCCATACCCGCGAATCGCGCCCCTCTTCCATGGCGCACGATCACACAAGGCGTCCCCGCGGCACTCCCACGGAACTGGAGTTCCTCGGCGCCGTGCTGTGCCGTCTGGAATCCGAAAGCCCGCGCGAACGCCGCAGCGCGGGTCAGATCCGGCTTCTCAAACTCCAACCAGGCGATGTCGAGGACTTTGATCACTGGATTGCGGGACCGGCCCTTGTGTTCACCGGGCAGCGCTCCCCGCTCACTGTGTTGGCCTTTGTGCGCGTTCTCGCGGCCACTGACCTCTGCATCCATGATCATCTCCCAAGCTAACTGACGAAATCGTCACATACGAATGGGGGCCCAGTCAAGGTTCTTGACGAATTCGTCAAGAATGATTCCCGCTGTTAGAGTGCCGAAATCGAGTGGAGGGCCACGAAGCGGGAGATGAGCGCCATGACTGATCACTCGGAATTGCCGAGCCGGCTGGAGCGGCGTAAGCAGCGCACCAGGTCGGCTTTGATCAGGGCCGCGCAGGGCTTCATCGCAGAAGGCAAGGTCAACGTGCCGGTACTGGAGATCACCCAGGCCGCCGACGTCGGGATGGGTTCGTTTTACAACCACTTCGACAGCAAAGAGCAGTTGTTCGAGGCGGCGGTGGCCGACGTGCTCGATGCGCACGGAGCGGTTTTGGACCGGCTCACCGCGTCGATTGAAGATCCTGCCGAGACGTTCGCTACCAGCTTCCGATTGACTGGCCGGCTCTTTCGGCAACGCCCGCAGGAGAGCGAGATCTTATTGGCCAACGGGACGGCCCTGTTGTCGTCGGAACGCGGTCTGGCCCCTCGCGCACTGCGCGACATCAAGGCCGCTGCCGCCGCTGGGAGGTTTCGCGTCGATGACCCGAAGCTTGCACTTGCTGTCGCCGGAGGGGCATTACTGGGACTCGGTGAGCTGCTGCGGGAAGATCCCGACCGCGACGGGGCATCGGCCGCCGACACGGTGACGGAGAGCGTTTTGCGTCTGCTCGGACTCAATGCCGCCGAGGCGCGTGCGATTTGCCAACGCCCGCTGCCCAACTTTCACCCGTAGGGTCAGCCCGAAACGCCACCAGGGCAACGCCAACGGTGAAGACCAGCGCGGTGACCCACGGATAGTGTCCGTCAGGCGCAAACCCTTGGGCGGCAATGAAAGCCAGCGCGTACGCCGCCATCGCGGCACCGGCCAGCATGACCGGTTCGGCCCAACGCTCTGCGAGGGGGATGCCGAGCGTGGGCAGCGGCGCGCCGAAAAAGTGCCGCCCCCACCACAACAGCGCCATCTCGAACGCCGTCACCACGCCAAGGATTGCCACCCACTCCAGCCGGGCCAGCCACCAGGCGGCGGTTCCCTCGGCCGGCTGCGGCAACAGACCGGCCGGATAGCCGACGACCGCCACAATGACGACGGGAATCATGTGCCATAGATATAGGGCCATCACATTGGCGTTGGACACCGAAAGCACCCGCTGGACAACACCGCCGCGTAACGCGCGGTTGAGCGCCGGCGCAACTGCCATCACGATTCCTGCCTGTGCGCAACCGAACGCCAACAATGCCGCGTTGGGTGGTGTCGTATTGTCGACGGTCTGGCCGGGAACACCGATCATGCTGACCGGATAGTGTCCCAGCCAGATCAGTAACGCCAGCGCGGTTGCCGAGGCGACGGCGATAAGCACGGGTCTGCGACCGGCCAATAGGCCGCCATGCCAGGCGATTCCGACCTGATAGAACGCTCCCCAGCAGATCAGGTAGTTCACCCAGCCGAGGTGAGGCACGTGGGCGCCGAGGGTGGCGGCGTCCACCGCCACAACCCCCAGTACCAGTGCCGCGGGAACCAAAAGTCCCCACCGGCGTTGCGCGGCAATCGCAATCGGCGTCAGCGACACCACCACCAGGTACACGGCGAGGAACCACAGGTGCATCGCCACCGCCCAACCGGAGTACTCCAGCACCGAACCGGCAACCCCGTAGCCGCCCAAAACCACCACGACGGCCGAAACCAGCGCGACGTACACCGCTGTCGGCCCGAGGACCCGGGCCAGTCGATGGCGAAGCCAAGTCTGGCGTGACACACCGCCGGCATCGCGCCGATGCGTCCAGGAGACGGCACCGGCGTAGCCGGCCACCAGGAAGAAGGTGGGGACGGCCTGGAACGGCCAGGTCAGCCACTGGGTCCAAGGCTGGTCGACCAGTGGGTTCTGCCGACCGAAGGATCCGTCCTTGTAGGTCACCGAGCCGGCCAGCCAGTGCCCCAGCACAATGAGAACCACACCCGATACCCGGTAGAAGTCCACCGCAAGATTGCGGTCCGGCCGCTTGGAGTCGACGTCGTCCATCAGTGGGGGGCGATCCACGTGTCGAAGTTGGGTGGTCGGTGGGCGCCCATCAACGCGGCGGTCGTGGTGATCGCGGAAAGTTCGACTTGGCGCACCCGCGCAACGCTACTCGTCCCCTGCTCGCGGATGCTTTTGCTGTGCAGTCAGCTAGTAGATCTGGCGGTGGATTTAGCGCGAACCCACGCACCGATAGGGAGAACTAACAGGATCGCCGCAAAGAAGCCGGCGGCGATTCCTGAGATCAGCAGCGGGAGTTGGCCTGTTGCCCCCCAGAGCAATCCGGCCCACAGGCCCGCCGACAAAGCCGCGAAGCCCGTCGCGCCCTGGAATATGCCTTGCGCGCTCGACTGTTGCTCGGCCGGCACCAGTCCGGAAATCCACGCCTTTCCGACGCCGTCAGTGCACGCGGCGAACAGACCGTACAGCCCGAGGATTAGCCAGGACGAGACTTTGTCAGTTGTGAGTCCGAGCCCGATGTAGCCGGCCGCGAAAAAGACCATGCCTATCCCGAACACGATGCGTCTCGGGACGCGGTCAGAGAGTGATCCTGCTGGGTAACTGCCCAACGCGTATATCACGTTGTATCCCACGTAGGCCAGAATCACTTCAGTTACCGAGAATCCGATCATATTGAGGTGCAACAGAATTAAGGCATCAGTGAAGTTGACAGCGCCGAAAGCCGCCAACAGAACGACCACCCGCCAGTACCGACCCGGCAGCGCGCGCAGAGCCGCCG
>CAWCFA010000009.1:0-174852 GCA_963794785.1 uncultured Actinomycetota bacterium | reverse complement strand
CTGCCGCGGCGCCGCTCTACGGCTATTACTACTGCGCCCGGGCGGCGACCCACTGCGTGCTCGGCGTCATTCCGTACTGACGCCAACGGCCACTAGGGTAGGGGCCGTGACTTCTCACTATGACGTCGTCGTCGTCGGAGCCGGTCCCGGCGGATATGTCGCGGCCATTCGTGCCGCCCAGCTGGGCCTGAACACCGCGGTCGTCGAACCGAAATACTGGGGCGGAGTCTGCCTCAACGTCGGCTGCATCCCGTCCAAGGCGCTGCTGCGCAACGCCGAACTCGCGCACATCTTCACCAAAGAGGCCAAGACCTTCGGCATCAGCGGCGAGGCGACCTTCGACTACGGGATCGCCTACGACCGGAGCCGCAAAGTCGCCGAGGGCCGCGTCGCCGGCGTGCACTTCCTGATGAAAAAGAACAAGATCACCGAGATCCATGGGTACGGAAAATTTACCGACGCCCACACGCTGGCCGTCGAACTCAACGACGGCGGTAGCGAAACCATTACGTTCGGCAACGCCATCATCGCCACCGGCAGCAGCACCCGGCTCGTTCCGGGCACGTCGCTGTCCGCTAACGTGGTCACCTACGAGGAACAGATCCTGTCCCGGGAGTTGCCCGAATCGATCATCATCGCCGGAGCCGGTGCCATCGGGATGGAGTTCGGCTACGTTCTGAAGAACTACGGCGTCGATGTGACCATCGTCGAATTCCTGCCTCGCGCGCTGCCCAACGAAGACGCCGAGGTATCCAAGGAGATCGAGAAGCAGTTCAAGAAGCTGGGTGTCAAGATCCTGACCGGAACCAAGGTCGAGTCCATAACTGACAGTGGCTCCGACAGCTCCGGAGTCACGGTGACCGTCAGTAAGGACGGGAAATCCCAGGAACTCAAAGCCGATAAAGTCTTGCAGGCCATTGGGTTTGCGCCGAACGTCGAGGGTTACGGACTGGATAAGGCCGGGGTCAGGCTGACTGAACGCAAGGCCATCGCGATCGATGACTACATGCGCACCAATGTCGGCCACATTTACGCGATCGGGGACGTTACCGCATTGTTGCAGCTCGCGCATGTCGCTGAGGCCCAGGGCGTGGTTGCTGCCGAAACCATAGCCGGCGCAGAGACTTTAGCGCTCGGAGACTACCGCATGCTGCCCCGCGCGACGTTCTGCCAGCCGCAGGTTGCCAGCTTTGGGCTCACCGAGCAACAAGCCCGGGACGAAGGATACGACGTCGTGGTGGCGAAGTTCCCGTTCACCGCCAACGCCAAAGCGCACGGTGTCGGTGATCCCAGTGGATTCGTGAAGCTTGTCGCCGACGCCAAGTACCTCGAACTGTTGGGAGGACACATAATCGGCCATGACGTGTCCGAGCTGCTGCCGGAACTCACGCTCGCGCAGAAATGGGACCTGACGGCCACCGAGTTGGCTCGCAACGTGCACACCCATCCGACGATGTCAGAGGCGCTGCAGGAGTGTTTCCACGGCTTGACCGGCCACATGATCAACTTCTGAGCCGCCGATGACGACCACCGATACTCAGGAAACTGTTGTGGGCGCCATCGGCGGCGTAGCCGCCGGGTATGTGCTGTGGTTGGTGGCCTACTCCGTCGGAGACGACACCACGACGGTGGGACAGTGGAGTCCGATCGTGCTGGTGCTTTCGGGTGTATTGGCGGTATGCGCCGGAGTGTGGGGCTGGTCGCTGCGCCGGCGCGGCAAGCGGCTATGGGCCTCCTTCGCGTTCGGCCTGCCGTTATTGCCGGCGATACTGTCGCTGGCCGTGCTGGCCGACATCTTCTTTTAACGCGGGTTGTCCAACGGGATGTCGAGAGCGGATATCGTGGCGGCAAGCCCGTCGTATTGACTTGCGAGCAAGCAGAATTCGACCAGCAGTCGCCGATCCAGGTAACTCTCGAGCTGCTGCCAGGTACCGCCGGTGATGGTGCGGTCCTTGATGAACTCATCGGTGGCCTGCAACAGCGTCTGCTGGCGGGCGCTGAGCTTTCCCCCGGCGTCTTCCAGTACGTCAGGCCAGGCGAAAATCGCCTCCTGCATGCTGGCATCCAGGCCCGCGGCGCGCGCCATCCGGCGATGATGTTGCAGCTCGTATTCGCAAGTGCGCAAATGCGCGACCCGCAGGATCACCAACTCGGTATCGATCCGGGGCAGTCGCCCGCTCAACAGCCGGGTGCCATAGACCGCCCACGCCCAGAACAGCAGTCGACGCTGACCGAGAGTTGTGAACAGATGCATCTCCGGCGCTCGGACTTGGCGCGCAGCCAACTTCGTGATCACCCAGTTGATCGGTCCGAGTTGGCGAAATCCGCTCGGCGGGATACGGCCGACTTGGGCCGCCTGATCGCCGGTCACGCTTGCTTCACCAGGTACGGGGACACCGTACTGCGGTGTTCGTCGAGATCGAGTGCGCGCCCCAGAGCGGGGAACGCCCGCTGCGGACAGTTGTCCCGCTCGCAGACACGGCAACCCGCGCCGATGGGTGTGGCAACAATGTTCGGGTCCCCCGCCAAATCGAGTCCTTCCGAGTAGACGAGCCGGTGAGCGTGGCGGAGTTCGCAGCCCAGTCCGATCGCGAAGGTCTTACCTGGCTGACCGTACCGGGCGGCTCGGCGCTCCACGGTGCGTGCCACCCACATGTAGTTGCGGCCGTCGGGCATCTGGGCGATCTGCACAAGGATCTTGCCCGGGTTGGCGAACGTTTCGTAGACGTTCCACAAGGGGCAGGTGCCGCCGCTGGAGGAGAAGTGGAAACCCGTGGCCGACTGGCGCTTTGACATGTTTCCTGCCCGGTCTACCCGGATGAACGAGAACGGCACGCCGCGCATCGAAGGCCGTTGCAGCGTAGACAGCCGATGCGCGATGGTCTCGTAGCTCACCGAGTAGAACGCCGACAGCCGCTCGACGTCGTAGCGAAAGTTCTCAGCGACGTCGTGGAACTGGCGGTAAGGCAGTATCGCGGCCGCGGCGAAGTAATTGGCCAGCCCGAGCCGGGCCAGTGTGCGGGACTCGTCGCTGGTGAACTTGCCCTCTTCGACCATGCTGTCGATCAGGGAGCCGAACTCCAGGTATGCCAATTCGGCCGCCATTTTGAATACCTGCTGACCCGACGAGAGGTGGTTGCTGATTTCGAGCGTGTTGCTGCTGGGGTCATAACGGTGCAGCACCGAGTCGCCGAGGTCGATCCGCCTGGTGATGTGGACTCCGTGCACCTCGGAGAGCCGGCGGGTCAGCTCTCGCGCCAGGTCGCCGTGGTGCAGCCGCATCTGGGTGGTCAGGTCTTCAGCGGCGGTGTCCAGCTCGTGCAGGTAATTCTGCCGCTGGTAGAAGTAGTCGCGCACCTCTTCGTGGGGCATCGTGATCGAGCCGGTGCCACTGCCGTCGGAGAATCGTTCCTCGGTGGCGGCAGCCAGCTGTGCGGTGGTGATCCGGTAGCGGCGGTGCAGGTTGACCACCGCGCGGGCCAGGGCGGGATGGGAGCTGACCATTTCGGCGATCTCGTGCGGGTCGACGTCGATGTCCAGATCGCGATCCATCGTCACCTCCCGCAATTCGGCGACCAGCCGGGTGTCGTCCTGGGGCGCGAAGAAGGTCGCATCCACGCCGAAAACCTCGGTGATCCGGAGCAGCACGGCCACCGTCAGCGGGCGAACGTCGTGCTCGATCTGGTTGAGGTAGCTCGGCGAGATCTCCAGCATCTGGGCCAGGGCGGCCTGACTGAACCCGCGCTCGCTTCGCAGCTGCCGAACCCGCGAGCCGACGAATGTTTTGGACACCCCATCGAGCCTACCCGCGGTGCGAAGGCACGATTCGCAGAGTTGGCACGACGTCATTTGCTGGGTTATGGGTGGTGGCCGGGGGCCAGCGTTGGCATGATTCGAGAGGGAAGTTTGGAGGTAACCCCGGACGGTTAGCCTGAGCTGGGCACCAAGAGAAAAACGGGGAGCGAAATCGTGAGCCTGGACAAAACGCTGATGCCGGCGCCGGACGGTCACCCCGACGTATTCGACCGCGAGTGGCCACTGCGCGTCGGCGACGTCGACCGCACCGGCCGGCTGCGGCTGGACTCGGCTTGTCGCCACATCCAAGACATCGGCCAGGACCAGCTGCGCGAGATGGGCTTCGAGGAGACCCATCCGCTCTGGATCGTCCGCCGCACCATGGTCGACCTGATTCGCCCCATCGACTTCCAGGACATGTTGCGCATGCGGCGATGGTGTTCGGGCACGTCGAACCGGTGGTGTGAGATGCGGGTACGCATAGATGGACGTAAGGGCGGGTTGGTCGAATCCGAGGCGTTCTGGATCAACATCAACAAGGAGACCCAGATGCCGTCGCGCATGGTTGACGACTTCCTGGCGGCCCTGCAGAAGACCACGTCCGTCGATCGACTGCGGTGGAAGGGGTATCTGAAGCCGGGCAGCCGTGACGACGCCACGGAGATCCACGAATTCCCGGTCCGGCACACCGACATCGACTTCCTCGACCACATGAACAACTCGGTGTATTGGAGTGTTGTCGAGGAGTACCTGGCCTCGCACCCCGAACTGCTGCGGTGGCCGCTGCGCACCACCATCGAACACGAGGCGCCGGTTGCGCTGGGCGACAAATTGGAGATCATCTCGCACGTGCACCCGCCCGGATCGACCGATCAATTCGGTCCCAACCTGGTTGACCGCACTGTTACAACGCTCACATATGCCGTTGGCGACGAGACGAAAGCCGTCGCCGCGTTCTTCTCGCTCTAACCGGACAAGCGTCCCGGTAAATCACCGTTTGACCTGCGAAATTTGGTTACTGGCGAGTAGCTTCTGAAACGGTTCAGTAAATAAGTAACTTCGCAACATTCGCAGGATGGCTGGAAGTCGTGGCCGAAATTTGCAATTGAAATGGGTGGACCTGCATCAATGGCTGTGCCATGGTCGTGTTAGCACACCAGTGAAGTTGAGCCAGTTGCTACCGCCTGACGGTGCCGGGTTCAACAGTTCAGTACCGCGATTGTTAAGGAGAAAAGCCCAATGTCTGTCGTTGGCACCCCGAAGAGCCCCGAGCAGGTCCAGCACGACTGGGACACCAATCCCCGCTGGAAGAACGTCACCCGCACTTACAGCGCCGGAGATGTCGTTGCCCTACAGGGCAGCGTGGTTGAGGAGAGCACCCTGGCCCGCCGCGGGGCGGAGGTGTTGTGGGATGAGCTGCATGACCTGGAGTGGGTCAACGCGCTCGGCGCCCTCACCGGCAACCAGGCCGTCCAGCAGGTGCGTGCCGGCCTCAAGGCCATCTACCTGTCCGGCTGGCAGGTCGCCGGTGACGCGAACCTGTCTGGCCACACCTACCCCGACCAGAGCCTGTACCCCGCCAACTCGGTGCCGCAGGTCGTTCGCCGGATCAACAACGCGCTGGTGCGCGCGGACCAGATCGCCAAGGTCGAGGGTGACCGTTCCGTGGAGAACTGGCTGGCCCCGATCGTCGCCGATGGCGAGGCCGGCTTCGGTGGTGCGCTGAACGTGTTCGAGTTGCAGAAGGCCATGATCGCCGCCGGTGTCGCGGGTTCGCACTGGGAGGACCAGCTGGCCTCGGAGAAGAAATGTGGTCACCTGGGCGGCAAGGTGCTGATCCCGACCCAGCAGCACATCCGCACGCTGACCTCGGCCCGGCTGGCCGCCGACGTGTGTGACGTTCCGACCGTTGTCATCGCCCGGACGGACGCCGAAGCCGCCACGCTCATCACGTCGGACGTCGACGAGCGCGACCAGCCGTTCATCACCGGCGAGCGCACCCGGGAAGGGTTCTATCGCACCCAGAACGGCATCGAGCCCTGCATCGCGCGGGCAAAGGCCTACGCGCCGTTCGCCGACCTGATCTGGATGGAGACGGGTACCCCGGACCTCGAGATGGCACGGAAGTTCTCCGAGGCGGTCAAGGCCGAGCACCCGGACCAGATGTTGGCGTACAACTGCTCGCCTTCGTTCAACTGGCGCCAACACCTCGACGACAGCACCATCGCGAAGTTCCAGAAAGAGCTTGCCGCAATGGGATTCAAGTTCCAGTTCATCACGCTGGCCGGCTTCCACGCGCTGAACTACTCGATGTTCGATCTGGCCTACGGGTACGCCCGCAACCAGATGAGCGCCTATGTCGAATTGCAGGAGCGGGAGTTCGCCGCCGAGGAGCGCGGCTACACCGCGACCAAGCACCAGCGCGAAGTTGGTGCCGGCTACTTCGACCGCATCGCCACCACGGTCGACCCCAATTCGTCGACCACCGCTCTGACCGGCTCAACCGAAGAAGGACAGTTTCACTGATCGATAGCCGAGCAGAGACAGAATCGCACTGCTGCGACCCAGATCGGGTGATTCTGCGACTGCTCGCGGGTGAAGCGGAGAGTTGACAGCAGAGGCCCCGCCCAGCGAACCTGGGCGGGGCCTATTGCGGTGCACGACAATACGACCGGAGAAAAGACTTGTGAGTAACACAGCGATCCAGCGGGTCGGGGTAATCGGGGCCGGGCAGATGGGCTCCGGTATCGCCGAGGTCTCAGTGCGCGCGGGTGTCGACGTGACGGTGTTTGAGACCACCGACGCGCTGATTACCGCGGGACGCAACCGCATGGTGAAGTCGCTGGAGCGTGGCGTCAGCGCGGGCAAGGTCACCGAGCGTGAGCGTGAGCGCGCGTTGAGCAACCTGACTTTCACGACGGACCTCAACGACTTGGCCGACCGGCAGCTGGTGATCGAAGCCATCGTCGAGGACGAGGCGATCAAGGCTCAGATCTTCGCCGACCTGGACCGGGTCGTCACCGATCCTGACGCGGTGCTGGCGTCGAACACCTCGAGCATCCCGATCATGAAGATCGCCGCAGCCACCAAAAACCCGCAGCGCGTGCTGGGCCTGCACTTCTTCAACCCGGTGCCGGTGCTGCCGCTGGTGGAGTTGGTCAGCACGTTGGTCACCGACGAAGCCGCCGCCGCCCGCACCGAAGAGTTCGCCAGCACCGTATTGGGCAAACAGGTGGTGCGCTGTTCCGATCGGTCCGGCTTCGTGGTGAACGCGCTGCTGGTGCCGTATCTGCTGTCGGCGGTCCGGATGGTCGAGGCCGGCTTTGCCACGGTGGAAGACGTCGACAAGGCGGTAGTCGCCGGGCTGTCCCATCCGATGGGCCCGCTGCGGCTTTCCGACCTGGTTGGCCTGGACACCCTCAAGCTGATTGCCGACAAAATGTTCGAGGAATTCAAAGAGCCGCATTACGCTCCACCACCGTTGCTGCTGCGTATGGTGGAGGCGGGCCGGCTCGGCAAGAAGTCGGGTCGGGGCTTCTATACCTACTGAAACCCCCAGCTAGGGCACAGTGAGTTGGTGTGACACCTGCTAACGCGTCGGGTACGATTCTCGGCGATCAACACACGAGAGGTACGTAGCCAGCATGACGCAGTTGAAGCCATATTACGAAGAGTCACAGTCAATTTACGACGTTTCGGACGAGTTTTTCGCGCTGTTCCTAGACCCGACAATGGCTTACACGTGCGCGTACTTCGAGCGCGACGACATGACGCTGGAAGAGGCATCCAACGCGAAGTTCGACCTGGCGCTCGGCAAGCTCAACCTCGAGCCCGGGATGACAGTGCTCGACATCGGCTGCGGCTGGGGCGGCGCGATGGTCCGGGCAATCGAGAAATTCGACGTGAACGTCATCGGCATCACGCTCAGTAAGAACCAAGCCGCCTACAGCAAGGCCAAGCTCGCCACGATCCCGACAGAGCGCACGGTTGAGGTGCGGTTGCAGGGGTGGGAAGAGTTCGAGGACAAAGTCGACCGCATCGTCACCATCGGTGCATTCGAAGCGTTCAAGAGTGAGCGGTATCCCGCGTTCTTCGAGCGTGCCTATGGCGTCCTGCCCAGCGACGGCAGGATGCTGTTGCACACGATTCTGGCCTATACCCAGAAGTCGATGTTCGATCGCGGCGTCAAACTGACGATGTCCGACATCCGATTTATGAAGTTCATCGGCGAGGTGATTTTCCCGGGCGGCCAGTTGCCGGCTCAGGAGGACCTCTTGAAGCTCGCGCCGGACGCCGGATTCACGGTCGAAAGGGTGCAGTTACTGGGCGAGCACTACGAGCGCACGCTGAACCTGTGGGCAGCCAATCTGGAGGCCAACAAGGAGCGCGCGATCGAGATCCAGTCACAGGAGATCTACGACCGCTACATGCACTACCTGACCGGGTGTGAGGCCTTCTTCCACAAGGGCATCTGCAACGTGGGGCAATTCACCTGCGTGAAGTAAGTGGCCCTCGGCCTACTTCTTACTTCTCCAGGGTGAACTGGTCGACACCGGTGTAGCCCTGCCGGAACAGCTTCGCGCAGCCGGTCAGGTATTTCATTTATTTGTCGTACACCTGCTCCGACTGGATTACGATCGCCCGGTCCCGGTTGGCTTCCAGCGCGGCGGCCCACATTTCCAAGGTCCGCGCGTAATGCTTTTGCAGTGACTGGATTCGGGTCACTGTGAAGCCGACCGCGACAGCGTGCTCTTCGACCGTCTGCGCCGTCGGCAGCCACCCCCCGGGAATATCTCGGCCAGGTGGCGTCTTAAAACGTCGGGCGGTCGATGGTGTGCAGCATCATCACGCCGTCGGTCGGCAGCGCCTCGTAGGCCATGTCGAAGAAGCTCAGCTAGCGCTGGCGGCCGAAGTGCTCGAACGCACCGATCGAAACAATCCGGTCGACGGGCTCGTGGAAGCTTTCCCAGCCCTCCAGTAACACCAGCCTGGTGTGGGTGGTGTCCGTCGCGTCGAACATCTTCCGGACATAGTTGGCCTGATTTTCGGAGACACAGTACCGGCGGACGGTGCGCACTGCGAGGCCCTAAGCCGGTCTCAATGCGGCAGGGGCGGCACGATCGGCGAAGGATGCGGCGCCTCGCGGAACTTCTCCAGTGATCCGGCGACCTCGACGATCCCGCACAACGCGCCCCAAACGAGCATGCTGAGGTAGTCGATCAATTCGTCGCTGCTCATTCGCGGATCCGACATCCACGAGTGGGTGGCCAGCTGCACGCCGCCGACCATCGAATAGGCCCACGGCTCCACGCCGCCGGTGTCCATCCCGGCCTGCTGCATGCGGCGGCGCAGCACGACCGCCAGCATCCGGGCGATGATCCGCTCGGAGTCGGCGATCACTTTGCTCTTGCTGGCTGAGCTGTTGGCCATCACGAACCGGTACGGCTCGGGTTCGCTCGCCACGGTTTCGACGTATACCCGGATGATCTCGCGGGTGAGGTCGATGCCGTCCAGCTTCGTGGACAGCGCGGCGGCCATGTTGGGGATCAACGTCGTCTGCGCAAAGCGCATCATCACGGCCGTCGTCAGATCGTTCTTGTCGACGAAGTAGCGGTAGAGAACCGTCTTGGAAACCCCGATCTCGGCGGCAATTTCGTCCATGCTCAGATAGCGGCCGTGTCGGCGAATCGCCACGATGGTGCCGTCAACCAACTCGTTGCGCCGCTCCACCTTGTGTTGGTGCCAGCGCCGCTTGCGACCGTCTGTCTTCACGGTCCGAGCCGGTACGTGGTCTGCCACTGTCGCAAAATTCCCATTCATTAGACCTCTCGATACTACGGGCCGCAGGGCGGGCGGCCCGCACGCGCCGACGGGCCGAAAAGGTGTCGGTCACATTAACTGGTACTCGCCTAGTCTCGGCGATGGCGGATGATGGTGTGGTGGCACACAGAGCCCCACCTGGAGGCGAAGCATCGGGCCCGCCAACGGCCGGCCCGGACTCGATCACGGCGCCCCGGGCGCGTGCATCCTTCGCCGAATCGTTCGCCGGGGCGGATCCCGGGGCGGACGCCGAGCGTCGGGTGGCGCTGCGCCGAATGAAGGTGCTGGCACTGAGCTTCCTGATCGGTGCCATCGGCGTCTTTCTCGCGTGTCGATGGGCGCAGGCTCATGGCAGCACGGCCACCTGGGTCGGTTATGTCGGCGCGGCCGCAGAGGCCGGCATGGTGGGTGCGCTGGCGGACTGGTTCGCCGTTACCGCACTGTTCAAACATCCGCTCGGCCTGCCCATCCCGCACACCGCGATCATCAAGCGGAAGAAGGATCAGCTCGGCGAGGCCTTGGGAACCTTCGTGCGGGAGAACTTCCTCTCGCCCCAAGTGGTGGAAACCAAGTTGCGCGATGCGCAGGTGCCCAGCCGGCTGGGTAAGTGGCTGTCGGAAACCGCGCATGCCGAGCGGGTGGCCGGCGAGGCGGCGACGGTGCTGCGGGTACTGGTGGAGCTGCTGCGCGACGAGGACGTCCAGCAGGTGATCGACCGGATGATCGTGCGGCGCATCGCCGAACCGCAGTGGGGGCCGCCGGTCGGCCGGGTACTCGGGACCGTCCTGGCCGAGAACCGGCAGGAGGCCTTGATCCAGTTGCTGGCCGACCGGGCATTTCAGTGGTCGCTCAACGCCGGCGAAATCATCCAGCGGGTGGTCGAGCGTGATTCACCGACCTGGTCGCCTCGCTTCGTCGACCACCTCGTCGGCGATCGCATCCATCGCGAGTTGATGGACTTCACCGACAAGGTGCGCCGCAACCCTGACCACGAATTGCGCCGTTCGGCGACTCGCTTCCTGTTCGAGTTCGCGGACGATCTGCAGCACGACCCGGATACCATCGCGCGCGCCGATGCGATCAAAGAGCAGTTGATGGCCCGTGATGAGGTCGCCAATGCGGCCGGGACGGCATGGAAGACGCTCAAACGGCTGGTGCTCGAAGGCGTTGACGACCCGTCCAGCACGCTGCGCAGCCGCATCGCCGACACGGTGATGCGCGTCGGGGAATCATTGCGCGACGACGTCGACCTGCGCGACAAGGTCGACGACTGGATGGTGCGGGCCGTAAATCATCTGGTCTCGCAGTATGGGATTGAAATCACAGCGATCATCACAGAGACGATCGAACGCTGGGACGCCGAGGAGGCGAGCCGGCGAATCGAACTTCACGTGGGTCGTGACCTGCAATTTATCCGGATCAACGGCACCGTGGTCGGCGCGTTGGCGGGGTTGGTGATCTACGCCGTCGCGCAGTTGCTCTTCTGAGTAGTGCTAACAGAGTGCTTGCAAAAGCAAGCACTCGTTTGTAGCCTGGGTTTTGCGAGCATCGACCCAACCGACCCAGGAGAACGCAATGGCACCCGAGGAGAAGCTCTCCACCAAGGTGACCACCGTGGCGACCACCGCGGCCTCCGACATCGGCAGCTTCATCAGGAGCCAGCGCGAGCTGGCGCAGGTGTCGGTGCGTCAGCTCGCCGACCTGGCAGGTGTCAGCAATCCGTATCTGAGCCAGGTGGAGCGTGGGTTGCGTAAACCATCCGCCGATGTTCTGAGCCAGATCGCAAAGGCCCTGCGGGTTTCCGCCGAGGTTCTTTACGTGCGGGCCGGAATTCTCGAGCCACGCGAGGCCAGCGAAGTGCGCGACGCCATCATCACCGACGTCGCGATCACCGAGCGGCAGAAGCAGGTTCTGCTCGATATCTATGCGTCTTTTCTCCAACAAAACGAACCGACCCGTGAGGAGCGTCCCACCGAACCTGAAATTGACGAGTGACCCGCCACCGTTTGGGGGGGCACAGTCCCCGTGTCGGCGAATCATGCGACCGATGCATAGACGAGCGGATGTCTGGTTACTCAGAAGCGAGGCAATCGTCCGCTTCCGGCATCCGCGGGCTGAGCGGACCGGTAGTGCGGCCAGAAGATCAACAAGCCCAACCGAAGATTTTCCGGCATTTTCCGGCGATAAGAAATGTCATCAACCGACCGAGCAACGCAGGAGGTTTCGACGCAAGTTGTGTGCCCTGTCAGACCACCTGATGCCGATAACCCAAAACAAACCATGAAAGGTAAAAACCATGGCTGAAAACACGAACATCGAAGACTTGAAGGCGCCATTGCTTGCCGCGCTCGGTGCGGCCGACTTGGCTCTGGCCACCGTCAACGAGCTGATCACCAACCTGCGTGACCGTGCCGGCGAGACCCGTGAGGACACCCGCAGCCGCGTCGAGGAGAGCCGCGCCCGCCTGACCAAATTGCAGGAGGAACTGCCCGAGCAATTCACCGACCTGCGTGAGAAGTTCACCAGCGATGAACTTCGCAAGGCGGCCGAGGGTTACCTCGATGCTGCGACCAACCGGTACAACGACCTGGTCGAGCGTGGCGAGGCTGCGCTGACGCGGCTGCGCAACCAGTCCGGCTTCGACGACGCGTCGGCGCGGGCCGAGGGCTACGTGGACCAGGCTGTCGAGCTGACCCAGGAGGCGCTGGGCACCGTCGCTTCGCAGACCCGCGCCGTCGGCGAGCGTGCCGCCAAGCTGGTCGGCATCGATTTGCCGAAGAAGACGGATGCCGCGGCCAAGAAGGCTCAGAAGGCGGTGGCCAAGACGGCTCCGGCCAAGAAGGCCCCGGCCAAGAAGTCTGTCGCCAAGAAGGCTCCGGCCAAGAAGGTCACCCAGAAGTAGTCAGACCCAGCAAGACACTCGTCGGCTCCGGACCGCCCCATAGGCAGTCCGGAGTCGACGTTTTGGTGGGTGGCCGCATACTCTGTAAAGCGTGGTGACCCAAGTCATGAACACCGTCATACTTGTCTTGCAGGTCGCTGTCGTGGTGATGGCCGTATACGCATTTGTCCATGCGGCGATGCAACGATCCGACGCGTATACCGCCGCTGACAAGCTGACCAAACCGGTCTGGTTGTTGATCCTCGGCGTGGCTGTCGCTATGGCCTCAATTCTGTCTCAAGTTTTCTGGGTCATGGGGTTGGCGATCGCGGCTTGCGCGGCCGGTGTGTATCTGGTGGACGTGCGGCCCAAACTTCTCGAGATTCAGGGCAAGTCACGCTAACGCGATGAAGGTCCTGGTGCCCGCGGCGCTCGTGTTCGCGCTGGGCCTGTTGCCCGGGATGACCTGCGCCTCTGCGGATCCGGGCACCGGCGTGTCCGGGGCCGCATACTCCCCACCGTTCATCGACCACACCGAATGGGCTCACTGGGGGTACCAGAACCTCACCAGCCTGCGGGTCTACCCGACGCCCTCCGGACGCGTTGCAGCCCGACAACCAGGGACGGCTGCGGCGGCCGATGAAGCCTGGGCCGAAGTGCTCGCGGCGTCGCCCGATGCCGACACCGCCGGCATGCGCGCTCAGTTCATCTGCCACTGGCAATTCGCCGAAATCGCGGAACCCGGTAAGACAAGCTGGAACCTCGAGCCGTGGCGGCCGGTGGTAGACGAATCGCAGATGGTCGCTTCCGGTTGCAACCCCGGCGGTTCGGGAGAGCCGTTTTAGTGGCGAGCCGACCTACTCGGGCACAATTGGCCGCGGTGGTCGACCACACCCTGCTCAAGCCCGAGGCCACCCCCACAGATGTGGCCGCATTGGTCGCCGAAGCCGCCGAGTTGGGCGTTTACGCGGTCTGCGTTTCGCCGTCGATGGTGCCGTTCGCCATCGAAGCCATCGAAGCCGGCGCCGGACGGGTGCGGGTTGCGGCGGTGGCGGGTTTCCCGTCGGGCAAGCACTTGGCTGCAGTCAAGGCGCACGAGGCCGCGGCCGCCGTCGCAGCCGGAGCAATTGAGATCGACATGGTCATCGACGTCGGTGCCGCGCTGGCCGGCGACCTCCGAGCGGTGGGGTCCGACATCGAGGCGGTGCGTGCGGCGACAGCTGGCGCGGTTCTCAAGGTCATCGTCGAGTCGGCGGTGCTGCTGGATCAGGCCGACGGGCACACGCTGGCAGATGTCTGTCGCGTCGCCGCGGTCGCCGGGGCGGACTTCGTCAAGACCTCGACCGGGTTTCATCCCGCGGGCGGCGCGTCGGTGCGCGCGGTCGCGTTGATGGCCGACACCGTCGGCGGCCGGCTTGGCGTCAAGGCCAGCGGGGGCATCCGCTCCACCGCCGACGCACTCGCGATGCTGGATGCCGGCGCAACCAGGCTGGGCCTGTCGGGCACCCGTGCCGTACTCGACGGCCTCAGCTAGCTACCACGCAGGACGACGACCAGGCTCCTCGAGATATAAGCCAGGCCCACAGGCTTCGGCGCGTCGTGTGCGTGGTTTATATGTCGCGATGGCGCCAAGCGAAAACGGGTCAGAGGTTGGCGAAGCAGGGGTCCTGGCCGTCGTTACCGGTCGGGATGTTGGCGTTCTGGGTGGAGAAGTGACTGGTCACACCCGTCGAGGTCACCTCCACGCTGTCGGCGTGGATGCCCAATGGGTAGTTCTTCGTCAGGTTGGACGTGAAATCGTCCAACGTCGACTGCACAGTCTCTTTGGGCAGCGTGACGCCGAGCGCGTTGAAGCTGACGATCTGCAGCTGCAACCCGGTGCCGGACACCACCGGCTTGGCCGTGATGTCGTCCAGCATTCCCTTCAGCTCAATGGTGCCGTCGCTGGGGTGGGTCGTCACCGAATTGGTGACAAACGGCCCGAGGAGCGGGATTCCGTTCTGCACCGACTGCTTGATGCCGTCGGCGGTCCAGCCGATGGTGGCATCAAGTGATCCGATGGTCCCCTTGGACGTGGAGGTATCCCTGAGCCGGACATCCTTGATATTGATGTCGAGCTTCATGCCCTTCGCATCGCGAATCTGGTTGCCGGCCGTCGACACCGAGATGTTGGTGAAATGCTGCGTGGCCAGCTGCCACAGCAGCAGCGGGGCCACACCGAACGATGCGGTGGCCTGATCCTTGACCTCGCACGCCACCGCCTCCGCGACCTTGGTGTCCGCGACGTGACGGGCATAAAGCTCGCCCCCGATCAGTCCGGCAATGACCAGCGCGGCAACGATGATGCAGATCAGCAGAATGGACAGCGGATCACGCAGCCAACGTCGCTTCTTTTTCGCCGGTGTCGGCTCTTCGTTCGGCGCTGCCGGCCGCCGAGCCACGCTTGGGGGTGGGGCCGGCGGAGTCGGGCGGCCGGGCCCCTGCGCTTCCCGGTGGGGCGTGGCTAGCTGCTCTGTCGGCAACTGGCCGGGCACCGGCGGAGGCGTTTGAGCGGGATCGCCCGTGCGAATCTGCTCGGTAGGTCGCTCAGTTGGGGGTTGGCCGAAGGAACCTTGGTTGCCGGGACGGCCCCAGGTCGGTGGGCCTTCACTCGGCGGTCCTTGGGGGTTCGTCACCCAACCGATTGTGCCTCATCACCACGAACAAAGCTCGAGTGGTTGCGTAGTACTGCGATGCTGTCGCGCGCCTTGTCGACTTTGTCGACATCGATGTCCGCGACCACCAGTTGAGGCTGAGCGCCCGCCGCCGCGACTACCTCGCCCAATGGCGAGACCACCAGGCTGCCGCCGACTCCAGTCGGTGCGCCAGAGCCGGTCCCCGGGCCGGTCAGGGTGCTGCCCGGGTCAGCCTGACCGACCGCCCCGACGTAGCTCATCGAGTCCAGCGCCCGGGCTCGGGCCAGTAACGTCCACTGCTCGAGTTTGCCGGGACCTGAACCCCAGGACGCGCAGGCGACGATCAGCTGAGCGCCGCGCCGGGCCAGCTCGGTGTACAGGGCAGGAAAGCGAATGTCATAGCAAAGGCTCAAGCCGACCCGGATGCCGTCCACCGTGATGACCACCGGTTCGCGCCCCGGCGCGACGGTGCGCGACTCGGTGTAGCCGAACGCGTCGTAGAGATGGATTTTGTCGTAGTGGGCGTCTGGCTCGTTTGGCGTGCCCGGTCCGGTCGCGATCAGTGTGTTTGTCACGCGTCCGTCGTCCGTGGGCGTGAACATGCCGGCTATCACCGTGATCCCGGCGTTGGTCGCGATCCGCCGGACACCGTCTGCCCAGGGCCCGTCGATGGGCTCGGCGATGGGTCGCAGCGGGACGCCGAACCGGCACATGGTCGCTTCCGGGAAGACCACCAGCTTCGCTCCGGCTTCGGCTGCTTGGTCGGTGTAGTCCCGCACCAGCTGTAGGTTCGCCGCCGGATCGGTGCCGCTGAGAATTTGCGCCAACGCGATTCGCATAGTGCCAGCTTAAAACCAAGCCGGTCAGGCGTTGTTCGCGATCCACTCCGAGGTGAACCGTTGTTCCCTGGTCACCAGCTCGGACAGCTGGGCGCCGAGCATCTTCTCGATCTTGCCGCCGATGATGGGAGCACGCACCTGGATGGTGATGTGGAACGTCTGCCGCGCGCCGCCCGAGTCGGCGATCGGCGACAGCAAGGCGGTTCCCCAAAGGTCCACCGGAGTGTCCAAAATGGATCCCGAAATGGACGCCGTCGCCGCGCCATCGGTGACCGGGGCCCAAATCTCCTCGCGCTTGATCGACATATCTCCCCGGTGCAGCTGGGTGACCACCGCCGGCAGGTTGTGGCTGCGCAGCGTCTGCACGGTGACCACCTCGATGGTGCCGTCGCTTCCGGACTCGCCACCGACCCGCATCGACTCCACCATCGCCAAGTCAACGGGGGTGTCTGCCAGCTTGGCCCGCCAATACTCCGGCTCTTGAAAGGCTCGATAAACCTGTTCGACGCTGCCCGGGTAGTCGGCGGCCATGTCGAATGAACGCGGCATAGCAGGTCAGGCTACCGTCAAGGGCCATGAAGCAGAGCAGTGCGGGTTTGCGCATTGCGGGTGCCACGGGTGCCGATGTCGCTGAGAGGGTGTCTTTGGCGCCGCTGACCACGTTGCGGATCGGGCCGGTCGCGCGACGCCTCGTAACGTGCGCGACCACCGACCAAGTAATCGGGGTTTTGCGAGCGCTGGACACCGAAGCGCTGGTGTTTGCTGGCGGCTCCAATCTGGTGATCTCCGACACCCTGACCGACCTGACCGCGGTGCGGTTGGCCAATCGCGGCATCGTCATCGACGGCAACCTGGTGCGGGCCGAGGCGGGCGCCGTGTGGGACGACGTCGTAGTGGCGGCGATCGGGCACGGGCTGGGTGGGCTGGAATGCCTGTCGGGTATCCCCGGGTCGGCCGGCGCCACCCCCGTGCAGAACGTCGGGGCGTACGGCGCGGAAGTGTCCGACACCATCACTCGGGTCCGGGTCCTCGACCGCGCCAGCGGCACGGTGCGCTGGGTATCAGCCGACGAACTGGGCTTCGGCTACCGCACCAGCGTTTTCAAGCGGGCCGACGGGCTGCAGACTCCCTCGGTGGTGCTCGAGGTGGAGTTCGCACTGGACGCGTCGGGCCGCAGTGCACCGCTGCGCTACGGCGAGCTGACGGCGGCGCTCAGCACACCCTGCGGCGAGCGTGCCGACCCTCAGGCGGTCCGTCAGGCGGTGTTGGCGCTGCGTGCCCGCAAGGGCATGGTGCTCGACGCGGCCGACCACGACACCTGGAGCGTCGGTTCGTTCTTCACCAACCCGGTGGTCGCCGCCGATGTCTACGAGCGGCTGGCCGGTCAGGTCGATGGGCCGGTGCCGCGCTATCCGGCGCCGGACGGCGTCAAGCTGGCGGCCGGCTGGCTGGTGGAGCGGGCCGGGTTTGGCAAGGGCTATCCCGACTCGGCTGCTGGTGGAGCACCCTGCCGGCTTTCCACCAAGCACGCGCTCGCCCTGACTAACCGCGGCGGCGCCACCGCCATGGACGTGCTCACGCTGGCTCGCACCATCCGCGACGGGGTTCGTGCGGTGTTTGGTATCACACTGAAACCTGAACCTGTACTGGTCGGGTGCAAACTGTAGCTGCTACCCCCATCCGGGAAAGCCCTGCTCGCGCGTCATCGCGGCGGAGGCGGGAGTCGTTCTCCCGGTATCTTTATTTGTCGTGAGCACATCCAGCGCCCCACCGCCGATTAGTCGGCGTTTGGTGTTGGCGGCCCTCGGTGCCGGCGTGTTTGCTCCGGGCCTGCTGGCCGCGTGCGCAAGCCCCGGCACGAAACAATCCGAGAAGCCGGCGCCGCCGGCGGCGCAGCTGAAGTTCGAGCCTGCCGACGCCGCCGCCGACGTGGTGCCGATCGCCCCGGTCAGTGTCCGGGTGGGCGACGGCTGGTTCCAAAAGGTCGCATTGACGAACTCGTCGGGCAAGGTCATCGCCGGGTCGTTCAACCCGGACCGCACCGCCTACACGATCACCGAGCCGCTCGGCTACGACTCGACGTACACCTGGACCGGTTCGGTCGTCGGCCACGACGGCAAGGCGGTCCCGGTGACGGGCAAGTTCAACACCGTGGCCCCCACCAAAAAGATCGGCGGCCAATTCCAGCTGGCCGACGGCCAGACCGTCGGGGTCGCGGCGCCGATCATCATCCAGTTCGATGCACCGATCAGCGATAAGGCCGCCGTCGAGAAGGCGCTCTCGATCACCACCACTCCGCCCGTCGAGGGCAGTTGGGCGTGGTTGCCCGACGAGCGCCAGGGCGCCCGCGTGCACTGGCGGTCCCGCGAGTACTACCCGGCGGGCACCACCGTCAACGTCGACGCCAAGCTGTATGGGCTCCCGTTCGGCGACGGCGCGTACGGCGCCGACGACATTTCGTTGCATTTCCAGATCGGCCGGCGGCAGGTTGTCAAGGCCGAGGTCTCGTCCCACCGCATTCAGGTGGTCACCGACGCCGGCGTGATCATGGACTTCCCGTGTAGCTACGGGGAGGCCGACAAGGCGCGCAATGTGACCCGCAACGGTATTCACGTGGTGACCGAGAAGTATTCCGATTTCTATATGTCCAACCCGGCCGCGGGCTACACCAATGCCCACGAACGCTGGGCAGTTCGGATCTCCAACAACGGCGAGTTCATTCACGCCAACCCGTCGAGCGCAGGCGCGCAGGGCAATACCAACGTCACCAACGGCTGCATCAACCTGTCGACGGGCGACGCCCAGGAGTACTTCGGTTCGGCCATCTACGGCGACCCGGTCGAGGTGACCGGTAGCTCCATCCAGCTGTCCTACTCCGACGGTGACATCTGGGACTGGGCCGTGGACTGGGACACCTGGGTCGCGATGTCGGCGTTGCCGCCCCCGGCAGCGCATCCGCCTGGGAGTCAGATCCCCGTCACCGCGCCGGTCACGCCGTCGGATGCCCCCACCTTGTCGGGCACTCCGACCAGCACCACGAGTCCCCCGACCACCTCGTCTAGCCCCGCAACCACCACGTCTAGTCCCGTGACCTCGTCTGGCACCGAGGTCACGACCACCTCGTCTAGCCCGGGCGGTTAGCCCAGCGGCTGGCTGAGGCCTGGTCGCGGGGACGGATGATGATCTGGTCCAAGTTGACGTGGGACGGTCGCGAAGCCACGAAACCGATCACCTCAGCGACATCGGTCGCGACCAGCGGAGTGATGCCGGCGTACACCGCGCCCGCACGCTGCCGGTCCCCGGCGAATCGCACCAGCGAAAACTCGGTTTCGACGGCGCCCGGGGCGATTTCGGTAAGGCGCACCGGCTTTCCCAGCAGCTCGCCGCGCAGCGTGCGGTGCAGTGCACCCTGCGCGTGTTTGGCTGCCGTATAGCCGGCCCCGCCGTCGTAAACCTCCATCGCCGCTATCGACGTGATGGTGACGATCAGGCCGTCGCCGGAGTCGACCAGCTTGGGCAGCAGCGCGCGGGTGACGCGCAATGTGCCCATCACGTTGGTCTCCCACATCCATCGCCAATGCTCCAAGTTGGCGTCGGCGACCGACTCCAGTCCCCTGGCGCCTCCGGCGTTATTGACGAGCACATCCACCCGGCTCAATGCGCGCGTCAGCGCCTCGACCGCCTCGTCGTCTGTGACGTCGGCCACAATTGCGCTACCGCCGATTTCATTCGCCAGTGCGTTAATCCGGTCCGCGCGACGCGCCACTGCAACGACATGAAATCCCTGGGCAGCAAGGGTTTTGGCTGTCGCCTCGCCAATTCCGGAACTGGCGCCGGTGACCACTGCGACCCGTTTTTGCCGATTAGCTGAAGTCATCGAGACAACTCTAATAAACGTGCTAAATTCTGTGTGTGCACCACAGCGCCTTGTCCAACAACACCACCGCTGGTCTTTCCGCGGCTTGTGAGTGTTGTTGTCGCGCCTTCTGCCGCGCCTGATTTCCAGGTGTGGCCAAGGACCGGCCATTGGAACTCGGACAAAGGACGCTCGTGCGCTCGACGACTATCACCCACACACACAGCACCGACCATTCGCCTGGCCGCAAAGGCCATCTGCGGCTACACCGCCAGATTGTGCCGCCCTCCCTGCAGTTGTCTGACTCTGCGGCGGCGTCGGTATTCCGCGCGGTTCGGATGCGTGGCCAGGTCGGCCGCGACGTTATCGCCGGGGTCACCTCACTGAGCATCGCGACGGTGAACCGCCAGGTCATCGCGTTGCTCGACGCGGGTCTGCTGCGCGAACGTGCTGACCTGGCAGTTGCTGGGGCTATCGGTCGCCCCCGGGTGCCGGTGGAGGTCAACCACGAACCATTCGTGACGTTGGGCATCCATATCGGCGCGCGGACCACCAGCATCGTGGCCACCGACCTGTTCGGCCGCACGCTCGACACGGTCGAAACCCCGACGCCGCTGAGTTCAGGGGGCGCCGCGTTGGCGTCGCTGGCCGAGAGCGCCAGCCGTTACCTGAGACGCTGGCATCGGCGCCGGCCGCTATGGGTCGGGGTGGCGATCGGTGGCGCCGTCGACAGTGCAACCGGCCACGTTGACCACCCGCGGCTGGGCTGGCGGCAAGCGCCCGTTGGGCCGGTACTGGCCGACGCACTGGGCCTGCCGGTGTCGGTGGCGTCGCACGTCGACGCGATGGCCGGAGCCGAGTTGCTGCTTGGCATGCGGCGCTTCGCGCCTAGCTCGCCGACCAGCCTGTATATCTACGCCCGCGAGACCGTGGGCTATGCCTTGGTGATCGGCGGCCGCGTGCATTGCCCGGCCAGCGGCCCGGGCACCATCGCGGCGCTACCCGCCTACTCGGAACTGCTCGGCGGTACCGGACAGCTGGAATCCACCGTCAGTGACGAAGCGGTGCTGGGTGCGGCGCGCCGACTCCGGATTCTGCCCGGCTTGGTTGGTGGGGCCTCGGCGACTCGCACGGGCGGGTCCGCGGCTGGCATCACCGACTTGCTGAGGGTCGCGCGATCCGGCAACCAGCAGGCCAAAGGGCTACTGGACGAGCGGGCCCGGGTGCTTGGTGAGGCAGTTGCCTTGCTGCGTGACCTGCTTAACCCCGACGAGCTGGTGGTCGGCGGCCAGGCATTCACGGAATACCCCGAGGCGATGGACCAGGTCGAGGCGGCGTTTGTCGGGCGCTCTGTGCTGGCGCCGCGCGACCTTCGCGTCACCGTCTTCGGTAACCGGGTGCAAGAGGCCGGGGCGGGGATTGTGTCGCTGGGTGGGCTCTACGCCGATCCGCTGAGCGCGATGCGCCGCGCCGGGGCACTGGACTCTCGGGTACGCGAGGTTGCCCCCGAGTCTTCTGCTTAACGCGAACAACGGTCCCGCACGCACGAATGGACGTCGGGCCCGCCCTATAGAGGCGCCATCGTCCTGTAAAGATGAAAGTGTGCGGCCTTCAGAGCGGAACGGGAATCGGAGCGTTCCCGCAGCGGACAACCCGCGCCGGGTTGCGGTGTTGGCAGTGCACACCTCGCCACTCGCCCAGCCGGGTACCGGCGACGCCGGGGGTATGAACGTCTATGTGCTGCAAAGTGCGTTGCACCTGGCCAAACGGGGCATCGAGGTAGAGATCTTCACTCGGGCTACCGCGTCCGCCGATCCGCCCATCGAGCGCGTCGCGCCCGGTGTGCTGGTGCGCAATGTGGTGGCGGGGCCGTTCGAGGGTCTGGACAAATACGATCTGCCCACCCAGCTGTGCGCTTTCGCGGCCGGGGTGCTGCGCGCCGAAGCGTCCCACGAGCCGGGTTACTACGACATCGTGCACTCACACTATTGGTTGTCGGGCCAGGTCGGCTGGCTGGCGCGCGACCGCTGGGCGGTGCCGTTGGTGCACACCGCACACACTTTGGCGGCCGTGAAGAACGCGGCGCTGGCAGCCGGAGATAGGGCTGAGCCGCCGCTGCGCACTGTTGGCGAACAGCAGGTCGTCGACGAGGCGGACCGGCTCATCGTCAACACCGAAGATGAAGCCAGACAACTGATGTCGATTCACCGCGCGGATCCCAGACGAATCGACGTGGTCCACCCCGGTGTCGATCTGGAAGTATTCCATCCCGGTGATCGACGTGCCGCCCGGATCGCGCTGGGGCTGCCTCTCGACGAGCCTGTGGTGGCCTTCGTCGGACGAATCCAGCCGTTGAAGGCACCCGATATCGTGCTGCGCGCCGCCGCAAAGCTGCCGGGCGTGCGCATCGTTGTGGCGGGTGGACCGTCGGGCAGCGGCATGGCCTCACCGGACGGATTGGTGCGGCTCGCTGAAGAACTCGGCATCACGGCGCGGGTGACCTTCCTGCCGCCGCAGACTCGCTCCAATCTTGCCACGTTGTTTCAGGCCGCGGATCTGGTTGCGGTGCCCAGCTATTCGGAGTCGTTCGGGTTGGTCGCAGTCGAGGCGCAGGCCTGCGGTACACCCGTGGTCGCGGCCGCGGTGGGCGGTCTGCCGGTGGCGGTGCGCGACGGGGTCACCGGTACCTTGGTCTCCGGGCACGGCGTCGACCAGTGGGCGGATGCCATCGATGATCTGCTCCGGCTGTGCGCCGGTCCGCGCGGACCGGAGATGAGCCGTGCGGCGGCGGCACATGCGGCGACATTCTCGTGGGAGAACACCACCGACGCACTGCTGTCCAGCTACCGGCGCGCGCTCGGCAACTTCGCTGCCGAGCGCCAGCGCCGGGGCCGTGACCGGGTAGCGGCGCGCAAACCGCGGCACTGGACGCCGCGTCGTGGGGTCGGTGCGTGAAACCACCAGTGCAGCAGGTGATCGAGGATGCGCTGCGGGCCAGCGAGCTGACATACGCGGAACACCCTGGGGTGCAAGGCGGATTGCCGGGCCTGGTGGTCGAGCTACCTGGTGAGCGCAAACTCAAGACCAACACCATCCTGAGCATCGGCGAACACTCGGTACGGGTCGAGGCGTTCGTCTGTCGCAAGCCCGACGAGAACCACGAGGGCGTCTACCGCTTCCTGCTCAAGCGCAACCGCCGGCTTTACGGTGTCGCGTACACGCTGGACAACGTCGGCGATATTTACCTGGTGGGCCGGATGTCGTTGGCTTCGGTCGATGCCGACGAGATCGACCGGGTTCTCGGGCAGGTGCTCGAGGCGGTTGACTCGGACTTCAATACGTTGCTGGAGTTAGGTTTTCGTTCGTCGATCCAAAAAGAGTGGGAGTGGCGGGTGTCTCGCGGCGAGTCGCTGAAGAACCTGGAGGCTTTTGCGCACTTGCGCCCGACGACGATGCAGAGCGCGCAGCGCGATGAGGAGGAGTCGGGCAATCCGGTCGACGAGGACGGGGAAGCCGACTAAGTGAGTGCGTGAGAGACTAACCGCATGGGTGACACTGGCACGTTGGTGCTGCTCCGCCACGGCGAGAGCGACTGGAATGCCCTCAACCTGTTCACGGGCTGGGTGGACGTCGGCCTGACCGAAAAGGGCCGGGCCGAGGCGGTTCGCAGCGGCCAGCTGATGATCGAACACGATCTGTTGCCCGACGTCGTCTACACGTCACTGCTGCGGCGCGCGATCACCTCCGCGCACCTCGCGCTGGAAAGCGCCGACCGGCTGTGGATCCCGGTGCGACGCAGTTGGCGGCTCAACGAACGCCATTACGGCGCGCTGCAGGGTTTGGACAAAGCCCAGACCAAGGCCCGCTTCGGCGACGAGCAGTTCATGGCGTGGCGGCGCAGCTACGACACGCCGCCGCCACCGATCGAAAAGGGCAGCGAGTTCAGCCAGGACGCCGACCCGCGTTACGCCAACATCGGCGGCGGCCCGTTGACCGAATGCCTGGCCGACGTGGTGGTCCGCTTTCTGCCGTATTTCACCGACGTGATCGTCCCGGATCTGCGGTCGGGTAAGACGGTGCTGATGGTCGCCCACGGCAATTCCTTGCGCGCTTTGGTCAAGTACCTGGACCACATCTCCGATGACGACATCGCCGAGCTGAATATCCCGACTGGCATCCCGCTGCGCTATGACCTCGATGCCGACTTGCGGCCGGTGGTGCCGGGCGGCACCTACCTTGACCCTGCTGCCGCGGCTTCAGGCGCCGCCGCGGTAGCGAACCAGGGGCGCGCTTAGCCGCAGTTATTGCGCTTGAAAGCCCCGTTTACCAAACAATCCGTTAACGTCAGCGGAACACCTGCCACGCAACGTGTGACTTGTCCGTTTTTGGCCTTGCCCCGCTAGGGTGGCGTTCACCAAATTTGTAGGATTTTGTTGTGACTGTGTTCTCGGCAGTGTTGTTGGCCGGGGTCTTGTCCGTGCTGACGCTGGCCTTAGGCATAGCGGTTGGCACTCGGCTTTCGCCCCGGGTAGCTAAACGACGCCAACGAGTGGCCACCGAGTGGACGGGGATCACCGTCGCACAGATGCTGCAACGCATCGTCGCGCTGATGCCGCTGGGCGCCGCGGTGGTGGATTCGCATCGCGACGTCGTATATCTCAACGATCGGGCCAGGGAGCTCGGCTTGGTGCGTGATCGGCAGCTCGACGACCAGGCCTGGCAGGCCGCGCAGCAGGCGCTGGCCGGTGACGAGGTCGAGTTCGACCTGCAGCCGGGCAGGCGCCAGGTCGCCGGCAGGTCCGGGCTGTCGGTGCATGGGCAAGCCCGGTTGCTGAGCGAGGAAGACCGCCGATTCGCCGTGGTCTTCGTCCACGACCAGTCCGACTATGCTCGCATGGAAGCGACCAGGCGTGACTTCGTGGCCAACGTCAGCCACGAACTCAAAACGCCGGTTGGCGCCATGGCGCTGCTCGCCGAGGCCCTGCTCGCTTCGGCCGACGACTCCGACACCGTCCGCCGGTTCGCCGAGAAGGTGCTCATCGAAGCCAACCGGCTGGGCGACATGGTTGCCGAACTGATCGAGCTGTCGCGGCTGCAGGGCGCCGAGCGATTGCCTAACGTCACCGATGTTGATGTCGATACCGTTGTATCCGAGGCGATTTCACGCCACAAGGTGGCCGCTGAGAATGCCCACATCGAGGTTCGCACCGACGCGCCCGGCGGCTTGCGAGTGCTGGGCGACCAAACCCTGCTAGTCACCGCCCTGGCCAACCTGGTCTCCAACGCGATCGCTTATTCCACTCCCGGCTCGCCGGTGTCGATCAGCCGCCGCCGCCGCGGTAACAACATCGAGATCGCCGTCACCGACCGGGGCATCGGGATCGCCTTGGAAGATCAGGAGCGCGTCTTCGAACGGTTCTTCCGCGGAGACAAGGCACGCTCGCGCGCCACCGGGGGCAGCGGTCTTGGGCTGGCAATCGTCAAACACGTGGCGGCCAACCATGACGGCAGCATCGGAGTGTGGAGCAAGCCGGGAACGGGATCGACGTTCACGCTGTCTATCCCGGCGATGCCCGCTGACCAGGACGACGACGAGGAACCCGAGCAACCGCGGGGTCGTGACATACGGCCCACTAGGTCCCAACGAGAGGAAGAGCTAAGTCGATGACTTACGCCTATGACCATGCAGAGCGAAGCAATGAGGAGGAAACCCCCTGATGACCAGTGTGATGATCGTGGAGGACGAGGAGTCGCTTGCCGATCCGCTGGCCTTTTTGCTCCGCAAGGAAGGCTTTGAAGCCACCGTGGTGACCGATGGGCCGGCGGCGCTGGCCGAATTCGACCGCGCCGGTGCGGACATCGTGCTGCTCGATCTGATGCTGCCGGGCATGTCGGGCACTGACGTGTGCAAGCAACTGCGTGCCCGTTCCAGCGTGCCGGTGATCATGGTGACCGCCCGGGACAGCGAGATCGACAAGGTGGTCGGCCTGGAGCTGGGCGCCGACGACTATGTGACCAAGCCGTATTCGGCGCGTGAGTTGATCGCGCGGATCCGGGCAGTGCTGCGCCGGGGTGGTGACGACGACTCTGAGATCAGCGACGGTGTGTTGGAGTCCGGCCCGGTGCGGATGGATGTGGAGCGCCATGTCGTCTCGGTCAATGGTGACCTAATCACGTTGCCGCTCAAGGAATTCGACCTGCTCGAATATCTGATGCGCAACAGCGGGCGGGTGCTGACGCGCGGGCAGCTGATCGACCGGGTCTGGGGCGCGGACTACGTCGGCGACACCAAAACCCTTGACGTCCACGTCAAGCGGCTGCGTTCCAAGATCGAAGGGGATCCGGCGAACCCGGTACACCTGGTGACGGTGCGGGGGCTGGGCTACAAGCTGGAAGGCTAGTGCGCTAACTACTTCGACCTGAAAAAGTCGGGGTGTGTCGAGCCTTTTGAGGTTCGTTGAACTGGGATGATGGCCTCGAACCCTTGGCGAGAAGGATTCGAGGCCATCATGTTTCGTACTGTAAACGACCAGCCGACGTTGTGGGAGTCGATCCTGCCGCCGGAGTTGTTGGTGTTGCCGGTCGAGTTGGGTCGGGTGGATGCGCTGCTGGATGATCCGGTGTTCTTCGCACCGTTCGCCGGGTATTTCGATGCCCGGATCGGGCGGCCGTCGATCCCGATGGAGACCTATCTGCGGTTGATGTTCCTCAAGTTCCGGTATCGGCTGGGTTACGAGTCGTTGTGCCGGGAAGTGTCGGATTCGATCTCCTGGCAGCGGTTTTGCCGGATCCCGTTCGGCACGCGGGTGCCGCATCCGACCACGTTGATGAAGATCACCACCCGCTGTGGAGACGACGCGGTCACCGGCCTCAACGAGGCGCTGCTGGTCAAGGCGTCCGCAGCCAAGCTGTTGCGCACCGACAAGGTCCGCGCCGACACCACCGTGATCGCCGCTGCGGTCAAGTATCCGACCGATTCGGGTCTGCTGGCCAAGGCAATCGCAACGATGGCCCGCACCGTGGCGCGGATCAAAGCTGCTGGTGGCGCGACCTGCACCCAGTCGCGGGACCGGCGGCGCTCAGCCGGGCGGCGGGCCCGCGCGATCGCGGCGAAGCTCGGACTGCGCGGAGCTCAGCAACGCGATGAGGCCCAGGCCGCGGTGCACCGGATCACCGGTGAACTCGCCGGGATCGCCGAAGCAGCCAGCCGTGAAGCGGCCGTGGTGATCCGCAACGCGAGACGCGCACGGCGCACCGCGACCGGGCAGCGCAAAGGCCGGCTGCACCGGGCGATCAACGACCTGAACACCCTGGTGGGCCGCACCGAACGCGTTATCGCCCAGGCCCGTAGCAGCCTGGCCGGGGTGATGCCCGAATCAGCCAGCCGACTGGTCAGCCTCCACGATGTCGATGCCCGCCCGATCCGCAAAGGACGCCTGGGCAAGCCGGTCGAGTTCGGCTACAAAGCCCAGGTCGTCGACAACGCTGATGGGGTCATCCTCGATCACAACGTCGAGATGGGTAACCCGCCGGACGCCCCGCAGCTGGCCCCGGCGATCGAACGCATCACCGCCCGCACCGGCCACACCCCAGGCGCGGTCACCGCCGACCGCGGCTACGGCGAAGCCGTGGTGCAACGCGACCTGACCGAACTCGGTGTGCGCAGTGTGGCGATCCCCCGTAAAGGCAAACCCACCGCGGCGCGCCGCGAGTTCGAACACCGCAGAGCGTTCCGCGAGAAAGTGAAATGGCGCACCGGATCCGAGGGTCGGATCAACCACATCAAACGCAGCTACGGCTGGAACCGCACCGAACTCACCACCATCAGCGGAGCCCGAACCTGGTGCGGACACGGCGTCTTCGCCCACAACCTCGTCAAGATCGGCACCCTCGCCACATGAAACCACCACTCCGCACCACTACCAGCACCTGATCAACAACCTCGACTACAAGCGCCACACCAATCAAGGGTTTTTCAGGTCGAAGTATAACTAGCTGATCACCGACACCGAGTTGCCGTCGATGTAAACGTCGCCGGCTAAGGGGCCGGCGGGGCTGGGGCCACCCCCCACGGCTCCTGGCCGACGGGGATGGTGGCGGTGACGATGTCGGCGGTGTTGATGACCGACACGGTCCTCATCGGCACCCGCAGCCACCACCGCGGTCATGGGTGCCCACGCCGCGGCATGAGCCGCGCTGACTGCTGAACCGATATTCGCCAAGTCGGACGCCGCAGTCGTCACAAACTCAGGTGCGGCTATTACGAACGACATATGACACCTCCACGTGGGAGCGCTGGGACCATCGCGCTAACCGGGGCAACGGCTACGTCGAAGGCTAAGGATGTCCGCGGGATTTGCCATGAGTAGTCGACTAAGCGTTTTTTTGACCCGTCCCACTCACGCCGGGTCCAACCTGGCAACGGTGCTCGGCCTCGGCTACAAAGCTCGACGGCCAGTGCGTTGACGGCGTTGAGCCGGCGGCTGGCTACTCGGCGGCCCGCGTCGCCGGGTGAACGGCGATGAGTCCCAATTTGTTGCGGCGCTTGCACATTGCCGCCAACTCTCCATAGGCCTTCTCGCCGAGTAGTTCGGTGAGCTCGTCGGCCAGGCTCTCCCACACCTGCTTGGCACCCACATGGGCGGCAGGATCGCCGCTGCAGTACCAATGCAGGTCGGAGCCGCCGGAACCCCAACCGCGGCGGTCGTATTCGGTGACGGTGGTCTTGAGGATTTCCGTGTCGTCAGGCCGGGTCACCCACTCCTGGCTGCGCCGAATCGGCAACTGCCAGCAGACGTCGGGTTTCATCGTCAACGGCGGCACGCCCAGCTTGAGCGCTTTGCTGTGCAGCGCGCAGCCGGCGCCGCCGGCGAAGCCCGGCCGGTTCAAGAAGATGCATGCGTCCTTGTGTTTGCGGGTGCGGTATTGGGGTTGGCCCTCATGCTCGTCAAGTTCCAGGTAGCCCTTGTTGCCCAGGCCTTTTTCGCGGTATTGCCAGTCGTTGTCGGTCAGCTTTTCTACCGCGTCGTCCAACCGGGCCCGGTCGTCGTCGTCGGATAAGAACGCCCCGTGCGAGCAACAGCCGTCATTCGGCCGGCCCTGCACAGTGCCGCGGCAGGCTGATGTACCGAATACACACGTCCAGCGGGACAGCAGCCAGGTGAGATCGGCCGCGATCAGGTGCTCGGGGTTGTCCGGGTCATAGAACTCCACCCATTCGCGGGCGAAGTCTAGTTCGACTTCTTGCCCCGGTTCCTGGCGAGAGTTGACCACGGATTCAACGTTAGACCACCATTCCGGCTGCTGGGCCTGCTGACACTCGGGTGGCGACGGCGCCCACTCGATTAAATTGTCGGGCTCCTCAGCGGGCCGCACGCGCCCCGCATCGTCGCCCACTCGATTAAATTGTCGGGCTCCTCAGCGGGCCGCACGCGCCCCGCATCGTGGTCCACTCGATTAGATTGTCGGGCTCCTCAGCGGGCCGCACGCGCCCCGCATCGTCGCCCACTCGATTAAATTGTCGGGCTCCTCAGCGGGCCGCACGCGCCCCGCATCGTCGCCCGACTAGGTTGGCTTTCGTGCGATTAGGCGTCCTCGACGTGGGTAGCAACACGGTCAATCTGCTGGTGGTCGATGCCCACCGCGGCGGGCATCCGACGCCGATGAGTTCCACCAAGGCCACATTGCGATTGGCCGAGGCCACCGACAACTCGGGCAACATCACCAAGCGCGGGGCGGACAAGCTCGTTTCCACGATTGACGAGTTCGCCAAGATTGCGATCAGCTCCGGCTGCTCCGAGATGATGGCGTTCGCTACGTCCGCGGTCCGGGACGCCGAGAATTCCGATGAAGTGCTGTCCCGGGTGCGCAAAGAGACCGGTGTCGAGTTAGAGGTGCTACGCGGCGTCGATGAGTCGCGGCTGACCTTTCTGGCGGTGCGCCGATGGTACGGATGGAGCGCGGGGCGGATCATCAACCTGGACATCGGCGGCGGCTCGCTGGAATTGTCCAGCGGCGTCGATGAGGATCCCGAGGTGGCGTTATCGCTGCCGCTGGGCGCCGGAAGGCTGACCCGCGAATGGTTGTCAGAGGATCCGCCCGGTCGGCGCCGGGTGGCGATGCTGCGTGATTGGCTGGACTCCGAGCTAGCAGATGCCAGTGAGTCAATCCTCGAAGCCGGTGATCCCGACCTGGCGGTAGCGACATCGAAGACGTTTCGGTCGTTGGCCCGGCTCACCGGCGCGGCGCCGTCGGCAGCGGGACCGCGGGTCAAGAGGACACTGACCGCCAACGGCCTCAGGCAACTCATATCTTTCATATCTAGGATGACGACCGCTGACCGGGCCGAACTGGAAGGAGTTAGCACCGAGCGAGCGCCGCAAATCGTGGCGGGTGCTCTAGTGGCGGAAGCGAGTATGCGAATGCTGTCGATAGAAACGGTGGATATCTGCCCGTGGGCTTTGCGGGAGGGTCTCATCTTGCGCAAACTCGACAGTGAAGCCGACGGAACTGCCCTCGTGGAGACGTCGGTGCGAGATGCTAAGGGTCAGGTAGTTGATCGGAACGCAGCTAACCGATCGAGAGGCGACAAAGCATGACCGGACCACAATCTGAGACGGACAGCACCAAACCGATCTCGGTCGCCGAATTGCTGGCCAAGAACGGAACCCTGGGTGCTCCGGCGCCCACCCGCCGGCGCAGGCGCCGGCGCGGCGACGATTCCGTCACGGTCGCCGAACTCACCGGCGAAATTCCGATCATCCGTGATGGCGATGACCTCGAGCAGGCCCGGAAAGCTGCGATGCCAGCACGCGCACCCGGGGCCAACGGGGGAGTCCGGGCTGCCCAACCGGCAGCCCCGACGGCGCGCGCTGATGTCGTTTCCGAGCAGGCCGGCGTCGAACCGGCCAGCGAAAAGCCGAGCAAGGCCGCGTACTGGTCCGAACCCGAGCCCCGCTGGCCCAAATCATCGCCTCTGAGTCAACGGCACGGGGGGCCCGTGCGCAGCGCTTACCCCCGGCCCCTGCGCCAAGCCGATACGCGAGATGACGACCGTATGCCCCCCGAGACCCAGCCCTCAGCGCCGCAATCCGGTGCGGAGGGCATGAGTCCCGATCCCGTGGACCACTACGCCGGCTCCCCGGTGGACGTGATGGATTCGGAGGTCCGCGAAGCGGAGTCGGCCAGCGAGGATTCCGCCTACGTGCGTTCCTACCTGCAGGCGTCGGAGGGGACATTGTTCGGCGGTCAGACGCTGGCCGATGAACTGGCTCGGCGGCGCAGTGACGAGCGGGCCAACGCGGATGCGGCTCCGCCGGGTGTCGAATCGGCCACAGCCGAATCCGAGGCGGACGCCCTCGATAACGGGCCCCTGCCGTCGGGCCGCGTCAGCCAAGCTCAGGACGCCTTCCGCGGACCCGGCAGATTCGAGACAGTGTGGCGCGGCAGTCTGATCGTGTTTCAGTCGATCCTGGCCGTGGCCTTCGGCGCGGGGCTGTTCATCGCGTTCGACGAGCTGTGGCGCTGGAACAGCATCGTGGCGCTGGTGTTATCGGTGCTCGTCATTCTGGGCCTGGTAGTGGGAGTCCGGGTGGTGCGTAAGACCGAGGACATCACCAGTACGTTGATCGCGGTTGCGGTGGGAGCGCTGATCACTTTGGGACCGCTGGCATTGTCCTTGCAATCGGGATAGACCCGCCACCTACCAAGAACCTCAGAGACACTTGCGCCCAGCAATCAAAGTCGGCCTGTCGACGGCCTCGGTCTACCCGTTGAGGGCCGAGGCCGCGTTCGAGTACGCGGCCAGGCTTGGCTACGACGGCGTCGAGCTGATGGTGTGGAGCGAAACGGTCAGCCAGGACATCGATGCCATCCAGAAGATGTCCCGGCGCCATCGCGTGCCGGTGCTCTCGGTGCATGCCCCTTGCCTGCTGATCTCGCAGCGGGTGTGGGGCTCGAACCCGATTTCCAAGCTGGAACGCAGCGTCAAGGCCGCCGAACAACTGGGCGCCCAGACGGTCGTCGTGCATCCGCCGTTTCGCTGGCAACGGCGGTATGCCGAGGGGTTCAGCGACCAGGTCATGGAACTCGAAGCGGCCAGTGACGTGCTGGTCGCCGTGGAAAACATGTTCCCGTTCCGCGCGGACCGGTTTTTCGGGGCCGACCAGTCGCGCCAACGGATGCGCAGGCGCGGCGGTGGCCCTGGTCCCGCAATTTCGGCGTTCGCGCCGTCCTACGACCCGCTGGACGGCGAGCACGCGCACTACACGCTGGATCTGTCGCACACTTCCACCGCCGGCACCGACGCGCTGGACATGGCGCAACGGATGGGCTCGGGGCTGACGCATCTGCACTTATGTGACGGCAGCGGCCTGCCCGCCGACGAGCACCTCGTGCCGGGGCGTGGAACGGAACCCACCGCCGAGGTGTGCCAGATGCTGGCGGCCAGTCAGTTCGCCGGCCACGTCATTCTTGAGGTGTCCACCTCAAGCGCGCGTTCAGCCAACGAACGCGAGGCCATGCTCGTCGAATCGTTGCAGTTCGCCCGCACGCACCTGCTGCGCTGACGCTCCGCCCAACCAAAGACCTTCCAGGAGACTATGAGCGCGCTCTTCACCACCGCAATGACGCTGCGTGAGGTCGATCCCGGCGTCTTTGAGGGCGAGCTGGACAGGCGCTGGACCATCGGGCCCAAGGTCCATGGAGGCGTGATGCTGGCGCTCTGTGCCAAGGCGGCCCGCACTGCCTGCGCCTCCTCCAACGACCAAGCCGCCGGACTCGAACCGGTCCTACAGCCGGTGGCGGTGTCGGCAAGCTTCCTGTGGGCGCCCGACCCGGGGGCGATGCGGCTGGTGACGTCAACCCGCAAGCGTGGTCGCCGGATCAGCGTGGTCGATGTTGAACTCATCCAGGGCGACAGGACCGCAGTGCACGCCGTGGTCAATCTGGGCGAACCGGAACATTTTCTCCCTGGTCGGCAGGGTCAGCCCTTGCTGTCGGCGAACCCGGTTGTGGGTTTGATGGCTCCGGAGCCGCCCGACGACATCGAACCGATTGGGCCTGGCCACCCACTGGCCGGCCTGGTGCACCTGGGCGAAGGTTGCGACGTGCGACCAGTCCTGTCGACACTGGCTCCGGCCAGGGATGGGTCGGCTGGGCGTCCGCCGGTGTTCCAGATGTGGGCACGCCCGCGCGGCGTCGCGCCGGACGCGCTGTTTGCGCTCATGTGTGGCGATTTGTCGGCGCCGGTGACATTTGCCGTGGACCGCACTGGCTGGGCGCCCACCGTCCAGCTGACGGCCTTCTTGAGGGCTTTGCCGGCCGACGGCTGGCTGCGGGTGATCTGTACCTGCCTGGAGATCGGGCACGACTGGTTCGATGAAGACCACATCGTCGTCGACAGCCTGGGCCGCATCGTGGTGCAGTCGCGCCAACTGGCGATGGTGCCTCCGAAAAGGTGACGGCCCGGTAGCCCGGATAAGCCGAGCTGTCTGCGATGCTTTCCGGCATGGCAAGAATCGCGATCATCGGTGGCGGCAGCATCGGCGAGGCATTGCTGTCGGGCCTGCTGCGCGCGGGGCGGCAGGTCAAAGATCTGGTGGTGGCCGAACGCGTGCCCGACCGCGCCACGTATCTGGCCGATACCTATTCGGTGTTGGTGACTTCGGTGAGCGAAGCGGTGGACAACGCGGCGTTCGTTGTCGTGGCGGTCAAGCCCGCCGACGTCGAGTCGGTGCTGGGGGAGCTGGCCCGTGCGGCCGCCGGAGCCGAGAACGACAGTCCCGAGCAGGTGTACGTCACCGTCGCTGCAGGAATCACGATCGCTCACGTCGAGTCCAAACTGCCGGCGGGAACGCCGGTGATCCGGGCAATGCCGAACGCGGCAGCGGTGGTGGGCGCGGGCGTCACCGCACTGGCCCAGGGCCGTTTCGTCAGCGCGCAACAGCTCGATGAGGTGTCGGCATTGTTCGGCGCCGTCGGCAGCGCGCTGAACGTTCCCGAGGAGCAAATGGATGCGGTGACCGCCCTGTCCGGATCCGGTCCGGCGTACTTCCTGTTGATGGTTGAGGCTCTGGTGGACGCCGGCGTCGCGGCGGGGTTGAGCCGCCAGGTGGCAACCGAGTTGACCGTGCAGACCATGGCGGGGACCGCGGAAATGCTGGTCGACCGGATGAATCGGGACCGGCCGGCCGACGGCGAACCGTCGAGTACGCGGGTCGACACCGCGGCGGCCCAATTGCGGGCCACGGTCACTTCGCCCGGGGGGACTACCGCTGCTGCGCTGCGCGAACTGGAAAAAGGCGGATTCCGGGCGGCTGTTGATGCGGCGGTTCAGGCCGCAAAAAGGCGCTCTGAGCAGCTGAGAATTACATCCGAATAATTCAAGAGTTTAATAATGATTGTCCCCCACCAGTACCAGTAACCCCACTAGTCCCGCTATTCTCCTCTGTGTAAGCGCGCGTGGGTGCCAGCGGAGGGGAAGCCACTGGCATTGCGCGTGCCTGACAATGATTGGGTTGCGATGACGTCTACGAACGGGCCATTGGCGCGGGATTCGGCTGGCAGTAAACCGGTGCGAGATGCCGGTTCCGCCGACGGCCAGCAGGCCAGGACACAGTTTTTGACCGTCGCCGAGGTGGCCTCCCTGATGCGGGTCTCCAAGATGACGGTGTACCGGCTGGTGCACAACGGCGAACTGCCCGCGGTACGGGTTGGGCGGTCCTTCCGCGTGCATGCCAAGGCCGTGCACGACATGCTGGAGACGTCGTACTTCGATGCCGGCTGAGCCGAACACAGGCCGCGCGGTGACGCCCGGCCGCATCGGTACCTGACCTCGTCGGATGGCCCGCTAACGCTGTCTGACGCCGCCGTTTGGTGTTCGGTGCCGGCAGCCGGGTAAAGTATCCCGGTCCTTAAAAAAGCCGGTCACGGGTCAGATAGCGGAGTTCATGGGTTCAGTAATCAAGAAGCGGCGCAAACGTATGTCGAAGAAAAAGCACCGCAAGCTGCTGCGCCGCACCCGGGTGCAGCGCAGAAAACTTGGCAAGTAAGGCCCAGTCTCCTCAGGGCGTCACGCGGCCGTAACGCCCGTGACGCTCCTGGCCGTTACGCTGTTTAGGTGGATTCCTCGAGTGGGGAAGATGCCGGAACGGGCGGTATCGGCGATGACACCATGCATTACCCCAAGGTGGTGCTGGTCACCGGTGCGTGTCGCTTTCTGGGTGGTTACCTGACAGCTCGACTCGCGCAGAACCCACTGATCAAAGGGGTTATCGCGGTCGACGCGGTTGCGCCGAGCAAAGACATGCTGAGACGGATGGGTCGAGCCGAGTTCGTCCGGGCTGACATCCGTAATCCGTTCATCGCCAAGGTGATTCGCAATGGCGATGTCGATACGGTGGTGCATGCTGCGGCGGCCTCCTATGCGCCGCGCTCTGGCGGTAGCGCCGCGTTGAAGGAACTCAACGTGATGGGCGCGATGCAATTGTTCGCCGCCTGTCAGAAGGCGCCGTCAGTACGCCGCGTCGTGCTGAAATCGACCTCGGAGGTGTACGGGTCGAGTGCACACGACCCGGTGATGTTCACCGAGAACAGCAGCAGCCGTAGGCCGTTTCGCGAGGGATTCGCCAAGGACAGCCTCGACATCGAGGGTTACGTGCGCGGATTGGGCCGGCGCCGGCCCGATATCGCGGTGACCATCCTGCGGCTGGCCAACATGATCGGGCCGGCGATGGACACCACCCTGTCGCGCTATCTGGCTGGCCCGTTGGTTCCCACGATGTTTGGCCGCGATGCGCGCCTGCAGCTGCTGCATGAGCAGGACGCGCTGGGCGCGCTGGAACGCGCGGCGATGGCCGGCAGGGCCGGTACGTTCAACATCGGCGCCGGCGGCATCATCATGCTGTCGCAGGCCATCCGGCGAGCCGGCCGGATTCCGTTGCCCGTTCCGGGTTTCGGCGTGTGGGCTCTGGATTCGCTGCGGCGGGCGAATCGCTACACCGAGATCAATCGCGAGCAATTCGATTACCTCAGTTACGGCCGGGTCATGGACACCACCAGGATGATCTCCGAACTCGGCTACCAACCCAAATGGACGACGGCCGAGGCGTTCGACGACTACGTCCGCGGCCGCGGCTTGACTCCCATTGTCGACCCACATCGGGTACGCTCCCTGGAGGGTCGAACGGTGGCGCTAGCACAGCGCTTGGGTAGCCGGAAACCAGTTCCATGGGGTGGGGTCAGGTAGATATTGTGGCGGGCGAAACCAGAGCGAATGTTATTCCCCTGCATACGAATAGGGGTCGGGTAGCGGCACGTCGCCGTGCTGGTCAACGAGCGGACGCATCGCGCCAGCATCCGTCGATGCTCCCCGATCCGAACGGCCGCGCGACGGCCGAAGAGATCGCCGCGGTCGTCCGTGAAATCGATGAGCACCGACGGGACGCCGGTGCGCCTGCCATGTCGGAGACTACCGGCGCGCCGCTGAACGATCTCGCACAGCGCGTCGCCGCCGTCACCGGATTCCTCCGGCAACGGCTTACCGGCGACTACACGGTTGACGAGTTCGGGTTCGATCCGCACTTCAATGATGCGATCGTTCGGCCTTTGCTGCGCTTCTTCTTCAAATCCTGGTTCCGGGTTGAAGTCAGCGGGATCGAGAACCTGCCGGCCGATGGCGCCGCGCTGTTGGTGGCCAATCACGCCGGGGTCTTGCCGTTCGACGGGTTGATGCTGTCGGTGGCTGTTCACGATGAAAATCCCGCGCAGCGGGACCTGCGACTGTTGGCCGCCGACATGGTTTTCGACTTGCCGGTCGTCGGCGAGGCCGCCCGCCGGGCGGGCCACACCATGGCCTGCACGACCGACGCGCAGCGGCTGCTCGCCGCGGGCGAACTCACCGCGGTGTTCCCGGAGGGCTACAAGGGCCTGGGTAAGCGGTTCGAAGACCGCTATCGGTTGCAGCGGTTCGGCCGTGGGGGCTTTGTGACGGCGGCTCTTCGCACTCAGGTGCCGATCATCCCGTGTTCGATCATCGGTTCTGAAGAGATCTATCCGATGTTGACCGATGTGAAGCTGCTGGCGCGGCTTTTCGGCCTGCCCTACTTCCCGATCACGCCCCTGTTCCCGCTGGCGGGCCCGGCAGGCTTGGTGCCGTTGCCGTCGAAGTGGCGTATCGCGTTCGGTGAACCGATTTACACCACCGATTACGCGGCCAGCGACGCCGACGACCCGATGGTGACCTTCGAGTTGACCGATCAGGTGCGCGAGACGATTCAGCAGACGCTCTACCGCTTGTTGGCTGGCCGCCGCAACATCTTCTTGGGCTGAGCTCTTCGGCGGGTGTCCGCCCTAGGTTCCGGCTGATATTGATGCTATTGCGGCGACGGTATCTCCGGTGTTCTGGTGGATCGCTTCGCCCAGCATGGTGACGACGCTGGTGACGACGGGTTTGCCCTCGGCGTCTGTGACTTCGCTCCGGATTTCGGCGAGCACGGTGCCATGGGACTCGATTACCGAGTCCAGGTAGGTGTCGAAGTAGAGCTTATCGCCGCACAGGATCGGCCGATAAAACTTGAACTTCTGGTCGCGGTGGATGACCCGGGCGAGGTTGATCGGAATGCTGAATTTGGTAAAGATCTCCTGCTGCACACGCCGCCCGGCGATGGCCAGGAACGTCAGCGGAGCGACCGCCGCGGGGTAGCCGGCATCGGCAGCGTCGGCTTCGCTGTGGTGGGTCGGCTGGTCGTCTTGGAGAGCGAGCGCAAACTCGCGGATTTTCTCGCGTCCGACCTCGTAGTAGTCCGGCGCCCGATAATGGCTACCGATGAGCCCTTCGGCCTCTTGGCTGACTGTCATGCCGCTTTGCTCCCCGCTCAACTTTGTACTCAGCGGCGCAGCCTATCAGCGTGACTGCCCTGACTTGCTCACGATTCGGGGTTCGCGGTAGTCGCGGCGGGTTGACCTGTGGTTTTTCGGTTTGGTCTGTTGGGATTTGCGCACTAAAGCTGGGGGCCTGGGCTGGCTTGGTGGCCAATGTGCGCGTCGTGTGGTTTTCGCGGCGTGGATCGTGTGCGGTCGTGAATGTGCTCGTAGGACGGCGTCAACCGGGTCTGCGACACCTCCCCGGTGACGCCATCAATCGCCGCTGCCACGACCGAACGTGCGTGCACGTCCAGCCCAATACTCGTACGCTCAGTGAACACCGGGGCCTCCCACCACTGTCGGATAGACCGGGCGGGCCCACTACCCACCCGGTAACCCACGAACATGGGTGAGCGAGGCCCCGGCCCGCAACCCCCGACGTAACGCCGGCGGTCACTCATACCGTCTAGGGTTGGTTAGCAGCATCATAAAAGAAGCTGAAACGGGTTCAGGCATAAAGAATTTCGTTTGCGCTACCCACTGCTAACGGACCTTGATAATCAAGGCCGACAACCAGGCCCGCACCACCGCCAACCCGATACCCACGGCCCTCCTCAAAAACCCCGCCTGACGTGCGCACCAAATTGAGCCAAGTCGGGTTGTACTCAGCGGCGCAGGCCCATCAGCGCGGCTGCCGGCGCGACGCCAACGCTGCCAATGCGCCGCCGGCCGCACCCAGCGCCAGGGCGGATGGCACCCCGATCCGGGCTGCCTTGCGAGCGGTTCGGAAGTCGCGGATCTCCCACCCGCGTTCGCGGGCCAGGCTGCGCAGGCGAGCGTCGGGGTTGATGGCGACCGCGGTGCCAACCAGCGACAGCATGGGCACGTCGTTGAAGCTGTCGGAGTATGCGGTGCAGCGTTTGAGGTTGAGGCCCTCCCGGATGGCCAGCGACCGCACCGCGTGGGCCTTTCCCGGGCCGTGCAATATCTCGCCAACCAGCCTGCCGGTGAATACTCCGTCGGACGACTCGGCAACGGTGCCCAGCGCCCCCGTCAGGCCGAGCCGGCGTGCGATGGTGGCCGCGAGTTCGTATGGAGTCGCGGTGATCAGCCAGACCTGTTGGCCGGCGTCAAGGTGCATCTGCGTGAGCTCGCGGGTGCCGGCCCAGATCTTGTCGACGATGATCTCGTCGAAGATCTCCTCGCCCAGCCCGATCAGCTGCTCGACCGACCGGCCCTCGATGAACGCGAGCGCTTTGCGCCGGCCGGCGGCGACATCGTTGCTGTTCTCCTTGCCAAGCAGCTGGAACTTGGCCTGGGCGTAGACGAATCCGACGACGTCGCGGTAGGTGAAGTAGTCGCGGGCGGCGAGTCCGCGGCCGAAATGCACCGCCGAGGAGCCTTGGACAAGCGTGTTATCTACATCGAAGAACGCGGCCGCGGTCAGGTCGATCGGCGGCTGCCGGTGGCCCTCGGCGGTCTCCTCTGCATGCAGCTCGGCAAGCGCGCGCTCCGCGCTGGCGTTAGCCGCCAGCGACTCGATGTCGAAGCCGCCGGCGCCTTCCGCGCTGTTCGACTCATCCGCTCTGTTCGACTCAAAGGAAGCCATCGAAAACCTCCTATGTCGATGTGCAGTCCGGTGACGTGTTCGGCGGCCCGTATCAACCCTATCCGGCGCTGAGTAGGCCCGTTATGCCAACCGAGGAGTGTCGACCGTGGAGTGTCGATGGTGTAGCCAGCGTCACGTTCGGCGCTGCAATCCCTATTGGTCGCTTGCGCCCAGCCGCAATGCTTCGCGATCGAACACGATCCAGTCATCCGCGTTATTTATGATCTGTACACCACCGATTCCGGGTGCGGCCCTGATCATATCTTTAAGCGGGGTCCATTGAATACCGCCGTATTTAATTCCCGGTCGGATTCGGCTGGTGTACACCCGCACTACATGCGCCAGGTGTTGAATTTGAAAGGTTTTCAGAACCGGTTGGCCGTCTTCGCTCTGTCCTGCGGCCAACTCCAGGAATAGCTCTCGGTCTCGAAGTGCCGCGCTGACCTGCTGTGGCACTTCGTCTGATTCGGATCTGGCACTCTGTGTGATGAAGTCTTCGAGCACGGTGCCTGACGCATCACCCGCAGAAGTCACCTGAAGGTAATTCTGGCCTCGGCCGTCCGAATTGAGATCGTCGAGAATGGCCACGATCTGCTGCTTGTGGATCGCCACCCGCTGCCATGCACTGTTCGACAGAATCACCCAGTCCAGAGGGGGCATCTTAACTGCTGCGGAGAGGTGATCCCTAAAGGCTCCTCCAGCGAAGTGCTCGTGCTCCGACAGATGTGGATGCGATTTCGACGTAAACAACATCATTGCATGCGTACCGTCGGACAGCCGGGCAAGTGGGGTTGATCTGACCTTATTCGGGTCATCCGGGTCCAACTCGCAGGGAGCAAACACCTCCGTCATACGGATCGTTTGAAACAGGCGCTGGCGGGCAGCGGGAGAATTCTCTTGTGCGGCGACCTCAACCAGTTTATCGATGTCGTTGTTATCCGTCATCCATATCAGTTCCTTCGTACGGCGCGAATATGCCTGTTGATTCATCATAGACTCCCCCCACATCATATATTAGTCCCGTTGGATTAGCTTCGTCGAATGGGCATATTGCCAGGTGTACATCTCCCATATCGGCTTCTATGAGTTCTGTTAAACGCGTAGGAGTCGCAACTATTCGTGGTGCGCCAACAACGTTCAATCCGTCGGGTGGGTAAATCGTGTAATTTGGCATCTTTTCGCCTGGGTGAAAAGTACGTGAATAGACGCGGGAGGTATCGCCGCCGGACTCGATCAGATTGCCGAGTTCGTCCGTGATAGACGATCCATGTTCTGCGTATATGGTGATTGTGGTGCCGCGCGGCACAATTATATAGCCGTCGATTGCGTAATAGGCGCCGTGCCCGCTGATCGTCGTTCGAGGTTCATTCTCGGGATGGTCCGGATGGTTCGGAATCGATTCCGGCGATTGCAAAGCTTCGTGGTGGCTGGGTGTACCCGGCTCCCCCCCATGGGGCTCGCCGTGGTGACTCCTCAGCGGCGCGGCCTCGACCGGCACGGAATGTGCAGCCCGCGCGTCGGCGGCCGAGGTGCCGAGTGCGGCATGCGGCGGGTGCTCGGCATCGGGCGCGAACTGGCCGGAACGGTCGCCGGGTAAGGCTGGTGTCCGCGCTGAAGCACGTTCGGTGGGCGCCGGACCCGGGTGCTGGGCCGCCGGTGCCGCGGGCGCATCGTTCGACGCGGATGCGCTTGCCGGCGAGAGTGTGTGGTCGGCGCCGGGTTGGCCCACCGCGGTTTTTGCCTCGGTTGGGCTATGCGGCGCCGGTGTTCCGGCCGGAGCGGGTGCGGGCTTGGTCTGCGGCGCGGATTCGCGCGGCACGGCCCGCGGTGCCGGCTCTGATCCAGGCGGCGCAACCTTGGGCGGCTCGCCGCGTGGAGGTGTCAGGGGCTCGAGCGCCGGCGGCTTCCTGAGCCCTGTAACCCCTTCGACGGCATCGAGCCCCTTGGCGGCATCGAGCCCCTCAAGGGCATCGCGAGCACCTGTGCCGACCTTGCCCAGCTTTGCGACGGGGCCGCCGGGCAGCGCCATCGTCGCCAGGTCGAACCCGGTTTTCCCGAGCGCCTCGAACGGGCGGCTTTTCCAGTCGTCCCAGTGGGTCAGCTCCTTGCCGAGCTGCTGCCACGCCTGGCCGACGGTGGGCCCGTGCTCGCCCGACCCACCGACCAACGGCGCGATGCCCTTTGTCATTTCGCCCATGGAGTTCGCCCAACCCGCCGGGTCGGTGACGGCCCGCACTTGGCTGACTTCCCACAGTCCTTTGGCCAGCCCAACGGCCTCCTCCCCGAAGCCCTTGCCGAACTGTCCCAGCTGGGTCAGAACAGGGTCGACGGCGCCCGAGAACTGATCCCACTGTTTGACGGCGTGGTCACCCATCGAGGCGACCACCGCCGTCGCTTGCTCGAGGACGGCCGCGATCTGGGATCGCAGCGCGTCGACTTCGGCCGTGAAGTTGTCGACGACCGTGCGGATGTCGTCGGCGATCTTTTTGATCTCGTCTTCGTCCTCGTCGGTCAGGATGTCCCAAACCTCTTTGATCCCGGTCAACGGGTCACAGATGCGCGCCAACAGGTCCAGGATCGCCGCGTGCACCTTGTCGACCTTGGCGGCGTAGCTGGCGAGCTGGGCCGCGATCGTCTGGCACTGCTGCACGATGTTGGTGGTGCTGTCGTACGCCTCGGAAAAAGCTGCATCGATGGCCGCCCCTTCGGGAATCTGCTGGGCGCGAACCGCGCCTATCGCCCTCCCCGTGCCTTCGATTTCGGTAAGCGCGAACTTCGTGCCGGTGGCGGTCCACGCCGCCGAGGCGGTGCGCAGTTTTTCTGAATCGGCTGTGGGCCAGATCATTCCGATAAAGGGGGACACCCACCCCCAGCCCAGCGGGGCGTCGTCACCGGGCCCCACAGAGGACAGCGGCGCGCCGACCAGAAGCGGCTCGATCGGCGTCGGCGCTGCAAGCGGACTGCCTCGGCCCCCGACATCAGACCTTGCCTCGGCCAGCGAATAGTTGTGCGCTGACATCCGCACGCCGGTTCCGAGACTGCACAGCCCGTCGCGGGTGGTCGCCATCGCCTCCATGAGCTTGGCCGCCGAGTCGTCGTAGCTGTGGCCCAGCCTCGCGCCCGCCGGATCATCGCCGGCCATCCCGGCGCAACTCAACAGCGCCATGGTCAGCGTCATGACGGTCCACCCCAGACTCTGACCCGCCGAAACCACCTCGGTGCCCGCGCGGTCGAGAGCCGCGGGATCTACGGTCAGCGGCGCCATCGGGTTACGACCACATCGCCAGATTGGTCGACATGGCGCCGGTGTAGTTGCGGTGAGCTGTCGTCCCGGCGGTGCGCAACTGGGCCAACGCTTCGCGCATCATCGCCTCGCCACGGGCCCAGTGCCGGTGCGCCTCGGCGTGGGCGGCCGCACCTTGCCCCGCCCACGTTGCGTGGAGATTCGCGACCAGAGAGTCGATTTCGGCGAGCATGCTCTCGGCGCAGCGGTGAAATTCCGTCATTCGTTGCACCGAATCGGCCAACGCCTGCGGATCTACCCGAAACGCCTCAGCCATGGCAGACCCCGCGCAGCGCCTCGCTGGATGCGGCCTCGTTCTCCTGATAAGCCCGGCCGGCTTGGGATACCAACCTTTCCAAGATCGACAACCCCACCTGCACCTCGCCGGCGCCGCGATGCCACAGCTCCCACTGAGCGGTGTAGGCACCGCCAGATCTGCCTCGCCAGCCGGCCAGCATCTCGCTGACCTGACCGTCCAGGTCGGCCAGTCGATTCTGTAGATCCTCGGCACCACCCCGGAGCGCCTGGGAGAACCCCTGCATCACCAAGGGGTTGACGCGCAGATTGTTTGAACCAGCCACAGCGGCAACGTAACGACCGCCGCGCGGCCCAGCAATTCACCTGCAATGACCTCAGTGAGCAAGTCGCCGGCCCCGCAGCCACACTGGTGTGATGACGCCCTCGTTCCAAAAGGCGACAAGTCGGCCGCAGGTGGAGTTGCTGACCCGCGACGGGTGCGATATCTGCACCCGAGCGCACACGAGGCTGGCTGAACTGGCTGGTGAGCTCGGGTTCGAGCTCTCTAGCACCGACGTCGACGCCGCGGCACTGGCCGGCAATTCCGCGCTGCGGGCGGAGTTCGGCGACCGGCTGCCGGTGATCCTGCTGGACGGCCTCGAGCACAGCTACTGGGAGATAGACGAACCCCGGCTGCGGGCCGATCTCCGCGAGCGCGACAAATTTGGTAGCCCAGCTGATAAACGTTTACCGTAGACACCGGTCGAGACGCTGGTGAATAGCAAGGGGGCTGCCCAGGTGATGCTGCCGTGAGCATCCTGCTCTTCGGGGTTTCGCACCGCAGCGCGCCGGTCTCCGTCCTGGAGCGGCTCAGCATCGACGAATCCGATCAGGCCAAAATCGTCGAACGGGTGCTGCAGTCGCCGCTGGTGACCGAAGTCATGCTGCTGTCGACGTGCAATCGGGTCGAGGTCTACGCGGTGGTGGACGCCTTCCACGGCGGATTGTCGGTAGTCGGGCAGGTGCTGTCGGAATACTCCGGGATGTCGATGAGCGACCTGACCAAATACGCCTACGTCCGCTACAGCGAGGCCGCCGTCGAGCATCTGTTCGCGGTCGCCAGCGGTCTGGATTCCGCGGTGATCGGCGAGCAGCAGGTGCTGGGCCAGGTCCGTCGCGCGTACGCCGCCGCTGAGGCCAACCGCACCGTCGGTCGGGTGCTGCACGAGTTGGCCCAACGAGCGCTCTCGGTGGGCAAGCGGGTGCATTCGGAAACCGCCATCGACGCAGCCGGCGCCTCCATGGTGTCGGTCGTCCTCGGTATGGCCGAGCGCAGGCTTGGCGGGCTGGAAGGCAAGACCGCCGTGCTGATCGGCGCCGGAGCGATGGGTGCATTGTCGGCCGCGCACCTGGCCCGTGCCGGCGTTGGGCAGATACTCGTGCTCAACCGGTCGCTGCCCCGGGCGCAGCGGCTGGCCCGCAAAATCCGCGAATCGGGCGTTCGGTCCGAGGCGCTCACCCTTGATCGGCTGGCAGACGCACTGACGACGGCCGATGTAGTGGTCAGCTGTACCGGGGCGATCAGCCCGGTGGTTTCGCTCGCCGACGTGCACTATGCGCTGGCGGCCGCGCTCCGTGACGAAGCGACCCACCCGTTGGTGATGTGCGACTTGGGCATGCCTCGCGATGTACACCCGGCGGTGGCCGGGCTGCCCGGCGTCTCGGTCATCGATGTGGACCGGGTGCAACGTGAACCCTCCGCTCACGCCGCCGCCGCCGACGTCGATGCCGCTCGCCTCATCGTGGCGGACGAAGTCGCCAGCTATCTGGCAGGGCAGCGGATGGCCGAGGTCACCCCGACGGTGACCGCTTTGCGCCAGCGGGCCGCCGACGTGGTCGAGGCGGAGCTACTGCGCTTGGACAACCGATTGCCCGGGATGGAGAGCGCCCAGCGCGAGGAGGTTGCCCGCACCGTGCGAAGAGTGGTGGACAAGCTGCTGCACGCCCCTACCGTGCGGATCAAGCAGCTCGCCAGCGCCCCGGGTGGCGACAGCTACGCCGAGGCACTGCGCGAGCTCTTCGAACTTGACCAGACGTCTGTCGACGCCGTCGCCACTGCGGGTGAATTACCAGTTTTGCCAAGCGGATTCGACCCGCAAGGCAGCTCCCGTGATCATCCGAAAAAGTCCGCCGAGTAGCCGATTGGCGCACGTGATCCGGATAGGTACTCGGGGCAGTCTGTTGGCCACCACCCAGGCCGGTGGAATCAGGGATGCCCTCATCGCCAATGGCCACCCGGCCGAGCTGGTGATCATCAGCACTGTGGGCGACGAATCTTCCGCGCCCATCGAATCTCTCGGGGTGGGTGTCTTCACCAGTGCGCTGCGCGAGGCTATCGAAGACGGCCGAGCCGATGCGGCGGTGCACTCGCACAAGGATTTGCCAACCGCCGCTGACCCGCGATTCATGATCGCTGCGATACCGCTCCGCAACGACCCCCGCGACGCCCTGGTGGCCCGCGACGGCCTGGTGCTCGGGGAATTGCCAGTCGGGGCGCTGGTCGGCACATCTTCGCCGCGGCGGGCCGCGCAGCTTAGAGCATTGGGTCTCGGTTTGGAAATCCGCCCCCTACGAGGCAACCTAGATACCAGGTTGAACAGGGTAAGCAGTGGTGATCTTGACGCCATCGTCGTGGCCCGGGCAGGTCTAGCCCGGCTGGGCCGCCTCGATGACGTCACCGAGACGCTTGAGCCGGTGCAAATGTTGCCAGCCCCGGCTCAGGGTGCACTCGCGGTCGAATGCCGCGCCGGTGAGAGCCGGTTGGCGGCAGTGTTGGCGGAGTTGGACGACGCCGACACGCGAGCGGCGGTCACCGCGGAGCGAGCCCTGCTCGCCGAACTGGAGGCCGGTTGCTCCGCACCGGTGGGCGCGATCGCAGAAGTGGTCGAGTCCATCGATGAGGAAGGCCGGATCTTCGAAGAGCTGTCGTTGCGCGGCTGCGTGGCGGCGCTGGACGGATCCGACGTGATCCGCGCGTCCGGCATCGGCACTTCGGGTCGAGCACGGGAGCTTGGGCTTTCGGTCGCCGCGGAGTTGTTCGAGCTGGGCGCCCGGGACCTGATGTGGGGAGCGCGGCAAGACCCCGCGCTAGGAAGTGACTAACCGTGACGTGGGAGCGACAATGACTCGCCAAATGGGCATACGAGGGCGCAAGCCGAGACCGGGCCGCATCACTTTCGTGGGCGCTGGTCCGGGGGATCCGGGTCTGTTGACCACGCGGGCCGCCACGGTGCTGGCGAATGCCCCGCTGGTATTCACCGACCCCGACGTCCCCGAGCCGGTGCTGGCGCTGATCGGTAAGGATCTGCCGCCGGTCTCCGGCCCTGCGCAGGCCGGTCCCGTTGCCGGGAGCGTCGACGACGGAGCCGGGCCTGTCGAGGGCGACCACAGCCACGCCATGCCGGCAGTGATGCCCGGTGGTCCCGATGTTCGCCCGGCGCTGGGCGATCCCGCCGAGGTCGCCAAGACGCTGATCGCCGAGGCTCGTTCGGGCGTCGACGTGGTGCGGCTGGTGGCCGGTGACCCGCTGACGGTCGATTCGGTGATCACCGAGGTGAACTCCGTCTCGCGCAGCCACCTGCACGTCGAGATCGTGCCCGGCCTGGCCGCTACCAGCGCCGTTCCGACCTATGCGGGGTTGCCGCTGGGTTCGTCGTACACGGTTGCCGATGTTCGTGACCCGCATGTGGATTGGGAAGCTTTGGCAGCGGCTCCGGGGCCGCTGATCCTGCAGGCCACGGCTTCGCACCTCGCCGATGCGGCCCGCACCCTGATCGAGCACGAGCTGGCCGACTCCACTCCATGCGTGGTGACCGCTGAGGGCACCACCTGCCAGCAGCGTTCAGTCGAGACGACGCTGCACGGATTGACCGACCCGGCCGCCCTGGGCGGCACCGATCCGGCGGGTCCGCTGACCGGACCCCTGGTGGTCACGATCGGCAAGACGGTGACCAGCCGGTCGAAGCTGAACTGGTGGGAGAGCCGCGCACTGTACGGCTGGACCATCCTGGTGCCGCGCACCAAGGACCAGGCCGGCGAGATGAGCGAGCGACTGACGTCCTACGGTGCGCATCCGATTGAGGTGCCGACGATCGCCGTCGAGCCGCCGCGCAGCCCCGCTCAGATGGAGCGCGCGGTCAAGGGCCTGGTCGACGGCCGCTTCCAATGGGTGGTGTTCACTTCCACCAACGCGGTGCGTGCAGTGTGGGAGAAGTTCGGCGAGTTCGGTCTGGATGCGCGTGCGTTCTCCGGGGTGAAGATCGCCTGCGTCGGCGAGTCGACCGCGGACCGGGTTCGCGCGTTCGGGATCAGCCCCGAGCTGGTGCCGGCGGGGGAGCAGTCCTCGCTCGGTCTACTGGACGACTTCCCGCCCTACGACAGCATTTTCGACCCGGTGAACCGGGTTCTGCTGCCGCGCGCCGACATCGCCACCGAAACGCTTGCCGAGGGACTGCGCGAGCGTGGCTGGGAGATCGAGGACGTCACCGCCTACCGGACCGTGCGCGCCGCGCCGCCGCCGGCGACCACCCGCGAGATGATCAAGACGGGCGGCTTCGACGCGGTGTGCTTCACGTCGAGTTCCACGGTGCGCAACCTGGTCGGCATCGCCGGCAAGCCGCACGCGCGGACCATCATCGCCTGCATCGGCCCCAAAACCGCCGAGACCGCCGCCGAATTCGGCTTGCGGGTGGATGTCCAGCCCGAGACCGCCGCGGTTGGCCCGCTGGTCGACGCATTGGCCGAACATGCCGCGCGGCTGCGAGCCGAGGGCGCATTGCCACCACCACGCAAGAAGAGCCGCAGGCGCTAGTGGCTTCCTGGCAGTCGAGCGTGCGTGTCTGTACACCGACACGCCGTCACGGCTGGCATTTTGCGCACGTTCGCGGCTGATGGGCGCCTACCCGCGGCAGCGTCCGCGTCGGCTCCGTTCCACCCCCGCGTTACGTCGCTTGGTGGTGCAAACATCTTTGGAACCAAGACATTTGGTGCTGCCGATGTTCGTCGCCGACGGTATCGACCAACCCCGGCCCATTGCTTCGATGCCGGGCGTCGTGCAGCACACCCGAGATTCGCTGCGCAGCGCGGCTGCCGATGCCGTTGCCGCCGGAGTGGGTGGGCTGATGCTGTTCGGCGTCCCACGCGACCAGGACAAGGACGCGACAGGCTCGTCGGGCACCGACCCCGACGGCATCCTCAACGTCGCCCTCCGTGACTTGGCCAAGGATCTCGGCGAGGCCACCGTGCTGATGGCCGACACCTGCCTCGACGAATTTACCGACCACGGACACTGCGGAGTCCTCGACGAACGAGGTCGGGTCGATAACGACGCGACCGTAGCCCGCTACGTGAAACTTGCAGTGGCGCAAGCGGAGTCGGGCGCACAAGTGGTAGGGCCGAGCGGGATGATGGATGGCCAGGTGGGTGCGATCCGTGACGGTCTGGACGCCGCGGGCCACGCCGACGTGGTGATCCTGGCCTATGCGGCGAAGTTCGCCTCGGCGTTCTATGGCCCGTTCCGGGAGGCGGTGAGCTCCAGCCTTTCCGGGGACCGGCGTACTTACCAGCAGGAGCCCGGCAACGTCCGCGAGGCGCTGCGTGAGATCGCACTGGATCTCGACGAGGGTGCCGACATCGTGATGGTCAAACCCGCCATGGGTTATCTCGACGTGGTGGCCGCAGCGGCGGACGTCTCGCCGGTGCCGGTCGCCGCATACCAAGTCTCGGGGGAGTACGCGATGATCTGCGCTGCGGCCGCGAACGGCTGGATTGACGGCCGCGCCGCGGCGCTCGAATCGCTGACCAGCATCCGGCGTGCCGGAGCGGATATCGTGCTCACCTACTGGGCCGCCGAGGCGGCGGGTTGGCTTTCGTGACGGGCCCGTCGGCGGGCGACAATCACCAGATAAGGCTGGAGATGGCAGCAGCGAAGGATCCTAAGCCTCTGTTCTACGAACCCGGTGCCAGCTGGCTCTGGGTGCTGTCAGGCCCGGCCGCGGCGGGGTCGATGATTCTGATCGAAATGTGGAGCGGTGCCGGAATACAGCTGCTGACTCCGGGGATCTTCCTGGTGATGGTGTCGGCGTTCATCGCGCTGCAGGTGAAGGCCGCGCGGATTCACGTCTCAGTCGAACTGACCGAGGACGCCCTGCGTGAGGGCACCGAAACGATCCTGGTACGTGAAATCGTCAAAATCTATCCCGAAGCCGAACACTCCGTGGTTTCCGACAAAGAGCTGGCGCCGTGGCAGTCGGCGCGGGCGCTTGGCGAACTGTTCGGGGTGCCGCGCCGCCGCACCGGTATCGGACTGAAACTGACCGAGGGACGCACTGCGCAGGCCTGGGCGCGGCGTCACCGTCACCTTCGGGCAGCGCTGACACCGCTGGTCCAGGAGCGCGTGGAGCCGCCCGCGGTCACCATCGATGGTGATGACGCGGGATCGCTGCAGTGAAGACCCGATTCCGGGCGCTGGCCGAATTCGTGCTGGCCGGAGCCGCTCTGCTGGCCGCCGGGCTGAGCTGGCTGCACGCTCGATACGTAGTGGCTGTCGCACCCATCGCGGACGGGCAGCCCGCCACCGCTTCGCTGGTTTACAACCCTCAGCTGTTGCTGCTGACTCTGGTACTTGCGACTACCGCCGCGGTGCTGGCGGTAGTCGGGGCGGCCAGGCTAAGGCGTTCTAAGCTGACTTCTTGATGAGCGGCAGTACCAGCTGACGGCGGCTCACGATGGCGTCGGCCAGGTTGTGCAGCGCCTCGTGTACGGAGCGTGCAATCGGAAACACGGTGCCGTTGCCGTCCTGGTGGCCGCTGCCATCCAGCACTTCGGTGACCGCCGGGCTCGCGATCAACGTCCATTCCACCCCGGCAGCGCGGCAGTCCTCGTCAATCGCGTACAACAGCGAGATAGCGGACATCGCGAACTGGCGCATGTCGGTCATGTCGATCACCACCGGGTTCGCCCCGACGATGAAGCGCCGAATGTATTTGCTTACCCAATCGACGTTGACGGCGTCGATTTCGCCTCGGATGGTCACCACCGTCGCCAGGTGCCGACAGTGCGCCCGAATCTGGGCGCCACCGCAATCGAAGGTGCAGTTGCCCTGTCGAGTCGCAACGTTAGTCATCAGCAGCCCCATTCAGCATGGCGTCGTGGAGGCCGACTCGGCGTCGACTCGACCTACCCATAACGTTCCTCGCGAAATCTAAGGGGAGCGAAAGCCGCGTCTAACTCTTCGGTAAGGCTTTCGGACTGCCTGTGCAAGCCCGACATGCCACTCACTTCCCCTTACGGCCCGTCGCGGCGATCGCGCTGTTAGGCTCCAATGGCTGCCGGTTGCCAGTCGGGGGGCTTGCGATATGGCCGTCCTTGATGGCCCGGTAGTGGTAAAGATCGCCAGGTCAGCGGACCGGAAGGCGAACGAAACAGCAGAGTTCAGACGGAAAGAGCGTCGTGCGCTTCGGAGAGCTAAAGGGAGAGATCAAGGCCCTGACAGGCCTCCGCATCGTCGCCGCGGTCTGGGTGGTGCTGTTTCACTTCCGGCCGATGTTGAGCGATGCGTCACCCGACTTCAAGGACGCGCTTTCACCGGTGCTCAACTGCGGCGCGCAGGGTGTCGACTTGTTCTTCATCCTCAGTGGGTTCGTGCTGACCTGGAACTACCTCGACCGGATGGGCCAATCGTGGTCGACGCGCGCCACCCTGCACTTCCTGTGGCTGCGGCTGGCCAGAGTGTGGCCGGTGTACCTGGTCACCATGCATCTGGCGGCCCTGTTGGTGATCCTGAGCCAGCACGTCGGACACGTGCCGTTGCCCGAGGTGCAGGACCTCACCGCGGTCAGTTATCTGCGCCAAATCCTGTTGGTGCAGCTGTGGTTTCAGCCGTTCTTCGACGGGTCCAGTTGGGACGGGCCGGCGTGGTCGATCAGCGCGGAATGGCTGGCCTACCTGCTGTTCGGTGCAGTCGTGCTGGTGATTTTCCGGATGCAGGCTGTGACAAGGGCGCGGAGCCTGACGTTGTTGGCGTTCGCGGCCTCGTTGCCGCCGGTGATGCTGTTGCTGGCCAGTGGCCAGTTCTACACGCCGTGGAGCTGGCTGCCGCGGATCGTGACGCAGTTCATCGCGGGCGCGCTGGCCTGTGCCGCCGTGCGTAGGCTGCGGCTCGGCGATCGCGCTCGAGGCGCGGCCGGGTACGGTTCGGTGCTTCTGACCGCCGCGATTGTGGGCATTCTGTACCTGTTTGACGCGCACCCGATCACCGGGCTGTACGACAGCAGCGGGGTGGTGGACATGCTGTTCGTGCCACTGGTGATGACGCTCGCGATCGGTGTGGGCAGCCTGCCGCGGTTGCTGTCGACGCGGTTGATGGTTTACGGCGGGCAGATCTCCTTCTGCCTGTACATGGTGCACGAGCTGGTGCACACCGTCTGGGGTTGGGCGGTGCAGCAATTCGAGCTCATACCGCAGGAAAACCCATGGAAATGGAACGTCATCGGCCTGCTCGTGATTGCCGTGGTTGCCTCGATCCTGCTGTATCACTTCGTCGAAGAACCGGCGCGCCGGTGGATGCGCAGGATGGTTGGTGGCGGAGCGGTGCAAGCCGAAGTCGAGCCCGGCGAGCCGGTCGACACCAAGGTTCGTCAGCTCGATGTGGCGCGGGAAGCGGTTTCGATCCGCGCGGTGTGACGATTGTCCGGTTGGATTCGGCACACGACGCTGCCGTTCATTGTGGAGGTAGTGGTGAGTCGTCTGGCCACATTCCTGATTGGCCTGACTCTGTTGGTCGGCGTGGTCCTCGGCTGTCCCGGGTCTCTCACACACCCGGAGCGGATGCGGGTTGACGACATTCGCATCGTGGATTCGCAGCTGACCCACGTCGCAGTGATCGGCGACTCGTATACCAACGGCACGGACTTGGGTGGCCGGGGCCCGAAATCGTGGACTGCCCGTGCCTGGCGGGTGCTCGCTCAGCATGGCGTGCCGATCGCGGCCGACGTGGCAGCCGAGGGCGGAGCAGGCTATGGCGTGCCCGGCGATCATGGCAGCGTCTTCGGAGACCTGACGTCCAGGGCGGTCAAGCCCGACGATGCGCTGGTGGTGTTCTTCGGCTCGCGCAACGACCAGGGCGTCGATCTTGGGCTACTGGCCGACCGGGCCTTTGCTGACTTCGATTCGGCCCACCGCATTGCACCGTCAGCGAGGCTTCTGGTGATCGGACCGCCGTGGCCAACTGCCGATGTACCCGACCAGGTGCTGCAGATTCGTGACGTCCTCAACGCCGCGGCCCGCGGCGCGGGAGCGCCGTTCGTCGATCCGATCGCCGAACGCTGGTTCTTCGACAGGCCCGACCTGATCGGCCCGGATGGCGTGCACCCCAACGACGCAGGGCATGCGTATCTGGCGGACAAGATTGCGCCGCTCATTCGCACGCAGTTGTCCCGGTGAGTCGGCTTCTTTTGCAAAAGTGAATTGCCAAAGTGAATGCAGGGCAGCGCATTCAGGATGAACACGGCGTCGTGTCAGTCCTCTGCGTGCCGTTCGTAATCCCATTGCTCAAGGCGCGCTTGCAGTTGCAACAGGCCAAGTCCGGCGACCGGCGCGGTAGCGGCCAAGCAGATCAGCAGCAACGGCGTCATCTCAAAACCTCCAAAACCCTTTCACTATTGAGACGTTCATCTGCGTAAAGAAGTTCATCCGCGTCAAGAAGTTCATGCTCGCCCCCATGGCTCAGCCGCCCATCAGTGCGCGATCGGCCAGCGCGCCGATAACGGGTGCCAGCAGTTGCGCGTACTCGGTCGTCACGTGGTTGTCATCCCGGAACACCAGGGTGTTGCCGACGATCACCGGGCAGCGGTCCGGGGTGCAGAAAAGGTCGGTCAGGTCCGCGTAGTGGCCGCCGCCGCCGCTGGTCGCGGCCTGCTCAGCGGCAATACCGTCGTGGTTGACCGCGGCCGACCGCGTCGGCGCACAGGCGGTGGCGTCGTCCAGGTGCCCCGACAGACAGGTGGGGACGGAGGAATGCGGGTCCGAGACCGGCCCTAAGACCAGAACAGTGCTGCCGGCGCCGCGCAGTTGCGCCACAGTGCGATTCAAGGTTTCGATCCACGCCGGGTCGTACGACTCGAAGCCGAAGTCCGCTCCGTAGCGCCGGCTCATGCTCAGCACCACCAGGCGCGGGTGTTCGGCCGTCACCCGGGCCATGATCTCGTTGCGCCACTGTTCGCACTCGGTGTACTCACGGCCCAGATACGGGCTGTCGATGGGCAGGTCCTGCAGCGGGCAGGTCACCTTGGCCAGCGTCTCCAGCCGCCAGTGCCGCTGCTCGGCGAACACTTGCAGTGCCGGGTTCCACATGGCGGAGTGTGAATCGCCGATTAACGCTATGGTCCTCGCGGACGACGTCGGCTCCGCGGCATCGCCCGTCGCGCACTCGCTCTGGCCGACGTCGCGCCAGGAAAGCACGCAGCCATTGACGAAAACGGCCGCCTTGTCGGCCGGCGCGCGATCGAGCGAGGGGTTCAGGTTCGACGGGACGGCTCGCACGCCGGCGGCCGCGGCAACCGCGTCACGCACCTGCGCAAACACGCTTTCGACGGGCGCATCCCGTGGATCGATGGCCGGCGGCTCGGCTTCATGCGGCTTGCCGGTTGGAAAGGCCGCGGAAGGTAGCGCGACGATACTCGCCTTCGCGGCGGCCACCCCATGGCCGACCGGCGCCGGTGTGACGGTGAGCAGCAGCAAGCACGCGCACGCCGCGACCGCGCTGGCGGCCCCGGCCAGCGCCAGGCTGGCCTTGGCGGACCGGCGCATGGCGGCGGCGAACCGAGTGGGGTTTTCGATCAGATGCATCGTGATGACGGCGAGTCCGGCGGAGACCAGGATTGCGGCCAGTCGCCCCGGCAGGCCCGTGGGATCGCCCAGCAACGGCGGCATCAGCAGCAGCACCGGCCAGTGCCACAAATACCACGAGTACGACACCCGGCCGATCGCGCGCATCGCCGGCCGGCACAACACGCGACCGACTCCCATGGGGCCGGTGACGCAACCGCCGCCGATCACCAGCACGGTGCCAAGCACGGGCAGCAGCGCCGCGGTCCCCGGGTAGGGGGTGCCGGGGTCGAACTGGGTGCAGGTCAACAGGATCAGTGCCAACCCTCCCCATCCGATGACCGCCGCGGATCGCAGCGGCAACCGGCGCCATTGCCGGATCGAAAGGGCCACCAGGCCACCGGCCGCCAGCTCCCAGGCCCGAGTGGGCAGTGAGAAAAACGCCCAGGGCGCCCAGGACGCGGATGTGGTAGTCCACACCACGGCCGCCGCCAATGAAGCCGCCCCGACCAACCCGAAGACCAGCACAAACGGTGCCCGTGCCGCACCGTGCTTGCGTGCACGCCGGACCAGCCACGCTGTGCCGATGATCAGCACCGGCCACACCAGGTAGAACTGCTCCTCGACGCCGAGTGACCAGTAGTGCTGAAAGGGTGAGGGCGGGACGTCGGAGGCCAGGTAGTCGGTGCCCTGCAGCGCGAACCGGTAGTTGCCGACATACAGGGCGCTCGCGATGCCGTCGATGAAGACGCTTCGTGCCTGTACGGGCGGCAGCACGATGGCCGCGCCGATCGCGGTGGCGACGGCGACGGTGGCCGCGGCCGGTAGTAGGCGGCGCGCCCGTGCACCGTAAAAACGGCCGAGCCGAACGGTGTTTGTCGTCGCGACCTCGTGCCAGAGCAGTCCGGTGATGAGGAAGCCGGAGATGACGAAAAAGACGTCGACGCCGATGAAGCCGCCGGTGGTGCCGGGCATACCCGCGTGGTAGAGCACCACCGCGATCACCGCGACGGCGCGCAAGCCCTCGATGTCCGGGCGGAATCCGGTCGGCCGAAGCCGCCGCTCCACTCGACGTGGAGGGCGGTAGGCATCTTCCTGCCGAACTGTCATCTCTTGGCTACGACGCCATCCAGGTCAGCTCGCCGGGCAGCTGCGCCCGCCACCAAACCATGTCGTGCCCGCCCAGGGTGAAACTGGTAGCCGGCGGCGTCGTCAGCTGGCTGACGAACTGGCGGGTGGCGGGATAGAAGCGGTCAAAGGTGCCGCAGTCCACGCGCAGCGGGATCTGTGACAGCGCCGGAAGGTTCAGCATACCGTTTTGCACGTAGTCGTCGTCGCTGTCGAAGGCCCCGGGGGCGCTGTCGGCGAACGACGTGTACAGCGCCGGGCTGATCGCGCAGATACCTGCGGTGCGGGCCGGGCCCAGCTTGGCTCCCAGGCGCAGCGCCCCGTAGCCGCCCATCGACCATCCCATGAAGCCGACCCGAGAGGTGTCCATGCCCATCGACGACAGCATCGGAAGCAGCTCGTTGAGCACCATCGCGCCGGAGTCCTCGCCCGATGCGCGCTTGTGCCAGTAGGTGTTTCCGCCGTCGACGCCCACGACCGCGAATCCCGCTTTGCCCCTTCGAGCCAGCTGAGCCAGCCCGTCCTCGACACCGGCTTCCAGCATCTGGGTCGCGTCGCCGTCGACGCCGTGCAGCGCAATCACGGGACGCGGCATTTCCGTCTGTCCCGGTGGAATGGCGATCACCCAGTTTGTCTTGACTCCGCCGCGGGCTGCCGAGACGAACGAGCCAGTGAGCCTGGTCGGCAGCGCCTTGCCGGCCGTCGAGGGCTCGAACGGGGCAGGCCCCTGCAAAGCGGGTGCCGCTTGCGGCTGGATCGGATCCAGCAGGCCGCTCAACGCCCACAGCCCCGCGGCTCCAACGCTGGCGCCGAAACCCATCCGCAGCACGGAACGTCGGGTCAGGTCAGACATGATCATCAATGATGCCGGGCCGGAGCGGATTTGACGGCCCTGCCACGCCGTATCGCAAGGTAGTTGTGATTTTCGCGTAATACGCCACGGCGAATTCGACGTTCTAAATCTGCTCGGTTTCAACCCTCGCGCGTTTGCTGGTACTCGGGCACGATTTGAGAGTTGAGCTATGGCTATAGGGAGTTAACGGATGGGCTTGGCATTTCATTGGTTTTTGCCGACTTACGGTGATTCGCGGAATCTGGTCGCGGGCGGACACGGCACGTCGATGCACGGGGATCGGCCCGCCACGCTGAGCTACCTCCGACAGATCTGCGCCGCCGCCGAAACCAACGGCTTCGAGGGGGTGCTCACTCCCACCGGTTTGTGGTGCGAGGACGCGTGGCTGACGACGGCGATGCTTGTCGAGGATACCGAGACACTGAAATTCCTGGTCGCTTTCCGGCCAGGGCTACTGAGCCCAACGCTGGCCGCGCAGATGGCGGCGACCTATCAGCGGCACTCGCGCGGTCGACTGCTGCTCAACGTCGTCACCGGTGGTGAACCGCACGAACAGCGGGCCTACGGCGATTTCCTGGACAAAGAGGCCCGCTACGCCCGCACCGCCGAGTTTCTGCATGTGGTGCGGGAACTGTGGACGTCGGATGAGCCGGTGTCCTTTGCCGGGGACCACATTCGCATCGAGGGCGCGGCGCTGAACAACCGGCCCGACCCGCTGCCCCCGGTGTTCTTTGGAGGATCTTCGGCGGCTGCCGGCCCCGTCGCGGCGAAATACTCCGACGTCTACCTCACCTGGGGCGAGCCCCTGGCGGCCGTTGGCGAGAAATTGGATTGGATTCGCGGATTCGCCGCCGACAACGGTCGGGTTCTGGAGTACGGCCTACGGATCCACGTGATCAGCCGGAACACCTCCGGGGAAGCCTGGGCCGAAGCCGACCGGCTGTTGGCGGCCGTCGACCCGGCGGACGTCGAGCGGGTGCAAGCCAGCCTGGGGCGCAGCGAATCGGAGGGGCAGCGCCGCATGCTGCAGCTGCACGGCGGCAGCAGCAGCAGCCTGCTGGTCGCGCCCAATCTGTGGGCCGGGGTGGGGCTGGTTCGCGGGGGTGCCGGCACCGCCTTGGTCGGCTCGCATGCCGAGGTTGCCGAGCGACTGGTCGAGTACGCAGAGCTGGGTATCGACCACTTCATCCTGTCGGGATATCCGCACCTGGAAGAGGCCTACTGGTTTGGCGAGGGCGTTCTGCCGTTGCTCGAGCGCCGGGGGCTGTGGAGCCATCCGAGCCGTCAGTCACAACCCGCCCCGGCGACGCCCTTCGCGGTAGCCCCGGCGCACTGAGCGATCGTGGCGACCACATTGCCCGACGTGGCGACTGCCGCGCCGGAAGCTCTTGACGAGACTGAAGCAGATCGGCGTTTGGGCGCCGCTGCTGCTTTTGGCGCTGCGTATCCTGCAGGGTTTCGCGCTCGGTGGTGAGTGGGGCGGAGCGGTGCTGCTGGCCGTCTCGGGACTGTTGACCGAGCGGTTCGGTCCGAGGCGGGTGTACCTAACCGGTGTGGCCTGCTACGGAATCGCCACGTTCCCGGTATTCGCCTTGTTCGGCACCAAGAACTTGATCCTGTTCGGGCTGGGGATGATCATCGTGTTCGGTGTCGTCCACGCGCTGTTCTACGGTGCGCAGGGCACCCTGTTTTCGTCGCTGTATCCCACCGACACCCGCTACACCGGTCTGTCGTTCGTCTACCAGTTCTCCGGTATTTACGCTTCGGGGGTCACCCCGATGATCCTGACGGCACTGATCGCCGCTCTTGGTGGCGCGCCGTGGCTGGCGTGCGGCTATCTGGTTGCGACGGCAGTGATCAGCTCGTCGCCACGGCGCTGATTCGCGAGAAAGACCTGTATTTCAGAGCCGCGCTACCGGCCCATAGCTGCTAGCGTCCGGTGATGGCGCGCACCCAAGGCCAGGCGAGCTCCGGGCGCGAAGGCGAGGATCAAAGCGAGCCCGCGGTGTCAGATTTAGATGTTAATCCGCAACTACGCCAAGGACTTTCGCAGCGTCAGCTCAGCATGATCGCCTTGGGCGGTGTCATCGGCGCCGGATTGTTCGTCGGGTCTGGTGTGGTGATCAAGGACACCGGGCCCGCCGCGTTCCTGACCTACGCGATCTGCGGTGTGCTGATCATTCTGGTGATGCGGATGCTCGGCGAGATGGCCGCCGCGAACCCGTCGACCGGATCGTTCGCCGACTACGCCGGGAAAGCACTCGGTGGCTGGGCGGGTTTTTCGGTTGGCTGGCTGTACTGGTACTTCTGGGTGATCGTGGTCGGCTTCGAAGCGGTCGCCGGCGGAAAGGTCCTCAACTACTGGTTCCCGGCGCCCCTGTGGCTGATGTCGCTCTGCCTGATGCTGCTGATGACGGCGACTAACTTGTTCTCCGTGTCTTCGTTCGGCGAATTCGAATTTTGGTTCGCGGGAATCAAAGTCGCGACAATCGTCATCTTTCTGGCGATCGGCACCGCGTTCGTTCTCGGGCTGGTGCCCGGCCATCACGATGGCCTGTCCAACCTGCACTCGCACGGCGGATTCTTCCCGAAGGGTGTGGGCGCCGTGTTCGCCGCCATTGTGGTGGTGATCTTCTCGATGGTCGGCGCGGAAGTCGTCACCGTCGCCGCCGCCGAGAGCCGGGATCCGGGCCTCGCGGTCCAGCGGGCGACCAGATCGGTGGTCGTGCGTATCGGGATCTTCTTCGTCGGTTCGGTCTTTCTGCTCGTCGCGATCATGCCGTGGAACTCGGTGGAACTCGGTTCGTCGCCGTACGTCGCGGCGTTCAAGCACATGGGTCTCCCCGGCGCGGATCAGGCGATGAATGCGGTGGTGCTGACCGCGGTGCTGTCCTGCCTGAACTCGGGGCTCTATACCTCGTCGCGCATGCTGTTCGCGCTCGCCGGGCGCGGCCAGGCGCCGGCGCGGCTGGTCAAGCTGAGCCGTCGCGGAGTCCCTCACATCGCCATCTTGTTTTCGTCGGCGGTCGGTTTCGGTTGCGTGATCATGGCATGGTTGGCGCCCGACACGGTTTTCCTGTTCCTGCTCAACTCATCTGGCGCCATCATCTTGTTCGTCTACTGGCTGATCGCTCTGTCGCAGATCATCCTGCGCCGCCGCACACCTGCGGACCAGCTGCGGATCAAGATGTGGTTTTTCCCGGTGCTGTCGATTCTGACTCTGGTCGCCATCACCGCCGTGCTCGTGCAGATGGCGTTTGACCACTCAGCGCGCGGTCAACTCTGGCTCAGCCTGTTGTCCTGGGCGGTGGTGATCGGGCTGTACTTCGTCGGTCGCGCCCGGTGGGCTAGGACGTCTTGCTGAACAGCACCGCCTGCTCGAACGGCAGTCGCCCGAACACGCGCCGCGTACCGCTGTTCACATGCTCCGCCGCCTCGTCCCTGGTGACGACCTGTGGGTTGGTGATGCCGAACGTCTTGCCGTGGCGGCGCATCTGCCCGCCGCCGGCCGACTTGAGGTTCTTCAGCCAGTCCCGGTCCGGGCCGTAGGTCAACAGGACCGCGATGCCGGGCTTGCCGTCGACGGTGGCGTCGAACGCGGTCACCGGCGTGCGGAACTCCTTGCCGGACTTTCGCCCGACGTGCTCGATGATTCCAAACGATGGGGCCCAGCCGGCCCACAGCTTCTGAACGGGGTTGGTGACGTGCCGGTTGAATCGGGCGAGCCCTTGGGGTAGTTCCATGCCACCATCCAACTCGGGGGCCGAACCAACATCAACCCCTACACCCTGTAGTTGAAGCGACCGCGCAGGCTGGGACACTGGTCAGCATGAGCAGCACTGATCAGGCGGGCGCGCGCGCCGGGACAGCGGTAACCGCGTCGGCCAAGCTGTTCGAGGAGGCCTGCGCGGTGATTCCGGGCGGGGTGAACTCTCCGGTTCGGGCGTTTACCGCGGTGGGCGGCACGCCGCGGTTCATCACCGAGGCCCACGGCTGCTGGCTCACTGACGCCGACGGCAACCGCTACGTCGACCTGGTCTGCTCGTGGGGCCCGATGATCCTCGGGCATGCCCACCCGGCCGTCGTCGAGGCCGTCACCAAAGCCGCGGCGTCGGGCCTGTCGTTCGGGGCCCCGACGCCGTCGGAGTCGCAGCTGGCCGCCGAGATCATCGGCCGAGTAGCGCCGGTCGAACGCATCCGCCTGGTGAACTCCGGCACAGAGGCCACCATGAGCGCCGTCCGGCTGGCCCGCGGGTTCACCGGCCGGCCCAAGATCGTCAAGTTCTCCGGCTGCTACCACGGACACGTGGACGCCTTGCTAGCCGACGCGGGTTCGGGGGTCGCGACACTTGGACTGCCGTCCTCGCCCGGCGTCACCGGCGCCGTGGCGGCCGACACAATCGTGTTGCCCTACAACGATATCGAAGCAGTGACCCAGACGTTCGCCCGGCTGGGCGACCAGATTGCCGCGGTCATCACCGAGGCCAGCCCCGGCAATATGGGAGTCGTACCCCCCGGCGCCGGCTACAACGCGGCGTTGCGGGCGATCACCGCCGAACATGGTGCGTTGCTGATCGTCGACGAGGTGATGACGGGCTTCCGGGTCAGCCGAAGTGGTTGGTATGGAATCGATCCGGTCGCCGCCGACCTGTTCACGTTCGGCAAGGTGATGAGCGGTGGATTGCCGGCGGCGGCATTCGGCGGGCGGGCCGAGGTGATGGAGCGGCTGGCGCCGCTGGGGCCCGTCTACCAGGCCGGCACGTTGTCCGGTAACCCGGTGGCGATGGCCGCCGGGTTGGCCACGCTGCGCGCTGCCGACCAGGCGATCTACGCCACCCTGGATGCCAATGCCGACCGGCTGGCCGGGCTGCTGGCCGAGACGTTGACGGATGCCGGTGTGCCGCACCAGATCCCGCGCGCCGGCAACATGCTCAGCGTGTTCTTCAGCGAAACGCCGGTGAGCGACTTCGCGTCGGCGCGCGGCAGCCAGACGTGGCGCTATCCGCCGTTTTTCCACGCCCTTCTGGACGCCGGCGTGTACCCGCCGTGCAGTGCGTTCGAGGCGTGGTTCGTCTCGGCCGCCCTCGACGACGACGCGTTCGAGCGGATCGCCGACGCGTTGCCTTCTGCCGCCCGGGCGGCGGCGCGGGAACGGGAGTCCTGATGGGTGAGCAAACCCGGGTGCACGTGATGCGGCACGGCGAGGTGTACAACCCCACCGGCATCCTCTACGGCCGGCTGCCCGGATTCCATCTCTCCGACAAAGGCCGGGCGCAAGCCGAGGCGGTCGCCGACGCGCTTGCCGACCGCGACCTCGTCGCGGTCATCGCCTCCCCGCTGCAGCGGGCCCAGGAGACCGCCGCGCCCATCGCCGCAAAGCACAACCTGCCGGTGGACACCGACCCCGACTTGATCGAGTCGGCCAACTTTTTCGAGGGCCGGCGGCTCAGCCCCGGCGACGGTGCATGGCGGGATCCGCGGGTGTGGTGGCACCTGCGCAACATGTTTACGCCGTCGTGGGGCGAGCACTACGTCGACATCGTGGCCCGGATGTCGATCGCAGTGGACAAGGCACGTGCCCGGGCGGCCGGCCATGAGGTGGTCTGCGTGAGCCACCAGCTGCCGGTATGGACGCTGCGCCTACACCTGACCGGTAAGCGACTCTGGCACGACCCGCGCAAACGGGAGTGCGGGCTGGCATCGCTGACGACCCTGGTTTACGACGGCGACCGGCTAGTTGACGTGGCGTACTCCGAACCGGCGGGCGCTTGACCGTGAAGAGCTGGCGGCTGGCGATCGCCGCGGTGTTGGCGACCCTTCTCCCCGGTCTTCTCGCAGGCTGTTCGGGACGCGATGCGGTCGCGCAGGGCGGCACCTTCGAATTCGTCTCGCCCGGCGGCAAGACCGACATCTCCTATGACCCGCCTGCGAGCCGCGGCCGCCCCGGCCCGCTTTCCGGGCCCGATTTGATGGATCCCTCGCGCACGCTTTCGTTGGACGGCCCTGCGGGCCTCTTTGCCGGTCAGGTCGTAGTCATCAACGTGTGGGGCCAGTGGTGCGGACCCTGCCGAGCCGAGATCGCCCAACTGCAACAGGTCTATGACGCCACCCGCGGAGTGTCCTCGGTATCTTTTCTAGGCATCGACGTTCGCGACAACAATCGGCAAGCCGCCCAGGACTTCGTCACCGATCGCCACGTAACCTTCCCGTCCATCTACGACCCGGCGATGCGCACCCTGATCGCGTTCGGCGGCAAATACCCCACCACCGTCATCCCTTCCACGCTGGTGCTGGACCGCCAGCACCGGGTGGCGGCGGTGTTCCTGCGTCAATTGCTGGCCGAGGATCTGCTACCCGTGGTGCAGCGGCTGGCGCAAGAAAACGGGGCGGGCCAGACGCAGCCCGGACGACAGTGACCGGGTTCACTGAGATCGCCGCCGCCGGGCCACTGCTGGTGGCGCTGGGAGTGTGCTTGCTGGCCGGGCTGGTTTCCTTCGCGTCGCCGTGCGTGGTGCCGCTGGTGCCGGGCTATCTGTCGTATTTGGCTGCGGTGGTGGGCGTTTCGGAGGGGTCGGAAGGGCAAGACCCACCGCGCCCGGGCGCGATTCATGCCCCGCCCGCCACGCGGTGGCGGGTCGCCGGATCCGCGGCGTTGTTCGTGGCCGGATTCACCACGGTGTTCGTGCTCGGCACCGTCGCGGTCCTGGGCATGACGAGCACGCTGATCACCAACCAGCTTGTGCTGCAACGGGTCGGCGGCGTGCTCACCATCGTAATGGGCCTGGTGTTCGTCGGCCTCGTTCCAGCGCTGCAGCGCCAGGCCCGGTTCAGCCCGCGGCAGCTGACCACTGTTGCCGGGGCGCCGCTGCTCGGCGCCGTGTTCGCGCTCGGCTGGACCCCGTGCCTGGGGCCGACACTGACCGGAGTGATCACCGTCGCCTCGGCTACCCAGGGCGCCAACGTGGCGCGTGGAATCTTGCTGGTGGTCGCCTACTGCCTGGGGCTAGGCATCCCGTTCGTGCTGCTCGCCTTCGGCTCGGCGCGGGCGGTCGCGGGCTTCGGCTGGCTGCGCCGGCACAGCCGGGCTATCCAGGTCTTCGGCGGTGTACTGCTGATCATGGTCGGCGCGGCGCTGGTCTGCGGGGCATGGAATGACTTCGTCTCGTGGTTGCGGGATGCGTTCGTCAGCGACGTGAGGTTGCCAATTTGATGGCGCGAGCAGTCCCCCGCAAGCGGGAGGTGCCCCCAGCAAAAGCACCCCAAAATGGCTCATTTTGGGGGCTTTTGCGTCTGCTCGGCGCAAAAGTGCGCAACACTTGGCGCGCGCTGACGTCGATGGGCACCGCCCTGGTGCTGTTGTTCTTGCTCGCGCTTGGCGCTGTACCCGGCGCCCTGCTGCCGCAGCGCAGCCTCAACGCCGGAAAGGTCGCCGAGTACCTGGCCTCGCACAAGGTGATCGGCCCCTGGCTGGATCGGCTGCAAGCCTTCGACGTGTTCTCCAGCTTCTGGTTCACCGCCATTTACGCCCTGCTGTTCGTGTCCCTGGTTGGTTGCCTCACCCCGCGGATGGTCGAGCACGCCCGGAGCCTGCGCGCCAAGCCGGTAGCCGCTCCGCGCAACCTGGCTCGGCTGCCCAAGCACACCAGCTGCAAACTGATCGCCGGCCCCGAGGATTTGGACGCCCTGGCGACGACGATCACCGAACGGCTGCGCGGCTGGCGTACGACCGTCCGGAACAACTCCGGGATGGTGGAAGTCTCCGCGGAGAAGGGCTACCTGCGCGAATTCGGCAACCTGGTCTTCCACTTCTCGCTGCTTGGCCTGCTGGTTGCGGTTGCCGTCGGCAAGCTGTTCGGCTACGAGGGCAACGTGATCGTCATCGCGGACGGCGGGCCCGGCTTCTGCTCGGCGTCGCCGGCCGCGTTCGATTCATTCCGTGCCGGTAATACCGTCGACGGCACATCGCTGCATCCGATTTGCATCCGGGTCAACGACTTTCAGGCGCACTACCTGCCGTCGGGCCAGGCCACTTCGTTCGCCTCCGACATCGACTACCAGGACTATCGGGCCGGCAACGATCCGACGACCAACAGCTGGCGGCCCTATCGGCTGGAGGTCAATCACCCCCTGCGGGTCGGCGGCGACCGGATCTACCTGCAGGGTCACGGCTACGCGCCCACCTTCACCGTGATTTTTCCGGACGGCCGGACGCGCACGTCGACCGTGCAATGGCGACCGGACAATCCGCAGACTCTGCTCTCGTCGGGCGTGGCGCGCATCGATCCGCCCGCGGGCAGCTATCCCAACCCCGTCGAGCGCCGTAACCACGAGATCGCGATCCAGGGCCTGCTGGCACCGACCGAGCAACTCGACGGCGCCCTATTGTCGTCGCGCTTCCCGGCGCTGAACGCCCCCGCGGTGGCTATCGACATCTACCGCGGCGACACCGGCCTGGACAGCGGGCGGCCCCAATCGTTGTTCACCCTTGATCCCCGATTGATCGATCAAGGCCGGCTGACCAAAGAAAAGCGAGTCAACCTGCGCGCCGGCCAGCAGGTCCGCCTGGATCAGGGGCCGGCGGCGGGCACTGTCGTCCGCTTCGACGGCGCCGTTCCGTTCGTCAACCTGCAGGTCTCCCATGACCCCGGCCAGACCTGGGTGCTGGTCTTCGCCATCACCATGATGGCCGGATTATTGGTGTCGCTGCTGGTGCGTCGCCGTCGCGTGTGGGTTCGTCTGGTGCCGGCACCCGAAGCGCCAGGTACCGTAAATGTCGAGCTGGGCGGCTTGGCGCGGACCGACAATTCCGGTTGGGGCGACGAGTTCGAAACGCTGACCGAGCGGTTGCTGGACGGACTCGGCACGTCGCGCGGGCAGGACTCGGTGGACACCCCCGCGTCCGGAAGGAGTTCTCAGGTGGACGTCAAATGAATACCCTGCACGTCAACATAGGCCTCGCGCGGTACTCCGACTGGGCGTTCACGTCGGCAGTGGTAGCCCTGGTGGTCGCACTACTGCTGCTGGCCTTCGAGCTGGCCTACGTCGGAGGCCGCCGGGTAGACCGCCGGGCGCGGGTGCTGGCAGGTTCGGTTGCCGCCGACAGCGAAACACCCGGCGTCGTCGGCGATGTCGCCCCGCGGCCATTCGACGAACGCGTCGGGCGGGCCGGACTTGCGGTGGTCTACCTGGGCATTGGGCTACTGCTGGCGTGCATTGTGCTGCGCGGCCTGGCCACCATGCGGGTGCCCTGGGGCAACATGTACGAGTTCATCAACCTGACCTGCTTCAGCGGGCTGGTCGCCGGCGCGATCGTCCTGCGCCGCCCGCAGTACCGCGCGCTGTGGGTTTTCCTGCTGCTGCCGGTGCTGATCCTGCTCACCGTTTCCGGACGCTGGCTCTACACCAATGCGGCACCGGTGATGCCCGCGCTGCAGTCCTACTGGCTGCCTATCCACGTGTCGGTCGTCAGCCTCGGTTCCGGGGTGTTCATGGTCGCCGGTATCGCCAGCATTCTGTTCTTGCTGCGGACGTCGCGGCTTGGCGACCCCGAGACCGAAGGCGCGCTGGCGCGGGTGGTGCGGCGCTTCCCCGACCCGCAGACCCTGGACCGGATCGCCTACCGAACGACGATCTTCGCGTTTCCGGTGTTCGGTTTCGGGGTAATTTTCGGTGCGATCTGGGCCGAGGAGGCGTGGGGCAGGTACTGGGGCTGGGACCCCAAGGAGACGGTGTCGTTCGTCGCGTGGGTGGTGTACGCGGCGTATCTGCACGCAAGGTCAACCGCGGGCTGGCGGGACAGGAGGGCGGCGTGGATCAACGTCGTGGGATTCGTGGCCATGATCTTCAACCTGTTCTTCGTTAACCTGGTGACTGTGGGTCTGCATTCCTACGCGGGCGTGGGCTGACAGCTAACCAACCGAACGGAGTACGGCAAACAAGGGGGAAGCGCACGTGGCCGACCATCCGACGACGGGCCAGGGGACGCCCGGTCATCCGACTACTCAGTTGCCGCCGCAGGCGCCGCCGCCCCACCAACATCCGGGCGAACCGTCGCCCGAATCCGGCGGCGATGCCAATTCCCAGGCCAACACCCAGGCCTTCGCCGGATTCCGCACCCGGCGGGTGCCCGGACCCGGCAGCCCGCAGCAACCGCCGGCTCCGGCCGGGATGCCGCCCTGGGATCCCACACCGACCACCGGCATCACACGGATCGACCCAACGGCCTTCGGGGCGTACTACACTGGCCCGTCCAAAGACCCGGCGGAGGCGCTGCCGACCCAGCAGTATCACCACGAGCGCGTGCCACACACCCCCTATCCGGAGCTGTCCACCGGAGTGCTCCTGCGGCCGATCAAACCGCCGCCATCTCAGGGCTGGCGGCGGTGGTTGTACACGCTGTCGGGTCAGCTGATCAATCTCGGGGAAAGCCCCCGGGCCGCTCGCTACAACAACCTGGTGGCACAGGTGAATCAGCCGCTGCGCGGCTGCTACCGGGTGGCGATGCTGTCGCTGAAGGGCGGTGTCGGCAAAACCACGATCACCGCGACCCTGGGATCCACCTTCGCTTCTCTCCGGGGCGATCGGGTGGTGGCATTGGATGCCAGCCCCGACCGCGGCACCCTAAGTCAGAAGGTCCCGTTGGAGACGGCATCCAGCGTGCGCCAGCTCCTGCACGACGCGAAGTCGATCGATCGCTACAGCGACATCCGCCGCTACACCTCACGGGGCCCGAGCGGAATGGAGGTGCTGGCGTCCGAGAGCGATCCGGCGGTGTCGGATCCGTTCAGCGCGGACGACTATGTGAACACCCTCTATCTGCTGGAGCGGTTCTACGGGCTGGTGCTGACCGACTGCGGCACCGGACTCCTGCACTCCGCGATGTCGTCGGTGCTGGACACGGCTGACGTGCTGTTGGTGGTCAGCTCGGCATCCATTGACGGCGCGCGCAGCGCTTCGGCGACGCTGGACTGGCTTGACGCGCACGGGCACGAGGAACTGGTTCGCAACTCGATCGCGGTCATCAACGCGGTGCGGCCACGGACGGGCAAGGTCGACATGGACAAGGTGGTCGAGCACTTCTCCCGGCGGTGCCGCGCGGTGCGGCTGGTGCCCTTCGACCCACACTTGGAGGAGGGCGCCGAGATCAGCCTCGACCGGTTGCGGCGGCCGACTCGTGAAGCGCTTACCGAGCTGGCGGCCGTTGTCGCCGACGGGTTCCCCAGCGACCAGCGGGGCTAGCGGCGATCGCAAGCGGCGGCGTAGCCGGAATCAGCGCGGTTTGTCCCCGTGTCCTAACCGCCGCAAGAAATCGGGATCGTCGTCCGGTCCGATGACACGAGTCTTCGTCCGCAAGACCTGCGAACGTGCCGCACGCAGGCCAACGTAGAGCAGCGTCCCCAAAACCATGATGAGCAGCAGGTAGAGCACTCAACACCTCCTTTGAGCGAATATACTCGCGCCGTAGGCTCTAGCTGTGTCTGAACGACGTAGCGACGACAGCGCTGGCACGCCCGCGGGGGACCAGATTGACGATCGCCGGGATAAGGTCGTCGTCGACGTCGTGCTTTACGCGTCGGTGCGGTTGCTGCTGGTGGCTGCACTCAGCGCCGCGATTTACGGTGTGGCGCGCCTACTCGGGGTGGTCGAATTCCCGATCATCGTTGCCGTGCTGTTCGCCTTCATCATCGGGATGCCCCTGGGCATCTGGCTGTTCACCCCGTTACGTCGCCGCGCGACAGCCGCGCTTGCGGTGGCCGGTGAGCGCCGGCGCCAGGAACGCGAAACGCTGCAGGCCAGGCTGCGCGGCGAGGCGCCCGACGACGAGTAAAGCGCGCACTCACCCCTTGGGCATGAGGACGACCTGCGCGGCATAGCTCAGGCCTGCGCCGTAGCCGATCAGCAGGGCAAGGTCGCCGGGCTTGGCCGCCCCGGTCGTCAGTAATTCGGCCATCGCCAGCGGAATGGAGGCCGCCGACGTGTTTCCGGTGTGCTCGATATCGTTGGCGACAATCGCGTCCGGCCGCAACTCCAGGCTCTTGGCCAGCACCTCGTTGATCCGGCTATTGGCTTGGTGAGGCACAAACACGTCTATCTCGTCGGGCCGCACTCCTGCCGCGTCCATGGCCTGCCGACCGACCTTGCCCATTTCGAATGCCGCCCAACGGAATACCGCACTGCCCTCAAGCCGCAGAAACGGGCGCGGGCCGGTTGGCTGCTGCGTGTAGGAGATCCAGTCGATGTCCTGACGGATGGCATTGGCCTGGTCGCCGTCGCTGCCCCAGACCGTCGGTCCAATGCCCTGAATGGCCGTCTCGCCCAGCACGACCCCGGCCGCTCCGTCGGCGAAGATGAAACAGTTGCTGCGGTCCTGCATGTCGACAGTGGGCGACAGTTTCTCCGAACCGATTACCAGCATTTTGTTGGCGCTCCCGCCGCGGACCATGTCGGCGGCGACGCCGAGCGCATATCCGAAGCCGGCGCACCCCGCCGCGACATCAAATCCGGGAATACCCTTTGCCCCCAACGCCGCCGCGACCGTTGGCGCGCAGCCCGGGGTCTGCCGGAAATGGGTGTTGGTGGCCACGATGACGCCGTCGATGTCGCTCGCCGTCAGTGAGGCCTTTGAAATAGCCTGTCGGCCGGCCTCAATCGCCATGGAAGCGGCGGATTCTTCGGCAGCGGCGAAGCGGCGGGTTTTGATTCCGGTTCGGGAGAAGATCCACTCGTCGGAAGACTCGATGTCCTGGCATATCTCATCGTTGGTCACCACCCGCTGGGGGCGGTATGCGCCGACACTGAGCAATCCGATGCTTTTGGGCCCGCTAGTCGTGGCGATCTGCTTCATGCCCGTCCTCCAGGTTCCGTGTGCATTCAGGGTCACGACGCGGTTAACGCCAAAGCTACCGCCACCACGATCGCCCACACCACCATCGCCAGCCCGGTGTCACGCAGCACCGGGATGAGCTCCGGGCCGACGCGGCCGGATCGCACCGGTGCCGCCGCACGCAGGGCCAGCGGCGTGGCCACCAAGCCCACCGCACACCACGGCGTCGCCAGCATCAGCACCAGCGTCAACGCTCCGGCGGTCGCCAGCAACGCCTGATAGAACACGCGGGTCCGGGGGTCGCCCAGGCGTACCGCGAGGGTCACCTTGTTTGACTGCCTGTCGGTGGGAATATCCCGCAGGTTGTTGGCTACCAGGACCGCTGACGACAGGGCGCCGATAGACACCGCCAGCACTAACCCCACCCAGTCGACCCGCAGGGCTTGCGTGTACTGGGTGCCGAGTACGGCGACCAGGCCGAAGAACACGAACACGGCGAGCTCGCCGAAACCCGCATAGCCGTACGGTTTGGACCCGCCCGTGTACAGCCACGCACCGGCAACGCAGGCGACACCGACCACGATCAGCCACGGTGCGCTGAACAACGCCAGTACCAGGCCGGCCACCGCCCCGACCGTCAGGCTCGTCAGCGCTGCCGCCAGCACCGATCGTGGGGTCGCCAGTCGCGAACCCACCAGCCGCAGCGGGCCGGCCCGCTCGTCGTCCGTGCCGCGGATGCCGTCCGAGTAGTCGTTGGCGTAGTTGACTCCGATGATCAGCGCCAGCGCAACGGCCAGCGCCAGCAGCGCCTTCCACCACACCGCAGAGTGCAGCCAAGCGGCAGCGCCGGTTCCGGCGACGACTGGCGCCACAGCGTTGGGCAGCGTCCGCGGCCGGGCACCTGACATCCACTGCGCGAAGGTGGCCACCAAGGCATCCTCCGCTTGCCACGCGCACGCGATCAACCCGGGTGCATGCACCACAATGGGCGCATGCTCGGAGTGATCGGCGGCAGCGGTTTCTACAGCTTCTTTGAGGACCCGTCAGGAAGCAAAGCTCGCGACATCAGCATCGAAACGCCCTACGGTCAGGCCAGTGCGCCAATCACGGTGGGCGCCATCGGCGAGCATGAAGTCGCCTTCCTGCCCCGCCACGGCGCCAAACACGAATACTCGGCGCACACCGTGCCGTACCGGGCCAACATGTGGGCGCTGCGAAAGCTCGGCGTTCGGCGCGTTTTCGCGCCGTGCGCGGTCGGCAGCCTGAAACCCGATCTGGGTCCGGGAGCCGTCGTGGTGCCCGATCAACTGGTCGACCGCACCAACGGTCGCGTCGACACCTATTTCGACTCCGGAGCCATCCACGTCGACTTCGCCGACCCGTACTGCCCGACGTTGCGGGCCGCGGCCGGCGGGCTACCCGGCGTGACCGACGGCGGCACCATGGTGGTGATCCAGGGGCCGCGGTTTTCGACCCGGGCTGAGAGCCAGTGGTTCGCCTCGGCCGGGTTCAGCCTGATCAACATGACCGGCTATCCGGAGGCAGTCCTCGCCCGGGAGCTCGAAATATGTTATGCGGCAATTGCTTTAGTGACCGATCTGGATGCGGGCATTACTCCTGGTGAGGGCGTCAAGGCCGTCGACGTGTTTGCGGAATTCGAGAAGAACATGGCTCTGTTCAAGGATTTGGTGGGCGCGGCGATCGGCCGGGTCGCCGTCGACCGCACCTGCACGCATTGCATGCCGCACACGGGCGTCACCTTGCCGCTGCAGTTGCCATGAAAGGCGTTGGCGGGGGAGCGACCTAAGAATCCTGCGGCGGTCGGTAGAGTCTTGGCTTCTCAGTGGGTGTTTGCAAGGGTGTCTGCCGCGTGCCAGAATCGTCGCCGCGGAAGATTCGAGGCGACGCGCCGGTCGGGATGCGGGTAGTCCCGGCGGCCGACGGCGGGACGGCAGACTTGGGGCCGCGACGCTGTGCCTTGCGGGCGGGGCCGACGCGGCGCTTTTGCCGGCGCAGCCGTAGACCGGCGAGGTGGCCGGTGATGATGGCGAAGGCCAGGATGCCAAGCGCCAGACCGCACAACACCACATCGAAGGTGCTGGTGATCTGCTGCGCGAGGTCGTTTCCATAAACCGGGTTATTCCACCCGCCGCCGTTCGGCGGTTGTTCGAATCGCGGGGCCAGCACGACGCCCACCACAACCCGAGCAATGCTGAGTGTGACCACAAACCCGGCAAGCGAGGAAACCAGCCTGGCGCGCACAGAGGCGTTGGCCAGGCTCATCCGAAGCCAGATCGCAAGGGCCGCGGTGGCCAGATCGAACGCGGCCAGCGTCAGCGTGTCGTAGCGGGAGACGGGGTAGTCCAGGCTCACCGCGACGACGAGGTCGTTGGTCCTCATCAACATCGACCCAACACACCAAAGGGCGATGAGCAGCAAGCTATTTCGGGCAGCCGTCGGCCATCGGCTTTCGTCGGTCGACGGTGTATGCCGATAGCCGAACAAGGTTCGCGGACCGAAGATCGCCGCGGCCGCGGCCCACGCCAAATAACCCTCGAACCCGACCCCGGCCGTCGACGTGTTCTGCGCGATGCCGTGGAAGGCGTCGATGTCACGGCCGAGCGGAAGGCTCCACACCAGAATCCCGGCGACCACTGTCGAGGCCCCCAGTGCGATGATCGCGAGTTGGGAAGCGTTGCTGCTGCGAAGCATCCACCTGGACGCGACCAGTACGGCCGCCAACGCGACCACGCCGTATACAACCGCCGTCGAGATGACCGCGATGTTCTGCTTGCCGAAGTCAGACGAACCCCCCTGCAATGCGTACTTCATCCGCCAGAACAAATTGAAGGCAAAACTCAGTGCCGCGCCGAGCATCGACGCGTAGCCGAGGATCCGGGCCGACTTCAGCCACCCACTGAACGCGTCATCCGCTGCGGTGATCGCCGGTTGCGCGGCCAGCAGGGCGCCGGCAATTCCCAGCCACCCGCCCGGCCCGACGCCGCCCGGCACAGCGACGCCGCTTCCGGACCGGATCGTCTCGAATACGTCGAACAGGACGAAGCCGAGCACCAGCAGCAGATAGGGGAGGTTCAGTGCGAGGCGAAGCCGCCCACCCACGGCCAGGGATGCAAGGGAAAGCAGCGTCACCAAGCCCAGCACCCCGAATAAGGCCGTTTTGCTGTCGGGGATTCCGACGCCGAAATACAGGTTCCAGGGCAGCAGCACCGCACCGATGAGCAGCACCGCGGCCAGGAGATTGCGACGGGTGTTCCAGCGCTGCGCCGGGTTGTGCTGGCCTGCCGGATCTGCCGATGCCTGCCGTATCAGCCCGCTGACCGGGCCGGTCGGCGTTTCGTCGTTGCTCTGCGTCACGATGCCCCCCGGGGATCAAGGACGGTCACTATTGGCGCGGATTCGGTTGGGCGGCGGGGGAACACCCTGCCGGGCCGAATGTGCCGCTCAGTTGCGAACATAGTCTCCATTCGGACGGCGCGGCAGTGCTCAAGAACGGACACGTCCGCACCGGTGGTCCCGCGGCGACCGTCCCGCTGTTGGGGACTCCAGTTACGCTGCGTTGTAGGCAAACCTTGTCGGCTTGAACGATTGATACTGCCGACGGTATCGCAGTGTAATGATGGCTGGAGATTGCTGGTGCGGGGTGGCCAGCCGAAGGAGAGCCGCGTTGGACGTCATTTTGGGGGTTGCGGTCACCGGCCCCGTTGCCCGCTTGGCCCTTGTCGCTTCGGGGGCGGGCCATGACGTGATCGACCAATCCGTCGTCGATCTGGCTGATCAGCCGATCGAGACATTGACGCAGACCGTGGTCGGCACGAATCGACTGCTCGCCGGCGAGAGCCACCGGCTGGTCGCCACGCGGCTGTGTTGGACAGATCACCCCAAAGCCGACCAGTTGCGGCGTGCGTTGGAAGATTCCGGTGTACACGACGTCGCGGTGCTGTCGGAGTCGCAGGCGGTGACTGCTTTGATGCGCGCGGCGGGACGCCCCGGCGCTGTGCTGGTGATGGACGACGAGACCGCAACGCTGTCAATCGTGGGTTTGGGGACGGATTTGGCCGCGGGGGACGAGTACGCGCCGCCGACCCTACTGGCCAGCGGGTCGCTTGCCGGCCAGGAGGCCACGTCCACCTTGGACACGTTGATGGCGAGGCTCGGCGACCAGCCCGACGCCCCGGGGGATCTGTACCTGGTGGGCGCGTCTGCCGAGCTCACCCAAGTTGCCCACCAGCTTCGCGACGCGACGACGATGCGGGTTGAGATTGCCGACGACCCCACTTTTGCGCTCGCCCGCGGCGCTGCACTGGCGGCGGCGCCGTTGGCTGGGCCTGACGCGACCGCGATGGCCCCAGCCGTGCTCACCGGAGACGAAACGACGATCGTACCCGCGGCCGAGTTCGCCGACCCGAATGCGGAGGACCACCAGCTGGCGTACTCGATGGCCGGCGAGAACGAACTGCTCCCCGTCGATATGGATGAATTCGACGGTGAGTACGACGACTTCGACGAGTTCGTCGATGGCGACGCCGAGACCGGACCGCTGCGGCTGAGCCGCCGATCGTTGATTGTCGGCAACGCTGTCATCGCGTTCGCGGTGGTCGGAATCGCTTCGCTGGCTGTCGCAGTGGTGGTCGCTGTCCGGCCGACCTCGGCTCAACAGCCCGTGGTCGGACTCCAGAACGCCGCCCCGGGAAAGTTCATGCCGCTGTTACCGACGCAACAACAGGCACCGGTGCCGGCGCCCCCGCTTGACCAGCCGAACGCGGGATACCAGGGCGGCATCATTCCGGACACCAACGGTTACATCCCGCAACAGCTACTACCGCCCGCTGAAGGCGGGGCAGCGCCGGTTGTCCCCGCACCCGTCGCGCCGCCTGGGCCGATCCCGCCTGGTTTTGTGCCGGGCATGCCGTACGTGCCGGGCATGCCCTACCCGGGTTGGCGGCCGCCGTACCAGGGATGGCAGCCGCCGTACCAAGGGTGGCAGCCGCCGTACCCGGGATACAACCCGTACCCGGGGTGGCAGCCGCCGTACCCGGGTTGGCGGCCGCCGTACCCGGGGTGGCAGCCGCCGGGCTACCCGTCGACCCCGCCCACCAAGCCTCCGATAACACCCCCCGCTACGCCGCCGACGGAACCGCCGACCACGGCTCCTACGGAGCCGTCGACCAAGCCGACGGAGCCCCCCACCACGGCTCCGACGGAGCCGTCGACCAAGCCGACGGAGCCCCCCACCACGGCTCCGACCGAGCCGTCGACCAAGCCGGCGGAGCCCCCCACCACGGCTCCGACGGAGCCGTCGACCAAGCCGACGGAACCCCCGACGACGCAACCGCATACGAGTGTGGTTCAGCCCACGACGCAACCGACGGTGGAGCCGACGACACAACCGACGGTGGCACCGACCCAGCAACAGACGGTGGCACCGACCCAGCAGCACACCCAGGCCCCGCAAACCGTGGCCCCGCAAACCCAGGCCCCGCAAACCCAGGCCCCGCAAACCGTGGCCCCGCAAACCCAGGCCCCGCAAACCCAGGCCCCGCAAACCGTGGCTCCGCGCGCACCGGCGATGCCCCAACCGGCGAACCCCGCACCGCAACAGCCGCACACTGGCGGGCATCACTAGCGACTCGCGCTTGGAAGGGCGCCTACCGATCGGGGACGCCGGCGAACCGGCGCACCAACTCCGCCCGGTCGATCTTGCCGATGCCGCGTCGCGGTAGCGCGTCGAGGATGTGCAACTCGCGAGGCGCGGCGGTGGCATCCAGGGTGTGTCTCACGTGCGCCCGCAACGCGTCCAGCGTCAGTGGCACGGCGCCGTCGTTCAGCACGACCGCCGCGACCACCCGCTGCCCCAGCCGCTCATCGGGAAGCCCGAACACCGCGGTGTCGCTGATGGCGGGGTGGGTGCGCAGCGCGGCCTCGACCAACTGGGGCAGCACCGTCAACCCGCCGGTGCTGATCGCGTCGTCGACCCGCCCGAGCACGCTCAGCATGCCGGAAGGATCGACGGCACCGATGTCGTCGGTGCGGAACCATCCTGGTTCGGCGAACGGATCCGGCTCGACCGGATTGCGGTATCCGTTCGCCAGCGTCGCGCCACCGATCACGATCCGTCCATCGGCCAGCAGGCTCAACCGGACCCCATCCAGGGGCGCACCGTCGTAAACGCAGCCCCCGGCGGTCTCGCTCATCCCGTAGGTGCGCACAACCGCGATGCCAGCGGCCGCCGCGGCGTTGAGGATCGGCTGCGGAGCCGGTCCGCCACCGATCAGCACGGCATCCAATTCGGCGAGTGCGGCCGTCGCCGCGGGGTCGCTGAGTGCCTTGGCCAGCTGCGTGGCGACCAACGACGTGTATCGGCGACCGCGGCCCAATTTTCTTATCGCGCCTGGTAATTGGGCGATATCAAACCCGTTGGAGACGTCCAGTTCGACGGGCGCGGTACCGGCGAGCACGCTGCGCACCAGCACCTGCACCCCGGCGATGTGATACGGGGGCAATGCCAACAGCCAACTCCCGGGTCCGCCCAGGCGGGCGTGGGTGGCCGACGCGCTGGCGGACAACGCGGCCGCGCTCAACAACGCGCCCTTGGGCGCACCGGTGGTTCCCGAGGTGGCTACCACCAGGGCTACGTCGTCGTCGACCTCTTCGCCGACTCGCAGAGCCCGCTGCACAGCGGCATCGTTGGCGGGGACGACGACCATCGCGGGGTCGCGGCCGTCCAGTACCCGCTGCAGGGCGGCCAACATGGAAGGAGCAGCGGAGCCCGCCGGGACGCTAAGAGCCCGCAGGACTGCTATACGTGCTCTCCACCGTCATGCTCATTGTCGACCGGCCAGCCGCCCTTGGCCACCAGCCGTGCGCGCACCCGTTCGATGTCTTCTTCCGACGGCAGCTCATCGGTGAGCTTGCTGATCAGAACACCGATGTCGGCCTTGTCGAAGTCACCGCGCTCCATGAGTGCGTTGGCCACGATCTTGACTTCATCGTTGCCCAGCCGGCGGGTCAGCAAGGCCAGCAGCGCAAAGGTGTCGGTGGGTGGAACGCCTTCCGGATATCCCGCGCGTAACCACGAAACCACCGAACTAAGGAATCCGTTCACTTGCTGCACTCCGCCCCGGGGGCTCGGTTATTTCGATGGACATAGGCCCGACTATTTTTTGAGCTTGGCCCCAAGGAAAGGATACCCAGTCTGGTGGGCGATGAAGTCGCGGGCGATGAATAGCAGAGCGAAAATAATCACCGCGACTACGACCGCGTAGATCAGCCAGGCCATCGCGAGCATCGCCGGATTCTTGTCCGGTACGTGGCCGTCAGCTGTCGCTTGTGCGCCAGCGCCGACGGCCTGAAACCGGACCCCCACCGCGAACAGAGCCGGCAGTGCGGCACCGGCCAGTAGGGCGAAGATCAAGATCTTGAAGGAGGCCTCGTAGTTGAACCATTCCTTGAACTCGTTCATGAGGCACTCCTTGCGTTAACCGAGCCGTCGCCGGAGCCGACGCCAGCCGTGGCGGAAGGGGGGTTGCCACCGTCATCGTCGAGTCCGGCGGTGACGCTGCCTTCCCACTCGGCGTTGACGTTGTTCTGGTCGACCTTGGTCTTGCGCGACCGGATGTAGATGGCGGCGGAGGCCGCGACCAGCAACCCGAAGCCGACGATGGCGCCGGGGTACCCGCCGATGCCGTGCACGATCCAGTAGGTGACTGCTCCGACCAACCCGGCCAGCGGAAGGGTGACCAGCCACGCGACCACCATTCGGCCGGCCACACCCCAGCGCACCTCGCCGCCGGGCTTGCCCAGCCCGCTGCCCATTACCGAACCGGTGCATACCTGCGTGGTCGACAGCGCGTAGCCGAAGTGGGCGGAGAGCAGAATGATTGCGGCCGAAGATGATTCGGCGGCCATGCCTTGCGGCGACTTGATCTCCACCAGACCCTTGCCCAGGGTGCGGATGATCCGCCAGCCGCCAAGGTAGGTACCCGACGCCATCGCGATGGCGCATCCCACGATGACCCACGTCGGCGGGGCCGCCTGGGACTTGCTGACGGAGCCGTAGCTCATCAGCGCCAGAAAGATGATGCCCATCGTCTTCTGCGCGTCGTTGGTGCCGTGCGCCAGCGAGACCAGCGAAGCCGAGCCGATCTGGCCGCGCCGGAAGCCGGCCTCGGTGCGGGTCTCGCCGACGCCGCGGGTGATGTAGTAGACCAGCCAAGTGGCCACCGCCCCGACCAGGATGGCCAGGATCGCGGACACGACGGCCGGAATGATCGCGTTGGACGTGATGCCCTTCCAGATCACCCCGTGGCCGCCGACGGCGGCGATGGTGGCACCGACGATGCCGCCGATCAGCGCGTGCGAGGAGCTCGAGGGGATACCGAGGAGCCAGGTCATCAGGTTCCAGACCACGCCGCCCACCAGGCCGGCGAAGACCAGTTCCAGAGTGACGATGTGCCCGTCGATCAACCCTTTGGCTATTGTGGCCGCGACCGTGGTGGACATGAAGGCGCCCACGAGGTTGAGGACGGCCGACAATGCGACTGCCACCTTGGGCTTGAGTGCGCCACTGGCGATGGACGTCGCCATGGCATTAGCGGTGTCGTGGAAGCCGTTAGTGAAGTCGAACCCGAGCGCCGTCACTACGACAATGATTAGGAGGAACAATTGGATGTTCACAGCGCCTGATTCTTGTGGTCGGAGGATTCAGTTGTCGAATGCATGAATAGGCAAAACGCGAGAGTATCTTGACTCGTCGTCAGATGTTATCCGTCAGTTAACCTACCGTTTGTCCGGGCCTCCCCGGTCGTCGCGGCGCAACGGGTGATCGGCCGGAATCTCTATGAAAATAAGGGTGATTCCGTCCGGGTCGGTCACGTGCATCTCGCATAGACCCCACGGTTCGCACTGCGCTTTGCGGGTGATCGGCACTCCCCGGCTCAGCAGCTCGGCCTGGGTTGCTTGGATGTCGCGAACGTGCAACCACAGTGCGCCGGGAAAGGGTCCCCGTGAATGGTCCGGAGCGCCGTAACCGGCCAGCTCGATCAATGACTGCCCAGCGAAAAACACTGTGCCCCCGCCGTAGTCACGGGCGATCGCCAACCCGAGTTGATCGCGGTAGAAGCTCAGCGACCGCTGGTAGTCCGCGGGTCGGAAAAGTATTCGGCTGGAGAGAATCTCCATGGAACCGTGTCTACCACGTCTGTACGACGCGCTTGGGTCGTTTCCGCATAACTGGTCGCCAAGCGTTGACCATTTACGCCGTTCAGTTATCGAGGGTCTTTGGGCTGGATATTCTGCCGCTGCATCACGGCGTTGACCCAGCGGGGGCCGATAGTGTCCAGCGCCCTGGCCGCGATCGCCATCCGCGGTGCGATCCGGACCGGTCGGGTGCGGGCGGCTGTGATCATCCACTCGGCGGCCTCTTCAGACGTCAGCGCGGGAACCCCCTGGTAGGCCTGGGTGGGCTCGATCATCGGAGTGGCCACCAGGGGGTAATACAGCAGCGTCGTATGCACACCGCGCGGTCCCCACTCCGTCTCGGCGATCCGGCTCGCCGCGGATAACGCGGCTTTGGACGCGTTGTACACCGAGAACAGCGGCGCGGCTTCCGACATCACACCCCAGGTCGAGACGTTGATGACGTGGCCGTCGCCGCGCTCGAGCATCCCGGGGGAAAATCCGCGCATCAGTCGCAGCGGCGCGTAATAGTTGAGCACCATGGTGCGGTCGACGTCGTGCCAGCGTTCTAGCGATTCAGCCAGCGGTCGCCGGATGGACCGGCCGGCGTTGTTGATCAAAATGTCGACCCCGCCGATCCGGTTGATGACGTCGGCGACCAATGCGTCGATGGCGTCCATGTCGGAGACATCGCACGGGATCGAGATCGCTGTGCCACCGGCCGCCATGATGCGCGCCGCCACCGCGTCCAGCAGATCCTGGCGGCGGGCCACGACGACGACGGAGGCGCCGTGCCGGGCGAATTGTTCGGCCGCGGCCTCGCCGATGCCGGACGACGCCCCGGTGATCAGGACGCGCTTGCCCGCCAGGTCGACCGTTTTAGCCGCGGGCCGGTTGAACAGCGCTTGCGCTGACATCGGCGGCCGCATGCTGGTGAGGACGATCTGGTCGGTCAACCGGCGAAGCGGACTCTTGCTCACGTGGGGAGTCTATGGGGCTGATTCCAGGGAACCGTCGAGATCGACGCTGGCGCGAGGTGTACTCGCCTCGAACTTTTCCGCGCTAGCGTCGATCTCGATGCCGCTTCTGCTAGAAGTAGCGGGGGAATGGGCTCCAGTCCGGGGGACGCTTCTCCAGGAACGCGTCACGGCCCTCGACGGCCTCGTCGGTCATGTACGCCAGCCGGGTCGCCTCACCCGCGAACAGTTGCTGGCCAACCAGGCCGTCGTCAAGCAGGTTGAACGCGAACTTCAGCATCCGTTGCGCCTGCGGTGATTTGGCGTTGATCTCGGCCGCCCATTGCGCGCCGACCCGCTCCAATTCGGCGTGGTCGACGACCTCGTTGACCGCGCCCATGTGGTGCATCTGTTCGGCTGTGTAGGTACGGCCCAGGAAGAAGACTTCACGGGCGAACTTCTGGCCGACCTGACGGGCCAGGTAGGCGCTGCCGTAACCGCCGTCGAAGCTGCCGACGTCGGCGTCGGTCTGCTTGAAGCGAGCGTGTTCCCGGCTGGCCAGGGTGAGGTCGCAGATCACGTGCAGGCTGTGCCCGCCGCCGGCCGCCCAACCGTTGACAAGGCAGATGACGATCTTCGGCATGAACCGGATCAGCCGCTGGACCTCGAGGATGTGCAGCCGGCCGGCGCGGGCTGCGTCGATCGTCTCCGCAGTGTCTCCGCTCGCGTACTGGTAGCCGGATCGCCCGCGGATGCGCTGGTCGCCGCCGGAGCAAAACGCCCATCCGCCGTCTTTCGGCGACGGGCCGTTGCCGGTCAGCAGCACCACGCCCACGTCGGGGGACATCCGGGCGTGGTCGAGCGCGCGGTACAGCTCGTCGACGGTGTGCGGCCGGAATGCGTTGCGCACCTCGGGACGGTTGAACGCCACCCGCACCGTCGCGTCATGGACGTGGTGGTGGTAGGTGATGTCGGTCAGATCGCCGAACCCCTCGATGTCTCGCCAGGCCTGCGGATCGAATGGGTTGTCGCTCAAGGCCATGAAGCGACGCTACCTGTCAGGACACGGGATCCCTCAGGGTGCCTTCTGAAAGGCCTCCAGGGCGGCGTCGAAGCCATGGGGTGGTAGCGGGCTCGCCTCCGGCGTGGTGACGGCGTCGAGTCGCGCGAGCGCGTCGGCACTCAGGACGAGATTCGCCGTGCCGACGTTCTCCTCGAGGTGTGCGATCGACCGCGTTCCGGGGATCAGCAGGGTGTTGGGCGCATGCGCCAGCAGCCAGGCCAGCCCGACTTGGGCTCCCGTGGCGCCGATTTCGCCGGCGACTTCGGTGACCACCGGGTTGTCCGCGACATTCGGGAAACCGGCGAACGCCGATCCGAGGGGAAAGTACGGCACCCAGGCGATGCCTTCGGCCACGCACACATCCAGCATGGTTTCCTGAGCGCGATCGAGCAGGCTGTAGGCGTTCTGCACGCACGCGATGCCCGCCGGCTGTGCCCGCAACAGCACCTCGAGCGGCGCTGCGCTGATCCCGATCGCGCCGATCTTGCCCTCGTCGCGCAGCGCGATCATCTCGGCCAGCTGGTCGTCGAGGCTGACGATCTGGTCGCCCTCGGCTTGCAGGCCGGGCCCGAGGTCGAGGCGCCGCAGGTTCACTACCGGAACACATTCGAGACCCAGCTGGCGCAGGTCGTCCTCGACGGCGGCCCGCAGCTCGGCGGGCTTTTGCGCTGCAGCCAGGGGTATTGGATCTTCGCCGGTGTAGCGCGCTCCGACCTTGCTGACGATTACGAGGTCTTCCGGATATGGGGCCAACGCCGCACGGATCCGGCGGTTGACCTCGCCGGGGCCATAGAACGACGCGGTGTCGATGTGGTTGACGCCCAGATCGACGGCTCGACGCAACACCGCGGCCGCGTCCTCAACAGAGGAGGCCTCGAACAATTGCATCGCGCCATAGCCGACGCGGGCGACTTTGGGAAAACTGCGGGTCCCGATCTTGCCGATACCGCCGGGGTGTGGCTTGTCTGTCATTGTGCTCCCTATCGCGTGAGACACTGGGCTAATGCGGAGGATCCTCCGCTTATTCGATCGTAGCAGAAACGGAGGACCCTCCGATTTGACCGGGAGCATCCGTTCCGACGCGCGCCGGAACCGGGAGAAGTTGCTTGAGGTGGCGACGGCGGCGTTCGCCAGAGCGGACGGGCGCCCGTTGTCGCTGGAGTCGATCGCCCGGGACGCCGGAGTCGGGATCGGCACGCTCTATCGCCATTTCCCGAACCGGGAGGCGCTCGTCGAGGCTGTATACCGCGCCGAACTCGCCGAAGTCGCCGCGGCCGCAAGCCAACTACTGGCCCGTTATCCACCCAAGGCTGCCCTGCGCCGCTGGATGGACCGCTACGCCAGCTTCGTCGCCGCCAAGCGGGGGATGGCCGAGTCGCTGCACGCGATCTTCGATTCCGGCGCGATGCAGCCCAGTCAGACTCGCGACAGCATCGCCGGTGCCGTCGACACGCTCCTGAGAGCCGGCGCCGAAGACGGCAGCCTGCGCTCCGACGTGCAGGCCGACGATGTGGTGTCCACCCTCATCGGCATCTTCTTGGCCAGTGGCTCACCGGAGCAGACGGGTCGCATGCTCGACCTCCTGGTTGCCGGCATCTCCCGTTAATTCGCCGAGCAGTCGCAAAAGCCCCCAGCTCCCCCGGCGTGTTGAAGGGGGCTTTTGCGACTGCTCGCGCGAATAAATCAGCCGACGGCGCGTCCGGCGCCTTCCCAGAACCGCGCCCGGACGGCCTTTTTGTCCGGCTTGCCGAGCCCGGTCAACGGCAGCGATTCGGCAAGGACCACGCGCTTGGGTGACTGCACCGAGCCCTTGCGCTCCTTGACCGCGGCCTGAATCTCGGCAGTCATGGCGTCTATCGCGGCCTCATCGCGGGGCGCGTCGGAGCGCAGCACCACTACCGCGGTGACGGCCTCGCCCCACTTCTCGTCCGGCGCGCCGACCACGCATACCTGGGCGATGGCCGGGTGCTCGGCGATCACGTCCTCGACCTCGCGCGGGAAGACGTTGAAGCCGCCGGTGACGATCATGTCCTTGACCCGGTCGACGATGAAGTAGAAGCCGTCTTCATCCTCTCGGGCCATGTCGCCGGTGTGCAGCCAGCCGTCACGGAAAGCCTCCGCGGTGGCTTCCGGCTTGTTCCAGTAGCCGCCCGCCAGAAGTGGTCCGCTGACGCAGATCTCGCCCGGCTCGCCCTGCGGAACCGGCTTGCCGTCCTCGCCCAGCAGCGCGACCCGGGCGAACAGCGTCGGGCGCCCGCAGGAGGTGAGCCGCTTCTCGTCGTGATCGGCCTTGGCCAAATAGGTGATGGCCATCGGCGCCTCGGATTGCCCGTAGTACTGCGCGAAGATCGGGCCGAATCGCCGGATCGCCTCGGCCAGCCGCACCGGGTTCATCGCCGAGGCGCCATAGTAGACGGTCTCCAACGAGGACAGGTCGCGGGTCTGCGAATCCGGGTGGTCCATCAGCGCGTAGAGCATGGACGGCACCAGCATTGTGGCCGTAATCTTCTGCTCCTCGATGGTTTTCAGCACCTCGGCCGGGTCGAACTTCGCCAGCACCACCATCACGCCGCCCTTGACCACGGTCGGCGTGAAGAACGCCGCGCCGGCGTGCGACAGCGGCGTGCACATCAGGAACCGCGGGTCCTCGGGCCATTCCCATTCGGAAAGCTGGATCTGGGTCATGGCGGCAATGTTGCCGGTGGTGCCCAGCACGCCCTTGGGCTTGCCGGTGGTGCCGCCGGTGTAAGCCATGCCGCTGATGTGGTCCGGCGCCAGCTCGGCGACAACCAACGGCTTCGGGTCGTATTTGGCCGCCTCGGCCGACAAGTCGACCGCTTGCACCTTCAGGTCTACGAGCTCCTGCGGCACCGGGCCGATGGTGAGGATCTGCTTGAGCGAGTCCACTTTCTCCAGCAGGCCCAGCGCCCGCTCAACGAACATTGGGTTGGGGTCGATGATCAGCGAGCTGGCACCGCAGTCGGAGAGCACGTAGGCGTGGTCGTCCAGCGAACCCATCGGATGCAGCGCGGTGCGCCGATAACCCTGGGTCTGGCTCGCGCCGAGAATCATCAGTACCTCGGGGCGGTTCAGTGCCAACAGCCCCACGGTGACGCCGGTGCCGGCGCCCAGCGCTTCGAACGCCTGGGTGTACTGGCTGATGCGCTCGGCAAGCTGACCACCGGTCAGCGTGGTATCGCCGAGGAACAGCACTGGCTTGTTCTTGTGGCGCTTAAGCGCGCCTACAAGTAGGTGGCCGTTGTGGGTCGGATGGCGCAGCAACTCGTCGCTCATGTGGCCAGACTAGAACGTGTTGCAGTTCTTGTCTGCTACCCCCTCGGGCAGCGTCCGGAGCACTAGGCTTCCGCCCATGGCCGACGCAGACCTCGTAATCACCGGAACCGTGCTCACCGTCGACGACGCGAGGCCCACCGCCGAGGCGCTCGCCGTGGCCGACGGCCGGATCGTCGCCGTGGGCACCAGGTCCGACATCGGGGCGCTGGTCGGCCCGAATACCCAAACCGTCGATGTCGGTGACGGCTGCGTCATGCCGGGATTCATTGAGGCACATGGTCATCCGTTGATGGAAGCGATTGCGCTGTCGGACCGGATCGTCGACATCCGCCCCGTCACGCTTGCCAAACCCGACGACGTCGTCGCCGCGATCCACCGCGAGGTGGCGAACCGGGGATCCGATGGCGCCTACCTGAACGGCTGGGACGCACTGCTGCAGTCGGGGCTGCCGACCCCCACGCTGGCGTGGCTCGACGACGTCGCCCCGGACAGCCCGCTGGTCATCATCCACAACTCCGGGCACAAGGCCTTTTTCAATTCGCACGCCGCGCGGCTCAACGGACTGACCCGCGACACCCCGGACCCCAAGGGCGCAAAGTACGGCCGCGACGCCAACGGCGAACTCGACGGCAGCGCCGAGGAAATCGCCGCGGTGTTCCCGCTGCTGGGCGGCGCCATCGCAGCCAACGACTTCCCGGCGATGCTGCTCGCCGAGTGCGCCAGGCTCAACCGCGCCGGCCTGACCACTTGCTCGGAGATGGCCTTCGACCCCAAGTTCGGCCCGGTGGTCGAGCAGCTGCATGACCAGCTCACGGTGCGGCTGCGCACCTACGAGGTGTCCAACCCGCAGATGTCCACCACCGCCACGCCGGGCCAGGGCGACGACATGCTGCGCCAGGTCGGGATCAAGATCTGGGTAGACGGTTCACCCTGGATCGGCAACATCGCGCTGTCCTTCCCCTACCTGGACACCGCCGCGACCCGCGCCATCGGCGTGACGCCCGGATCCTGCGGATGCGCCAACTACACCGCCGAGCAGCTGACCGAAATCGTCGGCGCCTACTACCCGGCGGGCTGGCAGATGGCCTGCCACGTGCAGGGCGACGCCGGAGTCGACACCATCCTCGACGTGTACGAGGAGGCGCTGCGCCGCAACCCGCGCGACGACCACCGGCTGCGGCTCGAGCACGTCGGCGCCATCCGGAACGAGCAACTCCAGCGCGCCGCCGATCTCGGCGTCACCTGCAGCATCTTCGTCGACCAGATCCACTACTGGGGTGACATCATCGTCGACGGCCTGTTCGGACCTGAGCGCGGATCTCGTTGGATGCCAGCGGGATCCGCGGTGGCCACCGGCATGCGCATCTCGCTGCACAACGATCCACCGGTCACGCCCGAGGAGCCGCTGCGCAACATCAGCGTGGCGGTGACCCGGACGGCGCCAAGCGGCCGGGTGCTGGCGCCCGAGGAGCGGCTGACCGTCGAGCAGGCGATCCGTGCCCAGACCATCGACGCTGCCTGGCAGTTGTTCGCCGACGACGTCATCGGCTCGCTGGAAGTCGGCAAATACGCGGACCTGGTGGTGCTGTCGGCCGATCCCCGGACCGTGTCCCCGGAACTGATCGCCGATCTCGACGTGCGAGCGACGTTTCTGGCGGGTCGCCAGGTCTACCAGCAGTGACACCGACCTGTGCAGATCTGCTGGATCGCCTGCACGTCGTGGCGCTGCCGATGCGGGTTCGGTTCCGCGGCATCACCACTCGTGAGGTCGCGTTGATCGAGGGCCCCGCGGGCTGGGGGGAGTTTGGGGCGTTCGTGGAGTACCAGGCTGAGGAGGCGGCCGCCTGGCTGGCGGCGGGCATCGAGGCCGCTTATCGCCAGCCGCCGCCGGTCTGTCGAGACCGCATTCCCATCAACGCCACCGTGCCGGCCGTTCGCGCTGATCAGGTCGGTGAAGTGCTGGCCCGGTTTCCCGGTGTCCGTACGGCCAAGGTAAAGGTCGCCGAGCCCGGGCAGACGTTGACCGACGACGTCGAGCGGGTCAACGCGGTGCGCGAACTGGTGCCGGTGGTGCGGGTCGACGCCAACGGGGGCTGGACCGTGCAGGAGGCAGCCGAGGCGGCGGCAGCGCTGACCGCCGACGGTCCGCTGGAGTACCTCGAACAACCCTGTGCCACCGTCGCCGAACTCGCCGAACTGCGCAGACGCCCGGATATGCCAGACGTGCCGATCGCCGCCGACGAAAGCATCCGCAAAGCCGACGACCCCCTGGCCGTGGTGCGCGCTGGCGCCGCCGATATCGCCGTGCTGAAAGTCGCTCCGCTGGGCGGGGTTTCGGCCCTGCTCGGCATCGCCGCGCAGATCGACATCCCGGTTGTGGTCTCCAGCGCGCTTGATTCGGCGGTCGGGATCGCCGCCGGGCTGACGGCCGCGGCGGCCTTGCCCGAGCTCCGTTACGCCTGCGGGTTGGGTACCGGCCGGCTGTTTGTCGAGGACATAGCGGACCCCGCGGTGCCGGTCGACGGCAACTTGGCGGTTGGGCCCGTGAGTCCAGACCCGGCACGGCTGCAGGCGCTTCGGGCCTCATCAGAGCGGCGGAAGTGGTGGATCGACCGGGTAAAGAGCTGCTTTCCGCTGCTTGTACCGTCGTCCGAATGATCAATCTGGCTTACGACGACCGCGGCAGTGGTGAGCCCGTCCTCTTCATCGCCGGTCGGGGCGGGGCTGGACGAACGTGGCACCCGCATCAGGTTCCGGCCTTTACGGCGGCTGGCTATCGGTGTGTCACCTTCGACAACCGCGGCGTCGGCGCAACCGAAAACGCTGAAGGTTTCACCATCCAAACCATGGTCGCCGACACCGCCGCGCTGATCGAATCGCTGGACATCGCTCCGGCGCGCATCGTCGGGGTCTCGATGGGTTCTTACATCGCGCAGGAACTCATGGTGGTGCGCCCGGAGCTGGTCAGCGCCGCTGTGCTGATGGCCACCCGCGGTCGCCGGGACCGTACCCGGCAACTCTTCTACGATGCCGAGGCCGAGCTTTACGCCTCCGGCGTGCAGTTGCCAGTCGCGTATGACGCGAAAATTCGCTTGCTGGAAAGCTTTTCACGCAAGTCGCTGAACGATGACACGGCCATCAGCGACTGGATCGCGATGTTCAGCATGTGGCCGGTCAAGTCCACTCCCGGATTGCGCTGCCAGTTGGACGTTTCCCCGGGGGAAAACCGGTTGGCGGCGTATCGCAGCATCGCCGCGCCGGTGCTGGTGATCGGTTTCGCCGACGATCTGGTGACGCCGCCGCACCTGGGGCGCGAAGTAGCTGACGCCATGCCCAACGGCCGTTACCTGCAGATACCCGACACGGGCCATCTCGGGTTCTTCGAGCGGCCGCAGGCCGTCAACGCCGCGGCCTTGCAGTTCTTCGCTTGACATCGCCACCCGCTTGGGCCAGGACAACTCCACATTCGGCGCTCGCTAGAACGCCTATGACACCCTGTAAGAGTGAACCCCTCGACGACACAGGCGCGCGTCGTCGTTGACGAACTGATCCGCGGTGGCGTCCGCGATGTGGTGCTGTGCCCTGGCTCGCGGAACGCGCCACTGGCGTTCGCCCTGCACGACGCCGACCGTAGCGGCCGGATCCGGCTGCACGTTCGCATCGACGAGCGCACCGCCGGCTATCTGGCCATCGGGCTGGCGATCGCTGCCGGCGCGCCCGTGTGCGTCGCGATGACGTCGGGCACCGCCGTCGCCAATCTCGGTCCGGCGGTGGTGGAGGCCAACTACGCCAGGGTTCCGCTGATCGTGCTCTCGGCCAACCGGCCCTACGAACTGCTGGGCACGGGAGCCAACCAGACCATGGAGCAGCTGGGCTACTTCGGCACCCAGGTTCGTGCCACCATCAGCTTGGGCCTGGCCGAGGATGCGCCCGAGCGGCTGGATTCACTCAACGCGACGTGGCGGTCGGCGACCTGCCGAGTAGTGGTGGCCGCCACCGGTTCTCGGACCGCTAACGCCGGCCCTGTCCACTTCGACATCCCGCTGCGCGAACCTTTGGTGCCGGATCCAGAACCCCACGGACTGGAGATGCCGCAGGGCCGGCCCGGCGGTAAGCCGTGGACTTACACGCCGCCGGTCACGTTCGACCAGCCGCTGGATATCGATGTTGCCGCCGACACCGTCGTCATCGCCGGGCACGGCGCGGGCGTGCACCCCAACCTGGCGCAGTTGCCGACCGTCGCCGAGCCGACATCGATTTTTGGGCAAGTCCGGCCCACTCCGCTGCACCCGCTGGCACTGCCGCTGCTGCGGCCGAAGCAGGTGATCATGCTCGGCCGCCCGACGCTGCACCGTCCGGTGTCTACGCTGCTGGCCGATTCCCAGGTGCCCGTCTACGCCCTCACCACCGGGCCGCGCTGGCCCGACGTCTCGGGTAACTCGCAGGCCACCGGCACGCGCGCGGTCATCTCGGGGGTGCCTGATCCGGCCTGGCTGCAGCGTTGCGCGGAGCTGAACCGGCGCGCGCTGGCAGCTGTCCGGGACGAGCTCGCGGCGCACCCGTTGAAGACCGGCCTGCATGTCGCCGCCGCGGTGGCCGACGCGCTGCGGCCCGGCGACCAACTGGTTCTCGGAGCATCCAACCCGGTCCGGGACGTGGCGCTGGTCGGCCTCAACACCGAAGGCATCCGGGTGCGATCCAATCGCGGTGTCGCGGGTATCGACGGCACCGTCTCCACCGCGATTGGCGCAGCCCTGGCGCACGAGCACACCGGAAGCCCCGGCGGCCCGGCGCGCACCATCGCGCTGATCGGCGACCTGACCTTCGTCCACGACAGCTCCGGGCTGCTGATCGGCCCCACCGAACCGACGCCGCGGCACCTGACGATCGTCGTGTCCAACGACAACGGCGGCGGCATCTTCGAACTCCTCGAGCAGGGTGACCCGAGATTCTCCGACGTATCGTCGCGGATCTTCGGCACCCCGCACGACGTCGACGTGGGCGCACTGTGTCGCGCCTACCACGTGGAGAGCAGGCAGATCGAGGTCGGCGAGCTGGACGCCGCCCTCGCCGAACCCGCTGCCGGCATGCGGGTGCTGGAAGTCAAGGCGGACCGCTCGTCGCTGCGTCAGTTACACGGGGCCATCAAGGCGGCCCTATGAGGATCCGGTGATATCGCCGAAGTCATTGTTGCGCATTCTGCTTTACGGCCGCAGCGATGAACCGCAAAAAACCACGGCGCGGACGACCTTGCGCTGGCTGCGGGTCGCGGTGCTGATCATGGCCGGCCTGGTCACGCTGCAGTCGCTGCTTTTGGTGACTGGTGCTTGGCGCGATGACCTGGCGATTAACCACAATATGGGGGTGGCGCAAGCAGAGGTGCTCAGCGCCGGACCGCGAAGATCCACGATCGAATTCGTCACACCCGAGCGCGTCACCTATCGACCCGAGCTCGGAGTGCTGTATCCATCCGAATTATCAACGGGGATGCGGATTTACGTCGAGTACAATAAGAACGATCCCAACCTGGTCCGGGTGCAGCATCGCAACGCCGGGCTGTCGATCATCCCGGCGGGGTCCATCGCGGTGGTGGGTTGGTTGGCCGCGACCGCCGCGCTCGTCGGTCTTGCCCTACTGGACAAGCGGCTGGATCGCCGCGCCGAGTCCACGGGCCAGCCCGGACAAACGGCGTCAGAAAGCACCTGAACAGCAAATTTCGCATGACGTATGCCCGTCGGCAACCTTGTCGACAGGCTGTACTGAGACCCTGTAGGTGTGCGCGTTGCGATCGTCGCTGAGTCCTTCCTGCCCAATGTCAACGGGGTCAGCAACTCCGTGATCCGGGTGCTTGAGCACTTACGCCGAACCGGCCACGAGGCTTTGGTCATTGCGCCCGACAACCCGCCCGGCGAGCCGCGGGCCGAGCGCATTCACGACGGCATTCGGGTGCATCGGGTGCCGTCACGGATGTTCCCGAAGGTGACCACGTTGCCGCTCGGTGTGCCCAGGCCCCGACTGGTGAGCGTGCTACGCGGATTCGATCCTGATGTGGTGCATCTGGCGTCGCCGGCCTTGCTGGGCTACGGCGGGCTGCGAATCGCGCGCCATCTGGGAGTGCCGACGGTCGCCGTATATCAAACCGACGTACCGGGTTTCGCGTCGAGCTACGGAATCGGGATCACTACCCGGGCGGCGTGGGCGTGGTTCCGTCACCTGCACAGCCTCGCCGACCGCACCCTGGCTCCATCCAGTGCGACGATGGAATCCCTTATATCCCAGCGTATTCCGCGAGTTCATCGGTGGGCGCGCGGAGTTGACGTGTTACGGTACGCGCCGTCGGCGCGCGACGATGGGCTGCGGCGGAAATGGTCGCCGGACGACAAGCCGATCGTCGGCTTCGTGGGCCGGCTTGCGCCGGAGAAGCATGTCGAACGACTCGCCGCGCTGGGCGCCGGCGGCGCGGTGCAACTCGTCATCGTCGGCGACGGCGTCGACCAACGTAAGCTGCAGTCGGCAATGCCCACAGCGGTTTTCACCGGCGCGCTGTACGGCGAGGACCTCGCCGCGGCGTATGCCAGCATGGACGTCTTCGTGCATACCGGCGAGCACGAGACGTTCTGCCAGGTTGTCCAGGAAGCGCAGGCGTCCGGGCTGCCGGTGATCGCCCCCGACGCCGGCGGCCCACGTGATCTGGTTGCTCCGTACCGCACCGGACTGTTGCTGCCGGTCAACGAGTTCGAGGCCAGGCTGCCCGCGGCTGTCGCGCATCTGCTCGAGGAACGCCAGCGCTACTCGCAGGCCGCCCGGCGCAGCGTGCTCGGCCGGAGTTGGCCGGTCATTTGCGACGAGTTGCTCGGCCACTACGAGGCCGTGCAGTCCCCCGAGGCGCGGGCGCGTGCCCGCACGTCGTTTCGGCGCTACGCCCAAGGGGAATGACACTGCGCCTACCCCAGTCGAGGGCGGGTACCGTCGACGTCGTGAGTCGTGCGGCCTTGGACAAGGACCCCCGGGACGTCGCTTCGATGTTCGACGGCGTCGCCCGCCGTTATGACGTGACCAACACGGTGCTGTCGCTGGGGCAGGATCGCTATTGGCGGCGGTCCACCCGTTCGGCGCTGCATATCGGGTCCGGCGAAAAGGTGCTGGATCTCGCCGCGGGTACCGCGGTGTCCACCGTGGAACTGCAGAAATCCGGAGCGTGGTGCGTGGCGGCCGATTTTTCGGTCGGGATGCTCTCAGCCGGCAGTGCGCGAAAAGTCCCGAAGGTAGCCGGTGACGCCACCAAGCTCCCATTCGGAGACGACGTATTCGACGCGGTCACCATCAGCTTCGGGCTGCGCAATGTCGTCGACCACCAGGCGGCATTGCGCGAAATGGCCCGCGTCACCAGGCCCGGCGGCCGGTTGGTGGTCTGCGAGTTCTCCACGCCCACCAACGCGCTGTTCGCGACCGCCTATAAGGAGTATCTGATGAAGGCGCTGCCGCGGGTGGCAAGGACGGTGTCCAGCAATCCCGAGGCCTACGTGTACCTCGCGGAATCCATCAGGGCCTGGCCGGACCAGGAGACGCTGGCCGAGCAGATCTCAGAAGCCGGTTGGGATGCGGCGCGGTGGCGCAACCTGACCGGCGGCATTGTGGCTTTGCACGCCGGCGAAAAGCCGCGTGAACGAGGCCAGTGACGAAGGCTTAGACGCCGGACCGTTGCAGGAAGCCGATTTGGTCGGGGCAGTAGTGGTTGATCGCGGCGCCGACGAACTGCAGCGACTGTCCCTGCGTGGTGCCGAGCGCCAGGTTGCGCTGCACGAACGCCGCCGACTTGTGCGCGTCGCTGTCGACACCCCTGGTCACTCGCTCGCAGGTGATCTTGCCCAACCAGGCGGTGAAGTCCTGCGGGCCATAGATCCCGTACGTGTGCAGCTGAGCGTTAAACGGAGCGTCGTAGTCGTCGGCCTGTGCCGGCGCGGCCACCGCGATAGCTGCGGCCGCCGCTGCGGCGAGAGTAGCCAGCCTCATACCCATCATTAGCTGCACTATACACCTCGATAACGGCTTGATCTCAGGCCGATATCAGCCCCGATTTGCGGACAGATGTGCCGACAGAAGCCAGGCGCTGATCGACACCAGTCCGTTGGGCTCATCACGCACCTCGTCGACGTTGGTCATGCTGAAAAACTCCTTCGGCGCCTTGGCGTGCAGGCGGGCCGGCCTGATGTCGTCGATCTCCCAATAGTTGGAAACCGCGTCGCGCAACTCGTCCTCGTCGACCGCGTTGATAGGGCCTTGGGGCACCGCAGCCTTGTCGAAGACCAGGACGAAGTAGGACGCGCCAGGCGCGGCGGCCCTGCTGATCGCTTGCTGGTAACCGTCGCGTCCCTCAACCGGAATCGAGTGGAACAGCGTGCTGTCGACGATGGTGCCGAACCGGCCGGCTAATCCCCCTGTGAACCTGGTGGGATCAGTGATGTCGGCAACCTCGAACGCGGCGTTGGTCAGGCCCCGTTTCTCGGCCTCGCGCCGAGCCAGGTCAATCGCGGTAGGGGACAGGTCCAGCCCGAGCGTGCGGTGTCCTCGTGCGGCGAGCGCCAGGGAGATGGCGGCTTCCCCGCATCCCACGTCGAGGACGTCGCCGTGGAACTTGCCCTGCTCGATGAGCGCGGCCAGCTCCGGCTGGGGTGCCCCGATGCTCCACGGTGGGCGGACGCCCTCGCCGAACTGGGTGGACTCCCCGCGGTAAGCAGATTCGAATCGAAAATCGGTGGCTTCGGTCATAACTCCAGATATATCAAGCACCCTGATATATGTCAACGAAGCTGATACTGCGACTCAGCTGAACGGCGCTCGGCGATCGATCAGCCGTGACAGCCGGCCGCCGCCCCGCCAGGCCCGCGCCACCCAGTCGGCGTCGTCGTCGGTGACCAGGTTGGCCATCACCCGCACGGCGATGGTCATCAGCGTCGTCGAACGCATTGCGATCGGCCCGGTCGCGGGCAGGAACCGCTGGAAGGTCAGCAACAACGCCAGCCTTCTTGCCACCGAAAACCCCCGCGCGTAGTGGTCCTGCAGCAGCGACGGCCACACGTGCGACAGGTCGCCCGAACCCAGCAACTCGGCGGCCATCCGACCCGTCTCCATGCCGTAGTCGATGCCCTCGCCGTTCAGTGGGTTGACACAGGCCGCGGCGTCTCCGATCAACATCCAATTCGGTCCGGCCACCCCCGAAACCGCGCCGCCCATCGGCAGCAACGCCGACGACATCGCGCGCGGCTGGCCCCGTGAAGCCCCACTCGTCACGGCGCAGGTCGGCGTAATAGGACATCAAGGGGCGCAGCGCCAGATCCGCCGGCCGCTTCGACGTCGACAACGCTCCCACGCCGATGTTCACCTCGCCATTGCCCAGCGGGAAGATCCAGCCGTACCCGGGCAGCACCGCACCGTCGGGAGAGCGCAGTTCCAGATGCGACGTCAGCCAAGGGTCCTCGCTGCGTGGGGTGGCGAGATAGCCGCGGGCAGCCACGCCATACACCGTCTCCTGATGCCATCGTCGGCCCAGCTTGCGGCTCAGCGAGGAGCGGGCCCCGTCCGCGACGATCAGCTGCCGGCAGCCCACTTCAGTGCCGTCGGCCAACGTCAGCGACGTTACGCGCCGCGATGAGTCATGATGCACGGCAACGACTTTGGTCCCGAGCAGCATGCGTGCGCCGGAATCCTCAGCGACTTTGCGAATCCGGTCATCTAACTCGATGCGGGCAACCGCGCTGCCGGTCGATGGGAACGACGGGCCGGGCCAGCCCACTTCCAATTCGCCGCCGAATCCACTCATGCGCAGGCCGCGGTGCCGGATGCGGGTATCCAGCCAGTCGCCCAGCCCCAGGAGTTCCAGCTCGGCGACCGCGCGTGGTGTCAGCCCGTCGCCACAGGCCTTGTCGCGGGGAAAGCTGGCCGAGTCGATGACGAGCACATCGTGACCGGACCGGGCGGCCCAGGCGGCCGCAGCGGACCCCGCCGGGCCGGCACCCACGACCACCACGTCTGCCTTGGAGGCTCTGGTCTCCACGCTCACCAGTATGTTGGTCGGGTGAGGACTCCGGCGACGGTGGTGGCAGGCATTGACTTCGGCGACGCCGCGTTCGCCTTAAGCCTGGGTGCCGGTGTCGCGCGGATCGAGCAACTCATGGACGCCGAACTGCGCAGCGCCGACGCGGTAATGACCGACTCGCTGATGCACCTTTTCAAGGCCGGTGGCAAACGGTTCCGACCCCTGTTCACCGTGCTATCCGCGCAGATCGGGCCAAACCCGGACGCGCCGGAGGTGACAATCGCCGGCGCGGTCATCGAACTGGTCCACCTGGCCACGCTTTACCACGACGATGTGATGGACGAGGCCGAGGTCCGCCGCGGCACGCCCACCGCCAATGTGCGCTGGAGCAACAACGTTGCCATCCTGGCCGGCGACTACCTCTTCGCGACGTCGTCACGGCTGGTATCCCGCCTTGGACCCGAGGCGGTGCGACTCATTGCCGAGACGTTTGCCCAGTTGGTCACCGGGCAGATGCGGGAGACCCGCGGCGTCGGCGAGGGAGTGGATCCCATCGAGCACTATCTGAAGGTGGTCTACGAGAAGACGGCCTGCCTGATCGCCTCGGCGGGCCGGTTCGGCGCGATGTTCTCCGGTGCCGACGAGGAGCAGGTCGAACGTTTGAGCCGGCTCGGCGGCATCGTGGGCACCGCGTTTCAGATTTCCGACGACATCATCGACATCGACAGCGACTCCGACGAGTCGGGCAAGCTACCCGGCACAGACCTGCGGGAAGGCGTGCACACGCTCCCGATGCTCTTCGCGTTGCGGGAGCCCGAGCCCGAAGGCGCGCGGCTTCGGGAGTTGCTGGCCGGGCCCATTGAGGACGACGCGACGGTGGTCGAAGCGTTGACGCTGCTGCGGGCCTCGCCCGGCATGGCCAAAGCGAAAGAATTCCTGACGCAGTACGCGGCGAAAGCGCACCATGAGCTGGCCCTTTTGCCCGATGTCGCCGGCCGGCGGGCGCTGCAGGCGCTGATCGACTACACGGTCAGCAGGCACGGCTAGCACTGTTCATCTCGTCATGGAACCCCGAAGGTCATCCTGGGCGTTGACTTAGGAGTAGTTAGCAATAGCCGACTGTTCTGAGTGCGCGTGAGTCTTTCAAGGAGGACACCGATGACCTGGCATCCGCATGCCAACAGGCTGAAGACTTTCCTCCTGTTGGTCGGCATGTCCGCGATGATCGTGGCCGTTGGCGCGGTGTTCGGCAGGACGGCGCTGATCTTCGCCGCGCTGTTCGCCGTCGGCATGAACGTTTACACGTACTACAACAGCGACAAGTTGGCCCTGCGGGCCATGCATGCGCAACCGGTTTCCGAACTACAGGCGCCGGTGATGTATCGCATCGTGCGCGAGCTGGCGACGGCCGCACACCAGCCGATGCCGCGGCTGTACATCAGCGATACCAATGCACCCAACGCGTTCGCCACCGGACGGAATCCGCGCAACGCCGCGGTGTGCTGCACCACCGGCATCCTGGACATCCTCACCGAGCGTGAGCTGCGCGCGGTGTTGGGCCATGAGCTCTCGCACGTCTACAACCGGGACATCCTGATCTCCTGCGTGGCCGGTGCGCTGGCCGGAGTGATCACCGCGCTGGCCAACATGGCCATGTTCGCCGGAATGTTCGGTGGCAACCGAGATGGCGAGAATCCCTTTGCGCTGCTGCTGGTTTCGTTTCTGGGGCCGATCGCGGCGACGGTGGTGCGACTCGCGGTGTCGCGGTCCCGGGAGTACCAGGCCGACGAGTCGGGCGCGCTCCTGACGGGCGACCCGCTGGCTTTGGCGTCAGCGCTGCGCAAGATCTCCAGCGGCGTTCAACTGGCCCCGCTTCCACCGGAGCCACAGCTGGCCAGCCAGGCACATCTGATGATCGCGAGCCCCTTCCGCGCTGGCGAGCGAATCGGGTCGCTGTTTTCGACGCATCCGCCGATGGAGGACCGCATCCGCCGGCTGGAGGAGATGGCGCGGGGGTAACCCGCCTATTAGAGCCCGGGCAAGCAGCCAGGGAAGATGCATGACGAGGTCGGCGGCGTCTGGGCTTTCCTGACCAGGTCGGCCAGATGAATCATCGACGGCAACAGGATCGCGTCCACCTGCGCCAGTTGATCCTTCGGTCCGTTGCGGGTCTCCAGATCAACCTGGGTGACCTGTTGCTGAAGTCCGGCTATCCGCTGATTTCTTTGTTGCGGGGTGAGACTGTCCCAGCTGCCGTCCAGATCGGATATCTGGCGCCGCAACTCTTGCGCATCGGCCTGGGGGTCGGCCCACGCGGGCCCCGCCGTCACCAACGTCTTAGCCGCCAATCCGGCTAGCACTATCGCTGTGATTCTCATGGACGATTCTTTTCCGCCGGCCGCGCTGGTCGACGACACCAGCCTGCCGCACACCGCTTGCCGGATCTTCCCGAAAATCTTGTGGCATCCTTGCGTTCCTACGATGGCCGTAAGCTTTGAAGATGACTGCTTCAACACCAGCGCGGCCGTGGTCGACTTTAAGCCGACGGCGCATGCTGTTCGGCGCCGCGGGTCTCGGCGTGCTCGTCGGGGTTGGCTCGCTGAGCGCCTCGATGGCTGCCGGAGCGCCGCGCACGGCGCCTGCAACATTCGAGGTCAATCACACCGACGAGGAGTGGCGCCAACTGCTGACACCACAGCAGTACGCCGTGCTTCGCGGGGCGGGCACCGAGCGGCCCTACAGCAGCCCGCTCAATGACGAGCACCGGCCCGGGATCTTCGGATGCGCAGGCTGCGCGCAGGACTTGTTCTCGTCAACCACCAAGTTCGACAGCGGCACCGGCTGGCCGAGCTTCTGGAAGGCCCTGAACAACGCCGTACTCGAGCAGCAGGACAGCAGCCTGGGCATGACACGCACCGAGGTGCTCTGCAGCCGTTGTGGCGGGCACCTCGGCCATGTCTTCGACGACGGCCCCCAACCGACCGGCCTGCGCTACTGCATGAACGGCGTGGCGATGAGCTTCCGGCTGGCCTAGCAGGGACGTTTAGAACCCTGCCCCATGGACCTCATGTCCAGGGACCTCGGCGGCCAGGCCGCTATAGGCTTGCTCGACGCTGGAGCCGTGGTTGATGACCGCGTCGACTTCCCTGGCGATCGGCATGTTCAGGCCGAATTCGTTGGCGAATTCCATGATGACGCTGGCAGCTTTGACGCCCTCGGCGACTTGGTTCATCGATGAGATGATCTCGTCGATCGGTTTGCCTGCACCGAGCTGTTCGCCGACGTGCCGGTTGCGGCTGCGCTGGCTGGTGCAGGTGACGATGAGGTCGCCAAGGCCGGCCAGCCCGGGGAAGGTCTCCTCGTTGCCGCCCAGTGCCACTCCCATCTTCGTCATCTCCCGCAAGGCGCGCGCGATCACGAGTGCGCGGGTGTTCTCGCCGATACCCAGCGAGTAGCCCATTCCGACGGCAATGGCGAAGACGTTCTTCAGGGCCCCGGCCATCTCCACCCCGACCACGTCATCGGAGGTGTACACGCGGAATCTGCGGGTGCGGAACAATCCCGACAGCCGGGTCGCCAGATGCTGGTCGGGCATTGCCAGCACCGCGGCGGCCGCGTACCCCTCGGCCACCTCGCGGGCGATGTTCGGCCCGGCCAGGATCCCTGCCGGATGACCGGGCAGCACCTCCTCGATGATCTGCGACATCCGCATGTTGGTGCCCTGCTCGAGACCCTTGACCAGCGACACCACCGGCACCCACGGCCGGAGTTCTTTGCCCAGCTCGGTGAGCACGCCCCGGAAGCCATGCGAGGGCACGCCCATGACGACGACATCGGCGCAATTGGCGGCTTCCGCGAAGTCGGAAGTGGCGCGCAGGGTGTCGCTCAAGATGACGTCGTTGCCGAGGTAGCGGCTGTTGCGATGGTGCTCGTTGATGTCCTTTGCCGTTGTATCCGAGCGCACCCACTGCAGCGTCGGCCCGCGGCGCGCGCAGATTGACGCCACCGTGGTTCCCCAGGAACCGCCACCAAGAACAACGACTTTGGGTTCACGCTTGTCGGCTGTCATGAAGGTCAGCGTATGGCCGAAACCTCACATTTGATAGCAGTTCATTCGCCGATACGGCCTAACTTGTCAGCGGTGACCGATCGCGCGCACGGCCGAACACCATCGCCTCCTCGATGCGGTCGAACTGGTAGTCGATGGCGTCGGCGAAGAAATGCTGCCGCACGTTCCACGGCCGTTTGGTGCCCGACTTGGGCAGCAGGTGCGCGGACCGCTGCACATAGCCGGCCGCAATGTCCCAGGACGGCTTCTCCGGCATCGGCTTATCGCCACGGTGCGGGCTGGCATGGGTATAACCATGAGTCGCCATGTGCGCCATCAGCTTTGCCGTGGCCCGAGCCGTCAGGTCGGCACGCAACGTCCAGGACGCCTTGGTATAGCCCACGCACCAGAATAGGTTGGGCACGTCCTCGAGCATGTGTGCCTTATAGACGAAACGGTCCCGGACGTTGATCTCGGTGCCGTCCAGGCTGATCGCGGCCCCGCCCAACGCCTGCAGTTGCAGGCCGGTGGCGGTCACAATGATGTCGGCATCGAGATGGCCGCCCGATTTGAGCACGATGCCGGTGGCGTCGCAGTGGTCGATGTGGTCGGTGACCACATCGGCACGGCCGGCGGTGACGGCTTTGTAGAGGTCGGCGTCGGGAATCAGGCACATCCGCTGCTCCCAGGGGTTGTACCGCGGCTTGAAGTGGGTGTCGACGTCATACCCATCGGGCAGCTTGCTGATCGCCCTGCGCCGCAGCAGCCATCGCACTAATCCGGGTCGCCTATTGCACACGAAGAAGAACACCGCCTCGTTCAGCGCGTTCGCCGTCCGGATTGTCAAATGGGCAGCCTTGCGCGGCAATAGGGCCCGAGTCACGGCCGCGACCTTGCCGTACTTTGGCGACGAGATCAGATAGGTCGGCGAGCGTTGCAGCATCGTCACTTGTGCGGCCCGCCCCGACATGGATGGGAGCAATGTGACCGCGGTGGCTCCACTGCCGATCACCACCACGTTCTTGCCGGTGTAGTCGAGGTCCTCCGGCCAGCGCTGGGGATGCACGACGGTGCCGCCGAACTGCTCGATGCCGGGGAAGTCCGGGGTGTAGCCCTCGTCGTAGTTGTAGTAGCCGCTGCCGAAGAATATGAACCGGCTGCGGTACTGCTTTTGAGTGCCGTTTTGCTGGACGGTGACGGTCCAAGTGTCGGAGGACGAATCCCAGTCCGCTGCGCGCACATAGCTGTTGAACTGGATGTGCCGGTCGATGCCGTACTTGTGCGCGGTGGCGCTCAGGTACTCGCGGATGTGGCCGCCGTCGGCGACGCCCTCCTTCCGGGTCCACGGCTCGAACGGAAAGGACAGCGTGAAGATGCTGCTGTCGGAGCGCACGCCCGGGTACCGAAACAGATCCCAGGTCCCGCCGATCCGCTCGCGCCGCTCCAGGACGGTGTACGTCATGTTGGGGTTGCGCTCGATGATCCGATAGGCCGCGCCGATACCGGAGATTCCGGCGCCGATGATGACGACGTCGAAGTAGTCGGGCTCTGCCGGGGTGCCGTCGGTGGCTTGCTGGGGAGCCACGGTCATCGTGAACCTCGCTTGAAATTGTCGGATCCGTCACCAGACTAGATACGAATGATCGCCGAGCGTGATGTCACGGCGGAAAAACGAACCGGATTTCGCCCTGACTTCACGCTGGGCGCGAACCCGGAGCCTTTACCGGTAGTTGACGAACTGCAGCGCCACGTCCAGGTCGGCGCCCTTCAGCAGCGCCTGGACGGCCTGCAGATCATCGCGCTTCTTGCTGGTGACGCGTACCTCGTCGCCCTGGATCTGGGTCTTGACGGTTTTGGGCCCTTCGTCGCGGATGAGCTTGGTGATCTTTTTGGCGTCCTCGCTGCTGATGCCCTGCTTGAGGGTGCCGGTGACCTTGTACGTCTTGCCGGAGGCCTGCGGCTCGCCGGCGTCGAAGGCCTTCATCGAGATGTCGCGGCGGATCAGCTTCTCTTTGAAAACGTCGATCGCCGCCTTGATGCGCTCCTCGGTGGAGGAGGTCAGCTCGATGGCCTCGTCGCCCTTCCACTCGATCTTGGTGTCGGTACCGCGGAAATCGAAGCGGGTGGCCAGCTCCTTGGCGGCCTGATTCAGCGCGTTGTCGACCTCCTGCCGATCGACCTTGCTGACGATGTCGAACGATGAGTCAGCCACTCCATGCGTCCCTTCATTCGGTGATAGCCGTTTGTGCCTTGTCTACCCGCTCGTTGTACCCTGCTAGGCGGCAGGTTGCCCGAGCGGCCAATGGGAGCGGACTGTAAATCCGTCGGCTAACGCCTACACTGGTTCGAATCCAGTACCTGCCACCAGGTTTAATGGCTCCACCTGCCCCCAAAGGCCGGTGAGACTGTAAGCAGTTTGTAAACTGTGTTCCATGGTGAGCACCAGAACGCCTGGTACGGGCGGGGCGATTGATCTCTGGAAGAACAGGGACGGAACCCCCACAAAGCTGGCGACCGGGCGATGGGCCGACGGCGAGGGCAGGCCCCAGGGTGTGGGGCAGCGGTGGCGTGGTTGGTACGTCGGCGACGATGGCAAGCCACGCACTAAGCGATTCCGCACCGAGGCTGAGGCCGAGGCGTGGTCCAACACGCAACGGGGCAAGGTCGTTACCAACGTTTGGGTCAGTCCCGACGTGGGCGCTACAACCCTCCGCGCCGTGGCAGAGGAATGGCTAACGACGAAGGGGCACCGGAAGCCCAAGACCCTTGCCGGATACCGGAGCATCCTGGACACCATTGTCTTGCCGAAGTGGGGCGATTCGGAAATGAAGGCGATTGGCTACGGCGAGTTGTCTTCGTGGTTTGCGAGTCTGGGTGTGAACGGTTCTCAAGCTGGCACCGGTCTGTCGGCCAGTCGGATCATCCAGACTCATCAACTTATGGGTGCTGTCTACAAGTACGGGGTCAGGGCTGGTCTGGCATCGAAGAACGTCATAGCGGATATCGACCGCCGCCACGACTTGCCGACAGAGCACGCCAGGGAAATCAAGTACCTGACTCACGTACAACTCCAGGGCCTGGCCAAGCGCACGGAACGATTCGAGACATTGACGCTGATCCTCGGCTACTGCGGCATTCGCTTTGGTGAAGCCGCCGCACTGCGCCGGGTGAGCGTCAAGGACGGCAAGCTGACCATCAGAGAGTCGGTGACCAGAGTCACTGGTCTAGGCATGGTGACTACGAGGACCAAGACGGGCCAGGTTCGCGACGTGGCCGTGCCGCCGCCAGTGTGGGAGCGGCTGGTTGCGGAGCTGCCGACGAAGCAAGAGGGTTTGGTGTTTCCAGGTAATCGCGGGGACACACTCACACTGGGTCAGTACCGCCGACCCTTTGATAGGGCAGTGAAGGCGATGCAGGCCCAGGCCAAGGAGCAGCGCCAGCAGGAGCGAGACGCAGTGCTGCTAGACGAGCATGGCCAGCCACGCACCCCGGAGTTCCCTACCATCTCTCCGCAAGCCCTGCGCCATACGGCGGCCAGTCTGTACATCTCGACAGGCGCAAACGTTAAAGTGGTGCAACGCCAACTCGGTCACGCCACGGCATCAATGACACTGGATCGCTATGGCCACCTTTATCACGACGACCTGGGCGCTGCGGCAAAAGCCGTGGGGGAGGCAATGGCGGTAGCACAGCAGACTGCCACTTAGCGCGGCCTTCAAGCCCAGTGTCGATGCTTCATGACATTCGTTACCTGTCTGGCTAAGAGGTTATGGCATTACTGCACAGGTAAATTCGGCTCAGATTACGACCTGTTTTACGCCGGAGTGCTTGGGCTAGTGTGAAACTGGCCGGCATATGCTGGAGGCGTGTTGGCAAGACGATGGCACTCGGCGACGATCTTCAGAATCCATGGGAAGGAGGTAGACGGTTATTGCAGTTCTGAATCACTCGCGCTACGCGATGAGTGAAGTCCGTTTGGGCATAACCCATTTCGAACGTTGGAGCAGCAATGAGCGAACTACTTCGCACCCGCGAGGTGCACGAAAAGACCGGGATATCCGAGGACACCCTCCGATGGTGGCGTCATCGCGGTGAGGGACCGCCATCATTCAAGCTAGGCAAGAAGATCGTCGTGTACCCCGCTGACTCGCTTGAGATTTGGATCAGGAACCAGCGGGCCGCCAGCACCAAGGGCGATCAACTGTGACGGCATCGCGGTACTACAAGAGAGTCCCCCTGTACCTGATGACGTTTCAAGGTCACTGGGAAGCGCAGATCTACCAGACCACTCTGCCGCTCTGGCTGCGGGTCTACGCGCTAGCCATGGCACGCAGCGAACCGAACCTGCACACCGGGATAGGCCCCTACGAACTTGCCGTACTCGGCGAGGCAGGGCTGGATGGATCGCGAAAACCTGTTGACCGTAGACGACTCTGGGAAGCGATCACGAGGCTAGTCGATCTCGGCTGGCTCGACCCGACATCTGATCGGAAGTGTCTCGTCCTCCCCGCCGCAGGCTATGCCTGCGAACGGCGTGGGTCCAAGAAGCCTTGCGGCCACCACACCGGTCAGCACTCAACAGCCAAGGGCGACATAGCCATTGTGGATCGCCAAGCCGAAGACTTCCTTGAAAGAGAGTCTTATAAGAGCGTCGAAAAGATGCAGGCCAGGGCGATTTTGCGTCCGGAAAAAGCGGACAAAGTGTCCGAAAAAAGCGGACAAGCCGAACAACACGCAGGTCAGGCAGGGTGCGTGTCCGGCAAAAGCGGACATATCGGCCTGGTAGAGGTGATCGGATGAGCATGCATCGCGGCGACCACTGCCCGATCTGTGGACGGTACATCAAGCAGCTTGCTCACGGCGAGTTCCGGCAGCAGTGCCCACGGTCCACTCCCTGCCTGGGCTCACGCCGCACACCGGCGGGCGCGGCAACCCTGATCTTGCCCCCGCCCTCCGACGACCAGCTCGCCATGATGCGGGAGTGCTACCGGATAGGTGACTGGCGTCCAATCGAATTGGAGTTCGGGATCGTATTCCCACACTACGTGATATGCGGTTCCACGCCAGACGACGAGCTGGCGCTCCTGATCCATATGGTCCGCGTCGGGATCACCTCGCTGGTTGACATCTCCGCAGCCAACGCCGACCGGCGCGTCTCATAACGGCGCGGTGCCCGCTGTGCCATCCCACCGTCGTGGCATAACTGGGGCAACGGATTACAGACGATGTGAAATGCCCCGGCGGGGGCTAGCATACCCAGCGCCGCCTCCCATAAGCTGGGCTCCCCTCGGCACCGGACCACGACCGTTGCCTTTCGGGCAAGCAAAAGGGAGATTATGAGCCAAGCAGGTGGACGAGACGGTGGCCGAGCGGACCGCCCGGATCTGCGAGGGGAAAGGTGGCCTTTGACGAAAATGGCCGTCCCCTCAATCATGGCCATGGCCATGGCCATGGCCATGGCTGCGCTAAGCCTGGTCGGCTGCTCTAATCCTGCGCCCCCATCGGCTGCCTACCTGGCGGGCCAGCAGGACGCCCGCAACGGCGTTGCAGCCACGTTTGTGGGCACGAGGGTGGCAGGTGCGCCAGCCGAGCCATGCGAAACAGCCGCCGTCGCCCTGAGCTACCACAGTGGCAGTGTGGACTACGGCGACTTCGTAAGCGGCTGCAAGCAAGTGCTGGGCAACAAGGGTTAGCGGAGCCCCTTTCTGGCGTGCGACCTGCCCCCTTCCAGTATGCCGGCCATTTGTAAATGTAAGTGGTCGACCGAAATGGTGCAGGGAGGGAGGCCCGGCTATGCACGGGGTATCCGGCCCTAGCGCCAGGTGGGGTCCCCCCCAGGCGGGCTAGTGAGTGCGCACGGTGGCCCGTGTCTCGTGTTGATTGCCTTGTGGGTCCGTCCATTCGACAACGCAAATGGCTGACTCGGGCGACTGCATGGCTTGCACAAGCGGGTAGGCGATTGTTCCACGCGGTGGAAGGATCGCCGTCGCTCGATGTCGGCTTGCGAACAAATCGAAATGCTTTGAGGGATTTCCGTGGTCATCCTCGTAGTGCGGCATCACGTTAGTGAGCGGCTGATCGATATTGCTTTCCAACACAAGTCGCCAGTTACGTTCAGCAACTTCGATACGCGGCCAAACCCCTTTGGATGGATCCTCAGGCTCCTCATCGAGATCGCCTGATGGCGCTGACGTTCCAGAATCAACCCGCGATGCATCCGCCTCTCGCCGATACTTTCCGGCGATCCGACTGAGCAGGCGATAGACGACCTCGCCGAGTCGGTGTTCAGTGTCGTAATCCGCGATGAACGCTTGCTTCTTTAACGCGTCCAGATACTGGTTCAGTCTGGTCTTTTCGTCATGGGCGGGACCTGTCAGCGGGGCACGGACACAATTGTTAATGAAGACCGCAACGTCTTTCCCCTGGTCACGCAAACGATGGATCTCTTCTGCCGTACCCGACTCGTGATTATCAGTCGGCGTTCCAAGACGGTCCGTGAAGACGACAACGCCCGCGTCGGAATCATCGACGATCTGATCGTTTAGAACGTCTTGAGCGTAATCCCCGAACTCAGGCGTACCGCCCTCTTTCCAATCGGTAGAGCTGAAGTGAATCCCATAGAAGCGGGCCTGTTCGTTGTTCCAGTGGCGAATCGTTCGTTGAACGACTTGCTTATGCGACTCGGGGAGATCTCCAGGAGCAGACAACAGGAGCTGGAGTACTAAAGCGTTATAGGACAAGTTGTCCCTTCTGGTCGTTGTCGCTCGACTGTACTGCCGAGCACGAACGGGCACGCTCTGCGGAAGGGTGTGCTCCCTCTGCCTCTGCTCTGCCCTTTAAGGCTGAATCGGCTCTCGCCAGTACGGCGACGCGCAGGGAAACAGAGTTGCTCTGACAGTTGACATCGTCGCAGAACTAAAGATTTGCGACAACATCATCGAGATAGATTGCACATCAGCCAGCCCCAGTTCGCGGTGTCTCAAAAGATGCGTCAAAAGTCCTGTCTCAAATTGACATCTTATGAGACTTATGAGACGATGATGCATGGTCACCGACACCGCTCCCGCCGTCGCCGGAACTCAGCTCGGCTACGCCCGCGTTAGCGCCGCGCATCAATCGCTCGATCAGCAGACCGACGCGCTGACGGCAGCAGGTGTCGACGCCGGCCGTATTTACTCGGACAAGTTGTCGGGCACCTCAACCCGTGAGCAGCGGGTCGGCCTTGCTGCGCTCCTCGACTACGCGAGGCAGAGTGACGCTATCGTCGTTGTCGGCATCGACCGTCTGGGTCGCAACGCCGCCGAGGTGATGACCACCATCCGCGATCTTGGTGAGCGGGGAATCGTGCTTCAGTCGCTGCGCGAAGGTATCGATACGTCGCGCATCCGGCCGCATGGTGGCTGGTGTCCTAGCCAGCCTCGCTGAGCTTGAGTTGGAACTGGGCAAGGAGCGTCGCACAGCAGCGCGGGATGCACGGCGGGCGCGGGGCCAATCCATTAGTCGCCCGAAGGCGCTGGATCACTCGAAGGTGGCTTTGGCGCAGCGGATGCATGCGAGTGGAGAGTCTGCGAGCACCATCGCCTCAACGTTGGGTGTTAGCCGTGCCACGGTCTATCGGGTGTTGGCGGAGTTGCCTGGATCTGAGCAGTCGTAAGGGCGCTGAGGACACGCACCGCAGCCCGGAGTCGTCTGAACCGAAGGCTCAGCGTTGCCCATCAATCAGATCGGCAACTGCCTTCTGCGCATCCCTGGTGGCCAGCGGAAGGTCGCGAACATCTCCGCGATCATCATCGCTACTGGCGTCGTCCACAGCAGCATGCCCAGCGCGACGGCATGCTCTCCGTTGTGGTCAGTGTTCAAACGAGCAATCAAGCCCGCCAGCGCCGTGCCGAGACGTTCCATGTGTCGCCCATCAAGTGCGGCACGCAACTCCTTGGTCGAGATCAGAATCTCCAACCCGGCCATCGCCTTTGGATTCGCGAATACCTCCCACGTCGCCTGTACCAGATGCTCCGTGTCCACGACCTGCGCTGGGTCGGACAACACTTCAAGTGAGGCGATCAGACGGTCGAGAGCGTCTTCTATCACTGCAGTCAGCAGCCCGTCGCGGTCGCCGAAGTGGTGCTGAATGACACCCCAAGTCACCCCGGCCCGTTCGATGATGTGCCGAGCACTTGCCGCTGAGAAGCCTTCCTCGCGAATGCACCGAACCGTCTCGTCGATGAGTAGGTCGCGAGTTCGGTCCCCTCGCTCCTGTCGTCCACTGGTCGGACGACGCGGAGCGGTGCGTCTGCCCGCAGTCACTGTCGCCCTCCGCCCTGCTCACCGTGTCGCGTCATCACTGCCAGGTTAGGGCACGCACAGAGGGTCGCTGCTCGTCGTTTGGCAGTGCTTAGCGGAAGTGAAGCGGCGGAACGATCCTTGCCACCAAAACATGGCGTGTGCAATGCTACGGAACATGCAGCTACCCACGATCAAAAGGTCCGGCTCATGACGGAGACGGACACGATCAACGCCGACGACAAGCGAGCTTCAACGGCGAGGCCCGGACTGCATCGCTGCAAAAGTCGCTGTTCGGCGTCCTGGCGTTCTTCTTTGTTATCCATATCGTGTTTTGGTACTTGGAGTTTCATGCCGGGGTGTCCCACGTCGTCGCGTCCACTACGTTGGTCGTGTTCGTCGTCGGCTGTTTCTTGACAGCACTTGCGCTGCCCTGGCTACCGCTTCCCGGCCAACGTCCGCACGAGGTCGGAACGACTGAGCGCGATGGTCATCGTCTGGGTCTTCATTGCCCTGATCCCACGATTCATCTGGGAACTACCGTGGCTGCTAGCTTTTCGACCAGATCCGAACCGGTGTCCAGCATGGCGCGCTCTGGACATACATGTGGTCGCCCATCCTGCTCGGAGGCGACGCGCGTTACCTCAACGGCGACCCACTCATCATCGTCCTTGAGTGGATCGCCTTCTTCATTGGACTCTTTGAGGCGTATGCGATGGTGCAGTTCTTCCGCAACGGCAAGCGATTCACCAGCACTCAACTCTCCTTCATTATGGGCGGGATGATCGTGGAGGTCACGCTGCCAGCGGTCTACTTCGGGGTAGAGATCGCGAACCACCTGCAAAGCATGACCAGTCCCGTCGAGATGTGGATCAAGTTCGTGGTCCTGAACCTCTTGTGGTGCACCATGCCATTCGTCACCTACTTCTGGGGCGTTCGCAGGCTGGCCCGCCAGGATCTCGCGGTGAAGTTCTAAGCCCGTGTGACGGAGCGATTCATTCACACGCGCCCAGAATCTGCCCGAGCTACCGGCTACCGTCTCTGCTGTGATCACTCATTGGCGAACAACATACGGTCATCAGGTGCCCCGGCCCCTAGCCTGGGGGTCGGCCCTTCTCTATGTTGACAGTTTTCATCTAGTTGCCGACCTTGACCTTTAGGGGTCCGGTTGGGATTGCCTCCTCTGCGAACTTAAATTCTTTTCCCCCGAACTCTATCTACATTTTTAGCTTCCTTCGTCCAGAGCTAGCCTGCTGAGCAGTTTCCCTGTATGCTTCTGGTCCTCGCGTTAAGCTTTGGGGAGTAACGGTATCCTCGTCAGTTGCGTCTGGCGGCCAGAAGCGCACCTACGAGTGCGTATCGTGTTGGCTGTAGAACTCGTCGACGCTGTCTCTGTATGCGTTCTACAGTTCTTCCTCGGCGAAGCCCGCCACGATGTACCAAAAATGTCCTATGACGAAGGATGTGAAATGACCTTCCGCACCGGGTGTTTCGCCTAGCCGGAGGCGGAAATGCCGTTGGTATAGGTCTGGCGTGTTCTCAGCCTTACCGAAATACATCAGCATAGTCGCCGGTGCGCATACATTGTCGCGAAGCCAGCGTACTGCCATCGGGGAATCGCAGGCGTTCCCTTGTCCTTATCTCTCAGCTCCCTAGTCATATCCTTCTTCTCTACCCTTGTCTCCTTTCTCCTTACATCATCAGTATCTAGAGCTATATCTTCGCCCTTCACCATCGCTATGAGGTCGTCCGCTAACAGCTCCTCGTTCAGGTTGTTGTAAACATTGGTGTTGCATTCCGTACATATTCGAACCGTGTCTTGATAGGCATTCTTATTTTTGTCAGACGGAAGCTCGATCCGGAGTTCGCCGGTTTGAGCGTCTTTGTAGATGATGTCGTGCGCCAGATGTGTTCCTGTGGTGGCCATGTGTTAGAGCGACTGTTTGATTACGTGTTCGTACGACATCTTGACTTCGGGTGGTTGCCTGCCACAGAACGGGCAAGTCGGCATGTACTGCGGCTTATTCTTTCGGCTCTTTTTCTTGCCCACCGTTGTAGTATCCCGGCAACTCCAGCCCCTCCAAAGCAGACATGCCCGACGGATGTGCTTTGCCAAACAGCCTGTATGGGGTAAGCGCCAGCGCGCTGGCATATCGACCCCGTCACCGTCGAGGCCCAACTCTCCCCCAGCCCTCTGGCAGCTCGCAGTATTCCCGCGTGATGCCTATTCCATCAAACGATCCGTCAACCCGTCTCCGCAGGTCAGCTATGGTATCGCGAAGCATGCCCAACCAGCAAACTCCGCAAACGCCCAGGCCGTGGTTCGCGCTCTTATACGACGTGTGAGTTGTTGAACGCGCTGACCCGTGCTTGGTCCGCGTCCCTCCACGAGGAACTAGACGAGGGGCTTGACGGGATAATCTATCTGTGAGTGAGGCTGATCCGAAGATCCTGGGAGACGCGCTGCGGGTCTCCATCTGGCTGCACACTGACGCCCTCAAATTGACGAAGGAGGCGAGTAGGGCTGTCGACTAGCTCTGCCCCGGTCCGCGCTTCCAGTTCCCTGTTCCGATCCGCCATTCCCAACCCTGACCTTGTCGAGGCGGCCGAAACGGTCAGGATCGAGTGCTCCCGTTGACTGCTTGACCGCTGTTGTGTCACCCATGCGCCCAGCCGATAACCGTCGGCGGTGGTGTACTTGGCTTCTACCTGCGCGTCGCCGTGCTGTTCGACTTATCTCAGAAGGTGGCGGAATGCGTCTTCCCACTTCGCCTTTTGTGTCTCCCACACCCAGCCAGTCAATTTGTCCAGCCTGTCCCTGCGCTCGGGGCGGAGAGTCTGTTTGGCGAAGTGGCCGCGTTGCTGTGCGATCCACGCCCCTAGCCGGTAGCCGTTGGTAACACAACCTTGCGGAGAGCCGGCGTGTCCATTCTCCTCGACGTACTGGATGAGGTGTCCGAATCCTTCCTCCCACTTCGCAGCTTTTGCGTCTTCCGCCCAGCCGGGCAGTTCCCGAAGGAGCTGCTTCCGCTCTGGGGAAAGAGTTCCCTTCTTGAACTCCTGCCTCTTTGTCATGACCCACGCGCCGAGGGGATACCCCCCGACTGCGTAGGGGCGCGGTACAGCGGCCGTCCCGTTCTCTTTCACGTAGTTCAGGAGATGTTGGATACCAGCCTCCCACTTCGCATTATGAGAGAAATCGTCCCAGCCGGGGAGACTTTTAAGTCGGCGCTGGCGGTCTGGGCTGAGCTTGTCGAACTTGGCTCGGTTGTTCGTTAACCAGTCCCTCAGCTTGAATCCGTCGACTTCGTAGTCAATCGGAACGCTCACGTTGCCATGAGTCTCGGCGAACTTACGCAGGTGCTGGAATCCCTTCTCCCACTTCGACTTCAGTGTATGCCAGGACCAGTCACGTATCTCTGATAACCGCTCAATCCGGTCGGCTTCCAGCGCCTTGTTGCGGTATCGGACGCGCTGGGTGTTGGTCCAGGTGCCCAGGTTAAAGCCATCGACCGCCCTGTATGTCTGGGGAACTTGGGAGTGCCCGTCTGCCTCGATGTACTGCTGCAAGTGCTGGAACCCGCGCTCCCAGAGATCGTCTATCGGCGTCCAAGTCCACTCCGGTATGTCCTGGAAGACGCTGCTGACGTTCCTTGTCAAGTTTCCCGCTGCGATAACCCTGCCGTTGGACCGTGACCCATTGACCCAAGCGGTAGCCCTCGTAGGTCTCCTTTGCGGGGACGTTGGTGTGTTCGTAGGATCGGATGTATTCCAAGAGCCGCCGTAAGCCCTCCTCCCACTTATCGGCCAAGGGGTCCCATGTCCAGCCGGGTAACTGCCGGAGCCGGGATTGGCGACTGGCGTCAAGAGTGCCGTTGGCTTGCTTGATGCGTTGATTGGCCACCCACTGTCCGAGCTTGTAGCCGTCGACGATGAAAGGCATTGGGACGCAGGCGTGTCCGTTATGTTCGACGTAGTCGACCAGACGCCGGAAGCCCACCTCCCACTTCTCGGCGACCGTGTCCCATGTCCAGCCGGCAGGTTCTTCAGCCGGTACTGACGCTCTCCGTCAAGAGCGCCTTCGGCGTACCTGGCACGTTGTTTGATGACCCACCGGCCGAGCGGGTAGCCATCAACTGTGTAAGCCAGTGGGACGCTAGCGTGACCGTTGCTTTCGACGTAGTGAAGGAGACGGCTGAAGGCGTACTCCCACTGATCGGCCTTGGGTTCCCACGTCCAGCCGGGCAGGTTCTTGAGGCGGTATTGGCGGTCGGTATCGAGGTTGCCTTTCGCGTGCTTGGCGCGTTGTTTCGCGACCCACTTACCGAGTTGGTAGCGATTGGCTGTGTAGGACTGGGGAACGAGAGTATGTCCGTTCTCCGCAACGTACTGCTCCAGGAGTCCGAACCAGAACTCCCACGAAGCGGTCGTCGACTCAATCAAGCAAACGTCGAATGCATCGGCGAAGTCAGGGCTGACCTTGGTCGGGAGGTCGAAGTGGATCTTGGCGGGTATCTTGAGCGGACCGCCAGGCTTTCCCAGGCTCCGCCGCAAAGAGTCGAGCTGTTCGGCGAGTTCCTCGTCGTGGGCACGGAGGGCTTTGACGATCTCCCACACCGGCTTGAACGCCGAACTGTCCAAAGCGACTTCGGGGTCCGCGTTAGTGTCGATGAAAACCGGGATGACGATGGTGCCGACCTGCTTGTCCCCGGACTTGCGGATCGCTCGCCCGACCGCCTGGACTATGTCTACCTCAGACTGCCGGGGGTCGATGAAGGCGACACCGTCGAGTGTCGGCACATCCACCCCCTCGGAGAGGCAGCGGGCGTTGGTTAGCAGACCGCGCTCGCCATCGCCGAGTTGGCTTAGATGCCGGAGTCGGACGTGCCGCTCGCCAGCGGTCATCCCGCCCGATACGTACCTCGACCACAGCACACCCCTCGGGCGTTGACGGGCAGGCATCCACGCGATGATTTCGGGCATTTCTGCGGCAAACTCGCGGGCACGAGCGACGCGGGAGTGGAAAGAGATGGTCCGGTGCAAATCGTATTTCCGCATCGCCTTAGCCAGCCCGATCTGTCCGGCTAAGGTCCGGGCATCGGTGATCTTCTTTCCGTCACTGGTAACCAGGACCCCCTTGTCCGCCCACTCGCCGTAAGTGACGTTGTCGACACCGACCACGGCGACTTGATAGTCCGTGAGCAGGTCACGTTTGATCGCCTCGCTGAATGTAAGGCGATGAAATACCGTGCCGAACTTCGCAGCGTCGTCCATCGAGGCGACCTCAAGGTCGGCGTCCTGCGCCGCCTTTAGCACCCTGCCCGTGAAGTAGCGTGGTGTCGCCGTCATGAACAACCGCCGCCCTGCCCTGATTGCGGTCTCGTCGAGAACCGTGGCGAAGTCGGATCATTCGACTCCAGCGACCCTGTGCGCCTCGTCGGCGATCACCAGGTCGAACGCTGGCACCCGCCCAACGGCGAAGGCGGCGGCGATCTGCGGGGAGGACTGATAGGTCGAGAACACCACACGCGATCCCGACCGGCGGCGCAGGAAAGCCGCGATGTCGTGCGGATCGGTGGTGACCGGCACACCCAACTCGCTGGTGTGCGCGACTGCCGCGTCTTCGTCGGACAGCCCCACGGTCTGGTCAGAGCAGACGGGCAACGCCTCGAACACAGCCTCCGCGTTGGCCCGCCAGACCTGCATCGTCTGCTTCAGCAAGGAGAGTGACGGGAACAAGACCAGAGTCCGTTCGGCGTTGAGCTTCTCCTTGATGAACAGAGAGGTCAGGGTTTTTCCGGTCCCGCACGCCATGATGAGTTGACCGCGATCCGACTTCGTGAACCCCTTCACCACATCGCGAATCGCCTCGCGCTGATGCTCCCTCGGCTTGCGTGCTTCGGCGGCGGAGACGGGCGCATGTCGAGGGGGCTCGTGTGCCAGTCCACCTCAGAGGTCAGAAGGTCGCTCAGCCCGACGAAGGCGACCTGCTTCTCCTGGTCGTGGATCGTCCGCCGTGCGACGTGGTGCAGCTTGTCGGTGGTGGCGATCAGCAGTCGGTAAGAGAACACCGAACGTGAGGACTCTGCCAAGAACTTGTCCACGTCCGCCTTGGTGACGGCATTCTCGGGGGCGTATGCCTTCGCCTGGATCGCCCACAGCCGCTTGGCGTGGTCCTCGGCGACGAGGTCGATACCCGCGTCTCCGCCCCACCGGCCTGTCCACTCGCTCCACAACCACACGCGCCGCAAGGTGTTCCTGTACGTCGGGTCGTTGGCGAGGAACCATTTACAGACATGCTCGAACTGCTTGCCTCGAATCCTCGGGTCAGGGTCGAGGCGGGCGAATAGGTCGCTGAATGTCGACATGGCGCGGGATGCTAATCGACGGCCCCGACGGCGAGGATGCTTTTCGCATGACTCTCCGACGCTGTGCCAGTTGTGCCAGTTGTCAAAATTGGTCCTATTGCGATGTCTCGCCCCGTGGACTGACATCCGCCTTGGTCGGTCGCGATTCGCTGTTGACCGTGGCTATCAGCACGTCCTCGGCGTCGCCGATTGCATCCCACTTTTGTTGCGTGAAATCGCCGACAAACGCGAGGAGCGCCTCGAATACCGCTTCCGCCGCCTTTCGGCCCGCCGGATCGAGCACCATGCACACCGTGGAGAGTGCGCGGCGTACGAAGAAGTCTCGTCCGCTGTGAGGTCCGCGTATGTGGCACCGTCAGGGATCAGATCGCGACTCTTCGCGGCAAGCTGCCACACGGCTGAGATGAACTCCGCGCCGAGTTCTCGTCGTTTGTCGATTGCACGAGATTGCTGCTCGAATTGTCGGCTTGATGCCGCGATTCTTTCCTGTCGTGCATCGGCTTGTCTCTGTGTGTAGATGACGCCACCGACGCCCACGAGCGCGACCAGCATCGACGGGATCCCGCTAATAAGAGCACCGGCGATGGTGACATCGGTCATTTGGCGCATCGTGCCAGACCGGGTAGCCCGTTGGCGAGAACTGCCGGAAACGACGACAGCGTTGTAAACGAACTGTAAGCACATATCTCCGAAACATCCACATCGGCACCAACGCAAATTTCGCCATAATTGCTGCTAGATTGGTGTTCTGTTCACCGCGCCAACACGCACCAACGCTAGCAAACGCGCTGAGAGACGGACTTCAAATCCGTCGGCTAACGCCTACACTGGTTCGAATCCAGTACCTGCCACCAAGGTCAGGCCTGTTTAGTGCTCCGACCACGCGTTCGACTCATCGTAAATTGTCACGGTTTGTCACAACTCGCGCGAAACTCTGCGCCGCCATGCTTAACGCCTCGGGTTGCGAGTGCACATAGGTGGCCATCGTGAAAGCCTTCGACGCGTGCCCTAGCCACGCGGAGATCACCGCGATGGGCACGTCCTGGAGATGCATCAACGTCCCGCAGGTATGTCGCGCATCGTGGAACCGGATGTGGCGGACGCCGGCGGCCTTGAGCATCCGCGCCCACCGCGACGTCAGCGCATGCGGACTCAATGCCACCCCTGCTTCGTCAACGACCACATAGCCGCTCGCCTCATAGTCTTCGCCGAGCGCCAACCGATCGGCGGCCTGGATCGCCCGAGCAGTCCGCAGCGCCGCGGCCATGTGGTCGGGAATCGGCAGGGTCCGGCGACCCGCCCGTGACGTCGGAGTGTCCTCGACGAGGTGCTTGCCGAACCGGAGCCGTGTCGAAGAGATCTGCAGCGTCCGCGCTTCGAGATTGATGTCACTCCACCGCAAGCCCGCCACCTCACCGCGCCGTAGGCCGGTGAGCGCGAGCTGCCATGCGATCGCGTACCGGTCGCCTTCGATGTGATTGAGAACTTGCTGCAGCTCGGTCGGCGTGAAGGTGTCGGCGAGTTTCGCATCTGCGGGCATCCGGTCGACGAGCTCCGCGATGTTACGCACCACGTGGCCCTGCCGCATCTGGTCCCTGAGGACCGCGGTCAGCAGGCCCAGCATGTAGTTCACCGACCGCGGTGACCACGGCTTGCGGCTCTTGCCAGTGGGAGACAGCAGGCCGCCGGCCCGCAGCGCTGTAACGAGGTCATCAACGTGCCTCTTGGTCAGCTTCTGCACCTCGATATCGCCGAGTTCGGCCAGAGCCGCGGCCAAGTTCACCCGGTGTCCGTGCAGCGTCGAGGGTTTGAGGCCATGTTTGGCGGCCAGCCAGTCCTCACATGCTTCAGCGAGCGTGACCTTGGACGGATGCACGTAGGTGCCTTTGGCGACGTCGCCGCGCACAGCATCGAGGGCATCCCGAGCTTCCCTTTCGGTCGCGTACCGCTTGCGCAGCTGTTTCCGTTTCCCGTCGCGACCGACACGCGCCATTGCCTACCTGCTGTGACGATCGGTTCCGAAGATCCGACGGTGATAGGTTCCGCGGGGTTCTGGAACCCGGGTGCCCGTGACCAGCCATCCCTATCCCCCACCGCTGCAAAACGTTTCGCTCCGGACGGGAATCGCCATACCCGATCGCTGCTGGTGACATGCCCCCCAGCGATGTTGACGTACCGTCGTGAAATCTCTGAATGCAGATGGTTTTACGTGTCTCCGAGCTCGCAGGGCGTTCAAACGTTACGACGGACTTAGCCGAAGTGATGCCTAGGAAAGGGGTCTGTGTGGCGGCGGTACCGGGCGCCCGCGCCGCCGAGCAAGCCCGCGGGCACACGCGGTCGATTCCGAAGGATGATGACGTAAGCCGACTCCCCTTGTCACGGACACCCCTAGCTCCAGGTTTGCAGATGTTCTCGTCAATAAGGCGGAGACCAATATGGTGGCGCGGTGGATCCGAGAACCGGGCTGCAGTCGGCCATCGGAGCCGGGCGCCCTATCACGCGCGGCACGCTGCAGTACCGGATCCTGCGGGCCTTCAAGAAGGCTGGCATCAATGGCGAACGGTCGTCCGGTGCCCTGGTGCACGGCTTGCGCCACACCTTCGCCACCGAACTCGCCAATGCGAATGTCAGTGTCTACACACTGATGAAGCTCCTGGGCCACGAGTCCATGGTCACCTCGCAACGCTACGTCGACGGTGCCGGCATCGATACCCGTGCTGCGGCTGAGCAGAACCCTCTGTACGGACTGCTCTCCACCCAGCGACGAGACTCATGAATCCACTTGCCAACACTGCACATCACAGAAAATCCACGCGTGTCGTGGCGCCGGTGCGTTTATGGCCGCTGCCGTACCGTGACGATTTCCCGTGGGCCGAGTGAAAGGTGGCGTTAGTGGCCGCATCGCAGGTCGCTGGCTTGGCTAATGAGGCACGCTGAGCGTGTAGCCGCTGAGTCGGCCAATTAGCGGCGTCGGCGTCGAATCGCTGCGGTCCCAAGGTGTCCCAGCGTGATAAGTAGCCGACGCACTGTGTCCGGCACGTTTTCGTGTGGTCGAATCAACGGAAGAAGGTCCGCCAGCCGCGGAGGGGGTTGGCGAACTTCCGAGCGCTCTGGGATGAGTTTGGAAAGCGCGTGAACGAACACTGCGAGCGTTTTGCAGCCGGGTAGGGCGGCTGCGGGAGCAAGTATGGCGTCGAACCCCGCGTCGCGCGCCGCGCTCGCGAGGGCCTGGGTGGCCGCACAGTCGTCAGACACGAGGTCTGCTTCGTCCACGCCGAGATGCGATCGTGTCGTCTCGTCGGTGAGGTCGAGGACGTGAAGGTCAACAGATACCCGACCGACGCGGCGACGCACCTCGAACGGATCGACTCCTTCGTCAACGAAGTGACGAAACAGTTCTGCCCATGCGCCCTGTTCCCGGTTGGACGCGTACCAAACCCCCGGCTCCCCGGTTCGGTGGTAGCGCCCTGGCCCTTCGGCGGGGTCTGCGCAGGATATGAGCGTGTGCCGTGTGGGGCCTTGGTGCCAGTAACTGCCGGTCAGCTTTCGTCGCGGTGCGGTGGCGACTGCGTCGCCAAGACTCACACGTAGGAGCCGTCGACGAAGGCGTCGGCTGCGCCGCGAACCTCTTCGTAGTGGTCCTCAGCGAGCAGGTCGACCGGGCGCTGGCCGTCAAGGAGCCGGTTCTTGGCGTGCAGCCACTGGCCGACGCCTCGCGGTGTTAACGAGTCCGAGAGCATTAGGACGAGGTCACGAAGCTGCGCGAGCCGGTCGTAGCGGTCGGAACGGATGTCGCCGGTGCGCCACCCGCGTACCGCACGGTCGGAGACCTGCGCAACCGCGGCGACGTCCACCTGAGTGACACCGAAAGATTTCAAGGCGTCGACGATCTCACTGGCCTCGACGGCCCGTTCCAAAGTCCCCGCCATGACAATTCCTCCTATACTTCCGGTTCTACTACCGCATATGCTACCGGTTGTCGGCTGAGGGCGGCAATGGGCGCCTGGCGGCGGGCTCCCGCCCTACCATCGTGCGCTGCGGGTGTCGATCGCCGGCCCGCCACTGCCCGGCGGAGCATGCCGGTGGTTTGAGTCGTTTTGTCATCCGGCCGCGCGGAGTACCCCGTCCTCGTGCCTGGCCCACTTCCCGTTGCTGAGGCGGTCGCCGTCGAGACAGATGCGCACTGCCGCGCAGAGGTCGTCGATTCGCTCGGGTAGGGCGTCGTTGCGTCCCTGGGCCCCGTCTTCGACGGCCCGTCCTGCCGCAGCGCTACCGCGCGTGTTGGTGTACCGCCTCCGCCGGTCGTGGTTGTCACGAGGTTGTCACAACACGTGCGGGACGTGCGGACACGGGGCGACACTCCGGGAAACCATCAGAACAGCTCAAAGCCCTTCGAGGCATGTTGCGAGACCGCACGACACCACTATCTGCGGACTGTAAATCCGTCGGCTAACGCCTACACTGGTTCGAATCCAGTACCTGCCACCAACGTTAGTGCAGGTTAACCATGATGGTTAGTCGGACTCGATAGATTCCGGGCAATAACCATGCGGTAGCTGCTCTCTGGACTCCGAGTCGCACGGGTGTGCTACATATTTCGATCATCAGAACAGCGGCCTGCGATGATTGAAATATCGATCATTCGGCAGATTCACTGCCATGATTGAAATATTGATCATCCGAACCGATCGGTCGTATGATCTAAATATGTATCATCCTGTCCCGCTCGTCTATGACACCGTCGAACTCGGCGAACACGTCCGGCGCGCGCGTCACGCTAGAGGCTTTCGCCAGGATGAGCTCGCTGAGCGTATCGGAGTCACTCGTATGACAATCTCTCGTCTCGAGCGAGGGGAATCTGTCAGCGTCGACATAGGACTGCGCGCGCTATCGGAGTGCGGCATCGCGCTCGCGCTCGTGCCGAAGTTTTCCCGAGTGACGGTACTCGATGGCACGTAAGGCACTTGACGTTTGGTTGTACGGCGTCCACGTCGCCAGGCTGACTGAGCCACGCCGATTTCGCCTGCGTTTGGAATTCACAGAGGAGGCGTTTGACATCCTCGGCGAAGGGAGCCGAGTCCTGTCTTTGGCATTGCCCATCTCGCGGCGGCCCGTCCAAGACCGTGACGGCGTGTTGCAGGTATCGGCGTTCATCGAAGGTCTTCTGCCAGAGGGCAACCTGCGCCGCCACATCGCCACCGAGGCCGGCGTACCAGTCAACGACACGATGACGCTATTGGAACGGGTAGGTGCGGAATGCGCCGGCGCTGTTCAGATCTTCGCCCACGGAGCGAAGCCCGATGCCGGCCAAATCCGCCGGTTGACCAAGCAGGAGGTCGACAGTCTTATCACGGACTTGCCGACTTACCACCTGCCCGAGGGTGCCACGCCACAGGCCACGCTTGCTGGGATTCAGGACAAGGTGCTGTTGGTGGCTCTTAACGATGGCGGATGGGGCTGGCCGGAAGCCGGTGCGGCCTCGACACATATCGTCAAGCCCGAGCCACTCGGCGGCGTAGTGAAGTATCTCATTCAGACGGAAGACTGGGCGCTTCGAGTGGCGCGCGGGGCAGGTATCAATGCTGCGGAGTCGCGTTTAGAGCGCTTCGGGGAGCGCGAGGCCATTATCGTTGTCCGCTATGACCGACGCCCTGAAGGCAACCGGCTGCATCAGGAGGATTTCTGTCAAGCGCTGGGTCTCGATCCGGCAGCCAAGTATGAGAGCACCCGCGAAGCAGCCCTTTTCGGGTCAAGGCTACGACGCATAGTGCGGGTGGCCGCACCGAGGGCGCTGGACCCCGACGGTTTTCGGTTGGCGTTGCTGCGAGCTGTCACGTTTAACGTCGTGATTGGTAATGGCGACGCGCACTCAAAAAACTACTCAGTGATGATCGGTCGCGATGGGAGCGTGTCCCTGGCCCCGATCTACGATGCCGCCCCGCTCATGTACCTGGACCCCGCGTTCATGGGCACAGGTCATGTAATTAACGGGAAGACGAGTATCGACACCATCAACGTCGATGATCTGGCTGCCGAAGGAGCCTCCTGGGGCATGGGAGCAGGGCGGGCGGATGCGGCGGTGCGAACATGCATGGAGAGGGTGTACAGCTCGGTCGAGCGTGACGGGCTTCCTTCCGGAGCCGAGCAAGTGAAGTCGAATCTCGAGCAACTATGGAATAGACGCTATTGGCCTACAGCGTCTTTGACATCCGAGAATCCCGGCTCATGACACCCAGTGTCTGAGATGGATGAGGCGGTCCTCTCTGGGCTATGGCCCAGTCAGTTCTGCTGGCCGCCCTGGCTTTCGCCTAGGGTGGCCAGGCGTTTCTCAAACGTCGCGTCAATCGCAGGGGCCAAAGCTCTAGCACCGACTAAACAGCGCCCCTAAGCGATCCTGGGAACTCAGAACCAGGGGCCGGGGAAGCGGCCGTCCTGATCTCGGACCATCACGATCTCTTTGCACTCGCCGGCCAGGGCCGTGGCATTCTCGCCGCGGCATTCCAGCGTCCAGTCCGATATCCGGGCGAAGGGCCGCACGGACCACGTCGACGAGACCGGATCGGTAGCGGGCAAGGCTATGACGGCAAACGTGTTGCCGGCATTCGTGATGTAGAGGTGGTCTTCGAAGAACGCCAGTTTGGAAATCGACAGTTTCTTCGCCTCATCTCGAGTTTTCAGTAAATCCCACTGCTGCGTCCGCAGGTTCCACACCCCGAACCCCAACTGTGAATTATCTGAACTGCGTCCGTCGATGAACAACTTCCCATTCGACAAAGTCGCGGCCAAGCCGCCGCCGGAAATCTTGGTGGAATCACCGATCTTGATAATTAATCTGGAGTTCAGATCATAGAACATTGTCGACAAAACTGGGGGATCGTACGAATCCCAGTGGGTGATTTTCACCAGTTTATCCGGCCCGTCAGACAGTTCGGAATCGACAGTTCGGATGTCGTTGTCCTGATAAATGGGTTCCCCCGTCGGCTGGCGCAGCTCAGCTCCCGACGTTTTGCCGGGCGACGTGTTGCGCTGAAATGCGAGAACGTCCTGCCAGACCTGTCCGGGCTGCGGGTCGTCCCACATCGCCGACAGGTCGGTGTTCGACAGAATGATCGTCAGGGGCGGCGACGCGGGGGCCTTGCCGTCGGTGAAGGCGTTGAGCCAGGCCACGCCCGATGCGGTCGCGGCAAGCCCCCAACCTTTAGCTTCGGTCAATTTCAGATCCGGAGTTGGCGGTTGCAGTTCCTTTGTTGCCAACGGTTGGGCCGAACGCGAATCGAATACGTACGCGGTCGTCTTGCTGGCTTCGGGTCCCAAGGCCTGCGCCGCTTTAGAAGTCGTCACCACATAGACGACCTTCATAGCGTCCAACGTGCCCGACAATGTGCATATACCGCCGGTTATATTCTCGTCGGCGGCGGTCATCGGAACGGCGGGCGTTATGTACTGTCCGGTTTTGGGATCGAATATTTTGGGTCGAATGTTGTCCAGTGCTGATTTGCCGAGCGCGAATTGCTCCGGGCAGCCGTAATAGGCGGTTCCGCCGTAGCTTTTCCAGTCCTTCTCCAGCGCACCGGTTTCGGGAGGTGGCAAGGCGACCGCAATGCTGGTTGTCGTCGATGCCGTCGATTTAGCGGTCGAGGTGGTCGGTGCGGCCGCGGGCGGGGCCGCGGTCTCCGAACAAGCGACACCGGATGCCACGACCAGGCAAGCGGCCAGCCCAAAGAAGGCAAACTTGTATTTGGGCACACTTCGCCCCTTGGTCCCACCCATCAGTCAACCCCCGTTAACTACGTGTAACCAACGAGGGTAAACGCGGTCCTACGCAACCGCGACTCGTAATGGCAGTCCTTGTCCTTTGTGGCGTGGTAAACCGGGAGCCATGAGCGCGTTTGCTGACGAGACCCGGTGGATGGATGCCACAGATCAGGCGGCGCTGGTCGCCATGGGTGAGGTCACGCCCAGCGAGCTTCTAGAGGCGGCGATCGAGCGGATCGAGCGGTCGAACCCATCGCTGAACGCTGTGGTCATGCGATGGTATGAGCACGCCCGGTCGGTGGCCGCAGATCCGGACCTGCCCGACGGCCCGTTTCGCGGTGTCCCGTTTCTACTCAAGGACCTCTATACGAGCTTCGCGGGCCAGACCCTGTCGAACGGCAACGTGGCCTTGAAAGAGGCGGGCAAGATCGACGCCGCCGACACCACGCTGGTGGCCCGCTTCAAGGCGGCCGGCCTGGTCATCGCCGGACGGACCAATAGCCCCGAGCTGGGCAGTCTGCCGACCACGCAACCGCTGGCCTGGGGAGCGACCCACAACCCGTGGGCGCCGGAGCGCACGCCGGGTGGGTCGAGCGGTGGTGCGGCTGCGGCGGTGGCGGCGGGGATGGTCCCGTTCGCCAACGCGTCCGACGGTGGCGGGAGCATCCGCATCCCGGCCTCGTGCTGCGGACTGGTGGGGCTCAAACCCAGCCAGGGGCGGATCACGGTCGGCCCGGCGCGCGCAGAGGCAGGGCTCGGGGTCGAGCTGGGCCTAAGCCGAACAGTGCGGGACACCGCGGGGTTGCTCGATGCGGTCCGCGGTCCTGGTGTCGGCGACACTGTGATCGCTCCGGCGCCAACGCGGCCGTACCTCGAGGAGGTCGGAGCCGATCCGGGTCGGTTGCGCATCGGGCTGCTCGATGTCCATCCGCGCGGCGAATTCCTGCACGCGGACTGCGTTTCGGCGGCGCGCGCCGCGGCGTCGATGCTTGAGGGTCTCGGACACGATGTCGAGCCGGCCTGGCCGGCATGCCTCGGCGATCACACGTTGGCCGAGAAGTTCATGGCGCTGTGGGCGACGCAGATGGCGATGGGGGTGCGCGGATTCGGCCAGACGCTGGGTCGTGAGCTGACTGCGCGCGACGTCGAGCCGGGGAACTGGGTGCTCGTCGAGTATGCGCGACAACTGACCGCCGTGGACTACGCCGCAGCGCAGGCGGCGGGCTGGGCGTTCCGGCGTGCGGTGCAGCAATGGTGGTCCGACGGCTGGGATCTGCTCCTCACGCCGACGCTGGCCGAACCGCCGGTTACGCTGACGGAGCTGGCGAACAATCCCGAGGATCCAACGGCGCCGATGCGCCGCGCCGGCCAGTTCGCCGTGTTCACGCCGCCTTTCAACATGAGCGGTCAGCCCGCGATCAACCTTCCCTTGCACCGCAACGCCGATGGCCTGCCCATCGGCGTCCAGCTGGTGGCGGCCTACGGTCGGGAGGACGTCCTCATTCGTGTTGCCGCCCAACTGGAATCGGCCCATCCCTGGTCGTCGTACCACCCGTAGGCAGCGCCGGCAGACGCGAAAGCGCCCCAAAATGTACCATTTTGGCGCTTTTGCGTCTGCTCGCGGATCTAAAAGGTGCGGTCGAACTCGATGGGCAGGCTCGTCGGCCCACTCAGGGTCAACATCGGCTTCCATGGCGCCGGCCCGGCGATACGGGGGTTCGGCAACCGTTGGGTCAGTATGGTCAGCGCCTCGGCAAGCTCGCGCCTGGCGAGGTTGGCGCCCAGGCAGTAGTGGGCACCGCCACCGAAGGTCAGTATGGGTGGTGCGCCCTCGCGGGTTATGTTGACGCGGTCCGGTTCGTCGTACACCGTCGGATCACGGTTAGCCGCAGCGGTATTCACCACGACCATCGTGCCCGCGGGGAATATATAGCCGTCCACCTCGGCATCCTCGGCCACCAGGCGAAGGGTGCCGCATGCGATCGGCGAATGGCGCATGGTTTCCTCGACTGCGGGCATCGCCAGCTCGGGGTGCTCCTTGAGCAGTGCCCATTGCTCGGGGTGCTCGCAGAGGAGGTGCACCGAGGCGGCCACTTGGTTTCGGGTGGTGTCCGTCCCGGCCAAGAGCAGGCCACCGGCGAGCATCCGCAGTTCGGCGGCATTGAGCCGATCACCGTCATCCTCAGCGCGAATTAGGTCGGAAAGCAGGTCGTTGGTCAGGCTGTGTCGACGTTGGGCGACCATGTCATCGACGTAGTCGTCGAGCTGCTTCCACGCGCGCATGACGACAGGCTCCACTTCGCGGACATCCACAACGAAGGTGAAGGCTTTGAAGACGTCGTCGGCCCACAAGGAAAATTGGTGCCAGTCTTCACGCGGTGCGCCGAGCAGCGCGCAGATGATCGGGACGGGGTAGGGACGCGCGATGTCGGTAACGACGTCGCAGCGGCCCGCGGCGGCGACCTGATCGACCAGCTCGTTCATCACGTCGGCCATCGTGTCGTGCAGGCGCGCGACCGTTCGCGGGGTGAAGGCTTTGGAACACAGACTGCGCAGCCGATGGTGCGCGTCTCCCTCCAGGCAAAGCAGGCTGTTAACCACCTTGTCCCACAAGGGACCCGACGTGATGCCCTGGACGAGCAGGTTCATGCCGGGCGGAATCTGAAACCGGGTATCACGCAGAACCGAACGCACGAGCTGATACGAGAGCACTTCGGGCCCGAAAGGTCCGATCGCGATGGGGGCTTGGCGCTGCGCTGCTTGTAGGCGGGGATATACCTCCGCGGGGGTCTCTTCAACGTCGTACACCAGCGTCGGTAGATCGGCGTCGAAAACACTTGGCGCAGCGGTACCGACGGACATTACGATCTCCTTTGCGCTGATCCACGTCGAGCGACGCCCGCGGGACAACTCTCACACAATGTATGGCCACCGCTGGTGGGTGTCAACGAGGCGCCTACGGCCTTTACGCCGAAACTGCATCCAGGGTTTGCAGTGTCGAGCAAACCGCGATTTGTGCGCAGTTTCGGTGCCACTATTTCAGTCTCGGCTTAGGCCGACCATACATAAATAGGAAAGCGTATTGTGAGCTCTAGTGAGCTCTAGTGAGCTCTAGTGAGCTCTAGTGACTGAAGGGGCAGCCGCCCTGGTAGTCGACCTGCCAGTGCTTGACGCCGTTGATGAAGGCCGACCGCAGCCGCTCGGGATCGCCGGCGGCACTCAGGTCGGGCGTCTGATCGGCGATCGCGTTGAACATCAGGTCGATCGTCATGCGGGCCAGGTTGGCGCCGATGCAGTAGTGCGCACCGGTGCCACCGAATCCGACGTGCGGGTTGGGGCTGCGCATGATGTTGAAAGTGTCGGGGTCGTCGAAGACCTCTTCATCGAAGTTGGCGGAGCGATAGAACAGCACCAGCCGCTGGCCCTTCTTGATTTGCACACCTCCGAGTTCGGTGTCCTCTAGAGCGGTGCGCTGAAACGCCGTGATCGGGGTGGCCCATCGGATGATCTCGTCGGCCGCGGTCTTGGGTCGCTGCGCCTTGAACAGTTCCCACTGGTCGGGGTTGTCGGTGAAGGCCATCATTCCCTGTGTGATCGAGTTTCGGGTTGTCTCGTTGCCCGCGACGGCCAGGGTGACCATGAACATCCCGAACTCGGCCTCGGAGAGCCCTTGGCCGTCTGCGTCCGCTTCGATCAGGGTCGTGATGATGTCGTCACCCGGTTCTTGGCGCTTGTGGGCCGCCAACTGCATGGCGTACCACATCAATTCGCCCGCTGACGTCAGCGAGTCGTTGTCGGCGAATTCGGGGTCGTCGCTGCCGATCATGTTGTTGGACCAGTCGAAAAGCTTGTCGTAGTCCTCGTGCGGCACGCCGAGAAGCCTGGCGATGGCCTGCAGCGGCAATTCGCAGGCCACCTGGCGGACGAAGTCACCGGAGCCCTCCGCCGCGGCCTGGGCAGCGATCAGCTGAGCGCGCTCAGCAAGGTCGGTGCGCAACCGATCGACCGCGCGCGGCGTAAAGGCGCGGGCGACGATCTTGCGTAATCGGCTGTGTTCGGGATCGTCCATCATGATCATTGACGTTCGGCCGGCCTCGATCTGGCCCTGCGCCAGGTCTTCCCGGTATCGCGGCACGATGGACTTCTCGGCGGAGGAGAAGACGTCGCTGCGCAGCGACACCTCGCGGATGTCGCGGTGCTTGCTGACCACCCAGTAGCCGCCGTCGCCAAACCCGCCCTGATCGAGCGGCTGCTCATTCCACCAGATCGGCGCCGTCGCGCGCAGCTCCGCGAACTCCTGCTCCGGTACCCGGTGGGCGTAGATGTCGGGATCAGTGAAGTCAAAACCCGGCGGGAGATTCGGAGTGGCCATGGGATTGCTCCTTCGACTGCTAATGGAGAGATGCTAGCCCGCGCCCACAGTAAACTCGCCGGCATATGGCAGGGGTGACCGGTGGCAATACCGCTCAGGCCGAAGGCCCTTAACCGGCTTCCTCAACCCTTTGCGGAAGCCGCCTGCTCGCCGGGACTGGAGAAAAGCGATTGCGGCGCGGGTGGCGGCGCCGGATCGGGCTCGACGCGCTCCATTGCGGCGGAAAAGGGCGAAGCCACTGGAAGCTGGACGGCTGCGTCCGGTGTGTAGGACTCGGCTGTGTAGCCGACGGTGCCCGCTGGGACGGTTCCCGGGCTTGGCCGGTCGCGATACCCGAAGGCGTAATCGGGCGGATTCAGCAGCTGCGTCCCGTCCAGTCCGTGGCCGAAGGGATTCGGTTGGTCCGAGGCAGGGCTCTTGAGTTCACTCCGGTATTCGCCGCTGGTGGGCGGCAAATTCAGCAGTGGCGTCGCTTGGCTGAAGTCGCTGCCAACGGATTGACTCCAGCCAGGGCTCTGGGGCTGCATGTCCGATTGCGGCGGCGGCCACGATGGGTTCGATCCCTTAGTGGCGTCGCTCCCCGGAGTGGTCTTGCTGCCGGTGTCGTCGCCGGATGGAGTGGGCCCAGCAGCGCCCGTCATCTGCTCGAGGTACTGGCGCCATGCCTGGAGATAACTGAACAGTTGCTGGGTGTAATCAGCCGGCGCGGGCGGCGCCGAAGCGGTGGGTGGCGCCCAAGCGGTGGGCGTCGGAGGCATAAAGCGCGGTATGAGCGGCGCCGTGGGCGGCGTGAACTGCACACCCGGCGCCGTCGGCCAGCCGTAAGGGGCGCTAGGTGGTGCTAATCCGCCCGCCATAACGGCCAACTGCTCCAGAAACTGTCGCCAGGCGTGGAGATACGCGAACAACTGCTGGTTGGGGTCGGGTGTCTGTGGATACATTTCTTAACCTCCAGCGGGTGGCGGGATGGGGGATGCAGGGACGCCGAATGGAAGCGCAGCGGGCATGTCCCACGGTGGCGGCAGCGACCGCTGGCAGTAGTCAGAGTCCAGCGCGCGCAGAGTGCGGGTGTCTGCGGGCTCGCGGTTTTCGATGTCAAAGACGTAGCAGTAGTCACCGGCCGGTGTCGGCAACCGAATCGGGCTCGACATACCTTGATCCAGGAAGCCGAAGGGAAAATCCCAGTCGAGAGTGGTCATCTCCCGGCGGTCGACACCGCCCGAGGCGACCCAGACGTAGTGGTCGAGAATGGCGTTGACGGCATGGCGTCCCGACTCGCACGCAGCTTCCATCGACGTCATCCGAGTGAACGTTTTGTTCCACGTGCCCGCGAATACCACCGAATTGTTGTGCACCTGATAACCGCCGTGGCGGGCCTGCCAGACGTTGCGCTGCTCGAGATCTTCGAGCCACCAGTACTCGGGCGGTGCAGTAGTCCAGGAGCTTCCCTGCGGGTTCCAGGGGTCGCTACTCGGCCGATTGGTCCAGTCCCCGACGATGGGAACAAGGTACGGGGTCTCGTTGCGAACCACGCGGCCCTGGCCCTGGCCGGGTCCGTGAGCCATGCGCAGGCCGCGGTCGAGTGCGTACCACGCGGGCCACGGAATCGACTTCCTCGTGAGGGCGTCGTCGTTGCTGGTGAGCGCCGAAACGATTTGGCGCCACACCTCCGCGGCTATTTCGTCGGGCGTGCAGTCGCGGGCCGCCTTGCCCCGGCCAGACTCGTCGACCAGATGACTGGAGGGGGCGTTGAAATCCCCGATGTCGACTGAGAGCACCGAGACGTAGCCGTCGCGATCCAGAATAGGTTGCTTCTCCCAAAAACCCTGCTGGTTGATCGACGACAACGCCCACTCCGTGCCGGCGTACAACATGTGTCCTCGCAGCAGCTGGAATTCCGTGTCGAAGTAGTACTGGATGCCGCATAGCGTCTGAAACCGATCCCACGGCACTCGTCCCAGCTCATCCATGTCGTAAGGATTCCGTCGCGGCTGGGGCCGGGTCGTGACGGGCTGCAGGGGGCCGTCGGGTGGGGGAGCAAAGGTGGTAAAACCGTCCAGCCTGGCCACGGTGCCGCCAGTGCCCGCCGCGCGCAGTGCGGAGGTGATGATTTCGGCTGCCGGGGCGTCGACGGCGACGATCGTGTAGTCCGGAGTCACCTGGGTCCCGTCGGCCAACGTGATCTGCACGCGGGGTCTGAGATGGGGCGGCTGACTCTGGTCGACGGCCACAGGATCGAGGCGAAGCGCTGCGTTGCGGAAAAAGCGGACACCGAGCGCGACGAGGTGGCGATACCAATGGTCGAACCACACCTCGGTGGTGGGACCGTTGAGCACTCCGTCGGCCTTGTTGTCGCGGCGGTCCATATTCAGGTACAGCTGCAGATAGGTGGAGATGTTGGTGCGCGCATCGCCCCAGCGCGCGTCGAATGCCGCTAGGACCCTGGGCATTTCGCTCAATAATGCGTTGAAAGGAGGGCTGTAGGAGAACTGGCTGGTTTTGGTCTTGCTGTCGTAACCGGTGAAGAAATCGTAAGCGGACACGTCCTGCAGTTCCATTGCGCGACGCAGCGGACTGGTGACGAGGTAACGCAGCATCCTGCTCACGAAGGTCGCGACATCGCCGGCCGTGAACCCCAGCCCCCCAAGTTGGCCGACGATGCCGAGAAACTCAGCGGGACTGCGTGGGAGTTCGCGCGGAAAAACCAGAGACGGCTTGCCGTCAACCGTCATGCCCTGGGTTATCACCCGTCGGACGTTGTCGTAGACCGTGCGTGAAGTCGGTGCCCAGCAGGCGGTGCCGCTGACCGTCGGCGTGAGTTGGTAAACCGGGATGCGCTGGAACATATCCCAGATATGTAGGTAATAGGCAGGAAAGAAGCGGAAGCCGTGTTCGCCCGCAACTGCACATTCGGGGTCACGAGGCCGGCCTCGTCGGCCTGGGAAGGGGCGCAGCTCTGCTTGGCTTCCGCCGTGCGGGCCCACCGTCGAGTACTGAGATGCCGCGAGACCGCCGAGCTTGACGGGCGGGTAGGTCCCCGCCGGCTCGGATCCCAGCTCGATGCGCTCGTCGGCTCGAGGCTCGTACACCGTGACGACGAAGCCGCGCTCCGCAAGTTCCTGCGCGGCGGTGAGGCCGGCGATACCGGCCCCGATGATCGCCACGGTGGGACGTCGTTCGCAGGACGCCGGCGTCGTTATGCACTCGGTCATTTCGGCCCCGCCCGGAGCTCGGAGAGCAGTTCGGGCTGTGAGGCCGCCCGCACGGCGGCGTGGACGTACGCCAGCAGCGAGTCGTGAGCACGTTGGACGTCATCGAGGGAACCCCTGACGCTCACCTTGCCCGCCTCCACGGCCTCGCCAAGCGCCACGTTGGCATCAAGCACATCGAGGATGGTGACTCGCGAGGTGACGATCCGGGCACCGGGACTGTCCGCCGCACCGTCCGACACCTGAAGTCGGCTACCACCGCGCAGTGAAAAGACCTCGCCGTCGACGTCGAGCTCGACCACCATCGGGCCGAGCTCTGCGACCAGCAGGCGATAACTGTCGGGCACCTCGTGCTCCAGGTGCTCGACCGAGCGCCGCAACAGCGACGAAACCCGTTCAGCCATAGAGGAACTCGAATATACCAGTGCCGACAAAGTCGATGATCTCGCCGTTGATCGTCCCGCTCGCCCGGGCGGTGCCGTCAGTTTCGCAGAGCACAGTAGACCGGTCGAGGCATACCTCGCTCGGCTGCGCTAGGCGGGCATAGGACTGCGACTGGAACTCGGCGCGCACGCTGTCGCCGGCCCGTGCCGCGGCGATCTGGACCCGTTCCGGTACTCCGGGCACCTCGCCGTCCAGCAGCAGACGCATCGGGGGCGGCAGGGTGCAGTCCGCCGCGCGACGGAGCAGGCCGTCCGAGCGCGTCTGCACCGTGGCGTGCCGAAATATCGCAGCGGGCTCATCGTGGTGCCACACATAGAGCGCTTGGGACAGATAGCGCAACCGACTGCGGTCGGTCATCTGCAGGAATACCATCGACCAGGGATCCCCGGGTTCTGTGGGCAAGATGGTGCCCCATGTCCAGCCGAAGTCGCCGCCCCACCGGAACCGGCCCCAGTTGTGGTCGTGATAGGCGAGGTCGTTCTCGATGCGGTACTCCCGGCTTCTGACCCGGAGCCACCCCTCGGCCCGCAGCCTTGGTACGAAGAGCCAGGACATCCGGCCGTCTCCCACCGGTTGGTTGTTGACCACGAAGGGGCGACTCGCCGAGGTGAAGTGCAGTTCACCCCGAATGTCTTGTTCGGGTAGTTCGATTGCCACGCGGTACCCGTCGGGTAGCACGCTCATCCGGTTGCCACCGATCGTCAGTTCACCCAGATCGGCCGAGACGTCTAGAGCGCGTCCGTCGAACCGCTCGATGGCGCCGGTCCATTTCTGGTCGTGAGCGATCACGATAACGCGTGGTGCGAGCCGGCTCTGACTCGAACCGAACACTTCGTTGGTGAGGCTGAAGTTGATCAAGAGCCGGAAGTCGCGTCCGTGGATCACGAAGTGCTGCCACTCCTTGAAACCCTCGGGCCGGACAGTGGCAAGCACTGGGGCACGCAGGAAGTCGCTGCCCGCGAGCACCGCGCTCATCGCAGCCACCGCCTCGCCGAGCCGGGCGCAGGCGCCCCGGCAGTCCAACTCTCCTGTGCGGTAGCAGAATTGGTGAGTCGTTCGATCGCCGCGCCGAGGCTCGCAACGCCGAGCAGCACGTGCACGAAATCGTCTGAGCCGCGGCGTGGTTCGGATCGGCCCTCGCCGTCGGCGGCCAGCGTGTGAACCACCCGGGCCAGCCCCGCCAGGCCCATCAGGTAGTCGATGAAACTGCTCTCGTCGGCTAGCGCCTCGCGCGGATCGGTGAGCGTCATGCGAACCCCTCGGGCCGCAGGCGCGCCAGGATGGAATCGTCGAGGCCATGACCCATGACGGCATCGGCCAACAGTTCGGCCCAGGCGTCGGGGGCTGCGTTGGGCGCGGCGGGACCGTCGAGAACGTTGAGGCTCAACGTTTCCCAGACGCGTCGGAGGTTCTCTACCGCGTCCGAGGCGACCAACCCGTCGCGCAGCCGTGCCCCGTCGGCTGTGTTCGCGTAGCGGCGGCCCTCGGCAACGAGCAGGTCGTGTACCCCCCGGGCGGCCGCGGGGTTGCCCAGGACCGCGCGGCGCGCGCCGAGAAGTAGGTCGAACACCGTCCGCTGTGTCCCGCAGGCCTCGTCCGGAGGGGCTGGGAGCAGCCGCGGGGTCTCCCGCTCGATGAGGTCGAGGGTGAGCTCGCGGATTCGCTCGAGCTCCGCCAGCATGCTTATCAGGACTTCGGGGCTCATCGGGTCCGCCCGTGCACGTAGTCCACGAGGCTGGTCAGCATGTCCCGGTGGCGGCTGGGCGGCAACCAGTCGAGACCGACAAGCACGGCGGCGGCATCCTGGGCATGCCGGGCGGCGACATCTCGAGCGTGCGTAAGCGAGCCGACTCGCTGCATCAATTCGTATAGCCATCGAATATCGTTGAGGCTCTTCGACTCCGAAGGATGGTGTCCCTGCAGCCGAGCCCCGATTTCGGCCCTACCGGACGGGGACAATTCGCCGCGGGTGGTGAGTCGATCAAGCAAGTCGGTCAGCCCTAATTCGCCGTCGGCGCTCGGGCGGCGCTTGGCGAGAATCTGCACAGCGCGATCCTGGTCCGTTGGTTCGGCACACCGCAAGGTGTGCAACAGCATCAGGGTTCGCTTGCCCTCCCAGAGATCACCGCCGATCTCCTTGCCGTACTCCTCGGGGTCCGCCCGCAAATTCAGCAGGTCGTCGGTGATCTGGAAGGCCGCTCCGAGGTGCCGGCCGAAGGACTCCAGCGGCGCTAACCGCTCGGATCCGGCGCCGGCCGCGATCGCGCCGGCCTGTAGCGGTGTGATGAACGAGTACCAGCTGGTCTTGAGTTCCACCATCTTGAGGTAGTCGGCATCAGCGAGTCGCCAGGTGTTGGCCCGGACCCACTCGAGCTCCAGCGCCTGGCCGTCGACGGTCAGCCGGGTCATTTTGGCGACGGCTCGCAGGATGCGCAGGGCGGGCCCGAGCCCTACTCGCTCGACGTTGTCGAGCAGCGGTTGCAGCGAGAGCGACAGCATGGCGTCGCCGACATTGACGGCGATCGGCACGCCGTGGTCAATGTGCAGCGTGGGTTTGCCGCGCCGCCACCATGATTCGTCCTCGATGTCGTCGTGAATGAGGAACGCGTTGTGGTAGAGCTCGAGCGTAGCGGCGGTCGGCAGTATTGCCTCGAGATGGCCGCCGAGTCCGAGGCAGGTGGCGATGCTCAGTGCAGGCCGAAGGGCCTTCCCGCCTCGCAGCGGGTAGTCGAGGATCAGGTCGTAGAGGCGGTTGGACTCGCGCTCACCGGGACCGTAGAGCCGGTCGATCTCGCCGTCGCAGGCGTCCTTACACAAGGCGAGATAGTCGTCGAGCGGGTCGCCGACTGTCGGGTTGGTACTGCCGTTGTGTGGCTCACTCTTTGATAGCGACGAGGCCTGTAGCATCGGTGATCCTAGTCGCGTAGCGGATCCGGACGGTGAGCTGAATTGTGCCGGTGCTGGTTTCGCCATCAACCTCCAGGCTCGGCAGCAGGCTGACTGCGAGGTCTACTGGTTCCTCACCGGCTGACGCCTCGGGCGCGGCGCCTTGGGGGATCCGCCGCCGACGGCCAAGGAAGACCATCCGCGCCTTCGATTGATTAGTCGTGTCGAGCGGTTCGGATCGGTATAACGAGTTGATGTTCGCCGCAGCGAGCGTCTGCTGAAGAATGTTGTAGTACCCATTGGCCAATTGGTTGAGGTCTTTGAGCCCCACTGTGTTGGTGACCAGGCAGGACGGCGCCCGATACCCGGCGTTCTCGACGTCCACCCGGGCGCTGATAAGCGAGTCCTGCAGGGTCTGGGCAGTGATGGGGCTCGTGATGGTGATGATATTTGGGCCGGTCGCCGCCCCGAAGCACTTCTGGAGGACGTCGTTGTCAACGGTCTTGGCGAGGGTCTCGGTCGCTGCCATCGCTCCGGTGAGCAGCGCATCGGGGGTCGGCGCGATCGCCTCCGCGACTGTTAGCTGGAACGTTGCCTGCTGAGATACCAGGGGCAGAAAGCCCGCGGACGCGCCCAGAATGCCGTTTGCGACATTGATCTGACCGGGGTCGCCGGTTTCCCAATGCGGGATGGCTTGCCAGACAATGCTGCACTGCTGGAACGTCTCCCGAAGTGCCTGGTTAGCACGGGTCAAGTGCTCAGCGCTGAAGTACATGGGTGCGACTCCTGACTGTCGCCCAAAATAATGGCAGAAAAGGTCGGCAAATGGTTAGTACTTTTTTGCGATTTCAGAAATTGGAGTAGTGCACTACTTAATTTGGAGTAGAGCACTACTTATGCAGAAGCGTTATTTCTTGGCCGGGGGACATCTCGCCGCGCGCCACCGCGTCGCAGTGCGCCAGATGCAGTGGTGCGACAGGGTCATCGGGCAGCAACTGGCGGCATCGTTCAAAGGCGGCGCGTGCCTGCTCGACATCGCCGGCGTCGAACAGTGCGAAGGCCTCGTCGAAGGCGGTCTGCGCTGAGCGCTTCGCGGCGCGAAGGGGAGCCGAATCCTCGTTGTAGACTTCGTAAATCGTCACCGGCCGGCGCCTGTTGACAACCATCACGCGCTCCATCCGGCGGACGTCGAACGGCTCGGAATCCGCGAGGTGGGCATAGGTTCTATCGGAGATGAGCAAATTGGAACCGTAGCGCTTGTTGGTGCTCTCGATGCGAGCGGCCAGGTTCACCGCATCGCCAATGATGGTGAGCACCATGCGGTTCACCCCGCCGACGAGGCCAACCCCCACGGCGCCGGTATTGATGCCGATTCCCGCCCGCAGTTCCTCAGAGCCGAGTGCCGCCCGCTCCTGATTGTGTGCGCGCAAGGAGCGCATCATGGCCAATCCCGCCCGGACGGCGTCGGGCTCCGATTCGAAGACGGCGACGATCTCGTCCCCGCGCACGTCCTGGATCATGCCGTGGTAGCCGATGATCGGGAGCTCGACAGCCCGCAGAAAGCCCATCGCCAAGTTGCTCGCCTCGGAGACGTTCATGTCCTCGAGCATGGTCGTGTAGCCCCGGATGTCGCTGATGAGCACCGTCATTTCGCGCTCGACCCGGTAGCCGTTGCGGACGCGGCGAAGGTCGTCGATGTCGAGGATGCGCAGCAGCTCGTTGGGCACGAATCTCGATTGCACATCCATCAGGGACTGCCGGTGCTCGTCGGCGGCGCGTAGTCGGGCCTCGAGCTGGAAATTCCAGAGCGGCGCGGCAGCCTGGGCGCACAGGAAGGTGACCGCCTGCTCGTGCTCGGGGCCGAAGCTTCCGCCGGAGTTTTCCTGCTCGGCATATATGACACCGATTGTTCTGTCCTGCACCATGATTGGAACGACAAGGATGGACGGACCCGATGCCCGGGCTGCCTGATTCGGACGGACGGGGTCGGTGGCAACGATCAGCGGGGAGCCGCCCTCCATCACGCGACGCACGACTTTCCGGTCATAGGACACCTCGGTCCACGGCCCTTCCACGATCGAAATGTTGCCGTGATCATTGGTGGCCCGCACCGACAGATTCTCCGCATCGCCGGTGATGAGCAGGACTCGGCGCGCGCCGGTGGTTTCCGCGACCGAACCCAGAATGATGTTGGCCAAGCCGTCCGGGGTCGGCGCCCCCGACAGCGCGCGTAGCAGTTGATGCGCTCCGACCGGGTCGATCCCAGCGGAACCCGTCTTAAGATCGCGTCGGAGTAGCCAGGGGTGCTCCCGCGCGAGCCAGTCTGTGCGCACCCCGAATCCCAGGTTCAGCCAGCGCTGGTAGGCCGTCCGCAGCATGTGTTCGCGAAGCGTCGTTCTCCCCAAGTCGGCGTAGAGGGCGGCGGCCTCCTCGTGGGCGTACGCGCTGATCATGGGAAGCTGGTTTTCCTCGGCCAGCTCGATCGCTTGGTGAAGGTAGCGCTCGGCCTTGGCGTTTTGCCCGCGCGCTCGCGCCCACGACCCCTGGATCAGCGCGTGTGATGCCGCGTAGTTTTCCGGTGCGCCCGCGGCCCACTTGCGATGTAACGCCAACGCCTGCTTTACGAAGCGGACCGTCGAGCGGTCCCGCGGCGCTTGCTGGATCATGCTCAGGGCGCCGAGCAGGTAGATGAGTTGTGAGATCGCGGTGCCGACCATACCGCCGATATGCTCGACTGACTCGGGCGTGACGGCGACCGCGCCGGCGTAGTCGCCGCACCAGAAGTGCAGGCCCTGCTTCCTGGCCGCGGCCGCACTCAGGGCCACCTCGTCGCCCTCACGGTGGGCTGCCGGCAGCACGTCTCGCTCGTCGTAACCGCTCTCACCAGCGACGAGGTAGGGATCGGCACTGCGGCCCATCAGATTGAGGCAATACTGATGCGTGCCCTGGCAAAGAGCGCTGGGCACGGGCTGGGAACGGACGTGGGGGATGAGCGAGCTGGCGAGGGCGTCGATCTCCGCGAGCGGGCGAACGACCCAGACCGACTGGGAGAGCAGGACCGCGACCAGGAATCCGGCGTATTCCTGATCGCCCTGGTCGAGTGCCTCCTCGACGGCGTCGCGAAGCTCGCCTAAGCCGTCGCGGACTGGGCGGCGCCAGTGGCGGATGAAGTTCAGGTACATGAACACCGTCTGCGGGCGGGCCTCCCGGAATTCCGGTCGCTCCGCAAGCAGCATGCCGGCCTCGCCAAAGCGCTGGCTGCCTGCGTGATCACCGAGTATCACGAGCAGCAGCCCATAACCGGCGAGTACCAGCGGCGAGGACGGTGTGTGGCCGTACGCCAAGGTGAGATCGAGCTGCTTTCGCACCAGCAGGGGAAAGAGGTTGGGCCGGACGAGGTAGGACATGTTGCGCAGTTCGGCGAGGATCCGCTGGATCTCGATGATGCCCTGGTCATCACAGTGCGGCAGCCCGAGCAGCCGCTCGTTGCTCCAGCGGAGCATTTTCAGCCGCATCCGGACCACCGCGTTACCCATGCGGGTCTTGCCCGGCTCAGCCGGCAGCTTTTCGCCGAGCTCGTCGAGCGCCTGAAGCCCGATCTCCAGCGCCTCCTGGAGCCGGTTCTGCGCGACACGCCCCTTGAGCCGCAGGTACGCGAGCCGCGCGCGGTCCGCTGGCTCACGCAGGTTCTGCTCGGCATCGTCGAGTAGCGCATTTAGCGCCGCCACGTCGCCGACTAGCAGTGCGGCATCTGCGGCGTCGAGTTGAAGCCGCCGAGTCAGGTCGAAGTGAGTGTCCCAACGCTGTCTACCCAGCAGGTCTAGGGCGTTCCGGCAGTACTCGAGCGCCAACGGAAACGAGGCCTGCGCTCTCGCCTTTCGTGCCGCACGCCGCAGTACCTCGACGAACCGAACGCGCTCGGCGTCGTCGGCGAGCCCACGTCCGCCGATGCCGAGGTGGCGCGCGGCCTCGAACAGCCGGTCGTCCCCCTGCTCGACCAGCCACCGACTGATTCTCAAATGTGTCTCGCGGGTGGCGTCGTCGGACAGGCCGACTCGCGCCGCCTCGGCTACCCGGTCATGGCTGAAGCGATATCGCGCGTCGCGACTGATCGCGTTGGCGATATGTCTGCCGCCGCTGTCGACGCCCTCAAGCAGACGAAGCTCGAGGCACGCCCAGAGCGCTTGCGCCACCACGTCAGGCGGCTGCGCGGCCGCTGCTGTCGCGTCGTCCAGGTCAAACTCGCCGCCGAAGCACGACAGCGAACTCAAGACCGCCCGATCCTGCGGACTCAGCTGCTCGAGGTAGCGGCCGAGAAACTCGGCGGCCGTGGCAGTGACCTCGATCGACGCAAGTACGCGCAAATCCCAACTGGGGTGCCCACCCGGCCCGACCGGGATGAGCGCGCCTTCGCGTTGAGCGCGGTACAACAGTTGACGAACCTGTAGCGGATTGCCCCCGGTTCGGTGGTGGAACTCGGCGGCCACGTCGCCCAGCTCCACTCCCTGGCCGGACACCGCAACGAGTAACTCCTCGACGTCTTCGCGGGCTAGCGGGCCGAGCTCGATGCTGCGCGAGCTCGCTGAGCTGAGACCCGCTGGGCCGGGCTCGAATTCACCCGCGCGATGTGCGCCGAGGACCAACACGTTGCGCAGCGAAACCGTCAACAGTTCGGACAACAGCAGCAGCGTGTCTCGATCAGCCCATTGCAGGTCGTCGATCGCCAGCACCACGGGCCGATAGGACGCGGTATCGGACAGCAGTCGGATGGCGGCCCGGTGCAGCCGTCGGCGGGCATCCGCCGCATCGACGTCGGTTACTGGCGAGGTCTCGCCGAGCACTCGCGCCAGATCAGGCACGAGCTCCGCGAGGATGCCCGACAGCGACGACATCCCGCCGGCGAGATCCGCCCGCCAATGATCCCGTTCAGCCGGTCCGGTGGCCTCCATGGCGCGGACAAGCGAACTGAGCGCTTCGCCCAACGCCGAGTAGGGTGCGGGCGCGCCGTCCCGGCACCTCCCGTAAGCAAACACGCAGTCGCGCCCGGACACCTCCAGGCCGAAGGCCTGTATGAGTGTCGACTTGCCAACTCCCGGCGCCCCGCTGACCAGGACGCATCCGCCGCTGGCGAGTTCTGCCGCTTCCACTGCGGCTCGGAGTTCGGTGAACTCCTGGCGTCGGTCGACCACACGGTCGCCGATGTCGAGCACCGGAGTCGTCACGGCGCTGGGCACAATGTAGCGAGCGCCGCCCGCCGGACGGCGCTGCAGGGGGATCGCAGGGTGTAGCGCACGTGCATGCGGGGTTCCCCTCTACCGGAACTGTTGGCTCATCGTAGTGACCTGTTCGCCCGCTGCGCGCGGTTAGCCTTCACGCGCCGCCAAGAGGCTGGTATTGAAAGCGACTCAGCCGTCAGTGTGGTTCGGCGGCATTCAGGGTCGAGGCCACCGTCCTGACGCTGTCGCGCGCCCCGAGGTTGGTCGCGGCAGTGATGACGGACCCTTCGATCTGGCGTAGTGCGTGCACCGCCGTGAGGAATCGCCGGGTATCCGGCTGCAATTCGCCTGCGCTCGCGTGGTGCCGGGCCAGGGTTTCGGCGGCGTCGAGTTCGTCGGTCCCGGAGTTGACGGTCGCCGCGCAGGCGCCGTCGATGATCGCCACCAGCGTGTCGATATTGCGCCGGGTCTGCGCCGCGGCTGACATGAACGCATCGGCCTGCGGTTGCGACCCGACGGCTTCTTGATACTGCTCGCTGCTGCGCGCGAGGCTTCGTCCGTACCGATCGCAGGCGGTAAACAGCCGCAAGCCGCGTCGGATGCTGCGTCGGCCGGCGAGGCCGGCCACCCCGGCCATCAGCGGTTTGGCGGTCACCCGGAATTGCTGCAGGCTGCGGTCGAGTTCACGTGCTTGCTCGGTCGGGCTCGTCGCCCTACCGTCACAGAACATCGTGGCAACGGAGTTCTCGATCAGGGCGGACAGCGCCGCCAAGAATGAACGCGTGTCATCGCGGATGGCGGTTCGAGTGTTGGTCGGCAGCACCAGAATGGCCACGGTTATCCCGATGACCGCGCCGATCGCGGTCTCTTCGATCCGAAGCATCAGCACGCTCAAGGAGAACTCGCCGAGCAGGCCGTACAGCAATGCCAGCATCGTGGTGATCCAGAAGGTCATCAGGCTGTAGGTGACGTCCTTGAAGTAGAACGCGCAGAACAGGCACACGAAGATCATCACGAGCGAGCCGAGCTGGTTACCGGCGAACAACGTGGCCACCAACATGCCGCACGGCACGCCGAGCATGGTGCCGAGCAGCCGCTGCCACCCTTTGGTGAGGGTTTCGCCCCAGGAGTTAGTGCCGGCGAAGATGACGAACGCCGCGATCACGGCCCAAAACCAGCGGGTCGGGGACACCAGTTGGCCGGCGCCGATAGCCAGTGCCGCGGCAAGGGACACCTGGATGGCTTGCCGGGTACTCGGCAGCAGACTGCTGCTCTGTTTGTCTGCCTGCTGGCCGTCGCTGTCGAATCGGGCGGCGCCGCCACGTCCTGGGCTGCCGTGCAGGGCGCTTTCCAGGACGTCGGTGCTCACGGGGGCGGCGCCCTCGACGATCGCCCGGACATCGGCAGTTGCCTTCGCCGCGTTGATAATTGCCAGAGCGAGGCGCCGAACGTCGGCGCGACTTTCGTCATCGGCAGGCGTGGGACGTGGCTGTCGATCAAGGATCCGTTGGGCCTGGTCGGCGGCTTGTTGCAGCCCGCCCGGTTGCGGTACGCGCATTGCCCGGGCGAGCTGTGTGAGCGCCGCGACTAGTTCGCCGCGGGTGGTACTAGGGTATGGCCGCGGGATTTTGCGGTGGTGTGTCCGTGCCGAGGACGGCAAGTCGTCGCCCTGCGGTGGAGACCCACTCGACGGCGAGTTCGGCGTCGAACAGCCAAGGCGTCAGTTGCTCACCGGTTACTTCGGGCCACAGCATGGCCGGGTTGGCTTTGTCTTCGATCTGGTCTTGTATCAACAGCGCCGTCTCGTTGAGCCGGATGGTGCGGGCCCGCATGCGGCGCAGTTGCCGTTCGTCTAGGTAGCCGGTACGAACGGCTTCGGTGGTGGTGTCGAGGACGATGGCCATCCGCGCCCGCAGCGCCCTGACGGTGGCACGCAGCACGCGTTCGGGTCGGTCGGGCAGCACGTAGGTGCGTATGACGAAGGTGCACACCGCGCCCACCACGACGGCCCCGATCATCCAGGGCAACTCCGAAATGCTGGCCCGCAGATACAAAGTGGCGAAATATGAATTGAACGCGACCATGCCCAGCGCGCTGCCGCGGGCCCCGTAGCGACGCGCGTAGACCGCGGCGAAAACCACCACCACGAAGACGACGTCGCCCGCCAGCAGGTGGCCCGCGAGCAGTGAGGCGGCCGTGATGGAGAGTGCGGCGGGCAGTGGTAGCAGCGCCATCGTGATCCGCTGCTGCCGTGGGTCGGCCTCGTTGACGGACTGGGCCGCGATCATCGTGATGATGACGCCGAGCAGCGCGACGGTAAGAGGTTGTCCCGTCGCCTTCGTCAGTAGGAAGAGGATACCCAGGGAGCAGGCCAGCGAGGCGGTCGTCCGGGTCGCGGCACGCAGCCGCAGCAATCCGGGATCGGAGCCGATCCACCGGTTACGCGCGCGTTCGTAGAACATCGTGATCGATTCGCGGACTCCGCTCGTGCGGGCGAAACCTGGATCCTCTTGCCGGGTGTCCTCGCCGTCGTGCTCGTGCACGCCGAACTGACTCGACACCCGTGACCCCCTCTGCTGTGCTCCCCCCTTCACATGGTGCCTCATTGCTCCGGGATTTCTCGCGGGACAGCATGGGGAACGGGTGGCTATGCAGACGTCGGGTCCTACGCCGAGCTAAACGATTTGTGGAGGCGACGTTTCGTCACACGCGACATTTCTCCGGACGGTTCAAGCTCGCCGCCAACGATCGGTGCGGCATCCCGCTAAACGTGCGGGGCACGATCCGGTACTGGCAAGGCTTCGCCGATGCGCCGCCAGCACGCCCGAGTGCGCGCTATAGCGCCGGGTCAGGCAGGCCCGCCGGCGCCGCCGGACCCACCGGTCCCGCCGGTCCCGCTGCCGTCACCGCCGGCGCCGCCGATGATTCCGACAGGCGCAAGGCCCGGGGCGCCGGTGCCGCCGGTGCTCCCGCCGTTACCGGGACTTCCGGTGCTGGCTCCGCCGTTGCCGGTGCCGCCGGTGCCGCCGGTGCCGCCCGTGCCGCCGTTACCGCCGGCGCCGCCAGCGGCGCCGAGGCCGGCAGTGCCGTTGCCTGCTGCGCCACCGTTACCGCCTGCACCGCCGATACCGCCGCCACCAGCGGTGCCGCCGGTGCCGCCCATCCACGCCGGCGATCCCGGCGGCGCCGTCGATGCCGGTGCCGCCGGCGCCGCCCGGGCCGCCCACGCCGCCGGTGCCGCCGACCCCGCCGTTACCGCCGTTACCGGATGTCGTGCCGCCCAAGCCGCCGTCGCCGCCGATGCCGGCGATGCCACCGGTGCCGCCGGTGCCGCCAGCGGCCCCGCTGCCGTCGGCGCCGGCCGTGCCGGTAAACCCGGCGCCGCCGTCACCGCCGACGCCGCCAGTGCCGCCGTTGCCGACCGCCCCGCCGTTGCCGGCCGCGCCACCGTTGCCACCGGACCCACCGGCACCGGCACCGGTGCCCGCGGCACCGCCGTTGCCTGCTGCGCCACCGTTACCGCCATTACCGGTCAAGCCGAGGGCATTCCCGGCCGCGCCACCGTCGCCACCAGCTCCGCCAGCACCGTTACCGGCACCGGCCGCGCCACCATTGCCGCCGACGCCACCGTCGGCGCCGTTGCCGCCGGTGCCGTCTCCACCGACTCCGCCGTTGCCACCGGCACCACCGGCACCGATTCCGGCGGTGAAGCCGCCTTTGCCGGCAGCGCCGCCGACCCCGCCGTTGCCGTCGGTGCCGGCGCCACCGGCACCGCCATTACCACCACCGCCGCCGGCACCGGAGCTGGCGGCGTCGGTGACGTTACCGCCGTCGCCACCGACGCCACCGGCACCGCCGATGCCACCCGCACCACCGGTGCCTGCGTTGCCGCCGGCACCACCGGCACCGGCACCGCTAGTGACGTCACCGCCGATGCCGCCGTTGCCGCCGACACCACCGGTGCCTGCGTTGCCGGCCGTGCCGGCTGCGCCGAGGCCGGTGCCGGCCGCGCCGGCGGTGCCCGCCGCGCCGCCGTTCAAGCCGTCGCCGCCGGCGCCGCCCGCGGCGGCAGCGTCCGCCGCGCCGGCACCGCCGGCGCCGCCCGCACCGCCGTTGCCGGCGTTGCCGCCGTTGCCGTTGATTCCGTTGGCGCCACCGGAGTTGCCACCGACGCCGCCGTCGCCGCCGACGCCGCCGTTAAATCCGTCTCCGCCCGCGGCGCCCGCGGCGACGCCCGCAATGCCGTCCTGGCCGGCGCCGCCGACGCCGCCGTTGCCGCCGATCACCGCCGTTGCCGTCGTTGCCTGCGGCCGCGCCGGTGCCGAGCGCAGCGGCTACGCCGCCCGTGCCGCCGTTGCCGCCGTTGCCGGCGTCGCCGCCGTTGCCGCCAGCGCCGACGCCGGTGGTGCCTGAGCCGCCGTCACCGCCGACGCCGCCGTTGCCGCCGTTGCTGCTAGTGCCTGCGGTGCCGCTGGGGGCACCGGCGCTACCGCCCTGGCCGCCGTTGCCGCCGCTGCCCGCGTTGCCGCCAGCGTCTCCGGTCCCGGCGGTGCCGGCGGCGCCAGCACCGCCGGTGCCGGCGATCCCCGCGTTGCCGCCGTTGCCCACCGTCCCGCCGGTGCCGACAATGCCGGCCAGCCCGCCGGTGCCACCGTTGCCGGCGTTGCCCGCGTTGCCGCCGATACCGCCGCCGGCGCCGACGTCCGCGGTGCCCAAGCCGCCATCACCGCCGACGCCGCCCTGACCGCCGGTACCGCCGGAGCCGTTGATACCGCCAACGCCGCCGGCGCTACCACCGACCCCGCCCAGACCGCCGTTGCCGCCGTTGCCGCCGTTGGCACCGGCGGCGCCCGTAATGCCAGCACCGCCGTTACCGCCCACACCGGCGTCGCCGCCATTGCCCACGGCGGCGCCGGTACCGACCAGAGCGGCCACGCCGCCCGTGCCGCCATTGCCGCCGATGCCGCCTGCCCCGGCACCGGGCAGCGCGTCGGCGGGCACCGTGCCGCCGTTACCGCCGACACCGCCGTCGCCGCCGTTGCTGCTGGTGCCGGCGATGCCGCTGGGGTCACCGGCGCTACCGCCCTGGCCCCCGGTGCCGCCATTGCCGGCGCCGCCGCCAGTGTCGCCGGTCCCGGCGGTACCGACAGCGCCAGCACCGCCGGTGCCGGCGATCCCCGCGTTGCCGCCGTTGCCCACCGTCCCGCCGGTTCCGCCGGTGCCAGCCAGCCCGCCCGTGCCACCGTTGCCGGCGTTGCCCGCGTTGCCGCCGGTACCGCCGCCAGTGCCGGTGTCTGTGCCGCCGACGCCACCGTTACCGCCGGCCCCGCCGACGCCGCCAGTGCCGCCGGAGCCGTTGATGCCGCCAGCAACGGAGTTGCCGCCGGTCCCGCCGTTACCGCCTACGCCACCCGCGAAGCCATTACCGCCCAGCCCGCCACCCGCGAGGCCCGTGGCGCCGACATCACCGTCGCCGCCGGCCCCGCCGGTGCCGCCGTTACCACTGGCGCCGAGGCCACCCTTGGCGCCGGCCGCCCCGAAGAATCCTGCTGCGCCGCCGGCCGCACCGACGCCGGCGTTACCGCCACCCCCGCCGTCACCGCCGTTGCCGCCGGCCACACCGAAGGTCACGCCGGTACCGCCGGTTCCGCCGATTCCGCCAGTTCCGCCGACGCCGCCGTCACCGCCGACGCCGCCGCCGCTGAACAGCCCGAAGCCGGCGCCGCCGACACCGCCAGCTCCACCGTTGCCGCCCGTAACTCCGATGCCGCCAGCCCCGCCGATAGACCCTCCGCCGGGGGTACCCGCGATGCCCGCGGCACCGGTCCCGCCGGCCCCGCCGACCCCGCCATGGCCGCTGTTATAGAACAACAGCGCCCGTTCGGCGCCACCGGCGCCGCCAGTTCCACCGGCCCCGGCGGGGGTAACCGCGCCGGCCGCACCCATGCCACCGGCGCCGCCGGTCCCGCCGAAGCCGCCCAGGAATCCGCCGGCACCGCCGGTGCCACCGTGACCGCCTGCGCCGCCGGCCGCGCCTACCCCGCCTGCGCCGCCAGTGCCGCCGGTGCCAAAGAGACCCGTGTTCCCGCCGGCTCCGCCGCGCCCGCCGGTCGGGTCGGCGACGGTACCGGCCACTCCGGACCCGCCGTTGCCGCCGTTGCCGATCAAGAACCCGCCCAGTCCACCGGCTTGCCCGGTCCCCGCCGCCCCATTGGCGCCATTGCCGATCAACGGGCGATTGAATAAGAAGTTGGTGGGCGCATTGATCACCCCGAGCACGTCCTGTTCCAGCGTCTGCAGCGGCGACGCGTTGGCGGCCTCGGCGGCCGCATACGCGCCCTCGCCTGAGGTCAAAGTCTGCACAAACTGGTTGTGAAACAGCGCCGCTTGCGCGTTGAGCGCCTGAAACTCCTGGGAATAGGTGCCGAACAGCCTCGAGAGCGCCACCGAAACCTCATCTTGGCCGGCCGCCAGCACCTGGGTCGTGGGGCCCGCCGCCAGCGCGTTGGCCTGCCTAATCGCCGATCCGATCCTGGTCAAATCAGAGGACGCTGTGGCCAATGTGTCAGGTACTACGTTCACGAAAGAAGACATCTGTGGCTTCCCATCACGAGGAGGATTATTCGACGAAATCGCCACGGTCGCGCCCAAAAGGTAAGCGTGACAGCGGGAATGGCGAGAGCAACGGCCCTAAAGGGCTTTCCGCCTTCTTCGATCGCAGCAGTCCACGGTCTGGGCCTGCGATCGGGTTGGTTACGAACCCGAATAATCAAACGGGTGAACGAAGCGGCTGGGGCCGGGTTGAACCGCCCATGCGTCGTGCGTCGTGCACCGTGTCCCGAATCGTACAACCAGACTTATGCAAAATGGAAGACCCAAATGACTTACCCGGGCGTTAATTTCGACGCGGTGTCATGCGCGGCGTCACCGCAAGGTGTCTGTTCTGCTCAGAGGTCTTTTCCGCCAGCTATTTTCGCGACGCGGGACTGGGCGACGTATGGCGTATGTTCGCGTACAGGGCGTTTCGTTCTACCGGATGCTTACGGGTAGCACCGGGCATCGGAGGAGACGGCTGCAGCTACTCGGCCGGAGTCAATCGCACGGCTGCCAGATGTAGCCTGCCGACCGCTTCGGTGAACTCCTCAAGCGTCGGTACTTCCTGATCGCGGAACTTCACGCCCATCATGCGCTGTGCGCGCTGGACGCCGTAGGACTGCACGCACTTGAGGTAGAGATCGGAGACGGTGGCGCTGTCTTGGATGAGTTCTCCGTGCATAGCCGTCGTCTTGCCGTCGTAGACCACCTCGGCGGGGCCGCCGCCGCGGAAGTTCAGCTTCCAGGTCGCGCTGCAGAGCGCATAGAGATCGTTGTCGATGATGTGGGCGCTCAACGGAATTGAGTATCGCCGACCAGTCTTGCGCCCGGAGAAGCTCAGGACCATCAGCTGCTTGCGGGCGGGTCCGGCAAGTGGAGTGCGCAGCAAAAAACTCAGTATCGGGTTGACGAGACGCAGTAGCGCCGACGGTGGGTGCCCGACGTCTATCGCGGGCGACTGTTCTGCCATGGCACCACCGTAACGGCAGTCCAGGCCATTAAGCGCGGCCCGGCGTCCTCAACTCATCGAGCGATGGTGGTTTTCATTAGTTGATGGTGGTTTTCATTAGTTGATGGTGGTTTTCATTGTGTGATGGTGGTTTGGTCGTTGATGACGTTGGTGGCGTCCATCAGCGGCCCCTGGTCGCTGTCGAGGGCGTCGGCGTTGAGCTGCAGCACGAACACGGCACCCTGGCCGGGAATGACCACGGTCTTCTGTGCGACGGTGCGCGTCTTGCCGTCCTTCTGATACGTGCCTCTGAGCTGCCACGCTTGAAATCCGCTGAGCGTTGAAGCGGTGCCGTCGCCCGAGCCCTGGTATCCCGGCAGATTCTGCAGCTCGCCGGGGGCGTACTGGATGATCTTCGCAGGATCGACGTCACCCGTCAGTTTTGAGAGAAGCGCCACCACAGTGGGCGGATCGGCGGGATTCGCGGGCTGAGCCAGCACGATGCCGCCGTAGGGTGCGCCGGGGCTTTCGTTGAGCATCTGCCACCCCGTGGGTACGGGCAGATTGATGGTCGGGCCCGGATCGCCGTGATGGATGGGGGTTTCTGTGAGGTGGTTCTCGGTGATGTAGTCGGCGACGGTCTTCTTGGGCTGCGCGCCTGGCGTTGCGCTGGGCGATGCGGTTGTCGTCGATGTCGAGGTTGATGTGCTCGTGGAGGTTGATGTCTTTTGGTCGTCTGACTTCTTGTCAGAGCCGCAACCGACGAGCGCCAGACTCAGCGCCACGGTAGCCGTTGCCGCGGTCAAGTATTTCATCTGCGCATCTCCCGAAAATTGGACCGGCACCAGCGCCAGCCACGCCGGAATGAGACTAGCTGACGTCACCGGCAAGGTTGCCAGCGTTTCTCGGGCACAGTCGGCTCGTCGTACACCGGCACTTCGCTTCCATTTTCCTCTCGAAATCCCACGCGAAGAACCATTAATGCAGTAAGAGAGAGCTGTGCGGTCACGAAGGGCCCTCATCCCGCTGCTAGCGACGGCTGTCTTCTTGACGTTCATTGCAGCGGTTCCGCCCACTGCTTACGACGGAGAACCCGGATTGGTCGCGAACCCCGTCGACCACGTCGACACGCTCATCGGGACCGGGACCGGCGGTGACGTCGTGGGTGAGATCAACAACTTCCCCGGTGCCACTGTCCCGTTCGGAATGGTGCAGTACTCGCCAGACACCGTCAACAACTACGCCGGCTACAGCTACGAGAACTCACGCTCCACCGGGTTCAGCATGACCCACGCCTCGGTGGGCTGTGCCGCGTTCGGCGACATCTCGATGCTGCCGACCACCACCGCGATCGGACCGCAACCGTGGAACGCCTGGGAAAGGATCGCCCACGACGACACCGAGCAAGGCGGGCCGGGCTTCTACGCTGTGCGGTTCCCCGACACCGGGGTGACCGCGGAACTCAGCGCCACCACCCGCACCGGCATCGGCCGGTTCAGCTATCCAAACAACGGTAAGGCGGCCCTATTCCACGTACGGTCCGGCGCCTCCCTGGCAGGCGACTCCCGCGCGGCCATTCAGATCGGCGAGGACAACACCACGATCACCGGATGGGCGACCAGCGGCGGATTCTGCGGCAGGAACAACACCTACACGGTGTATTTCTCAATGAAATTTAGCCATCCGTTCACCTCGTACGGCACCTGGGACGGGTCCACGGTCTACGCCGGCGCCCGCGGCGCAGCTTCGCCTTACAGCGGGGGGTATGTGGAGTTCCCGGCCGGCTCCGCGGTCGAGGTGCGGACTGCCATCTCCTACGTCGGCATCGACGGCGCGCGGGTCAACCTGGCGGCCGAGAGCGGAGCCAGCTTCGAAGACATCCGCGCCGCCGCGCAATCCGAATGGAACACCACGCTGTCGCACATTTCGGTGGCCGGCAGGAATCTCGGCAATCTGGACACCTTCTACACCTCCCTCTACCGGTCACTCCTGCATCCCAACACCTTCAATGACGCAGACGGACGCTACATCGGGTTCGACGGCGTCATCCACACCGTGACTCAGGGGCGCACGCAGTACACCAACTTCTCCGATTGGGACACCTACCGAAGCCTGGCGCCTTTGCAGGCAATGCTTTTCCCGAAGCAAGCCAGCGATATGGCCCAATCGCTGGTCAACGACGCCGAGCAGAGCGGATCGTATCCTCGCTGGGCGCTTGCGAATTCCGCGACCGGCGAGATGAGCGGAGACAGTGTGGTGCCGCTGATCGTGAACCTCTACGCGTACGGCGCCAAGGACTTCGATCTCAAAACGGCTCTGCGCTATATGCTGAACGCGGCGACCCAGGGCGGTGCCGGCCTCAACGGCTACGTGGAGCGGCCGGGCATCGCCACTTATCTGCAATTGGGCTACGCACCCCAGACCGTATTCGGTGCCGGCGCCTCGATCACGCTGGAGTGGTCGGTCGATGACTTCGCGATCTCCCGGTTCGCTGAATCACTCGGAGACAATGCGACCGCGGCCGAATTCCAGAACCGGGCGCAATACTGGCAGAACCTTTTTAATCCCAGCACGGGTTACATCTCGCCTCGCAACGCGACCGGGAGCTTCGGTGAAGGCCCGGCAATCGTGCAGCCCGGTTCGGGCTTCGGTCAGGAAGGTTTCGACGAGGGCAACGCCGAGCAATATGTCTGGTGGGTGCCGCAAAACGTCGCCAGCCTGGTGGCCGCTCTCGGCGGCCGCGAGGCAGTGACAGGTCGGCTGGATCGCTTCACGAAGGAGCTCAATGTGGGCCCTGACGAGCCGTACCTGTGGGCCGGTAACGAGCCCACCTTCGGGGTGCCGTGGCTCTACAACTACGTCGGTCAGCCGTGGAAAACTCAGCTCACGGTGGACCGAGTGCGCGGGCTATTCGGTCCCACACCCGACGGTGAGCCGGGCAACGACGATCTCGGGGCGATGTCCAGTTGGTACGTTTGGGCCGCCCTCGGCCTTTATCCGAGCACTCCGGGCGCCGGGATCCTCAACGTGAACGCACCGCTCTTCGATCGTGCCGTAATTGCGCTTCCGGCAGGCAAATCCATTCAGATCAGGGCCCCGGGCGCATCAAGATCACCCCGCCTGAAGTTCATCAGCGGCCTGAGCGTCGACGGCCGCGCCACCGATCAGACGTCTCTTCCCGAATCGATCATCCGCACCGGCGGCGACCTGGTGTTCACGCTAGCCGCTTACCCAGACAAGGTCTGGGGCACTGCGGAGTCCTCCGCGCCACCGTCGTTTGGTGCCGGCAGTTCGGCGGTGACCGTGAACATCTCCAGCCCGATCGTCACGATCGCGCCGGGAAGCACGGCCACCGTGAAGCTTGATGCTCAACGGATGGTCGACGCCGCCGGCGGCTACACCATCACCGGCGCATCCTCCGTCAGTGGGATTACGGTCGTACCCGCGTCTGGGCAGTTCGGCTCCGACGGATCGGCCGCCGCTTCGGTCGCGATCACGGTGGCGCCCGCAGTGCCCGAGGAGTATTACTGGGTCTATCTGACCACCACGGTCGGGGCGAGCATCAGAAGGTCCGTCGTCCTCGTGGTTGTTGAGGTCGAGACCGACGACAGCTGAGTTGCCCGGTTAGACCATGTCGTTGTCGACCAGCCACCGCATCGTCGGCCAGCCGATGAACACGGGGAGCCAGCAGGTGAGCACCCGATACAACAGCACCGACGGCACAGCCACCCCCGCCGGCAGGCCGAAGGCGGCCAGACCGCCGATCAACGCCGCTTCGACGGCGCCGACGCCGCCGGGTGTCGGCGCAGCCGAGGCCAGGGTTCCGCCGACCATTGTCACGACCGTGCAGGTCACGAAGGGCGCGCCGCCGCCGAACGCCTCGACGCTGGCCCAAAGCGCCAGCGCGGCACCCAGAGTCGTTCCGGTGCAACCGAGAACGATCAGCGCCAATCGTTTCGGTTCGCGGACAAGCTCGATGAGTTCGCTGGTCACCTCTTCGAGCTTCGGGCGCAGTCCCGTCGCCAGCCAGTGCCGCAGCTGGGGCACGAATAGAAATGCGCCGACGATACCCAGTGCCACACCCGCGATCAGGTAGAGCACGGTGGCACCCGGGACGAAATGCGAGAGGTTGGTCGAAGCGCCCGCGACGGCGCTGAACAAGATCAGCAACAAGACGTGCGAGATGACCTGCACCGATTGCTGCACGGCCACCGCGGCGGTGGCGCGTGTCGCGCTCAGACCCGCCTTCTGCAAGATCCGGGTGCTGAGCGCGAGCCCGCCAACGCCAGCCGGGGTAGTGGTTGCGGCAAAAGTGTTGGCCACCTGCGCGATTGACAGCTTCCAAAAGTTCACCGTGCCGTCGGTGCAGGCCCACAACGCGGTCGCCGCGCCGACGTAGGTCAGCGCCGAGATCGTCAGGCCCAGCAGTGCCCACCACCAGTTGGCGGTCCTCAATTCGGAGAAGAACGTCGGCACCGTGCTGATGAACGGATACGCGACATAGACCAGCGCACCGAGCAGCACCAGCTGGATCATCTGACTCCGGGTGAATCGGGTGATGGTTTGGGTTTTGATCTGGTCGGCACCCGTTTGGCGCTTGACTTCCGCGCGGGCGCCGGAGATGACGCCGCCGGGATCGGCCAAAGATTGTCGGATTCGCTTTGGCACAGCGGATTTGGTCAGTCGACGCGAGGCGGTAAGGACGGCGCTCTTGCCAAACGCGTCGATCGCCGCGGTGACCGCGGGCTCGGCCTCGTACAGCGCCGACGTCGTTACCAGGAGTTGGGCCAGGTCGGATTGGAGTTGGGCGTCGGTGGCGCCGTATTCGGCGCTGCCGAAACCACCGAAAAGCACCGCACCGTCGTCGACGGTGATCTCGTGGTTGCGCAGGTCGCCGTGCGAGATCTGGTCATCGTGCAGGGTTCGCAGCGCCTCCCATACCCGCGCGACCGGTGTCGTCTTGGCACACTGGTCGAGCGGCGTTCCCCGAACGGGCTGGTGGGCGTACATTGTCCAGCCGCGGTCGAGGGCGGCGACGGCGATCGTCGACGTGTTGGAGACGCCAGCGCCGCCGACGGCAATGGCCATCAGGGCGCGATGCTCGACGGCGCGGCGCATGGAGGTCTGCAGGGGCGCGGTCTCGGCGTTGCGCAGCCTCAGCTTGCGCCAGAGTTGGCGCAGCGCACCGCCACTGCTCTGGTGCGGGCCGTACAACTCGATCGAGGCCTGGGTCGTCTCAACGTCGAGATCAGCATCCGGACCCCAGCAGTCGGCCGAAAGTACTAGCGCCCCCGGTCCGGCCGGCCGGACCACCAACAGCCGCGTCACGATGAATCCGCGTTTGGCCATCGCGCGAACGGCCCCGTCCAGCGGCACCTCTAGGGCGGGGGTGCCGACAATCAGGACAACCAGCGCTCCGACGAACCATCCGACCGCCAGCCCCACCAGCGAGCGGGCCGGCACGATGGCGCTGATTATCAGGTGGATAGGCACGAAGGCGAGCAGCAGAGCCCACCACCAGCGGCGCCGCCGCGCCGGTTGCCATGGCCCCGACACGGTAAGCACTGCCGCCAACATGGCGATCCACCGCGGGTCATCGAGAAACTGGGCCGGCAACGTGGCGAGTCGGTCCGAGAACTCGAAGTGCCATCGGGGTGCCGCAAAGCCGTTGTTGCTGATCGATAAGGAGAGGACGGCAATGAGCGCGGCGGCCCCATACGCGCCCATCAGTCTCCATTGCCGGGCAACGATCAGGCCAATCAGGATCATGAACGGCAACGCCAGTATCGCGAGACCGTAGACCAGGTAAACGGCATCGGATTGCGTCGGCGTCAAGACGCCGACGATCTGCGAGATGGATCTCTCCAGCGCAACCCAGCGCGGGCGGGTGATCACCGAACCGGTGATCACCGCCGCAAGGAAGAGCGTGGCCAGGACCAGCCGCAGGATGTCGTTGGTTCGACGGGTCAGTGGTTGCAGCACGCTGCCGGACACCGCGATGTCGCGCCCGTCAACCCGCATGCTGGCAATTCCTTCGGGATTCGCAGGTCAGGGCCACGCGGTTGGCGGCCCCTTCGAGAAACTTAGCCAAACTTAATCGGTTTTAGCCGGATACCTGCGGGTCAGCATTCATGAACCGGACAGACAGCTTGTTCACACGCTGCGCGCGTAGGCTAATTACGTAGCCGTGCTAGCGAATGGAGGACGCGAGCGTGGCGAGAACCGAGAACGACAGCTGGGAAGATCACCGAGAGCGCAAACTCGCTGATCAGCGACCCGTTCGGCCGAGCGTTTCTGGGCGCCGGCGGGGCATGCCGAGCGGCAATCCGACTAAGAGGAGCAGGTAAATGAGCGGGGCAAGAACCGAGAACGACAGCTGGGAGATCACCGAAAGCGTGGGCGCGACGGCGCTGGGCGTCGCTTCGGCCCGCGCGGCGGAGACGGAGAGTGAAAACCCGCTGATCAGCGATCCATTCGCGCGGGTGTTCCTTGATGCCGCCGGCGACGGCGTGTGGAACTGGCACGCCGGGCCGCAGCTGCCCGCCGAGCTGATCGAACAGGTACCCGATTTGCCGCTGCAGCAGAAGGCGATGGTCGGCTACATGGCTTCGCGGACCGCCTTTTTCGACACCTTCTTTCTCAATGCAACCCGAGCGGGCATCAGCCAGGTAGTGATCCTGGCGGCCGGCCTGGACGCGCGATCCTGGCGGTTGCCCTGGCCGGACGGGACGACGGTCTACGAACTCGACCAGACCAAGGTGTTGGATTTCAAAGCGGCGACGGTGCGTGAGCACGGGGCAGAGCCGACCTGCAATCGGGTTGCTGTTGCGGTCGATCTGCGCCATGACTGGCCGACGGCGTTGCAGCAGGCCGGGTTTGATGCCTCGGCGCCTAGCGCGTGGTCGGCCGAGGGGTTGATGCCGTATCTGCCCGCGGCAGCCCAAGAGTTGCTGTTCGATCGCGTTCAGGGGCTCAGCGCCCCCGGCAGCCGGGTCGCCGTGGAAGCGCTGGGGCCGAAGTTTCTCGACCCCGAGATCCGCGCGAAGCGTCGCGCCCGGATGGATCGAATCAGCGCCTTCCTGGCCGAAACGGACCCACAACGGCAGGTCCCCAGGACCGACGAACTGTGGTATTTCGAAGAGCGCGAAGACGTCGGTGACTGGTTCGGTCGGCATGGCTGGGACGTGACAATGACGCCGGCCGACGAGCTGATGGCCGGCTACGGCCGCAGGGCGGCCAACGAGGTCGAGGACCAGGTCCCGGGTAATCTGTTCGTGGCCGCGGAGCGGACTTAACTGTCGCGTCGACGACAGCGGCCATCGGTCGCGTGGGCGAACGGAGTGGGCAACCGCGGTCAGTCGTCCTCGATATGGCGCGCGCGCCCGCGCCATTTTTTAAATCCACGCCGCGCAGCAAACGCGCCGATGATGGCGCTGACGCACCACACCGCGATCGCCGCGTACGCCAGCGGCGCCGAATGGTTCCGGATCGATGCACCCAGCGCGGTGTAGACGAACGCGCGCGGCGCCGAACCGACGAAGGAGCCGACGGCCATCTGCCACAACGGAACTCCGAACGCCCCGAACGCGTAGGAAGCCAGCGCGTCCGATATGCCGGGAACGAACCGCTGGCCGGCTACCGCCCACAGGCCGCCTCGTTCGATCACTGCGTCGATACGGTCGGCGCGCGTCGTCCCCAGCAGAGCACGCGCGCTGTCCCGGCCCGCCCGATGACCGATGCGGCTTGCGACGATCGCGGTGCCCACCGCCGAGCCCAGCGTTACCAGGATGCCCCACACTGGACCAAACAGCATCCCGCTGCCCGCGGCCAGGATCGCGCCCGGGACAAACAACGCGCCGAGAACGGTCGACGCCACCACGTACGTCAGCGGTGCTAGTGGGCCCGTCTCGGCAATCGTGCGGCGCACCGCCTCGAAGTCGATGACCCGCGCGACGGCAACCAGATAGAACATCGCGATGAGAAACGCGAAGAACACGACGAGGCGCGCGATGTGGCGGCCCCGGGATGTCGGCGCGGGGCTGTCGTCGTCGATGAGCATGTCGACCGCGATTCTTCCGCATCGTCGGCTACGACTCGCAACGACGCTGCCGCTCAGTCCTGTAACCGCAGCCGCAGGCCCGTCGCGCGAACGGCGCGGCGGTCCAGCGCGGCGCGTACCTCGGCCTCGGAGCCGACCACCCGCACCTTGGCTTTGGCCCGGGTCACCGCGGTGTAGAACAGCTCCCGGGTGAGCAACCGCGAATCCTCGGGCGGCATGAGGACCGTGACCTCGTCGGTTTGGCTGCCCTGGCTCTTGTGGATCGTCATCGCGTGCATGGTCTCGATATCGCCCAGTCGGCTGGTCGGGAAATCAAGGGGGCCGGCAGCGCTCGCGATGACGGCGCGCAGCGCGCCGTCGGTCAGGATGGTCACCCCGGTGTCACCGTTGTAGAGGCCTAGGCCGTAGTCGTTGGCCGCGATCAGCACCGGACGCCCGGCGTACCACGGGGACCAAATCGGCTCGCCAGTCGCTTCGCTGAGCCACCGCTCGACCCGGCGGTTCCAGCGCGCAATCCCGGATGGTCCGCGCCGGTGCGCGCATAGCAGGCGATGCTCGTCGAGTGTCGCCATTGCCGCCGCCGCGTCACCCAACACGGCGGCCTGCCGCAGCCGAAGGGCATGGGGCAGCAGCACATTGCGCAGCCGCTCCGTCCAGTCGTCGGTGTTGATCCATTCGATGTGCTCGTCGCCGGCGTGCAGCATGTCAATGACCCGCTCCGCGTCGCCGACCCGGATCCCCGACGCCAGCTCACCGATTGATGCGCCGAATCGATGCGAAGTCGTCAGCGCCGCCACCCGAGTGTCGTCGCGCCCGTTGAGCCCCTCGACCAAGTCGGCCAACACCGCGCCTGCCTCCACCGATGCCAGTTGGTCGGCGTCCCCGACGAGCAACAGGCGCGTCTGCGGCCGCACCGCCTCCAGTAAGCGGGCCATCATCGTCAGCGAGACCATGGACGTCTCGTCGACGACGATCACATCGTGCGGAAGCCGGTTGCCGCGATGATGCCGGAACCGCGACGAGGTATCCGGCCGGCTGCCCAGCAGCCGATGCAACGTGGTGGCCTCCAGTCCTGAAAGCCGCTCTCGATCAACGGTGTCCAGTTCGTCGATCTCTAGCTGCACCGCCTGCTGCAATCTGACCGCGGCCTTGCCGGTGGGCGCCGCCAGCGCGATGCGCAGCCTCGCGTTGCCGCTCGGGTGCGCCTGTTGGACGAACAGCGCCAACAGCCGCGCGACCGTTGTCGTCTTGCCGGTCCCCGGACCGCCGGTCAGCACCGTCAGGGCCTGTCCCAGCGCGATGTCCGCGGCCGCGCGCTGCTCCTCGTAGCCGGGTGGAAACAGCCGGTCGATGTCCGGTGTGGTTCCCGGGCGGGTGGGTGGGCGAGCGGACAGCAGGGTCAGTAGATCGTCCGCGACCTGTTGTTCCTCGCGCCAATACCTGTCCAGGTACACCAGGCTATCGGCGTAAATGTGTAGCACCGGTGGCGATCCGAGCAGTGGGCTGGCCCGCACCGCCGCCATCCAGCCGTCCACTTCCGGCCAGGGTAGTTCGGCGCCGCCGGTCGCAGTGTCGGTCCCGATGTCGGCCAGGGCCTCGGCCGACCGTAGGTCCACGCACACCGAACCACCCCGCAGCGCGCGCACCAGCAACGCCACGGCAAGCGCGACTTGCGGATCAGACTCGCCGCTCATCGCCGCAAGGCGTTGGGCAACGTGGACATCGGCTGCATCTATCACACCGGCCTCGTTGAACGTGCGTAGCAATCCGTCGGCACCGACGACCTGCCGCCAGCCGGCCGGGTCGAGCGCTTCAACGGTCACGCGGCCGCGCTCCCCGCGTCGAGCAGGTCCGACAGGGCCATCACCAGCGCGGCCGGTGGTTGCCAGCTGAATACCCCCGCCGGATGACCATCGACCACCGGAGTATCCGGCCCACACATCCCCCGTAGGAACAGATACAGAACGCCGCCGAGGTGTCTTGCCGGATCATAGGCGGGCTGCCGCCACCGCAAGAAACGATGCAGCACAACGCTGTACAACAAAGCCTGCAGCGGATAATCCGAGTGCAGCATGGCCTCGGTCAGTCGGGGCCGGCGGTAATCGGCAGCGGTCAATGGTCGATCCGAGTTGCCCAGCCAGTTGGTCTTGTAGTCCACGACCAGATAGCGGTGTCCCGGTCCGTCGGGAATCCGCAGCACGGCGTCGACCGAACCACTGAGGTACCCGCGCAGCGACTCTCGGCCAAGTGCATCGCTGATCAGCCGGTCCGCGTACGGCGCCACTGGATCGTGCGCCACCAGATGCGATCGCAGCAACATCCCGACGTCAGCCAGTCGAATATCGGGCGCGGCGGCCCGAAGATCGCCACCGGCCAGCGGAAACTCGAAGTCCAACTCCCGCAGCCGGTCACGCAGTCCGATCTGCCGCAACGTCAATCCCGGCGCCAGCGGACCCAGTGGGGTGTCGTGCATCGGCACCATCGCCGTGGCCAGTTCAGCAGCGGGAATATCCACCGGCCACCACTTTGAATGCACGCGGATCTGCGTCTCGAGCTCGGCGGCGAGATCGGTCGCGAATGGATCGGTCGTCTCCAGTACCGCGTGCACCAGCGTGCCGAATCTCGCGCCGGCGGGCAGGTCGGCCATCGGTGACGGCATGTCTGACCCGGATGTCGTTTCAGTCAGCGGAATTTCGCCGACTTCGTCGTCCAGCTCGGTGACTTCTGGCTCACTGCTGACGCCCGCCGAGGTCCCGATCCCTTCCGACCCTTCCGAACCCCTGATCAGGCCGGAATACGAAGTACGCCGCCACGCGGTGTCGATGCCGCGATGGAAGTGCCGGATGTCGAGGTCGGACGGCGGCGTCTGGCCGGAAACGCCGGGCGCGGAGTGAATCAGAGATTCTTCAAGCACGGGTCCGCCGGCAATCTCCCATTCCCGAAGACGATCCCACGCGTCATCGTCGGTGATCTTCGGCGGCGAGCAGCGGTCGGGGATCACCGACTCGCCGGGCCGGCGTCCCCGCAGCAGCCGCGACAGCCCGCCGTTCGGTTCGCCGTACGCCGGCGACCACCAGGCCACCACTTGAGACTGGGCCCGTGTCATCGCGACATAGGTCAGCCGGCTGTCGTCGCCGGCGGCCTCTTTGCTGCCCAGTTTCGCGGCGCTGCTGAAGTCGGGACTGTCCTGACCGCCGATGTGCAGACATCGGGCACCCTCGTCGTGGAACAACACCAGATCACGCTCGTGCTGATTGCGGTTGAACGTGAACGGCAGGTAGACGATCGGGTATTGCAGGCCCTTGCTCACCCACACGGTCATGATCTGAACGGCGGCGGCATCACTGTCGATCCGCCGGTTGCGTTCGGTTGAACCGCCGCGTTCCTCGCGTTGCCCGCGCAGCCAATCCCGCAGCGCGGGCAGGGTGTAATGCTCGCGGTGCGCGGTCTGCTGCAACAGCTGCGTCAGATGCGCCAGATCGGTCATGTGCCGCTCGCCGCCCTGCCACGACAGCACGCGGTCGCTCATGCCGTCCAACTGCGCGGCCTCGAAGATCGCGGCCACCCCGCGCTCGCGGGCGTGGTCGGCCCACTCCCGCAAGGTTTCGGCGACGTGATCGGTCAGCGTATGGCCCTCGGCGGCAAGCTGTTCGGCAGTCTTGCCGAAGAACATCGTCGCCGCGGCGGCGCGCACCACACCGGGGCGGTGCGGCTGGTCGAACGCCTCCAACAGGGACAGCCAATCGTCGGCGGCCTCCGAACTGAACACGTCCGAATCGCCGGTGTACACCGCGGGGATCCCCGCGTCGGCCAGTGCCCGGTCGCAGGCCCGGGCGTCCTTGTGAGTCTCGACGATCACTGCGATGTCGCGCGCCGCGAGCGGCTCGCCGTCGAACGTCGCACCACTGGTCAGCAGCGCACCGATGTCGGCTGCGAGGTCGCGACCGATGTGTTCGCGCAGGTCGTCGATCGCCAGATTCTGTGTCCCGCTGCGGCTGAAGGTGGCTCGGCGTACCACCCGCAGCCGGAACGGGTCGTTGTGCGGCGCACCGGCGAGCCGATGACCCTGGTGTTGTGCCTCGACGTCGCGAACCACGATCGCGGGATCACCGAGTTCGGCGCCGAGCAGCACCGCCTGCAACCGCTCAACGAGCGCCGCATCGCTGCGCCAGTTCGTGGCCAGCGTTCGTTTGTCGCCCGCGGACTCGGCCGCACGAAGGTAGGTGACGATGTCGCCGCCGCGGAACGCATAGATTGCCTGCTTCGGGTCGCCGATCAGAATCAGCGTGGATCGACGGCTGAACGCGCGGTCGATGACCTGCCACTGCACCGGGTCGGTGTCTTGGAACTCGTCGACCATGACGATGGGCCAGCGCTGCTGCATCCGGACCCGGGCGGGGGAGTCCGCGGCGTCCAGTGCGTCGGCCAGCCGAATCAGCAGGTCGTCGTAGCCGAGGATGCCTCGCCGGCGCTTGCGCGTGTCCAGCTCGGTCAGAACACTATTCGCGAAGCCGACGCAGATTGCGGCCCGCGAGCCAGGCAGTGGCTCGCGCGGCCGCAACTCTGTCGACGGGTTGTTGACCACCTCGCGGGCGATTCGCAGCGCGTCGCGGTAAGCCAGCACGGGATCGTCGCGGTCTTGACCGAAATGGGCCAGGTAGAGGTCATCGACGATCTCGGTGACCAACTCGTCGAGGTCCTCGACCAATGTGACACCCGCGTCCGTGTCCCCGGCCACACCCAGCGATTTCAGCACCAGCTGACAGAACTGGTGTGTGGTGGCGATCGTGGCGGCGTCGAACCCGGCCAGCGCGTCGCGCAGCCGTTGTCGTCGGTCGTCGCGCTCGGTAGCCGTGCCGTCGATCAGGCAGGCCAGGAACTCGTTGTCACCGACCGCCGAGTTGTCGTCGAAAGCGGCTAGTGCGTCAACGATTTGGCAGCGGACACGCTCGCGTAATTCTTGGCTGGCGGCGCGCCCGAATGTGATCAGCAGCATCTGGTCGAGCGTCGCCCGGCCCTCGGCCAGGTAGCGGGTCACCAGGCCGGCCAACGCGAACGTCTTGCCGGTTCCGGCGCTGGCCTCCAGCACCGTGGTGGACCGCGCTGCAGGCAACGGCCCCAAAAGATCGAAGCGATCCATCAGCACGGGCTCCTGTCGGCGCGCAACATCGGCAGCCACACCCGCGCGGCGAAGGCACCCAGACGATGTTCCTCGGTGCCGTACTCCTCGCCCGGCCGCAGCGGTTGCATCAGGTCGGCCAGCGGTGCGTATCTGCCCCACGCCCGCACGTGAGCCGGCGCTTCGTCCTCGCCCGGATAGTTGCCTGACTTCCACCGGTACGTCGCATCTCGCATCGGGTCTTCGCCGGAGTGCCTGGCGACCGCCCAGGCGTAAGAGGTTTTGATGGGCAACGGAATCGGCTCGCGCCGCCCCGCGTCGTAGACCGCCACCAGGTCTGCCAGCAGGTCGACCGCGTCATCGCGGGACCGCCCCAGCCCCTCTTGTCGCGGCGTAGTGCCACGCTTGGGCCGGCCGATGCAGACGGCCGACCAGTCCCGGTCCGGATCCTGGGCAATCAACGCCAACAACGGAATCCATGATTCCAGCAAATGCTTACCGTCGAGCCTCGAGTAGGTCACAGACACCAGAAGATCACCGAAGACCGGCGACACCGTGCCGGTCAGTCGCCTGCCGCCGAGATCGATATCGACGTCGAACGCCGACGGGTCGGCGTGGCGGTGCTGCAGCGCAGCACGGGCCAGCACCTCGGCCTGATTACGGATCTCGGTTGCCTTGCGCCAGCCGAGCTGGCCGGGCGGCAGCGTGCCCCGACGCCACTCCGCCTGCTTGGCCTGATCCGGTGTCATGCCATTCAGGATGTCGCGCAGCATCCGATCGCCGACCGTCCATTCCTCCAGCGCGTTGATGTCGACCGGCATCGCATCCTCGACGCCCTCGACGTCCCAGGGGAGCGTGTACTCGAGCGCCCGGAAGAAGCCCTTCACCGGATCTTTGAAGAAGGCGACCAGATCGGCCAGGACCACGTCATCCGGCGCTGGTTGTGGCAGTGGTCCGGAGATGAACTTCGGCTGCTGGATGCGTTCGCCGGTGGCAATGCGGGCGGCCCGTAGCACGGTCGGATCGAAACTGAACGGCACATCGGGAACCAGCTTTCCCGGCTCCACATTGCGAACGTCGAACGGCTGCAAGGGATGTTCGACGACGACGCGTCGCCGGATAGTGTCGGTGGCGGTCTGGGCGGTTTGGTCTAGGGCATCAAGCAGCTCGGCCAGCGGCACAGCGGGCGGTCTGCGCTGGCCGGAGTATTCATTGGCGCCGGTGTACGTGATCACCAGGTGCTGGGTGGCAGCACCGATGGCGTCGAGCAGTAGTTGTCTGTCCTCGGAACGGACGTCGCGCTCGCCGGTCATGGGATGGCGGGCCAGCACATCGTCGCCGTCGACGGCACCGAGCCGCGGAAACAGGCCGTCGTCGAGGCCGACCAGGCACACCACCCGATGCGGGACCGATCGCATCGGAACCATCGTGCAGACCGTTAGTGTGCCGGTCCGGAAGTTGGCGCGGGTGGGTCGCCCGGCGAGATGGCTTCCCAGCAGCGCCCGAACGTCGGGTAGCCGCATGACGGTGTCGGCGCGCGGACCGGCCGTGCGGAGTACGTCGGCGAATTCCCGCTGCAGCTGACTGGTCTGCCAGGCGTCCCCGTCCTCGGTGCGAGTCAGCAGTGTCACACCGTCGGTCAGCGCCGCCAACCACTCGTGCAGCGGGCGTGCCTCGGAGAGCGAGTCGACCGCGCGCTGCAGCCGGTCGATGTATTCGGCGAACTGGCCGGCCAACTGGATCCGATTGCTGCTGACGTCGTCGAGGGGCAGCGTGGCGTCGATCCAGGCGCCTGAGTCGTCGGACATCGCGACGCCGGCCAGCACCCGGTCGATGCCGAACCGCCAGGTGTTGTGGACGAAGTCGACCCCGAAGGGCCGACGGTGCTGCTGATCGAAGCCCCACCGGATGTTGGACTGCCGGACCCAGCGGGTGATGCCCTCCAGATCGTCGTCGTCGAAGCCGAACCGGGCACGCACCGGCGCAGACTGGGCGAGGTTGAGCACCTCGGACGCGGTGACTCTGCCGCCGGCGAGCGTCAGCAATTGCGACGCCGCACCCAGCAGCGGATTCGTCTGCAGCAGTGAGCGATCGGCGAGCCGCACCCGGAGCCGATGCGCGGGATGCGCACGGGGCACCACCTCACCGAGGCCGAAGTCCGCCGTTATCAGCGGCGCGTAGGTCTCGATGTCGGGACACATCACCAGGATGTCGCGAGGCTCCAGCGTCGAGTCGTCGGCGAGCAGTCCGAGCAGCACCTCGCGCAGCACGTCGACCTGCCGGGCCGGTCCGTGGCAGCTGTGCACTTGCACCGACCGGTCCTCGGGCGAGAGGGAGCGATTTTGCGGCCGCACCATGTTGGCTGCGATGTCGGACTGCAGCCAACCGAGCAGGGTATCGGGTTTGTTTGCACCGCTGAGGTATTCGTCGGTCGCTGGGCCCGGCGGCAGCGCACGTTGCAATTCGCGCAGGTCCCGGCCCAGAGTCGCGAGCAACGGATGGCCGACCGCGCGATGGCTGGTGTCTTGACGCCGCGGGACTGTCCCGTGCGTTCCCGAGAGCGCCCGCCAGAGGTCGTCGCTGGGGTGCGGCAGCCACAGGTGCAGTTCGTGATGGGTGGCAAGTGCCTCGAGCAGTTCGATGTCCGTGCAGGCCAACCGGGTGTGTCCGAATAACGACAGCCGCGACGGCAGGTCGGCGGGGCCTTGGAACAACCCGCGGCGCAACCGGGCGATGGTCCGTTCGTGCCGGATGTGCGGGGGATCGGCGGGGATGGCGGAAACCAGTGCCCGCCACAGCGCGGGCTGCCAGTCCAGGTCAGCACCGAGATCGTCCTCGGCACCAAGATCACCCCCGGTGCCGGCCAGCCAATCGATAAGTAGCTGCGGACGCTGCCGGGCATAGGACGCGAACAGCCCGGCAAGCCGGCGTGCCACCGCATAGCGCCGGCTGCGCCTGAGTTCGGCCTCTTCGCCGGTGGCAAATTGGCCCAGATGCGTCGCCAACGTGCGGGACCAGGGCTCGGCGAGACTGGCGTCGATTACTTCCAGCAGCGGCCACGTCATCGCGTCCGGTGACCACGGATCGTCATCGACGGTGCCGGTGATCTCGGCGATCAGCGAGCCCGGACTCCGGAATAACACGCCGGCACACACGCCGTCGTCACCGTGCGGCCCGCACCCGAGCGCGTGCGAAAGCCGCTGGCTCAGCCAGCGTTCGATGCCGCGGGCCGGCACCAGGACCAGCTCGTCGGCGAACGGGTCGGATGGTCGCTCGGCCAGCAGCGCGGCCAGCCCATCGGCAAGCAAGTCGGTCCGCTCGGCACGGTGCAGGTGAAGCGCCATCGGGGGTCACCCTAGAGCGTCGGGGTGACAACCCGCGATCGGCATGACCGGCAGCTTGGGCGTGAGCCCCGGACTTGGGTTCGGGGTGAGGCCATCGCGTGTGTCGGCGGGTGTAGCCCGGCGTTCAGAGTGGTTGGGCTTGGCTGTCGATGTTCTGGGTGATGATCGACAGCGGAGCGCCTCGGCAGGAGAGGGCGAAGGAGGCCGGGGACCAGGGGTGTGCGCGCGTTCGGGCGCGCACATGGGCTGCGGTGTCTTCGCGGGGCACGGCGTGAGCGGTGCGGCCCGTGATCGGCGGGATCCGTGTGGAGATCGCCAGGGTGGGCGGGGAGGAGACGCGCAGGTGCACGTGGTGGGCTTGTGCGTTGACCTCGACCAACTCGGCGTTGAGTTCGGGGCAGACCTGGCGGATGGTGTTCTGGCAGGAGGTGCCCATGGCGTTGGTGGACACCTTCGGGCGGTATGTGGTCAGGCACACCAGGTGGGCGTGCAACAACGGCACGCTGTGTCGACTATGCCGGTCGGTGTGGGTTGTCAGAGGTGCGCCTTAGGGTCGGGGTATGCAGAGGCGTTACCGGTACCGCATCGAACCGACACCGGCCCAGCAGGCGATGCTGGCGCGGGTGTTCGGGTGCGTTCGGGTGGTGTTCAACGACGCGCTGCGGGTGCGCGACCAGGGGTATCGGGCCGGGGTGACGCTGTCCGACAGCGAGATTCAGCGCCGCGTGATCACCGCGGCCAAGACCACCACCGAGCGGGCCTGGTTGTGCGAGGTGCCCAGTGTGGCGTTGGTGCAGTCGGTCAACGACTCCCGGCGCGCATGGCGCAATTTCTTCGCCTCGGCCAGCGGGAAACGCCGAGGCCGCAAGGTGGGTCGTCCACGGTTCAAATCTCGCAAGGATCCGCGGCAATCGTTTCGGCTCACCCGCGACGGCTTCCGGGTGAAAGCCAGTGGCCGGTTGGTTGTGGCCAAGGTCGGCGAGGTGCGGGTGCGCTGGTCACGCGCGCTACCGTCGGCGCCGTCCTCGGTCGCGATCATTCGGGAACCGGATGGCCGTTTCTACGCCAGCTTCGTCGTCGAGGTTGCGGTCTCCCCTTTGCCGGCCGTTGCCCGCGAGGTCGGGGTGGATGTGGGGATTACTCGGTTGGCGACGATCGCGGCCACCGATGGTGGGCGCTCCGACATCGACAATCCGAAGCATTTGGGTCGCACGTTGCGCAAACTGCGACGGTTGGAGCGGGAGAAGTCCCGCCGGCAGAAAGGATCAGCCAACAGGGACACGTCGCGGCGCAAGGTGGCCGTCGCGCACAACGAGGTCGCCCGTTGTCGGCGGGACTATCACCACAAGCAGGCTTTGGCGTTGGTTCGCGACAACCAAGTGATCCACGTCGAAGACCTCAACATCGTGGGTATGGTTGGCAATCATCGCTTGGCGCGGGCGATTTCGGATGCCGGATGGGGTCAGTTCGTGCAGATTATCGGCGAGAAGGCCGACCGCTACGGACGGACCCTACATCGGGTGTCGCGGTGGTTGGCGTCGAGCAAGACATGCTCGGGCTGCGGGCACCGGCTGAACGAACTCCCGCTGCAGGTCCGGACATGGACGTGCCCGGCGTGCCGGGCCGTCCACGACCGCGACCACAACGCCGCCAAGGTCATACTCGCTGCCGGGCGGGCAGAGACAATAAACGCCTGCGGAGCTCCAGTAAGTCCTCCCACCACCCGGGAGGCGCGGGGCGATGAAACAGGAAGCACCCCAACCGCGGCGTAGCCGCACGGGAATCCCCACCATTCATGACGGGGAGCACGTCAAGACTTGAACCGGATCGGCTGGCGCGCACCGTCGGCGAAAAACCGGCAGCCGTGGGATTTCGTCATCGTCACCGATCGGACCCAGTTGCAGGAGCTCTCCACGGTGTGGATGGGTGCCGGGCATATTGCCGGTGCCGCGGCCGCGATCGCCTTCGTGGTGCCGGAACCGCCGGACGCCCGCAGGCTGGTGGTGGACCAGTACGACGTCGGTCAGGCGACGATGGCGATGATGATCGCTGCCGCCGACCTCGGGATCGGTACCGGGCATTCGTCAGTGGGAGAACAGGAGAAGGCACGCGCCATCCTGGGTGTCCCCGACGACTACCAGCTGGCGTTTCTGCTCGGCGTCGGATATCCCGCCGACCGGCCCCTGACCCCGATCCGTAAACCGAATCGCCGGCCCTTCGACGAGGTTGTCCATCGCGGACACTGGTGAGGTCGCGTCGGGCCGGCGTGCATGCTGGGGACATGGCCAAGGCAGATCGGCGCAAGCCCGCGGATTTCGTTCTTTCCGGTGGCGGCGTCAAGGGCATCGGCCTGGCCGGTGCTGTTGTCGCCATGATGGACGCCGGATACGCCATCAAGCGAGTGTCGGGCGTTTCCGCCGGTTCGTTGGTCGGGTCGATCCTGGCCGCCGCGTCCAACGGCGACCAGTTGAGCACGGCGGAGATCAAAGAACTCGCGCTTACGTTGCCGTACCGCAAATTTCGCGATCCCGCCGGGAAACTGCCCTTCGTCGGTCAAGCCTGGGGATTGTTGCGGGAGGACGGCATCTATCGTGGCGACTTCGCCCACGACTGGGTCCGCGCTGAGCTGAAGAACCTGGGCGTCAGCACATTTGGCGATCTGGCTCTCGACGACGATCAGCTGATCGAGGAGCAGCGCTACCGGCTGGTGGTCACTGTCACGGATGTGACGACGGGGCAGCTGGTGCGGCTGCCCTGGGATTATCGGCGGGTCTACGGCCTCGATCCCGACGACCAAGTGGTGGCCGACGCGGTTCGCGCCTCGATGTCCATCCCGTTCTACTTCAGGCCGGTCACCCTGACCAGCGCCGCGGGCGTCACGTCCACCCTGGTGGACGGGGGCGTGCTGTCAAATTTTCCGATCGACTCGTTCGACCGACTCGACCGCAAACTGCCGCGTTGGCCGACGTTCGGCGTCACCGTGTTGCCGAACTTGCCCGCCGGCAATGAGCAGCTGATTCCGGGGCTGGGGGCGCTGCGCCTGTTGGGGCCCCCGACGCTGTTGGAACAGCTGATCACCACCATGTTCGTCGGCCATGATCAGACCTACTTGAACTATCCGTGGGTCAGTTCCCGGACGATCCGGGTCGACTCCACGGCCGTCAATTTTCTGGACTTCGGCATCACTCGAGTAGACGCCGAGGCGCTCTACGAACGAGGGTGTGCGGCGGCGCAGGACTTCGTGGCCGACTGGGACTGGGCCGACTACCTCGAACAACTCCGACAGCACGCCTGAGCAAGCGTCTTACTTAAGTCCCAACTCGGCCTCAAGCCCATCGATCCCGGCGCGGATTCCTTTGAGCGCGTCGGCGCGGGCACGCAGCTTGGTCGCGGCGTGGGCGTGCTGGTGCAGACCGGCGAATTCCCGCGCCGCTTCCTCCGCCCGGCTGAGCACCATCTCAGGCATGACGATCTCGTCGACAAAGCCGGCGGCCAGAGCGGTTTCACCGAAGAAGGTTTTGGCCAGCCCGGTGGCCTGCTGATACGCCGACCGCGTCAGCCGCAGTTTCATGATTTCCAGCGCCGCGTAGGGGATCGTCATGCCAATCGCGACCTCGTTGGCCTGGATGTTGTAAGGCTGGGCGGCCACCCGGTGATCGGCCGACGACAGCAGAAACGCCCCCATCGCGATGGCATGGCCGGTGCACGCGACCACTACCGGCTTGGGGTACGACAACAGGCGATAGGCCAGCTCGAAGCCACCTCGGAGCATGTCGACCGCGGGCTGTGCTTCGCCGGAGGTGAGGATCTTCAGGTCAAACCCGCCGCTGAACACCCGTTCGTTCCCGGCGATCACGAGCGACCCGACGTCGTCGCGGTCGGCCTGGTCGATCGCTTCGTTGAGAGCCTGCTGCATGGTGGGGCCCAGCGCGTTGACTTTGCCGTCGTCCATCCGGATGACCGCGATGGAATCCTGCTGGCGATAAGTAACCGGGCCGCTCATGTTGACTCCTTCGGTGTGGTCAGCCCGATTGAATCAGATGCCCGGTGGGCAGCCTTGCCGGGCTGGAGCTAGCGAGCCGTCATCCGCCCATCAACATTCGCCACTGTTCGAGGTCGCGGGCTCGATACACGTAGTTGGATCGCTTGACCTCCGAGAGCGTGGCGCTGGGATCGGCCGAGTACCAATGCCCGGGAAACACCGTCGGGTCCCCGGGCAGCGCGGCGAGTTGCTGCAGGCTGCGATAGATCTCGTCGGAGTCACCACCAGGAAAGTCAGTCCGCCCGCAGCCTTCGAGGAACAGCGTGTCGCCGGCGATGAGCCGGCCGTCGAGCAGAAAGCATTGGCTGCCGGGCGTATGACCCGGGGTGTGCAGCAGCTCGATTTCGATAGCGCCGATGCTGACCTTATCCCCGTGCTCGTGGGCGGTGAGGTCACCGAGGCCGATTCCGGTGACCCGCGAAACCCACAGCGCTTCGTGGGTATTCACGTGCACGGGCACACTCGCCCGTTCCAGCAGCTCGGCCAGGCCCTTCAACTCAAAGCCCATCATCGAACCGCCGACATGATCGGGGTGATGATGGGTGACCAGCACCCCGGACAGGTGCATGCCGTCGGCCTCGAGCGTGTCCACCAAGTCACCGGCGGCGTACGCCGGGTCTACCACCACGCAGTCTCCGGTCTGACGATCGCCGATCAGGTAGGAGAAATTGCGCATTTGCGTCGCGATCATGTCGCCGGCGGCGAAATCGCGACCCGAGAGCAGTTGGCGGAAGTAAAGGCGGTCCGTTGACGTTGACGTATCTGGCACGGCACCAGACTATGACCCGTGTCCGATGTGCTTCCGCCGAGTGTGCCCTAAATCCGCTGGTTCGGCCGGTGCGCAGTGGGTATTAAACAGCACATGTGGAAGAAGGTCGAGATCGTGGTTGACAGCGATCTGATCCAAGAGGTCATCTGGCGGTACCGGCTCGCCGACGCGCGAGAGGCCGTCCACCTCGCGCTGCGGACCTTGCTCGCCGAGACTCCTGGCGCGGCGGACGACGAGTACGACGAGTTCAGCGACCTCAGCGCATGGGAACCGCGCCGACGCGACGAAACGGGGTGACCCCGGTAACTGACGTCGTCACGATGGAGACGCCGTAGTTTGGAGACGCTGCACGCCAGGCTGTAACCTCCTTTAGGCCCGCGGCACGACTGGTCGCTACGGGTGAAGGCCCCCTTAGCTCAGTCGGTAGAGCGTTTCCATGGTAAGGAAAAGGTCAACGGTTCGATTCCGTTAGGGGGCTCGGCGGACGCCGAGCAGCCGGGCGGCCCGTGCCAGAGGCGATGTAGCTCAGTCGGTTAGAGCGAACGACTCATAATCGTTAGGTCGCCGGTTCGAGTCCGGCCATCGCTACAACATAACAACGAGACGTATGAGAGAGAACGGATATGGCTTCCAGTACCGATGTGCGGCCGAAGGTCACTTTGGCATGCGAGGTGTGCAAGCACCGTAACTACATCACGAAGAAGAACCGCCGCAACGACCCGGACCGGCTCGAGCTGAAGAAGTTCTGCCGCAACTGCGGCAAGCACGAAGCGCACCGAGAGACCCGGTAGGTTCTAACGCGTGGCGTTAACGGCCGATATGATCGGGATGCATTTCCGCTATCCCGATCACTACATGGTGGAACGGGAGAAGATCCGCGAATACGCGGTGGCCGTTCAAAATCACGACGGCGCGTTCTTCGAGGAGAAGGTTGCGGCCGATCTCGGATATCAGGGCCTGCTGGCTCCGTTGACGTTTATCTCGGTGTTCGGTTACAAGGCGCAGAGTGCGTTCTTCGAGCACGCGAACATCGCTATCAACGACGCGCAGATCGTGCAAATCGATCAAGTGCTGAAATTCACCAAACCGATCGTGACAGGCGACAAGTTGTATTGCGACGTATACGTCGACGCGGTCCGCGAGGCGCACGGCACCCAAATAGTCGTTACCAAGAACATCATCACCAATAGCGACGGTGAGGTTGTGCAGGAGACCTACACGACCCTGGCAGGCCGTGCAGGTGAGGATGGAGAAAAGGGATTTTCTGATGCCACTGCGTGAGTTCAGCTCGGTGAAGGTGGGCGACCAGCTTCCGGAGAAGATCTACCCCCTGACACGTCAGGACCTGGTGAACTACGCGGGGGTCTCGGGCGACTTGAACCCGATCCACTGGGACGACGAGATCGCCAAGGTTGTCGGACTGGACACCGCCATCGCGCACGGCATGTTGACCATGGGACTAGGCGGCGGCTATGTCACCTCGTGGGTCGGCGACCCGGGTGCGGTCACCGAGTACAACGTGCGGTTCACCGCCGTGGTGCCGGTACCGAACGACGGCAAGGGCGCCGAGTTGGTCTTCACCGGCCGGGTCAAGTCGGTCGATCCGGAGAGCAAATCAGTGACGATCGCACTGACGGCAACCACCGGCGGCAAGAAAATCTTTGGCCGGGCCACTGCATCAGCCACATTGGCATAGCCATGGCCCTCAAAATCGACATTCGCGGAATGAGCTGGGAATACCCAGACTACTTCGAGATAGGCCGCGAGCAAGTTCGCGCGTTCGCGCGAGCGATCAAGTGCGACGACCCCGCCAGCTTCACTGAGGAAGCCGCGGCCGAGCTGGGCCATGACAGCATCGTCGCACCGTTAACTTTCGCGTCGATCTTTGCGAAACTCGTCCAGGACGATTTCTTCCGGAATGCCGACTTGGGCATGGAGACCATGCAGATCGTCCAGGTCGACCAGAAGTTCATCTACCTCAAGCCGTTGTGTGTCGGCGACAAGATCTGGGGCCGTACCGAGGTCCAGTCGGTTGACGAGCGGTTCGGCGCCAACATCGTCGTCACCAAGAACACCTTGACCAACGTGGTCGACGACCAGGTGGTCATGCTTGCCTACACCACCCTGATGGGCCACGAAGGTGACCAATCCATTCAGCTCAGATGGGACAAGGAAACCGGGCAGGTTGTCAGAACCGGGTAATTAGTATCTGGCTCCCAGGCCGTTGTACACTCGGACCTCGGGGTTTTCCCAGAAACATGCGCGCTTTCCGTGGGTTGAACGAGCGGAGGGCGCGCGCGTCATGTTAAGCCCCGGCAACTTGGGTTGGCCTGCCAACCGCGAAGGGGCGTAGCTCAACTGGCAGAGCAGCGGTCTCCAAAACCGCAGGTTGCAGGTTCAAGTCCTGTCGCCCCTGCTGAAGGCGCATCCGTGCCATGCTGGACACTGGGACAATGCCCAATCCAGCGGGACGGCTCGCGGGATGTCTGACGAACAAAAGGAGCGTGCGGTGAGCGACGAAGGCGACATTGTCGACGACGCCGCCAGCGACGGCGGTGACACCGAGTCCGGCCGCGACAATGGCGGCCGGACGGCCGTGGTGACGAAGCCCGTGGTGCGGCCGCAACGCCCGACCGGCAAGCGGTCCAGGCAGCGAGTGGCGGGTACCGACGAAGGCCCAGAAGTTCAACAGGGCAACGAGTCGTCGGACGAGGTTGACGTTTCGCGGGCTTCCAAGGCGGACTCGGCCACTAAGAAAGCCAAGAAAGGCCAGAAATCCGAGAAAGCCAAGAAGTCGAAGAAATCGGGGGACCGCTCGGCTAACCCGTTTTTATTCATCTACAACTACCTCAAGCAGGTCGTTGCCGAGATGCGGAAGGTCATTTGGCCGAACCGCAAACAGATGCTCACCTACACCTCAGTGGTGCTGGGATTCCTGGCTTTCATGGTGGCGCTGGTCGGTCTCACCGATTTTGGCCTGACCAAGCTGGTGCTGCTGGTGTTCGGCTGAGGTTGAGAGTGCTCGGCGGATTAGACGAGCAAGAGGACTTAAACGAGTGAAGAGGATTGAACAAGTGCAGAGGATTGAAAACCGTGACTACCTTCGACGGTGACACGTCCGCGGGTGAAGCGGTCGATGTGCGCGAGGCCCCCGACGAGGTCGATACCGCCGCTGCGGAGTCGGCCGAAACCCCGGCCGAAGACCCGCCTGAAGAACAAGACCCAGCGGCCGCGCTCAAGGCGGAGCTGCGTGCCAAACCGGGCGACTGGTACGTCGTGCACTCCTACGCGGGGTACGAGAACAAGGTGAAAGCCAACCTCGAAACGCGTGTGCAGAACCTTGATGTCGGCGACTACATCTTCCAGGTGGAAGTGCCGACCGAAGAGGTCACCGAGATCAAGAACGGCCAGCGCAAGCAGGTCAACCGCAAGGTACTGCCCGGCTACATCCTGGTGCGGATGGAATTGACTGACGACTCGTGGGCCGCAGTGCGCAACACGCCCGGCGTTACCGGGTTCGTCGGCGCAACGTCGCGCCCGTCGGCGCTCAAGCTCGACGACGTGGTGAAGTTCCTGCTGCCGCCGGGGGCGGCCAAGAAGGCCGCCAAGGGCGCGGCCAGCACCGCTGCCGCCAGCGAGTCCGGTGGATTGGACCGTCCAATCCTGGACGTCGAGTACGAGGTCGGCGAGTCGGTCACGGTCATGGACGGCCCGTTTGCCACGTTGCCGGCCACCATCAACGAGGTCAACGCCGAACAACAGAAGCTCAAGGTGCTGGTCTCGATCTTCGGCCGCGAAACACCGGTGGAACTGACCTTTACCCAGGTCTCGAAGATCTAGCCGCCGGGCAATCAAACTAGGAAGGAACAGAAAAACCTCATGGCCCCGAAGAAGAAAGTCACCGGGCTGATCAAGCTGCAGATCGTGGCGGGACAGGCCAACCCTGCGCCGCCAGTCGGACCCGCGCTAGGCCAGCACGGCGTCAACATCATGGAGTTCTGCAAGGCGTACAACGCCGCGACGGAAAGCCAGCGTGGCACCGTCATCCCGGTGGAAATAACGGTCTACGAAGACCGTAGCTTCACCTTCGCGCTGAAGACACCGCCCGCCGCCAAGCTGCTGCTCAAGGCCGCAGGCGTGGGCAAGGGCTCGGCGGAGCCGCACAAGACCAAGGTCGCCAAGGTCAGCTGGGCTCAGGTGCGCGAGATCGCCGAGACCAAGAAGACCGACCTCAACGCCAACGACATCGACGCAGCTGCCAAGATCATCGCCGGCACCGCCCGGTCGATGGGCATCACCGTCGAGTAAGTAACTCCTAACCCGTGGGAGGGCCAGCTTCGGCCCGCTAACCACGACCCAACAACGATTGGACAGATCGATGAGCAAGAACAGCAAGGCATACCGCGCGGCCGCCGAGAAGGTGGACCACGACAACCTGTACACCCCGCTCGAGGCCGCCAAGCTGGCCAAGGAAACGTCCTCGGCCAAGCAGGACTCGACCGTCGAGGTGGCTATCCGGCTCGGCGTCGACCCTCGCAAGGCAGACCAGATGGTGCGCGGCACGGTCAACCTGCCGCACGGCACCGGTAAGACGGCCCGGGTCGCGGTGTTCGCAGTCGGCGAGAAGGCCGATGCTGCCGTCGCCGCGGGAGCTGATGTTGTCGGCAGCGACGACCTGATCGAGAAGATTCAGGGTGGCTGGCTGGAATTCGACGCCGCGATCGCGACACCGGACCAGATGGCCAAGGTTGGCCGCATCGCTCGAGTGTTGGGCCCGCGCGGCCTGATGCCGAACCCCAAGACCGGCACCGTCACCCCCGATGTCGCCAAGGCAGTGAGCGAGATCAAGGGCGGCAAGATCAACTTCCGCGTGGACAAGCAGGCCAATCTGCACTTTGTCATCGGCAAGGCGTCCTTCGACGAGAAGAACCTGGCCGAGAATTACGGTGCCGCTCTCGACGAGGTGCTGCGGCTCAAGCCGTCGTCGTCAAAGGGCCGCTACCTGAAGAAGATCGTCGTGTCGACGACGACGGGCCCGGGCATTCCGGTCGATCCCGCCATCACCCGCAACTTCTCCGAGGCGTAACTCCCTCCCGCGAGCAGACGCAAAAGCCCCTTTTTGGTCGGCGTGTCGGGAGCTTTTGCGTCTCGGCAGGGTTTGGCTACCCGCCGCATTCGGCGATACGTCGACGCAAGAAGTCGCGGCCCGGCTCGGAACCGTTGGACTCCAACGCCGTTCGGTACCAGGTGACGGCCTCGGTGGGCCGTCCCGCGCGCCGCAACAGGTCGGCCCGCACTGTCGCGAGGAGGTTCGAGCGGGCCAACCGGGGATCATCCGTGACGTAGTCCAGCGCGACCAGACCCGCATCGGGGCCGTCGCGGAAGCCCACCGCCAGCGCGCGGTTGGCACGCACCACTGGCGAGTCGGTCAGCTGCATCAGCCGGTCATAGGCCGCGCAGATGGTGGTCCAGTCGGTCTGCGCCCAGGACGGCGCGGTCGCGTGCAGCGCAGCGATGACGGCCTGCGGCAGGTATGGGCCGGTCGAACCCTGCGCCAGTCGCAACCGGTCCAGGCCGCGCGCGATCCGGCCGCGGTCCCACCGGTGCCGGTCTTGTTGCTCGAGCGGTACCAACGCCCCGGCATCGTCGACCCGGGTCGCTCGCCGCGAATCATGCAGCAGCATAAGGGCGGCCAAGGCATGCGTCTCCGGCTCGCCCGGCATCAGCGCGCACAACTCCCCGGCCAGCCGCACTCCTTCGTCGCACAGTTCGTCACGGACCGCCGTCGGGCCTGACGTCGACCAATACCCCTCGGTGAATACCGAGTAGATGCAATTGAGCACGTGCGGCGTGCGCTCGGGGAGCAGCTCGGCGGGTGGCACCCGCAGCGGGATGTTGGCTTGCCGGATCTTGTTTTTGGCGCGCGTGATTCGCTGACCGATGGCCGTCTCGGTCTGCAGAAGCGCGCGGGCGATCTCGGCGACGGTCAGCCCGGACACCAGCCGCAGCGTCAGCGCCAGTTGCGACTGCCGGTCCAGCGCCGGGTGCGCACAGGTGAACATCATCCGCAGCTCGTCGTCGCGTACTTGATGCGGCACGCCCGGAAGGTCGGTGCGCGCGGTAATGTCGTCCAGCACCGCTGCCAATTCCTTTCCGGGACGGACCGATTCGCGGCGCAGCCGATCCCGGGCGCGGTTGCGGGCGACCGTCACCAGCCAACCGCCAGGATTGTCGGGGACACCGTCGCGGGGCCAGCTACGCAGCGCCTCGGCGCAGGCTTCCTGGACGGCGTCTTCGGCGACGGTGAGGTCGCCGGACCATCGCGCGAGCGCGGCGACGGTGGGCCCCCATTCGCGGCGGAAGACGCCGTCCAGGTTGGTCATTCGTCAGGTCTACAGTCCCGCGACACCAGCCAGTTGCCGCAGCACCACGGTGGAAGCGGGGATCATCGACGCAAGCTTGACGGCTTCGTCGCGGTCGGCGGCGCTGAGCACGTAGAAGCCGTTGGCGACTTCCGCGCCTTCGACGTACGGCCCGTCCGTGATGAGGACCTCGCCATCGCGGACCCGCACGGTGGTCGCCGTCGACGGCGGATATAGGCCCGCGCCGGACCGGATGTGCTGACCCGCCGCGGCCCCGAACTCCTGGTGCAGCGCCACCATGGACTCCCAAAACGGCGAGCCGGGCTCCGCTGGCCGCTCCGCCGGCTCCAGCAGCAGCGCGATCCAGTTGGTGCCTTCCAGCGGCTGGGGCTCGGGCCCCGGGCCGGCCATCGGCCAGATCTCCACGGCGCCCGACTTGGCCGCCGGGATGTCGCGGGCCAACGCCAGTGCCTCGTCGAGGTTCTCCGCTTCGAATACGTAATAACCGCCCGCCACTTCGGCGCCTTCCGCGAATGGGCCGTCTGTGATGACTGGTGCGTCGGGACCGCCGGCGATGCTCACCGCGGTCGCCGCCGGCGTGAGGGCATCCCCGGCGCGGATGGCCGACGCGGCCTTGACATGGAAGCTCCGATAGGCGGCCATCTCCGCTTCCCTCTCTTGGGGCGTGCGGTCTCGTTCCGTGCTGATCAACAGGGCGAAGTACTGCATTTGTGGTTCACCTCCGGTAGTGAGCGAAACCCTGTGTTCCACTCTCTACCTTTTAGACGAACAACGGTGGGGCAATCAGACGACTTAAGCCTGCCGACTCCTGGCTTGATCAGATGCCCCGAAGTTGGTCGTCAGCTCGGCGGTCACCCGGTCCCACAGTTCTTTGGGCAAGTCGTGACCCATACCGTCGATCCACACCATCCGAGCACCGTGGATGGCGCGGGCGATCGCACGTCCACCGATGGGCCGCATCAATTTGTCGGCGCGCCCGTGAATGACCACGGTTGGTGCGCTGATCCGCCGGTCGTGGTGCAGCAGGCTGCCGCTGCCCAGGATCGCGCTGAACTGCCGGGCGACGCCCCACGGGTTGTGGTTGCGGTCGTAGCTCTCTGCGGCGTCGGCGCGGACGTCCTCGTCGGGCATGGGGTAGCCCGGACTGCCGATGATCTTGCTGACGCGGACCGCGTTTTCGATGATGGCTTCCCGCGGAGCGTTCGGCGGCGGCCCTTTGATGAGCGCCAGCAGGGCCCGCGGGGCAGGCGGTGGCAGGAACGCGCGGTTATTGCTGGAAAAAATGATGCCCAGGCTCTTGGTCCGCTCGGCGAATCGGGCGGCAAAAACCTGAGCGATCATGCCGCCCATCGACGCCCCGATGATGTGGGCCGTCGTGATGTCCAAGTGATCCAGCACCGCCGCGGCGTCGTCGGCCATGTCTTCCAGCGTGTATGCCGCCTTGCTGGGCAGCCCGAGCCAGGACCGGATCAACCGCGTCACCAACGGCTGTCCCGGGCCGCGGGGCTCGACCTTGGAGGACAGGCCGATATCCCTGTTGTCGTAGCGGATGACACGTAGGCCCTGACGGACCAGCAGTTTGCAGAACTCGGTGCGCCACAGCACCATTTGGGCACCCAGGCCCATGATGAGCAGCACGGGTGGGTCGTCGATATCACCCATGTCCTCGTAGTGGAGCTTCAGATCGCCCGACGTGGATCTCGACACTGCTGACCCGCTGCGTACCTCCATGCCCCTAGACCTCGATGTCCGTCTGGTGTTCGCGGCTGACCTCGACCATGAAGTTGGCGAAGTATCCCGTCAGTTGTGGGTCCGACATCATCTGCCACTTCGGCGCCAGCAGCTTCATGTATCGCTCGACGTAGAGGAACTGCTTGCCGATCAGTACCAGTTCGCGGGGAAGTTTGACGTCGTAAGCGTCGGCCAGCGTGGACAGCTGCCTGCCGATGTCGGCATAGGACATGTCGCCCAGCGACGTCATGGTCAGGGGTGTGGCGAAGTTTTCCAAGTCCTTGGCGGCCTCGGCTTCGGGCTTCATGGTGCCGACCGCCCCCATCAGCACGACGATTTTGCCGGCCGCCGCGTGGTCCTTTTTCACCAGCAGGGCGTGCACCAGCTCGCGCAGCAGCCAGCGGGTGCGGGGATCGATGCGGCCCATGATCCCGAAGTCGAAGAAGACGATGCGGCCCTGGTCATCCACGTAGAGGTTGCCCGCGTGCAAGTCGCCGTGGAAGAGCCCGTGCCGCAGGCCGCCCTCGAACACCGAGAACAGCAGCGCCTTAACGAGTTCCGTGCCGTCGAAACCGGCCTTACGGATGGCGGCGGCATCGTCGATGCGGACACCTTGGATCCGCTCCATCGTCAACACCCGCTCGCCGGTGAAGTCCCAATACACCTGCGGCACACGGATGTTCTTGCCCAGCGGCGAGGCGTGCATATGCGCGACCCATGCGTCCATCGACTGCGCCTCGAGGCGGAAGTCCAGCTCTTCGGCCAGGTTGTCGGAGAAATCGGCTACCACGTCTTGCGCCGAGAGCCGACGGCCCAGCTTGGCCAGCTCGACGGCTTGGGCGAAGCGCTGCAGGATCTGCAGGTCGGCAGCGACCCGGCGACGGATGCCCGGCCGCTGGATCTTGACGACGACCTCCTCGCCGGTGTGCAGCGTCGCGTAGTGCACCTGCGCGATGGATGCCGATGCGAACGGCTCTTCCTCGAAGGTGGCGAACAGCTCGGACGGGTCGCCGCCGAGCTCCTCCGCGAGGAGCTTGTGCACCTCGCCCGTGTCGGCGGGCGGCACCCGGTCCAGCAGGCCGCGGAATTCCCGGGACAGCGATTCGCCGAACGCGCCGGGGCTGGAGGCGATGATCTGTCCGAACTTCACATACGTCGGCCCGAGGTCGGCGAAGGTCTGCGGGATCTGCTTGATCACCTTTTGCTGCCACGGACCCTTGCCCGTCAACCCGGTGAGGACGCGAGCGGCGGTGCGGGTCAGCTGCCAGCCGGTGACGGCCACCCGGGCCGCTTCGACCGGCAACGGCACCCGGTCAAGCCTGGCCACCTCGCGGTGTTTGGTAGAGCTCATCTACGCAGTCTGCCAAACCGGCAGAGTCAAGTCCCAATTGCTGTGAGCCCACTCACCCCTGCTCACTTTTTCCAAGGCTTGACCCACCCCTCGATCTCCCAGTTCTCCAGCCCGGCGATCAGTTCGTACATGGTGGCGCCGTCGATGCTCTCCCGGACGATGTCGGCGTGGCCGGCGTGCCGGGCCAGTTCGTTGATCACGTGCAGGATCACCCAGCGCACCGACCAGGCCTTTTGGTCTTTGGGGAACCACGGGATGTCGCGCGGAACGGGCACCGTGGCGTCGAGGTCGGCGGTCTCGACAAGCCGCAGCGATGTCGCGTTCTGCGCCTCGAAGGCGCGGAGTAGGCCCTCCAAGGTCTCGTCCGGCCGCATCACGTGTTGCTCCCCGTATTCCTTGGAGATCTCCTCGAATGGCCGGGGGTCTTTCGGGGGCGCCTCCGGCGCGGCGGCCACTCGTGCCATCCAGCTGCTTTGCATCGCGGTGACGTGTTTGACCAGGCCGCCGACCGATAGCGCGCTGACGGTGGGCGCCGAGCGGGCCTGTTCGTCGGACAGACCGTAGGAAACCGCGACGAAGGCGCTCTGGTGGAACGCCAGGTATCCGCGCAGGGCGCTGCGTTCGCTGGCGGCGGGTGGCGCAAGTGCGGGCATTCTCAATCCTCTCGGTGGACGGTGCGGTGATCGGGGGCGCTGGACACTGAGCTTTCCAGCAATGGGTGACACGTGTCCCCGATCAGCGTTATTGAGGTACCGCTTTGCCAGGTCGGGGGGTCGCCGTAAGGTGCGGGCATGCGGGTGATCTCGGCGCAATCGAGCCAGCTTTTCGTTGGCCCGCGAGACGA
>CAWCFA010000008.1:0-55129 GCA_963794785.1 uncultured Actinomycetota bacterium | reverse complement strand
CGCGCGGGTAGACGACCTGCGGCCACCAGAACCACCGTCCCAGCAGCGTGGCGATCGACGGCATCAACAGCGAGCGCACGATCAAGGTGTCCACCAGCAGGCCGATGGCGATCGTCGAGCCGAGTTGGGCGATCACGGTCAGTTCGCTGAGCGTCATCGCGGCCATGGTGGCGGCGAAGACGAAGCCGGCCGAGGTGACCACGCCGCCGGTGCCTGCCATGGAGCGGATGATGCCGGTTTTCAAGCCCGCGTGGATCTCGTCTTCGAACCGCGACACCAGCAGCAGGTTGTAGTCCGATCCCACGGCCAGCAGGATGATGACCGACATCAGCATGACCACCCAGTGCACCGGCATGCCCAACAGGTCTTGCCAGATGAGCACCGAGATGCCGAAGGACGCGGCGATGGAGCTGGCCGCGGTGGTCACGATCACCAGGGCCGCCACCACCGCTCGGGTCAGGATCAGCATGATGATGAAGATCAGCGTCAGCGCCGAGACCACGGCGATCAGCAGGTCGTACCTGGCGCCGTCGGCCATGTCGCGATAGGTGGCCGCCTCCCCGCCGAGGTAGATCTTGGCGTCCGACAGCGAGGACATCTTCAGGGCCTCTTGGGCGGCTTTGCGTTCGTGGGCCACCCGGCCGATGCCCTCGATTGTGGCCGGATCGCTTTGGTGGGTGATGAACATGCGCGCGGACTTGCCGTCCGGTGAGAGGAACAGCTTCAGGCCGCGTTCGAAGTCGGGGGTGGTGAAAGCCTCCGGCGGCAGGAAGAACAGGTCGTCGTTCTTGGCGTTGTCGAACGCCGCACCCATCGCCAGAGCGGTGTCGTTGGTGGCTTGCTGTTGGTCGTAGATCGCCTTCTGGGAGTTGTAGGTCGCCAGTGCCAGGTCGCGGCTGGTTTCCATCGACGCGATCGTCTGTGGCAGCAGAGCGGTCAGCTTCGGCGCGAGAGCTGCCAGTTTGTCGGTGTCGACCTGCACCGCTGCGGTCTTGTCGGTCAGTTCGTCGATGCTGTCGAGCGAATCGAACAGCGACCTGATCGCAAAGCACAGCGGGATATCAAAGCAGTGCTTCTCGAAGTAGAAATAGCTGCGCAACGGCCGGAACTCGTCGTCGAAATTCGCGATGCTGTCCCGCAACTGCTCGGTGGTCTCCAGCACGTGCCGGGACTTAACGGCCGAGTCCTGCGTGAGCGTGGTCTGCTGCAGCGACAGCTGGTACTGCTGCTTCAAGATGGCGATCGAGGCGTTCGTCGCGTCGATCGTTTTGAGCTGGTTGGCCAACTGGTCGCGCTGGAAGGGCAGGTTCATGTTGGTGGTCTGGCCCTGGATGCTGGTCTGGAACGGGATCGAGCTGTGCTGGATCGGGATACCCAGGGGCCGGGTGATGCTCTGCACCATCGCGATGCCCTCGGTGTGCATCACGTTGCGCGCGACCGCGTTCAGGACCAGCATGTCGGCGGGATTGCGCATGTCGTGATCGGCGTCGACCATCAGGATGTCGGGGTTCATCCGCGCTTGGGTGAAGTGCCGTTCGGCCGCGGCGAACCCGACGTTGGCAGGCGCGTCGGCCGGCATGTAGTGCTGGTCGTTGTAGCCGGGCGTGTTACCGGGAATGGCCACCAGGCCGATCATCACCACGAACAGGCTGACCACGAAAATGGGTGCGGGCCAACGAACTACGGCCGTGCCGACCGTGCGCCAGAACCGACTCCGGGGAGGGTGTTTGGCCTCGTAGAGCCCGATCTTGCTGCCCAGGAACAGCACCGCCGGTCCCAGGGTGACCGCGGAGGCCACGATCACGATCATGCCGATGGCGACCGGGGCGCCCATGGTGGCGAAGTAGGGCAGCCGGCAAAAGCTCAGGCAGTAGGTGGCGCCGGCGATGGTCAGACCCGAGCCGACGATGACCGGGGCGACGGATTTGAAGGTGGCGTAAAACGCGTCTTCGCGGTCCATCCCCACGCCGCGGTCTTCTTTGTAGCGGCCGAAGATGAAGATGCCGTAGTCGGTGGCCGCGGCGATGGCCAACATCGTCAAGATGCTGCCGGCGAACGTCGTCAGTCCGAAGACATTGTGAACGGCCAGCGTTGACACCACGCCGCGCGCGGTCAGCAAGCCGACGAATGTCAGGAAGAGCTGCACCAGGGTGGTGCGAATCGAGCGGTAGACGACCAGCAACATCACGGCGATGGCGAGGAGCGTGTAGACGGTGATGGTCTGCAGGCTCGCGTTGCCGATCTCGTCCCGGTCGTTGGTGAGGGCGGCCGCGCCCGTGACGTAGGCCTGCACGCCCGGTGGTGCCTTCGTCTCGGCGATGGCCTTGCGGACGGCCTGCACGCCCTGGTTGGCCAGCGTTTGGCCCTGTTCGCCGGCGAGGTTGATCTGCACGAAGGCCGCCTTGCCGTCGGTGCTCTGCGCGCCGGCCGCGGTCAGGGTGTCGCTCCAGAAGTCCTGGATGTGCTGGATGTGCTCGGGATCGTGCCGCAGTTTTGCGATGATCGCGCTGTAGAAGGCGTGGGCGTCCGGACCGAGGTGCTGCTGACCTCAAGAACAATCATCACGGTGCTGTTGGAGTCGAACTCGTGGAAGTTGCCACCCATGAGTTTCATCGCCGTCATCGACGGCGCGTCTTCGGGAGACATCGGAGCCGAATGTGACTCGCCGACCACCTCCAGCGGCGGGGCGATGACGTTCACGATGACCGCGACAAACACCCAGAACACGACGATCGGGATCGACAGCACACGGATCAGATGTGGAAGGTAGGGCCGCTTGGGGTGATCGGTGGCCCCGGCGAGGGTGTCCATGCGAGTTGCGTGGGTCATGCGGACTTCACCAGGCAGTAGGTCTGGGCTTGGATCCCGTCGGCTGATTGCTGCTCACGCACGACTCCGTTCACGGTGACTTTGCATCCGATCTGATCGCCGGTGGTTTGGGCCATCAGGCTGCCGCTGACGCTGGGCAACGTCGTCGACAAGGTGATCGACCACGGCAGCGGCACGCTGACCAGATGCACGTTGGCATCGGGGTCGAAGTAGCTGATTTGGGCGGTACCCGAGCCGTACACGTCGTAGATCATGATCTTGGGGTTGAACTGGACGATCTCGATGCCCGCGCCGGCGTTGGCGTTGAGGTTCTGGGATGCGAACTGCCGGTGAAATCGGGACACGACCAGCCCCGAAACCGCAAGCACCACAACAACAATCAGTGGAATCCAGGCTCGTTTGACGATGCCGGTTAGGGGAACCACGCTCACCGAGTCACCTTCCGTTAGCGATCGCAGATCTTCGCTGTTTGGTCAATTTGCTTGTCGCGCCAACGTTTTCACTAAGGCAGCTAATGAAACGGCACCGGCGGTGCTGCCGTCCTACTGATGGACCGGCGCGCGTCGGGGTCTGAGGTCCTCGATACGGTCGAGGACCTCATCGAGCGCGGTTGCGACAGGAGCGGGGTCGCGGCGAACCTGCGCGAGCAGGGTGCCGCCTTCGACCGCGGCCAACAGCGCGGTCGCCAGCCGGCCGGGGTCGGCCGTGCGGCGCAGATCCCCCCGATCGCACATGGCCTGTAAACCCGTGCGGATCGCCGCTTCCCACTGGTCGAATCCCCCGGCAAGATCAGCCCGACAATCCGGGTAGGGCTCGGCCAGCTCCCCGACCAGGGACCCGAGCGGGCAGCCGCCCTCGCAGTTCCGCTGGCGATAGGTGTCGACGACCAAGTCACGCCAGGCGCGCAACCCTTCCATGCTGTCCAGCCCCTCGACCGTTGCCAGCACAGCGTGCAGGCGGTGCGCGATGACGGCCCTAATCAGGGATTGCCTGTCCTGGAAGTAGTGATACACCTGCGACGGGCTAACGCCGGCCGCGTTGTAGACGTCGCCCAGACTCGTTCCGGCGACACCGTTGTCGTACATCAGTTGCGCTGCTGCCACGACGATCCGCTCCCGGGTGGCCCGCCCCTTAGGGGTCAGCCGGTGCGACTCGGTGACCGATGCGTTCGCTGCCATCACTGTTGGCCAGGTCGCGCGAGATCCGTCGCTGCGGGTCCCCGCTGCCCTGATCCCCCTTCCCCAATTCGTCTGATCCTGTCGGGCCTACTAGCCGGCCAAGGCCGCCGCCGGCGGCCTGGTCCTGGCGACCAACGGGTCGTCACACGCATCCCTCGCCGGCCGGTCTGCGGCTGGTTGGGAACTGGCCGCTACCCCCGGCGCCCAGGCGTAGCGGCCAGTTCAGGGTCGACGCCTGGTAGCGCCACCGCATGATCACCGTCTGCTGGGATCGCACCCGATCCGCCGCCGCGAATAACTAGCTACTCGAAACGCTCCGGCGTGCGGCGAGCGCGGTCATCACCGGACGCTCCTGGGGTGGTTGTCGCGGTGGGCACGCAAGACGCGTTCGGTCTGCAGGTAAACCTGCTCCTGCAGTTCCGGTGTGCGGGACTTCTTCGAGGATTTCTTGAGTTTGGAGGGCGTGTAGTAGGCGCCGTTACCCGTGGCCGTGGCCAGGTCAGGGTCGGTCATGATCCGCACGACCCCGCGGGAGCCTTTGCTGGGAGGCCCGTATAGCGGTGCGCCGAACCGTGCCATCAGACCGAAGATTCCGCCGGCCTTGGCGCCGAAATCCGATTTCACCGAGCCGGGGCTGACCGCGTTGACCGTGACCCCGCGGCCGTCGAGTCGGCGAGCCAGCGCATAGGTGTAGAGCAGGTTGGTCAACTTGGCGTTGAAATAGGCCTGAGTCTGGCTGTACTTGCCCGGAAAGGACCAGTCGGTCTCGACTTTCCCGCGTCCCTCGATCAACGCGGTCATGCTGGCTACCCGCGACGGTCTTCCCAAGGAATCCGCACCCGCGTGCAGCAGGTCGAGGAGTGCGTCGGTCAGGGCGGCTACCGCCACGTGGTTGATGGCCATGGTCAACTCGAAGCCATCCGGGGACAGCCGCCGCTCGTTGAACCCGGCGCCGGCGTTGTTGACCAGACCGTGGATGCCCTGGGGGGCTGCGGCTCGGACGGCCTCTGCCAGCTGCTGGGCGCCGGCGATCGAGCCCAGATCGGCGGCGACCGGGATGAACCTGCCGGCCCCGTTGCCGTCAACCACGAGGCTTCCGACACTGGTGCCTGCCGCTTCCTGAGTACGGCCGTGCGTCAGGACGGTGGCCCCCTCGTCGCCGAGAAGGCGGGCGGTCTCGTACCCGATACCGCCCTTGGTGGTGCCGGTGACCAGGACGGTCTGGCCCCGCATCCGGCCGCTTGGGGAAGGCTGCTTGCTCATCGAAATCTCCTAATCGTGTGAGGTTTTAGCGTGCGAGTGCGGGCGTTGCGCCCAGGATCAGATAGGTGGGTTGTTCCTTCTCGGTTGACGTTGGCTAGATGGTGTTGAAGAGGTCGCTCTGGGCGTCCACCCACTGGGCGAACGGTGTCGCCGGTCGACCCAGGATCGCCTCGACGTCACCGGTGACGACCGCGGATAGCTGCGCGGCGGCCGCTTTCAGCGGATGTACGCATCGCCGAACTCCGGTGATGACCCTGCCGCTTCCGTCTGCTTCGCCATGGTGATTGTCTGCGTCGTCATGCGATCACCGCTCGCCTCAACGCCCAGATGACGCGCACTCTTCTCAATGCCAGCACCACACTCACTCCGTTCAGACACCGAACATATTGGAACGATTGGTTAGGAACGTAGCACTGTTGGACCGATCGTTCCAATCTATGGAGTAAACTGGTGTGATGCCACGTGGGAAAACGTTCGATCCCGAAGAGAAGCTCGGTGAGGCGCTCGACTTGTTCTGGCGCCAAGGCTGCGACGCCGTCAGCATCCAGGACCTCGTCGACACCCTTGACCTCAACCGCGGCAGCCTCTACGCGACCTACGGTGACAAAGAACAGCTTTGGCAACGCGCGTTAACGCGCTACTGCGAGCAGCGCACGGTTCACCTCGCCGCGCTTCTCGATGACCCGACAGAGCCGGTGCTGCCGCGCGTTCGTCGTCTCATGCTCGAACTCGCCTGCCCCAACACCGAACTCCCACGCGGCTGCCTCATCGTCAACGCCATCACTGAACGCACCAACGACCCTGCGACCCTGGATATTGCACAGCGTCATATCAACCATGTGGAAGACGTACTGCGCAAAGCTTTCACCAGAGCCCGCGCGGGCGGAGAGATCCCCGCCGCATCGTCTCCGCGACAGCTCGCGCGCTTTCTCGTGGTCGTGCTGCAAGGTCTGCAGGTCTACGACCGTGCGATGGCCGATCCCCGGCGAACCCGAGACGCGGTTGAGGTCGCCATGTCAGCGATACGCTCCGGCGCTGTCGTTGAGAGCGACACCTAGGGGACCCACGCCGGTCGATCCAACGTGGTGCGGATGCGCCACAGCGGCGACGTCCCTGCAATCAGCACGTAGGCCCGGTTCAGCGGCCGGTTGCGACCTATCAAGGGGGACAATGGCATACACCAACTTCGGCGCGCGAGGTACTGATATGTGAGGCCGTAGGCCGCGGCAGAACCTCCACCGAGGGTGGTCATCGTGTCATGGCTTTGATAACGGACGGACTAGATGGGCCGCTCAGTTGTCTCACATCAATGTCCAATTGGACGTCGAGTGGACATTCCATTTGAGAATTGGACACGGGATTTGAGAACCTACAGTTACCTCGCCATGTTGGCGAAGCGCGACAAGTGCAGTTGGTGAGCCACGGTCACCGTCTTGGTGGGGCCGTTGCGGTGCTTGGCGAGAATGAAGTCCGCCTCTCCCCCGCGTGGGTCGTCGCGTTCGAAGGCGTCCGGCCGGTGCAGCAGGATGACCATATCCGCATCTTGTTCCAAAGAATTATGCAAGGCAATTCCATTTGCGACGAAATTGTGTGTCCCACTTACAGTTCCGTCGTAGACGTCTTGCTCCCCAAGGCTGGTGATTTCGGCCACCGTGTCCCAGTATGCGTCGCTGGTCGCCAACGCGTGAATGTCTCGATCTTCAAGTAGCGCTGCCACACGAGGCAGCCTCGCCCGGCTCGGCGAGTGCTTCCATAGCGTAGATCCGCAAAATTGGATACCCATCGCGGAAGCAAACTGCCGGTGTGTCATTTGCTTCGAGGACAGCAGGTTACGGACTCGTGTCCACACTTTTGTCGGCACAGTGTCCAGGTTCGGATTGCGGACAATACCTTCGAGCTGCGACAACACCTCTCGCGCCGCAACCGCTTTCTCACCATGTACTCCGGCGATCTGCAGGAACCGGACCTGATTCTGCGCACCGTAAATGTGCAGGTGCCAACAATCGCGGTAGCCAAGCTTTGGCGCGCGTTTGATCCTCGCAAAGACACCGAGGCGCAGCAGCAGGCCCGCCACATCATCGATGAGACGTCGGCTGGTTGATGCGTAGTAGATCCGGCCTTGGCCGAGTTTCGCATCCCACCGTACTGACCCGTCTGTCGCCCACAGGTGGCGAATGAACAAAGCCACCTGGTCGTTGGGAGCGCGGAACACCGCTTGTGGCACGAACTTCTCGTAACTCCGCCGCCCGAACAGACCTAGCCCATCGAGCCAGGCCGCGATGGGGTTGCGCCGACCGTGCGTCAACCGGACCGGCGACGGCAAACGCAGCGTTGTTACCCGCGCCGCCGGATAATCGTCCCGAATCGCGCTCACACCGAAATGCGCGGCTGCGGCCGTCACTGCGACGAGGTTCGCCTCATCCACTGATGCGTACCGGATCGGCTGCCGCTTCACGCACGACCCGTCGCCGATCATGTGGGCGAGCATGATGACCTCGGATTCGGCCATCCGTTGCGTGTCGACAGGCTCAGGCACCCGCCGGGGCACCGCGATCCGATCGCCAACCTTCAACTCGCCCAATGGAGTCCAGCCATCGAGTTTCATGAAGGGATGGTTGGCGGTGGCCTCGACTTCACGTCCTGAGGCCAAGCGAAGGCGAAACACTTCCTTGTGCCCGCTCGGGAACACGTTGGTCATCGGGCGTGCGACCATCCGCAGCCGCTCGTCGAGCGACCACACCAGGGGCCGTTCGCCGGTCTGCATGAGCTCACCGAAAGTTACCTCAGTACCGTCGTCGGCTCGCAGTATTCGTGTGGAGGCGGTCAGACATCCCGATTCGCGCAGGTCAGACAACATCGGCTTCTTGTCGGTGCGCTGCTCGGGACCGCGGTTGAGCTGGCTGATCGCGACCACCGGAACCTCGAGCTCCTTGGCCAAAAGCTTCAGATGGCGGGAGAATTCGGAGACTTCCACCTGCCGTGATTCGACCTTCTTGCCCGATGTCATCAGCTGCAGGTAGTCGACGACAACAAGCTTCAGGTTGGCCTTCTGCCGCAGCCGACGCGCCTTGGCGCGGATCTCCATCATGGTCAGGTTCGGCGAGTCGTCGATATACAGTGGCGCCTCGCTGATTTCGCTCATCCGGCGCGCCAGCCGGGTCCAGTCGTCATCGTTCATCCGGCCCGAACGCATGTCGGCGAGCTTGATCTTCGCCTCCGCCGACAGCAACCGCATCACGATTTCCGACTTACTCATTTCCAGCGAGAAGATGACGCTCGCGAGGCGGTTCTTGATCGAACATGACCGCATTAAGTCCAGCCCCAGTGTGGAGTTGTGCGTTGGCACCATCCCGCGGCCAGCCAAATACAGATGCGCAGCGTTGCCGACCTCCACACAACGCACCGGGACACCGGCCACCCTTCGCACCGAGACGATTTGCAGCACGGGCGTCATCAGGGCCGTGGCGGCCCGCCGCTCGGCGTACCGAGCGGCGGACCTTTCCACCACGATTGTGTCCAGGCCGCCACGCAACTGCGCCGACGTCCGGATGCCGTCTGCGGTCGGCCACTGGTGCGCGGCGTCGGCCACAATGACCGTTCCGTCGGAAAATTCGACCTGGTAGCACGGTCGTCCCAGCATCACGTCGGTGGCAGCCACCACCCGCGTCGGTTGCCCGTCGGCGTCGAGCAACTCATCACCAACCGCGACGTCACCCATCGTCGTCCAACCGGTCGGCGTGGCCAGCGGCGTGTCCAAGGCGAGCGCCTTACCCACACCCGGACGCGCCGCGACGATGATCATCTGGCCCGGATGCAGACCGTTGGTCACCTCATCGAGTTCGGTAAACCCGGTGGGTACGCCACGCGATGCACCGCCGCTGGATGCGATCGCATCGATCTCGTCCATCGTCGGCTGCAGCAGATCCTCGAGCGGAACGAAATCCTCGGTAAGCCGGCGATCGGCCACGTCATAGATTTCCTGCTGAGCTCGGTCGACCACCTCGGCCACGTCGGCGCCCTCGGCTCCGGCGTAGCCGTACTGCACCACCCGCGTGCCGGCCTCCACCAGCCGACGCAGCAGCGCCTTCTCGGCCACGATGCCCGCGTAGTAGCCTGCGTTGGCTGCAGTCGGCACCGTCGAGATGAGGGTGTGCAGGTAGGGCGCTCCGCCGATGCGCCGCAGCGTTCCGCGCCGGTCCAGTTCGGCGGCCACCGTCACCGCATCGGCCGGCTCACCGCGCCCATACAAGTCAAGGATGGCGTCGTAGACGTTCTGGTGCGCGGGCCGGTAGAAGTCACCGGGCCGCAGCCGTTCCAGCACATCGGCGATGGCGTCCTTGCTCAGCAGCATTCCGCCAAGCACTGATTGCTCTGCGGCCAGGTCCTGCGGTGGCTGGCGGCCGAGGTCTTCACTGGGGCCCCCCGAGGCATCCATGTCAGAGCGCGCCAGATCATCGACCACCGCCATGGAACCTCACCTCATTCCCAACCACGTAAATTCCGAACCGCGTAAATTCCCAACCACCTATCCGAACATACATTCGATAGCCGTCACACGGGATCGTAAGCCCCGGCACCGACACCCGCGCCCACGGCACGCTTATCGTTTCGCGACTGCACGAAGGTAAACGTTGCTGGCGAGTACTCCAAGCGGTGCCTGTTCATGAACCTGTGCATCGCGTGTGCATATCCGTCGACACCTGTGTTGAGTGGGTTGTGGAGAACCTGTGGATCAATTCGCGGCGCTGCGACATCTGCCCAGTTAAGCGTCATACAGAGCGGCGCATTTTGTGTGGACAAGAATCTCTTCGGCGTGTCGGCCCAGGTTACTGCGCCGGGCGTGTTGGCTTTCGGCCAGATTTTGGCAGCGTTACGTACCGGTAACGAGGTCGGTCTGGCGACGCGTTGAAAATAGTTCGCCAGGACGACGGTTGCTTCGGCCTTCACAGCGGCCTCAGAGCACAAGCAACCCCGGTGGCAGCCCTATCGCGGCCGCCACCGGGGTTCAGCAAATGTTGCGGGTTTAGCTCTGCCCGACGACGTCGAGGGCAAACTCGACATTGACTTCGGGATGCAGGTGCACCGACACCGGATGCGTGCCCACTGCCTTGATGTGTGTTTTGGGCAACCGGACGATCCGCTTGTCCAGATTTGGGCCGCCGGCCTTCTTGATCGCGGCCACGACGTCACTCGCGGTGACCGAGCCGAACAGCTTGCCCGAGTCGGCCGCGGTCTTCACGGGGAGCGAGACCGGGCCCAGCGCCTCGATGGCCGCCTTGATCTCGTTCGCGTGCCCGAGGTCGCGCACCGTCTTCGTTTCGCGCGCCCGGCGGATCTCGTCGGCCTGCTTCTGGGCGCCGCGCGAGGCGACGATCGCCAGCCCGCGTGGGAGCAGGAAGTTGCGGCCGTACCCGTCCTTGACCTCAACGGTGTCGCCAAGGGCACCGAGGTGGTCGACGTCAGCCGTCAGAATCAGCTTCATCGTTTTCGTAGCTTTCCGTTGTGCTTCAAAGTTGGCGTCGGTTATCGCGACGCTGAGGTGAACGGCAGCAATGCCACCTCGCGGGCGTTCTTCACCGCAATGGCGATGTCCCGTTGGTGCTGCACGCAGTTGCCGGTGACACGGCGCGCCCGGATCTTGCCGCGCTCGCTGATGTAGGTACGCAGCAGCGTGGTGTCTTTGTAGTTGATGCTTTGGCCCTTTTTTGAGCAGAAGACGCATTTGCGCGCTTTGATCGGCTTCTCCGGAGCCGGGCGCCGCTTGGTGGACTTGGCCATGTGCTTCTTTCTTTCCGTTTCTTACTGGTGTGAAGTTCTTGAATCAGAAGGGCGGTTCGTCGTCGCCGCCGCCGAAGGAGCCCGACGCCGGGGCGCTGCCCCACGGGTCGTCACCCGATCCGCCGCTCGCCTCTGCCGGAGCGGATGCCGGCGCCGGCGCCGGCCGCGAACCGCTGCCGAAGCCGCCGCCCCCGCCGCCACTGCGGCTGGCCTTGTTGACCTTGGCCGTTGCGTACCGGAGCGAGGGCCCGATCTCGTCGACCTCGACCTCGAAGACGGTGCGCTTCTCACCCTCGCGGGTCTCGAAAGAACGCTGCTTGAGCCGCCCGGTGACGATCACCCGCGACCCACGGGTCAGGCTCTCGGCAACGTTCTCCGCAGCCTCCCGCCAGATATTGCACCGCAAGAACAGCGCCTCGCCGTCCTTCCACTCCGAGCTCTGGCGGTCGAAGATCCGCGGCGTCGATGCCACAGTGAAGTTCGCCACGGCGGCGCCTGACGGCGTGAACCGCAGTTCGGGGTCGGCGGTCAGGTTTCCGACGACGGTGATGGTGGTGTCACCAGCCATAATTTCCTCCTGGGTCCGCCTGGTGGATGGTCATGAGCGCATTCGAGGTGAGCCTACGCAACGGCGACGACAGCGGGCAGCCGTTCGCCGGCCGCCTGTTAGTGCTTGTCGGTGCGCATCACTTTGGTGCGCAACACCGACTCGTTCAGGCTCAGCTGGCGGTCCAGCTCGGATACCGTCGCGGGCGCGGCCTTCAGGTCGATTACGACGTAGATGCCCTCAGCGTGCTTCAGGATCTCGTAAGCGAGCCGGCGCCGGCCCCAAATGTCGACCTTGTCGACCGATCCACCGTCCTTCCGGACGACGTTGAGGAACGTCTCCAAGGATGGGGCAACGGTACGTTCGTCGAGCGTGGGGTCGAGAATGACCATGATTTCGTACGGACGCATGGAAACCTCACCTCCTCTGGTCTATGCGGCCACGGTAGGTCCGTGGCAGGAGAGTCGCCTGCGTCGGCAACCGCCCTAGGCTACCGGATGCCTGGCTGACCTCAAAAACCCGGGAAAACTGGAGGATCCGAGCAACCAGGTCAGAAGCCTTTCATCGGAGCCCCGTCGCGGTCGACGGCTCGGTTTCGGTTTCAGCGTCCGTCGCTGTCGCTGTCTCTGCCTCCGGTTCGGCCGGCACCGGCACGTCCGATCGCCTCAGTGCGCCGGGACGCAACCAGTCCGGCAGCCAATCCGGCGGCGCGTCGGGAGCCCGGTCGAAGGGCCCGCCCACCGGGTCGTCCACCCGCCCGCCCCAGCGCACCAGATCCGCGTCGGGACGATAGATCTGCCGGATCACCACCACGCAGAGGGCCACCACCGCGATGTCGCGCAGCAAAACCGTGCTGGTGAAAACCTGCTCCGGCAGTGACCGATTCGGATTGCCATACAGGTAGTACATCCGCGGCACCCAGACCAATGCGTCGATCGTCATCCACGCCAGCAGAATGCGGCGGTGTGGGAGGGCAAGCACGGCCAGTGGTACCAGCCACAGCGAGAATTGCGGGCTCCAGACTTTGTTGGTCAATAAGAACGCGGCCACCACCAAAAACAGCAACTGCGCCACCCGTGGCCGCCGGTCAGCGGTGAACGCGACGTAAGCGATTGCCGCGCAACACCCAAGGAACAACACGGCAACGACGGTGTTGAGCACCGTCGGTGGCTGCCAGAAGCCCAGTTTGGGATCGAAACCGCGCCAGCCGGTGAACGACTTCACGACGTTGTACAGCGAGTCCATGTCCTCGCCGCGGCGGGTGTTGAGCCGGAAGAACTCCGACCAGCCACGCGGAGCGACCAACAGCACGGGCAGATTGATCAACAACCAGGTCACCACTGTTGCCCCCGAGGTGCGGGCCAACGCACCCAGCCGCCCGGTCCGAATTCCCAGCACCAACATCGGTCCGAGGAACAACAACGGATACAACTTGGCCCCAGCGCCCAAGCCGATCAGCACACCGGCGATCACCGGTTTGCGCCGCGCCCAGGCCAACAATCCACCCATCGCGAATGCCGTTGCCAGCGCATCAAAGTTGGTGAATATCTGAAAGATCACCAGCGGTGACGCTGCCACCAGGGCCGCATCCCAAATCCGCCGGCCGGAGAGACCCGCGGTTGCCCAAACCGTCGCCAGCCACGCCAGCGCCAGCCCGAATGCGGCGACGTCGAAGAACATCACCACCTCGGCGATCACCGGAAGTGGGCCAAGTTTGCTCAGCGCGGTGTAGGTCTTGGCCAACGCCATCGACGCGTACTGGTAGACCCCGGTCAACACCGGATACTCCATGTATCGCACCGCCGGCTGACCGTCGTACCGGACTTGTGGCACGTCGTTGGAGTCGCGCTCCACCCAGCTCGACTTGTAGGGAAAGGCGCCCTGGTTCAATAGCTCCGCGCTGTAGAGCGGGACTGTATCGGAGTAGCACAGCTCGTAATAGGCGCGTTGGTTGTCCCAATTGGCAACCCGCTTGTTGCCCGGCCCGGTGGCGGTACTCTGCAGGCAGGCCGCCTTGGTTGACCAGCCGAGCGCCAGGAATACCAGCGCGATCACAAACATCACCCGCAGCGCCGTCATCGTCCGGGCGCGGCCGATCAACGCGTGGCGGCCCACCGGTCCTCCGACGACGTCCGCCAGCGCGGCGCCCAAAAAGTCGTTGCGGCTGGGACAATCCCGGTTGTCAACGCTACGCAGATCGGCGGCCAGTGGGCGCGGTGAGATGGTGCTGCCTGGTTGCTGGGCCTCGATCACGGTGGCGCTTCGGGACCGGGTGGACCGCCGGGCGGCGGTGGCGGCGGCGGGGGTGGCGGCCCAGCAGTAACCGTGGTGGGTGGACCGACCGGAATGGTTATGCCCGGCGCGATTTCGACAGTCGGCTGGATGACCGTCTCGGCAGGCGGCGGCGGGGGCAGCGGTGGTGGCGCTGCCGGCACACCCGCGTAGCCACCGATCTCCGTCGGCTTGGGGAAGGTCTCGTTCGAGGTACCCTTCAGCGCGGTGTCCATTGTCGACTTCCAGATGTCCGACGGCAGCCCCGAACCGTAAACCTCTGCACCCGAAGCGGTTACCAACGGCACATTGTCCGGCACGGTGCCCACCCACACAGCAGTCGACAGCGACGGGGTGTATCCGACCATCCAGGCGTCCTTATTGGCTTCCTTGGTGGCGCCTGTGTCACCTAACTGCACCGTGCCGGTCTTGGCTGCCGACGGTCGCCCACCGGCCAGGTTATGGCCGTTCGAATACCCGGCTATCGGCTGCATCGCCGATGTGACGTTGTCCGCGACGGCCTTGTCGATTCGCTGGTCACCGCTTTCTGCAGTGCCGGCGTCGAAAAGCACTTGGCCCTCGGCGTTGATCACCTTTTGCACCAAATGCGGCTTGTGATAGACGCCGGACGCGGCGAGCGTGGCGTACGCCGATGCCATGTCGATGGGGCGAGTTTGATACTGGCCCAGCACGATCCCGTCGTTCGGTGGTCCGCCGTTGCCATCCTCGGACAGCGTGTGCTCGACTCCGGGAAAACTGGTCGCGACACCGGCCTCGTGTGCGGCGTCCGCGACGGCCACCGGTCCGCCCTTGAGTTTGAGCATCAGGCGGTAGTACGCGGTATTCAGCGAAAGCTTGAGCGCCTCGGCAATATTGCAGGTTCCACAACTCTCGCCGTCGACGTTGGTGATCTTTATGCCGTTCACCGTCAGCGGCGAACTGTCGATCTGGTACCCCAGGCCGATCCCTTGTTGAAGCGCAGCGACCAGTGCGAACACTTTGAACGATGATCCGGTCTGTAGCCCGGCCTGCGCGAAGTCAAAGCCATTCGCGTCAGAACCGCCGTAGTAGGCGCGTACGGCGCCGTTGCGCGGGTCAATGGAAACCACGGCGGACCGCATGTCGGGGTCCTGCCCGTCGAGGTATTTCGACACCGCCTTCTCGGCCCCCTGCTGGGCCTTCGGATCGACCGTCGTGGTGATTTGTAGACCCTGGGTGTTGAGGGTCGCCTCGTCGATGTTGAACAGCTCCATCAGCTCTTTGGTCACCTGGCGCTGGATGAGCCCACTCGGACCGGTGGTCTGGTTCTGCGCGCGCGCCTGATCGGCCGGCACCGTCGGTGGAAACACCTGTGCCGCGCGATCGCCCGGCGACAGAACCTTGGTTTCCACCATTCCGTCGAGCACCCAATTCCAGCGGGCGGCGGCGCCCTTGGGATCGACAGCCGGGTCTAGCGTGGACGGCCGACGAATCAGCGCCGCCAGCAATGCGCCTTCGGCGACGGTGAGCTGGTCCACGGGCTTGTCGAAGTAGGCCTTGGCGGCGGCGGAAATTCCGTAAGCGCCCCGGCCGAAATAGATGATGTTCAAGTAGGCCTGCAGCACGTCGTCTTTGGACCACTCCCCCGACATCTTGGTGGCGATCACCAATTCCTTGGCCTTGCGCATCAGACCTCGAAGCCCGTGCTGCGCAGACCCGACGAGCGCGTTTTTCACATACTGCTGGGTGATCGTCGACCCGCCCTGTAGATCGCCGCCTTGCAGGTTGTTCTGCACCGCCCGCGCGAAGCCGGTGAACGAAAAGCCCGGATTCGTATAAAAATTGCGGTCTTCTGCGGCGATCACCGCCTGACGCACGTGCACCGGCACTTGACTGAGGTTGACGTCGATCCGGTTGCCCTCCGGCGGAACGATTTTGGCGATCTCGGAGCCATCGCTGGCCAGGATCGTTGAGACCTGGTTGGTACGGATGTTGCCTGGCTTGGGAATGTCGACAATGAAGTAGGCCATTGTGAAGGTGACGATCGGCAACAGAATCAGCGCCGCGGCCGCGAGATAGGACACTCGTCGCAACCATCGCCAATTAACCCGCTGGGTCCAGTCCCGGCCACCGCGTGGTGCGGGGGCTGGGCCATCTGGGCCGGGTGGGCCGCCCGGCCCGTCAGACGGTGGCGGCGGACGTCCGCTTCCCGGTGGGCGTCCGGCGAGCGGCCGGTCTCGCCGAGTACGCGGGTCGTTCATCGCGGCCTTGACCTCTTCGATCGAGTCCTGTGGCACGGTCGTCGACTGCGGGCCGTCCAATACGGCCTTGACTTCCTCGATCGGGTCGGGCCGCCGTGGCGATCGGTCGTCGACGACCGGCGGGAGGACCGTGGTCAACCGGTCGTCGGGGGGAACCTGGCGGCGTTGGCCGGACGCCGACCCCGGGCCCGGGTGATCGGCTGAAGGGGAGTCGTCGGGAATAGCATGCTTGCCAGTCCGCCCAGTCTCTGACCCGCTCGCGTCACTGGACGACTTGTTCTGGCGCCCTTCGCTATTCCCCGTGTCCCCCGAGTTACTCAATGGCCGTACGGGCGCCATTGCGCGCCGTCCGCTTGCCCTTCGGCGGGCGCGCCGCACCGAGCACATACGACTTGACCAAGTGATTCCAACTGCACGTTCGGCACACCTCCACCACGTGGACGGCGAACTCGGCGAAGCGGGTTGCCAACAAGACCAATTCTTCGGCGGTGCGCGCCGAGCCCGATACCGCACCCAGGTGTTCGCCGAATACCCACGACACCAGCGTGAGCTGCTCCTTTCGGCAGATCGGGCACATCACCTGGCTGGGTTTCCCGTGAAACTTCGCGGCGCGCAGCAGATAGGGGTTCGCGTCGCATACCTCGGACACGCCAGTGCGCCCCGAGTACACCTCGGCCAGCAGGGCGCGCCGCCGAAGCGCGTAATCCACCACCTGTCGCTGCAGTCGCACGGTGACCAGAGTACGTGGCCGCCCACGGGACCGACATGCCCGCAACGCAGTCGCCGTAAGTGCGCCGTGGCGTTCGCTGATCACGTTCCGCCGTGGGCTTCTACGATGATTGCCGTGGCGAATTGGCTCGGAGCACCCATTACCAGTGGCGCGACAGCTAGCACCCGTGCGAAAGACAACGACCGGCAGGAAACCTGCAAGCTCCTCGACGACGCGCTGAGCGATGGCGAGCTGTCCATGTCAGAGCACCGGGAACGGATCGGCACCGCCACCAACGCCGTCACGCTGGGCGACCTGCAGGCCCTACTCGCGGACCTACAGACCGACAGCACTCCGGTGCCACCCGCCAAGGTCAAATCCCTGCCGAAGTTCGGCGGTCGGGGCATTCTCGCCGCCGCCTTCGCCGTGTCGGTGCTGCTGGGCGTCGGCATTGGCTGGGGCCTGTACGGCAACACCAGATCGCCACTGGACTTCACCAGCGATCCGGGAGCCAAGCCCGATGGAGTCGCGGCCGTGGTGTTGACCCCTCCCACGGAGCTGCAGTCGCTCGGCGGGCTCACCGGATTGATGGAGCAAACGCGCAAACGGTTCGGAGACGCCATGGGCTACCGGCTGGTGATCTACCCGACGTACGCAATCCTCGACCGCGCAGACCCCTCCAACAGCCACCGGGTGCTGAGCTACGACTACCGAGGCGGATGGGACGATCCGAGGAATTCCTCGAAGGGCGGCGCCACCCAGGGCTCCCCGGTCGACCTGAGCCAATTCGACATAGCGGCGACGGTGGGCATCCTGCGCGGCGCCCCACTCACGCTGCACATGAACCCGGCCGACGTTAAAAACACGTACCTGATCATCTCGGCCGCCACCGATCCGACCACGCCAGGGGCGTTGTCGCTGTCGGCCTATGTCTCCGGCAATTCCGGCAGCGGTTACATCGTCTTTGCAGGTGACGGCACTATCAAACGGGTCAATCAGCCTTCTTGAAACGTGCGGGCGGCACTCCCTAGGGGCCCTGATCCACGGCGAACAAAAGCGCGTGAGCACTTGGTTGTGTTGTGGCAAATATATCGGCGCGATACAGTTAGTCGAGGCGTCGGAACGACCTAACAGATCACGCATAAGGAGGTGAGTCGATGCTGGAGCTCGCGATCTTGGGTCTCCTGATCGAATCGCCGATGCATGGTTATGAGTTGCGCAAACGCCTGACCGGCCTCCTCGGCGCGTTCCGAGCGTTTTCGTACGGTTCCCTGTACCCCGCCCTGCGGCGGATGCAAAGCGAAGCGCTGATTGCCGAGAATGCCGCGCCGGCCGGTACCCCGGTGCGCCGGGCACGGCGTGTCTACCAGCTAACCGACCAGGGCCGGGCGCGATTTGGCGAGCTGGTTGCCGACACCGGTCCGCACAACTACACCGACGACGGCTTCGGGGTCCACCTGGCGTTCTTCAACCGCACTCCGGCCGAGGCACGGATGCGCATCCTGGAAGGCCGTCGCCGTCAGGTCGAGGAGCGTCGGGAAGGTCTGCGTGAAGCGGTCGCGCGCGCCAGCAACTCGTTCGACCGCTACACCCGCCAGCTGCATCAGCTCGGCCTCGAGTCCAGCGAGCGCGAAGTCAAGTGGCTCAACGAGCTCATCGCCGCGGAGCGGGCGGCCCCCGGCCTGTCCGAACAAACGTAGAACCCCTGCACAAACGAACACCCCCGGACATGCGAGACACAAACAGGTTATGAGGTTAGGAGAACGTCCTATGAGTGAGCACAAGTCTTCCGAGGCAGCGGAGGCTCTGCCGGAGGTACGAGTCGCCATTGTCGGCGTCGGCAACTGCGCGTCCTCGCTGGTGCAGGGCGTGCAGTACTATCTCGACGCCGACGAGAACCACACCGTGCCCGGCCTCATGCATGTGAAGTTCGGGCAGTACCACGTTCGTGACGTGAAGTTCGTGGCAGCGTTCGACGTGGACGCCAAGAAGGTGGGCTTCGACCTGTCCGAGGCGATCTTCGCGTCAGAGAACAACACAATCAAGATCGCCGACGTTCCGCCCACCAACGTGACCGTGCAGCGCGGCCCGACGCTGGACGGCATCGGCAAGTACTACGCCGAGACCATCGAGATCTCCGACACCGAGGCCGTCGACGTTGTCAAGGCGCTCAAGGACGCGAACGTCGACGTCATGGTGTCCTACCTGCCGGTGGGTTCCGAGGAGGCCGACAAGTTCTACGCGCAGTGCGCCATCGACGCCGACGTGGCCTTCGTCAACGCGCTGCCCGTATTCATCGCTTCCGACCCGGTGTGGGCCAAGAAGTTCGCCGATGCGGGTGTGCCGATCGTCGGTGATGACATCAAGAGCCAGGTCGGCGCGACCATCACCCACCGGGTGATGGCCAAGCTGTTCGAGGACCGCGGCGTCCAGCTGGACCGCACCATGCAGCTGAACGTGGGCGGAAACATGGACTTCCTGAACATGCTCGAGCGCGAGCGACTGGAGTCCAAGAAGATCTCCAAGACCCAGGCCGTGACGAGCAACCTGCAGCGCGAGTTCAAGACCAAGGATGTGCACATCGGCCCGTCCGATCACGTCGGCTGGCTCGACGACCGCAAGTGGGCCTACGTCCGGCTCGAGGGCCGCGCGTTCGGCGACGTGCCGCTGAACCTGGAGTACAAGCTCGAGGTGTGGGATTCGCCGAACTCAGCCGGCGTCATCATCGACGCGGTACGCGCGGCGAAGATCGCCAAGGACCGAGGCATCGGCGGCCCCGTCGTCGCGGCGTCGGCCTACCTGATGAAGAGCCCGCCGAAGCAACTGGCCGACGATATCGCTCGCACCCAGCTCGAAGAGTTCATCACCGGCACCGACTGACCGTTCGGCCTTTCCTGCACCGAGTGTGCGGTGGGATCCGCGATTCACGAAATTGCGGACCCGCCGCACACTCGTTTTTGTGCGTACTTCGGGGTCCGGTCAAGCCGGTGCTGTGCAGTTGCTTAGCATTGGTCCCACAGCACGAGAGCGGGAGCACACATGCCATCAGCGGACCTGCAGCCCGCAGCGTTCCTCCGAACGACGCTTCCGCTCGACCTGTCCCGCCTCAAGGAGCTCGACAGCGGCCGTTACCACTCGATCTGGCTGCCCGATCACATAGTCAGCTTCTGGCCGGACGCCCTCTGGACTCCCGAATTCACCGACCTGGCCAGCGCCTCACCCTCCCCGCACCGCCACCTCGATGGACTGGCGATAGCCGCGGCGGCCGCGGTGCTGACCGAGAACGTCCCGCTTGTCACCGCCGTCGTCGACACCGTGCGCCGCCACCCAAGCCTGCTCGCGCAGACGGCGCTGACCATCGACCATCTCGCCAAGGGACGTTTCATCCTCGGCCTCGGCAGCGGTGAGAGCGAGAACACCCTGCCGTACGGCTTCGACTTCTCCCGCCCGGTCGCCCGCTTCGAGGAGGCGCTGACGGTGATCCGGCTGCTCTGGGAAAGCGACGGTCCTGTCGACTTCGACGGCCGGTTCTACACCATGCGGCACGCCCGATTGGACACCGAACCATACGAGGGTCGGTTACCGCAGATCTGGATCGGTGCCAGCGGCCCACGGATGCTCGACATCGCCGGCCGGCACGCCGACGGGTGGTGGCCGGCGGGCGCTTGGACTCCCGAGCATTACGCCGAGATGCTCAGCGCGGTAAGGACGTCCGCCGACCGCGCCGGCCGCGACCCGCTGGCGATCACACCGTGCTTCATCCAGATCTGCCTGATCGGCGAGGACGAGAACGCGCTCTCCGACATCCTGCGGGCCCCCCTGGTCAAGTCAATTCTGCTGCAGGTCTCGGCCGAGACGTTGCGCGGCTTCGGATTCGAGCACCCGATGGGCGACGATTGGCGTGGATTCCAGGACATCGACCCGGCGATTCTCACCCGCGAGCGAATCATCCAGTTCCTAGACAACGTGCAGCCCGAGATGCTCCTCGCCCTCGTGCCGCACGGAACACCCAAGGAGGTCGCGAAGATCATCAAGAATTTTGTGGATGCGGGTTTGCGGGTACCAAAGATCCTCGATTACGGGGCGATGGCCGGCCTGAAATACGCGGCGTCTTCGGCGGCGAACGTTCGCGCGGCCGAGGACGAGCTGATGCGGCTGTGCGGTGAGCTGACGTGACCACGCACTTGGACGCCCTAGACGCCTTAGCGATGCTGCGCTCCGCCCAGTCCGAAACCGGACTGAACGACTACGGCGACCCCACATTGCCAGAGCGGTTCACCGTCGCCGTCGACCACCTGAACGGCCTCGGTATGGACGCCGACGGCAGATCACAAGCAGCGCAGGCATGCCGATGGCTCCTCACGTCACGTCTGGAATTCATCGAAGACCGCAAGCGCTATCCGATCGGCGATGAAGTGGTCGCGGCGCCGATGTTCGTCACTGGGGAACCGCGGTCGGGGACAACGCTCATGCACGCGCTGATGTCCGTCGATCCGGACGCGCGGGCATTGCGGTTCTGGGAAGTGATGTATCCGTCCCCGCCGCCCGGCCTCGCCGGTCCAGAAGACGGCCGGCGTGAACGCGCCGACGCGGACTGGCGCGAGATCAACGCCAAGATGCCCAAATGGCTGCACAGCCATCCCTACAATGACATGTTGGGTGGCGGTCTCCCCGAAGACGAACGGACCTGGGCATTTGATTTCCGGGTCATGACACCCACCGCATGGTGGCGGGTCCCGATGCAGTCTCTGGTGGGTGGTCTGCCCACTGACTCTGCAGCGCAGTACCGGCTCCACAAAGCCATGCTGCAGCAGCTGCAATACAACCGGCCGCAAAAATACTGGGTTCTGAAAGGCTTTCACGGATTCCGGCTGAAAGAGATGTTCGATACGTACCCTGACGCCAGGATGGTCTGGCTGCACCGCGACCCCGTACAGGTCGCCGCGTCGCGCACCATGATGATGGCCGACATCATGGATGGCATCGTCGGCCCCGTCGACCTGCACGCCGAAGCCAAGAAGCACCTCGAGATGACCCGCGCCAGCACCGCTAACACCATGAGTAATCCCCTGGTCGATGATCCGCGCATTCTGCACATTCGCTACACCGACTTCATTGCCGATCAGGTCGCCACGGTTGCGCGCTACTACGCGTTCTGCGGGCGTGATCTTACGGATGCGGCCGCAACCGCGATGCGCGCATATCTGGCCGACAATCGCGGTGATCGGTACGGCAAGTTCAGGTATTCCACCCAATTGCTTGTCGACATCGGTGAAGACCTCGATGCGCTGCACGACGAATTCCGCCCGTTTCGCGAGCGATTCGGGGTAGCAATCGAGAACCGGGCGTGACGTGGTGACGGCTCATGAACGTTTGTCGGTGCATAACGTCACCTTTTACGGTGAGTCTTTGGCCGAGCTGGAGGCACACTGGGCGGCGCTTGGCGTGTCGCGGTTGAGCATCCTCGATGATCAGCTGCTCGATCCGGAACTCCCAAAGCTCCTGCAGCGCAACGATTACATCGTGGAGGCCGTTACCCATGTGTTCGCCGGCGGCCGGCTGAGTCAAGATCCGCAAGCCACGCGGGCAGCACTGTCCGCCGTGATCGACGCCGCCACTCAGGTGGGCGCGCGTACCGTCTACCTGCTTACCGGTGGTCGCGGTGCCCTGACGTGGGAGCAGGCGGCCGAACGGTTCTGCGACATGATCGGCCCCTGCGTAGAACGCGCCGCACGGGCGGGCGTGAGACTGGCAATCGAAACGGCCTCCAGTCTGTATGCCGACATTCATCTCGCCCATACGCTGCGCGACGCCATCACGTTGGCCGAGATGGCCGGGGTGGGCATCTGCATCGACGTTTTTCACTGTTGGACCGAGGCCGATTTCGACGCGCTGGTGCAGCGGGCACTGCCCCGAACGGAGTTGATCCAGTTGAGCGATTACGTGTTAGGCGACCGGGCGCTGCCGGCCAGGGCAGTTCCCGGGGACGGCTCGATTCCGCTAGACGCCTTCGTGGCCCAAACCCTCGCCGGCGGCTATCAACATGGCTTCGACCTGGAGTTGATCGGTCCCCGCATCGAAGAAGAGGGCCGCTTCGAATCCACCCGGCGCGCATGCGATGTCGTCGGCGCAATGTTGAACAGATTGGGTGCGTAAATGGCTTTTGGTGACGGACCCGACGACGCAGCACTGCAATCGGCGTGGACCGCATTCTGCGGGCAGTTGCAGCGCGCGGGCGAGCAGGTGTTCAAAGACGCCAACGCGACCTCGGGCGCGCAGCGCGTCGACGCGTTCCGCTTTCTTACCCAGAACCTCAGCCAGGCATTCGATTTGGCCCTCGAGACCCGCGACACGCGCTTCCCCGCGCTGCACGCATTCTGCGGTCCGACCCGCAAGCTGGGCGGTGACTGTGCCGACTTCACTTACCAGCAGGCGTGGATCGACGGGCAGTCGACCTATCGGCTCACCGGCAGCCGCGGCACCTCGCAATTCTTCAACGTCACGGTCCAGGGTCCGCGGACGCCCGGGCCGGGGGTGCTGCATGAACCCTTCGGTGACACTCCGGAGGCGAACATATTCGGCCAACAACTCAGCGTCGCCGATGACGGAGAATTTGAGCTCTACATCGGCGGGTCCGAACGCGCGCCCAACTGGCTGCCCACCACCCCGGGATCCCGCAAACTCTTCATCCGCCAAGGGTTTGACCGCTGGGATGAGCTTCCCGCGCAGCTTCGGATCGAGCGGATCGACATGGAGTCCCCCAAGCCGTTGCCCACCCCCACGGTCATGGCCGAGGCGATGGAGTGGGCCGGCAATTTCGTCACCGGTCTGATGTCTGACTGGCCGGAGTTCCCGTTCACCTACGGAGGCGTCGATGCCGACCGTCCGAATACCTTCCCCACTGTGGCCGCTTCTGGCGCCGACACCAAGCGCGGCCGCGCCGCCGCCAACATGTACTGGGAGTTGGATTCCGACGAGGCGCTGATCATCGACTTCGCCGCCCATGAGGGGCTGTGGATGTTCACCAACATGGGGGTGTTCTTCAATAGCATGGACTACCTCTATCGCCCGGTCAGCTACACCCCGAGCCGCACAAAAGCCGACGGCGACGGCCGCATTCGCCTCGTTATCGCTCATCGTGATCCGGGTGTGCACAACTGGCTGGACACCCAAGGCTTCGAACGTGGCAACGTGACCTACCGGCACATGCTCGAGGGCGAACCCGCCGCGCTCAACACCCGGACGATCAAGAGCGACGAGCTGATGAGCGCCCTCCCGGTGGACACCGCGATGGTGACCGAGGCTCAGCGTGCCGCCGCTATGTGGGAGCGGTACCGCGGCATTCGGCGCAGGTACGTCCTCTAGTGTCAAAGATCATGACGGAGATCTCCGAAGATGCACTGGCCGGACTATCCGAATTCTCGCTGCTACCCGAGAACGCCGAACAGGCCGGGGTTACGGGCCCGCTGCCCGAGGTGACACGGGTCGAGATGGACACACCGAATGGCAAAATCAGTGCGCTGCGCTGGGGTCGCACACCGCGCGTCGTCTTTCTACACGGCGGCGGGCAGAATGCGCACACCTGGGACACCGTCATCGTCGGCTTGGGTGAACCGGCGCTGGCAGTGGACCTTCCCGGCCACGGCCATTCCGGCCGGCGTGAGGATGGCGACTACTCCCCGCGCCACAACGCCGACGCGTTGGTGCCCATGCTGCGCGAACACGCGCCAAGCGCCGAACTCGTGGTGGGCATGTCGCTGGGCGGACTGACGGCGATACGGCTAGGCGCCCTCGCGCCCGATCTGGTGCCTGAACTCGTCCTCGTCGACGTCACCCCGTCGGCGTTGCAGCGACATGCTGAGCTCACCGCCGACCAGCGCGGTACGGTCGCGTTGATGGAAGGCGAGCGCGAGTTCCCCAGCTTCCAGGCCATGCTGGACCTCACCATCGCCGCGGCACCACACCGCGAGGTGCAGGCGCTGCGCCGCGGCGTATTCCACAACTCCCGCCGGCTCGACAACGGCAACTGGACGTGGCGCTACGACGCGATCCGCGAAGTGCCCGACTTCGCCGGTCTGTGGGACGACGTCGACGCCCTGTCCGCACCCGTCACCCTGGTGCGGGGTGGCACATCGGGATTCGTCACCGACGAGGACGCTGCCGAACTCAGCAGCCGCGCAACGCATTTCCGGCAGCAGCATGTGGTGCAGAATTCAGGCCACTCCGTACAAAGCGACCAGCCGCTGGTGCTGATCGGCCTGTTGCGCGGCGTGCTCGGCAGCAGCTGAGCCCTGCCAAAACACGAGGCATACGGTGGTCATATGAGTCCTGATCGCCCTGTCCGCATCGGTGTGCAACTGCAGCCGCAGCACGCCCCGCATTACCGAAATATCCGCGACGCCGTTCGCCGCTGCGAAGACATCGGTGTCGACGTCGCCTTCAACTGGGACCACTTTTTCCCGCTCTACGGCGATCCCGACGGTCCACACTTCGAATGCTGGACCATGCTCGGTGCCTGGGCCGAACAGACATCCCGGATCCAGATCGGCGCCCTGGTCACCTGCAACTCCTACCGCAACCCGGAACTGCTGGCCGACATGGCCCGTACCGTCGACCACATCTCCGACGGTCGGCTCATCCTGGGGATCGGGTCGGGATGGAAAGACAAGGATTACGACGAATACGGCTACGAGTTCGGCACCGCGGGCAGCCGCCTCGATGACCTGGCCGCCGCACTGCCCCGGATCAAAGCGCGCCTGGCCAAACTGAACCCGGCGCCCACCCGTGAGATCCCCGTGCTGATTGGCGGCAAAGGCCCGCGAAAAACGCTTCGGCTGGTAGCCGAATATGCCGACGTCTGGCACGGCTTCACCACCGTTGACAGCTACCCGGCGGCCGCCGCCACGCTGGCCGACCACTGCACCGCCGTCGGGCGGGTTCCGGCCGCCATCGAACGGTCCGCCGGAGTGGAAAACAACAGCGGTGTGCGCCGCGGCGAAGGTGTCGACGGGCTGATCGCCAACGCGGAGGGCTTGGCGGCCCTCGGCGTGACGCTGCTGACCGTCGGCTGCACCGGTCCCGACTACGACCTGAGCGCCGCCAAGGCGCTGTGCAAGTGGCGCGATAGTCGTTAACGCGAAAGTCGTTAACCGGGTTGCCTAACCGGAAGTAAAAACGCTCTGAAGCTGCGCTGAACAAGACAAATCGGTGCCGGCCGATACGGTGGCCGTGATGAGCTTGTGTGACGGCCGGCGCGCGAAGCGCGGCGAGAAGCTGATCGGATTGGCCGCGACAATCTTGATTGTCTGCGGTCTGACGTTGGCGTTACCGGCAGCACCTGCGGCCGCGACGGGTGGCGTCGGCCAGGACAACGACCACACCACGCCAACCGTCGAACCGCTGAGCGCGGTGAACCAGGAAGCACTGGGGACGCGCCACCAAACATCTGCGTCACCCCCACCGGGCAATTCAGCGGATTCGACAACCAGCTGCTGCTTGCCATCGCCGCCAAGCTGGGTCTGGAAGTCCGCTTCATGGGCACGGACTTCGCTGGGCTGCTTGCCCAAGTAGCGACGCGGGCGACATCCTGCTGGACGGCCGGTCGGTCTTACGCGACGATCCCAACGAACTCCACCAGCGCATCGGCATGGTGTTCCAGCAATTCAATCTGTTCCCCCAACTCAGCGTCCTGAAGAACGTCGCGCCGGCACCGCGCAAGTTGCGACAGCTCTCCGCCGACGAGGCCCGCGACCTGGCGCTGACCCAGCTAGACCGAGTTGGCCTGAAGCACAAGGCCGGTGCCCGGCCGGCGATGCTATCGGGTCAACAGCAGCGGGTCGCAATCGCCCGTGCGCTGGCGATGGGCCCGCAGGTGATGTTCTTCGACGAGGCGACCTCCCCGCTGGATCCTGAGATGGTCAAGGGAATTCTGCAACTCATTGCCGATCTGGGCGCGGACGGTATGACGATGATCGTCGTCACCCACGAGATGGGCTTTGCCCGGTCCGCATCCGACACGGTCGTTTTCATGGATCACGGCGAGGTTTTGAAAGCGGGACTCCCGAGCAGATATTCGAGGCACCGCAGACCGACCGACTGCAGCGTTTTCTGTCGCAGCTGCTTTGACAATGTTTGCAAAGACGGGGATAGGTAACTCGCAGACCTCCCATCTGGGGTTAGACTGCCGACTTATGGCGGACAGCGATTCCACCGGAGCCGAGGTGACGGAGCTTGCCGAGGGTTTGCACCGCACGCTGTCCAAACTCTTTTCCATGCTGCGTCGCGGCGACCCCAGCGGGGCCGTCGCCGGTGATCTGACGCTGGCTCAGCTATCCATCCTGGTCACGTTGCTCGATAAGGGCCCCATCCGGATGACCGACCTGGCCGCCCACGAGCGGGTGCGAACGCCCACCACCACCGTGGCAATCCGCCGGCTGGAAAAGGTCGGGTTGGTAAAGCGCTCGCGCGACCCGTCTGACCTACGGGCCGTGCTGGTTGACATCACCCCGCTGGGACGCGCGGTTCATGGCGAGTCGCTGGCAAATAGGCGCGCCGCTCTGGCCGCGATGCTCAGTCAACTTTCGGGGTCCGAGCTGAACACCCTGATGAAGGCGCTGGCGCCGCTGGAGCGACTGGCCTCCGGCGATCCGACATCTGGCCCGGCAGGAGCACCCGCGCGCAAGCGGGCATGAAAGTAGCTGCTTACCAAAGGGTTTAGCTGCACCCGTAAGCTGAACGGTATGCCAACCGCAATGATCACCGGTGCCGGTGGCGGTATCGGATCGGCGATCGCCACAGCACTGGCCCCGACCCACACCCTGCTGCTGGCCGGCCGGCCTTCCGGTCGGCTCGACGCCGTCGCGGACCGGCTCGGAGCGACGACCTTTCCGCTGGATTTGACCGACGCCGACGAGATCGAGGCCAGCTGCGAAATCGTGGATGAACTCGACGTGCTGGTGCACAATGCCGGGATTTCCATCCCCGGCCGTGTCGCCGAGTCCAGCCTCGAAGAGTGGCGTGCCACGTTCAGCGTCAATGTCTTTGGGGCAGTGGCTCTTACACTTGCCCTGTTGCCGGCGCTGCGAAGCGCTCGCGGACAGGTGGTGTTCATCAACTCCGGTGCGGGACGAACTGCTTCGCCGACGATGGCGTCGTATTCGGCCAGCAAGTTCGCGCTGCGTGCGTTTGCCGACTCGCTGCGCGAAAGCGAACCCCAACTGCGGGTGACGTCCATATTTCCCGGCCGCACCGACAGCGACATGCAGCGTGAGCTCGTGGCGTTCGAGGGTGGCGGGTACGACCCCGACAACTTCTTGCGGCCCGAAACCGTCGCCGCAGCGGTGGTCAACGCCGTGGCTACGCCGCACGACGGTCACCTGCACGAGGTCGTACTCAGGCCCGGACGGCGCTAGCTGGATTACTGCCGCTTTCAGACGACCAAGTTGACCAGTCGGCCGGCGACAACGATCACCTTGCGCGGGCTGGCGCCGGCCAAGAATGCCCGGACCTTTTCGTCGCTCAGCGCCGCAGCTTTGAGTGTGTCCTCGTCCGCGTCGGCGGCCACCACCACCCGGCCACGGACCTTGCCGTTCACCTGCACTGGATATTCGACCGTGTCTTCGACCAGGTAGGCGGGATCGACCTCCGGGAACGGCCCATGCGCCAGCGATGCGCCGTGGCCCAGGCGCAGCCATAATTCCTCCGCCAGGTGGGGAGCCAGCGGCGCCAACATCAGCACGAGCGGCTCCACCGCCGCTCGTGGCGCCGAGCCGCCGTACTCCTTGGTGAGATGGTTGGTATACTCGATCAGTTTGGCGGCTGCGGTGTTATTACGCAGTGCCACATAGTCTTCGGATACCCCTGCGATCGTTCGATGCAAAGCCCGCAGCGTGTTGACATCCAGCTCCTGGTGGCCGACTTGCTGGTCGGCTTGGTCGAGAACCCGGGTTTCGCCGGTGTTCTCGTCGACCACCAGCCTCCACACCCGCTGTAAGAAGCGGTGCGCGCCGACGACGTCTTTGGTCGCCCACGGGCGGGAGGCCTCCAATGGGCCCATCGACATCTCGTACACCCGCAGCGTATCCGCGCCATATTCGTCGCAAATCTCATCCGGTGATATCGAATTCTTCAGACTCTTGCCGATTTTCCCGAATTCCTGGAAAACCTCGATCTCGCCATCCGGACCCGGATAGAAAAACTCGCCGCCGCGTTCAATCACCTTGTCCGCCAGCACGTACGACCCGCGATCGTCGGCGTAGGCGAAGGCCTGAATGTAGCCCTGGTTGACCAGTCTGCGGTAGGGCTCCCGGGAACTGACGTGACCCAGGTCGTACAAAACCTTGTGCCAGAACCTCGAATACAGCAGGTGCAGCACCGCGTGTTCGGCGCCTCCCACGTACAGGTCGACGCCGCCTGGATCGTCCACGCCATGCTCGGCCGGCCGCGGACCCATCCAGTAGATCTCATTCTCCCTCCCGCAGAACCGCTCCGAGTTATGCGGGTCGGTGTAGCGCAGTTCGTACCAGGAGCTGCCGGCCCATTGCGGCATCACGTTGGTGTCACGGCTGTATGGTTTCAAGCCGTCGCCCAGGTCTAGCTCGACATGCACCCAATCGGTTGCCTTGGCCAGTGGCGGCGACGGCACGCTGTCGGCGTCGTCGGGATCGAACGCCACCGGCGAGTAGTCCGGCACGTCGGGCAGCTCCACGGGCAGCGTGGCCTCGTCGAGCGCGTGGGGGCGTCCGTCGCTGTCGTAGACGATCGGGAAGGGCTCGCCCCAATAGCGCTGCCGCGCGAAAAGCCAGTCGCGGAGCTTGAATTCGATGCGCGCGTGTCCTCGGCCCTCGGACTCCAGATGCGCGGTGATTGTGGCCTTGGCAGCTGCCACATCCATGCCGTCGAGGTAGTCGGAGTTCACCAGCACGCCGTCGCCGGTGTGCGCGGCCTCCGAAATGTCTCCCCCGGCGATGACTTCCAGGATCGGCAGGTGTAACGCCGTCGCGAAGTCCCAGTCGCGCTGGTCGTGCCCCGGGACCGCCATGATCGCCCCGGTGCCGTAGCCGGCCAACACGTAGTCGGCGATGAAAATCGGCACCGGCTTACCGTTGGCCGGGTTGGTCGCGTAGCTGCCCAAGAAGACGCCTGTCTTGTCCTTGCTCTCCTGGCGCTCGAGGTCGGACTTGGCGCTTATCGCGCGGCGGTAGGCGGCGACGGCCTCGCCCGGGGTGGCTGCGCCGAGTGTCCAACTCGGGTCGGTTGCGTCGGGCCAGGCTGCGGTGACAAGTTCGTCGACAAGGTCGTGCTCGGGCGCCAAAACCAGATACGTGGCGCCGAACATGGTGTCGGGCCTGGTTGTGAATACCTCGATCTCGACTTCCGTGGCAACGTCGGCGCGGCTGGTGGTGGCCGAGAACAGCGCCTGGACGCCGCTGGAGCGGCCGATCCAGTTGCGTTGCATGCTTTTGATCTGGTCCGGCCAGTCCAGCAGGTCTAGGTCGTCGAGCAGCCGGTCGGAATAGGCGGTTATACGCATCATCCACTGCCGCAACCGTTTCCGGAATACCGGGAAGTTGCCTCGGTCGCTGCGACCGTCCGCGGTGACCTCTTCGTTGGCCAGCACGGTGCCCAAACCCGGACACCAGTTCACGATCGAATCCGCCCGGTAGACCAGGCGGCGGCTGTCGATCGCGTCGGCCCGCTCCCCCGCCGACAGCGTCGCCCAGTCCCGGCCGTCCTTGATCCGGCGTACACCGGAATCGAATTCGGCGATCAGCTCGGCGATCGGGCGGGCCTTGTTGGCCGCGGTGTCGAACCAGGTGTTGTAGATCTGCAGGAAGATCCACTGGGTCCACTTGTAGAACTCGACATCGGTGGTGGAGAAGCTACGTCGAGTGTCGTGGCCGAGGCCCAGCCTGCCCAACTGTCGCCGGAAGTTGACGACGTTGGCCTCGGTTCTGGCGCGCGGGTGGGTACCGGTCTGGACCGCGTACTGCTCGGCGGGTAGCCCGAAAGCGTCGAACCCTAACGCGTGCAGCACATTATGGCCGGTCATCCGGAAGTAGCGAGCGTAGACGTCGGTCGCGATGTAACCCAGCGGGTGTCCGACGTGCAGTCCGTCACCCGATGGATAAGGGAACATGTCCTGCACGAATAGCTTGGACTCAGGGATCTCCTGCCCGTCCGTCGGAGCCAGTGAGCCGACCGGGTTGGGAACGTTGAACGTCCCGCGGCTCGTCCAGTTCTGCTGCCAAGTGGCTTCGATACGGCCCGCCAGCTCCGCGGCGTAGCGGTAACGCGGCGCATCGGAGTCCTTCTCAGCGGCACTTCGATTGCCAGCCGGGTTGCCACCTGGCGCGTCGGTCGGGGAGTCGGTCACTTGAATAGGGTATAAGGACCGTTGCTTCGGGTACGCCGGCCACAGGTTGATCTCGGTTGCGTTGCGCGCCGGTCAGGGGTTCATCCCAGCTGTATATCGAGCCTGTTCACCGCGTTTGAACCGTGCCTACAGTCAGGCTCTAACCACGGGTGCTCACGCCCCAGCCATTGGGAAGGACCGACGCGGATGATCCACATCGCACCCAGTTACCGGGCATTCGCAGGGGGTATGGTCGCCGGCATGATCGGCGTCGCGGTTTTTGCGGGCGCCAAGGCTTCGGCTGATCCTGTGCCTCCGGCACCACAACCCGTCCCGGCCGTTGCCGCGCAGGGCCCACCCGTGCAGAGCGTCATCGCTCCCGGGGGAACCAGCCGATTCATCGCGACCCCGCCGGCAGCGAACCCGTTCGCGCCGTCAACGCCCGACGCCGTACCGGTGGTTCCGGGAACCGCCGCCACGCTGCCCGCGCCGGTGCCGCCCACACTGACACCGGCCGTCACCGGGACGCTGCGTGATTACCTTCAGGCCAAGGGCGTGAAGCTGCAGGCGCAGAAGCCGGAGGGATTCAAGGCCCTCGATATCACGCTTCCGGTGCCCGGTCGCTGGACTCAGGTTCCCGATCCCAACGTGCCCGACGCCTTCGCGGTGATCGCCGACCGGCTCGGCAGCAGCCTCTACACGTCGAACGCGCAGGTGGTGGTGTACAAGCTGGTCGGTAAATTCGACCCCAAGGACGCCATCACGCACGGCTTCGTCGACAGCCAGCAACTGCAGGCGTGGCAGACCACGAACGCCTCACAGGCTGATTTCGCTGGATTCCCGTCGTCCTCCATCGAAGGCACGTACCGGGAAAACGAGATGACGCTCAACACCTCGCGGCGCCACGTCATCGCCACTTCCGGGTCGGACAAGTACCTGGTGTCTTTGTCGGTGACCACTGCGCTTTCGCAGGCAGTTACCGATGGACCCGCGACCGACGCCATCATCAACGGATTCCGGGTCGCCGTGCCCGGGGCTCCGGCCCCTCTGCCCGCCCAGGCGCCCAGTGCGGCACCGGCGCGGGCTCCCGGGCAAGCGGCCCTGTCGAGCCAGACGTCGCCTCAGCAGGCGGTACCGAACCTGTTCACCCTGGTACCGGGACTGCCGCCGCTGCCGAACGTCAACTTCGCGCCCCAGCACTAACCAGGCGCCGGGAGCCCAGCAGGCGGCTGCCCGCCCGGACTCGTATTGTGGGCGCATGTTGATCGCGGGGATGCTCTGCATGTGTGCGGCGGTGGCGTCCGCCGGGTTCGGAACTTGGTCGCTTTCGCAGGGCCAGACGATTAGCTCCACCCAAGTGGCGCTGCGCGCCATGGCGCCGACGCAGCTGGCCGCCGCGGTCATGCTCACCGCCGGCGGTGTGGTGGCACTGGCTGCGGCGCCCCGGACCGCGTTGGTGGTGCTGATCGTGTGTGTCGCCGGTGCCCTGGGCACGCTGGCCGCCGGGTCTTGGCAGAGCGCGCGCTTCGCCGTACGCGGCGAAGCTCCAAACTTCGAGCCGGCCAGTTGCGCCGGCAATTGCGTGGCGTGCACCCAATCCTGTCACTGATCAAACTGCCTGTGCCGTCATGCAGATCCGCGAACGGTCGAGGTCCCCTGCGGGCGTATTGACGCGCTAATTCCGGGGAGTGCAGACGAGCGTGAAAAACAGTGCAGGCGACCTTGAAACCGACAGCCTGCGAACGTGCCGGTCGAGTTTCGCCGCCGAGACCTGCTGCTTGGGCGCTCCAGGCTGGAGTGACCTATTTGATGTCGGTGACGACGACGATCTGACGGATGAAGGTGTCTTCCACGGCGGAGTGGAGGAGGAAGTCGGCGACGTTTGCGCGAGAGGTTGAGGGGAGGACCGGCAATGTCGTGACGTCCTCGAGTGCGACCGCGGTGTAGCGGCTGCCGTCCCGGTCGTTTAAGGCGCCGGGGTATTCGAGGGTCCATTTCAAGTCGCTAGCCTTCAAGAGCACTTCGGACGCGGCTTTGTCCTCGTATTTTTTGCGCAGCGCAGTGCGAAATATCAGGCCGGCGAGGAACGATGCCTTGGCGAGGGAGTCGCCGACTCCGAATGCGGACACGATCACGAACCGGTCAACACCTGATGTTTTCGCGGACGCGATGACGGCGCGGACTGTGTCCACGATCAGCGTCGGGGTTTCGCGAACGTTTTTGACTCCGAGCGTGCTGATGACCGCGTCGTGCCCTCGGGCTGCCGTGGCGATCACAGCGGCGTCGGTGACGTCGCCGCTGACGATTTGAGCGCGTGGGTCAACGGTGGCGTCGTCCCTCCGAACGAGGGCGGTGACCTGGTGGCCCTGGTCGAGTGCCTTTTTGACGAAGGGGACGCCGGTACGGCCGGTTGCTCCAAGGACAAGAAACTTCATAATATTTCGCTTTCTATTGATGGATGAATGGGCGTGCTGGTGAGCGGTGTCTTTTGGGTCCGCATCGCGGTAACCACCCGTCCATCGCCGGTAAATCGTAAGATTCACTGACGAAATTAGTCATTAAAGCTGACTATGTCAAGACCGAGCCAAAGCCCGCTGGGGTGGGTGGCCCGGTGCGAACGTGGATCGAGGACGGACGACTCGCCGCGGCTAGGGTTTGTGCCCGTAGGGGTCGGTGATCTCGCGGAGTTGATCCAGGATCTGGTGCAACAACGTGAAGTTGCGGGTACCCAGGAAGGCCATCCACTCCGACAGGATCTCGTTGGATGTCGCCGTCGCCACCTCGGCCGCCCGCCGGCCACGTTCCTCGATCACGATCAACCGGGCGCGCCCATCCGCCGGGTCGAGGACCCGGCGGACATAGCCCAAGCGTTCCAGTTGATCGACCAGCACCCCGGCGCTCTGTTTACTCATTTGCGCCTGATCAGCGAGGTCTGTGAGACGCGAACCGTCCGGGGCGATACGTTGGAACACTCGGGCCTGGGCCAGGGTCCAGTCGTCGAACCCGGCATGCTGGAGGGACCGGAAGATTCGGTCCTCCATGTACCGGTACGGGATGAACAACGCCACCCCTAGATCAACCGGTTGCGCGTCGTCCATACCGTTCTCGGCTCCATCGCCCACTTGCTCCCATGAGGTACACACCCTACGTCAACACTGTCGAGACGGATCGCTGCCGGCACGACCGCCGCGGCGCGCGCGCATCGCTGCGCTCGCCGGGTTCCGCACGCGCTGTCTATGCGCTTGAGTGACTTCGCACCTGTCGCTATCGGTACTGCTCTATGACTATGATAGACATGATCACTGACTACTATGGGCGGAGGTTGCGAAGCGGAAACCGAATCATCCGGCCGATGCGTCTGCCGAGCATCCCTACGAAGCGAGCTACATGTCTTCATTCAAGAAATGGTCCTGGCGGAGCGGTCGCGATCGGAGCACGGCTCGGGCTGCCAGCCTCGACCGCTCATGCGGTGCTGGCGCGGTGTCGGCTCAACCGGCTGCATCACGTCGACGTCAGAACCGGGGAACCGGTCCGACGCTATGAGCACGACAACCCCGGGGCGATGATCCACGTCGACGTGAAGAAACTCGGCAACATTTCCTCTGCGCCGTAATCGCCAGCAGACTCGCGCGAGGGAGACGCCGAGAACACGTCATCACCGACGGCGGTAGGCGAGGAACCCTAGTTTCGGCTGACGTCGATCGGGTGGGTGGCGAGCAACGAAAGCGGCAGCGGCTGCCGGCGCAGCACCTGCCCCCACAGGTCGGCCCTCGGCCCGACCAGAACATCAGATGGCAACGCCGACAACACAATCCAGTCGTCGCGCTCGATCTCGCCTTCGAGCTGGCCGACGGTCCAACCGGAATACCCGGCAAAGATTCGCACCCCTTCGACCAGCGGTGCGATCAGGTCGGGCTCAGCGTCCAGATCGACCATCACCATCCGGCCGGACACATGCCGCAGGCCCGGCACGTCGGTCGGATCGGCGCCTACCCGCAACGCCGCCAGGCACAAGGCCGCATCCCGCTTCACCGGTCCACCGATAAACATCGTCTTTGGCTTGGCCGCCAGTTTGGCCCACTGTGGCAACACGTTGTAGACGGCGGTCTCGCTGGTTCGGTTGAGGACTACGCCCAGGGTGCCGCCGTCGTTGTGCTCTACGATGTAGATCACGCTGCGGCGAAACGTCGGTTCGAGAAGATCGGTGTTAGCCAACAACAAGGTGCCCGCCCGCACCCGCTGTGCGGCGGGTGCGACAGAGTCTTCGGGATCTTCGGACTGCGCCACCAAACCATCATCGCACCCCCCGCACAATCATCCGGGGGAAACGAAGCATGGGCCACGAATATTTGTACTGTTGGTGGGGCGGCCGGTTTCCGAGGGGGCGCCGCGAGCCTCACTCACTCCAATCCCGAAAGTCGGTTCTGTGATTCAAACCCGGACGCGGTCGCGCGCAGCCGGTGCGATTTGGCGGGCGGTGCACGAGTTGCCCGACTTCTGGCGACTGCTGCAGGTGCGGATGGCGAGCCAGTTCGGTGACGGGCTTTTCCAGGCAACACTGGCCGGAGCGCTGCTGTTCAACCCGGACCGTGCCGCGGATCCCATGTCGATCGCGCGTGCGTTCACAGTGCTGTTCTTGCCCTATTCGCTGCTGGGACCGTTCGCCGGGGCACTGATGGATCGCTGGGACCGGCGATGGGTTCTGGTGGGCGCCAACCTGAGCCGCCTCGTGCTGATTGCCGGAATCGGCACGATTCTGGCGGTTCGTGCGGGCGAGATGCCGCTGCTGCTTGGCGCGTTGTTCGCCAACGGGTTTTCGCGATTCGTGGCATCAGGCCTGTCCGCCTCCCTGCCCCATGTGGTGCCGCGCGAACGGGTCGTGACGATGAACTCGGTAGCCACCGCATCCGGCGCGGTAGCGGCCTTCCTCGGCGCGAACTTCATGCTTTTGCCCCGCTGGTTCGTCGGCCCCGGCGATGGCGGCGCCTCGGTAATCGTTTTCTTGACCGCGATTCCGGTGGCGATTGCGTTGCTGCTGTCCTTACGATTCGCCCCCCGCGTACTCGGGCCGGACGACACTCAGCGCGCGATGCACGGCTCCGTTGTCTATGCGGTGATCAGCGGCTGGATGCACGGCGCGCGTACGGTCGCGCGCTACCCGACGGTCGCGGCCACTCTGTCCGCCTTGGCCGCGCACCGGATGGTGGTGGGCATCAACTCGCTGCTGATGTTGGTGCTCGCACATCACACGAAGAACGCGGCGGTCGGGGGCTTGGGTATCGCGCTGCTGTTCTTCGGCGCGTCGGGACTCGGATCGTTCCTGGCCACGGTGCTGACGCCGCCCACGGTGCGGCGCTGGGGACGCTACGCCGCGGCGAACAGTGCGTTGGCGGCAGCCGCGCTGATCCAGGCCTCCGCGGCCGGGTTGCTGCTACCGGTCATGGTGGCGTGCAGCTTCTTCCTAGGCGTCACCGGCCAGATGATCAAGCTATGCGCCGATTCAGCAATGCAGATCGACGTCGACGACGCCCTGCGTGGACACGTGTTCGCGGTACAGGACGCACTTTTCTGGGTGGCATTTATCGTCTCGATCACGATCACCGCGGCGTTGATTCCCGAAGATGGGCACGCGCCCGCATTCGTACTGATCGGGTCGCTGGTGTATCTACTCGGGCTCGTCGTCCACAGCGTCATCGGCCGTCGCGGCCAGCCGGCGAACGATCGCTAGAGTACGAGAGGTGATTTCTCGTCGGAGGCAATGATGGCCGGTCCCGGGCCGATCGTCGCCGACTTGCGTGCCGAAAGCGACGACCTTGACGCACTCGTTGCGGCGCTACCCGCGTCCACCTGGGCCGATCCGACGCCCGCGAAGGGCTGGACAATCGCACACCAGATCGCCCACCTGTTGTGGACAGACCGGGTGGCGCTGACAGCGGTGACCGACGAGGCGCAATTCGCTGAAGTGCTTGCCGGCGCGGCAGCCGATCCGGCCGGCTTCGTCGACGCGGGTGCGGAAGCACTGGCGACCACGCCACCCGCAGGCCTGCTTGCCGACTGGCGGCTGACCCGCGCGCGGTTGCATGAGGCCCTGCTGACCGTCCCCGATGGCCGCAAATTGCCATGGTTCGGGCCGGCGATGAGCGCTGCGTCGATGGCGACCGCGCGGTTGATGGAGACCTGGGCGCACGGCCTTGACGTCGCGGACGCCCTCGGTGCCAGGCGGCCCGCCACAAAACGACTGCGGTCGATCGCACATATCGGGGTGCGGACCCGCGATTACGCGTTCGTCGTCAACGATCTCGTTCCTCCGACCGAGCCGTTTCTGGTCGAGTTACGCGGGCCCGGCGGCGACACCTGGTCCTGGGGCCCGCCGGCCGCCGCCCAGCGTGTCACTGGTTCCGCCGAGGACTTCTGTTTTCTGGTCACTCAGCGACGCGCGCGCGACGCCCTCGACATCACCGCGGTCGGCGCCGACGCGCAGCGCTGGCTTGAGATCGCGCAAGCCTTCGCGGGGCCGGCCGGCCCCGGTCGATGGGCGCGCGAAGCCCGCGTGGTCACCGAGATCGACGTTAGCGAGGAAAGGACCGAGTAAGCTGCGCGCTAACGTCGATCTCGGCGGATGAGGCTAGTCCGAATCCGTGCGGTCGCCGCCAACAACGACGCGCGCACGCGTCACCGCGTCCTTGTCGGAATCGCCACCACTTCCGCGCGCGAGCATGCCCGCCGGCGACATGGGCATCGGGCTGCCGCCCATTCCCATCGGTGTTGTCGGGCCACGTACTTCGGCGGCGTTCAGCACGCCGGCGCGCAGGCTACCCGGCCTGCCACCGGCCTCTGGCTCGAAACTGCTGGTGGGACGGGTATAGCTGGTAAGTCCGGCGCCGGGGAAACCGCCGAGGCCGCCCCCGCTGCCCACCGACGCGGCGCCGAGGCCTCCCGCGGCGCCCCCACCGGCCAGCACGGGGTCGGCGACGGCCCCGGCCTCGGCCTCAGCAGCATTCGGAGCGCCACCCGACTGAAGTAGGCCGGTCATCGAAGACATCAGCCCCTGCGGGAGGCTCGTCAGGCCCTGAATTCCCTGCATTGGGGCTTGGACCAGCTCTTGCAGCGGTTGGGTGACGCCGGAAATCATCGACACCGGCTGCTGCAGGAGCGAACTCATCTGTCCGCCCGCGTCGGCCGGCGCAGACGCAGCCTGCCCCGCGACCTGGCCCGAGGCCTGCACCGCGTCACTCATGCCGGTCTGTCCCGCCGCTTCCGCCACCGCCTCACCCGCGGCAGCGGGCGCGGCCGGCGAAGCGCCCATCGGGGCGGCGGGCGGCGGAACGGCCAATACCGCGGTCAGCGCGCTGAGCGCGCCGGAGTACGCCCAGCCCACGCTGGAATTGTGCGGCCAATGTTCACCGTAATATTCCGTCTCACGCTCGGTGATCGCCGGGAAATTCACCCCGAAGAAATTGGTGTCGTACAGAATCTGTGTCTCGGCACGGTTGGTAAGGGACACCAAGGAGGGGATGACCGAGGATTGCGCGAGCATGAATGCCTGCACGGCGGCCTGCGTGACGGTGATCTTGTGCGCTGTCCAGCCCACCAGTGTCTGCAAACCGAGGTTGAGCCCGTCATTTGCCACCATGGAGGCGACAGAACCAAACCCCTGCCACTGCGCGGCTGTGGTCAAGGCGTTGAGCGTGGAAAGCCCCATCGCCAATTCCTTGTTAATCGTCTCGGTGACCCAGACCGCGGTATTGGCGACCACCGACGCCGGGTTGCCCGCCTCGAAGATCCCGGCAACTACTTCGGGTGGACCAATCCACCTGGGGTCGGGCACGGTGGTGTCTTAAATCGGCAACTGGCTGAGTGCAGCGCCGATCGCCTCGACGGCGCCCGTAGTGGTGGAGGCTAGGCCCTGTGCACTCGAGTAGGCGGTCCGCTGCCCCACGTGCTCGGTCGTCGTGGCGATATACGCAGCTCCGGTGGCGTTCAATGCCGCCGCAAACTGGGCGGAGTCCTCGTCCAACGCCATCGGTATCACCCCGGTCAACGCGGCCGATCCGGCACCGGTGGTGGCCGCCATCTCCTCGCTGATACCCGCCTCGGTGGCCGCCGACATGTCGACGGCGCCCGGAACCATACTGAATAGCCCAGTCATACTTGCCCTCCCACTTTTTGACTACCCTACGCGGCAGAATTCCCCTCGCACCGCTCTCCGGACAAGTTGTGTGATAACCCCGCGGAGGCGTCCGAGTCTAAATTGGGCAGTGCCAGCTGTCGACTCACCCCCCTGATCGGCTGAGATCAAGTTGGTTACCGCCGACACGCACAGGGCGTGTCTGGGCACTCGAATACGGTATGCGGGTGTCCCGTGGAGGGTGGGTACTACAGGGCGTACCGCGTCGTTGCTCGCCAAAGCGTATCAACGCACCCCAGGCGGTTACGTTGCTTTCCTGGACGAGAGCTTCGAGCTCGAGGGTGATCGCAAGACCTTCTATCTGATGTCTGCGGTGGTCACCCACCGCGACCAAATCGAGCCGCTCCGTGACGGTCTCAGAAACCTCGTGGGAGGCAACTTTTGGCACACAACCGAGAGCTTGCTCACTGACGACGGGCGGCAGCGGGCCATAGAGATCGCCGCGTACCTCGGCGGCGAGAATGGCAACGAGGTCTGCATCGTGTCATGCAAGATGCCGATCGGCGACGACGGAGGGGGATGCGGCTCGGCAGGGCTGCTTTCGGCAGCTTGCCGAGAATCTCTGCGGCGGGACTCACCCATTGGAAGGCCCGGTGCACCTGATGGTGCTGGAGCAGCGGGAGACACAGCATGAGCGCAGCTACGACACCAAAATCGTTAGGGCTCTCCGGTCCGCAGAAGTGATCTGCCGCCAGTGCCAACTCAAGCAGGCGTCTCCGCGTGACGAGCACCTGCTTTGGCTCCCCGACCTGGTATCTTCCGCTGTCCGGCGGAGCATTACTCACAAGGAGAGGGATATCCTGGACCCGATCGCGCACATTGTGCAGATGCTGGAATGCCCCTAAAAAGAGCAACCCCGGCGCGCCGTAGCCGTCAACCGGGGTCAGACAGGTCGTGGGGCCGAAACCGCAGAACCCGTACCTTGCTCGCTTCCGAGTATGCCACCCGCCAGGCGGCATGTTGAGTGACCCGCCTCTATATGGGGCCACTCGCACCTATTCCGGATCTCCTACCAGCACTCCCTCAATAATCCCGTCGGTTGTGACCATCAGGCCGCGGCCCGGGGGTAGTTGCTGCGCGCCTATCCTGCCGAACACCTTGACCCCCGCCGGATCGTTGTCCATGAATAGCGTGGGCGCCCGCGAACTGGTCATCTTCTGCAGGAATGGGTTCGTCACCGACACCCCTGCCCAGTTGCCCGGCAGGCGCGAAACGATGACGTGCAGACCGATCTCGCGGCTGCGTTCGAGCAGTCCCCACAATGGCGCGGTTGCGGCCTGCTTGCCGATGACACCGTGTGGTCGCAGCTCCTGCTCATCGTCGATCAGCAGGAAATGGTGTGGACCGTCCCAGGTGCTGCGGTTCAACAACTCTTCCTGGCTCAGGCCCGAGGGAGGGAGGCGGCCGCGCAGGCTCTCCGCCAGTCCCGCGATCACCTCGTCGATGTCGTCGGCCGTATACGCGTAGGCGCGCACATGCGGTCCTTGAACCTTCCCGATCAGCGATGTCTTGGGGTCGATGATGGTGATCTGCGCCTGTTCCGGGGTAAGCCGGCCGGTGATCGCCTGCCCGACTGCCGCGAGGGTCGTTGTCTTGCCGCACAACTGGCGCCCCAGCACGAGCATGTTGGGAACCGTTCGGGTCGAAAGAATCGCCGGTTGCAGGGCGCTTTCGCTGATCCCGAACGGAATGTTCAACGGGTCGGCCGCCTCCGCGGTGTGCCCGAACGCCGCGACAACCTGGCTGAGCTGGATCCGGTCGGGCAGTCGTGCCAACTTCTCCAGCCTGCCGGCCCCTGTCACGTCCGCAATGACCGCGCCCATTTCGCGCGGCGGCACCCGTTGACCGGTGGTCCCGGTGATCTCCGGCACCCCGATGAGCAACTCATGGCCTTCCCGAGTGACTCCGAAGCCCGGCCGGTCCAATGTGTTGCGGGCGGCCTTCCTGCGCTCGAAACCCTCGCCCATCTGGGTTTCGTCGGGATTGCTCAGTCGCAGTTGGATCCGCGCATTGGACACATTGACCAGGTGTTGCTTTTGTCCCACCAGCCACGCCGTGGCGGTAGTCATCACATGGACCCCGTACGAGAGGCCCTGGCGGGCGACGGCGATCAGGCGGTCTCCCATCGCTGCTGCCTTGTCGTAGAGGTCGCTGAAGTTGTCCACGACAAGAAAGACGTCGCCGAACTTGTCGTCCGGATCGGTGCGGCCCTCCCCGTCCGCGCCGAACCGACGTTCCCGGAATTCAGAGATGTCGATTTGGTACTGCCTGAATGACGCCTCCCGGGCCATGATCAATCCCTCGATCGACGCGAGGGTCCGCGACACTCCCTCGGTGTCAGTTTGGCTGACGACAGATGCGACGTGCGGCAGCTCCTCAACCGGGTAGAGCGACGCACCGATGCAGAAGAAAGTGACCCGATCAGGCCGGTACATCAGCGCCGCCGAAGCCATCAGCGTCATCAACGTGGTTGACTTTCCGCGCTGAGCGGTGGCGACCACCATGATGTTGTCCATCTCGGCGTCGATCGCGTGCACGCGTTGGGAATGCTCTTCGGGAATGTCCACAATTCCCACCGGAAAGACCAGGCCCGGGTTTTGCCCGTAGTCGACATGCCAGGGCTTGCCGCGCCAGCCGGCCACCAGCGTGTCGACGGCCTCGCTGACTTCCAATGGTGGAAGCCAGATCTGGTGCGGCGGGCGCGCGGGGTGCGAAAGCAGCGACTCTCGGATGATGTCGACGAGCTTCTTCTTCCGAAATCCATCGGAATGGAACAGGAACTCGTCGGGCTCCTCTGGTTCATCGGCGGTAGCCAGGGCCGCGCTGTCTTCTTCGCTGAGTGGCTGGTAGGCCCAGGTGAACGAGCGCGGCTGGGAAAAGCTCACGGCTACAGTCTTGTTCACGTTGACCACCCGCTTCGGCACAACGAATGGGGCTGAGACGTAAAAGCACCGGAACTGATCCAGGTCACGCGGCCCCACCTTGAGCAGGGCGTAACCGTTCTCTTTAGACGGAAGATGCAACGCTGAATCGCTGCCGATGACATCGCGGGAATCCTCGGCCGTCTCGGCGCGCAACGCCACCCGGAAAGCGATGTTGCTCTTGGCTTTACTCAGGGACGATAGATCGAGTCGCTGGCCGCCGAGCGTGAAGAAGACGTTGCAGCCGCGTCCCTCCTGACCAATGTGGATGACCAGATCGATCCACTCCGGGTGATGAATGAACAACTCGAGATACTCGTCGATGATCACCAGTAGAATCGGAACCGGCTCCAGGTCCCGGCCGGCCAGCCGCATCTCCTCGTACTCGTTGGCATCGCGCGCGCCGGCATCTTTGAAAAGTCGGTAACGCCTGGCGATCTCGCCATTGATCGCCTTGCGCATCCGTTCTGCCAGGTGCCGGTCGTCCTTGCCCAGGTTAGACAGCGAACCGGCGACGTGCGGAAATCCCTGCAGATCCTGGGCGGCCGACTCGAACTTCATGTCGACGAAGATCACGATGAACGTCTCGGGTGAGTGCGTCAGCGCTATCCCACTGCACAGTGACAGGAAGTACTCCGACTTTCCTGAGCCAGACGTCCCGATCACCACCGAGTGGAATCCGAAACCACCGAAATCCTTGGCGCGCAGAATAATATATTGCAGCTCACCGCCTTGTTTGACACCGACGGGCACCATCGCCCACTTGTGGTCGCCGCGGCCACGGCTCTCGGCCCAAAGCCTGTCGACGTCGAGTTCGCGCGGATCGTTGATCCCCAGCGCCCGTAGTAATTCGCCGCCTTGGCTATCGGTCTCAGATAACTCCCCGGCGCTCATCGGGGCCCAACGGGCGAGTGCCCGCGCGTACCGATTGGCGGTGCTTTCGGCGAGCATGTCGGCCACCGCATAGAAGGTGCCGCGGTGCGTCAGCCTGCCTTCGCGCAGCCTGAAACGCTGGCTTTCCTCCGTGAACCCGACGCCGACACCGGGCCGGGTCGCCAGCCGCAACACGGTGATACCGGCCATGCCCTTCTGGCCTGTCACGCCCTCCCACTGTTCTGGCGTACCGACGTTGTCGTCGACGATTACCCAGTGCGGACCCAGCGCCAGGCCGGTCGTCGCCTCCATGGGCGACGGCATTGACGTCGGACTGGTGCCGACCGGTGGCGTCCACGGTCCACGCCCCTTGCGGTGCAGTTCCGCGTCCAGCGCTTCTTCCAACTCCATTGGAGACGCGAAAACCAGTCGGCGCAGTCCGCAGGCGTCGAACATCTCGTCGTGCTGGCTGTGCGGCAGCCATACCAGCCACGACCACTGCTCGGGATGCCGAGTGACCACCATGAGCTTGAGATCGCTTGGGCTGTGGTAGACGGCAAGCGAGGACATCATCGAGCGCGCGAGGCTATGCAGTTCGCCCGGATCGTCGCCGATGAAGCTGAACCCGGGTTTCGACCGCAGGCTCAGCACCTTTCCGATGCCGCGAATTTTGCTCTGCTCGAGAATGAAATCCCTTAGTGCGCCGCCGGTTACGGGCTCCAGCTCTTCCCCTACCGGGACGTCGGGCCATTGGAGTGAAACCGCCGATTCGCTGGCTTGCTGCACACCGATGCCCAGCCGGACGTCAAGGAAATCCGGGTCGCCCGCGCGCCGCTCCCACATCCGCGGACCGCCAATGACCGTGTCCAACTGTTGCGGGTCGCCGTTTACGAAGAGCTGGCTGCGGCGCTGCTCCTGGGCGGCGCGCTGTACCTCGTCGCGATCGTCGTCGAGCTGGCGCAGGTAGCTACGTCGCTGCTTTTCTTGTTCTCCCCAACTTATCCGGCGCCCGCGCCCGAAGCGCCCGCTGAACATGAGCGTGCCGAACCCGACGAGGCCGATCATCGGGAAGAATCCTGACTGCAGCGATCGGATACCTGACGCGTACATCACCACCAGAGTGCCGACGATCCCAACCAGCAGCGCTGGAAGCGCGATCATCAGCAGGATGTTGCGTGGCTCACGCTCAGGCAGCGCCAGCGGTGCGGCGACCGCGATCCGAACCGGCGGAACGCTCGGCGGCGCTTTACGCGCACCACGGACGAAACCTCGCTTGGACACGTTTACCCCCCGATAGACCCTTCGTTTGATTGCGGAATGGGCGCCACCGCACCACCTCCGGACACGGCGTCGCGCGCCACTAGGGCGGCGTCGCGACTGATTGCCGGCCCGGCGGCGAAGGTTCGCAGCACCGGCCAAGGCGCTTGCACCGCCAGGTGCGGATCCAGCCCCAGCGCCTGCAAGGTAGGGTGATCCTCCTGAATCCCATACCGAACGCCCTGGGGTGAAAGCCAATACAAACTTTCTCGGCTGCCCGCCGTCACCACACCACTGGTGGTCGCCACGAAATTCGCCGCGCCCGGCAGCACCAGTGTCTGATGCGCTTCGGCTGAATCCGGATCGCGACTGTCCCGGACCAACTGCACCAGATGAGAATCCATGTCGATCGGGACGGGTAACCCCCGTCCGGAGAAGACCGTGATCCGGGCCTGAGGGTCGCTGGTCTGCTTCTCCCACCCTACGCAGGTCACCGGATTAGCCGCGGTGTCAACGAATTCCAGCTTGCCTGAGGGATAGTAGTCGACGTCCAGCACGTCAACCACCGGGATGTGGATCAGCTTGTCCGGGGCGACTAGCGTCGGCGTCGTCGAGCCCTGCGAGTCCCCGGTACGCAACAGATCCGCGACGAATCTAGTGATCTTCTGCAAACCGCCCGGGAGCAGCGCATAGAAGCCGTCGACTTCGCCGCCGGCGTCCCGCGTTTCCAGCACGCTACCGACCATTACGCCGGGCAGCCACCGTGACGGTGTTCCCGCTTCCGGGATTGCCGGTAAAACAAGGGGTTCCGTCGACGGCATGGCGTCGAAGAGAGAGTTCGAGATTTCGATCGGATACGTCACGCCCGGGTCGAGGCCAAGATTGAAGGTAACGGACCGGTCGGTCGGGTCGATACGGGATCGTTGCCCACCCCAGATCACATAGGTCGCGCCCTTGTGGGTCACTAGGACTGCCTGCGTCTGGCCCATCACCGCGGCGCGGCCGAACGGAGTGAGCTGGCCGGCGATGGATGTCACCACCGGAGCGGTTCCGCTGCCCCGAGCGGCCGCGGTATCGCAAACCGACCACGCCGACACGCCGCTCGGCGTAATCGGCAGGCTGTCCGGCACACCGGGAATACCGATCAGGGGCCCCGTCGGGTATTTGGCGATCTCGTTCGCCTTGACCCAGGTTGGGCTGGCGGCGTTGCCGACCGCCAGTCGCGCGGAGGTCAGATTGAGCGCGGGATACAACCGGCCATTGATCTTCGCGTAGACCGCGCCGGTGTCCCGGTCACCAATGATGGCCGACTCGCCGATCAACCCCGCCGGCTTCATGAAGTGCAGCAAAGCCATCCAGCCGACGCCGATGACGACGAGCACGATCGACAGTGCCACCGCCGCTTGCTGTTTGCGATCGTCGTGCTTCATCCGCACCGAAAACCTGGTGATAGCGGCTCGCAGGCGCCGGTTGTAGAACAGGTGCCCCGAATTCTGGTCCCGATTCGACAGATTGAGTGGCACAGTCATTACTCCTTACAGGGAAATCCCTGCCGATCCTGCTATTGCACCGACGCTGGCGTCACTTCAGGTGGCCGCCATACCTGGCCTGGTTCTCGGCCTCGGCTTCTTCGCGCAGCGCCGCGATCGCGAGGTTCAGCCTGTCGGCCAACTCGCCATGGCCATAGCCGGTCATCACGCCCGGATGCAGCCTCAACTTGAGTAACCTGCCGTCTGAATTCGCGACAGCGTGAACATCCCCCAGGTCCACACTGTAGGTGATGGTCTCGGCCTGGGCGACGAGGGCTTCCCACTTGTCGGCCGCCTCGCTGAGCTCGCGCAACACCGACTCGACGAGATCTCGGTCCTTGAGGTCGCTCCGCTCGCCGCGACTACCCGATCCCGACACGGGTGTAAGTATTGTCGACCCCTCCGACCAGCGTCAATTCATAGTTCCGGGTGCCTAGAGCGGCGGCTTCGCAGCCCACTTGCTGGGCGCTGGCGCACTCAGTTTCTGGAACCAGGCCAGGTGGTAGTTCGCCGCTATCGTGTCTCCGGCGACGAGGCCCTCTGTGGTGGCCAGCAACATACAGTTGAGCAACAGCGCGGGATCGGTATCCGGATACTGGCCGAGCAGCTGGTAGCGCGCGGTATCTAGATGTACCCGCAGCAGATCTACTTCCTCATCGACCACACCCGTTCCCGCGGCTGCGGCCCTGGCCAGGGTGTGCACGATCCGCGGCAGTTCATCGCGCCAGTGGGTGGCTTGGCCCAGCGCCCAGCCCAGGTCTTCAATGGGCGGCAGGTCACGCGGCTGCACCGAGGCGTTCGTCGACTTGAGGTGCGCCGATCGACTCAGGGAGTCGCCAGGAGCGTAAGACGCCGCGCACGTGGTTTCGCCGATCATGGCGGGGGCTCTGCCCGTTCGTCGCTTGGGCGGCAATAACCGCACCCCTTCCGGGAGGGTGACCCCTGGGGGTATCCAGCCGTGCGCTAGGTCGGTGGCCAGTACCGTCGTGCCGTCCGTTTTGTCGCCAACCGCCCATCTGAGCCCCGGTTCCTGGCGAACGACGAACGCGAGAATCCGCTGCAATCGTTCCTGGTCGGACTCAGGGTCGGACTCGGGTACAGCCGCAGCCGCAGGCGGATCTGGGACTTCCGGAAGGTGCGCGACGTCTGGTTGCGGCCCCCGACCGACGCTGTCGACGACTGGGGCACGATGCCGAGCTCGGGATGCTTGCGGCTGCTCCTCATCGGTGATGGCGGGCAGGAGTCGGGTTATGGCGAGGTCGATTCCAGCAAAATCGTTGGCGCGATCCGGGCGCCGGCTTGCCGCGGGCGTCTCGGTCGTCACGGTGCGCAGGTCGCGTACCGCGGACTCGACTCGTCGCATCGCGCGGGCGCGCGCGTCGTCGATGACCCGGGCCTCCTCGGCTTGCCGGGCCGAATCAGCCATTCCCGCTCGCCGGATGATCTTCAGCTCGTCGTTGGCGGAATTTGCAATCCGCTGCAGATCACCCCTGAGATGCTCTGCAAGCCCAGCATTTTCGGCGCTGATCACCGACAGCTCGACGGGCCAAAGTCCACCAATCACCCAAGGGGTGCAATCGATGGGAGAGCTGAATGCCGGAACCGTCAGGGATTCTCGGGCCGCTCTCCGGAGGCGCTGGCGCGCCGTCCTCCGACCGAAGATCGCCACCGGTTAAGCGTACCGGGATCTATTCAGTGTGCCATTCAAACGGTGAATTGTGCGGCTGCGCTGTGCTGGGTACCGTGGAGATATGGCGGATTCTGCGCTGCAGCAGCAACTCGACGAAGTGCGCGCTCTGCTCGGCCGGGCGCGAGAGTTGTTCGGCGCCAATCCCATCGAGCCGCCAACCGATATCGCGCCCGACCCCGATGCCGCCAAGGCTTGGCTTCTTTAGTCCGCGTCATCGCGCCGGCGTAGCTGATGCGCCAGCAATTTCTCGATGGCCGAGTCGAGATCGTGGGGGGTGGGAACCTCCGCAGACGGGGTGTGCCCCGCCGCGATGATCTCACCACGGACCTCCAGCAACGCTTTGAGGCACGACACATCGGCCGTCAGCACGATGCCTCGGGCCAACGTGTCGGCGTCGGTGTCCATCGCCTCCGCGCTCAACGCGACGCTGTGCATATATCCGCCGCGGCAGGAGCGGACAAGGATATGTCCGCTTGGGTGAACGGTGTCGAAGGCAGGATTGGCGTCTGTCATCGACCGCCATCGGCGACGCCGCCGAGGTCGCGGGACGCATCTGTCTCGTGCTGCTCCCAGATCGCCGCCGACGTCGTCAATTTGTGCGCCATATCTGCGTGGTCGTCAGCTTGTTGCTCATAGCACTGCCGTCTCAGCTCAAGCAAGTCCCGTCCGGCATCGCGAAGCTCGCCGAAGATCGGCCCGAGTGAGTCCAGGCTCGCCTGGATCGCGGCATGCGTCGCCGGAATGGTCCGCAAGTAATCGGAGGTCTCTTGATGATGCCCGGCGGCTGCACGCAAGTGGTCGGGCACTACGTGGATTCGATCTGCCATCCGCTGTCTCCTATTCATGCGCCGCCGGCCGGTCCGGTCGACGATTTCACTATTCTCAGGTGGTCGACGTTGCTGCCGGCCGGGTCGGTGTCGGCGCTTCAGTTCCGGCCGGCGCGGTTGCGGTGGCCGCGGCCGCAGCCGCGGCCGGCGGATGCTCCCAGCCTAGAAAGCTCGGCCCGGTCACGGCGACGATCTGCTGAATCTGGCCGTCGAGAAGGGCCTTACCGTGGCCTAGCCCTAGCGCATGACGGTCAGTGAAAATGCCGATGTCTCCCGGTGTGACCCGGACCGGATCAACGGGGTTGCTCACCGCTGTCCCCGGTGCGGGAATGGTGATCCCCTGTTGGTGGAACGCATCCGCAATCGGCGTCCCGCCGGCCGCGGCTTGGATGGCTGCGGCCAGCTGTGGGGTGGCAGCCGTGACCGTGTCACCGTCAGGCAGGGTCACAGTCGTCGGACCCGCTTGTGGCGATTCGGGCTGGTGCGCAGCTGCCTTTTCATCGTGGTACTCATCGTCTTTGTGCTGTTCATCGTCTTTATGCTGTTCATCGTCCTTCGGGTCTTCGTCATCCTTATCTTTGTGGCCGTCCCATTCCTTAGAGGCAGGGTCGTCCTGCTGCGGCCCGGGAAAGGGGGACCCGCCCGGCGAACCCCAGCCGGCCATCGAGCCCGGTGACATACCCCCTCCCGGCAGCGGCCCCACGCCGACACTGGGGATGCTCGGTATCGCCGGAATCGCCGACGCCGTCTGCGTCGCCGGAACCGCGGGACCCTGCTTTCCGGGCTCCCCGGCCAACAGGGCCGGGTCGTCAACCGGCAGCGAATCCAGGAGTGCATCCTCGCTGGCTTCGCCCATTCCTGCCGGCTGTTGGGCAGTGCCGGGTGCCGCAACGGGGGCGGTCGACGGTGGTCGATGTTCGGAGGGATCGCCCGATCCGTTCTTGGCTGGCTTGGACGCCTCGTACAGCGATGTCCACGCGGCCATCAGCGCCGACTTCGAGGAGTCGTCGAGGTTCGCGCTCGCGACAACGCTGCGGATGTCCCTGAGCTTGCCGATAAGGAATCGTTGAAAATCTCGTGCGCCAGCCGGGGTGTCCAGATCTGATCGCATTCGTACCGCGGATTCCGTATCTTGCTGCAGTGACGTTAGCGCTTCTCTGCCCTCGACCGTCTTGAGGTGCGCATTGAGGATGGCCGAGATCACTTGTAGGTCGAGCTGAGAACTGGCTGAATTCTGGTGCGCCAGCGCGGCTTCGGCATCCGCTATGGCTTCGGCGGCTTCGCCTTGTTCCCGGCCCGATGGGGGCTGGTCGTCCGGAGTCGTGTTGGCGCCGAACACGTCCGGATGTCGTTGGCGGATCTTGTTGAGAATCGCCACGAGTTGGTCCGAGCCCGTGGTGGGGGTGATCACCGCAGCCACCTCATTCGGTGTCAGCCCTGCCTGCCACGCGTTTGGGTCGCCGGTTCGGTCCCGGACGGATCTCACGACGGCAAGCAACTCGTCATATGTCGACATCGACTAGGTAAATCGCGCTGTGCCCCACAGCGGGTCCCGCTGCAGGATGTGTTGCGACCCCTCCATGCCGGGCGACAGTAGTCAGGCTGGTTCTTCGCGACAATTCACCCGGCGGCTTATCCACAGCGCGATCGGCGTTCCGCTACCCGGCAGAGCCGGCGTACTGCGCCCGCAAGCTTTCTAGAACTGCCGCTTTCGCGCGATCGAGTTCGTGCGCGCGGGCAACAACTGCTGCGATCTCACGCTGTTTGGCGACCAGGAACGTCTGAAATTCACGCGCGCCCAACGGGGTGTCAATGCCTTGATCTGCCTGGCCCGATACGGCGCGCTCGATTTCCGTGGCGATCGCATCCAGCCGGCGGATGGTCTCACCCATCGCGGCATGCGCACTGGCAACCAGTTCCTCCAGTACCCGGTCGGCCTCAGCGGCCGCGCCGTGTCGGCTCACCAGGGCCGCCTGACGCGTTTGGATGGCGGCTACCGAAAATCCAGCTTGTTCCGACATGGGTTCAACCTATTCTGCGTGGTCTCATAGCGGTCGACGGATCGCGATGTTGGTGCCCAGCGGGCTGATCCGGACCGAAGCACCAGAGTAGGGCGCTTCGACCACCAGGTTGTGGCCGATCGCCAGCTGTACATGTCCGGCATGCGGGAAGACCAGATCGCCCGGACGCACTTGCCAGCGCGGCACCGGGATCCCATCGTTGATTTGCTGATAGGTGGTGCGGTCCAGGTGAATACCCGCATGCGCGTAGGACCACTGGACCAATCCTGAACAGTCAAATTGATCCGGCCCGGTCGCGCCCCACACGTAAGGCCGTCCAAGTCGCGACAATGCGGCCCGCACGGCGATTCCAGCTCGGCTGTTCGCCGGCGGCAGCCGCAAACCCGCTAACGTAGGATCCCCGTGGTGCGCCATCCGGTACCGCAGCGCCCGCAGCGCCATCACGCGGCGTTGCGCCCGCGAGCGGGCCGACAGGACGTGGGTTCGTTGCGTTCGCAGTCGCGCGGCGCGGCGGCGCATCGCCTCGCGTTGGGCCATTGGCGTAACCGGAGCAACGGCAGCGTCTGCTCGAGCCTCGTCGAGCACGTTCTTGGTGAGTTCGCTGGCCCTGGCCCGGTCCCGGTGAGCGCCCGCGATCATGTCGTCGGCCACCGCATCCGTGCGAGCCGCTGACAATAGCGCCTCCCGGTTGCGGTCGGCCACAAGCTGATAATGGCTTTGTGTCGCATCGCTATTCAGGCCCGCCACCCGCTCTAGTAGGTCGCGGTAACGCGAAGTGCCCGCATCCAATTTGAGGTGCCGAGTGCTGCCGGCGAACATTTGATGAGCACGGGTTAACGCGTCGATTTCACTTACGGTCACGAGTCCCCCTCGCCGCTGTCCTGATCTGTTCCGCCCTCGGCCCCAGCCGCCGGATAGGCCCCCGCCTCGACCGCATCGGCGAAGGCTCGCACGCGGGGGAGCGCTCCGGGCGGGATCACGCCCCGGTTGCGGATATCCCACATTTCGTCACTTCCGACACCGAGAAGTGCCGCGATGATCGTGTCCGGCAACGGTGACTGGGTGCATGCGCGATCGAACCGCGCACTCAAACTCATCGGCATCCGCTCCAGCAGGGCCCCGCGCGTAGCCTCGAGCGCCTGGAGATGCTGCATGAGCCGCCCCGTTGAGTCGGCTCCCGCATTGACGGCAACCCGCCACGAGCTCGCCGCCAGCAGCTCTGCCTTCACGCACTGCGCGATCACAGACAGAATATACGTCTCATATTCGTTTGATGTCGTCGCAGGCAGTCGATCGATTACGGATTTAAGGGCGTCGAGCTGCGCTTCGGCATAACCTTCCAGCACATCGGTATCGCTATGGCGGTCAACCACAACCGCACCGGCACGCCGCGGTGACATGGGCTCGGGTGGTTGCGCGACGACCAACCGGGCCAACTCAGCGTCGGGATCAGCGGCGACCAGCAGCCGTGAGTAGGTGCCTGGCGGCAAACCGAGCCCGTTCTCAACCTTCTGAACAGTGCTTTTATGCGGTTTGCGGGCACCGCGCTCCAGGTAGCTCAGTCCCATGACGCTGACCCCCGTCGCGGCGGCAAGTTCAGCCAGTGACCAGTCGCGCGACTCCCGTAATGCGCGGATGGCGGCACCGGCCGATTCACGGCTCACCGCACACTCCGGCCATAGGCCGGATAGTACACAGGCTGCGCGCCCTCCCTGTGTATATACGTTTTTATCACGTTTCTCTTGCGCGGATACTGCTTCCGTGTATACGCTTTTGTCTATGTTTCACTCGGATAAGGAGACTGAAATGGGGCACCCCTGCGCAGCGAACCCGGAGTTGTGGTTTGGCTATCCCGACGACGACGGCGGCGACGGCGCGGCAAAAGCACGCGCCTACGAACTCTCGGCCACCGAGGCGCGGATCCAATGCTTGCGCCGTTGCCCATTGGCGCAGCAGCGCCGGTGTGCCCAACACGCCATCGCACACCGCGAGGAATATGGCGTCTGGGCCGGCGTCAAGCTTCCCGGCGGCCAGCACCGTAAACGCGACCAGCTTGCCCGGGCCCACGACGTCCTGGGGCGTATCGCCGCGGGGGAGATCAATTCCCGGCAACTGCCCGAGAACGCGGCGCTGTTGGCGCGCCGGGAACACGACGCCATTCCGGTGCCGGCGGTGGTGTTGCACCTGCCGACCGTACAGATCGGCCCGCGGTCAGCCGCCTGACGACGGCCGGGGCCGCCCGGTGCGGATGAACCTGGGATACCCAGCTGTGCAGCGCCTTTGAGGCGGTACTGTCGTGGTATCGGCGCCGGACGCCGCCGTGGCGGAGGGTCGCCGCAAAGACGAAAACCCGGTGATGAGCAACCTTGAAGCTGCGGCGACCGAAGTGGCCTGTACTGCGTCGCAGGCCGCGGGTATCGAGGTGTTGTATCCGCGCGAGGTGCCGTTGGGGGGACCGAGGGCGATCCGGGTGCGACGCACACTGCCACAGCGGCAGCGCTCGATGATCGGCGCCTGGTGTTTCGCCGACCACTATGACTCTCAAGGCCTCCGGCCCGGCTCGCAGACGTCCCCCGCTGCGCGGATGGACGTGCCGCCCCATCCGCACACCGGACTACAAACGGTGAGTTGGTTGTTCAGTGGGGGCGTAGAGCATCGCGACAGCGCCGGCGTGCACGCCCTGATCCGGCCGGGTGAGCTGAATCTGATGACCGCGGGCGCGGGTATCTGTCATTCCGAGGTGTCGGTTGAGTCGGACGCTGCGTTGCGTGGTGTGCAACTGTGGGTAGCGCTTCCCGATGCCGATCGGCACACCGAGAGGGACTTCGCCCACCACGCGCCGGCCCCGATTTCGCTTCCCGGGGCGGTGGCTCGGGTTTTTCTGGGAGAGCTGGTTGGCAGCCGTTCGCCGGTACATACGTTTACTCCGCTGCTGGGCGCTCAGATCGACATCGCGGCGGGCGCGGAGTTGGACATCGATGTCGACCCGGCCTTCGAACACGGCGCGCTGTGCGATTCAGGCACCTTGGAGATTGGGACGGTGACCGGAACCACCGTGGCCGTCGCCGCACTGGGGTACCAATGTCCAGGCAGCCCGGTGTTACGCCTGCGCAACGTCGGGGATGAGCCGGCGCGGGTGCTGCTGTTGGGGGGCACCCCGTTCACCGAAGAGCTGCTGATGTGGTGGAACTTCGTCGGGCGCAACCACGACGAGATCGTGCGCTATCGCCAACAATGGGAGGACGCCGACCACCGCTTCGGCGTCGTCGAAGGATACCGGGGTTCGATCGGCCGACTGCCCGCCCCACCGATGCCGGCTACCCGGCTGCGGGCTCGCCCGCAACCAAGACCAGTACCGCACAACCAGAATGGGAAGGACTCCTCATGACGACTGACAAGACCGGCGCGCCAACCACCGTCACCGCAGAGCGCCAGACGTACACCATTGCCGTCGATGGCAAACCTGTCGGCCACGCAGACTATGCGGACCGTGGCGACCAGCGCGTTTTCTACCACACTGTGATCGATCCGGACTTCGGCGGACGCGGCCTGGCGACGATTCTTCTCAAAGAGGCGCTGACTGCCGCCCGGGCCGACGGCAAACGAATCGTTCCGGTCTGCTCGATGGTCGGCACGGTGCTCAAGAAGCATCCCGAGTTCGACGACATCGCCGACCCTGTCACCGCAGAGGTCGAGGACTGGGTGCAGACCCAGCCTGCCAGCTGAGCCGGGTGACACGCCTTCAGCCGCGCTCGTGATCGACCAAATGCCCCCTGTCGTCGTGCAATTCGTTTCTGCGCAGATTCATCGGAGTGGCCACGGGGAGATCACCGCCGGCGATCATGGCCCGGGTGATCGGGGTGAGTGCTCGGAACAGCGATTCCACCTCGTCGTCGCTGAGCGCGTCGAGCGCCGACAGGGAAAGCGTGTCGGTGCGTGATTCGATGCGGTCCTTCAAGTCCCGGCCCGCAACGGTCGGCGACCCGTCGTCGTTGAGCAGCCCTCGTTCGGCCAGCCGTTGTTCGTGGTGCCGCCACGCCGCCTCGTCGTAATCGCGGGTGCGTGCGATGTAGTCGCGGGGGACCCCGCCGGCCGCCGCGTGTAACACGTTGGATTCGCGCCCCGAGACACCCTCGGCGGTCAGTGTCGCCACGTGCGCGTCGCCGCGGTGCTCGCGCAACAACGTCGCCGCATGCCACACTGCCGCCAGCGGATTGTCCGGCCACGGCAGCGCCCGGTTCGCGGCGAACAACGGTCGTCCGTCCAGCGGCGCCTCGCGCGCCGCCCTTCCTGCCAATTCCGCCGCGGTACCGACATTTTCATCTGCGCCGAGGCCGTATCGGCGCAGCGCCGCGACCGCGGATTCCTGGCGGGCGCGCAACGCCGCTTCGGGACCGGCGATCTGCCACGCCGCCGGCAGGGCCTTGGCGACCCGCTCGGGAGCGAAGTTGTAGAAGACCGCGGTCACCACCTCTGGCGGCACAGGGCCCAGGGGGGCCGACCGGGCGGCGAAATAACCCATCCAGAAACCACGGTAACCCAGCCCGTCCAACGCCGCCCGCGCCTCCGGCGCGAAGTAAGTCACCCCGTGCACCGGCTCGAATCGATCGAAGAATCGCCGCGCCAGCTCGGGTTCTCTGCGCACAATCTCAGTT
>CAWCFA010000007.1:0-296883 GCA_963794785.1 uncultured Actinomycetota bacterium | reverse complement strand
CTCGGTTCCAGCGGATGCACAAAACGGACTGGGAGGCCACGTGGGTCCACAGGGAGTCGTGATCCGTAGGCGGACAACCGGCCCGCAGCAAAGGCTCGCTCTTCGTGGACGGGCTCCACATGCTCCGCCCGTCCATCGCTCGCAGTCCCGGGCCGATACGGGCGGACGGGGGGAGGCGACGTCCCTGGTGTCAACAGGCAGCCAAAGTCCGCAAGGGCGGTTGCCGTGCTCACAGGCCGACAGCCGTCAGCACGGCGCCGGTAGTGCAGCCACATCTCCCGGGTCCGGATCAAAGCCGGATGGGGGATCATCGGTCCTCATTGGGTGCAACGGTGTTGAGTCCGGCGATCTCCAGTGCACGTAAGTGCTCGCGCACCTCCCGTACCTCCATGTGCAGGTGCCGGGCCAGCTTGGCCGGTGACGTGTTGGTCCCCAGCGATGTCAGGGCCTGCTGGACCCGTGAGCGCCGTATCGCCTTGGGTCCGGTGGCGCTCTCCGGGACGACCTCGATGCGGCCTTCCTTGCGCGGTCGATTCGACCTCGGGTCTGGTAACCGACGAATAGGGGACTGATCCCGCTCATTGGCGTTGGCGATGTCACCTGATCGTGCCGGCGTCTAGCCATCCTCCCCTGCAGGCTGCCGCACCCACGTGTGCCAGGAGTTGTGGGCCGCCTGGTCATGCACCATCGCACCGCACCGGCGACAGGTGTCCACCGAGATGTATTGCACGGGAACCCATTCCCCGTCCCCATTCTCGATTATTCCATTTCTGTCCACACCTGGGGTGTGCCATGGTGTAGGTGTGGTCCTGGAAATGTTCCCGCTGCCGCATCCGCTCCAGCAGCTCGGCCTCCACGTCATCGAAGGACCGCGGCACGGCGAGCGCCCAGCAGATCGGCATGGGTGTTGTCGCCGCTGCGCAGATTGGACAGTCGCAGGCCGAGCTTGCCAGCCATGTCGCGGGCCTGTCGGATCCGTCGCTCCTTGTGCCTCCAGCTCACTGCGGTGCTCCCGCCGGATGCCGCATCGCGGGGTCGATCTCGTTCATATGAAATCTCGTCGTGCGCCCCGACACGGAGGCCACTTCAGGCGTCCGCGGCGCGGCATCCACAGCGTCCTTGGATTCCAACAAGGCCGTCCGCTCACCGTGATCGAGCTTGCCGGCGTCGATCAACGGGACGATCTCGTCCTGAAGACCGACGATCCGCCGCGTGAGATCCGCGCAGCAGGCTTTGACCTGGTCGATCATTTCGGCGACATTGGGATTCAGGCGCGGCGGGATCTCCCGGCCATAGGTGACGCTCATGAGATCGGTGTGCCTTTCTTCGGTGATGGGTGAAGGGCCTTGAACGCTGAGTTGCCGACGTCGGCGATCAGGGCGGTCGCCTTGCGTGGCGGGCCATAGGCCGGCTACTTTCTTGCGGCTGCGCGGGGTTAAGCCGGTCGCTAACGCGACATCGGCTGTGGGAAGCGGAAGTTGTTCGCGCAGATGTCTAAGGCGTCGGCGATATCTTGGTCGGTCATCCGCCAGTGCCTGGAGATTTTCTTGGCCGGGAATCTCCCAGCGCGCACCTGTTCGGTGAGCCAACGCGGGCTGCAGTTGAATAGGGCGGCGACCTCGGCGATGGAGTAGGTGGCGGCGACGGACATCAGGAGACAGCCTCGGTAATAACCGCCAGGAGGTCGATGACGCGCTGGTGTAATTCCGGCGTGATGGGAGGGGCCTTTTCTATCGCCCGGGTGACGGCGATGAGGAAGGACTCCTCTTCCATCCGACGCCGTGCGTCGATCAGGACGGGGTCGTCAGCCGACCGGGTCTGGGTGTAGTTGCCTACGGCTGAACGCGCCAGGTAGAAGGCTGTCTTGTTGGGCATTGGGGGAACTCCACGGAAGGCGTGAAAGAAGCAGATTCATGGCGTTGTAATTTGCTGTGCCGGTCTCTGGAATCACGCCACCCGGTGCCCCGTAGCACTTCTCAGCCCGAGTGATCTGGTACTCCCGGCGATGTCTGACGCAATCCATTCCGGTTTTCCACCTACCAACTTAAGGCAAGGCGGTGCACCCGTCAACCATGTCTTTGCGGAATGTTCTTGTCCCCGTGGGGTTTTAAACCTATAACCGCCTATAGCCTTTCTGCGGCTATAGGCGGTCACCTGCGAGAAACTGGTCCATGGCGTCGGCAACAGCCTGCATCGACCGCCTATCGAGGTGTCCATAGACGGAGACGGTGGTCTGGACGCTTTCGTGGCCGAGGTGCTGCTGGATAACCGGCAGCGGGACACCGGACTGGATCATCCAGGACGCACAGGTGTGCCGAAGATCGTGGATGCGGGGCCGAAGGATCCTCGACTTGTCTGTGACCGGCTCGCCGTTCTTGTCAGCCGACGGCCACGCTCGCTCCAGCGCTGGTGCCCAGACTCGTGCCGAGAAGCCCTGTGCCCGCACAGGTCCGCCAGCTCGATTCACGAAGAGCCACTCGTTGCCAAAGTCGAGCTTGTCGAGAACCGACTTCGGGACGTTGATCGTGCGCCGGCTCTTCTTGGTCTTCGGTGCCCCCAGCCGGTACCCGCCGGACCCCTGCTTCCACGACCGCTTGATCTGCACGGTGCCCGCGTCCCGGCTCACGTCCAAGGGACGGAGGGCGGCAGCTTCACCCCAGCGCACGCCGGAGGCAACGAGGAACTCGACCATCGGCTGCCAGAACGGCATGACGCTGGAGTGCAAGTGGGTGAACTGGTCGCGGGACAGGAAGACGATCTCGCGGGGATCGTCGTCGCGGGGCATGCCCATGCCCGTGCACGGGTTGGCCGGGATGTGCTTGAGCGTTACGGCGGCGTTGAGCGCACCGGCGAAGAAGCCATGTTTGTTCGTGATGGTCTTGGCGCTCGGCGTCCAGCCGTTGGCATCCGGCTGCTGCATGCCTTTGATCCACTGGGCGACGTGCTCGCGTGTCAGCGCTGCGAGCGGGATCGACCCCAGGGGTTCGGCGATGTCATTGCGAACGTAGGCGCGGTACCTGTCGATGGTGTTCTGATCGACGCCGGTCAAGTGCTCAATGTGATGGTTCAACCACTGCTCGACAGTCAGGGTCGTCAGCGTCGTATCGACCTTCAGCGTGGAGAGGGCGTTTCCAGGGCCGAACTTGGTGGCCAACTCACAGAACCTCGACGCCGACTCGAAGTCGTCGAAGCTGGTCGATGTCTGCTTGCCCTGGAGCCGATAGAGCACCGCGAAGTACTCGGATCCGTCCTTGCGCTTACGTGCCCGTAGAGATGCCATGGGCGGCATCCTAGCGACTTTGTTGACGTCGATGTTGACGGGCGAATTAATGTCGCCCCGAAAACTATCGTTGACCTGCCACTATCTCGGTGGAGCTAAGGGGACTCGAACCCCTGACCCCCACACTGCCAGGGTGAAAGCGACTGTTCTGGGGCGTTCCGCAGTATCTACAGAGTGGCGATCTGTACAGCTAGATGAGCAATTCTCATGCTGATGTGTCCCACGTGTGTCAGCGGGTTGTCGCGTGTCTTAGGACATCGCTAGGACACGACGGACACGTGTTCGCAGTTTCTTGGCCCCTAGTGCCACACTCGGCCCCACGGCCTGAATCGAGGTTGATGCGGGTGATCGCGATCGCCGCTCTGGTGGCCTGCGAATCGTTGTCGATCTCGCCGGCCAGGTAGCCCAGCGCCATCTCGGCCGCCTTACTCGCCGCCGGTCGTCGGCGACACGAAACGTCTACAGGTACGATTACCTGTAGACGTTCCGTTTCATTTTCCCGGAGGGAGGTGGCGCTGGTGGATGCCCTGACGCCGAGCACTGCGGCGCAGGCCGGCCTGTCGCGCAGCGCGCTCTACCGCGGCGCGCGTGCTGGTCGCTTGGACCGCATCGCCCGCGGTATCTACCTGCCTGCGGAGGCCTCGGCTGCCGACTGGGATCTGCTCGAGGCCGCGACACGGCGCCCGGATGCCACGATCTGCCTGATCTCCGCGCTCGCCCATTACGACCTGACCGACGCAATCCCCGTCGCGCTGGACGTCGCGATCCCCCGGGGGTCGAGGACACCGGCGAGCACGGGTGCGATCGCATGGCATCAATTCGACCGGGCCACATTCGAGATCGGGCGCGAAGAGATCACGATCCCGGGATCGGATCAGACGATCGGGATCTACTCGCCTGAGCGGTCGATCGCCGATGCGTTCCGGCTCCGTGGCGGGGTCGGATACGAACTGGCGCGCGACGCGCTGCGCGAATGGCTGCGCCGCGGTGGCAAACCGGCCCGGCTGATCGAGATCGCGTCCCGCCTCCCGCGGGCGAAGTCCCCGATCCTGCAAGCATTGGACATGCTGGGGTGAGCGCCGGCGACGCGGTGTTCCGCCGGATCCAGTCTGTCGCCCGTTCCGCAGCGGCCAACAGCGGGACCGGCGCACCGACGCAGGAGTACCTGATTCGGCACACCCTCGAATCGTTCCTGGACCGACTCACCCGCACCTCCCATGCCGGCGACTTCGTCCTCAAGGGCGGGGTTCTGCTCGCCGCCTACGGGGCACGGCGCCCGACGAAGGATGCCGACTCCAACGCCATCCACGCTGACGTCACCGCCGAGCATCTCGCCCAGGTGGTCCGTGACATCGCCGCGACCGACGTCGATGACGGTGTGGTGTTCGACCTCGACACGATCAGCGTGCAGGAGATTCGCGAGCAGACCGACTACCCGGGCCTGCGTGTACGGGTCGCCGTATCGATCGGACCGTGGAAGGGCGCCGCGGCCTGGGATGTATCCACCGGAGATCCGATCGTTCCGCCTCCCCGGGAGGTGACCATCGACCGGATCCTGGGCGACCCAATCACGCTCCTCGGTTACGCGCCCGAGACCACCATCGCCGAGAAGGGCGTCACCATCCTCGAACGCGGCATCACCAGCACCCGTTGGCGTGACTACGTCGACATCGTCGCACTCACCCGCCACGGCATCGACCCTGATGAACTGCTCCGCTCGGCACGGGCCGTCGCACGCCACCGCGCCGTCACCCTCGAACCCGTCGCACCGCACCTGGCCGGTTACGGCGCAGTCGGACAAGCGAAATGGGCCGCATGGCGCCGCAAGGAACACCTCGAATCCGCCTGCGAGGAGAACCTCGACGACCAGATCACCCTGGTCGCCTCCTACCTCGACTCGGTCTTTGCCCACGGCCCCGAATAAACTGAGGCAACAGTGATCCCAGTCAGAGGCGCCTGCCGAGCATCACTTCGCAGGTCGAGTCGGAAGCGCCGCAGCCAGGTAACTGCCGCCGGACCGGTTCCGGACTGAACTTGGCGCCGTGACGGCGAACGCCGCCGGCAGCCATCCCACCGGTGACGGGACCTCTGGGTTATGAGCTAGCCGGTGACGGTTTCCCGGGTTCTGGCGCGTCTCAAACGCACAGGTCGCAGGCCGTTATTCGTCCAATCTGTGCCGCCCCTTCTATGCGATCTCGCCAGTTGCGTGGCGTTTCGTTCACAAATCCGTTCACAACCCGCTCCCCCAACTGCGCCCCGCCTCCGCGCACGCGCGATATCGAAGTCATCGACGGCGACCTCCGGCGGCCAACCAATTTGTAAGTGCCGAATTGAGAAGTTGATTTTCCGTTAGCCCCATCTCGTGAGCGCGTTCTTGGACGTCTTCGAGAAGGTGAGGGTCCACCTTGCCGGGCACTCGCTGCATGTCACTTGAAGGTTGTGGTGAAGGCGCATTGCGCAGTTCGTCGCGAGGGAATAGATCGATAAGGGACATCATCTGTTCGGCGGAGATCTCCATCGGCCGACCTCGAACGAGATCCCACTTCAGGAGTTTGAGGTTGGCCGATTCTTTGCAGATGCCCTTGTTGTGCACGAAGTCGTTCCGAATCAGCCGGATGTCACCAAAGTAGTCGATCAAGACGTCGGACTTGTGGATCTTTTCGTCTACACGTTTGTCGAAGTAGCTCGCGATCCGGCCACGAAACTGCTCCTCCCAAAGGGCGAACGCGTAGCTGAATGACCAAAACTGAAACATGCGCGGCCAGACCCTTGCCGTATGTGACTCGACTCATAAGCCGCCACACTAACACCGTTTCTACGGATGTAGAAGTACTCATCTGCTTTTGTAGAAAAATTTTGACGGCGCCCGACCGCTTGGTAGGCGCTGATATCCGAGAGGCGGTGTGGTCAAACCACGCTAGCGCGCACATGATGAGGCGCTGCGATGCCGGCAACCAGTGCATGCAGCAATCGAGTCAGTTCCTCGGCGGTTTCTAGGCGGCGGTCTCCAATTACCTGACGGACCATCACACCATTGAGGAACGTCGTGACTGCGTAGGCCTGCTCCTCAACAAGCGCGGGGTCAACCGGGCCGGCGGGTTGCACTTGCGTGACAGCCTGTTCACTCAATGCAACGAAACCAGCAATGGTGTCCTCGAGGGCTCGTCGTAGCGCGGCATCGCGGTGGGAGTGGAAAGCCAGTTCGTAGCGAGCCCGTGACCGATCCAGACCAATCCCGGTCGCCGACCGCATCACCATTTGAGCCAGCAGCGACAACGTCGTCGTTGCGGTCTCAGACTGGGGCAGTTCTCTCGTCACCGCCTCGAATTCGGCGGCATCTAATTCGGCCACTCGCTCGGCTGTTGCCTGCAGCAACGCCGAGCGGGTCCGAAAGTACGACGACGTAGTGCCGTCGGGAAGCCCCGCCTGGCGTTCCACCTTGCGGTGTGTCAGTCCCCTGGCGCCTTCCAAGGCAAGGATCTCAATCGCGGCATCACACAGGACCCGCCGCCGCTCCTCGACATTAGCTTTCCGCTTCATAGCAACGCGGGCAGTTTAACCCAGCTCATTTTCGCCTGTTGTCCACCAGAGCCGCCCGCGAATCTCGGTCACTGCCACCCGGAGTCCTCGTCACGTTTGCTTCCATCAGTTTCACGCTTGTTCTCGTCCGCGAAGACCACGGTGAAGCGCAGCCGGGATCACACCAATAATCGCGGACGGTACCGGTTTCGTCGCACACCGCGCAGGATTATCGACATTTCGCCGAAAATCGCATATCTCTTATGATGGACGCATGTCCGCCTCGAAGGCGACACGCACCGGTGAGGTATACGAAGCGTTGCGCGTCGACATCCTCAACTCCCGAATAGAGCCTGGCAGCAAGCTCAAGATCGCCGACCTGAGCAAGCGGTTCGGCGTCAGCCTGTCGGTCGTGCGGGAGGCGTTGACCCGACTCGGGGAGCAGAGACTTGTTGTCGCCAATCCACAACGCGGTTTCAGCGTCGTCGGCTTGTCAGTCAACGACCTGGACGACCTGACGAACGTTCGAACCCAGATCGAGTCGATGGCTTTGCGTGATTCGATCAATCACGGCGGCGTCGCATGGGAAGCTGAGATTGTTGCCGCTCTTCATCGGCTGGAGCGCACTGAGATCTACGTCGATCCGGATCATGTCAATCCCGAATGGCTCGATTTGCATAGGGCATTTCATTACGCACTGGTGGCCGGTGGCGCGAGCACGCGACTGCGGGCGATCGCAAACACGCTGCGCGACAACGCAGAGCTGTATCGCATGTGGTCACGAATGTGGGCATACGACGTCGACCGTGATCTGCAAGCCGAGCACCGTGCCATCATGACCGCGGCCATATCCGGAGACCAGGAGGCCGCAGTCGCCGCGTTGTCGCAGCACATTGCGCGAACCACGGCTGCGCTCAAACCGTTGGTCACATCAGAAGAATCCGACGCTTAGCACAGGCGCCGATTGCGGCCCCAGCGCGACAGGCAATTACCGGTGTCCTGTGCAGACGCCCGAGAAAGTGGGTCCGTCCAGGATGCTGCACCCAACGTTGACAGTGACGAGGTCGACGAATCGAGTCGGGCGCCGATTTCGGACAACGACCACCCACAAGACCGCCTACACCAACTCCGCCGCACCGCCCTAAACGAACAGAGCCGACACCGCTGCCGCCCAGTTGCGCATGAGAAGCCAAGTCAGATGCCTTGTTTCGCTCGTGGGTTGATACGCCGCCGTACGTGTCGGGCCCCCCACGCCAGGTAGCCGGGTGTGCCGGACAGCTGACGGTGGGCATCGAATACCGAACTCACGGCGGGGCGGCATCGATGCACTCGCACCTCGGTCAGGCCTGACTCGACACACCAGCCCGTGGTTCTGGCAATTCAAGGTCGTGGATCACCATGAACAGGAAGATGATCCGCCCATCAACGACGTGGATGACTTCGCGGCCAGTGACGGTCCGTCCGTTAAAGGGCGGACGCTGGATCCAGGCATAGGTGGCCCAACCGTGGTGGGTGTCGATGTCGCCGTCCACTTCGAAGGTGAAGGTCCCCAATAACTTTTGCAGCAAGCCGATGTGCTCGTGAAGTCCGAGCCGGCCGGGGCCCAACAGCAGTCCCGTCGGCTCGATGAGCGCAAACTCTTCGCCATACACATCGTTGATCTCGCTGAGTCTAAGGTCGTCGTCCTTCATCGACCACAGCGCCAGGTGTCTCGACACGAGCGCGATCATGTCGTCACGTTCGCTCACTGGTCCACCATCCTTATGTCGGTGATCTTGGACCTATCGCCGATGCCCCCGTACCGGCCGCCGACCTGGATTGCCGTGGCCGAACCCCAGGACATGACCATCCCCATGCCGCGCGCATCCTCGCCCGCGTCGGGCTCTACGTCACCTGGCATCACCGGCAACACAAACTTGCCTACCACCCCGCCAATCATCGCGCCTGCGGACACTGCTCAACCAACACACGAACCGGGTGCTTTGACGCTGTACGTCTCATGCGACCGACCTCCATGCCGTATTCGGTAGTGAAATCATTCCTGTTCCTGTTCCTGCGCGGGGAGTCACGACCTCGGCCTCGGTTCGATGCAGGATCCGAGAGGAGGCGTCGGCGGCGTTGTTGGCATCAACCTGCACGGCGCTGTTGAGACCCAATCCCCCGTCGGTGGATGGCGGTGCGCGGCTTCGCCTAACAGAAAGACACGCCCGGCCCGAAACCTCTCCGCGACAAGTGCTTCCAAGATCCAATGACTGATGTTGTGCACCTCCGGTGCGAAATCGGAAACTCGGTGCCCGCGTTCCGAGTCCTGATGCGCGGCCTGCGTCAGGATTATATCGATGTTGTCAATAAAATCGATGATCGCTTGACGATCGACTTAAGCTCGGTGAAACTGCTATCCGAAAGGCGACCGGTCTCCAGGAAGGGCAGGTACGAACATGTCTAGTAACGGGGCCTCAAAACCCAGTGTGGCTATCACGGGCGCTGGTAGCGGCCTGGGCCGCGAACTTGCCCTCAAGCTCGCCGACAAGGGCTATCGGGTGTTCGGCACCGCGCTCAAGCCGGCCGAGGTCGATGATTTGGCGACCGCATCAGGCGGGCGGGTGGCGTTGTCGGTCGCCGATATCACCGATGAAAGCGCAGTCGCGGAGTGGGTTGAGAAGGTCACCAAGCAGCTGGGCGCACGCGGGCTCGACGTGCTGATCAGCAATGCCGGGATCCTGACCCCCGGCCCGTTGGAAGTGCTGTCCCTTGCGGCGATCAAACGCGAGTATGAGGTAAACGTGTTCGGCACCCTCTCCGTCGTCAACGCGTTCCTGCCGTCGCTGCGCGCGTCCGGTGGCCGCATCGTTGCGATCGGCGCCATGACCGGGCGCTTCCCCCTACCGTTCAACGGACCGTCAAGTTCCACCAAAGCAGCCCTGGAAGCCCTCGCCGATGTCTACCGCGCCGAGCTCAAGCCGTTCGGCGTCCACTTCGTGGTGGCCCAGGCCGGCAATATGGTCACGGGCGGCCCGGCCAAGACGGCCGCCGCGCTGGAACGCACCATTGACGGAATGACCCCAGAACAACGCGCGCTCTACGGGGACGCGTTCGCCACTTTCGCCGACGCCCTCAATACCGCCCAAAGTTCTGGGCTCAGCGCCGAGGCGTCCGCCGATCGCGTGATCGAGCTAGTCGAACAACAGCCCCCGCCGATCCGCGGCGCTGTTGGCGAGGATGCCGAACAGATACTGCGGCTCGTGCATGAAAAGTCCGACGAAGAACTAGACGTGCTTCGACTCCGATACGTCGGTCTGGCGTAACAGCATTGGTGCACCCGCGCCGGGCGCACACCGTCTCGCACGAAACCGGTCTAAGGAGAGGACGATTCGCATGCCCGCCACCAGTCTAGACGGCTTTCACCAAACCAAGACGGCCCAGGCTTACGATGAACTGGCCCGTGCCTTCTTTGACGCCATTAACAACCAAAACGGCGCACTTTTTGATGAAGTACTCGCCCGCAACTTCGTGTCCTACGCCTTCGACGGGGTTCGCAGCCGCACCGGGACAAAGAACCACTTTGCAGCACTTCGGGACTCGTTCGTAGACTTGCACTTCAATGTTCATGAAAACGTCGGCGTCCTCGTCGAAAACGACCTCGTCGCGCTGCGAACCATCGTCACCGGAACACATACCGGTGACTACGCCGGCGTGGCGGCAACCGGCAAGCAGATCCAAACCTCGGTCTCGCATTTCTTCCGCGTGCGCGACGACCAACTCTCCGAGCAATGGCTAGTCATGGACACCTACCGGATCTTGGCCAGGATCGGCGCCGTCCCCGGCGTGGCCGCCAACTTCCAGCAGATGCTGGGCGTGCCCGCAGCACCCAACGGAATCTTCAAAGAGCGTCTCGGCACCGACTTCGACGCATCGCGTAGCGGCAGACGGCCGACTCGAGACGAGTCGCGCGCCGTCGGGCAGCGTCTCTACGACGGGGCCATCAACACCGGCGTGGCCACCGCCGTAGACGCCCTAGCGGTGGATTACATCCAAAACACCGGCTGGACTCCTGACGGGCGCGACCAGTTCGGCAACGCGTGGGCGATCGGGCGGGGCGCCATGCCCGACGGACTAGCTGTGCACACCCATGTCGTGGCCGAAAACGACCGGGTCGCCTCGCTCAGCGTCTGGGACGGCACAGTGACCGCCAGCGGACACCACGTCGACTTCGCCTCGGCTGATTTCTTGCGGATCGAAGACGGTGTCGCCGCCGAACACTGGGACACTGTCGACTACGTTCGCCTCTACCAGTCGTTCGGCCTGCTGCCCGACGACTTGTGACCGGAGCAACACCTCGGAATCCACTCGCCCGCGACCGGATTGGAAGATTAGTACATGCCCTGCAGCGTGCAGTTCTCTGAATACGGCGACACCAATGTGCTGCGCGTGGTCGACGTCCCCGCGCTTAACCCCGACCCCGGGCAGGTGCGGATCGCGGTGCGCGCCGCGGGCATCAATCCCATCGATTGGAAAACCATGCAAGGCGCCATGCGTGAGCAGCTGTCGCTGACGCTGCCCGCGGGCCTGGGAACCGATGTGGCCGGTGTCGTCGATCAAGTTGGAGTTGGTGTGACCGAATTCCGCGTAGGCGATGCGGTCATGGGCGCCTCGCTGACACCGTCGTTCGCCGAGTTCGCGCTCGCCGATCCGGCCAGCCTGATCAAAAAACCCGACACCATCAACTTTGAAGTGGCGGGCAGCGTGGCCGGGGCCGGCGGCACCGCCTACGCCGTGCTCAACGAGCTCGGCGTCCACGCCGCGGACACGTTGCTGATCCATGCCGCCGCAGGCGGCGTGGGCACGTTCGCTGTTCAGCTGGCCGTCGCGCGCGGGGCGCGGGTGATCGGGACAGCAAGCGAGCGCAATTTCGACTACCTACGCTCGATCGGCGCCGAGCCGGTGGCCTACGGCGACGGGCTTCTCGAACACGTCCGCGCGGTCGCACCCCGGGGGGTCGACGCCGTCCTCGACGCCTCCGGCCGCGGTGAAATCCCGGCATCGATCGCGCTCGCGGGAGGCCCCGAACGCGTGTTGACCCTCGTCGCCTTCGACGCCGCTGCCGCCGGCATCCAAGTCCACATCGGCGGAGCCGGGAGCGAACTCGGTCCCGCACTGCGCCAGATCGCCAATCTCATCGAGCAGGGGCACCTCAGCGTGACTGTCTGGCGTACCTTCCCGCTGGCCCAGACCGCGGCAGCGCTAGACGCCAGCCAATCCGGCCACCTTCACGGCAAAATCGTCGTCCTGCCGTAAACCAACCCCGCCGCTAGTCGTGCACACCTTCACCGCCACCCACTGCTGAACGACTGCGGCCACTCAACGCCGGTCTCCGTGCGGGCCTTGGCCCACCCACACGAAGGGTCGATGTACATGATCTTCAGCTCCGCTGACGCCACCCTTGGCGGGCGCGCTGCCACAGCTTCCCAGCACCTACATCTACGTGTCCCCCCGCGACACCTGTCCGAGCTCGCCATCGTGGCCCAATTGCTCGACGCCGCGATCGAGCATATGAACGGCACAGGGCATTGACCGGCCGGGCGATCGACAACACCACCGGATGGGGCCAGCGTGAACCCACCGCCGACAGTCACAACTCCCGAAGCCGGTGCTTCAGTCCATCGGGCAGGGCGGACGAAGACACCATGTCGAATCGGTAGCAAGCCCATCCAGTGGAACCCTCGCCGACCCACGGTGCCGCCGTGCTCTACCGTCGGCGGCCACACAGTCCTCTAACGGACGGGACTGCCAGTACCAATGGGAGACCACCAGTGAGCACTGCCGTCTCGGTAAGCGAATTGCAGGAGTTCATCGCCGGATTTTGGCACTACTACGACGAATGGAACGCTGAGGAAATCGCCGCCCGGCTCGCTGACAATGTTCACTACGCCGGCCGCAGCGACACCGGTGCCTGCCCGTACGAGGACATGCTGCGCGCAGACCTGCACGGTCGCGACGAAACGATGGCATGGCTAACCGAGCACCGCAAGCAGAGCCCTTATCCGCTGCGTCACAACAGCACCAATATCTTCCGGACCGGCAGCGACGGGGACGTCACCAACGCGCGCTGCTACATACTCGTCACGCAGATCACCAACTCGCTGCCGTTGGCCATGTCGAGCGGGATTGTCAACATTGCCGTGACCCGCGGTCCGGCCGGATTGCAGTTCACCTTGTTGGAAGTGGTGATCGATACTCGCGAATCCACGCCGTTAGCCAGCCTCTCCTCCACCGACGCGGGACCGCCGGCAGCTGACCCGCAATGAACGCACACGACACATCGGCGGCAGCGCCGCGGTCATGTTATTGGAGGGGGCGCGGAAATTGGCCCGGACTGGCTCCAAGCAGTCAGCCTGTGACCGGACCCCGTGAACTGGCCCACGGCGAACGAGACTCGTTCACTGGAAAGTACAGTTGGCACCCTAGCGGACTGGGAGTTGGTAGCCCAGTGCCGAATGCCCGCGGCGGCGGCACGTGACACGACGCCGACTGGAGCCGCAGCAGCGACGCGACCACCTGCTCGACACCGGCGCCGCGTTGTTCGCGGAAAAGCCTTATAAAGATGTCCTCATGGAAGACATCGCAGCGCACGCGGGTGTGTCGAGATCGTTGCTATATCGCGATTATCCGAAAAAACGAGACTTATACGTCGCGATATTTACGCGTGCCAGCAACCGGTTCCTGGCACGCGTCGGCCCTGATCCGCAGCTGCCGCCCGCAGAACAGCTTGCCACCGCCCTCGAGGCCCACATCCAATCTTTTGTTGATCATCCCTACGAAGCAGTCACGATCAACCGCGGCGCATTGTCGGATGACCCTTCAATCCAGGCGATCATCGCCGAAGAGCTAAACGTCGTGGGCCAACGCCTGATCAATCAACTCGTCGCGGAGGGACGTCCGCGCGATGCCACCGAGATCGCCGTAGAGGGCTGGCTGGCGTTCGTTCGCGCAGCCTGCTTGAAATGGATTCAGTCACAGAATATCTCGCGCGCCGACCTCACCGAAATGTGGCTACACACATTAGACAGCGCTCTCGGTATCCCTACAAGCCCCTTGCGCGCCAGGATATCCGGGGCTATGAGATCTCCGGTGATCAATTTGCTGATTCGCAGACCACAGTCCGCGACCTTGGCTCAAGTCCCAAATGCGACTGTCAGTCATGACACACCTCAGCCTGCCGGCTTATTAACTGCCCGATCGGTATTCATGAATAGGAAAGGTTCGCAATTGGTTTGATGTTTGGGTTTGATTCCTGCCACCTTACTGAAAGGCGACCGCCAATCCGTGAAACGTATGGTGCAGTTTCGTCGCCAAGCACACCACTGCCAGCCCATGCCACACCACCACGTTGTCATTTACCTTCCCGGCCTTGTGATTTCAATTAGGCTGTGCGACCGGCATTCGGCACCAGGCGTTGGTGGCTATGCGAGAATGTCCGCGGCGGCTCGGAATCGTCGGACTCGCCGTCGGTGTCGGCCAGGCCCCCACTGAGATCCCCACCTGACCCGGCTGGCCGTAGGCGACGTTGGTGCGCTGGGCCTCTATGCGTTGAACAGCTCCACTGACCACGCGAAGATCGTAGGCTCGAACCGCTCAGGAATGTAGGACTCGTCTCCACGGACGCCACCCGGGGCGCGGGACGCCGCCTCGAACAGGCACACCGCGCACTCGGCCATGTTCAGGGATACGGCAAGCGCATCGGCAATCCGAGTGAACACCGTGCCGCTGCGGGTGTACTCCGTCACCCACTTGTAGCCGTGGATGAAGCTGGACCCGTAGGAGTAGAAGGACCTCACCGTCCCCTCCACCCCGTTGGATGCGATCTCCCCGATATCGTGCGCTGGAACGTGGGTCTGACTGGACCCCGTGAATTGGTCCACGGCAAACGAGAGTCGTTTCAATGGGTACGGGCCGGTAGCTTAGTGCGCTAATGGCGACGTGACCGGTTGTGGCAGCGGTTGTCTCGTTTGTGGAACACCGACCGTTGACCAACGGGTTCGCGGTCCTTAGCTACACACGACCTCGGCATTGTGGCGAGTAGCTGCGTAGCGTCCAGTCCAACGAGCCGCCGTAAACGGTTGGCAGGCAAGGGCGATTGCTGCTAGTTTCTGGGAGACCGTGCGAGAGAACGAGGAGGTGGTACCCGTGAACGTATCGACGTGGGTGCTCCTGTTCGGGGTCACGGTCGGACGATAGGTCGTCCGGGAGCGCCGTTCAACGAGCACTCCCGAAAGGCACGACCATGCAGTTCACCTCCGAACAGCGCCTCGCTGATGGCAGCCGCGAACGCGAATTCACCCTCGGCGACATCCCCGGCATCGTGTGGACGCCCGCGTCATCCTCACCAGCGCCACTGATTTTGCTCGGCCACCCCGGCGGACCGGGCGGACTGCGCAGTATGTACCCACGGTTAGTGAGCAGAGCCCGGCGCTCCTTGGCGACCGGTTTCGCCGCGGCCACTATCGAGCTCCCCGGCAGCGGTGACCGCCCGCGGTCGACCGACGCCGAACAGGCCCGCGCCGATCTGCGCAGGGCGCTGGCGGCCGGAGAGCCGGTCGACGAGATCGTCGACCGGCTCGTCATCCCGCTGGTCGAGAAGGCAGTCCCGGAATGGCAGTCCGCGCTCGACGCACTTCTTTCACTACCCGAGATCAGCGGCCCGGTCGGGTACTCGGGCGGGGTGATCGCGATCGGCATCCGGCTGGCGGTGGTCGAACCGCGCATCGCGGCCGCCGGTCTTTTCGCTGGGAGTTTCGTGCCCCTCTCCATGTTCGGCGAGGCCCGTCAGGTGACGATTCCGCTACATGTCCTGCTGCAGTGGGACGACGAAGGAAACAACCGGCAGCAGGCACTAGACCTGTTCGACGCCTTCGGCTCCCACGAGAAGACGCTGTACGCCAACATCGGCGGGCACACCGGCGTCCCGCAGTTCGCGGGGGACGACGCGGCTCGATTTTTCACCCGGCACCTGAAGTGAGGCCAAGCCGACACGTCTGCAGCGGACCGTAGGCGATGTCGGCCAGACCGTTGGCGTTCGGACACCAGCGCGGACCAGGCCGGGTTGGTTCCTACAGCCCCCTTCACCGGGACGGATCGCTTAGCGGTGGGTGCAGCCGGCGGCGTAGCGGGTTGGAGGTTGGTAACCCAGGGCGGAGTGCCGCCGGTGATGGTTGTAGTCGTGTTTCCAGTCGCTGGTGACCACGCGGGCTTGGGCCAGCGACCAGAAGCTGTTGATGTTGAGGCATTCGTCGCGGATGCGGGAGTTGAACAATTCGACGTAGCCGTTGCGCCACGGTTCGCCGGATGGGATGAAGTGCAACCCGACTTGACCCGAGGCCCAGTCAGCCATTGCGCTGCAGGATAATTCGGGACCGTTGTCACAACGCAGCACGGTCGGGTAGGTGCCGCGCTGGGCAGCCACGCGGTCCAGTTCGTCGATGAGGTGATCGCCGGTGATGCTGCGCCGACCAAGCCGCCGAGACATTCGCGGATGTGCTCGTCGATGATCGACACGATTTTGATCTGTCGACCATCGGTGGTGACATCGAACTGGAAGTCCACCGCCCACACCCGGTCGCGTGCATCAGCGATCACAGTCGGTGGGGCCGTCGAGGTTCCGTGGCGTTTACGTCGCCGCCGCTGCGGTACTCGCAGGCCTTACTCGCGCCAAAGCCGTTGGATCTTCTTGTGATTCACAGCCCACCCCTCGGGGCGGGCCTCATGATAGGCAGGCCGGAAACCCCGGCGGGGATGATGCTTGGCGTAGATCCGCAGCCAGTCCCGCAGCGCGGCGTCGGGATCGGCAGGCGTCGCCAAGACGGGTTCGTGACGTTGAGTCGCGCGGTACTGCCCGGTGACGCGGCAGGCGAACCGCTCGCTGACCCCCAGCACCCGCTGGAGGTGGCGAACGGCTGCCCGCCGGGGTTCCGGGCCTAGAAGTTTCCCCTCGCGACCTCCCGCAGCGCGTCCTTCTCCAGCTCGGCATCGGCGAGTAGCCGCTTGAGCGTGGCATTCTCGCGTTCGAGGTCCTTGAGGCGTTTGGCGTCCTCGGCTTTCAGCCCGCCGAAGTGATTGCGCCACCGGTGATACGTCGCCTCGGACACCCCGAGCTCACGACACACCGCCGCGGTGTCTTGCCCTCGGCCAACAGCCGGTCGGCAGCCGTCAGCTTGCGCACAACCTGCTCGGGACTGTGTCGTTTCCTCGTCGCCATGATCTTGTCGAGCCTTCCTGCCCACAACGTGGGCCGCAAGACTCTCATAAGCCACGGATCAACCAATCGGGGTCAGGCCAGGTCTCGACCCACTGCGCGGAGGACCTGATCATCGCGGTGAACGACGGGGTCTTGGAGAAGGTGTATGGCGCCTTCGCCTGGTCAAGCGGGCCGCCTGTAGGCAGAGCACGGTCGGTGGTCTTGTCGGTTTCGGTGGATGGAACTGATCGGGCTCCTGCGCGGCGGATGCGAGCAATATCTGCGCTGGGGCATGCCGCGACCGCCCATAACCGATGGACAACCCGCTATTTCGCGGACGCAGACAGCGGCCGCACACCGGGAGGTTGGTGGACCGATATGGGCCTGAGACCCGACACTGCCGCGCTCACAAGGAGACGCGAACCGCTACTCGCCGGACCCAATACGATCACCTCGTGCATCGCGGCGACTGCGGGTTACGCAGTACAGTCGAAAACCTGGATTATTGGCTCGCTTTCGACGTCATGGTGATCGCCGCGACGGCCACTCGGGGCATCCGATTAATTGGCGAGAACAACTCCCCGAGGGTCTCGAGACCATGATCGCCAGGTCGGCATGACAAGCACTGCCCGCGAGGTGGTAGAGCTCTACAACTACGTCGTCTGGAGCCAGCGCAACTTCGACCTCGGCGATCACCTGGTCGCCGACACAGTGATTCGCCACAGCGCGGGCGAGGCGATCACGCTAACACGTGAACAAAACCGACAACGCGTCGAGGACACCTGCGCAAGCTTTGACCGCATCACCTTCGAGCTGCCGGTGCTTGTCGCCGGCGATGACGGCGAGCACGTCACCACAATCTGGCACGCGACACTGACGGACGCAGACGGCGATGAAACGGTGATTGCCAATATCGAGGTGTTCCGCGTTGTTGGCGGCGTAATCACCGAGATCTACAACGCAGGCCACTTGCATGGGTACTGGCGGTGACTGACCGCAGAGCATTGGGACTCCCGGGCCATGGCTCCGAGCATTCCAGCCACCGTAGGCTCAGGCGTCCAGCAGCGTCCTGCCGTCCAGCGTGCGAATGGGACGACCGAGCTGCTTGAGCAGGGTTAAGGACTTGTGTACCTTGCCGTTGAGACCGTCGCGGTTGCCCGTGCAAAGCGCCAAAGCGGCTTCGGCCATGGCCTCGAGGGGCTCGAGGATGCCGTCGCCTGCGACGGCATCCTCGGTGATCGTGGCCCTCACTCCCTCGGTCAGCACTGCTCTGAGCGGAGCGAGGGCGTTGGCGACGACCGAGTCGGCATAGTACTCGGACGCGAGCCCTTCGGTCAGCCGGTTCAGTGCGGCCTTCGACGAACCGTAGGCCGTCCCTTGGAGGTGGTAGATCGGGTCCGGCGGGTGGGTCGTGGGTATATCGCCCGACAGCGAAGTGATGTTCAGGATCCAACCCGCGCCGCGCTCCCTCATCGCGGGGATTACGCGTTGACAGAGGTCGAAGGGTGCGTAGTAGTTGAGGGTCGTAATAAGCCGCATGCGCTTCTCTGAAATGTCGGTGAACGGGATGAAGATAGAGGTGGCGGCGTTGTTGACGAGTATGTCGATCGGCCCGAGGTCGGCGACGACGCGATCGACCAGCTGGGCTCGGGACTCGGACGAGGTGAGATCGACTTGGAATGGCAGTGCAACGGCCCCAGCCGATTCGATGTCGGCGACGGTCCCCCGCAGGGTGCCTGGGATGACTCCCTGCGCGGTCTGGTCCAAGCTGCGAGCGGCTACAGCAACGACGGCACCCTCGCAGGCGAACCGCTTGGCGATGGCGGCCCCGATGCCTCGGCTGGCCCCGGTCACCAAGGCGATTCGGCCCTCGAGCGGTCGCGCCGCCCCTTTCTCACCTGATGTCATGGTGCCCCTTTCTGCGTCAGATCAGGCCGGTGATGCTGGCGCTCACTGACCAAGTGGGTTTTGGGTGACGTACTGCCCCTGCTCAACTTCCGGCGGCCACAGGGTCGAGCGCAGATCGGCGTAGCGGCAGTGGCCCGGCATGTCCATGCCGTTCAGGCCGATCCGGTCCAGGAATGCCTTTGGCGCCTTTCCGGACTTTGCGATCTCGATAAACGTCTGTGCGGTCGACCCGAGGTCGAACCAGTCGCGCTGCCAGGCAAAGCGGATCTTGCCGTCCGTCTTGTCGCGGGCCACGCCGAACCAGCTGCCACCGATGCCGCGGATCTCGTACTCTTGGCCTTGGTCGTCAACCAGACCCGAGCGTTGCTTCCAAAAGCCGACGATCATGGCGTTGTCCTCGTCGATGACGGTGGCCACGTAGTCGTAGTGCCAGCCGTCGAGGCCCTCCATTTCCGTACCCAATGCCCAACGGCGGATCTCGTCGCGGCCGATCGCCATGAATAACTCGTCGGGCGTGAACATCCAGCCGTAGGTGGCGTCATCGAGGTAGCAGTTCGCCAGGATCCCCCAGTCGCCCGTGCGCTCGGCCTCGCGATTCACCTCGAGCCATTCGTCCCAGAATCCCTTGATCTGGGCTCGGGTAAACGTGTCGCTCATGTCGCGCCTTTCGTGAGTAATGCCGGTTGTGAGGTGGGTGGGGTCAGTACTGCCGGTAGCGGCGCTGGACGTGCTCCTGGCGGACACGCACCTGTTCGCGTCGCTGCTTCGGCGAAACGTGCGGCGTCGACACAGGGAGGTGGTCGCCGATCTCGCTGAACGAGACCTTTCGCACCGTCACAGTGGGAAGCTGGTCCGTCGGTTGAGGATATGTCCACCGCATCGCCATGAAGCCCTCCGGCAGCCCAGTAGTATCGAGCCAGTTGGGCACTCCCGGGTCGCGGTGCGCGATGACATAGCGGTAATGGCCGTCGTCGTCGCGCTTGGCCTGAGTGCCGTTGAGGCTGCTGAGGTGATTTGCGAAGTCGTGGGACTCACCCCACACGTTGGACAGGTGAAATCCCATGTACGCGGGCGTCTCGAACACCTCCGCGTCGACGAGTAGAGCCTCGTCCGCGGCCAGGTCATAGACGCCCCCGGCATAAACGTTGGTGCTCTGTCCACCGCCCGTCGCGAGGGAAGCGCCGGCGGGTTGGTTGAAGTCGTTGCGCGGCATGAAGCTAACTCCGTCGCCATTGCGGTCACCGTGTGCCTCCAGGACCACGTCGTAAAACTGGTTCCAGAACCGGGTTTGGTTGTCGACGATCTCGCCAATGCGACGCAGCGCCGCGGCCGCAGTGGCCGGCTCAAGCGCAGGCGGGTGTTCGCCCACCTTGTCCAGGCGCCGGATCAGCAACTCGGGAGACTCCTCCCGCTCCCAGTCGTGAAAAAGAAATCGCACTGTCACGTACTCGGCGTAGAACTTCGTACCGCGCCGGCTCGAAGTACGCTGCGTGGCAATGAAATTGCCCGCATGGCCCGGCGGCCGTTCGGGGGCCAGGAGTATCTCGAACCGACCATCCTCGTCAAGCACTAACTCCGAAGAATCGAGCTTGCCGGTGTTTCCGCGCACTCCGGGCTGCAATTCGGCGAGGTCGCCGCTGTCGCCAGCGTAGCCCGTGTGGGCCTCGATGATGACGTATTGGGGGGCGACGGGACCTGAGGGTGCCAGCGCCTGCCCGCGCCAATGTCGCGAATCCTGCACGTGGCCGGAGATCCGGTAGGAGAACCGGCCGTCAACCGGTGTTGAGAGATACATGGCGTCGGCGTTATCGATAGTGCCTTTGTCGAGCACCTGGAGGCTTCGGCGGAAATACGGAAAGGCCGGGTCCCCGAAGAAGGCACGCTCGACGGCCGAGTGCACGAAGCCCAGGAGGTATCGGTAGCCCTCCGCGAGGTCGCGCGGCCCGGCCGCAGGCGGTGCGTGCAGCTCGGGAGACTCGAGTGCCTCTCGCGCTCGACCGAGCCGGTCGATCATCTCGTCCCACGCCGCACGTAGTACGTCTACGTGCTCAGCCGGCACGGCCCGACTCCCATCCGAAGCGGTCGAAGAGAGGCGCCAAATGCCTACGGATATCGCCAGGCTCGAGCCCGAACTCTTCGAGGCTGTAGTTGTGTCCCGACCGGTACTCGCGGCCCTTCTCATCGGACAGCGCCTTCTGCTGCGCCGCCACCATGTCGATCTCGAGCTCGTCGTACACGCGAAGCATCGTCCCCGCTGGGTTCGTCACGAGGTCGCGGTAGTCCACGATCGCGCTCGGGACCTCCGGGTGGGCTTCCAAAACGTCCAGTGGGTGTTGGTAGTAGTGATAAGACGACTCGACGAACGACCGGAACGACTCCCTCATGTGCTTCTGGGAGCGTTTGCGGGCCGACCAGGCGAACTCCATCAGCTTAAGAAAACTCGGAATCGTCTCGTAGGGGTTGCGCACCGGCACAACGAACCGAGCATCGGGAAAGGTCTCGATGAGGCTCTCAACCCGGCCGCAATGGATGGGAGCTTTCGAGAGGTGCATCAGCCCCGGACCGTTGAGTACCAGCTGACGGCGTACGCATTCCTTATAGAACTGCATGACGCGGCGCCGCTTGGCGTCGGGCCACCGGTCGTCGACGTAGTAGAAATCTAACTCGTCGACGTAAGGGAACTGCACGACCCAAAACCCCGACGCACACGAAAGCGTTAGCAAGAACTCGTCCTCCTCCGGCGCGAACAGCCCAGACGCGTGTACACCTTGGCTCTTACTGAACAGTCGCTCGTCGAGTGCGTCGATGCGCCTGCGGAGCCGGCCGCCCAGCCGCTCATCCCACCTCAGCACTGCCCGAAGCACCTTTTTCTCTAGGAGCGAGGGGAAGAACATCTCCCAGAGCAGCACGTAGGAGAACCGAGGATCGTTGGCCAGCATGCGGTGCAGATACGTCGTACCGCTGCGCGCGTGACCCACCACAAAGACTGGCTTGTGGACCTGGGTGCGTCGCAGCGCGGGAAAGACGATGGGATCGAGCGCGAATGTCACCGCGTGCAACAAGGCTAGGACCGGTACGACAACGCAAAGCGTTCGGTACTGGCGGCGACGGCGACCGGGGTCCTGTTCGCGGCGGACCAGGCGGATCATCGTCCACCATGTGCGCCAGTCGAAGTAAAAGACATTTTTCACTGTGCAGCCTTAGGGGTTGACCTTGTTGATGACGTCCTCGGCGAATCGCTCCAGCCTGGCCAGCTTGTCGGCCAGCGGCTGAGTGTCGTCGCCCTTGATGTAGGGATTGCGGAAGCCGACTACCACGTCGGTGACGCCCATCTCCTGTAGGCGTTTGCATCCATCGACGGTCCGCGCGTCCGGACTGGCGGCGTGAATCTCGAAGGGCTCGTCGGTCTTTCCTGCCTCGGCCCGGAAGGCGTGCAACTTTCCGAGCATCGACTCAAGTAGATCGCTGGGCCCACCCGCGTGCATCCACCCGTTGCCCTTGGCTGCTGCCCGCCGCAGAGCGGCCTCCGAGTGCCCACCAATGAGCAACGGGACCGGCCGGGTCGGCACCGGACACAGCTTGAGCGAGGGGACGTCGTAGAAGTGGCCGTGAAACTCGAAGAACTGGCCGGACTCCAGCCCCCGGAAGACCTCGATGGCCTCATCCATGCGTGCGCCCTTGTGGGCTGGGTCGACACCGGCCATCAAGTAGTCGTCCGGATACGGGCTGGTCCCGATTCCGATGCCGAGGCCCAGGCGGTTGCCCGTAATCTTCGCGACCGAGAATGCTTGCTTGGCTACCCAAACCGGCGCGCGCAGCGGGAACTTCACCACGAACGTGTTGAAGCGAATGCGTTCGGTGATCGCGCCCAGGGAGGCAGCGAGCACGAACGGCTCGATGAATTCCTTGCCCTCGAGGAAGCTGCGATCGCCGTCGGCGGTGTAGGGGTAAATGGCATCCGAGTGCGCGGGATAGGCGATCGAGTCGGGGATCGTGAACCCGTCGTAGCCAGCGGCCTCGGCCGCCACCGCAAGACGCGGTACGTACTCCGAACGCGTCATCACATCGGTGAACGTGAAGCGCATCGGCCCACCCCTTTCTCTGCTCGCTGGACCGGTGTCATCCTGACTTGATACCCGCCTCCGGGACGCGTTCGTACAAGTCGAAATTGGGGGAGTCGCCGTCAAACATGACGACATTCGGCCTGGCCGCAATGATTTCGTCGACCGTGCCGGTGGCGACGACAGCGATTGTGGGTAGCCCCACGGTCTCGCCGACGTCCCGTCCGACTTTCTCTGGCGTATAGCAGTGCAACCCAACTAGTTCGAGGTCGCGATGCTCCAAGATGCGGCCGATCATCTCTGTCCCGACGTTCCCGGTGGCCACTTGGAACACCCGTACCGGCCTCTTCATCGACTCTTCCTGATCCTCGCAGCGATTGCTCTAAGCCGGCTCAACGTAGCCGTTCCGACGGCGATACACTGCCTGCGCTTTCACCCAGTGGACTGAATCGTGCTCTCCCGTCGCCAAAGCGCATTCCGGCGTCGATGCCGTCGACTACACCGTGCGCCGCGACAGGAGGTGCATAGAAGGCGGCGATTTAGCGACCGACGCTATCCATCACGCGCCGATCACCGACCTGACACCGGGCGCCCGAGTCCGGGAATAAGCGAGCACTGGTTGTGCGCGCAGCCGCAGCGACAATTGGGCCCAACGCTTCCAACTGCATCGCCCGTCGCGCGGCCACGGAGATCGCCGCTACGACGCCGTCGGGCCCAAGCACTGGTGCCGCCACCGAACTGATACCCATGCCGCATCGTTCGGCCGGCGAGAACGCTAGGCCTCGCCGCAGCCGCACGCGATCGAGCCGCCGATAAAGGTGCTCGATGTTGATTCCGTCCCGGGTGGGCAGTCGGTGATCGGCCGCGTACCGCCGTTCGACGTCCTCGGGGGGCACTTGTGCGAGCAACGCAAGACCGGTGACTGTCTCCTCGGCGCCTAGTCTGGCGCCGACGTGGGACGGCACGCTACACGCCGCAGCGCCCCCGACCTTGTCGAGGTAGAGCACAAAGCTGTCCTCCAGTACGCCAAGGTGACATACCGCTCCAGTCTTGAGATTGAGGTCGGTCAATACGGTCGATGCCGCCGCACGAATGTCTGTGTAATCCGCGGCACAGCCGTGAAGTTCCTGCAGCCTCCGTCCGAGTCGGAAACCGTCGGGGCCGTGCTCGAGCCAGCCCAGATTCACGAGTTGGCGCAAGATACGGAAGGCGGTCGAGCGGGGTAGTCCAGTGTGGTCGGCGACTTCCTCAAGCCGAGCGTAGTCACGGTGCGGGCCAAACACATCCATGACCAACGTGACCCGCTCAAGAACTCCCGACCTACGCGTAATGCAGTCGTCGGGGCCGCCGATCTCATCCAGTCCGGAAAGCAATGACATTGGGCCTACTCCTGCGCCATACCTACCGAGCCGCCGTGGCAGCGTCGAGCGGGCCGAATGCGTCCAGCTTGTCTGCCAGCCGCCCGAGATAAGCCTGTACCTCGTCGCTGGAGCTGTCGGGCATTCCGTAAACGACTTCGGACACTCCGAGGTCGGCCCACTGTGACAGCCGCGACGCGTCGGGCTTCTGCATATCGAGAACGACGATCCGGGGCCATCCCGTACGGCCAGCCGAATCCCACTCGGCGCGCAGCGAGTTAACCGATCCCTCGATATCGGAATCCTGCGGAGTCGACATCCAGCCGTCGGCATTCTTCGAAATCCACCTGAAGTTCTTCGCATTGCCCGCAGCGCCGATCAGCACCGGAACGTGCTCCTGAGCGGTCTTGGGCCAGGCCCAGCTCGGACCGTAGTTGACGAACTCGCCACTGTATGAAGCTTCTTCCTTGGTCCACAACTGACGCATGGCTTCGATGTACTCGCGAAGCATGGTTCGGCGTCGTCCTGCGGGGACGTTGTGGTCGGCGAGCTCGTCGAGGTTCCAACCAAAACCGGCACACACCTCGACTCGGCCGCCCGACAGGTGATCCAACGTCGCGATCGACTTGGCCAACGTGATGCAATCGTGCTGGACTGGAAGGCATACCGCCGTAGATAGCCTGATCGTGCTGGTCACGGCGCTGGCGGCGGCCAAGCTGACCCAAGGGTCCAACGTCCGTGTGTAGCGATCATCGGGCAAGCTGGCATCACCCGTCGTCGGATGCGCGACCTCACGCTTGGTCGGTATGTGGCTGTGTTCGGGAACGTAAAAGGTTGTGAACCCGTTTTGCTCCGCCGCGACCGCTGCGTCCGCGGGGGAAATTCCACGGTCACTGGTGAAGAGAACGATGCCGAAGTCCATACTGATCAAGCCCTTTCGGCTGGCGGACCATTTTGCCCAAGAGAGGCAATAGCGTGCCCCTGACACAGGTCGAGGTCGGCCTCGACATCCTTGCGCTCCCCGGTGCCAGAACGCCGCCGATACCGCACCCTCGCCGGTTGGGCCAGTTGCACAACCATCTTGGAGTGATCGTCATGGTAGGAGTCCGGCGGCTGGGCCATCTCAAAGTCGTACTCGCGCAGCAGCACCGAGAAGATCGCTTTGATCTGCATGGTGGCGAATGCGGCGCCAACGCAGCGGTGGCGGCCAGCACCAAAGGGAATATAGGTCCAGCGATTGACCAGATCCGCCTGCTGGGGTTTGTTGTAGCGGTCGGGATTGAATGCGTCAGGATTCGGAAAGTCTTCAGGCAGCCGGTTGGAGACAGCCAAGGAACACGCGACCATCTGCCCCTGCGTAATCGGGTATCCCCGAACCTCGAATTCGCCCTTAGCGACTCGCATAAGAATGATCAGAGGCGGATGAAGTCGCAAAGACTCCTTAAGTACGTTGTCCAACTTCGGGATTCGGCGTAGTGCATGGAAACTGACTTCTTGCCCGTCGGCGTACAGATCCTCAAGTTCGGCCACAACCTCGGCGTAAATATCAGGATGACGGATCAGTTCGATCATCGTCCAGGATGAGGTGCCCGAACTGGTGTGATGCCCGGCGAACATCAACGAGATGAACATGCCGGTGATCTCGTCCGCCGAGAACCGGGGGTTGCCCTGCTCATCCTTGATAGTGATTAACACGTCAAGCATGTCGCGATCGGATTTTGTGGCCGGGGGGTTTGCTGTGCGCCGCGCCATGATCTCCTCGACAAGGCCGACTAACTTGACGCGCGAGGAGTCGCGTACCCGAAAGCTCTCGATGGGCAGATAAGGATCCACGTAGCACAGCGGGTCGGTGCCACGTTCCAATCCGTGGTAGTAGTCGCTGAACCGATGATCGAGCTCTTCGCGGAATTTGTCGCCGATCAAGCACGCTGACGACGTGTAAATGGTTAGTTCGGAAAAGAAGTCAAGCAGGTCGATCTCGCCGGACTCGCCCCAGCCGGCGAGCATGCGGTGCACTTCCTTTTCGATACGCGCGGCGTGTCCCTTCATGTGTTCCCCGCGCAGCGCGGAGTTGTGCAGCATCTCCTTGCGACGTTCGGGGGTGGCGTCAAACACCACGCCTTTGCCGAAAATGGGTGTCATGAACGGGTAGGCTTCGGCCTGGTCGAGGTCCTCGTCGGCGGAACGGAAGAAGAACTCGTTGGCTTCCGCACCGGTGAGCAGGACGACTTCTTTGTCAGCCAGCCGAAACAGTCCTACATCGCCACATTCGCTGCGGATTCGCTGCATGAGGCCGATCGGGTCGGTACGAAACTCCTCGAGGTGGCCGTGTTCTTCTCCCCCGCCAGAGACGCGAGGAACAGCTGTCGTTGTGGTCATGTTCGTTCCTGTAGTGGTCGCATTGTCTCGCCAATGGTGATCATTGTTCTGGACGGCTTAGGTCGTTAGCAGGTTTGATGATTTGCGAATTCATGACCATCGACACCGCGCGGTCGAGCTGGTCGGCGACCTGTCGATACCCGCCCGGCGTCGATCGAGAGTGCATAGTCGCTCCGGAGAACACCATGTGCAGTGTGGCCACGATGTCATGCGAGCATTTCGGGCCCAACGATGCGGTGATGCAGCGGCTGACTTCCGCGGCGATCCTGCGCCGTGCGTCGTTGACGAAGACGTCGTCTGCCATGAGGGCTGTCGTGCACGCGTCAGCGAGGTAGGGCGTATCGGCGACGAGCAGAAGAAGTTCTCGAAGCTGAGACCTCACGCGCGTCTCGGCACTGTCGTTGACGTCGACGAAGGTTCTCGCGTCGCGCAGCAACCGCAAATAGACCTCAGCGATCAGCGCGTCCTTGGAGGGGAAGTAGGTGTAGGCGGTAGTCGGGGACACAGCGGCCCTGGCGGCGACGGCGCGCACCGTGAAGTCAGCGTATGGCGACTGGGCCAATTCCTTGACGGCGGCGTCGATGAGCTTGCGAACGCTTTGTTCCGAGCGAACGTTCTTGCGCCGCCGGACAGGATGGACAGCGGACTGGTCGGCGTTTATTCCGGACACGTGTTCAGATTAGCGGTTGCTTGTCATGTTGACAAGGAGAGACTATATCCAGTGATAAACCGACTAATCTCAGGGCGAGAACACGCTTCCGCATGCTGCTAGCTAGGAGTTGGCCGAAGTTAATCTGAACATCTGCTCACTTAACGTTACGGATTGAGCGACATGTGTAGACGCCAGCACAGGCGCGGGCCGTTGTGAAAACACGTGATGTTTGTTGGGGCGTGGCCGGCCGCCCATGGGCCGGAAAATCTGTCAACAACGGGGTATTTTCCGCCGTCAAGTCGGGATCGGTGAAGTCGAAGTCGGGACCGTTACGGTCCGCCTGCTGATCGCTGGTCACCATTTTTGGCAGCCGGTCGAAGTTGGCGGATCACTAGCGCGGCACGGGCATAGACGTCCAGTCGAAGTCACGCCAGATCGGATAGGCCGGCATTCAGGTCAGCAGCGTTTTCGACTGGTCCATCTTGCGCGGGCTGGCATTGCTCGATAGGTGCGTTGCCGCGCCACGGCTAGCTGGTGAGTTGTCCGCCGTTGAGGCCGATCGTTTGGCCGGTGAGCCAAGAAGCCTCGTCGGAGGCCAGGTACACGGCCAGTGAGCCGACGTCGGCCGGTGTGCCCATCCGGCCGACAGGGATCGACTTGGCCAGCGCTTCCACAAGGGACGAAGCCTCGAGAACCAACCCGAGTGAAATGGTATTCGCGGTGACGCCGTATTTGGCGTTTTCAATGGCGAGATGCCGCATGAAGCCCATGGCGCCCGACTTGGCAGCGGCATAAGGCGAGACACCGATGTCCATGCCGATTTGACCGGCGCCCGAAGAGATCGTGAGGACTCGGCCCCAACGCCGCTCAATCATCGGCCCGATCACGACCTTGGCGCAGTTGAGCGGACCAAACAGGTTGACAGCGATGATCGGTGACCATTTGTCCGGCGCCATGTCGGCGAACTGCGCCACGTGCATCGGCTCGGTAGGGCCGCCCGTTCCGGCGTTATTGACCAAGATGTCCACGACACCAAATTTGGCCGAGGCCTCATCAACACCCGCGGTCACGGCCGCAAGGTCCGTCACATCGAAGGGAACGGCGATCGCCTGGCCGCCGGCAGCGCAGATCTGCTCGCTGACTCGTTCTGCGCGGTCGGCATGAAAGTCGTTGACCGCCACGGCCGCGCCTTGTGCAGCCAAAGCGCGGGCGATCCCCTCCCCGACGTTTTGACCTGCCCCAGTGACCAGCGCTACGTGACCGGTCAGGTCTAACATGTCATCGCATCCCCTCGGACTCGTCGGCGCTGTTCTGGCTACGCTAGCGATCTCGGGTCGCGGCCTCGCATCACGTCTCACCCACTGGAACCACCCCGCGCCGGCAAGCCCCACTTGACTGGTCGGTTCCTCCTCGGGTGCGGTGCGACCAGTCGAGTTGTCGGCCGCGAGTTATGCCGCGCACTGGCACTCGGCATTTCTGCCAGCGAAACCATGAACGCGAACCTAAGAGTTCGATTTTGCTATCCGGCAACATCTTTACTCTCGAGGCCAATCACCGCATCCCCTCAACGGTTGGAGCGTACGGGCCGACTTACCGGCATCGTCGAGGTAATTCAGCGGGCCGGTTACGCGACGGCGAGCCATTCTGCTCTTCGCCGCACGCCAGACCCCGGGCGGTGATCGGGCGGCACAGCCATTTTTTTACTGGACTTTCAGAAATCGTGGGCGCGAGGATAGCCAGCGACCGCCCAGAGGGCGAATCGCATCGGCCTGTTCGTTCAGCAGCTTGCTGACGCACCGTCGCGACCGGTCAATGCCGCTCGGTAACTGACCTCTCCCGCAGCTCGTTTGCCTCAGCTTGACCGTTGCGTTGCGGCCTGAACCACCAGCGGCGCAAGTTCATCAGCGCATTGATTCGGTTCGCCTTCACTTGAACACCACCACCGATCGCAGCACCTCACCGGCGCGCATCTTGCGAAAGGCGTCCTCGATGTCGCCCAACCCGATGCGCTCGGAGACAAACCTGTCCAAGGGCAGCCGGCCCTGCAGGTACAGGCTGATCAAAGTGGGGAAGTCGCGCTCGGGCAGGCAGTCGCCATACCACGACGACTTTAGTGAACCACCGTGAGAGAACAAGTCGATCAGCGGCATCTCAAGGCGCATATCGGGCGTCGGAACACCAACCAGCACGACGGTTCCCGCCAGATCGCGGGCGTAGAACGCCTGTTTCCACGTCTCCGGTCGGCCGACCGCATCGATCACGACATCCGCGCCGTAGCCGTCGGTAAGGTCGGCAATCGTCTTCACCGGGTCGAGCTCGATCGCGTTGATCGTGTGCGTGGCGCCGAAATCCCTTGCCCAGGAAAGCTTCTTGTTATCGGTGTCTACCGCAATGATACGCTTGGCGCCCACCAGTCGCGCCCCCGCGATCGCGGCGTCACCCACACCGCCGCAACCGATCACCGCCACGGTGTCATCGCGAGTGACCGCCCCGGTGTTTACCGCCGCGCCCAGCCCAGCCATCACACCGCAACCCAGCAGCCCGGCCACCGCCGCGTCGGCCTCCGGATCGACCTTTGTGCACTGCAATTCGTGCACCAGTGTCTTGTCGGCGAACGCGCCGATGCCCAAAGCTGGGGTTAACACGCTGCCGTCGGTCAGAGTCATCGGCTGGGTGGCGTTAAACGTGTTGAAGCAATACCACGGCCGGCCCCGCTTGCAGGCCCGGCATTCACCACACACGGCACGCCAATTCAGGATCACGAAGTCGCCCGGCCGCACATGCGTCACGCCCTCGCCGACAGACTCGACAATGCCCGCGGCCTCATGCCCGAGCAGAAATGGATACTCGTCGTTGATGCCGCCCTCGCGATACGTCAGGTCCGTGTGGCAGACCCCGCACGAGACCACCTCGACCACGACCTCGCGCGGTCCTGGGTCGGGAATGACCACATCGGCCACCTCAACCGGCTGGCCCTTATTCCTTGAAATCACGCCACGCACGGTCTGAGTCATGTTTTGTCCAAAGCGGTTTCGGCTTTCGGGCTAATTTGGCCGGGCCTCCGGCACATGACAGGTCAGTCGAGTTCTCGGAGCAGCGAGAAGTCGATGTCCGCCTGATACATGATCGCGTCGTCGTACCCATCGCCAATTACGTCGAAAACAGACATCCTCATCGCCTCGTCGAAGTGATCCCGGACATCCTCGAGGGTCTGATCGACGGATCCCCGGTATCCATCGGTAATTCCAAAGAAGACCCGCGCAAATCGGCCACCTCCGACAGCGAGAGTCTCTCCGTTGCACGGAGCATGCTCGTGTGACAACAATCCCACGACAGGGGCGACGGCCGATGGCGGGAAAATCCGCTCCATCTTTTGGGCGGTTTCTTCGCCCATCATCACCGACATACGACTTGCGGCGACCGGCATGATGCAATTGACTTTGATGTTGCGGTCTTTGTTGTTCGCAGCAGCAGCGAGACTGCGCGAAATACCAAGGACCGCCCCTTTGGCGGCCGGATAGGGCACTCCGCTTCCTAGGCCAAAAAGCGAACCGGATGACACGTTCACAATGCGACCATAGTCACGATCGATCATGTGAGCCCACACCGCGCGACACAAGCGGAAGGTGCCTCCGGCGGCTACGCCCATGTCCGTGTCATAGTCCTCGTCAGACACCCCAGCCAACGATGTGCTGGTGACAACTAGGCCCGCATTGTTGATGAGAATGTCTACTTTGCCCCAGCGATCTAGGGCCTGTGCCGCAATCGCGTTCGCACCCGCGGTGGTGGCCACCGTGTCACCGTTGGCTTCGGCGTCACCTCCGGCACCAGAAATCTCGTCGACGACGGCCTGCGCGACACCTATATCGGTTCCGACACCGCTCATGTCGCCGCCGCGGTCGTTGACCAATACTTTCGCGCCTCTGGCAGCCAACAGCAACGCATATGCGCGGCCCAAGCCATGCCCGGCACCTGTAACAATCGCGACTCGACCGTCGAATCGCAGCTCATCGTCAGACACATGCTTCCTCTCGACCTCGGATGCCGCACGGCCGCCGCCTTCGCGGTACGACGGAGACGTTGGCTTGGCGATTGTGCACCGAGGCACCGGTCATAAAGCGCGAGGTTTCACACACCGGGACTGAGGTCGCGGACAGTCACCGACCGACCAGCGCAGACAATGGACCTGGGCGTGTGGCGTGCAGTTAGCCAGATTGGCGTACGCGGTGCCGTCGATCACGACAAGCGCCGACGAAGGACCGATTCGAACGCCGTGCTCCCATTGGGTGAAACGACGCGTAGATGTGACGCGGGTCTCTGAATATCGTGTGGGTATGCCTGTGATTGACTGCGACTCGCACTTCGACACCGTGATCTCCCGTGACGAGCATCCATTTGCGGACTCGCTGGCGAACATGCCTTCGAGCATGGAAATGCTGGGGTATGTGTTGACTGGTGATCTCGCACGGTCTACGCCGCGCGAGGATTGGCCACCGACCGAGGAGATCGTGCCGTTCCTCCCGCCCGAGAATTTCTCGTCGCTGCAGTACGCGTTGCTCGACGCGGACGCCCCGGATCCGGCGTTCGTGGTCAGCTCGGCGACCGAACGCGTGCAATGGATGGACCAGGTCGGCATCGACTATGCACTGATCAACCCCGGGGGGTACTTTGTGCTCGCCGACTTCGTCGATGACCGCGCCGCGGCGTTTCGCCGATGCAACGACTTCTTGGCCAATCGCCTTGCCGGTCACACCGACCGACTGTTCCCGGTGAGCCTGATCGACTTTTCCAACCTCGAGGCTGCCGCCGCCGAATTGCGGCGCATGCGCGCTCTGGGAAGCCGGGCATTTTGGATTGAAGCCGCCCCGAAAAATGGCATGTCTCCAGCCCACCCGGACTGGGATGTGTTGTGGGCAACCGCGACCGAACTGGGCATGATCGCGGTCCTGCACATCGGGAACACCCCAGCCAACTTCGACGGATGGGGCAACGCAGGCTGGATGCGTCCTGGCGGCGGGGGTTTGATGGGCTACTTCAGTTACGCCAACTCGATGCGCCACCAGGCCGCCGAACTACTACTGGCGGGCATGATCTACGGCGGCGTATTCGACCGCCACCCCACCTTGACCGTCATCACCGAAGAGCTACTGGTGGCCTGGCTGCCGGGCTTTGTATCGCGGTGCGACTCATTTGGCCGCGGTGATGTCGCCCGCCGCAATATCCGGGCCACACCGCTGATCGGCCTCGGCGATAAGGATCCACTCGAGACCATCTTGCCGCTGCTTCCCGAAATGCTGGTGTTCTCCTCGGACTACCCCCACGGCGAAGGCAACGCCTCACCGATCACACTATTGGGGCCCGCACTGGGCAACCTCGACGACGCACTACGCAAGTCGTTTCTGGGCGACAACCTCGCCGCGTGCTACGCCCGCATGGGCGACCCACTCAAATGACACCTGACACCCAACCAATCCCCACCACCTAAGCGTCAGACCGATGCCACAGCAAATTCCCTGATGGACAGGCCGTCCATCCCTCGTAGGTTTCCACCATGATCAACGCCAGATGATGGATTGATCTGTTACGACGAGGACCCCCTGAACATCGCACAAAGGCTGCACAACGCTCAATCCGTGGCTGCGGCGGTCGACGAGCTGAAAGGCGGGATGGCGTTTTGGACAAGCAAACGCTGCAAAGCAAATTTGACCTCACAGGCCGCACGGCGATCGTCACGGGCGGCACGCGCGGAATCGGCCTAGCCATCGCCGAAGGCCTGGTGTGCGCCGGCGCCAATGTCGCGGTCGCAAGCCGCAAGGAAGACGCCTGCGCAGCCGCCGCTGAACATCTGCAGTCGCTTGGCGGTAAGTCCATTGGAGTACCAACACATCTCGGCAGCATCGACGCCACCAACGCGTTAGTCGACGCGACAGTTGAGCACTTCGGTGGAATCGATATCGTGGTGAACAACGCCGCAAATGCGTTGGCACAGACCTTCGGCGAGATCACCACCGAGGCCTGGGAAAAATCCTTCGCGGTCAACCTGCGAGGACCGGTTTTCCTGGTCCAGTCGGCGCTACCTTACCTGCGCGAAAGCCAGCACGCGTCGGTCCTCAACGTGGTGTCGGTCGGCGCGTACATCTTCTCACCGTGGGTATCGCTGTATACGGCAGCCAAGGCGGCCATGGTGTCATTCACGCGGTCGATGGCAGCCGAGTTCGCACCCATGGGGATACGGGTCAACGCGTTGGCGCCGGGTCCGGTCGACACGGACATGACCCGCAGCAACCCGCCGGAGTTCATCGAGGCCATGGCATCCGGGGTACTGCTCAAGCGACTTGCCGAGCCGGAGGAGATGATCGGTCCCGCCTTGCTTCTGGTGTCCGATGCGGGCAGCTTCATGACCGGCCAGACCATCATCGCCGACGGCGGCATGGTGGCCCGCTAGCAGTGGCCGAGACAGAATCCAACAGAGTGACCTAGGTGCGATGAATTTTAGCCCGCCCCGACCACGTTGTGCGCCGACAGCATTGAGGCGTCGATCGGCCCCAGCTCCTTGCTCGCCGTCGATGACTTCAACCAATAGCGGCGACCAGAGATGTGCTCGCCGAGGGCCGAGCGCGAATTTCCGACAACCGAAAGGCACCCGTGACCAACACTGACAGCGCAACGACGCGCGACACAAACAAGCAGACGCTGCGCCGCGCAATGGACGCGATGAGCCGCCTCGACGGGCAGGCGGTCATTGCCGAGTTGCACGACTCGGCGGTCTTCCAGTTGCCTTACGAACCCGCGGTACCCGACTGCGACCGCGACGGGTTCGGTCAGCTGATGTCAATGATGTTCACGATGTTTAAGAAGTTCGATATGACCATCAACGAGATCTTCGACCTCCTCGATCCGGACATCCTCATCGCGAAGTACCAGAACGACGCAGAGGGACGCGACAAGCCTGTGATCTACCGAAACGAGTACATCGGTGTCTTCCACTTCCTCGACGGCAGCATCGTCTCGTGGCGCGAATACTCCAACCCGGATGTCTCCCGCACCGCAATAGCCCAATTCGCCCCCACCGAACCGGAAGTGAGTTCGTGAGTGCCCGCGGTGCCGACGCGGGAAACGCGGGTGCGATTAAGGTCGAACGTCTCGACGACGGTGCCATCGTCATCCTGACGATCGACCGGCCGCGCCGCGGGAATGCGCTGGACTCCCAGACGCTGGCCGAACTGCATCGAGCGCTTGATGCCCTCAACGGCGATCCCGTCGCCAGGGCGGTCGTGCTGACCGGTGTTGGGGCGGCGTTTTGCGCCGGCGCAGACATCAAGGCCCAACCTGGGGATCTGACCGATACAGCGGCCACCCCCCACGCCGCGCTGCAAGCTGCCGCAACTTCGGTCGTGGCGGTCACCCTTTCCGCCCAAGAACTGATGGCCTCAGCCTTCGAAAAGGTCCACCGACTGCGACAGCCAGTCATCGCGGCGGTCAATGGCTTCGCCTTGGGCGGGGGATTCGCATTGGCACTGGCATGCGATATCCGTTATGCGGCGCCGCAGGCGACATTTGGCGCAGTGTTCATCCGACATGGCATCTCGGCGTGCGACATGGGCACCAGCTACCATCTTCCACGCCTGATCGGCGCGTCTCGAGCCGCTGAACTCATGCTCACGGGGCGGGTGTTCGATGCCACCGAAGCCGCGAATATCGGTCTTGTGCTTGCTGTCATCGATAACGAAGATCTGGTCGACACCGCCGTCGCCAAAGCGCGTGAGATAGCCGGCAATTCCCCGTTGGCAGTGTGGATGACCAAAGAAACGATGTGGCAGACCATCGACGCGCCTAGCCTGCGTCACGCCCTCGACATCGAAAACCGCACCCAGGTGATGTGCACCGCGTCCGGAGATCTCGCGAACTCCTTCGCCGCATTCGCCGAGGACGGAACGTCCCGCTGGAAACCGCTATGAGCCCGCTCTACACCACGACTTGTCTGTCAGTTTAGGAGTAAACCCGATGTCACCAATCATCAATTACAAGAACAAGACTGTCGTCGTCACCGGCGCCGCTACCGGCGTGGGTGCCGCACTGATCGAGAAACTGCGCACTGCCGGCGCCGAACGCATCATTGCGGTGGACATCAAGCCCTGCAATGGGCCAGCCGACGAATTCGTCCTTGCCGACTTGTCCGATCCTGCCGCCATCGACGACGCAGTCTGGCGGCTTCCCGACCAGATAGATGTCTTGATCAACAACGCCGGAGTTGCCGCCACACAGGAGATCCCAGTGGTGATGGGCGTCAACGTTCTTGCACCGCGCAAACTCATTTCTGTTCTGCAGCACCGCATGCAGCGCGGCAGCGCCATCGTCGTCACCGCATCGGCCGCTGGCGGCGGGTTTAGCGAACGGCTTGCGCAGATCCTGGAGCTGCTCGCCATCGAGAACTGGGGCGGCGCACTCGACTGGGTTCATGCCCATCCCGAACTGACCCAGAACTCCTACGGTTTCTCCAAAGAGTGCGCACAGGTGCTCACCCTGCTCTATTCGACGCCGTTGTCCAAGCGCGGCATCAGACTCAACAGTGTCTGCCCTGCACTGATCGACACCCCACTGATAACCGACTTCAAAGCGTCGATGGGTGAACCGATCCTCGACTGGATGACCAGCCAAAGTGGTGGCCGTAAGGCCGCTCCTGATGAAATCGCTGACGCCTTGGCTTTCCTGGGCTCTGATGCGGCCTCCTACATCAACGGAACTAACTTGGTGGTAGACAACGGCTTTTCAGCTTCCATCGTGACAAACCAGATCGATTACTCCGGGATGCCCGCTCTGGACCAATTGACGAATGACGCGAGGTGATAGTGCGGGCGAAGATCACCGCCTGCGTCGATGACCTGGTCGGGGATAACCGGGCAGCGATACGACTTCCCGATTACGTGCATAGACCGCCGCTGACAGGAGATCAGAAGTGTCCCTCACCCCCGCGCAGGTCCATCACGCGGTCGCACGCCTGACCAATCCCGGCGGCCCCTTCGAAGTCGCTGAACGTGACATCAATGGAACCACATATCGTGTCTTCACACACGCCGCCCCCACCCTCCTGGACGTCTTGGCGCCCGGGCGCGGCCACAGCGACAAGGACTTCCTCGTCTTCGACGGGGCGAAGTGGTCGTTCGGCCGATTCTTCGCCGAAGTTGATGCCCTTGCTGCCGCGTTGCAACACGAATACGGTGTGCGCGCCGGAGATCGGGTGGCGATCGCGATGCGCAACTGCCCGGACTGGCTCGTGGTGTTCGCCGCAGCCGCACACATCGGCGCGATCGTGGTACCCCTCAACAGCTGGGGTTCAGCCGACGAGCTGCAGTTCACCCTAGCCAACAGCGGCGCCGTCCTGTTGGCCGCCGACCTTCCCCGCACCATGTTGGCCGCCGATCTGTTGATACGCCAACGCCTTCCGCTGCTATTTAGCTTCGTGGACGGCTCGCTTGCCCAACTGCCGCCTACCGTTGCCGAGCTTGTCCAGGCCAAGCCGATCGCGGACGCCATAGCCGCCAATGAGGGGCGCAGCTACACTGCGGCCCAACCTAATCCGGAAGACCCGGCACTGCTTATGTACACCTCAGGAAGCACCGGGGTGCCCAAGGGCGTCGTCTACCGGCACATCGCGATCGGGCAGGCCTTGATGCACATGATGCTCGTCGGGTACCTGGCCATGGAACTCGGCGCAGCCGTTGAATTACGCGGCGGCGCAACCGAGGAAGCCGCACTGGTCACCATCCCGATGTTTCATGCAACCGGATTATTCAGTGGCTTTCTTCTGCCGTGCATGGTCGGACAAAAGGTGGCCCTGCTGCGCAAGTGGGACACACCGACCGCGCTACACATCGTCGCCACCGAGAAGATCACCATGCTCTCGACGGTGCCGGCGATTCTCAAGGACCTGTTGACCCACCCGCAGCTCGACGACTACGACGTGTCCTCGCTATCGCGGGTCGCCTCCGCCGGCGCAGCGACCCCTGCCGACCTGCCCGATCTGCTACGCGACAAACTCGGCATCGTCACGCGGTCAACCGGTTATGGTATGACCGAAACCGCTTCGGTTGGCGCCACCGCGAGCGGCCCGGTCTTTGATCTCAAACCGCTGACCTGCGGAATCCCCTCCCCGATCGTCGAAGTACGCGCAGCAGATGCGTCAGGAACGACCCTGCCCACCGCACAAGACGGCGAAATACAGTTGCGCGGGGTCACCGTCACACCCGGCTACTGGCAGCGCGACGACCTGACCGCGGCGGCGTTCACCGACGAGGGTTGGCTCCACACCGGCGACATCGGGCACCTCGATGAAGACGGGTTCCTCCACGTCACGGGCCGTATCAAGGAGCTCGTCATCCGCGGCGGCGAGAACATCGCGCCCGCCGAGATCGAAAACGCCGCCTACCGCCATAACGCGGTCCAAGAGGCGGCCGTATTTGGCGTACCCGACGACGCCATGGGTGAGGAACTCGCGATGGTTTTCCACCCGCGGCCCGGGACAGTGCTCACCGAACAAGAACTCCGCCAACACCTCCGCGGGGCGCTGCCAGCATTCAAAGTACCCAAGTACATCGTCATGTCCGACACGCCTCTGCCCCGAAACGCCAGCGAGAAGATCCATCGGCTCGCACTGCGCAACGGCTTCCTAACCAGTCAAGAGCACACCATGGCAGACGGTGCCGTATGAGCTCGGGACTACGCGCGGCCCCAGCGGTCATCGGAATGACCGGCCAACGAGGCCGCCGCGCGATCAGCCGATCCGGGCCCAGAGTTTAGCGCGGCTGCTATGTTAATCGGCAATGGCGCGCCGCGGGCGCCCTTCGGATGGATCGGGGGTCAGATGCCAACAACCCTTCCGGCACCGTGGCTACACAAAAGCGTACTAGTGGCAGCCACGGCAATCTGTCTCGCCTGCGTGATTGCGGCCTCGGTCGCCGCAGCCCCAAGGGCCGCAGCCTTCAGCTATGGCAACTACATGCTGAACCTCGACGGACGCTACGACTTTCACACCTGGCTTTGGATGATCTCCCCGTGCGACAACCAATGCCTGCTGGTCCTTGCTCACCCCCAGCCCAACGCGAGGGCGTATCCCTATACCGGCCGCGCGGAACTGGCCGACGGCCGGTACACGTTGAGCGTCGACGATCCGTACGGATTGCGTTGCGACAACGTCTACTACGGGCCCACCATCCCCACACATGATGTCTACACCTGGGACGCCGCGACCCTAGTCGGATCCATGCAGTCCACGTCCGACACCGGTTGCGACGGAGCCCCCGCCGGCGTACTGGTCTATCCATTCACATTGTCCCGCCTGTAGTGTCGGCCTCTCTCCGAACGCCAACGACGACGGCAAGTGCGAGCAGCAAGGTAATACGGGGTGGCTTCACCGCGTCACACGGTGACAGCACCAGCCATCATGTGCGTCGTTGGGTGTCTTCGCGGTCTCCGTCCTGGCCGGCCAAGGTGCGGAAGGAAAACATCACGTCCGCCGCACCGACACCCCGCGCAGCCCTCGCGATGTCGGCATCCGTTATCGGGACACCGATCCCAGGGTCGGGCCCCTAACGCCTCCGCGGAAGAGCCCTGCGGTGCGTGCGCGTGCTGGTGGAGCCTGGTCAATTTTCGACGTTGCAGCTCACAGCCGACGATCCAGCTCCCAGGCGACGGCGGCCAGGAGGCCGCCCTGGGTCACTACCGCAGTGGGCGGTGGAGGAAGCCCCGCGGCTGCAGCCCGAGTGGCTGGGGCGGTTAGGTGTCGCCGCGGACCCACACGGGTTGGTTGTCCTGGATTACACAGGTCAAGAAGAGCCCGTCGGGTGCTTGAGCCACCGCCGTGAAGTGCCCGGCGCAACTGCTGCCGAGTTCTTTGACCCCGAGCATGGGCATGGCCCGAAAGTAACGGGGCTCATACCTCCGCGGGGAGCCGCAAAACACAAGACGACCCCACGACGTGGTACCAAAGACGTAGTAGGTGGTGTCCCCACAGGGCGCACCCAGTACGACATCGCCCTTGACGCCCGGAGTGCAGAACGCGTCATCACACACCACCGAAACCGCGGGATTAGGCAGTGGTTCCGGATCGGCACGCGCCGTGGCCGAGGCGCTCGTCATTGCACCAAGCAGAGCCCCCAGCGCGACCACGGCCAGCGCCACTGTGAACGCCGGTCTTTGGCATCGTCGCTGCGCGGTCGCGATGACGCCGCAAGCGTGGGCGCTACGCGAATCACCTCGGCACTCCGTTCGATTCGGCGCCGGCATGGTCAGGGCTTAGGGCCAAGGCAATTGTTGGGGCTCCAGTCGTTGATTTGAACGAGGCCGTGCTGGACGTTAATGAAGTGCGGCGCGATGAACGTCTCAGTGATCGCCATCAGCGTCATCAGGATGCCCAATGTCGCAAATCCTGCCACGATGGTCTCCGTCAGCCCTGCGCGTTGGCCGGGGATGGTGTCCCATCGGGTGTAGAACAGCAGCGCTGAGAAATGCCACGCACCATAGATCAATATGTTCAGACCCCACATGCCGGTGCCATTGTCGAAGCAGTAGTTGCTGCCGGTGAAGGCGAACGTCTCGGCCAGCGGCATGAGGCCGGCGAGCAGCAGGCATATGACGGCGTGTCGCGCGACACTGTCACCTGACAGCGCGGTGTGGGTACGGCCGAGGAGTTGCGTGATGATCCGGTACAGGGTGCCCAAAATGACTGAGTAGAACCCGAAAGTCGCGATCGTCACCGGCAGCATGAACAGCGGTACATCGTTGGGATTGAGCACAGTGTTGAAAGCGAAGTGCCCGTGCAACACCTCATACCACGGGTCGGTACCGATGAAGCCACCGATCACCGCCCAGATGAACAGGAACACCCCCATACGAAAGCCGTACAGGTCACGCAACGGCATCCCTCGGTCCTGCCGTGCGCGAAAAATCAACGGCAAGAACATGGTGCCCAACCCCGCCACAGTGGATTCAGACACCAGCAGGGCGTCGTTAGGGTGGTCGTAGCTCAGGTGTTGCATAGCCACTATCTGCGCCGCTGCGGTCGCCAAATACCAGAAAAAATAGATGATTTCGGTGCGGCGCTTACCGGGATTAGTCGACAACCAATGGAATTTAGCCGGTTCCGGCCCGACGGGTGATTCGCGGACCACGCTTATCTGCGATTCCACCATTGGTGTATCTCCTTGCTGGTAGTCGGTCTGGTGTTGGGCCTCTCCGAAAGGGCCGACCGTCAAGCGGACTCGCTTATGGCGAGCTGAGCGATACGGCGGCCAACGAGGCGGCAACAGCACCCCCATCGACGAGTAGGTCGGTGCCCGTGATGAAGCTGGCGTTGACACCGAGAAGAAATTCGGCGGTGGCGGCAACCTCGGTGGCCGTGCCCATCCGTTTGCTCGCTGACTGAGCAATCAGGTATTTGGTGGCCTCACCGGTAGCAGCGTCGCTGGCCTCGGCGCGACCCATCGCCGTGGCGATGACCCCGGGACTGATCGAGTTGATCCGGGCGCCGTGCTGGGCCCATAGACCCGAGGCTGCCTTGACGCGTAACTGGTTGGCCCGCTTAGCAATCGCATAAGCATACCCGCGCATCCCGGGGTCCTGCGGGTCGGCGTCAAGCAGCGAGCTGACCGCGGACACATCAAGAAGCTGCTCTGCGGGCAGCGTCGCCAGTAGTCGTTCGGTCTCTTCTCCGAGCGCGTTGCCGAGCAGCGTTCCCGCCATGCTGGCCACGACCACCCCGGCGCTCTGCGGAGTCATCGCCGCGGCGAATTCGTCGAGGATTAGCGCTGTGCCGAGCAGGTCCACCGACAGGATCCGGGCCGGTGTCGCCGACGTAGGCGAGACCCCAGCAGTATGCGCGACCGCTGCAAGGCGCCCATGTCGAGCCGCGAAACGGACAAGCTCGGACACCGATGATCGATCACTGACATCGACGAGCTGGCTGGCCACGCTGTAACCCTCGGCTCGCATCGAGGCGGCTAACTGGCCCATTGTGGTTTCATCACGGTCGGCTAACACCACCGATCGCCCGGCGCCCAGACGCCGCGCGATCGCGGCGCCCATCCCGCCGACACCAATGACGACGAGGACATCGGGAATCATTCCAGTGCACCCCTACCGGATCGTGTCGCTAGACGCTGAACACCCAGACATCCGTTGGTCTGGTGACAGGCCAATCTAACATATAACATTGCGGCTGCGATAGTTATCGTGAATGCAATGTTATGGAGGTGGGATCGTGGAGGCAAATTCGTTGCAACGTCACGAGCGGGCGGGTGCTCGGAGCGCGAGACCGTCCCGGTGGGCCGTGCCGCCTGAACGCCGATCCGCCGAAATCGCAAGAAGCGACAACGATTATGTCTGAGTCCTCACCGCCAATCCCTCACAGGAACCTTCGTGCATGGGTGCTGATGAGTCTGGCCGGGTGTAGCGTTGTGATACCTGTACTCGCGACACCGGTGGTCGGTGCAGACGACTCGTTTGCCAGTTCGGCACTCAATGGCCGCTTCTTGGTGACCTCCAACGGTGACTGGGCCAAGACCAACCAGATCCTTCACAACGAGCAAACGGTGCGCCAAGTATGGACAATCACCTCGTCGTGCGTCGACTCCACAACGTGTTCAGGCAAAGTCACCAGCAGTCAAGGCTGGTCGGCTGACTTGCACTACGACGCATCATGGTGGTCGGTTGACCGCGTGGTGAACAACTGGCAGCCGTGCCCGGATGGGACGGCAGCCGCGGGCTTACAGAGATATCGATTCTGGGGCGTCGACTCCGACGGCCAAATGGTCGACACCGATGTGACGTTGTTGGCGGGCTCTGACACGACTATTGGAAAAAGTGGCGACTGCTGGATCAACCGGCCGCTGATGATCAGTTTGCCACTGCGCCTGCAAAAACTCGATTAACACTTAGATCTAGTCCCCGCGAGCAACGATCAATTAGGCAAGAGGTCTTTCCACGATGTCAAGGCGCCCCCGACGAGTGCCGGCTGTCGCTCCAGGCGACCGTCGGCAGTGACATAGACCCCGTTGGCCGGATCGTAGGGAACCGCGGCAACAGCCGGTGCACTGCGCGGCCCGGAAGCAAAACCGCTCGGGGCCACCGCGGGCGGGACAACCGGCTCCGGGGATACCGTGGAGTCGCCAGGACCGGGAACACCGGTCGACGGGACCGATTCTGCCGGACCGGGCGCCGCCGGCGGCGATGCCGCTGGGGGCATCGGTGTCCCGCCCAGCGGCCCAAACAGACCGGCACTCGGGTCCATCCTTTCGTCGGGCGGGATACCCTGGGCCACCAGGCTGGGGTCCAACGGGTAGGGCCCAAGCACGTGCTGTCGCATTTGCAGCGGCTCGAAAGGCTTGTCGCTGTCACAGATCTCGACGGTCGGAGCGCGTTTTCCAGGATGGCCCATGCAGGGATCGTTGCGCACGCCGCGCACACCAATCGGCGAATCCTGGGGAAGTTTACAATAGAGGTCCGGCGGCGTATCGATGTCGGTGAGGTCGGCTGGTGAGCGCCATTGCGAGGGCGGAAGAAATCCTACGGTGCACGCCGGTGGATCACCAAGGCTGAAGTGGAAATCCCCCATCGGCATGCCGTTAGGGCTGTTTTGCGGCAGCACCGCATTCGCTGCCGAGAGATAGGCCGGAAAGAGCACGAGGAGCTGTTCCAGTGACGGGTTGTAGGTCAGCAGAATCTGGCCGAGGCTGCTCAGGTTGGCCAGCAGCACTGGAAGTGTCGGTTTGATCTGGTAGAGAAGTTTCGAAACCTGATCGACCGCACCGGGTCCGGTGGCCAGGATACTGCGCAGATGTGAATCGCCGTTGACCAGTTGACCGCTGACGCCGGCGAGGTTTCGTGCCCATTCACGCACCGAATCGGTCGTTTGAGCTTGACCGTCCAGCAGCGGCGCACTGTCGTTGATGAGGGCGCGGGTTTGACCCGACACCCTGTTGAGGTCACCAGAGAGTTTGCTAGTAGAATCCAGCAGGGATCCCAGGTCGTATCCGGCGCCGTTGAACGCCTTAAAGGTCTCGTCGAGCAGGCCGCCGAACTTGTCTTTCGGGATGCCGTCGACAAGTTTGCTGACCTGGTCTATCATCGGCCCCACCTGCTGGGGCACGGAGGCGCGGTCGGCGCTGATGACCGATCCATCACTCAGGTAAGGGCCAGAATCGCTGTGCGGCTGCAGATTCACATACTGCTCACCGATCGCTGAGACGCTAGCGACTTGTGCGTGCAGATCTGCCGGGATCTTCGGCGAAGTGTTCAACGACAGCGTCGCCACGGCTCCGTGTGTGGTAGCGCGCACATCGGTCACCTTGCCGACCTCGACACCGCGATAGGTCACGTTGCCGAACCGGTAGAGCCCCCCGCCTTCAGGCAGCTCAAGGGTGACGGTGATCTTCCCCAAGCCCAGCAGGGTCGGAATCTGCATGTAAGAGAACGCCATCAAAGCCAATCCCACCACCGACGCAATGGTGAAAATGATGAGCTGATTTCGGACGAATCGGGTGATCATCGTCCCACTCCTGGTGGCGGCGGTTCCGGGATCGGCTGATCCAACGGCGACAGCGTCGCCAACGGGTCCTGGGGCGAAGTCACGCCCGGGGTGCCCGGCTGTGGCGGCTGCAGGGGAAGCCCAGGGCCTGGCATCGGTGCCGTGGTCGCAGCACCGACTAGGGGCCCACCGTCGGCTCCGGCAGGCGGTGAGGATGCCAGCGGCGCGCTCAGCGGCTCGTAGCTGTAGTTCAGATACCACGGATCACCCGGTGCTGGTATCAGTTTGGCGCCTTCCTCGCCCCACCGCGTGCCCAGCAGCGCTGTTCGTTTAATTCGCGGGATCGTCAAGTCCAGCGTGATGAACAGGTTCATGTAGTCGCCGCGCATGCCGCGGTCGATCAGATTCTGGGGAAATGGAAAATGGGTGGCGTACGCCAGCGCACGCGCGACGTCTGGTCCCAAGTCGGCCAGTGAGCGCAGCGCGGGTTCGAGATTCTTCAAGTTGGTGACGAGATCACTTCTGATGTCGTTGACCACCGCCGACGCGGTGTCGCTAAACGCGCCGAGCTTCTGCAACGCGGTCGTGATCCGCGGCCGTTCCTTGATGAGCACATCGAGGGCCGGCGGCAAATCGGTCACGAGGCGGGTGATCGAATCCCGCTGTGCGGCAAACGTGTCAGCCAGCCGGTTCAGCGACTTCATCGACGCGATGATGTTGTCCTTCTGATCATCGAAGAGACCAACGAAGTCGTTGAGTTGCCGCAGCAGCTCACGGATATCACCTTGTCGACCAGACAATGTGGCGTTGAAGTTATGAATGATGGCGCCGATTTGACCCAGTCCCCCGCCGTTGACCACCGCCGACAGCGACGACAGGGTTTGTTCGGTGGACGGATAGGTCGAGGATTTGTTCAACGCAACGGTCGCACCCGGGGCAAGCCTGCCACTCGCCTGTTGTCCCGGCGGCGGGTCGAGGGACAGATGCATCGACCCAAGCAGGCTGGTCTGCCCAACGGAGGCCACAGCGTTGGCAGGAATCACGACGCCGGGATTGACCGAGACGTCGACATCGGCATGCCACCCGTCGACGGTCATCCCTCCGACGCTACCGACCACCACATCGTTGAGCATTACCGGCGAATTCGATTCTAGCGTACCCACATTAGCGATCTGTATGTGGTAGGTCTGCGCGCCCGGGCCGCGGCCGGCCGCACCCGGCAGCGGCAGCGAATTGAGCCCGCCGAACGAGCAGGCGGGAGCCATCAACACGACGCAGCTTGCGGCGACCAGCACGGGCATCGGCGATCGGCGCATCATGGAGTTCCCTCTGCTGGTGGAGGCGGCGCCGGTGCTTGGGCTGGCAGCAACACGCCCGCGGCCGGATTGGTGGGAACCGGCGCTCCCGGGAACAACGCCGGCAACGGGAAGCCGCTGCCGCCCGGCACATTGGGGGCGTTCGGTCCAGGTGCGATCAGCGGGGGTTGGCCGGATCCCGGCGGCGGGACGTCCCCGGCTCCGGTGTAGGCCGATACCGCGGGCGGAGGTTCGGGTGCGCGGGCCGGCCCGGCGCCACCGGGTGCCAGCGCGGGGTCGGTGTAGATCAAGTCTTGCGGCGGCGGTGACGGTGCCAGGTAGGGAGCGAGCGGCATGGGCAGGTAGTTGGCGGTGAGTAGCCGCAACCCGGGGCCGAGGTATTGGGCGCACAATTTGGCGGTTTCCGGCGCGGTCACGTTTTCCAAGGCGCCGATCGTGGCGCAGATGAGCTGCACGGGATTTGAGAAATTGATGAAGGCGAAGCCGCCGATGAAGGTGCCCGTCATCGGGTTGTAATTGTTGTAGCCGTTGGCAAGCGCGTTGGGCGAGACATGCAGCAAGTTTTCAACCGACATCTTGTTGTCGATCAGAATCTGGGTCACGTTGGCGAGCCGCTGCACCTGCTCGGATAGTTGATTGCGACTACCGGCGACGAAACGTTGGACGTCTTTGACCGCGACGGAAAGGCTTGACAAGGTGGCATCGAGATCGGATTGGCTGTCGTTGAGGACAGCGGTCAAGGTGGCGAAGTGTTCCTGGAATTGCACAATCTGGGTGTTGCTGTCACGCAGGGCGGCCACGAAGGTCTGCAGGTTAGCGATGATGTCGGCGATGTTTCCGCCACCGTCGGCCAGGATACGTCCCACGCCGGACAGCTGGGCGATAGTCTGTCGAAGTTTGTCGCCATTGCCGGCCATCGCATTGGCCGCGCTGTCGATGAATCGGCCTATCGACGATGTCGACGTTTTGATATCGGGCCCCAGCTGGGTGGACAGCCTCATCAGCTGCTCTTTGACTTGATCCCACTCAACAGGAACAGCGGTGCGATCTGCCGGGATTGTAGCGTTGTCAGCCATCGTGGGACCCCTGTCGTCGTAGGCAGGGGTCAGCTGAACATAACGGGCGGCCACAAGATTTGGTGCGACGATGACCGCCTTCGCCTCGGCCGGAATGGCGATGCCATGGTCGACTTTGAGGACCATTTTGGTTTGTGTGCCCTGGGGGATCAGCGAGTCAATGGTCCCCACCTTGACCCCGGCGACACGAACCTCGTCTCCGGGGTAGATGGCGATTACGTTCGCGAAATACGCGAATATTGTCGTAGGACTGCGCCATACCTGGTTGACGAGTACCACCGTGGCGCTGATCAACGTGGCGGCCAACACCAGGGCCGTGCCCGCGAGCAGGCGTTTGCGGTTCATCGCTGCCCCCCACCTGGTCCGGGCTGCTGGGGAAATTCATTGTGGGGCCAGGGGAACAGAGCTCGCGGCCCGGCGGTTTCAGGCGGTTGGCCGGGTCCGCTGCGGCGGAACCCGAACGCGTAGTCGAAAAACGGTTGAAGGGCCGAGGCGGATATCAGGTTCGGGACATAGGCGTTGTAGTAGGGGCCGTTGGAGACGGCTTCGCCTTGAGTGCGTTCGAACTGCACCAGGCCGGGCAATCCCTTGGAGATGTCGTCACGATGCTTCTCCAACATCGCGGTAATGTTGTTGAGCCGCTGCAGGGTTGGCGCCAGCTCCTTGTCGGTGTCGGTGATCAGACCGCCGATCTGCTGGGCGACCCTGCGTGTGTTGACCAGCAAGTTGGCGATCGCCACCCGGCGGTCGTTGAGCACCGTCACCAGGTCGTTAGCGTTCAGGATCAACGTATTGAGCTGTTGGCTGCGCTCACCAAGGATCTTTGTGACGGTGGTTGTATTTTTGAGCAGCGCGCCCAGGGACTCGTTGCGTTCGTTAAGTGATTGCGACAGCCGTGTCAACCCATCAAATGTAGGCCCCAGCTGCGGGGTGATCTGATCAATCGTCGCCGACAGCGTGTCGAGGGACTGGTTGAGCGCGGCGGTGTCAGTTCCGGCGGCGTTGGTGGTCAGATCACCGACCGCGTCGTCCAGCGTATAGGGCGAAGAGGTTCGGGACACGGGGATGACTTCGCGCGGACGCATCCTTCTGCTGCCAGCGGAGTTCAGCGTCATAACGCGTTGGCCCAAAAGAGTTCTGGTCTGGATATGCGCGCTGGTCTGCGATCCCAACGAGAGGCCGCTCTCGACGCTGAATGTCACCACCGCCGCGCCATGGCGCAACACGATGTTGTCGACGGTGCCCACCTTGATGCCCGAGACCGTGACGGCGTTGCCGACAGCCAGGCCGCCAGCCTCTTTGAACACTGCCTGATATCGAACGGTGGTTACCATCGACAGCAACCGCTCGGGTTGCAGTCCGATAAGGATCACCAGCACCACCAAGGTGAGGCCGATGAAGCCGGGCCGTATCAGTTGCAGGCCGCGATATTTGAGCATTAGGGTTCGGAGCACCTTCCGGTGTCTTGTCGGATCCAGGGAAACACCGCGGTGCGACCTTGCAAGTCGGTGACGCGCACTGAAATGCCGCATAGGTATTCATGGACGAATGCACCGTAGGCGCCCAACCGCGCCAGCTTTCGAAAGTTGGACGGCATCTTGGATATCGCGGCGTCGAGTTTGTCCTTTCCGTTGTCGATCAGCGGAGCCAGCCGGTTGAGCTGGTCCACCGTTGCCGCCAGCGGAGCCCGGCCTGAAGACAGGAGGCTCGCCAGCGATGCCGTCCCGTTTTCCAGCGACTTGATGGCCGAACCGATCGGGTCACGATCGGCTGATAATCCCGACGTCAGTTGTTGCAGCTTGTCGATCGCGCCGGAGAACTTGTCGCCTTCCTTGCCCAGGGTGGCCAGCACAATGTTGAGGTTGTCGATGAGCTGCTGGACGACTTGCCGGTTGTCAGCCAGGCTGTTGGCGAACGACGAAGATTTCGACAACAGTGACTGAATCGTTTCGCCCTGGCCTTGCAGGATCTGGATCAATGATTCCGTCAGTCCGTTGACGTCTTGCGGATTAAGGGCCTGAATGACCGGTTTGAGGCCGCCCAGCAGCAGATCGAGGTCGAGCGCGGGAGCGGTCCGCTCCACCGGGATCTGAGATCCCGGAGGCTGGATTCGTGTCGAACCCGGACCGTCGATAAGGTCCAGATAGCGGTCGCCGGTCAGGTTTAGATAGCGCACAGCTGCTTTGGTGCCGTCGGTGATGACCACTTTCGGGTCAGAATCAAAGCCAACGACAACGGTATTATCGGGTTGCAACGTCACCGCGCCGACGGTGCCCACCCGGATTCCAGCCACCCGCACCGAATCACCGGGCCGCAGGTTCGACGCGTCGGTGAACACAGCCGTGTAGGAACGTTCGGAACCGGTCCGATACTGACTAAAGACGGCGAAAATGAAGGCGGTGAGCACCGCCATCACGACGGCGAAAACGCCGAACTTGATGGCCGCAGCGTTGCGTTTCCACATCATCCCGGCTGGCCGATCTGCATGCTGTTTCGGGGCGGCCCGTCAATCGGCCCAAACAAGAACTGTTTGAGGCCATCAGAATTCAGTAGGATGCCCTGATTGCCGTACTTGGTCGGGTTGGTTCCAACGTCGGCGACCACAAACGGTGGCCGTGCCTCGGGCGGCACGTTGGGCAGCTGCAATTGCTCGCAGGTGGCGCCATTTTTGGCGGCCACCCTAGGCAGGTCCCCCGGATAGCGGTAGCGCTCAGCCGCGAGGGTCAAGCTGACCGAGACGAAGACGCCAGGCACGGGCATCGGTGGGCCCTTCGCGTCGATGATCATCGCGCCGAGCGCGCACCCTAATTGCTCGTGGTACTTGTTGAGCAGATCAGTTGTCGGTACCAGCCTGTGCACGACATCGCTGATGCCCTGGCGGTTGTCGGTCAAGACTGGGTTGCCGATATCGGCCAGCCCTATCGTGGCGATCAGGAGCGCGTCCAGGTCGTGCTGGGAGTCAACAACGGTGTGGCTGACCTGGACGAGGTTGTCCACGGTGGTTATCAGGTCCGGTGCGGCGTCGGCGTATGCGTCGGCGACGGTTGGTGCAGCCGCGATGTCGTGGGCGAGGGTGGGCAGGCTGGGTTCGATGTCGGTCAGGACGCGGTGCAAATTGGTCAATGCCTCCCCGAACTGCGGGCCGCGACCGTTGACGGCGGTGGCGATCGCCCCCACAGTCTCGTTGAGTTTGGCAGGGTCGATCTTGGCGAGCACCCGGGTCAGTTGCTCGAAGACGGTGTTGACCTCAACGGTGACGTGATCTGCGGTGAGGACCTGGGCTGGCTGCAGCGTCTCGCGTGACGGCTTGGCGGGGACAACGAGTTGGACGAACTTCGCGCCGAAGACCGTCGAAGACGCGATGTCGACGATGACGTTGCCGGGTACCTGAGGCAACACGGAGGGCTCCAATGCCAGATGCAGCGCAGCCTGGCCGTTGGGCAGGGAGTCGATTGAGGTGACCCGGCCGACGTCAATGTCGTGCAGTTTGACTTTGGCGTTGGGATTCATGACCAGGCCCGCCCGATCCGAGATCACCGTGATCGGGACTGTGGTATGCAGGCCGCCGCGAAAGAGCGTGATCGCCAAGGTGATCACGCCCACGATCGAAAGGACCGTGGCTGCACCAACGGTGATGCGCACGATGTCGCGTTGCACTAGCTGTTCCTCCCCTATCCCGACAGGTGGAAGTTGCCGTTGGCGCCGTAGAGGGCGAGGGAGACCAGCAGGGTGACCGAGACAACCACGACAAGAGAGGTGCGTACCGCGTTGCCGACTGCCACGCCCACACCGGCGGGTCCGCCCGTGGCGAAGTAGCCGAAGTAAGTGTGGATCAACAAAATGGTGATTGCCATCAAGATGGCCTGCAGGAAGGACCAGAGCAGGTCAACGGGATTCAGGAACGTCTTGAAGTAGTGGTTGTACAGACCAGCGGATTGCCCGAAGAGGGTCACCGTGATCAACTTGCTCGCCAGGAAACTCAGGACGACCGCGATTGAGTACAGGGGGGTGATCGCAATCATGCCGGCCACGATCCGTGTGCTTACCAGGTACTCGACGGGCCGGATTGCCATCGACTCCAGAGCGTCGATTTCCTCGTTGATCCGCATCGCACCCAGCTGGGCGGTCACGCCGGCACCGAAGGTGGCCGCGAGGCCGATACCAGCGACCACCGGGCCAAGGATGCGCACATTAATGAAGGCGGCCAAGAACCCGGTCAGCGCCTCGATCCCGATGTTGCCCAGCGAGGCGTAGCCTTGAACGGCTAGCGTGGCTCCCGAGGCCAGTGTAAAGAATCCGACGATGACCATGGTGCCGCCGATCATCGCTAAAGCGCCTGCACCCATGGAGATCTCGGCAATCAATCGGATCGTCTCGCGACGGAAATGGATCGCCGCGTGCGGGGTGCCCGCCAAGGCGCGGCCATAAAACAAAATGTGCTCGCCAAGACCGCCCAGCAGCGCCGCGGGGGTGCCGGCGTGCGCAACCAGCCACGGAAACCGCGCCCGAATAACCGCAGCGGTGCCCATCAGCGGGTGGTCATCTGAATACCGATTGCGGTGACCACCACATTGATCACAAACAACGCCATGAACGCATAGACCACGGTTTCGTTGACCGCGTTCCCGACCGCCTTGGCCCCGCCGCCGGTGATCGTCAAGCCCCGGTAGCAGGCCACCAGCCCGGCGATCAACCCGAACAGGCCCGCCTTGACGAAGGAGATAACCACTTCGGGCATTCCGGTAAGTAGCGTGATGCCGGAGGCGAACGCACCGGGGTTGACGTCCTGGATGAAGACCGAGAACACGAAGCCGCCGAGAATACCGATGATCACCACCAGCGAGTTCAACAGCATCGCGACAAGGCCTGAGGCGAGCATCCGCGGCGTAACCAACCGAGCCACCGGGTTAATGCCCAGCACTTCCATCGCGTCGATCTCCTCACGGATGGTGCGAGATCCCAAGTCGGCGCACATTGCCGTAGCCCCCGCGCCGGCCACGATCAACACCGTCACCAATGGACCGATTTGAGTCACCGCGCCGAACGCCGCTCCGGCTCCACTGAGATCGGCTGCCCCCAACTCACGTAACAAAATGTTGAGTGTGAAACTCACCAACACCGTGAAGGGAACCGCCACCAACAGCGTCGGCGCCAGAGACACCCGCGCCACAAACCAGGACTGATCCAAAAACTCGCGCCACTGAAACGGCCGCACGAACACAGACCGCACCGCGTCGACCGACATCGCAAACAGACCGCCCACAGCCTGCATCGGCGCCGACAGATTGCCGAGCTTCGATACCCCCGGCGACCACCGAGCGGTTGCTGTCATGCGTGGGATCCACAGAGGCGGCGCGCATGCAGCAGGGCAGCACTAGCCAGGCCAGCGTGCGCAGCGACATGCTGGCCGCACCCGCTTACTTGCACGTTTCGTCGAGCAAGGCCGGCCAGCAGCATCGACAAGATCAGCGCCACCGAACTCCCACATTTCACACTAGAGCCAGCCCCGCGAGGCGAGCGGTTTACATTCTGCGTGCACTAATATAGCGCGTGCGATGTTAACATTGTTTCTAGTTTCAGCTAATGGAACCGCGCACTACGACGTGGCGGGTCGGTGCGTAACGAACCGCCTAGACCTAGGCATTCATCGGCGGCACCAATTGAGCGGCCGCGCCCAACCGGTCCCACCGTCGACTGCGGGCGGCAACATTTCGTCGTCATGCACAAGGTTTGAAGGTTGGCGCACCGGTCATGGCCGCGACGCCGCCCGACCATCGTCTTCGGTAGGATCCCATTGATCGACGACACTGGCGTGGTAAGCCTCAAGGTTCCTGACGAATCGCAGGTGAGCCTTCAGCTCGGCCTGGCTGGCCCCCCCAAACAATGCGCTGCCCATGGCGGTTTGATGCTCCTTGGCGGTCCCAGCGGCGGCTCGACCGCGTTCGGTGACGTGCAGGCGCTTGCGTTTGGCGTCATCGGGTGCGGGCCGCTCTTCGACCAGGCCCTTGGATTTCAGTTTTCCGAGGATCTGCGACGTCGCCGATCGCGTGACGCCGAGTTCATCTGCCAGCTCACCGCCGGTGATGCCGTCAGATCGGAAGATCAACGAGCACATCTCCGCTTCAAGCAAGGTCATGGAGACGCCAACCCCGTAGTCACGCAGCACCCGGCGGCGTTGCTCGATCTTGTTGATAATTCGAAGCAACGAAATGGTGATCTCTTCAACCAGCCCGTCGCGGTCGGTTCGGGAAGCCATGGTGGGCCGACGTTTCCTTTCGCCGGGACTTCGGAACGGCAGTGTCGCGGATGCAGCTAATGAGGCTACGCGTGTCTGCGGTGCCGTGGACGTAAAGTCTGTCGATGTCGACAGGTGACAACAGGTAATCAGCGATGTGGCGGTGGATGCACAGTGGCAACAAAGAGCGACTCAGGGGTCACCCCTCGGCAACGGGCCAAACGAGCGCAGGCTCGCGCCGACCGGACCGAGGCACTCGTGCTGGAGGAGACAATTCGATGCGTGGCCGAGGAAGGTTTCGCCGCCGCGAGCACTCGTCGCATCATCGAACGCGCCGGGGTGAGTTGGGGGGTGATCCAGTATCACTTCGGTGACCGCGACCGTCTGCTCGCGGCGACGATCGAACTGGGGCTCACCAACCTCGGTGACACACTCAATACCATCGTCGACGCGGCCGCAGACATCAAAGACGGCCGAGCCCGCGCCGAAATGCTGACCTCGGAGATCTGGTCGGTGATGTCCACACCCGAGTGCATGGCGACCTTGGAGATCCTGATTGCCACACGAGCGATTCGCGGCACGCTTGCCACCGACGAGGTGGCCGGCCTCCAATCGGCACTTGCTCGGCTCTCGCAATTGCTCGGCGATGGCACTGCGACGCCGGCTGCCATCGCCAATCTGCTGTGGGCCAGTGCGGTAGGCATGATGGTCGCACAAATGACGAACGGCACACCGGTGCCGACGCATGAGGAGCAGCAAGCGATGGCTGACGTAATCGCCGACCGTCTTCCGCCACGCCGCCGTCGTCGCTCGCCCTCCTAGGATCACGGATCTGACTGATTGCCAGCGAGCTCGGCGAGCTCGTCCGCCAGTATGTCCCTGAACGGGTCACCATTGGGGGGCAGCGCCCAAAAGCGGTTGTTCTCCAACGCTTCTAACGCCCAAGCCACCGCCACGGCGGCTTCCACGCCGCCCTGGTTGAGCGCGTCGTGACTGAGGCTCACCAGATCCTTGGACATCGACCCGTCACGTGGCAGGTGCGCAGCCGAGGTGCGGATGAGATTTGTTTTCACCACGCCAGGGTTAAGCAGCGCCAACCTCAGCGCCGGAGCCGTCAGCTGAAGCTCAGCCCGCAACGACTTGGCCAGCGCGATCGCGCCCGACTTGCTAGCGGCGTAGGCGCCGCTGTAGGGGGAGGCAACCATGCCCGCCATCGACGCGGTGATCACAATGTCTGCGGGCTTACCCTGTGCAATCAGGGCAGGCACGAACGTCTTGACACTATGAAAAAGGCCGCGCAGATTTACCCCGACTAGAAAGTCGAAAGTGCTTGCGGAAGTGTCCCACACCGCCGTTCCCGTTGAGGTAACCCCCGCGTTGAGACACACCGCAGTCATGGTGCCGTGCTGTTGCGCCGCACCCCCGAAAGCGGCGACCGAGTCGCTGTCCTGCAAGTCCACGACCGACGTTGTCACGGTGGCCCCGGTCGCCCGTAACTCCTCGGCCGCATGGTCCATCGCTGCCCCGTCAATATCGCCGATGAGCACGTGGGTACCCCGTTCGGCGTAGGCGCGCGCGAACGCCAAGCCGATTCCACTGGCACCGCCGGTGATTACGGCGAGGCCAGGGCCGGGACTGCTTGACATCGGCACGCTCACCGGTAGTTCGGAATCAGCTCTTTGCCGATTAATTCGATGGATTCCATGATGCGGTCATTGGGCATGCCGCCCATCTGCATGTGGATGATGACCTGGTCGACCCCGCTGGCTTTAAAGCCATCGAGAACGCTTGCGCAATCGTCGGGGTTGCCGGCCATTACGAAGCCCTGGTTAATCATGAACTCTTCGACTCCGCCGGGATCGGTCTTTATCGCCTCACGCATCATGGCAAATTCATCGCTGCCGAGGTGTGCGTAGCTCGGGGGTGGTTGTCCTCCTGGCCAGCCCTCGCGCATCCAGTCGGATCCGTGCAGCGTGTGTTCCACGGTTTTCTGCGCTGCCAGGCGGCGGACTTCGTCTCGGTCGTAGCTACACAAGCCGTTGACGAACCCTGCCGTCTGGTTGTTGACCGACCCGCAAATTGGCTCGGCCTTGTCGATGTTGGCGTGGTACGCGGCGGTGGCCGCCGTCAAGTTGTCGTAGTCAGTCTGATGGGCGAAGAAAAGCATCCCCAATCCCTTCTTGGCCGCGCGCTCAGCGTTGCCCGGGCCAACTCCCCCCACCCATAACGGTGGGTGGGGTTGCTGGACGGGACGCGGCACCACGGTGCGCGCGGGCATTTTGACGAACTCGCCGTCGAGCACGACGTTTTCCTCGGCAAGCAGGCGGGCGACTGCGTCGATGCCTTCCTGCCACTGGGCGCGAGACTGCTCGGGGTCGATACCGAAGCCATACAACTCAGCCGGCGTAGTGGAGCGCCCCGAGCCCAGATCGACCCGACCGCCGGATAAACAATCGAGCATCGCGACCCGTTCGGCGATGCGGACCGGATGGTTATACGACGGCGGCGTCAGGGCGAGCCCGAAACCGAACCGGATGTGCTCGGTTTGGTACGCAGCTGCACCGAAAATGACCTCCGGCGCGGACATGTGGGAAAATCCCCGCAGGAAATGGTGCTCGGTCAGCCACACATAATCGAACCCGCTTTTATCTGCGTGCACGATCTGATCGACCGTCTGACGTATGAGCCGCGCTTCAGCGCCGGCTTCGCCTGGCGGGACGTACATTTCGTAGAAGATGCCGAATTTCATGCTGTCCTCCTGCTGGCCGTGGGATGGCACTTGGTGCCGGAGCTGGTGGTGACCAAGGTCACGCCGGTGTGTCGTCGAGCACCCAGCGCATCACCCGCCGGATCGGGTAGAAGCCGTCATGAGGCAATCCCTCAACAGCCGTGGCCACTTCGCCGAGAGCGGCGACACGTTGCACACCCATCGACGCCAGGCCGTCGCGCAGCGCGGCCGCGCGCTGCGGCGGATAGATCCCCACGGTCTGGGTCGCCACGTTGGCGTGCCGAATCGCTTCCTGTAGCGATGGCACGGCAACGACATTGACGGTCTTGGATGTCGGGTAGAAATCGACCGGATCATCGGAGCGCACCACCAAACCGGCGCCGGAATAATCCCCCCACACCCGGTAGATTGGCTCCAGCGTCTTGAGGACCTCAACATCGTCGCGTATCTCGGTGGACAAGGGCGCGGTGACCGCCGAACTCAGTGGACGCTCCTGGCGCAGCTTGTCGAGGAGACGTTCACAGAACCGGTCGATCTGCTCGATGTCGCCTTCGGCGTACACGTAACGGCTCGCCGCACAAGCGTCCTGGTTGAACAGCGTGATATCGATAGCCGCGCGGTCAGCGGCGTCATCGAGGGTGACGTCATCAGCGTAGGCCTCGCGGCCCACCATCGAGATGGACACCTTCGGATCAAACGACACGATCTCAAATCCGGGCCCTGCATACCGAAGCGCGTTATGCACCGCCGAATCCCCGCCCCAGACGACCATCTTGTCGAAGAATTGCGGGCGAAGGATGGCGCTCTCGGTTCGGGTGTCGCCGCCCTTCCAGTAGACCGCCGAAAACGAGCGGACCGTCGGATGGTCCGGATCGACTTGAGCCATCGTCCGCAGAATCGCGGCCGCGGTGAACAGATCATTGGCCGGCACCTTGATCAGGTGCACACCCTTGCTCAGTGCACCGCGCGCAATGGTGGTAACTGCGACCGCTGGAGTGTTGCCGGCGATGACGTGGGCCAGCCGCGGCGGAAAAGCCCGCACCCTGCCGGGATTGCCGACCGGCCGCGGAATTGTCTCCCAGCCATCGATTGCCTCCCAGCCGGTCTCCTGATCGACCTGGAACTCCAGGCCTTTGCGGTCAAAGAACAACGGCACGGCCCGGTAAGTCGTCTCAAGGATGCGGCGTTCCAAAGCGTTGTGGGCCAGTGAGCGCTCGAGTGCCTCTTGCATATACTCGTTCTTGTCGAAGTCGAGCGCGGAGCCGACCTCGACAAGAAAGTCGATGATCTCGCGAATCGGCATGTCAAAGGCCGGGCCTGGTTCGCTGCGCTGCCACACCAAGTCATTCAGGGCAATCTTCGGGCACCGAAAAGCACCGAAATCCTCGGTTGCGTCAACATCCAACCGGCCCTTGATCACGTGCGGAACCATTTCGGCCGCAAGGGAAGACTCAATACTCATATCATGCTCCGATCATCAGCAGATGCCGTACCTGTTGCGGCAAGTTAAGCCCCGCCGCCGCACGGGCTTTGGTGGCGTGGTGGTTTTTCGGTATTGCTGGATTCGGCCAATAACGCGTTGTCAACACCAGTCAGAGCAAGCATCCATCCGGCCGCGATGAACCGTGTCGATGCCGTCCCGTGCTGCTGAGCCACGACCTCGTCGAGACATCGCGCGGCACCCCTGCCCTGCCCGCGAATGTTGCAGAGCGGGCAATCGGCGCGCAGCGCAACGATATCGAGGCTGATGTCGGTAGCTGCGACTGCCGACGGCTCGACACCACACACTGCACCGATATCATCGTTGCTGCCCGAGTCCCCAATGTAGCCGTCGGCGATTCCAAACCGCTGGCCGCTGGTCGAATCCTGAACCGACCGCACACCAACACATCCCGCCGGGGAAGGTACGACGCGGTACACCATTGTCTACTTACGCCCGTAATTACTCGCCGACAGCGCCGCGGACAAACGAATCGATGGTCCCCGCGCAGGTCAATTTGTCATCACCGCCTTCAAGTTCGGAGTACCGCGCGATTTCAGTCACTGCCGGCGCCGCCCGGCCCGACGAGCTGGGTTCGTAGTCCATCACCACGCGATCACCGCTGACAATGCCGCCCCAACGACCATCGATCGACACATCGAACAGCGCCATGCGCCCCGTCACCTTCCCGCGCGGCTCGAGCAGCTTCTCACCAGAGTCGTCGAGCACCAACGGCACGATGTGGCCGGGGAATTCATAGCGTCCCCACTCCTTCATCACTGCGCCGGTACTGGCCTCCTGCATCCCGTAGCCCTGGACGAAGTTGGCTAGCGTCAGACCCATGAACTTCATCAGCTGCTGAACGTGGTCGGCCGGAAGGTCGAAGCCCTTGGCCCCACCCCCGCTGATCACGCGCGTTTCAGGATGGAAGCTGCCCTCCGGAATGCCGAGCTTGCGAGCCGCCTCGACCACGCGGAACAACTGCGGAGTAAGGCCAACGATCAGCGTCGGCTCGTCGCGGTGGGCCAGAATCTTATCGATGATCCCGTCGAGCATCTGATCGGCAACGTCTCGGCGCAGCTTCTGTCCGGCTTCAAACTCGGCAATCTCCTCGGGCGTCGCCGTGGTGTCACCGATTCGGCGCCGCATGCGGGTCATGGCGGACAGATCCGAGATCTTCATCTCGGCGTCGGTTAGGAAGTACACCGCGCCGGGGCGTCCCACCACATCGACGATGTGGCTGAAGGTCGCCGAAGCGCGGTTAGGCGCCTTGCGGGGACCTAGCACGAAGACCGGCCAGGTTTTATCTTGGGGGACTCCCTTGGGGATGGTGGCCCGATTGGAGAACTCCACATCCTTTGATGTCTGGTTCAAGAATGAGTTCTTGCCGCTGGTGCCGCTAGTGGCGAAGACATAGTGACCGGCATTGTGCAGGCGGTTGATCCAGTCGTCGGCGTCGGCGATGCCAGCGGTCTCGACACCTTCCACCGGTACCTTCGATAAAGTGTTGAGCCACACGTTCATCCGGTCCCACTGCCCCCGGTCGATGAAGGATTCGGGGTAACTCTTATAAGCGGTGTGGGCGAACAGCAACGGAACGACGTCGTCGAGGCTGGAAATTTTGGTGATTCCCGCCTTCTCGGCGAGCTGATCGAGGATACGAATCCGGCCACGGCACTCCTGGAATCGCTGCTCAATGGCCTCGATCCAGAGGGGTTCTAGCTTTTCACGATTGGCGAGAATGGGATCGTCGAGATCGGAGAATTCCTCCAGTGTCTCGATAGCGTCTGTCAATCCCATCACAACCTTCCGTGTCGAGATGCCGGAGCGCGCTCGGCATGATATTAAGGTCCTTAACAAACATGATTGTTTAGGTCCTTTACAAAGAAGGTAGACGCGACGCGCTCAGGTGTCAAACCTCTGCTCGCCGCGGGGCGCACGTTAAATCTGTCGTAGTTCACACGAACTCAAAGCCGCAATCGGGCGTTACACCCCGCGGTGCGCAATCGGCGCAGGAAAGGACCTAGCGGTGTGGTGCAGTCGCTGTTTGTGGGACCGACGCCTAAGTGCAGGCCGGTCACCGAAACGGCGTCATGTCGTGTCGACGGTGGGAGAAATGACGTGACGGCGGACGTCGAAACCTCTAGCCGGCTTGCGTGTGCCCCTAAACCATCGACACGAGGAGTCGAAATCTTTTATAACGGCGTCACATTGGACGGCGTCGTAGGGAACCTTCGACACGAGCGACAACAGGAATGTTCTGCAATGGGCGGGATACGCCAGCGGCTGGGTCGCTGCCCATACCGTTGCGGATCCCCTCGATGAAGCTGGGTCTGCATTTGGGGTACTGGGGTGCCCAACCGCCGGAGAATGTGCCGGAGCTGGTCGCCGCCGCCGAGGAGGCCCGCTTCGACGCGGTGTTCACCGCAGAGGCGTGGGGCTCGGACGCCTACACACCACTGGCCTGGTGGGGGTCGCAGACCAAGCGGCTGCGGCTGGGCACATCGGTGGTGCAGCTATCGGCACGCACCCCGACCGCCTGCGCGATGGCCGCGCTGACACTGGATCACCTATCCGGCGGTCGCCACATCCTGGGACTCGGCGTCTCGGGCCCGCAGGTCGCCGAGGGCTGGTACGGTCAGCCCTTCCCCAAGCCGCTGGCCCGTACGCGCGAATACGTCGGCATCATCCGCCAGGTGCTGGCCCGCGAGTCGCCCGCCGCCAGCGGCGGACCGCATTACCCGCTGCCGCTGACCGGCGAAGGCACCACAGGACTGGGGAAGAACCTCAAGCCGATCACCCATCCGCTGCGGGCCGACATCCCGATCATGCTCGGCGCCGGGGGACCCAGAAATGTCGCTCTCGCCGCCGAGATCTGCGACGGATGGCTGCCGATCGTCTACTCTCCGCGACTTGCCGGCATCTACAACGATTGGCTCGACGAGGGCTTCGCCCGACCGGGTGCCCGCCGCAGCCGCAAGGACTTCGAGATCTGCGCGACGGCCAACATCGTCATCACCGACGACCGGGCCGGCACCGTCGCGTTGATGAAGCCCGCCCTGGCGCTGTACATGGGCGGAATGGGCGCAGAGGACATCAATTTTCACGCCGACGTATACCGCCGGATGGGCTACGCCGACGTCGTCGACGACGTCACCGAGCTGTTCCGCAGCGACCGCAAGGATGAGGCCGGCGAGGTCATACCTGATGAGCTCGTCGAGGACCTAGCCATCGTCGGCGACCTAGACCATGTCCGTACGCAGATCAGGGTCTGGGAAGCTGCTGGCGTCACGATGATGCTCGTCCAGGGTGGCCACCCGGGACATATCGCAAACCTCGCAACCTTGGTTTAACGGCGCCGCCGAGGACGACGCCGAAACGCCGAACCGTCCTCAGACCGACCAGAAGCGCGGCCGTGCCCGTGACGCCGGAAGCCACGCGCAATGCAATTGACTGCTTCGAGCCGTGGGCGCACGAGCGGCGCAGCATCGACGGCGGCCAAGCCCGAAGCCGCAATGAGCAGGCCCGACCGCTGGTATCACCGAAATCGTCAAAGGGCTCTGTGGTAGTGCTACCTGCTTGACCGCGCTCGCGAAGACCCCGCCGGACCTAGCAATCATGCTGGGCGGCTGGCAAGTTCGCATGGCTGGGTCCCGATGCCCAGATGGTTGCCTCCCACCACGAGCCGCTTCGCGCAGACCGACACTTGACCTTAATTTAGGTGCTAGATAAGCCGACGCATCGCAGATGTCCACTCAAGGTCCGCCGATGTTGCCATGGATGTCGGGCACGGAGTGCCCGCAGCCAGAGCTTGTTTTGGCAAGCGGGCGTGATCAGCTCGTCCGTGCCGAATGGCCCAACTCGCCAGCGGAGGCTACCGTAACTCCTTGACTTCAGCGCATCGCGACGCCGACACCGCGTTGTCAACCGAGCGAACGACTGCCAGGGGGTTGGACAGCCCGAGGTATCGAGGCGTATCAGGACGCCGCTTCAGAGAGAAGTGAAACGTTCTGTCCGGCGGCAGTGTTGGGTGAAAAATCGGCTCGGGTCACCACCGTAGCCGGTATGCAGCTTGTCGGGTCCCGTCATCCACCGTCACAGCGTGATCGGGTGACACGACTACGGCTGAAACGATGGGCGACTATTGGCCGCTTTCCCGCGCCAGTTTCCGGTGCAATTCCTCGACCGGGGTCGGAATAACCCCGAAACGGGTGAAATGCTCGAAAGGCACGCGCACGAAGACTCCTCTGGCGGTAAAGGCGACGTCGTCGCCGCGGGTGCCTTTCGCCGAGACGTGAATCCCACGACCCCGTTGTTCGTCGACCTTCGCCGTGATCCGGTGAATCTGGAGAAGGGGTACGGGGGCTAGATAATCCACGGTTAACGAGCGGGTGATCGCCGGCGCGCCGATGAGCCATCCTGTGTACCCGAGTAGTTCGTCGCATGCCGCGGCGATGGCGCCCCCGTGTGCCAGTCCTGGTGCCCCGATGTAGCGCTCATCGAAGGCAATGTCGGCGTAGATGTGGTCACCCAATCGCCAAGGCCGAAGCCGCAGCCCCGAGAAGTTGTCGCTCCCACAGCCGAAACACACGGATGGGTGCAACGGCATAGGACGTGGCTCGGCGTCATCGAGCGGCAGCGCCGACTCGGCGTGTTGCGTTCGTGCGTTGTTGTCGTCCATCGATTCTCCGGTCCTCGCGCGCCTACGGCCACGCTTATTGGCATTTCAGCAGTGCGCAAACCCAGCCCCCACAAACATTGCGGAAGCTATAATACCGCGGATGTGGTTGCAACCGTCACCCGGCAATGCCGGTGTCTGAACACGGGGGACGTCCGGTCTGCGAACCGGGGTGCGCCCTGGTGCTGGTGCATGGCGGCGCGCACACCGCTGCCTGCTGGGACTTGGTCGTTGACGCAATCCGGCGTCGGTCACCATATTTGCCGGTACTCGCCGTCGACTTGCCCGGCCGCGCCGCGCTCCCCTACAGCCGCCAATCAATGTCGATCGACGGGTACGCCGATACGGTGGTCTCCGCTGTCGACGTTGCCGGCTTGAGTGATGTCGTGGTAGTAGGACACTCCCTGGCGGGACTTACGGTGCCGCGTGTTGTTGCCAGACTGGGCCCACGTGTTCGCGAGATGGTCCTGATCGCCGCAGTGACCCCACCGGACGGGCGAAGCGCGCTCGATACGTTGCCGTGGCCGGCGTCGGCATGGTTGCGGCGGCTGGCACTGTCCGGCAAATCATTTGCCGTACCGCGGACCCTGGCATACGCGTACTTCTGGAATGGAGTACCGGCACCAATTCGCCGGGCGGCCGCGACCGGGTTATGCCGGGAGTTCGCATGCATTCTGGCCGAACGCGCTGATTACAGTGCACTTTCCAGAACCGTCCGCCGGACCTGGATCATTACCAGGCGCGATCGGATCCTGTCACCACAACGCCAGCTTTCCTACATCGACGCGATCGGTGGTGTCGACACCGTACTGCAGATCGACAGCTGCCACGGCGCGATGTTCAGTCATCCAGAATGGCTTGCTGAGTTGCTAACCGCCCGATGTAAACCGCGCGGAGGCATCCCCTATCGACACCGTCATAGGGGCTCCGGTGGGTGACGCGCTGCCCCGACCGGCGAACCGCAGTATCCCAAGGTGATTGACCATTCTCATCGGTACCACCGCCGCCGTCACTGGACGGCGATCGGACTAGGGACCATGCCGCCCCCGCACGGCGGGAGATCCAACGCTGACTTCACACCACTGCTGGCATCACAGAGCACCGGAATTGAGTTCACGACGTTCGTAGCGACCACCAGGGACACGATCCGCTTGGAGTCGAACCGCGTGGTGGCCTCCAACCGGCAATGCATGTCCGGATCACCCTCGACCGCCATCGACCAGTATTCGCCCACACCCCATTCCGGGTTGACACTATCGGTTGTGCGCCACACCCATTCGCTACACAACACATCGCGCCCACCCGACTCACCCACCTGGCGCAACTTCACCACAGCCACGGTGCCCGGTTCAATCACACCGACAGCGACGGTGACCGGTTCCGTCGCCAATCCGTATGCGCTTTCGAACCGGATCGCATCGAGGGGGAATCGCAACGCATCGCTGAGCATCAATGCCGAAGCGTAAAACGGAGCAAACGATAACTGTTCTACTCCTTTGAACCGCGCGCTTACTAGATCGCCGATCTGGTCCGGCGTCCGCCCGAAGCCCATGATTCGCATGTTCTCCACGGAGTCATAGTTCGTCATGTCGCAGACCTCGAGGGTGTTGATCTTGTCGATCCGCCGCGACAGGCGAGACATGCTGATCGGCCAGAGATCCATGGCGAATCCGGGGTTGATGCCCGCGCACAGGAAGCTTGAGTCCCCGTTCGTACAGGCGGTTTGCAATCGGCGCAAGATCTCTGCGGGCAGGGCCTTGGGATAGACCGCTTGCTCGATCGCACTCGAGACCACGTTGAAGCCATGGCTGAGAAGCAGGCAGATTTCATCGATCGTCTCGGTGATCTGTCCCTTTGCCACTCCTAGCGCGGTGTACGCGACGCAGTCAGCCTCGCAGGACAAAATCTCATCGACGCTGGCCGTTGCCACGATTCCGGTATCGGCCAACCCAACGAAGCCGCCCGCATCAAGGCCAACTTTGGCTTCGCTGTAGACCTTCACGCCCACCAGCTCCAAATCCGGACGTTCGATAATGCACCGCAAGGAATGCTTTCCGACGTTGCCAGTACCCCACTGGATGACTCGATAGGTCATTGCGATCCTCGTCTCTGCGCAAGGCGGGCCCCTGCGACGTTCAATGCGCACAGCATGTTTCGACTTCCGTCGCCACTAACAGTCGCCACGTCGGCTGCGCGCGCACGCTCGTGTTTTGGCCGGTTCGTGCACGCGGTGACGGCTGGATTACAGCATATAAACATTGCGCATACAATACATCGCGAACACAATGATTACCGGCTAGAGCGCAGATCTTCGATGCATCGATTGCGGCCACAAACCAGTCACCTCTCCTGGTTGGGTGATTCGGCGCACCGCAGATCGCCGTCGCCGCACAGTTCTGCGATGCCATTAACTGCACACCGAGTCATGCCCATGCCACCCGGTGGTGCGTGGCTGTTGAGCGCATCCCTGTAATTTTGGCCCGAACAATCGAGGCCGAAATGGGTTGGGCTGCCTGAGGTTATCGTTTCTCCTGGTCGGGACGTTTCAAGATGACCGAATTGGGCTTGCTAGAGCACCCGGTCCGAAGGTTTGGCACTATTTTGGCCCTATAGATTCCATGCCGCGCCCCAGATGGTACACCTGACTCCCACACTGCCAGGAGCAGGCAGAATTCGTGAACAGGCATGACTGGCCTCAAATAGTCTTGTAGGCGACGTCACTGGGGCAGCAACTGTCGTCACAGTTGTCGTCAAGAGTTCTCGGCATTGAACGGGTTGGTCGTCGTCTGGCCTATGCCGATTTCAGAAACGTCGACGGGCCGGGCGAATCGTCGCACCGGTTCGTACTCCGCGACTCGCCGAAGTCGATACGGCGTTCGAGAACTTGACGCTGGCCTTGATCGCAGTAGAGGAACTCCTCACCCTGCTACATGCTGTTGAGAATTCCGTGCGGCCGCAGCTGTATTAGACCTCAATCCAGCAGTCAAGACTTTCGGGACGTGCGGCGACGGTGCGCAGCAAGCAGGTTCTCGAGCGTGAGCGAGCGCCGGCGACCGTCGTGGCGCCACAGCACGCGGTAGGTGATCCCGGCGCGGTCCTTCTGGGCGTGGATGGGCGTGGATGCTCGCCATGACCCCTGATGCCACGTCAGTTGTTATGTGACTCCCGACGTTACTTTGAAAGATAGCGCTGAGCTGGACTTTTGTGGTGGAGCTAAGGGGATTCGAACCCTGACCTTCTCGATGCGAACGAGCCGACGACGGCGCTTGTTGACGTTGATCGCGTTGGGCACCTTAAGAACTAGCAGCTCAAGCGGTTGGCGACGTTGACTAGCAGCAAGCGCTGTCGGAGCTACTGCGGACGGACTGCGGGCGGGCTGCGGGCGCGAGTCTCTCCGACGGTCGATTACGTTCGGGCGGGTGAGATCGTCACCGGGCCAGCGCACGCGCCTCGTTGTATTCCTCCTCGACCCGCGCAATCAACTCGGAGGCTGGCAGCACTCGGTCAACTGCGACAGCACTGTGCCCTGCGCTGAAACGAAACCCCGGCCCAGAGTCTGGGGCGTTACCGAGACCTTCGCCCAGCACGCTCATAGTGAAGTCACCGACCGCACCCAGCCTGTCCCCGACGGGTGATTCCGGTCGAATCATGCTCGTGGGCAGGCCCGTCAGTTCGCTGGTCAACACAATGTCATCAACGGACGCGGCGACCACGGCGGCCATGTACGCCTGATCGGCGGCACTTTCTTCTGTCGCGATGAAGGGTGTGCCCATATAGACGAGGTCGTAACCAGCGACACGGGCGGCGAGCATGCTGGTCCCGTCGGTGACTCCTCCGGCAAGGACGAGCGGACCGTCCCACACCCGCCGGACGGCACGCACGAAAACCAGCGGGTTAATCCAGCCCGTCTGTCCGCCCGCTCCTGCGCTGAGAAGCACCAGGCCGTCGACACCCACCGCTATCGCACGCTCGACGTGACGCATTGACGCCACATCGGAGAACACCAAAATGCCCGCATCGTGGAGGGGTCCGACAACTTCCAGTGGCGACCCGACACTGGTTATGACCGCCGGGACTCGATGGGAAATGACGACGTCCAAATCATCGGTCAAACGCTGATTTGACTTGTGCACGATGAGATTTGGCATCACCGGCCCAGGCAGTCCCCGCAAGCGATCCAGCCATCGATCCACCTCCGCAGGTGAGCCAGCATTATGGACTGGGAACGATGCTCCGATCCCGCTGGCCGCCGCCGCCGCGACGAGCTCACAACTGGACACGCCCGTCATGGGTGCGGCGATCAGAGGTACCCGAAAGCGCGAAAGAAACGCCTCCGATGCAGTTGCAATCACGGATACACTGTACTTTACTTTCTGCCCAGAAAGTAAGTTGGCCGGAGGGTAAATGCCGATGCGACCGATCGCCGTCGTAGTCATGCCGCACTACGTCTGTCGACGGCATCAAGCGGCGATCCCCCGAACAGGGGTGCCGCGATGAGCCAGGGTCCCCTTGACGGTATCCGCGTCCTCGACCTGTCCATCGCCCTCACCGGCCCCTACGCCGTGGCGCTGTTAGCCGACCAAGGTGCGGAAGTGGTCAAAGTGGAGCGCCCTGGGATCGGCGACTACGCCCGTTGGCTCGGCGTGAGCGCCAATGGCATGTCCTCGCTTTACTTGGTCTGCAACCGGGGCAAGAAGTCCATCGCTGTCGACCTGCAACAGCCCGAGGGAGCCGAGATCGTGCGGCGGCTAGCCGCAGACGTCGACATCGTGGTGCAGAACTTCCGGCCCGGCGTCGCCGACCGCCTCGGCATCGGCTACGACGATGTCCAATCCATAAACCCGAATGTCATCTACGTCTCGCTGTCGGGCTTCGGCAGTGTGGGACCCTATCGCGACCGCAGTGCCTACGACACGGTCATTCAAGCCTATGGCGGCTTCGCGGTAAACCAGGCCGATCCCGACGACGGTGCGCCGGTCTTCCTGCGTCAGACTGCCGCCGACAAGGTGACCGCACTGTATGCGTGCCAGGCCATGACCGCTGCCTTATTCGCGCGTGAACGTGGAGCCGGCGGCCAGCACGTCGAGTTGTCGATGGCCGATGCAGTGGTGTCGTTCCTGTGGGCAGACTCCGCCGCGAACGAAGTACTGCTCGATGCCGACCACTCTCACCATTCCAGCTTCGTAGCGGGATTCGCCCCGTTCCGCTTTGCCGATGGGTGGGGCATCGTCACCCCGACGTCCCAGCGTGACTTCGAGGGAATGTGCCGTGCTCTGGAGGTCGAGGGGTGGGATGACCCACGTCTGGCCTCCTTCGAAGAACGAAAGCAGCACCGCAGCCTCGCCAACGATCTGATGGACATGTGCTATGCCGTCGCCAGCAACGTCACGATGGCCGATGCGGCAAAACGGTTCGACGCCGAACGCATCCCCTTCGCCATGGTCCTATCCCCAGAGGAATTGGTGCACGATCCCCACGCCATCGCAATCGGCATGTTCGAAGTCGGCGAGCACCCGGTCGTCGGACGAACCCGGCTACCGCGACACCCGGCGCAATTCGCGGCGACCCCAGCCAAGCTGCGAAACATGGCACCGACGCTCGGCGAACACACCGACTCCATCCTCGGTGATCTCGGACTCGCATCGGACCTCGCCGACCTACGATCTCGCGGCGTCATCGCCTAGCCCACGAAGGGCGCAAGTAGTCCCCTCAGCACATCATCGACGCCAGCGATGGCCTGTTCGGCAGTCATCGCCGATGAGTCGATCAGTAGCTGTAGAGCGATGCCGCGCAATAGCCCCACAATCACGAAAGCCGTAGCTTCCGCGTCGATTTCACGCCCGCTACCGGAGCATGCCCGCACCACCAAAGCCGCAACGCCTTCGCGGAAGCGTTGGTCCCACAACACTCGCGAAGGCCGAATCTCCGAAGCGTCCGAGACCGCCTCCACCCATAGCACGACCTGAACCCGTCCAATCGGATCATTACCAGTCACCAGACGCAAATACGTTTCAGCGAAGGCGAGGACAAGGTCGATCCCCTCCTTACCCCTCAAGGCGAGTTCAGCCTCCGCCCTATAGAGATCGAACGCGACGTCGTTGAGGCGCTCCATCATCCTCGCCTTCGAGCCAAACAGATGATTGATCAACGCATGGCTGTAGCCAGCTCGTCGACCGATTTCAACGAGGGATGCGTTGTTGAGTCCGCGCTCGATAATCAGACTCGCAGTGGCCGTCAGCAGCCGACGCTCACTCTCCGCCCGCCGCTCAACTTGACTGAGCCGCTCTCTCGGCTTGCTCACCGACGGAACGATATACCCGCCGAACGCCGATACAAGCCACCAGCACAAAACGACACGGGTTCTCGTCGAACCACCGGAGAGCGAGCGGGCGCTGGCTGCACGAGGCGCGGCGTCCGGCCGAACGGGTACATCTCCGGCAGCCCGACAAATCAACATCCCAGACGCATCGACCGCACGACGCCATAGCGATACCGCCCGAACGGAAAATTACGCGCGGCGCCGCATCACGGTTTGGGTCCAAGACAGTTGTGGGCGCTCCAGTCGTTGATCTGCCGCAGGCCGTGCTCGACGTTCACAAAGTGCGGGGCAATGAAGTTCGAGATGGTCGCCGTCAGCACCATCAGGATGCCCAGGGTGGCGAAAGCCGATACTGCGACGGTCTTGAGCGGCGTTCGCCCCGGCAGTGTGTCGAACCTCGTATAGAACAACAGCGCCGAGAAGTGCCACGAGCCGTAGATCAAGACGTTAAGGCCCCACATTCCGACGCCGTTGTCGAAGCAATAGTTGGAGCCGGAGTAGGCGAAAGTCTCCGCCAGCGGCATGGGCACGGCCAGAACTGCGCAGAGCACCCCGTGACGCAGCCAGGTGTCGTGCGCCAAGACCGAATGGGTCCGGTCCAGCAGCTGAGTGCTGACCCGGTACAGCGTGCCGAGGATGACGGTGTAGAAACCGAAGACGCTGATCGTCATCGGCAGCATAAACAAGGGCACGCCGTTGGGATTGATTGCCGTGTTGAAGGCGAAGTGGCCGTGCAGCACCTCGTACCAGGGATCGGTTCCGATGAAGCCACCCAGCACCGCCCACACAGTGAGGAAGATTCCCATCCGAAACCCGTACAGGTCGGTTAGCGGGCGACCCTTGTCGTCGGCGGCGCGGAACACCAGGGGCCAGATCAGCGTGCCCAGTCCCATCACCAATGCCTGTGCCACTAGCGCGAAGTCATTGGGTTGGTCGTAGCTGAGGTGCGCGGTGACGAAGCCCTGTAGGGGCACCGATACGAGGAACCACACCACGTAGATGATCTCGGTCCGTCGCTTGCCTGGATTGAGCGACAACCAGTGCCACTTTTCCGGCGCCTTTGGTTCGGGATGAACCGGGCTGGTCGTGTCAGTGCTGACCATTAGGCTTCCTCCAGCGAATCACGCTGCTGCCGAACCATGTTGACCACATGGCCTCGTCCGCAGTTGGAGCCAACTTAACATGTTATATTGTGGATACAATAGTATTGCGAAAACTATCGGATTTGGCCGGGATGGTCGCCCTCCAGTGTCATCGACACTCCGTCGCCGTAATCCCGCGGGATCCGTCGCCCTTGCTGGATCTTGTTGATTACCCCAACTGCCGGCACACCTTTCGCGTTCAAGCCGCTGGGCCGCGCATGTCGACACGCAGTCGTGTTTAGTTACTTAACAAGCAAGCTATCCACTGCGGGAGCCGCTGTCAATGACACGACCTCTTCGCCACGGCACTGCGTCCACATCCCCGGGACCCCGTCGACCCAGTCGCCGTACTGGTAACGACCCAGACACTTTCCCGGGCCCACAGCCTGAAGGGCACCCATAATCGGGCTAAGCACAGATGAGCAACGCGCGCATCTGAATCTCACCGGCCGCGCAAACGAATCATTCGGCGACTGACATCGACAACTAAATGTGTCTGCAGTGACTTCGGCATCAACGGCGAGCTGCCGATTCAGGCGCGACCACTTTCTTGCGCAAGCTTCTCCTGAAGCTCAATCGGAGGCGTGGGCATGGTTCCGAAGTCCTTGAAGTGCTCGAACGGCACCCGCACGTATATCCCGCTTGCCGTGAATGACACCTTCCCGCTGCTACTGACGCCCTTCGCGGAGACATGGATCGCGCGGCCCTTCTCCCCGTCGACTGTCGCTGTCATACGGTGAGTTTCATGAAGCGGGACGGGAGCGAGATAATCGATCGAGAGTGCCCGCGTCACCGCAGGCGCACCGATCAGCCAGACGGTGAAGCCCAACAACTCATCACAGGCCGCCGCGATCGCGCCACCGTGCGCCAAGCCTGGACCACCAATGTGGCGCTCATCGAAGGCGAGATCGGTATAAATCTCGTCGCCCGTGCGCCACACCTCCAGGTGAAATCCAGACGCGTTCTCGCCGCCACAGCCGTAGCAGCTTGCCGTGTGTCCTGGCAGCAAACGCGGCTCCGAGCCGCCATGACCGCCAGTAGGGTCCGTGCCATCCATGAAGTCCATACTCTCCTCGCCGCGGCCTCCCGGGAGAAACTATTGCGCCCGTGATAATACATGGTGCAAGGTTTGGTCGGCCCATAGCTTTGTGTGGACCGCGCGGGAGGACTAGATGCTAGTAGAAGCGTTGACCTGCGGAAATTCTGCGCAGCTAAAGAGATTCGAAATCGGACCCTAGCTCGGACCTGCGGAAACACGGCAGCCGGCAGGGCCGCGGTTCCAGCGACATTGAACGTATTAGCGGCTTCGCGAGGATTCCCGGGATATTGCCGTCGTCCTAGTTACCGTCGTCCTAGTTACATGCACCTGCCGACGTAAGCGAAGCAAAATCCCAGTGTGAATCGGACTCATGAGTCCGCAACCTGGTGATATGCCTCGACCTGTCAGCCCGTCACCGGGCTGGCCAATCGGCCTGTTGTGTATCCCATTTCGTCGAAGATGCTGTCCGGCACGAACGTTCCTTCGGGGTCGACAACCTGCGGTAGATGCGCGGCGACATCTTCAGCGGTGAAGGATCCGCCGGGGCTGAACCAGCCTGCTGTCACACCCACCCTCAACGCCGCGACGCGACCAGCGAAGGCGCTAAGAACAGTGTGCGTCAACGAGCACTGCTCGCTGGCCAGGTAGGCCACCACCGGCGCGACCTGGTCTAGACGCAACGTGTCGAGAAAGGCGCGGGCTTCGGGAACCTGCCCTGCCGGCCCGAGTACTTCCGCAGCCATACGGGTATCACCCATCGGCATGATTGCGTTGGCTTTGATGCCGTGTTCGGCGCCCTCAATGGCCGCGACATTCATCAGCCCGAGCATGCCTGTCTTAGCCGCCGCGTAACCGGCGAGACCGGGCTGGCCAAACATCCCGGCAGCAGACGACACGAAAACCAAACGCCCATAGCCAGCAGCCTTCATGTGGACGAACGCCGGTCTTACCACATGGAAAGCAGCGAGCAGGTGATGGCGCAGTAGCGCCTCGAACCGTTCTGCAGGCCAGTCGGCAAGGGGGTCGGAGTGGATGATGCCGGCATTGGCGACGACGATATCGACCTGGCCGAACTCGGCGATGGCCAAACTCACCGATGCCCCACCGCCATCGGGGTCGCTGGCGTCGGTGGTGCAGGCCAATGCGCAGCCCCCCGAGGCGTTAATTTGGGCGGCAACCGACTCGGCGGGGTGTGGATCATCGCCATGGCCAGCGGTGGTGACGCCCAGATCGTGCACGATGACCGCCGCGCCGCGGCCGGCCAGTTCCTTGGCGTACGCGGCGCCCAGTCCGCGGCCGCCTCCCGTCACGATCGCGACGCGGTTAGCGAATGTGATGTGATCGACCATCCGGTCTCCTCAGTGTTGTGGGTTCCAGCGAATCTAGAACCTGACTTTTATCACTGTTGCGGGTTCGGTGACTCTGTAGGTCTGTGACCTGGACGTTCGGTGAGATCCTGGTGCGGATTTGTGCACTAGGTGGGGGCCCGTAGGGTGCCTGGGTGGCGTATGTGCGCACCGTGAAGACCTCCTCTGGGGCGACGGCCGTGCAGATCGTGTGGTCCTCGCGGCGTGGGTCACGCTCGATTGAGCACCTCGGTTCGGCCCATGATGTGACGGGTCTGGCGGCGTTGAAGGCCGCGGCGGCGCAGCGGTTGGCCGCCGGGCAGGCCGAACTGGACCTGGGCATGGCCCAACGGTCGGCGTCGGAGCCGTTGCCGATCACCTCTTCGCGCTCGGCGCATCTGTGGGACGCGTTGTCTCGCGCCTATGACGTGCTTGGGTTCGATAAGGCCGCAGGCGGCGACGAGGTGTTTCGCCTGTTGGTGTTGGCGCGGATCATCGAGCCGACGAGCAAGGCCGATTCGTTGCGGGTGCTCGACGAGACCGGCGTCGCCGGCCCTTCGTATCCGACGCTGAACCGCCGACTGCCGGTATACGCCAAAACCACTTTTCGGCAAGCTCTTTCGACGGCGTGCGCTGCGCATGCCGCATTGGGGCCGGCGTCGCTCGTGTTGTACGACGTGTCCACGCTCTATTTCGAAACCGATGCCGGTGATGGATTCCGTGAGCCGGGATTCTCCAAAGAACGTCGCCTGGAACCGCAGATCACGATCGGGCTGCTCACCGATGCGTCGGGTTTCCCGTTGCGGGTCGAGGCCTTCGAGGGCAACAAGGCCGAGACCGCCACGATGCTGCCGGTGATCAACGCCTTCAAGACCGCCCACCAGCTCACCGACGTCACCGTGGTCGCCGATGCCGGGATGATCTCGGAAGCCAACCAGATCGCGTTGCGGGCAGCCGGGCTCTCGTTCATCCTCGGCGCAAGAATTCCGTTTCTGCCCGACGTGGTGCGCGAATGGCGCGGCAAGCATCCTGACGAGGCGGTGCCCGATCAGCTGGTGCTGACCCAGCCGTGGCCGGCCACCAGCAGCGAGAAGACCCGCGGGATCCCGGATCGGGTCACCCACTACCAATACCGCCACGACCGGGCGCGGCGATCGATGCGCGGGATCGATGAGCAGGTCGCCAAAGCCCAGCGTGCCGTCGATGGGCATGCGGCAGTGAAGCGGAACCGGTTCATCAAGCTGACCGGTGCTACCAAGACCGTCAACCGGGAGTTGGAGGCCAAGACCCGCGCCCTGGCAGGCTGGAAGGGCTACACCACCAACCTCACCGGCGAATCCGCGGACTTCGTGATCGGCGCCTATCACCAGCTGTGGCGCATCGAGAAGGCCTTCCGGATGTCCAAGCACGACCTGGCTGCCCGCCCGATCTACCACCGCACCCGCGACTCCATCGACGCCCACATGACCGTCGTGTTCGCAGCCCTGGCCATATCGCACTGGATCGAGACCCAAACCGGTTGGAGCATAAAGAAATTCGTACGGACTGCACGCCGCTACCGCACCGTCACGATCCAAGCCGGAAAGCAGACGCTCACCGCCGCCGAACCTGCGCCCGATGACCTTGCCGAAGCCCTCGCCAAAATCCACTGCCCAGGTGCGCACTAGTTTGATAAAAGTCAGGACGATCGCGACGCGGTTAGCGAATGTGATGTGATCGACCATCCGGTCTCCTCAGTGTTGTGGGTTCCAGCGAATCTAGAACGTTCGGCGCGCCTGAACCGCGCAAGACTTCAGGAGGATTCGCGTGCATCCAATTCTTGGCCTGCGCAGGCAGGCTCATCAGATCACCACTTGGTCAACCAACTCGTTGGCCGCCGAATCGGTAAGCCTTGGCGCTCTGATGTCGACCTGTCGACGGATGACGACCTCAGCGGTCCGCGTCAGAGAATCGGATTACGCCGCGAATGTTCTTTCCAGACACCATGTCAGCAAAGCCATCGTTGATTTCTTCGAGAGCGTATTGACGGGTGACCATGTCGTGCAGGTTGAGCTTGCCCACCTGGTAGAGCGACAGAAGGAGTGGAATGTCGTACTGAGGGTTGGCGCCGCCAAAAATGGTGCCCTGCAGGTTTTTCTGCATCAACGTCAGCATCGACAAATTCAGTGTCACCTCCGTGTCTAGAAGACTCTTCGACATCGATGTCACTACACAGGTGCCGCCCTTGGCGGTAATGCCCATCCATTTGTCGACATCGTGGCCGTCGGCCTCACCGACAGTGACGATTACCTTCTTAGCCATACCGCCAGCAGTGACCTCTGCGATTCCTGACGTCGCCGATTCGATGTCCGGGTAGACGTGGGTGGCCCCGAACTTCAACGCCTGGTCACGTTTCCATTCGACAGGCTCAACGACGAACACATGTCGGGCACCGCAGTGCACTGCACCTTGCAACGCCGACATGCCGACTCCGCCGACGCCGATGATGGCCACGTCCTCGCCCGGGCGGACATCGGCAGCACGGGTTGCCGATCCATAGCCAGTGGTGACGCCACAGCCCACCAGGCAGGCCACCTCGTGGGGCACCGAAGGGTCAATCTTGACCACCGAAGTCTCGTGCACCACCGCATACGGGGCGAACGTGCCGAGAAGCGACATTGGGAACGCATCGTGCCCGCGCACCTGGACGCGAAACGACCCGTCAGTTACTGACGCGCCGAACAACAGCCCGGCCCCCAGATCACAGAGATTGCGCAGCCCGGACTGGCATGATGGACACCTGCCGCACGAGGGGATGAACGACAACACCACGTGGTCCCCAACCGCCAAGCCCTCAACGTCGGGGCCGAGTTCGACGATGACGCCGGCACCCTCGTGGCCACCAAGGACCGGGAAACCAGCCATTGGGATACTGCCAGTGACAAGGTGGTAGTCGGAGTGACACATCCCGGCGGCTTCTAACTGGATTTTCACCTCCTTGCGCCGCGGCTCACCGATTTCAATCTCTTCTACCGACCACGGCTCATTAAAACCCCAAAGCACCGCACCCTTCGTCTTCATACCCCCACCACACCTTTCATGCTGGCAGCCGCGGCTCGTCTCGAGTAATTAGTTATTGCACTCGCAATTATATTGCACACGCCACTAAAACGACAGGTGCTCTGCACTACGGAGTCGCCTAGTTCGCGTCAGCGCCCCGAACACCCACCCCCTGGCGCGACACGGCGTGTGGCCCGAAATATTGTGTATGCAATAATCCTCGTGTGAGCGGCGATCGGCCTTCGCTAACGACGAGCTCACCAGGAGGTAGTCATGCGGTTGGGTATCGACGAGCAGTCGGGCGACCACAAAACGGCGGTCGGGTCGACTGCGCACACCAACGGAGCTCGCGCGAAGCCGCAAGCTGAATCGGCCGAACTGCAGGCCGCTGAGTCGGAGGCGGCCGAGGCCGAGGCCCGCGCAGCAGCAGCCCGGGCCAAAGCACGCGCCCTACGAGCCCAGCAAGCACCCGCCCAGGACGAACCGCAAACCGACACGGCGGCAGAGCATAAATCCGACGATCCGGTTACCTCGCTCGATTTGTCGCCACAACCCAAGCGCCGCAGGCGGTTACCAGGCTGGAAGACCACAGCCACGGTCGTCGCGGCCGTGTTGGTGTGCGCGCTGGCCGCCGTGAGTGGATGGTTTCTATGGGTAGGAGACCGGTCTGCACACCGCCTCACCCAAGAAGTCGAATTCAGCGCCGCTGCCCGCCAAGGGGTGATCAATCTGATGTCATTGGACTTCAACCATGGTCCGGCCGACATCCAGCGCCTCATCGATTCCACCACGGGTTCGTTCCACGACGACTTCCAGAGAAGCAAGGATGACTTTCTGGCTGTGATCCATGATTCCAAGGTGATCACCGTCGCCGATGTGAAATCCACGGCGGTGGAGTCCATGACCGACGACTCAGCAACCGTCCTGGTTGCGGCAACGTCAACAGTGTCCAATACAGCGGGCGCGCAACAACCGCCGCGCGCCTGGCGTCTGAGCGTCACCGTGCAGCGAGACCACGGCCAGCTCAAACTTTCAAAAGCGGAGTTCGTGCCGTGAGCGCTGACGACATGCCGGACTCCGAAGACCCACGCTCGCCCGACACCGCAACCGAACCCGGCACCGACAGTGACGCGGTGGGTGCTGAGGCAATCGATGGCTCACCCGGCACCGCCAAGGACCCGACGGGTGAGGACCACCAGACGGCGCGACTGGCTCAGCGGCTCATGGGACGGCTTCCGCTGCTCAGACGCCCCGCAGTCGGCATCACCGCACTTGGCGTCGTGCTCGGCATCGCGATCGGACTGACGGCATGGCTGTATGCGCACACCTACCGCCCTGCCCAGCTGACTGACCCCACCGCCCAACGCAGAGTCCTTGAGGCTGCCAAGGCCGACACCGTCGCGGCGATGACCTATGCACCGCAGACCCTCGATAAAGACCTCAACACAGCCAAATCGCATCTGACCGGGGACTTCCTGAATTATTACAGCCAATTCACCGATCAGGTGGTGCGCCCGGCGGTCGCAAACAAACACATTGTCACCAGCGCCAATGTCGTGCGCGCGGCAATCAAAGAGATGCATCCCAGCACTGCGACTGCGCTGTTGTTCATCAATCAGACGACAACCAGCTCCGACCGGCCAGAGCCGTCAGTCGTTGTCAGCAGCGTGCTGGTCACGATGACGAAGGTCGATGACACATGGTTGATCTCGGCGTTTAACCCGACCTGACACCACGCCCAAGCGACGCACTGTCTCCCCTGCCGGTGATCGGGCGTCGCCGCGAAACCATCCGGCGTGGCTACTGAGGCGCCGAAAATTGCAGACATACGAAGGCGTATTAGCACACCGGTACCCAGCTTCACCTTGCCGACGATGCCGGGTGCGCACAACGCAGCGCTGCACATCGCCGATAACCGGGGTCCAATACCGCGGGTTCGGTGGCGGAGCAGGGCCGGCGTCCGTGGGCCCTGCGGTGACCACCAGTGTCGACCGTACTGCTTGGCGCCCAACGTCATCACTGCCGCGGCGATCACCGCATTGAGCGGGGTTGATCGCGTTTCAGGGTCGGGCACGATGACGCCGGGGCCCAAGAACCTCGATGCTGGGTGGGATGACCGGGCGTGCGCGGGTACGCGGTGGCTCCCATTGGGTGAAACGATGCGTAGATGTGACGCGGGTCTCTGAATATCGTGTGGGAATGCCTGTGATTGACTGCGATTCACACTTCGAGGCCCTGATGTCTCGTGACGAGCATCCATTTGCGCACGCGCTGGCCGACTTGCCTTCCAGCATCGAAATGCAGCGCAGAGCGCTGACTGGCGATCTCGCACGGTCTACGCCGCGCGAGGATTGGCCACCGACCGAGGAGATCGTGCCGTTCCTCCCCCAGGAGAACGTCTCGTCGATGCAGCACGTGTTGTACGAAACCGACCCCCCGGATCCGGCGTTCGTGGTCAGCTCGGCGACCGAACGCGTGCAATGGATGGACCAGGTCGGTATCGACTATGCACTGATCAACCCCGGGGTGTACTTTGTGCTCGCCGACTTCGTCGATGACCGCGCCGCGGCGTTTCGCCGATGCAACGACTTCTTGGCCAATCGCCTTGCCGGTCACACCGACCGACTGTTCCCGGTGAGCCTGATCGACTTTTCCAACCTCGAGGCTGCCGCCGCCGAATTGCGGCGCATGCGCGCTCTGGGAAGCCGGGCATTTTGGATTGAAGCCGCCCCGAAAAATGGCATGTCTCCAGCCCACCCGGACTGGGATGTGTTGTGGGCAACCGCGACCGAACTGGGCATGATCGCGGTCCTGCACATCGGGAACACCCCGGCCAACTTCGACGGATGGGGCAACGCAGGCTGGATGCGTCCTGGCGGCGGGGGTTTGATGGGCTACTTCAGTTACGCCAACTCGATGCGCCACCAGGCCGCCGAACTACTACTGGCGGGCATGATCTACGGCGGCGTATTCGACCGCCACCCCACCTTGACCGTCATCACCGAAGAGCTACTGGTGGCCTGGCTGCCGGGCTTTGTATCGCGGTGCGACTCATTTGGCCGCGGTGATGTCGCCCGCCGCAATATCCGGGCCACACCGCTGATCGGCCTCGGCGATAAGGATCCACTCGAGACCATCTTGCCGCTGCTTCCCGAAATGCTGGTGTTCTCCTCGGACTACCCCCACGGCGAAGGCAACGCCTCACCGATCACACTATTGGGGCCCGCACTGGGCAACCTCGACGACGCACTACGCAAGTCGTTTCTGGGCGACAACCTCGCCGCGTGCTACGCCCGCATGGGCGACCCACTCAAATGACACCTGACACCCAACCAATCCCCACCACCTAAGCGCCCAACTGATGCCCGGTCTACACGGCACGGATAAGGAAGAACCGGATGCAAACCTACCCAAGGGAAGAGGTCCGCGCGGCGGTCGACGCGTATGCCGACTACCGCGAGCGACTCTGTCGAGGAGAGGCCGAATGGCCTGGGATCGCCCGCTTCTACACCGATAATGCGGTCTACATCGATCCTGCCTGGGGCCGCGTCGAAGGGCGCGATGCGATCGAGAAACTGTTCACCCACGCAATAGTGGGCTTCGATGGATGGACTTACCCGATCCAATTTGCCGCAATCGAAGGCAACTACGTGCTCGTCAAATGGTTGCAAGTAGTGCCCGGAGAACTTCCTGATGGACAGCCGATCCAACACTCGGGGGTTTCCACCATGATCTACGCCGGTAACGGATTATTCTCTTACACAGAAGACCTCATGAATATTCTGCACATAACCGAGGACCTGGCGTCAGTCGGATGGGTGCCAGGGGAAGCAGTCGAAATGCCGCCACCCAACCCCAACCGATCCTTCGTCCATCCAGCGCTGACCCCCCATCGGGAACCAAAGACATAAGAAGCGAAGAAATTTCATCAGCTGGGAGATGCGACCCAGCTCGGCGATCGTCCCCTTCGCCTGTCTTCATGAGACGAAATGCCATGCGGCGAGCCGGGTCCCAGCTAACGCCAAGGAGCCAGCATGCCGGTCGCACTTAACGACGAACAACTAGACCTGGCCCGCAGCGTCGCCAGCTTTGCCCAGCGCTGCGACGCACGCGCCTCCACCCGAGAACACAGCGGCACGCTTAAGGCTGCCAGCGTCCGGACCTGTGGCCGGAGCTCGTGAGGCTCGGGCTACACGCAGTGCATCTCTCCGAGAAAGTGGGCGGTCAAGGCGGTGACATTGGCGACCTCGCCGTGGTGATCGGTGAGGCGGGCAAGGCACTGATTCCCGGCCCACTGTTGCCGACCGTGTGCGCCAGTGCTCTCGTCGCCCGAGCCGACTCCGACGAACACACCACCGAAATCCTGAAACGGTTCGCCACCGGCACGACCGCGACCGTAATCTGCCCCCAGCCGTCGCTGACGGTCACTGAGCATCACGGCCAGATACACCTCAACGGAGTCAGTGCAGCGGTGCTGGGCGCAGCATCAGCGCAGCTACGTGGAAACCATCAGACCTCGGGTGTGTAGCCGAACGGCAGCAGGACGCTCTTGGCCTCGCAGTATGCCTCGATGCCCTCGCGGCCGCCCTCGCGGCCGATGCCAGAGTTCTTATAACCGCCGAACGGTGCACCCGGATCGAAGGCATACATGTTGACCGCATAGGTGCCGGTGCGGATCTTCGACGCGATCTGCATGGCCTTGTCGTTGTCGGTGGTCCACACACTGCCGGCAAGGCCATACACAGAGTCGTTCGCGATACGCACGGCATCGTCCTCAGTCTCGTAGGAGATCACCACCAGCACCGGCCCGAAGATCTCCTCCTGGGCAATCGTCATCGAGTTGTCGACATCGGCGAAAACCGTCGGCTGCACGAACCAGCCGCCGTCGAGTCCCTCCGGTCGCCCGCCGCCGGTGACAATGCGTGCGCCCTCCTCAATGCCCTGCTGGATGTAGCCTTCGACGCGCTCACGTTGCTTCTCACTGATCACCGGGCCGATCGCGGTCGAGGGATCCTCGGGCAGCCCTACCGGCATCGCCGCCACTGCGGCGCCGAGCTTTTCGACGATTTCGTCATAACGCGATCGAGGGGCCAGGATGCGTGTCTGGCCGACGCAGGCCTGGCCGCAGTTCATCAGTCCCGAGAAGATCAGCATCGGCAGCGTGGAGTCGAGGTCGGCGTCTTCAAGGATGATGGCAGCCGACTTGCCGCCAAGCTCAAGAGTGCACGGCTTGAGCTTCTCGGCGGCGATCTTGCCGATCTCCTTGCCCACCGCCGAGCTGCCGGTGAATGTCAACTTGTCGAGTTCCGGGTTCGCGGTCAGCGCGCGACCAGTCTCTGGCCCGCCGGGCACCACCGATAGCACGCCCAGGGGTAGTCCGGCCTCGGCGAACACGGCCGCCAGCAGGTTTGTCGACAACGGTGTCTCGGCGGCCGGCTTGAGCACCATAGTGCATCCGGCGAGCAACGCAGGACCCAGCTTGTTGCAGGCCAAAAAGAACGGTACGTTCCAGGCCACCACGGCCCCAACGACACCGACCGGCTCACGCAGGACCAGGGTCTGGCCATAGATGCCGTCACGCACCTCTTTCCACGTGAACTTATCGGCGGCGGCGAAGTACTTCAATGAAGCTACGCCCGAACCGAACTGCATTATGTCGATGATCGTCGCTGGCTGCCCGGTCTCCAGCGTCAGCAGCTGCTTGAACTCCTCGGCGCGTTCCTCCACCATCGCGATGGCCTTAGTTAGGACAGCTTGACGTTGGGTAGGCGTCATCCTTGGCCACGGTCCTTCGTCGAAGGCGCTGCGGGCGGCCGCGCATGCGGCGTCGACGTCTGCTTTAGCGGCCCGCGGAACCTCGCCGACCTTCTTTCCGGTGGCCGGCGAGAAGACCTCAATGACCTCCGACGTTGACGGCTCGGTCCATGTGCCGCCAATGAACAGCTTGGTGTAGTGGGTGTCCAATGCGGTGGATGTGGTACTGGTCATGACAGGCCTTCCGGGTCACTTGGTCGACGAAATTTGTTGTGGGCCTGGCTGATGCACGCACATGTCAGTCGGCTAGTTTACGGCCCTACCGTTTTGTTGCCGTGCCGTACTCAACGCGAAGTTCCTTAATGCCGTTGAGCCATCCTGATCGCAGCAGACGATCATGGTCTGTGAAGTCGAAGTCCCGGCCAAAAAGGTCAGCTGCCTGAACGCTGGCCGTTTCTCCTCCTCGGTGCCGCCGGACAACGTTGGCATACCACCCTGGCACCAGAACCTGCGTCGCCCACGATCCGGTGCCGTCAGGTGAGATCTCTGCCGCAACGACATGGCACTGCCGACGGCGTTGTGCGCGGTCCACTGTCTGGGAATTCACTCGTCGTGAAGCTGGCCGGATCCATAGCGTGACCCGTAAAGCTCAGTGTGACCCAGAAGCACTCATTCCCGAACAGATTTTCGCTGGCCACCTAGCGGTGCTCGCACGCGCCGCAGCCGGCCTGGGATGCGCGGAGGCGTTGTCGCTGGCGACCATGAAGGCGCCATCAGCCTATGAGCTGCAAGCAAACCGACGACGGTCTCGTTATAGAGCCTTGAGCTCTTCGGCGACTTCGGTGACCGACTTCTTCGCATCGCCGAAGAGCATGGTGGTGCCGTCGGCGTAGAACAGCGGGTTATCGATGCCCGCGAAGCCCGAGTTCATTGAGCGTTTGAGAACGATCACTGACCTGGACTGGTCGACGTTAAGGATCGGCATCCCGTGGATCGGGCTCGACGGATCGTTGCGCGCCGCGGGGTTGGTGACGTCATTGGCGCCGATGACCACCGTGACGTCGGTGCGGCCGAATTCGTCGTTGATGTCGTCCATGTCCTTCATGGCGTCGTAGTCGACTTCGGCCTCGGCAAGCAGCACATTCATGTGTCCGGGCATGCGGCCTGCGACCGGATGGATCGCGTACTTGACCGGAACGCCCTTGTCCTCGAGCAGATTGGCCAGGTCCTTCACTGCATGCTGAGCCTGGGCGACAGCTAGACCGTAGCCGGGCACGACGATGACCTGGTTGGCGTAGGCCATCTGGATGGCGGCGTCGGCTGCCGAAGTGGACTTCACCACCTTCTCGCCGTCGTCGCCGCCACCGATGGCGACTCCACCGCCGCCGAAGCCGCCTGCAATGATCGCGGGGATCGAGCGGTTCATCGCCTTGGCCATCAGGTTGGTCAAGATCGAACCTGAGGCGCCGACGATCATGCCTGCGACGATCATCGCGGTGTTGTTGAGCACTAAACCTGCTGCAGCCGCGGATAATCCGGTCATCGCGTTCAGCAACGAGATGACGACCGGCATGTCTGCGCCGCCTATGGGCAGCACCACCATCAAACCGAGGATCGCCGCAGCGACCAGCAGGCCGATCATCCACCACAGCGACGCCCCGCCACTGCCGGGATGGGCGTTGAGACCGATCACGACGGCGGCACAGACCGCGGCGATCAGCAGCACGATGTTTAACGGCTGCTGCAGCTTGCCGACCCCTATCGGGCGGCCGGGCAGGACCTCCTGCAGCTTGCCGAACGCGATGATGGAGCCCCAGAACGAGATCGACCCGATGATCGCGGCCAACAACGAGGCCACCACGATGTGCACCGTCGGGGACTCGCCGTGCTTGAACGCCGAAAAACCGCTGGTGTCCATGAACTCCGACAGAGCGATCAGAGCGACGGTGCCGCCGCCGACGCCGTTGTAGAACGCCACCAGCTGCGGCATCGCGGTCATTTTCGTCAGCCGCGCTGGCGGCACGCCCAGTGCGACACCGACCAGCAGGCCAGCAACGATCAGCCCCCAATTCTCGGTATGGCGGATCGCGATCAGCGTCGCGATCACCGCCAACGCCATACCTGCAGCGGCGATCCAATTGCCGCGCACCGCGGTTTTGGGCCCGGTCAGGCCCATCAAGCCGTAAATGAACAGCGCGAACGACAGCAGGTAGAGCAGAACGACCAAATAGTTCATCGCGCTTGTCCATTCGTTCCTGCGCCGGGAGCAGCGATGTCAGCAGAAGCAGAAACCTTGGCGCGCGTCGGCTTCTTGCCCTTGAACATCCCCAGCATCCGGTCAGTCACCACAAAGCCGCCGACGACATTGAGCGTTCCGAAAACCACCGCCACGAACAGGATGATCTGCTGGGCCGGGGTGGGGTGCTCGACACGGCCCAACACCGCGATGGCGCCGATGAGCACGATGCCGTGAATAGCGTTGGTGCCCGACATCAACGGCGTGTGCAACGTATTGGGCACCTTGGAGATCACCGAGAACCCCAGGAACCCTGAGAGCACAAGGATCGCCAAGTTAGCCAACAACTCGTCGTACATCGTTAGTCCTCCCCCTCCCGTGTAACGCAAGACTCAGCGATCACTTCGTCGTCGAAATCCGGTGCGAGCTTTCCGTCTTCAATCAGCAGGTCCAACAGCGCAGTGATGTTCTTGGAATACAGCTCACTAGCATGCTCGGGCATCGTGGCAGGCAGGTTAAGCGGCGAGACGATCGTCACGCCGTGCTTGACGACCGTGTCGCCCGGCTCGGTCAGCTCACAGTTGCCGCCCGTCTCACCGGCTAAATCGACCACCACGCTGCCCGCTCTCATGCCCTCGACCGCCGCAGCTGTCACCAATCGCGGCGCCCGACGACCCGGAACGAGAGCGGTCGTGATCACTACATCGAAACCGGTGATCGCGTCCTCGAGTTTCTTCTGCTGCACGGCGCGTTCCTCATCGGAAAGCTCACGGGCATAGCCCCCCTCACCGGCGGCCTCGATACCCAGGTCGAGCCACTGCGCTCCCACCGAGCGCACTTGCTCGGCCACCTCAGGACGAACGTCATAACCTGTTGTGCGCGCGCCGAGGCGCTTGGCGGTGGCCAGCGCCTGCAAACCCGCGACCCCGACTCCAAGCACCAGCACCAGGGCCGGTTTGACCGTGCCTGCCGCGGTAGTCAGCATCGGGAAATACCGCGTGGTCTCCGATGCGGCAACCAGTACAGCCTTGTAGCCAGACACGTTGGCCTGCGACGACAGCGCATCCATCACCTGCGCCCGAGAAATCCGCGGGATCGCCTCCAGCGCGAAGCCCTGCACACCGGCGGCCTTCAGCGCGTCAATCTGGTTGTCGGCGTTGCGCGGCGCGAGAAACCCGATCAGCGTCTGACCACTGTTGAGCGCGCCGACCTCGTCGGCCGTCGGCGGCGCCACCTTGACCACTACATCGGCCGCCCATGCATCGCCAATCGTCGCGCCCGCCTCGGTATAGAGATCATCGCGCAGTTGTGCTGCCTCGCCGGCGCCAGACTCCACGACCACCGTCAAACCCATGCTGACTAGCGACCCGACCGCCTTTGGCACGAGGGCTACCCGCCGCTCGTCAGCTCCGGACTCGCGGACCACGCCGACCGACGTCGGCTCTGTCATCGATTTCTCCCGTCTGATGTCGACACAGTTCTTGTAGATGAGTGCGGGACGGGTTCTGAAAGCAGGGTGATCGTCGATCTCGTTGATACCCGCGGTCTATGGGGTGAGAGCCCGGTTGTGCCAACTCGTGTGGCCGACGTGCGATAAAGCTGTCGACTCGGTGTACGGCCACCATCGGACAGCCGGTGGCGAGAGCCACCGACACTTAAGAAGATCGGTTGCCGCAGACATCTCGGTCGCCCCTGACGCATCGGGTCGTCAGCGGCCAATGTCCGGCTCACCAATGAGATACATGTGCGTTTCGGGGCTGAGCGCAAGAGTTTGGCGGGTCACGTCGTCAGTGCCAGATCATGCCGGAAGGAAAGGTTTGCCGGCCCAACCCGACCGCCATAGGTCTCGCCCACACCTGCGCGCTGACCGGCGCTGTCATGAGGCATACCGACGCTGACCACCACAGCGTTGGCCCGCAGCGCGATGACATGCAGGTGGTACCTCAGCGGCCAGCAGGAGGTCGTCATGACGGCCCCAACAGGTGCGACGTGGCAACGTCCGAGTCCACGAAATAGACAGTGGGAAAACAGGACTCGACTCTAGCAGTCCAGATACGCTGATCTAGCCGACTCATCGACTGGCCGCCTCCCGCCTACACCGTCCGACCGCATCGGCCGCTACCCGCGCCATAGGTGTCCGGTTGACTCCGTATCGTGCGTCGCCGGCGAACGTATCAGCCGCCGTCCTTGCCCGGCTGCGCGAGGTTTCACTGACTGGGACCCTGTCGACTCCACAGCCTGCGCGCTCCGTCACGTGGCCGACCACATCGAAGACGGTCGCCGGACGATCACTTCCGCCCTCGAGATGCTCCTTCGACGAGGCCTTTCGTCGCAGCGCTCACACCCTTCGAGCATTCCCGGAATCGATGCTCGACTAACGAGCACAACTACCACTCGGTGGCCCCACATGACCTGGGAGCTAAAGACAAAACGGGCTTGACTGGCAGCGTGGGCCTCACATGGCGCATCAGTGAGTTTCAGCCAATGAGAGCGAGCCTGGCTCACTGACGTCTGCGCCGTAACATCCGAACTCCGAACACATCGCTTCAACGTCATCCAAATGCCCGGGCGCTGATAAACAGGGGCATGACTGGATGGTCGTGGAGCGACGGAGGATGGCGGCAATGACGCTTTCGCCAAAAAGCTTTGGAGGGGAGTCGATATTGTCCGCCGCGCAGGAGACGGCGCCTGGGTTCGACGAACCGCTCACGATGTCAATGCAGTCGATCGGCAAAGCCCATGGCCGCGGTTAAGCACACCAACAAGGCATCTCAACGACCTAGCCAAAGCGGCGGCCGGCGGGTGCTCACTTCGAGGCAACACCAACGCCGTGCGCGCATCGTGCAAGCTGCGCTGGGCTTGGCCCGCGGTGGCTACCACGCTGTTCGCATCCGCACAGTCGCGGAGCAATCCGGTGTCGCACGAGGCACGGTGTACTACTACTTTCCAAGCAAAGAACACCTGCTTGTGGCATGTCTGCAGCAGTGGCTCAAGGACTTCCAGGCAGGGGCTGCATCTGATCTGGTCGGCATCGCTGATCCCTACGACCGGCTATTGAGGCTGCTTGATCGGCTCAATGCGGCATTGTGCGCGACGCCGCTCTTTGCTGACGCCGTTGCACGGGCCTATTTGTACACCAAAGCCACGTTCGGCGCGGTCACAGACGATACCCGCACGCAGCTAAGCGAAATGCTCGCCGATGCGATGGATGTCGGTGAGGTTACCCGCCACCATCTGGAAGTCGGCGAGCTGCTCACAGATGTGTGGGCAGCCAATGTGTTGGCCGTCGTCCACCAACGATCCGCACCTGCCCAGTTGCGTCATCGGCTGCAAGTGACAGTTGATGTGATCAGGCGTCGCCGCATCGCCGACGTTCAACCGTCTTGAAGCGACCAGCGCCGTTGTTGCCGTGTCGTCGTCATCACGATTCTCCCGGCCGCACCGAATTACAACGGCGTGTAGCCGAAATGGCGATCACCAAGTCTTGTCGCCGTAACGGATATGCTGCGAATGTTCTTGCCGTCCAACATATGTATCGCAGACCCGTTAGAGCTAGAGCCCGGATATGTTCCTCGCCGGGCGCTGGTGGGGGTGCGCTGGGACGACGACAAACCAGGCTGGCCGGAGAGATCCAGGGTGACGACCGGCGACGCGGGGGCTGCCTGACCCGCACCAACCGAGCCGCATCGTGACGCAGACATGCGTGCCTCCGCGGCAGGCATGACCGGTGCGGCCGCCTCGCGGTTTTGCCTTGCCAGCGCCGATTTCGCGGCAGACAGGGTCGATGCCCTATTCCCGCGTCACGATTGCCGGCTGCGCCGACAAGGGCGACACGTTGGTTGTTCCACAGGCGGTCACGAGGGTCGGCCCTGTGCCTGTTGGTGTTCTCAGCGGCGGATGACGCACGGCGATCGTTCCCTAATGAGAGGCCCGCTTAGCCCGGTTCTACATGGATCGTCTTGTACTGCAATTGCTTTGGAGGTGCGGTTTCATAACTGGGATGCGGCCCGGTTAAACGGCCTTCTAGCTTGGCGATCAGCTTCGCCGCCTTTGACGGTCCCCCCGAGTGCCCACGCGCACCGGCCCGACCTGGGCAGTAGGACGTCGTAGGGGGGATTTCCGGATAGCGAGCCTTGGTTTAAGCCAGGGCGGGGTTGTGGCTAGTACGCGGGTGTCGGGAAGTCGATGCCGGTGAGGTGCGCGGAGGTTTTCCAGAGTTGTCGCGCGAATTCGGGGTTGCAGGCAGCGCGGCCGGGGTTGTGGATTTCGGGGTGACCGCGCAGGTGCCCGAGTGAATCGGGGCCAACGTAGGATCCGGCGGCAATGTCGGCGGTTGCGCCGTAAAGGGTTGGGTAGGCACCGCGTTCGGCGTCGTTGAACATCAGCATGACGATGCGGGCGAAGGCTTTCATGGTGCCGGTGTAGTGGTCGTTGAGGCTGGTGCGTGCGATGCCCGGGTGTGCGGTGACGGCGCGGATTTGGCTGCCGGCGTCGTCGAGTCGGCGCGTGAGCTCGGTAGTGAAGTAAATGGTGGCGAGTTTGGAGTCGCGGTAGGCCTGTAGGGCGTCATAGGTACGGTGGTCGCCGTTGAGGTCGTCTATGTGTAGTTTGCCGCCCTTGTGCAGTTGGGAGGATACGGACACGATCCGGCTGGTGGATCGGTTCGGCAGGTGTGGCATCAGCAGGTTGGTTAGAGCGAATGCGCCCAGGTGGTTGGTGCCTATGTGCAGTTCGAATCCATCGGCGGTGCGGCCCCTGGGCGCGCGCATGATGCCTGCGTTGCTGACGAGGATGTCGAGGTCGCCGGTCCAGTTGGCGGCGAAAGACCGGACCGACCCCAGGTTGGAGACATCGAGGTGCCGGACCTCGATGTGCCCGGGCATTTGTGCGGCGGCCTGAGCTCCTTTATCGAGGTCACGGACGGCGAGCACGACGTGGGCGCCGGCTCGTGCCAGTTCGCGGGCGGTGATGAGGCCTATGCCGCTGCTTGCTCCGGTGATGATGGCGGCCTTGCCGGTCAGTTCAGGCATGTCGGTTATGGTCCATTTGTGATCGGGCATGAGGGTGTCCTTTCGCAGTGGTGACCCGATTATGTGGCGCGAGGGCGGGATAGCTATTGCAGCGGTCCGTCAGATGAGACCATCCCTCACTCAGGCAGCGAGGTCGTTCGGGCGATACTCGGCGGCGCCGGCGGTGGCGGCCACCCGGCGATCAACGTGGGCAACCAGGGTCGAGGATCGCTGGGGCGCGGTGCCGGTGGCCGACGTCAAGACGAGTGCGGTTCGGGCCTGGGTCGCCCAGATGGTCACCGAGGGCGTCGGGGTGGCGACGATCGAGAACGCCTTCGGCTTGTTGCGGCAGCTGCTGGGGGCCGCCGTCGAGGATCGCTGCATTCCGCGCAACACGTGCACGGGTGTCCGACTGCCCAAGCGCCTACATGCGGACCGTGGGTATCTGTCGCACCGCCAGGTTGCCGCGCTGGCCGCCGCCGTCGACCGCGATCCCGAGGTGGTCCGGTTCTTGAGCTACTGCGGTCTTCGCTGGGGCGAGATGGCCGCGCTGCGGGTGCAGGACTTCGACGTGTTGCGCCGTCGCGTCAATGTCAGCCGGTCGGTCACCGAGTCGGGCGGCCTGGTGTGGTCGACGCCGAAAACCTGGGAGCGTCGGTCGGTGCCGTTCCCGGCGGCCCTGGCCGACGAGCTGGCCGGGCTGATGGTGGGCAAAGGTCGCGACGAGTTGGTGTTTACCGACCAGCGCGGCGGCGTTCTGCGGAATTCCAACTGGCGGTCACGGGTATTTGAACCGGCCGTGCTGGCGGTGCAGGCGGCCGCCACCGCGGAACGCGCAAAGGAACTAGCGGCCACTGGGGCGCCGGCCACGCCCGAGTTTCCGACGATCACTCCCCACGATCTGAGACACACAGCGGCCAGCCTGGCGGTCAGTGCGGGGGCCAACGTGAAGGCGGTTCAGAGGATGTTGGGCCACGCGAAGGCCAGCATGACGCTCGACACCTACGCGGACTTGTTCGATGACGATCTCGACGACGTGGCCGCAAACCTGGACGCGGCGATTAAAGCTGCCGGGGACCAAACGGGGACCAAGGCGAAAACGGGGACCACCGGCAAGACACGGAAAACGCCCTGACCTGCGCCAATCTTGGTGGAGCTAAGGGGATTCGAACCCCTGACCTTCTCGATGCGAACGAGACGCGCTACCAACTGCGCCATAGCCCCTGATCGCTAGCAGGCTACCAGTCGAGACATCAACCGCCGAAATGCCGGCCTACTCCCCGACGGCTCGCGGCAGATCCCTGGGCCAGCCGCCGTAGGTCCGCATTGGCATCGCATAGTCCAGATGCTCGAAGATCGGGTCTTCGTCGTCGATTTCCAGGACCACGGCGCCCGGGCGCCGCAAACGCGACGGGACCATCTCGTATTCACGGTCATAGGTGTTCTCCACGCCGACGCGCGCGCGTGCCATCCGCTGGGTCCGGCGCCGCCGCACCTTCTCCTCGATGCGGGTCTGGCGCCTCAGGTAGGAGAGGTAGAACATCGTCACGACGGTGGCGCTACCGCATATCCACCAGGCACTCGGCGATACTTGGAAGGCCACGGTGGCCGAGCCGAGCAGGATTGCCGCCATCGCCATCAGCACACGCTTGCGGAAAACATATTTGCGGGCGCTGACCGCCTCGGCGGTCTGCGTGTCGAACCGACGCCGCCGAGAGGCCGGCCGTGCGGCTGGCGCTTCGGAATCCTCGTCGTCCTCGGCCGGCTCCAAACCCGATGAGTCCTCGATGTATTCGTAGTCGTCCTGCTCGTCCCCGGCATCGTTTTGCCGTCGGGCCGCGGCTTCGAATTCGGTCTCGTCCGTGTCTACGGCGTCAGGCGCCGGCTCACTGATTAGAGCGCTCACTCCCGCCGGCAGGGCCCCGGAATCTTCGACGACGTCAACGTCGAGGTAGTCAGGCCCGCCCGGCTCAGCCACCGCAACGCGCATCACAACCGGGAGCGTGCGCCCTTCTTCAGCGTCTGGTTCGTGGTCACGTTCCGGGTCCGCGTCAGCATCGGCGAACACGCCGTCAGCCGAGTCTTCGTCCCAGTCCTCCTGCGGTTTCCAGTCGGGATCGCTGCGATGGCCTGCGGCGGGACCACCGCGCTTGGTCAGGCGGGTGTTCGCGCTTCCGTTGAGTACCCGGGTCGCTAAGGCCACGTCACTGGTGCGCCGTACCGCATCGCGTTTGCTGATGAGCATCGGAACCAAGACGAACAACCAGAGCACCACGAGAGATATCCATAACAACGATTGGGGGATGCTCGGCATGATGACCTGCTCCTTTCCCCGCGCGGTCGATAGGGTGGCCGACGCGGCCGGGTCAATGCGACCAGGACAATTACACACCTGTAATTTCCGTCTCACAAGCACCAAACGTCACTCGTGTCGCGTCTGCCACACTCGCTTGACGAAGCTGTTTCCAAAAAGTGGCCCACACCGGCGTCACGCCGAGGCCTCAGAGCACTGCCTTCGGGCTCGGGAAGCTCCCAGTTAAGCCCAACTGGCGAGCCCGGCGCGCACCAGGGTTGACGCCACCGAGCCGTACGTCTCTTCCACGGTGATGCCCATCAACAGGTGATCGCGCCACGCACTGTCGACGTCGAGGTAGCGGCGCAGCAGACCCTCTTCACGGAACCCAACCTTTGCCAGCACGGCCCGGCTCGCCGCGTTCTCCGGCCGCACGGTGGCCTCCACCCGGTGCAACATGACCGGACCAAAGCAATGGTCGAGCCCCAGCGCCAACGCGCCGGTGGCCACCCCGCCCCCGGTCGCCGATTTCGACACCCAGTAGCCGATCCACGCCGAACGCAGCGCCCCGTGGGTGACGTTGCCGATGGTCAGCTGACCGCAGAACCGTCCGTCGAGTTCGATGACATAGGGCAGCATGCGGCCTTTACGCGCCTCCGAACGCAGGCCAGAACATAGCGCCGGCCACGCAGCCATGGTGTGCCGGATTGTCCAATCACCGTCACTGCTGGGCTCCCACGGCTCGAGGTGCTCGCGGTCGGCGAGCCGGATCCGACTCCACTGAGCACCGTCGCGCATCCGGACCGCGCGCAACCGGATCACGCCCGCCGGGACCCGCAGCGGTCCGACGTCCAACGGCCAACCCGGATGCCGTGGGTTGGCCCGCAATAGGTTCACCAGAGTCGGCACGTCGCTCCGCTCAGCCGCGCTGGGCGAGGAAGGCAACGTCGACGATCTCACCGGTGCGTATCTGTTCGGCCCCGCTGGGAATCACGACCAGACAATTTGCTTCGGCAAGGGTCGCCAGCAGATGCGATGACACCCCGGGCGCTCCACCCAGGGCTTGCACCAGGTATTCACCGCTGTCCTGATCACGCATCAGCTGCCCGCGCAGGTAGCCCTTGCGCCCGGCCACCGAGGTGATCGGCGACAGCGTGCGGGCCTGAACAACCCGGCGCATCGGCTGGCGCTTGCCCAGCGACAGCCGGATCAGCGGCCGAACCATCACCTCGAAGACCACCAGGGCACTGACCGGATTGGCCGGCAACAGAAAGGTCGGAACGCCATCGCGCCCTAGTTGGCCGAAACCCTGAACGGATCCGGGATGCATCGCGACACGGACGACCTCCATTTCGCCGAGCTCGGACAGCACCGATCGCACCGCTTCGGCCGCCGCACCCCCCACTCCCCCGGCGATCACGACAACCTCAGCGCGATTGATCTGGCCCTCGACGATTTCGCCGAGCTCCTTGGGGTCGTTGCTGACGATGCCGATGCGGTTCACTTCCGCGCCGGCATCCCGCGCGGCCGCCGCCAGTGCGTACGAGTTGACGTCGTAGACCTGCCCGTTTCCCGGCGTGCGCGAGATGTCGACCAGCTCGCCACCGACGGCCATGATCGACAGCCGCGGACGCGGGTGCACCAGCACCCGTTCCCGCCCAACCGCCGCCAGCAACCCCACCTGGGCGGCACCGATGATCGTTCCGGAGCGCACGGCCACATCACCGGGCTGGACGTCGTCGCCGGTACGCCGCACGTAAGCACCCGAGGGGGCCCCACGCAGGATTCGCACCTGCGACGTCCCGCCGTCGGTCCACCGCAACGGCAGGACCGCGTCGGCCAGCGTGGGCAGCGGGGCGCCGGTCTGTACCCGGGCGGCTTGCCGGGGCTGCAGCCTGCTGGGCGTGCGCGAACCGGCCTCGATGGTTCCCGTCACCGGCAGAACTAGCCCCTCGGACTGGTCCTCGTGGCCGGCGGCTTCCGCACTTACTTCCCCAACACCCAGCACGTCGACGCTGCGCACGGCGTAGCCGTCGATCGCGGCCTGATCGAAACCGGGCAGCGGGCGCTCGGTCACCACCTCTTCGGCGCACATCAATCCCTGCGCCTCGGCAATGGCCACACGTATCGGCCGCGGAGCCACCGCGGCAGCCGTTATCCGAGCCTGCTGCTCCTCCACAGAACGCACAAGCGCGCCTCTCTCCCCGGACTGTCGGCGGCCGCCTCGTCGCCGGGCCGGCTACCGCTCGATCAGGCCCAATCGCTCCACCAACCACCGCCGCAGATCCGGGCCATAGTCGTCACGATCCAGTGCAAAGTCAACCGCAGCTTTGAGGTAGCCGCCGGGATTTCCCAAGTCGTGTCGAGATCCGCGATGCACGACGACGTGGACGGGGTGGCCCTCTTTGATCAGCAGCGCGATCGCATCCGTGAGCTGCACCTCGCCGCCGGCGCCGCGATCGATGCGGCGCAGCGCGTCGAAGATGGCCCGGTCGAGGATGTAACGACCCGCCGCGGCGTACAGCGAAGGGGCGTCTTCGCGCTTGGGCTTCTCGACCATGCCGTTGACCTTCAGCACATCCGGATTGCTGTCGCCGGGGACAGCCTCCACGTCGAAAACGCCATACGCGCTGATCTCTTGCGGCGTTACCTCGATGGCGCACAGCACCGAACCGCCATATTGGGCCCGCACCCCCGCCATCGTGTCCAGGACGCCGGTCGGCAGCACCAAGTCATCGGGTAGCAGCACCATCACGGCGTCCTCGTCGGGAGCCAGCGCGGGCTCCACGCAGCCGATGGCGTGCCCCAGTCCCAGCGGCTTGGCCTGTACAACGGACTCGACCTTGATCAGGGCCGGGGCGCGGCGCACCTTGGCCAGCATGACTTCCTTGCCGCGGGCCGCGAGCGTGCCCTCCAACACCAGGTCTTCGACGAAGTGGGCGACGACGCCGTCCTTGCCCTCGGAGGTGACGATCACCAGCCGTTCGGCACCGGCCTGCGCCGCTTCGGCGGCGACGAGCTCAATGCCGGGGGTATCGACGACGGGCAGCAACTCCTTGGGCACCGTCTTGGTCGCGGGCAGGAAGCGGGTGCCCAGACCAGCCGCGGGGACGATCGCCGTGAACGGGACCGGGACTTCTGGGCTTGACATCACTCACACCATAGCGCCCAACAGGTTTGTCGAGGTCGGTATCGCAGCGGGAACCTCCCGGCTGTCATCGTTAGTGGCATGGCAACCGCGAGCAAGTCCGCGTTGCGCGAACAGCTGCTGGCTGCCCGCAGCCGCGTCGCCGATCCGGCTCGGGCCACCGAGGCCCGCATGCTCGCCGAGCACCTCGACGCCTTCGTAGAAGATCGAGTAGCCGACGACAGCACGATCTGCGCATACGTGCCGGTCAAGACCGAGCCAGGATCCATCGAGATGCTGGACATTTTGGCGCGCCGGTCGGCGCGGGTCCTGCTGCCCGTAGCGCGCACCAGCGCTGAAGACGTTCCGTTGCCGCTTCGTTGGGGCGAGTACCGGCCCGGCGCACTTACCCGCGCGCGCTGGGGACTGCTTGAGCCGCCGGAGCCATGGCTGCCCGCCTCCGCGCTGGCAGAGGCCGGGCTGGTGCTGGTCCCGGCGCTGGCGGTCGATCGGACGGGCGTCCGACTGGGCCGGGGTCGCGGCTTCTACGACCGCTCGCTGCCGAACCGGGATCCGCGGGCGTGGCTGATGGCTATGGTGCGCGACGAGGAGTTGGTGGACGAGTTGCCGGCCGACCCGCATGACGTGCCGATGACCCACGCGCTGACGCCGCGGCGCGGGGTGATCGAGCTGTGCCTGAACGATCACACTGGGGAATGACGGACCGCACGCTGCGGTTCTGGCACTTAGGCACGGTAGAGTGCTAATTAGACTTAGACCATCATCCGGAGGTATTTGTGCCGACGTATAGCTACGCGTGCACGGAGTGCGACAACCGCTTCGACATCGTGCAAGCCTTCACCGACGACACGCTGACGACCTGTGAGAAGTGCTCCGGGCGGCTGCGCAAGCTGTTCAATTCCGTCGGCGTCGTGTTCAAGGGCAGCGGCTTTTACCGGACCGACAGCCGTGAATCGGGCAAGAAGCAGCCGAGCTCGGCCAACGGGTCCTCGACCAAAGAATCGGGTTCGGGTTCGGAGACAAGCTCGGGTTCGAGCGAAAAATCCGGATCGAGCGAAAAGTCCGGATCGAGCGAAAAGTCCGGGTCGGGCGACAAGTCGAGCAGCACCTCATCTCCGTCGACGGCGACAGCCTCCAAGTAGCGGGTTATCCACAGACGGATCTCTGCCCGGCACAGTGAGTGCCGCACCGCGCATACCGTTGCGGCGTGCGCGAGGCATCGCTGAATCCAACGGTATTGCGCCGGATATCGGCGTCGTTGCGCCCCGACTGGACCCGGACCGTGCTGGCCCGACGAGTCGCCGCCGCCGGGCTCGTCCTACTGGCCGGCGCCGCGGCGCTGCGCCCAGATCGAGCCGGCGATCTGGCCGAAGTAGTGGTCGCCGCGCGCGACCTCGCACCCGGGTCCGCGTTGACTGCCGACGATGTCCAAATCGAGAAGCGTTTAGCTACAACCGTTCCCGACGGATCTCAGGCCAACCTGGGCGCTGTCGTCGGCGCGACACTGGCCAGCCCGACGAGGCGTGGCGAGGTTCTCACCGACGTCCGGTTGCTGGGCAGCCGGCTCGCCGAGTCCACGGCCGGGCCCGGCGCCCGCATTGTGCCGCTGCATCTGGCCGACGGCGCTCTGATCGACCTGGTTCGCGTCGGTGATGTCGTCGACATTCTGGCGGCAACCGGCAGCGATTCACGGATCGACGGCCAGGGTGTCGCCAAGGTCGTCGCCACTGACGCGATCGTGGTCCTGGTGTCCGCCAAGGGAAAAGTCCGGGATGCGGATAGCGAACGCGTAGTCTTAGTTGCGCTGCCGGCTCGCTTGGCGAACACGGTCGCGGGCTCGGCACTAGGTCAGGCGGTTACCCTCACCCTGCACTGAGTTCCTGACCGCGGCTCGATACGTGATCTGCGGCAAACTCCCTCCGATGCTCAATTGATTTCCATCGGCCTACCAGGGGCAGATAGGCGCAGAAAGGACATCCCCATGTTCAAAGGATTCAAGGAGTTTCTCTCGCGGGGCAACATCGTCGACCTGTCCACTGCGGTGGTCATCGGTACGGCGTTCACCGCGTTGGTCACGAGGTTCACCGACAGCATCATCACGCCGCTGATCAATCGGATCGGTGTCAAACCGAACTCTGACGTCGACCTTCTAAGGGTCAGTATCGGCGGTGGTCAGACCATCGACTTCAACATCGTGATCTCGGCGGCGATCAACTTTCTCCTGATCGCGTTCGTGGTGTACTTCCTGGTCGTGCTGCCCTACAACACGCTGCGCAGGAAGGGTGAGGTCGAGCAGGCCGACGACGCCCAGATCGTCCTGCTCACCGAAATCCGCGACCTGCTGGCCGAAACCAACGGGGGTTCGTCCGGCAAGCACGGTGGAACCGCGACGACGCCGCCGCCCAACTACGGACCCCGCGCAGACGCAGAAGCGCAGTAATTTCCGCGCCGGTATTTCGTCCGGCTGCTTTCAGATCTCCAGGCTCGATAACTGCCCGATGATCTGGGCGGCAAGAGGATTCAGCGTTGCCATCCCGTCGCGCACCGCGTAGCGGGAACCGGCGAGATTGACTACCAATGTGCTGCCGGAAACGCCTGCCAGGCCGCGGGACAACCCCGCGTCGATGATGCCCGCGGAAAGTCCCGATGCGCGGATGGCTTCGGCGATGCCGAGGATCTCCCGATCCAGGATGTCGGTGGTTGCTTCCGGGGTGACGTCTCGAGGCGTCACGCCGGTGCCGCCCACGGAAACCACCAGGTCCACGCCACCGATCACCGCGGTGTTCAGCGCGTTGCGGATCTCGACCTCGTCAGCCGCGACAGCGACGACACCGTCGACGACGAAACCCGCCTCGGTGAGCAGTTCGGTGACCAACGGCCCGCTGTGGTCCTCGTCGCCGTGCGCGGTGCGGTCGTCGACGACGACGACCAACGCGCGGCCTACGACTATCTCGGCGCCCTTTTCCATGGGTGCAACCGTATATCCGAGCTCCGATAACGGCTCATCGACTCTCATCACTGGTCCGCCTTGCCCAGAGTGACCTGCACTGTTCGACTGCCGCCATTCGGGTCCTGGAAGGTCAGGGCTACCTTGTCGCCGGGCGCTTTGGACCGCACCGCGGCGACCAGGGCGTCGGCGCTGTTAATCGGGCGGTCGTCAACCTTGGTGACCGTCACATTTTTGGGCACCCCGGCATTCGCGGCCGCGCCACCTTGCACCACATCGACAACCTTGGCACCCGGGGTGCCTTTGTCACTGGTCACCTGGATGCCCAGCGAGGCGTGCGTCGCCTTGCCGGTACTGATCAACTCATCGGCGATGCGCTTGGCTTGGTCAACCGGAATTGCGAAGCCCAGCCCGATCGAACCGCTCTGAGCATCGGGCGAATCAGCGCCCAGGGTCGCGATCGCCGAGTTGACGCCCACCAACTGACCGCTCATGTTGACCAGCGCACCGCCGGAGTTACCCGGATTGATCGCGGCGTCGGTCTGGATCGCGTCCAACACCGTGTTTTGGTTGCCCGACTCGCCGGTCGTGGATACCGGCCGGTTCAGGCTACTGACGATTCCGGTGGTCACCGTGCCCGCCAAACCCAGCGGCGATCCGACGGCCACAACGGGCTGGCCGACGCGCAGATCCGACGAGGAACCCAAGGCAATCGGGGTGAGCCCGGAAACGCCTTGCACCTTGATCACGGCGATATCACTGGTGGGATCGGCACCGAGCACCGTGAACGGCGCGGTTCGGCCGTCGGAGAAGGTGACCGTCGTTTTCGGGGCTGCCGGGCTACTGCCACCGCCAGCCGGGGGATTGCCACCAACGGGGGGAGGCACAACGCCCGGCGGCGGACTACCCCCGCCTGGCGGAGTGCCGCCGCCACCGGCAGGCGGTTTACCCGGGCCCGCGGCAGCCGCGATGACGTGGTTGTTGGTCAGAATCAGACCATCGGCGGACAGGATGACGCCGGAGCCTTCCTCTGACGAGCGACCCATATCGGTCTCGAGCATGACGACACTGGGCACCACCTTGGCGGCGACCTGCTCGACGCTGCCGGGTGGCATGTTTCCCGCCGGGACGCTGGGCGCCCCTCCCAGGATCAGCCCGCCGCCGCCGCTCGAGGAGTGCGAGCCCAGCTCGACGACCGTTGCGGCGGCGCCGCCGATACCGGCCGACACCAGCCCGATGGCCAGCGCGCCCACGGCCAACATGCCTGCGCGAGGACGCCTTTGGTGCATCGGTCCGATAGGGGGAGACATCGACGGATGCATTCCCGGTATCGGCCCCTGCCCGGTGCCCCCAGGTATCGGTCCTGCCCCGGTGCCTTTGAACGGCTCGTACGGTTCATAGGGCGGCCGGAACTGCCCCTGCGGCGGTTGCGGCTGGCGATAACGCCAATCGGCCTGGGCGTTGTATGGGTGCTGCTGCCCGTGTGCATACGCGGGCGGCACGGGCTGATTAGGCGCGGCACTGTATCCCGGCTGCTGCGGCGGTGGCGAATACCTCGGGTGATTCGTCATGTCGCTTATACGTCGCTCTCTCTATTTCGGCATCCGTTGGCACGGTGGGGCTTGATTTCCAACAGTAACTGCAACTACCTTGCCCGCGCGGACTGAGAGTCCACTGAGATAACGTTCGCCGAATCCCGAGAGTTCGCCGTGTTTCCCGCCACATCACCGGCGGCGTTGATCTCGGCTTCAGTCCCCGCGTTCTTGTTGGTCGCATCGCCCTTGTTGGTCGCATCGTCGCCCGTGCGCGTCGGATACGTCGCGCTCGGCATCGGGCGCCCGGGCAGCAGCACATAAATCGAGGTGCCTGGCGGCTGACCGCCCGGATCGGTGTCTTCGACGCGAAGCAGCCCACCGTGGTTGAGCACCACCTGTTTGACGATCGCCAGCCCCAGTCCCGAACCCGGCAGCGCCCGCGCTGTCGTTGACCGGTAGAAGCGTTCGAACACCAGACGGCGCTCGTGCGGCGAAATCCCCGGGCCATGGTCAGAAACCACCAACTCGGCGTGCGACGGGTCGAGTTGCCTCATCCTGACGCCGACACGGCCGCCGGACGGGCTCCACTTGGCGGCGTTGTCCAGCAGGTTCAGCGCCGCGCGGGACAGCCCGGCGTTGTCTCCGTAGACCTGCCAGGGGATTACTTCCACGTCGAAGTGAATATCGTTTCGACGGCGCCTGACCCGCTCTAGGCTGCGGTCAACGATCTCGGCCATATCGACTGGCTCGTGCACCACTTGGCCCGCGTCGTCTCTGGTGAGGTCCACCAAGTCGCCGACCAGCGTAGATAACTCCTCGATCTGCGCGAGCACATCGGAACGCAGGTCGACCATCTCCTGCTCCGGTAGCCGTGGTGCTCCCGGCTCCATCGCTGCCATCAGCAGTTCGACGTTGGTACGCAGTGACGTCAGCGGGGTGCGCAACTCATGTCCGGCGTCGGTGACCAGGCGCGTCTGGCGTTCCCGAGATTCGGCCAGCGCCCGCAGCATCAAATTGAATGCCTCAGTGAGCCTGGCCAATTCGTCGCTGCCGAACACCGGAATGGGCCGCAGATCGTCGGTACGCGCCACCCGTTCGGCCGCTTCAGTGAGGCGACCCACCGGACGCAGCCCGGCCCGGGTCACCATCCCGCCGGCCACCGCGGCCACCGCGACACCGATGCCGCCAACGATCAGCAGAACCCAGCGAAGTTTGGTCATCACCGCTTCGGTCGGCTTCAGGCTCTTGGAGATCAGCAGCGAGGTGCCGTCGGACAGGTGCATGGCAAGGATGCGCTGATCCGCCGCCGTGCGCCGGGACATCAACAGATCGCCTCGGATGACGGACTTTTCAGCCGGCCCGACCGGCAGCGTCTCGCCCGGCTGTTGGGCGGTGTAGACAAAGTGGCCAGGGTTGACCAGCATCGCGTTGACGTCCGAGTAGGCGGTGCCTTCGATGGCCTTTCCGGGGTCGGCGGCCAGCGACCCGCCGGCGATCAGCAGTTGCGCTCGGCTCTGCAGCTGGCTGTCGATATCGTTGTACAGCGCGTTCGAAATCACCGCGTAGACCGCGAATGCCATCAGGACGACGACCATCGCCACCATCGACATCGCCAGCAGCATTACCCGCCACCGCAGGGACAACGAGCTGGTAGCCCGCAGCGGCGCACGCCGGCGCGGTCGGAACCGGATCATCAGGGTGGCGTCTCCCGAAGCACGTAGCCCACGCCGCGCACCGTGTGGATCAGCCGCGGCTCGCCCTCGGCTTCGGTTTTGCGTCGGAGGTACCCCACGTAGACCTCCAGCGCATTGCCCGAGGTGGGAAAGTCGAAGCCCCACACCTCCTCGAGGATGCGGCTCCGGGTGAGGACTCGCCGCGGATTGGCGATCAGCATTTCCAGCAAAGAGAACTCCGTGCGGGTCAGGCTGATCCGGCGTTGCCCGCGGGTCACTTCGCGGGTCACCGGGTCCAGGGCGAGGTCAGAGAACACCATGGGCACCGACTCGATGTCATCGTCCGGCTTGGTGCGGCGCAACAGCGCCCGCACGCGGGCCAACAGCTCTTCGAGGGCGAATGGCTTCGGCAGGTAGTCATCGGCGCCGGCGTCCAGGCCGGCGACCCGTTCGGAGACGGAGTCGCGGGCGGTGAGAACCAGAACCGGCAGGTCGTCACCCGTGCTGCGGAGCTGGCGGCAGACCTCCAGCCCATCCAGGCGCGGCATCATCACATCCAAGACCAGCGCGTCCGGCCGGTCACTGGCAATCATGGCGAGGGCCTCGACACCGTCATTGGCCAACTCGACCGAGTAGCCATTGAAGGAGAGCGACCTGCGCAGCGACTCGCGCACCGCGCGATCGTCGTCAACAACAAGTATGCGCACGGCCACTAGTTTCGTCCTAGCGCCTGAGAGCGGCCTGAGAGGCGCGCCGTGGGTTTAGTTAACGCCGTCTGAGGATGGCCAGCGCGCCCGAAGGCGGCTCGGGCGATCCGCCTAACGCCGGTCCAGGTCGATAAGACCAAGTCGGGCGGCTTTGAGCAGCCTGCGTGGCACTTTGTGCTTCTGGCCCGCCACCGTCACACCGACGAGCTCGGTCTTCGTGGCCTTCCATTGCGAGCGCCGGCTGCGGGTATTCGAGCGCGACATTCTGCGCTTAGGTACGGCCATGGTCGGGCCTTGACTCCTCGATCGGGGGATTCGGGTTAGCGCGTCGCGCGGCGTGCTGAAGGGCGCAACGGCGACGATTGCCCATCAGGATAGTCGGTAGGCCGCTGGTCGCCAAAATCGCCCATTAACCCACTCCGACAACGATCGGGGATGCAGTGGCCGATGGAAGACCACAGAGGCGCTACTCAATAGCACTTGAGTTCCCGAAATGTCTCAGCTCTCAGGGTCCAGCGGTCTAAGGCATCATGACAGCATCCATATTGATGCATAAGATGACAGCATGCGAACCACCGTGACGCTCGATCCCGACGTCGTCGCCGCACTGCGACGTGCCGCACGTGAGCGGGGATCGTCATTCAAGGCCGTGCTAAACGATGCAGTCCGGCACGGGCTCAGCGGCGAACCGTCGCCGGCGCCCTACCGCACCCCGAGCCGCGATATGGGATTGCGCGACGGATTCGACATCGACAAGGCGCTGACCTTGGCCGGAGCCGACGAAGACGCCGAGACCTTGCGCAAACTAGCGCTGCGCAAGTGAGATTGGTCGACCTGAACATCCTCATCTATGCGATGGATGAATCCTCGCCACGGCACGAGGCCGCCAGGGGCTGGCTGGACGAGACGCTCTCGGGGTCACGCACGGTCGCGTTCGCATGGCACGTGCTCATCGGCTTCGTCCGCTTATGCACCCGCGCGGCGGTGTTCGAGCGTGCGCTGACCGTTAACGACGCCTTCGACGTGGTCGATGGATGGCTGGCACAGCCATGCGTGACGGTCGTCCATCCCACTGATCGACACGCGCACGTACTACGGGGACTCCTCATCCCCGTCGGCGCCGCAGGCAACCTGACAAGTGACGCTCACCTCGCCGCCCTAGCCATCGAGCACGGTGCCGAACTGTGCTCCACCGACGCGGACTTCGGCAGGTTCGCGGGCGTACGCTGGCTCGACCCGCTGCGCGCGTCGTAGACCAACACCGGCTTGGGAACCACTGTCGGCACCCATGTCTGCATGGGTATGCTGACCTACCGGTTGGTTGGTTTCGCTCGTGGTGCTCGTCGGAGGTCCCTGGAGGGAGGACGCGGATGGTTTCTAGTGCCGTCCGGATCGGGAACTGCTCGGGTTTCTACGGCGACAGGTTATCGGCGATGCGCGAGATGCTTACCGGCGGTGACCTGGACTATCTGACCGGTGACTACCTGGCCGAGCTGACCATGCTGATACTCGGCCGCGACCGGATGAAGCACCCCGACCGCGGCTACGCCAAAACCTTCCTGACCCAGCTCGAGGATTGCCTGGGCGAGGCCCGCGACCGTGGGGTGCGCATCGTCACCAATGCGGGCGGCCTGAACCCGGCCGGCCTTGCTGAGGCGGTGCGCGCCCTGGCCGAGCGCCTGGGCATTCCGGCCCGCGTCGCCCATGTCGAAGGCGACGACCTGCAACCGCGCGCAGCGGAACTAGGGCTAGGGACGCCACTGACGGCCAACGCCTACCTGGGCGCATGGGGCATCGTTGACTGCCTCAACAGCGGCGCCGACGTCGTCGTCACCGGCCGGGTCACCGACGCCTCGGTGATTGTCGGGTCGGCGGCCGCGCATTTCGGCTGGGGTCGCCACCACTACAACGAGCTCGCAGGCGCAGTGGTCGCAGGCCACGTGATCGAATGCGGCACCCAGGCCACCGGCGGCAATTATTCGTTCTTCACCGAAGTCGATGACTTGAGCTACCCGGGCTTCCCGCTGGCCGAGGTCAGTGCCGACGGCTCGTCGGTGATCACCAAGCACCCCGGTACCGGGGGCCTGGTCAGCGTCGACACCGTCACCGCTCAGCTGCTTTACGAGATCACCGGCGCCCGCTACGCCAACCCGGACGTCACGGCCCGGATGGATTCAGTGCAACTGTGGGCTGACGGTGCCGACCGGGTGCGCGTCAGCGGCGTGGTCGGCGAGCCGCCGCCACCCACGCTGAAGGTGTCGCTAAACAGCATCGGCGGATTCCGCAACGCCATGACGTTCGTTTTGACCGGGCTGGACATCGAGGCCAAGGCCGACCTGGTGCGCCGGCAGCTCGAAGCCGGGCTCACCGTCAAGCCCGCCGAGCTGCAGTGGTCCCTGAGCCGCACCGATCACAGCAATGCCGATACCGAAGAAGCGGCCAGCGCGCTGCTGCGCTGCGTCGTCCGCGACCCCGACCCCGCCAACGTCGGGCGGCACTTCTCCTCCGCCGCGGTGGAATTGGCGCTCGCCAGCTATCCGGGCTTCAATATGACCGCCCCGCCGGGCGAAGGCCAGGTGTACGGGGTGTTCACCGCGGGTTACGTGGACGCGAGCCTGGTGCCGCACACCGCGGTGCGTGCCGACGGCGGCCGCAGCGAGATTGACTGCGCCACCGATACTTTGGTACTTGAGCCCGCCGACGCCCCGCCGCTGCCGGAGCCGCCGCCCGCCGGCCCGACCCGACGGGTACCGCTGGGCCGCATCGCCGGCGCGCGCAGCGGCGACAAGGGCGGATCGGCCAACGTCGGGGTGTGGGTTCGTACCGACGAGCAGTGGCGCTGGCTGGCCAACACATTGACCGTTGAGCTGCTCAAGGAGTTGCTGCCCGAGGCGGCCGACTTCGACGTCACCCGTCACGTGCTGCCCAACCTGCGGGCAGTCAACTTCGTCATCGAAGGCATCCTGGGCCAGGGCGTTGCGTACCAGGCGCGGTTCGATCCCCAGGCCAAGGGCCTCGGCGAATGGCTGCGCTGCCGCCACGTCGACATTCCGGAGGGGCTGCTATGACCATTTGGGCGACGCCGGAGCGCGAGCAGCTCCGAAAGACGGTGCGCTCGTTTGTCGAACACGAGATCCTGCCCAACGTCGACGAGTGGGAGCGCAGCGGCGACTTGCCGCGCGAGTTGCACCTGCGGGCCGGAGAGGCCGGACTGCTGGGCGCCGGCTTTCCCGAATCGGTGGGCGGCGGAGGAGGAGACGGCGCCGACGCGGTGCTTATCTGCGAAGAGATGCATCAGGCGGGGGCGCCCGGGGGCGTCTTCGCGTCGCTGTTCACCTGCGGCATCGCGGTACCGCACATGATCGCGTCAGGAGATGCGCGGTTGATCGACACGTTTGTCCGACCGACGCTGGCCGGCGACAAGATCGGCGCGCTGGCCATCACCGAGCCCGGCGGCGGTTCCGACGTCGGGCACCTGCGCACCACCGCCGTTTTAGATGGTGACCACTACGTGGTCAACGGCGCCAAGACCTACATCACCTCCGGTGTCCGGGCTGACTACGTCGTCACCGCCGTGCGCACCGGCGGCCCTGGCGCCGCGGGGGTTTCGCTCCTGGCGGTCGAGAAGGGCACGCCTGGCTTCACGGTCAGCCGAAAACTGGAGAAGATGGGTTGGCGGTCCTCGGACACCGCGGAGCTGTCATATGCCGACGCGCGCGTCCCGGTAGCCAATCTCGTCGGCGCCGAGAACAGCGGCTTCGCACAGATCGCCCAGGCATTCGTCTCGGAACGCGTCGGCCTGGCCGCACAGGCTTATTCGAGTGCGCAGCGATGTTTGGACTTGACCGTGCAGTGGTGTCGCGATCGGGAGACGTTCGGCCGTCCGCTGATATCGCGCCAGTCGGTGCAGAACACGTTGGCCGAGATGGCCAGACGGATCGACGTCGCCCGGGTTTATTCGCGCAACGTGGTCGAGCGCCAACTTGCCGGCGACACCAATCTCATTACTGAGGTGTGTTTCGCCAAGAACACCGCCGTCGAGGCCGGTGAATGGGTCGCCAACCAAGCAGTCCAGCTGTTCGGCGGCATGGGCTACATGTCCGAATCCGAAGTCGAACGCCAATACCGCGATATGCGGATCCTTGGCATCGGCGGCGGAACCACCGAAATCCTAACCGCATTGGCCGCCAAGACCCTGGGATTCCAATGACCGCGTTGAAGTCAACCCTCGATCCGCGAGGGGCCGCCTACACGGAGGCAGCCGAGGCCATGTCGGCCAAGCTTGCGGAGATCGACACCGAACACGCCAAGGCACTCGCCGGTGGCGGACCGAAATACGTGGAGCGCCACCATTCCCGCGGCAAGCTCACCGCCCGGGAGCGGATCGAACTTCTCCTGGACCCCGATTCGCCTTTCCTCGAGCTGAGTCCGTTGGCCGCTTACGGCAGTTCCTTCATCCTGGGAGCGAGCGTGGTGGCGGGCATCGGCGTGGTCCAGGGCGTGGAGTGCCTCATCGTCGCCAACGACCCGACCGCCAAGGGCGGGACCAGCAACCCGTGGACGCTGAAGAAGATCCTGCGGGCCAACCAGATCGCCTTCGAGAACCGGCTTCCCGTCATTTCACTGGTGGAGTCCGGCGGAGCCGACCTGCCGACACAGAAAGAGATCTTCGTCCCCGGCGGTCAGATGTTCCGTGACCTGACCCGGCTGTCAGCGGCCGGCATTCCGACTATCGCGCTGGTTTTCGGCAACTCCACCGCCGGCGGCGCCTACATCCCCGGCATGTCCGATCACGTCGTGATGATCAAGGAGCGCTCGAAAGTGTTCCTCGCTGGACCACCGCTGGTGAAGATGGCCACCGGCGAGGAGTCCGACGACGAATCGCTTGGTGGCGCCGAAATGCATGCCCGTACTTCGGGTCTGGCCGACTACTTCGCTGTCGACGAGCTCGACGCCATTCGGATCGGGCGCCGCATTGTGGCCCGGCTCAACTGGCGCAAGCAGGGGCCGGCACCGGGCCGGGTCGTCGAGCCGCTGTTTGACGCCGACGAACTGATCGGGATCGTGTCATCGGATCTGCGCATTCCGTTCGATCCACGGGACGTGATAGCACGGATCGTCGACGGCTCGGATTTCGATGAGTTCAAGCCGCTCTACGGCTCCTCGCTCGTCACCGGCTGGGCCGCGCTGCACGGCTATCCGATCGGCATTCTCGCCAATCATCGAGGCGTGCTGTTCAGTGAGGAATCGCAGAAAGCCACCCAGTTCATCCAGCTGGCCAACCGATCCGACACCCCACTGTTGTTCTTGCACAACACCACCGGCTACATGGTGGGCAAGGACTACGAGGAGGGCGGCATGATCAAGCACGGCTCGATGATGATCAACGCGGTGTCCAACTCGGCCGTCCCGCACATCTCGCTGCTGATCGGCGCGTCCTACGGCGCCGGCCACTACGGCATGTGTGGGCGCGCCTACGATCCCCGCTTTCTGTTCGCCTGGCCCAGCGCCAAATCCGCGGTGATGGGCGGCGCCCAGCTGGCAGGCGTGCTGTCCATTGTGAGCCGCGCCGCCGCCGAAGCCCGCGGACAGCAGGTGGACGAGGCCGCTGATGCTGCCATGAGGGCAGCCGTCGAAGGCCAGATCGAAGCCGAGTCGCTGCCCATGGTGTTGTCCGGGATGCTCTACGACGACGGGGTGATCGACCCGCGCGACACCCGAACCGTGCTGGGAATGTGCCTGTCCGCCATTGCTAATGGCCCGATCAAGGGGACGTCTAACTTCGGCGTCTTCCGGATGTAGAGCTTATGGGAATCACGCGAGTTCTGGTTGCCAACCGCGGCGAGATCGCCCGGCGGGTGTTCGCCAGCTGCCGCAGGCTGGGTGTGGGCACCGTCGCCGTCTACACCGACCCGGACGCCGCCGCGCCCCACGTCGGCGAGGCCGACGCCCGCGTGCGGCTGCCGAAGATCCGCGACTATCTCAATGCCGAGGCCATCATCGCGGCGGCCCGCGCCGCCGGCGCCGATGCCGTACACCCCGGATATGGATTCCTCTCGGAGAACGCAGATTTCGCCGCGGCCGTACAGGACGCCGGATTGATCTGGATCGGGCCGCCGGTGGATGCGGTGCGGGCGATGGGCTCCAAGATCGAGGCCAAGAAGCTGATGTCCGCGGCTGGTGTGCCCGTGCTCGACGAACTCGACCCCGACACGGTCACCGCAACGCAGTTGCCGGTGCTGGTCAAGGCCTCCGCAGGGGGCGGCGGTCGCGGGATGCGGGTGGTCCGCGAATTGGCCTCCCTGCCCGACGAAGTCGCCGCCGCCCGGCGCGAAGCGCAGTCCGCATTCGGCGACCCGACCGTGTTCTGTGAGCGCTACCTGCCCACCGGACACCACATTGAGGTTCAGGTGCTGGCCGACTCCCACGGCACCGTGTGGGCCGTCGGCGAGCGGGAATGCTCCATTCAGCGCCGCCATCAGAAGATCATCGAAGAAGCGCCGGCACCCTTGGTCGAACGCACACCGGGTATGCGGGCCAAGCTCTTCGACGCGGCCCGGCTGGCCGCGAGCGCGATCGGCTACACCGGCGCGGGCACGGTCGAGTTCCTCGCCGATGATGACGGTGAGTTCTACTTCCTGGAGATGAACACCCGACTGCAGGTCGAGCACCCGGTCACCGAAGAGACCACCGGAGTGGACCTGGTCGAGCTACAACTCTCCATCGCGGACGGCGATCGGCTCGACGCCGAACCGCCCGATACAACCGGGCATTCGATCGAGGCCCGGCTTTACGCCGAAGACCCGGCGAGCGGCTGGCAGCCGCAAGCCGGCCTGGTGCACACCATCGACGTGCCGGCCGTTCGGACCGAGTTCGCCTCGCTGGGGCAGCGGACCGGAATCCGGCTGGATTCCGGTCTGGATCCTGGGAAGACGGGCGGATACACGGTCTCGATCCACTACGACCCGATGCTCGCCAAGGTCATCTCGTATGCCCCCACGCGTCGGCAAGCGGCGCTGGTGCTCGCCGACGCGCTGGCCCGCACTCGCCTGCACGGGATCCGGACCAACCGAGAGCTGCTCGTGAACGTGCTGCGGAGTCCGGCGTTTCTCGACGGAGCGACCGATACGGCGTTTTTCGATACTCACGGCCTGACCGAGCTGGCCGCGCCGCTGGCCGACGCCGCGACCGTTCGATTGTCTGCGATCGCCGCGGGGCTGGCCGACGCCGCCCACAACCGGGCCACCGCGAAAGTCTTCGCGGCGATCCCGAGTGGCTGGCGCAACCTGCCGTCGGGCTGTCAGGTCAAGACCTACCGCGATGACAGCGACACCGAGCACCGCGTCGAATACCGCTTCGCCAGGGCCGGATTGACGCTGCCGGCTGATGAGTCCGTACAGCTGGTGTCGGCCTCGGCGAACGAGGTGGTGCTGGCTGACGGCAACGGAGTGGCCTGCAGCTTCGCGGTCGCCCGATACGGCGCCGACGATCAGGACATCTACGTCGATTCGGCGCGCGGCCCCGTTCACCTCGTCGCGCAGCCGCTGTTCCCCGAGCCGGGATCGGCCGTCGAGCAAGGGTCTCTGGTGGCCCCGATGCCCGGCAACGTCATCCGGCTCGGCGCCGCGGTCGGCGACACCGTCGCGGCCGGTCAGCCGCTGATCTGGCTGGAGGCGATGAAGATGGAACACACCATCACCGCGCCGGCCGACGGCGTACTTACCCAGCTCAACGTCAACACCGGCCAGCAGGTCGAAGTCGGTGCAGTCTTGGCGCGCTTAGAAACGCACGGAGCAACGCCTGAATCAGAGGGAGATCCGAAATGACCGAAACCAGCTTCATCGAGAACGAGGAACGTCAGGCGTTGCGCAAGGCAGTGTCCGCCTGGGCGTCGAACTACGGCAGCGAGTACTACCTCGCAAAGGCGCGCGCGCACGAACATACCGACGAATTGTGGTCCGAAGCGGGCAAACTCGGCTTTCTCGGGGTGAACCTGCCCGAGGAGTATGGCGGTGGCGGCGCCGGAATGTACGAGCTGTCGCTGGTGATGGAGGAGATGGCGGCCGCTGGGAGCGCACTGCTGCTCATGGTGGTATCGCCGGCCATCAACGGCACCATCATCAGCAAGTTCGGTACTGACGAACAGAAGAAGCGCTGGATTCCGGGCATCGCCGACGGCTCATTGACCATGGCGTTCGCGATCACCGAGCCGGACGCCGGCTCAAACTCGCACAACATCACCACCACCGCCCGCCGTGACGGCAGTGACTGGATCCTCAAGGGACAGAAGGTCTACATTTCGGGCATCGACCAGGCACAGGCGGTGTTGGTGGTGGCTCGGACTGAAGAAGCGAAGACCGGCAAGCTGCGACCCGCGCTGTTCGTGGTGCCCACCGATGCGCCGGGTTTCACCTACACCCGAATCGAGATGGAGATCGTCAGCCCCGAGAGTCAGTTCCAGGTTTTCCTCGACGATGTCCGACTGCCCGCCGATGCGCTGGTCGGCGCCGAAGACGCCGCGATCGCACAGCTTTTCGCGGGCCTGAACCCCGAGCGCATCATGGGGGCGGCCAGCTCGGTGGGGTTAGGACGGCACGCGCTGGAGAAGGCCACCGACTACGTCAAGACGCGCAAGGTCTGGTCCACGCCGATCGGCGCGCACCAGGGCCTGTCACATCCGTTGGCGCAGTGCCACATTGAGGTCGAACTCGCCAAGCTGATGATGCAGAAGGCGGCGACGCTCTACGACAGCGGCGACGACACGGGTGCGGCCGTCGCGGCCAACATGGCCAAATACGCCGCGGCCGAGGCAGCGACCCGATCGGTCGATCAGGCCGTGCAGTCATTGGGCGGAAATGGGCTGACCAAAGAGTACGGTGTCGCCGCCATGCTGGCATCGGCCCGGCTCGGCCGCATCGCGCCCGTCAGCCGGGAGATGGTGCTGAACTTCGTCGCGCAGACGTCGCTGGGCCTGCCTAGAAGCTACTGAAGACTTACTGGTGGAAGCACTCGTCGAATACGCCGGGCCGGCCGAATGCGGAGGCCCGGTCGCCCGGCTGACGCTGAACTCCCCGCATAATCGCAACGCGCTATCCGGCGCGCTAGTCAGCCAGCTCCACCAGGGGCTGCGTGACGCCGCGGCCGACCCGGCGGTGCGGGTGGTGGTGCTCGGGCATACGGGCGGCACCTTCTGCGCTGGAGCGGACCTGTCCCAGTCGCCGGCGGCCGGCAGCGACGACCCGCGTGGCGATCGCGAGCGCGGCACAGCCGGGCGAAGCGGGTCGCCACCATCGGCGTACGACATGTCAGTGGCGCGGGCCCAGGAGATGACCGCGCTGCTGCGCGCCATCGTCGAGTCGCCACTGCCGGTGATCGCCGCGGTCAAAGGCCACGTCCGCGCCGGTGGCTTGGGCCTGGTCGGTGCGTGCGATATCGCGGTCGCCGGTCCGCGCAGCACCTTCGCGTTGACTGAGGCTCGGATCGGCGTCGCGCCGGCGATCATCTCGCTGACGTTGCTGCCGAAGATGACGCCGCGCGCCGCCGCCCGCTACTACCTCACCGGCGAGACGTTCGACGCCGGGCGGGCCGCGGAGATCGGCTTGATCACGATGGCAGCCGACGACGTCGACGCCGCGGTGGCGGCACTGGTCGCCGAGGTGGGCCGCGGTTCACCGCAGGGTCTCGCCGCGTCGAAGGCGCTGACCACAGCCGCAGTGCTGGAGGGGTTCGACCGCGACGCCGAACGGCTCACCGAGGAGTCGGCCGGGTTGTTCGTCTCCGCTGAAGCTCGGGAGGGCATGCTGGCGTTCTTGCAGAAACGGCCGCCCAGTTGGGCCACGCCGGCTGATCATCCGGGCCGCTGACACGACCCCGTACACCTCAACCGGAAACGCCACCCCGGGCACAGGTGCAGTGGGCCGAACGCGCGTCACCCAGGGTGGGGCCGGCCGCGCGAGCGCATGAACCGAGCTCAGGTGGTCTTGATGACCAGGAAGCGCGGTGCGGTTTCGATTCCGGCAATGGCGGTCTGTCACACCCGGAAACGTCGACCCTGCGTTCGTACATCGCGGCGCCTCGGATAAAAATTAGGGGTGGAGGACGAACAAGAACGCGGCTGGCGGAACTGGCTGCGCAGCCTGCTGACCGGATGGCAGCGTCCCACCGCGCACCCGGTCGATGTACGTGGCGAAGGTGCCGAAAGCCTGGTCGGATTCGTGTTAACGACCGCGTTGGTCGGGGTGCTTACCGGCCTGAGTGCGGCCAGCTTCCGACTGCTTATCGAACATGCGGCGCGATGGCGCAACAGTCTGGCCGGCTGGGCCCACGGCTCCTGGTGGGGGTTGATCGTCCTCGTGCTCGCCTGCACCGCCGCCACCACCGTCGCAGCCGCCCTGGTGCGCCGGGTCGAACCACACGCCGAGGGAAGCGGGATCCCGCGCGTCGAAGCGATCGCCGAGGGACTCGCACACCCCGGCCGATTCCGGATACTGCCCATCAAATACGTCGGTGGACTGTTGGCCATCGGCGCCGGCCTGGCCCTCGGCCGCGAAGGGCCCTCGGTCCAGATGGGCGGGACCGCAGCCGTCATCGTCGCCACACTCACCCGGCGCAACAATGCCGACCTGCGCGTCCTTGTCGCCGGCGGGGCCGCCGCCGGTCTTGCCACCGCATTCGACGCACCCATCGCCGGTGGCGTCTTCGTCCTCGAGGAACTGGTCAAGCGCTTCGACCCCCGCACCACAGTCGCCACCCTCGTAGCATCCGCGGCGGGGTTCGCCGCCGCCCACCTGCTGGTGGAATCGGAATCCGACTTCTCCATGACGGCGATACACGACCCACGGCTGGCCAACGTCGGCTGGGTTGTCGCCGTCGGAATATTCGCCGCCGTGCTCGGCGTGCTCTACAACAAGGCGGTGATGTTCGGACTCCGCAAAGCCGACACCAGCCGCTGGCCCAACGAAGCCCGCGCCGCCGCGATAGGAGCGCTCATCGGCCTGCTCGTCTGGATCGCCCCGGAACTAGCCGGCAGCGGCGACAACCTCACTCAGCAAGCACTCCTCGGCCACGGCACACTGCTCGCCGTGACCGGCGGCCTTGCCCTGCGGTTCGTGCTCGGGGTCGTCTCCTACGCCGCCGCCACCCCCGGAGGCCTGTTCGCACCCATGCTCGTACTTGGAGCAGACGCGGGTCTGATCATCGGACTCATCGCCAATCACTTGACACCAAACACCGGCGCAAGCCCCGCGGCATTCGCACTCATCGGCATCGCCGCCTTCTTCACCGCAACAGTTCAAGCCCCAGTCACCGGCCTCATCCTCGCCGTCGAAATGACCGGAATAAGCAACCAACTACCGCCCATGCTCGGCGCCTGTGCCATCGCGATGCTCGTCGCAATCGCCTTACGATCCCAACCCATCTACGACCAACTCACCGAACGCGCCGCCCGAAACGCAGAACGCACACCGACCAACCCGGATCAACCACAGCACGCCAACTGAAGCGCGCGGTTGGCGAGGCGAGGATGCTTGCTCACGACGTCGAGTCCGCTGGCGGACGCAACTGCACGGGCGCGGCGACCAGGCGAGACGCGGTACGAGGATTGCAGTTTAGCCAACCCGCTTGCAGCGACAACGGGACGTCGTACGCTCGTGGGTGATGAGCAACTCAGCGCAACGCGACGCGAAGGACGCGCGCGACCAAACATCTCGTGCGGCGGACACCGACCGCATACAGATTGCGCAGTTGCTGGCGTACGCAGCCGAGCAGGGCCGCCTGCAGCTCAACGAGTATGAGGACCGGCTCAGCAAGGCATACGCGGCGACCACATACCAGGAGCTGGATGAGCTCAGGGCGGACCTGCCGGATGCGCCGATCAGCCCGCGCAGGGGCGGCAGAATCAATCCGGCTCCCTCCACGCTGCTGCTGGCGATGTTGAGCGGATTCGAGCGCCGCGGCCGTTGGAACGTGCCGAAGAAGCTGACCACGTTCACCTTCTGCGGCAGCGGTGTGCTGGATCTGCGCTACGCGGACTTCACGTCGCCTGAAGTCGAAATCCGTGCGGTGTCGATAATGGGTGGCCAGAACATCCTGCTGCCGCCCGAGGTCAACGTAGAGATCGATGGCCACGGTGTGATGGGCGGCTTCGATCGCGAAATCCTGGGCGACGGCACGCCGGGCGCACCCAAGGTGAAAATCCGCGGCTTCTCCCTGTGGGGCGGTGTGAGCATAAAACGCAAAGCCCGTAGTCCGCGCCGGTAGCGAGCATCAACCTGCCGCGGAGGCTTGACCGTAGCTGTAGCGGTCAATGACTTCTCCCCAGCGCTCCGCGACGATCGCGCGCTCTTCGGCCGTCAGCTCGTAGGTGTTTGTTTCATAATGGGCATGCTCGGAAAGGTACTGGCGCAGCCGCGGCTGGTATTGGCCGAAGTCGTGCAAACCCAGTTGCTCGTAGAGTTGGCGCATTTGCCCCTCCGGATCCGCAATCAGATCCTCATAGCGCAATTCGTAGAAGTGCGACGGATCAACGAGTTTGCGACCTTCGTCCAGCTTTCGATACAGATCGACATAGGTTGACAGAACCTGTTCGTCCAATCCACTGAATGTCGGTCGCTGCAGGCCATGCTTGCGATACAGCGACTTTCGAAGGTGGATGGTCGACGGGTAGACGACGTAGGGATCTCTGACGATATGAATGAACTTCGCCTGCGGAAATATGTCTAACAGCGCCTTGATCCGGAAGCTGTGCGGCGGGTTCTTGAGGATCACCCGCCTCCGGCGGCGGAAGTACACCTGCTGAACGAAACCAAAGAGCGTCCGCTTCCAGGCTTCCAGTTCCCGCGACGTCAGCTGCTCCAAATCCAGATAACGCAGATCCTGCTCTGGGCGGTTCGGGAATGCGATGGTCAGATACGGCGAAGGCTGCCCGAGCATGCATAACACGAATTCGTCTTCCTGCGGGTGCTGCAAGCTCAGATCCATATTGTCCATGGCCCGGTGCTTGGACACCAAGAACTCCATCCATGGTGCAACCCATTCGGTCAGCAGAAAATGGTGCGGCACAAGGCATTCATAACTCGTGGGACCGGTGTGGCGTTCGTCGAGCGTCAACAGTTCGTGCAGCAGTGTGGTGCCGGTGCGCCAGTGCCCGACGATGAATATTGGCGCGTCGGCAATCACGGTGTTGGCCACCCGCCTGCCGAAGATCACCTTCTGCAAGATGCCCAAGCAGGAGTGCACGACACTGAGAAACGTGTACATGATGGCGAAGTGCCAGCGGCTCCAATGCACCGCGAACCGGTTACGGATCAGCAGGCGCATCCACGCGGAAAAATTGCAACCGATCCACAGCGGTGCCGCCCACTCGTTCCACCACGAAGACAACGACGACGAACGGGGCGCCCGCATTGCACCTTCCTTCTGCCCGCTACGCGGTGTAAGACGTGGCAAAAACACCACCCGCGCTGACGCGTGGCGTCACCGCGACCCGTAACCGGGTAAGGCCGCGAAGGTTCGCGTTCGTCGACCACGTGGGCCGCTCAACCACGTCGATCCGGTCGATGTTCGCGACGATCTCCCGCAGTACCGCCTGTCCCTCCATCCGGGCCAGCTGCGCACCGGGACACAAGTGGATGCCAGAGCCGAACGCGACATGCCCGACCGGGTTGCGGTCAGCACGGAAGTCATCAGGATCTTCGTATTGACGCGGGTCCCGATTGGCCGCACCCCACGCCAGCAGCACAAGAGAGCCCGCCGGGATGACGGCACGGCCAACGGGATAATCGACGCGCGTTGTGCGGCAAATATTTTGGATCGGAGATGCAAAACGAAGCTGCTCCTCGATCGCCGACGGGATCAGCTCCGGCCTCTGCGCGAGGATCCTGAGCTGGTCTGGCCACTGCGCCAGCGTAAGGAACAAGGTGCTGAGCAGGTTCTCGGTCGTCTCGTATCCCGCCACCAACAGCAACAGGGCGAAAAAGAACAATTCCTCGTCGCTGAGCCGGCCATGCTCGGCGCCCGCCGCGAGCCTCCGAAGAACGGTCTGCTCTCCCAGTAGCCCGCCGTCCTGCAACCTTTCGGTGAAAAACGCATACAAACGCCGAAATCCATTGAAGCTCTGACCAAGCGAAAACATTCCTGACGGCGACAGGTTGACGTCGGTGATTCGAACCACCTGCTTGGACCAGTGGCAGAACGCGGCCTGGTCGGACTCCGCTACGCCAAGAATGTGGGAGATGGTGCGCATCGGCATCGGTGCGGCCACCCTGGAGACAACGTCGGCGGACGCCTGGTTTAACAACCCGCCGACCAACTCTCGGGCGAGTAGGTCGACCGTCGGACGCCAGGACTCCAGGACACCACGGGTGAAGCCCGGCAGCAGTTGTTTGCGCATCCGGGTGTGCTCGGGCGGATCGGAGGTGGGGAGAAACGGCAAGCACAGCCGCGAGAAGGTGACTCCGCTGGCGCTGCGCAACACATCATCGTTTCGGGCGGCGTCACGCACGTCGGCGTATCGACTCAAGATGTAGAAATCGCGCTTGCGGTTGTAGTGCACGCGTTCGCCGGCCAACAACATTCGGTAGTGGGGATATGGATCGGCGGCTATCGCGGGGTCCAACGGGTCAAAGTCGGTGATCTGCACATGTTTTGGGTCACGCCTGTTGACCAGTCTCGACCGGGTGGTCTGCGTGGCCCGGAGTGTCAGCCCCCGCACAACGGAGGGCCCATAGGTTCGCGCAAGCCGCGCATCGCGGCGCAGCCCCGTCGGGGCACGAGAAGTCAATCGCCCAACGACAGCATCGTCGGTCGGCTCTCGCACGCCTTCCCTGGTCCGCAAAATTTCGCCGCCCCCGAAGGGACAGCCCCCCTGCGTCACCCCACCCTGTTCCGTCAGGGAGGTGAACCACGTTTCCGTCATCGCTCCCCCGGAAATTAAGCGTCACCCAAGGCTCCGGAACTGCCCCAAAGGCTAGCCGCAGAGCCTCATTGGTGCGTCAGTTCCAGTTAAGCCGATGTGAACTGTATTCGTACGGCTGGATAACTCTCAGTTCGCGCCACCTCAGCTGAGATGACTCCGTGATCGTAACGTTCATCGCACGAAAGCGGCGGCTTTGTGCCGGATTCACAGCCCGACTTAACGGATTCACAGCCAAACCTAATCGGAACACCGGTGGAACGGCCGCCCCTGGTGAGAACGGTAGGGCGTCCAGCAGCTCGTTGTGCCAGCAAACCACCAGCGTTCCAGGCCGTGCCGTGGGCATTGACTTACCGATAAGCTGCTTGAACTGCTGCGAAAGGCAACATGGGTGAACCAGTTTCGAGTCGGCCTCAGCGCTCAGATCCTCAATTTGCGACATTCCCCGACCGCCCTGCCGCGCGCCCAGGTGCGGATGGCCACGGCCAGCGGTGCCGACTCCTACTGGGTTGCCGACCACCTGAATTCGTTGTATCCACGCTCAATCGCCACGCCGGGCTACCTCGGTGCCGCCAAATTCGCCCCAAAGGTCGACGCCCAACTCGAACCGTGGACGATGCTCGGACATCTTGCCTCCCGCAACCGGTTTGCACGTCTGCGGCTTGGCGTCGGGGTTACAGATGCCAATCGACGTCATCCGGCCGTCACCGCGCAGGCTGCGGCCACGTTGCACCTAATCAGCCGCGGCCGCAGCATTCTCGGCATCGGCGTCGGAGAGCGGGAGGGCAATGAGCCCTATGGAGTGGACTGGACCAAGCCTGTGGCGCGCTTCGAAGAGGCGATCGCCACGATCCGTGCACTGTGGAACTCGAGCGGCGAACTCGTGTCACGTGAGTCGCCGTACTTCCCATTGCGCAGCGCGATGTTCGACCTGCCGCCCTACCGTGGCAAGTGGCCCGAGGTATGGATCGCCGCGAAGGGACCGCGCATGCTGCGAATCACCGGACGCTACGCCGACGCTTGGTTCCCCGGGCTGATTTCGGGACCCGAAGACTACGCAGCCGGTCTTGAAGCAGTGCGAACGGCGGCATCCGACGCCGGCCGAGACCCTAATTCGATCACCCCGGCAATCTCACTTTTTGTCGTCACCGGGCGAAGCAGCGACGACGTCGAGCAAATCCTGAACTCGGATGCCGCGAAAGCCATCGCGCTCATCGTCCCAGGTCAGGTGTGGGCCAGCCATGGCGTGCAACATCCGCTTGGACATGACTTCTCCGGCGCCCAGGACCTAATTCCGCAAACCTTGGACGAGCAAACGGTGCTGTCCTACATCAGAAACGTCCCAGTATCGATGCTCAAAGACGTGCTTCTCACCGGGACGCCCGACCAGGTCATCGATCAGGCTGCTGAATGGCGAGACCACGGAGTGCGTTACCTGGTTGCCAGCAATGTCAGCCACCTGCAGCCGAAGCTGGGGAAAAGCATCGCGTCCGTCGCGCCGTTCTTTAAGATCCTGCGCGGGCTCAAGAAACTGTGAATCGCGACTTCGAACGCTAGCGACGACGCCGCGACCGCAGGTAGTCGCCCACCACAGCGGCTCCGAGCCCGTCGAGATCAGGCACCACGACACGTCCCTCGACTCGCCGCGCCACCTGATCGATGAACCGGGCCAGCCCAGGGTCGCTGCCCAACCGGAAGATCGTCACCTGCGCACCCAGCCGACCCATCTCGTCGAATCCGCGCACGGTGTGACCGATGGTCCGCGGGTGCGGCGGATAGTCAAAGAAGACGCTCGAACCCTCACCGTCAAAGTCCTCCAGGTGCGCGGTGGGTTCACCATCGGTCACCACCAGCACGACGGGCTGCGCGTTGGGGTGCCGGCGTAAGTGCCGGCCCGCCAGCGCCAGCGCGTGATGCAGGTTGGTGCCCTGTTCGTAGACGCCCTCCATACCCGTCAGCTCGGCGGCCGTCACCGTCCGCGCGTACCGGCCAAACGCGATGATTTCCAAAGCATCCGACCGGAACCGGGTACTCACCAGATGATTCAGGGCGAGCGCCGTCTGCTTCATCGGCAGCCAGCGATTCTCCATCACCATCGAAAACGAGGTATCCACCAACAGCGCCACCGCAGACTGAGTGCGCGTCTCGGTCTCGGAAATCTCTACGTCGTCCACGGTTATCCGGAGCCGACCAACCCCACCTTCGCCCTTCAAAGTGGCGGTACCGGCTTGCCGCAGAACCGAATTCGTCAGCGTGCGGGAAATGTTCCACGGCTCGGTGTCACCGAACTGCCACGGGCGAGTCGCACCGGTCAACTCGCCGGCGGCGCCAGCGCGCCGATGATCACGCTCGCCGCGACGCCCGGCTAGCTGTTGTGCCACATCGCGTAACGCCGTCTCGCCGAGCTGACGCATGGCTTTGGGGGACAGTCGCCACTGGCCGTCGGAACCGCGGTCCAGGAAACCCTGATTGACCAGCGCGCGTTCCAAATCGGCGAGCGTTCGGGCGTCGATGGCCGCTTGGTCGCCGAGCTGGCGGGCCAGCGCGTCGAGGTCGACATCGTCCATGGTCGCGCCCGGATAGCTCTGCGACAGCTGCTCGGCCAGTTGCTCCAGCTCGGCGATATCGGACAACGCTTGGGTGCCTTCACCCATGCCCATCGGATTGTCGCCGGAGAACTGCTCGGACCCGGTCCAGTCTTCACCTGGCCGCGCCGCCTGCAGATGCGAGTCCAGCCGATTCAACGCCTGCATCAGGGAAGGAGATCCAAATGCCTGCTCCGCCAACGCATCAAGCTCCGCGCGTTGGTCGGGGCTCAGGCTATTGCGGAAGCGCTGGGCCGCGGCGGCCCGCTTGGCCAGCGAGTCCAACAGCTCATCGACGTTGCTCGGGTTCTCCGGAAAGAACTCGCCGTGCTTGTCCATGAAGTCTTGAAAGTCCTGCTGGGTGTCGTCGCCGCGGGCGTGCTTGTCGAGCAGCCCGTTGAGGTCGTCCAACATATCGTTGACGCGCTGCCGATCCTCGTCGGTGGCGCCCTCCAGCGCTTGCTTCATGCCAGAAAAACGTTGGTCCAGCATCTCTCGGCCGAGCAGATCTTTGATCTGCTCATACTTTTCGCGGGCTTCTGTGCTGCGCCAGTTGTAGTCGGAAAGCTCCTGGACGGCCTTGGCAGGCGACGACGGAAGCGCCTCGAGCTGGAGTTCGCCAAAGCGCGCGTCGTCGTCCAGCGCACGGGCGAGCGCCTTGCGTTCGGCCAGCACCGCCTCGTCGAGCAGTTTCTTGATCTCCTGCAGGGTGCCGTCTAAATTGTTTCGGCGCAACAAGTCCCGTCGGCGTCGATTCGCCTCCGCCGCCAACCGGTCGGCCCCGGGCATATTCTCGGTGCCGCGCCGCAGCAGCTCGGACAGTGCGCGCCGCGGCGAGGTGCCCGCCATGACGTCCTGCCCGATCTGCTCGAGAGCCTCGCGCAGATCCACCGGCGGAGCCAGCGGATCCGGCCCGCCGGTGTACGCCGAGTATCGCGAACGGTGCCCTTTAATCGGTTTAGCCATAAACGGTTTGACCTTCCCCGGACACCTTGTCGATGCGCTTGGCCAGGTACAACGCCTCCAACGCCAATTCCAGCGCGGCGGCGCGTTCGCCCTCGGATTCTGCGCCGAGCTTGGTCGCGATTTGATCCACCACCGGCAATCCCGGAACCGCTGCCAATACGTCCTTGGCCGAGACCTTTTCGCCGGTCGTCACCGCGGAACCGCCTTCAACCGCGGATACCAACGTGCCTACGTCGATGCCGCCGAGCACCCTGGATGCGGTATCCGCGGTCGCGCGGCGCAGTAGGTGCTCGAGCACCGCCTGTTCGCGGCCTTCCTCGCCGGACTCGAATTCCAGCTTGCCGCGCAGCACGTCGATCACCGTGCTCAGATCGACGACCCGCGCCACCGGATCGGTCTCTCCCAGCACCGCACCGCGGTGCCGGGCAGACGCCGCAACGGTCTCCGCCGCGGCGATCGCGAACCTTGCCGACACCCCAGAACGCTGATCGACCGAATTGGACTCCCGCAGGTACCGGGCAAACCGAGCGATCACCTGCATCAGGTATCCCGGCACCTGCGCGCTCAGGTGCGCTTCCTGGGCGATGACGCCCATCTCCGCCTCCAGTTCCAGCGGGTAATGGGTGCGGATCTCGGCGCCGAACCGGTCTTTGAGTGGAGTGATGATGCGACCACGGTTGGTGTAGTCCTCGGGGTTAGCGCTGGCGACCACCAACACATCCAGAGGCAGGCGCAGCGTGTACCCGCGGACCTGGATGTCGCGCTCCTCCATGACGTTGAGCATCGACACCTGGATGCGCTCGGCGAGGTCGGGCAGTTCGTTGACCGCGACGATGCCGCGGTGCGCGCGCGGGATGAGTCCGTAGGCGATGGTCTCGGGATCCCCCAGGCTGCGGCCTTCGGCGACCTTGATCGGGTCGATGTCACCGACCAGGTCGGCGACGCTGGTATCGGGGGTGGCCAGCTTCTCGGTGTAGCGCTCGCTGCGGTGCTTCCACTCCACCGGCAGGTCGTCGCCCAGCGTGGCGGCCCGCCGGATCGATTCCGGCGTGATCGGCGTGAAGGGGTGCTCACCCAGCTCAGACCCGCCGATCACCGGCGTCCACTCGTCTAGCAGGCCGATCAACGCCCGCAGCAGCCGCGTCTTGCCCTGGCCGCGTTCGCCGAGGAGCACGAAGTCGTGGCCGGCAATCAATGCCCGCTCCAGTTGGGGCAAAACCGTGTCCTCGAAGCCCAGAATGCCCGGCCAGACCTCGTCGCCCTCCGCCAGCGCGGTCAGCAGATTCTCCCGGATTTCCTGCTTGACTCCTCGTTCACGATGACCGGCGGCACGCAGTTCGCCGACGGTGCGGGGCAGATTGCTTGGTGATGTCACCACTCCACGCTACGACGGCGCCGCCGATCCGGCACTGCGTCCTCCCCCCTAGGAGCCCCTAGGAGCCCTCCGACGCGAAGGTCGGGCAATCCTGAATCGATTGCCCGACCTTCGGTAGAGGACTTTTGAGCCCACCGGAACGGTGGACGCTAAGACCGGTTAATTCATGGTGACAGTGGCGTCCGGATCTCCTGTTTTGAAGGTGACCGTGCCGTGCTCAAACACCGACTTGAAAGAGCCATCGGGGAGGATTTGCTCGTCAGAGGTCGGGTAGCCCAGCTTGCCCTGCGAACCATCCAACTTGTTCCACTGGTCGCGGATCTTGCCCCATACGAAGTAGACCGGGCCGCCATTCTTATAAATCAGCACACCGCCATCGAACTGCTGGAAGACACCGCTGCCGTCCCCGGTCTTCGCCTCGTTCGTGTACGGGGCGCCCAGATCTTTCTTTTGAGCGTCGTTAAGGGTCAGCCACCTGGCGAGAATCGGTCCCTGCACGGTGTACGGCGTGCCGTTGGCACCCGGGATGGTTGTCGTCGAGCCCGCGGCCGCGCTGCTAGTTGCGGATGTCATACCGGTCATCGCGGACGACGTCGTCGCGGATGTGGTGGCCGTGCCTGCGTCGGTGGATTTGGTGGCGTGGCATCCGGAGCCGATCAGAGCAAATCCCGCAATCGCAGCGGTAAATGCCACTGTTCGTTTCGTAATTGAGCGCATCTCATTCCTCTCGAATTAGGTACGACGTCCATCGGCGTACCTAAACCCGACCCTATTCCGGTTCGCGACCCACCAGCAAGGACGAGATTCGAATGCTCGCGTTGATTCACGCGCCCGTCACGTCTTAGTGGGCGAAATGGCGAGCTCCGGTCAGATACACGGTGACGCCGGCTGTGGCGGCCGCAGCGGTCACCTCGTCGTCGCGCACCGACCCGCCGGGGTGCACGATCGCTTTCACTCCGGCGCCGGTCAGGGTCTCCAAACCGTCCGGAAAGGGGAAGAACGCATCGGAAGCCGCGACCGCACCGCGGACCCGGTCACCGCCGCGTTCGACGGCCAGCCGCGCGGCGTCGACCCGGTTGACTTGACCCATCCCGACGCCGACGGTGGCGCCGTCGGCGGCGATCACGATCGCATTCGACTTGACCGCGCGACAGGAGCGCCACGCGAAGACCAAGTCGGTCAATGTGGCCGGGTCGGCCGGTGACCCGGTCGCCAGCGTCCAGTTCACCGGATTGTCACCATGCGCATCCAGCTGGTCGCGCTGCTGAATGAGCAGTCCCCCGCTGATCGGACGAAGGTCGGCGCCACCGGTCAGCGGCTCCGAGACCACCAGCACCCGGATGTTCTTTTTGCGGGTCAGCACGTCCACGGCACCCGGTTCGTAGGCGGGCGCGAGAATCACCTCGGTGAAGATGGTGCTCACAAACTCGGCCATCTCAACGCTGACCGCGGTGTTCGCCGCGATAACTCCGCCGAAAGCGCTCAGCGGATCGCATTCGTGGGCTTTGCGATGCGCGTCCGCGACCGAAACCGACGAAATGGCAATCCCGCACGGGTTTGCGTGCTTGATAATTGCCACGCACGTCTCTTCGTGATCGAACGCGGCCCGCCAAGCTGCATCGGCGTCGGTGAAGTTGTTGTAGGACATCTCTTTTCCGTGCAGCTGCTCGGCCTGCGCCAAGCCGGGCCAAGCGGCGGGGTCGCTGTAGAGAGCGGCCTGCTGATGTGGGTTCTCGCCGTAGCGCAGCATCGCCGTGCGGCGCCAACTGCCGGCGAACCACTTGGGGAATGCCGTGGGCGGATGCTCGGGCGCCAGCGTCGACTCCATCCAGCCCGCAACGGCGATGTCGTATTCGGCGGTGTGCTGAAACGCCAGCGATGCCAACCTTTTACGGTCGGCGAGAGTGAATCCACCGTCACGCACCGCGGCCAACAATCCGTCGTAGCCGAGCGGATCGGTGACCACCGCGACGCTCGGATGATTCTTGGCGGCAGCCCGCACCATCGAAGGGCCGCCGATATCGATCTGCTCGACGCATTCGTCAACGCCCGCGCCGGATTCGACGGTCTGACTGAACGGATAGAGGTTGACGACGACCAATTCGAACGCCGCGATTCCGAGTTCCTCGAGCGCCGCGGCGTGCTCCGGTTTGCGCAGGTCGGCCAGCAGGCCCGCATGCACTCGCGGGTGCAGTGTTTTGACCCGACCGTCGAGCACCTCCGGGAAGCCGGTCAACTCTTCTACCGGCGTCACCGGAATACCCTTGTCCGCAATGGTCTTCGCCGTTGAGCCGGTCGAGACGATCTCGACCCCGGCCGCACTCAGCCCCTGGGCGAGATCTATCAGCCCGGTCTTGTCGTACACGCTGATCAACGCGCGGCGAATCGGCTTTCTAGCGTCGTCGGTGCTCATCCTGCGCTCATCCCAAGGTCGCCTCTCGTCCGATCGTCGCTTTTCTTCCGACCCACGTCACGCCGCCGTTCGCGATCGCGGCCACTACGTCCACCAACAGCCGCCGTTCGATCACTTTGATGCGTTCATGCAGTGTCTCTGCGTCGTCGCCGTCGAGCACCGGAACGGCCTGCTGCGCCAATATCGGCCCGGTATCCATGCCGGCGTCAACCAGGTGAACCGTACAGCCTGTGACCTTCACACCGTATGCCAACGCGTCAGCGACGCCATGCGCGCCCGCGAACGCCGGCAGTAGCGCCGGATGGGTATTGAGAGTACGACCGCAAAATCGTGAAAGAAACTGTGGTCCAAGAATTTTCATGAATCCCGCGGAAACGATCAGATCGGGCGAGTGCTCCGCCGTGGCGTCGGTGATCGCGGCGTCCCAAGCGGCCCGGTCGGGGTGGTCGGCGAGGCGCACGGTGAACGTCGGCAGGGCGACCGCCGCGGCGACCTCGCTGGCCCCGCAGTCGCGATCCAAACCGACGGCCACTACCCGCGCCGGGTAGTCACCGACCGCGGCGTCGATCAGTGATCGCAGAAGCGATCCGGTGCCCGATGCCAGCACCACCAGCCGAGCCGGCGCGCTCGGGGGCACACGGAGCGGTTCTTGCACATCGGCGAGCCTAGTCGAGCCACCTCGGCGTTCGCGCGCCCGAGCGGAACGCCAGCTTCACGTTCGGCGCACTAATCCTCGACGTCGCGCGCGGCGGGTGGGGGCGTCTCGTCATCCAGGGCGACGTCGGCCACGTCACCGTCACCGGACGGCTCGTGCTCGCTGACAAGGTCGTCACCGTCACCGGGCGGATCGCAATCGGCCGGTTCCTCGAGCGGGTCCGCCGGGTCGGCTGGTTCGGCTGGTTCGGCTGGTTGGTTACTGACCTCTACAACCGGCGGGGCGGGCGCGGGTCTGGGCCTGGGTCGCCTACGGCGGCGCCTGATCCCGCCGGCCATCACCACCGTGACCCAGCCAACGACGGCAAACCAGAAGAACACCCCGATCAGCAGGGCGCCCTGGTCGACGCCGACGTCGCCGAAGTTGCCCAGCCGACCACCCCCACCGAGCGCAAGCAACGACATGGCCAGAGCCCCGGCGACGGCAGCTGCCAGGAGCTTGCCCAGCGCCGGAACCAGCGGCAGCGGACGACGGGCACACTGTTGTCCAACCGCCACGCCCGACGACGCGCCGACGATCAGCAGCGCGACCCACGCCGGCCCCAGCGGCGGCGTCGGCGACGCCGCCAGCACTGGCAGCGCCGGGATATCGCCGCCAAAAACGGTGAACGAACTAAACGTCGCGAAGCCGACATGCGCACTGGACCCCACCGCGACCGCGGCGGTGCCGACAATCACATTGGGCGTGTACAGCACCGACAGCACGGTGAGACTGAACTGGCCGAATATCGAATCGGTGATGCCATAAAGGTCTTGCATCGTCGACCAGTGCACGACCAGGGAGCCCGCGGTCACCAGGCCGGAGAGCCCGAGCAATGCCAGCACGCCGGCCGCCGCGGCACGCAGTGAATCCCCTAGCCAGTTGGGCAATGGCGACGCCGCCAACGCCTGCCGACCCACCCGGGACCAGACACCGAAACCGGCACCGACGAGATGGACCACCAGCACGCTGCTGAACGCACGCAGGGCGTTTGGCGTCTCCAGCTCGGTGATTACCGATGACGCGTCATGGATGACCGCCAACGCGATCGCCGTCATCAGCAGCGGGCCGCCTAGCGCCGACGCGACAACCCAGCGGACGACCAGCCACGACGACCGCGGCGAGGTAGCCCATGCGGTGCTGCGCGCGGTACCCCAAATCATCAAAAGGACGGGCAGCAGAGGCATTACGCCCAACTCGTGACCGCCGATGGAGATAGGAACGTCGTGCACGCCGAGCCAGATACTGGCGATGGCGCCCAACGCACCGGTCATGTCGCTGTTGGCGATCAGCAATTGGAGCAGCGTAATCGCGGCGACGATGCCCAGTGACACCACCGCCGGGCCGAACGCGACCCTGACTAGGTCGCGCGCCTGGCGAGCACCCGCTGCCTGGTCCTCCTCCACCCGCGTCACTCTTGGCGCACGTGCCCGACTAGGCGCGAGGGTGCGCGGTTAGGCGGGCGCCGGCCCAGCGGGCGACGAGGGCTGCTGACCCTGGTCGGCGGACGGCTGGTCCCCGGTTGGGTTTGAGTAGTTGACCGGACCCGAATTGCCCGCCGACCGTGAACCGGCGTCGTGCGGCGGGGGGCTGAAGCTGGGGAAACCGGTCGGTGGCGTGTTTGACCCGTCGTGCTCGGCCGAATGGGCATTGAATCCACCGCCCGACGGGGTTGGGATCGCGGCCTGCGTCGGGCTCTGGCTCGACGGGTAACCGCCGTACTGCGACCCGTACCCGGAGGGCTGTTGTTGGTTGTGCGACGGAGGTCCTGCGTGTTGCTGGGCACCTGGCTGACCGTAGTACCCGGGCTGCTGCGCGCCGTATTGTCCGTATTGCCCGTACTGCCCGTACTGCGCGTACGGGTCGTATTTGGGCCTCGGGGTCGGCGCAGTGATCACGCCGGCATCCAGCAGAATCGCGGCGCCGGCGGCGGCTGCCTGGAGCACGCTGCACGCCAGCAGCGGCCACACCGCCCAGCCGATCACGTAGCCGCCGGGCAAGTTGACCACCTTCGAAATGATCATCAGCGCACCGAGCAACGCAACCGCCGCGACCAACCCCACCCTCTTCTTCGCGTTGGGCAGCAGTCCCAAACCGGCAACGATCGCGGCGAGCGCCGCGGCGTCAACCCCAAAGCCGCCATCGTGGGCGAATATGGCCGGCGCATTGAGGTCGGGGCTGGTGGAAAATATCGGGCCGAAATTCAGCAGGTAGACCGCCAGCCCTAGGACCATCACCGCGGCGCTGAGGTACTGCGGAAGCTTGCTCGCGTCGTCGTCGGTCTTGGCGAACGAGGGTGTGGCGCCTGGGTAGGAGCCGCCAGGCTGCGCTGGTGGATATCCGGGGCTACCGGGCGAGTAGGTCATGAACTCCTCCTGTCGCTGCCGGGATATTGGGCAGCGCTTGCATTGCGACGCGATCGAAGAACCACGCTAGCGCACGTTCGTGTGCCCGTGCCGGAACGACAGGGTCGACGCCTCAACCAGCGCCGATCTGCATCATCGGTCGCCCGCGGGATGATCAACCGGGAGGCAGCTTGCCGATCGCAGGTAGAACACGTTCTAATTCTGTCCATGGATTACGGGCTTGTGCTTTTCACCAGCGACCGCGGTATCTCCCCGGCGGCAGCCGCGAAGCTTGCCGACGAACACGGCTTCACGACGTTCTACGTGCCAGAGCACACCCATATCCCGGTTAAGCGCGAAGCCGCCCACCCGACGACGGGTGACGAGACGCTGCCGGACGACCGCTACATGCGGACGCTGGACCCGTGGGTGAGTCTGGGTGCGGCGTGCGCTGTGACGTCGCGGGTGCGGCTTTCCACCGCGGTGGCGCTGCCTGTGGAACACGATCCGATCACCCTGGCAAAAAGCATCGCGACCCTGGACCACCTGTCCGGCGGCCGGGTCAGCGTCGGCGTCGGCTTCGGCTGGAACACCGACGAGCTCGCCGACCACAACGTGCCACCCGGTCGGCGCCGCACCATGCTGCGCGAGTACATCGAGGCGATGCGGGCGTTGTGGACACAGGAAGAAGCTGCCTTTGACGGCGAGTTCGTCAAGTTCGGGCCCAGCTGGGCGTGGCCCAAACCGGTGCAAGCACACGTTCCGGTGTTGGTGGGCGCCGCCGGCAACGAGAAGAACTTCAAGTGGATCGCCCGCAGCGCGGACGGCTGGATCACCACCCCGCGCGACTTCGACATCGACGCGCCGGTGAAGTTACTGCAGGACACCTGGGCGGCGGCCGGCCGCGACGGGGCTCCACAGATCGTGGCCCTGGATTTCAAGCCGGTGCCCGAGAAGCTGGCGAAGTGGGCCGAACTCGGGGTGACTGAAGTGCTGTTCGGTCTGCCAGACCGGCCCGAGGACGAGATCGCCGCCTACGTGGAGCGGTTGGCCGGCAAGCTGGCCAGTCTCGTCTGAGCGCGCCTGGCCGACGCCGAAACATAAAGTAGGACTTCCCTTATCGGCGTGTCGTGTGCGAGATCTATGTGTCGCGGAGCGGCGGCGTGGGCGCCGACCCTCAGCGGAGACCGCAGCGGTTGCCGTAGTCGAAGGATTGCACTTGCACCTTCCGCCCGAGGGGCTCGCCCTCGATCAGCAGCGCGATCAATTCGTCGTCTTCGGTGGTCGCCAGAAACCGGCTGTCGTCGGCAACCAACCGGCCGATGATGATCCCCATCGGGCGCCCGCCGTCGCGGCGGACCGTGTAGGTCTCGATGGTGGCGTCGCCATCGGGACTCTCGGTCACCAGCTGGGTGGGCCAGCCGGCGACCTGTGCCTGCAGCCGCGCGCTGCGATCCGGCTTCCATTCCACCGGCGTGGTGGAGTAGATGCCGACCGAGTGCTTGCTCAGGATGCCGCCGTTGGCGCTGACGAGCCCGAACTGACCTGGTGCACTTCGCATCTGGACGACCGTTTCCGCGACGGCGTGCATCGAGTAGTTGTTGCCGGCGCCGCCGAAGAATGGCAGCCCACCCGTCAGCGTCAGGCCGCGCGAATCGTCGGTCGCGATTCCCAGGCCGTCGCAAATGTTGAACACCGGCACCGGGAAGCAGCTGTACAGATCGAAGGTGGCGATGTCGTCGATGCCGATGCCGGCCATAGCCAACGCCTCGCGCACCGCCATCACGGCCGCCGGGGAATGCCCGAGATCCGGGCGCTGCAGCAGCGACTGCTCTTCCATGTCGGCGTGCCCCTGCAGATATACCCAGTTCTCCTCTGGTACCTTCAGCCGCCGCGCCGCTTCCACCGACATCAGTAACGCGGCCGCGCCCTGGTTCACCTGGTCACGGGCCACCATCAGCCGTGGGTAGGGCTCCGCGATCATCCGATTGCGCTCGGTCACGGTGATCAGTTCGTCGACGGTGCGTTCCGTCGGCGCCGCGGCGAACGGATTCTTGGCTGCGATCTTGGTGAACGGCGCGAACAACTCACCCATCTGCCGGCGATACGCGGCCGGGCCAAGCCCGGTACCGGCCCGTCGCGCATTCTCGAGTAGCGCGTATTGGATTGGCGCACTGGTCAAACCGTGACTGACGGTATACCGCGAGACGAGATTCTTCATGCCCTGACCGCGGTCTTCCAGGTCACCGTCGACGGTCTCGGTGAAATCGGGCTTGGACTCAGCCTTGGCCAAGTGGCGCAAAGTCGACGTCGTATCCGAGCCGAAGATCAGGGCGGCTTGCGAGCGCCCCGCGGCGATCTCGGCGGCCAGCTCACTGATCAGGTGCTGTGGTCCCTGGCCACCGACGACTTCCAGAATGGCGCGAGTGGGATTGGCACCGATCCGATTGGCCACGGACCGTGGGTAGTTGTTCGACCGGCCCAGCGGAGCATTGATCACCCCGGTGATCTCGAACTGCCGGACACCGGCCACCGTGTCGATGACGGTCGCGGCCCGTGCAAAATCGGCACCACAGTCATCAACGGCGGCCCGAGCAGCCGCGGTGGCCACCTCCACGGCAGACATCCCGCGGTAATCGGGATCATCGATACGCTCTGCGGCTTGTCCGACGCCGACGATGACGGGCGTACGCAAATCCAAATTCATAGCCTCACTATCTACCGCAGCCCTACATCTAGAACCAAATCCGGGGTGCCGCGGGTGTTGCGGAAACCCCGGGCTATCCCCGCAAATCGCGCTACGATGCGCATCTGCTGACTGGATCAAATCTGGGAGGTCTCAGATGTCGTTTGTCGTTGCGGCGCCGGAGTTTGTTCAGGCGGCGGCTTCGAATCTAGCGAACCTCGGTTCGACGATCAGCGATGCCAACTCGGCGGCCCTGGCCCCCACGGCGGGCGTGCTCGCCGCGGGTACCGATGAGGTGTCGGAGGCCGTCGCCGCGCTATTTGGGGCGCACGCCCAGGCGTATCAGGCGCTCAGCGCGCAGGCGGCGGCGTTTCACAACCAGTTCGTGCAACTCATGGGTGTCGGTGCGGGGCAGTACGCGGCGGCCGAGGCCGCCAATGCCTCACCGCTGCAGACCATTTCGCAGGATCTGCTCAGCGCGATCAATACCCCTACTCAGGCGCTGCTGGGTCGCCCGTTGATCGGCAACGGCACCAACGGCGCACCAGGGACCGGAGCTAGCGGCGGGAACGGCGGGATCCTCATCGGCAACGGCGGCAACGGCGGCTCCGGCGGCGCTGCCAATCCAACTGGCGGCAATGGCGGGGCCGCCGGACTATTCGGCAACGGCGGGGCCGGCGGCCAGGGCTACATCGGCACGATCGCGACCGGCAACGGCGGAAACGGGGGCAACGGCGGGGTCGGCGGCATCTTCGGCACCGGAGGCGCAGGCGGCAACGGCGGGGTCACGATCAATGGTGTCGGCGGGACAGGTGGCACCGGCGGGACCGCCGGACTGTTCGGCATCGGGGGCGGCGGCGGGGCCGGCGGAATGGGAACCAACACGGGCGCGGCCGGGGGTGCCGGCGGGGCGGGCGGCAGCGGTGGACTGATCGGTACCGGCGGCGCCGGGGGCACCGGTGGGACCGGCCCTGCCGGACCCGGCGGGGCCGGCGGCGACGGCGGCAACGGCGGCATGTTGTTCGGCAACGCCGGCAGCGGCGGTGACGGAGGCGGCGGGTTGGCTTTCATGACAGACGCAGCGGGCGGTGCAGGCGGCCACGGCGGCAACGCGGGTCTGTTGTTCGGCAACGGCGGCACCGGCGGCGCCGGCGGTACCAACAACGGAGTACCGGTCGGCGGCAACGGCGGTGCCGGCGGCCATGGCGCCATGTTCTTCGGCAACGGCGGCGCCGGCGGCACGGGCGGGTTCGGCGAAGCCGCCAATGGCGGCTACGGCGGGGCCGGCGGCACGGGCGGGTTCATCGGCGCGGGCGGCACAGGCGGCGCGGGCGGAGCCGCCGAGGGTGCCGGCGGCAACGGCGGCGCCGGCGGCAACGCCGGCTTCCTTTACGGTCACGGCGGCACAGGCGGCGCTGGAGGCATGACCAATTCCACCTCCCAAGACGGCGGCAACGGCGGCGCCGGCGGGAACGGCGGAAAGCTGGCCGGCTCCGGCGGTGACGGCGGCGCCGGCGGGCAGGCGCTCATCGGCCCCGTCTCCAACGGCGGCTCGGGCGGGAGCGGCGGCAACGCGGGCGCCCTCTTCGGCAATGGCGGCAACGGCGGCGACGGCGGCGACACCGACGGCGGGCACAACGGCGGGAACGGCCACAACGGCGGCAACGCGGGACTGATCGGCAATGGCGGTAATGGCGGCAACGCTGGGATCGGCGACCACGCCAATGGACAGGTCGGCGCCGGCGGCGCCGGCGGACTCCTGATCGGCGCGAACGGCCTGCCCGGGCTCCTCCCCAGCTAGGGCGCGCAACCCTCCGCGAGCGGACACAGAATCGCACGTTTCTCGATGGAAACGTGCGATTCTGTGTCTGCTCGCGGTGAAGCCGCTACAGGCTCTTCAGAATCTCCCGGGCCAGCGCCGCCGTTTCCGACGGCGTCTTACCCACCTTGACTCCGGCTGCCTCCAATGCTTCCTTCTTGGCCTCCGCCGTGCCCGACGATCCGGACACGATGGCACCCGCGTGGCCCATCGTCTTGCCTTCCGGCGCGGTGAATCCCGCGACATAGCCGACGACCGGCTTGGACACGTTGGCCTTGATGTAGTCGGCCGCACGCTCCTCGGCGTCACCGCCGATCTCGCCGATCATCACGATGATCTTGGTCTCGGGATCCTTCTCGAACGCCTCGATGGCGTCAATGTGGGTGGTGCCGATCACCGGGTCGCCGCCGATGCCGATCGCGGTCGAGAAACCGAAATCGCGCAGCTCGAACATCATCTGGTAAGTCAGCGTGCCCGACTTGGACACCAGCCCAACCGGGCCGCTGCCGGAGATGTTGGCGGGAGTGATGCCGGCCAGCGCCTCACCCGGGGTGATGATGCCGGGACAGTTCGGCCCGATGATGCGTGTCTTGCCGCCCTGCTCCAGGTTGTAGGCCCACGCATACGCGCTGTCCTGCACCGGAATTCCCTCGGTGATGACCACCAGGAGCGGGATTTCGGCGTCGACGGCCTCGATGATCGCGTCCTTGGCGAATTTCGGTGGCACGAAGACGACGGACACGTCGGCACCGGTCTCCTTCATCGCTTCGGCGACGGTGCCGAACACCGGCAGTTCGATGTCCTTGCCGCCGGCGTCCTTATGCGACACGGTGGTGCCCGCCTTGCGGGCGTTCACGCCGCCGACCAGCTGAGTGCCGGCCTTGAGCATGAGCGCTGTGTGCTTGGTGCCCTCACCGCCGGTGATGCCTTGGACGATGACCTTTGAATTCGCGTTAAGGAAGATAGACATGGGTCATTGATTCTTTCTATTTATTCGCCAGCTCGGCCGCTTTGTCAGCGCCGGCGTCCATGGTCTCGGCCTGAATCACCAGCGGGTGGCTGGCTTCGGCCAGGATGCGACGGCCTTCCTCGACGTTGTTGCCGTCGAGTCGGACCACGAGCGGCTTGTTGGCCTCCGCGCCGAGGATCTTCAGCGCGCTCACAATCCCGTTGGCGACCGCGTCGCACGACGTGATGCCGCCGAAGACGTTGACGAACACGCTCTTGACCTGCTTGTCACCCAGGATGACGTCCAGGCCCGCGGCCATCACCTCGGCCGACGCGCCACCACCAATGTCCAGGAAGTTTGCCGGCTTGACCCCGCCGTGCTTCTCGCCCGCGTAAGCGACGACGTCGAGCGTCGACATGACCAGACCCGCACCGTTACCGATGATGCCGACCTGGCCGTCGAGCTTGACGTAGTTGAGGTCGTGTTGCTTGGCCTTGAGCTCCAGCGGGTCGGTGGCGTCGCGGTCCTCGAACTCGGCGTGGCCCGGCTGACGGAAGTCGGCGTTGGCGTCCAGCGTCACCTTGCCGTCCAACGCCAGAATGCGGTTTTTCGGATCGCGCACCAGCGGGTTGACCTCGACCAGGGTGGCGTCCTCGGCGACGAAAACATCCCACAGCTTGGAGATGGTGACCGCGGCCGCGTCCAGCACCTCGGCCGGCAGGTGGCCCTGCTCGGCGATGGAACGCGCGGTGGCCAGATCGACGCCCTTGACGGCGTTCACCGGCACCTTGGCGAGCCGGTCGGGTTTGGTGGCGGCCACCTCTTCGATCTCCATGCCGCCCTCTACCGAGCACATCGCCAGGTAGGTGCGGTTGGACCGGTCGAGCAGGAAGGAGATGTAGTACTCCTCGGCGATATCGCTGGCCTCGGCGACCAGCAGCTTCTTGACGATGTGGCCCTTGATGTCCAGTCCGAGGATCTTCTTGGCGTGCTCGTAGGCGTCTTCGGGGGTCGCCGCGTATTTGACTCCACCGGCCTTGCCGCGCCCACCGACCTTGACCTGCGCTTTGACCATCACCGGGGCACCGATCTCGGTGGCGATTTCCTTGGCGCCCTCAGCGGTGTCGGTCACGCGTCCAGGCGTGGTGGGCACGTTGTGTTTGGCGAACAATTCTTTGGCTTGATACTCGAAAAGGTCCATGGGCTCACTGTCTTCGTTCGGCTTAGTACAAGGCCTATCGGGAGGTTTCTGGATGGGAGCAGCCGGAGTCAGCGACTCGCACGGTGGAACTGTATCCACACCCCGGATTCCTGCTAACGTCGCATCCCACCGATGTGGCTCAAGTCACCGGTTGTTAAGCAGTACATAACGTGACTCGGGTCACAATACCGGCGGGTTTAAGGACTAAGGTTGCCACCCTCGCGTGTTAGCGGATACCGTCTCAAGGTCCAGATAACGTTATGGTCACGATCCGAGGACATTTCAGATTGTCCCAGCACCGTTTAGCTCGCCGCTCCTCCGCGGTAGAAGCAGCTCGCGTGAACAGGGGCCGCTGGCTGGACGAAAACCGCAGCGAAGTCACTGAAATCCTGCCGCTGGACGGCTTCGATTTCGGTGACTTGGACGATCTCCATGACTCCGGTGACCTCGATGAACTGGACTTCAGCAACGACTCCACCTTCGACAACGAAGAGCAAGTGCTGCTGGCCCCCGAGCTCGACGATCTAGACGAGATCGACAATCTTGCCCCGTTGTGGCTGGCCGATGCCATCACCGAGGTAATGCCCCGGGTGACCGCGCAGCCCCACGCTAAACCCCGCCGCGATCTGCAGATCACCGATGTCATCGCCGTAGTCCGCGGCGGCGGGCAGCACCGCAAGGAGCCGACCAGCGCCGCCAAGGGGCGCCTGCTGATCTCGGCGATGGCCGCCGGCGCGGCGGCCGCGGCTGCCCACACCGCGACCACTCATGTCGAAGCCCCCAAGAGCGATACGGTGCTGACGGCCAACGCCTCGGCGCTCACCGGCGCGGCGGGCGGCAACGCCACCCGCGGAGCCCAGGTGATCACCGTGCAGCCCGCGGCGCTGGTGGCGGTGCACAACGAGGAGTTCGCCAAAGGGTTGGCGTTCGCCAACGATCGGGCTCAGCGTGAGGCGCGACTTCAGCAGCCCCTCTTCGTGATGCCGACAAAAGGCATTTTTACTTCGAATTTCGGGTACCGCTGGGGTGTGCTGCACGCCGGTATCGACCTCGCCAACGCGATCGGAACCCCGATCTATGCGGTGTCTGACGGCGTCGTCATCGACTCCGGCCCGACCGCGGGTTACGGAATGTGGGTCAAGCTGCGCCATGCCGACGGCACGGTCACGCTGTACGGCCACGTCAACACCACGTTGGTCAGTGTCGGCGAGCAGGTAATGGCGGGAGACCAGATCGCCACCATCGGCAACCGGGGCAACTCCACCGGCCCGCACCTGCATTTCGAGGTGCTACTTGGCGGCACCGAACGCATTGATCCCGTGCCGTGGCTGGCCACCCGGGGCCTGTACGTCGGCAACTACTCCGGTTGATCCAATGACCGCGCCGGACGACCCCGCTGCATCCGCAGACCCGCCCGAGCCCACCGAGCCACCGCCCGAATCACGGACGCGAATCATCCGGCGGGCACCGACGGCGCCGTTGCCCACCATCGCCGATACCCGGACCACTCAGATGCCCCGCCACGCAGCGGACGCGCAGGACGCGACCCGCGCGGCCCCGCAGGTCCAAGTGCCCGATGTGCCAGCGCCTGATGCGAGTGACCGGACGGCCGTCGCCGCGTGCGCCGTCACGATCGTCAGCGGGTGGGCCACGTCGGTAGTGGCCACCGTCCTGGTCACCGGGTATTGGGGATTTGACCGCCTGTTCAGCATTGCGGTCGTATTTCTCGTCCTGGTCTTTGCCGCGACGACCGTCACTGGCGTGATCATGCTCTTGCAGCATCGCTCCATTGGGCGACCCCTCATCGTGGCCGGCGCGGTGGTCGCGCTGCTGACCTACGCCAGCGTGTTCATCGCGCAACCGGCGCACGTCGCGTGGATCGTGTACGCACTTCCGCTGCTGCCGATCGCCAGCGTGGTGCTGGCTTTGCACCCGCAGACCAAACGCTGGCTGGACACCTGATCCGCCAGCCGCTTTTGCGCCGAACGTGTTCCCACGGCGAGAATTTCGCGATTTTTTCACCGTGAGTGCACGCTCGGCGTAGGGACAAACCCAGAGGCAGCTCGGCGACTACAGCTTGCTGAGCGGGGCGTGGTTGTGCATCAACTTCACCCGGCCTGCACTGCCGAAGTCGATCAGCGACATCGCCGATTCGCCGACGCCCGAGACTTCCTCCACCCGACCCAGCCCGTACTTGTCGTGCGTCACCCGATCACCGGCCGCCAGCACCAGCAACGGACGCTTGCCCGCACCCGAGCGGGCCGGCGCCGAGCGCGGGCTACCGAACCGGCCGGCACCCGTGACGGGCGCACTGAACGACGGCGCGGGGGCGGTGCGCCGCCACTCGATGAGCTCCTGGGGTATCTCACGCAGGAACCGGGATTCCGGGTTCAGCATCGGCTGTCCCCAGGACGATCGGACGATCGCCCTGCTCACGTATAACCGCTGACGGGCGCGGGTGATGCCGACGTAGGCCAGCCGTCGTTCCTCGGAGAGTTCGGCAGGATCGTCCAGCGCACGCATGTGCGGGAACATCCCGTCCTCCCATCCCGTGACGAATACCACCGGAAACTCCAAACCCTTCGCCGTGTGCAAGGTCATCAGCGTGACCACGCCGGCGGTGTTCTCCGGGATCTCGTCGGTGTCGGCGACCAGGGACACCCGTTCCAGAAAGGCCGCCAGCACCCCGGTGTCCGGCACATCTTCGTCCTCGGGGGTCTGCAGAGACTCGTCGAGCGCGGCCGCGTTCGCTCGATCGGTGCTGAATTCGTGTGCGACGCTGACGAGTTCGTTGAGGTTGTCCAGCCGGGCCAACTCCTGGGGATCGGTGGAGGATTCCAGCTCCCTGCGGTATCCGCTGCGCTCGAGTACCGACTCGACCAGCTCGCCGAGGTCGTCATCGAGGTGTGCCCGCAGTTCGTCGAGCAATTCGACGAACGCGGCGATCGCCTTCTCCGCCCGGCTGTTCAGCATCGAGACTTTGCCTTCGGCCGCGGCCTGCAGGGCGTCGGCGAAGCTGGACCCGGTGTTCTCGGCGTACACCGAGACACACGCCTCCGCACGATCGCCGATGCCACGGCGCGGGGTGTTCAGGATGCGCCGCATGCTCACCGCATCGCCGGGGTTGTCCAGCACCCGCAGGTAGGCGACGATGTCGCGAATCTCCTTACGCTCGTAAAAGCGCACTCCCCCAACGACTTTGTACGGAATCCCGGCCCGGATGAACACCTCTTCCAACGACCGCGACGAATTGTTGGTGCGGTAGAAGACGGCCACATCGTTGTAGGTGATGTCGCCACGGTCGGCGAGCGCATCGACCTCTTCGGCCACGAACCGGGCCTCGTCGTGTTCGTTGTCTGCGACGTAACCGACGATCAGCTCCCCCGCGCCCTCGTCCGTCCACAGCCGCTTCTCGCGCCGTCCCGAGTTGCGGGCGATCACCGAGTTGGCCGCCGAAAGAATGTTTTGTGTCGACCGGTAATTCTGTTCCAGCAGAATCGTCTTAGCATCCGGATAGTCGCGTTCGAAGTCCTCGATGTTGCGAATCGTGGCACCGCGGAAAGCGTAGATCGACTGATCGGCGTCGCCGACGACGCACAGTTCGGCCGGCGGCAGGTCATCCGACGATTCCCCGGCGTCGCGACCGACCAATTCCCGCACCAGGATGTATTGCGCGTGGTTGGTGTCCTGGTACTCGTCGACCAGAACGTGCCGAAACCGTCGGCGGTAATACCCGGCGATCTCCGGGAAAGCCTGCAGCACGGCAACGGTTTCGCCGATCAGGTCGTCGAAATCCAGCGCGTTGGCCGTCCGCAGCCGGCGCTGGTACTCGCCGTAGACGGAGGCGACGATATGCGCGAGGTCATCGGAGTCGCCCGACAGATTGGCCACCGCTTGAGCGGGGTCGATCAGCTCGTTTTTCAGGTTGGAGATGGCGTTAGACAGCAGCCGCGGCGAGTACCGCTTGATGTCCAGCCCCGTATCGCGGCCGATCATCTGCAGCAGCCGACGCGAATCGTCGGCGTCATAGATCGAGAAATTGGAGTTAAGGCCCTCGATCAGGGATGCCTGATTACGCAAAATACGCACGCAGGTCGAGTGGAACGTGGACACCCACATCGCGCGGGCCCGGTTGCCAACCAGTCGCACGACGCGTTCACGCATCTCGGCGGCGGCCTTATTGGTGAAGGTGATGGCCAGCACCTGGCCGACCCCGACGCCGCGGGCGGCGATCAGATAGGCGATCCGCCGCGTCAACACCGCCGTCTTGCCCGAGCCGGCGCCGGCCACGATCAGCAGCGGCGAACCCTCATGCACCACCGCCTGGCGTTGTTGGGGGTTGAGGCCGTCGAGCAGTTGGTCTGCTTCGGGATTTGTATCAGTCGCGTGCACACTCATGTCTGTGCAAACTTACCGCCGACCGGTGACGACGCCGGTTACCCCGTCCGGATGCGAGGTCGGGCAATTTTGCACCGGCGCCGCCTTTGGTGGCACACTCGATTGATGCTCGACGCGCAGCGATTTTTCTACGGGTACCGGCCAGCGGTGCCCGTGGTCTAGCTGCTTCGCAGAGCCCCGCGGTCCGCTTCCGGATTCGGGGCTCGTCTCTTTTGTGAGGCCCGATATCGGATGAGACCAAAACCCCCACATAACGAGAACGCGGAGTTAGCCAAAATGAACACCGAGACGATCGAAACCGAACAGCCGGCAAACATCGATGACTTGCGCTTGGAGATCGACCAGTTGGACGCCGCGATCCTTGCCGCGGTCAAGCGGCGGGCCGAAGTGTCCCAGGCGATCGGCAAGGTCCGGATGGCCTCCGGAGGCACCCGCCTGGTCCACAGCCGCGAGATGAAGGTGATCGAACGCTACAGCGAGCTCGGTCCCGAAGGTAAGGATCTGGCAATGCTGCTGTTGCGTTTGGGCAGAGGCCGGCTCGGCCACTGACCCGAATTTTTGCCTGGTTGCGGTGATTCCGCCACCCGTTACGGGTGGCTCCTCCGCACCGGACCGCACTAGGGTCAAACCATGACCTCCGTGCGAACAAGCCCCGACATCACCGCGACCCCGGCGTGGGACGCGCTGCGCAGGCATCACGACCAGATCGGCCAGACGCATCTACGCCAGTTCTTCGACGACGATCCCGATCGCGGCCGCGAACTGACACTGAACGTCGGCGACCTCTACATCGACTACAGCAAACACCGCGTCAGCCGCGAAACGCTGCGACTGCTGATCGACCTGGCCCAGGCGGCGCACCTCGAAGAGCGCCGCGACGAGATGTTCTCCGGGGTGCACATCAACACCTCGGAGAACCGCGCGGTACTGCACACCGCGCTGCGGCTGCCCCGGGACGCCAGGCTGGTCGTCGACGGCCAAAACGTCGTGGCGGAGGTGTACGAGGTGCTCGACGCGATGGGTGACTTCACCGACCGGCTGCGTAACGGCGAATGGACCGGGGCCACCGGGAAACGCATCAAAACCGTGGTCAACATCGGCATCGGCGGGTCGGACCTCGGCCCGGTGATGGTCTACCAGGCGCTGCGCCACTATGCGGATGCCGGGATTTCGGCGCGTTTCGTCTCCAACGTCGACCCGGCCGACCTGGTCGCGAAGCTCACCGACTTGGACCCCGCCACGACGCTTTTCATCGTCGCGTCCAAGACTTTCACCACGCTGGAGACGCTGACCAACGCGACGGCCGCGCGCCGCTGGTTGACCGAAACGCTGGGCGACGACGCGGTGTCCAAGCACTTCGTGGCGGTCTCGACCAACAAACGCCTGGTCGATGAGTTCGGCATCAACACCGACAACATGTTCGGGTTCTGGGATTGGGTCGGCGGGCGCTACTCGGTCGACTCGGCGATCGGGTTATCGGTGATGGCCGTGATCGGCCGCGAAGCCTTCGCCGATTTTCTGTCCGGGTTTCACATCGTCGACCAACATTTCAAGACCGCCCCGCTGGAGTCGAACGCGCCTGCGCTGCTCGGCCTGATCGGGCTGTGGTACGCCAACTTCATGAACGCGCAATCGCGCGCCGTGCTGCCGTATTCCAACGACTTGTCGCGTTTTGCGGCCTACCTCCAGCAGCTGACCATGGAATCCAACGGCAAGTCGACACGCGCCGATGGCACGCCGGTAACCACCGACACCGGCGACGTCTATTGGGGCGAACCGGGAACCAACGGCCAGCACGCTTTCTACCAGTTACTGCACCAAGGCACCCGGTTGGTGCCCGCCGATTTCATCGGCTTCAGCCAGCCCACCGACGATCTGCCCACCATCGAGGGCACCGGCAGCATGCACGACTTGTTGATGAGCAATTTCTTCGCCCAGACCCAGGTGCTGGCGTTCGGCAAGACGGCCGAAGAAATCGCCGCCGAAGGGACGCCCGCGGACGTGGTGCCGCACAAGGTGATGCCCGGCAACCGGCCGTCGACTTCGATCCTGGCGGACCGACTGACCCCGTCGGTGGTGGGCCAGCTGATCGCGCTCTACGAGCACCAGGTCTTTACCGCCGGCGTGGTCTGGGGCATCGACTCGTTCGATCAATGGGGTGTGGAACTGGGCAAGACGCAGGCCAAGGCGTTGCTTCCGGTGCTCACCAGCGATAGCTCGCCCGCGGCACAGTCGGACAGCTCGACCGATGCGCTGGTGCGTCGCTACCGGACAGAGCGGGGACGCACGAGCTAGGTCTGCTCGCCGAGTGCGCGCAAATGCACGCTTTGGCGCGGCGTGTCGCGTGCAGACACGCACGCTCGCGGATGGGGCTGAAGGTCTAGGCGAACCACTTGGTCAGCGAGGGCGGCAATACCCGCATCAGTTGCACCAGCGGCACCCACGGCCACCGCGGCACCACGGCCCGACCCGGCTCCCGCTCGATGGCGCCGACGAGCGCCTTGACGCCAGTCTCGTTGTCCACCATGAACATCGTGCTGTTCGATTTGGCCGTCATCTCCGATTCGATGTAGCCCGGCTCAATCGTCGAGACCCTGATCGGACCCTTGAGATATTCGGCGTGCAGCGATTCGCCCAGGGAGCGCATTCCTGCTTTGCTCGCCGCGTAGGAGGCTTTGACACCCGGGACCCCTCTGTTGCCGAGCACCGACGAGATCAGCACCAGATGCCCGGAACCACTCTTGGCGAACATCTCGAGGGCCGCTTCGATCTGCACAAGCCCAGCCACCAGGTTGGTCTCGAGGGTCTTCTTGTTCGCCCACACCTTGCCGGAGCCCAGCGTGGCGCCCTTGCCGATGCCCGCGTTGACGATGACCCGGTCGATGCCGCCGAGCTCGTCGCTGAGTTCCGCGAAAACCTTCGGAACCTGCTCATGGTCGTTGACGTCGAGCGCTGCGACCGCAATATTGATCCCTGGATACTGTTGAAGCAGTTCGGCTTTCAGCTTATCGAGCCGATCGGTGCGGCGGGCGCACAGCGCCAGGTCGCGACCCTTGGCGGCGAAGGAACGCGCCATGCCGGCGCCCAGGCCGGAACTGGCTCCAGTGATGAGGATCTTATGGCGAGTCATCCGGGCAGCATATCGGCCACGCCCCCAGCGTCGACGCGAGCTCGCTTACTTGAGCAGTCGTGACATGCGCCGGTCGGCCAGCAACTTTCCCCCGGTCTGGCACGTCGGGCAGTACTGAAAAGACTTGTCGGCGAACGACACTTCACGCACGGTGTCCCCGCACACCGGGCAGGGCAGCCCGGTGCGCGCATGCACCCGCAGCCCAGAACGCTTCTCGCCTTTGAGCGTGGCGGCGCCCTGGCCGACGGATCGGCGCACCGCGTCCGTGAGCACCGACGCCATCGCGTCGTGCAGGGCGGCCAGCTGCTTGTCGGACAGCTTCCCAGCCGTGGCAAACGGTGAGATCTTGGCGACATGCAGGATTTCATCGCTGTAGGCGTTGCCGATGCCAGCGATCACCTTCTGGTCGGTGATGACGGTCTTGATCCGGCCGGTGTTGCCGGCCAGCAACGCAGCCAGTTCGTCGACACCGATATCCAGGGCATCCGGGCCGAGGGCGGCAATACCCGGCACCTGTTTGGGGTCTTCGACCAGCCACACGGCCAACCGCTTCTGGGTGCCGGCCTCGGTGAGATCGAATCCCGGTGCGGTACCCGGGGTACCCAGGTGTACCCGCAACGCGATCGGTCCCTTGCCCGGCCGCAGCGGCGCCGCGGCCAGCTTGTCAGACCACCGCAACCAGCCGGCACGCGACAGATGGGTGATCAATAACAACTCCCCGGCGCGCAACCCCAGATACTTGCCCCACCGCTCGGCCCCGACGACCGTCCGGCCCTGCATCGCGCTGATCGGCGGATCGAAGGTTTTCAGGACGGACAGGGCGGCGACGTCGACGCGACCGACTGTCAGGCCGACGGCGTGCCGCCGCAAATGGTCGGCGAGCGCTTCGACCTCGGGGAGTTCGGGCACACATTCAGTGTGCCGATCTCAGCAGTGCGCCGCCAGGTGCCTGCCGGGGCGGAACCGCACGCTATGCGGGCGCGTTCTCCCCCTGCCTGCCGAACAGCTTTCCACCGTTGCCGTTGTTGGCGCCCGTGCCGCCCTGGCTAAGGAGCCGCCCACCGAAACCAGCGGTGCCCCCGTTACCGCCGCTGCCGCCGTTACCGGCAAGCCCCCCGCTTCCACCGAGCCCGGACAGCCGACCCCCAGCGCCACCAGTGCCGCCAGTACCGCCGGTACCGCCCACCGGGCCGGGTTCGCCGACCGGACCGCCGGCACCGACACCACCCGCTCCGGCGTTGGCCCCGGTGCCGACACCCCACAGGCCCGCCGACCCGCCGATGCCGCCGGCCGCGCCTGATGCACCGTTGCCCCCGTTGCCGAAGAACCACCCGCCCGGACTGGCGGTGCCGCCGAAGTCCCCCGTCCCTGCCAGGACGTTAGCTCCGGTCCCTATCAGTGCGTGTCCGGTCAGCGTCTGCACCGGAGAGCAAGCCACGCTCTGCAGCTGTTGCATCGACGAAGCGCCCTGGGCCTCTGTTGCCGCATACTGAGCGGCCCCGGCATTGAGCTGTTGGACGAACTGCTGCTGGAAAGATGTCATCTGCGCACTGATCGCCTGGTAGGCCTCGGCGTGCGCGCCGAAGATCCCCGCGACCGCCGCCGACACGTCATCGGCGCCCGCGGCCAGCACTCCCGTCGTCGGGGCCAAGGCCGCCAAATTGGACGCATTCAGCGCGGAGCCAATGCTCGCCAAATCCCTGGCCGCCACGGCCACGGATTCCGGCGCCGCGTTGACAAACGACATTCCGACCTCCCATTGGCCCGGCCATCGCGCAGAATCGTATTGTGATCCATACCACGTATGGGTGCACTTCACTTAGCCCCGAGCGCCGACGTATCCGAAGCGTGATCGGCGCCGACGTGACGGGGCAGTCGGTCGATGGCGCCCGCGACCAGCTCTCCAGCGCGCTCTTCAGCTGTCTGAAGTCTCTTGGTTCAGCATCTGGTCGGGACCTCAAGTACCCGGTACCATCGGTATTGAGTACCTGGCGATCCGCTACCCTCCGATGCGCTAAAGGAACACCAGCGATGACCACTGCGGTGAAATCCGACGGGCCGAGCCGTGAAGAGTTCTCGGACCGTTTATTGAAGGGCTCGGTCAAAAAGTCGTACGAACCCATCGTCGACATCGACTGGGACGCCCCACTGGACCCGGACAAGTTCTATCTGCCGGCCACGCTGGTGTCCCTGTACGGCACCCCGATGTGGGACGAGATGACGCGCGAGCAACAAATCGAGCTGTCCCGCCAGGAACTGGCCAACACGCTATCGGCCGGGATCTGGTTCGAGAACACGCTCAACCAGGCGCTGTTGCGCACCATCCTGCACGAGGACCCCACGAGCAATTCGACACATTACAAGCTCACCGAGCTGGGCGATGAGACCCGTCACATGGTCATGTTCGGCAAGGCCATCGAGCGGATCGGCGCCAAGCCGGTGCGTCCGCGGTTGTTCCACCGCATGATCATCAACGCGCTGCCCCTTGCGTTCCAGCGCGGCTCGATGCTGTGGGTCGCCGCCCTGATCGGCGAGGAGATCTTCGACTCGCTACAACGCCAGATGATGGACGACCCGGAACTGCAGCCGATGATCCAGCGGCTGATGCGGATTCACGTCACCGAAGAGGCCCGCCACATCCAATTCGCGCGGGACGGTGCCCGCAAGCGGGTGCAGACCATGCCGCGGATCAACAAATGGTTCATGGCAAACATCAACGGGATCGGTGGCTACTTTTTCCGCTATCTGTTCAGCAATCCGATTCCGTACGCCCGGACAGGTTTGGACGCCAGGCGGGCACGGGCCACCGCGCGTAGCAGCCCGCACCGTCACGACGTCCAGGTTGCGGGCTTCGCCCCGCTGGCGGCGTTTTTGACCGAGGTGGGCCTGCTGGGCCCGATCGCCCGCCGTAGCTGGAAACGCTGCAAGTTTCTGTGACCCGAACGCCTCCGCACGTCATCGTCATCGGCACGGGCGATGGCGGCCAGGCCGCCACGGCCGAGTTGCGGGCGGCCAGGATCACCGACGTCGTCGCCCTCGACGACGAGCCAACCAGTTCGGTGTTCGACGACGCCACCGACACCTGGGCGTTGCGGACAGCCCGCGGCGAGACTCTCCTTGGCCGCGTCGTGATCGCGGCCGGACAACCGATTCACCTTCCGTGGGTCCCAGAGTTTCCTGGGTGCAATGACTTTCGCGGCGTGTCATTTTCCGCAGCGCAGTGGGATAGCGATTTCGATCCGGCCGGCAAGCACATCGCGGTCATCGGCACCGATGCCGGCGCGGGCCACCACGTCGGGCGGCTCGTCGAATCGGCGGCCTCGGTCAGCGTATTCGCGCATGCTCCCCGCCGATTTGTGCAGGAGCTGCCGTTACCGGCGACCCGCGCGAAGCGCTGGCTGCGCCGTCACACACGACTGGCACCCCGCGCTGGGCACTCGCGGCCCACGGCCGCGCCGGTCGCGTCCGCGATCGCCACCCTGACCCCGTCGGGCATCCACACCATCGATGGCATCGACCACCCCGTCGACGCCATCATCTACGGCACCGGATTCGCCATTCCCTATCAAATCGGTGCTGAGGCGCTGGTCGGTGCCGGCGGCCTGACGATCCGGCAGGCCTGGGCCGACGGCATGGAGCCCTACTTCGGGGTCGCCGTGCACGGTTTCCCGAACTACTTCTTCATCGGCGGACCCGATGTCAGCGCGCAGGCACGCTATGTCGTCGAGTGTGTCGGGGTCATGAAACGCACGGCCAGCACCCGCATTCAGGTGCGACGCAGCGCCCAACACATGTTCAACGAGCGCGTGTGCCTGCAACCGGCCCAGCCGCATCCAGTGTTGCGGGCGTTTGACACGTTCGGCCCTTTGGGAAAAGGGGGGCGCGCCGGCGGCGACCAGGAAATCTACGACGGGGATGCGACGCTGAAGATAGCCGGCACGGGCCATCCTGTGCGCGTTCGGCTCACTGGCCGCCTTGACCCGATCGACGGCCACTATCACTGGCAGGGAACGGTGTTCGGCTCCCTGCCTGATGAAGTGCTCAAGCAGGCACGCGCCGCGACCCTGTCGGTGGGCGAACGCAGCGCCCAAGCCCGCATCGTTGAACGAACACCGTGGGGCACGCATTCTGTCGCCGGAGTAGGCGCTCCGCCGTACCCGTTCACCCAGCTCTGACCGCGCGGAAAATTCCGCGTTTGACGCCCCTCGTGCGTGGGTAACCATGTCTCGCTAAAGAGAATGCACGGTCGGACGGCGCGGAAGCGTTCCGACGAAGGGGTGGAACGCGGATGCCGGATCGCCGGATCGCGGTGGGTGCGGCGGCTGAATCGTCCGTCGTCCGATGCGCCGAGACGCGGCTGGCCGCCGACTTGAGCAGCCTTCGTGAGTCACGCCGTCTCGTCCGCGAGTGGCTGACGTCCTGGTCGCAAGCCGATCTGATCCCGGTCGCGTTGGTTGTGGTCAATGTGTTCGTGGAAAACGTCCTGGAACACACCGGTGGTGCTCCGATGATGCGAATCGAGAGCGACGGCGCGACAGTGACTATCGCGGTGTCAGACGACAGCGACGCGCCCGCGACTCGGCTGCCGTCGCCGCTGAGGGGCTTCGACGTTTCCGGCCTGGCGATCGTGGCCGCGTTGTCACGCAAGTGGGGCAGCACTCCCGCCTCGTCCGGCAAGACGGTCTGGGCGATCGTCGGCCCCGAGAACCAGCTCTAACCAGCTCACTCTGTTGTGGGGGACCCGAGCGCGGGCCAAATTAGAACACGTTCTAGTCTCGGGTGACAGTCCCTTCACGGAAGGCAGATGACGTGCGGTTCACCTACGCAGAGGCGATGACTGACTTCAACTTCTACATCCCGCTGGCCAAGGCGGCCGAGGCTGCCGGGTACGACGCGATGACGATCGCTGACAGCATCGCCTACCCTTTCGAATCCGACTCGAAGTACCCGTACACGCCCGACGGCAATCGCGAGTTTCTGGACGGCAAGGACTTCATCGAAACATTCGTCATCACAGCGGCGTTGGGCGCGGTGACGACGAAGCTGCACTTCAACTTCTTCGTCCTCAAGCTACCCATCCGCCCGCCCGCCTTGGTGGCCAAGCAGATCGGGTCGCTGGCCGCGCTGACCAACAATCGCGTGGGGTTCGGCGTGGGCACCAGCCCGTGGCCCGAGGATTACGAGCTACTGGGCGTCCCATTCGCGAAGCGCGGCAAGCGGATGGACGAATGCATCGAGATCATTCAAGGCCTCACCACCGGGGATTACTTCGAGTTCCATGGCGAGTTCTACGACATCCCCAAGACCAAGATGGCCCCGGCTCCCACCAAGCCCATCCCGATCCTGATCGGCGGCCACGCCGATGCGGCATTGCGACGCGCGGCGCGACTCGACGGCTGGATGCACGGCGGCGGTGACCCGGAGGAACTCGACCAGCTCATTACCAAACTCAAGCGCTATCGGGAAGAAGCGGGCAAGACCGGTCCGTTCCAGATTCACGTCATCTCGGTCGACGGCTTCACCGTGGACGGCGTCAAGCGCCTCGAGGACAAAGGCGTTACCGACGTCATCGTGGGCTTCCGCATCCCCTACATCATGGGAACCGACACCGAGCCGCTGGACGCCAAGATCCGCAACCTCGAATGGTTCGCCGAGAACGTGATAGCGAAGGTCTAAACCCCTTACAGCGGATCCCATTTCGGGGCCCGCTTCTCCATGCGCGCCTTGGCGGCCTCCACCGGATTGTTGGTAAATCCGGTGAGTATCTGGGTGCGGTTCTCGATCTCGATGGCATGCCGCAGACTGGGTGCGTCCAGCGCCGCGTTCAGGCCGATCTTCGTCTGCCACACGCCGTAAGCGTTGTTTTCGGCGATCGAGCGGGCCAGCCTGAGGGCTGCCGGAAGCAGCTCGTCCGGCGCCACCACCTCATGCACCAGCTTGATCCGGTACGCCTCGTCCGCATCGATGATGCGACCAGTCAGCATGAGTTCGCGGGCCACCCCGGCGCCGACGATCTTGGGTAGCAGGTAGCTGGTGCCCATGTCCATCGACGAGAAGCCCGCCTTGATGAACACCGACCCGAATCGCGCCTGCTGGGACGCGATCCGGATATCGCTGACCAGCGTGAACGCGAGCCCGCCACCGACGGCGACACCGTTGACCGCGGCGATCACCGGGATGTCCAGCTCGTAAATCCGGGTGTACAAACCGGCCAGGCGAACCTGGGCGTCGTAGTTGACCTTGAACGGCGGGGTCTCCGGGCTCGCCGGCGTCGTCCACGCCTGACCGGTGCCGCTCAGGTCGGCGCCGGCGCAGAATCCACGCCCGGCGCCGGTGAGGATCGCGACCCGGTGCTGGCCGCCGCTGAGCACGTCCAAGGCTTCGTCGACGCCGTCGATCAGCGATCCGTCGATGGCGTTCAGCCGCTCCGGCCGGTTCAGGGTGACGCAGGCGATGCCGTCCTCAAGAGCTTCGAATTTTACGGGGGGTTCCGCTGAGGCCATATCCGAAATCTAGCGCGAGAGTGCAACTGGCTACCATGCCACTCGGGCGATTCGTTGCCAGTTGCACTCTCGCGGTCAAGAGCGTTTGGCCAACCACTCGGCCTGCATCATCAACAGCGCCATTATTTCCAGCTGCGGGGTGTTGGGGTCGAGTTCGCGGTAACGCTGATAGACGTTGACGACAACCCGTTCCGCGTCCAGCCAGCTCGCGTATTCGCCGAGGTCGATGGTATCGGCGGCCTCGGCCCACGACAAACCCCTGCGATAAGCGGCCTCTGCCTGTTCGGCGACGTGAGCGAGATAGCCCCGTACCGCGCGGATCCCGTCCGGGTCGGTGACCGGACCATGGCCGGGCACCACGATCGGTGCGTCCAACGCGATCATGGCGTCGCAGGCCGCAACCCAATTGGCGATCGGCCCGGCCCAGACGATCGGTGTGCATCCGATGAACAGCAAGTCCCCGCCGAACAACACCCCCGCGTCGGGCACGTGCACGACGGAGTCCGCAGCGGTGTGCGCGGGACCGAGGTTCAGCATGTTGATCTGTCGGCCGCCGACGTCGATCGTGAGGTCGCGGCTGAACGTCTGGTCGGCGTTACGCAGCGTGATACCGCTGAAGTCAAAGTGCCCGAAGCGGTCTCGCGCGTAACGGGTCGCGACCGGGCCGAGGTTGGCGGTCTGCGCCATGGCCAGCATCTCGGGCGCCATGCCGTGCGCGATCTCCTCGGCCGTGCCCTCGGCGGCGATGATCCGCACCGATCGGTCCAGCAGCTGGTTGCCGTGGGTGTGGTCCCCATTCGAGTGGGTGATCAACGCATCGGTGATCGGCGCACGCTCGGTTATCGGACTCATCGCGGTGAGCATTTCGCGGGTCAGCGCCAGGTCGAACAGGGTATCCACCAGCAGGGACGCGCCGTCACCGGCGACCAGCCCGGTGTTGCTCCAGCCGTAGCCCCCGTCCGGCAGCATCCACGCCCACACCCGGTCGGCGACCTCGTGCAGCCCGCGCGTGTAGGGCATCCGCGCTGGGGCGCGGTTGACGCGCGTGGGGGCGGGCGCGGCATCCGGATTTGGTCGGGTGGCCAACGGGTGCGGGGCGCTGCTGGCACGGACGGTTTGCCGCGTCTCCCCCAGCCCCTGGACCCGCAGAGTGACGACGTCACCGTCGTGCAGCCAACCCGGGAACGACTCCAGCGCCCCCGGATTGAGGTGCTCGACCAGCGTGCAGGTCGGCACCGTACCGGAGCCGATAACGTCGCCGGGAGTCAGCGTCACCCCGCGTGAGGCATAGGAGATGACTTCACCAAAGGTCCAGTCCATCTGGGCGGTCGACCCCGAACCGATCACGGTTTCGTTGACCAGTGCGGTCACCTGCATGCTCAGCTTGCCAGGATGTGAGGGGTGACGGTACGGCTCCAGCTCGTCGGGCGTGACCAGGTAGGGGCCCAAGGTCACGCCGCTGTCCTTGCCTTTGCCCTGTCCGATTGCCAGTTGGTTGTCCAGCTGCTGTAGGTCTCGTGCCGACCAGTCGTTGAAGATCATGTAGCCGATGATGGCCTGGTCCGCCTGCTCGACCGTCAGGTCTTTGCCGCTCATTCCGATAACCGCGGCGATCTCCAATTCGAAGTCCTGCCAGGAACTCCCGGGAGCCGTCGGCGCGTCGTCATAGGGCCCGAGGACGGTGGCCGGGCAGGCAAAGTAAAACGCGGGAATGCGGTACCAGGTATCGCTGAGTACCCGGCCGCCGCCCAGCGCGGCCTGGCAGTTGCGCATGTGGTCCAAAAAGCACAGGGAGTCGCGGATCGACGGCGGGCGCGGGATCGGCGCCATCAAAGTCACGTCGTCCAGGCGGACCGTCGACGCTGAATGCAGCGCCTCCTCACCGGCTGCACGCAATCCGCCGGCACCGCGCCCGATCAACTCCAGCAACGTCACACCCGGCGGCACTGCGTGAATCACGTCGCCGGACAGTACCCCGGTGCGTCCGGCCACGTCATTCCGGTCGTCTCTATAAGTAACCCACTTCATTCGCGTACCACCTCACTTGGTTTCTTGTCTGGCCGCAGCCCGCGCCAGCTCGGCTGGCGCAACCGGTTATCCGGAGTCCATTCGCTGTAGCGCACTTCGCCCACCAGCACCGGCCGCACAAACGTCACGGCCTTGGCTTCACGTGCGGGAAGCGCTGTGTCGAAGGGTGATTCGCCGGTGTGCAATGGCTCAAGTGTCTTCTTGAGGCTGGCCAGGTCACGTTCGGTGAAGCCGGTACCGACCCGCCCGGCGAACTGCAGGCCGCCGACACCGGGTATGCCCATCAACAGGGAACCGATGCCGCTGGTGCGCCCGCCTTCGCCGGCCCGCCAGCCGCCGATCACGACTTCCTGAGTGTTCCAATGCTTGTCCTTGACCCACGCGGCCGATCGCCGGCCCGGCTGATAAGTGGAGTCGCGTCTTTTCGCAACCACGCCTTCCCAGCCGTGTTCGCGAGAGTGCTCGAGCGCTTCGGCGCCGTCGCCGGACAGTAGGTCGGGGACGGTAAGACTGCCTGCACCCGCCAGGGTTTCCAGCAGCTTTCGCCTGTCCGCGGATTTGACCCGCAGCAGCGACCGGCCGTCCAGGTAAAGCACGTCGAATGCCCAGTACTCGATGCGGGTGGCGCGGCCGCGGTTTTGCATCTCGTTGAAGCTGGGCACACCGGACTTGCCGAGGGCGACGACCTCGCCGTCGAGCACCACGTGGTGATCGGCGAGATCGACTGCCAGCGAGCCCAATTGCGGATACTCTCCGGTGACGTCGCGTCCGCTGCGGGAACGCAGCCGCATCGTGCCGTGATCGGCCTCGGCCAGAAGTCGGTACCCATCCCACTTGCCCTCGAAAGCCCACTGACCCGACTTAAGTGCCGCCACCGAGCCGTGCGTCGCGAGCATCGGGGCGACCTCATCGAAAGCGAAGACATTCTGATCCTTCATGCGGTGCGCCAGCCACTGATCCCCCTTGGTCTGAATCAACGCGTAGCGCCCGGAGATCCGGCTGCCGTGCAGAGTGACGATCACCTCCCCTTTTTCGGCCCCCTTTTCGGGAGAGTCGTTGAACTTCTCGGCGTCGTAGGTTCCGGAGTCCCAAATAACCACCTTGCCGGCACCGTATTCGCCCTTGGGGATGTTGCCCTCGAAGGTGGCGTATTCCAGCGGGTGATCCTCGGTGTGCACCGCGAGATGGTTGACCGACGTGGTGTCGGGCAGATTCTTCGGCACCGCCCACGACACCAGCACTCCGTTTCGTTCCAGGCGGAAGTCGTAGTGCAGCCGCCTGGCGTGGTGCTCCTGGATGACGAACGTATTATCCTGTCCGGTAGCCGGTTTCGATTTTGGGAGGGGCTCCGGGGTCTTCGACGCGTCGCGCATGCCGCGGTATTTGGTCAGCCGATCCGGGCCTAGGGCAGCGGTGGCCGAGGCGTCCAGCGCCTCCAGCAGATCGCCGTCACGGTCGACCCGGGTGAGCACTTCGTCGTAGCGCAGTTGGCGCAGTGCGGGGTCGTCGAGTTCCTCCCAGCGCCGGGGTGCTGCGACCGTCGGACGCTCGCGGCCGCGCAGTGAATAGGGTGCGATGGTGGTCTTCGAGCCGCTGTTCTGGCTCCAGTCAAGGAAGACCTTGCCGGCCCGCAGGCTTTTGGTCATGGTCGAGGTGACCAATTTGGGCATCGCCTTTTCCAGTTGCTGGGCAACGCGTTTGGCAAGCACGGTGGCACCTTGACTGCTCACCGGCTCGTCCAGCGGCGTGTAGAGATGCAGCCCCTTGCTGCCGCTGGTGAGCGGGTACGTGATCAGCCCAATGTCGGTGATGAGATCCCGGACGGCGCGGGCCACCTCGGCCAGCTGGGCCATCGTCACGCCGTCTCCGGGGTCCAGGTCGAACACCAACCGTGTTGCCGGGCCGGGCTTGAGTTCTTGCGCCGCGCCTCGGGTCCACTCGGTGACAAACCGCCACTGCGGAACGTGCACCTCGAGCGCCGCCTGCTGTGCGATCCAGGCCAACGCGTCGGCGCTGTCGATGATCGGATAGGTCGTCGTTCCGGACTTGTGGGTAACGCCCGCGCGCGGCAGCCAGTGGGGCGCCGACGACGCCAGTTGCTTTTCGAAAAATGAAGCTGCCTCGACGCCGTTGGGCCAGCGCTTGCGCGTAGCCGGGCGGCCGGCGATGTGCGGCACCATCACGCCGGCGATGCGGGTGTAGTAGTCGAAGACATCGCTCTTCGTGGTGTTGGTTGCCGGGTAGAGCACCTTGTCGGCGTTGGTCAGCTTCACCAATGGCGCCATGTTGTCAACCTACGCGTTTCAGCACTGAGAGCGCTTTGACCACCGACTATCGCCCGCAATCCGACCGCTGGGGGGGCACCGGCATCAGTCTTCGCTCCCGCGAGGTCAAGGACTTGCTGTCGGCCCAAGGTGGGCTCTACACCGTCGTGCCGCGAGCTACGCGGGGTTCCCGGATTTGCGGGGCGCTTGGGCGGCATGATTGCGGATGTCGACGAGAGCGGTGTGTACCCACGCTGCGTACCGCGATGCGCAACGACGAGCGGGAGCTGGTGTCGCGATGACCAATGAACTGTATGGGCTGACCTTTGTTCGCGCATTCGACCCGGCGCCGATAACGACCTTGCTCTGCGACGCCGACGACAACCTGTTTCCTTCGGAGCATCCGGCGTTCGAGGCGTCGACAGAGGTGGCGAATCGTTTACTGGCCAGGTTCGGCGTGTCGACTCCGCTCAGCTCTGAAGAGTTGCGTAAGCGGGCGGTCGGGAAGAACTTCCGTGCCACGGCTCTCGAGCTGGCGGTGCAGTGCGAAGTGCCGCTCGACCAGGCGTTGGCCCAGGACCGTCCCGCTGCGGCGGTCGCCACTGCCAGCGACTTCGCCAGCGGCAACGCGCTGTCCGCCGACGAACTCGAGCAGTGGGTGCGCGAGGAGCGCGAACGGGTCACCGCGCATCTGGCTGTCACCCTGACACCCGATCCGCAGGTGCTGGAGCCATTGCGAGACCTCGCGATGCACTACGCACTCGCAGCAGTCAGCTCCAGCGCAAGCAAGCGTCTGCATGCCTGCTTCAGTGCGACCGGCCTCGACTCGCTGATACCGGCGGCAGCGACCTTCAGCGCGGAAGATTCTCTTCCGGTGCCGACGAGTAAACCCGACCCCGCGGTGTACCTGCACTCCGGCGAAATCCTGGGCGTCGCGGCTCATCAAGGTCTGGCCGTCGAAGACTCCGTGGCCGGCGTCAGCTCCGCGGTCGCAGCCGGCTACGCCGCCGTCGGTAATCTGATGTTCGTGCTACCCGACGAAAGGCACAGCCGCCGTGCGGAATTGATTGACGCTGGCGCCGTCGCGATCACCGATTCGTGGCGTCTTCTCGCTGATCTCCTGCTGTTCTCGACGGCGACCAGTGCAGGATCACGGCGCACCTAGACGTCCGTAGGGCGTCCGCTAACCGCTCGTCGTACTGTCGAGGTATGGGAGTCCGATGACGATCCGGGCGGCAGCCCGGGGAGGAGTGGGCGATTTATGGCTGACGTGATGAACCAGAAGAATGCAGCGCCGACCACGCTGCCGATCACTACGCCGACCTACGACCGTGCAAGCATCAGCGTCGGCATCGCGCATATCGGGACCGGTCACTTTCACCGCGCACACCAGGCCATGTACATCGACCTGCTGCTGAACCAGGGCTTGGCAGCCAAGTGGGGCATCTGCGGGATCGGCGTGATGCCCGGCGACTGGACGATGCGCGATGTGCTGACTGACCAGGACGGGCTGTACACGCTGGTTCTGGATCACCCTGACGGCAGCCGGGAAGCCCGGGTGATCGGCTCGATCATCGGCTACCGCTACGCCCCCGACGATCCGCAGGCAGCGGTCGAGTTACTGGCCGCACCGTCCACCCGGATCATCTCCCTGACCATCACCGAGGGCGGCTACCGCGACCCAGACGGACCGGCATTCACATTGATCACCGAGGCCCTGCAGACACGCCGCCGCCGCGGGATCGCCGCGCCGACAATCGTGTCGTGCGACAACATCGAGAACAACGGTGAAATCGCGGGACGGGCCGTCCAGGCGAACGCCGAAAGCCGCGATCCCGCGCTCGCGCGGTGGGTGGCCGAACACGTCCGGTTCCCGAGTTCGATGGTCGACCGCATCACTCCGGCCACAACGTTGGAGATGGCCGCGGCGGCGCGGCGCGACTTCGGTGTCGACGACCGGTGGCCGGTGCTTGCCGAGCCGTTCACCGCGTGGGTGCTCGAAGACGACTTCGCCGATGGCAGGCCGCCATTGGAGAAGGCGGGCGTGCTGCTGGTCGACGATGTCGTCCCGTACGAATTGATGAAGCTTCGGATGCTGAACGCGGGGCATCAGTCACTGTGTTACTTCGCGCATCTCTGTGGCTTCACGTACGTTCACGAGGCGGCGAGCGATCCGCTGTTCGCCGAATTCTTGCTCGCCTACTTCGATTCCGAGGCGATCCCAACGCTGCCTCCAGTGCCCGGGATTGACCTACACGACTACAGCCGCACGCTGGTCGAGCGGTTCGCCAACCCTGGCGTGCGCGACACCGTTGCGCGGTTATGCGCATACTCGTCGGACCGCATCCCGAAATGGCTGCTACCGGTGATTCATGACAACTTGGCCGCCGATGGTTCGGTTCGGCTTGCGGCAGCAACAGTGGCAAGCTGGGCCCGCTACGCCGAGGGTGCCGACGAGTGCGGCGAACCGATAGAGGTGGTGGATCAACTGGCGGACTCGCTGGTGCCGATCGCCCGGTCGCATCACGAGAATCTCACCGCCTTCATCGAAATCAACGCTGTGTTTGGGGATCTCGCGCAGCAGCCGCGTTTCGTGCAGGCGTACCGATGGGCTTTAGACTCGTTGCATCACAAGGGAGCTCGGGCAACGCTGGAGGCGTTACTGCGATGAGCCGCGGGCTGGTGATCGGCGAGTCGCTGATCGATATCGTCGAGAGCGACGAGCATGTCGGTGGCAGTCCGCTCAACGTTGCGGTTGGACTCGGCAGGCTGGGCCGCGACGTCGACTTCCTGACCTACATCGCCGACGACTCGTACGGCCGGCGCATCAGCGACTACGTCGAAGCCGCGACGGTTCGACTACTCCCGGAAAGCCGGACTGCCGAGCACACAGCGACCGCGCGGTCGACCATCGCGGAAGACGGCTCGGCCGAATACGCGTTCGATCTGGACTGGCGGCTTTCCGGAACGCCACCGGTAGCGCCGCCGCTTTTCGTGCACACCGGATCGATTGCCGCAGTGAAGGATCCAGGATGCTTGGCAGTCGCGGCGTTGATCGACACCTATCATGTCTCGGCTACGGTCACCTTCGACCCCAACGTGCGACCGTCCCTGATCGCCGATCGGGAACTGGCCATCGCACGCATGGAACATCTCATCGAACGCAGCGACATCGTGAAAGTCAGCGAGGAAGACCTGCGCTGGATCGACCCCACGCGCCCACCCGAGCAGATCGCACAAACGTGGCTGGGGTTGGGGCCCGCCATCGTGGCGGTGACGATGGCCGAACGCGGCGCGGCGGCGTTCTGCGGAGCAGGAGTCGCACGGGTGCCAATACGCGCGGTGCGCGTCGTCGACACTGTCGGCGCCGGTGACTCCTTCATGGCCGGTCTGCTCGACGCGCTTTGGGGATCGGGTTTGCTGGGTGGCGACCGCCGAGGCGCTCTCGCCCGCGTCGAGATCGAAGCGCTGACCGCCGCGCTACTCAGGGCGAGCGTGGCGTCGGCGCTGACCGTGGCCCGGGCCGGCGCCGATTTGCCCGATCGAGCAACGTTGAACGCCGCGATGCATTCCGACTAAGCCCTCGTGGGCCTGCCGCACTGTTTTGCCACCGGCGGTATGGGCATACTGACTGCATGCGCTCCATCTGGAAGGGTTCGATCGCGTTCGGGCTGGTGAACGTCCCGGTGAAGGTGTACAGCGCCACCGAGGACCACGACATCAAGTTCCATCAGGTGCACGCCAAGGACAACGGGCGCATCCGCTACAAGCGCGTTTGCGAGGTGGACGGCGAGGTGGTCGAGTACGGCGACATCGCGCGGGCCTACGAGTCCGACGATGGCCAGATGGTGGTGATCACCGACGACGACATTTCCACCTTGCCCGAGGAGCGCAGCCGCGAGATCGAGGTACTGGAGTTCGTCCCGGCCGGCGAAGTCGACCCGATGTTGTTCGACCGCAGTTACTTCCTGGAACCGGATTCCAAGTCGTCGAAATCCTATGTGCTGTTGGCCAAGACTCTCGCTGAGACGGATCGGATGGCGATCGTTCACTTCACGCTGCGCAACAAGACGCGGTTGGCTGCGTTGCGCGTCAAGGACTTTGGAAAGCGTGAGGTGATGGTCGTGCACACACTCCTGTGGCCCGACGAGATCCGCGACCCCGACTTCCCGGTGCTGGACAAGGAGGTCGAGATCAAGCCGGCCGAGCTGAAGATGGCCGGTCAGGTGGTGGAATCGATGGCCGACGAATTCAATCCGGACCGCTATCACGACACCTATCAGGAGCAGCTGCAAGAGCTGGTCGATGCGAAACTTGCAGGCGGGGAGGCATTTACCACCGAGGACAAACCGGCCCAGTTGGACGAGACCGAAGATGTCTCCGACCTGCTGGCAAAGCTGGAGGCCAGCGTTAAGGCGCGCTCGGGTGACCGAAAGGCGCCAGACAAGGCACCAGCGAAGAAGGTGCCGGCGAAAAAGACAGTCGCGAAGAAGGCGCCCGCCAAAAAGGCGCCCGCGAAAGCGGCCTCGAAATCCTGAGCGCCGGGCGAATTCCCGTCACGCCCTGAGGTACGAGCGTATTCCGCGTCGGCGGGTTGCCAGGAGTCGAAGCGCCCAGGCCGCTAAGTTGATCACCGCGACGATGATGATCAGCGTTAACGCCGCGCCCCATACCCGTAAGAACCCGGCGTGTTCGGGATTGGTGAGCTCGGTGTAGATCAGCAGCGGCAGCGACGCCATGTTGCCATCAAACATGTCGAAATTGATCGAGCGGCTGTACCCGACCAGCACCAGGACCGGTGCGGTTTCACCAATGACGCGAGCGATCGACAACAAGACACCGGATACCATTCCAGGTGTCGCGATCGGGAAGACAATCCGCACGATGGTCTTCCATTTGGTAACGCCCAACGCGTAGCTGGCTTCTCGCAGTTCGTCGGGCACCAACCTGAGCATTTCCTCGGCGGAGCGCACCACTAGCGGAACCATCAGCACGACCAGCGCCAACGAGACCGCGAAGCCGCACTGCTGGAATCCCAGGGTGGCGATCCAAAGGCTGAAAATGAACAGCGCCGCGACGATTGAGGGCACCCCGGCAAGCACGTCGACCATGAAAGTGGTCACTCGCGCCAGTCGGGAAGAGCCGTACTCGACCAGGAACACCGCGGTCATCAAGCCCAGCGGCACCGCGATAATCGCGGCCATGCCGGCTTGCGCCAGCGTCCCGTATACCGCGTGGTAAACCCCGCCTGCGAACTCTTCTGGCAGCACGCCGCGCAGCGAGTGGGTCCACCAGCCCGACCGGGTTACCGCGTACCAGCCTCGTGCGACCACAACTGACAGCACCCAGCCGAGCGGTACCAACGCGATGAGAAACGACGCAACGAAAAACAGGGTTGCAATGTGGTTTTTGACCCGCCGTCGAACCGCGACCGGTCGAAGCACCTCCGCCTTCACGGGTTTTTCCAACATGTCGAAATTCATCCATTGACCTTTCCGCCGGCAATCACCCGTGCGGCCGCGTTGACGATAAAGGTCAGGACAAACAGCGCGAGCCCCGCGGAGATGTAGGCCCCGGTGGGCAGCGGCTCACTGAATTCAGATGCGGCAGAGGCGATCTTAGAAGCGAAGGTGTAGCCGCCGTCGAACACCGACCAGTGCCCCGGGTGAGCCGCCGATCGCAGGATGATCAGCACTGCCACAGTTTCTCCCAGGGCGCGGCCCAGTCCCAGCATCGACGCGGCGATGACACCACTGCGACCGAAAGGCAAGACCGTCATCCGCACCACCTCCCACTTCGTCGCGCCCAGCGCCAACGCCGCTTCGATCTGGATACGCGGGGTCTGCCGGAACACTTCGCGCGATACCGAGGTGATGATCGGCAGGATCATTGCCGAAAGTACGACGCCGGCGGTGAAGATCGTGCCACCGCCGGCCAGGGAGACGTTTCCCTGCTGGAACAAAAAGAGCCAATTCAGATTGCGATTGAGAAACGCAGCGAACGGCTCCACCGCGGGTGCCAACACGAAAATGCCCCACAATCCGAAGACGATCGACGGCACTGCGGCCAGCAAATCGACCATCGCCCCGAACGGGCGCGACAGCCGCGCCGGAACGTACTGGGTGAGAAACATCCCGACCCCGATCGCGACCGGGACGGCCAATACCAACGCGGATATCGAACTCAGCGCTGTGACCATGAACAGGTCACGGACACCGAACGCGAGGTGCTGGGGGTCGGCGGTATCGAAGTTGGCACTGGTGAAGAAATTCTCGTGGTTCGCGCGCAGCGCTGGGACGGCACGAAACAACAGGAACAGCGCGATCAGCAGAACCGCGGCGACAATCGTCGAACCGGCAGCGGAGGCGACCGACTTGAACAGCCGGTCGCCCCGCCATACTGCCCGCGGATCTGTTCGCTTTAATTCTGCGCTTGCCCTGGCCCGATTCAGATTCGGCCGTGTACCCGACAATCCTCGGGGCATGACCACCTCAGTTCACGAGATCGCGTTGACCGCCGTGGACAACCTCGATTTGAAAGCATCAGGAATAGGGATGTATCCGTTGTCCCCCAGCCCGTTCTGCCCGGCATTGATGGTGCTTTGCAGGAACGCCTTCACGGCCGTGCCGACCTGGCCGTCGGGATATTTCGAGCAGACTATCTCATACGTCGCCAGCACGATCGGGTAGGAGCCGGCCTGCGCGGGCTTGTAGAACGAGGCCGTGTCGAGCACCAAGTCGTTGCCCTGACCCTTGATCGTGGCGCCGGCGATCGTCTTGCCCACCGAGTCGGGGCTGATCGCCACAGCGGCCGGACCGGCCGAAGTGACGATCTGGGCCGTATTGAGGTGCTGAGCCTGCGCGAACGACCATTCGTTATAGGTAATCGACCCTTCGGTGGCCTTGATGGCTGCCGACGTCCCGTCGTTGCCCTTGGCCCCCTCGCCGACGCCGCCTTTGAACGCCTTTCCGGCGCCCTTGCCCCAAGCGCCGTTAGAAGCACCATCCAGATATTTCTGGAAGTTATCCGTCGTCCCCGACTCGTCGCTACGGAACACAACGTTAATCGGCTCGTCCGGCAGCGTTGCGCCGTTGTTCAGCACCTGGATGGCGGGATCGTTCCAGGTGCTGATCGCACCGTTGAAGACCTTTGCCAATGTGGGGCCGTCAAGATTGAGCGAAGGCACGGTGTTGACGTTGAACGTGACCGCGATCGGCCCGAACACCGTTGGCAGATTCCACGCGGGCGAGCCGCCGCAGCGCTGCTGCGCGGCCGCGGCCTCATCATTGCTCAGGGGCGAGTCCGAACCACCGAAGTCGGTTTGGTTACCATTGAATTCGCGAATCCCGGCACCGGAACCATTGGCCGTGTAGTTCAACGTCTGACCCGGGCAGGCCTGCTCGAACGCTTTGACAAAGCGAGTCATCGCGTTGGCTTGGGCTGTCGATCCGCTGGCCTTGAGGGTCTGTTTGCCACCGCAGCCCGCCTTAGTCGCCGCGGAACCCGTCGTTGCACCGCCTCCGGTTGCGCTGTTATCACTGCCGCAGCCCGACAACACCAGTGCGCCCGCTGCCACGATGCTCAGCGCTGCGCCAGATCGGTTGAGTTTCAATCTACTTCCTCACAATAGGTCGGATTACGCCGCCCGCTAACGGGGCTCGCCAACCACCGTGTTCCGAGAAGCCGTCAAGCTACAGTAAGAAAGGGTAAACGTTTGGCAAATTTGTCCCGTTCCCAACGATGCCTTCGGCCGGCGTAGGCGCGGGCGTTTCGGCCCCGCACCCCGTATGACAAACTAGAACCTGTTTCAGAAATGCTGCAGCCGAGGCGGTCGGGCTTGCTACCGTTTCGGCCGGTAACTCAACGTGGAGAGGCCGTAATGATCCTTGATTTGTTCCGTCTCGATGACAAGGTCGCCGTCATTACTGGTGGCGGCCGGGGACTGGGCGCGGCCATCGCGCTAGCTTTCGCCGAGGCCGGCGCCGATGTCCTCATCGCCTCGCGAACCGAATCTCAACTAGAGGCTGTCGCCGAACAGGTTCGCGCCACCGGCCGGCGGGCACACACCGTCACCGCCGACCTGGCCCACCCGGAGGCGACCGCACAGCTGGCCAGCCAGGCCGTCGAGGCTTTCGGAAAACTAGACATCGTTGTCAACAACGTCGGCGGGACCATGCCCAACACCCTGCTGACCACCTCGACCAAAGACCTCAAAGACGCGTTCACCTTCAACGTCGTCACTGCGCATGCCCTGACCATCGCGGCGGTGCCGCTGATGCTCGAGCATTCCGGTGGCGGCAGCGTGATCAACATCAGCTCGACCATGGGCAGGCTGGCCGGACGTGGTTTCGCCGCCTACGGCACGGCCAAGGCTGCGCTGTCGCACTACACCCGGCTCGCGGCGCTGGACCTTTGCCCACGCATCCGGGTCAACGCAATTGCACCGGGATCGATCCTCACCTCCGCACTCGAGGTGGTGGCCTCCAACGACGAACTGCGCCAGCCCATGGAGAAGGTGACACCGATGCGTCGCCTCGGCGATCCTGTCGACATTGCAGCCGCGGCAGTCTATTTGGCATCCCCGGCCGGAGGCTTTCTGACCGGAAAGACGCTGGAGGTTGACGGCGGCCTCACCTTCCCAAACCTCGACATACCCGTCCCGGACCTGTGAACCCTTGACGCGCGCGCAGTCCCACCCCTACCGCTAAGGAGCACGACCATGCCTATACCTGTCGTCCAATTGGGCACCGGCAACGTCGGAGTCCACGCAATGAGGGCACTCATCACCAACCCCGAATTCCAGCTCACCGGCGTATGGGTGTCATCGGAGGCCAAAGCGGGTAAGGATGCGGCCGAGCTTGCCGGACTTCCGGATTCGACTGGCGTACTGGCCAGTACCGATCTGGACGCCGTACTCGCGACCGGACCACAGTGCGCCGTGTACAACGCGATGGCCGACAACCGGTTGCCCGAGGCGCTGGAGGACTACCGACGCGTGCTGGCGGCTGGAGTCAACATCGTCGGCAGCGGTCCGGTCTTTCTGCAGTACCCGTGGGAGGTCATCCCCGAGCAACTCGTCAAACCCCTGGAAGACGCGGCTCGCGAGGGTAATTCGAGCCTTTACGTCAACGGGATCGACCCGGGCTTCGCCAACGATCTGCTGCCGCTGGCGTTGGCCGGCACCTGTCAGAGCATCCAGCAGGTGCGCTGCATGGAGATTGTCGACTACGCAACCTACGACAGCGCCGTCGTCATGTTCGATGTGATGGGTTTCGGCAAACCGCTCGATGAGATCCCGATGCTGCTGCAGCCCGGGGTACTGAGTCTGGCGTGGGGATCGGTGATCCGGCAACTGGCTGCCGGACTGGGTATTTCGCTCGACGAGGTGACCGAGAAGTACGTGCGGGAGCCCGCCCCCGAGGCTTTCGATATCGCGTCCGGCCACATTCCCAAGGGCAGCGCCGCGGGGGTGCGGTTCGAAGTGTTCGGGATGGTCAACGGCGAACCCGCCGTCGTCTTGGAACACGTCACCCGACTTCGGGAGGATCTGTGCCCGGACTGGCCGCAGCCCGCGCAGCCCGGTGGTTCGTACCGCGTCGAGATCACCGGCGAACCGTCCTACGCCATGGACATCTGCCTGAGCAGTCGCAAGGGTGATCACAACCACGCCGGACTGGTCGCGACCGCGATGCGGATCGTCAATGCGATTCCCGCGGTGGTGGCCGCCCCGCCGGGCATCGTGACCACCCTCGACTTGCCCCTGATCACCGGCAAGGGGCTCTACGCCGTCGAATGAGCTTGCCCAGCCGCGGAGGTGCGCACCATCGTGGATGACCCGACATCAGTCGGGCGGTAGTCGGTAGCTGGCGCGCCCCAAGCTTTCGCGTACCCTAACTTTTTTATTCGGTGATAGGAATCGAGGGTCGGAACGTTGGCGCAGGGTACCGGGGCCTCGGTCAAGCCGAGCTGGTACCTGCTCGGACCGGCGTTCGTAGCCGCGATCGCCTATGTCGATCCCGGGAATGTCGCGGCCAACGTCAGCTCCGGCGCGAAATTCGGATACCTGCTGCTCTGGGTCATCGTGCTGGCCAATGTGCTGGCCGGCCTGGTGCAGTACCTCTCGGCGAAACTCGGACTGGTAACCGGTCAGTCGCTACCGCAGGCGATCGGCAAGCGGATGAGCCGCCCGGCGCGGCTGGTCTACTGGGCCCAGGCCGAACTCGTCGCGATCGCCACTGATGCGGCCGAAATCGTCGGCGGGGCCATCGCCTTGCACATCCTGTTCGGTTTGCCGCTGCTGCTCGGTGGAATCATCACCGGCGTGGTGTCCCTGCTGCTCCTGGCGATCCAGGACCGGCGCGGGCAGATCATCTTCGAGCGCGTTATCACCGGCTTGCTGCTCGTCATCGCGGTCGGCTTTGCGGCCAGTTTCTTCGTCAAGACGCCACCGCCCGAAGATGTGATCGGCGGCCTGCTGCCGCGATTCAACGGGGCCGAAAGCGTGTTGCTGGCCGCCGCCATCATGGGCGCAACCGTGATGCCGCACGCGGTTTACATGCATTCCGGGCTCGTCCTCGACCGGCACGGACATCCCGACGAGGGCGAACCTCGTCGGCTCTTGCTACGAGTAACCCGCTTGGACGTCGTGCTGGCGATGACGGTTGCCGGGACGGTGAACGCAGCGATGCTCCTGGTCGCCGCGATCAACCTGCAGAACCGCGGCGACGACACTGTTTCCATCGAAGGCGCCTACAGCGCAATTCACGCAACGTTGGGCACCACGATTGCGGTGCTGTTCGCGATCGGGTTGCTCGCGTCCGGCCTGGCGTCGTCGTCGGTGGGCGCCTATGCCGGAGCCATGATCATGCAAGGACTGCTGCACCGGTCCGTCCCCATGATGGTGCGCCGGTTGATCACCATGTGCCCGGCCTTGGCGATCCTCGCCTTCGGGTTCGACCCCACGCGGGCTCTGGTGCTCTCCCAGGTCGTACTGTCGTTCGGCATTCCGTTCGCGGTGCTTCCGCTGATCAGGCTGACCAGCAACCGCAAGCTGATGGGCAACGACACCAACCATCCGGCCACGACGGTCATTGGTTGGGCGGTCGCCACAATGATTAGTCTGCTTAACGTGGTGCTGATTTATCTGACGGTGAGTGGTAGTTAGAGAGGCCCCCGGAGCTGCCTACACGGCGGGACGGCGCACGGGAGCGAAGCTGGTGAGAATGGTCATGTCCCAGCAGTCCTTTCGTGGACCGGACCGCTGACGAGACGTAGGTCCTCTGGCGCTAGCGGTGTCCATGGAGCGCACCACATCGGCCAGGCGATCGCTCGATGAAGGGACTATAGTCACTCGTGTCGGCATGGCGAAGGTCGGAGCGAGCGTTGACACTCGCGTACGGGGTTGGCGTCTGCGTCCTGCGAACAAACGGCCACCGTCCGGGTGTTTGAGGAGTCCAAGGTTGACCGAGGCACCAGACAAGTCGGCATGGGACGAATGCTGTGCCGACATCCTTGAATCCGTTGAGACCGTCCACACCGCCTCAATCGAGGCACCGTGCTGCGCGGCCTAGAGTTCGTCACCTCCGTGGCCGCCCAACTAATGGAGGCCAATTCATCCACCGCTACCACTGTGAGCGAACAGGTATTGCAGAGGCTAGTCCACCTATTCGAGATGGACACCGGCTACCTGCGATACAACGACCTATCCATCGGGGCCTCGAAATTGATCGCGGAATGGCCGCCCCGACCAACCCGTCCACAGGCGGATCTCGTGGCTATCGTCGACTTCTCTAGCGCCGAGCAAGTCTTCGCCCCTTGCGCGCATGGCAAGGAACCGCTCGTGATTCAGCCTACGGAACCGGTTGTGATTCGGCCACCGGCCTCGACAAACTACGCGTACAAGGCATTCCGCCGCCAGACCACGGGAAGGCGCCGCGTCGCGACGCCCTCGGTGGCCGCTGCACCGCTGGTTTCAAAGGGGGTGACCACCGGTGTGCTTGGCTTCACTAACTTTCGTTCCAGGAAGTGGAAGCAGGAAGAGGTGGGCACGCTCGGGGCTGTCGCCACTCTGTTTGCACAGCTCCAGGCCCGCATCGCCGCCGAAGAAATGCTTCGCTACCAGGCTGAGCATGACGATTTGACCGGTCTACACAATCGGCGATCGGTGGTTGCGCGCCTTTCCGAAAGACTCGAGGCGGGACGCCCCGGACCCGTCGCGGTCTTGTATCTCGACCTGGACCGATTGAAGTCGATCAACGACTTCTTCGGCCACGCTGCGGGCGATTATTACCTCCGGGTATTCGCCGAACGCCTTCAGTCGAGCATGGAAGGGTTGGGCACGATCGGTCGGATCGGTGGGGACGAGTTCCTGGTCTTTGCGGACCGGGCGATGCTAACCGGGACCGCCGAGTCACTCGCGCACCGGCTTCAGACAACGTTGCGCGGCCCCGTAAAGATCGGCGACGATGTGATCACGCCCTCCGTCAGCATCGGGATGGCGGTGGGCAGGCCGGGACGCGACGACTCGGCGGATCTCCTGCGCCGTGCCGACGAGGCCGCCTTGACAGCGAAGCGGGCGGGCGGCAACCAGGTCGCGGTGTGCAGCATTGACAGCTCACGCAACGTCTTCTTCCGCAAAGACATTGAGCTCCATCTGCAAGGGGGCATCGACAGCGACGCTCTGCTGCTGCATTTTCTGCCCGAAGTAGACTTACTGACCCGCACGATCCTGGGGGCGGAGGCGCTGGTGCGTTGGCGGCACCCGACGCGAGGGCTGCTGCTACCGGATTCGTTCATAGGCGTGGCCGAATCGACCAACCTCGCCGCAGAGTTGGGCCTATGGGTCATGCGAAGCGCCTGCGCCGAGTTGAGCCGGTGGCACTCCAACGGGGTGGGGCAAGGCGCGATAATGCGCATCAATGTTTCGCCCGTTCAATTAATCACCCGAGGATTCGTCCGTAGTGTTGCCGACACCATTGATGAGTTCGGCGTCGACGCCGGATCGGTTTGCCTCGAAATCACGGAGCGGTCCGTGGTTCACGACATCGAAACCACTCATAAAACCCTCTCGGCGCTCAAGGAGGTCGGGGTCCAGATTGCCATCGACGACTTCGGCACCGGCTATGCGGTGCTGTCGCACCTGAAGTCCCTTCCAGTCGACATGCTCAAGATCGACATGGGGTTCGTGCGCAACTTGGGCACCAACACCAGCGACCTGGCCATCGTTCGCGCCATCATCGGGCTCGCTAAGGCCTTCGGGCTGCAACTGGTTGCTGAAGGTGTTGAGACGCCAGCTGCCGCACAGACTTTGATAGAGCATGGATGTCACCGGGCACAGGGTTTCTTGTTCTCGCCCCCCGTGACAGGCGACGCCATGGAGTTGCTGCTGTCCAATCGCCGGGTGCCGATGACCTGGTTCGCTGACGACAAGACGCTAAGCGTGGACGCAATCTAGGGCGGGCAATGATGCCCTCGTAGAGTTCGTGAGCGTGCTGTCGTGGTCGCGTGTGTACGGTGTTGGCCGCCGGTGCCATTCGACGACCATTAACGGTAGCCCCGGACCATGCAACGCGCCCTTACCCACAGCGAGCATTTGATCAAGCGATACGCGCAACAGTGGAAGTCAACATCGTCTAGCGATCACTGAAGTACGCGTGAGCCTGGCGCATCGGCGCGGGCCGGAGCTGGCAGCGCCCGCAGCCACAGCCGATGGATCGCGTGCAATACCCTTCAGTCCCAGCTGCAATGCCCGGAACCGGCTAGGTTGACCCGGCCGCGGATCGTGTCCGCCGCCAACACCTGCGCCGTGTGCACACTCGGGCCATAGGCAACGGCGTAGTCACTGCCTTGACCGCGGGCGACAGCCATGCAGCTCGTGGTGCTTCCGGCGAGCTGACAACCGGTCGGGAACTTCGCTTCACAGTTCGCCATCGCATGCTGCTCGGCATCAAACTGGGTGTAGGCGTCGGTATAAAAGAACGTCGCGCCCTTGGAGCTGGGGTTCACCGCTCCCGCCATCCATGTGGCGGCGGCGTGCACGGGCGTGGCCAGAGCGGCCGCGCTTACTAGGGCGAGCGGGCCAGCTGCGACCAGCCGCAAGATCCTGCGGGCAGCCGCTTTCCGAGTGTGCGTTGGTATTTGACTTGACCGTTCTGTCGTCGTGGTGTGGTGCCACGCAGTGGTCAGGGACAGCATGTGGTTCTCCTAAACGCGACAGATCGACCGGAACTGCTGATGACGGTTGAGGCAGTGCGTCCGCGCCCGGTTTCCAGGCGGGGAACACTGCGACCAAACCGATAACCAGTGGTCCGATGATATTGCATACCTAGTAAATGGTCTATACCTTGTTAAGGTACTTCAAGTATTCGCACGGTTCGGACACGCCGCAAGGGCTTTCCGGTGCGCCAGCTATGTCAAACGGATGAGGCCAACCGCACGGGTTCCTTGTTACCGTGCCGGGGGTTCCCCTTGTTTGTCCCCACCAGTGCGCCGTCATGGCTGCACCGCGACACCCCCTAACTCCCGTCCTTTCCGGCTAGGGGGTGTTCGCCGTTTCCAGGCCCCGACCGTGGCATGATGGTCGTGGCCGTGTCGTTTCCGGGCTGCGGCCTACGTTTGCCACCACCAATATGGTGAGTTGGACAACGCTACCCAAAGGGCCTATTTACGCAGGTCACGGACAGCGTATTCGGAGGGCTTCGTGCTGATTTATCTGACGGTGACCGGCTAAATGCCGGGCCGCCGGCACCCCTACTTCGCCTACGGGTCGAACCTGTGCGTCCGACAGATGGCAGTGCGCTGCCCAGACGCTGCCGATCCGCACCCCGCGGTGCTGTCCGACCACGACTGGCTGATCAACGAACGCGGGGTTGCCACCGTCGAGCCGTTCGCGGGAAGTCAGGTGCACGGCGTGCTCTGGCAGGTCTCCGATCACGATCTGGCCACCCTGGACAGCGCCGAGGGGGTGCCGGGGCGCTATCGGCGGGACCGCCTGACCGTGCACACCGACGAGGGGCTGTCGCCGGCGTGGGTATACATCGACCACCGGGTCACTCCCGGCCCGCCGCGGCCCGGCTATCTGCCGCGCATCATCGACGGCGCCGTCGAGCACGGGCTTCCACAACGCTGGATCGACTTCCTGCGTCGCTGGGATCCCGCGCGTTGGCCCCATCCGAGGACAGCAACATCACCTGCGCCCCAATCGCTTTCGGTATTGTTGAACGATCCGGAAGTAAGTGAGGTCAGCTGCCTGCGGTCGCGCTTCGGCTTTCTTGCCATCCACGGCGGCGGGCTGGAACAGATGACCGACCTGATCGCCGAACGCGCCGCCAAGCAAGCCGCGGCGTCGGTGTACCTGCTGCGCCATCCCGACCGGTACCCGCATCACCTGCCGTCGGCGCAATTCGACCCCGACGAATCGCCGCGGCTCGCCGAGTTCCTCGACCACGTCGACGTCGTGGTCTCGCTACACGGCTACGGCCGCATCGGGCGCAGCACACAGTTGCTCGCCGGAGGCCGCAACCGGACGCTGGCCGCCCACCTGGCCCGGCACATCCAGTTGCCCGGCTATCAGGTCGTCACCGACCTCGACGCGATGCCACGCGAATTGCGTGGCCTGCACCCGAAAAATCCGGTGAACCGGGTGCGCGGCGGCGGGACACAGCTGGAATTGTCGGTTCGCGTCAGAGGTCTGAGCCCGCGCAGCCCGTTGCCCGGCGCAGACGGCTTGTCGATGATCACCTCTGCTCTGGTACAGGGTTTGGCGGCCGCGGCACGTTCTTGGTAACTATCTGAAACGACACGGAGGTTGTTGGTGGCTAAGGATTTTCGGTTCGGCATGAGTATGCGTTTCATCAAATCTCGCGCAGCTCTGGTAGAGAAGGTGAAGCAGGCAGAAGACATTGGATTCGACGTTCTTTGTGTTCCTGACCATATTGGTGCGGCGGCACCGTTTCCGACACTGACCGCGGCCGCGATGGTTACCACCAAGCTTCGGCTGAGCATGTACGTGCTCAACGCCGCTTTTTACAAGCCGGCCCTGCTGAGCCGGGATCTGCTGGATTTGGACAAACTCAGCGATGGCCGTCTTGAGATCGGACTTGGCACCGGCTACGTCCGCGAAGAGTTCGAGGCTGCCGAGTTGCCGTATCCGAGTGCCGGCGCCCGGGTGGACTACCTGCAGCACATGACGACGTACCTAAAAGAACATCACCCGACGACGCCGATCCTCATCGCCGGAAACGGCGACCGGGTGCTCACGATCGCCGCCCAGCACGCCGACATCATTGGGCTGACCGGCGCTAACGTCCACGGGACCGATGACGATCCACTGACCGAACGCGTCGAGTTCGTCCGCAGCGCTGCGGGTGATCGATTCGACGCCCTTGAGTTGAACCTGGCGATCACCGCGGTGCCCGCCGTTGGCGAGAGCATTCCCGACTTGAAGATGACTCGCATGTACGCGCCGGGGTTATCCGACGAGGAGATACTGGCCACGCACTCAGTGCTGACCGGGTCACCCCGCGAGATGGCCGACACCCTGTCCGGGTACCGCGACCAGTACGGGGTCACGTTCATCACCGTCCAGGACAACCACATCGACAACTTCGCAAAGGTGATCGCGGAGCTGCGGTGATCGGATCGCTGCCTGCGATCCGCGGCCAAGCACTCCCGGTAAGCTCGTCCCGTCCGCCCTCGTAGCTCAGGGGATAGAGCACGGCTCTCCTAAAGCCGGTGTCGCAGGTTCGAATCCTGCCGGGGGCACTGCCGGGGGCACCGGTGATGTTGTATTACCTCGGTTGATGCTTGACATTTGGCTTCGGTTGATGCCTGACAGTGTTTCGGCTGATGCTTGACAGTTGCTTCGGTTGATCCTTGACACTCCCTTGATGAGGGAGTTGAGCGTGGCTGAGCAGAGGTATCAAGCTGTGTTGGCGGTGATCAGCGATGGTTTGTCGATTTCGCAGGTCGCGGAGAAGTTTGGGGTGTCGCGTCAGACGATGCATGCCTGGTTGGCCCGCTATGAGGCCCAGGGCCTCGACGGGCACGTGATCATCGCCACCCGGTGTGCGCTCTCCTTCCCATGCGGAGGTCGAATACGACGGAAACGAATATGCAGCTTTACCAGTAAATGTGCCTGCACCTCGCTCTTGGCGACGTCGCCGGCAATGCAGCGACGAGCTGGCGCATTTCATCGATAACTACTGATGTCCATCGGGTGCGGACCGTCTGCGTCGCGTCCGAAAGCCGGTGAAAAAGCACAGCCCGGTTCGTCGCCTCGCCGTCGGGTCGGACCCCGCCACGCTGCCATAGACGCGCAACATCCCGATCGGGGATCGACCGGGCGACGTCGTCTCCGTCGTCAACGACTATGCAACGTGGCTAGCAAAAAGTGACACACCCAAATTGTTCATCAACGCCGAACCGAGCACCCCATCTTGCGGGACGCCCACGCGAGCTTGTCCTCAGCTGGCCCAACGAAACCAGAATTACTGCGCCAGGCGCGCATTTCCTTTAGGAGGACAGCGCCGACGAGATCGGAGTAGCGGTCGCTGATTGGTGCGGCAGTGCGCCTCGAAATAAGCGGCTAGCCAAAAACCGCTTTGCCGAAGGATTTGTTGGAGGCGACGATAAGGTGGCGGTCTCGCAGTGGCTAGGTCGGGGTGGTCGGTGAACCCGATTAGTTTGGTCCGCGCCATTGAAACCGTTGCTGCCATGATGATTTCCAGTCATGTGGAGTTCTACGCCGGTGAGTGGCAGGGCAAGTTACGCAGCCGGGTTTTCTTGGCCTCACGGATCCTGTCCTGCACCCGGGCGTGGTGGCGGTGGTGTTGGCGGCGGCGCAGTTAGAGATAGCCGAGCCGGCCCGGGGGTGTAACAGGTGAGGTAGCGAATACAACCACAGTTGAGGCCGGCATAACATATGACGGGACGTCCGGGGCAGGCGCCGCCGACTTCTCCGCCGCCGGTGGGGCCCTCGGGAGTTGCCGCGGGTGGGGGTGCTGGCGTCACGCTGGACGACGTGGTCGTCGTCGGTGTTGTGATAGTCGTGCTGCTTGGCGACTTACCACCGCCAACGCTGCAGCCGACCGCTAAAACTAGAACGGCTGCACCCCCGTATAGCACGATCGCGCTGCGAGCGTCGGATTTAATCAGACTCCCCTTTCTACTGGGCTAGAACCATTTTGGCGGTGTAGCTCACGGCGCTGATGAGGTAGAACGTGGCAGTAGGCACCAGCCAGTGTGGCATTTAGGGAGCCGTGTCGGTTCTGCCCGAACTCGAAGCATTTCCATAATTAGTCGTCAGCCGTAGGTGAAGGAGTAGGCTTGTAATCCCTTGGATAGCCCTACCTCAAGATGCCCGTTCCCGCCGGTGGCATCCGAGACGATTTGGTGCATGTTGGGGGGGCCAGTCACGGAGATTCGTTTGGCCTCACCGTCTCTGGTCACGGTGAGTGTGCCGGAGCCGCCGACCACCAGGTAGACGTTGCGGGCGTGGTAGTTGAGCGCGATGGTGTCGTCGGCGTCCTCAGCGGTCGCGGCCTGGGGGTCCAGGGTCCACCGGCCACGAAAGGCGAACGCGTCGGCCGGGAGTTGGGCGGGATAGTCGAACGTGGCGGTGCCCTGCTTGTAGGCTCCCTGGCCGCCGTAGTTGACTGCCGTTCGGGTGCCGAGGTAGGTCTCCGGGGTCAGCGATGACGTCGGTGTCGTGTCGGGCGCATCGACGGCTGGGGGCAGGCTGATATTCTTGTCTGTCTGCGAAAGCAGCTGCCGGATAAGCTGTTCGGTGACGCCGTAGTCGCCTTCGCCAAACTTAATATGACGGACTGTGCCGTTGGAATCGATGAGGTAGTGGGCCGGCCAATACTGGTTGCGGTAGTTGGTCCAGGTCGCATAGTCGTTGTCCAACGCGACGGGATAGGTGATCCCGAGTTCGGCGGCGGCGGTCGCAACGTTACCTTTGTCGTGCTCGAAGGCGTATTCCGGCGTGTGCACGCCGATAACGTCGAATCCCTTGTCGTGGTACGCGTTGTACCAGCCGACGACGTGGGAGATGCTGCGCTGGCAGTTGATACACGAGTAGGCCCAGAAGTCGATCAGGACCACCTTGCCGTGCAGTGACTTCAGGTCGGGCGGTGCTCCGCCCGGCGTGTTGAGCCAGTGGGCGATCCGTTTGATGTCCGGTGCAGCGCCGCAGCTTTCGAGTTTGGTCGCGCCATCCGTACAGTTGGACAACGCGGCGTTCTGGCCATTGACCACGCCGCCCAAGTTGAGCCGGCGACGGACCTCGTCCCCGCCGCCAAGTTTCTGTTGGAAGGGCATGGTGTAGTCGGGAATTGCCCGTTGCAGAGCCGCGGGCAGGTTGAACACCAGCGCCACGGCTAACAGGATGGTGACGACGCCTGCGGCGATGCGGATCTCGCGTTGACGGCGGCGGAACGCGCGCACTCGCTCGGCCACCCGCCGGCCGGCGAGCGCGAAGATCAGCAGCGGCACCACCGCGCCGACAGCGAAAGATAATGTCAATGCGATCGTGGGCAACCCGATTGAGCCGGTTGCGCCTGCCAGGACGATAGCGGCCAGCACTGGCCCCGCGCACGGTACGTACAGCATACCGAGCGTGAGCCCCAGCCCGAAACCGCTGCTGCCCGAGCCGAACTGCTTCTGTGGCAGCCAGGAGAACGGCTTCTCCAGCAGCGCCTCAAAAGGCGGGAAGATCAATCCCACGCCAATCGCGACGAGGGCGACTAATCCCAACCAGCGGATGGCGTCCTGCGGCAGGTGCAGCAGCGACAGCAACGCGGATCCGGCCAACGTGACCGCGCTGAAGCTGACCACCAGTCCTGCGATCACCAGGTATGGCCGCAGCGACTCGACGCGTGAGAAATTGCTCGCCTGCGAGGGCACCGGCCCCGCCACACCGGGTACCCCCGCTGTGGCCCGGGCACTCTGCGCGCCCGACATGAGGATCACCGGCAGCACCGGCAAGATGCACGGCGAGATGCCGGTGATCAGCCCGCCGACAAGGCCGATAGCGATGAGTGTCAACATCTCGACCGGTGAGCGCCTCCCCAGCTAGGTCGGCCCGAACAACGTTGACTCACAGGGTTGTTGAGTTGTCGCCGGTCCCACATGCCTACGCCTTCGCACGCTGCCGTCGCGGCGTTGCAGTGACCGGTGCCCACCTCAGTTGCCACCCGCGCCGACGAGAACCGGTTGTTCGCGATACAAGTCCGGGTATTGGCGCATGAGGTTGTCGAGTTTGGGCATGTCGTTGACGGCGATATAGGGGTTGGTCGGGTTGGAGTTCAAGAAGTCTTGATGATGTGCCTCGGCGGGAACGAATTCGGGTGCATGCTCCACGCGGGTGACGATCGGGGCACCGAACACTTTGGCATCGTTGAGCTGAGCGATATAGGACTGGGCGACCCTTTTCTGCGTGTCATTCTGTGGGAAGACGGCCGACCGGTATTGGGTTCCCACATCGGGTCCCTGGCTGTCGAGTTGGGTCGGGTCGTGCACGACGGAGAAGTAGATCCGCAATAGTTCTCCGTAGGTGATTTGGGAAGGGTCATAGGTGATCTCCACCGACTCCGCGTGCCCGGTCGTGCCGGTGCTCACCAAGTCGTAGTGTGCGGTCGTTTCGGTGCCACCGGCGTACCCAGACACCGCCCGGTTGACGCCTTTGACGTGTTCAAAGACGCCCTGCACACCCCAAAAGCACCCACCTGCCAGCACCGCAGTCTCGCGAGCGCCCGGGGTTCCCACGGGCTCATCCACCACGGGCCCGGGAATGTTCGCTGCAGTTGCGGCACTGCCCAGATCGGAGAATAAGCCTGCGCAGGCTGTGATTTCGAGGCTGACCGCGCACAGGAGCACGGCCAGCCGTATTATGTTGGTTCTCAGCGATCTCCGCACGATGCGCCCCCGCTCAGTGTCTATGCCAGCTCTACTGCCTTCAGGCTAGTCGCGACCGGCGGTCCAAATTCTTACGAAACAATGGCGCCCGATTCCCCCACTACCGGCCGGAGCTTCTTACCGAACCATGACGTAAGGGCGTTGACGATCACCCGGCACCGCGCGCCGCGCTACGGTGATGGAGCTGGACGATCTCCTTGTCAGTCAAAGGTATTGGTGAGATGGATGTGACGAGACGGCGGTTTCTCACCGCCGCAAGTGTGACCGCGCTGTCGATGGTCGCGGTAAGTGCCTGTGCCCCGAGCGCGATGTCGTAGCCGCCCGATACGCGCTTTGCTGTCACCCACACCGACGCCGAGTGGCGGAAACTTCTGAGCGTGGCCCAATACAGCGTGCTGCGCGAGGCGGGCACCGAAGATCCGTACAGTAGTCCGCTCAACGACGAACACCGTCACGGCGTGTTCAGTTGTGCTGGGTGCACGCTAAACCTCTACTCGTCGGATACCAAGTTCGACAGCGGCACCGGCTGGCCGAGTTTCTGGAAAGCCCTGGAAAACGCCGTGTTAGAGCGGCCCGACTCCAGCCTGACCATGGCACGGAACGAAGTTCTCTGCAACCGGTGCGGAAGCCACCTCGGCCACGTATTCAACGACGGACCGCAGCCGACCGGCCTGCGGTACTGCATGAACGGCATCGCCATGGCCTTCACGGCGCTTTGACCGGACAGGCATCACGTCGTCGCGCGACCTCCTGCATGTGCGCCACCAACAGCGCTGACTAGCAATGTTTTTGGTGAGCGCACGACAGCGGATCCGGTGCGCGTAGGTGCTCGATAAAAACATCGGCCGCGGCGCACTGAGCTTGACCGGACCCCGTGAATTGGTCCGAATGAGAGCGGTTGTTGGGGTGCGGGTGCCAGCGTATCCCGTCGCGTTTAGCTAAATCACTCGGTGTAGTAAAGGGGGACGCCTGATTTCGTCAGCTTGTTTTGGCTCCTGCAGAGTACGAAGCGTTATTATTCCACGACTTGGACTTGATCAAAATCGCGAAGATCATCAAGTGTGAAGCAATTACCACGGGAGCGTAAAACGTATAGATATGCCAAACGGTGCTCAGGTTGAAGCTCGGAACGTTCAACTGCAAGACGCCGCGGATTCCGTTGAGCAGGCCCACGAGTCCCCACGTGTTGGCCAGCCACACCAGCGGAACGGCATGTCGGTGCGCCGGTACCTCACACCTGATGCCGGCAACCGCATGAACGCCCATCCTGAAAGCGGCAGCGACGGCACGACTCAACCATCAGATGATCAGAGTCCAACTGGCGACCCAACAGGCCAATCGCGACAAGTTCATGACACCGCAGCTGATGACCGCGCCTCGGGTCTAGTGTCAGGTGGTGTGAGCCGGATCTTGATTGCCGACGACGATCCCATCGTCCGGGATGTGCTGCGAAGGTATCTAGAACGCGACGGGCACGACGTGTCGATCGCGCACGATGGCAACGAGGCGCTGCAGCTACTGGGAACCGAGCGCGTCGACGTCGCCGTCCTCGACGTGATGATGCCGGGCCCGGATGGAATGACATTGTGCCGCAGTATGCGTCGCGGGGACAGCTACGCGGTGCCGGTGATCCTGCTGACAGCGCTGGGGGAAGAGGACGACCGCATCGCTGGATTGGAGGCCGGAGCCGACGATTATGTGACGAAGCCGTTCAGTCCGCGGGAGCTGGTGCTTCGGGTCCGATCGGTATTGCGCCGCGCCCCGTCGGCGGCCGATGAACTGCCGTTGGAACTGAGCGCCGGTTCGCTGCGTGTCTTGACGGCCGCCCGCGCGGTGACCGTCGATGACCGTCCCGTCAGCCTGACCAGCCGGGAGTTCGACCTGCTGACTTTCCTGCTGACCCATACCGACACCGTGTACTCCCGCCAGGAACTGCTCAAACTGGTGTGGCGCTGGGATTTCGGTGATCTGTCGACCGTCACCGTGCACATCAAACGGCTGCGCTCCAAACTGGGCGACGCCCACCGGGTGCAGACCGTCTGGGGCCGCGGCTACCTTTGGCAGGAAGGGCAGACGTCACATGCCGACGACTGACCTGTGGGCGATCGCCGGTTGGGCGCTGGCCTGCTCGATCCCTGTGGTGTTGTCCGGCGCGCTGACCATCCGCCTCGCCCGGTCGTGGTCGCTGGCGGTGAGCATGGTGGCGCTGGTGTTGATTCCCACCCTGGCCACCTTCACCGGGGTGCTCGGCGCCAGCGGCTTCATGATCACTGAAACGTTCGAGCGCACCGCTGTCGTGCTGGTCGTCGTGTCGGTCGTGACCATACCCGCCGCAGTGCTGCTGGCGCGTTACCAGGCCCGTAGGACGGTGTGGGAACAGGAGATCCGGGACTCCGAGCGGGCAGCCGAGCAGTCCCGGCGCCGCCTGGTGGCATTCGTCAGTCACGATCTGCGCACCCCGCTAGCCGGTATCCGCGCTGTGGCCGAGGCGATCGCCGACGGCGTAGTGATTGAGGACGAGGCCCGCGAGCAGGCCAAACATATTGAACAGGAGTCAATCCGGCTGTCGGAGATGGTGGACGACCTCTTCGAGATGTCGAAGATCAACGCCGGGGCGGTGCAACCCGCACACGACACGGTGGCGCTGGACGAGGTGGTCGACGATGTGGCAGCCGCTCATCGGATCGTCGCCGAACGGGCCGGGGTGGCACTGCACGTCAATCTGCCCGATGAACCCGTGCAGGTGATCGGCAGCGACCGGGCGCTGGTGCGAGTTCTGTCGAATCTGGTGGCCAACGCGATCGCCCACACCCCGCACGGCGGACGAGTCAGCCTGACGCTGGGCCACGACGAGCAGGGGGCCTGGGCGCGAGTCGATGACACCGGCGTCGGCATCGACGAAGCCGATCTGCCCAGGGTGTTTGACGTGGCCTATCGCGGCTCCAACGGCCGTGTGCCTCGTGCTGATTCATCGCTGCCCAGTGGATCCGGCCTGGGGCTCGCTATCGCGGCGGGACTGGTGCAGGCACACCGCGGCACGCTGTCGGCATGCAACCTGGACACCGGTGCGCGTTTCGAGGTCCGATTGCCCTTGGCCGCCGACTCCTGACACCGGTACACGACTTCCGATCGTCGCGAGGCTCGCACGCGCGGGTCAGGAGCGCAAGGGCAACAAACTCGGGAGAACTATCTCCACGGCGCCCGGGGTACTTGTCGAAACCCCATGCATTCCGCGGATCGCATCGGACACCGCTGTTGACTGACCGGTCTATTTGTCCTACTGTCGCTTGGGTGCCCACTTCGGATACACGCGAGCGCATCGTGTCGGTGGCGGCGCACTTGTTTCTCAAGCGCAGCTATCACGCTGTCGGGGTGGATGAGATCTGTGCGGCCGCCGATGCCCGCAAAGGCAGCTTCTATTACTACTTCTCGTCGAAAGGTGAGCTCGCCAAAGCGGTGGTCGACCTGCACGCGGAAACCTTCGCAGCACGACTGGCCGAATTCTCGGACGACGACCCCGTTCACCGTCTTCGCGCGATTCCCGACATGATCGGTGCCATTCAAACTGAATTTGAATCGGAGTTCGGTCGGGCGGTGGGTTGCCCATTCGGTAATCTGGCCTCCGAGCTGTCCACCACCGATGACGCCCTGCGGGCGCACGTTTCGCAGTTTTTCACCGCCATGGAACAGGGTTTGGCGTTGCTGTGCCGACAAGCCGCTGCCCGGGGGGCTCTTCGGGACGGTGTCGATCCTGACCAGTTGGCCCACTCCCTGCTCGCCCAATACCAAGGCGTGACACTGCTGGCCAAACTCAATAACGTTGGTGTGGCAGGCATCTCGTCGGCGCTGCACGACTTCGTCGGTGTCTACCTTACTGAATCCTCAAATGCCCCATGATCTTTACCCCCGGCCACCCGAGTCGCGGACCCGGATCCCTAAAACCATGAATGGTCCGTCACGACCGGTGCGGCGCAACGATGCGTCGAAATCTTCATCCACGCTCCGCCGGACCGTCATGTCACTGCCTGGTCGTGGCTGTTCGCGGTGCTAGACATCATGGCAGCCATCGCATTTGCCGTCGCCGGCACCGTGGAGTTGATGAGGCAAAAGCCCTCTGGAGCAACGCAGTAATCAAGAAGAGGTAGCGCTGAGTGACAGCCGAGTTCGTCGTGGATCGAAGTCTCTATCCATTCCAGTCGCGATGGTTTGATGGCCGCCGCGGTCGCATGCACTACATCGACGAGGGCCAAGGACCCCCGATCGTCTTCTTTCACGGAAACCCAACGTGGAGCTTTCTGTATCGCAACGTCATTACCCGGCTGCGCGGCCAGTTCCGCTGCATCGCGGTCGATTACCTGGGTTTCGGCCTTTCAGAGCATCCTGATGATTTCGGGTACACCGTCGAGGAACAAGCCACCGCTGTCGGGGAGCTCATCGATCACCTCGAGCTGAACGACTTCATCACCATGGGACAGGACTGGGGCGGCCCGATCAGCATGGCCGTCGCCACCGCGCGCCCCGACCGCGTCCGCGGCGTCGTATTGGGCAACACCTGGTTCTGGCCCTCAGATGAGTGGCGATTGAAGCTTTTCAGCATCCTGACGGGTACCTCGCCCATGCAATACCTTGTGCTGCAACGCAACCTGTTCGTCGAATTTCTGCGGTTTGCCACTTCAGAGAAGCTGACCGACACCGTCATGCAGCATTACCGCGGTGTCCAACCCACACCGACATCACGTCGCGGGATCGCCGAGTTCCCCAAGCAGATCCGAGCGGCCCGCCCCCTTCTTGAGCGGCTGGCCCGCGAAGTGCCCCGCCAACTCGGTGCCAAGCCCGCCCTATTCGTCTGGGGCATGGAAGATCCGGCGTTTCCACTCGCCCCCGCACTGGGGCGGCTCAACGATGCCTTCCCCGACAACCTCGTCGTCCGCCTCCCACAAGCCAACCACTTCATTCAGGAGGATGCTCCCGACGCGATCGCCGAGGCAATCATCCAGCGATTCCAGTAATACGTGAACTCTGTGGTGGCCTGGCCGAAACGGCCGACATGGTCTATCCACGGACGCCCTTCTCATCGTGACCCTACTCAGAAATCGAGGATTTGATGTCAACACCTGAGGTGTTCCGGACACCCGACGAACGCTTCGCCAACCTCGCCGGATACTCTTTTGCGCCGCACTACGCCGACGTCGACGGACTGCGCCTGCACTACCTCGACGAGGGACCACGAAGCGGCAGACCGGTCGTGTGTTTCCATGGCGAACCCACCTGGGCTTACCTGTACCGCAAGTTGATCGCCCCGCTAGTAACGGCGGGACGACGCGTCGTCGCGGTGGACTACGCCGGCTTCGGACGGTCCGACAAGCCCACTGATCGGCGGTGGTACAGCTACGACCGCCACGTCGCCGTCGTTACGGCCGTGCTCGGTCACCTCAACCTGCAGCGGGCCACCGTCGTCGTGCAGGACTGGGGTGGACCCATCGGTTTGCGATGGGCAACCGAAAACGAATACGCGGTAGCCGATCTCGCGATCCTCAACACCGGTCTGTTCACCGGACACGTATCGAAGGGATTCCTCGCCTGGCGGGCCTACGCGGAGAAAACTCCCGACCTTCCCGTGGGCGACGTGATTCAAGGCGCAACGGTCAGCGATCTGCCGCCAGAGGTAGTTGCCGCCTACAACGCCCCCTTCCCCACTATGGAGTCCAAGGCCGGCGCCGCACAGTTCCCGCTGCTGGTGCCCCTTAGCGAAGACTCCGCCGAAGCCCAGGCTATGCTCGCCGTCACCGACGCGCTGAGCCGTTGGACCAAGCCCACTTTGGTGGCATTCTCCGACGCCGATCCGGTATTCCCTTTCCCCTCGGCCGGTGAGCAGTTCTGCCAACTCATTCCCAGCGCAGGAGATCAGGTCAAAATCACCGGCGCTTCCCACTTCCTGCAGGAAGACCAGGGCGAACGCATAGCCAACGAGATCCTCGACCTCGGACGCTTGACCGAAGACACCACGTGACACGCACATGCGCGATAACTGCCAACGCATGGACACACTGGCGGTCGCCACGCCGGAACCTGGCAGTCAACGCGACACGCAAGACGTTAGTGGCCATCGCCGCACGGAAGATCATCATCAGGAGGCGGAACCGGTGAGCAATGCGACGTTTCTCGACGCGATCTATGAAGACGGCCACGCCCTAGTCGTTGCCGCCGAATCGAATTGGACTCGACCAGTGCCTGATTGCCCCGCCTGGGACGCCGGGCGCCTGGTCCGCCACACCGGAACGGTACTGGAGTGGATCGCCGCGATCGTTGTCACCGGTGAGCCCGCCAGCTTCCGTTCGCTACCCCCGCCTCCGGCCGACGATACCGACCTACCCGCATGGTTCGTGGGCAATCTCGATCGCACGGTCAGTACGCTCGGGGCCGCAGACCCGCAGCAAACGGTGTGGACATTCTCTAGTCTCGGCGATCATCGCGCGTCGTGGTGGCGCCGGCGGTTGGCCGTCGAGACGGCCATCCACCGCTGGGATGCACAGCACGCGGTCGCCGTTGAGGACGGCCCGCCACCCACACCCCTGGATGCGGACGTGGCCGCGGCGGGCATCGAGGAGTACGTGACTGAGTTCCTGCCTGGTCTCTTGGACTCGTGCACCGAGAGACCCTCGGGCAAGGTGCACCTGCTGCTCACCGATGCGGCGCCGAAGCGGTGGCTCGATCTCGACGAGCTCGGCAGCGACGAGCCCGTTGACGCACAAGCTGATGCGACCGTTCGCGGGACGGCGTCCGACGTCCTGCTATGGCTGACCAACCGCCGAGTCCACTCCGTAGACGTGCGCGGCGACCGCGGCCTGCTCGACGCCTGGACTCGACTCAAGGGCTAAGCGGCGCTACTTGTTGGCGCGTCGACTACCGCCGTGCCAGTCCTCCACGATACCCGTACCCTCAGTGTCGACGCCGAAGCTCGCGAGCTGCGGACGCTCGCGCAGGCTGCGCTTGAGCTCGGCGAAACCGGGAAAGGTGGCCAAACCGATCACATTGTCCCAGAGCCGGCCTGCCTCCTCGGGTGGAGGAAGGCGGCTGATCACCGGGCCGAAGAAGGCCACGCCGGTGGGCGGGCGAAAATGCAGGATCGGGGTGCCGACATCCTTGCCGGTCAACGTCAACGCTTCGTCGGTCTCCGCGCGCAGCACCCCGTCCAATGTCGTGTCGTCCAGCGCGCTCACAAGCCCGACCGGCAGGCCGGCGTCCCGCAAAACCGGTTCCAGAAACGCTCGCGAGCCCTGGTCGATGAGGGAGTTAGGTCCGCCTTTGGGCGCGCTGTCGAATATCCGTCGTCCCATCGCGAGGTAGAGCGGCCCGACCGCTTCGGGCCCGTATTCGATCCTGGTGCGTGCGGCGACCCGCAGCAGCTTGAGCCCCGCAGTGTGCCCGTCCTCGTAGCCGGCCGGAAAATGAGCGTCGTAATCGATGTGCGCGTTAATGATTCGCAATGAGATGAAACGCCAGTCCACCGCGTAGTCACGCTGCTCGGCCACCATGCGGACCCACTTGCTGGTCATCCAGGCGAACGGACAGACTGGATCGAAGTAGAAGTCGAGGTCGGCGCGGTGTCCGTCGGCAGAATGCGTGCGGGCCTGTGTGCCCATAGTGCTCTCCTCGTCGAAAACGGTGTCGAACGTCGCGGTATCAGCCTGGCGTGGCTAGGCCACGGGACCTGTCAAGGAAGCGATGGATCGCCTCGTAGGCGCGATCTTGAGTCGCCTCGTCGGCGAAGTCGGCGACGATGCCGGATTGGTCGACGAGCGGACCAGTCAGCGTGTTCGCCGCGCTCGCGTAGAACCCTCCGCTGTGCAGGCCACCGCCGACCAGGGCGTCGACGAGTCGCTTCGCGCCGACGTCCAGCGGATGCGAAATACCGAACATCGGTCCGACATAAGGCATTACGACGCGCTGCATGATCACCCTGGGCACCGTCGCCAAGTCCCTGAGCGCGTCGATACCCGACGTGTTTCCCGGGCTCACGGTGAGCAGCCGAAGGTCGGGATGCTTTCGTGCCAGCGCAGACATCCACAGTGCGCCGAGATATTTCACCTGGCCGTAGGCGAGCATGGGATCGAACTTGCGGCCGTGGAAGAACGATCCGTCCATCACCGACGCGAACTCCTCGACCCACCGGGTGGCAAACGTTGGCCGCTTCATCCGCAGTTTGGGTACCCCACGCGCGGCCTCACTTCCCGTCAGCACAGCCGTCGCGCTCAGCAGTCCCGCATCGACGAGGCCTTCCAGCAGAACCGCGTGACCTAGCACGTTGGACGCAAAGATCGTCGTCGCCCCTTCGACCGTGTGCACCATCGGCGTGGGGCCGCCGGTGCCGCCGGCGTTGAGGAGGACCGCGTGCACCGGCAGGTTAATCGCAGTGAGCGCCGCACGCACCGAGCCGAGGTCTGCGGTATCCATGATCAGGATCTCGAAGACCCGCCGGCCGGTAATCCGTTGCAGGTCCGATCGCGCCGCCTCCGCCTTGGCCTCGTCGCGGCAGGCCAGATAGATGGAGTCAACGTCGGCGCGCAGCGCCAACTGCCGCGCGACGTCCTTGCCGAGCCCGGCGTTGGCGCCGGTGATGAGGAACGTGTTGTCCGGCACGGGTTTCAGCTCACCGCGTCGACGGCGGCCAGGATATCGGGCACCTCACTGCGCGTGGTGTAGCGCGCCGCAGAACTAGTCGCCAGCGCGCGTGCCTGGTCACTGATCGTGGATGTGTGCATCGCCATCAACGCCCCGAAGGCCAATTGGATTGATGACTCCACAAAACTCTCCGATTTTTGGATTGTCAACTCCAGGATCGTAGACTCAATGAATGATTACCCGGAAGGGCCAGGCCACCCGGGATCGCATCGTGGCCGCCGCGGCGGCCCTGATCTATGAACGGGGGGTCGCCGGGACCAGTACCGAGGACGTCCAGGCTGCGGCCGGCGTCAGCGCGTCGCAGCTGTACCACTACTTCAGCGACAAGCGCTCGCTCACCCGGGTCGTCATCGACCACCAGACGAACGCGATCCTCGGATTCCAGGAACCCCTGCTCGCCCAGCTCGACTCCCTCGACGCCCTCCGCAACTGGGCCGCGGTCATCGTGGAGATCCAGCGTGCCAACAGCTTCCGCGGCGGATGCCCCTTGGGCTCGCTGGCGGGCGAGCTAACTGAAAAGGACAGCGCGGCAAGAGAAGCCATCGCGGTCGGCTACCGACGGTGGCAAGACGCCATCCGCGGCGGGCTAGCGGCTATGCGCGACCGAGGCGAACTCGTCGAAAACGCCGACGTCGACACGCTGGCCACCACGTTGTTGACCACGCTGCAGGGCGGACTGCTGCTGTCCAAGACCCTGCGCGACGGCGGACCTTTAGAGGAGGCGTTGAACACCGTGATCGACCACATCGCGACGTTCGCCGGCAGGTAAGACCGCCCGACGACCCGACACCGCCACCCGCTCCGGACACATCGGAGAGCTATTGCCACGGATAGATGCCGGCACCCTGCACGGACCATGTCCACACAACCCTCGTGATCCGGCGAAGAAATCGGCGTGGGGATCGAGGAGGCCGACCTGCCGTGAGCAATCTGCCTGAACGTCAGCCCATCCCACCGTGGCCGCCTTGGGGTTACCTGTCGATATTCTGATCGACCAACGCGGCACGGCACTTGCCTGCAGGTACGGCAGCCTCGCCTACGACGGGTGGTCGGTCGAGGAACTGCTCCGGCCCGCTGCCTTGCGGGCCAGACGCGGCGGGTATTCGCGCCGTCGCCGGTGCCGGGTCCCCTGATCAGCGCGGACAGGTCTTATACAGTGGATGTCGTGTCTGGGTCGTCGGCTGACGCCGCTGAACGCCCGTTGCCGGTCACCGAGCGGGGGCGTCGTACCCGCGCGCTTATCATCGACGCCGCCGCGACGCTGATGTATCAGCGCGGTGTGAGCATGACCAGCCTTGACGACGTGTTGGCTGCGGCAGATTCCGGTAAGTCCCAGCTGTACTACTACTTCGACAACAAAGCCGACCTGATCGCCGCGGTGATCCAGCGGCAACTGCAGCTGGTCTTGGCTCGGCAGCCCAGGTTGCAGCAGATCGACTCCTGGGATGGGATCAAGGCGTGGGCCGCCGAAATTCTCCAGGCACACTCCGCGCCAGGCGGCCCATTTGCCTGCCCACTGGGCACCATCGCCGCGGAATTGAAAAACGACGAGAAGTTTCGACCACTTCTTGACGCGGCGTTCCGGCAGTGGGAAGCGCCGTTGGCGCGCGGGCTACACATGATGCAGGATCGCGGCGCGCTGGTCGCCGACGCCGACCCGGAACGACTGGCCACCGCCGTGATCGCCGCGCTGCAGGGCGGCATGCTGCTCGCCCGCGTGCACGGAGACATCACACCACTGCGCGACGGACTCGAAGGCGCAATCGCGCAACTGCACCGGTGGGAAGCCCCAGCCCCTCCGAGGCGGCTGGCACGCCCACCCGCAACCAAACGGCGCGCCCGCTAAACAGCATCCATATCAGTTAGACGGCAAAACGATGGCCCGATGTCGGCGCCGCCGCGGCACGGATTTCCTGGTACTGGAGATCGCCAAACGGCGCTGTCTAAATCACGATTTCTTTCGTCTCCAATATCTTGTCGCTTCGATCCGATCCTCTTTAGCACGATATGTAGCATTGACTGACCGGTCAACTAATTCTAGAGTCGGTGGCGTGCCAAAGACTTTCGTAAAGGCGCGGCCGCATCGTGTCGGCGGCGGCGCGCTTGTTCCTCGAACGCACCTATCAGGCGGTCGGGGTGGACGAGATATGCGCGGCCGCCGATGCCCGTAAAGGCGGCTTCTACTTCTGCTACTACTAGCTACCTCTCGGACGTAGGAATCGCCTCATGAACGACGTAACGAGCTCCCCTGCCCGAAGTGAGAGATGTGGGGCGGCATGACAGGACCACAACCACTGCCAGAGCACGGATCCACGGCCGGAACCGACTTCGCGTTACGGCTGACGGCGACGGTGTTTGCCGCGGCGTTTGCCGTCCACGGAATCGATCACCTGCGTCGCGGACTCGACTTCGAATCGACCCCGATTTTCGTCATAGGCACGATTCAGACCCTATTGGTCGTTTTTGCCGTCGTACTGGTCGCGATATGTAGTCGGTGGGCGCCTTTGGCCGCAGTGGTGGTCGGCACCGCCAACGCAGCCGGCTTCCTGTTCCAGCATGTGCTACCCGCCTGGTTCGGCTCGTTGAGCGATAGCTTTGTCCATGCGCCGCTAGACCGCCATGTCACAGCCTTCTCCTGGTTTGTCGCACTCCTGGACATCTTCGCGGCCATCGCCTTCGCGATAGCCGGGGGCTTGGCGTTGCGGGTACGAAACGCCTTCTAAAACAGGGCGATTCAGAAAAGAGGGAGAGGAAGACAAATGAGCGAAATATCTGCTTCGAGCTGCAGTTCGGGCGGCCCTGTCGCGATGCTGAATGCGCTGTGGTTTCGGCCTGGCGGAATGGAACTTTACGGACAATACGGCGAGGCTGTCCTTCCCATGTTGGCCGAGGTCGGTGCCGAACTATCGACCCCGTTTCTGCAAGTGGAGGAGTCACTTGAGGGTGATTTTGATCCCGACTTGGTGGGATTCGTCCGTTACCCGTCCGCAACGGCGTTCGACGAGATGTGGCGCAGTGAACGCTATCGGCGTGTCGCGCATCTACGCACCAACGCTGTCCACCGGGCGGTGCTCACTCGTTGTGCCGTTGAGCCGTCGGACAGCGGTGAAGCGTTGCTCAACAGCGGCGTGGTTGTACTGAATATGCTGTGGTTCCACGAGGGCGGACGGCAGCGGTACGACGAATACCTTGAGGCAGCAGCGCCTATGGTCGAAGCCGTCGCAGGCCGCTACGTTTTCCCCCGGTTCCTACCTGACCTGGCCTATGAGGACGATTTCATACCTGATCTAGTTTTCCTGGGGAACTATCCGTCCAAAGAAGCGGTATTCGACCTAGTGACAAACCCGGCCTACGCAGAGGTGGCCGAAATCAGAATGGCTGCGGTCCAGCGGTCGGCCACTACCATCCTGCGGGTACCCTAGATCGCGAGGTCATCCCGGGGAGCTCGTGCCTCAACGCTGTGCGCTTGCATCGCGGATGGGCGATGAGAGTGGTGGGCAGCCAATCGGTGATGAGCCGGCAGCTCCGCGGACGCCTACGCGGGATCGGTTGCGGTGGAGGCGGTCTGGGTTGTCGTGGTCGATGCCGGCGGCCGGTTGTGTGCATGTGCGGCGGGTGCGTGCCGGGCGTTCAGTGCCAGGCGAAGTGCGTAGGCCAGTGCGCTGGTCCCGAACATTGCGGCCACCAGCAGCAGCCAGCGGTGCAGGAAGGGGTCCTGGGTCATTCCGGTGGCGTTGTGGTAAAAAATTGCTCCTTGTTTGATGATGCCGGGAAAAAACAAGAGGAAGGTCAGGCCGGTGCCCAACACGGGCAGCCGGACATAGTTCACGATCGGGACTGCGGTGCGCTTGGGGATCGATAGGCCCCGCATGGCGCGGAGCCCGGTGCGCAACGACAGATCGGCCAGCGCGTAGAGCGGGAATAGCAGCATGTCGTGTAATACCGCCGCACCGATGAACCAGACGGCGATTGACTGCCACCACACGTGGGTGTTGATGAAGGTCTGAGGGCCAGCGACCACGATCACGGCGAGCCACAACGCAAAACAGCACATCATGGTCAACAGATGCAGGGGGTGTGCGCCGTAGAACCGGGCGAAGCGGCGCACCTCAGCTCTCCCGAAATTCGATGGTCTCGACCCATTTGGTGGTGTGCACACCGGGGATGCCCGGCATCATGATGCGTGCCGGAAAGCCGTGGTCGAGAGTTAAATTAACTCCGTTGACCCGCAGGGCGAGCAGGGAATCGGGGTGCAGCATCTGCTCGGCGGTGAACTGTACCGACTTGAATGCCCCGAATCGTTCGAAGGATTCGACTCGGGCCGACATCACGTTTTGGACGCCGACGGCGGCGGCCAGGTCGCGCAGTCGCACCCCGGTCCAGTTTTGCATGGTTGACCAACCTTCAACGCAGGCAATCGGCAGGTCCACGGTGTGTTGGTCCATGGCCAAGAGTTGCGGGCGGCTCAGCGAGAGGAGGTTGGCCCCGCCGGTCAGCTTCAGTCGCCACCCGTCGCTGTACTGGTCGGGGGTGAGCCCCGCCGCGACGGCGGTCCGGTTGACTTGGAAATCGGTGGGACCGTTGCCGTAGGAGCGCCCACGCGGCAGCAGGATCGCGGTGCGGCGCAAAAACCCGCCGGTGGTCTCACCGATCGTCAATATCGTCACGAAGAAAGACCCGCCAGCAACCAGACCTATCGCGCCGCGGCGGCTGATGGTAGCCGGACCGGGATGTTGCGCGACCAGCCCGGTCTCATCACGGGGTTCGGCAACGGTGTGTGCGCGGTTGGTGCGCAAGACCGAGCCGAAGGAGCGGGACCGCAGCGAGCGGAGCATCGTCGGTAACTTCACCGCGACATGCACGACGAAGCCGGAGATGAACACCCAGGCGCCCCAATAGTGGGCAGTGTAGAAGCTGAACCCAAAGATGTAGTCGTACTGGATGTTCAGGACCCCGGTCGCGATCTCGAACAGGATGCCGCCGACGAGGGCCAGCAACGAGATCCGCTCAACCGCCTGGGCCGGAGAACGAACAGGGGGCAGCTGAAAGAACTTCGGGATGACCGACCACAGTTTCGCCAGCACCCACGGAATCAGAATGAGGCCCAGCCCCACGTGAACACCTTGGGTCAGGCGATACAGCCACGACGGTCGGGTTGGCCAGTCAAACACCGGTAGGTGCAGCCAGCCCACATCCCCGGGTATCGACTGCCCGAAACGCGGGCCGTAAGCAATCCAGGACAACAGTCCGGTGATGATCACAATCGGCAGCGACGCCAGCAGTACCGCACCGAACACTGAGGTCAACCACGGTCCGCGGATCGGGCTGCGAAACGGCAGCTGAGGCCACTGGTAGTCCCGCAGCACGCTGATCGCGGAACGGAGCGTTTTGGGCCTTTCACGCACCTTCAGCGGATGGCGCGCGGGCGAACGACCAGCCGAGGGAACCGAGGGTGCAGCTCCCAAAGGTTCAGCGACGGTGTCGCTGTCATCGGCACCCGCGGCTATGGTGTGGGAATCGGCGCCGCTCGCGGGTGAGTCGACTTCCGGGGAAGCTTGGTCGTTCCTGGCCGCTACCGCGTCAGGGTCTAATGACTCGGGGTCAGGACGAGCCGCCGCGGAGTCCCCGGCATCAGTCATGTCGCCGCCTCAGCCTTACCGGCGCGGCAGCCCGGCAACGAATCTCCACGAAGCGAACTGCCCACCATGAATCGGTGGAGCAACGCTACCGAATGGCCAACCCGCCGGTGCTCGCTCACCCTGCCCCCGCGCAGACACTTCGAAGCACCAACACGTCAACACCCACACAACCCTTCATTGCGGGAACACCGCCGGCCACAACTATACTGGACAGTACAGCTGGTCTTCATCCTCGCGCTGCGGGCGTCGTTAGCCGCTTGCTGGCTGGGCGACGACGGTGAGCGGGCGGTGAGCGGCGGTGGCGCCGAGGTGTTCAGTGCGCCAACGTTCTTCGATTGCCGATCCGCCCGTTTCCGGCGTGCCCTCGTATCGGCGTCACATCGCCTCGCGGAAATCACCGCCAATTATCGCTGCGAGTCGACGCCATCCATCGGGGAAGCTATCTGGTCCGGCCCGGGCGGCGGAGGCGGAGGCGGTCAATGATCCTCAAAAGCAGGTGGTCCATACGCCCTCGAAGCCGATTCAGGGCGTGGGCTTGTTCCGGTGTTCTGCAGCCCAGACCGCGTAGACATCGCCCGGACGGAAGCAGCCCATCTGACCTTCGGATACGGCACGCATTATTGCATCGACGCCGCTTTGGCTCGGATCGAACTGAAAACGCTATTCGCTCAACTCATTCCACGATTCCCTTCGTGCATCTGATGGTCGAACCCACAACCTTGACTGTGCGTTCTGATGTGCTGGCCGGCTGGCTCGTGGAACTACCGGAGCCATGATGAACCGAACCCCGACGATATCGGCAACGCAGAAGCATTCAGTGCCAGCGCTGCATCCGGCTTCATCAACAGGCAATCCGCCATCGTTGATGGTGGATTGTTCATGCAGTGGAGGATTCTCTTTCATGAGTCGTCGCAGCGATCTTGGGCGCCAACAATTCGACCGGTGGGCTTCGTCCTAGAACCGCAGCCTGTTGAAGCCCATTCTCTTGGGCCTGACCCATGTCGCGGTGGCTTGGCCTCACGGACCCGGTCCTTCACCCGGGCGTGCTGGCGGTGGTGTCGGCGGTGGCGCAGTTAGAGGCCGCCGAGCTGGCCGGGGGCAGGTCAGTTGGGCAATACAACCACAGTTGAGGCCGATATAACATCCCATGATGGGACGTCCGGGGAAGGCGCCGCCGACTCCGGCGCCGCCGGTCGGACTCCCCGGGGTTGCCGCTGGTGGGGGTGCTACCGTCACGCTGGTCGTCCTCGGTGTCGTGGTCGTCGTGCTGCTTAACGACTTACCACCGCCGCAGCCGACCGCCAAAGCAAGAACGGTTGCGCCACTGCACAACACGATCGCCCTTCTAGGGTCGGATTTAATCAGACTCCCCCTTCTGCTTCGCTAAAACCGCCGGCGGCAGCGGCCAGATCGGCCAACCGGATGCCGGTCCAGTGTTGTGTAGTCGACCATCCCTCCTTGAAGGCGATCAATTCCACAGTGTGCTGCTCCATCGCCTGAGCGCGGCGTGGTCCAACAGGACGGGGCAGCAGCCCCATGAATACACGCTTGGACATTTAACCCGAGGTTAGTTCACCCGCGGGGATCGCGAACCGGCGAAATGATGACGAATCTGTGACCGGAATATCCAACTGATGGGACAAGTTCTTAATGCCCGGAAAGCGCTGGTGTGCAATACAGTTGCACTAGCAAAGGGTAACTACTCGAAAAATGTATGCGTCTAAGCCGCAATCGAGGCTGGGCAGCGACGCCGCCGGCCAGATCTGGCACGCCTAAGCCATCCCGCCCCGCCGATACCCCCGATCCGCCTGGTGCCAAATGTCGGGCCAAGCCCACGCGATGGCCGAGCGGGACATTCACTGTGATTTCGACGATCAGACGACGCAGAGCCGACGCCGCGGAACCTAAGACCATGGGTGGCGGCGCAAAGCCACCGGTCACCTCGCCCCGCCGCGGGCCGCAGCGGTCAGCACCGCGATCACCCGGGTGTGAATATCGACAACGTTGGTGACCAAGAACCCAGCGCTGCAGGCGATATCGCCGAGTGTGGCGGCGTCGACGCGCGACCAGGGAAACCAATGCCCGACGTGATGGTGCGTTTCCCAGCGCAAGATTTCCTGGCCCACCGCGGTGCTCGGCGGTTCGATCTCGACGATGACGATGCCGCCCGGTGCGAGCAGATCGGTGACCCGCCGCAACGTCCGCACGGGGTCGCCACCGATACCGATATTGCCGTCGGCGAGCAGGACCTGCTCCCAGCTGCCCTCGGCGGGCAGCGACGCGAACAGGTCCCGGCGGATCGCGGTACCGCCGCGTCGACGCGTCAGCTCCACCGCGGCCGCCGAGGTGTCCACCCCCAGTGCGGCCGATCCCCGGGTGTGCAGTGCAGCGGTGAAACGCCCGGGACCGCAGCCCAGGTCGAGGGTGGGACGTCCGGAACAATGTGTCAGCACGTGTTCATCGGCGAGTCGATCGTGGGGTGCCGTGTCCAGCCCGCCGATCCATCGCGTCATCGGTAACTCGCGCACATGCCCCCGATGATTGCGGGCCCAGCAGAGGGCGCCGCCGACCGCTGCTCGGTAGATGACATCCACCGACCGGTCCGCGGCCGATTGCGGGTAATGGAAGATCATCGCGCCGCCGGACCGCCCGCGTATGGGGGAAGGGTTTGATCACACCGGTGCGCATGACCGATCAGCGACACGTGACCAGCACCGGGCTGGCCGGATTCCACGGCTCCTGCGGGAGCTGACGACGCGCCACCCATGCCGATGCTGTGCTGAGACGGTAGTTCGTGTGCGGCCACAACACGTCCTTTCGCGTCGGATCCTTCTGCTTACCACAGCCAACGGCGGACACGCCGCACCTTTGCGGGCGGCTCACAGCTCCCGAGCAGCCAAGATGTACCGAATAGTACACGACCATGCGCATACCGGATGTGGTACCAGAGAACCTCCACCCATCTGCTTGACGGGCTGGGCATGGGTGCGACCTCGAAGAGCAGGCATGAGTCGACCCCCGTGACAAGCGTTCCATCCGTCGTGACGGATGCGGCTTCAAGCGTCTGAGCGTCGCGATGTGTGGGTGGTCATCGAGCTAGCGCACCAACATGACCGCCCAGACTGCTTCGCCGCACGTCGACGCCCGATCGAAGGCCGGGAAGAACTGCGAGGCGCGGAGGCTGTCGAGGCCAGACCGGCGCAAATGTCGTGGCGTGTGCTAGAACTCCAATAGGCTGGGTTGTTGTGAAGGTCGGACGCCACGAAGCCGTCGCCGCGTTGCTGGGCGTCGCACTGGTAGTAGCGGCTTTCGTGGTGCCGCATTTGAACCTGGGCATCGTCACCCCAATGATCCACACCAATCCGCAGGCGTTCCACGACTTGGCTAACGCCGCACCGATTTTCGGCTGGTGGAAGGCGCATGTCGGCTGGGGCAGCATCGCGGCCGCGGCCATCGGCTTCGCAGCAACGCTGTGGGGACCGCGCCTCGCGCAGCGATTGTCTTGGCGGGTCCTCACATTCGTCACCTGGGCCACGTCGTGCGCCTGGGCGTTTGCGCTGGCGATGATCGACGGCTGGCAGCTCGGGTTCGCGGGGCGACTAGTCACCAGCAACGAGTATCTCTGGCAGGTGCCGACGATCTCAAATATCCCGGAGATGCTGCGGACCTTCTCCAGCCGAATCCTGGACTACCAGCCCAATTCGTGGATCACCCATGTGTCGGGGCATCCGCCCGGTGCGCTGCTGACGTTCGTTTGGCTCGACCGCATCGGCCTCAGCGGCGGCGCGTGGGCGGGAGCGTTCTGCCTGCTGGTCGGGTCGAGCGCGGCGACCGCCGTGATCGTCGCGGTGCGCGCCGTGTCCGAAGAGGCGACCGCCCGGATGGCCGCACCGTTCGTCGCAGTCGCACCGACGGCAATCTGGATTGCCGTCTCAGCCGACGCGTATTTCGCCGGTGTCGCCGCCTGGGGTATTGCCCTGCTGGCGCTCGCGGCCAGCCGCACCGTGCGCCGGCCGATCCCCGTTGCGGCCGGTGCCGGTCTGCTGCTGGGCTGGGCGATCTTCCTGAACTACGGGCTGGTGTTGATGGGGCTGCCCGCGCTGGCAGTGCTCCTTGCTGTGCGCACCCGCCGCTCGGCGCTGGCTGCGACGGCGACCGCGGTGCCCGCGGCGGTGGCGGTAGTGGTGGCGTTCGTAGTGGCGGGGTTCTGGTGGTTCGACGGCTATACCCTTGTTCAGCAACGCTACTGGCAGGGCATCGCGATGGACCGGCCGTTCCAGTACTGGGGCTGGGCGAACCTGGCGTCGGTCGTGTGCGCGATCGGTTTGGGCAGTGTCGCCGGTTTGGGTCGGGTCTTCGATATCGCCGCGATCCGCCGCCGCTCCGGTCTGCATCTGCTGGCGCTGGCCGCAATGGCCGCAATCCTGTGCGCCGATCTGAGCATGCTCAGCAAAGCCGAAACCGAACGCATCTGGCTGCCGTTCATGGTGTGGCTGACCGCGGCCCCGGCGCTGCTCCCTCGGTCATCACAGCGCTGGTGGCTGGCCGCCAACGTCGTCGGCGCTCTCGCGATCAACCATTTCATCCTGACGAACTGGTAGCCGACCAGTTCACGGCCAGTACCCGCCGCGCACGCCCGGCCAAATCGATTGGAGGCAAACATGAGCCGATGCTCGGCTCGACATCATCAAATCCGGCGAGTTCGAATTGGCCGGCGCTCCCGCAATGGCCGAAACAATCTGCTGACGGTCATGGGTCTATCGCACATGTTCGGCGGACTCTCAACCTTTGATTTGCTCGCCCGAGAACTCACAATCTGCTATACCACAGTCGATTTGGTAACCGACCTTGATGCGGTTGTCACGGCACGCGAGGGCGTCAAGCCTGTCGACGGCATCGCCCAATTCGAACAGAACGTGGATCTCTTCCAGAAACTAGTGCGCAGCGCGATCGGTCGGGTCGCCGTCGGGCGCACATGCACGCACTGTCTGCCGCACGCCGGCGTCACGTTGCCGATAGAGCTGCCGTGAGGGTGTTGCTGACCGGGGCGGCCGGGTTCATCGGTTCGCGGGTGGGCGCGGCGCTGCGCGCCGCCGGTCACGACGTGGTCGGTGTCGACCTATTGCTGCCCGCCGCGCACGGACCCAACCCGCATTTGCCAACGGGATGCCACCGGGTCGACGTCCGAGACGGCCAGGCGCTGGCCCCGCTGCTGGCCGGTGTGGACCTGGTGTGCCATCAGGCGGCGATGGTGGGGGCCGGGGTGGACGCCGCCGACGCGCCGGCCTACGGCGGCCACAACGACTTCGCTACCACAGTGCTGCTGGCACAGATGTTCGCCGCCGGGATCCGGCGTCTGGTGCTGGCCTCGTCGATGGTCGTGTACGGGCAGGGCCGCTACGCCTGCCCTAATCACGGAGCGGTCGACCCGCTACCGCGGCGGCGCGCAGACCTCGACGCTGGGATCTTCGAGCACCGCTGCCCGCTCGGCGGTGAGCAGCTGCACTGGCGACTCGTCGACGAGGACACCGCCCTGCGACCGCGCAGCCTGTACGCGGCCAGCAAAACCGCACAGGAGCACTACGCGCTGGCGTGGTCGGAGTCGACGGGCGGTTCGGTGGTGGCATTGCGGTACCACAACGTCTACGGCCCCGGAATGCCGCGTGATACCCCGTATTCCGGAGTGGCGGCGATCTTCCGCTCCTCACTCGAAAACAGCGAACCGCCAAAGGTCTTCGAAGACGGGGGTCAGATGCGCGACTTCGTCCACGTCGACGACGTCGCCGCCGCGAACGTGGCAGCTACGGCCGACCGTGACGGGTTCACCGCGGTCAATATCTGCTCGGGGCGGCCCATCGCGATCCGCGAAGTGGCCGCCGCACTGTGCGAGGCCCGCGATAGCGCACTGTCCCCGGTCGTCACCGGGCAGTACCGCAGCGGCGACGTGCGCCACATAGTGGCCGACCCGGCCCGGGCCGCCGAGGTGCTGGGTTTCCGCGCGGCCGTCGATCCACGCGAGGGCCTGCGCCAATTCGCGTTCGCGCCGCTGCGCTAGTCATGGCTAGGGTCGGATTCTATGCCCGACCCCGACAATCTCGTCACTGTGGTGCTGCCCTGCCTCAACGAGGAAGAGTCGTTGCCGGCGGTGCTGGCGGCCATCCCCGCCGGCTATCAAGCGCTGGTGGTCGACAACAACAGCACCGATGACACCGCCGGGGTCGCCAACCGTCACAGCGCGGCCGTGGTCTTCGAACCGCGGCCCGGGTACGGCTCAGCGGTGCACGCCGGCGTGGTCGCCGCGACAACCCAGATTGTGGCGGTCATCGACGCCGACGGATCGATGGACCCCGGTGACCTGCCGCGGTTGGTTGCCGCACTCGACCGGGGTGCTGACTTGGTGATCGGCCGGCGGCGGCCGGTGCCCGGGCTGCACTGGCCGTGGGTCGCCCGAGTGGGCACCGTAGTGATGAGCTGGCGGTTACGCACTCGCCACGGCCTGCCGGTGCACGACATCGCGCCGATGCGGGTGGCGCGCCGCGACGCGCTGCTGGATCTGGGTGTCGTCGATCGGCGGTCCGGCTATCCGCTGGAACTGCTGGTTCGCGCCGCAGCTGCTGGCTGGCGGGTGGTCGAGCTCGACGTCAGTTACGGCCCACGCACCGGCGGCAAATCCAAAGTCAGCGGCTCCCTGCGGGGCAGCATCACCGCGATCCTGGATTTCTGGAAGGTGATTTCATGATCGCCCTGCCGGTGACGCTGTTGGTGGTTGCCAAGGCCCCCGAGCCCGGCCGCGCAAAGACACGGCTCGCCGCGACGGTCGGCGACCGCGTCGCCGCCGAGATCGCCGCCGCGGCGCTGCTGGACACACTGGACGCAGTCGCCGCCGCGCCGGTAGCCGGGCGGGTGGTGGCGCTCACCGGCGACCTGGACGCCGCCGCAGGGGCCGCCGAGATCCGTCGTCGACTCGAGTCCTTCCGGGTGATTCCGCAGCGCGGCGACGACTTCGCCGGCCGGCTCGCCAACGCGCACGCCGACGCAGGCACCTGGCCCGGCGGGCAACCCGTGTTGCAGATCGGGATGGACACCCCCCAGGTGACCGCCGAGCTCCTGGCCAGTTGCGCGCGCCGGCTGCTGCAGGCGCAGGCCGTGCTCGGGCTGGCACTCGATGGCGGTTGGTGGGTGCTCGGACTACAGACGCCGACCGCGGCCGAATTCCTGCGCAGGGTCCCTATGTCCCAGCCCAACACCGGAAAGCTGACGTTGAAGGCATTGCACGACAACGGTCTTGACGTGACCCCAGTGGAGCCTCTGAGTGACTTCGACGTCATCGCCGATGTCGCCGCAGTGCGCGATGCCTGCGATCCCGCCAGTCGGTTCGCTCGGCTCACGCTTGCGGCCGGACTCTGAACGAAGGCATTTGAGTGTTGCAGCGGAGGATAGTTCGCAGCTTATGGCATCGGATGTCCACGCGATGATCCACCGAGCACTCGTCGACGCAGTTGGCTGGAAATACATTAATGACAATCCGGCAAGCAACGTCAGGCCACCCAAACGCCCCCGAACGCGCCGGAAGGAATGGAAGCCTGACCAGATTCAGACCTTCCTGATGTCTGTACAGCACGATCGGTTCGCTGCCCTGTTCTTGCTGGAACTGACCACCGGAATCCACCGGGGCCAGATTTGCGGTCTTCGGTGGTCGGCCGTTGACATCGATGCCGGCGAGACTATCTGGCGATGGACTGGGCTGAAGCCGCACCGGAATTTTTGGTGTTCTGCGCGGTCCTGGCCTATTCGCGGTGGCGGTTCGTGCGTTTCGCCGCCCGCCCGGTGCGCCGCAAGGTCGACAGCCTGTCCTGCATCCGCGTAGGGCCTCATTACGACAGATTCCGAACACCAAGAATCATTCCATCGCCAAGCTGCACCGATGACCTGCCACGCTCTTTGTGGCACGCCGATACGGTATGTGGCATGATTGCGACATGGATGCCACATTGATGTTGGGCCAGCAAGGTCGGCTGGTGATCCCGGCGGACATCCGGACCGCGTTGGACCTGGCTCCCGGTGATCGCTTGCACCTGCATGTGACCGGTCGACGGCTGGTGCTCGAACGCCAGCAGGACGCCGTGGCTGAGCTACGGGCCTTAGGAGCCGAACTTCCGAAGGGCCGCTCGCTTGTCGAGGAGTTGCTTGCTGACCGGCGTCTGGCCGCTGAGGCCGAGTGACAGTCCTAGATGCCTCTGCAGTGCTGACTCTCGTTCACGACGCGCCCGGCGCCGACCTGGTCGCAACCGAACTAAATTCTGCGTCCCTAGGCGCAGCGAACCTGGCCGAAGTCATTGGCAAGCTGGTTGACGCCGATCTCGATGTCAGCCGGGTCCGTGAATTGCTCGCCGCCGCCGGTGTCACGATCGAGCCGTTGACCGAAGCCGATGCCGAACTGGCCGGGGCAATGCGGTCCCTGGCCGGCGGACGTGGGTTGTCTTTGGGTGATCGCTGCTGCCTCGCCCTGACCGTGCGCAGCACACCCGCCGAGGTACTGACCGCCGACCGCGCGTGGTCCCAGCTCGACCTACCCATCCGGGTCCGCCTGCTGCGGTAAAGAAGCAAGGCGCGACGAAAACCTGCCACCCATTCCAGGGCTTTCCTCGTTTCCGAGTCCGGAAGCCAACGTCCAACTGTGGTCGGTGCTTGGTCGGTGAATCCGCGACACGCGGCCCTGGCCAGCCTTGGTGCGCCCGAGCAGATGTTGACTGATAACGGCAAGGTGTTCACCGGCCGGTTGAACCATCCGCCGGCGAGGTGCTCAGGCTAGTTCGCGGACAAATTGGGCGACATTGGCTCGGAAAGAGAGAAATTGGCCATACGCCAGGTGCCGATCATGCAGGACGCTCGGATCGATGCCAGCCTCGAGCAGAAGCAGGCCCCGTAATATCCACGGTGTGACGCAGGCGACGACTGACCAACGGAGATACCGAACCTCTATCGGCTCTTTTTCCTCGTAGAGCGGCAATTGGTGGGCCATCTCGTTGCGAGCCTGCGTTAGGCACTCCGGCAGATCAGCCACTGACTCTGCGATCTCCGGTATGACGGCACACACCTTCGTCACTACATCGGTGGCACGCTGCAGGAAGTCGACATCGTCAATGAGGGAGACCGCCTTCGTCACTGCAACATCAACCTGCTTGGGGTCCAAATTTCGTCTACTTGTGGCCGTGACCCTCGCGGCGTGCCGCGCGGCTTCTTTGATCCGGTTCAACACGCCGGGCGATGCGCGGGCGAATTTCGATTGCTCAAACGTCTCGGGCATCCGGCGGTGCAACCCTTCGACTAGAGGTGTCACCACGAGAACCTGAGTCTGCAGCGGCGCCTTGATCGGGCGAGCCGCCACGGAGGCAAGTCCGTCCAATGTGTCGTTGAAGGGGATCCACTTCGCGAACCGCTCGACTGTGAGTTCCTCCCGACGCAACAGCGTGTTGGCGTCGAACTCGTTCGGGGGCGCATCATCCCCGGGTCCGTGGACGCTGAGCCAAGGATCGCCATCATTGATACGCACGTGCGTATCCCGGGCGGCAAAATCCTGGTCCAGCGCCAATTCGGCTAGCGCCAGGCAACCCGACACCACCAAGGCTTTAAGTCGCCGCAATGTCGCCGGGCGCGCGGCGGTATACACCAGCCAGTTCCCATCGTCAGATGTTTCGACTCTCAGTGCGGAACCGTCGCCATCGACGGCGCTGGCCTTGCTTTCCCGAAGGTGGCCTAGCCAATAGGGATCACCAAAGCGGAATCGCACGGCGCTGAATAGCTGATCGACGCCGCTCACGTGGCGGTCGCCCAACACGGCGTAGTCCGCTTTGTAGTGTGGCGATCCGAAGTAGGCGCCGTCTCGGCCGTGGTTGTACGCGTTGACGAGCGTGACGACAGGGCCCGTGTCGAGTTGGCCCCACAGCGTAATCGGCTGAAACGCCTTGACAGTCGCGGCGTCCGACGACATGAACACGCGACCGCCGGCGCGGTTCGACCTTACTACCCGCGGATCATTGACCAAGCCGGCTGCAAGAATCACCTCGGGCTTATGTCCACCGTCCGCCGCAAACGCGCCCCATACGGCCGCATCCGGCTTCTCGGGCACCCAGAAATAGCCGCTCACTTCAATTCACGCAATCCCTCCGGAGGGCAAGACCAAGCGTCTCCCTCACTCTTCAATTGTCAGCCCGTTTTTCCTCAGAGTCGAACGGAGTGAACCGCCGCAGGGCAAACCGGCCCCCGCGCTACGGCCACGGTGTGCCAATTTTGGTCAGGATTTCTCGTTCTTCGTGCAGATCATCTATCCGCACGGTGTTCGGCGGCCGCCTTCGATCAAGCAGACCATCTGCCGGATCGCGAGCAGCAGTCGTCGCTCGCAGTTACGACTCGAAGCTGCGTATGCGCGCAGCATACGGCGCATCTATCTGCGCGGTGCTCAGCGGGCGCCCTCTACCTCACGGACCACGCGGCGAATTGCCGGCAGCAGCCGAAAATCGGAGTCGTGGATTCAAAACATGTTGCAGGAGAACTTATTTCATGATCTTATTCAGGCTGGCTTGGATGACGGCAATTGGGCAACGCTCGTTGCACGGTTCGCCCCTGACGGCACCACACGCCTCACACGGTGTGGGATAACACTTTTCGAGCTCGCTAATCACTTGGTAGACAGTCATCACATGACTCACCTAATCTCAGGGATTGCGCGGCGGTCCGAGTGGAAACGATCCAGGGGACGGCGATGCGGCTGGCTGTGCTGGCCATCGGCTGCGGCGGCGGACGGTATGCAGGCTTCCGCGGGGGCGGCGGCGCCGAGCCTGGGAATAGGCCGATATGTGTTGGACCTCGGTGATGAGGGGCGGATGGCTGCCGATGCCTGCGTGACGCTCATTTATCCCTTTGCGTTCTTACCTGGCTTGCCGGCGTTACCGCAGCGGCAGGCGCAAGTACGCGGGATGCGGTCATTACGTACGCCAAGGCCGTCTCCTGGGCATCCAGCAAACTAATAAGAATATGATATCGATATTATGATACTAATAAGCTGGCATTTCCAACTTTTTTAGACTCTTTCCTGGGGCCTGAGGCGGCACTACCCTGAGGAGTAGGCATTCCTGGGTCAAGGAGGAAGTCGGTTTCTGGAGCACAAGCGCAGAAGGGGCAGCACCGGGTTGGTTTGTGTCGCTTTTGGTGCCGTGCTCCTTGGCCGCGGCTGACCGGCCCAAATCGCCGGGCCGGCTGCCTAGCGGTTGACCGGAGTGTTGTCCCCACTGTCGTGGTCCACGCGCGGGCTTCGTCGGTCGCCCGGTGAACGGGCGGCGGGTCGGGTGGTCTGGAGTCGGCCATGTGGTGGTCTCCTGTTTCTGGCCGGCGGAAGCCCTGGCAATGTAGGGCCGCCTCGGCGACAATCTGCTGGCCGGCACGTCCGATTGCTGTCGCGTGGACTACACAGCGGCGAGCTGGCCCGGACGGCACACCCAATGATTCGCGAGCGTCCGTACTCTGCGTACGGAATCGTCAGGGGTTGTGCACCATTCGCTGACGCCTGCTCCGCAAGCGGGGCAGGGGCAGCCTGCGCGAACCCCGACCGCAAAATCACGCGATTCACCTGTGGGATAACACGTCACGTTTCCAACAATTGCCGGCAGATCCCGTCGAGATGCTGGTGTGGATGTGTACTTCTGGCACCAAAGTGTGGTGCCCGACAACACGCCAACTGGACGGCTTGCAAGCCCAACGGGCCGCAGCAGCAGGAGCGCCAGGTGCTCAACGAACCCCCGCGCGCGGAAGACGAGTACTTCAGCAGGATCGCAAGCACCAATCGAACTCAAGACACCGGAGGTACCAGCATTATGAGCGGCGACGTACCAAGCGAATGGCCGAGCGCCAACTACGACTCGTCCGGCTTCCCTGCGGAGATCCAGGCCGTGCTGGCCACGCAGAATCCTGAGATGGTCAACGAAATCGGAAAGGTCGTACCCAGGGCCCGCCCCTCGAACCGCCAGGGTTTGCTAAGGCGACATTTGTCGCGGGCTACGCCCCGAAGGGTGAGGCCACGAGGTTGAAGAAGGGTGTCACGATGTTGATCACGACGTTGCCGGTGGCGGCCGCGTCGAGCGTGTTGCCCAAGACGACTGCCAGGCCGCCGGTGCCGAAAACCGTAAGGTTGCCGCTGGCGTGGGCGGTGCTGTTTGCGCCCATGACGGAGGCGACGGTGAAGCTGCCGGGCGCGGTCGGACTGGTGCCGCCGCAGGAGGCGGTGCTGCCGGCGCCGAACGCATCGGCGAAGTTGGAGGTGCCGTTGAGGGCTTGAGCGGTGCTGTTATTGCCGAGCGCGGTAGCGGTGTCAGTATTACCTCCGCCGGCAGACGCCACGGCGTTGGTGCCAAAGGCGCGAGCCGAATTGAGGTAGCCCTGGCTGGCTACCGCTGCGCTGTTGGTGCCCATGGCGCTGGCCTCAGTAAAGTGGCCGGCGCTGGTCTGAGCGAAGCTATTGGTACCGACGGCCCTGGCAAGGTTATCGAAACCGCCTTGACTCGCGGCCGTGCTGTGAGCGCCGAAAGCCGTGGCCGTGTTGAGGAAGCCCCCGGTGGCCGTCGCGTTGCTATTCGCGCCGAAGGCGATCGCGAAGTCCCCTTGGCCCGAGGTCGCGGTAGCGCTACCTGACTGCAACAACCTGGCGCCGCCGACCGAGATGGCTAGATTTCGAGCAGGCAGAGCCTGCGCCAGCGCTTGCAACGGCCCCGCATTGGCCGTCTCGGTGCTCGAATAGGCTCCCGCACCCGCATTGAGTGCCTGCACAAATTGGGAATGAAACTCAGCCGCCTGGGCGCTCAGCAGCTGGAATGCCCTGCCGTGGCCGGAAAAGAGCGCCGCAATCGCCGCCGACACCTCATCTCCAGCAGCAGCTGCCACCGCGGTAATCCGAGCCGTCGCCGCCGCGGATGCCTCCCTCAGCGACGAGCCGATGCCCGCCACCTCCCCGGTCGCCGCGTGGACAATCTCCGGTGTTGCAATCAGATAGGACATCGTCGTCCCTCCATGCCAGGCCTTTCGGCCATCGGAAATAGACAATCGTCTGAGTATCGCGCCTCCGGACCAAAAAACCACGGGGTTTCCCCAATTTCTCAGATTTTCGAGAAGCTGTTACGGCGGCGTCAAATTCACACCTGCCTGCGGGCCCGGCGTTCTCCCAAGAGAGCATTTGCGTGTCCATCCACCGTGGGATCTCGAGCATGACGAAGGGGACTGCGGGACATGTTCGGAGTTCGAACATTCGGACGGAAGCGGAAAGAAATCGTGGCCGCCGCCGCTGTGCGCCGTGCCCTCGCGCCGCACCTACCGCAATGCCATAGTGGACCACGACCCAGCCGCAAAGCGACTGGACCACCAAACGGCTAACTTGGCACGTCAGGCCGGCGGGGTCCAGGGAAAGGCAACACGAAAATGAGTGAAGAGTTGACGCCGCATTTCGCGGATGTGCAGTCGCACTACGACCTATCCGACGACTTCTTCCGCCTGTTCCTCGATCGCACCCAGATGTACACGTGCGCCTACTTCCTTGGCGGCGAGGACATGACACTGGAAGAGGCGCAGATCGCCAAGATCGACCTCTCGCTGAGCAAGTTGGGCCTGCAGCCCGGCATGACGCTGCTGGACCTCGGCTGCGGCTGGGGTGCCGCCATGATGCGAGCCATCGAGAGATACGACGTCAACGTTATCGGCATAACGTTGTCCAGGAACCAGGTTGCCCACGTCGAGCAACTGTTCGCGGCGTCGGATAGCCCGCGTTCCAAGCGGGTGCTGCTCGAGGGCTGGGAGCGCTTTCACGAGCCGGTGGACCGGATCGTGGCGATCGGCCCGCTCGAGCACGTCGGCTACGACCGCTACGACGCTTTCTTCGAGAGGGCTTATGAACTGTTGCCCAACGGCGGCACGTTCCTGCTGCACACGATCACGAAACTCTCGGAGAAGGAAATCATCGAGTCAGGCCTGCCGCTAACGATGAAGATCGTCGAGTTCGGCGACTTCATGCAGACCGAAATCTTCCCCGGCGGCGCCCTGCCGACCATCCAGATGGTGAAGGACCACTCGGCGAAGGCCGGCTTCAAACTGAAGCGTCGCCAATCGCTGCAACGGCATTACGCAAAGACCCTAGACATGTGGGCCGCCGGCTTAGAGGCACACAAAAGCGAGGCCATCGCGATTCAGTCCGAAGAGGTCTACGAGCGGTACATGAAGTACCTCACGGGCTGCGCGGATCTCTTCCGCAGGGGCTACATCGACCTCAACCAATTCACTCTGCGCAAGCAGTGATTGTGACTTAAGCGGTCGGCCCCGTGTCAGAACCGCTTCCTCAGCACGATCTTGTCGTCCAGCCAGAACGTCTCTCCGTGAGTGCATGTTTCGACGCCGACTACATCCGCGCCGGCGCTTCCAAGCACGGCGACGATCTCGTCGAGATCGCGCCCGTGCATCTGGACGGGCTGGCGGCTGCGGTGCCGCAAAAGCCAGAACATCGCCTCGACCGGCGCGTGTTTCACCAGAAACCGCTTCACCGGGTTCCGGGTGTGTTCGGCCATCTGAAAGTAGCCGATTCCGCCCGGCTTCAAGACCCGAACAAATTCACGCGTGTAACCCTCAGCCAAGGATGGTGGCATGTGCTGGAGCACAAGAAGGCTGAAGACGAAATCAAACACACCATCGCCGAAGATCGATAGATCGTCGCGCTCGTTGAGCACGAACTGGCACCGCGCCCCCCGGCGATTGGCGGCCCGCGCCCCCTCGATCATGCTCGCGGCTATGTCTACTCCAACCGCCTCGTCGAACCGGTCCGCCAACGGTTGCGTGAGGCGGCCCAGACCGCATCCGAAGTCGAAAGCCCTTCCGTAGCTTGGCTCTATGCCCAGCGATGCGAGGTAGGCGAATTCGGTCGCGACGTCCTCCTCACCTGTGCGGAAGAACTCATCCGGATCCGGTTTCTGCCTATTCTCCGGTGTTGTCACGATCGCCCACATGGGGTTGGACTGACCAAGCGAATCCCACGTCCGGCTCAACGATTCGAGCTCACTCATCGCGATACCAGGCTCCGGTCGGTCCTGCGGTCCGTCCCGGTGGTCGCGGCCGGGGTCTTTCCAGCATCCCCGTGCCGGACCATCAGCTCATGCAGCGTCGGCAAATCGTTGAAGCCACCGACCAATTGCGGCGGGCTGTCCATCGGCAGCCACGGAAAGCTGTACGGTTGGATCGCAACAGCATTGGCGAGCTGAGCGGTGCCGTTCGCATACAGTCGCTCGAGATACGACCTCCCAGGTTCGCACACCAAGCGGCGCGTATCGTGCGGCCGCGGCGTTCGTGAAGCTGGCAAAGTCGGCGGGCCGGTCCGGCGGCGTGTCACTGCTCGTGCCCGGGCCCCGTGCTCAGGTCGGCGTATATGCGATGAGAGCCACCACGTTCATGTGTCTTGCCGATGCTGCTTGCACTACTCGATCCGTGCAGGCCCAATCGAATTTGCCTCGTTGATTTCGATCCAACGACCAGTCGACGTCGGCCCTGATCCACGTGACTTTCATCGCTGCCATGAGGTCGAACTCCCGGCCAACCGTTGCCGCGTCAGCGTCCGCAATGTTTATGCACATTCCGAGCTGAACTGGTCCGACCGGCCCGACGGGCGACGGCGCAAGGACGCCGAGCGGAACCGGAGGCACGAGCAGCCACATGAGTTTTCGGCGTGCGCTTGTCGGCAGACGCTTCAGCTTTAATCTTTGAGCCCCCGGAAAAGGCCTGAAAGCCTTAGCCGACACGAGACAACACGCTCGCGACCAATTCGGCGATATCCCCAGGGTGGCCTGGCGCAGCATCGACTCGATAAGTGCAGAGCGGCCGGTCGAGCGCGTCTCGCAGTGCTTCAACGTCATTGGAGGCAAAGGTCGAGTGGCGTACACCAGACGCGCGCGCGGCTTCAACGAGGCCTGGCCGATTTGCGACTAGGACTGGGACACCGGCGCGGGCGGCTTCCACGACGACCAGCCCGAACGGCTCAAGCCATACCGACGGGACGACGAGGACGTCGATGGATGCGTAACCGCGACAGGGTCTTTCGCTGTCCTGATTGCACTCCGACGCTGGTCCAGCTTAGGCATGGCACGGCCACGCCGCGAACGCGATGGATCATGATTCGGCACGAGCCGCCTGCGAGAAGGACTTCGCCCAGGAGTGCGGGGTGCGACGGTACCGTCCGATCACGATCATGCAGTCGGTGAGCTGCTGAAGTCGACGACGATGCGCTCAACGCTCTTCATCCCCCCAACGCGCAGCGCCAACGGCTGACCCGACATCATGGCTGTATGAAGTTGGCGTTCGCCTTGCCGCACACGCTTGAGTTGCCGGCGATCACAGCACACTGGGAATTTAGTGTGACGGGGCCGCAGCAAGCGGCCATGGTCAAGCGGGCTGACGAGCTGGGCTACGACATGATTTCGGTTCCGGAGCATTTCGTCGTTCCGCACACGCATCTGGAGCTATCAGGCCCGCACTATCTCCATTCGACAGTCGGGCAGGCGTTCATCGCTGGAGCGACGCAGCGGATCCGGGTTAACTCCAGTGTCACGATCCTGCCATTGCACCATCCGGTTGTGCTGGCCAAGGCGTTGTCGACCGCAGACTGGATGAGCGGCGGCCGCATCACCGCGACGTTCGGAGTTGGTTGGGATGCAGAGGAATTCGATATCCTCGGAGTTCCCTTCCACCAGCGGGGACGTATCGCCGACGAGTACCTGGCGGCGATGATCGAACTTTGGACAAACGAGTCGCCGAGCTTTGCCGGCAAGTATGTATCCTTCGACGCGATCGCGTTCGCGCCAAAGCCGGTGCAACGCCCGCATTTGCCGATCTGGATTGCCGGGGATGCGGATGCGGCATTAAAGCGGGCGGCGCGGTTCGCATCGGGTTGGTGGCCGTTTCTTCTACAGGTCGAAGACATTCCAGCCAAGATCGACTTCATCAAATCGCAGCCGACATACGATGGCAGGCCGTTCGACGTCATGTACCCGCTAGGCATGGGCAGAGTGGGCGAAGGCCACGTCTCGACCGATGACCCCAACTATCGTCCCGGGATGAGCAAGCAAGAGATCATCGACCAGCTGTGCCGATTTGCCGAACTCGGCGTGACGTTCAGTTCGGTCCCTGCGCCCCGGCTGAAGGGCGTGGAGGCGTATATGGACCACGCGCAGTGGGTGATCGAGGAAATCAAGCCGCACGTTAGCCGGGAGTAAGACACCCCTTTTCTGCGGGCAGCCCTGCCAGCGGGTACGCTCCGATCCGCCAGCACAACGCCACATGACCTGCGACAACCGGTGGGCGGCTCGACAAGGAAAAGTGGCCGATGAACGTCCGTGAGGAATTGCAGCCCAACAGGTTCAAGGCGTCGGCCTACCTGCGCCGTGGTCGCAGCTTCCATGGCCGGCACGGTCGTCGAATGGTACGAATTCTTCCTCTGCGGCACAGCCGCCACGCTGGTGTTCAGCAAGGTGTTCTTCCCGAAGAGTGGCAACGAACTCGACGCCATCCATGTCGGCCATCATCGGGCTGGTGTTCCACGCCGCCCTCATGTATGCGGTCCAGCCGGCAACCATGGCGGAGATGTTCCCGACCCGAATGCGCTATTTCGGGGTCTCGCTCGGCTATCAGGTCACCTCGATCGTGGCGGGTTCGCTCGCACCCATCATTGCGGTTCGTTTGCTCGAGACCTATAAATCCGCGGTTCCCATCGCCTGGTACCTAGCCGCTACCGCTGCGGTGAGCGCCGTGGCCGCCTTGGTCGCTCGCGAGACCAAGGGCATCGACCTGGCCGACGTCGAACGCGCCGACGCGGAACAAGGATAAGCCTTTTACCAGGTCAACCCGTGTTCCAGTTTCGCGTACGGCATCCATCCGACATGTTTGTCGACCGCGATGCGTGGTAATAGAACCAGAGGGGGTGCGCATAGGCCGGCCTATGCGCCCACCAAGGTCCCGTCGGTTCAGCCCGAGAGCCGACGGGACCGCTCAACCGCGATGCCTTCAGGGGCTTGCTGCCGAGTTGCCGGATGAACCCGAGGCAGTTTCATCCAGGAGTAGCGTGCGACTTATGGATGGCTCGACAAGTGTCTGGATTCTCGGGGGCTACCAGAGCGATTTCGCTCGTAACCTGACCAAAGAAGACCGCGACTTCGCAGATCTGACCAGCGAAGTCGTCGAAGGCACGCTCGCTTCGGCCAAGGTGAACGCAACGGATATAGCCGCTACAGGCGTCATCCACGTGGCCAACGCCTTCGGGGAGATGTTCGCCGGTCAGGGCCACCTCGGGGCGATGCCGGCCACGGTTTGCGACGGGCTCTGGGACACCCCGGCTTCGCGGCATGAAGCGGCGTGCGCGTCCGGCAGCGTGGCGGCACTCTCGGCGATGGCCGACCTGCGGTCCGGCGCTTACGACATCGCGCTCGTCGTGGGTATCGAGCTGGAGAAGACGGTCCCCGGTGACACCGCGGCCCGGCACCTGGGCGCCGCCGCGTGGACGGGTCACGAGGGGACCGACGCGCGCTACCTGTGGCCGTCGATGTTCGCGCAGGTCGCTGACGAATACGATCGCCGTTACGGCCTCGACGACACCCATCTGCGGGCCATCGCACAGCTCAACTTCGCCAACGCACGGCGCAATCCCAACGCTCAGACGCGCGACTGGACCGTACCCGAACCCATCACCGACGACGACGCGACCAACCCGATCACCGAAGGCCGGCTGCGGCGCTTCGACTGCAGCCAGATGACTGACGGTGGGGCAGGCGTGGTCCTCGCCAACGACGCCTACCTGCGTGATCATCCCGATGTGCGCCCTATCGGCCGCATCGAGGGCTGGGGGCACCGAACGGTCGGGCTGGGTCTGCGGCAAAAACTGGACCGCGCCGCTGACGCTCCGTACGTGCTGCCCCATGTGCGGGCGGCGGTCCTGGACGCCTTGCGGCGCGCGCAACTAACACTCGACGACCTCTGCGGGATCGAGGTGCACGACTGCTTCACTCCCAGCGAGTACCTGGCCATTGACCACATCGGGCTGACCGGCCCGGGCGAATCGTGGAAGGCGATCGAAAACGGTGAGATTGAAATCGGCGGCCGGCTGCCGATCAACCCCAGCGGCGGACTGATCGGCGGCGGACATCCGGTGGGCGCCTCCGGCGTGCGCATGTTGCTCGACGCTGCAAAGCAAGTCAGCGGCGCCGCCGGCGACTACCAGGTCGAGGGCGCCAGAACCTTCGGCACCCTGAACTTCGGCGGGAGTACCGCCACCACGGTGAGTTTCATCGTCAGCACGACAAAAGGCCTTTGAACATGGACTTTCAAAAGGACTTTCAAAAGGACTTTCAAAAGGACGTAGCGATTGCCGGCAAGTTCCTCTCGACCCTGCCCGAAGACGACGACCATCCCTACCGGACCGGTCCGTGGGCACCGCAGTCAACCGAATGGGATGCCGATGACCTGAGCGCGATCGAGGGCGAAATCCCGCGCGACTTGGACGGCATCTACCTGCGTAACACCGAGAACCCGTTGCACCCGGCGTTTAAGACCTACCACCCGTTCGACGGCGACGGCATGCTGCACATCGTCGGCTTCCGAGACGGAAAAGCCTTCTACCGCAACCGCTTTATCCGAACCGATGGCTTCTTGGCGGAAAACGAAGCGGGCGAGCCGCTGTGGCCGGGTTTGGCCGAGCCGGTGCAATTGGCCAGGCGGGAAACAGGTTGGGGCGCACGCACCCGAATGAAGGACGCGTCCAGCACCGACGTCATCGTCCACCGGGGTGTCGCGCTGACCAGCTTCTACCAGTGCGGTGACCTGTACCGGATCGACCCATACTCGGCCAATACCCTCGGCAAGGAGAGCTGGAACGGACAATTCCCGGTCGACTGGGGCGTGTCCGCGCATCCCAAGGTCGACAACAAGACTGGCGAACTGTTGTTCTTCAACTACAGCAAGCAAGACCCCTACATGCGCTACGGCGTGGTCGACGAGAGCAACGAGCTGGCGCACTATGTCGACATCCCGCTACCTGGACCACGGCTGCCACACGATATGGCGTTCACCGAAAACTACGCGATACTCAACGACTTCCCACTGTTCTGGGATCCCACGCTGCTTGAGCACGATGTGCACATGCCACGGTTCTATCCCGACATGCCGTCACGTTTCGCGGTGCTCCCTCGCCGGGGCGCAACCGGCGACATCCGGTGGTTCGAGGCGGATCCGACGTTCGTGCTGCACTTCACCAACGCCTATGAGAACGGCGACGAAATCGTTCTCGACGGCTTCTTCGAAGGCGATCCACAACCGCTCGACACCGGTGGAACCAAGTGGGAAAGGCTCTTTCGGTTCCTCGCGCTGGATCGCCTGCAAACCCGGCTGCACCGGTGGCGATTCAACCTGATCACCGGCGCGGTGAAGGAAGAGCAACTGTCGGAGTCCCTTACCGAGTTCGGGACCATCAACCCCGACTATGCAGCCGCCAGCTACCGCTACACCTATGCCGCTACCGGAAAGCCGGGTTGGTTCCTCTTCGACGGACTCGTCCAGCACGATCTGCTGACCGGAAACCAGCAGAACTACTCGTTCGGCGAAGGCGTCTATGGCAGCGAGACGGCGATGGCGCCACGCGTCGGCAGTACCGGTGAGGACGACGGCTACCTGGTCACCCTCACTACGGACATGAACGCCGACGCCTCGTACTGCCTGATCTTCGACGCCGCCCGGGTCGCTGACGGCCCGCTATGCAAACTACAACTGCCGGAACGCATTTCCAGTGGCACTCATTCCACATGGGCACCCGGTGCACAGTTGCGGCGCTGGAATACCGCAGAGTCGGCGGCGAGCGCAATCGGGCTGTAACCCGGCAACGTATAGGCAGCTATGGATTACCAGATGCAGACGGACAAGCAAAAGCCGCGTCGGACAACGCACTGGCCCACGGAGTTGGCCTCGATCGGCGCCATCCGTTTCGCTCGGCGTTCGTCGAACTTCCAAGAAACAGTGCGCTTCTACCGCGAGCTGGTGGGTCTGCCGTTGTACGAGACATTCGAAGCCAGCTACGGCAGCAACGGTGCCATCTTCGGCCTTCCGAGTTCGAACCTGACCATGGAGATCGTGGAGGCGGTCGACGCAGTCGCGGTGGATCACCACGAACAGCTGTGCCTGTACTTCCCCGATAAGCCGACCCAGCAGGCCGCGATTGCGCGTATGCAACGAGAATCGCTGCAGCCGGTTGAGCAGCATCCGTATTGGGAAGCGACAGGTTCGGTCACCTATCGCGACCCCGATGGCCGCGAAGTCGTGTTCGCGCCGTTCGTGTTCGGCGCGAATGAGCCCGGCCACAGCTCCACCTCGGGCAAACACGAGTTCCCGTCGGACTAGAGCCTCACCGCCGCGACCGACCCGCCGCCAATGCGGCCCCCACTGTCCACAGCGAACATGCCACGGCACACACCGCGCCGAACGCCCCGACGTAGAGTCCGTATTCCGCTGACATCGGCGGGTTAATGTTGCGTTTGTAGTACAGCACCGTAAGCGCCACCAGAAGCAGCGAAATTGTCAGCGCGGCAATGGAAGCAAGCTTCATGGAGAGGCCGCGGCCGGCGACCGCCCCGGCCACCAGCAGCGCTGAGGACAGCAGGACGATGAGCTGGCCTGCGCCGAACCCCGGCGGAAGTATCAGATTGCCGTGCCTACCTCCGATCGCGTTGGCCCAGCCGCCGCCACCGACCGCCGTCGCCACCCATGGCATCCAGGCGCTGGCCGACACGATCGCGGCAAAGAGCGCCACCAGCCAACCAGGGTGCAGCCGGCGAATCATGGTTGCGACATTAGCCGACCGGCCCGTGGGCCTCTGCCACCGAACGTCACGCCAGCGTGGCGTCCGCCGGCGAATGTCACGCCAGCGTGACGACAACCGGGGCGGTAAGCGATGTGCGCCGCTGTCCCCATTCAGGCCGTTTCAGGAGCCCGCGAACACCGCGACGAACTTTTGTAGCGAGTCGCGGATATCGCCGCGCAGCGCGGCGGCAACGACCATCCCGATCGGCCCGAATAACGCCGGCCCACCAAGATGTACGTCGAAGGTGACCGCAGAACCGTCGTCCTTCGGCTTCACCTTCGCTATCAACTTGACCTTGACGCCACCAACGCCGACGCCGTCGAGCGTCATGGCCTCGGGCGGCTTGTAATGCACGATCGTCCACTTGATCCGGTTGTTCATGCCCTTGACCTCGACGATGGACTCGACGACCGTGCCCTTTTCAATGGTGTCCGGCAAGTTGCTGCGCCAGACCCGGTGAATGCTCAGCCAGTCCTTATAGCGGGACAGGTCGGAGGCGTGCTTCCAGGTCGCCTCCGGTGGCAGCGGTACGTCGATGGATCCGGAAAGTTTGGCCATCCGCTCAGGCTAACGCCACAATCGTGGCGGCACTCCGAGCATCCTCGTTCCTCGTAGCTTCGGCAATCAGTTGCGCTACTTCGGCATCGGTTACCCCTCCGGTCGTCATCGCGTGAACGTCCCCAGCTTGTCGGAGTCGAAATACTCCAGGTTCAGGGTCGTTGTTCCGGGGAACCCGGAGAACACAGCCTTGGAAATAGTCCCGGCCGGCGCGTTTTCACTCGTCAACGCGAACGTGAAGGTGTCACCATCCCAGTGGTTCAAATTGAACGTCTGGTGTTTTGGTCCCAGGGACAGCTGCAGTCCACCTTCGCTTTCCGTCACGGTTGCCGGACCCCAGTAGTCATTCGCGTACACCCCGACGTAGTCGCTGGCCGGTCTTTGCGGCGCGGGGTTGGCTGGAGGCTGCTTACCGACCAGCGAGCCCTCCGGATTGTTCATCGGGGCGATTGCGTGGTTGTACAGGCTGGCCCAATCCTCGCGGACCTGTCCGTACTGCACCAGATCCAGGAATTGTGCGGTCAGTGTCTCCGGTGTGCCGTAGGGCGCGGCGTTGGTCAGGGCAACGATGCCGATGTCTTCGGACGGCAGCACCGCGAAGTTCGTCGCCGCCCCCGAGCCGAAGGCGCCGGAGTGGCTGTACTCGGTGCGCCCGGACGAGGTCACCGAAACGTTGAACCCATAACCATATGTGCCGGCACGTGCGTTCGGAGATCCCGCAGCGGCCGAAATGACCTGCGGGGTAACGGCGGGCAACAGAGATTCAGGTGAGGTGATCCGCTGGCCGTTGTAAGTTCCGTTGGCCGTCACCATGGTCAGCCAGCGGGCCATGTCGTTGACCGATGAACTGACTCCACCGGCAGGCGTCTGTGGATCGGGCTCGCGTTGGAAGCGTGGCTCCCATTTGTCGCCGACCTTGACATGGTTGACGGCGTGGTTCGGTCTGGATAGGAATTCAGCGAACCGCGAACTTGTGGACGTCATCCCCAGCGGGCGATAAAGCACTTCGTCGGATAGGTCCTCCCACGGCTTTCCCGCCGCGGCCGCCACCGCCTCGGCAGCGGCCGTCACCCCGAAGTTTGTGTAGGCGTGGCTGATTCGAAAAGGGGCCAGCGGCAGGTACTTTAGTCGCTCAAGCGTTTGGGTTCTGTCGTAGCCCAGATCCTCCAGTTTGTCGCCGGCATGGTCGGGCAGCCCGGAACGATGCGAGTACAGATCGGCGATGGTCACATGGCTGGTGACATAAGGATCGGACAACGCAAATGACGGCAGCTTGGACACCACCGGCGTGTCCCAGCCAACGACGCCGTCGGTCACTTCGTGTGCCACCACCGTTGCGCCGACCGCCTTCGACACCGACGCCAACTGGAAGACCGTGTCGGCGTCGATCTTATTGTCTTGACCCTCGCCTTTGCTTGCGTCTCGGACACCGAAGCCCTTGGCATATAAGGTCTTTCCACCACGGACAATGGCTACGGCCATGCCCGGGATGCCGGTTTTCTTCATCAGATCGCTGACCAGGCCGTCGACCTTGGCGATGGCGTCGTCGATGCGGCTGGGGGGAATCTCCAGACCCGACACCTCGTTGGGCGGGGCGTTGGTGAAAGAAGAAGGTGGGCCCGACGTCGGCTGCGCGGGCCCACATGCCGCGGACGCCAGCAAGACTAGTCCGACAGCGGCCATAACCGCGCGTTTCCTCATGACCGCACACTATCGGCTCCGCGCTGGCCGACCCGGGCTGAGGCCCGTGTCGCAACGGTCAGCGAATCAAAGCCGCCACCACGGGTTGAACCGCAGCGGCGCGGCGGGATCAATCCGTTGGCCGGGCTTGGGTACGCCCACCGCGACATGCTCGGCCTCAGCCGCCACCAGCAGCCGTTCGACCGGCTCAGCCCACGGATGCGGGGCCAGCCGGAACGTGGCCCAATGAATCGGCACCAGCAGTCCCGATCCCGATGTCGTGACGTCCAAGTGCGCCTGGACCGCCTCCTCGGGGTTCATATGGACGTCGGTGAACGCCGGGTTGTAGGCGCCAATAGGCAGCAGGGTCAGATCGAACGGCCCGTGGTCGGCGCCGATGTCCGCGAAGCTCTTGGTGTAGCCGGTATCGCCGCCGAAGTACGCGCGATGACTCGGACTTATCAGCGCCCACGACGCCCACAGCGTGTTGTTGCGGTCGAACAAACGCCCCGAGAAGTGCCGCGCCGGCAGACAGACGACGGCGAGCTCGCCGACGTCCGAGCTCTGGTTCCAGTCCAGTTCGACGATGCGCTGTTCGGGGATACCCCACGAACGCAGGTGGGCACCGACACCGAGCGGTACGAAGAACGGAGCCCGCTGTGTGCGGGTCAACGCGACGATGGTGTCGATATCGAGATGGTCGTAATGGTCGTGGCTGATCACCACCGCGTCGAGCGCGGGCAGCTTTTCCACGTCCACCGGCGGTGCATGCAACCGGTGTGGGCCGACAATGTGCGACGGGGAGCAGCGATCACTCCACACCGGATCGGTCAGCACGCGGTAGCCGTCGATTTCCACCAGCACGCTCGAGTGACCGAACCAGGTCACCGCCAGCTCACCGGCGTCACCCTGGTAGATCTCCGGCGAGGCCAACGGGATCGGCGCGGCCGGCCGGCTGCTGCCGCGGCTGTCCACGAATTCCCTTGCAATCACTAGCATTTCCCCGCCACTAGCCGCCGACCCGGGTTCAAGGTTGACGAAGACGCCGTCACTGTAGTTCGGCGAACCCGCCGCCGCCGCAGCGATCGCCGCGGGGTCAGCACCGAGCGCCGCCGGGGCGCCGCGCAGAGCGCGCAACACCAATCCGCTGGCGGCCAGCGTCGCCGAACCCGCGGCCCGTTGCAGCGCTCCGCGCACCTTTTAGGCCCCCTGGAACTTCGGCGGCCGTTTCTCCACGCGAGCGATCTGCGCTTCGATGACGTCCTGGCTGCCCCACGCCCTGTCGAAGAGCTCCTTGTGCTCCGGCGACGCCTCTTCGATCGAGCCGTCGTCGTTTAGCACGCGTTTCGCGTGCTGGATGGCCAGCGGCGCCAGGCCGGAGATCTCGGACGCCCAGGTCTGGGCATCCGCCAGCGTCCCGATCCGGTTGGCCATCCCGGTCTGCAGCGCGGTCTCGGCGCTCAGTTTTTCCGCTGTCAGCAGCATCGCGCGGGCACGCCCGTGGCCGACCAGCGACGAAAGCCGACGGATGCTCCAGTTATCCAGGGCCAGACCATATTTCGACGTCGGGAACTGGAAGAACGCATCCGGTGCGACCACTCGCAGATCGCATTGCATGGCCAACTGCAGGCCAGCGCCGATGGCGGGGCCGTTGATGGCGCCGATGACCGGGAACGGCGCCGCATCCATGGCCTTGTGCAGCTCGATGAGCCGATCGGGATAGTCGGCCGCGAACGCGTCGCCGCTCAGGTCCGCGCCGGCGCAGAACACCGTGCCCTGCCCGGTCAGCACAAGCGCGCGGGTTGCTCCATCGCTGGCTTTTTCCACCGCCTCGCGCAGCTCCTCGACGAGCTGGGAATTCAACGCGTTGCGGCGCTCGGGGCGCTGCAGCTCAATCGTCATAACGGCTTCGGCCTGGGTGACACCGATCATGGGCCAAGCCTATCTAGCCTTAGCTAGCCTCGAAGCGTGAGCCGTATCACGACCGATCAACTGCGCGATGCCGTGCTCGACGAGGGCTCGTTCGTCAGCTGGGACAGCGCACCGCTGGCGGTGCCGGTCAGCGAGTCCTACGCACGAGAGCTGGCCGACGCCCGGGAAACCTCCGGGCGCGACGAGGCGGTGTTGACCGGCGAGGGCCGGATCTGTGGGCGCCGGGTCGCGGTGGTGGTCTGCGAATTCAGCTTCCTCGGTGGCTCGATCGGGGTGGCGGCCGCGGAGCGGATCACCGCGGCCGTAGAACGGGCAACCGCCGAGCGGCTGCCGCTGCTGGCCTCGCCGAGCTCAGGCGGCACCCGCATGCAGGAAGGTACCGTCGCGTTTCTGCAGATGGTGAAGATCGCCGCGGCCGTCAGGCTGCACAAACAGGCACACCTGCCGTATCTGGTCTACCTACGCAACCCGACCACCGGCGGCGTCTTCGCCTCGTGGGGATCACTGGGCCATGTCACCGTCGCCGAGCCCGGCGCCTTGATCGGCTTCCTGGGGCCCCGGGTGTACGAGCAGCTGTATGGCGAGCCATTCCCGTCCGGCGTCCAGACCGCGGAGAACCTCCAGCGGTACGGCGTGATCGACGGCGTCGTCGCGCTCGACGGACTGCGGCGGACGGCGGACCGAGCGCTGACGGTCATCTCCGACGATCCGGGTCCTCTGCCGGCGGCGCAACCGCCCGAACCCGTGCCCGACGTTCCGGCCTGGGACTCGGTGGTGGCATCGCGACGCCCGGACCGGCCCGGGGTCGGGCACCTGTTGCGGCACGGCGCCACCGACCGGGTGCTGTTGTCGGGCACCGGCCAGGGCGAGGCCGCGACCACCCTGCTGGCCCTGGCGCGATTTGCCGGCCAGCCCGCTGTGGTGTTGGGTCAGCAGCGCGGTCCCGGCGGGTTTGAAGCAGGCCGAGTCGGCCCCGCGTCGCTGCGCGAAGCCCGTCGCGGCATGGCGCTGGCCGCCGAGTTGCGGCTGCCGCTGGTGCTGGTGATCGACACCGCCGGCCCCGCGTTGTCGGCCGAAGCCGAACAGGGCGGCCTGGCCGGCCAGATCGCCCAGTGCCTGGCCGAGCTCGTCACGCTGGACACGCCGACGGTGTCGGTGCTGCTGGGCCAGGGCAGTGGCGGGCCGGCCCTGGCCATGGTGCCCGCCGATCGGGTGCTCGCCGCGCTGCATGGCTGGCTGGCGCCGCTGCCTCCGGAGGGCGCCAGCGCGATTGTTTTCCGCGACACCGCGCATGCCCCCGAGCTCGCCGCGGCCCAAGGTATCCGGTCGGCCGACCTGCTGTCCTCCGGGATTGTCGACGCCATCGTCCCAGAACATCCCGATGCCGCAGACGAGCCGATCGAGTTCTCCCAGCGACTGTCCAGCGCGATAGCCGCGGAAGTAAACGCACTACGCGAAATACCCGCAGCCGAACGGCTCGCCGCGCGATTGCGGCGCTACCGCAGCATCGGCTTGCCCCGCGACATGTAACTCGCGCAGGCGAAACGCCGGTGCAGTGGAGCCAGGCTCATTTCTCGGCGAGTTCTGGCGCCCGCCGTCCGAGCGGACAGCCTCCCACCGCCACAGGCATTAATCAGGCAAAATGAGCGGCATGGACACTAGCGGCACTTCACCGCGGGTTTTGGTCGTTGACGACGACGCCGACGTGCTCGCATCGCTGGAACGCGGCCTGCGGCTGTCCGGATTCGAGGTATCGACCGCGGTCGACGGCGCGGAGGCGCTGCGCAGCGCCACCGAGACCCGACCGGATGCCATCGTCCTCGACATCAACATGCCGGTGCTCGATGGCGTCAGTGTGGTCACAGCCCTTCGGGCCATGGATAACGACGTCCCGGTCTGCGTGCTGAGCGCGCGTAGCTCGGTCGACGACCGAGTCGCGGGCTTGGAGGCCGGCGCCGACGATTACCTGGTCAAACCGTTCGTGCTGGCCGAGCTGGTGGCGCGGGTGAAAGCACTGTTGCGCCGTCGCGGCAGTACCGCGAGCTCGTCCTCAGAGACCATCACGGTCGGCCCGCTCGAGGTGGACATCCCGGGTCGGCGGGCCCGGGTCAACGGCGTCGACGTCGATCTGACAAAGCGCGAGTTCGACCTGCTGGCTGTGCTGGCCGAGCACAAGACGGCGGTGCTGTCCCGCGCGCAACTGCTCGAGCTGGTGTGGGGTTACGACTTCGCCGCCGACACCAACGTCGTCGACGTGTTCATCGGGTACCTCCGCCGCAAGCTGGAGTCCAACGGCGGACCCCGGCTGCTGCACACCGTTCGAGGAGTCGGGTTCGTCCTGCGCATGCAGTGAACAAGTCCCGCCCCGAGCTAGCAGGCTTACTTCTTCGAGCTCTTACGCCATGGCGTGAAAAAGGCCCGAACGGCCGATTCTTCGTCCCTGAACCACACCTGGGCGACGGTCTGGTCGTAGGTCGCGTCGTCCGGGGTGTAGTACAGCCTGGTATCTGAGCGGCCCTTCACCATCCACCCCGACGGGCCGTTACCCCGCCTGTCGGCGCGAGCGGAGCCAGGGCCGAACGGCGCGTACGCCACCACGGGGATCTTCCGGGTCGGTGATCCCTTTGCCCCCGGGGGCCTCTTCCTCAGCGGCCGATCTGCAGCCGGAATCTTCGTCGTCGGCCCATCTTTGGCGACCGGAATCTTCGTCGTCGGCGACCCTGTCTCGACCGGAATCAGCGTCGTCGCCGGCTCTGTCTCGACCGGAATCAACGTCGTCGCTGGTTCCGTATCCGAAGAGATCTGCGTTGTGGGCGGTTCGGACTCTTCCCCCAATGTCCCCACCGGCGCATGGTGTTTGACGGAGCGGACGGTCAGCACGAACGTCGCTACCGTCCCCAACCCGAACGAAACGGCGATTAGCGCCCAGTGCAGGTGGCTCATCATTGCGCGCCCACCTCGTGTGGCACATCCGCCGGTGCTTCTTCTTGCGCCCCGCCGCGCCTAATCCACCAGGTGGCGATCACCCGGCCAACCGCTGAGCCCGCGACGAAAGCCAGCAGATACCATAACCACTGGATCACAAAATCCACGCTGGATTCTCCTTAGCTGACGACGATTTCGACGCGGCGGTTCTTTGCGCGACCCTCGGCCGTTTCATTGCCGGCGATCGGGCTCATCGAACCGAGGCCCCGCACGATGAGTTGATCGCGGGCAACGCCGTGGGATGCCAGGAAGTCGGCGACCATCCCGGCTCGCTGCGTGCTCAACGGAATATTGATGGCCTCGTTGCCCGAATTGTCGGTGTAGCCGTTGAGTGTCACGTGCGCGGTCGGGCACGCCTTGAGCTTGTCTGCCACCTGGGTCAGGATCGGCTCATCTTCCGGCGTCAAACTAAAGCCGTCGTTCCCGAAGGCAATCGGACCGCCAGTCACAGCACTGATAGCCGCCTGCAAGTCGGTGCACGGAGACGGAGCAGGCGGCGGAACCGGCCCGGCGGGCCCCGCCGGAGGAATCGGCCCGTTAACCACAAGCTTGTCAATGACATTGAGGTTCGACCAGAGCATCGCGGCCTCTTGCGTGACCACGTTCTTTTGGTCTTGCGATGTGGCAGTCCCGGACAGGGTCACGGTGTCACCGTCGACAGTGAGATTGAAATCGGCCATCGACGCGCTGTCTTTGAAAACCGGTACAGCGTTGGAGAAATCGAGCGCCTTGACGTTCGGGTCGATATGGGTTTGGTCGACGATGTTCACGCCCGGCGGCAGCGAACCCTGAAGGGCTTTGATCAGCACCGCTTTAGCGGAGTCGTCGGGGAAGGCGCCACTGAGGGTCATGCTGTTGCCATTGCGGCTAAGCGAAAACGCTGCCAAAGCCATCTTTGGAGCCGCGGACGTGCTCGACGGTGTGGCCGTCGGCACCGCCCGACTCGGTCCATTGGCGAACCCGGGTCGGTCGAACGCAACGTAGCCGATTGCCGCCATCAGCAACGGAATAACCACCAGACAAATCAGCCAGGGCAGGCCGGGCGACCTCCGGAAGAATGCCGGCGGCCGCCGGGAGTAGCTGGTTGCGGCCGTTTCACCGGAACCCGCCCCAGAACCCACCTTAGAACCCACCTTGGAACCCACCCAGCCCTCTTTCAGTTCGTCTACGGGAGTCGTCGCTCATGCAGGCGATATGCAGCCTACCGAGTCGGCACCGCAACACCGCCCATGTCGGGCACACTAGAGCGATGGGCAACGGCAGGAAACCGACCGACAACGAGACGCTGGCACACATCCACGACCTGGTCGCCGAGGAGAAAGCATTACGTGCTCAGCTGCAGCACCGCGACATCACCGAGTCCGAGGAGCATGATCGCCTCCGCAAAGTGGAGATCGAACTCGACCAGTGCTGGGACCTGCTGCGTCAGCGCCGAGCGCTGCGCGAAACCGGAGGTGACCCACGCGAGGCGTCGGTGCGTCCGGCCGGCGAAGTCGAGGGCTATTTAGGCTAGACATGGCCGGGTCGCAGGATCGCGGCGTGCCGGATTTTGATGTGGTCATCGTTGGTGGCGGCCACAACGGCCTGGTCGCAGCGGGCTACCTGGCCCGAGCCGGGCTTCGGGTCCGGTTGCTGGAACGACTGGGACACATCGGCGGGGCCGCGGTATCTGCGCAGGCCTTCGACGGCGTCGAGGTCCGGGTGTCGCGTTACTCGTATTTGGTCAGCTTGCTGCCTCCACGCATCGTCGAGGACCTGGGCGCACCGGTAAGGCTGGCCCGGCGGCAGCTTTCCTCGTATACCCCCGATCCGGCAACGGCCGGGCACTCTGGCCTGCTGGTCGGGTCGCCGCGTGAGGACGCGTTCGCCGCCATCGGCGCAGCCCGCGATGAATTCGGATTCGCCGAGTTCTACCGGCGCTGCCGTCTGGTGACCGAACGGCTCTGGCCGACGCTGCTCGAACCGCTGCGCACCCGCCAGCAGGCCCGCCGCCACGTCCTGGAGTCCGGCGATGCTGACGCGGCGGCAGCGTGGCGGGCAATGGTAGACGAACCGATTGGGCACGCCATCGCCGGCGCGGTCAGCAACGACCTGGTCCGTGGCGTCATCGCCACCGATGCGTTGATCGGCACCTTCGCCGGTCTCGACGACCAGTCACTGCGGCAAAACATCTGCTTCCTCTATCACGTCATCGGCGGGGATTGGGACGTCCCCATCGGCGGGATGGGCTCGGTGACCACGGCCCTGGCAACGGCAGCCGTCCGCCATGGCGCCGAAATAGTCACGGGCGCAGAGGTCTACGCGATCGATCCAGATGGCCGGGTGCGTTATCGCAGCGGCGACGACGAGCACTGCATCCGCGGCAGGGTCGTGCTGGCCGGCGTCACCCCAGCCGTCCTGGCCGGCCTGCTGGGAGAACAGCCGCCACAGCTGGCGCAAGGCGCCCAGGTCAAGGTGAACATGGTGCTGGGGCGACTGCCCCGGCTGCGCGACGACAACGTCACACCGGAGCAGGCGTTTTCCGGCACGTTCCACGTCAACGAAACGTGGACCCAGCTGGATGCGGCCTACTCGCGTGCGACGGCCGGACAGCTGCCGGATCCGCTGCCCTGCGAGGCTTACTGCCATTCGTTGACGGATCCGAGCATCCTGTCCGCGGGGCTGCGCGCGTCGGGCACGCAGACGATGACGGTGTTCGGCTTGCACACACCACACTCGTTGGTCAGCGACTCCAGCGACTCCGACACCTTCAGTCACCAATTGACCGAGTCGGTGCTCGCCTCGTTGAATTCTGTTTTCGCCGAACCGATTCAGGACGTGTTGATGGCGGACGCGCACGGTCGGCCGTGCATCGAGACGACGACCACCCTGGACTTACAGCGGTCCCTGCGCATGACCGCGGGCAACATCTTCCATGGCGCGCTGTCCTGGCCGTTCGCGGAGGACGACGACACGCTGGATAGACCCGCGCGGCGATGGGGAGTTGGTACCGCACATGACCGGATCATGTTGTGCGGCTCGGGCGCCCGGCGCGGCGGGGCGGTGTCGGGCATCGGCGGCCATAACGCCGCAATGGCGGTGCTGGAGGCTTACGACCGCGAGTCGATGCCGAGGTAATCGCGTTCCGTGTAGCCCGTGTAGATCTGGCGCGGACGGCCGATCTTGCTATCGCTGCCGTCGTGCATCTCACGCCAGTGTGCGATCCAGCCGGGCAGCCGGCCCAACGCAAACAGCACGGTGAACATCCGGGTCGGGAACCCGAGGGCCCGATAGATGAGCCCGGTGTAGAAGTCGACGTTCGGGTAGAGCTTGCGCTCGATGAAGTAGTCGTCGGTCAGCGCCGCCTCTTCGAGCCCCTTGGCGATGCTCAGCAGGTTGTCGTCGCCGCCGAGCTTGGCCAGGATCTTGTCGGCCTGTTCCTTGACGATCCGGGCCCGCGGGTCGTAGTTCTTGTAAACGCGGTGGCCGAAGCCCATCAGCTTGACGCCGGCATCGCGGTTCTTCACCTTTCGGACGAACTCGCTGACGTCGTCGCCGCTGTCGCGGATCTGCTCGAGCATCTCGAGCACCGCCTGGTTGGCGCCGCCGTGCAACGGACCCCACAGCGCGTTGATGCCGCCGGAGATCGAGGTGAACAGGTTGGCTTGGGACGAACCCACCAGCCGCACGGTCGACGTCGAACAGTTCTGCTCGTGATCGGCATGCAAAATCAGCAGCATGTCCAGGGCCCGCACCACCTCGGGGTCGGCCTCGTAGGGCTCGGCGGGCAGCCCGAACGTCATGCGCAGGAAGTTCTCGACCAGGGTCAGCGAGTTGTCGGGGTAGAGGAACGGCTGGCCGACCGACTTCTTGAAGGCGTACGCAGCGATGGTGGGCAGCTTGGCCAGCAGACGAATCGTCGACAGCTCGACCTGCTCGGTGTCCGTTGGGTCAAGCGAATCCGGGTAGTACGCCGAAAGGGCGTTGACCGCGCTGGACAGCACCGGCATCGGGTGGGCGTTACGCGGGAAGCCGTCGAAGAACCGTTTGAGGTCCTCGTGCAGCATCGTGTGCAGCTGAATCTGCTTGGTGAAGCCCGCCAACTGCTCAGTGCTCGGCAACTCGCCGTAGATCAGCAGGTAGCTGACCTCGATAAAGGTCGACTTCTCGGCCAGCTGATCAATCGGGATGCCGCGGTAGCGCAGAATGCCGGCATCGCCGTCGATGTAGGTGATGGAACTCTTGCAGGCGGCCGTGTTAACGAACCCCACATCGAACGTGGTGAGTCCGGTCTTGGCCAGCAGCGGGCCCAGAGCAATGCCGTCGTTTCCTTCGGTGGCGCGGACGATCTCCAGGTCAATCTCGCCCCCGGGGTACCCGAGAGTTGCGGTGTCGTCAGTGTCGGCCACGAGAACCCCTTTGCGCTCTGGCTGATATGGCTGGCCGCACGGTGTGCGTACAGCCGAAGGTAGTCGTTATCGCGCCGGAGCGCCTGTCCGGGGTGGGGTCCGGCAGTGTGATGACCGCAACGCACCAGGGCAGTCGGGGACGTGGTCGGGACGACAACTAAAGTATTGAATCGCCAGACCAGCGCGTGTAACCGCGCGTTCCCTCAGGTCATCCGAACTTAAATCGTCGCTAAGGTACCCCAATGCTCAGCCGTGACGAGATCGACGCCCTGTTCCCCGCGAACCTGCCCGATCCCGCCAGTTGGGAGGCGCGCTACCCGTCGCGTGAGCTACCGCCGGGCGCGATGGTCACCCGGTTCGGTCCTAGCCCCACCGGATTCGCTCACCTGGGCGGGATGTACGCGGCGATGCTGGACAAAGATCTCGCGGTGCACTCCGGCGGAAAGTACTTCGTCCGGATCGAGGACACCGATCAGTCGCGCACGGTTGAGGGAGCGATCGAGCAGTTCGCCGTCGCGTTCGACTACTTCGGGGTGACCTCCGACGAGACCGACGAGACCGGGGCCTACGGGCCCTACCTCCAGTCGGACCGCGCCGACATCTATTTGACGTATGCACGTGAGTTCCTCCGCGACGGCCGGGCGTACCCGTGCTTCGCGACGAAAGAGGAACTGACCGCGGCAACCGATCAACAGCGTGCGGCGAAGGTCCCGACGGGCTACTACGGCCCCTGGGCGATCTGGCGCGACGCGCCCGACGACAAGGTGCGCCAGGCGCTGGCCGATGGCCAGCCCTACGTCATCCGTTTTCGCGCGCCCGAAACCGGCGGTCGTGTCAGCTACACCGACCTGATCCGCGGCACCATCGAGGCCGACGCCAACCGCAACGACGTCGTCATACTAAAGAGCAGCGACGCTTCCGTCAGTGCTGTCAGGCTGCCCACCTACCACTTTGCCCACGTCGTAGACGACCATCTGATGCGAGTGACACACGTAGTCCGCGGCGATGAGTGGATCTCCTCGGTGCCGGTGCACCTGCAGCTGTTCGACGCGGCCGGCTTCGAGCCCATCCCCTACGCGCACATCGCGCCACTGCTGAAGGCCGAGGGCGGCGGAAAACGCAAGCTGTCCAAGCGCAAGGACCCCGAGGCGTCCGTCGAGTTCTACATCAACGCGGGCTACCCGGCGCCTGCCGTGCTGTATTACCTGCGGGGCCTGCTCAACGGGCGCCTCGCTGAGATGCCGCTTCACGAAGCGCTGCGGACGCCGTTGCGGCTGTCCGATTGCGGGGTGTCGGGCGCACTGGTCGACCTGGTGAAGCTCAACGACATCTCGTCGAACTACATCGCCACGCTGCCCAGCAGGGACATCCTCGATGCCGTGCTGACCTGGGCCGACGATCAAGACCCCGAACTGGCGCAAGCGGTGCGCGCCGAGCCGGACCTCGCCGTGCGGGCGCTCGACATCGAGCGAACGGGTGTGGACAACCCCCGCAAGGACATGCGCTCGTGGTCGGACTTCCGGCCCGTCTACGGCTACTTCTTCAGCGCGCTGTTCGAGCCGGTGACCGATGTGGCCGACGGCCGGTTCGACGGCTTGGCGCCCGAGGTGCTGCGGCGGCTGTGCAGCGACCTGCTGGCCAACTATCGGGAGACCGAGCCCGACGCGTGGTTCGACCAGATCCGCCGGGTGGCCGAAAACAACGGCTTTGCTGCCAACGCCAAGGAGTTCAAGAACAACCCCGATGCGTTTGTCGGATCGATCCGCGAGGCGTCGCAGGTGATTCGGGTGTTGCTCACCGGCTCTACCCGCAGCCCCGCGCTGCATCTGGTCGCCCTCGCGCTCGGCGAGGCCGAGGTGCGGCGACGCGTCGGCGCGGTCCTCGGCTAACTTCGATCGAGACTGCGTCCAGGGCTGCCGAAAGTCGACGAGGCACGCTCTACGTTGCAGTTTCGGCGCCACCAGTTCAGGCTCACGGCTGCAGGCGCTCGATCAGTGAACCGGTAACCCGAATTCGGTTGTGCACCCGATTTTCCCGGCCCTGCCAGAATTCCACTACGTCGGCCGTGATGAGATAGCCGCCCCATGCCGGTGGCACCGGGATGGATTCGACGTCGGCGAACCGCTCGGTCACTTCCGTCAGCTGGTCCAGCAGCGCCGCGCGCGAAGCGATCGGGCGGGACTGGTGCGACGCCCACGCGCCCAGTTGGGAACCGCGCGGCCGCTTGGACCAGTAGTCCTTGGTGACTTGCGGGGCGACCTTGGTCACCGGGCCGCGGATGTGGATCTGTCGTCCCAGCTGGTACCAGGGGAAGGTCGCTGACGCGAACGGTGTCGCTGCCAGCTCGTCACCCTTGGCCGAGTCGTAGTTGGTGAAGAATGTGATTCCGGTCTCGTCCACGCTCTTGCACAACACCGATCGGCTCACTGGCCTACCGGCCGCGACGGTAGCCAACACCATCGCGTTGGGCTCGGCGACTCCTAAACGTTCAGCATCGCCGATCCACTTGCGCAGCAGCGCAAGCCAGCCGTCGCCGAGCCAGTCCGCGTCGAGATCGGGGCTGCCATCCTTCTCGACGGATCCGTACTCGACGCGCATCCCCTGCAGATGGTCAGGGTCTTCTACCGCCATCACACCAACGCTACCGGGTTGCTACCGGCCGGTAGCGTCGGCTCGGAGGCGAGGTGCGAGAATTTTCCCATGACTGCCGTCCCGGAAAACTTTGTCGCCGGCCTCGAAGGTGTGGTGGCGTTCACCACCGAAATCGCCGAGCCGGATAAAGACGGCGGCGCCCTGCGCTACCGCGGCGTCGACATCGAGGATCTGGTGCGCCAGCGGGTCACATTCGGCGATGTCTGGGCACTGCTGGTGGACGGCAAGTTCGGTCACGGGTTGCCGCCCGCCGAGCCGTTCCCGCTGCCGATCCACACCGGTGACGTGCGCGTCGATGTCCAGGCGGGCCTGGCGATGCTGGCCCCGATCTGGGGCTACAAGCCGCTGCTCGACACCGACGAAGCCACCGCCCGCAACCAGCTGGCCCGGGCATCGGTGATGGCACTGTCCTATGTCGCACAGTCCGCACGCGGCATCTATCAGCCCGCCGTCCCGCAGCGAATCATCGATGAATGCACAACGGTCACAGCACGTTTCATGACCCGCTGGCAAGGCGAGCCGGACCCCAAACACATCGAGGCCATCGACGCCTACTGGGTGTCGGCTGCAGAGCACGGCATGAACGCGTCGACCTTCACCGCGCGAGTGATCGCGTCGACGGGCGCCGACGTGGCCGCGGCGCTGTCCGGGGCGATCGGGGCGATGAGTGGGCCACTGCACGGTGGTGCGCCTGCCCGGGTGCTCCCCATGCTCGAAGAGGTCGAGCGCACCGGTGACGCCCGCGGCCTGGTCAAGGGAATCCTGGACCGCGGCGACAAGCTGATGGGGTTCGGCCACCGGGTCTATCGCGCGGAGGACCCGCGTGCCCGGGTTCTGCGGGGCGCGGCCGAGCGACTTGGCGCACCACGCCACGACGTCGCGGTCGCGCTGGAACAGGCCGCGTTGGCCGAGCTGCGCGAGCGTCGTCCGGATCGCGCCATTGAGACCAACGTCGAGTTCTGGGCCGCAGTGATCCTGGACTTCGCCCAGGTACCGGCAAACATGATGCCGGCGATGTTCACGTGTGGACGCACCGCGGGATGGTGCGCCCACATCCTCGAGCAGAAGCGGCTCGGCAAGCTGGTCCGCCCGTCGGCCATCTACGTGGGACCCGAGCCGCGCAGCCCGGAATCCGTCGACGGCTGGGATCGGGTTTTCACCACCGCCTGAGCACGACCTTGAGAGCGGCGAGCCTACCGGTCGCGCAACCGCTCCAATAACCGCCGCCGCAGCGGCTGCGTCGGCCGTGCGGTGCGCGCGGCTGCAAGCATGTCGGCCACATCGCTGAACTTGTTGCGCGGCCGACCGTCGTCACCGCCACGCGCTATTTCGGCGGCGTTGATGGCGCGCCACCCCGCGGAATCGACAACGGCAGACTGGCGGGTGTGCACCAGGGCAGCTAATGCGCCGGGCTTGGCAGGCGGATCGGTCAGCTTGCCGGCATTGAAGTCAGCGACCAAGGCCGCAACGGTTTGAAAGGAACAGGACTTGTTGGTGCCGATGAACCCCGTCGGCCCGCGCTTGATCCAGCCCGCAACGTAGGCACCCGGCACCGATCGACCGGACTCAGGGTCGACGACACGGCCCCCGTCATTCGGGACGACCGCCGCCGACTCGTCAAAGGGAAGATCGCGAATAGCCTTGCCGCGGTATCCAATCGAGGTAAGCACCAGGCCCGCGTCCAACCGGCGCGTCTCCTCGGTGCCGGTGACCGAGAACTCCACCGAGGTAGCGCGCTGTTCGCCCGACACTCGCCGGGGCGTCAGCTGGTAGGCGAATCGGATCCGCGGCCGCGATGCCGGTGCCGACCCGTCGCCGAGCTTGCTCAAGATCTCCAGTTTCTCGCGGGTCAAGGTGTCGGACACAGTCGCCAGGTCGGCGAGAACCCGCTGGTGGTCAGCGGGGTCCAGCACGACGTCGGACGCGGCCGTCAGGCCGACCAGCTCGGGTAGCGTGAACGCCGACTCGGCCGGCCCGCGCCGCGCGGCGATCACGACTTCGCGCACGGCGGAGCCGCGGAACATTTCCAGCGCGTGGTCGGAGATGTCGGTGCGGGCTAAGTCATCCGGGTCGCTTGTCAGCATGCGGGCGACATCGAGGGCGACATTGCCGTTGCCGATGATCACGACGCGTTCGTGGCTGAGATCGACTGGCAGATTGGTGAAGTCGGGATGCCCGTTGATCCACGCGACCAACTCCGTGGCGGTTCCGGTGCCGGGAAGACCCATCCCGTCGATGTCGAGCCGACGGTCGTCGGGCGCTCCGACGGCATAAAGCACGGCGTGATGGTGGGCCAACAGATCGGCGTGACTCAGGTGTCTGCCGATCTCGACATTGAGGAAAAACCGGAAGCGCCGGTGGCCGGCGACTTGATCGAACAGCCAGGTGACCCGTTTGGTGTTCTGGTGATCGGGCGCCACCCCGGCGCGCACCAACCCGTACGGCGTGGGCAGCTTTTCAAAGACATTGACCTGCACCGCACGCTGGGTGAGCAGCTCGTCGGCCGCGTACATCGCGGCCGGCCCGGACCCGACAATGGCCACCGTCAATGGCCGGGTGCGGGCACGCACCTCAGCGGCCGGGAGTACCGGAGCCAGCTTCGACGTCGGCGGCAGCTTCACGTCGGCGGGGCGGTCCGGATAAAACGAGGCGTTGATCTCGACGAAGGGCAGCTGCTTGGGCTCTAGTCGGGTTTCGGGCGCGATCGCGCCAACCGGGCAGGCGCTCACACACGCACCGCAGTCCACACACGCCACCGGGTCGATATAGAGCATCTCCGAGGTGGCGAAGCCCGGCTCATCCGGCGACGGGTGAATGCAATTGACCGGGCACGCGAAAACGCAGGACCCGTCGTTGCAGCAAGACTGGGTAATAACGTGCGGCATGAATACCGAACCAGCTATGCAGCCGGGACGGCGGCCAGGTGTTGGCGTTGCGGCTCGCTGCGGTAGCGCGACGGCTTGCCGTTGATTTTGCAGATCCGCCATATCAGCCGCGACACCGGATTCATCAGCCCGGTGTCGTGGGCCAGCATCCGCACGTCAGCGAACATGTCGCGCAGCCACTTCCGCGACTCGGGAGACCGGAAGAACAATTCCTTCTTCACCTCGCGCGGGATGTCGAACTCTCGCCAGAACGCCTTGGGCGGCTTCACGATCGCCTGACACAACACCCGCATGGTCACCGGGTAAAACAGCGAAACCCAGAAGCGCTGCCACTTGTTGAGGTTCGGCAACCGCTTACGCAGGTACTCGTGCGCGAAGGAGATGTGCCGCGCTTCCTCGGCCACGTGAATGGCCATCACTCGCTCCATGATCGGATGCAGCGACTTACCTTCGCGCAGCACGTTCTTCTGGGTGTGGTCAATGGGCTCCTCGCCGGCGAGTACCCCGATGAAGAACGCCACCGGCAACGGGCCGGCCGCCAGCGGAACGAACGGCGAAAGCCAGCGCAACATCCGCGGCATCCCGGGCACGTCGGCACCGACGCGGTTGACCATCTCCTGGAACATCATCGTGTGGTGGCACTCTTCAATCGATTCGTGCAGGCAGTACCGATATTCCGGCGACCCGTTCGGTACCCAGAACGTGTAGTTCATGAGGCCGCGGATCAAAATGGACTCGAAGTGCAGACCGACCTTGGCCACGTTGGCCTGCCGCCACATGCCGATCTTGATCTGACGCTCTTCGGACTGAGCTTGATACCAGGGATGGCGACCCAAGGGATCGGTCGACGGGAGGATCCACCGGGGATCGTTGTCTTTGACAGCGAACTCCGGTGACTCCCAGTCGATATCGGTGTACGGGTTGAAGTTTCGCCGCACAGACCCCTCGGACAGTGTGGCAAGCATCTCCACGTACTCGTTGTCGTCGCGTACTTCCATGTTGCGCCGCCAACGCCGAACCGTTCGCGTCCTATCCATTCCAAGCCTCCCCAAACGAGGTTTACATTTGGACGTCGTATGTCTAAGACGATACCGCGGGTACCGGGAATTATCTAGAGCCCTTTCAATCGCTGTGGCCGGGCCCGCAGATGAGCCTCCGTTGTGGCGTGCGCCACACCTTGTCGGCATCCGTGCTGGCGGTATACCCGCAATCGGCCCGCGGGTCTCAACGCGTCCGAACTGCTTACTACCCTGAAGACATGGCTGAACCCCTCCAGATACCCGCTGACATCAAACCGCGCGACGGCCGATTCGGGTCGGGCCCGTCGAAGGTGCGACCCGAGCAGCTACAGGCGCTGTCCACCACCGCGGCCGCGCTCTTCGGCACCTCGCACCGGCAGGCGCCGGTCAAGAATCTGGTGGGCCGGGTTCGTACAGGGCTGGCCGAGCTTTTCTCCATACCGGACGGCTACCAGGTCATCTTGGGCAATGGTGGCGCGACGGCATTCTGGGATGCCGCGGCCTTCGGGTTGATCGACAAGCGCTCGCTGCACCTGTCCTTCGGTGAGTTCAGCGCGAAGTTCGCCTCTTGCGTCGTCAAGAACCCCTTCGTCGGCGATCCCATCATCATCAAGTCCGACGCCGGCAGCGCACCAAAGCCGCAGTCCGATCCGTCGGTCGACGTCATCGCGTGGGCGCACAACGAGACGTCGACGGGCGTCGCGGTGCCGGTGCACCGCCCATCCGGTGCGGGTGACGCGCTGCTCGTCATCGACGCGACGTCTGGCGCCGGCGGCCTGCCGGTTAACATCGCCGAGACGGATGCTTACTACTTCGCGCCGCAGAAGAACTTCGCCGCAGACGGCGGCCTGTGGCTGGCCATCATGAGCCCGGCCGCGCTGGCCCGGGTCGAGTCCATTGCGGCGTCCGGTCGCTGGGTTCCCGACTTCCTGTCGCTGCCGATCGCGGTGGAGAACAGCCTGAAGGACCAGACCTACAACACCCCGGCGATCGGCACCCTGGTGCTGCTGGCCGAACAGATCGACTGGCTGCTCGGCAATGGCGGGCTGGATTGGGCGGTCAAGCGGACGGCCGACTCGTCGCAGCGGTTGTATAACTGGGCACAAGAGCGGCCGTACACGACGCCGTTCGTCGCAGACCCCGCGCTGCGATCCCAGGTGGTGGGCACGATCGATTTCTCCGACGACGTGGACGCCGCGGTGGTCGCCAAGACGCTTCGCGCCAATGGCATCGTCGACACCGAGCCGTACCGCAAACTCGGCCGCAACCAGTTGCGTGTCGCGATGTTCCCCGCGGTCGACCCGGATGACGTCAGCGCCCTCATTCAATGCGTCGACTGGGTGGTCGAACGGCTTTAACCTGCACGCAACCATCCAGCGTGTCACCGCGGTTTGCGGGCGTTGCCTGCATTAGAGTGCGCACGTGACGGGTCCGTTCCCGACCAGCGCGGATCCGGCGAGGAGAAGCTCATGCGGGAACTGAAACTGGTAGGGCTCGATGCCGACGGCGAACACATCATCTGCGAGGGTGATGGTCCTGCCGACCGGTTCCGGCTGCCGACCGACGATCGACTCCGGGCCGCCCTCGGCGGCGACAAGGCATCGTCGGAGCAACCACAGCTCGACATCCAGGTCGTTAACATGCTGAGCCCCAAGGAAATTCAGGCCAAGATCCGCGCCGGCGCGTCCGTCGAACAAGTGGCAGCGGCATCAGGCTCTGACATCACGCGGATCCGCCGGTTCGCCCACCCGGTATTGCTGGAACGGTATCGTGCCGCGGAGCTGGCAACCGCGGCTCACCCGGTTCTCGCCGACGGCCCCGCAGTGCTGACCCTGCTGGAGACTGTGAGCACCGCCTTGGTGGCGCGTGGCCTCGATCCCGACGGGCTCAGCTGGGACGCATGGCGCAACGAAGACGGACGCTGGACGGTGCAACTCGCGTGGAAGGTCGGCCGATCCGACAACATCGCACACTTCTGCTTCATCCCCGGCGCCCACGGCGGAACGGTCACCCCAGTCGACGATGGCGCCAGCGAGCTCATCGACCCGCACTTCGAACGTCCGCTACGGCCGCTGGCGAAGGTGGCTCACGTCGAATTCGACGAGACCGCAAGACCGACCGACACCGCACGGCCCGAGCCGCCGGTGCACACCCGCCGGGGTAAACCGGTCATTCCCGCCTGGGAGGACGTCTTGCTCGGGGTGCGCTCAGGCGGCCAGCGCTGATCGCTCGCGGCTAGCCGTGACCGGCTAATGCCAGCGCGCCCAACGTCAGCCACGCACCCGTCACGCCTACTCCCGCGCCCAGCACGAACCAGCGCAGAACCGGCGTGCGCCGCCATCCCCACAGGGTCGGCGCCAGGCCCCCCACCGCCACGATATTGAGTCCGACGGCCAGCAACGGATGCACGCGGATCAATCCGAGGCTGAGTACCACGACCGCGACGGAGGTAATCGCGGCGACGAAACCGGCCACCGTCAAACCCGTTGCCCATGGGACGGAGTCGTCGCTCACCCCTATCTCTTATGTCACGCGCCTACCGGTTGGCAAGCAGAGTGGCTTCGGTGGTCGGTTCGCACTCATTTCTAGATAGATCTCGTTGGCCAGCTCAAGAGGAGTGTCCAGCCCTAACTCAAAGGGAAGAATGTGATACTTCCTGCCCAACTCAGCCCGATGCGGTCGAAGACCACGGGGCCCACGTAGGTCAAAATGCTGTCCGAGGGCCCGTACGCCGCCGTAATGTGCGGCACCCACGGCTCATGCTGAGCAGGTAACAGGGAAGACTTCTCGGACAACGCCAGCGCTCGGTGGCGCAGTGGAGCGAGGAAGGGGGAGTCACCGACCAGATAGACAACAGCAGCATCGGACGCTCCTAAGTGGGAGTTGATAACCCCATGCCCGAAGACCTGAGCCTCGATTGGATGGGTGTTGGCGGCCGCGAGATCTTGGAGGCGCAATTCCAGCTCGTCGGCGTCGAGGCCGCTCACGTCGTTGCCGGACACCGCCAGGGTGAGATGCAAATCCTGCTGCGGCTCCCCGGCGGGGATGGCGAGCGTCCGTGCATCGACGACTCGGGGATAGAGAGCGATCAGACCGCCGGTTGCCCTGGCCTGTTCGGCGTCGCCCAGCCGAATTCGACGCGCGCCGACAGACCATTCGCCCGGTGCGGCCTTGCGAGTGACGGAGTCATTCATGTGGACGCCGTGCTAGTTACCGGCATCGTCAGGCACGCGCCAATGCCTGCCAGGCGCGAGACCGACACATGACACCGACAACGCCGAGATGGCTGTCGACACCTCGTCGTGAGCCGCCACCGCCACCTGCGTCGTCTGAGCCGCGTCGGCCTGTATTACTTTCACAAAAGAAGACATCTACGGCTCCCAGCACGTGGGGATGTTCGAGTAATGGTCGCGATGTTCGTGCCACGAAAGCGGCGCGACAATCGGGATGCGTGGGCGACGGCCCTACGGGTGCTCCACCTTCTGTGATCGCAGCAGTCCACAGCTTGGGCCTGCGTCGAGCTCTCTACAACCCGAATACTCGCAACCGGCGAACCATCGCAGCAGGGCCGGATTGATCCCCCCATACACTGTGCGACGTTCACCGTCCGGCGAATGTTACAGCGAGACTTATACAAAAGGAAGGCTCTAATGACAATGGGCTTTCCGGGACTATTCAATTCGACCTGGCAGCGACGGCGATGACCCAACCGGCACGCGTTGCTGGACGCCGATATTCAGCTACTTGACTGGGGTGCAATCGATTTCACATTTTCCAACAGAGAGGTCGAGACGCTCGCCGAAACACTAAGACGAAAGCGCGAGACCCTCAGCCCGACAACAGGCCGGGTCGAACTCTCTCGTAGAACGCCAAGGCGGCCGCGGTCGCGACGTTGAGCGAATCGGTTCCTCGCGACATCGGGATGCGCACCCGCACATCGCTTAACCTTATTGTCGCCGGCGTCAGTCCCGGCCCCTCGGCGCCCACCAGCACCGCAACACGTTCGCCACACACGGTTTGCATCGCCTGCGCCAGGGGGTGCGCCTCCGGGTGTGGCGTCATCGCCAGCAGCCGAAAACCGGCTTCCTTCAACATCACAAGGTCAGCGGGCCACTGTGTTGCCCGCGCGTAGGGCACCAATAGCGCATGCCCCATAGAAACCCGAACGGCGCGACGATAGAGCGGATCAGCACAGCCAGTGCCGAACACCACCGCGTCCACGCCGAGCCCCGCCGCGTTACGAAAGATCGAGCCCAGGTTCTCGTGGTCGTTGACGCCTTCGAGCACTGCAACTGTGCGGGCCTGATCGAGCACCTGGGCAACGCTGAGCTCCGGGGCCCTTCTCGCCGCGGCAAGCACCCCGCGGTTGAGGTGGAACCCGATCACCCGCGCCATGACATCCGCCGACGCCCGGTAGTACGGCGCCGCGATTCCGCTTACACCGGCCAAGTCGTCGTTGAGCTCGACCAGCCTGCGGTCGGTGCCGAGCAGTGCGTGCGGGATAAACCGCGACGTCAGCATGCGCTGCACCACCAACACTCCCTCGGCGATCACCAGCCCTTTGCCCGTCGGCAGATCGGGGCGACGATCCACGCTGTTCAGGTCGCGGAAATCGTCGAGGCGCGGATCGTCAGGGTCGGTGATGTCCTGAACATCCACGCCCTCAAGGGCTTTCATCGACTTTCACGGGCTTTCGTCAACCAGAGCCAAGATCAGATCCGCCGCATTGCGCAGGACGTCGCGTTTGTCGCTGTCCAGCGTCGCGAGCCGCTTGGCCAGCCACTCCTGCCGGGCCCGACGGGCCGCCTTGACCAACTCGGCCCCGGACTCCGAGACCGAGACCAGCACCTGCCGGCCGTCGACCGGGTGCGGGGAGCGGTCAACGAGACCCATCTCGGCAAGGGAGGCGATCACCCGGGTCATCGACGGTGGTCGGACCCGTTCGCGAATCGCCAACGTCCCGGGCGTCATCGCACCCTGGTTCGCCAAGGTCGACAGCGCCGACAGCTGAGACAGCGTCACCGGCGACGACGGGTTGCGAAAGCGCAGTTGGCGGGCCAGCCGCATCACGGCCAGCGAGAGGTCGCTGGCCAGCCGTGCATCGCTGTCAGGCATGGCGCGAGGTTACAACGGAACCCGAGAGGAGGGGATATGAAACGGCGAACGTTGGCCGCCCACCTCTCCCTGCAGGCCGGGCGTGGCCTGCATCGTCGCCGGGCTAAATTAGTAGCGATGCCGCAAGAACCCGACCAGAACCTTGAGGCGCCACAGCTGCCGCGGGCGCTGCTCGGGCTGTGGCCTTTCATCATCATTGGCGCGCTGGGCTGGCTGATCACGGTGGCCGCCGCCTTCCTCGTACCCGCCCTCGAGAGCTGGCGTCCGATCGCAGTGGCCGGAATCGGAGTCTCGTGCCTGGGCACGAGCATCTTTCTGTGGCAGCTCGGCGCGGCCCGCCGCGGCGCACGTGGGGCACAAACGGGGCTCGAAACCTTTCTCGATCCTAAATAGATCTCGACGAACATCAAAGCCGCGGCAGAGAAAGGCTAATCCGGCGATTCTGTCGGTGGTTCCGGCGGAGCGTCGGCGACGGCCTCTGCCGAGGCTTCCGCCACGGCCTCCGCCGCGGACTCAACCGGAGCTTCTGTCGGTGGCTCTGGCAGGGCTTCGGCCACGGCCTCTGCCGGGGCTTCTGCTGCAGCCTCACCCGGAACTTCTACCGCGGCATCTGCCGGGACCTCTGCCGGCTGGACTGTCGGTTTCTTCGTGACGTCGAGGACGCCGTCGTCGTATGGCTCATACAGCGCCGACCCGGTGCCCGGCGGAGCCGGTGTGTCGGAGTGCGCGCCGCAGCCGTACTGCTTGTCGACGACATGCCCATCCGCGGAAAGCTCGTTGCCGCACACCCCGAACATTGCTCCCAGCGATCCCGCCAGCGGCAGAAAGAAACCGCAGTCGCGACAGGTGCGCTTGGTAGAGCGCGACATCGGCGCGTCTGGACCGTAATCGCCTTCGTGCCATCGTTCGGCTGCGTCGGCGCGACCCCAGCCGCTCATCACCCAGCGCCGGCCCAGCCCGACTTCGGCGGCGGTCTCGTCGACCTGGGGGTCACCACTGGCGGTATACCCCGGAACCAGCCTCGGGTCGTCCGCGGCCGGCGCCAGTAGGTCTCCGGGGCCCAAATCACCCGGCTTGACCCGCTGCTCCCAGGGCACCCACTCGGGCGCCAGCAGCGCCGTCGGCCCCGGGATCAGCACCACTTCACTGATTGTGGCGCGCTCAGCACCGGGGTAAGCCGCGACGACGACCGCCCATTGCCACCCCCGATAACCGGGCAGACGAGCCAAGAACCGGTGCGTCCCGGCGCTCGGATCCTCGTAGTTGACGCCCAGGTACTCCCCGACCGTGTCGGGGCCGCTGAAGTCGGCGACTGCCGCCCTGGCCTGGTCCGCCGCACCCGTGAGCACCGGCGCCAATCCGTCGGGCCAGTCGCCCACGGTCGCCACGACGGATTCCTCAATGGGTCCGGTCACGGTATCCCCTCTCTGCGTTGCGTCACTAATACTGCCGGACGACAAGGTTGGCAAGCCACACCCGGTCAGTTGCCCACGCGAGAAGTCCAGATAGGACAGAATTGATTCGTGTCTGGACGGCGGCGTGATGATCCTGGCCGGGTGGCATCCACCCCAGGCCGCCGGTCCCGCAACGGATCGGTCAACCAGCATCCCGGCATGGCCAACTACCCCGCCGATGACGCTGAGTATCGCCGCTCGCGGCGTCCGCCGCCCGGACCCAGCGCCAACCGCTACCTGCCGCCGCTGGGGTCTCAGCAGCGAGAATCGCAGCGGAGCGGCCCGCCGCCGCGTGGTCCCGCCGCCGCCGAGCGCATCACCGTCACCCGCGCCGCTGCGCAGCGCAGCCGCGAAATGGGTTCGCGGATGTACTCGATGGTTCATCGGGCGGCCACGGCCGACGGCGCTGACAAGTCTGGTCTCACCGCGCTGACCTGGCCAGTCGTGGCGAACTTCGCGGTCGACTCCGCGATGGCCGTTGCCCTCGCCAATACGCTGTTCTTCGCCGCGGCCAGCGGTGAAAGCAAGTCCAAAGTCGCGCTGTATCTGTTGATCACCATCGCGCCGTTCGCGGTAATCGCCCCGCTGATCGGACCGGCCCTCGATCGGCTGCAGCACGGCCGCCGCGTCGCGCTGGCCATGTCGTTCGCGCTGCGCACAGCGCTGGCAGTGGTGCTGATCATGAACTACGACGGCGCCACCGGCAGCTTCCCGTCGTGGGTTCTTTACCCGTGTGCGCTTGCCATGATGGTGTTTTCGAAATCGTTCAGTGTGCTCCGCAGCGCGGTGACACCGCGGGTGATGCCACCGAGCATCGACCTGGTACGGGTCAATTCCCGGCTGACCATGTTCGGTCTGCTCGGCGGCACCATCGGCGGCGGTGCCATCGCGGGCGGCGTCGAGTTCGCCTGCACCCATCTGTTCAAGCTGCCCGGTGCGCTGTTCGTAGTGGTGGCCGCCACGATTGCCGGCGCCTCGTTGTCGATGCGGATTCCCCGCTGGGTCGAGGTGACCACTGGTGAGGTCCCGGCGACCTTGAGCTACCGCCAAGATGACGGCCCCGCGTCGCGAAGCTGGCCGGAGGAAGTCAAGAAGGTCGGCGGAACGCTTCGACAACCGCTGGGCCGCAACATCATTACCTCGCTGTGGGGTAACTGCACCATCAAGGTGATGGTCGGCTTCCTGTTCCTGTATCCGGCGTTTGTCGCCAAGGCGCAACACGCCAATGGCTGGAGACAACTGGCACTGCTGGGGATGATCGGCGCGGCAGCCGGAGTCGGCAATTTCGCCGGGAACTTCACCAGCGCGCGGTTGCAGTTGGGCAGGCCGGCCCTGCTGGTGGTGCGCTGCACGGTGGCGGTGTGCGCGGTCGCTTTGATTGCCGCGGTCGCCGGCACCCTGGCAGCGGCGGTGATTGCGACCTTGGTCACATCGGGTTCGAGCGCCATTTCCAAAGCCTCGCTGGATGCCTCGCTACAAGACGATCTGCCTGAGGAATCCCGTGCATCGGGGTTCGGGCGTTCGGAGTCGACACTGCAGCTGGCCTGGGTGCTGGGCGGCGCGCTGGGGGTGATGGTCTACACCGAATTGTGGGTCGGCTTCACCGCGGTCAGTTCGATGTTGATCCTTGGTCTGGCGCAGACGATTGTCAGCTTCCGCGGCGACTCGTTGATCCCCGGCCTCGGGGGTAACCGGCCGGTCATGGTTGAGCAGGAGGGCATGCGCCGCGGCGCCGGCAGTGCGGCGGCGGTACCCAAGTGAAGCCTGCAGGCAACCGCCGCGTCGCCAAACTCCTGGCGGTGGTGCTGAGCCCACTGGCCGTTGGCGCCGGGGTCGGCACGTGGCTGCTGGTGCGCCCGACCGGTCCGCAGCGACCGGAGATCAGCGTGTATTCGCACGGGCACCTGACGCGAGTGGGGCCCTACCTGTACTGCAACGTGCTCAACCTCAACGAATGCCAGCAACCGCATGCGCAGGGCGAGCTGCCGGTCAATGAGCGCTACCCGGTTCAGCTGTCGGTGCCCGAAGCGATTTCCCGGGCGCCGTGGCGATTACTGCAGATTTACGACGACCCCACCAACACCGCCAGCACCATGTTTCGGCCGGGGACGCGCCTGGCGGTCACGATCCCCCCGGTCGACCCGCAGCGCGGGCGGCTGACCGGGATCGTCGTGCAGTTGCTGACGTTGGTGGTCGACCCCTCCGGCGAACTGCGCGACGCCCCGCACGCGGAATGGTCAGTGCGGCTGACCTTTTGATTGGTCGTCGGGCTAGCGCCCTCGGGCGACGATCACTGGGGTGCGTACCGCGTGCACCACCGCCGTGCTGACGGATCCGAGTAGCATTCCGTCGAATCCGCCGCGCCCGTGGCTGCCCACCACCACGAGTTGTGCGGATTCCGCGAACTCAACGAGGTGTTGCGCGGGGTGGTTCACAACGATCTCACGATGGACGACGACGTCGGGGTAACGTTCCCGCCAGCCCGCCAAACGCTCCGCCAATGTTTCCTCGGCCTCCGACTGCAGCTCCGTCCAGGAAGTCTTGGTCGTTCCGGTCCACTCCCAGCTCGAGAGGTCGGGAACCTCGACGTCAGTCCAGGCGTATAGAGCGACAAGTTCGACGCCCCGCCAGGAAGCCTCGTCGAAAGCGATGGCGGTTGCCAGTTCCGATGCCGGCGTGCCATCAACGCCGACAAGTACGCATCCCTTAACTGGTGGTGAGACTTCGTTGCGGATTACCGCCACCGGGCAGTGGGCGCGATGGACCAGTCGAGTGCTGACAGAACCCAGAAGCAGGCGCTCCAAAGCTCCATGACCACGACTACCAACCACGACCATGTCGGCTTTTGTCGACAACTCGACGAGCGCGTAGACGGGTGTGCCCGAGAATACCTCGTTGTTGATTCGCGGCCGGCTGCGGTCGTCGGTCATGTCCTCGACGAGCTTGACTGCGTCGGCGAGCGCCTGCTGCGCCGTTGCCCCGAGCGCTCCGAGCAATTCGGCCGGAACGGACTCTCCCGTCCACTTGAGCACCAGCGAGTCGCCGGGTACCGGAGTTGCGGCGTACACGAGGGTCAGCGCCACGTTGCGCATCGTCGCCTCACGGACGGCCCATTCCAGGGCGGCGTTCGAATCTGGCGATCCATCGACACCAACGACGATTCCGGGATTCGCTATTTCACTGTGCATTTCGCCTCGTCGCTCAATATTCTGTGTCCGCAAGGTTGACTCTAGAACTTCGGCGGCGTGTGGTCAGGAGCAATTGGTCCCTCACTTTGGGGACCAAACGGCCTTCTGCCTAGGCTAGCGAGCGGAACCCGCCGAAATGCGCAGCTCACCCCCCCTCCGAAAGCTACTCAGCCAACTAGCACACGCGCTCACTTTCGACGGGCGGCCCAGGCGGCGTTCCGTCCCCGAAAGGACTGCCCCCCAAAGTTTCCCGACCGTGCGGTGTGAGCCAGCCAGTGAGGTCGGGACCCTTGGGCACGATGCGGGTGGGATTGATGTCGGAGTGCACGATGTAGTAGTGCTGCTTGATTTGGACGAAATCGATCGTATCGCCGAAACCCGGCGTCTGGAACAGGTCGCGGGCGTAGGCCCATAACACCGGCATCTCGGATAGCTTGGAGCGATTGCACTTGAAATGTCCGTGGTAGACGGGGTCGAAGCGGGCCAAGGTGGTAAACAGCCGAACGTCGGCCTCGGTGATGTTGTTTCCCAACAGGTATCGTTGGCTCGTCAGCCGATCGCTCACCCAATCCAGCGCGGCGAACAGCCGATCGTATGCCGTGTCGTAAGCCTCCTGTGAGCCGGCGAAGCCGCACCGATACACGCCGTTGTTGATCTCGGTGTAGATCTTCTTGCTCACCTGGTCGATCTCGGCCCGCAGCCGCTCTGGATACAGCTCGGGTGCGCCGTCCCGGTGATACGCGGTCCACTCGGTCGAGAAGTCCAGGGTCATCTGTGCGAAATCGTTGGTTACCACCGCCCCGGCGGGTACATCGACGACCGCCGGAACCGTGATGCCTTTCGGGTAGTCCGGGAAACGTTTGAAGTAGGCGTCTTGCAGCCGGGGGATCTTGAGGACCGGGTCGACGCCCCCCGGATCGAGGTCGAAAGTCCAACTGCGCTGGTCGTGTGTTGGCCCGCAAAATCCAATGGACAGAGCATCTTCGAGCCCTAGCAGGCGCCGGACGATGATCGCGCGGTTCGCCCAGGGGCAGGCGCGGGCGACGACGAGCCGATACCGACCGGGCTCCACCGGATAACCGTCACGTCCGTCGGCGGTGATGCGAGTGGTGATGTAGTTGGTGTCGCGGTCGAATTCTCCACTATTGGAAACATAGGCAGCCATAACTCCCAGAGTGCCCCATCAGCAAGCTATGTCCCTAGCGCGTGCGTGGGCGCCTGCCAAAATGGGGGACAGCACCAAGTAGTTTATCGATGACTGATTCGGTTCCCAGGCAATCGGTCGTCGATCGAAGATCGTCAGCAGCGGTTACGACGCCAATTTATCCGGAACGTCGTCGGACAGTTGCTCGCTCATCATCTCAGCTCCCCAGATTTGAGACTGACACCCCAATTGTGCGCCTTTACCGCCAGCTGAGCATCAGTTCGGCCGGGACTGTTGGCTTACCTGGATGGGCGTAGCCTCAACGCACGGAGCCACGACAGACCAAGGTCGGACCGGAAGAAAAGATTCCTCCTCTCGGCTGTGGCGCTCAGTACGAGCACTAGGCACCCACGCAAAGCGAGACCCATCAACTGGGCACAGCGCGGCGGGCTTGCGTCAGGCAGCGAAATGTCTCCTGACGCCGAGGCCACATTTCACCGCGCCATCATGCACGCCTGGTAACCAAGTGTTGGTGCCTTGGGCGGCGCTCCTTTTCCTCAGGAGCGCCGTCCTACCCGTGTATGCCGAACTCCCGGAGCCGGTAGCCGTCTGCTCGCCGAAGCAAGCACGCAGCCAGAAGGGGCGATCCTGTCCTTAGGTGGCGACGTCTCAAGTCAGACGAGTTCTGAGCGTTTCAGAATATCCGCCGCAGAACTGGTTGGCGTCAACACGGACGGTGTTGTCTTCCAACGAAACGGGGGTTAACCGTCATGGGACCGTGGTCGCTGTGCGGGAGCCACTCCGCATGTGAACCTACCGCAACGGCATCGGCGGTAATCACCCCATGCCACCGTTGTGTGTCAGGTTCCCAAACCAATACGCCGCGACATGGCGACATCGCTTGGCTTCAAAGGACAGATCGCGTGGGCCAAGGCGATGTCATGACGGCAGTAAGCCTGCAGGCCTGCCCAGCTTGTCTCGAATCAGACCAATTATGAGCCACATAGCCGCCGTCCTGATGGCGACGGATTTCTGCAGCTCGCAGGATCTCACTAGTCCTTCTCGGAAATACCCGACTCACCGGCTCGGACTGGTGCTCGACGGCGAAACCGTGGTCTTCGGCTTCCGGGCCCGATAAGTTGGTTTAGTGAGTCAGCGCATGGCTGACACTTCCCCAACGCCTCACACCGTAGAGCCAATTAATTGACCAGATAGTCCTCCGGAGGGTGGTGCCCGATGTCACGGCTAAGTCCTTGGTGGGCCCAACCCGATCAGTACGACTGGATCACCACATTCCTGCGCCAGCGCGGACTGCTGCGTTCGGCGCAGATGATCATGGCTGTCGTCGCCGCGTCGTCGGCGTTGGTGCCACTAAGCGCCTTGCTCAGCCAGCGCCAGCCCAGCGCTAGTGCTGTGGTCATCGGCGGACTCGCCGCCATGTTCACCGTTGGTATGACCATCGTCTGGCTGACAGGTTGGCCGACGCGTCGGCAGTCGCAGGTGATTGTGGTGATGGGCGTATTGATTGTCGGCGGGTGGAGTCTTGTCCAGCCCACTGCGGCCCTGGCCGCCCTGGCTTGTACAGCCACTGCCGTCACGGGGGGCTACATCGCGTTTCTCCACCAACCTAAAATCTTGCTGTTCAACGCCACGGTGGCTGTTGCGATCACGACGACCGCGGTGTTGCGACTGGCCCGCGAAGCCGACATCGCCGCGGCGACCGCCGCGTTCTGGATAATTTTGTTCCTGAACGTGTCGGTGCCCCTATCAATCTGGGGCATGTCCCAAGCCATCGGACTGTATGCGCAACGCTCCGAGCAAGACGCCCTTACCGGCTTGCTGAACCGTCGGGCATTCGCCGTTGCGGTGAGTGCCCGCCTCGCGTATCCGCCACCCGCGCATACCCATCTCGCGGTGGTGATGGTTGACCTTGACGACTTCAAACTCATTAATGACACCCACGGTCATCCGGTAGGCGACCATGCGCTGCAGGCAGTGGCCGACATGTTGCGCCGCCACACCCCCGCCGACGCGGCAATCTGCCGTGCCGGCGGCGAAGAATTTCTAGTCGCGCTGACCTGCATGACCTGTGACGTGGGACCCCTGGCCGAGCGGATTTGCGCCGCCGTCGCCGGGCTTTCCCCTCGGGTCACGGCAAGCATCGGCAGCGCCAGCGCCGAATTGCACCTGATGAGCGGACGCGATATTGGCTTTCTAGAGGAGCTCATCACGATCGCCGACAAGGCGATGTATGCCGCCAAACGCCGCGGCGGAAACCAGGCTCACCACAGCGTACCGTTGTAGCGTGCCGGATTCCCGGTAGTTCCGGTTCGTTCGGCTTAATCGCCTGTAGCTAAATGTCGTTCAGATTCAACACTCAGCTCGCCGCGAGTGGTAACGGCAACGCCGTTGTGCCCCAACGCCATCAGTAACGGCAAACGTTGCACCCTCAACCGATATCGCGGTGACTTGGCGCAGCCAAGGCCGGAATGCAGGCGATGTGATTTTCAGCTTCACAGAGATTCCCCTCGTCCAGAACATTCTGTTTGGTTATCGGTGCAGCGGTCATTGTTCCGACCCTTGTCGCGCTCTTTGTCGCGTTGTATCTGCAGGCGGCATTGCCAGTGTTCCGGGCGACCGGGCAAATTCTGATGTTTCAGGCTTTTCTATCAGGGCTTATTCTTGCGCAGTTCCCGAAGAGAAATCCGTTCCCACATGGTTAATAGCTCGCAAAATCGCCCGGGAGCGCTTCGCCGGAACCGGCAAAGGACGGGATCAACTACTCCGTGGATGGAAAGCGGCAGGGTGCGTTGAGCGCAGCTAAATGTCTTGCGGTGGATTATCCGGCCGCGCGAACGTATGTGTTTGGTGGGTGTACACGCCGTTGTTGATCTCGGTGTAGCGCCGGACGATGATCGCCCGGTTGGCCCACGGGCAGGCGCGGGCAACCACGAGCCGGTACCGACCCGCCTCACCGGGATAGCCGTCCCGTGCGTCAGCGGTGATGCGGGTGGTGATGTAGTTAGTGTCGCGGTCGAATTCGCCCTTGCCGACGTATGAGCCCATGGCGCTAATTCTGCCCCAACGCCCAACGTCGACTTTTTGTCGTCGAATCGACGGCTTCGCCCCGATAAGTCGACGTTCGGCGCGAAAAAAGGGGTGCTAGGCGTCGAACTCCCGCGCCACTGCCTTGACCACCTCGGAGATCTGGTGGGCCGTCTTGCGATCCGGGTAGCGCCCCTTGCGCAGCTCGGGCTGCACGACGTTTTCGAGCAACGTGATCATGTCCTCGACCATGCCGTGCAGCTCGTCGGGGCTGTGCTTGTGCTCGGCGGGCGCTTCGCGGCGCGTCCGGGAAAGCGTCTTGGTGAGGCTGGGCGGCGGGTCGACCAGCTTGAGACTCAATGCCTGCGGTCCACGCTTGCCGGAAGCGACGCCGAACTCCACCCGCTGACCTGCTTTGAGCCCCTCGACCCCCTCGGGCAACGCCGACGAACGGACGTATACGTCCTCGCCGTCCTCCTGCGACAGGAAGCCGAACCCCTTCTCGGAGTCGTACCACTTCACCTTGCCGGTCGGCACTGCTCTCACCTGCTTGTCTGATGGATCTCTAGGATAGGCAACACAAGAAGCGTCCCGCCTGCGCAGGACGCCTAGTGGATTGTGATCCTACTCGGTGGGCTGGCCGCCCAGCACCCCCCGATCACCGGCTTCCTCGGTAGGCTGGCGACTACCACTGGAGGGGATATGCGACTGATCCTGAACGTCATCTGGCTGGTATTCGGCGGCCTCTGGATGGCCCTCGGATATCTGGTCGCGGCGCTGATCTGCTTCGTGCTCATCGTCACCATCCCCTTTGGCTTCGCGTCGCTGCGCATCGCGTCGTACGCGTTATGGCCGTTCGGCCGCACGATCGTCGAAAAGCCCAACGCTGGGGACGGCGCCCTCATCGGCAACGTCATCTGGGTGTTGTTGTTCGGGATATGGCTCGCAATCGGGCACTTGGTAAGCGCAGTCGCGATGGCGATCACAATCATCGGCATTCCCCTGGCGCTGGCCAACCTCAAACTGATCCCAGTATCGCTGCTGCCGCTGGGCAAAGAGATCGTTCCGGTTGGCTCGCCAACCCTGAGCCGGGTGTCGGGATGACAACGACCGCACTTGGTACGCCGAAGGTGCCCGGCTTTACCGGGCTGGGCAACCGCGCCGCGGAGGCACCGCCCCACGGCCCGCTGCTGGATAGCTACGGAAGGGTCGCCACCGATCTTCGGGTATCGCTGACCGACCGCTGCAATCTGCGGTGCCGTTATTGCATGCCGGCAGACGGCTTGGACTGGCTGCCGGGCGAGCAACTGCTGCGCCCGGACGAGCTGGCCCGGCTGTTGCACATCGCCGTCACCCGCCTCGGCGTCACGAGCGTCCGATTCACCGGCGGTGAGCCACTTTTGGCCCGCCACCTTGAAGATGTGATCGCAGCGGCGGCCGCTCTGCGGCCACGCCCGGATATCTCCTTGACCACCAACGGGGTGGGACTGGCCCGGCGCGCGGCCGCACTCGCCGAAGCGGGCCTGGACCGAGTCAACGTGTCATTGGACAGCGTGGACCGGAACCGCTTTGCAGCCATTACCCGTCGGGACCGGCTTGACGACGTGCTGGCCGGCTTGGCCGCCGCCAAGGCGGCCGGCCTGGCGCCCGTCAAGGTGAATGCCGTGCTCGACCCGGTAACCGGCCGCGAGGACGCGGTTGAGTTGCTGGCATTCTGCCTGCGGCATGGCTACCAATTGCGCGTCATCGAGCAGATGCCGCTCGACGCCGGGCACGAATGGCGCCGGGACGCCGCGCTGACAGCCGATGACGTGCTCGCCGCGCTACGACCACACTTCCGGCTGCGTCCAGATCCGGCGCCGCGTGGTTCGGCCCCGGCTGAGCTCTGGCTGGCCGACGCGGGCCCGGACACACCGCCCGGACAGTTCGGGGTCATCGCGTCGGTGTCGCGCGCGTTCTGTTCGACCTGCGACCGCACCCGGTTGACCGCCGACGGCCAAATCCGCAGTTGCCTTTTCTCCACCGAAGAGGCCGACCTTCGCGGACTGTTACGCACCGGTGCGGACGACGACGCACTGGAAGCAGCATGGCGCGCGACGATGTGGGCCAAACCCGCCGGCCACGGCATCAACGATCCCGATTTCATCCAGCCCGACCGCTCGATGAGCGCCATCGGTGGCTAGCCCAACCATCCAGGTGACGGTCCGGTACTTCGCCGCAGCGCAGGCGGCGGCCGGCGCCGAATCGGAAGCCGTGACGCTGTATCCGGGCGCTACGGTGGCCGAACTGGTCGAGACCCTCGCAGTTCGAGGCGCTCGCCTCGGCGAAGTGCTGGCCCGCTGCGCGTATCTGTGCGACGGAATCGCCGTCCGGGACGGCACAACAGCATTGCGCGCGGGCGCGACGATCGACGTGCTACCCCCATTCGCCGGCGGTTGAAACTGTGAGTTATCTCACGTAACGGAAAGATAACGGCCCGGACACGCTCCGGTGTCGGGCGTTTTTGACCTGCGCAGATCCGTTCTATTCCTGGCGTTTTGCGAGGCCTTTCCGAAGCGATGCCGCGCGAAACGCCCGGATTCGCAAGACGTGACGGGTTCGACAGAAACCGCTACCGTTCCCGGAGGTTCGCCAATGTGACCGGTGGCGTTCCTCCCCTCTCTACCGCGCTGAGCTCCATCCAGTAGTCAGGGGACACCGAAAGTGGATGGAGACGGGGGACCCACCGGTCCACCGTGATCGGCCCGGAGTCGCGTTCGACTCCTTGGGGTGAAGTCGGCTTCGTTTTCTGCGGATGACGTCGCTGGCCGGGTAGCCTCTCCCACCCGAACCCGACAGCTGACCTCGTAAGCGCGTAATGCGAGAGGAAAACCTTCCAACGTATGAGTGGACGTCACCGTAAGCCCACCACATCGAGTGTCAGCGTCGCCAAAATCGCCTTTACCGGGGCGGTCCTTGGCGGCGGCAGCATCGCTTTGGCAGGCCAGGCGGCCGCCGCGACCGATCACGAATGGGACCAGGTAGCCAGCTGCGAGTCCGGCGGCAACTGGGCGATCAACACCGGCAACGGCTACCAGGGCGGCCTGCAGTTCAACCAAGGCACCTGGGCCGCGCACGGCGGCGGCCAGTACGCCCCGTCGGCCCAGCTTGCCACCAGGGAGCAGCAGATCGCGGTCGCTGAGCGAGTGCTGGCGACCCAGGGTCGTGGCGCCTGGCCCGTGTGTGGTCACGGGCTGTCCGGCCCCACCCCCCGCGAGGTCCTTCCCGAGCCGGCAGCTTTGGACGCGCCGCTCGATGCGCCCGGGATCAACGGCGCCCCCGCACCGCTGGCCCCACCGCCGGCGGACGCTCCTCCACCAGACGCTCCCCCACCGCCTCCGCCGCCACCGCCGGCAGACCCGCCTGCGCCGGTTCAGCTGGCCGCCAACGACCAGCCTGTGCCGCCGGCAGACGCCTTCCCCCCGGCCCCCGCTCCGGACGCTCTGCCGCCCGTTGGGCCACAGCCGGCCTCTGACGTCGGCTACACACAGCGGTTGTGGAACGCGATTCAGTCGTCGGATGTGCACGGAAACGACGCACTCGACGCACTCGCGCAGCCGTCCGTCATCAACTGACGTCAAGAACGCTTTAAGCCGAACCCACCCATTCTTCGGTTCCGTCATCGAAGAACTGGTGCTTCCACACCGGTAGCCGCGCCTTGATGGTGTCGACCAACCGGACGCAGGTGGCGAATGCCGCCTGTCGATGGTCGGCGGCCACTGCGGCCACTAGGGCCGCCTCACCGATCTGCAGCACGCCGATCCGGTGGCTGGCGGCAACGGCACGGACCCCGGCGGACTGCTCAGCCACTTCGGTGATGACTTCGGCGAAAACCTGCTCGGCTGACGGGTGCGCCGAATACTCCAGTCGCGACACTCCACGTCCACCGTCGTGGTCGCGGATCACGCCGACGAACCCGACGACGGCTCCGGCCGCCTGATGGCTCACCAGCTCTTCGTGCTCGGCCAGTGAGATCGGCTGGTCTGTCACGATGGCGCGGAGCACCAGCGTCATTGCCGGTGATCTTCGCCGGCAAGTTGTCCAAGGGCGTGGTCGAGCACGTCGGCGAGCACGGCCAGACCGTCGCGTACCCCGCCGGGCGATCCCGGCAGGTTGATAACCAGAGTCCGGCCCGCCACCCCGCACACGCCGCGCGACAGCACCGCCGTCGGCACCTTCGGCACCCCGGAGCGGCGGATCGCGTCGGCCAGCCCCGGAATCAGGTAGTCCAGCACCGCAACGGTTTGCTCGGGCGTGGTGTCAGTGGGTGAGATGCCGGTTCCCCCGGAGGTGATGATCACGTCGGCGTCGTCGTCCAGCGCGTCGCCCAGCGCCTCACCGACCGGCCCGCCGTCGGCCACCACCACCGCCTGCGCCAGTGAAAATCCGCGCTGTTCAAGCCATTCGGCGATGATCGGTCCGCATTGGTCGGCATATTCACCGGCCGACGCCCGGGTGGAGGCGACGATCACCCGCGCGGACCGTGCGCCCATCACCGCACCCACGTTCCGGTTTTCCCACCCTGTTTGCTCAGCACCCGAATGTCGTCGATGCGCGCAGCCGGGTCGACGGCTTTGATCATGTCGTACAGAGTGAGTCCGGCGACGCTGACAGCGGTGAGCGCCTCCATCTCCACGCCGGTGCGATCGGTGCTGCGCACCGTCGCGGTGATCTCGATATCCGATTCGCCGACGGTGAAGTCGACGTCGACGCCGGTGAGCGCAAGCTGGTGACACAGCGGGATCAGGTCGCCAGTGCGTTTTGCCGCCAAAATGCCCGCGACCCGCGCGGTAGCCAGCGCGTCACCCTTGGGCAGGCCGCCGGCCGAGATCAGCGCGACCACTTGCGCCGAGGTACGCAGCGCACCCGCGGCAACCGCGGTGCGCTTGGTGGCCGCCTTCTCGGTGACATCCACCATGTGCGCCGCACCCCGCTCATCCAGGTGCGACAGCCCGTCCGCGCGGGATTCCGCCGACTCCCAGGTTGCACCGGGCCCGGTGGCCCAGGATGCCCCAGTCATCGTGGCGACCTAACGGTTCAGGACGGTAACCGGGTGGACGTACGGCAGGTCGTCGGAGGGAAGCGGGAACACCAGTTCACCAAACGGGGATAACGCGCCCGTTCGATCGCTTGCGAGCTCGCTCACCGCATGATTGTCCGGGTCCGCCGTCGGCCAGCCGTTGTCGACGTACCTGGGTTTGCGCGCCTTACCCTCAGCAATGTCAGCCACGGGATTCATTCTGACAGGTCGCGCCCGGCCGCGGTGCACAAGGCCGCGAACCGTAGCCGACGTGTCCGTCGGCTGCTTTACCCTGGTCAGCAATGACCGACAACACCGCGGATGTCCCGCTGGGGTCCTGGCTTGCCGACTTGCCCGACGGACGCCTGATCCGCCTGCTGGAGCTACGCCCGGACCTGGCCCAGCCAGCGCCCGGCAGTATCGCCGCGCTGGCGGCGCGCGCTCAGGCTCGTCAATCCGTCAAGGCTGCCACCGACGAGCTCGACTACCTGCGCCTTGCCGTGCTTGACGCGCTGCTCGTGCTGCAGGCCGACAGCACGCCGGTGCCGGCCGCCAAGCTCCTGGCGCTGATCGGTGACCGTGCCCCCCAAGCCGACGTGGTCGCCGCGCTCGATGACCTCAGGCAACGCGCCCTGGCCTGGGGCGAGACGGCGGTGCGGGTCGCCCCCGACGCCAGCACGTCGCTGCCGTGGCATCCGGGGCAAGCCACCCTTGAAGACGGCTCGCGCACCGGCGAAGAGATCGCCGACCTCATCGACGGGCTCAACGAGGCGCAACGAGACGTGCTGGACAAACTGCTCGAAGGCTCCCCGATGGGGCGTACCCGCGACGCCGCGCCCGGCGCCCCAGCGGACCGGCCGGTACCGCAACTGCTGGCGGCCGGCCTGCTGCGACGCGTCGACGCGGAAACCGTCATCTTGCCCCGACATGTCGGGCAGGTACTGCGCGGCGAGCGCCCCGGACCAATGCAGCTGACGGCGCCCGATCCGGTGGTGTCCACCACCACGCCCGCCGACGCCGACGCGGTAGCGGCCGGGGCCGCCATCGACCTGCTCCGGGAGGTCGACGTCTTGCTCGAAATCCTTGGTGCTTCGCCCGTTTCCGAGCTGCGGAGCGGGGGTCTCGGAGTCCGTGAAGTCAAGCGGTTGGCCAAGGCGACGGGCATCGCCGAGCCTCGGCTGGGCCTGATCCTCGAGCTCACGGCCGCGGCCGGCCTGATCGCGAGCGGCATGCCCGATCCGGAGCCGGTCACGGGTGACGGACCCTATTGGGCTCCCACGGCTTCCGCTGACCGGTATGCGGCGTTGTCCCCCGCCGAACGTTGGCACTTGTTGGCCGGCACCTGGCTTGACCTGCCCGGTCGGCCCGCGTTAATCGGCAGCCGCGGACCGGACGCTAAACCCTATGGCGCCCTGTCGGATTCGCTCTTCTCCACGGCCGCACCCTTGGACCGCCGGCTTTTGCTCGGGATGCTGTCGGGACTGCCCGCCGGTGCCGGCGTCGACGCAGCCGAAGCGTCTGCGGCGCTGATCTGGCTGCGCCCGCGTTGGGCCAGGAGGCTGCAGCCGGGACCTGTCGGGGATCTGCTGGCCGAGGGGCACGCGGTCGGCCTGGTGGGCCGCGGGGCGATCAGCACGCCCGGCCGCATGCTCCTGGACGAAGCCTTCGAACCCACCACGGCCCCCGCTGTCACGGTCGCGGCGATGACGCGTGTGCTGCCCAAGCCCATCGACCATTTCCTGCTGCAGGCCGACCTGACCGTCGTTGTGCCGGGGCCCCTCGACAGTGAGCTCGCCGAGCAATTGACTACGGTCGCCACCGTCGAATCAGCCGGCGCGGCGATGGTCTACCGCGTCAGCGAACAATCCATCCGGCACGCGCTCGACATCGGCAAGACCCGTGACTGGATGCACACGTTTTTTACGACGCATTCTAAAACGCCGGTACCGCAAGGGCTCACATATCTCATCGACGATGTCGCGCGTCGCCACGGACAGCTTCGGATCGGCATGGCAGCGTCGTTCGTACGGTGCGAGGACCCGGCATTGCTGGCCCAGGCGGTGGCGGCGCCGGCCGGCGAACAGCTGCAGTTGCGTGCGCTGGCTCCGACGGTCGCGGTGTCACCCGCGCCAATCGCCGAAGTGCTGACCGTGTTGCGGGCCGCGGGCTTCGCGCCGGCCGCTGAGGATTCCTCGGGTGCCATCGTCGACGTCCGGCCGCACGGAGCACGGGTTGCAATGCCGCAGCAGCGCCGGCCGTACCGCACGCCGTCGCGGCCGAGCAATGAGACACTCAATGCGGTCGTCTCGGTGCTGCGTAAAGTGACCGTCGCGGCGTTCGGCAGTATGCGCGTCGACCCTGCTGTCGCGATGTCGCTGTTGCAGCGCGCGGTGCGGGATCAAGACACCCTGGTGATCGACTATCTGGACGCCGCCGGTGTGGCCACCCAGCGGGTGGTGTCGCCGATCACAGTCCGGGGCGGTCAGCTCGTGGCCTACGACTCGGCGTCCGGACGGCTGCGTGACTTCGCCATCCATCGCATCACGTCGGTGGTGTCGGCCGTCGGCGGATAATGGATCTTATGAACGATGAGGAGGGGCGGCGCCTGTGACCGACGGCCCGTTGATAGTGCAGTCCGATAAAACGGTGCTGCTCGAGGTTGACCACGAGCAGGCGGGTGCGGCGCGCGCCGCCATCGCGCCGTTCGCCGAGCTGGAGCGCGCGCCCGAGCACATCCACACCTACCGCATCACACCGTTGGCGCTGTGGAACGCACGCGCTGCCGGTCATGACGCCGAACAGGTCGTCGATGCGCTGGTCAGTTTCTCCCGTTACGCGGTGCCGCAGCCCCTGCTGGTCGACATCGTCGACACCATGGCCCGTTACGGCAGGTTGCAACTGGTCAAGCACCCGACACATGGCCTGACGCTGGTGAGCCTGGACCGCGCCGTCCTCGAGGAGGTGTTGCGCAACAAGAAGATTGCGCCCATGCTCGGTGCCCGTGTCGAGGACGACACCGTCATCGTTCACCCCAGCGAGCGCGGCCGGGTCAAGCAGATGTTGCTCAAAATCGGTTGGCCCGCCGAGGATCTCGCCGGCTACGTCAACGGCGAAGCTCATCCGATCAGCCTGCACGAGGACAGCTGGCAGCTGCGCGATTACCAACAGCTGGCCACGGACTCGTTCTGGGCCGGCGGATCCGGTGTGGTGGTGCTTCCGTGTGGCGCCGGCAAAACGCTGGTCGGCGCCGCCGCGATGGCCAAGGCCGGCGCGACGACGCTGATCCTGGTCACCAACATCGTCGCCGCCCGCCAATGGAAACGCGAGCTGATCGCGCGGACGTCACTGACGGAGGAAGAGATTGGCGAATACTCCGGCGAACGCAAGGAGATTCGCCCGGTCACCATCTCGACGTACCAGATGATCACTCGCCGGACCAAGGGCGAGTATCGCCATCTCGAGCTCTTCGACAGCCGCGACTGGGGGCTGATCATCTACGACGAGGTGCACCTGTTGCCGGCGCCGGTATTCCGGATGACCGCCGACCTTCAGTCCAGGCGGCGGTTGGGATTGACAGCCACGCTGATCCGCGAGGACGGCCGCGAGGGCGACGTATTTTCCCTCATCGGACCGAAACGTTACGACGCCCCGTGGAAGGACATGGAGACTCAGGGCTGGATCGCGCCGGCGGAGTGCGTGGAGGTCCGGGTCACCATGACCGACAACGAACGGATGATCTATGCCACCGCCGAGCCCGAGGAACGCTACAAACTGTGCTCGACGGCGCACACCAAAATTGCTGTGGTCAAGTCGATTCTGAACATGCATCCCGGTGAACAAACCTTGGTGATCGGCGCCTACCTGGATCAGCTCGATGAGCTGGGAGTAGAGCTCGACGCCCCGGTGATTCAGGGGTCGACGAAGACCCCTGAGCGCGAAGCGTTGTTCGACGCATTCCGCCGGGGTGAGATCTCCACGCTGGTGGTGTCCAAAGTCGCCAACTTCTCCATCGACTTGCCGGAAGCCTCGGTGGCCGTTCAGGTTTCAGGAACCTTCGGCTCACGCCAAGAGGAGGCCCAGCGGCTCGGCCGGCTATTGCGACCCAAGGCCGACGGCGGAGGCGCCATCTTCTACTCGGTGGTTGCCCGCGACAGCCTGGACGCAGACTATGCCGCGCACCGGCAGCGATTTTTAGCCGAGCAGGGCTACGGCTACATCATCCGCGACGCCGACGACCTACTGGGGCCGGCGATTTAGAGCGACAGGATAGTCGCCGACGCGGTACCGGGCGCGCCGTAGACCTGTGCCAGACCGACGCGCGGGTTGCCGGGCACCTGACGCTCGCCCGCCTCACCCCGCAGTTGACGCACCAGCTCGTGCACCTGCCGCAGCCCCGAAGCGCCGATCGGCTCGCCGTTGGCGATCAGCCCACCGTCGGTGTTGACCGGGATTGAGCCGTGGATCTCGGTAGCGCCGTCCGCCAACAGTTTTTCCTGCTCGCCGTCGGCGCATAGGCCCGTCTCGGCCATGTGGATAACCTCGGCGCCGGCGTCGGTGTCCTGCAGCTGGGCGATGTCGACGTCCTCGGGTCCAATGCCGGCGGCCTCGTAGGCGGCCTTGGCGGCATACACCGTCGGCGAAACGTCCTCGTCCAGCGCGCCGAACGTGGCGTGCACTTCGTAGGCGCCATACCGGCGGGTGCGGATTTCGGTGGCCCGCACGTACACCGGCTTGTCGGTGAACTTGTGCGCGATGTCGCCGCGGCACATGATGACGGCGGCGGCACCCTCGTCGGGTGCGCAGAACATGTACTGCGTCAGCGGGTAGTTGAGTACGGTCGAGTTGAGGATTTCCTCAACGGAAATCTCCTTGCGACGGAAGGCATTCGGGTTCAGCACGCCATTGCGGAAGTTCTTGTTGGCCACCCGCGCCAAGGTCTCCTGGGAGATGTTGTGGTCGTGCAGGTACTTGTTGGCCTTCATGCCGAAGAACTTGGTGGTGACGAATTGCCCGTTTTGCGCATACCACTGCGGCAGCGCCAGTTTTGCGGGGTCGTCGGTGAAGGCGCCCTTGGGGTGCTTGTCCAAGCCGATGGCGATGCCGATGTCGTACTTGCCCAGCCGGATGGTGTCGGCGGTCTGTTGAATGGCACTGGCCGCGGTGGCGCAGGCATTGAAGACGTTGGTGAACGTGATACCGGTCAGCCCGACGAGGCGGGTCACCGCGTCCGGGTTGGACACCTCGTGGCTGCCGCCGAAGCCGAACTCGATGTCCTTCCACTCCACGCCCGCGTCGGTCAGCGCGAACTGGATGGCTTCGGCACCCATCTCCATTGCGGTCTTCTCGAACCTGCCGAATGGATGCAGGCCCACGCCGATGATGGCGACGTCATTAGTCATCGCACAGTCCTCCTAAGTCCTTCGTGTGTCCCGCTTAAACCGGCTGGAATGCGAACGTGACGATCTCGTTGCCGTCGGCGTCGTTGGTGAACGGCAGCATGGTCAACTCGACGTCCTGGCCGAACTGCAACTTGGCCGGATCGTTCTCGGTCAGCCGGCCCTCGACTCGGATGACGTCACCGAGTTGGACCAGGCCCACACCGAACGGCACGAAATCCTTACCGGTGGGACCGGCGTAGGGAGCTCCGGGCGCGAAGCCCTGGGTGGTCCAAGCGATCAGGCTGCCGCGGCGCGGCAACAACAAGTCGCTCATCTCGCCGCTGCTGCAGCGCGGGCATCGCTGCTGCACCGGGAAGGTGGTAGCACCGCAGTCGCCGCAGCTACTGCCGATCAGCTGCGGGTTCTCTTCCGGCCAGGTCGAGATTTCGGGGGCAAGTGCCTTCTGCATCGAGCGATCCTCCAGCGATCATCCACAGTCCGCCAACAGAATAAGTGACTCACCAAAAGCTACAACAGCATTCCACTAAAGTGGTAATCACATTCTCTTATTCTGGTGTGCGCGGCCGCGACGCGATGTTGCCCAGGCCCCGCACCTGCGCAGCGGGCGGTCAGCGCCGTAGCGTGTACACGTCACTCTCGACCGATGTAAGGAGACGACGATGCCGGTCACGGTGCTTTTCGAACTCAGGATCAAGCCCGAAGCGGTCAACGCGGCGCGCGATCTCATGCACCGAACGCTGGAAGTTACCCGGGCGTTCGACGGGAATCTCGGCATCGAAGTGCTCGTCGATGCGGACGACGAGGCGCACTGGATGATGTACCAAGTCTGGGATACGGCCGAGCACGACGAGGCCTACCGGAGCTTTCGTGCCGGCGAAGGAAAGGTAACGGAGCTCCCGCCACTGTTGGCCGCTCCCCCGGTCAAGACGAGATACGTCAGCAGTGATATCTGACAGGCTCCTGCGGCGGTGTTCAACCGCCTATCCTTAGAGAATTCCTGGAAGCGCTGGGGCACGGGGGTCGGCGGAGGGTCTGATGGCGGCCATAGCAGCGTGCCGGACATGTGGCACCGAGGCCCTGGAGAACGCCCGGTTCTGCCACGGTTGTGGCTCACCGATCGACGAAGGCCACACCCGGGCGGAGTACAAGCAAGTCACGGTTCTGTTCGCCGACGTTGTCCACTCGATGGACATCGCAGCGGCGGTGGGCGCGGAGCGGCTGCGCGAAATCATGGCCGACGTCGCGGGACGCTGCGCCGCCGTTGTAAAGCGGTACAGCGGCACAGTGGACAAATTCACCGGCGACGGGATCATGGCCCTGTTCGGCGCGCCGATGGCGATGGAGGACCACGCCGTTCGTGCCTGCCTGACGGCGTTGGGGATTCAGGAGGAGGCCAACCTGCTTGCCGTCGAGGTCCATGCCCGCGACGGAGTGAATCTGCGGCTGCGCGTCGGACTCAACTCCGGCCAGGTGATTGCCGGCGAAATCGGCTCGGGCCCTTTCGGTTACACCGCCGTCGGTGAGCAAGTCGGGCTGGCTCAGCGGATGGAATCGGCGGCCCCGGCAGGTGGGGTGATGCTCAGCGCATCGACGGCGCGACTTGTTGAAGGGATTGCGACCCTCGGCGAATCGCAACATGTGCGAATAAAGGGTGCCGACCAGCCGGTGCCCGCCCGCCAGCTTTTGAGCATCGGGGAGCGAGTTGCTGTCGGGCGCACTGAGTCGAACCTTGTTGGTCGACACTGGGAAATGGCCGCCGTCGAAGGCCTGCTGCAGCGCGCCGTCGACGGTCACGGGGCGGTGGTCGGAGTAGTGGGGTCACCGGGCATCGGCAAGAGCCGGCTGGTGCGGCAGGTCACTGCGATGGCAGATACGCAGGGTGTCGAAGTGTTCAGGGCCTTTTGTGAATCGCACGCCAGCGACATCTCCTTTCACGTGGTGGCGCAGTTGCTTCGGGCAGCAACGGGTGTGCGGGACCTGGACGGCCCGGCCGCTCGGGCACGAGTACGGGCCCGCGCCCCCGAGATGGAGCCCGAGGACATGGCGCTCTTCGACGATTTGCTGGGAATCGCCGATCCCGAGGTGGAGCTGCCCAAGATCGATCCGGATGCCCGCCGACGGAGGCTGAGCGCGCTGGTGAACGCAGCGTCGTTGGCGCGCCGGGCCCCCACGGTCTACGTCGTTGAGGACGCGCACTGGATAGATGATGTCAGCGAGTCGATGCTGACAGATTTCGTCACGGTCATCCCGCAGACACCCTCGCTGGTCTTGATCACCTACCGCCCCGAATATCGCGGCGCTTTAAGTCGAGCGGGTGGCGCTCAGACCATAGCCCTTGCGCCGCTGAGTGATCCGGAGACGGCAGCACTCGTCGCCGAACTGCTTGGAGCAGACGCCTCGGAGAGCGGGTTGGCCACAATGATCGCCCAGCGGGCGGCCGGAAATCCGTTCTTTACCGAGGAGATCGTGCGCGACCTGGCCGAGCGCGATGTGTTGCGCGGCAACCGCGGCGCCTACTCCCTGACGGCGGGCGGTGGCGAGGTCAGCGTTCCCGCCACGTTGCAGGCGACCATCGCCGCTCGCATCGACCGACTTAACCCGGCCGCTAAGCGCACCTTAACCGCGGCGGCGGTGATCGGCTCACGATTCAGCCGAGACCTGCTTGAGACGCTGGGGATTGATCCGATCCTGCAGGATTTGGTGGCCGGCGAGCTGATCGATCAAATCCGATTCACCAGGCAGGCCGAGTACGTGTTCCACCACCCGCTGATCCGCGCGGTGGCCTATGAATCACAGCTCAAATCCGATCGTGCCGAGCTGCATCGGCGCCTTGCGACGGCAATCGAATCAGCCGCCTCATCCGATGCCGACGAGGACGCTGCGTTGATCGCCGAACATTTAGAGGCCGCCGGTGATCTGCATGCCGCCTACGGATGGCACATGCGCGCGGCAACGTGGGCGACCAACCGCGATATCGCCGCGGCGCGACAGAGTTGGGAGCGCGCCCGAAAAGTCGCCGACGCACTCCCCGCCGACGATCCTGGCCGGGAGGCATGCCGGATCGCGCCTCGCACCATGTTGTGCGGGACCGCCTGGCGAGCGCATGCGCATGTTGCCGCCACTCATTTTGATGAACTGCGGCAGTTGTGCACCGCCGCCGGAGAAATGGCGTCATTGGGCATCGGCATGGCAGGACTGGTCGCTGATCACGCACTGCAGGACCGGGTTCAGGATGCGTCGCAACTAGCCGCTGAACTCTGGGCCGTTCTCGAGTCGATCGGTGATCCGACCTTGACGGTGGGACTGTCCATCGCGCCGCTCTACGCCAAGCTGGAAAGCGCAGAGCCGAGCGACGTGCTGCGGTGGTCACAGGCTGTCATCGATGCCGCCGAAGATCAACCTTTGAAAGGAAACCTCATTATCGGTTCCCCGTTAGCTGTCGCCTTGACGGCGCGGGGTACCGCCCGTTGTTGGCTGGGGCGTGGCGGGTGGCTAGAAGACCTCCGGCGGGGCCTCGCCATGGCGCGCGACGCCGACCCCATGTCCTACGCCCGGGCCGTTACCTATGTCCATGGCATAGGCGTACCTTGTGGTGCGCTGAAGGCCGACGACTCCGCGGTGCGCGACATCGAAGATGCACGACAGAATGCCGAACGATCCGGTGATCATTACGCGTTGGCCCACACCCGGATGACGCTGGGCTTTGCGCTGATGCATTGCCCGACGGATCCCGAGCGGGACCGCGGGCGGCAGCTCCTGACCGCAGTCAAGCAAGTCTTCATAAGCAGGGGACATAACCTGGGCGATCTACCGTTCATCGACGTGTGCTTGGCATGGGAGCTGGCTCGGCGTGGAGAACGCGATGAGGCCATCCCGCTGATGCGCACAGCCACCGATCATCTATTTCGCGACGAACGGCTGCTGGCGTGGGGCATTCCAGCCACCGGTGTTTTGGTTGAGACGCTACTTGATCACGGCGCCGACATTGACGTGGCCGAGGCCGACGCCGCGATCACCAGATTGGCGAACGCTCCAGCCGAAGACGGATTGGTTATCCGCGAAATATTCCTGCTGCGGCTGCGCGCACTGTTGGCGCGAGCCCGCCACGACGACGGCGCCTACAGAAGCTATCGGGATCGTTACCGCGAGACGGCGAGAGCGCTTGGCCTCGAAGGCCATATCGCACGGGCCGATACGATGCCATGACCAACTGCGCGTTCTGCGAACGTTAGAAACGTGACTAGCTCAGCGCGGGAATCACTTCGCGCTCGAACAACTCGATGCCGGAGCGGTCATACGCGGCCTCGGGGAAATAGCAGATCGCGTACTCGCAGCCGAGATCGCGAAGCTTCGCGATCCGCTCGATCACCTGTTCCACCGTGCCCGTCGCAGAATCCGGGCCGCTGCCGGCCGCGAGCATCGCATCCGCGATGTCCTCCGACACATAACGGACCATCCGGTCGCGTATCCGGGCAAGCCGGTCTTTGACGTCCGCGTCCGAGCTGCCGACCACGGCGTTGAAGTTGGCCGAGCGCACGATGGCCCCGAAGTCGGTGCCCAGCTTGCGGCAGTGCTCGGCCAGCACGTCGGACTTATGGGCGAACGCCTCGGGCTCCGGCGTAAAGTTGGTGTATTGCGCGTATTTCGCGGCGATACGCAAGGTAACCTTCTCCCCGCCACCGGCGATCCACAGCGGAATCCCGTTATCCTGCAATGGCTTCGGGGCAACTATTGCACCATCGACCTGGTAATGCTTACCGTCGAAGCTGACTTTGCCGTCGCGCCATGCGTCCCGCATGATCTGCACGCCTTCGTCGAGCCGGCCCAATCGCTCCCCAGCCGACGGAAATCCGTAACCGTAAGCGCGCCATTCATGTTCGTACCAACCGCCGCCGATTCCCATCTGGATCCGGCCGCCGGAGATGATGTCGGCAGTAGCCGCCACCTTCGCCAGGTAGACGGGATTGCGGTAGCTCATTGCCGTGCACATCTGGCCGAGCTTGATCCGCGAGGTCGTCGCCGCGTAGGCCGACATCAGCGACCACGCCTCGTGCGTCGCTTCGGCGCTGGGCAGCGGGACGGTGTGGAAGTGGTCGTACACCCACAACGAGTCCCAGGCGCCGCCGTCGGCGTAGGTGGCCAGGTCCCGCATCACCGCCCAGTGCTTCTCGGGCTCGATGCCGACGAGGTCCATTCGCCAGCCCTGCGGAATGAAGAGACCAAAGCGCATAACGAGGACTTTAGCCCGCCAACGCTGCGGCCCGGAACGGGCAGCTGATCCATGGCCTCACAGCAAATCGATAACAAGAACCTAGCCGGCTGCTGACAACGGGAAGCTAAATGAGATTCATGACAAACACGCGCTCGACCACCGATGGACTCGAACTCAATTCAACTGGCGCTCGGCGTCGCCAAATCCGGCTAGTGCAACTGGTATTCGCCGGGGCCGCGACCGTCGCGGCGTTCGCACTGTTCAGCGCTGCCCAGCCCGCTGGAGCTGCGACCGTTGCGACGCCGGTGACAGTGCACCTGGCAGCTGCACCGAACATGGCCGGAGCCAGCGGCTTCCCCACCGACGACAACGGAAACTCCGTCAACGACAACGGCCAGACCTCGGGCGACATCTTCACCCAGAACGCCCAAGACCAGAGCACCGCGTAGGTATCCGCTCGCCGCCGAGCCTTTCCGAGCTACCGAAGGTAAGGAGCCATGTTAGGGTAACCTAACTTAGCGAGGAGGGCGCCGATGCGTGTTCTGATCTCGGGGGCCAGTATCTCCGGCCCGGTGCTGGCCTACTGGCTGTCCCGGTACGGATTCGAAGTCACCATCGTCGAACGCGCGCCTGCACTGCGAAAGACGGGTGGTCACGCCGTTGATCTGTTCCGGCCGGCCACGGAAATCTCGGAAAACATGGGTGTGCTGCCGAAGATCGAGGCGCTCGCCACCGGGACCGACGTGTTGACGCTGTACCGCAAGGGGGCCGAGCGGCCGGCTCGTGTCGATCTCGCCAAGGTCACCGGCGCCATATCCGACCGCCACGTAGAGATCATGCGAGACGATCTCAGCGAGGCCTACTACGACGCCGGCCGCGATCACGTCGAGTACCTGTTCGGCGACTCGATCACAGCAGTCTCCCCCGACGGGGAGGTGAGCTTCGAACACGCGGCGCCCCGCACGTTCGACGTCGTGGTCGGCGCCGACGGACTGCACTCGAACGTCCGACGCCTCGTCTTCGGCGAGGACGCCGGACGCACGCGATTCCTCGGCGGATACCTGGCAGTGCTGTCGGCGCCGAAAGCTCTCGCGCCCGCGCAAGAGATGGTCATGCACGCCGGCGCCGGTCACCTGGCAGGAATCTACACCGCCCAACCACTGGACGACTCACGCGTGTTGTTCATGTTTCGCAGCAAGGAAGAGCTGCATTACCACCACCGAGATGTCTTGCGACAAAAAGAATTACTGCGCGCAGCCTTTACCGGGATAGACGCAAGGGTGGATGGCTGGCTCGACGAGCTCGACCGCACGCCGACGTTCTACTTCGACTCGATCACCCAGTTGCAGCTGGACACCTGGTCGCGCGGGCGGGTCACGCTGGTTGGTGACGCAGGATACTGTCCGGGGCCAGCCGTCGGCGGCAGCACCAGCCTCGCGGTACTAGGTGCCTACACACTTGCGGGCGAACTGGCGCAGGCGGACGGAGACTACCCGCGCGCCTTCGCCGCCTACGAGCGGCAGATGGCTGATCCAGTGCGCCGCAGCCGAGCCTTTGCGCGGGTGACGGCCAAAACCCTCATCCCCGGCTCTGCCGCGGGGGTGTGGGCCATTACCCTTGGTGCGCAACTGGTCTCGATGCTGCCCGCCGGGTTAACCAAAGCGGTCGCAAAGCTCAACACCACGGGTGTCCGGCTATACGACTCGATGCAGTACAAGGACTACAGCACGCTCTGACCTCGCCAGCAGACGCAAAATCCCCCAAAACCAAGGTGTTTTGGGCGATTTTGCGTCTGTTCGCGGTAGAAAAGTTACGTCAGCGAGGCAGGCGGCAGGAAGCGGTCGCCGTACTTGGCGGCCAATTCCCGGGCCCGGGCCACGAAGCCTTCCTTGCCCGTTCCGCCGGGTCCCTGGTACCCGACGATGAACTGGGCGCTACCACCGGTCCACGGCGGGAACCCGATGCCCAGGATCGACCCGATGTTGGCGTCGGCGGTGGTCATCAGCACGTTCTCGTCGAGGCACTTCTGCGTCTCCAGCGCCTCGGCGAACAGCATCCGGTCGATCATGTCCTGCAAGGGCGGCTCCGACGAGCCCGACTTGAACGTCTCGCGCAGGCCCGGCCACAGGCGGGTGCGCTTGCCGTCGACGTACTCGTAGAAGCCGGCGCCCTTCAAGCGGCTCGGTCGGCCGATCTCGATCATCTTCTCGACGACGGCCTCCGCCGGATGCGGCTCGTAGACACCGCCGTCGTCCTCGACGCCCTTGCGGGAGGCGACGGCGATCTTGTGCATCAGCTCCAGGTTGAGCTCGTCGGACAGCTGCAGCGGCGGCGCCGGGTAGCCGGCCTGCGAGCCGGCCTGCTCGATGCTGGCCGGCTCGACACCCTCGCCCAGCATCGCCAGCGCCTCGTTGACGAAGGTGCCGATGACGCGCGAGGTGAAGAAGCCGCGACTGTCGTTGACGACGATCGGAGTCTTGCCGATGGCCAGGGTGTAGTCGAACACCCGGGCCAGCGCCTCGTCAGAAGTCTTCTCGCCCTTGATGATCTCCACCAGGGGCATCTTGTCGACCGGCGAGAAGAAGTGGATCCCGATGAAGTCCTCCTGCCGCTTGACGCCGGTCGCCAGACCGGTGATCGGCAGCGTGGAGGTGTTGGAACCGAGCAGCGCGTTGGGCTCGACGATGTCCTCGATCTCCTGGAACACCTTGTGCTTGAGGTCTTGGCTCTCGAACACCGCCTCGACGACGAAGTCGACGCCTTTGAGGTCGGCGGGATCGGCAGTCGGCGTGATGCGGCCTAGCAGCGCCTTGGACTTCTCTTCGGTCGTACGCCCCCGCTCCAGCGCCTTGGCCTCCAATTTCTCGGAGTAGCCCTTGCCCTTTTCCGCGGCCTCGAAGCTGACATCCTTCAGCACGACATCGAACCCGGCCTTGGCCGAGACGTAGGCGATGCCGGCGCCCATCATGCCCGCGCCCAGCACGCCGATCTTGGTGATCGGGGTCTTGCCGATGCCGTCGGGTCGCGACTTGCCCGAGGTGATGGCCTGCATGTCGAGGAAGAACGCCTGAATCATGTTCTTGGCGACCTGGCCCGTGACCAGCTGGGTGAAGTAGCGGCTCTCGATGCGCGAGGCGGTGTCGAAGTCCACCTGCGCACCCTCGACGGCAGCGTCCAGGATGGCGCGCGGCGCGGGCATCGGTGCGCCCTTGAGCTGCTTCTTCAGCAGCGCGGGGAACGAAGGGAGGATGCCGGCGAGCCCAGGACTGCTCGGGGTGCCGCCGGGCATCTTGTAGCCTTTGACGTCCCAGGGCTGGACATGGCTGTCGGGGTTGGCCTTGATCCACGCCTTGGCGGCGGGCACCAGTTCCTCGACGGTCGGCAGTACCTCGTCGACCAGCCCGGCCTCCTTGGCCTTGGCCGGCTTGAACCGGGTCCCCTGGCTCAGCACCTCCATGAACGCCTTCTGAATGCCGAACATCCGCACGGTGCGGGTGACGCCGCCACCACCGGGCAGCAGGCCCAAGGTGACCTCGGGGAGGCCTATCTGGCTGCCCTTGGCGTCGGCGGCGATGCGGTGGTGGCACGCCAGCGCGATCTCCAGCCCGCCGCCCAGGGCGGCGCCGTTGATAGCGGCGACGACCGGCTTGCCCAGGGTCTCCAGAGCGCGCAGGTCGCGCTTGACCCCTTCGACCGTGTCGAAGGCCTCACCTGCATTCTCCGGGCCCAGATGGATCATGCTCTTGAGGTCGCCGCCGGCGAAGAAGGTCTTCTTCGCGCTGGTGATGACAACCCCGGTGATCGAATCCTTCTCGGCGACAAGGCGTTCGACGGCGTTGTGCATCGATTCGGCGTAATGCTCATTCATCACGTTGGCCGAGCCGGTCGGGTCGTCCAACGTCAGTGTGACGATGCCGTCGGCATCCTTATCCCACTGAATGGTGTTCTCTGCCATGACTGTTCGAAACCCTCTCAGACTCGTTCGATAATGGTCGCGACGCCCATGCCGCCGCCGATGCATAGCGTGACCAGCGCGCGACGCGCGTTACGCCGTTCGAGCTCGTCGACCATGGTTCCGGTGATCATGGCGCCGGTGGCGCCCAGCGGGTGGCCCATCGCGATGGCGCCGCCGTTGACGTTGAGCTTCTCGTCGGGGATGTTCAGGTCCTTCTGGAACTTCAGCACTACCGATGCAAACGCCTCGTTCAGCTCGAACAGGTCGATGTCATCGATCGTCAGCCCGGCACGGTCCAGCACCTTGCGGGTGGCCGGGGTGGGGCCGGTCAACATGATTACGGGGTCGGCGCCGCTGGTGGCGGTGGCCACGATGCGCGCCCGCGGGGTCAAGCCTTGGGACTTGCCCGCCGCTTCGGAGCCGACGAGCACAAGTGCGGCGCCGTCGACGATGCCGGAGCTGTTGCCGCCGGTGTGCACGTGGTTGATCTTCTCGATGTAGTGGTACTTCTGCAGCGCGACGTCGTCGAATCCGCCCATCGCGCCGACCCCGTCGAACGCGGTCTTCAGCTTGCCGAGGCTCTCGACGGTGGACCCGGGCCGCATGTGCTCGTCATTGTCGAGGATGACGAGGCCGTTCTGGTCCTTCACCGGGACGACGGACTTGGCGAAGTACCCGCCCGACCACGCGGCTGCGGCCTTCTCCTGCGAACGGGCCGCGTAGGCGTCGACGTCCTCGCGGGAGAATCCCTCGATGGTGGCGATCAGGTCAGCACCGATGCCCTGCGGCACGAAGCCAATGCGGTAGTTGGTCTCCGGGTCGGTCGCCCAGGCACCGCCGTCCGAGCCCATCGGGACGCGGCTCATGGACTCGACGCCGCCGGCGATCACCAAGTCGTCCCAGCCCGAGCGCACCTTCTGGGCGGCGGTGTTGACGGCCTCGAGGCCCGAGGCGCAGAAGCGGTTGAGCTGAAAACCGCCGGTGGTTTCGGGCAGCTTGGCCACCAATGCGGCGGTGCGGGCGATGTCGCCGCCTTGGTCACCAACGGGCGAAACGACGCCGAGGATGACGTCGCTGATCAAGTTCTCATCCAGGTCGGGAAAGCGAACGCGCAGTTCGTCGATTAGCCCAACTACCAAGTTGACGGGCTTGACTTCGTTCAATGAGCCGTTGCGCTGTTTGCCACGCGGCGTGCGGATGGCTTCGTAAATGAACGCTTCTTCGGACATGTCGACTTCCTGTTCGCAAAATCGGAGTTCGGAACCACCTCAAGATTAGGCCCGGTACCAGCACCCTAACAAAGGCCCCCGGCCAACCTGTTGGTTGGGCAAGAGTTCCCTGGTCGGACACCCCGAGCGGCACACCGGCGTGACTGTCGAGCGTGCGCGTCACGCTGGTGCGACACTCGGCCGCAGCGATAAGCTCGTGCCGCACCGCGAATGACCTCACGGCCGCCGCGGTAGAGCCGGTGCCCAGACAACAACGTGAGGTTTCCATGGCGTATTTGGTGGCGGCGCCGGAGGCGCTGGCGACGGCCGCAGCGGATGTTGCCGGCATCGGCACGGCGATCACCGAGGCGAACCGCGCGGCAGCGGCCCCGACCACCGCCGTGCTCGCAGCCGGGGCCGACGAGGTGTCGGCGGCGGTCACATCACTGTTTTCCGCCCATGCGCAGGCCTACCAATCACTCGGCATCGCGGCGTCGGACTTTCACGCACAATTCGTGCACGCATTGGCCGCCGTCGGCGCCGGCTATGCGAGCGCCGAGGCCGCTAACGCCTGGCCGCTGCAGACGTTGGGGCAGGATCTGCTCAATGCGGTGAATGCGCCCACCATGGCGCTGTTGGGGCGCCCACTGATCGGCAACGGCGCCAACGCGACGACGCCGGGACAAGCCGGCGGAAACGGCGGCATCTTGTATGGCAACGGCGGAACCGGCGCGGCCGGTGCGCCAGGACAGCCCGGCGGTGCTGGCGGGAATGCCGGACTGATCGGTACTGGCGGGACCGGTGGGGCAGCTGGGGCGGGCTCGGTCGGCGGGGTAGGCGGAGCCGGGGGAGCGTTGTTCGGAAACGGAGGCACCGGCGGAGCCGGGGTCTCTGGGCGCGGTGGCGGCGCTGGCGGCAGTGCCTGGGTGATCGGCAACGGTGGCGCCGGCGGGGCGGGAGGACCGGCCGGGGCAGGCGGCAACGGCGGCCTACTGTTCGGCGCCGGCGGCACCGGAGGCGCCGGATTGAATGGGCAGCCCGGGGGCGCCGGCGGTAATGCCGGGCTGATCGGCAACGGCGGGGTCGGCGGCGCCGGCGGAGCTGGCTCGGCGTCGTCGGGCTTGCAGTTCGACGGCGGATACGGCGGGGCAGGCGGATCTGGGGGGCTGTTACTCGGCAGCGGCGGTGCCGGCGGGGAGGGCGGCGAAGGGGGCACCGGCGAACCAGGCGGGGCCGGCGGGGCCGGGGGCGCATGCGGCCTGATCGGCGCCGGCGGCGCCGGCGGGACCGGTGGCCAGAGCCCCGAGACCTTCGGCGGTGCCGGCGGGCGCGGCGGGCGCGGCGGGGCGCTGCTGGGGATCGGTGGAGACGGTGGCGCCGGCGGCCACAGTGGCGTCGTGGTGTCCGGTAACGGCTTCCGCGGCGGGGCCGGCGGCGCCGGGGGAGATGCCGGACTTATCGGCGTCGGAGGACTCGGCGGAACCGGCGGGACCGGCGGGACCGGCGCCCCCGGCGATGTTGTCACCGGCGGGCCCGGCGGCAACGGCGGCATCGGCGGTGATGTCGGGTTCCTCGGCTTCGCCGGCAACGGCGGAACCGGCGGAACCGGCGGGGCCGGCAGCAGCGGCGGCTTGGGCGGGGCCGGCGGAGCCGGGGGCGACGGCGGCTCCGTGTCGGTAATCGGCATCGGTGGGGCCAACGGCAAACCCGGTGCCGACGGACCCGCTGGCTAACCGGTATCCGGGGCCCAGCTCTAAGCTCGACTGCCATGACGGTGCCGCGACTGCGCCCGTACGCGACAACAGTGTTCGCCGAAATGTCGGCGCTGGCCGCGCGTGTCGGCGCGGTGAACCTGGGCCAGGGCTTTCCCGACGAGGACGGGCCGCCGGCCATGCTGAAGGCCGCGCAGGACGCCATCGCGGGCGGCGTCAACCAGTACCCGCCCGGGTTGGGCATCGCGCCGCTGCGTCAGGCCATCGCCGCCCAGCGCCGTCGGCAGTTCGGCATCGACTACGACCCCGACACCGAGGTGCTGGTGACGGTCGGGGCGACCGAGGCCATCGCGGCCTCGGTCCTCGGGTTGATCGAACCCGGCTCGGAAGTTCTGCTGATCGAACCCTTCTACGACTCCTATTCCCCGGTGCTGGCAATGGCCGGCGCACACCGTGTCGCCGTACCCCTGATCCCCGACGGCCGCGGCTTTGCTCTGGATGCCGACGCACTGCGCCGGGCACTGACACCGCGAACCCGGGCGCTGATCGTCAATTCACCGCACAATCCCACCGGCGCGGTGCTCAGCGCCACCGAACTGGCGGCCATTGCGGAGATCGCGGTGGCGGCAGACCTTTTGGTGATTACCGACGAGGTATACGAGCATCTGATTTTTGATGGTCACCGGCATCTGCCGTTGGCCGCCTTCGACGGTATGGCCGAGCGCACGATCACCATCTCCAGCGCGGGCAAGATGTTCAGTTGCACCGGCTGGAAGATCGGCTGGGCCTGCGGACCAGCGAAACTCATCGCCGGCGTGCGTGCGGCCAAGCAGTATCTGAGCTACGTCGGCGGCGCGCCCTTTCAACCGGCGGTCGCCCTAGCGCTGGACACCGAGGACGCCTGGGTCACCGCACTCCGGAACTCTTTGCAGTCCAGACGCGATCGCCTGGCCGCTGGGCTAACCGAGATCGGCTTCACCGTGCACGACAGCCACGGCACATACTTCCTGTGCGCCGATCCGCGTCCGCTCGGCTACGACGACAGCACCGCGTTCTGCGCGGCACTGCCGGAAAAATTCGGGGTGGCCGCCATCCCCATGTCAGCGTTCTGCGATCCCGCGGCAGCGTATGCGGACGTGTGGAATCACTTGGTGCGCTTCGCCTTTTGTAAACGCGACGAGATCCTCGACGAGGCAATCAAGCGACTGTCCGCGCTCTGCGACTGACCGATTACTCCGACGGGACCGAACCGTTGCGTCCGATCACGAAGTCCCGCAGGCCCTCCGTCGCGGCTTTGAGCACTCGCCTGCGGGCCCGGTTGACCAAGAACTCCGGCAGCGGCGCCGACGGTTCCATGGTGATGGCGAAACGCACCCGCGTCCTGGTCTCCCCCTCACGCCGCAGGGTGTACTCGACGTGTTGACCGTGTTGCTGCGCGGTCCTCATCGCGTCCCACACCACCCAATCGGGGCCCCAGTGGTATTCGAGCACTTCGTGATCGGCGAGCCCGATCACTTTGATCGCGACCTTGACGTGGTGCGGCCGGCCGTCTGGATAGGTGTCGATGACTTCGGCCTTCTTGTGCACGGGCGACCACGACGGCACCGAGCCGATATCGGCCAGCGCGTCCAGGATCACGTCCGGCAGCGCATCGATGATGATTTCCTGCGATGCTTGTACGGCCATTCGTACAAAGCTAGCAATTTTGAATTGAGATTGTGACGCAAATTAGGCAGCACGCCGAAAATAGTCAGTCCGTCCGCTGCCCGACGGCTTTGTTATTGACCACCCAATCGCGCAGCCCCTTGGTCGTGGCGTCCAATACGACCTTGCTGGCGCGCTTGACAACGAAAGCCGGAATTGGGCCCGCCGGTTCGACGGTGATATCGAAACGGACCCGCGATTTGTCGACGCCCTCAGGCTCCACGATGTACTCGATATGCTGTCCATGCTGCTGGAATGTCTCTTTCGCGTCCCAGACCACCCAGTTGGGACCCCAGTGATATTCCAGGATCTCCTTATCGACGATCCCCAAAATCTTGATGATGGCTTTTACGTGGTGAGGCTGACCATCCGGATACCGGTCAAGGACTTCGACCCGTTTATGCATGGGAGACCAGGACGATAAGACACCAACATCCCGCAGCGCCTCCATAATTACTTCAGGAGGCGCGTCGATCACAATCTCTCGCGACGCCTGTACCGCCATTGACGCGACGCTAGCACTGTGCCGTCCCGCTCGTGGTAATTCCGCATAATTGACTTATCACCAATCGATTTCGGTCAACGGCGTGGTAGCCGCGGGTGGCGGCCCGACCGGCCCGGCCGGCGTTCGGGAAAACCGGGGAGCCGGTGCGGCTTGCTCAGCGCCGTGGGCGGTGATCACGGTCGACCGCGCGTTCAGGTGCTCATTGGTGGCGGCTTCGGTCCAGGTCAATACCGGCGTGACGCATGCGTCGGTGCCGGCAAAGACTTGGGTCCATTCGTCGCGGGTCCGGCCGGCGAACCGCTCGGCGAACACGTCACGCATTTGCCGGTGGGAAGCACTGTCGAACTGGCCCGGCATCTCGTCCGGCGACAGGCCGAGCCCGGCGAGCAGTGCCGCGAAGAACTGGGGCTCGATAGCCCCGACCGCCATATATTTGCCGTCCGAGGTTTCATAGCAACGGTAGAACGGAGCGCCGCCGTCGAGCACGAACGATTCACGCTGGTCTCGCAACGTGCCGGTGGACTTCATGGTCCACATCATCTGGGCAAGCACGCTGACCCCATCGACCATTGCGGCGTCGATGACCTGACCCTGGCCCGAGCGCTCCCGCTCGTACAGGGCCACCACGATGCCCAGCAGCACCAGCATCGAGCCGCCGCCATAATCGGCGACCAGGTTGAGCGGCGCCATCGGGGGCCGGTCCGAGTAGCCAAGCGCCGACAACACGCCGGTCTGCGACAGATAGTTGATGTCGTGGCCCGCCGTTTGGGCCAGCGGCCCCTCCTGCCCCCAGCCAGTGACCCGCGCGAAGATCAGTCTCGGGTTGACCGCCGCGCAGTCGTCGGGCCCGATGCCGAGTCGCTCACAGGTGCCGGGCCGGAAGCAGTCCAGCAGTACGTCGGCCTTGGCGGCGAGGTCCAGCAACGCCTCGGGTTGCGCCTTGACGTCCAGGTCGACGATCCGCTTCCCGCGGTGCACCAGGTCACGATCTTCGGACGGCATCATCAACCCGCCGGGACGGCGCACCCGCACCACGTCGGCACCCAGGTCGGCGAGCACCATTCCCGCGTGCGGGCCCGGACCGATGCCACCGAGTTCAATGACCCGCACGCCGGCCAAGGGGCCCATGCCAGTCACCGCGACTACTTGCCCTTCACCTGCAGTACCCGCTTCCGCAGTCCGTCGGTCGCGGTATCGATCGACCCTTTAACGGCGCGTTTGAGCACGAAGCCGGGCAGCGGCACCGACGGGTCGACGGTGATCTCGAACTTGACCCGGGTCTTGTCGCCCTCGGGCGCCAATGTGTATGTGGCATCTTGGGAACGCTGTGCCGCGGAGCTGACCAGCGTCCAGCTGACCGCGTTCTCACTCCACGTGTAGGCCACCACCTGCTCGTCGGTGATCCCCGCAGACTTGATCCTCATCTTCGCCTTGCTGGGCCGGCCGTCGTCCCCGGTCTCGAGCACTTGTGAGCTCTGATGCGGACCCGACCATTCGGGCAACGATGCGAGATCGGCAATGACGTCCAGAATCTCCTCTGGACTGGCTTCGATGACAACTTCCCGGGTTTCGCTTATCGCCATGGCCGCACCATAGCCCTCCCGCGTCCGGGCCGGGGTTGATTGCGGCCGGGAGGTACCGTCGTCTTGTGACTGATGCAGCGACTGAATCCGTCTACACCGTAGGTGACTACCTACTCAACCGCCTCGCCGAGCTCGGTGTCTCCGAGATCTTCGGCGTTCCCGGCGACTACAACCTGGAATTCCTCGACCACATCGTCGCCCACCCGGCCATCCGATGGGTGGGCAACGCCAACGAGCTGAATGCGGGTTACGCCGCCGACGGGTATGGGCGGCTACGCGGAATGTCAGCGGTGGTAACGACATTCGGAGTGGGCGAGCTCTCAGCGGCCAACGCGATCGCGGGCAGCTATGCCGAGCAGGTACCGGTGGTACATATCGTCGGCGGCCCCTCCAAGGATGCTCAGGCCACCCGCCGGGCGCTGCATCACTCGCTGGGAGACGGCGACTTCGAGCACTTCTTCCGGATAAGCCGCGAAATCACCTGCGCCCAAGCCAATCTGATGCCGGCATCTGCCCGCAGGGAGATCGACCGGGTGCTCAGCGAGGTGCGGGAGCAGAAGCGTCCCGGATACATCCTGCTGTCCACCGACGTGGCGCGCTTCCCCACCGAACCACCTGACGCCCCGTTGCCCCGCTACACCGGCGGCACCAGTCCCCGCGCGCTGTCGCTGTTCACCGAAGCCGCCGGCGAACTCATCGCGGACCATCAGTTGACGGTGCTCGCCGATCTGTTGGTTCATCGCCTGCAGGTAGTCGACAAGCTCGAGGCGTTGTTGGCGGCCGACGTCGTTCCCTACGCCACGCTGATGTGGGGGAAGAGCCTGCTGGACGAGAGCTCGCCCAATTACCTGGGGATCTACGCCGGGTCGGCCAGCGCCGAGCCGGTACGCACCGCGATCGAAGACGCGCCCGTTCTGGTGACCGCCGGGGTGGTGTTCACCGATATGGTCAGCGGCTTTTTCAGCCAGTTGATCGACCCGGCCCGGACCATCGACATCGGGCAATACCAGAGCAGCGTGGCGGGCGTGGTATTCGCCCCGCTTGAAATGGACGCTGCGCTCGACGCGCTCGCCGGAATCCTGACTCGGCGGGGAGTCACCTCGAAACCTGTGACGTCAGCGTCCGACGAGCTCGCCTTGAATGAAGGGCCCGGGACAGCCGAAGCACCGGCGCGGGACGACCCGCTGACCCAGCAGATGCTGTGGAATCGACTTTGCGATGCGCTCACCCCGGGAAACGTTGTGCTCGCCGATCAGGGGACCTCGTTCTACGGCATGGCCGACCACCGCTTGCCACAGGGAGTCACCTTCATCGGCCAGCCCCTTTGGGGCTCAATCGGTTACACACTGCCCGCCGCGCTCGGGGCAGGCTTGGCGGAACCCGACCGCAGGACGGTGTTGCTGACCGGCGACGGGGCCGCACAACTGACAATCCAGGAGCTGGGCACGTTTTCGCGCGAGGGACTGTCCCCCGTCATCGTGGTGGTCAACAACGACGGCTACACCGTCGAGCGAGCGATCCACGGAGAAACGGCCCCTTACAACGACATCGTCAACTGGAGGTGGACCGACATCCCCAACGCACTGGGGGTGGCCGACCACTTGGCGTTTCGGGCGCACACCTATGGCGAACTCGACGACGCCCTCACCGCGGCAGCGCAGCACAAGGACCGGATGGTGCTGGTTGAAGCGGTCTTGCCGCGGCTCGAAATTCCGCCTCTGCTCGTCGAACTCGTCCAGCCGACGTCGCCGGACGGCAGCGCCCGTCGCTGACTACCGCGTGCGTGCGGTTCGCTCCGGGCTTGCCGAGTTGAGAATTGCGCGGACGGTGCGCCGGCAGCGCCCGCAATCAGCGCCCGCTCCGCAAGCCTGGGCGACCTCGTTTGTCGTCGACGCCCCCGCTGCGACCGCATCGACCACCACGTGGCTGGTGACGCCGTTACACAGGCAGACGAACATCGCGAGATCCGCTCACTCCGTCTCGATGCGCATCATGTCGAAGAACCGGCCGACAAAAACCGGCGGATAAGCACCCACTCCGGCCCCCGACATCCACTCGGCCGTGGCGTCGGGATGGTCGATCCATTCCCGCGCGCTTTCTTCATCGGGAAACTCCTGCAGCATCAGTACCTCGTGGGCATCGTCGAAAGCCTGGAATACCCAAGTTTTTCGGATGCCGGCGGCGGTGAATCTGTCCATCGCGTCGCCGACCTCGGTGGTCAGAGCCGAGACATCGTCGACCGACCCGATCCCGGCCACCACGACGCCGGGGACTTTCGGGTTCGACGGTGGCTCCACGATGAACCTGTCGATGATCTCGCCGGCGAAGACCGCGGGGATGTCCTCGACACCCGCGGCATCGAACCAGTCGAAGAAGACCCGGGAACGCAATAAATCCACGATCCGCTCGCGGCTGTGCACTCCGATCATGACCAGCACGCGCCCATAGTCATGAGTGGATGTGTAGACCAGGACGTGGTGGGCACCGATGTCGGCAAGTGCGGATTTGTTGCGTTCGAGCAGCGGCCAAACCCGCGACGGATCCGGGACCCGGTAGTCCGATGCGATCACCATCGAATGGATGTCGTTGACGCTCACTTGGCGCTCACTCAGCCCTCACCCGAAGCCCCCACCAGAGACCCGACTTGAGCCTAAGTCGGATTGAACGACGAAATAAGCCACTTACCATCGGCTTTCGTCATGATGGCCACCACGCTGCTGGACGTCATCGTCGGCTCGGGCCGATCTTTGCTCTGGGTGGTCTGGTTGACGAACAACAGCACGTTGGCCGAGTCCGGGTGCAACTCCCCCGACAAAGCGGCGCGAAGAACCACCGCCGTTGTCTTAACGCCCTTCTGCTTGGCAGCCGGTCCGACAATCTGCTGCGTGAACTGTTCGTAGTACTTCAGAAAGTCGCCCGTCAAATGGGATTTCGCGGAAGCAAAGTCCCGGTCGACGGTGTCCGGAGAATACGACAGGACCGCAACGGTGCCATCGGAAGCGGCCGAGAGCGCCGATTTAGCGGCGGCGGCATCGGTCTCCCGATCCGGCAGGTACAGGAAATACAGCGACCAACCCAGTAACGCCACGGAGATCACGACCAGAGACGCCAGTAGGCCGGCCAGAATCCGGCCGGACAACGACGCCTTGGCGCGGGAACCGAACCGCTTCAGCCGGCCCGGAGCCGCGTTATCCGGGTTGTCGTCATCGGTGCGCTCGGTCTCTTCGGCGTCCACCGTCTCTTCGGCGTCGACGGTCTCTTCGGCGTCCACCTCGGATTCTGCTGTCTCGACGACAGAGGTTTCGTCTGCGGTCACGGCAAAAACTCCACTTTCGACAACTTGAGCTGACCACCGTCGCGCGCGACCGTCACGATCAGCCGGTACTTACGTGGATCCTGTTTGGCACCAGCAGCATTGGTAACCTCCGATGTGCTGGCGACCAGCACCACCGCCGAGTCGTTCGTCATCGTGTTCAAGTCCACGGCGTCGGCCTGAACGCTGCCTTGTGAGATCACCTTCGACTGTTGCACCACTTTGGTGAAATCGTCGGCCATCTTGATGAAGTCGTCCTTGAACGAGCCGGTGGAGACGTCGATGATGTTCTGCACGCCTTCTTTGGCGTGGTCGAAGTCCAGCGACGTCAACGTCACTACGCCTTGCCGCGCCGCGGCGGAGAACTCGGCCGCCCGGCGACGTTGCTCGGCCGCGTGACGGTGATCCAGAACCATGTACACGCTGCCCGACAGCGCGGCCAGAATGACGACAATCGCAACGGCCGCGGCGACGGTGGACCATCTGGGCCGCCTAAGCCGGCTGAGCCACCTGAGCCGGCTTCGTTCGGACTTCTCCTCCGCGTCTTCTATAGAGGCGACAGAGGCGTCCGCGACGGCCTCGTCTGGGCCCTCACCCTCTTCAGACTCGACATCTTCGATTCGACTCTTCCTCGGAAGCCGCCGCGGCATCTTCCGGCGCGACCTCTCGGGTCGCTTCCTCGTCTTCTGTGGCCGCTTCCACTGCTTCTTTCGCGACCGCTTCTTCTACGGCCGCTTCCTGCGTAACCGCTGCTGCGACCGGTTGGTCTTTGGCTTCGGCATTTCGGCCTCGCGGCGCAACTGGATGGCGCGAGCACGGGCGCGGGCGGCCGCGGCAAGAGCCTCAGCTTCTGCGGCCTCAGCCTCGGCCTGATCGGCCAGCGACCGCATTTCTGCCGCGGTCTGCGATGTGTCGTCGTCCTCGCTCACCGGAACCAATTTCGTTTCAGCAACATTCTGGCGGGCGCCGCCACTCACCGTTCACCGGCCAGCGAAAGCGGCTGCTCGTGACTCAATCTGGAACTCCTCTACCACTTGCCCGCCTGTGACAAGTCTGCGTCTAACCATCGCCGGCCAGCGACAATTGCCCCAGCGCCGACCGAACTTGCGCCACCATACTCGGCACCCGCAACAGCGCGCGAGCACTTCGCCGGCATACGACTCCTCCATGGCGGCCGCCTCAAGAGAGCCACGTTATCACTCCCCGCGATGGGCAAAACCGAAACCGCGGTACTTCGATAGTCGGAAATCACTGGCAAGCTGTGGAAATAAGGTTCTCATTTCCGGCATACCCACTATCCCGATTTATCGCAGCAAGTCTTTGACCACCTTGCCGGTGGCGTTGAGCGGTAAGGCGTCGAGAAACTCCACGGACCGCGGCACCTTGAATCCCGCCATCTGTCTCGCGGCACCAGTCGATCAGTTCGCGAGCCTCGAGAGCGCTTTTCCGGACGACAAATGCCTTGCCGACTTGCCCGAGTCGCTCGTCGGGAACACCGATTACCGCTGCTTGCGCGACGCCTGGGTGGTTCAGCAGGAAGCCTTCGATCTCGGCCGGATACGCATTGAAGCCGCCCACGATGAACATGTCCTTCTTGCGGCCGACGACGCGCAGGCGGCCCGCGTCGTCGAAGGTCCCCAGATCTCCGGTGTGCAGCCAGCCGTCGGCATCGATCGCATCGACGGTCGCGGCGGGATCGTCGAGGTAGCCGGCCATCACGCCGTAGCCACGGACCAGGATCTCGGCGTCGTCGGCGATGCGCACCTCGACACCGTCGCAGGGCAGGCCGGCGGTGGTGGCCACGTCCTCGAACGAATCGCCGGGCCGGGACAGGGTTACATTGCCCGCCTCGGTGAGTCCGTAACCGGTCATCAACGTCTTGAACGGCAGTTCGCTATGAATGCGGTGCACCAACTCGACGGGGATGTCGGCGGCGCCGGTCACACCGGCCCGCAACGTCGACAGCTTGGACTTATCGGATAGCGCCAGCAGTGAGTGGTACAGGGTAGGCGGGCCTGGCAGCATCGTGATGCGTTCGCGTTCAATGAGATCCACTACCGTATCGACGTCGAAAACCGCGACCGGCAGCATCGTCGCACCGCGAAGGAAGGATGTGATGAGTCCCGCCTTCAGTCCGAACGTGTGAAAGTACGGGTTGATCTGCAGGTAGCGGTCACCCTCGCGTAGATCCGCGAGCGTCGCCCACTCCTCGTACATCCTCAGCGTTTGGAGGTGATTCAACATCGCGCCCTTGGGACGGCCGGTGGTACCCGAGGTGAAGATGATGTCCGAGATGTCGTTGCCGCTCACCGACCGTTCGAACGGCGAACCGCTGGAAAGGAAGTCGGATTTCAGATCGATGACCGGTATTCCCGCGGGGGCCGCGTAGTCCTGGCCGAGGAACCCCTTTTGAACCAGGACGGCCTTCGCCCCGCTGCGGGCGATGACGTCGCCCGCTTCTTCCGCCTTGAAGCGTGTGTTCACGGGCACCAGTACGCCGCCCGCGGTGAGCAGCCCGAACGCCGAGATTATCCACTCCGCGCAGTTGGGCGCCCAGATGGCGACCCGTTCACCCTGGCCGATGCCGAGTTCGGCGAAGGCCCCTGCAGCGCAACGTATTCGCTCGACGACCTGCGCGAACGTCAAGCGCAACGCACCGTCGACAACCGCTTCCGCGTCACCGAATCGGTCAGCCGCGCTCAAGACCATCTCGGGGATGGTCTGCCAAGGTACGACGCGAGTCACACCGTGACGAGCCGAGAAAGGTTCCCGCCCATGATCTTCGCTTGGTCCTCGACGGGCAGGTGCGCCAGCGCGTTGATGTAAAAGGTCGGCTCCGCCAGCCCTTCCGGGTGCGGCCAGTCCGAGCCGTACAGCACCTGATCCACACCGACGAGATTGACCAGATCGTCGATGCCGTCCTCGAAGAACGGGCTGACGTGGATTCGGTTCTTGACCATTTCGACGGGGTCGCTTGGGAAGGCTTCCGGGGCCTTCCGGAAGACCTCCGCCAGACCCTCCAGCAGGGGCGTCATCCACTTCGAACCGGCCTCGACGATCGCGACCTTCAGCTTGGGATGGCGGTACAGCGCGCCGTGGATCACCCACGACCCAACCGAGTCCTGGATCGGCCGCCACTCGTTGAGGATGCCCATCGCATTGGTTTGGAACGGCAGCATCTCCTGGTCGGCACCGTCCCACTCGGAGGTGTACCGGGAATAGCCGCTGTCGCTGGAGTGCATGCCCACCAGCAGGTCGTGCTCGACGACCCGCTCCCAGAACGGGTCGAACTCGGGCAGCGCGAACGACCGGGGGCCGCGAAAGCCGGGGACCGGAGCCGGGCGGACGAGGATGCACCGCGCGCCCCGCTTGACCACCCACTCCAGCTCCTCGATCGCCTTCTCCACGATCGGCAGAGTGATGACCGGGGTGGTGAAGATCCGGTTCTGGTAGTTGAACCCCCAAACCTCGTCGAGCCACTCGTTCAGCGCATGGACCAGGACATGGATCGCGACCGGGTCGTCCGACAGTCGCTCCTCGAGGAGGCTCGCCAACGTCGGGAACATCAGGGTGCGGTCTAGACCCAGTTCGTTCATCTTCTCCAGGCGCGGACCGGGCTCGAAGAACGCCGGGATCGCGCGCATGGGCTCACCGAACAGCTCGCGCTTGGTCTTGCCGTCCGGGTTGCCGTACTTGAAGTACTCCTCCCAAGCGCCCGGCCGGGCGACGACCTCGAAGGTCGGGTTGGGAATGTAGTTGCTGATCTGGCCGCGGATCGCGATCTTGGTGCGCCCGTTGATCTGCACGTACTGGACGTAGTCCTTGTAGGCCTTGGGCAGGAATTTGGTCAGCGCTTCCGGCGGCTCGTAGAGGTGATTATCGGCGTCAAAGAGCGGGAACGGCACGTCTTCCCGATGCGAAATCTGCCCCATGAAATTCTCCTTCGCGTTTTGTGAGAATACTATTCTCTTGCTCGCTCGGCCGCAATGTGCGTCACCGTCGGACTAGCCCGGCCGGCTGCGACTCAGCACGTCACGATGATCTTGAAATCGGCGGTAGCCGGTTCGCCGGGTTTGTCCGTCTTGAAGCCGTTAGCACTGCCGGCGATGGTGAACGTGTCGCCGTTGAGGCTGGCGCTGGCATTACCGCCGCCTTTTGAATACATCCCAGTGAACCCGCCCAGATTCTGGATACGGACTGACGTCACGGAAAGCGGGTGGGCGCTTTGGTCGACGACGGCCTTGGCCCCGGAAAAATCTCCACCGATGTCGATGGTCCGGTTCCACTCGAGCTGGCCGCACTTGACGACCGGAATCTTCGCGTCGTTCCCATCGACCGTCACCGATGCCGTGCTGGCGAGTGGGGTTTGCGGCCCTGAGCTGCAGGCGCCGAGAAGGGCTACCGCCAGTGCCGCAACGGCTGTCGCCGCAATTCGGTTCGGCATTTCGCCACCTCAATCCTCATTGATCGATCTACGGAGCATGCAGCGACGATGCTATTCTCCGCCAAAGAGAATGCCAATATCGGCGTTCTCGCTCAAGGAGCAATACCACGTGGTTGGCCTTGAGCTCGATGGCGAGCTGGTGGTCGAGATAAAACGGATAATCAGGGGCGCGTTTCGCCTGATGAAGCGATAGCATCCTTTGCACGGCTGCGGGTTGCCTACCCACACTGGCAGGCACACTGGCAGGCCGCAGAGCGGGTGAACCGCACCGCAGGTCCACGCAGCGCAGCTGGAGGAGCGACATGACCACTATGAAGAGGCTGTTGGGCGCCGGCTCGGCCACGTTGTTGGCCTTGTCAGCAGCGCTGGCGGGTCTATCGGGCCTGTCTCCGAGTACCGGACTTGCCCACGCTGACCCGGTCTGGCACCAGGTCGTATACGTCGTCACGTCCAACGACCCGGTCAACGTCGACATCTTCTACCAAGATCAGGACCCGACGCTCTTCTCCGACTACAGCCACAATAACTATGCGTTCACCCCGCAGGTCCATGCTGATGTCGGCCCCGGTAAGTCTTGGGTACAGCCGGTGAACCTGCTGAATCCGGATCAATGGGCGATGGTCACCGCGACTACGGGCAGGGCACCGGCCACACCCGCAGGCATTCAGTGCGACCTGTCGGTGGACGGCAAGGTCGTAGTGTCCAAGGTCGGCCCCAAGGGCGCGCTCTGCTCGCTACGGACCTGGTGAACCTCCCAGGCCGGCGACACTCCCGCTATAGGCTCCGGCTCGCCTTCCAGGCGACGCAGGTAGCTCTCGACCAGTTCTAGGGTTTCCGCGTGACCGCTGGACATGCCGACTGCCTGCTCGAGCACCAGGAACCGGGACAAGCTTGTCATCAGCACCGCCCACACCACCGGCGGCACGTCGTGGCTGTCCACTCCGTAGCGCTGCAACGCAGACGTCACCGCTGCACGTTCTCCCTCGCGGAAACGTTCGGCGTAATAAGCGATTTCGGCTCGCATCTCCTTGCGATGATTGGCCAGCGCCATGAACTCCATCGAAATCCGGGTGAACGCGGGATCGGTGCCGAATCGCCACAGTGCCCAGAGCGGCTGCGGCGACTGCAGCACTTGCCTCTGCATTTCCAGACCCTCGTCGGCGCGGCGGCGGAAGACTTCGACGAACAGTTCTTCCATGGTGCGGAAGTAGTAGTGCACCAGCTGCGGTTTCAGCCCCGCCTTGTTCGCGAGCCGGCGCGACGTCACCGCGGCATATCCCTCTTCGATCATCAGCTGCTCGGCCGCGTCGAGCAGCAGGCCGCGATTCTTCGCGTCCGGCGCCCCGATCCTGCGGGCCGATGTCATGCCGTTGCTCCATACTCTGTGCGCTCAGTGCCGATCATGCGGATCGTATCGCGGCCCGGCGGTGCCACCTTGACCCCGACATTACCGTCATGCTAAGCAGGTGCTCAGCACATCCGTGATCTCGAAATTGGGCGGCGCCACCGCTTGCCCCGAGCATCACACGTAAACACAGCTGCCGGAGGGGCGCACTCACATGAGCAATTACGATTCGATCGATTTCTTCACCGATCAATCGCTGGTTCCCGATCCTCACCCCTACTTCGACTACCTGCGCAGCCAAAACCCGGTGCTGCGGCTACCGCACTACGGGGTCGTCGCCGTCACCGGCTACGACGAAGCCACCGAGGTCTACAAGGACCCCGACACGTTCTCCAACATCGTCTCGCTCGGCGGTCCGTTCCCGCCGCTGCCCTTCACACCTGAGGGCGACGACATCAGCCCGCTGATCGATAAGCACCGCGGCGAGTTCCCGATGAACGAGCACATGGTCACCATGGATCCGCCGGACCACACCAAGGCCCGATCGGTGCTGAGTCGGCTGCTGACGCCCAGCCGGCTGAAGCACAACGAGGAGTTCATGTGGAGCCTGGCCGACCGCCAACTCGACGAGTTCCTCGGTACCGGCGAGTGCGAGTTCATCTCCGAGTATTCGAAGCCATTCGCCACCCTGGTGATCGCCGATCTGCTCGGCGTTCCCGAGGAAGACCACAAGGAGTTCCGGACCGTCTTGGGGGCTGACCGCCCCGGCGCACGGGTCGGAGCACTCGACCACGAATCGGTCGGGATCAACCCGTTGGAGTGGCTCGACGACAAGTTCTGCTCCTACATCGAGGACCGCCGCAGCAATCCACGCGAAGACGTGCTGACCTCACTCGCTACGGCGAAGTATCCAGACGGATCCACACCCGAGGTCATCGACGTGTCCCACTCGGCCACGTTCCTGTTCGCCGCCGGACAGGAAACCACGGCCAAGCTGCTCAGCGCCGCGCTACAGGTGGTTGGCGACCGGCCCGACATCCAGCAGCAGCTGCGTGAGGACCGCAGCCTGATCCCGGGGTTCATCGAGGAATCGCTACGCATGGACAGCCCCGTCAAGAGCGACTGCCGACTGGCCCGCAAGGCCGCCACCATAGGCGGTGTCGACGTAGCGCCGGGCACCGTTGTGATGCTGCTGCCGGGCGCCGCCAACCGGGATCCGCGTCGGTTCGAAAACCCGCACGAGTTCGACCTGCGCCGCAAGAACGTCCGCGAGCACATGGCGTTTGCCCGCGGCGTGCACTCCTGCCCGGGCGGACCGCTTGCCCGGGTGGAGGGCCGCGTCTCGATCGAGCGCATCCTGGACCGGATGTCTCACATCGCCATCAACGAAGACCACCACGGGCCGGCAGCCGAGCGCCGGTACAACTACGAGCCGACATACATCTTGCGCGGCCTGTCGCAACTGCACCTCAGCTTCACGACCGCCGATTCGGTCGCGGCGGCGCGCTGAGAACGCGTCTCCACGCGCCGGCATAATCAGTGAGTTCCCGTTCGATCGCAAAGCCGCTCAGCTACGGTTCTCGCATGAACACAGTCACGCGTTTCGCTGCCGCAGCGCTCACGGTCACCACCGGCCTTGGACTGGCGGGCGTGGGCACCGCGACCAAAGCTCACGCCGACGATCCGCCGTGGCCCTTTGTGGGATACCACTGGTGTCCGGGCCAGCCCTTCAACGCGGCCTGGGGACCTCAGTGGGACAACACCACCTGCCACGATGCGCACCATCGCGACGAGGACGGCACGATTCATAACCGCGACTACTTCGGACCCAGCCCCTTCCAAACGTGGCCGGAGATACCGAACACGCGGCCGTGAATTCGAGCCGGCATCGGGCCCCAACCGGTTTAGGTGTCGCCGCGCTCCCAGATTTGTCTACCGTCGTGCGCGTTGCATACCAGGAACAGGCCGTCCGGTGCCTGTGCCACGTAGTACTCCGGGTATTCGGTGCACAGCGAGTTCTCTATCTTGATGCCGGCCATCGGAGGCGACCGGAACCATCGGGGCTCATATCTCCTCGGCGAGCCGCAGAACATCAGGCGGCCTGGTTGCGTAGCGAAGGAAATGTCGTAGTCGGCCGTCCCGTAAACGAAATAGGTGGTGTGATCACACGGCGCACCGAGCACAACATGCGGGAGGATGCCCGGTGTGCAGTCCGGATAATCGCAGGCACTCGGTTCAGCGGCGGTCGGCGGCGCCGCACAGAGACCGAGACCCAGCAGTGCTGCTACGGCCACCACGATGAATCGCACTACGTTAATTTGCCACAGCTGGTACGAAAATTCACTAACTTTCCAGAGCTGGTAAGAAAATTCTCCCATTCGGAGAACACCGGCATCGAATCTCCTCGCCGCCTCCGGCTTCCGTACGCGGCAGTGATAACGTGACTCTCTCCTACAGTGTGGAAGGGGAGGTGATCCATGCCGTCGCGGAAGCTTCCAGCTGAGGCGCTCGACGCCGACAATCCGCGGGCTGGAGTCCTCGCCGCTGCTGCGCATTCTTCTGGAACCGATGCAGACGAACTCGCCCAGACACAGGCCCGGGCTGAGGTCGCTCGTTCCCGTGCAATACGCCTGCGTGAACAAGCCCAGGCGGCATCGGAGGGGACAGACGTTGAGCGTGGAGCCAGCGCCGTAGTCGACACCGCGTTCGACAACGAGGAACCCGCGCCGACGGGCCGACGGCGGTGGCTAAATCGCCCAAGTCGTCGCCCAAGCCGGAAAGTTGCCGCTATTGCTGCCGCGGTTGTGGTTGCCTGCGCCTTGCTGACGGCAAGCGGTTATGTTGTGTGGCATCACCATAACGTCGCACAGCAAAAGCAGCGCAGCGCAGAATTCGCCACGGCAGCCCGCAACGGGGTCGTTGCAATGATGGCGATCAACGCAACCGACGCGAGAAATCAGCTGCAGAACTTCGCCGACGACACCACTGGGCAATTCAAAGCCGGCCTATTGATGGGCGCCCAGAAGGCCGTCACGGATATCGAGCAGTCGAAGGTCAGCGTCAAGGCCACAGTGCAAGCCGTCGCTGTGCAGTCCATGACCGAGGATTCAGCGGTTGTTCTAGTGGCGGCGAAATCCGAGATAACCAAGCCCGACCAGGCCAAACCGGTATCGCGAACGTGGCGGATCGTCGTTGACGTCGAAACCGACGCAGGAAAGCTCAAGATTTCGAAGGTCGAGTTCGTCCCATGACAGTCGATGCCGAGGCAGCTCAGGAACCGGCGCCCGGGGGTCCGACAAGCCGCCGGACGAATGTCATCGGGCGCTGGACACGTCGTTGCGTGGCTAGGTGGCGCCCAATTCTGTTGACGATTCTGCTTGTCGCCTCAACGGGTTTCGGTGTCGGCTATTTCCACTTTGTGTATCGTTCGGATTTGCAGACCAACGACGCTGCGACAAACCAGGCCGTCAGGGCGGCAAGCGATGGTGCGGTGGCGCTGCTGTCCTACTCACCTGGGACGCTCGCGCGCGATTTCACCAACGCCAAATCTCGGCTGACAGAAAACTATCTGGCTTACTACCAGCAATTCGCCGACCAGATCGTGGGGCCGTCGGCGCAGCGCGGCCAAATCACGACGACCGCCACAGTCGTCAAAGCCGCCGTGTCGGAGATGCATCCGGATTCAGCCGTCGTGCTTGTTTTCGTAAAACAGAAGACCGCGAGCAAGGAAAAGCCGCAACCGGTGGTGACATCGGACAGCCTCCGGATAACGCTCAAAAAGGTCAACAATTCGTGGCTTATCGAGAAATGTGAGGGCCTATGAGCGCGACGGCTCTTTCTGCTAAACCGGACTGTGATAGGCGGAGACGGTGTTAGGCTTTGGACTTCACTCGAAAATGGCGGTATGTAGCGCGTCGAGGAGCACGTGATGCGTCTAATGAGCGTGGCGCTAAGCACGACACTGGCGACTGCCGGAATAGTCGGCGGGCTGAGCGTGGCCCCACCAGCGCGAGCCTTCGACCCCTCAATCAACGGGACATTCACCGCCACGATCATCGGCGACTGGGCCAGAACGAGGTCCGTGTTTCACCAAGAGCCGGTAGTGCGAAGCACCTGGACGATCTCCTCTTTTTGTACCACGGCCGAGGACTGCGCCGGCCAGGTGACCAGTGACCAGGGTTGGACCGCACCGCTGAGAATGAGTGACGGGTATAACTGGTACGTCAGGCGCGACATCCCGAACTGGGAGACCTGTCCCGACGGCACCGCATTCCCTGGTAAAGACTATGTCTATTTTTATCCCGCAAATCCGGAAACCGGCGAAAGCGTGCAGGGATCACCGGTGCTGGCGGGCAGGGAACAAACGATAGGCCCGAGCGGTGCCTGCGGCACCAACCTCCCACTCAACGTCGAGCAGCCCATCAGGCTGGATCGCATAGGGTGAGCCCGCGCAAGCGCCCGGCCTAAAGGCCTAACAGCCTGGCCCCGAGCTCTACGTGGTGAACATGTCCTTCCAGGTCTTGGGCGCCTTGGCTACGACCAGATCCGACTGGCGATAAACTTTGCCGTCCGAACCGACGTAACTGCCGGTGTGCGGGTCGTATTGGGTAATCGCCACCGAGGGGCCGGGCTGCAGCACGTCGCGTCCGAACGCACTCGGCGCCACCGACGGCGCGCCGCCTGCCACGCCGGCCGGGGGCCCGATTGGGTTGGCAGGAGCACCGGCCGGGGGAGCACCGGGCACGTTGGGAGCGTCGATCGGCGCTATCGGCGACACCTCCCCCATCTGCGTTGCCGGGCTGGGCGGTCCCGCCGGCGGAGGGCCGACGCCTGGAGGCAGTGGCGTCCCGTTCACCGGCCCGAAGATCCTGTCGCGGTTCCAGTTCATCCGGTCGTCGGGGGGGATGCCCTGCCCGATCAGGTTCGGGTCCAGCGGGTAGGTGCCGAACACGTGCTGTCTCATCGCCAGTGGTTCGAAGGGCTTGTCACTGTCACAGATCTCGACGGTCGGCGCACGCTTGCCGGGATGTGCCATGCAGGGGTAGTTGCGCGCGCCGCGCACCCCGATGGGTGAATCCTGCGGCAGTTTGCAGTAAAGCCCGTCCGGCGTGTCGACAATGGCTGTGTCGGCCGGGGAACGCCATTGGCTCGGCGGTAGAAAGCCGACCGTGCATGCAGGCGGATCACTGATGACGAGATTGAAGGCGCCGGTTGCCAACCCGGTCGGGCTGTGCGTGCCGATGAACGATGTAATCGCGGCGGTGAACGGCGGCAACAACACCAATATCTGCTCGATCGAAGCGTGGTAGGTCACTGCGATCTGGCCGACCGTCGTGAGGTTGGCGAGCAACACCGGCAGCGTCGGTTTGATTTGCTCGAGCAGCCGGGACGCCTCGTTCAGGGCCCCGGGACCTTTTTGCAGCAGGCTACGCACCTGGGGATCGTTGGCCGCGAATTGCCCGGTGAACCCGGCAAGGCTGCGGGCCCACAGGCGGATCGAGTCGGTGGTCTGCGCCTGACTGTCCAGGAATGGCCCGGTGTCCTCGGTGAGGGCGCGCGTTTGGTCAGCGACGCCGTTCAGGTCACCCGAGACTTTCGCCGACGAGTCGAACAGTGACTGGAAGTCGTAGCCGGCCCCGTTGAATGCCTTGAAGGACTCGTCGAGCAAATCGTTGAGCTTGCCCTTCGGAATACTGGTGAGTAACTTGCTCGTCTGGTCCAGCACTGGACCGATCGGCTGCGGGATCGTTGTATTGCTCGCGGCGATCACTGAGCCGTCGCGCAGGTAGGGCCCCGAGTCGGTTCGGGGCCGCAAATCCACGTACTGCTCGCCCACCGCTGAAATGCTCAGCACTTGTGCTTGCAAATCAGCCGGGATCTTCGGCGAAGTATCAAGGGAAAGCGTGGCTTTCGCGCCGTGCGGAGTCAGATCCACCGAGGTGACCTTGCCGATCTGCACCCCACGGTACGTCACGTTGCTGAACCGGTAGAGGCCGCCGGTCGAGGGCAGCTCCAGCGTGATCGTCATCTTGCCGATGCCGAGCAACGTCGGCGCCTGGATGTAGAAGACGACCATCACGAACAGTCCGATGATCCCCACGATCGTGAAGATCGCCAGCTGGATACGGACAAACCGGGTGAGCATTAGGGGGTCCCATCCGTCGGCTGGGTGGTAGCCGGGGTCATGCCCGGGACCGGCGCGCTTTGATCAGCGGGTGGCCCCGGTGCCGCGGCGGGCGGCGGCCCGGGTAGGGGCGGTGCGTCTGCCGACTGCGGGTTGACCGGCGCCGGTGCAGCGGGTGGCGGCCCTGGGAGTGGTCCCGCATTTGGTCCCGCGTTTGGCGTTGGCACGCCGGGTTGCCACGCTGACCCGTTGACCCCACGCAAAGGTTCGCCGACCGGCCCCGGCATCGGGTCGAATCCCCCAGGCGCCCCCGGGGGCGCATCGTGCCTGAATAGCAGGTACTCCGGATCCCCGGGTACCGGCACGCTCTCCGCGCCCTGCCGCTCCCAGTGGGTACCCCGCAGGATGCTCTTGCGGAGGGCGGAGTTCGTCAGATCGATGATGAAGTACCCGTTGACGTAGTCGCCCCGGATGTAGCGGTCGATGAAGGCCTGGCCGAACGGGAATGTCGGCGCGAGCGCAATGGCCTGATCGAGTTCCGGCCCGACGTCGGCGAGCGCACCGAGGGCCGGCGCGAGGTTCTGCAGGTTCTTGACCAAGTCAGATCCTGCGTCGTTGACCAGCCTGGTGGCGGTGTCGCTGAACGTCCCCAGTTTGTTGAGCGCGGTGGTGATGCGCGGCCGCTCCTTGATCAGGACGTCCAGTGCCGGCGGAATCTTGTCCAGCGCCTGGGTGATCACGTCACGTTGTCCGGCCACCGTGGCGCCAAGCCGGTTCAGCGCCTGGATCGACGCGACAAGATTGCCGCGCTGGTCGTTGAGTACGCCGATGAATTTGTCGAGACGACCCAGTAGATCGCGAACATCGCCGGTATGCCCGGACAGGGCGGTGCCGAAGTTGTGGATGATGTCGCCGATCTGCCCCAGCCCCCCGGCGTTGAGGATCACCGACAGCGACGACAGCGTCGCCTCGGTCGACGGATATGTCGAGGACCGGTTAAGCGGGATCGTGGCACCGGGCTGCAACCGTCCGTTCGGTGGTTGGCCCAGCGGCGTATTCAGGGCCAGGTGCATCGATCCCAACAGGCTGGTCTGACCGACACTCGCCACGGCATTGGCGGGTACCACCACACCGGGGTTCACCGAGACCTCGACGTTGGCGTGCCATCCCTGCACCGTCAACTTCTTGATGCTGCCGACGATGACGTCGTCGATCATCACCGGCGAATTCGCTTCCAGCGTGCCGACGTTGGAGATCTCGACGTGGTAGACGCTGGCGCCCGACCCACGTCCCTGCGTTCCCGGCAGCGGCAACGAGTTCAGTCCGTTGAACGCACATCCCGTCGCGAGGAGCATGACGCAGCAGCCGATGCCGAGCACCCTTCGGGCTCGAGTCGCGACTCGGCCCATCATGGCTGCCCCGCTTGGGCCGGGAGCAGCATATCCGGCACGTTCGCCGGTGCCGGCGGTGGTTCGGGTGCCACACTCACCGGCGGAGGCTCTGGCATCGCTGCTCCCGGTATCCGTCCCGGCGGCGGTGGCGGCGGCGGTGCGTCCGGAGTGTCACCCGGCAACCCGCGATAAGCGGACACCGCGGGCGGCAACTCGCGCGGCGCGAGCTTCGGACCCTCTCCGTTCGGCTTCAGCCGATCCTCGGTGTAGACAACGTTTTTCGGGTCGAACGCCGGGGCCAGCAGCGGGTTTACCGGAAGCGGCAGATAGTTGAAGTTGGCAATGAAAAACGGGTTGAACACCTTGAGCGCCGGGCTTAGATACAAACCGCACAGCTTGCCGGTCTCGACCGCGGTGACGTTCTCAATACCCCCGATCTGTGAGCACCAGGCGTATGTCGGATTGCTGAAGTTCTGCAGTCCGACCCCGCCTCGGATATTCCCGACGTCCGGGTCGTAGTCGTTGTAGCCGTTCGCCAGCCCATTCGGCGCGACGTGCAGAACGTTCTGCAAGGCCATCTTGTTGTCGACGAGAATCTGAGTGAGGTCGGCCAACCGTGCAAACTGCTCGGCGGTCTGGTCACGACTGCCAGCGATGAACCGCTGCACCTCACCGGTCGCGCTGGACAGGTCCGTCAGTGCCGCGTCGAGGTCGGACTTGTTGTCGTCGAGCACGCTGGTGAGTGTGGCCAGCCGATCGTTGAACTGCACGAGCTGGACGTTGCTATTACTCAGGACGCCGACGAACGTCTGCAGATTCTTGATGATGTCGACGAAGTTGCCGCTGCCGTTGGCAAAGATCCGTGCGACCCCCGACAGTTGAGACAGCGTCTGCCGCAGCTTCTCGCCGTTACCGTTTCCCAGCGCGTCGGCGGCGGAGTCGATGAACCGCGCTACCGCGGGTGTCGACACCTTGCTGTTGGGTCCGAAATCCGTTGCCAACCGCATCAATTGGGTTTTGATCTGGTCCCATTCGACAGGTACGGCCGTCCGGTCGGCCGGTATCACCGCGCCGTCATGCATGGTGGGACCACTCGAGCGGTAGGCCGGGGTGAGCTGGACGTACCGTGCCGCGACCAGGTTCTGGGCGACGATCACCGCTTTGGCGTCCATTGGTATGGGCACATCGCGATCGACGTGCATCACCATCTTCGCCTGGGTGCCCTGCGGTTGAATCGAGTCGATGGTGCCGACCTTCAGGCCGGACACCCGCACGTCGTCACCCGGATAGATCGCGGTGGCGGTCGGGAAGAACGCCGTGATCGTCGTCGGGCGGAAGAACACATTGCGGATGCCGACCGCCACGCCGAAGACGACGAGCGCGGCCAATAGGATCGCCAGCCCGGCCTTGAGCTTGTTGCGCGGAATCTTCTCGAGCCGCATCATCGCGACCCTCCCGGGTCTTGGTTGAACGGGAACGGGAGCAACGCCCGCGGCCCTGCGGTGTCCGGTGGTTGACCGGGTGCGCCGTAGGCGCGGAATCCGAAGGCGTAGTCGAACAACCACTGGAAGAATTCGAACTGGAAAATGTTCGGGATGAACGGGTTGTAGTAAAACCCGCTGGAGACGGTCTCGCCTGACGTGATCTCGTATTTGGCCAGCCCCGGCAATGCTTTGGTGAGGCTGTCGCGGTTCTTTTCCAGCATCGCCGTCACAGAGTTCAGCTTCTCCAGCGACGGTGCCAGCTTCGCCTCGTTGTCATGCACTAAGCCGGACAGCTGCTTGGCCACCGTAGACGTGCTGGACAGCAGCCGCACGATCGCCTGGCGCCGCGCCACCAGCATGGACAGCAGGTCGTCGGCGTTCAGGATCAGCGTGTTGAGTTGCTGACTGCGCTGCGAGAGGATGCCGGTCACATCGGCGGCGCCCTTGAGCAGCTCACCGAGTGTCTGGTTGCGACCGTTGAGGGTTTGCGAGAGTCGGGTTACCCCATCGAACGCGGGACCCAGTTGTGGCGCAATCTGATTCAGCGTCCCCGACAGCGTGTCAAGGGACTGGTTGAGCGTATCGGTGTTGGTTCCCTCGATGTCGGATGACAGGTTTTCGACGGCCTCTGACAGTGAATAAGGCGAGGAAGTGCGCGAGACGGGGATGACAGCCATCGGATGCAAAGTGCCGCTGCCCGCGGACTCGAGGGTCAGCACCCGCTGCCCTAGCAGCGAACCCGTCCGGATGTGTGCGGTACTGGCCGACCCGAGCTGGACTTTCCCGTTGACGGTAAAGGTGACCAGCACGTCACCCCGCTCCAGCGACATGCTCGACACCGTGCCGACTTTGATTCCCGATATCGTCACGTCATTGCCGGTTGTGATGCCGCCGGCATCGGAGAACAGTGCCTGGTAGCGGACCGTGGTGGCCCATTGCGTCAGCTTCTCTGGTTGCAGCCCGACCGCGATGATCAGCGCGATCAGCACGACGCCGATGAATCCGGCCCGAATGAGTCCTGCTCCGCGGTATTTAAGCATCGGGTTCTGCACACCTTCCGGTGACCTGGTGCTTGATGCCTACTTCCACCGTCCGGTATTGCAGGTCGGAAACCCGCAACGCCAATCCGCAGAGGTAGTAGGGGAACCAGGCGCCGTAGGAACCGAGCCTCTGCAATTTGCGGTAGTTGTTCGGCAGCTTCTTCAGCGAGATGTCGATGAGGTTCTTGTCCTTGTCCAGCAGCGGAGCGAGCCGATTCAACTGGTCCACGGTCCCGGCCAACGCCGGGCGCGCGCGGACAAGCAGATCCGCGATCGAGGCCGTCCCATTGTCCAAGGCGGTGATCGCGGTGCCGATGGTGTCGCGGTCTTGCGAGAACCCGCTGATGAGTTTCTCCAGGCGGTCGATGGCGCCGGAGAACTTGGTGCCCTCCTTGTTGACGGTGCCGACGACGGTGTTGAGGTTGTCGATCAGCTCCTGCACCGTTTGGCTGTTGTCGGCCAACGTGTTGGAAAACGACGTCGTATTCGATAGCAGCGAGTTCAGCGTCCCGCCCTCGCCCTGGAAAACCTGGATGAGCGACGCGCTGAGCGCATTGACGTCTTGCGGATTGAGGCCCTGGGTAACCGGTTTGAGTCCACCAAGTAGCAGATCGAGGTCGAGAGCCGGCGCTGTGCGGTCGAGTGGGATTTGCGCGCCGGCCGGCAGCACCGCGGTGGATCCGGGGCCGTCGACGAGCTCGAGGTAGCGATCACCGACGAGGTTTAGGTAGCGAATGACAGCCCGGGTGCCGGTGGTGAGCACAACGGAGTGGTCCGCGTCGAATTTCACCTGAACTTTCTTGTCCGAACGCAGCGAGACGCTGTTGACTGTGCCCACCCGGACACCGGCGACCCGCACCGTCTGCCCCTCTTTGAGTCGCGATACGTCGGTGAACAGCGCTGAATACTCTTCGGTCGAACCGGTTCTGTACTGCCCGAAGATGAAGAACAGGGATACCGTCAGGAGCACCATGATGATCGCGAAGGCCCCGAACTTCATGATCATGCCGCGTGAGCCGGTCATCCGGGTTGTCCCGCCTGGAAGGAGTTGCGCGGCGGCCCGTCGATCGGCCCGTACAGCAGATTCTTGAGCCCCTCGGAGTTCCACAGCAGTTGCGGGTTGCCGTACTCCTGAGGGTTGGCGCCGACGTCGGCGATCACGAATGGCGGCGCAGCATCAAAGGGCACTACGGGAAGGTCCTGGCACTGCGGACCGCCGGTCGCAGCCACCTTGGGCAAGTTGGCCGGGTAGCGGTAACGCTCGGCGCCGAAGCCGACGTAGACCAATACCTTGATCATCGGCTCAGGCAGGTTCGGCGCGTGGACAGTCTGCAGCGACCCGGCAAGGCCGCACCACAGCGCTTTGTGGTACTCGTTCAGCAGATCGGTTGTCGGCACCAGTAAATGCAGCACATCGGTCAGCGCTTGCCGGTTGCCGCCCACCACGTCGTTGCCGACGTCGGCCAAACCGATCGCGCTGATCAGGAATGCGTCCAGGTTCTGTTGTTCATCGACCAGCGTCTTGCTGATCTTGACCGCAGAGTTTGCGGCGGCCACCAGATTCGGCGCCGCGTCGGCGTACGCGTTGCTGACCGCGGGTAGCACTTCGAGGTCGTGGCTCAGCGCGGGTAGCGCCGGATCCTGCTTGGCCAGAAATGCGTCGAGATCGGACAACATCTGGCCGATCTTGTGGCCGCGTCCGTTCACCGCCGACGCGATCGCGCCAAGGGTTTCGTTGAGTTTGGCGGGATCGATCGACGACAACAACCCCGTGAGTTGCTGGAATGTCGTGTTGCTCTCCACGGTGACGTCTTTGTTTTGCAGTACCGCGCCTGCCTTCAGCGGCAGCGGCGACGGATCGGCGGGCGGATACAGTTCGACGGACTTGGCGCCGAACACCGTCGGGGACGCGATGTCGACGAGCACGTTGGACGGAATGAGATGCATCTGCGACGGCTGCATTTCGAGCTTCAGGACCGCTTTGCCGTCGGGCCGCTCTTCTATCGAGCCGACCTTGCCCACCTCTACTCCATGCATCTTCACTTTGGCGTCGGGGTTCATCACCAGGCCGGCGCGCGGCGATATCACGGTCACCGGCACGGTCTTGGTGAAGTCGCCCCGGAACATGCCGACCGCGAGGGCGACGATGACGGCAATCACGAGGAAGGTGGCCAACCCCGCGAGGGGGCTCGCGTACGACCGTGCGCCGAAGTCGCGGCCAGGCGCTGCCGCGACAGGTGCTGCGGCGCTGGTGGTTTCAGAACGGCCGAACGGGCTCGGCCCCATGTTTCGCGTCATTGTCTCTTCACCACCCTTCCTAGCCCGACAGGTTGAAGTTGCCGTTGGAACCGTAAATGGACAACGAGACCAGCAGCGTCACTGACACGACCACAATCAGCGAGGTCCGTACCGCATTACCGGTCGCGACACCGACACCGGCCGGTCCGCCGGAAGCAAAATAGCCGTAGTAGGTATGGATTAACAAGATGGTGATCGCCATCAGGACGGCCTGCAGGAACGACCACAACAGGTCGATCGGATTGAGGAACGTCGTGAAGTAGTGGTTGTACAAGCCACCCGACTGGCCGAACAGGACCACCGTGGTGAATTGACTAGCCAGGAACGACAGGCAGACGGCGATGGAGTACAACGGCGTGATTGCCATCATCCCGGCCACGATCCTGGTGCTGACGAGATAGGAAACCGGCCGAATCGCCATGGATTCCAGCGCGTCGATTTCCTCGTTGATCCGCATGGCGCCCAGCTGAGCGGTGACGCCGGCGCCGAAGGTGGCCGCCAAACCGATTCCCGCGACGATCGGGGCCGCAATTCGAACGTTGATGAAGGCGGCCAGGAATCCGGTCAGCGCTTCGATGCCGATATTGCCCAACGAGCTGTACCCCTGGACCGCCAGCGTGCCACCCGCGGCCAGCGTCAAGAACCCGACGATCACGAGTGTGCCGCCGATCATCGCCAACGTTCCCGCGCCCATGCTGATTTCGGCGATGAGACGGACGATCTCGCGGCGGTAGTGGCGGACCGCGAAGGGGATCCCGGCAAGCGACTTGGCGTAGAACAGCGTGTGATCGCCGATCCGGCTCAGGGCGCCGATCGGCTTGTCGATCTGCCGCGTCAGGCGCGGATAGACGGCTCTTAGTGCCACAGCGGGTACCTACGCCTCCTCTCGGGCTCGGGCTACTTGGCCGACATGCGGATGCCGATGGCGGTGACCACCACGTTGATGACGAACAGCGCCATGAACGCGTACACCACCGTTTCGTTGACGGCGTTGCCGACGGCCTTGGCGCCACCGCCGGATACCGTCAGGCCGCGGTAGCACGCGACCAATCCGGCGATCAGACCGAAAAGCAAGGCCTTGACGCAGGAAATGATGACCTCGGGCACGCCGGTCAGCAGGGTGATACCGGCGGCGAACGCGCCGGGATTCACGTCTTGGACGAACACCGAGAAGATGTATCCGCCCACGATGCCGATGATGACGACCAGGCTGTTCAGCAGCAGCGCCACCAGTCCGCAGGCGAGCATTCGCGGTGTCACCAGGCGCTGAACCGGATTGATCCCCAGCACTTCCATCGCGTCGATCTCTTCGCGGATCGTTCTCGAACCCAGGTCCGCGCACATCGCGGTCGACCCGGCCCCGGCCACGATCAAGATCGTCACCAACGGGCCGACCTGAGTGACCGCCCCGAAGGCCGCGCCGGCACCGGACAGATCAGCGGCGCCAAGCTCGCGCAACAAGATGTTGAGGGTGAAGCTGATCAAGACGGTAAACGGAATAGCCACCAACAACGTCGGCGCCATCGCGACCCGCGCGACAAACCACGACTGCTCCAAAAACTCGCGCCACTGGAAGGGCCGGACGAACACGAACTTGACCGCGTCCGCCGCCATCGCGAACAGTCCGCCCACCGCTTCCATGGGCTTGGAACCGCGTCCTAATGAAATGCCCGCAGTCCAACGGTCTGCACCCTTAATCGCCATCGGCCACCGCCGGGCATTCCACGGACCGCGTCTTTGCGGCGACGGCTAGCATCCTCGGGCCCGGCCTCCGTTCGCTTGCATCAGTTGGTGCTCGCAAGCATGACGGGGCCGCAGGCCTCCCGTGTCTTGAAAGCGTCCGGCGATTATGACTCATGTCACGTCCGAATGGAGAGGAAAACGCGCAACCGTTATCGGGCGGCCTTCCGTTGAAGTCCCGAAACGGGCGGGACTTCAACGGGTCCATCATCGTGTTCGGCCGAAGCATTTCCGGGCAACTCCATGTGTTAGTCGAGGTCAAGTGACAGCGCCGGCCGTCTTGAGTTCGATGATGCGGTCCCAGTCGAGGCCGAGTTCCAGAAGGATCTCATCGGTTTGTTCGGCGAAACCCGGCGCCGGCCCCGTCTGCGGCGGACTGACATCGAACTGAACCGGGTTGGCGACGAGTTCGAGTTCACCCGCGCGCACAACGTACTCGTTCGCGCGGACTTGCGCGTCGTCGGCCGCCTGCAGGGTGTCCTGCACCGGCGCCCACGGTCCAGCCAGCGTGGCAAAGCGTTCGCTCCACTCGGCAAGCGTGCGGGTTGCGATGACCTTGGTCAAGATCTCTACGGCTTCGGATGTGTTGGCCGCGATTGTCTCGACGGTGGCGAAGCGGGGATCGTCGGCCAGTTCCGGCCTGTCGATGTGCCGGCAAACGTCTGCCCAGAACTTGGTGGGTTGCATCATCACCAAAGAGATGTAGCGACCGTCGGATGTCGTGTAGAGCCCCACCAGCGGGTTGATCGGCGAACCGTGCACACCGGGTGGCGGCGACTGCATGAGTTGACCCAAATGCTTCGTCAACGCCACGGTGTGGCCCAGCGCCCACAGGCCGCTACCTAACAGCGACACATCGACGACCGACGGTTCACCGGTGCGCTCGCGCTTGAGCAACGCGGCCGCGATACCACCGGCGAGGTTGGTTCCCGAGATGGTGTCCCCATACGCCGGCCCGGGCGGTGCGATCATGCCCGGCATCCCGGCCGGCGTGATGGTGGCGGCTGTTCCGGCCCGGCACCAGAAGGCGGTCATGTCGTAACCGCCCTTGACTGATTCTTCGCCGCGGGGGCCGAGCGCGCTGCCGCGCGCGTAGATGATCTTCGGGTTCACCGCCCGGATGTCGTCGACGTCGATGCCGAACTTCTCCCGCGTGCCGGGCAGGAAACTCGTCAGGAACACATCAGCGCGGCGGGCCAACTCGTAGAGCACTTGTTTGCCCTCGGGCACCGACATGTCGAGTCCGATGCTGCGCTTGCCGCGATTCGCGTGCTCGATGTTGGGGTTCGGGTCGCCTTCGACGCGAAGCATGCCGGTCTGGCGAAGTCCGCGCTGCGGGTCGCCGGTCACGGCGTGCTCGACTTTGATGACGTCGGCGCCCCATTCGCGCAGCACCGCGCCCGCCGACGGGACGAACCCGTACATGGCGACTTCGAGAACCTTGATGCCCTCCAGCGGCCTCATACGTTGGCCGCGGCGGCCGGCGTGGCTGCGGCGATGGTCGCGATCGTTGCAGCCGTAGCCTGCGATGGCATTCTGTCTCCCCGGTTAAGCTCAGGATAATTTGATTCTCTTCCGTCGCGAGTCTGACATCCGTGTCTCGAGAATTCAAGAAATTCTCAGGAACAGGAATAACCCCGGTCAGTGGCGAGGCGACCGCGGGGAAACCACCCTTCGGTGCAGGCCGTGGCCGGTTTCCCGGCAGTCTTGCGAGTCGCTCCGGCGCGAGAGTAAGGTTCTCATAATCGAAAGGGAGATTCTTTGTGACTGAGACTGCCATGTTTGCGGGGGCTTGGACGGTGGTGGAGAGATGAAGACCGCGGTGGTCACCGGCGGCGGCTCGGGTATCGGCCTGGCCGTCGCGCGTCGTTTGCGCGCCGACGGGCTTGATGTCGCCACCATCGATCTGCAACCGTCCGACGCCGACCTTGCTTTCACCGCCGACGTCACGGACCGGTCGCAGATCGATGCCGCGCTGTCGGCGATCCACGATCGGCTGGGACCCGTCACGGTTCTAGTCAACGCCGCGGGTCTGGACGGATTCAAGCGCTTCAACCACCTCACTTTCGAGACCTGGCAGCGGGTAATCGACGTCAACCTCAACGGTGTCTTCCACACGATTCAGGCGGTGCTGCCGGACATGGTCGAGGCCGGGTGGGGACGGATCGTCAACATCTCGTCGTCGAGCACGCACTCCGGCGCGCCCTACATGTCGCATTACGTGGCGGCTAAGTCCGCGGTGAACGGGTTAACTAAATCGCTTGCGCTCGAGTACGGGCCTAGTGGCATCACCGTCAACGCCGTGCCGCCCGGTTTCATCGACACCCCCATGTTGCGCAAGGCCGAGGAAAACGGGTTCCTCGGCGACATCGAGAAAACCATCGCGGCCACACCGGTCCGCCGGATCGGCAAGCCGGAAGACATCGCCGCGGCATGCGCCTTTCTGGTGTCCGAGGAAGCCGGCTACATCACCGGTCAGATATTCGGCGTCAATGGCGGCCGGAACACCTGAGAAGCATGAGGAGAAACAGTGAAGGTCTGGGTTGATTCAGAACGCTGCCAGGGGCACACCCTGTGCTCAATGATCGCTCCGGATTCTTTCCAGCTCAGCGACATCGACGGCAGCGCATCGGCAGTCAACGAACTGGTGCCGGCTGATCAGCAGGACCAGGTTCGTGAGGCCGCGCATTCCTGTCCGGAGCAGGCCATCCTCATCACGGACGAAACGTAAAGGGAGACAGCACGTTGAGTGTCGACGACGCCGTGAGCGACAGCGACCGCAAGAAGAAGCGGTATCAATTTGACCGGAACTCCGCGGAGTTCCGGTCGCAGTTCAAGCAGATCGCCGAGGACATGCACGCCACCTGCCCGGTGGCATGGAGCGACACCTACGGCGGGCACTGGGTCGCGGCCGGCAGCAATGAGGTCTTCGAGCTCGCTCGCTGCCCCGCGGTCTCCAACGACCACGACATCAACAACGAGCGCCGCGGGTACGGCGGCATCTCCATCCCGAAGGCCCGGCGCGTCAGCATGGTGCGCGGCGGCATCCTGGAGATGGACGACCCCGAACACCGCACCTACCGCACCGTGCTCAATCCCTACTTGTCTCCGGCCGCGGTCAAACGGTGGGAACCGTTCATCAACGACATCACCCGCGCCTGCCTCGACGAGAAGATCGAGGCGGGCAGCATCGACTTCGTCGAAGACCTGGCCAACATCGTGCCCGCGGTGCTGACGCTGGCGATGCTGGGCATTCCGCTGAAGAAGTGGAACCTCTACAGCGAGCCGGTTCACGCGGCCATCTACACCCCCGAGCACTCCCCCGACATCGAGCGCGTCACCGCGATGCACCGGGAGATGGGGCTCGACATGGTCAACAATATGATCGAAATCCGCGAGAATCCGCGACCCGGCATCGTGAACGGCCTGCTGCAGATGCGGATCGACGGCGAGCCCGCTCCGGATCTGGAAATCCTCGGAAACCTCGGCCTTGTGATCGGCGGCGGTTTCGACACCACGACTGCCCTCACCGCCCACTCGCTGGAATGGCTTTCGGAGCACCCCGACGAGCGCAGCCGCCTGTCGGCGAACCGGGAGACCCTGCTCGACCCCGCGACAGAGGAGTTTCTGCGTTACTTCACCCCGGCAGCCGGTGACGGCAGGACGTTCTCCGATGACGTCGAGATCGAGGGCAATCACTTCAAAGAGGGTGAGCGGCTGTGGATTTCGTGGGCGATGGCCAACCGCGACCCATCGGTTTTCGCCGAACCGGACGAGATCGTGCTTGACCGTAAAGGCAATCGGCACTTCAGCTTTGGAATCGGCGTGCACCGGTGCGTCGGATCGAACGTCGCGCGGACGGTGTTCAAGTCCATGTTGACCGCAGTCCTGGACCGGATGCCCGACTTCCGTTGCGACCCCGACGGCACCGTCCATTACGAATGCATCGGCACCATCCAGGGCATGCGGTACCTCCCGGCCACCTTCACTCCCGGCCGCAAGGTTGGTGCCGGCCTGGAAGAGACCTTGGAGAATTTGCAGCGGATCTGCGACGAGCAGGAGCTCGCCCGACCGGTTACCGAACGCAAGGAAGCAGCCGTCATCGATTGACGGCGAGCAGACGCAGAATCGCATTGCGCCGCTTGGAATCGTGCGATTCTATGTCTGCTCGCGGGGCCTAGCCGCGGGGTAGGCCGAGCACGCGCTGGGCGATGATGTTGCGCTGAATCTCCGACGTACCGCCGGCGATGGTGCCGGAAAAGCTGCGGGCGTAGCGGTCGAACCAGCTGGCGAAATAGTGGTCCAGATTCATGTGCTCGTACGGGCCGGTCTGCGCCGGGTGGATGAGGCCCTCTGGTCCGGCGGACTCCAGCGCGTATTCGAATCCGCGCCGCTCTGATTCGGATCCCAGCAGTTTGAGCACCGAGATCGCGGCCACGTCGTCCTCGCCGCGAGCGGCGCGGGCCAGCGCCACCGAACCCAGCAGGCGCAGCGCTTGTTTGTCCATAATGGTGGTCGCGTAGTTGTCGCGATCGAGCTCGCTGGTGGGATGAAAGTCGCCGACCATGTTGTCCATCCGGTCGGCAAAACCCAGCCACATCATGGTGCGCTCGTGCCCAAGCGATCCGTTGGCCACATGCCAGCCCTGATTCAGCTCACCGACCAGGTTTTCCGCTGGGACCCGTACATCGGTGAAGAACACCTCGTTGAAGTCGCGGTCGTCGATTGCGCAGATCGTCGGGAACGGCCGCCGCACCACGCCGGGAGTATCGGTGGGAATCACCAACACGCTGATTCCCTTGTGCTTCGGCGCATCCGGATCGGTGCGCACAAACGTCAACAACACATCGGCGTCGTGGGCGCCGGACGTCCACACCTTCTGCCCATTGACCACGAAGTGATCGCCGTCGAGCACCGCCCGGGTGCGCAACGACGCCAGATCGGAGCCGGCGCTGGGCTCGCTCATCCCCAGCGATGCGGTGATCTCGGCGCGCAGGATCGGCACCGCCCAGCGACGCTTCTGTTCGTCGCTGCCGAACGACAACAACGATGCCGCAATGATGTTGACGCCTTGCGGGTTAAAGCTGTGGTAGATCCGCCGGCGGGACAACTCGTCCATGTACACGAACTGCTGCAGAACCGTGGCATTGCGCCCGCCGAATTCCGGCGGCTGGCTGGGCAGCAGCCAGCCGTTGTCGAACAGCAGCCGCTGCCAGCGGCGCGCCCACTGCGGCATGTGCGACACCGAGCGGGGACGCTCCAGGGTTTCGCTTGCCGGGGGCGTGTGCTCGTCGAGGAACGCCGAAAACTCGGCCCGAAACGCCTCGACGTCGGGATCAAAAGTCAGCTGCACGGTATTCCTCCGCGATCCGGGCCCGATGCTCGGCGGCGCCACCAAGCATGAGCTCCCCGGCTTTGGCGCGCTTGAGCGCGAACTGCAGGTCGTTCTCCCAGGTGAAGCCCATCGCGCCGTGTAACTGCAGGCCATGCCGGAACACCAGCGACTGGCACTCCCCCGCCGAGGCTTTGGCCATCGCCGCCGCCAGCCGGCGCCGGGGGTCGTCGGCGGCGATTGTCAACGCCGCGAAGTAGGCCAGCGCCCGGGCCCGCTCAATCGCGACGTGCATGTCGGCGGCTTTGTGCTGGACGGCTTGGAAGGATCCGATCGCGACGCCGAACTGTTGGCGGCTGCGGACGTGTTCGAGCACAAGATCAAGGATCCGTTGGCAGGCGCCGACCATGGTGATTGCCATGCCCGTCAGCGCAACGTGGTGCGCACGCTCGCGGTCGACAGTCAATCGGTCACTGTCGGGGACGTGAACCTCGGCAAAGGAAAGATCCGCGACGTGCAGTACCGGGTCGAATACCGAGGAACGCCGGGCCGTCACCTGGTTGGAGGCCACGATGAACACGCCGGCATCGGTCACCACGGCCAGCCGGTCCGCCCGATCGCCGTCCAGGACATGGCGTGCCGTTCCGTCCAGCAGCCAGCCTTCGGCATCGCGGTGCGCTGAAACGCCGTTGTACACCGCGGTCCCCGACTCGTGCGGGTCGAACCGACCGGCGGCCAATGGCGCGAACTGGCTCATGGTCGCCAGGAATGGAGTGGGATCGGTGGCGCGACCCAACTCTTCGAGCACGATGGCCAGCTCCACGGCACTGTCCGGGTCGTTCAGCTCCGTCCAGCCAAGGTCCACGTAGGACTTCCACAGCGGGCTCGGGTCGACACCATCCTCGGCCACGCTGCGCACCAGGGAAGGCGGACACTGCTTGCTAGCAACGTCACGGACCGTGCTCTGCCACAGTCGCTGATCAGCATCAAACTCCAACAGCATTCGGGGCCGCCTCCTCTGATCACCCTCGCGTCACCGCCATCGCGAGAATAACATTCTCTCTTGCGGAAGTAATAATCTCGGAAAAGGCGTATGGCGTATCGACGCGCTCAGCGCGCGGCCAGCAGGTCGTCGGCCGGCTCGTCCCAGCGGTCGAGGTTGACGGCCTCGGCAAGCGGGCGCCGACGGACGGGCCCGTGCTTGCCCTTGGGCCATCCGACCACGACGTGGCCGGCGATCATCCAGTCCTCGGGCACACCGACGGCCGCCCGCAGGAGCGGCTCACCGCCGTACGAAGCCCAGCTGGTGAGACACGCCCCCAAGCCCTGGGCGCGGGCGGCCAACACAAAGTTCTGCATGGCCGGGAAGATCGATCCGCCAAGCAGAAGTTCGGACGCCATCGGGAAATGTTTTTGGGTGAATAAGACCGAGGTGAAATCGCCCGCGCGATCGTGCAGTTCGTAGGTCGCGCGATAGGTGCGGGCGCGGCGGCTGTTGTCGCCGGCCGCGGGGCGCGCCATGCCATAGACGGGCTCGATCACTTCCAACGCGTGCGCCGCGGCTTTGGCCACGACCGCGCGCTGCTCGGGCGAGCGCAGCACGATGAAGCGCCAGCCCTGCGCGTTGGCGCCCGAGGGAGCCCAGGTGGCCGCCTCCATGCACCGCGCCAGGATCATGTCGTCGACGGGTTCGTCGGTGAAGCGCCGGATCGTCCGGGCGGTCGACATCACCTCCCAGACATCACCGCTCGCTCCCGTCATGCCGCGCTCCTCTCCGGTTGCCGGATCCGCCCTGCGCCGAGATCCACGCTAGCGCGCTACCCACTCGAACTTCTGCACGCCAGCGTCGATTTCGGTGATGATTGACCGCAACCTATCCTGCTGCACTTCGGGCCCCCTACAGTGACCTAGTGTCGAAAACCTCACCAGATGATGGTCAGCCGATCCCGGAGCAAGTGTCGGACCTCACCCCGAAGTGGTTCAGCCAGGTCTTGGACACCCGGGTAAATTCCGTTGACGTCATCGACGCCCACTCGGGCACGACCGGCCGCGCGGTCGTCCGGCTCACCGGGGACAGCGCGGTACCCGACACCCTCTTCGTCAAGCTGCAGCCCTTTGTTCCAGAGCAGCGCAAGTTGATCCGGCAGGTCGGGCTGGGAGTGGCCGAGGCCCGCCTGTACGCGAAACTCGGAAATGAGCTTCCTGTTCGAGCCCCCCATGTCTGGCACAGCGCCTACGACTCCGACGATGGCTCGTTCGTGATGGTGCTTGAGGACTTGGCCGCATCTGGATGCCGGTTCCCCGCCACCTCCGACAGCGACATCCTGCAGGTGGCCGAGTCCACAGTGGAGGAACTCGCCCAGCTGCACGCCGCTTGCCGCGGCCAGCAGCTGCCATGGCTACGCACTCCCGACGGCATGCGGAGCAAGCCCGAGAATCCCGAGACGACGGCCCGGCGCTCGCTGTTCATCAAGCTCGCGCTGGACCAATTCGGCGACAAGATGCCGCCCGTCTTCCGACGACTGGCCGAGTTGTACATGGAGCGAACCCTCGATGTGATCAAACTTTTCAACGAGGGCGACCACACGCTGATCCACGGGGACAGCCACATCGGCAATCTCTTTGTCGAAAACGGGCGCACCGGCTTTTACGACTGGGCCGTCGTCGGCCGGGGTCCGGGGATGCGCGACGTTGCCTACTTCATGTGCAACTCGCTGCCCACCGAGGTGCGACGTGCCAACCAAGACGCGATGCTCAGCCTCTATCGGCACACCCTCGAGTCGCACGGCGCTACCCTGGACGAGGCCACCGCCCGCGAGCAGTACCGGCTGTTCTCGGTGTACTCGTGGATTGCCGCCACCTCCACCGCCGCAATGGGATCCAAGTGGCAGCCGATCGGAATAGCTCGGGCAGCCATGATCCACAGCACCGAAGCAATCGACGACCTCGACGCCGTCGGGCTA
>CAWCFA010000006.1:0-246991 GCA_963794785.1 uncultured Actinomycetota bacterium | reverse complement strand
GCGCACGTTGCTGATGCCGTCGATCGCCACCCTGTTGGGCCGCTGGTTCTGGTGGCCGCAAGTGGTCTATGCGCGTGGTGATTACGCCAAGCCGAAAGCGGCGCAGCAAGTCCCGGCCAAATCGCCGGCGTAGTTCAGCCGCCGACATCCAGACAAACCGCGACGGCCCCTGCGCCGACGTGCAACGCGAGCACCGGCCCCAACGGCGTAACGATCGCGGGCTCGCACGCCGGTAGCCGCTGAGCCAACGTGGCGGCTACCTCGTTGGCGCCGTGCAGGTTGGTGACGTGGTGCACCGCCAGGGCGGCCGGTTGATCGCCGACCAGCTCGCAGACCTGATCGACCATCGCCGCCGTCGCGTTGCTGACGGTGCGCACCCGTTGAGCCAGCACGAGCTTGCCGTCGTCCTCGATGCGTAACAACGGCTTGAGCGCCAGCGCGGTGCCCAGCCACGCCTTAGCGCCACCGATGCGTCCGCTGCGGCGCAGGTTGTCCAGCCGGTGCACCACAATGAACGCGTGGCTACGGGACACGGCGGAAGTCGCCGCGTCGGCGACGGTGTCCAAGTCGGCGCCGGTGGCCGCGGCCCTCGCCGCGGCCAGGGCGACGAACCCGGTCCCCATCGCGGCCGACCGGGAATCGATAACCCGCACGGCCGGGCCGAGCTCGGCGGCGGCCCGCTCGGCGACGCTATAAGTTCCCGACAGGGCCGACGAAATATGCACCGCGACAACGCCGTCCCCGCCACCGTCGGCCAGCGCCTGCCGGTAGGCCGCGTCGAGTTCGGCCGGCGTGGCCGCCGCGGTGGTGGCATTGCGCTTGTAGACGTCATCGGGGATCTCGTCCACGCCCTCGCGCAGGTCGACGCCGTCGAGCAGGATGTGCAGCGGGACGACGCGGATCGACCACTTCTCCAGCAGATCGGCGGGCAGACGCGACGACGCATCGGTTACCACGAGGACGGACATGGCTCAGCCGCGTGGTTTCTCGGTCGGCACTGTGGATTTCTGGAAAGCTTCAGCCAGCGCCTTGAGCATCAGCTCCGCGACCCCCTGGTGAGCCTCGAAATTCCAGTGAATGCCGTCGGGATTGCCGCGCCCGCTCATGACCTGTTCGGCGACAGCGGCTTTGAGATCCACCAGCGGCACATCATGGTTCTGCGCCCACTCCGTGATCGCCGCCACGGTCCCGGCGCGCCCTCGGTGTGCCTTACCGTACGTCTCGGCGATGTGCACCGACGGCAGCGATGCCACGATCGGGATCCCAGGCCGGTTGAAATCGATTGCACCGCGGGTCTGTTCAAGGTAATCGGCACTCAGGTGGGGCGGCAATGCCGGCCGGGCGATTGGAGAGAGCCTGGGCTGCAGCCACCCGTACCCATCCCGGACCCAGTGCCGCAACCGCGGCGGCCGCACGTAACGGATCAGCTCGCGCAGCGCGGTCGGCAAGACCGAGGGAAGCGAATCCATCCCGCTGGTCGCGAAGATCACCGCACCGGCTCGGGGCAGCGCCGCCCACGATCGCGGGTCCTGGGTTGCCGCCCACCAGACGTCCCGGCTGGTCCAGCCGATGCGACCGATCAGCTCCAGATCCCAGCCCAACTGCGAAGCAACGATATTGGGCCAGATGCGTGGGTCGTCGGCGGGCAGACCGCCGGTGGGGCCGTAGTAAGACAGCGAGTCGGCGAAGACCAGCAGCGCGGGTCTCGACGGTGACTCAGAGGACATCGTTGGAAACCTGGGCCGAAGCGTTCCACACATCTAAACGCCAGCGGATGCCGTCAAAGTCGGCCGAATCCCCTGAATCATTTGAATGGCCCGACAACTGGACCCAACTGCAATTGCCCATGCCGCCCAGAATCGGCCAGTTGGCCACGGGCAGCTTCAGAATGGCCGCCGACAACGCGGCGATCAGTCCCCCATGTGCCACCAGCACCACCGGGCGATCCGGTTCGGAACCCCATTCCCGTTCGCCGGACACCAGCTCAGCAACCAGCGGAACGCTGCGCGCGGCCACATCGACCCTGCTCTCGCCGCCATGGGGGGCCCATGTCGCGTCGTCGCGCCAGGCCAGTCGGGCGCCTGGGGCCTCGACGTCAACCTCGCTGTGGGTCAAGCCCTGCCAGTCACCGAGATGGGTCTCCCGCAGTCGCTGGTCCACCTGGACTTGCGACCCGGTCCGCTCCCCCAGCATGACCGCCGTGTCGTAGGCACGGCGCAGATCCGAGGACACGATCCGTAACGGCTGCAGTTTGCCCAGCACCTCGGCCGCGGCGACCGCCTGGGCGCGGCCCAATTCGCTTAGATCAGTGTCCAGTTGGCCTTGCATCCGGTTACCGAGGTTGTAGCCGGTTTGCCCGTGCCGCAACATCACCAGGCGGCGGATCCTCATTGCGCGCTCGCCGAGTCCGGGGAACCATCGGCGCCGTCGGAGTTGGCGGTAAGGTCCACCGGAACCACCGGGCAGTCGCCCCACAGCCGGTCCAGGGCGTAGAAGTTGCGGTCGTCCTGGTGCTGGACGTGCACGACAATGTCGCGGTAGTCGAGCAGCGTCCAGCGGCCCTCCCGGGTGCCTTCGCGGCGCGCCGGCTTGTAGCCCACTTCGCGCATCTTCTCCTCTACCTCGTCGACGATCGCATTGACTTGGCGCTCGTTGGACGCCGAGGCGATCACAAAGCAGTCCGTGATGACCAGCTGGCCGGAGACGTCGATGACGATCACGTCGTCGGCGAGCTTCGAGGCGGCCGCGGTGGCGGCCACGGTCGCCATGTCGATAGCTTCCTGCGTGGCGCTCATACGTTGTTCCCGGTGGCCAGGCTGGGCCGGGACGGGTTTGAGGGTGCGCTTACGCCGGCTTTGGTGTCGCCGTCGCGCGGCTGCCGGTAGAGCAGACGCTTGGAGACGTACTGCACGACGCCGTCGGGCATCAGGTACCACAGCGGACGGCGTTGTTCGGCGCGCTCGCGGCAGTCGGTCGAGGAGATCGCCAGCGCCGGGATCTCGACCAGGGTCAGCGCGTTTTCGGGCAGGTCACCCAAGACACCGGTGATGTGCTCTTGGCGCAGCTCGTAACCGGGCCGGCTGACCCCGATGAACCGCGCCAACTCGAACAGCTCCTCCCAGCCTTGCCACGACAGAATGGAAGCCAGCGCGTCGGCACCGGTGATGAAGTACAGCTCGGAGTCGGGGTTGAGGGCATGCAGATCGCGCAGCGTATCCCGGGTGTAGGTGGGGCCTTCGCGGTCGACGTCGACCCGGCTCACCGAGAACCGGGGATTCGACGCGGTAGCGATCACTGTCATCAAGTATCTGTCCTCGGCAGCGGAGACGTTCCGGCCCTTTTGCCAGGGCTGACCGCTGGGCACAAACACCACTTCGTCGAGCTCGAATAGGTGCGCCACCTCGCTGGCGGCAACCAGGTGTCCGTAATGGATGGGGTCAAACGTCCCACCCATCACTCCCATCCTGCGAAGGCGCTTTGGCACGGTTTGCCAGCTTACTTGAGCACATGACGCAGTTCAGATCACATGCATGGTCCGTTAAGCCTCGCGAGCGCACTCAGTTGTGTGTATGAAGTGTTCTGTGGACGAATTGCCGCTCCTGTCCGACGAGCCGACACAACTGCCGAACGATTCCATGACCCGGCGTTTTTACAGCCGATCGGAGGTCACCGGCGAGATCACGCTGCCGGCCGTCCCGAGCATGATCGACGAGTACGTGAAAATGTGCAGCGTCCTCTTCGCAACCGTGGGCAGAGAGTTCACCGCGGAAGAACTCGCCCACCTCAGGGCGGTACTCCATGAACAGCTGGCGGAGGCCTACTCGATCTCCCCGCGCTCGACCATCACCATCTCGTACAACGCGCCCCAGGGCCCGACCCTGAACTACCACGTCCAAGCCAAATGGTGGACCTTGGAAGGCGCCTACGAGCGCTGGATCAGCACCCGGGAGCCGCCCCTGTTCGGGACCGAACCCGACGCTCGGGTCTGGGCGCTGGCCAACGAAGCCGCCCACCCCCAAGAGCATCGGATACTCGAAATCGGGGCGGGGACCGGGCGCAACGCCCTTGCGCTGGCACGACGGGGACACCCGGTCGACGTCGTCGAGATCACCCCGAAGTTCGCCGAGATGATCCGCGCGGACGCCGAACGGGACTCCCTGGACATACAGGTCTTCGTCCGTGACGTCTTCTCGACCATGGACGATCTGCGGCAGGACTATCAGCTGATTGTGCTTTCGGAAGTGGTGTCGGATTTCCGGACAACACAACAGTTGCGTGCCTTGTTCGAACTGGCCGCCCACTGCCTGGCTCCCGGTGGACGCATGGTGTTCAACGTCTTCCTGGCGCTCGGGGGCTACACACCTGACGACGCCGCGCGTGAGTTCGGCCAGCAGGAGTACACGAGCATATTCACCCGGCACGAAATGTCAGCGGCGGCAGCCGGATTGCCTCTGGAACTCGTCAACGACGACTCCGTGTACGACTACGAGAAAGAGCACTTGCCCGACGGGGCGTGGCCGCCCACGAGTTGGTATGTCAACTGGGTCAGCGGCATTGATGTGTTCCCCGTCGAGCGTGACGACAGCCCGATCGAGTTACGTTGGCTGGTGTTCGAAAAGACGCGCTAGCTCGGCGACGGGCCCGATGGCGGCGACCCGCTGCGGGTCACACCGTCAGCAGCTTGTCGATCACCCCGGCAAGCTGCTTGGCGGACCGGCATTCATGCATCGTGATCACCTCTTGGTAGCGCGGCACCGCTGAATCGCCGCTGCCCCATAGATGCGTGGGCTCGGGGTTGAGCCAGTGCGCGTGCCTGCTGGCGTTCACCATGTCGGAAAGTATTTCGATCTCCGGGTTGCGGTAATTGGTGCGACCGTCGCCGAGCACCAACAGTGAGCTGCGGGGCGACAGCACATTCGGATTGGCCTGGATAAACGAGACGAACGCGTTGCCGTAGTCGGAATGGCCGTCGCGGCTGTAGACGCCGGCCTCGCGGGTGATCCGCTGGATCGCCACGGCCAAGTCGGCATCGGGGCCGAACATGTGAGTTACCTCGTCGGTGGTGTCAATGAAGGCGAAGACGCGGACACGCGAGAACTGTTGGCGCAGAGCGTGTACCAGGAGCAGGGTGAAGTGACTGAACCCGGCAACCGACCCGGAGACATCGCACAGCACCACCAGCTCTGGGCGCGCCGGGCGGGGTTTGGCCAGCACCACGTCGATGGGCACACCGCCGGTGGACATCGATTTGCGCAGCGTTTTCCGCATATCGATCGAACCCGAGCGGGTGCGGCGGCGACGGGCTGCCAGCCGAGTCGCCAGGGTGCGGGCCAGCGGCGACACCACCCGCTGCATCTGTCGCAACTGCTCACCGGACGCCCGCAGGAACTCTACGTTCTCGGAAAGCTGTGGGATGCCGTACATCTGGACGTGATCGCGGCCGAGTTGCTCGGCGGTGCGCCGCTTGGTCTCGGCATCGACCATCTTGCGCAACTGTGTGATCTTCTGCGCGGCAAGCGCTTTAGCGATCTGTTCTTGAGTGGGCGTAGGTTCGTCGCCGTACGGAGCGAGCAGCCCGGCCAGCAACTTGCCCTCCAGCTCATCCAGGGCCATCGCCTTGAGCGCTTGATACGACGAGAACGACGGACCGCGGCTGGAATTGTATTTGCCGTAGGCCTCGACGATTCGCGCGATCATCTGCACCAGGCGCTCGTCCAGGTCGGCCAGGTCCGGGTTGTCGTTCAGGAGATCCAACAGCATCTGGCGCATCGCCTCGACGTCGTCGGGCGGCAGAGCAGCGGGATCACCGGCCTCGCCGCTGTCCTCTTCCAGGACCACCGCCCGCGCGCCCATTGCCGCCGGAAACCACAGGTCGAACATGGCGTCGTAGGTCTCGCGGTGGTCCGGCTGGCGCAGCACCGCGCAGGCGATGCCCTCACGCAGCACCTCGCGATCCCCCAAGCCCAGCGTGGCCATTACCCGCCCGGCGTCCACCGTCTCCGACGGTCCCACTGAAATCCCGCTGCCGCGAAGGGCTTCCACGAACCCGACCAGGTGGCCCGGCACGCCGTGCGGGGCGAGCGGGCGAGCAGGGCGAATGCGGCGGGCGGCCATCGGATTAAGTCCCTTCCTTAATTAAGTCGAAGTTCCCCGGTTGCGCGCTGCTGGTCGGATTGGTGCTTGAGGACCACGCCGAGTGTCTGCGCAACGACCGCGTCGTCGATGGTGTCCAGGCCCAGCGCCAGCATGGTGCGGCCCCAGTCAATGGTCTCGGCGACGGACGGCACCTTCTTGAGCTGCATTCCGCGCAGCACACCGATGATGCGCACCAACTCCTCGGCGAGGCGCTCGGGCAGCTCGGGCACGCGGGACAACAGGATGCGGCGTTCCAGATCGGCGTTGGGAAAGTCAATGTGCAAAAACAGGCAACGTCGCTTGAGCGCCTCGGACAGCTCGCGAGTCGCGTTGGAGGTCAGCAACACGAACGGTGTTCGGGTCGCGGTGATTGTGCCCAGTTCGGGTACGGTCACCGCGAAGTCGGACAGCACCTCCAGCAGCAGCCCTTCGATTTCGATGTCGGCCTTGTCGGTCTCGTCGATCAGCAGCACCGTGGGCTCGGTTCGCCGAATGGCCGTCAGCAACGGGCGCTGCAGCAAGAACTCCTCGCTGAACACGTCGTCTCTGGTCGCGTCCCAGTCGCCGGAGCCGGCCTGGATGCGCAGTATCTGTTTGGCGTGGTTCCACTCGTACAGCGCGCGAGCCTCGTCGACTCCCTCGTAGCACTGCAGCCGGACCAGACCGGACCCGGTGCACGCGGCGACGGCCCGGGCCAGCTCCGTCTTGCCGACACCGGCGGGGCCTTCCACCAGCAGCGGCTTGCCGAGCCGGTCGGCGAGAAACACCGCCGTCGCGGTGGCGGTGTCGGGCAGGTAGCCGGTCTCGGCCAGTCGTCTTGCGACGTCGGCGATGTCGGCGAACAGCGGCGTGGGCCGGGCGGGCACGCTCACAATCGAACTCTCCTAGGTTTTCCCAAGCGCGGGATCGTCAGTCCTGGGGGTCAGGCGGGGCGAATGTGGCCGTCGCCCCAGGCGATCCACTTGGTCGAGGTCAACTCCGGCAGTCCCATCGGACCGCGGGCGTGCAGCTTCTGGGTGGATATTCCGATCTCCGCGCCGAAACCGAACTGCTCGCCATCGGTAAACGCTGTCGACGCGTTTACCATCACCGCGGCGGCGTCGACCCCGTCGGTAAACCGTTGTGCGGCAGCAACATTGCTGGTTACGATGGCTTCGGTGTGTCCGGTGCCGTACTCGTTGATGTGGGCGATCGCGGCGTCGACGCCGTCGACCACCGCGACCGCGATGTCCATCGTCAGGTATTCGCGACGCAGGTCCTCCTCGTCGGGGTTACCGAAGAGACCGCCGTGCACCGTCACGCCGGCGTCCTGCAGGGCAGCCACCAATCTGGGCAGGGCATGCTCGGCGATTGCGGCGTCCACCAGGAGCGTCTCGGCCGCGTTGCAGACGCTGGGCCGTCGGGTCTTGGAGTTCAGCAGGATTCGTTCGGCCACGTCCAGGTCGGCGCTTTCATCGACGTACACGTGACAGTTGCCCACACCGGTCTCGATGGTGGGCACCCGGGCGTCGCGGACCACCGCATCGATCAGGCTCGCTCCCCCGCGCGGAATCACCACGTCCACAAGGCCACGGGCCTGGATCAGGTGCGTGACGGTGGATCGATCCGAGGCGGACAGCAGCTGGACCGCGTCGGCGGGCAGGTCCTCGCTGGCCAACGAGGCGCGCAACACGTCGACGAGCGCCTGGTTGGACTTCGCCGCCGAAGAACTCCCGCGTAGCAGCACGGCATTGCCGGACTTGAGTGCCAAGCCGAATGCGTCGACAGTGACGTTGGGCCTGCCCTCGTAAATCATTCCGACCACGCCGAGCGGAACTCGCTGCTCGCGCAATTGCAGACCGTTGGGCAAGGTATATCCGCGCAGCACCTCGCCGACCGGATCGGGCAGCCCGGCGACCTGACGCAGGCCGGCCGCGATTCCTTCGACGCGCTCGGAGTCCAGCGCCAAGCGGTCCAGCATCGGAGGCGGTGTACCGCCAGCCCGGGCAACCTGCAGATCTTCGGCGTTGGCAGCTAGGATCTGCCCGGCGTTGGCCACGATCGCCGTCGCTGCGGACTGCAGGGCCTGGTCCTTGGCGACCGTCGGAAGTAACGCGAGGAGGCGGGAGGCCACCCGAGCGCGGCGCGCGGCGTCGTGGACCTCCTGGCACAAGTCCGGACGCGCTGGTGCTTGCAGACTCATTGATCCAGGGTAGCGGGCTTTAGCTGGCCGAAAAATGCGACCCGGTTTTGACGGCGGCGTCGCCGCCGACCCGGTCTCGGCGAGTCGCTCGCGTCGCCTTGCTCTGCCGCTCGTCGATGATGCGGCCCAGGTGCTGCGCCAGCGTCGGCTTACGCGCGATGATCTCTTCGAGGTGTTCGCGATCGAGTTCCAGCGCCGCGACCTCTTCCAGCGCGTATGCGCCAGCGGGGCTGGGCTGGCGAGTCAGCGTTGTCACCCCCAGAAATGCGCCCTTGGTGAGCGTGGTTATCGGGATGACCGCACCGTCGTCGCTCACTGCGGTCAGGCGAACGCTACCGGAGATCAGGAACGTCATCCCTTTGGGCACAACGCCTTCGCGCTGGACGACTTCGTCGATCCCGTACCGCACCATCTTTGCGTACGGACCCAAGGACTGCTGATCGCTGAGGCTCAGCCGCAGTTCGGGACCGACCACGGAGCGCAAGGCGGCCTGTACCCGCTCCGTCGTCGAGAAATCGTCATCCGCGTTGTCGAGGTGTAGCTCTTCTCGTCGGGCGGCGTACCAGACCCATCGCATGAATGCCGTCCGGGACGCGCCGTCGTCGGCCGGCGAATTCAGCCTCACCGTGGTGCGGTATTCGGCGTTGCCAAGGTGAACCGTGGTCGGCACGGCTTCCGAGTTGAGCAGGGGCAGCCCGCCGGCGATCCGCGTCAGCATCGCGCACACCTGATCCGGGGCGTCGGCGGGGGAAAACGTGGTCGTGATCGCACATTTGTGTGCGCCGGCGGGGCGGCTGAGATTGGTGAACGACGTTGCGGCCAGCACCGAGTTCGGTGTGATCCGGATTCCGTTGCCGGTGTCGATATGCACGGCCCGCCAGTTCACTTCGACGACGCGGCCTTGCCCATTAGGGGTGTCCAGCCAGTCATTGATCCGGAACGGTTGCTCGAAAAGCATGAACAAGCCCGACACGACCTGGCCGACGGAGTTCTGCAGCATCAGGCCGATGACGACGGATGTCACACCCAGCGCGGTGAACAAGCCGCCCACCCGGACGCCCCACACAAACGACAAGATAGCGGCCAGCCCCACGCCGATTGTCGCGAAGCGTCCGACATCGAGAAATATACCGGGTATCTTTCTGCGCCAACTGTCTTCGGGTGCACCTTCAAACACGGTGGCGTTGAAACCGGACAACAACAGCTCCAACACCACGAATCCGAAAACCGTGGTGAGCAGGCGCACCGGAGCGTCGCCGGCCGAGACCTGCGAGGCCTTGACAACTAGCAGCAAAAGCACGCCGAGCGGCAGCAGGAAGTTGCGCACCAAGCTGACCTGCCTGGCCAGGCGGTTATTCCTGCGGACGAGTGTGTGGTGCAGCTCGGTGAGAATGACCACCGCGACCGGGAACCCGATCGCAATGCCAACCGCCCAGTAGAACCACGACGAATTGAATAGGTTCATATCATCGCTCCGAAAGCCGATAGATCGTCTGATCCGTCCCGGCGACCGAAATCGTGCCGGCTGGCGTGAACTGCCGCACGTCGCGCATGGCTTCGTATACCTCGGATGAAACATAGATTCCGGGTTGCGGTGCGCCACTGTGCATTTGATAGGCGAGGCTCACCGCTGCGCCCCACATGTCGTAGACGAGGCTTGATCGGCCGACCAGGCCGCTGACGACATTGCCGGTGTTGATGCCGACCCGAAGACGCAGCTCGCGATCCTTCTGGCTGTTGTAACGCTCGATGATTCGCTGCATTTCGATGGCGAAGTCAATGCTGCGGTGAGTGCTGTCCAGTCGCGGGATTATTACCCCGCAGCTGGCGAGGTAGCCGTTGTGGAACGTGCGAATCCGTTCGACGCCAAGGGCTTCGGCCGCGGAGTCGAACTGCCGGAATATTTCGTCGACAGACCCGACCAACTCGTCGCCCGATAGTTCGCTGGAGATGTCGTCGAGCCCGACGATGTCGGCAAAGATGATGGCGACGTCCTGATGCTTTTCGGCGATGGTTTCCTCGCCCCCGCGGTACCGTTGCACGACCGACTCGGGCATCAGCGCCAGCAGTAGACGGTTATTTTCGCTCCGCTGCTCATTGAGCAGCTCGTCTTTGATTGCGAGACTTTTACTCATTTCGTTGAAAGCCGCAGTGAGATCGCCTATTTCGTCTCGCGCCATCACCGGAATCTTGACGTCATAGTCGCCGGAGCTGACCTTCCGGGTGCCAGCTTCGAGGCGCCGGACCGGCCGCACCGCCGACTGCGCGATGATCATCGAGGCCACGCAGATGATGAAAACTACCGTGGTGACTGCGAGCACGAGCGTCTTACTGAACTTGCCCAATCGCGCAAATGCATCGGAGTCGTCCCGCGTCGCCAAGATCGACCAGTGCAGTTCCGAGTTCGCAATGTTCAACGGCGCGTAGGCTTCTAATTCTCTGTTACCCGTGTAATCGGTACCGGCGACGACCCCGCTCTCGCCGCGTTGGGCGGCGCGAAGACCTGCGCTTCCAACGGGCTGCACCAGCGTGGTGCCACCCAACCGGATCGCTTCATCCGCGACATCAGGCGGAGTGCCGGCCGCAATCACCTCGCGGCGAAATTCCTTCGGGTCTTGCAGGAAAAGTCTTGAATCTGAGCGCATCAAATCATCGGGGCCGGCCAGATACGTCTCGGTCGCTGCGCCCATGCCGGCGGATTGCCACTGTTTGTTAGCGGTCATGATCTTATTGATCTTCCCGATCGGAAGTGGCAGCGCCAAAACCCCTTCGATTTTTCCGTTCATGCCGACCGGCGAAACCACCCATGCCGTGGGTGCGTCGAGTTCTGGCTGATACGGCTGGAAGTCGGTGATCCAGACGAAGTCCACGTCGTTGGAGCGCAGGGCTTTTTGATATGCATCGCGCAGATGGGATTCGCGATACGGACCGGTCAATATATTGGTACCGAGGTCGGGGCCCTTCCTGACGCTATAGACGATGTTGCCCTGCATGTCCAGCAGCAGTGCGTCCCGGTAGTCGAAGCGGGTGACGATGCCGCGAAGGAAGAAGTCGTAGCGAGCATTGGCTGCCGACCACGGGCTGCCATCCCCGGCGTCCTGCACAGGCAGTCCATCTGTCGTCGACCTCGGCCCTGCAGTGTAGTTGGCCTGAAGGTACCTCTGGGCGTTGGAACTCGGCAAAATTGCGTTGAGATCGAGTTCGTTGCCGGTGGCCCGTTTGATCGGTTTGATCACGTCATTTTCGTAGTAGTTGACGAGCGCCTGCTGCTGGGCGGGGCTGATGTTCGCGTTGCCCAATTGATCGAAGCCCGCGCTGAGCGCCGCGTTTGCCTCGTTGACGCTGAATGAGTCGCTGTAGACGATGAGCGAATTCGTCACCTCCCTGAAAAGCGCCTCCACCTCGCGCCGTTGTGACTCGCGCAACTCGATTAGCCGCTCGGACTCGACTTGACGCAACGCGCTCCGTCCGGATAGCGCCCCGATCAGGCCAATCACCGCTACGCCCAGGATGCCCGACAGCACCATCGCGATCAGAATCTTGGACTGGATCCCGAAACGGAAACGCATCCATAGCGGACGCCGGCCGGTCGCTTTTTGAGTCGCTTCAGCTGGAGTTGTCGCGATCTCAACTTCCGATTCCGTTAGTCCGCTCGACGTCAAACGCATTCCCTCTCCGACAGGATTCAGCACCGACTACCGCAGCAGAGTACGCGCGGGAATTTGAGATATCCCGCATTTGTCACTCTGCGATGGGTACCAAAATGCGGTACTTGCCAGAATTCGGTGGTGTGATCAGCGCGTCGACCACTACCGTCGGCAGAATGGCGGCGCGTGTCTGTGTGCTGGGCAGCGTGAATATGGACCTCACGCTCGACGTCGGCGCCCTGCCCCGCCCAGGCGAAACGGTGCTGGCATCGTCAGTGCGCTACGCCCCGGGTGGGAAGGGCGGTAATCAGGCCGTGGCCGCGGCGCGGGCCGGCGCGCTGGTGCAATTCGTCGGCGCGGTCGGCGATGACCCCGCCGCCGAACAGTTGCGGGCGCACCTGCTGGCCAGCGGCGTTGTGCTGGACGGCACCGTCACGCTGCCCGGACCGAGCGGCACCGCGATCATCGTGGTCGATTCCACCGGCGAGAACACGATCGTGGTGGCGCCGGGCGCCAACGGGCACCTGACGCTGACCACCACGGCCGCACGAGCGGCCGTCACCCACTGCGATCTGTTGCTGACGCAGTTGGAGATTCCGGTGACGACGGCGACGGCAGCGGCACGAGATGCCCAATCGGGCGGAGCGATCGTCATGCTCAATGCCTCACCGGCCGGCCAGCAGCACAGTGCGTTAGCCGAACTGGCGGCTGTCGTGGACGTGGTGATCGCCAACGAAGCCGAGGCCGACGAATGGGAATGGCGGCCAACCCACCTGGTGGTTACCCGGGGTGCGCGCGGCGCCCGCTACGTCGGCGCCGACGGCGAGTTCGACGTGGCAGCGCCGGCAGTCCGGGCTGTGGACACCGCCGGCGCCGGAGACGTGTTCGCCGGCGTCCTTGCCGCGAACTGGCCGCCCAGCAAAGGTTCGCCGGACGCGCGGCTGCGCGCATTGCAACGTGCTTGCGCCGCGGGCGCGCTGGCCACGTTGGTCCCCGGCGCCGGTGACTGCGCACCGGACTCCACGGCGATCGACGCGGCGTTATCTGATGCCGGCTAGACCTCTGCCGAAACTGCGCCGGTGGCACCGAAACTGCGTATAGAGCGCGTCGAGTCGACTTTCTCTAGCCCTGACCGCAGTGTCGAGCCCGACGCCGCGCGCTAGCGCGAATCCCGCCGCACATCGTGTGCGATCGTCAGGCCGAACGCAGCGTCCGGTTCGTCCACCGACTGACTCAGCAGCACCCGGCTGCGGTTCGGCGACAACAGAACCGACAGCTGATGATGCGGCGCCCCGTCGACAAACGCCAGGCGATTTACCCGCAACAACGCAGCGCCTATCGCGGTGTCGAGCAGCTGCGCGTTGCGTGGGCCCGCGATCTCGGCGGTGATTTCATGCCGCACCCATTCGACCGTGATCCCGGCCTCCGAGAGCAATTCGTAGAGCGGCGTGCGCCGCAACGCAGCCACGGTGAACGTAGCGGCCAGCTCGGCGGGCAGCCACGCATCGGTCACCATCAGCGGCTCGCCGGTCCTGCGCTGCCGCCGGACCCGAACGATGTGCAACAGGTCGCCAGCGGCGCCCAGCGCCTCGGCGACCACCGCGGGGGGGCGCCGCGTGTCGAGTTCGACCACGTCCACCTCGGTCTCGAACTGGGTCTGACGCAACCCGTCCAGGTAAGAACGTCCTGCCGGGGACTCCTCGGTCCGACCGTGATCGCGCACAAAGGATCCGACGCCCTGTCTGCGCTCGATATAACCCTGGTCCGCCAAGTCCGCCAGCGCGCGCCGCACCGTGATGCGCGATACACCGAACTGCTGGCACAGCGTCTGCTCGGTGGGCAACGCGTCGCCGGGCGCGATCACGCCGCGGTCGATCTCATCGTGCAGTACCAAGAACAGTTGCCGGTGCAACGGCACCCCGGCGGCGGCCGACACCGTTGCGGTCTTATCGCTGGTCTGGCGCACGGTGATCAATGGTTCCACACCTGCTCACTTGCGTAGATCGATTACTTGTTATATGTATATAACAAGTCATGTTGCAGCGCAAGGAGGGGACGACGCGATGACCGCCCTGGATCAAGAGCCCGCCACCGATCCCGACGGGCCCACCGGCAAGCTGGCCACCTGGGTCGCCGACCTGAAGTTCGACGACGTTCCGCGAGACGTCGTCGAGCGGGCAAAGCATCTGTTCCTCGACGGCGTGGGATGCGCGTTGATCGGGGCCCAGTTGCCGTGGTCGCGCATCGCCACTAGCGCCGTCCTGGGCCTGGAAGGCGCCGGGGACGCCGTTGTGATCGGTACGGACCACACCACCAGTGCGCCCGCCGCCGCGGTGCTCAACGGCACGTTCATTCAGGGTTTCGAGCTCGACGACTTCCATCCGCTCGCCCCGCTGCACAGCTGCTCGCTACTCATCCCCGCGCTGCTGTCGACCGCTTCTGTTCTCCGAGAAGTGCGGCCCGAAACGAGCGCGGGAGCCGACCTGCTGCTGGCGGCGATCGCGGGCTTCGAGGTGGGTCCGCGGGTCGGCTACACGCTGCATGGCACCCAGATGCTCGACCGCGGCTGGCATTCGGGTCCGGTCTTCGGCACCCATTCCGCGGCAATGGCATCCGGCAAGTTGCGCGGGCTGCCGCCGGCGCAGCTGGAGGATGCCCTTGGCCTGGCCGGCACCCAGTCCGCGGGGCTGATGGCGGCGCAGTTCGAGGCCATGAGCAAGCGGATGCACCATGGCCTGGCGGCCCGCAACGGCTTCTACGCCGCGGGCCTTGCGGCGGCCGGTTATACCGGCATCAAGCGGGTGTTCGAGCGTGAATACGGAGGATTCCTAGCCGTTTTCGGTGAGGGGCACGATCCCGACGCGTCGTTGTTGACCGGCCAACTGGGCGAGCGCTGGGAAACCACCATCATCATGGTCAAGTCATATGCCGCGATGGGCGGCCTGCACGGAGCGATCGACGCCGCCCGGCAGTTGCGTAGTTCGGTTGCACCCGAGGATATCTCGAAAATCGACATCACCGTCGGCGAGACCGTGTACAAACACGGCTGGTGGCTGCCGCAGCGCCCACTCACCGCAATCGGCGCCCAGATGAACATCGGGTACGCGACCGCCGCTGCGCTGCTGGACGGCAATGTGTTGCCCGAACAGTTCACACCCGCCCGCCTCGATTCCGACGACATCTGGTCACTGATCGACGCAACGACGGTGCACCTCGACGAGTCGCTGGCGCATGCCGACATCACCGAGAAGTTCCGCACCGATGTCGCGGTGACCACGCAGGACGGCACCGTGCACCGTGCCAGGGTCGACGTACCACACGGCGCACCCACCGATCCGGTGACCAACGCGGAGCTCGTCGCGAAGTTTCATGCGCTGGCCGACCGGGTCACCAGCACCAGTCGCGCCGATGCGATCGAGCGTGCGGTGCTGGGACTCGAAGATCTTGACGACATCGACTACCTGATCGATCTGCTCGCCGCGCCCGTCGCGGGCGCACTGGACTGAAAGGACCGACGTGGCTACTACACCGGCACGGCAGCGGCTGAGAGATCTGCTGAACAAGCGCGAACTGATCATCGCGCCAGGAGTTTTCGACGGAATCTCGGCGCAACTGACCAAACGGACGGGTCACGTCGCCGCGTACATGACCGGTGCCGGCGTCGCCGCATCCGGATTCGGATTGCCCGACATCGGCCTGGCCACCGCGAGCGAAATGGCCGAACGAACCCGGATGATCGTCGACGCGCTGGGCAACCTTCCGCTCATCGCCGATGCCGATACCGGGTACGGCGCGCCGATGAACGTGGTGCGCACCGTCCGGGCCTACGACTCGGCCGGGGTTGCCGCGATCCAGTTGGAGGACCAGGTATTTCCCAAGCGTTGCGGCCATCTGCCGGACAAGCAGGTGGTCGACGCGGAGGTTTTCGAACAGACACTGGCGGCCGCGTTGGACGCCAGGTCCGACGACGACCTGCTGATCGTGGCCCGCACGGATGCGCGCGCCCCCCTGGGACTGGACGTCGCGATCGAGCGGGCCAACCGATACGCGCAAGCGGGCGCTGACGTGATCTTTGTCGAAGCGCCGCAGGACACCGCCGAAATCGAACGCATCGGCCGCGAAGTCGACGCCCCGCTGCTGATCAATCTGGTGCTCGGCGGCATGACGCCACTGGAATCAGCGGAACGTCTACAGGAATTGGGCTACGCGATCGCGATCCATCCGAGCAACTTGCTGACCGCCGCGACCTTCGGCATGCTGCAAAGCCTCTGCGCACTCAACGGCACCGATATCACCCCCCACCTGCCCACCAGCCCCGCCGACTTCTTCAATCTGATCGGCATGGCCGAGTGGCTGGAACTCGACGCGAAGCTGGAACTCCACACGAAGGACGCGCGGGAGGAGTCATCATGGGCATGACCATCATCGAAAGGATCTTCGCCCGTAAAGCCGGTCTGGATTCGGTGTCACCGGGCGACACTGTCGTGGTGGACGTCGACATGACCGTGCTGATTGATTTGCAGTTCGCCACGATGTGGATTCAGCCCAACCGGATCCACGACCCCGACAAGCTCGCGGTGGTCATGGACCACGCCGTGCCCGCGCCGACCATCAAGGACGCCGCCGGCGGTCCGCACGCCCGCAGATTCGTTGCCGACTTCGGCATCGACCGCTTCTACGACGTCGGCCGGCACGGCATCTGCCACCAGGTCATCGCCGAGAACGGGCTGGCGCGGCCGGGAGAAGTACTGGCCTGCACCGACTCTCACACCTGCGCCGCCGGCGCCTACAACACCGCGGCCCGCGGGCTGGGGCCCGCCGAGATCTATTCGATCATGTGTACCGGGAAAACCTGGTTCCAGATCGCGCCGACCATCCGCTACCAGCTGGACGGCGTCAAGCCAAACACGGTGAGCGGCAAGGACATCTTCCTGCACATTGCCGACGAATACGGCGACGTTGCGAATTTGAACCTGGAATTCGGCGGGCCCGGGCTGGCCGGCATCCCCATGCACGATCGACGCACCATCGCGACTCAGGGCGCCGAGATATCGGCCGATTTCAGCACGTTCGAAGCCGATGACGTGTTGACCAATTTCCTCGGCGACACCGGCGTGACCGGGTACACCCCCGCCGCACCGGATCCCGACGCCAGCTACCACGACGTCCGGCACATCGACCTGGCGACGCTGGAACCCTACGTCGCACGGCCGGGCACGGTCAGCCGCAACGGGCTGCCGGTCTCACAGTTGGGCACCCAGAAGATCGACCAGGCGTTCATCGGGTCATGCGCGAACGGACAGTTGGAGGACCTCGAGATCGCCGCACGGGTGCTGCGCGGCAAGACCGTAGCTCCCGGGGTGCGGCTGTTGATCACCCCGGCTTCGCAGGCGGTATACCGGGAAGCCATGCGGCTGGGCTATCTGCAGGACCTCGCCGACGCCGGCGCCGTCATCACCAACTCCACCTGCGGCGCGTGCTTCGGCTACCACATGGGGGTGATCGGGCCGGGCGAGGTGTGCATCACGTCGAGCACCCGTAACTTCACCGGACGCATGGGAAGCTCTGAGGCGGAGATCTTCATGGCCTCTCCGGCGACCGTCGCCGCCTCGGCGATCGCGGGCTATATCACCGACCCAAGGAATATGACCGACCATAAGGAATATGACCGACCATAGGAGTGTGACGGCGTGACCGTGGCCTTTAGCGGCAAGGTGTGGATGTTCGGCGACAACCTGAACACAGACGCCATGTACCCGGCGTTTGCCATGAAGATGGATCCGCCGGAGGCGGCCAGGCACATCTTTTACGAGGTGCGTCCCGGCTGGACCGATCAGGTATCGCCGGGTGACATCGTGCTGGCCGGCAAGAACTTCGGGCTCGGGTCGTCGCGCCCGGTGGCTTCCCTGTTCGGCGAGCTGGGCGTCGCCGGTCTGGTCGCCGAGGAATTCAACTCGCTGTTCTTCCGCAACGCCGTCAACGCCGGCCTGCCGGCCATGACGCTGCCCGGCGCCACCGCCCTGTTCACCGAGGGCGACACCGGAACCTTCGATCTGACCGCGGGCACATGGCGTAACGACAGCACGGGAGCCGGCGGCACCGTCCCCACGCTGCCCGCCCTGATCCTCGACATCATCGAGAGCGGCGGCGTCATGCCCCGGCTGGCCTCGCAGGGTTACCTGCCGGCCGAACTCAGCGACCTACTGCGCTCCAGCGCGGTCGCGATGCGCGGCGCCGGGAGCGGTGCCTGATGGCCACGCTGGGCAAGCTTTTCCGTCGCGTCCGGGCCGGCGAGCACCGCGGCCCGTTGGCCGGCAGCGCCTTTGCCGCGCCCGTAACCATCATCGTCACCAGCCCCGCGTTCCCCGACGGCGGCGCGATGCCGCAGTCCAGTGCGGGTAAGGGTGTCGGCGCCGACACCTCGCCCGCCCTGCGCTGGGCCGGAGTGCCGCCCGGCACCCGGCAGCTCGTGCTCATCATGGACGACGTCGACGTCCCGCTGCCGCGCCCGCTGTATCACACCGTCGCGGTGATCGAGCCAACCGTCGACAGCGTCGCCGCGGGTTTGTTGCAGCCGGGGACCGACGGCATCCGTTTCGTCCGAGCGGATTTGGGCAACCACGGCTATGCCGGCCCACGCCCGATACCCGGGCACGGACCGCACCGCTACCGGTTTCACGTGTTCGCGATCGACCAGCCCATTCCGGACAGGGTGACAAAAACCAAAGCTCTGCTGGCAGCGATCTCCGGCCACGTGTTGGCGCGGGGCACGCTGACCGGCACCTACGAGCGTTAGGCCGGGCTCCGGCCGAACGTCGACTTGGCGCGCCGACCAGTGGGTTTCCGGCCCAACAACTCGACGTTCGCGCAGGTTGGGTTGGCACGGTCGCGAGCGTAACGGCACGGCGAAATCGAGTGGCTTTTTTCGCCGCGGCGTTACGCACGCAACGGGGTCAAGACGCTCGCGCTAGTCCTTCGGAACCTCGCGCTCGATCTCGTCGAGCCAAACCCGCGCGGACATGTCCGACGGCGCCCGCCAATCCCCGCGCGGCGACAACGCACCCCCGTGGGACACCTTGGGGCCGTTGGGCATCGCCGAGCGTTTGAACTGGCTGAACGAGTAGAACCGCTGCACGAACACCTCCAGCCAGTGACGGATCTCGTTGAGCGAGTAGGACGGGCGTTTGTCCTGGGGGAATCCCGGCGGCCAGTTGCCGCTCTCGGCGTCACTCCACGCGTGCCAGGCCAGGAACGCGACCTTGGAGGGCCGGAACCCATAACGCAGCACGTGGAACAGCGAGAAGTCCTGCAGGGCATAGGGCCCGACCTTGGCCTCACTGCTCTGCAGCTCGTCGTCCGCATCGCCCGGAACCAGTTCGGGGGTGATCTCGGTATCGAGCACCGATCGCAGCACCTCGCCGACCTGTGCGTCGAACTCCCCCGCTGAGATGACCCAGCGGATCAGGTGCTGGATCAGTGTCTTGGGCACCCCGGAGTTGACGTTGTAGTGCGACATCTGGTCGCCGACGCCGTATGTCGACCAGCCGAGCGCCAGCTCGGAGAGGTCGCCGGTGCCCAGCACGATGCCGCCCCGCTGGTTGGCCAGCCGGAAGAGGTAGTCGGTGCGCAGGCCAGCCTGGACGTTCTCGAAAGTCACGTCGTACGCCTTTTCACCACGGGAGAACGGATGATCGATCTCCTTCAACATCAGCCTAGCGGTGTCGGTGATATCGATTTCGGCGAAAGTGACACCAAGTGCGCGACAAAGCTCGACAGCGTTGCGCTTGGTGTGCTCTCCGGTTGCGAAGCCGGGTAGCGTAAACGCCAGAATGTCGCTGCGCGGCCGGTCCTCCCGGTCCATCGCGCGGGCGGCGACGATCAGCGCGTGGCTGGAGTCCAGCCCGCCGGAAACACCGATGACCAATTTCGGGTAGTTCAGGGCGCGCAAACGTTGCTCCAGCCCGGCGACCTGAATGTTGTAGGCCTCGTAGCAATCGTGTTCCAGTCGGGCCGGATCGGCCGGCACGAAAGGGAATCGCTCGATCTGGCGCAGCAAGCCGATGTCGCCGGCCGGCGGATCCAGCCGGAACTCGACGCGCCGGAACGAGTCCACCGACTCCCGATGGTGCCGCCGATTGTCGTCAAACGTGCCCATCCGCAACCGTTCCGAACGAAGCAGCCCGGTGTCCACGTCGGCGACGGATCGTCGTTCTCCGGTGGGAAAACGTTCAGATTCGGCGAGCAGTAGCCCGTTCTCCCAGATCATCGTCTGGCCGTCCCAGGCCAGGTCCGTGGTCGATTCGCCCTGCCCCGCAGCGGCATAGACGTAGGCGGCCAGGCATCGCGATGACGCCGAGCGGGCCAGCAGACTGCGGTCCTCGGCGCGGCCGATGGTGATCGGGCTACCGGACAGATTGGCCAGCACGGTGGCACCCGCCAGCGCCGCCTGGGCGCTGGGCGGAATCGGCACGAACATGTCCTCACAGATTTCGACGTGCAGCACGAAATCGGGCAGATCCGATGCGGCGAAAAGCAGGTCGGGTCCGAACGCGGCCTCGATGTCTCGGATGCGAATGATCCCGCGCTCGTCGTCTCCGGGCGCCATCTGTCGCCGTTCGTAGAACTCCCGGTAGGTGGGCAGATATGACTTTGGCGCCACTCCGAGCAGCGCACCGCGGTGGATGACCGCTGCGGTGTTGTAGACCCGATTCCGATAGCGCAGTGGGGCGCCGACCACCAACACGGGCAACAGATCGACCGAGGACGCGACGATGTCGAGCAGGGCGTCCTCGACGGCGTCGAGCAACGCGTCCTGCATCAGGATGTCCTCGATGGAATAGCCGGAAAGCGTTAACTCGGGGAAGACGGCCAAGGCGGCACCGTCGTTGTGGCACTCGCGGGCCAGCCCCAACACCGAAGCGGCGTTAGCCGCGGGATCGCCGATCGCGGTGTGATGCGTGCACGCCGCGACGCGGACAAACCCGTGGTCATAAGCCGAATAGAAGTTCATTGCCCCTCTATTCTCGCCCGACCAGTGTCAACGGGCATGAGCCGGGTATCAGGACAGCATGAGCGACACCGCTGTAGTGGTGATCGGCTCGTGGCCCCGTCCCAAACTGGGTCTCGGGATATCTGGGCTGCCGACGGCGATCACCCGCAGGGGCATCAGCTAGGCGGTAGCGTGCCCGCAGCATGTTTGCGTCTCGAAACAGACGACATACCAGACGATCCCTGGCACGTAACTTGCCATGCGCGTTCGGTGGAGGCGATGGTCTTCCCGCGAGTTCCACGGTGGGAAGCGGGCGGGGCAGTACCCCGTCAGTAGCGGATCAGCCCGCGCAGGTTCACCCCGCTGAACATGTCGTCGTAGCCCTGGTTGATGTCTTCGAGCGGGTACTCGCGGGTGATCAGCTCGTCGAGCTTGAGCTGGCCCGTGCCGTAGAGGTCGAGCATCTTGAAGATATCGTTGCGAGGGTTCGATGAGCCGTAAACTGATCCGCGCAACTGCTTTTCGTAGAACAAGAGGTCGAACAGCGACATGTCGACCGTGGTGTCGGTGGGATGCGGGACCGCCGTCAGTACCACCCGGCCGCGCTTACCGACCAGGCTGAGCCCCTGGGCGACATAGGCGCCCTCCGCGACGTCGGTGGTCACCACGCAGACGTCGGCCATCTGTCCGCGCGTCAACTCCGCAACGAGCGGCAGCGCCTCCTCGACGGTGGCCGCTGTATGAGTAGCGCCGAATTCAAGTGATCGGGTGCGCTTGTACTCGACAGGATCCAGCGCGACGATGGCGCGCGCGCCAGCGATTCGGGCGCCCTGGATCGCGTTGATCCCGACGCCGCCTACGCCCATCACCACCACAGTGTCGCCATCGCGGGTTTCCCCGGTGCGGACCGCGCTGCCGTAGCCGGTGGTCACACCGCAGCCCACCAGCGCGGCTTTGTCCAGCGGGACGCCCGGGTCGACCTTGATCACCGACGACATCGGCACCACGGTGTACTCGGAGAACGTCCCGAGCACACACATCTGACCCAAATCCTGCCCCCTGGCGTGGAAGCGATACGTCCCGTCGAGCTGGGGCCCATTGAGGATGTTCACGCCTAACTCGCACAGGTTGCTCATGCCCCGTGCGCAGGCCGTGCAGCGGCCACAGGCGGGAATGAAACTGAACACCACCGGATCGCCCTCGGCGACATCGGTGACCCCTGGACCCACCTCGACCACCACACCCGCGCCCTCATGCCCGCCGACCACCGGCAACGGCAGCGCCATGTCCCCGGTGACCAGGTGATGGTCGGAGTGGCACAGTCCGCTGGCGGTCAACTTGACTAGCACCTCGGCTTCTTTGGGGCCGTCGAGGTCCACTTCCTCGACTTCCCACTTCTGATTCAGTCCCCACAAAACTGCGGCTTTGGTCTTCATCGTCATTGAGCTCCTCTGCGTTGTCGGCCAACTTAGGGCGCGCAGCGGGTTAGGACAACTACTCTTTTGCGACGCCTGGCCAACTTCAGCTAGTTGGGCGGACGGAAAGCAGGTGACGAAGCAATGGCAGTGGCTGCACACTGCCCGCCCCGTACCCTCGAATACGTGACCACTCACCACGCGGAATCGCCAGAGTTGGTCGCGTTACTGTCCGGCCGCCGGATCGCGGCGCTCACCGGTGCGGGGATGTCCACCGACTCGGGCATTCCCGACTACCGGGGGCCGGATTCGCCGCCGAGCAATCCCATGACCATCCGCCAATTCACCTCGGACCCGGTGTTCAGGCAGCGGTACTGGGCGCGCAACCATGTCGGCTGGCGGCATATGGACGACACCGCGCCCAACGCCGGGCACCGGGCGCTGGCGGCGCTGGAGGACGTCGGCGCGGTGACCGGCGTGATCACCCAGAACGTCGATCTGCTGCACACCAAGGCCGGTAGCCGAAACGTGGTGAATCTGCACGGCAGCTACGCGCAGGTGATCTGTTTGAGCTGCGGCCACACCATCGGCCGCGCCGCGCTGGCCGAACGGCTCGAGGCGCTCAACCCGGGATTCATCGAGCGCGCCGCGGCGGTCGGTGGGCTGGCGGTGGCTCCGGACGCCGACGCGATCGTCGCCGATACCGCATCGTTCCGCTATCTCGACTGCCCGCGCTGCGCCGGGATGCTCAAGCCCGACATCGTGTACTTCGGCGAAAGTGTGCCCAAAGAAATTGTCGACCAAGCATATTCACTGGTGGATGGAGCCGAGGCACTGCTGGTCGCGGGCTCCTCGCTGACGGTGTTCTCCGGCTACCGGTTCGTGCGACATGCCGCGGCGCGCGGGATTCCGGTTGCCATCGTCAACCGCGGACAGACCCGTGGTGACGAATTGGCCACCGTCAAGGTCGACGGCGGGTGCTCGGAGTTGCTGACGTTACTGGTGAACGAGCTGGCACCGGTGGCTTCGCGCTGAAAGTGCAGGGCATGCTGCGGACGGCGTGCACGAAATTTCCTGGCACATATACCGGATCGCCCGCCTGGATGTCCGGAACCTGACGAAGCAGCTCGCCGAAAATGGCACGCAGTTGCGCCCTGGCCACATGAGCGCCAAGACAAAAATGCAGTCCGCCGCCGCCGAAGCCGACGTGCGGATTCGGATTGCGGCTCAGGTCCAAACGCTCCGGGTGGTCGAATACCTCGGTATCCCAGTTGCCGGACGAATAGAACATCACCACCTTCTCCCCCGCCATGATGGTCTGGCCGCCCAGCTCGAAATCCGAGGCCGCCGTGCGGCGAAACGTCATGACCGGGGTGGCCCAGCGGACGAACTCCTCGACGGCGGTTCCGACGCGGTCCTCGAAAGACGCCCGCAGCCACTCCCTTTCAGCGGGAAAATCGGTGAGGGCCTTGAGCGCGTGGGTAGTGGTCTGCCGGGTGGTGTCGTTGGCGGCCACGGCAAGCAACACGAAGAACGCGCCGACGTCGGCGTCGGAGAGCCGATCGCCGTCCACCTCGGCATGCACCAAGCTGCTGATCAGGTCATCGCCGGGGTGCGCACGGCGCTCCGCGGCCAGCGTGCCCACGAGCTGGTGCAGGTACATCTGATTCTCGACCAGAACCTCCAACGGGTTCCGGCCATTCAGGTAAACCGGGTCGCCGCACGACACCGCCGCATCGGTGGCCTCCGTTACGCGTTCCCGCTCGGATTCGGGAATCCCCACCATGTCCGACAGTGTGCGGATGGGCAACTGCTTGGCGCAGTGCTGAACGAAATCAGCACCGCTGCCGGCGGCCTGCAACTCTTCGACAATTGTCTTGGCGTTCGCCTTGATCGAGTCCTCGATGCGGCGGACCTGCCGAGGGGTGAAAGCGGCACTGACCAGCTTGCGGAGCAAGGTGTGCCGCGGCGGGTCCATCGCCAGGAACGACTGCGAGCCTTCGAGCAGTTCCACCGGAACGTTCTCGAAGAGGACTCCCTTGCCGGACAGGAACACGTCGTTGTTTCGACTGACCGTGGCGATGTCGGAGCGTCGGGTGATCGCCCAATAGCCGCGGTCCAACGGATCGTCCATCAAGGCGTCTTCGACCGGCGGATGCCAGCTCACCGGCCGCTCAGCCCGCAGCACGGCGAACGAGCGTTCCCGCTCAACCGCAGTGCTGGACCAGAATGCACGCGACGATAGGTCCACCGCGTCGTATGCACGGGAAATCCCAGGAATTCCTGTCGTGCTGCTCATAGAACTCCTCCAAAGGAACCGGAATCGAGAATGACACTATTCCTAGACATAATGTCTAGTCAATATGTCAACCGTTCGGCTATGCTCGGCAGGTCCTGTAACAGGAGGACCAGGAGACACAGATGCCGTCGGTCACCCGCAAGCCACAGGCCAACCGCGAGCAGGACCGCCAACAGCGCCGAGAGCTGCTGGAACACCGGTTGCTGGACGCCACCGAACGGCTGATGCGCGACGGGGCCACTTTCACCGAGCTCAGCGTGGACCGGCTGGCAACCGAAGCGGGCATTTCGCGGGCCAGCTTCTATATTTACTTCGAAGACAAGGGGCACTTACTGCGCCGTCTCGCCGGCCAGGTGTTCGGGGAACTCGCCACCAGCGCCGAACGGTGGTGGGGGGCGGCCTGGCAACACAATCCCGACGATCTGCGGGCCGCACTGGCCGGCATCGTCGAAATCTATCGGCGTCATCAAGCCGTGCTCGCCGCGCTCAACGAGATGGCCGCCTATGACCCCACGATGGCGCAGTCCTACCGCGACCTGATGACCGCGATCACGCAGCGATTGGCCCGGGTCATCGAGGACGGTCAGGCCGACGGCTCAATCCGTCCTGAGCTGCCGGCCACCACCACCGCCAGCGCCCTGACCTGGATGGTGGAGCGGGTTTGTCAGCAGAACCTACCCGCCGAGCCGCCCGGCTACGACACCGAGCTGGTGGCGACGTTGGCCGAAATAGTCTGGGGCACACTGTATCTGAGAACGGCGTCGTGAGCTGACCTGCGCTGCCCTGTTGGCGCTAAACGGCGACCAGATCGTCGGCGTGCACCGCGGGCCGGCGCAGCTCATCGGGTAGCTCGGATGTCGACCGACCGATCATGGTGGCAAGTTCGGCCGCATCGTAGGCGACCACGCCACGGGCCACCGTCGTCGACTCCGGTCCGCGCAATTCGATGACATCTCCGCCGTGGAACCGCCCCGACACCGCGGTAATACCAGCGGCCAGCAGCGACCGGCGTTGCCTCACCACCGCACGCACCGCACCCTCGTCGAGCGTCAGCGAACCGGCCGACTCGGCGGCATACCGCACCCAGAACCGGCGAGCCGACATCCGGTCCGGCCGCGCGGCAAACACCGTGCCCACCGATGCATCGGTGAGCGCGGGCGCAGCGTCGGCCGCGGCGGCCAGCAGCACCGGCACCCCGGCATCGGCGGCCAGCAGCGCCGAAGACACCTTCGAGGTCATTCCACCAGTCCCCAGGGCGCTGCCCGGGCCGGCGACCACACCATCCAGATCCCCCGAGCCACCCACCTCGGGAACAAAGCGTGCCCCGGGATTCTTGCGCGGATCCGAGTCGTAAAGCCCGTCGATATCGGAGAGCAGCACGAGAGCGTCGGCACCCACCAGGTGCGCCACCAGCGCCGAAAGGCGGTCGTTGTCACCGAATCGGATCTCGTTGGTGGCCACCGTGTCGTTTTCGTTGACGATCGCCACCGCGTGCAGCACCCGCAGCCGGTCCAGCGTGCGTTGGGCGTTGGTGTGCTGGGCCCGCATCGAGATGTCGTGCGCGCTGAGCAGTACCTGCCCGACGGTGCGGCCGTACCGGGCGAACGCCGCGCTCCAGGAGTTCACCAGCGCTACCTGCCCGACGCTGGCGGCGGCCTGCTTGGTCGCGAGATCTTTTGGGCGACGGGTTAATCCGAGTGGCTCGATGCCCGCGGCGATGGCACCCGATGAGACGATCACGACGTCGGTGCCGGCCTGCATCCGCGCCTCTATCGCGTCAGCGAGTCCCGCCAGCCGGCTGGTGTCGAATACCCCGGATGGTGTGGTCAGCGCATTGGTCCCGACCTTGACGACCAGACTGCGCGCGGTTCGGATGGCTTCCCGATGTGCGCTCACGTGTCTTCGCGCAAGCGCTCGTCGCCCCGAGCCGGCTCGCGGCGCTGACGCCGGGCCGCCTTTCGCTCGTCGGCGCCGATGCGGTCGGTCTGTTCCAACCGCACGTCGGTGCCGCGGCCCGTCAACGCGACGTGCTGCCCCGCAGGCGTTTGCGGCTCCCAGTCGAATGTCATCTCGCCGATGGTCACCGCACACCCCGGCTGCGCACCCTGCCGAATCAGCTCGTCTTCGACACCCAGTCGCGCCAGTCGGTCGGCGAGATAACCAACCGCTTCGTCGTTAAGGAAGTTGGTCTGGCCGACCCAGCGCCCGGGCCGCGCCCCGGTGACGACGAAACCGCCCTCGCCATCCGGTACGACGGTGAAGCCGCTGTCGTCCACCGGTACTGGGCGGATCACGGGTCGGCGCGGCGCGGCTTGCGGGCGCGCGGCATTGTAGGCCGAGACCATCTGCCACAGCCCGAAGATCAGGGGCTGCACATTTTCCCGGGTGGCCGCCGAAACGAGGAACACCGGCCAGCCACGTTCGGCGAGTTCGTCGCGGACAAACTCGGCAAGCTCGCGAGCCGCGGGCACGTCGATCTTGTTCAGCACCACCGCGCGGGGCCGCTCGGTGAGGTCGCCTAGCGCCGGGTCCCCTTGCAGCGTCGGCGTATATGCCGCGAGCTCGGCTTCCAGCGCATCGATGTCGGAGATCGGGTCGCGACCCGGTTCCTCGGTAGCGCAATCGACGACATGTACCAGCACCGCGCACCGCTCGAGATGGCGCAGAAAATCCAGGCCCAGGCCGCGGCCCTGAGACGCGCCCGGGATCAAACCGGGCACGTCGGCGACGGTGAACGTGTGCTCGCCGGCCGAGACGACACCGAGGTTGGGAACCAGCGTGGTGAACGGGTAGTCGGCAATCTTCGGTTTGGCCGCCGAGATCACCGAGACCAGCGAAGACTTTCCGGCAGAGGGGAAGCCGACCAGGCCGACATCGGCGACGGTCTTGAGCTCCAGGGTGAGATCGCGGGATTCGCCCGGCTCGCCCAGCAGGGCAAAGCCGGGCGCCTTGCGGGCGCGTGACGCGAGGGAAGCATTGCCCAACCCGCCGCGGCCACCGGCCGCGGCTTCGAAACGGGTGCCCGCGCCGACCAGGTCAGCCAGCAGGCGCCCGTTTTCGTCCAGGACGACCGTGCCATCGGGGACCTTGACTTCCAGGTCCGTGCCAAAGGCCCCGTCGCGATTGTTGCCCATCCCCTGCTTGCCGGAGGCCGCGGTGACGTGCGGATGGAAATGAAAGTCGAGCAAGGTGTGTACGGCGGGGTCGACGACGAAGACGATGCTGCCGCCGCGTCCACCGTTACCGCCGTCGGGACCACCCAACGGCTTGAATTTCTCGCGGTGAACCGAGGCGCAGCCATTTCCGCCGGAACCTGCCCGCGCGTGAATTACGACCCGATCGACAAACCGAGGCATCGGGCTTCCCCTTAGATTGCAGAGCGTGTTGCCGCTGTGAGTTTTGCGGGTTCACGCTCGCGACGCTCAGTCGGTGGTCTGCCCGGCCACGACGATGTTGACGGTCTTACGTCCGCCCTTGACGCCGAACTCAACGGCGCCGGTCTCCTTGGCGAACAACGTGTCATCGCCGCCGCGCCCAACATTGACGCCGGGATGGAACTTGGTGCCGCGCTGCCGGACCAGGATCTCGCCGGCCTTGACGACCTGGCCGCCGAACCGCTTGACGCCAAGGCGCTGGGCGTTCGAATCGCGACCGTTGCGCGAACTGGACGCGCCCTTCTTGTGTGCCATGTCTCGTCGCCTCTACTTGATTCCGGTGACCTTCAGGACCGTCAGCGGCTGACGGTGTCCCTGCCGCTTGTGATACCCGGTCTTGTTCTTGAACTTGTGGATACGGATCTTGGGGCCCTTGGTGTGCTCGAGCACCTCCCCCGTCACCGCGACCTTGGCCAAGGCCTGGGCATCGCTGGTGACGGTGGCGCCATCGACTACCAGCGCTACCGGCAGCGAAACCTTGGCGCCCGGCTCGGTGTCGAGCTTCTCGACCTTGAGCACGTCACCAACGGCAACCTTGTACTGCTTGCCGCCGGTCTTGACGATTGCGTAGGTCGCCATCGTTGCTCCTGCCTTAACTCTGGTCAGCGCTCGCGCGCGTAACGGCGTGCGCTGGGTGGTCGGGGTGGTCTGGGTGGCGAGCGAATCTGTCCCGCCTGTCACCGGCCGAGGTATCCGCCTGGCGACAACCCACCCAGGGTACGTGACCAGCGGCTACAGGGTCAAACCGGCCCCCGGCGCCGCGGCACGCAGCGCAGGTCAGTCGACCTGCAGCGGTGGTCCGGCCGGCCTGCCCGCGGCGCGGCGCCGGCGAGGTCGTCCAAAAACCTCGGCCGCTATGGAGGCGGAACTCACCTCGCCGTTGGATTCGGGATCCTCGTCGACGATGTCGACGTCCTCGTCTAGATCGTCCTCGTCCTCGTCGTCGTCGTCCTCGTCATCGTCATCCGCATCGAGGTCCTCGTCGACGACGTCGACGTCGACGTCGTCTAGATCGTCCTCGTCCTCGTCCTCGTCGTCAGCGTCGTCGTCGAGGTCGTCCTCGTCGATGTCCGCTAAATCGGCAGGACCCCGTCCTTGGGTCAGCCCGTCGACCCCGACGGTGAGTTCCTCATCGGATTCGTCGGCTTCATCGTCATCGTCATCGGACAAAGATGTGCCCGCCGCCATCGCCTTGAACATCGGATGCTCGCCGGGAGCGTGCACGGGCACTTTGGCCACGGGCTGCTCTTCTTCTTCGGACCGGTTCTTCTTCGACCGCCTGCCGCGCCGACCGCCGCCGGACTCGGACTTGCGCCCGCTCGCCGCCGCCCCGGAGTCGACCGGGTCGGCGTGCAGCAGGAGCCCACGACCGGCGCAGTTCGGGCATGACGTCGAGAACGCCTCGATCAGCCCGGTCCCCAACTTTTTGCGGGTCAGCTGGACCAGGCCCAGCGACGTCACCTCGGACACCTGGTGGCGGGTGCGATCGCGGGCAAGAGCCTCGGTCAGCCGGCGCAGCACCAGGTCCCGGTTGGACTCGAGGACCATGTCGATGAAGTCGATGACCACGATCCCGCCGATGTCGCGTAGTCGCAACTGGCGCACCGTTTCCTCGGCCGCCTCGAGGTTGTTCTTGGTGACGGTCTGTTCGAGGTTGCCCCCGGAACCGGTGAACTTGCCGGTGTTGACGTCGACCACCGTCATCGCCTCGGTGCGGTCGATCACCAGCGTGCCGCCCGACGGCAACCACACTTTGCGGTCCATCGCCTTGGCCAGTTGCTCGTCGATGCGGTGGACGGCGAACACATCCGGGCCGGCCTGACCGTCCGGCCCACCGGGGGGCTCATACTTTGTCACCTTCGAAACCAGATCGGGGGCAACAGAATTCACGTAGTCGTTGATGGTGGTCCAAGCCTCGTCACCCGAGACGATGAGGTTCGCGAAGTCTTCGTTGAACAGGTCGCGGACGACCTTGACCAACACGTCTGGCTCTTCATAGAGCGCGACCGCCGCGCCCGCGGCCTTTGCTTTGGTCTGAGTCGCTTTCGCATCGACCTGTTCCCAGTGGGCCTGCAGGCGGGTGACATCTTTGCGGATGTCCTCCTCTTGGACACCCTCGGACGCGGTGCGAATGATCACGCCGGCGTCCGATGGCACCACCTCACGCAGGATCTCCTTGAGCCGCTGCCGTTCGGTGTCAGGCAGCTTGCGGCTGATTCCGGTCGACGACGCGCCCGGCACATAAACCAGGTAGCGACCCGCCAGTGACACCTGCGTGGTAAGCCGCGCGCCCTTGTGTCCGACCGGGTCCTTGCTGACCTGGACGACCACGTAGTCGCCGGGCTTCAGGGCCTGTTCGATCCTGCGCTCGGCGCCGCCGAGTCCGGCGGCCTCCCAATCGACTTCGCCGGCGTAGAGCACGCCATTGCGCCCGCGGCCGATGTCGACGAAGGCCGCCTCCATCGACGGCAACACGTTCTGCACGATCCCGAGATAGATGTTGCCCACCAAGGACGCAGACCCCGCCGACGTCACGAAATGCTCGACGAGGATGCCGTCTTCGAGGACCGCGATCTGGGTGTAGCGCCCGCCCTGATGAGGTTGCTCGGTGCGAACCCTGTCGCGCACCACCATCACGCGTTCGACGGCCTCGCGGCGCGCCAGGAACTCGGCTTCGGTCAGCACCGGTGGGCGGCGCCGTCCGGCGTCACGCCCGTCCCGGCGCCGTTGCCGCTTGGCTTCCAGCCGGGTCGAGCCGTCGATGCCCCTGATCTCGGAGTTGCTCGAGACCCCCGAGCCGGAACCTCCGCCGCCACCGGATTTGCCGCGGGCCGCGCGCTCGTGCACCACGGTGTTCGGCGGGTCGTCAGGGGAAGACCCTTCCCCGTTATCGTCACCACCACCCGACTTGCGTCGGCGCCGCCTGCGGCGGCGGCGCGTGCCCGCCTCCGACGAACCGTTCTCGTCGTCGTCACCGTCATCGGAATATTGGCCGTCGTCGTCGGACTCTTGGCCGTCGAGATCGTCGGATTCGGCGTCACCCGCCTCGCCCTGGCCGTCGGCTCCGCCCTGCTCACCGCGTCCGCGGCCGCGACCCCGCCGGCCACGCCGACGGCGCCGGTTGCCCGTGCGGCCGGCCTGGTCCTCGTCTTCTGAATCATCTGAGTCATCCGAATCGTCGGAATCATCGGAGTCGTCGGAATCATCGGAAAACTGGCCGGTATCCGCGTTGTCATCGTTGCCCAGCTCCCGAGCCTTGGGGGCTTCGACCGGTTGCGGAGAAACGAACAGAGGCATGTAGCGCGGCTCGTCCACCGCGTTGCCCGGGGCCACCCACGTCGGCTGCGATCCGGGTTCCTGGGGCTTCTGGGCCACCTGGACCGTTGCGTGGCTGAAACCCGGGATGTTTTCCAGGGGTTTGACGAAGAGGATCTCACGCACCCGCATCGCATCTTCGCGGTCCACGCCGGAATGCACCGTGCGGACCCGGCCGTCGAGCTCGGCGAGCGCGTCCAACACCTCTTTGTTGGTGTTGCCCAGCGAGCGGGCGAGCTGGTGGACCCTTATGCGATCCGGCAGGTCCTCATGCTGGGCCGAGCCTTCCGAATGTCCTGAAGTTGGGGCACCGTCTACCACGTAAATCTCCTCAAGCCCTCGGGCGCGTCCATTCGACGCGGCCACGCGAGGGCTTCGCTATGTGCCCGGGTTACTTCTCCCGGGCTTGTGATGGTCTCGCCCCGAGCGGCTCAGGATTCGAACGCACTCGGCGCTGTACTGCATGACGGCCTGACATGCGGCGCAACATCGCGGATCGCGGTGGTCTCGCGCTTGTCCAAGTCTTCATTCGGGTGTCTGACACCGGTACGGCGACGTTCACCCGGCATCTAGTATCCCACATCACTGTGCCCGGCTGTCCAGGCCCGATCCAAACACCCCGATCCGGACGCCTCACCAACCGGCCGAGCGCCATGCAGTGCGCAGCGCGGCCCTGTCCGGGTCGCCTTAAGCGTCGGGAAACCAGAGCGCGATCTCGCGCTTGGCCGAATCGACCGAATCGGACCCGTGCACCACGTTGAACTGTGTTTCCAGCGCGAAATCGCCCCGGATCGTACCGGGCGTGGCCTTCTCGACCGGGTCGGTCCCACCGGCGAGCTGCCGAAACGCCGCGACCGCTCGCGGTCCCTCCACGATTGCCGCCACCAAGGGCCCCGAAGTGATGAATTCCAGCAACGAACCGAGAAATGGCTTGCCTTCGTGCTCCGCGTAATGCTGGCGGGCCAACGCCTCGCTGACCTGGCGTAGCTGCAGCGCCGCGATGGTGAGGCCTTTTCGCTCGAGGCGGCCGATGATCTCGCCTATCAGCCTTCGCTTGACGCCATCGGGTTTGATCAGTACTAGGGTCCGTTCGGTCACGGCCGACAGCGTACCGAACCGATCGGCGATCAGTCGGGCGGCAGTTGAGCTGGCTGGCCTGGTTCCCGAAGCCGGTGTTGTTCTCGGACCAGGACCTCGTAGCGCAGGTAGGCGATCACCGCCCAAACCGCGGCGAACAGCACGCCGATGAATCCCACACCCGAGTACACGGCGAAGCCGGCCAGCGGCAGCACCTGGACGCCCAAGTTCATCCAGATCGCCCACGGCCTGCCCTGCAGCCCGGCTAGCAGGATCAATAGCGCGGGCAACCCGAGCAGATAACTCAGCGACACCGCATTGAGCCCGCCGCCAACCGCCCCGACCACCGGTATTGCCAGCAGGATCACGATCGCCTCCAGGATCAGCGTCCCCGCCATCACCCCGCGGAAGCTCCGCCACGGGTCGGCGGGCGGTGTCGGAGCCTGTTCCCCCACGCTGTCGGGCTGCCCTGGACCGGTCATTCCGGATCACGACCGAACAGGGTGCGTGCGGCCCCGGCGGTGACGACCGAGCCGGTGATCACGATGCCGGTGCCGGAGAACGCCCCGTCCAGCCCCTCTGCTAAGCCGTCTCCTGAGCCGTCCAGATCGCCATCCGTCCCGCCATCTCTGACGGCGTCGCCGACCAGTGCGGTCGCCACGTCGATGGCGTCGCTCAGCTTCCCGGCGGTCAGCACCCGGTCCGGCCCGAAGCGGGCCCCGGCCGCCAGCGCCAGCGACCCGACATCCAGCGCCCGTGGCGACCCGTTGTGTGTCACGACCACGGAATCGAATACCGGCTCCAGGGCGGCGAGGATGCCGTCCACGTCCTTATCGGCCATCACGCTGACCACCCCGATCAAGGTTCGGAAGTCGAACTCGCCCGCCAGTGTCTGCGCCAACGCGGCCGCACCGGCTGGATTGTGCGCCGCGTCGATGAACACCGTGGGTGTGCTGCGCATCCGCTCCAGTCGCCCGGGGCTGGTAACGGCGGCGAAACCGGCCCGGACGGCATCGACATCGAGCTGCTGCTGGGAGCCGGCGCCGAAGAAGGCCTCGACCGCCGCAAGCGCCACCACCGCGTTGTGCGCCTGGTGTTCGCCGTGCAGCGGCAGGTAGACGTCGGAGTACACCCCGCCGAGCCCCTGCAGCTGCAGCATCTGGCCGCCGATGGCGACCTGACGGCCCAGCACCGCGAACTCGGAATCCTCGCGAGCCACCGCGGCGTCGGCCTTAATCGCTTGCGCCAGCAGCACTTCCATGGCCTCGGGCACCTGGCGCGCGATGATGGCGACGGTGTCGGGCGCGGCGACCCCGTCCTCATCCGAGGCCCCCTGGGCCCGGTGGATGATGCCCGCCTTTTCGCCGGCGATCCCGGCGATGTCGGAACCGAGATATTCGACATGGTCGATGCCGATCGGGGTGATGACCGCCACCGGGGCGTTGATCACGTTGGTGGCGTCCCAGCGTCCGCCCAGGCCGACCTCGATCACCGCGACGTCGACGGGCGCGTCGGCGAACGCGGCGAACGCCATCGCGGTGAGCACCTCGAACTTGCTCATAGCCGGTCCCCCGCCGGACTGCGACTGCTCGTCGATCATCTGCACGAACGGCTCGATCTCGCGGTACGTCGCCACGTACTGAGCCGGGCTGATCGGCTTTCCGTCGATCGCGATGCGTTCGGTCGCCGACTGCAGGTGCGGGCTGATCGTCCGTCCGGTCCGCTGTTGCAGCGCGGTCACCAGCGCGTCGACCATCCGTGCCACCGACGTCTTGCCGTTGGTACCCGCGATGTGGATCGACGGGTACGCGAGTTGTGGCGAACCGAGCAGATCCATCAAGGCGCTGATCCGGGTCAGGCTCGGCTCGATGCGGGTCTCCGGCCAGCGTTGGTCCAGCAGATGCTCGACCTGCAGCAGGGACGCGATCTCGTCCGGTGTGGGAGCCTCGGCGGCGACCCACTGTTCGTCCAGTTCGTCAGACCACTCGGGGGACCACTCAGGAGGGTTGTAGCTCATTGCAGCCCGGCCAGCCTGGCGCTGATCCGGTCGGATTCCTCTTGGGCCACCTGTTGGCGGTCGCGGATCTTGCCGACGACGTGGTCAGGTGCTTTGGCCAGGAAGTCCGCGTTGCCCAGCTTCGCGGCGGTCGACGACAACTCCTTTTGCGCCGCGGCCAAGTCCTTTTCCAGGCGGCGGCGCTCGGCGGCCACGTCGATGGTGCTGGAGGTGTCCAACTCGACGACGACGGTGCGGTTGCTTTTGGCGCCCAGCCGGACTTCCAACGACGCCGACGGGCGGAAGTCCGGGCCCGGCGCGGTAAGCCAGGCCAGCGACGTCACCGCGCCCACCTGGCCACTCAGGTCGGAGTCCGCTACGCCGGTCAACCGGGCCGGCACCTTCTGCCGGTCCGCCAGGCCTTGGTCGCTGCGGAACCGGCGGACCTCGGTCACCAGTTTCTGCATGTCGGTGATCCGTTGTGTGGCAACCGAATCTGTGCCGTTTCCAAGCGCCGTCGGCCAGTTGGCGATCACCAGCGACTCCTCGCCGGTCTCCCCATTCACCAACGCCTGCCAGAGCGCCTCGGTGATGAATGGGATCACCGGGTGCAGCAGTCGCAGCAGGGTGTCCAGCACCGCGGCCAGCACCGCGGTGGTGTGCGGGTGTCCGTCGGCGAGCTGCGACTTGGCCAGTTCGACGTACCAGTCGCAGAATTCGTCCCACGCGAAGTGGTACAGCGCCTCGCATCCCCGACCGAACTCGTAGCTGTCGAACGCCGAATCCACCTCGGCGCGAACTTCTTCCAGCCGGCCCAGGATCCACCGGTCGGCGTCGGTCAGGTCAGCGGGATCGGGCAGCGGCGCCAAGCTCGCACCGTTGAGTAGCGCGAACCGGGTGGCATTGAACAGCTTGGTGACGAAGTTGCGCGACGCCCGGACGGCATCCTCGCCGACCGCGAGGTCGCCACCGGGACTGGCTCCGCGGGCCAGGGTGAACCGCAGCGCGTCGGCCCCGAACATGTCCAACCAGTCCAGCGGGTCGATGACGTTGCCCTTGGACTTGCTCATCTTGCGGCCGAACTCGTCGCGGATCAGCCCGTGCAGGAACACATCCGTAAAGGGCACCTGTGGCCCGCGTTGGCCGCCCAGCGTGATGACGTCGTCGCCGCCGACGAAGGTGCCGAACATCATCATCCGCGCGACCCAGAAGAACAGAATGTCGTAGCCCGTCACCAGAACGCTTGTCGGATAGAACTTTTCCAGCTCCGGTGTCCGCGACGGCCAGCCCATGGTGGAGAACGGCCACAGCGCCGAGGAGAACCAGGTGTCCAGCACGTCGGGATCCTGTTCCCAGCCGTCCGGTGGGGTGTCGTCAGGGCCGACGCACATCTGCTCCCCGTTGGGCCCGTACCAGATCGGGATGCGGTGTCCCCACCACAGCTGTCGCGAGATGCACCAGTCGTGCATGTCGTCGACCCAGCCGAACCAGCGTGGTTCCAGGCTGGCGGGATGAATCACGGTGTCCCCGTTGCGGACCGCGTCTCCGGCGGCCTTTGCCAGCGATTCCACCCGCACCCACCACTGCAGCGACAGTCGAGGCTCGATCGGTTCGCCGCTGCGCTCCGAGTGTCCGACGCTGTGCTGGTAGGGCCGCTTCTCCGCGACGACGCGGCCCTGTGCCGCCAGCGCTTCGCGGACGGCGACACGGGCCTCGAAGCGGTCCAGCCCGTCGAATTGCGTCCCGGTGTCGACGATTCGGCCCTTGGTGTCCAGGATGGAGATCATCGGCAGCTGGTGTCGCACCCCGATCTCGAAGTCGTTGGGGTCGTGAGCGGGCGTGACTTTGACGGCGCCGGTGCCGAATTCGGAGTCTACGTGCTCGTCGGCGACGATGATCATCGACCTGTCCACGAACGGGTGCGGCAGGCTGGTTCCGACCAGATGGCGGTAGCGCTCGTCGTCGGGGTGGACCGCGATCGCGGTGTCCCCCAGCATCGTCTCGATTCGGGTGGTGGCCACCACGATGTGCGGCTGCGCATCGTCCATCGAGCCGTACCGGAACGACACCAGCTCACCGTCGACGTCCTGGTAGTTGACCTCGAGGTCCGAGATCGCGGTCTCGAGCACCGGCGACCAGTTGACCAGCCGTTCGGCCTGATAGATCAGGCCGGCGTCGTAGAGCCTCTTGAAGATCGTCCGCACCGCCCGCGACAGGCCCTCGTCCATGGTGAAGCGGTCGCGGCTCCAGTCCACGCCGTCACCGAGCCGGCGCATCTGGCCGCCGATCGCACCGCCGGACTCGCGTTTCCAGTCCCAGACCTTGTCGATGAACAGCTCTCGGCCGAAGTCTTCTTTGGTCTTGCCGTCGACCGCGATCTGGCGTTCCACCACGCTCTGGGTCGCGATGCCCGCGTGGTCCATGCCCGGCTGCCACAGAACCTCGTAGCCCTGCATACGCTTACGGCGCGTCAAGGCGTCCATCATGGTGTGTTCCAGCGCATGCCCCATGTGCAGGCTGCCGGTCACGTTCGGCGGTGGCAGCACCACCGAATACGCGGGTTTGCCGCTGGACGGGTCCGCGGTGAAATAGCCGGCTTCCAGCCACCGCTGGTAGATGTCGCCCTCCGCCGCGCCTGGATCCCACGACTTGGGCAGTTCTGCAGCGGAGCTGCGGATGGCGGTCACCGGTCAATTCTAGGAACCGCCGCCTGCGTGCGTGTAAGCGCCCGAGCGCGCAGGCGGCGGTTCGCTATTTCTAACTAGCCCGGATCAGGGACCAGATCAAGGAATCGTGAGGATTTGACCCGGTTCGATGTGGTCAGGGTTGGCGATGCCGCTTGCAGCGGCGATCTCCGGGTACTTGTTGCCGTCACCGAGGAACTGCTCCGCGATGGCCCACAGCGTGTCGCCCGAGACCACGGTGTAGGTGCGCGCGCCGCCGGTTTCCTCCTGAAGGCCCTCTGGAGCCGCTTCTTCGGGCTCGACCAACGGCGGCGGGGGGGCGTCCGACTCCGTGTGCGTCGACCATGCTGCCCCGTTGGCCGCGTAGAGCACCACGTTGCCGTCGTCCTGGACTACCAGCCTGACGCCCTTGCGGCCCTTGGTGTTGGTGTGCCACACCGGCTTGTCCGGTGTGTAGAGGACGAAGTTACCGTCCTTCTGCACCTCGGCGCGCTCGACGTTCTGGCCGTTGGTCTGGGTGGACCAGCGGGCCTCGCCGCGCGCGGCCAGCACCAAGTTGCCGTCGTCTTGCAGCGTCAGGGTGTAGGCGCCGTTGTTTGAGGTGAGCGACTCCCCCTTCGTGAGCTTCTGTCCTTCGTTAGCAGTGTCTGCCATTGCATTTCCTCTCGTCATCATTTTGGTTCGGGCGATTGACGCCCGATGTCGTTTTGGTCGTCTCCATCAATGCCCGTTAACAAGCCCGTTAACAAGCCCGCTACCAAGCCCATTACCAACTCGGGCGCGGGCGTCTACTGAATCTTGGTGCGGTCGGTGCATCCCTCCCTCGACGCGATCGAAACCATCCGAGAACTGACGGTGAACACTCGGGGCGGGATGCCGCGCTGGGCTACTTCTTACCGCCGAGCAGGCCGCCGAGGACGTCGCCAAGGCCGCCACCCTTGCCGCCCAGCACGCTGCCGAGGATGCTGCCAAGGGCGTTGTTGCTGTTGTTGCTACCACCGAGGATGCTGCCGAGAACATCACCCAGGCCGCCGCCGGACGCCGCCTCTTTCTGCGGCGCCCCGCCCCCGCCAGTGAGCTGTTTGCCGACGTAGGCCAGCACGATCGGGAGCAGGATGGGCATCAGCTGCTTGAGCAGCCCGCTGTTGCCGCCACCGCCACCGGCCAGCGCCGCGGCAACCTGATCCGAGTCCTTGCCGCCGAACAGCGCCGAAATCGCCTGATGCCCTTCGTCCTCGTTCACGTGAGCGACACCGTCGGCGTCCAGCAGGCCGCTTGCGGCGTGCTCATTGGCGGCGGATGCGATCTTGCTGGCGTCCTCGGGATCTTGCGCGTTGTGCTGCAGCCCGCCAAGCAGCACCGGCACCAATGTGCGGATAGCGCTGTCAACCTCGCCTTGGTCGGCGCCGAGCTTGCTGGCAATGTCGGATGTGGGAATCTGGGCGTAGAGGTCGTCTAGACCGGCCATCGGTGGGTCCACCTTCGTCGCTGGAATGTTTCGTCGCTGCTTCTCGTTGGTGCAAATGTTGAGGCAGGCCCCCACGACATTAGTCCTCTGCGATCTCGGAGGCAGCCTTAATCTCAGCGGGACTCGGGTGCGCGGCTCAGTTCAGCCGTTCGGTCCGCAATGACACCCCGGCGGCCGGGAACCGTGCCAGCAATGCGTCCCCCATCGCGGCGGCCGGGGTGAGGACGCCGCGCAGGTCGGAGAGCTTTTCGCGGTCGGTGGCGAGGGCAAATCCGCACTCGCCCAGCAACACCGAGGTCGCCTTGTAACCGGGGTCGCCCTGCTGCTCCATCCTTGCCACATAGCGGGCGCCGCTGGTTGTGCCGGCGTACGTCTCGATGCGGTAGTAACCACGCTCGCGCGCGGCCGCACTGGGACCACTGCCGGGTTTGGGGGCCACCCGGTCCACCAGCCGGCGCGGCAGCAGCCGGAAGTAACGGCCGCCCAATCCATTCGTTGCGTTCCCGACCCCCGACATGACGGCCGACGCCAGTGGCGCCACCGGTGACGAACCAAGGCTCATGTGTTCGCTGTATCGGAATTGGCGGCCGTAAGCCCAGTCCAGCAATGCGTTGCTGCGTCGTACGACTCGGGTGTTGATCGGTGCCATCATGAAGCCGCCCGTCCAGATGCCGGCCAGTTCCGGCGCGATCTGACTGCCACGTCCCCAGGGCATATCGGGTTGCCTGCCCAGCTCGGGTTCGGCGCTGCGGTCGGTGCTGAGCGTGTACGGGTCGGCAAGCTCGCGGCGGAGGTCGGGATCGTTCGAGGCGGCGTCCAGCACGCCTATCAACGAAGCGATGGTCCCGCCGGAAGCCCCGCCGGAGAACGAGCGGACGACGAAGTCGGTGTCGGCCAGCTCGCCGGCACCGTCGTCGCGAGCCGCCTGGTAGAGCGCATACACGGTCATATCCGACGGGATGGAATCGAATCCGCAGGAATGCACGATCCGGGCGCCGGTGTCGGCGGCCTGCTTGTGATAGAGGTCGATGGACTCGCGGATGAAGTTCGCCTCGCCGGTCAGGTCGGCGTAATCGGTCCCGGCCGCGGCGCACGCGGCCACCAGTGGCAAACCATAACGGGCGTATGGCCCGACTGTGGTGACGACGACTTGTGTCCGGGCGGCCATGTCGTCGAGAGTCGTCGGTGACGACGCGTCGACGGCCAGCACCGGCCAGGACTGCGCGGATTCCCCGAGGGAATCGCGGACGGCGAGGAGGCGCTCGGTGGACCGCCCGGCCAGCGCGATCCGCGTGTCTTTCCCGGCCTGGGCCAGGTAGTCGGCGGTCAGCTTCCCGACGAATCCGGTCGCGCCGTACAAGACGATGTCGAATTCTCGCGGCGTTGCGGTCACCGAACCGACGCTACCTGAACGTGGCGAACCTAATAGATCCCTACAAACAAGGGATGCCGGGCACGAGGCCCGGCATCCCTTATCGCTGCTAAGAGGTCGTCAGCCGCGTCGGCCGCAGACCGGCCACGCGCGGATGCCCTGCGAGTGCAGCACGTTCTCTGCAACCCGGATCTGCTCCTCACGGCTGGCGCCGTTCGGGGAGCCCGAGCCACCGTTGGCACGCCAGGTGCTTGGGGTGAACTGCAGGCCACCGGAGTAGCCGTTACCGGTGCTGATGCCCCAGTTGCCACCCGACTCGCACTGCGCGATGGCGTCCCAGTTCACGCTGTACGTGCGGTGGACCACCGGCGGCGGCGCGTCGACCGGGGGCGCGTCCGGGGCCGGGGCTGCCGGCGGAGCGTCGAAGCCAACAGGAGCCGGCGCGGGCGCATCCGGGGCCGGCGGCGGCGGAGGAGGAGCGTCGAAGCCGACGGGAGCCGGCGCGGGCGGCGGCGGAGGCGCGTCGAGCGGTGCCGGGGCCGCCGGGGGCGGGGGAACATTCGGGTCAAAGCCCACTGGTGCCGGCGCCGGGGGCGTGGGCACGTCCGGGACGGACCCGGCAGCGGCAGGGTTCGGGGCAACGTTCGGATCAATGCCCATCGTCTCCGCGCTGGCGGTGGCGGTGGGCACAGTTACGAGCGCCCCCGTGATCGCGGCGAGCATGAGCGTCTTGCGGACGTTCTTCAACTATGTTCCTTTCGCGGTGCGCGCGCGCCAAAGCAACCCACAGTTGTGGGTCGACGTACCTTGTTCGACCGGTCCGGATCGGATCGGGATCGAAGAGGTGCTCTGGGGGGTGCCGTCTCGTTCCGGCACAACAGCGGGGGGCGTTCGGCCCGACGGGCTGGTGCCCGCCTGCGCGGCGGCTGTCGCCGTCCGCAGCCCCGCTCACACGCGGGTCCGTGGATTAATTTTTGTTTACTGCGCGTTGCCCGTTTTGGGCTACACGAGGGACCGTACGAGACGGAGGCGCATTCGTCACATGCACAAACGGCATATCTCGGTTCGATAACGAGCCAATCACGGCCAGGTCCACTAATGGTCTTTGCAGGTCAACTCGGCGTGTTCGGCGGATGTCGCGACGTCGCGATCGCGACGCAATTGTGAGCCAACTCACGCAGATATTGTGGCCTGGGTCACCAATTTGCCAACGATATGCGCAGTCGGGCATCTGAATCGGCCCCGGTCCGAACCGGTTGCGAAAAACACGGCAAGTTTCGTGGATGTGCACCTGCCGCGCCCCGGACACCGCGTTTCAGCTCGCGCTTTCTTGAAATATGCAGTCCCCCAACATAATAATAGCCCGGCAACGGGGCTTTTCGGCAGACAGCCCGGACGATCTTGCGTCGCTGGAGTGAGACCCCAGGAGGCGCCATCATTCGCCGAATAGCCTTATTTACCAATTATTTTCAATTACGCCGCGACAGTCGGACGTTTGGCGCGCCAACGGGCGCCGCTGCGGTCGGCGAGAGGGGGCAGCAAGCCCGTAGGCGACTCGTGATGAACAAGGAATAATTTGCTAGAAGGCCCGGTATATCATACCGCCCCGCGGCGGCTTCGCTTCCTTGAAGTCGACCGAAAACCCGTGATTTCACGAAATTAACGCTGCACCAACGTATTACGAGCTGCTGCCCACGCCGCACGCCGCTACCACACATGGGTCCATCAAATGATCACTACAAGCGTCAGTTAGCGCAAATTAAAAGAATGGCGTGATGACGCTATAGTTAAACTCAAATTCCCGGGCGAAGAATTTAACGAATTGCGCTATTAACGCTCAGGCGCCGTGCCGTACCAGCGCGCGCAAGTCGGCGTCCGTGTTGACGTTGGTGACCGGCCGGGAATCCGTCAGCACGATCTGCTGCGAGTCGGAAGCGTCGATCAGGGCGCTCATTTTGTACTCACCGGCAGTGAGCAACGCATCGACACGGTCGGCCAGATCGGTGCGGTACACCGCGGCCAGGTAGTGGCTGCGGCCGTCCCACGGCAACACCACTTCGGCGTTAGTCTCGTTGGCGAGTGCGATCAGTTCGTCGATCAGTTCGACGGTCAGTAGCGGCATGTCGACGGCGCAGACGAAGGCGTACTTCGCGCCGGCTTCAGCGGCCGCGCGCAGCCCGCGCCCAGTCGCCGACAACGGTCCCCGCCCCCGCACCTCGTCGCGGATGACGCGACCCTGCACCGCGGGTACCGGTTGCCCTGGCGCTGCCATCACGAAAATCGGCTCGCAGCGCTGTGCAACGACGCCGGCGACAAACTCCGCCAGCGTGGTCGCACCGGGTCCTCCGACGGACCCCGGTACCGGCAAGCTGGCTTTGTCGCGGCCCATCCGCCGCGATTCACCTCCGACGAGGATCACTCCGGCCAGTGCCCCGGCTTGTCCCACTGCATCCGGCATACGCTCAACCACCTCAGTCGACGGTCCAGGTGTCGCGCCCGCGCAACAGGGATTGCAGCGCGGCGTTATCGAACGGTTTCGACGATTGCGCGGCAACCACCTGAGAGCGGGCCGCGTCGTCGTAGGTAGGCCGGCTGATGTTACGGAAGATCCCCAGCACGGTGTGCTCGAGGTTCTGGTCCGACAACCGGGATAGCGCGAAGGCATACGCCGAATCGTCGGCGTGCGCGTCGTGCACGACGATCTCTTCGACAGCGACGTCGGCGGTCTTGGCCACCTCGAGGCTGAAGCCCGACTTGACCACGCAGTACTGCCCGTTCGCGCCGAAGACAATCGGTTCGCCGTGCCGGACGTTGATCACCCGGTCTTCGGCGTCTTCCTTGCGCAGCGCGTCGAACGAGCCATCGTTGAAGATCGGGCAGTCCTGCAGGATTTCGACCACGGACGCGCCGCGATGCGCGGCGGCGGCACGCAGAACTTCGGACAAGCCGGCGCGGTCGGAGTCCAGCGCGCGACCGACGAAGGTCGCCTCGGCCCCAAGCGCCAACGACACCGGGTTGAACGGGTGATCCAGCGATCCCATCGGCGTCGACTTGGTGACCTTGCCGACCTCTGAGGTCGGCGAATACTGGCCCTTGGTCAGGCCGTAGATCCGGTTGTTGAAAAGCAGAATGGTGATGTTCACGTTGCGGCGCAGCGTGTGGATCAGGTGGTTGCCACCGATCGACAGAGCGTCACCGTCGCCGGTGACCACCCATACCGACAGATCCTCGCGGGCCAGTGCCAGACCGGTCGCGATCGCCGGCGCCCGGCCGTGGATGGAGTGGAACCCGTAGGTCTCGAGGTAGTACGGGAACCGGCTGGAGCAACCGATACCGCTGACGAAGACGATGTTCTCGCGTCGCAGTCCGAGCTCGGGCAAAAAGTTGCGGATCGTGTTCAGGATGACGTAGTCACCACAGCCGGGGCACCAGCGGACCTCTTGGTCGCTGGTGAAGTCCTTGGCCTTCTGCGGCTGGTCTCCAACAGACAACGTGGGCACGCCGTCGTTTTTGGTCGGCCCGGACGTCAGCCCCAGGTCAGTGCCTACCAAGTCGCCAATCGCGCTTGTGGTCATTCGTGCGCTCCCGATCCAACTGTTGCCGCCGACATTCGAGCGACCGTTGTCTTGTCGTCCTCAATTTCAGCCAATGTCCCACCAAGTGCGGCGCGGATGACGCGCCCAATCTCGTCAGCCAGGAACGCGGCACCTTGCACCTTTGTCACCGACTGTACGTCGACCAGGAACTTGCCGCGCAGTAGCAACGCAAGCTGGCCCAAGTTCATTTCGGGTGCCACCACCTGCGGGTAGCGCCGCAGCACGTCGCCCAGGTTGGCCGGGAACGGGTTGAGGTAACGCAGATGGGCGTGCGCGACCTTGATTCCCTTGCGCCGCGCTCGCCGGCAGGCCTCACCGATCGGGCCGTACGAGCTGCCCCAACCGACAAGCAGCAGCTCGGCGTCTCCGGTGGGATCGTCGACCTCCAGATCGGGCACCTCGATGCCGTCGATCTTGGCCTGGCGCAACCGCACCATCAGGTCGTGGTTGACCGGCTCGTAGGAGATGGCCCCCGATCCGTTGGCGGATTCCAGGCCGCCGATGCGGTGCTCTAGACCTGGCGTGCCCGGAACGGCGAACTGGCGAGCCAGCGTCTCCGGGTCGCGGGCATACGGCTGGAAGGGCTCGCCCGTCTTCACCAAGGTGTGTGTGATGGGCTTCAGGTCACCGACGTCGGGGATGTGCCAGGGCTCCGAGCCGTTGGCGATGGCGCCGTCGGACAACACGATCACCGGGGTGTGATACGACAGCGCGATGCGCACCGCGTCGAGTGCGACGTCGAAGCAGTCGGACGGTGACCGGGGCGCCAGGACCGCCACCGGTGACTCCCCGTTGCGGCCGTACAGTGCCTGCAACAGGTCGGCTTGCTCGGTCTTGGTGGGCAGGCCGGTCGACGGGCCGCCGCGCTGCACGTCGATGACAAGCAACGGCAGTTCGGTCATCACGCCCAGCCCGATCGCTTCGGACTTCAGCGAGATACCCGGCCCCGACGTGCTGGTGACACCCAGCGCACCGCCGTAAGAGGCGCCCAGGGCGGCACAGATGCCACTGATCTCGTCTTCGGCCTGGAAGGTGATCACATTGAAGTTCTTGTGCTTGGACAGCTCGTGCAGGATGTCTGATGCGGGCGTGATCGGGTAACTGCCGAGCACCACCTGGATGCCGGCCAGTTGACCGGCCGCGATGATGCCGTACGACAGCGCGGTGTTGCCCGAGATCTGCCGGTATTCCCCGGTCGGCAACGTCGCCCGGGATACCTCGTAGGTAGTGCCGAAAGCTTCGGTGGTTTCGCCGTAGTTCCAGCCCGCCTTGAGGGCAAGCACGTTGGCCTCGGCGATGTCGGGCTTGCGGGCGAACTTCTCCCTGATGAAGGTCTCGCTGGTCTCGATCGGTCGCCCATACATCCACGACAACAGTCCCAGCGCGAACATGTTCTTGGCGCGCTGACCGTCTTTCTTCGACGCGCCGATCGACTCGACGGCCCCCAGCGTCAGCGTGGTCATCGCGACGGAGTGCACCACGTAGTCGGCCAACTCGTCGGACTCCAGTGGGTTGGTTATGTAGCCCACTTTGGTCAGGTTGCGTTTGGTGAATTCATCCGCGTTCGCGATCACCATGCCGCCCCGCGGCAGGTCTCCGATGTTGGCCTTGAGCGCTGCCGGGTTCATGGCGACGAGCACGTCGGGTCGGTCGCCGGCGGTCAGGATGTCGTAGTCGGCGATTTGAATCTGGAACGACGAGACTCCGGGCAGCGTGCCTGCAGGAGCCCGGATCTCAGCGGGGTAGTTCGGTTGGGTCGCCAGGTCGTTGCCGAAAAGCGCTGCCTCCGTGGTGAACCGGTCCCCGGTCAGCTGCATACCGTCGCCGGAGTCCCCTGCGAATCGGATGACGACTTGTTCCAGACGCTGCCGGCCCGACCCGTTACGGCTCGATCCGTTAGGAGAATCTGACCCGGCTCCGCTGCCGTTCGGATCCACGTCTCCGCCTTCCATTTTGCCCGGACGGGCCACTCCGTTGGGGGTCATAGAGTACGCACCACCAGAGCCGCTCCCACGCTTCCACGCTTGTGTGTCACTCGCAGTACTGATTATGGCACTCGTTGTCGCTATGCATCGACGTCTCCGAATACTGACCTGCGGCATATTCGCGTCTAAAAGACCAAGTCAGCAAGGTAACGACAGTGTTAACGCCAATAAACTGTGGCATTGGTCACTCCCTTGCGGGCCGCGCGTCCACGTACGAAGTGCTGGTGCTGATGGTGGCGACGCGCTAGGCGCTCTTGTCGCGGCGTTCGCTTCGCGACGGCTTGCGCGGCACGATCGTCGGCAGGACGTTGTCCTGCACGGTCTCCTTGGTCACCACCACTTTGGCGACGTCGTCGCGGCTCGGGATGTCATACATCACCGGCAGCAGGACTTCTTCCATGATGGCCCGCAGGCCACGGGCCCCGGTGCCGCGGTGGATCGCCTGATCGGCGATTGCTTCCAGCGCGTCGTCACTGAACTCGAGTTCCACGCCGTCCATCTCGAAGAGCCGGGTGTACTGCTTGACCAGGGCGTTCTTCGGCTCGGACAGAATCTTGACCAACGAGTCCATGTCCAGGTTGGTGACCGAGGCAATAACCGGGAGGCGGCCGATGAATTCGGGGATCAGGCCGAACTTGATCAGATCCTCAGGCATCACGTCAGCGAACTGATCGGTGGTGTCGATCTCGGTCTTGGACCGGACCTCGGCGCCGAAGCCCAAGCCACGCTTGCCGACGCGCTCGTAGATGATCTTCTCCAGCCCGGCGAAGGCACCCGCAACGATGAACAGCACGTTGGTGGTGTCGATCTGGATGAACTCCTGGTGCGGGTGCTTGCGGCCGCCCTGCGGGGGAACCGACGCCTGGGTTCCCTCCAGGATTTTCAGCAGCGCCTGCTGAACGCCTTCACCGGAGACGTCGCGAGTAATCGACGGGTTCTCGCTCTTGCGGGCGATCTTGTCGACCTCGTCGATGTAGATGATGCCGGTCTCGGCGCGCTTGACGTCGTAGTCGGCGGCCTGAATGAGCTTGAGCAAGATATTCTCGACATCTTCTCCCACGTATCCGGCTTCGGTCAGTGCCGTCGCATCCGCTATAGCGAACGGCACGTTGAGCATCTTGGCCAGCGTCTGGGCCAGGTAGGTCTTGCCGCAGCCGGTGGGGCCGAGCATCAAGATGTTGGACTTGGTCAGCTCGACCGGCTCGTACCGGGAGTCACGACCCTTTTCGCCGGCCTGGATCCGCTTGTAGTGGTTGTAGACCGCGACGGCTAGCGTCCGCTTGGCCGTGTCTTGCCCGATGACGTAGCCCTCCAGGAAGTCCCGGATCTCAACGGGCTTGGGCAGCTCGTCAAGCTTTACATCGTCGGCGTCGGCCAACTCCTCTTCGATGATCTCGTTACACAGGTCGATGCATTCATCGCAGATGTAGACGCCGGGGCCAGCAATGAGTTTCTTGACCTGCTTCTGGCTCTTCCCGCAGAAAGAGCACTTGAGCAGATCACCGCCGTCTCCGATGCGCGCCATAGTGCTTCAGTGCCTACTTCCTGGTTCGCCGATCTAGCTCTGTCGCGTGTATCCCCCGACGCTACCCGCTTCTTCGGGCTGGCCGCATCCGTTAGCGGGAATCGCGTCCTTGATATTCGTGGGTATTCGAAGGTATTTCGTCGGTATGCCTGGGTAACTCATGCCGTGCGTATGAACGAACATATAGCCCGAAACCCGCTGCCACTGGCCGAGACGCGCTTTCAGCGTCTGGCGTGTCGCGGTCGTTACCCGACTGAGACGCTCGGGGCTTCGCCCAACGTGCAACCAGGGCGGCTGATCGGCCGAAAACTCGCCGTGCGTGCACGCTCGGCGAAGGCGTTCCGGCTCAGGCGTTCTGCGCGGAGAGCTTCCGGTACTCCAGGACGGTGTCGATGATCCCGTATTCCTTGGCGCCTTCGGCGGTCAGGATCTTGTCCCGGTCGGTGTCCTTACGGACCGTTGCCGCGTCCCTGCCGGTGTGGCGGGCGAGGGTGGTCTCCATCAGCGTGCGCATCCGCTCGATCTCAGCAGCCTGGATCTCCAGGTCGGAGAACTGGCCCTGGATCACGCCGGACAGCGACGGCTGATGGATCAGAATGCGCGCGTTCGGCAGCGCCATCCGCTTGCCCGGCGTTCCAGCGGCCAGCAGCACCGCCGCCGCCGACGCGGCCTGTCCCAGACACACCGTCTGGATGTCGGCCCGCACGTATTGCATGGTGTCGTAGATCGCCATCAGCGAGGTGAACCCACCACCAGGCGAGTTGATGTACATGGTGATGTCGCGGTCAGGATCCAGCGATTCGAGCACCAGCAGCTGCGCCATGATGTCGTTGGCCGACGCGTCGTCGACCTGAACCCCGAGGAAGATGATGCGTTCCTCGAACAGCTTGTTGTAGGGGTTGGACTCTTTGACACCGAAGCTGGAGTGCTCGATGAACGACGGCAGGATGTAGCGCGCCTGAGGTTGGGTCTGGGGATGCTGGGGGTTCATCGGGGTTCTCCGTTGGTGATGTGGGCGGCGCGGGTGATGATGTGGTCGACGAATCCGTAATCCAGGGCTTCCGGGGCGGTGAACCAGCGGTCGCGATCGGAATCCGCCTCGATGCGTTCGATCGGCTGGCCGGTGAATTCGGCGTTGAGCCGGAACATCTCCTTTTTGATGACCGCGAACTGCTCGGCCTGGATGGCGATGTCGGCCGCGCTGCCGGTTACCCCACCCAGCGGCTGGTGCATCAGGATCCGCGCGTGCGGCAGCGCGTAGCGCTTGCCCTTGGTGCCCGCCGCGAGCAGGAACTCGCCCATCGAGGCGGCCATGCCCATCGCATAGGTCGCGACGTCACAGGGCGCCAGCACCATAGTGTCGTAGATCGCCATCCCGGCGCTGATCGATCCGCCCGGCGAGTTGATGTAGAGGTTGATGTCCTTCTCGCCGTCCTCGGCGGCGAGCAGCAGAATCTGCGCGCACAACCGGTTGGCGACGTCGTCGTTCACCTCCGAACCCAGGAAGATGATGCGCTCGGAGAGCAAGCGCTCATAGACCGAGTCCGTGAGGTTGAGACCCTGCGAGCTTCCACGCATGTCAGTCACGACTGAGTTACCTGCTTTCTCGATTTCTGTAATCCCGACACTAGTCAACCGGGCCCACTGTTTGGCGGCCACGCACCCCTGAACTGGGCCCGTTCGCTCACAGCGTCACGGCTTCTTGATTTAGCGAGTCATTTTGCGGCTTCTTGGGAAGCCTCGTCTTCGATGTCGGCTTCGTCTTCCAAGTCGTCGTCGATATCGAAGTCTTCGACGTCGGAGGAATCTTCGTCATCGCCGGCCCCGCCGCGCTTGCCGAAGAACTCGCTGGTGTCGATCGTGTTCCCGTCGGTGTCGGTGACCGTCGCCGCCTCGACCGCCGCGGCGATGGCGAGCCCGCGCCGCACGTCGGCGAACATCGCGGGCAGCTGGTTGTTCTCCTGCAGATAGCCGAACAACTGCTGCGGCTCGATGCCGTATTGCCGGGATGTCGCGAGCAGCCGTTCAGTCAGGTCATCCTGGCCCACCTGGACGTCCAGCTCATCGGCCAGGGTATCCACCAACAGCTGCGTTTTGACGTCCTTCTCCGCGGCGCTGCGTGTGTCGGCCTCGAACTCCTCACGCGACGAGCCGCGTCCAGCGAGGAGTTCATCGAACTTGGACTCATCGTGGTCGAGTCCGTGCAGCGCGTCGTGCACGGTGCTGTCGTACTGAGCCTGGACGACGGCCTCCGGCACCGGCACGTCGACCTGGTCGAGCAGAGCGTCGAGCGTGGCCGTGCGAATCTGATCTGCCTGCTGGGCGCGCTTGAACGTGCTCACCTGGTCGCGAAGGCTGGCCCGCAGCTCGTCGATGGTGTCGAACTCGCTGGCCAATTGCGCGAACTCGTCGTCGGGCTCGGGCAGTTCACGTTCCTTAACCGACCGGACGGTGGCGGTGACCTGCGCCTCCTGCCCGGCATGTTTGCCGGTCGCGAACTTCGCGGTGAACTCCCGGGCCTCATCGACGGACGCGCCGACCAGCGCGTCATCGAGGCCTTCGATGAGCCGGCCGGAGCCGACCTCGTGGGACATGCCTTCGGCGGCGGCGTCAGGCACATCCTCGCCGTCCACGGCGGCGGACAAGTCGATCGTGACGACGTCGCCGAGTGCCACCGGGCGGTCCACCCCGGTCAGGGTGCCGAACCGGCCGCGCAAGGACTCCAGCTCGGTCTCGACGTCGTCGTCGGTGACCTCGATCGGGTCCACCTCGATCTTGAGCGTGCTGAGGTCCGGAAGGGTGATCTTGGGGCGGACGTCGACCTCGGCGGTGAAGGCCAGCTCCTCGCCGTACTCCTTTTTGGTCACCTCGATCTCGGGCTGGCCGATCGGCTGGACTTCCGACTCCGCGACCGCCTGGCCGTACCGCGCGGGCAGCGCCTCGTTGACGACCTGGTCCAGCATCGACTCCCGGCCGAAGCGGGCCTCCAGCAACTTCAGCGGCGCCTTGCCGGGCCGGAACCCGGGCAGCCGCACCTGCCTGGCCAGCTCCTTGTAGGCCCGCTGGAATTCGGGCTCGAGCTCGGTGAACGGCACCTCGACGCTGATACGCACACGCGTAGGGGTCAACTGCTCGACGCTGCTCTTCACGGGGGTACTCCTTGGTGCTCTGTTGCGGTCGGTGACCGTTGCTATGGCTTGATATGGCTCGGTGTGGCTCAAGTGCTGGTCGGGGTGACAGGATTTGAACCTGCGGCCTTCCGCTCCCAAAGCGGATGCGCTACCAAGCTGCGCTACACCCCGAACTGACCTCGCGATCCTACGGCCCTTGGCAGCCTGACTGGCCACCGGCTGGCGGTGACTTCTGGGAGACCCCTGGGACCGAACGCACCTCACGAAGCGGTCACGTAACGGGCTCGATTAGATTTGATGTCTCCCGCCACGTATCGTCTCGCTCGACTAATGCATGCGGGCGTAGCTCAATGGTAGAGCCCTAGTCTTCCAAACTAGCTACGCGGGTTCGATTCCCGTCGCCCGCTCGGGCTGGGTATCGCTCTCCAAAGAAAGGCCCCATGAGCGACGCTGGAACGGACGCGGCAATCAAGGGCTCGTGCGCGCCGAACTTCGTCGGGGTACGCGACGCGTTCGAGCGTAATTTCGTGATGTTTAACGAGGTCGGCGCAGCAGTTGCGGTCTGGGTGGACGGGCACCTCGTCGTCAATCTATGGGGCGGCTCGGCTGACGCTGCCGGAACTCGGCACTGGCAAGAAAACACGCTGACTACCGTTTTGTCCGGCACCAAGGGCCTGAGCGCCACGTGCGTTCACCAACTCGTCGACCGCGGTGAGCTGGACCTGCAGGCACCGGTGGCCCGGTATTGGCCCGAATTCGCGCAGGCCGGCAAGCAAGACATCACCGTGGCCATGGTGATGAGTCACAGATCCGGCGTCATCGGGCCGCGCACCCGGATGAGCTGGGAAAAAGTCGCGGACTGGGATTACGTCTGCGAACAGCTGGCGGCCGCGGAACCGTGGTGGGAGCCGGGTACCGCCCAGGGCTACCACATGACCACGTTCGGCTTCATCCTCGGCGAGGTATTCCGCCGGGTCACCGGTCGCACGATCGGACAGCACCTGCGCACAGAGATCGCTGAGCCACTTGGCGCCGACGTCCACATCGGCTTGTCGCCGGCCGAACAATTCCGCTGCGCCGAACGGGTGAACAAACCGCACGCCAGAGACCTGCTGGCCGAGGTGAAAGCCCCCGGCTACCCCACCAGCCTGGCCGAGCATCCCAAGGCTGGGCTGTCCATATCGATGGGCTTCGCGCCCGACGACGAGCTGGCCTCCAACGACCTGCACCTGTGGCGCCAGCTCGAGTTTCCCGGCACCAACGGGCAAGTGTCCGCGCTCGGGCTGGCGACGTTCTACAACGCGCTGGCCCAGGAGAAACTACTCAGCCGGGAACACATGGACCAGATCCGGGTATGCCAGGGCGGCGACGAGACCGATCTGGTGCTCGGGCCCCGAGTCGCCGACCATGGCTGGGGCATGGGCTACATGCTCAACCAGCGCGGCGTGAACGGACCCAACCCGCGGATCTTCGGCCACGGTGGGTTGGGCGGCTCATTCGGGTTCGTCGACCTGGAGCACCGGATCGGCTACGCGTACGTTGCCAATCGCTTCGATGCCACCAAGTCCAACGCCGACCCGCGCAGCCTCGCGCTCAGTAACGAGGTCTACGCGGCGCTGGGAGTTACGGAGCGCTAAGCGCCTTCGCTCAGGGATGCCAACCGGGAGGCGGCGGCGGGCCGTACCCAGGCGGGCCGTACCCAGGCGGGCCGTACCCAGGCGGGCCATAGCCTTGAGGTCCAGGACCCCAACCGGGTGGTCCACCGCGCCAGTCGTGGCAGCCGTTCCAATCCCAGTTATTGCCCCAGCCTGGATCCCAGAACTCACCCGGGCACCACTGCGGGAACGGGCCTGGTTGCGCTTGAGCGTCGGCGGCGACACCAACACCGGCCAGCCCCAAGACAGCGGCTCCCGCGAAAATCGTTGCAGCAAAACGCGGAATAGTTTTCACGGCGCAAGGGTACCCAATTCGGCGACGTGAAAAACATCGTGGGCGAGCGAGTTTCTTGCTGTCAGCTTCCGGACATGACCGCACCCTGCCGAAAAGCTTGTCGGCAGAGTGCGGTTCACATCAATGCTCGCGATTAGTGGTGGCCGCCGCCATGATCGCCGGGGCCGCCAGGCCCACCCGGCCCGCCAGGTCCACCGGGCCCACCGGGCCCACCGTGATCGCCGGGACCGCCGGGACCGCCGGGACCACCGTGGTCGCCATACCCACCGTGGTCGCCGTACCCACCGTGGTCGCCGTACCCACCGTGGTCGCCGTACCCACCGCCGTAGCCACCGTGGTCGCCGTACCCACCGCGCCAGTTGTCGTGGCAGTTCCCGCCGTCCCAGTTATCGCCCCACCCGGGATCCCAGAACTCGCCGGGACACCATTGTGGGAAGGGCCCTGGCTGGGCTTGCGCGTCAGGCGCAACACCGAAACCTGCCAGTCCCAAGCCAGCGGCCATAGCGAAAGTCATTGCAAATAAACGTAGATTATTTTTCATTAGGCATGTTAAGTACCCGAGATAGCCGGTTCCAAACTAGAGACACCAGCGTTTCTTCCTGCCGGTCTTCTGTCAACTTGCTGGCCAGAACGTCCTATACCTGGCAAACAGGGCACCAAAATACGTTGCGGCCCTCCAGGACCGCCATGCGCACGGTTGTGCCGCACACCCGGCACGGGTCCCCCGCGCGCCGGTAAACGTACGTACGAGGCCGCCCGGCCCGGTAGGAGGGGGCGCCGTGGTCATGCTCGGGGAGCACGACGACGATCTTTCCGCGGCGCAGGCCAACCTTCATCAACGCCACCAGATCGACCCAAGCGTTGTCGAACTCGGGCTGGCTGATCGTCCGGCCGGGCCGGAACGGGTCGATGCGGTGCCGGAAGAGCAACTCGCTGCGATAGACGTTGCCGACCCCGGCGATGACGGTCTGGTCCATCAACAGCGCGCCAATGGGCCGGCTGGACTTGGTGATCCGCGCCCAGGGCGCGGACGGGTCAGCGTCGGCGCGCAAGGGGTCGGGCCCCAGCCTGGCGACGACGGCGTCAACCTGATCTTCGTCGAGCAGCTCACAGACCGTGGGCCCGCGCAGGTCGGTTCCGTACTCGTCGCCGACGATCCGCATTCGTACCTGTCCGACCGGCTCCGGAAGCTCGGGACCGCGCTCCCATTCAGTGAAGGTGCCGTAGAGCCCCAGGTGCACGTGCACGATCGGGCCGCCTTCAAAAGGGCCTTCAAAAGGGCCTTCAAAAGGGCCTTCAAAAAGGCCATAGTGATGGAAGAGGTGTTTGCCCCAAACGCTCGCCCGCCGAAATACCCGGCCGTGCAGCACCGCCGCCGAATCGGCGAATCGGCCCTGCGGGCTGGACACTGCGACCGGCTGACCGGCAAATCGGCGCTGGTGCAGCCGGGCCAGCCGGTGCAGAGTATGGCCTTCCGGCACGCAAACCTCTCAGCGGGTCTCTCAGGCCGGAGCGCCGGGCACCTGAGGTGCCTGGTGGGTGCGCTCGTAGGCGTCCAGAATGTCGATCCGCCGTTGGTGACGTTCGGCTTTAGACCACGGCGTAGTGAGGAACGCGTCGACGAAGGACAGCGCCTCCTCGACCGTGTGCATCCGGCCGCCGATGCCGATCAACTGCGCGTTGTTGTGCTGGCGGGCCAGCGACGCGGTCTCCACGCTCCACGCCAGTGCGCAACGCGCACCGGGGACCTTGTTCGCGGCGATCTGCTCGCCGTTACCCGATCCCCCGAGCACGATGCCCAGGCTGTCCGGGTCAGCCACCGTGCGCGTCGCCGCGGCGATGCAAAACGCCGGGTAGTCGTCCTCGGCGTCGTAGGTGAAAGCGCCGCATTCGATCGGCTCGTGTCCTGTTTTTTTCAGGTGCTCGATGATGTGTTGCTTGAGCTCGAATCCGGCGTGGTCTGATCCCAGGTAGACGCGCATGCCCGCCATCCTTCCCTGCCGGAAGTCGGCGACGCAACGCGAGCCGCCATGAACAGGGTCAGTCGAATTCGGGCTTCTCGTGCCGGGTCCGCTTGAGTTCGAAGAAGTGCGGGTAGGACGCAAACGCCACCGCGGCGTCCCAGAGCTTGCCGGCCTCCTCGCCGCGCGGAATCTTCGACAGCACCGGCCCGAAGAACGCCACCCCGTTGACGTGAATGGTCGGGGTTCCGACGTCGGGCCCGACCGCGTCCATCCCGGCGTGGTGGCTCTTGCGCAGCGCGTCGTCGTAAGCGTCGCTGGTCGCGGCTGCGGCCAGCTCCGCCGGCAGGCCGGCATCTGCGAGGGAGAGCTTGATGACCTCGTCTTGGTCTTTGTTGCCCTCGTTGTGGATGCGGGTTCCCATCGCGGTGTACAGCGGCGCCAGGACGCCCTCGCCATGGGCCTGCTCGGCGGCGATCGCCACCCGCACCGGTCCGAAGGCCTTCGCCAGCTTCTCGCGATACTCGTCGGGCAGGTCCCCCTTGCCTTCGTTGAGCACCGCCAGGCTCATGACATGGAAGTTCACGTCGATATCGCGAACTTTCTCCACCTCGAGAACCCAGCGTGAGGTGATCCACGCCCACGGGCACAGCGGGTCGAACCAGAAATCGGCGACGGACTTTTCGGGGGCTTTTGCGGGCATGTGGAGTCCTCTTCTCGAAATCACAGACGGGTACAACACCGTTGAGCACAACCGTAGTCGCCGCGCGCATGTTCCCGTTGCGAGGTGCTCCAACGCGCGCCGCGCGCCCGACGCCCTAAGTTGGAGGCGTGGCACTTCCTAACCTCACCCGTGACCAGGCTGTCGAACGCGCCGCTCTGCTCACCGTCGGCAGCTACCAGATCAGCCTCGACATCACCGACGGTTCCGGTGCGCCGGGGGAACGAACCTTTCGGTCCACCACCACCGTGGCGTTCGACGCACTCGCCGGCGCCGATACGGTCATCGACATCGCTGCCGACAGCGTCCGCAGCGCCAGCCTCAACGGTGTTGAGATCGATGTCTCCGGCTACGACGAAGCAACCGGGATCCCACTGCGCGGCCTGGCCGGGCGCAACGTGGTGATCGTCGACGCCGACTGCCGCTACTCCAACACGGGTGAGGGGTTGCATCGCTTCGCCGACCCGGTGGACAACGAGGTTTATCTCTATTCGCAATTCGAAACCGCCGACGCCAAGCGGATGTTCGCGTGCTTCGACCAACCGGACCTCAAGGCCACGTTCGACGTGCGGGTAACCGCGCCCAAACACTGGAAGGTCATCTCCAACGGCGCCACCGTGGCCGTGTCGGACAGCGACGGCGGCAGCGTGCACACCTTCGCGACCACCCCCAAGATGAGCACTTATCTGGTGGCGTTGATCGCCGGGCCGTACGCCGAGTGGCAAGACGCCTACAGCGACGAACACGGTGAGATACCACTGGGCATCTACTGCCGGTCCTCGCTCGCGCAACATATGGACGCCGAGCGGTTGTTCACCCAGACCAAGCAGGGATTCGGCTTCTACCACAAGAACTTTGGCCTGCCGTACGCGTTCGGCAAGTACGACCAGCTGTTCGTGCCTGAGTTCAATGCCGGCGCGATGGAAAACGCCGGCGCGGTGACATTCCTGGAGGACTATGTCTTCCGCAGCAAGGTCACCCGGGCGTCGTACGAGCGCCGCGCCGAGACGGTGTTGCACGAGATGGCGCACATGTGGTTCGGCGATCTGGTCACCATGACCTGGTGGGACGACCTGTGGCTGAACGAATCGTTCGCGACCTTCGCCTCGGTGCTGTGCCAAAGCGAGGCCACCGAATTCACGGAGGCCTGGACGACATTCGCAACCGTGGAGAAGTCGTGGGCGTATCGCCAAGACCAATTGCCGTCGACGCACCCGATCGCCGCCGACATCCCCGACCTGGCCGCGGTCGAAGTGAACTTCGACGGGATCACCTACGCCAAAGGCGCGTCCGTACTCAAGCAACTGGTGGCCTACGTCGGGCTGGAGCATTTCCTGGCCGGGCTGCGTGACTACTTCCGAACCCACGCGTATGGCAACGCCACGTTCGACGACCTGTTGTCGGCCTTGGAGAAGGCGTCCGGGCGCGACTTGTCCGACTGGGGCCGACAGTGGCTGAAGACCACCGGATTGAACACGCTGCGGCCGGATTTCGACGTCGACGCCGACGGCAAGTTCACTCGGTTCGCGGTGCTGCAGAGCGGTGCCGCGCCCGGTGCGGGTGAGACCCGGGTGCACCGGTTGGCGATCGGAATCTACGACACCCACGATTCTGGGGAAACTGGAAAGCTGGTCCGGGTGCACCGGGAGGAACTCGACGCAGCCGGCTCCAGCACGGAAGTCCCTGCACTGGTTGGCGTTTCGCGCGGCAAGCTGATTTTGGTCAACGACGATGACCTGACGTACTGCTCCCTGCGGCTGGACCCCGAGTCATTGCAGACCGCGCTGCAGCGGATCGCCGACATCGCCGAGCCGCTGCCGCGCACGCTGGTGTGGTCGGCGGCCTGGGAGATGACCCGCGAGGCCGAACTACGTGCCCGCGATTTCGTGGCGCTGGTGTCCGGCGGCGTGCATGCCGAAACCGAAGTCGGGGTGGCCCAACGGCTGCTGCTGCAGGCGCAGACGGCAGTAGGTTCCTACGCCGACCCCGCCTGGGCCCGCGAGCAGGGCTGGCCACAGTTCGCCGACCGGCTGCTGGAGTTGGCCCGCGGCGCGCAGCCCGGATCGGATCACCAGCTCGCCTTCTTCAACACCCTCTGTTCGTCGGTTTTGTCGCCGCGGCATGTGGAGACGCTGGCGGGTCTGCTCGACGGGGACCCGGCGGAGCAGGGATTGGCGGGCCTTACGGTCGATACCGACCTGCGCTGGCGCATCGTGACCGCGCTGGCCACCGCCGGAGCGATCGACGCAGAGGGGCCGCAGACGCCGACGATCGACGCCGAAGTGCAGCGCGACCCCACCGCCGCCGGCAAGCGGCACGGCGCCCAAGCCGCAGCGGCGCGGCCGCAGTTCGGCGTCAAAGACCAGGCGTTCACCACCGTCGTGGAGGACGACACCCTGCCCAACATCACCGGCCGAGCGATAATCGCCGGCATCAACGCTCCGGGGCAAGGCGAGCTGCTCAAGCCGTTCACCGGGCGCTACTTCGAAGCGATACTCGAATTGTGGGCGCGGCGATCCAGCGAAGTCGCGCAGTCGGTGGTGATCGGCCTGTATCCGCATTGGGATATCAGCGACGAAGGCGTCGCCGCCGCCGACAAGTTCCTCACTGCCCCCGACGTGCCTCCGGCGCTGCGGCGGCTGGTGCTGGAGGGCCAAGCGGCGGTCACACGGTCGCTGCGAGCCCGCAAATTCGACGTAGCCGACTAACTGCCCGGCCGGGCGTGCGCGTTTGCACAGCGTTGCGCGGCGTGTCGCGTACAGACACGCACGCTCGCGGCGGGGGCCGAGAGAGTTAAGCCGGGGTGATCCCGGAACTGAGCACCCGGATCGCGCTGACCAGCCCGTCGATCAGGTCACCTTGCTCGAACGCCGACGAAGCGGCGGCAATCCCGAGCGGTGCGGCCGACTCGGCGCCGCGGCCCCGGACCTTCGAGCCGTAAACCACCTCGATGGCAGACTGGTCCGGCGAGACGGCGAGCAGCACCGCGTTGTCCGGCGTCGGCACCTTGGCCAGGATCTCGCGAGCACGTGCGGCGGTGTCGCCGCCCAGGTCGCCGAGGTAAATGGCGAACCGAACGTTAGATGTCCGCGACCCGTATTTCAGCGCGTCGTCAATGGCCACCAGATCCTTGATCGGAAAGGGGAAGTCCGACGACACCTCCCCAGGCTCGGTTACCCCCGAGATTCGACCGCTGGTGGTGATCACCGTGCCTTTGGGCAGTTCGGCGTGCTGGATGGTTGCTACCTCACCATGTGCCACTGGCGCCACCTCCGACCGTGAACTCCGAGGCGTGGTGCCCGCCGTGTGCGTCGCCGACGGCTTCGTCGGTGGCAGCCCACAGGATCGGCGCATGCGTCCACGGCTCTGACAACTTATAGGTCTCCGGGTGCGGCCCCTTGCGGGACCAGATCATCGCCGAAAGCGCCGCCACCAGCAACAACGGGATACCGATAAAGATCAGATGGATCTCCATAGTGCTCACGACGAAAACCGTATCCCACCGCGCGACCTAATGCCGCACCTGGACACGAGATTCCGGGCCAACCGGTCAGGCCGCGCCCTCACCGAGGTACCGGGCCCACTCCGGATCCAGCTCTTTGACGCTGGAGAGCAGTCGCCAGTGCTGCCCCGTCGGCGGAACCGGTGCTCGGCGCAACGCCCAGCCGAGTTCGGAGAGCAGCTTGTCGCCCTTGCGGTGGTTGCACGTCGAGCAGCACGCGACGCAGTTCTCCCAGGTGTGCTCGCCGCCGCGGCTGCGTGGGATCACGTGATCGACGGTGTCGGCCTTCGCCCCGCAGTAGGCACAGCAGAAACGGTCGCGGTGCATGAGCGCGGCGCGGGTCATCGGCACGCGGGCGCGATACGGAACCCGGACATAGGTCCGAAGCTGGATGACCGACGGCACCACGATCGAGCTGGTGGCCGAGTGAATCACCGGGCCGGCCGGGTCGTGGTGCACCACGTCGGCCTTTCCGCAGATCACCATGACGATCGCCCGCCGCATCGGCAGTGCGGTCAGCGGCTCGTAGGTCGAATTCAGCAACAACACCCGCCGGCGATTCCAGATCGATGCGCTCTCGTGGCGGATGGGCGGATGGGTGTCAACGCTATGCAGGCATGACGCGGTCGCGGGCCCGGTTAACCCGGCCGCGGCCCCGGAACTTCGGTGGCCGCGGCGTCTGTTGCCCTGCGCCATAGATCCTCCGCGGAATAGTCCATCATGATTCGCCGCCGATCGCACGCCTATTTCATATGTGCGTCGTGTCGAGACGGTGAACACGAGGAAGCGATCAGCCCTGTTGCACGCCCCGCCTCGCCCCGCCGCCCCCGCGATACACCACAATGGAAGCGATGGATCAGGTGAGCTTCTACGACGCTGTCGGCGGCGCCGAGACTTTCAACGCGATCGTGTCGCGGTTCTATGAGCAGGTGCCGGAAGACGAAATACTGCGCGAGCTGTATCCGTTGGACGACCTGCCCGGCGCCGAGGACCGGCTGCGGATGTTCCTTGAGCAGTACTGGGGTGGCCCGCGAACGTACTCCGAGCAACGCGGGCACCCGCGGCTGCGGATGCGGCACGCCCCATTCCGAATCACCGAAATCGAGCGCGACGCGTGGCTGCGCTGCATGCGCACCGCCGTGGCGTCGATCGATGCGCACACCCTCGACGACGAACACCGTAGCGAGTTGCTCGACTATCTGGAGATGGCCGCCAACTCGCTGGTGAATACCCCATTCTGAATGAACGGAGCAATATGAGCCCCGGACCATGGTGGTCGAACGCAGTCTTCTACCAGGTGTATCCGCGTTCCTTCGCTGACAGCAATGGCGACGGGGTCGGTGACATCGACGGGTTGGTGGCCCATCTGGATCACCTCGAGCGGCTGGGCATCGACGCGATTTGGCTGAGCCCGGTCACCGTCTCGCCGATGGCCGACCACGGCTACGACGTCGCCGATCCTCGCGACATCGACCCGCTGTTCGGCGGGATGCCCGCGATCGAGCGGCTGATCGCGGCCGCACACCAGCGGGGCATCAAGATCACGATGGACGTGGTGCCCAACCACACCAGTTCCCAGCACGTGTGGTTTCAGGCCGCACTAGCCGCCGGGCCAGGCACCGACGCTCGGGAGCGTTACCTATTCCGCGATGGTCGCGGACCCGACGGGGCACTCCCGCCGAACAATTGGTCGTCGGTGTTCGGCGGGCCCGCCTGGACCCGGGTGGTGGAGCCAGACGGCAACCCCGGCCAGTACTACTTGCACCTATTCGACACCGAGCAGCCCGACCTGAACTGGGACAACCCGGAAGTCTTCGACGACTTCGAGAAGACGCTGCGGTTCTGGCTGGAGCGCGGTGTGGACGGCTTCCGCATCGACGTGGCGCACGGAATGGCCAAGCCCCCCGGCCTGCCGGACACCAAGGAAGTCGCCAAGGTGTTGTCCCACACCGACGAAGATCCGCGCTTCAACAACCCGGGCGTGCACGAGATTCACCGCGGGATCCGCAAGATCGTCGACGACTACCCCGATGCGGTGACCATCGGCGAGGTCTGGGTCATGGACAACCGCCTTTGGGCGGAGTACCTACGGCCCGACGAGTTGCATCTCGGCTTCAATTTCCGGCTGACCAAGGTCGACTTCGACGCCGGCGAAATCCGCGACGCGATCCAGAATTCGCTGGAGGCCATCGCGATCGAAAATGCCGTTGCGACCTGGACACTGTCCAATCATGACGTGGACCGCGAGGTTACCCGTTACGGCGGTGGCGAGATCGGGCTGCGCCGGGCCCGGGCCATGGCGCTGGTGATGCTCGCCCTCCCCGGCACGGTGTTCGTCTACAACGGCGAGGAACTCGGGCTGCCCGACGTCTTGGACCTGCCCGACGAGGTGCTGCAGGACCCGACCTGGGAACGCTCCGGACACACCGAGCGTGGTCGCGATAAGTGCCGGGTGCCGCTCCCCTGGTCGGGTGACACCCCCCCGTTCGGGTTCTCGACGTCGGCCGACACCTGGCTACCGATGCCGAAAGAATGGGCGGCGCTGACCGTGGAAAAGCAGAGCGCGGACCCCGAATCGACATTGTCCTTCTTCCAGCGGGCAATCAAATTGCGCAGGAGCCACGGGATACCCGACGGCAGCGCGTTCGAGTGGCTAACCGCACCAAGCGGTGCGCTGACGTTCCGGGGTCGCGGTGGCCTGGTCTGCGCAGTCAACACCGGCGACCGCCCGATAGCGCTGCCCGACGGAGAGCTCATTCTGGCCAGCGCACCACTGGAGGTCGGCAAGCTCGCGCCGGACGCGGCCGCCTGGCTCGTCTAGACCCGGCCGCGACACATAACCCACGTACACGAATCGCCGGCGCAGGTGTGTCTGGTTTACATCTCGGGACACCGGCATTGCTTTCAGTAGTCATTTCAGCCCGAAAGCCGGCTGCCCGCGACGGCGATACACCGAGCCGAACCGGGCGTCGACACGCAACCACGACGGCAGGATCCGGACCCGGATTATTTCGTCCGCGCCGATCGCGTCAGCTGACTGCGGCAAGAAACCCATTGCGGTCAAAGCAAACACACAACGCATGGGGAGCCCCACGTGGGCGTCGGCGGAGCTGACCCGAATGACTTCCTGATCGAGCAACGAGGCCGGCGGCCCATGGGAACTGCCGTGCTCCTTGGCCAGTCGCACGCCGCTCTGCGCCAAGTCGAACAGCACCCTGGCCGGTACGTCGTCGAGGTGGGTGAAGCCCGACTCCGGTGGCAACGCACCCCGCCACGCCGAGTCCATCGAGAAACCGGGGTCAACGTAGCCCCAGTCATCCATTGCGGACAGGCCGCGCGCCAATCCGTCCGCGCCGACCGATAAATCATTGGGCCGCACCGTGCCGGTCACCACTCGGCTGGCCAGCACGTCGAATCCCGTTGCCACCCATGCCGTGAGCAGCCCGTCGGAACGAGCACGAAGCCGGATGACGGCCGCGTCGTCGAGCCGCGTCACATGATCAACGAACGTGGCCAGATCCCCACGCTGGACAGTCTTGTCTTCTGGGCCCAGCCACAAACCGCGGTCGGCTATCGTACCCACCGCTGCAGATACTCCCGGTGATGCGGCGCGAGTCGCATCAGCTGCTGCTCGACGATGTCGAACGCGACCATCTGCGACTCGGCAATGATGGCCGGTTTGGACTCCGGTTCGGCCGCGACCGAACGCACTTCGTAGCCGAGCGTGAAGTCCACCGCCCGCAGCTGCTTCACCCAAATAGTCACCTGCAGTGGCGAATCGGTAAGCCGCAGCTGCCCCTTGTAGGTGACCCGGACATCGGCGACCAGCAGGCCGGTCGTCGCGATGTCGAGGGCGAAAGCAGGCGTGAGGAACGGGACCCGCGCCTCCTCGAGGAGCGTGACCATCGTGGCGTGGTTGACGTGCTGGTACATGTCGATGTCCGACCAGCGCACCGGCACGGCCGCGACGAAGCCTGTGTTCGTCTGAGGGTTCATCCCGGGGACCCTCGCCCGCTGGTACGGGTCATGCGGCGGATCTGCCGGGCCGCCACCGAGAGCGTCGCCAGATCTTTGTCGCCACTTGCGTAGATCTCGGTGAGCGTGCGGCGGGCCCGCTCCACCCGGGAAGCACTGATGTGCTCCCACTCGGCGATCTTCTGCTCACCGCTTTCGTCCGGCTCGCCGACGGCGAGCACATCCAGACACAGCGACCGCAGCGAAGCGTAGATGTCGTCACGAATCGCCAAGCGCGCCAGCGAATGCCAGCGGTCGTTTCGGGGCAGTTCGGAGACCGCGGTCAGCAGGCCGTCGGTGCCCAACCGGTCCATCAGGGCGAAATAGGTGTCGGCAACCTCGGCGGTATCGGTCTCGGTGATGTCGGCGACGTCGATGATGTCGAGCAGGCTGAAGCGGTATAGGCCGGCGGCAATAATGTAGGCCAGGTCGGCAGGTGCCCCTTGCGATGCGAATTCCGCGGCTTCCTGTCCGACGATGGCCTTGTCGTCGCCGCGCAACCACTCCGACATCCGCGGTGTCAGCAGCTTGACCTTCTCGGCGAACCGGTTGATCTCGGCGCCCACCGCCAATGGCTGGGGACGGTAGTTGAGTAGCCAGCGACCGGCACGGTCGATCAGCCGCCGGGTGTCCAGCGTCAACCGGTCCGACAGCGCGACCGGCAGGTTCGCAGCGCGGATGCGCCGCCAGATGTCATCCACCCCGAAGATGGCATCGGTGGCCGCGTAGGTACGCACGGCGTCGACGGACGCCACCCCGACGTCCTCGGTGATCCGGAAGGAGTAGCTGATGCCCGCGGCGTCGACGAGGTCGTTGATCAGCATGGTGGAGACGATCTCCCGGCGCAGTTGGTGCGTGCGGATTTCCGGGGTGAACCGTTCACGCAACGGCGTCGGGAAGTATCGCGGGAGCCTGGACGCGAAAACATCCAGTTCCAGGAGTTCGGTGCCCAGTAAGTCCTCTTTGAGCGTCAGCTTGACGTGTGCCATCAACGTGCACAGCTCCGGAGAGGTGAGCCCGATACCGGCCTCTATCCGGCGGCGAATCTCCTTCTCCGACGGCAGCGCTTCCAGCTCGCGGTTGAGTCCGCGTTCATCCACCAGATATTTGATCTGCTGAGCGTGCACCGGCAGCAGGCTGGCCGCATTCGCGCGGCTGGTGCCGATCAAGTCGTTCTGGTCCTCGTTGTCGGCGAGCACCAGCCGCGCGACCTCGTCGGTCATCGACTCCAGCAGCTCCTTGCGCTCGTCGGCCTTGACCTTGCCGGCGGTGACCAGCGAGTCGATCAGGATCTTGATGTTGACCTCATGGTCGGAGCAATCCACACCGGCGGAGTTGTCCACCGCGTCGGTGTTGATACGTCCGCCGGACAGGTCGAACTCGACGCGGCCCAACGCCGTCACACCGAGGTTGCCGCCTTCGCCGATGACCTTGGCGCGCACCTGGTTTCCGTTGATCCGCACCGTATCGTTGGCGCGATCCCCGACATCGGCATCCGACTCCGATTCGGCCTTGATATAGGTGCCGATGCCGCCGTTGAACAGCAGGTCCACCGGGGCCTGCAGAATCGCCCGAATCAGGCTGGGCGGAGACATTTCGGTGACGGGGCTGTCGATACCGAGCGCGACGCGGACCTGCTCGCTGACCGGCACGGCTTTTTGCTCGCGGCTGTAGACCCCACCGCCCGCGCTGATCAAAGACTTGTCGTAGTCGTCCCAGCTGGACCGGGGCAGGTCGAACATCCGCCGCCGTTCGCCGAACGAGACCGCGACGTCCGGGTTCGGGTCGAAGAAGATATGCCGGTGGTCGAAGGCCGCGATCAGCCTGATGTGCTCGCTCAGCAGCATGCCGTTGCCGAACACGTCGCCGCTCATGTCACCGACGCCGACGACGGTGAAGTCCTCGGTTTGGGTATCGACGCCCATCTCCCGGAAGTGCCGCTTGACGGCTTCCCACGCGCCCTTGGCGGTGATGCCCATGGCCTTGTGGTCGTAACCCACCGAGCCGCCGGACGCGAACGCGTCGCCCAGCCAGAAGCCGTACGACTTCGCGACGTCGTTGGCGATGTCGGAGAACGTGGCGGTGCCTTTGTCCGCGGCCACCACCAGGTAGGCGTCGTCACCGTCGCGGCGCACCACTTCGGTTGGCGGGCTCACCTTTCCGGTTGCGTGGTCGACGTTGTCGGTGACGTCGAGCAGGCCCGAGACGAACAACTGGTAGCACGCCACGCCTTCCGCGCGGGTGGCTTCGCGGTCGACGGCGGGGTCGCCGGTTGGCTGTGGCGCTGCCTTGAGGACGAAGCCGCCCTTGGCGCCGACCGGCACAATGACGGCGTTCTTCACCGCTTGCGCCTTGACCAGACCGAGAATCTCAGTGCGGAAATCGTCGCGGCGGTCAGACCAGCGCAGGCCACCACGCGCTACCGGGCCGAATCTGAGGTGCACGCCCTCGACGCGAGGCGAATAGACGAATATTTCGTACTTGGGGCGCGGCAGCGGAACCTCATCGACCAGCTGGGCGTCGAGCTTGATCGCCAGCACGTTGCGGGCGCGGGCCGAACCTTCCCGCGTCACGAAGTAGTTGGTCCGCAAGGTGGCCTGCACAAGCGACGCGAAGGCACGCAGGATTCTGTCGGTGTCCAGGCTCACCAGCGCATCGATGTCTGCGGCAACGGCGGCCGCGGCCGCTTGCGCGTCGCGACTCGACGAGGAACCTGACGAAGGATCGAAAAGGGCCTCGAACAGCGTCACCAATGACCGTGCCGTAGTGGGGTATTCGTTGAGCACGGACTCGATGTAGGACTGACTGTAGGGAAAGTTCACCTGCCGGAGGTACTTCGCATAGGCACGCAGCAGCACGACCTGTTGCCAGGTCAGGCTCGCGCGCATCACCAGCTCGTTGAACCGGTCGATCTCGATGCGGCCGTTCCAGATGGCGGTGACCGCGTCGGCGAATCGCTCCGCACTCGCGTCCCGTTCCGCTGCCGTCGACGCCAGCTGGAAGGTCGGGTGCGGCGCGATCTTGAACTGGTAGATCCATACCGGCAGACCGTCCGGCCGGGTAACGGTGAACGGCCGCTCCTCGAGTACGACGACGCCCATGCTTTGCAGCATCGGGAGCAACTGGCTTAGCGAAGCGGTGCGCCCACCCAAGAACCAGGTGAGCTGAGCGCCTTCCTTCGCGCCGCGGTCAGAGAACACCAATTTGACCGAATCGTCGGTCAGCGCATTGATAATGGCGATCTGGCCGACGGCCTCATCGGGGCTGACGGCCGATTTGTAGGCCTCGGAGAATGCCGTCGCGTAATGCTCGGCGCCGGCCTGCGACGCCGCTCCGACCAGCCGGTCGGCCCAGGTTCGGGTGGCTTCGGTCAACAATGCCTGGATGCGGACCCGGTTGGGTTCCGATACGTCGACCGGCGCAGTGGTGGCGTGCTCCTCAGTAGGCAGCCGGACCATGAAATGCATTAATGCCCAGGGCGATTCACTGACACGAGCGGTGAACTCCAGTCGCGTCCCGCCCAGCTCGCGGACCAGGATGTCCTCGATCCGCAAGCGTACCGGCGTGGTGTAGCGATCGCGCGGGACGTACACCAGGCATGAGACGAAGTACTGCAGCCGATCGGCGCGCAGGAACAACAACGCGCGCCGTTCCGAACCCAGGTCCAACACGGCTTTGGCCATCTCGAAAAGCCGTTCGGCGCTCAGCGTGAAAAGCTCAGAGCGCGGGATGGTTTGGATGACGTCGAGCAGAAGCTGGCCCGGGTGGATGGGGTCGCTATCGGCCATCGCGAGCGCCTCGCGCACCCTGCGCGAGATCGACGGGATCTCGAGAACGTCCGCGTTCATCGCGGCAACCGTGAAGAGGCCCACGAAGCGGTGTTCGACCACCCCGTTGTCGCCGGCCCCGCCATCGTCGTCGTATTCCCGAACCGCGATGGCATACGGGTAGGCGCCGTACCGCAGGTAGCTGCCAACCACGGACTGGGCCAACACAAGCAACTTGTCATCGTCGGTCAGCCTGGGACGAGAACCCGTGCGGTTATGCAGCACCCCCAGGCCGTCCGACCCGTCGCCGATGACCTGACTCTCATGCACTCGGCAACGCTGGTAGCCGAGTAGCAGGAAATTCCCGTCACCCAGCCAGCGCAGCAGCGCGGCGACGTCCTCGCGGTCCGGCGCCGAATACCGGCCCGCGGAGTTGGTTTCGATATCTGCGGCCAGGTCGTTCATGGTTGCGATCAGCGTCGCCGCGTCCCTGGCGACTTCCTGAACATCGGTCAAGACCTTCGGCAGCAGCCGTTCAACCTCGGCGATGGCTTCGCCGTCGACGGACGGGACCAGCTGGACGTATATCCAGGACTCGCCTTCGTACGCCGACGCGCCAGGCGCTTTCGGCCCCACGCTGACGAGATCCCCGGTCGGGCTGCGCTGGACCTCGAACACCGGGGCCATGATGGCGGTGTAGCCGACGCCGAGCCGATGCAGCAACACGGTGACCGAATCCATCAGCATCCCGCCATGGTCGGTGACGACCTGCAGCGAGGGTCCGATTTCGCCGGCATCGCCGGCCGGGTAGACGCACACGCAGCTTTCGCCGGGCGGGCGGCACTGGCCAAGCCGATATTGCTCGCTGAGCATGGCCGGCGTCACCAAGGCAGCGGGCACGGCCGCGTCGACGCTGACGCTCGCCGCGGGGACGGCGGGGCCTTCCGGTTCGCCTCCGTGCGGACCGCGATAGCTCTCGATATAGGCCTTCGAGATCCAGTCCGGAATGTCGGCCGCCTTGGCGAACGAGGTCCACGGCTTCGTTTCCTGCATTGCTCCGGAATCGATCGTCATGCCGAGGGCTCCCAACTCACGACGCCATTGTCCTGGTTCCCCGCCTCCGCAGTGTTAGTTACGACCGCATCGTCGCGGGGCAGACCTGAGACTAGTCGCGTGTCAGCTTCCGGTGGGTCACCCGGTGCGGCCTGGCGGCGTCGGCACCAAGCCGTTCGACCTTGTTCTCCTCGTAGGCGCCGAAGTTGCCCTCGAACCAGAACCACTTGGCCTCGTTGTCGTCGTCGCCTTCCCACGAGAGGATGTGCGTGCACGTCCGGTCGAGAAACCAGCGGTCGTGCGAGATCACCACTGCGCAGCCGGGGAAGTTCTCCAGGGCGTTCTCCAATGAGCCCAAGGTCTCGACATCCAGGTCGTTGGTGGGCTCGTCCAGCAGGATGAGATTGCCGCCCTGCTTGAGGGTGAGCGCCAGGTTCAGCCTGTTGCGCTCGCCGCCGGACAACACGCCGGCCGCTTTCTGCTGGTCCGGCCCCTTGAACCCGAACGCCGACACATAGGCCCGGGACGGCACCTCGGTCTGACCGACCTGGATGTAATCCAGTCCGTCCGAAACCACTTCCCACACGTTCTTCTTCGGATCGATGCCCGCGCGGGTCTGGTCAACGTAGCTCAGCTTGACGGTCTCGCCGACCTTGACGGTTCCGCTGTCCGGCTGCTCGAGGCCGACGATGGTCTTGAACAGTGTGGTCTTACCAACCCCGTTGGGACCGATGACACCGACGATGCCGTTGCGGGGCAGTGTGAAGGACAGGTCCTTGATCAGGGTGCGTCCTTCGTAGCCCTTGTCCAGGTGGTCGACCTCGACCACCACGTTTCCCAGCCGTGGACCGACCGGGATCTGAATCTCCTCGAAATCGAGCTTGCGCGTCTTCTCGGCCTCGGCGGCCATCTCCTCGTAGCGGTTTAGTCGCGCTTTGCTTTTGGCCTGCCGTGCCTTCGCCCCGGACCGGACCCAGGCCAGCTCTTCGGTGAGCCGCTTCTGCAGCTTGACGTCCTTGCGTCCCTGCACCGAAAGCCGTTCGGCCTTCTTCTCCAGGTACGTCGAGTAGTTGCCCTCGTACGGGTAGGCGCGGCCGCGGTCGAGTTCCAGGATCCACTCGGCAACGTTGTCCAGGAAGTACCGGTCGTGTGTGACCGCCAATATCGCGCCGGCGTAGCTGGCGAGGTGCGCTTCCAGCCACTGCACGCTTTCGGCGTCCAGATGGTTGGTCGGCTCGTCGAGCAGCAGCAGGTCGGGCTTGGCCAGCAGCAGCTTGCACAACGCGACGCGGCGGCGCTCGCCGCCCGACAAATTCGTCACCGGCTCGTCGGGCGGCGGGCACCGCAGCGCGTCCATGGCCTGCTCCAACTGAGAGTCGAGGTCCCACGCGTCGGCGTGGTCCAAGTCTTCCTGCAGGCGGCCCATTTCCTCCATCAGCTCATCGGAGTAGTCGGTGGCCATCAATTCGGCGACCTCGTTGAAGCGGTCGAGCTTGACCTTGATCTCGCCCAGGCCCTCTTCGACGTTGCCGCGAACGGTCTTCTCCTCGTTCAGCGGCGGCTCCTGCAGCAGGATGCCGACGGTCGCGTCGTTGGCCAGGAAGGCGTCGCCGTTGTTCGGCTTGTCCATACCGGCCATGATCCGCAAGACGCTCGACTTGCCGGCGCCATTAGGCCCGACGACACCGATCTTGGCGCCCGGATAGAAGCTCAACGTGACGTCGTCGAGGACCACCTTGTCGCCGTGCGCCTTGCGGACCTTCTTCATCGTGTAGATGAACTCAGCCATGCCGGAGTGTTGCCTTTCTGGTATTTCGGAACTCCCCCGCGACCATCCTAGGCATCACCCGGCAGCGCTAAGCCGGTACCGGCAGTGCGCTGACGCCTTCGGTGGCATCCTCCGGCGCATCCGCAGCGGTAGCGGGGCTCGCTTCGGACTCCTGAATTGCGCTTGGGGCAGGCTGCGACACGGGCGTCAGGATGCGCACGATCACGCGCGACAGGTCCGGGCCGACCGAGATCGCCCGCATTTCGGTGGAGGAACGGCGATTGCCGTCCCGGTCTTCGTACTCACTGGTGTACACATGCCCGTACGCGATGACCGGCGAACCTTTACTCAGGGCAGCTCCCACCCCGGTGACCAGTTTTCCCCAGCAGTTGACGGTGATGAACAGCGAGTTTCCGGACTCCCATTCGCCCTCTGGGGTACGGCGACGCGAATTGCTGGCCAGCCGGAACTTGATTAGCTCCTGATCGCCGACCTTGCGGCGCTGAGGGTCAGTGACGATGTGACCGATGACGGTGAGCGGGGTTTCGAACATTGACTCAATCCCTTCGTAGTTGCGCTTGTTCTGGCGCCCATTGAGCCTCAGGGTGCCGACAACTCGAACGGATCGCGAAGGACTCGATCGAAGCCTGGGGATGAAGCCGTGACTGTGGATCAGTCCGCTGGTTGCGGCGAGCGCTCGGGCGGGTCTCGACGCGACATTTCCGCAAGCATCGCGTTGTAGGCGACCAGCTCCGCGTCATCGTCCAGGTCTGCTGCGCGGTCCAGTCGGCGCGCGATCCGGTCATCACTGCGCGCCCACTGGATCAGCAGTGCCAGCATCACGATCACCAGCGGCAGTTCCCCTGCCGCCCAGGCGATTCCGCCGCCCAACCGCTGATCGCCCAGCAGGTCGGTGTGCCAACTCAAACCCAGCGACCGGTAGTAGCCGGCGCCGAGCACCTCTTTGGTGCCCATCAGCAGCACCCCGAAGAAGGCGTGCAGCGGCAGCGAGGCGAATATCACCCCGACCTTTACCAGCGGCGGGATCGGCCGCGGCGTCGGGTCCACGCCGATCACGACCCAATAGAACAGGTAGCCGCTGAGCAGAAAGTGCAGGTTCATCGCCAAATGGCCCGCGTGACTGCCCACCGCGGAATCGAAAATGCCGCCGAAGTACAGCCCGTAGAACCCCGAGACGAACAGCACGGTCGCGACCACCGGGTTGGTGAGAAACCGCGACAGCGGGCTGTGCAGTGCGGCCAGCAGCCATTCCCGCATACCCGGCGGATCGTCTCGGCCGGCGGCGGGCAGCGCCCGTAACGCCAGGCTGACCGGCGCACCGAGCACCAGCAGGATCGGGACCAGCATCGACAGCCCCATGTGGGCCGCCATGTGCATGCTGAACATCGCGGGCATGTACCGGCCCACGCCGGACGACGTCACGAACAGCAGCCCCGCGCAGCCCAGCAGCCAGGCGACGACCCGGCCCGGCGGCCAGTGGTCGCCACGGCGGCGCAACCGCAGCACCCCCGCCACGTACAGCCCCGCGATGATGATCGCTGCCGTGCCGAAGATCAGGTCGAAACGCCAGTCGAACAGGATGCGTGCCACTGTCGGCGGGCCGTCGAACCCATAGCCGATTTCGGCCTCGGGGATCGAGGGCCGCAGGTTGGGCGGCGGTGGCGGCGGCGTGCGGCCCAACCCGACGGCAATACCGAAGGTCAGCCCGAAAACCGCGGCCTCGATCAACGCCAGCCGGATCAGCACCCGGTGGGCGCCGGAATCTGCCTGCAGCGCGGCAACTCCACTGCGACGCTGACGCCAGCCAACGACGCCCAGCACGCACAACGCGACGAATTTGGCCACCACCAGCCGTCCGTACGCCGTGGTGAGCAGGTCGGCAGGCAGCATCCGCACCAGGGCATTCACCACACCGCTGATCGCCATCGCTACCCAGCAGCACAATGCGATCGCGGAGAAGCGGCGTGCCGCCAACGCCGTGTGATCAGCGCGGCGCAGTGCGTGCGCCAGCAACGCCAGCAGACCACCCGCCCACAGGCTGGCGGCCACCAGGTGGATCAGCAGGCTGTTGGTGGCCAGGTCGTGCGAGCCGCCGGCCGACGAGTGGCCGGTCAACCCGAGTGGAACGAGCGTCACCAGCGATCCAACCAACAGCAACGGGGTCCACGACCAACGCAGCACCGCCAGACTTGCCAGCGTCACCAGGGCAGCCAAGAACGCGGTCCAGCGCCACGCGGAGGCGGTATTGATCAGGCCGGCCACCGACCAGAGCTGCACCGGGTTCAGGTGTTCGGCCAATGGATGACCGGACACGTCGGAAATGGTCAGCGGGACCAGTAAGGCGGCACACACCGTCCATGCCCCCGACGCCACCGTCCCCAGCCGAAGCGCGCGGTAGCCGTCGGCATCCAGCACTCCGCTGCTTTGTGGCGGCACCAGAAAGGCCGCGAAAAGAAAGGACCCGACGGCCAGCACCGCGGCGATCTCACCCGCCGCCCGGACGAACGGCAGGCCGAGCGTGGTCGCCGGGCCGGGATCGGGCAATCCGGTGGCGGTCAGTGCGTCTGCCAGCGACAACACCCCGATTCCAGCCGCGGTGCAGCCGGCCAGTAGCGCAACCCCGATGAGCAGCGGCCACACCAGGGCGCGGCGCTCGGGCAGGGTGACCGTCATTTACACAGGGTATGGCCGGCTGCCTGAGGAGCCCGCGCTACCCGGCTTTGTCGGCAGACCCGGCTTGACGCGCTGCGAACTCGCGGGCGATGAACTGATCGCGCGCGATCTGCTCGACGTAGTCGAGATCCCGCAGGATGTTCCGCAATTCCCGGCGAAACGCGATTCGGCGTTCGGTCAGGTCCTGCTGTCCGATATCGGCCGGCTGCACGAGGCCTTGATCGACGACGACCTGGTACGCGGTGGCGAACAGCAGCGTCGAGACCGGTTCGCTGGTGCGGACCCGTGCCTGTGCCACGTATTGGCGGCCGACACCCAGTGCTATGTCGGTCAGTTCCTGCTGTCCGATATCGGCCGGCGCATCGCGCAACACATCGGCGACGATCTCATACGCTTCGAAGAACACCCGCAGCATCGAATCCGCCATCAGCGGTCGCTTCCCGATCAGCATCGCGTCGATCTCGTCGCCCCCGGCAACGACGTGGGTTTCCCAATCTTGGTGCCATGTCAACTCTTCGGCGATGTTGTCGCGAAACGCCGCGGAATCGGCAAAGTAGAAATCGAATTTCAAGAGATCGCGCAACCGCATCGCCTGGTTCCAGAAAGCAGCGGTCCGGTCGCCCTCGGCGTGTCTGGCATGCGCCAGTGCAAGCTCGACGATCGAGGTCTCCAAGAAGGCATGGATGACCGAGTTCCGGTAGAAGGCCGCGGCGTGTTCATTCTTGGATTCGATGCGCCACACCGGCTCTCGCCCGCCGTCGACGCGAGTGATCGGGTGCCCGTTCGATAGGGCGTCCACCGCCGCACGCACACCATCGCGGGTGCGCAGTCGCAACGCACTGGTTGAGACCGGGGTCTGCTTGCGCTCGAGGTAGTCGAGTGAGCCCTGCATGGTGTGGTGCAACTGACCGAGCGTGAGCGCCGCGCCGCGGGTAGTCAGCAGCAACGCCGACACCAAGCCCGTCGCGGTCACCGGCGTCGCCCGTAGAATCCGCCAGGCAACTTGGAATGACATCTTTTGCAGCGCAAGCCGTTTAGCGTCCTGGTCCTGTTCCATGGGACCGTGGGCTTTACCGAGGTATTCGCGCATCGAGACCGCTTCGGGAAAGCGGACATAGATCTTGCCGTAACTGCGCTCGCCCTGGGCCTTGATGAAGTTGTACAGCCAGCCGATGCCCTCGGGTGTCTTCTCGCCGCCCTGAGCGTAGGCAGCGTATTCAGCGGTCTCGTGCAGCTGGTCGAAACTGATGGACACCGGCTGCAGCAGGATGTCTTCGCTGCGGCCGTCCAGGTAGGCGTCGGCCACATAGGCCAGCAGACCGAGCTTGGGCGGCAGCATCTTGCCGGTACGCGAACGAGTGCCCTCGATGGACCAGCTGAGGTTGAACCGCTTCTCGACGATGTAGCCGACGAATTCGCGCAGCACGTATTTGTAGATCGGGTCGCCACCGACGTTGCGGCGGATGAAGATAACGCCGGACCGGCGCAGCAGTGGCCCCATCAACCCGAATGACAGGTTGATGCCGGCGAACACATGCACCGGCGGCAGCCGGTTCTCCTGCATCGCTACCGGCACCACCGCGCCGTCGATATAGGACCGGTGCGAGAACAACAGGACCGCCGGATGAGTTTCCAGCCGCGAGCGCATCGCCGCGACTTGATACTCCTCGTAATCGATCTCCGGATCGAAACCGCGGCTGAGCATCCTGCCCAGAACGGAAACGATGTCGACGGACGCCCGGCTCCACCCGGTGGCGAGCTCATCGAGCATCTTCCCGGCCTCTTCGACGGTCGCGCCCGGGATCTTTTTCAGGCCGGCGCGAAACCGGGTGGACGCCAGGATCTCAGGCTTCATCAGCCGCGGGGACTTGTACTGCGGCCCGAGGATTCGGTACTCGGCACGCTCTATCGCCAAAATGGCGCGGCGAGTGACGAACTCGGCGAAATCGCGCTCGTCCTCTCCGACTGTGTTGTCGCGCCATTGCTGCCGCAGCTCGGAGACCTTGGCCGCCTCGCCTGCCACGATCCGCGCGCGGGTGGAATCGTGGCGCAGGATTTGGCGCTGCTGACGCTGGTTGGGGTGGTAGGGATCCCGTCCCGGGAATAGCCCGGCCAGCTTGGCGACCCTGCCGCGATCGGGAGCCGGCAACCAGAACACCCGCACCGGCACCACCGAGCGGTCGTCACCGGTTTCGGCGCCGGATTGGAGCTGCTCAACCAGCGCGGTCAGTTCTGCCGGGGCCACCCCGGAATCCAAGCCGGGCGGCAGTTCGGGAAGTTTTGACAGGTCGAACTTCGCCTCCGGATTGCGGGCCCGCTGCCGGTCCAGCCAATCCATCACCAGTTGCTTTTCGACCGGAGTCTCCATGGACGCCAGTACCAGCGAGTCGTGCGCGGTGAGGATCGCGGCGGTGTCCGGAGCCGGTTCGGTCACGACAGACCCCCGCTCGCCGGCTTCCTTGGGGCGGCCTTTTTCGCGGCCTTCTTCGCCACCTTCTTCGGAGCGGCCTTCGCCACAGTCTTTTTCGCCGCCTTTTTCGGAGCAGCTTTCGCCACAGCCTTCTTCGCGGGCTTCTTCGCCGCCGCCTTGGGCGACTGGGCCGGTATCTCATCGGGCCAATCGGCCAGGGCGTCCAGGTAGAGCTGACGCACCGCGGCGATGTGCTCGGGCAGGTTGTCCAGGGTCCAGTCGTCTACCTGAATCGGCGGAAACACCGCGACGTCGACGGTGCCAGGGTTGATCGTGGTCGAGTTTCGGGCGGCGACGATCTCGGCGTTGCGGATCACGATCGGGATGATCGGGATCCCCACCGCCATCGCGATACGGAATGGCCCCTTCTTGAACGGCCCGACTGTGGTGGTGTCCAGCCGGGTGCCTTCTGGCGCCATCAGAATCGAGAGTCCGTTCCTGGCGCGGTCTTCCACCGTGTGCAGCGTTTCCACCGCGGCCACCGCGTCGTCCCGGTCGATGAACACGCCGTCCAGCAACTTGCCGAGCGTGCCCATGATCGGATCTTTTTGAAGTTCCTTCTTGGCCACGGCGACCCAGTTGTCGCGCACCAGGGCACCGCTGATTATCGGGTCAACCTGGTTGCGGTGGTTGTAGATAAAGACGGCTGGACGCTGCGCGGTCAGATTCTCTTTCCCAATGACATTCAGCTGCACCCCGGTGGTCGCCAGCACCAAGCTGGAGAAGTTGGAGGTGAAGAAGTTCGCGCCGCGCCGCCGGCTACCGGTCAGCAGACCCACCCCGAAGGCGCCTGCCCCGACCGGCAACATCGAACCGAAGCCGGCAAGTGTGCGTATCTGTCGCCGCAGGCCCACACCGCCGCGGCTGTTGAATTCCAAAACCGGCCAGCCGCGCCGCTTAGCGACGGTGGCCATCTTGCCTTCGGGATTCGTCGGGCGTGGATTGCCGACCAGGTACATCAGGGCGACGTCCTCGTCGCCGTCGGCGTAAAAGTAGCTGTCCTTGAGATCGATGCCGTTCGCGGCCGCAAACCGCTGCACTGCAGCGGCTTTGCCCGGCCCCCACAAGATCGGCCTCGCCACGTCGCCGGTGAGTAGGCCGTCTTCGTTGGTCTCGAACTTGTTGGTGAGCAGGTTGCTGATCCCGAGAAAACGTGCGACGGGGTCAACTTGGATGGTCAGCGCCGACGAGCTGAGCACCACCGTATGGCCTCGAGCCACATGCGCCCGCACCAGTTCACGCATCTCCGGATAGATCCGGGACTCGATCCGCTGGACGAACAGCCGCTCGCCGATCTCGTCCAGGTCGCTCAGCAGGCGCCCGCGTAGTGCCGATGCCGCCTTACCGATGAGCTCTTCGAACTCGATCCGCCCGAGCGTGTGGTTCAGACCGGCCTGCACCATGCTGAGCAGCTCGCCCACGCCGATGTCACGGCGGCGTAGGCGCTCCTGGGTGAGGATGACCGCTGTGAAGCCCGCGACCAACGTCCCATCCAGGTCGAAAAACGCGCCGATCTTGGGTCCGGCAGGACTGGCGCGGATCTCGGCAACCGAGCCGGGCAACCGCATATCCGGCGGCGGCGGCTGCTCGCGGGAGGCGTTCATGAACCCGACACCGATCGAGGACCCGATCCATCGGTCCCGGCGGCAAACGACGCGGGGGCTACGTGCGGCGGCGGGTCATCGGCCAACGCCAAGATCTCGTCAAAACCCTCTACCAGGCATTGCGCGAACAACGCCTCGTTTCGCACCGACGCCCTGTCGTACCGCACCGTGATGGTGCACCAGCCACCCCGGGAGATCAGTACCGCCATCATCGCGACACCCGGTAGCGGTCCGATACCGTACTGGCGCAACACTTTTGCGCCCGCGATGTAGGTGTCTCCGGGGTACACCGGGACGTTGCTGGCCTGCACGTCGGAGCCAATCACCGACCCGGTGATTCCCTCCAGCACGGCCGTCGGCAACACACTGAGCACCGGCGCAAAGGAACCGATGATGTTCATCGCCGGTTCGTCGCGGCGTTGCGTCATCTGCGCGCGGATCTTCTTGATCCGGGCCAACGGGTCGACGGTGCCCACCGGGGCCGCGAGGTTGACGCCGGTGAACTGATTGCCGCCGGTGGCGTCATCTGAAACCCGCAGACTTACCGGCACCGCCATCGGCAGCGTGTTGATCGGCACGCCGAGCGCCTGGTGGTAGCGCCGCAACGCGCCGCACAGGCCGGCGAGGTAGGCGTCGTTGATCGATCCCCCGCCAGCCTTGGCGGCCTTGTGCAGATCCGAGAGCGGGATGTCGATCGCTTCGGAGCGGGTGGCCAGGCTGCGGCGGCGCAGTAGCGGCGACGGCTCGGCGGCCCGGTTCAGCACCCGGATGCCCGACAGGGCGTAACTCAGGATGCCGGAAGCGGTGGACGTGGGCTCCAGCACGGCCCGCCCGGCCGCCGATACCGCCCCGGACACCGCGCCCAGCACGCCGCTGAGGATTGCCATCGGCAGGTGGTTGATGCCCTCGCGCATCAGATCATTGGGCGACAGATCCTGCGGAACCGGTAGCGGCGGCGTCGCCCTCGCCGGCGGATTGCGTTCGAGGTCATAGATTTCGGCGAACATCTCCACACTGCCGACACCGTCGGTGACCGCATGGCTGACATGCAACAGGGTCGCGGCCGCGCCGCCCCCCAGGCCTTCGACCAGGGTGGCGGTCCACAGCGGCCGGGAGATGTCCAGCGGTGACTGCAGGATCAGCTCGGCGAGATCGAATACTTCACGCAGCGTTCCTGGTTCGGGAACCCGCATCCGGCGCACATGGAAGTCCAGGTTGAAATCCGGGTCGACCACCCAGCGCGGCGAGGCCGTCGGCAAGGTCGGCACGACCACCTTCTGGCGCAGCCGCAGCACCCGTCGGGAGGCGTTGTCGAACCGGGTCCTGAATCGGTCCCAGTCCGGCGTGGAATCAAGGAGTTCCACTGCCATGATTCCCGACCTGGTCCGGGGATTTGCTTCGCCCCGATGCAGTAGATAGTCGACGGGTCCGAGTTCGTCGGACCGTCCAACGGCCTCGACAGACTCAGGCATGTTCACGACCCCACGCGGGACCTTTTTTCGCACGGATGTCCCCACGGATAACTCGACGCGTCAACACTGTCACCGTCGATCAGGCCTCCCTTGTCAGAACTGCCAGCCCAACGCTAGTCGGGTTGACGCGCTGGTGAAAGGCACGATTCGGGCACAGCGGCTCGGTGTCGCCGCCGAATGGCAGCCGTTGCGGTTCAGCTTGCCGACGTCGCCGACCGGGGCAACGAACCCATTCGCGCGCTGGCGCGCCGCCCGTAGACGACGCCCAGGAAGTCGGCGACGGCGTCGGCGGCCAGTCCCGAGCGGACCGTCGGGGTGATGTCGAAAGCGTGGTGCGCATTTTCGAGTTCGGCGTGCGACACCGTCTCGGCTCCTGCGTCCCGTAGCGCCGCGCAGAACGCCCGGGCCTGACGGCAGGGAACCAGTTCGTCCTTCTCACCGTGCAATACGAAGAACGGCGGAGCGTCGCTGTGTACGTACGAAATAGGCGAGGCCGCCTTGAACTGCTCGGGGGCGTCGGCGTAGCGGGCCTTCATCACGAAATGTTCGAGGAACGGCAGCATCATTTCGTGCATGTTTTCGGTGTTGGTTAAGTCGTAGACGCCGTAATACGGCACTGCCGCGTCAACCGTCGTATCGGCTTTTTCAAACCCCGGCTGAAACGTCGGGTCGTTTGGGGTAAGTGCGGCCAAGGAAGCCAGGTGCCCACCGGCTGACCCGCCGGTGATCGCGATGAAATCCGGGTCGCCGCCGTAGTCGGCGATGTTCTCGCGCACCCACGCGATCGCCCTCTTCACGTCGATGATGTGCGCCGGGAACTTGCTGCGGGGGCTCTTGCTGTAGTTGATCGAGACGCAGATCCAGCCGAGTTCCACCATCCGGCTCATCAGCGTGTACGCCTGCGGCCGTTTGCCATTAACCGCCCATGCGCCTCCGGGGACCTGGATGAGCACCGGCGCGCGGCGCCCGGGAGCCAGATCGTGGCGCCGCCAGATGTCGAGCAGGTGTTCGGTACCGCCGGGGCCGTAGGAGATGTCGGAAGTCTGCGCCGCGTAGCGGCGGTGCGGCCCGGGAATGTGCAGCAGCCCGTTGCGGGGCGCGCACTCGGACTGCTCGCAGGTCGGGTGGCATACCTCGGCGCGGAAGTCTGGTCCGAAGGATTCCTCGAGCGCGGCGGTCAGGGTGCGGTCCGCTCGCTGTGCGGCCCAGGCGGTGCCCATCCGGGGTGATATCCGGGACAACGCGTGCCCGGTGACGACCTGCGGGGGAAATTCTGTAGTCAGCCAGCCGGCGAACCAGCCGACAGCAAACGGTGAGCCGCGCAGCAACAGGGCGCCGGAGCGGTATCTGTCTTTGGCATCCGTTGCCAGGCGGAGGGCTTCTGCGCTGGCTTTTGAGCGCAGCGAAGTGACGTTCATGGTCATGCTCATAGCAAACGCCCCCACTCCCCGACGCCAGCACCCGCCTCGTTGCGGTTAACGGCCGTTTACCGACCGGTGTTGTACGTGTATTGGGGACCCTACGATAACCGATATTGACGCTGGGGGAAGAAGTTTCGCGCGAGTCGCCTCTTCAGGACCTAGCGAACGGTCGACGTTGGATAGACTGACCTGCGCATTGCCTCCGTAGCTCAGGTGGATAGAGCAAGGGCCTTCTAATCCCTAGGTCGCACGTTCGAGTCGTGCCGGGGGCGCTGGTCAGAGTGGGTATTTAGCCGTGCTCAGTAAGCTCAGTCGTCGTTTATTCGTCTTTTATGTCGGACCTGAGTCGGCATTTACGGCTCTGTCCAGCAGCTCTGCCACCTGGTTATGGACACGTCCGCGGCTCATGTAGCGGTCCTGCGTCATCGACACCTTCGCGTGCCCGAGGTGGTCGGCTCCAATGCGGGCCGACAGGCCAGCGTCGTCGATGAGCGTTGCCACGGTCTTGCGGAAGCTGTGCGAGCTGATGTCCGGCACGCCCAACTCGTCGCGGGTTTTGCGCCATTGCCCGGCGAAATTGTCGGGGTCGCGCAGGGTGCCCTTGGTCGACGGGAAGATGACCGACTGCTGTCCGAGGTAGGGCAGATTGCGACGCTCGGACAGCGCAGCGATGGCGAACGCCGGTAGCGGGATCACGCGACGCCCCGCCGCGGTTTTCGTCTCGTCGACGCGCACCAGTCCCTTGGCCTTCTCTCGTACAACTTTTCCTGCGACGGAGATCGTTCCTGCGTCGGCGTCGAAGTCACTCCACCGCAGCGCTAGCAGTTCCGAGCGGCGCAAGCCGGTGGCGATGAGCACGGTGATGGGATCCACGAGGTCGCGCTTGCGGCACGTGTCCGAAGCCCGAAGCTTTACAAGCAGGTCGCGCAGCTGAGTCGCGGTGAGCGCTTCCGCGCCCCTCGGATGTCCCTTCGAATTGATGGACTGGACGTCGCGGACCGGGTTGGCGGCGAGGACATTGTTGAGGACCGCGAGCTGCAGAGCTCCGCGCAGTAGCGTCCGGGCGCGGCGGGCCATCGTCGGTCCGTGGGCGGTGCGCATCGACCTCAACGCCGCGTCCAGTCTGGCCGCCGACGACTCCCCCACCTTCACGCCACCCATGAACTTGGCCAGCTTGCTGGCGTCGTAGCGGTAGGTGTCGAGGGTCCGGGCCGAACGCCCGTCCTCAGCCAGGCGCAGTATGTGTTGGTCGACCAACGTCATTACTAACGTTTCGAGACTGATCGTGTCCGACCCGGATGGAGGACGGCGTTCGGCGAGTGCCTCGTTCAAGGCGTCCGTCGCGAGCTTGCCGTACTTGTCGTGCTCGTCTGGCGGTCCGAGTCGTTGCACCCGACGCGTCACACCATCGGAGTCACGATATCGACACTGCGCCAGCCACAGTCCGTTGCCGAGATACCGGCGCGTGATCTTGCCGTGCTGCCCGATCCGCAGCGACGGTCTACCCGCCACGGTGGTTACCCCTCCCCTCTCAAGCGGGGCATCGGCCGCTGAGGCTTCAAAACGGCTGCCATCAACCAATCATACTCAGGCAGAGCTGCGCTTGTCCTCTGCGAATTGCTTACCTTCCCAGTCGATTACGTCGCTCAGCCGGTACCGAACATGCCGACCGAACTTGGCGTACCGCGGGCCGGTTCCCTTGGATGCCCACTCGGCCGCGTCTTCACCGGCAGTCCATATCGATCGGCGAGGTCCTGCCGGGTAAGCCACTTATCATCGGTGTTCTCATCCATGGCGGTCACTTCCTTCTGGTCCGCCCCCGAGTCGGGTGATCCCACTGTAAGTCCGTCCACAGGGTGCCATTGCACTATTTTTCGGGGGTCAGATCGCAGAAGCTCTGCGCGCCAACCGAACGGATTTCGCAGCCCGCAGCCTCCAGCTCCCGTCCGGACCTACCAATTCTTCTTTTGACTCGTCTGCTCCTGATCCAGGTAGCCGAGTTACTGCACTTCCCATTTCACAGGCTTCCCTTCCAGAGTCCCCCGACCTCCAATCCGTTGTCTGTCTCGAGAGGTTTTTCTGAAAAAGGTGTCAGTAAACCCGTGAGATGTGAAAGATCGCCCTAATCTGATCTTTCAGACACCTGTGAGCGAAGTGCAAACCTACTTACGAGGAGATACGCGCGCCTTGTGGCCCGATAACGAGACAGACCGTGACTTCCTCAACTTTGAAGGTGTCGCGGACACCATCGCTGAAGTCATCGTCAGCGCTGCCGGCAAACCGGTTTCGATCGGCGTATCCGGAGCTTGGGGCGTCGGCAAGTCCTCGATGATCAAGCTCACGCGAGCATCACTAGCCAAACGTCAGCCTGCCGAGCCCCCAGCCAAGTATCTGTTCGTCGAATTCAACGCGTGGCTCTATCAGGGTTACGACGACGCGCGCGCGGCGCTTCTCGAAGTGATCGCAAACAAGCTGGAGTCGGAGGCCGAGAAGCGGCAGACCGGTGTGGACAAAGCCCGCGAGTTCCTCGGTCGAGTCAGATGGTTTCGACTGGCGAAGCTCCTGGCGCTCCCAGCGGCATCCATAGCACTCGGGTTGCCACCAATCGGTTTGGCCGGCGAGGTTGTCGACTTAGTCAACGACGGACTGTCTGGTGACGTGGACAGCGGTGATCTAGAAAATGCTGGCGCAGTCGCGTCAGCGGCTGCAGCGGCTGGCAGAGCTCTGCTAAACCCGAAGCAAGAGTCATCGCCACCCAGAGAGATCCAAGCCCTCCGCGACTCCTTCGAAGACGCGCTGGAGGAAATTGGGGTCACCCTGGTCGTATTGATCGATGACCTTGACCGGTGCCTGCCCGGGACGACAATTTCGACACTGGAAGCCATTCGGCTCTTTCTATTCCTGGAGAACACTGCTTTCGTGATCGCGGCAGACGACGGGATGATCAAGCATGCCGTCAAGCAGCACTTCGGCGGCCTGGACGACGAAACGCTCGTCACCAACTATTTCGACAAACTCGTCCAGATCCCCATTCGCGTGCCCGCCCTAGGAACCCAGGAAGTTCGGGCTTACATGATGATGCTGTTCATCGAGAACAGCGAGCTCGACGCCGATAACAAGGACGCTCTGCGTGCGGCGATCGCGAGCCAGCTTCGGGAATCGTGGAAAGGAAAGCGGGTCGATCGCGCTTTCGTCGGGTCACGTGGAATTAAATTGCCTCCGGCGCTGCTGCCACGGCTCGAGACCGCGGAACGCCTGGCGCCGCTGATGACAACCTCGGACAAAATCGTCGGAAACCCACGACTCATCAAACGGTTTCTCAATGCCTTGTCGATCCGCATGACAATCTCCTCAGCCCAGGGTGTCGGGGTCGATGAAGCTGTCCTTGCAAAGCTTCTCCTTTTTGAACGTCTCGCCCCGCCAGGGGCCTACGCAGCTCTAACGTCTGCCGTCAACGGAGATTCCGACGGCAAGCCCCGCCTTCTCGCGCCGTGGGAAGAAGCCGCATCAAAGGACGAAGAATTCGAGCCCGACAGCGCGTGGGATAGTCCCTTCGTTCGTGAGTGGCTGGCGCTGCCACCAATGCTCGCCGACGAAGATCTGCGAGGCGCACTGTACGTTGGCCGCGAGCAGGCGCCGCTGATTACGGCAGCAGACCGTCTTTCATCGGAAGCAGCAGCATTGTTGTCGGCGCTTCTGGAGAACCCCGATATGGCGAACGCGGTGAGGGAACCTCTCCAAAAGCTCCAGCGCGCCGAACTTTCAATCATCATGGACCGCTTGCTTGCTAGTGCACGGCGAGAACAAGTTTGGGGCGTTCCGCCAATTCTGGACGCGTGCATCGTCGTAGCGGAGGTTGAGTCGACGCAAGGCAGCACCCTTGCTGGATTTCTGATCGACCGTCCACCTCAGCAGATCCAACCCAGCATCGTGCCGAAGATCGCGCAGCTGCTGTGGGCCCCAGCTGTGATGGAGCACTGGGCAAAGTCTTCGGGGATCGAAGGACCAGTAAAAAGGGCAATCGAGGGTCAGGCCAAGAATGGGAACATCACAAAGCAGTAGTGGGCCAGGGGGCGGTGTTCCACTGGTTCCGCCTTGGGCTGATGACGTCGATGTTCTGGTGGTCGACGGTGAAGGCGTAGGGCCCGATTCCACTGAGCCAGCTGATCAAGAGCCGATACCTGTCGCCCCTCGTGCGCGTTTCCGGGACACCAGACGGGCACTCGGCGAGTTCGTCCGCTCCGGCAACGAGCGGGGGCTGCACCGAGCGTTTGGTCACTACGTACGAACAGGTTACGGCGGCACCGGCACAATGGCTCGCCGTATGGGCGGCACCGCCACGACTGCAGGACGGCTCAACGGCGTCCTCCAATCTGGCCGCGCCCCAGACGGTACCGACATCCGCGATGCCATCTTGGCAAGTGGCAACGACGTTAACGTTGTACTCGATGCCATCGTTGACGCGGCTAGTCCCGCAGATGGAACGCTAGATAGGGAATGCTCCAGACGCGCGATACGCGACGCACTCTCAGACCTCCTCGTGCGATTCCCCGACGCTGATTTCTTTGCTCTCACCGATGCTGAACGCTCGTTCGTCATCGAGCGGTACACGGCACTCGATGTCTACGGTCGGTTCTGCCTCGATCTGCAGAAAACCATCATGGACAAGTCGCCCGACCCCGCCACGGGCCTCCGGCGACTAAAACAGGTTCGGGAGTTCATTGCCGAGCATGTAGCTGCCGCATTTCGGGCTATCCGCGAACGTAGAAGCCCTGCAACAACTTCGAACATCACGCAGGTAACCCGCGAAGCTCTTCGGGCGACTTTCGGCGTGTTCGAGGAGTACACATGACGAGATATTCAAGTGGGCCCAAGACGGCTCTAGAAACTATTGACAAGTCTGCGACGCCGATTGTCCTCTTCGGGCATGCCACCCCAGACCAGACACCAACGGCGGGCTGGTCAGCTGCCGAAACCGTGCGACGCCGTTCTTCCAGCCGGACCCAGCGGCCTGGGATCTCCTATCGATTGCATTGTCGGTTGTGGTCGCAGATGGTGAAACCAGCCGATCCACAAGCCCTGACGGATGGACGCGCGAGTTTGAGATCGACGTAGCGCTCTCGGACCCGAGCCCGTGGGAAGCGCTCGCTGATTCCTTCTCCTCAGCGCTCGCATTTCTTACGACCGATCGTTGGGCCATGAGCTTCAAGCGTGGTGGCATCGTTCCGGCGCCGCCGAAGAAGCCCCGCTACCCGCAAACGGATGCCGTTGTTCTCCTTTCTGGCGGCCTCGACTCACTCGTCGGGGCTATCGATCTGGCGGCCCTAGGACGGAACCTGTTCGGCGTCAGCCAGATTGTTCGCGGCGATATGGACAAGCAGGCACGTTTTGCCAAGTTGATCGGCGGCGGTCTAGAACACCTCCAGATCAATCACAACGCGAGCACCCGCCGCGGGCAAAAAGAGACGTCCCAGCGGTCGCGGTCACTCATCTTCCTCGCTTTCGGAGCGCTGGCAGCGAGCGCAACCCAGCGCTACGTCGATGGTGACACCGTGCCGCTTTACGTGTGCGAGAACGGATTCATCGCTATCAATCCGCCACTCACCCAGGCCCGAATCGGAAGCCTCAGCACGCGAACAGCGCACCCCGAATTCCTCGGCCGAATGCAACAACTCCTTGATGCGGTTGGGCTGCGCATCCGCATCGAAAACCCCTACGCCGAAAAGACTAAGGGGGAGATGCTCCGTGAATGTCTCGACCAGACGCTGCTTACGAATGAAGCGGCAGCCTCGACAAGCTGCGGACGGTTCCAGCGCTTCAACTACAAGCATTGTGGTCGCTGCGTCCCGTGCCAGATTCGACGAGCTGCATTCATCGCGTGGCCACACGATGACTCCACCGATTACGTCTACAAGGATCTGGGCAAGGCGGATGACGACCACGCCGCGTTCGACGATGTGCGCTCGGTTGCAGTCGCGCGCCTTACGGTGCAAGAGGACGGGCTTGACCGATGGCTTGGTCCAGCGCTGAGTTCTCCGCTAATCACAAATCGACTGGCGCTTCGACACATGGTTCAGCGAGGCCTCGATGAACTTGGCCTCCTGCACACCAAGTACCATTTGACGTGATCGATTTCCACTGCCATCTGGATCTCTACCGCACTCCGCACGAGGTTGCTGACGAAGCCCAACGCCTTGGAGTAGGCGTCCTCTCTGTGACGACAACGCCATCGGCATGGCCCGGTACGTCCCGCTTAGCCATCGGTCGGTCGACCATCAAGACTGCTCTCGGCTTGCATCCTCAACTCGCCTCGGAGCGAAAACAAGAGCTTCGACTGTTCGACCGGTACCTGCCCGAGGCGATGTTCGTGGGTGAGGTCGGGCTCGATGGATCACCTGAACATCGATCGTCCTGGTCCGACCAGGCCGCGGTGTTCGATCACGTGCTTCGATCCTGCGAAGAAGCCGAAAACAAGATTGTTTCGATTCACAGCAGACGAGCTGCCGGCCCAGTCCTGGAATCACTCAACAGGTTTGGCGGAGTTCGAGCACCGATCCTTCACTGGTTCTCAGGAACCCTTGCGGAGGTCCGTCGCGCCACCGATCGGGGATGCTGGTTCAGCGTTGGCCCGGCCATGCTCGCCGGGGCGAAGGGGCGAGCGCTTGTCCGTGAGATGCCGCGAGACCGCGTACTGCTCGAAACAGACGGACCATTCGCGCAGGTTCGGCAGAATGCGCTGCGACCCTGGGACGTCGCTGTCGCATGCCGAGCGTTGGCAGAGGTGTGGGGAACCGACTACGAAAATGCAGAAGTCAAGATTCGGAGTAACGAGCACTCGCTTCTTGGATTAGCAGGTTGACATTCAGAGAGGTCCTGGGATGCATTCTCCCGTGCCCCAAGGACGGTCGGCACATTGAAGATTCCAATTCAAGGAAATAGAAACAGCCCCGCGCGAGTACTATTTTGGTGCCGACAGTCTTGGCGAACGCCGTCCCACGCTGCAAACACCGCCCTGCCATCAGAGTTCGATTCCGTAGTCCGTGCTGCGGCTCTGGCTTCTGCTGATGTGCTGCTCTCGGGATTCGGCCAAGCCGCGATAGTATTCGCGCCTCTCGGTCCTCCAAGCCTGGTACCCCTCATTGCGGTGTTGGGTGGCTGTCGCGCGTATGTCAAGGAGGGAGCGGACGCGGTCGGGTAGTTCCTGATCGGCGTTTTGAGCGGCGTAGTCGTGGGCGGTGATGGCCGGTTCGTAGTTGGCGAGGATCCCGTGGATGAGGGTGGCAGCTTCGCGGCTGTCCCCTCGTTGGGCAATGTGAGTCCCGGCGGGTTCTTCGTGGCCGAATTCGCTGGCTTCGGTGCTGTGTTCGTAGATGTGGGCGATGTTGGCGTGGCGTCCGCGGGTCATGGCGACGTAGAGCAGGTTGCGGCTGGTGGTGTTGCTGAGGACGGCGAGGCTGGCATCGGCGGTGACTCCTTGGGCGGAGTGCACGGTGACGGCGTACCCGAGGCTGACGTGGTCTCGGATGTAATCCTGGTCGAAGACGACCCGGGCGTTGTCGTCGAGGCGTTCGGCACCAATGAGATTCCTCTCGGTGTCGATAGCGGCGACGCGCCAACGGTTTCCGTTGCGCACAGACGGCAGCGATTCAGCGTTGGGAGGCGAGCGGTGGATTTTGACGGTCGGGTCATTGCGGCGACTAATGATCAGATCCCCGACACCGATCTGCTGTCCTTTAGCAGCAGTCACGGTGGCCGCATCACGGTCGATTCGTTTCGTTGTGGATACGCAGATTGAGGGCATCGACCATTTCGGTGGTGTCACACACCAACAACGCATCTCGCCCCAGGGCGGTGTCGGCGGCGTACGCGGCCAGGGCGTCGGCGGCCATGGTGACCGCGTCGCCGCAGTGCAAACGGTTGCGGGTGCGATACCAGTCCACCGCACCGCGGATGGCTTGCGGTTCGCCGTCGCGCAGCGCCAGAGACGCATGGCGTTCTTCCGGGTCGGTCATCCGCCACACTTCATTGAGGTGTTGGGTCCAGGGTAGGTCGGTGCAGAGTTGGGCGAACATGCCTCCGCGGGCCTTGACCGGCGCCAACTGGTTGGCGTCACCCACCAGGATCGTCTTGGCACCGGCCTGTGTGGCGGCAGTCAACAGGTGGCGCAGGTCGCCGGTGCCGACCATGCCGGCCTCGTCGACCACCACCAGGGTCGACGGGGCGAGCGTCAACGTGTTGTCCCGCAGCGCGTGCAGCGCTTTGGCGATGGTCATGCCGTCATCTCCGGCGCCTTCGCGCATCGCGACATCGACAGCCTGACCGGTCGGCGCCAGGACCAGCACCCGGCCGCGATACCGGTTATGCGCCGCGCTGACCAGCGCCCGCAGGGAGGTGGTTTTGCCCGCGCCCGCCGGCGCAGACAGGGGTTGCACGAGCCAGGGTGAGTTGCCGATGTTCTGCACCGCGGTCTTTTGATACGGCGACAGGCCCGCGGTGTCGTCGTCGGTCACCCACAGCATGGCGCGCGGGTATCGGGCATCGACCAGGTCGAGGAGTACGGCTTCTTCGGCCAGAATCTGCGCCAGGGTGAAGCGCTCGTGCCCTTCGCGTTCGTGTCGGCCGCGGGGCGCGGTCAACCGCATCCCGATCTCATCGACCGCGGCTTCCACCGCGGCGCGCGGTGACTGTTCCCCATCGACCGGGAGTTGCGCGCCGATGATCTCGACCAGGTCCGCGCGCGTGAACACCGCCTTGTCGATCTTCTCCGCGGCCGCGGCCAGACGCGCATTGCTGAATTTGGTCCGCGCCGCCGCGCGCCGCGCGGCGCCCGCGTCCAGGAACGCGGCGCGGTCCATCTTGAATCCGCGCGCGTCGTCGCGCCACTGCTGCTGCAACTGGCACCAGGCCAGCTCTTCGGGTTTGGCAGGACGGGTGGCTTTCTGCGCGGCCGCGAGCTGCGCCGCGCTCAACGGGCCCTCCACCGAGACCAGGTTGTGGGCGGCCCACTTCCGCAACTGCGACGAGCGCCGCGACCACACCCGGATGTACTCGCGATCAACCCCGGCGATTTCGGCCATCCCCGTCGCGGGATCGACCGGCTGCCACTCGGCCTCAATCGAGTGGTGTAGTTCGCGGCGCAACGTGGCCTGATAGATGACCCCTGCGGCGCGGGCCTCGTGATAGAGCGACATCCCGTCCAGCGACACCAACACCCCGTCGGCGCGGGCTTGCCGGTTCGGCACGATCAGGTGGGTATGCAGGTGCGGATCCCCGCACCGCGACGTCTCATGCTGATAGGCCACCGCCACCAAACCCGGCAACCGCACCAGGTCCTTGTCCCCCGTCACCCGGTTGTGCACCCGGGTGTAGCCCGCATGGACGGCCAGATACTCCATCGCCTCCGCCACCGCGGTTGTATGCGCGGCTGCGATCGCCTTCTGCAGGACGTCATTACTGTTTAGCGCGCGTATCAACGACACACTCTTGGGCGCGGCGAAAGTCAGATCAAAACCGTGCACACCGCGCCCACCGAAGGCGCGCCCTCGCGCGCCATTGGGCGCGACACCGTCATCAAGCCAGCGCGCCACGACCGCCGAATCGGCTTCCCAGCCCGCGCGCTGCACATCCGTCAGACCCACCAACCGCGCCGCAGCACGGCCATCGCCCGCGCACAACCACACCGGTGTGCGCGTCTCATGCTCGGAGTAGTACTCCCCCAAACCACCATTCGCGCGCTGCAGATCAGAGCTCGCACGCCCAGCCATCTTCGCGGTGTCGATGTAGTAGCTGACCGACGACCGCTTGAGCTTCGAAATTGTCAACACCAGCGAGCCCACTCACAAACCCGGGGATCCGACGCTTACTGCGCCACAACTATTCTCGCACCACTGTGCAAATGTGCCAACAGGTTTTTGAGTATGGACTCAGTGAGACATGCAGTGGTGCAATAGTTTTGGTACAGAGTGAGAGTAGATGAGGAGTTGTTAGGGATGGGCGAGAATGGGCAGATGATCGATGAGATGGATGATCCTGAAGGATTGAAGAAAGAGACGTTTAGCTCGCGTCTTGCTAAGCGGCGGAGCCAACGCGTCGGTCATGTGTGGGACTGTCGCCGCTGCCGCACATAGGCCCAGACTCGGGGTCCTGGTGCCTTAACGCGTCGTTCTGGGACACACCGTGTCTTGGCGTTTGAATAAGTGGACGTAACCACGTCAGGACTTGTGGATACGGGATCGACTGACACCTTCGCGAATTGCCTTCTGATGTGTGAGGATTCCACCGCAAATAACGCAGACGGCGCCTAGCGGCGCGCCCTGCCACGGTCGGATATCGCTGTCGGCTGTGAGGCAAGCGCGGTATTCGGTGCCGCTCGCGGTGCGACTGACAATGAGGAGTTCGGTTTCGATCCCGGCGTCGTTTGCTTCGCCGTACAGCTTTCGAGCGTTGGCCGCGCACGTCGAAGCCGTTCGGGGGCCGCCGTAGAACTGACGGACAGTATGTTCCGAGATGAAGCGGCCGCCGAGTTCGACGCCGTACATGCTCCGTGCGGTTCGTCGCGCGCTCCACCAACGGTGCACGGACTGCTCCACTGCGACGGTGGGGGGAACTTCCACGTCGAGGATGGTCAATCTCTCGTAGTCGTTGAAGGCCAATTCGTTGACGTACTGGGCCGGGAGCGGAGGCCAGGTCAGCGTTCCCTCCATGACGAAGTTCTCCCCCATAAGCAGCGACATCGCGCGAACCAGGTCCGCGGCCTTAGTGGACACCCGATGTACCCACCACGACAGTTCGCCGGGACTGACTGGTTTGCCATCTGCGAGAACGTGATCGCGTCGGACATCGAGCAGTCCTGCGGTTACGAGCCGCGCCAGAAGCATGTCTTTGATCCCGTCCGGGTCGATGCGACGGTATCCAGCCGCTATTGCGTTGAGCGCAAGTGATTTCCCGGCGCCGGGAACACCAGCGGTGATGATCGCCGCGTGACCGGTTGTCGGGGTATCGGGGCATTCCGCGCGGTAGTCCTGAGCAACCTGCTCGATCAGCGGATCATCGAGATAACCCTCTACAGCGCTGGGAACAGCTAACTGCCCACCGTCATGGAGGGCAGTTAGCTCAGAATGGACCTTATTCCGCAGTCGTGTGTTTGACTGCGGAGCTGACACTCTCGTATTCCTCGTCGCTGAGTAGTCCGACCAGGTGAGCCGTGGCCACTTGGGTCCAGGTCCCAGGCACGGATCCCTCGTGGGGATAGGGCGCGAACTCGGTGAAAGAGTAGTCGAGCGCGCCGAGCTGTTGGATCAGCTTCTGCCGTGGGGTCTCGTCGACCGTGGCGCGCAGGATAACTTCCTCGGGGCTGGGCGCGTCACCGAGCAAACGGGCTCCTCGCAGTAGCCGTCCCACGCGCGGCTGCGTGGTACCAAGAATGTCGGCGATTTCCCGCTGACTCTTGCCGGCCTGATCGAGTTCGCTGGCGGCGCGTATCTCATCAATGTGCATTAAACGTTCGTGCGCCCGGCGAATGTGCGCTTCATGGGCGATGCGTTCAACAGTGCGTTCAATCGTGGCAGTCATGGCCTCTCCCCTGTCTGATACACAGCGTATCACGCCTTGATACGCTGTGTATCACACAAGTCAACCACCGCTAGTACAGATACTGCCAGTCGGAGTTGGGGATAAATCCCCTGCGCACATTGTCGACCATGAACGGGGTCACAAGCTCCGCGAGCTTCCAGCGCCTGAAGGCAAGTTGGCCGCTGTTGGGGTAGGTGTTCGTGATACGGAACCCGTCCGCGAGCGGGGTCAGCGACTTGTCGTTGAGGGCAAGCTTGCCCCAGAGAGAACCGATGAAATTGGTGACCGGGGCCAGCGGCTGCGGGTCGTCGTACTTATGGCGCATAGCTGAGATGACCAGCGCTTCCTTCCCGAGGAGTTCAGTCACCTGCTCCGACTGCTGCTTCATATACTTCTCAGGGAAAATCGACGTCGATCGGACCCAGTATCCGAGATCCGCGATACACATCATGTCGAGACCCACTCGCGGCTCTTCGACCTCCAGATCGAACCCGTCGAGGATGCCTTTGACCTTCTGCTTCGGATCGTCTGCCTTTTTCCAGCAGTGAGAGCCGCCGAGCAATCCAAAGAACACCGGCGGCGCAAGATGCTGGCGGGGCGTGCCGTCCCGAATGGTCATGCCACGTCGAAGCGTGTCGGCGTCTTCGTAGGCTTCCTTCATCGCGGCACGGTCGATCGTCCGTTTGCAACTAAAGGCTGCCGCCACGCCGGAAGCTAGAACCGACGACTTTTCCCGAAGCTTCTCTGGGTAATGAGGATGGAAGACAACGAGATCGGTCTCTTTTGTGACTGACGGTCCGTCTTCCTTCTCCAGCAAAATATACTTCCTGGTGCCGGTGCCGTACTGCGGCGGAAGCCACTCTCTCAGCACTTCTTCCCATTGCGACTCCGCACGGTGACCAACACGCTGGATGTTCTCCGGCTGGCGCGCCATCTCCGCGTCGCGCCCGTAGGCTTCGACGATCAACCTATTGACATCCGCCAGCCACTGGTGATGCTCGTGTTCCATCGTGCGATGGTAGCCAGGGGCTCGGACACACTTTTCGGTTCATTCCGGTGCAAACGCAGCCGCGCTATCGAATGCATCGGCCTCCCGGCCGCCGCCTGACGTATTCACGTTCACGCAAATCATCGCCCCATCAACGGGACCGCACAGATCAGACGTCAAACCAAGACGGCGAATCTGTGCACCCCCGCCACCTACCATCGCTAACTATGACTGAAGAGCCGGCGCTCTCCCCGTTCGAAGCAGCCGTCAGCGCCCTCTCCATAGGCGGTGCCGAGATCCTGCTCGCGTCCATGGGCGCGCCTGGGCTCCACGAGGCCACAGCGGCCGTCGAAGAAATGGTGGCCAAAAGACGACGGAAAGGCGCGCAACACGTCGGCATCGTTGCCGCGCAGGTCGGCAACAACGAGCTGTTGAACATCCTAAAAGCCGACGACGAGCGCAGCGAGATGCTGTGGATCAGCACCCAGACATCGATGTCCTCCGCAGACCTGAGAAAGCGGATTTATCTGGCGCAGGTCGTGGCGGAGGCCATGACGAGCGCCGAGCCCATCGATGAAGCGCTGCTTATCGTCTCGGCGCTGAGGGAGCTTGAACGGCCGCAAATACAAGCCCTCGTACGTATCCGTGAAGCCGACGCGACGAACCAGAAAGACCCCGGCATTCACGACGACATCCTCCAAGACGCACTAAGGGCAATCCCCTATCCGATCTTGGCCACGCTGGCCCGGACTGGCGTCGTGCGGCAAGGTTCCGAGCAGCGCGGCAATGGGCTCTTCACCGTCACTTACGCGGATACGCTCGGCATCAGCGGCATCAGCGAGTTCGGGTTGAGGCTGCTGGCGGATCTTGAGTCGGTGAAAACGGAGACATAAGCTCGCACGATCGCGGGGGTACCCACGTTGTCGTTTATTCGTCACCAATGACCAAGAACCGTCTGGATTCAGCCATTCCGAGACCGCATGCGCCAGAAGCCAAAACCATCATCTAGCAGCACAAACAAGTACTCTTCCGGAACTCGTGGGCGCACCGATTCAACAATCCCTATGTCGGGTGCTCGAGCCACCCCGGGGGCGCAGTATTTCGCAGTATTTCGGCTGGTCGGGGCGTTATTGGCCGGCTGATTAGGGCGCTTGAGGCTGTTCACCCGGCCTTACCCCCGCGTTTCGGCGACTCACCCCGGCGCGGCGGCGCGACATCCGAACACAACATCTTGTGGTCCCATATGTTGTTGGCTACCAGGTGTAGTGTTAAGAGAGGTGAAAGAACGGAGGTGTGCATAGGCATGACGACTACAAGTCAAGGCAGCATGAAGGTGAATACTCTGGCTAAGCAGGTGCTGTTCTGCACCATTCGCATCACAAACCAGAAGACGAACGGAACGTTGGAAGTCGGTACCGGCTTTCTCTTCAACGCCTCAGAGTCACCGTCCGACCCGTCAAGCAAGGCAGTGCCCCTCTTGGTCTCGAACAAGCACGTTTTCGCCGATGCTGCTGCACTGCGCCTCGACTTCTTGCTCGCGAACGCGGACAACTCCGGCCCTGAGCTCGGGCAAGTGCATCAGCAACTTAACGTCGGACCCGCGGCCACCGACATGGTCGGTCACCCCGACCCCGAGGTCGACGTCGCCGTGAAACCGCTGGCCGACTCAATTCAGCTGATCCTCGACGGTGGCCAGAAACCGTACCTTCCCACGCTGAACTGGGGGCATATCCCTTCTGACTCGACTGTCGAAAACCTCGATGCGCTGGAGGAATTGGTCTTTGTCGGCTACCCGAACGGGCAGGCCGATCCTCTCCACCACACGCCAATCATGCGGAACGCTATAACTGCGACGCCACTTGCTCTTCCATTTGGCGGCCAGCCAACATTCCTGCTTGACGGCTCTGTTTTCGGCGGAAGTAGCGGCAGCCCGGTATTCATCCTCAATTGGGGATCTTGGACGGGGCACGAAGGCCTGATGCTTGGCGACCGGATCCACCTGGTTGGCATCGTCGGCTCGACCCTGGTCCGCAATTCGGATCTTCCGGTCCGAGTCGCCGCGGCACCGCACATAAAGTTGTCCAAAGAACTGAACCTGGGCGTTGCTTACTCCTCGAAGGCGATCGCCGAGACGATCAACCATTTCCTCTCAAGTCGGGGCCTACCCATTGGCGCCGGCACGAGTTGAGTTCGCCAAGGCTGCCCACGCTAAGGGCAAGACCAAGGTCGGTCGCCGTTTATTCGTCGCTAATGACCGAGAATCGCCCGGACTCACCCGGTGCGAGGCGGGGTAGCTGAGACACCAAAACAATTATCTACCAGCACAAACAAGCATTTTTTCGGAACTCATAGGAGCCCAATTTCGATAATCCCTAGGTCGCACGTTCGAGTCGTGCCGGGGGCGCTGGTCGGGTTGTATTACCTCGGTTGATGCTTGACGTTTTATCTTCGGTTGATGCCTGACAGCGTTTCGGCTGATGCTTGACAGTTGCTTCGGTTGATCCTTGACACTCCCTTGCTGAGGGAGTTGAGCGTGGCTGAGCAGAGGTATCAGGCCGTGTTGGCGGTGATCAGTGACGGGTTGTCGATTTCGCAGGTCGCGGAGAAGTTTGGGGTGTCGCGTCAGACGCTGCTGTTTTTGATCCTCTAGGTCGGACCAGGTCGGCGTTTAATCGGCGTTTAATGCGTCGACTTGTCGGCCGCGGCCTCCTCCTGCAGGTCCGCGACCTGTTGATGGACACGTCCGCGGGACATGTAGCGGACCTGGGTCATCGACACCTTGGTGTGCCCGAGATGGTCGGCGCCGATGCGGGCCGAAGCGCTGAGCGGCGCAGCCCGTCGCGATCAACACGCTCTGCCCGAACGCTGTGGTGCAGCGGGGCCGGGCTTGGGGAACAAATAATTTCGTGTTACGTTAATCTGGTGAGGCCGGTCAGGGTCCATGACTCGGCCCTCAACCATGGGTACACCAACGCCGACATAGAGCACGCTCTCGAGCACGGACACGTTTCTTACGACGTGATCGACGACGATCCACCCCGGACGTGGGTTTTCGGGTTCGCGCCGACGGGAACACTGGTCGAACTGATCGTGCTTCACAAGGCCCAAGAAGACCTCGTGATTCATTGCATGACGGCCCGCAAGGCCGAACTCAACAAAGCCCTTCGCATCGTTAGGGGAGGCAGGCACTGATATGGCCACATCGAAGAAGAACGCAGCAGCAGCAGCAGCCGCGAAAGCCTTGGCGGGCGGGCGGTCTGCTAAGTCGATCGCTGCGGGTGATTTGGGGGCGCCCGCGGTCAAGCGCAGCCCTCGTCGAACGGCGCGTTCGTATCCGATTCCGTCCCCGCTCAGCAATCCGCCGGGACCGACGCAGCGACGCCCCGCTAGGCACGGGCCGCAGCCGGCCTACGGCCTTAGTGGAGAACCTTCACTGCCGGAAACGGTGGACGACGAAATGATCGCTCGGCTGGTCGCCGAAGCTGAGCAGGGCATCCCGGCCGACAAGTTGCGTCGTCGTGGGCGTCCCACGATCGGCGATGAAGCGGCAAGCACGTACTCGGTGCGACTGCCTGACGACTTGGTGATCCTCGCCGATGCGCGGTCGGAGATCGACGACGTATCGCGGGGTGAGACGATCCGCCGCGCACTGATCGAGTACCTGACGAAGTAGACGCTTCTAGGCCGGACTTTTCCACCACTCAGGTGGCTCTCCATTCGTGACTTCGTAGTCAAAACTCAATTCGCGGTCGCTTACGGGAGTGAACTTCAACAGGTAGTACACGCCATCAACCCGCACCTTGGCGATCTGGACCGCACTACCGGGGAGGCGGCCTTCGAGCGTGTAGCCAACGATCATCCGCGGGTCGGATTGCGTGCCCACGAGGAGACGAAGAAGCGGGTTCAGCGTCCTTACCGGCTTGCCCTTGCTTTTCTTGAGCGTTAGCCGGACTGACCGTTCCCCCCGTCGACTGCGGTGAGCAGCCCGCAGCCGGTCCCGACGAGGTTGAGCGCGGTACCAATCTCGGTCGGGTGGCGGTCGGGGTCGGTCCGGTCGTAATCGAGGGGGACCGTTGCGTTGACCACCCAGTCCCGGGCGCCGATGCCGCCGCCGAGCGGGCCAGACGAGACACACAGTCGAGGCTCGGCGAATTGCCAGAACAGCACCGGCAGCGGCCGCGTTTGGTCAACCCGCGCGGTCAACTTGGGATGCATGGTCTCATCCTCGCGTGCCGGTGCGGGTTTGTAAGCCACCGCCGGCAGCTACGGCGCCTCCGCTGACACCGGTGGCATCGGCGGCTGGTCTGCCGTCAAAGCCCAGCGGATTCCCTCGACCAGCGCACGCCCGGGCCCGCGGATCGCCACTTCTTCCAGCAACGGAAAGTACGGCAGCCGCAAGGGGAATCGCGCCCAGCCCGGTAACAGTGCCACAGCGGATGCCGCCAACGCCGCATAAGGCGGCCGGGCGATAAGGGGCAGCGGCGGGGTCAGCAGCAGGAAGCGTGCGGCCTCGCGGGCGGCGGGCGTGCTTTTCAGCTCGGGCCGATACGCGGCGATGCGTTCAGCGAGTTCGCCTTCGGTACGCGGCGGGTCAGCCACGCCCAGGGCGCCGGCGACGCGAGCGGTGTCGGCCACATAGCCATCTCGGCCTTCGCGGTCCAAACGAGCGGCCCCGTAGCGCTGGTATGCGCGCAGGAAGCTGTCCACTTCGGCGATGTGCACCCATTCCAGCAAGTGCGGATCCGAAGCGCTGTACGGCCTGCCGTCGGGCGCGACGCCCTGCACGTAGCGGTGGATGCCACGCACCCGACCTATAGCGCGCTCGGCGTCCGCCGCGGGGCCGAACGTCGTCTCCGCCAGGAATGTGCTGGTGCGCGCCAACCGCCCCCATGGATCGCCCCGGTAGTCGGAGTGCTCCGCGACGCCTGCCATCGCCAGCGGATGCAGCGATTGCAGCAGCAGCGCCCGCAGCCCGCCGACGAACATCGACGCGTCGGCGTGGACCTGACGGATCGGACGATCTTCGTCGAACCAGCGCGGGCCCGGCGTCCCGTGGATGCGCGCACGGTTGTCGGGCCCCTCGGGCCCGGCCACCATGCCGAACAGCTGTCGACCCAGACTGGATCGCACGGCCTGCAGTCCATCCAACGTCGCCACCCCCCCACGATATGCGCTGCGAGAACAGACTCTCGCCGCGCCAGGCCTACCCGGGGTGGTCCGCGATGTGGCAATTTGTGATATTCCCGGGGTCGCAGTAAAGGCCAATCATTGGTGGCGGGTTCGGCTTTGGCGGCGGATTAGGCCCGTCCCAAACATTTTGCGCGACATTACCCATGCCGAAGTCGACCATGTAGTAGGTGTGGCAGACATTGTTGTCCCAAATCACCGGGTTGGTGACGTGATTGCCGGTTATCCATAAGGACTGCCCCGGGCACCACTGACGTGGTGGGCCCCAACCGCCGTCGTCTGTGGGGAACGGGAGACCAGGCTGGGCTTGAGCGGTGCCTGCCGACGCCCCTAAACCGGCGACCGCGATGCCGGTCGACACCAGCGCTCCGACAAAGAACCAGTTCAGGTTGTGATTGGTCTTCATGGTGGTGCCTCCCGTGTGTTCGTCTGCCGCCTTCGCGCGGGGTGTTGCTGGAAGTACACAGGCGGCAGTGCGCTACCGATCCCAACAAATACTTTCCGCCCTTGCGGGTGAACAGAAAAGACCTTTTCACCGCGACGTTTCGCCGACGGCGTGGCCAACAAAGTAGCCCGCCATTCACTTGTAGGCTGCCGGGTCATGAGTACGAAATGGGAGTACGCGTGGTTTACGAGCGGTACGCATCATGATTTGAACGTCGTACTCGGATGGGCTATGGCACAAGCAAATGAATATGGCGAAAGTGGATGGGAGTTAGTTAACTTTCAACTCCGCCAAAATGGCGATGAGCTCTGCATCATGGCCATGCTGAAGCAGCCGTCCACGCGGGTTGAAGAGAAGGTTGCCGCCAAGGACGTGGCCAGGCCCTCAAAGAAGACCCCTAAAAAAGCCCCTAAGAAGACTCCAGAGAAGACTCCAGAGAAGACTTCGAAGAAGATCCCCGAGAAGCCCTCCAAGAAGAAGGGTAAGTAAGCCGCTCCGTGCGGCCCAGGCGGCACCGAGACGAACGGGTCAGGAACCGCCCAAACGCAGGCGCAGTCGCTCCGCCGCTACCACTGCCTCGGCTTCTGCCACTATTGCTTTGGCTTCGAACTCTCCGGTGTCGGCGCGACGCATTGTTGCGCGCCCCCTTGCGCGGGCGTAGATCCGCAACCCACCGCAGAAGACTCCAACCACTACGGCTCTCGCCAAGACTGTGACCAGGTACACGACGAAAAGGCTGAAGATGAGCCGCCACATGACGCCGACGTCTAGTGCGATTTCCATGAGCTAGCCAGTCTCTAGGTAACGACGTCTACCGTACTCTTGGATGGCCCCGTTTTCGCAAGTCAGACACAGTTTTTTAGCCCTCTGGAATTGGGATGCCGCCCGCCATAGGGTTTCGCGAATCACGACGTTCACCAATTCATACCCGCAGCACAGCTGCAGCTGAACCGAAAGACAGGCCTATCGCGAAATATCCACCGCAACAGGGGGCCACGCCGCGCTGAGCGGCAGATAGCGAGACGGCGATGTCGTACGTGGCGTCAACCCCCGGGGCCCTTGCGGCGGCGGCAGCTGATTTGACGGGCATCGGGTCCTTGCTGGATGCAGCCCACGCGGCGGCGGCGCCGGCGACTACCGCGGTGGCAGCCGCGGCAGGTGATGAGGTGTCAACGGCGATCGCGTCGCTGTTTTCCAGCCACGCCCAGCAGTACCAGGCGCTGCGCGCGCAAGTTGCGGCGTTTCATGCCGACTTCGTCGAAAAGTTAAGCGGCGCCGGCAGTTCGTACGCGACCACGGAGGCGGCTAATGCGTCGCCGTTGCAGACCCTCGAGCAAGACGTCCTGGGTGCCATCAACGCGCCTACCGAGTTGGTGATGGGGCGTCCGTTGATCGGGAACGGTGCCAGCGCGGCGGCGGGCACCGGTCAAGCCGGCCAGTCGGGCGGGATTCTGTGGGGCAATGGCGGCAACGGCGGGTCGGGTACGCCCGGGCAAGCCGGTGGCGCCGGCGGGTCCGCGGGGCTGTTCGGCAACGGCGGCAACGGCGGGGCCGGCGGCGCGGGTGTCACCGGCATTACCGGCAGCCACGCCGGGGGCAGCCTTGGCACCGGCGGCTCGGGTGGCACCGGCGGCACGGGTGGGAACGGCGGTAACGGCGGGTTGTTCCACGGCAATGGCGGGGCTGCCGGTGCTGGTGGCGTCGGTGGCGTCGGAGGTACCGGCGCGGCTGGCTCGTACGCGCCCGGCAGCGGCAACGGCGGCGACGGAGGCGATGGGGGCCGTGGCGGCATGGGCGGAACTGGCGGTATGGGGTCGTTGTTTGGCGGTCAGGCCGGTGCCGGCGGCAACGGCGGCAACGCGGGTCCCGGTGGTACGGGCGGGGCGGGCGCTCCCGGTACCGCCGCGAGCGGCCCCAGCGTCAACGGCGGAAACGGCGGGGACGGCGGCTACTCGGGCGACGGGGGTCTCGGCGGCAACGGCGGCTTCGATCTGATTCAGGGGGCGCACGGCGCGACCGGGGGCTTCGCCACCACCGGCGGGGACGGCGGTAACGGCGGGGCCGGCTTCAACGCCACCGTCGCCGGCACCCAAGGCGGGGCAGGTGGCAATGGCGGGAATGGCGTCGGCTACACCGGCGTCGGCGGCAACGCCGGCGACGGTGGCACCGGCGGGGACGGCGGCATCGGCGGTCACGGGGGTTACGGCGGCGAAGGCGTCCTTGCAGGCGGCACCGGAGGAGCAGGCGGGGCTGCGGTAGATGGCACCGGCGGAACCGGGGGCGACGGCGGTTTGGCCGACAACCCCGCAAGCGGGAACGCCGTCGGCGGCCACGGCGGCGCAGGTGGGGCCGGGCTCATCGGCGGTACCGGCGGCCGCGGCGGCTACGCAAACTTGGACAGCAACACCGCGACGGGCACCGCAACCGGAGGCGTCGGAGGGGTGGGCGGGGCCGACACCAGCAGTAGCCCAGGCGGCCACGCCGGCAACGGCGGCAACGGCGGCGGCGGAGAGAACTTCGGATCCGGAAACGCCGTTGGCGGCGCCGCCGGGAATGGCGGTGACGGCGGGGCCGGGACCGGCGGGACCGGCGGAACGGGCGGCTTCGCAGTGGCCCACGGAGCCGGAGACGCCCTCGCCGCCGCCGGCGGCCAGGGCGGATCGGGCGCCGTCGGCGGCGGTGGTGGCGGTACCGGCGGTGAGGCGATCAACTGGGGAACCGGCAACGCCATCGCCGGCAACGGCGCCGACGGCACGGGCGCCTCCTCCCCCGCGGGCTTCGGCGGCGCCGGCGGAACCGGCGGCGAGGCGGATATCGAGGATGCCGCTTCGACGGCTAACTCCGTCGCGGGCCACGGCGGGGCCGGCGCCGGCGGGTTCACCGGGGGGAACGGCGGCGACGGTGGCATGGCGAGCACCGCCGGAATGGGACCCATCACCCCCGGCGTCGGCGGAGCCGGCGGCACCGGCGTCGGCGGAGCCGGCGGCACCGGCGTCGGCGGAGCCGGCGGCGACGGCACCGGCACCGGCGGCAGCGGTGGCAACGGTGGTGCCGGCGGCATCGGGCAAATCGTCAACAGTGTCTCCAGCGTGTCGCCAGTCGGCGGCGCCGGCGGTCACGGCGGCGACGGGTTCAACGGCGGCGCGGGCGGAGCCGGCGGTAACGGGCAGAACGATGTGTTTGGCGCGGGCTCTGTCACCACCAATGCCGACGCCACCGGCGGCGCCGGCGGCAATGGCGGCAACGGCACCGGCGGCACCGGCGGGGCCGGCGGCAATGCCGGCTTCGGGCTTAACGACGGATCCGGAAACGCCTACGGCGGCGCACCCGGGCTCGGGGGCACCGGCCCGGCCGGCGGGGGCAACGGCGGTAATGGCGGCGATGCGTACAACTTCGGAACCGGAAACGCCACCGCCACCGCCGGCGCGGCCGGCACCGGCGGTGGCACCACCGGCATCGGCGGGAACGGTGGCAGCGGCGGCAGTGCGTATATCGGGGACCCCTCCGACCCAGGCGCTGCCGCGGGAAGTGTCTCCGCTGCCACCGCAGCTGTCGGAGGGGCCGGTGCCGACGGCACCACCGGCGGGAACGGAGGCGATGGTGGGTCCGCGCTCAACATCGGCACCGGAAGCACGACCGCCGGCAATGGCGGCAACGGCGGTAACAGCCTCGGGCCCTTGATCAACGGCGGCGACGGCGGCAACGGTGGAGAAGCGATCACCGACTCGACCCCGGCCATCGCGGGCTCCGGTGGCGCGCCGGGTGCCGGTGAAGCCGGCGGTTCTCCCGGATTTCCCGGCATCGACGGATCGGTATTGAGCATCTGACGCCGGAGATGGCCTTTTACTGGGCGATCAGTCGTCGATCTCCGCCTTCAGATCGAATTCGGCGAAGGTGCTCGAGATAACTTCCCGCAGCTCATCTTTGGTGTTTTCCCAGCCGAGAAGATATGCAGAAATTCGGATCGACATCTTCCCGCCGCCCCGCCCGGAACCCAGATATAGTTGCCCGCCCATGCCCTCGAGTGTGCTTTTCTTGATCTCTGGCTCGAGGGGTCGCAGGTACACATAGTCGGCTTCGGTGCCATCGGGCCGGTTCGCCGCCGGGGACAGGTCGCCGACATTGGAGCAAGTGACCGGAAGGATGTCACCACCCGCCGCCATCCTCGCCAGCCGCCTGGCCGCCCACCTCGGCGTCATGGCCGCCAGCGGCAGTGGGGCCAAAAACTCGTCGTCGGGGTTCTCCATCTCGGCGAGAATTGTCTTGGTGATCTTGTCGTGGATCTCCCCCAAGTCCGTCGCCGCGTGCGCCGGGTCGACGGTGACGTCAACATTCGTGAGCGCATTGCCGCGGGTATCGCCCTCGGTCCGCAGCGATACCAGAAAACGCAGCGTGACGGTTCCATCGTCATGAACCCGCCCCACCCGCACCGCCAATCGGCACGCGATTCCCGCCACCAACGAGTTACTGCCTACGCCAAGTGTTTTCGCGCGAACATCCCATTCCGCCAGGTCGACGGACGCGGTCAGGGCAGGCATCTCCACGACCTGATCCTGGCCGGCGCGCGCCGGCGAGGGTGGTGCCGCCTGGATCGACGATTTGAGCTCTTCGCGGTCGCGCCGGGCCCGTCGAACCACGGCAGCGAACGCCTGCGAGATGTCGGGCAGGTCTTTAACGGTTTGCCGAAGATCTTCACGCAACGCGCGCCAGCGGGTGCGCGATCCCGCGGGCGGATAGCCCAGATCGAGCGTCCTGCCCTCGGAAGCGTCGGCGAGCGCCTGACCGAACGCGATCGCGTCAACGATCATGTGCGTAGCCACGAGGGTTACCGCCGTCCCGCCGTCCTCCAGCGGGAGCACCCCGAGATGCCAGCCGGGTCCCCACTCCGGATCGACTGGTAGCCGCGCCCGCTCGTCCACCCATGCGTTCACTTGGGCCCGCGGCCGCGGTGTTGCGGCGAAATCGATGTCCTCGGCTGCCGGAGCCAAGACCCAGCGATCGCGCGCGAACGGTAACAGGGACCGTTCGATCCTGCGCCCCAACAAGCCGCGGCCAAGATTGTGGTGAAAACGCCGCAGCCCATCAACATTGATGGCGCGGTCGTATATCCAGGTGACCTGAATTAGTGAGCCGTGAACCGCCCGCAGCGCGAGAAATCCCGCTTGATCCAGGTATGCAAGCCGATTGTCCAACGGTTCAGCGGCACGCGTGCCGACCTGAGTCGCTGGGACCGGGAGCGAAGCGGTGTCAGCAAGCAGGCCGGCTAGATGGGTGGCCAGCGCGTTGGGGGTGGGGTGGTCGAAGGTCAGGGTTGCCGGTAGGACGAGGCCGGTGTGTTGGCTCAGCGAGTTGCGTAGTTCAAGGGCGGTCAGTGAGTCGATGCCGAGCTCTTTGAACGGTCGATTGGGATCGAGGGCGGCCGGATCGGGGTGGGCCAGGACGGAAGCCGTTGTTGCGGTGACTATTTCGGTGAGCGTCTCGAGCCGTTGTTGGGGGGTTTGGCCGGCCAATTGGGCGGCCAGTGTGCGGGGGCTGGCGGTGGCGGCTTGGCGGCGGCTGGTGACCAGGGCGGACAGGATCGGGTCCAGTAAGTTCTGGCGGGCGCGCCGCGTCAGCGCGCCGGTGTTCAGCGGGCTGGCCAGCAGGTTGGGTCGTGCACTGGTGAGTGCGGCGTCGAACAGGGCCAGGCCGCGTTCGTTGGTGATCGGGGTCAGGCCGGTGCTGGCCAGGCGGCTCACGTCGGCGGTGTTGAGGTGCGCGGTCATGCCGCTGGGGGTTTGCCAGTAGCCCCACGCCAGGCTGGTCGCCGGGAGTTGGGTGTGGTGGCGTTGGCGGGCCAGCGCGTCCAGGAATGCGTTGGCGGCCGCGTAGTTGGCCTGCCCGGGGCCGCCCAGAATTCCCGCCGCCGAGGAGAACACGACGAGCGCGGCGAGATCCCGGTCGGCGGTCAGCTGGTGCAGATGCCAGGCGGCGTCGGCCTTGGCGGCCAAAACGGTATCGAGTTGTTCCGGCGTCATCTCGGTCACCATGGCGTCGTCCAGCACGCCTGCGGTGTGGATGACCGCGGTCAACGGGTGGCTGGCGTCGATGGTGTCCAGGGCCGCCTGCAACTCGGCGCGGTCGCTGGTGTCACAGCCGGTGATGGTGACGTGGGCGCCCAGTCCGGTCAAACGTTGCCGCAGTTCGGCGGCCCCGGCGGCCTCAGGGCCGCTGCGAGACAGCAGCAGCAGATGCGCGACTCCGTAGCGGGTGACCAGATGCTCGGCGAACAGCGCGCCCAGCATGCCCGTACCACCGGTGATCAATACCGTGCCCTCGGGATCGAGCACTGCCGGGGGGATCAGGACGATCTTTCCGGTATGCCGGGCTTGGCTCATGTCGCGGAAGGCTTGGGACGCGTTCAGTAGGCCAAAGCTGGTAGCCGGCAGCGGATTAACGGAACCCCCGGCGAACAGCTGCGTCAGGGCCGTGAACGCTGGCTGCAGGGATTGCGGCGACGCGCTGGCCAGGTCGTAGGCCTGGTAGTCGACTCCGGGGTGGATTGCGGCGATGTCGCCGGGCAGCCGGATATCGGTCTTGCCGATCTCGACGAAATGGCCGCCGCGGGGCAGCAGTTGAAGTGAGGCATCGACGAAATCCCCGCTGAGGCTGTTGAGTACGACGTCCATGCCCTGCCCATGAGTGGCGTCGCCGAAGGCGTCGACGAAGTCCAGTGTGCGCGACGACGCGATGTGGTCGGCGTCGACGCCCAGACCGGTCAGGACGTGCTGCTTGGTCGGGTGTGCGGTGGCGAAAACCTCCGCACCGAGGTGGCGGGCAAGGGCGATGGCGGCCTGACCGACACCTCCTGCGCCGGCGTGGATGAGCACCCGCTGCCCCGCCGATAGCCCGGCGATCTCGACCAAAGAGATATATGCGGTCAAGTACGCCACCGGCGCGGATGCGGCCTGGGTAAACGACCATCCGGGTGGGACAGCGACGACCATGCTCTCCTCGGTGATCGCGGTGGGTGCGAACGCGTTGTGCGGGAAAAGGCCCATCACGACATCACCGGGACGCAGCGATGTCACGTCGGGGGCGGTGTCGATGACGACCCCGGCGGCTTCCCCGCCCAGGCCTTCATCGCTGATGACGCCCAATGCCACCACCACGTCACGGAAGTTCAGGCCGGCGGCCCGCACCTGAACGCGGATCTGTCCCTCGGCCAAGGTGGTGGGTGGGTTCGTCGGGACCAGGGTCAGGCTGCTTAAGTCGCCTTTACCGCTGGTGCCCAACTGCCAGGGGCCGTCCGGTGGGGTCAGCGTCGACGTGCGGGCCAGCCGGGGGATGTGAGCAACGCCGTTGCGCAGAGCCAACTGCGGCTCTCCGGCCGGCGGCGTCGACGCAATGGCCAGCAGGGCGTCCGCGGTGGCGGCGGTGTCATCGGTGTCCAGCAGGACGATCCGGTCGGCGTGTTCGTTCTGGGCCGTGCGGATCAGCGCCCAGGCCCCGGCGTGCGCCAGGTCGGGAACACCGTCATAAGCGCTGACGCTGACCGCGTGACGGGTAACGATCGCCAAGCGGCTGCCGGCCGTGTCGGGCCGGGCCAACCAGCCCTGCAGCTGATCCAAAACATGGCGCGTCAGAGTATGCACACGCTGCGGATCAGCCTCTCCCGGCTGAGGGAGCGGCCAGATCACCAGATCCGGGCACGGGGTCAAGGCGGCCGGCAGCCGCTCGGGTGCATCGCTGCATACCGCCCACGCCGCTGGCGTTGCTGACGGCTCGGCCAGTGTGGGCGCCGCCGGCCAGGTCAGCTCGAACAGGCTGTCGGATACGCCGACGGTCGACGTCAGCTGGCCGAGGTGCTCAGGCACAGCGCGCAACGTCAACGCGCTGATGGTGATCACCGGTGCGCCGGTGGGGTCGGTGGCGTGCAGTTCGTAGGTGTCGTCGCCGGTGCGGGTCAGGTGGATATGCAGCTGGGTGGCCGCGGTGGCATACAGCGTGATCCCGCTGAACGCGTAGGGCAGCCGCAGCATCGCCGAGTCGGCCTCGCCGGTGCGGTCCACCATGGCGGCCAACGGGTGCAGGGCGGCGTCGAGCAAGGCGGGGTGGATGCCGTAGCCGGTGATATCGGTGCCGGCGGGCAACGCCACCTCGGCATAGATAACCTCGGGCCGGGCCGGGTCGGTGCCGATCCCCCGCAGCGAGCGGAACAGCCCGCTGTAGCCGTAACCCTGCGCGGTGAGCCGTTCGTAGAAGTCGTCCTGGTCGAGGGGCTGGGTATGTGGCGGCGGCTGCTGGGTCGGCCCGGCCCCGGGCTGATCGGCGCTCAGTGCGCCGCTGGCGTGCAAGATCCACGCGGCGGGATGCTCGGCACCGGTGCGCGAATGCACGCTGAAGGGGCGCCGCCCGTGCTCATCGAACGGCTGCACCAGGATCTGCAGATCGGTCGGAACCTGCACCGACAACGTCAAAATAGTATGCAGGACAAGCTCATCGATGACCGGGCTGCCGGTCAACTCACCGGCGGCCAGGATCAGCTCGACGAACCCCGTCGCCGGGAACACCACCGTGTCGTGGACCTGATGGCCGGCCAACCAGCCCGCGGTGCCGGGCGACAGCCGCGCGCTGACCATGACCTGGTCCTGGTCGGCCAGTTCGGCGACCGCACCCAACAACGGATGTTCCGCAGGGTCCAGGCCGAGCCCGTGCGCGTCGCCCGCCGCGGCTGCGGCCAACCAGTAGCGGCGGTGCTCGAAGGCGTAGGTGGGCAACCCGACGGTGCGCGAGTCTGGATACAGGGACGGCCAGGACGGGTTGTGGCCATGATTGTGCAGCTGGCCCAACGCGGTAGCCAGGGCGTCTTGACCGTGCCAATCGCGGTGCAGCGTGGTGATCACCGCCGACTCGGTGCGCCCGGTGGCCTCCGCCAGGGTGTCGGTGATCGCCGGGGCCAGCACCGGATGCGGCGACAACTCCACAAACGTGCACTCGCCGGCGGCCAACCGCTCGACCAGTGCGTCGTAGAACTGGACGGGCTGGCGCAGGTTGCGATACCAGTAGTCGGCGTCCATCGTGGTGGTGTCGAGAGGATCAGCCGAAAGTCCTTCTCCCACGGTGGAGTACAGCGGGATACGGGACGACGCCGGATTCAGGTCGGCCAGCTCGGCCACCAGGCGCTCACGCAGCGGCTCGATTTGAGCCGAATGCGAGGCGTAATCGACGGCGATGGGCCGGATCTGGATGCCCTCGCGGTCACAGACCGCGGTGAACTCCGCCAGCGCGGCGGGGTCGCCGCTGATGATGGTGTGTGAGGGGCCGTTGACAGCGGCGATGCTTAACGTCTGGCTCCAGGGTTGCAGGCGTGGCTGCAGTTTGTCCGCACCCAGCAGCACCGACGCCATGGTGCCGGCGCCGCACAAAGCGCCCAGCGCTTGGCTGCGCCGCGCCACCACCCGGGCGGCCTCGGGCAGGGAAAGCACCCCGGCGATGTAGGCCGCGGCGATCTCACCCTGGGAATGGCCGATCACCGCGTCGGGAACAACGCCGTAGCTTTCTAGCACCGCGGCCAGCGACACCATCATGGTGAACAACACCGGCTGGACCACGTCCACGCGATCCAGCGACGGGGCCGCCGGGTCCTGGCAAAGCACGTCGTGCACCGACCAATCGGTGAAGGGGCGCAACGCCTCATCGCAGGCATCGACGGTGTCGGCGAAGACCCGGTTGTGTTCGTAGAGTTCGCGACCCATCTCGGGATGTTGGCCGCCTTGGCCGGGCAGGACGAACACGGTCTTGCCGCCAAGACGGGTCAGGTGGTGCTGGGTCAGCTGCGGGTGGGGCGCGCCGGTGCCCAGGGCATGCAGGCCGTCCAGCAGGTCGGCGCGCGGATCGGCGCTGCCCACCGGCACCGTGATCGCCGCCCGATACGGGTGGTGGGTTCGGGTGGTGGCCAAGCTGTAGGCCACATCGGTCAGATTCAGGTCAGGATGGTCGACTAGGTGCTCGTGCAGCCGATCAGCTTGCGCGCCCAATGCCGCGGGGGTACGGGCCGAGACCGGCCAGATCGGCAGCCCGAACTCATCACCGTGACGGGCTTGGCGGGCGTGACGGTGCGCGTCGGCCGGCTCGGCCGGCGGGGTGGGGGGTTGTTGCAGGATCAGGTGGGCGTTGGTGCCGCTGATGCCGAATGAGGACACTCCTGCGGTGCGGGGGTGATCGGTGTCGGGCCATGGCACGGATTCGGTGAGTAGGCGAACGGTGCCGGCGGACCAGTCGATGTGCGGGCTGGGGTGATCGACGTTCAGCGTCGGCGGCAACGTGTCATGGTTAAGGGCCGCAACAATTTTGATGATGCCGGCGGCACCGGCGGCGGCTTGGGTGTGGCCGATGTTGGATTTGATCGATCCCAGCCACAGCGGGCTCTCGTCAGTTCGGGCGGCGCCGTAGGTGGCGATCAAGGCGCCGGCCTCGATCGGATCGCCCAGCGCGGTGCCGGTGCCGTGCGCCTCGACAACATCAACCTGATCGAGCCCGATACCGGCGTTGGCCACAGCCTGGGTGATGACACGTTGTTGCGCGGGCCCGTTGGGGGCGGCCAAGCCGTTGGAGGCGCCGTCTTGGTTGATCGCCGATCCGGCGATGACCGCCAACACCGGATGGTTGTTGCGCTCGGCGTCGCTGAGCCGTTCCAGGACCAGCACGGCGGCGCCCTCGCCCCAGCCGGTGCCATCAGCGTTGCCGGAGAACGCTTTACAACGCCCATCAGCGGCCAGCCCGCGTTGGCGGGCGAACTCGGTGAACACCGCAGGTGTGGTCATCGCCGTAACGCCACCGGCAAGGGCCAGCGTGGACTCGTTGTTGCGCAGAGACTGACACGCCAAATGCGTGGCCACCAGCGACGACGAGCACGCCGTGTCAAGAGTGATGGCCGGGCCCTGCAATCCCAGCGCGTAGGCGACGCGTCCGGAGGCCACGCTGGTGGACAGACCGGTCAGGGCGTATCCCTCCGCGCCGTCAGAACCGCCGGAGCCGTAGGTTTGTGACCACGCCCCGATGAACACCCCGGTCTCCGAACCGACCAAGGCGGCCGGGTCAATTCGGGCGGTTTCCAACGCTTCCCAGCACACCTCCAACAGCAGCCGCTGCTGAGGGTCCATGGTGTGAGCTTCGCGCGCGGAGATCCCGAAGAACTCCGCGTCGAACCCGGCCACGTCCGTCAGAAATCCGCCGAAGCGGGTGTAGGTCTTGCCCACCGCATCAGGATCGGGATCAAACAGATCCGCCAGATTCCAGCCACGATCAGCGGGAAACTCCCGCATCGCGTCGGTGCCGCCGGCCACCAGATCCCACAGCGCCGCAGCCGAATCCACCCCGCCGGGAAACCGGCACGCCATTCCCACCACGGCGACCGGCTCGTCGACCGCCGCCTGCGCCTGCACCGGCACAGCCAACGCAACCGACCCGGTCATCAGTTGGGCTAGATGGGTGGCCAACGCGTTCGGCGTGGGGTAGTCGAAGGCCAGGGTGAGCGGCAACTCCAGCTCGGTGAGGGCTTTGAGCCGGTCCAGCAACTCGGTCGATTTCACCGAGTCAAACCCCAAGTCCTGAAACGCACCCTCAGGGTCGATGTCATCAGGGCTCGGCCGCCCCAACACCGTTGCCACCTGCGCGCAAACCACCGCCACCAACAGGTCATGTTGTTGCTGGTGCAGTGAGCGCACACGCTGGGTTAACCCCGAGTCGGCCCCGGCGCCCGCACCGATGTCGGTGTCGGCGACCGCGCGCGGAGCCGGCGGGCTGATCTGCGCGTCCAGGCGGGTAAACTCATTGCGCAAATAGAGCTGTAGACAATCCCGTCGCCTGACCTTGCCACTCGTAGTTAGGGGAATCGAATGAGGCGGCACCAGAACGAGATCCGCCACACTCAGGCCGTGCGACTTCGATATCGCCGAGGTGACTTTCCGCTTCACGACGCCAACGCGGTCCCTCGCTTCGTCGGAGTCGCCACGTACCTTGAGTTCGACGATGGTGACTAGCTTTTCGGGGCCGTCATCGTCCGGCACCGCAATCGCCACGCAGCGGCCCGCCGTGATCTCCTGGATCGTCGACTCGATGTCGTCGGCAGAATGGTTGCGACCGTAGACGATCAGGAGATCCTTGATGCGGCCGATGATGAACATCTCGCCATCGGCGAAGAAACCCAAATCTCCGGTCCTCAGCCAAGGCCCTTCGGGTGTACCGGCGGCGGGGTTGACAAGCGTTGCGCCAAAAGTACGTTCAGTCTCTTCGGGTCTCTGCCAATAGCCGGTCGCGACGTTATCGCCATGCGACCAAATCTCGCCGACCGTTCCCACCGGACACTCGACACCCGTCTCGGGGTCGACGATGCGCACCGTCGGCGACTGTGGCATGCCGTAACTGACCAGCGGCGTACCGTCGCCGCCTGCGCACCGCTTCGCGTGGCCGGCGGTCAGTTCCTCGGATTCGAAACGGACGATTAATGGCGGCTGATCCGTTTCGCGGGTCGCCACGTACACCGTCGCTTCCGCAAGCCCATACGAGGGTCTTAACACCTCGGGTTGAAGATTGAAGGGCGCGAAGCGCTCGGCGAAGCGCCGGAGCGTGGCGGGTTGCACACGTTCGGCGCCGTTGAGAATGTTGCGCACGCCCCCGAGGTCAAGCCCGGCCATGTCATCATCTGACGTTTTTGCGGCTGCCAATTCGAAAGCAACGTTCGGCCCCGCGGTAAATACCTGAGGGTTGCGCGCCATCAATTGAATCCATCGCGCCGGTCGTTGCAGGAACGACGCCGGACTGGTGACCACCCCGTGAAATCCGCCCTGAATTGGGATGACAAGTCCCACTACCAAACCCATGTCGTGAAAGAATGGCAGCCACGACACGACTGTGGTGTCCGGCGGAGCCCCACCGCGGTCGCGATAGTAACTGGACAAGATCTGGTCGACATTGACGTGAAGGTTTCTGTGGGAGATCTCGACTCCCGCCGGCGTACGGGTCGACCCGGAGGTGTACTGCAGATACGCGATGTCCGGCGGACTCTCGGCCTCGGCGACGGGTCCGTTCTCGGCGTCCAGGTCCAGCAAATCAACCTCGATGACCGATGGCGCGGATTCACCAGACTTCGAATCGATGTACTGGGCGATGTTGCCTGCCAGAGAGGACGTCGTGAGGATGGCAGAAGGCGACGCGTCGCGCAGGACCGAAATAAAACGCTCATCGCTGGCGCCACCCTGCGGAACCGACAGTGGAACCGCGATCTGACCGGCCTCTATCGCGCCAAGAAACGCCACGATGTACTCGAGCCCTTGGGGTGCCGCTACCACCGCACGATCACCAACTGAACCGCCACGTTTGAGTTCCCGCGCGACGTTCGACGTTCGCCGATACAGCTGTGACCACGTCAGGCTTTCCTCGACGCCCTCCCAGTCCTGCTCGTAATCAACGTAAGTGAAGGCCACTTCGTTAGGCCGCAGACTGGCACGCTCCCGCAGCAGAGCGGGAATGGAAGACTCAAGCACAGCCTGAAGATACCCGGGTCAGCCAACGGCCGAGTGGAAAGTGAGGATCGTCGTGACATTCGGCTTGGCCGATCAGCCACACGGCCCCGGCAATCCGAGACCCACCGCGATAAAGTTAACCAGCTTAATTGTATTGTGTGGATAGCATGTGGGGCCGCGGAGCGACGCATGTGCCTTGACCGGGGGCGGGAGTACGTCTCGGTCGTGGTATGTCAGCATTGGGGCATGAATCCACGCCAATTCGCTCGTTTGCTGGGTGCCGTGCTGGCGACAATCGGGGCCACATTGCTGTGCGCGCCCATCCTCATTGCCCCCGCGTCCGCTGCTCCCTGCCCCGACGTCGACGTGACGTTCGCACGTGGCACCGCCGAGCCGCCCGGTGTTGGTGCGGTCGGACAGGATTTCATCGATTCACTGCGCTCGCAGGTCGGCGGTCGGTCCGTCGCGGTGTATGCCGTCAACTACCCCGCCACCGAAGATTGGCCCCCGTCAGCATCGGCCGGCGCCGGAGATGCGAGCGGCCACGTTTTTTCTATGGTTGCGACCTGTCCCAACACCAAGCTGGTGCTCGGCGGATACTCCCAAGGCGCGATGGTAATAGACCTGACCACCATCGCCCGCACGTCGTTCGCGGGCTACACCGCCACGACGCTCCCTGCGGACGCGGCTGGCCACGTTGCCGCGGTCGCCGTCTTCGGGAATCCGACAGACAAATTCCTGGGCGGACCGATAAGCGAGATCAGTCCCTGGTACGGGCATAAGGCCATTGACTTGTGTGCGCCCGGCGATCCGGTTTGCACTCCGGGGGGCCTGTCGGTACAGCCTTCGCATGACGAGATGTTCTCCGAGGCGCACCTGTCGTATAAGGAGTCCGGGATGCCCAGTCAGGCCGCGACTTTTGTGGCGGGCCAGCTGTGACGCACGTGTCGAGCCCCGGGCACCGGCTGCCGTCGCAGGTGCCATAAAGCATCCTCGGCCAGGGGCACAGCTTTTTTACGCGCGTACAACTTGACCCGAAATTATTTGACACGCGTATAAATCAGAACCGCATTCAGGAATTTACAAATTTCGGCACCGTTTCAGGTGTAGACCGAACCCGATTGTGGGTATGCCTGTCGGCATGGACTGGGAAGCGGTGCTTCATCTGACTCGCAGCGTCTGCTGCGCTTGCGACGGCTGCACTACCTGCAAACATGATTGCCGCCTGCCGGGCGCGCAGGCTGAGGCGCTCCATGAGCACACTCGTGCGGTCGGAAACCACCTGATGGGCGATCCGCTCGATGAGACTCGGGCCAAGCTGTGCCTACGCTGCGCCAACTACTTCGACCCTCGGCAGACCCGTCGCTGCCCGTGCGCCGGGCCGAGCAATTCGCGGAGCGATCGCCTGCGTAGGCGTATCTCAACCCCACACACCGTCGAATCATATTCGATCGCTTATAAACGCGCGATCTAAAAGTCACCCGCCGTACGTAAATTAGGGTACGGCCCAGGATTTCGTGTCTTTGTGTCGCAATTTTCGACATTTATTTTGGCTGAAACCTTGACACTCCCTGGATGACGGGGTTCCATCCCACTGGGAGGAAGATGCCCGTGGGTGACGACGACGTGCGGGCCGCTCTGCAGCGGCACTGGGCGGCCTCGGATGTCAACGACTTTGCGGCCGAGCACGAAATCTATCGAGCAGACGCGGTTCTCGACTACCCGCAGTCCGGTGAGCGGATCCGTGGCCGGGCCAATATTCGGGCGTCGCGCGAGGCCCAGCCGAACGCAAAACGTTTCACCGTGCGACGGATGCTTGGTGGCGGCGATCTTTGGATCAGCGAGCTCGTCCTGACTTATGACGCGCAACCTTTTTATACCGTGAGCGTCATGGAATTCGAGGGCGGCGAGGTGGTCCACGAGACGCAGTACTTCGGCGACCCGTTTGAGCCGGGGCCCTCTCGGGCTCAATGGGTCGAACGCATGGACTGACGGTGCGGCTACCGGGCGGCCGGTAGATGCAGTTTGATGGCTTCGGCCAGATGACGTCCGACATCGTCGAGCGAATCCGTCGATTGAGTGGCGAGCGAAATGATGACTGCGCCCTCGATGGCAGCGATGGTCAAGGTTGCCAACGAGCGCGCGCTGTCGTCGCCGACACCCGACCTGACCAGCCGATCGGCGAGAATCGCCCGCCAGTCGCCAAACGCCTCGGCCGCCGCCTGTGCGGCCGCCGGGGCCTCTGCACGACCAAGGATGGCAGCCACGATGGGGCAGCCAGCCTCCATCTGAGTTGCGCGGAGCTGAACCTTCCACTGATCGATGAAAGCCGCTACCGCCAACGCTGGGTCGCCGCCGTCGTCGGCCGACTGGAGCACGGCCGTCAAAGCCTGCCCTGCGATGCGCGTGGCTTCAGCGACGAGTTCCGCTTTGCCGCCGGGAAAGTTGAGGTACACGGTTCGGCGCGCGACTCCGCTGTCTTCCAGTAGCGCATTGAGGCCGGTGCCGGCGACGCCCCGGCGTCGAACCAGTCCCGTGACGCTGGTGATGAGAGCATCTCTCGCGGACATGGGTTGAAGTATACCGATTGGTCTACTAGCGTTCATAGCCATGGCGAACACCAACGACGAAAAGACACTGCGGAAGTTCCGCAGGGAACGTGCCATCGGGCACTATCTGCTCAACCCCGCAGTGAAAGGGTTGAGCAAACTGGGGCTACGCACCGCGATGGCCACCGAATTGGAGACGATCGGTCGCAAGACCGGCCAGGTACGCCGCGTCCCGGTGTCCGCCCAATTCGATGACAACGGGGCGTGGATCATCAGTCAGCACGGCACCCGCTCGGGTTGGGGCCGAAACATCGTTGACAACCCGAATGTCCGGATGCGACAGGGAAGTCAGTGGCGCAGCGGGGTCGCGACATTGCGGCCGGATGACGATGTTGTCGCGCGAGGCCGCAAGTTCGGAAGACTGGGAGCCACGATGGTAAAGGCGCTGGAAACCAGACCCGTGTCCGTGCGGATCGACTTTCGCGACTAACGCAACGCGGTCTGCACCCCGGTTGAGCAGCTGGGCTACCTTCGAGTCGTGCCACCAGTGCACGGTGAACCCAAACCGCGGAGGTCCCCGATGGCCCAGTCCGATCTCGTCTTGTTCAGCGTCGACAACCACGTCGCGCTCATCACCGTCAATGACCCGGATCGGCGCAACGCCTTCACCGACGAGATGTCGGCACTCCTGCGCGCGGCCGTGGAGCGGGCCGAAGCCGACGCCGACGTGCACGCCGTGGTCGTCACTGGTGCGGGCAAGGCGTTTTGCGCCGGCGCCGACTTGAGCGCGCTTGGCGCTGCCGGTAGCGGAACACCGGCCGCGGGACTGCAGCGGATCTACGACGGCTTCATGGCCGTCGGCAATTGCACATTGCCGACCATCGCGGCAGTCAACGGTGCGGCGGTCGGCGCGGGCTTGAACCTGGCGTTGGCCGCCGATGTGCGGATCGCCGGGCCGGCCGCGTTGTTCGACGCCCGTTTCCAGAAGCTGGGACTGCACCCGGGTGGGGGCGCCACCTGGATGCTGCAGCGGGCGGTGGGCCCGGCGGTCGCTCGCGCCGCCCTCTTGTTCGGGATGCGCTTCGACGCCGAAGCCGCTGTGCGGCATGGGTTGGCGCTCAGCGTTGCCGACGATCCCGTCGCCGCGGCGTTGGAGCTCGCTGCGGGACCCGCGTCTGCGCCGCGCGAGGTGGTGTTGGCGACGAAGGCGACCATGCGTGCCACCGCCAACCCGGGCTCCCTGGACAACGAGCAGCATGAGCTCGCTATGCGCACCGAGCTTGGGCCGCAGGTCCACTCAATCCAGTCGCCGCAGTTCGCCGAACGATTGGCCGCGGCACAACGACGATAGCGCTCCGCGGCTGTCTTTGAATCACTTGCGTCACAGTGGTTTCAGGGGTCACTGGGCGGGGTTTTCTGTCGGTGGCCGGGCGTAATGTTTCGAACATGAGTTCGAGTAGTCGTGAGGAGATCGTTGCGGTCTTTGACGCGCTCGACGCTGACCTGGATCGGCTGTGCGGATTGAGTTTTGAGGCGTTGACCACCCCGGAGCGGTTCGCGTTGCTGGAGCGGTGTGAGCGGGTGCGCCGGCGGCTGCCGGTCGCCGAGCATCCGTTGATTAACCAGCTGGCCCGCCAAGCCACCGCTGCGGAATTGGGCGGCAAGCTGTCGCATGCGATCGCCGATTGGACATTGATCAGCCGCGGTGAGGCCAACCGGCGCATCCATGAAGCCGCCGACCTGGGTCCCCAACACGGACTGACCGGGGAGCCAGTGGCCCCGCTGCTGGCCGCGACCGCCGCCGCCCAGCGGGCTGGCGAGCTGGGGGCCGGCCAGGTCGCGGTGATTCGCCGGCTCTATCACGGACTGCCCGGTTTCGTTGATCTGCAGACCCGCCAGCGCACCGAGGCCGATCTAGCCGAACTGGGCAGCCAATGCGGACCCGAAGAACTCGCCGGGCTGGCCGCCAAGATGGCTGACTGCCTCAACCCCGACGGCAACTTCACCGACGAGGACCGGGCCCGGCGCCGCGGTGTAACGCTGGGTAACCAGCAACACGACGGCATGTCCAAACTCTTCGGCTGGCTGACCCCCCAGGCGCGCGCCACCGTGGAGGCCGCACTGGCCAAACTAGCCGCCCCAGGCATGTGCAACCCGGCCGACGACACCGCGTGTGTGGACGGCTCCCCCTCCCAGGAAGCGATTGATCGCGACTCCCGCAGCCAGGCCCAACGCAACCACGACGGCCTCGACGCCGCGCTGCGTGCCCTGCTGGCCTCAGGAGACCTGGGGCAGCACAACGGCCTCCCGGCCTCCATCGTCGTGACGACCACCCTGGCCGAGCTCCAAACCGCCGCGGGACGCGGACTGACCGGCGGCGGCACCATCTTGCCGATGTCGGATGTCATCCGCCTGGCGCGGCACGCCCACCACTACCTGGCCATCTTCGACAAAGGCAAAGCTCTGGCGCTCTACCACACCAAACGACTCGCCTCACCCGGACAACGAATTGTCTTGTACGGCAAAGACCGCGGCTGCACGACACCGGGCTGCACTGTGCCCGGCTACCTGTGTGAAGTCCACCATGTCACCGACTACGCCAAATGCCACACCACCGACATCAACAACCTCACCTTCGCCTGCGGACCCCACCACCGCCTACTGGGACCGCCAGGCTGGAGCACCCGCAAAAACGCCCGCGGCGACACCGAATGGATCCCACCCCCACACCTGGATCGCGGCCGAGCACGCACCAATACCTACCATCACCCCGAAAAACTGCTCCGCAACGAGGACGACCACGAAGTAGATAACGACGGCGACGCCGCGTAGGAACACGCACCTCGTGCGTGAGGGAACGCCCCTAAGCGGGAGATTCCGTCACCGCCGCTTCGGAGCGGGCGAGAGTACGATGCGCAGGGTCCAGACGGCGCACCGTGAGGATGAACGCGATGGCAATCAACGGCGCGATAGCGCCGTAAACTCCCGCGGGGATAGCCATTTCGGCGCTATTCAGCAGCTGCGGACTCAGCGCCACGCCGATCGCCACCACAGCGTTGTGTATCCCGATCTCCAAGCTGACGGCGATGGCCTGTCGCGGAGCGAGATGCATGAAGCGCGGCACCAGATAGCCGACGGTCAGGCTGACAAGGCAGAAGGACGCGACGGCTGCGGTCAGCACCCCAAGGTTGTCCCACAGCGTCTTCTTGCCGCCGGCGATCGACGAACCGACGACGACGACCAACAGGACCGCTGCGAATATTCTCACCGGCTTCTGAAGTCGCCGGGCCAGATCGGGGAAACGGTGCCGTATCACAATGCCGATGGCAGTGGGTATGAGCACAAGTCCGAAGATCCCAAAAAACTTGTCCACCTGTAGCGGGATATACCGTCCTCCCCCAATGAACCAGGTCATCGAAAGCGCCAGTATCGCTGGTAAGGCAAAGATCGACAGCACCGCGTTGATCGCGGTCAGGGTGACATTGAGCGCCAGGTCCCCGTTGAAGAGGTGACTCAGGATGCTCGCCATCGTCCCACCTGGGGTAGCGGCCATCAGCATCAGTCCAACCGCCAGAGTGGGCGAAAGGTGCAAGGCTTCGGCGATCAGGAAGCACAGCGCCGGTAGGAGCACAGCCTGGCAGATCAGGGCAACCGCCAGCGGGCGCCGCAGCGTGGCGGCCCGCTTGAAGTCGTCGACGGTGAGCGTCAGCCCAAGTGCGAGCATGACCACCACGACGACCAACGGGAAGTACTGGTTGTTCATTACGCTCCGCGGGGTTGGTGCGCTGACGAGTAGTTAGCGTGTCTTACACAACAGCAAGTAAGTGTATGGGTGCCCGGGCTTGATGACTCGACGTAGTCCGTCCTGTGGACGCACACCAGGTAAACAGTCGTCGAGTCACCCGCATGCGTCTGGAATCACGCTGGTCAGAACAGGGTCTCTCGAGTCAAGCCGGCAGTGTTTCCCCGCCCCGCCGCAGCGTCATCGCCGCGTGCTTGAGCACCGGGGAATCGACCATCCGCCCCTCGAATGCGAACACGCCGCGCTCGCTCTGCGCCGCCTTCAACACCCGGCGCGACCACGCCAGCTCGTCCTCGCTGGGGCGATACGCCGCGCGCACCACCGGGATCTGGCTCGGGTGAATACACACCGTCCCCGCGAAACCCAGCGCCACGCCATCATTGGCCTCCGCCCGCAGACCGTCCAGGTCACGGATATCCAGGTGCACCGCATCCAGCGCGATCCGATCGAACGCGGACGCCGCCAGCAGAGCAGTCGATCGCACGTGCCGGGCAACATCCCGATACGTGCCGTCGGCGAAGCGGCTGGAACTGCCACCCAGGGTGGCGACCAGATCCTCGGCGCCCCAGAACAGGGCGACGGTCCGCTCCGCCGCGGCGATTTCGGCGGCGAACACCGCGGCGCGCGGCGTCTCGATCAGCGCGATCACGTCGCGCGGTGCGAGCGCGTTGACCTGCGCGGCCGATTCGGTCTTGGACAGCATCACCGTCGTGTACGCAGTACCGGCCAGGGCATCCAGATCCAATGGCAGTTCATTCGTGCTGGACGCGTTGACGCGCACGACGGTGCGGTCCGGATCCAGCGGGGTGTCCTGCAGCGCCTTGCGGGCGGCGGGTTTGTCCGCCTCGGCCACGCCGTCTTCGAGGTCGAGGATCACCACATCGGCGGCGGCGGCCGCCTTCGCGAAACGCTCCGGACGATCGGCAGGGCAGAACAGCCAGCCCGGGCCGGCGGTGCGCAAGTTCATCGAATCTCCTCGGTGTCTGCTGGGGAAGCGGGGCGCTTCTGCACCAACGTGGTGCGCACCGCCCGCCCAACGATGTCACCGTGCTGGTTGCGTCCGGTGTGCTCCAGCGTCACGATGCCTTCGCCAGGCCGGCTTTTCGACTCGCGCTTGGCGGTGCAGACGGTCTCCGAGTACAGGGTGTCGCCGTGAAAGAGCGGCTTGGGGAAGGACACCTCGGAAAATCCGAGATTCGCCACGATGGTGCCCAGCGTCAGTTGCGTCACCGACAGCCCCACCATGGTCGAGAGTGTGAACATCGAGTTCACCAGCCGCTCACCCCGAAAACCCGGCTGCTCGGCTGCCCACGCCGCATCGAGATGCAGTGACTGGGTGTTCATCGTCAGGGTGGTGAACAACACGTTGTCCGCCTCGGTGACCGTGCGCCCGGGCCGGTGCAGGTATGTGGTGCCGATCTCGTACTCCTCAAACCACAGGCCCCGCTGGACAACCGACTTGCCCTCCTGCTGGCTCATGACAGCCCCAGCGATCGCGCGATGAGCATCAGCTGCACCTCGGTGGTGCCTTCACCGATCTCGAGGATCTTGCTGTCGCGGTAGTGACGCGCCACCGGATACTCGTTCATGAAGCCGTATCCGCCGTGAATCTGCGTGGCGTCGCGCGCATTGTCCATGGCCGCCTCCGACGAGATCATCTTGGCGATGGCCGCCTCCTTCTTGAAGGGCTTACCCGCCAACATCTTTGCGGCTGCATCGTAGTACGCGGTGCGCGCGACGTGGGCCCGCGCCTCCATCCGGGCGATTTTGAAGCTGATCGCCTGATACGAGCCGATCGGCTGGCCGAACGACTGGCGCTCCTTCGAGTACTTAACGCTCTCGTCGACGCAGCCCTGCGCCGCGCCGGTCGCCAAGGCAGCGATCGCGATGCGACCTTCATCGAGGATGGACAGGAAGTTCGCGTACCCCTTGCCGCGGATGCCCAGCAGATTCTCATCCGGGACGCGGGCGTCAGCGAAGGTCAACGGATGCGTGTCCGACGCGTTCCAGCCGACCTTGTTGTAGACCGGCTCGACGGTGAAACCCGGTGTGCCGTTGGGGACGACGATGGTCGAGATCTCCTTCTTGTCGCTGGCCAGATTGCCGGTGACCGCGGTGACGGTCACGAGCGACGTGATGTCGGTGCCTGAATTGGTGATGAATTGCTTGGATCCGTTGATCACCCAGTCGCCGTTGTCGAGCTTGGCGGTGGTCCGTGTGCCCCCGGCGTCCGATCCGGCGCCCGGCTCGGTCAGCCCGAAGCCGGCAAGCGCACGGCCGGCCACAAGGTCGGGCAACCACTTCTGCTTCTGATCCTCGGTACCGAACCGGAAGATCGGCATAGCGCCGAGGCCCACCGCGGCCTCCAGCGTGATCGCCACGGATTGGTCGACCTTGCCGAGCTCCTCGAGGACAAGTGACAGCGCGAAGTAGTCGCCGCCCATACCGCCGTACTCCTCCGGGAACGGCAGGCCGAACAGCCCCATCTCAGCCATCTTGGCAACGACCTCGTACGGGAAGCTGTGCTCCTCATCGTGTTTGGCCGACACCGGCGCGACCACGGTGCGCGCGAAATCGGCCACCGTATCGCGCAAATCCTCGTACTCCTTGGGCAAGCTGCCCGCGGTAATCGCTGTCGTCATGATTGTTCACCTTTGATCCTGGCCAGTACCTGCTCGACCTTCACCTGGTCGCCCACCGACACCAGCACTTCCACCTGTCCCGAAACAGGAGCGGTCAGTGAGTGTTCCATCTTCATCGCCTCGACGACCACCACCACGTCCCCCTCGTTGACCTCGGCGCCCGACTCGACCTGGACGGCGATCACGCTGCCCGGCATGGGGCTGACAACCTCGGCGGGCCGCTCGCCTGCCGCGCGGTGAATCTTCCGCTCCTCGGCCTCGCGTAGCTGCCAGGTACCGCGCGTGTCGGCGATCCATAAATGCCGGTCGGCCTCGGCCCACCGGTAGTCGCGATGCAGCCCGTCCAGCGTCACGCTCATCTGGTCGGACTCGAGTTGGACAGTTGCGGTGACGATCTCGCCGTCACCGACCTGCACCTTGGCGGCCTCGGGTGGCCCCCACACCGACACCGTCTCGGCGCCGAGCGCCGTGCGCATCGCGGTGCGGACCGGCGCCACCACGCCACCGACGCGCCACCCGGTCGGGGCCGCCCATGGGCTGCCCCCGGCGTTGCTGGCCAGAGCAGACTGACGGTAGAGGCCGCCTGCGGCGAGCACATCTTCGGGCGCCGGCAGCGGGACGAAGTCCACCAGCCGTTCGTCCAGCAGCGCGGTGTCCAGGTCGCCGGCGCGCACCCGCTCGTCGGAAAGCAGGAAGCGCAAGAACTCAACATTGGTCTGCACGCCCAGGACCGCGGTCTGCGACAGTGCCCGGTCGAGCGTGGCGAGCGCCTCATCGCGGTCGGCTCCGTGGGCAATCACCTTGCTCAGCATGGGGTCGTAGTCGCTGCCCACCACGGTGCCCGCGAGCAGTGACGAGTCCACCCGCACCCCGGCACCGGTGGGCTCGAGCACCTGCAGCACCCGCCCGCCGGTCGGCAGAAAGCCACGCGCCGGATCTTCGGCGTAGACCCGTGCCTCGATCGCATGCCCGTTCAGCTCGACGTCGTCCTGACTGAACGTCAACTTCTCGCCGGCCGCGACCCGCAGCTGCCACTCGACGAGGTCCAGGCCGGTGACCGCCTCGGTTACCGGATGTTCCACCTGCAGACGTGTATTCATCTCCATGAAGAAGAACTCATCGGGCCGCGCAGCGGAGACGATGAACTCCACCGTGCCGACTCCGACGTAGTCGACGCTGCGGGCGGTGTCGCAGGCCGCCGCCCCGATCCGTGCCCGCGTCGCGGCATCCAGTAGTGCCGACGGCGCTTCCTCGATGACCTTCTGGTGACGTCGCTGCAGGCTGCACTCGCGCTCCCCCAGATGCACCACGTTGCCGTGCCCGTCGGCGAGCACCTGCACCTCGATATGCCTGGGCCGCAACACGAAGCGCTCAAGGAACAGCGTGTCGTCACCGAACGCCGAGGCCGCCTCGCGCCGGGCGCTCACCAGCGCCTCACGCAGCCGCGCCGGGTCCTCCACCATCCGCATGCCCTTGCCGCCGCCACCCGCCGACGGCTTGACCAACACCGGATAGCCGACCTCTTCGGCCGCGGCCACCAGATCCTCTTCGGTCAGCCCCGGTTTGGCCACCCCCGGCACCACCGGCACGCCGAAAGCGGCGACCGCGTTCTTCGCGGTGATCTTGTCGCCCATCACCTCGATCGCGCGTGCGGGTGGGCCGAGGAACACCACCCCGGCGCGTTTGCAGGCGGCGGCGAATTCGGCGTTCTCGGAGAGAAATCCGTAGCCCGGGTGAATCGCTTGGGATCCGGTGCGGACCGCGGCGTCAAGCACCCGAGCGATATCGAGATAGCTCTCGCGCGCCGCGGCTGGTCCCAGTCGCACGGCGGTGTCGGCCTCGATGACGTGCCGCGCGCCGGCGTCGGGATCGCTGTAGACAGCGACCGAGCGAATGCCCAGCCGGCGCAACGTCCGGATTACCCGCACCGCGATCTCGCCCCGGTTGGCCACTAATACCGTGTCAAACATCAATCACATCCGGAAGACGCCGTAGGAGACCGGTTCCAGCGGCGCGTGCGCACACACCGAAAGTGCAAGCCCGACACACGCTCTGGTGTCAACCGGGTCGATGATTCCGTCGTCCCACAGCCGGGCGGTGGAGTAGTAGGGGTTGCCTTGATCCTCGTACTGCGCGCGGATGGGCGCCTTGAACGCCTCTTCCTCGTCGGCGGACCAGGGTGTGCGCGCCCCGGCGAGCTGTTCTCCGCGCACGGTGGCCAGCACGGACGCAGCCTGCTCGCCGCCCATCACCGAGATCCTCGCATTGGGCCACATCCACAGGAAACGGGGCGAGTACGCCCGCCCGCACATCGAATAGTTACCCGCACCATAGGATCCGCCGATCACCACGGTCAGCTTCGGCACCCGCGCGCAAGCCACGGCGGTAACCATCTTGGCGCCGTGCTTGGCGATTCCGCCGGCCTCGTAGTCGCGTCCGACCATGAAACCGGCGATATTCTGCAAGAACAGCAGCGGAATCTTGCGCTTGTCGCAGAGCTCGATGAAATGCGCGCCCTTCAATGCGGATTCGCTGAACAGCACCCCGTTGTTGGCGACGATCCCGACGGGATGACCGTGAATGCGCGCGAAGGCGGTCACCAGCGTCTTGCCGTATTTGGCCTTGAATTCACTGAATTCGCCGCCGTCGACCAGTCTCAGGATGACCTCGCGCACGTCGTAAGGCACCCGGGGATCCGGTGGCACCACGTCGTAGAGCTCGTGTTGTGGGTGCGTGGGTTCGACAGGGGGTCGGACCTCCCATTGACTGGGCTCGCGGGGACCGAAGGTGGCCGCGATCTGGCGCACGATGCGCAACGCGTGTGCGTCGTCGTCGGCAAGGTGGTCGGTGACACCGGAGACCCGCGAATGTAAGTCACCGCCGCCGAGGTCTTCGGCCGAGACGATCTCTCCGGTGGCGGCCTTCACAAGTGGCGGGCCGCCGAGAAAGATGGTGCCCTGCTCGCGGACGATGACGGCCTCGTCACTCATCGCCGGCACATAGGCGCCGCCTGCCGTGCATGAGCCCAGCACGGCCGCCACCTGCGGAATGCCCTTCGCGCTCATTGTCGCTTGGTTGTAGAAGATCCGACCGAAATGCTCGCGGTCGGGAAACACCTCGTCCTGGCGCGGCAGGAAGGCGCCGCCAGAGTCGACAAGGTAGACGCACGGCAGCAGGTTCTGCAGCGCGACTTCCTGTGCGCGCAGGTGCTTTTTGACCGTCATCGGGTAGTAAGTGCCGCCCTTGACGGTGGCGTCGTTGGCGACGATCACGCATTCGCGTCCGGAGACCCGGCCGATCCCGGTGATGATTCCCGCTCCTGGTGACTCGTCGCCGTACATGCCGCCCGCGGCCAGCGGAGCCAGCTCCAAAAACGGGGTGCCCGGATCAAGCAAGTGATCCACGCGTTCGCGGGGCAACAGCTTGCCCCGGCTGACGTGGCGCTCTCGGGCGCGCTCGTTGCCGCCCAGCGCCGCGGCGGCAAGCTTGGCGTTCAGCTCACCGACGAGCCGGCGGTGTTGATCGGCGAACGACGGCGCCTCAGTGGCGGCCGAAGCAGAGCTCTTGACAGCGGTCACCGCAAAGCCGCTCGAATCACAAGGGGCGGTTCAGTCTTCGCGACGACCTCTTCGACCGACACGTCGGGCGCCGTCTCGATCAGGTGCAGGCCGTCATCGCAGACGTCGATGACCGCGAGCTCGGTGACGATGCGGTTCACGCAACCCACGCCGGTCAGCGGCAACGTGCACTGTTCGAGGATCTTGGGGGCGCCGTCCTTGGCGGCGTGCTCCATCATCACGATCACCTTGCGCGCGCCGTGGACCAAGTCCATCGCGCCGCCCATCCCCTTGACCATCTTCCCGGGAATCATCCAGTTGGCAAGGTCGCCGGTGGCCGACACCTGCATGGCTCCGAGCACGGCTACGTCCAGGTGTCCGCCGCGGATGATTCCGAACGAGCTCGACGAGCAAAAGAACGCCGCGCCTGGCAGCGCGGTGACCGTTTCCTTGCCCGCGTTGATCAGGTCCGGATCGAGCTGCTCGCGACTGGGGTACGGGCCGACACCCAGGATCCCGTTCTCCGAATGCAGGACTACGTGGACGCCCGCGGGAATGTGGTTGGGGATCAGGGTGGGCATCCCGATGCCCAGGTTGACGTATTGGCCGTCTTCGAACTCAGCCGCCACCCGGGCGGCCATGCCGTCTCTGCTCCACGTCATTTGGCGCCATCCCTCTTCATCGCTACGCTCTGCATCGTCATCGGCGCGCCACTTTCCGTCATTGCCGCACCGTCTCTTTCTCGATCAGCTTGGCGGGATTCGGCACGTGCACGACGCGCTGGACGAAGACGCCCGGGGTGTGCACCGTGGCGGGGTCGATTTCACCGGGCTCGACGAGGTGTTCGACCTGAGCGATCGTGATCCTGCCGGCCGCGGCGCAGTCCGCGTTGAAGTTGGCCGCCGCCTCGCGGTACACCAGGTTGCCGTGCCGGTCACCCTTCCAGGCGTGCACCAAAGAGAAGTCGGTGCGAATCGCCCGCTCGAGAACATAGGTGACACCGTCGAACTCGCGGGTTTCCTTGGCCGGCGACACCACCGCAACCGCACCCGACGAGTCGTAGCGCCACGGCAACCCGCCGTCGGCGACCTGGGTGCCGACCCCTGCAGGTGTATAGAAGGCAGGTATGCCCACGCCGCCGGCGCGCAGTCGCTCCGCGAGGGTGCCCTGAGGGTTGAGTTCCACTTCGAGTTCGCCGGAAAGGAACTGGCGCGCGAACTCTTTGTTCTCGCCCACGTAAGATCCGATGGTCCGGCGAATTCGCTTGTGCTCCAACAATAGCCCCAGGCCGGCGCCGTCGATGCCGCAGTTGTTCGACACCGTCTCCAGGTCCTTTGCGCCGCTGTCGACCAGCGCCACGATCAGGGCATCCGGGATGCCGCAGACCCCGAATCCCCCGACCGCCAGGGACGACCCGTCGGTTATGTCCGCGACCGCCTCGCGGGCGGTAGCAACCACTTTGTCCATTACCGCCAAAGCCTCCTCGGACACGTCCGCAGCCAGCAGAAGATTCAGTTAATATGAATTAACTGACGGTACAATACCACTGCCCACACTATTGCGTCCAGGAAACGAATGGTGCTCGGTGGCGCCCCGGAATCAGCGCCTCCGACCCCGGCCCGCATCCGATGCAAGTTAATAACGAATAACTCGTGTTACGTTAGTGGTGATTAACCGAATTGCCCGGACAAGTTGTGGACGGAGGTTCGTCATGACTGCATCCGCCCAAGACGGCCAGCCCGGCCAGCCGGACGCGCCAAATCGCCGCAGCAGGTTGAAATCCGACCGGCGCCTGCAACTCCTGTCGGCCGCCGAACGGCTGTTCGCCGAGCGGGGTTTCGTCGCGGTGCGGCTGGAAGACATCGGCGCCGCCGCGGGTGTCAGCGGTCCGGCTATCTACCGACACTTTCCCAACAAGGAGTCGATGCTGGTCGAGTTGCTGGGCGGCATCAGTGCCCGGCTGCTCGCGGGTGCACGCGATGTCACGGCCCGCAGTTCCGACGCGGCGGTGGCGCTGGACGGCCTGATCGACTTCCATCTCGACTTTGCGCTGGGCGAACCGGACCTGATCCGCATCCAGGACCGCGACCTTGCACACCTGCCCGCGGCAGCCGAGCGGCAGGTGCGCAAAGCGCAACGCCAATACGTGGAGGTGTGGGTCGGCGTGCTGCGCGAACTGGACCCCGAGCTTGCCGAAGCCGATGCCCGGCTGATGGCGCATGCGGTGTTCGGGCTGCTTAATTCCACCCAGCACAGCATGAAGAGCCCCGACAACTCGCGCAGCAAACCGGGCCGGACCGGCCGGTCACGCACCCTGATGCGCGCCATGACCGTCGCCGCACTAAGAGCCCGCGATCAGGCCCGCTGAACCTCGCCTTCTCGGTAAACCACCGCCCTGCCACCTGGCCCAGGTACCCTGCAAATCATGAGGTGGACATGAACGATCCACGTCGACCCAAGCGATTTAGTCCCCCTCTACCGGGGTCTGGGCCGACCGAGCGGTGGGCCCCGGGAGAGCCGCCGCCCGCAGACCCTGCATACGCCGACCAAACGCCCTATGCGCCCAGCTACGGCGGGTACGGCTATACCCCGCCGAGCTCGCCTTGGACATCGACGCCGCCGAGCTTCAACAACGCCGATCCGACCAGACGTTTGCCACCGCACTGGCAGCAGGACCAATCCCCGTCGGGAGGACCACCTCCGGACGGGCCGGTTTCCCCGCCGCCGGATGGCCCGTCATCGCCGCGCTGGTTGTGGGTCGTCGCCAGCGTCGCGGTGCTGTTGGTCGTCGGACTGGTCATCGCGCTGATACTCGCGAACAACGCCACCAAGACCCAGACTGCCGTCCCGCCGTTGCCGGCCATGCCCGGCTCGAGTTCTGTCCTCCCGCCCCCGTCGATCAAGGCACCGACCAGGGCGCCATCGCGGGTGCCACTGCCCACCGCCGCGCCGCCTACCGTCCCCAGCGAGACGACCAGCCCAGGCACGACGCAGACCGTGGTCTACAACGTCACGGGCGAGGGTCGGGCGATCAGCATCATGTACATCGACGCCGACGGTGTCATCCAGACCGCGTTCAACGTCCCGCTGCCGTGGAGCAAAGAAGTCACCCTGGCCCAGTCGGCCGCGCATCCACCGAGCGTCACGATCGTCAACATCGGCCACAACGTGACGTGCTGGGTCACCGTCGACGGCGTCCAGATGCGCCAGCGCGTCGGTCAGGGCCTGACGATCTGCGACGCCAGGAGCTAAACAGGTTCAGGCGCGGCAGCGTCGCGCGGTGGGACCCGGACCGCGAGCATCGCCACCGTTCCGGCGATCAGCACCAGCGAGATCCCGCCCAGGCCTGCCCGGGCGGCGCCGAAGAAGTCGACGAAGACGGAGAACAGCCACGGCGCCAAGAACGCAACCGCCCGACCCGTCATCGTGTACAGGCCGAACGCCACTCCTTCCCTGCCGTGCTTTGACATCTGCAGCAACAGCGCGCGCGACGACGACTGCGACGGGCCGATGAACAGACACAGCAGCAGACCGCACACCCAGAAGGCGACCGGACCGGACAGCGCCATCAAGATGAGCCCCGCGATGATGATCGCGACCAGCGACCCGACGATGACCGGTTTGGATCCGATCCGGTGGTCGACGAACCCACCCAGCACCGCACCGAGCGCGGCCACCACGCTGGCCACCACACCGAATACCAGTACGTCCGCCTGCGAGATGCCGTAGACGGTGACACCGAGCACGGCGCCAAAGGCGAAAGTCGCCGCAAGCCCGTCCCGGAAGAGCGCGCTCGCGCCCAGGAAGTACACCAGGTTGCGGTCGCGCCGCCATTCCGCGGAGATTTCCGTCCACAGCCTGCGGTAGCCACCCAGCATGCTCGTCGGCCGCTCCGCCCCGGCAAGGTCGGGGCCCGACTCGGGTAGCCGGTTTGTGACGAACAACAGCGGCAGCGCCAGGACCGCCAGCCACGCCGCCGTCGCCAGCATCGCGCACCGGATGTTGAGTCCGTCCGCGACGGGCACGTGCAGCAGCCCGCGCACCGCGTCAGGGCCGGAGCCGGACCCTCCAATGAATCCCGCAAAGATCAGCATCAGCAGCAGGACGCTGCCGAGGTAACCCGACGCCGCGCCCAGGCCGGAAATGCGGCCGACAGTCTGCGGCGTCGACAGCTGGCGCAGCATCGCGTTGTACGGGACGCTGGCCAGGTCACAGCACGCCGCCGTGGCTCCCAGCAGCACCAGCCCGGCCCAGAAGTAGCTCGGGCGATCCCGGATGAAGAACATGGCGCAAGTGAGCGCCACCGCCAGACCGGTCCCCACGCTCAGCGCCAGCCGTCGGCGACGCGGGGACTCCACCCACACCCCGACGACCGGCGCCAGCGCCGCAACGGTCAAACCCGCGATGGCCCCCGCCCGGCCCAACCAACTGGCGGGCGTGGTGCCGCCGGACATGCCTACCCCCACGCTGCTGGTCAGATAGACCGCGAAAACAAAGGTCGCCACGATCGCGCTCATGCCGACAGCGCCACAGTCCCATAGCGCCCAGGCGAATACCTGGAATCGCCCGGCCGTCCGCGGCGCCAGCTCCGGCTGAGTCATGCCCGGCACTCTACGGGTGGTCACTGTCTACGATTGGCGCATGCCGGTACCAGCTCCCAGCCCAGACGCGCGTGCCGTTGTCACCGGCGCCTCGCAAAACATCGGAGAAGCGCTGGCCGTCGAACTTGCCGCGCGCGGGCACAACCTGATCGTCACCGCGCGGCGCGAAGAGCTGCTGAACGAGCTGGCCGCCCGGCTGACCGACAAGTACGGCGTCGCGGTGGACGTGCGCCCGGCCGATCTGGCCGACCCATCCGAACGAGCGAAGCTGGCCGACGAATTGGCCGCGCGGCCCATCTCGATCCTGTGCGCCAACGCGGGTACCGCGACCTTCGGTCCGATCTCGGGACTCGACCCGGCGGGCGAAAAAACTCAGGTACAGCTAAACGCCGTCGCAGTGCACGATCTCACGCTGGCGGTGTTGCCGGGGATGATCGATCGCAAGGCCGGCGGCATACTGATTTCCGGTTCGGCGGCGGGCAATTCACCGATTCCCTACAACGCAACCTATGCGGCCACCAAAGCGTTCGCGAACACTTTCAGCGAATCGTTGCACGGTGAGCTGCGCGGTTCGGGTGTGCACGTCACACTGCTGGCACCGGGCCCGGTGCGCACCGACCTGCCCGATGCCGCCGAAGCCTCGCTGGTCGAGAAGCTGGTGCCGGACTTTCTCTGGATCTCGACAGAACACACCGCACGGTTATCGCTGGATGCCTTGGAGCGCAACAAGATGCGCGTCGTACCGGGCTTGACGTCTAAGGCAATGTCCGTGGCGAGCGGGTATGCGCCCCGCGCGATCGTCGCCCCGATCGTGGGCAGTTTCTACAAGAGGCTCGGCGGCGGGTAGGGGTTACTATCGGCGCCGGCCACTACCGAAGATGCCCTTGACGATTTCGCGGACTCCGGTGTTGAGCGCGCTCTTGACGGCGGGATTCTTCAGCACTTCCTCCCACATGCCGGGGCCCTTGGGCTCCGCGGGCTCGGGCATCGGCGGCAGCTGGAAGTCCGGTGGAAGCGGCGGGACACCGGACCCGGGCGCAGGGGCCACTTCGCCCTTCGAGCCCATTTCCGGCGCGGGCGCCTGCTCGATCGTCTGCCCGTACTTCCCCTGCAGCGGGCTGCTTTTGGCCGCGGCGGTGACCGCGTCGGCGCCAATAGCACCCATCAGCGACCGGGGTACGCGCATGCGGGTCCACGCCACCGGCGTCGGTGCGCCCTTCTCCGACAACACGGTGACGACCGCCTCGCCGATGCCCAGCGACGTCAGCGCTGATTCCAGGTCGTAGACATCGGTCTTCGGGTACGTGCGCACGGTCCTGCTCAGCGCCTTCTGATCGTCAGGCGTGAACGCGCGCAGTGCGTGCTGGACTCGGGCACCCAACTGCGACAGCACCTCGTTGGGCAGATCCGTCGGCAACTGGGTGCAGAAGAACACCCCGACGCCTTTGGAACGAATCAGTTTGACGGTTTGCTCGACCTGTTCGAGGAACGCCTTCGAAGCGTCGCTGAACAGCAGGTGCGCCTCGTCGAAGAAGAACACCAGCTTGGGTTTGTCGACGTCCCCGACCTCGTCCAGTTTGGTGTACAGGTCGGCGAGCAGCCACATCAGGAAGGTGGAGAAGATGACTGGGCGCAACGACTGACCGGTGAACTCCAGCAGCGTGATGATGCCGCGGCCCTGGTCGTCGTTGCGCAACAGGTCGTTCGGGTCCAGCTTGGGCTCGCCGAAGAAGGTGTCGCCGCCCTCGGCATCGAGGTTCACCAGCGCCCGCAGGATGACGCCCGCACTCGTCGACGACACCCCGCCCAGATCTTTCAGAGCGGCCTTGCCGTCGTCGCTGGTCAAGTAGCTGATGACAGCGCGCAGCTGGTCCAGTGTCACCAGCGGGCTCCCGGCCTCTTTGGCCCAGTGGAAGATCAGCCCCAACGTCGACTCTTGAGTAGCGTTAAGTCCCAACACCTTTGACAACAGAATCGGGCCAAAGCTTTCGACTGTCGCACGGATCGGGACGCCGATCCCGCCGGTGCCCAGAGACAAGAACTCAACCGGGTAACCCGTCGGCTCCCAGTTGTCCCCAGTATCTTTCGCGCGCGCGGCGGTCTTGTCGTTGCCCTCCCCCGGGCGCGAAAGCCCGGACAGGTCGCCCTTCACATCGGCCATCAGCACGGGAACGCCCGCCGCGCTGAGCTGCTCGGCGATCAACTGCAGGGTCTTGGTCTTGCCGGTTCCGGTCGCTCCGGCCACCAGACCGTGCCTGTTGATCGTGGCCAGCGGAATGCGAATCTGCGCGGTGGGGTCGGCCACGCCGTCGACGACGACCGTCCCCAATTCCAGCGCCTGGCCTGCCACGGCGTAACCATCCGCGATCCGCTTCGCCGCCCCGCCAGGTCCGTCAGTTGTTGATTCCGTGGTCATCGTGCCGCGGCTCTCTTCCCCAAGTAGTTCACGTGCAGTGATGCAAAGCATCACACTACTGGCCGGTGAAGGCAGGGGCAGGGGCAATGTGGGCTTAGTCTGGGCGCTGTGCGGGACGAATTGGTATGGATCGATTGCGAGATGACCGGGCTGGAATTGGGCTCGGACAAGTTGATCGAGATCGCGGCTCTGGTTACCGACGCCGAGCTGAACGTCCTCGGCGACGGGATCGACGTGGTGATCCACGCCGACGACGCCGCTCTGTCTTCGATGGTCGAGGTGGTCGCCGAAATGCACTCGCGCTCCGGACTGACCCGCGAGGTGCAAGCCTCCACCGTCGACCTGGCGACCGCCGAGGCGATGGTGCTCGACTACATCGGCAAATACGTCAAGCAACCCAAAACGGCGCCGCTGGCCGGTAACTCGATCGCGACCGACCGTGGCTTCATCGCCCGCGACATGCCCGCGCTGGACGCGTTTCTGCATTACCGGATGATCGACGTCAGCTCGATCAAGGAACTCTGCCGGCGCTGGTACCCGCGCATCTACTTCGGCCAGCCGGCCAAGGGACTCGCGCACCGGGCGCTTGCCGACATTCACGAATCCATCCGTGAACTGCAGTTCTATCGACGTACCGCATTCGTGTCCCCGCCAGGGCCTTCTACCAGCGATATCGCGGCCGTCGCCGCCGATCTCGAAGGTAGGGATGCCGCACCGGGGGCAGACGATTCGGGCACTGATTCGGACGGGCCGCCAACGAGCGGCTAGTATCGACGTCGCTGCTCGTTGGCCCCGGACACGTCCGGACCAGCTTGTCGCAATGGTGGGTGTAGTTCAGTTGGTAGAGCGTCAGGTTGTGATCCTGAATGTCGCGGGTTCGAGTCCCGTCACTCACCCTGCAGGTCAGGGGGCGTTTTCGCCCTCTGACCGTTTAATTTGTCCGAGGCCCAGCCCGGTTGAGGGCGACGACCCGGTTGTGGACGACAGGGTGTAGACGTTGGCGGTCTAAGCCGCTCGATTCGGTCCCCAGTACCCGCACGTCCGACAGTCCATGATCCAGTGCACTATCCGCTCGCCCAGGCTGTCGGCCCCATCCGAATACTGCACCTCGGCCAGGGCAATCCCGCCGCAATCAGGCTGTGGGCACGGAACGGCTTCTTTCCTGAATTCCGCCATGTGACTTTCTCTCCCTCGGCGCTACGTGAGCGCTTCCCCAATACCTCGCGTCGGCACTGACGACCGGCCATCCCGGCAGCGGCGAACTGTGCAACTCCGCGACAATTTCTTTAGGAGCCGGCCAACCCGACACCTCCGAGATAGTTGATCAAGCTTAACCCTTCACAAACTGAACGATTAAGCAGGCGGAGCTCCGTCGCCGGGGCAAACTCACGTGTGTTGCTGGTTTTTTCCGCATGCCACAGCCGTACCATCGCCTGAAGATGTCGGGTATATCCGGCTACGCGCCGGGCGCCCGCGGAGGTCGGCGTGTCTACCGTGCGCGAGCGCCCCCGCAGCTGCCACCGACCTCCGGGCAACCCCCGGCACCGCCGAGCCAGATGTTTGCCAGGGGCATGTCCCCGGCTTCTTCGATCAAATATTTCGACGCGGATCAACTGGCACACGACGATCTAATTGGGCACTTTTTTCCAATATTTTCCAATATTACTGACGCCTGTCGAGTAAGCTGTCGCCTGGCCGTTTATGGGATTGAGCTGCAGGGTCGCGGAACTTCGTAGCCAAGATTGTAATCAAGCGTGCCCGACAATTGTGTCTGGCATGTGTCTGGCATGTGTCCGGCACCTAGGACATCAATGGCGGGAGAGCGCCGATGAGGGCGGGTAACAGTACGCGATGACCAGTGGTATGGGTTTGCCGGAGCAACTGCCGGCCACACTGCGATGACTGCACAACAAGAAACCGTGGTGCTCAGTGGCCACGATTGCGACGACCCTCACCCCGGCCCTCAAGACGACCTTCAGGACGGGCCTCAAGACGACCTTCAGGACGGCCGACTCGACGGAATAGCCGCGATCCAGAACTGGTCCGTCGGGTATGTCAAACGTCACCCCCTGGCATCCCTCACCACGGTCGGTGAACAGTTCGTCCTCGGCATCCGGACGGTGCAGTATTTCTTTTTCGATCTCGTGACCGGCCGATTCCAATGGGAAGAGTTCGTCCGGCAGGGCGCGTTCATGGCGGGCACCGCCGTGTTGCCGACGGTGCTGGTGTCCTTGCCGATCAGCGTCACCATGTCGGTTCAGTTCGCGATGCTGGCCGGCCAGGTCGGCGCTACCTCACTGGCCGGTGCGGCCAGCGGACTGGCGATCATCCGCCAGGGCGCTTCGATGGTGGCCGCCATTTTGATGGCATCGGCCGTCGGATCGGCGATCACCGCCGACCTGGGTTCACGAACCATGCGCGAAGAGAACGACGCCATGGAGGTGATGGGCGTCTCGGTGATCCGGCGGCTGGTAGTGCCGCGTTTCGCCGCAGCGATCATGATCGGGTTCGCGCTCACCGGGGTGGTCTGCTTCGTGGGATTTTTCGCCAGCTACCTATTCAACGTCTACGTCCAAGACGGCGCACCGGGCAGCTTCGTGTCTACGTTCGCGTCGTTCGCCACCACCGACGACATGATCTTGGCGCTGCTGAAGGCGGTCATCTTCGGCGCCATCGTCGCTGTCGTCTCCGCACAGAAGGGGCTGTCCACCAAGGGCGGCCCGACCGGTGTGGCGAACTCGGTCAACGCGGCTGTGGTCGAAGCGATCCTGGTACTGATGATCGTCAACGTCGCCATCAGCCAGCTCTACATCATGTTGGTGCCCAGGACAGGCCTATGACAAGGCGCACGACGTGACAGTCTCCGTCTACCGACCACTGGCGCCAGTCACCAATCGGCTGGCGCGGCTGCACCGCAAAGCCATGCTGCCGATCGCCCGGCTGGGCCATCTGCTGGTCTTCTTTGTGCGGGCACTGGTCGCCGCACCGATCGCGGCGCGTCAATACCGCGGCGAGTTTCTGCGGCTGCTGTCGAACATCACCTGGGGCAACGGTTCGCTCGTGGTGGGAGGCGGCACTGCGGGAGTCGCCCTGGTCCTCGGTGTCACCGTCGGAGCGCTCGTCGGGATCGAGGGTTACAACTTCCTGGACATGTTGGGCTTGGGCCCGGCTACGGGTTTGGTGTCGTCGTTGGTCAACACCCGCGAGTTGGCTCCGCTGATGGCGGCCATGGCGTTTGCGATACAGGGCGGCTGCCGGTTCACCGCACAGCTGGGATCGATGCGCATCGCCGAGGAGATCGATGCCCTGGAATCGATTGCGATCCGGCCAATCCCGTATCTGGTGACGACCAGGCTGCTGGCCTCGGTGGTCGCAATCATCCCGCTGTACACGGCGTGCCTGGCGATCGGCTACCTAAGCACCGCACTGGTCGTGGAACTCAGCGGCGGCGGCTCCCCCGGCTCCTATTTCCACTACTTTTCGCTGATGCTGGCCGGCAAGGACATCGTCTTCTCGCTAATCAAAGCCGTCGTTTTTGTGTGGATCGCCTCCACGATTCAGTGCTACTACGGCTTCTACGCCAGCGGCGGCCCCGAGGGAGTGGGTGTCGCCGCGGGGCACGGCATGCGGGCCAGCATCACCGTCATGATCATGGTGAACATGCTGCTCACCATGGCGCTCTGGGGCGTCGACTCCGGCGCGAGGTTCGGTGGCTAAGTTCATGGTTGGGTTGGTAGCTGGGTTGGTGACAAGTGCCCAATTCTTTTGAGCTGGACGGGCGCGGGCCATCCGACCGACAACTGCTCGCCTTTGGGCTGGCGGTTGCACTGGTGGCGGCGATTCTCACCACAGGGCTGTTGGCCAAATCGACGGGCCGCCTCGAAGACTACGTAGAGGTGGTCGCCGACCTGGGCAACGTCGGCGACGGGCTTCCGCAAAAGTCCGACGTCAAATACCACGGCGCGCTCGTCGGAGCGGTCGACAGCGTCGCTCCCGCGATTAACGGAAAGCCCAACTACGTCCACATCGACCTCAAATCCGAATACGCCAAGTCGATCCCGGCCGCCCTGACCGCGCGCGTGGTCCCGAGCAACGTGTTCGCCGTATCGTCGGTCCAGCTGATCGGTAACGGTCCCGGACCCGCCATCCGAGCGGGCACCCACATTCCCGAAGACACCCGACTACCGACCGTGCTGTTTCAAACCACCATCAGCAAGCTGCGTGACCTGCTAGCCGCATCCGGGCGTGGCCGAGAAGACAGGTCGGTGGGCATCCTGGCCGCACTCGCGGCCGCTACCGACCACCGCCGCGTCACCCTTTTGAAGAGCGCGGGACAGCTCAATCACCTTATCGATGAACTTAATTCAATTGTCAGCACAGATACCGGCCCCTCCACGATATCGGCGCTCGTCGACGCGACGCGGGGACTTGAGACCACCGCGCCCGACCTCATCGACGCGCTGCATCAGGCCGTTGAGCCGATGCAGACCTTCGCCGAGACCCGCGGGCAACTGGCCTCGCTGATCTCCGGGGCCGGCAATACGGTCGGCACCTCATACCAATCGCTGAACAACCACATCGACCAACTCATCGGGATCACCAAAGACTTCACGCCGGCGTTAGGCGTACTGGCGCAGAACTCCCAAAACTGGCTGGCCGCCGCCATCAAAACGGACATCCTGGCCAACAAGGTCATGGAGACCATGGTGACGCCCGACGGCTTGGGCCACGCGCGCGGGATGCTTTCGTTCACCCCGACCTACAGCTACACGCGCGCCGACTGTCCGCACTACGGAGAGCTCAAGGGCCCCAGCTGTTATACGGCACCGTTGGTCCCGGTGCGGCCGGATCTTCCGGAAGTGCTGCTGCCGCAGAACTATCAGCCGCCGAAGGACTTGGCTCCTCCGCCGGGAACCGTCCTGGGCGCGGACGGGAACCTCGTTGCCGTCGGGCCGCCGTTAATCAACCCGGTGCCCAATTTGGCCGATCCCAATCCGCCGCTGCCCTCGTGGCTCACACCGTCTCCGCCGGTACCGGGGACCGCAAACCCCGACAACGCGCCTCCACCGCCTGCTGCGCCGGGAACGGTTGCGCCATCGTCTTTCGGCGGCAACGTCGGGCCCGTGGGCAGTCAGTACGAGCAAAACATGTTGACCGTGATCACTGGCCAACCCGCCAGTGCCGCTACCGAACTGCTGCTGGGCCCGGTCGCCCGCGGCACCACCGTTTCTTTGAAGGCACCTTTGAAATCCGTTCCGCCACAATCGCCTTCGGCTGGGAGGCCACATTGAGATCCCGTGAATCCCGCGGCACACTGGTTGCCCTCAGCCTTTTCATGGTGGTGGCACTGACACTGACCTGGCTGGTGTACGTGAGCCTGCGGCACGATGTGGAGGGCAGAACGGCGTCATATTCGGCGATGTTCACCGATGCGTATGGGCTTCGTGAGGGCGACGACGTCCGGATGGCCGGTGTGCGCGTAGGTCGAGTCGAAAAGATCGACATCGACGGGAAATTGGCGAAAGTCTCATTCGTCGTGCAGCAGGAACAGCGGTTGTACGGAAACACCGTCGCCTCGGTGACCTATCAGAACATTGTCGGACAGCGTTACCTCGGACTGTCTTTGGGCCGTGAAGGCACTGTGGGCACTCTGCTGCCGCCCGGAAGCGTCATCCCGCCGGAGCGTACCGAGCCGTCCTTCGATGTCACCGCGCTGCTCAACGGCTACGAGCCACTGTTCAGCGTGTTCAATCCACACGACGCTGACAACCTCACCAAGGCGGTCATCGAATCACTACAGGGCGACACCTCGTCGATGGCCACCCTGGTCAGCCAGACATCCACGCTCACAGAGACATTCGCCGGGCGAGATCAGGCCCTCGGCGACATGATCACCAATCTCAACAAGATTGTCGGCAACCTCGCCGCGCAGAATGACAATCTCGACACTGTCATCACGCAAGCCGGCGATATGGTCGCCGAACTCGACCGCCGACGTCCGGAACTTGTGTCCTCGGCAGGTTCGATGGCGCGGGTACTAAGCCACCTCTCGACTTCCGCGACAGACGTGTACCCGGCAGCGCGCGAATTCATGGATCGGCAGCCCGGTGCCACCCGTCACCTGCTAAGCATCGAACCTCAGCTGGCATTCGCTGGTGACAACATCCCGCTACTGATGAAAGGCCTCACTCGCGCGGGCAATCAAGGCGCCTTCGGCAACGGCTACGTGTGCGACGTGAATCTGTTTGGGTTCTTCCCGGGGCTCAACGATGTTGTGCCGATCATCGTCAATGCGGCCACGCCGGGAAACAAGGCGCAGTTCACCCCAAGATGCAGGAACACCGCCGGTGGCTGACTCATCCATGTGGCTTCGACTGAAGAGGCTTAAGACGCGTCCGCCGGAGAGCTACAACAAGACCTGGCTTGGGTTCATCGCCGTCACGGTGGTCGCGGTCGTGATCGGAGCCATGCTGGCAGTCCATGTGCTCAGTGCCGGCTATCGGCACTATACGGCCGAGTTTCTACAGGCGGCGTCGCTGCGACCCGGGAACCCGATCACAGTGGCGGGCATCCAGGTTGGCACAGTCACCAGCATGAAGCTCGACGGCGACCACGTCGAGGCGGGCCTGAAGATTCGCGACAACATCGCGCTGGGCAGCGAATCGAAAGCGGTGATCAAGCTCGCCACCATACTCGGCGCCCGCTACATCGCCATCACTCCAGACGGCCCGGGCGGCTTGCCGCACAACACGTTTAATTTGTCCCACACCGAAGTTCCCTACGACCTGCAGAGCGCATTGCAAGACGCCGCCACCACTTTCGAACAGGTGGACTCCGATCGGTTTGCCCAATCGCTCGCGGTGCTGGGCAAGCAGCTCAAGGGCTTGCCCGAGCTGGTGCCCCAGGCGCTGGCGAACATGGACACCCTGTCGTCGATCATCGCGCAGCGGCGCGACCAAGTGGGCCAGCTGCTCAAAAATACCGAGCGGGTCACCAACACATTGCACAACCAGCAAGCCAGGATCGGCAACCTGGTCAACCAGGGCCAAGACTTGATGGGGGTATTCGTCTCGCGGCGTGCGGTATTCCACGCGATGATGCAATCCCTACAGAGTCTGGTGGAGGTTTTGAGCGGTCTCGTCATCAACGACCGCCCGGCTCTGGACGCGCTGCTGCGAGACATGGGCGATTTCACCACCTTGATGGGAAAACACAACGACCTGATGCGCAACATGTTGCAGGTCAGCCCGGTCTTGATGCGCGAGGTGGCCAACATGACGGGTGACGGCAACGCAATCGCCGGCAACGGCCCAGGTGGTGCGGTCATCGATTCGTGGATGTGCGCAATCAGCGGCCGCGCCAAGCAATTCGGGATGATCCCGTACTTCAAGGACTGCAAGTGAAGCGGCTCAGGTCGCCGATTGTAATAATCGCGGCTGCCTTGGCCGTGATGGTGGCTACTATCGGTGCCGGACGGTGGTACCTGAGCACCGGCGATGAGCCGATCACGGTAACCGCCCAATTCGACAGCGCCGCAGGATTGTACGAAGGCAACGTTGTGGCCACGTTGGGCATGCCGGTGGGCAAGATCACCAAGATCACCCCAAAAGGTAGCTACGTCGAGGTCGAGTTCACCGTCGATCGCAACGTCAAGATCCCCGCGGACGTTCAGGCCGTCACGGTCTCCACATCCATCCTCAGCGACCACCAGGTCGAGCTGACGCCGCCCTACCGCGGCGGCCCAGTTCTGGAGAACCATGACACCATCGGTTTGACGCGGACCAAGACGCCGATCGAATTCAGCCGCGTGCTGGGCGTTCTCGACAAGGTGTCCAGATCGCTCGAGGGGGACGGTCAAGGCGGCGGCCCCATCGCCGACATCCTCAACGGCAGCGCCGAAGCCCTCAACGGCAATGGCGGGCGGATCAAGCACGCGCTCGACGAGCTCTCCAAGGCGCTACGACTGAGCAGTGACGGCGGCGCGACGAGCCGCGAGCAGATCACCACGATCATCAAGAACGTCAGCTCGCTGATGGACGCGGCCGCCGCCAATGACGCCAAGCTGCGCGAGTTCGCCTCAACTATCCACCAGCTCGGCCAGATCATGGCGGACGAGGAAATCGGCAGCGGCAGCACGGGGAAGAAATTCGAACAGATGGTCCAGCAGGCCAGCGACCTCCTCGACGCCAACCGCGAAACCGTCAAGAAGGCCATTCTCAACGGCAATACCACATTGGAAGGTGTTGTCGCCCAGCAGCGCGACGTCGCCGAGGTCCTCGACCTCGCGCCCCTGGTGGCCGACAACGCCTACAACGTGATCGACCGGGCCAACGGCAGCGTTCGAGTGCGTGCCCTCACCGACCGCGCGATATTCGACACCCAACTGGGCAAAGAGGTCTGCAACATGATGGGCCTGCGGCAACTGGGCTGCAGCACCGGGACTTTGCAGGACTATGGCCCCGATTTCGGGTTGACCTACGTGCTCGACGGTCTGGCCGCGATGGGACAAAAATAGTGACCCCAAAGACTGTTGTTACAGGCATAAGCGCGAAGGCCGCCATCGCGATCGGCGCCGCGGCGATCCTGAGCTCGGGATGCGCCACGAACGGCCTTGCCAGCCTTCCCCTTCCGGCTCCGGGTGTGGGTTCCGGCGGGTACACGCTGACTGCGGTGTTCGCCAGCGCACTCAACCTGCCGATGAACGCCAAAGTCAAACTCGCCGGCGCCAACGTGGGCGAGGTCGAGTCGATGGTCGCACGCAACTACACCGCGGTCACCACCCTGCGGGTCAAGGATGGTGTGCTACTGCCGAAGGGCAGCACCGCCGAATTGCGCACCGCTACCCCACTGGGCGACGTTTTCGTGTCGTTGCGGCCACCCGCCGACGCCGCTCCGAACGCTGCAATGTTGCGTGACGGCGACACCATCGGTTTGGAGTCAACGGCGGCGGCCTCGACCGTGGAGTCGGTGCTGAGTTCGGCCGCGGTCCTGGTCAACGGCGGAACGGTGCGCAATTTCACCAACATCATCAACGGTGTCGGTAAGGCAACCGGGGACAATGGCCAGGCATTCGGGGAGTTGCTCCGCAAGACCAGTCGGTTGCTCGGAACACTGGACTCCCGAACCGGGCAAATGTCAGCCGCGCTGACCGAATTATCCGGTCTCGCTGATGAACTCGACGCTAAGGACCGCGCCATCACCGAGCTGGTGGCGGCGGCCGGCCCGGGCACCGATGCGCTGGCCTCCAACACGACCCAACTATCCGACATGGCAGTCCAGATCGGCGACACCGCCCGGTTGCTGGCCCGGTTTCCCACGCTCGGGGGGACCGACACCAGCGGCCGAAGCATCATCCGTGACGTGAACACCATCGCCGGGGCGGCCAACGACATTGCGGTGAGCCCGGATACCAGCCTGCTGGCCCTGAACCGGCTGCTTCCGCCGATGATCAAAGCAACGGCGGGCAGCGGGGTTGCGGTCCGCGCCAGCCTGGACAAGCTGGTCCTCGGTTCGATACCCGACATCGGATTCCCCGGCGACATCGGGCTGCATGGACCGCGCCGGTACGACTGGAACCAGTTCATCGGTTCGTTGAAGTACACCTTGTGGCGGCTGCAGGAACGCGTGGTAGGACGCGGACCGAACTCGCCGCAGGTACCGGTGATACCGGACCCGCTCATCCCGGGCCAAATCGATATCGCCCCTCCCCCCCCGGGACCGCAGCGATGACCGCCACGATCGCCACCTCCGCCGATGTCTTGGTTCGCCTGGTGCGGGCGGGCCACCGCCGGCAGGTCTGGCTGTCGGTGGCAGGATTGGCGATCACTCTGGTGGTGGCGACCGCTTATCTGCTGATCGGCGCGTTGCGGGTGGCACCGTTCGCGTCGTCGTATCGGGTCACCGTGCAGCTACCGGAATCCGGTGGGCTGCTGCCGAATCAGGACGTCGCATTGCGCGGCGTACGGATCGGGCGGATCGAGTCCGTGCAGATCACCGACCGGGGCGTCAACGCGGTCGCCAACATCACGTCGAAGGTGAAGATCCCCGCGTCTGCCATCGCGCACGTATCCGCGCTGTCTCCCGCAGGCGAGCAATTCATCAACTTCGAAGCCAGCTCCGACGCGGGGCCGTACCTGCGTGACGGCAGCAGCATCGCGTTGGACCGCACCACCGTCCCGGTCGGCCTGGCGCAGATGCTCGAGGACGCCAACGGGCTGCTCTCTCAGGTCGACCCGCGCAAGGTCGAAATGATGAAAAAGGAATTGAGCCTGAGCAAAGAAGGGCCGGCCAAGCTGGCCGCCATTGTCGACGGCGGCACGTTCCTGCTGTCGACGCTGGATTCGGTGTTGCCCCAAACCACCAGCCTCATCAAAACCACCCGAGTGGTGCTGACGCTGGCGGCCGATAAGAACGCCGGACTCGCCGCGTCGACCGTTGACCTGAATCGCACCCTGTCCGGGGTGGCCAGAATGCAGGGCGGCTATCGCCGTTTGACCGAGGACTCGCCGCGTGCCCTGGCGGGTGCCGACAGGCTGTTCGCCGACAACTCCGACGCCATGGTGCAATTGCTGGGCAGCACGGCCACCATGTCCCAGCTGCTGTACGTGCGGGTACCGGCGCTCAACGCGCTGTTCCCGAATTACCGCGGCTCGCTGCTGGACGCGTTTGGCAGCGTCTTTCACGACAACGGTGCTTGGGGCACCGCGGAGATCTACCCCCGCTACGGCTGCGACTACGGGACGCCGGCTCACTCGGCCACGTCCGCCGACTACTACGAGCCGTTCATGTACACCTATTGCCGCGACACCGACCCTGGGGTGTTGATCCGAGGAGCCAAGAATGCGCCGCGGCCCGGGGGCGACGACACCGCCGGCCCGCCGCCTGGGGCGGACCTGGGGCGCCAAACCGATCCAACACCGAGGGGCCGCTTCACGGTCCCAACGCCATACGGCGGTCCGCCATTGCCGATCGAACCGCCGCACTAAGGAGATGATTGTGGTCGTGACAAGCGAGAAGGATCTCGACACCGAGACCAAGGATGAGAAGCCCGCCGACGAGGCTATCGGCGAGACCGAAGAAGCCGATGACGACTTGGAGAACGAGAACGAGAACGAGACGAGCGTCGATGACCTCGACGAGGATGCCGAGGTTGACGACGAGGAGGACCGGCCGCTCAAGGGCAAACGCGACAAGGCCAAGGACGCCTCGTGGCGCAGCCGCCCCTGGGGGCAGTATCTGCGTCGCAGCGCCCTGCCGCTACTTCTCGCGGCCGCACTGCTCGTTTCGGGTTTCCTCGGCTGGAAGCAGTGGCAAGCCCACCAGCTCAACGAAGCCGGCGAGCAGGCACGGCAAGCGGCCATCGCGTATGCCGGGGTGCTGACGAGCATCGACTCCAACAACGTGGACCAGAATTTCCGTCAGGTGCTCGACGGCGCAACCGGCGAATTCAAAGACATGTACACCCAGTCCAGCGTCCAGCTCCGTCAGCTGTTGATCGACAACAAGGCCACCGCGCACGGGGTGGTGGTGGATTCGGCGATCGCGTCCGAATCCATGACTAAGGTCGTCGTGTTGCTCTTCATCGACCAGACCGTTACCAACGCCCAGGTGCCCGATCCTCGTATCGACCGCAGCAGGATCAAGATAACCATGGAGAAGGTCGATGGCCGCTGGAAGGCGGGCAAAGTCCAGTTACTCTAACCCTTTTCGGAGCCAGCCCATGTTCATCAGCAGACTCATCGCGACATCCGCCTTGGTCGCCGCGACGGGAATTTCCGGGATTGCCTCTGCGGCCACCGCGCGGGCGTCGGCCCCGTCGTTCTGCGGGGAACTCGGGGGTGACTGGGACGGGCAGTACTGCCACGCCACGGTAACGTCCGAGCGCAATGCCGTCCGCGACATCAAGGTGGCGGTGCCGGGCGAGCTCATCGACAACCCGACCGCGGGTACCGTGATCCGCGATTACTTGCGTACCCTCGTCAGCAACTGGCGAAACGCCAACACCCACATGGCCGCAGACAGCTACGGCGAGGAAAACTACGAAATCTTTCAGCACGGCAACCTGTTGAGCGCGGTGTTCCACGAGGACTACCACGCGGACGGCCCCAAACCCAACAACGCCTATCGCACCTTCACGTTCGACATGGCCGGCGGGCGACGGCTGCAGCTGTCGGATGTGACAACGTCAGACCCACTGACCGCGATACCACCGCTGGCTCAGCCCTTCATCGAGACCGCCCTCAATCAGGCTCCGCCACCACACGATCCGGGTACCTACCCGTTCACCATCGATCGCTGGACTCCGGACAAGGTCTACTCCGGCGCGTACAAGGCGTGGGCCCTGACTCCCGACGAGTTGATCATCTACATGCCCGACTACCCGGTCGGCCACGACGAGCCCATCAACTTCACCACCGGAACCATGCAGTGGTTCATGGACGGAGGAACCGTCCAAACCCACATCCCGCTCTCGGCCCTGGGTCCGGTGCTGCGGGGGCTCTAATCAGGTGTTGGCGTTGCCGGCTTTCCACTGCGGCCAGGGGATGTTCCAGTCGCCGAGCCCCTCGGTGCCCGAGAACGGCGGTCCAATGGTGTTGAGGACCTCGACGACGTCACCGCGCTTGATGTGGTCGTAGAACCACTCGGCGTTGCTGGGGCTCACATTAAGGCACCCGTGGCTGGTGTTGGTGTGACCTTGGGCGCCGACCGACCATGGGGCGGAGTGCACGAAGACGCCGCTGTAAGACATTTGGGTGGCCCAGTCGACATCGGTGCGATATCCGTTGGGCGAGTTGACAGGTACCCCGTAGGTGGACGAGTCCATGATGATGTGCTTGAACCGCGCACCGATGATGTAAAAGCCGCTGCCCGTCGGAGTGCTGTCCTTACCCATCGACGTCGGCATGCTCTTGACGACTTCACCGTTGACGCGGACCGTAAGGATCTTTGTGGTGTCGTCAGCGGTCGCGATGACCTCGTCGCCGATCGTGAAGTGCGTCCGGAGATTATCTTCGCCGAACATCCCGTCGCCCAAGTCCACGCCGTAGGTGTTGACGGCCACATCGATGCCAGTCCCCGGCTTCCAGAAATGTTCAGGCCGCCAACGCACTTCGCGGTTGTTGAGCCAATAGAACGCGCCCTCGACGGGTGGGTCGGCGGTGATGGCAATGGCTTTCTCGGCCGCGGCGCGGTTCGTGATGTTCTCGTCGAACTTGATCGCCACGGGCTGGCCTACGCCCACGACCTCGCCGTCGGCCACATTTACATAGGGCATCGTCAGGTGCGCGGGGGAACTGGTCTGGAAGGTCATCTGACGGTTCGCCGCGCCGCCTAGCCCGTTCGCCTTGGCGTTGAGCGTGTAGCGCCGGTTGAAGCCGAGCGGCTCGCTGGTTGACCAGTGCAATCCGTCGGGGCTGAGTTGACCGCTCACCGTCCGGCCGTTTTCGTTGACGACGGTGACCGATGCCAGCACACCGTCGGCGACGCTCACCGTCACCGGCGCGTCGACGGTGACACCGACGGCGCCGTCAGTCACGGAGGAAGCGAGCTTGGGGACCAGCAGATCGGCAAATGGGGTGCCCTTGTCGACGATTTGCTTCGGCGGCGCCGCGGTTTGGCTCCCGCTGCACGCAACGCTGAACACAGCAACCGACATTATCGCTACAGCCAGCGAAAATCGACGTCTGCGCAAAGGCGTCATCAAGCGACCTTCCAGATTATTTTTGGTTACGCCGGGCGCCATTGACCCCCCAATGGCTCAAGGCATTCTAAAGGGTAACTTCTCTTTGGCGAGCCAACGGGGGATGGAATGTTCGGCCTGCGCCGACATCCGCGAACCGCCTAGGCTCTATTCTGGGAGGGTCCGGGATTTCGTGCTGCGACGCAACGCCTGTTATTGTCGCAACCGCGGTCTCGGCCGACCAAGCGCCGTTAGCTCAGTTGGTAGAGCAGCTGACTCTTAATCAGCGGGTCCGGGGTTCGAAACCCTGACGGCGCACCAGACACACCCTGCCAACTGAAACACAATTCGCGCATCACGTCCGCTCGCGCAAGTAGACGTCGGGGCGGCCGAGGTGGTCGTCATCTACCTCTCAAGCCGCGCAACCACACTTCACGTCGCGGGGGCCACGATGCGGCGCGCCGCCTCCACGGCGGACGCGCGTCGCGCGGCGACAACCGCCGGGTCGGCAGTCACGGCATCGGGATGGGGCGACTGCGCCCAGGCCAGGGCGACGCCGAACAACAGCACGAGCAGGTCCATGGGGCGCCAGGCCCCGTCCACGTATCCGGCGGCCTGCGCGGCCTCAATGGTGGCGATGTCACGAGCCGCGGCCGCTTCCCGGCCCTCGAGGGGCAACGGGTCCAGCGCCAGCCCCTCCAGGCTGGCCCAGGTCATCATGCGCAGGTGCTCGGGCCGCCTGCACGCCAGGTCGTAGATGTCACCGACGAACTCCGGTACCGCGTCGGGACGCAGCCTGACAGCGGCGAAAAACTCCGCGGCATCGGCTGCGACGACGCCGCGGAACAGCGTTTCCTTGTCGCCGAAGTGCGCGTACAGCCGCTCTTTGCTGGCATCCGCGGCACGGGCGATGCGGTCGATTCGCGCTCCGGCCAGGCCGTACTGGGCGAACTCGCACCGCGCGGCGCTCAGGATCGTGTCGCGAAGTTCAGTGGTGGATCGCATGGTTGGATCGTATCCCATTCAACACGAACCAGTTCGTTTGGTATTGTTAATTGAGCGGCGCCCATGGAAACCGCGAACGACAGAGCGAAACAGAGGACACCATGAAAGAACCGATCAAAGTCGACATCGATATCGACGCGGTGATGAACCACCCGCGCCGCGTGGAACGCTTGCGCGGCGCACTGGAAAAGGTTCACGACGGCATCTCGCCGCTGATCAACCTTTGGCAGCCGTACGTCGCCGGCCTCGAAAATCTCCCCGCCGACGGACGGTTCCTGTTGGTGGGCAACCACACTCAATTCATCGGAGGTGAGGTGTTGCTGATTCCGCACTTTGTGCGTCGTGCGATCGGCGCCCGCGTGCGACCGCTGGCCGATCGCCGGTTCGGGACCAAGGCAGGCTTCGGGCACGATGTCATGACGGCCTACGGCGGCGTCGTCGGTGACCCTGCGACCGCACGAGAGCTGATGCGGCACAACGAAACCATCCTCGTCTTCCCCGGCGGGGGCCGCGAGATAGCAAAGTTCAAGGGCGAGGAATACCAGCTAAACTGGGCCGGCCGTTCCGGATTCGCCCGCATCGCCGCCGAAAACGACTATCCGATCGTCCCGGTCGGCCTGGTCGGCGGCGACGACGTGTACAAGAGTCTGGTCACCCGCGACAGCGCTCTGGGCCGGCTCAGCCGGACCGTCAGCACAAGGGTCACCGGCGAACCAGATATGGCAATGCCACTGATGCGCGGCGTCGGGCCCACCCTCATCCCCCGGCCTCAGCGGATGTACCTGCGTTTCGGTAAACCGATCGCAACCACGAAACCCGATGGCGTATCCGACGCCGACTGGGCCGCCTCGGTCAGGGAAGCCACAAAGGAACGGCTCGAGGCAATCCTGGACGGCCTGCTTGCGCTACGGGCCGGCGATCCATACCGCGAGCTCAATCCCCTGGCCTGGTCAGGCGCGGTCAAAACCGCCTGACCCCGCCAAGGTTCGGAGTCCCCGGCGCTGCAGCCAATTTCACGGGATGCGCATACGGAACTCACACAATCTGCCGCTGTTAAGGACGTATTCCTATGCACTCGCGCCCCGCGGATGTAGTTTCTTCGTGAAGCTGCGTCGAAGGAGCTGCAATGGGGTTCATCCAGCCCAACCTGCCCGTCGTCGAGGCGGAGTGGAGCAAGCGCCCGCGCGCCGAGCGGATCATTCCGATGACCCGGCACATCGCCGAGAACGGCTTCGGCACCCCGTTGATCATGCACGTGATGTACGGCGTGAAGATCGCGCTGTACGTCCTGGGCGGCTGGCTGATCGCGTGGTCCACCAACGGTATCGGCGGCTTCACCGACGTCGCCGCGTGGTGGACGGAGCCGATCGTCTTTCAGAAGGCCGTGCTCTTCACGATGCTGTTCGAAGTCGTCGGTCTGGGTTGCTGCTTCGGGCCGCTGGCCGGTCGCTACTTCCCGCCGATAGGTTCGATTCTGTACTGGCTGCGACCCGGCACCATCCGGCTGCCACCCTGGCCGGACCGGGTGCCGCTGACCAAGGGCAGCACGAGGACAGTGTTCGATGCGTTGCTTTACGGCGCCCTGCTGGTGTTGCTCGCGATCGCGCTGGTGTCCGGAGGCAGCGGACCAATCCCCGCCCTGCACACCGCGATCGGCGTGCTGCCGCGGTGGCAAACCGTCGCGATCCTGTCGGTGCTGGCGCTGATCAGCCTGCGCGACAAGATCATCTTTCTGGCCGCCCGCGCCGAGGTGTACGCGCCGCTGGCGCTGGTCTTCCTGTTCTCCGGGCCCAACATCGTCATGGGGGCCAAGGTGGTCTTCATGGTGATCTGGATCGGCGCGGCGACGTCAAAGCTGAACCGGCACTTCCCCTTCGTGATCTCCACGATGCTGGCGAACAACCCGTTCATCCCGTCGGGCCCGCTCAAGCGGTCCATGTTCAAGCACTATCCGGATGACCTCCGGCCCAGTGCATTGGCCGGTTTCATCGCCCACTTCTCCACAGCTGTGGAGGGTCTGGTGCCGCTGGTGCTGTTCTTTTCGCACGGCGGCTGGCCGACGGCCGTCGCCGCGTTCGTGATGATCGTGTTCCACCTGAACATCTTGCTGTCCTTCCCGATGGGCGTACCGCTGGAATGGAACGTCTTCATGATCTTCGGGGTGCTGTGGCTGTTCGTCGCGCACGCGCAGCTCGGGTTGTCGAACGTCACCGACCCGGTGCCGGTGGCCGTGCTGTTCGCGGTGATCGCCGGGATCGTCGTCATCGGAAACCTGTTCCCACGCAAGGTGTCCTTCCTGCCCGGCATGCGCTACTACGCCGGCAACTGGGACACCACGGTGTGGTGCGTCAAGCCTTCGGCCGACGAGAAGTTCCGCACCGGCTCGCGCGCGCTCGGCCCGATGCAGCACCTGCAGCTCGAGCGGTTGTACAAGAGCAAAGAGGAAACCCTGGTCCCACTTCACCTCGCAATGGCGTTTCGCGGAATGAACACCCACGGGCGCGCACTGTTCACCCTGGTGCACCGCGCGCTGGCGGGCTACGACGAGGACGACTACAACCTATGCGAGGGCGAGACTCTTTGCGCGATGGTTCTCGGCTGGAACTTCGGCGACGGGCATCTGCACAACGAGTGCCTCATCGAGGCGCTACAGGAACGGTGTGGGTTCGAGCCCGGCGACGTACGAGTGGTGATCCTGGACGCGCAGCCCATCCACAAACAGCGGCAGGAGTACCGGCTGGTCGACGCGGCTACGGGCGAATTCGAGCGAGGCTACGTCGAGGTCGACGACATGGTCACCACTCAGCCGTGGGCCGATGACCTTCCCGTACACGTCCAGAGCGGCACCGGCGCCGGCATCGTCTAGCGATTCCTGACGCGGCGTACCGCGACCACGACAACGACGGCACCGACCCCGGCCAGCGACGCGATCACCGCGGGCTTTTTGACGAACTCGATCACCCTGACCTTGAGATCGTCGGCGAGGCGGCGGGGGTTGGCGCGCACGGCCAGCGAGTCGACGGTGGATGCCAGCTGATCGCGGGCGAGGTCGATGTCCCGCTTAATGGTGTCGGGGTCACGCTCCGCCACGTCTTTGTCCTCCAAGTCCGGCCAGTCCGCCTGCAAGTCTGCCTCGAACTACCCTAGATCAGCCGGCCCAGCTTGATCCGCCGAGCGTCGACTTGTTGGGACGAGACATCGCGTTCCAGCCCGACAAGTCGACGCTCGCGGCCGAACAGAAAGGGATCACCGTGACCGAGACCAAGCGGCTCGCCCCGCGCGACAAAGCGCCCGCATTCACCCTGCCCGACGCTGATGGCAACAAGGTGTCGTTGGCCGATTACAAGGGCCGCCGCGTCGTTGTGTACTTCTACCCGGCGGCATCGACCCCGGGATGCACCAAGCAGGCGTGCGACTTTCGCGACAACCTGCACGACCTCAACGACGCAGGCATCGACGTCGTCGGCATCTCCCCCGACAAGCCCGAGAAGCTGGCCAAGTTCCGCGAGGCCGAGGGACTGACGTTCCCGCTGTTATCTGATCCCGACCGCACGGTGCTGGCGGCCTATGGGGCCTACGGCGAGAAGATGATGTACGGCAAGACGGTAACGGGCGTGATCCGTTCAAGCTTCGTGGTCGACGAGACGGGCAAGATCGAGGTTGCCCAGTACAACGTCAAGGCCACCGGCCACGTGGCCAAGCTTCGTCGCGACTTGTCGGTCTAGGCAGAAGCCGGTCGTTGTCCGGGTACGACAGAAGACTGAGTGGGCTCTCTAGATGCCGAGTTCCTGGTCGATCTGCGGCCAATAGTTCAGCCCGTCCGTGCTGAGGAAAATCCAGTCGTGAATTTCGCCATTGACCAGCGCGAAGTTGATCGGGGCACTTTGGGCTACGGCCTCCTGCTGGAGGACAAGCGCGTCGGGTGAGACGGAATCCAGCGAGCCCGAGTAGACATAGGTCTGCGGGATTCCCTTCAGCGACCCGTACAGCGGACTCACCTCGTAGTTGTTCTCGGGGAGATTGCCCGCCCATACTTTGCCGATATTTTGCGCTCCGCTCCCGAGCGGGGGGAGGTACGGATCGTGGACGTACGCGATGTTCGGGTTGGTGTCCGATACGTCCAGCCAGGGAGACAGCAGGACCATCGACGCCGGAACGGCCTGGTTATTGGCGACCAGGTACTCGACCGACGCGAGTGCCAGATTGCCCCCAGCCGAGTCCCCGAGCACGCTGACATGGGGGGCCCCGTACGCGGTGATTTCCGTGGAGATCAGGCCGGCGATCTTCGGCACCACCACACCGGCGGTGCCGCCCTGCTGCATCAACGGGTAGATCGGCACCTCGATGGTCGCGCCGGTCTGGTACGCCATCATCGAGTAGTCGATCCAGTGGAAGATCGTCGGCGGCAAAATGAACGCGCCGCCATGAATGGCGACCACGTCATTGCCGTCTGGATGTGCAGGCGTGATCTGGACGACGCTCATCCCGTCGTAGGTGGTGTGCTGGACCGTTTCGCCCAGCAGCAACGACAAGAGCTTCGGCGGGCTGTTGCCGATGATCAGCGATAGTCCAGGGGCATTGCTGGCAAGCACCGCGAGAATTGGCGAAGTCGGAATCCCCCACTGGTTATAAACACCCGTGACGTTCAGGAGATCTTTGACCGGATACAACGCGGCGGTTTCGATCCTGCTTGCCAGTGACGGTGTGCCGGTAAACGTCGGGTGCAGCGAGGCCGGAATCGGCGGGACGGCCGCTGATGCGAAGAAGGTGTCGACGAGCGTGTTTCCCACCTGGGTGAATTCCGTGGCCAGTGAGGGCGCCTGCGCCGGACCGGCCGTAAACGCCGAAACGTTGGCGCCCTCCGCGCCGGCATAGGATGCCGCAGCTGCGGTCAACGCCCGCACAAACTGGTCATGAAACGCCGCCGCCTGCGCACCGAGAGCCTGAAAGCCCTGGCCGTGGGCGGAGAACACCGCCGCAATGGCCCCCGACACCTCATCCTCAGCCGCGGCCACGATCTGCGTCGTCGCTCCGGCCGCCGCGTGGGCCTCCCGGATCGTCGAACCGATGGTGGCCAATTTCGAAGCCGCGACTGTCGCAAATTCCGGTGCGGCAATCACATAGGACATCTGATACCTCCCGGATCCTTGCTGGTACCTAGTCGAGGACAGCACGACTATCCGGCGCCTCGAGGCCGCGACCATCCGCCCCAGCGCGTAAATCTGCGCACCGGGGGACGTAGATATTCGCCGCCGGGGGTCGTAGGTACCGGCGGATTCGCTGGCTAGCATGAGCCAGATCAATCCAGGCATGGATGTGCCGCTGGTGGACTGGAGCGAAGCTGGCATGAGCGGGCTTTTGCCGACGGGCACGGTGACGTTGCTTTTGGCTGACGTCGAGGGTTCGACGCGGTTGTGGCAGAGGCAGGCCGACGAGATGACCGCAGCCGTCGCTCGCCTGAATCGGGCGGTGTCGGAGATCATCGCCACATACGGTGGCGTGCGGCCGGCTGAGCGGGGTGAGGGCGACAGCTTCGTGGCGGCGTTCGCGCGTGCCTCCGACGCTGTGGCCTGTGCTCTAGCGTTGCAGCAGGCGCCGTTGGCGCCGATCCGGTTGTGCATCGGGGTGCATACCGGAGAGATGCAGCTGCGCGACCAGGGCAACTACACCGGTCCCGGCATCAACCGAGCGGCGCGCATCCGGGACCTGGCCCACGGTGGCCAGACCCTGCTCTCCGGCACGACTGAGGTTCTGGTCGCCGACATACTTCCGGCTGACGCCTGGCTCACTGACCTTGGCCTTCACGAGCTGCGGGGTGTGCCCCGTCCAGAGCCGATCGTGCAGTTGTGTCACCATGATTTGCGCAACGACTTCCCAGCCTTGCAGACGTCGAAAAGCATTGCAGCAAATAATCTTCCGCCGCAATTCACCAGCTTCGTCGGGCGCGGCGCACAGATCGCCGAGGTGCAGAATCTGTTGACCGGCAACCGGGTGGTGACCCTGACGGGAGCTGGCGGAGTAGGCAAAACGCGTCTGGCGGTGCAAGTTGCAAGCCAGCTGTCCGCCGAATACACCGATGGTGTCTGGTATGTGGATCTGGCGCCGCTCATGGACCCCGAGCTTGTGCCGGTGACGGTGGCGCGCGCGCTGGGCCTGCCGGATCAGCCGGGCCGCTCGACGATGGACACGCTACTGCGGTTCGTTCGCGACCGTCAGATGCTGATGGTGCTGGATAACTGCGAGCATCTGCTCGATGCCAGCGCCGAGCTGGTTGTCGCGCTGCTGAGTGGGGCAAAGGGGCTGATCGTGCTCGCGACGAGCCGCGAGGCGATCGGGGTGCCCGGCGAGGCGAGCTGGCGGGTGCCGTCGCTGTCTCTGGCTGATGAAGCAATCGAGTTGTTCATCGACCGGGCTCGCCGCGCTCGCCCCGATTTCGAGATGACCCATCCCAACGCTGCGGCGATGACCGAGATCTGCCGGCGACTCGACGGTTTGCCCCTGGCCATCGAGCTGGCGGCGGCGCGGGTGCGGGCGTTGTCACTCGCCGAGATCCTCGACACTCTCCATGACCGGTTCCGGCTGCTGACCGGTGGTGCGCGTACTGCAATGCGCCGCCAGCAGACCTTGCGCGCCTCGGTGGACTGGTCACATGCCCTGTTGACCGATCCCGAAGGGATATTGTTGCGCCGGCTGGCGGTGTTTTTGGGTGGCTTCGATCTGGTCGCTGCCCAGGCGGTCGCTGGTGCAGGTGATGTGGAGCGCTTCCAGGTGCTCGATCAGCTCACGCTGCTGGTGGACAAGTCGCTCGTGGTGGCCGAGGACAGCGGGGGCCGAACCCGCTACCGCTTGTTGGAAACGGTGCGGCAGTACGCCCTGGAGAAGCTGGGCGAGTCCGGCGAGGCCGACGTCGTGCGGGCACGTCACCGTGATTACTACACGGCGATGGCCGCGCTGTTGGACGCGCCGGCGGGCAGTGACTACGAGAAGCGTCTCGAGCAGGCCGACATCGAGATCGACAATCTGCGCGCCGCGTTTGGGTGCAGCCGCGAAAACTCAGATGTCGAGCTGGCGTTGGCGCTGGCGTCCTCGCTGCAGCCGCTGTGGCAAACGCGGGGACGCCTGCGGGAAGGGCGAACCTGGTTCGACACCGCCCTCGCCGACGACGACGCACAGCAGCCGGGGGTGACGCCCGCGGTGCGTACACGGGCGCTCGCCGACAGGGCTGTACTAGCGATGTTGATGGGGGCCGCCGACAGCCTGGACCAGGCTGAGCAAGCCCTGGCGATGGCGCGCGAGGTCGACGACCCGGCCCTGCTGGTTCGGGCGCTGACCGCCTGCGGCTACGTCGCCGTCAACCAATACGCCACGGTGGCGGGGCCGTACTTGGCCGAGGCGCTCGGCCTGGCCCGGGCGTCGGGCGATCGGTGGCGGCTCGGCCAGATTCTGGCCTGGCAGGCGCGCGGAGCGATGGCCGGGGGTGACCCGATCGCGGTGCGCGCGGCCGCCGAAGAAGGACGCGACCTCGCCGAGGCGATCGGTGACCGGTTCGTCTCGCGCCAGTGCCGCTATTTCCTTGGGTGGGCACGGCTATTCCAGGGCGATCCGGCCGGAGCCGCCGCACAGTCCGGCGAGGTCACCATGGATTCCGAGGCGGCTCACGATGAGATCTCGAGGGCGCAAAGCCTCACGCTCCAGGGTGTCGCACTTGCATGGCAAGGTGAGACGGTCGCGGCCCGGGCTGCCGCCGACGCGGCCGTCGAGGCCGCCGCGGAGCAGGGCGGGCTGGCCGCGGGCGTGGCGTCCACGGCGTTGGCTATCGCGGCCCTGGCCGCCGGAGATCTCGAAACGGCGCAATACGCGAACCAGACGGCCTGGCCGCACCTGAGTGGGCTGCGTGTGATGGTGACGTTGCGCGTCTTCGGTGCGCAGGCTGCGCTGGCGTGCGGGGATCTGTTCGCGGCCCGTCGCAGGGCCGACGACGCCGTCTCGACGGCGGGGGGTTGGTGGCACATGCTTGCGCTGACCACGCGGTCCCGCGTCGCGATGGCCCAAGGTGAACCGGAGCAAGCCCATCGCGACGCTCACGACGCGCTCGCGAACGCCGCCGACGTGCAAGCGTATTTGGGGATTTCCGACGCCCTGGAGTGCCTCGCCGTCCTGGCAGGCGATGCCGGTAGTCACCGCGACGCCGCGCGGCTCTTCGGCGCGGCACACGGCATTCGGCTGCGCATAGGGGAGGTTCGATTCAAGGTCTGGGACGCCAGCTGCGAAGCCTGGGTGGCGGCGCTGCGAGAAGCCATGGACGAGAACGATTTTGACTGCGCATGGGCCGAGGGCTCGGCCCTGTCCATCGACGAGGCCATCGCTTACGCCCAGCGCGGCCGGGGCCGACGCAAACGACCCACCAGCGGCTGGGCATCGCTCACCCCGACCGAGCGCGACGTCGTCCGACTGGTTGGCAACGGGCTCTGCAATAAGGACATCGCCGCCCGGCTTTTCGTCTCACCGCGCACCGTGCAAACCCACCTCACCCACGTCTACACCAAACTCGGCCTGAGCTCGCGCGTACAGCTCTTCCAAGAAGCCGCCCGCCACTCTTAACCGCGGTGTGTGAGCTTTCGAAGCCGGCTCATTGCCTTCATCACCCTGCCCCGCAGTCATGCGAACGCGACAACCTTGTACGAACCGGACGCCAGTGTTGGGATCGGTTTGGGATCGGTAGCCAACGCCTACCTGTGTACGTCCCACAACGACGAGCGCATAAGTAATGAAGCACCAGATCTATACCACCCACAAGGGTGCGCCTATCACTTGGGATATGAGTGTTTTGCCACAACTTTCGCTACAGAACGTTTGGGGTTGGGGAGCAAATACCGCCCCCTGCGGGCTTTTGCCCTCCGGCCCTCCTCTCGGACACCCGGTACGACCGGTGCTAGGTCGGTTTGCGATCAATGCCCGTTAGAGGAACGCCGTCGGCTCCTCATCATTCGTAGGTGATCACCGAACGCCCCACCACGTCGCCGCGCCCTCAGCTTGCCGTCGCTGCACAGCTGCTCGTTCCCCTCATGGAAAGATGGTTGCCAATATCAACTGGATTCGAGTTAGGTTCGTTGCTGATGAAGGTGCTTCTATCCATTGCAGCGGTACTGGCGGGCGCCACGACTCTCGCGGCAACCGCGCACGCAGATCCGAACGACGACGAGTTCCTCCAAAAAGTCCGCGACGGCATGGGTCTTCAGATCAACGACGGACCGGGCCTCATCACCGAGGCGCACGAACTTTGCGGCGAACTGAAGAAGGGCACGCCCTATAAGACAGTTGTGTCGACCCTCTTTCAGGGCAACGGCAACTTGGGCCCCGACGGAGCTGCCTACTTCGTCAGCGCCAGCGCCCAGGCCTACTGCCCGGAGCTTGTCGCCGAATGAGTCGGATGCTGAGGGCGCTCATCGCTTGAATAGCGGCCACGTCGCCAAACTGCGCCGTGAACTCGCTGTCTAGATCAAGCCAGGTTGGCCAGCAGCAGCGCTTCGGCGACCGCTGCGCGTTCCAACACGCCCAGATGCAGGCTCTCGTTGATGCTGTGCGCCTGCGTCCCGGGGTCTTCGACGCCGGTGACGAGAATCTTCGCCCGCGGGAACGCGGCGGCGAACTCGGCAATGAACGGGATCGAGCCACCCATGCCCATGTCGATCGGGTCCGTGTCCCAGGCCTGCCGGAACGCCGCCCGTGCGGCGTCATAGACGCTGCCACTGGCGTCGATCGCGTACGGCTCGCCTTTCTCTCCGCGGGTGACGCTGACGTGCGCACCCCACGGGGCGTGCTGCTTCAGATGGCCGGTCAACGCGTGCAGGTGCGCGTCGGCGTCGCCACCGGGCGCGACCCGCATGCTGATCTTGGCCCGGGCCCTCGGCGTGAGGGTGTTCGACGCCGCCGCAACGGATGTGGTGTCGATGCCGATCACCGTGATCGCCGGTTTCGCCCACATCCGCTCGGGCACCGAACCCGTCCCGATTTCGGACACCCCGTCCAGCAAGCCGGAGTCGGCACGTGCCCGTCCGGCCGGATACTCCGGGTAGTTCAGGCCCTCGACGTCGGTTTCGTGCAGGCCGGCCACGGCCACGTTGCCGTCGTCGTCATGCAGGCTGGCCAGCAACCGCACCAACACGCTTAGCGCGTCGGGAACCACACCGCCCCACAGGCCGGAGTGCAGGCCGTGGTCGAGAGTGGCGACCTCGACGACGCAGTCCACCAGTCCGCGCAGCGATACCGTCAACGCCGGGATCTCGGTGCTCCAGTTGTCGGAGTCGGCGATGACGATCACATCGGCGGCCAGCGCGTCGCGGTGGGCTTCGAGCAACCGGCCCAGTGACGGCGAGCCGGATTCTTCTTCGCCCTCGACGAAGACCGTCACACCCACCGGTGGTTTGCCTTCGTGTGCCCTGAACGCCGCCAAATGCGTTGCGATACCTGCCTTGTCGTCGGCGCTGCCACGACCGTAGAGCCGCCCGTCACGTTCCGTCGGCTCGAAAGGCGGCGAGACCCACTGGCCGCGGTCGCCTTCGGGCTGAACGTCGTGGTGGGCGTACAGCAGCACCGTGGGCGCGCCCGGGGGCGCCGGGTGCGATGCGATAACCGCCGGAGCGCCGCCCTCGCTGACAATTCGCACATCGGCAAAACCCGCCTGCGTCAACAGATCCGCCACCGCCTTCGCACTGCGGTGCACCTCGTGGCGTCGGCCGGGGTCGGCCCACACCGATTCGATCCGCACCAGGTCCTCGAGATCGCGCCGCACCGAGGGCAGCAGCTCGCGGACGCGGTCAGCCAGATCGCTCATAGTTTCAAGGCTTGTCGGCGCGAGCAGACGCAGAGTCGCATGCGTACCCGAGCATTGGTGCGATTCTGTGTCTGCTCGCGGGTCATGACGTTTCGAGGATGGCCACCGCGGCGGCGGTATCCCCTTCGTGGGTCAGCGATACGTGGATCGTCACGTCGGCCAGATGCTTGGCCACCGCCCCGGTCAGCCGGACCCGCGGCCGTCCCCACATGTCGGTGACCACCTCGATATCGCGATGGATGGCCTCCGGCAGCACCGGCCGCTGGGCGAACCGCGATCCCGACCAGGCCTTGATCACCGCCTCCTTGGCGGCCCACCGCGCGGCCAGGTGCCGGGCGGCCGACGAGCTCTTGTCGGAGGCGTCGCGCCGCTCGCCGGGGGTGAAGGTCTCGGAGAACACCGTTCCGGGTTGATCGACCTGCTCCGCGAAGTCACTGATCGAGACGAGATCGATCCCGATTCCGACGATGCCCATGGCTGGCTACGTTAACGGATCGATCGACTGATCTCGCAGAGGCTTAGTAGGCGTCGTTCTCACCCAACCGAGCGTCCGGGTTCAGCAGCATCGCCGCCTCCTGGCGCTTTTCCGGGGAGTTGTGATCGAAACGACGGTCTGGCGGCCGCTCATACATCGGCGCACCGCCGGCAATGGCCGACGCAAGTCGGCGCTGACCGGCCAACAGGCGGGCGTCCGCACGGCGCTGGTAGTCGTCGCGCTGGTCCGGATCCAGCGCGGCGATGAACGCCTGTGGGTGCACCAGCGCGACCAGGCCGGACACGTGACCGAACCCGAGACTGGTCAAGATCCCGGCCTTCAGCGGCAACTTGTCACCGAGCCGTAGCGTGTCACGCACCCACACGAAGTGCGCCGAGCTGGCAAGTTCGTCGTCCACGCAGTCCAGGCTGCGGTTGGGCGGGATCACCCCGTCGCGCAGCATCTGGCACAAGCCCATCATCTGGAAGACCGCCGCGCCGCCCTTGGCGTGGCCGGTCATGCTCTTCTGCGACACGATGAGCAGCGGAGCGCCCTCCGAGCGGCCCAGTGAATCGGCCAGCCGCTCGTGCATCTCGGTCTCGTTGGTGTCGTTGGCCAGCGTCGAGGTGTCGTGCTTGGAAATCACGGCGATATCGTCGGCAGTAAGACTCAGCGCGGCCAGCGCCTTCGCCAGCGGCGAGTCCTTGCCGCCGCGGCCCGCGCCCAGCGCACCGAGACCCGGGGCCGGGATCGAGGTGTGCACGCCGTCGGCGTACGACTGGGCGAAGGCCACCACCGCGAGCACGGGCAGGCCCATCTTGAGCGCCAGGTCGCCGCGCGCCAGCAAGATGGTGCCGCCGCCCTGGGCTTCGACGAAGCCCAGCCGGCGCCGGTCGTTGGCCCGGGAGAACTTCGAGTCGTGGATACCGCGGCCGCGCATCATGCCGGTGTCGGCGGTGGCCGCCATGTCACCGAACCCGATGATGCCCTCCAGCGTCAGGTCGTCGATACCGCCGGCCACCACCAGCTCGGCCTTACCAAGCTTGATCTTGTCGATGCCCTCCTCGACCGACACCGCGGCCGTCGCACACGCGGCGACCGGGTGCACCATCGCGCCGTAGCTGCCGATGTAGGACTGAACCACGTGCGCGGCAACGATGTTCGGCAAGACCTCTTGGAAGATGTCGTTCGGCTTGCTACGACCCAGCAGGTTGCCGTGGTACATCGTCTGCATCGATCTACCACCGCCCATGCCGGTCCCCATGGTGTTGGCCACCATGCTCGGGTGCACGTAGCGCATCACTTCGGCCGGGCTGAAGCCGGCGGTCAGGAACGCGTCGACGGTCGCAACGATGTTCCACACCGCCAGCCGGTCAATGGAACTGACCATGTCGGCGCTGACGCCCCACACCATCGGGTCGAACCCGGTCGGGATCTGAGCACCGACGACGCGTGACAGCTTGGTCTTTCGCGGCACCCGAATCTCGGTGCCAGCCTTGCGGATGACCCGCCAGTCGCTGGAGTCCGGCACGGGCTGGATGATCGTGTGCTCCGGGTCGAACTCGACGAAGGCGCGGGCGTCGGACTCCGACGACACCACGAAAGCGAAATCCTTGTCCAGGAAGACCGATACCAGCAACGGCGAGGCATGGTCGGGGTCCATCGAGCCGTCGTCGACGAACTCCCGAATGCCCACGCGGTCGACCACGACGTCGTGGTACCGCTCGACCAGTTCCGCCTCATCGACCAGATCGCCGGATGCGGTGTCGTACCAACCGGGTTGAGGGTCGTCTTCCCAGCGGATCAGCCCGGTTGTCCAGGCCAGTTCGAGGACTCCGGCCGCCGACAGTTCGTTGTCGACCTCCATCTCGAAGCGGGTGCGCGACGAACCGTACGGGCCAAGCTCGGCACCGCCGACGATCACCACCAGATCGGCCGGGTCGACGTCGAGGTCGTCCCAGTGTGGAGGCGTTGCCGGGGTGAACCCGCGCGGCGGGGATGGCAGCGCTGCTACGGTTCCAGGGGCCCCTCGGTCCCTGTCATCGTCGGCACCGGTGGCCGCCTCGGCTGACGTCTCCTCGCGCGCTTTGGCGGCCAGTTCGGCCATGTCGAGGTTGGCATCACCCAGGCCGCCGGTGAGGTCGGCCTCGATGGGCGTGCCGGCCGCGGCCACCTTGGACTCCACATCGCACAGGTCCAGCAGCATTGCCGCCATCTCGTCGGTGGAGTAGGTGGTGACACCGGCCTCCTCGACCGCGCTGACGATGGCGTCGTTGTGGCCCATCAGCCCGGTGCCGCGGGTCCAGCCGATCAGCGCGTGCGCCAGGCTGACCCGGCCGGCCCATGAAGTCTCGGCGTGCCAACGACTTACCAACGCGTCCAGCGCAGACTTCGCTTCGCCGTAAGCGCCATCGCCGCCGAACATTCCGCGGTTAGGTGAACCGGGCAGCACCACATGCAGCCGAGAGGCGATGTCGCGCTCGGCGCCGATCTTGGACAGACCGCCGATCAACCGCTGCACGGCCCATAGCAGAACCTTCATCTCCATCTCGGAGCGCGAACCGGCCTCCGACAAGTCGCCGGCCACCCGCGGCGCCGCGAAGGGGAACAGCAGCGTTGGCGTCTGGGCGTCCTTGATGTGTATCGATTGCGGCCCAAGGCTTTCGGTCTGCTCGTTGCCGATCCAGTCGACCAGCCCGTCGATATCGGAGTAGGACGCCATGTTGGCCGCGACCACCCACAGCGACGCGCCGAAACGAGCGTGGTCACGGTACAGCGTGCGGTAGAACGCCAGCCGCTCGTCGTCCAGCTTCGACGTCGTGGCGATCACGGTTGCGCCGCCGTCGAGTAGCCGTGCCGTCACCGACGCCGCGATCGAACCCTTCGACGCGCCCGTCACCACCGCGATTTCGTTGCAGTGCGGACCTGGGTCGGGGTTCTCGGCACCCGCGGCTATCCGCCCGTACAGCGACCCGTGGATCTGCCGGCCGGCGGCCAGCGACTTGCCCTGCCACCAGGTGGCCTGAGTCGCCACGACGTGGCCGGCACCCTCGAACCGTTCGGACAGCCGCACCCAGTCCGCGTCGATGTCGCCCTCGTCGGTCAGCCATAGCTTGACCAAATCCTCACGGGCGCTGGCCCAGCGGTCGTCAAAGACGACCGCCTTCTTGGCGTCGAACACCGGCGCCACCAGACGCGGCCAGTCCGCACCCAGTTCGGCGGAGACCAGGTCGACAAGCTCGGCATCGGTGGTCGCGGGCGACGCGCTGACCTGGTCGTCCAGACCCAGCTGGCCCAGCACAAGACGGGCCGCCGAGGCGAGCACGCCGTCGCGACCAGTGATCTGGTCGGTGAATTCGCTCAGTGCAGCCGCATCGACCGTCGCGCCGCCGCCACCGCCCGTCGACGGCAGAGCCACCGTCACCCCATGGCGCGCCGCGACCGCGGCGACCGCCGCGTCCACGACCTTGTCAACGGAGCCCGCGTCGGCCAGCGCACCCTCGTGCAGATGGCCCATCGCGCCGCCACGAACACTGGTGCCCTCGCGGGTACCCAGCGCGACTTCCACCGTGACGTGCTTGGCCCAACCATCGCCCAGCTCCCAGGCCTTCTTGACCCGTTCGGCGATGGCTCCGGGGCGCTTGCCCGACGGGCCCAGGACCGTCTTCAGCTGATCGTTGATCGCGTCGGAAAGCACCGGGCCGTAAGGCTTATAGGTGCGCGCAAGCTTGTTCACCTGCGCCCGCAGCCCGGCCAGGTCGGCCTCGGCGGCACCATCGATGGCACCCAGGTTCAGCTCAGAGCCCAGGTCCACCAGCAGCTGGTTGCGCCGCGACGACGCGCCGTCGGTGATGGACTCGATGGAGTCCAGCTTCTCGATCTGATCGATACGCATCTTGGCCGAGAGCGCGATCAGCGCCAAGGTCGCGTCGGCGGCTTCGAACACGATGTCGTCCGGGCGTGGGCCACCCGACGGAGCTGCGGCGGGAGCCGCAGCGACGGCTGGGGCGACAGTGGAATCGGGCGCACCGTCCGACGCGGCAGCGCCGGAATCTCCCGGAGCCTCGTCTTCGTCGTCCGGCTCGGGGTCGGTGTCGTTGGCGAACAGCACCGCGGCGTCGCGCTCGGCATTGAGCACTTCCACAGTGCTGTGGGCGTATTCGGGCAGCTTGAGGGTGTTGGTGGCCAGCCCGGCGACAGTCGGCGCGGACTTCACGCCGATCTCGACGAACCGCTCCAGTCCGAGACCACCGGCGGCCTCCTCGATGAACAGCAGATCCTGGGTCTCGATCCAGCGCACCGGGCTGGCGAACTGCCACGCCAACAGCTCGATCAAGAGGATGCGCGCCAGCTCGCGGGGCCTTTCGTTACGCCACGTGTCGTAGTCGGCGAGGATCTCGTCGAGCGGCTCGGCGGGCACCAGGTCGCGGATCTCCTGGATGAAGTCACGGTCCAGCGTGAACGGGCGTGGCACCAGGTTGGGGATGTAGCGCCCGACGATCACGTTGGGATCTTTGTCGCGCGGCATGACCCGCTCGAGCGAGCGGCGGAAATCGGCGACGCCGACCCGCAACACGCGCGAGTGGAACGGCACGTCGATGCCCGGCACCAGGATGAACGAGCGCTTGCCCCCACTGATTTCGCGGCGCCGCTCAACCTCTTCTTCGAGCGCTTCCAGACCGCGCACCGTGCCGGCGATCGCGTACTGCGAGCCACGCAGGTTGAAGTTCACGATCTCTAGAAACTCGCCAGTATTCGCCGCAATCTGGGCGACGAACTCGGGTACGTCTTCGTCGGGCAGGTCGATCTGCGACGGACGGATCGCGGCCAACCGGTAGTTGGACCGGCCGAGCTCGTCGCGCGGCACGATGTCGTGCATCTTCGAGCCTCGGTGAAACACCATCTCGAGCAAGGCTTCCAGCTCATAGATATTGGTGACGCAGGCCAGCGCGGTGTACTCACCGACCGAGTGGCCGCACGCGATGGCACCTTCGACGAAGGCGCCCTGCTCCCGCATCTCGGCGACCTGGGCGGCCGCCACCGTCGCCATCGCGACCTGGGTGAACTGGGTCAGGAACAGCACGCCGTCGGGGTGGTGGTAGTGCACGCCGCTGGCGATGATGCTGGTCGGGTTGTCCCGCACCACGTGTAGTACCGAGAAGCCCAGCGTCTCGCGGGTGAACTTGTCCGCCTTGTCCCAGACCTTGCGGGCCGCCTTGGACCGGGCCCGGACCTCCATACCCATGCCCTTGTGCTGGATGCCCTGGCCGGGGAACGCGTAGACCGTCTTAGGCGCGGCCAGACGCGCGGTCGCCGACATCACCAGATCCGATCCGATTCGCGCGGCCACCTCCAAAACCTCTGCACCCTGGTCGATTCCGACGCGGTCGACCCGGAAGTCGACCTCGTCACCGGGGCGCACCATGCCCAGGAATCGTGCGGTCCAGCCCACCAACCGAGCGGGTGGACGAGCTTGACCGTCGGTGGCGGTCACCGCGTGCTGCGCGGCGGCCGACAACCACATGCCGTGCACGATGGGCGATTCCAGGCCCGCCAGCAGCGCGGCGGCGCGGTCGGTGTGGATGGGGTTGTGATCACCAGACACCATCGCGAAGGGTCGCATGTCGACCGGTGCAGTGAGGGTGACGTCGCGGCGGCGACGGCGCGGAGTCTCGGTCGCGTTCTCGGATACCGCGCCACCGGCCCGCACCGGGTCGGTGAGTTCGGCGGCGCCGGTGCGCCCGAGGATCGCGAAACGCTCATCGAGGGTCGCGATCACAGCGCCGTCGGCCTGGGCCGAGTCTGTCAACGTCACGGCGACCCGGACGACGCGGCCCATGTCGGTGTCGGTGGCCTGCGAAGCCGTTGCGGTGACTGTCAATTGGGCCGGTACTTCCGGCAGCTTGCCGACGACCCGGGCGGCATGGTCCAGGTGCACTAGGCTCAGCAGGCCCTCCACCACCGGCACGCCGCTGTCGGTAACGGCCGAACCGATCGCCGCGAAAACGGCGGGCCAGCAGGGGCCGACCAGTGCGTCGGGCACGGTGGTGAGGCCGGGCGCCAGCGGCTCGCCGAAGATCGCGGTGACCCCGGTGTGGTCGGCCACCCGCTCCGGATCCCAGTCCACCGTCACGGTGGCTGTCCCGTCGGTGACGGGCGGCAGGGACTCCGGCCCGTCAACGCCGGCGGCGATCGCCAGCACCGCGCGCATCGCGGTGGTGGCGTCTTCGATCGAAACCACCGGGGTGCCACCGTCAACAGTGTTGGCGGGCAACGTGAACGGGATCTCGACCCAAGTGCCGGACACCGGCACGCTGAGAACGACTCGATTGTCACCGTTGACCTGCAACCGGGCTCCGGTGGACGAATTCGTGGCGCGCTGGCTCTCGTGCCCATCATGCACCAGCCAGTCGGCCGAATCGGCGATTCGATAGACCGGGTTGATGGCGGTGCGGCCCGCCCACAGCACGTCGGGTGCGTCGAGCACCACGGCCAGCGGCCCGGTCACGTCGGCGCGGCCCAGCCGGCGCGCCGTGACGGCCTGCGGTTCCACTGCGGTTGAATCAAAGGGCCTGGCGAGCGTCTGGTCGATGGCGGCCTGCTCGAATCGGTCCAGCAAGGCACCCACGGGTTCGTCGAGCCGGGTGATGCCCGCCACGGCCGCAGTGCCGGGGATGATGCACACCTGGTCGGCGTCGTAGCGGGCGTCGTGCGCCTGCCAGAGTGAGTCGCTGCGCCACCAGCGCCGGACATCCTTGTCGATGACCGGGACGAAGTTGACCGGCTTGCCGAGCGTCTTGCACAGCGTGACGAAGAACGGCACGTCGGCGGGATGCAGCTGCACGGTTTCGGCATCGGGGTAACGGTCCAGGAGCAGGTCGATTGCCGCCTCGGGGTTCTCCAGCAGCACCGAGTCGTTGGATCCGGAAGACCCGGAAAACAAGGTCTCGATCGGCCCGTGGTCTTGTGGGTGCAACCGCGCCTCGGCCCGCTGCAGCATCTGCCCGAACCGGTCACGCCAGGTCTCGGCCAGCCAGGGGCTGCCCGGTGCCGCCGTGTCGGCTGTCGAATTACCGTCGCCGATCGTCAACTCGACGTAGCGCTGCAACCACCGCAGGTAGGTCATCTCGCCGAAGTCGCCGAAGTAGGGCTTGGCGGTGTCGGCCATCGCCGCGATGATCTCGTCGCGGCGCTCGGCGACCGCGTCCGCGTCGCCGGCGACCTCATCGAGCAGCCGGCCGCAGCGCGACGCGGCGTTGTCGATCTCGTGGATGTCCGCACCGAGCTGGCTGCGGCCCGAAGCCATGCCGCCCTGGGCTTTTCCGGCACCGACCCACTGGTCGGTGCCCTTTGTCTCGACCAGCATCCGCTTGACCGCCGGTGAGGTGGTCGCCTCCAGGGTCGCCATTGCCGCGGTCCCGACGAGGATGCCGTCGATCGGCATCGACGGGAAGCCGTATGACTCGGACCAGCGCCCGGACAGGTATTCGGCCGCCTGCTCGGGGGTGCCGATGCCGCCGCCGACGCAGACGGTGATGTTGGGGCGCGACCGCAACTCGGAATAGGTCGCCAGCAACAGGTCGTCGAGGTCTTCCCAGGAGTGGTGGCCGCCGGCACGCCCGCCCTCGACGTGCATGATCACCGGTTTGGTGGGCACCTCGGTCGCAATGCGGATGACCGAGCGAATCTGCTCGATCGTGCCGGGCTTGAAGACGACGTGGCTGATGCCGATGTCGTTGAGTTCGTGGATCAGGTCGACGGCGTCTTCCAGGTCCGGGATGCCCGCGCTGATCACCAGACCGTCGATCGCGGCGCCGGACTGGCGGGCCTTCTGTACCAGCCGCTTACCGCCGACCTGAAGCTTCCACAGGTACGGATCGAGGAACAGCGTGTTGAACTGGTAGGTGCGGCCCGGTTCGAGAAGTCCGGACAGCTCCTCGATGCGGTCGGCGAAGATTTCTTCGGTCACCTGCCCGCCGCCCGCCAGCTCGGCCCAGTGCCCGGCGTTGGCCGCCGCGGCGACGATCTTGGCGTCGACGGTGGTCGGGGTCATCCCCGCCAGCAGTATCGGCGAGCGTCCGGTCAGCCGGGTGAACTTCGTCGAGAGCTTTACCCTGCCGTCGGGGAGGCTGACCACGGTCGGGGCGTAGGTCGACCAGGCCCGGGCCACCTCCGGGACGGCCCCGACGGTGAACAGATTGCGCTGACCGCCACGGGTTGCCGCGGGCACGATGCCGACGCCGAGTCCGCGAATCACCGGCGCGGTCAGCCGGGTCAGGATGTCGCCCGGACCCAGGTCAAGGATCCAGCGCGCGCCGGCCTCGTGAACGCGGGTGATCTCTTCCACCCAGTCCACCCGATGCACCAGGATGGCGTTGGTCAGCGCCCGGGCCAACTCGACATCCAGGCCTACCTTCTCGGCCCAGCTTCCGACGATGTCGATGCCGTCGGCCAGTCGCGGCGTGTGGAAGCCCACCTCCACCTGCACCGGGTCAAAGACGGGGGCGAACACGTCGCCGCCCCGGAGCTTGCTCTTACGGTCGGCCTCTTCCTTCTCGGAGATCTGCCGGCAATACAGTTCGAAGCGCGAGAGCTGCTCGGGGGTGCCGGTGATGACGACCGAACGCCTGCCGTTGCGGATGGACAGCACCGGAGGCAGCACCGTGCGAACGTCCTGCGCGAATTCCTCGAGCAGCCGGCCGATGCGCCCGGGGTCGGCGTTGGTGACCGAGACCATCGGGGGGCGGTCGCCGAGAACCGAGATTCCACGTCGGCGCGCCACCAGCGTTCCGGCCGCGCCGATCAGCTGAGCCATCGCCAGCAGCTCGACGTCGCGGGCGCCGCCGGCTTTCAGCGACTCGACGCCGAGTACGCCTTGCGAATGTCCCGCGACGGCCACCGGCGGAGTCGCGACCAGATCCATGCCTTGCCGGGCCAGCGCACGCACCGCTGCGATCTGGGTGAGCAGCACGCCGGGTACCGACACCGCGGCAGACGTCAGATGCTTGTTCGACGGAACGGGATCCTCCGCCGCCAGCGCACGCACCCAATGCAGCGGCTCGAAACCGATCGGACGAACCACGACCAGCTCTTTTGCCACCGGCTCCAGCAGCAGCTCCACCTCGCCGACCAGCGTCGCCAGGTCGGTCTCGATCCCGGCCGAGGAAACCAGTTCTTCCAGGGTCTCCAGCCAGGCGCTGCCCTGACCGCCGAATGCGACGGCGTACGGCTCGCCGGAAGTCAGACGGTCAACCAGAGCATGGGTCTTGTGCGGGCCAGTCCCGTCACGGTCAGCGGACACCCGGTCATGCTCGTGGATCGTCACGTTTCGTATCTCCCTGTGTGCGTCTTTACGTATCAGTTCAGTTCGTCCGGTCAGCTCGGCTGTGCGGGGCTTGTTCGATTCCGCATCGAATCGCAGCCGGGATTCGGCTGACCGGTGTGTTGTCGGCTGCCCTGTTGGGTCTAGCCCCGACGGGGTCGAGCGGCGCGGACTGCATCGGCTCTATTAAGGGTGTCATAAGGATCGGCGGCCTTCTGGCGTGCTCATCGGTTACTGGTGAGTTCTACGCACGGGTAACCCGTGTCGTGGGTAACACCCGGTTCGACCGGGGCTGCGCGTCTGCGGGACAAACGTCCTGCATGTTGGTGGTTACGGTCGAGTAGCTATAACTGCGCTGATCAAAGCCTGATTGTTATCGAATCGTTACATGAAAATTCACACCCGCGGGCGCCGTCCGACTGCCAGTTAGGCGTCCCGTCCCGCGCCCGCTTGCCACGGCGCCGCCGCCCCAATAGCGAACGAGTGTTTGCTGAAGCGCGGCGTGCCGGTGTTCGGCAAGATGGACCGGAGAGGCGGCGGGCCCGCCGAATGCCTGAGAGGGCTTCGAGAGGAGCCCCTGGAGGACTAGGCCCACTGCCCGAATTGGGGCTTCAGTATCTCGTTGATGTCCACGCCAACCCCACCAACGCTGCGCTTATCGATCTCGACCTGGTGCAAACTCGCAGCAGGGTGGGTGAATCCCGCCGGCGAGCCCCAGTTGTGCTGCCAGAAGTACGAGCCCAGGCCGTCGTGCAGCGCCCAGTCGATCGTCTTCGAATTCGCGTAAACACCCGTGCGCTGGTGTCCGATCACCGACTCCCAGGACCGCAGATACGGGACTATCTGGTTTTTGTACTGGTCAAGCGATGGGTCGTCGTCGATCGAGGCGTAGATGGGCGCGCTCGCTGGACCGCCCGCGGCGGCATGTAATTGCATTCCGCGTTGGGCATGCTGCAGGCCGGCGCTGCCACCGCCCAGCCAATCGGAGGTACTGCCCTTGCCATATTGATAGCAAGAGACGATGTGCAGGCCGCTGCCGCTGAGATCACGCGCCTCACTGACCTGAATCGGCTTACCCAGCATCCAGGAACCGCCAGGGCGCCGATCGGATACATACCGGATCGCCCCGACCGCGCCGGCGGCCCTGATCTGGCTGGCCGGGATCACCCCGGCGGCGTAATCCAGCAAGGTGCCCAGTGAAGCCGATGCGGGTGCAGCCTGCAACGACGACGCCGCGACACCGAGACCAAGGAGCCCTGGCGTTGCGGCCGCGAATTTGAGCACGTTTCGACGCGACACCGACATAGGCCACACGGTACGACAGAAACACCAGTAGACACGTGAGTAACACGGGTAACAGGTGTATCCGTGATTTGACTGTGCCCTGAGGGCCGTAACTAGTTGGAAAACTAGGAGGAGCTGCGGGCCGCCATCTTGGCGAGCACGTCGCCCGCTTCGGCCGCGTTGATCCGCTGGTCGCCCACCCGGCGCTGCGATTTGATGGTGACGTCGTGGCCTTCGACCTGCGCTCGCAGGGCCCCGACCGTGCACTTCTCTCGACCCCCGAGCACGCTGAACGGGTCGTAGTTGTAGTGCTTCATCGCATTGAGGTGGGTGACCTTATCGATGTCCTCATCGCTGACGTCGACCATCGACTGCGCGAGCACCTCAGGCGATTCGGGCCAGTTGGAATCTGAGTGCGGATAGTCGCACTCCCAGGTGATCATGTCGACGTCGAGCGCGCTGCGGCTGGCCATCCCGAACTTGTCGTCGATGAAGCAGGTCAAGATGTGTTCGTTGAACACTTCGCTGGGCAGCTTGGAGCCGAAGTCCTGGCCGGTCCAGGCGTGATGGCGGTCGTAGTTGTAGTCGATCCGCTCGAGGAAGTAAGGGATCCAGCCGATTCCGCCTTCGGATAACGCGACTTTGAGATCGGGAAATTTGCGCAGCATCGGCGACCACACCAGATCGGCGGCCGCCTGCACGATGTTCATCGGCTGCAGAGTGATCAGCACGTCCATCGGCGCGTCCGGCGAGGTGATGGTCAGTTGCGACGACGAGCCGATGTGCATGCACACCACCACCGACTCTTCGCTGCAGGCCTTCCATACCGGATCCCAGTGATCGGAGTGCACGGACGGCCAGCCCAATTTGGACGGGTTTTCACTGAAGGTCAGCGCGTGGCAACCCTTTTTGGCGACCCGACGAATTTCGGCCGCCATCACGTCCGGGTCCCACACCGCAGGTATGGCACACGGAATGAAGCGGCCCGGGTGGCTCCCACACCACTCGTCGATATGCCAGTCGTTGTAGGCCCGCACCATCGCCAACGCGACGTCCTTGTCCTCGGTGCGCGCGAACAGCTGTCCGCAGAATTGCGGAAACGACGGGAAGCACAGAGAGCCGAGCACGCCGTTCGCGCTCATGTCCTTGACGCGCTCGTCGTGGTCGTATGTGCCTGGGCGGAGTTGGGTGAACGAGGTCGGCTCGATCCCGTACTCTTCCTTCGGCCGGCCGGCGACCGCGTTGAGCGCGACGTTGTTGAGGATTTCCCCGTTGTAGAGCCAGGCATTCGTCCCGTCCGGGTTGGTGATGAACCGCGGTGCGAACTCGACGAACTTCGCCGGGAGACGGTCGTCAAAGAGGTTCGGTGGTTCGACCACGTGATCGTCGACGCTGACCAGGACCAGGTCATCGATTTTCATCAGCAGCACCTTTCGCGTTCCCCAGTGATGCGAACCGATCAACTTCCTATAACTATAAAGATTGCGATATTAGCGTCAAGACGCTTGGCGCAGGGGTTGCGCTTACCGCTGCGCAAGGTCTGTACTGAGAACGATCAACACCGCCGGTAGGGGGCGTCAGATGGACCGCGACCAGCTCATTGACCTGACTCGGCGTGCCGTGAAACTCGCGCGCGACAATACGACCGACCTTGCGCCGCAGCAGCATACGGTCGCCGCGCGGGATTACACCTCCTGGGAGCGGCACGACCGCGACCGGGCTTTGCTGATGGCCAGTCCCCAACTCGTCGGCTATGTTTCGGAGCTTTCCGGCCCGGGCGCGTACTGCACCAAGACGGTGATGGGGCGGTCCATCCTGCTGACCCGAACATCCGACGGGTCGGTCAAAGCGTTCGAAAATATCTGCCTGCACCGCCAGTCGCAGGTGGTGACGGGCTGCGGCAGCGCGAAGCGCTTCACCTGCCCCTACCACGCGTGGACCTATGACAACACCGGCAAGCTCGTGGGGCTGCCGGGCCGCGAAGGGTTCCCGGACATCGCCATCAAGTCCGACGGCTTGACCGAGCTCCCCGCCGCCGAGTTCGCCGGGTTCCTCTGGGTGGCAATGGATCCCGATGCCGGGTTGGACGTGGCGGCCCATCTGGGACCGCTGGCCGACGAACTCGGCTCATGGGGTATCGGACGGTGGACGCCGCTGGGCGAGAAGGTGCTCGACGCCCCGATCAACTGGAAACTGGCCATCGATACGTTTGCCGAGAACTATCACTTCGCGACCGTGCACCGGCAGACGTTTGCCACCATCGCGCGCAGTAACTGCACCGTCTTCGACTCCTACGGACCGCATCACCGGCTGATCTTTCCGCTGAACACAATCCTCGACCTGGAAGATGTCCCCGAAGACCAGTGGAACCCATTCCACAACATGGTCGTCATTTACGCGCTCTTCCCCAATATCGTGCTGTCGGTGACGATCGCCAACGGCGAGCTGTTCCGGGTCTACCCTGGCGACCGACCCGGCAGGTCGACCACGGTGCACCAGAACTCGACGCCACAGGACGTCTCCGACGAATCCGTGGCCGCCGGCGCTCAAGCCGTCTTCGAATACGCCCATGCCACGGTCCGCGACGAAGACTACCGACTGGTCGCAAGCCTGCAAGCCAACCTCGAGTCCGGCGTCCGCGAACAGCTGGTGTTCGGGCGCAACGAACCCGGGCTGCAGCACCGCCACATCGCCTGGGCTGCCGCAATCGAAGAAGAGCCGGCGGGTTACGTTGGCAACGGAAGCGAAATACGGAGGTCAGCCCGATGACGCAAATTCTCAGCCACAGCACCTATGACGAGCTGTTCATCGGAGGACGTTGGCAAAAGCCCGCCAGCCTCCGGCAAATGACAGTTATTTCGCCGCACTCCCAAGAACCCATCGGCCACGTCCAGGCCGCCGGCCCCGAAGACGTCGACGCCGCCGTCAGCCTCGCGCGGCAAGCGTTCGATCACGGCCCGTGGCCGCGGCTGGACGTTGCAGAGCGGATGGCCAAAGTCGAAGAGCTGGCCGCCATCTACGCGCGCCACACCGACGAGATGGCCGATCTGATCACCGCGGAAATGGGGTCTCCCCGCAGTTTCAGCCGCCTGGGCCAGGCTGCCGCCGCGCTGGCCCTGATTCATCTCGCGCTGGCCGCCGCCCGTGACTTCCCGTGGCAGGAGCGTCGCCAGGGCGTCCTCGGTGAGGTACATCTGCACAGAGCCCCCGTCGGGGTCGTCGGCGCGATCGTGCCGTGGAACGTGCCGCAATTCCTGATCATGCCCAAGCTGATCCCAGCCCTGATCGCGGGCTGCACGGTCATTATCAAGCCTGCGCCCGAAACACCTTTGGACGCTTTGTGGTTGGCCGAAATGATCGAGCAGATCGGCCTACCCGAAGGGGTGGTGTCGGTGCTACCCGGCGGGACGGACGTCGGCGAGGCGCTGGTACGCCACCCTGGGGTAGACAAGATCTCGTTCACCGGTTCCAGCGCGGTGGGGCGCCGGATCGCCACCATCTGCGGAGAGCAACTCAAACGGGTCAGCTTGGAACTGGGCGGCAAATCGGCGGCGATCATTCTCGACGACGCCGACGTCGCCAAAACCGTGGCCGGGCTGAAATCGGCCAGCCTGATGAACAACGGGCAGGCCTGCGTCGCGCAGACCCGGATCCTGGTCAGCGAGCGGCGGCACGACGAGGTCGTCGACGCGCTGGCCGCGATGATGGCGGGCCTGCAGGTTGGCGATCCCGCAGACGAGGCCACCGACATCGGGCCTCTTTTCGCTCAACGGCACCAGCGCCAGGTCCAGGAATACATCCGGTCCGGTCAGCAGGAGGGCGCCCGCATCGTGCTCGGTGGCGTGAATACTGCACAAAAAGCATCGCCCGAGCGCGGTTGGTACGTGCAGCCGACGCTGTTCGTCGACGCCACCAACGACATGCGTATCGCCCGCGAGGAGATATTCGGCCCGGTGCTGACCGTGCTGCGCTACCGCGACGAAGACGATGCGATCCGGATCGCCAACGAAAGCGATTACGGCCTGGCCGGTTCGGTATGGACCGCCGACATCGCCCGCGGCCTTCAGATCGCCGCCGGTGTGCGCACCGGCACCTACGGGATCAATATGTACACCCTCGACATCGGCGCCCCGTTCGGCGGCTTCAAGCAGTCGGGCATCGGGCGCGAGTTCGGCGCGGAGGGTCTCGACGAATACGTCGAGCTTCAAACCGTGGTCTGCAACGGCAAAATGCCGCCCTTGGCGACCGGCTAACCTTCGAACACCTCGATGGTCACCTCCGCGGGACAGCAGAGTTCGCCCCGCTGGTTGGAAACACTGATCTCAAGGTCCACGAGATACTGCGGCTTTGATCCAGAGTCGTTGCACCGCTTACCGATAACTTTCCCCCGACCGATCATCGTGTCCCCTGCATAGATCGAACCGGCCAGTGCGATCTTGCGGCGCACGACGCGACTGTAGGGGCCGGCCCACTGCGTCCCGATCCGGTCCACGAAACCAGCGAGATGCATCGTATTGACGAAGATGCCCGGATGACCTTGGCGCTTCGCATATTCCGGATCGAAATGCCCGGGAAAGTAATCCCAAGTCGCGGCGGCGTTCATGATTACCCGTTCATAGCTGATCTCGTCGACAACCTCCGGCAAGTCGGCGGGAACGCTCAGCGCATGCCAGTCGAATCGGCTGAAACCGATGTCGCCCGTGTCAGCCACCCGTCGCCTCCGTCGGATTGAATCGAAACAGAGTGTTGCGATTCAACGCGACCACCGCCCCGTCGTCGCGCATGAAGGTGTCCAGCGTTTGAATGAAGTGTCCGACTCCGAGTTTGGTGGTCTTCTCCGGCGACACCGACACGACCTCCTCCACGACGCAGAGCCGATCCCCCTCCAGCACCGGAATCAGGAACTCCGCTTCGTTGGAGGCATTGACAAAGGTTCGGCCCGGCAGGGGAACCCGAATCGCGATGCCCGCCGCCGGCCGAACGCCGCCGGGCACCCACGGCTGCGGAAGGAGCCAGCCCATCAGCAGTCCCGGCGGGCCGACGAGCCCGCCCCACGCTCGGGTCGCGAACTCGGGGTCCCAATAGGCCGGGTTGTCGTCGCGCACCAGCGCGGCGAAATGCTGGATCCGGGAACCGCTGACAACGGTTCCGGCAACCCGGGGCTCCGTGCGCGCGCCCACCATCTTCAGCGCGTCCTGGTAAGTCCCGAACGCGTACTTGTAACTAATGTCGTCAGCCATATGGTCTCAGCCGACAGCTTAGAGGCACCCAGCGAGGGTGGGATCCCCTACATGACGAGCGGGTGCCGGCTGGGAACCGAATCCCATTCGAGTTCACGGGAAGTGAAGTACCAGCCGCCACGCTCATAGATCAGCCGGTCCCGGTATATCCCGGTGGCCCGCAGGTTGGTGTCGCCGTACATGGCGGCGAACAGCACAACGACACAACTCTGGGTGGCATTGACACCATCGATGCAGATGTCGTGATCGAGGGTGACCATCCGTTGCCCGTCGCCGCCATCGAAGGCCGCGCGAAGGTCGGTGAACACCTCATGGTCGCGAACATAGCTGGCACCGGAGTGCCGGAACGTGCCCATCCAGGCTTCGCGGTTCCCGGCAGAGTAGGCGCGGTTGTGCCGGGCGTTCAGGTTCATGATGGCGTCGCGGCCATTCGCGGACTGCAGCACGAGCTGCTCCTGGTAGGTCATTGTCATCTTTGGCTCCCCAGCCTCTCGCAGAAATCACTTGAAACGTACATGTAACACTAACTTAACTTATCGACTAACGGTATAACCGTATTTTTCGCGATCCCACGTGTCGGGTTTTAAACCGCTGCTACGCAATAAATCTTTACGAACCCGCCCGATCCCGTTCTTCGGAAGTTCACTTAGGGTTTCGACAAACCGCGGGACCCAGAAGTACGGCATCCGGGCGGCGCAGAAGTCGAGCAACTCTGGGTAATCTATTGTGGCCCCGGGCCTCAGCGTCACGATCAGCAGGACGTCGTCCTCGCCCAACTCACTGGGTACGCCGACCGCCGCAGCTTCCAGGACCGCCGGATGGCGCATCACAATGGTCTCCAATTCCACCGAGGAAATGTTCTCCCCACGCCTGCGCAGCGAATCCTTGAGGCGATCTACATAGGTCAGGTTGTTCTCGGCGTCGAATTTTCCCAGGTCGCCGGTGTGAAACCAGTCACGGTGCGCGTCCAGGGCCAGCGGGCTCGCCCCGTGACGCACATAGCCTTCGCTCATCACGTGCGGGTAGCTCGGCCGGCAGGTGATCTCACCGACCGTTCCGGCGGGCACCGGGTTGTCGTCGGAATCGACGATGCGCACCTCGAAATTCGGGTTGGGCCGGCCCGATGTTCCGGGAACGCCGTCGTCGGTCACACCCTTGACGGCGATCGGAAAGGCCTCGGTCATCCCGTACATCGTGACGATGCGACAGCCGTAACGCCGTTCGATGTCTTGGTAGGAGTCCGCGCCGATGGGCGCCGCGGAGATGAACCGCAACGGCAGCTGGGCGTCGGCCGAATCCGCGGGCAGGTTCTGCAGCATCGAAACCATGGCGCCGGCCCCGGCGAAGCCGATGGCACCGTGAGCGCGCACGTCGTCCCAGACTTCGCCGGGATGGAAGGCTTCGGCCAGCACAGTCGTTCCGCCGACCAGCATCGGGGCCAGCACGCTGGGTGCGGCGCTCAGGTGAAACAGCGGCATCGCGGTCCACAGCACCTCCCCCGGCCCGAACTCCCAGGCCGACGCCACGGTCGCGGCCACCGAGAACAGGTAGTGCCAGGAGGTGGCAACCGCCTTCGACGGCCCGGTGGTGCCCGAGGTGAAGAACAACGACGCCACCTCGCCGACCGCACCCGCGTGACCGGGCATGGCCCGGGCAGCTCCCTGTTCCAGCGCGCCGCGGAGCGAATCACTCCGGACGACAATCTCGGTCAGCGCGCTCAGCTCGCCGGCAACCTCGTCGACGCGGGGGCGTCTCTCGTCGTCGGTGAGGATCACCTTGGCCCCCGACAGCCGAAGGGTGTGCAACAGGAACTCGCCCTTGTTCGCGGCGTTCACCGCCGCGCTGACCGCGCCGACGCGTGCGGCGCCGAGCCAGAAGTAGACCCATTCCGGGCAGGTGGCGGTGAAGAGCGCGACGCAGTCGCCGCGGCCGACACCCAGATCGGCGAGCATGTTCGCCGCGGCCCAGGAGCGCTGCCGCATCTGCTCGAAGGTCACCTCGGTGCCGGCAATCGACATCATCACCCGGTCGGGATACTGCTCGGCGCGACGATCCAGCACCGCCGGCACAGTGAAACCCTCGACGCCGAAATCGGCGGGCGCGAGCGGCGCGCCGACCGAAGCCATCAGGCCTTCGCGGCCACCGGGTCGGGCTCGCCCGCAGCGGTATAGCCGAAGTCGGTGGCCGAAGGTTCAGTGCCCGGGTAGAAGCGGTGCGCCCAGCGGCGAAGGGCCGCATAGTCGCGTGCCTCTTCGGGTGCCAGGTTCGGCTTCTCCAGGTACTTCATGTTCTCCCAGGTGAAGAAGTCTTGTTTGATGACCTCTTGCTGCAGCGCCAGGAACTTGGCGGCGCGGCCGGTGGGCGCGTCGCCGGTGTCGCCGGGCTCGCGAACTGAGGCCTGGGTATAGAAGTAATCGGTGTAGTCCTCGTCAACCGGTGTCTGCCCGGTGACCTCGACGGTGGCCACCAGCTCGCTGGGGAAGCGCACGACGCCCAGCCCCAGCGAGTAGTTGTCATAAATGATCTTTGCCTCTACGGGTCCGTCCGGGGTCAGCCAGGTCTTCGCGCGGCCGCCGCCGAAGTGGGCGTTGACGGTGGCATGCAAGTGGTAACCCGAAACCTCGAACGACGCGGTGGTGGCGGGGTTGGCGGCCTTGTGCACGTACTGCACGTGATAAGGGTCGGCCGCGTTCTCGATGATCATCTGCGCGTGCACCTTGACCCGGTTGACCATCCGGCTGTGCGGGTGCAGCGGGTAATACTCGTCGGTTTCCAGCTCGGGCAGTACCGGTGGTTGCCAGTAGGGGGCGCGGCCGTGACGTTCGTGCCAGACCAGGACGAACCCGTACCACTCCACGCACGGGTAGGTGCGGATACGCACGTTGTTCTTGCAGCCGATCTTGCTGTACGGGATCAGCGCGTTGGTGCCGTCGCCCCGCCATTGCCAGCCATGCCAGGGGCAGACGATGTTCTCGCCGTCGACCTCGCCGCCGACGCCCATGTTGGCGCCGAGGTGCTGGCAGTAGGCGTCCAGCGCGTGCACCTTGCCGGAGGCCGTGCGGAACAGCACCAACTCCTCACCGAAGTAGTGCGCGCGCTTGACCTGACCGACCTCCAGGTCCGATGCGAAGGACACGACGAACCAGCCGGTCGGGAACCGGTAGGTGGACAGTGCAATGCCGCCCTGCCCGAACTCTTGTTCCGACGGGTCTTTATCTTCGTCCGAGACCCAGTCCGAAGCTGAGCCAGAAATCGTATCCGCCACGAGCACCCCGTATGAAGGTCTATTTAACGTCTATTTTTACTAATTTAAGCATTGAACGTCAACGCGGTGCGGACTAGGTGGCGCCCCGCGCAGCTGGAGTCCGGTTGGCGATGACGGCAGCGCACCGGGCCTTCCGCTTTCTGCTTGCGGCGTAAGGGCTTTCCGCATTCACCGCGCGCTGAGCACTCAGTCCTGCAGCCGCAGCGCCGCCTTCGGGCACTGGTCCACCGCGGCGCGGACGTCGTATTCCAGGTGCTCCGGCACCGGGCCGTCGGCGATCTGTACCACCGAGGCATCGCCGATTTCGAAGACGTCCGGCGCCATCGATTCACAGAAGCCGCTGGCCTCACACAAGGTCTCGTCGACGGTCACGCGCATCAGCTTCTCCCTACTCTTTTCAACTCATTCCAACGTGCGTCGGACGAGGCTCGTCATAGACCTTTGGGGCGAGTCCCGATCACCCCGCTGGCAGCCAGGCGCGCCAGCTCGTCTTCGTTCAGTCCGCACCGATCGCGCAGTACGTCCCCATTGTGCTCGCCCAGGGTTGGCGGCGGCCGCATGAGCCATCGGCGCTGCCCGGCCAGCCGGGCGAACGGCGGGCAGGGGTAAAGGCCGGGCCCGGTGCTCGGGTGGTTCAGACCCTCGAGGAACCCCCGGTCGCGCAGTTGCGGATTGTCGGTCACCAACGACGGCGACACCACGGGCGCGACTGGAATACCTTCGGCGGCAAGGCGCTCCACGGCCCACTCGAGCGGCTGACCGGCGAACCAGTCCCGCAGTCGGCCATCGATCTCGTCGGCCCGCTCGCGGCGCGCGGCGACGGTGGACAAGCTCTCGTCACACCAGGAAGGGCGGCTCATCACGTCGGCCAGTGCCTGCCACTGCCGGTCATCGCCGACGGTGACAGCAATCCAGTCATCCCGGTCGCCGGCACATCGGTAGGCGTTCTGGATCGACCAGCCCTGACCGCGATTACCGCGCCGACTCAATGTTATCCCGAAGACTTCGGACTCAATCGGCTGTATCGCGGTGGCGTTCAGCACCGTCTCGATCATCGGCAGCTCAACCTGCTGGCCCAGCCCGGTGCGCTCCGCGAAGTGCAGCGCGGACAGCACCGCGAATGCGGCGTGCACGCCGGCCAGCGGGTCACACGCCCCGCGCGGCGTCACCGGCGGATCCTCGGGCAACCCGGTTACCCAGGCAAGGCCGGCAATCTGCTCCATGGTGGGGGCGAATCCGACCCGCTCCCGCCACGGTCCGTCCAGCCCGAACGCGGGCATCCGGGCCACGACGAGTTTGGGGTTGACCTCCAGCAGCACGTCGGCGGTGAGCCCGAAATGGTCCATCACCCGCGGTGAGAAGTTCTCTATCACCACGTCGGCTCCGGCCACCAGCTCGAGGAACAATCGGCGTCCCTCGTGCGAGCCCAAATCCAATGTGACCGAACGCTTGTTGGTGTTCATCGCCTGGAACACCCAGCCGTACTCCCACCAGTCTTCGACGTCCTTGCGCATGCCGCCGGAGAAACGAATGCCGTCCGGCCGCTGTATCGACTCCACCTTGACGACGTCCGCACCGAACGCCGCCAGCAGATGGGTAGCGGCCGGCCCGGCCCAGAAAGCGGTTAAATCGACGATGCGAACACCTTCGAGCGGTGGGCCGGCGGGCCCCGGCCGGCGCTCGGTTTCGCGTTGCTGCCACGGCAACTCTTCGTTATCGGCACCCGGGGCGGCCGTGTCGCCCAGTGCGGCGGGCGCGCAGCGCGACATCAGCCACGGTGGGCGGGGCTGATGAAAGCCGGCGCGGTTGCGCACAAACACCCCGCGGGCCGTCGCGTACTCCGTATCCCGGATCGTCGAACCGTTACCCAACGCCGCGATCGGCAACCGGAACAGCTGACCGAGCTGGACGATCTCATCGACGGTTCGTTCGGCCATCCAGGGGCCGATCTGTTCCCGGATGAGATCGCGGTAGGCCCACCGGCCGATCTGAAAACGCAGCTGATCGATCTCCTCGAGTTGCGGACACTCGACCATTGCGGCGAAGTCGAGCCACTGCTGACCGGTGATCATGGTCATCCCGACGTAGCCGTTCTTGGCCGGTTCGATCGACGGCACCTCCAGGGTGCGGCGGATCGGGGGGACCTGCAGCAGCTGCGAATGCAGCCATTCACTGCTCTGCATCGTGGTGATCGCTTCGAGCATGGAAAGGTCCAGATGTTCGCCCGGGCCGCCGCGCTCGACGCGGCGGCGCACCGCAAGCGCGCCGAACGCCGCGAACACGCCGCCCATGAACTCACCCAGATCGCCGCCGATCGAGATGGGGGGGCCGGTGGGGTCTCCTCGAAAGCCGAGCGAACCCGACCAGGCTTGCAGGGTGAACTCGCTGGCGGCGCGGTCGGCGTAGGGCCCGCTCCAGCCGAAGTCGGAAATGGTGACGACGACCGCCCGGGGACAGTCGGCCCGCAGTCGCGCCGGATCGATGCCCAGCTCCGCTGCCGCCGACCGGCCTGCGGTGACGATCACGACGTCGGCGGCCGCCAGTTCGGCTCGGTAACGCTCGGAATCCGGCGCGAAAGTCATGCTGCGCTTGCCCGCGTTGAGGTAGCTGTAGAACGGCGCGGGCCCTGTCAGCGGCGAACAGGTGGCCGTGTACCGTCGCAACGGATCGCCGTGCGGTGGCTCGATTTTGTGTACCTCGGCGCCGGCGTCGAGCAACAGCTTCCCGCAGTAGCTGCCGGCGATCCGGTCGCTGATCTCGACGACACGCAGATCGTGCAGCGGCGTCGGCCGATCGCTCACTTGCACCCGCCCTCCCGGCCAACGCGCGACCAGCGCTGCTATTTATACCATTACTGCTAAAATAGCTAAGCCAGTCAAGTACGCGGGCCAGTTTCCTGCCGCACGCTTTTTCCTGCTGCTAGTTGCGAGGATGTAATGACCGCCCTGGGAATCGGCCCTGACGCCCGTCGCCGGTTGTCGGCGCCCAGGATTGCCGAAATAGTAGCCGACGAACTGCGCCGCCAAATCGTTGACGGTCAGCTCTCCGACGGCGATCTCCTGCCACGTCAGGAGGTGCTGGTCGAACAGTTCAACGTCAGCCTGGTGTCCTTGCGGGAAGCGCTGCGGATCTTGGAGACCGAGGGACTGGTTTCGGTCCGGCGAGGCAACCGTGGCGGTGCCGTCGTGCACGCGCCGGCGAAGACCAGCGCGGCCTACATGTTGGGTTTGTTGTTGCAGAGCGAGCACGTCGAGGTCGCCGACCTGGGCTTGGCGCTGCGCGAACTGGAACCCGCCTGCGCCGCGCTGGCCGCCCAGCGCGCCGACCGGGCGGACACCTTGGTGCCAGAACTCAAGCGGGTCAACGATTCCATGGCCGAACACCTTGAGGACGACCGGCTTTTCACCGAAATCGGCCGCGAATTCCACAATCTCATCGTGGACGGCTGCGGAAACCACACGATAATCGCGGTCGTCGGCAGCTTAGAAACACTGTGGAGCAGCCACGAACGGCAATGGGCCGATGAGAGCGCGGCGCGTGGCACCTACCCCTCGCTGACCAACCGCCGCGCGGTGCTCGCCACACACATCAAGCTGGCCGAGACCATTGCCGAGGGCGACGTCGACCGGGCTCGCCGCATCGCGGGCCGCCACCTGGCCGACGCGCAGAACCATGTGTTGTCGGGCCAGCCTCACCAACGGATCTATGCACTTTCGCCGCAGGCCCTTTCACGTCCAGGGTCGAGCTCGCGCGATCTCCGGCGCAGCTAAGAGGATCCCAAAAATCCCATGAGAACGGCATTAGTCACCGGCGGCAGCGGCGGGATCGGAAAAGGCTGCGCTGCCAAGCTGTGCGAGCTGGGCTACGACGTGGTGCTGGCGGCACGGCGCGAAGACCCACTACGCGCGGCTGCCGAGGAGATCGGCGCGCGCTATGTCGTGGCCGACGCGTCCGATCCGGTCGGATTCTCAGCTGCGGTAAGCACATTCGAGACGATCGACCTTGTCGTTCATGCCGCCGGCGTGCTGGGTGGTACCTACGCGCGCAAGCAGACGTTCGAGCAGTGGCGGACCATCATCTCGGGCAATCTGGATTCGTGCTTTGTGGTGACCGCCGCCGTGCTGCCGCGAATGCGCGAGGGTTCACGGCTGGTTTTCATCTCGTCGTCCGCCGCGCACGAACCGATGCCAGCCCGGACCGCGTACTCCGCATCGAAAGCGGGGATGAACGCGTTCGCCCGCGCGCTGGCGCTCGAAGTCGATCGCGACGGCATCAGCGTCCATATCGTTACGCCGGGTCCGGTGGAAACCGATATGCTGCAGGATGTCCCGTTCGAGATGTACGCAATCCAGGTGTCCGACATCGCCGAAGCGGTCGCCTGGCTGGACACCGTCGAGTCTTCCGTCGATCTGCCGGAGATCCGGCTCAGCGCTGTGCAGCGAGGTCCCTTCGCCCGGGCGCCGATTGTGCCCACCGAGGTTCGGAGGCGCGCCGAACAACGAGGTTGACGGTTACAACTCTGCGCTGGCCGGGAACTTTTTAATCACCGACTCGCCGAATTCGTGCAGGGAATCCGGAGCCGCGAAATCCGCGAACCACACGTAGAAACGCTCGACACCGGCGGCGGCCAGACCCGCAAAGTGCTGGACCAGCTCGTCGGCGTCGCCGCAGACCAACCCCGACCCCAGGTTCCCGAATCGGCGGGTACTCACCTCGAGCACTGCGGCCGGATCACTGCCCGACCGGGCAAAGCCCACCATCTGCTGGATCGACACCCTGGCCGTTCCCGCTGCCGAAGCCAGCTTGGGTAAGCGGTCAATGTGGTTCGCCGGCAGATTCCACCAATCAGCATGCTTACGAACAAGTTCCATGAGTCGCCGCCCGCTGCCGCCCAGGACCAACGGTATCGGGTGGGTCCGCCTTGGCAGCTGGACCGGGCCGGCTTGCCCCGTCTCGTCGCCCCAGTACTGCCTGATCAAGGCCAAGTGGTGGTCGAGTTGCTCGACGCGGGCCACCGGATCCTGCTGACCCACATCGAATCTGGTGAATTCCGCCGGCCACGACCCGGACCCGAGGCCGAGATCGAATCTGCCTTCCGACGCGTCCGACAAGGTGACGGCCTGTTTGGCAAGCACGGCTGGATGCCTAAACGCGTCACACAGCACTAGATGGCCGATCCGCAGCCGTTCCGTCTTGGCTGCCACCCAACTGGCAATGGCCATTGCCTCCCAGATGCTTTCGTCGGGCAGGCCGGGTGGCTCGAGGTGATCGATGAATGCGATTCCGTCAAAGCCACTCGCCTCGGCATGGCGTGCGCGCTCTGTGATGTCGGCCACCGATAACCGCACCTGCGGGAGGAAGAGATACCACTGGACCTGTCCGTCGGGCCGTGCCTGCGCCATGTGCCACCTTAATTAGTGAGTGATCCACCTCATTTGTGAGTGATCTTGCCCTCACCGTTATGGGCGATTGCGCCCGATCGGCTAGCTTACTATCTTTATTATGTTAGGGGTCTTATGGACATCGGTCTGAATTCGGAGCAGTTGTCGCTGCGGGACACCGTGCGCGGCATCCTGCGCACCGAGTGTCCCCCCGACGCGGCCCGCCAGGTTCTGAACGACGCGGGAACCGATCCCGAACGTTGGCGCTCCCTTTGGAAGACGGTCGTCGACCTGGGCTGGACGGAACTCGCCGCGCCTGACCCCGGCGGCGACTTCGGGCCGGTCGAGCTGGCAGTCGTTCTAGAGGAGTGCGGCGCCGTCCTCGCGCCGATCCCGTTGCTTAGCAGCGTTGGGCTGGCCGCGGGCGCCTTGCGGGCCTGCGGCCCGGGTGCCGCCCCACTGCTCGCCGACATCGCGAGCGGAGTGGTCGCCACCCTCGCGGTGCACTCCCCCGGATCTCGGCTGCCGGGACCGGCCGCGACGCTGAGCGGGGGGCGGCTGCGCGGACGTGTGGTCGCGGTCCCCAGCCTGCCTCGGGCGGAGCTGATCGTCACACTGGCCACTGATGACCGGGACAGGCCGGTCGTCGCGGTGGCGCGCTGCGGCGACGGGATCACCACCGTGCTCGGCGAGTCCACCGACCCGGTGCAACCCATCGCCGACGTCGAGTTCGACACCGAACCCGTGGCCACCTTCGAGATCGCAGACATCGAATCCGTCCTGACGGCACCGTTGGTGGCCGTGGCCGCCGATTTGCTCGGAGTGGCGAGCGCCGCCCTCCACCGATCCGTCGAGTACGCCAAGTCGCGGCGCCAGTTCGGCACGCCGATCGGCGCGTTCCAGGGGATCAAACACGCGCTGGCCGACAACTACGTCGCCGTGGAGCGCGCGCGCAGCCTCACGTACGCGGCGGCGGCCCAAATCGGCGACGCCCTTCGCGATGGCCAAGCCGCGCCCACCGGAGCTTGGACCGCCGCGGCCCTGGCCAAGGCCGCGGCCGGCGACGCCGCGGCCAACTGTGCGCGCACCGCGGTCCAGGTACACGGCGCCCTCGGGCAAACCTGGGAGCACGACGTCCACCTCTACGTTCGGCACGCCTGGCAGGGCGCGGCGATGCTGGGCGACAGTCGCGCGCTCTATCGCGAAGTCGGCTCGCGTTTTGTGATCGGCTTTCAGGGGGTCGGGGCGTGACGAGTACCGAAACCCAATCCGAGATCGTCGCGGAGTTCGCCACCTGGTTGGCCGACTTCCTGCCGAACGATTACTACGAGCGCTATCGCGAGTACCGATGGGACCTTCCGCTGCGGCGCGACTACCAGCGGGCCGCCTTCGAGGCCGGGTGGATACAACCCACCTGGCCCCGCGAGCACGGCGGCCGATCGGTGGGTTTGCGCGACGCGATGGAGATCCGCATCGAGGGTGCGCTCAGGTCGGCTCCCAAGCTGCCTAACATTCAGGGTCCCGGCGTCGCGGCCCCCGGCATCCGGCAGTTCGGCACCCCCGCCCAGATCGACCGCCTGCTGGTGCCCCTGCTGCGCGGTGACGAATGGTGGGCACTCGGCATGTCGGAGCCGGAGGCCGGATCGGATTTCGCCGGCCTGCGCACCCGAGCCGAGCGCGACGGCCCAAACGGTCAGGTCTTCCGGGTCAACGGCCACAAGATCTGGACCACCCAGGCCCATCTCTCGCGCTGGTGCACCCTCTACGTCCGCACGGATCCCGAGGCGCCGAAGCACCGCGGCATCTCCTGCCTCCTCCTCGACCTGCAGGCGCCCGGAGTACGGATCGAGCCCATCCGGATGTCATCGATCTCCGACGAGACGTTCTGCGAGGTCTTCCTTGACGACGTCGAGGTGCCGGCCGAAAGCCTGCTGGGTCCCCTCAACGGCGGCTGGAACGTTGCGATGTCGTCGCTACACCATGAGCGCCAGATGATTTGGATCATGAACTGGGTGGAAGTCAAGCGTGGGCTCGACGCGGTACGCAGTGGCTGCGGGACGGGCCACGACCAGCGTCACGACATCTATGCCGAGCTCGGCTCGCTGCTCGCCGACGCCGAGGCCTTGCGGACCACCGGATACCGCGCCATGGGCAACGAACTCGCGGGGCGACCCAGCCCGGAGGCCGATGTCATGAAGCTGTTGGGATCGGTTACATTGCAGCGGGTTTGGGAACTTAGCGCGGCTGCTGCGGGCGCAGCTTCGGCCAGCGACCCGGATCTCCTCTTCGAACGTCAGGACGCGCTGGCCGCCACCATCTACGGCGGGACGTCGGAGGTCCAGCGCAACATCATCGCCGAGCGACTGCTCGGGCTGCCGAAGGGATGACGATGGATTACGACCTCGGCGACGACGCCGTGCAACTGCGTCAGCGCTTGCGAGAGCTGATATCCAACAACGTCCCCGCCGACTTCCTGGGCGCGTGCACCGAGGATCCACAGGACCTGGCTACCACCGAAACGTTCTGCAAGTTGCTGGCCGCCGAGGGGCTGTTGGCGCTGGCCTGGCCGAAAGAGCATGGCGGCGGCGGCGGTTCGGTCTGGGATCAGACGGTGTTGCGCGAGGAGATGTGGGCGCAGCACGAGCCGCGCGGCCCGCAATACATGGGCGTCAATTGGGTCGGACCGGCACTGATGCGTTACGGGACCGCCGAGCAGAAAGCGAAGCACCTGGCTGCCATCGCGTCCGGAGACGTGATCTGGTGCCAAGGCTTCTCCGAGCCGGAGGCCGGATCCGACCTCGCGTCATTGCGCACCCGCGCCGTACAGGACCGTGACGGTTGGCGCATCAACGGGCAGAAGGTGTGGACGTCGTACGCCCAGATGGCGTCCTGGTGCGTGCTGGCGGCGTGCACCCACCCCGAAGCCCCGAAGTCCAGGCGGATAACCCTTTTTCTGATTCCGATGGACCGGGCGGGTTTCACCGTCCGGCCGATCCCGTCGATGCTGGGACCTCATCATCTCAACGAGATGTTCTTGGACGACGTACCCGCATTCCCCGGCGACGTCCTCGGCGAGCCCGGTGACGGCTGGCGGGTGATGCGGGAGGCGCTGGCGTTCGAACGCGTCGGCATCGCGCGCTACGCGCGCTGCGAATCGCTGCTGGAACGGATGTGCACCCAAATGGGCGACGGCTGGGACAAGCTGCCCGAATCGATTCGCAACCGCTGGGTTCGGGCGCTCGTCGACTTACGGGTGGCCCGCCTGCTGGCCTATCGCGCCGTGTCGCTGCAGGACGACCCGTCGGCCGGTGCGGCGGCCAGCGCCGCCCGCATCGCCACCACCACCTGTGATCAGCTCGTCGCCGAGTTGCTTTTCGACGTGCTGGGTCCGACGGCACTGGACGCCGGCACGCCGGCGGCACTGCACGGGGCCATCGAGGACCATTGGCGTTACGCGCAAGCCGCGACTGTGGCATCGGGCACCATCGAAGTGCAACGAATGCTGGTGGCGCGAGACGTGTTGGGAGAACATCGGTGAAAACGACACTGCCACAGGATATTAGCGATTTCGCGGCGGTCGCCAGCAAGCGGCTCGGTCGGCTCGGCGGTCCGCAGGCCGCGCTGCGCGCAGAGACTGACGACAGCGTTCGGGACGCGGCGCACGCGGCACTGAGCGAGGTAGGCGCATTCGAGCTCGACGCCCGGTCGTCGTCCGACGACGCGCTGGCCGCCGTGGTGCTCTGCCAGGCCGCCGGTGCGACGGCGCTGCCGTATCCGCTCGTCGAGGAGATCCTGGCGATCGACGGCGCCCGGCTGGCCCTGGTCAATCCCGAGGCGCCGCGCATCGACCACGGCGATCTACCGGGCGACTGGATCGCCGCCGACCTGGATGGCAACCGGTACCAACCGCAGCCTGCGGCGCGAACAAACGCCAAATTGGGGCCTTTCCTGGTGCCGGCTGCCCTGGGCCCGCCCGAAGGAACCGTGCCGGCCGACGACGTTAACCTGCACCTCGTGCTGGGGTCGTGGCGGATCCTCGGAGCGATGCAACAGTCGCTGCACATCGTCACCGAGCATGTGCGGGCCCGGATTCAATTCGGCAAGCCACTGGCCGACTTCCAGGCCGTCCGGTTCACCGTTGCGGATACCTCCGTCGCGGTGCGCGGACTTCACGAGCTGGCCAAGTACACCATCTCGCGACCGGACGACACGCCGGCGCGGATTCGTTCGGCCGACGCGCTCGTTCTCCGGTTCAAAGCCGCCGACACCGCGCGCCAGGTGTTGCGCGCATCCCACCAACTGCTCGGCGCCCTGGGCTTCTGCGACGAGTCCGATATCAGCGTGCTCGACCGGCACACCCAACCGCTGATCCGGCTGCCGCTGGGCGCCGAGGCACTCGCGCTGCGTTTGATTCCCGGCGTCCCGGACGGATCGCTGGAGACGCTGTTCAGTCGGCCCGTCTCGGCATGAGCACCCAACCCGCCGGGCCCGAGGCGGCCGTTGACCCACTCGCGGAAGGGATCCCGTTCGGAACGAAACTGCAGGAGCTTGCGGAGCGGCGCCCCGACGATCCGGCCGTGACCAACGTCGCGCTGGACGGCACCGCCCAGGCGCTGACCTTCGGCGAGCTCGACGCCCGCGCCAACCAGTGGGGACGGGCGCTGGCCGCCTCTGGTGTTGTGAGCGGTTCCCTGGTCGCGCTTGCGATCCCGAATTCGCAGCACCTGGTGCTCGCCACGCTGGCCTGCTGGAAGATCGGTGCCGTTCCGATCCCCATGCACTGGGATCTGCCCGAATGGGAGCGAGACCGGGTGCGGGCGGTGATCGAGCCCGCTGTGGTCGTCGGCGAAGACAACCGGTGGGAGCTGGAGGCGCGCGCGGCCGGCGAGTCCCAGAGCTCGCTGCCCGCAGCCGTCTCCCCCAACGCGAATGGCATCTGCAGTAGCGGCTCGACGGGCGTGCCCAAAGTGATCCTCAACTTGGCGCCGTCGCTCTGGACGGCGCAGCATGGCGAGCCGTTCTTGGCGAATTGGACGCCGGTGGCTCAGCCGCAGACGATCATGGTGCCGGCGCCGATGTATCACACCAACGGCTTCGCCACCTTGTTCATGCTGTTGGGCGGCGACCATCTGGTAGTACTCGAGAAGTTCGACGCGCCATTGTTCGTGGACACGATCGAGCGGTACCGGGTCACCAACTTCACCGCCACGCCGACGATGCTGGCGCGCGTCGCGGCCCTACCCGACATCAGGCAGCGCGACTTTTCCAGCGTCGTCTTCATCTTGCAGGGCGCCGCGGTGATGCCGCCGACGCTGCTGCACACCTGGTTCGAGTTGCTCAGTCCCGAGCAGGTTCTGATGGCCTACGGCATGACCGAGAATCTCGGGCTGACCGCCTTGCGTGGCGACGAGTGGCTGGCCCATCAGGGCAGTGTCGGTCGCGGGTTCCGGGACACCGAGATCCGGATTCTGGACGCCGAGAAACAGATCGTGACGACCGGTGAGGACGGCGACGTATACCTGCGCGCACCGATGAGTGCCGGGTCCCGCTACCTGGGCGGGGCCCCGCCGCTGCCGTCGACCGAGGACGGGTTTCGGTCCGCGGGCGACATCGGCCACTTGGACGAGGACGGTTACCTCTATATCGTCGACCGCCGCGCCGACATGATCGTCAGCGGTGGCGCCAATGTCTTTCCGGCTGAGGTCGAGTCCGCACTTGCCGGCCACCCCGCGATCGCCGATGTCGTGGTCATCGGAATCACCGACGCGCACTGGGGCCGCCGGGTGCATGCCGTGGTCCAGCTCGCCGACCCGGCCGCCCAGGACCCGCTCACCGAACAGCAGGTGATCGAGTACGCCAAAAGCCGGCTAGCCCCGTACAAGGCACCCAAGACCGTCGAATTCGTCGACAAGATCCCGCGCACCGCGGCGACCAAGGTCAACCGCTCGGCGATGATCGCGGCCCGCGGCGGTTGAGCCGCGCCCTTAATGACCCGCGTTGCCAGCCAGATCGATGGCGTACTGATTCACGAAGGTGCCCGCCGGCGGATCACCCTTGTCGCAAGTTCCGTCGGATTCACCGGGACGTTTGATCCATAGGTAGGCGTCGGCGTGCGCGCCCGCGGTAGCCGCGGTGGGCGGCGTGCCCAGTGCCCGGCCACTGGGGTTGCACCAGTTGAGCCCGGTGTCGGGCGCCGGCCCGGCGCCGTTGCGCGACGTGTCGATGACGTAGTGCGAACCATTCGTGAGCGCCGAAATCGCTTCGCCGTAACCGATTTCGTCGTCGGTGGTGAAGAAGTTCGCGGTGTTGAGGCTAAAGCCCCGCGCGTGGCCGACGCCGGCCTGGTTGAGCCTGGCGGCCATGTCGTCGGCGGTATGCCAGCGCAGGTGACCACCGTCGACGTAGACGGCGGCGGCTGGATTACGCGTCAACGTGTCGACGGCGTAGTGAATCAAGTCGTAGCGTTCTTGGCGCTGGTCGGACGACAGGCAGTCGGCCATGGCGAGCGCGTCGGGTTCGACGATGATCGCCACCGGCGAAGCGCCCACGCCGGAGGCGATGCCGTCGATCCACCCGCGGTAGTCGGCGGCCGTCCCCATCCCCCCCGCGGCGAAGCTGCCGCAGTCGCGGTGCGGGATGCCATAAATCGCCAGCACCGGCATGGCGCCGGCGGCCGCGGCCTCGCCCGTGTACTGCGCGACAGTGCCTGCGGAAGAGCCCGGGACGATCCAGTACGCCTGCGGCGTGTTGGCGACGGCGGTCAGCTGCGGACTCGGCGGATCGGCATGCTGCGCGGCGCGCATCGCCGCCGAATTGGGATTGACGTAGAACGGCAGTCCGCCCAACGGGTTGGCGTCACTGACCAAGCGCACGGCCGGGGCCTGCACCGGGTGGGTGAGAACGCCTGTGCCGGCAATGCCGACTACGCCTACCAGGGCCGCAACTGTGAGGAAAGGGACGGTCCACCGCGCGACCACACCAGCAGCTGAGAACATCACCCCAGGAAATTAGCCGCTCCATAGCGTTGAGCGCCAATCGCCGACGAATGGTCATTAGGCTTGTGAACCACCGGCGGACGCCAGCGCCCATCGAGGGATTCGGCTTTGGGCGCGTAAACGGCCATCTTGACGCCGAGTGGTCCTAGGGGACCGGGTAGCCAGTTCGATTCGCGATCCAGGCCGGGATTGGTGTGCTTGGGTGGAGATTGAGGAACCGTCGGCGTCATAGGTCAACGGGTCACGGTCGCCGACGGCAAACGGTCTAACCACGGTCAAGTTTAATTGGTTGAGAGTCGAGGTCTTTCATTTTCCAGGATGGATTTGAGATCGTTGATCTTCGTGGCCAGCCCCGCGAGTTCGATGTTCAACTGTCCCCTGCGCTCCGCGGCGAAATCCTCGGACACGTCACCGGCGCGCACCATCGCTGCCAAATCTACGCTCTTGGCACAGATTTCCGAGCGGCGGGCCACCGCCGCGACCAGATCGGTGCCGGTGTTACCCCGTGTCGGCTCCTCGTCTGGCCCGGTCGGCAGCTGGCCTTTGCCCGAAAACCAGTCAACGGCTTCCTTACTCGTGCACTCGCGGCCTGGCAGGTATTCGACTATGCCGTCCGGGTAGCCACCGAACAACAGCAACGCGGGCGGCATATCTAACGCAGCCGCGAATACCAGAAATTCGGCCACCCGGAGATCCCGACCTGCGCTGTCGAGTTTTCCGATGACTTGCTTTGAGCGGTGATAGCCGAATCTATCGGTTTCTTCGGACAATTCGCGGGCCGACCGGCGGCCCCTTGCCCGCTTCATAGCCGCGGCGACCTGGTCCACGAACCGCTCTTCCCAAGCCAACACGGTTAGACCTCGGTTCTCCTGAATGAAAAGCTGTTAGGTCTTAAGGTTCGTCCCCGCCGCACTCCGGCGCTAGGGTCCTTCGACCTCGCTAACCCGGCTTAGGGCTTCGAGCAAACTCTCCTGCTCGTCGTGGATCTCGGCGTTCAATAGATCGAAGGAATGCTCGATCACGAGACGCACGGCGACGATCGTTATAACGACGGCTCGACACGGTGAGTGCGCATCGACACTCCCTGGCCCTTGACGCAAAGGTACACCCGATGTTCACACTAACGCGAACCTGCCCGACAGGTGATGCTCGTACCGACCGAAAGTGATGGGAGCCTTGCTATCCCGCGCTTCGCGATGCCACCGGCGACGACGAAAACCCGCCTCCCAGGCGGCTAAGAGGGCAACCCGTTCATCCCGTTGAGGCCGAACACCAGACCCCCGCTGCCGGCGACGCCGCCGCGACCGGGTGTCCCACCGGGAGCGGTGGTGCCACCGTTGCCACCGTTGCCGGCGTCGCCGACGAGCGTGCCGTCGCCGCCTCCGCCGCCGTCGCCGCCGAGCGTTTGGCCCTGTCCGCCTTCGCCGCCGGAGCCCGACAACCCGAGCAACGTTGTGGTGGCACCGGTGCCGCCGACACCCCCGGCGAAGTGGCCACCTCCGCCGGCGCCGCCGTCGCCGCCGAAGCCGAGGAACATCGCGGTGCCGCCCGTCCCTCCTGTCCCACCGACGCCGGTGTCGCTCGAGCAGTATCCACCGGTCCCCCCGTTCCCGCCGCTGGAGAACAGGACGCCCCCACTGCCTCCGGCGCCGCCGCTCGCGCCGCTGGTTACGCCGTCCCCGCCGTCTCCACCGTTGCCGCCGCTGCCCCAGATCAGGCCGGCATTGCCGCCGGCGCCGCCGACCCCGGCGATCGCGCCTCCGCCGCCGGTGCCGCCGGCCCCGCCGGCACCCCCGAGCAGGCCGGAGTTACCGCCGACCCCACCCGCGGCGCCGGAGACGGTGCCGAATCCGCCCTCGCCGCCGTTGCCGGCACCCGAACCGAGCAACCCGGCGAGCAGGCCGCCGTTGCCACCGGCACCGCCGGCGCCACCGACGAATTGCGCGCCGTAGCCTCCGACCCCGCCGTCCCCGCCCGCGCCCAACAGCCAAGCGAATCCGCCAGCACCGCCCGATCCCGCGACGCCCTGATAGGAATAGCCGCCCGAGCCGCCGACACCACCGTCACCGAAGAGCAGCCCGCCGGCCCCGCCCGCCCCGCCGGCCCCGCCGTTGCTTGAAGTCGTTGCGTAGCCGCCAGTTCCGCCCGCGCCCCCCGCGCCGAACAGGCCGGCGGCTCCACCGGCGCCACCGCTGTGGCTCCCCGCGCCCCCCGATCCGCCGGCCCCGCCATCGCCCATCAGGACCCCGCCGGCCCCGCCGCCCAGGCCCGACCCCGCGGCCGCGTTGGCGCCGTTACCGATCAACGGCCGCCCCAGCAGGGCCTCCGTCGGAGCATTGACGGCGTTGAAGACCCCTTGCAAGGGTCCGGCGGCACCGTTAGCGCCGGTGTCACCCAGCATCACGGTGGAAAATCCGCCATTGCCGCCGTCGCCGGCGGTCCCGAAGAACTCGGCGTTCCCACCGGCCCCCCCGTGACCACCCGTCGCGGTAGCGCTGTCACCGCCGGCCCCGCCGGCACCGCCGTTGCCGATCAGCTGACCGGCCCGGCCACCCGCTCCGCCGGTACCCCCGTTTCCGGCGACGAGGCCGGCCCCACCGATCGCACCGATCCCACCGTTGCCCAACAGGCCGGCATCGCCGCCGGCGCCCCCGACCCCGCCGTCGCCACCCACGCCGGATCCCCCGGCGCCCCCAGCCCCACCACTGGAGAACAGCAGGCCGGCGTGGCCACCCGCGCCCCCGGCCCCGCCGCCGGTGATGCCGATTCCGCCGGTCCCGCCGGATCCACCCGCGCCGAACAGCATGCCCGCGTTGCCGCCGGCCCCGCCCCGTCCACCAATGTCGTTTTGGCCGATTCCGCCGGCCCCGCCGGTCCCGCCGGGCCCGCCGAACAGGCCCGCCGCGCCACCCGCACCGCCGGCACCGCCATTGGTATGGCCGGCTCCCCCGTCGCCGCCTTGGGCGCCGCTGGCGCCGAACAGCCCGGCCAGCGCCCCGCTGGCCCCCCCGACGCCGCCGGTACCGCCCATCCCGCCCTCACTCACCCCGCCGATCCCGCCGATCCCGCCGGGACCAAACGGTCCGCCGGCACCACCGGCACCGCCATTTCCGCCGGAGGCGGTGTTCCCGCTGCCCCAGGCCGCTCCGCCGGCACCGCCGACCCCACCCGTGCCGAACAACAACCCGCCGGCCCCGCCTGCTCCGCCATTGCCGCCGGCCCCGGCCGTCGAGGAACCGCCGGCTCCACCGGCCCCGCCGATACCGATTAAGCCCGCCGACCCGCCGCTCCCGCCCTTCTGCCCAGGCGCTCCCGATCCCCCGGCGCCGCCGCTGCCGAGCCAGCCGCCGGGCCCACCGTTCTGCCCCGTGCCGGGAGCTCCGTTGGCGCCGATGCCGACCAGCGGGCGTCCTGTGTACTGCACGAAGGGCGCATTGACCGCCGCCAACAGTGCCTGCTCGAGATACGCCAGCGGATTCGAACTGGCGGCCTCGGTCAGCGCATACGACCCCGCGCTGGCGGACATCGTCTCGATCAACTGCTCGTGAAACGCTGCCGCCTGCGTGGATAGCGCCTGAAAACTCTGCGCGTGGCCCGAGAACAACGCCGCGACGGCGATCGAGACCTCGTCTCCGGCCGCGGCCACCATCGCGGTGGTGCGGTACGCGGCGGCGGCCCGGGCCTCGTCGAGCGCGTTGCCGATGCCGGCCAACTCGGTCGCCGAGCTCCCCACCAGGTCGGGCACCACGCTGACAAACGACATCCGATACCTCCAGAAGCGCCGGGAACCCGACGGGCAACGCGATATCGCGTGCTCATGTCTACAACTGTTGACTATAACTCAACAACTGTTGACTGCAACTGTTGATTTCGGAGGACGGGGGTCAGCCAGCCCCGTGCCGCCCCGCGCCGGCTGACTCATCGAGCGCTTCATCACGGACCGGGCGGTCGGCGAGTGCTTCAGCCCTGCCAAACAGATAGGGGTACGCGATACCGGCGATGGCCGCACCGATCAGCGGGGCCAGCCAGAAGACCCACAGCTGCGCGGGCGCGTCGTTGCCGTTGAAGAACGCGACGCCCGTCGACCGCGCCGGGTTGACCGACGTGTTGGAGATCGGGATGGAGACCAGGTGGATCAGCGTCAGGGTGAGGCCGATGGCCAGACCGGCGAATCCCTTGGGCGCCCGGTCATCGGTGGACCCCAGGATGACGAGCAGGAACACACCGGTCAGGACGATCTCGGCGACGATCACCGCTCCCAGCGAGTACCCCCCGGGGGAATGATCGCCGAATCCGTTGGCCGCCATGTTGCCCGTCGCGGTGAATCCTTCCTTGCCCTTGGCGATGACGTAGATCACCAGGCCGGCGAGCAGGCCCCCGAGCACCTGAACAATCCAGTAGCCCGGCACCGCTTTCCACTCGACCCGTCTCGCCAACGCCGCACCGAGCGTCACCGCCGGATTGAAATGGCCGCCGGAGATCGTTCCGAAAGCGTAGACACCGGTGAGCACGGTCAGGCCGAAGGCAATGGCGACCCCGAGAAAGCCGATCCCTACCGAAGTGCCGTCGGAAAGGAATTTCGCGGCGAAGATCGCGCTGCCGCAACCGCCGAAGACCAACCAGAATGTGCCGATCAATTCCGCTGCCAGTCGATGAAACATTGTTGGAGCAGACATGCCTACCACCTTCCCTTTTGAAATGGCGTCTGAAATGGCTTCTGAAATCGCGTCGGCCCCAGCGTTACACAGGCCAGCCGGTGCCCGGAAGGCATATTTCGGTCACGATTTGTGGCGCCGTGAAGTACGGTAACCTCATTCTCAGTCCATATTGAGCGGGTTGCTTGGGTTGCTTGGGAGGCGGCATGGTCGGCGCGGATGACGCTGAATTGGCGCGCGGCGACCGTTTCATCAAGACGGCCGTCGAGATACTGGGCGAAACCGGGCGCACCGACTTCACCGTGCAAGAGGTCGTCGCGCGCTCCAAGACTTCACTGCGGGCCTTCTACCAGCACTTCAATAGCAAGGACGAGCTGCTGCTGGCGTTGTTCGACAGGACGATCGCGCAATCGGCACAGTTCTGGCGCGCCGAGACCGAGGGCTTGGATAGCACCGCCGCGCTGAAGCTGGTGCTCGACCGCATCAGCCGGCAAGCGGAATCCAGCACTCAGGACAGCCTCAATCGGGCGCTGAGCCTTTACAACCAGAATCTGGCCGAGACCCGTCCCCGCGAATATGCCCGGGTGCTCTCCCCGTTGCACCGCCTGATCTCCGACATCGTGCGGCAGGGCATCGTCGAGGGAATCTTCAACCCGAGACTGGACGTCGGGGCGTCTGCAGCGATCGTCATGCAGACGATCGTGGGTGCACAGCGATTGCACTGGCTGGGCAGCGAACTGAACGGGACACCGATCGACGCAGGCCAGCTCTATGACTTCTGCAGCCGCGCCCTCGGCATCCAAGACGTCGACGACGAATCGACCGCGCCCTCGCTGGCCGAACTGTTCGACCAGGTCGGAATGCGGCCGGGCAGCCACGACGGCGAGTTCGCGATGACGCTGCCGGTCAGCCCTGCGGTGGTCAACACTTCCGGCGCGCTTCAGGGCGGCCTGATCGCCACGCTCGTCGACGTGGCGGGCGGGTACTTCGGACTTCGTCATCTGCAGCCGGGCACCACCATGACGACCTCCGACCTGTTCGTCCGTTACCTGCGACCGATCCGCGAGGGCTCGGCACGTGCGGTGCCCCGAATGCTGCGGGCCGGGCGGCGGGCGATGGTCATGCAGATCGACATCTACGGCGACGACGAACTCGCCGCGACGGCGACCGTCAGTTTCGCGATCATCAATGGAGCGACGCCCACGGTGAGCCTCGAGGCGGACACCTAAACGCCGTATATCTTGCGGCGCATGAGTGGTAACGTCATTACCGCTCACTGAGATTCACGACTTCTGCAAGGAGATCGCCATGCCGTCGCGCGAGCTTTCGTTCCCGGTGTTCGACGCCGACAACCACATGTACGAACCGCAGGAGGCGCTCACCAAGTACCTCCCGGACAACCGCAAAAATGTCATCGACTACGTCCAGGTTCGCGGTCGCACCAAGATCGTGGTGCGCGGTCACATCAGCGAGTACATCCCCAATCCGACGTTCGAAAAGGTGGCCCGCCCCGGCGCGCAGGAGGACTACTTCCGCAACGGCGCGCAAGGCAAGACCTACCGCGAGATCCTCGGCGAGCCGATGAAGGCGATCCCAGCCTTCCGCGAGCCGGGCGCGCGACTAGAGGTGATGGACGAACTCGGCATCGACTACGCCCTGATGTTCCCCACCCTGGCCAGCCTGGTCGAAGAGCGGATGAAAGACGACCCGGAGATGACGCACGACGTCGTCCACGCGCTCAACCAGTGGATGTACGAGCAGTGGACGTTCAACTACCAGGAGCGCATCTTCGCCACCCCGGTGATCACCCTGCCCATCGTCGACCGAGCGCTCGAAGAGCTCGAATGGTGCCTGGAGCGGGGCGCACGCACCGTCCTGGTCCGCCCGGCGCCGGTGCCCGGCTACCGCGGCAGCAGGTCCTTCGGCCTCGAGGAGTTCGACCCGTTCTGGCAGGCCTGCATTCGCGCTGACATCCCGGTCTCGATGCACGCCTCCGACAGCGGCTACTCCGAGCTCCTGAACATCTGGGAACCCGGTGACGAGTTCCTGCCGTTCAAGCCCACCGCCTTCCGGTCGCTGGCTACCGGCAATCGGCCGATCCGAGATGCGATGGGTGCGTTGGTCTGCCACGGCGCGCTGTCCCGCAACCCCGAGCTGCGGATCCTGTCGATCGAGAACGGCGCCGACTGGGTGCCGGAGCTGTTCAAGGGCCTCAAAGGCGTCTACAAGAAGATGCCGCAGGCATTCAGCGAGGACCCGGTCGAGGCGTTCAAGCGATGCGTCTACATCACCCCGTTCTGGGAGGACCGGTTCCCAGAGATCGTCAGGATGGTGGGCACCGACCGGGTGCTGTTCGGCTCGGACTGGCCGCATCCCGAAGGCCTGAAGGATCCCATCAGCTTCGTCGACGAGTTGTCCGATTTCGGCGAGGAGGACGTCGCGAAGATCATGGGCGGCAACCTGATGAAGCTGATGAAGGTCGGCAAGCCGGTATCGGCCTGATCGGCGCCAGCCGGCATCTGGCTTGGCGGTTGTTAGCAAACTGTTGCACCGCGCGGTGGACACCCGTTGATAATCTAATTGTTGGCGCATGCCAAATAGTCAACAGACGTCGCGCGATTTTTTGACTCGGTCCCCAGAAAGGTCCGACTGAGGGTCCGAAGTAGGATCCGTAGGAGGGACGGCCAGGATGGTGGCCGAAAAGAACTGGGACAAGCTCGTCGGTACGGCCGAGAACGCGCGCCGCATCTTCGAGAACGTCCCCTTGATGCTGGTCGGCCTGGAAGGGCCGGAACATCACTTCGTCGCGGTCAATGCGGCTTACCGCGCTTTGGCCTCCGCGGGCAACGCGTTGGGGCGGACCGTGCGCGAGGTGTTTCCCGAGGTCACAGGCCAGCACTTCTACGAAATGTTCGATCGCGTTTATGAAACCGGTGAGCCGCAGACAGGGGCAGAGTGGCGGCTGCAGGTCGATCTGGACGGTTCAGGCATCCAGGACCATTTCTTCGACTTTCTCCTCTCCCCGCGCCGCGCCGAGGACGGATCGATCGAAGGCGTGCAGCTCGTGGTCGAGGAGGTCACGGACCGGGTGCAGGCACGGCTGGCCGCCGAGGCGCGCATCGAGGAGCTGTCCGAGCGGTACCGCAACGTCCGCGACTCGGCCATCGTCATGCAGCAGGCGTTGCTGGCACCGTCAGTCCCCGTCGTCCCCGGTGTCGATATCGCCGCGGAATACGTCGTCGCCGCGGAGGACACCGCGGCCGGTGGCGACTGGTTTGACGCAATAGCCCTCGAGGACCGGCTGGTTCTGATTGTCGGCGACGTCGTCGGCCACGGCGTCGAAGCCGCCTCAGCGATGTCGCAGTTGCGCACCGCACTCCGGATGCAGATCCTGGCCGGCCGGTCGGTCGTCGAGGCGCTCGAGGCGGTGGACCGCTTCCATGAACACGTGCCCGGGTCGAGGTCCGCCACTTTGTGCGTCGGCTCGCTGGACTCCGCCACCGGTGAATTCCAGTACTGCACCGCCGGGCACCCGCCACCTTTGCTGGTGACCGCCGATGCGAGCTCGCGTTATCTGGAACCATCCGGCGCGGGCCCACTCGGAAGCGGCGCAGGATTTGCGGTGCGCACCGAGGTGCTGCACGTGGAAGACGCAATCCTGCTGTACACCGATGGCCTCATCGAACGTCCGGGCCGGCCACTGGGCGCCAGCACCGCAGAATTCGCTGATTTGGCGGCGAAGATCGCCGACGGCTCAGGTGGGTTCGTGATAGGCGCCGCGGCGCGGCCCATCGACCGAATGTGTTCAGAGACACTCGAATTGCTGCTGCGGTCGACCGGCTACAACGACGACGTCACGCTGCTCGCCGCGCAACGACGCACACCCACGCCACCGCTGCGGATGACAATGGACGCGACGATCCACGCAGCCCGCGCGGTTCGCGCCCGGCTTCGCGCCTGGCTGGCGGAGATCGGCGCCGATGCCGATGACATCTCCGACATCGTGCACGCGATCTCCGAGTTCGTCGAGAATTCAGTGGAGCACGGTTACGCCAGCGAGGCTTCCGGCAGTGTCGTCGTCGAGGCGTCGCTGGCCGGCGACGGAAAGCTGCACGCCACCGTGGTCGACCGCGGACGCTGGAAGGATTACCGCGAAGGCGAGCAGGGCCGTGGGCGCGGGCTTGCGATGGCCGAGGCCCTGGTGACCCAGTCGCATGTGGCACACGGAGTCGGTGGGACGACTGCCACGCTGATGCATCGCCTGTCCCGGCCGGCGAACTTTGTCACCGACGCGCTGGCCGGTAAGGCAACCTACCAAAGGACCATGGATCCCGAATTCACCTCTCTAGTGCGCGATACCGGCCGCATCATCGTGCGCGGTGACGTCGATTCCAACACCGCGTCCACCCTGGACCGCCAGATAGCCGTCGAAAGCCGCTCCGGCAGCGCAGCTTTGACGATCGATCTGAGCGGGGTCACCCATCTTGGGTCGGCCGGCGTCAGCGCGCTGGCCGCGGCCCGCGACCGCGCGCGCAGGGAGGGCGGCGAGTGCGTGTTTGTCGCCCCGCCCGGAAGCCCGGCGCACCACGTCTTGTCACTGGTCCGGATACCGTTTGTCAGCGGCGACAGCGAGAACGTCTTCGCCAAGGAGTGACCGGGGTCGCCGTTCAGGAACTCTGGCCGTGCCGCACCTGGTTGAACGGCACCCCGCGATCAGCGGCGTATTCCCGTGGAAAGCCCAACACCCGCTCACCGATCACGTTACGGGCCATCTCCGTTGTGCCGCCGCCGATCGCGACGTTCTGCCGCGATAGGTAGCGCAGCCCGGCCTCGAGGCCCGCGCCGTCCTGCCCGACCGCACCCTCCGTTCCCGCGACCGCCAACGCGGTGTCCATGTCCATGGTGGTCGTCTCGGAGTGGAAGAGTCTGATCAGCGTGCCGGCGGCCGGCGGCAGCACGCCGTCCCTGACACTGTGGTACACGTGCTCGATCAGCTGCTCGGCCACCTGCCGATGCACCAGCACCCGGCCGGCCAGCTCTTGTGCGCGTTGGCTGTCGGCCTGTCCGGTCTTCTCCAGGAGGCCCACGTAGTCAACGGGATTCGTGGAGCCGCCCTCGCTGCCGCTGCCGCTGGCGAACTCGGAGCCCTGCCCAACCGCGCGACGCTCGTGATAGAGCTGTCGCGACGCCACCGCCCAGCCGCCGTTGACCTCGCCGACCACGGCGTCGTCGCCAACGTCCACCCCGTCCAGAAACTCTTCGCAGAACTCGGTGGAGCCGCTCAGCATAGTAATGCGCCGCAACGTGATTCCTGGATGCGCGATAGGCACCAAGAACATGGTCAGTCCCTCATGCTTTGGCACATCCCAGGTGGTGCGGGCCAGACACAGCCCGTAGTCGGCCGCAAACGCGCTGGTGCTCCACGTTTTGGCCCCGTTGAGCACCCACCGGTCACCCTGCCGCTCGGCCCGGGTGATCACACCGGCCAGGTCCGATCCCCCGCTGGGTTCGGACAACAGTTGCACCAGCACCTCGTCGCCACGCAGCGCCGCCGCGATATGTTGCTTCTTCTGTTCCTCGGTGCCGGTGTCCAGCAGCGTGGCGCAGCAGATGGTAAAAGTCGGGGTGTTGAGGATCAGGGGCATCTCGTAGTTGAGGGATTCCTCGTCGAATGCCTTCTGGTATTTGTAGTCCAAACCCTGACCACCATACTCACGAGGGAAGCAGATACCGGCGAATCCGCCTTCATAGAGTCGCTTTTGCAATTCCCGGGCCCGTCGCCAGGAGCGCTCGTCATCGCGCGGGGCGGCCGGCGGGGAATCGGGATCGATGACGGACATGTTGTCCGCCAGCCACACCCGCGCCCAGGCGGCGAACTCGGCAACGGATTCTGCGGATGTCATGAGGTCCTCGTCATCTGGCCGCACGGCTCGCTTTCTCCGCCTGGTATACCGCCAAGTTGTGCTCCTCGGGCGTGCCGAACATGGCCCGGTACAACGTAATCCGCCTCAAGTACAGATGCAGGTCGTGTTCCCAGGTAACCCCGATCCCGCCATGCATCTGGACACAACCGTGCACGATCTGCCCGGCCATCTCCCCGACGTAAGACTTGGCAATGCTGGCAGACAGGCCGGCCGTTGGCGAGTCCGCCGCGAGGTCGGCCACCGCCGCGGCGGTGGTCGCACGGCACGCCTCGAGCCACAGCTTCATATCGGCGAACCGGTGCTTGAGGGCTTGGTAGGACGCTAGCGGACGGCCGAATGTGTGCCGATCCAGTGCCCATTGGACGGTGAAGTCAAACACCGTTTGCAGGATGCCGACCACCTCGGAGCACTGCAGAACCTGCGCCAACTGGCTCTGCCGATCGATCGACGCGACGGTCTCGGCGGCGCTGCCGATGGCCGCGGAGCGCTTCACGACGACACCGTCGAAATCGACCCGCGCGTAGTGCTTGACCAGGTCGACCGACTGCTGGGGGGTAATCCGGACGCCCGGCGCATCCGTCGGGACCAGGAATTGGCGAACCTCGCCTCCGCATCGCGCCACTACCAGCAGCACCGCACTTTGGCCACCGGCCTCGACGCGGTCCTTGGTCCCATCGATGCGGTAGCCCGAACCGGTTTCAGGCCCGGTTTTAGTGGCCGTCACCGACGGGTCCAGCGGCGCCCAGCCCCGCCCCGGTTCGGAAACCGCCCAGGACGCCACTTGTTCGCCCGCCACCAGCGATTCGATGATTTCGGCGTGCTGCTCCCGTTCGGCGCAGCCGACCAGCCCGGCGAGCACGATGCTGACCGGATAAAGCGGTCCGGGCGCCACGGTCTTGCCGAGTTGTTCGGCCACTGTGGCCAGATCCGTGACGCCGCTTCCAGAAACGCTGCCGCCGCCCAAATCCTCCGGAACGAGCAGGCCGGCCCACCCGAGTTCAGCTGCCCGCTGCCACCACGCCGAGTCAAAAGACTCACCCGCGGCATGCAGCTCCCGGACGCGGCGCAGCGGCGCTTCTTTTTGCAGAAAGGCTTCGGTTGTGGAGGTAAAGAGTATCTTTTCGGGAGAGTCGACAGCAGTCATGTTGCCGGCGGGACCTTTCGTGTCATTCGTCCGCCTTGAAGAGAACACGGAGAAAGTAAGGGAGAAGTCGAAGCTCGGTGGCAACTCTGATGCTAGCAACGAGCAATACCGTAAGAGATACCGGAGTGCAGTCGATAATGATGTTGGCTAACGGCAATGGCTGAGGCGAACGAGCCGCAGACGCGTTCGCCTGGTTCGGCAGCTGATGCGAAGGCGTTGCTCGCAGAAGCCGAGGCAGAAGCCGTCGCAGCCGAAGCGGTTGCGACGGCAGCGCGTGCGCGCGCCCGCGCCGCGCGGCTGCGGCGTGAAGCGCTGGCCGTGGCGGAAACCGTCGAGGATTACGGCGACGCGGCGGCAGCGGCCGCCGACGCCGACGCGGAAGCCGCAGCACTCGAGGAAGACGACGAATGGGATGACGAGTACGACGACGAATGGGATGACGAATCCTATGAGGAATCGGACGAGGACTCCGATGGCGGCGTCGAAGCTGCCGCACCCGATTCGGAAACCGGCGGAACCGCGTGGCGACGCCGGTTGCCGTCGATGTCCACCGCTGCCAAGCTGGCCGCGATCGCCCTCATCGGCTGCTTTGCCTGGCTGAGCGTGTACATGACGCTTGACCACCGCGACGCCACGCAGCGTCGGCAGCGCGACGACGCATTCGTGGCCGCGGCCAAGCAAGGCATCATCTACATGACCTCGCTCGACTTCAATAAGGCCAGAGCTGACGTCCAGCGCCTTATCGACACCACCACCGGCGAATTCAGGGATGACTTCCAGCATCGGGCCGACGATTTCGCAGCGGTGGTCGCCCAGTCGAAATCGATTACCGAAGGAACGGTGAACGAGGCGGCTATCGATTCCGTAGACGGCAATTCGGCGAAGGTACTGGTCCTAGCGACATCGCGCATCACCAATTCCCCACCTGGCAAGGACGAACCACCACGAACGTGGCGGCTCAAAGTGACCGTGACCGAAGCCGGCGGCCGGTACAAGATGTCGAACGTTGAGTACGTCCCGTGACCGATGAAGTGCACGACATGGGAGGGGTCGAGGCCGAGGCTGGGGCTGAGGCTGAGCTCGAGGCTGAGCCCGGGTTGGGAGTCCCCGAAGCGGAGATCGAGGAACTCGGCACGGACCTCGAAGATCCCGACACAGACCTCGAAGATCCCGACACAGACCTCGAAGACCAAACCCCGGCGCCGGTCAAACGTTCGCGGCTGCGCCGGCCGCGCATGCCGCGCGCGCTGCGCGTCCTGGGCAACTCCAGGATCGTCGCGGCCGCCTTGGCCGTGCTGCTGCTGATCTCCGGCGGCGCGGCGTCGTGGATCTATTTCAAGCAGTACCGGCCGGATCAACAGACCGATCCCAGCGTGCGACAGGCCGTGGCCAGCTCCGCGTCCGACGGGACGACGGCGTTGTTGTCCTACTCGGCCGACACCCTTGACCAGGATTTCGCGTCCGCAAAATCGCACCTGGCCGGGGAGTTCCTGTCCTACTACGCCCAGTTCACTCAGCAGAAGGTGGGCCCGGAGGCCAGGGAGAGGTCAATGAAGACGACGGCCCGTGTGACGGGCGCCGCCGTGTCGGAACTGCACCCCGACTCGGCCGTTGTTCTGGTTTTTGTCGATCAGACCACCACAACCAAGGACAGCCCCCAACCTGCGCTGGTGATTAGCAACGTGCGGGTGACCATGACCCGGATCAACGGCCAGTGGCTGATCACCAAATTCACCCCGATGTAGACAGGTAGCCGGTTACAGGGCGAAAACACGGCGTAGCGATCGCGCGTGGAGGGCCCGATTTTCCTGCGAGACAACCCAATCCGGCACCAATATGTCGAACCCATTGAATGTCGCTGCGATGACGTGCAATTCGGTGTGAACGTATGCATGCAGGAGCCGGTTAGCATAGTCGATCGCTTCATCGCGGCACGGGTCGATCTCGGAGCAGCTGATGAACGTGGGTGGCAGCCCCTCCAGGTTCGCGCGGTGCGCGGGGACGTGCTGCCCGTTCGCGCTGGCCGGGCCGAGGTAATGGCCCCACGCCCGGCTTACCGCCTGTCCATTGAGGCCCGGCGTGCGCTGGAATTCGCGCCGCGACGACGTGGCGTCGCAGTCAAGCATCGGTTGGTGCAGGATCTGCATCAGAATCTGCGGGCCTTCGTCGTCGAACATGCGCTGGCTCAGGGCGGCAACCAGTGCGGCACCCGCGTCCCTGCCCATCACCGCGATGCGGCTGGGGTCCGCATCGAGGCCGGCACCGTTCTGGACGACATAGCGCAACGCCGCTTCGACATCGTCCAGCGCGGCGGGGCATGGATCTTCCGGCGCCAGCCGGTAGTCGACCGAAACCACTAGACAGCCGGCCGCGTGCGCCAACTCGACGCATTGCGCGTGATCGGTGTCCAGGTTGCCGCTCACAAAGCCGCCACCGTGGGCGTACACGACCAGAGGTGCCCCTGAGCGGCCTTGAGCGACACCCCGGTAGAACCGGAGTTTGAGCGGGCGACCATCTGGACCGTCGATGGATCGCGTTTCGATGGCTACCGCGCTTTCGGGAGTTTCGACTTCGGCGGCGGCGACCCGCTCGGCGGCCAGCCGGTTGGCGTGTTCCCGTTCGCCGGACAGCGACTCGGCGCGGTACTCAGCGACGCCGAGCTCGATCGCGGCTTCGCGCAGCACCGGATCGATGCGGTTGAGGCCCTGCGGCCGTGTCAGATTCGTTTGCGTCATACCCTCGTCTTCCCGGCTCGTCTGGGCGCTCATGTTGCGAGCACCTGCGACTCTATCCGCCGGTCAAGGGGCGTCGGGGCCGGGCCGTTCTCCGGGAAGGGCCTTCACGGTCGACGGCAGCCCGTAGAGAGCCGTCGCGTTGCCGCGCATGATCCGCTCGCGCTGGTCTGCCGGAAACCGGTTGATCGCATAAGTCGGCGCGTCGTAACTCCAGTGGGGGTAATCAGTCGAGAACATGAGATTGTCGCCCAGGTCCATCATTTCCAGATATTCGCGGAACTCCACGGTGTCAGCGTCTTCGAGAGGCTGAGTGGTGAACCGGACATGTTCGCGGACATAATCCGACGGACGACGACGAACCTTCGGAAGGTCGCCGCGGCGGGCCTCCCAGATCCGGTCCATCCGAGACATCACCGGCATCGCCCAGGTGAAGCCACCTTCGACGAATACCACTCGCAGGTCGGGGTGCCGATCGAACGCGCCGTCGAATACCAGGCTCATCAGATGCGAGACGTACAGCAGCGGCCAGGACGCGAAGAAGTCGTGCCAGTGCGCGGGGTTGCCGACCGGGTAGATCGGAATCAGCTCGAATGGGGTCTGGCCCATCAGATGCGTGGCCACCGGGAAGCCGTTGCGCGACGCGGCCTCGTAGAGCGGATCGAAATGTGGGTTGCCAAAGGGGATTCCACGAGTCTGCGGTGTCATCAACACCTGAGCCATATAAGGATGGCCCGCCCACCGTTCGACTTCGCGGGCCGCCAGCTCGGGTGTCTGCGCGCTGATGCTGATCGAGCCGCGCCAGCGGCCGTGCGTGTTGTATTTGTCGAGCCAGACGTCGGCGAGCCAGTCGTTGTAGGTCGACTTCAGAACATGCTCGGCCTGCGGCAGCTGCGCATCGCACATCGGCTCCAACGTCGCGATGCTGACGCCCGCATCCAGGAGCAACTGCTTGGCGGCAAAATCCGGGTCGCTGCCCGCGAATCCGCCCTTGGGCGGCGCGGAGTCCATGCGCACGGACCCCGTTTTGTAGGAATCCGGGGTGTCGTAGAAATGCGACACCGGGCTGGCCGAATTTCCGGTCGGCCAAATCGTGTCCACCCATTCGGCCGGCGCGTAGGCCTTGAGCACCTGGGACGAGACGGGCACCGGGTGCACGTCGGTGTCGACGATGGTGACCGCTATCTCGTCTTCTTGACCGGTCTGCGACTCGACCCGTTCGATGGTGGTCATTTGGGTGTCTCCTTTGCTGCAAGCCCCTTTGCCGCGAGCCCGTAAAGCTCACCGGCGTTTCGCCACAACACCTTGTCGCGTTGCTCGTCGCCGAGCCCCGCGGCGGTCAGATCCGGCTCGGATGTGGACCAATGGGGATAGCTAGAACCGTACATCAGCAGGTCGGATTTGCCGGTGAAATCCATCCAGCGCTGCATCTTGCCGGGCGTCTCCTGGGCCTCTAAGGGTCCATCGAACGCCGACGAACAGAACCGGACATGGCCGGGCAGATATTCGCTGGGATAACGGTCGACCCATGGCGTCTGGTCGCGCATCGACAGCCAAAAAGTGTCCAGCCGCCACATCAGCGGGGTCAGGATGTCGTATCCGCCGTCGGCAAAAACGAACTTGAGGTCCGGATGGCGGCCGAAAACGCCCTCGATGATGAGCGTGGCCAGGTGCACGAAGTAGTTCAAGGGCATAAACGCCGCGTATCCCGGATAGGTGTGCGCGTGCCCGGCGAAGGTGGGCGGATAGTCGACGCCGTTGCCGCCATTGATGTGCACCGCAACCGGCAGTCGGTGGGCGGCCGCGGCTTCCCAAATGGGCTCGAACATCGGTTTGCCGTAGGGCTCGCGCGATTGCATCGGAACGCCGACCTGGACGAATTTGGGGTGACCGGCCAGGCGCTCGATCTCGGCCACTGCGCCCTTTGGATCTTCGGGATTGACCCGGATGGTGCCGAGAAACCGGCTTGCGGTGTCGGGCTCCAACCACCGGTCGACCAGCCAGTCGTTAACGGCGGCGCAGATTCTGCTGTTCAGCAGGTAGTCAGCGATGTTGCCGCGGGTCGACGGGTTCAGGATCGCGAAGGTGACACCCATGTCGTCGAACAGGTGGCGGGCGACGGTCTCGGGGTCCGATCCCGGGTAGTGCTCTCCGTAGAGATCCTGGCGGTAGTCGCCGCCGGGCGCCTGGTACCACTGCCGCTCGACGTCGGGAATCGCCCGCAGCTGGTGGGCATCGGGGAGGTAGCGCCGGATCTCCGCGTTGGAGCGAAAATGCGGCTGCACATTGGTATCAACGATTGGGGTATCAACGATTGGGCTGCTCATGCGTTCAGGTACACCTCCCCGTCGGTGACATCGACTTGGTAGGTGCGAACGCGGCGTCGCGGATCGGCCACGTTCTGACCCGTGGTGATGTCGAATTCCCAATTATGCCAAGGGCATCGGACAATCTGCCCGTCGCGCACCCGGCGTATCCGGTCTGGCTCGTCGGGAGCCGATTCGGTAGTACCGCCGAGCAGACCGAGACACAACGGGGCCCCCTCGTGCGAGCAGTAATTCACGATCGCATACAGCGCACCGCGCACGTTGTACACGCCCACACCGAACTTCCCCACATCGACCAGCTTCATGCTGCCGGGGGGCAGCTCATCGAGGGAGCACACGAATCGGCGCTCGGGCACTGCAGAATCACCACCTACACAAGCCGTTGGGCTTCGTTGCTATTTATATTATGATAGCGACATTCCACTCGGAACGAACCTGCCGAAGACGTCGGGGGCGGTCAGCGACCGGTCTGGCGATGCGGCCGTCGCCCAGAAGGAGCGCCGATGACGCTCAGCACCGACCCCGTCGACCAGCCCGTCACCATCGACACCACCGGTGAAACCAGTCCCTATCCGTACTTCGAATACATGCGGCGCACCGACCCGGTCTGGCACGGCACGTTCATGGACACCGGGCAGCTGCCCGAGGAGTTGCGGCCCGAAGACGAGTGGGTCTTGTTCGGCTATGACGGCGTGTTCCAGGCCTTCCGCGACGACCGGATCTTCACGTCGGCCACCTACGACAAATCGATCGGTTTGGTGATGGGCCACACCATCTTGGCGATGGGCGGCAAAGAGCACCACGACCACCGCAGCCTGGTGGCCAAGGCCTTTCGGGCCACCGCGCTGGAACGCTGGGAACCGTCGGTCATCGGGCCGGTCTGCGATCGGCTGATCGACGAGATCAAAAACGACGGCCAGGCCGACCTGGTGAAGGCGCTGACGTTTGAGTTTCCGACCCAGATCATCTCCGTGCTGCTCGGACTCCCCCCGGAAGATCTCGACATGTTCCGGCGGCTGTCCCTCGATCTGATCTCCATCCAGACCGACATCATGGCCGGGTTGACCGCAGCGGCGGAGTTGCAGGGTTATTTCCTCGACCAGGTCGAGCAGCGGCGGCAGAAGCTCACCAACGACATCATCGGCGACCTGGTCGCCGCGGAGATCGACGGGGAGAAACTCACCGACGAGGCAATCATTGCGTTCCTGCGCTTATTACTGCCCGCCGGGCTGGAGACCACCTACCGCTCCTCGGGCAACCTGCTGTACCTGCTGCTGACGCACCCCGAGCAGCTGGCGATAGTCAACCAGGATCGATCCCTGATCCCGGCGGCGATCGAAGAGGGTCTGCGGTTCGAAACCCCGCTCACCACGGTGATGCGAACCACCACTGAAGAGGTCGAGATCGGCGGCAAGACAATCCCGGCCAACGCTCAGGTCGACATGTGCATGGGGTCGGCCAACCGCGACGAAAGCCGTTGGCCGGACGCGAACAAGTTCGATATCCGGCGGCCGCGGCAGGCGCACATCGCCTTTGCGGGCGGTATCCACATGTGCCTGGGCATGCACCTGGCCCGGATGGAAACGCGGGTGATGCTGAACAGCCTGCTGGACGGGCTCACCGATCTGGCTTTCGCTCCCGATGACGGAACGGGTGAGGAGTCCAGAATCGTCGGACTCACCTTCCGTTCCCCCAACAAGCTTCCGGTCACGTTCACCCCGGTCGGCTGACATGAAGAGTCGCGGCGCCATCCTCCACGACGTCGGCGGGCCCTGGTCCGTCGAGGATTTCGAGCTGGACCCACCCCGCGCGGGTGAGGTCCTGGTCGAGATGGCCGCCGCCGGGTTGTGCCACTCCGACGACCACATCCTGAAGGGTGACATGGCGGCACCGAACGAGACGCTGCGCGCGCTCGGGCTGCCCACCATGTTCCCGACGATCGGTGGCCACGAGGGTTCGGGCACCGTCCGTGAAGTCGGCGACGGTGTAACCGATTTCGTGCCGGGCGATCACGTGGTGATGTCGTTCGTCGCGGTGTGCGGGCAGTGCCGCTGGTGCGCGAGCGGCATGGAGTACATCTGCGACATGGGGGCCAGCGTCCTCACGCCCGGGATGCCGACCGACGGCACGTACCGCCATCACACCACCGACGGCACGCCGCTGGGCCACATAGCCAAAGTCGGAGCCTTCGCGACACACACCGTGGTATCGACGAATTCGCTCGTCAAGATCGAGCCGCATCTGCCACTGGCGCCCAGTGCGCTGCTGTCCTGCGCCATTCCGACCGGGTTCGGTTCCATCGCGAACCGGTCCGGGATGCGCGCCGGCGACACCGTCGTCGTCATCGGTGTCGGCGGAATCGGAACGGGCGCCGTCCAGGGCGCCCGGATCGGCGGCGCGGCGCAGATCGTTGCCGTCGACCCGGTCGAATTCAAACAGAAATCGGCCCTGCGGTTCGGCGCCACGCACAGCGCGGCATCGGCAACCGAGGCGATGGACTTGGTGCGCGAACTCACCTACGGGGTGATGGCCGACGCGGTGGTGGTCTCGCCTTCGCTGATGACCGCCGACGACGTCCGCGATGCGGTGGCGCTCACCCGCAAGGGCGGGACCTGCGTGCTCACCGGCATGACCTCGCAGTTGACCAGCTCAGTCAACATCAACCTGCAGGAGTTCATCCTGTCGAACAAGTCCCTGCACGGCACCGTCTTCGGGTCCTGCAACCCGAAGGCGGACATCTTCCGGCTGGCCCGGCTCTACCAGACCGGGCAACTCCTGCTCGACGAGATGATCACCACGCGTTATCGCCTCGACGACATCAACGCCGCCTACGACGACCTCAGGAACGGGAAAATCGTCAGGGGCATAATCGATTTCGGGATCGAGTGACTTCATTTTTTCGTCGGCCCTCCGCTTTTGTCGGTCATCTGCGCCATGACCCGCTGAAGTTGGCCGTAAGCGTCGATCGGGCTATGCAGCGCCAGGCCACCGTCGGCGTGCACGACTTGTCCGGTCACCCAGGGCAACTCGAGAACACCCACGACGGCGCCCGCCACGTCAGTGGCCGCACCTAGGCCGCCCAGCGCCGTACGCTCGGACAGGCCCTCCACCCAGCCGGGCAACCCTTCGGGCTTCGCCAGCATCGGGGTCCGGGTGACGCCGGGTCCGACGGCGTTCACCCGGATGCCGTGGCTGCCCCACTCCACGGCGGCGACCTGCACCAGCATGTTCACCCCAGCTTTCGACACACAGTAGGCACCCATGTCCCGATCGGCGACGCTGCCGCTGATGCTGGAAACAGCGACGATCGAACCGCCCACCCCGGCGTCGACCATGGCTTGCGCACCGGCACGAATGGTCAGCATGGTCCCGGTGAGGTTCACCGCCAGCACCCGTTCCCACTCCGCCGGTTGCTGATTCAGCAGCAGGCCGGACGCGCCGATTCCGGCGCAGGTCACCACCCGGGTCGGCACACCGTGCTCGCGCACGGTCTGCTCCATTGCGGCTGAGACCGCGTCGGGATCGCTGACATCACAAGCGATATCGCCGCCGGACAGGTCCCACACCACGACGTCGTGGCCGGCCGCGCGCAGCCGCGCGGCGACCTCGCGCCCGATCCCGGACGCGCCACCGGTCACCATGGCGATCGAGGCAGTCACTGTGCGGGCCCGATCAATTCGACCAGAACGCCGTCGGGAGCGGCGACGACGGCCATCGTCACTGTTTTTCCTGCCGGAGCCGGCACCGTGATGCGACGGACACCGTCGGTGAAACCCAGCGCCGCCAATGCGGACAGCGTGGTGTCGACCTCGCGCTCCAGGGACAGCAGGAAGAAGCCGTGCCTCGGAACCTCGCTGACGACCGGGGCTTCCTCCGCGCCCGCGAACTCCACCAGTTCTACGATCCCGGACTGGGGGGTCAGCGGATCGCCGAGGAAGATCGACCGCAGGCGATCGGTCTTGGCGCCGAACAGAACCGGCCAATCGCCGGTGAAATTGTGGTCGAACAGTTCAGTCAGGCCGAGGCCGTCGCGCCAGAATCGCAGCGATCGTTCGACGTCGGACGTGCAGATCGCCGAATGGTGAACACCGGTCACGAGTTCCTCTCTCAGCTGAGCTTGGCCATCGTGCGATCCCACAGCTCGCGCGCCAGCGCCGGATCGTATGCCAGCCGGTTAGCCTTCGCGATCTTGTTCTTCACGTAATACTCGCCGGGCCGCCAATCGATACCCGGTCTGCTCGACGCCAGCCAGACCAGTCGTTCACCGGCCTCGTCCGGGGTGGGGATGAATCGGTTCACCAATCGCACGCGGTGCTGCATGAAGTAGAGAAACCGCATTCCCGACGCGTTGCCAAAGTTGGAGTTGACAAAACCCGGGTGAAACGTTGCGGCCGAAACACCAAGGTCATGGTATCGGCGGTGTAATTCCATGGTGAACAAGACGATCGCCAGTTTGGTGAACGCATAGGCCATGGTGGGCCGGCGCCGGGCGGTGTTCTCCAGGTCGGTCGTGCTGACTCGGGGAACAAGTCGCTGGGACGAGCTAGTGGTGTTGAGGATGGTGGCACGGGAATCGACGAGCACATCCATCAACTGCGTGGTGAGCAGAAATGGAGCCAGATAGTTGACCTGATAGGTCTTCTCGAGGCCGTCGGCAGTCAGTTGGATTTCGCTGTTCATGCCACCGGCGTTGTTGGCCAGCACATCGATCCGCGGGTACTCCGAGCGGATCTTCTCGGCCAAGGCTCGCACCTGGGACAGATCGGAAAAATCGGCGACGAAATAGTCCGCGCCTATTTCCTCGGCCACCGCAATGGTCTTGCTTTGCGAGCGCCCCACCACGACAACCTTTTCGCCATTTCGGCTCAGCCGACGCGCCGCCGCGGCGCCAAGGCCGTCACTGGCACCGGTAATGACAATCGTCTTTGACGTCACGCGGTGAGTGTATCGATTGGGGCCGAATGTCGTTTAGTCGCTATCCGGTTTCGTCTCGTCCGGGCACGCCTTCTTGCCCGAAGATCAGCCCGCGCAAGCCACCGATGCCACCGGTACCCCCGGGCGATTGATCGCCGTACCCATCGAACCCGCCGATCCCGCCCCAGCCGCCGGCGCCACCATCGCCGGCCAGCCTGGCGGCGCCGCCGATGCCGCCGGCGCCGCCAACCCCACCTGAGCCAAACGCGCTATAGCCGTTGTTAATCCCAAAACCGGAAAGCCCACCGGCGCCGCCGGCCCCGCCGACCCCGCCGTTGCCCCAGAACAACCCGCCGATGCCGCCGTCACCACCGTCACCGCCGCCACCGGCACCCCCGGTCGGGCCGCAATCGCCTCCGCCGCCGAGTGCGAGGCCGCCGGCACCGCCGGCACCACCGGCACCACCGTCTCCCATGATTCGCGCGGCACCGCCGTCACCACCGATACCGCCATGGCCGCCGTATCCGCCTTCAGTGGCGGTACCGCCGGTCCCGCCGGTGCCGCCGATCCCGCCAAATCCACACAGCTCTGCGGCGAGGCCGCCATGGCCGCCGTTCCCACCGTTCCCGGCGGTACCGGCATCGCTGAGCCCACCGGCGCCACCGCCACCACCGGCGCCGCCTGTGCCGATTAACTCGGCGGCGCCACCGGCGCCGCCCTGGCCACCGTTACCGCCACTATTGTCGAGGAGGCCGGCTCCGCCGGCTCCACCGGTTCCGCCGGCTCCACCGCCGCCTTCGCTGAATATCAACCCGCCTTGGCCGCCGCCCCCGCCGGCGCCACCATCTCCGCCGCCAAAGCCGGTGCCACCGGCCCCGCCGTCGCCGCCGGCCCCGCCTTCGCCGATCAGTCCGGCATTACCGCCAAGGCCGCCGACGCCGCCTGTCCCACCGGGCTCCTCGCCAGAGGTCTCCCCGTTGCCCCCAGTTGGGTAGCCGGCCCCGCCGTCCCCGCCTGCGCCGCCCGCGCCGTAAATCCATCCGCCACGGCCGCCGGCCCCGCCGTCCCCGCCGTTGCCTACAAAAACCCCCTCGCCATCAAAGATTGTGCCGTCGCCGCCGCGCCCGCCGATTCCGCCGCTGCCCCACAACCCAGCAGCACCGCCGGGACCACCGGGACCGCCGTTAACTTCGACCAAGAATGGGCCGCAATCACCGTTACCGACAAGGCCGCCACCGCCGGCCCCGCCGGCTCCACCGTTGCCGATTATCCAGCCGCCATGGCCGCCGGCCCCACCAGCGCCACCGGCATAGCCGCTGCCGCCGAAGCCGCCGTCGCCGAACAATCCCGCGGCACCGCCGTTTCCGCCCGTGATCGTCGTGGTGGCATTGTTGCTGTTGTAGCTGAAGCCGTTGCCGCCGTTGCCGACCAGCAATCCGCCACCTTGCCCGTTGGGGTTCGCCGCGGTGCCGTTGGCGCCGTTACGGATGAGCGGGCGCCCAATCAACAGGTTGGTGGGCGCGTTGATTACTCCGTACACGTCTCGCTGGACGGTCTGTACGGCCGCGCCGCTTTGCCAATTGTTCTGGGCGGTCTCGAGATTCAACTGACGGGATTGCAACAGGGACGCGACGCCCGAGTCAGCGCTTTGATATGACGCCGCGGCATTGGTCAACGCCTGCACGAATCCTTCATGGAATAGGTTCGCCTCCGCGGTGAAACCTAGATAAGCCTGGGCGTGGCCGGAAAACAGCGTCGCCACCGCTTCGGACACCTCATCGGCTGCCGCGGGAAGCAACCCCGTGGTGGGGCCCGCGGCCGCTGAGCTGGCCGTAGTGAGCACCGAGCGGATGGCCGCCACGTCCTGCGCCGCCGCCGCCATGGTGTCCGGAACCGCTACGAGGTAAGACATCAAAACCCCCAGACTTAGCCAAGCCCAACAGATTTGAACAAACGCGCATGGAAAGGGGTAGCAACGACGACACGTTCCGCGGGTTCGGTATCCCGAGTGCCCTCGACGATCTATGTAAACAGATATGCCAGCCCGTTAATTAGGAAGACATTTTTTGGTACGATCGTCCGGACGCATTTCGAGTAGCGTTCTGGCATAACAGGAATGAGGCCGTGCCCTGTCTGACGTTGATCTATCGCGCACCATTCAGCGGTTTGCCGAAGGTCGTGCGATTGACCCCGGACCGAGGTTGCCGATGATTGCCATCCCAACCGTGCTCATCTGGTTTGGCGCCCTGGCGTTGTGGGTGGCGGCGACCGCGGTGATGGTCAGTGATGTGACGAGATGGTGGCTGTTGTTTACGATCCCTGCGCACATAGTGGTGACGTACGCGATGTTCACCGTGCTGCACGACTCCATCCATTACACGGTCGGGCAACCGAAATGGGTGAGCATGGTCTTTGGCCGCTTGTCGATGCCGTTCGTGGCGTTATGGGCAACGTATCCAGTTGTGCGCTACCTGCACATTGAGCACCATAGAAACACGAACGAGGATCCGCTTGCCGATCCGGACGCCTGGGCCCACACCGGACCGCACTGGCAACTGCCGCTTCGATGGTTGACCATCGACGCCTGGTACTCCCGCATTTACCTGCCGCGGATGCGCGACCGTCCGCGCAAGGAGATTGCAGGTTTGCTGATCAACGAAATCCTGCTGGCAGCTTTGTTCGCTGCGCTCGTGGGTTGCGGTTACGGATGGGAGCTTGTGGGGATCTATCTGATTCCACAGCGCATCGCGCTCGGAATTCTCGCGTGGTGGTTCGACTGGTTGCCGCATCACGATCTCGGCGCCACCGCGAAGACCGATGCCTTCCGGGCCAGCAGGGTGCGGGTGGGCTGGGAACGCCTGATGAATCCACTGATGCTCTACCAGAATTTCCACGTGGTCCACCATGTCCACCCAGGGATCCCGTTCTACCTGTGGGCCAAGGCGTGGAAGAGGAATGAGGCGGAGTATCTGGACCGGGGCGTGCCGATCTCCACTGCCTGGGGAAGCGAACGAACGCCTTCGGAATACAGATGCGGCGCATTAGCCCAGGTGCGTCAGCTGCGGTTTGGTCCGCACCACGATGACAGTGGGCCCTTCCGCGGTGAGCGCCGAGGTGAACTCGGCGGCAAGCTTCTCTGTGGTGTCGACATTGACCGATCGGCAGCCGAAACCTGATGCGATGGAGGCGATGTCGAGGCCAGGCAGGTCCAGACCAGGAACACCCGGCGTCTCCTCCAGCAGTGCGAAGGACTTGAGGATCGAGTACTCCTCGTTGCGCATCACCACGAACACGATCGGCAGCTTATGTTGGGCGGCCGTCCAGATCGACTGCACCGAGTACTGGAACGACCCGTCTCCGATGGTGGCGACCACCGTGCGCTTCACGCCGCGGGCCCGGTCGCCCAGTGCGATTCCGACGGCCCCGGGCACACCCCAGCCGATCCCGCCGCTGGCCGTTGCGAAGAACGACGCCGGGCGGGTGGTGGGCAGCCAGCGCATCTGCTGGGCCATCGTCGACGTCGACTCCGTGACGACCGGAGAGTCGGCGGGTTTGACGCTGGCCAACGTAGAAAACGCCGCGTCCGGGGTCAGCGGCGACGACGCTGCATCGGCGATTTCGACATTGGCAAGCCGCGCGGTTTGAGCCGACCCGGTGCCACGGTCATTGATTAGGCCCACCAACTGCTCTAGGGCCAGGCGCGAGTCACTGATCAAGCTGTCGCCGACGGGCGCCGCTCCGGCCAATGCCGGATCGTTGGTGATCTGCAGCAATTCGGTGCCGGCGGGCAGCCAGTCACCGGCCACGTAGGGGTAGTACCGGAAGACCTGCGCTCCAATCACCACTACAATGTCGTAACCCTGCAGCTTCTCGGTGACGCCGGCAACGGTCAGCGGCAGCATGCCCCGATACAGCGGGTGGTTCTCGGGAAACGATGCTCGATCCGGTAACGGGCCGCTGTAAACCGGTCCGGCGACCTTCTCCGCGACCGCCACCCCGGCGTCCCAGCCGCCGGCGCGATCGACCTCGGGACCGAAGACCAGCAAGGGCCGCTTCGCACTGTTGATCCGATCGGCGAATTCGCGAAGTCGCTCGGCATCAGGCGCCACGCGGCTACTGACAGTTCGGATCACCGCCGGGCCCAAGGCCGGCTTTTCCCAGTCGTCAAGCGGTATGGACAGATACACCGGGCCCGCCGGGGGCTGCAGGGCCACCGTATAGGCGCGCATGAACGCCGCCGGCACATCCTGAGCGCGCTTGGGTTCGTACGCCCATTTCACCCAGGGCGCCGGCATCAAGGTTGGATCAGGGTTGGACAAGTACGGGTCGCACAACACCATCTCGCGGGTCTGCTGCCCAGCGGTGACGATGAGTGGGGTGTTGCCTTTGTACGCCGCCACCAAGCTGCCCATCGCGTTGCCGGTACCGGCGCTGGTGTGCAGGTTGACCAGCGTGGGCTTGCCGGTCGATTGCGCGAACCCGTCCGCCATAGCAAGCACCGACGCCTCCTGCAGCCCCAGGATGTAGGTGAAGTCGTCGGGGAAGTTCTTCAAGAACGTCTGCTCGGTGGAACCAGGATTACCGAACACCGTCGTCAAGCCCAATTCACGAAGCAACTGGTAGGTCACTTCGTGGACCGTCTTCTGATTTGCCATTGGTTTTCCCGGTCCCTTCTTCGTTCTTCGCCAATTCAGTGCGCCGTTGGTACCACGCGGCATGACAACCATGCGCCGGTATCAGGGTCGCGCGTGGCTCCGTGAATGTCGATGTAATCAGTAACAGCTTTAAGCGCCGACGGCTGTCCGACATCACAACGACATCGACAGATCGATGGCACAGCCTGGTGGTTATGTACGGCGTCGAAGTCGCCGAACTCGGCGGACCCGAAGTCCTGTCGCACTACCCGCTTCGGAACGCGGCCGACGCGCATCGCGACCTTCAGGGCCGCAAGACCATCGGCTCAGTGATACTCACCCCTTAGCTACCTCTTCACACAAACGAGTAGCGAACCGGCAGGTGTTTGAGGCCGCCGACGAAAGTCGTGGCAGTCAGTTCGGGATCACCGCTCAGCTCAATGGATTTCAGCCTGGGCAGCAACTCGGAGAAGAAGCTGCTGATCTCCATGCGGGCCAGGGCCGCACCCATGCAGAAGTGCACGCCGAAGCCAAAGGCGACGTGTTTATTGGGCTCGCGCCCGACGTCGAAGCGGAACGGGTCATCGAATATATCCTCGTCGCGGTTAGCCGACACATACGAGAGCAGCACCGACTCGCCCGCGGCGATCGGCGTTCCGCGCACCACGGTGTCGCTGGCGGCCGTCCGCATGAAGTGTTTGACCGGGGTGACCCACCGGATCATCTCCTCGGTAGCCATCGGTAGGAGGCCGAGATCGTTGCGCAGGCGCCCAAGCTGATCCGGATGGTCGATCAGCGCGTGCAAGCCACCGGAGATGGTGGCGCTGGTGGTGTCGTGGCCGGCGGTGGCGATGATCAGGTAGTAGGACACCGTTTCCAGATCCGATAGCGGCTCACCGTCGACCCGGGCGTTGGCGATCGCGGAGGCGAGGTCCTCGGTCGGATGCTCGCGGCGCGATGCGGTCACCCCGTTGAAGTACTGAAACATGTCGAGCAGTGCGGGTAGCTGGTCCTCGTCCGTGGTACCACGTTTGAATTCGCTGTCGGCGCTGCCGAACAACTCCTGGGTCAGCTTGAGCATGCGCGGAAAGTCGGCCTCCGGCAGGCCCAGTAGCGACATGATCACGTACAGCGGGTAATTGACCGCGACCTGCTGGACGAAGTCGCACTCGGGACCCTCGGCCAGCATTTTGTCGACGTAGGTCTTGGCCAGTTCGTCGACGCGAAGCTTCAGCGCCCGCATCGCCTTGGGGCGAAACCAATCCGCACCGATGGCTCGCACCACCCGGTGTTGTGGGTCGTCCAGGTGAATCAGCGTGCGCACACCGGCCGCGCTTTGAAGTTCGTCGCCCTCCACGGTGGCCAGGACCGGGCGGGGCCAGTTCGTGAAGAGGTCGTTGGCGCGCTCGATCTCCATGATGTCGGTGTGCTTGGTGATCGCCCAGAACGGCCGGTAGTCGGGCACGTCGACCCACGACACCGGGCTGGTTGCGCGCAGATGAGTCAACGCCGAGTGCAGTCGGCGATCATCGGTATACGCCAACGGATCTGCGAATACTTTGGCGGCGTCGTCCATCGTTGGTGCGCTCATCGGCGAAACTCCTTCAGTATGCTGGCAATACAACCGTTAGACGCAGTTGAAAAAATCGGCAGTACGCGGTCGACCGCGCCCTCGCAACGATTTCGGAGGGCGCCGGCGACGGTGTCGACCGGGCCGACGACGGCGAAAGCGTTCAGCATGTCGTCGTCGATGAGCGAGCCCATCCTGTCCCACTCGCCTTCCAGTGAGAGGCGGTGGAGTTCGCTTTGCAGGTCGCCCCAGCCATGTAGCTCGAGCACCGTGCGGTAAGCCGGCGTCGATCCGTAAAAAGCGATCTGCTTGCGGACGGCCTGGGTGGCGGTTTTCAGTTCGACGTCGTTCGCACCGGTGGCCACCATCACTTCGGCCGACAGCTCGAAGGCGTTGCGATCACGTCCGGCGCGCTGCATGCCGCGCGCCAACGCGGGCATCGTCACCTCGTCGAGGTAGCGCCGGGAGACGAAGGGGTGACCGAGGTGGCCGTCGGCGACTTCGCCGCACGTTTCGGTCATCGCCGGACCAACGGCAGCCATGAAGACCTTCGGTACGGGATGGCTCAGCGGCTCGGGCGTGAACATCGGGGTCATGATCTTGTGGGTGTAGAAGTCGCCTTCGAAACGAAGCCTGGTGCCGTCCTGCCACGTCGACCAAATCGCCTGCAGCGCAGCAACGAATTCGCGCATCCGCCGTGCCGGATGGCTCCACGGCATGCTGAATCGCTTCTCGATGTGGGGCTGGATCTGGGTGCCCAGACCAAGGATGAACCGGCCCTTCGAATAGGCCTGCAAGTCCCAGCCGATGTTTGCGACGATCATCGGATTGCGCGCGAAGGCCACCGCGATGTTGGTGCCGAGCTCGAGTCGCGACGTGTGTTCGGCGGCGAGCAGTAGAGGCAGAAAGGGATCGTGACTCGTTTCAGCCGTCCAGCCCCCATCGTAGCCATCCTGTTCCAGGGCGCCGGCCGCCTCGGCCGCTCGGGCGAGCTGATTGGGAATGCCGCCGTCAACCTTGAGACGGCGGGCGCTAGCCATGTGGGTAACTTTACAGTAAGCAATCCAGTATGTGACCCTGCTGGTCGATGGTACCCACGCGAGGTAGGACTCAAGTATGAAAAAAAGCAAAGCATGACAAAAGGCCCGGATTGGGCGGAGACGCTCGAGGATCTCGACCGTCGCCGTCAGCACGCGTTGAGCATGGGCGGCCAGGAGCGGCTCGACAAGCACCGCGGCAAGGGCAAGCTGGACGCCCGCGCACGCATCGACTACCTCCTCGACCCGGGCAGCTTCCGTGAACTCGGCACGCTCGTCGGCGGCGAGGTCCCGGCCGATGCGATCATCACCGGCTCCGGCTTGATCAACGGGTCGCCGGTGATGCTGGGCGCCGAGGACTTCACCACGATGGCCGGCAGCATTGGGCCCGGGGGCAACTCCAAGCGCTACCGCATCGCCGAGCTGGCGGTACGTAACAAGATCCCGCTGGTAATGCTGCTCGAAGGAGCCGGCTTTCGGCCCACCGGTGGACATTATGGGCGTACCCCGACCGACCTGCTCGCCCAGGCACAGTGCTCTGGCCGTGTCCCGACCGTCGCCGCCGTGCTCGGTCCCTCGGCGGGCCATGGCGCGCTGGTGGCCCCCGTGTCCGACTTCCGCATCATGAGTAGGCAGGGCGCGATCTTCACCGCCGGGCCCCCTGTCGTCAAAGAGTCGACGGGAGAGGAGATCTCGAAGGAGGATCTGGGCGGACCCGATGTCGCGTTGCCGAGCGGGGTCATCCACAATGTCGCCGAAGACGACGAAGCTGTGCTCGACGACATCCGCCGTTACCTGTCGTACTTCCCGCCGAGCGCGTGGTCATATCCGCCTTCGCTGGCGGCCGACCTGACCAGCGAACCACGGCCCACCCCGGAGTTGCTCGACATCGTTTCCCGCGATAACCGCCGCGTCTATGACATCCGCGCCGTGCTGGATGTGATCTTCGACCGGCCCGACTGGTTCGAGGTTCAGCCGAAGTTCGGCAAGGCCATCATCTGCGCGCTCGCACACCTCGGCGGCCATCCCGTCGCGGTCGTCGCCAACCAGCCCCAGGTGCTGGCCGGTTCCATCGACGCCGACGCCGCCGACAAGGCGGCGCACTTCATCATGGTGGCTGACTCCTATCACCTGCCGATCGTCTTCCTCGCCGACAACCCCGGAATGCTGCCCGGCAGCCGGTCCGAGCGCAGCGGCGTGCTGCGCTACGGCGCTCGGATGTTTGCCGCCCAGACCGCGGCGACCACGTTGAAGTTGCACCTCACGCTTCGTAAGGCTTACGGATTCGGCTCCATGGTCATGTCACTGCTGGGTTTCGACGACCAGGCGGCGACCTTCGCCTACCCCGGCGCGACGATGGGTGCCATGAGTGCCGCGGCGCTGAGCCGCGCGTCGCATGCCGATGAGGACCTCTCCGTCAAGCTGAGCAACGCCGAGCTACAGGCGTCTTACCGCTCAGCGGAGCACATGGGGTTCGACGAACTCATCGATCCTCGTGAGACGCGTGACGCGCTGCTGGCGGCCTTGCAACGCGGCCTGTCCAGCCGGCAAGCCGCCGCCGAACCGGTCACCCGGACGGTCATCATTCCCTGAGTTCCGTTGCGCGAGCAGACATCGGGTTCTAGGCGCGGTACTCCGCGACGATCGGTTCGAGCTCATCGGGTGTCGCGCCGTGCAGGATCACCGCGTCGGCTCCGTATTCGAACTCTCTGCGAATGCGACTTACGCACTGTTGGGCCGACCCGGTGGCCGATGGTTCCAGCCACTCGTCGGGAAGCAGGGTGGCGATGTGCTCGATCTGCTCGGGCGTGCCCTTGTGATCGATTCCGCCGGCGATCGACGTCACCACCGGATCCGCGCGAAACCGTTGCAGCACGGCAGGATCCCAGTTATTTGTCTGGACCAAGAGGTCGCCATACCCTTGCAGGTAGGTGGCGAGCCGCGCCACGGTCTTCTTGAGCCGCAGCTGTTCTGGAAGATGGTCACCGACCGTCGCGAAGCACGACCACACCCGCACGCTGTCCGGGTCACGGCCCGCCTTCTCAGCGGCTGACTTGATGGTCTTGACGCAGCGCTGCAACGTCTCCGGGGTGAAGTAGGTGTGCAGGATGACATCGTCGAACGCCCGGCCACCAAGCGCGAGCGTGTTGGGCCCGAAAGCCACCAGCGCCAGCCGGATGTCTTCGTTGAAGTCCGGGTCGAGAAACAGAATGTTGTATTTGCCCATCGGCCCGTCGTGGTTGAAGATCACCTCGCCGTGCCAGAGGCGCCGCATGACCTGGGCCCAATCCTCCATCTGCGCGGTCGTTACCGCCGGTATGCCGAAGGCGCCGTAAATCGCGGCGATGCCACGGCCGATGCCCAGCGTGAAGCGGCCGCCGGAGAGCCGGTGCATGGTGGTCGCCCACGATCCGGTGATCAGCGGATGGCGGGTGTTGTGATTGGTTGCGGCGGTGGCGATCTGCATGCAGCTGGTGACGGCGCAGGCGGCGCCGACAAGAGACGAGGCCTCCTTGACGTTCCAGCGTTCCGAGATGAACGCGGTGCCGAAGCCCAGCTCCTCGCCGCGGCGGGCTTCGTCCATCAACGTTGCCGGTCCCTCGCCTCCGGCTCCGGCCAGCAGGTAGTAGCCCAATTCGTCAAGCGTGCGATCGGTGCGGGTCAATTCCAAACTCCTTGCTTGTAGCCGCAGTTCCATACCTCGGTGATCCTGCCGGCGACGACGCGGAACACCTCCATGCTGGCGACGTTTGTGTCGGTGCCGTCGCTGGTGCTCATGGTCGAGTCGTAGACGATCGCGACGTGCTCACCGTCATCGGATGCGATGACGATGTTGAGATCGAAACGCAGCGAGTCGAAGAGCCGCCATACATCCGCTACCCGTTGGACGGCCTGGGCGCGGGTCAGCGTGTGCGACTCACCGACGTCGTGCCGAATGACGTTGTCGGCGAACAACTCCTCGGCCAGGTCGAGGTTGTGCTCGTTCCATACCACGAGGTTGTAAAGTTCGACCACTTCGCGCGCAGTCCGGGTGGCAGCCATCACCCGTCGCGCACATCGTCGGCGACTGCGCGCAGGAATCGATCCGTCACGGAGTGCACGCGCCGAGAGAAGATGTGACCAACATGGCTGCCGTCATACCAGTACAGTTCGCCGCCCCAGCGCTCATGCAACGCGGTCGTTGGCTCGCGCATCGCCATCCGGTCGTGCCACGCTCCGACGATGAGCCGGCGGTGCGGTGGCGGCGCGGGGTCGACACTGAGGGGATCGATCACCGAGGTCAGCTGCGAGACCACTGGCGACTGCAACAGCTCCCGGAGTCCGTCCCGCGACGATCCCCAGCGCGATAGGTGCCGCGCGATCATCGCGTTGAGCCCCAGAATCGGGGTATACAGAGCCACCGCGTCGACCTGTCGCTCCAGATGCGACACCAGGGCGGCCACCGGCGTGCCCATCGAAATCCCGGCCACCACAACGGCGGTGGCCTGCGGCTGCACCCACTGCACGACGGCCCGCACCTCGGACACCGAGCGCATCATGCCCGCGACGTTGCGAAGTGGATCCATGTCCGGATAGGCCGGCCAGTCATGGCGCCGGCAGCCGTGGCCGGGCTGCACCGGCATGGCGACGTTGAATCCCAGCTTGTTGTATATCCGGCCGATCCGGGACAGCACCAGGTCTTCGGTGCCACCCTGGCCGGCGCCATGGACCCAGACCAGCCACGGCCTCGGACCGTCGTCGTGCCGGCACAGGTGGACCACCGCCCTTACCGGGCCACCGAGTCCATCGGCCTCCAGCGTCTTTGGCAGTTCTGGGTCATGCTCAAACGTCATCCGCTCGTAGGACAGCCCGGCCCCCAAACCGGGCAAGCGCCGCTGCTCCATCGCGGTGGCCCGCAACGGTTTGGGGTCGGCATGCGCGCGATCGATGCCCAGCGTCGACAATTCCTCGGCCGCCGGTTCACAATCAGTCAGTGGTCGCAGCGCCGGCGGCGCACCACCCAGCAGCGAAAATCCGGTCAGGGCAAGCTCGTCAAGCATGACCTCGCCAAATTGGCGCACGCCGCGGGGCGACGCCGGGGTCCAGCCGGTCGATTCGTTCAGCCCGGCCACCGTGCGCGGCAGCACCATACCCAGCTCGCGGGCGATTTCGAAACCGCGTGATGCCAATGACAATGCCGTCATGCTGCTCACCCTAGACCAGTCCCCAAGACCAATTAACCCAGCTTGAAACCGGTGTATCCGCCGGCGGCGACTTCATCGCAGCGGCGCCGGTATTCAGGTATTCCGCCGGTGTAGCCCATGTACATCCGCTTCTTGCCGGGCACATTGCCACCGTTGTACCAGGAGTTACAGGAGGGGTGGACCAGCACTGTCGACGCGACGATTGACGTGGCGTGGTCGATCCATTCCTGCTGCGCACTGGCCAGCGCCTCGATGGTGCGAAACCCGTTGTCGCGCAAATGCACGATGCAGTCACCGATCCATTCCACGTGCTGCTCCAGCGCGGCGACGAAGTTGCTGGCAGGGCTGGGGCCGCCCGGTCCCTGAATCGTGAATAGATTCGGGAAGCCGGCCACCGCCAACCCCAGATACGACAACGGTCCCTCGCTGGCCCAGAACTCGCCCAGCGATATCCCGTCGCGACCGCGGACATCGATGCGGCTCAGGGCGCCCGTCATGGCGTCGAATCCGGTGGCGTAGACGATGACGTCGAGTTCGTGCAACCCGTGCTCGGTGCGAATGCCGGTCGGTGTCACCTCGCGGATCGGCGACTTACGCAGGTCGACCAGGGTGACGTTGTCCCGGTTGAACGTCTCGTAATAACCCTGGTCAATGATCGGCCGCTTGCACGCGAACGGATGCACCGGCACCAGCGATGCCGCCGTCTCCGAGTCTTTGACGATCCGGGCCACCGCTTCGCCGTACAGTTTGGCGGCCATCCGGTTCGCTTCGATGTCGAAGAAGATATCTCCCCAGCTCAGCGCGCCCAATATGCCGTTCTCGTCGATGGCGCGCAGCTGTTCTTCGCGCGATGCCGACTTCAACGGTGGCCTGGCCAGCATGTCGAGCAACACCGAGAAGGCGCTCAGCCGGGCGGCGCCGATCGGATGTGCTCGTTGGGCCGCCCGGATTTCGCCGTAGTTGGCCTTCATCTCGTCCAACTCACCCGGCTCGAATTGGTGCACCCGCCACGGCAGGGTGTACGTCGGCGAGCGCTGAAACACGGAGAGCTGCAGGGCTTCCCGGGCCACCACCGGGATCAGCTGAACCCCGGTGGAGCCGGTGCCGATGACGCCGACCCGCTTTCCGGTCAGGTCGAAGCCGTCCTTCGGCCAGCGGCTGGTGAACAGCGATGTTCCGGTAAAAGTGCTCATCCCGGCAATGTCCGGTTCCAGTGGTACCGACAAGATGCCCGAGGCGGCAACAACGAAGGGGGCGGTAAAAGACCCACCGCGCTCGGTGCGCAGCACCCACGCGGCGGCTTCCTCGTCATAGGCCATCGCGACGACCTTGGTGCCGAACTGGATGTCGCGACGCAGATCGAGCCGGTCGGCGACGAAATTCAGGTAGGCCTCGATCTCGGGCTGGGCCGGCATCGACTCCGTCCAAACCCACTCCTGCTGAACCTCTTCGGAGAAACTGTAGGAGTATTCGATGCTCTCGATGTCACACCGGGCCCCTGGATATCGGTTGAAGAGCCAGGTGCCGCCAACGTTTTCAGCCATCTCCAACACCCGGGCGCGGATGCCGAGCTGCCGCAGCCGATACAGCATGTACAGGCCGGAGAATCCGGCGCCGATCACCAGCGTGTCGAAGTGCGCTGCTGAGCCAGCGGCGGCGCCTTTGTGTGTCGAGCTGAGCTCTTCAGGCATAACGCTCCTTGCCGTGCACTGAACGAACTGCTGAAATCTATACTGTAATGGTCTTAGTATCAACGATCGGGAGAGGTGCCAGCGTGAAAGTGCCGTTCACCTGGAAGGTCACCGGGTGGTTCATGGTCGGGTGGTCTCCCGAGTTTCCGGCCGGCGAGGTCCGGCCTCTGCACTACTTCGGCGAGGATCTGGTCGCCTACCGGGACGAGTCCGGTGAGCTGCATGTACTCGAGGCACACTGCAAGCACCTCGGCGCGCACATCGGCCACGGCGGCACGGTCGTCGGCGATTGTGTCCAGTGCCCGTTCCACGGCTGGCGCTGGGGCCCGGACGGCACCAACCGATATATCCCGTATCAGCCGGAACGGCCCAATCGTGCACTGAAGCTCCGAGTGTTTCCCGTACGTGAGCAGTACGACTGCGTGTTCGTCTGGCACCACCCCGACGGCAAGGAACCGCAGTGGGAGATGCCGGACATCTTCCACAAGTTCCCGCAATTCGAGACCGATCCAGCCGCCTACTACCGACCCTATCCGGAGTTCTCCCGGCGAGCGGAGCGCGAACCTGTGCATCCACAGATCGTGGCGGAGAACGCGCCGGACAGTGCCCATTTCGAATACGTGCACCACGCCACCGTGACGCCGAGGGTGCTGGACTGGAAGATCGTCGACCAGGAATGGCAATTCATCGCGGGTTGGCCGGACGCGCGCAGTGACAACCCCGACGATCTCGCGTTGCGTTTCCACAGCCACCTGTTCGGCTTGGGCGGAGCGATCAGCGTCTTTGAGGGTGCGCAGAATCATCGGCTGATCTTCACCTGCACGCCAGTCGACGACGAGAGCTCGGACCTGTTCTACTCGATTTGGTGGCCGCGAATCCCGGGCGACGACTCCGATGTGCCGCACGGCAAGCTGCGCGAGCTCATCGAAAAGCAATTTCTGTCCACCGTATTCGACGATCTGCAAATCTGGCGGTACCAGAAGTACGTGGAACATCCGGCGCTCTCCAAAGTGGACGCGAAAGGGTATATGGCGCTGCGGAAATGGGCAGCGCAGTTCTATGACGTTCCGCCGACGGTCACCGCGCCGGCATGAGACCACGACTTGCCGAACTTGCCGAACTTGCCGCACCCGGGCACACCGCGATCGTCACCCAGGAGTGCCAGGGCGCAGTCATCGGCCCCAATGCCGGGCTGGCGGCACTCGCCGAAGAAGCACGACGCGTCGCGCTGCCCAATATCGTTCGGCTGCTGCCCGCGGCGCGGGCGGCGGGGGTGCACGTCGTACACTGCCTGGTGCAGCGCCGGCCCGACGGCCTGGGCTCGAACCACAACGCAAAGATTTTCGCCATCGGACGCGGCGACGTGGACATCACGCCCGGAACGCCCGGAGGGGCACTACTGCCCGAATTGGGACCTGAACCAACCGATCTGGTGCTGAGCCGGTGGCACGGCGTCGGACCGATGGGGGGCACCGACCTGGACGCGGTGCTGCGGAACCTTGGCGTATCCACCGTCGTGGTAGTGGGCGTTTCACTGAATATCGCGATCCCCAACTTCGTCATGGACGCGGTCAACGCCGCCTACCGTGTCGTGGTGCCCAAGGATGCGGTGGCAGGCATTCCCACCGAATACGGTGCTGCGATCATCGCCAACACGCTGTCGCTGCTGGCGACCATCACCACTACCGACGAGCTGCTGCAATCGTGGCAGCAGCATGCCGAAGGGACTCCATGACGGACACAGCCGGCGCGGGCCCCGAAGCTCGGTCCGTCGGGGGCGGGTTTCCCGAGATCAAGCCGGCCGATCACGCGCCCCCCGGACTCGGGCGGTTTGTCGCCGCGCTGCGCCGCCTTCAGGATCTGACGGTCTCGACCGACCCTGGTTCGGGGTGGAGCATGGCGGCCCAACACGTCGAAGACGCCTGTGCGTTGTTGGACGGCCACCACGTGCCTGCGGAGCTGGCACCGGCGGGGCGAGTCATCGAACTCCCGGGGTTCGGTCATCCCTTGATGCCGCCATGGACCGTTCGGGTCTCCGGGCCCGACGGCGTCACCATGGAGGGGCACTTCACCCGTTCCCACGTGGGCGGAAACAACGCGGTGCACGGCGGCATGATCCCGCTGTTCTACGACTGGCTATTCGGGATGGTGGTGACGGGTGCATCCTGCCCGCACACCCGCACCGCATTCCTGCACGTCGACTACCGCAGCGTCACCCCGATCGATGAGCCGCTGACCGCGCGGGGCCGCATCACAGAGATCGACGGCAGGAAGATCTTCATCTCCGCTACCATGACCTCTTCTTGTGATAAAGCAGATGGGAAGCTGCTCAGCGAAGCCGCCGGCCTGATGGTCCGGTTGCTACCCCACCAGCCGTGAGAGGCACGATGTCAGACACCGCAACAGAATTCACGGTACCCGCCGTCGCCAAGGCCATCGCGGCCGCGATTCCGGACCGGGACCTGCTGATCCAGGGGGACCGGCGCTACAACTATGCGAAGGTAATCGAGCGCTCAAACCACCTGGCCGCGTATCTACAATCCCGGGGTCTGGGCTGCCACACCGACCGCTCCGAGCTCGCCGGCCACGAGGTGGGACAGGACCTGCTCGGTATTTACGCGTACAACGGAAACGAATTCGTGGAGGCGTTGTTCGGCAGCTTCCAGGCGCGGGTTGCCCCATTCAATGTCAACTTCCGGTACGTCAAGAGTGAGCTGCAGTATCTGCTGGCCGACGCGGGAGCGACCGCCCTGATCTACCACGCCGCGTTCGCCCCGCGGGTAGCCGAGGTCCGGCAGGATCTGCCGCAGCTGCGCGTCCTGATTCAGATCGCCGACGGCTCTGGGAACGAGTTGCTCTACGGCGCAGTGGATTATGAGGCCGCCATCGCAGCCGGTGCTGCTTTGAGGCCGGCGCCGGTGCAGCACTCGCCCGACGACTTGTACGTCCTGTACACCGGTGGCACGACGGGGATGCCGAAGGGGGTGCTGTGGCGCCAGCACGACATCTTTATGACGTCGTTCGGCGGCCGCAGTCTGTACAGCGGCGAGCCTGCGGGCTCACTTGATGAGATCGTGACGGCTGCCGCCGCGGCCCCGGGCACCAAGTTGATGGTGCTGGCGCCTCTCATCCACGGGGCCGCCCAGTGGACCGTCATGACGGCTCTGACCACCGGGCAGTCCATCGTTTTCCCCTCGGTCGTCGATCATTTGGACGCCGAGGATGTGGTCCGCACCATCGAACGTGAACGGGTGTCGGTGGTGACGGTGGTTGGTGACGCAATGGCGCGCCCGTTGCTGGCCGCGATCGAGAAAGGCATCGCGGACGTGTCATCGCTGGCGGTGATTGCGAGTGGCGGGGCGTTGTTGACGCCATACGTCAAGCAACGGTTGATCGAGGTGCTGCCGAACGTTGTCGTCGCCGATGGCGTCGGGTCCTCGGAGACGGGAGCACAGATGCACCACCTGTCGATGGCAGGAGCGGTGTCGACCGGCATCTTCAACGCCGGACCGGATACCTTCGTCACGGCCGAAGATATGGGCACCATCCTGCAACCGGGTCACGACGGGATCGGGTGGCTGGCGCAACGCGGATATGTGCCCCTTGGCTACAAGGGCGACGCCACCAAGACCGCCGCCACATTCCCGGTCATCGACGGCGTGCGATACGCGGTCCCCGGCGACCGGGCGCGGCACACCGCAGACGGCCACATCGAATTGTTGGGCCGCGACTCCGTGACGATCAATTCCGGCGGCGAGAAGATCTTCGCCGAGGAAGTCGAAACCGCGATCGCATCGCATCCCGCCGTTTCCGACGTGGTAGTCACCGGACGGCCAAGCGAGCGTTGGGGCCAGGAGGTCGTCGCCGTTGTCGCGCTCGCCGAGGGCGCCGATGCCGACGCCGACGAGTTGGTCGCGCACGCCGCGAAGTCGTTGGCGCGCTACAAACTTCCCAAGGCGATCATCTTCCGCACCATCATCGAGCGCAGCCCGTCGGGCAAGGCCGATTACCGCTGGGCGCGCGAACAAGCGCTGAGCGACTAGCGAGGGATACCACATGTCGGTGCTGCAAAAGGATGAGCAACTTACGGCGTCGACCGACGTGCGCGCGTCCGCGGACCAGGTCTACGCGGTCGTCTCCGATGTCACCCGGATCCCTGAGTGGAGTCCGGAGACGGCGCGCGCGGAGTGGTCGGCGCCCGATCGTTTCAATGCATGGAACCGGCGGCGGCTGGGCCGCTGGCGGACCAGCGCGCGCGTCGTTGAAGCCGAACCGGGACACAGGTTCTCGTTCATCGTCCAGGTAATGGGACGGGACTGGACGCAGTGGACCTACCGGATCGAGCCGGGTACTGAATCAGGTTCAGGGGCCGACGCCACCCGCCTCACCGAGGAGTTCCGGATGTGCGTTCCAATGCCTTTCGGAGTTCTGGCCTTCGAACGTCTCGTCCTGTTCGTGTGGGATCGCCGGATAGATCTGCAGAACAACCTTCAAGTTTCGGTCGACCGGATCCGGGCGATCGTCGAGGCGGGTAATCGATGAAATACCAGGATCGGATAGCAGTAGTCACCGGCGCCGGCTCCGGCATCGGCCGCGCGCTGACGCTCGCGCTTACCGACAACGGCGCACACGTCGCAGCCTCAGACATCGACCAAGAGGGGCTGGCGAAAACCCAAGCGGCGTGCCGCCCCGGCAGGGTGACGACGTACCAGGTCGATGTGGCTGATCGAGCAGCGGTTCTGGCGTACGCCGACGACGTACGGCGCGACCTCGGACCCGCTTCGATGGTGTTCAACAATGCCGGAGTCGATCTGATGGCCAGCGTGGCGGACATGTCCTGGACCGACTTCGACTGGCTCATCGGCATCAACCTCGGCGGCGTTGTGAACGGGACCAAGGCGTTCCTGCCGCAGCTCATCGAATCGGGTTCCCGCAAGCGGCCGGCGCGGTTAATCAACCTGTCCAGTGCCTTCGGTTTGATGGCGGTCCCCTACCAGGGCGCCTACAGCACCTCAAAGTTCGCGGTGCGCGGCTTTACCGAGGCACTCCGGCAAGAGATGATCATGGAACGCCGTCCGGTGACGGTGCACTGCGTACATCCGGGTGTCATACGGACCAACTTCGGGGCGAGCATGCGCGTCGCGGAGACGGAGGCCAATCCGGACGAGGCTGCAAAGTATTTTGACCGCGCCGCACTTACCACTGCGGAGAAGGCCGCCCAGGTCATTCTCCACGGCGCCGATAGAAACCGCGCGCGAATCCTCATCGGGCCCGACGGACGCGTCATGGCGGCGCTGCCTCGTCTGCTGGGCGCGGGATATGTCGGCTTGCTGGGTCACGCCTCGCGCTTGACGGCCTCGCGCTCGGGCCGCTAGCTGCTGGGTCGGCCCTTGAGCCGGCGGCGGGTGCGGGCGCGGGTCATGCGCATCATGACGCTGGCGCCCAGCTGTAACGAATTTCCAAAGGGCGGGGCCGCGCTTCCGGTGACGCTGAACGGCAGATCACTTCCAACCACCGGGCGTTGATGGCTAAACGTATCGAAGCCGGCCTTCCCGTGGTAGGCGCCCATTCCGCTGCGGCCCACCCCGCCAAATGGGGCCGCCGACGGAATCATATGGGCTGCAAAGTCATTGCGGGCGACACCACCGCTTCTGGTGCTGCGGACGAAGCTGCGGAAGTCGGCATCGTCGGGTCCATACCAATAAGCCACTAGCGGGGCCGGGCGCTGATTGATGTAGTCGATGGCCTCGGTCAGCCGCGAATAACTCTTGACCACAAGAACCGGGCCGAAGATTTCCTCGTCGGCGATCTTCATGCGGTCGTCGATGTCGCGGACGATGGTCGGGGCGATCTTGCGGGTCGCGGGGTCAGGCAACTGCTCCCCGTCCGGGGCCACCGCTTCCACACTGGCCCCATTGGCCCGCGCGTCCTCGATCAGTCCGACGACCCTGTCGAAGTTGGCCTGGTCAACCGACGAACAGTAGTCACCGTTGGAGACGATGCTGGGGAACATCCCGCGCAGCGTGTCACGCGCGGTGTCGACGAAGGCGTCGACGTGCTCGTCGGGCACGAACACGTAATCGGGGCAGATGCAGACCTGGCCGCCGTTCACCATGCGTCCCTGCGCAATCCGGGCTGCCGATCGACGGATGTTGGCGCCGAGACCGACGACTACGGGGTTTTTGCCGCCCAGCTCCAGCGTCACCGGAACTAGGTTCTGCGCGGCCGCCCGTTGCACCAGCGCGCCCACTGACGGCGAACCGGTGAAGAACAGGTGATCGAATGGCAGTGCGGCGAAAACGGCCGCCACGTCCGGACCGCCGGTGACGATGTCGAGTTCGGCCTGATCGAAGTATCGGGGTGCCGTCGCTTTCATCAGGTCCGCAGTGTTGGAGGTGATCTCCGACATTTTGATCATCACCCGATTGCCGGCCGCAAAGGCGGTCGCCGCCGGGAGGACGACGAGGTTGAGTGGAAAGTTCCACGGACCGATGATTCCCACCACCCCGAGCGGCGAGGGCTGCACTTCGGCGCGCAGGCCGCCCAAACGCGCCATTCGCATCAGCTTGGTTGCCCGCATCCATTGAGGGACATGGGATCTGGTGTGCTCGATCACCGAGATCATGCCGATGACCTCAGTGAACAGCGTCGCCGCCTTGGATCGGGTGCCGAAATCGGCGGCCATAGCATCGACAAACGCGTCGGTGTTGTCAAGGACGAGCGCCATCAGCCGGTCGATCCGGTTGCGCCGTAGGGCGACGCTGGGCGGCCCGTCGTCCATGAAGGCTTGTCGCTGTCGATCCAGGATCGCGCCCAGCGCGGCCCGCTGTTGTTCGGCGACGTTGATGTCAGCGCGTTCATCGAGTGTGCTCATGACTCACCTTTTCGGCCGGAGACTCCCAGCATAGAACTGCGGTGGTGCCCATATTGCCTACTGTAAGAATTACAGTACGATCTTACGCAAGGACTGCCCGTTCGCGTCGAGGTGCTTGGAGATCAGGTGACGACCCACGTTGACAAACCCGGTCAGGAAGCCGCCGGCACCGGCGACCAAGCCGTTAGCCTGCGTGATCCCTACCCGTTCTTTGCGCAGAAGCGCCGGGTCGGCGGTGTCTTCTACGGCTCCGTCATGGACTATTCCAAGACCCCCGAGTCCATGCGGCCCAAACGCGAGTACTCCGCGGTGTCGTTCGACGCGGTGAACAGGGTGTTCCGCGATGGGCGGTTATTCACCTCCGAGCCATACGACAAGACGATCGGCCTGTTCACGGGTCCGACCATTCTCGCGATGGGCGGAAAGAAGCATCGCGACCATCGCAACCTGGTGTCGGCGGCCTTCAAGTCCAAAGCGCTGGCCCGGTGGGAGCCCGCCATCGTGCGGCCGATCTGCAACAGGCTGATCGACGAATTCATCGACACCGGCGAAGCCGACCTGGTCCGGAATTTCACTTTCGAGTTTCCCACCCGCGTCATCGCCGAACTATTGGGCCTGCCGGACGAAGACCTGGACATGTTCCGCAAGCGCGCCGTGGAATTGATCAGCTACCACGTTAACTACGAACGCGCCTTCGAGGCGTCGGCGGCGCTCAAGGATTACTTCCTCGAGCAGATCGAGAAGCGCAAATCCAAGCCAACCGAGGACATCATCGGCGATCTGGTCAGCGCTGAGATCGATGACGAAAAGCTCGACGACGAAGCCATTTATTCGTTTCTGCGGCTACTGCTGCCCGCCGGGCTGGAAACCACGTACCGGTCATCGGGGAACCTGCTGTATCTGCTGCTCACCCATCCAGAACAGTTCGCCGCGCTACAAGAAAACCTCGAGCTGATCCCGCAGGCAATCGAGGAAGCATTGCGCTTCGAGACGCCACTGACCACCGTGCAGCGTTTCACCACCGAAGAGGTTGAGCTGGAGGGGGTTGCACTTCCAGCCCGCGCGGTGATCGGCGTGTGCATGGGTTCGGCGAACCGGGACGAGCGGCGCTGGGAACGTTCCGAAGAGTTCGACATCTTCCGCAAGGCCACGCCGCACATCTCCTTCGCCGCCGGAGAACACACCTGTTTAGGCCTGCACCTGGCGCGGCTGGAAACCCGCGTCGCACTCGAGTGCCTGCTGAGTCGGGTGACCAACGTCAACCTGGTGACGGACGACGACCCGCACATCCACGGTCAGCCCTTCCGTTCGCCAACGGCCATGCCGGTCACATTCGATGCCATCGATAATCTCGCGCGGGCGTAACGTCGCGAGAGAATCGATCCGCAACATGTCGGAAGAGGGCTGAATTGGTCAAAGTAATGGCGGGCTTTCGGGTCCTAGAGCTAGCGCAGTTCACGTTCGTCCCGGCGGCGGGCGCCATCCTGGCCGACTGGGGCGCCGACGTCATCAAAGTGGAGCACCCGCTGCGCGGCGATACCCAGCGCGGCTTCCTCAACATGGGCGGCATCCAGGTCAACCCGGACCGACACCCGCTGATGGAGCACCCCAACCGGGGCAAACGCAGCGTCGGGATCGACATTTCCACACCGGGCGGCCAGGAAGTGATCTATGAACTGGCCAAGACCGCCGACGTATTTCTGACCAATTACATGCCGTCGGTGCGGCAGAAGCACAAGTTCGATGTGGAGCACATCCGCGCGGTCAATCCGAATATCGTCTACGCCAGGGGCACGGCATACGGCGACAAGGGAGACGAGCGCGACGTCGGCGGCTACGACGGGACAGCGTTCTGGACCCGCAGCGGCGTGGGTTACGCGCTGACCCCAGAAGAGCTGGGTGCGCCACTGTCACAGGGGATTCCCGCCTTCGGCGACTCCATCGGTGGCATGTTCATTGCGGGAGGCATCTCGGCGGCACTGCTGCATCGGGAACGAACCGGCGAAGCGGTGGAGCTCGACGTGTCATTGCTGAGCACCGCATGGTGGGCGGCGGGTGCGAGCGTGACGCAAGGCATGGAGACCGGTGAGGTGATGCGCAGCGCGATGCCGGGATCCGTCGGCCCGACGGTGAACCCCTTCATGGGTAACTATCAGGCATCCGACGGGGGCACGATCAACCTGTGCATCATCAGCCCGACCGGTTGTATCCGCGACACCTTCGAGCACCTCGGCATCCCCGAAGTGGCCGACGACCCGCGCTTTTCCGAAGTGCTTCCGTTGATTCAAAACGCCGACGCGGCTGCGGAATTGATCGCGAAGGCCTTCGCCGGCAAGCCTTTTGATTACTGGCGGCAGCATCTGAAAACGATGAAGGGCCAGTGGGCGCCGTTCCAGAGCCTCATCGACCTGGCCGACGACGAACAGGCAATTGCGAACGACATGATCGTCGAAGTCGAAGTCGCCGCCGGCGGGAAGCCATTCCGCGTCGTGCGGGGGCCAGTCCAGTTCAACCACGAGCCGTTGGTCACCACCAGGGCGCCGCAAGCCTCCGAGCACACCGAACTCGTGCTGATGGAGATCGGAATGGACTGGGACCGCATCGAGGAACTCAAGAACGCAGGAGCCATCGCGTGAGCAGTAATCCCGAGGTTGCTGTTATCGGGGTGGGTCTGCACCCGTTCGGTCGCTTCGAAGGCAAGTCCGCGATGGAGATGGGCGTTGACGCGATCGTCGCGGCGGTCGCCGACGCCGGCATTGCGTGGAAGAACGTCCAGTTCGCCACCGGCGGTAGCTGGACGGTGGCCAATCCGGACGCCATCGTCGCCATGGTCGGCCTGACCGGCATTCCATTCACCAATGTGTTCAACGCGTGCGCGACGGCGGCCAGTGCGGCCAAGGCCTGTGCCGATGGGATCCGGTTGGGTGATTACGACATCGGCATCGCTATCGGCCTGGACAAGCATCCGCGCGGGGCGTTCACCGAAGACCCTGCGCTGGTGGGTATGCCGCGCTGGTACGCGGAGAACGGGCAGTATCTGACCACCCAGTTCTTCGGCATGAAGGCGAACCGCTATCTGCACGACCACAACATCTCTCAGCAGACGCTCGCCAAGGTCGCGGCCAAGAACTTCCGCAACGGGGCGTTGAACCCGAACGCGTTTCGCCGCAAACCGATGTCCGAAGAAGACATTCTCAACTCTGCGATCCTGAATTATCCGCTGACCCAGTACATGTTCTGCGCACCCGACGAAGGCGCCGCGGCGGTGGTGATGTGCAGGGCCGACATCGCGCACCGCTACACGTCCAAGCCCGTCTATTTACGCGCGGTGGAGGTCCGCACCCGCCGCTACGGAGCGTACGAGGTCAACACCACCTTCGCCCCAGTCGAAGAAGACCTAGCGCCGACCGTGTACGCCGCGCGGGCCGCGTTCGAGAAGGTCGGCGTGGCGCCCGCCGACGTCGACGTGATCCAGTTGCAGGACACCGATGCCGGTGCCGAAATCATCCACATGGCCGAGTGTGGGTTCTGCGAGCACGGCGACCAGGAGAAGCTGCTGGCCGATGGTGCCACCGAGATCGGCGGCACCATGCCGGTCAACACCGATGGCGGTCTGATCGCCAACGGCGAGCCCATCGGCGCCTCCGGACTACGCCAGATACACGAAATCGTTCGGCAACTCCGCGGTGAGGCGGGCGACCGTCAGGTGCCCGGTAATCCCAAGGTCGGGTTCACCCAGCTCTACGGCGCGCCCGGCACCGCCGCGGCGACGATCCTGACCACCTGACCTCGACGAGCAGACGCAAAATCGCCTAACACGCCGAGGATTTTGGGGATTTTGCGTCTGCTCGCGCAAGAAAGGGGACCACCCGATGGCTCAACCACAATTCACCGGGGCGCCGATCTTCGACGCCGACCAGCACATGTACGAAACGCCCGACTCGTTGACGAAGTATCTGCCGGAGAGGTATTCGAAGGCGGTCCAGTTCGCTCAGTTTGGTCGGCAGACCCGGATCGTGATCAACGACAAAGTCACCGACTTCATCCCGAACCCGACATTCGAACGCGTCGCCGCCCCGGGTGCTCACGAGAAGTTCTTCGCCGGAGAGAACATCGAGGGTCTCACGCTGCGGGAGATGCAGGGACCGGCAATCGCCGCGCCTGCCGCGACACGCTACCCGGCCGACCGGGTAGCCGAACTCGACCGTCAGGGCGTCGTGGAGGCCCTCAACTACCCCACCCTGGCCAGTCTGGTCGAGCACTCGTCGGCCGACGATCCCGAGTTGACGATCGCGATCATTCACACGTTGAACCAGTGGATGCTCGAACACTGGACCTATAACTACGAAGGTCGTGTGTTCTCAACGCCCATCATCAATCTGTCCGAGGTCGACGCCGCCCAACGCGAACTCGAGTATCTCCTGGACAACGACGTTCGAGTCGCGTTGATCAAGCCCGGCCCGGTGAACGGCATCCGCGGATGGCGGTCGCCTGCGCTGGCCGAATTCGACCCGTTCTGGCGTGATGTAGAGGCCGCGGAACTGCCGATCGTGCTGCACGCCAGCTATCCGCCGCTCGACGACTACATCCCCAAATGGGAACCGCCCCATACCCAGAGCTTCATGGCCCAGAGCGCATTCCGCTGGATGGCGCTGGGCCATCGCGAAATTGCCGACATGATCACCAGCCTGATTTGTCACGGGGCGCTGACGCGCTTCCCTAGGCTGCGCATCGCCAGCGTCGAGAACGGCAGCTCCTGGATCTTCCCACTGTTCAAAGATTTTGAAGATCTTTACAAGAAGATGCCGCAGAACTTCCTCGAGCATCCACACGACGTGTTCCGCCGGAATATCTGGGTGAGCCCGTTCTGGGAAGGCAGTGTGGCCGACGTCGTCAAAACCCTCGGTTGGGACCGGGTGCTGTTCGGCTCCGATTATCCGCACCCCGAGGGGCTGGCCGAACCAAAGGGTTTCTGGAGATACGCCGAGGGCATGGACGCGCGGCGCACATACGATTTCATGGGCGACAACGCGCGCCGCTTCATGGGGTTGCCGATCGCCAACCCCGACCCGAGCGCCGTCAACCCGCCGGCCCTCGCCAACGCCTAAGCGCGATGCGACAACCTGACAGAACAAGGCGTATGGCCTAGGTAATCCGAATGGCGGATTCGACCTCGTCGACCGTGAGCTCTTTGGTGCAAAAGAACCAGTCCTCGCATTCAGATTTCTCACTGGGCTCATCCATGCGCTCTTGTGCAGCGCCCGAGGAGCCGGGAGCGGGCAGAATTACCGGTTCGCCGGGCCGCCAATCGGCTGGAGTTGCGACGCCGAAATGATCTGCTGTCTGCAGTCCTTTGATGACACGTAGCAATTCGTCGAAGTTGCGTCCCAGACTTAGCGGGTAGTAAATGATCGCACGGATGGTGCCGTTGGGGTCGATGAAGAAGACCGCCCGTACCGCCTTGGTCGAGTCTTCGCCGGGCATGATCATTCCGTATCGTTTGGCGACATCCATTGATACATCATCGATTACCGGGTATTTGACTTCGACGTCTTTGAGGTCTCGGAAGGCAATCTTGTCTTTGATAGTTCGTAGCCAGGCGATGTGACTGTAGAGCCCATCGACCGAGAGTCCCACCAGTTCGGTGTTGTAGGCAAGAAACTCTTGCTGCATCGAGGCAAAGGTCATGAGCTCGGTTGTGCAGACGGGGGTGAAGTCGGCTGGGTGTGAGAATAGGATGACCCATTTGCCGCTGTAGTCGCCAGGGAAGTTGATTTCGCCTTGAGTGGTCTGGGCGGTGAACTCAGGGGCGGGGTCGCCGATACGCGGCATGGGTGTTGTCGCGACGGCTAATTCTGTACTCGTGGTCATGACAAACTTCCTTCCTCAAGCAATTCTCAACTCGCATGTGTCGGAGGAGGTCTGACTCCTAGCCGAAGCCGCGGACCGTGACCTTGTCTCTACGTTGCAGCATGCACCTGATCCGAGTCGCGGCCTAGGGCCGATGGGCATCAGGCAGCGGGCCGCTAGTCCTTTGTGCGTGAACACTCCTTCGCAATTCGCCGATTTGCGCGGACCAGGAAATGGCAGCGGCAGCCCGTGCACACCGCTGCGGAGCGCTGTTATGGATGGCGTCGGCATCCGCTGTTTGATCTTCACCAGACCCACCGCGTCGCCAATTAGCGTTGCATGGGCGTCGCCGCGAGCGGTGAGGCGCTCCTGCAGTTCCGTGTTCGCATTCACGAGATACTCGTGGCTTTCTTGAGCTTCGTGGAGTTAAGCGGTCAGCTCCATCTGCCTTCGGTACATCGCTGGATGAATGTAGTTGGTGTAGGGCATATTTTCAGCGATCAACCAGTGTGCCAGGCTGATCAGCTGCTGCGTGGTGCGCTCGTTCGCAATGTCGCCAAGCATGGCAAGTCCTCATTCTTCCGGTGTTGGCGCCGCGTCTTTGCGATACGAACCTTTGCCCGGTGCCGCGGGAATGCGTTATTTGGCGGTGTTAATGCGTTATTTGGCGGTGTTATTGCAGGTGCATCGTTGGCCGGCGGGCACCGATCTCATGACAGAGTCGGCGTGCTGGCCACAGCCCGCCCACGTGACCTTGCCGCAGTGACGGCAGCGCACTGGATAGCACATAATTGCTCTCGCTCGTGGGTTGAATTCGTTACGCGGTTACGCCGTTGCAGCCGCTTTGCGCTGCGCGATCTTGGCGCGCACTTTGGCCATGTCGAGACCCTCGATTTGGCCGATCAAGTCTTCCAGCACCGCTGGGCGCATCGCCCCGGCCTGGCTGTATACCAGGATCCCCTCGCGAAACGCCAGGGTAGTTGGGATGGAGCGGATACCGACGGTGGCGGCAAGCTCGCGCTCTGCATCGGTATCAACTTTGGCGTGAACGATCTCGGCGTGGTCCTGTGCTGACTTTTCGAAGACTGGCGCGAAGGCCCTACACGGGCCGCACCACGCGGCCCAGAAGTCGACCAGCACGATCGGATTTGCCAGAATTGTCTCTTCGAAATCGGTAGCGGTGAGGGTCTTTACGGACGTCGTCACGGGCATTGTGTGTCTCCTTTCAGACTTGCAGCACAGGCATGACCCAGGCTGCGATCAAGTTCGTGCCGGTGCCGGAAGCTCCGAGCTGAGTCGCGGTGGATCCGGGCGGCCGTTGTCGTACTCATTGGGCCGATTGGGACGTTCCCGCAGCCTCGGCGGCATCGGCGAATTCGCAGAAGGCATCGTAAGCGCGAGCACCGTAGATCGTGGCTGGTCCGCCGTGCATGAGGATGCTTACACCAATGGCTTCGGCCGCTTCTTCTTTGGAAGCTCCGGCACGAACTGCCCCTTGAGCGTGTGAGGCGATACAGCCGTCACACCCGGCTACCACCCCGATGGCCACAGCGATCAGTTCCTTTATCTTTTTGTCTAATGCCCCCGAAGCCAGCGCGCCACTGCTCATCTCGGCGAAACCGCGGTACACCTCCGGGATCATCTTGCGCAACGCGCGATGCTGCGGGTTGAGGTCGTTCAGTACATCGTGGTAGTGGTTGTGTTCGCTCATACCGTATACAATACATATACCCCTATGGGTATTCCACCCTGAGCGGAAAAGTCGCGAAGGCTTGCCGCCCACCTTGTGAGATATACCCGTGGGGGTAGCCTGGAAGGTGGGGAGCGTATACCCGTTCGCAAAGCGGTCCCTGACCTAAACCAGCTGGCCAACAACGGAATATCGATACCCGCGAAAACACTAGGAGTAGCAATGAGCATAGGTCTGAGCACGAAGCTGAACAGCACGTTCGAGGACGCGGTTGAACGGACCACGCGAGCCCTGGCCGAGCAGGGCTTCGGCGTGCTGACCAAGATCGATGTCAAGGCCACGCTGAAGCAGAAGCTAGACGCCGACATGGAGGACTACCTGATCCTTGGTGCCTGCAATCCGGCACTGGCACATCGCGCTCTGGATGTGGACCGGCAGATCGGCCAGTTATTGCCGTGCAACGTCGTGGTGCGAACCGATCCGGACGGTCAGGGTGACACGGTCCTGGTTGAGGCCATGGACCCCCAACTCATGGTCGAGATCACGGGCCAGGCGGGAGCGCTAAAGGCAATCTCCGATGAAGCGTCCGCAAAACTGCAAGCCGCGATCAACACCCTGAGCCAAACCGCCCGGACAGAATAGCCCGATGCAGGGCGGCCCGAAGCCTCAACGGTTCGCGAGCCCAGCAAACCCCAGCGCCTGCTTCCGGGAATCGCGCACCGGGACAACCGAATACGACGGCAGCCAACTCGGGCGTGAGGAGGTGGTTGGGTAGGCTTTCTCGGCGCGAGCGCTGGCCGCCCGCATCTGCCTGGCATGACGAAGCACGCCGTGAAACTGCCGGGTTGGGACGTTGTGTCCGGCTGTACCCACGACGGCCCAGCTGACTCGGAAATGACGATATCCCGAACGCCGATTGCAAACTGGGACGTACGTTCCTTCATCGGCTTCTTGGGTTAGGGCTGCAGCGTTCTCGGTGCCGTCGTTGCCGGCGACGGAGCTGGACCCATCCGTCGGCTCGGACCCATTTCCGGGGCTGTCATCCTGCCGCCTGAGCCCATCATCGGACACGTGCCCGTCACGCCGCCGGAACCGTGGGACGCGCCATCAGGGTGCCAGCCAAAGTGGTCGCTTGAGGACCAGCCGAACAAGATCCCCGAGAAGAAGATCACCGCCGAGACGAACACCACGCCAGCGATGATGCCCACCCACGCCAAGACTTGACCGAGCCGACCAAGGGGGGCATATCGGTCGTCTTGACACGGTTTCTCGATCACGGTGACCGGTTCGGCCTTGGATTCAGGTGCATCCGTCATAGTCGGAATAATGCCCCACACATATCCCCCGACGGTAGGGACCATCGGCCCTAGCGACGGCTCCACCGCCCAGGGCACGCTGATAGTGGGTCGCCTTACTTCGATATACCCCAGTGGGTATATGATGGTGGTCGCTGTACTGTCCTTTCACCCCGGCCTCACCGAGGAGCATCAATGGCAAGAGTCGTCATCCTCGGCGCCGGTATCGCCGGACATACCGCCGCGCTGCACCTACGTCGATGGCTACCGCGCAGGCACGAGGTCGTCGTCGTTTCCCCGAACGCAGACTGGAACTGGATCCCGTCGAACATCTGGGTCGGCGTCGGCCGGATGGACGCCAGCAAGGTGCTGATTCCGCTCAATCCGATCTACAAACGCAAGGGCATCGTCTTCCACCAGGGATTCGCTACCGCAATCCGCCCCGAGGGAACGGTCGAACAACCTTCGCCGTCGGTGGACTTTACCTACACCGACAAAGAGCACCGTGGCGAAACCAGTTCCCTGACTTACGACTACCTCATCAACGCCACTGGTCCACAACTGAACTTCGCGGCCACGCCGGGCCTCGGTCCTGACGGCCACTCATACTCGGTGTGCACCGCGGATCACGCCATCGAGACGGCCAAGGCGCTCAATCGGATCATTGCCAAACTGAAGACCGGCGAGAAGCAGCGCCTTGTCATCGGCGTCGGACATGGCACCTGTACCTGCGAGGGCGCAGCCTTCGAGTACACCTTCAACGTCGAGGACACGCTGCGCACCGCTGGGGTGCGCGACCTCGCTGAGATCGTCTACCTCACCAACGAGTACGAATTGGGCGACTTCGGCGTCGACGGCATGAGATTCGTCGACAAGGGCTTCCTGCAATCCAGCCGGCTGTGGACGGAGTCGCTGTTCCGCGAGCGCGGCGTCAAGGCCATCACACAGGCCGCCGTGCATGAAGTGATGGAAGGCAAGCTGCGGTATGAGCAGCTTGACGGCAAGGAGCACGACCTGGACTTCGACTTCGCGATGTTGCTGCCGCCGTTCAAGGGGGTCCCCCTGGCCGCCTACGACAAGAACGGTACGGACATCACGTCCACGCTGTTCGCGCCGTCCGGCTTCCTCAAGGTCGACGCAGACTACTCGGGTAAACCCTACGACGAATGGTCCCCCGAGGATTGGCCGAAAACCTATGAGTCCCTGGCTTACCCGAACATCTTCGCGCCTGGCATCGCGTTCGCGCCGCCGCACCCAATCTCCCGGCCACGCAAAAGTCCCAGCGGGACGGTCATCAGCCCCAGCCCGCCACGCACCGGCATGCCGTCAGGCGTCATGGCCAAGACGGTCGCCGAGACCATCCGAGACCGCATCAAGAACCCCGCCGCCCTGGCCCACCGCGCATCAATGGCAACCATGGGCGCCGCGTGCGTCGCCTCAGCCGGTACCGGCTTGCGTAGTGGCTCGGCAGCCGCGATGACCATGTTCCCGGTCGTCCCCGATCCGGCGAAGTACCCGCAGACGGGCCGTGACATCGCCGGCACCTCCGGAGAGTTGGGCCTCGCCGGTCACTGGATCAAAGTAATGCTGCACTACCTATTCATCTACAAGGCCATGGCCAGACCGTTTTGGTGGCTGATACCTGAATGACTTCCCGAGTGAAGGACGCTCCCGTGGACGACGAAGACATCTACTACTCAGAAGTGGACGTGCGGACCGCCGAGCGCATCGGCGACGCCCCACTGCCCACCCGCGCAACGCTACGGATGCGTCAGAACCTGCTCTTCCAGTTCTGGCGTTTCGTCCGCATCAACCTCAAGATGTTGCGGATGATCTACGGCCACGGTTGACGCGCAATGGGGGTCAACGGTCGGGCGGCAAGCCGCACTTGACCGATTACCTCTTCCGCTAGTTCCTCTTTGAGGAAAAACGTCGAGGCGCCCGCGCCGCCTCATCATCGGCGTGGCCGTCGCACCATTGTGTGGACGGCACCGAGCGTTTGACCGCTTCGACGTGCAGCCCGCACCCGGCCCACGTCGTTTTGCCGCAGACATTGCACCGCGCGGGATAACACATGGCAGTCCTAGTCGCCGGAGCCCCTATGCGTGGTTGCGCGGACGCTGCAACTGACTGAACTCCGATGTGAGCACCAGGGTTGAGACCGCATCGAACAAGGCCAGCGTCGCATCCGGGGCCGGCATAGAGGTCAGGACCGGCCCGAATACCGTATGGCCTTCAATCGTGATCAGCGGACTGCCGCCCGCCTCCCCGAGTGCCTCCTGGCTGGCCCAATGGGACTCCTTGACCACCGGATCCAGGCTGGCATCGGTCAGTGCCGCAGCAGTGACGTGCCGCGCGCCAACCACCGCTAGGACGTATTCGAGAAGCTCGTCGTCTAGCGCAGCCGACTGGTCGAAGTACCGATGACCAAAAGCGAAGTACGCCTTTGCCATCGCGTCGGCGCCGAGCTCGCTGCGCAGGGCGACCATCAGCCGCCCGAGCTTTCGCGAATCGTGCATACGGGCCTGCTGGGGCGGCGGCAACTCACGCCCCTCATTGAGCGTCGCCAAACTCATAAGTCGCCAATCGATGTCAAAGCCGGCCTTATCGGCGGCCGCGGTCAACCAACCTGCGGTGTTCCACGAGAATGGACACACCGGATCCAGCCACAAAATCACCGCACTGCGGATGGAATTCGTTAACTGCCGATCGGTCACGGTGCGCTCCTCGTCATCGAAAGGGTCACGATGGACAACTGCTCGGCCAGCGATCACGCGCTCGCAGACTCCACTCGTAATACTATACCCCCTATAGTATGTGCACTGACGGGGGCAAGAGCAACACCGCGGGTCATCGGCGACAGGCAAGCCGCGCCCAGGTTTATACCGCCAGGGGTATGGTACAAATGAGGTATGGCCAAGAAAGACGGTAGTACACACTCGGCACAGGCACGTTCGGCGCACGCCAGCCAAGACGTCGAAGCCACCCTCAACCGGTTGCGCAGAGCACAGGGGCAACTCGGTGCCGTCATCGCGATGATTGAGCAAGGCCGAAGCTGCAGAGACGTGGTAACTCAGCTCGCAGCAGTGTCGCGGGCCCTGGACCGCGCCGGCTTCAAGATCATTGCTTCCGGTCTGCGAAATTGCTTAGACGATTCGAGCGGAAACCGCACTGGCACAGCGCCGTTGACAATCGAAGAACTCGAGAAACTATTCTTGAGCCTCGCCTGACCTAGCCGGTTGCCCACCGGCAGGTTCGCGTAGAACTACGGCGATGGCTGCCACCGCAGAGTTCACTGGACGGCCTCGGAAGGCCAATCGATCCGCTCGGCCATCATTGTGGCAGGCATGCATGGCAAGTCAATCAGCAGCGCCTGTGCTGGTCCTCGACGAGCGCCGCTCGATCACACAATTCCGACGACACGCGCCGACCACCTCGTGGTGTTGCATGCCGGCGCCCGACCTTCAGGGATCCTCACCGATCACAGAGTCACGGATCCGCAGTAGCAGCGTGGTATCGAAGGGCCCGGGCTCGGTCACAGCACCGAGATAGGCGTGAAGTCGGTCGAGTTCGACATCATCAAACTGAAGCGCGGGATTCGAACCGAAGCCTTGCCCGGTCTCGGTCAGGAAAGGGCGCGGCACCCGGAGACATAAACCGACCGGCCTGGGAGTGCACACCTGATATAGCTGAACGGGTATGGGAAACTATGACTCCGGTGTGCTGGATGTCGGCCCCGAATCGGCATTTCTTATGCACGGATCTGCGGGAGAGCACGTCGTGAGCGGCGCCCCCCGGCCGGAGCCGACATGCAAAGCGCTGCCGGCGTGGAGCTCCGTGCTGGCAGCCGTCGCTCTAGCCGAAGCCGATGGCATCGGGCGCTTGCCATCGGCATCCTCGCCCAGCAGGAGCGATCGAACCAGCCGACGCGACCCAAAGGGACGCAGCATATAACTGGCCGGGCGTGGCCGCACTCGTTGCGGCCACCAGAACCAGCGCCCGAGCAGCGCGGCGATCGACGGAGTCATCAGTGACCGCACGATCAGCGTGTCGAACAGCAGGCCGAGGCCAATCGTGCTGCCGGCTTGGCCGATCGAGGTGAGGTCACTGGCGGCCATGGACATCATGGTGAAGGCAAAGACCAGGCCCGCCGCGGTCACGACACCACCGGTTTCCCCCATGGAGCGAACGATGCCGGTCTTCAAGCCGGCACCAATCTCCTCCTGGAACCGCGACACCAGCAGCAAGTTGTAGTCGGATCCGACAGCGAGCAGGATGATCAACCCGAACACCGGCGCGATCCAATTCAAATCCAGGCCGAAGATGTGCTGCCATACCAAGACCGACAGCCCGAAAGCGGCACCCAGCGATAGCAGTACCGTGCCGACGATCACCAGGGATGCAACGAGTGCTCGTGTAATGATCAGCATGACGACGAAAATTAGTGTCAGCGCGGCAATTCCGACGATTAGCAGGTCATAGTTGGAGCCCGACTGGATATCGCGGTAGATGGCGGCCGTCCCGGCCAGGTAGAACCTGGTGTCGGTCAGGGCCGTTCCCTTCACCGCTTGATGGGCTGCGTCCAGTTCCGGTTTGACCGCCGAAATGCCCGCCGGAGTCGCCGGGTCGGTGTCATGGGTGATGATCAAACGCGCGGCCTTGCCGTCCGGCGACAGGAAGAGCTTCAGGCCGCGCTGAAAGTCGGCATTATTGAACGCTTCCGGCGGCAGGTAGAAGTAGTCGCCACCCCTCGAGGCGTCGAATGCCTGACCCATGGCGCTCGCCGTATCGGTCATCTGGGACATCTGCGTGACCAAACCCGAAAAGCTACTGTGGATTGTGAGCAGGGTCCCCCGCATGGACGTCGCGACCGCGATGATCGGCGGGAACTGGGCCAGCATCTGAGGAATTATCGCGTCGATATTGTTCATGTCCTTGATCAGCGTGCCCATATCCTGGCTGAACTTGTCCACACCGTCGATCGCCTCGAACACCGACCTGGTCGCCCAGCAGGCGGGAATATCGAAACAGTGTGCTTCCCAGTACAAGTAACCACGGAACGGTCGCGCGAAATCGTCGAAGTCCGCCAGGTGTCCCCTCATCTCGTCCAGCGTCGCCTTCATGTCGCCCATATCGCCGACCATGTGATGAGTCGCATTGCCCATCTGACCCACCAAGCCCTGCATCCGCTGCATCGAGCCGATCATGGCGCCGAGATCGTCACTCATCTTGAGCATGTCGGCCATCCGGTCCTTCATGAACTGAAGGTTCTGCTGTATCGGAATCGACTGGGCGCTGATCTGGAACGGTATTGACGTGTGCTCGATTGGGCCGCCCAACGGCCGGGTGATGCTTTGCACCATCGCGATGCCCGGGGACCGAAAGATGTCTTTGGCAAGCCTGTCCAGAATGATCATGTCGCCGCTATTCCGCATGTCGTGATCGCTTTCGACCATGAGGATGTCGGGATTCATCGTGGCGGCGCTGAAATGCCGCTCAGCGGCTGCGTATCCGATATTCGATGGCAGGTTGCGGGGTATATAAAAGCGATCGTTGTAGCTGAGCTTCATGCTCGGCATGATGAGGATGCCGATTATGGCGATGACCAGCGAGGCCGCGAACACCGCACCGGGCCAGCGCACCGTGGCGGTGCCGATGCGCCGCCAGCCACGCGTCTTGATCATCCGTCTCGGGTCGAGCAAACCAAATCGTGTGGCCACGGCTACAACGGCCGGTGCCGCTGTCAGCGCGCCCGCAACGACGACGATCAGCCCTATAGCTGATGGGATGCCCAGCGCCTTGAAATACGACAGTCGCGCCAAATGGAGGCAGAAAGTAGCCCCAGCGATCGTCAACCCGGAGCCCAAGATGATGTGGAAGGTCCCGCGAAACATGGTGTAATAGGCCGTTTCGCGATCCTCACCGGCCTGACGCGCCTCTTGATAACGGCCTATCAGAAATATCGCGTAATCGGTTCCCGCGGCGATTGCCAGGGATGAAAGCATGGCGACCACGAAGGTCGAAAACCCCAACAGATCGTAGTTTCCCAGAATCGCGACAACTCCTCTGGCCGTGCCCATCTCGAAGCCAACCATGACGAGGACCAGGAGCACCGTGCTGATGGAACGATAGGCAATGAACAGCATGATCATGATGACCACACCCGTCACTCCCATCATTTTTAACATGCTCTTGTCGGCGGCTTCGTTCATATCTGTCGTCAGCGCTGCCGGACCGGTGACGTAGACCTTGAGCCCTGGGGGCGGCGCTGACGTGTCAACGATCGCCCGTACCGCTTTGACGGACTCGTTTCCCAGGGTGCTGCCCTGGTTGCCAGCCAGATTGAGTTCCACATAAGCGGCTTTGCCGTCTCGGCTCTGGACACCAGCCGCGGTGAGTGGGTCTCCCCAAACGTTCTGGACATGCTCCACGTGCTTGGGGTCGTTTTGCAGCTTTTTGACGAGGCCGTCGTAATAGCGGCGCGCCTCGTCGCCGAGTTGTGTGTCGCTCTCCAGGACGATCATCGCGATGCTGTCGGAGTCCGACTCGTGGAATTTCTCGCCGATGCGTTTGGCGGCGATCATCGCCGGCGCATCTTGCGGCGACATGGTCACCGCGTGGTTTCGCGCGACCGACTCGATCGGCGGAACAAGCACGTTCACGGCAACGGTGAGCAGCAGCCAAGCCAGCAGGATCGGCACCGCGAACCTGCGGACGAACCGCATGAATCTCGGACGGGCATCGTGGTCGCTGTTCATGCGGCCTTCACCAGGCAGGAGGTTTGGGCGTGCTGCCCCGCGGAGGATTGCTCGTCCATGACCTCACCGTTGACTGTGATGCGGCACGCAATGTTTTCGCTATCGCCTTGTGCCACGACGTTGGCGATCACCGCCGGAACCGTCGTGGTGATCGTGTAAGTCCAAGGCAGGCTAGTGAAGTTCGCCTGCTCGGACTGGGCGTTCTTGTCCAAGAAGCTCACGCTTCCTGCTGACTCGCTGGGCCCGTAAACCTCGTATGTGACCCGCTTGATATGGGAAGGCTCGAGTGGCTCGGCGTTGCTGTCGGTCGCAGTGAAGATTTCGTCGGAGCCGAAAACGCCGCGAAGCCTGCTGACGGCTCCGCCCCCGAGTGCAACTGCCACCACGACGACGAGCGGCACCCAAGCTCGTTTGAGAAACGTAAGCATCTGAGGTTTCCTTGGTCTCATCCCTGGTATCCGCGCCGTGTCTGGTTAGCTTCACGCCAGCGTCGGTCTACCGAACAGGGCCATTGGGCCCCCATTTCGATGGCTTTTGGGCACACCGGCCGCAATTGGCACAGGACTTGCGAAAATCCCTCTTCCGCCATGGTCCTAACGTCGCACGACCGGTCGTATGCGGCGGGACCCTGGGACAGCGGCGGCCCGAAAATCTTCTGCTTCTGGCATTGGCGAACTCCTCATTCGGCCTATTGGCCGCAGCTACGGGGCATCACTAGATACTATACCCCGTAGGGTATAACTCGACCTACTACCGGTGTAGTTGCGCGCCGTCTGATGGTTACCGCGGCGCGCTAGAAGGTGCTCAGGCCGGTATGGAGATGGATTCGACGCCCATCGGAGTCCTCGGCAGTGGCCGCGCCGGTAGCTTTCTGGCCCGCGTCAAGGCCGGACAACGAAGTGGAGACGCTATACAAACTGTAAGGGGGAAAAGGGATTTGAACCAGAGTAGGCGTAACCAGACGGATTTACAGTCCGCGAGTGAGGGCATCTCCGGGTGTCTCCGCGCATACAGGAAGTCTCCGGCTTGAGACGATGGTTTTGAGGGGGACCCGTTTGGTGGTCCAGTCGCTATGCGGCTTGGGGTTGATGGGTCGCGGTCCACTGTAGAGCAAACCCCGTGGCCTGCGAGATCGACTGACATCGGTATCAACACAACCCGGCTCTTGAAGGCGGGCGGACCGACTATCGGGGACCTGCCACTTATTAGTGCGGGGCGGCGGCTTCTGGAAATGCGTCGGCTGCGTCAAACGCGTTGGTGAAGCGGATCGCGATCGCGACGAGCGTCATCATGATCGGGACGGTTACCAGCGCAGCGGATAACCCCGCCCACTGGGCCACCTGCCCGATCAATGGTGGACCGATCAGATAGCCCACCCAACCGATGGCGGCGACTACAGCGATCGCGGTTCCCGCGTCGATCGGGGAGTATGCGGCGGTCATCGCGGCGGGCACCAATAACGCCACGCCCGCCCCGAGAGCGGCGAATCCCAACAGGGTCACTACGAGATTGGCGGTGACCAGCGTGACGCACAGACCGGCCGCGGCGAACAGCGCCAACGATGGCAGTAGCCAGCGGATGGAAACACGCCCGCATAGCCGCGGGGCGCTCAACCGTGTGAGGGCCATAACTGCGGTAAAGGGCACGTAGCTGAGCGCGGCCACGGTGGGCCCCGCGCCGACGACTCGGTTCAGGTAGTCGCCTGACCAATCGGATGCAGATCCTTCGCATAGGAACGACGCGAACGCGACGGCTGACAGAATCACGACGGTCGGATTCCTCCAGAATGGTTGCGGCCATGCGGCTTTCTGGCGGGCGGTGGGTGCCGGTTCGCGGACCAGGCCGCCGGCAATCGGCCGGACGAGGACAATGATGATGAGCCCGATGACCGTCAGCTGGGCAGTCAAGCCCACACCCGCGCTCACGCACACTGCGCCAACCAGCGACCCCAGCAACACAGCGACGCTACGCATCCCATGGAATCGAGACATTATCGGTCGCGCGGCGACGCGTTCGACCGCGGCGGCCTGAACGTTCATCGCGACATCCAGCCCGCCCAAGAAGAACCCCACGCTGGTGAGTACACGAAATAGTCCCAGTTCAGACCTGGCCAGGCCCAGAAGGGGTCCGGACGCGGCGTAGCTGGCGACAGTGACCGGGACCAGACGGTGGCTTCCCCACCGCGGCAACAGCCGGATACACAGCGCCGTCGCGACCAGAGCACCCAGTGGAGCACCTAACAGCCCATTGCCGAGCGCACCGTCGGAGAGTCTCAATTCGCTTTTCACGTGCGGGATGTGGGCCACCCACGACGAAAAGACAA
>CAWCFA010000005.1:0-36630 GCA_963794785.1 uncultured Actinomycetota bacterium | reverse complement strand
ATTATGTGAACAACTGGCTGCGGCTGGGCTTCACCGAAGGCGACGTGCGCAAGCCCGGCAGCGACCGGCTGATCGACTCGGTGGTGGCCTACGGCACCCCGGACGCCATTGCGCAACGCCTCAACGAACACTTGGAAGCCGGTGCCGACCACGTGGCGATTCAGGTGCTGGGGGGCTGGAAGGAAGAGACCCTACTGCCCGCTCTGAGCCAGTTGGCCGGCGTATTAGGGGTAACTCCGCCAAGCTGACCGCTCGACTCGGTTAAGGTTTGGGCCATGCGATTGCTCGTCACCGGTGGCGCCGGTTTCATCGGCGCCAATTTCGTGCACAGCACCGTTCGGGAGTATCCCGAGGATTCGATCACGGTGCTAGACGCCATGACCTACGCGAGCCGGCGGGAGTCGTTGGAGGACGTCCAGGACACCATCCGACTGGTAGAGGGCGATATCAGCAACGCCGAGCTGGTCTCCGAGCTGGTCGCCGAGAGCGACGCGGTCATTCATTTCGCCGCCGAAAGCCACGTGGACAACGCGCTGGACGACCCGGAGCTCTTCCTGCGGACCAACGTCATCGGGACGTTCGTCATCCTGGAAGCGGTACGGCGCCACGGTGTGCGGCTGCATCACGTCTCGACTGACGAGGTCTATGGCGACCTGGAGCTCGACGACCCGCAGCGGTTCACCGAGTCGACGCCCTACAATCCGTCTAGCCCGTACTCGGCGAGCAAAGCCGGCTCCGACATGCTGGTCCGGGCCTGGGCGCGGTCATACGGGGTGTGCGCGACAATCTCCAATTGCTCCAACAACTACGGGCCGTATCAGCACATCGAGAAGTTCATCCCCCGCCAAATCACCAATGTACTCACCGGCCGGCGCCCGAAGTTGTACGGCAGCGGCGCCAACATCCGCGATTGGATTCACGTCGAGGACCACAACAGCGCGGTCAGGCGAATCCTGGAAAAAGGTCAGCTCGGACAGACCTACCTGATCAGCTCCGAAGGTGAGCGCGACAATCTGACCGTGCTACGCACACTGTTGCAGATGATGGGCCGCGAGCCCGACGACTTCGACCATGTCCCCGACCGCGTCGGCCACGACTTGCGCTACGCAATCGACCCTTCATTTCTGTACAGCGAATTGGGCTGGAAGCCGAGACACACCGACTTCGAGGAGGGCCTGCGCGACACCATCGAGTGGTATCGCGCCAACGAATCGTGGTGGCGCCCGCTGAAGGATGCCGCCGAAGCCCGCTACGAGGAACGTGGTCAGTGACATGAAAGTTCGCGAACTCAAGATCCCGGGCGCCTGGGAGATCACCCCCACCATCCACGGCGACTCCCGCGGAATGTTCTTCGAATGGATCACCGACCACGGATTCAGCTCGTTCGCCGGTCATCGGTTAGACGTCCGGCAGGCCAACTGTTCGGTGTCGGCGGCCGGTGTGCTGCGTGGTGTGCATTTCGCCCAGGTGCCGCCCAGCCAGGCCAAGTACGTGACCTGCGTGTCCGGCTCGGTGTTCGATGTGGTTGTCGACACCCGGGTGGGGTCACCGACATTCGGTCAGTGGGACTCGGTCCTGCTCGACGATAAGGACCGCAGGACGATCTACATCTCTGAGGGCCTGGGACATGGCTTCCTTGCGCTGCAAGACAATTCGACGATCATGTATCTGTGCTCGTCGGTATACAGTCCGGAGCGCGAGCACACCATCTGTGCCACCGATCCGGCCCTGGCAATCGACTGGCCGCTGGTCGACGGCCTCGCGCCGACCCTGTCCGATCGGGATGCCGTGGCCCCCAGTTTCGAGGAAGTGCGCGCCTCAGGCGTCCTGCCCACCTGGGATGAGGCGCAGCAGTTCTACGAAGGTCTGCGCAGCAAGTAAGCGCCTAGCAGGGCTCTGCGGCGGGCGGGGCCGCCTGCGGCCGCCGAATAAACGGGACCGCCCACAGCAGCACCGTCAGCACTTCAGCGCCCACGCTGATGGCCGCGTGCGGCGCCGGCTCCCACCCGATCTCGGAGAAGCCGAATATCCCGACGGTTCGCGACAGTACGAACGCCACCAGCGAGCCGCCTGCCATCGCTGCGGCCGCCCAGCGCAACCACCAGGGACCTCCAGCGACGATCAGTAGGGCCAAGGCGAACGAGACGCTCGCCTGAACCAAGAAGGAGGTGCCGATCTTTGGAATGTGTTGATAACCATGGATGTACAGGTAGGCATGGCTCGTGGCGCTGACGGCCAACGAGGCGGCAAAGCCGATGCGGAGCGCCGCGCCGGCCAAGGTCTTTGCGGTCATTGCAGTGTCGTCTCTTTCAATGCTAGGGAACTCTGCCCCTTGGTGTAGCTGACCTCGCGGATGCCGAGCGCGTCGCGAAGTTTGCCAGCGGGCAGCGTGACTGGCTTCGGCGCAGTGCCGTCGCCGGGATGGGGCAGTGGATAGGCGGTCGTCGTGCCGCTGTAGAACGTCACATTGCCTTCGGTCTTGGAAAATAGTTGGTGGACATGGCCATTGAGACAGGTGACCGAAGAGAACCGGCGCAGATAACCCAACGCCTGGACCGCGTCGTCGGTGCCCCAACCCCAGTCCGGGTACATCGCGAACAGCGGGATATGGCTGATCACGATGATGGGGGTATCGCTGGACAGCCCCGCGACGTCCTTTTCGACGAACTCCAGCTGATCGGCACCCAGGTGCCCAAGCTTCTTCAGGTTCAAGGTATTGACCAGCGCAATCACGTGCACGCCCGCGATGTCGAAGCTGTACCAACCGTCGCCACGGCTGCCGGCGCCGAAGACGCTTCGATACTTTTGTCCCGCGTCGTCAACCGAGTCGTGCTCGCCGGGAACGGTGAAGACATGGGGCGTCTTGAGTCCGCTCAGCATCTGCTTCGCCTGATCGAACTGGCCGGGGCTGGAAAGATGCGTGATATCGCCGGTGTGAATGACGAAGTCCGGCGCGTAGCCGAGGTTGTTGATGCGATCGATCGCGTTCCCGAACGTGTCGGTCACATTGGGGTTGGGCGCCCCGGTGAACCCGAGATGACTGTCACTGACCTGTGCGAATCGCAACGCGGGTCGGCCTTGAGCGTCCTCGGCCACCGCTGTGCCGCCAACATGCGAGATGACTTCGCCACCGACCACGGCGAACCCGACAGCGGCCCCGAACCACGCCGTGTGCCGGATGAGCTGGCGGCGGCTCATGGTGTTCGGATCCTGGGGTTTTGCTTCTTGGGGTCTTGGGTCATCAGTCATGCGGTCACCACCACGGTGCCGTGCATCATCGGGTGGATGGAGCAGACGTAGTCGAAGGTTCCCGCGGTGGGGAAGGTGTGCGAAAAGGTGGCGCCGGTACCCATACCCTGCGAGTGAAACGAGCCGTCGCTCGCCGCCACCGTGTGCGGTTCTTCGTCGCGATTCGTCCAGGTGACGGTGCCGCCCGCCTTGACGGTCAACGTCGCGGGCGCGAACGCGAAGTTATCGATGCTGACCTGCTCACCCGCCACCGGCGCCGACGCCGTGCCGGTGGGCGCGGCCCCCGTCGACGGCATTCCGGTCATGCCGGGCATTCCCGGCGTGCTGCTGCCGCCGCCGGATCCAAAGGTTACTGACGGCTGGGAATCTGTTCGCGGAGCAGAGCATCCGGTGAGCAGCAGCAGACCAACGGCAAACACCCCCCTCGCGACAACGACGCGATGTGTTCGAAACTTGACCAAAGACATGGCGACCCTCCAAGGCTGCGGAACTGTCGCCAAGAGATAGGGCGACGGGTTACACCGCTTAGTCCGGGCCTAGGCCGGCTGGTCGGGGTGCGGCGGGGCGAACACCTCGATGGCCCCGTCGACTTCACGAACCATCAACATGGGTAATGGCTTTGGTGCGATCGGCAGTTGGTGGGTGAGCACTTCGCCGCCGGGTGCGAATGACGTCGAGTGACAGGGGCAGCGCAGCCGGTCGTCGGGCGCGTCGAACCACAGTCGGCACCCTTGATGGGTGCAGGTACCCGACACGGCTTGCGGTTTGCCGTCGACGCGGCGGACGAATCCGCTGACCGAGCCGAGGTCAAAGGCACGCATGCGCCAGTCCGGGACCTCCGAGCTGGCCGCGACGCGCTGCCAGGTTCCGGTGTTGGGCGTCAATTGCCCGGCGGCCGTGTCAGCGGCAGGGGGTTCCCCCATCAGTGCTCGATCGACGGAGACCGCCGCAACGGCGGCGGCCGCGGCGGCCGACGTACCGACGATTACCTGGCGCCGCGTCGCGTTTTGCATCCGCGGCGCTGCCGGGGGTGCGCCGGTCATCTGCTCCGCGAGACGACGATGCAGATCTTCGAGAAATTCCGGGCGCGGCGCGGCATCGCCCTGTCCAGCCGCCCGCAACTCGATCGCCGTTCGGATTTGTGCCGCCTCGAAGTCGTCGGGCGCGAATGGCTTGGGCCGGCGTCCCCGCAGCAGATCGTCGACGTAGCGACGCAATCCACGCGCGTTCATGGCTGTTCTCCGTCATTGACTTGAGCTGCCAGTCGCAGCGCGCGATGTTGGAGCACCTTGGCATTGGCAACGCTGACACCAAGTTCGGTGGCGGACTCCTTGATCGAATTGCCCCGCAAGAAGCGCGATTCCAGAATTTGACGATAACGATCCGGCAGTCGGTCGAGGACTTGGGTGACACGCTGGGGCGCGGTGCTGATCGCTTCCTCGCTATCGGCTGGCTGTTCGATGTCCTCGATCGAGGTTATCTCGCGACCCAGGGTTTCGCGCCAATGCGCGGCCAGCACCGTCCGGGCCGTGGCCCGCAGGTATGCGCGCACCTCGGCGACGCTCGCGGTCAGCCGCAGCGGCCGCAAGGCGGCAAGGAAAACCTCGGCGGTGAGGTCCTCGGCGTCGGCCCGGTTACCCACCCGCGCGAACATCGTGCGGTACACCCATGTCGCATTGTCCTGGTACACCGCTTGCCAGTCGGTATAGCCATCACCGGAGTCCGGCACCGCACGCAGCGGTCGCGGACCGACGGGCTCGTTTCGGGCTGTCACCGTCCCTCCTTTACCGATCAATATCGGTTCGGGTTACACAACGGCTCCACCTGCGGCTTCGCGCAGGCCGGCGGCCTCGATGGTGCACGTGCGCGGTAAAGGCTAACCCCGCTTGCGGGCGTCAAGCCACAGTTACTAGGATGTCCTAGTATCTAGCCGATTCTTTGGTGTACTCGAGGACAACTGATGACCACACAAATTCCGCACTTCATCGATGGACAGCGCACGGCCGGCCACTCCACCCGTACTGCGGACGTCTTGAATCCCAGCACCGGCCAGGTTCAGGCAAAGGTGCCGCTGGCCTCGACAGCGGAGGTGGACGCCGCGGTCGCGTCGGCCGTCGTAGCGCAAAAGGACTGGGCCGCGTGGAATCCGCAGCGTCGCGCCCGCGTGATGATGCGATTCATCGAGCTGGTCAATAAGAACACCGACGAGCTCGCCGAGCTGCTGTCGCTCGAGCATGGCAAGACGGTGGCCGACTCCCGCGGTGACATCCAGCGCGGCATCGAGGTGATCGAGTTCTGCATGGGAATTCCCCATCTACTCAAAGGCGAGTACAGCGAAGGTGCCGGACCGGGCATCGACGTCTACTCGTTGCGCCAGCCCCTGGGCGTGGTCGCCGGCATCACCCCGTTCAACTTCCCGGCGATGATTCCACTGTGGAAGGCTGGGCCCGCGCTGGCCTGTGGAAATGCGTTCGTGCTCAAGCCAAGTGAGCGTGACCCGTCGGTTCCGCTGCGGCTGGCCGAGTTGTTCCTAGAGGCGGGCCTGCCCGCCGGCGTCTTCCAGGTCGTGCACGGCGACAAGGAGGCCGTCGACGCTCTACTCAACCACCCCGACATTAAGGCGGTCGGATTCGTCGGCAGCTCCGACATCGCCCAGTACATCTACGCGACGGCCGCGGCCAACGGCAAGCGCTCGCAGTGCTTCGGCGGCGCCAAGAACCACATGATCGTGATGCCGGACGCCGATCTCGACCAGGCCGTCGACGCGCTGATCGGCGCCGGGTATGGCAGCGCCGGCGAACGCTGCATGGCGATCAGCGTCGCGGTACCGGTCGGCGAGCAAACCGCCGACCGCTTGCGCGCCAGGCTCGTTGAGCGGATCAACAACCTGAGGGTCGGTCACAGTCTGGACCCCAAGGCCGACTACGGCCCGTTGGTCACCGAGGCCGCGCTGACCCGGGTGCGCGACTACATCCACCAGGGTGTCGCGGCCGGCGCGGAGATCGTTGTCGACGGCCGTGACCGGGCCAGTGACGACTTAGCTTACGGCGACGCGAATCTGGAGGGCGGCTTTTTCATCGGGCCCACCCTGTTCGACCACGTCACACCCGACATGTCGATCTACACCGACGAAATCTTCGGGCCGGTGCTGTGCATCGTGCGCGCTCATGACTATGCGGAAGCACTGCGGCTGCCTTCCGAACACGAGTACGGCAACGGCGTGGCGATCTTCACTCGCGACGGCGACACCGCCCGCGATTTCGTCTCCCGGGTAGAGGTCGGCATGGTGGGTGTGAACGTGCCGATCCCGGTCCCGGTGGCGTATCACACCTTCGGGGGCTGGAAGCGGTCCGGCTTCGGCGACCTCAACCAGCACGGCCCGTCGTCGATCCAGTTCTACACAAAGACCAAAACCGTCACGTCGCGGTGGCCGTCCGGCATCAAGGACGGCGCCGAATTCGTCATCCCGACAATGAATTAACGAAGCACCAGGGCCATTTCATGGAGTTTCTCAGACTGAACGACGACGAACGGGTCATCACCGAGACTGCGGCCGCGTTCGCCGCCAAACGCCTTGCCCCGTACGCTCTGGAATGGGAAGCCGCGAAGCACTTTCCGACGGATGTGTTGCGCGAGGCCGCCAAGCTCGGCATGGCGGCGATCTACTGCCGCGAAGATGTCGGCGGCAGCGGATTGCGCCGGCTCGACGGGGTCCGCATTTTCGAGCAGTTGGCCATCGCCGACCCGACGACCGCCGCATTCCTTTCCATCCACAACATGTGTGCGTGGATGATCGACAGCTTCGGCACTGCCGAACAACGCGAAAAGTGGATTCCGCGGTTGGCGCCGATGGACGTCATCGCCAGCTATTGCCTGACCGAGCCGGAAGCGGGTTCTGATGCCGCCGCATTAAGCACCCGTGCTGTCCGGCAAGGCTCAGATTATGTGCTCGACGGCGTCAAGCAGTTCATTTCCGGCGCGGGCGCATCGGACGTCTACGTAGTGATGGCCCGCACCGGAGGCGCCGAAAAGCCGGGCCCGCGCGGCATATCAGCATTCATCGTTGAAAAGGGCACTCCGGGCCTCAGTTTCGGCGCGCCGGAAGAGAAGATGGGCTGGCACGCCCAACCCACCGCCCAGGTCATCCTGGAGGGAGTGCGGGTGCCCGCCGACGCGATGCTGGGTGGCGCGGACGGCGAGGGGGCGGGCTTCGGCATCGCGATGCAGGGACTCAACGGCGGCCGGCTCAACATTGCGGCGTGCTCGCTTGGTGGCGCGCAGTCCGCCTTCGACAAAGCCGGCAACTATGTTCGGGAACGGCGCGCATTCGGCTCTGCCCTGCTCGACGAGCCGACCATCCGGTTTGCCCTGGCCGACATGGCCACCGGACTCGAAACGTCGCGAATGATGTTGTGGCGGGCAGCAAATGCGCTGGACCTTGGCGATCCGGACAAGGTCGAGCTGTGCGCGATGGCCAAGCGCTACGTCACCGACACGTGCTTTGACGTCGCCGACAAGGCCCTGCAGTTGCACGGCGGATACGGCTACCTGCGTGAGTACGGGCTGGAAAAGATCGTTCGGGATCTGCGGGTGCACCGAATCCTGGAAGGGACCAACGAAATCATGCGGGTGGTCGTCGGCCGGGCCGAGGCCGCGCGGTTTCGCGCCACCGTTTAGAAGGGTTCAAATATGACCCAGATCGCGTTCCTGGGATTGGGCAACATGGGCGGCCCCATGTCGGCGAACCTGGTTGCCGCCGGCCATAGCGTGCGCGGGTTCGACCCTGTACCTGCGGCGGTTGCCGCCGCGGCCGCCGCCGGCGTCGCCGTGTTCGACACCGCGGTCGAGGCGGTGGCCGGCGCCGACGTGGTGATCACCATGCTGCCGAACGGGGACATCGTGCGGCGCTGCTACGCGGAAGTGCTGCCCGCGGCGCCACCCGGCGCGCTGTTCATCGACAGCTCCACGATCTCGGTCGACGACGCCCGCGAGGTGCACTCGCTGGCGCGGTCGCATGGACATTCTCAATTGGACGCCCCAGTTTCGGGCGGCGTCAAAGGTGCCGTGGCCGGGACGCTGGCATTCATGGTGGGCGGCGATGAGTCCGCGGTGCAGCAAGCGCAGCCGGTGCTGGAACCGATGGCGGGCAAGGTTATTCACTGTGGGGCGGCGGGGGCGGGCCAGGCCGCAAAGGTGTGCAACAACATGGTGCTGGCGGTGCAGCAGATTGCGGTCGGCGAGGCGTTCGTGCTGGCCGAGAAGCTGGGGTTGTCAGCACAGTCCTTGTTTGACGTCATCACCGGCGCGACCGGCAATTGCTGGGCGGTGCATACGAACTGCCCGGTGCCGGGACCGGTGCCGACGTCGCCGGCCAACAACGACTTCAAGCCCGGCTTCGCCACCGCGCTGATGAACAAGGACCTTGGCCTGGCCATGGACGCGGTAACGTCGACGGGTTCGACGGCGCCGCTGGGCAGCCACGCCGCGGAGATCTATGCTGAGTTCATCGCGTCCGATGCCTCCCACGCCGACAAGGACTTCAGCGCGGTCATCGAGATGTTCACCTGACGCCGAACGTCGACTTGTCGCGCGGAGCCGGGGGTTTTTGGCACAACAAGTCGACGCTCGGCCGACAGGGGCTTAGAAGTCACCCGCGTTGCGCCGCAACGTCTCGATTGACGACACCAGCGCCTGCGATTCGCCGGCGTCCATGCCGATGTCGGCGAACACCTGCTCGTTGAGCGTGACGGTGGCGTCCTCGGCAGTAGAGCGGCCAAGGTCGGTGATCTGCACCAGCGTGGTCCGTCCGTCGGTCGGGTGCGGCGCCCGCTGAACCAGCCCATCGGCCTCGAGTCGTCGGATCGCGTGGGTCACGCTGGTGACATGTACCTGCAGCCGGTCGGATGCTTTTGTGATCGGCAGCGCACCGGTCCGGCTGAACGCCAGCAGCCGGAGCAATTCGTAGCGGGAGAAACTCAGATCGTACGGACGCAGTGCGGTCTCGACGCGGGCCAGCAGGATCTGGTGCGCCCGCATCACCGACGTCACCGCGACCATGCCCGGCGACACATCGCCCCAACCGGCGCGCTCCCAGTTGGCCCGCGCTACAGCGATCGGGTCGCGTTTGGCGCGATCCGCATTCGATCCCTCCGGCGTTGAGGCAGCCACGCCCATTCTTACCGCAGATCCGAGACCCGGCCTCCCCCACCCCCTCGAGTAGGAGAGGCTGGGCCGCCCTCTAATTTCAGGCTGAGGTCCTGGGCATGGATTTTCCTACCGTGGACAGCACGGCAAGGCTGAAGTCGTGGCTGCTTACGGCGATCCGCGCGGCGCCGTCTGGATAGCACCGCACGTGCAGCCCGCTGTCGGCGAAAACTTCACGCCACAGTTGACCCTGCCCGCCTCGTGGGGGCAGGTACATGAAGTTCGCGTGTGCGTCGGTGGTGTATATCCCCATGGCGCTCAGCCGCATCCGCAGGTACCGCCGCTCGGCGGTGATCAGCTGGATCCGGTGCTGCAGTTGGTCTTCGGCGCCGTAGCAAGCCGCGACCGCGGGCAGGCTGGTCAGCGCGATGCCGAAGGGCAGCTGCTGCGACCAGAGTGTCCGGGCCAGCTCCGGGGAAGCGAGCCCGTAACCGATCCGCAGTCCGGCCAGCCCGTAGGCCTTCGAAAAGGTCCGCACTACAACCACGTTCGGAAAACGCCCAAGTAACGACGGAACGTCGAGCTGATGCTCGGGGGCGGCGAATTCGATGTAAGCCTCGTCCAGCAGCACGACGGTGTCGCGCCGCACCCGATCCAGAAATCGTAATAGCGCGGCTGTCGGCTCCAGCGTGCCGGTGGGGTTGTGCGGCCGGCACACCACGACAACGCGGGCATTCGCGGCGGCATCGGCCAACCCATCGAGGTCGTTATGACCGTGCTCGTCGAGCGGGACAGTCAGCGAGTCCAGCCCCGTCATACGCGCGAGAATCGGGTAGCCGTCGAACGTCGGCGTCGCCATGGCTATCGTGTCGCCACGAGCGGTCAGTGCCTGAAGCGCCTGTAGCACGACGCCCGTCGCACCAGCACCCAGCACCACATGGTCCGCGGGCAGCCCGACACGAGAGCCGATCAAGCTGCGCAGCCGCTCGGGCAAGAACTCTGGATACCGGTTGGCTGAATCAATCGAGCGGATCAGCGCCGATCGTACCGCCGGAAGCGGCGGAAAGGGATTTTCGTTGAGCGACAACGCATGCGGGTCGATCGCACTAGGAAGCGCGTCATCAATCTCGACGTCGACAGAGCTCCGCAAGGGATGCATCAGGCTCGCCCGCCCCAGCGCACTGCCGCGGCACCGGCGAAGTCACCTGCGTGTGCGAACGCCGCCATCATGACCAGGTCACCGGCCTTGACCTGACCGTCGGATATTGCGTGGTCCAGGTTGATCGGGATGCCGGCGCCGAAAAGGTTACCGCACTGATCGAATGTGTCCCGGTGGCGTTCCGCGGGCAATTCGAGGGCGTCACGCCAGTTGCGCAGGAACGCCCGGTTGGGCTGGTTGGTGACGAGCAGATCGATGTCTTTGGACGGCATGCCGATTCGGTCGCACACCGCCAGCGTCACCTCGGGGACCTGACGGTTGCCGCGGGCCAGCACCTTGGTGATCTTGCTTTCGGTGAAGCCAATAGATAGCTCACCGGTCCCCGGCTTCCACCACTTGCGGGGCGGGTCGGACGCGAGGGTCATCTCACCGGCGAATTCACCGTAGGTTCGGCACTCGATATCAAGAATGGGCGACCGCTCCGACAGCGCGACCAACCCCACCGCGGCCCCGTCGCCGGGCACCGCCGCCTGCGCCTTGCGGCGAACTCCAGGCTGATCGAACACCTGGCCCGCAGCATTCTGCGCCACCGCGATCAGGGCGGTGTGCCCGGAACCCGACGACAACAGCTTGCGAGCCACGTTGAGCGCCAACACGAATGCGGCGCAGCCGCCGTTGTGCAGGTCGAGCACCCAGGACGGCTTCATACCCAGGCGGTGCGCGATTCCACCGCCCGCACCGTAGAAGGGCAGGTCAGGTGCCTGGGTGTGCGTGATCAGCACATCGGCACCTGCGATGACGTCGTGGCCGTGCCGCTCGATCAGACCCTGCGCCGCACGCTCGATCATGTCGACCGCGGTCTCGTCGGGGGCGACGTGATGCCGGAATTTGGGCGCGCGGAACATCAGGTTGTCACGCAGCTCGTCGGACTCGGCGAACTCCGCGTAGTACTCCGCGCTGATCGGCTCGCCGGGCAGATAAGTGGAAACGTCGGTCAGACTGACGGTTGGCTGAATCATGATTTTCTCATCTCATCCATACCGGGGTCACCGGCAGGCCGTTGTGGTGGCGGTATTCGGCGATTGCCTTGAGGTTCTTCATTTCCAGCATGTGGCCCGCGCCGAACATGTCCCAGAAGTCGCCGACCCAGACCGGGCGATCCGCGGGTGCGGCTTCCGGATACGGGTTGTTGTCGTAGAACGGGTGATGACAATTGGTCCACAGCACAACCGAACCCGGCTTGTCGAGAACCACCTGGGCGTCGATGACGCGCATCAGATAAACCATCCACAGATGCTTGCCCTGGTCCCATGCGCAGTGGTAATCGACGGTGCGGGCCTGTTCATTGGCGACGGTCCGGGTGTAGATCTCGGTCTCCGAACCGAGCCGGTCGTAGGCCAGCCACAGGCCCGGCTCATCGGTGGGCTTGAAGCCACGCAGGCTGTACGTCCACTCCTCGAGACTGCGCGTATCGGAAAGGTATTCGTACAGCTCGTCGGGCGGACAGTCGATGTATTCGTTGACGGTGCAGTACTGACCGAAGACCTCATCGTGCGGGTAGACCGACCGCATCATGTCCATGATGATCGGGGTCGCCTGCTCCCGGGGACTGGTCTCAATGCGGGTCAGACCCTCGATGGGTTCGTCGGTGCCCGTCTGAGTGCAATGGTGGGTCTGGATATCGTCAAGCGCTGGCAGCGACATTTGTTCGCTTCTCCTTCATGGTTGAAATCTCTTCTCTGGCGACCGTCTTGGTGTGTTGAACGAGAAACGGAGCGAACGGTGGGATTTCATCGGCCGCGCACTCAATACTGACGACGGCGGGGCCGTCAACGTTCAGCGCTGCGCGCATAGCCGGGGCAAGCCCATCGAGATCGGTGACGTCGATGGACGCCAGCCCGGGAAACATGGCTGCCAGACCGGCACCCAGTTGGCTGGGGCGAAATCGGTTGTAGCTGTAGAGGTCGTCATAGAAAAGCTGCTCACGGGTGACGCACATCCCGTGTGCGTTGTTGTTGAACAACACGAAGGTCACCGGGAGGCGGTAGTGGACAGCGGTGTGCACCTCCATGCCGTGCATGAAAAAAGCTCCATCTCCTGCAATCACCGCGGTGCGCCCGCGCGGCCGGCCGCTGTTGGCACGCCCAAACGCCATCCCGATACCTGCACCGAAGCTGTAGCCCATGCCACCCATGCCGAGCGCAACCGCGAATCTGCCGCCGCGCCGCACCGGGAGGTAATGGATCGCCGCCGCACCGGTGTTGCCGGCATCGACAACGATGTCGGTCCCGTCGGGCAGGACACCGTCGAGCACCGCCATCGCGTCGCGGTAGCGAACTCCCGGCTCCGCGCAGGGTGGCGGTGTCAACTCGGTGCGCTGGACCAGATCCGGCACCCGCACACCGGTGGGCCGCCCGGACCCGGACAGCGCGTCGGTCAGCATACGCAGCGAGCCCCGCAGGTCATCGGTGTGCACGTGGGTGCACGGAAAGTATGGCGGCGCCGACCCAATTGACACGGTTCGCACCGCTGCGAACACGTCATCGAGGCCGGTGCGTGCGGTGACCGACAGTCGAGTGCCGACCACCAGGCAGACGGCGCTGGCGGCGGCCGCTTCGGCTACCCCGGGGTGGCCCATCACTCCGGTCACTCCGAGCGCCGACGACGAACCGAAACCCGGTGTGCCGGCCACGTCCTTGGCGTCAGGCACGGTGGCCACCCGAGCGCGCAGCACGGCGCGCAACTCTTCCAGCTCGGTCCGAGCATCGTCGCGGGCCACCTGCTCACCCACGATGATGGTGATCGGCCCGTTCGCGTTGCGCAGTGCCTGCACGATGGGATGCGGGTTGCCAATGCGTCGCTGTTCTTGCGGCTGCCCGTTCGGCCCGCCCCACTGCGGCACTACGGCGATGCTGCCCTGCTGAATGTCCTTGGGCAGCAGCAATACCGCCGGGCCGCCGCTACGTGCAGCGGCGATGGCCCGAGACAGTGCCGCAACGATGTCAGCCGGGTCGAGCACCCGCTCACACGACACCGACACGGCGGAAAACAGCGCCTCCGCATCCAGCGATCCGTTGCGGCCGCTGGTGTCCTGGAAGCTTCCGCGGCCGTCCATCGTCGTGGCGGTCTGGCCGATCAACGCCAACACCGGAACGCGGCTGGTCAGCGATTCTCCAAGACCCGCAATAAGATTGAGCGCGCCGCCCCCCGAGGTTGCCGCCACGACTCCCAATCCGGAACCCAATCCGGCCCCGCTGCGGCTGTATCCGTCGGCCATCGCGGCGGCGGAGAACTCGTGTTTGGCCAGGACGGCGGTGATTCCGGGCTGGAAGTGCGCCGCGTCGTAGAGGTCCTCGATGTTGGCGCCGTCCACTCCGAAGATGTGGCCGACTCCGAGTGCCGCGAGGCGCTCGACGATGTGGTCGACCACCCGTTGTTGCCGAGTGTGCTTGCTAGGCATCTTTTTCACCTCTGATTGTGACGATGCCTATTACACGAGTTAGGCGAGCCTTCGGTTCACCAGCGCACCCTCGGACAGCCAGCAGGCAAAAAAATCCTCGGCCTCGCCGCTTTTGCGGCAAGGCCGAGGATTTACCCCGCGAGGTTTTAGAGCGAACGCTGCAGCAGCACCTCGCCGTTGTCAGCGGAAACGATCTGCACGGCGGCGATCTGGTCGACCGGAGTCGAAATGCTGCCCGCGGGCGTCGCAGTGTGGCCGGGGTCGGCCACCCAGGTTGCCAGACGGGTTTGGCTGCCGTCGCGACCCACCACGACCATGGCAAGGGTGTCATGGTGCGCCGTCAGCGGAGCCAGGCAAACACACTTCAGGTCGATGAATGTGCCCCAGTGCTGACTGGTCAGCGCCACCGAGGAGGCCAGCAAGTGCGTCCCGACCTGCGTCATCTGCTGCGCGGAGGCGGTCGCCTGGTGCGGAGCGGTCGACGAATGACCTTGAACACCGACGAGCACACCGACTCCCAGAACCACGGCCGCGGCCGAAGATGCCACCCAGGTCGCGACGCGGGTACGGCGGCGCCGGAAGCGCACCGTGCCCAGCAACATCGGCAGCAATTCCGGAGAGATCTCCGGTGCCGATCCGCTCCCCGCTGTCAGGGCCGCGGCGTCGATTGCGGCCACTTCCGCGGAGTCGAGCTGAGAAAGCAGCGCCGGCATACCACTGAGTTCGGCGACTCCCTGCCGGCAATCCGGGCAAGAGGCCAGATGCGTCTCGAATTCGCGGCGCTCGACAGCGGACAGCGACCCCAAAACGTATGCGGCATCCCACATCCCGTAGTGGTGATTGTCATCCATGGTCTGTCCAAATACCTCGTAGTCACCGGGCGGGCCGATGCCTTGTAGCGGTGTCCTCATCTCATCCATCTCCTGTCACCTCCAAGTATTCGGAGCCGATGACCACCTGGGTGGGGCTGGAACAAAAGCCCAGCGTCGTCATCGGGTTACTCCGAGTTCCTGCAAAGTGAGTCGCAGCGCCCGCAGCGCATAGTGTAATCGCGACTTCACTGTTCCTTCGGCAATATCAAGGTCTGCAGCAATCTGGGCAGTCGTCCAACCGCGGTAGTAAGACCGTTCCACGACCGCCCGATGCTCGGCGGATAACTGCGTCATCGCGTCGGCCATCAGCAACCGGTCCAGCGCCGCGTTCACCTCGTCCGGTGTGGACTGCTCAGGTGCGCCCTCCACGTCGGTCGAGGCGACCACATTCCGGTACCGTGCGCTGCGCCGATCGTCGATGATCATGTTGCGAGCCACGGTGAATAACCACGCGCGCGCAGACCGCTCTGTGTCGCCGATGACTTCGGGATGTTGCCATGCCCGTAGCAGGGTTTCCTGGACGACATCCTCGGCGTGACTGGCGTCGCCGGTCAGCCGGAGCGCATAGCGCCACAAAACACCGGCGTGCTCGTCATAGAGCGCCTTCATCAGAGCTGTTTCGGCAGCTGCTGTGCTGGCCAAGCGTGCCACTTGATCACCTCCGCCTATTGACACGAGTCGACTAGGCGTTTAGTTCACCGCCGCCGCGGGAAACCCGATAAGTGCTGGTCTGTCACCGTCCGAGCGACGGGTTCAGGTCGTCGTGAGGATGCGCGGGCCGCTCTCGGTTACCGCCACGGTGTGTTCCCAGTGTGCTGCGCGTGACCCGTCGGTGGTGGTGACGGTCCATTCGTCGTCGAGAACGAGCGTCCTGCCGGTTCCGAGAGTCAGCATCGGTTCGATGGCCAGGACCGAACCGGGCGCCAGCACCGGGCCGCGCCCTGGAGAGCCCTCGTTCGGCAGGAACGGATCCATATGCATTTGTCGGCCGATGCCGTGGCCGCCGTAGCCATCCACGATCCCGAAGGCGCGCCCGTAACGGGCCTGGGCCGCACGCGTGCCCTGTTCGATCGCGTGCGAGACGTCCGTCAACCGATTGCCGCTGATCATGGCGGCTATTCCGGCTTCCAGTGATTCCCTGGTCGCCGCGGAAAGCGCCTCGTCGGCCGGGTCCAGGGCGCCGATCCCGAAGGTGATCGCCGCGTCGCCGTGCCAGCCCTCTAAAACCGCGCCGCAATCGATGGATACCAGGTCCCCGGGTGCCAGTATTTCCCCGGCGGACGGGATGCCGTGCACAACCCGGTCGTTGATCGATGAGCAGATGGACGCCGGGTAGCCGTGGTAACCCAGGAATGACGGGGTGGCGCCGGCGTCGCGGATCACCGCCTCGGCGACTTGATCCAGGCTCAGGGTCGATACCCCGGTGACTGCGGCCGCGTGAACCGCCTGCAGAGCGGCGGCGACTATGGCGCCGGCGGCGCCCATCGCGTCGAGTTCGCCGGGGCTGCGCTGCGGAACAACTCTGCGACTCCGCAACCGCGCCAGCGCGCTCATGACTAGTTGCCCAGGGCCGTCAGCGCGCGGGCAAAGACCTCATCCACGGTGCCGACGGCATCCACGGTCTTCAATTCGTCGCTGTAGTAGTCCAGCAGCGGGGCGGTTTCGTCGCGGTAGACCTTCATCCGGTTGCGGATCACGTCGTCGGTGTCATCGGCGCGGCCACGCCCTTTGAGCCGGTCGAACAACAAGTCCTCCGACACCCGGAACTCGACTACCGCATCGAGCTGTAGGCCCCTGCGTTCGAGCATTTCGTGCAACGCCTTGGCCTGTTCGACCGCGCGCGGATATCCGTCCAGGATGAAGCCGCCGGCCACGTCCGGATCATTCAGACGGTCGTCGACGAGCTGGTTTGTGAGCTCCGAGGGCACCAAGTCGCCGGCGTCCAGATAGCGCTTGGCTTCCAGTCCGAGTTTGGTGCCGTTGCCGATGTTGTGCCGGAACAGATCACCGGTGGAGATCTGTGGGATCCCAAGCTTTTCGGCAAGCTTTTCGGCCTGTGTACCTTTGCCCGCTCCAGGCGGTCCAAGCAAAACGAGTCTCACTTGAGGAACCCTTCATAGTTGCGCTGCATGAGCTGACTCTCGATCTGTTTGACCGTGTCCAAACCGACGCCGATCATGATCAGAACCGCTGTACCACCAAATGGCAAATTCTGGACCGTTCCTCCGTTGCCCTGGAGGAACAGATTTGGCAGCACCGCGATCGCACCCAGGTAAATCGAGCCCGGCAGCGTGATCCTGCTCAGCACGTAACGCAGGTAGTCGGCGGTCGGCTTTCCCGGCCTAATACCGGGAATGAAGCCGCCGAACTTCTTCATCTCGTCGGCACGCTCGTCGGGATTGAACGTGATCGACACATAGAAGTAAGTGAAGAAGATGATGAGCCCGAAGTAGATGCTGATGTACACCGGGTCGCTTGGGTCGGACAGATAAGTACCGACCGCCTTGTCCCACCAGCTGTTGCCCACGCCGCCGCTGCCACTTCGAACCAGCTGGGTGATCAGATGGGGAATGTAGATCAGCGACGACGCGAAGATGACCGGGATAACGCCGGCCTGGTTGACCTTCAAGGGCAGGTAGGTCGACGTTCCGCCGTACATCCGCCGGCCCACCATGCGCTTGGCGTATTGCACCGGGATGCGGCGCTGGCCCTGTTCGACGAACACCACGCCGACGACGATGGCCAGCGCGGCCACACAGACGGCGGCGAAGATGACCCCGCCACGGCTGTCGAGGATGGATCGTCCTTCAGCAGGAATGCGGGCAGCGATGCCGACGAAGATCAGCATCGACATGCCGTTTCCGATACCGCGCTCGGTGATCAGCTCGCCCATCCACATCACCAGCGCCGCGCCCGCCGTCATCACCAGCACGATGACGATAAGGGTGAAGATGCTTTGGTCGGCGATGATGTCCAGCGAGCAGCCCTGCAGCAGGCCTCCGTTTGCCGCCAGCGCCACGATGCTGGTGGCCTGTAGGACGGCCAGCGCGATCGCCAGATAGCGGGTGTACTGCGTCATCTTTGCCTGGCCGGACTGGCCTTCTTTGCGCAGTTCCTCGAACCGCGGAATGACCACGGTGAGAAGTTGCACGATGATGCTGGCGGTGATGTAAGGCATCACGCCCACCGCGAACACCGTCAGCTTCAGCAGTGCGCCACCGGAGAACAGGTTGATCAGTGAATAGATCTGTCCGGCTTCGCCGCTGCTGGCCTCTTTGATGCACTGCTGCACGTTCGGAAAGTTCACGCCCGGGGACGGCAGAGCAGCACCCAACCGGTAGAGAACGAGGACGCCAAGCGTGAAGAGGATCTTCCGTCTCAGGTCGGCTGTCCGCAGCGATGAGATGAAAGCCGAAAGCACTCTTCCTCCTGCGCAGCCGAACTCTGGTCGCGGTATTCCAACCCGGCTGTTTGGCCGACTGGATCATTCCTGGGTCATCCTGCGTCACGCGCCCAAGCCCCGCAGGCAGGACGTCCGGCGTCGCGCGTCAGACCGTGTACGAGACTAACAGCTGGTCTGGCCAGATTCTTAACCGCCGCCGTCCAGGCGTGCCCAAAGCGGCTTGGGCAGGGCGCAAATGTCTCATCCGGGAACAGTCAGTGAACCTGCAGGAAGCCGTCAGCCGCGAGGCGTATATTTCTGGTTGGTCTTTACATTTGCTAAGTATCCAAAGCTAAGTATCGAAAGCTAAGTATCGAACCAGAGGATCAAAGGCTGACTACATGACACGTACTGATCAGGACAGCTGGGACCTGGCCTCCAGCGTTGGTGCCACGGCCACGATGGTCGCCGCCGCCCGCGCGCTGGCCAGCACGCAGAGCGACGCGATCATCAATGATCCGTTCGCGCGACCGCTGGTTCGAGCGGTTGGGCTGGAGTTCTTCACCCGCCTGGCCGATGGCGAAATCAACTTGTCCGACGTGGCCGACGGCGAACGCGACCTGCAAATGGAGACGGATTCGATCGCGGTGCGGACCCGTTTTTTTGACGATTTCTTCCTGAACGCCGCTCGCGACGGCGTGCAGCAGGCGGTAATTCTGGCCGCCGGCCTCGACGCCCGGGCGTACCGCCTCGCGTGGCCGCACGGGAGCGTGGTCTACGAGGTCGATCAGCCCCGGGTCGTCGATTTCAAGACCACCGAGATGTCGAACCTCGGCGCCGCTCCCACCGCTGAGCGCCGAACGGTCAGCATCGACCTGCGGGACGACTGGCCGGCCGCCCTGCGCCAGGCTGGATTCGACGTGACGCAACCGACCGCATGGAGCGCCGAAGGCTTGCTCATGTACCTTCCGCCGGAAGCCCAGGACCGGCTCTTCGACAACATCACCGCGCTGTCCGCGCCAGGCAGCAGGCTGGCCACCGAATATCACGGCGATGACTCGAGCACGACCATGACCCAGCGCGCGCAGGAATTCAATGACCGGTGGGCCAACGTCGGCTGCGACATCGACCTGTCGGGGCTGTTCTTCGATGGCGAGCGCAGCAATGTCGTCGAGTACCTGACCGCTCAGGGCTGGCATACCAGCAGCCGTCCGCGGCGAGAGCTCTTCGCCGATTACGGTCTCGTCTTCCCCGAAGACGAGACCTCGCAGCTTCGCAACATCATCAGCCTCAATGCCACATTGAAATAAACGCCACATTCAAATAAACGCCACATTCAAATAACGGAGCCCACTCAAATAACGCAGGCTCAAATTACGGGGGTCGTTTATGACTGACAGCGCAAGCGCCGGGACCATACGTCACGACGGGGACAGCTGGGATCTGGCGTCCAGCGTGGGAGCCACCGCCACCGCGGTGGCCGCCCGGCGGGCAATGGCGTCCAAAGGCCCGAACCCGTTGATCGACGATCCCTTCGCCGAGCCATTGGTGAATGCCGTCGGCGTCGACGCGTTCATCCGGATGATGAACGGCGATATCGAGGTCCCCGAGGAGGATCCTGCCTTCACGCCGCAGCGACTGAGTGAGGGCATGGCAGTCCGCACCCGGTTCTTCGACTCGTTCTTCCTCAGCGCTGCCGAAGCCGGTGTGCGCCAGGCCGTGATCCTGGCCTCCGGCCTGGACACCCGCGCCTACCGCCTGCAGTGGCCCGCCGGGACGGTGGTCTACGAGATCGACCAGCCGCAGGTGATCGAGTTCAAGACCCGCACCCTGGCCGATCTGGGCGCCGAGCCCACCGCCGGCCGCAAGGCTGTCGGCATCGACCTTCGCGACGACTGGCCGGCGGCGCTGCGCGACAGCGGATTCGACCAGAGCCAGCCAACGGCCTGGATCGCCGAAGGCCTGCTCGGCTACCTGCCGCCGGACGCACAGGACCGCCTGTTCGACAACATCACCTCGCTCAGCGCCGCCGGCAGCCGGGTCGGTACCGGGTACGTCCCAGATATCCGCGACCGCGTCGCAAAGAACAAGCGCCACGAGGAGATCAGCGACCGCTGGCGCCGGATGGGTTTGAATCTCAACTGGTCCGAGCTGGTCTACGAGGGCGAACGCAACGACGCCGCAACCTATCTGTCCGATCGGGGCTGGCAGACGACGGTGCGCAGCACACCCGACCTGTACGCGGAGAACGGCTTCGAGTTCCCCGAAGAGCCGACCGCGGCTGCCTTCGGCGACATCAAATACTTATCCGCCGTCTTGCAATCGGGGGATGCAAGCGGGGCCACTGCATGAGGCGCGCAGACCAGGACACCTGGGACCTGGCGTCGAGCGTCGGCGCGACCGCGACGTGGGTAGCAGCCTGCCGCGCGCTGGCCAGCACGCAACCCAATGCGCTGATCGATGATCCACTTGCCGATCCGCTGGTTCGCGCGGTGGGTAAGGAATTCTTCATCCGAGTGCTCGACGGCGAGATCACCGACGAGACTGGCGGTCTCGCTCCCGACGCCGATCCCGACGCGGAATTCAATCTGCGGCGAATGATCGACATGATGATCGTGCGTACCCGCTACTTCGACGATTTCTTCACGGGACCTGCCGGGGCAACCGGCGCCGGGATTCGCCAGGTCGTCATCCTGGCCGCCGGCCTGGACTCGCGTCCGTACCGGCTGCCGTGGCCCGCGGGCACCGTCGTTTACGAAGTCGATCAACCCGCGGTCATCGAGTTCAAGTCGACCACGTTGTCGAGGTTGGGTGCCCACCCCACCGCGGAGCGCAGGACGGTTTCGGTCGATTTGCGTGACGATTGGCAAAACGCGTTGCGGCAGAGTGGTTTCGACGAATCCAGTCCCAGCGCGTGGAGCGCCGAAGGCCTACTGATGTACCTGCCACCGGACGCTCAGGACCGTTTGTTCGACGCCGTCACCACCCTCAGCGCCCCTGGCAGCCAGCTGGCCACCGAATACCATTCGGACGGCGCGCCCGTGCTCCTCGACAAACGCGCCAAGGCGATGGCCAGCCGCTGGGGCAGATTCGGCTACGACATCGACGTATCCACTCTGGTCTACCGGGGCGAACGCACACCGGCGGCGGACTATTTGAGTGCCCACGGCTGGGAGGTTGCGACGACCACCCGCGCGGACCAGTTCACCAAAGCCGGGCTGGCCATACCCAAAGGTGACAGCTTGCAGTCGCTACAGACCAGCGTGTCCGTCACCGCGGTGCGGAAGTAAGGACCGTTTAGGCGGGTTCAACCCCGGGCGACCTGACAACCATTGGCACGGCCGGGAAGCACCATGCCATCTCCGACCGCGACTTACGCAACGCCGCGGTCCCGTAGCCCTTCTTGCGGTGATCGGGATGAATCCAGATCCGCACGTCCACCTCGCCGTTGACGAGCTCGCCGAACACCATTCCGACCTTCTCGCCCGAATCGACGGCCACGAACCACGCGGCCTCCTCGTCGTCGACACGTGCCAGCGCCGCGCTGATTTCATCGTCGAGGCTGCCGGCCGGCCCGCCGGATCCGTCGCCAGCGGCGCCCATGTCCGAGGTCCGGGTGGCGAAGACGTCGCGGTCCCGGTCGGCGGAAAAGGCCAGCAGCTCCAGGGTGTCCCCGGAGCTGGCCGGACGCTCGCCGACGGTGAAGCTCAGCTGTTTGTTCAGGTCCTCCAGTTCGGCCAGGATCTGTTTGCGCGAATCGATGGTGAGCCGGTCGAACGACATGCTCATCACGGCTTCGGCGGCCAGATTGGACGTGTCGAGCAACTGGACGATCGCCTCTACCGCGGCGGCTTTGTTCTCGGATTCCACCACCACGTCGGCCACCTCGTGTCGGCGCTCCAGGGCTTTCAACAGGGCGTCGGCAATCTCGCGGCGGGCAGCTTTGCGGTCCTGGTCGGTCATCACACCAGCCTAGAACTTCACCTGCCGTATTGCGCGAGATCCCGCGCTAGTCGTCACTAGGCCTGATGCGGGCCTGATACGAGGGCCGCTCGCCGAGCTCCAGGAACCGCCCGTAGCGATCGGCGACCGCAGCCGCCCACGTCGGTTGGGGTTCGACGACGCGCTCGATCGAGGCCCAGCGCGCGGCGTCGGTAATCGTGGATTCCAGACCGGTGGCCATGCGGGCCAGGAAAGCCGCGCCCAGTGCCGCACCCTCGGCCACCCCGGACACCTCCACCGGTCGGCCGGTGGCGTCGGCCATTGCCTGCATCCACGGCTGCACCCGGGTGCCCCCGCCCGCGGCCACGATGCGCGTCACCGGCGCACCGCTGAGTTCGATGAGCTGGCGAACGACAAAGCCCGACGCCTCGAAGGCCGCTCGTCGCAGCGAATCGGCGTCATGGGTCAGATCCAGCGCCTCCAGCGCGCCGCGACGGTCCGGGTCGTGAAACGGCGTGCGCTCGCCGCGAATGTATGGGGCCCACACCGGCACTCGGCGCGGATCGACCTTCGCGAGATCGCCGGCCTCGTCGCCCCGTGCAAGGAGGCGATCCACCCAGCCGATAAATAAGCCGCCGGCGTTGCTGGCGCCGCCGATCTGGAACTTCCCGGCAGCCGTGTGCGGGATGGTCCACAGACCGGGCACCTGCCGGAACTCGGGGATGGTGATCCACACGATCAGGGTGGTGCCACACATCACCAGCGCGTCGCCGTCGTGGTCGGCACCGGCGACGACCTGTTCGCACACGGCGTCGATGGCGCCGATTGCCAAGGGCGCCTTTATCCCCTGTACCTCACCGGCAACGGTTCCCATGGTGTCTACGCGCGGCATCTGTTCGACGGTTGCACCGGACTCGGCGCAGCCTGCCGGATCCCAGCCGGTGCCATCGAAGAGCGGAAAGGCGGTGAAGGCGGTCGTTACGTCGATTACCGCCTCGCCCGCCAAGGCGTGGTTGACGACCGCTGATGCCGGCCAATATCCGGCCGCATCGGGCGCTTCACTGGCGGTCCAGCGCAGAAACTCGGCCGCCTCGCCCATCGCCGGGATTGGTTGCGCCGGGGCGCCGGTAACCCGGCCCCTGGCGTCGCCGTACAGCAGGCCCGGGGTAGTGGGGCGGCCCGCGGAATCGACGGCGGTCAGCGACGGCACCATTGCCGACACCGCCACCCCACGTGCGTCGGGACGCGCCAGTTGATCGAGGGCGGCCAGCGGACCCCGTCGCCATGCCTCATCGGCATCGTGCTCGAGTCGGTCGGGGGCCGGCACCCGTAGCTGGTGCGGAATCCGGACCCGTGCAGTCACCCGGCCGTCCTCGTCGGCGGCCACCGCTTTGACGGCAGTCGTGCCGACATCGATGCCAATTGTGACCGCTTTACGTGACACGGGCGTCACCGTACGCCAGCATGGGCACTCGTGACCTCAAGACCGCGTGCTCTGGTGACCGCTCCGCTCAGAGGGCCGGGGTTCGCCAAGCTCCAGCAGCTGGCCGACGTGATCTATGACCCCTGGATAGACCAGACCCCGCTGCGGATCTACACCCCCGAGCAGCTGGCCGACCGGATCAGTGCCGAAGCCGCCGATCTGATTGTGGTGGAGAGCGACTCGGTGCGGGGCGCGGTGTTCGAGCACGGGTCGCGCGCCCTGATCGCCATCGCGTCCACCCGCGGCGACCCCAACAACGTCGACGTCCCCGGAGCCACCGCGGCCGGCATCCCGGTGCTCAATACCCCGGCCCGCAACGCCGACGCGGTCGCGGAGATGGCGGTGGCCCTCCTGTTGGCGGCCACCCGTCATCTGGTGACCGCGGACGCGGATGTCCGCGGCGGCAACACGTTTCGTGACGGCAGCATTCCCTATCAGCGGTTCCGGGGCGGCGAAATCGCGGGGCTCACCGCCGGGCTGGTGGGCCTGGGCGCCGTCGGCCGAGCCCTGCAATGGCGGTTGTCCGGGCTGGGCTTGCGGGTCATCGCGCACGACCCGTACAACGACGAAGCCCACCACGATCTTGACGAGCTGCTAGCAGAGGCCGATGTGATCTCGATGCACGCGCCGGTCACCGCCGCCACCGCCGGGATGATCGGCGCCAAGCAGTTTGCCGCCATGCGCGACGGCGTGGTCTTCCTCAACACCGCGCGGGCCCAGCTGCACGACACCGACGCACTCGTCGACGCTCTGCGCGCGGGCAAGGTGGCCGCCGCGGGGCTGGATCATTTCGCCGGCGAATGGCTCGCTACCGATCACCCATTGACGGGCATGGCCAATGTCGTGCTGACCCCCCACATCGGCGGGGCGACATGGAACACTGAGGCCCGGCAGGCGCAGATGGTGGCTGACGACCTGGAGGCGCTGCTAAACGGGAACACACCCGCCCATATCGTCAACCCGGAGGTGCTCGGCCCATGACGTCCGTGAAATCGGTCGACAATCCCGAAGCAGCCGTGCTGGCAGCGGCCAAGGACATGTTGCGCCGCGGCTTGGTCGAGGGAACCGCCGGCAACATCTCGGCGCGGCGCTCCGACGGCAACATCGTCATCACACCGTCGTCGGTCGACTACGCCGAGATGGTGCTCGACGACCTTGTGCTGATCGACCTGGAGGGCGCCGTGCAACATGCCAGGGACGGACGGCACCCCTCTTCGGAGATGCACCTGCATCTGGCCTGTTACCAGGCGTTCGACGATATCGGCAGTGTGATCCACAGCCATCCCGTCTGGGCGACCATGTTCGCCATCGCGCATCAGCCGATTCCCGCCTGCATCGACGAGTTCGCGGTCTACTGCGGCGGCGAGATCCGGTGCGCCGACTACGCCGCGTCCGGCACACCCGACGTCGGGGCCAACGCGGTCAAGGCGCTGCAAGACCGCGGCGCCGCACTGATCGCCAACCACGGCCTGGTCGCCGTCGGGCCCCGCCCGGACAAGGCGCTGCACATCACCGCGCTGGTCGAGCGGACCGCCCAAATCGTCTGGGGTGCACGCGCTCTCGGTGGACCCGTGCCGATTCCCGAGGAAGTGAACCGGAACTTTGCCGGCGTATACAGCTACCTGCGCACCGATCCGATGTGATGGACCGAGTTCGGCTTGGCCGCGCAAGCGTGGCACGTGTCGTGGAGTTCCAGTTCAGCCTGGGAACCAAATTCTTCCCCCGGACGCCGCCGTCGGGGTGGCGGGACAACACCGACCTGCTGGTGCCGGATTTCTACAACCCAGAGACCGACGAATGGCACATCGCGGTCCAGAGCTGGCTCATCGAGGTCGACGGGCTGACGGTCGTTGTCGACACCGGCGTGGGCAATGACCGCCAACGTCCGCATATGCCGGCCCTGGATCACCTGAACACCGGGTACCTGGACGCGCTGCGGTCCGCGGGGGTTGAGCGCGATGGGGTGGACGTGGTGGTCAACACCCACATCCACTCCGACCACGTCGGATGGAACACCAACTTGCACGACGGCGCCTGGGTGCCGACGTTTCCCAACGCGCGGTATCTGGTGCCCGCCGCCGACTACCGCCACTTTGAGCCCGACGGGCCCGCAGCGAGTCGATCGCCACGCACCGACGAAGAGTCGGCCCAGCAGCGCGGCGACCAGTTGGTGTTCGCCGATAGCGTTTTGCCCGTCGGGGACGCAGGACAGCTCATCCAGTGGTCGGATGATTACCAGATAAGTCCGTCGCTGCGAATGCGGCCCGCCGCCGGACACACACCGGGCTCCTCAGTGTTGTGGCTGGACGCAGGTCAGCCGGCCGTCTTTGTCGGCGACCTCACCCATAGCCCGCTGCAGCTGCGCCGGCCCGCCGAACCCTGCGCCTTCGACATCGATGCCGACGCTGCCACGGCCACCCGCCGCCGGATCTTTACCGAGGCCGCCGAGGCCGGGGCTGCGGTCATACCCGCGCACTATCCCGGCCACGGCGGTGCGACGCTGCGCGCCGTCACCGATGGATCCGGCCAATTCGACGTTGACGACTGGCTAGACATCGAACCGCTCTGAGCGAGGGCGCCTAGCCCGGGGCTGTTCGATTGCGCCAGTGGCGGGGTGAGGTGCCGTGCGCCCGCCCGAACAGCCTGCTGAAGTATCCGGGATCGTGCATCCCAACCCGCCTGGCGACCTCCGCGACCGGTAGGTCCGTTTCGGCCAGCAACGCCCGGGCTTCGGCCATCCGGCGCTCGATGATCCACTCACCCACGGCGCGACCGGTGCGGCGGCGCACGACCGTGGTCAGGTGCGCGGGCGTCATGCCGAGTTCGGTTGCCACATCGCGCAGCGAAAGCGGCTCGCCGAGACGGCGCTCGATCACCGCGAACACGTCGGCCAGCAGTGGTTCACCGCTACGCCTCAAGTCGGCGACAACGTCGCGGGCCAGGCGGGCGAGCTCGATCAGCAGTAGTGTCAGGTGCGCCAGGGCCGCCTGCCGATAGCCGTCCCGGCCCCCGGTCAGCTCGGTTTCGATTGACCGGATGGCGTTGGCCCAAGCCGACCGTCGGTCCGCTGGCACGTCCAGGCGCAGCATGCCGCCAGGGTGCCCGTGCAGGAACGGGAAGAGTAACGGGTGCGCACGCCAGGCGGGCCACGGCGATCGTGCATCCTCACCGAGTGCGGCAGGATCGAAAAACACCGTGACCCCGTCATCCAGATCGTCCAGCTGCCCCGGGTCGAGCACTTGACCGGCCGCCATGACGTACACCCGGCCCGTTGAGTGGAGGTACCAGAGGGCCGGGAAGTCGTGAATGTGACGACCGAGCGCGCCGACGTCGTCACACTCGTGCCGGTGCACCGACACGGGAGAGGTGTCCGGGCCCGTCCGATACTGGTAGATGGGCACGCCGTTGCGATGGCTGATTACCCGAGCAAGCTGTGTCATGTCACCTCGCTAAAGATAATCCTGATTTTGACGATGATCGCCCAATTATCCGACATCATAACGGTGCAACATGGAGCACATGATCAAACATCATCCACATGATTACATCCCGGCCGCGGGCCGCGACGCGTTGCTTCCCGCCTACGACTTGTTGACCCGCCTGGCCGGCTTCAACCGCGTCCACGACAGGCTCATCGCGCAGGCCGAGCTCACCGGCGACCACCGAGTTCTGGAAATTGGCTGCGGCACCGGCAATCTCGGCGTCCGCGCCAAGCGTGGCCATCCCTCGATCTCGGTGATCGGTTCCGACCCTGACCCACTCGCGCTGCGCCGTGCGCAGCGAAAGGCATCCCGGCTGAACGGGATTCATTTCGAACGCGGCTACGCGCAGCGGCTGCCCTACGCCGACGGCGAATTCGACCGGGTTCTTTCATCGATGATGCTGCACCATCTCGACACCGACGCCAAAGCGGGCGCGGCGGCAGAGGTTTTTCGAGTTTTGCGCCCCGGCGGGCGTCTGCACGTGGTGGACATGGGCGGCAACATGACCGCTCACGACGGCCCGCCGGCCCAGTTCACCCTGCGCAGCCCGCTCGCGGCCGGCAATTTGGGTGACGCGATTCCCCGACTGCTGGCTTCGGCCGGCTTCGACTGCACCGAAGTAGCCACCCAACGTCAACGCTTCGTCGGCCGGCTCACCTACTACCGCGCCACCCGGCCCGGCTGACGCTGGTCGATCGCAACTTTCACGGCGCCGCTCTCGCCCTGGTTAGCGATCGCCAGGAACGCGTCCCGCCACTGATCCAGCCCGAAGGTGTGGGTGAGCATCGGACTTAGGTCGACCCGGCCGGCCTCTACCAGGTCGAGGTAGTGGGCGATGGCGTGCTTGCGCTGTCCGTCGATCTCCTCGATCCCGAACGCGTTCGAGCCGACCAAGCTGATCTCTTTGAAGTAGAGCGGGCTCCACTCCCAACGACCGGGAGCATGGACACCGGCCTTCACCAGCGTTCCCCGGGCCGCCAGAACCCGTACCCCGACCTCGAAGGTCTCGGGCTTGCCGACGGTGTCGTAGACCACGTCGACCGCCCCGGGGTGGGCCATGGGCAGCCCTTGCAGCGGCTGGTGCAGCCGGCCACCGCCCCAGTCGACCAGCTCTTCGATGACGGCCAGCCGCGGCTCGTGTGCCAGCACCTTTGCCGCCCCGAACTTCCGGGCCAGTTCGGCCTGGGCCTCGAAGCGCGCCACCACAGCCACCGCTACGTCCGGGTAGAGCGCCTGGAGGATCGCCACCGCGCACAACCCGAGCGAGCCGGCGCCATACACCAGAACCCGGCCGGAGCGCGGCGGCGGGTGGCGGGTGATCGCGTGCAGGGACACCGAGAAGGGGTCGGCGAATACGGCCAGCTCGTCCGGAATCGATTCGGGCACATCGATCAACATGCCGTCTTGAGCCGGCATCAACTCGGCGTATCCGCCGGTCACGTCGGCTGACACCCCGGTGTGGATGCCGGGCTTGAGGTCGCCGTCGGTGAAGCTCCAGCACAGGCTGTAGTCGCCGTCTTCGCAGGCGGGGCAGAGCGGTTCGATCGCGCGCGGCCCGCAGGACAGCCACGGGTTCAGCACCACCCGTTGCCCCACCTCAAGGCCCCTGGCCTTGGGCCCCAACGCCACCACGTCGGCGACCACCTCGTGACCCATGACCTGCGGGAACGAACAGAAGCCGGCCATGGCATTGTCGGCGTCACCCGCGCCGAAGTCCATCAGGATCTGTTTGGAGTCCGACCCGCAGATACCGGTCAGCCGGGGCCGGGTAATCACCCAATCCTGATGCGGCAGTTGCGGGTCCGGCACCTGTTGAAGCGCCGTCGGAGTCCGCGTCATGTTCTGGGTCAACAGGTTGGCGTTATCGGGAACGTCAAACTTCTCCGGTCGTACACCGAAAACGAGCGCCTTCATTTCTCTCCAACCGGAGCCATAGCGGCCACCCCGGCGATGAATGTGTCGAGGTCGGCGTTCTTGGCGTCGATGACGGCCTTCATCTCGGGCACGTAGTGTTCGAAGCCGTCGCTGCCCAGCGCCGCGATGATGCCCGCGGCCACCTCGTCGGCCGCGATCTTTGGCCCCTGGTAGAGGGGTTCCTCGCTGCCCGGTTGGTCCCAGATCTCGGTATCGACGGGGCCCGGCTCGATCAGCTTCACCGAGATGCCGGTGCCGTATAAGTCCACGGCCATCGCCTCACTCCAACCGCAGAGCGCGAATTTACTTGCACAGTAAGCGGTTTCGTGGATGATCCCGAGCCGTCCACCGACACTGGACACATTGACGATCATGCCCGTGCCGCGCGCCAACATCCGCGGCAGCAACGCCAGCGTCAAGCGCATCGGGGCGAAGAAGTTGACCCGCATGACGTTCTCTACTTCGTCTGGATCGAGTTCGGTGACGACACGGCGCTTCGGGATCGCCGCGTTGTTCATCAGCACATCGATACCGCCGAGAACATCCCATGCCTGCTGCGCCAGCACGTCGAGCGCCGAGGTGTCGGCCAGGTCGGCCGCCCACATCGCGGAGTCCGGCGAGGACTGCCGGCAATCGGCCAGCACCTCGGCCAGCCGATCTCGCCGGCGCGCAATCAGCCCCACCACGGCTTTCTGCGCGGCGAGCTGGCGGGCCATGGCCGCCCCCAGCCCCGACGAGGCACCCGTAATGAGCACCCGCTTGCCGGCCGCCGAGTACGCCATGCGTCAAGGTTGCCGCATGCCGGCAGCGGCGTACAGTGGCGGACGCTTGTTATATTGGCTAAGTATTATGCTAAGATAATCTAAGTACATACGATAGGGGGCAAAGAAATGACTTCCACCACTAGGTTTGAAGGCGACACCTGGGACCTGGCGTCTAGCGTCGGAGCGACCGCCACCATGGTCGCCGCGGCCCGCGCCATGGCCACCCGCGAAGAGCGTCCACTGATCGACGACCCGTTCGCGGAGCCACTGGTCCGCGCCGTCGGCGTGGACCTGCTCACCCGGCTGGCCAGCGGCGAGCTGGACCCGACTGAGCTGAATGACGTCTTCGACGCCGGCGAGGCCACCGACGGCAGCGCGGGATCCACCGGGGCCATGTCCCGGATGGCCGACAACATGGCCGTGCGCACCAAATATTTCGATGAGTTCTTCGTGGACGCGACAACGGCGGGCATCAAACAGGTGGTGATCCTGGCCTCGGGGCTGGATTCCCGCGCGTACCGGCTGGCCTGGCCATCCCAGACGGTGGTTTACGAGATCGACCAACCTCAGGTCATCGAATTCAAGACGCGCACCCTCGCCGAGTTGGACGCCGAGCCCACCGCTGACCGGCGCGTGGTCGCCATCGACCTGCGCGACGACTGGCCAACCGCGCTGCGGACCGCTGGATTCGACCCGAGCCAGCCGACCGCGTGGAGCGCGGAAGGACTGCTCGGCTATCTGCCACCGGAGGCACAGGACCGGCTGCTCGACACCATCACCGAGCTCAGCGCGCCGGGCAGCCGGATCGCGACCGAAAGCTCGAGCAACTTGGAGCCCGGCGATCTGGCAAAGATGAAAGAGCGGATGCAACACATCTCCGAACGCTGGGGTGCGCACGGTTTCGAGCTCGACATGACCGGCCTCGTCTACCTAGGCGACCGCAACGAAGCGGCACCTTATCTGTCCGACCGCGGCTGGCAGCTCAGCACGGCCAGTGTGCGGGATCTCTTTGCCGCCAATGGACTTCCCCCCTTCGAGGGCAACGACGTCCGGATGGGCGACTTGCTCTACGTGAGCGGCACCCTCGACAAGAACGCGAAATAGGAGCTTCGAATGACAACCAACTCGGCACGAACCGACGGCGACAGCTGGGGACCGGGATCCAGCGTGGGAGCGACTGCGACCATGGTCGCGGCAGGACGCGCGCTGGCCTCGAAAGGCCCCGACGCATTGCTGCAGGATCCGCTCGCCGACCCGCTGGTGCGCGCGGTGGGCCTGGACCCGTTCATCCGGATGATCGACGGAGAGCTCACCTTCGAGGATGACGCCTTGCTGCGCCGGGAGGCGCTGAACGAGCAGATTGCCGTCCGCACCCGGTTCTTCGACGACTTCTTCACGGGATCCTTTCAAGCCACCGGCCCCAAAATTCGCCAAGCGGTGATCCTGGCCTCGGGCCTGGACACCAGGGCTTACCGGCTGGGCTGGCCGGAGGGCATGGTGGTCTACGAAATCGACCAGCCGCAGGTCATCGACTTCAAGACGCGCACGCTGGCCGACCTTGATGTCGCCCCGACCGCCGACCGGCGGCCCATCGGCATCGATCTGCGCAACGACTGGCCGAACGCGCTGCGGCAGCGGGGTTTCGACGTCAACCAACCCACCGCATGGATTGCCGAAGGCCTGCTGGTTTACTTGCCACCCGAAGCTCAGGACCGGCTGTTCGACAACATCACCACGCTCAGTGCGCCGGGAAGTCGCGTCGCCACCGAGCACTTCCCCGACCCCGCCGCGTTCTCCGGCGAACGTGCGCAACAGCTCTCCGAGCGCTGGAGCCGCCTCGGGTTCGACCTCAATATGTCGGACCTGATTTTCCACGGCGAGCGCAGCACCGTGATCCAGTACCTCACCGACCACGGCTGGGATGTAACCGCGCAGTCGGCCAGGGAACTCTACGCGCACAACGAGTTCGAATTTCCCGAGGACGAGATCATGGCGTCATTGGGCGACATGAGCTACGTGGCTGCCACCCTGACATAGCGTATGGCTAGGCTCGTCTGATGCCACGCGCTCACGACGATAACTGGGATCTAGCCTCTAGTGTGGGCGCGACCGCGACCATGGTCGCGGCCGGTCGCGCGATGGCGTCGAAGGATGCCCGCGGTCTGATCAACGATCCGTTCGCCGAGCCATTGGTGCGCGCGGTCGGGCTCGACCTGTTCACCAAGATGATGGACGGCGAACTCGACCTCAGCGCGGTGGAGAGCGTTTCGCCAACACGCCTGCAAGCGATCACCGACGGCATGGCGGTGCGCACGAAGTTCTTCGACGACTACTTCCTCAAGTCCACGGCAGCAGGCGTGCTCCAAGCGGTAATCCTCGCGTCCGGGTTGGACGCGCGTGCGTACCGGTTGCCCTGGCCGGCGGGCACGGTCGTGTACGAGATCGACCAGCCACAGGTGATCGAGTTCAAAACAGCCACGCTGGCCGGCCTCGGCGCCGAGCCGGCGGCAACCAGGCGCACCGTCTCGATCGATCTGCGCCAGGACTGGCCGGCGGCGCTGAAGGCCGCAGGGCTGGACACGACGGCACCGACCGCGTGGCTGGCGGAGGGTCTGCTGATCTACCTACCGCCGGAGGCTCAGGACCGGTTGTTCGACAACATCACCGCGCTCAGCGCGCCGGGCAGCACCGTCGCCACCGAATTCGTGCCCGGCATCATCGATTTCGACCCCAACCGGGTGAGCCAGATGGCCAGTACGTTCCGGGACCATGGACTCGACATGGACATGGCATCGCTGGTTTACACCGGCCAGCGCAATCACGTCGTCGACTATCTCAAGGTCAAAGGATGGGACGCCGAGGGCGTAACGCGCGCGGAGCTGTTCCAGCGCAACGGCATCGACGTGCCGGCCGCCGAAGACGACGATCCGCTGGGCGAGATCATTTTTATCAGCGGAGCCCTGCCCGGATAACGGCCCGGCTAAAACCGCGACTGCCCCAGCCACAGCGCGTTCGCACCACTGAGTCCCTGTTCGAGGTTTTCCCAGATCCCGGCGGCCGAACGTACCAGCAGTGCACCGACCGCCTCTGGCAGCGACGCCGCAGCCGGTTGAGATGACGCACGAGGCCGCAGCATGTCCAGCAGCGACGAGCCCGGATAACTGACAATGCGAACTTCGGTTTCTTCATCCAGGCCGGCCAGGACTTTGGCTCGACGCACGGCGGTTCGAAGCCCACCGAGTTCGTCGACCAGGCCGCGCTCCAGGGCGTCCGAGCCGGTCCAGATCCGGCCTCGGGCAACGGCATCCACGGCCTCGATTGTCAGGTTGCGGCCCTCGGCGACACGCTCGACGAAGTCCGCGTAGAACAAATCGGCCTCGGCCTCTCGATGGGCCTTTTGCTGCGGCGTGAAGGGTGCGTCAATTGACCAGGCGTCGGCGTTAGCGTTGGTACGTACGGAATCTGAGGCAACCCCGAGCCGATCCTTCAGATCCCGGACCACCAGTTTCCCGCTGAACACACCAATCGAGCCGGTGATCGTCGCCGGATTGGCCACGATCGCGTCGGCGCTCATCGCAACGTAATAGCCGCCAGATGCGGCCACCGAACCCATCGACGCCACTACCGGTTTGCCACGTTCGCGGAGCCTGGTCACCTCGCGCCAAATGGTCTCTGACGCGGTGACCGAGCCTCCGGGACTGTCCACCCTCAGTACAATCGCGGACACCGAATCGTCGGCGGCCGCCTCCCGCAGCGCCGCCGCGATCGTGTCGCCGCCGACCGAAGAGGTGCCGATTGGCAGGAACTGGGGCCCGCCACGCCCATCGACGATCGAGCCCTCGATGTCGATCACGGCGAACGTGGGCTTGGCGCGGCGGCCGGGAACCGCTGGCACCGGCGGCGTCAGCCGTGACCGGCCCGCGCCGGCGTAGCGCGTCAAATAAAGTCGAGGCGGTGCGTCATCGGTCGATTCGTCGGTATCGGGTGAAACACCCTCCACACCAACCATTTCCGCGATCCGCGCATAAGCCTCGTCGCGGAAACCGATCCGGTCGACCAGCCCGGAGGCCACCGCGTCGTCGCGCAGTAGCGGGGCCCGGTCGGCCAGCGCATCGAGCGCCCCGGAATCGATGTCGCGCGATTCGGCCACCGCCTGCCAGACCTGGTCTTGCAGGCTTTCCAGCATCCGGGTGACGGCCTCACGATGGGCGTCGGTGAAGCCATCCTCCGTGAAAAGATTTATCGCCGATTTGTATTCGCCCCGCGCCACGAACTGGGCTTCGATCCCCGCCTTGTCCAACGCGTCGCGCAGGAAGGTGGCGTTGCTCGCAAAGCCGATCAGCCCGACACTCCCCGAGGGCTGCATCCACACCTCACCGAACGCCGAAGCCAGGTAGTACGACAATGTGCCCGGATAGGTCTCGGCCCAGGCCAATGACGGCTTGACGGCGCTAAAGGCCGCGATGGCCTCCCGCAGCTCCTGGACCGCGGCCGGCGGCGACGCCCCAAGCTGCACGTGGGCGATCAACCCGGCCACCCGCGGGTCCTTCGCGGCACGGTGGATCGCTGCGACGGAATCGCGCAGCGTCATCGGTCGACCCGCACCGGTGATGATGGCCAGCGGATCGAAACCCGACGACTCCGGCGGCACCGACCGCAGGCTGAACTCCAGCACGCAGCCGTTAGGTATGCCCTGATGGCGGGCGGTATCGACCCGATTGACCAGGGCGCGCACGTCGTCCGTCCGGTCTAAGAAGCCAGGAAGGGAAGGCAGGAAGTCAAACATATCCGTCCAGCCTACCGATCGCCCGCCGTACCGTGATGGGGTGAAGTTTTCGATCGCCATCCCACAGTTCGACTACGACGGCTTCGATGCAGCGGGTCTCCGCTCGTACCTCGCGCGCGCCGAGGAGCTCGGCTTCGAGGGCGGGTGGGTGCTCGAACAGACGGTCGGCCCGGCACCACTGCTCGCGCCACTGGAGCTGTTGGCATATTGCGCGGCCTGCACCGAGCGGCTGCGGCTTGGCGTCGCGGTGCTGGTGACGTCTCTACACGAGCCACTCCAGCTCGCCTCGGCGGTGACCGCCGTCGACCGGCTCAGCCACGGACGGCTGGATATCGGTGTCGCACCCGGAGGCGGTGCTCGCAACTTCGCCGCATTCGGCGTAGAAAAGGACACCTTTATCTCGTATTTCAACGAAGGTCTCGAGCTGATGAAGGCGGCCTGGTCGGACGAACCCCGGGTGACGTTTCACGGCCGGTTCCGTGACGCCGATGACCTGTCCGTGGTGCCGAAGCCGGTGCAGCGACCACATCCGCCGATCTGGTTCGGCGGTCTGGCCCCAAAAGCACTGGCTCGGGCAGTGCGCCATGGTGATTCGTTCCTGGGGGCAGGCTCGTCAACAACCGAATCCTTCGCTGGAGCCGTCACCATCGTCCGCCGCGAGCTCGCCGAGCAGCACAAAGACCCAACGCATTTCACCATCGGTAAACGCGTCTACCTGATGATCGACGACGATGCGGCCCGGGCTCGCGAACGGGCGCTCGACGGTCTGCGGTGCATCTACGGCGACGTGCCAAAACTCGACACATACCCGGTGTCCGGGACGCCCGACGACGTCGTTCGCGGGCTGACCGAGGTGATCGACGCGGGCGCGCAGATGTTGCTGCTCAATCCGATCGGCCGTGACGTCCCGGAAGCCCGGGAACAGATGGAACGCCTTGCCGCTGAAGTGATTCCGCAGCTGACCTAGTACCGAGAAAAGGCGCAAAAGCCCCCGACACACCGTGCGTGCGGGGGCTTTTGCGACTGCTCGCGAGCTCTAGCTACAGCTCGGTGGCCGAGCCGCCGGCGGCGGTGATCTTCTCGCGCGCGCTGCCGCTGAACTTGTGCGCCGACAGGTCGACCTTGACCATCAGCTTGCCGTCGCCGAGGACCTTAACCAAGCCGTTCTTGCGAACCGCTCCCTTGGCCACCAGCTCATCCACACCAACGGCACCACCCTCGGGGAACAGCCGGTTGATGTCGCCGACGTTGACGACTTCGTATTCGGTGCGGAACCGGTTCTTGAATCCCTTGAGCTTGGGCAACCGCATGTGGATCGGCATCTGCCCGCCCTCGAAGGTGGTCGGCACATTCTTGCGCGCCTTGGTGCCCTTGGTACCACGACCGGCGGTCTTGCCCTTGGAGCCCTCACCGCGACCCACCCGGGTGCGCGCGGTCTTGGACCCGCGGGCGGGGCGCAGGTCGTGCAGCTTGATCGTCACTTGGTCTTACCTCCGGTACCTGTCTCGGCCGGCTCCACCTCGACAAGGTGGCTCACCACCGCGATCAGCCCGCGGGTCTGTGGGCTGTCGTCACGGACCACCGAATGGCGAATCCGCCGCAGACCCAGCGTGCGCAGGCTTTCGCGCTGCTTCCAGCGTGCGCCGATCGTGCTGCGCACCTGGGTGATCTTCAGCTGGCTCATGGTTGTGAAGTTCCTTCCCGCGCTGCCGCCGCGGCAAGTGCGGCACTTTCCCGCCGCGCCTTGAGCATGCTGGCCGGAGCGACGTCCTCGATCGGCAGGCCGCGGCGGGCGGCCACCTCCTCGGGACGCTGCAGCATTTTGAGTGCGGCGACGGTGGCGTGCACCACGTTGATCGCGTTATCGCTGCCCAACGATTTGGCCAGGATGTCGTGCACCCCAGCGCATTCGAGCACCGCGCGCACCGCACCACCGGCGATCACACCGGTACCCGGGCTGGCGGGGCGCAACATCACCACGCCGGCGGCTTTC
>CAWCFA010000004.1:0-41127 GCA_963794785.1 uncultured Actinomycetota bacterium | reverse complement strand
AGTTAAGTTAGCAACGAAAAAGCCCCCGCACGTCGCGGGGGCTTTTTCGTGCGCCGGACCAATCGTGTCGAGTGTGAAGTTAGTTTCACGCTCGAGGCCGAGTGTGAAACTAACTTCCCGCTCGGGTCGCCGGTCCACTAGCAGAGACGCAAAAGCCCGCGCACGCACGGAGTGTCGGGGGCTTTTGTGTCTGCTCGCCACGACTAGGCGACCCACTAGACTGGGCCGCGTGCTCATCGGCTCACATGTCAGCCCCCAGGATCCACTCGCCGCAGCGCAAGCCGAGGGCGCGGACGTCGTGCAGATCTTCCTCGGCAACCCGCAGAGTTGGAAGGCGCCCAAGCCGCGTGAAGACGCCGCCGCGCTCAAAGCAGCTGCCCTGCCGATTTACGTGCACGCGCCCTACCTGATAAATGTTGCGTCCGCGAACAATCGCGTGCGCATCCCGTCGCGCAAGATCCTTCAGCAGACCTGTGAAGCGGCAGCCGACATCGGCGCCGCCGCGGTGATCGTGCACGGCGGCCACGTCGGCGACGACCACGAACTCGACGAGGGTTTCCAGCGCTGGCGCAAAGCGCTCGACCAGCTGGAGACCGAGGTTCCGGTGTACCTGGAAAACACCGCCGGCGGAGACCACGCGATGGCCCGCCACTTCGACACCATCGCCCGGCTTTGGGACGTCATCGGCGACACCGGCATCGGCTTCTGCCTGGACACCTGCCACGCCTGGGCGGCGGGGGAGGCCTTGGTGGACGCGGTCGACCGCGTCAAGTCCATCACCGGGCGGATCGACCTGGTGCACTGCAACGATTCCAAGGACGCCGCGGGCTCGGGCCGTGACCGGCACGCCAACTTGGGCGCCGGCGAGATCGACACCGATCTGCTGGTCGCTGCGGTCAAGGCCGCCGACGCGCCGGTCATCTGCGAAACGGCCGACGACGGTCGCAAGGATGACATCGCGTTCCTGCGGGAAAAGACCAGCAGCTGACGCCAGAGGGGCTCGCGCCGCGTAGCGTGGGCACCATGCTCCGTCGAGCGGCCGCCCTCATCGGGGCAGTGCTGCTGGTCGCGGGCTGCTCACCGGCCGACGACAAGCCGCTGCCGTCCGGGTTCGTTACCGGCACCAGCATCCACACCATCAACGTCGGCGGTCGCGACCGCAGCTACCGGCTCTACCAACCCGCGGGGTTGCCCGCATCGGCCCCGCTGGTCGTTATGTTGCACGGCATAACCGGCAGCGCCGAGCAGGCCGAAAGCTCCTACGGCTGGGATGAATTAGCCGATTCACACCACTTCGTGGTCGCCTACCCGGATGGCGTTAGCCGGGCTTGGAACGTCAACGGTGGCGGCTGCTGCGGGCAGCCTCAACGCGAAGGGGTCGATGACGTCGCCTTTATCGGCGCGGCCATCGCTGACATCGTGCGCAACGTCAGCATCAACGGCTCGCGGATCTATGCCACCGGGATGAGTAACGGCGGCATCATGTCGTACACCCTTGCGTGCAACACCGGCATCTTCGCCGCAATTGGTGCGGTTGCGGGGACGCAGCTGGATTCGTGCCGGGCTCCGCACCCCGCCGCTGTCATGGAGATTCACGGCACTTCGGACAGGCTCGTCCTCTACCAGGGTGGGCAGGGCGACAGCATCATCAACGGACCCTCGGTGCCGGATGTGAATGCGTTCTGGCGCAATGTCAATAAATGCGGCCCCCCGTCTGTCACGACCGATGGTGCGGTCGCCACCTCGACCGCGGGATGCGCCGACAACCGCGGCGTCGTACTGATCACCATTGACGGCGGCGGCCACAAGTGGCCCGCCTTCGCCACCCAGACGCTGTGGCACTTCTTCGACGGGCAACCGCACTAGCATTACGACTCTTGTGCGGTTGTCGGAAAACTGTAACATTGGTTGCATGTCAGATACGCATGCCGTCACCAATCAGGTTCCTCCGCTGGAGAACTACAACCCCGCGACTTCGCCGGTCCTCGTCGAGGCTCTGATCCGCGAGGGCGGCCAGTGGGGTCTGGAAGAGGTGAACGAGCTCGGCGCGATCTCGGCTAGTCGCGAAGCCAACCGTTGGGGTGAGCTTGCCGACCGCAATCGACCGATCCTGCATACCCACGATCGCAACGGCTACCGCGTCGACGAGGTGGAATACGACCCCGCCTACCACGAGCTGATGCGCGTGGCGGTCCGTCACGGCCTGCATGCCGCACCGTGGGCCGACGAACGGCCGGGTGCGCACGTGGTTCGGGCGGCGAAGACCTCGGTGTGGACGGTAGAGCCGGGACATATCTGTCCGATCTCGATGACGTACGCCGTCGTGCCCGCGCTGCGGTACAACTCCGAGTTGGCGGCGGTATATGAGCCACTGCTGACCAGCCGCGAATACGACCCGGACCTCACGCTGGCCACCAACAAGTCCGGCATCACCGCCGGCATGTCGATGACCGAGAAGCAGGGCGGCTCCGATGTGCGGGCCGGCACTACCCAGGCGACCCTGAACGCCGACGGCACGTACAGCCTCACCGGTCACAAGTGGTTCACCTCGGCGCCGATGTGTGACATCTTCCTGGTGCTCGCGCAGGCCCCAAGTGGGCTGTCCTGCTTCATGTTGCCGCGGGTACTGCCCGATGGCACCCGCAATCGGATGTTCTTGCAGCGGCTCAAGGACAAGCTCGGCAACCACGCCAACGCCTCAAGCGAGGTCGAATACGACCATGCCACCGCGTGGTTGGTGGGCGAAGAAGGCCGCGGCGTGCCCACCATCATCGAGATGGTCAACCTGACCCGCCTGGACTGCACTCTTGGCAGCGCCACCAGCATGCGTACCGGACTGACCCGCGCCATCTACCATGCCCAGCACCGAAAGGCGTTCGGCGCCTATCTCATTGACCAGCCGCTGATGCGCAACGTGTTGGCCGATCTTGCCGTGGAGGCCGAGGCGGCCACGATGGTCGCGATGCGGATGGCGGGCGCCACCGACAGTGTTGTTCGCGGCGACCAAAAAGAGGCACTGCTGCGCCGCATTGGCTTGGCGGCCAGCAAGTACTGGGTTTGCAAGCGTGCCACCCCGCACGCCGCCGAAGCGCTGGAATGCCTGGGCGGCAACGGGTATGTCGAAGAGTCTAGAATGCCGCGGCTGTACCGTGAGGCGCCGTTGATGGGCATCTGGGAAGGTTCGGGCAATGTGAGCGCGTTGGATACCCTGCGCGCCATGGCAACTCGTCCGGAGTGCATCGAGGTGCTGTTCGACGAGCTGTCCGCGAGCTCGGGTTCCGATGCCCGCTTGGACAGCCATGTCGAGGACCTGCGTCCGCAACTCGCCGATCTTGACACCATCGAGTACCGCGCCCGCAAGGTCGCCGAGGACATCTGCTTGGCGCTACAGGGGTCGCTGCTGGTGCGGCACGGGCATCCGGCGGTGGCTGAGGCGTTCCTGGCTACCCGACTCGACAGGCGGTGGGGCGGAGCGTTCGGCACCATGCCGGCCGGGCTGGACCTTGCTCCCATCCTCGAGCGCGCCCTGGTAAAGGGCTGAGCCGCCAATGACCCATGCGATTAGGCCGGTCGACTTCAACAACTTGAAAACGATGACCTATGAGGTCACCGACCGGGTCGCCCGGATCACTTTCAACCGGCCGGAGAAGGGTAACGCGATCGTCGCGGACACCCCGCTGGAGCTGTCGGCGTTGGTGGAGCGGGCTGATCTTGACCCCAATGTGCACGTGATTTTGGTATCCGGTCGGGGCGCGGGCTTCTGCGCCGGCTTCGACCTATCCGCCTACGCTGACCGGACCGGCTCAGCCGGTGGCACCGGGGCCTACAACGGCACCGTGCTAGACGGTAAGACCCAGGCCATCAACCACTTTGCGAATCAGCCGTGGGACCCGATGATCGACTACCAGATGATGAGCCGCTTCGTGCGCGGGTTCTCCAGCCTGATGCACGCTGACAAGCCGACGGTGGTCAAAATCCACGGCTATTGTGTCGCCGGCGGCACCGACATCGCTTTACATGCAGACCAGGTGATCGCAGCCGCCGATGCCAAGATCGGCTACCCGCCGACGCGGGTGTGGGGAGTTCCCGCGGCCGGCTTGTGGGCGCATCGGCTTGGCGACCAGCGTGCCAAACGCCTTCTGCTCACTGGCGATAGCATCACCGGTGCGCAGGCCGCCGAGTGGGGCTTGGCGATCGAGGCGCCGGAACCGCAAGATCTCGACGAGCGCACCGAGCGACTCGTGGCGCGCATCGCGGCGATGCCGATCAACCAGCTGATCATGGTCAAGCTCGCGCTCAACTCTGCTCTGCTGCAGCAGGGTGTCGCTACGAGCAGGATGGTCAGCACGGTGTTTGACGGGGTTGCCCGGCACACCCCCGAGGGGCATGCATTCGTCGCCGACTCAGTTGAGCACGGCTTCCGCGACGCGGTCCGGCACCGTGACGAGCCGTTCGGCGACTACGGCCGCCAGGCATCGTCGGTGTAGGCGGCTACAGACCATGCCGAACATGACCGCCCGGTCAGTGGTGCTCAGCGTGCTGCTCGGTGCTCATCCGGCGTGCGCCAGTGCCAGCGAATTGATCCGGCTGACAACCGAGTTCGGAATCAAGGAGCCGACGTTGCGAGTGGCGCTGACCCGCATGGTCAGCGCCGGCGACCTGATCCGGTCGGCTGACGGCTACCGGCTCGCCGATCGGCTGCTCGCCCGCCAGCGTCGCCAAGACGGCGCGATGCGCCCACGGGTACGGGCGTGGCGCGGAGACTGGGCGATGCTGGTCGTCACTAGCGTGGGAACCGACGCCCGCACCCGCGCCGCGTTGCGAACCACGATGCACGACCAACGCTTTGGCGAACTGCGTGAGGGGGTCTGGATGCGACCCGACAACCTCGATCTGGAGTTGGATTCCGATGTGCATGCCCGGCTACGGATATTGAAGGTGCGCGACGGCGCACCGGCCGAGCTGGCTGGCCAGCTGTGGGACTTGCCCGGGTGGGCCTCGGCCGGCCACCTGTTGCTCGACGAGATGACCGCCGCCGCAGACGTACCCAGTCGGTTTGTGGTTGCCGCGGCGATCGTGCGTCACCTGCTCTCGGACCCGATGCTGCCTGCCGAATTGCTGCCCGCCGATTGGCCGGATGTCCGACTGCGTGACGCCTACCACGAATTTGCGACCGAGCTTGCGCAGCGACGCGAACCAACCCAACTTGCGGAGGCGACATGAGCGATCCGGTGCGAGTGGAGCGCAATGGCCCGGTGACCACGGTGATCATCGACCGGCCGGCGGCGCGCAATGCCGTCAACGGCCCGACGGCGGCCGCGCTGGTTACGGCGTTCGAGGACTTCGATCGCGACGACGCCGCGTCGGTGGCCGTGCTGTGGGGTGATAACGGAACGTTTTGCGCAGGAGCTGATTTGAAGGCATTTGGCACGCCAGAGGCCAATGCCGTGCACCGGACCGGCCCCGGCCCGATGGGGCCGACGCGAATGGTGCTGTCCAAACCCGTGATCGCCGCGGTCAGCGGCTACGCCGTCGCCGGCGGTTTGGAGTTGGCCCTCTGGTGCGACCTGCGGGTGGCCGAGCAAGACGCTGTCTTCGGGGTGTTCTGCCGGCGGTGGGGGGTGCCACTCATCGACGGCGGTACGGTGCGATTGCCCCGGCTGATCGGCCAAAGCCGCGCGATGGACATGATCCTGACCGGCCGCGCGGTGGCGGCCGACGAAGCGCTCGCGATCGGGTTGGCCAATCGAGTTGTGCCCAAAGGCGAAGCGCGCCAAGCGGCTGAGGAACTAGCGGCCGCGCTGGCCGCGCTGCCGCAGCAGTGCATGCGATCCGATCGGTTGTCGGCGCTACACCAGTGGGGAATGCCAGAGGGGGCGGCGCTGGACGCCGAGTTCGCCAGTATGCACCGCGTCGCCGCCGAGGCCGTGGAGGGAGCCGGACGATTCGCCGCAGGCGCCGGCCGGCACGGCGCGCCCGCGGGCCAAGACGGCCAGCGGGGGTAGCGAGTCAGCCCTTGTTGACGGTGTTGCCGGAACCGAGGTTGTCCACCTTCGGGCTGCCGTCTTTGTACGTGACGGTATTGTTGAGTCCCAGCACCGTCAAGTGGCTGTTGATCTTTTCAAAGGTGACGTTGTTGGTCATGCCGGTGATGGTGACCGTCTCGCACGTGCCGGTGACGGTCAGCGTGTTGCTCGATCCGCCCACATTCAGCGATTTTCCGTCGGCGCAGTCTAGTGAGGCTGTGGTCCCCAAAGACCCGTAGTTGATGGTGTTTCCGATTTCGACCGAAGCGGTGGTGCTGGGGGCGGTCGAGGCTGTGGTCGGCGCCGCCCCGGCGCTCGTCGTCGCGGTTGTGTGGGCCGTCGTTGCCGTCGTGCCGCCCGGCGGGTTGGCAGTCGAACTGCAGGCGGTGAGTCCGAAAGCGGTTGCGACGGCGGGCGCCAGCGCGAGCGCGACCAGTCGCGATGAATGCTCAGTGATGCAGGCGCGCATTGCTTCTCGATTCCTTCGGGTTGTTCGTGGCTAGAAGATAACTAAAAAATGGCTAGTAGACGACTGGGGATTTGTGGCGCTCAGCCGGGCACCTGCTGGAGCCGGTTGGTCATGCCCAACTCGCGGCCGCGGTCCCAGACGAACGGCGCACCGTTGTGGTAAAAAACCGTCTGGTCCCAGCCGTACACGGTGATGTCGTGCGTGACCCCGTCAGCGATGATCGTGTTCGACGAGCCCATGACCGTGATCGCCCAGCAGTTTCCCATCGCGTTCACGGTGTTCGCGGTGCCATTGACGATCAGGGTGGCATCGTTGCAGTCCAGCGTCTGCTCGATTCCGTGGCCGGTGATGTGAGTGTCGCCGTTCTTGGCTTGCGCGGCCGGTGTGGCAGCGATCGTGATGACGCAGGTGGCAAGCGACCCGGCGATGGTTGTCCAATTCACTGCGGGCCCCCTTTTAAGCCGGTTGAATCCAGCCAAGACGTGAATAAGCCTACGTGCCTCGACCTGCTCAACGGCAGAGTAATTGCGCATTCATGCGGCCGCACGTCAGGGTTAGTTTCGTGGCCCTTTCAACTAGAGTCATTAGTTAACCGCTAAGTCGACCGAGTAGCGGGGGTGACCAAACCGGTCATCGCAAATGAAGGGCGATCGCCATGGCAGCTCAGCCGGTACCGCCGCCTGCGGGCGGGCGCCCGCGCGCTGCGAGATCCGGCGCGCGTCCGGCCAAGCTGAGCCGCGAGTGCATTGTCGATGGCGCATTGGCGTTCCTGGACCGGGAGGGCTGGGACTCGCTGACCATCAATGCCCTCGCGATGCAGCTCGGGACCAAGGGGCCGTCGCTGTATAACCACGTCAACAGCCTCGAAGACCTGCGCCGGGCGGTCCGGATTCGGGTCATCGACGACATCATCACGATGCTGAGCAGGGTCGGTGAGGGTCGCGCGCGCGACGACGCGGTGCTGTTCATGGCCGGTGCTTACCGCAGCTATGCCCATCACCACCCCGGCCGGTACTCGGCATTCACCCGGATGCCGCTGGGCGGCGATGATCCCGAGTACACCGCCGCGACCAGGGGCGCGGCCGCGCCGGTGATCGCCGTCCTCGGCTCTTACGGTCTCGACGGTGACGAGGCCTTCCATGCGGCGCTCGAGTTCTGGTCGGCGCTGCACGGGTTCGTATTGTTGGAGATGACAGGCGTGATGGACGACATCGACACTGATGCGGTCTTCTCCGACATGGTGCTGCGGCTGGCAGCCGGCTTGGACAGGCGCACCGCGGCCGGCGGCGCGGGTGTGAATTAGGGCCTGGGTCCTGGCGCTAGGCGCCACTTTGACCTGCCAGACCGGCGACGGGTATTGTTGACCCTCGTGCCTGGCGGCTTACGGCGCCTGACGTAAGGAAGTGGATGCCGGGCTAATTCGCATGTCCCCGACGCAACGGAGAAAATCCGGCGCTGAGCGCACGCGACACACCCGGCCGCGGGGTATAGCGGCGGGGCATAACCGCAGTACAGAGACTTTTAATACTTAGCCAGAACGTAAACAGCAACACAGAAAGCCGGTAGATGCCAACCATCCAGCAGCTGGTCCGCAAGGGTCGTCGGGACAAGATCGCAAAGGTCAAGACCGCGGCTCTGAAGGGCAGCCCGCAGCGCCGTGGCGTATGCACCCGCGTGTACACCACCACTCCGAAGAAGCCGAACTCGGCGCTTCGGAAGGTTGCGCGCGTGAAGCTGACCAGTCAGGTCGAGGTCACCGCGTACATCCCCGGTGAGGGCCACAACCTGCAGGAGCACTCGATGGTGCTGGTGCGTGGTGGCCGAGTAAAAGACCTGCCCGGTGTGCGGTACAAGATCATCCGCGGGTCGCTCGATACTCAGGGTGTCAAGAACCGCAAGCAGGCTCGCAGCCGTTACGGCGCCAAGAAGGAGAAGAGTTAATGCCGCGCAAGGGGCCCGCGCCCAAGCGTCCGTTGGTCAACGACCCGGTCTACGGATCGCAACTGGTCACCCAACTGGTCAACAAAGTTTTGATGCAGGGGAAGAAATCCCTCGCCGAGCGCATTGTATATGCTGCGCTTGAACAGGCCCGCGACAAGACCGGCACCGATCCGGTCATCACGCTGAAGCGGGCCCTGGACAACGTCAAGCCGGCGCTGGAGGTGCGTAGCCGCCGTGTGGGTGGCGCGACCTACCAGGTGCCTGTCGAGGTGCGGCCGGACCGGTCCACCACGCTGGCACTGCGCTGGCTGGTCAGCTTCTCGCGGCAACGTCGGGAGAAGACGATGACCGAGCGCCTGGCGAACGAAATTCTGGATGCCAGCAATGGCCTCGGGGCTGCTGTCAAGCGGCGCGAGGACACGCACAAGATGGCTGAGGCAAACCGCGCCTTCGCACATTATCGCTGGTAGATGGGGACGCTGCGTTCCGGAGTCGCGCATTGGGCGGCATCAGCGTGAGCCTGGGCGCAAAACCGACAGCGAACTAACTTAGCAATCGAAAGAGTGGGAAGACTTCTGTGGCACAGAAGGACGTGCTGACTGACCTGACGAAGGTCCGCAACATCGGCATCATGGCGCACATCGATGCCGGCAAGACCACGACCACCGAGCGCATCCTCTACTACACCGGCATCAGCTACAAGATCGGTGAGGTGCACGACGGGGCCGCCACCATGGACTGGATGGAGCAGGAGCAGGAGCGGGGGATCACCATCACCTCCGCGGCTACCACCTGCTTCTGGAACGACAACCAGATCAACATCATCGACACACCGGGCCACGTGGACTTCACCGTCGAGGTGGAGCGCTCGCTGCGCGTCCTCGATGGCGCCGTCGCAGTATTCGATGGCAAGGAGGGTGTCGAGCCGCAGTCCGAGCAGGTTTGGCGGCAGGCGGACAAATACGATGTCCCGCGCATCTGTTTCGTCAACAAAATGGACAAGATCGGCGCCGACTTCTATTTCTCGGTGCGCACGATGGAGGAGCGCCTCGGCGCCAACGTCATTCCGATCCAGCTGCCCGTCGGCTCTGAGGGCGACTTCGAAGGCGTCGTCGACCTGGTCGAGATGAAGGCCAAGGTGTGGCGCGGTGAAACCCAGCTCGGCGAGACTTACGAGACCATCGACATCCCAGCGGACCTTCAGGAGAAGGCCGACGAGTACCGCACCAAGCTGCTCGAGGCGGTCGCCGAGACCGACGAGTCGCTTCTGGAGAAGTACTTCGGGGGCGAGGCACTGTCGGTCGAGGAGATCAAGGGTGCGCTGCGCAAGCTCACCGTCAATTCCGAGGCCTACTTGGTGTTGTGCGGTAGCGCGTTCAAGAACAAAGGCGTGCAGCCCATGCTCGACGCCGTGATCGACTACCTGCCTTCCCCCCTCGATGTTCCGCCTGCTGTGGGCCACGCCCCCAACAAGGAGGACGTCGAGGTCATCCGCAAGCCGTCGACCGACGAGCCGTTCTCGGCCCTGGCGTTCAAGGTCGCCACGCACCCGTTCTTCGGCAAGCTCACCTACGTCCGGGTGTATTCGGGCAAGGTCGATTCCGGGTCACAGGTCATCAACTCGACCAAGGGCAAGAAGGAGCGGCTGGGCAAGCTGTTCCAGATGCACGCCAACAAGGAAAACCCCGTCGAGACGGCCAGTGCCGGCCACATCTACGCGGTGATCGGGCTGAAGGACACCACGACCGGTGACACCCTGTGCGACCCGAACAACCAGGTTGTGCTGGAGTCGATGACCTTCCCCGATCCCGTGATCGAGGTGGCCATCGAGCCCAAGACCAAGAGCGACCAGGAGAAGCTGAGCCTCTCGATCCAGAAGCTCGCTGAGGAGGACCCGACCTTCAAGGTGCACCAGGACAACGAGACCGGCCAGACCGTGATCGGCGGCATGGGCGAGCTGCACCTGGACATCCTGGTCGACCGCATGCGCCGCGAGTTCAAGGTCGAGGCTAATGTCGGCAAGCCGCAGGTCGCCTACAAGGAGACCATCAAGCGCAAGGTCGAGAAGGTCGAGTTCACGCACAAGAAGCAGACGGGCGGCTCCGGCCAGTTCGCGAAGGTGCTCATTTCCATCGAGCCGTTCACCGGCGAAGACGGTGCGACCTACGAGTTCGAGAACAAGGTCACCGGTGGACGCATCCCGCGCGAGTACATCCCGTCGGTGGACGCCGGTGCGCAGGACGCCATGCAGTACGGCATCTTGGCGGGCTACCCGCTGGTCAACCTGAAGGTCACCCTGCTCGACGGTGCCTTCCACGAGGTCGACTCGTCGGAAATGGCATTCAAGATCGCCGGTTCACAGGTGCTGAAAAAGGCTGCGGCGCAAGCGCAGCCAGTCATCCTGGAACCGATCATGGCCGTCGAGGTCACCACGCCCGAGGACTACATGGGCGATGTGATCGGCGACCTGAACTCCCGCCGTGGCCAGATCCAGGCTATGGAGGAGCGGTCAGGTGCGCGCATCGTTCGCGCACATGTGCCGCTGTCAGAGATGTTCGGCTACGTCGGCGACCTACGGTCCAAGACTCAAGGCCGGGCGAACTACTCTATGGTGTTCGACTCGTACGCCGAAGTGCCGGCGAACGTGTCGAAGGAGATCATCGCGAAGGCGACGGGCGAGTGAGTGTCACTCACGAGTGCGACGGGCGAGTGAGTGTCAACTCACGAGTAAGCTGACGCGGTCAACACCGCGGCATAACTGAAAACATCAACACACTGCTTTTTTAAGCACCAACAGTCCAGGAGGACACAGAAGTGGCGAAGGCGAAGTTCGAGCGGACGAAGCCGCACGTCAACATCGGGACCATCGGTCACGTTGACCACGGCAAGACCACCCTGACCGCGGCGATCACGAAGGTCCTGCATGACAAGTTCCCCAACCTGAACGAGTCGCGCGCCTTCGACCAGATCGACAACGCTCCTGAGGAGCGTCAGCGCGGTATCACGATCAACATCTCCCACGTGGAGTACCAGACGGAGAAGCGGCACTATGCCCACGTCGACGCTCCTGGCCACGCGGACTACATCAAGAACATGATCACCGGTGCCGCCCAGATGGACGGCGCGATCCTGGTGGTTGCCGCCACCGACGGCCCGATGCCGCAGACGCGTGAGCACGTGCTGCTCGCCCGTCAGGTCGGGGTGCCCTACATCCTGGTCGCGCTGAACAAGGCCGACGCGGTGGACGACGAGGAGCTGCTCGAGCTCGTCGAGCTGGAGGTCCGTGAGCTGCTGGCCGCCCAGGAGTTCGACGAGGACGCACCGGTGGTGCGGGTCTCGGCGCTGAAGGCGCTCGAGGGCGACGAGAAGTGGGTCGAGTCCGTCGCCGAGCTGATGAATGCGGTTGACGAGTCGATCCCGGACCCGGTCCGCGACACCGAGAAGCCGTTCCTGATGCCTGTCGAGGACGTCTTCACCATCACCGGGCGTGGCACGGTGGTCACCGGCCGTGTCGAGCGCGGTGTGGTCAACGTGAACGAGGAAGTCGAGATCGTCGGCATCAAGCCGACCAGCACCAAGACCACCGTCACCGGTGTGGAAATGTTCCGCAAGCTGCTCGACCAGGGCCAGGCCGGCGACAACGTGGGTCTGCTGCTGCGTGGTATCAAGCGTGAGGACGTCGAGCGCGGTCAGGTCGTCGTCAAGCCCGGCACCACGACACCGCACACCGACTTCGAGGGCCAGGTCTACATCCTGTCCAAGGACGAGGGCGGCCGGCACACGCCGTTCTTCAACAACTACCGTCCGCAGTTCTACTTCCGCACCACCGACGTGACCGGTGTGGTGACGCTGCCGGAGGGCACCGAAATGGTGATGCCCGGCGACAACACCAACATCTCGGTGAAGCTGATCCAGCCCGTCGCCATGGAGGACGGTCTGCGCTTCGCGATCCGCGAAGGTGGCCGTACCGTCGGCGCCGGCCGGGTCGTCAAGATCATCAAGTAGGTCTGTAGAACACGAAGCCCGGATCGCCAACTTTCGGCGGTCCGGGCTTCGTGCTGTCTGGGTGAAAGACTGACGAACGTGCTGGCTGGCGTTACGATCTGGTTGTCTTCGAGGGCGGCGGATTAGCAGATCGCGGCCGGGAGGTTCCGATGTCGTTCGTGACCGCAGCGCCGGAATAGGTGGCGGCCGCAGCAACTGACCTGGCGAAGATCGGCTCGGCGATCAGCTCGGCCAGTGCGGCAGCGGCGTTCCCAACGTCCGGAGTGCGGCCAGGCCCTGCTCGTCGGCAACGGTGGCGTCGGCGGCGTGCTGTTAGGCGCGCACGGCGCAAACGGTGTCGTAGTGCCATGAGAATGCGTGGATCTGTGTCGATATCGGGTTTGTCACCGCCCGAAATTTGTGATCGGTAGCGCCAATGCCAGCGTTACTCTGGCATCACCTTTCGGTCGAAATGAGGAGCACACGTGTTAGCGCGCTACCTAAAAGCACAGTTAACGGTTTTGCTGTTCGGCGGGCTCGTCGGGCCGATCTTTCTGGTCGTCTACTTCGCAATAGGTCAGTTAGGTCTGCTGCAGTGGATGTTCTATGTCGGGCTGCTCATCACCGTGGCCGACGTGCTGATAGCGCTCTGGTTGACCAACTATGGCGCGCAGTCGGCAGCCAAATCGGCCGAGCTCGAGCAGCATGGGGTGTTGGCGCTCGCGCAGATCGCCGGCCTCACCGAGACGGGCACCCGGATCAACGAGCAACCTCTGGTGAAGGTGAACCTGCACATCTCCGGACCGGGGTTGGTGCCGTTCGATAGTCAAGACCGCGTTATCGCCAGCGTTACCCGGCTGGGCAACCTCACCGCACGCAAGCTCGTGGTGCTGGTCAACCCCACCACCCAGCAATACCAAATCGACTGGCAGCGTAGTGCCTTGGTTAACGGCCTGATGCCCGCCCAGTTCACCCTCGCTGAGGACAACAGGACCTACGACCTCAGTGGTCAGGCTGGCCCGCTTATGGAAATCCTGCAGCTCCTCAAGGCCAACAACATTCCGTTCAACGGGACGATCGACATGAGGTCGAACCCGGCGCTGCGTGAGCAGGTCCAGGCGGTGGTTCGTCGTGCGGCCGCACAACAGGCGCCAGCGCAGGCGCCATCCGCCGCCCAGCCACCGCCGGCCGCCGCGCCACCGCAACAACCGATCTCCCAACGGCTCCAAGAGCTAGAGAATCTGCGGGCCAGCGGTGCGCTGACCGACGCGGAATACAACAGCCGACGGGCCCAGATCATCTCAGAAATCTGACGATGAGCTGGGGCTCGGGACAAGTCGAGGCGAGTTAGAACACGTTTCAGTTTCGCTGCTAGCCTGAGTTCGTCTCTTACGGCTAAGAAGGGGATAACTCGTGGCCGGATCGGCTGGACCACTGCAAGGACGCGTGGCATTTGTTACCGGCGCTGCCCGGGCCCAAGGGCGGGCGCATGCCGTGCGGCTGGCCCGGGATGGCGCGGACGTCATTGCCCTCGACATCTGCGCGGCGGCGTCCAGCAGCCTGACCTATGCGCCGGCCACCCCTGAAGATCTCGCTGAGACCGTTCGCTTGGTAGAGGCGGAGGGGCGCAAGGTACTGGCCCGCGAGGTGGACATCCGCGACGACGCTGCGCTGAAGCAATTGGTCGCCGACGGCGTCGAACAGTTCGGCCGGCTCGACATCGTGGTGGCCAACGCCGGTGTGCTGGGCTGGGGCCGACTTTGGGAACTCACCGACGAGCAGTGGGACACCGTCATCGGCGTCAACTTGACGGGTACCTGGCGCACCCTGCGCGCCACCGTGCCGGCGATGATCGAGGCCGGCAACGGAGGGTCGATTGTGATGGTCAGCTCGTCGGCGGGTCTGAAGGCGACACCGGGCAACGGCCACTACTCGGCCAGCAAGCACGGAGTCACCGCGCTGACCAACTCGTTGGCGCTCGAGGTCGGTGAATATGGCATCCGGGTCAACTCTATTCACCCGTATTCGATCGACACCCCGATGGTCGAGCCGGAGGTGATGATGAAGATCTTTGCCGAGCATCCTGGCTTCCTGCATAGCTTTCCGCCAATGCCGTTGCAACCCAAAGGCTTCATGACGGCCGACGAGGTAGCCGATGTCGTCGTCTGGCTCGCTGGCGATGGCTCCGCCGCTTTGACAGGTACGCAGGTGCACGTAGACAAGGGCGCCTTGAAGTACTGACGCGCCATCGTGTATGAACTCCACGTGAGCAGTAGCCAAGGCGTACACAGCAGCGACATCGGAATTGTGATCGTCGGCGGCGGCCTTGCCGCTGCCCGGACCGCCGAACAATTGCGTCGTTCGGAGTTCGCCGGTCGCATCACGATCGTCAGCGACGAGGCGCATCTGCCGTACGACCGGCCGCCGCTGTCGAAGGAGGTGCTGCGCAAGGAAGTCGACGACGTGGCCCTCAAACCGCGCGAGTTCTACGACGAGAACAACATCATCCTGCGACTGGGTTCGGCCGCCACCAGCCTGGATACCGCGGCTCAGACGGTAACCCTGGCCGACGGAACCGTGCTCGGCTACGACGAACTGGTCATCACGACTGGCCTGGTGCCCCGCCGCATTCCCACGTTCCCGGACCTCGAGGGCATCCGGGTGCTGCGCTCGTTCGACGAGAGCCTGGCCTTGCGCCAGCACGCAACCGAGGCACAGCGCGCTGTAGTCATCGGCGCCGGCTTCATCGGCTGCGAGGTGGCGGCCAGCCTGCGCAGCCTGGGAGTAGACGTGGTGCTGGTTGAGCCGCTACCAACCCCATTGGCGGCAGTGCTCGGCGAACAGATCGGCGGCCTGGTGGCTCGGCTGCACCGCGATGAAGGTGTCGACGTCCGCACCGGAGTCAGCGTCGCCGAGGTACGCGGCCAAGGACACGTCGACTCGGTTGTGCTGAGCGATGGCACCGAGTTGCCGGCCGATCTGGTCGTCGTCGGCATCGGATCGCGACCGGCAACGGAGTGGCTCGATGGCAGCGGCGTCGCGGTCGACAACGGAGTGCTCTGCGACGAGGCCGGCCGCACCAGCGTGCCCAACGTGTGGGCGCTCGGCGACGTCGCATCCTGGCGGGATCCGACCGGACACCAAGCCCGCGTAGAACATTGGAGTAATGTCGCCGACCAGGCCCGGGTTGTGGTGCCTTCGATGCTCGGGCAGGACGTGCCGTCGGCGGCGGTGGTCCCGTACTTCTGGAGCGATCAATACGATGTCAAGATCCAATGTCTGGGCGAGCCGGAAGCCACCGACATCGTGCACCTGGTCGAGGACGACGGCCGCAAATTCCTGGCCTACTACGAGCGGAATGGGGTCGTCGTCGGCGTAGTGGGCGGCGGGATGGCCGGCAAGGTCATGAAGGTCCGCGGCAAGATCGCCGCTGCCGCTCCGATCGCAGAATTGCTGGGCTGACTTAACGCTGGCGAGCAGTCCCCCGCAAGCGGGAGGTGCCCCCACCAGAATCGCACCCGCAAGGTCGCGTCGGTGCGATTCTGCGTCTGCTCGGCGTCATTCCGGCGCTATTGCCAGTTCACTGGTGGGCCGTGCGGGTGGCACTCGCCCAGGATTTGTTGCTCGCCACCCGGCCAACTGCGGGCCCGCACCAGGAACCTGATTGGAACACCGGGCCCATCGATCGCCGGCTCGAGGGTGAGATGTGCAAACGGTGACCGCGCATCGGCTTGTGCGCCCAGTGCGTCGGCCCCTTGCAGGATCTCTTCGCGTTCGTCAACCGACAGGTACTGCCAGGTGATCGAATGCCAGAGCACGGTCAACGCTCCGTTTTTCAGCGCCAGGCCGGCCACCGCGTCGGCGCCTCGCTGCCGATCGAGGCGCGCGGGAATCTTCCGCGCGACAGCGATCGCGCCGCGCAACCGGTCCAGCCGCGTCCTCTGGTCGGGCCAGACGTAACTCAACAGCGCCATTTCCCCGTCGGCGCCGATGACGTCGATGGGCGCGATGTCGTAGCCCTGCCGTTCGACGATCCGTATCGCGCCTTGTGGCGGCAGCTCGCCGCGCCACGCGTCGTCGATGATCACCGGCGAGTCGGTCGGTCCCCACTGGCCGTCGGCGTACCGGTACCGATAATGGTCTGCCCGCAGGTTCAGCCCGGCGCTCGATCCGATTTCGAAAAGCCTTATGGGCAAACTGAATCCACGATTGATGCGCAGTAAACCGCCTATCAGCGCGGCGGACCGGCCCACCTCGTTAGTCTGCGGTGGTTGAATCAGCGCCGCATGCAGCGATGCGGAATGGTTGGACGCGGCCAACACGACTTCGGGCCACGCGCGCTCACCGTCCCAGGTACCACCGGTACTGGGATACCAGCGGCGCAATGCCGCCGCCCGGCCGTCGAGCACCAAACGGTGCAGGCCGCCGAGCAGCCGAAGCGGCACCGCGTGACGTGCCGAATCGTCTTCGTGGCCGGACAGAATCGTCGCGAAGACTCCGCCCGCCTCAACGTCTTTGGCGACGAGCTCAAACAGCTCGTGGTACATCGGGGATCCGGAGGAGCCACAGAACCGTCCCTGCGAACGCAGAGTACGTACCAGGTGCTCTGCGGCGGGCTTTGCGTTCATGCGCCTAAGTTCTCAAGCCCGGCACCGACGACGTCGAATGCGTTTCCGAGCGCCTCGGGCAATGTGACGCCTTCGTCGCCCAGCCAGTGCTCGTAGGCGGACAGCGCGACTCCCAACATTATCCAGCCGACGGTCTGGGGAAGCAGATCGATCGGCTTGACGCTCAGCCGGCGGGCCACGAAGCCGGCCATCACCTCGCGCCAGCCGGCGTACATCGTCATCGAATAGTCCTGTAGCTCGGCGGATTGCAGGATGACCCGCATCCGTTTGCGGTGCTGCGCGGTTTCAGATTCGCCGAAGGTGTTGAACGCCAACAGTGCCGCGCGCAAGGCCTCGGCCAACTGGACCTGTGGGCCGACGTTGTCGAGCAGATCCTGCAGGTGTGCCAGGTGGGTGTCGAAATCCCCCCAGAGGATGGCGTTTTTGGATGCGTAATAGCGAAACAGCGTGCGGCGCGAGATACCGGCCGCCTGAGCGACATCGTCGACGCTCACGGTGGCGAATCCCCGAGCAGTGAACAACTCGATGGCAACATCGGTGATGTGCTCCGGTGTCGTCGAGCGGCGCCGGCCAACCCGCGACTGCGACAACATCAGACCTGCCCTTCCATTGCGGCACTCAATGCCATATTGTGTCCAGAACGATTCATCAATGTCGAGTCCTAGTGAGAGGCAGATTCAGATGGACCACGAGAACGAGACCGACACCGAGCTTGTCACCGAAACCCTGGTGGAAGAAGTGTCCATCGACGGTATGTGCGGGGTCTACTGACCGTGCCTGCCCCCGCGCAGGAGCGTCCGGCTGACAACAGCCTGTTCGACCCTGATCGCGGCTGGCGGTTACACCCACAGGTAGCGATTCGGCCGGAGCCATTCGGCGCGCTGCTCTATCACTTCGGTACCCGCAAGCTGTCGTTTCTCAAGAACCGCACCATCCTCGCGGTGGTGCGGTCGCTGACCGACTACCCCGATGTCCGGTCCGCCTGCCGTGCCGCGGGCGTCGACGATGCCGAGCAGGGTCCCTATCTGCACGCGCTGGGCGTGCTGGCCGACTCAAACATGCTGGTGCCACTGGAGGCTCAACAATGAAGACAGCTGTGCCCAGGCTCATCGAGCAATTCGAGCAGGGACTGGACGCCCCCATCTGCCTCACCTGGGAGCTCACCTACGCGTGCAACCTGGCGTGTGTGCACTGCCTGTCCTCCTCAGGCAAACGCGACCCGCGTGAGTTGTCCACACGCCAATGCAAGGACATCATCGACGAGCTCGAGCGGATGCAGGTGTTCTACGTCAACATCGGCGGCGGAGAACCCACAGTGCGCCCCGACTTTTGGGAGCTCGTCGATTACGCCACCGCGCATCACGTCGGCGTGAAGTTCTCCACTAACGGGGTTCGGATCACCCCGGAGGTGGCCGCGCGGCTGGCGGCCAGCGACTACGTGGATGTCCAGATTTCGCTTGACGGGGCGACCGCGGAGGTCAACGACGCCGTGCGCGGTGCCGGGTCATTCGACATGGCCGTGCGGGCGCTGGAAAACCTAGCCGAGGCAGGCTTCAACGAAAATGGGGCTGCCAAAATCTCGGTCGTGGTGACCCGGCACAACGTCGACCAGCTCGACGAATTCGCCTCGCTGGCAAGCCGTTACGGTGCCACACTGCGGATCACCAGATTGCGCCCCTCGGGACGGGGGGCGGACGTCTGGGAGGAGTTGCATCCCACCGCCGACCAACAGGTCCAGCTCTACGAGTGGTTGGTTGCCAAGGGCGAGCGGGTGCTGACGGGCGACTCGTTCTTCCATCTGGCGCCGCTTGGTCAGTCCGGTGCTTTGGCCGGCCTGAACATGTGCGGAGCCGGCCGGGTGGTGTGCCTGATCGACCCCGTCGGCGACGTGTACGCGTGCCCGTTCGCCATCCATGACCGCTTCCTGGCCGGAAATATCTTGACGGACAGCGGTTTTGGAACTGGATTCGCCAACGTCTGGAAGAACGCTCCGCTCTTCCGCGAGCTGCGCGAGCCGCAATCCGCGGGCGCCTGCGGCAGCTGCGGGCACTACGACGCCTGCCGGGGTGGGTGCATGGCGGCGAAATTCTTCACCGGCTTACCGCTGGACGGGCCGGACCCCGAGTGCGTCCAGGGGCACAGCGTTTCCGCACTGGCGGGCGAGCGTGAAACTCCGCTGCCCCGGGCGGATCACTCTCGCGGGCAGCGGGTCCGCCAACCAGTGCCGTTGACGCTGTCCGTGAGGCCGCCGGCGGCTCCGCCGGCGCGCCTGTGTAGCGAAAGCCCCGTGTAGTCGTGGCCGACGAGTGGTTTGAAACCGTCGCCATCGCCCAGCAACGGGCCAAGCGCCGGCTGCCGAAATCGGTTTACTCGGCTTTGATTTCGGCAACCGAAAAGGGAATTACGGTCGCCGATAACGTCGAAGCATTTGGTGAACTCGGTTTTGCGCCCCATGTCATCGGCGCGCAGGAAAAGCGCGACTTGTCGACCACTGTTATGGGTCAAGATATTTCGATGCCTGTCGTCATTTCGCCGACCGGTGTCCAAGCAGTCGATCCAGACGGCGAGGTCGCCGTTGCGCGGGCCGCCGCGGCACGCGGAACGGCGATGGGGCTGTCGTCATTCGCGAGCAAACCGATCGAAGATGTAATTGCCGCCAATTCCAAGGTCTTCTTCCAGTTGTATTGGCTCGGTGGACGCGACGCGATCGCCGAGCGGGTGGAGCGGGCGCGGCAGGCCGGCGCGGCCGGGCTGATCGTGACCACCGACTGGACGTTCTCCCATGGGCGGGACTGGGGCAGTCCCAAGATCCCCGAGGAAATGAACCTCCGGACGATTTTGCGGCTTTCTCCGGAGGTGATCACCAAACCGCGGTGGCTGTGGAAGTTCGGCAAGACGTTGCGGGCACCAGACTTGCGAGTGCCGAACCAAGGCCGCCGGGGTGAGCCTGGACCGCCGTTCTTTGCCGCCTACGGTGAGTGGATGGGGACTCCGCCGCCGACCTGGGAAGACATCGCCTGGCTGCGCGAATTGTGGGGCGGACCATTCATGCTCAAGGGTGTGATGCGGGTCGACGACGCGAAAAGGGCTGTGGATGCCGGGGTTTCGGCGATATCGGTGTCCAACCACGGTGGCAACAACCTGGACGGCACGCCCGCTTCGATCCGTGCGCTACCCGCTGTGGCGGCGGCGGTCGGTGATCAGGTCGAGGTGCTGCTCGACGGCGGCGTCCGGCGCGGCAGCGATGTCGTGAAGGCCGTGGCACTGGGTGCGCGCGCGGTGATGATTGGCCGCGCGTACTTGTGGGGCCTCGCGGCGTCCGGTCAGCCCGGTGTGGAAAACGTGCTCGACATCTTGCGCGGGGGTATCGACTCCGCACTGATGGGCCTTGGGCATGCGTCGGTCCACGACCTCAGCCCGAATGACATTCTGATTCCGGCGGGATTTGCCCGCGCGATCGGTGTGCCTCCCGGTCAGGGATGACCGGCTGAGATTTGCGCCGCAATTGTCCTAATTCGGGTCAAATTTCAGTACTTTCCCGGAACTGTCCGGCGCTCCTGACGTTTGCGCAAATTGTTTGGTACGCGCGTGGCAACCGTGACGGACGTGTCGAACTTTGGCCGGTCGATGAACAACCCAAAAAGATTTTTATTTTGGTGGGTCAACGACTGGTGCACGCCAGGTGAATTCGTCCTACCATCACCGAGTGCCCCTACTCGGCGAACTAGGAACTGCGACGTCGAGTCAACTATCGCGCATTTCGCCGTCGATAATTATCCCGCTGGGGTCAACCGAACAGCACGGTCCGCACCTGCCGTTAGACACAGACACAAGAATCGCGACCGCAGTCGCACGGGGGGTGGAGGCCAGTCTTAGGGCGGCCGCCCTCGACCGCGAGTGGCTGGTGGCCCCTTCCATCGCCTATGGCTCCAGCGGCGAGCACCAAAGCTTCGCCGGAACGATCTCCATCGGCACCGAGGCCCTGGCGACGCTGTTGGTGGAGTACGGCAGGTCGGCCGCCAGCTGGGCCGAGCGCCTGGTCTTCATCAACGGCCACGGCGGCAATGTCGGCGCATTGAACAACGCGGTGGCCAGACTTCGTGCCGAGGGGCGTGACGTTGGCTGGTGCCCATGCGCCGCGGCCGGTGGTGACGCGCACGCCGGCCATACCGAAACATCAGTGTTGCTGCATATTTCGCCCGCCGAGGTGCTCACGGACCGGTGGCTGGCCGGGAACGGAGCGCCGTTGCCCGAGTTGCTCCCGTCGATGCGGCGCGGGGGAGTGGCGGCGGTCAGCCCGGTCGGCGTACTGGGCGACCCGACGACCGCGACCGCGTCCGAGGGCAGGCGCATCTTCGCGGAGATGGTCGACGGGTGTGTGCTTCGCGTCGCCCGCTGGTCGCCCGGGTCCGACGGGAAGTTGGTATGAGTCAAACTCGGCTGCCCGACGGGTTCGCCGTCCAGGTTGATCGTCGCGTGCGGGTGCTCGGCGATGGGTCCGCCTTGCTGGGTGGTTCACCGACGCGTCTGTTGAAGCTGGCACCCGCGGCCCAAAGCCTGCTCTCCGATGGCCGGCTAAAGGTCCGCGACGAGGTGAGTGCCCAACTGGCCCGGACCCTGCTGGACGCCACCGTGGCGCACCCCCGGCCCGCCGGAGGCCCGTCGCACCGCGACGTTACCGTGGTTATTCCGGTGCGCAACAATGTATCTGGGGTGCGGCATTTGGTCAGTGCATTGCGCGGATTACGCGTAATCGTGGTCGACGATGGGTCCTCGCCGCCGATCGGTCCGGACGACTTCGCCGGCGCCCACTGCGACATCGAAGTGCTGCGCCATTCGCGAAACAAGGGCCCGGCGGCGGCACGCAACACCGGGCTGGCCGCCTGCAGCACCGACTTCGTCGCATTCTTGGATTCCGATGTTGCGCCGCGCCGTGGCTGGTTGGAAGCCCTGCTCGGTCACTTCTGCGATCCCACCGTGGCTCTCGTCGCGCCACGCATCGTCGGGCTGGCACACAGCGAGAACGTGGTAGCGCGGTATGAGGCGGTGCACTCGTCATTGGACCTCGGGCAGCGCGAAGCGCCGGTATTGCCGCACAGCACGGTGTCCTACGTTCCCAGCGCGGCGATCATCTGTCGCCGTTCCGCCATTCGTGATGTCGGCGGTTTCGACGAGACCATGCGCTCCGGCGAGGACGTCGACTTGTGCTGGCGGCTTATCGAAACGGGCGCTCGGCTGCGGTATGAGCCAATTGCGCTCGTTGCCCACGATCATCGCACGGAATTGCGGGTTTGGCTGGCGCGCAAGGCATTCTATGGTAGCTCGGCGGCGCCGCTGTCTGTGCGGCACCCGGACAAGACCGCCCCGGTGGTGATCAGTGGCTGGGCGCTGACGGCCTGGATCCTGATGGCGCTCGGCACGAGCCTTAGTCAGCTGGCGTCGATCGTGGTCGCCGTCCTGACCGGTCACAGGATCGCCAGGGCCCTGCGCACCGCCGACAGCTCCCTCTCGGACGTTGCGGCGATCGCGAGCCGCGGCCTGTGGTCGGCGGCGCTGCAACTGGCATCGGCCTTGTGTCGGCACTACTGGCCGCTGGCGTTGCTCGCGGCTCTGGTGTCGCGCCACTTTCGACGGGTCGTCCTGGTCGCGGCCGTCATGGACGGCGTAGTGGACTGGCTGGGGCGCCGCGATTCCAGAGCTGAGGACGCCGAACCGATTGGGCTGCTGACCTATCTGTTGCTCAAGCGTGTCGACGATCTGGCCTATGGGTTGGGGCTGTGGCGGGGTGTCGTGCGCGAACGCAACATCCGCGCGCTTAAACCGCAAATCCGAACTTAGTCGCCTTGACTCGCGCGGTTGGAGCGCACGCTGATGTGCTGATCGTCGGCGCCGGCAGTGCTGGATCAGTTGTCGCCGAGCGCCTTTCCGCCGAATCCGGATGTAGGGTGACCGTCCTGGAGGCAGGGCCGGCGCTGACCGATCCCGGCTTGTTGGCGCGCACGAGCGATGGGTTGCAACTGCCGATCGGAGCCGGTAGCCCTCTGGTCCAGCGTTATCAGACCCGCCTCACCGACCGACCCGAGCGTCGGATGCCGATCGTGCGCGGGTCAACGGTCGGCGGTTCCGGCGCGGTCAACGGAGGTTATTTCTGCCGCGGACTACCGGTCGATTTCGATCGCGCCGCGATGCCTGGCTGGGCATGGTCCGATGTGCTTGACCACTTCCGCGCTATTGAGACGGATCTGGATTTCGCAGGTCCCTCGCATGGCGATAGCGGACCGATCCTCGTCCGTAGAACTCATCAAATGACCGGCACCACTGAACGTTTCCTGGCTGCCGCGGAGCAAGCCGGATTTCCCTGGTTCGCGGACCTCAACGATTGCGGACCGGAGTTGACCCCGGGAGTGGGTGCTGTCCCGCTCAACATCGTCGACGGTGTGCGCGTTGGATCGGGTGCGGGATATCTGATGCCCGCTCTGCAACGCTCGAACCTGACGTTGCAGGCGCGGACGCGGGCGGTGCGCTTGCGTTTCTCCGGAACCGCAGCGGTGGGGGTCGACGCGATCGGCCTCAACGGGCCGACTACCGTCACGGCTGATCGAATCATTCTGTGCGCCGGCGCTATTCAAACGGCGCACCTTCTGATGCTATCCGGGGTGGGGGACGAAGCGGTGTTGCGGGCCGCCGGGGTACCGGTGCTGGCACCGTTACCGGTTGGGATGTCGTGCATCGACCACCCGGAATGGGTATTGCCCACGACGTGGACCGTGGCTGCCGGCCGCCCTGTCCTGGAGGTATTGCTAACTACCGGTGACGGCATCGAGATCAGGCCGTACACCGGTGGTTTCGTTGCGATGACCGGCGACGGCACCGCCGGTCATCCCGACTGGCCGCATATCGGGGTGGCACTCATGCAACCCCGTTCCCGGGGGCGGATCACGCTGGTTTCGCCGAATCCCGAGGAAGCGCCGCTGATCGAGCACCGTTACGACAGCGAGCCCGAAGATGTTGCGGCGCTGCGCAATGGCAGTGAGTTGGCCCGTGAGTTAGTCAGTGCGACAACCCAGGTCGGAGAGCCGGTGTGGTCTACGTCGCAACACCTTTGTGGCACGGCCCCGATGGGCACCCTCGACGATCCGCGAGCCGTTGTTGATCCACGGTGCCGGGTGCATGGCATCGAGAATCTGTGGGTGATCGACGGGTCTGTCCTCCCGGTGATCCCCAGCCGAGGTCCGCACGCGACCATCGTGATGCTCGGGCACCGCGCAGTGGACTTCGTCGTGTGAAACCAGCCCAGCCCCGGGTTTAATCAGCCGCGCCTAGCTCCGACGATTAATCAGCCCGGTGGCGACCGGCCGACTCTTCGTCATACCCCTGATGCCCCCAAGCCTCGGGAGAAAACGCGGGCGTTCCCGGCCGGGCCGCGTGTCGGGACTCCCCTGCCGCTGCGGCTGGCATCGGCCCGATCGGCGGCACCGCCGAGGCTGGTGCCGCTGTCGCCGGAGCGTAATCCGGCGTCGCCGCCGCATCCACGGCCGCCGCGGGCGTACTGACGGCTGCTGCCGGCGCCGCCGTTGCATAATTCGGCGTTGCCGCATGCAGCGCCGCCGCAGGCGTGCTGACCGCTGCGGGCGCCGCCGCTGCCGGCGTGCTGAGCGTTGCCAGCGCCGCCGGTGCCGGCGAACCTGCCAGCGTCACGTATCCAGCAGCTGCCGCGGGCACCGGCGCCCCTGCCGCCCCAGCCGCCATCGCCGGCAAACTTGATGCCACCGAACCCGCCGACGCCGCGCTGCCGATGACCGACTGCGCCGCCGTCAGCGTCTGGCCACCAGGTGCGTCGGCCACGCTCAGCACACCTTGCTCAATGGTCTGCAGAGGTGACGCGTTTGCGGCCTCGGCCAGGGCGTAGTGACCCGCACCGACGTTCAGGAGCTGCACAAATTGGTCGTGGAAGTATGCCGCCTGGGCGCTGAGCGCCTGATAAGCCTGCGCGTGCGCGTCGAACAGCGCTGCAACGGTCGCCGACACCTCATCGGCTCCGGCGGCCAGAACGCCTGAGGTGGGGCCCATCGCTGCGGTGTTGGCCGAGCTGATCGTTGAACCGATATTGGCCAGGTCCGTTGCAGCCGCCGCCACATACTCAGGCGCGGCGTTCACATAAGACATGGAAAGGTTCCCTCAGATAGTTGGACTATCGCTGGCCCCTCAAGACTAGCGCCGACTGAGCGATCGTGGCTTCGTTTGCCGAATCTATGCGAGTGCGTTAGCGCAGCTCAACCAATGCGGCCAGCGACGATCGTCCTTGTCAGCGGCGAATAAGAGATTTCCCTATAAATCGGGGTCGGCCCGCCGGGCATCGGACGACGCGGTGGCGACGATTCAGGCCGCCGCGGTCACCCCCGCGCCGCCGCCGCCGCCGAGAACAGGCGGGTACCGCCCGGACGGCCGGACGGGTTCTTCCATGCCTTAAAGGTGCTGCTAGAACCGGTCACGTCGGCAAACCCCACTGTTCGGTGGGTATGGTGGCCGGGGCTCGCAGGCGACGCGCGCAGTACTGCAGATCGCCAATGAACCGAGATTTGGCTCGGGCCATGAATTAGGGCATACTGTTCGGGTTGCCTTGCGCCAGGTTCACGCCTGGCCGGGCATACGACCAGCGCCCAAACGGGCGCGTCCGGTCCCATCCTTGTAGCGCGACGAATTTAAGCCGCGAACAAGGCTGCGTGCGGGTGACACACCCGAGCGCGGGGGCCGGTGGACCACGACAGGTAAACAGCGGCGCAGTATCCGGCGCAACGCTCGATTGGCCCAAGACCGGGCCGATCGATCCGCGCGCTGGAAGGCACCAGGCCCCGATACGGGCCTAAGTGAGAGCAGGTCCGGACACGGACCTCAAGTGGAGTGAGGGTAGGAAAGCGTGGCGGGACAGAAGATCCGCATCAGGCTCAAGGCCTACGACCATGAGGCTATCGACGCATCGGCGCGCAAGATCGTCGAGACCGTCGTCCGCACGGGTGCAAGCGTCGTAGGACCGGTGCCGCTGCCGACCGAGAAAAACATCTATTGCGTCATCCGCTCGCCGCACAAGTACAAGGACTCGCGAGAGCACTTCGAAATGCGGACGCACAAGCGGTTGATCGACATCCTCGACCCGACACCGAAGACCGTTGACGCTCTGATGCGCATCGATCTGCCGGCCAGCGTCGACGTCAACATCCAGTAGGAGATCCAGAGCAATGGCAAGACAGGGCATTCTGGGCACCAAGCTGGGCATGACGCAGGTGTTCGATGAGAACAACAAAGTTGTGCCGGTGACGGTGGTCAAGGCCGGGCCGAACGTGGTGACCCGCATCCGCACTCCGGAGCAGGACGGGTACAGCGCTGTGCAGCTCGCCTACGGCGAGATCAGCCCACGCAAGGTCAACAAGCCGGTGACCGGTCAGTACACCGCCGCGGGCGTCAACCCTCGTCGGTACCTGGCTGAACTGCGGCTGGAGAACCCGGACGCCGCGTCCGCGTACGAGGTTGGCCAGGAGTTGACCGCCGAGATCTTCTCTGACGGCAGCTACGTCGACGTGACCGGCACGTCGAAGGGCAAGGGCTTCGCCGGCACCATGAAGCGGCATGGCTTCAAGGGCCAGGGCGCCAGCCACGGCGCTCAGGCGGTGCACCGTCGTCCAGGTTCCATCGGAGGCTGTGCCACTCCCGGGCGCGTGTTCAGGGGCACTCGCATGTCGGGCCGGATGGGCAGCGACCGGGTGACCGTCCAGAACCTGTTGGTGCACAAGGTCGATGCCGAGAACGGCGTGCTGTTGATCAAGGGTGCGGTGCCCGGGCGCACGGGTGGACTCGTGATGGTTCGCGGCGCGATCAAACGAGGTGAGAAGTAATGGCAGCCGAAAAAGCGCAAACCAATCTCAAAATTGAGGTCAAGACGCCGGACGGCAAGGTTGACGGCTCCGTTGAGCTGCCGGCCGAGTTGTTCGATGCTCCGGCCAATATCGCGTTGATGCACCAGGTGGTCACCGCACAGCGGGCGGCCGCGCGGCAGGGCACGCATTCGACCAAGACGCGCGGCGAGGTTCGCGGTGGTGGCCGCAAGCCGTACCGGCAGAAGGGCACTGGACGCGCCCGGCAGGGCTCGACGCGTGCCCCGCAGTTCGCCGGCGGCGGCGTCGTGCACGGCCCCAAGCCGCGCGACTACAGCCAGCGCACGCCCAAGAAGATGATCGCCGCGGCGCTGCGTGGGGCACTGTCCGACCGCGCACGCAACAGCCGCATCCACGCGGTCACCGAACTGGTGGCGGGTCAGATTCCCTCCACCAAGAGCGCCCGAGAATTTCTGGGCACGCTCACCGATCGCAAGCAGGTGTTGGTCGTCATCGGCCGTAGCGACGAGGCCGGCACAAAAAGCGTGCGTAACCTGCCCGGCGTGCACATCTTGGCGCCCGACCAGCTCAACACATATGACGTGCTGCGCGCCGACGACGTGGTGTTCAGCGTTGAGGCCCTCAACGCGTACATAGCTGCCAACGCAGCGGCCGACAACGCTAGTACCGAGGAGGTTTCGGCCTGATGGCGACCATCGCTGATCCCCGCGACATCATCCTGGCCCCGGTCATCTCGGAGAAGTCCTACAGCTTGCTCGATGACAATGTGTACACGTTCGTGGTGCACCCCGATTCGAACAAGACGCAGATCAAAATCGCTGTCGAGAAGATCTTTGCCGTCCAGGTCGCATCGGTGAACACCCTCAACCGGCAAGGCAAGCGCAAGCGCACCCGGGCCGGGTTCGGTAAGCGCAAGGGCACCAAGCGGGCCATCGTCACGTTGGCACCCGGCAGCAAGCCGATCGACCTGTTCGGCGCACCGGCCTAGCCGCGCGCGAGAGAAAGACCTGATTAGACATGGCAATTCGCAAATACAAACCGACGACTCCCGGTCGTCGCGGCGCCAGCGTGTCCGACTTCGCCGAGATCACGCGCACGGAGCCGGAGAAGTCGTTGGTGCGCCCGCTGCACGGTCGTGGCGGGCGTAACGCCCATGGCCGGATCACCACCCGCCACAAGGGTGGTGGCCACAAGCGCGCCTACCGGGTGATCGACTTCCGCCGCAACGACAAAGACGGCGTCAACGCCAAGGTCGCGCACATCGAGTACGACCCCAACCGCACCGCCAACATCGCGTTGCTGCACTTCGTCGACGGCGAGAAGCGCTACATCATTGCGCCGCAAGGACTGTCGCAGGGTGATGTTGTGGAATCGGGCGCCAACGCCGACATCAAGCCGGGTAACAACCTGCCGATGCGCAACATCCCGGCCGGTACCTTGATTCACGCCGTGGAGTTGCGACCGGGCGGTGGCGCCAAGCTGGCGCGATCGGCCGGGTCGAGCATCCAGTTGCTCGGTAAGGAAGCCACGTACGCGTCGCTGCGTATGCCCAGTGGCGAGATCCGCCGCGTCGACGTGCGCTGCCGCGCAACGGTCGGCGAGGTCGGGAACGCCGAGCAGGCGAACATCAACTGGGGCAAGGCCGGCCGGATGCGGTGGAAGGGCAAGCGCCCGTCGGTCCGTGGTGTCGTCATGAACCCGGTCGACCACCCGCACGGTGGTGGTGAAGGTAAGACCTCTGGTGGTCGTCACCCGGTCAGCCCGTGGGGCAAGCCCGAGGGCCGCACCCGAGACCGCAACAAAGCCAGTGACAAACTCATCGTCCGACGCCGGCGCACCGGCAAGAAGCACGGACGCTAGGGATGTCGCAGGAGCCAGGGGAGTAAACCATGCCACGTAGCCTGAAAAAGGGTCCGTTCGTCGACGGCCATCTGATCAAGAAGGTCGACGTTCAGAACGAGAAGAACAGCAAGCAGGTCATCAAGACCTGGTCGCGCCGGTCCACGATCATTCCGGACTTCATCGGCCACACCTTTGCGGTGCACGACGGCCGCAAGCACGTCCCGGTGTTCGTCACCGAGTCGATGGTGGGCCACAAACTTGGCGAATTCGCGCCGACGCGAACCTTCAAGGGGCACATCAAGGACGATCGAAAGGCCAAGCGCCGATGAGCACCACAACCACGGAATATCCGTCGGCGGTCGCCGTAGCACGGTTCGTGCGGGTGTCGCCGACAAAAGCACGCCGGGTCATTGACCTGGTGCGTGGCAAGTCGGTGTCCGACGCGCTCGACATCTTGCGTTGGGCGCCGCAGGAGGCCAGCGAACCGGTCGCCAAGGTGATCGCGAGCGCCGCGGCTAACGCGCAGAACAACGACGGGCTGGACCCGGCGACGCTGGTAGTGGCCACTATCCATGCCGACGGGGGCCCGACCGCCAAGCGCATCCGTCCGCGCGCTCAGGGGCGTGCGTTCCGGATTCGCCGTCGCACCAGCCACATCACGGTCGTGGTGGAGAGCCGGCCGACCAAGGATCAGGGGTCGGCGAAGTCGTCGCGCGCCCGTCGTGCCGCGGGCAGCAAGGCCGCCGCGAATGCGCCGGCCAACAAGGCACCGGCCAAGAAGGCTCCGGCCACAAAAGCAGCCAAAGCGCCTGCAAAAAAGGCAGCTGCCAAACCGGAGCCGACTTCTGAGACTTCTGATGCGAAGGGAGGCTCAGACTAGTGGGCCAGAAGATCAATCCACACGGCTTCCGGTTGGGCATTACGACGGACTGGAAGTCGCGCTGGTATGCCGACAAGCAGTACGCCGAGTACGTCAAGGAAGACGTCGCGATCCGCCGGTTGCTGTCCACCGGGCTGGAGCGCGCGGGGATCGCAGACGTGGAGATCGAGCGCACCCGCGACCGGGTCCGAGTCGACATCCACACGGCCCGTCCCGGCATCGTCATCGGCCGTCGCGGTACCGAGGCCGACCGGATCCGGGCAGACCTGGAGAAGCTGACCAAAAAGCAGGTTCAGCTCAACATCCTTGAGGTCAAAAACCCTGAGTCGGTAGCGCAATTGGTGGCCCAGGGCGTCGCCGAACAGCTGAGCAACCGGGTGGCGTTCCGCCGCGCGATGCGTAAGGCCATCCAGTCGGCGATGCGTCAGCCCAACGTCAAGGGCATCCGGGTGCAGTGCTCGGGCCGCCTCGGCGGCGCCGAGATGAGTCGCTCGGAGTTCTACCGCGAGGGCCGCGTTCCGCTGCACACCCTGCGCGCTGATATCGACTACGGCCTGTACGAGGCAAAGACCACCTTCGGGCGGATCGGCGTCAAGGTCTGGATCTACAAGGGCGACATCGTCGGCGGCAAGCGCGAATTGGCTGCCGCGGCTCCGGCGGGCGCTGAGCGTCCGCGGCGCGAGCGGCCGTCGTCGGGCACCCGACCGCGGCGCAGCGGTGCGTCGGGGACAACCGCTACCAGCACCGAGGCTGGACGGGCTGCCGGTGCCGAGGATTTGGGTCCGTCCGACGGCGCGCCTGCCCTCGAACCGCAGAGCACCGAGAGCACGGAGAGCACGGAGAGCTGAATCATGTTGATTCCCCGCAGAGTTAAACACCGGAAGCAGCACCATCCCCGCCAACGCGGCATCGCCAGCGGCGGCACCGAGGTGAACTTCGGCGACTACGGCATCCAGGCGCTGGAACACGCGTACGTCACCAACCGGCAGATCGAGTCCGCCCGTATCGCCATCAACCGGCACATCAAGCGTGGCGGCAAGGTGTGGATCAACGTTTTCCCCGACCGTCCGCTGACCAAGAAGCCCGCGGAAACCCGGATGGGTTCGGGTAAGGGCTCACCGGAGTGGTGGGTGGTCAACGTAAAGCCCGGTCGGGTGCTGTTCGAGCTCAGCTACCCCAATGAGCAGGTCGCCCGCGAGGCGCTCACCCGTGCAATCCACAAGCTGCCGATCAAGGCACGCATCGTGACCAGAGAGGACCAGTTCTGATGGCAGTGGGAATTTCCTCTGGCGAACTGCGCGAGCTCACCGACGAGGAGCTCGCCGAGCGGGTGCGCGAATCCAAGGAAGAGCTGTTCAATCTGCGCTTCCAGATGGCGACCGGTCAGCTCAACAACAACCGCCGGCTCCGCGTGGTGCGTCATGAGATCGCACGCGTCTACACCGTGCTGCGGGAACGAGAACTGGGCTTGGCCTCTGGTCGGGGGGTCCCGATGGAAATAAGGAATCGTAATGGCAGAAGCTAAAACCGCCGCTAAGGCCGCTGCGTCGAAAGAGGAGGGCCCCCAGCACACTCCGGCGAATCCGAAGACGCGTGGCCGGCGTAAGACGCGCATCGGGTACGTGGTGAGCGACAAGATGCAAAAGACCATCGTGGTCGAGCTGGAAGACCGCATGCGGCACCCCAAGTACGGCAAGATCATCCGCACCACCAAGAAGGTCAAGGCGCATGACGAGGACAGCACCGCGGGCATCGGCGACCGCGTCGCGCTGATGGAGACGCGTCCGCTGTCGGCGAGCAAGCGCTGGCGGCTCGTCGAAATTCTCGAGAAGGCCAAGTAGCCGCAGATCGCAACAGACTCGCCCGGGACCTCATGGTCTCGGGCGAGTCTGCTATTCGGGTCACTCGCGGCCGCTGGCCACGTTGCCGGTGTAGTCTTCACCGCGACTGTTCAGCTGGGAGTCCACGACGAAAGTGAGGCTGACTCGTGTCCACTGGGTCCGCTGGATTTAACGGCAAGATTGAGCTGGATATCCGTGATTCGGAGCCGGATTGGGGACCGTACGCGGCGCCGACCGCACCGGAGAACTCGCCAAATATCCTCTACCTGGTCTGGGATGACACGGGCATCGCGACCTGGGACTGCTTCGGCGGCCTCGTCGAGATGCCCACCATGACGCGGATCGCGGAACGCGGTATCCGCCTGTCGCAATTTCACACCACCGCCTTGTGCTCACCCACTCGGGCGTCGTTGCTGACCGGCCGCAACGCAACAACCGTGGGGATGGCCACCATCGAAGAATTCACCGATGGCTTCCCGAACTGCAATGGCCGGATTCCGGCCGACACCGCGCTGCTGCCCGAGGTGCTCGCGGAACACGGCTACAACGCCTACTGCGTCGGCAAGTGGCACCTGACACCACTCGAAGAGTCGAGTATGGCGTCGACGAAGCGGCACTGGCCGACGTCGCGCGGTTTCGAACGGTTCTACGGATTCCTGGGTGGTGAGGCCGACCAGTGGTATCCCGATCTGGTTTACGACAACCACCCGGTGAACCCGCCCGGGACACCCGAGGACGGTTATCGCCTGTCGAAGGACATCGCGGACAAGACAATCGAATTCATCCGCGACGCCAAGGTGATAGCGCCCGACAAGCCATGGTTCAGCTACGTGTGCCCAGGCGCCGGACACGCCCCGCATCACGTCTTCAAAGAGTGGGCCGACAAGTATGCCGGCCAGTTCGACATGGGCTACGAGCGCTACCGCGAGGTGGTGCTGGAAAAGCAGAAGTCGATGGGAATCGTGCCGCAGGACACCGAACTGTCGCCCGTCAACCCGTATCTCGATGTCAAGGGGCCACAGGGGGAGCCGTGGCCGTTGCAGGACACGGTGCGGCCGTGGGACTCGCTCAATGATCAAGAGAAGAAGCTGTTCAGCCGGATGGCCGAGGTGTTCGCTGGGTTCTTGAGCTACACCGACGCACAGATCGGCCGGATCCTGGACTACCTAGAAGAATCCGGCCAGCTGGACAACACCATCGTCGTGGTGATCTCCGACAACGGCGCCAGTGGCGAGGGCGGTCCGAACGGATCGGTGAACGAGGGCAAGTTCTTCAACGGTTACATCGACACCGTCGAAGAGAGCATGAAGCTGTTCGATCACCTCGGCGGCCCGCAGACCTACAACCACTACCCGATCGGGTGGGCGATGGCCTTCAACACGCCCTACAGGCTGTACAAGCGGTACGCCTCGCACGAGGGCGGTATCGCCGACTCGGCGATCATCTCCTGGCCCAATGGCATCGCGGCGCATGGCGAAGTTCGCGACAACTACGTCGATGTCTCCGATATCACGCCGACGGTCTACGACTTGCTCGACATAACGCCGCCGGAGACCGTCAAGGGCATTCCGCAAAAGCCCTTGGATGGGGTGAGTTTCAAAGCGGCCCTGGCAGATCCGTCAGCCGACACCGGTAAGAGTACTCAGTTCTATACGATGCTGGGCACCCGTGGAATCTGGCATCAGGGCTGGTTCGCCAACACCGTGCATGCGGCCTCGCCGGCAGGCTGGTCGCATTTCGATGCCGATCGCTGGGAACTGTTCCACATCGACGCCGACCGCAGCCAGTGCCATGATCTGGCTGCCAAGCAACCCGACAAACTCGAAGAACTCAAGGCGCTGTGGTTTTCCGAGGCTGCCAAGTACAACGGTCTGCCGCTCGCGGACCTGAACATCTTTGAGACGCTGGCGCGTTCGCGGCCCTATCTGGTGAGCGAACGTGACTCCTATATCTATTACCCCGATTGCGCGGACGTCGGCATCGGCGCCGCGGCCGAGATCCGTGGCCGCTCGTTCGCCGTGCTGGCCGAGGTGACGCTAGACACGACCGGAGCCGAGGGCGTGCTGTTCAAACGGGGGGTGCCCACGGCGGGCACGTGTTGTTCATCCAGGACGGACGGCTGCACTACGTCTACAACTTCCTCGGCGAGACCCAGCAACTCGTGTCGTCGTTTGGCGCGGTGCCGCTGGGCAGACACCTGCTGGGCGTGCGTTATTCAGTGAAGGGAACCGTCCCCAACAGCCACACGCCGCTGGGTGACGTAACCCTGTTCATCGACGACGCCGTGGTGGGCACCCTTGCCGACGTCAGCAGCCACCCGGGAACATTCGGGTTGGCAGGTGCCGGCATCACCGTCGGTCGCAACGGTGGTTCAGCGGTGTCCAGCCGCTACAAAGCCCCGTTCGTCTTCACCGGCGGTACTATCGCCCGGGTCACCCTCGACGTGTCCGGCCGGCCTTATGAAGACGTGGAAAAGGAACTCGCGCTCGCCTTTTCGCGCGACTGAGCAACGGGCAAGACTGCTATATACCTGGTGCTTCCCGGCTGCTAGCATCTGAATCCGTGGTCTCTCGGGGAAGTTATTGCTCGCGATCAGGTGTTGACGGCGCATGACCGATGAGGCTCCGGCGACGGAGGCGCCATCCGGTTCGCGGGCGACGCGCATCGCGATCGGTTTCGGCATTGTGGTGGCGATCCTCGTCATCTACGTCCTATCGCTGTTTGCCGTGCACCTGTTGGCCAAGTCCGCGCCCCCGCTGCCTCCCGTAGACCTGAGCAAGTTCCATGAAGCGGACAGCATCGTGCAGCTGCGCGTCGACGACATGAAGACGGTCGCGAATCGCCTGTCGGTGAACGTGCTCGTCTATCCCGAGGACAAGATTTACGACGAGAACTTCGGCGTGCTGAAGGCGGATACCGCCGTGCGCCTGTACCTAGGGAAGGGCAATGCCGCGGTACCAAGCGATTTGGGAGACCTGCAATACCCGGTCGGAAAGGCGCCGGCTCAAGTCGCCACCACGATCGCGGCGCACGGCGATCCCGGCAACTGGCCATTCGATTCGTACACCACCGACGAGATCTCGGCCGTCGTCTACACCGGCAACTATCACGAGAAGGTATCCGCCCGCATCGAGGTAACCGGCTCGGTAGAAGGCTGGGACGTGAGCGTGAACCGCGTTCACGACGTCGAGGACACCGACGACCCGAACAGCCTTGACGACGCCACCATCACGTTGCACAGGTCCAAAGGGCAGCTCATCTTCGACTTAGGGGTTTGCCTGATCCTCATCGCCCTGCCTATCTTGGCGCTGGTGGTGGCCATTCCGATGGCGTTGGGCAGGACGACGTTCTTGCCGCCGTTCTCAACCTGGTACGCCGCGATGTTGTTCGCGATTGTCCCGCTGCGCAACTTCTTTCCCGGCTCTCCGCCGCCCGGCTCGTGGGTCGACCAAGCGGTAGTGCTGTGGGTGTTGATTGCGCTCGTCGTGGCGATGTCGCTGTTCGTGGTCGCCTGGGTCCGGCAGCGAGATCGCAAGCCGCCCAAATCAAAAGGGACCTGACTAAGCTGCCCGGCGCCGTCAGCTTGAGGTCGGTGCACCCGCGTAGGTGATCGAGTCGATGGCTCCGGCGACTTTCGATTGGAAACTGGGCGGAAGCGGGATGTAGCCGCTTCTAGCGAGGTCGGTCTGGCCCGGGCCGATCGCCGCCTGCAGGAACGCTTTGACCGCCAGGGCTTGGTCGGAGGTCTGGTATTTGGAGCAGACGATCTCATATGTGGCCAAGACGATCGGGTAGACGTCGGGTTGGGCCGGGTTGTAGAAGGACGACAGGTCGAGCACCAGGTCGTTGCCGGTGCCGGTGATTTTGGTGCCCTTGATGGTTTTGCCGGAAGTGTCGGTGCCGATGCGAACCGGGCGTAATGACCTGCGGCTTGCCGGGGTCTTGATCTCGGCGGCGTAAAGCCCCTGCTGGAGCGCGAATGCCAGTTCGTTGTAGCTGATCGCGCCCTCAGTGTCTTTCACGGCCGCCGAGGTGCCGTTGTTACCTTCGGCTCCGACGCCGACGCCGCCGTTGAACATATTGCTCACGCCCTGAGTCCACGCCCCGCCGGACGCGGCCTGCAGGTAGGACTGGAAGTTGGCGGTGGTCCCGGATTTGTCGCTGCGATAGAAGACGTGGATGTCCTCTGCCGGCATGGATGCGTTGAACGCGGTGAGGGCCGGGTCGTCCCAGCGCGTGATGGTGCCGTTGAAGATCTTGGCCAGTGTGGGAGCGTCGAGCACCAAGGTGTCGACGGAGCTGAGGTGGTAGGTGATGGCGATCGGGCTGAAAACCAGGGGCAGGTTCCAGGCGTCGTTGCCCCCGCATCGGTCCTTGGCGGCGGCATATTGGTCCCCGGACAATGGTGTGTCCGAGCCGCCGAAAAGGGTCTTGCCGGCGAGGAATTCGCTGATTCCTTTGCCCGAGCCGTTGGAGGTGTAGTTGAGCGTCTGCCCGCAGGCCTTGTGGTAGGCGTCGACGAACTTCGTCATCGCGGCGGCTTGGGCGGTCGAGCCGCTAGCTTCGACGGTCGGGGCACCGCCGCATTCCACCCTGAACCCGCCGGCTTTGTCCTCGGACTGGCCGGCGCCGCAACCCGACAGCACCAGGGCGCCCGCGGCCAGCAAGGCCATGCCGACGCCTGGGCGAGTGTGCTTCACGTAGATTGCCTCCTTGAAAAGAACTGACACGGCGCTGAGGGCTTCGTGTTGGCGCCGCTTATTGCGGGCCTCGATATGTCGAAGACTCGGCGGGGTCGACCACTATCGCGCCCGGCGGCGACGGCGAGCTCACTCTCGGGGCCGCACCCCGATTTCGACACATGTTGAGATTTACAGCTATCGAATCCAGCACGCAAACAAACATCAGATGAACGGGTTAGCGCCTCCGGATGAATACCCGGTGTTGCCGCATTTTCCGAGGTCCGGCCGGGGTCGTAGTGGGCTCCGGCCGCTGGTCGGGCGTCGCTTGTGGACTTGGCATCGGCAAACGACTAGCCCTCCTCTTGGGTACCGCCCGAGACTAGCGTCAGCCGGTGCCGGCCGCTGGTGTCGCAGACGGCGATGTCGGGTTTCGCTGCGAGGCGGACAACTGCCGAGCGACCCGGCGGAAACTGCCTAGTGGTCACGGCGATTTGGATGGCGTCGCGCGGTCGGCGCCGGTTCGCTACCATCTGTCCTCGTGTGACCTGTGTTACCCCAACCGGCTCCCCTTACGGAGGTAGTGACAGATGACCCACCACGCTCCGCCGATGCCCCCGGGGCCCCCGTCCCCAACGCCCCCGTCCCCAACGCCGCCGCCACCGCCCCCGGCGCCCCCGCCAACTACGCCTCCGCCCGCGTACCAGACGCCCCCGCCGGCGGCGCCTCCGCCAGCGGCGCCGGCGAAGAAGCAGCGGAGTTGGCGCTGGTTAATCGGCATCGGTGTGTTGGTGGCTTTCATCTGTGTCTATGTCCTGTCGCTGTTTGGTGTCCACCTGCTGGCCAAATCGTCGGCGCCGATCAAGGCACCGGACCTGAATGCGACCGACGACACCGTTGTGTTGGTACGCCTCGAGGAGCTCAAGACCCTGGCAAATCGCCTGTCGGTGAAGGTACTGGTCAAACCCCAGGAATCGATGTGGGACTCACGCCTCGATGTGTTGAACACCGACACCGCCGTGCGGATGGATCCCGCGAACGATCTGGGCGACCTGGTCTATCCAGCAGGAAAGTCGCCGGCGCAGGTCGCCACCACCGTCGAGGCGCACGGCGATCCCAATAACTGGCCGTTCGATTCCTACAGCACCGACACCCTTTCGGCCGATGTGCTGGTGGGCACCGGCGATGCTCGGCAGTACAAGCCCGCCCGTGTCGAAGTAGCCGGGTCCTTGGAAGGCTGGGACGTCAGCGTGAAGCGTGTTGGCGAAGCCAGTCAAGAGTCCGACCGGGCCGACAGCGTGATCATCACATTGCATCGCGCCAAGGGGCCGCTGATCTTCGACTTGGGGATCTGCCTGGTTCTTTTCGCCCTTCCTGCTTTGGCATTGGCAGTGGCCATCCAGGTTGCGCTGGGCAGGCGGAAATTCGTGCCGCCCTTCGTAACTTGGTTCGCCGGTATGCTTTTCGCTGTAATTCCGATACGCAATTTCCTTCCCGGCTCGCCGCCGCCGGGTGCGTGGATCGACGAAGCCCTGGTGATCTGGGTGCTGATGGCTCTGGTCGGGGCGATGGGTCTGTACATGCTCTCGTGGTACCGAAAGTCGGAATGAGCCGCGGGCGCATACGTTCACATAGGTCCGCATAGGTCGAGGTGCTCGGGGCGATTCGCGGTCGGCATACCCTGAACTGGTGCTCACCGAGATGGTCGACCTCCCCGGCGGATCATTCCGCATGGGCTCGACGAGCTTTTACCCCGAAGAGGCGCCGATCCACACCGTGACGGTGGCTTCCTTCGCGGTGGAGCGCCACCCGGTGACCAACGCTCAGTTCGCCGAATTCGTCGCCGCCACAGGCTATGTGACCGTCGCCGAGCAGCCGATCGACCCTGAGCTTTACCCGGGGGCTGATCCCCCAGATCTGCATCCGGGCGCCATGGTCTTCCGCCCCACGCCGGGGCCGGTCGACCTGCGGGACTGGCGGCAGTGGTGGGACTGGGTTGCGGGTGCGAATTGGCGTCATCCGTTTGGCCCTGACGCCCCGGACAGCACCGCGGCGGAGCGGGCCGACCACCCCGTTGTCCAGGTCGCCTATCCCGACGCCGCGGCCTACGCACGGTGGGCGGGACGCCGGCTGCCGACCGAGGCGGAGTGGGAGTTTGCGGCTCGCGGCGGAAGCGAGACGACCTATGCGTGGGGTGACGAGGCGAAACCCGGTGGTCAGCTGATGGCCAACACCTGGCAGGGCCGGTTCCCCTACCGCAACGACGGTGCGTTGGGCTGGGTGCGGACGTCTCCGGTGGGGACGTTTCCGCCCAATGGATTCGGGCTGGTCGACATGATCGGCAACGTTTGGGAGTGGACCGCCACCGAGTTTTCCGCCCAGCACCGGCTGGATCAGCCGCCTAAGGCCTGTTGCACGCCATCGGGGCCCCCAAACCCGGCCGTCAGCCAGACGCTGAAGGGCGGTTCGCACTTGTGCGCGCCGGAGTATTGCCACCGCTACCGTCCGGCTGCGCGGTCGCCGCAATCCCAGGACACCGCGACCACCCACATCGGGTTTCGCTGCGTGGCGGATCCGGCATCGCGCTAGCAACGCTGCGGCGGGTCGACTGCCAACTATTCGCGGTGATTTCGCGCACGGCGGGTGAACGCTAGATGGACGATGGATGACGGAACTCTGCAACGTTTGGGGACATAGGAATTCGTCGCGCGATGAGCGCGGGGATTCGCTAGCATCTGACTCCGTGGTGCCCCGACAAGCTGGATCTTGCCAGCCGGTTCTGGTCCGGACCCAGCAATCAGTGCAGCGCCCGCGGTCCGGTCTTGCGCGCGGCGGCGACCGATGACGATGAGGCCCGGCCGACCCCGTCTCCGCCGCCGGACGTCGACGACGAGATCTCGCCGCCGAAGCCGGACAAGCCGCCGCGGTCGAAACCGCGCATCCTGATCGGCGTTGCGGTTCTGGTCGCCGTCATCACCGCGTACGCGCTGTCGCTGCTCGGCGTCCACCTGCTGCAAAAATCAGCGGGCCCGCTTCCGCCGCTGGACCTCAGCCAGGGTGGGACCGACTCGACCATCGTGCAGTTGCGCCTGGAGGAGCTGAAGCCCGTCGCGAATCGCCTCACGGTGAATGTGCTCGTCTATCCCGGGATTGCCCAATACGACAATCGGTTCGATGTGCTGGGCAACGACGTCGCCGTGCGCCTGTATCCGACGAGCGACCTGGGGGACCTGAATTACCCGAAAGGTAAGGCGCCGGCGCAACTCAGCACCATCATCGAAGCGCACGGAGACCCCGGCAATTGGCCATTCGACTCGTACAAGACCGAGCAGATCTCGGCTGATGCGTTCGTCGGATCTGGTGACGGCCGCAGGAAGGTGCCCGCTCGCGTCGAGGTAACCGGAGTGTTGGATGGTTGGGACATCAGCGTCAACCGCGTCAAGGACCCGGCCGCCGTACCAACCGCACGCGAAGCTGACAACGGGAACGTGGTCATCACCTTCCGGAGGGCCAAGGGGCCGCTGATCTTCGACCTGGGCATCTGCATGGTCCTCATCGCCCTGCCCACCTTGGCGCTGTTGGTTGCCATTCCGATGGTGCTGGGCAGGAGGAAATTCCTGCCGCCGTTCGCTACCTGGTATGCCGCGAACCTGTTCGCGATTGTCCCGCTGCGCAACATCCTTCCTGGCGCTCCACCGCCCGGTTCGTGGATCGACCAAGCTATTGTGCAGTGGGTGCTGATCGCGCTGGTGACGGCCATGACCTTGTACATCTTGGCCTGGGTTCGCCAGGGCGACTGACGCGCCGCGGCCAGCGAAGTTAAATGCTCGTATCGGCGCAGCGGTAAGCGCTGTCGGCAAACACGACCGTTGTTAGCATTTGCCCAATGGTCCAAGAGGGCTTGACGACGCCAGCGGCTTATCGGCCTGGCGAGGTGAGCTCCGAGCTCAACCTGGCCGGGTCCGTTGCGGTACCCGAAAATGGCCATGCCGTGCGACCGGCAGATCCGCAGGAGACGGCTCCGCCGGCATCGCAGTCGGAGCGCAAACCCCGACGACGCCACCTGATGCTCCGACATCTCGATCATCGCGGGCGTTGTCGTGATCTACCTGCTGTCGCTGCTCGGCTACCACTACCTGGCCACCGCGCCGGGTCCACTGCCCGCCCCGGTGTTGGGCACCGCTGACGGCACCGTGGTCTTGGTCCGCCTAGAGCAGCTGCATCCCGTCGAACATCGCCTCGACGTGAAGGTGTTGGTGATGCCCGACGATTCGACGGTCGACAAGCGCCTCAACGTGTTGACCACCGACACATCCGTGCGCCTGTTTCCGCACAACGACTTGGGAGATTTGCAGTACCCCGTTGGGAAGTCCCCGGCGCAGGTGGCCACCAACATCGAGGCCCACGGCGACCCCGGTGACTGGCCGTTCGACACGTACAAGACCGACACCATCCAGGCCGACGTGCTGCTCGGCGTCGGCGAGAACCGTCAATACAAACCGGCCCGGGTAGAAGTGACCGGATTGCTGGAAGGCTGGGATCTCTCCGTCACCCGGGTGGGGCGCGATGCAGACGACACTGAGCGCCCGGACAATCGCCCGGACAATGTCGTCGTGACCCTGCAGCGGGCTAAGGGTCCGCTGGTCTTCGACCTGGGCATCTGCCTGGTCCTCATCACGCTGCCGACCTTGGCTTTGTTTGTGGCCATCCAGATGCTGACCGGCAGGCGACAATTCTTGCCGCCGTTCTCCACCTGGTACGCCGCGATGCTGTTCGCCGTTGTACCCCTGCGCAACATCCTGCCCGGCACCCCACCGGCCGGTGCGTGGATCGACCAAGCCGTCGTGATCTGGGTGCTGATCGCGCTGGCCACCGCGCTGGTCCTGTATATCGCCGCGTGGTACCGGCACTCCAAGTGAGGCGAGCCGACCGCTTAATTGAGCTCCG
>CAWCFA010000003.1:0-298595 GCA_963794785.1 uncultured Actinomycetota bacterium | reverse complement strand
CTATCCTGATCTTTTGACCTATCGAGGCGGCCAGGGTGAGCCGCTGGTCCTCGTGCACGGCTTGATGGGCCGAGGTACCACCTGGTCGCGCCAGATACCGTGGCTGACGCGGTTGGGCGCCGTGTACAGCTACGACGCGTTGTGGCACCGCGGCCGTGACGTCGACGACCCGCACCCGATCAGCACCGAACGCTTCGTGGCTGATCTGGCGGATGCGGTGGGCGCGTTGGGCGCTCCGGCCCGGCTGGTCGGCCATTCGATGGGTGCGCTGCACTCGTGGTGTCTGGCCGCCGAGCGTCCCGATTTGGTTTCGGCGCTGGTGGTAGAGGATATGGCGCCGGACTTCCGTGGCCGCACTACCGGGCCGTGGGAGCCTTGGCTGCATGCCCTCCCGGTCGAATTCGACTCCGCCGAAAAAGTATTCGGCGAATTCGGGCCCGTTGCGGGGCAGTATTTCCTGGAGGCGTTCGACCGCACCCCAACCGGATGGCGATTGCATGGTCACACATCGCGATGGATCGAGATCGCCGCGGAATGGGGTACCCGCGATTACTGGGCGCACTGGCTGGCAGTGCGGGCGCCGGCGCTGCTCATCGAGGCGGGCAATTCGGTTGCGCCGCCGGGCCAGATGCACGCGATGACCAAAACCAACTCTCCGACAAGATATTTGCACGTTCCCGGGGCAGGCCACCTGATTCACGACGATGCGCCGCTGGTCTACCGGGCGGCGGTCGAATCCTTCTTGGCGGCGCTACCTCCGGGTCCTCGCCGCGACAAGTAGTGAACTATCTGATAAATTCTTCAATTGTTCAAATATAGGAATGCTGAAATCTTCAGGAGATCCTGCGTGTCGGAGCCGCTGTACAAGGTCAAGGGCGAGTTTTTCAAGACGTTGGGGCATCCGGCGCGGATCAGGGTTCTCGAGCTTCTCGTGGCGGGGGACAAGTCGGTCGCTGAGCTGTTGCCCGAGGTAGGGCTGGAATCGTCGAACCTGTCCCAGCAGCTGGGCGTTCTGCGCCGAGCCGGTGTGGTTGAGGCGCAAAGGGACGGCAACACGATGATTTACTCGATCGCCTCCCCGGATATCGCGGAGTTACTGGTTGTGGCACGCAAGGTTCTTACCGGGGTGCTCAGCGACCGCGTGGCCGTGTTGGAGGACCTACGTGCCGGCGGCGCGGAGTGACGTCCATGGGGTGGATCCGCAAAGCCTTCAGGATCGGTCGGATCGTCGAGCGCGCGGCACCTGCACCCCGGCCGTTGATCAAACCGCCTGCGGGAGTGCGTGGTTCGCTGCAGATCCGACATATCGACGCGGGTTCGTGCAATGGATGTGAGGTTGAGATCTCGGGCGCGTTCGGACCCGTATATGACGCCGAGCGGTTCGGCGCGCGGCTGGTGGCCTCCCCGCGGCACGCGGATGCGCTGCTGGTGACCGGCGTCGTGACGCACAACATGGTCGGCCCGTTGCGCAACACGATCGACGCGACCCCGCAGCCGCGCGCGGTGATCGCTTGTGGGGACTGTGCCTTGAACCGAGGGGTCTTCGGGCATGCCTATGGCGTGGTCGGCGCAGTGGGCGAGGTGGTGCCCGTCGATGTGGAGATCGCGGGGTGCCCGCCGACGCCGAGCCAGATCATCGCGGCTCTGCGAGCGGTGACTGGTAAGTGACAGCAGAACTGACGGTCATTGCGGTATCAGAGGCACGACCACTGCCGCGCAATGACTTTAGATCGGTCGTAGCCGGCGCGCTGACATCGCTGGTCGGTGCGGTCGGGGTGTGGGCGGGCGTGCTGGGGGTATTCGGCGCGGTTCGCGGAGTCCGCATCGGATGGTTACTCCCCCTTTCGGGAGTGCAGCTGGAGATCGATCCGCTTGGCGGATTCTTTATGGCGGTCGTAGGCGCTGTTGCGGTCGCGGTCGGGCCGTATGTGATCGGCTATGCCCGCCACGGTCATCTGGGGCGGGTCACCCTGACCGTATTGCCGGTGTTCGTCGCGGCGATGCTGCTGGTGCCTGCCGCGGGGTCGGTGACTACATTCCTGCTGGCTTGGGAGTTGATGGCGGTCGCGTCGCTGGTTTTAGTGCTGGACGGGCACACTCGCGCGCAAGTTCGCCCCGCCGCATTGGTCTATGCGGTGATGACCCAGTTGGGGTTCGCGGCGATCCTAGTCGGGCTGATGGTGTTGTCGGCGGCCGGTGGCGCCGACCGGTTTTCAGATTTGCACCGGATCCCGCAGGGTGCCTGCACCGCAGTCTTTCTGTTGACGATGGCTGGGTTTGGGTCGAAGGCCGGACTGGTGCCGCTGCACGCCTGGTTGCCACGTGCCCACCCCGAGGCGCCCAGCCCGGTGTCGGCACTGATGAGCGCGGCGATGGTCAACCTGGGGATCTATGGCATCTGCCGTGTCGATCTGCAACTGCTCGGACCGGGTCCGCGCTGGTGGGGCCTCACGATGATGTTTGTCGGTGCGGTTTCGGCGCTCTACGGCGTGGTGCAGGCTTCGGTCGCCACGGACCTTAAACGGCTACTTGCGTATTCGACAACCGAGAACCTCGGATTGATCTCACTGGCATTGGGAGCTGCGACGTTATTCGCGGCCTCGGGCGCACGCGGGCCCGCGACCATCGCTGCCGCGGCGGCCATGCTGCACCTGATCGCGCACTCGGCGTTCAAAAGCCTTGGGTTCATGGCGGCGGGGTCGGTGCTGGCCGCGACGGGGCTACGGGACCTCGACCGGCTGGGCGGCCTGGCCCGCAGGATGCCCGCGACCACCACCCTGTTCGGGGTCGCCGCGCTTGGGGCGTGTGGGCTTCCCCTGGGCGCGGGGTTCGTCAGCGAGTGGCTGTTGGTCCAGTCGCTGATCCACACGGCTCCAGGCCACGACACCCTGCTGGCCTTGACCACCCCGCTAGCGGTCGGCGCGGTCGCGCTCACCACTGGCCTGGGGGTGGCCGCGATGGTCAAGGCGTTCGGGATCGGATTCCTGGCGCGGCCGCGCAGTCAGGAGGCAGCCGGGGCCCGCGAGGTACCGGGCACCATGCTGGCCGGTATGGCTATTGCGGCCACCGCCTGTCTGGTGCTGGCGGGCGCGCCCTCGGTTGTCGCGCCGGCGCTGCGTCGGACGATCGCCACGCTCCCCGCGGCCCGCACGGCGGAGTTCACCGGTCTCGGCGCCGTGGTCCGGCTGCCCGGCCTGCAGGGGTCGATCGCACCCGGGGTGATCGTGGCCGGCGTCGTGGTTGCCGCGCTTACCGCGGCCACGCTCGCGCGTTGCCGTCAGTGGCGGCGCCCGGCACCCGCAACATTGCCGCTGTGGGCCTGTGGCGCGGATGATCTCACCGCACGCATGCAGTACACGGCAACGTCCTTCGCTGAACCGCTGCAACGGGTCTTCGCCGACGTACTGCGACCCGACACCGATATCGAGGTCACTCAGACCCCCGAGTCGCACTATCTCGCCGACAAGATCACCTACCGCGCCACAATCGCCGACGCGATCGAGGAACGCTTCTACACCCCGGTCATCCACCTGGTGGCAGCCGCCGCGGACATGATGCGGCGCGCCCATACCGGCAGCGTGCACCTGTACCTCGCCTACGGTGCGCTGGGTGTGCTGACCGTCCTGGTGGTCGCCCGGTGAACGTGCTGTCCTACGTCGCGGGCGCGGCGCAGATCGGCACCGTGATGGCCGGGGCGCCGCTGGTGGTCGGCCTCACCCGGCAGGTGCGCGCACGCTGGGAGGGCCGCGCCGGCGGCGGGGTCTTGCAGCCGTGGCGCGACATAATCAAACAACTTGGGAAACAACAGATCACCCCGATTGGCACGACGGTGGTCTTCGCGGCCGCGCCCGCCATTGTCGCCGGATCGACGTTGCTGATCGCCGCGATCGCGCCGCTGGTCGCGACGGGTTCACCGCTGGATGGCAGCGCCGACCTGTTCGCCGTGGTCGGACTTCTGTTCGTGGGTACAGTTGCGTTGACGCTGGCCGGCATCGACACCGGCACCTCGTTCGGGGGCATGGGCGCCAGCCGTGCGATCACCATCGCAGCGCTGGTTGAACCCACCATTCTGCTTGCGGTGTTCGCGCTGTCCATTCCGGCGGGATCAGCCAATTTCGCTGCCGTGGTGGCTCATACCATCACCCACCCCGGGCAGGTGGTCTCGCTGGCCGCGGTGCTGGCGTTCGCTGCGCTGGTGATCGTGATTGTCGCCGAAACCGGGAGACTGCCGGTCGACAACCCGTCCACCCATCTCGAGCTGACCATGGTGCACGAGGCGATGGTCCTTGAATACGCGGGCCCGCGCCTGGCGCTCGTCGAGTGGGCGGCCGGCATGCGACTCACCGTGCTACTCGCGCTGCTGGCAAACCTGTTCGGGCCGTGGGGAATCGCTGGCAGTCGGCCCAGCGTGGTGGACATCGTCGTCGGCGTCGCAGCAGTGGCAGCCAAGGTCGCCGTGCTGGCCGGGGTGCTCGCAACTGTCGAGGTGTTCGTCGCCAAGCTGCGGCTGTTCCGGGTTCCGGAACTGCTGGCCGGGTCATTTCTGCTGGCTCTGCTCGCGGTCACCGCCGCCAACTTCTTCACGGTGCAGGCATGACATACAACAGTTTCGCGGTACTAGTCGACCTGGCCGCCGGTGGGCTGATCTTGTCAGCCGTCCTGATCGTCTGGCGCCGCGACTTGACCGCCATCACCCGACTGCTGGCGTGGCAGGGCGTCGCACTGGCTGCCATTCCCATCCTGCGCGGGGTGTACGACGGCGACGCCGCGCTCATCGGTGTCGGTCTGGCCGTGCTGGGGTTGCGGGCTGTGGTGCTTCCGCAGTCGCTGGCCCGCGCAGTCGGCGCCGAGCCGCGATCCCAGCGCGAGGCCACCCCGTTGGTGAACACCGCCACATCGCTGCTGATCACCGCAGTGCTGACGCTCGCCGCTTTCGCCGCCACAGGGGACCTGGTGAAGCTGCAGCCTGCGGCCACGACCACTGCAGTCCCGGCCGCCACCGCGGTGGTGCTCATCGCATTGTTCGTGATGGTCACGCGGCGGCACGCGGTGTCGCAAGCGGCGGGATTCCTAATGCTCGACAACGGAATCGCCGCGGCGGCGTTTCTGCTCACGGCAGGGGTGCCGCTGATCGTTGAACTCGGCGCCTCCCTGGACGTGCTGTTCGCCGTCATCGTGATCGGCGTTCTTACCGGCCGGCTTTCGCGCACTTTCGGCGGCGCCGACCTTGATGCGTTGCGGGAGCTGCACGACTGATGACCGGTTTACTGCTGGCCGCGATCCTGACGCCGATCGGTGCGTCAATCGGCACTCTGATCGGCGGGTGGCGCCGCGCGACCGCCGCACTGATCGTTCTCTCATCGCTGACGGTGCTCGGGTGTGGGGTAGCGCTGGGGGTGCATGTCGGATCAGGGACCCGGTTCGCGTTGGGCGGGCTGCTGCGCGTCGATGCGCTCACCGTCACCATGCTGATCGTCATCGGAATCGTTGCCACGCTGGCCTCCTCGGCCAGCATCGGCTACCTCGATGCCGAACTCGCGGGCTGCCACACCGACGCACGCAGCGCCCGGGCGTACGGGTCACTGATGGCGGCCTTCCTGGCGGCCATGGTCCTTGCTGTGTGTGCCAACAACATCGGAGTGATCTGGGTCGCGATCGAAGCGACAACGGTGATCACCGCCTTTCTGGTCGGGCACCGCCGCACCCGCACGGCACTGGAAGCGACCTGGAAATACGTCGTGATCTGCTCGGTCGGCATCGCGATCGCTTTTCTGGGCACCGTGCTGCTTTACTACGCCGTCGAGCATGCCGGTGCCCCGGCCACCGAAGCCCTGAACCTCGACGTGCTGACGGCGTATGCGGGCAGGCTGGATCCGGGCATCGCGCGGTTGGCGGGCGGGCTGCTGCTGATCGGTTACGGCGCCAAGGCCGGCCTGTTTCCATTCCACACCTGGTTGGCCGACGCTCACAGCCAAGCACCGGCACCCGTGTCGGCCTTGATGAGCGGAGTGCTTCTGTCAGTGGCTTTTTCGGTGCTGATCCGCATCAAACCAATCGTCGACGCTGCCACCGGGCCCGCCTACATGAGGTCGGGGCTGCTGATAATCGGTCTGGCGACGCTGCTGATCGCCGCTCTGATGCTTACCGTGACACCCGATATCAAACGCATGCTCGCCTACTCCTCGATGGAGAACATGGGCCTGATCGCGATTGCCGCAGCCGCCGGTACCACGTTGGCGATCGCTGCGTTGCTGCTGCATGTGCTCGCACACGGGATCGGCAAGACGATGCTGTTCTTGGCCAGCGGGCAGTTGCAGGCCGCGCACAACTCCACCGCTATCGCTGACATCAGCGGGGTGTTGCGGCGTTCCCGCCTGATCGGTGGGTCGCTTGCCGTAGGCGTCATTGTGCTGCTCGGGCTACCACCTTTTGCGATGTTCGCCAGCGAACTGGCGATCGCCCGCTCGCTCGCCGACGCCCAGCTCAGTTGGGCCCTCGGTACGGGGATGTTGCTGATCGCGATTGCCTTCGCTGCGCTGGCGCGCAACTCGGGCCGCATCCTGCTGGGCGAATCCGCCGGCACACCTGCGATCGCCGTGCCGCCGACGGTGGCCACGGCCCTACTCCTCGGTATCGCCGCATCGATCACTCTCGGTGTCACCGCCGGCCCGCTTACAAACCTGTTCACCGACGCCGCCAGCGAAATCGGGCCACGCCATGAGCCGTAACGTGATGCAGCAGAGGTTATCGCAGGACGAGCTGCCCAAAGAGGCGGAAGACCTGCTAGGCAAAGGATTTCGTCTCGGTCTGGTGGCAGCGCATGACGACAACTACAGGCTCCGCATCGTCTACTTGTTCCTGGCTGGCTGGCCCGATCGCCGCGTCGAACTTGAATATGTTGTGCCCAAGAATGATCCGGCAGTGCGCTCCTTGGCATATCTGTCGTTCGCGGCCAGCCGATTCGAGCGCGAAATGGCGGACCTGTACGGGATTCGGCCCGTCGGGCACCCCAAACTACGGCCACTTGTGCGCCACGAACACTGGCCCGAGGACTGGTATCCGATGCGGAGCAATGCCGCACCCGCACCCGAATTCGCAGGTGTCGGCCGTTTCCCGTTCGTCCCAGTCGAGGGGCCCGGGGTCTATGAGATCCCGGTCGGACCTGTGCACGCCGGACTGATCGAACCCGGCCACTTCCGCTTCTCCGTCGCGGGCGAAACGGTGCTGCGACTCAAGGCCCGACTGTGGTTCGTCCATCGCGGCCTCGAAAAGCTGTTCCACGGAAGGCCGGCCGGCGACGCAGCCGAATTGGCCGAACGAATCAGCGGCGATACCTCGGTTGCACACGCCCTCGCCCACAGCCTCGCCATCGAAGACGCGCTCGGGATCGAACTCCCCGACGAGGTACACCGACTCCGGGCGCTCCTCGTCGAGCTCGAACGGCTCTACAACCACGTCACCGACCTGGGTGCGCTGGCCAACGATGTCGGATTCGCACTCGCCAATGCGCACGCTCAACGCATCCGCGAACGACTATTACGGCTAAACGCCACCGTCACCGGACATCGGCTGCTGCGCGGCGCCATCAGCCCTGGCGCGGCCACACTTCAGGCACTACCCGACGTCGCTCAGCTGAGATCCATTGCGGCCGACGTAGCCGAGGTCGCTGAGCTGACGCTGCAGAATGGCGTGGTGTACGACCGGTTCGCCGGGACCGCCGTCCTGTACTCGCAAGACGCGCACGGCCTCGGCTGCCTCGGCTATGTCGCACGCGCCAGTGGCATGCGTACTGACGCCCGACTCGAACATCCGACCATCGCGCTGCCGGTCACGGAGATCGGCGCGGTCGCCGGTGACGTGCTCGCCCGCTACACGGTGCGGCGAGATGAGTTTGCGGCCAGCACCGTCTTGGCCTGTCATCTGATCGAATCATATTCCGGGCCAACCCGATTCGCCGAACCGCTGCCTTCGCCAGACGGGGCCCGCACCGGCATCGGCATTGTCGAGGGGTGGCGTGGCAGCATAGTCCACCGCGTCGAAGTCGATGCCGCAAATCGCATCACCCGTGCCAAGATCGTCGACCCGTCCTGGTTCAACTGGCCGGCGCTGCCCGTCGCGATGGCCGACACCATCGTCCCCGACTTCCCACTTGCCAACAAAAGCTTCAACCAGTCCTACGCCGGCAACGACCTCTGATCGGCCACCGGTCATCCGTCGCCCGGCAGTGCGAACAGGCCATCCAATGTTCTGGTCACGAGGCCGTCGGCGAGTAACGAGTCCAGCGCCCGATCGCGCTGCTGGGTATCGCTCAGCCACGCCACATCCAGCTGGGCCTGAGTTACTGGAGAGTCGTTGATGCGCAACACATCCAGCAGTCGGCCGCGGACCTGGCGGTCGGTTCCCGCATAGGTTTGCACGCGACGCGCCCGCGTCTGCGCCGGCGGATAACCGGCGTTCCGCCATGCGCAATCTGCCAGGGGACATAACCCGCATCGGGGTGAGCGCGCTGTGCAGACGATCGCGCCCAACTCCATCAGCGCCACTGAAAACTCCGGTGCGGCTTCGTCGCTCGGTAGCAGTGCCGCGACGTCGGCGTGGTCACGGGTGGCCGACGGCGAACCGGCATCGGCCAGGCCGTGCACGGCGCGGGCCACCACCCGACGGACGTTGGTGTCCACCACCGGCACCCGCCGCCGGTAGGCAAAGCACGCGACAGCTCGTGCCGTGTAGCTCCCGACGCCCGGCAAGGCCAGCAGCGTATCGACGTCGTCGGGCACCACGTCGCCCAAGTCGCGCGCAATGACGGTTGCGCACTCGTGTAACCATTTAGCGCGCCGCGGATAGCCCAGCTTGCCCCAGGCGCGCAGGACGTCGGCGGCGCTGGCCGCGGCGGTGGCCGATGCGGTGGGCCAGCGCCGCACCCAGTCCGGCCAGATCGAGAGGACCCGCGTCACCGGCGTCTGTTGCAGCATGAACTCGCTGACCAGGATCTGCCACGCGGTGACGCCGGGTTCTCGCCACGGCAGATCACGGCGGGATCGGTCGTACCATTCCAGAAGTTCATCCGCCGGGATGTGCATTCGGCTAGCCATCGGCGACTGCGGCACAGCACAATATGTGCCATGCCCAATACCAGTCCGGTAACCGCGTGGAAAGCACTCAAAGAGGGTAACGAGCGATTCGTTGCCGGCAAACCGCAGCATCCCAGCCAGAGCGTCGCACATCGGGCCAGCCTGGCCGCGGGTCAGAAGCCCACCGCGGTGGTATTCGGCTGTGCGGACAGTCGGGTCGCCGCGGAGCTGATCTTCGATCAGGGCCTGGGTGACGTGTTCGTGGTGCGCACCGCCGGCCAGGCCATCGATTCGGCGGTGTTGGGCTCCATCGAGTTCGCGGTAACGGTGCTCGACGTGCCGCTCATCGTGGTGCTGGGCCACGACAGCTGCGGCGCCGTCAAGGCGGCTCTGGGCGCGCTCGACCAGGGCGCGATACCGGCAGGTTTCGTGCGGGATGTGGTGGAACGGGTCGCGCCGTCCATCCTGCTGGCCCGCCGCGACGGCCTGACTCGCGTCGATGAGTTCGAGGAACGACACGTACGAGAGACCGTGGCCCAGCTCAAGTCGCGTTCTGCGGCCATCGCGGAGCGGTTGGCCGCGGGAACCCTGGCTATTGCTGGCGTCACCTATCACCTCGCCGACGGGCGGGCGGCGTTGGTCCACCACGTCGGCGATATTGGGGAGTGACCACGGCTTTGCCAGCGCCTCTAACACGGCGGTTGGCCAGCTAACCCGGCGACACGCCGAGGCGGGTCGAACAAATCGGCGTGACCTGGACCTACGGTGTTAATGTGCTGGATTTGGAACCGCAGGGCCCGCTACCGACGGAGATCTATTGGCGGCGCAGGGGCCTGGCCCTGGGCATCGCGGTCGTCGTCATCGGGATCGCCATCGCTACCGTAATCGCCTTCGTGAGCAGCAGCGCAGGCGCCAAACCCGCCAACGCCGACAAATCTGCCCCTGCCCAAAATCATCCGGGCGCGCAGCCGCCGCAAGCGCCGCCGGCACCCGGGCAGGAGGGCAGCAACCCGCTGGCACAGCCGCCGGAGGGGCAAAACCCGGAGGCACCCACCGCGACCGCAGCAGTGCAGCCGCCACCGGTGCTGAACCCGGGCGATGACTGCCCCGACTCGACGCTGGCCGTCAAGGGCCTGACCAACGCACCCCAGTACTTCATCGGAGATCAGCCGAAGTTCACCATGGTTGTCACCAACATCGGACTGGTGGCCTGCAAACACGATGTCGGAGCCGCAGTGCTGGCCGCCTACGTATATTCGCTGGACAACAAGCGGTTGTGGTCGAACCTGGACTGCGCGCCGTCCAACGAGACGCTGGTCAAAGGCTTCGCCCCGGGCGAGCAGGTCACCACTGCGGTGACCTGGACCGGGATGGGGTCGGCGCCGCACTGCCCGCTGCCGCGCCCGGCGATCGGGCCCGGCACGTACAACCTCGTTGTGCAGCTGGGAAATCTGCGCTCGTCTGCGGTTCCGTTCATCCTGAGCCAGCCGCCACCGGCTCCTGGGCCGGGTCAGCCGGGGCTGGCGCCACCGCCGGAAGCGCCGCCCGCACCCGCTGGCAATTAGTTGAGGGGGTCGGCGATCGTCGACTCCGCTAGTTGCGACAGCCCCTCCCGGACGTGGCGGGCCCACATCGAACCGATGCCTTCCACCGACTGCAAGTCGTTTGAACTGGCCGCGAGCAGGCCCTGCAGCGTTCCGAATGACCGGACCAGCAGGTCGACGTGGGCGAATTGCAGCCGGGGAATGCCGGCCATGGCGCCGTAGCCGCGCGGGCTCAGCGCCGAATCCTGGGCCTCTGTCGTGGTCGGATATCCGAAGACCTTGGCCAGCACGGTGAGCTCCAGCAATTCGGTGTCCGACAGGGTGTCCAGCTCGGCCAGGGTGCTGGCGACCTGCGCTTTGGACGGCGGCTCGGGGCTCGCGTGGTAGTCGCGCACGATCAGTTCTCGCGCGGTGTCGTTGCCGCCCAGCAGCTCCTCCAGTTGCAGTCGCAGCTGGCGCCCGTCGGTGCCGAGTTCGACAGCGTCGTTGTCGATCACCAGCCCGATGCGGCGGGCCAACTCGAGCCGCTGGACCACGGTCATCACGTCGCGCAGGGTGGCGTAGTCCTCGATCTCCGCCCTGGACAGTTGCCTGGTGACCTCGTCGAGCCTGGCCTTGTAACGCTCCAAGGTGGCGATGGCTTGGTTGGCTCGCGACAGGATGGTCGCGGAGTCGGTGAGCACGTGGCGCTCCCCGCCGACATAGACGGTGACGATGTTCATCGAGTGGCTGACCGAGATCACCGGGTGGCCGGTTTGGATCGCAGCCCGTTCCGCCGAGCGGTGCCGGGTCCCCGATTCATCGGTGGGTATGGACGGGTCCGGAACCAACTGCACGTTGGCCCGCACGATGCGGCTGGCGTCGGTGGACAGCACCACGGCGCCGTCCATCTTGGCCAGCTCACGCAGCCGCGTCGGCGCGTACCGGACATCGAGCGAGAAGCCGCCGTCACAGATGGCTTCGACGCTGTCGTCGTGGCCGAGCACGATCAGCGCACCGGTGCGGCCGCGCAGGATGCGCTCCAGGCCGTCCCGGAGCCCGGTGCCGGGCGCCAGGCGGCCGACGGTCTCACGCAGGGTCGGACGGGTCACAACGTGTCATTCTGCTACGTGCAGGCCCGGAGCCCTACTACTGCGGTGATCTGCAATGTCGATCATGTGCTCCAGCGCCGCGACGATGTTGGGTGCGCTCAGCGCGTGCATGCCCGGCGGAACCGCGGTGCAACCCGGGGGGATCAGCGCGATGGTGAACCCTTGCCGCGCGGCTTCGACCAGGCGTCGTTCCATGCCGGCGACCCGCCGCAGATCGCCCGCCAGCCCCACCTCGCCGATCATCACCGCGGTGGTGGGCAGCGGGAGGTCCGAGTACGCCGAAGCCAGCGCGATCGCGACCGCGAGATCCGACGACGGATCGGTCAATCGCATGCCGCCCACCGTGGACAGATAGATGTCATTGGCGGCGATGGGCAGCCTGGCGTGTTTTTCCAGGACCGCGGTGATCATCGCGGCCCGGGAATGGTCGATCCCGCTCACGGCGCGACGCGGCGAGCCGCCGCCTGGCGTCGCCAACAACGCCTGAATCTCGCCGATCAGCGGTCGCTTTCCGTCCAGCGTCACCGTGATCGCGGTGCCGGGCACCGGCGTCGGTCGTTGATCCAGGAATAGGTTCGACGGGTCGGCCACGCCTTCAATCCCGTTGTCGTGCAGCATGAAGCACCCGACTTCGTCGGACGCACCGAATCGGTTTTTGACCCCGCGGACCATCCGCACCGTGCCGTTGCGGTCGCCTTCGAAGTGCAGCACCACGTCCACGAGGTGTTCGAGCGAGCGTGGACCGGCGATGGCTCCGTCCTTGGTCACGTGGCCGACGAGAATCAGCGCCACATCGTTGGCCTTGGCGGCCGCGGTCAGCGCGGCGGTGACCGCGCGCACCTGGGTGACGCCGCCGGCGACGCCGTCGGCATCAGCGGTGGACATGGTTTGCACCGAGTCCACGATGACCAGCGCAGGTTTGACCGTCGCGATGTGGTCCAGCACCGTGTGCAGGTCGGATTCGGCGGCCAGGTAGATCTCCTCGACTCCCTTGCCGCCGCAGTCCATGCGGTCGGCCCGCAGCCGGATCTGGCCGGCGGACTCCTCGCCGGAGATATACAGCGCGCGTCGGCCGGACTGTGCCCAGCGGTGCGCGACCTTGAGCAGCAGCGTTGACTTACCGACGCCCGGATCACCGGCCAGCAGCGTCACCGAACCCGGCACCACGCCGCCGCCGAGCACCCGGTCTAGCTCGTCGATCCCCGTTGGGCGGTGCTTGCTGAGGTTCGGTTCGATGGAACTGATCGGAACGGCTTTCGAGGCCGGACCCAGATTCGCCGACCGACGGCTCCCGCCACCGACCGCACTGAGCACCGCCACTTCATCGACGGTGCCCCAGGTCCCGCATTCCATGCAGCGTCCCACCCACTTGGCGGTCACGTGGCGGCATTCTGAGCATCGGTACTGCAAGCGTGCGTTTGCCACGCGTTGACCGTATCGGCCTGGTGCGACAAGCCCGGTGTGACAGGCCGACAAACGCGGTCAGGACCGCTGCGGAGCCTCCGGGGCCGCAATCGGCACCATCACGGTGGTCTGGCCGGCCTTCTCGAAAGTGAAGGTGAAGTTGTAGGCCAGACCGTTTGTGATGCGCTGCGCCAACGTCACCGTCGCCTTGGCCGCGTTGTTGGCGTCCATCGGCCCCGGCGCCATGCTCTTGCCATCGGGCGTGCCGATGAACAGCATCCCGCCGGCGGGCAGCCGGCCGTCGCCACCGGCGAGCGTCACCGTGCCGATGTCACTGGTGATACCGACCAGTCGGTCCGTGATATCCGGCGATTGATTGATCGCCACCAGCACCAGGTCCACGGCTTTGCCCGGCTCGATGAAGTCGCCGGATTGGTTGGCCCGGATGTGTATGTCGCGTAGCGCCACGTTGTTGAACGTCGCCCTGTTGCCGTTGACGGCGGGCTCCTGGGTGGCCGTCTGCGAGATCTGACCGGCGCCGCAACCGGTGAGCGTCGCGGCGAGAACGCCGATCGAGGCCAGCACCGCCAGCGCGGGCAGGCGGATCTTGAAGCGGTTCACGCAATTCCTCCTGCTGGGCCAGCGGTTGGACTTGTTACGCACTTGCAACTATGCACAGTAGTAGGAACGTGCCGCCCGCGGTAGCGCGGGACGCGAGGCCAGGCTGGAAGACCAGCAGACCAGGGCTTCGCGCGGGGTGCCCGGCGGGTCCCGATCGGGACGTTGCTAGTGTGCTCGATGGCACGTCTTGCTGCTCATGTCAACCCCTAATCTGCGCGTTGTGCCCCTGACCTGCAACGTTGATCCGCACGCTTTGGGCCGCCGTGTTAGAATGAGGTAACGAAAGGGGCTCGAATCAGATGATCTTCAAGGTCGGTGACACCGTTGTCTACCCGCACCACGGTGCTGCGTTAGTCGAGGCGATTGAAACCCGCACCATTAAAGGGGAGCAAAAAGAGTATCTCGTCTTGAAAGTGGCGCAGGGAGACCTGACCGTTCGAGTCCCGGCCGATAACGCCGAATATGTCGGTGTCCGTGATGTCGTCGGACAAGAAGGCCTGGACAAGGTGTTCCAGGTTCTGCGTGCCCCGCACACCGAAGAGCCGACCAACTGGTCCCGCCGCTACAAGGCCAACCTTGAGAAGCTCGCCTCGGGTGACGTGAACAAGGTGGCCGAGGTAGTGCGCGACCTGTGGCGTCGCGATCAGGAGCGTGGGTTGTCCGCCGGCGAGAAGCGCATGCTGGCCAAGGCGCGTCAGATCCTGGTCGGTGAACTGGCCTTGGCCGAAAGCACCGATGACGCCAAAGCGGAGACCATCCTCGACGAGGTTCTCGCCGCCGCTTCTTGAAGACCCTGAGACTCTGGTGGTCGGGGGAGCGGGCGCCTCGGGAACGGTAGTCGCAGTGGTCCCGGCCGCAGGTTCGGGACAGCGGCTCGCTGCCGGTATCCCGAAGGCGTTCCATCAACTCGAAGGCCGAACCCTTGTCGAGCGTGCCGTGGATGGCTTGTTGGACTCCGGGGTCGTCGACACCGTTGTCGTGGCGGTACCGGCAGACCTCACCGACGAGGCGAAGCTGATCCTTGGCGACAAAGCCGCCGTCGTAGCGGGTGGGTGCGACCGCACCCAGTCCGTGAGTCTGGCGCTTTCTGCCATGTCTGAGGACCCGGGGTCGGAGGCACCCGACTTTGTGCTGGTGCACGATGCCGCGCGGCCGCTGACGCCGCCGGGATTGATCGTTCGGGTTGTCGAATCCTTGCGGGCCGGCCATCCCGCCGTGGTGCCCGCACTGCCGCTGTCTGACACCATCAAGGCGGTGGACGCCAACGGGGTCGTCCTGGGCACGCCCGAACGGGCCGGCCTGCGGGCGGTGCAAACCCCACAGGGATTCGCGACCAGCCTGCTGTTGCGCGCGTATCGGGCATACCGGAGCACCGCCTGCCCTGATGGGGCCAGTTTCACCGACGACGCCTCCCTCGTCGAGCAGGTGGGCGGCCAGATCCAGGTGGTCGACGGCGACCCGCTGGCATTCAAGATCACCAACCAGCTGGATCTGCTGCTGGCCCAAGCGATCGTGCGGCGATGAGCGAACCTAACCTCCCAAGGGTCGGTCTGGGGACCGATGTGCACCCGATTGAACCCGGCAGGCCGTGCTGGCTGGTAGGGCTGCTGTTTCCGGGAGCCGACGGCTGCGCCGGACATTCCGACGGCGACGTGGCGGCGCACGCGCTGTGCGACGCGCTGCTGTCGGCAGCAGGTCAGGGCGATATCGGGGGTGTGTTCGGAGTCAACGATCCGCGCTGGAAGGCTGTCAGCGGCGCCGACATGCTGCGTCACGTCGTCGAGCTGATATCGCGCGACGGCTACCGGGTCGGCAACGCCGCCGTGCAGGTGATCGGCAACCACCCCAAGATCGGTCCGCGGCGCGCCGAGGCGCAGCAGGTCTTGTCGGGCCTGCTGGGGGCGCCGGTCTCGGTATCGGGAACCACCACCGACGGGCTGGGACTGACCGGGCGCGGCGAGGGCCTGGCCGCGATCGCGACGGCGCTGGTCATCCGAACCAGCAGGTAAGCTGGCACGACGTGACCGCTCCCGCCCGCTTGCGACTGCACGATACGGCGGTGGGTGCCGTGCGTGACTTCGTTCCGCTGCGGGCCGGGCACGTCTCCATCTACCTGTGCGGTGCCACCGTCCAGGGCCTGCCGCATATCGGGCATGTCCGCAGCGGCGTTGCCTTTGACATCCTGCGACGCTGGCTGACAGCGCGAGGCTACGACGTCGCGTTCATCCGCAACGTGACCGATATCGACGACAAGATCCTGAACAAGGCCGCCGCGGCCTGCCGCCCGTGGTGGGAGTGGGCGGCCACCTACGAGCGCGCGTTCGTCGCGGCCTACGACGCCTTGGACGTGTTGCCGCCGTCGGCCGAGCCGCGTGCCACCGGGCACATCACCCAAATGGTCGAATTAATGGAACGCCTGATCGAAACTAATCACGCGTACGCGTCCGAGGGCGACGTCTACTTCGATGTGCTCAGCTACCCGGAATACGGGCAGTTGTCCGGCCACAAGGTCGGCGATGTGCATCAGGGCGAGGGGGTGGCTACCGGCAAGCGGGACCAGCGCGACTTCACCTTGTGGAAGGGCGCGAAGCCCGGCGAACCGTCCTGGCCCACCCCATGGGGCCGCGGACGCCCCGGCTGGCACCTGGAATGCTCGGCAATGGCGCGCACCTATCTCGGGCCGGAATTCGACATCCACTGCGGTGGAATGGATTTGATATTCCCGCACCACGAGAACGAGATCGCGCAGAGCCGCGCCGCCGGAGACGGGTTCGCCCGCTACTGGCTGCACAACGGCTGGGTGACGATGGGCGGCGAAAAGATGAGCAAATCGCTGGGCAACGTGCTGTCCATACCGTCGATGTTGCAGCGCGTCCGGCCGGCCGAACTGCGCTATTACCTGGGTAGTGCGCACTATCGGTCGATGCTGGAATTCTCCGAGACCGCACTGCAGGACGCCGTGAAGGCCTACGTCGGGGTTGAGGAATTCCTGCACCGCGTTCGCAGCCGCGTCGGTGCCGTCTGTCCTGGGCAGTGGACCCCACGCTTCGCCGAGGCGCTCGATGACGACCTGGCCGTTCCGATCGCGGTGGCCGAGGTGCACCAGGCGCGCGCGGAAGGCAACCGGGCTCTGGACGCCGGCGATCATGACGGTGCCCTGCATAGTGCCGAAGCGATCCGCGCGATGATGGGCATCCTGGGTTGCGACCCGCTCGACGAACGCTGGGAATCTCGCGACGAGACCTCGGCCGCCCTGGCAGCCGTCGACGTGCTGGTGCAAGCCGAACTCGAAAGCCGGCAAAAGGCTCGGGAGGAGCGCAACTGGGCGCTTGCCGACGAGATTCGTAACCGGCTGAAGGACGCCGGCATTGAGGTCACCGATACGGCGGACGGACCCCAGTGGGAGCTGTTGGCCGGGGACGGGAAGTAGATGGCCGGCAACTCACGGCGTCAGGGCGCTATACGCAAATCCGGCTCCAAAAAAGGCCCTACCGTCGGTTCCGGGGGCCAGCGCCGCAGTGCGCTCGAGGGACGCGGTCCCACCCCGCCGGCGCATTTGCGTCCCCACCACCCCGCCGCCAAGCGCGCCAAGCCTCCACCGCAGCGCCGTCGACCGGACAAGCGCACCGATGAAACCGAGACCGTGCTCGGACGCAACCCGGTAGTGGAATGCCTGCGCGCCGGCGTCCCCGCAACGGCGCTCTACGTCGCGCTCGGCACCGAAGCCGACGAGCGACTCACCGAATCTGTCTCCCGCGCGGCCGATCTGGGCATCGCGATCCTCGAAGTACCGCGCACCGACCTGGACCGAATGGCCACCAACGGTCTGCACCAGGGCATCGCGCTGCAGGTACCGCCATACAACTACGCCCACCCCGACGACCTGTTGGTCGCCGCCAATGGATCGCCGCCGGCGTTGTTGGTCGCGCTGGACAACATCTCCGACCCTCGCAACCTTGGCGCGATCATTCGTTCGGTTGCGGCGTTCGGCGGCCACGGCGTGCTGATCCCACAACGGCGCTCGGCTTCGGTGACGGCGGTGGCCTGGCGCACCAGCGCGGGGGCGGCGGTCCGGGTTCCGGTGGCGCGGGCACCCAATCTAACCAGGGCACTTAAGGGTTGGGCCGATCGCGGTGTGCGGGTAATCGGACTGGACGCCGACGGCGACACCGTGCTCGACGACCTGGACGGCACCGATCCGATGGTGGTGGTCGTTGGGTCGGAAGGCAAGGGCTTGTCCCGGCTGGTGCGGCAGACGTGTGAGCAGGTGGTGTCGATCCCGATGGCCGGCGAGACGGAATCACTGAACGCCTCGGTGGCCGCCGGGGTGGTGCTCGCCGAAATCGCGCGGCAGCGCAGAACCTAAATGCCCGGCTGGCGCGCCCGCATCGGTGCTGCGCTGGCGGCCGGTGCGATGCTCGCGCCGCCTGCGCCGCCCGCCAGGGCAGCCCCGCCTGAATTCGACCTGCAGGCCCATCGCGGCGGTCGTGGCGAGACCACCGAGGAATCGCTGCGCGCATTCGCCAAATCGCTTGAATTGGGCGTCAATACCCTCGAGCTCGACATCGTCATCACCAAGGACGGGCATCCTGTGGTGTGGCACGATGCGACGATCGATGCGCAAAAATGCGCCGACACGGGGCCCGCGTTCGCGGACGACCCGCAGTATCCGTACGTCGGCAAGCTCGTGCACGAGCTGACTCTCGAGCAGATCCGCACCCTCGACTGCGGCAAGCAGCTGGCTGAGTTCCCCCGGGCCAAGGTCGTACGGGGCAACAAGATAGCGACGCTGCCCGAGGTCTTTGCGCTGGCCGACTCGTATGGGGCCGCATATCAGGGCGGAGTCCGCTACAACATCGAAACCAAGGTGGAGGCCGATCATCCGGGCGAATCCGCGCAGCCGCAGGAATTCGTCGATGTGATCCTTTCGGCGGTCAGGTCGGCGGACAAAGTTGGTCTGGTCGAGATCCAGAGCTTCGACTGGCGAACCCTGCCCATGGTGCACCAGGCCGAGCCGGCGATTCCGTTGGTGGCCTTGTACGACGAGACCTGGGCAGGCGGTGACCCGATGATCGGGGCGACGGTGGCGGGCGCCAGCATCGTCTCGCCCGACTACCAGCTGGTCACCGGTAAGCCCTATGTCGACCACGCGCATTCTCTGGGGCTCAAGATCATTCCATGGACCGTCAACGATGCCGGCACCATGCGCGAGCTGATCGGTTACGGCGTCGACGGAATCATCACCGACTACCCAACGCTGCTCCGTAGCGTGATGGCCGAGCTCGGTATGCCGTTGCCGGCTGCCAGGACCCGGGGGCCACGCTGATCGAGGCCGTGCCGGCGCCTGCGCGTCTTGGCACGGGCGACGCGCCACACGATGGCCGGGCGCAGCAGCCGAGTCGCGGGGTCCAACATCGAGGTCACCCTGACGAATTGATCGAGGACCGCGGTGTCGTACTCGGTCGCGGTTAGCAGCCGGTCGATGTATATGTTCAGCGCCCGGGCGACCAGCGTTGGTGTGCCATCGATTTCGGGCATGGCGAGGTCGGCGTTGGTCGACAGTTGCCAGGCCTGGCGGACCGGCGCCGCTGCGGCGTGGAAGAAGCGGCTCGCCAGATCCTTTGTGCCGCCGGCTAAGCAGTCACGCAACGCCAGCGCCTCCAGCGCGGCCACCGTCATGCCCTGGCCGTAGATAGGGTTGAAGCTGCAGATCGCGTCGCCGGTCACCAGCAGGCCCTCGGGGAAGCGGCGCATCTTGTCGTAGCGGCGCCATTGACTCGACGGCATCCGGTGCCGCACCGGCTCCCCGATCGGCTCGGCGGCGCGGACCGCGGCCAGCATGTGGGCCGGTGCGCAGTCCGCCACGAATTCGCACATGCCCGCCAAGTCGCGGGGGGGTTCGTGACCCGCCACACCCATCACGGTGAAAGTCCAGGTGTCGTTCTCGCAGTGCAACATGCCCAAACCGCGCGGCCGGCCGGGTACGTACCCGACGAGAAAGGCGATTTCGTGCAGTGCTTCCGGTGCCATCCGCAGCGCTTGGCTCGCGTACGTCATATTCACTGTGACGTGATCCTCATCAGGGCGGCCATAACCCAGGCTGTCCAGCCAAAAGGGGGTGCGGCCGCCACGGCCGGTGGCGTCGACCACCAAATCGGCAGCCAGCGCGTAGTCTTCGCCGGTGCGGCGGTCGGATACCCGTGCGCCGGTGATCCTGCTGTGGCCAGGGCTCTCGGGGGTTGAGGTCAATGCCACGATGTCGTGCTCGTGCAGCAGCGTGACATTGGGGATGTTGCGTAGCCGCCCCCGGACGTGTTCCTCCAGGAATGGCCGGGTCACCTGGTAGATATTGAACGACCGGGCGCTACCTGTGTTCACCAGCGGATGCCCACCCAGGCTGTGGTGCAGTCGCGATAGATCCGCGCCGTCGAAATAGTGCGCACCGTTGAGCATCAGTTCGTCGAGGATGCCGGGGAACAGCTGCTCGAGAACCTGGGCGCCGCTCGCGAGCAAGCCGTGCACGTGCCGGCCCTGCGGAACACCTCGGCGAGCGGTGGGGGTGTCGAGCAGCGGGTCGCGCTCCACCACTGTGACGGTGTCGAAGAAGTCGGACAGCGAGCGCGCGGCCAGCAGACCGGCCATGCTTGCTCCCAACACCACCGCGTGATTGCCGATCTTCGCCTTGGCGTCCAAAGCACCCACCGCCTTCGCTGAGTTGTTACCTGGCAAAAGCAATGCTCACGGCCCAGCGTGGGCGGCCATAGCGTAGTGGAGTACTCCACTGATGCGATCCGGCTATCGTCGCTCCCGAAACGCCGATGAAGCAGCGCGCCCGATGCCATTGCCCGGTTATAGTCGCCGAGTGATCAGCGGCGACCTGCTGACCGGGCGTGACAATGAATTAGGGACTATTCGCCGCGCCCTGAGCAGGACTGGCAACCATTCCGGCGTGGTCATCGCCGGAGGCGCCGGTGTGGGTAAAACCTGGCTGGCTCGCGAAGTGCTGCGGCGCGCTTCGGCGTCCGGCGAATGCACCAATTGGATCGTCGGCACCGAATCCGCGCGTGCGCTGCCACTGGGGGCATTCATCGGTTCGCTGGGCGATGCGATGGCTGACCCGATGACAAACGTGCGGCGCGTGATCAATTCCTTTGTTACGCAACAGCGTCAAGGTCGCGTGGTGATCGGGGTCGATGACGCGCACCTGCTGGACGGATTGTCGGCACTCGTCGTGCACCAACTGGCCCAGTCGGGTGGGGCTCGGCTGCTGGTCACGGTGCGCACCGGCAGCGCGGAGCCCGACGCGATCACCGCATTGTGGAAAGACGGGTTGCTGGCCCGTCTTGATCTCGAACCACTTTCGGCCGCGGCGACGCGCGAGATAATCCAGAACACGCTGGGCGGTCCGGTCGACGCGCGTAGCGCGGCCCGGTTCTGGCAACTGACCGACGGAAACACCTTGTTCCTGCGGCAGCTGGTGGCCGATCAGATAGCGGCCGGGCGGATGCGGGAATCGGCCGGAGTGTGGATGTGGGACGACGACGTCGCGGTCTCGGCCAGCCTGTCCGACACGGTGGGACGCCAGCTGGGGCGGTTGAACCCGCGGCTGGCGCTGGTGGTCGACACGTTGTCGCAGTGTGAGCCGCTGGCCGTAGACGTGCTGTGTGATTTGGTGCCCCGCCGAGACCTGGCGGCCGCCGAGAGGCTGGGACTGGTAAGCGTCGAACGCGCCGGGGACGCACTGATGGCCAGGCTGGCGCACCCACTGTTCGGTGAGGTTCGCCGCGCGAGCGTTGGCGAGATCTATCTCTCGGGCATCCGGGGCAAGCTGGCGACGCGGCTGGCCGAAAGTGGTGACGCCGACATGCAGGCCACCGTGCGTCGGGGGCTGCTGCACCTCGACTCGGATCTTGAACCCGACCCCGAGCTTTTCCTGGAATCGGCACGGCATGCCATGACGTTGCTGGATCTCGAGCTGGCCGACCGGTTTGCCACCGCCGCCGCGCAAGCGGGGGCACCCGAGGCGGCCGGGGTCCGGGCGATGAACCTGGTGCTGCTCGGGCGCAGCGAGGAGGCCGAGACGGCCCTGCGTGACTTGGCTGGTGCCGACGGGCCTGACGACCACCGTTGGGCAACGCTGCGGGCGGCGAACCTGGTGTGGATGCTCGGCAAGCCCGAAGACGCTTCGGTGATCCTCGAGGGCCTCGCGTCCCCCAACTCCAAGACGTCCGAAACTCCGGCTCAGGTGGCGGAGCGGTTGGCCGTGCAGGCCTGCATCGACGCTGTGTCGGCGCGCTGCGAACTAGCAGCTGAAAAGGCGCGGGCCGCCTTGGATTACCGTGCCCTGCCGGATTTTCACGCGATGATGGCGTCGCTGGCGTTGATCATGGCGATGGGGGGGCTTGGCGAGGTCGATGATCTCGCGGTCGTGGCTGAGCAGGCGCTGCGCCGCGCGACCACGTCGTTCCAGGCGTCTCACATGCGATTCTGGTTCGGCGCGGTGTACGGCCGCGCTTGCCGTCTGACCGGGCGTATCGACGAATTCGTCAGCACAGCAAAGCAACTGGCCGACTCGGCGCGTGACGTCCCCGGTCTGGCTTATGCGAACCTGGCCTTGCTGTCGGGAAACGCCGAGCTGGTCCGAGGTGCCGCCGCGGAGGCGGCCCGGTTGGTGCACGAGGCGCTTGCCGGTGTGCAAAGACATTCTGTAAGAACGGGTTTGCGGCCGGCGAGCTACTTCGCGCTGGCCGAGGCGCACGCGAAGCTCGGCCAGCCGGCCGAAGCGAATGAGGCTGTCGCCGAGGCGCGGTCGTGCGTGCCGGCCGATTACCTTTTCATGCATACCGGCCTCTCGCTGGCCAGTGGGTGGGCGATGGCGGCCAGCGGCCGGTTGAGCGAGGCCACGGCGAGCGTGCAGGAGGCGGCGCGACTCGCCCGCGACCGCGGCCAGCCCACCCACGAGCTGGCCTGCATACAGGCCGCGGCTCAATGGGGTGATGCCTCGGGGGCGGCGCGGGCGCGGGAACTGGCCGGAGTGTTGTCGCTGCCGCTGGCCGATGCCGTCGCAGCGCATGCGGGGGCTCTGCTGGCCGGGGACGGCGAGGGCCTGCTGGCGGCGGCGGTGCAGTACCGGGGAATCGGTGACCGGGCCGCGGCCGCCGACGCAGCGGCGCAGGCCTCCGCTGCGTTCGCCCAGAGCCAGCAGCACCGGCGTGAGCTGTACGCCGCGGCGTTGGCCAAGGAGTTGGCCGAGGAATGCGGCGGCTTGTGCACGCCGGCACTGCGGACACCGGCAGGTCTTAAGTTGTCGGGTCGCCAGCGCGATGTCATCGAACTCGTCGTAGCGGGTCTGTCCAACCGCCAGATCGCCGACCAGCTGGTGATGTCGGTACGCACTGTGGAGGGCCACATCTACCGGGCCTGTCAGCGCGTCGGCGCCCAGTCACGCGAGGAACTGGCGGCGATCATCAGATCCGGACCACGGCGCTTGATTTGCGCACCCCACCCGCGACATGGTGGTGGACGGCTACCGGGTCAAGGCGAAAACCATGGCCGTGGTCAATTTCTATGCGATGCATCGTGACCCCGCATTGTGGGCGAATCCCTTGCGTTTCGATCCGGAGCGATTCCTCCCGGAACGGTCGAAGGCTCGCAGCCGCTGGCAGTACCTCCCGTTCGGTGGCGGAGCGCGCACGTGCATCGGTGATCACTTCGCGATGTTGGAGGCCACGCTCGCGCTGGCCACGATCATTCGCACGGCCGAGATCGAATCGCTCAGCGCGGACTTCCCGCTGGAGACGCCGTTCACGGTGGTCGCCGGGGCGCCCATCCGAGCCCGCGTGCTAGGCGCCGGGGTATGGCAGGCGGCGCTACGTGGTGCCGCGCGCTCGGCGCTGGCGGTCAGCGCCTAGCTACCCAGCAGCCGCACGCTCGCCCACAGCGCGACCACCGCGACCACCAGCGTCGCGGGCACGGTGCACAACCCGAGGCGGGTGTACTCGCCCACGCCCGCCTCGACGTCGTGCTGACGCAGCACTCGCCGCCACAGCAGGTTGGACAGCGAACCGACGTAGGTCAGGTTGGGGCCGATGTTGACCCCGATCAGCACTGCCAGGATGACCACCGGCCCGCCGGGCGCGACGAGCGGCAGCAACACCAGCGTTGCCGGCAGATTGTTGACGACGTTGGCCAACACGGCGGCCACCGCGGCGACCGCCAGCAATGCGGGCAGCCCCGAACCCGACGGCAGCACGGCCGACATCGCCTTGTCGATTCCGTTGACCATGACCGCCTGCACCACCACGCCCAGCGCCAGCACGAACACCAGGAACGGCACGTTCACCGCGCGCACGATCTCGGTCACCGAGGTGTGCCGGTGCCACAGACCGCGCACTGCCAGCACCGATGCGCCGGCCAACGCCACCCACGCCGGCGCGATCCCCACGGATTGAGCGACCGCGAACCCGGCCAGCGTCAGCCCAACAACGATCAACACGAACACGGGTGGGCGCGGCGCCGGCCCGAGTTGCCCGGGGTCCGGCTGGACCCGCAGGTCCCGGGCGAAGAACCACCGGAAGGCCAGGTAGAGAGTGACGATGGCGGCCAGCCAGGGCAACGCCATCAAGAGGGTGAATTTGATGAAAGAGATGTTCGCGAGGTGAAAGGCCAGCAGGTTGGTCAGATTCGACACCGGAAGCAGCAGCGAGGCGCCGTTGGCCAGATGGGCGGTGGCATAGGCGTACGGCCGCACTGGGGCGCGCAGTCGGCGCACGGCAACGAGCACCACCGGGGTCAGCAACACCACGGCGGCGTCCAGGCTGAGCACGGCGGTGATGGCGGACGCGACGACGAACACCCGCCCCAGCAGCATCCCCGACCCGACCTGCCCGCGCGCGATCGCCGCGCCCGCGGCCTCGAACAGACCCTCGTCGTCGCACAGCTTGGCCAGCAGCAAAACCGCGCCCAGGAATGCGACCACTCCCGACAGCCCGGCGACCTGCGCGACCGCCTGATGAACAGAGATCGCGCCGATCGCGATCAGGATGGCGGCCGCCGGGACCGCCGCCACCGCCTCCGGCCAGCCCCACGGTCGGGCGACGGCAAACCCGAGAACCACAGCAAGCAGCAACAGTGAAACGGTCAGTGACATGTTTTCGCCGCACAGCTCCTATCCGTGGATGTGGTGGACAACGGGGATCGGGTGAATAACGTGCAGAGTGGGTAGCCTACGTCGAATCGCGCTAGCCGCCGCAGAGACCGGAATTTGTCGATGACGGAGTCAACTCGTGTTGCCGCAATTCCGCGACGAACGGCGCATGCGCTGGACCTGCTGGCCTTTTCGTTGGCCGATGTCCGTGACGGCTTGGGTCCGTACCTGTCGATATACCTTCTGCTGACCCATCATTGGGACCAGGCCTCGATCGGGTTCGTGATGGCGGTCGGCGGTATCGCTGGGGTCGTCGCGCAGACGCCGGTCGGCGCCTGGGTGGACAGGACCACCGCAAAGCGAGCGCTGGTCATCGGCGGTGCGGTGGCGGTCGCCGCCGGTGCATTGGCGATGCCATTGTTGCCCGGCTTCTCCACGATCTCGTTCCTGCAAGCGGTTACCGGGATCGCCGGCTCCATTTTCAATCCGGCGTTGGCCGCGATCACGCTGGGCATCGTCGGGCCGCGACTGTTCACCAGACGCGTTGGACGCAACGAATCGTTCAGGCATGCCGGTACCGCGTCGACCGCCGCCGCTGCGGGCGGCCTCGCCTACTTCTTCGGACCGGTGGTGGTGTTCTGGCTGCTGGCTGTCATGGCGGTGATCAGCGTTGTGGCAACGCTGCGCGTCCCGCCCGATGCGATCGACCATGACATGGCCCGCGGGATGGACAAGGCAACCGGACCCCAGCACGAACAGCCGTCCGGATTCGCGGTGCTGCTGCACGACCGTCGGTTGATGGTCTTCGCTGCGACGGTCGTGACGTTCCACTTTGCCAACGCGGCCCTGTTGCCGCTGGTCGGGCAGAAGCTGGCACTGCACAATAAGCAGGTCGGGACCGCGCTGATGTCGGCGTGCATTGTCGCCGCGCAGCTCGTCATGGTGCCGGTGGCGTACCTCGTCGGCGCCAAGGCCGACACGTGGGGACGCAGGCCGATATTTCTGGTCGGGTTCGCCGTCTTGACCGTTCGCGCATTCCTGTACCCGCTGTCGGATAACCCGCATTGGCTTGTCGGTGTGCAGTTGCTCGATGGTGTTGGGGCCGGCATATTCGGGGCGTTGTTCCCGCTCGTCGTCCAGGACCTCACGCATGGAACAGGCCGGTTCAACGTCAGCCTGGGGGCGATAACCGCCGCGTGGGGTGTGGGGGCGGCATTGTCGAACTTTGTCGCGGGCGCGATCGTGGTCGCCGCCGGCTACGATGCGGCGTTCGTGTCACTGGGCGCCATCGCCGGTGCGGGCTTCGTCCTCTACCTGATCGCGATGCCGGAAACGGTCTAAGGCCTGTCAGACCCAGGGGTCCTCGCGGCGCCACACGGTCGGCAGCTGCAGTGTGACGCCGTCCTGTGCGGCGAGCTCGTCCAGCACGCGGATGGACACATCCAGGTCGTCGGCCACATACGGGAAGGCCCGCAACGGTTTTGACAACGGCCGGAAGAAGTCGTCCCAGTGAATGAGAATCACGCGGCGCGCGCCGACCGCGCGCACCACCTCATTCCAGTAGTCCGACAAATACGACCGCGGCTGAACGCCGAGCTGGCCGACGCCGAGATAGACGACCTCGGCCCGGTAGTCGTCCAGGGCGCCCTTGACGTAGCCGGCGCTCCCCTGGATCAGCAGCCGCCGACCCGATGGTCGATGCTGAATGAGCGTCGACCACGCTTCACCGCAGCGGTATGCCGATACTTTCGCAGGCGGTGTTACCGGCTCGTTGATCACACCGGGAAAGCGGTCGGGTGGACAGTGGTGGGACTCCACCAGCGTGATCTCGTAGGCGCCCAACTCGATTGGTTCGCCGGAGACCGCGACGACAAGTCGATTCTCGGGCAGCCCGTAGCCGCGACCGACGTTGGCCGCGGACGCGCCGCCGAACAGCAGGGCGCCGGTTCGGTCGGCGACCAGCGCGGAATCCAGTACGTGGTCGAAGTGGGTGTGCACCGGGACGACAGCCTCTAGCCGGGACACCTTGGCCCGGGCAAGGCAGCCGTCGACGCGCGCCGCTGACGGCGAAACCTTGCCGGCCGCCACCCGCGCCAGGCCGGGCCGGGAGAAGTAGCCGTCGGTCATCAACGCCGACGACCCGTCGTCGAGTAGCAGCGTCGCCACACCCATCCACGTCGCCCAAAGCGGCGCGCCAGGTGTGGCGGCGGGTACCTCGAACCGGTCCGAATACCGCGCGATATCGGGGCGACCGAGCTTGAGCCGCATCAGCAGAATGCCCTGATATCGGTGCCGGCCGCCTTGAGTTGATCGAGCACCGCGGTTGCGATCTGCACAGCGCCCGGCGAATCACCATGCACACAAACCGATTCCGCGCTGACTGCGATCTGTGTACCATCCATCGCGGTGGCCCGGCCGGAGGTCACCATGGTCACCACCCGCTGCGCAATTTCAACCGGATCGTGCAATACCGCGCCCGGTTCGCGACGGGAAACCAGTTGACCGTCCTGTCGGTAGGCGCGATCGGCGAATGCCTCCGCCACGGTGCGCAGGCCAAGGCGGGCGGCTTCGTCGAAGAACGCCGAACCCGCCATGCCGAGCACCGGAAGCGTCGCGTCCACCAAGTGCACCGCGCGCGCGACGGCCGCAGCCTGTTCGCGGTTGGTCACGATCGTGTTGTACAGCGCGCCATGGGGTTTGACGTAGGACACCGTCGATCCGGCGGCGGCCGCGATGCCCTGTAGCGCACCGATCTGATACACGATGTCGGCGACAAGATCTTCGGTGCCGACATCGATGAAGCGCCGGCCGAAGCCGGCCAGGTCTCGATAACTCACCTGCGCTCCGATACGCACGCCGCGCTCGGCGGCCGTCCGGCATACCCGCAACAGGCCGGCGGGATCCCCCGCGTGGAAACCGCACGCCACGTTAGCGCTGGTGACGATCCGCAGCATCGCATCGTCATCGCCCAGGCGCCAGACGCCAAAGCCCTCGCCCAGGTCGGCATTGAGGTCGATACGTGCCACTCGACTAGCTTAAGCGCCTACTGCTTGACCACCTTGGCGGCGATCTGTGCAGCGATGTCGATGGCCGGCGAACCGGATTGGTTGTAGGAGCAGGCGACGATATCGATGGCAATGTTGTTGCGCACGGTCAGCGCGCGCTGGCATGCCCAGCCGTCGCCGCCCTCCTGCACCTGCGAGGTACTGAGCGTGCCGTTGTTATCGGTAATCGCGCCCACCGTCCACACGACGTCGGGCTGACCCTGGGTGACGTCGCTGAACCGGCGGTTTGCACACGACGGCCAGCCTTGTACCGAAGAGTTGTAGAACGCGGAAGCGTCGTGCGCCGACGGGAAGGCGACCACAGCCTGAATGGCGTAGTGATCACGCTTTTTGGTGTCATCGACGCTGTCGTCGACCCGCTGGCCGCGAACGGCGGTCCACCCGGTGTCTGCATAAACCCTGTCCTGCGCCGGCCCGTCGATCGCCAGGCAATTCTTGTCGGTGATGTTGGAGCCCCAATCCCACATCGCCTTGGCGCTGAACCACTCCTTCATCGATGTCGCGCCCAGCGCACTATTGATCTTGGCTGGGTCGAGCAACAGCCCGTCCAGCGCCGACACCGCCACTGGGGTCGAAGTGATGGGTCCGGACTTATCGGCGGGAACGGCCTTCCCGTTGGCGGTGGTCGTGCAGCTGACGGCGAGCGTGCAAGCCGCGGCCAACACCAGGACGGCGATTTGCTGGCGCATCTTTCCCCCTAGCGGTCTGTCGTGTCTCCCCCTAGCTCTGGTGTGTTCAGCTTAAGTGTGGGCTTCCCGACGCCGCCCGAGTAGCCAGCAGAACAGATAAATCACAAACGAGATGGTGGCGACGAATACCGACACCGGGACACCGGGTGCCAGGGACAGCACGATGCCTCCGACAGCGGCGACCTCAGCGAAGACCACCGATGCCACGATCGCCGCGACCGGCGATCCGACCACCCGGGCGGCCGCGGCGGCCGGGGTGATCAGCAACGACATCACCAGCAGCGCCCCAACGATCTGAACGGCCTGGGCGGCCACCACACCGACCAGCGCGGCGAACACGATGCCCAACGCGCGCACCGGCACACCGCGGGCGGCCGCGACCTCGGGATCGACGGTGGCGAACAACAGCGGCCGGTAGCACGTCGCGAGCACGACGATGACCAACAAGCAGACGAGCGACAGCATCACCAGCCCGGAATAGCCCACTCCCACGATCTGGCCGGTCAGCAATGCGAAACTGGTCCCGGTCCGCCCCGGGTAGAGGTGAATGAACAGCACCGCCAGCCCCAGTCCGAAGGCCAATACCACCCCGATCACCGAATCCCGTTCCCGGGCACGCTGTCCCAGAATGCCGAACAGCGCCGCCGCCAGCGCGCTGCCGATCAGCGCCCCCAGCCCCACCTGAAAGCCGACGAGCAGTGCGAACGCCGCCCCGGTCAGCGCCAGTTCGCTGGACCCGTGCACGGCGAACGACATCTGCCGCATCACGATGAACGGCCCGATGAGCCCGGCCATCAGCCCGAGCAGCGCCGCAGCCAGCAGCGCCTGCTGGACGAAGTCGTGGCTCAGCAGCCGCGCGGTGATATCGAAAGAGAACAGGTCGTCCAGCATCTCGACGAGCCGGTGGTTCACCTCGCGCACCCGTCATAATCGCCGACCACCACATAGCGGTCGTTGACCTTAACAACCTGGATGTCGGCCTGGTACAGCATCGACAGGGTCGCCGTGTTCATCACCTGCTCGACGGTGCCGATCCGGAATCGGCCGTCGACCAGGTAGAGCACCCGGTCCACGTATGGCAGGATCGGATTGACCTCGTGGGTGACGAAGATGATCGTGGTTGCGGCTTCCAGGCGGCGGCGCTCGATCAGCTCCGCGACCAGCCTGGCGTTGGCCGGGTCGAGGGTCAGCAGCGGCTCGTCACAGAGCAGCAGCGTCGGGTCGCCGGCCAGAGCCTGAGCGATGCGCACCCGCTGCAACTCGCCGCCCGACATCACCCCTACCGGGACATCGGCCAGCCGTTCGCCGTTGACCCAGCGCAGCGCGCGGTGCACCGCCTCGCGCCGCAGGGCTCGATCGGCAGAGCGCAGCGGCAAGGCGCCCCAGCGACGCCCGTCGACGCCCAGCTGGACCAGGTCGCGACCGCGCAGCAGCACCTCCCGGTCCATCGGGCGATGTTGCGGTATGTAGCCGATGTGCCCGCTGTCCGGCACAACTACCTCGCCCGCACTGAGCGTCAATTGTCCGAGTAGCACCTTGAGCAGCGATGTCTTGCCGGTGCCGTTGGGGCCCAGCACCGCGATGAACTCACCGGGCGAAACCGACAGGTCCAGGTGGTCCCACAGCACGCGATCACCGAAGGACAGCCGGGCACCGTTGAGCGAGACGGCGGGTGGCATGTCTATTGGCTGCTATCGGCTCGACTGCAGCGCAGCCAGCAACTGGTTGACCGTGTTGCGCTGCCAGCTCAGGTAGTCGGTGCCGCTGGGCAACGTCTCGGTCACCAGGGTCACCGGCACACCCGCCCGTCGGGCCGCGTCCTGCAGTCCGTCTATTGCCGGGGTGGACGTCTGCGGGTTGACCAGCAGCGCCGAGACTTGGCGTTGATTTATCAGGTCGAGGACGGCTGCCATGTCGGATGGCGCGGGATCGGTCTCGTTCTCGTTGGCTGCGGTAAAGGTCGGCGGAGTGCGATTGACCAGGCCGGTCGCCGCCAGCAGGTAGTACGCGACTGGCTCGGTCGCGATGACTCCGGCGCCCGAATACGCCGTGGCGATGGCATGCTCGGAGATGGCCACGGAGTCGGCGCCGCGGCAGAATTCGGCGGCGTTGGTCCGGTAATCCTTGGCGTTGTCCGGGTCGATGCTCGCCAGCCGGTCGGCGATCGCGACGGCCACGGCCTTGGCCACGCTCAGGTCGTAGAAGACGTGCACGTTAGCCGGGTCCCGGGTGCTTGCGACGTTCGGGCTGGGGAGCATCGAATAGGCATCGACCGTTTTGACCGCCGGATAACTGGACAGCACCTGATCGACCCATGGGTCGTAGCCGCCGCCGTTGTAGACCACCAAGGTGGCATCGGAGATCGCGGCGGCGTCGGCAGGACTTACCGCATAGGAATGCGGATCGACATCGGCGCCGGTCAGGATGGCCCTGACGGTCAGATGACCGCTGGCGACCGCGCGCGCCACGCTGCCCCACACGTCGGTGGACGCCACCACGGTGGCTGAACCGGTGTGTGCAGAGTTGCCGATCCCGCAGGCCGGCAGGGTTAGCAGGGCGGCCGATGCGGTCACACAAACGGCACTGGCCGACAGCCAGCGTGTCACCTTGACTAGTGCGAATCGCACGTTCGCTTCCCTACCTTCCGGCCCAGCGGCCGAAGCGTAATACTAATGAAAATCGTTTCCATTAGAAAGTGGCGGCTCCAGAACCCGCTGAGCGCACCCGAGAAGCGCTGTAACCTCACCAACCGTGAGTCCCACACCACGCAGGCGTGCGACTCTGGCGTCGTTGGCGGACGAACTGAAGGTGTCGCGCACCACCGTTTCGAATGCCTTCAATCGACCGGATCAGCTCTCCGCCGACCTTCGCGAACGGGTGCTCACGACGGCCAAGCGGCTGGGTTATGCGGGCCCTGACCCGGTGGCGCGGTCGTTGCGAACGCGCAAAGCGGGTGCGGTCGGTTTGGTGATGCCCGAACCACTGACCTTCTTCTTCAGTGACCCGGCGGCACTGGACTTCGTCGCCGGAGTGGCGCAATCGTGCGAAGAGATGGGGCAGGGCCTGCTCTTGGTGGCGGTCGGACCCAGCCGCAGCCTGGAGGACGGAACAGTCGCCGTGCTTGGCGCCGGCGTGGACGGGTTCGTGGTGTATTCGGTACGCGAGGACGATCCCTACCTACAGGTGGTGCTTCAGCGGCGCGTGCCAGTTGTAGTGGTCGACCAGCCCAAAGGTCTCTCCGGAGTGTCCCGGGTGGGCATTGACGACAGGGCGGCGATGCGCGGGCTCGCCGACTACGTCCTCGGGTTGGGGCACCGCGAGATCGGCCTGCTGACGATGCGGCTGGGCCCGGATCGACGCCAAGATCTGGTGGACGCCGACCAGCTGAAGTCGCTGACCTTCGACGTGCAACGCGAACGCATCTTCGGTGTCTGGGATGCGATGACGGCGGCCTGTATCGACCCGGACGCACTGACCGTGGTGGAAAGCTACGAGCACCTGCCGACGTCGGGCGGCACTGCCGCCAAGGTGGCGCTGGAGGCCAATCCGCGCATCACGGCATTGATGTGCACGGCGGACGTCTTGGCCTTGTCGGCGATGGATTACCTTCGCGCACATGGGATTTACGTGCCCGGTCAGATGAGTGTCAGCGGGTTCGACGGCATCCCCGACGCGATCAGCCGGGGGCTGACCACGGTGGCGCAGCCGAGCCTGCAGAAGGGCCGCCGGGCGGGCGAGCTGCTGCTCAAGCCGCCTCGATCGGGCCTGCCGGTCGTCGAGCTGCTGGACACCGAGCTGATCCGGGGGCGCACCGCCGGGCCCCCCGGCTAGCTACTTCGACCTGAAAAACCCTTGATTGGTGTGGCGCTTGTAGTCGAGGTTGTTGATCAGGTGCTGGTAGTGGTGCGGAGTGGTGGTTTCATGTGGCGAGGGTGCCGATCTTGACGAGGTTGTGGGCGAAGACGCCGTGTCCGCACCAGGTTCGGGCTCCGCTGATGGTGGTGAGTTCGGTGCGGTTCCAGCCGTAGCTGCGTTTGATGTGGTTGATCCGACCCTCGGATCCGGTGCGCCATTTCACTTTCTCGCGGAACGCTCTGCGGTGTTCGAACTCGCGGCGCGCCGCGGTGGGTTTGCCTTTACGGGGGATCGCCACATTGCGCACACCGAGTTCGGTCAGGTCGCGTTGCACCACGGCTTCGCCGTAGCCGCGGTCGGCGGTGACCGCGCCTGGGGTGTGGCCGGTGCGGGCGGTGATGCGTTCGATCGCCGGGGCCAGCTGCGGGGCGTCCGGCGGGTTACCCATCTCGACGTTGTGATCGAGGATGACCCCATCAGCGTTGTCGACGACCTGGGCTTTGTAGCCGAACTCGACCGGCTTGCCCAGGCGTCCTTTGCGGATCGGGCGGGCATCGACATCGTGGAGGCTGACCAGTCGGCTGGCTGATTCGGGCATCACCCCGGCCAGGCGGCTACGGGCCTGGGCGATAACGCGTTCGGTGCGGCCCACCAGGGTGTTCAGGTCGTTGATCGCCCGGTGCAGCCGGCCTTTGCGCTGCCCGGTCGCGGTGCGCAGTGCGCGTCTCGCGTTGCGGATCACCACGGCCGCTTCACGGCTGGCTGCTTCGGCGATCCCGGCGAGTTCACCGGTGATCCGGTGCACCGCGGCCTGGGCCTCATCGCGTTGCTGAGCTCCGCGCAGTCCGAGCTTCGCCGCGATCGCGCGGGCCCGCCGCCCGGCTGAGCGCCGCCGGTCCCGCGACTGGGTGCAGGTCGCGCCACCAGCAGCTTTGATCCGCGCCACGGTGCGGGCCATCGTTGCGATTGCCTTGGCCAGCAGACCCGAATCGGTCGGATACTTGACCGCAGCGGCGATCACGGTGGTGTCGGCGCGGACCTTGTCGGTGCGCAACAGCTTGGCTGCGGACGCCTTGACCAGCAGCGCCTCGTTGAGGCCGGTGACCGCGTCGTCTCCACAGCGGGTGGTGATCTTCATCAACGTGGTCGGATGCGGCACCCGCGTGCCGAACGGGATCCGGCAAAACCGCTGCCAGGAGATCGAATCCGACACTTCCCGGCACAACGACTCGTAACCCAGCCGATACCGGAACTTGAGGAACATCAACCGCAGATAGGTCTCCATCGGGATCGACGGCCGCCCGATCCGGGCATCGAAATACCCGGCGAACGGTGCGAAGAACACCGGATCATCCAGCAGCGCATCCACCCGACCCAACTCGACCGGCAACACCAACAACTCCGGCGGCAGGATCGACTCCCACAACGTCGGCTGGTCGTTTACAGTACGAAACATGATGGCCTCGAATCCTTCTCGCCAAGGGTTCGAGGCCATCATCCCAGTTCAACGACCCTCAAAAGGCTCGACACACCCCGACTTTTTCAGGTCGAAGTAGCTAGCCGCCGTTCTGGTCGCCGATCAGCAACCGCACGGCCAGGTCCAGCCGCTTGCTGACGTCGGTCGCCGAGGCTCGCCGGGTGAGCCAGGCGAGCAGGTTCGACAACCACACGTCCGAGATCACCCGGGCGATGTGGTACTGGTCTTCGGTCGGTTCGCCGTCGCTCATCGCGCGCGCGAACATGCCGTCGATGAGCTTCTCGACGTGATCGACTTCGCTGGCCGCCGACGCGTCGGCAAAGACGTAGGCACGCGTCATCGCCTCGGTGAGCAAGGGATTGCGCTGCATCGCGCGGTTGAGCTTGCCAACCATGAAGTTGAGCCGCTGAAACGGGCTGCCACCGGCAACCGCGGAACGGTCGGTTTTGGCGTCGATGCGGGTGAACTCCCGGCCAAGCGCCGACACCAACAGATGGACCTTCGACGGGAAATAGCGGTACAACGTGCCGACCGCCACGTCGGCCCGGTCGGCCACCGCCCGCATCTGAACCGCCTCGTAGCCGCCCTTTGAGGCGATGGCCATGGTGGCGTCCAGGATGCGCTTGCGGCGTTCCCGTTGTGCCTCGGAACCGAGTTCGGATTCGGCCAGTACCGCCACGTTCATGACCTCGCGCGGCTGCGAGTCGGGAACGCGACTCGGATTCGTGTTCGCTGTCGACATCTGCCGGGGCGCTCCTCTTCCAGGCGGTTTGATCGCAGACGATACGCAAGCCGGGTGTGAATTTCGCACCTCCGTACCGCCGGGGACAGCGACTTGTCCTGGACCTTTCTCGCCGAATGGCGTTCGACTTGTCGGTCGATCGCTGGCACTATTAGAACACGTTCTAGTGGCATACATCGAGAATGCGGAGGGCTCGCACGTGGTAGCGACCGTCACAGACGAACAGTTTGCGGCGCGTGAGTTGGTGCGCGATTGGGCGCGAAACTCCGCCTCGGGGCTGGGCGGGACCACGGCGATCCGATTGACGGAACAAGGTGACGCCGATGCCTGGCGACCGGTGTTCGCAGGCCTGGCCGAGCTGGGACTGTTCGGGGTAGCCGTCGCGGACGACCGGGGCGGCGCGGGCGGCAGCATCGAGGACTTGTGCGCGATGGTCGAGGAGGCAGCCAAGGCGCTGGTTCCGGGGCCGGTCGCGACCACCGCGCTGGCCAGCCTGGTTGTCGACGATCCCGAACTACTCGCCGCGCTGGCCGACGGCGAACGCTTCGCCGGCCTGGCCATCGAAGGCAATATCAGCTTCGATGCCGCGACTGCTCGCGCGTCCGGCTCGGTCAGTTGGGTGCTTGGCGCCGCCGATGGCGGCGTCCTGCTGCTGCCCGCCGATGGGACCTGGCTGTTGGTAGACACTGGCAGCGAGGGCGTGCAGGTCGAGCCGCTGCGGGCAACGGACTTCTCCCGGCCGTTGGCCCGGGTGGTGCTGACGTCGGCGCCGGCCACCCCGATAGATCGGTCGGCCCGGCGGGTGCAGGACCTGGCCGCGACCGTGCTGGCGGCCGAGGCGGCCGGTGTCACCCGGTGGTCGCTGGAGACCGCGGTCGCGTATGCCAAGGTGCGGGAGCAGTTCGGCAAGCCGATCGGCAGCTTCCAGGCCATCAAGCACCTGTGCGCGGAAATGCTGTGCCGCGCCGAGCAGGCCGAGGTGGCCGCCGCGGATGCCGCCCGCGCTGCCGGCGAATCCGACTCCGAGCAGTTGTCGGTTGCCGCGGCGATCGCCGCCAGTATTGGCATCAGCGCGGCAAAGGCGAACGTCAAAGACTGCATCCAGGTGCTTGGCGGCATCGGCTGCACCTGGGAGCACGACGCGCACCTTTACCTGCGCCGCGCACACGGCATTGGCCAGTTCCTCGGCGGCGCGGAGCGCTGGCAGCGCCGAGTCGCCGCGCTGACCCAAGCCGGAGTCCGGCGTCGGCTCAACATCGACCTGTCCGAAGTCGAGGGGCAGCGGGCGGAAGTTGCCGCGGCCGTCGCCGAGATCGCGGCACTGCCAAAGGAGAAGCGTCAGGTGGCCCTGGCCGAGGCGGGCCTGCAGGCGCCGCACTGGCCGGCACCGTTCGGGCGCGGTGCGGGACCGGCCGAGCAGCTGCTCATCGATCAGGAGTTGGCGGCGGCCGGGGTCGAGCGACCGGATCTGGTGATTGGCTGGTGGGCCGCACCGACCATCCTCGAGCACGGCACGCCCGAACAGATCGAACAGTTCGTGCCTGCCACCACCCGCGGCGAATTCCTTTGGTGCCAACTATTTTCCGAGCCGGGAGCCGGCTCGGACCTGGCCTCGCTGCGCACCAAAGCGGTGCGTGGTGACGGCGGCTGGCTGCTTACCGGTCAGAAGGTGTGGACGTCGGCGGCGCACAAAGCCCGCTGGGGTGTTTGCCTGGCACGCACCGATCCCGAAGCGCCGAAACACAAGGGCATCACCTACTTCCTGATGGACATGAAGTCGCCCGGCATTGAGATCCGGCCGCTGCGCGAGATCACCGGCGACTCACTGTTCAACGAGGTGTTCCTGGACAACGTGTTCGTGCCCGACGAGATGGTGGTCGGCTCGGTCAACGACGGCTGGCGGCTGGCCCGCACCACCCTCGCCAACGAGCGGGTCGCGATGGCGAACGGGACCGCGCTGGGCAACCCGATGGAAGACCTGCTCAACCTGCTCGCCAAGATCGACCTCGACGTCGCACAGCAAGATCGGCTGGCACGGTTGATCCTGCTCACGCAGTCCGGCGCGCTGTTGGATCAGCGCATCGCCCAGCTCGCCGTGGGTGGTCAGGACCCGGGGGCGCAATCCAGCGTCCGCAAACTGATCGGCGTGCGCTACCGGCAGGCGTTGGCCGAAATGACGATGGATATGACGGAGGGCGCGGGTGTGGTCGACAGCCGCGCGGTGTTCGACTTCCTCAACACCCGGTGCCTGACCATCGCCGGCGGTACCGAACAGATCCTGCTGACCGTGGCGGCCGAACGACTGCTTGGCCTGCCGCGCTAAGAGAAGGTCGTCTGCGCGCAGGTGCTGGGTGAGGTGATGTTGACCCCGGTGTAGACCACCTGCATGTGGGTGCAGACGATGACGTTCACATTGTTCATCGGTTGGCCCGTGCTCCAACTGGTCGAGTCGATGACGCCGGTCGTCTGGTACTTCTCCGGCGGCCCGTCACCGAAGTAGACGGTGGTGATCACGTCGGACCCGCCCTCCTTCATGACCCGCTCGAATTGGCTGGTGGCGTGGGCGTCGAGGTAGGCCAGCCGATTCGTCGAACGGATCTCGGTGGTTTGGCGGGCCCAGAGGCTGGGCGGGAAGCCGGTCACGCCATCGGGTGTGCGCATGTCGGCCCCGGCGGTGAAGTCGCAGCTACCGGTCGAGTGGCAGTCGAGCAGGGTATGGGTCTCGAGCTGGTTGGGGCCGTCCAGCGGGAACAAGGTGACGGCGGTGTTGCTGGCCGCATGGGAGACCGGAGCTGCAAGCAGAGTCAGCGTCGACCCGACGATGGCAAATCCCGCTGCCAGCCGCTGCATCCTCCACCCCCCTTTGGTGTTACTCGTCGTAAGTGACTTCTACCGAATCAGATTCCGGGTGAGATTGACAGGCCAAAATGAGCCCTTCGTCCAGATCCACCTGCTCTAGGACGTCGTTGACCTCCATGTTGACCTTGCCGCTGCGCAGGGTGCACGCACACGCCCCGCAGTGACCCTCGCGGCACGAGAACGGCGCGTCAAGGCCTTTGGCCAGCAGCACGTCGAGCAGCTTTGCGTTGCGCGGCCACGACACGGTGTGGGTTTCACCGTCCAGCACAACGGTCGCAGTGGCCGGCGGCCCGTCTTCGGCAGAGCCCTCCTGGGTGTTGTCGATCGTGACGGCCGCGAACGGATCGGACTCCAGCGACTTGAACACCTCGATGTGTATTTGCGGGGCAGGAACTTTCAGCGCTTCCAGGGCTTGGCGCGCGGCGTCCATGAACGGACCGGGCCCACAGATGAACGCGGGCCGGTCGGTGAACGGCGCGGCCAGCTTGGCCAGCGCACTTGCACTGGGCAGCCCTTGCACCGATTCCAGCCAGTGCACCACGGTGAGGCGGTCGGGATGCTTGGCGGACAGCTCGCGCAGTGCGTCGGCAAAGATCACCGACCCTTGGTCGCGGTTGGCGTACAGCAGTGTCACCTGCCCGCTCCCTTCGGACAGCGCCGATTTACAGATCGACATGATCGGTGTGATCCCGCTGCCCGCAGCCAGCAGCAGGAAGTCGCCGTCGAGTGTCTTGGGCACGAAGGTGCCCGACGGTGCCAGCACGTGTACGCGCATGCCTTTGTGGGCGTGGTCGCATAGCCAGTTGGACGCGTATCCGTCCACGGTCCGCTTGACGGTGACGGTGAGCGCGTCGTCGGTGAACGGCGAGCTGCACAACGAGTAGCAGCGCGCCACCGAACCGGTGCGGTCGCTGGGCACGCGCAACGTCAGGAACTGGCCGGGTGCGTAACGCAGCCGCTGCGGCTGGATGTCAGGGTCCCCCTGATCGGCCGGCACGGCGAACACCAGTGACCGCGCATCGTCGGTCTCGGCGATGACGTCGGCGATCTGCAGTTCAAGAACGTGGTCACCGAGTGGCTCGTCAGGTACTTGGTCCAGATCCGCCTCGGTCACGCCCCAAATCCTTTCCTGGGTCACAACTAGAACATGTTATAGAAAACCCGATTCATATCGCTACCAGCCGCAGGAATACCTTGCTCGACACAAATCGGAACGTGTTCTAGTCTTCTGTGTAAGTCCGTACTCCCGGGAGGCATACGAAGTGACAACCATTCAACAGCGCGATGCGCAGACGGTGTTGGCTGGGATCGATGATCTGCTTCCCCAGCTTCGGGAGCGCGCTCAGGCTACGGAGGATCTGCGTCGGCTGCCCGACGAGACCGTTCAGGCGCTCGACGATGTCGGCTTCTTTACCCTGTTGCAACCCGAGCAGTGGGGCGGGCTGCAGTGCGATCCCACGCTGTTTTACGAGGCGACGCGGCGCCTGGCGAGCGCGTGCGGTTCCACCGGCTGGGTGAGCTCGATCATCGGCGTGCACAACTGGCATTTGGCGTTGTTCGACCAGCAGGCCCAGGAGGAGGTCTGGGGCGACGATCCGAGAACCCGGATCTCTTCGTCTTACGCCCCGATGGGCGCGGGCGTAGTGGTCGACGGCGGCTACCTGGTCAGCGGCTCGTGGAACTGGTCGTCCGGCTGCGACCACGCCACCTGGGCCTTTCTCGGCGGTCCCGTCATCAAGGATGGCCGGCCGGTCGACTTCGGCAGCTTCCTCATCCCACGCAGCGAATACCGCATCGACGACGTGTGGCACGTGGTCGGCCTGCGTGGCACCGGAAGTAACACCGTCGTCGTCAAGGACGTCTTCGTGCCGCGGCACCGGTTCCTGTCCTACAAGAACATGAACGACGGCACCGCGGGCGGATATCAGACCAACACCGCTCCGGTTTACAAGATGCCTTGGGGCACCGTGCATCCCACCACTATCTCGGCGCCAATCGTGGGGATGGCTTACGGCGCTTACGAAGCGCACGTGCAGCACCAGGGCAAGCGGGTGCGGGCGGCGTTCGCCGGGGAAAAAGCCAAGGACGACCCGTTCGCGAAGGTCCGCGTCGCCGAGGCGGCCAGCGACATCGACGCCGCCTGGCGCCAGCTGATCGGCAACGTCGCCGACGAGTACGCATTGTTGCGCGCTGGCAAGGAGGTTCCCTTCGAGCTGCGCACCCGCGCGCGTCGCGACCAAGTCCGCGCCACCGGCCGTTCGATCGCCTCGGTCGACCGTTTGTTCGAGGCGTCCGGGGCCACTGCGCTGGCCAATGACGCTCCAATTCAGCGGTTTTGGCGTGACGCGCACGCCGGGCGGGTGCACGCCGCCAACGACCCCGAACGGGCCTACGTGATCTTCGGGAACAACGAGTTTGGGTTGCCGGCCGGCGACACGATGGTCTAACCGTGACGGCTAGCCAGACGGGAGCCGACGAATTGACGTTCGAGTCCACGTCGCGCTTTGCGGAAGTCGACGTGGACGGGCCGCTGAAGCTGCACTATCACGAGGCGGGAATCGGCAACGGCCAGACCGTGGTTCTGCTGCATGGGGGTGGTCCGGGAGCGTCGAGCTGGACCAACTTCTCGCGCAACATCGCGGTGCTGGCCGAGCGGTTCCACGTGCTGGCGGTCGATCAGCCCGGGTACGGCCACTCGGACAAACGTGCGGAGCACGGGCAGTTCAACCACTATGCGGCGAGAGCGCTCAAGGGTCTTTTCGACCAGCTTGGCGTGGGACGCGCTCCGCTGGTGGGCAATTCGCTGGGTGGTGGTACTGCGGTCCGCTTCGCGCTCGACTATCCCGACCGTGCCGGGCGCCTGGTGCTGATGGGTCCGGGGGGCCTGAGCGTCAACCTGTTTGCGCCCGACCCGACCGAGGGCGTCAAGCGGCTGGGGAAGTTCTCCGTCGCGCCCACCCGGGAGAACCTCGAGGCATTCCTGCGGGTCATGGTCTACGACCAGAAGCTGATTACGCCCGAGTTGGTGGACCAGCGCTTCGCGCTGGCCAGTACACCGGAATCGCTGACCGCGACCCGGGCCATGGGAATGTCGTTCTCCGGGGCCGATTTCGAGCTCGGGATGATGTGGCGCGAGGTGTACCAGCTGCGCCAGCCGGTACTGCTGATTTGGGGCCGCGAGGACCGGGTCAACCCGCTGGACGGCGCACTGGTCGCGCTAAAGACCATTCCGCGTGCACAATTGCACGTCTTCGGGCAATGTGGACACTGGGCGCAGGTGGAGAAGTTCGACGAGTTCAACAAGCTCACCGTTGATTTCCTGGGAGGTGCGCGATGAGCGGCGTTACGGGTATTCGGTCGCTGGGCTATCTGCGGATCGAGACCACCGATGTGGCGGCCTGGCGGGATTACGGCCTGAAAGTCCTGGGCATGGTCGAAGGTAAAGGCAGCACCGAGGGTGCGCTATACCTGCGAATGGACGATTTCCCGGCCCGGCTGGTGATCGTGCCCGGTGAACAGGACCGGCTCATCGAAGCCGGCTGGGAGTGCGCGAACGCCGCGGGCCTGCAGGAGATCCGGAACCGGCTCGACGTGGAGGGCACCCCCTACAAAGAAGCCACTGCCGCCGAGTTGGCGGACCGCCGAGTGGACGAGATGATCCGGTTCTCCGACCCGTCCGGAAACTGCCTGGAGGTCTTCCACGGTGCCGCACTGGAGCACCGCCGGGTGGTCAGCCCGTACGGGCACAAGTTCGTCACCGGTGAACAGGGTCTGGGACACGTGGTACTGACCACGCGCGACGACGAAGAGTCGCTGCACTTCTACCGGGATGTGCTTGGGTTCATGCTCCGTGACTCGATGCGCCTGCCGCCACAGGTGGTGGGGCGGCCCGCCGACGGGGCGCCGGCCTGGCTGCGTTTCTTCGGCTGCAACCCGCGCCACCACAGCCTGGCATTCATGCCGGGGCAGACCCCCAGCGGCATCGTGCACCTGATGGTCGAAGTCGGCGAGGCCGACGACGTGGGCCTGTGCCTCGATCGGGCGTTGCGCCGCAAGGTGCCGATGTCTGCCACGCTGGGCCGCCATGTCAATGACCTGATGCTGTCCTTCTACATGAAGACACCCAGCGGCTTCGACGTCGAATTCGGCTGTGAGGGAAGAAAAGTTGCCGATGTGGACTGGGTCGCCAGGGAGAGCACCGCGATCAGTCTGTGGGGCCACGACTTCACTGTCGGCTTCAGCAGCTGACCTCGGGAGGCTACCAATGTCGGCGCCGATCGATCCGCGAGCCTTCCGCCAGGTGCTGGGGCAGTTCTGCACCGGGATCACCATCATCACCACCGTGCACGACGAGGTCCCGATCGGCTTTGCGTGCCAATCGTTCGCGGCACTGTCACTGGACCCGCCGCTGGTGCTGTTCTGTCCGACCAAGGTGTCGCGATCCTGGATGGCCATCGAAGCCAGTGGTCGGTTCTGCGTGAATGTGCTGACCGAAAACCAGAAGCACGTGTCTGCACGGTTCGGCTCCAAAGAACCGGATAAGTTCGCCGGAATCGATTGGCACCCGTCACAACTCGGTTCGCCCGTCATTGACGGGTCGCTGGCTTACGTTGACTGCACGGTGGCGTCCGTGCACGACGGCGGCGACCACTTCGTGGTCTTCGGCGCGGTCGAATCGCTGTCAGAGGCTCCCAAGATCAAACCACGCCCGCTGCTGTTCTATCGCGGTGACTACACCGGCATCGAGCCGGATAAGACCACCCCGGCCCAATGGCGCGACGACCTGGATGCGTTCCTCACCACAACCACCCAGGACACCTGGCTTTAGTTCGCGGCGGCTGCCGGGTCGTTGGACTCTTCGCTCCAAGCCGCCGCCTGAGCGTCGTCGGACTTGTGCTTCGCGGTCTTCGGGTCGATGCCGTCAGCGCGGTCCCACTGCTCCTGGAGCTGCTCGCGCGATGTTGCGGCATGGCTCTGATGGGTGGCCGCCTGCTCCTGCAACCTGGCGGCTTCGGCGGCCTTGACCTCAGCCTCGGCCTGCGCCGCACGCGCCTTAGCGGCGGTTTCCTGCGCAAGTGCCTCGCGTCTTTCGACCCGGCCTGTCTCGACTTTCGCCTGTTCGCGAATCTCTTCTGCCTGCTGCTGCTTGCGCCGATTGCCTGCTTTGCTGGCCACGACGACTAGGACAATTAGCGCAAGAACGGCTACTACCGCGGCGATAATCCAAATAGCGGTGGTGCTCATAGTGGGCTCCGTTGGTAGATCGGTATGTAGTGGTGCTGGCCAGTCCAACTACGGGGTCCCCGTATTCCACACAAATCAAACAAGCGCGGGGCGTGGATTCAGTGCGCATCGCTTGTTTCAGTGTGCGTATGTGGTTTCGGTGTTGGCGTCCTGGAACATCTCGGACACGATCAGCCACGACCCGTCGCTCTGACGTTGCAGGGCGCGCAAAGAAAAGTTGTCGCGATCCAGCGTCGCCCCACCGACGAGCCCTTGGCCTTTGACCTGGAGATGTGCGGATACCAGCACCACCTCCGGTGTCAGCACCCGGAAACTGGTTTCCGGTGGACCGGCAAGTTCGCCGCGGTTGAAATTGTCATCCCCGAACAGGCCCCTGAGGTACTCGACGATGTCGTCGCGTCCCCGCTTGACCGTGCCGAAGGCGTTGACCCAGTCCGCGTCGTCGGAGTACACGTGAACTAACGGCTCCGCGTCGCGGTCGTCAAACGCCTTCAGCAGGGTCAGCAGCGTCTTGCCGATTGCTTCTTGATCCGGAGGTGGCAACTCCGAGAAACTTGACATGCCCAGGATGGTAAGGCTTGGCGTCGACCAGAATGGCCCTATGACGATGGATCTGACCGGATATTTCGATCGCATCGACTATCGCGGTCCCGCGGACCCGACCCTCGAAGTACTGCAGGATCTCATCACTGCGCACACTCAAAGCATTCCGTTCGAGAACCTTGATCCGGTCCTCGGAGTGCCGGTCGACGACCTGGGCGCGGCGGCATTAACCGACAAGCTGGTGCACCGGCGCCGTGGCGGCTACTGTTACGAGCAAAACGGGCTGATGGGCTACGTGCTGGCGGAAATCGGCTTTCGGGTGCGGCGGTTGGCGGGCCGGGTGATCTGGCTGCTCGGGCCGGATGCGCCGCTGCCGGCCCAGACCCACACCGTGTTGGCAGTAAGGTTCCCCGGCGCCCAGGCGACCTATCTCGTCGACGTCGGCTTCGGTGGCCAAACACCGACCTCTCCGATCCGCTTTGGAATCGGAGGTGCCCAGCAGACAACGCGCGAACCGTACCGACTCGAGGACCGTTGCGACGGCCTTGTCCTGCAGGCTGAGGTTCGCGGCGATTGGCAGGACCTCTACGAATTCACCACGCGGACACAGCCGGAGATCGATCTGACGGTGGGCAGCTGGTATGTCTCGACCCACCCGAAGTCGCACTTCGTGACGGGTTTGCTGGTGGCGATGGTCACGGATGACGCCCGGTACAACCTGTCCGGCCGGAATCTTGCCATCCACCGGGACGGGGGCACCGAAAAAGTCCTTCTGGACGGCGCGGCCGCGGTCCTCGATACTCTGAAAGACCGGTTCGGGATCAACATCGACGATGTCGGCGAGCGTAGTGCGCTCGCAGCGCGCATCGACGGCATTCTCGATTCGTAGACACCCGACTTGAGACACGCGAGGTTTCGAAAACCATTGCAGAAAAGCAAATTTGAACCCCTGGATCGACGGCAACCCGTTGTGCCCCAAAAGGTATTCTCGCAAAGGGATTTGTGGAACGGCGTCATGGTGGATTTGATGCAGTCATCTCCGAAACTGCCCGGAACCCAACGCTTCGGATTCTCCCCCGGCACGGCACGCCCTTCGACAACGCCATCGCGGTCTGCCATGCTGTATTGGTCCGCAATCCGGTCCGCGCCTGACCGTGCGGCGCCTCCAAGGAAACGATTAATGTCAAATGGGTCGACGTCAGACCCGATCGTGACGAGCGCGATACAGGGTCAGCGGTGCAAATGCTATGCACGCCTACTAGCCTGTCCTAACGTGAGTCGGGATCAACGTTGAACAACATTGCTACCGCGTCGAGCGGGATAGACCCTTCCGCCTTCCGCGGCCGTATGGTCGCGGTGCCGGATGGCGCGACGTTGACCTCGAATTTAGCCAGAAACCGAGACGGACTCGGTGACAGCCTGGCGTACCGCTTCATCGACTACTCGCAGGATCAGGATGGACGGGCCGTCGAGCTCACCTGGAACGAGCTGTGGGTGCGCGTTTGCGCGATCGGGGCCCGGCTGCAGCAAGTTACCAAGCCCGGCGATCGGGTGGCGGTTCTAGCGCCACAGGGGCTCGATTATGTGGCCGCATTCTTCGGTGCCGCCCATGCGGGCAATATCCCGGTCCCCTTGTTTGCGCCGACGTTGTCGGGCCACGCGGAACGGTTGGCGGCGGTGCTGACCGACGCCCAGCCGGCTGTGATCTTGACGACGACCGCGGCGGCCGAGACCGCTCGAACGTTCATTCGAACGCTGGCGCCCAAAGAGCGGCCGCGGTTGATCGCGGTGGACGCGGTGCCCGACAGTCTCGGTTCGATGTTTGTTGACCCGGCGATCAGCACCGACGATGTCGCCTACCTGCAGTACACCTCCGGCTCGACGCGTACTCCGGCCGGCGTGGAGATCACCCATCGCGCCGTCTACACCAACGCGATGCAGATGATCATCACCGGCGGTCTGGACTTTGATGTCCGCAGTGTGAGCTGGCTGCCGCTCTATCACGACATGGGCCTGATGATGATCATGTTCCCGGCATTGTGCGGGCCACACCTCACGTTGATGGATCCCATGGCGTTCCTGCGCCGTCCTTACCGGTGGATCAAACAGCTGGGCATCGAGGCGGAGAAGGGTCGGACCTTTGCGGCCGCGCCGAACTTCGCCTTTGAACTGACTGCCGCGCGCGGACTGCCTCCAGCGGGTGATGACCTCGACCTCAGCAACGTTGTCTGCCTGCTCAACGGGTCCGAGCCGGTGAGCATCGCGGCCGTCGAGACATTCACCAAGGCTTTCGCACCGTATGGTCTGCCGGCGACGGCGATCAAGCCGTCCTATGGGATGGCGGAGGCGACCTTGTCGGTCGCCAGCATCGACCAGAACGCCGCGGCCAGCGCCATCTACCTGGACCGGGAACAGCTCGGTTTGGGCCGTGCCGTGACCGTCGCGCCCGATGACCCGGGCGCGGTGGCCCACGTATCTTGCGGCCAGCCGATCCCCGATCAATGGGTGGTGATCGCCAGCCCGGACGGTGCAGAGGTGCCGGACGCTACGGTCGGGGAACTCTGGTTGTACGGCAACAACATCGCCCGCGGTTACTTCCGTCGTGAGGAAGAGACGCGACGGGTTTTCCGCAACCGGTTGCAGTCTCGGCTGCACGACGCCAGCCACGCCGAGGGTGCTCCGGACGACTGCTTCTGGCTGGCTACCGGTGATCTCGGTGTCTACGTCGACGGTGAGCTGTACCTGACCGGGCGGATCAAGGACCTGATCATCATCGACGGTAGTAACCATTATCCGCATGACATCGAAACCACTGTCAGCGAGGCGTCGAGCGCGATCCGAACCGGTTATGTCGCCGCGTTTTCCGTTCCATCCGAGGCGTCCGACCCGTCGGGCGGTCAGGCCGGCGAGCAGGTGGTCGTCGTCGCTGAGCGCGGCACCGGCGCGGGCCGTGCCGACCCGGAGGAAATCGCCGAGACCGTGCGCGCAGCGGTCTCGCGGCATCACCACATTCGGCTCGCCGACCTGAAGCTGGTTGCTGCCGGCGCCATTCCGCGCACGACGAGCGGGAAACTGGCCCGCAACGCCTGCCGGGCCGCCTACATCGCGGGTCGGTTCAACCGATAGCCGATGCTCGTTGGCCCTAGCGCCGCGACAGCCAGGGCCCGATTCTCCGGAGCGCCTCGTCGATGTCACCGGTTGGCCCGGCGAATGACAGCCGGACGAACCTGTTGCCCCGCGTGGTGTCGAAGTCGACGCCCGGCGCGGTGGCAACACCGGTGTCGGCCAACAGCTCTGAGCAGAACACCATCGAGTCGTTGGTGAAGTCTGACACGTCAGCGTAGACGTAGAAAGCACCGTCGGTGGGTGCCAGCCGGTCGATCCCGATCCGGCGCAGGCCGTCCAGCAGCCGCGTGCGGGTGCGGGTGTAGTGGGCCAGATTGCCGTCGGCTTCGACGATCGCCTCGGGGGTGAACGCGGCCACCGCAGCGACCTGCGAAAGCACCGGGGGGCAGATGGTGAAGTTGCCGGTGAGGCAGTCCACCGCCCGCCGCAGCTCAGGCGGCACCAGCAGCCAGCCGAGGCGCCAGCCCGTCATCGCGTAGTACTTGGAAAAGCTGTTGACCACAAGGGCATTTCGTGACGTCTGCCAGGCGCAGCTGGTCTGTGGAGCGCCCGGGTATACCAGACCGTGGTAGACCTCGTCGCTGATCAGCCGCACCCCGGCGTCCTCACACCAGGACGCGATCGCCGCCAACTCGGACGGTGGTACGACCGTTCCGGTGGGATTGGCCGGGCTGGCGACGATGACGCCGCGCACCGGCGGGTCGAGCTCGGCCAGCATCCGGGCCGTGGGCTGAAAGCGCGTCTCCGGCCCGCATTCGATCTCTACCACCTCGCATCCCAACGCCGACAGGATATTCCGATAGCACGGGTAGCCAGGACTGGCCAGCGCCACCCTGTCACCCACGTCGAAGCACGCCAGGAAGGCCAGCAGGAACCCACCCGAGGAGCCGGTGGTGACCACCACCGCATCGGACTCGACAGAGATCCCGTGCCGGCGCTGGTAATCCGCCGCGATCGCGGCCCGCAGCTCGGGAATGCCCAACGCCACGGTATAGCCCAGATTGTTGACCTGCAGCGCTGCTGCCGCCGCCGCCCGCACCGGTTCGGGAGCCCCCACGCTGGGCTGGCCTGCCGATAGGTTCACCAGATCGCCGTGGCTGCGCTGGCGCTCCGCGGCCGCCAGCCAGACGTCCATCACGTGGAACGGCGGGATGCCGGCGCGCAGTGCGACTGGATTGTTCACGGAGTCTTGATTACCTCGGATTCTAGTTGGCTCAGCAGCTCTCGCGGCGATGCAAGCAGCTGCGCACTCCCGTGTGCCCGTTTGAAATACAGGTGCAGGTCGTGTTCCCAGGTGATCGCGATGCCACCGTGCAGCTGAATGCCTTCGCCCGCCACACTACAGAGCGTCTCGCTGGCAGCGAGGCGCGCAGTAGCCGCGTTGGTGGGTGTGGGGTCATCGCACGCGTCGGCCACGACGGCCCGCGCCGCCGCGACCGAAACATACAGATCGGCCATTCGATGCTTCAGTGCCTGAAAGCTACCGATCGGGCGGCCGAATTGCACTCGGTTCTTGGCGTATTCGACGGTCAGTTCCAGACAGCGTTCGGCGGCACCGATCTGCTCGGCCGCCAGCAGAATGGCCGCGCGGTCGGCTATTCCCGGGTCGGGACCCAGCGCGACGGTGTCTTCGGGCTGTACCCGGGCCAGCCGGCGGGTGGGATCCATGGTGCCGACGGGCCGTGCGCTGAATTTGGTCCATCTGCTCAGCCGGCCATCGGTGGCGGCGACCATGACATCGGCGATATCCCCATTTACCACGTAATCGGGGTCAAGGACCAATGCGCCGATCGAGGTACCCGCTGCCAACGCCGCCAGCGTCTCGGCGTCCGGCTCGGCTGCGGACAGTAGAGCCAGCTCGGCCAGTGTAGTGCCCAGCAGTGGAGAGGGCACCAAGGCGCGGCCCAGCTCCTGCAACACCGTTGCGGCGTCGCCGAGTTCGCCGCCGGCACCACCCAAATCCTCGGGAACTACCAGTGCGGCGGCGCCAACCTGCTCGCACAGCAGTTGCCACAGCGTTTCGTCGTAGCCGCGGTCCGATTCGATCGCCGCACGCACCGCCGCCGGGCTTGCGTGCTTTGCTACCAGGGCGGCGACGGTATCGGCCAGCATCTGCCGCTCTTCAGTAAAGCCAGTCATAGCGCCTCCAAGACCCTCTGCCGATGCGCCTCGGGAGTACCCCAAGCCGACCGCAATGCCTGCACCCGGAGCAGCAGCAGGGACAGGTCGTGCTCCTGGGTGAAGCCGATAGCGCCATGGGTCTGCAGCGACGACCGCGCCGCCAGCAGAGCCGCGTCGGACGTCGCTACTTTGGCCGCGCTCACGTCACGGGGCCGCAGCGACAACGCCGCACCGTAGACCAGTGGGCGAGCCAATTCGATCGCGATGTGTACGTCGGCGAGTTTGTGTTTGATCGCCTGGTATGAGCCGATCACCCGGCCGAACTGGGTTCGCTGCTTCGCGTAGTCGACGGTGGCGCTCAACAGCGCCTCGGCGGCACCGACCAGCTGAGCAGCCGTGGCCAGAGCCCCGAAATTGAAGGCGCGCTGCATATCTGCTTGCCAGGGTGTGCCGGTAGCGGTGACGTCGAAAAGGTGACGGCTGGGATCGACAGACTCGTGCTGGTCAGCAATCGCAGCCTCGGTGACACCCGTTTCGGTAGCCAGCAGCACCAGCCCCGCGTTGTCAGCGTCAACCGCTCGCGGTACGTGCGGGGGGAGCGCGACAGTCGCGATGAACTCACCGGCGGCCAAGCCGGCGCAGCGGTCATCCTCGCCAAGTAAAACGGGTGCCACAGCGATGGATTCGGCGACAGGGCCGGGCACGCACCATCGTCCGAGACGCTCCAGCGCGACCACCAGGTCAACCGGGTCGGCGTCGAGGCCGTCGAACCGCTCAGGCACGACCAGGGCGGTGACGCCAAGGTCGGCCAACCGCTCCCATACCTTGCGGCCCGGTGCGGCGTCGCCCGCGGCCCAGGCGCGAACCGCGCCGGGCACGTCGGCCGCGCCCAGGGCCGCGTCGATGCTGGACGCGAAGTCACGCTGCTGCTGGTCGAGTTCAAATTCCACGGTCACTTCTTCTCTCGCGGCAGACCCAGCAGACGCTCCGCGATGATGTTGCGCTGGATTTCGTTGGTACCGGCATAGATCGGCCCGCCCAGGGCGAACAGCAGGCTTTCTGTCCATGGACCGGCCAGCTCACCGTCGGCGCCGCGGATGTCCAGCGCGGTCTGATGTATCGCGACGTCGAGGTCGGACCAAAACACCTTGGTCACTGACGATTCCGCACCCAACTCGCCGCCGGCGGCCAGCCTGGTCACCGTTCCGAAGGTCTGCAGCCGGTAGGCCTGCGCCTTGATCCAGCCGTCGGCGACCCGTTCGGCGAACTCGGCGGGGGAGCCGCTGTCTTTCCAGAGCCGCACGAGCCGCTCGGCCGCCGCGACGAACCGTGCCGGGCTGCGTAGTGACATGCCGCGCTCATTGCTCGTCGTGCTCATCGCGGCGCGCCAGCCCTCGTTTGGGGTACCGATGACGTCCTCGTCAGGCACGAACACGTCGTCGAGGAAGATCTCACCGAAGCCGGTAGCGCCGCCCAGTTGAACGATGGGCCGCACCGTGATGCCCTTTGCTTTCAGGTCGAACATGAAGTACGTCAGCCCGTTATGCCGTTCGGCTGCGGGGTCGGACCGGAACAGTCCGAATCCCATCTCGGCGAAGGGTGCCCGGGAGCTCCAGATTTTCTGCCCGTTGAGCAACCAGCCGCCGTCGGTCTTGGTGGCAGTCGACCGCAGTGACGCCAGGTCGCTCCCGGATTCCGGTTCCGACCAGGCCTGTGCCCAGATCTGTTCGCCGCTTGCCATTTTCGGCAGGATTCGGTCCAGCTGGTCTTCGGTGCCGTGCGCAAACAACGTCGGGGCCAGCATCGAAGTGCCATTGGCGCTGGCCCGGCCGGGCGCCCCGGCGCCGAAGTACTCCTCCTCGTACACCACCCAGTGCAGCAGCGGCGCGTCACGGCCGCCGTACTTCTTCGGCCAGGTGATTACCGATAGGCCCGCGTCGAACAGTACGCGGTCCCAAATGCGATGCTGCGCCAAGCCTTCCGCAGTGTCGTACGACTTCGTCGGGATCGACTTCTGGTTGTCCGCGAGGAACTTACGTACCTCGGCCCGGAAGGCCAGTGTCGCGTCGTCTAGTTTTATGTCCATTTCAAATCCGTCTAGGTCATCTCTCGTAACTGTGGTTTCAGAACCTTGCCGCCGGCGTTGCGTGGCAGCATCTCGACGAAGCGCACCGAGCGCGGCGCTTTGAAGTTTGCCAAATGCTCACGCGTATAAGCTATTACTGCCGCCTCATCGAGTTCCGAGCCGGGCCGGGTCACCACGAACGCCCGGCCCACTTCGCCCAGTCGCTGGTCAGGGACACCGATGACCGCGGCGTCGGCCACGCCTGGCATCCGGGTCAGCACCTGCTCGATCTCGGCGGGATAGACGTTGAATCCGCCACAGATGTACATGTCCTTGAGCCGGTCGGTGATCCGCAGGTTGCCGGCCTCGTCGACCACGCCGATGTCGCCAGTGTGCAGCCAACCGTCGGTGTCGATGGCGGCGGCGGTGGCTTCCGGGTCGGCCAGATAGCCGAGCATGACGTTGGGGCCGCGCAAGAGGACTTCGCCCGATTTCTCGGCTGTGGAGGCAGCGTCGTCGTCGTGGGTCACGTCAATGCGCAATTCAAAGCCGGCGAACGGGCGCCCGCACGTGGTGGCGACGGTTACCGCGTCGTCGTCCGCGCGGCACATGGTCCCCATGCCGTTGGCCTCGGTGAGTCCGTAGGCGGTGAGCACGATGTCGATGTCGAGTTCGGTCTGCATCCGCTCCACCAACACGATGGGGACGGTTGCCGCCCCGGTCACCGCGAACCGCAGTGAGCTCAGGTCGTATTCGTGGCGCGCAGGGTGGTCCAGCAGGGTTTGATAGATGGTGGGTGGCCCGGGCAGCACGGTGATGCGGTGTTGCTCGATCGCCTGCAGCGCGCGCAGGGGATCGAACGTCAGGTGCGGGATGAGCGTCGCACCGGTTTGCATGCAGGCCAGGATCCCGGCCTTGTAGCCGAAGTTGTGGAAGAACGGGTTGATGCACAGATAGCGGTCATCGCTGGTGATCTTGCCGTTGGCGGCCCACGACGCCGATGCCGACAGCGATTGCCGGTGGGCGCATAGCACGCCCTTGCTGCGGCCGGTGGTCCCGGAGGTGAACAGAATGTCGCTGACGTCATCGGGTTCGACGGCGGCGACCCGCGAGATTACCGCTTCGGCGGCCCAAGATTCCGAGCCGTGGGTGATGAAGTCGTCCCACGTGCCGTCATCGGCGTCGATCGGTATTCGCACGATGTGGCGCAGTGCGGGCAGCTCGGTGCGGTTCAGGTCGCCGACGCGATCGTTGCCCAGGAATCTGCCCATGCCGAACAACACCGGGGCGTCGGTGCGGGCCAGGATGTCGCTGGCTTCGGCCGCGGTGTAGCGGGTGTTCAGCGGCACCATGGCGGCGCCCGCGTGATGGATCGCGAGGCAGGCGACGGCCCAATGCCAGGTGTTTGGCGACCAGATGGCCACCCGGTCTCGCGGTTGCACGCCGAGCGCGATCAGCGCGGCGGCCGCCCGGTGCACCTCGTCGCGCAGGCCGGCGGCGGTGAAGGAGCGATCTTCGGTGATGAGCGCGTCGTGGTCGGGGAATTGGAGCGCGAAACGATCCAGCGCCGCGGGCACGGTGCGGGGATCGCTCGTCATCGATGCTCCTCTAACAAGGCCTTGTGAGAAAGCCCCTAACAAAGCAAGTGCTTGGTAGGTTAGCCTACAGGTCATGCAGGACGTCGAGGAGTTCCGGGCGGAGGTCCGCGGTTGGCTCGCTGACAATCTGGTCGGCGAATTCGCGGCTCTCCGCGGGCTCGGCGGGCCTGGGCGGGAGCACGAGGCGTTCGAGGAGCGCCGGGCATGGAATCAACATCTCGCGGCCGCAGGGCTGACGTGCCTGGGCTGGCCGGTCGAGTACGGCGGTCGTGGACTTTCGACCGCGCACCGGGTGGCGTTCTACGAGGAGTACGCCCGCGCTGACGCGCCGGACAAGGTCAACCACTTCGGCGAGGAGCTACTGGGGCCGACGCTGATCGCATACGGAACCCCCGAGCACCGGCAGCGCTTTCTGCCGCGCATTCTCGACGTCACGGAGCTGTGGTGCCAGGGGTATTCGGAGCCCGGCGCCGGCAGTGACCTGGCGAACGTGGCGACCACCGCCGAGCTCGACGGCGACCAGTGGGTGATCAACGGGCAGAAGGTGTGGACGTCGCTGGCGCACCTGTCGCAGTGGTGCTTCGTGATCGCGCGCACCGAGAAAGGCTCCAAACGGCACGCCGGGTTGTCGTATCTGCTGGTGCCGCTCGACCAGCCGGGCGTGCAGGTCCGCCCGATCGTTCAGATTACCGGCACCGCGGAATTCAACGAGGTGTTCTTCGATGACGCCCGCACCGACGCATCGATGGTGGTCGGGCAGCCCGGCGACGGCTGGCGGGTCGCGATGGGAACGCTGACGTTCGAACGCGGCGTCTCGACACTGGGTCAGCAGATTGTCTATGCCCGTGAGCTTTCCAATCTGGCCGAGCTGGCCAAGCGCAACGGCGCGACGGACGACCCATTCATCCGGGAACGGCTGACCCGGGCCTGGACCGGCTTGCGGGCCATGCGCAGCTACGCCCTGGCCACCATGGACGTCGAACAACCCGGCCAGGACAACGTGTCGAAGTTGTTGTGGGCCAACTGGCATCGCGATCTGGGCGAGCTGGCGATGGACGTGATCGGCAAGCCCGCAATGACCTTGCCGGACGGCGAATTCGACGAATGGCAGCGGCTGTTCCTGTTCACCCGCGCCGATACCATCTACGGCGGGTCCAACGAGATCCAGCGCAACATCATCGCCGAGCGGGTGCTCGGCCTGCCCAGGGAGGCTAAGGGATGAATCTCTCCGAAGCGCCGAAAGAGATTGCCGGACATGGACTTCTGGACGGCAAAGTAGTCGTGGTGACCGCTGCGGCGGGCACCGGTATCGGTGCGGCCATGGCGCGGCGGGCGCTGGCCGAGGGCGCCGACGTGGTGGTCTCCGACCACCACGAGCGACGACTGGGGGAGACCGCGGCCGAGCTGTCCGGGCTGGGACTCGGCCGGGTCGAGAGCGTGGTGTGCGACGTGACGTCCACCACTCAAGTCGATGCCCTGATCTCGATTCTGCCCATGGCCCGGATGGGCCGGATCGACGTGCTGGTCAACAACGCCGGGCTCGGTGGGCAGACACCGGTGGCCGACATGACCGACGACGAATGGGACCGCGTCCTGAACGTCACCCTGACGTCGGTGTTTCGGGCCACCCGTGCGGCGCTCCGGTACTTTCGCGATGCGACTCACGGCGGCGTGATCGTCAACAACGCCAGCGTGCTGGGCTGGCGCGCCCAGCACTCGCAGGCGCACTATGCGGCCGCCAAAGCCGGGGTGATGGCGTTAACCCGGTGCAGCGCAATTGAAGCCGCCGAGTATGGGGTACGCATCAACGCGGTCTCGCCCAGCATCGCCCGGCACAAATTTCTGGACAAGACGACCTCGGCCGAACTGCTCGACCGGCTGTCCGCAGATGAGGCGTTCGGTCGCGCGGCCGAGCCGTGGGAAGTAGCGGCCACCATCGCGTTTTTGGCGAGCGACTACTCCAGTTACCTCACCGGCGAGGTGATCTCCGTATCAAGCCAACACCCGTGAGCGGACCAGTTACCCCAACGACTTATCGATGTTAAAAAAGCCCGAGAAACCGGTGTTGGCGTTCAAAAAGCCGGAGCCCAAGCCGCTATAGACACCGGACGGAAAGCCGTCAACGGGGCCCGTGACGCCGGTGTTGAAGTAGCCCGACATAAAGCCGTTCACCTCGGCGCCGGTGGCCGTGTTGAAGAAGCCCGAGATATTGCCGTGCGCCAGGCCGCCTGACGCCGAGTTGTTGAAGCCCGAGATGTCGGTCCCCGTGTTGTTGTAGCCCGAGTTGGTGGCGCCGCTGTCGGTGGTGATCCCGAAGCCCGTGTTCACGTTGCCCGAATTCCAGAAACCCGTGTTGGTGCTGCCCGAATTCCCAACGCCCGTGTTGACGCTGCCGGAGTCCATGTTGCCCGTGTTCCACTGGCCCGCGTTCCCGAAGCCCGTGTCATACGAGCCCGAGTTCCAGAAGCCGGTGTTCAGCGAGCCCGAGTTCCCGAAGCCGAAGTCTCCACTGCCCGAGTTGTTGAAGCCTATGTTGCCGACGCCCGATTCGCCGATGCCAAAGTTATTCATGCCGCCGGTGACGGTATTGGTGCCGGAGTCGAACATGCCGATGTTGCCGCTGCCGGAGTTGAAGAAGCCGATGTTGTTGGTACCCGAGTTCCCAATGCCGAAGTTGCCGTTGGCGCCCAAGTTGAATAGCCCGCCGAGGTTGACGCCCATCTGATTATTACCGGTGAGCCCGATCCCGATGTCGTTGTTGCCGGTGTTTCCGATCCCGATGTTGTTGTTGCCGGTGTTTCCGTACCCGCTGTTTGCGTTACCGGTGTTTCCGGCGCCGATGTTGCTGTTGCCTTGGTTTCCGAGGCCGGCATTGGAGTTACCGAGGTTGCCGAGACCGTGGTTACCGCCGCCGCCTGACGAGCCGTTGTTTCCGACTCCGATGTTGTTGTTGCCGATGTTTCCGCTGCCGAAGTTGGAGTTGCCGTTGTTTCCGACGCCAACGTTGTGGTCGCCGGTGTTTCCGCCGCCCAAGTTGGAGTTGCCGGTGTTTCCGATGCCGACGTTTCCGCTGCCGGTGTTTCCGCTGCCCAGGTTGGAGCCGCCCCGGTTACCGATACCCAAGTTGGTGCCCGGGGTCGTGTTGGGCGCCGCAGGCGTCGCCGACGTCGACGCCTGGGCGGGTGCATTCACCGCGTTCAGCAAATTCTGCTGGACGTTGGCGGCCTCGGCGCTGACATACTGACCCACCCCGGCGCCTAAGGCGTTCACGAACTGCGTATGAAACGCCTGCGCTTGAGCACTGACAGCCTGAAACTCCTGGCCGAAGTTGCCGAACGCCCCCGCGATCGCGGCCGATACCTCGTCCGCAGCCGCAGCCGCTATCCCAGTCGTGCGGGCCGCCGCCCCCGTGGTGGCCGCGCTCAACGCGGAGCCAATGCCCCCCAAATTCCCGGCCGCCGCCGCCACACTGTCCGGCACCACACTGAGAAACGACATAGCCCATCTCCTCCACACTGAGACCCGATTCGTCGATCGCCGGGGCTGGCCGACCCTAACGTTTAGTGACACTACGGCTGCTCGGCCTGTTACACGAGACTTTTCACAGGAAAACTGTGACGAACCACACAACATGGCCTTTGTTGGCCGGGCAAGCGCCTGGTTGATCGCCCCCGTGAGTCAACAATTGACCGGTCAGGCTATGTGGACGACAACCGGAGATTGAAGGTAGAAAGCCCGATACAACGCTGTGAGTGTGCCGACGCTCGGGTTGTCTGCGCCGCTCTCGGTGCTGACCTCGAAACTCGTGTTACCGCCGCCCGCGTCCCCAGCGCCGCGGTGATGCCTTCGCGCGACATCCTTGGGCTTATGGGCAGACCCGGCGTGCCGAGCAAGCGCTTGGTTGATAGGCTGAAGGGGTGGACCGAGTGGCCGGTCAGGCAAACAGCCGACGAGACGAGCTACTAGAGCTCGCCGCGGCCATGTTCGCCGAGCGCGGGTTGCGCGCCACCACCGTGCGCGATATCGCCGACGGTGCCGGCATCCTGTCCGGCAGTCTGTATCACCACTTCTCTTCCAAAGAGGAGATGGTCGACGAGCTGCTGCGCGGCTTCCTGGACTGGCTGTTCACCCGCTACAACGAAATCATGGACACCGAGGCCAATCCCCTGGAGCGGCTCAAGGGACTCTTCATGGCGTCGTTCGAAGCGATCGAGCAGCGGCATTCGCAGGTTGTGATCTACCAGGATGAGGCCCAACGGCTCTCAACCCAACCGCGGTTCTCCTACATCGAGGAAATGAACCGCCAACAGCGCAAGATGTGGATCGAGTTGCTCAATCAGGGCACAGACGAGGGTTACTTCCTGCCCGACCTCGACGTCGACGTGGTTTACCGCTTCATCCGCGACACCACGTGGGTGTCGGTGCGCTGGTATCAACCCGGGGGGCCGCTCACCGCGGAGCAGGTGGGCCGGCAATACCTCGCCATCGTCCTTGGCGGAATTACAACGGGATAAAAGAGATTAAACAAAAGCAAGACCGAAGAAGGAGTCTGAAATGCCCGAGGCGTACGTCATCGATGCTGTACGTACCGCAGTTGGCAAGCGCAACGGCGCCCTGGCCGGGATACATCCCGTCGACCTGGGTGCTCATGCGTGGCGCGGGCTGCTGGACCGGGTCGACGTCGACCCCGCCGCTGTTGAAGATGTGATCGCCGGTTGTGTCGACGCCATCGGGGGGCAGGCGGGCAACATCGCCCGGCTTTCCTGGCTAGCCGCCGGCTATCCCGAAGAGGTTCCCGGTGTCACCGTGGACCGTCAGTGCGGTTCCAGCCAGCAAGCGATTTCCTTTGGTGCGCAGGCGATCATGTCCGGCACGGCCGACCTCATCGTGGCCGGCGGCATGCAGAACATGAGCCAGATCCCGATTTCGTCGGCGATGACGGTTGGCGAGCAGTTCGGGTTCACTTCGCCGACAAACGAGTCCAAGCAGTGGCTACACCGGTACGGCGATCAGGAGATTTCGCAGTTCCGTGGCTCGGAGATGATTGCCGACAAGTGGAACCTGTCTCGTGAAGAAATGGAGCAGTACGCACTGACCAGCCACGAGCGCGCGTTCGCGGCGATCCGCGGTGGCCACTTCGACAACGAAATCATCACTGTCGAAACAGGATCCGGCCCGTTTCGAGTCGACGAGGGCCCGCGCGAGTCATCGCTGGAGAAGATGGCCGGCTTGAAGACGCTGGTCGAGGGAGGCCGGCTGACCGCGGCGATGGCCAGCCAGATTTCCGACGGAGCCAGTGCGGTGTTGCTGGCCTCCGAGCAGGCTGTCAAAGACCACAAGCTGACGCCCCGTGCCCGCATCCACCACATCAGTGCCCGCGGCGCCGACCCGGTATTCATGCTCACCGGGCCCATCCCGGCCACCCGGTACGCGTTGGAGAAGACCGGACTGTCAATCGACGACATCGACACGGTCGAGATCAATGAGGCGTTCGCCCCGGTCGTGTTGGCTTGGCTCAAGGAGATCAAGGCCGACCCGGAGAAGGTCAACCCCAATGGCGGCGCGATCGCCCTCGGTCACCCGCTGGGCGCCACCGGGGCCAAGCTGTTCACCACCATGCTCAACGAGCTCGAGCGCATCGGTGGCCGCTATGGTCTGCAGACGATGTGCGAGGGCGGCGGCACCGCCAACGTCACCATCATCGAGCGGCTCTAAATCAAAGGCGATCATGGCGACACCCGATGAGGCCGAGGGCGCGGTCCGCAGTCTCATTCCCGCCCGGATTGACCGGCTGCCGTGGTCGCCGTTTCATACCCGGATGGTGGTCGCGCTCGGTGTGGCCTGGATCCTCGATGGTCTAGAGATCACCGTGGCCAGCGCGGTGGCCGACACGCTCACCCGGCCCGAGACGCTCGGTCTGTCTTCGGCGGCCGTCGGGCTCGTCGCCACCGTGTACCTGGCCGGCGAGGTGGTCGGCGCGCTGTTCTTCGGGCGCCTGTCGGACAAGCTCGGCCGACGCAACCTCTTCATGATCACCTTGGGCGTCTACCTGGTGGGGAGCGGCCTCACCGCGTTGACCCTGGGCAACAGCGCGGGCTGGATCTTCTTCCTGTACGTCACCCGGTTCATCGCCGGCATGGGTATCGGCGGGGAATACGCTGCCATCAATTCAGCGATCGACGAGCTGATCCCGGCCCGCTTCCGGGGCAGAGTCGACATCGCGGTCAACGGCACGTACTGGGCCGGCGCGATCCTGGGCACGGTGGGCACGTTCGTCTTGCTCAAGGAGATCGACCTCAGCCTGGGCTGGCGGTTCGCCTTCCTGCTCGGCCCGGTCCTCGGCCTGGTGATCCTGCTGGTGCGGCGGAACTTGCCGGAGAGCCCGCGCTGGCAGGTAATGAATGGCCGCGTCGACGAAGCCGAGCGCTCCATCTCTTACATCGAGCACGAGGTGGAGTCGACCGGGGTCACGCTGCCTGCGGTCGACGACAGCAAGGCCATCGAGCTGCAACCCACCACGAAGATCGGCTATCTAGCGCTGACGCGAGTGCTTTTCCGCGACTACCCGAGCCGGTCCATCCTGGGCGCTGCACTGATGATCAGCCAGTCGTTCCTGTACAACGCGATCTTCTTCACTTACACCCTGGTGCTCGGCAAGTTCTACGGAGTGCCCTCGGGGTCGGCGCCGTTGTACCTGATCGCATTCGCCGTCGGAAACCTCGCGGGGCCGCTGACCCTCGGGCACTTCTTCGACACCATCGGCCGCAGGAAGATGATCGCGGGCACGTACCTGCTTTCCGGTCTCCTGCTGGCGGTGAGCGCGGTCTTGTTCAACGCCGGGGTGCTCAACGCCGCCACCCAGACCGTTGCCTGGTGCGTCATCTTCTATTTCGCCTCCGCCGGGGCCAGCGCCGCCTACCTCACCGTGAGCGAGATCTTTCCGCTGGAGGTTCGGGCGAAGGCGATCGCGGTGTTCTTCGCCATCGCGCAGTGCTTCGGCGCCCTCGGTCCGGTCATCTACGGCGCGTTGATCGGCGACGGTTCCCAGCGCTTCCCGCTGTTCGGAGGCTACTTGCTCGGTGCGGGCGTGATGATGGGTGGCGGACTGGTCGCCTGGTTCCTCGCGGTCGACGCCGAGGGCAAGTCGCTGGAAGACGTAGCGACGCCGCTGGCAGCCGCCGGCGCCAGCCGACGGGCGGGCTCAGTTCGCACGGAGAACTAGCGCGGACGCCGCCTCTAGATGCTCGATCGCCTCACTGACGATGGATTCGATCAGCTCGGCGCACGACGGCAGGTCATCGAGGATGCCGGCCACCTGCCCAGAAGCCAACACTCCAGCCTCGGTGTTGCCCTCGACCAACCCGGCTTTGAGCAGCATCGGAGTGTTCGCGGCCATCACCACTTGTGACCACGTGAGCTCCTTACCGTGACGCATTGCGAGACCATCGGCGATCATCGACCGCCAGGTCATCTGCGACATTTGCTTGAACCTGCCGGCATTGCGCACCGCCGCTGTGAAACCCCTTGCTCGTGAGCCGTTTTCCAGCTTCTCGACCAGCCCGGTGCGCAGCACCCGGTGCGGCATGCCGTCGACGCGGGTGGTGACCACCGTGCCGTCCAGCGCAGCATCCAGATACCGTCGTTTGACCGCCTCGGGCACGGTGGAATCCGAGGTCAGCAGAAACCGCGTCCCCATCGCCACCCCGGCTGCACCATAAGACAACGCCGCCGCGAGCCCGCGGCCGTCAAAGAATCCACCCGCGGCGATAACCGGGATCCCGGTGTCCTTGACGGCGTCCAGCACCGACGGCAGCAGCAATGTGGTGGCGACGGGGCCGGTGTGGCCGCCGCCCTCGCCGCCTTGCACGATCATCGCGTCGGCGCCCCAGCTCGCAACCTTGCGTGCATGCTTGGCCGCGCCGATCGACGGAATCACCACCGCCCCAGCCTCTTTGAGCCGAGAGATGAGTTCCGGCTTCGGCGCCAGCGCGAACGACGCGACTTTCACGCCTTCGCGGATCATCAACTCGACCCGGTCGCCCGCGTCGGCGGCGTCGGCGCGCATGTTCACCCCGAACGGCTTATCGGTACCGGCCTTGACCTTGCCGATGGCGGTCGCCAGCTCGTCCAGCGTCATGGTGGCGGACGCCAAGATACCGAGCCCACCCGCGTTGGCCGTGGCCGTCACCAGTCGTGCCCCGGCCACCCAGCCCATCCCGGTTTGCACCACCGGGTGCTCGACGCCGACCAGGTCGGTCAGCGGCGTGCGTAACTTCATGATCGTATCTCTTTGTCCCGCAATGCCTTGGGGTCGATGTCCTCGCGGATCAGACGCAATTCCGTCTCGGTGGGCAGCCTGGTCTCTTCGGCCTCGTCCAGACCATGCACCTCAAAAGAGGTGGCTTCGCGGACCTCGTCTGGTGACACTCCGGGGTGCAGGCTGCGCGCTCGCATCGTGCCACCCGGTCCGTCGAAACCGAATACCCCGAGATTGGACACCACGCGGTAGACGTTCGCGAACCGGAACGCCGGGTTGTCGGCGTCGATCTTGTCGGTGCCGATACCGCACACCACGTCGACGGTCTCGCAGAACACCCGTTTGGAATGATTACCGACCCAGTAGCTGGTCGCGTGGTTGATCACGTTGCCCGGCGCACCGCGCAGCCCGAACATCTGCCGGGTGGGGTGCTGCAGCGGCCCGAACGCCGAGAGATTCTGATTGCCATAGCGGTCAACCTGATTGGCGCCCATTACAACATGCCTGCGCCCCCAGGCCAGCGTCTCGAACACCCGGCCAAACGGCATCCAGCCTTCGACCGCACCGGTCTTACCCAGTGCCGGGGTGTCCGCGAGCAGCTGCGCCTCGCCGTCCGTCAGCGCGATGTCGGGGGAGAAGGTCAACCGCGCCAGTCGCGCTCCCACCGACGCCATGTTGCTCATCGGGCTGACCATGATTTCGCCCGCGTCCCGGAACAACTCGGCGCAGGCGACCGCGCATACGTCGGCTCGGGTGCTCATGATCGGGCCTCCTCAGCGAACGCACGGGCCGCGGCTTGGTATTCGGCCTCGCCGCCCGACAGATAGGTTTCCGTGAACTGCCGCCAGCCGTCGTCTGTCGCGGCCGCCTCGGCATAGTGTCGCTGGAACTTTTCGTCACGACCGTAATCCGGCGCGGCGGTGGTGAAGTGGGCACCGTTGGGTGCTTCCACCACCGCGTCGACCATCATCCGGTTCACGAGTAGCGCCTGCGGGGGTACGGCTTTCATCAACTCATCGGTCGAGACCACGCGCTCCACCGACAAGTACCGCCTGTCGGCGGCCATCAGGAACAGGTCGTCGAAGTATGGATCGATGCCGGTGTAGGCCGCATTACCCTTACTGTCACCAAGATTGAGATGCACGAAGGCCGCGTCCAGTCGCAGCGCCGGCATGGCGATCAACGTCTCGTGCCCACCGGTTGGCGCGGGGTACGGGCTGGTTACCGTCTGTAGCTCGCCTTCCCAGAAATCCGGGACCGAGCTGCCCAGTCCGGCCCGGATGGGCAGGAATGGCAGCCGCTGGGCCGCCGCCTGCAATCCGCAGCGCAACATTCCCTCGTCCATTTCGCGGGCCTCGATGGACCCGGTGGTGCGCGCCTTGGCGAACCACGGGTCGTAGAACGGCGGCGAGTCCAGCGAGACGAACCCGTAGTAGGCGCGTTTTACCTTGCCCGCCGAGCAGAGCAGTCCGAGGTCCGGTCCGCCATAGGTGACGACGGTCAGATCGGTGACATCGGTGCGCAATATGGCACGGACGAAGGCCATCGGTTTGCGTCGTGATCCCCAGCCGCCGATGCCGATGGTCATGCCGGAGCTCAATTCGGCGACGGCTGAATCGAGGGTGGTTCTCTTATCGCTCATGATTCGCCATTCTCCCCCGCAAGCGGGTGGTGCCCCCACCTCATCGCTTCGCTGTGCATCGTCATCGGCGGCTATGCCTTCTTCACGAACGCGTCGCGGTGCTCGTCGGAGACCCCGGCAAGGTTAAGCTCGAACGTAAAGCCTTGTTCCATGCGATAACTCGAGTTAACCCGTTGCACGTCGATCAAATTGAGGGCTTCCTTCGCCGCGCGGATCACCCGGGTGTCTTTGACCGCGATGTCGCGGGCCACCCGCAACGCGGCCTCGTCGAGCTCGGCCCGGGGCACCACCTCATGCACCGAGCCGAAATGGTGCAAGGTGGCCGCATCCACGGTGGCGGCGGTGAAGAAAAGTCGCCGCATCATGTGTTGTGGCACCAGTCGGGACAGGTGGGTAGCCGCGCCGAGCGCGCCACGCTCCACCTCCGGCAGTCCAAACGTGGCGTCGTCGGAGGCGACGATGACATCGGCGTTGCCGACCAGCCCGATGCCACCGCCGACGCAGAATCCGTTGACCGCGGCGACCACCGGGACCGCGCATTCATACACCGCGCGGAATGCGGCGAAGCAGCCGCGATTGGCGTCGATGAGTGCGCCGAATCCCTCGGTGCGCTGCATCTCTTTGATGTCCACCCCGGCGTTGAAACCGCGGCCCTCGGCGCGCAGGATGACCACGTGCGTATCAGTGCGATTGCCGGCGGCGGTAATCGCGTCGCCGAGTTCGAACCAGCCCTGCGAGGGAATGGCGTTGACGGGCGGGTAGTCCACGGTCACCGCGACTATTCCCGGTTCAGTGGTGCTGGTTGTGATCGTCAATTGGACTTCCTTCGGAAAAACAAGCGGTAGCTACCTAAGCAAGCACTTGCTTGGTACGCTAGCACAGTGACGGGAGCCGAAGCAGTCCCCCTTCCTGGGCAAGCCATTAATTTCGGATTGGCCGGTCGGGTGGTTTTGGTAACCGGCGGTGTTCGCGGGGTCGGTGCCGGTATCAGTTCGGTTTTCGCCAAACAGGGGGCGACCGTCGTGACCTGCGCCAGACGCGCCGTCGAGGGCTTGCCCTATGAATTCCATTCCTGCGACGTTCGAGACGAGGAAGCGGTCGAGGCGTTGATCGGCGCGATCGTTGACCGGCACGGGCGGCTCGACGTCGTTGTCAACAATGCCGGAGGTTCGCCGTACGTGTTGACCGCCGATTCCAGTCCGAAATTCAATCGCAAGATCATCGAGCTCAATCTCATTGGTGGACTGTTGGTTTCGCAGTTCGCGAACGAGAAGATGCAGGAACAGTCGGGCGGCGGGTCGATTGTCAACATCTGCAGCCTCAGTGGCCGGCGGCCATCACCGGGCACCGGCGCGTACGGGGCGGCCAAAGCCGGCCTGGAGAGCCTGACGCAGACACTGGCGGTGGAGTGGGGGCCCAAGGTTCGCGTGAACGCGTGTGTGGTCGGCATGGTCGAGACCGAGCAGGCCGATCTGTTCTACGGCGATGCCGCGTCGATCGCCGCGATCTCCAAGAATGTGCCGCTGGGCCGACTGGCCCTGCCTGAGGACGTCGGTTGGGCCGCAGCGTTTTTGGCATCGGACATGGCGTCGTACATCAGTGGTGCCTCGTTAGAGGTGCACGGCGGCGGCGAGCCGCCGCACTATCTGGCAACAACGACCGCGAGCGCGGTCAAGTAGAGGAGACGAGAAAAGTGGGTAGAAAATGGGCCTAGTTGACGGCCGCGTGGTCATCGTCACTGGAGCGGGTGGCGGCATTGGGCGCGCCCATGCTTTGGCTTTCGCCGCCGAAGGTGCGCGCGTAGTAGTCAACGACATCGGGGTGGGGCTGGACGGTTCGCCCGCCGGCGGCGGCAGCGCGGCGCAGGGTGTGGTCGACGAGATCACCGCAGCCGGCGGAGAGGCCGTGGCCAACGGCTCCAACATCGCGGACTGGGATCAAGCGGCCGGCCTCGTCGAGACCGCCGTCGAGACGTTCGGTGGGCTGGATGTCCTGGTGAACAACGCCGGGATCGTGCGCGACAGAATGATGGCCAACACGAGCGAAGAAGAATTCGACGCCGTCATCGCCGTGCACCTCAAGGGCCATTTCGCGACCATGCGGCACGCCGCGTCATACTGGCGCGGGCTGTCCAAAGAGGGCAAAACCATTGATGCGCGGATCATTAACACCAGCTCGGGCGCGGGCCTGCAGGGCAGCGTCGGGCAGGGCAACTACAGTGCCGCCAAGGCCGGCATAGCGGCGATGACACTGGTGGCCGCGGCCGAGATGGGTCGTTACGGTGTCACCGTGAACGCGATCGCGCCGTCGGCCCGCACCCGGATGACCGAAACAGTCTTTGCGGAGATGATGGCGACACAGGCCGACGATTTCGACGCTATGGCGCCGGAAAACGTATCGCCACTGGTGGTCTGGCTGGGCAGCGCCGAATCACGCGATATCACCGGGCAGGTGTTCGAGGTCGAGGGCGGCAAGATCCGGGTCGCCGAGGGCTGGGCGCACGGCCCGCAGATCGACAAGGGCGCGCGCTGGGATCCGGTCGAGCTGGGGCCGGTCGTCAGCGATCTGCTGGCCAAGTCGCGGCCGCCGGTTCCGGTCTACGGGGCCTAGACGGCCTAGCCGATTTTTCACGAAATGTTGTACGTGTCGGGGTGTAGATAAGCGAAAGTGCCTGTCCTGCAAGGAAGAATTGGACTTCTCTACGGCTCAATTAGTCCCACGGGAAGGCACTTCGCAGGTGAAGAATATCGCGGTCGCATCGCGGGTGAAAGTCTCTGCTGACGGCCATGGTGTCGTGTCGCATGCCGGGATGGGAATGCTGCGCGAACTCGCCGACCGGACGGGCCTATCGGCGCAGGTCACCGCCGCGTTGGCCGACACCTACCGCGGCCCGTGGGTGTACGCACCCGGAGAGGTGTTCGCCGATCTAGCGGCCGCGGTCGCCGACGGCGCGGACTGCATCGACGCCGTCGGCCAGCTCTGCGGCGACCGTGAGCACGTGTTCGGGGCGAAGGCCTCGACGACCACGATGTGGCGACTGATCGATCAACGGATCGACGCCGCGCACCTCCCCGGAGTGCGGGCCGCCCGGGCTGAGGCGCGGTCGGCGGCCTGGAAGGCCGGAGCGGCCCCCGCACCGGATGGCTGGCTGCACGTCGACATCGACGCGACCCTGGTGATCGACCACTCCGACAACAAAGCCGGGGCTGCCCCGACCTGGAAGAAGACGTTCGGTCTTCATCCGCTGCTGGCGTTCCTCGATCGCCCGGAGATCGCCGGCGGGGAAGCCCTGGCCGGGCTGCTGCGCACCGGCAACGCCGGCTCCAACACCGCCAGTGACCACGTCATCGTCCTGGCTCGAGCACTGGAAGCGCTGCCGGCGCGGTGGCGGCCCGACCCCACCCATCCCGACGCGGCGGACACGCCGAAGGTGCTGGTGCGCTGCGACACCGCCGGGGCCACCCACACCTTCGCCGACGCGTGCCGCACCGCCGGGGTGGGATTCTCCTTCGGCTACCCCGTCGACACCCGCGTCCAGGACGCCGTGGACACCCTCAACCTCGGCGGCGCCTGGTATCCCGCGATCGACACCCATGGCGGCCTCCGCGACGGCGCCTGGGTCGCCGAGGCCACCGACCTGGTCAACCTGGCCTCGTGGCCGCCCGGAACCCGGCTGGTCCTACGCAAGGAACGACCCCATCCGGGTGCACAGTTGCGGTTCACCGACGCCGACGGGATGCGGGTCACCGCGTTCATCACCGACACCGGACCCGGTGTCGTACCCGGCCAAGTCGCCGGTCTGGAGCTGCGGCACCGTCAACATGCCCGCGTCGAAGACCGCATCCGCGAACTCAAAGCCACCGGCCTGCGCAACCTGCCGTGCCACTCCTTCTGGGCCAACGCCGCCTGGCTAGAAATCGTGCTGGCCGCCGCCGACCTGGTCACCTGGTGCCGACTCATCGGATTCACCGCTCACCCCGGCCTGGCCCGCGCCGAGATCAACACCTTCCGCTACCGAGTCCTGCACGTCGCCGCCCGCATCACCCGAGGCGCCCGCCAACAACGGCTACGCATCGACGATTAGGTCACTTCTGCTGTTTTTCGAAGACTGCGGTGCGTTGACCTGGGGTGATGTTTTGGCTTAGTGCACACTTTAGGCACTAATTTGTGTCGGTAGGCTCGGGTGGATGGTCTGGATTCGGCGGGTGCGCACGGGCTCGGGTGCGACCGCGGTCCAGATCGCGGAATCCGTGGGCGGTCGGCGCCGGATCGTCCGGCATGTCGGCTCTGCTCGCGACGAAGCCGAGCTGGGTCTGCTCATCGAGGAGGCCCAGCGGCTGTTGGCTGATGACACCCAGGGCGAGCTGGATCTGGGGATCACCCCGAAAGCGGTCAAAGTGGAGATGGTGCCACCGCCGGCCGGTGCGCTGTTCACCGCGGCGGCCACCGAACCCGCGTCGCGGCACCTGGTGGCACGTCCGCGGGTGCTCAAGAGCTGCAGCGGGCTGCTCTACGACGCTCTGGCCGGGGTGTACGCCAGCTTGGGTTTCGATGACGCGGTCGGCGATGAGGTATTCCGGGATCTGGTGATCGCCCGGGTGGTGGAGCCGACCAGCCTGCTCGATGTCGATCGCGTCCTAGCGGAGCTGGGCCGCACCTCGGCGTCGCTGTCGACGCGCAAACGCACCCTGCGCCGTGCGCGCGCGGGTGGCTACCGCGATCAGATCGCTGCCGCCTGCTTTGCCCATGCTCGTACCGCTGGCGATGTGAGTCTGGTGATCTACGACGTTACGACCCTGTACTTCGAGGCGGACAACGAAGACGAGTTGCGCAAGGTCGGCTACTCCAAGGAACGTCGGGTTGACCCGCAGATCGTGGTGGGTCTGCTGGTCGACCGGTGTGGGTTTCCGCTGGAGATCGGCTGCTTCGAGGGCAACAAGGCCGAGACCTTGACGATCGTGCCGATCGTGAGGGCGTTCCAGCAACGTCATGACATCACCGACATGGTTGTCGTCGCCGACGCCGGCATGCTCTCAGCCACGAACCTGCGCGAACTTGACGACGCGGGCTTGCGGTTCATCGTCGGATCCCGGGTCACCAAAGCCCCCAACGATCTGCAGTCCCACTTCCACTGGCACGGAACAGTATTCACCGACGGCCAGGTCATCGACACCATCACCCCACGCGATCAACGCGGCACAGCGGCCAAGACCAGTGACCCGAAGGTCAAAGCCGAACCCGTCTGGAACCCGGCCACCCACACCAAGTCGTGGCGGGCGGTGTGGGCCTACTCGGCCAAAAGGGCTGTGCGGGACAACAAGACGCTAAACCTGCAAGAAGCCAAGGCCCGCGCCGTCGTCGCCGGGGACAAGGCCGCCCGCACACCACGGTTCATCAAGACCCGCAACGGCTCTCAAGAACTCGATACCGCATCACTGGAGCGGGCCCGCCGGCTCGTCGGGCTCAAAGGCTACGTCACCAACATCGAAGCCGCGCTCATGGCCGCCGCCGAGGTCATCGCCAGCTACCACGATCTGTGGCGTGTTGAGCAGTCCTTCCGGATGTCGAAATCCGACCTCGCCGCCAGGCCCATGTTCGCCCGCACCCGTGATGCCATCGAAGCCCATCTGACCATCGTGTTCACCGCACTCGCCGTTAGCCGCGAAGTCCAGACCCGAACCGGGCTGTCACTGCGGCGGTTCCTGCGTACCCTCAAACCCCTGCGCTCAGCCACCATCGACATCAACGGCGTCATCGCCACCTTCGCCCGCCCTGGAACCCGAAGTCAAGGCCATCCTCAACGCCTTGGAAGCCGCGGACTCAAGGCACTAAGCCAAATGACCCAACTCGGGCCCGAGGCGCCCGCCAACAACGGCTACGCATCGACGCCACCTGGAGATGGGCATCAGCGATCGCCACCGCCTGGCAACACCTACGCACCGCCTTCGGATAGAACCCCGGCCCATCCGACCGACCGACGACGAAAGACCCCACCGGCCCTGGAAAGCCCGCCCCACCCGGCGACACGGGACCGATCAACCACGCCACCACACCAAAACCACTACCCAGCAACACAACTCGACACCAGACCAAGCCCACGTCAATTACCATGCAAAATCGAGGCTAGAGCGCCCTGAGCGCCATCGTAATGAAATCAAGGCGCCAGAGGGATTGAAATAATCCGATCGCGAATTTTTCAGTGGCATCCACGGTGGGTGTCGGCGATCGCCGGCTTTGCATTACGCACTCGGCGATCTCTCGAATCGTACGGCGCCCATCTACAAATTCCACAAACGGTAACTGTCCTGCGCTGAGATTCAGGCGCCAATCCGATTTAAAGATCTCGGTTCCTGAAAGACCGCAGCGATATCGCATCAGTGGAACGTAATTGAGGGATGCGCGCGTCGAAAAATCGATGTTGTAACTTTCGACCGACCGGCCGGGCCCGGCCGCGACGAAAAGATGACAAGCATTTAGCGTTTTGGTGCGTTCCATCATGGACCACATCTTGATCTCGGGCAATGCGTTCATGGATTCATAAAACTCGCCCCGCGGCGCGTGTAGAGCGCGGAAATAGTGCGGGTAGTAAGGCGCTCTGTTAAACCACGACTGGAATTTGAGTCCAGCGGAGGTGACAAGATCGATGCAGTCTTCGACGGTGTAACTACGGTCGCGACCGTGCAGAAACGTATCCACCAGCCCGGCATCGAACGCCAAATCCGGCGCAATTCTTCGATAGCTTTGAATAGGATGTTCTTCATTTAAGTTCGCGAGTGTCTCTTTTACCATCTGAACCGATTCTTCGTCTTGACGCAGTCCTAAGTCATGGAAGACCGATTGCATCAATTCGACCCCGATTCGGCCGTAGCGCGCGTACAGCATCAGCGCGACCACGCCGTCCGGCCGCAGGCACGAGGCGAGCGCTTGCATGCCGATCTTTGGCTCTGCCAGGTGATGGAGAACCCCGGTTGAGATGATGAGATCGAAGTCGAGCCCCAGCGTTGCCGCCTCTTCGATGGGAAGTAGGTGTAGCTCCAGATTGGATAGCCCGTGCTTGTCTTTGAGGTAGTGCTCATGGTCCAGCGACGGCTGGCTGATATCGATGGCCGTAACTTTGGCGTCGCGGTTCATGTATGCGAAAACCGCCGCCTGATTGGTGCCACAGCCGGCGATCAAAATGTCAAGATCGGGTTTGTACTCCCGATCGGGCCATAGGATGCGGTGCGCGTGACTGGGGTCGAACCACTGCCAATCGCGCTGGCACCAGGAGTCCAGGTCCTCGATGGGTTCGGGGTAGGTCCATTTCTCGTATTGGCGGGAGACCACATCGCTTCGTGGGTCGTGCTTCATTCGGGTGCCTCCTCGCTTGACGTCGGTCCTAGCAGGATCCTAGGGATCGCAAATCACGATCGGGATCACCCGGTCGGTCCACGACTGGTAGTCGTCCAACGTGGGATACATGGCAGTCAGCTTCGACCAGTACTCGCCTCGCTCGTCGGCGTTGGCATCCCGCGCCTGCAGCTGTAGCACCTCGCCCTTAATCTGAACTGAAACTTTGGGATTGGCCTTGAGGTTGAGATACCACATCGGGTTCGTGTCGCGGCCGCCCTGCGAGGCCACCAGGATCACGCGGCCGCCTTCGCGCAGGTAAAGCAGCGGGCTCACGCGTGGCTCGCCACTCTTGCGGCCCGTCGTGGTCAGCAGCGCAACGGGACTACTTTGGAACGTGCCGCCGAGCCTTCCGTTGCTGAGCCGGTAGACCCACGTGGTGGCACGGCCCATCCACTTCATGATGGAGGTGACCCAAGGCGCGTTCAATGCGCGCGGCGGCGATTTCGGCATGGTGTTTGCAGCTTCTAACGTTGGATGAATGGTTGAAAGCGAACCTTGATGTGCTGGATTTCGGCTTTTCCGCTTGGACTTTCCGCCGGGATCAGGAAGGTTTCGTCAACTCGTGCGGCTACTCGCCGGCCGCCCAACGCGACCTTGGTCAGCACGTCGTATGCCGCGTGCACCAGGTCGCCGGCGATGCGGTAGTCCGGACGCGTCGCGCCGGCGACCACCCGGTACTGGATTCCTCGATTCAGGCTGCGCCGCAGGTGATTTCCGGAAAAGCCATTCTTTACGCCCTGTTCGATGCGGGTGCATGCGGCCGAGAACGGGACCGCATCGCCGTCACGGCTCACGAGGGCGTCGATATAGGCCTGTGCCGCGGCTACGCGGCTTTCTTCGGAGACAACCACCGACCAGCTAAATCCGTTCGATGATGGTGCCGGTGGACAACGCGCCGCCGGCGCACATGGTGATTAGCGCGGTGGTTTGATCGGAACGCTCCAGCTCGTGCAAAGCGGTGGTGATCAGTCGGCTGCCGGTACAGCCCACCGGGTGACCCAGCGCGATGGCGCCGCCGTTGACGTTGACCTTGTCCATGTCCGGGTTGTGCACCCGCGCCCAGGACAACACCACGGAGGCGAATGCCTCGTTGATCTCGGTGATGTCGATGTCGCCCATCTTCATGCCGGCCTTCTCGAGCACCTTCGCCGTCGACTGCACCGGACCGTCCAGGTGGTAGTAAGTCTCCGCGCCCACCAGCGCTTGACTGACGATCCGGGCGCGCGGCCGCAGCCCGAGCGCCTTGGCCTTGTCCTCATCCATCCACAGCACGGCCGCCGCGCCATCGGAGATCTGCGACGACGTGCCGGCTGTGTGGATCGCGCCCTCCATGACCGGCTTGAGGTGGCTCAACCCTTCTAGCGTCGTCTCGCGCAGGCCTTGGTCGCGGGAGACCATGTGCCGGTCGCTGGTGGGCTGTTTCTGCTCGTCGAGCACCGGAGCCTCGATCGGCGAGATCTCCCGGTCAAACCGGCCCTCGTCCCACGCCCGCTTGGCGTGCAACTGCGACGCGAGTCCGAACGCGTCGATGTCTTCGCGAGTGATGCCGCGCCGCTTGGCGATCCGCTCGGCAGCGGTGAACTGGTCGGGTAGGTCGATGTCCCACGATTCGGCGCGCCAATTACGGTCGGGACCCGCGTTGGCGCCCAGCCCGACCCGGCTCATCGCCTCGACGCCGCACGCGATGCCGACGTCGATCGCCCCGATAGCGATCAGGCCGGCGATCAAATGGTTGGCTTGCTGCCCGCTGCCGCACTGGCAATCGACGGTGGTGGCACCGGCCTGCTCGGGCAGGCCTGCGGTCAACCATGCCGTCCGGGTGATGTTGTTGGACTGTTCGGCGTACTGCGTCACGCAACCGCCGATCAGCTGCTCGACGTCGCCCGCATCTATGCCGGCCTTCTCCACGAGTGCCTTCTGCACGCCGCCGAGCAGATCGGTGGCGTGCAGTCCGGACAACCATCCGGCGCGCTTACCGATTGGGCTGCGAGTGGCTTCAACGATTACCGGGTTACCCATGCAGCCAGGCTAGAACACGTTTCATTACTATGACAAGCGAGGACGCCGGACCGCCTTTCGTCTGCGGTGGAGGCATGTTTTACTGGAACTAGAACACGTTGCAATTCAGGAGAGCACCCCAATGGCACCACCAAATATTCCGGCTGACTTCGACTTCCTCGATCCCGACATCAACCTGGTCGGACTTCCCGTGTCCGAGCTTGCCCAGCTCCGCGAGTCCGAACCCATCCACTGGGTCGATGTACCCGACGGTTGCGGCGGCTTCGAGGATAACGGGTACTGGCTGCTCAGCAAGCACGCCGACGTCAAGGAGGTGTCGCGCCGCAGCGACGTTTTCTCCAGCTGGCAGAACGGCGCCATCCCAACCTGGCCCAAGGAGATGAAGCGCGACTCCATCGAGATGCAGCGCAGCGTCCTGCTCAACATGGACGCCCCGCACCACACCCGGCTGCGCAAGATCATCTCCCGCGGTTTCACCCCCCGCGCGGTCGGCCGGCTGGAGGAGGAGCTGGCGCAGCGCGCCCAAAACATCGCCAAGAGCGCGGCGGCCGAGGGCGTCGGTGACTTCGTCGAGCAGGTGTCGTGCGAGCTTCCGCTGCAGGCCATCGCCGGCCTGTTGGGCGTCCCGCAGGACGATCGCGACAAGCTGTTCCGCTGGTCCAACGAGATGACCGGCGGTGAAGATCCCGATTACGCCGATGTCGATCCCGCGCAGTCGTCGATGGAACTGATCATGTACGCGATGGCGATGGCCGACGAGCGGGGCAAGAATCCGACCGACGACATCGTCACCGCCTTGATCCAGGCCGACATCGACGGCGAAAAGCTCTCTGACGACGAGTTCGGCTTCTTCGTCATCATGCTCGCGGTGGCAGGTAACGAGACCACCCGCAACTCGATCACCCACGGAATGATCGCCTTCGCGAACAACCCGGATCAGTGGGAGCTGTACAAGAGGGAACGCCCGTCGACGGCCGTCGACGAGATCGTCCGCTGGGCGACGCCCGTGTCGGCATTCCAGCGAACCGCCAACGAGGACCTCGAGCTGAGCGGCGTCCAGATCAAGAAGGGTCAGCGGCTGGTGATGTCCTACCGTTCCGCCAACTTCGACGAAGAGGTCTTCGACGACCCACATTCGTTCAACATCCTGCGCGACCCGAATCCGCACGTCGGATTCGGCGGCACCGGTGCGCATTATTGCGTCGGCGCCAACCTGGCCCGGATGACGATCAACCTGATCTTCAACGCTGTCGCCGACCACATGCCCGACCTCAAGCCGGTGTCGGAGCCGGAGCGCCTGCGTTCAGGCTGGCTCAACGGCATCAAGCACTGGCAGGTCGACTACACCGGCGCGAGTGTGGCGGCGAAGTGACGGATTCACAGATGGACTTCGATCTCACCGCGACCCAGTTGGCGGTCGCTGATGTGATCACGTCGGTGTTGGACCGGGATAACTCGTGGAGCGCCCTCGTCGCAGGCGGTGCGACGGCCCTGCCCGTGCCGGAACGACTCGGCGGCGACGGCGTGGGTCTGCCCGAGGTCGCGACGGTGCTGACCGAGGTGGGCCGCCACGGCGCGATCACGCCGGCGCTGGCAACACTGGGCCTGGGTGTGGTTCCGCTACTCGACCTGGCCTCCGACGAGCAGCAGGACCGTTATTTGGCGGCGGTGGCCAAGGGCGGGGTGCTCACCGCGGCGCTCAATGAACCTGGCACCGCGCTGCCCGATCGGCCCGCCACCACCTTCACCAATGGGCGTTTGTCGGGCACCAAAGTTGGTGTCGGATACGCCGAACAAGCCGATTGGCTGATCGTGACGGCCGACAGCGCGGTAGTGGTGGTCTCACCCAAGGCCGACGGCGTACGGGTGACCAAGACGCCGACGTCGAACGGCTCGGACGAGTACGCGGTGACGTTCGACGGCGTGACGGTGCCTGAGTCCGACGTTCTGGCCGGCGCTGATCCGCACCGGGTCAACCAGCTGGTGTTGGCGATGATCGGCGCCTACGCCGACGGCCTGGTGGCTGGGGCCCTGCGCCTCACCGCTGACTACGTGGGAGAGCGGAAGCAGTTCGGCAAACCGCTGTCCACCTTCCAGACCGTGGCCGCGCAGCTTGCCGAGGTTTATATCGCTTCCCGCACAATTGGGTTGGTGGCGACATCGGTGATCTGGAGGCTATCCGAGGGCAGGGATGCCGATGACGACCTGGACGTACTCGGGTATTGGATTACTTCGCAGGCACCGCGGGTGATGCAGATCTGCCATCACCTGCACGGCGGCATGGGTATGGACATCACTTATCCGATGCACCGCTATTACTCCACGATCAAAGACCTGACCCGATTATTGGGCGGGCCGTCGCATCGCCTCGACCTGGTGGGAGCGCAATGTTCATCGATCTGACTCCGGAGCAACGACAGCTGCAAGCCGAGCTGCGGCAATACTTTTCGAATCTCATCTCGTCGGACGAGATGAAGGCGATGGAGAAGGACCGCCACAACGAGGCCTACCGCGCCGTGATCCGGCGGATGGGCAAGGATGGCAAGCTCGGCGTCGGATGGCCGAAGGAGTTCGGCGGCCACGGCTTCGGGCCCATCGAACAGTCGATCTTCGTCAACGAGGCCCATCGGGCCGACGTGCCCCTGCCCGCGGTGACGCTACAAACGGTCGGCCCCGTACTGCAGCGGTTCGGCAGCGAGCTGCAGAAGAAGAAGTTCCTGCCCGCGATCCTGGCCGGCGAGGTGCACTTCGCGATCGGTTACACCGAGCCGGAGGCGGGCACCGACCTGGCGTCGCTGCGGACCACTGCCGTGCGTCAGGGTGACGAGTACATCGTCAACGGGCAGAAGGTCTTCACCACCGGTGGACACGACGCCGACTACGTGTGGCTGGCCTGCCGTACCGACCCGGATGCCGTTAAGCACAAAGGTATTTCAATCCTGATCGTCGACACCAAAGATCCCGGCTACTCGTGGACGCCGATCATCCTGTCCGACGGTGCCCACCACACCAACGCGACGTACTACAACGACGTGCGGGTGCCGGCGGAAATGCTGGTCGGCGAGGAGAACGCCGGATGGCGACTGATCACTACCCAGCTCAACAACGAGCGGGTGATGCTCGGTCCGGCCGGCCGCACCGCCAGCATCTACGACCGGGTGCATGACTGGGCTTTGAAGCCTGGTGGCAACGGAGTCACCCCGATCGATCATGGCGACGTCAAGCGGGCGCTGGGCGAGATCTATTCGATGTGGCGGGTCAACGAGTTGTTGAACTGGCAGGTCGCGGCAGCCGGCGAAGACATCAACGTGGCAGATGCCGCATCGACGAAGGTCTTTGGTACCGAGAGCATTCAGTATATTGGGCGCCTCGCCGAGGAGATCGTCGGCAATTACGGCAACCCCGCCGAGCCGGAGACCGCCGAGTTGATGGACTGGCTCGACTCGCAAACCAAACGCAACCTAGTGATCACCTTCGGCGGAGGCGTCAACGAAGTCATGCGCGAGATGATCGCGGCCTCGGGTCTCAACGTGCCGCGGGTGCCCAGATGAGCGGCATCCAGGGGTCAATCGCAGAAATCACGTCCACTGTCGTCGCCAAACAGCGCGACGCCAGGGATCCGGTAAACCTGCCGACGATCAAGACGTGGGTCGAAGCCCTTGGGGACCGAAACCCGATCTACACCGACGAGGCCGCCGCCCGCGCGGCCGGACATCCGGGACTTGTCGCCCCGCCCGCAATGATTCAGGTATGGACGATGTTCGGCCTAAGCGGCGAGCGTCCAACCGACGATCCCATGGGCCCGCTGATGGAGCTGTTCGACGGCGCGGGCTACGTCGGTGTGGTGGCCACCAACTGCGAGCAGACCTACCACCGGTACCTGCGGCCTGGCGAGCAGGTCAGCATCGCCTCCGAGATGCGCGACGTGGTCGGCCCGAAGCAGACCGCGCTCGGCGAGGGTTGGTTCATCAACCAGCACATCACCTGGCGTGTCGGTGACGAGGATGTCGCCGAGATGGCCTGGCGCATATTGAAGTTCAAGCCTCGCGAGTCTGAACAGGCTCCGTCGGCCGTGCCCGATGACCTGGATCCCGACGCCATGATGCGCCCCGCGTTGTCGCGGGACACCGCCTTCTTTTGGGAGGGCGTCGCCGCGCACGAGCTGCGCGTCCAGCGGCGGCCCGACGGCACCCTGCAGCATCCACCGACACCCGCGGTTTGGCAGGACAAAGACCAGCCGATCGATTACGTGGTGGCCAGCGGCAAGGGCACCGTGTACAGCTTCGTCGTGCACCACGCCCCGAAGGTGCCGGGGCGCACACTGCCCTTCGTCATCGCTCTGGTCGAGCTCGAAGAAGGCGTACGCATGCTCGGCGAGCTACGCAACGTCGATCACGCCGACGTGACGATCGGAATGCCCGTGCACGCAACCTATATCGATTTTCCGGCCGGCGACGCCGGACCGGAGTGGACGCTCTACGCATGGGAGCCCGAAGCATGAGCGCACCCACCATTGAAGTCGGCACCAGGCTGCCCGAGCTGAAGATCCACGGCGACCCCACCTTCATCATCTCGACGGCCATTGCGACCCGGGACTATCAGGATGTGCACCACGACCGGGACAAGGCGCAGGCCAAGGGGTCGAAGGACATCTTCGTCAACATCCTCACCGACACCGGGCTGGTGCAGCGCTTCCTGACGGACTGGGCCGGGCCGTCGGCATTGATCAAGTCGATCGGGTTGCGGCTTGGGGTGCCGTGGTACGCCTACGACACGATCACCTTTTCCGGTGAGGTGACCGCGGTGCAGGACGGGCTGATCACGGTGAAAGTGTTTGGCCGCAACAGCCTGGGCGACCACGTCATCGCGACGGCCACACTCACGATTGGGGACGCATAGTGTTGTCGCGCAAGGCGGCCATCGTCGGCATCGGTGCCACCGACTTCTCGAAGAACTCGGGCCGAAGCGAGTTGCGCCTGGCGGCCGAGGCGGTGCGTGACGCGTTAGACGACGCCGGTCTGAGCCCGTCCGACGTCGACGGCCTCACCACATTCACGATGGACACCAACAACGAGACCGCGGTAGCGCGTGCGGCCGGAATCGGTGACCTGAAGTTCTTCGCCCAGACAGGCTACGGCGGGGGTGCCGCGTGCGGGACCGTGTTGCACGCGGCGATGGCGGTCGCTACCGGTGTGGCCGACGTCGTGGTGGCGTACCGGGCGTTCAACGAGCGATCCGGTATGCGATTCGGCCAGGTTCAGACCCGGTTGGCGGGAAGCGGCGGCGTCCAGGCTGATTCGACGGCGGCCGACAATTCCTTTTCGTATCCACACGGCCTGTCCACGCCTGCTGCGCAAGTGGCCATGATCGCCCAGCGGTACATGCACTGGTCCGGCGCCACCAGCCGCGACTTCGGCGCCATCTCAGTGGCTGACCGCAAGCACGCCGCGAAAAACCCTAAGGCTTACTTCTACGAGAAGCCGATAACCATTGAGGAACACCAGAATTCACGGTGGATTGCCGAGCCCTTGCGGCTGCTGGACTGCTGCCAGGAGACCGACGGCGCGGTGGCGATCGTGGTGACATCCCCCGAGCGCGCGCGTGACCTGAAGCATCGCCCGGCGGTCATCGAGGGGGCGGCGCAGGGCTCCAGCCCCGACCAGTACACGATGGTCAGTTATTACCGCCCCGAACTGGGTCTGCCCGAGATGGGTCTGGTGGGTAAGCAACTCTGGCAGCAGTCCGGTCTGAAGCCGGCAGATATCCAGACCGCGATAATCTACGATCACTTCACCCCGTTCACTCTGATTCAGTTGGAGGAGTTGGGATTCTGCGGGCGGGGCGAAGCCAAAGACTTCGTCGCGGATGGCGCGGTCGAGGTGGGTGGCCGGCTGCCGATCAACACGCACGGCGGTCAACTGGGTGAGGCCTACATCCATGGGATGAACGGCATCGCCGAGGGCGTCCGGCAGCTGCGCGGGACCTCGGTGAACCCGGTGCCTGACGTCGAGCACGTGCTCGTCACCGCGGGTACCGGTGTGCCGACGTCCGGCCTGATCCTCGGCTAGCGACCTTCCCGCACCCTAGCCCTCCTGCCGACTGTGAAGTTAGTTTCACGGTCGCGACCGAGCGTGAAACTAACTTCACGGTCGTTGAGTGAAGTGACGGTCGCGGTGCAGCATGCGACTCTGCAGCGATGGCTGAACCGTTTGTCGGCAGCGAGGCCATCGCCGGCGGGCTGGTGACCAGGAGTCAATTAGTTGCCCGTTACAGCCGGCTCTTCCGGGACGTGTATGTCAATCCAGACGTACACGTGACCGCCGCAGTGCGGGCGAAGGCCGGATGGCTGTGGGCCAAGCGGCGAGCCGTCGTCGCGGGACTCTCGGCGGCCGCGTTGCATGGCAGCAGATGGGTCGACGACACGACTGCGGTGGAGTTGTTTCACGAAAACCGACACGCGCTGCCGGGCCTTCGCATACGCGGAGATCGACTGGAGGACGACGAGATCACCATTGTCGATGGCGTTCCGGTAACTTCGCCGGCCCGGACAGCGCTGGACCTCGGATGCTGGTATCCAACCGTGAGCGCGGTCGGCGCCATTGACGCGCTGGCCCGTGCGACGGAAATCAAAGCTGCCGACGTGGAGCTGCTAGCGCAGCGATACCCGGGACGTAGAGGTATCGCACGAGCGCGCCGTGTAGTGACCCTGTTCGACCCGGGCGCCCAGTCTCCGAAGGAGACGTGGTTGCGACTAACCCTTATCCAGGCCGGATTGCCGCGGCCACAGACCCAGATTCCGGTGCGCGACGAATTCGGCAATGCCTTCGCGTATCTCGATCTGGGTTGGGAGGACGTCAAGGTTGCCGTCGAGTACGACGGCGAGCAGCACCGCAGCGATCACTCGCAGTACAACTGGGATATCAAGCGGCTGGAGAGGTTGCAACACCAGGGATGGATAGTGATCCGAGTGGTGGCAGGAGACCGGCCCGCTGAGATTATTCGCCGTGTCAAGACGGCATTGTCTACCCGAATGTGAAGTTAGTTTCACGCTGGGCCGCGAGTGTGAAACTAACTTCACACTCGGCGCAAAAGGGCTTAGGCGGGGACGAGCTCTACGCCGCTGAGCACGACGGCGTTGTCCCGCGACGGCGCGACAACACTCGCCAGGAATCGATTGTCGTCTTTCCAGATGCCGACCCTGAGCGTTTCGCCCGGGTAGGCGACGCCGGCAAAACGAGCGCCGTAGGCGGCGACGGCGGTGGCGTCGCCGTCCAGCAGCGCATCGGTGATGGCTTTGCAGACCATGCCGTAGGTGCACAGCCCATGCAGGATGGGCTGGTGAAAGCCAGCGGCAGCGGCGAATTCGGGATCCGAGTGCAAGGGATTGCGATCGCCACAGAGCCGGTACAACAGCGCCTGTTGCGGCAGTATCGGCACGTCGACCTCCAGGTCCGGCGCCCGGTCCGGCGCGCCGTCCGACGATGACGGACCGCGCTCGCCGCCGAATCCGCCTTCACCACGGGCGAAGATCGACCGCCTCTGCGTCCACAGCAGGGTGCCGTCCGGCGCGCTCACCTTCGTTTCGCTCCAGATCACCGCGGCCTTGCCCTTGTCCCAGATCTCGGTGAACCGGGTGACGGCCTTGCCGGATCCCGACGGTGGTAGCGGCGCGGGCACCTCGACACGCTCGCTGGCGTGCAGTACCTTGCTCAGCTCGATGTCAATGCCGGGGAACTGCACCGTCGGTGGTTTGGTGACGTGGAAGGTGGCCGCGACGTTGCCGAAGGTCGGCAGCACCTGCGGTGTGTCGTCCACCAGGTATCGGAGCTCTCGCGCGTCCATGGGATCCGTACCGGCGCCCAATCCGAGGTGGTAGAGCTGGATATCGCTACTGACCCAGGAGAATTCGATGGGATCCAACTCGGCCGCCAGCGCGGTTGCTACGTCGATCGGCATTTTCAGGCTTCTCCTGTTTCGGATCCTGCTTCGGATCCGGCGATGTGCAGCGCCGCCAAGTACCCGAACGTCATCGCAGGGCCGATGGTGCCGCCCGGACCGGGGTAGGTGTGTCCCATCACCGGTGCACTGACATTTCCTGCGGCATAGAGGCCTTCGATGATGCTGCCGTCGTCGCGGAGTGCTCGCCCGTGCACATCGGTTCGGATGCCGCCCTTGGTGCCCAGGTCTCCGGGCACCATCTTGGCGGCGTAGTAGGGCGCGTGCGTGAGTTCGCCGAGGTTGGGGTTGGGCTTGTTCGTCGGGTCGCCGTAGTACTTGTCGTAGGCGCTTTCACCGCGGTGAAAGTCTTCATCGACACCTGAGCGGGCAAAGCCGTTGAATCGCGCTACCGTCTTGGTGAACTCGCCTAACGGAAGGCCGGCCTTGTCGGCGAGTTCTTCGAGAGTATCGGCCTGGATGACCACACCGGATTCCAGCCACTTTCGCGGAATGCGTTGGCCGGGCTGCAGTCCCGCGAAAATGTAACGGTCCCGGTATTGCTGGTCGAACACCAGCCATGCGGGGATGTTTTCGCCCGGCCCGGGGCCCTGGCCGAATTGGCCGCCGTACATGTGGTGACAGGCTTCGACATACGGCATCGATTCATTCATGAAACGATTGCCGGACATGTTGACGATGATCGAGCCCGGGGAGTTGCGCTCCGACAACGCGAACCACGGAGCTCCCACCAACGGGACCGTCGGGCCCCACCAGGCGTCTTCCATCAGATCCAATGCAGCGCCAAGCTTTTCGCCTGCGACGATGCCGTCGCCGGTGTTAGCTTTGGCGCCCACGGTCCATTCGGTGGTGATGGGCGCACGCTGGTATTTCACCCGCATCTGTTCGTTGTGCTCGAAGCCGCCAGAGGCCAGAATCACACCGCGGCGAGCGCGGATGAGCTGCGGCTCAGCCGATTCTGAAGCAGCGGCATCGCGCACGTAAACACCCCGTACCACGCCGTCCTCTACGTAGAGGTCGGTGAGTGCGGTGTTGAGCTTGACCGGAACGCCGGCCCGCTGTAGTCCGATCCGCAGCGGCCCGATCAGGGCTCGGCCCATTCCGACGAGGTTCTTGCCAGTCGCTTTCGCCCAGATCGTTCGAGCGCCGACCTTCAGGCTCCGCACCACACCCCGCGGGTGTCGCTTGAGCTGGTTCAATCGGACGTAGTCCTGCTGCATCACAACCACATTGAGCGGCACCTTGCCATAAGCAGGTTCGAGCCCGGCTTCATCATCACCGAGCTTTTTGGCGTCGAACGGCTTGGGCTCGATCGAACGCCCGCCCGCGCGCCCACCTGGCGCCTCGGGGTAGTAGTCGGAGTAGCGCGGCACCCAGCACATCTTCAGTGGTGAGTTCTTCAGGACGAACGACAACATCTCAGGCCCGCGTTCGAGATAGGTGTCGATGCGCTCCGGTTCAACGACATCGCCGATGATGCCGTGCAGGTAGGTGCGGGCCGCCTCGCGGGTGTCCTGCACGCCGTCGCGCTTGAGCACCTCGTTGTTGGGGATCCAGACGCCGCCGCCGGAGCGCGCCGTGGAGCCGCCGAAATGTGCGGCCTTCTCGATGACTATTGTCGAGAGGCCGCGGTGGGCGGTGGTGAGGGCAGCCACCATTCCGGCTCCGCCGCTGCCGACGACGACGACGTCGAACTCCTGCGCTGTCATGTAGAACACGTTATAGAATTGCCCAGGCCGGCCGCTACCGGCCCGGTCAAACGTATCAGTTCAGGGTGAGGGGACTTCCGCGAAATGCTCAGTGTTGCGATCCGCGACGAGCTGGCTGCCGACTTGGCGCAAGCCGAACGCAGCCGCAAGCCGATCGCTCCGCTGACGTCCGCCTACCCCGATATTGACGTCGTCGACGCCTACGAGATCCAACTGATCAATATCCGTCAGCGGGTGGCCGAAGGGGCGCAAATAGTAGGGCACAAGGTCGGGCTGTCGTCATTGGCGATGCAGCAGATGATGGGGGTCGACGAACCGGACTACGGACATCTGCTCAACGAGATGGAGGTGTTCGAGGCCAAGCCGGTCGAGGCGGGGCGGTACCTGTACCCGCGGGTTGAGGTCGAAGTGGGTTTCATCCTTGCCGCCGATCTGCCGGGTGCCGGCTGCACCGAGGACGACGTGCTGGCCGCCACGGCGGCCCTGGTCCCGTCGATCGAGCTGATCGACACCAGAATTACCGACTGGAAGATCGCGCTATGCGACACCATCGCCGACAATGCGTCGTCGGCAGGCTTCGTATTGGGTGAAGCGCGGGTATCGCCGGCCGATGTCGACGTCAAGACGATCGATGCTGTACTCACCCGTAACGGCGAGGTGATCGCGGAGGGGCGCAGCGATGCCGTGCTGGGCAACCCTGTCACCGCGGTCGCGTGGCTGGCGCGCAAGGTCGAGAGTTTTGGAGTGCGCCTGCGGGCCGGTGACGTTGTGCTTCCCGGATCGTGCACTCGAGCTATCGACGCCCGCGCCGGTGACCACTTCGTTGCGGACTTCACGGGGCTGGGTTCAGTCCGTTTGTCGTTCGAATAGCCGCGGACTACTTTTGATTCAGTCTAAATTTCGGGAGCTTTAAAAGGAGCGACATGCCGTCGAAGGCAAGTGTGGCCATTGTCGGGTCGGGAAATATCAGCACCGACCTGCTCTACAAGCTGCTGCGATCGGATTGGTTGGAACCGCGCTGGATGGTCGGAATCGATCCCGAAAGCGAAGGCCTGGCGCGGGCCCGCAAGCTGGGGTTGGAGACCACTCACGAAGGGGTTGACTGGCTGCTGGCGCAGCCCGAGAAACCCGACCTGGTGTTCGAGGCGACCAGCGCCTACGTGCATCGGGACGCGGCGCCGAAGTACGCGGCCGCGGGCATCCGGGCCATCGATCTGACGCCGGCCGCGGTGGGCCCGGCGGTGATCCCGCCCGCGAACCTGCGCCAGCACCTGGATGCGCCGAACGTCAACATGATCACCTGCGGGGGTCAGGCGACGATTCCCATCGTGTACGCGGTGAGTCGCGCGTTGGCCGAAAAAGGGGGAGTTCCTTACGCCGAGATCGTCGCCTCCGTTGCCTCGGTCTCTGCCGGGCCGGGCACCCGGGCCAACATCGACGAGTTCACCAAGACCACCAGCAAGGGCGTCGAAACAATCGGCGGCGCAAAGCGCGGCAAGGCGATCATCATCCTCAACCCGGCCGACCCGCCCATGATCATGCGCGACACCATCTTCTGCGCGATCCCCGAGGACGCCGACCGTGACGCGATCGCGGCCTCCATTCGCGAGGTGGTGGCCGAGGTACAGACCTACGTGCCCGGATATCGGCTGCTCAACGAGCCGCAGTTCGACGAGCCGTCGATGAACTCTGGCGGCCAGGCAGTTGTCACGACGTTCGTCGAGGTGGAAGGCGCCGGAGATTACCTGCCGCCCTATGCGGGCAATCTCGACATCATGACCGCGGCGGCTACCAAGGTCGGCGAGGAGATCGCCAAGGAGACGCTTGCGGTCACGGGAGGTGCGCGATGACTCATATCTGGGACGTCCGAATCACGGACACCTCGCTACGCGACGGGTCACACCACAAGCGCCACCAATTCGTCAAGGAAGAGGTCGGCGCGATCGTTGCGGCGCTGGACGCCGCCGGGGTGCCGGTCATCGAGGTGACCCACGGCGACGGTTTGGGCGGATCCTCGTTCAACTACGGATTCTCCAAGACCCCCGAACAGGAATTGATCAAGCTCGCCGCCCAGACCGCAAAAGACGCCAAAATCGCGTTTCTGATGCTGCCCGGCGTCGGAACCAAAGAGGACATTAAAGAGGCGCAAGACAATGGCGGCTCGATCTGCCGGATCGCCACGCATTGCACCGAGGCCGACGTTTCGATCCAGCACTTCGGGCTGGCCCGCGAGCTGGGCCTGGAAACCGTCGGGTTTTTGATGATGGCGCACACCATTTCACCGGAGAAGCTGGCCGGTCAGGCCCGGATCATGGCTGACGCCGGTTGTCAGTGCGTTTATGTCGTCGACTCCGCCGGTGCGCTGGTACTCGACGGCGTAGCCGATCGGGTAGCTGCCCTGGTTGCCGAATTGGGGTCGGATGCCGAAGTTGGTTTTCATGGGCACGAAAACCTGGGGCTGGGGGTGGCCAACTCGGTGGAGGCGGTGCGCGCCGGGGCCAAGCAGATCGACGGCAGCGTGCGCCGATTCGGGGCTGGCGCGGGCAACGCGCCCGTCGAGGCCCTCATTGGGGTGTTCGACAAGATCGGGGTCAAGACCGGGATCGACTTCTTCGACATCGCCGACGCCGCCGAGGACGTGGTGCGGCCGGCCATGCCCGCCGAGTGCCTGCTCGACCGAAACGCACTGATCATGGGGTATTCCGGCGTCTACTCGAGCTTCCTCAAACACGCCGTTCGCCAGGCCGAGCGCTACGGTGTGCCCGCCCACCAGCTGTTGCACCGGGCCGGTCAGCGCAAGCTCATCGGCGGCCAGGAAGACCAACTCATCGACATCGCCCTGGAAATCAAACGCGAGCAGGAAAGTGGCGCCGCGGCAGCGCGTTAGCAGGTTGGCCTGAGTTCGCCGAAAAGCGAGATTCTCCGACTGGGTTCGCATACCGTTGCAGTTGTCCTTTGCTCCCGCTTTGAGGAAAATGGAGCAGAGTGGCACGCGCAGTGCGGCGCCGCTGGCTGGTATACCGGCCTCAATGCGGAGGAATGCGAGTTTCTCCACCGGGCCTGGTGAGTGTCTGCGGTGTTATTGTTAATCGCCGTTGCAGGTTAGAAGGGGTCCGATGAGTTTCTTCTCGTTGCCGCCGGAGATCAACTCACTGCTGATGTACTCAGGTGCTGGTTCGGCCCCGATGCTGGAAGCCGCGGCGGCTTGGAACGGGTTGGCCTCGGAGTTGGGGACTGCGGCAGAGTCGTTTGCGTCGGTGACATCCGGGCTGGCGGGTCAGGCATGGCAGGGTGCGGCGTCGAAGGCGATGACGCAGGCAGCTGCTCCGTACGCGGGGTGGTTGCATGCGGCGGCGAGTCAGGCGCAAGGTGCCGCATCCCAGGCTCAGGCGGTGGCCAGTGCGTTTGAATCCGCGCTGATGGCGACGGTGCATCCGTTGTCGGTGCAGGCCAACCGCAATACCTTCGTGCAGTTGATCCGGTCGAACTTCTTTGGTTTCAACGCACCGGCGATCATGGCAACCGAGTCCTACTACGAAGAGATGTGGGCTCAGGATGTGTCCGCGATGGTGGGTTACCACGGTGGGGCGGCTGCGGCGGCCGGGCAATTGATGTCGGGTCTGCCCAACCTGGCGAGCATGCCGAGCTTGGGCGGTGCGGCCATGAGCGGCATCAGCGGCCTTGCCGGCATGGGCGGCGCCGGCGGCCCAGCGGGTACCGGCGGCGCAAGCCAGGGCGGCGCTACTCAAGCCAACCCCAGCGCGGGTGACGGCAACGCCGCCAGCGGGGGCGGTGCAACCTCTAACGTCGGCGGTGCCGGCGCCAATATCGGGTTTCCGACCAGTAGCGGATACATCGACAGCGGAAGCCTCAATAGTGCTGGCGTCGCGGGCGGCATGACCGCCGGTGATCCCGGCGCTGGTTTGGCGACTGCCGGCGGCAGTGATTTGGGGAACGCAAACCTTGGTGGCGCACCCATGGCGGGCGGAACTTCGGGCCTCGCGGGTGTCGGTATGTCCGCGGCAATGATCGCCTCAGCAACCATGGGAGCCACATCGGGATCGTCCGGCGCACCGAGTTCGGCGACGGCAGCGCCGGCGCCTGCCGCAGCGGCAACGCCTCCTGTCGCAGAAGCAGTGGAAACGACGGAAGCCGTTGCGGAGACGGAAACCAGGCCGACAGGGGCAACACCGCTGATTGCGACATCGGCCGCGGCGGGACCGGCGGCAACAATCACGGCACCGGAGCCCGCCAAGGGTCAGTCCGGGGCTACTGCGGACGAGGAAGAGCAGCGGGTTCGCCAACGCGCGTAGCAACGGCGTCGGGCACCAGGCTTGGCCTACCTCGCGCGAATCCCGGCGAGGTAATCTCGAATACCTGACCGTGACTAGCCGGCGCCTGTTTGCAGCGGGCCTGCTTAGCGCCACCGCCGCGATGGTTATCGCGTTGCCGGCGGCAGCGGCCGAACCCTGCAATAAGACGTTCGGTGAATCCGCCTCCCAAACCGTCCAGTGGTACCTGGACCGGCATCCCGACGTGAAGGCTCAGCTATCGGCGAAGTCCCAGGCGGAGGGGGGCAACGGCTCGGCGATCGACTACCTCGGCCGGCACCCGGATGTCCGGCAGGCACTCATCACTCTGGCCAACGAGTGCACGTCGTAAGCTAGTGGGCTTCGTATTGAGGCGGCACTCAAACGCGCTCGACGACACGCGGGAATGTTCGCCATTGACGAAAAAGTAGAACACGTTCTAGCGTCTAGGCGTGCTCACTGATGCCTTTTCTGGTCCCTTCTCTGATCCCCTCACCGAGTCGATCGCCGAGGCTGAGAAACTCGTCGCGGCCGCACCGCACATCGAGACCGAAGCCGACCTGCTCGAAGGACTGCAGTATCTCGCCGGGGGTATCTCGGCCTGTATCCATCTGGCCTTTGACTACGACCGCGATCACCCCTTCCTGCAGTCGGGCACGGGGCCGTTCACCAAGATGGGTCTCGACAACCCCGACACGATGTACTTCGGCACCCGGGTACATGCCGATCACGACTACGTGGTGACCGGCGTCCGAGGCACCACCACCGACCTGAGTTTCCAGCTGCTCGGCGGCGAATACACCGATGACAACGTGCCCGCCAGCCAGGCCGCGTTCGACGACCGCGAACTCGAGATCGCCGCCGACGGCACCTTCGAATGGCGAGTGCGTCCGACGAGTCCCGGGCAGCTGGTGATGCGCGAGGTGTACGGCGACTGGTCGGCGCAGCGCGGCACTCTGGCGATCTCCCGGCTGGACACGGCGGGCACCGCGCCGCCGCCGCTGACCCGCGCGATGATCGAAAAGCGTTATGCGACGGCGGGAAAGCAGCTGGTGCAGCGAGTGAAGACCTGGCTGCAATTCCCGCAATGGTTCTACCTCAACCTCCAGGTCAACACGATGGTGCCGCCGCGCCTGACCCCCGGCGGTCTTGCGACCCAGTATTCCTCGGTCGGGCATTACGATCTTCGGCCCGATCAGGCGCTGGTGATCACAATTCCGGTCAGCGATGCGCCGTACCTCGGCTTCCAGCTCGGCAGCCTGTGGTACATCTCGTTGGACTACATCAATCACCAGACTTCGCTCAACAACACCCAGACTCAACCGGATCCGGACGGCAAGGTCCGTATCGTCGTCGCCGACCAGAACCCAGGCGTCACCAACTGGGTCGAGACCCTCGGCCACCGGCGCGGGTATTTGCAGTTCCGCTGGCAGCGGGTGTCCCGTGAGCTCACCGAAGCCGACGGACCCACTGTCGAACTGGTCGACTTCGACGCGGTGCCGCGTGCACTGCCGCATTTTGAACACAATAAGATCTCCAAGGAAGATTGGCGCGCGCGAATTGCACTGCGTCAACAACAGATTCAGGCGAGGATGCTGGGATGACGAAGATGCTCGATCGCAAGGTAGTGGTGATTAGTGGTGTCGGTCCGGGACTCGGTACGACGCTGGCGCACCGGTGTGGCCGAGAGGGCGCAGACCTGGTGCTGGCGGCCCGCACCGTGGAACGGCTCGACGAGCTGGCGAAACAGCTCAACGACGCCGGACATAAGGCGGTGGCGGTGCGCGCCGACATCACCGACGACGAAGAAGTAAATTACCTCGTCGAGTCCACTGTGGCGGCCTACGGCAAGGTCGATGTGCTCGTCAACAACGCGTTCCGGGTGCCGTCGATGAAACCATTGGCGGCCACCTCATTTCAGCACATCCGGGATGCGATCGAGCTCAGCGCGCTCGGGGCGTTGCGACTCATTCAGGCTTTCACGCCGGCCTTGGAGCAGGCTGCCGGATCGATCGTCAACGTCAACTCCATGGTGCTACGCCACTCACAGGCCAAATATGGCGCCTACAAGATGGCAAAGTCGGCGCTGTTGTCCATGTCGCAGTCGCTGGCGACTGAACTCGGCGAGAAGGGCATTCGCGTCAATTCCGTTGCACCCGGTTATATCTGGGGCGAGACGTTGCAGGGCTACTTCGAACATCAGGCCGGTAAGTACGGCACCACGGCGGATCAGATCTACCAGTCGACCGCGGCGAACGCCGATCTCAAACGGCTACCCACCGAAGACGAAGTGGCATCGGCGATCCTGTTCATGGCCAGCGACCTGTCCAGCGGCATCACCGGTCAGACGTTGGACGTCAACTGCGGGGAGTATCACGTCTGATGCGGCGCAGTCATGGTTGATCGCACCGACGTCGGCACGGTAGAGGAACTGCAGGCGTCGGCCACCAAGCTGGTCGGGCTCGACGACTTCGGCACCGACGACGACAACTACCGCGAGGCGCTGGCGGTGCTATTGGACTCCTACCGCCGCGATGCCGGACTTACGGTGTTGGGCAGCAAGATGAATCGGTTCTTCTTGCGCGGCGCGCTGGTGGCCAGACTGCTGTCGGAAGCCGCGTGGAAGCAGCATCCGCAGCACGCCGACGTCGTCATCGAGCGGCCGATCTTCGTCACCGGGCTGGTGCGTACCGGCACCACGGCGCTGCACCGGCTACTGGGCGCCGACCCGGCCCATCAGGGTCTGCACCTATGGCTGGCCGAGTTCCCGCAGCCGCGTCCGCCGCGGGAAACCTGGGAATCCAACCCGTTCTACCAACAGTTGGACGCGCAGTTCACCCAGCACCACACGGAAAACCCGGACTACACCGGTCTGCATTTCATGGCCGCATACGAGTTGGAGGAGTGCTGGCAACTGCTGCGCCAGTCGCTGCATTCGGTGTCCTACGAGACCTTGTCGCACCTGCCCGGCTACTCGCAATGGCTGTCGCGGCAGGACTGGACGCCGTCATATCAGCGGCACCGCAGGAACCTTCAGCTGATCGGGCTCAACGACGTCGGCAAGCGGTGGGTGTTGAAAAACCCCAGTCATCTTTTCGCGCTGGATGCGTTGATGGCGACCTATCCCGACGCGCTGGTGATCCAGACCCACCGGCCCGTCGAGACGATCATGGCTTCGATGTGCTCACTGGCGCAGCAGACCGCCGACGGGTGGTCTACGACGTTCTTCGGCGCCCAGATCGGCGCAGACGCTATGGAAACCTGGTCACGCGGTCTGGAGCGGTTCGATACGGCACGGGCCAAATATGATTCGGCTCAGTTCTATGACGTTGACTACCATGACCTGATCGCCGATCCGTTGGGCACAGTGGCCGAGGTCTACCGGCACTTCGGACTCACGCTGACCGATGACGCTCGCGAGGCCATGGCGGATATCCACGCCGAGAGCCAGACCGGAGCACGGGCGCCCAAGCACACGTACTCGCTGGCCGACTACGGGCTCACGACCGAGTCGGTCAAGGAGCGGTTCGCCGGGCTGTGAGGGCTGCCGTCAGCCGTCCGGCAGGACGTCCAGGTACCCCTCGGACACGGCATGCTCGATGCTGTCGCTGAGGCGCGGGCATGACTTCGTGCGAGCCGTGTCTCCACCCGACTCCCGCACTTCGGCGAAGTGCGCACAGCGCTGCGCGGCCTGGGCGTTCCATTGCACCGCAGTGTGTCCGGGTCCCACCCGCTTGACGGTGACCGTGACGTGGCAGAACCGGCAATCCACCGGTCGCAGGCCTGACGTGAGGTAGCGCTCGCGGTCGGCGCGGGAGGCCTCGGCGACGGCGGCGGCGCGTTGTGGATCATTGGCGAAATCACTTGACTTCGACCAAGACCCGGAGCCGCCGTTTCGTGGAGGCGATTCGTCATGGTCGTGATGATCGCCATGTAGCAGCAACATTGACTGGGCCAGCCGGTCGACGTCGGGAACTGCGGGCTGATCGTCAGACCGAGCCATGTCGGTCAGTGTTGCTCTGCCGGCACGTCGTTGGAGACTTCCTGTGCCTTCAGGTTCTGTTCGACCTCGACGTTCCAGTATTCGTTGGCGCGGGTGGTGTCGACCTCGATCTCGAAGCGCTCCACCATTTCCGGCTCGATGTCGGCAACGTCGACATAGAACTGCTGGTACCAGCGGCGCAGCTGATACACGGCGCCGTCCTCCTCGACCAGCAGCGGATTGTCGATCCTGGTCTTGTGCTTCCAGATCTCAACGTCCTGCAGGAAGCCCTTGCTGACGCCATCGGTGAACACCCTGGACAGTTTCTCGGTCATCTTTTCGTCCATGCCCTTGGGCTTTTCGACGATGGCACCCCATTGCAACATGAACGAATTCTGCGTGACCGGGTAGTGGCAGTTGATCAGAATCGACTCAGCCTTGAAGCCGCCGTAGCTGTTGTGCAGCCAGTTGATCATGAACGACGGGCCGAAGTAAGACGCTTCGGAATCCAGGTGCGCTTCGCCGTACGACGTACCGAGATCGTTGACGTCGGGGCGGCCTACGTTGTGCAGGTACTGCGAGGCGACGTGCCCTTCGAAGACATTCTTGAAGTACGTCGGCAAACCGAAATGGATGTAGAAGAAGTGCGCCATGTCGGTGACGTTGTCGATGATGTCGCGGCAGTTGGACCCTTCGATGAGGATGCTGTTCCACCGCCACTCGGTCCATTCGTCACTGGCTGCTTCGGCAAGGTCGGGGACCCTGACTGCTGGGTCCGGCGGGTTGCCTTCGTGGTCGTGCCAGACATACAGCAGGCCGCTGCGCACGTCGGTCGTCCATGAGCGGGTGCGCGCTGTCTTGGGTGTGCGCTTGGCGTATGGCACCAACTTGCAGCGGCCGTCGCCGCCCCAGCGCCAGTCGTGGAACGGGCAGGCGACCTCGTCGCCCTTGATGGTGCCCTCGGACAGGTCGCCGCCCATGTGCCGGCAGTAGCCGTCGAGGACCTTCAGATCTCCGTGCGAGTCGGCGAAAACTACGAGCTTGGTGCCGAACGCCTGGATCGAGTGCGGCTTCCCGTCCAGGAAGTCTTTTGCAACGCCCAGGCAGTGCCAGCCCCGCGCGTACCTGGTCGGCAAGGCGCCGGGATCGATTTCCCGGATGCCGACTGCGTTGGTGTCGGTACTCACCTGTCGCCTCCTCGCTAGCCCCTAACTAGAACACGTTACAGTTTTTTGGTCGGCATGCGCAATGACCGCGGTTCTGGCTGGGCTTTCCGTGCGGCATTCACGCCTGCAGGTGTATCCAGACGACGCCGCTGTCTTCTTTCGAGGGTCGATCGCCTCGTGTCGATTCCACCGCGTTTGTGGCCCCCACGGCGACCCTGATCGGCGACGTTGCGGTCGGAGCGGGGGCGTCGGTGCGGTCAGCCGATCTTCTTGACGCTGGCCGCCGCTTGGTCGACCTCCCAGTACGCGCGCAGGGCGGCCATCCGGCCGTCGGCGGTGGCCTTGTAGGTGAACACGCCTTCAGCGGTGACCTGGTAGCCGCCAGTGGTGATGAGGATGTGCCCGACGTTGGCCTCTTCATTGCCGCACTGGTAGGTGTCGCGGAAGACGAATTCGATCTTGTCGGTTGGGGCGATGGCCTTGTCCCAGAAAGCCGATATCGCAGCGCGCCCCCGATGTCCCTTGCCTTCCGGGTCGAAGTGTGACGGCCCGATGGGGTCCTGGACGATGCCGTCGTCGTCGAACACCGCCAGCCAGGCTTCTTTGTCCCTGGCCATGACCGCCTCCCGGGATCGCCGGCCGGCCTCGTGCGCGGGATGCTTATCGCTCACGCGTTTGACTTCTCGGGCTTGTCGGCGCCGACCACCCACATGGAGTAGTACTGCGAGCCGCCGCCGTAGGCATGTCCCAATGCTTTTCGCGCACCCGGAACCTGATGGTCCCCAGCCTTGCCCATCACCTGGATCGCCGACTCGGCGAAACGGATCAGGCCCGAGGCGCCGATCGGGTTCGAAGACAACACTCCGCCGGACGGGTTCACCGGAAGCCGCCCGCCCATCGCGGTCTCGCCGGCCTCGGTGAGCTTCCAGCCTTCGCCCTCGGGCGCAAACCCCAAGCTCTCCAACCACATCGGCTCGAACCAGGAGAACGGCACGTAGATTTCCGCGACGTCGATCTCGTCGATGGGGCTGGTGATGCCGGCGCCCTTCCACAGCGCGGCGGCCGCGTCGCGGCTGGCCTGCGGGTTGACCTGGTCGCGCCCGGAGAACTGTAGCGGCTCGGTGCGCAGCGCGGTCGCGTGAATCCACGCCACCGGGTGTCCTTGCGCCAGGTGGGCTTCGGCGCTCTCCTCATTGCCGATCACCACGGCGGCGGCACCGTCTGACGACGGGCAGGTTTCGTCGTAACGGATCGGGTCCCACAACATCGGGGACTCCATCACCTTCTCGACGGTGATGTCGGGCTGGTGCAGGTGCGCCAACGGGTTGCGGGCCCCGTTGAGCCGGTCCTTGGTCGCGACGATGGCGCCGATGTTCAGCGGTGCGCCGGAGCGGCGGATGTAGGACCGAACGTGCGGGGCGAAATACCCGCCCGCGCCCGCGCCCACCGGCTTGATGAACGGGATCGGAATCGACAACGCCCACATGGCATTCGACTCTGACTGCTTTTCCCAGGCCATCGCCAGCACGCGGCGGTATTTGCCCGACTGCACCAGGCTGGCCGCGACCACCGCCGTGGACCCGCCGACCGAACCCGCAGTGTGCACCCGGATCAGCGGCTTGCCGGTAGCGCCCATGGCGTCGGACATGAACAGCTCCGGCATCATGACGCCCTCGAAGAAGTCCGGCGCCTTGCCCACCACGACGGCGTCGATGTCGTCGAAGGTGGAACCGGAGTCGGCCAGCGCTCGGTCGATCGCCTCGCGCACCAGGCCGTTCATTGACACGTCTTTGCGCTTGGCCACGTATTTCGTCTGCCCGGTTCCGAGCACCGCGGCGAGGTTTGCCCCTGCACCGGCCATCAGTTGTTTCCTTCCATGACCGCGACCAGATTCTGTTGCAGTGCCGGCCCGCTGGTGGCGTGTGCCAGCACCCGCCCAGCCGATCCGTTCCAGATGTGTTGGGCCGCAAAGCCGATGCGCTCGAGCCCGGCGACGAACATCGGGTTGGCCGCCAGCGCGCCGCCCGACGGGTTGACTTTCGTTTTGCCATTGATGCCGATGGCTTCGGCCAGGATCAAATGTTGGTGGGTGAAGGGCGCGTGCAGCTCGGCGACGTCAACGGAGGCGTTGCCTCCGGTGGCTGCCTTGGCCGAGGCCGCCGTCGACGGAGACTTGGTGAGGTCGCGCGCACCCAGCACGGGGGTTTCGATGCGATGCTCGATTCCCGTTATCCAGGCGGGGTTATCGCGCAACCCGCGGGCGCGATCGCCGGCCGCGAGCACGATCGCTGCCGCGCCATCGGTGATGGGTGCGATGTCGTGGCGGCGCAGTGGATCGTTGAAGAACGGCCGGGCCAGCAGCTCGTCGATGGTCTTTGCCGGCTTCTCGGAGTCGTTGCGCTCGGACTGTGCGAATGATTCGAGGGCGACCTGGGCCATCTGCTCGTGAGTCCACTTGCCGGAGTCCAGCCCGATGCGGGCCTGCAGCCCTGCCAACGACACCGAGTCCGGCCACAGCGGCGCCACGGTGTACGGGTCGGTCTGCCGGGACAGGATCTGACGCAGGATCCCGGCCGAGGACTTCCCGAAGCCGTACACGAGCGCAGTGTCGACCTCTCCGGTGAGGATCTTGATGTAGGCCTCGTAGAGGGCCCAGGCGGCGTCCATTTCGACGTGCGACTCGTTGATCGGTGGAACGGCGCCGATCGAGTCGATCGCCGAGATGAACGAGAATGCCCGTCCGGCAAGGTAATCCGAGGATCCGGAGCACCAGAAGCCAATGTCGGTCTGCTTGAGGCCCAGCTCTTCGTAGAGCTGCGCGAAGCACGGAATCAGCATCTCGACGCCGTTGGTGGTGCCGTCGGTGCGGCGGACATGCGGGGCGTGGGCAAAGCCGACCACCGCAACGTTGCGATCACTCATATGTGGGTAGGCCCTTTACAGGTGGTGCTTGTAGGTGTCGTACTCGGCGTCGGGTTCTCCGGTGGGCCGGAAGTACTCGATGTTGTCGATGCCAAAACCCCACTCCTCGCGAGGCCTCCACACCGCCTCGACGCGCATGCCCATTCGCACTTCGTGCGCGTCGATTTCGGCGACCAGATGCAGGAACGCGATGTCGGCGCCGTCGAGCAGCACATAGGCCGCCACGTACGGCGGTTTGATGCGCTGACCCTGGAACGGGATGTTGATGATCGCGAACGTCGTCACCGTGCCCTTGTCCGGCAGCTCGACGAAGTCGGTCGTCGGCTGGCCGGTAGCCGGGTCCGCACCGTGCGGCGGGAAGTAGACCTTGCCGTTTTCGCCCGTTTTGGCGCCGAGCAGCTTGCCTTCCGCGATGGCGCGCAAGTACGCACTTTCCTCGTGGGAGGCGGTGTGCTGAATTGTCAGCGACACCGGCGTGACGATCATGGTGACCGGGTCCTGCTCGCTGGGGGGCGCCTCGGGTTCGGCATCCTCGCCGAGCTCGAAGTACGCGATGTCAGTGATGGCGCCCACCGTCTCGTCGGCCCAATGCACGTGCACCCTGGTGCCGGTGCGGATCTTGCCCGGCTCGCCCGCATCCACCGCGTGTATCAGCGGGGTGTCGGCGCCGTCGAGTTTGATCAGCGCCCACGCGAACGGACGGTCCAGCGGTTGGCTCGCCAGCGGCTCGGGCTGCCAGGTCCAAGACACCACGGTGCCGACACTGGACACCGGCACCATCTCGCCCAGCGGTTCGTAGGTAACCGGGTCGTATTCTGGCGGCGGCACGTGCACCCGGCCATCCGACCCGCGGACCCCCAAAACACGGCGCTCGCGCAGTGCGGTGAAGAACTTGCCGAGGGTGTCGCCGACTGAACGGGTGTAGTCAAACGACAACGTTAGCGGCGCGGAGAGTGGTGGCTGCGGGTGATCGATCAGGATCGGGCTGCTTGAACTGGCTGTCACGCCATCGAGTAGAACAGGTTCTAAGAATGGTTTCAAGGAGGCAGGGATGAAGCTCGGACTGCAACTCGGCTATTGGGGCGCCCAACCGCCGGAGAACCACGGGGAACTCGTGGCCGCCGCCGAGGCCGCCGGCTTCGATGCCGTGTTCACCGCGGAGGCGTGGGGATCCGACGCCTACACCCCGCTGGCTTGGTGGGGCTCGTCGACGCAGCGGATTCGGCTTGGCACCTCGGTGATCCAGCTGTCAGCCCGCACCCCGACCGCGTGCGCGATGGCCGCGCTGACGCTCGACCATCTCAGCGGCGGCCGGCACATGCTCGGGCTTGGGGTGTCCGGACCGCAGGTGGTGGAGGGCTGGTATGGCCAGTCTTTCGGCAAGCCGCTGGCCCGCACCCGTGAATACATCGACATCATCCGCCAGGTATGGGCGCGGAAGGGTCCGGTGACAAGCGACGGCCCGCACTACCCGCTGCCGCTGACCGGTGGCCCTGGCGTTGTTGCGACGGGCCTCGGCAAGCCGCTCAAGTCGATCACTCACCCGCTGCGCGCGGACATCCCGATCCTGCTGGGCGCCGAAGGGCCGAAGAACGTTGCGCTGGCAGGTGAGATCTGCGACGGCTGGCTGCCGATCTTCTACACCCCGCGGATGGCCGACACCTACAACGAATGGCTCGACGAGGGGTTCGCCCGGCCCGGCGCGCGCCGCAGCCGCGAGGATTTCGAGATCTGCGCCACCGCCAACGTCGTCATCACCGATGACCGCGCTGCCGCGTTCGCGGCGATGAAGCCCTACCTGGCCCTCTACATGGGCGGCATGGGCGCCGAAGACACCAACTTCCACGCCGACGTGTACCGGCGGATGGGCTATGGAGAGGTGGTCGACGACGTGACCAAGCTTTTCCGCCAGAATCAGAAGGACAAGGCGGCGGAAATCATTCCGGACGAGGTCGTAGACGACGCCGCGATCGTGGGCGACCTGGACTACGTCCGTAAGCAGATTAAAGCCTGGGAGGCTGCCGGAGTCACGATGATGGTCGTCAGCGGCCGCAATACCGCGCAGATCAACGAACTCGCTGGGCTGGTGTAGGCCGCCTTGCCAGGGGTTTAGAACACGTTCTAGATTTACCGGATGACAGCCTCGCAGTACACCGTCGCGGGCACGGTGATCACGATGCCGGTGCAGATCCGCAAGGCGACTCAGCACATGGCGATGTTCTCGGTTGACGCTGACGCCGCGCAACACCTGATCGACTACAGCGGCCTGCAGGTCTGCCGTTACCTGCCCGGGCGCGCAATCGTGGTCTTGATGTTGATGCACTACATCGATGGCGATCTTGGCCAATATCACGAATTCGGCACCAGCGTGTTGGTCAACCCGCCGGGGGCTGCTTCTCAGTCCAAGCGAGGCGGCCTCAAGGCACTGGGGGCGGCCGGCGCCTTCATCCACCACCTGCCCGTCGACCAGGAGTTCACCCTGGAGGCCGGAACCAAGATTTGGGGCTACCCGAAAGTCATGGCGGACTTCGCCGTCCGAGAGGGCCGCCAGTTCGGCTTCGACTGCACCGTCGATGGGCAACTGGTGATCGGAATGGAATTTGGCCGCGGCCTGCCGATTCGGTTGACCCCACGCCAGCAAGCGCAGCGCAGCTACTCACACCGCGATGGGGTAACCCGCGAGACTCCCTTCGAAAACACCAGCGACGGCGTGCGCACACGATTCGGGGGAGTACGCGTCCGGCTGGGAGATCACCGATACGCGAAAGAGTTGGCGTCGCTGGGCCTTCCGAAGCGGGCGATGCTCTCCACCTCTGTTGAGAACGTACAAATGACATTCGGCGATGCGCAGGAGATCTCATGACCGCGAACACATTGGTGACAAGACCGGACGTCGACCTGACCGACGGCACTTTTTACGCGGGTGACTCCCGGGCCGTCTATCGCTGGATGCGCGAGAACGAGCCGGTCTTCCGGGACCGCAAGGGGCTGGCCGCCGCGGCGACGTATAAGGCCGTCATCGAGGCTGAGCGCAACCCCGAGTTGTTCTCGAATGCCGGCGGCATCCGACCCGACCAGCCCGGGGTCGAGATGATGATCGAGATGGACGATCCGCAACACCTGTTGCGGCGCAAGCTGGTCAATTACGGTTTCACCCGCAAGCGGGTCAAAAACCTGGAGTCCAAGATCGAGTCACTGTGCGACACGCTGATCGACGCGGTGTGCGAACGTGGCGAGTGCGACTTCGTCTGGGACCTCGCCGCGCCACTGCCGATGGCGGTCATCGGCGACATGCTCGGTGTGCGTCCGGACGAACGCGAGATGTTCCTCAAATGGTCCGACGATCTGGTCAGTTCGTTGAGCAGCACGGCGGCCGAGGCGGACATCCAGGTCACCATGGAGGCCTTCGCCGCCTACAGCGGATACATGATGGGGATGATCGAGGCCCGCAAGGCGGAACCGGCCGACGACCTGGTCAGCGTGCTGGTGCATGCGGAGGTCGAAGGAGCACGCCTGGAGGACCACCAGATCGTCACCGAGGTCTTGCTGCTCCTGATCGGCGGCGACGAGACCACCCGGCACACGCTGTCCGGTGGAACGCGACAGCTGCTGCAGCACCCCGATCAGCACCGCCGGCTGGCCAGCGACCTGAGCCTGCTGCCGAACGCGATCGAAGAGATGCTGCGCTGGACCGCGCCGGTGAAGAACATGGCGCGCACGATGACCGCCGACACCGAATTCCACGGCACCCAACTGCACAAGGACGAGAAGATCATCCTGCTGTTCGAGTCTGCGAACTTCGACGAGAAGGTATTCGAGAACCCGGAGAGCTTCGACATCGAGCGCTACCCGAACAACCACCTGGCGTTCGGCTTCGGCACGCACTTCTGCCTGGGCAATCAGCTCGCCCGGCAGGAGCTGTCGATCATGCAGACGCGCCTGCTGCAGCGCCTTCCGGATATGCGACTCGCGTCGGACGCGGCGCTGCCGTTGAGGCCGGCGAACTTTGTGTCCGGCCTGGAGAAGATGCCGGTGACGTTCACGCCGACCGCGCCGCTCTGAATCTTTCGCCGAACGTGTCCTCAGGGTGGGATTTAAGCGCTTTTCTCGCCCTCAGAACACGTTCGGCGCGACCAGGCCGCCGCGACGCGCCTCAGGATGCCGCCCCGCGTGTCCTCGGCCGTGACTCGGACAGCGATCCACCCCAAGTCGGGTAGCGCGTCAAAACGCGCTATGTCCCGGTTAAATTGCCTGCGATCGGTCCGATGGTGGTCGCCCTCGTATTCCAATGCGATTTTGACGTCTTCCCACCCCATGTCGAGGACGCCGACAAGCTCTCCGTATTCGCCGTAAACGGGGATCTGGGTCCGCGGCCGCGGATAGCCAGCTTCGATGAGCAGCAACCTCAGCCAGGTCTCGCGAGGCGACTCTGCACCGGCGTCGACCAACTCCAGTGCCTTCCTTGCGCGCCTGATGTTGCGGTGACCTTTGTAGCGGTCGGCGATCAATTCGGCTTGCGCGGCATTGAACCTCGTGGCGCGTGCCAGCGCATCGATAGCCGCGACTGCCTTAACGGTGGGATATCGGCACGCGATATCGAAGGCGGTGCGGGCCGGGGTGGTTACGGGGATGCCTTCGACCGCTTGGATTTCGTCGTCAGCCGCGCGATCCAACCAGGTGTGAATGCCGTTTGGCGGACGACGATGCTGGTACAGCAACTGCGCTGGTGTCTGCGCGTCGACCCACTTGGCGCGGTGGAGTGCTGACGCGGACTGTCCCGCGACAACCCCGCGCCGCCGCGACCACAGCCACGCGGCGTAAGCGCGTTGTACGGCGGTGAGGTTTGCGTTGGGCGGTACATACACGTCGGGATAGAGCGCGACAAATCGAGTTCGGAGCAGGTGCCGGGTGAGTACACCCGACGCGAGCGCTTCGCTACCGATGAAAGGTTCTTTCACGCGGCCAGTGTGGCTCTGAGGTCCGACAGCCGCGCCGAACGTGTTTCTCAGGGCGGAAAAATCGCCTTTCGGCCGCCCTCAGAACACGTTCGGCGAAGGGGTAGAGAGACGTGGGCTAGCGGTTTTGGAAGTTGGGCTTGCGCTTCTCGGCGAACGCTCGCGGGCCTTCCTTGGCGTCCTCGGACAGGAACACTTTGATGCCGATCTGAGTGTCGATCTTGAACGCGTCGTTTTCGTGCATGCCCTCGGTCTCACGGATCGCGCGCAGGATCGCCTGCACGGCCAGCGGGCCGTTGTTCTCGATGAGCGCCGCGATCTCGAGCGCCTTGGTCAGCGCTTGACCGTCGGGAACGAGGTGCCCGATCAAACCCATCTCTTTCGCCTCGGCTGCGGTGATGTGCCGTCCGGTGAGCAGCAAGTCGCAAGCCACCGTGTACGGGATTTGCCGCACTAAACGCACCGCCGAGCCGCCCATCGGGTACAGGCTCCACTTGGCCTCGGAGATGCCAAACTTGGCGCTCTCGCCGGCGATCCGGATGTCGGTGCCCTGCAGGATCTCGGTGCCGCCGGCGATCGCGGGGCCTTCGACGGCCGCAATCAGCGGTTTGGTCAGCCGGCGGCCCTTCAGCAGGGCGTCGATGCGCGACGGGTCGTAGCTGCCGTCTTTGAACGAGTCGCCGGGCGGCTTCTTAGTTGCCGCTTTGAGGTCCATGCCTGCACAGAAGTAGCCACCGGCCCCGGTCAGGATGCAGCACCTGATGTCGTCATCGTTGTCGACGCGGTCCCACGCACCGACCATGATCTCCATCATTTCGGTGCTCAGCGCGTTGCGGGCGTGTGGTCGGTTCAGCGTAACGATGAGGGTATGACCGCGCTTTTCGACCAACGCGTCAGGTCCTGTTTCGTTTGCTGGAGCCTCCGCCACGGTTACCGCCTCTCGCTCGACATTGGGCATTCGCTTGTCAAGAAATGTAACACGTTCTAGTTTGGTGGCCGTGGCCCTGAATATCGCCGATCTTGCTGAGCACGCTATTGACGCTGTGCCCGACCGTGTAGCCCTCATCTGCGGAGACGAGCAGCTGACCTACGCCCAACTAGAAGACAAAGCCAACCGCCTTGCGCACTATCTGATCGATCAGGGTGTGCAGAAGGATGACAAGGTCGGGCTGTACTGCCGCAACCGCATCGAGATCGTCATCGCGATGCTGGGCGTCGTCAAGGCCGGCGCCATCCTGGTAAACGTCAACTACCGCTACGTTGAGGGCGAACTTCGCTACCTCTTCGAAAACTCCGACATGGTCGCGCTGGTCCACGAGCGCCAGTACGCCGACCGCGTCGCCAACGTGCTACCCGATACCCCCAACGTCAAGACGATTCTTGTCGTCGAGGACGGCTCGGATGTTTCAGCGAACGACTTCCAGCGCTACGGAGGTGTGGAGTTCTACTCCGCGATCGCGGAGTCCTCGCCCGAACGGGACTTCGGCCCGCGCAGCGCCGACGACATCTATCTGCTCTACACCGGCGGTACCACCGGATTCCCCAAGGGCGTGATGTGGCGCCACGAGGACATCTACCGTGTGCTGTTCGGCGGAACCGACTTTGCGACGGGCGAATTCGTCAAAGACGAGTACGACCTGGCCAAGGCCGCCGCCGAGAGTCCGCCGATGATCCGTCACCCGATTCCGCCGATGATCCACGGCGCCACCCAGTCGGCCACCTGGATGTCGATCTTTTCGGGTCAAACCACCGTTCTCGCACCGGAATTCAACGCCGACGAAGTCTGGCGCACGATCCACACGCACAAGGTCAACCTGCTGTTCTTCACCGGCGACGCGATGGCGCGGCCGTTGCTCGACGCTCTGCTGGCACACCAGGAGAAGGGGAACGAGTACGACCTGTCGTCGCTGTTCCTGCTCGCCTCCACCGCGGCGCTGTTCTCGCCGAGCATCAAGGAGAAGTTCCTCGAGTTGCTACCGAACCGGGTCATCACCGACTCGATCGGCTCGTCCGAGACCGGCTTCGGCGGCACCAGCATCGTCGCCAAGGACGCGCCGCACAGCGGTGGGCCGCGCGTGAGCATCGACCACAAGACCGTCGTCCTCGACGACGACGGCAACGAGGTCAAGCCGGGCTCGGGGGTGCGCGGCTTCATCGCCAAGAAGGGCAACATTCCGGTCGGGTACTACAAGGACGAGAAGAAGACCGCCGAGACGTTCCAGACCATCAACGGCGTCCGCTACGCCATCCCCGGGGACTGGGCTTTGGTCGAGGAAGACGGCACGGTGACCATGCTGGGCCGCGGTTCGGTGTCGATCAACAGTGGTGGCGAGAAGATCTACCCCGAGGAGGTCGAGGCCGCGTTGAAGGGGCATCCCGACGTCTTCGACGCGTTGGTGGTCGGAGTGCCCGATCCCCGCTTTGGGCAACACGTGGCCGCGGTGGTTCAGGCCCGCCCGGGCTCCCGCCCGTCGCTGGCGGCGCTCGACACCTTCGTGCGTTCCGAGATCGCGGGATACAAAGTGCCGCGTAGCCTTTGGCTGGTCGACGAGGTGAAGCGTTCGCCGGCCGGCAAACCCGACTATCGGTGGGCCAAGGAACAGACCGAGGCACGCCCGGCCGACGATGTGCACGCCGCTCACGCGACTGCCTAATTGACCGATTTCGTCAAGCAGAACCCGGGCGCCCCGGCCGGCTACTTCGATTGGGAGGCCGCAGGGCTGCGCTGGCTTTCCAGTGCCGACGGCGGCGTGCCCTGCGCGCACGTGGTTTCCGTTGACGCGACAAGCCTGACCCTGCGGCGGCTTGACTCGGTGGCTCCCAGTCCCGGCGCAGCGCACGAATTCGGACGACAATTGGCCATCACGCACGACGGGGGCGCCGCGGCGTTCGGGGTGGGGCCCGACGGATGGGACCGGCCCGGGTTCTTCGGGCCGCTGTCGCGGCTATTGCCGATGTCGCTGCGGGGGCACCCGCGTTGGGGCGACTTCTACGCCGAGGAGCGGCTGGTCCCGATGGCCGAGCTCGCGGCGCCGCGCCTCGACGCCTCGACTCGTGCCACGATCGACTCCGTTGCGACGCGTTGCCGAGCGGGCGACTTCGACGACGACGACCCGCCGGCCCGGCTGCACGGCGACTTGTGGGGTGGCAACGTGATGTGGACGCCCGACGGGGTGGTGCTGATCGACCCCGCCGCGCACGCCGGTCACCGCGAGAGTGATCTCGCAATGCTGGCGCTGTTCGGCTGCCCGCACTACGACGCCATCGTGGCGGGTTATCAGCAGGTGCGATCGTTGCGGCCCGGCTGGCGGAACCGCATCGGGCTGCATCAGCTGTTTCCGCTACTGGCGCACATCGTTCTCTTTGGTGGTGGGCACGCACGGCGGACGGGTGCCTGCGCCCGCGCCGCACTAGCCATCTAGCCGCGCGCTAGTCTCGAAGCGCGATGACGATCGATGTATGGATGCAACATCCGACGCAGCGGTTCCTGCAGAGCGACATGCTGGCCTCGCTGCGGCGCTGGACCGGCGGGTCGATGCCGGATTGCGAAATCGCGATCGAGGCAACCGTCGCGTCGATGGACGCCGCCGACGTGGGCGTCGGCCTACTCAGCGCGTGGCTCGGTCCCAGCGACCAGGACCTCATCTCGAATGACGAAGTCGCGGAATGGATCCGGTTGCATCCGAACAGGTTTGCCGGTTTGGCCACCGTAGACCTCGACCGTCCCATGGCGGCGGTGCGCGAGTTGCGGCGCCGAGTCGGTGAAGGCTTTGTGGGGCTGCGGGTGGTGCCCTGGCTGTGGAACGCGCCGCCCACCGATCGCCGCTACTACCCGCTGTTCGCCGAATGCGTAGAGGCCGGCGTCCCGTTCTGCACGCAGGTCGGTCACACCGGCCCGTTGCGGCCTTCGGAGACCGGCCGCCCGATTCCCTACATCGACCAGGTAGCGCTGGACTTTTCCGAGTTGGTGATCGTGTGCGGCCACGTTGGCTATCCGTTTACCGAGGAGATGGTCGCGGTCGCCCGCAAGCACGACAACGTCTACATCGACACGTCGGCCTACACCATCAAGCGGTTACCGCACGAGCTGATCCGATTCATGAAAACCAGAACGGGACAACGCAAGGTCTTGTTCGGCACCAACTATCCGATGATCGGTCACGGGCATGCGTTGGCCGGGCTCGACGAACTCGGCCTCGACGAAGGTGCCCGCCAAGACTTTCTGCACGGCAACGCGGAACGGGTGTTCAAGCTCGAACGGAAGGTTCCTACGTGAACGGCGCTCAGGCTCTGATCAATACCTTGGTCGACGGCGGCGTCGACGTGTGCTTTGCCAACCCCGGGACGTCGGAGATGCACTTCGTGGCCGCGCTGGACGACATTCCCCGAATGCGTGGCGTGCTAACGCTTTTCGAGGGTGTGGCCACCGGCGCGGCCGACGGCTATGCGCGTCTCGCCGGCCGTCCGGCTGCGGTATTGCTGCATCTCGGCCCCGGTTTGGGCAATGGCTTGGCCAACCTGCACAACGCGCGGCGCGCGCACGTCCCGATGGTTGTCGTAGTCGGCGACCACGCCACCTACCACAAGAAGTATGACGCCCCACTGGAATCGGACATCGACGCACTCGCCGGCACCGTGTCGGGGTGGGTGCGGCGGACGATGGAGACTGCAGACGTCGCGACCGACGCGGCCGAGGCTGTCGCGGCGAGCCGGTCCGGCTCGCAGATCGCGACGCTGATCCTGCCTGCGGATGTGTCCTGGTCCGATGGTGGATCGCCTGCGTCGGTCCCGGCCGCCGAGCAGAGGGGCGCGGACCCGCAGCCGGCGCCCAAGGTGCTGGAGGTGCTGCGGTCGGGAGAACCCACGGTGCTGATGGTCGGCGGGGACGCCACCGTCGCGCCGGGGCTGGCTGCGGCGGCGCGGATCGCCGAGGTGACCGGAGCCCGAGTGCTTTGTGAGACATTCCCGACCCGCCTGGAGCGCGGGGCCGGCGTGCCCGCGATCGAGCGGCTCGGCTATTTCGCCGAGGCCGCCGCGGCCCAGCTGGACGGTTCAAAGCATCTGGTGCTGGCCGGGGCCAAGTCGCCGGTCTCGTTCTTCGCCTATCCCGGCATGCCGAGCGACCTGGTGCCGACCGGGTGTGAGGTGCACGTGCTCGCCGAATACGGCAGCGCCTTGGCCGCTTTGGTCAGTCTGGCCGACGAGCTGGCTCCCGGTTCTACTGCGCCCGTGGCACCGGCATCGCGTCCGTCGTTGCCGTCGGGTGCCTTGACGTCCGCGTCGGCGGCCGACGTGATCGGCGCGCTACTGCCCGGGCGGGCGATCGTCGTCGACGAAGCGAACACGTCCGGCCTAGCGCTGCCGCAGGCGACTGCCGGGGCGCCGGCGCACGATTGGCTGACGCTAACCGGCGGGGCGATCGGCTACGGCATTCCGACCGCGGTGGGCGCCGCGGTCGCCGCCCCCGACCGCCCCGTGCTTTGCCTGGAATCCGACGGCTCTGCGATGTATACGATTTCGGGACTGTGGACGCAGGCGCGGGAAGCCCTGAACGTCACCACCGTTGTGTACAACAACAGCGCCTACGACATCCTGCGGATTGAGTTGCGACGCGTGGGTGCCGGGTCCGCGCCCGGGCCGAAGGCTCTGGATCTACTCGATTTATCCCGTCCCACAATGGACTTCGTCAAGATCGCCGAGGGCATGGGAGTTCCGGCGCGGCGTGTCACTACGTGCGAGGAGTTCGCTGAGGCCTTGCGTGCGGCCTTCGCGGAACCGGGCCCGCACCTGGTCGACGCGATCGTGCCGTCAATAGCGGGCTAGTGACGGAAGACGGCTCATGAGCCAGTCGGTCAAGGTATTGACAACCTCGACTCCCGTCTCGAACACGCCGTCGTGGGCGTCGGCAGCCAGCGCCACGCCCCACTGTCCCGATTGCGTCGGCACGATTCCGAATTGTCGGACCAGGTATTCACCATTGACTCCCGGGCCCCAACCAGCCTTGGCGGCAATACTTTTTGCGGACATCCCCCACCGGTGATCGACGGCGAGGTGGCGCATGAGGTCGATTACTGTTGTTGCATCAGGGATTAACGACAACCGTGCGGCAAAATGGGCTTGTCGGTCTAATGCCCACTGCGTTTGGCCGAATGCGGTGAACCCCCGCCGAAGTCGACGTAGTTCGACCACGGTGGCGGCATCTCCGCATTCCCCGATGACGTGCTGCACCTTCCGCGCGGCGTCTGCCGGGTTGCCCAGCTGGGACCACAACTGTTCGGATGCCGGGTTATCGGATTCGGTGATGGCTTTGACGACCAGGTCTTGGGCCTGTGCGCCGAAGGTGCGCAAGGCCGCGATCGCCAACGGCACCTTGATCGTCGACCAGGCAACACCGGACGTCCACCCGCCGAACGAAAAGATTCGGTCCGGACGGGCGATCGCCACGCCGACATTTGCCGGCACAGCGGCAGAGAGCTGTTCAAAGCTTGCTTCCAGCGCAAGGTGAAGAGGTCGGGACGTCATGTGCTATCGGCCTATGGGCCACACCGGATCGGCGCATTCGACTCCCTCGGCCGACAACTGGCGCTTCAGCACTTTGAAGGTCACCGTCCGCGGGAGCTCGGCGCTGATCCGGACGTAGGACGGCCACTGTTTGGGGCCCAAGTCGGGCTGCTCGGCCAGGAAGGCACGGAATTTATGGTTGTCGAACTCGGCGCCCGTCGCCAGCACCAACGCGGCCATCACCCGGTCGCCGACGACGGGATCGGGTACCGGGTACACCGCCACTTCGAACGCGTCGGGATAGCGCAGCAGCACTCGCTCGATCGGAGCCGAACCAAGATTCTCTCCGTCGACTCGCATCCAATCACCAAGCCGTCCCGCAAAGTAGGCGTAGCCGTCCTCGTCGCGATAGGCCAGATCGCCGCTGTGATAGACCCCGCCCGCCATCCGTGCGGCCTCGGCTGCGTCGTCGTTGTAATAGCCCTCGAAACGGCCCGGCCCGGCGGTGTTCACGACCTCGCCGACCACACCTACCGGGCATGGCTCGCCGGTGTCGGGATCGACGATGTCGAGTCCGTCGGTCAGCGGGCCTAAAGCGCCCGCCGGGGTATCGGGGGTGTGGGCGATCGCCACTCCGCCTTCGGTCGAGCCGAACCCGTCTTGAACGACACACCCGAACCGTCGGCCGAAACGTTCGACGTCGCCGGGCACGCCCTCGTTGCCGTACACGGCACGCAGCGGGTTGTCCGCGTCGTCGGGTTGCTCGGGTGTGGCAAGCACATACGACAACGGCTTGCCCACATAGTTGGCGTAGGTGGCGCCGTAGCGGCGCACATCCACCATGAAGTTCGACGCAGAGAACTTGCGCCGCAACGCAATCGATCCCTGGCATGCCGCCGCCACCGACCAACCGACCAGAACCGCATTGGAATGGAACAACGGCATCGACACATAGCAGACGTCGTCGCGGCCGAGTTCGAACCGCTGTGTCATCATCACGCCTGCCACGGCAACCTTGCCGTGGCTGCACTTCACCGCCTTGGGGTCGCCACTGGTTCCCGACGTGAAGATCAACATGAAAAGGTCGGTGGGCGAGGCGGACTGGAAGCTGACGTCGGCGTCTCGATGTGCGCCAACCTCGTCGGCCCACTCGGCTGAGTCGACGTTGAGGTGCTCGATATCGCCCAGTGTCGCAGCCGATTGCGCATCGGCCAGCACCAGCTGGCAGTCGGCTCGACTGATGTCGCGGGCCAGCGCTTCGCCGCGGCGCACCGGGTTCAGTCCCACCGGGACGATTCCCGACATCCCCGCCGCCGCAAGCATTGCCGAGAAGAACGGCGTGTTCTCCAACAGCACGCCGACGTGCGGCGGCCGAGCGGGGTCAAGGCGCTGGCGTAGCGTCGCCGCGATCGCGGCACTGTGTTGCAGGTGACTGCGCCAGCTGGTGAACGAGTCCTCGAAATAGATTCCCCGGTCATCGATCTCGGCCAGGGGCTGCAGCAGATCGGTGACCGTGAGATCTGTCGGGCTAAGTATCAATGCCGCCCACGCTTCGCCGTCGTCCGGTGCGGCATCCTGCTAGGCAGGGGTTTCCGCCAATTCACGGCCGATCCGGCGCAGTTGCCCGGTCGCCCCGCCGAGCGCGAACTCGGTTTCCTTGGCGGCCAGGAAGTAACGATGCGCCGGGTGATCAGTGTCGACGCCCACGCCGCCGTGCACGTGCACGATGGTGTGCGCTACCCGGTGCCCGGCATCGGCGGCCCAGAACGCTGCACTGGCCACGTCGAGCTCGGCGGGGAGGTCTTCCGAGACCCTCCAGGCCGCCTGTGTGAGGCTCAGCCGCAATCCTTTGACGTCGATGTAGCCGTCGGCCAGCCGTTGCCCCACCGCCTGGAAGCTGCCGATCGGACGGTCGAACTGCTCACGGGTGCGGGCGTACTCGGCGGTCATCTGCAAACCTCGCTCGAGTACTCCGAGCTGAAACGCGCTGCGACCGAGCGCCGCAAGCGTGCCGAGCCACAGGGTGACGTCGGCGCCGCCGACCCGCCGCGAGCCGTCCAGCGAAACACCGTCGAGTGCCAGGTGTCCGACGCTGCCAAGCCCTGTGGTCTTCAACGGGGTCACCGTGACGCCCGGGTCATTGGCTGCGACCAGGAAAACCGCCGCGCCGGAATCGGTCTCGGCGGGAACCAGGAAGGCGTCGGCCACTGGGCCGTATCCGACCAAGGTGCGAGTGCCAGTCAGCTGGTAGCCGTCACCGGACCCCTCGGCTCGCACCGGCCCCTCGCCCATCTCGCCGTCCAGGGCAACGGTAAGGATCTTTTCGCCCTTGACCGCCGGCGCGCCCCAGCCCTGCTGCAGTTCCTCGGAGCCGAATCGTGCCAGGGCACCGGAAGCCAGCATCACCGATTCCAGGTAGGGAACGGCGGCCATCTGGTGACCGAGCGCGACCAGGATTGCCACCTGCTCGAGTACCCCGAAGCCGTCGCCGCCAAGTGCGGACGCCGCCGCGCTGGACAGGATGTCGGAGTCGATCAGTTTGCTCCACAGCTCTCTGTCGAACCGTTGCTCGCGCCCGTCCAGCTCACGTTGGTGTTCCGGTGTGCACACCGCGTCCACGATCGTGCCGACCAGACCGCCGAGGTCGTTCGCCGCTTCGGTTGTCGTGAAATCCATGAATGTTCGTTCCTTAACTAGGAGCTCGTTCTTGAAAGAAGAGTCAGCGGTTGGCGCGCGGCAGCCCGAGCGCGACCATCCCGATGATGTCGCGCTGCACCTCGTTGGTGCCGCCACCGAACGTCAGGATCAGGCATGCCCGGTGCATCCGCTCGGCCCGAGCGCGCAGCAGCTCTCCCGGCGAATCCTGACGCAACGTGGCCGCGGTGCCAAGAACCTCCATCAGCAGCCGGTAGGCCTCGGTGGCCAGCTCGGTGCCGAACACCTTGGCCGCCGACGCATCCGCCGGCGACAGGGCTTCGCTTGAAGCCGACGCCAGCTCCCAGTTGATGAGCTTGAGAACCTCGGCCTTGGCGTGCACCCGGGCCAGGTTCAGCTGCACCCACTCCGAATCGATGAGCCGAGCGCCGCTGGAGTCCTTGGTGTTCTGCGCCCACTCACGAACCTCGCGCAGGGCGAGGAAAATCGGTTGGGGGGAGACCAGGGCCACCCGCTCGTGGTTGAGCTGGTTGGTCACCAGCTTCCAGCCGCCGTTCTCCTCGCCGATCAGGTTTGTCACCGGGACCCGCACGTCGGAGTAATAAGTGGCGCTGGTGTCGACACCGGACATGGTGTGTACCGGAGTCCAGGAGAACCCTTCGGCGGTCGTCGGCACGGCCAGCATCGAAATGCCGCGGTGCTTCTTGGCGTCGGGGTTGGTGCGCACCGCCAGCCACACCCAGTCCGCGTACGCGATCAGGCTGGTCCACATCTTCTGGCCGTTGATCACGTAGTCGTCGCCGTCGCGCACCGCAGAGGTGCGTAGGTTAGCCAGGTCGGTGCCGGCGCCGGGCTCGGAGTAACCGATGGAAAAGTGCAGGTCGCCTGCGGCGATCTTGGGCAGGAAGAATTTCTTCTGTTCCTCGGTGCCGAAGGCCATGATGGTCGGCGCCACGCTGTTGATCGTCAGGAACGGCACCGGCACGCCGGCGATCGCGGCTTCGTCGGTGAAAATCAGCGAGTCCATCGGCGAGCGATCCTGGCCGCCGTACTCCTTGGGCCAGTTCAGGGTGAGCCAGCCGTCCTTGCCCATCTGCGAGACCGTGTCGCGATAGGCGTTGCCGGTTCCGACCTCGCCCTGTGTCGAGCTGAGCGCCTCACGGCGCTCGGGCGTCATGAGCTTGGTGAAGTACGACCGCAGCTCGCGACGCAGCTCCTCCTGCTCAGGGGTGTAACTGATGCGCATTCCAGCCGTCCTTTTGGTTAACCGTGCCAAGCCTTCGACGAACCCCGGCCGGCCGTCGTAGCTCGACCAACGACCCCATCCGCCTTCCCGGTTGTAACACGTTCTAGTCTGGGAATCCAGCGACCGTTTCGTCAGACGCACCGGGGCCTTATGGTGGTGCTGCTGAACATAGAGGTCTTGACGGGACGTGGGGCCTATACCAAAGGTCAGGTTCTAGGAGGGTGCCGTGCGGGTGATAGTGGATCGTGACCGATGTGAAGGCAACGCGGTGTGCTTGGGAATCGCACCGGATGTGTTCGACCTGGACGACGAGGACTACGCCGTCGTCAAGACCGATCCGATTCCGCCCGGCCAAGAGGAACTGGTCGAACAGGCGATCGCGGAATGCCCGCGTGCGGCCCTGTTGCGCGAGGACTAGCAGTGCATGACCCGAGACTAGAGGTATTCATAAATTGACTAGCAGCACGAACGCGACCGATCTATCCGGAAAGGTCGCGGTGGTGACCGGTGCGGCCGCGGGATTGGGTCGGGCCGAAGCGCTCGGCCTTGCGCGCCTGGGCGCCACCGTCGTCGTCAATGACATCGCGAGCGCGCTGGATGCCTCCGACGTCATCGACGAGATCGGCGCCACCGGCGCCAAGGCTGTGGCGGTCACCGGTGATATCAGCGAGCGCGCCACCGCTGACGAGCTGGTTTCTTGCGCCGACGGGCTGGGCGGTCTGGATATCGTGGTGAACAACGCCGGGATCACCCGCGACCGGATGCTGTTCAACATGTCCGACGAGGACTGGGACCACGTCATCGCAGTGCATCTGCGTGGACATTTCCTGCTCACCCGCAACGCGGCCACCTACTGGCGCGCGAAAGCCAAAGACACGGGGGGTTCCGTCTACGGCCGGATCGTCAACACCTCCTCGGAGGCCGGCCTGACCGGCCCGGTCGGGCAAGCCAACTACGGCGCTGCCAAAGGGGGCATCATCCAGCTGACGCTCACGGCAGCCCGAGCGCTGGGCCGCTACGGCGTATGCGCGAACGCGATCTGTCCGCGTGCCCGCACCGCGATGACGGCTGAAGTTTTCGGCGCCGCACCAGAAGCAGGAATCGACCCGCTGTCGCCCGAGCACGTGGTGAGTCTGGTCCAGTTCCTGGCGTCGCCGGCGGCCGCGGAAGTCAATGGCCAGGTGTTCATTGTTTACGGTCCTGCGGTGACGTTGGTCGCGGCGCCGACCGCGGAACACAAGTTCAGCGCGGACGGTTCAGCGTGGGAGCCGGCCCAACTCAGCAGCACATTGCAGAACTACTTTGCTGGCCGCGATCCAGAACAGAACTTTTCCGCCGTCGGCCTAATGGAGTAATAACGTCGTGATCGATAGTTTTCGATGCGTATTCAACACGTGCAAAATATGCTCAATTAACACCGTTATAACCATTCTGAGCTGCCCAAATTGATGCATCCGACGAGAACTTGATTTTTATTGGCACGGCGAAGTTGTTCTGAGTTAATATGATCCGGCTCACACCGAGTCGGGGACTATAGAAGGTAGCGCAAAGGCGACACACAGACTTCGCCGCGAGCAGCAGAGGGGGGACCGAGTTGCTTCAACAACTCGCGGTTCCGGCCCGCGCTGTCGGCGGGTTCTTCGAGATGTCGATCGACACGGCTCGGGCCGTATTCCGGCGGCCGTTCCAATTGCGCGAGTTCCTTGATCAGACTTGGATGATCGCCCGGGTATCGCTGGTCCCGACTTTGCTGGTCTCCATCCCGTTCACCGTCTTGGTGGCGTTCACTCTCAACATCCTGCTGCGCGAAATCGGGGCCGCCGATTTGTCTGGTGCCGGAACGGCATTCGGCACCATCACCCAGTTGGGCCCGGTGGTGACCGTGCTGGTCGTGGCCGGTGCCGGCGCGACCGCGATCTGTGCAGACCTGGGCGCCCGCACAATCCGCGAAGAAATAGACGCGATGCGGGTGCTCGGCATCGACCCGATCCAACGGCTCGTCGTACCACGGGTTTTGGCGTCCACTTTGGTCGCGCTATTACTGAACGGTTTGGTGTGCGCCATCGGCTTGTCAGGCGGTTATGTATTCTCCGTCTTTCTTCAGGGCGTCAACCCGGGTGCCTTCATCAATGGGCTGACGGTGCTTACCGGGTTGCGCGAATTGCTCCTTGCCGAAGTCAAAGCGTTGCTGTTTGGGGTGATGGCCGGGCTGGTCGGGTGTTACCGCGGCTTGACTGTCAAGGGCGGGCCAAAAGGCGTCGGAAATGCCGTAAACGAGACAGTCGTTTATGCATTCATTTGCCTATTCGTCATCAACGTGGTCACGACGGCCATCGGCGTGCGACTGTCAGCGAAGTGAGTCGCCGTGAGCTATGACGTCAGTTACCGCTTAAGCCGGTTCATTTCGCGGTTGCAGGGCCCGGTTGACGACTTCGGCGAGCAGGCGCTGTTCTACGGCCAAACTCTACGTCACATCCCCAACGCGCTCACCCGGTACCGAAAGGAGACAATCCGGCTAGTGGCCGAGATGACGCTGGGCGCAGGCGCACTCGTCATGATCGGGGGCACCGTCGGCGTTGCGGCGTTCCTGACACTGGCGTCCGGTGGAGTCATCGCCGTGCAGGGTTACTCCTCGCTGGGCAACATCGGTATCGAGGCACTGACGGGATTCCTGTCGGCGTTTCTGAACGTCCGTGTCGTCGCGCCGGTAATCGCGGGCATCGCGTTGGCGGCAACCATCGGTGCCGGCACTACCGCCCAATTGGGCGCCATGCGCGTTTCCGAAGAGATCGACGCCGTCGAATGTATGGCGGTGCACTCGGTCTCCTATTTGGTGTCCACCCGCCTCATTGCCGGCTTGATCGCCATCATTCCGCTGTACTCGTTGTCGGTGCTTGCCGCATTCTTCGCCGCCCGATTCACCACGGTGTTCATCAACGGGCAGTCCGCCGGCCTGTACGACCATTACTTCAACACGTTCCTCATGCCGAACGACCTCCTGTGGTCGTTCCTGCAGGCCATCGTGATGTCCATCGCGGTGATGTTGATCCATACCTACTACGGCTACAACGCAAGTGGTGGCTCGGTTGGCGTCGGTATCGCCGTCGGCCAAGCGGTGCGGACCTCGCTGATCGTCGTCGTCGTCATCACTTTGTTCATCTCGCTCGCGGTTTATGGCTCTTCCGGCAACTTCAACCTCTCGGGATAACGGGGACCCCAAAAAGACCATGGCAGAACGCGAAGCGCGACGGTCAACCGTCCGGCTGGCAGCAGCGCTGCTCGCCGGGTTGATCGTGGCATTCTCGGTCCTGACTTACCTTTCTTACAACGCGGCTTTCGCCTCGATCGACACCGTGACCGTGTCCGCGCCGCGGGCCGGGTTGGTGATGGAGCAAGGTGCCAAGGTCAAATTCCGTGGTATCCAGATCGGCAAGGTCGAGGACATCAGCTACAGCAACGAGCAGGCCCAGCTCACGCTGGCCATCAGCAGCGATCAGATGCACTTCATCCCGGCCAACGCAACGGTGCACATCGCGGGCAACACGATTTTCGGTGCCAAGTCGGTGGAATTCATTCCGCCTCAGTCGCCTTCGCCGACATCGCTGCGTCCGAACGCGCACGTGCAGGCTTCAGCGGTGCAACTGGAAGTCAACACCTTGTTCCAGTCGCTCGTCGACCTGCTACACAAGATCGATCCGGTCGAGTTGAATGGGACGCTGAGCGCACTGTCCGAAGGCTTGCGTGGTCACGGCGACGACCTGGGCGGCCTGTTTTCAGGTCTGAATACGCTGACGCAGCAAGCCAACCCGAAACTGCCGGCCCTGCAGGACGATTTCCGCAAGACCGCGATCGTGACCAATATCTACGCGGAAGCGGCGCCCGATCTGACCACCGTGATCGACAACCTACCCACCATCAGCAAGACCGTGGTAGACCAGCAGGGCAATCTCAACGACACACTGCTGGCCACGATCGGGTTGAGTAACAACGCCTATGAAACGTTGGAGCCGGGAGAACAGAACTTCGTAGACGCCATCAACAGGCTGCGTGCCCCGCTCAAGGTGACCTCCGACTACTCACCGGAATTCGGCTGTCTGTTCGCAGGTATCGACCGAGGTATCAAGGAATTCGCTCCGTTGCTTGGTGTTCGCAAAGCCGGCCTGTTCACGTCGTCGAGCTTTGTGCCCGGTTCGCCGTCATACACCTATCCCGAGGCCCTGCCGCAGGTAAACGCATCCGGAGGGCCGAACTGCCGCGGCTTGCCGGACATCCCGACAAAGCAGAATGGCGGTTCGTGGTTCAAATCGCCCTTCCTGGTCACCGACAACGCCAACATCCCTTACGAGCCGTTCACCGAATTCCAGTTTGACGCGCCCTCGACGCTGCAATTCCTATTCCACGGCGCCTTTGCCGAGCGGGACGATTTCTGATGGCCGAAACGAAAATGCCGTCGTACCGGTCGGTGGTAGTCAAGGTCAGCATCTTCGCGGTGGCCATGCTGCTGGTGGCCGCGGGTCTGGTGGTGGTTTTCGGTAGCTTCCGGTTCGGCCCCGAATCCACCTATCACGCAACCTTCACCGACGCGTCGCGGTTGAAGGCCGGCCAGAAGGTCCGCATCTCCGGGGTGCCGGTCGGTGCGGTGTCCGGCGTGAAACTCAACGCGGACAACACCATCGACGTGGAGTTCGGAGTCGACAAGCGATACACGCTGTATTCGTCCACGCGCGCGCTGATCCGATATGAAAACTTGGTTGGCGATCGATTCCTGGAAATCGCGTCGGGGCCCGGCGAGTTACGCAAGATACCGCCCGGCGGGACCATCGATTCTCAACACACCAGTCCGGCACTGGATCTCGATGCGCTGCTGGGCGGACTACGGCCGGTGCTCAAGGGCCTCGACGCCGACAAGATCAACACGATCAGCAGCGCGGTCATCGAGTTATTGCAGGGCCAAGGCGGAGCATTGTCGAATGTGCTGGCCGACACCAGCGCGTTCTCGACGGCACTGGGCCAACGCGATCAGCTCATCGGCGACACGATAACCAATCTCAACACGGTGCTGGGGACCATCGACCAAAAGAGCGCGCAGTTTTCGGCCAGCGTCGACCAGCTGCAGCATTTGATCAGCGGGCTGGCGAAAAACAGAGACTCGATCGCGGGCGCTATTCCGCCGCTGGCGTCGACAACGACGGATCTGACCGAGCTGCTGCAGAATTCACGCCGGCCGCTGCAGGGCATCCTGGAAAACACCCGTCCACTGGCCACCGAGGTGGACAACCGCAAGGCCGAGGTGAACAACGACATCGAGCAACTGGGCGAGGACTACCTGCGGCTGTCCGCGCTCGGCGCCTACGGGTCCTTCTTCAACATCTACTTCTGTTCCGTGACCATCAAGATCAACGGCCCGACCGGCGGCGACATCCTGCTGCCGCTCGGTGGCCAGGTGGATCAAAGCAAGGGGAGGTGCGCCTTTGCCAAATAAACGAGGGGAGCCAAATAAACGAGGGGAGCCAAATAGACGAGGGGAGCCAAATAAACGAGATGCACCTCGCAGGCAGAAGCGCGAACGCGATCCATTGCGCACCGGAGTGTTCGGCGTCGTGTTGGTGGTCTGCGTCGTGTTACTGGCATTTGGCTACTCCGGCCTGCCGTTCTGGCCGCAGGGAAAAACCTACGACGCGTATTTCACCGACGCTGCCGGCATCTCGCCGGGCAACGCCGTTTACGTGTCCGGTTTCAAGGTCGGTCAAGTGCAGTCCGTCGGGCTGGCCGGAGACACCGCCAAGGTGACCTTCAGCGTGGACCGCCGCGTCACCGTCGGTGACCAGTCGCTGGCTGCGATCCGCACCGACACCATCCTCGGCGAGCGGTCCATCGCGGTGAGCCCGGCCGGCAGCGGCAAGGGCACCACCATTCCGCTGAGCCGCACCACCACGCCCTACACCCTGGCGGGCGCGCTGGAGGACCTGGGTCAAAACGCGAACAACCTGAACAAGCCGCAGTTCGAGCAGGCCCTGAACGTTCTTACCGACACGCTGCACGACGCCACCCCAGACTTGCGCGGCGCACTCGACGGGGTGACGTCGCTGTCCCGTACCTTGAACCGCCGCGACGAGGCGCTGCAAGGCCTGCTGGCACACGCTAAGTCGGTGACAACGGTGCTCGCGCAGCGCGCCGACCAGGTCAACAAACTGGTCGACGACGGTAACGACTTGTTCGCCGCGCTCGACGAGCGTCGTGCCGCGCTGAGCCAGTTGATCGCGGGGATCAGCGATGTTGCGACACAGATTTCCGGCTTCGTCGCCGATAACCGCAAGGAGTTCGGCCCCGCACTGACCAAGCTCAATCTGGTGCTGGACGACCTCAACGAGCGGCGCGATTACATCACCGAGGCGCTCAAACGGCTACCCACCTACGCGACCGAGCTGGGTGAGGTGGTTGGCTCCGGACCCGGATTCAACGTCAACGTTTACGGCGTGATACCGGCGCCGCTGCTGGCGACGATGTTCGACTTCGTATACCAGCCAGGCAAGATGCCGGCCAGCTTCGCCGACTACCTGCGCGGGCTAATCCAGGAGCGCTGGATCATCAGGCCGAAGTCCCCATGATCGGGCGGGCTATCGGCAGCCGCGGGCTGCGTAACGTCACCATCATCGCGTTGGTCGCGGTGCTGTTAGGTGGCGCCTATGTGCTGTTCTCTGCCGGCGGCAACGGGCGAAAGATCATCGGGTACTTCGCTTCTGCGGTAGGCATCTACCCCGGAGATCAGGTCCGCGTCCTCGGGGTCCCGATAGGCAAGATCGACTCGATTGAGCCGCGGCCTTCCGATGTCAAGATCACCATGTCGGTCTCCGGGGATGTCAAGATCCCCAAAGACGCGAAGGCCGTGATCATGTCGCCAAACCTAGTTGCGGCTCGGTTCATTCAGCTCACCCCGGCGTATACCGGCGGCGCGGTGTTACCCGAAGGTGGCAGCATCGATCTGGCCCGCACCGCGGTCCCGGTGGAGTGGGACGAGGTGAAGCAGGCGCTGACCCAGCTGGCCGTAGAGCTCGGTCCGACGTCCGGATCGATGCAGGGGCCGTTGGGCACGGCGATCAACCAGGCCGCGAACACCCTGGACGGCAAGGGCGAGTCGTTCCACAACGCGTTGCAGGAGCTCTCGCAAGTCGCTGGGCGGCTGGGGGATTCACGCAGCGACATCTTCGGTACGGTCAAAAACCTGCAGGTGCTGGTCAACGCGCTCTCGGCGAGTAACGAGCAGATTGTGCAGTTCGCCGGGAACGTCGCGTCGGTGTCGCAGGTGCTTGCCGACAGTTCGCATCATCTCGACAACACCCTGGGCACGCTCAATAAAGCACTTTCGGATGTCCGAGGTTTTTTGCATGAAAACAACTCGACGCTGATCGATACGGTCAGCAAGCTCAATGACTTCGCCCAGACGTTGAGTGACCAGAGCGACAATATCGAGCAGGTGCTGCACGTGGCCGGCCCCGGCATCAGCAACTTCTACAACATCTATGACCCGGCGCAGGGCACGTTGAATGGCCTGCTGTCGATACCTGAATTCGCCAACCCCGTGCAATTCATCTGCGGTGGATCCTTTGAAACTGCCGCCGGGCCAAGCGCGCCCGATTACTTCAAGCGCGCCGAGCTGTGTCGCGAGCGGCTGGGGCCGGTGTTGCGCAGGATATCGGCCAACTATCCGCCGGTTATGTTCCACCCGCTCAACACGATCACCGCGTACAAGGGTCAGATCATCTACGACACTCCGGCCACCGAAGCCAAGGCGGCGACTCCGGTTCCAGAGCTGACCTGGATCCCGGCGAAAGGTGCCCCGTCGGCGCCGAACGCCCAGAATCCGGCGGATCTGCAGGCGCTGCTTGTTCCGACGGCTCCGCAGACCGGCCCACTTCCCGGGCCGCCACCACCGGGTAGTGGTCCCGCGCCGGGTTCCGCGTTCGGCCCCCTGCCGGGTCCTCCGCCGTCGCCAGCGCCCCAGGGCGGTGGCGGATGAAGCGGATCTGGTTGCGCGGCAGCGTGTTAGCGGTGGCGGGCGTGCTGCTGGCGGGTTGTCAATTCAGCGGACTGAACTCGTTGCCGTTGCCCGGCACCGCCGGTCATGGCAACGGCGCGTACCAGGTCACGGTCGAAATCGCCGATGTCGCAACGTTGCCGCAGAACTCGCCGGTGATGGTCGACGACGTAACCGTGGGCAGTGTCTCGGGAATTCAAGCCGAGCAGCGCTCTGACGGATCCTTTTATGCCGCAGTGAAGTTGGCGCTGGACCCCAATGTCGTGTTACCGGCCAACGCGACGGCCTCGGTTGCCCAGACCTCGCTGCTCGGCTCTTTGCACATCGATCTAGCCGCTCCGAAGGACAAGCCGGCGACCGGCAGGCTGGCCAATGGGTCAAGAATCGCGGAGTCCAACACGGGGCGCCTGCCTACCACCGAAGAGGTATTCTCGGCGCTTGGTGTGGTGGTCAACAAAGGCAATGTCGGCGCGTTGGAAGAGATCACCGATGAGACATACCAGGCCGTCGCGGGCCGGCAAGACCAGTTCGTCAACTTGGTTCCCCGCCTTGCGGAGTTGACGGCAGGCCTCAACCGACAGGTCAATGACATCATCGGCGCGGTCGACGGGCTGAACCGGTTTTCCGCGATTCTGGCGAACGACAAGGACAACCTGGGTCGCGCGCTCGACACGCTACCGGAAGCGATACGCGTGCTGAATAAGAATCGGGACCACATCGTCGAGGCCTTCGCCGCGCTCAAGAAGTTGGCCACGGTGACCTCACGGGTTCTTTCGAAAACCAAGGTGGACTTCGCCGAAGATCTCAAGGGCCTGTATGCGGTCGTAAAGGCCCTCAATGACAACCGCAAGAATTTCGTCACCTCGCTGCAGCTCTTGCCGACGTTCCCGTTCCCGAACTTCGGCATCAAGCAATCCGTGCGCGGCGACTACCTGAACGTGTTCACCACCTTCGATCTCACCTTGCGTCGGTTTGGTGAGACGCTCTTCACCACAGGCTATTTCGACCCGAACATGGCGCACATGGCCGACATCCTCAACCCACCCGATTTCTTGGTCGGCGAAATGGCAAACCTATCCGGACAGGCGGCCGATCCGTTCAAGATTCCGCCCGGCACGGCTTCGGGTTCAGAGGGACACTGAGGGAGCCGCGCAGATGATAGACAGACTCACCAAGATCCAACTCGGCATCTTCGCGCTGATCACCGTCATCACCCTGACTGTGATGGGTATCTACTATCTGCGGCTACCCGCCACACTCGGTATCGGGACCTATGGTGTGAGTGCGGACTTCGTCGCGGGCGGCGGGCTCTATAGGAACGCCAACGTCACCTACCGCGGTGTCGCGGTCGGCCGGGTTGATTCAGTGGGGCTCAACCTCAATGGGGTAACTGCCGAAATGCGGCTCAACAGCGGTACCCCCATACCGTCGAATGTCACGGCCACCGTGAAGAGTGTGTCGGCCATCGGCGAGCAGTACATCGACCTGGTGCCGCCCGCCAATCCCTCGCCGGCCAAGTTGAGCAACGGATTCCGGATCGAGCGACAGAACACCCGGATTGGCCAAGATGTCGCCGACTTGTTGAAGAGGGCCGAGACGCTGGTCAACAGCCTCGGTGACACCCGGTTGCGAGAGCTGCTGCACGAGACGTTCATCGCGGCCAACGGGTCCGGTCCTGAGTTGGCCCGGCTGATCGAGTCCGCGCGGCTGTTGGTGGACGAAGCCAACGCCAACTACCCCCAAGTCTCGCAGTTGATCGATCAGGCTGCCCCCTTCCTACAAGCCCAGATCAACGCTGGCGCTGACATCAAGTCGCTCTCGGATGGGCTGGCGCGGTTCACTTCTGAGGTGCGTCAGGCCGATCCCCAGCTGCGCACAACGCTGGATATCGCGCCAGGCGCGGCCGACGAGGCCAACACCGCATTCTCCGGTATCCGCCCCTCCTTTCCCGCACTGGCGGCCAGCCTGGCCAACCTGGGCAGGGTGGGCGTCATCTACCACAAGTCACTCGAGCATTTGCTGGTGGTGTTACCGGCGCTGTTCTCCGCGATCGTCACGGCCGCGGGCGGGTCGCCACAGGACGAAGGCGCCAAGCTGGACTTCAAGCTCGACCTGAACGACCCGCCGCCGTGCGCTGTCGGCTTCATACCGCCGCCATTGATACGCACCCCGGCCGACGAGACGTTGCGTGAGCTGCCAAAAGACCTGTACTGCAAGACCGCCCAGAACGATCCGAGCACGGTACGCGGCGCCCGCAACTATCCGTGCCAGGAGTTCCCCGGCAAACGCGCGCCGACGATTCAGCTGTGTCGCGACCCGAAGGGCTACATACCGGTTGGCCGCAGCCCCTGGCGCGGCCCGCCGGTCCCGTACGATGCCCCGGTGACAAACGGGCTTAACGTACTGCCGCCCAACAAGTTCCCCTATATCCCACCGGGCGCTGATCCCGATCCCGGCGTTCCGATAGCTGGGCCGCCGCCTCCGGGTGTGCTGCCCGGACCCGGGCCGGTGCCACGTCAGCCGGCGTTCGATCCGCCGCCGCCCAACGATAACGGGCCACCACCACCGTTCACCTCATGGCAGCCGCCGGGCGTGCCACCGGTGCCGCCGCAGGTTCCGTATCCGAAGTACCTCCCGCCGCCGCCCCCGCCGGAAGGCACCGGCCCGGCGCCGCAGGCCGCCCCGGCCCCCGGTCCGCAACCGCAGGCAAGTGGCCCGACCTATGCCACCTACGATCAGAACACCGGTACATTCGCGGACCCGGCAGGCGGCACTGGCATTTTCGCGCCGGGCGACCACAGCGCCAATCACGCCGAAAATTGGGTGGACCTGATGCTTGATCCAAGGCCGATGTAGTGGTCGGGGAGGAAGCGACGAGTCAACGCGTTCGTCGGCGAGCATCGCGCGCGGCGGGCCCGGCGTCGAGCGCGTCGGTCGAGGCCGGCACGGTTCGGGTAGAGGTCAAGGGCGAGGCCCAGCCCAATCGGATGGTGAAACCCATCAAAACCCTCAAGCCCGTCAAGCCGCCGCCGCGTCGGCGGGCCAACCGGGTCCTGGTCGGATGGATCGCATTTGCCGCCGCGTTATCGGCCATCGCGGGGCTGGTGGCCTGCCTCGCCCTGCTGGCCGCTCAGCAGCGGCACGCTCAGGCCGATCAAGCCCGTGACCAACGCTTCGTGGACACCGCGACACAGACGGTTGTCAACATGTTCAGCTACAAGCAGGACAGCATCGATGAGAGCGTGGACCGGCTGTACAAAAGCACCAGCGGCCCGCTGCGCGGCATGCTCGACAGCAACAACAACGTCGAGAACCTCAAGGGTTTGTTCCGCACCACCAACGCGACATCGGAAGCCGTCGTCAATGGCGCAGCCCTGGAAGCCATCGACGCCGTCACCGACAACGCGTCAGTGCTGGTGTCGTTGCGCGTCACGGTGGCCGACGCCGACGGAGTCAACAAACCCTCCACGCCATACCGCCTGCGGGTCATCGTGCACGAGGACGAGCAAGGACGGATGACGGGCTACGACCTGAAATATCCCGACGGGGGCAACTGATGCGGTGGCGGTGGTGGCTGATCGCCGTCGTGGGCTGCCTGTCGGTCGCGTGCATCGTCGGGTTGTCCGCGGCGGGTGGTTGGTTCTACTGGGACCGGGTGCAGACCCGCGGCGAGCAGTCGGCGCGGGCGGTGTTGCCTCAGCTGACCGCCAAAGAGATACCCGAGGTCTTCGGCTACGACTACCAGACGGTGGAACGAAGCCTTGCCGATGCCTATCCATTGTTGACGCCCGCCTACCGCCAGGAGTTCCAGAAGAGCGCCAACGCGCAGATTATTCCGGAGGCCAAGAAGCGCGAGGTGGTCGTCCAGGCGAACGTTGTGGGCGTGGGAGTCATTTCCGCCCAACGAACTTCGGCGTCGGTGATGGTCTATTTGAACCGCACCGTGACCGACAAGTCGCGGCAGCCGCTCTACGACGGCAGCCGGTTGCGGGTTGACTTCAAGAAGATCGGCGACCAATGGTTGATCAACTACATCACGCCGATCTAAGCGGCCCGGGCCCGCGGGCAATGCTCAGTAACAAATGGCAACGTTGTTGCACTGCAACGGGTAACGCTGGATCGGGCTGGGCGGGGGACCGGCCAGTTGCAGGGAGAATGGTTGCTTGCTCATCGCCGGCTCCAGACCGCATTCGGCGCCGTGCAAACTCGTGTGGGTGCCGCTGAGCGTTCCGTCGTCGAACGCGTAGGTTTCGGTCGACGGTGCCGTGCCACCGCCCGGGCACGAAACGCCGCCGTCCAAGGTCGCCTGGAAGGTCCAGAGTCCACTGACCAGCCTGGCTCTGCCGCTGTAGTTTTGCAGTTGGTCCTGGCGGCTGATCTGTTCTGAGGTCGCGCTCACGATGTTCAGAGCGCAGAAATCTGCCTGAATATCCGGGTTGGAATAGTCCTTGTAGTAGCGGCTTCCGTTGACTTGATCGCACAGCGCCGTAATCGTCCAGGTCACCCCCGAGACGCCCGCCTGGTTGAACGTGTAATTGCCATCCGGCGGCGGCCCGACCGCGCTGGCCCGGTCACCCGAATTCAGCGCAATTCCGATCGCGACGGCCGAGACGATGCCGGCACCGGTGGCCAGCCCACGACGCAGATGCAAGTCGTGCACCTCCTACACCTTCGCAGTGGCTTCTTACGCTACTTAGCGTCGCTTGGATGCGCATCGGCGAGTGCGTCCAGAAAGGACCGCGCCCAGCGATCGACATCATGGGCGAGGACCTGTCGGCGCATTGCCCGCATCCGGCGCCGCCCCTCCTCCTCCTGCTGGTTCAGTGCCGCCTCGATGGCGTCCTTCACGCCTTCCAGGTCATGCGGGTTGACCAGATAGGCCTGCCGGAGTTCGGCGGCCGCCCCGGTGAATTCGCTGAGCACGAGCGCGCCGCCAAGGTCGCTGCGGCAGGCGACGTACTCCTTGGCCACCAGGTTCATCCCGTCCCGCAGCGGGGTGACCAGCATGACGTCGCTGGCCACGAAGAACGCGATGAGTTCATCGCGAGGAACGGGACGGTGCAAGTAGTGCACCACCGGATGGCCGACCTCGGCGTATTCGCCATTGATATGGCCGACTTCGCGTTCGATGTCGTTGCGCAGTATCTGATAACTCTCGACGCGTTCGCGGCTTGGTGTCGCGAGCTGGATCAGCACCGTGTCGTCGCGTTTGGCACGTCCCTCGGCGAGCAGCTCGGAAAACGCGTGCAGCCGAACATCGATGCCCTTGGTGTAGTCGAGCCGGTCGACGCCGAGCAGGACCTTGCGGGGGTCGCCCAGCTCGGCCCGGATCTCCCGGGCCCGGCGCTTGATCTTGCGCCCGCGGGCAGTTTGGTCGAGTTCTCCGGAGTCGATGGAGATGGGAAAGGCGCCCACCCGGACGTTGCGTTCCTCGAGCTCGACATGACCGAACCGCGAGCGTACGCCGACCGATCCCCGGGAGGTGTTGGCGCCGAGTAGCCGTCGGGACAGGATCAGGAAATTCTGGGCGCCGCCGGCCAGATGGAATCCCACCAGGTCGGCGCCGAGCAGGCCTTCGATGATCTCGGTACGCCAGGGGATCTGCATGAACAGCTCCACCGGTGGGAACGGGATGTGCAAGAAGAAACCGATGGTGACGTCGGGTCGCAGCGCGCGCAGCATCTTCGGGACGAGTTGCAGTTGGTAGTCCTGCACCCAGACGGTCCCGCCGCGCGCGACGGTGCGCGAGGTGGCTTCGGCGAAGCGGCGATTGACTTCGACGTAGCGCTCCCACCAATCGCGGTGGTAGATCGGCTTGACGATGACATCGTGATACAGCGGCCACAGCGTGGCATTCGAGAAACCCTCGTAGTACTGGGCGACGTCGTCGGCGCTCAACCGCACCGGAATCAATCGCAGGTCTTCTTGGACGATGGGCTCGTCGTTGACGTCTACGTCATCGTCGACGATGCCCGGCCAGCCGACCCAGGCGCCACGTCGGCGGCGCAGCAGCGGCTCTAAAGCTGTGACCAGCCCGCCGGGGCTGCGTTTGAAGGAGGTGGTGCCATCGGGAAGCCGCTCGAGATCGACCGGCAGTCGGTTGGCGACCACCACGAAGTCCGAGTCCCCGAAGCGCCCGGAATCTGAAGCGTTCGGGGGCTGGCCGCCCCGCGGAACCATCTATGTGTCGAGTTTCGAGGGTCCGATACCGAGCATGGACAGGAAAACGCGGCACTCGTCGGCGTCGTTCGCGTAGGCGGCGACGACCCGCCTGGCCTGGCTTGCAGTGTGGTCGGCCAGTGGCTCCACATCGCCGATTTCACCAGGGTCAGTTTTCGTAGGCATGACATAACTCTATGCGACGCGGGTAATTGCCCGCAGCCATCCCGGTTAGCCTGCCTTTACAGCCGATCAACCCAGCGGTGGGTGTGCTCAGTCCTGGCCGTATTCTGCATGCAGCCGGGCCCGATACGCAGCGAGCCCGATAGTAGCGAGGTGTGCGGAATGACAGTCTCCGACCAAGCCGGCGCCGAGGTGCCCACCGCCGGCGCGAACGAGTTCGTGGCCTATGAGACTCTCGACGAGGGTCGTATCGCCCGGATTTGGCTCAACCGGCCGGATGCCCACAACGCGCAGAATCGCGGCCTGCTCGTTCAGCTCGACGAGGCGTTCGGTCGCGCCGAGGCCGACGACACCGTCCGCGTCGTGATTCTGGCCGCGCGTGGCAAGAACTTCTCCGCCGGTCACGACCTGGGCTCGGAGCAGGCATTGGCGGAGCGGGAACCCGGACCGGGGCAGCATCCGAGCTTTCGTTCGCGTGGCGCCACTTTGGAGCCGATCATGGAGAAGCTGTACCACCAGGAATGGCACTACTTCTTCGAAAACACCTGCCGCTGGCGGGATCTGCGCAAGATCACCATCGCGCAAGTCCAGGGCAACGCGATCTCGGCGGGGCTGATGCTGATCTGGGCTTGCGATCTGATCGTCGCGGCCGACAATGCGAAATTCAGCGACGTGGTCGCGGTCCGGTTGGGCATGCCGGGTGTCGAATACTATGCTCACCCTTGGGAATTCGGTCCACGTAAGGCCAAGGAACTGCTGTTGACCGGCGATGCGGTGGACGCCGACGAGGCTTACCGGCTGGGCATGGTGTCCAAGGTTTTCCCGCTCGACGAATTGGAGGCCAAGACCCTGGAGTTCGCCCGGCGCGTCGCCGAGCGGCCCACGATGGCGTCGTTGCTGATCAAGGACTCGGTCAACGCCGCCTCCGATGCCATGGGGTACACCGAGGCGTTGCGGCACGCGTTCCACATCCACCTGTTGGGGCACGCGCACTGGGCGGCTTTCAACGAGAACAGGTGGCCGGTCGGCCAGGCGCCCCACGTGGAAGATTGGCGCAACGCCAAGCCCACCAAGTTGGCCCGCCGCGATACGCCGTAGCAGGGGCGGCAATTTTCGCGTCGCCGGACACATGGTTCTATAACTAGAACCTGTTTCAGTTCACCGTGAGGGGCTCGCGTGCGGCTTTCATTCAAGGAACGGACCTATCTGGTCACCGGCGGCGGCAGCGGCATCGGCAAGGGAGTGGCCGCGGGGCTGGTCGCGGCCGGGGCCTCGGTGATGATCATCGGGCGCAATGCCGACCGGCTGGCGGCGGCCGTCGAAGAGATCGAATCGCTTGATTCGGACGGCGGCGCGATTCGCTACGAGCCGGCCGACGTCACCAACGAGGATGAGGTCACCCGTGCCGTCGACGCGGCGACGGCGTGGCACGGCCGGCTGAACGGTGTAGTGCACAGCGCGGGTGGTTCCCTGACCGTAGGACCTATCACCCACACCGACTCGGAGGCCTGGCGGCACACGGTCGACCTCAACGTGAACGGCACCATGTACGTGCTCAAGCACGCGGCCCGTCAAATGGTGCGCGGCGGCGGGGGTTCGTTTGTCGCGATCTCGTCGATCGCGGCCAGCAACACCCATCGTTGGTTCGGACCCTACGGAGTCACCAAGTCAGCCATCGACCACATGATGATGCTCGCCGCCGACGAACTCGGCGAATCATGGGTTCGTTGCAACAGCATCCGCCCGGGCCTGATTCGCACCGACCTTGTCGCTGCCAGCGTCATCGACTCGCCGGAGCTGAGCGCCGACTACGCGCTTTGCACGCCGCTGCCACGGACGGGCGAGGTTGTGGACGTGGCCAACCTGGCGATGTTCTTGCTCAGCGACGCGGCCAGCTGGATCACCGGACAGTGCATCAACGTCGACGGCGGACACATCCTGCGCCGCGGCCCGGACTTCTCGTCATTGATGGAGCCGATGTTCGGCACCGACGCGCTACGTGGGGTGGTCTGAGATGAACCGACTCGAAGGGCAACGGATCCTGGTGACCGGCGCGGCGTCGGGGATCGGCCAGGCCACCGCGCTTCGGCTACTAGCCGAAGGCGCCACTGTGGTGGCCGCCGACGTCGCGGCCGACGGCTTGGGTAAGACGGCGGCTCAGGCCGACGAGGCCGCGACCGGTGACCGGCTCAGCACTGTAGAGATGAACGTCAGCGATGAAGGTTCGGTGGTCGACGGCGTGCGCTCGGCCATCGAGACGCTCGGCGGCCTCGACTCGTTGGTCAATGCGGCCGGCATCCTTCGCGCCGCGCACACCCATCAGACCAGCACCGAACTCTGGAACCAGATCATCGCCGTCAACCTGACGGGTACGTTCCTGGTGGTGCGCGAAGCGCTGCCGGCGCTACTGGCCAATCGGCGCAGCACGGTCGTGAACTTCAGCTCCACGTCGGCCTCGTTCGCCCATCCGTACATGGCGGCCTACGCCGCGAGCAAGGGCGGAATCCAGGCCTTCACCCACTCCTTGGCGCTCGAATACGCAAAGGACGGGCTCCGAGCGGTGGCTGTCGCGCCGGGCAGCATCAGGTCCGCGCTCACCGATGCCACCGGGGGATACATCCCCGAGGACGCCGACTGGGCATTGTTCACCAGGCTGATGCCGATCCTGGCGACCACAGAGAAATCCAGCGGTGCCGGAATGGCCGCGCCCAGTGCGGTCGCCGGCGTGATCGCGATGCTGGTGTCCGAGGACGGCCAGTTCATCACCGGTACCGAGATCCGCATCGACGGCGGCACGCACGCTTAGTTGACGCAGGGCACTCCGCCGCCGCCGATCGGCTTCCCTTGATCCGGTGTGGGATAGGTACTGGTGGTGTTGTCGTATCCGTAACTCGGATAAGTGCCCGTCTTTGGCGACGTGGTGGTCGTGGTGGTCGTTTCGTCTGTGGTGGTGGCTTCTTCCGCGGCAGGCACTGAGAAGTTGGTATCCACGGTCACTCGGATGTGTCCGGGCTGCAGGCTGGGATCGGCTTGCTTAGGAGGGTCCAGCCCGAGCAAGGTAGCGACGTTACGTACGTCGGCCTGGGCGCCGGCGCCGTACTGGATGGTGGTGCCATTCGGCTCGCCGGACTCACGGTCGCGGACATCTCCCGCGGTGTAGCCGTGCTTTTTCAGCGCCTGGGATACCGAGTTGGCAAGGCCGCTCGTGTTGCCGGAGTTGATCACGTCGACGACCGTGGACGGATTGGGTTTGGCGGCTGTGGTGGCGGGCGTCGTCGTCGTCGGTGGCGCCGCGCCGATCGCCGTGGCCACCTCGGCCTTGATGGCGGCCTGGTCGATGATATTGACGTCCTGGCCGTCGATGTTGTCGTAGCGCACCACAGGCAGCGTCCGGAATTCGACGTTGCCCCCGGCCAGCGCCCCCAATCGTTGGATCAGGTCCTCGTCCCAACCGGAGGACAGCACGACGTCTTTGCGCGCCACGGCCATCAGGCTCTGCAGCTTGTTCAAGTCGGTGAAGGTCCCCGTTTCCTGAAGCTCCCGCATGACCGACGAGATGAACGCCTGCTGTCGGTGGGTGCGGTCCAGGTCGCCGTTCTCCAGACCGTGACGCTGCCGGACAAACGCCAACGCCTCCGAAGCCTTCAACCGTTGCTGGCCGGCGGGGAAGTCGGCGCCCGAATACTCGTCGTAGACAGCGTGATTCAGGCACACATCCACCCCGCCCAAGGTCTGAGCCAGATCGTAGAAACCCGCCAGGTTGATCTCAGCGAAGTAGTCGATCGGAATGCCGGTCAAGCTGCGCACCGCGCGCAAGGTTGCCGCACGGGCGGCTTCGCGGCCCTTGGTTTCGAGTTCTTTCTGGCTGTAGCTTGTGCCCTGGTCGATTAGCTTTTGGGCAACGTACTGCTTCGTGAGTCCGTAGGCCTCTTTGATCTTGATGTGGTTGTATCCCGGGACGCCGTTGAAAGGCACCCAGTCATCGCGTGGGATCGAAAACGCGACCACTTTGTTGTCACTGCCAACGTGCACCAGAATCAGGGTGTTGGTGTTGTAACCGCCGTCGTCGGAATCGCCCGCGTGCAGCTGCTTGAGAATCGACCAAGGCAGGTCGTTGCCGTCCTGGTCTTTTCGGGAGTCCAGTCCGATGAGCAAGATATTGATGCCGCTGCCGTTGGATCGCGGATCTTCCGCGCGCAGCGCCTGTGAGACGGTGATTCCGCCCAGTGCGCCGTGGGCCACGTAGTAGCCCGCTCCGGTCAGCAGCACCGCGGCCAGTGACGTGAGCGTCATGACGGCACGGGCCAGTCCCTTACGGAGACTCGACTGCTGGTTGACAGCTCGATGACGGTGATGAGCACCGGCAGAAGGTGCCATCACAAACCTCCACCACGCATCAGCGCACCACCTCGTACCGCACCAGCGGTTTGCGGTGATAACGCTCTTAGCATGGCGTTAAGTATGCGTTAGCTAGCTGAGAAGCCTCCAATGGAAAGGACTTGAAAGGACTCGAAGGGGTCCCGAAAAGGCCTCCAAGAAGCTCAACGCGGGCGGGTTAACTCCAGCTAAATCTGCGACGCCCAAGGCAGAAATAACGCCTCTAACTGCACATTCTGGTCAGGCCTGACGAGCGTGCAGGCTTCGGAGGGTCTCGGGACGGCTTTGGCGGGACCGTGGGGAGGATCTCAGCAGGCCTCTCAGCAATATAGGTAGTCGATGTGCCACCGACCGTTGACCCAGTCGGCGCGAAAGGGGCCGCCCAGTTGTGGATTGGCGTCGTTGACGTTTCCCGAGCCACCGACGCTCGGGGTGAAGCCCGGGGGATCCCACGTCACCGACCGAGGATTCGGTGGGGTGCCCGGCGTGCAACCTTGCTGCTTCGCTGTGTAGCCCTCGATGACCCGCTGCTCGGCGGTGGGTTGATCACCGAGATCCGGGGGGCTCGGCGGCGCCGGGTCGCTGGGGCACAGCGCATTCGCGCCGCAGACGCTCTCGGGAGCATTGGCCATGACCGTAGCGCCGGCGCGGGGTGGCACGGTTCCCAATGTCAGCAGGGCCGTCAGAATGAGTCCGGCTGCGACGGCGGTGCCGGCAAAGCCGTTGATGCGTGTGCGCATATCTCCTCCAAGTGTGCGGGGCTGTCCCACTTTCAATTGCGCCCGTCTCGTAACAGACTAAGCGCCCCAATCGGCCGCCCTGGCGCAGTAGTGTTTCTGAGCTATGGCCACAGCAAACGCGGACGACACAGCGTTGCCGCCGACTCGGGCCCAGATACTGGGCAACATCGGTCCGAACTGGTTCGCCTCGGTGATGGGCACCGGGATTGTCGCCGTCGCCGGCGCCACCCTGCCCGTTCACCTGCCAGGTCTGCACGCCTTTGCCGAAGTGGTCTGGGTGATCGCCGCCGTTCTGCTCGCAGTCCTGGTGGTCGCCGTAGGGGGTCACTGGCTGCTCCACCCGACCGTGGCGCGCGCGCACGCCCGCAACCCGCAGATGGCCCACTTCTACGGGGCTGCGCCGATGGCGTTGCTGACCGTCGGCGCCGGTGCGGTACTCGTCGGTAAGGACCTCATCGGCGAGCGCGTCGCCGTCGACCTGGACTGGGTGCTGTGGACCGGGGGCACGCTGGGCGGCCTGTTCACCGCCGTCAGTATTCCGTTCCTGATGTTCACCCAGCATGACGTCGCGCCGGATGCTGCGTTCGGAGGATGGCTGATGCCGGTGGTCCCGCCCATGGTCTCGGCCGCGACAGGTGCGATGCTGCTCCCACGCATGCCGGCGGGCAGCGGTCGAGAGACCATGCTGTACGGCTGCTACGCCATGTTCGGATTGGCGTTGCTGGCCTCGTTCAACATCATCGCGATGATTTGGAGCCGCCTGACGCTGTACGGCACCTCCGGCACCGCGCGCATTCCGACGCTGTGGATCGTACTGGGTCCGCTCGGGCAATCCATTACTGCCGCGGGGCTGCTCGGAGCCGCCGCCACGACCGGGATCATCGACCACCAGCTGGCCGAGGAGATGCATGCGTTCGCAATCCTGTACGGAGTGCCGGTGTGGGGTTTCGCGATGTTGTGGATTGCGCTGGCCACCTCGCTAACGGTGCGCACACTGCTGCGCGGAATGCCGTTCGCCCTGACCTGGTGGAGTCTTACGTTCCCGGTTGGCACCTTCGTCACCGGCACCTCGCAGCTTGCCGTGCAGACGCATCTGCCGGCGTTCCGGGTCGCCGCGGCCATCGCCTACGCCGGGCTGCTTTTCACCTGGCTTCTGGTGGCCGCGCGCACCGCGCGGGGCAGCTTGCAAGGCAACCTGTTGAGGCTGCCGCCGAGCAGCGCGCTGGTCAAGGCCAGTAAGGATTCGGTCGGGGAATCGTCGGGAGCCGACAAACGGCTGTGAGCGTACGATCTGTGCTGTCGGTCACGGCCGGTTAGGGAGAGTCGACGGATGCGAATTGTCGTAGATCTGAATCGGTGTCAGGGATACGCGCAATGCGTGCCGCTCGCTCCGGACGTCCTCAGACTGCACGGCGAGGAGGCGCTCGCCTACGATCCGAATCCCGATGACTCGCAACGCCAACGGGTTTTGCGGGCAGTGGCATCTTGCCCGGTGCAGGCCATCGCGGTTGAACTCGATCCGCCGGCTGACCGGGCAGCGAGGTGACCCACGCCTCGCTTGTTGCCGAGATCGTCAGCGGCTTTAAGGCCGAAGGTCGGATCGTCATTGTCGGCGCGTCACTGGCCGGGCTGCGTGCCGCCGAAGCGCTACGGGACCAGGGGTTCACCGGCTCTCTGACCCTGATCGGGGACGAGGTACACGAGTCCTACGATCGTCCGCCGTTATCGAAGCAGGTACTCAAGGGATGGGTGCCCCCGGATCACACCAAGCTGCCTCGGATGCGCACCGTGGACGCGGACTGGCGTCTCGGGATCGCAGCTGCCGGCCTGGACCGGGCGAACCGAGAAGTGTTGTTGGCCAACGGGGACAAGGTGCCCTACGACCGGCTGTTGGTCGCGACCGGAACCCGCGCGCGCCCTTGGTTCAATGCGGACGAAGCGAAGCTGGATGGACTGTTCACGCTGCGCACGAGTGACGACGCCGCCGCGTTGCAGGCGGCCCTGCACGCAAACCCACGCCGGGTCTTGATCGTCGGCTCGGGCTTCATCGGATCCGAAATGGCCTCCGTCTGTTGCGAACTCGGGCTGCCTGTCACGGTCGCTGAGCGAGGCGAGGCCCCCCTGGTGGGTGCGCTGGGGGGAGTGATCGGCGAGATCGCCGCCGAAATGCATCGCGACGCGGGGGTGGACCTGCGCACCGGTGTCTCGGTTGAGGGGCTCGAAGGTGACGCCGCGGGACACGTACGGCGGGCGCGGTTCTCTGACGGCACTACCCTCGACGTCGACGTCGTGGTTGCTTCGTTGGGGTCGATCCGCAACGTCGAGTGGCTCGAGGGCGCTCAACTCGCCACGGGATTCTGGGGGCTTGCGTGCGACGCCGGCTGCCGGGCGTTCGACATCAACGGAGTGGTGACCGACAACATCTTCGTGGCAGGCGATGTCGCACGGGCTCCGCACGTGCTCTACGAATACGAATTCCTGTCACTCGAGCATTGGGACAACGCGGTTTCGGGCGCGCAAGTCGCGGCGAACAATATGCTCAACTTGGAGATGGGCCGCCGTCCCCACCTTCCGCTGCCCTGCTTTTGGTCCGCCCAGTTCGGTGTGAACATCAAAGGTGTCGGGGTGTGTTCGTTCGGCGACCAGATAGTGTTCACCCAAGGTTCGGTGCAGGACCGGCGCTTCGCCGCGGCATACGGGTACCGGGGCCGCATCGTCGGCGCGGTCGCCTTCGATCACGGCAAGTGGCTGCCGTACTACGGGGCGCTGATCGAACGATCCGCACCGTTCCCGCCCCCGCCGCCGGGCTTCGACCAGCCCACGGATACCGAGCCCATCCCGGCACGGTTCCCGGATCCGCGGGTGCCGACCGCGTTTCCCGACGTGGTTCTGACTGGCCACGATCCGACTTCGCGGGGCGCCGAGTTCCGCCATCAGGGGGATGCGACACGATGACCAGCGACGCCGCCGCCGAAACCGCTTGGGCTGAGGCGATGAAGTACGAGAACCGCCACGATCCTTACCCGTTCTTCGACCGGCTCCGTGCGACTCCGGTGGCGCGGGTGGCCGAGACGACCTACGTCGTTACGGGTTATCGGGAGCTTCTCACGCTGATCCACGATCCACGGATCAGCTCCGACCTCAGCCGCAGTCCACTTGCGGCGCAACCACCGACGGATGCCGCGGACGGCCATCACGCCAGCATCATCGTGTCGGACCCCCCGGACCACGACAGGGCCCGCCGTCAGGTGATGCGACATTTCGGGCCGCCGCACTCGCCGGATGTCATTCCTGGCATGGAGCCCGATATCCAGCGGCACTGCGGTCGCTTGCTCGATCAGATCAAGGCGACGGGCGAGCCCAGATTCGACGTCGTCGACGACTACGCATATCCGGTGCCGGTGGCCGTCATCTGCAAGATTCTGGGTGTTCCGCTGGAGGACGAACCCACCTTCCATGGCTGGATCCATGACTTCATGGCGGGAACGGATTTGGGCCCGGACGCTCATACCGACGAAGGGCAGGTCCGCGCCCGCAGGGGTCGCGACAGCACGTCGGCGCTCACGCAGTACATTTCGGGCCTGATCGAGGGCTACCTCGACCAGCCCGGCGAGGGCCTGCTCTCCAAACTTGTCAACGACAACGACGCTCCGGACGGCGCGATGGCGCCCAAAGAGGCGACTGCCAACGCACTCCTGTTACTGGTGGCCGGCCACGACTCCACGGTCAACACGATCTCCAACTGCGTGATGACGTTGCTGCGCAATCCGGGATCCATCGAACTGCTTCGCGCTAATCCGGAATTGATCCCGCGCGCCATCGAAGAGGTCCAGCGCCTGCAGTCGGCGGTGCAGTTCTTCCCCAGTTACAGCGCCACGGCGGACATCGAGATCGCCGGGACCGTCATCCCCAAGGGAAGTGCGGTGCATCTGATGTACAGCGCCGCGAACCGTGACCCGGTCAGGTTCGCCAACCCGAACCAATTCGACCCGCAGCGGCCCGACAACGAGCACTTCGGTTGGGGGAGCGGCATACACACCTGCCTGGGTGGTCCGCTCGCTCGCCTAGAGGTAAACATCATGCTCGAGAACTTCCTGAGCCGCGTCGAAAACCCGCGGCTGGTAGTCGACCCGCCGCCGTACCGGCAAAGCCAAATCTTCCGCGGCCCAGCCCATCTCTGGATCGACTTCGACAAGATCCTCGACTAAGCACGAGACCGCGCGATCAGACGGCTTTGGTGACGCCCACATAGGACAGCACAACGTCGGACTGATCGGTTACCCGGGTCAGCGTCGCATAGGAGCGAATGAACGACTGGCCCACGCATCCATCGATTTTGACGTGGAAGTTGCTAATCATTACCCAGGGATTCGCACTCTTGAACTCTTTCTTGACTACCGGCACCACGATGATCAGGCCGGGCTTGAGGCCCACGCTGAGCACGCCGTTGATCGGGGTCGACAGCACCGGCAAAAGGCCCGTCGGCAATCCGGCCAACGGTCCCGTCAGGCCCAGTGACGGAGTGATGCCGGCGCCCCCCGCGATCGTGACGCCGTTCGACGTGCTCATGTCGATTCCACAACCGATCTCATAGCCCACCTCGAGCTCGCCCCGGGGCTGTTCCGGTCCGATCAGCGAGCCCACGAATATTCCACCGGCCATGTATTCGCGAGACGAGATCGCCGTGGTCAACGGCGCCACCGGAACCTGCATCTCATCCTTGGCGCCGAGGAACAGGGTCCAGCCGTCAGGAGTTCTTACGGTTGCCGGATCGGACGAGGGCACCAGGGCATCGGCTGATGGTGCCGACGCGGCAGCCGGAGCCGCCGCAACAGCAGGGGCAGGGTCAGAGTCGGGATCAGCACGTGACAAAGGTGCGATGGTCACCGAGATGACCAGGCTAGCGGCCAGAACCGCAGCACGACGAATTACCACAGCTAGTGGCATCACGCCGAAACCCTAAGCCCTACCCGAGTCGAGTTGAGACCTTCGCTGGTCGTCCAGATTGAAGTCGTTGTTCTTTCGTAACTGATATGCGATAGACCGGCAGAATGCCGGGAATAAAGCCCTGGTGACGCTCCTCGGTCACCATAGGAATTGTGTCCTTGCGTGGTTTGCCCGAAGAGTAGAATGTTCGCTAGCGAGTAGACTCGACTAGCCGGTGATTCAGGAAGACGTCAGAAGGGGCGGCGATGAGATTGCATACGCGCGCTCGCGGATTGCTGGTTGGCGCAATGAGCATGGTGGCTCTTGTGTGCGGCACCGGCGCGGCCCATGCAGACCCAAATCCCGCTCCTGGCCCACCCTCGATAATCGATCAATTCATTATCCTGACTCCCGCACTGTCGGTGAGCCCAAACGACGAAGGCGGCGCATCGAACGACTGGGGTGGTGTCGGCATGTTTTGTGAAAATCAATCAGTCCGATGCCGGTAGCGCACCGCCCATGACCTTTGGATGAAGCCGAAGAAGTCACCTCATACACGCAAGGTTGTGCCAAAAGTTCTTCAGGCTTTCGGTGCCGCCGAATAGCGTGGTGAAGTTGGTGGAGTCGACGAGAACGATGTCACCGGAGCGTTCGGCGCCCGGGGGCATCCAGATCAGCGCGTTGAATTCGGTGTTGCCCCCTGCGGTGAAGGGATGGGGCCTGTCGGCATCGATAGGTTGTCGACCGAGAACCCGCACCGAATCGCTTTCCGGCGCGGTCAGTTCGTAGTGCGGCAGGTGTGGGTGGAAGTTGAAGGTGGTGACGTTGTCGAGCAGCCCGGTCGCGTCCAGATCCCTGAACGCGGTCAGCGGTGCGATCGCCTTGGTGCCCTCGACAACCGCGGGGCGCAGCCCCCACGTGTTGTGCACCGGAACGTCGAGCGCTTTCATCAGTGAGCGGGTGTACTGACTGAACCGCTGCTGGCGTGGCACCAGCGGGTCGCCGTGATGGTGGTGTTCAATCTGGCGCTGTTTGAAATCGTCGCTGAAGCCGACGTCGTGATGCGGTGCCAATAACAAGCAGGTGCCCTCGCGTCGCAGCCATTGCCGGATTGCATCGATTTCTTCCGGTGTGGCTTCTTGCTCCGACAACAGGTGATCGAGCCCGAACACCATCAGCGTGTCGGTGTCGGCCAGGATCCGTTCGTCGATGGCAAGCCGGTAGCCGGCCTGGTCAATCCGCTGAAACACGGCGACGGGGTGGCCCGTCGCTGCACCCGCCAGCTCCTGAAACGCCAGCGTTGACCGGTGGAAAAGCTCAAGCGTTCCGGCGATGCCTTGGAGGAAGTGCGCCTCGTCGTACTCGGGCGTCTCGTAGCTCGGCCACGCCGCGTTTCGGACCTCTGTCATGGTGGAGAAGCGGTTGTAGAGCTCTGTGGATTCGCGTTGGGCTTCCCACGGGTAGCTCCAGGTCCAGTAGATGCTGATACGCCGCCCGCCGGTGTGGGCACGCGCGACATGGCTTTGGTTGTAGGTCCGCGCCGCGGGAAGTGTGCCCATGGTGAATCCTTCGTATGATCAGTCGAGCGACGCGAGGTAGCGCATCGCGTTGATGCCCGGCAGGAAGAAGTAGGCCCCACCCGTAAGGGTGGTGAACGCCGGTAAGCCTTTGTAGACCGTGCGGATCGGCCGCTTGGGGATCTTGAACTCCATTGTTCCGTCCTGCGTTCCGCATATTGGATCGTGCTCGTTGCCCAGCTCGTGAAAGGTGCGATCGTTGATCCAGACGTTCTGCGCGAACTCGAACTGCCGGACCAGGCTGGCGCAGATGATGAACGCGGCGATGCCGCGCTCGATCCCGTCGTCGGGTGCGCCGTCTGGCAGGGCAGGGCCGTAGGTGGCTCCGCGACGAATCATCCTGCGTCGGTTCATGTTGTGCGCGGTGTCGCGCGGGTTGAGACGTCGCGCGTGGGATCCGAGCGGACAGGCATACCCGAGTGGATCCATCTCCTTATAATTAAAATCGTTGTTGCGCGTCGGATCCGCGCCCAGCTCAGGATCGTCCTTGTCCGGTGCCAGCACGAGTGGGGCTCCGCTGCGCCAGCGTCCCATGAACTTCGCCGCGAGGAGCTCCTGATCGTCCGGTGTTTCGGCCCGTTCCCGGACATAGTCGCGAAACAGTGCTACGTGCTCCTGTAGCCGCCGGTAGGCCATGTAGCTTCCGTTGCGGGCCAGAACTTCTGGTTGCGGTAGGTCCGCGACCGGCCCGAGTTCGTCCGGATAACCGAGAATGAACTCGCCGGGCTTCAGCGGGGCGCCCGAACCCGGTGTGGGATCTTCACCCGAACCCTCGATCACCGGCTGTGAGAGCCGGTCCCGGAACCCGAAGTGGTCGTGTGCGTAGTTGAACGGCGGCGACGCGTTCAAATCCAGAAACGACAGGCGACGCACGCCGTCGCACCGGGCCACCAACTCGTCGTGTACCCCGGTGGCCCGCTCATGTTCGGCGTCGTCGCGCGCGAACAGGATCGCGATCGCGTGCACGTCGGTGCCGGCCAATCCGCCGACCCAATTCTGTGGGTCAGCGGCTCCGGTATCTCCCAAGATATCGGCCCGGGCCGCCATGCCCTGGCGAAACTCCTCCGGAAAGGTTGCAAGGGATTCCTCGGAGACTCCGAGCGCTTGCAAGCCATTCCACGTGAAGGCCAGTGTGACCCACCGCTTGGTGCTGTCCATCGAGGCCTGCGCAGTGGCGGCGGATTCGACCACGGGGATCAGCTCGGATAGCCACGCTCGGCCCCCAGCCGGGTTGCCGAATGTCAGGAACTCGTACCGCCCGGTCAGCGCCGGGGTACGGGTCAGCAGAATGTGCTGGATATCGTCGAACTCAAGCATCAGCGCACCACCTGGTGCGGATCACTGCATCTGATCGAGCATGTCGGAAAACGCCGCTTTGAGCCGCAGCGCTTTCTTGATCTCATCGGCCGTGACGTATGGATATTCGCCGTACTCCAAGAAGCTGGGGAAGTGGTGCTCGCGCACAAACTTCACGAACGAGTCCGGGTTCTCTTTCCAATCCTCGGGAAAGCCCTTGAGGTTGGTGAACACCGTGCTAATCCCGCTCTGGCTGAATAGCTGCACCGCGTCCTCGGTGTACTTATCGAAGTCGGTGTCGAAGATGCCCTGGTACTGAAAGGTCAAGCCATCGCCGACATCGAACAGCAACCAGCGAAGGTAATGCAGTCGTAGTGGGGCAAGGAACTCCGGTGTTTCGGCGATCGCTGCCTCGATGACCTTGCCGTGTTCGCGGATTGCCTCCTCGCGGCCCTCCTTGACTTTGGCGATGATCGAAAAGCCGTAGCATGCGGGCGTCCTGGGATAGACCGGGCCATAGCGGCCGCGCTCGAGTTCGAAGTAGCCCTCCGCGGGGATCGCCACCGCGGCGGGTTGGTTCCAATCATGGTCGCTGGCTGGCATCTTCGTTGTCTCCTCAGCGTGCCCCCGTGGGCCGAACACTACGCCGCAATGGCTGATCCGCAAACAAACTTTACTGGGTGTTGCGCGGGGATGAACAGCATCCGTCCGTGCGTGACTATGCGCCTACGGGCACAAATATTAGGTTGCCGCCGAGGCGATTCCACAGGACGTCCGGGCGGTGGCGCAGTCTCTAGACTGTGGGATGAAGCCATTCAGCGACGCTGCCCTAAGATCGCCTGATGGTTAGGGCACCTGAACTGTTCTCGACCCAGGGGCCGGGCGGCGTTCGCATCGTCTCGGATCGCCAAGGCGACCCGCAAGCGCGTGCGGTGGTGTTCCTGCACGGTGGCGGACAGACCCGTCGCTCGTGGAGCCGGGCCGCTGCCGCTGTCTCCAAGCAAGGGTGGCAGGCCGTCACCGTGGACCTGCGCGGTCACGGCGAATCCGAATGGTCCCGCGAGGGCGATTATCGCGTCGTGAGCTTCGCCGGCGACGTCCAAGAAGTGCTGAGTGGCCTGCCCCCGCGGCCGGTGCTAGTCGGGGCCTCGCTGGGCGGCTTCACCTCGATGATGCTTGCGGGGGAGCTCGCGCCCGGGATTGCCAGCGCTGTCGTCCTGGTCGACATCGTGCCCAATATGGAGCAGTCGGGGGCGAACCGAATCCACAACTTCATGGCAGACCGGATGGAGTCTGGGTTCGGCTCACTTGAAGAGGTGGCCGACGCGATCGCCGAGTACAACCCGCATCGGCCCCGACCCACCGATCTAAATGGCCTGACCACCAACCTGCGCCGCCGCGGCGATCGGTGGTACTGGCACTGGGATCCGCAGTTCATCAACGGCACTGCGGCGTTTCCACCGTTTGAGGTCACCGACGCCGAACGCATGCACACAGCCGTCGAGGCGATCGTGGGCAGCGGCGTGCCGATGCTTCTGATTCGGGGCCAGGTGAGCGACCTCGTCAGCCAGGAGCGCGCTGACGAATTTCTCGCGCGCTTCCCGCAGGTCGAGTTCACCGACGTGCGCGGGGCAGGACATATGGTCGCCGGCGACCGCAACGACATCTTCGCCGGGGCGGTACTGGATTTCCTCGCCCGTCGTGTCGACGCGGGATAACCGGTTCCCGGTGCCTCGATGTGCCGAAGTGGCCTTTGGCTCGTGAGTTGTGATCCAAATATTTGTTCCCGGTAGCCGCAGAGCCGGCGCCGGCTAGCCACGCTCACCCTCCTCATGCCAAGCGGATTGCTGGTTCGCGCTGTTAATATTCAGCGCGACTTAGACAGAGGAGAATTGCGTGACCGTAGCTTGGTTGCGATGGCCGGTGTTGGTGGGCGCCATGGCGATGGTCGCGACGGGGTTTGCGAACACGGCGCGGGCAGAACCGGATTCCGCGGCGGTCCCGATGCCGGGCACGCAGATCAATGATCAAGGCGGCAGGTGCACAGCCAGTTTCGCGGCTCAGGGGAATGACGGCAACTATTATCTCCTGACCAGTGGGCACTGCGATGGGCACAACGGATCGGTATGGACTTACGGGCAGGACGTTCCGCTGGGGAAGATAACCGCCAGCGAGAAGCTGGGTGATTGGAAGGACGCCGCGATCATCCGGCTGGACCACAGCGTGGGTGCGCCGATCGGTGATGTCGGCGGCAAGTATCCGGTCCGGGATGTGTTGAACCGCTCGGAAATTCAGGTGGGCATGCCGTTCTGCAAGATTGGCGCGGTCACCGGTGAGACCTGCGGTGCCATCACGAACGTCAACGGCGGCGTGGTCGAAGCGAGCGTTTACAGCCTGGACGGCGACAGTGGCAGTCCCGGTTTCGTGACCAACCCGGACGGAACCGCGAGCGCGGTCGGCATCCTGATGTCCTCGCCGGACGGGGACGACAATACGACGTACTTCACCCTGGTGGATCCGGTACTCAGCAAATGGGGTTTGCGAATTCTGCCCTGAATTGTCGCAACATTCTCTGATCGCTGATTAGTCACGTTTCCGCGAATTGATTGTTTGCAATCTTTGGGATCGGGTATCCGAAGTCGGGCTGTGGGCGCGTGGGCCCGATAGGGCGGTAAGGTCCGCTTGTGTTGACGGGGCCACGACGAAGACGTGGCGATCAGTTACCCGAAGGAGACCAGTGGTGAAGCGTGGGATCGTGGTCGGCGTAGCCGGAGTGGCCATGGTGGTCGCGGCTGGTGCCGGGTGTTCGAGCAACAAGTCCAGCACGGGTGCATCGAGCACGGCTTCAGCGCCGGCCGGCACACAGGTCATTGTCGATGGTCAGAATCAGAACGTCACTGGTCAGGTCACGTGCACGGTGGCCGGCGCCAATACCAACATCGGCATCGGTGATGCGACAAACGGAATCGGCGCGGTGGTGAGCAACGACAATCCGCCCATTGTCCATGCGGTCGGACTGGGCACTGTCAACGGCGTTGTGCTCGGCTTCTCCGACGCCGCACCCGGTCAAGCCAACCAAGCCGGCGCCGTGGTAAGCGATAAGTCTTACGCGATCAAGGGCACCGCAACGGGGACCGACATGAGCAACCCGCAGTCGCCGCAGCAGGTGACTAAGACGTTTGAGATCGATGTGACTTGCCCATAATGAAGGCCATCCGACACCCAAGAGGGAACACAGCTATGTCTATGAAACGTGTCGTCGGTGCGGCGGCGGTGGCCGTGGGCCTCGGCATCTCCGCACTGACGGTGAACCCAGGAATCGCCTACTCGGACCCAACTCCGCCGCCCGGCCCGACCAACCATGGCGGTCCCGGCGGTGGCGGTGGTGAGCCGCAAAGCCCACCACAACCCCATGAACCTCCGAGCACCCAAGCGCCCCAGCCGCCGGCCACTCACAGCACTGCAGCGCCGGCGCCGCAAAGCACCGAAGCGCCAGCGCCGCGCAGCACCGAGCCGCCGGCCACGCACAGCACCGAGCCGCCGGCCACGCACAGCACCGAACCGCCGGCCACGCACAGCACCGAGTCGCCGGCGCCCCAGCCCTCTGAGTCGCCGAAAAACGAACCCTCAGGCTCGCCGACCCACGAGCCCAATACGCCGCCGAGCGGACACGAAGCCACCACGCCAGGCGGACACCCCACGGGCCCGCCGAGCACTGAGGCTCGCCCGGTCCTTCATCCGCCGAGCACCCAGCCTCCGCACCCGGCGTACATTCCTCCGCGCGGAGACATCGCGCGCGGCAGCGTGGACATCGGTGGCCCCATCGACATCACCGTTGGCTTCAGCATCCCGGGCCGCGGCGCACCGCCACCGCCGCCGCAGCGCGGTTACGGCTGGAACGACGGCCCGGCTCCCGGCCACCCGCCGCCCAACTGGGAGGGTCCCCCGCCTCAGGGTGGATGGGACGGTCCGCCGCCTCCCGGTGGCTGGAACCGCCCATGGGGCGGGCCGCCGCGCGATGTGGGCTATGCGCAGCGCGATTTCGGTCCGTTCGCCTACAACACCTTCACCGTCATTCCGGTCTTCAACTGGTTTTACGGCGGTTGGGGTTACTGGTTCTTCGGCGTCTGGATCCCGCTCTACTGACGGACAACTGACGGCAAAGAACGCGCCGGACCGCCGCGCCACTCGCGCGGCGGTCACCGGAGCCGTCCGGTCCCGCTAGCTCACCACAGTGGGGCGGGGGCTTCGCCGAGTAGGTAGTAGCCGGGCAGCTTCTCGCCGGCGAGGCTGCGCTCGATCCGTTCCTGCATTCCCTTGGACAACTTCCCGTTGGTCATCAGGTCCAGGTAGAGCTTCTGGACGTGGCCGAAATCGAAGAAGTCGCGCTGCCACTCGATCTTCGCCTCGCCGTCCGCGTCGGCGAGACGGAACCAGCTTCCGCCGATGCCATAGACCTCGCGCTCGCCCGCGTCCGGGTTCTCCGGGTCGGTGACGAGCTGCTTCCAGAATCCGACGATCTCACCCTGCTTGTCGTCGATAACCACCTTCTGATAGGGGTACTTCCACCCTTCGAGGCCGTCCATCTCGAGTCCCAGCGCGATGTCGCGGATTTCGTCGATGCCGACGCACATCACGTCTTCCTTCGGCCCGATGTTCCACCCGTAGGTGGCGTCGTCGGTGTAGAAGTCCGCCAACGGTTTCCAGTCGCCCGCCTTCTCGGCATCGCGGTTAACCTGCAGCCACCGCTGCACCCAGTCTTCGAGTTGTTCGCGGCGAAACGACGCCATTGTCAGCCTTCTTTCTCTTTGATGAAAAGCGCATGGGTAGGGCACATGTCGACGGCCCGCTCGATCTCGTCGCGCGCGTCGTCGGGCGGCTCCGAGTCGAGGATCTCGACCTTGCCGCGCCTGGGCACCTTGAAGTAGTCGGGTGCCTCAAGTTCACACATAGCATGGCCCTGACACAGGTCCAGGTCCACTTCGATTCGAAATCCCATCGCGAGATCCCTCGGCTCTAGGCCTGGCGCTTGCGGTAGCGGACTTTGGCCGGCCGATCCAGCTGGACCACCATCTTCGAGTGGTCGTTGCGGTAGGTGTCGGCGGGTTGTGCCATTTCGAATTCGTACTCGCGCAACAACACCGAGAAGATCGCCTTGATCTGCATGGTGGCGAACGCGGCACCGACGCAGCGGTGACGGCCCGCACCGAATGGGATCCACGTCCATCGATTCGCGACGTCGGCCTGTTCGGGCTTGTTGTATCGATCCGGCTTGAAAGCGTCGGGATCGGGGAAGTCCTCGGGCATCCGGTTGCTGATCGCGGGCGAGGCTGCCACGAAGTCACCGTCGTGGATCGGGAAACCCTCAACCTCGAACTCGCCCTTCGCGACCCGCATCAAGATGATCAGCGGCGGATGCAGGCGCAGGGTCTCCTTGACCACGTTGTCCAGCAACGGGATCTGGCGCAGCGCGTGGAAACTCACCTCTTGGCCGTCGGAATAGAGTTCCTCGAGCTCGGCGACGATGTCACGGTAGACATCCGGGTGACGGATGAGCTCGATCAGCGTCCAGGACGAGGTACCGGAACTGGTGTGGTGGCCCGCGAACATCAATGAGATGAACATGCCGGTGATCTCGTCGGCCGAGAACCGAGGTGTGCCGTCCTCGTCTTTGATCGACACCAATACGTCGAGCATGTCGCGGTCGCTCTTGTCCTTGGGCGGATTGGCGATGCGGCCGTCCATGATCTCCTGCACCAGCGCAACGAGTTTGACGCGAGCGTCGTCGCGGCGCTGGAAGCTCTCGATCGGGAGGTAGGGGTCGACGTAGCACAACGGGTCGGTGCCGCGTTCGAGCTCGTGATAGTAGTGCGCGAATCGGGCGTCAAGCTGTTCGCGGAACTTCAGGCCGATGAGGCAGGCCGTCGAAGTGTAGATGGTCAGCTCGGAGAAGAAGTCGAGCAGCTCGATCTCGCCCTCGTCGCCCCAGTCGGCGATGATCTTCTTGACCTCGCCTTCGATGGTGGCCGCGTGGCCCTTCATCTGCTCGCCGCGCAGCGCCGAGTTGTGCAGCATCTCGGCACGCCGTTCCGGGCTGGCGTCGAACACCACCCCCTCGCCGAAGATCGGGGTCATGAACGGGTAGGCCTCGGCTTGGTCGAGATCCGCGTCGGAAGAACGGAAGAAGAACTCGTTCGCCTCGGCGCCGGACAGGAACACGACGTGCTTGTCGACGAGTTGGAACCAGCCCACGTCACCGCACTCGTCGCGGATGCGCTGCATCAAACCGATGGGGTCGGTACGGAACTCCTCGAGGTGGCCGTGATCTTCCTCGCCACCCGAAACTCTCTGTACTTCTTTAGTGACCGTCATGCGGGTGGCATCCCTTCTTCACCAAGCTTGAGCTGTTGACGTTCTTTCGTGGTGGCCATTGGGGCCTCTGGCTGCAGTTCCATGCTCGCGATGAATCCGCCGCGCGGGGTCTCTGCGACGAAGGTGATGGCCCGCGCCAAGTCCGCTGCGCGCAGAAAGTAGTCGTGTCGGGCTTGGCCCCATTTGGCCCAATCCTCTAGCGCGGGACCGATGGATTCGGCGGGCAGACTCCAGCCCATCGCGGTCTTCGTCGGTCCCGGATGCACGATCGAGGCGCGCACCCCGGTTCCTTCAAGTTCCATCTGGTAATTGGTCACCATCGCCATCACCGCGGCTTTTGCGGCGCCGTAGGCGCCCATGTGTGGGCGCTGTCGCAGTGCGACGTCGGAACCGACGAAGATCAGGTCGCCGCGTTGGCGCTCGATCATGCCGGGCAGGACGGCGCTGGCGATTCGGTTGGCGCCGATGAGGTGAATCTGAACCTGGGATTCAAAACTGTCGGTGCTGATTTCGTGCAGGCGGCCGAAGTAGGTGTCACCGGCACCGGCGACCAGGACCTCGATCTCGCCGAGTACGTCGATGGTCCGCTCGACACAGGTCTTCACCGAGTCGGGGTCGGTGACGTCGAGGTGCACGGCGATGGCCTCACCGCCGTCGGCCTTGATCTGTGCGACGATCTCCTCGCACTTGTCGACCCGGCGGGCGCCGAGGGCTACCGGAAAGCCATGGGCTGCAAGGTCGATCGCCGCGGCGGCGCCGATTCCGGAGGATGCGCCGGCGATCAGCGCGGGCCTACGCTTGGGAAGTGGTTCGAAACGGGGCATTTATCGAGCCTTCACGGTGATGGGTAGGTGGGCGAATCCGCGGACATTGCTGGAATGCACGCGCACGGAGTTGGCTTCGTCGACTTCGTATCCACTGATTCGTTTGAAGAACTCGGTCAGAGCCACCTGGGCTTCCATCCTGGCCAGGTGCGCGCCGAGGCAGAAGTGCGCTCCACTGCCGAAACTGACCAACTTCGAGCCGATCTCGCGGCCGATGCGGTAGTCGTCGGGCGCTTCGAAGACCCTGTCGTCGCGGTTGGCCGACCCGGGTAGCAGCAGCATCACGTCGCCCGCAGGAATCGTGGTGCCGTACATTTCTATGTCGTCGGCCACGGCGCGGGCCAGGATCTGGCTCGACGTGTCGTAGCGCAACGTCTCCTCTACCCACGGCTTGACCAGTGAGTGGTCGGCGAAGACCGGGGCGAGTTGGTCGGGGTTTTTGAACCCCCAATAAGCGGCGTTGGCAAGCAGTTTGGTGGTGGTCTCGTTGCCCGCGATCACCATCAGGAACATGAAACCCAGCACCTCGTCATCGGTGAGGCGGTCACCGTCGATCTCGGCCTCCAACAGTGCCGAAGTCAGATCGTCGGTGAGCTTTTTGCGGCGTTCGGCGACCATCTCCTGGTAGTAGACGATCAGGTTGATCGACGCCTCGATGGCCTCAGCCGGCACGTCGGTGACGCCGTCCTCGCGGTGCATGACGCCGTCAGCGAGCGCGCGGATGCGGTCCCGGTCGGCCTCGGGCACACCCATGAGTTCGGAGATGACGTCCATCGGCAGCTTGCCCGCGAACTCGGCGACGTAGTCGGCTGTGCCGTCGGCTGCTTGCTCCAGCATGGCGTCGAGGTGCGTGACCGCCAGTTCGGTTACCCGGGGCTCCAATTCGCGGATCCGACGCGGCGTGAAACCTCTGGACACCAGGGTGCGCAGCCTGAGGTGGTCGGGGTCATCCATGGCCAAGAACGACATGGTCTTCGAGGCGTGCGGTCCTCGCGAGATGGGGTCGAGCGACACGCCATCGCGGTTGGACAGCGTGGTGGTGTTGCGGAAGCCCTGCAGCACGTCGGTGTGCCGGGACACGGCCCAGAAGCCGAGCTCTGCGTTGTGATAGAGCGGAGCCTCGTCGCGGAGCCGTTTGTAGTACGGATACGGATCTTCGTGGAAGTCGTAGTCGTATGGGTCCAAAAGCGCTGCGGTGGGTGGCTGGCCGGTGTCGATTGTCATCGGTTTTCTCCAAGGATGAGGCCGACGACGTAAGTCAGCCGGTCGGCGGTCTGGTGGTAGGTGAACACACCGCTGCCGGCGTTGACCAGCGCGCCGAAGAATGTCATCTCCAGTGCGGCGACCACCCTGGGGTCGCAATCGGGGCCGGCCGCCGACTTGATCCGGCGGTGGATCTCCGCGCCGATCCGGTCGCGGACCCGGCGCACGGTGGGATCGATGCCGGTCAGCAGCGCTGTGGTGCATGCCGCCGCTACCTCGGGTTCGTCGGCGACCGTCAGCGCCATGCTGCGCAGCGCCTGCTCGACGCGAGCCGGCATCGACTCATTGACATCGGTGAAATACGGCACCTGCTTCATCAGGTCCAAATAGACCTCCGCGAGCAGGTGGTTCTTCGAGGAGAAGTAGGTATAGGCGGTGGCCGGCGCGACCTTGGCCCGGGCAGCGACGGCGCGCACGGTCAGGTCGGCATACGTCGACTCGCGCAGCATCTCGACGCCCGCGGCGAGTATCTTGCGAAAGGTCTCTTCCTGCCGCCGGTTGCGCGGCGTCTCACCGGGGTCGGTGGAGGCCGCTTCGGTAATGTCGACGACTGCATCGCTGGACACATGTCCAAGTTATCCGACACTGCCGTCCCTAAGCAAGCTTCGCTCTGAAAATGCCTGTAAGAACTTCGAAAATGACAATCCTCAACCTCGGCTAAGCTGCTGACTCTTGCCACGCGTGCGCTGTTGAGGTTATGGTTCGATTGAAAACTGTCGGACAGTTGTCCAGAATGTGAATGGGAGTTCGGAATGGCGCTACTGGACGATCGCGAAAGTCGTCTGTTCATCGACGGGAAGCTCGTCGCGGGCAGCCGGGGCACGTTTTCGAATGTCAACCCGGCTACCGAGGAAGTGCTTGGTGTCGCGGCCGACGCGGACGCGGCCGACATGGGTGCCGCGATCGGTGCGGCCCGCAAGGCGTTTGACGACACCGACTGGTCGACCAACGTCGAACTCCGTGCACGGTGCATCCGGCAGTTGCAACAGGCGATGCGCGATCACGTTGAGGAATTGCGCGACATCACCGTTTCCGAGGTGGGCGCGCCAGTGATGCTGACGGCAGGTGCGCAGCTCGAAGGACCGATCGAGGATTTGAGCTTCGGCGCCGACACCGCCGAGTCCTACACGTGGAATGTCGATCTCGGTCATGCGACGCCGCAGGGCATACCCACGAACCGCACGATGGCGCGTGAGGCCGTTGGTGTGGTCGGCGCCATCACGCCGTGGAATTTTCCGCACCAGATCAACCTGGCCAAGGTTGGGCCCGCCCTGGCGGCGGGAAACACGTTGGTCCTCAAGCCCGCTCCGGACACCCCATGGTCGGCGGCGGTGCTCGGTGACCTGATCGCCGGGCACACCGACTTCCCCGCGGGCGTCATCAACATTGTGACGTCCAGCGACCACGGTGTCGGCGCGCTCCTGTCCAAGGACCCGCGCGTGGACATGGTGTCATTCACCGGATCGACGAACACGGGCCGCAGCGTCATGATCGATGCCGCCGCGACCATCAAGAAGGTGTTCCTGGAGCTGGGCGGGAAGTCGGCGTTCCTGGTGCTCGACGACGCGGATCTCGCTGGCGCATGCGCGATGTCGGCGTTCACCGCCGCCATGCACGCCGGGCAGGGCTGCGCGATCACCACGCGCCTGGTGGTGCCGCGGGCACGCTACGAGGAGGCGGTCGAGGCGGCCGCCGCAACGATGGGTTCGATCAAGCCCGGCGACCCGACCAACAAGCGGACCGTGTGCGGGCCCGTCATCTCGGCGCGCCAGCGCGACCGCATTCAGGGCTACCTGGATCTGGCACTCGAGGAGGGCGGAAAGTTTGCCTGCGGTGGGGGCAGCCCTGCCGACCGTGACACCGGCTACTTCATCGAGCCGACGGTGATCTCCGGGCTGACCAACGACGCCAGGGTAGCGCGCGAGGAGATCTTCGGACCGGTTCTCACCGTCCTCGCCCACGACGGCGACGACGACGCGGTGCGCATCGCCAACGACTCGCCCTACGGCTTGTCAGGAACGGTGTTCAGCGCCGACGACGATCGCGCGCAGGCCGTTGCGGCGCGCATGCGGGTCGGCACCGTCAACGTCAACGGGGGAGTCTGGTACTCCGCCGATGCGGCGTTCGGCGGCTACAAGCAGTCCGGCATCGGCCGCGAGATGGGCGTGCCCGGCTTCGAGGAGTACCTCGAGACCAAACTCATTGCCACAGCAGCGAACTAAGCGGCGAACTAAGCAGCGAACTAACGGGAGAAATGGTGGTTCCGATGGGTTTGTACGGCGATCAGTTCAAGGAAAAGGTGGCCATCGTCACCGGTTCCGGCGGTGGCATCGGCCAGGCCTACGCGGAGGCTCTCGCCCGCGAAGGTGCGGCCGTCGTGGTGGCCGACATCAACACCGAGGGCGCGCAGAAGGTCGCCGACGGAATCAAGGGTGAAGGCGGCACGGCGCTCGCGCTGCGGGTGGACGTCAGTGATCCCGAGTCCGCGAAAGAGATGGCCGCCGCGACCCTGGCGGAGTTCGGCGGCATCGACTACCTGGTCAACAACGCGGCGATCTTCGGCGGGATGAAGCTCGACTTCCTGATCACCGTCGACTGGGAGTACTACAAGAAGTTCATGAGCGTGAACCTCGACGGCGCGCTGGCGTGCACGCGCGCGGTGTACCGAAAGATGGCCAAGCGCGGCGGCGGGGCGATCGTCAACCAGTCGTCGACCGCGGCGTGGCTTTACTCCAACTTCTACGGCCTTGCGAAGGTCGGCATCAACGGCTTGACTCAACAGCTGGCGACCGAACTCGGCGGTCAGAACATCCGGATCAACGCGATCGCGCCTGGTCCCATCGACACCGAGGCCAACCGGAGCACGACGCCGCAGGAGATGGTCGCCGATATCGTCAAGCGGATTCCGTTGTCGCGGATGGGCGAGCCGGAGGACCTCGTCGGCATGTGTCTGTTCTTGCTGTCGGATCAGGCCAAATGGATCACCGGCCAGATCTTCAACGTCGACGGCGGCCAGATAATCCGCTGAGAGAGTGGCAACTTCATGAGTGAAAGCAACGAAAAATGAGTGAAACCAGCGAAGCGAAACTCGGTTATATCGGTCTCGGGAACATGGGTGCGCCCATGGCCAAGCGGCTGGTGGAATGGCCGGGCGGTGTCACGGTGTTCGACGTGCGTACCGAGGCCATGACGCCGCTTGCCGAGCTCGGTGCATCGCTGGCCGACAGCGTCGCGGACGTCGCCGCCGCTGAGATCATCAGCATCACCGTGCTCAACGACAAGCAGGTGCGGGAGGTCGTCGCTGAGCTCGCCGCGCATGCGAAGCCGGGAACGGTCATCGCCATCCATTCCACGATCAGCCCCGAGACTGCGGTCGAGCTCGCGGCCGAGTTGAAGCCCCAGGGCATTCATGTGATCGATGCGCCGGTCAGCGGTGGCGGCGGAGCGGCCGACAAGGGTGAGCTGGCCGTGATGGTGGGCGCGGACCGCGAGGTGTACGAGCAGATCAAGCCCGCGTTCAAGCAGTTCGCCTCGATGGTCATCCACGCCGGCGAGCCGGGCGCGGGAACGCGAATGAAGCTGGCGCGCAACATGTTGACGTTCACCGGCTATGCCGCCGCGTGTGAGGCGATGAAGCTGGCCGAGGCCGCCGGCATCGACCTGGGGCAACTGGGCAGGGTGGTCCGTCACACGGATGCCCTCACCGGCGGACCCGGCGCGATCATGGTGCGTGAGGACATGTCGACGCTCGCCCCGGATCACTGGCTGCACGACGCGTTCACCCATACCCGCGGACTGGGCGAGAAGGACCTGAGTCTCGCGTTGGCTCTTGGTGAGGCGACGGGCACCGAGCTGCCACTCGCCGAACTGGCGTTTCAGCGCCTCGCCGAGGGCCTCGGTGTTCCGCACAAAACCTCGACTGCGACGGAGTGAGCATGGACGAGTTGCGCAAGAAGGGCCTCGAGAAGATGAACGAGGTCTACTCCTGGGAGATGCCGAACATGGAGGGCGATCCGTACTTCGATCTCACCGTCGATCACCTCTTCGGCAGCATCTGGACCCGCCCTGGCCTGTCCATGCGCGACAAGCGGCTGATGACGCTGACCGTGGTCACCGCACTGGGGCTGCAAGACCTGGCTGAGGTCCAGGTGAATGCGGCGTTGGCGAACGAAGAGCTCACCGAGGACGAGCTCAAGGAGATTTCGATCTTTCTCACCCATTACGTCGGCTTCCCCTTGGCCTCCGGGCTGAACGGGGTCGTCGGACGCGTCGCGGGCAAGCGCAAGAAGGCCGCCAAAGCCGGTGCGGGTGAGGACAAGAAGGCGAACGTGAACGCGGCCGTCAAGATGAATACCGGGAGGACGCTCGATGACGAGTAGATACGCCGCGCTCTCCCGGGAAGAGTTGGCGACACTGGTTCCCGAGCTGCTGCTCATCGGGCAGATGATCGACCGGTCCGGAATGGCCTGGTGTATCAGCGCATGGGGCCGCCCGGAGATGTTGCAGATCGCGATCGAGGAATGGGCAGGCGCCAGTCCGATCTACACCAGGCGGATGCAGAAGGCGCTGAAATACGAAGGCGTGGATATCTTCACGATCTTCAAGGGTCTCCAACTCGACATCGGTGCGCCCCCGCAGTTTATGGACTTCCGTTACACGGTGCACGACCGCTGGCATGGCGAGTTCCAACTCGACCACTGCGGCGCGCTGCTCGACGTCGAGCCGATGGGCCCCGAATATGTCCAGGGCATGTGCCACGACATCGAGGACCCGACATTCGACGCAACCGCGGTAGCGACCAACCCGCGCGCTCAGGTGCGACCCATTCATCGTCCGCCGCGGGTACCGGCCGGCCGGACACCGCACTGTGCCTGGACGGTCATCATCGACGAGAGCTATCCACCCGTGTCTGGCATCCCGGCGATGGACATAGTGGCCCAAACCCGCGCCGCCACTCTGGAACTAGACCCGATCGATCCTTCGCAGGAAGGCATGGCCGACTATTCCGGCGCTCTACTCTCGGACATCGACTTCGGGGCTTTCTCGCATTCGGCACTGGTCCGTATCGCCGACGAGGTCTGCTTGCAGATGCACCTGCTGAACCTGTCGTTCGGGATCGCGGTGCGTTCGCGCGCCGGAGCCGACGCCGAGCTGGCCAGGTCGGTATGCACCAAACAGCTGATCGGTGTGGCCGGCGTTGCCGCCGAGCGGATCCAGCGCGCGCTGTCACTGTCGAACGACGCTGCAGGCGCCCTGCGCGTCCTTGAATTGCACCCGCTGCTCAACCCCGCCACGTATGTCGACGCTGACCTGACGGAAGGGACGCTGCACGTGCGTCCGTCGCCCGCCCACGAAGACGGATCATGGATCTCGTTGTGCTCGCCCGACGGCTACGTGCCGCTGCAAGCCATCGTCGCCGCCGTGAATCCCAATCTGGATGTCCAGGTCGAGGGGACCGACACGACGTGGACCGCCCACGTGATCGAGCGCAGCACGCCGGCGAAGGAACTGTCAGAAGTCGCGGTGACCAAATTCAGTGGCGGAGCGACGTTCCAGTTCGAGCCGCGTCGCTCACTGCCCCTGACGGTGGTCTGACCGGGCGTCGACGAACAGGCCAACGACCTCGAGGTGGGAGCCGGTTCGCCATTGACCTGACAAAAGATCGCTCCCTCCCCGCGGAGCTATCTTGCGTATGGTCAGCCCATGACCCAACGACTGGAAACCCGGCTTAACCCGCATGCACCGATAGTCCTGAGCCTGTTCCGGATCTTCTTCGGCCTTTTGTTCCTGTGCCACGGCACGTCCCTGCTGTTCGGCCAGCCGGCGGATACCGTCGCGCCAAGTGGCTCGCTCGTCTGGCTATCGGGGTTGATCGAGCTGATCACCGGCATCTTGATCACCCTCGGATTGTTCACGCGTCCAGCGGCTTTCATCGCCTCCGGAGAGATGGCTGTCGCCTTCTTCACCCAGCACCTTCCGCATGGGTTCTGGCCGATCGACAACGGCGGTGAACTCTCGGTCTTGTACTGCTGGGCGTTCTTTCTCCTGGTGTTCACCGGGCCGGGCGCCTACGCACTCGAAACCGGGTTCGGGCCGGGCGGCCCGGTGCGGGTACGTAGTTATCTGCGCAGGTCGCCACGGTCGGCAGGGTCACCGCGGGCGCGGCGGAGCTGGCGTCGATAGCGAATGGAGCCCCCTATCGGGTTTGAACCGATGGCCGCTCGCTTACAAGGCGGCTCAGCATCTACCCGCAGCTGTTCGCGGGTGTTCGTCGCGAGTGACCAAACTTGTCCCGGATTTAGCCGCTGACCAGCAGAGGTAGGCCGCCAGCGCCCGTCCGGGTCCGCATGTGTTCGTGGGTGGTCGGCGGAGTGTTTAACGTGTGAGTTGTGACAACGTCGTGACACCGAAGGGACTTCTAAGCGCCGTAGATGGCGAGCACCCGGTCGATGAACTCTTCGATTTCGGCGCATTTGTCAGGCGCGTAGTGGCCAGGTGAGGCGTCGATGAGCGTGTTCCCGTCGACCTTGAGAATGCGTCCTGAGGTTCCTGGCCGGTCGTTCGGGACCTTAAGGCCACATTTGAATAGAAACATCGGGCCGCCCCTGCTCGCCTCGGGGGCGGGCCGGTGTTTAGCGCCCGTGACTATCCACCCCAGTGGTCGCCAGCGAACTGCACAGCGGCTTCGGTGGAATAGCCCCTAAAGGCGTCGAAGTGAGGGTGCAGCGAATACAGCGTTCGGATCGAGGAACTCTTCCACTTTGCTACGCGCTAGGGGTGGGGCGTGGGCGGTGTCGTCGTCGTGGGCGATTGCTGAGGACCCATCGGTCCACCTGGACCCATGCCGCCGGGTCCCATCGTCATGCCGCCGGGTCCCATCGTCATTCCGCCGGGTCCCATCGTCATTCCGCCGGGTCCCATCATTCCCCCGGATGATCCCATCATTGGGCAGGTACCGTCACGGCCACCGTAGTAACCCCGGTGCCAGCCATAGTGGGCACCTGAAGACCAGCCCAAGAAGAGCCCCGAGTAGAAGATCGCCGTGACGATGAACAAGCCGCCGGCGACGATGACCACCCACGCCGCCACCTGGCCTAGACGGCTACGCGCGCCGTATCCATCGTGGTTCCCGGATTGCCGAGTCGCGGTGGTCGGTACGGCCCCGGATTCAGGAGTTTGCGTCATGTTCCGAAGATGCCACCCCTATGCCCCACGGGGGTAGGGACTATCGGCCCTAGAAAGTGCAGCGCCTACCTGGTCGACTTGTCTTAAGGCTGCTGCGAGAGGCGGCAACCTTGATTTTGGTACTGCATGGGAATTAAGTCTCTGTCTCGGAGGGATGCGCCGATGATGTACGACGGCTGGTGGGGCGGCGGATGGGGTTGGGGCGGATGGCTTTTGATGTCCGTTGTGATGGTGTTGTTCTGGGTGGCCGTGATCACCGCCATTGTCCTTGTTATCCGCTACCTGGTCGGCTCAGGCGGCGCCAGGGGCGGCCCGCCCCGTTACGAGCCGCCGCGCCCCGAGGATGTGCTGGCCGGACGCTTTGCTCGTGGCGAGATAGATGAAGACGAATACCGGCGGCGCATTACGCTGCTGCGTGAACACCGCTAATCACGATGGCTAGGTTGACGCGGCGGGCCGCGCTTGCCACGCTCGGCGCGCTCGGAGCGGGCAGCATCCTCGGTCTGCGGTTTGTCCATCGCAGCATCTTCGAGCCGCCCTCGACGGCTATCCGCCTCACCGACGGAGGCGGTTTCGTGGGCGCGGGTCACATGGACATGAGCCGCTACATGGAGATGTTCATGCGGCACAACGAAATCAACCGTGTTGTTGAGGACATTCCCGGCGGCGTGCGCACCACCACCGAATCGAATTCCCCAGGCCTCACCGCCCAACTACAGGCGCATGTCTCAAGCATGTACGCCCACCTCGATCAGGGAACCGAGGTCATGTGCATGAGCCAAAGCCTGCCGACTCTTTTCCGTCATGCCAGCGGCTACCGCCGTCAACTCACGTTCACCCCTGCGGGTGTGATCGCCGACGAGACCGCCGACGATCCTGCCCTCGCCGACGTCATCCGTGCACACGCGCGGGAGGTCACCGGCTTCGTCCAGGACGGGATGCCCGCCATGATGCAGGGAATGATGGGCGGCATGATGGGACCCGGCGGCATGATGGGACCCGGCGGCATGATGGGACCCTCTCACTAAGCAGTCGCCCGACCCTCGTATCGCACTAGCGCCGGGCTGCCTTCGCTCCGACCCGCTGCGTTCAAAACCAGCCCGCCGCCCACCGATGTGCTAAAGCCAGCGGTGGACCGGCCCCGGCTGGATCAGGGGCACCGGGGCCGGCTCACCCTCGGCGGCGTCAGGAGGGAGGCACGCAAATACCACCTCAACCGAGACCGCCAAGCCTCTTATTCTGTTGCGTCAGTATCGAATTCGTCGGTGCCGAGGCCGAGGTCTTCCCACCAGCCGATCGGCGGGTGGGAGGGGTCGACGACGTTAGTCCCTTGCCAGGGGCTGCGCATTTAGGAGCCGCCGAAACCGGTCGGGATCGAAGCGGCGAACCAGGTGGCCTTCACCAGCGCTTCGGGGTAGCGGTGCGTGACACCAAGAATGGTGTGCGTCCGTAGCAACCACGCAACTTGCAGAGCCGCGGTATGAGGCGACGCCAGCGAATTCGGCCCGAACTCCGACACAAAAGAATCATCGAAGCTTGATGAAATAGATCGGCGCCGTCCCACCACTGACCGTGATGTTCGCATCGGCGTAGACGGGCACGCCCTGGATCGTCAACGCCGGCGCAACAGTCTGACCCAGAGTGTCGACGGAACCGGGGATTCCGGCGGGGTTGAAACCGTGGTCTCCCAAATAAATCGGACGCCCCGTCGTGTCGACGTGGGAGGTTTGATGCAGGATCACACTCGGGTGCGTAATCGCCACAACATCGCTGGTGTTGCACCTGATTGTCGCAATGGCATTCAGCGCGCGACCGAATGCCGCCAAAACGTCGGCGGTATCACTCGACCCGGTGGAAAACACCGTTCCGGACGAGACTGCCAGCGTGTCTAGACCGAACGCGGCGTCGTAGAGCACCGCAGTTTCGATCTCGACTGCAAGAGCAGCGAACAGATCCTGGAAGATGAGCGAATCCAAAGCTACCGGGCTCAGCGAAAGAGCTTGGTCGCTCACGTAAGACGCGGCTGCATACGTGTTCGGCGTGACCGTGATGTACTCGTCAGTCCAGTCGGTCGTCGCAATCGTCGCGTTCTCGGCCGACTGAACAGCCGCGGTGTTACCGGCGGTGATCTTGGGTTGACCACATTCACTAAAAAAGAGGTCTGGCAGCTGCTCAAGCACGTTGAGAACGACCGACTCGGCCATGCATGGCATCTCGCGTTGGCGGGTTTGCGGCGAGGCGAGATCAGTGGCTTGGAATGGTCCGACGTCCAGCTCGACGGTGACCGCGACGGCGGGACGATGACCATAGCGCATAACCGGGTGTCAGTCGGCGGCAAAGTCCACGACACAAGCCCCAAGACGGAGCGGTCTGCGCGGACGCTGCCGTTGACGCCGGCGCTCGCGAGAGCCCTCAAGCGGGCGAAAGCGATCCAGGCCGGTGAAAGGCTACGGCTTGGGCCTCACTACGTCGGTACCGGAAAGCACGTCGTTGTCGATGACACGGGGCGCCAATATCACCCCGACGCACTCAGCGATTTCTGGCGGGAACTGTGCACCGCAGCCAAAGTGAGCAAGATTCGGTTGCACGACGCTCGGCATTCGTGCGCGAGCATCATGCACGCCCAGTCCGTGCCTATTGCGGTGATCTCCGCGTGGCTTGGCCACTCTGATCCAGCGTTCACCATGCGGACCTACGTACACACCCAGAACGACGGCCTGAAGGCGGCCGCGGTCACTTGGCAGAAGGTTGTGACAACCTCGTGACACCGAGGCACCTTCGAACACGCTTGCGGTGGCGGGCGCGAGGGGTTTGTGCAGCTAGTGATCTATTTTTAGCAGAGCCCCCTATCGGGTTTGAACCGATGACCGCTCGCTTACAAGGCGAGTGCTCTACCACTGAGCTAAGGAGGCCGGGTTAAGCGGGTTCAAGCCTAACGGGTCAGTCGTCGCCCTCGATGATGCGTCGCGAGCTCATCGGCCGGGCCGGCGCGCGGCGTGCGGAACGGAAGCCGGGCAGCGGGATCCGTTCGGCGATATTGCTCAACGGGTTGACCACCATGGTGAGCGCCATGACCGCATCTTGCAGGGTGCTGATGGCGGGCTCGAGCGCCTCCATGCCGGGTGCCAGCCGGCTGAGGGTGTTGGCGACGTCGGCGAGCTGTTCGAGCGGTCCGTCCTTCGACGTCAATGTGTCGATCAGGCCGCCTTCGGAGAGCAGTCGGTCGGCCAGCCCATCTTCGGCAAGCACCCGCTCGATCAACCCATCCGCCGCGAGCAACTGATCGGCCACCCCGCCTGGCTGCAGGGCGCGCTGCAGTCCGCCGCCGTCTGCGGTCAGGCGGTCGAGCAAACCGTCTGGCGCTGTCAGCAGGTCGACCACCCCGCCCGGTCGCAACAACCGGTCGATCGGCCCGTCGGCGGCTATGGCACGTCCCAGCGGCGCATCGTCGTCCAATAGCCTGGCCAGCCGATTGGCTCGCGCGATCGCTTCGTCGATGCCGAGCATGCTGGCCATCGCGGTCGACCCTCCCGGGCCGGTCGAATCGCCGAGTGATCGCTTCGCAACACCAACGGCCACCCCCGCCAGGTTCAGGCTCGCTTCGGCGGCGGCGAGTCCAATCCGCGCGGGCGCGGTGGCAGCAGCCACCATGCTCTTGGCGAGGTTCATTCTTCGAGTCTATGCGCGACGCGGCCCTGGCCGAACCCCCGTGGATCCAAGCTGATGCAATGATACTTGGCAGACTCCTGGCAGACTGTTCGCAACCAGCTCTCAGGGACTACACAATGATTACAAAGAAAACGTTCAAGCAGCGGACGGAAGTTACCCGATGACAACAGCGACCCCCAGCGAGAAAATACCCGAGGCCCGCGTCCTCGTTGTCGACGACGAGGCGAACATCGTCGAACTGCTTTCGGTGAGTCTGAAATTCCAGGGGTTCGAAGTTGCCACCGCGAGCAACGGCGCCCAAGCGCTGGACCGTGCCCGCGAAGCCCGTCCGGATGCCGTGATCCTCGACGTGATGATGCCCGGCATGGACGGCTTCGGGGTGCTGCGCCGGCTACGCGCCGACGGCATCGATGCCCCCGCACTGTTCCTTACGGCGCGCGATTCCCTGCAGGACAAGATTGCGGGCCTCACCCTCGGTGGCGACGACTACGTGACAAAACCGTTCAGCCTGGAGGAGGTCGTCGCCCGGCTGCGGGTCATCCTGCGACGTGCCGGCAAGGGTAGCGGTGCGGAGCCCCGCAGCGCCCGCCTGACCTTCGCCGATATCGAGCTCGACGAAGAAACCCACGAGGTGTGGAAGGCCGGCGATCCGGTGTCGCTGTCACCGACGGAATTCACGTTGCTGCGTTACTTTGTGATCAACGCGGGCACGGTGCTGAGCAAACCGAAAATCCTCGACCACGTGTGGCGCTACGACTTCGGAGGTGACGTCAATGTGGTCGAGTCGTATGTGTCTTATCTGCGCCGCAAGATCGACACCGGCGACAAGAGGCTCCTGCACACGCTGCGCGGAGTGGGCTACGTGCTGCGGGAGCCGCGCTGAGTCCGCCCGCGTTTACTGGGCGAGATAGCGCGTGAAGAATACCGGTATGGCCAATCAGACTCGGCGAGGATTGCCACTACGGGTGGGTCTGGTCGCCGCGACCCTGGTTCTGGTGGCCTGCGGTCTGGCGGCCTCGGGGATCGCGGTCACGTCGATCCTCCGGCACAGCTTGGTCAGCCGGATCGACCAGACGTTGCTCGAGGCATCCCGCAGCTGGGCGCAGGCCCCGCGGCGGCGGTCGGCGCCGCCCTACGAGGGCCCGGACCCCGGTCGGCCGCCTTCGAAATTCTACGTTCGGGGCGTCGGCACCGACGGCGTTCCGTTTACGGCCATCAACGACCGCAACGCTGAACCCGCACTACCGCCTAACAACGACGTGGGCCCCAACCCGACGACGGTGCATTCCGTCAATGGCTCCGACATTCTGTGGCGAGCGGTCTCGGTGCGCGGGCCGCACGGCCTGACCACCGTCGCGATCGACCTTTCCGACGTCCAGCACACGGTCCGGTCCCTGGTCTATCTGCAGTTCGGTATCGGGGTGGCCGTCCTGGTTGTCGTTGGACTCGCCGGCTACGCGGTGGTGCACCGCAGCCTGAAACCGCTGGCCGAAGTCGAGCGAACTGCGGCGACGATCGCCGCGGGCCAGTTGGATCGCCGGGTTCCGGAACGCGATCCCCGTACGGAGGTGGGCCGGCTTTCGTTGGCGCTCAACGGAATGCTTACCCAGATTCAGCAAGCGGTGGCGTCCTCGGAGTCATCGGCTGAAAAGGCCCGGGGTTCGGAGGAGCGGATGCGCCGGTTCATTACCGACGCCAGCCACGAACTGCGCACCCCGCTGACGACCATTCGCGGCTTCGCGGAGCTCTATCGCCAGGGCGCCGCGCGCGACGTGGCCATGCTGCTATCGCGGATTGAAAGCGAAGCCAGCCGGATGGGCTTGCTGGTGGACGATTTGCTGCTGTTGGCCCGACTCGACGTGCAACGGCCGCTCGAGCATCACCGAGTGGACTTGTTGGCGCTGGCCAGCGACGCCGTGCACGACGGGCAGGCAATCGACCCCAATCGCACGATCACCCTGGAAGTCGTTGACGGGCCCGGCACCCCGGAGGTGCTCGGCGACGAGCCCCGGATACGGCAGGTGCTGAGCAACCTCGTCGCGAATGCCCTGCAACACACCCCTGCCAGCGCCGACGTCATGATCCGGGTCGGTACCGAAGGCGACGACGCGGTCCTCGAAGTGGCGGACCAGGGTCCGGGCATGAGCCCGGAGGATGCGTCGCGGGTGTTCGAGCGGTTTTACCGCACCGACTCATCGCGGGCACGCGCCAGCGGCGGAACCGGGCTGGGGCTATCTATCGTCGACTCGTTGGTGCGCGCCCACGGTGGGGTGGTCACCGTGAAAACCGCGGTTGGGCACGGGTGCTGCTTTCGCGTCACGCTGCCGCGGGTCAGCGATGTGCAGGCGCCCGAGCCGGTTCACGCCAGCTGAGCCACGGCCGCTTTGATCTTGGCCTGCGCGTTGTCGAGTGATTCCGGTGACGGGTTGCGGTCGACGTTGGCGAATCCGAAGTCGCTCAGGCTGCGGGTGGGGAACACGTGGACGTGCAGATGGGGGACTTCCAGGCCGGCGATGATCAGCCCGGCACGGTCGGCGTCGAATGCCTTGCATACGGCCTTGCCGATCAGCTGACTCACCGCCATGACACGGGCGAACGCCGCGTCATCGACGTCCTGCCACTGATCGATCTCGGCGCGCGGCACGACCAGCGTGTGGCCTGGCGTCATCGGCTCTATCGTCAGGAACGCGACAACGTCGTCGTCCTCGTAGACGAATCGGCCGGGCAGCTCCCGGTTGATGATCTTGGTGAAGATCGAAGCCATGGGGCTGAGCATGCTGGCCCACCGAGGCGCGCGTCAAGCTGGAAAGGCTGGCGCATCAGGATTTATCCGGAGAACTGGGCGACCAGGAGTTCGACGCGCTCGGCGTCGTGTGCTGGACGTAACCGGCCGCCGCGTGCAAGGGTGATCAGTCCGTGCAGCGCTGCCCAGAGCAACTCGGTGAGCGTATTCGCGTCCCTGCCGTCGGCGACCGTAGCGATGCCGTCCCGTAGCTCCGCGAAGGCCGCGACCAACGGCGCCGGCGTGTCGTCGGCGGCGAACCGCAGCTTGGTGGCGCGGACGAACATCGCGTCGTACAGCGCCGGGTTGTCGCGCCCGAAGCTTAAGTACGCTCGCGCAATCGGTCTCAGGGGACTCTGGGTGGCGTCGGCGCCGGTGCGAGCTGCGCGAAGCGCATCGGCCAGCTCCGTGAATCCTTCGAGGGCGATCGCCTCCGCGATGTCTTCCATGCTGGCGAAGTGCTTATAAAGCACCGGCTGGCTGTACTCGATCTCGGTGGATAGCCGGCGCGTGGTTACGGCGTCCCAGCCTTCTGCCTCCGCCAGCCTGCGGGCAGTGCGGAGGATCAGCCGGTGACGTGTGGCGCTCTCACGGGCTCGACGGTCTTCTGAAGCCATACCCGAGCCTAGCATTGATAGATAATCTAGCGGTGCTATTGACGCGACACGATCGTGGGGTTAGCGTTGCTAGCGCAAGATCAATCCACTCGACTTGGGGGTAGTGCCGTGTTAGACGTGATCAGAATGACTGCAGTGATCGCGGTGTTGGGCACCGCGGTTGTGTACGGAACGGACGTGTTTTGCGCGCTGGTGCAGCGGCCAGCCCTGGCGGCCATCGATGATCGCGCGCTGGTCTCGGTGATGGGAAACGTGCATCGTTATGGCGACCGGCGAATGCCGCTTCCGGGGGCGGTGGGCTTGGTCGCGGCGGCCGTAACCGCGGTATTGGCGGCTTCTGCCGGCCGATGGGTTCAGGCCATCGCGGCGGCGACCGCTGTCGTGCTGCTGCTGATCTGGCTTGGGCTTTACACACGCATAAGCGCGCCGATCAATCGGCAACTCACCGCCGCCGCCGAAGCCGGCAACACACCACCGAACGCACGTTTGTTGCAGGACAATTGGGATCGAATCATCAACGCCAGGGCGACAATTCAAGGTCTCGCAGTCGCCGCGTTGTGCCTGACGCTAACAATCTGAAGGGAATGCCAAACCATGTTGAAGCTCAAGGATTACGCCAGGATGGTCATGCGCGCCGCTCCGGCTCTCAACGCGCCGGTTACGAAGCTGGCGACATCGCGCCGCTTCGGCAAATTTGTCGGCCGAAACACCGCCATCCTCACCTACACGGGACGACGGTCCGGGCGGCCGCTCAGCCTGCCGGTGGCTTACCGCCGCGAGGGTGACGAGCTCGAAATCGCCGCGAACATGCCCGACGCCAAGAGTTGGTGGCGGAACTTTCTGGGCGACGGCGCACCACTGACGGTGCGGCTGGACGGAATCGAGCGCGCCGGACATGCCGTGGCGCAGCGAGATGACCAGGGGCATGTGACGGTCCGAGTCCGTCTGAGCTCGTCGTGACCACCGGTGCTGCCGGCAGGCGGGGCGGGTGCGGCTTAGTCCTATTTTTCTTGTGTGCCGAATTCCATCACGTCGAGGTTCCAGTACCCACGCATGTTGGCGATGAGCCCGGCGTCGTTGACGTGATAGGTGAACACGCCACGAACCGTGCTGGTGAGGCCACCCTCAAACTTGCTGCGCAGCACCAGGATATGCGCGACTTCGTCCGGCGAACTGGACGGGAAGGTCTCTTCGCAGGTTATGGTCAGCTGATTGGGGGCGATGTTGTTGTCGAAGAAGGCGCCGACGGCCTCCTTGCCGCGGACGCCGGTGCCGTCGGGGTTGGTGACGGACTTGCCGATGGGGTCCTCGATGACGACATCGTCGGTCATCAGCGCCAGCCAGCCCTCCCGGTCACGGGCTTGCGCGCAGCGCCACGACGATTGCGACGCGGTCAAGGCGGGGGATTGCACGGTTTGGGTCATGATCTCTACCGGTCTGCATCGGTGTAGCGGATGACGCCGCGAATGTTCTTGCCGTCCAGCATGTCCTGGTAGCCGTCGTTGATCTGTTCGAGCTTGTACTGGCGGGTGATCATGTCATCCAGATTCAGCTTGCCGGCCTTGTACATCGACAGCAGCTGTGGGATGTCGAACTGCGGGTTGCCGCCGCCGAAGATGGTGCCCTGCAGGTTCTTCTGCATCAGGGTCAACATCGCCAGGTTCAGGGTCACATTGGTGTCCATCAGGCTACCGATAGCGGTGAGCACGCAGGTGCCGCCCTTGGCGGTGATGGCCAAGTAGTTGTCGACGTCGGCGCCGTGCAGCTCGCCGACGGTGACCACCACCTTGTGGGCCATCAGGCCGTGAGTGACATCAGGCATGCCGGCCATAGCGGCGAAGATGTCGGGGTAGACGTGGGTGGCGCCGAACTTCAGGGCCTGATCCCGCTTCCACTCGACCGGGTCGATCGCGAAGATGTAGCGCGCGCCGGCGTTGGCGGCACCCTGTAGCGCTGCCATGCCCACCCCGCCGACACCGACGATGGCGACGTCCTCGCCCGCCCGGACGTTCGCGGCGCGGACCGAGGAACCGTAGCCGGTGGTGACGCCGCAGCCCACCAAGGCGGCCACCTCGAACGGCACCGACGGGTCGATCTTCACCACCGAGGCGCGGTGCACGACCATGTACGGGGAGAACGTTCCCAGCAGCGTCATGGGGTAGACATTTTGGCCGCGGGCCTGGATGCGATAGGTGCCGTCGGACACCGCCGCACCGCCCAGCAGCCCCGCACCCAGATCGCAAAGGTTACGCAGGCCCGACTGACACGTCGGACATTGCCCGCACGACGGGATGAACGACAGCACCACGTGGTCGCCGGGGACGAGGTCGTCCACGCCGGGACCAACTTCGGTCACGATTCCGGCACCTTCGTGTCCGCCTAGAACAGGGAAGCCCATCATTGGGATGTCGCCGGTGACCAGGTGATGGTCGGAGTGGCACATGCCCGCCGCTTCCATCTGGATCTTGACCTCGTTTTTTTGCGGGTCGCCGATCTCGATCTCTTCGATGGACCAAGGCTGGTTGAATTCCCAGATCAATGCGCCTTTTGTTTTCATAGCGGACCTCCACTGGCCTGCCCTGACCCGAGTGCTCGGCGAAAGGGGTCGGACGGAATTAGAACGTGTTCTTGTTGCTCGAAACCATTATGACCCGCGTCACCATGATGTAAACAGCGGGGGGACTCCCACCGGGGCGCGCCGGGGGACAACCCCGGCTGCGCCAACGGTGTCTCTGCTCTACCCGGCCCGCTAAAGTGACGTTTCGTGCGCGTCCTGGTGATCGGTTCCGGTGCCCGTGAACATGCCCTGCTGTTGGCGCTCAGCAGCGATCCGCAGGTATCGGGACTGATCATCGCTCCGGGCAATGCCGGCACCGCTCGACTGGCTGAGCAGCACGACGTCGACATCGCCTCCGGCGACGAGGTCGTAGATCTGGCCCGCGAAGTGGCCGCCGACTTGGTCATCATCGGCCCCGAGGTGCCGCTGGTGCTTGGGGTGGCCGACGCCGTGCGCGCGGCCGGGATTGTCTGTTTCGGGCCCAGTAAGGACGCGGCCCGCATCGAGGGTTCCAAGGCGTTCGCCAAGGAGGTCATGGCGGCGGCTGGGGTACGTACCGCCGCCAGTGAAATTGTCGACAGCCCAGCGCGTTTAGACGCGGCCCTGGACCGGTTCGGGCCGCCCGCCGGCCACCCGTCCTGGGTGGTCAAAGACGACCGTCTGGCAGCGGGCAAAGGGGTGGTGGTGACGCCGGACCGCGATGTCGCGCGCGCCCATGCGGCGGGACTCCTCGATGACGGGCATCCGGTACTGCTGGAGAGCTACCTGGACGGCCCCGAGGTGTCGCTGTTCTGTGTCGTCGACGGTGCGACGGTGGTACCGCTGCTGCCCGCCCAGGACTTCAAGCGCGTCGGCGAAGGTGACACGGGGCCCAACACCGGCGGCATGGGCGCCTACGCGCCGTTGCCCTGGTTGCCCGATGACGTCTACCGGGGGATCGTCAGCGGGATCGTCGAACCCGTTGCGGCTGAGATGGTCCGGCGTGGCAGTGCCTTCTGCGGATTGCTCTATGTCGGACTCGCAATGACCGCGAAAGGGCCCGCGGTAGTCGAATTCAACTGCCGTTTCGGCGATCCGGAGACCCAGGCGGTCCTGGCCCTGCTGGATTCACCGCTTGGGCAGCTGCTCCACGCAGCCGGGACGGGTTCCCTGGCTGACTTTGGCGAGTTGCGCTGGCATGACGGAGCCGCCGTGACCGTTGTGCTGGCGGCCGAAAACTACCCCGGACGCCCCCGGACCGGGGACGTCGTCACCGGCTCGGAAGCCGATGGGGTTTTGCACGCGGGAACGTCCCGGCGCGATGACGGCGCCGTCGTCTCGGCTGGCGGACGGGTGCTGTCGGTGGTGGGTGCCGGTGCCGACCTGACCGCGGCGCGTGCGCATGCCTACGAGATTCTTCGTTCAATTCGGTTGCCCGGCGGTCACTTCCGAAGCGACATCGGTCAGTGGGCGGCAGAAGGGAAGATCCGGATCTAGAAGGCCGCCGCTTGGCCGTCGCGGCGTGGGTCACTCGCCGCAAGATACCCGCCATCGAGGCGCCAAATCGCTTGGCAACTGCCGAAACTGTTGTAGTCATCGACGGCGAGCAGGTCGTGGCCGCGACGCCGGAGTTCGTCCAGCGTCGACTGCGGGAAGCCCTCCTCGCAGCTCACCTGCATACCCTGCACCCAGCGGAACCGCGGGCCGTCGCAGGCCGCCTGTGGGTTCTGCCCGTGGTCGGCGATGCGCACCAGCACCTGCACATGGCCCTGGGGTTGCATTGGGCCACCCATCACCCCGAAGCTCATCACCGGTGCGCCGTCTTTCGTCACAAAGCCGGGGATAATCGTGTGATACGGGCGCTTGTGCGGCCCGACCTGGTTCGGGTGTCCCTGCGTCGTCGAGAAATCCGCACCCCGGTTTTGCAGCGAAATGCCCGTGCCCGGCACCACGACGCCGGATCCGAAGCCCATGTAGTTCGATTGGATCATCGACACCATCACCCCCGAGGCGTCGGCGGCGGTGAGATACACGGTTCCGCCCTTCGGGATGCCCGCGGTTGCCGGCTTTGCCCGCTTCGAATCGATCAGCGCCGCACGTTGCTGCAGATACCCCTTGTCCAAGAGTTGATCGGGCCGGACCGGCATGTGGTCGGCGTCGGCGACATAGGCCTGCGCGTCGGCGAAGGCAAGCTTCACGGCTTCGATCTGTAGATGCACACTGTCGGCGGAATCCACTGGTCGCGAGGACATGTCGAAGTGCTCCAGGATGCCGAGGGCGATCAGGGCCACGATGCCCTGGCCGTTGGGCGGTATCTCGTGGACGGTGTAGCCGCGGTAGCCGGTGTCGATCGTGCCGACCCAGTCGGCGCGATGCGCGGCGAGGTCGCTGGCGCGCATGACGCCATCGTTGGCGGTCGAGTGTGCCTCGAGTTTTTCCGCGAGATCTCCGCGGTAGAAGGCTTCTCCGTATGTTGCCGCGATCTTCTCCAGTGTGGCCGCGTGGTCGGGAAAGGTGAACAGTTCGCCGGGTTTCGGGGCTCGCCCATGAGGCAGGAACGCGTCGGCGAACCCGGGTTGGGCTTTGAATAGCGGAACCTGCGCAGCCCATTGTCCGGCGACTGTCGGTGAGACCAGAAATCCATTGCGGCCGTAGTCGATCGCGGGCTGGAAGAGCTTTTCGAACGGCAGCTTTCCAAACTTGGTGTGTAGTTGCGCCCAAGCCGATACTGCCCCGGGCACGGTCACCGAATTCCAGCCCAGCGGGGGAACCGTGTTGGCGCCGAAATACTCGGGCGTCCACGCCGCCGGCGAGCGTCCGGACGCGTTCAGTCCGTGCAGGCGCTGTCCGTCCCACACGATGGCGAAGGCGTCCGAGCCGATTCCGTTCGACACCGGTTCCACCACGGTCAGCGTGATCGCGGTGGCGATGGCCGCGTCCACCGCGCTGCCACCCTCGGCAAGCATTCGAAGGCCCGCTTGCGCGGCAAGCGGCTGCGACGTGCACACAACGTTCGACGCCAGGACGGGCGTGCGGGGCCAGGCGTAGGGGAAGCTCCAACCGAACGGTGTGCTCACGTCCGCGAGCGTATCTCGACGGCGAATTCCGGCCGGATTTCTCAGGCCGTCAGCAGCGGAGCCATCCAGGTCAGCTCCCCCGGCAGCTGCGAACTCCAGAACGCTCCGTCGTGCCCGCCGGGCGAGAAACCGCCCGAGGGCCGGTTGGGCAGTTGGGCGATGAACTGCTTGGTCGCGTCGTAGAACGGATCGCTGTCGCCGCAATCTACCCGGATCGGGATGGAGGCCAGCGCGGGCATTCCGAACACCGAGTTCGCCGAAAAATCGTCGGATCCGTCGAATGCGCCGGGCGCGGCCGCTCCGGAGGACATCCACAGCGCCGGGCTCACCGCGCAGATCGCGGCGGTACGCCCGGGGCCCAGCCGGCCCCCGAGCAGCAACGCGCCGTAGCCCCCCATCGACCAGCCCAGGAAAGCCACCCGTGAGGTGTCCAGACCCTGGGTGCCCACCATGGGAAGGAGTTCGTTGAGGACCATGGCGCCGGAGTCCTCGCCGGAAGCCCTCTTGTGCCAGTAGCCGCCCCCACCGTCAACGGCGACCACTGCGAACGGCGGCAGCCCGGCGTCGACCGCCTGGGCCAGACCCTGCTCGACGCCGCCCGCCATCACGGTGGCCGCGTCGCTGCCCTTGCCGTGCAGCGCGATCACCGGTCGCAGCGCCTTGGTTTGGCCCGGCGGGCGCGCGATCGCCCAGTTGGTCGATATCCCACCGCGCGCGGCCGACACGAAGGAGCCGGTCACCATGGTTGGCGCCGGTTGGGTCGCCGGCGCCGGATCGAGCGGTGCGGGTGGCATCGCTTGTGACGTTCGGGGCTGTAATAGCATGTCGAGCGCGTACGCGCCCACCGCACCGGCGCCAAGACCGAGCACCGTGCGGCGGCTCAAGTCGGGCATGCGGGCCATCATGCCATGCCCGTTTGGCCGAAATGGCAATGCAGTACCACTCTGGCTGGCACGATGCTTCTCGTGACTGCAGCAGTTACTCCCAAAGGGGAACGTCGGCGGTATGCGCTGGTGAGCGCGGCCGCCGAGCTGCTTGGCGAAGGCGGGTTCGATGCTGTGCGTCATCGGGCGGTCGCCCGACGTGCCGGCCTGCCGTTAGCGTCGACCACGTATTACTTCTCGTCCCTCGATGATTTGATCGCACGCGCGGTCGAGCACGTCGGGATGATCGAGGTGGCGCAGCTGCGAGCGCGGGTCACTGCGCTGTCGCGGCGGCGCCGGGGCCCGGAAGCCACCGCCGAAGTGCTGGTGGACTTGCTGGTGGGGGACGTGTCCGGACCGGGCCTTGCCGAGCAGCTGATATCGCGATACGAACGCCACATCGCGTGCACCCGGCTGCCCGCCCTGCGCGACTCGATGCGCCGAAGCCTGCGGCAACGCGCCGAAGCGGTGGCCGAAGCAATCGAGCGATCGGGCCGGTCGGTGCATATCGAGCTGATCTGCACGCTGATCTGTGCGGTCGACGGTTCGGTGGTTTCAGCCCTGGTCGAAGGCCGAGATCCACGCACTGCGGCGGTGGGTACGCTAGTCGATCTCGTTGACGTGCTTGCACCCATCGACCAGCGGCCTGTGCGGATCTGACTTCACAGGTGTGAAAGCCCGCACGGCAGTGACGGCGTGACGATGTATCCGGTGGCCAAATCGCCGTAGATGGTGATGTCGGCCGGGCGGCGCTCGGCGTACAACGCCACGTAGGCGCAGACGACGGCGTCGATCGGATCCTCCGCGCGGCGCAGGTCGGCCTTGCGCTGCGCGGCCACCACCTGCCGGCGCAGCTCCACCCACTCGGGACCGTCGACCAGCAACGGCACTCCGTCTTCCCTGCCTTCTGCCAAATCTTCCAGGCCGTCCATCAGCAGCAGCAACTCCGACTTGAGCTGCTCAAGGCCGCGACCCGGCTTGGCCTTGTACTTCAGCGTGCGTGCCAACCGGAACAGCGCCACCGTCGCCGCATGCGGGTACACCTCGATGGCGCGGCGTCTTGCCGGTGACTTGGCCGGCGACCCGGGGTCCAGGTCGAGGTCCAGCGCCCGCGCCAATCGCGCCGCGCGGGGTCCATCGGCGAATTCAGGTTTGCCGGTATTGCACGGATGGGCACCCGCTTCGAACCTGCGGAAGTCACGGTTGAGCGCCGCCTCGGCCGGCCGCTGACCGGTGGGGTTGGTCACCACCAACGGGGCGTCGAAACCGACCAGGCAGTCACCCCGCGTATACGGCCGGAGGGCGGCCAGCACGTCGGCGTCGTCACGGGCGGCGTGGATGCGCACCAGACGCCCGTCGGGGTCGAGCACAGCGATGCCGGTCGGATTGCGCCCGGCCCAGGCCAGGTCGACACCGACGAAGTACACCAGCCACATTGTGCCGCGAAACTGCACCTGGGGCGCTACTCGGGAAGGCGCCACTCGGGAAATGCGTTGCTGGCCGCAGTCTTGCGGTGGATATGCTCACCACGTGACCGTTCCGAATGTGCTGGCTGCCCGGTACGCGAGTGCCGAGATGGTTGCGATCTGGTCGCCGCAGGCCAAAGTGGTCGCGGAGCGGCGGCTGTGGCTGGCGGTGCTGCGGGCACAGGAAGAACTCGGAATCCCGGTGCCTGCGCAAGCTGTCGCTGACTACGAGCGGGTGCTCGACGACGTCGACCTGGCGTCGATCGCGACCCGCGAGCGGGCGCTGCGCCACGATGTGAAGGCCCGCATCGAGGAGTTCAACGCCCTGGCCGGTCACGAACAGGTACACAAGGGAATGACCAGCCGCGACCTGACCGAGAACGTGGAGCAGCTGCAGGTCCGCCGGTCGCTGGAATTGATCTTCTCGCACGGGGTAGCGGTGGCGGCGCGCCTTGCCGAGCGGGCGGTCGGCTACCGCGATCTGGTGATGGCCGGGCGCAGCCATAACGTCGCCGCGCAGGCCACTACTTTGGGCAAGCGGTTCGCCTCGGCGGCGCAGGAGACGCTGATCGCGCTGACCAGGCTGCGGGAGCTGATCGACCGGTACCCGCTACGCGGGATCAAGGGCCCGATGGGCACTGCGCAGGACATGCTCGACCTGCTTGGCGGCGACGCCGCGGCGCTGACCCAATTGGAACGCCGCATCGCCGAATATCTTGGCTTCTCAACCATTTTGATCAGCGTCGGGCAGGTGTATCCGCGTTCGCTGGACCACGACGTGGTCTCCGCACTGGTGCAGCTCGGCGCCGGACCATCGTCGATGGCGCACACCATTCGGCTGATGGCCGGGCACGAACTCGTCACCGAGGGTTTCGCGCCGGGGCAGGTTGGCTCGTCGGCGATGCCGCACAAGATGAATACCCGCAGTTGCGAGCGAGTCAACGGGCTGCAAGTGGTGCTGCGTGGCTATGCCTCGATGGCGGCCGAACTGGCCGGCGCGCAGTGGAACGAGGGCGACGTCTTTTGCTCGGTGGTGCGCCGGGTTGCGTTGCCGGACAGCTTCTTTGCTATCGACGGGCAGATCGAGACGTTCTTGACGGTGCTGGACGAGTTCGGCGCCTACCCGGCGGTGATCCAGCGCGAGTTGGACCGCTACTTGCCGTTTTTGGCCACCACCAAGGTTCTGATGGCGGCGGTGCGCGCCGGTATGGGGCGTGAGTCGGCGCATCACGTCATCCGGGAACACGCGGTGGCGACGGCGCTGGCCATGCGTGAACAGGGCGCCGAACCCGACCTGCTAGATCGGTTGGCAGCGGATCCCCGGCTGCCGTTGGACCACGCCGCGCTGGTCGCCGCACTGGCCGACAAAAACGCCTTCGTCGGGGCCGCCGCCGACCAGGTCGATCAGGTCGCCGCCGAGGTGGACGCGCTGGTTGGCCGCTACCCGGACGCGGCGAAATACACGGCAGGCGCGATCCTGTGACGCTGGCCGGCGCGCTGCCGCGGATCGACTTCACCGATCTGGACAACTTCGCCAATGGCTTCCCGCACGAATTGTTCGCAGTCCATCGGCGAGAGGCGCCGGTGTACTGGCACGCGCCGACCGACAACACCCCCGATGGCGAGGGCTTCTGGTCCGTGGCCACGTACGCTGAAACCCTTGAGGTACTGCGTGATCCGGCCGGCTATTCATCGGTTACCGGCGGCTCACGACCGTTCGGTGGAACGCTGTTGCAGGACCTGGCCATCTCGGGCCAGGTCCTCAACATGATGGACGATCCGCGGCATTCCCAAATTCGGCGGCTCGTCAGCTCCGGGCTGACGCCACGAATGATCGGTCTCGTTGAGGACGATCTACGCGCCCGGGCGCGTCGGCTGCTGGATGCGGTGGTGCCCGGCGAACCGTTCGACTTCGTGCTCGGCATCGCCGCTGAACTGCCAATGCAGATGATCTGCATCCTGCTGGGAGTGCCCGCATCCGAACGGCATTGGTTGTTCGAAGCCATTGAGCCGCAGTTCGACTTCGGAGGCGCACGCAAGGCATCCCTTTCGCAAATTTCGGTTGACGAGGCCGGGTCGCGGATGTACGACTACGGCCAGGGGCTGATCGCGTCGAAGCGTGCCGAGCCCACCGACGACATGTTGTCGGTCGTCGTCAACGCCAACCTCGACGACGTGGCGGCGCCCGCCATGTCGGATGTGGAGCTGTACCTATTCTTCAGCCTGCTGTTCAGTGCCGGTGCGGAGACGACCCGCAACGCGGTTGCCGGCGGGATGCTGGCACTGGCCAACCATCCGGAGCAATTCCATACGCTGCGTGAGAATCTCGACCTGCTCCCGACCGCGGTCGAGGAGATGGTTCGGTGGACGTCGCCCTCGCCATCCAAGCGCCGCACCGCCACCTGTGATCTCACCCTCGGCGGACAGTCGGTCGAAGCGGGGCAGAAGGTACAGATCTGGGAGGGCTCGGCCAACCGCGACGCCGGTGTGTTCGACCGCGCCGATGAGTTCGACATCACCCGAAAGCCCAACCCACATCTGGGCTTTGGTCAAGGCGTGCACTACTGCCTGGGCGCCAATCTGGCACGGCTGGAATTGCGGGTGCTGTTCGAGGAACTGCTGTCGCGCTTCACCGCGGCGCGGGTTGTCGAGCCTGTCGAGTGGACCCGCAGCAACCGGCACACCGGCATCCGGCATCTGACCGTGCAACTGCGATGACTACGGAGTGAGTGCGTCTACCCGGTAGCGGCTGGCAGTCCATGGCGGGGAATCTGCGGTAGGTGTGAGTGTGACCGTAACGAGATCCTTTCCAGCGGTCAGAGACTCAGGTATGAGGTAAGTGTCCTCAAGCCAGCGATGTGCAGCGTTGCTGCGTGGCTGTAACCAGGTCCCGGCGGGCACGCCGTCAATGGCGAGGTCTGCTGATTGGTAGCCGTTGATTTGATCCGATGTGCGGCGCAGCAGGATGCCGTGGTTATCCGGGGGAATCGAGACGTGGAATGCGATCGGGGCTGCGGTAGCGCGGACCAACCCGGCAATGGTGTGGGTGTCGTCGTTCCCCTCGTACTCGCTCAGCAGGATCTGATCGGTGGCGGCTGCGTCGGCATACCCGTGCTGGGCCCGACTCGAAGGATCGGCGGGGTTGACTTCGTCGCCGAACGTCGCGGTGTCGTTCGGTTGTGTGTACAGAAATGCCGTTGAGCTGTAGTCGGCTTGGATCATGTTGCGCTTGCCGTGCTCAATGCCGAATCGGACCCCGGAGTGATAACCGACGGCGTCGGCGAGCATCAGGCGATAGACGGCGACGCAGTAATCCGTACATCCGCCGCTGGCCGTGCGTTGATCGGGCTGGCCGGTGAGCGGGGCGCTATAGCGGGTGCCATTTTTGAAGTACCAGCCGCCCTCGTAGAAGTCTTCGGTGCCGGTGCCGTACCACTGCGGCGACGGGGAGCCGTCCGTGTACCCGCGTTCGGCGCCTTCCAGGAAGAAGGGGGCGTCGTCGTTGGACGAATTTTTTACTCGAGAACCGCGGACCGTGTGGCTGACGCCAACGAATTTGCCGTGGCCGGCCTCGTCGGCGAACACCCAATCCTGGCCCGGGGTTGTGGGTCCGGCGTGGGAGCGGGCGGTGAAGTAGCCGGCGCGGCCAGTGGCCAGTGCGGGGGCCCACTGGGGATCGGGTGTTGTCACGACGTCGCTGTCGATTCCCGAGGCCGCGGTGTCGGTGGTATTGACCAGGGCGACGTGGGTTGTGCGGGCGAAAGGCATCGGCCACCACTCGGACAATGACAACGCTCCGCCCGGTTGTGGGGTCGCGGCGAACATCAGCGAATGCACGACGTTGGTGCCCAACCCGGCGCCGAAGAACTCGCCCAGTGGCGAGTCGACCATGGTGCGGCCGTCGAACTCGATCTGCACCCGCAACCCCGTCAGGAGTCGATCCGTCGGATCCGGTAGTCGCAGCCGCAGCGCCGAGATGGTGCCCGACCCGGTCGATTCCGCGATCGTCACCGCATCGCCAGCGGGGAGATCGATGGTCCGATTGTCATGCGCCGCGGCAGGTTCTGCCGGTTTCGGATCGGTGGTTCCCGCTTCGCGGAGGGTGGCGAGCACGTCGGGTGCGGAACCGGAGGGCGAGAAAGTGGTGACGCCGGTGGCGGTCGAAAACTGGCGGTAATCGACGTGGTAGTACTCCAAATTCCTTGCGACGCTGATGCGCATTGACTGCCGATACGGCATCGGTACCTTGATATAAACGCCCCCCGACGACTGTGCGGCGTTGGCGACCAGAGGCCAGGTAAACGGCGCACCCAGCGCGCCATCCACCAACGATTGCAACGGTGTATCGATCACCGTGTGTCCGTCGAGTTCGACGCGGATCGTCCCGAGCGAGGTTACGTTGCCGCCGTCGCGGGTGAACCAGATCGAATCAATCTCGCCGGCACCGCGATCCTCCGCAACGACGCACCCGGCGCCACCGGGCGCCAGGCATCCACCGTTGCCGTTCCGGTTACCGGTGGAGATGTCGAAATTCCCGCCGCTTCGATCGAAGCTCGACACCTGCACGGTTCGTGTGTCGGTGCTCAGATACGGCAACAGGTCCAGTCGGCGGTAGGTGTCCCAGCCCACCGGCGTTAGGCCGGTGCCGGTGATAACCGGCTCGGCAGACGCCGCGGTTGCGGCGGCAACGCCACCGATCCCCAACAGCAGCGATGTGATCAGCCCCCACAGCTTCAGCATTAGGGCACACCGATCCCGGCCGACCGCAGTTCGAGGGCCACCAGAGCTTGGACTGTGGCGGGATCTCCGTGGCGCCACCCGCCGACCGGATCCTCGCTGAGGGCCACCAGTTTGCGTGGAGATCGGTTGGTCAGCGCGCGCAGCGCGAGCAGATCTCGACCGGGAACGGTGGCGGCGAGGCCGGTCGCCGTCCATTTGCGCCGGAAGAACCGGAGCCGCAGGAACAGCCATGGCAAGACCGCGACCAGGATGGGGAGCGCGACAACCGCCACCGCGAGCAGCACCGCGAGCCAGCTCGCCGTGGTGTCCAGGTCGTGCACGGCGTTCGCGATATCGACGGCAGCATGACTGGCCGAGGTGAGGGGCTTGCTGACCTCGTCGCCCACCAGCGGAATCTGCTGCGCGCCGTGGCCGGCAGACGCGAGATTGCCGGCGATCCCGTTCGTGCCGCTCTCGATCTGGCGGCCGGCCTCGGCGATTGTCGCGATAGCGTCGTAAACCGCGAGACCGACGAGCACCCAGAACGTCGTCCACACGAGGACGACGAAATCGCTGAACAGTTGGGCCAGTAGCCGGACCGGTCTGGTGGAGTAAGGCAAAAACCGCGAAGTCATAGCACAGATACCAGCACAACTCTGGGCACCGTGCGGGGTTCGGAGCCGGTTTTCCGGGTGCCGATAGGCTGACCCGATGGTGCGTCCTGAAAGTTGGATTGGACTAGCGGGTGGAAGTCCCGTCCCGGTAGGTACCGGAGCGCCGGGTAGCAGGCCCCGGTTCGTTGTGGAGACGCGGCGGGCTGAGCGGGGTGTCAAGAGCCTCTTCGGAGGGAGCAAGTGCGCGGGCCGTAGCGTTAAGCGAACTCTGCAGCCTCGTCACAGTCACAACGGAGGAGCCGAGCCGCTCATTTCACGGCGAAGGCCTATGTCTGTCGAGCCCTGGTCCGGGGTTAGCTCGGCGGGTCTTTCCGGGGTAGGGGTGGCGGCACGTGCACATAGTCTGGTTCGGAACAGGAGAGGCCCGTCTGTCTGGCCTTGTCGGGCAAAGACCAAGGGTATAAGCCGATGGTGAAAGCTCTTGGAGGGCAGCGGGAGTCCGATGGGGTCGTAGTACCGCTGATCGGCGTGCAACATAACGCGCCGGGAGGGAAGGGCCCTGACTTTGATCATGCGGGCGAAGTGGGTAAGTGCGAGGGCATGACCGGGGTGTCTCGGTCGAACTACCCCGACGGGCCATCGCCCGTCGTAGCCGACGACGAGCTGTTACGGGCGTCTCCGGTGAAAGTGCAACAACTGCAACGCACGCTATGGGCTGCGGCTAAGCAGTCTTCGGGTCGGCGTTTCCACGCCCTGTATGACCGTATCTACAGGGGTGACGTCTTGTGGGAGGCGTGGGAGCGAGTGCGTAAGAACAGAGGTGCGGCCGGGGTGGATCGTGTCACCTTGGTTGCGGTGGAGGCGTACGGCGTGGACCGCATGTTGCGTGAGTTGCGTTCTGATCTCTGCCGGGGTGTGTACCGTCCCGCGCCGGCCAGGCGTGTGGACATTCCGAAACCGCACGGCGGTAAGCGGCCGTTGGGGATTCCGACGGTGCGGGACAGGGTGGCCCAGGCGGCGGCCAAGATCGTGCTGGAACCGATCTTCGAGGCGGACTTTCTGTCGTGCTCGTATGGGTTTCGGCCGAAGCGGTCGGCGACACAGGCGATGGAGCGGCTTCGTGTCGGCTTCATCGAGGGCCATCGGTTCGTGGTGGAGTTTGATATCGCCAATTTCTTCGGCGAGATCGACCACGACCGCTTGTTGGCTGAGGTCAGCAGGCGGGTCTCGGATCGGCGGGTGCTTAAACTGCTGCGGTTGTGGCTGCAAGCGGGAGTGTTGGTCGAGGGGGTGGTGTCGCGGACGGTCGCGGGCACCCCGCAGGGTGGGGTCATTTCCCCGTTGCTGGCCAACATCTTCCTGCACGTGCTCGACACCGAGTTGTCTGCCCGTGGGGTGGGTGAGTTGGTGCGCTACGCCGATGACGGTGTGGTGTTGTGCCAATCGCAGGCACAGGCGGGTGCGGCTTTGGCGGCGGTGGGAGAAATCCTGACGTCGTTGGGGTTGCGGCTGCATCCGGATAAGACGAAGGTGGTCGACTTGCGTGACGGGGGTGAGGGCCTGGATTTTCTGGGTTGTCATTTCCTGGCGCGCATGTCGGGGCGGTTGTGGGAACAGAAGCGCATCGTGCGCTACTACCTGCACCGCTGGCCTAGCCAAACGGCCATGGCCCGCTTGCGGGACAAGGTTCGTGAGCGCACCGGCCGCAACCGGGTCGGGTTGGACATCCGCGACGTGATCGCGGTGCTCAATCCGATCCTGCGCGGCTGGGGGAACTACTTCCGCACCGGCAATGCCGCTGAGAAGTTCCGTCAGATCGACAGCTACGTCACGTGGCGGTTGTTCCGCTTGATGGTTAAGAAGCGGGGCCGCAACCTGCGTGCCGGGCAAGCCGGTCGGTGGACCGAAGAGTGGTTTAACGGGCACGGCCTGCACCGGCTTCGCGGCACCATCCGTTACCCGACGGCTGCGTAACCATGCACAGAAGATCATCGGTAAGCCGTGTGCGGGAAAACCGCATGCACGGATTGAAAGGGGGATGGGGAAACGGGTTCGCACTGCGGACACCGCGCCCCTGACTACCAATGCGCCCTGCACTGACCGAGTATCAGCACCTGGCCAGCGGCAAGGTCCGTGAGCTGTACCGCGTCGACGATGAGCATCTGCTACTGGTCGCGTCGGACCGGATCTCGGCCTACGACTACATCCTGGACAGCGTGATCCCCGACAAGGGCCGCATCTTGACAGCCATGAGCGTTTTCTTCTTCGGACTCGTCGATGCTCCCAACCACCTCGCCGGGCCGCCGGACGACCCGCGGATCCCCGACGAGGTACTTGGCCGTGCGCTGGTGGTGCGGCGGCTTGAGATGTTCGCGGTGGAATGTGTGGCTCGCGGCTACCTGACCGGCTCGGGGTTATTGGACTACCAGGCGTCGGGGAAGGTCTGCGGTATCGCGTTGCCGCCGGGCCTGGTTGAGGCAAGCCGGTTCGACACGCCGCTCTTCACCCCTGCGACGAAAGCCGCGCTGGGAGAACACGATGAGAACGTTTCATTCGCCCGGGTGATCGAGGTGGTCGGCACGGTACGTGCCAACCAGCTGCGCGACCGAACGTTGCAGATTTATGTGCAAGCCGCCGACCACGCCCTGAGGAAGGGAATCATCATCGCCGACACCAAATTCGAATTCGGCACAGATCCCGACGGTAATCTCGTTCTGGCCGACGAAATCTTCACGCCGGACTCGTCGCGGTACTGGCCGGCCGAGGACTATCGGGCCGGCGTAGTCCAGACCAGCTTCGACAAGCAGTTCGTCCGCAACTGGCTCACCAGCCCCGAATCCGGATGGGACCGCAACGGGACGCGGCCCCCGCCGCCGCTCCCGGATCACATCATCGAGGCCACTCGCGACCGTTACATCAATGCCTATGAACGGATCTCCGGTCTGAGTTTCGGTGACTGGATCGGTCCGAGCGCATGACGGACGCGCGAACACCGCCTGTCGCCAAGCGGGTGGAGACCCGGCGGGAGTACCACGGGGATGTCTTCGTCGACCCATACGAGTGGTTGCGAGACAAGGAAAGCCCCGAAGTCATCGCTTACCTCGAGGCTGAGAACGAATACGTCGATCAGCAGACCGCCCAACTCGAGTCTTTGCGGCAACGGATTTTCGATGAGATCAAGGCGCGCACCAAGGAAACGGACCTGTCGGTGCCGACGCGACGAGGCGACTGGTGGTACTACGCGCGCACTTTCGAGGGAAAGCAGTACCGTGTCCAGTGCCGTTGCCCGGTAAGCAATCCCGATGACTGGGACCCGCCGACCCTAGACGAGAACACCGATGTGCCCGGTGAACAGGTCCTGCTCGACTCCAACGTCGAAGCTGAAGGACACGACTTCTTCTCTCTGGGCGCGGCCTTGGTCAGCCTCGATGCCAATCTGCTCGCCTATTCTGTCGATACCGTCGGCGACGAGCGTTATACGCTGCGGTTCAAGGACTTACGCGCCGGTGAGCAGTACCCGGACGAGCTCGCCGACATCGCGGCCGGCGTGACCTGGGCCGCTGATAACCGCACCGTGTACTACCTGACCTTGGACGAGGCCCACCGTCCCGACAAGGTGTGGCGGTATCGAGTGGGCTCCGGCGAACCGTCAGAGCTGGTGTATCACGAAGCCGACGAACGTTTCTGGCTCGGGGTCGGGCTCACCCGGAGCGAGGCCTACGTGGTTATCGCGTCGGGTTCCTCTCTTACCTCGGAATTCCGCTACGCGGACTCTGCGGACTCGCACGCAGAGTTCACCGTGGTGCTGCCGCGACGCGAAGGTGTCGAGTACTCGGTGGAGCACGCGGTGGTCGGGGGGCAGGACCGTTTCCTGATCCTGCACAACGACGGGGCGGTGAACTTCACCCTCACCGAGGCTCCGGTCACCGATCCCACACAGCAGCGAACCCTGATCCCGCACCGCGACGACGTCCGGCTCGAAGGGATGGACGCGTTCGCCCGTCATCTGGTGGTCAGCTACCGGCGTGCGGCACTCCCCAGGATCCAGCTGTGGCCGCTGGACTCCGACGGTGGCTACGGCGAGCCCGAAGAGATCTCGTTCGACTCGGAGCTGATGTCGTCGGGCCTGGGCGGAAATCCGAACTGGGACTCGCCCAAACTGCGGATCAGCGCGGGATCCCTGGTCACCCCATTGCGGGTGTACGACATCGACCTGAGCAGCCGGGAGCGCACCCTGCTGCGCGAGCAACCCGTGCTTGGCGACTACCGGCAGGAAGATTACGTCGAGCGGCGCGAGTGGGCGCAAGCGGACGACGGCACTCGCATCCCGGTATCGATCGTGCACCGGGCCGGTGTCGAATTCCCGGCGCCGGCGCTGCTGTACGGCTACGGGGCTTACGAAATCTGCACAGATCCAAGCTTTTCCGTGGCACGGTTGTCGTTGCTGGACCGGGGCATGGTTTTCGTCATCGCCCACGTTCGAGGTGGCGGTGAGATGGGTCGACTGTGGTACGAGCACGGCAAGCTCTTGGAGAAGAGAAATACTTTCACCGACTTCGTAGCGGTGGCAAAGCATCTGGTCGAATCGGGGCGGACCCGGCCGCAGGAACTGGTGGCGTTGGGCGGCAGTGCGGGCGGTCTTCTGATGGGCGCGGTGGCCAATTTGGCACCGGATCTCTTTGCCGGGATCCTCGCTCAGGTCCCGTTCGTAGACCCGCTGACCACCATCCTGGATCCATCGCTGCCGCTGACCGTCACCGAGTGGGATGAGTGGGGAAACCCGTTGAGCGACAGCGACGTCTACGCTTATATGAAGTCGTATTCGCCATACGAGAACGTCGAGACCAAACGCTATCCGGCCATCCTGGCGATGACGTCTCTCAACGACACCAGGGTGTACTACGTAGAGCCGGCCAAGTGGGTCGCGGCGTTGCGGTACGCAAACGGTAACGGCAATCCGGTGCTGCTGAAGACCCAGATGGCGGCGGGCCATGGCGGCGTCAGTGGTCGCTATCGGGCGTGGGAGGAAACCGCATTCCAATACGCCTGGCTGCTAGCTGCCGCCAACTGCGACGACGATAGCGGATAACCGCGTCGTCATCGACGTGGCCGACGATGCTGGTCGAGCGGTGATCGCTCTAGTCGTCTGCGGCGGTTAGAATCGCCGGCTTTTTCGGAAGGAACGACGCCGGGATGAAGGTTAAAACCACCAACACACAGGCAATCACGAATACCAGTGTGTAGGCGTGCGAAAGGTCGTGCAGCACATTGCCCGAAAAGTCGGGGGCAAGTGCCTGCCGAGGTATTGCGGACTGGTCAACCGGCATTCCGCTGGTCGCGGCCTGCTGCCGCAGCGACGCGAGTTTATTTGCAGCGGTGATGTTCTCGCTGCGATTGAACTGATTGGTCAGGATCACCGACATCAGCGCGGTTCCCATCGAGCCGCCCACCTGGTTGCTGACACTCATCAGTGTTGTGCCTCGGGCGATCTGGTGCGGCGACAACGCCTGCACTGATGCAACCGAGAGCGGCATCATGGCGCAACCCATGCCGAGCCCCATGATCGCCAGCGCGACCAGCAGGGTGGGTTGATACCGGGCGTGGCTGGCCACACCGAAGGCGAAGGCGCCCAGTCCGACAGTGATCAGAGCGATCCCGGCCAGTACGATCCTGCCGGGCCCTCGTCTGTCCACGAACGGTCCGGCCAATCGCATGGTCAGCATGGCCCCCAGCCCCTGGGGGATCGCGTGCACGCCGGCTTGCATCGGTGTCTGGTGCAACACCTGCTGGAAGTAGCTCGGAATCAGCAGGCAGGCGCCGAAAAAAGCGGTGGCGAAAAGCAACATCGTCAGATTGGCCTGGGTGAGCACGCGGTTCTGAAACAGCCGTAGATCAATGAGTGGATGATTGGCGCGATGCAAGGCGTGCAAGACGAACGCGACGATCAACGCCAGTCCTGCGATCGCCGGTATCAACACGTGGCGGTCAGCCACGGTGCCGCGGGCCGGGATCGACGACAGCGAGAACAGGAATGCCGCCAGCCCGGGGGACAGCAGCAGCGCGCCGATGACGTCGAAGGTCTCCGAGCGAGCCGGGTGATCCCGTGGGAACACCAGTGCCGCGAGGAGGAACGTGAGCAGCCCGATCGGCAGGTTGATCAGGAAGATCCACCTCCAGCTCGAGGTGTCGATGAGCCAACCACCCAGGATCGGTCCGAAGATCGGGGCGAGCAGCATGGGGATGCTCAGAATCGACATCAGGCGACCCAACCGCCCGGGTCCCGCTTCGCGGGTCATGATCATGAATCCCAGAGGCCACAGCATGCCGCCGCCGATACCCTGCACCACCCGAAAGATGATGAGCTGCGCGATACTCGACGCCAGCGCGCACAACAGCGAACCAAGCACGAATGCCACTACCGAACCCATGAAGAGTCGCTTGGTCCCGAAGCGATCGGCCGCCCAGCCGGTTAACGGAATCACGGTCGCCAACGCCAGCGTGTAGCCGGTCATGGTCCAGGCGACGACGGCCTGTGTGCTGCCGAATTGGTCGATGAAGGTGCGTTGCGCGACGCTTACGATGGTGACGTCCAGGATCGCCATCACGGTGGCTAGCAGGCACACGCCGGAGATCCGCAACAGCCCGGCGTCCAGCTTGTCGGGATAGACATGCGCCCCGGCGCCGGATCGCCCGGTGGGAGCGGTGGGCAGCGGGTTGCCGGTCCCTGCAGAAGGGGCGATCTCCATAGGGTTACTTAGCATATGACGTCCTCCCCACGGCTGAAGCCGGGGGATTCCGACCCGTTCGTGCTGCGGGTACAGCGGCGGGTTGGAGCAGTAATTCCTTGCGGTTTCCTGCTAGTTCCTGCTTCGGTGACCGCGCCCGGCCCGCAGGTCGGGGGTGGTCTTCACGGGCGGTGACCGCAAGCCCTGCGGCCAGAACGTTCCTGGTGGCATCGACATCGGCATGCTCGGTGTGTGTGCAGCGGGTGCACAGGAATACCGCTGTAGCCACCACAACCACGAACCAGACGCGCTCACCCCCAGGACTAGAATCCGGGGTCCGCCACGCCACGCTTCGCCCGATCGACATTGGTGCGTGTTTGCTGGATCGGTTTGGCCTGGTGGTGATGGTGACACCGGATCAACGTCCTTGCGCGGCCACGCTATCGAGCTGTCAGGCGGTATACCAGAGGTCCCGATATACGCTTCGTGTCTGCGTGTACTTCACCGTCTCGACACTTGGAATCGGCAAACTACAGATGTGTCTGGAGAATTGATCGTCTCGGTCTCGGGGATAAGCGAGCGCACCCTGGCCGACGTCGATGCGTTCTGTGCCCAGATGGATGCGCGCAAAGTGCCGGTGTCGTTGCTGGTGGCTCCCCGGCTTAGTAACGACTACCGGCTCGACCGGGATCCACGCACCGTCAAATGGCTGACTGAGCGGCGCGGCGCGGGCGACGCCATCGTGCTGCACGGCTACGACGACGCCGCCACCAAGAAGCGGCGGGGTGAGTTCGCAATGCTGCGGGCACACGAGGCCAACCTGCGACTGGTGGCTGCCGACCGGGTGCTCGAGCACCTCGGGCTCCGCACCCGGCTGTTCGCGGCACCGGGCTGGGTGGTTTCGCCGGGCGTCGTCAAGGCATTGCCGGGGAATGGCTTTCGGTTGCTGGCCGATCTGCACGGGGTCACCGACTTGGTCCGGCACAGCACCGTCCGCACCCGCGTGCTGGGCATCGGAGAGGGCTTTCTCACCGAACCGTGGTGGTGCCGCATGGTGGTGCTGTCCGCCGAGCGAATCGCCCGCCGCGAAGGGATCGTGCGGATCGCGGTCGCGGCCCGTCAGCTGCGCAAACCCGGCCCGCTGCAGGCGATGCTGGACGCCGTCGACTTGGCTTCGATGCACGGGTGCACGCCGACGGTGTATCAGTGGCGGACGGACAAGGCGTCCGATAAAGCCTCCGTCGACGCCGCGTAATCCGGATCTAGCTGGAGTCACCGGGCTGACCTGCCACCCTCGGGCACTACCCTGGTCCGACATGAGCGATTCTTCAGCCGCAGGGTTCGCCGCCGACGCGATCGTCGTCGGTGCGGGGCTGGCGGGACTGGTGGCGGCCTGCGAATTGGTGGAGCGCGGCCTGCGGGTGCTGATCATCGATCAGGAGAGCAGCGCCAATCTGGGCGGCCAAGCCTTCTGGTCGTTCGGCGGTTTGTTCTTCGTCGACAGCCCTGAGCAGCGTCGTCTGGGCATCCGCGACAGCCACGAACTCGCGCTGCAGGATTGGCTGGGTACAGCCGCTTTCGATCGGGAAGAGGACTACTGGCCACGGCAGTGGGCACATGCCTACGTTGATTTCGCTGCGGGCGAGAAGCGTAGTTGGCTGCGGGCCCGCGGGCTGAAGATCTTCCCGTTGGTGGGCTGGGCGGAGCGCGGCGGCTACGGCGCGCAGGGGCACGGCAACTCGGTACCCCGTTTCCACATCACCTGGGGTACGGGGCCCGCATTGGTCGAAATCTTCGCGCGCCAGCTGCGCGACCGTTCGACGGTGCGTTTCGCGCACCGCCACCAGGTCGACGAGCTGATCGTCGAGGGTGACGCCGTGACCGGTGTTCGAGGCACCGTGCTGGAGCCGTCGGCCGAACCGCGCGGCGTACCCACATCACGAAACAAATTGGGAGAATTCGAATTCCGTGCCTCCGCGGTCATCGTCACGAGCGGTGGCATCGGGGGCAACCACGACCTGGTACGCAAGAATTGGCCCAAGCGAATGGGCCGAGTCCCCGGGCAACTGCTCGCCGGGGTACCGGCCCATGTCGATGGCAGGATGATCGGCATTTCCGAAAAGGCCGGCGCGCGAGTGATCAACCCCGACCGGATGTGGCACTACACCGAGGGCATCACCAACTACGACCCGATCTGGCCGTTACACGGCATCCGGATCATTCCGGGCCCGTCGCCGCTGTGGCTGGATGGGGCAGGCAAGCGGCTGCCGGTTCCGTTGTATCCCGGGTTCGACACCCTGGGAACCCTGGAGTACATCAGCAAATCCGGCTATGACTACACCTGGTTCGTGTTGAACGCCAAGATCATTGAGAAGGAATTTGCCCTTTCCGGCCAGGAGCAGAACCCAGACCTGACTGGGCAGAGCGTGCGGCAACTAGTGCGCTCCCGCGCGAGCTCCGGCCCACCGGCCCCGGTGCAAGCGTTCATCGACCGCGGGGTGGATTTCGTCAGCGCCGATTCGTTGCGTGAGTTGGTGACCGCGATGAACCAACTGCCGAATGTGACGCCCCTGGACTTCGCGACCGTGGAGGCCGAGGTCACCGCGCGCGATCGTGAGGTCGCCAATAAGTTCAGCAAAGATGGCCAGATCACCGCGATTCGCGCCGCCCGGGGCTATCTCGGTGACCGACTCGGCCGGGTGGTGGCGCCGCACCGGCTGGCCGATCCCAAGGCCGGCCCGATGATTGCGGTAAAGCTGCACATCCTGACTCGGAAGACGTTGGGCGGCATCGAGACCGACTTGGACGCGCGGGTGCTCAAGGCCGATGGCACACCGCTCACCGGGCTGTACGCGGCCGGGGAGGTAGCCGGGTTCGGCGGCGGCGGTGTGCACGGCTACCGGGCGCTGGAGGGCACCTTCCTGGGTGGCTGCATATTCTCTGGCCGGGCCGCGGGCCGCGGCGCCGCCTTAGACATCAGCTAGCCAATTGGCGCGCAATTGGCGCGCAATTGGCGACCAATTGGCGCGAGCAGCTGTCAGGGGAGCTGCTCGGGGCGGAAAGTGACCCTGCTAGAAGGTGACGGCGCTTTCCTCGGGCAGCACCTGGAAATCGGTGGTCGTCATCTCGGTGAGCCGGCCGTAGTAGATACCCCGCGCGTCCGGAGCGACCACCCCTTGGTGGATCGGCACCGCGTGAGTTGGGGCCACCGCGCGCAGATAGTCCACGGCCTCAGAGATCTTCATCCACGGGGCCGCGGCCGGCGTGGCCAACACGTCGACAGGCTCGTCGGGAACGAACAGTGCGTCACCCGGATGCATCAACCTGGCACGGCGGTCGCCGTCGTCCACCAGATACGAGATGTTGTCTATCACCGGGATCTCCGGGTGGATGACCGCGTGCCGGCCGCCGAGGGCGCGGATCGTCAGCGTCCCCACCGTCAGCTCGTCACCGACCCGCACCGCATGGCACCGCGCACCGAGTTGCTCGGCGGTCTGCGAATCGGCGTACAGCGTGGCGTCGGGGTTGCCGTCCAGCAAGGCCGGCAGCCGCGCGATGTCGACATGGTCAGGGTGTTGATGGGTGATCACGATGGCGGACAGGCCGGTGATTCCCTCGAAACCGTGCGCGAAAGTTCCGGGGTCAAAGAGCAAGCTGGTTTGCCCGAACTGGGCGAGTAAGCAGGAATGGCCGAAATGCGTCAGTTCCATGTGGTGATTCTGCCTTGTGGGAGGCGACCACGCCGGGAGCTGTCTCTGTCGACGTCCCGGGGAGCAGTTTGTGACCGAATTGTGACTACCGCCACACCCAGCAAAGCGCACGATACATTAAGTAACTCTCTTATTGTTTATCGATGGGACGGAGCACCGTGTCTAACTGTGCTGTTGAGCCGGCCGTGGCCGACATCAATGATTACGTCCTTGCCGATGGCACCATCGTCGTCCCGGACGGCGTAACGCTGACCTCGTTTCTCGACCAAAACCGGGCAGCCTTCGGTGAGCGTCCGGCATATCGGTTCGTCGACTACGCGAAAGACCCGGACGGCCGCGTCGTCGAGCTGAGCTGGAATGAGCTGTGGTCGCAGGTCCGCTCGATCGGCGCCCGCCTCCAGCAGGTCACCAAGCCGGGGGACCGGGTGGCGGTCGTGGCGCCACACGGTGTCGACTACGTAGCGGCCTTCTTCGGCGCGGTCCATGCGGGCAACGTCGCGGTCCCATTGTTTGCGCCAACCCTGTCGGGACATGCAGAACGGTTGACGGCCGTGCTGGCAGATGCCCGGCCCACCGCGATATTGACCACCGCGGCCGCAGCCGGGCTGGTGCGCGAATTCCTGCGGGCGCATCCGGTGGCTGGGCGGCCACGGTTGATTGCGGTCGACGCAATCCCCACGACGCTCGCCTCGATGTTCGCCGACGCGGCGGTCGACACCGACGATGTCGCCTATCTGCAGTACACGTCTGGCTCAACCCGCAGCCCGGCCGGGGTGGAGATCACCCACCGCGCCGTCTGCACCAACGTGTTGCAGATGATCCTGGGTGCCGGCCTGGACCGGAACATCCGCAGCGTGAGCTGGCTGCCGCTGTATCACGACATGGGATTGCTGATGATCATGTTCCCGGCGTTGTCCGGTGAATACCTCACGCTGCTGGATCCCATGGCATTCCTTCGCCGGCCTTACCGATGGATCAAAGAGCTCAGTGCGGAAGCAAAGAGCGGTCGAACGTTTGCGGCCGCGCCGAACTTCGCCTTCGAGCTGGCGGCCGAGCGGGGGCTGCCGCCGCAGGGCGTCACCGTTGACTTGAGCAACGTTGCCGGGCTGCTCAACGGCTCCGAGCCGGTGACGATGTCGGCAATCGAAAAGTTCACCACCGCGTTCGCCCCATACGGTCTGCCCGAGACGGCGATCAAACCGTCCTACGGGATGGCGGAGGCCACGCTGGGGGTGGCCACCACCGCTCCGGATGCTGCGGCTCGCGCCGCATTCCTTGACCGGGTCCAGCTCGCCGCAGGGCGCGCGGTGGTCGTCGCGCCGGAAACCCCAGGAGCCGTTGCCTATGCCTCGTGCGGCCGGCCGTTCCCTAACGTCTGGGCGGTGATCACCAGTCCCGACGGTGTAGAGGTGCCTGACGGTACCGTTGGCGAAATCTGGTTGCACGGCAACAACATCGGCCGCGGATACTTCGGGCGCGACGAAGAGACGCAACGCACGTTTGGCAACAAGCTGCAATCTCGGTTGGAGTGCAGCCGCGCCGAGGGTGTCGCGGACAACGGCTATTGGTTGGCTACCGGCGACCTCGGCGTTTACATCGACGGCGAGCTCTATCTCACGGGCCGGATCAAAGACCTCATCATCATCGACGGCCGAAATCATTACCCGCACGACATCGAGACCACGGTCAGTGCGGCGTCCCCCGCCGTCCGCACTGGCTACGTGGCGGCATTTTCCGTTCCCGCCGGGACCCTGAGCTCGGCGGGCGCTGACTCTGCCGAGCAGCTCGTGGTGGTGGCCGAGCGCGCGGCCGGGGTCGGGCGCGCAGATCCAGAGCCGATCGTTGCGGCTGTGCGCGCGGCTGTCTCGCGCGAACATCGCGTCAGGGTCGGCGACGTCCGACTCGTCGCCGCCGGTGTCATCCCCCGCACCACCAGCGGCAAACTGGCCCGCAACGCCTGCCGGGCCGACTACCTCGCCGGGCTATTCGATCGATAGAGCGAACCTGAACCCACCTGGTTCGGTGCGTGCCCATGAGCGTGCCCGGCACCTGCCGCCGGTAGAGTTGGCGCCGACCTAGATCTCAGGAGGAGCGCCGATGGCCCGGGTGGTCGTACATGTGATGCCCAAAGCGGAGATTCTCGACCCGCAGGGGCAGGCGATTGTCGGCGCGCTGGGCCGGCTCGGCCATCCGGGAATCTCAGATGTCCGTCAGGGCAAGAGGTTTGAGCTTGAAGTGGACGATACCGTCGATGACGCGGTGCTCGCAGATATCGCGGAATCGCTCTTGGCGAACACCGTTATCGAAGAATGGACGATCGCCCGGGAGGCGCAGTGACGGCGCGGATCGGCGTCATCACCTTTCCCGGGACACTCGACGATGTGGACGCCGCGCGAGCGGCCCGGCACGTCGGTGCCGAGGCGGTCAGCCTCTGGCATGCCGACGCCGACCTCAAAGGTGTCGACGCGGTGGTGGTGCCCGGCGGATTCTCCTACGGCGACTACCTGCGCACCGGTGCCATCGCCAGATTCGCCCCGGTGATGACCGAGGTGATCGCGGCGGCGGGTCGCGGCATGCCAATACTGGGTATCTGCAACGGGTTTCAGATCCTGTGCGAGGCCGGACTGCTGCCCGGCGTCCTGACCCGCAATGCCGGTTTGCATTTCATCTGCCGTGACGTGTGGCTGCGGGTGGCCTCGACGGCGACGGCGTGGACATCGCGCTTCGAGCCAGACGCCGATTTGCTGGTGCCACTGAAGTCCGGCGAAGGACGCTACGTGGCCCCGGAGAAAGTCCTCGACGAGCTGGAGGCCGAGGACCGGGTGGTGTTTCGCTACCACGACAACATCAACGGCTCGCTGCGCGACATCGCGGGCGTCAGCTCGGCCAACGGTCGCATCGTCGGGTTGATGCCGCACCCCGAGCATGCCATCGAAGCATTGACGGGTCCCTCGGACGACGGGCTGGGCCTGTTCTATTCCGCGCTGGAAGCTGTCCTGGCGGTGTGACACTTTCGGATGAATAAGCGGTAATGGGTAGTGCACTACCGGGCTCTGCCAGCTAACGGGGAACCAATGCTGACCGGGTGGCTTCGCGTTTCGCGATTGGCATGATGCGCTCGGCGAACTGATATCAGGCGTTGGATGCTCGTTCTGACAGACCCCTGACGCCTGCGGGCCAGCTTAGTTCGCCGGACAACATCATCGGAGGCGCCGGTGGGGCGGCCGGGACCGGCGGCGCCAGTGGGGTCGGCGGTAACGGCGGCAACGGCCGCAACAGTTCGACCATTGGCGCCAACGGCGGTGGTGGTGGCGGCGGTGACGCTTATGCGCCCGGTCAGGCCGCCGCGATCGGCGGATCTGGTGGTATCGGTCGCAACCCCGGGCCTGGCGGTCAGCAGGGTGCGACGGGCGCGGACGGCACTACCGGACTTCCAGCTGTTCCCACGCCCTAAGGGTCATGCCGATTCCATCGTTTCTCAGCCCAGGATGGGGAACCGGCGTTGGCTGGCCAGTCGCTTGAGCGCGGCCTCCATCACGGAACGAACGTGGGCGTCGACCTCCGCAACATCGGGGTCCTCGCCGAAACGGGCGGTGACGTCGATCGGCTCGAGTACCTCGGTGACGATCTTGGCCGGTAGCGGCAGGTTCGGCGGGAAGATCACGCTGAGGCCGAACGGGAACCCAAAGCTCAGCGGCAGGATGTCCATTCGAGCCTTGGTCAGGCCCAGCCGGCGGGCCAGCCAGTTGCCCCGGCTGAGGAACAGCTGGGTTTCCTGGGCGCCGATCGACACGGTGGGCACGATCGGTACCCCGGCTTCGATGGCGGTCCTGACGTAGCCGGTGCGGCCGTTGAAGTCGACGGTGTTCGCGGTCAGCGTGGGCCGGTAGGCGTCGTAATCACCGCCGGGGAACACGAGTACCACCGCATCGGAATGCAACGCGGCTGCCGCGTTTTTGCGGCTTGCCTCGATGACCCCGAGTCGGCGAAACCAGCCGTCCACCGGGCCGATGAAAAGCCCGTAGTGGGCCAGTGTGTAGACGGGCCGGCTGTAGCCGAAGTGGTCGTAGAAAGCCGACCCGAAGACCAGCACGTCGGGGGTGAACATGCCGCCCGAATGGTTGGACACCACCAGCGCACCGCCGGCTGCCGGGACGTTGTCCACGTTGCGCACCTCGGCACGAAACCATCGTTTGACCAGTGGTCTGAAAGCGCCGATGAACTGTTCGGTGAACGCCGGATCCCATTTAGCGGTCTCGTGGTTGTCGGCCGCCGCGCCTCGGATGCCTTTCATGATTCGCCCCCTTTTGCCCGTGTCAGTTATTTGTGCACGGGATTCTCGCCCCAGGAGAACGGCATACCCAATTTTGCCGAGAAATTACACTTCGGGGCGATGAGGCGTGAGAAGGCGATGACGACCGGGCTGGCGTGCGGGCGGCGGCTCAGCCGGCGTCTTGTAGCAGCGGCTGCGCTGTTGACGTCGAATCGGCAGGCGGCGCCAACTCACTGAAGAAATCGATCGCGCCGGCAATGGCATCGTCGGCAAAGCAACCGAACTCCTCGAACGGGATGCGATCTGGCACCCGCCGGGAGCTGCGCGCGAAAACACCGATGCGCTGGGGATCAGAGGAGCCATGCACAATCACGGTGACCTCGTGGTTCTGCTGATTCCAAGCGTCCGCGAGTTCCACCAAGCGAGCGCTGTCGGCGGCCGGGAAGAAGCGCGCGGGAGTGACCCGGATCGTGAACACGTCGCTGTGCCACCGGGAGGTTCCCAGGTGGACATGGAGCCGACGACCATCGGCATCGGCAACAAAGAAGTATTCGCCGTCGTGCTGGCCGCGGAAGTAACGGATGCCGCGGCTGCGCAGGTAGCGTTCGGTCAGCTCGGCAGACAGCGCCTCACCCAATGGCTCACTCATGGGACTAATGCTGAAGCCAGCGGCCTTGCGCATCCTTTGAGCCGAGCCAGGTGTGAGGCAAGAATCTGTTGAGAATTTACTGAGGGACGGCGGGAAACCAACGTCCCGCGTAGACGGTGCCGAGCACCGGAATCCGATTGAGTTCTTCCGGGCTGACGGCGTAGGGGTCCTCCCCCAGAATCGTGAAGTTAGCCAGCTTGCCCGCCGCGATGCTGCCCAGCTCGTGCTCCATCCGCCACGAGTAGGCCGCTTCAATCGTGATGGCGCGCAAGGCATCATGCAACGGAATGCGCTGCTCGGGGCAGACAGTTCGTCCGCTGGGGGTGCGGCGATTAACCGCACACCACGCCAACGCAAGTGGATCGGCCGGCGCCATCGGCAAGTCCGAATGAAACGACAACGGGATACCCCGGCGCAGCACTGACGCCGACCGCACCATGCTGTCGGCACGGTCGGGGCCGAGCCCATGCTGGGAGTACTTGTCCGCGAAGCCGACCGGGTAATACGGATTGGCCGAAACGATCGCTCCGACGCGCGCGATCCTGTCGATCTGCTCTTCCGTCGAATTGGCGAAGTGGACGATGACGGTGCGGTGGTCGCTGCGCGGATACGCCGCCATGCATTCCTCGATGGTGTCGAGCACCAGTTCAAGCCCGGCGTCGCCGTTCACGTGAATGTGCAGTTGCCAGCCGGCGTCCCAATAAACCTTGGCGAACGCGCGAAAAGCATCGGGATGCATCATCCATTCACCCTGATGATGCGGGTCGGGTCGGCCGGCGTCGTCGAGGTAGGGCTCCTTCATCTGCATCAGCTGACTGACGATGGCGCCGTCGGCGAATAGCTTCACCTGCTTGGACAGCAGCCGTACCTTGCCGTCGCGTGCGCGCCCGATTTGCGCTTCGGCGTCGGCCACCGCGTTGGCAGGGTCCATGCCCGCGTCGGCCTGGCTGCGGGCGTCGACGAGAAACGTCGACAGAAACGGCGTGCTGTCGGCGCCGAGGATGTGCTGATACAGCTGCCACGGCTCGACGTCCCACATGATGCCCGGTTCGTTGATCGCGGTGACCCCGGTGCTGTGCAGGTAGGCCACCAATTGGTGAAGGCCCGCCGTCAGTCGCTCAGCGCTCATGAACACCGGCGCCAGCTTGGCCAGGAGCAGGTTCATCCCGGTCTCCCACCAGTGCCCGGCTTCGACGTCGATCATGGCGCTGGCCCGGCCATGGCCGGCCATCGTTTCGGGGGTGATGCCCAGGGCCGTGATGGCCGCGGAATTCAAGAACCATTCATGGCACGAGCGATGCCATACCGCGATCGGGCGGACGCTGCTGATCCCGTCGAGCGCGGAGCGGTCGAGAGGGCCATGCCACAGCGGGTGATAGCCCCAGGAGAACAGCCAGCCTTCCGATTCCCTGCGGGCTGCGTTGCTCAACGCCTGCCGATACGTGTCCTCGGAAGTCGCGGCGACGAAGGTGCCACCCGGTAGGGCCCAATCTTCCGGGGCGATCACCTCCGTCATCAACGTGGTGGCACCCAGGATTGGATGCAGGTGCTGCTCGATGAAGCCGGGGCAGACCACCGCGTCGGCGAACGTCTCGTCGATCACTGCGCCACTGCGCTCACGGAGTTCCTTGAACGACCCGACCGCCACGATCCGATCACCCGATACAGAGACGGCGGTGGTGTCGGGCATGGTCGGCTCCATGGTGATCACCCGACGCGCCGGGAACACCGTCGTTGCGGCTGTCATCGACCTGCTCGCCACCTGACTGCATTTCCCGGAGCGTACGTTCGATCTTGCCGTCACACGAAGTACAACATGACCGTCGGGAGGGCTGAAGATGGGGTTCGCTGTGGAACGATTCGATCATATCGTGTTGAACTGCAACGATGTTGAGGCCACCGCTTCGTGGTACGAGCGGGTACTGGGCATGACACGAGAGACGTTTGGCCCGTCCAACCGGACCGCGCTTAGCTTCGGGAATCAGAAAATCAACCTGCGACCCCTCGGCGCGCTCGCCGACGATCCTGCCTGGGTGACCGGCTCAGTCGAAGCGGCCGGCTCCGAAGACTTGTGCTTCATCACGGAGTCCACCCTGGAGGAGGTGCGCGCCCACCTCATCGGATGTGGGGTGGAAATCACCGCTGGGCCGGTAACCAAGTCCGGCGCGCTGGGCTCGATGACGTCGCACTACTGCCGCGACATCGACGGAAATCTGATCGAGATAGCGGTCTACTGAACGCCTGAGAGCGGATACAGGCCCGGCAGGTTGACCACGATCGCCTCTTGCGTGCTGCGCGCGATCACGACTTCCGCAGCGTTGTTCGGGTCCGGGTTCTCTTCGCGGTGCGGCAGGTAAGGCGGGACGAAGATGTAGTCGCCGGGCTCAGTTGCGATGCGCACCTCTTTGACGCCGTCGTGGAATACAAACTCCGGATTACCACTACGCACGTAGATCGCCGTTTCCGATTCGCCGTGATGGTGATTCGACGAGGCGGTTTTGGGCGACACGTGCGTCTCACCCATCCACAGCTTCTCCGCGCCGACCGATCGACCGCTCAGAGCGGCAAAGCGCCGCATTCCCCCCGATTGCGCGGTGTCGGAACTGATCTCGGACGCCTTGACGTGGTGGACGCGGTTGTGCGTCGCTGCCTGGTTCGTGTCGTCGAAATCCGGATGAAATCCGTCCGAGGTTGCCATCTGCGCTCCTTGCACCCGCCGTTATTCCTACGCGCTGAGAGCGACCGAAGCCTCGGCGGTGTAGCACAGGAACGTCAACGTCTCCTGCAGGTAGAGCTGCACGGTGTCGGCATCGTGGGTGATGTATCCAATCGACACATCGGTACCCAGCTGCAGGTCGAAATCGCCGCCGCGGGTGGTCAGGACGAAAGCTCCGTCGATGGCCGGGGCCCAGATGATGTCCCCGTTGACCAGCCGGTTGATGTGTTCGAGGATCGGATAGCCATGTTCGGTGGTCTCGCTGACTTTGGTGTAGACGTCGGCGGACAGCAGCACCGAGTACGGACCGTCGACGCCGGCCAGCCGTAGTGCGGACAACGCCTGGGTAATGACGTCGGGAATTGCTTGAGGGTCTTTGGGTAACTTCAGCTTGGGGTTCGAGGTGGCTTTGCGGATTCCATCGATGGACGCGGCGGGATAGCCCTCGAAGATGGCACGGTCCTCGGCGAACGCCAGCTTCTTGGCGGCGGCTTTCACCGGATCCCAGTCGGAGTCCTGCGCGCCACGCTCGACGTCGTCGATCTCATCGCGGGACAATGTGAAGGGAACCCGCAACCGCACCAGGGGTTTGCTTGCGCGTAGGTGGGCCTGCACTCCGTCGCCCGGGGCCTTGATGTCGACCAGCCGCCCCGTGCTGACCGCCGCAGTGACGGGCCCACCGGGATCGCTGACGTCGACCACGCGACGGCCGGCGATGTGACGCTTGAACGTCCGGGTCGCCTCCAATTCGATTTCGGTCCAGGCGACGTCGGTGATCGGCGCTAGACCGCGGTAGAGGTTGTTCTTCATCGGGTGGATCCTTTCAGGCTGCCGATGGAAAGTGAGTGGTCTTCAGGGGCGGGTACTGGTCGCTCGGTGACAGGCGGCGCGGGCAGGTCCGGCGGGGCATCGAGAAAGGCGACCGTGGGCGAGAAGAACAGTCCGCCGGTGACGGCGGTGGAAAAGTCCAGGACGCGGTCGGTGTTGCCCGGCGGATCGCCGAGGAACATGTTGCGCAGCATCTGCTCGGTGACCTCAGGGGTGCGCGAATAGCCGATGAAGTAGGTGCCGTACTCGCCTTTGCCGAGCTCCCCGAACGGCATGTTGGCGCGCACGATCTTCAGTTCGTTTCCTTCCGTGTCTTCGATGACATTGAGCGCGATGTGCGAGTCGGACGGCTTCACGTCGTCGCCCAACTCGATGTCTTCGAGCTTAGTCCGGCCGATCACGTTCTCCTGCTCGGTGACCGATAACGACTCCCATGACCGCATGTCGTGCAGGTACTTCTGCACGTGGACGTAGCAGGAGCCGGCGAAGTCGGGGTCCTCGTCACCGATAGTGGTGGCGCTGACGGCAATTGGGCCGTCGGGGTTTTCGGTTCCGTCGACAAACCCGAGCAGGTCGCGGTTGTCGAAGAACTTGAACCCGTGCACCTCGTCGACGACGGTGACGCCTCCCGCCATCGATTTCAGGATGCGGTCGGCCAACTCGAAGCACACGTCCAACGATTCGGCCCGAATGTGGAACAGCAGGTCGCCGGGGGTGGCCGGCGCCTCGTGCCGAGGTCCCTTCAGCTCTATGAACGGGTGCAGCTCGGCCGGGCGTGGGCCGCCGAACAACCGGTCCCAGGCGTCGGAGCCGATCGAGGCGACCACCGACAGGTGTTTGGTCGGGTCGCGGAAGCCGATGGCACGCACCAGGCCAGACAGGTCCGGTAGCGCGTCGTGCACGATCGCTTCACCGCCATCGTCAACCGTGAGCACCAGAAATATCGCGGCGGGTGTCAACGGCGCGAGTACGGGTTGCGGCTGAACCGGAGTCACATGGGCGACTTTAGCGTGGCGACGGAGAGCGCCGGAACGGCGCGAGCAAGGAGCCGCGCGATCAGGCCCGGCGTCAACCCCGCGGTTCCGAACAGCCATGATGTTGAACATGTCGGCCAGCGCCGCAGGCCTCTGCGATTTCATCGACGCCTCTCCGTCGCCGTTTCATGCCTGCGTCGCAGTGGCCGCCCGGCTTACCGGCGCCGGATATACCGAACTCAGTGAGGCCGACCGTTGGCCGGAACTGCCGGGCCGCTACTTCACCGTCCGCGCCGGGTCCCTCGTCGCCTGGAATTCTGACGTGCCCGACGGGCCGTTCCGGATCGTCGGAGCGCACACCGACAGCCCCAACCTGCGGGTCAAGCAGCATCCGGATCGATTGGTGGCCGGCTGGCAGGTGGTGGCGCTGGAGCCGTATGGGGGAGTGTGGCTCAACTCCTGGCTGGACCGCGACCTGGGCATCAGTGGGCGGCTGTCTTTGCGGGACGGCTCCGGGCTCAGTCACCGGCTGGTGCGGATCGACGATCCGATCCTGCGAGTGCCGCAGCTGGCCATCCACCTGGCCGAGGACCGCGCGTCACTCAAGTTGGATCCGCAGCGACACGTCAACGCGGTGTGGGGGATCGGCGACAAACCCGGCTCCTTCCTGCACTACGTGGCCGAGCGCGCCGGGGTGCCCGCGGCCGACGTGCTGGCGGCCGACCTGATGACTCACGACCTGACCCCGTCGACGGTGATCGGCGCCGACGCCAGCCTGCTGGGTGCGCCCCGGCTGGATAACCTGGCCAGCTGCTACGCGGGGATGGAGGCTCTACTGGCCTTAGAGAAGGCCTTAGAAAAGGCCTTAGAACAGGCCACAGCGCCGAGCGGGTGTCTGCCGGTGCTGGCGCTGTTCGACCACGAGGAGGTGGGCTCGACCTCCGACCACGGCGCGCAGTCGAATCTGCTGGGGACGGTTTTGGAACGCATCGTGCTGGCGGCCGGCGGCAGTCGGGAGGACTTCCTGCGACGGCTGCCGGTTTCGCTGCTGGCCTCGGCGGACATGGCGCATGCCACCCATCCCAACTACCCGGAGCGGCACGAGCCCAGTCACCTGATCGAGGTCAACGGCGGACCCGTGCTCAAGGTGCACCCGAATCTGCGGTACGCCACCGATGGACGCACGGCGGCCGCGTTCGAGCTGGCTTGCCGGCAGGCCGGGGTGCCGTTGCAGCGTTATGAGCACCGCGCGGACCTCCCGTGCGGGTCGACGATCGGGCCCATGGCGTCCGCTCGGACGGGCATTCCGACCGTTGACGTCGGCGCCGCCCAGCTGGCCATGCACTCGGCGCGTGAGCTGATGGGCGCGCACGATGTGGCCGCGTATTCGGCTGCGCTGCAAGCGTTCTTGTCGCCGCAGTACTAGGCGTCGACTGCTAAACGACCTGAACGTCGGACGGGGACCAGAACGCCCGCATCGAGGTGATCTTCGCGTCGTCGTCGAACGTCATCAATGAGATGGGCGAGATCCGGCTGCGGCTGTCGCCGGTGTCGAGCGTGAGGTGCCACAGAAACGTCGCCTCGCTGTCGGCCGCCCGCAATTCAACGAGTTCGGTCGTCTTCGGCACATCTTGGAATGCTGCGTAGAACTCGCGGATCGCGTCGTGGCCGCGCTTGAGATCGGATCCGACCGGATCCTCAATGGTGCCGTCGGCGGCGTACAGGGCCACGACGTCTTCGGTGGCGCCCTTGGCGACGAATTCGAGATAACTGTTGACGGTCTGTGCGACCGCTTCCTGGGAAGGCATGCTTTCGGACGCTACACGTGCGCTCGGCCCCGGACCCTAGACTGTAGGCGTGACGTCTGGGCTGACCCGTGTGATTGACACCGTTGAACATGCCTCCGCGTCCCCCGATCAGCCGCAACCGTTCCGCGAGTTGGGCCTCAAAGACGACGAGTACCAGCGGATCCGCGAGATCCTGGGCCGCCGGCCCACCGACGCCGAGCTGGCGATGTACTCGGTGATGTGGAGCGAGCACTGCTCGTACAAGTCTTCCAAGGTGCACCTGCGCTACTTCGGCGAGACCACCACCGACGAGATGCGCGCCGGGATGCTCGCCGGCATCGGCGAGAACGCCGGCGTCGTCGACATCGGTGACGGCTGGGCCGTCACCTTCAAGGTGGAATCGCACAACCACCCGTCCTACGTCGAGCCCTACCAGGGCGCCGCCACCGGTGTCGGCGGCATCGTCCGCGACATCATGGCCATGGGTGCGCGGCCGGTTGCCGTGATGGACCAGCTTCGGTTCGGCGCCGCTGACGCGCCCGACACCCGCCGCGTGCTGGATGGTGTGGTGCGCGGCATCGGCGGCTACGGCAACTCGCTGGGCCTGCCGAACATCGGCGGGGAAACCGTGTTCGACGCGTCGTACGCGGGCAACCCGCTGATCAACGCGCTGTGCGTCGGGGTGCTGCGCAAGGAGGACCTGCATCTGGCGTTCGCGTCGGGCACCGGCAACAAGATCATCCTGTTCGGCGCGCGCACCGGCCTCGACGGTATCGGTGGCGTGTCGGTGCTGGCTTCGGAGACGTTCGGCGGCGACGAGGGCGACGGCAGCGGCAACAAGAACAGAAAGAAACTGCCGTCGGTCCAGGTCGGCGACCCATTCACCGAGAAGGTGCTCATCGAGTGCTGCTTGGAGCTCTATGCTGCAGGTCTGGTGATCGGCATCCAGGATCTCGGTGGCGCCGGGTTATCCTGTGCGACATCGGAACTCGCCTCCGCCGGCGACGGTGGAATGAGCGTCGAACTCGACACCGTCCCGTTGCGCGCGGCCAACATGACGCCCGCCGAGATTCTGTCCAGCGAGTCCCAGGAGCGGATGTGCGCGGTCGTCTCGCCGGAGAATGTGGATGCCTTCCTGGCGGTGTGCCGTAAGTGGGAGGTGCTGGCCACCGTGATCGGCGAAGTCACCGACGGCGACCGGTTGCGCATCACCTGGCACGGCGAGACTGTTGTCGACGTGCCACCGCGTACCGTCGCCCACGAAGGCCCGGTGTACCAGCGACCCGTCGCCCGCCCCGAGTCCCAAGACGCTCTGAACGCGGACAGTTCGCGCAAGCTGCCACGGCCCAGCAGCGGCGATGAACTTCGCGCGACTTTGCTTGCGCTGCTGGGCAGCCCGCACCTGTGCAGTCGCGCATTCATCACCGAGCAATACGACCGGTACGTCCGCGGCAACACCGTGCTGGCCGAGCACGCGGACGGCGGCGTGCTGCGCATCGACGAGTCCACCGGTCGCGGCATCGCGCTGTCGACGGACGCGTCGGGGCGCTACACGCAGCTGGATCCCTACACCGGCGCCCAACTCGCGCTGGCCGAGGCCTACCGCAACGTCGCCGTCACCGGCGCCACTCCGGTCGCGGTGACCAACTGCCTCAACTTCGGCTCGCCCGAAGACCCCGGGGTGATGTGGCAATTCTCGGAGGCGGTGCGCGGACTGGCCGATGGCTGTGCGGCCCTCGGGATTCCGGTGACCGGGGGCAACGTCAGCTTCTACAACCAGACCGGAACCTCGGCGATCCTGCCCACACCGGTCGTCGGTGTGCTGGGCGTCATCGATGATGTCAGCCGGCGCATCCCGACCGCTCTGGGCAGCGATCCGGGAGAGACCTTGCTGCTGCTGGGCGAAACACGTGATGAGTTCGACGGCTCGATCTGGGCGCAGGTGACTGCCGAGCATCTGGGCGGCCGCCCGCCCGCAGTCGACCTGGCGCGCGAGAAGCTGCTGGCGGACGTGCTGAGCTCCGCTTCGCGGGACGGGCTGGTGTCCGCCGCGCACGATCTGTCCGAAGGCGGCCTGGTCCAGGCCGTCGTCGAGGCGGCGATGGCAGGCGAAACCGGTTGCCGCATAGTGCTACCCGAAGAAGCTGACCCATTTGTGTTTCTCTTTTCCGAGTCGGCGGGCCGGGTGCTGGTGGCGGTGCCGCGCACCGAGGAGAGCCGCTTCCGTTCGATGTGCGAGGCGCGCGGACTGCCGGTCCTGCGTATCGGCGTCGTCGACCAGGGTTCGGACGCGGTCGAGGTCCAGGGACTGTTCACGGTCACCCTGGCTGACCTGCGCGCGACGTCCGAGGCTGTGCTGCCCCGGTTGTTCGGCGCAGCAGCGCCTGGGAGCGCGGGTCGTTAACACACCGCGCCGGGGAGGCGCCGCGTTGACTCTGCGTTGACGCAGCGTCTCACTCGCACTTTTGCACAGTAGGCGCAGAGTCAACGCACGCGGCTAAGCGTGTACCCGGTCCTCCTGGTCGGGGATCGCGCCCTCGGGTCCCGGCAGCGCCCCCTGTTCGCCATTGGGCTCGTCGAATCCCTTTGTCGCACATGGGTACGGCGGGCTTACACCTAACGGATTGATGAACATCGGGTTGACCAACCAACGCCCGTCAAGGTTCGCGTAAGCCCGGCACATCAGCTCAATCTGGTTCCGGTTGATCACCAGGCGCAGTGCGGTGGCGTCCGTGATGAACGTCGCGTCCCCGTCGGCGTCGCCGGCCGCGAATGCCTGCCGGCGCGGCTCGGGCAGCTGGTCGAACGCCGCAGGGCCCGTGACGCCGTAGACCTGCTCGTTGACACGGCATCGCTTGCCCTCGTTGTAGGGGATGGACGGCTCGCCACCGCACAGCGCCAGCCGCGTCGTCAGGACGTCACCGTCATGCTCGGTGCGGGTGCCCATCACTCGATCCGCGCTTACTCCCACGTCGGCCGCCCAGACCCGCACCACCGGCTCCGGCGAGGCGGAAATGATCCGCACGTCGAATCCGTCGGCCTGCAGCGTCCCGACGAGGTCGCGCATCTGTGCGTAGTAGCGCACCCAGCCGGTCCGGCGGGTGGTGCCCACCGGCTGCTCGTCCCCCTCCGGCGCGTCCAGGCTCTGCTTCCGGGCCTCCTGGGCGAACCCGGTGATGTCCGCCTCGGTCCAGCCCGCGAGCAGTTGCGCCGCCCAGGCGGCGACCGGATCGACGCGGCGATGGTTGTAGTTGGCGAACGCCGCTGCGCCCGTCCGAGTTTGACGGTCGATGTAAACCGACGTGAGCTCGTCGGCGCAGCCGGCATTGGTGCCGGTGGGCAGCGCCTGGCCGGGAGCGGCAAGGCCGCCGCACGCCGCCGCCAACGCTGCGGCCGCCGGCGCCGTCAGATATTGACTGGTGGTGGTCCAGTCCCCGTTTGCGGGCGGGCGAACCTTGGAGTTGCGCACCATCCAGAACAGCGTGGCGTTGCCGATGTCGTTTTTCACCATGGTGTTGTCCCAGTCGAGCAATGCCACTGGTGCGCCATCGGTGACCGATCCCGTTTTGCCGCAGGCGCCCTTTTTGCTGATCATGTCGTTAATCCGGTCACGGTTATCGCCGTACCAGCCCGGATCGGCTGCCAGGACCCGACATTGGGTGTCTGACGGGTCGCCCTCAGACTCGTCGACGGAGTCCACGCAGCCGGACAGTGACAGCGTTGCCCCGGTCAATGCGACCGCCGCCAGCCCGCGTGCGATTGGCCCGGGTCCCCGCGCAGAAGACTCCATAATTCTGCGACCCTAAGGGATGGCCACCAGAGATAGCGATCCGGCGGAGACCCGGCAAATCGTGCTGGCCCTGTCGGAATGGTTGCGTGACGAGAGTCGTCCGCCGCCCGAGCGGGCCGCGTTGGCGACCGCGGTCCGGCTCACCGCGCGCACGCTTGCCGCATTGGCCCCCGGCGCCAGCGTCGAGGTCCGGGTTCCCCCGTTTGTCGCGGTGCAGTGCATTTCCGGTCCCAGACACACCCGTGGCACACCGCCCAATGTCGTGGAAACCGATCCGCGAACGTGGCTGCTGCTTGCCACCGGGTTACTGCGGCCGGAGGAGGCAAAGAGCGCGGGTACGCTGCGCCTTTCCGGCTCCCGGGCAAGTGAGATCGACCACTGGCTGCCCCTGTTCGATGTCAGCTGAATGTAACGCTGAACTGCAGGTTTAGGGTGCTTCGTCCGCGTTTCGGCGCTCGACACGCGGAACGGATTCGGCGTGGCGACCGTCGTGGCCGTAGACTTCCAATCGTCACCAACCGTTCCCCGGGGAGCCGCCAAATCGTGACCGACGCGACCGCTTTAGAACCCGAGCAAGACTTGAATTCGCCCCGTGAAGAGTGTGGTGTGTTCGGGGTCTGGGCCCCGGGCGAAGAAGTCGCCAAACTCACCTACTACGGGCTGTACGCGCTGCAGCATCGTGGCCAGGAAGCCGCCGGGATCGCCGTCGCCGACGGATCCCAGGTTCTGGTCTTCAAGGACCTCGGTCTGGTCAGTCAGGTGTTCGACGAGCAGACGCTGGCCGCAATGCACGGCCACGTCGCCATCGGGCACTGCCGTTACTCCACCACCGGCGACACCACCTGGGAAAACGCCCAGCCAGTGTTCCGCAATACCGCGGCCAATACCGGGGTTGCATTGGGGCACAACGGGAATCTCGTCAACACGGCTGAACTTGCCGCACGCGCCCGCGACGCGGGCTTGATGTCGAAGCGTTACCCGGCCCCGGCGACGACGGACTCGGACATTCTGGGCGCGCTGCTGGCCCATGGCGCCGCGGATTCCACCCTGGAACAGGCGGCGCTGGAACTGCTGCCGACTGTGCGCGGAGCGTTCTGCCTGACGTTCATGGACGAGAACACGCTGTACGCGTGCCGCGACCCGCATGGCGTGCGGCCGCTGTCGCTCGGGCGGCTGGATCGCGGCTGGGTGGTGGCCTCAGAGACGGCCGCACTGGATATCGTCGGCGCTTCCTTCGTCCGCGACATCGAGCCAGGCGAATTGCTCGCCATCGACGCCGACGGGGTGCGCTCGACGCGGTTCGCCAACCCCACACCCAAGGGCTGCATCTTCGAATATGTCTACCTGGCACGGCCGGACAGCACGATCGCCGGCCGATCCGTGCACGGCGCCCGGGTGGATATCGGCCGCCGGCTGGCCCGCGAGTCCCCGGTCGACGCCGATTTGGTGATCGGCGTGCCGGAATCGGGCACCCCCGCCGCGGTCGGATACGCGCAGGAGTCCGGCATTCCGTACGGGCAGGGCCTGATGAAAAACGCCTACGTCGGGCGAACCTTCATCCAGCCATCGCAGACCATCCGCCAGCTCGGCATCCGGCTGAAGCTGAACCCGCTCAAAGAAGTGATCCGCGGCAAGCGGCTGATCGTCGTCGACGATTCGATCGTGCGGGGCAACACCCAGCGCGCTCTGTTGCGAATGCTGCGCGAGGCCGGTGCGCTCGAGGTACACGTTCGCATCGCCTCACCACCGGTGAAGTGGCCGTGCTTCTACGGCATCGACTTCCCGTCGCCGGCCGAGTTGATCGCCAACGCCGTCCAGGACGAGGAAGAGATGCTGGAAGCGGTGCGGCATGCCATCGGGGCCGACACCCTGGGCTACATCTCACTGCGGGGTTTGATCGCGGCCACCGAACAGCCCGCTTCGCGGCTGTGCGCCGCCTGCTTCGACGGCAGGTACCCGATCGAGCTGCCCAGCGAGACCGTGCTGGGCAAGAACGTCGTCGAGCACATGCTCGCCAATGCCGCGCGCGGCGCCGGGCTGGGGGATCTAGCCGCCGATGAAGTTCCAATTAATCACTGACGAACTCTCGACCCGGCAAGACGCTGGATACCGGTGCTGAACGCCGACCGGTACCCTTTAGCGCGATGACGGATCCCGGAAAAAGCCCCGGCCACGACCCAGGCAGCAAGGGCATCACCTACGCGTCGGCCGGGGTGGACATTGAAGCCGGCGACCGCGCCGTCGACTTGTTCAAGCCGCTCGCCTCAAAAGCCACCAGGCCAGAGGTGCGCGGCGGGCTGGGCGGATTCGCCGGCTTGTTCGCTCTGCGAGGCGACTACCGCGAACCGGTGCTGGCGGCCTCCACCGACGGGGTGGGTACCAAGCTGGCGATAGCTCAGGCGATGGACAAACATGACACCGTTGGCCTCGACCTGGTCGCCATGGTGGTCGACGACCTCGTCGTCTGCGGCGCCGAACCGCTGTTCCTGCAGGACTACATCGCGGTCGGCCGCACAGTGCCGGAGCGAGTGAGCGCGATCGTCGGCGGCATCGCCGAAGGGTGTGTGCGCGCAGGCTGCGCGCTGCTTGGCGGCGAGACCGCAGAACACCCCGAGCTGATGGAGTCGGACCATTACGACATCTCGGCCACCGGCGTCGGCGTCGTCGAGGCCGACAACGTGCTGGGGCCCGACCGCGTCAAACCCGGTGACGTCATCATCGGGCTCGGATCTTCCGGCCTGCATTCCAACGGATACTCACTGGCCCGCAAGGTTCTGCTGGAGATCGACCGGATGGACTTGGCCGGCTATGTCGAGGAGTTCGGCCGCACCCTGGGCGAGGAATTACTCGAGCCCACCCTGATTTACGCCAAAGACTGCCTGGCGTTGGCCGCCGAAACTCAGGTCCGCACGTTCTGCCACGTCACCGGCGGCGGCCTGGCCGGCAACCTGCAACGCGTCATCCCGCAAGGTCTGGTCGCCGAGGTCGACCGCGGCACTTGGACTCCCGCGCCCGTGTTCGCCATGATCGCCCAGCGTGGCCGAGTCGCGCGCGAAGAGATGGAGAAGACGTTCAACATGGGCGTCGGCATGATCGCCGTCGTCGCGCCTGAGGACACCGAACGTGCCCAGGCCATCTTGACCGCACGACACCTGAACTCCTGGGTACTCGGAACCGTCGGCAAGGGCGGCAAGGGCGGACCCCGAGCCAAACTCGTTGGACAACACCCGAGATTCTAAGGGAGCGGGCCTAACCGGGTCGGTACCCGACTGATGCGAAACGCCCCGGCAGCGGGGCGTCAGGCAATGGGAAAGTCTCTAGCGTCGCCAGTCGTCTCCGTCGTCCAACGCTTCGTCGGCGTCGCCGTCGAGATGGTTGGAGTTGTCGCCGTCCGCTCCCGCCAGCTCTTGCTGAAGCCGCTGAAAGTCGGTTTGCGGAGAGCTGTATTTAAGTTCTCGAGCAACCTTGGTCTGCTTTGCCTTCGCCCGGCCGCGGCCCATGGGGGGACCCCCTCGCGCAATAACGGAGCGGCCTAACGAGTAGGCGGCTCCGATCTCCTGGTGTGGTTTATTGTCCTGCCGACAGTTTACCGCGCCTCGCGGCCGGGTGTCGGCCACCCCGCCCGCTGTGGCAGACCTCATCGGTCGGGTCACCGCCCCCGCAACCGCTCGACGGCTCGCCGTCCCGCGCCGACCCCGTCGTCGGGGGGCAGTGAATCGGCGTCGACGGCCGCGGCGACAGAGGCTTCGGGCCCCGTCGCCAATTCCGTGTCGGCCGGCAACCCGCGCTTGATCAGAGCCAGCGCCACCGGCCCCAGGTCCACATGCTCGGCCACCGTCCCGAGGCGGCCGACCACCCGCCCGCCGGCCAGCACCGGTTCACCCGTGGAGGGCATTTCGCCTGTGCTGTCGAGGTGCAACAACACCAACATCCGGGGTGGCTTACCCAGGTTATGCACCCGCGCAACGGTCTCCTGCCCGCGGTAGCACCCTTTGTCCAGATGGACGGCACCCTCGGCAGGGCCACCGATCCAGCCCACCTCGTGCGGGATAGTGCGTTCGTCGGTGTCGACGCCGAGCCGCGGCCGCAGCGCCGCCACCCGGAGGGCCTCGTAGGCCCACACCCCGGCCGGCCGGACGCCCGCCTGCGCCAGCCGGGCCTGCCAAACGGCCGACTCGGCACGCGGCACCAGCAGGTCCAATTCAGTTTGCCCGGCGGGGCCGCCCGGCATCCGGCGTACGAAGCCTCTTTCGGGGCCACCGCCTGCTACGGCGAGCCCGGTCAGCTCGGCGGGCAGCGCGTCCAGGCCAAGCGCATCGAGCACCGCCCGATCCGCCAGGCGGGGTCCCATCAGCGACAGCACCGCGGTATCGGCAGTCCCCGGGGTGACGTCAGCCCAGAAGACCATCTTGTTCAGATAGTTCAGTAGCGGCTCACCCCGCCAGGGTTCGGTGTCGAGGGTGGTGGTGCCTTCCAGCTCGGTCTGGATCCAGTGATCTTCCACCCGGCCCTGGCCGTCGAGGCTGAGATTCTGGGTACTGGCGCCGTCCGGGAGTTGGCTGACGTGTTGGGTCGAGATGCTGTGCAGCCAGCTCTGCCGGTCGTTGCCGGTCAAAGTGAGCACCGCGCGGTGCGAGCGGTCCACCAGCACGGCATCGGTTTCAGCCGCCCGCTGTTCGCCCAGCGGATCGCCGTAATGCCAGATCGCGCCCGCGTCGGGTCCGGAATCGGGTGCAGGGACCGCATAGACGCTCACACGTCAACTCTACGGACCTGGCGCGCGGCCGATTACGCGCGGACGAGCGTGAAACCAACTTGACGTTCGACACCGAGCGTGAAACCAGCCTCACGCTCGCCTGAGGTTAGGCTTTTCGTCCATGACTGGTGTCGTTGTCACGCTGGACGGCGAGATACATCCACCGGGAACGGCATTGCTGCACGCCGACGACCTTGCCGCGATTCGCGGCGACGGTGCCTTCGAGACGCTGTTGATCCGAGATGGCGGCGCGTGCCTCGTCGAGTCGCATCTGAATCGGCTCAGGCTGTCGGCCAAATCAATGGATCTGCCCGAGCCGGACCTTCCGAGTTGGCGGCGCGCGATCGAGGTGGCCACGCGGCAGTGGACTCAAAGCACCAACGACGAGGCGGCATTGCGATTGATCTACAGCCGCGGTCGTGAGAGCGGCTCGACGCCAACCGCGTATGTGATGGTCAACGCCGTCCCGGAACGAGTGGCCGCGGTGCGGCGCGACGGGGTGTCGGTGGTCACGCTCGACCGCGGCTTGCCCGCCACCGGTACTGACGCGATGCCGTGGCTGCTGGCAGGTGCCAAAACACTGTCCTACGCGGTCAACATGGCCGTCTTGCGCCATGCCGCCCGGCAGGGCGCTGACGACGTCATCTTCGTCAGCACGGACGGCTACGTCCTGGAAGGTCCGCGCTCGACAGTGGTGATCGCCATTGAATCCGAAGGGGGCGAGGGCAATCCGTGCCTGTTGACGCCGCCGCCGTGGTATCCGATCCTGCGCGGCACCACGCAGCAGGCGCTGTTCGAGACGGCCCGCGCCAAAGGGTACGACTGCGATTACCGCGCCCTGCGAGTCGCGGACCTGCGTGCTGCCCAGGGCATCTGGTTGATCTCCAGCATGACCCTGGCCGCGCGCGTGCACACGCTCGACGGCCGTTGGCTGCCCCGGCCCCCGGTAGCGGCGGAATTCAGTGCACTGGTCGACGCGGCTATCGTCAGCGACCGCTGAGACAGTCAAATCTGTTGTCGGCGGGCGCAATGACGGGTACGGTCGGCGGTACACAGGAGAGGAGGTGGTCCGCGAAATTGATAGCTTCATGGACATGTGAGGTGGCTGCGCGCTAGTTGCATTTGGCTCGGAAGAGCTAGCGATTCAAACGCGCGCTAGCGAATTCCCCGTAGCCACCCGGCCCCCGAGCTCCCGGTTTGTCCGACCAGGTACTTTGCTCGGGGGCCGCTCCATGTCCAGCCTCGGCCGGCTACCGATTACCCGGCGAATCGAGAAAGCCGAGCCGACAGATTCGGCACCAGGCCACCGTCGGCGTCCACCCGTTCCTCGACGTAGGCCAAGTCGCCACCCTCGACGATGCCGTACAGCCTTTTGGCGCCGCCCACCAGCACACCGGAACGGCTCCGGGCCAGCGCATCGGTCACCAATTCCCACGACGATTGGGTGAGCGGCCGTCCGTAGAACAATTCGACATAACCGGCCGAATTAGCCAATAGCAGCTCGATCGCCTGGGTCTCGGTCGGATCATCGTCGGGGTCGCTGACAAATCGCCAAAAGCCCGTCTCGCGCAGGCCTGGCTCCTGGTAACCGCCCGATGAGTCGAGGCGCCAGGAGCGGGCCTCCCAGTTCAGGTAATCCGCGCCATCGTGGGAGACCACGATCTGCTGGCCGAACCGGTAGTCACCGTCAGGTCCGCGGCCCTCGCCTTCCCCGCGCCACACGCCCACCAGCGGCAGCAGTGCCAGCAACGCGTCGTTGAGATTGGCGCCTTGGCGCAGGTTCGCGGTGTCGGCCGGTACCGGCAAATCGTCGAAGGTCGGGATGTTGCGGGCCGCGGTCGCCTTGGCGCGCTCGGCAGCGGCAGCCACAGCGTTGTCGCCCAGGTCGTCGGGTCCGGCCGGTCCGGGGTCCTCTTCGGAACTCACGACTCGTCGGTGATGAGCCGGTAGAGGGTGTACAGCGCGAACCATGCGATCAGTACTGTCACCCCGATCAGGATGATCTCGAAGAAGAGCACCACGGGTTGGAGTCTATTCGTCTTGATCCGTCAGCGCGGCCTGCGGGCACCGCACCGCGCGGGTTGGGCTGGGCCCGTCAGGCGATCTTGACGTCTACCTCGTGGATACCCGCGCCAGACGGCGCCACCACGGCGTCGCCGTTACCGGCCTTGGACAGGGCGCGCAGCGTCCAGGATCCCGGGGCGGCGAAGAACCGGAAGTCACCGGTGGCTGAGGCGACCACCTCGGCGGTGAACTCGTCGGAGGAGTCGAGCAGACGGACGAACGCGCCACCCACGGCTTGGCCATCGCTGTCCACGACGCGCCCGGTGATCACCGTTTCTTTCTCCAGGTCGACGCTGGCGGGCAACGTCAGTCCTTGCTTCGGTCCAGAGCACATATCAGCTTCCCAACTCGATCGGGGCACCCACGAGGGAGCCGTATTCCGTCCAACTGCCGTCGTAGTTCTTGACGTTTTGATGCCCGAGTAATTCCTGCAGAACGAACCAGGTGTGCGACGAGCGTTCCCCGATTCGGCAGTAGGCAATCGTTTCCTTCGTGCCGTCCAGGCCGGCGGCGGCGTACAACTTGGCCAGGTCCTCGTCGGACTTGAAAGTGCCGTCCTCGTTGGCGGCCTTGCTCCACGGCACGTTGATGGCGCCGGGGACGTGTCCGGGCCGCTGGCTTTGTTCCTGCGGCAGGTGCGCAGGCGCGAGGATTTTGCCGGAGAACTCGTCGGGCGAGCGGACGTCGACCAGGTTCTTGACGTTGATGGCGGCGATGACCTCGTCCCGGAACGCCCGGATGGTGTTGTCCGGCGGGGCGGCGGTGTAGGAGGTGGCGGCCCGGCTGACGGAGTCGCTGGACAGCGGGCGGCCGTCGAGCTCCCATTTCTTGCGGCCGCCGTCGAGCAGCTTGACCTTGTCGTGGCCGTACAGCTTGAAATACCAGTACGCGTAGGCGGCGAACCAGTTGTTGTTGCCCCCGTAGAGGACCACGGTGTCGTCGTTGGCGACGCCGCGGTCGCTGAGCAGCTTGGAGAACTGCTGAGCGTCCACGAAGTCGCGCTTGACCGCGTCCTGCAAGTCGGTGCGCCAGTCCAGTTTGATCGCGCCCGCGATGTGGCCGCCTTCGTAAGCACTCGTGTCTTCGTCCACCTCGACGAATACGACGTCGGCTGCGTCGAGATTGCTCTCGGCCCAGTCGGCAGAGACCAGGACGTCAGAGCTTGCCATGGTGAGGATCCTTTCGATTGCTTTGTGGTGAACGGGTACTCATCAGCCACTAAGCCGGCTGCGGGGTGCGCCGGAAGCGCGCGACAAGCGGGTAGAGCTGGCAGCCGAGGCAGATGCCGAAGGCCGCATTCAAAAAGGCCGCGATGATCGCGAAAGCGGTGGCGATGATGCCCACCCACAGTCCCGTCGCGGACCCGCCGACGGCGAATCCAGCCGCGCCGGTGACCGCGAAGATGAGCCCGACCAGTTGGGCGAATTTCAGCGGTGCCACCGGTTCGCGTTCCGTGACCGGCCCCAGCCGGGGTGCCACGAATTTGGCGAACACCCTCCCGTAGGGGTGCTGGCGCGGGCCGCCGACTGCGCCGATCGCGAACACCAGGGCTTGGAGGCCCAGCACAATCGCGGCGGCCAGCGGACTTACCGCCGAGATCATCAGCGTGGCCACCAGAACCGCGGTGGTAATCCAGGCGGCGAACCTCGGTCCACGCACGTCGACGCGGTCCGGCTGGGTGGTGTTATTGCTCGACATGGTGCTACTCCTAGATATTTTTGCTGCGCAGGAACGACGGGCGACATGCCACGGTAGGGCTCCGGGGCTGCTCCGAACGCTGCGCGGGTGGGCGCGGCTATTCAGCAGCTACAGCAACAGCAACAGCCTGCGACGCGGCACAGATCAACTGTGCGACGCTGAGTGAGCATGGGCTCCAGGCGGGCTGACACGGCCGCAATCCTACCCAATGACACGGCCATCAAGCCAATAGCGGCTGCAGGGCGGACCGCAGGTCAGCGGCCTTGGGGACTCCGGAAGCCCGGTATCGTTGCCGTCCGTCGACGTCAAAGATCAGCGTGGTAGGCAGCGACAGCACCGAAAACCGCCGCGCAGCAACCGGATTGGTGTCCAGGTCGATCTCGACGTGGGCCACGTCGCCCAGGTCGTCGCAGACCTGATCGACCACTCGGCGCACCCGATCGCAGGGTCCGCACCACGGTGCGCTGAAATGCACGACGGTCGGGCCGGTAGAGGATAGGCCCAGATCGGCGGTGTCAGCGATGTCTGGGGCGCCACCCTCGGCGCCCTGAGCCGGTTCCGGATGAATTTCCCGGACGTCGCCGGAGCGCTGTGTCATCAACCAGCCGACGAGGGTCGCCACAGCCAGTGCCGCGGTAATCGCAACCAGTACGGTCGCCATAGCGCCGCTCCTCCTCCTCGTCGCGCTCCGCATCGTCGCCGGCGCGTATCACGACTGCTTAAACCCCTCCAGGGTCACAGTTACTCCCTGGGTGATGCCTTCGACGATGACGTCGGAGCCACGCGCGCCAACGGTGGTCGGCGCGACGCCGAAGGGAAGCCGCTGATTGAGCAGCCGGGCGCTGAACGCATGTAACACCGCATCCCGCATGTCGGCTGGCACGCTTTGATTGGCGGTGTCGGGTCCGGTGATGATGCCGGTGGGGGTGAACACCACAGTCGCCTGGTCGTCCGTGGCAATCGAAAGATCCACCGAGACGCTGACCCGGTGGTCGAAGTTCGCCGACTTCGGGGTGCCGCTGAACACCAGCCCGTGACTGCCGGAAATTCCGGATTCGGTAGTGCCGCCGGTGGCGTTGTTGGTTTCCTGCGGTGGGGCCTCAACCATCAGGTCGGTAATACCCATATATCGGCCCAGATGCGTCGAGTCGATGATGATGCGACTCTCCAGCTTGCCGATCGGAAGTTTCGCATCGGGCCTGATCAGCCACGACGCGTAGGTCAGATCGATGGAGTGCATGGTGGCTTCGAGGGTGGCCTTGCCCGTCGCCGCGTGATCGACGGCGTTGGCCTTGATCTCCAATTGGTTGTAGTGGTCGCGCATCGCCTCCGGGATGAAGGGGAAGGCCAGGATGGCGACGAAAGGGTCAGACCCTAGATTCGCTGCTTTGCGAACGGTGGAGGACAGTCGGTATTCGGCATAGATGCTGGTTCCCAGGTCGACACCGATGGCGCCGAGGACGAGCACGCCCACGGCGACAGCAGCTGCGATCGCACCGATCAGCACCTTGCGCATAGGCACATTGTGGCTGGGCCATCTGGTGCCCGTCTGGCTGGCCCATTCCAGCGTTTCGTTCCGGCCCGACCCGTGGCGGGGCTCACACTCCTTCGGGGGCCACACACAACGGACTGGTGGCACGTTATCGTTATGTGTCCTGGTAACTAACGCCATGTGGCGTCGGTAAATTTGGGAGATGCCTTTCACACGGCTGGAGGGGCTTGTTGGAGCTACTACTGCTGACATCCGAGCTGCACCCTGACCCGGTACTGCCGTCGTTGTCGCTGCTCCCGCACACTGTCCGGACAGCACCGGCAGAGCCATCTTCGTTGTTGGAAGCCGGAACCGCCGACGCTGTGCTGGTGGACGCGCGCCAGGACCTGTCATCCGCGCGCGGTCTTTGCCGTCTGCTGAGCACGGCGGGCCGTTCGGTGCCGGTCTTGGCGGTGGTCAGCGAAGGCGGCTTGGTGGCGGTCAGCGCTGACTGGGGACTGGACGAGATCCTGCTGCCCAGCACCGGGCCGGCCGAGATCGAGGCCAGGCTGCGCCTGGTTGTCGGACGCCGCGGTGGGTTGGCCGACCAGGAGAGCGCCGGCAAGGTCAGCCTCGGCGAGCTGGTGATCGACGAAGGCACCTACACCGCGCGACTGCGCGGCCGTCCCCTTGACCTCACCTACAAAGAGTTCGAGCTGTTGAAATACCTGGCCCAGCATGCCGGCCGGGTGTTCACCCGCGCGCAGTTGCTGCACGAGGTGTGGGGGTACGACTTCTTCGGCGGTACCCGCACCGTCGATGTGCACGTGCGTCGGCTGCGGGCCAAGCTCGGCCCCGAGCATGAAGCGTTGATCGGCACCGTTCGCAATGTGGGTTACAAAGCCGTGCGGCCGGCCCGCGGCCGAGCGCCGGTTGCGGAGCCCGAATACGACGACGACGCCGAGCCCGATTCTGACGACCTGCAAGAGCCGCTGGTCGACCCGCTGCACACTCAGTGACCCCGCCCGACTGGCGTTCGGCACTGACCGCACAACAGCAGCGGGACGTTCGCGAACTCGTTTCGGCGGCAACGGAATTCGATGGGGTGGCGCCCGTCGGCGAACAGGTGCTGCGGGAACTCGAACACGACCGTACCGAGCATCTGCTTGTCACCGATTCGCTACCCGGCGTCACGGTGGTCGGCTACCTCAACCTCAGCAACCTGAGCCCGCTGGACGACGGCGATGCGGGAATGGCGGAACTGGTGGTGCATCCGCGGGCCCGTCGGCGTGGTATCGGCGCGGCAATGGGACGTGCGGCGCTGGCCAAAACCAACAAACACACTCAGTTCTGGGCGCACGGCACACTCGAGCCGGCTCGGGAAACCGCGTCCGCGCTGGATCTGGTCGCGGTTCGGGAATTGATTCAGATGCGCCGCTCGCTGCGCGATTTCCCCGAGCCGGTCGGCACCCCGCCCGGGGTGCGGATCCGTACTTACCGCGGCGCCGCCGATGATGCCGAGCTGCTGCGGGTGAACAACGCCGCCTTCGCCACGCACCCCGAACAGGGCGGCTGGACCGCGGCCAACCTGGCGGAGCGGCGCAGCGAACCATGGTTCGACCAGGAGGGGTTGTTCCTGGCGTACGGCGACTCCGAAAGCGATCAGCCGGACAGGCTGCTGGGCTTCCACTGGACCAAAGTGCATCTCGATCAGCCCGGCCTGGGTGAGGTCTATGTAGTGGGCGTCGACCCGTCGGCACAAGGACGCGGCCTGGGCCAGGCGTTGACCGCGATCGGCGTCGAATGGCTGGCGGGCCGGCTCGCAGACCCGGCAAACCCCGCAGACCCCACACCCGCGGTGCTGCTGTACGTCGAATCGGACAACGTCGCTGCGCTTCGGACCTACCGGAGCCTGGGCTTCACCACCCACAGCGTTGACACCGCGTTTGCGCCCGCCCCCGCTCGCAGTTGACCGACGACGCAGGCAGCACCGGTCCGCATCCCCTATTGTTCGCCCTTATACGTCCAGAATTCATCCAGGAGGCGGGATCGGGTGAGGCTCGGCAGGGTGAGTAGAGCGTTTTGGGCGGCGGCGTTGGCAACGACGACGACGGCGGGCGTGCTGACTGCCTGCGGTAGTGACGACAACCGTCCCAGCGCTTCGGCGACAGCTCTGTCGGGAACCGCCGGTACGGCGGGCTGCGGCGGGAAGAATGTGGTGACGGCCGAGGGGTCGACCGCTGAACAGAACGCGATTGCGGTGTTCAACCAGGTATGGGGCCAATACTGCCCCGGGAAAAGCGTGGCATACAACCCGACGGGGTCGGGTGCCGGCCGCGAGCAGTTCATCGCCGGCCATGTCGACTTCGCCGGGACAGACTCGCCCCTGGTCTCGGGTCAGATTCGCCCGGCGATCAAGCGCTGCAACGGAAACCCACCCTGGGATTTGCCGCTGGTGTTCGGGCCAGTCGCGTTGGTCTACAACCTGCGGGGCCCTCGCACGGCGATCGTCAATGCCGATGTACTGGCCAAGATCTTCAGCGGCAAGATCACCAGATGGAGTGACCCGATGCTGGCCGCTCTCAATGGCGGTGTCGCCCTGCCCGACACCAAGATCACGCCGATCTACCGGTCGGACTCGTCGGGCACTACCGACAGCCTGCAGACATACCTGACGACCGCCGCACCACGGAGTTGGACCCGAGGTGTCGGCACGGAATTTCAAGGTGGCGCCGGCGAAGGCGTCGTGAAGTCGGCCGGCGTGATCCAGGCTGTGCGGGCAACGCCGGGAGCCATCGGCTACGTCGAGAAGGGCTTCGCCGATCAGGCCGGGGTACCGTTCGCCCAGATCGACACGGGCAGCGGCCCGGTCGCGCTGACCAACGACACGGCACGTATCGCAATGGACGCAGCTGAGTTTGCGGCCGCCGGCAACGACCTGGTGCTGGATCTGAACCCGATGTACGCCAGCCAGCAGCCGGGTGCTTATCCGTTGGTGCTGGCCACCTACCAGATCGTGTGTTCAAAGGGCTACAGCCCGGATACCTTCAACGCGATCAAGTCGTTCCTCAGCGTGGCCGTAGACACTGGTCAGCAGGACCTTTCCTCGGCCGGCTATGTGCCGTTGCCCGATAAGGTCAAGGAGCGGGTGGTCACCGCGATCAATGCAATGCAATAGTTTTCCGAAAGCCTGGCAAAACGCCTTGTGAAGGCCCCAGCAAAACCTCTGACCGGCGGGTTTTAGGAGCGACAGCAGAACAACAGTGACGGGAGAACAGTGACCACGCCAAACCCGGCCGACGCGGGCTCGGGTGCGGTAGTCGCTGCGCCTTTTCCCGAGTCGCCCGTCGTACCCGTCAGCCCGTGGGGGAATACTCGACCGATCTTCGGGGACCGTATCTTTCGCCGGCTGTCGGAGGGCTCCGCTGTCCTGATCGTCGTGCTGATCGCCGCGATCGGCGGATTCCTGCTGTTGCGTGCGATACCGGCGTTGCAGCGCAATCGGGAGAACTTCTTCAGCTACGGCGGTAACTGGGTCACCACCGACACATCGGCTATGCACTTCGGGATATTCGATCTGCTCCAGGTGACGGTGTTCGTCTCGCTGTTGGCCTTGATCCTGGCCATGCCCGTCGCACTGGGCGTTGCAATCTTCCTCACGCAGTACGCGCCACGACGGCTGGCCGGGTCGTTGGCCTACACCGTCGATCTGCTGGCGGCCGTTCCCTCGATCATCTACGGCGTTTGGGGTCTGCTCGTGCTGGCGCCGCGGCTGCGGCCGATCGCACTGTGGCTCAACCACACCATGGGCTGGTGCGTGTTCTTCGCCACCGGTAACTCGTCGGTGGCCGGCGGCGGCACCATCTTCACCGCCGGGATTGTTTTGGCGGTGATGATCCTGCCGATCACCGCCGCAGTCACGCGAGAAGTGTTCGTTCAGACTCCGCACGAGCAGATCGAGGCGGCGCTGGCACTGGGTGCGACCAGGTGGGAAGTCGTTAAAACGACGGTGTTGCCGTTCGGGCGATCCGGATACATCAGCGGCGCGATGCTGGGTCTGGGCCGCGCCTTGGGGGAGACGGTCGCGCTGCTTATCATCTTGCGCGGCACCCAAAAGGCTTTCGGTTGGTCGGTATTCGACGGCGGTTCCACCTTCGCAACAAAGATCGCGGGCGCCGCATCGGAATTCAATGACCAGTACAAGGCCGGCGCCTATATTGCCGCGGGTCTGGTGCTTTTCCTGCTTACCTTCGTCATCGACGCACTGGCGCGACAGGCCCTTGCCGGGATCGGATCCAAAAGGGGCGCCAGGTGACCTCGATCTGGGACCGCCCGCTCAAGGCACGGACGATCTCCGGCCTCGACCGGCGCCGGCGAGTCTCAGACATGGTCGCGACAGCGCTGGTGACGTTGTCGATGCTGATCGCGCTGGTGCCGTTGGTGTGGGTGCTGTGCTCGGTAATCGACAAGGGGTTCAAGGCGATCACATCGAGCGTGTGGTGGACTCATTCACAGTCCGGCACAACAGAATTCATGGCCGGCGGCGGCGCCTACCACGCCATCGTCGGAACGGCGCTGCAGGGACTGGTCTGTACCGCGCTATCAGTCCCGATCGGCGTCATGGTTGCGGTTTATCTGGTCGAATACGGTGGTAGCACCCCGCTGGCCAGGCTGGCCTCGTTCATGGTGGACATTCTCAGCGGTGTTCCCTCGGTCGTGGCGGCGTTGTTCATCTATGCGCTGCTGGTAGCGACGCTGGGTCTGCCCCGGTCCGAATTCGCGGTGTCGTTGGCGCTGGTGTTGTTGATGGTCCCGGTGATTGTTCGGGCGACCGAAGAGATGCTAAGGATCGTTCCGGTCGATCTTCGTGAGGCCAGTTACGCGTTGGGGATTCCCAAGTGGAAAACCATTGCCAGGATTGTGATTCCGACGGGCCTGGCCGGCATCATCATCGGGATCATGCTCGCGGTGGCCAGGGTGCTGGGCGAGACCTCCCCGTTGCTGATCCTGGTCGGTTACTCGCAGGCAATAAATTTCAACATCTTCAGCGGGTTCATGGGAACGCTGCCCGGCATGATGTACTACCAGACATCCGCCGGCGCAGGCAGCAACCCGGTTCCCACCGATCGATTATGGTCAGCGGCGCTGACACTGATCCTGATGATCGCTGTCGTCAACATCGGGGCTCGCGCGCTGGCGAGAATGTTCGCCCCCAAGAAGTCGTAAGAGGAGCACTAAGTGGCCAAGCGGTTGGACCTCGAGGACGTCAACCTCTACTACGGGTCTTTTCACGCGGTCGCGGACGTGTCGCTGGCGATCCTGCCGCGCAGCGTGACGTCGTTCATCGGTGCATCGGGCTGTGGCAAGACGACCGTGCTTCGCACGCTGAACCGGATGCACGAGGTCATCCCCGGTGCCCGGGTCGAGGGCGTGGTGCTGCTCGACGACGAAAACATCTACGCGCCCGGCATCGACCCGGTGGGCGTGCGCCGGGCAGTGGGGATGGTGTTTCAGCGGCCCAACCCCTTTCCTGCCATGTCGATTCGCAACAACGTGGTGGCGGGCCTGAGGCTGCAGGGTGTGCGCAATCGCAAACTGCTCGACGATACGGCTGAATACTCCTTGCGCGGCGCAAACCTGTGGGACGAGGTCAAGGATCGCTTGGACAAGCCCGGCGGCGGATTGTCGGGGGGACAGCAACAGCGGTTGTGCATCGCACGGGCCATTGCGGTGCAACCCGATGTCTTGCTGATGGACGAACCGTGCTCCTCGTTGGACCCCATCTCGACGATGGCCATCGAAGATCTGATCAGTGAGTTGAAGCAGGAATACACGATCGTGATCGTGACCCACAACATGCAGCAGGCCGCTCGGGTGAGCGATCAGACTGCGTTTTTCAACCTGGAAGCTGTGGGGAAACCCGGCCGGCTGGTGGAGATCGACGACACCGAGAAGATCTTTTCCAACCCGGCGCAGAAGGCGACCGAGGACTACATCTCCGGGCGCTTCGGCTAGTCCGGCTAGTGCGACCCTAATGAGACGGTGCTGCCGCGTCTTCCTCGGGAAATCTGCCGGTCGCCTGGAAGATGACGCGGCGGGCAACCTCGACGGCGTGGTCGGCGAAGCGCTCGTAGAACCGGCCCAGCAACGTCACGTCGACGGCGGCCGCGACGCCATGCCGCCATTCACGGTCCATCAGCACCGAGAACAAGTGCCGGTGCAGATCGTCCATCGCATCGTCTTCTTCGCGGATCCGGGCGGCTTTCTCCGGGTCGCGGGACAACACCACCTCTTGCGCGTTATTGCCTAATTCGACTGCGACTCTGCCCATTTCGGCGAAATATCCGTTGACCTCTTCGGGTAACACGTGCTGAGGATGGCGGCGGCGGGCGATCTTGGCGACGTGCAGGGCCAGCGCTCCCATCCGGTCGATGTCGGCCACCATCTGGATGGCGCTCACAATCGACCTAAGGTCACCGGCGACCGGCGCCTGCAATGCCAGCAGAACGAATGCGTTCTCCTCGGCCCGGGTGCTCAGCGTCGCGATCTTTTCGTGGTCGGAGATCACCTGCTCGGCCAGTACCAGATCGGCCTGCAGTAGCGCTTGGGTTGCCCGCTCCATTGCGATGCCCGCCAGGCCACACATCTCACCGAGCCGCTCGGACAAATCCGAGAGCTGCTCTTGGTAAGCCGTCCGCATGCCGCCAAGCCTACGTTCTTCGGGCCGGATAGGTCAGCTGAGCGTCGCGAGAAGTGGTTACTCGCAGGTGGTGTCGGCCGCGTTGGTAACCGTCAGGTCGTCCGGCAGCGTGGCCGGCGAGTTGCTGGAACCGCGGTCCAACTGCACGGTGACCGACGAGCCGCTGGGGGCGGGATCGGTCACAGAGTTGAAGTCCGGGCCGAGCACAACCTGGACAACCTGGCCGTAGCCGGAAACCCGCTGAACCTTGGCGTTGGCGAAGGCCGAGGCCACCGTGGCCGCGGCCTGTTCGTTGCCCGGAGAAAACAACACGGTCGTCGCGCTCACCGAACTCGGATAGTCGTCCGGCGTCATCACGTTGAACCCGTTCCGCTTGAGCTGGCTGGTGGCGGTAGTGGCCAGGCCGGATTGGTTGGTCGCGTTGGACACCCGAACGGTGACAGCCTGCGGCGAGGTCGTGACCACTCGCTCGCGCAGCGCCTGCGGGGTGGCGGTGGGGGTCGGCGCCTTCTTGGTGGTGGGCGTGGCGGGCGAGGTGGTGGACCCCGAGGTTGAGCCCGAGGAAGGGCCCAAACTCTTGGCATTGTGGTCGTTTTCCTGGGGCAGCGGATCATCGTTGATGATGGCGTCGAACAGCGATCGCACGTCGTCCATGCGCGGAGGCTCGTCGCCGTTCTCGTCTGTTATGCCCGTCGGCACGGTGACAAACGTGATGTGTCCGGCCGCCATGCCCTGCAATGACTGGCCGAGTTGGACCAGGTCTTTGGTCTTGACGTTGTCGACGTAGGTATCGCCGATGACCATATTGACGACGTTGTTCAGCTTATTGAGGTCTAACAGCGTGTCCTCGGAGATCAGGGACCGCAGTAGCGATGACAAGAACAATTGCTGGCGTTTGATGCGGCCGTAGTCACCGTTGGTCTCGGTGGTCACCTGGCGGGCCCGCACATAGTTCAACGCCGTCGGCCCGTCGATGACCTGGCGCCCCGCGTGTTCGAGAACCGTGCCCAATTCGTAGTCGTGCAGCGGGGTGCTGGTGCACACCTGAACGCCGCCCAGGGCGTCGACCATTTTCGCGAATCCCGCGAAGTCGACGGCGATGAAGTGGTTGATGCTCAAACCGGACAGCTTCTGGATTTCCTTGACCAGACACTTCGGACCCCCGAAGGAGAATGTCGAGTTCAGTTTCGTCTCGGTGGAGACGATCTTGGGGCTCCAGGTCCCGGTCTTCTTGTTGTAGACGGGTCCGTACTTGCCGTTGTCGGGATTCCAGGCCTCGCATTGCAGCGGGGTGATCGCCAGATCTCGGGGAAACGACACCGCGACCACGCGTTTGCGGTTGGCCGGGATGTTAACCAGCATGATTGTGTCCGACCGGGCGCCATCGGCGTCGTCGGCGTCGCCGGCGCCCATGTCCGCGTTTTCTCCCAACCGCGAGTCGATACCGACGATCAGGAAGTCTTCGTCGCCGTACTGACCATTGGGGTCACGGATGTCGCCGGAATGCGGGTCGAGCGCACTGATGGTGTTCAGACGAGCGTTCTTCGACGTGCTCCACTGCCAGGCGCCGCCGGTCAGGACCAGCGCCAGCACGGCGAAAAGCGCCGCCAGTGAGCGCCCGGCCAGCAGCATCGGCCGCCGACCGGCCGGTGCTTCACCGGCCCGGCCCGATTCGGAGCCCGATTCGAACTTGTGGCCGTTCGGGTATGCGGTGGCCCCGAGGTCGGGAAGCTCCGAGACGCCCTCGAACGAGTAGGCCGGGATCTCGATGATCTCGGTGTCCTGTTGGTCCGGGGTTTGGTCGGGGGTTTGGTCGGCGGCTCGGTTAGAAGCCACGCCCGGCGATGCTTCGGAAGGTTCGGTATCCGGCGCCATGTGGCGGTGACTGGGCCGGTCAAGGGTCGGCGCTCCGACTTTGGCGATCAGATCAGCGACACTGAGCCCGCCACCGGCGTGGGAGCCCACCCTGTCAGCTGGGTGTTCCTGGGGCTCGAACCGTTCCCACGGCGCGGCGCCCCGCACCCCAGGCGCGGTCGATCGACCATCCGTGTCGGATGCGCGCCTACGGCCAAGAGTGGCGTCGTGCTCGCCGTCACCCACGTCCTACCGGCCTCCAAAATTCAGCTGCACCCGAGTTACGGACGACAGCGGTATCCGAGTGAACGCATCTACTGGCGCTGGCTTTTCAACGCCGCGCCACCCGCGGGGTCGCCCGCATCTGCGGCCGTCGCGCAGCGGCCAAACCGATCCGCTACCGAAGTGCAATGGCACAAGGCACACATCGTACTTGAGTTATCAGCCCGGACGCGATTTTGCGGCCCTTGGCTCAGCCGCCCGAGTGCATGACGTCGGCCCCGGCGGGCACCGTGCAGTCGTCCGGATCGGTCAGCCAGCCTTCGGGCAGGGCCACCCGGGCGGGTGAACCCTGCCGACCCCGCGGGCCGGTCGCGGCTTCCGGGAACGGAACCGCGCCGTCCAGCCGGTCCAATAAGCAGTCGAGTTCGGCGAGGGTCTTGACCATCGCCAGCGCTCGACGCAAATCGGATCCCGCTGGGAAGCCATGCAGGTACCAACCGACGTGCTTGCGGATATCGCGCATGCCCTTGTCTTCGCCGAAATGGGCGGCCAGCAGCCGGCCATGCCGGCGGACGATGTGGGCGACCTCGCCAAGGGTGGGTGGCGTGGGCGCCGGTCTGCCGGTGAACGCGGCAGACAGCTCGGCGAACAGCCAGGGCCGGCCCAGGCAACCACGACCGATGACAACGCCGTCGCACCCGGTGCTGGCCATCATGGCCAGCGCATCGCTCGCATCGTAGATGTCCCCGTTGCCGAGCACCGGAATCGTCCGCACCTGCTGCTTGAGCTGGGCGATCTGCTCCCAATCGGCGCTGCCGGAATAACGCTGCGCCGCCGTCCGGGCGTGCAATGCGACCGCGGCGGCACCTTCGGCCTCGGCAATGCGCCCCGCATCCAGGTGCGTGTGGTGGTCGTCGTCGATGCCGATGCGGAACTTGACGGTCACCGGTACTTCGGTGCCTTCGGTGGCTCGCACGGCGGCGGCCACGATCTGGCCGAACAGGCGGCGCTTGAACGGGAGTGCCGCACCGCCGCCACGCCTGGTCACCTTGGGCACGGGGCAGCCGAAGTTCATGTCGATGTGATCGGCCAAGCCCTCGACAGCGACCATCCGGGCGGCCGCGTAGGTAGTCGCGGGGTCCACCGCGTAGAGCTGCAGCGAGCGTGGCGACTCGTCCGGGGAGAACGTCGTCATGTGCATGGTGGAGGGATGCCGCTCGACAAGGGCGCGCGCCGTCACCATCTCGCAGACGTAGAGTCCGCTGACCGTTCCGACGCGGGCTTGCTCAAGCTCGCGGCACAGGGTCCGGAATGCGACGTTCGTCACCCCAGCCATCGGTGCCAACACCACCGGGCTGGCCAGCGTGATGGGGCCGATGCGCAACGCCGGCTACCTCTCGCTCAGGGCGAGCTTGCCTTCGGTCTTATGCAGCTCCTGGGCCGTGATCGTGCGGCCTGTGCGGGCTTCCCGATCGAGTTGGCGCTGCTTGGAGATCTCGAATTTGTCGCAGGCCGCCTCGAGCTCTTCGATCAGCACGGCAAGGTCGTCGCGCAGTCTGGCGGCCTCGCCGGTGAAGTCCTCGCGCTCGAAAATGCGCCACTTCTTCAGCACCGGCATCACCACCTCGTCGAGGTGGATGCGGGGGTCGTACACGCCTCCGACGGCAATCATCACGGCCTTGCGGCGAAACTCCGGCACCGTGAACCCGGGCATCCTGAAATTGCGCAGCACCCGGTGTAGTGAGTACATCGCTTGGTTCGGCGCGATCGCCAGGCCGGCTTCGGTGACGTCGCGGTAGAAGATCATGTGCAGGTTCTCGTCGGCCGATACCTTCGCCAGCAGCTGGTTGGCGATTTCCTCGTTGCACGCCTTCCCAGTGTTGCGGTGCGAGATCCGGGTGGCCAGTTCCTGGAATGTGACGTAGACAATCGAGTCGAACAGGTTATCGGCGAACAGGTCGCCCTGGCGGTTCTGGCCCGGGCTGAAGCCGCGGTTCACCACCTCGAGGCGCAGTTTCTCCAGCTCGATCGGGTCGACCGCACGCGTGACCACCAGATAGTCGCGCAGCGCTATCCCGTGCCGGTTCTCCTCGGCCGTCCAGCGGTTGATCCACTGACCCCATGCGCCGTCCATGCCCAGGTTCATCGCGATCTCGCGGTGGTACGACGGCAGGTTGTCCTCGGTCATCAGGTTCTGCACCATCGCCACCTGGGCGACATCGGTGAGCTGACTCTGCTCGGGGCTCCAGTCCTTGCCGCCGAGCGCATAGAAGTTCTTGCCCTCCGACCATGGGATGTAGTCGTGCGGGTTCCAGTTCTTGTGCATGCTCAGGTGCCGGTTCATGTACTGCTCGACGACCGGTTCAAGCTCGTGCAACAGCTGTAGGTCGGTCAGCTTGGCTGACATGGGGCCTCCAGTTACCTGTGTCTAGTGGTTGCAGTCAATATATCTGTGTCCCCCAGTAGCATCAAGTTTCCGTTTCGGCATGGGAGATCACATTTCGATCCGTCGTTTGCCGGTTGGGGGCGTCGTCAGCGGCTCAACGAAATAGCGGCCAGGCGAATACCACCTTAGACCGTACGCGACCGAATGTTCTCAGATTTCCCCAGCTCACCGACGGGAACGTACGGGCCCGCGGTGTTGAGCAGCAGGTGGACGCAGAAGTCGATGAACTGGTCGCGCGTGGCGCCGAGCCGTCCGTCGAGGTACGTGGTGAACAGGCTGGACAGCCCGCCGACGAGGCCGGTGGCGATCATGTTCTGCAGCACCGCATCGCCAACCCGGGACAGCTTGCGCTGCAGCAGATCGATGAAGGTGGGCATCCATTCCGCGCCGGACCGGGTCAGCACCGGCTCTACCGTCGGCGCCAGCAGCAGCACGCGCCCCCGCACCGGGTCGTCGACCATCAGCTCGACGAATTGCTCGACGGCTTCCCGAGGGGTCTTCGCCGCGCTGAGGGCCGCCATCGCTTGTGTGCAGACGTCGTCGTAGACCGCACGGACGAATTCGTCGCGATCGGAGAAGCTTTCATAGAAGTAGCGTTCGGTCAGCGCGGCCTTGCGGCACACCGCACGAACGGTCAGCGCGGGTCCGCTGTCGCTGCCGAGCAACTGCACGCCTGCGGTGATGAGGTTGTCCCGACGTACGGCGAGTCGACTCGCCAGTGGGACGCCGGACCAGCGGCCCCGTCGTTGACCGGACTGCACATCGCTCCTAAGCTGCAACTGACAACATACTGACAACATACGTAGTCAGAACTACTCGTAACTATAAGCCGCAACAAACGTGTACAGGAAGCTCCACGGATGCCTCAAAATTCCTTCGCGGCCTACCCGCCCGGTGATACCGAAGCGGGCGCCAGTGGCGTGGCGGCCGGCTGCCCGGTGTCGCCGCTGGGATACGAGTCGCCGCCGCTCGGCCCGGATTCGCTGACCTGGCGGTATTTCGGTGACTGGCGCGGCATGCTGCAGGGTCCGTGGGCCGGATCGATGCAGAACATGCACCCGCAGCTGGGCGCCGCCGTGACGGATCACTCGACGTTCTTCCGCGAACGCTGGCCGCGGCTGCTGCGGTCGCTGTACCCGATTGGCGGTGTTGTGTTCGACGGCGACCGTGCCCCGGTCACCGGGGCTGAGGTGCGGGATTACCACACCACCATCAAGGGTGTCGACAGTCAGGGGCGCCGCTACCACGCGTTGAACCCCGACGTCTTCTACTGGGCACACGCCACGTTCTTCGTCGGCACTATCCATGTGGCCGAACGGTTCTGCGGCGGTCTGACCGAAGCGCAAAAGCGCCAGCTGTTCGACGAGCACATCGAGTGGTATCGGATGTACGGCATGAGCATGAAGCCGGTGCCGAAGTCATGGGAGGAGTTCCAGGCCTACTGGGACCACATGTGCCGCAACGTATTGGAGAACAACTACGCGGCGCGTGCCGTCCTCGACCTGACCGAATTGCCCAAGCCCCCGTTCGTCCAATGGGCCCCGGATTGGTTGTGGTCCGCGCAGCGCAAATTGCTGGCCCCGTTCTTCGTCTGGCTGACAGTCGGTCTCTACGATCCGCCGGTGCGCGACCTGATGGGCTACCGCTGGTCGCGCCGCGACGAATGGCTGCACCGCCGCTTCGGCGACGTGGTCGGCCTCGTATTCACTTGCGTGCCAAGGCGGTTTCGCAAGCATCCGCGGGCCCGCGCCGGTTTGGACCGTGCCGCCGGACGAATCCCGGCCGATGCGCCATTGGTGCAGACGCCGGCGCGCAACCTGCCGCCGCTGGACCAGCGCGACAACCCGTTGCACTACTGCCCGAACGTCTTCTAGTCGCTTCGCCGCGCGTAGGACGCGGCGGCGGTGCCGCGTTAGGCGTGGGTGTGGCCGTGGGCTTCTTCAAGGCCGGACTGATGCACGTGTGGGTGTGTGTGCTCGGTTCCGTCGCCGTGGTCGTGGGAGTGCTCGTGGGTCACGTGGTCGTGCTGATGCGTGGTGTGCGCATGTGAGTGAGCCATCTCGTCGTGGTGATGTTCGTGCGCGTGCGGCGTTTCGTGGGCGTGCTGTTCGGCCATGACCGCTTTCTCCTTGGGTGAAATATGTTGTGAACAAGAGCGAGTCATGCGCCGCCAATGTCCGTTCGAGCGTTTGAAGCATCGGCGCGATTCTTCAAGCCCTTCAACGCGCCGTCGGCGCGGTGATGACGCGGAACTCCGGGACCGGCGTGCTCGGCGTTGAAGACGGCGTCCATCACCAGCTGGCGCACATGGTCGTTCTCCAGGCTGTAGAAGATCGTGGTGCCGTTCCGGCGGGTCCGCACCAGACGCGCCATCCGCAGCTTCGCAAGGTGCTGGGAAACGGATGGTGCCGGCTTGCCCACGTGCTCGGCGAGTTCATTGACCGACATCTCCTGATGCGTCAGCGACCAGAGCACTTGCACACGGGTGGCGTCGGCCAGCATCCGGAAAACCTCGACGACCAGACCGGCCTGGTCGTCGGGCAACCGCCCTTCGCTACTACCTGCATGCATAGGCAGATAATAGCAGTGGGTTCCCACCGTGTTGCCGACGGCCGGTCGGCCCGTCAAGGTTCTCCAAGGCTTGGCGAGCTGCGCTGTGGTAATAACTAGATTATCTATATTTGTTGAGATTTCGAGTCAGGGCAAGGGAGCACCATGGCGCGGGCCGAGAGCGACCGTTGGAATCTCGCCACGAGCGTCGGGGCGACGGCGACCATGGTCGCCGCCCAGCGGGCGCTGGCTTCCGATGCGAAGTTGATTGATGACCCGTACGCCGCGCCACTGGTGCGCGCGGTCGGAATCGATGTCTATGTCCGGGTGGTGAACGGGCAGATTCCCGTTGGGGGAGAAGCCAATTTCGATCCGCGCCGGATGGCCGAGGGGATGGCCTGCCGCACCCGGTTTTATGACCAATTCTTCGTCGATGCAACTCAGGGCGGAATCGGCCAGGTGGTCATCCTTGCGTCGGGTCTCGATGCGCGTGCCTACCGGCTGCCGTGGCCGGCGGGCACCGTCGTCTACGAGGTAGACATGCCAGAGGTGATCGAGTTCAAAACCCTGACACTGAGCGATCTCGGCGCTGAGCCGACCGCCGAGCGGCGCACCGTCGCCGTCGACTTACGTGACGACTGGGCCACCGCGCTGCGGGCGGCGGGCTTCGACCCCAAGGCTCCCTCGGCGTGGAGTGCCGAAGGGCTATTGATCTACCTGCCTGACGAAGCCCAGGATGCGTTGTTCGACAACATCACCGCTTTGAGTGCCACCGGCAGCCGACTGGCCTTCGAATTCGTACCCGACACGGCCGTTTTCGCGGACGAGCGCTGGCGGGCACACCATGACCGGATGACGGGTCTCGGGTTCGAAGTCGACCTCAACGATCTCGTCTACCACGGACAGCGCAGCCACATCGTCGACTATCTGGCCCAGCGCGACTGGCACACCTCGCGCCACACCGTCAAAGAACTGCATGCGATTAACGGGTTTGTTTATCCCGACGACGCGGTCGCGGCCACCTTCGCAGACGTGACCTACACCAGCTCGGTGAAGGCCTAGCGGCGAAGCAGGTCATCTCTCAGGCGGCTGGTGAGCATCTCCTGAAACACGGTCTGCGACGGTTCGTACAGATCCTGGAACGTCGTAACCAGCAGATCCCTGTTGTATTCGGGGATCGCGCCCCCGGCAGGAGTCCAAAAGCTGTCGATATCCATCAGGAAATACGGTCCCTGCTGGGGTGGCGTGATCCGGCGCAGGTGGTAGTTCTGATCAAGCGCCTGACCGATTCCCGGGCCGTAACGGATGATGAGCGACTTGCCCGGCTGCGCTTCGCGGTAGACCGCCGCGCCTTGCCATTCAGTCAGGGCCAGACCGCTTGGAGCGATGCGCTGCGGTCCGATGAGTGGTTCAGCGATCCAGTTGGCCCAGTCGATGCGGCCGTCGACGCCCACCGGCACTCGCACCTCAAGGACATAGCGCAGGCCGATACGTTCGACCCCAACGATTGAGGAGACTTGCGCCCGTGCGTCCACGACCCGCATCAAGACCTCGCAGAAGGACTCGAAGTTGGTGTAGGAGGTGGTCTCGACGGTGATCGCTTCGTTCTTCAGCGACGCGGCAATTGTGTTATCACGGTTGACATAACGCACGAAGCGGTCAGCGGTCGGCGTCGGGCTTCCGCCGGGTCCCATCCCCCAAGCCATGTCCTGAGCTTGGCGTTCGATGGGTAGATGGTCGGCGAGTAGGCGTTTGAGCTCCCGGCTCGATGACTCGGTGAGAGCATCCATGGTGGGGTGACGGATTTCCATCGTCACTAGGGCTACGGGCGCGTTGGGGTGGATCACGTCGTCGCTCATTTGCGAAAGCATATCCAAGCCGTTGGACGGCCAAACGTTGCGGTGGTGTGTGGCCGCGATAATCGACCATCGACGCGGCCAAAGACACCCTCGTCGCGGAAAGTGTCGGTCAACGGCGCTCAGATTCACATCGCCGGTCCGCCACCCCGGCGGCATAAGCCGAGGTGACGGAGCATTTGGTGCCCCCAGCAGGGCTCGAACCTGCGACCTGCGGATTAAAAGTCCGTAGCTCTACCAACTGAGCTATAGGGGCGACGAAAATTCAGGATACTGGGTAGGCAACCGATGCTCGTTTGAGGATTGGGCCCGCGGTGACCTAAGCTTGCCTGGCTCCCAACGGTAACTGCGTTGCGAGTGCCCCGGAGTGATTCGGTTCTGGCCCCCATCGTCTAGTGGCCTAGGACGCCGCCCTTTCACGGCGGTAGCACGGGTTCGAATCCCGTTGGGGGTACGCGCAACGGCGGCAACGTTGGAGCGAGCAGTACAGCAAGGCCCTGTGGCGCAGTTGGTTAGCGCGCCGCCCTGTCACGGCGGAGGTCGCGGGTTCGAGTCCCGTCAGGGTCGCCAACACGGCGAGGCACACGTTGCCTTCCGGCCAGGTAGCTCAGTCGGTACGAGCGTCCGCCTGAAAAGCGGAAGGTCGCCGGTTCGATCCCGGCCCTGGCCACCATTATTTTTGTACCTCACCGGCGATTTCGCCCCGACGCCGCTTACGCATGTCGGGGGTTCACGGTTGCTCCTTCAGCAGCCTCGGCGTTTATAGCGGCCGCGGGCGTACTCGTCCACCCATTGACGGCTTGAGCGCCACTGTCCGTCAGATCCTTTCGTGGCCTGCAGCGCACCGCGGTTTGCGGCCACACGTAGCGCCGTGGCGTTTAATTCATCGGTCGCGAGCGCGGCCAGTGGGACTAAGCGCGCCGGCCCCGCTATTGCCGGCACGACAAATTTGTAGAGGTTGTCGAGGATGGCGCGGGCGATGAGCTCGCCTAGTGCACCGTGGTCGCCGCCGTCGGCACGCCGCAGCGCGCGCAGATATTTGAGGCGGTCGTTTTTGTAGATGATGGCTGGTGGATACCCCAGGCGCACGAGGATGAGGTTGAGTACCAGTCGTCCGGTCCGTCCGTTGCCGTCGAGGAATGGGTGGATCGCCTCGAAGTCACGGTGAACCTTGGCGATCTGTTCCGGGAAGTTCGGGGAGCGGGCATCGATGTTGTTGGCTTCATCGAGCCATGTGGCCATTTCCGTGACGATGAGTGGCCAGCTTAGGGGCTTCATTCCTAGAGAGAATTCTTCGATTTCGTGTTGGCGGAATGAGCCTGGACCTTCGGCCGGCGTCGCGTCGGGATGAGGGTCGACGTCCCACGCTAGGGCCATGACTTGCTGATGGACGTGACGGACGTCCCGCATGGTGATATTGCGTTCAGGGTCGTAGCTGGTCGGCTGGGTTCCTTCCCTGTAGACCCAGTCTGCGGCGTTGGCGTAGCCCTTGACCTCCATGTATTCGCGGAGTTGCTTCGCGCCGACGGCGCGGCCCTCGTCGAGTAGTTTCTCTACTTCGCTGATGACCAGAGTGTTGCCTTCGATGGCTGTCGAGTGATGCGCTTCGGCTGTCCAGATGCCTTTCCAGATGCCTGCGGCTTCTAAGGGGCTTGGCAGGCCACCCAGCCGGTTCCGCAGTTCGGATATCTGGGCCTCGAGTCGGTTGTAAACCTCGGATCGTGCCGGTCGGCCACTTGCGGCCAAAGTGTTCCCCAACCTCCCGCAGGTTGCGCAGATTTTGTACGTTACCTTCGTTTTAAACGTACAGTGCGAAAGCTAGGTCGATGACCTGGCCAAATGCGTATATTTTGTACTGTACTCTTTGTTTTTCACTAGCGTACACATTTGCTCGATTCGCCGTCGGCTGTGGTGTTGAAGCTGCTGCCGGTTAAGACGGCGTCTAGCTTGACCAGCGCATACAGCGGAAGATCGCCGGTTCGATCCCCCTGGCCACCAGCATTCTGCAGTCAACGCCAGCTGGACCGTTTCAGCTGGTAGTCACTCGCTCGTAGCCCGCGTCCGCACCGACGCCGAAGATCCGTCGGAAAGAATCCTGGCCATAGCTGGTGCGTTCGGGCTTGCCGGGCGATAACCGGAACCTGACTTTTATCACTGTTGCGGGTTCGGTGACTCTGTAGGTCTGTGACCTGGACGTTCGGTGAGATCCTGGTGCGGATTTGTGCACTAGGTGGGGGCCCGTAGGGTGCCTGGGTGGCGTATGTGCGCACCGTGAAGACCTCCTCTGGGGCGACGGCCGTGCAGATCGTGTGGTCCTCGCGGCGTGGGTCACGCTCGATTGAGCACCTCGGTTCGGCCCATGATGTGACGGGTCTGGCGGCGTTGAAGGCCGCGGCGGCGCAGCGGTTGGCCGCCGGGCAGGCCGAACTGGACCTGGGCATGGCCCAACGGTCGGCGTCGGAGCCGTTGCCGATCACCTCTTCGCGCTCGGCGCATCTGTGGGACGCGTTGTCTCGCGCCTATGACGTGCTTGGGTTCGATAAGGCCGCAGGCGGCGACGAGGTGTTTCGCCTGTTGGTGTTGGCGCGGATCATCGAGCCGACGAGCAAGGCCGATTCGTTGCGGGTGCTCGACGAGACCGGCGTCGCCGGCCCTTCGTATCCGACGCTGAACCGCCGACTGCCGGTATACGCCAAAACCACTTTTCGGCAAGCTCTTTCGACGGCGTGCGCTGCGCATGCCGCATTGGGGCCGGCGTCGCTCGTGTTGTACGACGTGTCCACGCTCTATTTCGAAACCGATGCCGGTGATGGATTCCGTGAGCCGGGATTCTCCAAAGAACGTCGCCTGGAACCGCAGATCACGATCGGGCTGCTCACCGATGCGTCGGGTTTCCCGTTGCGGGTCGAGGCCTTCGAGGGCAACAAGGCCGAGACCGCCACGATGCTGCCGGTGATCAACGCCTTCAAGACCGCCCACCAGCTCACCGACGTCACCGTGGTCGCCGATGCCGGGATGATCTCGGAAGCCAACCAGATCGCGTTGCGGGCAGCCGGGCTCTCGTTCATCCTCGGCGCAAGAATTCCGTTTCTGCCCGACGTGGTGCGCGAATGGCGCGGCAAGCATCCTGACGAGGCGGTGCCCGATCAGCTGGTGCTGACCCAGCCGTGGCCGGCCACCAGCAGCGAGAAGACCCGCGGGATCCCGGATCGGGTCACCCACTACCAATACCGCCACGACCGGGCGCGGCGATCGATGCGCGGGATCGATGAGCAGGTCGCCAAAGCCCAGCGTGCCGTCGATGGGCATGCGGCAGTGAAGCGGAACCGGTTCATCAAGCTGACCGGTGCTACCAAGACCGTCAACCGGGAGTTGGAGGCCAAGACCCGCGCCCTGGCAGGCTGGAAGGGCTACACCACCAACCTCACCGGCGAATCCGCGGACTTCGTGATCGGCGCCTATCACCAGCTGTGGCGCATCGAGAAGGCCTTCCGGATGTCCAAGCACGACCTGGCTGCCCGCCCGATCTACCACCGCACCCGCGACTCCATCGACGCCCACATGACCGTCGTGTTCGCAGCCCTGGCCATATCGCACTGGATCGAGACCCAAACCGGTTGGAGCATAAAGAAATTCGTACGGACTGCACGCCGCTACCGCACCGTCACGATCCAAGCCGGAAAGCAGACGCTCACCGCCGCCGAACCTGCGCCCGATGACCTTGCCGAAGCCCTCGCCAAAATCCACTGCCCAGGTGCGCACTAGTTTGATAAAAGTCAGGTTTCAGCTGGTAGTCACTCGCTCGTAGCCCGCGTCCGCACCGACGCCGAAGATCCGTCGGAAAGAATCCTGGCCATAGCTGGTGCGTTCGGGCTTGCCGGGCGATAACCGGAACGTCCGTGCACCATCCGGACGTCGTTCGGCCCGTAAGAACAAGTCAGCGGGATTCTGGCGCGTGTGCAGACTGTCGGCGAGGTCGTAAAGGTGGGTTACGAAAAACACTCTGACGCCGCTCTCTACCATCGCGTGCACGATGCCTCGCGCGATTTCCGATCCTTCAAGCTCATTGGTCGAGGCAAAGGATTCGTTGCACAACAGCAACGACGTCGACCCGACGTACTCGACGATCGCACTCATCCGGGCAAGTTCTTCTTCGAGCTTGCCGCGCCTCAGGGTGACATCTTCTTTCCGGTTGAAATGTGTGAAGACGCCGTCTCGGACGTTGGCAGCAAAGGCTTCTGCGGTGACGAACATGCCAGCTTGCATCATCAGCTGTGCAGTACCGACGCTGCGTAAAAACGTTGACTTGCCGCCCTCGTTCGCGCCGGTGATAACGATCAATGTTTTGTCATCGGCGTCGACGTCGTTGCCGGTGACTTTCTTGCCGGTGGTCAGGCAAAGTCCGACGTCGCGCAGACCGCGACATTGAAACCGCGGTGTTCCGATCGGTGTGGGCACCGGAAAGCAGGTTTGTATCTGGCGCTCGGTGAGCGCGTCACGCAAATTCAGGCACCCGAGGTAGAACCCCAGCTCCGTCCGGAGCCGTTCGAAGAAGCCTTGCAGATGTTCCGCCGATTTGGTGACTGTGTTGGCGACGTCGTTGATGGCGCGGCCCGCCAGCTTGCTGAGAGCTTGCGCGCCGGCCAGGTCGCTGTCGTCGACCACAAATCCGCGTCCGGCCCCGGTGCTACTGTCGGCGCGGCCTCCGCTCAGCCTCGCCCATAAACTGCGCCGGGGGGTTTGGTGAAGCACGTGGCGATCGCCTTTGTTGCCGACTCCGAGTTGAGCGCTGAGCAGGACACCGCGCGGCAAGTGGAATTCGCCTAGGTACTCGTCAACTTGGGCCAAATAATGCTCGGACAGCTGCTCGGTCAGCATCGCAAATAACTGCCGGAACCCGGTGGAGCTGAACCGGTCGGCGTGATCGTCGGCCAGGCTCCTCAGTTGTCTGAGAGTCGTCGTGAGCAACTCCAATATCCGCACGGAGCGGCGCAGGATCAAGTCCGGGTCGCGCGAGTTGAGGCCGCCGAGAAATACCTTTCGTCGTAGTTCGACGCCGTCGACCGCTGACGCGATGTCGTACATCTGTTGCACCGGTGCGCGATTGGCCATGCAGTCGGCCAACACCTGCTGGCGGTAGATGATGACCTCGGGATCGGTTTCGCTGAGCGGAACCACCTTTTTGGCCGTGTCCAGCAGGAAAGTGTCGCCGGCAGCCATGGCAGCGTAGAGCCTGCCCAGCTCCAGGTCCTCGTTGATGAAAGCGCTTAGCTGCCAGGGCAACCGGGACCCCAGGCCGCGGTCGCTGTCGGGGTGTAACAGGCGGACTTTCATTGACTGATCCGCCGAAGTAGGACGTCGTGGTTGAGTCCGTATTTGGTGGCCAGCGCTGCGGCATAGGCCAAACCGTCCGCGGGCCGACGGGTGAATGTGAATGTCCGTTGGGCAGGATCTTCGGGCGCCACTTCGCCGACCATGCTGACGCACGCGGCATTCAGGCCGGCCAGTTCATCGAGGAAGCTGACGTAGACGGCGGTGCAGCCTAGTTTGATGATCCGTTCAATGACCTCGGTGCCGATCAGCAGAGCATCGCTGAGGGTGGTGGAGGAGAAACTCTCATTCATGATGATGAGGGTTGCCGCCGTTGCGCGGGAAAGGATGTCATGAATTCGGACCAGCTCGTCCTCGAGCCTTCCGTGCAGCGTCGACAGGGTCTCCTGCCGTTCGAAGTGAGTGCAGATTTGAGCGGGCAACGTGAACCTAGCGCGTGCGGCGGGTACCGGGCAGCCGAGCGACGCGAGATAGGCGCATTGGCCGATCGTTCGGGCAAATGTCGTCTTGCCGCCTTGATTCGGTCCCGTTACCACGAAGATTCGTTCGGGCCCGGACAGCCGAAAGTCGTTGCCTACCAGGGCTCCGTCGCCGTTCGTGCACTTGATCGCCAGTGCGAGGTCGAAGGCGTCATCAGCGGACAGGGCCCCGGGTGTCGTGGTGACCTCGGGATAACTGAAGTGCAGGCCCGCGGTGGTGAAACGGCTGACAAAGGCCAAGTAATACAGATAGAAGCGGATCTCGTGATCGAAGCGGGCGACGGTGGGTTCAACGAAGCGTTCGTTTCGTCGGCAGAATCCGTCGAGCAAGGCAAAGGCGTCCGGGTATAACTTGGCGACACACTCCAAGATCTGTTCTTCGACATGGTCCACGCCGGCGTCGTGCTTGAGCGGCACTTGGTAGTCGTTGCCTACCTCGGTGGCGAACCTCTCGAATGTCCCCACGGCTGCTGCGCTGTAATCGGTTTGGCCTTCATACTTGTCGACGTGTACCCGCAGGCCCTGAATGTGCACGGTGTAGCGAACCTTGTGCAATTCAGTTTGCACGGCTTCGGTGTCGGTTACTAAATTTTCGAAGGCTGCGCTTTGGGTGTATTCAGCCAGGTACTCCGCAAAGTCGTGCAGCCCGCGAGAGCTGGGTTCGATGCGAGCGAGCTCGTCTCGTAGCAATGACACGGTGTCACAAAATGTTTGGACGGCGTGGATAAACCAACCCTGTCGATGCAGCGGATGAAGCAGCTGCTTCGCCTGGTGACGGCTGCGCCGCATCGTCCGCATGCCGTCGACGAAAGTCACGATTGGCTGGTGGGTTTGGTCGCGTTCGAGATCTCGGAACACCTGGTGGCGATGCTCAACGGTGGAAACATCGTGCAGTGGGACGTAGAAGAACCGGTCGACCTGCTCGTCGGCATGGCCGGCGGTCACCGCAGCGATGATTTCGTCGAGATGCAAATCCGGAAAGCAACCGGGCGCCGCGTCAATGCCCCTCGGCCCGCCGCCCTGTGGGAACAGGATGCTGCTGAAGCGCGCCATCTGTCGCTCGCCTGCCTTCTACCGTGAGTTGCCACAATGCTAGACCGACGCCGCGAAAGGCATACTCCTTCTGACGCCAGCGCAACCGCAAATACCCTGGGTAACTGTTCAAAGCAATTTCATGAAGAGCGCGTATGCCCGAGATGGGCGGTCGTCGTGGGTTGGTTAGCGAGCGCAGCCAGCGCTTTCGCCGAACGGGGCGTCTCAGCGGGTGGCGGGGTGTCCGAGAGCAGTTAATGGGCAGCCCGGTCAGGCGTAACTCAATCGCCATCCCGCTCAGGACAGTGCGGGCCGATCAGCGTTGGTAGGCCGGCAAGTTGCCGGCGAGCTCGTCGAACAACCCCTGGTTCAGGCCGAAGGCGACCTTCACCTCGTCGACCGCGCGACCGATCTCGTCGGCGTCGAGGACGAGTCGGTCGAGTCGCTCCCGATATTAGTCCTTGTAGGGCTTGGCCCGCACCGGGAATTCGTAGAACGCCAGTCCGGCACCGTCGAGACTGAATGTGCGGTCGAGCATCTTGCCGATGATCTGGCCGCCGGAGAGGTCGCCGAGGTAGCGGGTGTAGTGGTGCGCCACCAGCGCGCCGCCCCAAGCGGCGCTGCTGATCCGGTCACGGTAGGCCCGAGCGGCATGGGATTCGACCTCGTGCCCGCAGCCGGGCGCCCAATGCTCGAGGTCGGCATCGATCGCCGGCACGCGCTCCAGCGCCGGGTCGTACACCGCGGCAACCAACGGGTCGTCCCGGTGGGCCCGCACGGCGTGCTCCAGTGCGCCGTAGACCATACGCAACCGCAGCAGGTAATCGGCATAGCCCTGACCGTTGACCCGGCCGGCAAGCAGTTCCGACACAAACGGCGATTGCTCCGCGGCCTCGTGCTCTGCCGTTGAACCCTCCTTCATCGCGACGGAGAGGGGTCGGACGGCCTCGGCGGAACTCAGCGACATGCTCTGCTCCAGGTGGTCGGCGAATGCGCTGACAACATGTCAAATGATACTGACTCTTAACACCGCGCCGATCGCCGGTGACGTCTCCGAGGCTGCGCTCGCGCGTGGCGTGGGCTTGTTCGACCCGGCTGCAGGAGCGTGGTTCGCGGAAATGCTTTGGGCAGCAGTAATATTCGATTCGGCCAGCGGGACGGACGGTGTGCTGGCGCAACCGGGAGCGCCGCGGCCCCTGACCGGCGGCAGGCGGTCAGGGGCCGCGGCATGGTCTAAAACCAGACTTTGCGGCCGCCCACCGGACGTCCGACCGCACCCAGGATCCACAAGATCACACCGACGACCACCAGCAGGGCGCCAATGGAATACAAAATTGACACGCCGGTCACGTATCCGATCACCGCGAGGATAATTCCTAGAATAATCACTTCGTGCCCCCTCTATTGGGTACTTGTTTAGTAGGCCGATCCACCGTGGTGTACCCCACCGCAGCCACCTCCAATCCAGTTATCCACCCCCTGGCGGACCATGGTTGCGGAGAAGGCGTCGGGGCCTAGTCGTCAGGAAGTATGTGCTGACATCCTGGCGGCCATCAGGGATTGTCCTCGGCTACCAGCCCTTTCACCTGGTTGTAGTAGATGACCTTGCCGCCACCGGCCCAATTGCCTTCTGGGATCTCGTGGATCAGCGTCCAGACATGGAACGACCTGGGGCCCCGCGGCTCGATTCCTGCCGCGGCGCATACGGCGGCATGCATATCGGCGGCAAGTCGCTCTTTGCGGTCCTGCGATAGGGCGCCTTCAAACGCTGACACATCGACCCTGAACCGAGGGGCGCCGGGTCCACGGCCCCCCACCGATAGCTCGGCAGGTTCCAGCGTATGCAGGTACACCCAAGTGTTGTCGCGCAGAAACGGGATGTCCGGGGCGCGTTCGGCACGCAATAGCGCGGTCACCAACTCGTCGGTCAGCCGGCTCAACGCCTCGTCATCCAAGGAGCCACGCACGAATGTCAGATCGATCATCGGCATTGCAAAATCGTCTCCTTGCTCGGCGAATTCGTCTGTTGCGGAAGGTGGGTTCTGTGTGAGGATCTTCGACCATGCGCATTGGTTTGACCGGCGGCGGCGCCTCGACCCACAAGGTCGTCGAGCAGGCGGTGCGCGCCGAGCAGCAGGGCTTCAGTTCGCTGTGGTACGCGAGCAGTGTCCTCGGGGATCCGCTGGTCGCGCTCGCTGTGGCCGGCCGGGCCACGACCTCGATCGAGCTGGGCACCGCGGTCTTGCAGACCTACCCGTGTCATCCTCTGCTGCAAGCGAATCGGGCGGCCGCCGTCGCCGAGGCCATGGGGCGGCCGGGCTTCACGCTCGGCCTCGGGCCGTCGCATGAGACCCTGGTTCGCGGCGTTTACGGGTTGTCGTATGAGAACCCCGGCGCCAGCACCGAGGAGTACGTGCGCATCGTCGCGGCGCTGCTGCGTGGGGAGGTCATCGACTTCGACGGCGAGCACTGGTCGGCACACAGTGCCGATCGGATGGCCCCCGTCGGCGCACCGGTTCCCGTGTTGCTGTCGGCCATGTCGCCCCGGATGTTGCGCGTCTGCGGACAATTCGCCGATGGCGCGGTGCTCTGGATGGCGACGGCGCGCGCGATCGGCACCCTTATCGCGCCGCGATTGCACGCCGCCGCGACCGAGGCGGGCCGGTCCGCGCCGCGGATCATCGCCGGGCTTCCCGTCGCGGTGCACGACGACGTCGGCGAGGCGCGTGCGGCGGCCGCGACGATGGCAACGTCGTATGCCGGCCTGGCCAACTACCAGCGCGTGCTGGAGGCCGGCGGCGTCGACTCGCCCGCCGAGGCTGCCCTGATCGGCGACGAGGAGTCGGTGCGCGCCCAGTTGAATGCGCTGCTCGACGCAGGTGCCACCGACGTCTGGGCCCAGATCGTTCCCGTCGGCGACAGCAGGGACGAGCGGATCGCGTCGCTGCGCCGGACCACGGACCTGCTGGCGGGATTGGTGGGGTGACGCTCTGGGCACGGGTTTACAGCTTCCTCAGGCCCCGCACGACCTTGACGTACGGCGTGGTCGCGGACGCACTCTTGCGCAGACTCGGTTGTATTGCACCCGCATTGCCAACGACGAGGTATTGCAACCCGTGGTCGCGGAACTCGGCGATCTGTTCGACGACCTCGTCGGGCGTCCCCACCGCGAACAGCTCTTTCACCAGAGATCGAGGCACCTTCGCAGCGAACGACAGAGCTGTCTGCTCGTCGATTAGCTGCGGTATCAGGTCCTGCACTCCGGTGAAGTCCGAACCAAGTGGGTGTTCTACGCCGTGGCGGGCCCAGTCTTTGGCGGGCGAGGTCAGAGTGAAAACCTTGGCAATGTCGGAGTCCACGACCTCGTCGATTTCGTCGCGGGATCGGCCGGTGACGATGAACCGGATGAGTGCTGGGGTGATGGATTTCGGGTCGCGCCCGGCATCCGAAGCTGCGGTTCGCACGGTTTCGAGTTGCTCGCCGTATTCGGTTGCCCGGGTGGTGCCGGGAAACCATCCGTCCGCGTAGCGCCCCGTGGCACGCATCATGCGGGGCCCATGCGCGGCGATCCAGATCTCGGGCCACTTGCCCTTGTATGGTGGCAGGGCGAAAGTCGCGTTGTGCAACGGAAAGAACGGTGAGTCTCGGCTAACCAACTCGCCGTTCGAGTCCCACAGCGCGCGAATCGTGGCCACGGCTTCCTCGAAGCGAGCCACCGGCTTGGACCAGTCGACGCCGTAGGGCGCATTGCTCTCCCGCTCACCGGTTCCGATGCCGAGGATGGCCCGACCTTTGGTGAGCAAGTGCAGCGAAGCCACGGCCTGCGCGGTCACCGCGGGATTGCGCCTACCGGCATCGGTGACCGCTACTCCCAGCCGCATCCGACCGAGTTTGTTGCGCCCCGCCAGGTAGCCCAGCATCGTCCACGGCTCCAGGTGTGCGTCCATCTTGGGGATGAGACGGGCCGCGCCGACATACTTCGGAGTCCACATCGACGGCGGCAGCACCGAGTTGAGATGGTCAGCCACCCAGAAGGAATCAGCACCGCAGGCCAACCCGGTCAGGTAGTCGGCTTGGATCAGAGGCTTTGGGCCGAAACGCGAATTGATCGTGTTGTGCATGACGCCCAAGCCCAAACCGGCCATCGATTTCGCTCCTTTGCACCCGGGACAGAGAGAGTAGCCGATCGGCTAGTCGGACGATAGATGATCGGATGCGGTTCATCAATAGCCGTCAGGGCACCCGCACGCGTGGACAATGCTTGGATGCGTCTGATCCAGCGGGCTCTTTCACTTGCGGTTGCTATTGGTCAGTTGATGGTCTTTGCCTGCATCACCGCCGCAGCCGACCCCGGCGTGCCGCCGGTCAGCGACGCGGCACGCGAGGCCGGGTTCGTCGACGTCCGCAGCGTGGTTCCTGATGCCATCATCGACCTGCGCTACGCGACCACCAACAATTTCACCGGCATTCAGCTGTACCCCGCCGACGCCAGGTGCCTTGTGCACCAATCGATGTCTCAAGGCCTTGCGGCGGCCGCGACGGCGCTGCGGCCGCAGGGGCACGTGCTGGTGTTCTGGGATTGCTACCGGCCGCACGACGTTCAGGTCAGGATGTTCAACGTGGTCCCGAACCCTGCCTGGGTGGCGAGGCCGGGTCCGTATGCGCACAGCCACGAGTCGGGGCGTTCGGTTGACGTCACCTTCACCAGCGGTGTGCAACAGGCGTGCCCGCCGGAGCGGCTGGTAAGCGGACTGTGCCTGGCCGACATGGGCACCGATTTCGACGACTTCACCGCCCGGGCAACGGCATATGCGACGCAGGACGTCAGTGCCGTTGCACAGGCGAACCGTGCCCAGCTGCGGACCGCGATGAACTACGGCGGGCTGACCGTGTATTCCGGCGAATGGTGGCATTTCGATGGGCCCGGCGCCGGCGCTGACCGGCCGATCCTCCCCGTGCCGGTCGATTAATATCTCATATAATGAGACTCCAGTTTCAAGATATGATCTGCGTCGGTAAGCTTCGAGCAGGGAATACGCAGATCAAGGAGTCGCAGTGAACGACGAACACCGGGCTGTCTATACGCACGGACACCACGAGTCGGTGCTGCGCAGTCATCAGCGGCGCACCGCCGAAGATTCCGCCGGTTACCTATTGCCCTACCTGGAGCCGGGGCTGTCCCTGCTCGATGTCGGGTGCGGCCCCGGAACGATCACCGCTGACCTTGCCGCTCTGGTCGCCCCGGGGCTGGTGACGGCGATCGACCAATTCCCCGATGTGCTCAACGTGGCCCACGCTGAAATCCAGCGGGCCCACCTGTCAAACGTGTCGTTCGCGGCAGCCGATGTGCATCGGCTTGATTGTCCCGACGACACGTTCGATGTCGTCCATGCGCATCAGGTGCTGCAGCATGTCGCCGACCCGGTCCAGGCCCTGCGGGAGATGAGGAGGGTGTGTGTGCCGGGCGGGATTGTCGCGGCCCGAGACGCCGACTACTCGGGTTTCATCTGGTTCCCGCGCCTTCCTGCGCTGGATTTCTGGCGAGACATCTACCAGCAGGCTGCTCGTCACAACGGTGGCGAACCGGACGCCGGCCGGCAGCTACTGTCGTGGGCCCTCGAGGCGGGATTCAGCAATGTCACGCCCACCGGCAGCGTCTGGTGCTACGCGACGCCCTCGACCCGCGAATGGTGGGGCGGCATGTGGGCCGACCGGATCCTGCACTCGGGCGTAGCCCGCGAGCTGCTGGCTTTGGGTCTGGCCACGGGCGCGCAGCTCGAGGAGATCGCCGCGGCGTGGCGAGCATGGGCCGCGGCCCCGGATGGCTGGCTGGCGATCCCGCACGGCGAAATCATCTGCCGGGCATAGCGGGGCCGGCCGCCGACGCGGCGCAGATGTAGGTATCTGTCCAGGTCAGCCGTGCGGTATTGGCATTCTCTTTTTTTGCAAGTACGTTATCCACCGTTGGGTAATCAGGTAACCGGCAGCTCGCAAACTGGGCTAACGGAAACGGAGGAAACATGCGCATCGGAGTGATGATCGGCGCCGAGCGTGGCGATATGGCCCGCAAGGTTGCCAGGTTGGCCTCCGATATCGAGTGGGCGGAATCCGCGGGACTGGACACCGCGTGGATGCCACAGGTGCCCGACGACTTCGACTGCCTGACCATGGCTTCCCTGATGGCCGCGCACAGCTCCCGCATCGAGCTGGGTACCGCGGTGGTGCCGCTGCAGGCCCAGCATCCGATTGCTCTTGCCCGCCAAGCGCTCTCGACGCATGCGGTGGCTGGTGGACGGCTGGCGCTAGGCGTCGGACCGTCGCATCATTGGATCATTCGAGACATGCTCGGCCTGCCGTATGAGAAGCCGGCCGCCTACACCCGCGATTACCTGCAGGTGCTCAACGCTGCCATCAGCGGTCCGGGACCGGTTGACGTCGAGAACGATTCGTTCACGGTGCACAATCCGACGGCGATCGGTGCCGATACCCCGATGCCCGTGCTGGTCGCCGCGCTGGGTCCGGTGATGCTGCAGCTTGCCGGTGAACTGGCCGACGGCACCGTGTTGTGGATGGCCGACGAGCGCGCGATCGGTGACCACATTGCGCCGAAGATCACCAAGGCCGCCGCCGATGCCGGGCGACCGGCACCGCGGATCGTCGCGGGTATCCCGGTATGCCTTTGTGCGCCTTCGCAAGTCGACGCGGCCAAGGAGCGGGCCAACCGCATCCTCGGCGAGGCCGAGGTATCGCCCAACTACCAGCGCCTGCTCGAACGCGGCGATGCCCGCGATGTCGGCGATCTGTGTGCGGCCGGCGACGAGAACGCCATCTTGGCCCGGATGCGCCGATTCGCCGACGCCGGGGTGACGGATCTGTCGGTGCGGTTACTGCCGATCGGCGACAACCGGGACGAGCTCGTCGCCTCCAAACGCCGAACTCGAGAGGTGCTGGCCGCGCTCGCCACGGAAGTGCGGTGACGTCAGCAGCACCTGGACGCCGGGGCAGATCACTTGGTGCTACTGCTGCCGATGGGGGGCGACTTCGCGGCTGGGGTGAACCAACTCGAACAACTGGCCCCGGCGTTGGGTTTTACTCGGCTAGGCGCTAGGGCCGCACTCGGCGGTCACCTGGAGCAGACGCGGAATCGGCGCGGGATCCAACTGCAGCGCATCGGACATGTGTAGTTGGCCGGCGTTGGCGATCATGCCGTCCAAGACGTCCTGCAGGTTGTCGGCTTCGATCTCGTACAGGGCCACGTAGGGGCCGTTTGCGTCGACCGGACGCAGGCGACGTGCCGAGACGAACCCGTCGAGTGCCACCAGTTCCGGTAAATGGATCTCGTCGTACCAGGTGTTGTATTCCTGTTCCCGCTCGGGCGAACTGGGTCGACTCTCGACGAGGATGATGCCCTTGGCCATGGTCGCCACCTCTCTGTGACTGCTACTCGTATAACACCGTGATCGTCGCCGTATCGGGGATGCCCTGGCAAGTAAGAATGTAGCCCTCGGCAACCTCGTCGTCGTCGAGGGCGTCGTTGGCCCGCATGGTCGCATGGCCCTCCTCGACCATGGCCATGCACGTGCCGCAGTTACCGGCCTCGCAGCTGAAGGGCGGCTCCAAGCCGGCCCGGCGCGCGGTTTCCAGCAGCGTCTCACCGGGGACCTGCGGAACCGTCACCTTCTTCCGGTCCAGGCGGATCGTCACCGTCCGGACCTCGGCGCCGTTCGCTGCGGGATCTGTCACCCGTGCAGTCTCCTTGATGATCGGGGTGACGGCACCGCGAACACCCCACCCGTACTTGCGTTCTTCAGTATAGAGAATACTATTCTCATTGCGCAGATAGGATCTTCTCATGCTGGTGCCGAGGCCGGAAGGACGGGACGTGACCGAGCCGGCCGCGCTCGTATTCGAGGAGCGTCGATTCAGCCTGCGCCGGCTCGACGCCATGGCCGATGGCCTGGCTGCGCGCTTGGGTAAAGTCGGCGTTTCGCCAGCGCAGCGCGTTGCGGTGATGGCGTCCAACCGGCCGGAGTTCGTCGCGGTCGTGCATGCGATCTGGCGGCTGGGCGCGGCGGCGGTGCTGATCAGCCCGGCATGGAAGCGCGACGAGGTCGACCACGCGCTTGCGTTGACCAACCCGGCCCGCGCCGTCGGGGACAACCCCGTGCTGGCCGGACTGATGCCGATGCTGCACCTCGACGACCCGGTCATCTCCGCAGAACCGATACGTCGCTCGCCGGCGCCGCAAGACGACGCGGTGCTGGTGTTCAGCTCCGGCACCACCGGTATGCCCAAGGCGGTCCGGCACACACATGCGTCGCTGGACGCGGCCGTGCGGCATTGGCGCGGGGCGCTGCAGATGACGGAGCATGACCGAATTCAGGTCGCCACGCCGCCGTCGCATATCCTCGGTCTGCTCAACATTCTTACGGCGCTGCGGACCGGCGCCTGGATGCGCCTGCACCCGCGATTCAACATCGATGGAATGCTGCGCACCATCGAAAGTGACCGCATCACAATCGAAATGGCGGTCGCACCCATTGCGCTGGCCATCGCTTCGCATCCCGAGCTCGAGTCCTATGACCTGTCGTCGCTGCGCTACATCATGTGGGGCGCGACGCCGGTCAGCGCCAGCGTCGCCGAAATGGTGACTCGGCGGACCGGGATCGGCTGGCTACCTGCCTACGGCACCACGGAACTACCCGTCATCGCCTGCAACCCCGTCGGCGGCGCCCGCCTCGACTCCGTCGGACGGGCCGTGCCGGGCGTCGAACTGCGAGTGGTGTCACCGGAGACCGGCGAGCCGCTCGGCGCGGGCGATGTCGGTGAGATCCAGGCGCGGTCGGTGTCGCTGATGTCGGGCTACCTGCCCGCCGAGGCAACAGCGGAAGCGCTGTGCGACGGCTGGTACCGGACTGGCGACGTCGGGTGGCTCGACGACGACGGCTGGCTGCGGATCACCGATCGCCTCAAAGAGATGATCAAGGTGCGCGGGTTCCAGGTTGCGCCGGCCGAAATCGAGACGGTGCTGCACGGTCATCCGGCCGTCAAAGACTGTGCGGTGTTCGGCGTTCCCGACGGGATCAACGGGGAAGCGGTCGTCGCCGCCGTCGCGACCCGGGCGCCCTTTCGGCGCGGGCCTCGACACTGACGCGCTCGCCGCTGATTTGACCGCCCGGGTGGACGAGAAGCTAGCGTCCTACAAGCGCATCAGCAGGGTGGTGTTCGTTGCCGATATTCCCCGCCTACCCTCAGGCAAGGTGTTGCGTCGAGTTCTAAAGGAGCGCTATGGATGTACGTCTGACAGCTGAACAGCAGCAACTACGCGACGCCGCCGCAAAGCTCGCCGACGATCTCGGACCCGGTTCGGTTCAGGATCTCGACGATGAGAGTCGCGTTGCGCGCCTGGACAAGCAGGTTGAGGCGACGGGCTGGCGATCGTTGCGTTCCGACGGCGCCTCGGGTGTCGAGGTGGCGATCGTCGCTGAGGAGTTCGGGCGCCGCCTGGTCGATACCCCTTTTCTCGGGCCGGTTCTCGCCGACGATCTGGCCCGGCAGGTCGGGGCCAACGCGCAGGGCGCCAGCCTGGCCGTCGACGATCGGGTGATCGATGCCCGGGGATGTCGGCGTGCGCTGTTCCTGTCCGCGGGCAGCGTGCTGGCCGCAGAGCTGGCGCCGGGCGCCGGTGGCGCGGATCTGACCAGGAGAGAAGCGACCACGACGGGAACGCCGGAGCCACTCGGTGAGGTGTCCGCCGAAGCGGCCGCCCGCTGGCAGGCGCTGGCGCTGGTCGCCACCACGGCGGACCTGGTCGGAATTGCGCGGGGCGCGCATTCCGTGGCCTGCGACTACGCGAAGATTCGCGAGCAGTACGGCAAACAGATCGGGTCGTACCAGGCCGTTGCGCACCTGCTGGCCGAAAGCCTGGCGCTGATCGAAGGCTCGGTGAGCGTGTTGCGGCACGCCGCCTGGGGCGTCGACGAACTCGCGCCGGATCAAGCCATCCGGGCCGCCCAGATCGCCAAGGTCTACTGTGCGCGCGCCACCCGAACCGTCTGTGAGACAGCCATTCAGGTGCACGGTGGCATCGGCAATACCTGGGAGTGCCTGGTGCATGTCTATCTGCGACGTGCCCTGACATCGACGGAGCTGTGGCCCGTCAATTTGAAGGAGATTGACCTTGGACTTTCGTGACTCACCAACCGAAGCTGCCTTCCGTAAGCGACTAAGGTCCTGGCTTTCGCTGCACGCCAAAGAATTTCCCAGTTCGGGTGACGAGTATTGGGCGCGCCAGGCCGAGTGGCATCAAGCCCTGTACCAGGAGGGTTTCTTCGGGCTGTCGTTCCCTCGCGAGTACGGTGGCCAGGAGCTGCCACCGGTATACGACGTCATCATCGACGAAGAACTGGCCCGGGCCGGCGCTCCGCCGCGTCCGAGTGTGGGCTATCTGATCTACGGCATCGGCCGGCATGCCAGCGACGAACTGCGGCAACGTTTCCTGCCTGGCATCATCAATGGCACCGAGCGATGGTGTCAGGGGTTCAGCGAGCCCGGAGCCGGTTCGGATCTGGCATCGTTGACCACCACCGCGCGCCTTGAGGGCGACACCTATGTGGTGAACGGACATAAGATCTGGACCAGCTACTCCGACGTCGCCAACTGGTGTCTGCTGTTAGCGCGCACCGACCCCGAAGCCAAACGCCATCGCGGCCTGTCTGCATTCGTGCTCGAGATGAAACAGCCTGGCGTGCAGCAGCGCCCGTTGCGCATGATCAACGGCGTGACCAACGAATTTGGTCAGGTGGCCTTCGATGGCGCAAGGGTGCCCGCGGACCGGATGGTGGGTGCCCCCGGCGATGGCTGGGCGGTCGCCATGACCGTGGTCGGTCACGAGCGGGAGCCGTCGACGCTGGGATACGCAGCAAAATACAGCAAGCTTGTCCGAAATATGTTGGCGCGCACGGAATCTTCCGGAGGCCCAGTCCACGAAGACGTCGCCTGGGCGGCGATCCAATCGGAAATGCTGACTCATCACGTCCGGCGGCGGCTGTCCGAACAGCTGGACGGGGTGTCGCACGGGCCGGAAGGCTCGCTCGACAAGCTACTGATGACCTGGGTCGAGCAATCCGTCGGGCACGCCGCACTGGCGGTCGGCGGGACCCGCGACCCGGATCTGCTCAGCGCCTACCTCTACAGCCGCGCGCAGAGCGTCATGGGTGGCACTTCACAGATACAGAAGAACATCATCGCTTCACGAATCTTGGGATTGGGAGTCTGACGTGTACGACATGCCTGCTGAAATCGACGTCCGCGCCGACGGTGCACTGCGGATTATCACCCTGAACCGTCCGGACTCGCTCAATTCGGTCAACGACGACCTACATTCCGGACTCGCGCGGATCTGGCAGCGATTGACGGACGACCCGACGGCCCGCGCCGCGGTGATCACCGGAGCCGGCCGGGCGTTTTCGGCCGGCGGCGATTTCGGGTATCTCGAGGAGTTGGCGAACGACGCCGACCTGCGGGCCAAGACGATCCGAGACGGGCGCGAGATCGTGTTGGGCATGGCGCGGTGCCGAATCCCCGTGGTGGCGGCGGTAAACGGCCCGGCTGTCGGGCTCGGTTGCAGCCTGGTCGCGCTGAGCGACATCGTCTACATCGCCGAAGACGCCTATCTGGCGGACCCACACGTGCAGGTGGGCCTGGTGGCCGCCGACGGGGGGCCACTGACCTGGCCGCTGCACATCAGTCTGCTGCTGGCCAAGGAGTTTGCGTTGACGGGTACCCGCATTCGCGCGGACCGGGCCGTCGAACTCGGGTTGGCAAACCACAAGGTTGCCGATCCGGTTGCCGAAGCCGTCGCTTGCGCGAAGAAGATCATGGAGCTGCCCCAACAGGCGGTGGAGAGCACCAAGCGGGTGCTCAACATTCACCTGGAGCGCGCCGTCCTCGCCAGCCTGGACTATGCCCTCTCGGCCGAGAGTCAGTCGTTCCTAACCGAGGACTTCCGGGCGAACGTCGCCAAGTTCAACGCGAGCAAGAACTAACGCCTGGCCTGGCGAGCAGACACAGAATCGCAGAAGATCTGCGATCTTGATGCGATTCTGTGTCTGCTCGCGCCAGCTAGGCGTCGTGCTGCCGTAGGAAGTCACGCATGACTTGGTCGAACCGCTGCGGCTCCTCGATGAAAGGCAGATGAGCGGTCGACTCGAACAGCTCGAACCGCGAGCCCAAGATCCGGCGGTGCATTTCTTCCATGTCTTCGGGCGAACATTCGTCGAACCTGCCCGCGAGGAGCAATGTCGGCACTGCGATCTCGGCCAGCCGCTCGAAGACATCCCAGTCCCGGATCGTCCCGACGATGTGAAAGTCGCTCGGCCCAAACATCGTTTCGAAGATCTCGGTTCCCATGTTGCGGAACGCGTCCTCGAGTTCTCTGGGCCACGGGCGAATACGGCAAAGGTAGGTCTCGTTCCAGGTTCTGATCGCGGCCTGATATTCGGCGGAATGGGTGGTCCCCGCCGCTTCGTGGCGGTCAACAGCGGCTTGTGTTGCCGCGTCCAATTCGGCCTTCAGGCGGACCACGTTGGCGGCGAACCTCGGTATGGACGGGCTGCTATTCGAGATGGTGAAGCTGACGGCCCCGGACGGTACGTCGAGCACATACTGCTGTGCCAGCATCCCGCCCCACGAGTTACCGAAGATATGGAAGCGATCAAGGCCGAGCCCGTGCACGACCGCGTCCATCTCGGCCACCGAGCGTTCCATGGTCCAAAGCGAAGTGTCGGAAGGGCATTGGGAATTACCGCAACCTAGCTGGTCCCAGAAGATGACTTCACGCTCGTCTGCCAAACGCGCGAGGGAACTGATGTAGTCGTGCGGTAGGCCTGGGCCGCCGTGCACCGCAAGCAGCGGTAGACCGGGCCCGGCGCCGACCCGCTTGAACCAGACATTTCCACCCGGGACCGCGATTGTCCCCACAGATTGCGTCATTCCACCCGTCTTCGTCTCAGCAGTTACCGTCTCAGCCGTTATCGCGCGAGCGTAACGTGACGGTCGAGATTCACGCGTCAGAATCGCCACGGCGTTACGCTGGCGAGGCGATCGCGCTGACTTTTACTGCAGGTCAACGGACTTCCCACTGGCGGCGGCGTGACCCGCGCGGTAACCGAAGACCATCGCCGGACCAATAGTTCCGCCAGCGCCACCATAGGCCCGGCCGGTCGCGCCCGCCATCGCGTTGCCCGCTGCGAACAGGCCCGGAATCGGCTCGCCGTTGACATGGAGCACGCGGCCGTCGTCGTCGGTGCGCGGTCCGCCCTTGGTGCCCATCGCGCCGATGCATACCGGGACCGCGTAGTACGGGGGGCTGTCGATCGGGCCGAGCGTCTTCCCGGCGATCGTGGTTGCCGTTTCGTCGCCCCAGTAGCCGTCGTATGCGCTGGATCCGCGGCCGAAGTCGGGATCGGCGCCGCCGGCGACGTGGCGGTTCCATTCTTGGATTGTGTGGGTCAGGCCATCGGCATCGATGCCCGTCTTGGCACCCAATTCGGCGAGGTCCGCCGACTCGCAGAACCATTCCGGAACCGGCTGTCCAGGGGCGACACCAAGAAATCCGTAGCGCTGCAGGTGGATTGAATCGAAGACCATCCACCCGCGGTCGTTGACGTACCCGCCACGCGGATCGAGGTAGTGGAAAGCGCCCGCCATCGAGTTGTAATCACACGCCTCGTTGACGAACCGCCGTCCGGCCGCATTGACGATGATGCTTCTCGGCCGGGTCCGTTCCAGCCGCACGCTGCGGCAGCGCTGCTTGCCCTCGATGGTGTCGCCCGGGATTCGCACGATCGGCACCCACCACGCTTCGCCCATGTTGGCCAGGTCGGCGCCGTGCGCCATCGCCATCCGCAGCCCGTCGCCGGTGTTGTTCGGTGGGGAGACCGCGCCGTGCAGCGGGCCGCGCAAGAATGCCTGCACCAAACTTGGGTCCCATTCGAAGCCGCCGACACCCAGCACGACTCCGCGGCGCGCGCGCACATTGATGCTGCCCTCCGGCAGCGCGATCCGGACTCCGGTGATTTCACCGCCGTCAGCGATGAGTTCCTCAGCCCGAGCATTGACGTGCGGCGTCACCCCGGCGTCGAACAATCCCTTCAGGAGGCCCGCCACCAGCGCGGTGCCGGCCACGACCAGCTCGCTGTCCGCGTCTATCTCCGCGTGCAAGCGCGCTCTGGTTTCGGCATCGAAGCCGACGTTGGACCAATCCGCGGGGAACGACGTGATCCGGGCGCCCCACTCGCCGAGTTGGTTGAGGTCGAAGGGAACCGGACTCAGCGACCGGCCCCCGGCTGGCTGTCCACCAGGCAGTTCTGGCCGGTAGTCCGGGAAACCATCCGCGATCTCGAAGCGAAGACCGCTGTGCGCCTCGACGAAATCGACCATTGCCGGGCCTGTCCGGACGAACGTCTCCACCAGGGCGTCATCCATCGAACCCAGCGACTGAGCGCGCAGGTATCGCAACGCGTCCACGACGGTCAATTCCCCGTTGGGGGAACGGTGATGGGCCGGGATCCACGCGATGCCCCCCGACACCGCGGTGGTCCCGCCGACGGTCGCGGCCTTCTCGAACACCGCCACCGAGGCGCCAGCGGCCGCCGCGGTCAACGCGGCCGTCAGCCCGGCCGCGCCGGTGCCGAGCACGACGACGTCTACTTCCTGATCCCAAGACATATCCTGGCGTCCTTTCAGCTCAACAGCGCGATCAGCTCAACAGCGCCGACAACTGCGTCGCGGCCTTGACGACCGCTTCTTTTCCACGCATCACCACGTCCTCTCGATGCGAGATGAGGTTGATGCAAGTCGGTGGCGACGGCGCCGGCCGGCGCACGGGCACGGCAAGGCCATAGGTATTCGGTTCGATTTCCCCGAAAGTGGTCACCCAACCCCGCTCCCGAGCCCGGGCCACCAGCTCCCGCTCGTCCGGGCGCGGCGGCATGCACGCGAGCAGCGCGATACCGGCGGCGCCGCGTTCCAGGGGATACCGGCTGCCTTCGTGGAACGAGAGTTGGTAGGCGACGTGGCTCGGCACGATCACCGCGACCGCCACTTGCTGGTCGCCCTCCGCGACGAGCAGTGAGACGGTGGTGCCGAGGTCATCGGCCAGCGCGCGCAGTGTCGGCAGACTCAGTTGCCGGATGTTGCGGTCGAACGAGGCGCCGAGGACCGCGAGGCCGGCCGCCGGCCGGTAACGCCCGTCTTCGCCCTTGTTAATCAGCCGGAACTGGGCCAGCGTCAAGAGCAAACGGTATGCGATGGTCCGGTGCACCCCGACCTGATCGGCCAGCTGTTGCACGGTGAGCCCGGTCGGGGAGGCCGCCACCAACTGCAACGCACTGAGTCCCCTGGCGAGGGTTTGCGAACCGGTCACGGCCTTGACAGACCCCGACGGGAGCGAGAAGCTTTACGTATAACGCACATTAGCGTGCGATATTAGCACAAGAGTCGCTTGAAATCGAGGTCGGTTGAAATCGAGACCGTGTTTTCCCACAGTGGAGTGGCCGGAGAGGACCTGGGCGGACGAGTGGCGGAGTTCGAGAGCGTATGGAGCGATCTCCAGGGCGTCGCGTTTGAACAGGGATACCTGGACGCGGCGGGGGTCCGGACCCGCTATCTCCGTGCCGGCGATCCCGGCAAACCGGTGCTGATGCTGTTGCATGGTTCCGGTGGTCACGCAGAGGCATACGTTCGTAACTTGGCGGCGCACGCGGAGCACTTCTGGACCTGGTCGATCGACATGCTGGGCCATGGCTACACCGACAAGCCGGATCATCCGCTGGAGGTCAGCCATTACGTCGACCATCTTCTGGCTGTGCTGCGCACCATCGGGGCCGACCGCTTCTACCTGAGCGGGGAGTCCCTCGGTGGCTGGGTGGCCGCGCGCACCGCTGCCGACCACCCGGACCGAGTGGAGCGGCTTGTGCTCAACACGGCCGGCGGCTCCCAGGCCGACCCGGTGGTGATGCAGCGGATCATCACGCTGTCCATGGCGGCCGCCGAGGAACCGACGTGGGAGACGGTGCAGGCGCGAATCAAGTGGTTGATGGCAGACAAGTCAAAGGATTACGACGACTTGGTCGCGAGCCGCCAACGGATCTACCGCCAGCCCGGATTCGTCGGGGCCATGCGCGACATCATGGCTTTGCAGGATCCCGAGATCCGGACACGCAACATCCTCGGCCCTGCGGAGTACGGTTCGATCACCGCGCCCACACTGGTGCTCTGGACGAGTGACGACCCGACTGCTGACGTGACCGAGGGCCGGCGGATGGCATCGATGATCCCGGGCGCGCGATTCGAAGTGATGCCGGGTTGCGGCCACTGGCCGCAGTACGAGGACGCCAAGACATTCAATCGCCTGCATCTCGATTTCCTACTGGGCCGCTGATGAGTGCAGCAGCGCCAGGTGTAGAGGGCGACGACGTTTTTGACGTGCTGGTTGTCGGTGCGGGCCCGGTCGGGCTGACCCTGGCGAATATCCTTGGCCAGCAAGGTATCCGCACGCTGGTGGTCGAGGAGCGCGCCTCGCTGATCGACTACCCGCGCGGGGTCGGACTTGACGACGAGTCGCTGCGCACCTTCCAGTCGATCGGGCTGGTCGAGCAGGTCCTGCCCCACACAGTGCCCAATCAGATTCTGCGGTTCTTCGACGCCCAGCGTCGAATACTCGCCGAAATGGCGCCACCCGACGCGCGCTTCGGCTGGCCCAAGCGCAACGGCTTCGTCCAGCCGCTGGTCGACGCCGAACTGCTGCGCGGTTTGGACAGATTCGAGTCCGTCGAGGTGCGCTGGGACAGTCCCATGGCCTCTTGCGCGGAAGACGCCGACGCGGTAACCGTCGAGCTCGGCCGTGACGCCGGCCAAGAAGGCGCAACATCGCGTGTGCGAGCGCGTTACCTCGTCGGCTGCGACGGCGGCCGCAGCGCGACCCGTTCAATGATGGGAGTGTCATTCGACGGCACGACGTCGTCGACCCGTTGGTTGGTTGTCGATGTCGCCAATGACCCGCTGGGTCACCCGAACAGCGAGGTGGGCGCCGACCCCGAACGTCCCTATGCCTCGATCTCGATCGCGCACGGCATTCGTCGGTTCGAGTTCATGATTCACGCCGACGAGTCCGACGAGCACGCTGAGGACCCGGCGTTCTTGACGCAGATGCTGGCGCGGATGGTGCCGCACCCCGACCGGGTCGACGTGATCCGGCGCCGCGTTTACACGCACCACTCACGGATCGCCAGTGCCTTCCGCAGCGGCAGGATGCTGCTGGCCGGGGACGCCGCGCACCTGATGCCCGTTTGGCAGGGGCAGGGCTACAACAGCGGCATCCGGGATGCGGCCAATCTGGGCTGGAAGCTCGCCGCGGTCGTCAGCGGCCGGGCCGGCGACAGACTGCTGGACAGCTACGATGCGGAGCGGCGCAAGCACGCCCGCGCGATGATCGACCTGTCCACCATGGTGGGCCGCGTCATCTCGCCCACCAACCGCCACGTAGCCACCGCGCGCGATCTACTGGTGCGTTCGGCGTCAATTGTTCCCTCGCTCAAGCGGTATGTGCTGGAAATGCGGTTTAAGCCGATGCCGCGCTACGAGCAGGGGGCCGTCGTGCACAGCATGGATCAAGCCCCGCGGCGTAGCACTTCCCCCGTCGGCACCCTGTTCATTCAGCCGCTGGTCGACACCCGCACCCAGCAGAACGTCCTGTTGGACGACGTGTTGGGCCCGTGGTTCGCCGTCCTGTGCTGGAACAACAATCCGCGCAAGATCCTCGGTGACGAGGCGTTCACGAATTGGAAAGCGTTGGGCGCGCGCTTCGTTGCACTGCGCCCATCGACTCAGCTGCACTGGTCGGACGCTGCCGCCCATGAAGATCCCGAGGTGTTGATCGTGGGAGATCGGACCGGTGGCGTCAAAGCGTGGTTCGACACCCACCAGGAATCGGTGTTGTTCCTGCGTCCCGACCGATGCATCGCCGGGGCCTGTATAGCCCAGCTGGCGCCTGACCTGAGCGCCTCGCTGCTCGAGGCGCTTGCGCTCACCCCGGGAGGGGGTGATTTCCAAAGTGCCACTGGCTCTGTGCTGTATGTCGCACAGCCCGCTGCTGAATCTACCGGGGCCGTCGCGGGATCTGCTTGACGATATCGATGGCGCGATTGGGCGGGCCCGGGAATTCGTCGAGGATTACGACCCCGAACTCGTCGTCATCTTTTCGCCGGATCACTACAACGGGTTCTTCTACAAGTCGATGCCGCCGTTCTGCATCGGCACCAGCGCCAACGGCGTCGGCGACTATGGGACCCATGCCGGCCGCCTCAACGTTCCCGAAGGCATCGCGGCGGCCTGTGCGGAAGCTGTCCTCGATTCGGGTGTCGACGCCGCGGTATCGGCCAGCATGGATGTGGATCACGGCACCGTTCAGCCGCTGGAGAAGCTCTTCGGCGACGCCGTCTCGCGTCCGGTGATCCCGATCTTCATCAACGCGATCGCGGAGCCGCTGTGCCCGTTACATCGTTGCCGTGCGCTGGGTACCGCGGTCGGTAGCCATCTGGCTTCCCTGGACAAGCGGGTCCTGGTGATCGGATCCGGCGGGCTCTCCCACAGCCCCCCGGTGCCGACGCTGGCGACAGCTCCCGCCGCGGCCCTGCCGCGCCTCGTGCACGGCGTGCCGATGACGTCGGAGCAGCGGCAAGCCCGCCAGGCCGCCGTGATGGAAGCGGCCAGAAGCTTCGCCGGCGGCGATAGCGACCTACAACCGCTCAATCCGGAGTGGGACCACCGCGTCCTGGAGATCATCGACGAGGGACGCATCGCCGAATTCGATCGGTGGTCCAACTCGTCCGTATTACGCGAGGGCGGCGGCTCCGCTCATGAATTCAGAACCTGGATAGCCGCTTTCGCGGCGCTGGCCACCGCCGGGCCGTACCGGACGACTGTGCGCTACTACCGGCCGGTCGCCGAACTGATCGCCGGCTTCGCCATCAGGACGGCCCTCCCGAAATGACCGCCGAGATGCCTGGTTTCGATCACACCGTCGACGTGCTCATCGTCGGGTCCGGCGGTGGCGGCATGACCGCCGCATTGACGGCAACGGCTTGTGGGCTCAGCGCGTTGGTAATAGAAAAGTCTTCCCATTTCGGCGGCTCGACCGCCCTGTCAGGCGGCGGCATCTGGGTTCCCGGAGCGCCCTCGCAGCGCAGGGCGGGCTACGTGCCTTCGCCGGAGGGCGTCGTCCAGTACCTGCGCCAGATCACCGACGGTCTGGTCAGCGATGCGCGAATACGGCAGTACGTCGAGTCATCGCCGAAAACGCTGGAGCTTCTAGAAGGGCTGTCCGGGTGGCTTGAGTTCGTCTGGAAGCCTGGCTATGCCGATTATTATCCGGAATTGCCGGGCGGTTCCGAACTCGGTAGCACGATCAACGTGCCGCCGATCGATCTGCGCAAGCTGGGCGCCGACGAGCAGAAGCTGCTCGCCCCGTTGGCTCTCGCGCCCAGGGGAATCTGGCTGGGCCCCAAGGAACTGCGATCGTTCTACCGGATCAGGCAGTCGTGGGCGGGCAAGGGCGTGCTACTCAAATTGATCGCGCGGATGGTCAGGGCGCGGGTGTTCGGCGAGCGGATCGCGGCGATCGGACAGTCGCTCGTGGCTCGGCTGCGGCTGGCGATGCGGGAGCACGGAATTCCGCTGTGGCTGGACACGCAGATGACCGAATTGATCGCTGACGCGGACGGATCGGTGATCGGCGCGTTGGTGGAAAAGGACGGCAGAAATCAGCGGATCGGAGCTCGGCACGGGGTCATCCTGGCGTCCGGGGGCTTCGACCACGACCTGGCTTGGCGCAAGGAACTGCTACCGGAGGTAGAGCAGGACTGGAGCTTCGGCAATCCGGCCGCCATGGGCGACGGCATCCGCGCCGGCGAAAAAGTTGGGGCCGGAACCGACTTGCTCGACGAAGCCTGGTGGTTCCCGGCCATCCAATGGCCGGACGGCCGAATGCAATTCATGCTCAACGAGCGGATGATGCCGGCCCAGTTCATCGTCAACGGCGCGGGCAAGCGGTTCATCAACGAGGCGGCGCCGTACATGGACTTCGGTCACGCCATGATCGACGGTCAGAGGTCCGGTGTCACCCACATTCCATGCTGGCTCATCACCGATCACCGGTCCTTCAACCGCTACGTCGTCGGGGGCCACCTGCCGATCCCGAAGGTTCCTTTCGCGCCGGTGCCAACCGGGCGCAAGGTCCCGGCGGCGTGGCTGGAGTCGGGCGTTGTCAAAGCGGCGACGAACTGGGATGACATGGCAACCAAGATCGACGTGCCGGCAGCACAGCTCCGGGAGACCGCACGCCGGTTCAACGAGTTGGCACACAAGGGTCACGACGACGACTTCAACCGCGGAGACAGCGTTTACGACAATTACTACGGCGATCCGACCCTGCCCAACCCCAATTTGTATCCGCTGGGTGATCCGCCGTACTACGCGTTTCGAATCGTGCTCGGCGACCTCGGGACCTCAGGAGGTCTGCTCACCGACGAACATGCTCGCGTCCTGCGCCCGGATGACACGGTGGTGGCGGGCCTGTACGCGGTGGGCAACACCTCCGCCGCGGTGATGGGCCGCAGCTACGCCGGCGCGGGTGCCACCATCGGACCGGCCATGACCTTCGGCTTTGTCGCCGCGAAACACGTTGCAGGAAAGGCCGGCGCAGAGCCGGCCAACCAGACCCTTATTTCTCATAGGAGGTACGAATGAAGATCTCGCTGTTCTACGAATTCGCGCTACCGCGCCCATGGGTGCCCGACGACGAGCGCATGATGCTGCAGGATTGCCTCGACGAGGTGGAGGCCGCGGACAAGGCCGGGTTCTCCACCGTCTGGCTCACCGAGCACCATTTCCTCGAGGAGTACTGCCACTCCACCGCCCCGGAGATGTTTTTGGCCGCAGCCAGCCAGCGCACCAAGGACATCCGGTTGGGATTCGGCATCATGCACCTCCCGCCCGCGGTCAATCATCCCGCCCGAGTCGCCGAACGCATTGCCACCCTTGACCTGATCTCCAACGGACGCGTGGAATTCGGGACCGGCGAGTCGTCCTCCGTCGGCGAACTGGGCGGATTCAACATCGATCCCGCCGACAAGCGCGCCCAGTGGGAAGAGGCCCTCGAGGTTTCGATCCGCTGCATGATCGAGGAGCCGTTCACCGGATTCAAGGGCGAGCACATCGAGATGCCGGCCCGCAACGTGATCCCCAAGCCGATGCAGAAGCCGCATCCGCCGGTCTGGGTCGCCTGTACGCGGCCGGCCAGCGTGCAGATGGCCGCCCAGAAGTGCATCGGTGCTTTGAGTTTCGCCTACACCGGACCCGGGCCGCTGACCGAACGGGTCAACGGCTACTACAAGGAGTTCGAGGAGAGTGGCGTCCCGGTGACGCCGCAGATCAACCCGAACATCCTGGCCATCGGCGGTGACTTGTCGATGATGGTCGCCAAGACTGAAGAGCAGGCGCTGCAACGGCTCGGGCAGGGCGGCGGCTTCTTCTCGTTCGGGATCATGCACTACTACATGACCGGTGTGCACACCCCGGGACGCACCGGAGTGTGGGAGCGCTACCTCGAGGAGGTCGAGAAGGACCCGACGCTGGCCTACGGTCCCGGACGCGGCGCGATCGGCACTCCGGCCACCGTGCGCGAGTTCCTGCGTGGCTACGAGGAGAGCGGTGTCGACGAGATCATCCTGCTGCTCAACCCGCGCAGCCACGAGGGCACCATGGAATCCATTGAGCTGATGGGCAAAGAGGTGCTACCGGAGTTCATCGAGCGCGACAAGAAGGCCGTGGTGGAGAAGGCCCGGCGGCTGGCGCCGGTCATCGAGAAGGTCGAGGCGCGGCGCCCCGAACCGACGGCGCCCCCGTTCGACGAAAACTATTCGTTTGGCGGTCTGCCCACCGGTCGGGGCGGCAACTTCACGGCCAGCGAGATTCCCGAAGCCATGGCGGAGATCAACGAGGGCCGGGTCCAGGCTGCGCAGCGCGCAAAGGATGAGCAGAAAAAATAGGCGCAGAAGGCCTGTGAGGGAAGCGCGGGAAAGCGCGTTGCGACCAATCGAAGAGCTGTGGCGCTATGACGGCCGCCGCGCGGTAGTGACCGGCTGCGCGTCGGGCATCGGCGAACAGGTCGTGCGCCAGCTCGTCGAACTCGGGGCGGACGTCATCGGGCTGGACAAGCGCCGACCCGCCTTCGAGCTCAGCGATTTCCGTGAGATTGACCTGGCCGACGCTCAGTCGATAGACCGCGGGGTGGCATCCATCAACGGCCCCGTCGATGCACTATTCAACGTCGCCGGTGTCTCCTCCGGGATCGGCGACCCGAAGCTCGTCGTCACGATTAACTTTCTCGGTCTACGCCACTTCACCGAGGCGCTGGTTCCCCTGATGCCCGCGGGCTCGGCGATCGCGAACGTGTCTTCGCTCGCGGCGGCGGGATACCGCGAACACGCGCGCGAGGTGGCGCCGCTCCTCAGTACGGCGACGATGCAAGAGGGTATCGACTGGTGTCGCGACAATCCCGACACGCTGGGAACCGGCTACCAACTTTCCAAAGAGGCGATCATCTTTCACGCCATGCAAAACGCCACGCCGCTGGGCGCACGCGGTATCCGCATCAACTGCACCGGGCCGGGAGTGACCGAAACCCCCATCCTTGACCAATTGCGGACCGCGTACGGTCAGGGGTTCCTCGATGACATCCCCAAACCGCTGGGCCGGGTCAGCGAGCCCGCCGAACAGGCGTCGGTGCTGGTTTTCCTGAATAGCCCTGCAGCTAGCTATATTTCCGGGCAGGTGGTATGGGTGGACGGCGGTAACATCGGCACCGCGATCGCCGGTGAGCTCTCACAAGGGCAGGAAGGAGCGCCGCGCAGATGAACCAGGCTGGCATGACCGACTTTCGCCGCGTTGCCGACGACGTCCGCAATTGGGGCCGCTGGGGCGACGCCGACGAGCTTGGCACGCTGAACTTCATCAGCGCGGACAAGGTCGCTCAGGGCGCGAGTCTGGTCCGGCACGGGAAGGTGTTTCCGCTCGGCGTGGACTTCGGCGCGTCAGGCCCGCAGGGCGCCTTCGAATTTCGGCATAATCCCGTCCATGTCATGACGGTGGACGGCGGCGACGCGAACACGCTGGCCAAGTACGGGCCCGGCTGGGCGAGTAACCCAATGGCGAACCAGTTGAGCAGTTACATGACCGCGGACAACCCCTTCCGCTTCAACGACGACATGATCATCATGCCGCTGCAGGCGGCCAGCCAGTGGGATGCGCTATCGCACGTCTACTACGACGACAAGCTTTACAACGGGTTTCCGGCGGATTCGGTGACCAGCCTGGGTGCCTACCATTGTGGCATCGACAAAGTCGACAGCAAGGGCATCACCTCGCGTGGCGTGCTACTGGACCTGGTTCGGCACCGGGGCGCGGACGTCTACCTCTCGGCAGGGAACCCGATCACGCCGGAAGAGCTGGACGACGTGGTACGGGCGCAGGGGGTGGCCATCGGGCGTGGCGACATCCTGTTGATTCGAACCGGTTGGTGGACCAGGTTTCTCATGACCGGCAACAAGACGGAAGGTTACTCGGGGCTGGACTGGCGATGCGCGTCGTGGCTGCACGATCACGAGATCGCTGCTGTCGCGGCCGACAACCTCCAGGTTGAGGACCTGGTGTCCGGGGTCGAGGGGATAACTTTCCCTCTGCATCTGCTTTGCCTGCGGGACATGGGGATGATGTTCGGCGAGTACTGGGACCTCAAAGCTCTGGCGGATGACTGCGCGGCCGACGGCGTTTACGAGTTCCAGCTCGTTGCCCCACCCCTGAGAGTCATTGGCGCCGTTGGCTCTCCGGTCAACCCGATCGCGATCAAATGACGGCGTTTCAGCGCAAGACCATGCTGGTCGACGGCCTGACCACCAGCTATCTCGAAGCCGGCGAAGGCGATCCGGTGGTGCTGCTGCACGGTGGTGAATTCGGTTCCGGCGCCGAAGTGGGTTGGGAACGTAACATTGCCGCCCTGGCCACACGCCACCGCGTGCTGGCGCCCGATCAGCTGGGGTTCGGCGAGTCGGCGAAGGTCATCGATTTCGTCGACGGCCGTGGTATGCGGATTCGTCACGTGGCGCGCTTCTGCGAAGTGCTCGGCATCGAGTCGGCGCACTTCGTGGGCAACTCGATGGGCGCCATCAACTTGCTGGTCGACACCACGTCGGAGACGCCGCTACTCCCGGTCCGTAGTTTGGTGATCATCTGCGGCGGCGGGCAGATCCAGCAGAATCGGCACTTTGAGGCGCTTCAGCAGTACGACGCGACCCTGCCGGCCATGCGGCGCATCGTCGAGGCGCTGTTCTACAGCCCCGATTACCCAGCCGACGAAAACTATGTCCGGCGCCGCTACGACTCGAGCGTCGCTCCGGGCGCATGGGAAGCTGTGGCAGCCGCCCGATTTCGTCGCCCCGATGCGGCCGGTACTTCTCAACCGTCCGCGTCCCCGCCAACGGCACGCGCCTACGAGCGTATCGGAGTTCCCACGCTCGTCGTCGAAGGTGGCGGCGACAAACTGCTTCCGACCGGCTGGGCCGCCGAGATCGCCGGGCAGATCGAGGGCGCACGTTCGGTAACGGTCGACGATGCCGGCCACTGCCCGCAGATCGAGCAGTCCTCTGTGGTCAACGAGTTGCTGCTGGACTTTTATGCAGCGTTTCGGCAGTCTCAGAAGACGTAGTCCAGTCGGGTCTGCATCCCGGCCGCCTGGTGGTAAGTGTTGTGGCAGTGCATCTGCCACAGGCCCGGGTTGTCGGCGATCAGGACGGCCGTGCTCTTCTGCTTGGGCAGCACGATGACGGTGTCTTTGCGGGCACCGGGGCTGCCGTCCGCCTTGATCATCTGGAAAGTATGGCCGTGCAGGTGTATTGGGTGATACATCATGGTGGTGTTGTCGAACGTAATGGTCGGCCGCTGGCCCAGCCGGGCGTGTAGGGGATCGGCCCTGCTGTAGGGCTCGCCGTTGATCGTCCATTCGTATTTCGCCATGTCGCCTCCCAACACGACCGGCAGGTTGAGGCCGGGCTCGGCCGGCCCCAAGTTGACCGGCGCGGTTGCGGTAAACATGTCGACGGTGCCGACCAGTTTGTTGAGTTCGCCCGGCTGAAACGCTGGGTCGGGTGGGCTGCCGGCTCCGGTGGAAAGCAACGCGCGCGCCAGGGCGTTTTTGCCTTCGGCGAGCGCGACTAGTGGGAAAACGCCATCGGCGGCGGTCACGATGACGTCGTAGCGTTCGGCCATGCCGATCAGCAGGGCGTCCACTTGGGTGGGCACCACCGGGAATCCATCGGTATGGGTCACTGTCATCGAATGGCCTGCCAGCGCAACGCGAAACGCGGTGTCGGAGCCGGCGTTGATGAATCGGATTTTGATTCGCTGACCTGGCTTCGCGTTGAAACTGGCGGGAGCCGTAGGGATTCGGCCGTTGATCAGAAAGTACGGGTAGGCGACATCGCCCGCGTCGCCGCCGAGTAGTTTGCTGGTGCCAACAGTGCCCTCAGGGGCGGCCATCCCCGGCATCCCGGTCGTCGAAGTCGGCGAGGCCGTCGAGGTCATTGGGTTCGTTGGGGTTGTGAAAGTTGTTGTTGTCGAGGAGGTTGTCTCCGGCTCACTCTGCGGACTCGATTTTGGGCCGGTCAGCTGGTCGTAGAGCTGTTGCGGAGACTTGCCTACGCCATCGGTCCAATCATCCATGACGACAATCCATTCGGCGTCGAAGCCGCTTTCGTGTGGATCGTCGATGATCACCGGCAGGTAGAGCCCCATGTCTTCTTCGAGGCCGACGTGCGGATGACCCCAGTAGGTCCCCGAGTTCGGGGCGGAGAACCGGTAGGTGAAGTCCTGGCCGGCATCGATGTTCGGGGTGGCGGGGGCCGCGCCGTCCATGTCGTTGCGCAGCGCGATGCCGTGCCAATGCAGGGATGTCGGGGCATCGAGCCGGTTAGAGACCGTCACCGCCAACTCGTCGCCGATGTTGGCCCGGATCACCGGTCCCGGGATGGTGTTGCCGTAGGCCAGGGTATGGACGATCGGCCCCCCCAGGTCGATCTGCGTCTGCTGGGCAGTCAGGCTGGCGGTGACGGTGCGCCCACTGTGGGGGCGAGCCGCCTCGGCCGCGGCGATGGCGGCGGCCATCCGGCCCGAACTGCTCGTGGCGTAGGTGCTGGATTGGCTGCACCCGGCGAGCGCGAAGCCACTGGCAACACCCGCCGCGATGAAGCCGCGCCGGGTCAGCTGCGCGCCGCCGAAAGGGACCCCGCTGCTGGGCAGCACAGGCATAAGATCGCTCCTCGTCGCCGTTGATTCCCCTTATACCATCGCCTGCGCACTGGCCCGTCGAACCCTTGGAAGTCCGTAGTCATGCCAGATTCAGGGCGTGAGATGGCTTGCTACCGGCGCGTTTGAAAGCTGAGATGTCGAGACAGGGTTTGGTTACGATCATCCGCACACGGGTGCTGATTGAGACGGAGGGGGCGATGTGCCGATTCTGGTCGTGGCTCCTGAGGCGTTGCTGTCGGCGGCAGCGGATGTGGAGAACATCGCTTCGGCGCTGAACGCGGCGCATGTCGCGGCTGCCGTTCCCACCGCTGGGTTTGCCGCGGCAGGCGCTGATGAAGTTTCGGCGGCGGTGACAGCGCTATTTGCTGGGTTCGGCAAGGAGTATCAGGCGCTCGCCGTGCAGGCCAACGCGTTTCATCAGCAGTTTGTGCGGGCGCTGCTCTCCGGGGCCGGGGCGTATCTGGCCGCGGAAGCGGCGAACGTGTCGCCCTTGGAGACTGTCGAACAGGACGTGTTGCGTGTGATCAACGCGCCCACCGAGCTGTTGTTGGGGCGCCCACTCATCGGCAATGGCGTAAACGGGACGGTAGTGAGCCCCAATGGCCAGGCCGGTGGGCTGTTGATCGGCAACGGCGGCACTGGCTATTCCCGGCCGACGACGTCGAGCCTCGGCGGTGGCGCCGGCGGTGCGGCCGGGTTGATCGGCTACGGGGGCGCCGGCGGCACAGGCGGAACCGGTGCGTCTGGTGGCGCCGGTGGTGCGGGTGGGTGGCTGCTCGGCGGCGGCGGGACCGGTGGGCACGGCGGCCTTGGCGCGCCGAACGGTGGACTCGGCGGCTCTGGTGGCAACGGGGGCTTGCTCGGTACGGGAGGGACGGGCGGTTCCGGTGGAAACGCCATCGGAACGGGATTTGCCGGCGGCAGCGGCATCGGAGGCCGCGGCGGGTGGTTGTTCGGCAACTCGGGCGCCAATGGGTCGTTCGGTACCGGCCCGGTGGATGGACACGCCCCGCTGACGGTTTATGGCGGCACTGAGCCGTTGACCTACATCTCGGTGAATGGCGGGCCGAAAGTACCCGTGCTCGTTGACACGGGATCCTCTGGCCTAGTCATCCCACTGCAATACATCGGATGGCAGAACCTCGGTTTGCCGACCGGGATCAATATCAGCGGTTACAGCGGCGGCATCGGATATATCTACCTCACGTTCAACGCGCCGGTGAACTTCGGGAACGGACTCATCACCGCGCCGACGGCGATCGACGTCCCCATCATTTCATTTCCGACATCTCTCTCGTCGCCGTTAACTTTCGCCAGTTTCGCGGCTTCCGATGGCGCGGCCGGAATTTTGGGTGTCGGACCCAATGCCACGGGCCCGGGCCCGAGCACCCCGGTCACGGCGTTGCCGGGCACTCTTCATCAGGGTGTGCTGATCAACCAACCCGCGCACGAGCTGGTGTTCGGTCCCAGCCAATTGACCGGGGGAATTCCGGTGACCGGATCGCCGATTTCCACCCTGGGGGTGTCGGTCGATGGGGGGACTCCGGTACTCGTTCCCTCGATTGTCGATTCCGGCGGTGTAGAGGGGACCATCCCGTCATCCGTGATCGCGAACGCGCACGCCGGATCGCTCATTACGGTCTCCACCAGCGACGGCACACCGCTCTACCAGTACCACCTAGACACGGATTACTTCCCGACGGTGATTTCCTCGGGTCTGATGAATACCGGGAATGGGCCCTTCAATACGTTCCCGATTTACATCTCGTACAGCCCTGGGGGCGTCGGGGCCACATACTTTTATCCCTGACGGGCATGATCTGGGTGGGCGCCTTCCTCGGTACGCGCTCTGGTTGACGGATGCGCGAATGTGGCAGGAGATGAGGATTGATCGGGTATGAATCAGATATCCTCGCCTGTGACCTGGACGTCGTATTCTGCGGTCTGAATCCGGCCGCCACTGCCGTAGCAGACGGCCATAATTTCTCGAATCGAAGCAATCGCTTCTGGCCCGTGCTGCATCTCGCGGGCTTCACCGACGTACGCCTGCAGCCACAGGACGAGCGGCGGCTGCTCCAATATGGTTGCGGTATCACGGCTGTCGTCGGTCGGCCGACCAAACGGGCCGATGAAATCTCACCGGACGAATTCAGGCAAGCCCGCCCTGAATTCGAGGCGAAGATGCGTCGATACGCTCCGCATGTGATCGCCTTTCTCGGAAAGCGTGCCCTGTCGGCCATGGTCGGCAGACCAGGCATCGGTTGGGGTTTGTACCCGCAGGGGTTCGCCGAGGCAACGGCCTGGGTCCTGCCCAACCCGAGTGGGCTCAACAGGAACTTCACACTCGAAGCCTTGGTCGGCGCGTATGCCGAACTCCGGCAATCACTTCCGCCTCGGCATGCCTCACACCACTGACGTTGGGAGTGCCCGGTCAGCGCTTGGCCGAGTCGCGAAGCTGTCGGCGCGAGGTGACGCCGAGCTTCGAGAACACCTTGCGCAGGTGCCACTCGACGGTATGGGTGCTGATGAAAAGCTGCGCGGCGCCGCCACCGTGGCTGCGCGCACTTAAATCAACTGCTTGACTTAATGGGGCTGGCGCCGATTAACTCCTCGTGTGGTCAACGAACTGGATGGCAAGGTGGCCATCGTCACGGGTGGGGCAGCGGGAATCGGTCGCGGCATCGTCGAGCGGTTTTCGGCAGAGGGCGCTCGGGTCGTCATCGCCGACGTCGACGCAGATAAGGGGGAGGACCTGGCCGCCGCGTTAGGCCCCGACACCATCTTCCACCGCACGGACGTCTCCGACCCGGCCGAGGTGGGGGCGCTGGTAGCGACCGCCATCGAGAAATTCGGTGGTTTGCACGTCATGGTGAACAACGCCGGTGTTTCGGCGGCCATGCATCGATTGCTCGACGACGATCTCGCCGATTTTCACCGCATCATGGCGGTCAATGTGCTGGGTGTGATGGCGGGTACCCGGGATGCCGCTCGGCACATGGCCGCTAACGGCGGGGGCTCCATCATCAACATGACCTCGATCGGCGGGATCCAGGCCGGCGGCGGCGTCATGACCTACCGCGCGTCAAAGGCGGCGGTCATCCAGTTCACCAAGTCCGCCGCAATTGAATTGGCGTATCATGAGATTCGGGTCAACGCCATCGCGCCGGGAAACATACCCACGCAGATCGTAGCGACGTCGGCGGTCAACGTCGATCCCTCGGAACTCGCGAGGTACGAGGCGGCGATCCGCGAGACGATGCGGGCCGACCGGCCCCTGAAGCGTGAGGGCACGACCCGGGATGTCGCCGAGGCGGCCCTGTATTTCGCCGGCGACCGGTCGTGTTACGTCACCGGAACGGTTCTGCCGGTGGACGGCGGGACGTCTGCGGGCAAGGTGGTCCGGTCCAAGAAGCGCGAACCATGACCGGCGGGGGCGCCCTGCCGCGAACCCTCGCGCGTCTAATTCTCGGCGCCTTCCTGGTGTTCGCCGGGGTCAGTCACCTGAGCTTCGCGCGAACCGCCTTCTACGCCCAGGTGCCCCCGTGGCTGCCGCTGAACACCGACTTCGTCGTCGTCGCGTCGGGCGTGGTGGAAATCGTTCTCGGGGCCGCCCTGGTGCTGCTCGCCCGGCGACAAGTGCCGGTCGGATGGGTTGTGGCGACGTTCTTTGTTCTGGTGTTTCCCGGCAACATCTCCCAATTCGTCACGCATGCCAATGCTTTCGGGCTCGACTCCGACCTCGCCCGGGGTATCCGCCTGCTATTCCAGCCGCTGCTGGTGATCTGGGCGCTGTGGTGCACGGGGGCATGGAGGGCCTTTCGGAAGCGGAACGCATCGAATTAAATCAAGCGCTTGACTTAAACCGGTGAGCGCGGTTGACTGGCTGGGTGACCGCAGTCAGCAGGGCCGTTCGCACCGAGCGTGCCAGCTCCACCCAGGAGGCGATCCTGGTGGCGGCCGAGCGGTTGTATGCCGAGCACGGCGTGTACGCGGTGTCCAACAGGCAAGTCAGCGAAGCGGCAGGTCAGGGCAATAACGCCGCGGTGGGCTACCACTTCGGCACCAAAGCAGACCTGGTGCGCGCCATCGAGCAGAAGCACCGTGGACCCGTTGAACAGCTTCGCGAGCAAATGGTGGCCGACCTGGTTGCCTCGGGTGACTCCGCCGAGTTGCGGGGTTGGGTCGCCTGCCTGGTGCGTCCCCTCACCGACCACCTGGCTGCTCTCGGCAACCCCAGCTGGTATGCGCGCTTTGCTGCGCAGGCGATGACCGATCCCGCGTACTACAACGTCGTGGTCAAGGGTGCGCTCAGCTCGCCGTCGCTGGTTCAAGTTGTCGACGGCTTCACCCACTGCCTGCCGAATCTGCCGGCCGACGTGCGCTACGAACGCAACATCATGGCCCGCAACCTGTTGATGCATACCTGCGCCGATCGCGAACATACTCTCGCCGCAGGCAGATCAATGTCCCAACGTTCCTGGCGGGCTGCCGGATCCGGCCTCATCGACGCGATCGTGGGCCTGTGGTTGGCGCCCGTGACGCCGTACGAGTGAAGAGTTGTAGATGAAAGTGACTGTTGACCAAGACGTCTGCGCATCGTCGGGAAACTGCGTGATGAACGCTTCCGACGTGTTCGACCAACGGAACGACGACGGTGTCGTCGTCCTGCTCATCGCGAACCCGTCGGCCGAGCAGGCCGACGGCGCGCGCCGGGCGGCTGCGGCATGTCCTGCACTGGCCATCCATATCGAGGAATGAGAAGAAGACGATGCCGGACACGTCAGAAACGCTGAGGCGCAGCGCGACCGAGGCGGCCTCCGAGGCCCCGGATTACCCGATGGCCAGGAACCCGGGCTGCCCGTTCGCCCCGCCGCCTGACGTCATGGCCCTTGCGGAGACCAAGCCGCTGTCGCGGGTCAGGATTTGGGACGGCAGCACACCGTGGCTCATCACCGGCCACGAGGCGGTGCGCGAACTGTTCTCCGATGCCCGGGTCAGCGTCGATGACCGGCTGCCCGGTTTTCCGCACTGGAACGAAGGCATGTTGTCCACGGTGCACAAGCGCCCCCGATCGGTCTTCACCGCCGACGGTGAAGAGCACACCCGATTCCGGCGGATGCTCTCGAAGCCGTTCACGTTCAAGCGGGTGGAAGGTCTGCGCCCAGCCATCCAGCAGGTCACCGACGAGAGCATCGATGCGATGCTGGCCGGGCCGCAGCCGGCCGACGTGGTCGCCGCGATCGCTCTGCCGGTTCCGTCGGTGGTGATCAGCGAACTGCTCGGGGTCCCTTACGAAGACGCCGAGATGTTTCAGCACCACGCCAACGTCGGGCTGGCGCGTTACGCCACGGGTGAGGACACCGCCAAGGGTGCGACGAGCCTGTTCAAGTACCTTTCGCAACTGGTCGAGGCCAAGATGGAATCCCCCCCAGAAGAATCGGCGGACGCGGTATCCGACCTCGCTGAGCGGGTCAAGGCTGGTGAGCTCAGTGTCAAAGAAGCCGCGCAATTGGGTACCGGGTTGCTGATCGCCGGGCACGAGACCACCGCGAACATGATCGGGCTCGGCGTGTTGGCTCTGCTGCAGAATCCCGAGCAGGCAGCGGTCATTCGCGATGCCGAAGACCCCAAGATCGTGGCCAACGCGGTCGAAGAGTTGCTTCGCTACCTGAGCATCATCCAGAACGGCCAGCGCCGCGTCGCCGTCGACGACATCCACATCGCCGGGGAGGTCATCCGCGCAGGCGAAGGCATCATCATCGACCTGGCTCCGGCCAACTGGGATGCGCAGGCATTCACCGAACCGGATCGGCTGTATCTGCACCGGTCTGGCGCCGACCGCAATGTCGCGTTCGGTTACGGCAGGCATCAGTGCGTGGGGCAGCAACTCGCCCGCGCCGAGATGCAAATCGTCTTCGGCACTCTGTTCCGTCGCGTTCCCACATTGGAACTGGCGGTTCCGTTCGAGGATGTCCCGTTCAAGCACGACCGGCTCGCCTACGGCGTCTACGAACTGCCAGTGAAGTGGTAGGGCCCCGTTAATCGAAGTTTATTGATCAGCCCGAGATGACTAGTGTCGAAAATGCCGATCCGACTGGAGGGTCAACAATGTCAACGCCGACAAGCACCGTTTCGTTCTATCCGCCCGGCGGATACGGCGCACCGAAAAATCGCCGCGGGCACGCCGCGGACAGCGATGTGGGACTGCCGGAAGGCACTGTGGTCTTCTCCGCGGACAATCACATTTCGCTGGCCGCGGACATCTTCTATGAACGCTTCCCGGACGACCTGAAGGACAAAGCCCCGCGGATCTGGTACGAGGACGGTGCTTATCAGGTGGGGCGCAAGGGCCAGTCGTTCCTGCCCGGCGATTTCAGCGCGGTGCTGATGCAGTACGACGAGCTACCCGGGGCCGCAACCGACAACATCGAGGCCCGGATCCAGGAGTTGCACGACGACGGCGTCGAAAAGGAACTGGCATTCCCCAACGCGGTCCTGGCGCTTTTCCACTACCCGGACAAGAAACTTCGCGAGCTTGTGTTCCGCATCTACAACGAATACATCGCGGAGCTGCAAGAGCGCTCGGGTGGCCACTTCTACGGTGTCGGGCTGATCAACTGGTGGGATCCGCAAGGCACCCGACAAACGCTCGAAGAATTGAAATCGTTGGGGCTCAAGACGTTCCTGATGCCGCTGAACCCGGGCAAGGACGACGACGGCAACGTGATCGACTACGCGAGCACGAGCATGCGGCCCGTCTGGGACGAGATCGAGGCCGCCGGCCTTCCGGTCACCCACCACATCGGGGAAACCCCGCCGAAGACCCCGACCGAGTTCAACGGGCTAGTCGTCGGCATGATGATCAACATCGATGGGTTCCGGGAAACATTCTCCAAGTACATCTTTGGTGGGATCCTCGACGAGCACCCGGCGCTGCGACTCGGCTGGTTCGAGGGCGGAATCTCTTGGGTGCCGTGGGCGCTGCAAGACGCCGAGCATTTGGTGGCGTCCTATCAGCACATGTTCAACCGGCCGCTGGAGCACGACGTGCGCTACTACTGGGACAACCACATGAGCGCATCGTTCATGGTCGACCCGCTGGGGCTGAAGTTGATCGATCAGATCGGCGTGGACAAGGTGATGTGGTCCAGCGACTATCCGCACAACGAAAGCACCTACGGCTATTCCGAGAAATCGCTGGCGGCCGTCGTCGACGCCGTCGGTCCGGCCGACGCGGCGCGGATCGTCAGCGGCAATATCACGAAATTCCTGGGGCTCCAATGAAGTCTGCAATGGTGGCGCGATGACAACGTTCGCGCATGCGGGTGCTGGCTCTAGCCTGGTGATTCCCGAGACACCCGACCTGCGCCGGCTGCGCCGGGAGACCGGCGCTCGGCTGCGGTCGGCGATGGCGGAACGCGGCGTCGACGCGATGATCCTGCTGGGCAACAACGCGGTGGTCTACGCCACCGGCGCCAGTTGGCCGCTCGGCGACGCCGGGCTGTCCTACGTCGAGCGACCGGTGGCCGTGGTGGTCGCCGACGATGAGTGGCCGCATCTGTTCCTGCCGTTTCGCGAAGGCGCCTCGCAGGAGTCGGATCTGCCCGCCGATCATCTCCATGGGCCGGTCTATCTCGAATTCGACGAAGGCGTCGCCAATTTCGCGCGGGTGCTGGCCGACCTGATTCCAGCCGGAGCGGTGACGGCGGTCGATGAGTTCACCGGCGCCATGTCGCGCGCTTCGAAGGTGTTGTTCCCCAACGGAGCTCCCGTCGACGCGGCCGTGGTTGTCGGTGCCGCCAAGGCGATCAAGACTCCGGACGAATTGTCCTGCATGCGCACCGCGATCCGGATCACCGACGAGGCGATGGTCGAGGTCCAGAAGCGTCTGGCCCCCGGCATCCGCCAGAGCGACTTGTCGGCGAGCTTCATGCGGCGGGCCTTCGAGTTGGGGGCCACCGCCAGCATGCTGGAACCGATCTGGCAGGTGATGCCACCCAGCAAGGCCGAGGGTGTGTGGACCACCCACGGAGACCTGGCGTTGCCGCTGCTGAGCACCGAGCGCGAACTGGCTGAGGGTGACGTGCTGTGGACGGATGTCAGCATCACGTACCGCGGCTACTGCTCGGACTTCGGACGCACCTGGATCGTTGGCCGCGACCCGTCGCCGCGCCAACAGGCGCAGTTCGCCAGGTGGTTCGAGATCATCACCGCTGTGCTGGGTGTCGCGCGTGCCGGAGTCACCGCCGCCGATTTGGGCCGGGCGGCCATTAAGGCCAACGGCGGGAGCAAACCCTGGCTGCCGCATTTTTATCTGGGGCACGGCATCGGCGTGAACGCCGCCGAAATGCCGATGATCGGAACCGATCTCGGCGACAAGTTCGACGAGAATTATGTCCTTCAGGCCGGGATGGTGTTGGTCCTCGAGCCGGTGGTGTGGGAGGACGGTACGGGCGGCTATCGCAGCGAAGAGGTTCTGGTGATTACCGACGAAGGCGTGATTCGATTGACCGACTACCCGTATGACCCCTATGGCAACTGAAGTCCTGCCCGACGATCGCGCGCTGCGGTCGGGGCGACGTCAACGGGTACTGGACCAGATGGCCGCGCACGATCTCGACATCCTGGTCCTGGGTCGCCAGGCCAACGTGCGCTACGTCACGGGCGCACCGCAGCTGTGGGTTGCTGGCACGCGGCCATTCGGCCCCGGTTGTGTGCTGGTGCGCGCAACCGGTGCCATTCACCTCTTGAGCACCTGGGATGAGGGCGTTCCGGACGACATCCCGCACGAGAACCTCTACGGCATCTCGTGGAATCCGGCGAACACGATCGCTGCGCTGCGGCGCGTCGATGGCGCTGCCACCGCCCGGCGCGTCGGAACAGATGCGCTGTCACCGGGTTTCGCCCAGTTGCTGCCGACGGCGTTTCCCAACGCCGAGCTGGTCGACGGGGAACTCGCGATGCGCGCGGCCCGGCGGATCAAAACGAATGACGAAGTGGCCGCATTGCGGGAGGCCATCGCGGTGGCCGAATCGAGTCTGGCCGTCGCGGTTGCCGAGCTGGCGCCCGGCGCGCGCGAGCAAACGCTGGCCGGCGTGCTGCTGGAATCCGCCGCCGCGGGCGGGGTGAGCACTCCAACGAATCAGGATGTCGCGTGGGTGACTTCCCGCGAGCATCCGTGGCGACGGGTGAGCCGAGGTGGCCGCGACGGTCGTGTCGAAGACGGTGACCTGGTGGCCTTTTCGGCCGGGGTGTTGGTCGGCGGCTACGCGGGTGAGGTCGGGCGCACCTGGCCTGTCGGTGCGGCGCGGAATGCCCCGGCTGTCTCGGCTCTGTACCGGCGCTGGGACGGCTTGTGGTCCCGGCTGATAGCCGCGTGCCAGCCGGGCGCCTCCGCCGGAGAATTGCTCGCCGTCTACCAAGCCGCGGGAGAACCAGCCCCGCCGATGCCGGTAGCGCGGGGCTTGGGCATGGGCTTTGACCCGCCGGTCATTTCGTCGCACCTGCCGCAAACCGCGGCCGAGGAGCGACTGGAGCCGGGCATGGTGCTCGCCGTCACCGGCTATGTCTGGGAGCAGGGGATCGGTGCAGTGTTCGGCCGGGAAGCGGTTCTGATCACCGCCAACGGTCCCGAAGTGCTGACCGTGAGCCCCTTCTGGAAGGCGTGAGTGGAGGAAGCGCGGGTCGAACCGCCGTTGGCCGGCTACGCGGTGGTCGACCTGTCCACCGGGATAGCGGGCGCGTACTGCACCAAGCTGCTCGCGGACGGCGGCGCCGACGTCATCAAAGTCGAGTCACCGCAAGGTGATCCTTTACGCGGGTGGTCGTCGTCAGGCGCGGTCATCCCGGCCGGCACCGACGGGGCGTTGTTCAGCTATCTTGCGGGTTCCAAACACAGCGTCGTCGCCGATGCGGAGCTCGCCGACGATATCGAGATGGTGCACAAGCTCCTGGCAGCGGCCGACGCGGTGGTTTGGTCTACGGGCTCGAAACTAGCCGAACACCAGAGCTTTAGGCCTGAAGCGATCCACAGTGCGTACCCGCACCTCACCGTCACCTCGATCACGCCCTTCGGCCTTTCCGGTCCCTGGCGCGATCGGGCGGCAACTGAATTCACCCTGCAGGCGTGGTCCGGCGGCATCGTCGGGCTGGGGCGCGGGCTGCCGGAACGAGCACCGGTGTTCGTCGGCGGCCAGGTCGGGGAGTATCTGGCGGGCGCCTACGCCAGTGCCGCGACGCTGGCATCGCGGTGCCGCGGGTCTAGCGGTGGTGCGGGACAACTGGTCGACCTGTCGATGCTGGAAACACAGATCCTCTGCCTGACCTACTACCCGGTCAGCTATTTCGAAATGCTCGGGCGCCCCTGGCGCGACGCCCGCCGTCTCACGGTGCCGGGTGTGGCCCAGGCCAAGGATGGTCTGGTGGACCTCGGGTGCGGGACGGCGCAGCAGTGGTTCGACCTGTGCGCGATGGTTGGCCACCCGGAGTGGATCGACGAGGGATCGGCGCTGTCGATCACCGAGCAGGCCAACATCCACGCCGAAGAGATCTACGCGTGGGTGCGAAGCACTCCAGCCGACGAGATCCACGATCTGGCAACGGCATTCCGGATTCCTAACGCGCCCGTGGCGAACGGCGCGAACGTCGCGTCGCTGGACCACTTCCGGGAGCGCGGCTCGTTTGTGCGCAATCCGCGTAGCGGATTCCAGCAGCCCGGCCACCCGTACCGGCTGTGGCCCGAACAACGTCGCCAGCCGCAACCGGCGCCCCGACTCGGTGAACACACCGCCCACTACCGGGCCGCGGGCATGGTCCCGCGGCCGAAGCCAACCGGGAACGCAAAACCGCGGCCGTTCAGTGGACTCCGGATACTGGACATGACGACGTTCTGGGCCGGTCCTTGCTGCACCCACTTTATGGCGATGCTCGGAGCCGACGTCATTCATGTGGAATCCGCCCGTCGCCCCGACGGCACCCGGCTGATCGCCGGCATACCGATCACCGAAGACCAATGGTGGGAGAAGTCGCCGATCTTCGCGGCGCTCAACACCAACAAAAAGGGCCTGACGCTGGACCTGCAGAGCTCGCGCGGCCGCGAGCTGTTGCGTCGGCTCATCGCGACCTGTGATGTCGTCGTAGAGAACTTCACCCCACGTGTGCTCGACCAGATCGGGCTGGATTTCGAGGCCGTTCAAGCGATTCGGCCCGACGTGGTGATGCTGCGAATGCCGGGGTTCGGACTCGACGGGCCCTGGCGCGACAATCCCGCGTTCGCCTACGCCATCGAGTCGGCATCCGGTTTGAGCTGGCTGACCGGCTATCCCGACCGCCCGCCCTTCGAGCCGTATTCCCTCGGCGACCCGAACGCCGGCGTGCATGCGCTCAACGGACTACTCTTGGCACTGGAGCAGCGCCGCCGCACCGGGCAGGGTGTCTTCGTAGAGGCGGCAATGGTGGATGCCGCGCTCAGCATCTCCGCCGAGCAGATCATCGAATACTCCGCGTACGGGGCAGTGCTGGAGCGCGCGGGTAACCGGGGGCCGACGGCCGCGCCACAGAACCTCTACCGCGCCGTCGACATCGACGAATTCGGACGGCCCGACAGCTGGATCGCAGTCGCAGTGGCGACCGACGATCAATGGCGATATCTGTGTGATGCGCTCGGATCGCCATCGTGGGCAGTCGATCCGAGTCTGTCGACCGCGGCCGGGCGCCGTGCACACGAAGATCTGATCGATGAACAACTGGCCACGTACTGCCAAGATCGTGCGGTCGACGACATCGTCGCAACCCTATGGAACGCCGGTGTGCCGGTGGCCAAAGTGATGCAGCCGCATCGTCAAACGGAGTTGGAGCAGCTGACGTTTCGGGATTTCTTCGAAGAGTTGGATCACCCGGTGAACGGCCGGGCCAAGCTCAGCACCGTGCCGATGAGATTGTCAGACGGCCCCGTTTCCTTCCATACGCAACCCGCGCCGCTGCTTGGGCAGCACAACCACGAGCTGCTGGCCGGCCTTGGCGTGACCGACGCCGAGATCGCAGAGCTGGAAGCCGACGGAATCATCGGGCACACGCCCGCGATGCACGCCAAGACCTGACCGACGTTGCGCTCGGCAGCTCTAGTGCCGCCAGCCTTCGGCGGCCTGCTCGTCGAATGTGCGGTCAATGCGTTCGAACCGGCGCCGGACCGAGGCGCGGGCGGCCTCGTGCGGCAGGACGTAGAGACGGTTGGCCAGAATGGCGTCGGCCGTCAGGCGCGCGACGTCGTCGACGCCCAGCTCGTCGTCTTGCGTGGGAAGCGGACCGAATTCCCCGGTCACGTCGGGCGTCGCTGGCAGGTCGTAATCCGCGCCGCGGATTCGTTCGGAGTTGGCGACCAGCTTGGTTTCGATAACCATCGGGCAGAGTACCGAGACACCGATGCCGTTGTCCTTGACCTCGCGGGATAGCGTCTCCGCCAGGCCGACAACGCCATATTTGGCAACGCCGTACGTCCCGAGCCCGGCGTTGGGCACCAGGCCGGCGAAGGACGCGGTAAAGGCGATGTGGCCGCCCGTGCCCTGATTGAGCAATCTCGGCAGAAATGCTTCGACGGCATGGATCGAGCCCCACAGGTCGATGTCGATCACCCAACGCCAGTCGTCGTGGGTCATCTGCGCGATCGGACCCGCGACCACAATGCCGGCGTTGCTGAATACGACGTCGACATGGCCGAGCAGGCGGAAGGCCTCCTCCGCAAGGTGGACCACCTCGTCGAGATGCCGGACGTCGCAGGTGACCCCGTGCGCGTCAAACCCGTCGGCACGCAGGCGCGCGACGGCTAGTTCCAGTCCAGGCTTATCGACATCCGCGAGCACGACGCTTGCACCGCGCCGGGAGAACTCGGTGGCAGCGGCCAGACCGATACCGCTGGCTCCACCGGTGACGACCGCTCCGCGGCCTTCGAATGTGTCCATAGGGTTGGAGTATCACCGTGGAGGCCGAACGTCGACCTGTCGGGGTCACCTCTAGAACCCGAGAGCCCATGGAGTCCGACAAGTCGACGTTGGGCTAACTTGAAAAGACGCCTATTTCAGGCAGCCGCCCGCGTCGACGGGCAGAGTAACTCCGGTGACGTAACGAGCTTCGTCAGAGGCCAAGAACAGCACCGCATTGCTGACGTCTATCGGTTCTACCCACGGAATGGGCATTGTGTGGAACAGCTCGCAGATCGGGGCCATGTCGTCGGGACCCGGATTTTCCAGATCGGGCCGGAACATCTTGAAGGTGCCCTCGTTGTGCAGCATCGGTGTCTTCACGTGCGTAGGGTGCACGGAATTGACGCGAATCATCTTCTGTCCCAGCTCGACTGCGAATGCTCGCATCAGCCCCACGACGCCGTGCTTGGCGGCGACGTAATGCCCGGTGTGCGGGTAGGCCTTGAGGCCGCCGACCGAGCTGGTCAGGATTATCGACCCACCCCGCCCGCCGGCCAGGATGTGCGGGACACCAGCTTTCACGCTTTTCCACACCCCGGACAGGTTGATGTCGATCATCTCGGTCCAGTCTTCTTGGCTGGTTTTGTCGAGCGTGTCACCACCGTTGCCGATGCCCGCATTGGCCACGATGATGTCCAGCCGGCCAAGTTGCTCCACACCGCTGTCGACCGCGGCCTTCAGCGCGTCGTAGTCGCGCACGTCGACTTCGGCCGTGACGATTCTGCGGTTGTGGCCCTTGACCAGGTCCGCGGTCTCGGCCAGGTCCTGGGGTGTCGACGCCGGGATCGCGGTGTCCAGGACACCCTCGCGAATGGGTCCACAAATGTCGACGGCGATGATGTCGGCGCCTTCTTGCGCCAACCGCACCGCGTGGCTGCGGCCCTGACCGCGTGCCGCCCCGGTGACGAAAGCGACCTTGCCCTCAACACGTCCGGTCATGGCTTACCTACCTCATTCCTCGCTTGGTTTGTTCGGCCCGTCTCAGCGGAGATGCGCAGGCAATCCCGCAGGACCGCGAAACGTGCCGCATCCTGAACTCTGTCATCAGTCGCCAACAGGTGTCAACGGCGGATCCGTTTTGGCTACCTGTAGTTCTAGATATTGGAGAATCCAATTCTCACAGGGCAGGTAACGTGCGCTATTTGCTCAGTACGATGGCGTGGCTGAGCTTGGCCGACGGCCCAGCGCCCGACGCTGCTAGCCGGCGAATCCGCGTGAGCAGAAGTCCCATACTTCGTCGGCGCCGATCGGATGAACGGTCGCGTCGTCGGAGCCGCCGCTGGACTGGGCGATGAACATGACCGTCTGCATCGTCATGGCAGCCATTCGGCGGGGATTGAGGTCATCACGCAGCTCCCCGGCCTCGCTGGCCGCTTCCATCAGCTCTGACAGCAAAGCCAGCAAAGGCGCGTGCGCGATCTTGACCTCAACCGGATGTGTAACCAGCAGCCTTGGGGCGAAGTCGGTGAACAAGGGCCGCTTGGCCATCGGGTCCGGGCGTGAGGACTCATACAAAAGCTCGACGGCGACCTTCAGCCGCTCGAGCGGATCGGTATGGCTTTCCGTCGCGGCGCGGATCTGGTCGGCCGACCGGCTCAAGGCGTCTTCGAACAGCGCCAGCAGCAGCTCGTGTTTCCCGTCGAACTGCAGGTAGAAGCTCCGCAGCGATTGGCGGGAGCGGTCCACGACCTCCTGGACGGTGAAGTCCGTGGTCCCCTTTTCGATGATGATGGCCTGCGCGGCATCGAGGAACCGCTGAACGCGCTGGGCGGCCCGCAATTTCGCCGTCTTGATCGACCGCTCGACCGCCCGCTGTTTCCAGGCCGGCTCTTCGCTTGGGCTGGTCACCGGCGGCTCGGACGATTGCCGCAAGGGGAGAACATGGTTGGACTGTACCGGAGAACGCCGTGGCATCGGTGCGCTCGACCCCCTCACGGACCATGTCTCGGAGATTGTAACTTTCTTACTACGAGAATACTATTCTCTTACGCGTGTGTATGGAAGCACAATGAAAAGAGCAGAACGCGCCGTCCCGGAGAACCTCAAAGGCTTGATCCGCGGTTGGCCGGGGAACACCGGGGAGTGCTGTGCAGCTGACCTTTGATGCCGACGTCGAGGCGTTCCGCGCCGAGTTCATCGCCTTTCTGGATGAGCACCTGCCCGGCGTAATCGACTCGGGCGACATCCTCGATCGACCCCGGTCGAGTTCGGATATTCCGCAGTGGGCGCGACGTTGGCAACGGCTCATGTTCGACAATGGGTGGTTGGCGCCCGGAAATCCGCCGGAGTTCGGCGGCCGCAACGCCTCGCTGTTAGAGCAATACGTCTACTTGGAAGAGCTGGCGCGGCGGCGGATGTACCAAAGCTTCAATCCGCAGGGTGTGGGCATCATCGCCGCATCCTTGTTGTCCTTCGGAACGCCGGAGCAGAAACGTCAGTGGGCCGTCCCGATTCTGCGCGCCGAGATCACCGCGTCCCTGGGCATGAGCGAGCCCGGGGCGGGCTCGGATCTGGCTTCACTGAAAACGCGGGCGGTGCTGGATGGCGACCATTTCGTGGTCAACGGCCAGAAGGTGTGGACGTCGGGCGCCCATCATGCTGATGTGTTGTTGACGTTCGTCCGCACTAACCCGGATGCGCCAAAACACAAGGGCATCAGCGCATTACTCATCCCGACTGATACTCCCGGTGTGGTCCGCCGGCCGTTCGCTTCGGTATCGGACCACGAAGACGTCGACTTCAACGAGGTATTTTTCACCGACGCGCGCATACCGGCCGAGAATTTAGTGGGGGAGCTCAACGGAGGCTGGCAGGTCGCAACCGGATCGCTCGGCCACGAGCGCGCCATGCTGTGGATGGACTACGCAGACATGTTGCATGGTCTGACCGTAGATTTCGGTCCGTCAGGAATATTGCAGCGAGATCACTACGCGACCTTGGTTATGGACACCCACGCGCTGCGGCTCATGGGATCGGCGGCCTTGGGCAAGGCCGCTCGCGGCGAAGAGGATGTGTCCGCGCACTCGGTGCTCAAGCTGCTCGGTTCGGAGGCAATGCAACGCGCCTGCGAGGATGCCCTGAACGCCAAAGGCCCGGACGGGCTGGTACTGCGCGCGGTTACCGCGCCGTTCGCCCCGCTGAACCTGGACAGCCACTACAGCAGCTGGTTCGACCGGTATACCCGCACCTTCGCCGCCACTATCGCCGGTGGCACGTCCGAGGTGCAGCGCAATATCATCGCTCAACGAGTGCTCGGCTTGCCGCGCAACTAATTTGCGGGCTGACTGTCCAGCCAGGCCCAGTAGCCAATCGCGAGCAGTCCCGCGACGATCGCCACCACCCCTAACACCATGCCGGCCAGCGCGGTCCGGGGGTTGTCCGCTTCACCGCGCTTGACGCGACCGCGGGCGATATCGCCGGTCACGAAGGCCGCGATCCCGAAGAACGTCCCGATCAGTGCCCAGCAGGTGATCAGGCCCACCACGCCCAGGATCAACGATGCTACGCCGAACTGGTTTCGAGGCGGATCCGGTTCCCTCATGGCCCAATTGTAGGCAGCAGGGGCCTAATCACGACGCTGCTTCATGACGCTGCGTGGCCGAACCCGCTACAGCTGTGCCAGCCGAGGCGCAGATCCCTTGGCCCGCAATGTCGCACCCGCTTCTCGGGTCAGCTCCCGGGCGCTGCCAAGCAGTCCGTCCAGGATCAGGGCGCGCTCGACGTGGTGATGCAGCTCGTGTTCGGCGGTGAAGCCGATACCACCGAGCACCTGCTGGCAGTGCCGTGCGGCGGTCAGCGCCGCCCGGCCGGCGGCGGCCTTCGCCAGCAAACAGGCCAGGCGGTCTGGATCGTCAGTTACGTCAGCAGCGGCCTGCAGGGTCGCCTCGGCACCTTCGATCGCGACGAGTGTCTCAGCCAGTCGGTGCCGAATCGCTTGGAATGAGCTGATGTGGCGGCCGAATTGAACGCGGTCCACCGCGTGCTGTCGCGCCAGGGCAAGCATCGCCCGGCTGGTGCCGACCAGCCACCATCCCAACGCCAAGCGACCCGCGGCCAGCGCCGCTGGCGACAGCCGATCTCCTTCTGGCAGAGGATGAATCGGTAGCTCGCCGCCGACCGCCGAACTTGAGCCATCGGTGCGCTCCCACTCCACCCAGGAGCCGCCCGTGAACGGCAGCGGCGTAGTACCGCCGGGTGCACGTCCGGTCGTGCGTAGCACGACGTCGTTGAGCACGGGAGCGTGCGCACCGGTCTCGCCGAGTAGCTGGAAGACCAAAGGTATTGCAAAATCTGGTATTTCGTCGAGCATGTCGAGCCACCCGAGGTCGGCCAGCGCTGCATCGAGCTCAGCGCCCGAGGCCACGGAAGAATTGGTCATGGTGGTGCGCACCGAGTCGGCCAGCAGCTGCAGCGACTCGAGGTCGGTGGCGTCGTCCAGGGACTCCATGTCACTCCTTCCCGAGGTCGAGCAGCCGACGGGCGATGATGTTGCGCTGAATCTCAGCGGTGCCGCCGTAGATGGTCGCTGCCCGCGAGTACAGATATTCCGACCGCCACGGCGTGTCGTCGAGCTCGATCGCGCCGGGCAGCAGGTCGTGGACGGTGTCATACAGCCGTTGCTCAGCAGTGGCCAGTAGCACCTTGTCGATCGAGGTGTCCGGCCCCAGCCGCGCGCCATCGCGGAAGCGGTGCTGGGTGGCACGTGATCGGCAGCGCACCGTGTGCAGCGCGAGATAGGCGGCACCGAGGTCGTATTCGTCGTGGCCGTTGGGGTCGCCGACGTGACCAATCTCTGCGATCAGCGCGTCGAATCGGGAGTACAGGTAGGCGATTCGCTGCCAGAAGCAGCTGGAGCGCTCGTAGGGCAGTAGGTCCATGGCGAGGCGCCAGCCGTCGCCCGGTTGGCCGAGCATCCGGCTTGCCGGGATCACCACATCGTCGTAGTACACCTCGCAGAATTCGTCGACCCCGTGCATGGTGCGCAGCGGCCGGATGGTGATGCCCGGCGTGTCCAGGTCGACGAAGAACGCGGTAATCCCGTCATGACCGGGCCCGGTGCGGGTGAGCAGGACGCATCGGGTTGAGAACTGGGCGAAGCTGGTCCAGACCTTCTGCCCGTTGACAATCCAGTTGTCGCCGTCCTGGACCGCCCGGGTGGATAGTGACGCGAGGTCGCTGCCCGAGCCCGGTTCGGAGAAACCCTGGCACCACTGCTCGCGACCGCTGAGCAGCCGCGGCACCATTTCCGCAGCGAGTTCGGGTGAGGCGTAGTCGATCATCGTCGGCGTGAGAACTTCGAGCATCGAGTAGGGGCCGGGATCGGCGAGGCGGCGGCCCACCACCTCTTCGCCGACGATCGCACGCAGGAGTGCCGGTCCGCCCAGTCCGCCGACCTCGACGGGCCAGCCATAGCGCATCCAATCGGCGTCATACAGCGCCCGGCTGACTCGGAGGAATTGCTGCATGTGACCTTGCAGCGAGTGATCGGGCCCGGGGGTCAGGTCGTTCTCGTCGAGCCACGCGCGCAGATCCGTCCGGAACTGCTCGACGTTCACGGTGAGCCGGATGGACGACCTATGGCGTGCGGCCGCCCGTGGTCGTGCACGCCGCTGCGGCGGATGAACGTCATGGACCGCGTCTTGAGCCGCCAACCGTCGGCGGTGCGGGAGTAGGTGTCGCGGTAATAGCCAATCCGCATGTCGTGTGCGGAGTGCTCGATGAAGCACAGCGGCTGCGTGCCGCTCGCCGAATCGCCGTCGAGGTCGATCGCTGGGGTTCCGGTGAGAAACAAGCCCTTTGGCGCCGCGGCCACCAACTCCGGGAACCTGTCCAGGCGATACGTGTCGCCGAAGGCGCTGTACGTTCCGTCGGGAGTAAAGACGCCGACGAGCCCCTCGATGTCGCCTTGGGTGATGGTGACCGCGTAGCGCGCGAGTACCTGTTGGATCTCGACCAGGTCGTCAGTTCTGGATGGCTGTTTATTGGACAAAGACCTTGCCGCCTTTCATGACGAAGCTGACTCTCTGGGTAACGGTGATATCTTCCAACGGGTTTCCGGGCACCGCGATGATATCTGCGAGCAGACCAGGGGCTAGGCGGCCCCGGTCGGTGCTGTTGATCAGGTCTGCGGCGGTAATCGTGGCCGCGCGCAGCACCGCCAACGGCGGCAGGCCCCAATCGACAAGGGTGACAAGCTCGTCGGCGTTCTTGCCGTGCGGTATCGCGGGGGCGTCGGTGCCGACCGCGATCTTCACGCCGGCTTTGTGGGCGGCCAGTATGGACGTGCGCGCTTTCGGGAACATCTCGGCGGCCTTGGCCTGCAACTCGGGCGCGGCGTGCGAGACATCCATCGCCTCGGCCAGGCGCCGCGTGGAGACTAGGAAGGTGCCGTGTTCGACCATCGTCGCGATCGCCTCGTCATCGATGAGGAAGCCGTGCTCAATGCAATCGATCCCGGCGGCGACAGCGTGCTTGACGGCGTCGGCGCCGTGGGTGTGGGCGGCGACGCGCAGCCCGCGCCGGTGCGCCTCGTCGACGATCGCGCGCAGCTCTTCGTCCGAATAGTGTTGCGCACCCGCCGCGCCCGTCAGCGACATCACCCCGCCCGAGCAGCAGACCTTGATCAGCTCGGCGCCGTGTTTGATCTGGTAGCGCACCGCCTTGCGAATCTCGTCGACCCCGTTGGCGATGCCTTCTTCAACCGTCAGTTCGAGCACGTGCGGTGCGAATGCGGCGAACATCGTCGGGTCAAGGTGCCCGCCGGTCGGCGTGATGGCGTGCCCGGCCGGCACTACCCGCGGCCCTTCGATCCAGCCCGCGTCGATGGCCCTGCCCAGCGCGACGTCGAGCAGATAACCGCCGGTTTTGACGAACAGGCCGAGGTTGCGCACCGTGGTGAACCCGGCGCGCAGCGTTCGGCGGGCATTGCCGACCGCGCGCAACACCCGCGTCGGCGGGTCATCCTGAACCTGGGACAGCCCGGGCTTCTCCCCGTGCCCGCCCATCAGGAGGTTGACCTCCATGTCCATCAGCCCGGGCAGCAGGATCTGGTCGCCCAGGTCGATAAGCTCGCCCACGACATCACCACCGACGCCGACGATCCGGTCGCCCTCGATCCGCAGGATGCCGGGCGACACGATCTCGCCGGCGTCGACGTCGAGCAGTCCGGCGGCCTTGAGCGTCAGCACCTGTCAGATCACCGGTTCCCGGATCAGCTCGACCCAGGCCGCGCCGCTGTCGGGGACCCGTGCCTGCTTCCACGCCTCGATCGGGAACGACACCATGACCAGCGACTGCATCACGTGCATGAGGGTCTTCGCGTCCTCGGGCAGATCGTCCAGCGGGTACTTGTCGCAGTAGGCGATCACGTCTTCCAGGCGGGGGAATGCGACGTCATAGAACGCCTGCATCTCGGCCATCGACGAGGCCAGCCGCTTGGCGTAGCGGTCCGGTTCGTGGGCGAGGTCCCAATCGAGATAGGGCTCCAGGTCAGTGAACTGAGACGGCAGCGGCATTGTCCGTGTACTCCTTCACATAGTCGTTAGTCACCTTGTGCAGGTGGCGCAGCATGATTTCCTGATCGCACAGCGGGAAGTCGTTGACGACCTTGGTGCCGATCATGGTCTGGGTCGCTTCCAGCGTATTGGCATCCTGCAGCGCGTACTCCTTGAACGTCACCGCGGCCAGCTCCTGGGCCAGGCGTTCCCGGGCGTTCTTCGGCGGGACGAAATACAGAGTGCATTCGAAGATGTGCTTGTCGACCGCGGTCGGCCAGTAGTGATACGTCAGGTACCAACCCGGCTCCCAGATCAGCAGCATGAAGTTCGGGTAGAAGTGCCACTCGTCGATGCCCCACTGCGGCACCTTCTTCGGGTTGATGCCCGGCGGCAGTTCGTCGATCTTCTCGATGACCTCGGGCTTGTCCCAGGGGCCGAACAGCCCGCTGCGTAGCACCTGGTCCATGGGCTTGACCATGCTCATATCCACGGGCGGCGACTGGCCGCCCCAGGTCGAGATCATCGCGTGCGGGCTGGCCATCTCGTAGTACAAGGCCTCGAAGCCGTACTTCTGGATTTTGGCGGCTTCTTCCTTGGTGTACTGGCCCTGGTGCAGGATCGGCGCGTGGTAGAACTCGGCGAACGCGTCCATGAACAGCTTCCAGTTGCTGCCAACTTCGGCCCGGTAGGAATAGGTCTCGGTCATCTCGCCAAAGGGGTAGCCCTCGATGCCCTTGGCCAGCGATCCGAGGTAGTCGGCCAGCGGCTTGGCGTGTTGGTCGAAGTTGATGAAGATGAAGCCTTCCCACAGCTCGCACCGGACGCCGACCAATCCGTAGTCGCTCTTGTCGACGTCGAAGAATTCGCCCTCCTGTTGGATGAAGGTCAAATCACCGTCGAGGCTGTAGCGCCAGGCGTGGTACTTGCAGGTGAACTGCCGGCAGGTCCCTGAGGTTTCCTGGTTTGGATAGTCGTTCCACACCAGCTTGTTTCCGCGGTGCCGGCACACGTTGTGGAACGACTTGACCGATCCGTCCTTGGTCTTGACGATGATCACCGACATGCCTGCGCCGGCGGACGGCAACTCCTTGGTGAAGTAGCTGCCGGTGCGGGGAAGCCGTTCAACCCGGCCGACGTTGAGCCACGTCTTCTTGAAGACCGCGTCGCGCTCGGCTTCGAAGAATGCCGGATCGATCGAGTCGCTGTAATCGACGGGTGCGGTCCCGAGCTCGGGATAGTTTTCTGTCCAGCTGCCCGCAGCTGGCTTCGGGAAGTGAGCCAAGGTACTTAACCTCTCTTGTACGGTCTATTCATGCTCGAGCTGTATGCCAAAAGTGTTGAAGGCCATGGCCAATAAGGTGTAGCAACCGACGGTGAAGACGTAGTCCATCCGCTGCTGGTCGTTGAGGCGCTCGCCGAGTGCCGCCCAGGTTTCGTCGGACAGTTGGGATTTGTCGATGAGTTCGTCGACCCCGTTGAGCACCGCGCGCTCGAACGCCTCAAAGTCTCCCGCGCCACCCTCGCCGGCCTGGCGAACCGCGGCGATCTCGTCCTCGGTGATCCCCTCGTTTTTGGCCAGGGCGACGTGCTGGGTCCACTCGTAGACGCAGTCGCGGCGATGCGCGACCCGCAGGATGGCCAGTTCGCGGGTGCGACCAGGCAGCTCGGACGAGTACAAGAGGTGGACGTTGAATCGGAGAAAAGCCTTGGCCAGCGCCGGGTGGTGGGCAAAGGTGGCAAGCGCGTTGTTGGCATCGCGCGGGCCGTCCGCCGGCAGCATGGGGGCGAGCGCCCGGTGCACAGTCTCGTCCCATTGGGCAGCGGGAAGCGGCGGCAACCGCATCGACAGGCCCCTCTCGGTCAAAGAGAATCATATTCTCATTTACAACCAACAGACTTGCACGATTCGGTCTGTTGGTCAATGCGGGCTGCCCTTAATTCGCATCCGGTGGCCCTTATTCGGCTCGCCGCCACACGTCGGCGGCTGGGCCCGCCCCGCAGCTGCGCACTGCCTGGTGACAAACTTTTGGTCCGCCCCGCGCCGGCCCGCTGTACCGGCGTTTCCGCCACCACGTTGTCGCAGTTGGGAGCCCAATTCGCCGACTCGTCCGGGATTTCGGAACACCTTCCGGCTTCGCCCCGGGGGCCTGGCGAATGTTGATTCTCGCTTCGCGAGAAGATAGTTTTCAACATTAGAGGGCTTAGGGCACCCGGCGGTGCCTCCCCGCTGCAGCGGGAGCAGACTGTTCAGGGGGATCCGATGGGGTCCGATGGGATCAGAGGAGAAGGAACGCTCATGAACAAAGAAGACATGATCCTGATCAGTGTGGACGACCACACTGTCGAGCCTCCGGACATGTTCACAGGCCACCTTCCGAAGAAGTACATCGCTGACGCGCCCCGACTGGTGCACAACGCCGACGGCTCGGATATGTGGAAGTTCCGCGACACCGTCATCCCGAACGTGGCGCTCAACGCGGTCGCCGGCCGGCCCAAGGAAGAGTACGGAATCGAGCCGACGGGGCTCGACGAGATCCGGCCGGGTTGCTACAACGTCGACGAACGAGTCAAGGACATGAACGCCGGCGGCATCCTTGCCTCGATCTGCTTCCCCTCCTTCCCGGGCTTCGCCGGTCGCTTGTTCGCCACCGACGACCACGACTTTTCGATCGCTCTGGTGCAGGCCTACAACGACTGGCACATCGACGAGTGGTGCGGCGCCTACCCTGCGCGATTCATCCCGATGGCGATCCCGGTCATCTGGGACGCCGAGGCGTGCGCCGCCGAGGTGCGCAGGGTGTCGAAGAAGGGTGTGCACGCACTGACCTTCACCGAGAACCCGGCCGCAATGGGTTACCCCAGCTTCCACGACGACTACTGGACGCCACTGTGGAAGGCGCTGGTCGACACCGACACCGTGATGAACGTGCACATCGGCTCCTCGGGCAGGCTGGCCATCACGGCGCCGGACGCGCCGATGGACGTGATGATCACGCTGCAGCCCATGAACATCGTGCAGGCCGCCGCAGACCTACTGTGGTCCAAGCCGATCAAGGAGTACCCGGACCTCAAGATTGCCCTGTCGGAGGGCGGGACAGGGTGGATCCCCTACTTCCTGGAGCGGGCGGACCGCACCTACGAGATGCATTCGACGTGGACCCACCAGGACTTCGGTGGCGGCAAGGTGCCCAGCGAGGTTTTCCGCGAGCACTTCCTCACCTGCTTCATCAGTGACAAGGTGGGCGTCAAGCTGCGCAACATGATCGGCATCGACAACATCGCCTGGGAGGCCGACTACCCGCACAGCGACTCGATGTGGCCGGGCGCGCCCGAGGAGCTTTGGGATGTCCTCAGCCTGAACAACGTGCCGGACGACGAGATCAACAAGATGACCTACGAGAACGCGATGCGCTGGTACTCGTTCGACCCGTTCACCCACATCTCGAGGGAGCAGGCGACGGTCGGTGCGCTGCGTAAGGCGGCAGAGGGACACGACGTGTCCATAAAGGCGCAGGGCCACGAAAAGGATTCCCGGGGCGGCTCTTCGTTCGCAGACTTTGCCGCCAACGCGAAAGCGCTTACCGGCAACAAGGACTGACACGCCACCGGAATGCCTGTGCGCCGGTGCATGAACTGACCTAAGGAGATCGTGCAGTGCCCGGCGGTGGAATGAATTTTGAGCTGACCGACGACCAGGAGCTGATCCGTAAGTCGGTCGCCGAATTGGCGCGCAAGTTTGACGACCATTACTGGATGGAAAAGGATCAGGCGCACGAGTTTCCGTCGGAGTTCTACCAGGCTATAGCCGACGGCGGTTGGCTGGGTATGACGATTCCGACCGAATATGGCGGCCATGGCCTTGGAATCACCGAAGCTACTATATTGCTCGAAGAGGTCGCCAAGTCCGGCGCCGCCATGAACGGGGCCAGCGCGATTCACCTGTCGATCTTCGGCATGCAACCCGTCGTCGTGCACGGCTCCGAGGAGCTCAAAGCCCGCACGTTGCCCCCGGTCGCAACGGGCGAGGTGCATGTGTGCTTCGGAGTGACCGAACCCGGTGCCGGGCTTGATACGTCGCGCATCACCACGTTCGCCAAACGCGACGGGGATCGCTACATCGTCAACGGCCGCAAGGTGTGGATCTCCAAGGCGATGGAGTCGGACAAGATCCTGCTGCTGACCCGAACCAAGAGCTACGACGAAGTCACCAAGAAGACCGACGGGATGACGCTGTTTCTCACCGATCTCGATCGCAGCCGGGTCGATATCCGCCCGATCCGCAAGATGGGCCGCAACGCCGTGAGCTCCAACGAGTTGTTCATCGACAATCTCGAGGTGCCGGTTGAGGACCGAGTCGGAGAGGAAGGCAAGGGATTTCAGTACATTCTGGACGGCCTGAATCCGGAGCGGATGCTGATCGCCGCCGAGGCGCTCGGCATTGGCAGAGTATCGCTGGACAAGGCGGTGAAGTACGCCAACGACCGCGTGGTCTTCGACCGGCCGATCGGCATGAACCAGGGCATCCAATTTCCGCTGGCCGATTCGCTGGCCCGGCTCGACGCCGCCGAGCTGATGCTACGCAAGGCAACGTGGCTCTACGACAACGGTAAATCCTGTGGGCGCGAGGCGAATACCGCCAAATACCTCTGCGCGGACGCGGGCTTTACCGCGGCGGACCGGGCACTGCAAACGCACGGCGGCATGGGTTACGCCGAGGAGTACCACATCACCCGTTACTTCCGGGAGGCCCGGCTGATGAAGATCGCGCCGGTCAGCCAGGAGATGATCCTGAATTTCCTGGGAGCCAATGTTCTCAAATTGCCGAGGAGCTATTGATTGTGACGCCCCACGGCCGCCGATGACGTCGACTTCTGGGACCAAAGAGTCCGTGTTGCTGTCCGATGACCGCGACGGGGTGCGGACGCTCACACTGAACCGCCCGCAGCGCAAGAACGCGATCAACCCGGAGCTCTGGATCGCATTGCGGGACAGCCTCAATGCTGCTGGTCATGACCAGAGCGTGCGCGCACTCGTGCTCACCGGCTCCGGCGGGAGCTTTTGCTCGGGCGCCGACATCTCCGTCCCCGAAGACATTCATCCGAGATATAAACTGCAGCGCCTGACCGACGTGGCGCTGGCGTTGCACGAGCTCCCGATTCCGACGGTCGCCAAAGTGACCGGGGTCGCGGTTGGCGCCGGATGGAACCTGGCGCTGGGTTGCGATTTGGTGGTCGCGACGCCGGAATCGAAGTTCTCCCAGATCTTTTCCAAACGTGGTCTGTCAATCGACCTCGGTGGCTCTTGGCTGTTGCCCAAACTCGTTGGCCTGCAACAGGCGAAGCGGCTCGCGCTGCTCGCCGAAACCATCGACGCCGCCGAAGCCCATGCCCTCAACCTGGTGACGTGGGTGGTGTCCGCCGCTGAGATCGACGCATTCGTGGGGGACCTCGCCGGCCGGCTGGCAGCCGGCCCGCCGTTCGCGCTCGCCCAGACCAAGGCACTCCTGAACGAGGGGGCGGACTGCACTCTGCGCGACGCGGTGGCCAACGAGGCTCGCGCGCAGGTCGGCAACTTCGGGACGGCCGATGCGGCAGCCGCTTACGCCGCTTTCGCCGAGCGGCGAGAACCGTCGTTCACCGGCCGGTGGGCCCTGTCGCGATTCAAAGATAAAGAGGAATCGGAGTAGATCCATGCGTGAGACAGTCATCGTCGAGGCGGTGCGGACCGCAGTCGGGAAGCGCAACGGCGGGTTGTCCGGCATGCATGCCGCCGACCTGTCCGCGGTCGTTCTCAACGAGCTGCTGGAACGCACCGGTGTCGACCCGGCGATCGTCGACGACGTGATCTGGGGTTGCGTCTCCCAGGTCGGCGACCAGTCCAGCAATATCGGACGCTACGCCGTCCTGGCCGCCGGCTGGCCCGAGAGCATCCCCGGGACCACGGTCAACCGCGCGTGCGGTTCCAGCCAGCAGGCCCTCGACTTCGCCGTGCATGCCGTCATGTCGGGCCAGCAGGATGTCGTCGTCGCCGGCGGTGTCGAGGTGATGAGCCGCGTCCCGCTCGGTTCGGCCAGGGCCACCGGGATGCCCTACGGTCCGAAAGTCCTGGCCCGCTACGACGGCTTCTCTTTCAACCAGGGACTGTCGGCCGAGATGATCGCCAAGAAGTGGGGACTGTCGCGCAGTCGGCTCGACGAATACTCCGCCCAGTCTCACGAGCGGGCCGCCGCGGCCCAGGACAGCGGTGCCTTCATCGAGCAGATCGTTCCCGTCTTTATCGATGGGACCGAGGGGTCCGACGGCGCCGTCGTAGCCGCTGACGAGGGGGTGCGGCGTGGCACCAGTGTCGAGAAGTTGGCCGCGCTCAAGCCCGCGTTCGCGGAGGACGGGGTCATCCACGCCGGCAATTCCTCGCAGATTTCCGACGGTGCGGCGGCCCTGCTGGTGACGACGGCGGAGATGGCCCTCGAGCTGGGTTTGACGCCGATCGTGCGCTATCGCGCGGGCGCGGTGACCGGAGCGGATCCGATTCTGATGCTCACGGGCCCGGTTCCGGCGACCGAGAAGGTTCTGAGCAAGGCCGGTGTCGCGCTGCAGGAAGTGGGCGTCTTCGAGGTCAACGAGGCCTTTGCGCCGGTTCCGCTGGCGTGGCTCGCGGAAACGGGGGCGGACTTGCGCCGGATGAATCCGCTCGGCGGTGCCATCGCGCTCGGGCACCCGTTGGGCGCTTCCGGTGCGGTGCTGATGACGCGGATGGTCCACCACATGCGCGACAACGGGATTCGTTACGGACTGCAGGCCATGTGTGAAGGCGGCGGCACGGCCAATGCCACCTTGGTCGAACTCGTCAGCTAAGAGTTGAACTCGTCAGCTAAGAGTTGACTGTCGAGCCTGCGCTGTTGGCGCCGAAATTGCGTACAGCGCGTCTTTTGTTGCGACGAGCAGCCCTGAACGCAGTTTCGGTGGAGTAACGGGCGCGTCCGTGACCCTTGTCACAGCGCCCAGACCAACCTACTGTATGTTCACTAGGTTGGTTTAGCCCGCCCGCTCGATAAGGAGTTCGGTGCCTGAAGCAAGGCGATACGACACGCTGCTCGCGAAAGGCGAGGATCGCAAGCAGCTGATCCTCGCTGTCGCGCAGCGTCTCCTCACGCGCAATGGCTGGCGCAGCACAACACTTGCCCAGATTGCCGGCGAAGCCGGCGTCACCCCTGCGGGACTGTTGCACCATTTCGAGTCCAAAGAGCAGCTGCTGCACGCGGTGCTGGACGCACGCGACCTTGACGACGAGTCGCACTCCGATCGGACCGGTGATCTTCTTGCCCAAATCGTCCAGGTCGCCGATCGCTTCAGCCGGGCTCCCGAACTGGTGGGCACGTTCTCGGTGCTGTTGGTCGAGAACATCCTTCCCGACGCTCCCTTGCACGACCGCATGCTGGCCCGGCACCGGGACGCGATTGACATCGTCGCCGACGCGATCCGACGGGGTCAGGCGGATGGCTCGTACCGCACGGACATAGACCCCGCCGTAAAAGCAGTGGAAATTGTCGCCTTCACCCACGGAATGGAAACCACATGGTTGCTCGATCCTTCAATACCACTGACCGAGGTGTTCAAGCAGTACGCGGAGACGCTGGCGCGCGACTTCGCACCTCGAAAGACGGGTCGGTAGACGTGCACGAGGACATGAGGTACCGGCTCGACGTGGTCGCCTCCAATGTCATTGACGTGGTCCGGTTCGCCGGCGGCTGGCTCTTTGACCGGGCTATGGCCGGATGGGACGTCACGGTCCTGGTGGCCGACCTCCCCGACGTCCGGCCACTGCAAATCCTCGGCGCCCAGGCACTCGATCTCAAAGAGGTGTTGGGAGCGCTCGATTCGGGGGCCGAAACCCGCCCCCGACCCCAGGCCCTGGCGGCCGCGGCCGATCTCTTCGGGTGCGACTCCCGGGTGAGACAAGGGGTGTTGCAGGCCCTCGACCATGGTGTCACCGAGGTGACCCTGTGGGGGGAGAGCTGGCCGTCCGAGCTCGATGACTGCGTTGGCCTGGTCAAGCATCAACTGAGCACGGCCGCCCAGATCTTCAAGACCCGGGCGCTGGCTGCCGCCATGAACATCGGGGTGCCGCAGAGCACGATCGGTCACACAGAGGTATTTCGAAGCGGGCTGCTGGCGTGCCCCTCGGTCGCCGCCGACCTGGTTCCTGCTGGCTAACCCGGGGGTTTCACGTTCGTTGGCGGCACCCGTCGTTGACGGCCAAAAAGCAGTGTGGAAATGTAATACTCATCTCTGAGAGGCACATTCTCACGTGTCGAGATTGGAACGGTGCGAGATGGTGAACGACTTCACCGAGTTGGATTTCTTCCGGGGCAGCGAGCTCATCGGAGACCCCTACCCGTACTACGAGGCGCTGCGGCAGCAATGCCCGGTGACGCGGGAAAAGCACCACGACGTCACGATGGTGACCGGCTGGGAGGAAGCCTGCGCCGTCTTGAACGACGCCGAGACGTGGTCCTCGTGCACTTCGGTGACGGGCCCGTTTCCCGGGTTCCCGGTGGCCCTCGAGGGTGACGACGTCACTGAGTTGATTGAAAAGCATCGCGACGAGCTGCCCTTCAGCGACCAGCTGCCCACACTCGATCCACCGACCCACACCAACCACCGCTCCCTGCTGATGCGGTTGATCACCCCGAAGCGCCTCAAGGAGAACGAGGACGCCATGTGGGCGCTCGCCGACGAGGCGCTTGACGGGTTCCTGCCTTCAGGGCGCGGCGAGTTCATCAAGGGCTTCGCGAGCCCGTTCACGCTGCTGGTGATCGCTGACCTGCTGGGCGTGCCTCTCGAGGATCGGGACAAGTTCGTCAAAGGCATCCGCGAGCACTCGGGTGGCGGCGTCGGCGGCACCGGCAAGGAATCGCTGTCCCACAGTCCGCTGGAATTCCTTTACGGTCTTTTCTCCGACTACGTCGAGGACCGTCGGCGCGAGCCCCGCGACGACGTGCTGACTGGCCTCGCGACCGCCACCTACCCCGACGGCTCCACTCCCGCGGTCGAAGACGTGGCGAAGGTCGCCAGCAACGTCTTCTCGGCGGGCCAGGAAACCACCGTGCGGCTTCTCGGCGCGGCGCTGCAGACGCTGGGCGAGCGTCTGGACATCCAGGCGCAGTTGCGCAAGGATCGCAGCCTGATCCCGAACTTCATCGAAGAATCACTTCGCGTCGAGAGCCCGGTCAAGGGGGACTTCCGACTGAACCGGGTGCCCGTCAACGTCGGCGGCGTCGATCTGCCCGCGGGCACGACGGTGATGATTCTGCAGGCGGCCGCCAACCGCGATCCCCGCCGGTTCGACGACCCGGCCACGTTCGATCCGGCTCGCAAGAATGCGCGTCAGCATCTCTCGTTCGGCCGGGGGATCCACAGCTGCCCCGGTGCGCCGCTGGCGCGTGCCGAAACCCGGGTGGCCATCGAGCGACTGCTGGACCGGACATCTGACATCACGATCAACGAGAGCGTCCACGGTCCGGCGAATGACCGTCGCTACCAATTTGTTCCGACCTACATCCTGCGCGGCCTCACCGAGCTACACCTGGAGTTCACTCCGGCATGAAGGTCTGGGTAGACGACCAGCGCTGTCGCGGGCACGGGATGTGCCTCACGCTCTGCTCCGACGTTTTCAGCCTGACCGATGACGGCTATGCGGTGGCGATAACATCGGCTGTGCCAACTGAATTGGAGTCAGCGACCCGGGAGGCCATCCAGTGTTGTCCCGAGCAGGCCATCAGCGAGAAATGACGAGACAAGCGAAGGTTAAGGAGTGCCAGTGGCCAAGGGATACGTGATTCTCACCGAGGCGATCAAGGATCCGGAAGGCATGAAGGCCTACGGTCAGGCTGCCCGGACGGCAATGGGTGGTGCCACCGTCCTCGCGGTGGACACCGCGGCCAAAACCATCGAAGGGACATGGCACGGCGACCAGACCGTGCTGCTCGAATTCGAATCCGTGGAAGCCGCCCGCGCCTGGTACGAGTCCGAGGGCTACCAAAAGGCAGCGAAACTGCGCCAAGCCGCGGCCGACTGCAACGCGGTCATCATCGCCGGTTTTTAGTTCGCTACTCCTTGAAGGAGATGGCCTGCCGGGGGCATTGACGCACGGCCTCGCGCAACTCTGCTTCGTTCTCCGGCGTCACTTCCGTCTGCAGGACGGTCAACATGTCGTCATCGCCGAGCTGAAAGACCTCAGGGATGATGCCCATGCACACCCCGTTGCTTTCGCACAGACCCCAATCGACGTCGATCTTCATCGCAGCGCGCTCACCGAAGCACCTTGACGGGTACGTGGTGGTACCCGGCCACGTTTTGCATATTGACGCGCTCCAGGCCGTCCCAGTTCACCTCGTAGCGGGGCATGAAGTCGAGCAGCTTGTCCAGCGCGATGGCGCTTTCCATCCGGGCTAACGCCGCGCCCAGGCAGCTGTGAATTCCGTATCCGAGCCCAAGGTTCTGCGCCTCGGCGCGATCGCGGTCGATGTCGAACTTGTCCGCGTCGGTGAACGCATCCGGATCGCGGTTCGCCGCTGCACCGCAGAGGAATACCGGCTTGCCCGCGGGAATCACGCCGCCGCTGACCTGAACTTCCTTGAGGGTGTACCGGACGTTGTACTGAACCGGTCCCTCGTAGCGAAGCAGTTCTTCGACGGCCGCCGGAATCTTGCTGCGGTCGTCGAGCAGCTTCTGCCATTGCTCGGGGTTGCGGGCGAAGGTGACGGCGGCGGTGCCAAGGAGCTTGGTGACCGTCTCGGCCCCCGCGCCACCCAAAAGCGTTGCAAAGCCGGTGATCTCAATGTCATCAAGCTGCCGGGTGGGACCCTCTTCAGTCGGGATCTCAGCCGCGATGAGCCTGCTGATCATGTCGTCCTGAGGGTCCTCGCGGCGCTGCTGTATCAGCGTGAAGTAGTACATCGCCGTGTCGATGTTGGCTTGCATCGCTTTTTCGCTGATCTCTATCTGCCCGGGTTCGTGGTGCAGGCTGGTGTCGATCCAATGCCGCACCTGCTGGCGGTATTCCTCGGGCACCCCGGCCATCCGGGTGATCACTTCTACCGGGAACGGTCCGGAGAAGTCCTGGACGACGTCGAAGTTGTCAGGATCGGCCTCGCTCAGATACTTATCGATCAGTTCAATGACAGTCTCTTTCTGAGACTGGATCGCGCGTGGGGTGAAGGCCTTGTTGAGCAGGCTGCGCATGTGCCGGTGGTCGGGTGGGTCCATGAAGATGATGGATCGCTGCGGAACGTCGCCTTTGCGAACCATTGCCAGGTCGCAGCCACGGGCCGACGAGAAACCTTCGAAATCCTTGAACGCGGCGGCCACGTCCTCGTGCCGCGTCAGCGCGTAGAAGTCTTCCTTCTCGTCGTAGTAGAGCGGCGCGTCCTCGCGCATCCGTCGATATATGTCGAACGGGTTCTCGAAGTACTCCTCAGAGAACGGGTCGAAGACGACCTTCGGCTTTGTCACTGGATCCTCCTCAGTGGCGACGGACGGGTGTGGGGCTGGCACCTTTACGGCTGAATGCCTGACTGTAACGCCAACGGTAGCGGTTTCACCGCGATCCGGAAAGATCCAGATGGTTGATAACTTCGATGGCGTCGTCGAGCACACCGAGATCGCTGTCGAGGTCCTCGGCGATGCTGCGGACGACGGCCACATCCTTGCCGACGAATTCGCCTGCCACCTCGATGAACGACGTGACCGAACCCCGGGCCGCGACGATATCGAGCACCCGGCTGGTGGCGCTGCCGTGACCCAACGCGGCCAGCAGCGTCGACTCCGAGACGCCCAGCCGCTCGCCCAGGCGGACGGACTCGGCGAGCAGCCCGATATGCCCCGCGAACAGCGCGTTGTTGATGAGCTTCACCTTCTGGCCGGCGCCGGTGGGTCCGACGTGCAGGACGGGATTGCCATAGCAGTCCAGTACCGGTCGCAGTCGCGCCACGGTGTCGTCGGCGCCTCCCACGAATAGCGTGAGCCTGCCCGCCGCGGTGGCGTGCGGGCCTCCGCTGACCGGGGCGTCGACTACGTCAACGGCATACTCGGCGGCTTGAGCCGCGATGATCTCGAACGTGCTCGGGCTTGCGGTGGTGTGTACCACCAGCGCCGAACCCGATGGCATGGCCGACATCAGGGCGCTGTCCAGGCAGACCTGCCGCAATTGTGCGTCGGTGAACACGCAGAGTACGACGACGTCGGCCTGTGCACCGGCCTGGGCCGCATCGTGCACCGGCGTCGCACCGAGCTGTTCGAGGTCGCGCCGGTTCTCGGCCGTTCGGCCCAACGCGCTGACGTGGTGGCCGCCCCGCAGAAGGCGGGCCACCATCGGCCGGCCCATCCGACCGGCTCCGATAAATCCGACTCTCATCGGGGATGGCCCATCAGGTTCAGAGTGGCGTCGGCCGCGTCGAGTACCGCCCCGCCCTGAGTCCCGGCTGTGTCAGCCAGGTCGACGACCAGCCGGACATCCTTCTGCAGCAGTGTTCCCGCCACGCCGGCAAGGTTTTCCAAGCCGCCAATTCCGCCGAGGGCGTTGAGCGCGAAGCTGTTCCCGCTGCTGCGGGAGACCACTTCGGCCAGCCGGTCCGGGGAGACCCCGAGGGACTTCGCCAGCGAAAGGGCGGTGGCCGCCGCTCCCAGGTTGGCGGTGAACAGCAGGTTGTTGAGCAGCTTGGTGGTTTGGCCCGAGCCGAGCTCGCCGAGGTGGACGACCGGGTCGGCGTAGGTTTCGAACACCGGTCGGCAGCGGTCTACCACGTCTGCATCACCACCAGCCATGACCAGCAGGCGCCCCTCCTCCGCGGCCGGGCCGCCGCCGCTGACCGGCGCATCGATGACCGAAACGCCCTGGGCCCCTGCCTTATCCGCGAGTTCCCGGCAGGTGTTGGGGTGCACGGTGCTGTGCACGGCGATCACCCCGCCCGGTTTGAGCCCGGCCAGTACTCCGTGCTCGCCGCCGGTGAGTTCGCCAATATCGGCGTCACCAACGACGCACAGGCACACCAGGTCACTGTCGGCGGCGAGTTCGGCCGGTGATCCGGCTAGCTTCGCCGCGGTGCCGGCGAACGGCGCCAGAGTCTCCGGTCGGCGCGCCCATAGCGTCGTCGGGTGGCCACCCTCGATGATCCGCCGAGCCATCGGGGCGCCTTGACTGCCCAATCCGATGAATCCGACTTTCAACCGGCGGCCTCTTCTGCTGTTTTGTCTTTCGAGGGCGACGCCCCGATGCACTCTTCCGCGAACGAAAAGACCTTGGCGTGATAGTCGGCGGCGGAATGGCCGAGGCTGATATTGTGCCCGGCCTCGGGTTGTCGGTTGACGGTGAACCGCGGCGCGCCGGAGAACATTGCGGCGATCTCGGTAATTGCCGAATCGTCCGTCTGCCAAACCTTTTCGTATTCCGCAATGCTGAATTGCACGGGGACGCGCACGGCGGGGGCGAGCGCAGGGAAGGTTTCCCGGGCCCAGTCCGACACCATCTGCTGCTCGTAAGCCGGAGCCGATGGCGAAACCGTCACACCGGTGAGGAGCTCGGGCGGATACAGCCGTTCCGGGTGCCACAGCAACTCGCGCAGGCCCGACGGGCGGTTTTCCCGGGTTGCCGCCTTCAGCATTTCTCGGGCCGCGGGGTGATAGTGCCGGCCTGTGCCTGCCAATTCGAGGCCGAGCAGATCAGCACCGCGCTCGTGGGCGGCCATCCGCATCGCCAGCTCGCACCCGCCCGAATGGCCCATCACGAACAATCCCGCGCCGCGCGGTTGTTGCCCAAGGATGCGATCCACCACCCCGTAAGCGAGGTTGACCCGCTGTTCGGGCTGGCTCGTCGCCTCCGGATAGGCAGCGGAGCTGCCATAGCCAGGCCGGTCGAGGGCAATGACCGTGAATCCGCGCGCGGCACCGGTCCGCAGCAAGGAAAGCGAAGGGTGGCCCGGGCAGTCGAAATACATCGCGGTGGTGCCGCCGCCGTGAATGGCTACGATCACGGCCTTGGAGTCTTCGGGGTGCTCGGGTTCGGCGACCCACGCCGACATCGGCACCCCGGCGACGATCACCACTCTGGGGACGGGAACGGGCGCAATCATGTATCGGCCCGCAGCAGGAGCACGCCGCTCGGAGTGAGGCCACCACTGCTGACCACCCCGACGCGGGCGTCGGCGACCTGGCGGTCGCCGGCCTCACCGCGCAGCTGGCTGACGGCCTCGTGCATCAGGCCCATGCCGTGGGTGCGGCCATGCGAGAGCTGGCCACCGTGGGTGTTGAGCGGCAGCTGGCCGTCGCGCGCGATATTCTTGCCGCCGTCCAGGAAATCTTTCGCCTCGCCGATCCCGCAGAATCCCAGCGCCTCAATCCAGGACAGGCAGTTGAAGGTGAATCCGTCGTAGAGCTCCGCGACGTCGACGTCGGCCGGCCGCAGCGAGGTCCGCGTCCACATGTGCGCGGCCTGCCCCAGCACCTGTGGTTCGTGTGTCAAGGTGCTCTGGTCCCAGTCGAGGCGCTCGATGATCTGCGTGCCGACCGCCTCCACGAAGACGGGCGGCTTGGGCATATCGCGCGCGGCGTCTACGGCGGACACGATGACCGCGATCGCGGCGTCACAGGGCACGTCGCAGTCGTACAGCCCGAAGGGGGTGGTAATCGGCCGCGCGCTGAGGTAGTCCTCCATGGTCATCGGGGAGCGGTAGATCGCGGTGGGGTTGAGTTCGGCATTGGCCCGCTGGTTCAGCGCGATCCAGCCCAGCGTTTCTTTCGTTGTGCCGTAGCGATGAAAGTGCCGCTGCGCGTTCATTGCCAAGGTGTGGGCCGCCGAAGTGGCGCCGAACGGCATCTGCCAGCCGGACACCCTGCCCATCGAGGGGGTGATCTTGCCCTGTTTCATCAGCTCGCTGTTGGTGGCTTCCCACAGGGTCCGGAAGCACAGCACGTGACGCGCCAGCCCGCAGGCGATCGCAAGCATCGCGGAGATCACCGAACCTCCGGGGCCGAACGTCTCCATGGTGCCGTTGTGCCACGTCGGCCGAATTCCGAGCGCGGCCTCCAGCGTGGTGACGCCGCCTTCCCCCATGCCGGCGACGTTGAGCGGTCCCGGATAGGTTGACAGGCCGTCGATGTCGGCGAAAGTCAGCCCGGCGTCGGCGATCGCCGCCTCGCACGCATCGATGGTCAGCGACAGCGGCGGCACCATCAACCGGCGGCCGAGCGTCGACATGCCGATCCCAGTGATGGCGGACTTGTCCTCGAATTTCTCCGTGGTCAGCATGGGCCGCACGTGTTCGGCGAAGCGTTCCGGCGCGATTTCGTCGGCCGGCAGGGGGTTGCGCTCAGCGTCCGCTACCAGTCGGAACAAGGGAAACCACACGTCCTCGACCTGCTCGAAGACGACCTCGACCTGCTGGCCGAGTTCGAGCTCGGCATGTTTGCACTCCACGATGTTGGTCGTCAGCCGGACCCGCGGATCTTCGGAAATCGCGACCTGCGCGACGACATACGGTGCCGGCATTCCGGGCAGGCTGAAGCGTTCGTTCAGGGTGAACCCGGCGAGTATCGCCTTACCGGAGACGGCCCGGATACCGATGTCGCGGGAGCGACAGTAGCGGCACACCGGCGCCGGTGGATGGATCAGCGCGTCGCAGCTCTGGCATTCCTGAAACCGCAACGTTCCGTCGGCACCCGAAGTCCAGAAGAATTCGTTCTCCTGGGTGATCAGCGGCAGCGGGCGACCAGGCGCAGCCGCGGTCAACGGGTGAACCCCCACTCGGCCTCGCTTGCCTCGGTTTTGAGATGCGCGCCGGGATCCTCGTCGGTAGCGGGATGCGGCGGTACAACGTCTTGCGCCCGCTCGTTGAGCTCCATGATGGCGTGCACCGGGCAATCCAGCAGAGCGCGTAGGACCGCGTCGCGGTCCTGTTCGGGGACAGTGCCGTCGCCGATCAGCGACGCGTACCCCCAGTCATCGAGCGAGAAATAGCCGGGCGCGTGCCGGGCGCAGATGCCGAACCCGTCGCAGAGAGTGCGGTCGAGGCGGATTCTGATGTTCTCGGTCACGCGGGGACCACCGCCAGTACCTCGTAGGGGCGATCGGCGTGGAAGGCACCGTTACGGCAATCCGGGCAGGCGCCGCCCAGGTGGCGGGCCACCTCATCGGGAAACTGATCCAACAGGCTGGCCGCCACATTGCAGGCGGCGTCGATCGTCGCGCACGCGCCGCGGCCACGCAGTACCACCGACCAGCGGCGCAATCGGTCGACATCGTCGGTCGTCGCGGCGCCGTCGCGCAACGCACCGGCGGCGGCGGCCATCGCGGCGGTTCCGTTGAAGCACGATCCGCACTGCCCGGCGTTTTCCCGGTCGAAGTAGGCCAGCACCGATGCCGCGACCGCGACCGGGCAGTCGTCGGTGATCACGGTGATCGCTCCGCAGCCCAGCCCGCTGCCGACGCCGCGCATCGTCTCGTGGTCCAGGCCGGTATCCAACACGCCCCGGTTGAGGAAGCCGGCGAAGTATCCACCCATCAGCGCGCCTCGCACCCGATCCGGCGAAACGCCGTGCAGCTCAAGCAATTCAGTGAATGCGAATCCGTGCGGTAGCTCGTAGAGAACGGGCGGGCGGCCGGCTCCGGTGATGGTCGCCAGGAATGTGCCGGGCGAAAGGGCGGTGCCCCGCGAGCGGAAGTCTGCGGCGCCGTGTCGATGTAGGTACGCCAGATTGGCCAGCGTCTCGACGTTGCTCACCAGGGTCGGTCGCCCGCCGACGCCGGACTCGAAGGGGCGCGGCGGCTTGTCCGTCGGCTTGGTGATCCCGTCGTTGATCGACCGGACCGCGGCGGTCTCCTCGCCGGCCACGTACCCGGGCTGCACCGTCCAGACGCCGACCGTGACACCGCCGAGGACATCAGGATCGAGCTCGCCGAGCGCGCTTTCGATGCTGCGCGCCGACTCGGATTCGGACACATAGACGATGGCGCGATCGGCGGCCACGATGGCCGCGGCCAGCCGCAGCCCGTCGATCACCAGGTGCGGCCGGTTGCGCAGCAGCCAGCGGTCCTTGACCGAAGCGGGTTCGCCCTCTTCGCCGTTGGCGATGACGACGGCGCCGCCGGCAAGGCGACCGTTATCGCGTACCGAACGCAATTTCACGGCAAGGGGAAAGGCGGCGCCGCCGCGGCCGAGCAGTCCGCTGGATTTGACTTCGCCCAGCAATTCGTCGGCACCGGTGAGTGGTTGGTAACCGCCGCGCTGCCGATACGCGGCCAGGTCCTCGCGCCGGTCGGGCTGCTTGCCCAGCATCCGGGCTTGGCCCCCGGGCGAGGTGGCGGTGGTGATCATCGTGGCTCCGTCTTAGTTAGGCTTGCGCACATGCGAACTGCGGTGGTGCGCGTCAACGTCGACCCCGAAAGCGTGCTCACGCCCGAGCAACTACGAGACGGCATGGCCGCGCTCATCGAGGTAACCGGGGAGGCGAACATTGACGTCGTCGAAAACGACCTCGCGACCATGCCCGCAAGCCGCCGCGAGGTCGAACTGCTGATCGCGGCCGAAAACGGCGAGACGGCCAAAAAAACGGCGATCCAGTTGTGCACCAAGGTATTCGGCACCACCCCGGTGCCCGGCGTGGTCACGTTCATCAGCCGGGGAACCGACGACGACGCGCACGGGGTGCTCTCCGCGTTCGGACTGTCCGGCGACATCACCCGGACGGCCGGCGACGACGGCTACGACATCGTCGAAGTGACGCTCAGCGAGCAGGACCTGGAACGGGTTCCGGAAAGCCGCGTCCACACCGCCCTGGAGGCGTCGCTCAACTGCGAGGTCCACATCCGCACCAGGTGAACGCATTACGAGCCCAAAAAGGCCAGGATCGCCGGTGCCGCCTGCACCCAGGTGTCGAACATGTTGAAGTGCTTCACCTTGCCCGACGCGCGTTCTTCGGATGCGCGCTCCCACGCGTCCTCCGGCCAGGGTGGATCGATCAGCTTCGATCCCTTGATCAGGCAGCTGACTTCCAGCGAGGTGCGCTTGGGGTGATCCATGTCGTTCTCGCCGCCGCGAATGATCAGCGTGGGCACCTGGATTTGGTCGAACATCTCGTCGGGGACACCGGGAATGGTCTGGCCGGGCTTGGAGACGAACGCGTTGAGCCAGCGCAGCATCACCTTGAGGAACTCGTCTTTGTCGAGCGCGAGGAATCGCTTCTCGTTGGCCGGGTTCTCCTCGATGCGCTCGCGCCATTCGGTCACCTTCACCACGCCGTCCATCCCGGTGCCGCGCACCGCGAGGATGCTCGGGATGATGTAGAAGGAACCCAGCACGAAGCTGCCGTAGATGCCGCCGACGATGTTCCATACCACGAGCTTCTCGACGAGCTCCGGGTAGAGCATCGTGGTCAGCATGGAATCCCTCGCCCCACCGGAGCCGCCGGCGAGGATGCAGCGCTCGAAACCGAGTCCAGTCACCAGCTTCTGCAGCGTCTTGGCGCGCATGTGCGACTCGCTTTGCCCGTAGAACTGCACGTCGGAGGCACCGCAATTGGGCCGGTCCCATAGCAGCACCCGGTAGCCGCCGGCGGCCAGCGCTTCGGCCAGCGGCCGGAGGCCCTCGATCTCCTTGCTGAACCGTCCGCCGGGCGTCAGGGCGATGAGATCGCCTGATTCACCAAGGATTTCGTAGACAACATTGCCGCCGTTTACCTCGATAGAGGGCACCGATTCTCCTGTCGTGTCACGCCATCACCAGAACGTCGTTGCCGACGACACGCACCGGGTAGGTGCGGATGCTCCATTCCGGCTTGACCGCGGTCGTGCCGGTCGCCAGTTCGAAACCCCATTGATGCCAGGGGCAGTAGATGTATTCCAGGTCCCGAACCATGACAGCGTCACCGGCGGCGGTCTCGTCCACCACGGTGCGGCCCCTGGGGCGCCCCGAACATAGCGGCCCACCTTGGTGCGGGCAGTAGTTCGCGATCGCGTGGAACGTGCCGTTCACGTTGTAGACGCCCACGCCGTGCCGACCGATCGGCACCAGCTTGTGGCTACCTGACGGAATCTCGTCCACCGTCGCCACAACATGCTCGCGGCCCTGCGCGAGGCGGGGCTGGGGCCGCTCTGTGGTTGCGCGTCTTTCTTCAGAAGCCAATTCGTCGGGCGCCAATTCAGAGCACCCGGACCTGACCCTCAAGGGCGGGAACCGTCTCCGGAAGGTGATAGGTCGCGATGCCGTTTTTGTACATCACCGCGTCCCGGGCGGCCTTAGGCAGGTGCTTGACCAACCAGCGCGGGTCGTCGAACGTCCAGTGCGGATAGTCAGACGAGTACAGCAGGATCTTGTCGCACTCCATCCACTCCAGCGCGCGGGTCAACTCGGTCTTGTCCTCCGGGAAGTCCAGCGGCTGGGTGGTGAACTTGATGTGGTCCTTGACGTAGTCGGACGGCTTGCGCTTGATGTCCATCCACGACTTGCGCGCTTCGCAGATCGCGTCCATCCGCCACATCAGCGGCAGGATCCAGGTGAAGGCGTGCTCGACGAATACGATCCGCAGTTTCGGGAACCGGTCGAAGACGCCGTCGAAGATCAGGCTCATCACCTGGTTGGCGGCCAACAGCGAGTAAGTCACCATGAAATCGTGGTTGTAGCTGGGGAAGCCAACCGGCGGCATCGGTAGCTCGTCGAAGTGGCTGCGGGACAAGTGGCAGCTCACCGTGATGTCGTGCTTGGTGGCCGCGGCCCAGATCGGGTCGTACTTCGGGTCACCCCACGACGGACGCGGCTCGGCCTTGATCAGGATCTGCGCCATGTAAGGATGCCCGGCCCAGCGCTCGATCTCGCGCACGCTGCCTTCCGGGTCCTCGATGGCGGCGCAGATCGAACCGCGCCAGCGCTCGTGCCAGTTGTTGTGGCTATCCAGCCAATGGTTGGCCTGCCAATCGTTCAGGGCGACCGACATCGCGTGCTGCGCCCCAGGCACCCGCGCCGGGTACGCGGCGGGCTCCAGGATGCAGATATCCGCCCCGGCCTCCATGATCAGCTGCTTTAAGGCCATATCCGGATCGCTGCCGGGGAATTCGCCATTCGCGGGAAAGGTGTCGAGGCGCATTGCGTACGCGTGCGCGTAGTCGGGAGCGTCGTAGTAGATCTGGTCGCCCACCTTGCGAGTGAGGAAGTATTTGCTCCGCCATGGCTCCGGGATGTATTCGGTGAGCTCACCACGTTTGGGCGTTGGGTGGACGTCCGAGTCGACGCACCGGACGGCTATGCGCTCGGCGGCGGGAACTCGTTCCTGCGTGTGAGTCAGTGTCATGTTGACCTCCTCAGTCTCCCTAGGCTTCTATTCTGCGACTATCCGGCAGCCAGGTCGACCGAAACGTCAATCCCGTACAAGTCGGCCGCATTGCGCCAGCACAGTTTGTCGCGTTGTTCGGCGGACAGCGCCTTGGGCAGCTTGTGGATATCGGCGCACTGCCAGTGCGGATAGCTCGAGCCGAACATCACCATGTCGTCCTTGCCGGTGAAGCTGAACCATTCCCCGGCAAAATCGACGTCGCCGGGTCCGTCGAGGCTGCCCTGAACGAAATACACATGGTCGGGCAGGTAGTCGCTCGGCATCTTCGGCGCCCACGGCGTTTGCTCGAGGTGTGGCCGGCCGAAGCAGTCCATCCGCCACATGAAGGGCGTGAGCAGGTCGGCGGCGCCGTCAGCAAAGACAAACTTCAGCGCGGGTAGCCGCTCGAATACCCCTTCGGCGATCATGTTCATTAGGTGATAGAGGTAGTTCAGCGCCATGAAGCTGACGAATTGCTCGTAGGTGTGGGTGTTCCCGGACGGTGTCGGGGTGAAGCCGATGCCCGAGCCGACTTCGATATGCACGGCCACCGGCAAGTTGGCGTCGACCGCCGCTTCCCACAGTGGCCAGAACTGCGGTTTGCCATAGAGTTCCCGGGATTGCAGCGGGATACCGATCTGCACCACGCGTGGATGGTCCTTGTACTTGTCGATCTCGCGTAGCGCGCCGGGGATGTCGTCGGGATTCACCCGGATGGTGCCGCGGAAGCGGTCGCCGAACTCGCCGGAATCCAGCCAGCGCGACACCATCATCTCGTTGTGCGCGGCGTGCAGTGCGGTGCCGAGGTGCCGGTCCGGCATGATGCCGCGGCCTGCCGGGTGCAGGATTGCAATATCGACCCCGCGCTTCGAAAACAGCTCGTGGGCAACGAATTCCGGATCTGAACCGGGATACTGGCCGTCCAGTCCCTCGGTGTTCGGCGCGTACTCGCCGCCGGGCGCGCCGTACCAGTCCATCTCGTAGTCGGGGAAGCCCCGGCTCTTGAACGGCTCGCGCAACGTGGCGCGTAGGGCCTTGTTGGACGGAAAGAAGATGTGCACGCTGGCGTCGATCAGGGGCGTGCGGGTTCCGTCAGCGTGCTCAATCACGACAGCCGTCC
>CAWCFA010000002.1:0-523245 GCA_963794785.1 uncultured Actinomycetota bacterium | reverse complement strand
CACGCCGCCTCGCCGCCGACGGGCCGGCGATTCGGTAAGGCGCTTACTCCGCGCACTTCCACCAGGTAAGTATCCGGAGGTGGCTCTTTTAGCGGCTCGCCGTATCGAATCTCTCGACCGTAGTCGTCGGCGATCTTCTCAAACCAGTTGGCCCACAAGCTCTGCAACAGGGTGCGAATTTGCACCTCGACACGCTCGGCGGGCAGTTTCGTCCAGACGTGAACACCCCGATAACCGGCATGCTCGCCGGAACGCAAGTCATGGATGTCGGTTTCGTTGGCACCGAAATGGCCGGCGATCTCGGCAGTGAGTTCGGTCTGTTCGCCAAGGCCAGGTCAGCGTCGATCCGGACACCGGCCAGGTCGTGGACGGTATTCAGTTGCTGTTTGGGGCGGCGACCAGCTTGTCGATCAGGGTGTCTGCGGTCTTGGGACGCGAGCTGACCCGCAACTCCGCGCCTGTTCGTCTTGCTGCGGTCGCTTCCAGCTCCGCAACCACGGCCCAACTACCGTTTAGTATCTGCTTCTCAACTTCGGCGGCGAGATCTGAGTGCCACAGCATTACGTCGGCGTACGACGGGCAATTGCTGGGTGGGTCCGCACCGCCGCGAAGCGCGTCGCCAAGTCGCCCCAGCGCCTTGTTGGACCACGGCGGTCACTGGCTTAAATCCGCATTCAACGAGCGTACGCATCAGCACCTCGACTCGGCGGCGCGCCACGTAATGCGCGGTTTGCTGGAGCGTTTGGCACGTATTTGGCATGCGACCGAACGGATCCGCGAAACACCATGCCTGACCTGCCACGATAAGAGTGGTCCCGGCTGGGATCGAACCAGCGACCTTCCGCGTGTGAAGCGGACGCTCTCCCACTGAGCCACGGGACCGCGCCGAGAGGCGAACGAGGAGGAAGACTACACGATCTGCGGGCCCGCCGGACGCGACGTCTGGCGTGCGAACCGAAGCACGCGGTGGCGTAGACACGAACGCGCCAAGAAATTTGTGTGGGCCCGCTCGCGTCGACTATTGTCGTGCTTCGCACCGGGCGACGATCTCGTCCGTTGCGCGCGGATGTGGCGCAGTTGGTAGCGCATCACCTTGCCAAGGTGAGGGTCGCGGGTTCGAATCCCGTCATCCGCTCGAAGGTGCTTGAGGCATCAATCCCAGCGGTGGAGTGGCCGAGTGGTGAGGCAACGGCCTGCAAAGCCGTGCACACGGGTTCGATTCCCGTCTCCACCTCAAGATTTTCGAACCCCCCGCGCGATTAGCTCAGCGGGAGAGCGCTTCCCTGACACGGAAGAGGTCACTGGTTCAATCCCAGTATCGCGCACCACGTTCGACGCAGGTCAGAGGCGGTTTTTACGGAGACCACGAGATTTCGTAGACTCCCCGTAGACTCCCGCGCAGCGCACTAAGGGATGCCGCAGGGAGAAATGGCCCGATGAGTCTCGAACTGGTCGGCGGTATCGCCGGTCCACTGGTGGGCGTGGCTGGCCTCGGCGCTGGCTACTACTACTACTCGCAGGGCAGGCGCCGCAACCAACTGATAATCACTGTCGAGGCGCAGTCGTGGGGCGAACCCGACCCTCAACTCAGCCAAGGGCTGCTCATCAGATATGACGAACAGCGAATAAATAAGCCCTGCTTCGTCACAGTTTCGCTGACATGCGCCGGGCCGAAAGACATCGTGACAACCGATTTCGACAGCGGCAAGCCCCTCAGGATCCAGCTGGGGGCGATGATCGTCGCTATACCCCAAATCAATGAGCTTGAGCTTGAAAAAGGCGGCGGCGAGATCTACGTATCCCCCGGCCTGCTGCCCAAGGGCAAGACCATCACGGTCAAGCTCATCGCGGACGGGGACGTAGACGAAAAAACGACGGGCATCGTGAACCCCATCATCAACACAGACATAGTTACAAAAGCGATAATCCAGTAGCGCGGTCAGCCTCTGAAACGGCCCATCCCGTTCGGGGGGTGGGCCGTTTCTTTCGATTACGGGGCCACCAAGCCGCTGGGTACCCTGGTCTCCGTGGCAATCCCCTTGGACGCGTTCCGCTGCACCGCTGAAGACCTCACCCACCACAGCCTCCAAGGCGGCAGCATGTGGCTGCGCCTTGAGGGCGACTCCGACGACCCCGCCACTTGGCACCACGTCGAAACAATCAGCCGACAAGGGTTCAGAACACACACCGACCAACCCTTCGTCAAAGCGCTCACCGTGGCGTTCCACGACGGGACACCCGACAAGATCTTCAACCACACCGATCCGGTGGAATTCGCCATCATCAGACCACCCGGCCTACCGCAGTAGGAGCGTGACAACACTAAGCGCATTAGGTACACTAAGGGCATGACAGACATTAAGAGCACTAAGCCAGGCCCGATCGAGGTCTGGCTCACCCAAAAAAACATCGGAGTGACCTGCTTGGTCGCTAACGAAGACGAGACGACCTATCAACTCGACGTCGACTCCTTATCCATGCGCGGTGCCCAGCGCGAGATCACTGGATATCTAATCGGCCAGGATTACGCCCCCGTGGGTCGGTGGCAGATCTGCTCCGAGGACGAAGACGACGAGACTGTGCGTGAGACCGTGCGCAAGTTCAGGCCCGTGGTCGCCTACCCGTACGCCGTCGCTGAGCTTGACCCGGATGGCAAGCCCGCTGCATATCTGCGTGGAGTTGCGGTCAAGGAATGGGGACCCAATCCCACGCATCGACTAACACCCCATCCGGCTGAGGCGCACCGTTTCTTTGATCAGGCAAGCGCGCAGGAGATGGTCGACGCATTCAACAAGAGCGCCAGCAACCCGCGCCTAACGGTCATCGAACTACCCAAAGAAAACTAACCAACAGCACGAACGGCCTATCCCCGTCGGGGGGTGGGCCGTTCGTTCGTCTACGGGGCCACCATGCCGAGTGACGGAGCCCCGTTCACGTCCACCACAGCGATGCGATGTTGCCGACCGCACCGAGGACCACCCCGACCGCGATCACGATCTGCGCCGCCGTCGCCGCACGCCGCGAATCCGGCAGATCACCCCACCGCCGCCACAAATCAGCAATCCGGCCCAACTCAAACGACTCCGCAACCTGCACAGCCGTCCCGTCACCCCGGAACACAATCTTGTGATCCACACTCACCCACACTGCCTTTACGGACAGCCAGATCCCCCACAACCCCAAACCGCCCGCAACCACGTAAACGACCGTCAAAAAGCAATGAGCTACCACGGTCACCAATCCTCCACCGAGTCCCCGGTCAATCTCTGTAGTGCCCGACTGACGCCGCCCTCAGACATGTTCACTGCCGCCCCGATATCCGCGAGCGTCCAACCCTCAGCACGCAACGCCACAATCCGGTCATCCCGCACATGCCCCGGCATCGGCTCACCCGGCACCGGCACCGACTCCCCCGCACCCAAAAACACCCACTCGTCGAACGCCGCCGTATTGCGCCCATGATCGAACAACAGGCGCACAGCATCACCCGCCGCCGACCCCACCGGCAGACCCATCAGCCGGTAACGCTCCAACACGTTCAGCCCGCGAGCGCCCCCACCCGACACCCCCAACCGCGCCCATTCCGCAGCCGTCAACAGCGACGTGATCGGATCCGAATCCAGGGCAACGACGGTGGATCCGCTGCGGGCCGGCGGAGGGGACGCCGCTAGCATCCGCTGCACCCGGCCCCGATTGATCCCCAGTTGACGCGCGATCTGCCGGATAGACAGCCCCTCCGCGCTCAACGCCCGTATCCGCTCCTCCATACCCCCAATCATCCGCCCGGATCTTCGCTGGCCGAGTGACACACGGCGAGCGTGTCACTTGACACACCCCATACCCGCAGGTCGCCCACTCAGCAAACTTTGTATTCCAGCGGATTCCCGAAAATTCCGGCAATCTTGCTTTGCGGGGGGAGATACCAAGACCAACCGCTCGCGCCCCTCGCTGCCCAGGGGACTTTGGCGGGTGGGGGGCCTAAAGATGCTGGTCTATAGGCTATTTGAGGCATATTGGCGCCCGGTTTCCGTAGACGTCGGATCGTTCTGGACGTTAGACTCAGGTCATTCCGGAGTTAGCCGGAAGGGTGTCGTGGCTATTAGTCTGAGATTGGAGAGCAAACAAATGTACGCACTGAGGATTGATGACGGGGAGCCGTTGCACGCCAGCTATCGGGCTGCGCGGGAAGCGCTGGACGGGTTCGCGCTCGGCGAGGGGCTGTCGGTGGATGCGCAAGCATGGACGAAGCGCGGGCCTGATGTGATCGGGGCGCGCGGTGTTCTGCGGGAGGACAACTGCGGCGAAATGCTGGCCGTGACTGACTGGGCAATAGAGCCGGTCGCGTCGTTGTTCGATGCCACGCAGGTGACTGAGGCCGACGTCGAACCGGTGGACGTGGCCGACCGGCAGTGGTGGGGTGACGTGCAGGCGTTCATGGATGGCAGCGTGGTGTTCAATGTGGCGCGGTTCGAGGCCGAGAACGATTTTTTCGAGTGCGGTTGCATGGGTCGGGACTGGTCGTGCGGCCACTATGGCTGGTCGGTCGCGGTTATCAAGGTGGCGGCGTGATCACGGCGGTTGCGACGGGTCGGCGGGTATGGCAACGCGAACTGCGCGGCGCGGTTGTCACGGTCATCCAGTTCGACAGTTCGACGTTCGAACTGTTCGCCGTCGGTAACGGTCGCGTGGGGTCTCTGGGTCGGTTCGAGTCACGTGCGGCGGCGCTGCGTTGCGCGCTGGACGGCGGTGGTCACCATGTCTGATCTGTTGGGTATCGACTACGAGATTGACCCGTTCGGGGATCCGCTGGCGGGGCTGCTGGATCTGGACGTGGCCGCGCCAGCTGTGATGTCGTCGTTGCCGGTCTACACGCTGGAGTTGGAGGGTCTGACGCTGGCGGTAATCAGGGTCGACCACGGCACCGGACGCGAAAGCTACCAAACCTATGCCGTCGATGACAGCCAATGGGCCATGGTCGCAATGGCAGGCCTTTACGTGGACGCGTTGTTGCAGGCGCGTGCGTTTCGGCGGTACCTCGCGCAAGGCGGCAGCTTGGGCGCGTGGATAGCGGCGAATCCGGACGGGGTGCGCCCGGACGTGACGGGGGTGATCCGATGACTGCAAAGCTGTTTGAGCGGTTGGTGACCGGAGTCATCTTGCTGAATGTCGCTGTTGTGCTGGCCGGGCTGGTCGCTGGCGAAGATTTAGAGCGTTGGCTGGAAGCGACCCACAACGCCATCTTGGCCGTGTTCATCGCTGAACTAGCGGTACACCTTCGGACGCACGGGTTGCGGTTCCTGCGCACCCCGTGGGGCGCGTTCGATGCGACTCTGATCGCGCTGTCACTTTTGCCGGCACTCGGTTTGGACACGTCGCTGCTGCGGTTGGGTCGTGCTGCGCGGGTGGCGCATTTGCTGCGGCATGTTTCCGGGCTGCGGGTGTTGCGACTGCGACTGCTACGGCCTAACGCGTCGGCGGTCAAGTTGGCCGCGGCGGGCTGTGTTTTGGCGGCGGCTTTCGTGGTGGTGATGGGTGCCAGTCCCAGTGCGCGCGCCGATGATGGCGATGACGACACAACAGAGATCTGTGGTGCGCTCCATATGCGTCTGTCGCCCGATGACATCGCCGAACGGTTGGGTGGCAGCGATCAGCGGTACTTCAACTATTGGCGGGCGTGGCGCACAGTTGGCCCGACCGTGAACGGAGGCGAGTGCGGCTGACCGTACGTGACGACGAGGCCCGGCGGGAAGAGAATCAACCGCCGGGCCTTCGTTGTTTGGAGGCACCCGGCACTGCCTGTCATAGCCGAAAGCCCCTGTTGAAGCAACGTTTAGCGGAAGTTCGGTTTCGAGCGGATCTGGCTATTCGGAGGTAACCCCACCCCTTTTTGAGCCATGGCCCTGAGCACTGACTGGCCGACGCCGAGTGGCAATGCCGCAGCTGAATGAGCCAACGCCACGGGGATAACTGCGTTTGGATAGAGACGGGTACGAACTGCGTCGAGAACCTCGCATACGCTCCGCAGGGTGGGATAATTGGAGAAATCCTCAGCGCCCGCACCCTCATAAGGCAGTACACCGGGCTTCGGCGGCACTGTTATCACGAGAGGATCACCCGTGGTGGTGCGGTAGATGAAGCGGCGACCGTAGAACTCGTCTGTTCCATATTGATTGCCAGCAGGGCGACCGGTCATTCGGTTGATGTACTCGGTTGTCAGCATCATCACTGCTCCCGCTGGGATCAGGTCTCGGATGAGATCGGCATGTTCGACGAATCGGCCAGTTTTCTCCACGCCGACCAACAGCGGTGCGGTCAAACCCTTTGTGTCCGACCATCTGTATAGGGCCTCGTGATAACTGCTCAACCGACGCTTCAACGGTGCGACAACGCCGAACAGCGCAAGGGGTCCATCGGTGATGAACAGAGTCCGACGAAAAACATCCTCGGGTGTATCCACGACTGTGTAGAAGTGCTCCATATAGCTGAGGGTCATCAGCCTCTCGACCACGAGCATAACTCGTGTAAGCACAGTCTGATTGGATCCCTCGGCAACGTACTCCTCGTGCGTGCGGAGAACATCAGCGAGGTAGAGCGGTGATCTACAAGAAGGGCAAGAACCTCCGTCCCGGTCTACTACCGGCTGCTCATTCGGGGGGAAATCCTTGGCTCCGCACGTCGGACAAGCCCTCAGAGTCAACTGCGCCGCAGGATTGCCCGGCGTCCCATACATTGTCAGAAGTGCATCAGTGAGCGTGAGCGGCGAATCTTGATCGAATCGCGTGCTGGCGAGAAAGAGATCGAGCTCTTGCCGCCACGTGTCGACACCAGATTGCCCTCTGCGAACCAGACCTGAACCAGGGAGTGCCGCGTCGAAGGCGGATTCGGAGTGCGCGTGACGGACCTCTTCGGGGTCAACGAAGATGCCGTCGCCCGCTCTGATCAGTTTGTCCAGGTCAACGAATGAGCCGGCGACGCGTATGTAGCCAACTTTGACCGTGGGATACTCGCGAGTCGCCTCCACCTCCGTGTCGGAGCCGTCCACAGTAATTGCGAACGACACATCCGAGGCATTGCCTGACATCTCGAGTTCGCCCACTTGCTTGCACAACGCAGTAACGCGGGTGGCGTCACCGGGTGCCGCTTGCGCGATTTCCCAGCGGGTAAATGCCTCCTGCACGGCCTGGTTGTTGACGGTAGGCACATGCCCCAACCGGGAGGCCTTCTCGCCGGAGTACGGCAAGGTCAGATCTCCTCTGGTGAAATGGCATCCAGACCGGCGTCCTTGCGGGCCTCGTTGATCATCTGATGATCGAACTTCGAAATTTGCGCCGGAACGATGTACTTGCCCGAATAGGTCTTCATACGGACAAATCCCACATCTTCACATCGCCGGATGCTATCCGCCCACGTCTTGAAGTCGTAGTAGTGAGACAGCTCTCTCGTTTCGTTATCGGAGTTGAGATGTCCCACAATCCAATTAGATGTATTCGAGAGAACGCGTTGATCAACCGATGACACCTCTTGGGTCGCGTAAAGCATGCCAACCTTGTACTTGGCGGCTTCCTTGGACAGGCGTACCCACGGGTCAGAGTCATTCTGACGCTTGTTGTCTCGTTCGAACAGGTTGTGAGCTTCCTCGACAACAATCTGGAACGGCCTTGGTTTAATGTTCGCAGCAAATTCATCGCGCGCGTGGTCGAGCAATGTCGTCACGATTCGCTCAGATAAAAACTTGCCGACGACATCATTTCCCTGCGAAAGGTCGACTATGACAAGGCGTCCGGCTTGCATGTCGGCCCACACGCGGTCGCCGATATCTCCAGTTGCCGTCGTGTCGTGGAATGGCTTGATGCGCTTAACTGCCGCGTCACCCGCGCGTCCTTCCATCGCCTTGAGGATGTCGGCCAACTCACCGCTGTCGAAGTCGTTGTGCCAAGAGGCATTTAGTTGGCCGGCGCCGTCTTTTGCGCGCAGCCATGCCAATAGCGCGGCGGCCGCGGAAGTGGATCCGATCGTGGCCACTTTGCCCGCACCGGTGACGCCCGCGACCGGAGGAGGGGGGTTCGTGGTAGTGAGCTCGGTAACCAGATCGTTTGTGAGGGTCAGTTGCACATTTGTCAGTGCGCCAGAGACTCCTGCACGGTGAAGCAATGCATAGAACGCGAGCCGGTTGCGTTCGAAGTGGCTCTTGGCGCTGAAATCGGATGGGTCCGGAGTGGTCATGCTGACGGAACGGAACCCGGCCATGTATTGCGCGTTCGAAGAGACACCGCTTGCGACTTGCTCTTGCACCATCTCCCAAACCGTTGCGAGGCAGCTTGGGTCGAGGAAGTTGATCCGCAGCGGTTGCTCACGTGAGTCCGACTGCTTCGGAGACATTTTGTAGATGCGAACTTGATCGGCGGTGTCGCCGAGGAGGCGCAGACCGGTCTTATCCTGATCGTTGATGTTCGCGTACTCACCTTGGGGGTCGAAGATGAGTTGGCCGATTGGCATCCCCTGCCGTATTCCGAGGCGGTAGATTGCTGTAACCAACGTTTTGATGGTGTTTGATTTTCCGGTTCGCGTCATGCCGAATACGGCGGTTTTTCTCGAGACGAAATCACTGACGTGAACACGGATTTCAGCATTATCGATGGCAGCGGCCCGCGCTCTACGCAACGTCGACGAGAAGCGAACCACTCCGAGGCTGAGTAAATCTTCTGCCGCGCCCTCTGGGTAGGAGGCAAGCCACGACAGCACATTCTGGGACGGGAGGAAGACCTGATACTTGGCCGCCGAAACGACATTGTCGATGTCGGCACCGAACTCTATGGTTGTGCTGCCGTCGGTTGGCAGATAGAAGGTCCCAAGAACTTCGCAATCGAACGCGGATTGCTGAAGTTCGTTCCTCGTCAACACATCGGTCACTTCGTCAAACCCGCGTCCGGATGTTGAGGCGTCCCTCACTACGGCGAGGCGGGTTTGTACGAGTTCGGCCTCGTTGGGCAGGTTGGCCGTACCGCGGACCCGCAGCAGGATGAGCTCCTCGTCATCCAAGACGAACCCGTCGTTGGTTTGGTTGCCTGCCGCCGCCAGCAGATAGCCCCCTTGTGGCACGCCGCCAGCCTTGTGCTTGTGGTAGTCGTCGGTGAGGACTACCGCGGATTGGTAGTCGAGCCGGAAGATGCCCCCGATCGGGGGGCAGTTGTCGTTAATAAGAGTCGCGAGCGGTGTCAGCGACTTGGACTTATTAATAACGGCGGTTGCGATGCTCATCGTTACCTCTTGGTCGCTCTGCGGGCGCGGACGGGGTTGTGACGGAGATTCGTGAAAAGGATTTCGCGGCCTGCCACGGGCTTACGTCTGGTGCCGCTCATCGTGTAGTGGTGGGTCACTCGAAAATCGCGCACGCCCGGCTTTCCTCTATAGAGGTGCGCGACCAAAGGCTCGTCGTCGTACGACAGGATCCAGCGGTGGTCTGTCTCCTCGGTTAGGAACGAGGCGAGTGCGCGATGGTCCGCGTCCAGGAACGGGCGCTCGTACAAGCGGTTCGCCTTCTCGATATATGGCGGGTCGAGGTAAAACAAGCTCTCCTTTGGAGGGAAGTCTGCTGCCGCATACTCCGCGTAGCGGATCGCAGACTGCCAACCGCCCTCGTAAGTCCCCCAGATCCGTCCCGCGTCTGCGAATTGCTTGACGTTCCGTATCCGCCGGGCAAGTGGTTCCTTCTCAAACCGGCAGCCGATCTTGTATTCAGATGCTTGCGTCCGACCCCCGATAGGCCCCGCCGACCCCCCAATGATTCCCGAGAAGGTAGTCCGGTTGAGAAATAGGCACTTCAACGCCCTATTCTTAAGTGACGTCGGCCTGGCCCTTCGCCAGTACTCCCACCGTTCCAGGGTGACCGGCTCCCGGTACATGGCGCGAATTAGCCACTCTGCGTCTGTGGTGGCGACATGCCAGAACGCCGAAACGAGCGGGTCTAGGTCCGCTAGGAGCACTGTGTCGACGACATCCATCTCCAACAAGCCGAGAGAAATGCTGGCGCCACCGCAGAACGGTTCGATCAGCAACTTGGGGCGTGGGATATTGCCCTCGATCAGTTGCTGGATGGACGGCAACATCTTGCGCTTCGAACCGGGGTACCGAAGTGGCGACATCGCGTCCAAGCGGCGTGGATGTCGTGTCCCGGTCAGCAGTGGCGGCTCGTATTCGTCTACGAGCAGTCTCAGAGGAGGGCGTCGACCGACCGGTAGGTCGTCGGTTGGTACCGCAACGGCCCTCATAATTTCCCTTCCGGTCCGCCCGCTGGCGTAACTTGCTTGCAACCTACAGCCAGGCTGAGACAACCTGCGAGTAAACGCGGCGGAAGGAGCCGAGTTTGTAGCGGCGCCCACTCCGGTCTAGTTCCGCGTGTTTTTGGTTCGAGCACCGCGACGGCGACCCTGCCGAACTGCTGAGCGCCGAACGCACCAGAGCCGGCACCGGCAACTTACTTCCCCGTGTCAAGAAGCACCCGAGATGTGAGCGCGAACGGGGCCGCCCACAACGGACGGCCAGACTGGAAGTCCTTCGACGGCCAAGGTCACCGGTTCAACGCGCTTCGCGGATCGTGAAAGTTTTCACGTCAGCATGTTGCACGTCCCGTTTCGCCCGTGGCAATTAGCAAGGCCGGACTCACAGCGAGGCGTCTAGTAATTACCTTTGTACCAACGCCGGATAGGAAACCGGAAGAATGACACCAAGTCGAGCGCGCGGTCCATCTCGCAGCCAGGAACTTTCTACGCCGTCCTGACACCTCGACCATCGCGCTGACGCCCTGACCGCTACCTGATATGGCGTCATCGAAAATTACGCGCCCTTCGAAACCAGTCCCCCGGCGCCCGCTGACGCCAACGCACACACGGAGGCGAGCGCCGGGGAAAACCAAGATCACCAGCTCGGCGGAGTCAAACCCGAAATGATCGCCACGCTCTGCGGGTAGCGGCCAGCGCTGAACGCCATGTAGCCGTAAACCTGCAAAACGACAGTCAGATTCGCGCTCTTCACTTCTGGGAGTACGCGAGTTCTAATTCCTGATTCCCACAACGTGAGATCCGAGGCGCGGGCAACGATGATCTGATCCTCCGTACCGGCGGGCGACTCCAAACCGGCGGTCGTCGTGATATTCGGATCCGTAACGATCGGCAGGCCCTGCACCGAACCCACGATCTGCTGGGAGGCCACGTCGGTCAGCACACCGCCGACGTTCACGGGGCCTTGCGCATTCGGGACGAACAACGGACGCCCCTGCTGGTCAAACTGCGCAAGCAACCAACCCCAGCGCCGCGGATGCATGACAATCACTTCCGGTGGCCGGAACCGGGTGGTGTGAATCGTCGCCACTGCGTTCGCGATCGCCGAATAGACGCCTTCCACGGTCACGGCGGACACCGCGACGGTGCTGATGCCCGGCGTGTAATCCACCCCGAGGATTTGGCCGGCGGATCCGGTGCCGTACAACACTTGCTGATCCAGCGCGCCCGCGTAGGCGGCGACCATGTCTTTGAAAACGACATCGTCAAATGCGATTGGGGACTGATCCAAAAGTTGAATGCTCACGCCTTCTTGGCCCGAAATTGTCCGGACGGGGGCGTTGATGAACGTGTCCGTGAGGTCCACGTCGACCACGGCGGTGTTGTCGGCAGTCTGGACACCAACGGCGGTACCGGTCAGCACCTTAGGAACGTTGATACTGTCCGTGCCTCCCGGCAGGGGTAGGCGCTGGCAGAGGTCCGCGAACGCGCGACCAGGTCGGGCCAACTCGACGTACTGATCGAGGAGCCATGCCGGTGGGACCGCATAGCCTCCCTGTCCGTCCACTCTCGAAATGTCGCGGTATTCCAAATAGGCCGCGTCGGATTTCACCTCGTCGGCGTGCCGGGCGAGGCGCTGCCGTGCCCCGTCTACGTCTTCACCGAGGTTCGTTTGTGCGGAGCAGAAATCCCGGATCCAGGAGGTCCGGTAGTTCCTGCGGGCGTACGTGAGGTGGTCGTCACGGGTGGCGGGTGTGCGCATGGTGGTGCTCTTTTCTGGTGTGCGGGTGCCGGGGGTGGTGCCGAAGAACTCGGATTGCGCGCGCTGGAGCCGCTGTAGCTGGCCGTTGATTTGGCCGACGCGTTCGATTTCGGCGGTGAGTTCGCGGGCCTCGGTGAGGGCGGCGTTGTACTCCCGTTGCTCGAGGGGGTGCAGGCGTTGTCTGCCCTCTGAGATGGCGGTGGTCAGAAGGTCGTGCGCGCCGGCCAAGATGCCTTGGCGGCGTGTTTCCAGGAGCTCGGAACTAATTCCGGGGTCTGTCATTGCGAGGGCTTTCCGGGTGCGGGTGGCGGAAAACCGACGCCGCGACACTCGACGCAACGACGACGGTTTTCCACGCACTACCAAGGGATTTCGGGTGATTTGGGCGCCCGCCCTTGGCGACCCTGCGGGGATGGCCTCGACGGCGTTTCCCGCGTTACACAACGCGGCGGCGGAGTCCCAGGCTCGACACCGATCTCTTCACGCGTTCGCGTTGTGCCTCTACTTGGCGAGGTTGACCGTCGATCCCGCGCCGGTCAATCTCGCCGGGGGTAACGGTAGGCCTAGGTTTTCCGTGGCCGCGTGCATTGTGGTTGGGTTCGGCGTGTCCGCGGAATTATTAGGGGCACAACATGACCCACAGCGCGCTTTAGTTAACGTGCTGTAGTGGAATGGTTTTCGGGCTGACAGCGCCTAGAACGCAGAAAACCCCGCCCCGGCGGGTGAGTAGGCCGGGGCGGGGCTATTGAGGCGATCTGAGGGCGATTAGCCCGGTTCTTGCCCATCTTCAGCGCGGGCGGCGATCTCCCGGATGCGGGCCTTGGTCTGGTCGACCTTGGCCAACAGTCGGGCCAGTTCGTCGACGGCGCGTTGGTTGCCGGTTTCTTCGGCGAGGGCTGCGAGTTCGCGGATCTCGTCGGCGATCGTGTCGAGTTTGTCCAGCGCGGTCGGTTCGTGGTTGTTCATTCGTCTCCCCGTTTTTTTCGGTCTCTCGGGGGCCGGCCGAGCGCTAGCACGGCCTCGATAGTGGCGCGGGGACGGCGGGGCTTTTTCGTGACGTTCGCGAAGGTCGCGGTCATGCCGGGATGGTTGGCGGCGGCGTAGTCCTCGGCTGCCACGCGGGTCGGGAAGTACAACGGTGGGCGCATTATCGGGTGGTCTTTGTTTTGCAGGACCAGCACCCACGGGGTTTCGGGTGAGGGTTGCTCGGCGGCGGGGATGTCGTCGGCGCGTTGTTCTCTGGCCTTCTGACGCTGGTGGTGTTCCTGTTGCGCTCGCTCCCATTCGCGGAGTGCCTGTTCCCGCTCCCGGATTTCGTCGCACTGCTGCTGCTCGTATTTGCGCTGCAGATCGAGTCCGCAGGGTGCCCGCTCTTGCGCCCGCTGCTGCGCTTCCCGCTGCTCGTCGTCGCGTCTCCTGCGTTGCCGTTCGCGGGCGCGTTCGTCCTGCTGCAACTCCGCCCGTGTGCGCTGCTGCTGCTCCCGCTGCTCCCGCTGGCGCTGCTCCCGCTGCTTTTGCTCCTGCTCCCGCTGCTGCGCGTCTTCGGGCTGGCACCAGCAGTCCAAGGCGTGAGAGGGCTCAACGGTGCGGAAGGAGAAGTGGTGGATGCTCTTAGCGCGGACGAGGTCCAAGCGGACCCGGCCCACGCACTTGGCGGTCACGCCCAACTCCTCGGCGATGACCGGGTTAGACACGGTGACGTCCTCGCGTAGCGCGGCCACGATCCGGCGGTTTTGGCTCTCCCGTTGCTCATGCTCACGCGCCCGTCGCTTCTGCTCGCGCTTACGCTCCCGCTCGCATAGGCGCTGCTGCTCCAAGTGCTGCTGCAACGTGCCTTCGGGTTGGCACCAGCACCGCGGGGAATGAGACGTCTGCTGGTCGGGCTCGGGATTTCTGCTGTTGACGTGGAACGTATAGCGGTGGATCCGCTTTTCGCGGACAAGGAGCATCCGGCCACGGGCCACGTACCCCTTCATCACGCCCAACTTCTCGGCTATGACCGGGTTAGGCAGGCTGGCGTCCTCGCGCAGCGCAGCCACGATCCGGTCGTAGTCGGTGACCGGTGCCTCCACGACCGGTGCGCGGTGTGCGCGGGCGATCCAGCGCTTGACGCGTCGCCGGCGGCCACGCGCAGACCCCCGACGGCCCGTCATTCGGTGCCCTCGAGGGTGGCCAGCTTCTCGGCGACGATCCGGCGGCGTGCCTCGCGATCCACGGCAGCCTCCTGCTGCTGCGGTGCTTCGACGTGGATGAGGGTGTGGCCGGGGCGGCGGGTGACCGTAACCGAGGCCTGCAGCGCCGAGAGGATCGTTAGTACTTTGAGTTCGTCGGCGGGGTCCATGTTCAGCGGCGACATGCCGCCGTCTGGCCCGAACTGGATTACGAGCACCGGGACCGTTCCTCCCATCTCGGACCGTGACATGTCGGGTGCTCGGCTAGCCGTGGGTGCCGCTCGTGCGGTGGCAGGCAGGCAGACTGACAGCCCAGATGAAAGGGACGTCCGAGCGCGTCGATTTGTTCGGCGCAGCAGACGGCGTTGCACGCAACGCATTTCGGGCCGCTCACGATGGCCCCCGGAGGTGGGTACGGGGTTTCCCACCCCCTCCTCTAAAGAGGAGGGTGGGAACGTACCCCCACGGCGCGTGTGTCGCGTACCCCTGCGCGTACCCCCAGCGACCTGCGGTTTTGCAACCTTCCGTACCCCCCGTACCCCTTCCGTACCCCCTGCCAGTACGAATACCTGCCGTACCCCCCACGACCTGCGGTTTTGTCACGTTTCGTACCCCCCCGTACCCCTACGCTCGGACAGGAACCAAGCACTCGCGCCGTCGTGCTCGACGCGGACTAACAGCCCCTCGGGGCCTTCCAGAGCGGCCAGCTTTCGCCGGGCTTTTTCCTTCTGTGGCTTGGTGGGTTTGTCGGTGTCGAACAGCGCGGCGGCGGCATCTCGAGCGGTCAACCCGTCGACACCCTTGGCTCTCACCAAATCCACGAGGCTTGCTCGAGGTTCAAGGGAAAGCTCCCCGGCGTCGGGATCGGACAGCAGTCGCCACGGGCCGACTTCGTCTGCAGGTTGCTTAGCGTGCTGTAGGCCGATGATGGGGTCACCCGGTTCGCCGGAGAGCAGGAGCACCGAACCGCACCCGTTGGTCAGCCACGCGCTGCCGTAGACATCGGCGATGCTCTTGGGTGCGGCCCCGTCCGGGCCTCGTTTGACGGTGTGGTGGAGTTCGCACAACTGGCAGTCAGTCATCAGGAGGTGTTGGCGGGCGCGGTTGTATGCGGCTCCTACTTCGTCGGTGGATAGCCGTAGCGCTGCATCCTTGAGGCTGTCCACGTAAACCACTGCCGCGCCGTGGTGTTCGGCTAGCCCGGTCAGCAGAGTCGGTTGGGCCGCGAGGTCTGCGGCCGGCGGGCCGGGCAGGATCACCAGCCGGTCAGCCAGCACGGCGCGGTCGGCCTCGGTGAACTGGCGGCGCAGTGATCGGGCGATCTGGCGTGGTCGGTCCATCGCCAAATAGAGGATCCGATCCACGGGTTGCACCGGCAGGCCGAGCACCAGGCCGTCACCGAGACCGAGTTGGGCGCGGAGCAGCAGCCCGGCAAGTGTCGTCTTACAAAGCCCTTGGGGGCCGGCAATCATCAGCGCCTCACCCTCTGCCCACAACACGGATGTGCCATCGCCCCACAGCGCCGCGATTCCGGCTGGCTGGTCGAGGATGAACGCCGCGCCGTCAATCGCCCGGTCCGGTGCGGGGTCGTCGCGCGCGGGTTCGGATCCCGGATCCACTTCCGGGGGTTCGCGGTAGTCCTCGATGCGCTCCACGTGGGCACTCATGCGGACCGCCTGACATAGACACTGCGGCGTCTCGGTATCTGCCGGGACAACTCCGACCAGTCGGCGCTAGCCGTAATCGCCTTGGACGCTTCGGCTATTGCCTCCTGAGAGCAAGTGGCGTCGAGCGCCCAGAACCGGGCCACGTTGATCAGCGCGGCCAGTTTCCTCGGATCCGTATCCGGCAGCGCAACCCACTCCGGAGTGCCCGGCAGCGGCAACGACGAGAACCGGGTTAGTAGCGGATCGGCGAACAGGGCGACGGCATGCCAGTCGACTTCGCGGCTGGAGGTGTCACATTGTCGGGGTGCGGCGTTATCATCGAAAGTGACTTGGACAGGGTCACTGCGAGCGCCGCCCCCGCGAAGGGCGGCGTCCGTCATTTCTGCGTCGCTGCCAATGCCGCGTCGACCTCGTCAAGATCGAAACGAGGGCACCGCGACCCGAAACCGTTGTATTGCGTCAAACGGCGATCGGCCACCATCAGCCTGACAGTTCGGGTCGTTACCCCGAGATACTCGGCGGTCTGAGTGACGTTGGCCCAGCGGCGACCAGCCCGAGACGGGGCAGTTGCTGCGGCCATGAGGGGCAGCAATAGCACTAGTGGCATGCGCATACCGAAACAGCCCTTTCGACTGTTCCGGTTGCCCCAAACCGATTCGCCCGCTTCGTGATGCGCGGGCTAACTCGAACGTGGGAGGCCACCGCTCGACGTTGAGCTTGGTGAGAGGCGGCACTAAGGCCAACCAGCCCCGAATTTCACGGGGTACCCCGTTCGCTTGGTCCGAAAAACTAACACGGTTTCCGTGAAGTTCCCGAGATTTCCTACGGCGTGTTGGTGATCAGTTTCGATAGCGCCGCCGCGATCCGCGCGTCTGCGCCTTGGGCGGCGTGCTGATACCGCAACGCTGCCGCTGGGGTGCTGTGGCCCAACCGTTGCATCAATTCGGCGAGCGTGGCCCCAGTCGCCGCCGCCAGCACTGCGCCGCTGTGCCGCAGATCGTGGAACCGCAGATCCGAGCGTCCCACAGCGTCCCGCGCCTTGTACCACCGCCGGTTAAAGGTGCTGGGCTGCAAGTGTTTATCCGTGTCGCCGACCGCCGGGAACAGCAGCGCCAGCGGGCCGGGTTCGGTGTGGTGCACGAGGTGGTCCTTGATTGCCGGCAACAGGCCGGGAGGAATATGCACGTCCCGCACCCCCGCCGTACTCTTTGGGTCGCCAACGGGCCAATCGCCTTTGATGCGCGTGACGCCCCGCCGGATCCGGATTACCCCGTCGTCAATGTCGACGTCCCTGCGGCGTAGTTCGGTGATCTCGCCGTATCGCATCGCGCACCAACTCGCCAGCAGGATCATGGCCCGATATCGGGGGGGTCCATCGCGTCGACCAGCTTGGCCAACTCGTCGACCGTGGCCGGGCGGATCGGGACTTGCCGCTTGGCGCTGCCCGCCCCCTTGATCACACACGGGTTCGCGGTCGCCTTTCTGTCGCGCACCGCATCGCCCAAGATGGTGCGCAGGAGGCTGTAGCAGTGCGCGCGTTGCGTCGGGGTGTCCTTGTCCAACTTTGCGTACCACGCCCGCACATCGTCGGCGGTGATCGACCGCAGCGGCAGCCCGCCAATTGGCTTGGCAATGATGAACTTGTCCAGCAGCCTGCGGTAGTCCTCAGCGGTGCGGGGCTTGAGGTCGCGTTGCTCCAACCAAGTGTTGGCGTAGGTCGCGAGTGTGAGCGACTTGGTGCCGGGTGCGGGTTCGGTCGTCTCGTCTTCGGGTGGCAGCCACTTGCCCCGGATGATGTCGGCCTGCACGGTCGATAACCACTGCCGCGCGGCCTTCTTTGTCGTGAACGTCGTCGGGGCCTTGTACCGCCGCCCGGCTTTGCCTTCCGGGCCGTAATAGCGTGCCCACCACCGCCCGGAAGAAAGCTGATTCACCGAACCGAACGCGCCTCGGTCTTGCGGTCTGCGCGTCACTGTGCGCCTCCCAGTGTGCTCGGCGTAGACTCCCCGTAGACTCGAGGAGGTTCCTCCAGCTTACTACGAGGTTCCTCGAGATTCCGCTTTTAGGGTGGCGTGTCCGCAGGTCAAGACACTATTCGCGCAGGTCAGACCAGCTGCCAGCAAATCCAATATCACTGGTTCAATCCCAGTATCGCGCACCAAGGTTGTTGCAGTTAAGGCTATGTATCTAGACTTACTATCTAAGTTTCATGCAATATTCATGCAATAGCGTTCCTGCTGGCCGCTCAGTCTCGTGGCATTTTCAACCGTATGGCGGTCGAGGAGAGTTGTAAGACCGTCCCGTCCGACGACTGATGCGGTTGCGCGGGCTGTCAGCCCTACCGGGACTTTGACGACTCGGTGACGGCGGTTTTGCGTCGTGACCGCTCAGCCTCGGTGGGGTGGCTGTGTGGATGCTTTTTGATCCAATGAAGGTAAGCAGGAATCGTTTCGCTCGGTTCACCACTTAGAGGTTTGAGCTCGCGACCAAGTAGCCGGGCATCTTTTGCCGAGAGTCGCAGCACTGGCCTACGAAGCATCCAAAACCACGCTTCTTTATTGGGGAATGCGTCCAGTTTTGGCACCAGCGGCGGAATCTCAACGCCTGTTCGGAAGGGCGTGAGATGCTCAAGCGCCAGATCGCAACCACGTTCAAATCTCCGACCAGCAAGTTTGAGCGGACGATCCAATCCGTAGACGGGCGACACGACTTGGGCTTTCCCGATAATCCGCGTGCGATCCAGATTCGGATTTCTGAAACACATGCGAGTTGTCAACATGAACAACTCATCGCCGGTCGCGAGATCGCCGACGCCGCGTCCATTTGCAGTAAACGCCATGCGACCTTGCCGCAGAATCCACGCGAGGCCACGCGCATCCCCGATGACCAGGAGGTATGACGATGACACGGTTTGAGGGTAGTCGCCGGGCAGACCAGCCGTAGGCACGCCGGAGCTGTCAACCGCTATCAGTCGGACCCCTGGACTACCGTTGCGGCGTGGTGAATCGCATGCTTCAAATTGCCGAAAGTAACCGCGTGACGGCGCTTGCCGGGATTGATCCGCTAAAGCAGGACAAGCTCGGGCAGTTCTTCACACCGTCCCGCGCCGCAGTCCTGATCGCGTCGCTGCTGCGCCTGCCAGAGTCCGGGACGATTCGGGTGCTTGACCCCGGCGCCGGTTCCGGAGCGCTCTCGGCAGCCATTGTCTCGCGAATTTTAGATGAGCGCCCCAAGTTGCAGGCACACGTTGTGGCGGTCGAGTGCGATGCGAGCATCCTCAAGCCGCTTGACGCCACGCTCAAAGCCTGTGCCGACGCTGGTGCGGGGAGGATTACCTATGACCTCATCGCCGGCGATTTTATAGTCGAATCTACGGGGCTTGTTCCGGACCCGCGTCTGCGCGACTTCGACATTGTGATCGAAAACCCGCCTTACGCCAAGCTAGCGGCGTCATCGGCTGCACGCGAAGCGGTTCGGGAAGTCGGCGCCGATGCACCGAACCTGTATGCCGCGTTCCTGGCCCTGGGTGCGGCGGCATTGAAGCCAGGTGGTCAACTGGTCGCCATTACTCCCCGGTCGTTCTGCAATGGCCCGTACTTTGGCCTGTTCAGGTCGTTCCTTCTCGACCGCTTGGCCCTCGACCGCATCCATGTCTTTGAGTCACGCTCGACCGTGTTCGCTGACACGGGCGTGCTGCAAGAAAACGTGGTCTTCTCCGGCACGCGCGACGGGGCGCGAGACTCTGTGGTGCTCTCGGCCAGCGTCGGTCATAAAGACGAGATCACGACCCGAGTCGTCCCTTATTCGGCCGTCGTGCAGCCGAAGGACACGCATCGCTTCATTCGCCTCGCTGTGAACGACGAGGACACCCGGATAGCCGAGCGCATGCTCGCGCTGCCATCAACGCTCGCCAGCTTGGGCGTAACGGCGTCGACCGGCAAGGTCGTCGACTTTCGGTCGCGGGAATGTTTGGGCGCAGACCCGGTCGAGAACAGCGTGCCGTTGATCTATCCCAGCAACGTCCGGAACGGTGTGATCGAGTGGCCGAGGGCGATCCGCAAGGCGCAGTATTTCAAACCGCTGAATGACCGCGACGTTCAAATGCTGGTTCCTGGCGGTTGGTACTGCATTGTGAAGCGGTTCTCCGCCAAAGAGGAACGGCGGCGCATCGTCGCCGCAGTCTGGTCGCCGGAGCGCCAACCCGGACCAGTCGCCTTTGAGAACCACTTGAATGTTTTCCACTCGCGCGGTGCTGGCCTCGACCGCGAGGTAGCTCACGGGCTGTGTTGGTGGCTCAACTCCACTCTGGTCGATAAATTCTTCCGCACCTTCTCTGGACACACACAGGTGAACGCGACCGATCTGCGGACCTTGAGGTTCCCAGACGCTGAAACGCTTCGGGATATCGGCGCTGAGGTACCCGAACAGCTTCCCGGCCAAGACGAAATCGACGCGCGAGTAGATCGGTTCGTGACTGGTGCGGAATACGCCGCGTGACAACGCCCGACAAGAAGATCGGCGAGGCCCGCCAGTTACTGGCCGCGCTCGGCATGGACGCAGAACGCTCAAACGAGCGCAGCGCCCGAACGTTGCTCGCGTTGCTACACGTCCGACCCGGCGACCCTTGGTCAACAGCATCAAACCCAATGCTCGGCACACGAGCAATCATGGACTGGATTCGCGACGAGTACGGGCACGAGTACAAGCCGAACACTCGCGAGACTCTGCGCCGCCAAACGTTGCACCAATTCGCCGAAGCGCAGCTTGTGGAACAGAATCCGGACCAACCGGATCGCCCAGTCAACTCACCGAATTGGAACTACCAGGTTCCGGCCGAAGCACTCGACCTAATCCGGCTGTTTGGCATCGTCGGTTTCGACGACGCTTTGGCCCAATATCGCGACAAGTTACCGGACCTGAAGGCGCAATACGCTGCGGCACGGCAACTGAATCGCATCCCGATCACACTGCATGACGGAACAGCGCTCACCATCTCGCCTGGCGGGCAGAACATCCTGATTCGACAGATCGTCGATGACTTCTGCGGATACTTCACCCCTGGCGGTCAGGTTCTCTACATCGGCGATGCCGACAACAAGTGGGCGGTATTTGAGAAACACGAGCTAGCATCGCTCGGTGTCATCGTGGATTCACACGGCAAGATGCCCGACCTGGTCGTTTATCTGCCAGAGCAGAATTGGCTAGTTCTAATTGAGGCTGCGTCGTCGCACGGCCCGGTCGATGCAAAGCGCCATGGTGAGCTTTCGGCGTTGTTCGCAGGCTCAAAGGCCGGACTCGTCTATGTGTCGGCGTTCCCTGATCGCAAAGAGATGCGTAAGTACCTCTCGGCGATCGCATGGGAGACCGAGGTGTGGTGCGCGGAAGACGCGACCCATCTGATTCACTTCAATGGAGAACGGTTCCTCGGTCCGTACGACTGACAATGCCTCCCTTGGCTATTTCGCGACATCTGACGCCCGGAGCCGTTCAGGCACTGCTTGAAGGGACCGCGCTTCTCCCGGTGTTGTCGAAGCAACTCGTGGAAATGAGCAAGATCGCCTGGACGAAGCACCGGCTCGTGCAGTTGTCGATGAGCCTTGCCTCGATTGGTGTCATGGCATTGGGTATCTGCGCAACATACTGACGGCCCGCGCGGGTACGCGGTGGCTCCTAGCTATGCGGCTGGTGCGTTCCGTGGTGGAACCAAAGGTTCCATAAATCGGAGAACCGAAGGTTCCATAAATCGGAGAATGACTGCAAGAGCAGATCCCAGGCGGCAGCGTCGCGCGCGGTTAGAACAGCCGTTACTGATACGAGCAGGGACGTGCCGGAAACAAAAAGTGCACGCCTGCCGAGACGATTGCTCGCGGCGCTCGCACCAAGCGCAGATACCGTGGATAGCACGTCTCGATAGGCACCGTCGTCCTGGACAAGTTGGTCAAACGCCTCGCTGCACGCCTCTCTGAATGACTCGATCAGATCGAATGGCTTTGCGGGATTGGTGTCTCCCGGCGTCGGCTCTGCGTTTACGTCAATGCCGTTCCAGCGCCTCCATGCCGGCTGCCACAACAGCGCGGTGTCGCGGGCCACGACGGGCAGATCCAGACTCGTTGTGAGCAATTCACGCCTGAGTTGATCGACCTGTTTGGGCTTGAACGCCCGGTGCTTGTTTTGAGCGGTGTCTCGCGCGTCAGAAAAGGTCTCGCCGAGCTGCTCCGTATAACGAACTATGGCGAGGTTGAGGAGAAAACTCCGAATCGCGTCGTCCGACATATCGGCGAGAGTTCCAACTGAGTGCGGTTTTTCGCCGTAACCTAGCCTGTCGTTACTGTCGGAGAACACCTTGTAGGCACCGACCAGCCCCCAACAGTTACGAAGGTCTTCGTCATCGTAGGGACGGAGGGACTCGCCTTGTACAAATACTGCGCCCGGTAGTTGCGGAGAGGTGTAGTTGTAAAGGTGGTCGCCCGCCATACCCAGGGCACGCAGAGGCTCCCGTAACTCGCGCGTAGGCCCGGCGGAAGTCGGATCAAACACCGCAAACATGTTGAAATCTGCTACAGGTTGCCTTGCCTTGGTAGCTGCGAAATACCCGCCGCATCGGTCAGCGAGCCAAGAGCGGGCTAAGTCGTGGAGTCTCTTGCGCTCGCGTTGTGTTGCGCGCAGCGCCGCGAAGTGACGACTCTCTGAATGAGGCGGCCGAAGTCCTCGCCACTCAAAGGTGGGTTCGTGCTGCGCCTTCCAAACCCTGTTCAGGGCGCTTCGTCCCGTGTCGCTCAGCCGAAAGAATGCGGTCACGACCGTGAGGCTCTGCCCTAACTGGACAGCAGTCAATTCGATTAAGTCGAACTCCTCGGCAAGTAGCTCTCGCTTGGCGTCCATACCGAAGTAATGGGATCTGGGGTCTAGAACAGCGCCGAGTGGTGACCACATCAAGCCGTGCTTACGGCGGGCTCGCGTTATCTGTTCGGCGTTCGTCGTCCCGTCCACGCCGTACATCAGACTTGGCTTGTCCCATGCGTTCTTTTTGAGCGCGTCGGTAAGTTTGGAGTAGAAGCTCGGCGGAAAGAACTCCATGACCCAGATGCCGCCTTGCGTCACATCTTCGTCCGCCGGAACGATGAGATTTTCACTCGGATCATCGAGAGGCTCCACCTTCAATCGCTGATAATGATTGAACGCATTAAGGAAGTTACGACCGTTGTTGAGTCGGTGGCGCAGTCGCCAGGGCAGGAGTTCGCGCCGCCAAGAGGTCAACAGCCAAGAGAGCAATCGGTATGGAAAGTCGTACCAACGCCAGCCTTTGCCGATCTCGGGGACAAGCCTGTAAGCCTGCTCGACCTTCTCTTTGATCCGAGCCCTGTCGACTCTCGGCACAGGTGCGGCGGCGGTTGATCCCGTGGTCAAATCGCTATCATTGACCGTCGTGGCCGGCTCTTCAGGCCGTTCCGCATCGTGAGTACCGCTAGCCGAAGTGTTGCTGTTGTCTGACACGTCACCCGCTTGACCTTTCAGAAGTCTGACCCCATACGCGACTCCGGTCGCCCCGGCCACGGAAAGGGCGAGTATCCAACCGATAGTCGTCTCGTAGGACCTCGGAGGTACGTCATCGGCGGGTTGGTCTATCACGGGGCTCCGTCCAGTTTGGATCGCGCTTAGACACCTATTTAGCAGTCCATAGCGACAGGTCCGGCGGACTATCCCCAGGTGTGTCGATCTGGGGTCCACCCGTACTGGACAACTCACGAGCTAGCAGACACGGTCAAACTGGCTTTTTTTGGGCATTAATTGACAAATCGTCCACCCACATAGGCGCGGACACGTTGACAGGCTCGCTGCACAGCGCCATCTGCGCAGCGCCAACCGTGTGTGCAACCTGTCTGGCGGTCATAACGGGTGAAGGCCGAATCCCCCGCGCGGTCACATGTGCGGGGATCACTGCGGGTTCTCCGCTGGCCGATAATGCGGAGCCAACGACGCTACGGCGTCTGCCAGACCTGCCGGATAGCTACGGACTCTCTTGGGGTCGAGTCGGGGTCCAATCGACTGTGCCTCATAGAGCGACACTGCGGACTCGGTCATGCGGATGGCGTTGCCAAAAGAGTCAAGAGTGATCGCCAGTAGGGGTAAGTCGTCTAATACTTTGTCGTCGAGCACATAACCCATCAGCCACTTGAACCCATGCACAAACCCCGACCCGAGCGAGTAGAAGCTCTTGGCGCTGCGCGGGTGCATCACTGTGTCCAACTCGGGGTCCGCCTTGCGCGGTAGATGCTTGTCCATCCAATCTTCCGCACCTTCAACCAATTTGAGCGGTCCCCCGCTCGGCCCGGTGGTCGCCTCCGCGGGCAGCGCCGCTACCTTGGCCTGCCGAGCGGCCACCCGTGCACGGCGATTGCCGAAGTTGGCCCGATCTGCTTCGGCTAGCTGATCGGTACGCGCCGCCAGAGCCTCGGCCTCAAGTCTTTCAAACTCCTCTTGTCGGCCCCGCTCCGCCTTCAGGAACCCGTAGCAGCGGCGAATACGTTCCTCCGTGTCTGTCTCGCTGATTAGCCAGATTGTCTTGGCCGACGATTCCATAGCGATTCGGCACAGCGCCGCCGTCGCTGAGGTTCGGATTTGTCCCTGCCTCAGTGCGAGCGCGATCACCTCCGCCGCCGCCACCAGATGCTCGCAGGCGTTCATAACGGGGTACAGCGCCGTTGAACTAACCAGACCTGGCTCATCCTCAAGCGTGACCGCAGCATTGTCGCGCGCGAGTCGGCTCTCGCGATGAATCGGGTTCGGCCGCAAACCCCACGCCAGGAAGTCTTTGGCTTGCTTGGCGCGCTCACCAATAAGCCCAAGGAACATCGCCCGCATCAGCCCGTGCGCGCCGTCGGGGTACGTGGCCTTCAGCTTGTCCCAATCAATCTCCGAGAAATCAGGCCGTTGAGCGGGACCACCCGGTGCGGCCGGTGGCGGCATCTTGATGCCAAACGCCTCCGGACCCGGTTCTCGGTCGGCGCTCGCTTGACGGCGCTGCTTCTCCCGCTCTTGCCTTCGCTGCTTTGCGGCGTCGTTGTCTCCACGCTTGGCCATCACGCCCTCCCGCCATCCATGTCGACGCAACCGGCCTCACCATAGGCGCACGCTCCGACAATCCGCGCCGCCACGATGACCTGATCACAGTCCTGTTCCGCGTGCGGTAACGCATCGGCTCCCCGCCGAGTGGAGTGGCCCAACCGCGCCACCTACCCGATAGCGAGTCGCAGAACTAAAGAACTGAGACAACCTCAACAGGTCACGTTGCAATAACTGAAAGCCCACGTCGTACTGTCGCAAAAGTTGCCTCAAAACAAGTGTCGCAATACTTGTCCTTATGAGACTTTTGCGACATACTCAATACATGACCGCTTCCGCCCTCATCGGTACTCAGCTCGGATACGCGCGCGTCTCGACAGACCACCAATCCCTTAACCAACAGATCGACGCTCTGGCCGATGCTGGCGTGGATACCGCGCGCGTCTACTCCGACAAACTATCTGGCATGTCTACTCGCGAGCAGCGTCCCGGACTTGCCGCACTTCTGGATTACGCGCGCGAAAGTGACGCCATCGTCGTCGTCGGTATCGACCGGCTGGGTCGTAATGCCGCAGAAGTCATGGCCACCATCCGTGAGCTTGGTGAGCGTGGGATTGTGCTGCGGTCACTGCGTGAAGGCATCGACACGTCAAACGCCACAGGCCGCATGATTGCCGGTGTTCTTGCCAGCCTGGCCGAATTAGAACTTGAGCTAGGTCGTGAACGTCGCACAGCGGCCCGTGAGGCACGTAAGGCGCGTGGTCAGCACATCGGCCGACCCAAAGCGCTGGACGACAAGAAAGCTGCGCTAGCGCGGCGAATGAACGCCAGCGGAGAATCAGCCAGCACAATCGCTGCCGCTCTCGGCTGCTCAAGAGCCACGGTCTACAGAGTGCTTGCCGATAGCTCCGACTGATCCGTTCTACGCACCGGAAATTTGCGGGGCGTCCCGAAGTCTACTTCGGAGACTCCCCCGCCGGCGCCTAGTCGCTAAGCACTTGGTGAGTCCGCTTAGGGTGCGCCGTGGCCGGTCGAAAATTGCTAAGCAGTCAGCTAAGCCGAGCATAGCCGCAGTTCAGTTAGGCATTCGGGACCATCCGCTAAGGGGTGGGGGGTAACCCCTTAACGCGATTTCGCCCGCCTTGTACTGCTCAGCACCCGCTCTCTCTTCCGGAAAAAATCCGGCTGATTGCCTCTCTAGTTGGCGACAAAGAAAGCCGGGTTACCGATTAAGCCAGTCGTGACAGTCCATAGTCCATGTGCGCCGGCAGGCACACTGACGCATGCATTGCCCTTAGCCATCCCGCCTTTGTACAAGTCGCCGACATCGCTTAGAGGGTTGGGGATGACTCCGCAGCTTGCCTCGTAGGTCCGGTTGTCCGTTCCTACGAATTTGACCGTGATACCGAATGTGGGATTACCTGTTTTGTCTCCCGTGTACGTGGCTGTGACCGGAACAATCCAGAACTGCATGCCCGGCTTAGGCGGGTCGTTGAACTCATTTGTCGCCGCGATCTGCGACCACGCTTCGTGAGGAACGCCGAGCGTCACCTGCCAGTCTTGGTTGCTAACCGTCTCACCGACGGGAAACGGGTTCTCCCTACTGCCCTTGTTGTCGGACTGACCGATACTGCCACCTCCACCGCTGGCCGCAGTCGGGGGCGAGGGCGAGAATCCTGACTTTTTGAAAGCGTTGCTGAATGAATCTCCAACAACAACAGTGAAAACTGTAACGCCTACGACGGTTCCCACAACCGAGACAATGACCGCAGCAATGCTTGCTCCCTTGGCCCTCCCGGACTGGACCAGCCCGACGATGCCAAGAATGAATGCGATGGGCAGCAAGACCCATCCGACAACCAGTGCGCCGGGGATGCAAGCAAAGATGAAGCCAATAATGCCGATGATGAGGGCAATCAGCCCGAGCGGATTCTTTTGCTTCGCCGGGGGCTGCGGTCCGGTCGACGACGGATTGGGCCAAGAGCCGGGGGCGCCGGGCTGCCAGCCGGGCGGCGGGTTCGTCATGCGCTGATGTTATAGCTAACCTGCCGGTTCACATATGGCTAGGTTCATGCAACGCGATTCTGAGGTGCAGGACGCCCCCATCGCCCATTAGGATGTCTGTTTATACTTTCGTATGTTCATCCGCTTCGGCAACCATTGTAATTGGCTTAGCTCGCCCCAGTCTGGAACTTCAGAGATGCGGGGTGCGGCGTAGCGGGAACTGCTATACGCAAACGGCACATGCTTTCCGCGTTTAGCGGGGGTCCTGGACCGCATTAAGTGCTGAACACCAAGCCGCATATCCGAATATTCCGAATCGACCGCACGTTGCAAGTTGGTCGGCGCGCAGTTGCGCCAGTCGCCGTCGAGGTGGGCAATTTGGATATAGCGTTGCAAGGTGTAGGGCAGCGGCCCGTACACTTGGGCGCATACGATCTCGTCAGCGAACCATAACCGGGTGCCATCATCGAACGCACGCCGCGCCATGGGTTTAGCTTCATGGCCCAGGTCGATTAAAGGCGCGGGCGCGTCCTCAAACGAGAGCTTGTGCCGGTACTTGAAAAATTCGCCACTATCATTGAACTCTACGCCGGGTGCTCCGGTGACTTCCCAGCGTTTGCGTCGTTGCGTGTTTTCAGTCGGCGACGTAGCGTCCTCAACGAAACTACCTGCTCCATATCTATACTGTTGTATGTTCTGAGAGCGCACTAATTCGTTCATCTGTGACATTCCCCACAAAAAGTATTTGACAGACTTCTATTTGATGTCTCTTATGTCCAGAAATGGACGCTAGCCAGGCATGCGAGCGCGGGCGGACTCAAAGTCGCCGTGAATCGGCCGCGCTAGCTTCAATAGCGACTCACGGTCGATACGGATTAAGCGTGGACCCACGCGAGAAGCCTTTAGGGAGCCGTCCGCGATCCGGCGCCGGATAGTTTTGTCGGACGTGTGGAGGTATTCGGCCGCTCGCTGGATAGTAACTTTGGCCGGTAATGGCCTGTCGTCGGTATCTGTGTACGTGTTCATAAAAACGCAAGCTACCGCAACAGCAATGCAAAACTTGTGGTCATGTTTTCTGAATGGGTGTCGTGCTAACGGTGTCGCTTGGCCTGCTTCGACATCGCCGCAGCAATTACCGCATCCCGGCCCTGCGCCGCGTGCTGATACCGCATCGCTGCCTGTGGCGTCGAGTGCCCGATACGGGCCATAAGCTCCGCCAACGTCGCCCCGGTCTGCGCCGCCAGGGTCGCCCCGGTGTGCCTAAGGTCATGGAACCGAAGGTCCGTGCGCTTAGCCTTAGCGCGCGCCTTGTAGAAGTGCCGGTAAAGGGTGGACGGCTGCAATCGCACAGGCCGACCGCTCTCGTCCGTCTCCCCTCGTCTCGGGGGAAAAAGTAATGGATTATTTTCAGTACCAACATGTTTGGATGCCAAATGCGCCTCAATCGCTGGCAGCACATGCGGCGGAATCATCACGTCACGGATACCGGCCTCGCTCTTCGGTAGCCCAATCTCCCAGCCACCTTTAACCCGTTTCGCTGCCCGCCGGATGTGGATCACGCCCTCGCGAACCTTGGTTTCGTTGCCGTCCGGGTCACGCTCAACGCGGTCATAAATATTGATATCACCGCGCCGCAGCTCAAACAGCTCGCTCTCGCGCATCGCGCACCAAGTGGCAAGTACGGCCATCGCCGCCAGGTGCTCAGGCATCTCGTCCACTATCACGAGTAGCTCATCCAGGGTGGCGATAATCGTCTTCGACTTGCGCTTGACGCTGCCGGCGCCGGCAATCTGGCAGGGATTCGCGTCGATTAGGCGGTCGCGCTGACATGCCGTCTTCATGATCGAACTCAGCAGCCCGTAGGCGTGGGCGCGTTCCGTAGGAGTGCCCGTAGCCGTCTTGGCGTACCAGCGGTCAACGGACGCCATGCTGATATCCCGAATAGCTTTGTCTTTGAACGTCGGATAGATGTGCTTCGACAACACGCGCTCGTGGTCTTCGCGTGTGCGCACCGCAATCGGCCGACCGCGCACCATGCGATTGGCAACCCAATTCTTTGCGTAGTCACCGAACTTAACTTCGGCCGCGCGCTTAGCTTGCTTCTGTTCAGCCGTCGCGGGCGGACTCCACATTTCGCGGTCGATCTCGCGGCGGCGGTCGGTCAACCACCCTTCGGCGTCGATCCTGGCCGCGAAAGTGTCTTTAGCTTTGTAGACCTTGCCGTCTGGTCCTGTGTAGCTCGCTTGGTAGCGCCCGGAGGGCTGACATTGCCGGATACGGCCGAATCCGCGCCTCTCGCGTGTCATACCGCGCGCCCGTCGCATGCAATATACATGCAATAAGGGTGCCATTTTGTGAGGGACATGTCTAGACACGATTGCGCGATACTGGAACGTATTATCGCAGCTAAAGCTGTGTCTGTGCAGCTAGTGCCGCTATCGCCGCCCGTCCTTGGATACGTTTTCAATCCCAGTATCGCGCACCACGTTTGACGTGCACATACAGTCAAATCCAACCGGGTTTGCACCACATATGCACCACAACGTCACTGCAGGTCAGGACTCCGCACAGTATCAGTGAGGAGAACCGCACAGTGACCGCAGCAAAAACCAACCCGGTAACCCCCGCGCTCGCTGTCGGGTGCCCGGTATGCCGCGTCCAGCCGGGCCAGCCGTGCCGCGACCCCCTCGGGACCATCACAGAGCGCCACCCAAACCGGCACTTCGCCTGGGACCACGCGGGCCGGCCGCACCTGTCGGTGCCTGGTGCCACGGTGGACTTCCCCGACAGGAAGTCTGCGCCTATGACCACCGCAACCAAACCCACCCCTAACGTCCCCCTGCCCGCCGGCGCCGTCTACGGCGACGAATGGCAGACCGGCGATGACCCATATCGCATCATCGGCGGTCCGGACCGCCATATCACCGATTCGAGCCTCTGGATCTGGACTTCGGCGGTCCAGCACACGGATGGCCAGATCCACTCGGAGATCGAGCGGCCGTCGTTCCACATCGAGGGAGTCGGCGACGAGCTGCTCACCAGCGACCACGCGCGCGAGCTGGCCGCGGTACTACTCGAGGCCGCCGCGCAACTCGATCGGTGGGCCAATGCCTAGGCAGAGGGCCGGCGGGAGGGGCGCGTTTCAAATGCCCCCCTTTACCGTCGCCCTAATAGTGGCCGCCGCCGTGTCGGGCGCCGTTGCCTTGTCTCCGGCCTTTTCACGGTCAACCGTGAAAACACAGGCTGACCCGCCGTGCGCGCAGTACGACACCTGCAAGTACATGCCGAACCCGTACAACAACGGGCCGCTGATGCCCGTGTGGGAGCTGCCAGGCGGCTACGGCTTTCCCGGCGGTGATCCGGTGATGTGCGACCCGCAGGCGTACAAGTGCTATCCCGCCGTGCCCGGCAGCGGCTTCTGATGTCCGGCGCGGGTGTACGGCAGGCGTACCCCCTTGCCGGATCAACCCGGAAAAGGCTGGTGAACAGGCTTTTTGTCGGCAGTAACAAAAACCCCGGCGACCGCTGTAACGGTCCCGGGGAATGGCCGAACTGAAAGGAGTTCGACACGATGAGTATGACACCAAACAGCACGCCGACCTCGCGTGAGCTTACTGACGCGGTGATGGGGAACGTAGCTGCGCCTCCCGACGCTGTGGGCGTCGGGGAGTGGGAAGATGCGTTGACACCAGACGCGTTCCGACTGTTCTGGGGCTCCGACCACACGGTTGACGGGGCGGACATCACCATCTCGGGCACGCAGTCAGCTGACGGCAGTATCGATGAACGCCACATCACAATTGTTGTTGACCACGTAACCGCTGAAGCCGCTCGCGCGATCGCCGCCGCGCTCGTCGAAGCCGCCGACGAGATCGACCGATTGGCCGCGGGGCGATGAGCGACGATCACCGCGGCAGTGGTGGTGGCGGGGGCGCGCTGTTCGTGATCCTGATCGTGGTCGGGTTCGTCGTGAAGTACGCGGTCTGGATCGGCCTATTCCTCGGCGCGGTGCTGGTGATCGGCGGGATGGTGCTGCGGTCGATGTACCTCGATCGCCGCGACGAAGAACGCCAAGCGGCCGACGCTGAGATCGTGGCCCGCGCCGACCAGCAGCACGCAGACATCCTGGCCGGATACGACCGCGGTGTCTACGGCGAATGGCCTCCCTACGTCTGATGCAGGTTGGATACCCGGATTTCAAATCCAGGTATCTGGGAATTGTTCGCCGCGTGACGGATGCAACCTAGAAACCGCAGTTCACGGACGATACAAACATCCCCGTGCGACTGCATGATCCCTTAGCGTCCGAGCCTTCTCGATTAGGCCAGGATCTTTCTCGGAATCAGTCGGCGGTATGCCGAAGGGGATTGAGACATGTCCGGGTGGCATTTCCGGAAGGGCCGAGTCGTCGAAAGCATCAAGACCGGCCGTTGAACACTCGCTAACTGAGATACCCCACGTGCCAGCCGATTTAAGGCTGTCATCCACATGCTGTCGGTACGAGCGCTCCGGGCCAACCCACTGTCGCGTCGTCGAAAGCGTGTAGTCGTGGGACTTCATCGGCCGAAACGCAATGTAGTTGGGTTCGGTGCCTTTCATCTGTGCAGGATGCACTTGACGGTATAGGACCTCATTGCTTGCGAGCCAATGAATTTCGCTGCCGGCGTCAGAGCGATTGGCCATGGAAGAAACTCAGGACGCGCTGCACGTCAAACGGTTCGACCGTCGCCTGTGAATTCTCCCCGTTGCAGGACTCGTACAGCCATGCGCCCTGGTCCGAAAACTCGATCAAGCGCTCCACGCCGCCGTCTGTTTCCCACTCCACTTGCAGCGTGCCTTCGCCGGACGCCACGGCTTCGGCATCGAGCGAGATGGCGGCGCCAAGGGTGCCAAGGAACTGTACGTAATGCCCAAACGCTCCTACGGTGGGCGCTAGGCTCCCAGAGCCAAGCCAGCCATCTTTCAGCTGTAAAAGCTGACTTAGTTTTGCACTAACGATGTGATGGGCAGCCACCGTTCCGCCCGGGGTCGTCGTCGAAGCCAGGGCAAAGGACACGCTATGGGGCGGCGGCACGACTAGGAGGCCCGGATCGTCTCCTGTCCACACGTGAGCGTCATAGACGTCGCCGGGCGCGCCAGCAAGCAAAGTCATTTCTGCTCCTTCTCGAGATGTGTGTTGAGCATGTCTCGTAACCGCTCGGCATTTCCCCTCGTCATGTAAAACGCGCCACGGGGGCTGATCGTTACCGCGCCACCAAGCTGTTTAAGCCGCTGCTCGGCGTGGTCTTGCGACAACCACACGGGGGCCGCCAGGTGGCCGAACAGAAGGTACATGGCTCCGGGGCCGGCCGGGTCGTCCGTAGCCGCGAACTGATTGACTACCTGTGCGCCTTCCGATAACCCCTCGGGCCAGATCGCCTGGACTCGCAGTTCAGGCCCGGTTTCAAAAGACGCGGTCATGTTCCGTCAGCAGGGTTGGGCATGTTGCAAATGATGCGGCATTTTTCACCCGAGTGACTTGCCATCTAGTAACAGTATATGAGTGACTTACGTCACAGTCATCAGCGCGCCGTTTCATTGCGTATTCCAGGTGAGCGGCAGGCTGGATAGTTCGTCCCCGACGCGTTCGTAGACGACGGCCGGCGTGTAGCCGGGAGCGAGAGCGAAGTCGGGAATCCTTTTCAGCCACTCACCGACCAAGACCGTCATCTCTGTTCGCGCGACGTGAGATGCAAGGCAGCGGTGCGGGCCTACCCCGAAAGCCCAGTGCCGCTTCCGTGCCCGGCCATTGGCGTCCACGTCGATGTTCGGGTTGTCCTCGGTGTTGATTGCCCCGAGATGGATTTGTACGAGGGTACCGACTGGCAGCGTGATACCGCCGAGTGTGACTTGTTTGGTAGTCCTACGTGGAATCCACGGACTCGACGTTTCAACCCTCAGCACTTCGTCGACAAACGCCGGGATAAGCGTCGGGTTGTCGCACAGTCGTGAACGCAGCTGCGGGTTGCGGGCCAGCGCGAGAAACGCGAAACCGATTGATGAGCCACCGCCGTGGATTCCGGTGATGAAAAGCAACGCGAAGAATCCGCGCAACTCGACGTCGCTCAGTGTGTCTTCGTTGGCGAGCATGTGCGCCAGGACCCCGCGTCGGCGGCGCCGCTTTGCCTCGCTTGCGATTGTGTCGGAAATGTATTCCACCAACTGTTTTCGGCTGGAATTGGATCCAGCGCTGTAGTCGTTGTGGATACCGCCGACGATGTCAAGTAACCGTTCGGAGTCTGCTATGGGGAAGCCGGCCATCAGGACGATCACTCGGCTGGCGAATAGGCCGGCGATTCCACCCATGAACTCGCAGCTTCCGTTGGCTGCGATTGCGTCCACCATTGCGGCGGCTTGCTTGCGCCAGGCGGGTTCCATCTTTGCCAACCGCGCGGGGCGAGAACGCCGGATTCATAATGGCGCGGCAGCGGCTATGGTCGGGACCATCGACCGAGATCGGCACGGCTTCGACGCCGTCCCTGGTCAGTGGATGGTCGTCGCGGCGGGCTCCCGAAAATTGCTCGGAGTTGCGCAGCACGGCAAGCGCCTCGCGGCGCTGCGTCACGTGGTGGCCGCCTGCGGGTACTACCACGATAGGCCCGCGTTCCCGCATCGTCTTCCAGAGCCCGACGCGGTCTGCCTTCGCGTGCGCCTGGGTCCACTCGTCAACGCTCACGGTCGGGGCACCGGCCGCTCTGCGGGCTTCTAGGCGCCTTGGCGGTAATACCAAGCCCGGAGTCTTCGGCGGCGCTAGCCAAGTGCACCGCCTCTGACTCGTGAAATCACGGCTTTCTTGCGGCGAGCTCCGAGGCCGGCCGCGAGCGCGTCAAGTCGGCCTTTCCACGCCATCGTGGCCGCATAGGCGGCGTCGATCTTGTCCGGCGACTCTGGATATGCCTTGTACAGCAGGTATCCGGTACGGGTTGCGCGCCGGCGCGCGTTGAGGACGTGGCGGGTGAGCGCCGCCGACCCGTCGTGCGTACACACACCGTTTTCGATCGCGTGGCCGAGGGTTGACACGGCGAGGATCGCGGCGGTGTGCTTCCCTGTCGGCCACGCCGCGATGGGCTCCCGCTGAGTTGCTTTCACCCGCAGCCGGGCACCATAGCGGGCTTCCCACTTCGCAACAATCTCAGTCCAATGCGACGGGTCAGCGTAGAACCCGACCACGTTGTACTTCCGGAACGCCAACGCCACCATCGCATCCACTTCGGCGACCGGCGGCGTCCAAAACGTCTGATCGCCAGTCTCTTCCCGCTCCCGCTTTGTCAATTCTCGGCGCGGCGGTTCCCAAACCGACTTCTCGCCGATCTCGAATAGGTGCCCGTCGCGGACCCGGCAGCCGATCAGCGCCGTGGCGTCCGCTTTGCCTTTCCCGCGGCCGCGGGACCCGTCGAACCCGAGCGTGATCGTGTCGCCATCGGCAACCACCGCATCGAGGGCAGCGCACGCGCCCCACTGCGGCGACGTCACCCAAGCATCCGACGCGTGGGTGATCTGATTCAGGTAGAACCGCCGCGCGTCCTGCGGATCCGTGTCCCCGTCCCAATATTCGGCGACGATCCGATCCAGGTTGACCCAACCGCCGTTATCGTCGGCGCTCTCCCCATACGCGAACCGCAGGCCTTCGCGGAGTGATTCGTAATCCTCGGTGTCGGTGTCGGCCGGGGCTTCGCGGTGATCGAACAGCAGCCCGGAAGTCTTCAGCTGACCCTCGGTCTGCGCCTGGTGTGTCTTCCAGGAGTTTTCGGCTACCGACCCTTCGCCCGGTAAATACGCGTTCGGGGTCTCGACGCTGCACCCGTTGACCTTGCCTAAGTTTCGGCGGATCGTGCTCGCCAGCTTTCGGCCGCCGTTCGTCGGTGTCCAGCTTTCGGTTTGGTCCATCGCGACGAACACGGGCCGGAAACCCTCGCGGCTCAGGCCGGCCGACGTCGCCGCCTCGATCCGGCCCCGCGGAAAGCTGATGAACGTTTCCATCGGCTCGACTTTGTGCTTCGCGATCAGCGCCGGGCTCGAGCGCACCATGTCAAGGCACGGCTCCCACGTGTTCGCCGTCTGATCCTCCGACACGGCGACGATCTGCACCTTCGGTTTGATGCCGGTGCTGACCCACGGCCGGCCGACCGGCTTGCCGCTGGCATTCCAGCCGTCCATCACCACCGGACCGAACGCCTCCACGATGCACAACGCCGCGACGAGCGGCGACTTGCCCCAACCTTTCGGCCGCGACAACACCGCCCGCCGAATCAGCCGGCCGTTATTGATCGTTCGCCCGACGATCGCGCCGCTATCAAACCGGGGATCGACCTCGTACAGCTCGAGCACGAACTGCGCTTGCTCGCGGGTCAGGATGAGCGGCTCACCGACCGCTGGCCCGTCGACCACCGTCAGGTATTCGCGGATCCACGCCAGCACCCCTCGCCCCAGCGTGGGCCGCTCGCCCGGCGTCGATGGCTTCCAAGGCATCTCAGCGACCTACCAGCCGCGGAAACCCTGCGTAGTCGTCATCACCGTCGCCCGCGGCCGGATTGGGCTGCTGTGGCGTGTCGTCGTCTTCGGGTGCGTACGTGATCTTCAGCCGGGCCCGGTCCTCCGCTGTCGCGCCCATCTTCGCCACCCGCAACCGAAGCTCACCCATCATCGACAGATCACCGTCACCCCAAACCCGGGAATGGATCAGCGCGGTATCCATCAGGAAATCCCAATCCGTCGTCCGGAAGCGCTTAGCCATCGGCTCGGCGCCCCAGTTCGCCCACCAACGCTTCGTCGCCGCCGGCCACACAAACCGGACCTTCTTGCCGCCGTTGCCCGGCACGTACAGCACTGGCAGCGGCGGCTGCCGGACAGCACCCGCGGCGAACACCTGCGCGCCGGCAGATCGAGCCTTCGCCCTCCCATGCCCGGCCAGCTGCTCGACGTCCTTGGGCGGCGGTCCCTTACCGGCCATCACAGGCCCCGTTCCCGGCCCTGCGCGAGGATGTTTGCTGGGATCGCCAGACCCGGGCAGCTTGGCAGCCACAGAGCGTTCCGAATGCGGCGAGGGTGGCCGGGAGGGGTGGTGCCACCCACCCCTCTGACCTGCGGTGATGGCGTCCGGTTGCGTGGTGACCGGTGCCCGGTCGCATGGTGGACGTCAGCCGGTTGGGGCGTCGGGTGTGTGCTGGGTGATGGTTGACGTCAGCGGGCGCGCGGCGGCGGGTCACCATTTCAGGCCCGGGTGTCGTTCGGGGGTGCGCTTCCACGCGTTGCGGGCGACTGTGGCTTCGCGCTGTGCTTTGCGGCCGTTGCAGGTTGGGCAGGCGGATTGCAGGTTGGTCGGGTCGAGCGGTGAGCCGCCGGCGCCGACGTTTTCGATGTGATCGACCTGGGTTGCTTCGCCAGTGCATCCGGGCTCGCGGAGTTGACAGCGCTTTCGGTCGCGCTTGAGCACCTGGGCGCGGACGCGCCGCCATGCTGCGGTCGCGCTGACTTCGCCCGACCTGGTTCGTGTTCCTTCCCAGGAGCGACGTGGTGCGGTCATCTGGTCAGCCTTCCCGTCTGAGTTGGCAGCATCTTTGAGTGGTCCTGTGGGGACTTCTCGGCGTTGGGTGGTCGGGTTGTTCCGGCGGCGGCGCGGCGCAGCGTGTTGCCGGCGTCAGGACGCCGGCCGCGTTGGCCCCGTTCCCTAAGCAGGACGCGCCGCGCCGCCGAATTCATGGGGGGTCAGCTGCCGCCGAGTGCGGTGTTGACCGCGTTAACGAGTGCCTTGACGAAGGCGCTGTTCGGGTCGAAGTGCCCGGTCTCGCTTACCAGTTCGGTATCCTGCGTGGCCAGTACGGCCTGGATTGCGGTGGGGTAACTGCCGGCGTTGAAGCCGGCGGCCTCCCAGGTGGCGAAGACATCAGCCATTTCTATTTCCCTTCTGCTGTCTCGATCAAGTCGATGTCGATTGGTGGGGTTGAGGTTTCGAGCGGTGTGATGACGCGCGAGTAGTAATCGTCGGTAGGCGGTCGTGGCGGTTGATTGAGGACGTCGCGCTGCGGCGGTGAAGTCGGTTTGGGATTGTCGCGGTCGCGCTTTTCGGCGAACAGTTCGTCTATCTGGGTTGTGGTCGGAATCCACGGCTCCGCCTCCGACGTGACGAGCCAGAGCAGCAACTGTGTGGGGTCGCTGGGCCACGGCTCGGCCCTTTTTTTGGATCCGACGATGTTGATCTGTGTGTTGGCGTTGGGATTTCGCCAGCCCGGCCATAAGGCGTCGATATTGCGGAGGTGCGCCACGCTGGCGGTGGCTTCGCCGCCTAGGACTGGCTTGCACGTTGTCCAGTAGTGGTTTGGCGTGAGGTTATTCAGGCAGTATTCCTGCGCGAACCGCAATTCCGCGTACTCCCCGACTAGCTCGGCGAGCGCCTTCCAGGCCGGCGCCACGCCATGCCCGATTGCTTGATCGGCGGTTATGGCGCCGTCGAGTTCGTCGGCGATCTCGGCGACTTCGTGCAATAGCTCTGTGAGGTGATCGTTCAGGCCAGCGAGCAGACGGTTCGCGTTGGCCCTGAGAACTGAGGCGGCTTCGCCCATTGCGGCTTGTTTTGATCCCAGGAGTCGGCGGCGGTGCCGTTCGTACCTTTCGACAGCCGTGTCGTGTTCGTCGAGCGCGTCGAGCCACTCGAGGGTGGGGCCGGTGTTGCGCGGGTCGAGATCGGCGGCCACCGGTGCTGGCGGCGCTAGCTCGCGAAGCATCTCGTCGGCACGGTCGGCGCGGTCGAGCGCCGCCTTGTAGCCGGGCAGCGCATCGACTGCCGGGAGTAAGAATTTGTTGTCGGGCAATCTGATTGCCGTCGCTGGCGCGGTCATCGCTTATCTCCTTTGTTTGGGTATCGCTTGGCTAGCGCGGCTCTCGCTGACTGGGCACGGTTAATTTGGGCGCCGGCCGCGGGCTGGTGCTCGTCGGCACCGACGTTGTGCCTCTTTTTCAAAGCTGCTCGGGCACTGTCGCCGGGTTGGTCGCTCGGGCCGCCGGCGGCGCTGCCTTGGCCCCACTGTCGCGGCTGCCGATCTCCTGTCGCGAAAAAGGCCGTCAGGTGGCCGGCAACCTTGTCTTCTTGAACGGTGCCGGCGGCGTCGACGAACGCGGCCGGGTTGACCGCGGAGACGAACGCGTCCAGCTGTCCGCCGGTCAGGAACTTGGCGGCGGCCGTCCGGATTTGCTCGGTGGCGTCAGGGGCGCGGACTTTGGCTGTCAGCGCCGCGAATTCGCCATCGCTCATGGCGGCGATTGCAGCCTCGGCGTCAGGCGGTAAGTCTGGCATTGCGTTGCATCTCCTTGTAGTCGCGAACTGTGTTCTCGTCGAAAACCCATCGCGCGCCGATCTTCATGCCGTCGAGCCGGTCCGCGATCTCGCGGATATATCTGGTGGTGCACCGCAGGATTTCCGCGGCCTGTCGTGCGCTGATCGGAGCCTTCATCTCGAATTGTTCGCCGCCACTGGCGAAAGCACTTCCGTAATCGGAAGTGCTGACCTCGAGCTCGAGCGCGCGGACGAGCTCCGATTCCCAGCCTTGAATAGGCCGCCTGGGCGGGGGTTTGTCTCCGCGCCTGCGCTTGAGCTCCTGGTCGGCGCAGTACAGCGCTAGCCCCAAGAGCCGCGGTGTCAGCGTCACGCGTTCGGCCGTTCGTCGTCGCGGACGATGCGCAGCCCCGGGGCGGCCCGATCATTCTTTTTCGTGCTGTCACGAAAAAGACTGGTGGGCGCGTCGAGCCGGTCGGTGATCTCGGTGAGCAGCCCGAGGAGTCGGAGTGCTTCGGGTGCGGTCAGGTCGCTGGGATGGATGCGGCGCCAGGCGCGGGCGATCACACCGAGAATTGGGCGTAGGTCGATATCGTCGGCAGCGGTCATCGCCACTCCCTTTCGTGTGTGGGTTGGCTGAAATCGCGCACGTACGGCTTGCCGTCGCCGGTGTCGACACCGCTCACGACGCGGTCGACGCATGGCACGCGCCTGACACGTCCGTCGTCGCGGCTGCACCATTTGCGTGGCTCGGCGCCGCAGTGTGGGCAGGTGACTTCGAGTGCGCCGGTGTCGTTGTACGCGGCCCAGATCGCGCCGCTCATCGGTCGCTCCCCGTCTCGTTGGTGAGGTCGATGAGTTTGTCGGCGACTGCCTGTTGGCGGCCAATGAGGCGGCATTCAGCGCAGCGTCCGGTTTGGTTATGGGTGTGAAGCGCTTCACCGCAATCAGTACAACTAACTGTTATGTCTGTTATGGGTGTTACGGGCTTAGGAAGCGGTGCGACCGATCCGGACAGCTGAGGCGTAACAGCCGTAACGGACATAACACTTGAATAGGTACCTAGACCCGGTTTGGTGATCCGGTCGGCGTCGGCAAGTCGATTGAGATAGACGCGCGCCTGGTCCTGCTTAATGCCGAGCTTGTCGGCAACGTCTGCCGCACGGGTCGTTTGGCCGTCCCGGGCGCGCTGGTCGACCAGCGATAGAACGTCTTGGGCGCGGTCGCCCAGCCGTTTGGCATTGCGGCGAGCCTCAGCGGCAGCTGCCGCCTCAGGTAGGGCGTTGCCTGCTAGATCCCAGTTTCCGCCCGTCACCGTGAAGGCGTATTCACCCTCGGGTGCGTCACGTCCGGTGACTTGCAGTGTGGCCTCTGCGGATTGGCGCTGGCGCCGTAACACCAGCACGTAGTCTGCGGATCCGGCCAAGCCCAGTGTGCCGCTCAAGTCGTCGACGAAGTCCTCGGACGACGCCTTCCGTGTGTGATGCACACCGACGAGCGCCGATCCCGGGAAGGCGTCGACAACGGTCTTCAGCTGAACGCCCGCCTGGTAGTCGGCCAGGTACGGATCTTCGCCTCGGTTACGCTGCTGCCGCGCGCGGCCCAACGTGTCGAGGAGGACCAGGCCGTTCTGGTGGTGCTGTAGCCACGCGGTGATCGTGGGGATCAACAGCCCGGGCCCAATCCGCGTGATGATGTGCAGCAGGTGCGGCGGAATGCCTGATCCGTAGACCGTCGTAATACGTGACTGCAGGCGTCGTTGTGAATCCTCAAGCGCGAGAAGCAGGACCGGCCGCTGGTCGACCTTCAGCTTGCCGAACGCGTAACCGCCGGCCGCCACCGCGAGGGCAATCGCCAAAATGAACCACGACTTGCCGAGTTTGGGCGGCCCAGCCAGGATGCCGAAGCCCTCCAGGATGATTTGCGTGACGTGCTCGGCGAGTTCGGGGAACTCTTTATGTGACAGTTCGGCGGCTGTCACGACACCGGACAGGAGGGAGTCCTCGTCTTCCGGTGGCACGCCTTCGTTCAGTGGTTCCGGAGCGCTCACCAGATGCTCGCGGAAATCGGGTCACGGTGGCCGGATTCGAGGCGAGCGCAGCGATAGGAGGCCCGACGCCGCCGTTGTAGCTGCACTGATGCCGGCTCGACGGTTGGCGAGCTCAGTGCTACCCAGTCGGCATAAAACCAGCAGACGCAGGGAACGCCGTATCCACATTTGTCGGTGGGGCAGTTAGACTCGGTGTCGGTGGTTGTTGGTTCTGTTGAGTTGCGGTTGGCCTTGGCGCCCTGGGAAGCGCTGGGGCCTACCTCTTTTTCAGGTGGCCCGTTGTGGTCGCTCATGCCGCGCCCCCACTCATGGGGGTCAGCACTGCGTCGAGATCGGCGACTTTGACCTTGATAATCCGGTTGCCAAGACGGTAGCCGGGCAGCCGCGATGAGGCGATTAATCTCCGAATAGTTTTGTGATCAACGTCGAGATATGCTGCCGCTTCAGGAATTCCGACATAAGCGGGGCGTAAAGCGGAATGCCGCCGAGTCGACTGTGAAGAACTTTTTACGTTGGCCATGAGCTAGCCCGTCCCCTTCGGGATCTGGCTGCTGGCCCCTAAATGTGCAACGTCCGCGGTTCGCCCGCATATGACCGGTTATCAGAGTACAGAAAAGTCAACGATTGGGTATCAACGCCGGCTCGTCGGCGTGTTGCTGCTTTTCGAGCCTGTGCGCGCAAAGATGCCTTTTGCAGTGAACTGGTGGCGCCCGCACTCGCAGACACTGAACACGAGCTCTGCGCGCGAAGGTTGCGGCTCGTGGCCGGTGATTATGTCGAATCTCCACTCTCCCGGGCGATATGAGCGCTTTTGGGACATCACTCGAGCTCGTTCGGTTGGATCCATGTCGGCGGGAAGGGGAATTAGTTCGTTTGTGCGGTAGCGCATCACGCTAACTGGCTGATCGGTGGGAAGCCTCAGATCAAGAATTTGAATCACGACGTCGTCGCATCTAGCGCACCAGATTTCGTGGGCGATGTACCGCGACCGCTTCTTGTAGGGCAGGGTGTTGATGGCTAGAAGTTGGTCCCTCAGGTAGTCGTATATTTTCGCGGTGTCTTCGTCCTTCCACCACGATAAATCCAGCCGCTCGTTCATCCGTCAATCTCCTTATCCGGCAACGCGCTTGACACAGGTGCGGAATTTTCCGCACCTGTGTCAACCTCATTAGCCGCCAACGCGATCTTGGACAGGGCGGCCGCGATTTGCGCGTCTCGATTGTCGGCGACGTGCTGGTACACGAGCGCCGCCGAGACGGTGCTGTGGCCCAGTCGGTTCATCAGTTCGGCGAGCGTGCCGCCTGCCTGGGCGGCCAGTACGGCACCGGTGTGGCGAAGGTCGTGGAATCGCAGATCGGTTCGCTTAGCCTTGTCGCGGGCTGGATACCAGTATCGGTACAGCGCCGACGGTTGTAGGTGCTTCCCGTTGACGGCCGAAAAAAGCAACGCATCGCGGCCAGGCCCGGTGTGGTTTTGAAGGTGCTTTTCGACCAACGGCAGCAAGTGGGGCGGAATGGTGATGTCGCGTGACCCTGCCGCGCTCTTCGGGGTGGTGACACGCATTTCTCCGTCGACACGGACCACGCCGCGCCGAACGCGGATCACGCTGCCGTCGAGGTCGCGCCGGCGGAGTTCGGCCAGTTCGCCGAATCGCATCGCGCACCAACTCGCGAGCAAGACCATCAGGCGCAGCCGCTCGGGCATCTCGGTGGCGATGATCTCCAACTCAGCCAGCGTTGCGGGTTTGATCTTCACGCGGCGTTCGGTGTTGCCGGCGCCGCTGATCGTGCACGGGTTCTGATCCGCGATCCCCTCGGATGCCGCTGTGGCCATGATCGTGGACATCAGCGAATAGGCGTGGGCACGGATCACCGGGGCGCCGATCGCGCATGTGGCGTACCACTTGCGTACCGCATCGGGATTGATCGCCCGAACCGTCACGTGACCAAAGGCATCCTTGATGTGCTGCTCAATCAACTTTTCATAGTGCTCCCGCGTTCGGTCCTTCAGCGGCCGGCCTTTCACGGTGCGCCGCTTCAACCATTCCTTGGCGTAGTCGGCGAACGTCGCGTTCGGCCGATCATCCTGCCCACTCGACGGAGACCACAGGTTGCGGTCGATTTCGCGGCGCCGATCGGTGAGCCACGCCTCGCCGTCCTGCTTGAGCGCGAAGGTGTTCGGCGCCTCGTAGAACATCCCGTCAGGGCCGGTGTAGGAGGCTTTCCAGCGGCCGGAGCGGAATTGCCGCAAACGGCCGAAACTGCGTCTTTGCTTGCGTTCTGTCGTTGTCACTGTTTGCCGCCTTTGCACCACATATGCACCACTATAGGGGGAAGGTGTGGTTAGTTGTGGTTAAGTCTGGTAAATGTTACTGTTTGGCGTGTCAGCAGGTCGGAGGCTTTCTGTGCCTGCTCAGCAACAGTGTAGAGGGTTCTGATTGAGACTGGTTCAATCCCAGTATCGCGCACCACGTTCGACGCAGCTCAGGAGCATTTTTCTGAAAGAGGATCGGTCCGCGTGAACTAAACGTGAACTGACTTGGCGGCTGCTAGCAAACTCACACGGGGGGTAGCTAGCCATGACCCCCATCCACGATGACAACGCGATCACCTGGCCGCCCCTACCGCCAAGGAGCGTTATGGCTACACCAACCCGTCGATCCCGTTGACGCCGAACAGGAGACCGGCGTCGCCGCCAGCACCGCCCGACCCTTCGGTGAGGTCCCCTGTCCCACCTGCACCACCGAGTACCAACGCCGTGCCGATTCCGATGATGCGGCTAACCGGTTGTGCCCGCCGTACCGTCGGCGCCCGCGACGCCGTCGTCGCCGGAGGTGCCCGGGGTTTCAGTCCCACCGAAACTGAAAGCCGTGCCGCCGCTGCCGGCAACGCCGCCACCGCCGTGAACGCCTGCGCCACCACCACCACCGGCAGTGCCTACGGCACCGCCGCTGCCCGCTTGACCGCCTAAAAACCCTCCCCGCCCGCCTGTGCCGCCGGCGCCGGCGGCACAGGCGTCACCGGCGTCACCGCCACCGCCGCCGTTGCCGCCGTTGCCACCGAAGGCCGGATCAGCAGAGTCAGAGTCAGCGTTACCACCAGTACCGCCGACTCCGCCGCCACCACCGGGACCGCCAATTCCGCCGGCGCCGCCTGCTCCGCCGACGCCGCCATGGCCGCCGGTGCCGAAGATCGGCGAGGCGGCCCCGCCGGCACCGCCCGAGCCCCCGGCACCACCTTTACCAGCGGACCCGCCGTTGGCGCCGGTACCGCCGTCACCCCCCGCCCCGCCCTGAGGGCTGGTACCTCCGAAAGCGTTTTGAGGGTTTGGGCCAGGGATGAAGGGCACGGTGCTGCCGCCGGCGCCGCCCGCGCCGCCGGTGCCGCCATCCCCGCCGACGCCGCCCCCCGACGTCGGCGCTGCGTTCAACGGCCCGGCCGACCCGCAGCTTCTGAGTGAAAGCCAGCATCATCGAAACCGGCTTCTTCTCATTCGTCAACGCCGGGCCGACTTCGAGCGGATCGTCGCGGTCGAAGAACCCCACCTGGCGATCAACTCGCCGGTTCGTCCGGCAGTTTTTATTAGACGCTTGTACGATAACAACCCCGGGGGTAGGCGTGATCTCTGCAGGAGCGTGAGTGACGGCTGTGATGTCGAGCGGAGACTTCCCGAGTCGCCGTCACGAGGTGTTGCGGGTGCTGCGGGCATCTTCTGATCCGATGAGCGTCGTTGCGATAGCCGATCTGCTGGTAGTGCATCGGAACACCGTCCGGTTTCACCTCCGCAGCCTGGTCGGTGACGATTTGGTGGAGGTTGTGGAGCCTGGTCGCATCGGACGAGGGCGCCCGGGGTTTATGTTTCGGGCGGTTCGGCAGATGGATCGCGGCGGAAAGCGCGATTATCAGCTGCTCGCCGAGATTCTGACCCGGTCCTTAGCTTCCGGGCCGCGTCCGCGCGTGAAGGCGCTTGCGGCGGGGCAAGCTTGGGGGCACAGTCTGGCAGAGCTGGAATCGCCGGAAGGTGAAATCAGCGCCGACGAAGCCGTCGAGGGCCTGGTCGGCATCCTGGATGGGCTGGGTTTTGCCCCCGAGCGCCGAGAACCCGAAACTGACGGAGAGCTACAAGTCGGCTTGCGGCACTGCCCGTTCCTGGAACTCGCCGAAAGTGAAACTAAGGTCGTCTGCCCGCTCCACCTCGGCATCGTTCAGGGAATCCTGGATACATGGGGAGCGCCGGTCAGCGCCGACCGGCTCGACGAATTCGCCGGACCGGACCTGTGCCTGCTCCACCTGAAGCTGGTCTCAACCAACGACTAAACCTTGACCCTGTGGTGCCGGGTGCCACGCCCGGCGCACGGACCGTGGTGGGTGTGGTTGTTCGCTATTTCGCGGACGGCGGCGTTGTGTTCAAAGCAGCTATGTCTTGAGCAACATGAGTTCAGCGGCCAGCTTGGCGTCGTAGGCGGTGTGGTGCGTGCTGCGGTGGATGTGCGTGTGCAAGCCCATTAGCAGATGCGAATTTGACGTCGCCGTAAGAGTTTCGGAAGTCCGGAAAAATAGCGTAAATTTCCCCAAGATATTTGGGCCCGAAACGCGATACTCGCACGATCGTCTATTTCCGATGGTGCGGGGGCCGACCAGGACATCTAGGCGAATATCTGCCCGCACCCGGGACCAACGGTACTGTTCGGAGGCCAGTCGAGGTATGGACTTCTCAGTTCGCAGCACGCGGCCCGAGGAATTGGACGAAGACAGTACGGACCTGGCCACCTATCAGCGGTGCCTGAACGAACTGGCAGTGATCAACCGCCTCACCCTGACCCATCGCTCTACCCTGCGCTGGCTGGCGCAGGCGGCCAAGGCACTACCCGCCGGTGCAACGTTCTCGGTGCTGGACGTCGGCTACGGCGACGGTGACCTGTTGCGCGCCATTGCACGGTGGGCAGGGCAGCAGGGCCTGAATGTTCGACTGTCGGGCATTGACCGAAACCCCCGAAGCGCCGTCACCGCGCAGAGCGCAACACCCGCAGCCATGCTGATCGACTATCAAACCGGCGACGTGTTGTCCTACAGGCTGACCCAGCCGGTGGATCTCGTTGTCAGTTCACACCTCACCCATCACCTCAGCGACGAGGAAGTCGTGGAGTTTCTGATCTGGCTGGAGGACAATTCCCGCTACGGCTGGCATGTCGCCGATCTTCAGCGCCACGTCCTCGCCTATCACGGCTTCTCGGTGCTGGCGACCTTGATGGGGTGGCACCGTATTATTCGCGATGACGGCCTGATCTCCATCGCCCGCAGTTTTCGCCGTAGGGAATGGCACGCATACGTCGACAAAGCGGGTGTGCCGGCAAGGATTTCTTGGCACATGGCATTCCGGTTCTGCGTCAGCCGGATGAAATGACTTCGCGATCGTCCCCGCGCCCAAGCCCGTCGCGTTCACGGCGAAGGCCACGGCCTGGTCCCCTGAGCCGGTAGGGAGCCGCAAGCCTGCGCCGACGCAGCACATCGTCAACGCTACGGCGACGCCGTGATTTGACTGGCTGGCGATTCGCCGGCGGCCCGTGTGATCGAGGCCATAGGACTTAGTGCTCTATCGCAGCACCCAGGTCGGTGATCAGATCGACGCGAGACAGTCGCATGCGCCGCAGCGATGTCGAGTCTGCGCAAGGCCCATTACCCAGAGGAGAAAAAGCCATGATGGTCGCCGCGTTTTACCTAGGTTTGACGGTGGTGGTGGCGGCCGTCTATGCGTTGATTTCCCGCGACATCAACCGTGCGGTGAAGCAAGGACGCCCACCGATCTCCGTGGAAGGTGGTCAGATCCTCAACCCTGAGGCGGTCGACTCTGCATTGGCAGCTGTGACCGGCGATTCACCGCATTCTCGTGAGGTAGAGGGGCCGCCCGCCGAGCACGGCGCGGATAGACGCGCTGTATGACCGCCATCAGATCTTCGGCTTAGGCACGGCGCGAGCGAAACCTGTCCAGTACGGCCGCGATTTTGGTTTTGGTGCCCCGATGGGCAATCGGCTTGGACGCTTGCGCCCCAAATAATCTTGCGTTAAAAATCGTCGCCTAGTGTCTGGGCGCATGGCATACGGACACGAGCACAGATGCACGTGGGTTGAGACCGAGAAGGTTAACTCAACCCTCGAGGAATGGGTCTCCGCCGGGTGGGAGCTGATAACGGCTTACTGCAGCTCATCGAGCCCGGTGACCCATTACCTCTATTTCCGACGGGAGGTCGGAGGGCGTGTGGGCTGAGGTGTCTGAATTTGCTTCTCGTGATCCGCATCGCCCTGCAAGGCAGACGGGAATGGAATCGGCCCGGTAGACGTCTCAATGGTTGATCGGGCCGGCCCCTTCCTCCCCCCGAAGAGCGTGGCCGGCCCGATTCGGGTTGGCCTGGCGCTATCGGCGCACAAAGCTAGCCGACGGCCGGCGAAGCCTCGATTGAAGTGCCGTCAGCGCTGGGATCCACCGGAGGCGGCGCAAACCCGCCGTCCAGCTCCTCGACGTCCGCCCGCGCCCGCCGGGCTTCGACGCGTGCCAAACACCGCTGCACCGACCAGCCGGCTATGCCCAATTTGCGACCGATCTGCCGAATAGACAAACCCTCTTGCCGCAACCGACAGCACTCGGCATCCAGGCCACCGAAATACATTGCCGCAGTCTACGCAGACGCCGTGCGTACCCGATCACAACACACTGATCAGCGTCGGCACATGCGGTTTTCGGGTCATGTTATGGCGCAGTGATTTTCGCCTGACAGCGCGGCATGCTTGCCCGCCTGACCTGTGGCACCAGTCCACTAATTAACGTGTCTGTCAATTAAACGAGGGACGCGCTCACCGCAGGCCGACCCGCCGCCCCAGCTTGACGCCTGTGCATAAGTGAAGTGCTGCGAGCACCCCACAAACCTAAGGTCCACATATGCGCAAAAGCGAGACCGCCGACACCGGGCTGAAACCGGTCGCGGTTGGGCATGGAAAGGGGCTGCGGTGCGGGTGAGAACGAAGCTGGACGTTTTGGGCACTTAGCTGTCGGCGACGCCTGAAAGATGACCCCGTGTCGAACCCACCCGTCGAAAAGGGGTCAAAATTCAGCCGTCGTTGACATTAGCCCGCGCACCGTTACCAATGGCGGCTGTCGTGGTCGCAAAGGCATACAACAACCCAGGTCACGCGCACTGACCTCGGGTGAATACCTCGTGCGTGGCGGATTGCTTAGAATCGCGTGGGTGGGGGCGGATGAACTTCAATTCGTCGTGGGTGAGCTGCAAGCTACGGCAAGTCAATGGCAGCGGCTGAGTGCGGAATTTGCCGCGCCGATGCCCTCGCCAGGGCAGCCGTTTCAACCCAGCTCGGCGGCGGTGAATGGTGTCAACGCAGCAATCGGCGTCGCTGTGGCGGGGATTACGTCTCGGACGCAAGCGACGGCGGCCGCGGTCGCTGCAGCCGCTGCGGGGTACGTGAACCAAGACAACACTGCGGCAAGCACACTGGCCGCCCTGTCGCAGGTAACGGTCACCTGATGGTCGCGACTCTTTCGCAGATCCGGGCGTGGAGCACCGAGCACCTCGTGGATGCGGCCAGCCACTGGACCAGGACCGCCGACCAGTGGGAGGACGCCTTCATCCGAATGCGAAACCAGTCGTATTCCCTGACCTGGAAAGGCGACGGCGGTGACGGGCTGCGCCAACGGACCGGCACCGATCTCCCCATTGTCAGCGACAAAGCCGACCAGTTGCGCCGGGCAGCCGGAATCGCGCGAAACGGCGCCAGCGAGATCGGCGCGGCCCAGCGACGGGTCCTGTACGGCATCGAGGACGCTCACAACGCCGGCTTCACCGTCGGAGAAGACCTCTCGGTGACCGATACCCGCACCAGCAGGACCGCCGCGGAACAGGCCGCCCGCCAAGCTCAAGCGCCGGCATTTGCCGCCGACATCCGCACCCGCACTGAACAACTGGTGGGAACCGAGCACCAGGTGGCAGGTCACCTCACCAGCGCCACCGCCGGTGTGGGTAGCCCGGGCTTTGCGCAGACGCCCGCCGCTAACGGCAACGGAATCCAGGCGGTCGACTTCAAACAGGACTTCAAACAGGACACCGGCGCATCGCAGCCGCCGCCGCAGCCCGGGTTCTTGGATCAGTACAAGGACCAGCTGACCTCACCGAGTCCGCAAGCAGCACCCCCGCCCATCCCCATGCCAACCCCGGGCGGACCGCCCAAGCCTTTCGTTCCGGATGCGCCGGGCCCGATGCCGACATTCACACCCCCACAGCCCTTCGGACAGTGCGTGGGGGCACAGGTGAAGGCAAACATCGGCAAAGACATGGTCGAAGGCGGATTCAAGAGCGCGGTTAAGGGCGCTGTCACCGGTGCTGCCGGTGGCGCGGTGATCACTCCCGAACTCTTGGGCGCCGGAGGGATTCCCGGTGGCGTGCTGGGCTTTGTCGGCGGCATCACGAAAGGCCTATTCGAAGCCCCCATTAAGGCGGCCATCGAGGGCGCGTGGGACTGCGCGGATCTACCGAAGCAATGATCAACACGAAGCGGGCAATACTCATATTGCCATTCTTTGTCGCGGGGATGCTCGCAGTCGACCTGATTTTCGACTCCGCTCGCCCCAAAGCCGGTAACGCTGTCCCGGTTTGGATGATCGTCGGGTTTATTGCCGCGGCTTTGACCGTGGTTGTCGTCGGCATCTGGTCCGTCACCCGACACGCCAGCGGCAAGATCCCACGGAAACGCGAGCACGCCTACATCGCCATCGTGGTCGGGGTCATGGTGTCCGGATTCGTCGGCGACGCACTGAGCGGTGTAGCGGCGCTGCTCCTGGGCGGCAAATCGGTGTGGACCATGGCCACGAGCTATGCGCTGGCATATGTCATCTTGCTGTGGACCATCGCGTTCACGATGGACGTGCTGGACCGACACGACGATAGCGGCTCCGCACACTAGCCCCGGCGATTCGCCGATGTGTGTGAACCTTCTCGCGTCTGGGTACGTGTCTCAAGTGTGGACGGTGGACGGCCCCAATATCCGTGGATGCGCAGCATCGAAAGCATCGACGCCGAGCTTCGGCGGCTGGCCCGCGCGTGGTGCGTGGCACGTGAGTTCGGCTGCTCGCCGAGCACTGCGCGGATAGACGCACTGCTGGATGAGCGGTTGGCCGCAGCTCCCGCTCCCACCAGCTGGCGGTCCCGGCTGGCTCGCCGGGCGGCCGAGGCCTAAAGCGCCGAGTACGCCCGCATTACCGCTGATCAGGGTGGGTAAAGTGCCAACAGCGCCGTGCGGATCTACGCTAGGCCCGCGCTCGGCGTTGCGGCGCCGCAGCGACGGGGCGCTGCCACGTTGCGGCCGCCTGCAGCACCTCTTGGGGTGACACCGTGACTGCCGCTTCGCAACGTCCACACCCGCACTTCACCGGGTGCCCCAGCAGCTCGTCGATGAGCTGCCCCACCAGCTTCATGCCGACCGGCTCACCGGTCAGCTGGGCTCGCTCCAAGACGACGGCGGCCAGCCTGTCGACACCGGACGAGAACCTCTGCACCGCTCAAGTTTGCTCCCCCTCCGGCATATAGCGCGGGAGGCAAGCCGCAAGCAGCGGCCGGGAATGCACCGTCGGCGTGCAGTGTTCCTAGCTTCGCCCCGTTAGATTTACGGATATTCAAATAGCCGAAGGAAAACCATGACTCAACAGGTTGTTCTCATTACCGGCGCCCTCACCGGCATCGGCCGCGCCGCGGCCGTCGCATTCGCCAACAAAGGCGCCAAGGTTGTGGTGTCCGGCCGCCACGACGACAAGGGGCAAGCCCTCGCCACGGAGTTACGCGGGCTCGGCGCCGAGGCGGAGTTCGTTCGGGCCGACGTCACGAAGGAAGACGAGGTCCGCAACCTCGTCGACAAGACGGTCGCGAAATTCGGCCGTCTCGACGTTGCCGTAAACAACGCCGGCTTCGAGGGCGAGCTCGCCCCCATTCAGGATGCCACCGTCGAAAACTTCAGGGCCGTCCATGACACGAACGTCCTCGGGGTATTCCTGAGCATGAAGCACGAAGTGCGCGCGATGGCGGGCCAAGACAGCGGCAGCATCGTCAACATCTCCTCGACCTACGGGCACAAGGCCGCGGCTGGCGGGACGGCTTATGTCAGTAGCAAATTCGCGGTCGAAGGGCTGACCAAGACTGTCGCGCTCGAGCAGGGCAATTCGGGTATTCGGGTGAACGCAGTCGCGCCGGGTCTGACAGACACCGCGATGGCCGACCGCTTCACCGGCTCTGCGGAAGTCAACGACGCACTGGTGGCGACGATCCCGTTTCTTCGCAGGGGAAGTACCGAGGAACTTGCCAACGCCATCGTGTTCATTTCGTCCCCTGAAGCGTCCTACATCTCCGGCACGGTGTTCGACGTAGACGGCGGCATGTCGGCGACCTGAGCGGCCCCACACCCCACGGCTTGGCTTGGGGCCGGCCTAGCCAGAACCCCGATCAATCGCCATCGTCCGCGCCCGCAGCGGCGCGCTGGGCGGGAGTAAGTATCTGCAGCAGCGGGGCCGCCGCCACACGCAGACCCTTGACCGCGTCATCCAACCGGGTCATCGAGCCAGCATCCCCAGCAGGGTTTTTCGGCACCGCCGCGAGCGTTCTCGCCAACACGGCGCCCACCTGCTGCGCCTGCTCCAAGAAGGCGCGTGGCACCGAAATCTCGATCAGAATCGGCGCCGCGATCAGCAACATCGTCAGATAGGTGCGGACATCTTCCGACGCGGCGTCCCGCTCGTCCGCGCTGTTCGCAGCCGACGACACGGCCCGCGCAGCCCGGGAGGCCTGAGCCAATAAAATCGCCGATTGCGCTGCGATGGCTTGCGCTTCATCCCGGTACTGCCGGATCTTGACCACCTGATTGACGACCAAGACGGTGATCGCCAGCACCAGCAACCCAGAGACAGTCGACGTCGTGAAAGCATGTTCAGTAGCCCAGTGACGCGACGCCCCGTCGGTGAGGTCCAGGCCCGCCAGAAGCGCGGTTATCGCGATTACCAACACTGTTGGGATACCGCTTCGCCAATATTTCAACACTTCCAGACCGTACTGGGCGCGATCCGGCAATGCTCGGTATCCCATCAGGCAAGTCGCAAGGGCGCTTTCCGACACCTCGACTATCGTGTATTCGGTTTACTCGATCAAAGGAGACGAGATGTCGGGCAAGTTCGAACTTTTCAAAGACAAAAGCGGCGAAATCCGTTGGCACCTCAAGGCAGCGAACGGCGAGATCGTCGCCAGCAGCCAGGGCTACAAGACCCGCGCCGCGGCCGAGAAGGGCATCGAGTCGGTCAAGAGCAACGCGGCCGGCGCCGCGGTGGTCGACAACACCGCCTAGCGCCGAGTCACGCTCAAGCAGGCAATCCGGCCTTGATGGCCGCGTCCTGCTTACGCGCGACATCGAGAACGAAGTCCTGCGGCACCGGATCGCTGGCCGGGCTCTCGAAATTAATGGTCACGGTGGCCTTGCCTTCGGCGAAGATCACGCTCGCCTTCGACTTCGGGCCGTCCGGCTTGGTCGTGGTCCCAATAGCCATCGTGCCGCCGTTACCGACGTCGACCGGTGTAGGCGTTCCGCCCTTCACACCGATGTCGGGGTCGGTCAGTCCCGTGACGCTCATATCGCGCGCCTGTATTGCCGCGCCAGCATCGGGATAGACGAAGATTCCGACGTCGACCGAGCGAGTGTTGCCCTGGTTCGTAAACAAACCGCTAACTCCCCCGCGACTGGCCAGTTGACTCGACGTCAACAAACTGAATGTGTCGCCTGCCACCACAATGTCAGTCGGTTTGATCAGCAAATTGTTGTAGTCGGAGGGCTGGCCGGCAACGCCGCCCGATGACGGCGCCGCAGACGACGGCGATGCGGACGCAGGGGACGTACTCGATGTCGCCGACGACGTGGTCGACGAGGGGGCCGACGACTTATCGCTCCCGCACCCCGTAACCGCGACCCCGACTACCAGAGTGCTCGCTACCAAAGCGGGTGCCATTGTCGATACCTTCAGCAAAATCGGCTCCTTTGGGCTGTGGTCGCAATTAGCGGCCTATCGCAACATAGCGGGAAGGGTGAATTCACGGCCCCGCGAAGCGCTAGCCGCGGCGGAATCGGTCGCGCAATTGAGGGTCGTTCTCCCACCACAATGCCGAGGGCGCCGCGCTTTCACTTTCGGCCGCCGCCGCGGTGTCCAAGTCGGCGTCGACCACATCCGCATGCGCCTTTTCGTCGCGAGATAAAGCGCGCATCAACAACAACACGAACGGCAACCCGACCACATCCCCGAGGATCCACAGGACGCCGGCACCGATGGTCTGATCGAGCCGCGGGTCCGGACCCCAAGTCCGTTGTAAACCTGCGTAATACGACGAGGCGATCAATGAGCCCTGCCAGATGACCAAACCCAGGACGCCATCGCCAAGGGTCTCGCCGACGCTGATCAACAACGAGATCAGCTGGGAATACCTGCGGGGAACCAGGTCTGCTTGCAGGCGGGCGTAAAAATATCCGAAACCGATCACTACCAACAGAATCCGGGTCGGCGCGCCAATCCAGTCGCTCTGCAGCGCCGCGGTGTACCAGGGCGTCAGATACAGCAGCCAGGGCGTGGCCAGCATCGCCAGCGACGTGGCCAACGGATGCGCAAGCCCCCGGGCCCACCGACTCGCCAACAGCCGATCGATGCGGTCACGACCTGTCGGGCCAAGCGCATCCCGCACGACGGTGACAGGCCTGCCCTGGGCAAGGAAGAACGGCACGACGTAGAGGAGCAGCAACACCTGCAGCGCGCGTACCCAGAACAGCACGTAGGCGTAGGCGCCGATGACACTTAGCGTGGCCAACACCCACAGCACCAAGCCAACGCCAAAGCACCCGGCCTGCGCGGGTCCGACCGGCTGCTCGCCGTTGCGGCCGCGCCGGTAACACCACGCGTACGCGCTGGCCAGCAAGGCGATCACCACCGCGGAGGTCGCGTCCAGATGCCAGGTCTGGACCACTGCGGCCCCTGTTAAAGGTCCCGGATCGACGCGCATAGCCATTAGCGTATTGCGACTCGGGACTCGGGCCCATCGCCCAGTCGGTAGGCGGCGCGCGTCCCGATGGTGTTGGGTTGGACGGCGTGGCCGCCATCATCGTTCTCGACGTCTTTCTTGGCATCATGGCTTGCGTTGGGCTGATCGCCCTGGTGAATCAACTCCGAACGCGGCCCGACAGGCCGGGTAGTAAGGGCGTCGTCGTGGCAGTTGAGCGGCTCGCGCCGCGTCGCAGGAATCTTGCGCGACTTCAGGTGAACCTGCGGATGGTAGGACCGGCGGTGCGTTACCAGGTCGCGCTCGACCTCGAAGTGGACGGCAGTCAATTCGAGGTATCAACGCCCAAGCCCGCGGCGCGTCCGTCGATGGGCTGCGACGACGAAGAAGTGTCCTGGGGTTTCGAGATTCCCGAAGAGGAACTCGACCGGGTCTGGGTCATCGCCTCCTGGATCGAGGCCAAGCGCGCCGACCTCAAGATCGCAGCGTTGGCCAGGCAGTTGAGCACATCAGAGACCTATGAGTGGAAGTGGGCGACCGACTGGCGCATCTCCGGGGCCGGCCACTGGAGCAAGCGCCGAAGCGCAACGACGCCGTCACGCGCCGTCGCCGGGATGGGGCCGCTCGAATTGGGTCGAGCACCCGGCCCCCGGCGCGCGCCGCAACCCGGCGCCGACAACCCAGGCGCGGACCTCACGGAGTAGGGGCCGGCTGGCCTATCGCTTGGGGGCAGTAGGCGTCGGCCGCTATTGCCGTGAACCGGGCGGCGTTTTCCCCGTGCAGTCCGGGGTTTGCGCCTTGGATAGTGTTGACGACGTCCGCCATCGGCTTGCCCTGGCCCGACAACTGGCACACCAGCCGGCCCGCGGCTATCACCTTGTCGGGGGATGGAAAGCCGATGCCAGCCTTTTGCAGTGCTGCCAGGAACTGATCATCGACGGTGTCGGCGTGCGCCGGGGCGGCCAAGCCGATCATGCCGGCAAAGCTGACCAGTATCAGGAGGGGTCTCATAGTTTCCAGATGGTCCCAGAGTCGCGTGGATCGCGCATCCCCCATGGTGCGATTCGTCCGGGAGACTTTACGGCGTGTGCGATCATGCGAAGGAGCTGAGGAGGGGAATATGCATCGTTGGCTGATTACTCTGTCGACCGTCCTCGTCGCCGCGGCGAGCGTTACCGCGACCGGCATCGCCGCTCCCCGCGCCTGGGCCGGCGACGCCCCGATCGGCCACATCGGTGACACCCTGCGAGTCGATACCGGCACCTTCATCGCCGACGTCACCGTCAGCAGCGTGGCGCCATGCGACCCGCCCCCGGGGTTCGGCTACACGCGCGAGGGCGTTCCGGTCAAAAGCTTTCCCGGCAGCACCGCCGATCGCGCCGACGTGACGGTCCGCGCGATCCGGGTGCCCAATCCCTTCATCATGGCGACCATTTTCGCCTTCGACGGGGTGACGCCGTTCGCCGACGCCTACAAGCCGCGGCCGTCCGATGCACCCGACGCGCTGGACAGCGTGCTCACCAACGCGCCGAACGGAGCGATCGTCCGCGGCGGCGTGTACTGGGACGCCTATCGCGATCCGGTCTCCAACGTCGTTCTGCTGGACAGGAAAACGGGCCAGCACCTCGCGCAGTGGAACCTCTGACACCGGCGGTACACGGCGCCGCTGTTCACCTCGCCACGGCTGGCTCCGTCGACACCGACGAGCTGGCAGCCGTTGCCGCGCAGACCTTTCCGCTGGCGTGCCCGCCCTCGACGCCGCCGGGAAACATCGCGTCGTTCGTCGCCACCAACCTGTCCGCCAGCCGGTTCGCGGAGTATCTGAACGATCCGAAACGGGCCCTCCCCACCGCCCGGCAGAGCGGCCGGATCATCGGTTACGCCATGCTCATTCGCGGCGTCGGCGATGATCCCGACGTACAGCATGCCGTCGCCGCCCGCCCGGCCGCCGAGCTGTCAAAGATCTATCTGCTGCCCGAATACCACGGGGCCGGGGTGTCGACCGCGTTGATGGAGCTGACGCTGGCCACCGCCGAAGAATGGGGTGCGCGCTGCGTCTGGCTGGGCGTCAACCAGGAAAACAAGCGCGCACAACGTTTCTACGCCAAAAGCGGCTTCAGGATCACCGGCACGAGGACGTTTCAAGTGGGCGACCGTCGAGAGAACGACTACGTCATGGTTCACGATCTCGGGTGAGCGCCAGCAGCCGTGAGGTGGCTCGCAGGTACTTCTTTCGGTAGCCACCGGACAGCATCTCGTCGCCGAAGATGCTGTCCAGCTTCGCCCCGGACGCCACCAGCGGGATGCCGGCGTCGTAGAGCCGGTCGGTCAACGACACCAGCCGCAGCGCGACGTTCTGGTCATCGATTCCGTGCACACCCGTCAAAAACACCGCGGTCACACCCTCGATCAGGGCCAGATAACGCGACGGGTGCATGGTGGCCAGATGCGCGCACAGCGCATCGAAGTCATCAAGGGTGGCGCCTTCGACCCGTCCGGCGCGTTCGGCGACCTGCTCATCCGATAGCGGCGCGGGCGCCGGCGGCAGTTCGCGATGCCGATAGTCCGGTCCCGCTATCCGCACGGTGGTGAAAATGTCTGCCAGTGTGTTGATCTCACGCAGAAAGTCCTGAGCGGCGAAGCGACCCTCACCGAGCTGTTCGGGCAACGTGTTGGAAGTGGCGGCCACCGACACACCCCGCTCGACCAGCGACGAGAGTAGCCGCGAGATCAGCGTGGTATTGCCGGGATCGTCGAGTTCGAACTCGTCGATACACACCGCGGTGTAGTCAGCAAGCAGGTCGATGCACTCGACGAAGCCGAACACCCCGGCCAGCTGGGTCAGTTCGCCGAACGTGGCGAAGGCCTTGGGATGGGTCTCGGGCAACTCGCGGTAAACCGAGGCCAGTAGGTGGGTCTTGCCCACACCGAACCCGCCGTCCAGGTACAGCCCGACACCGGGCAACACCGCCCGTTTGCCCAGCAGTCTCTTTCGGCCCGCCCGCCGCTGCACGGCCTTTCGGCAGAAGTCCTGACACGCCACCACCGCGGCGGCCTGCGTCGGTTCCGCCGGGTCGGGGTGATACGTCGCGAAACTCACCTCGGCAAACGTTGGCGGCGGCCGCAATTGGGCGATGAGCCGCTCCGGCGACACGCTCGGGTGCCGATCCACCAGGTGCCCCACCGAGCCGGATGCGGACCCGTGCATGAAGGAACTGTAGCGGCGTGCTGGAATCAAACTCATGCCCGAGTCCGGAGCCGCCGAGACACCGCTGACAATGCTCGAATCGGGTCGCGCACTCGACGATGGCGAACTCCCCCAGCTCTACGACTATCCGGCCGGTCTGGACCGGGCGTGGGTGCGGGCCAACTTCATCACCAGCGTCGACGGCGGCGCCACCGCGAACGGCACCAGTGGCACGCTCGCTGGGCCCGGCGACCGAGCGATCTTCAACCTGCTGCGCGAACTCGCCGATGTCATCGTCGTCGGCGCGGGCACCGTGCGGGTCGAGGGCTATTCCGGCGCGCAAATGGGGGTCGCGAAGCGCCAGCGCCGGCACGCCCGCGGGCAGAGCGAAGTTCCCCAACTGGCGATCGTCACCAAGTCGGGTCACCTGGACCGGGACCTGGGCGTGTTCACCCGAACCGAAGTGCCGCCGCTCGTGCTCACCTGTACCGCGGCCGCCGACGAGACCCGCCGGCTACTCGGCGATCTGGCCGAGGTGGTCGACTGCTCGGGGAGCGACCCCGGCAACGTCGACGAGGCCGCCCTCCTGACCATCCTGCAATCCCGCGGTCAGCGCCGCATCCTCACCGAAGGCGGCCCGTCGCTGCTCGGCTCGTTCGTGGAGCGCGACATGCTCGACGAGCTGTGCCTGACGATCGCGCCCTATCTCGTCGGCGGCATGGCGCGCCGCATCGCCACGGGACCCGGCCAGCTGTTGACCCGCATGCGCTGCGCGCACGTTCTCACCGACGATGCGGGCTACCTGTACACGCGTTACGTGAAGAGCGCCCGGTGACGATGCGGCCCGCGTAGCGGGGCGAGGTGGGGGCACCCCCAGCCCGCGCAGCGGCGAGGGGGCAAGGCGGGCAATCAAGGCTGGGCCTCAGCGGGATGGCTACTGTGGTCGGCATGAGTCGGCACATCAGGTCCGCCACGATCCCGGTCGCGGTGACCTTCTCGGTGACGATGCTGGTCGCCGGCTGCGTTCCCGGCCTGGCCGCCGACCCGCGCTTCGCCACCAACTCCGGTGCCCGACCGCAAGGCGTCGCCAACACGAAACCGCCGCCCAGCGGACCGCCGCCGATCGCCGCGCCGAAGAACGATTTGTCCTGGCACGACTGCACGTCTCGGGTTTTCGGGGACGCGGCCGTGCCTCCCGCGGCCGGCGTCCAGCTGGATTGCGCGAACTACGACGCTGACCTTGACCCGAACGGCGGCACCGGGACCGTGAGCATCGGCGTGGTCCGCGCCCGCTCGAATCAGACCCCGCACGATGCGGGACCCCTCGTATTCACGACGGGCTCAGACCTGCCGTCGTCGACGCAGTTGCCGGTCTGGCTGTCCCGGTCGGGCGCCGACGTGCTGCAGTCCCGCCCCATCGTCGCGGTGGACCGCCGCGGCACCGGCATGTCGAGCCCAATCGACTGCCGCGATCGTCTTGATCGGCAAGTCATGCGCGATCAGGCACAGTTCCAAACCGGGGACGACCCGGTGGCCAACCTGTCTGACGTCTCCAACACCGCCACCACGAACTGCACCGACGCCCTGGCGCCGGCCGGTGACTCCGCGTACGACGACTCGCACGCCGCCTCGGATATCGAACGGCTGCGCAACCTGTGGGACGTACCCGCGCTCGCGCTGGCCGGCATCGGTAACGGCGCCCAGGTGGCACTTTCCTACGCGGCATCGCGTCCGGACAAGGTCGCCCGGCTGATCCTGGACTCCCCAGTTGCGCTGGGCATCAACGCCGAGGCCGCGGCCGAGCAACGAGCCAAGGGCCAACAGGCGGCGCTCGACGCGTTCGCGGCGCAGTGCGTGGCGGTGAACTGCGCGCTGGGTCCCGACCCCAAGGCCGCCGTCAACTCGCTGCTGACCGACGCCCGAAACAGCAAAGTGCCTGGCAGCGCGTCGGCGGCCGAGGTGGCCAACGCGATCACCGTCGCGTTGGGCTTCCCGTCCGGTGGCCGCGTCAACTCCACCAACAGCCTGGCCAGCGCGCTGGCCAGCGCCCGGTCCGGCGACACCAACCAGCTGAACGGCTTGATCGCCCACGCCGACGCCATCCAGGACACCGATGGCCAGTTCGTCAACTCGTGCAGCGATGCCGTCAACCGCCCGACCCCGGACCGGGTCCGCGAACTGGTGGTCGCGTGGGGGAAGCTCTACCCGCAGTTCGGCGTTGTCGCGGCGCTCAATCTGGTCAGGTGCTTGCACTGGCCGTCCACCCAGCCGCCGCAGCCGCCGAAGGACCTCAAGGTCGACGTCCTGCTGCTGGGCGTGCAAAACGACCCGATCGTCGGCGTCGAGGGAGTAGCGCAGACGGCGGCCATGGTCATCAACGCAAACGCGGCCAGCAGGCGGGTGATGTGGCAGGGCATCGGCCACGGCGCCAGTATCTATTCCCCCTGCGCGGTCCCGCCGCTGGTCGGCTACGTGAACACAGGCAAGTTGCCCGGAACCGACACCTACTGTCCCGCCTGACACTTCGGGGTGGGCGCCGGTGTACGGTGCGCTGGTGACGGCAGCTGATTCGACCCGAACCCGCCTGCGCGACGGCGTGCTGACCGCATTCGCACCCCGCACCGGCCCCCCGAACGCAGCGACAGTCTTGCGGTCGGTGTTGTGGCCGGCGGCCATCCTGTCGGTGCTGCACCGCAGCATCATCCTGACGATAAACGGCAACATCACCGACGATTTCAAGCCCGTCTACCGGGCGGCACTGAACTTCCGGCACGGCTGGGACATCTATAACGAGCACTTCGACTACGTCGACCCGCACTACCTATACCCACCCGGCGGCACGCTGCTGATGGCACCGTTCGGGTACCTGCCCTTCGCGCCGTCGCGGTATTTGTTCATCTTGATCAACACCGTGGCGATCTTGCTCGCCTGGTACCTGCTGGTGCGGTTGTTCAAATTCACGCTGTCGTCGGTGGCCGCCCCCGCCCTGCTGCTGGCCATGTTCTGCACCGAAAGCGTGACCAGCACGCTGGTGTTCACGAATATCAACGGCTGCGTGTTGCTGGCGGAGGTGCTCTTCCTGCGGTGGCTGCTGGACGGGAAGGTCGGGCACCAGTGGTGGGCAGGTTTGGTGATCGGCCTGACGCTCACGCTCAAACCCGTGCTCGGACCGCTGCTGTTGCTGCCGCTGCTGAATCGCCAGTGGCGGGCACTAGTGCCCGCGTTCGTCGTGCCCGCGGTCATCAACGTCGCAGCGTGGCCCTTGGTCAGCGATCCGATGGACTTCGTCACCAAAACGCTGCCGTACATCGGCGGCGTCCGGGACTACTTCAATAGCTCCATCGAGGGCAACGGCGTGTACTTCGGTCTGCCGACCTGGCTGATCGTGTTCCTGCGACTTCTGTTCACGGTGTTGGCGATCGGCGCGATGTGGCTGCTGTACCGCTACTACCGCACCCGCGACCCGCTGTTCTGGTTCACCAGCTCGTCTGGCGTGCTGCTGCTGTGGTCGTGGCTGGCGCTGCCGCTGGCCCAGGGCTACTACTCGATGATGCTGTTGCCGTTCCTGATGACGGTGGTGCTACAGAACTCGCTGATTCGCAACTGGCCGGCGTGGCTCGGAATCTACGGCTTCCTGACGTTGGACGACTGGCTGATTTACAAGTACATGCGGTATGGCCGCGCGCTGCACTACCTGAAGATCACCTACGGCTGGTCGCTGCTGCTGATCGTGGTGTCCGTGGTGCTCTACTTCCGCTACCTGGATGCCAAGGCGGAGAACCGGCTGGACGGCGGCATCGATCCGGCGTGGCTGCCGACCGAGCGGGAGCGCGCGGCGGTGATCGCAAGCGCGGCGGAGCCGGGCGCGGCGGGTCACCGCAATCGGGGTTAGCGTGGAGGCATGACTCCCCCCGATTCGTCCCCCGACCTGTCACGTCCCAAGGTGCAGCTGTCTGACGACGAGTGGCGCAAGAAGCTCAACCCGCAGGAGTTCGACGTGCTGCGCCGCGCCGGCACCGAGCGCCCGTTCGTGGGCAAGTACACCGACACCAAGACCGAGGGCGTCTACCAGTGCCGCGCCTGCGGCGCCGAATTATTTCGCAGCACAGAGAAGTTCGACTCGCACTGCGGCTGGCCGTCGTTCTTCGACCCAGCGAACTCGGACGCGGTGATCCTGCGTCCCGACCACTCGATGGGGACGACGCGCACCGAGGTGCTGTGTGCCAACTGCCACAGCCACCTCGGTCACGTGTTCGCCGGCGAGGGTTATCCGACGCCGACGGATCAGCGCTACTGCATCAACTCGATCTCGCTGCAGCTGGTGCCGGCCGACGGCTGACCCCCTGCCGCGACTTATAAACCACGCACACGAAACGCCGACGTGCGTGTGGGTGGCTTATATCTGAACGAGCGACGAGCTGCGTAAATCAGTCCACCCGGGTGGCGTGCACTTCCCAGAACGGGGCGTGCACCCGGCCGTTCACCAGCCACGGCTCCATCGCGCGGAACCGTTTCACCATGGACTCCGCCTGCTCGACCATTTCGGGGTTGCGCGCGGCCATCGACTCGATCTGCTCGGCGCTGATGTTGACGTAGTACGTCGTCGGTCCCAGATACGTGATCTCCCAGCCGGCGGCCGGCAGCACATCCCGAAAGTCGTTCTCAGACAACGACCGCATCATGGTGAAGCCGTTGACGTCGTGTGCGCCGAACTCGAACATGTACAACCGCGCGCCCGGCTTGGTGGCCCGGCGCAGGGCCTGCGCGTACGACCTCTGCAGCTCCGGTTCGGTGCTGAAGGTGTGGTAGAACGCGCAGTCCACGACGGTGTCGAACCGGCCGTCCAGCCCTTCCAGCTTGGTGGCATCCGCCAGCTCGAAATTCACCGTCACGCCGGCCTTCTGCGCGTTGGCCCGGGCCCGTTCGATGGCGGTTTCGGACCCGTCGATGCCGGTCGCGGCGTAGCCCTTGGAGGCGTAGTAGATCGCGTGATGGCCCGGGCCGGTGCCGGGATCGAGCACCTCACCCTTGATCGCGCCCAGCGCGACCAGCTGCTGGACCACCGGCTGCGGACCGCCGATGTCCCAGGGCGTAGCCGCCGGCAGGCCGTTCGACAACTTGTCGTCGCGATACATCTCCTCGAAGCGGGTGGGATCGGTCGGGTCGAATTGAGTTGTCATGTGCTCCCCACTCTTTGTCTGTTAAGGCAATGCGTTCACGAGCTGCTCGACCGGAACGCGAGGCCCGGTGAAAAATGGTGTCTCTTCGCGGGTGTGCCGGCGGGCGTCGGTGGCGCGCAGCTCGCGCATCAGGTCGACGATGCGATCCAGTTCAGGGGCTTCGAAGGCCAGGATCCATTCGTAGTCGCCGAGTGCGAACGCAGGCACCGTGTTGGCGCGGACGTCCTTGTATTCGCGGGCGGCCATGCCGTGCTCGGCGAGCATTCGGCGGCGTTCCTCGTCGGGCAGCAGGTACCACTCGTAGGACCGGACGAACGGATACACGCAGATGTAGGCACCGGGCTCCTCGCCGGCGATAAACGCCGGGACGTGGCTCTTGTTGAACTCGGCGGGGCGATGCAGCGCCACACTGCTCCACACCGGCGTGCAGGCCCGTCCCAGCGTCGTCGTGCGCCGGAAGTCCGCGTAGGTCGCCTGCAGGTCCTCGATCCGTTCGGCGTGCGTCCAGATCATGAAGTCGGCGTCCGCGCGCAAACCCGCCACGTCGTAGAGCCCGCGCACGACGACGCCGCGTTCCTCCTGCAGCTTGAAGAACGTGGCGGTGTCGTCAGTCGCAGCGCCCCGCTCCTCCCCGAGCGCGCCGGGCCGCACCGAGAACACCGAGAACATCAGGTAGCGAAGCGTCGAGTTCAGAGCGTCATAATCGAGTTTGGCCATGAAACCCATCGTGCCACTTCCGCGAGTCAGGCTTCGTTTCGCGGGTCAGACCTCTAACACCTCGACCGCGCGCGCGGCGGCGCCAATGCACGCAGGTACGCCGATGCCATCCAGGTAGCTGCCCGCCACCGCGAGCCCCGACGGCAGGCTGGCGCGCACTTCGGCGACCACGTCCGCGTGCCCGGGGCCGTATTGAGGCATCGCCTCGATCCAGCGCTGCAGACGAGCATCCACGGGTTCGACCTCCAACCCGAAGATGTCGGCCAGGTCTCGGCGCGCCCAGGCCAGCAGCTCCTCGTCGGAGGCACTGGTGGCCAGGTCGTCGCCGAACCGCCCAAACGACAGCCGCAGGAACTGCACTTGACCCTTCAGACCCCATTTGCGCGACGACAGCGTGATCGCCTTGGCCCGCAGCGGTTCTCCGCTGGCCACCAGCACACCGGAACACTCGGGAAACGGGGTATCGCCCGGCACCGCAAGCGCCAGCACCACCGACGATGCGCTGCTGATCCCGCCCGCGGCGGCGCACGCGCGCGGGGCGATCTGCTCGACCAGCCGCGCCAGCCGCGGGGCCGGTATCGCCAGGACCACGCCGTCGGCCTCCCAGCGCTCGCCGGTGTCGTCGCTCAACGCCCAACCACGCCCGGCGGGCTCCAGCCGCTGCACGGCGGCCCGCACCCATTGCGCACGGCTGCGCGCGACGAGCTCGTCGATCAGAATCTGATAGCCGCCGTCCAGCGCTCCGAACACCGGCGCACCGGTGACCGGCGGCAATCCCTGCCGAACCGCGTCAGTCAGGCTGGCGGCGCCGCGATCGAGGGCCGCGGCCACGGTCGGGGCCGCCGCGCGCAGCCCGATCGTCTCCGCCGAGCCCGCGTACACCCCGCTCAGCAGAGGGTCTACCGAGCGGGCCACAACCTGCTCGCCGAACCGGTCGCCCACCAGTTCGGCCACCGCCGGGTCACTGCCCGGCTCCCAGCTCAGTGGCCGGGCCGGTTCGGCGTCGATGCGCGCGATCGTCGCGTCGTCGACCAATCCGGCCAGCGATGCCGACGACGACGGGATGCCCACCACCGTGCAGGACGGCAGGGGGTGCAGCCGTTGCCCGCTGTAGATCAGCGGCCGGGCGCCAGTGGTGGCCAGTTGGCGTCCCGACAAGCCCAGCTCCGCCAGCAGCGCCGGCATCTCGGGCCGGCGCAGCAGGAACGCCTCAGCACCGAGGTCCATCGGCCGCTCGGCGACCAGCTCGGTGCGCAACACCCCGCCCAGCCGGTCACCCGGGTCGAACAACGTGATCCTCGCGTGTTCGCCGACGGCCGCCCGCAGCCGATAAGCAGCCGCCAAGCCCGAAATTCCACCGCCCACAACGCAATACGCCCTCGCGGTCATAGCGAGTGGACCAGCGACACCAGCTCGGTCAACACGCCGGGATCGGTCTCGGGCAGCACCCCGTGACCGAGATTGAAGACGTGACCGGCCGCTCCGGCATCGACGGCGCGGCGTCCTTCGTCAACGACGGCCCGGGCGGCGCGCTCCACCACCGGCCAACCCGCCAGCAACACCACCGGATCCAGGTTGCCCTGCAGCGCCGTGCCGGCCTCGACACGGGCCGCCGCATCGGTGAGCGACGTTCGCCAGTCCACGCCGACCATGGTGGCCGTTGCCGGTTTGAGAGCCACCGACATCGCGCCCAGCAGCTCGGCGGTCCCGACCCCGAAGTGCGCCATCGGCAGGCCGTATTCGGCAAGCGCGGCGAAAACCTTTGAACTGTGCGGTAATACGTACTGGCGGTAGTCGGCCAGCGACAGGGTTCCCGCCCACGAGTCGAACAGCTGGATCGCGTCTACACCGGCGTCGATCTGACCGCGCAGGAACGCCACGGTGAGGTCGGTCAGCTTGGCCATCAGTGCATGCCAGCTCGTCGGGTCCGCCAGCATCATCGCCTTGGTGCGGGCATGGTTACGGCTGGGACCGCCCTCGACCAGGTAGGACGCCATGGTGAACGGCGCGCCGGCGAAACCGATCAGGGGAACGTCGCCCAGCGCCGCGACCAACAGCGAAACCGCCTCGCACACCGGCTGAATCGACTGTCGCTCCAGCGGTTTCAGAGCATCGATATCGGCGCTGGTACGGACCGGGTGCGCGATCACCGGTCCGACGTCCGGCACGATATCCAAATCGACACCGGCGGCACTCAGCGGCACGACGATGTCCGAGAAGAGGATCGCCGCGTCGGGGTCGTGCCGACGGATCGGCTGCAGGGTGATCTCGCAGACCAGGTCCGGCTCAAAGCACGCCGCCAGCATGGTGTGGCCTTTCCGCAGCGCCCGATATTCGGGCAGCGAGCGGCCCGCCTGCCGCATGAACCACACCGGCACCCGGCTGGGTTTGCGGCCGGTGACTGCGGCCAGGTAGGGCGACTGCGGAAGTTCGCGGCGAGCTCGCGAGGAATCATTCATCAGCCTCAATGCTGCCATGGGCTTCGATCGCACGTGCGTAACATCAACCCGATGCCGGTCACCTACGACGAATTCCCCAGCCTGCGCTGCGAAACCGACGAAAGCGGGGTGCTGACGCTGGTCCTCGACGCGCCCGGGCTCAACTCGGTCGGGCCACAGATGCACCGCGATCTGGCCGACATCTGGCCGGTGATCGATCGCGATCCTGCCGTGCGCGTCGTTCTGGTCCGGGGCGAAGGCAAAGCGTTCTCCTCCGGCGGCAGCTTCGACCTGATCGCTGAGACCATCGGTGACTACCAAAGCCGGATCCGCATCATGCGCGAGGCGCGCGACCTGGTGCTCAACCTGGTCAACTTCGACAAACCCGTGGTGTCGGCGATCCGGGGCCCCGCCGTCGGCGCCGGCCTGGTGGTGGCGTTGCTGGCCGATATCTCGGTGGCGGGCCGGACCGCGAAGATCATCGACGGACACACCAAACTCGGGGTTGCCGCGGGTGACCATGCAGCGATTTGCTGGCCGCTGCTGGTCGGCATGGCGAAAGCCAAGTACTACCTGCTCACCTGCGACACCTTGCTCGGCGAGGAAGCCGAGCGCATCGGCCTGGTCTCGACCTGCGTCGATGACGAGGATGTGATCCCGACCGCGACCCGCCTGGCCGAGAACCTGGCGCACGGTGCCCAGGACGCGATCCGCTGGACCAAGCACAGCCTCAACCACTGGTACCGCATGTTTGCGCCCGCATTCGAAACATCGCTCGGCCTGGAATTCCTCGGCTTCAGCGGCCCCGACGTGCAAGAAGGGCTCGCGGCACATCGTGAAAAACGCCCCGCACGATTTGGCGCCAACGCTGACGGCTGATGCCGCACGCCGCCTCATCCCCGGGAACGGCGCGCCTGTCGCCGCGTGTCGGGCCAGAGGTCTAACGTCGGATGGTGTGACCTCAGCCGAACCGGCCCCATTCCGCGAGGCGGTTGCGGCCATGAGCGCTGTCACCGCGCGGCCGGAGATCGAGCTGGGCCCCATCCGACCGCCGCAGCGCCTGGCGCCGTACAGCTACGCGCTGGGAGCCGAGGTCAAACATCCCGAAGTCGATGTCATTCCCGAGGGGTCCGACGGAGACGCATTCGGCCGGCTGATTCTGCTGTACGACCCTGACGGCGCCGACGCCTGGGACGGCACCATCCGCCTGGTCGCATACGTCCAGGCCGACCTCGACTCGCACGAGGCCATCGACCCCCTGCTGCCAGAGGTGGCGTGGAGCTGGCTGGTCGACGCGCTGGAGTCTCGCACCGAGCACGTCATTGCCCTCGGCGGCACTGTCACCGCCACCACATCGGTGCGCTACGGCGACATCTCCGGCCCGCCGCGCGGCCACCAGCTGGAGCTGAGGGCGTCATGGACGGCGACCACCCCAGAGGTCGGGGTCCACGTCGAGGCGTTCTGCGAGGTGCTCGAGCACGCCGCGGGCCTACCGCCGACCGGGGTTACCGACCTCGGCTCGCGCTCACGCGCCTGAAATGTCTGAGCCGGTGGCCGAAGGGCCCGAGAGCAAAGGGTCCGAAAGCAACGGGCCCGAAAGCACCGAACCCGAACCCACCCCGTTGCTGCACCCGGCCGACGGGCTGCCGAATCTCTCGGTGACCGTCGGCCAGATCGCCGCCGCCGCGGAACTCCTGGACGGCGGGCGCGGACCGTTCGCGGTGGACGCCGAACGGGCGTCGGGGTTCCGCTACTCCAACCGGGCCTACCTGATTCAGATCCGACGGGCCGGTGCCGGCACCGTCTTGATCGACCCGGTCAGCCACGGCGCCGACCCCCTGACCGCGCTCAATCCCGTCGCGCAGGTGCTCGGCAAAGACGAGTGGATCCTGCACGCCGCCGACCAGGACCTGCCCTGCCTATCCGAGGTAGGCATGCGGCCGCCGGCGCTCTACGACACCGAGCTCGCCGCGCGACTGGCCGGATTCGACCGGGTGAACCTTGCCAGCATGGTCCAGCGGCTGCTGGGCCTCGGGCTGGTCAAGGGCCATGGCGCGGCCGACTGGTCCAAACGCCCACTGCCCATGGAATGGCTCAACTACGCCGCACTCGACGTGGAAGTCCTCATCGAACTCCGCACCGCCATCGCGGCGGCGCTTGCCGAACAAGGCAAAACCGATTGGGCCGCACAGGAATTCGAATATCTGCGGACCTTCAAATCGGGCGACGCAATAGCAGAGGCTGCGCCAGCGGTGCGACGCGACCGGTGGCGGCGAACATCGGGGATCCACAAAGTGCGGGACCCGCGAGCCTTGGCTGCGGTTCGTGAATTGTGGTTGACGCGCGACTCCATCGCCCAGCGCCGCGACGTCGCGCCACGCCGCATCCTGCCGGATGCGGCCATCATCGACGCCGCCACTGCAAATCCGAAGACCGTCGACGACCTCATCGCGTTGCCGGTGTTCGGTGGCCGCCACCAGCGGCGCAGCGCCGCGACGTGGTTCGCGGCCCTGGAGTCAGCCCGGGAGAACCGAAATCCGCCGGAAGACTCCGAACCACCCAACGCACTGCCGCCACCCGCGCGGTGGAGCAGGCGCAAACCCGAAGCCGCGGTGCGCCTGGAAGCGGCGCGGGCGGCGCTGTCGGAAGTGTCTGAGCGAGTGGGGGTTCCGGCGGAGAACCTGATCTCACCCGACCTGGTGCGACGGCTGTGCTGGTATTGGGAGATCGCGGACGATCCCGTCGAGGCTGTCGAGGAGTTTCTGCGCGCCGGCCAAGCGCGGCCGTGGCAGCGAGAACTGGCGGTAGCCGTTCTTGCACGGGCAGTGCAGCCGCCGGCTGATTAGCCGCGGGTGGCGATACCCCAGGTATTGCCGTACCCGATCAGAACCTCGAGCGGCGCCCGCAGCGGGTACGCCCCGCGCAGCTGTTCGCCGAGATGTGCGGCCAACGTTTCGCGCTCCCCCTCAGCCACCTCCAGCACCAGCTCGTTGTCCACCTGCAGCACCATGCGGGACGTCAACCCGGCGTCCTTGATCGCCCGATGGGTGTTGATCATCGCCACCTTCATGATGTCCGCGGCGCTGCCCCCGATGAGGAAACTGAGCGCGGCCCGCTCCGCGGTCTCGCGGGCGCGACGGTTGTCGCTATCCAGGTCGGGCAGGTAGCGGCGGCGGCCCAACAGCGTTGAGCAGTAACCGATCCTGCGGGCATCGTCGATGACACCACGCAGAGAGTCGCTGAGATCACGCCAGAGGTCGTGATCTTCGGTCCCGATCGAGACGGTCGGCTCGTAAAACATCAGCTCTACCCGGCGGCGAAGCTGCGATGTCGTCTCGTCGCTAGACAGCGGAAACACATAGGACGCCAAGGCACGGTACGGATCTTCCCCGGCGTCGAGAACACCGATCAGGCCCGCGTCGTCGGACAGGTGGGCGATCACACGCGCTTCAATCGCGGGGTAACGAGCCGTCATCAACTCGACGTAGCCATCCCCGGCCACGAACACGTCACGCGGGTCGGAGCCGTCGCGGTTTGCAGTCTCCATCTCGGACAGCAACCGCAGAGCGGGCAATTCCAGCTCACTAAACAGCGACGAGGAATCGATTCGCGCCAACTCCTCGTCGAGCACGTCGGCGAGATCCAGCACCGCGCAGGCCTGCAGGATTAGCGCGCGAACGGCCTCCTCAGGATCTTGCCTACCGCTTGTATCGTCCGGTGGCAACGCGCAGCGCATGTGGCGCACCAACAGTTCGTTCAGAGACGAGTTCGGCTGTTCGGGATGCAACAAGCAGGCCGCCGCTGCGGTATCGGAGGTAACACCGCGAAGCGCCCATCCACAACGCGCCAACGCACGTGCCACTAACTTTGTGTCGTGCACCGCCTTGGGCGGACCGGGATCGCCGAGCCACGAGGCCAACGCCGCCGCGTCGTCCTCGGTCAATGTGGCGGTGTCGATGAAGCGGCCCTCGCCGTCGGCGGCGACGATCGCAAGGGCGGGGGCTTTGGGGGCCTTGCGCTGCTGGGCCGGATCGGCGCCCTGGACGGCCAGACCGAACCGATTCCCCAGGCTATGTTCAGCCAGCCAGGCGGGGAGCTCATAGTCTTCCAGCATCCGCCCATGTACGTCGAAGCTATTCGGCATGTCCATCATCGTCGATCATGAGCTCCGACCCTGAGTCAGCGCGTCACGCGCCGCGGTCAGTCGATTGTTGTGAGGCTACTGCCCGAGCGTCCGGCTCTTGGTCGGGTCATAACCGCGCGCTTCGTCGCCGGACTTCTGCTCCAGTGCCGCCACCCAACCAGTGATCCGGCGAGCGACGTCCTGGTCGGTGAGCCCCAGCTCGGCCAGCACTTCACCGCGCGACGCGTGGTCGTAGAACTCTTGGGGCAGCCCGACGTCGCGGCAGGGAACGTCGATCTCCGCGCGCCGCAGCGCGGCAGACACGGCCGAACCCACGCCGCCGTTTACCCCGTTGTCCTCAAGCGTGACAAGCAATTTGTGCTGGACAGCCAGTTCGAGCACACCGTCGGATACCGGCAACACCCAACGCGGATCAATCACGGTCACGCCGATGCCCTGGTTGTGCAGCCGCTTGGCCACCGCCAACGCCATCGGCACGAATGCCCCCACCGCCACCAGTAACACGTCGCGGTTCAACTCACCGGCCGGCACCGCGAGCACGTCCACGCCCGAGCGCCGCTCCAAAGCCGGAATATCTTCGCCCACATCACCTTTGGGGAACCGCAACGCCGTCGGGCCGTCGTCGATGTCAAGCGCCTCGCCGAGTTCCTCGCGCAACCGTGCGGCGTCCCTGGGTGCGGCCACCCGGATGCCGGGCACGATATTCAACATCGAAAGATCCCACATGCCGTTGTGGCTGGGGCCGTCCGAACCGGTGACCCCTGCCCGGTCGAGCACCAAAGTGACGGGCAGCCTGTGTAACGCCACATCCATCATGATCTGGTCGAACGCCCGGTTGAGGAACGTCGAATAGATGGCCACCACCGGGTGCATGCCGCCCATCGCCAGCCCAGCCGCCGACGTCATCGCGTGTTGCTCGGCGATGCCGACGTCGAACAACCGATCCGGAAACTCTTGGCCGAACACGGTCAGCCCGGTGGGGCCGGGCATTGCCGCCGTGATTGCGACGATGTCGCGGCGCCTTTTGCCGTAGCCGATAAGCGCCTCGGAAAAGGCGGCGGTCCAGCCCGGGCCCGCGACCTTGGTGATCTGCCCGGTGACGGGGTCGATCGGGGCGGTGGAGTGCATCTGCTCGGCCTCGTCGGCCTCAGCCGGTGCGTAGCCCATCCCCTTGCGGGTGACGACGTGCACGATCACCGGACCGCCGAAGCCACGGGCGCTGCGCAGCGCAATCTCCACCGCGCGTTCATCGTGTCCATCGACCGGACCGACGTACTTGAGTCCGAGATCGGTGAACATCAGCTGCGGCGCCAGGGAGTCCTTGATGCCGGCTTTGACGCTGTGCATGAAGTGGTAACAGGCCTCACCCACCACCGGCATCGCCCGAACCAAGTCGCGGCCCCGCTCCAGCACCTGCTCGTAGGCCGGCTGCAGCCGCAAGGTGGCCAGGTGGTTGGCGACGCCGCCGATCGTTGGCGCGTAGCTGCGGCCGTTGTCGTTGACCACGATGATCACCGGCCGGTGGGAGGCGGCGATATTGTTCAGCGCTTCCCAGCACATGCCGCCGGTCAGCGCACCGTCACCGACCACCGCGACCACATGCCGGTTCCGGTGCCCGGTCAGCTCGAACGCCTTGGCCAGGCCGTCGGCGTACGACAACGACGCACTGGCATGGCTGGACTCCACCCAGTCGTGTTCGCTCTCGGCGCGTGACGGATAGCCGGACAGCCCGCCCTTTTTGCGCAGGCCTTCGAAATCGGGGCAGCGTCCGGTCAGCATCTTGTGGACGTACGCCTGGTGGCCGGTGTCGAAGATGATCGGATCGTGCGGCGAGTCGAACACCCGGTGCAGCGCCAGTGTGAGCTCGACGACGCCGAGGTTCGGCCCCAAGTGGCCCCCGGTCGCGGCGACCTTATGGATCAGGAACTCGCGAATCTCGGCAGCGAGATCGCGCAGCTGCTGCTGAGAAAGGTACTGCAGGTCAGCGGGTCCGCGGATCTGTTCGAGCATCTGGCCAGTGTACCCAGCGAACGCGCGAGCAATCCTGGTGAAGCTGAGCGGCGATCCCGGCAACTATGCGGATCAAACTATGACGACGGATCGAAGATCCGGAGCAGCACCCCGATGTCCAAGAAGCCCGACAACGCGGCACCCCAGTTCAAACCACCCGTGTTACCCCCCGCGCCCCCGTTGAACAGACCCGCGTTGCCGCCGCCGTCGCCGTAGTTGAGCAGGCCCGAGTTGTGGCCGCCTGCCCCGAGGTTGAGGAACCCGACGTTGTAGCCGCCCTCACCAGAATTGAACCAGCCCGTGCTGTTGCCGCCGCTGCCCACATTGAGAACGCCGGTATTGAGGCCCCCACTGCCGGAGTTGAAAAAGCCCGCATTGTTGCCGCCGATGCCCGAGTTGAAGAAGCCCGAGTTGCCCCCGCCGTCTCCGGAGTTGAAGAATCCCGAATTCTGATAGCCGGTGTTGCCGTAGCCCGAGTTGTCGACGATCCCGTACAAGTCGGCGGTGCTGCCGAAGCCGGTGGTGAAGTTACCCGAGCTGAACAAGCCCGTATTAGACGAGCCTGAGTTTCCGTAACCCGTGTTGCCGTAGCCGTTGTTGAAGCTGCCCGTCTCGAGGTCGCCGTTGTTGAAATTACCGAAGTTCTCGCTGCCCGAGTTGAAGAGACCTGCGTTCTGGCTTCCCGCGTTTCCGAGGCCGCTATTCCAGTACCCGCTGTTCCCGATGCCCGCGTTGAGGCCGCCGCCGAAGAGCGGGGACCTGCCCGCGTTCGCGATGCCCGTGTCCGACCCGCCCGAGTTCCAAAAGCCCGTGTCGAAATTGCCAGAGTTGAAAAGGCCGGTGTCGACGCTGCCCGAATTCCCGATGCCGAAATTGCCGTCACCGGAGTTAAAGAAGCCGATGTTGCCGTTGCCGGAGTTGAACAACCCGAAGTTCCCCGAACCGGAATTCAGCAGCCCGGCGAAGTTGATACCCATCTGGTTGTCGCCGACCAACCCGATGCCGACGTCGCCGTTGCCGGAGTTCCCGAAGCCGATATTGCCGTCGCCAATGTTCGCCAAACCGTAGTTGCCGCTGCCGATATTGCCGTAGCCGGAGTTGTTGCTGCCGTTGTTACCCGAGCCGGTGTTGTCGCTGCCGACATTTCCGTTTCCGTGGTTTCCACTGCCCAGATTTCCGCTGCCGATGTTGTTGCTGCCCTTGCCCGTGACGCCCAGGCCCCCGTTGCCCAAGCCGAAGTTGTTGTTGCCGTTGTTTCCGCTGCCCCAATTGGAATTTCCGTTGTTTCCGCTGCCTGTGTTGGACACGCCGACGTTTCCGCTGCCCCAGTTGTTGTCACCGGTGTTGCCGCCGCCCACGTTCCCATTGCCGACGTTTCCGCTGCCCCAGTTGCTATCACCGGTGTTGCCGCCCCCCATGTTGGCGTTGCCGATGTTGCCGGGGCCCGTGTAGCCGAAGGTCGCGCTGATCGCGTTGGCCAGCCTGCCCGGCAGGCTTTGCAGCGAACTCTGCCACGAGGACAGTTGCGCCGCCGCCGTCGAGGCCCCCGCGTGATAACCCGACATCGCGGCCACATCCTGGGCCCACATCCGCTCGTACTCGGCTTCCACGGCCGCAATGGCCGGCGCGTTTTGCCCAAACAGATTTGATTGCACAAACGACACCAAGTCGGACCGATTAGTCACCACCGCCAGCGGGTGCACCGTGGCCGCGTGTGCGGCCTCGAACGCACTCACGACCGCCTGGGCCTGTGCCGCCGCGCCCGCGGCCCGGTTCGCCGACGCGTGCAGCAACCCGACGTAGGGCGCCGCGGCATCCGCCATCGCCACCGCGGCGGGTCCCTGCCACGACGTCCCCACCAGCGTCGAGGTCACCGCCCCGAACGAGGTCGCAGCCGAGCCCAATTCGGCCGCCAGGCCATCCCAGGCCGCCGCCGCGGCGAGCATCGGACCCGAGCCCCCGCCGCCGAATATCCGCGAAGAATTAATCTCCGGCGGCAGCACACAAAAACTCACCACGGATGTCCCTTCTCCCCCTGACCGTTGACCGCCGGAGACGCCGGCTGCGCGGGCCCCACAAGAACCTAGCGATCAGCCGGACCACACGTCGAGGCTTTGCACGATCTCAAAGAGCAGTCAGATCTTACGGGTCAACAGCGCCACGCATTCGGTGTGATGCGTCAGCGGGAACGCGTCGAAGACCCTGATCTCCTCGACGGTGTAGCCGTGGGCGCGGTACAGGCCGACATCGCGGGCAAACGATGCCGCCTCGCAGCCGATGTGCACCACCCGCGGAACCTCGGCCGCGGCCAACAGGTCGATGACCTCGCGTCCGGCGCCCGATCGCGGTGGATCGAGCACCGCCACATCGGCCCTGACCCGCTGACCCGTCAGCGCTCGGCGTACCGAATCGGTGACGATGTTCACTTGCGGCAGATCGGCCAATGCCACCTGAGCGGCCCGCGACGCCGCCCGGGCGGTATCGACCGTCAACACCCGCCCCGACTCCCCTACCGCGTCGCCCAGCGCGGCGGCGAAAACACCCGCGCCGCCGTAGAGATCCCACGCCGTGCTGCCCACACCGGGCTGTGCCCACTCGACAACCAGACGGCTGTAGACCCCGGCCGCGTCCCGGTGCGCCTGCCAGAAGGCCGTCACCGGCACCTGCCAGCTACGCTGGCCTACCCGCTGCACCGCGTGATAATCGCCTTCCACCACCTTGGTAGTGGTCCGCTTACCCTGCCGCACGCTGCGCACCACATGGCGCTGGTCGTTGTCGTCGAGGACCACGTGCAGCTGGGCGCCCGGCGACCAGTCGGCCTCACCCAGCCCGTCCACCAGTCCGGGGCGCAGCTGAGCGCAACGCAGGTCGGGCACCAGTTCGTCGCTGTGGTAGCGGTGAAACCCCGGACGGCGATCGGCCCCGACCTCGAGCCGGATCCGGGTGCGCCAACCGGTGGGGCCCGCGGCCGAAAGCGGCTCGGCCCCCGCGTCTGCGCCACTCCACTGGTGCCCGCCCAGGCGTTCCAGCTGATTGGCCACGACCTGCGCCTTGAGAGCCCTGGCCGCCTCGGGAACGGCAAACGCGAGGTCACAACATCCGGCGCCATCCACGCCGGCAATCGGGCATAGAGACGCCGTCCGATCGGCCGACGGCTCGAGCACCTCGATAACCTCTGCGTGCCAATACGAACCGCGGTCAGCTGTGACGCACACCCGCACCCGTTCGCCAGGCAGCGCGTAACGTACGAACACCACGCGGCCTTCGTGGTGCGCAACGCAGCTCCCCCCGTTCGCCGGGGCGCCGGCGACCAAGGTCAGTTCCCCGGAAGACTCGGGGTTGGGCCCCTGGGTCAATCGAAGATTCCGCGACGGGCGTCACCGGGGGCGGCGTGCGGCTGCAGTGTGTCGATTCGCTCCGACGAACTCAATTGCCAGGGCACCGAAGTCACCATCACACCGGGCATGAACAGCAACCGGCCCTTGAGCCGCAGCGCGCTCTGGTTGTGCAGCGCCTGCTCCCACCAGTGGCCGACGACGTACTCCGGGATGAAAACCGTCACCACGGTCCGCGGCGACTCTTTGCTTACCCGTTTGACGTAATCCAGTATCGGGCGGGTGATTTCACGGTACGGCGACGCGATGACCTTAAGTGGCACGCTGATACTGCTGTCCTCCCACGCGCGCACCAAGGAACGCGTTTCCCCGTCGTCCACGCTGACCGTGACGGCCTCAAGCGCATCGGGGCGGGTCGCGCGTGCGTAGGCCAGCGCGCGCAGCGTCGGCAGATGCAACTTCGACACCAGCACTAAAGCGTGGTTGCGGCTGGGCAACACCACGTCGTGTTGGGCCGCGGCCTGATCTGCCAATTCCCGGTTGACGGTGTCGTAGTGCCGGCGGATCAGTTTCATCATGAGGAACAGCCCACTCATCGCGACGATGGCGATCCACGCCCCGGCGAGAAACTTGGTGATCAGCACGACGAATAACACTGTCCCGGTGGACAGCAAGCCGACCGTGTTGACCACCCTGGAGCGCATCATCTTGCGCCGTGCGCGCGGATTGGTCTCGCTGCGCAGCAACCGGGTCCAGTGCCGGACCATGCCGATCTGGCTCAGCGTGAACGAAATGAACACCCCGACGATATAGAGCTGGATCAGCGCGGACAGCTCGGCACGGAAAGCGATGATCGCCAGCAGAGCCGCCGCCGACAGGAACAGGATCCCGTTGGAGAACGCCAATCTGTCGCCGCGGGTGTGCAGTTGGCGCGGCAGGTAACTGTGCTGCGCCAGTACGGAACCGAGTACCGGAAACCCGTTGAATGCGGTATTGGCTGCCAGCACCAGGATGAGCGCGGTAACTGTGGTGATGAGCAGAAACCCGATGTGGAAGCTGCCGAACACCGTCTCGGCCAGCTGCGTGACCAGCGTCTTCTGGTAATAGCCCGCGGGCGTCCCGGTCAGCTGTGCGGCGGGATCGTCGACGAGCTTGACGCCGATCTTCTGGGCCAACACGATGATGCCCATCAACAGGGCCACCGCGATCGCGCCCAGCAACAGCAGGGTCGTCGCCGCGTTCCGCGACTTCGGTTTCTCAAACGCCGGCACCCCGTTGCTGATCGCCTCGACACCGGTCAGCGCCGCACAGCCCGAGGAAAACGATCGGGCCAGCAGGAACGCGAACGCGAAACCGACGACCTGGCCGTGCTCGGCATGCATGTGGAAACCGGCGGATTCGGCCCGCAGCGGATTACCCAGCGCGTAAATCCGGAACAGCCCCCAGCCGATCATGATGACAACGCCGACGATGAAAGCGTAGGTCGGGATGGCGAACGCCGCCCCGGACTCGCGGATTCCGCGCAGGTTCAGCGCCATCACCACCAGAATGGCGGCCACGCAGAACCACACCTTGTTTTCGGCGACGATGGGGAGAGCCGAGCCGATGTTCGACATCGCCGAGGCGGTCGAAACAGCAACGGTCAGAACGTAATCAACCATCAGCGCGCTGGCAACAACGAGACCGGCGGTGTCGCCCAGATTGGTGGTGACCACCTCGTAGTCGCCCCCGCCTGAGGGGTACGCGTGCACGTTCTGCCGGTAGCTGGCCACCACGACCAGCATGACCGCGGCCACGGCAAGGCCGATCCACGGCGTCAGCGCGTACGCGGCCGCGCCGGCCACCGAGAGCATCAGGAAAATCTCCTCGGGGGCGTAAGCCACCGAGGACAGGGCATCCGAGGCGAACACCGGCAACGCGATGCGTTTGGGCAGCAGCGTGTGGCTTAGCCGGTCGCTGCGAAAGGGCTGACCGATGACTAACCGGCGCGCAGCGGTTGAAAGTTTGGACACGAGAGCCAAGAGTAAGCCCAGCTGCGCTTGATAGCGTTTCGTAGGCGAGAATGTTTTGGGTACTGAATCGGCTGGCCAACGATGGTGCCGATCGAAGTGACATTAGGCAAGGCTCAGCCGAGAGGACCTCAAGTGCGGGTGGTTGTGATGGGCTGCGGCCGAGTGGGCTCGTCGCTGTCCGACGGTCTGTCCCGACTCGGGCACAACGTTGCTGTCATCGACCGGGACAGCACGGCGTTCAACCGGCTCAGCCCGGAGTTCGGCGGCGAGCGGGTGCTGGGCCAGGGATTCGACCGAGATGTCCTGCTGAGGGCGGGCGTCGAGGGTGCGGACGCATTCGCCGCGGTGTCTTCCGGAGACAACTCCAACATCATCTCGGCACGACTGGCCCGGGAGACCTTCGGCGTGAAGCACGTCGTCGCCCGTATCTACGATGCCAAGCGCGCCGAAGTCTACGAACGCCTCGGCATCCCCACGATTGCCACCGTGCCCTGGACCACCGATCGCCTCCTCAACTTGATCACCCGGGACGGCGAGACGGCGAAATGGCGGGACCCGACCGGCACCGTCGCCGTCGCCGAGGTCGAATTGCACGAGGACTGGGTCGGGCGCCTTGCCAGGGACCTGGAAGAGGCCACCGGTGCCCGGGTGGCGTTCTTGATCCGGTTCGGCACCGGGATACTGCCCGAACCTAAAACCTGCATCCAGGCCGGTGATCAGGTCTACTTGGCCGCGATATCCGGCCGCGCCGCTGAGGCGGTGGCCATCGCCGCCCTGCCACCGAATCAGGACTGAGGACCAATGAAGGTAGCTGTTGCCGGGGCCGGAGCGGTCGGCCGTTCGGTCACCCGCGAACTCGTGGGCAATCACCACGACGTGACCCTGATCGAGCGCAACCCCGAGCACGTCGACGTCGATGCCATTCCGGAGGCGCACTGGCTTCTTGGCGATGCCTGCGAACTGAGCCTGCTGGAGTCGGCACACCTCGAGGGTTTCGACGTGGTGGTGGCCGCGACCGGGGACGACAAGGTCAACGTGGTGCTAAGCCTGCTGGCAAAGACCGAATTCGCGGTACCCCGGGTGGTGGCCCGGGTCAACGATCCCCGAAACGAATGGCTGTTCACCGAAGCCTGGGGAGTGGATGTCTCGGTGTCCACCCCACGCATGCTGTGTTCGCTGATCGAGGAGGCCGTCACCGTCGGTGATCTGGTGCGGCTGATGGAGTTCCGCCGGGGTCAAGCCAACCTGGTCGAGATCACGCTGCCCGATGACACGCCGTGGGGCGGCAAACCGCTGCGCAGACTCCAGCTGCCGCGCGACACCGCGCTGGTGACGATTCTTCGCGGGCCGCGGGTTATCGTGCCGGAACCCGACGAGCCCCTCGAAGGCGGCGACGAGTTGCTTTTCGTCGCGGCCACCGACGCGGAAGAGGATCTGAGCAAGCTGCTGTTGCCCAGCGTCGAACCAATCGGGGACTAGACGCGGCCGGTGTCGATGTCGGACTCGGCTTCGGCGGCAGGGCCGGCCTCGGCTGTCGCCGCCGTTAGCCCAGGTGCGACCTCGGCGTCGGGAAGTGCTCGCTGAACGATCTTGATCGCCGCGTAGGTCGCCAGCGCCGCCAGCGCGGTGAGCGGCCAACCCATCCCGATCCGCGCCACCCCTAGCCAGCCGGTCTTATCCGCGTCGTAGAGCAGCCGCTGGACCACGAACCGGGCGCCGAATACCAGGACCCAACCCAGCGTGGCGATGTCGAACGCGCGTACCGCGCGGGGCACGTCGCGCCAGCCGCGATCAGCCCCGTTGGACCAGCTCCAGGCGTAGCCGACCAGCGGTCGGCGGATCAGGATCGACGCCGAGAAGACCACCGCCCACAGCAACGACATCCAGATGCCCAGCAGGAAGTAGCCTTTGGACTGTCCGACCAGGTAGGCGATCAGCGCGCAAATGGCCACGCCAAAGAAACCCGAGAACGCCGGCTGCGTGGATTCCCGCCTGATCAGGCGCAACAGTAATACCAGCGCGGCCACGCCAACCGCGGCCTCGATCGCGGGCAGCAGACCCAAGATGCTGTTAGCCAGCACGAACGTCAGCACAGGCAGCGACGAGTAGATGACCCCGCTCACACCGCCCAGCTGTGCCAGCAGGCGCTCTGGGCTAGTGCGATCAGTGGATTGGTCGGACAGACTCTGGTTCAACGCTGAATTTCGTAGTGCGGGTTGTAAATGGCTTTGGTGCCGTTCTCCAACTTGCCCAGGCGACCCCGGACCCGCAGGGTACGGCCCGAGTCGATGCCGGGTATCCGGCGCTGACCCAGCCAAACCAGGGTGACGGTGTCGCTACCGTCGAACAATTCGGCGCGAACCCCGCCCGCGCAAGCCTTGCCGTTGCATTCCACGCTGCGCAGGGTTCCCACCATCGTGACCTCCTGGCCACGCTCGCAATCGATGACACGCTGCGCGCCGGTGCTTGCGACCTCGTCGGACAACTCCACGCAGTCGCGCTGGTCCGGATCCTCCGTCAAACGACGGGTGAGCCGGCGCAAATAACCTTGGGCCCCCATGGCCACTCCTGACACTGCTGATGCAGCTTTCGGCGCTTCAATATGCCAACGGTCACCGTAGACCTGTTGGTTCCCGGGCGCTACACGGATCACTGTGATGTAGGAAGCAAAAACTGTGCTGCCGGAATAGATCTTGAAGTTGGAGATGGCCAGCGCGAACGGCACTATCGAGAGGTGGCTGTCGATCTGCGCGGTGTCAGGACCGTGTTGTTGCCCGGAACCGGATCCGACGACCACTACGTCCGTCACGCGTTTTCCGGCCCGATGCGAGCGGCCGGTGCGGTGCTGGTGACGCCGCAGCCGCAGCCGGATCGGTTGATCGACGGCTATCTGTCCGCCCTGGACGACGCTGCCCGCGGGGGTCCGATCGGCGTCGGCGGCGTTTCGATCGGCGCTGCGGTGGCGGCGGTGTGGGCGCTGGCCCATCCGGCCCAGGTGGTCGCTGTGCTGGCTGCGCTGCCACCCTGGACCGGGGCGCCCGGATCGGCGCCTGGAGCGCTCTCGGCACAATATACGGCCTCCCAGCTGCGCGCCGATGGTTTGACCGCGACGACCGAGCAGATGCGCGCATCCAGCCCGCCCTGGCTGGCCGGGGAGCTGACCCGCTCTTGGCAAGCTCAGTGGCCGAAATTGCCGGAAGCCATGGACGAAGCGGCCGCGTTCATCGCGCCCAGTTGCGGCGAGCTGGCCCAGCTGGCCGCGCCGCTGGGGGTGGTGGCCGCCGTGGATGATCCGATTCACCCGCTACAGGTCGGTGTCGATTGGGTGAGCGCAGCACCGCGCGCCGCGCTGCGAACGGTGACGCTGGACGAGATCGGCGCCGACACCTCCGCGCTGGGTGCCGCCTGCCTCGCCGCCCTCGCCCTCGCCTGACCGTTTCCGGACCGGCTAGCCGCCGGTCGTGGTGCGCAACTGCTGCATCGCCGATCCCTCGGCGCTGCGACGAGCGGCCGGTTCGTCGGACGGCTGTTGCTCGGCTTCCGCTGGTTCGGTGGCCTGTTGGGCGGCCGCGGCTTCGCGCAGCTGCTCAGCCATCGGCTCGGGCAGCTGTACCGGCAACGGCGTCCGCACCGGCAGCGGTGTGTCATCACGGCGAACCACGGTGTCCGCCAACGCCGTGCGGGCTTCGTCGGTCAACGCCTCGATGGTCTCGTGCGGCCCGTTTACCACGCAGCGGATCATCCAACGGTAGCCGTCGACCCCGATGAAGCGCACCACGCCCGAGGCGATGCCGACGACCTCGCGCCCCCACGGACCGTCCTTGATGGTGACTTTGGCCGAGTCCTTGCGCAGCGAGTCGGCGAGCTCGCTGGCAACCTCACGCCACAGGCCAGTTGTCTTCGGTGCCGCGTAGGCAGCAATGGTGAAACGGCCGTTGGGCGTGACAATCCAGACCGCGCTTGGCACCCCGGTCTCGGTCAATTCGACCTGCAGCTGACCGGCTTCCGGCATGGGAATCAGCACCGAGCCCAGGTCGAGCCTGGCCAGTTCCGCGTCCTTGGGGTCGTCGAAGTCGTCGATGTCGAACGGGCCCTCGAACTCTTCGAACTCGCCGGGCCCCATCGGTTCCACTGGGGCTTCTGGGGCTTCTGGGGCTTCTGGGTCGCCGGCCTGGGCATCGGAGTCGTTGCCTGAAGGTCTATCAAGTGCCATCTCTACCGCCGCTCATCCTCATCGCTTCGCTCTGCATCGTCGCCGGGGGTCACAAACTCGCATGCCCGCCGGAGGAACCGTGACCACCCTCGCCACGGGATGTTTCGGCCAGCCCGGCCTCGTCGAAGGACGAGACCTCGACCAGCTCGACCAACTCGACCCGCTGCACCAGCAACTGGGCGATGCGATCGCCACGATGCACCACGATGGGTGTGTCAGGGTCGAGGTTGATCAGTGCGATCTTGATCTCACCACGGTAACCGGCGTCGACGGTACCGGGACTGTTGACGATCGAAAGCCCCACGCGCGAAGCCAAACCCGAGCGCGGGTGGACCAGCCCGACCATTCCGAACGGGATGGCGACGGCGATACCCGTGCGCACCAGGGCGCGGTGCCCCGGCGCCAGCGTGACGTCTTCCGCGCTGAAGAGATCCACCCCAGCGTCGCCCTCATGGGCGCGGCTGGGCATCGGAAGGGCGGGATCGAGGCGGACAACCGCCAGACTGGTCGACACGGGGCCACAGACTACCCTTGACCGCGTGTCCGATACCCGCGTCGCACCGCACAGCGTGCGATATCGCGAGCGACTGTGGGTGCCGTGGTGGTGGTGGCCGCTGGGCTTCGCGCTGGCGGCGCTCATCGCATTCGAAGTCAACCTGGGAGTCGCCGCCCTACCGGAGTGGCTGCCGTTTGCCACGCTGTTCGCCGTGGCCACCGGGACGCTGCTGTGGCTTGGGCGCGTCGAGATCCAGGTCAGCGTCGACTCCGCCTCCGGGACCGGAGTCGAACTCCGTGCCGGGCAAGCGCACCTGCCGGTCACCGTGATCGCCCGGTTCACCGAAGTTCCCCGCTCGGCCAAATCCGCCGCGCTCGGCCGCCAGCTCGACCCGTCGGCCTTCGTGCTGCACCGCGCGTGGGTCGGACCAATGATTCTGGTGGTCCTCGATGACCCAGACGACCCGACACCGTACTGGCTGGTGAGCTGCCGTCACCCGGACCGGGTGCTGGCGGCCCTGACAAGCTGAGTGCAGGTATCAGGCTGCGCAGTCGGTGCAGATCATCACGCCGTTCTTCTCGCTGGCCAGCCGGCTCCGGTGTTGCACCAGGAAGCAGCTCGAGCAGGTGAACTCGTCAGCCTGCTTCGGAATCACGCGCACCGAAAGTTCTTCGCCGGATAGATCGGCACCGGGCAGCTCGAAAGACTCGGCGGATTCGGATTCGTCCACGTCGACCACGGCAGACGCCGCTTCGTTCCGTCGTGCTTTGAGCTCCTCCAGCGAGTCCTCCGAGACGTCGTCGGTTTCGGTGCGCCGTGGAGCGTCATAGTCGGTAGGCATCGTCCAATCCCCTGTCCTGTCCCCTCACATGCCCTCTGTACCTCAAGCAACGTGTTGTACCAGCGTCGAACGCATCCACCAAACAATTCGTGCCCGTATCTCGGCCGATTGAAGTGTGATTTACGTCACACCACGGGTGGAAACGGTGTCTGGAGCCTCAAACACGGTCTAAATCAGCGGATCTCACAAGCGACTACAGTGCACTCGTGGTCGCACAAATCACCGAGGGTACCGCCTTTGATAAGCATGGTAGGCCCTTCCGCCGACGCAATGCCCGGCCCGCCATCATTGTGCTGGTGTTTCTGGTGCTGGTGACCGGCGTGGCGTGGACCGTCGCGCTGACGCGACCGGCGAAGGTTCACGAGGCCGAAGTCTGCAACCCACCCCCGCAACCGGCCGGGTCGGCGCCCGCGCAGCTCGGTGAGCAGGCGTCGCGGACAGCGATGACGGACGTCGCACCCGCCAAACTCGGCGACGCCAAGGTCCGCGTTCTCAACGCCAGCGGCCGCGGTGGCCAGGCCGCCGAAGTTGCCGGCGCAATGAAGGACCTGGGCTTCGCGTCGCCGACGGCAGCTAATGACCCGGTGTATGCCGGCACCCGGCTGAACTGCCAGGGCCAGATTCGCTTCGGTACCGCCGGGCAAGCCACCGCGGCCGCGGTGTGGTTGGTGGCGCCGTGCGCCGAACTTTTCAACGACAGCCGCGCCGACGACTCCGTCGACCTTGCCGTGGGCACCGACTTCACCACGTTGGCGCACAACGACGACATCGACGCGGTTCTCGCCAGTCTGCGGCCTGGCTCGACCGGGCCGTCGGATCCCATGCTGCTGAGCAAGATTCACACCAGCAGCTGCTGAATCGGCCGGGATCAGTCCCGGATCGGCCCCAGACCGTCACAGCGCTCGAGGGCGGCCAACAGCTCGTCGGCGACGCCAGGTGCGGCTGCCAGCACCAACTCGGCGCCCTCCGCTGGTCCGTTCTGCGCGGGCAACACCACTCGGGCGCCCGCCTCCGCCGCGATCACGGCACCGGCCGCACTGTCCCACACCTGCAGCCCGTGCTCGTAGTAGGCATCCAGCCGGCCCGCCGCGACCATGCACAGATCCAGCGCCGCAGAACCGATCCGACGCACGTCACGGACCACCGGCAGCAGCTGTGCCAACAGCGCCGCCTGGATCGCGCGCCGCCGCCCGGAGTAGCCAAACCCGGTGCCCAGCAACGCCATCGACAAATCATCGACCTCGGAGCACCGCAAGGCGCGCGTCCCTTGCTCATCGGTGACATGCGCGCCGAGGCCACGCGCCGCCGAATACACTCGGCCGGCGACGACGTCGGCGACCGCGCCGGCCACCGACACACCGTCGACTTGGGCCGCGACCGAGACCGCGTAGGCGGGGATGTCGTAAACAAAGTTCACCGTGCCATCGATGGGGTCAACCACCCAGATGACCGCTCCGGCGGACGCGGCGGTGGGATCGGTGGGGCCCCCTCCCTCCTCGCCCAGAATCGGTTCACCGGGCCGTAATTGAGCCAACCGGTCACGCAATAGGTGTTCGGTCTCGGTGTCGACGACGGTGACCGGATCGGTCGGAGTGCTCTTCGTGCGCATTACGCCACCGGCCGGGGCATTCACGGCGCCCGCGCAGGCGCCGAACACCTCGGCACGACGGGCCCGCACGAACGCGGCGGCTTCGGCGGCCAACGTTTCGGCCACCGAGCGCAGCCGAGCCGGATCTTGCGCGGACTTGATATCAGGTCGCGTCATCGGTCTATCGCATCACAGTCGGTACGCCTCGTCAGGCTCAAGATGCCCGGCTCGCCAAGCTAAGGTGATCCGACAGCCAAGCCTCGCCGAGGAGATTCGATGACAACGGATGCCAAACCCCAGCGCCGCGGATTCGGAGTAGACGTCGGCGGCAGCGGCATCAAGGGCGGAATCGTCGACCTGGACACCGGGCAGTTGATCGGCGACCGTTTCAAGCTGCTTACACCGCAACCGGCCACCCCACCGGCCGTCGCCAAGACCATCGCAGACGTCGTCAACGAGTTTGGCTGGACCGGCCCCCTGGGGGTGACCTATCCCGGCGTCGTCACCAACGGCATCGTCCGCACGGCCGCCAACGTCGACAGCGCCTGGATCGGGACCAACGCCGGCGAGATCATCGGGGCCAAGCTCAACGGCCAGCAGGTCACGGTTCTCAACGATGCCGACGCCGCCGGGCTGGCCGAGGAGCGTTACGGGGCGGGCAAAGACAAATCGGGCTTGGTGGTGCTGCTGACTTTCGGAACCGGGATCGGGTCCGCGGTCATCTACAACGGAACGCTGATTCCCAACACCGAGTTCGGCCACCTCGAGGTCGGCGGCAAGGAAGCCGAGCAACGAGCGGCGTCGTCGGTCAAAGACAAGAACGACTTGAGCTACGAAAAGTGGTCCAAGGAGGTGACAAAGGTGCTGGTGGCCATCGAGAACGCGATCTGGCCCGACTTGTTCATCGCCGGGGGCGGCATCAGCCGCAAGGCCGACAAATGGGTGCCACTTCTGGAAAGCCGCACCCCGGTGGTGGCGGCCGCCCTGCAGAACACGGCCGGCATAGTCGGTGCCGCCATGGCCGCCAGCGCCGACGTGGCGCACTGAATTTGCCCGGTGGGGCAGTACAAGCCCACACTGTCGTTACAATGGTTCACGGCGGTCGCCCCGACCGGTAGAGCGAGATATTCACGCTGATATCAGCGCCGACATTCGACATAGCAGATACTTTCGGTTCACCATGCCCAAGCCCACCGGAAGTGAATCCAACCCGAAGGGGTGTATGTGGCAGCGACCAAGACAAGTCCGGCAACCGAAGAGCCGGTGAAGCGCACCGCCACCAAATCTTCTGGGTCTCCCGGGTCTACCGCCTCCCAGGCGAAGCGGCCGGCGGCGAAGGCCACCAATGGCTCCGCACCCGCCAAGCGGGCCGCCAAGACGGCGCCGCGGGCCGAGGGCAAAGCCACGGCGGAGCCTGTGGCCGCTGAGGCTGGTCAGACAACCGAAACGACGAAGAAGCCCCGCGCCGCGGCGAAGGGCGCTGTGAGCAAGACGGCAGCGGCACCATCCACCCGGACGAAATCGGCAGCCAAGGGCGCCAAGAATCTCGAGGACCCAAAGGGCGACCTGCAGGTCGTCGAAGCCGAAGACGCCGTCGAGGACCTCGACGGCGAACCGGACATCGAGGTTGGCGAGGACCTCGAGATCGATGCGGCGGAGCTCGTTCTCGACGACCTGGAGGAAGTGGCGGCCGATGTCGAGGACGCCGTCCTCGTCCCGGTCGGCGCTGAGGATGCCGAGGCTCCCACCCCCGCAGTGATTGCCGCGGCTCCCGCGGCAGATGACGACGAGGACATCGCTGAGCCCACCGAAAAGGACAAAGCCTCTGGGGATTTCGTCTGGGACGAAGATGAGTCCGAGGCGTTGCGTCAGGCCCGCAAGGACGCCGAACTCACCGCTTCCGCCGACTCGGTTCGCGCTTACCTCAAGCAGATCGGAAAGGTGGCGCTGCTCAACGCGGAGGAAGAAGTTGAGCTGGCGAAGCGCATCGAAGCCGGCCTGTATGCCACGCAGCTGATGACGGAACTGACCGAGCGTGGCGACAAACTGCCCGCCGCCCAGCGCCGGGACATGGTCTGGATTTGCCGCGACGGGGACCGCGCGAAAAACCATCTGCTGGAAGCAAACCTGCGACTGGTGGTCTCGCTGGCCAAGCGCTATACCGGTCGCGGTATGGCGTTCCTGGACCTGATCCAGGAAGGGAACCTGGGCCTGATCCGTGCGGTCGAGAAGTTCGACTACACCAAGGGCTACAAGTTCTCCACGTACGCGACGTGGTGGATCCGCCAGGCCATCACCCGCGCCATGGCCGACCAGGCCCGCACCATCCGCATCCCGGTGCACATGGTCGAGGTGATCAACAAGCTGGGCCGTATTCAGCGCGAGCTCCTGCAGGACTTGGGCCGCGAGCCCACGCCTGAAGAGCTGGCCAAAGAAATGGACATCACGCCGGAGAAGGTGCTGGAGATCCAGCAGTACGCGCGCGAGCCCATCTCGCTGGACCAGACGATCGGCGACGAGGGCGACAGCCAACTCGGCGACTTCATCGAGGACAGTGAAGCGGTGGTGGCCGTGGACGCGGTGTCGTTCACGCTGCTGCAGGACCAGCTGCAGTCGGTGCTGGAGACACTCTCGGAGCGCGAAGCGGGCGTAGTACGGTTGCGCTTCGGCCTCACCGACGGTCAGCCTCGCACCCTCGACGAAATCGGCCAGGTCTACGGGGTGACCCGCGAGCGCATCCGCCAGATCGAATCCAAGACCATGTCGAAGTTGCGTCACCCCAGCCGTTCTCAGGTTTTGCGGGACTACCTCGACTAGATAAGAGCCTGTCGTCCAACACGTTTCGCGGCTACTGTGATCGCATGTCAGTCAACCGCAAAGTAGTCTCGTCCGGATCCGAATTCGAATCGGTGGTGGGCTACTCGCGCGCGGTGCGAGTGGGCCCGTTGGTGGCAGTAGCCGGGACAACCGGCGCCGGGCCCGCGGACGATATCGCCGCCCAGACCCGAGACGCTTTGCGCCGCATCCAAATTGCTCTCGAGCAAGCAGGGGCGTCGCTCACCGATGTGGTCCGTACCCGCATCTACGTGACCGACATTTCCCGCTGGCACGAGGTCGGCGAGGTGCACTCACAGGTCTTCGGCACCGTGCGTCCCGCGGCCACCATGGTCGAAGTCTCGGCGCTGATCACACCCGATCTGCTGGTGGAGATCGAGGCCGACGCCTACGTGGCGTCCTGACGCCCGGCGAGCGTGAAGTTAGTTTCACGTTCGCGGCCGAGCGTGGAACTAACGTCACTATCGGCGCCCGGCGAGTGGCGGAAAGCTGCCATCAGGGCCCGGCGGGTACGCACTCACTCTGATCACAGCCCGCACCGGCAGTGCGCCGTACAGATGGGGGAACAGCATCGACTCCGGATCGGTGGGAACGCCCGGCTCCCAACGCACCGGTGCGTCCAACAGGGTCGGGTCGATGTGCAGCAGCACCAGGTCGTGCCGTCCGCGGTAGAGCCGGTTGGCCGGCAGGTGCACCTGTTCGGGCGTCGACAGGTGGATGAACTCGACGTCGCTAGATGGGGCCGGGTGTATAAATCCCCGGATTTGGGCACTAGACCATTCACCAGTTGCACACATGTGCACCAGCACGGCTTTAGCAGAGGACATCTGAGACAGCATTCCTGAACGACGTTCGGAACTCGTGAGAAACGACACACCTGAGAACGAACGGGGAACAACGCGAAAACCCCAAACGTCTGACATTGTGAGTACATCGAGAACGGAGAAGCCATGAATGCAACTCTGACCAGTCCCGACCTAACCAAAGCTGACCGATGCGACCGCTGCGGAGCTGCAGCACGCGTGCGCGCCAAGCTGCCTTCCGGAGCTGAGCTTCTCTTCTGCCAGCATCACGCCAATGAGCACGAAGCCAAGCTCGCCGAGCTTGAAGCCGTGCTGCAGGTGAGCGGGAGCTAAATTCCGAGAACTCGCGCGTCGGCAATGCAGGGTGCGCAGGCGATCGTCGGCAATGCTGGGCAGGTATGAGTCATCTGGCCGCAAAGCCGACGCGTCACCACATCTGGAGCATAGGTCGGCGAACCCTGTCCAAGAGCTGGGACGACTCGATCTTTTCTGAGTCGGCTCAAGCCGGGTTTTGGTCTGCGCTGTCCCTCCCGCCATTGTTGCTGGGATTACTGGGCGCGCTGGCCTATGTCGCGCCGCTGTTCGGCGTCGACATGTTGCCCACCATCGAACATCAGGTGATCTCGACTGCGCACAGCGTGTTCTCCCCCAGCGTGGTCAACGAGATCATCGAACCCACGATTCGAGACATCGCGCACAACGCCCGCGGTGAAGTGGTGTCGCTGGGTTTCTTGATCTCGCTGTGGGCGGGTTCGTCGGCGGTGTCGGCGTTCGTTGATTCCGTGGTCGAGGCGCACGACCAGACGCCGTTGCGGCACCCCGTACGGCAGCGGCTGTTCGCGCTGTTCCTGTATTTGGTGGGGCTCGTGGTCGTGGTGTTGACGGCGCCTTTGGTAGTGGTCGGCCCCCGCAAGGTGGCAGAACACATCCCGGTCAGCCTGGCGAACGTGCTGCGCTACGGCTATTACCCGGCGCTGATTTTCGGGTTGATGATCGGGGTGATGATTCTGTACCGGGTGTCGCTGCCGGTACCCCTGCCGTCGCATCGATTGATTTACGGCGCAATCCTGGCGACGACGGTGTTCGTCGTCGCCACCCTGGGCCTGCGGGTCTACTTGAGATGGATAACCAGCACCGGCTACACCTACGGCGCGCTGTCCACACCGATCGCGTTCCTGTTGTTCGCGTTCTTTGCCGGTTTCGCGATAATGCTGGGCGCCGAGCTCAATGCCGCCGTGCAGGAGGAATTCCCGGCGCCGGCCACGCACGCCCACCGGCTGCGCAACTGGCTGGTGTGGCGTGCCCGCGCCGTCACCCAGCCAACGAATGCCGCGCATCCGGCGCCCGCTGGCGCAGCCGATCACCCCGATGCCGCAGCGCCGGAACCGCCCGGCTGATCAGCCCTTTTTGAGCTGCTCGTAGATTCTTTTGCAGTCGGGGCATACCGGAGATCCCGGCTTAGCCGCCTTGGTGACCGGAAACACCTCACCGCACAGTGCGACTACGTGACTGCCCATGACCGCGCTCTCGGCGATCTTGTCCTTCTTGACGTAGTGGAAGTACTTCGGGGTATCGCTGCCGGTCCCGTCGTCGACGCGTTCGTCGGTATCGGTGCGCTCGATGGTGTCGGTCTGCATGTGCCCATTCTGCCTCCAAACGCGGTCTGAAACCTGTTTGGGTCCGAATACGTCAGATGTGGAACAGTGGAGGGATGAAGCGCGGCTCCGAGCCGGGGTCTAGTGACAAATCCGGAGACAGGTTCGACGACTTCGACGACCACTTCAACGACGACTTCAGCGACAACAAGAGCCGGCCGGTACTCATCACTGCCGCTGCCCCTTCGTATGAAGAACAGCATCGCAAGCGGGTGCGCAAGTATCTGACCCTGATGTCCATCCGGGTTCCGGCGCTTCTCCTCGCCGCCCTCGCATACGGCACGTGGCACAACGGTCTCATTTCGCTGGCGATCGTGGCCGTTTCGATCCCGCTGCCGTGGATGGCGGTACTGATCGCCAACGATCGGCCGCCCCGAACCTCCGAGGAACCTCGACGGTTTGACGACTCCCGGCGGCGCACCCCACTCTTCCCGACGGCTGAGCGGCCGGCACTCGAGCCGCGACGTGACCCGTCACCGCGACAGGACTCGCCTCCTAACCCGGCAGCCGGCCGGGGTTGATCGGGCCGCCCAGGGTTACTCAGGCCGGCCAGGGATCCCCGGTTATCGGACTTCTCAGGACATTCTCAGGTCGCCGCGACATTTCTGCACGTCAAAGCGTGTGAGATCACGGTCGGGTGGGAACTCAGAGGGTGGATCTGTCGTTATACGTCTTGACAGTGAAGCCTATTGGGAGGTCGCTATGGCGAACGCCACCACGAGTCGGTTTGAACGCGATTTGGATGCTCAAAGCCCCGCAGCGGACCTCGTGCGCGTGTATCTGAACGGCATCGGCAAGACGGCACTGCTCAACGCCGCGGACGAGGTCGAGTTGGCCAAGCGCATCGAAGCCGGGCTCTATGCCGAGCACCTACTGGGGACGCGTAAGCGCCTCGGCGAGAACCGCAAACGCGATCTGGCGGCCGTCGTACGCGACGGCGAGGCCGCGCGCCGGCACCTGCTGGAGGCGAACCTGCGGCTGGTGGTGTCGCTGGCCAAGCGCTACACGGGTCGCGGAATGCCGTTGCTGGACCTGATCCAGGAGGGCAACCTCGGCTTGATCCGCGCGATGGAGAAGTTCGACTACGCAAAGGGATTCAAGTTCTCGACCTACGCCACCTGGTGGATCCGGCAAGCCATCACCCGCGGCATGGCCGACCAGAGCCGCACCATCCGGTTGCCCGTTCACTTGGTCGAGCAGGTCAACAAGCTGGCGCGGATCAAGCGGGAGATGCACCAAAACCTGGGGCGGGAAGCCACCGACGAGGAGCTCGCCGCCGAATCCGGCATTCCGGTCGAAAAGATCAACGACCTGTTGGAGCACAGCCGTGACCCGGTGAGCCTGGATATGCCGGTCGGTGCTGAGGAAGAAGCCCCGCTGGGCGATTTCATTGAAGACGCCGAAGCGATGTCCGCGGAGAACTCGGTGATCGCCGAGCTGCTGCACACCGACATCCGCAGTGTGTTGGCCACTCTCGACGAGCGCGAGCATCAGGTCATCCGTCTGCGCTTCGGTCTGGACGACGGCCAGCCGCGCACCCTGGATCAGATCGGGAAGCTGTTCGGTCTGTCCCGCGAGCGCGTCCGGCAGATCGAGCGGGACGTGATGGGCAAGCTGCGCAACGGCGACCGTGCCGACCGACTCAGGTCTTATGCAAGCTAGGGCCGCCAACCAAATCCAAACAGCAGGGACAGTATGCCCGCCGCGCAGCGGCGGGCATACTTCGTGTCTAGGGAGCGTTGAACAACCATTCACATAGCTGTGCAAGTAGACTCATCGGCAATGGAGGGTGGGTGAATGAACGACCTGGTTGATACCACCGAGATGTACCTGCGGACCATCTACGACCTCGAGGAAGAGGGCGTGACCCCGCTGCGTGCCCGGATTGCGGAGCGGCTCGATCAAAGTGGGCCGACCGTCAGCCAGACCGTATCCCGCATGGAACGCGACGGGTTGCTGCACGTCGCCGGCGACCGCCACCTGGAGCTCACCGACAAGGGCCGGGCCCTGGCCGTCGCCGTGATGCGCAAGCACCGGCTCGCCGAGCGGTTACTGGTTGACGTCATCGGGCTGCCATGGGAGGAAGTGCACGCCGAGGCGTGCCGGTGGGAGCACGTCATGAGCGAGGACGTCGAACGCCGGCTGATGAAGGTGCTCAACAACCCGACCACGTCCCCGTTCGGCAACCCGATTCCGGGTCTTTTCGACCTGGGCGTGGGTCCGAAGTTCGGCGAAGACGAAGCCGCCCTCGTTCGGTTGACCGAGTTGCCTGCGGGCTCGCCGGTTGCGGTCGTTGTCCGCCAACTCACTGAGCATGTTCAGGGCGACATCGACCTGATCGCTCGGCTGAAGGACGCCGGCGTGGTCCCCAACGCGCGAGTCACCGTCTCGACCAGCACCGTCGGCGGCGGCGTGACCATCCTGATCCCGGGCCACGAAAACGTCACCCTGCCACACGAGATGGCGCATGCCGTAAAGGTCGAAAAGGTCTGACGGCCAACGGGGCCCATCCAACCGGCCCTACCCCGCACGTCGGCCGAATGGGCGTCGCGGCGGTAGCCGCACACCGAGTCGCTTGGCCAGTCGGTAGCCGGTGGTCGCGAGGTCGCGAATGCGCTCGGGACGCAGCCCGGACTGCAACGCCGTGTCCAGCATGCCCGCCATCCGATGGTCCGGTTCGCAGCGCAGTGCGGCCTCCAGCGATACCCCGGCCAGCGGCCCGTCGCCGCGGGCATAAGCACTGAACGCAAGCAACACCAACGCTTCGACCCGCCATGGCTGCGGCAGGGTGCGCGCCAGGAGCGCCCACAGCGATTCGGCCGGACCGGCGTTTTCGCCAACCGCGAGCGCGTACAACGTGTCACGCACCTGCGCATCGCGCAATGCGCAGCCCAACTCCGCAAGCTCGGCGTCGGACAGCGATTGTCCGCTGGCGACACGGACGGCCGCGGCCATCGCGTTCTGCACATCGCGCCGACAGCAACCCGCGGGATCCGCCCGATGAGCGGCCGCGCGGGTGACCGCCTGCCGTTTGATCGTCGCGGCCAGTTCGGCGCTGCGCGCCGGGTCGTCGACCGCGACGACAGCCTGCAAGTCCGCCCGCCGCGGGTATAGCCGTCGACCATCCAGGACCGCCGCCACGGCCAGCGGCGACGCCGAAGGATCGTCTACCTCGCCGCCGGCGCCACAGCCGTCCGCACAATGCCAGCGACCGCCGCATGCCACCCGGTCCACCACGTGCGCGGCCAACAGCACGATGTCGTTTAGCGCCAACGCCTCTCGCAGCATCTCGCACAGCTCCTGATGTTCTTCGTCACACACCGAACACTGCGCGCCATCGGCATCGACGACCACTGCGATCGCGGCGTCCGGTTCGGCTGCGGCCGCAACCTCCACAAGATGATCGATCCGGTCGACGAGCCCGTCACCAAGGTCGATCCGCATGACCGACCCCAGTTCGCCGCCGTCCAGCGACACCAGAACTAGTGAATTTTCTGGCACAAAGCCGAGAACGGCGGGCAACGCGGCGATCAAAGCTCCGGGGCGATTCAGCTGAAAGTCAGCTCTATGCATGCTCATGGGGGCTAACGCTGACAAGCGTCACCGTCAGAAGGTGCTCACGCTGGGCAAGGGAGCGGGCCCCCTGTGCACGAACTCAGCACTGTGCGTTTTGCTGTTCTACTGTCTAGCCCATGGGTTCGACGCAAGAGTACGACATGGTGGTTATCGGTTCGGGGCCCGGCGGACAGAAGGCCGCTATCGCCTCGGCCAAACTGGGCAAGTCCGCGGCGATAGTGGAACGCGGCGATATGCTCGGCGGCGTTTGCGTCAACACGGGCACCATCCCGTCGAAGACGTTGCGCGAGGCGGTGCTCTACCTCACCGGTATGAGCCAGCGCGAACTGTACGGCGCCAGCTACCGCGTCAAAGAGAAGATCACCCCGGCCGACCTGCTGGCCCGGACCCAGCACGTGATCACCAAAGAGATCGACGTGGTGCGAAACCAGCTGATGCGCAACCGAGTCGACCTGCTGGAGGGGCACGGGCGGTTCATCGACCCGCACACCATCGAAATCGAAGACCCCACCCGCCGGGAAAAGTTGACCATCAGCGGCAAATACATCGTCATCGCCACCGGCACCACGCCGGCACGCCCGTCCGGGGTGAATTTCGACGACGACAGGGTGCTCGACTCCGACGGGATCCTGGACCTCAAGTCGCTGCCGGCGTCGATGGTGGTGGTGGGCGCGGGTGTGATCGGCATCGAATACGCCTCGATGTTCGCCGCGTTGGGCACCAAGGTGACCGTCGTGGAGAAGCGCAGCGACATGTTGGACTTCTGCGACCCGGAGATCATCGAGGCGCTGAAATTCCACCTGCGCGACCTGGCGGTCACCTTCCGGTTCGGCGAGGAGGTGACCGCGGTGGACGTCGGAGCCTCCGGCACCATCACCACCCTGGCCAGCGGCAAACAGATTCCCGCCGACACGGTGATGTACTCCGCGGGACGCCAGGGTCAGACCGACCGGCTCGACCTGCAGAAAGCCGGCGTCGAGGTGGAGAGCCGTGGGCGGATCTTCGTCGACGACAAGTTCCGGACCAAGGTGGAGCACATCTACGCCGTCGGCGATGTCATCGGCTTCCCGGCATTGGCCGCGACCTCGATGGAACAGGGACGGCTGGCCGCCTACCACGCATTCGGGGAAGCATGTGACGGCATCACCGAACTGCAGCCGATCGGCATCTACTCGATCCCCGAGATTTCGTACGTCGGTGCCACCGAGGTGGAGCTGACGAAGAACTCGATCCCTTACGAGGTGGGGGTGTCCCGGTACCGCGAGTTGGCCCGCGGTGCGATCGCCGGCGACTCCTACGGCATGCTCAAACTGCTGGTGTCCACCGACGATCTCAGAATCCTCGGCGTGCACATCTTCGGCACGAGTGCCACCGAGTTGGTGCACATCGGACAAGCCGTGATGGGATGCGGCGGCAGCGTCGAATATTTGGTCGACGCGGTGTTCAACTACCCGACGTTCTCCGAGGCTTACAAGGTGGCTGCGCTCGACGTGATGAACAAGGTGCGCGCGCTACACCAGTTCCGCCACTGACCCCTGGCTTCGGCGAGCCGCAATTAGCAGGGGTTCGATACCTCGTTCGGCACCGTGTCTCCGGGGCCGCCGGCATCGGCGCGGGTCAGTAGCTGCGCAGTGCGTTCGTCGAACGGCGCGGAATACGAAACGTTCTCAGCGCAGCCACCACCTTCGAGCCCCCCGATCACCCCCGTCACCGTGGTGCCGCTCACCCACGGCGCCCCGCTGGTACCGCCGACCAGACCTTCGCAGGCCAACGAGGGAAAGCCGCTGTCGGTGACCCCGGTATTGGTCTGACAACCGATCGGCGAACCACCCACGCCGGACGGATACCCCAGCACGGTGACCCGACTGCCGGAAGGCGGTGCCATGCCCAGCGACAAAGCCAAGCCGATATGCGATTCGACTGTGCCTCCCCGGTCGCTATTGACCCGCGCGATCGCGTAGTCGGCGCGCGGATCCTTACTCGCGATCCAGCGCGGATCGAGGTAGACCGCGTCAGCCGTCCACAGATCGGTGGGCGGCGCGTCTCCGCCGAAACCGGGAGCAAAGGCTATCTGAGATGCCCCGGCCAGGCAGTGGGCGGCGGTCATCACCAGGTTGCCGCGCGCGGAATGCACCACCGCGCCGGTGCAAACGTGCAGGTTGCCGCCGTCCAGGAAGATCGCGCCCACGCGCAGGTCGGGGTCCACCGGACCCGCTACAGCGCTGTGCCGGGGGTCGCTGAGCCGCTGCACCGGAAAGCTGATCCGCGTCTGGGACGCAGTGGGAGTCAACGCATGCACGCCCGTTCGATCGCACGACGTCAGCAACGTCGCCAGTCCGATCACCAGGCACAGCAATAACGTCGGTATCCGCATCGATTCTCATCATGCCTGATGGCACGGCGCTGAGAAGAGTCCGAGACACGGTGCGCCCACACCTGCACCCGCGCTCTTCTGAGATGGTTTCGCCGATATCCGACATGTTCCGCGTGGATTACGTTCGTGCGATATTGCGTTTTGACTAGCAGGACACCGCAGCGTTCGCTGTTCAATAGTGGTGCCCGTTGATTCGGGGGTCACCGCTTAGGGCACTCTGGAGACTCCCGAGAGGAGGCAAACCCAATGGCCGACAATCAAGATCCAGACGACGCGTACTACCAGCCAGGGCAGCCCGGCATGTACGAGCTGGAGTTCCCGGCGCCGCAGTTGGTAACGTCCGACGGCCGCGGCCCGGTGTTGGTGCACGCATTGGAAGGTTTCTCCGACGCCGGTCACGCGATCCGGTTGGCCGCGACCCACCTGAAGACGGCCCTGGATACCGAACTGGTCGCGTCGTTCGCGATCGACGAACTACTGGACTATCGCTCGCGCCGGCCGCTGATGACCTTCAAGATCGATCACTTCACCAATTACGACGATCCAGAGTTGACGTTGTACGCACTGCGCGACACCGTCGGCACCCCGTTTCTGCTGCTGGCCGGCATGGAGCCGGATCTGAAGTGGGAGCGTTTCATCACCGCGGTGCGGCTGCTGGCCGAGCGCCTGGGCGTGCGGCAGACCATCGGCCTGGGCACCGTCCCGATGGCGGTTCCGCATACGCGGCCGACCACGCTCACCGCGCACTCCAACAACGGGGAACTGATCGCCGATTTCCAACCGTGGATCACCGAGATCCAGGTTCCGGGCAGCGCGTCCAATCTGCTGGAATACCGAATGGCCCAGCACGGTCATGAAGTCGTCGGGTTCACCGTGCACGTGCCGCATTACCTGACCCAGACCGACTATCCGGCCGCCGCTCAGGCGCTGCTGGAACAGGTGGCCAAGACCGGGTTGCTGGAGCTGCCGCTCTCGTCGCTGTCCGACGCGGCGGCAGAGATTCGTACCAAGATCGACGAGCAGGTCGAGGCAAGTGCCGAAGTCGCTCAAGTGGTGGCTGCCCTCGAGCGCCAGTACGATGCCTTCATCGACGCGCAGGAGAACAGGTCGTTACTAAATCGCGACGAGGACCTGCCCAGCGGCGACGAGCTTGGCGCCGAATTCGAGCGGTTCCTCGCCCAACAGGCCGAAAAGAAGTTCGACGACGACGATCCGGCCTGACCGGCCCGACAACGAGGTTGGCGAGATGACCGAGCGGAAACGCAAGAGCAATCTTCGCCCGGTGCGGGAAGTCACGACACCTTCGCTGGAGTTCCGCACCATCCATGGTTATAAGCGGGCCTACCGGATCGCCGGTTCGGGGCCGGCGATTCTGCTGATCCACGGCATCGGCGACAACTCCACCACTTGGAATGCCGTGCAGGCCAAGCTCGCCCAACGATTCACCGTCATCGCCCCGGACCTGCTGGGCCACGGCCGATCCGACAAGCCGCGCGCCGACTACTCGGTTGCGGCATACGCCAACGGAATGCGCGACCTACTCAGCGTGCTCGACATCGAGCGCGCGACCATCGTGGGTCATTCACTCGGCGGCGGGGTGGCGATGCAATTCACCTACCAGTTCCCTCAGCTGGTTGAGCGGCTGGTCCTGGTCAGCGCCGGCGGGGTTACCAAGGACGTCAACATCGCCTTGCGCTGTGCCTCGTTGCCGATGGGCAGCGAAGCTCTGGCATTGCTGCGGCTCCCCTTGGTGCGGCCGGCACTTCATCTGGCCGGGCGGTTGGCGGGCATGGCTCTTGGAACGAGCGGCCTGGGCAGTGATCTGTCAAACGTGGTGCGGATATTGGACGACCTACCGGAACCGACGGCCTCGGCGGCGTTCAGTCGCACGCTTCGCGCGGTGGTGGACTGGCGAGGGCAGATCGTCACCATGCTCGACCGATGTTATTTGACCCAGGCTGTCCCGGTGCAGATCATTTGGGGCACGAGAGACGTGGTGGTACCCGTGCAACACGCCCGGATGGCCCACGCCGCGATGCCGGGCTCGCGCCTGGAGCTATTCGAGGGTTCAGGCCACTTTCCGTTCCACGACGACCCGGCCCGCTTTATCGACGTGCTGCAGCGCTTCATCGAAGACACGGTGCCCGCCCAATACGATCAGGCCGCGCTTCGCGGACTGCTCCGCAGCGGCGGCGGTGAGGCAACGGTCACGGGCTCGGACGACACCCGGATGGCCGTCCTCAACGCCATGGGTTCCGACGAACGCAGCGCCACCTAACCGGCAGCTGCCACGGTTCGGCGATCTGATTCGCTTGGAGTCCTTAGGGTTACGGCGATGTCTTTATGGTTCTCTATGGCCTGCGGTGTAACACTGCAGCGAGATGATCCTGCAGTGCCTGGCCGACCGCGCCCATCCGCACCGAATAGGAAAGCTCGTCGCCGTCGATTCGAAAGGAACGACCAAGCGCGGTAACTTCTTTCGCGGTCGGGGCCAATCCGATGGCGGTGCTGGACATCTCGAGTTCGATGACGCCGCCGGTCACCGAATACGTGCCGACTTCGATTTCGGTGACGCCGCTCGGGTGAGCCAGCACCAGCTCGACGTGACCCGGCCGCGGCACCCGAAGATACCCCGTCTCGGCGTGCAACGGCTTGCCGTCGGATGCGGCCCGCGTCTTCTGCGCATAGGCCAGAAAAGGCTTGCCCACATGCGAGAAGACGACTTCCTCGAGGTATTCGAAGGGCTGGATCGTCGGATACTTGCCGGCACCCCGACCGGCCCAACTGCCAAGCAATGGTGCCAGCGCTTCGAGATCTGGGTGCAGGCCGGGGTTCGTCATCCGCTCCGTCAGCTCCGGGTGGACACATTGCGGTGTGCGCGCAGCGCCTCGATCTCGCGCTCGAAATCGTCCGCCGAAGAAAAGGACCGATAGACCGACGCAAACCGCAGGTAGGCCACCTCATCGAGGTCACGCAACGGCCCAAGGATGGCCAGGCCCACCTCGTGGCTCGGTATCTCGGGCGATCCGGCAGCACGCACGGCGTCTTCCACTTGCTGGGCCAGCAGGTTCAGCGCATCCTCGTCCACCTGTCGACCCTGGCATGCCCGACGAACGCCCTTGATGACCTTTTCCCTGCTGAAGGGCTCAGTCACACCACTGCGCTTGACCACGGCCAGGACGGCGGTTTCCACCGTGCTGAAACGCCGCCCGCACTCCGGGCACGAGCGACGGCGGCGGATAGCCTGGCCTTCGTCGGTTTCCCGGGAATCAATGACCCGGGAGTCGGGATGCCGGCAGAACGGACAGTGCATGACCGCTCCTTCGCCGCGCTGACACCCGTGTTCGCAAACCACCCTGAGAGTACCTGCGCGCTGCCTGACAGGGCCAATACTGGGGGATTCCGGGCGCGCTCACCGCCCCGAGAACCGAGGGGCCTTGGCGTAGAGCGGCTTTCGCTATCCGCCGGTGACTATCAGCCGACCGGCGCGATCAGGGTCTGGCCTGCGACAAGTGTTGGCGAGCCCAGGTCATTGAGTTCGCGGATGCGCTGGACGACCTGGGGCGCAGGCGCATCAGGTGCCACCCGCGCGGCTATATCCTGAATGGATTCCCCCGGTTCGACCCGCACCACGGCAAGGGTGTCGGGCACGTGAGCAGCCGAAGCCGCCGCGGGCTCGCCGTTGGCCAGCTGTCCGAGATGGGCAACCATGCCGAGCCACAGGGTGATTATCCCCGCGAGCAGGGCCAGCCCCACCGTCGTCGCCAGCGTGACCGGGCGCCTGCCATGCGGAGCGACCGACATCGCGACACCGGTGCCGCGGTACCGCGGCGGCGCTCCGGCCGGCCGCATCGGCGCAGGCCTGCGAGACCGGGCCAGCTGATCGCGGCTGCCACGGAGCACATGGTCGGGCGCGTGGGCCGGGCGCCCTGTGTAGCCGGTACGCGCCGAGGCTGTGTGAATGATCGTCATGAGCGTTCCTCCGGTCGACTAATTCTCGCTCGTGTGTTCGATGCTATCGCCCGTGTGTTCGAAGTACGAACATTTGAGCGAAGCGTGTCGCACGAACAAGACGCTAGAGCACACCACCGACAAGATTCGCCGGTCTTCACCCTTGACACGGAGCATCATGAAGCACAAATACCCGGTGCCCGCGCGAGTTACACATTTGTGATTCGCCCGGATTGGCGACTGATAGTGCGCCAGTCAAGTCGACGCGACACGCCTGTCGAACACATGTTTGATTCTTGGGTCATGTGCAGCTACATTCAGTGCCATGAGCGACAGCAACGACACCTCATCCGCTAGCGCGGCCGGACGCTTGCAAACCGTGAAATCATCGCTTACCGAGCGGCAGCGCACCATCCTGGATGTCATCCGCGCTTCCGTCACCAGCCGCGGGTATCCCCCGAGCATTCGGGAAATCGGCGACGCAGTGGGCCTGACATCGACATCTTCGGTGGCTCACCAGCTGCGCACCCTCGAGCGCAAGGGCTATCTGCGCCGTGACCCTAACCGCCCCCGCGCCGTCGACGTCCGCGGGTCCGACGACGGCGCTCCGGCCGCACCCGTGACTGATGTCGCAGGCTCGGACGCCTTGCCGGAGCCCACCTACGTTCCCGTGCTGGGGCGCATCGCGGCTGGCGGACCGATCCTTGCCGAAGAAGCTGTCGAAGACGTCTTCCCGCTGCCTCGTGACTTGGTCGGCGAAGGCACGCTCTTCCTGCTCAAGGTGGTCGGCGACTCGATGGTGGAGGCCGCGATCTGCGACGGCGACTGGGTCGTAATACGGCAACAGAACGTCGCCGACAATGGGGACATCGTCGCGGCCATGATTGACGGTGAGGCCACGGTGAAGACGTTCAAACGCGCGGGCGGTCAGGTGTGGCTGATGCCGCACAACCCGGCGTTCGATCCCATCCCCGGTAACGATGCGACCGTGCTCGGCAAGGTCGTCACGGTGATTCGCAAGATCTAGAACTGGGCGGCTCAGTCGGCCTTGATGAAGCCGTTGGCTTGTGCGACTTCTTCGCTAGACAACCAGAATTCCGCGATCGTGTCGTCGTAGAGCGCGCTGCTGGGCGTGTAATACAGACCGAAGCGAGCGCTGGCCTTGATCGGATAACCAGCAGGCGCCTGGTATGGGTCATCCAGCGGCGGGTGAATCGTCGGGCGTCCGGCCGGGGCTGGCCCCGCGTTCGCCAATTCCGCACCAGTTGCGGATTCCAGCGCCGCGTGCCGCCCGGCTCTCGCCTCACGATCGGAAGCCACAGCGTCCGGATCCGGAGCGGTATGAGGAACGGCGAAATCCCGATAGCCCACGTCCGCAGCCTCCGCATAGCCCGCATCCGGAGGAGTGCGTGGGACGGCCACATCCCGATAATCCTCGTCCGCAGAACCCTCGGCCGGATAGTCCTCGTCCGGGTAGCTGCCATCCGACTCGGCGTCAGCCAGATCGTGCTCCGACACAACGGGAATGGTTGTGGTATCGACCGTATCGGGGTCTTCATCATCGAGCCCGAAATCCTCCGGCCCGACGTCGTCGGCCCGCGCCCGCGCCCAGCTGATTCTGGCCGCGGACTCGGCATCCTGCGGCAGCAGCCGTCCATCAGCCAAATCGGCGTCGTCATGCGCCCAACGCCCTTCGGCTGCCAGTTCGTAGCTGCCGTCCACGTCGTGGTCGACGTTGTATGCGCCATCGTCAAGACGGGCGTCACGGCCGGCGGCGCGGGCGGCACGACGGCGGCGGCGCCACCCGAACGCCACGAACGCCAGCAGCGCGACCAGCACCAACAGCGGAATGGCGGCCAACACGTACCACCAATGCCACGCGAACTCCTTGATATGCGAGGGCATCGCGGCACTACTGGGCTGGTTCTGCCCCGGCACCTGCAGACCCGACAGCAACGGCGCCAGGTTGGCCGGGTCGGTGCTGAACGCGTTTTTCGCGCGATTCCATGAGATCCTGCCGCCGGTGAACTTCTGCGACACCGTGTCGCCGTCCACGGCCTGATCGCCGACCGGTGCGCCGAGTTTCCCGCCGGGACCGCGGAGCTTGTCCCACGCGGCCTTCATGGCGCCGCGTATGACGAATGCACCGTGGTCCTGGGTCCAGAAGATCACCGGCTTGTCGGCCGCCGAGAACGTGACGATCCGGCTGGAAGGTGCGATACCGCCGTCAGTCTCGTTGGCCGCGGGGAAGCCGAGGTCGCTGCCGACCGGCCCGCCCAGTGACTCGTACTTCGCCAGAATGTCGCTCTCGACGGCACCCGCGCCGGTGGCCGGGCTGTAATACACCTTGCCGCCGGCGAAGTCTTGGACAACTCCGTCACCACCGATGGAATACTGCGCACCCTGCTTAAGGCCCAGCGGACCGCCCGCACCGCCGGCTGCACGCCAAGCCATGCCGATGGCCGCGGTGGGATCGATCGTTACCTGCAAGCCTTTCAGCTGGTCGGCCAGCGTCGCCGGGTTGGTGGTGAACTCCTTGGTTTTCGAGTTCCAAGAGATCTGACCGCCGCTGAATTTCTGGGAGACGAGGTCGCCGTCGTAGGTTTCATCCGCGATCGGGGCACCGAGAACGCCGCCCGAGCTGCCGAGTCTGTCCCAAGCGGCGTTCAGGGCGCCGCGCACGGCGAACGCGCCGTGATCCGGTGTCCAGAAGATCACCGGCTTGTCGCTGGCGGAAAAGGTGGCCACCCGGCTGTCGGGTCCCGCTAGGCCGGGAACTTCATTGATGGTGGGGAACCCCAGGTCGCTGCCGCCGGGACCGCCCAACGACTCGTATTTGTCCAGGACCGGTCCGTAAGCGTATTTGGCGCCGGTCGCGGTGGTGTAGAACATCTTGCCGCTGTCGAAGGCCAGGGCGAATCCGTCGGCGACGGGATAGACATCGCCTTTCCTGGCGCCGAGCGGCGAGGTGTCGCCACCGGCTTTGTCCCACGCGGCCATGATGGCCGCCTCGGCGTCACCAATCGGAGAAGCCAACGCGGCGGGCGCCAGCAATGCGCTGGCCACCATCGCGGTCGCCAAGCTGACCAGTGCACGCGCGACCAGCCTGCGCACTTGACCTCCCTGCCCCTTCGCCAAGCCTCTAGTCAGACATAGCGAGTGGTTGGTATTCCGATTACCGGGGAAGTTACCCCATTCCGTCCGCATCATCGCGCGACTCGCATCACTTTGCGCTAACCAAGGATAATTGCGAAGTCATTTCGGCAATAGTACGAAAACAGATACCGGGCTGATGTCGAAACGTTGCCGATTCTGACCCGTATCGCGATCGCGACCAATCGCTACCCCGCCCGGACGAAGTTCGAGTTACCGAGCCGCCGAACACGGCATGTCTGCAGGCGTTGACTTGCGCGGAATACACGCGCGACGCTACGCGAGATCATCCCCCGGTAAGCGATCCGCCCGACAAATTTGCCATTTCGGCAATTTCAAAGGTTGTCGATATTGCTTCCGCAATGCTTCCGAGGCCCCAACTGCCGGCGTCTCTTTCGCGCGACAACTGCATTCCGTCACATTCCGACTAAAGGTCGAAAACACGGTTTTCGATAAAGCTAGACACCGAGGCCGCGTCCGATGATCTCTTTCATGATCTCGGTCGTTCCGCCGTAGATCGTCTGCACCCGTGCATCGAGGTAGGCGCGCGCAACCGGGTATTCGCGCATGTAGCCATACCCACCGTGCAGCTGCAGACAACGGTCGATCAGGTGCACCTGCTTTTCGGTGGAGTACCACTTGGCCATCGCAGCCTGTTCGGCCGTCAGCTCTTTATCGAGGTGCAAGCGGACGAATTCGTCGACCATCATGCGGACTACGGTGGCCTCCGTCGCCAGCTCGGCCAGCACGAAGCGACTGTTCTGGAAGCTGCCGATCGGCTTGCCGAACGCTTTGCGCTCCTTGGTGTATTGGAGCGTCATTTCCAGCACCGTCTCCATCGACGCCGCGGCCATGATCGCGATCGAGATCCGTTCCTGTGGCAGGTTCTGCATCAGATAGATGAACCCCATGCCCTCTTCGCCGAGCAGGTTTTCGGCTGGAACGTGCACGTCAGAGAACGACAACTCGGCCGTGTCCTGGGCGTCGAGGCCGATCTTGTCCAGATGGCGGCCGCGCTCAAAGCCGTCCATGCCACGCTCGACCACCAACAGCGAGAAGCCCTGCGCACCCTTGTCCGGGTCCGTCTGCGCCACCACGATCACCAGGTCAGAGTTGATTCCGTTGGTGATGAACGTCTTTGATCCGTTGAGCACATAGTGATCACCCTGCTTAACCGCGCGGGTCTTGATGCCCTGCAGGTCACTGCCCGTTCCCGGCTCGGTCATCGCGATGGCTGTGATCAACTCACCGGTGCAGAATTTCGGTAACCAGCGCTGCTTCTGCTCTTCGGTCGCCAGCGCCAGCAGGTACGGCGCGATGATGTCGTTGTGCAGGCCGAAACCGATGCCGTTGTATCGCCCGGCAGCCGTTTCCTCGGTCACGATCGTGTTGTAGCGGAAATCGGAGTTGCCACCGCCGCCGTACTCCTCCGGCACCGCCATCCCGAGAAATCCCTGTTTCCCGGCCTCCAGCCACACACCGCGGTCCACAATCTTCGCCTTGTCCCATTCCGCCTGGTGGGGCGCGACGTGCCGATCCAGGAAGCCCCGGTAGGACTCGCGGAACAGTTCGTGCTCGGGCTCGAAAAGAGTGCGCTGGTATTTGACGACACTGCTCATGGGGGTACGACCTCCGGCGATCCGGCGAATGAGTGACCTTCTCGCCCAAGATATACCAACCGAACGGTTGGTCGACTAACGGCTGCGCCCTCCGGGCTAAACGCCGAACTCGCGCAGGCTGGCCGCCAACGCTACCGGCACCCGGGCCTTGATCCGGGTGCCCTCGGAGGTGTGCTCGGCTTGTTGCACCCGCCCATCGACGTGTACCCGAGACACCAGGTCGCCACGGTCGTACGGAATAACCACATCCACCGCGGCGTCGGTCGGCGCCGCAAGTTCGGCCATCCGCCGCCGCAACATGTCGATGCCATCGCCGGTCCGTGCCGAGACGAATACAGCGCCGGGCAGGACGTGGCGGAGCTTGGCCAACGCCAGATCGCTTGCCGCGTCGATCTTGTTGACCACCAGCAACTCCGGTGGCGCAACGGCGCCCTGACCAGCACCGTCGGAGATGACCTCCGAGATCACCTGCCGGACCGCATTGATCTGGCCCAGCGGGCTGACGTCCGAGCCGTCGACGACGTGCACCAACAGATCGGCGTCGACGACTTCTTCCAGCGTGGAGCGGAACGCCTCGATCAGCTGGGTGGGCAAGTGCCGGACGAAGCCGACGGTATCGGTGAGCACGACCGGCCGACCGTCTTCTAGTTCAGCGCGGCGGGTGGTCGGTTCCAGGGTGGCGAACAGCGCGTCCTGCACCAGGACCCCGGCTCCGGTCAGCGCGTTGAGCAGGCTGGACTTGCCCGCGTTGGTGTAGCCGACGATGGCGATTGACGGCACATCGCTGGCCAGTCGGCGGGTGCGCTGGGTGTCGCGGGCCTGTTTCATCCCCTTGATCTCGCGCCGCAGCTTGGCCATTCGCTCGCGGATGCGGCGCCGGTCGGTCTCGATCTTGGTTTCACCCGGGCCGCGGGTGCCTACCCCGCCGCCGCTGCCGCCCGCCCGCCCGCCCGCCTGCCGGGACATCGACTCACCCCAGCCGCGCAGCCGCGGCAGCATGTACTGCATCTGCGCCAGCGACACCTGCGCTTTGCCCTCCCGGCTGGTGGCGTGCTGGGCGAAGATGTCCAGGATCAACGCGGTCCGGTCGATGACCTTGACCTTCACCGCCTTCTCCAGCGCGTTCAGCTGCGCCGGGGACAGCTCGCCGTCGCAGATGACGGTGTCGGCGCCGGTCGCGACCACCACGTCGCGAAGCTCGGCCGCCTTCCCCGAGCCGATATACGTTGACGGGTCGGGCCGGTCGCGACGCTGGATGAGCCCTTCGAGCACTTCGGAGCCGGCGGTCTCGGCCAGCGCCGCCAGTTCGGCCATGCTGGCCTCATTGTCAGCCGCGCTGCCCTCGGTCCACACCCCCACCAGCACCACACGTTCCAGCCGTAGCTGGCGGTACTCGACCTCGGAGACGTCGGCAAGCTCGGTCGACAGCCCGGCGACCCGGCGCAGTGCCGCTCGGTCGTCGAGCGCGAGTTCGCCGGTACTCGGTACCGCGTCGCGGGAGTCAGCAGGATCTGGGAAGCCCATGTCGGGCGATTCTGGATATGTCATGGCCTGTATCCGATGGTGGCACGTTGCGCCCGGCCGCGCAGCCGAATAAACCCGTGGGGCGTCAAACCTGCGCGCTCCACCAAGCGTCGGCGAGTTCGCCGTGGGCCACCAGCACCGACGGTCCCCGCAAGTAGCTGGTGGCGGCGGTGACGGTGACGGTGACGTCGCCGCCCGGCACCCGGACGGTCAGCGACCCGATGTCGGCACCCGTACTTGCCAGCGCGGCGACCGCGGCCGCGACCGTTCCGGTACCGCACGACCGGGTTTCACCAACCCCGCGCTCGTGCACGCGCATCCGGACCACCCCGCCGGCCGGCGCGGTGAGCACTTCGATATTGACCCCGTCCGGAAACTGCTCGCGGTCGAAGTCCACGGGCGCGCCAATATCCAGTGCCGCAAGCTCTTCGATCGTCAGCCGAGTATCCACACACGCGAGGTGCGGGTTGCCGACGTCGATGGCAATCCCGGTGAACCGCCGACCGCCGATGACGGCCTCCCCCGCGCCCAACCGGTTGGCCTTGCCCATGTCGACGGTGACGTCGGCGCAGGTCTGGTCGACCTGGTGCAGCGTGACCAGTCGCGGGCCGGCCAGCGATCCGACGACAAACTCGTCGCGGGACTCCAGGCAGGAGGCACGCAGGTAATGCGCGAATACCCGCACGCCGTTGCCGCACATCTGCGCGGTCGACCCGTCGGCGTTGCGATAGTCCATGTACCAGTCATCCGCGCTGACACCGTCAGGCAGGCGCTCAAGCACGCCGGCCCGCACGGTGGCACCCGCGGTGGTAATCCGGAGCACACCGTCGGCGCCCAATCCCCGACGACGGTCGCACAACGCCGTCACCCGCGCAGCACTGAGCGCCAGCTCGGCATCGACGTCGGGCAGCAACACGAAGTCGTTCTCGGTGCCGTGACCCTTCGCGAAGATCATGTGAAGATCACCAGTTCAGGGTACTTGCCGCCACGCGCGCAGTGCGCCCTCAACGAGGTGATCGTCCGCGGCGTCGAGCCAGTGCACGCGGTGGTCCCGGCGGAACCACGACCGCTGCCGTCGCACGTAGCGACGGGTGCCCACGAAGGTCTGCTCCTGCGCGGCACGCATCTGGTGGCCCACGCTGCCGGTCTCTGAACCGGCATCGAGTGCGGCGATCACTTGGGCGTAACCCAGCGCGCGTGACGCGGTGACGCCTTCGCGCAGTCCCTCATCCAGCAGGGCACGTACCTCGTCGGCCAGGCCGGCGTCGAACATCGCCTCGGTGCGCTGGACCAGCCTGTCATCGAGAAGCGCGGTCTCGCAGTCCAATCCGACGATTGCGGTGTCCCACCGGGCGGGGCCTATCCGCGGCGCGGACGCGGCGAACGGCTGCCCGGTCAGCTCGATCACCTCAAGCGCGCGCACCGTGCGCCGGCCATCGGTGGGCAGGATCGCCGCGGCCGCGGCCGGGTCGCGGCGGGACAGCTCGGTATGCAGCTGGCTCACCCCAACCTCCGCGAGGCGCTGTTCCCACCGTGCTCGCACCGCGGGATCGGTGGCCGGAAACGCCCAGTCGTCGAGCAGCGATTGAACGTAGAGCATGGAACCACCGACGACGACGGGCACCGCGCCGCGAGCAGCGATCGCCTCGACATCCGCCGCGGCGGACTGCTGATAGCGGGCGACGGTTGCCGTCTGGGTGACGTTCAGCACGTCGAGTTGATGGTGCGCGATGCCGCGGCGCGCTTCGACGGGCAGCTTGGCGGTGCCAATGTCCATACCGCGGTAGAGCTGCATCGCGTCGGCGTTCACAATCTCCACGTCAACGGCGCTGCCCGACCGCTCGACCCGTTCTGCAAAGTCGAGCGCCAGCGCTGACTTGCCGGTGCCCGTCGGGCCGATGATCGCCAGCGGCCTCACGGCTGCCAGACGCCGACGAAGTAGCCCACACCGTAGGGCGCTGCCCGGTACAGCTCCTTGACCGACCGCGGCCCCGGCTCAGTCAGGCCGGCCAGCACCTGGAATGCCACCCGCCCCAGGATCGGGTCGGGCAACCGGGTCAGGGCCGCGACGTCACCCGTGGCCAGCGCGTCGTCGAGGGCCAGCTGCGCGTCGGCGTCGTCCGGGCGATAGCCGCCCGGGGCGGCCGGTGTCAGGGTGTTGGCGCCGTCGGCGACGATCAGCACACCGATGGGATCGGGCAGCAGATCGATCTCGGCGCGCAGCCGCCTCCCGTGGGCCAGCGCGGCCCCGACATCGCTGTCGCTGCGCCAAACCCGGACCTGCACGCTGGCCTCGGGTCGGGTTTGGCCGCGCACCCACCCTGCCATCAGCGCGCAGAGGGGCAATGCCGATGCTTCGGGTACGTCGGATACTTCAGGGGGGTTGCCGCGCGGCGGTGCCAACCGCACCGGTACGTCGACGCCGAAGCCGGCGAAGGTACCGACGGCGTCCGAATCCAACACGCAGTCCGCAGGCCCCGTGCCGACCGCAATCCAGCGCGGCGGCAGAAAGGCAGCGGTTTCGCGGACCGCCGCGTGCAGGTCGGCCAGTTCGACGGCCGCCGCCCCCGCGAGTTCGGGCACCAGCACCGGCGCGGACGGCATGATCCCGATGGCGCTCAACACGCCATCAAACTAACGTCTCTGACTCCTGGCCAGGCGGGCCGGCCCACTCGCCCCAGCCGCTCGGCGCCCGCGGCGCTTGCGCCAGTACCCGGCAACGTCCGCGTCGGTGATGACGGGAATGCGGCCGCTTTCGATCGCCTCTTCCGTCACGTTCTCGGCCTCATCGCGAGCCAGCGCAAACGTCGCAACAATCACCAACACCACACCCACGGCCACTACAACAAGCTCGGGGCCGCTGGTGTTGAGCCTCTCGCCCAGCACCACCATGCCAAGCGCCGAACCGATCAGCGGTTTGGCGACGACCGACGTCGGCAACGAAGCGTTCAGCGAACCCACCCGGTAAGACGATTGCTGAAAGATCATTCCGGCCAGCGCCGCGGCTAACCAGAAATAGAACTCGGGGGCGACCAGCAACGCAACGACGCCGCCGCGAACCACCTCGACCACCGCTTTGGTCAGCACCGCGAACAGCGCCAAGGAGGAACCGGCGACAACCGCCAGCAGCACCGCCGCCAGCGAGCCCGTCCAGAACCGCGCACCCAGCACGCAGAACACCAATAGCGGACCCATGACCAGCGCCACCACGAGCCAGGTTGTCAGCGGACCCCGCGAAGCGCCGCTGCCCGGGTCGCCAACGGTCACGACCACCGCCAGCGCGGCAGCCAGCAACACCGCCCAGGCCCACTCCCGGCGGGTCACCCGGACCTTGGTGAGGTACGCGTAGATCGGCAGCGCGAACAACAGTGCCGTTACCTGCAACGCAGTCACCAGCACCACCGACCCGAGCGCGAGCGCCACGGCCTGCAGCGCGTAATTGGCGATCGCCCCTCCAGCGCCCAGCCACCACCGGGTGTCGCGCAGCGACAACCGGAATAGCTCGAGATGTCCCACGTCCCGGTCGGTGATCTCCTGCGCCGAGCGCTGGCGGACCACATTGCCGACCGCGGATGCGAAGGCAGCCAGGAGAGCGAGAACGGCCGCGAGATCCGTGTTCGTCATCTGCGACCTCCTCCCCCACTGTCCGGTCCGCGCGTGTCATCGGCTAAACGGGCTGTTCACTGACCGTTTCGTAGATGTTTCCGCAAGATGCGCTCCCTTGCGCCCCGCCTCACCTGGAAGGAAGCGGTCCTGCGCGCAAACACCCTCCATGCTTAGTTCACCAACCTATGTGGGAGCTGTGTTACCCAAGTGGCGGCCGGCGGCACCCGACAGGACCGGCGAACCGACCTCTGATGGTGGCACAGGTTCACCACGTTCCGCCGCCTCTCGGACCTCCCCATGAGTAACACCAGCACCACTGGCCCCAGCCACGTTACCGGGCGGTGCGACGTCGCCATACGGGTCGATCGATGGTGGAATCGTTTCGTTATCGCCCCAGTCCGCCCGGGCTCCCCAACCTGCTTGAATACTCTTGAATACTGTTGTACCGGTCGAGGGAGCCTGGTGGTACCAGTCCGCTCGACCGCAGGGTGCCGCTAAGCGCGGTGGGTGCGCGGTGATCGGCCGCGCGGAGGTGCAAAGGGTAGGTGACGAGCGCATGACAGCTGACGAGCCCAAAATCGACGATTCAGCTCCTCCTGTTTCGGTGCCGGTGCCACGTCCGGGACCGCGTCCCGGTCCTCGGCCGACGGCGGGACCCACCACCCACCAGGTGACACCACCACCCCGCAGTGATCCGCACCGATTCGGTCGCGTCGACGCCGATGGCACGGTTTGGCTGATCAGCGCGGCCGGCGAGCGCGCCATCGGATCCTGGCAGGCTGGCGACCCGGATGCTGCGTTTGCCCACTTCGGCCGTCGATTCGATGACCTGAGCACCGAGATCACCCTGATGGAGGAGCGGCTCGCCGCGGGGACCGGCGATGCCCGCAAGATCAAAGCCAATGCCGCCGCGCTGGCCGAAACGTTGCCCACGGCAAGCGTGCTGGGCGACATCGACGCGCTGGCAGGCCGGTTGACCGGCCTTCTCGAACAGGCCGGTGCCGTGATCGCAGCGGATCGGTCCCGGCGTGATGAGCACCGCGCCGCCCAGACCGCACAAAAGGAAGCGCTGGCCGCCGAGGCCGAGGATTTGGCCGCCAACTCCACCCAGTGGAAGATCGCCGGCGACCGGATGCGGGTCATCCTCGACGAATGGAAGAACATCACCGGGCTGGACCGTAAAACCGATGACGCGCTCTGGAAGCGCTATTCCGCGGCCCGGGACACGTTCAACCGCCGCCGGGGTTCCCACTTCTCCGAGCTGGATCGGGAGCGGTCCGGGATCCGGCAGGCGAAGGAACGGCTGTGCGAACGGGCCGAAGCGCTGTCCGACTCGACGGACTGGACCGACACCAGCGCGGAATTCCGGAACCTGCTCACTGAGTGGAAAGCGGTGGGACGAGCGAGCAAGGAGCTCGACGACGCGCTATGGCACCGCTTCAAGGCGGCCCAGGACGTGTTCTTTAAGGCCCGCAATGCTGTCACTGCCGAAAAAGACGCGGAGCTGCACGTCAATGCGGGGGCCAAAGAGGCGCTGCTGGCCCAAGCGGAGAAGATCGATACGAGCAACCATGATGCCGCCAAGGCGGCACTGCGGTCGATCGCCGACAAGTGGGAGGCGATCGGCAAAGTGCCCCGGGAACAGTCCGCCGACCTGGAGCGGCGGCTGCGGGCAGTCGAGAAGAAGGTGCGTGACGCCGGCGAAGCGGATCGGTCCGACCCCGAAGCACAGGCCCGCGCCGAGCAGTTCAGGACCCGTGCCGAGCAGTTCGAGCGACAGGCGGCGAAGGCGGAGGCGGCCGGCCGGACCAAGGAAGCCGAGGAGGCCAAAGCCAACGCCGAGCAGTGGCGGCAGTGGGCTGATACCGCCGCCAAGGCGCTGACTCGCCGCTCTTAGCGACCGTCTCCGACATCCGGAGGGCTGTCGGGGTTCTGCAGGCTTTCCAGGAGCGTTCTGGACTGTTGCTGTGCGACGACTCGGCGCCGCTCCTCCTCGGCGGCAAGCTGCACGATTGTTCGCGACCACACCACGCGGGCCCAGTGAAACGTAAGCAAGATGATGGTGATCCACGCCAGGATCAGGCCCACCCCGGGACCCGGGTGACCCGCCGCCACGGTCTGGCGCGTCCAGATAGCCAGCAGACCGGCGACGCTGGCAATCGATGTCCCCGCCAGCGCGACCCAGGCAAGCGCCCAGCGCCGGGTCATCAACGCCAGCATCGAGAAACCGACACCGAACACGAGCGCCAACCAGGTGAAAACCCGCGAGGGTAGAGCCAGCGCGGCCGCGCCTGCGCCGTGTGTGCCGAACAGCACATCCCAGCCCCGGACAGCGCCCGTGTGCGGCAGGATGAACGATCCCAGCAACACAAATATCAGAATGGCGACTACGAAACCTCTTGGCCCAGGATCGATCTCACGTGCGATGCGGCGTTCTGCGGACTCGATCTCGGCCCGCAGGGCGTCGAGGTCCGGGTGTTCTTCCGTCATTGGGCACACCCGAGGGGCTCGACCACACTTGCGGATGGCCCGACACCCGGCATGCCAAGCCCGACCCCGCGCGGACGGCGCTGCGCACCGTGCGCATCGCCGGCGCGGGTGCGGCGGTGGCTCGAGATGCCGGCGTCCGCAATGAGATGGTGTGGCGCGGCCGCGGTGACCGCCGCCGTGACGACGTCGCCGGGGCGCACCTGTTCGTCCGCCGTGAAATGCACCAGTCGGCCATCGCGGGCCCGGCCGGTCATGCGGGCCATCCGGGTGTCCTTGCGGCCCTCGCCGGCGGCAACCAGCAGCTCGACGGTCTGGCCGATGAGCGCGCGGTTGCCCTCCCACGAGATCTGCTCCTGCAGCTCGATGAGCCGCTCATAGCGTTCTTGCACAACGGCTTTCGGAAGTTGCCCATCGAGCTCGGCGGCCGGGGTGCCGGGCCGCTTGGAGTACTGGAAGGTGTAGGCGGCCGCGAACCGGGCTTGCCGCACCACGTCCAGGGTGGCGGCGAAGTCCTCCTCGGTTTCGCCGGGGAACCCGACGATCAGGTCGGTGGTGATGGCGGCGTGCGGCATGGCCGCGCGGACCCGGTCGATGATGCCGAGGTAGCGTTCGGCCCGGTAGGAGCGCCGCATCGCGCGCAGCACCCGGTCGGATCCGGACTGCAGCGGCATGTGCAAGGCAGGGCAGACGTTCGGTGTCTGCGCCATCGCTTCGATGACGTCGTCGGTGAACTCGGCCGGATGCGGCGAGGTGAAGCGCACTCGTTCCAGGCCGTCGATACGTCCGCAGGCCCGCAACAGATCGGCGAAAGCCGCACGATCGCGGGGAATCGACGCGTCGGCGAAGGAGACGCCATAGGCGTTGACGTTCTGCCCCAGCAAGGTGACTTCGAGCACCCCGTCGTCCACGAGCGACTCGACTTCGGCCAGGACGTCGGCCGGACTGCGGTCGACTTCCTTACCCCGCAGCGACGGCACAATGCAGAAGGTGCAGCTGTTGTTGCACCCGACGGATATGGAAACCCATGCAGCGTAGGCAGAGTCGCGCGCGCTCGGCAGCGATGACGGAAACTGCTGCAGCGATTCGGCGATCTCCACCTGGGCAACTTTGTTGTGCCGGGCACGGTCGAGCAGCGTGGGCAGCGATCCGATGTTGTGCGTGCCGAACACCACATCGACCCAAGGCGCCTTGACCAGCAATGCGTCCCGGTCTTTCTGTGCCAGGCAGCCACCGACCGCGATTTGCATGTCGGGATTGTCGCGCTTGCGCGGAGCCAGGTGGCTGATGTTGCCGTACAACTTGTTGTCGGCGTTCTCCCGCACCGCGCAGGTGTTGAAGACCACCACATCGGCGTCGGTGCCCTCGTCGGCCCGCAGGTAGCCGGCCGCTTCCAGCAGGCCAGCCAATCGCTCGGAATCGTGGACGTTCATCTGGCAGCCGTAGGTGCGGACCTGGTAGGTGCGCGCGGAAACCGCCGGCGGAGCGTCTCCCGCCATGGCCGCGGCGTCTCGCACCACCATCGAAGTCACCCGGCTATGGTACGGCGGCTACCTGATTGGCGGATCGGCGCTACGTGCGGCGACGATCGAGCTCCAGGTCCAGCTGCACACTCACCACGTTGTAGGCCATGGTCTGGTCGTAGCCGCGTCGTGCCAGCATCGCCACCAGCCGCCGGGCGACTCGCGTCTGGTCGCCGTCGAGGTTTTCGCGTCTGAGCTTGGCCCGCACCAGCTGTTCGGCCCGTTCCCGCTCGCTTGCCGCGTCAATCCCGGCCAGCACGGTGGTGATGAGATCATTGTCGACGCCCTTGGTGTGCAGCTCGGCCGCCAAGGCCCGCTTGCCCTTTCCGGCGCTGGACCGGCGGGACTGGACCCATTGCTCGGCGAACTCCGCATCGTCAATCAACCCGACGCTGGCCAGCCGGTCGAGCACTACGTCGCGGACGTCGTCGGGATATCCGCGTTTGACCAGCTGAGCCGATAACTCAGCCCGAGTCCGGGCCCTCGCGGCGAGCAGGCGCAGGCATAACGCCCGCGCCTGCTCCTCGCGGGGCGGCTCAGAAGTCGACGGGTGCGGGCAGGATGTCGTCATCAGTCACGACCGCGCCAATGCCAAGCTTTTCCTTGATCTTCTTCTCGATCTCGTTGGCAATGTCGGCGTTCTCCACCAGGTAGCAGCGGACATTCTCCTTGCCCTGGCCGAGTTGTTCGCCTTCGTAGGTGAACCAGGAACCGGACTTCTTTACGAAGCCCTGATCCACACCCATATCGATCAGCGAGCCCTCCCTGCTGATGCCCCTGCCGTAGAGGATGTCGAACTCAGCCTGCTTGAACGGCGGCGCGACCTTGTTCTTGACAACCTTGACCCGGGTGCGGTTACCGACCGCATCGGTGCCGTCCTTGAGCGTCTCGATCCGGCGCACATCCAAGCGCACCGACGCGTAGAACTTCAACGCCTTTCCGCCGGTGGTCGTTTCGGGACTGCCGAACATCACACCGATTTTTTCCCGGAGCTGGTTGATGAAGATCGCCGTGGTTTTCGAATTACTCAGCGCGCCGGTCATTTTCCGCAGCGCCTGACTCATCAGCCGGGCTTGCAGGCCGACGTGACTGTCCCCCATCTCGCCTTCGAGCTCCGCGCGCGGCACCAGCGCCGCCACCGAGTCGATGACCAGGATGTCAAGCGCGCCGGAGCGGATCAGCATGTCGGCGATCTCCAGGGCCTGTTCACCGGTGTCAGGTTGGCTGACCAGCAGGGAATCGGTGTCGACGCCGAGTTTCTTGGCGTAGTCGGGGTCCAGGGCGTGCTCGGCGTCGATGAATGCCGCGACGCCGCCGGCGGCCTGGGCGTTGGCCACCGCATGCAGTGCGACGGTGGTCTTACCCGAGGATTCCGGGCCGTAGATCTCCACAACCCGGCCACGCGGCAAACCGCCAATACCCAAAGCCACGTCCAGTGCGATCGATCCGGTCGGGATGACCGCGATCGGCTGACGTATCTCGTCGCCGAGACGCATCACCGAACCTTTGCCGTAGCTCTTCTCGATCTGGGCCATCGCCAGCTCGAGAGCCTTCTCGCGATCGGGGGCTTGCGCCATGGTGTCTCTCCTGTAGTCGATGTTCAATGACCGGTATCGGTCGGTTGGCCGTGACACTAGAGAAGGCCACCGACAAGTCGTCATCTTCGAACGATCACCACAGTAGACGAACACCTGTTCGATACAAGTTCGACACGCCGCGCCCGCAGTGTGTGGCAACATCGCTCGATATCGCTCAATATCAGGCACCGACTGAACGCATGAACATCTCCATGGAGCTGTCCCAGGTCTCCGCCTACAGCGGGTTTTTCGCCCTGACCGTGGGCGGGGACGCGGCGGGATGGCACCCGGTCAGTCGGTCCTACGCCGACGGCTTCCAGGATCTGATCGAGGCCACCGTCGAGCGCTACCGCACGACCGAATTGCGGGTCGGCGCCTCCCTGGTTCACCTCGGCCATGCCGCGCGGCTGTGGTCACCCGTGCTCGCCTGCACGTTGGGCCACGGCGTCGTTCCGGACCTGGGGCACCTGCAGCGTGCTGACGACGGAGCACAGCTGCGCATGCCCGAGCCAGTCGGAGAGCGCCTAAAAGAACCGCCATCCCCAGAATTGCTGTACCGGATAGTCGTGCACGACCAGATGGAACCGCTCGCGGCCGGGTTGCCGGTCCAGCTGGCACCCGGCCTGCTGTCCGGCAATATCGCGTCCGCACTCGTCGGAGCGGCGCGGGCCCTGCTCTCGGTGCGGCCCGACTTGCGCCACTCGATCGTCGGGATCACCAAATCCCTGCTGGACACCGGCGAGCTGGCCGGATCCGGTGTGATCAGCGGCGATCTGAACTTCCGGCGTCGCAGTTGCTGCCTGTTCTACCGAATACCGGGGGGATCGCTATGCGGCGATTGCGCGCTTGACGAGCCGAGCCTGCGCTGATGGCGCCGAAACTGCGGTGAGAGCACGATTCTTTCGCCAACCACGCCCTGTACGCAGGCTCGATCCCAACAACCGCGTCACCACTGGTCGCGGGGCACGTCGAAATCGACGCACAACGCCCGCCAGACCTCGCGAGGCTCGACACCCGCTTCGATCGCCTGGGCGGCGGTGCGGCCACCGAAGCCGGTCAGCACATGGTCGGCCAGCACGGACGCGCCATAGGCGGTGCCGAATCGCAGGATCACCCGATCGTTGAACTCCGTCAGCCGCACGCGAGCCAATTTACCTAGCCTTCAGCCAGGCTACGTAGGCCTGGTCCTCCCGTCAGCCGCCAGCGATTCGTGGCACACCCGCACCGGATCGGCAACCCCGGCGATGCTGGCGGAGGCCCGCTGGGCGGCCGCGCGACAGCCCGACGAGGACAGCACCTCGTTGACCGCGGACACCAGCGCGTCGGCGGTCAACGGCCTGATCAGACGCGCACTGCCCTGCCGCACCACTCGATTGGCCATCTCCCACTGATCACCACCACCGGGAACGACCACCAGGGGCACCCCGGCCAACAACGTCTTGGCCACCATCCCGTGACCGCCCCCGCAGATCACCAGGTCGGCATGGCTCAACAACTCGTCCTGCCGTCCCAGCCCGACCAACGCCCAAGGCGGCACCGTCACATCCCCGCCACCCAGCCGCGACACCACCAGCCGTGATCCCGGCGGCAGCGTCTCGCCCGGTATCAGGCATTCCAGCGCAACTTCTGCCAGCCCAACGGTCCCGGTCAACGCGGTCGAGGGCGCGACCACCACCACCGGCCCGGACCCCGAGGGAATGTCCAGCACCCGATCGGTCGGTTCGAAGTGCAACGGGCCCACCACGACGGCCTCGGCCGGCCAGTCCGGACGAGGCACCTCCAACGCGGGCAGCGTGGCGATCAGCCGGCGCAGCGGCCCCGGATCGTGGGCCGGCAATCCGATCTCGATCCGCGCGGCACCCCGCTCTCGCAGTCCCGCGCGCAACGACCGCGCCGTCAACGCCCGCATCGTGGCATCCCGCAGCCGCCCACTAATGCCGGTGCCCGGCGCCAATCCGCTGCCAATCGGCGGCAGCCCCTTGGACGGCAGGTACAGCGGGTGCGGGCTGAGCTCAATCCACGGGATCCCCAACAGCTCGGCCGCCATGCCACCGCCCGCGGTGATGACATCGGACACCACCAGGTCGGGTGCGAGGTCGCGCAGTGCGGGCACGTTGAGCACCGCCATCTGCGCGGCGCGCCGGTGGATTCTGGCCCCGGCGTCGAGGTCGTCGCCGAGGGCCACAAGCCCGTCCAGCGCAATAGCCTCAACACCGGCGACACGGGTGGCCTCAACCCATTCCGCGCCGGTGAACAACGTCGGTGAGTCGCCCGCTTCGCAGAAGCGTTGGCACAGCGCGATCGCCGGAAACGAGTGCCCGGGATCCGGCCCGGCGACAACGGCGACGCGCACCGCCCTACCCTGCCACACCGCCGCGCGCCTACCCTGGAACCATGACCGAGCTGACTGAGACAACCGCTGAGAACACTCGCACGGTCGAGGTTTTCCTGAACGCGCTGCAGGACGTGGACTACGAGACCGCCGACGCGTGTCTGGACGACAACCTCGTCTACGAAAACGTCGGATTGCCGACGATCCATGGCCGCCACGCGGCGATGAAACTGTTTCGCCGGATGGACGGCGGCAAGACCGCGTTCGAGGTGAAGATCCACCGCATTGCCGCCGACGGCGCCGCGGTGCTCACCGAGCGCACCGACGCGCTGATCATCGGCCCGCTTCGGCTGCAGTTCTGGGTGTGTGGCGTGTTCGAAGTCCACGACGGGCGAATCACCCTGTGGCGCGACTACTTCGATTTCTACGACATGCTCAAAGCGACCGCGCGTGGTCTGGCGGCGCTGGTGCTGCCGTCGCTCAAGGCCAAGTTCTAGTGTCCTGAGTCATTAATTCGAGCACAGTAGTTTCCGATGCTGGCCAGGATTTGCTCGGCGGTCTTGGTCCAGACGTAGGGGCGGGGGTTGTCGTTCCAGGTTTGGATCCAGGCGCGGATGTCGGTGTTGAGTTGGCGTACCGAGGTGTGGGTGCCGCGGCGCAGTTTCTTGGTGGTCAGTTCGGCGAACCAGCGCTCGACGAGGTTGAGCCATGACGAACTCGTCGGGGTGAAGTGCAAGCACGAAGCGCGGATGGTTTGTCAGCCAACGCTTGACCGCCGGGGTCTTGTGGGTGGAGGCGTTGTCGAGCACGACGTGGCAGTCCAGTTCGGCGGGAACCTCGGCGTCGATCTTCTTCAGAAATGCCAGGAACTCCGTGGCACGGTGACGTGAATGCAGCGATCCGATGACCTTGCCGGTGCTCAGATCCAGAGCCGCATACAGACTTGAGGTTCCGTGCCGCACGTAGTCGTGGGTGGCTCGAGCCGGGGTGCCCGGCAGCATCGGGAACACCGGCGCGGTGCGGTTGAGGGCCTGAATCTGGGTCTTCTCGTCGACACAGAGCACCACCGCCCGCTCGGGCGGGTCGAGGTAGAGCCCAACAACGTCACGGACCTTCTCGACGAACAACGGATCTTTGGATGCTCTAGCCTCTGCTATCAGAGCGCAGCTGCAAGGAGATATACCGCCGCTAGTACTACGAGCAATAATATGCCAATACCGCTAAGCGACAGTGCAATAAGCGCTAGTACGGCAAGCGTTGCTTCCGCAATGGTTATCAATAAACCCGGTAATTGGCTCACGATGGCATTAAATATCTCGCCCAATTGTTTCCCGAAGGCGACGAGCGCGTTCACAACCGTGTCCGCGCCCGCAGTCAAGATCTGCAACAACATGATGTTGGCGGCCTCAGCGTTGGAATAGGCCGCCGCACCGGAAGTCAAGTGCTGTGCAAACTCTTCGTGAAACGTCGCCGCCTGCCCGGCCAGCGGTTGATAGTCCTGGGCATGTTGGGAAAACAGGTGCGCGATATTCACTGACACCTGATCGGCGGCGGCGGGAACCACCGCTACGGTTGGTGCCGCCGCCGCCAAGTGCGCCGCGTTGATCGTCGAACCGATATTCGCCAAATCCGCTGCCGTGTCGGCCATCACTTCCGGCGCCGCGATCAGCAAAGACATATCAATCCTCCCAGCCGGTCTTCACCGAGGTATCGATACGCCGTAAGCGTGGTGCCTTCGGCGGCTGCACTCCACCCCTTCAAGGCTCTCGAAATGCCGTCTGCACCCGAACGAGCCAGGGCGGCACTCGCGCGGCCTCGTCGGGCTCCAAGCAGGCGTTCAGGTCGGGAACAGCATGAAATACCCCGCGCCGCAATGCTTTGTCGGTCAGTTCGCGGCACCAGCGTTCCACCAGATTGAGCCACGACGATGAAGGCGGGGTGAAATGAAGCTCCAACCGGCGGGGCTTGTCAATTTCACAGCAAACTTTCTAGCGCGAATCCCTGCGAATCTCTGCACATGGCCGAGAAAGGTACAGTTCCGATCTATGACGCGGGGCGCAAGTTTTGGGGCTGTGAATAGGGTGCTTTCGCGGCGGGCGTGGTTGGGCGTAGCCGGTGCGGCGACGGCGACCACACTGGCCGGGTGCGGATCAACGAAAACAAAATCAGGGCCCACGGTCACCGTCACCGTGCCTAGATCGGCGGTCATTTCCGACGAGAACGAGCTACCAGTGATCGCGGATCCCCAAGTAGCCCTGGACAGGTTGATGGCCGGTAATCAGCGTTTCGTCAAGGACAGGTTGCAAGAACCCGACAGGGACCCCGCGCGCCGACTCAAACTAGCCCAGGGCCAACACCCCTTCGCCACTATCCTGGCCTGCTCGGACTCACGGCTGCCACCCGAGCTGATTTTCGACCAGGGCTTCGGAGATCTGTTCGTCGTGCGAGTGGCCGGCAACATCGTTGACGATTCACTCGTGGGCAGCATCGAATACGCCGTCGACCATTTGCACACCCCGCTGATCATGGTGATCGGTCATGAGAAATGCGGCGCGGTCGAAGCGACCCTGGAATCAATCCAGCGACACCAGCCGGCCAACGGAGACATCGAAGTGCTGGTAGCCGCGATCACCCCGGCAGTCGCTGCGGCCGAACAGCGTTCAGGGGACCTGCTCGACAACACCGTCCGCGCCAACGCCCAGCAATCACTGGACACGATCAACAAATCTTCCGAACTGAGCGGACCCCTCTCCAGCGGCCAATTCAAAGCCGTTGCCGCCTACTACAGCATCGACGACGGCCGCGTCAGCCTGATCTAGTGGTGTGTCTCGCAGTCATCTGACTTTCGAGTGCGACGCGATCCGCTTCAGGTTCTGACCTGAGCGTTTTCTCGCACCGGTCGCACAGGTCGCACGGCTAACATGACTTACATGCAGAAACCTGGCTGGTGGCAGTACGTCCGCTACTGCTACGGGGCGCGGCTGCCCGATTCGATGCGGGATTGGGTGAGCAACGACCTGGCCGGCAAGGGCGCCACCCGCAGGATGATGCTCCGCGTCGCGGTGCCCGCGGTGTTGGTGCTCGCACCGTTCTGGCTGATCCCGACGACGCTCGACGTCCACCTCAGCATGACGCTGCCGATCCTCATTCCGTTCGTGTACTTCTCGCATGCACTGAACAAGGTGTGGCGCCGACACATGCTGCAGGTGCACAATCTCGATCCCGACCTCGTCGACGAACGCGCCCGCAGGCGCGATGCCCCCATGCACCAGGCATACATCGACCGCTACGGTCCGCGACCGGATTCGACGCCGCCGTCCGGTCCGGTATAGGCAACTAGGCCCCAACTATCTCTGGGGCAATCCGCCCAATTCGTCGAACGCCTGCGCCCAACCGAGCAGACGGTCGGTAGCCTCGACCAGCTCGGTGCGGTAACGCTGCTGTGTCGCCGCAGACCCGACCGCAGCTCCCGGGCCGGTTTCGCGGTTGGCCGAAGAGACTAATTGCGCTGCGGCAGTGACCATTTCGTTGTATTGACGGACGCCGGCGCTCAACTGCGCGGTGAACGCATTAATGGTAGGGGCCAGATACGACCGCGAAGATTCGGAGTAATGCGCCGCCCGTTCCATCGACACAACCTCGGTAGCAGTTGCCGCCATCGCCGCGGAGGTCCGGTTCGCCGCGGCCGTCAGGTCACGGATCTCGGCGGGCGGCAACATCTCGCCGCGCTCCATCACACCCAACAACGAGAAGAAGCCTCGTTCGGAAGCTCCCAGCGCGGACATCGCGGGTCGCGCGGCCGAACCCGGTGTGGGCAGCCTACGGACATTGGCGGGCCGCGACGCCGGCAGTGGTTCCGAGCGCAGCCAGCGATAGCGAAACAGCAGCAACGTCGCCGGAATGGCGTGTACGGCCGCGACGGAACCGGTGATCTCGAGCAGCAACGCGAACCAGCCCCACGCCGCCAGCAGCGCCGTCACCACCGCCCAAAAGACACACCCCGCGCCAAATATCAAGGCCCACCGCAGCGCGCGGCGGCGGCGGCGCAGCAGCCGTGCGCGCGGATCGGTGGCGGCGCTAATCCTGTGGGCGACCGCAGCGGACAGTTCAGTGGCAGTTTCGAAGCCTCGCTGCAGCAGCGCGCGCCAAGGCCCGCGCGAAGTCGCCCTCACCACCACCTGAAGACCGCCCTGTTACTGCCCGAGCGGCTTTTCGGGTATGGGCCCACCGCTGGCCGGGTTGGCCGCGGGAGTTGCGGGGCTGGCTCCCGGCGCGGCAGTTGTCCCGCCCGTCGGCAGGGCGTCGCCGCGCATGGACGCGCGGATCTGCTCCAGCCGGGAATGCCCGGCCATCTCCACGCCGGCCTGCTGAACCTCAATCATCCGGCCCTGGACCGAACTCTGCGCAAGTTCGGCCTGCCCCAGCGCATTCGCGTACCGACGTTCGATCTTGTCGCGCACCTCGTCAAGGCTCGGGGTGTTGCCCGGCGCGGCAATCTCACTCATCGACCGCAACGAATTGCTGACCTGCTCCTGCATCTTGGCCTGCTCGAGCTGGCTGAGCAGCTTGGTGCGCTCGGAGATCTTCTGCTGCAGCACCATCGCGTTCTGTTCGACCGCCTTTTTGGCCTGAGCAGCCGCACCGAGCGCCTGGTCATGCAGCGTTTTGAGGTCTTCAACACCCTGCTCGGCGGTCACCAGCTGAGCCGCGAAGGCCTCGGCGGCGTTGGTGTACTCGGTGGCCTTCGCGGCATCCCCGGCGGCGGTGGCCTGGTCCGCCAGCGTCAGCGCCTGGCGCACGTTGACCTGGAGCTTTTCGATATCGGCCAGCTGCCGGTTGAGCCGCATCTCGAGTTGCCGCTGGTTGCCGATCACCTGCGCGGCCTGTTGCGTCAGCGCCTGATGGGTCCGCTGTGCTTCCTCGATGGCCTGCTGGATCTGGATCTTCGGATCTGCGTGCTCGTCGATCTTCGAGTTGAACAACGCCATGACGTACTTCCACGCCTTGACGAACGGATTGGCCATGAATTAGCTCCGTTTCTTGTGTGCCGGACGGGCCCCTGATAGGCCCCGCGCTCACCCTGCCGCTCAATTTAACGGGTTAAAGCCGATCGCCCCACCCCTAGCCGCTCAAGCCACCGCCAAAGACGCGACCGGCGGAATCACAACCTTGGTGCTGGCGTCGATCGTGGAGCCGCTCGCCCCGTTGCTGGGCGCACTACCGGGCGCGGCAACGGCGACGCGCTCTTCGCGGGCCATCTGCTCACCGGCGTCGGTGAGGACCGCCGAAAGCGGGACCGCCAGTGCGTCGCAGATCGCGTTGAGCAGCTCACTGGACGGCTCCTTGCGGCCGCGTTCGACCTCCGACAGGTATCCGAGGCTCACCCGCGCGGAATCAGAAACCTCACGCAGGGTGCGGCCCTGCGACGTCCGGGCCCGGCGCAGCACGTCGCCGACGACCTCACGCACCAATGGCGGCATCCGGCTCTCCTTTTGGTCAGACCATGCTCGGCACCTAACTCGGCGCCTAATAGGTGAACGCGGGTGGTGGTGGAGTTGGTTCCCGGGAACCAGTTCAAAATCAAGCGACAAAATCAAGCGACAAAATCCGCGATTAGCCGGGCGCGCGGCGGATTGCCCTGAGGGTCGAGGCCACATAGTCGATACCGGTGACCACCGTGAGCACGATCGCGATGCCCATCACCACCGACGCCGCCACCCGGAACGGTTCCGACAGCTCCGACCAAGGCAGCACGAACAAGCCGATCGCCAGCGCCTGGACCACCGTCTTGAGTTTGCCGCCCCAACTGGCGGGAATGACCCCGCGCCGAATTACCGCCAGCCGCAACAGAGTCACCCCGACCTCGCGGGTAAGGATCAGCACGGTGATCCACCACGGCAAGTCACCAAGCATCGATAGACCGATCAGCGCCGACCCGATCAGCGCCTTGTCCGCGATGGGATCGACGAACGCGCCGAACTCGGTCGCCATGCCGTAGTTGCGGGCCAGCACGCCGTCCAACCGGTCGGTAATGCAGGCAATCGCGAAGATCGCGAAAGCGACGAGCCGGCCCGCGAAGTCGTGGCCAGTCTCATAGAACAAGGCGGACATGAAAATCGGGACCAACACCAAGCGCAGGCCGGTCAGGAAATTCGCGAAGTTGGCGACGCGGACGCGGGCCACTATCGGACTCGTTTGAGGCTGCGCCGACACGGCAACAGAATAACCCGTTGACCAGCATTGAAGTGCACAGGTGGGTTCGATGTCGATACTGTTACCCGTGACCGAAAGTCCGCAGGGCAGCCGACTCGCCGTCCGACGTGCACGAACGTCCGACGTCCCCGCGATCAAACGCCTGGTCGACACCTACGCGGGACGGATCCTGCTGGAAAAGAACCTGGTGACGCTCTATGAGGCCGTTCAGGAGTTCTGGGTGGCCGAGCACGCCGAAATCCAGGGCTCCGAAATCCAAAACAAAGTGATCGGTTGCGGCGCGTTGCACGTGCTGTGGTCTGACCTCGGGGAGATCCGTACCGTCGCGGTCGACCCGACGGTGACCGGCCGAGGGGTCGGCCATGCGATCGTCACGCGGCTCCTCGAAGTCGCTCGCGAGCTGGCGCTGGAGCGGCTGTTCGTGTTGACCTTCGAGACCGAGTTCTTCGGCAAGCACGGGTTCACCGAGATCGAAGGCACGCCCGTCACCGCCGAGGTGTTCGAGGAGATGTGCCGGTCCTATGACCTCGGCGTCGCCGAGTTCCTGGACCTCAGTTACGTCAAGCCCAACATTCTGGGGAACTCCCGAATGCTGCTGGTTCTTTGACCCGGCGAGCAGACACAAAAGCCCCCGACACGCCGTTGAAAAAGGGGATTTTGCGTCTCAGCGGATTAATCCTCGGAGTCGCCGCCGTCGGCGTTGGCTGATCCAGCCCCGGAGCCACGGATCAGCGCCAGCGTTCCGGCCAGCTCGTCGGGCTTGACCAACACCTCGCGCGCCTTGGATCCCTCGCTGGGCCCGACGATGCCACGAGTCTCCATCAGATCCATCAGCCGGCCGGCCTTGGCGAAGCCGACCCGCAGCTTGCGCTGCAGCATCGAAGTCGACCCGAACTGGCTGGAAACCACCAGCTCGACCGCTTGCAGGAAGACGTCCATGTCGTCGCCGATATCCGGGTCGACGTCGGTGCGTTCGCCGGTGGGCTTGGCGGTGGTGACGCCCTCGGTGTATTCGGGTTCTGCCTGGTTCTTGCACGCGGCGACGACGGCCTGAATCTCCTCGTCGGTGATGTACGCGCCCTGCAGCCGCACCGTTTTATTCGAGCCCATTGGCAGGAACAGGGCATCGCCCATGCCGATCAGCTTTTCCGCGCCGGCCTGGTCCAGGATCACCCGGCTGTCGATAAGCGACGACGTCGCGAACGCGAGCCGGGACGGGACATTTGTCTTGATGAGCCCGGTGACCACATCGACCGACGGGCGCTGGGTGGCCAGCACCAGGTGGATCCCCGCGGCGCGGGCCTTCTGGGTGATCCGCACGATGGCGTCCTCAACGTCGCGCGGTGCGGTCATCATCAGATCGGCCAGCTCGTCGACGATCGCAAGGACGTATGGGTACGGCCGGTACACGCGCTCGCTGCCCAGCGGCGCCGTGATGGCGCCGGATCGCACCTTCTCGTTGAAGTCGTCGATGTGCCGCACCCTGGACGCCTGCATGTCCTGGTAGCGCTGCTCCATCTCCTCGACCAGCCACGCCAGCGCCGCGGCGGCCTTCTTCGGCTGCGTGATGATCGGGGTGATCAGATGCGGAATGCCTTCATAGGGAGTCAGTTCCACCATCTTCGGGTCGATCAGGATCATCCTGACCTCTTCCGGGCTGGCCCGGGTCAGCAACGACACCAGCATGGAGTTGACGAAACTGGACTTGCCGGATCCGGTGGAGCCGGCCACCAGCAGGTGCGGCATCTTAGCCAGGTTGGCCGAGATGAAGTCGCCCTCGATGTCCTTGCCCAGCCCGATCACCAGTGGATGGTGGTCGCGCCGCGTCGACGGGGCGGTCAGCACGTCGGCCAGTCGCACCATTTCGCGGTCGGTGTTGGGCACCTCGATGCCGACGGCGGACTTGCCCGGGATCGGCGCAAGCATGCGCACGCTCTCGGTGGCCACCGCGTAGGCGATGTTCTTCTGCAGCGCGGTGATCTTCTCCACCTTGACGCCGGGCCCAAGCTCGACCTCGTAGCGTGTGACGGTGGGCCCGCGGGTGCAGCCGGTGACGGCCGCGTCGATCTTGAACTGGTTGAGCACCTCACTGATTGCGTCGGCCATGACGTTGTTGGCGGCACTGCGCTTCTTGGGTGGATCACCGGCGACCAGCAGGCTCAACGGCGGCAGTGTGTAGGGGCCCTCGACGACACGATCCAGCGCTTGGGTGTCCTCTTTGCGGGATTTGCGACGACGACTGCTGGTGGCGGGGTCAGGAACGGTGGGTGTCTCGTCGACCGGCACGTCGAGTCCATCCTGGGCGGCGTCCGCCGACGGCCAGGCCGGCGGCTCGTGCTCGGGGTCGAAGGACGCGTCGTCGTAGTAACCATCGGAGAAGTCTTCGGGCGCGGCGCCATCGGCTTCCTCGCCATCGCCGTACTCGGCGTAGTAGGCATCGTATTCGTCCTCGTCGCCGTAATCGCGTTGGTACAGCCGGGTGCCGAACATGGCGCGCATCGCATCGGGCACCTCGCGAATCGTGGTGCCGGTCAGCAACAAGACCCCGAACAGCGCGCCGATGAACAGCAGTGGCGCCGCGATCCAAGCCGTCAATCCGTCCGACAACGGCCCGCCGATGGCAAAGCCGATGAACCCGGCCGCGTGACGCCGAGCTTCCGGGTCTTCCGGCGAACCGGACCACAGGTGCCGCAGGCCCAACACTGACAGTGCGATCAAGCTCGCGCCGAGGATCAACCTGGGCCGCGCATCGGGGTTGGGTTGAGTCCGCATCAGCACCACCGCGATCGCGGCCAAGACGACCGGGAGTGCCAGTACCGCCGCGCCGATGAACGTCCGCAGCACCTCATCCACCCACGCGCCGATCGGCCGGGCGGCGTCGAACCACGAACTCGCGGCGACCACCACCGCGACGCCCAGCAGAACCAGCGCAATGCCGTCGCGGCGATGCCCAGGGTCGATGTCGCGGGCGCGACCGATCGACCGCGCCGCACCCCCGGTGCCCTTCGCCGCCATCAGCCAACCCGCCCGGATGCCCCGGCCACAGGTCAGCCCGGCGGCGACCAGCAACGAGTGATTACGCCGTTTCGCGGGCTTGCTCACCCTTTTGCGGCGTGGCGCTGGCCGCCCCGGTCGGGACCCACCTCGCGAACTGGCCTTTGACCTGCTCGTTCGGGCACCGGAGCGGGCGGCGGTCTTACTCGGCATGAAGGCCAGGGTAGTCGCAAATACATCATCTGCACCACCCGCCACACTGGTAACCGGGCGCGGGGGTTCGGCCTTTCCGGGCCCGGCGGCGTGGCGGCCCACGGTACGTGGCGGTCGGCGCGTATTGCTGTAATGCTTCGGTCACTGCTGGGCGCCCTGAACGAGTGCTCGGACGGGTACTTGGAAGGGAAGGAATCAGATGCGGATATTTCGTGCGGTGTGTGCGATTGCCTTCAGCATCGCCCTGCTCGCGGCCTGTTCTGACCGTGGCTCCCCGACCGGGTCCTCAAATGGGTCACCGAAGGCTGCGAAGCCGTCGGCCCCCAGCTTCGACGGCACCTACCGGTTTGATTTCGACGGGACCGAGCAACTGGCGGGCGGTACCCCCAAACCCGCCAAAGCGAGATCCAGAAACTATGCGTTGCGCTCGACATGCACCGACTCGGGGTGCGTCGCCACAGCGACGAAGCTGGCAGACAACGATACGAAACGGAAGTCCGATCCCCCTGTCGATCTGGTACTCGACTACGTCGATGGTTATTGGCAGATGTCGCTGCGCGAGGACAGTGCATGCAGCGACAGCGAAGCAAAAGGCCCGTCGATTACCGCCTGGATCCTGCAGCCTCAGTCCGACGGCACACTGAGCGGAACGTCCTACGTCGCGATGAACCCCAGTCCGGATTGCACCGTGGCGACTCAAACCCCGGTGACGGCGAAGCGCCTGAGCGACGTGAACGCGGGCATCTCGGTTGCTGATCCCGGCAAACAGGCCCGGCGTTCACCGTCTGCGCCCGAAGGACTCACCGGGCACTACGACGAGACGAGCGTCCTTCGCGACTCATCGAAACCGGGGGTGCGACGCCTCGCCATGCAGACCATGTGCGTGCGAAACACCGACCAATGCGCGACCTTCAGATCCTTTACCGGCTCTGCGACCGCCATCGTGAGTTCGTTGATGTTCAGCAACGGCAAATGGCTACTCAATCAGCGCACCGAAGTCAACTGCCCGAACGGCGCTACCGCCAAAACGGTAAAACACGAGGAATACGCTCTACCGCAACCAGTCTCGCAGCCACTTCCGCGGCTCACCGGAAACGTGCGCTTTGACGTGGCGGATGCGTGCCCGGCACAACAACTCGACATCTCGTTAGAACGAACGGGCGACTGACCCGGACACATCCGCGGCAAGGCCGGTCCCGAGCGCTGAGTAGGGTGAGACGCGCGTCACCACACACCCCTCTCACCCACCCCCGGAGCAACCAGGAGGCCCAGCATGCCCGTCGTCGTCGTCGCCAGCATGACCGTCAAACCCGAATCGGTCGACATCGCCCGCGATATCCTCACCAAGGCGGTCGACGAGGTGCACGGCGAACCCGGCTGTCAGTTGTACTCGCTGCAACAATCGGGCGAGACGTTCGTCTTTGTCGAGCAATGGGCCGACGAAGAAGCCCTGAAGGCCCACAGCACCGCGCCCGCGGTTGCCAACATGTTCACGGCGGTCGGTGAGCATCTGGCCGGCGCGCCGGATATCAAGATGCTGCAGCCGATCCCCGCGGGTGACCCGGACAAGGGATTAATCCGCAAGTGACCGAACGGGCACCGGCGGGCCGACAGGCGGGCCCGCTGGCGGGCAAGGTCGCGTTCATCACGGGCGCCGCGCGAGGTCAGGGCCGCGCACACGCGGTTCGTCTGGCCGCCGATGGCGCCAGCGTGATCGCGGTGGACCTGTGCGACCAGATCGCCAGCGTGCCTTATCCGCTGGCCACCCCGGAGGACTTGGCGGCCACCGTCAAGCTCGTCGAGGACACCGGCGCCCGAATCGTGGCCAGCCAGGGCGACGTCCGCGACCGCGCGTCGTTGTCCTCCGCATTGCAGACGGGTCTCGACGAGTTCGGCCGGCTCGACATCGTGGTTGCCAATGCCGGTATCGCTCCAATGCAATCCGGCGACGACGGCTGGCGCGACGTCATCGACGTCAACCTCACCGGCGTGTACAACACCATCAAGGTCGCGATACCGACGATGGTCAAGCAGGGCGCCGGCGGGTCGATCGTGCTGATCAGTTCCGCCGCGGGGCTGGCCGGTGTCGCCAGCCCCGACGCCGGCTCGGTCGGCTATGCCGCCGCCAAGCACGGCGTGGTCGGATTGATGCGCGTGTACGCGAATCTGCTTGCCAAGCAGAGCATTCGCGTCAACTCGATACATCCGACCGGAGTCGAAACCCCAATGATCAACAACGAGTTCACTCGGGGATGGCTGGCCGCGATGGCAGCTGGGTCCGATTCGGCGGGAGGCATGGGCAATGCCCTGCCGGTGGAGGTGTTGCAGGCCGAAGACATCGCGAACGCGGTGGCCTGGCTGGTCTCCGACCAGGCACAATATATTACCGGCGTCACCTTGCCAGTCGATGCGGGCTTTTTGAACAAGTGAGCGCCAAATGGACGGGTCCGCTTTCGCGGCGAAGACCCAGCGTTTCGGGACCACCTGGCCCGCGAGCCATAAACGTTGGTGCCGACACACCGAAAAGCACAGCCGTGGTTTATCTTTCGCGGCGGCATGCTGAGCCGAATCAGACCTCGATGACGGTCGGCACGATCATCGGCTGGCGACGATAGACCTCGCCCACCCACTTGCCAACGGAGCGCCGTACCCCCTGGGCGATCCGGATCGGATCGGTCACGTTGTTAGCGGCCAGCGATTCCAGTTCGGCCTCAACCTTGCGCACGGCGGGCTCCAGGGCCTTGGGGTCTTCGGAGAATCCACGTGAATATAGTTGCGGCGCAACAGCTGGACGCCCGGTACCGCGCTTCACCACCACGATCACCGAGATGAACCCCGAAGACAAGGTCAGCCGCTCACCCAGGGTGATATCGCCGACATCGCCGGTTATCAGGCCGTCGACGAACATCTTGCCGATCGGCACCGCACCTGAGATGGCAGCTTTGCCGACAACGAGGTCCACGCTGACGCCGTTCTCCGCCACCAGAATCGACTCTTCGGGCACTCCGGTGCTGGCAGCCAACTTGGCGTTGGCCCGCAGGTGCCGCCAGGTGCCGTGCACCGGCATGACGTGGCGGGGCCGCACCCCGTTGTAGAGGAATAGCAGTTCGCCGGCATACGCGTGGCCCGAAACATGCACCCGTGCTTGAGCATTGGTGACAACACGGGCCCCGATCTTGGCCAGCGAGTCGATGACGCCGTAGACCGCTTCCTCGTTGCCGGGGATCAGCGAGGACGACAACACGACAAGGTCACCGGAGGTCAGGGTGATGCTGCGATGCTCACCGCGCGACATCCGCGACAACGCCGCCATCGGCTCGCCCTGAGTGCCGGTGGTGACCAGCACCACCTGTTCGGGAGCCATCATCTCGGCGGCGGAGATGTCGATCACGTCGGAATCGTCCACCCGCAGGAACCCCAGGTCCCGGGCGATGCCCATGTTGCGCACCATCGACCGCCCGACGAAGGACACCCGTCGGCCCAATGCAACTGCGGCATCGATGATCTGTTGCACCCGATCGACATTGGAGGCGAAGCACGCCACGATGACTCGGCCCTCGGCACCCCGAATGAGCCGGTGCAGGGTCGGGCCCACCTCGCTTTCGGATGGCCCCACGCCAGGCATCTCGGAATTCGTCGAGTCGCACAGCAGGATGTCGACGCCGGCGTCGCCCAGCCGCGACATGCCGGGCAGGTCGGTGGGGCGGCCGTCCAACGGCTGTTGGTCGAGCTTGATATCACCGGTTTGCAAAATCGTTCCCGCGCCGGTGTAGACGGCGATAGCCAGCGCGTCCGGGATGGAGTGGTTGACAGCGAAGTACTCGCATTCGAATACGCCGTGTCTGCTGCTCTGCCCGGCGTCGACCTGGACGAACACCGGCTTGATGCGGTGCTCGCGGCATTTCGCGGCAATCATCGCCAGGGTGAACTTCGACCCGACGACCGGGATGTCGGGCCGCAATTTGAGCAAGAACGGGATGGCCCCGATGTGGTCCTCGTGCGCGTGGGTGATCACGAGGGCCTCGATGTCGTCGAGCCGGCCTTCGATGTGCCGCAGGTCCGGCAGGATCAGGTCGACGCCGGGCTCGTCGTGGGTGGGAAACATCACCCCGCAGTCGATGATCAGCAGCCGGCCCAGGTGCTCGAAAATCGTCATGTTGCGGCCGATTTCGTTGATGCCGCCAAGCGCGGTGATTCGCAAGCCACCCGCAGCCAACGGACCAGGCGGCGCGAGCTCTTCGTTCACGCGCGGGTCACCTGAGCACCGAGGCCGCGCGCATGTCGGCAGCCAACGCGTCGATCTGGTCGGGTGTCGCGGGCATCTGTGGCAGCCGCGGATCACCGATGTCGACACCCTGCAGGCGCAGGCCTGCCTTGGACATCGTCACGCCGCCCAGCCGGCCCATCGCGTCGCACAACGGGGCGACCGCCACGTTGATCTTGCGGGCGGTCGCGATGTCTCCGGAGTTAAAGGCGGACAACAATTCTCGAAGCTGGCCCGCGGCAACATGCGAAATCACGCTGATGAAGCCGATGCCACCCATGACGAGCCAGGGCAGATTCAGCGCATCGTCGCCGGAGTAGTAGACAAGTCCGGTCTCGGCGATGATCTGGCCACCGCTGTGTAGATCGGCTTTGGCGTCCTTGACGCCGACGATGTTCGGATGCGACGCCAAGGCGCGGATGGTGTCCGGCTCGATCGGCACCGCCGAGCGTCCGGGGATGTCGTAGAGCACTATCGGCAGCTCGGTGGCGTCGGCGACGGCGGTGAAGTGTGCCTGCAGCCCGCTCTGCGGTGGCTTCGAATAGTAGGGCGTGACCACCAGGAGCCCGTGTGCGCCTTCGGCCGCGCAGGCCCTGGCCAGCCGGATGCTGTGCGCGGTGTCGTAGCTGCCAGCGCCGGCGATGACGCGGGCCCGGTCACCCACCGCCTCCAGGACAACCCGCAGCAGTTCGAGTTTCTCCTCGTCGCTGGTGGTCGGCGACTCTCCGGTGGTTCCCGAGACCACCAAGCCGTCGCACCCGGCGTCCACTAGGTGATTCGCCAGACGCGTCGCCGCGGCGGTATCCAAAGAACCATCGGCGCCGAACGGTGTCGCCATCGCGGTCAGGAGGGTTCCCAATCGCGCGGGGGCATCGAATCCGGCGGTGCTCACGGCTCCTAGGTTACCTGGCGGCGCCAATCTCTTTAGCACCCGCGCCAACGCGCGAGTCTCAGGCTTCGGTCGCTAAACCTGATTGCCACCTGCGCCCTCCGCCGGCTTACGCCGGCTCAGGCTTCGGTCGCTAAAGGACTGGTCGCGACCTCGGTGCCGTCCGCGAGGGTGGACACCTCGAAGTCATCGAATGCCGCAGGGGCCGTCTGGATGAGCTGACGCAGACACTCGATGGCCAGGCGGCGGATTTCCACATCGGCGTGCTCGCTGGCGCGCATCGCGATGAAGTGCCGCCATGCCCGGTAGTTTCCGGTCACCACGATGCGGGTCTCTGTGGCGTTGGGCAGCACCGCGCGAGCGGCCTGACGCGCCTGCTTGCGCCGCAGAACCCCCATTTTTTCACCCGCCTGGCCGGCTGCGAACTTGGCTTCCAGCTTGACCAGCAATTCGGCGTAGGCGGCGTGGCTGGCGTCAGCGGCCGCTGTCAGGATCTGCTGTAGTTCGGGGTCGTCCTCCATCCCCGGCGGCAGCACCACCTGCGAGTCTTTCTCCGGCACGTAACGCTGCGACAGCTGCGAGTAGGAGAAATGCCGGTGCCGGATGAGTTCATGAGTGCAGGATCGCGAGATGCCGGTGATGTAGAACGACACCGTGGCGTGCTCGAGCACTGAGAAGTGCCCGACATCGATGATGTGCTTGATGTAGCTCGCGTTGGTCGCGGTCCGGGGATTGGGCTTGGACCAGCTTTGATAGCAGGCTCGGCCGGCAAACTCGACCAGTGCCGGGCCACCGTCGGCGTCGCTGGTCCAGGGCACGTCGGGTGGCGCCAGGAACTCGGTCTTGGCAATTAGTTGCACGCGCAGCGGCGCGATCTCGGCCACGGCGCTCACCTTAATGTGCAGATCAGGTCGAGGCTGAAGTGGTGGCGTCAGTTTCGGCATGCCGAACCCTGACCCGCCCGGATGTCAGCGGCGGTATCAGCTCGTCGCGGAAGGCGGCCAAGCGCGTGGATTCTGCCCGCCGCGCGTGGCACATCGCCCCCAGGCCGGTAATCGCCTGCGAAGCCGCCGCGTCTAACCGACGGACATCGCGGACCTCGGCGCCGAGCAGATCACCTGGTTGGATCCGCTGGTGACTGCGTGAGGTTCCCGCGACCTGCCGCTGCAGCGTGTCCGATACTTCACGCTGGCGCACCGCCGACCACAACGCCGACGTGTCGACGCCGATCGGCCGCAGAACGACAAACTCCGTACTGGCCAATGCCATCTCAGAAGGCAGACTCGACACATTCCAGATTCGCGGAATCCGGGGGTTGAGCTTTGCGAACAGCACGCACGGCTCCGACAAGACGAACTTGCCGCTCTTCACAGACGCGGCGTTGACACGCCGGGGCTTTGCGCCGTCGTCGAACGCCGGCAGGCTGAAATGGGCTACCACGTCGTCGAATTCATTTGGTTCACGAAATGCAGTCGACCGGCTCGCCAGGACACACAGCGGCACGTAGTCAGAGACCGAACCGACGGTGGCCACCATCAGGCTTTCGGCAGCCTCGATCACGCGCTCGTTTGCGACGATCTTATCGTCGATAGCGCCGAGCAGGTCCGAAACCCGGCGGCGTTCGTGAGTTGCGACGGCCCATACCAAAACATCACGCAGAATTGCCTGGTTGAGCAGCGGCTGCCCTGATCCGGTCCGGTGCTCGTTGAGCCGACAAGTCTGCAGCGTGTAATACCAATACCGCGTTTCGTCGGGGTGCTTGGCCCGGCACACCATCGCATTGTCGGTAACCCAGACATCGCCATCGCAGTAATGCAGACTGCCGCAATATGATCCGACGCGACCGAGCACGATCAGCGGGCCGTGGGCATTCTGTTCCGCCGCGTATCCGATCGGCCCGTTGGCGCCATAGACGGGGTACCGCCCGTCCGACTGTCGTACCGGCGAAGTACTGCCGTTGCTGAAGTCGAGATGGTCACCCAGCCTGACCTTCACCGCAGGCGCTCCACTTGCTCGCGGACGACTCCGTCCAAACGGGTCGATTCATCGAGTGCTTCCAGCAGGTCCTTCGTCAGCCGCGTGATCTTGTCACCGACGGGCTCGCCGTCATCCACAGCCGCGGGGGCGCCCACGTACCGCCCCGGCGTGAGCGCGTAGCCGGCGGATCGGATCTCGTCGAGCGATGTCGACTTACAGAACCCCGGAATATCCTTATATTTAGCACCTTTCGCGCTCGCCGACGCCGAGCCACACCACGCGTGATAGGTGTCGCCGATGCGGCTCACATCGGCACTCGTCAGGGTCCGCTCCGCGCGATCCACCAGGCAGCCGAGTTCGCGCGCGTCGATAAACAGCACCTGCCCGGACCGGTCGGTCTCGTCCATGGCTTTGTTCATGGACAAGAACCACAGGCACACCGGAATTCCGGTGCTGCGAAACAGCTGTGCGGGCAGCGCGACCATGCACGACACCAGGTCCGCCTCGACGATGCGCGCCCGAATGTTGCCTTCGTCGCCGGTGTTCGACGACATCGAACCGTTGGCCATCACCACCCCGGCCCGACCACCGGGCGCCAGCTTGGACAGGATGTGCTGAATCCAGGCGTAGTTGGCGTTGCCGGCCGGCGGAACGCCGAACCGCCAGCGCGGGTCGTGCTCGTCGCGCGCCCAATCCTTGATATTGAACGGCGGATTGGCCATCACGTAATCCATTGGTATGTCGTGGTGTTGGTCACGGACGAAGGTATCTGCCCATTGCTGCCCTAGTCCTGCGTCGTCGATTCCGTGAACGGCGAGGTTCATCTTGGCCATCCGCCAGGTCTCCTCGACGCTCTCCTGTCCATAGATGTGGACCTCGGTCGGGTCGCCGTCGTTGCGGCGGATGAAGCTCTCGGTCTGGACGAACATCCCGCCCGAACCGCAGCACGGGTCGTACACCCGCCCGCTCGACGGCTCGAGGACCTCGACGATCACCCGCACGAGGCTGGGTGGGGTGAAGAACTCGCCGCCCCGCTTTCCCTCCGCGCGGGCAAAGTTGCCGAGGAAGTACTCGTACACCTCCCCCATCAGGTCGCGGGCACGATACTGACCCTGCCTGCTGAATCGCGCACTGTTGAGCAGTCCGACCAACTCGCCGAGCCGCCGCGGGTCGACGGCGTGGTAACGCTGCGGCAAGATCCGCGCCAGTGCGGGGTTTGCCTTCATCACCGCCGCCATCGCCTGGTCGACTAGCTGGCCGATATTGTCGGCTTTCGCATTGTCTGCCAATGACTTCCAGCGTGCCGCGGGTGGCACTTTGAACTCGCCGTTGGGCCGCTCGTCATCAGCGTCGGAAACGTATTTGAGGAATATCAAACCAAGGATGACATCCTTGTACTGGCTGGCCGGTAGGGTCCCACGCAGCTTGTTAGCCGCCTTCCAGAGCGTCTCTTTGAGCTCCTTTGAGACCGACCTCGCCAATTCGTCCATCAGCTGACCCGCTTGGCCGCCGCGCGCAACTCTGCGGCCAAATCACCGTGACCGGCCACGCTGAACCCGCCCAGTCCGAGCCAGGACGCCATCGACTCCAGCTCACCAGCCAACGCGGCGGCAACCCGCGTCCGCGGCACCCGGTCATCAGTTGAGGCTTCACCGAACGCGCCCAGCACTCGAAGTGTCTCCGCGGCGCGGTCGGCCTTGAGGTCCACCCGCGCGACAAGCCGCCCGTCCAGCAACAGCGGCCACACGTAATAGCCGTACTGGCGCTTGTTTTGGGGGGTATAGATCTCGATGCGGTAATGGAAGTCAAACAACCGCTCCACGCGGGGGCGGAAGAAAATCAGCGGATCGAACGGACACAGCAGCGCGGTGCCGCGGTCCAGCCGGGGCACCACAAGACCGGTCCGCAGATACGCCGGTGCCGACCAGCCGTCGACATCGACCCGTTCGATCTCGTCAGTGGCCACCAGCTGGGCGATGGCCGGCTTGACCTGCTGAGCCGACAGCCGGAAGTAATCGCGGATGTCGGCCTCGGTCCCCACCCCCAGCGCGGTGGCCGCCCGCAGGGTGAGCTCGCGGACGGCGGCGTCGTCGTCGACCTCGCGGGCTAGCACGCTCGGCGGCAGCACCCGTTCCACCAGGTCGTAGTGCCGCGCGAAGCCCACCCGGGTGGCCGTGGTGAGGACCCCGGAGGCGAACAGCGCCTCGGCCACCCACTTGGTGTCGCTGCGCCCCCACCAGGGACCTTTCGCCCCGCGCGGTTCGGCCTCAAGATATGCCTCGATCTGCCCGGCGGTGCTCGGCCCGAGTTGCGCAACGGCTGCGACGACGTCTTCCGCGAGTTGCGGATTGGCCTTGACGATGTGGCTGCCCCAGCGGCCATAGCGGTACTGACGCATCCGCCAGCGCAGCAGCGGCCAGTCGTCGACGGCCACCAACGCGGCCTCGTGCGCCCAATACTCCGCCAGCAGCCGCGATCTCAGTGGGCCCCACGCCGCGCGGTCCAGCACGTCGCGATCGTAGGGGCCGAGCCGGCTGAACACCGGCGCGTAATGGGCACGGACGGCCACCGAGACCGAATCCAGCTGTAGCACTTGAATCCGCGAGATCAATCGCTTGAGGTGCGCGCGGGTGACTGCGCCGGCCGGCTTGGGCTCGGTGAGACCTTGTGCCGTGACCGCCACCCGGCGGGCCTGCGCGGCGGTCAAGCTGGTCATGCGCTCATGAGCGCTGGTAGCTGTGAAACCGGTATCGCAGCCCGGAGCGGCTCACCAGCCACTCCCCTGTCTCGCCCGCCCAGGCCTCGTCGAGCACCGGGGCCAGCGCGTCGTCGTCGGCACGCGGCAGATCGATATCGACCTCGGTGACCTCACACCGATTGGCGAACGGCAGCGCCAGCGAGTAGATCTGTTCACCGCCGATCACCCAGGTCTCGGGTTCGGTCCGCGAATTGGGAAGGGCCTGTTCGAGTGAACGGACCACCTCTGCTCGGTCGGCCATGAAGTCAGTCTGCCGGGACAGTACGACATTGCGGCGGCCCGGCAACGGCCGAACAGCGACCGGTAAGGAATCCCAGGTCCGCCGGCCCATCACCACGGTGTGGCCCATTGTCAGCTGCTTGAAGCGGGCCAGATCCTCGGGCACCCGCCACGGGATGTCACCGCCGCGGCCGATGACACCGGACGTCGACTGAGCCCAAACCAGGCCCACGCGATTCATACAGCGACGGGAGCTTTGATCGCAGGATGCGGATCGTAGTTCTTCACCACGACATCGTCGTAGGTGTAGTCGAAGATCGAATCCCTTTGGTTTAGCACGAGTTCCGGGTACGGCCGCGGGTCGCGGCTGAGCTGGAGCTGCACCTGTTCAACGTGGTTGTCGTAGATGTGGCAGTCGCCGCCGGTCCAGACGAACTCGCCAACCGACAGGCCGGCCTGGGCGGCCATCATGTGGGTGAGCAGCGCGTAGCTGGCGATGTTGAAAGGCACGCCGAGAAACAGGTCGGCGCTGCGCTGGTAGAGCTGGCAGCTCAGCCGCCCGTCGGCGACGTAGAACTGGAAGAACGCATGGCAGGGCGGTAGCGCCATTTGCGGGATTTCGCCGACGTTCCAGGCCGACACGATGATGCGCCGAGAATTCGGATCGGTGCGCAGCAGATCCAGCGCGGCGGTGATCTGATCGATGTGTTCGCCCGAAGGGGTCGGCCAGGATCGCCACTGCACACCGTAGATCGGCCCGAGATCGCCTGTGTCGCTGGCCCACTCGTCCCAGATGGTGACACCATGATCGCGTAACCAGCCGACGTTGGAGTCGCCGCGCAGGAACCACAGCAACTCATAGACGACGGATTTCAAATGCACCTTCTTGGTGGTCAGCAGCGGGAACCCAGCCGAGAGGTCGTAGCGCAGTTGCTGCCCGAACAGGCTGCGGGTTCCGGTGCCGGTGCGGTCCGATTTCGCCGCGCCCGTCTCGAGCACCAGGCGCAGCAGGTCCTCGTAGGGCTTCGCAATCGGCACGCGGCCAGCTTAGCGGCGATCGCAAGCGCGGCGAAGCCGGGCGCGGCGGGTCGACGCCAAAAAATCCAGCGGCGATCGCAAGCGCGGCGAAGCCGGGCGCGGCGGGTCGACGCCAAAAAATCCAGCGGCGATCGCAAGCGCGGCGAAGCCGGGCGCGGCGGGTCGACGCCAAAAAATCCAGCGGCGATCGCAAGCGCGGCGAAGCCGGGCGCGGCGGGTCGACGCCAAAAAATCCAGCGGCGATCGCAAGCGCGGCGAAGCCGGGCGCGGCGGGTCGACGCCAATGTTCCCGCGGCGATCGCAAGGAGTAGAACGGAGGCCATGCCGAACATCAAAGACACCGTCAGCACTTCCGATGGCACCTGCAGCGTCCAGCTGTTCACTCCTGAGGGGTCTGGCCCCTGGCCCGGCGTGGTCATGTTCCCCGACGCCGGCGGCGTGCGCGACGCATTCGACCAGATGGCAGGCAAGCTGGCCGGATACGGCTACTCGGTGCTGCTGCCGGATGTTTACTACCGCAATGGCGATTGGGCCCCGTTCAACATGGGCAACGTGTTCAGCGACAAGGAGGAACGCAACAGGCTGATGTCCATGATCGGCAGCCTGACGCCGGATAAGGTCACCGCCGACACCACGGCGTTCTTCGACTACCTGGCCGCTCGCCCCGAGGTGTCCGGGGAGCGCTTCGGTGTGTGTGGCTACTGCATGGGTGGACGAATCTCGCTGATGATGTCCGGCCGCCTTCCGGACCGAGTCGCCGCTGCGGCGTCCTTCCATGGCGGCGGCCTGGTAACCGATAGCGCCGACAGCCCACACCTGCTCGCTGACCAGATGACTGCGACGGTGTACGTCGGCGGTGCCGAGAACGACGCGTCCTTCACGACCGAGCACGCCGAGCAGCTGGAAAAGGCGCTGACGACCGCGGGTGTGCAGCACACAATCGAGTGGTACCAAGCGGCCCACGGTTTCGCGGTCCCGGACAACGAGCCCTACGACGAAGCCGCCGCCGAACGCCATTGGGCGGCGATGGCGGACGTTTTTGGTTCGACATTGACGCTGTGACTTAGCGACTCGGGTCGCCCTGAGCGCAACCCAGGACATTTTGCTGGCAGTTGGTCATACTTACGGCTTCAAAGATTTCCTGGGTTCGGGCGACGGGGTGGGGGGCCGTGATGTCGTATGTCATCACGTCGACGGACTTAGTGTCTGTGGCGGCAGCGAACGTGACGGGTATCGGCTCGTCCCTCAGTGCGGCCACCGCGGCAGCGGCACCCTCAACCACCGCGGTGATCGCCGCTGCCGAAGACGAAGTGTCGGCAGCCATCGCGTCGCTGTTTTCCAGCCACGCCCAGGAGTATCAGGCGCTCAGCGCCCAGGCGGCGGCGTTTCATTCTGAGTTCGTGCAGGCCTTGACTGGCGTCGGGGGCAGCTACGGTGCCGCGGAGGCGACGAATGCTTCGGCATTCCAGGCCGTGCAGCATGGCGCGCTGGCTGCGGTTAACGCGCCCGCCCAGGCGCTGTTGGGGCGGCCGATCATCGGCAACGGCGCCAACGGCGTTGCGGGGACCGGCCAGGCTGGCGGGGCCGGCGGGATTCTGTTCGGCAACGGCGGCAACGGCGGGTCGGGTGCGCCTGGGAAGGCCGGCGGCGCCAGCGGGGCCGCCGGGTTGTTCGGCAACGGCGGGGCCGGCGGGGCCGGGGTCGCCGGCACGATCGGCACGTCAAACAATGCGCCTGGCGTCGGTGGCACCGGTGGTGCGGGCGGGGCCGGAGGTAGCGGCGGGACGCTATCCGGTAGCGGCGGTGCCGGCGGCCACGGCGGTGTCGGTGGGATCGGCGGCACCGGACGGAGCTCCCGGTGCGGTCGGCACACCCGGGACGTTCGACACCAACGACGGCCTCGGCGGTAATGGCGGCGCCGGCGCCACCGGCGGCGAGGGCGGAGCGGGCGCCGATGGTGTCACAGGCGGGGTCGGCGGGCGGGGCGGCGACGCGTCCACCGCTGGCGCGATTCCAAACCTCCCCTCCACCGCGACCGGCGGGACCGGCGGCATGGGCGGCGACAGCACGGCGAATCTAACCACGGGGGGCAACGGCGGTGACGGCGGCAACGCCTCCGCGCCCAATCCGGTCGATGCCACCCCCGGGAGTGGCGGTGCCGGCGGGTCTGGTCAGGCCGGCCCCGGCACCACCGGCAGCCCAGGAGTGATTACGTAGCGAGTCGCCTAGCTCGCAGGCAGGTCCACCAACTCGGCCAACCGGGCGCGGTGCCGGTAGGCGGTGCCGAGCGCCAACTGGTCGCTCTTGGCCCGATTGAGATACAGGTGCGCCGGATACTCCCAGGTCATTCCGATGCCGCCGTGCAGCTGTACGCACTCTTCTGCGGCATGCACGGCGACATCGCTGCAGTAGGCCTGCGCGATGGCCGCGGCGGCGCCCGCGTCTTCATCGCCCCGGGCGCACGTGTCCGCGGCATACCGGGCCGCCGCGGTGGCCGAACCAACCTCTAGCCACAGATCGGCCAGCCGGTGCTTGATCGCCTGGTAGGAGCCGATCGCGCGGCCGAACTGCTTGCGCTGCTTAACGTAAGCCAGCGTGGTGTCGAAACACCACTGCGCCAACCCGAGTTGCTCGGAAGCCAGCAGCGCCGCGCCGGTCTCCAGCGCTACCCGGAAAGCAACTCCGGCCGACCCGACTCGGGACGACGCGACCCCCGAGAAACGCAGATCCGCAAGGGGTCTCGTCATATCGAACGCCAGCAGAGGCGACACCTCGAGACCAGCGGCACCCCGGGCGACGGTGTGCAATTCGAGTCCGCCTGGGCCCGCCACCGGTACCACCAGCACGTCGGCTTCGCCGGCGCCAGCGACGCTGGTGACCTGTCCAGTCAGTCCGTCGGCACCGATGTTGACCCCGACGACCGGATCGCCCGGCGCGGTGGACAGCGGCACCGCCAGCGCCGCCGTGACCGCACCCTGAGCCAGCTCTGACACGGTCACGGTGTCCCCCGCGCCCAACAGCGCGACCGTGGCCAGCACCGCACTCGACAAGAACGGCACCGGCGCGACCGCCCGGCCGATCTCCTCCATGACGACCGCGGCCTCGCGCGCGCTCGCACCGGCCCCGCCGAGCGACTCGGGGACCAGCAGCCCGGCCACCCCTAGCTCCGCGGCCAGGGTTTGCCACACCTCCGAGAACTGTTGCGGCGGCAAGTCGTAACACCGCGCGACCAACTCGGGTGGGCAGCGGTCGGCGAATAGGTTGCGGACGCTGTCGCGCAACGCGTCCTCGGTATCGGAGTACAGCAGGTCTCCCACGCTCATCGGGGAAGGTCCTTCCACGCCGCATCCTTATCGACCCGGTGTTCGCCGGGAAGGCCGAGAATCCGCTCAGAGATGGTGTTGCGCAGGATCTCCGAGGTGCCGCCCTCAATCGAGTTCCCGCGTGCCCTCAGGTAGCGATATCCGGGCCCGCGGCCGATGAGGTCGACGGTTTCGGTTCTGCGCATGGTCCAGTCGTCGTAGCGCAGCCCGGATTCGGCGTGCAGTTCGATTTCGAAACCCGAAATCGCCTGAGCCAAGCGGGCAAACGTAATCTTCATCCCGGCACCTTCCGGTCCGGGTTGACCGGTAACAGCCTGCTGCCGCAGGCGCTCACCGGTGAGCCGAAGGACCTCCGTCTCGACCCAAAGCCGCATCAGCTCGTCGTGCATCGCCGGGTTACGCAGCGCCGGTTCCTTCCGCCAGGCTTCTGCGACCTTGCCGATATGGCCGGCCTCCCGCGGCATCCCCGAGCGGGCGCCGATCGCGATCCGCTCGTTGTTGAGCGTGGTGGTCGCAACCCGCCAGCCGCCGCCCTCGGGGCCCAGCCGATTGGCGTCGGGCACCCGGACGTCGGTCAGGAAGACCTCGTTGAACTCCGCCTCGCCAGTGATCTGGCGCAATGGCCGGACCTCCACACCAGGCTGGGTCATGTCGCACAGGAAGTAGGTCAGTCCGGAATGTTTGGGCACCGTCGGGTCGGTGCGCGCGACGAGGATCGCCATCTGCGCGTTTTGCGCCTGCGACGTCCATACCTTTTGCCCGTTGACGATCCATTGGTCGCCGTCACGGACGGCGCGGGTGGCCGCGGCGGCCAGGTCTGATCCGGCGCCGGGTTCGCTGAACAACTGGCAGTAGATCTGGTCGCCAATGAACAATGGGCGCAGGAATTTTCGCTTCTGCTCATCGGTCCCGAAGGCCGCGATCGTCGGCGCCGCCATCCCCATACCGATGTAGTTCTTCGGGGTACCTCCAACAGGGGCACCGGCGGCGGCCAGCTTGGCCTCAACCTGCTCCTGCGCGGTCCGCGGCAAGTCCAGCCCACCGAATCCGAGTGGCAAGTACACCCAGGCCAGCCCGGCGTCATACCGCGCGCCCAAAAAGTCGCGCGCCGGGGTGACGGCTGGGTCGTGTTCGTCGAGGAGCGCGCGAATACGTGCGTCAAGATCCGCTACAAACCCTTCAGGGCTCATCGCTATCCCCGGAAACCCTTGGCGTCGCCCAGCAGCAGTCCGCCGTCGATGACCATCGTCTCGCCGGTGATCCAGCTCGCGGCATCGGAAACCAGGAAGGCGACCGCGGCCGCCACGTCGACGGGCTCACCAATGCGCCCGAGCGCTATCGACGACGCCAGCGGATCCTCGTTGCCCTTCCACAGCGCCTCGGCGAGCTTGGTCCGGACCACGCCCGGAGCGATCGCATTGACCCGGATGTTCGGTGAGAGTTCCAGTGCCAGTTGCTTGGTGACATGGATCAGCGCGGCCTTGGTGGCGTTATACATACCCATCCCGGGCGATTGATGCATACCGCCGATAGAAACGGTGTTGACCACCGCACCGCCGTGCTCGCCCATCCAGGCCTTGACCACAAGTGACGTCCACAGCAGCGGCGCCCACAGGTTGACGTCGAAGATCTTGCTGAACCGAGCGTGGTCCTGATCGATCAGGGGCCCGAACGCGGGGTTGGTTCCCGCGTTGTTGATCAGGATGTCCACGCTCCCGAAGCGTTCCAGGGCGAGGTCCACGCAGGCCCGCGCGGCATCTTCATCGACCGCGTGCGCCCCGACGCCCAGCGCCCGACCACCAACTTGCGCCGCTGCCTGCTCTGCGGCCTCCTGCTTTCGGGCGGTGAGCACGACGTTGGCGCCGGCTTCGGCCAGCATATGCCCGATCGCCAGCCCGATCCCCCTCGAGGCGCCGGTGACTATCGCCGTCCGGCCGGTCAGGTCTAGGGACGTCTGAGCCATCGTTGGCCACCGATCCTTTGCGCGATGTTTTGAACACCTGTGTAGGGGTATGTGATTGGAATGTTAGCGAAATTAAACCTCATGAAACCACTGGTGGTGGCCGGGGCGGTCGCTGCAGCTATCGCAGCCGCGCCGTTGGCCTCTGCCGACGCTTTCGCCGCCGGACCAGGCATGACCGGTCCGGCGACGACTCAGGTCGTCTTTAAGGACGACCCGGGCGGCGCTGGCTGCGACCCGGCTGGGAACTGCGGCTCCGGCGGCCAGAACGGCGGCCCCGGCGGCGGTCCTGGCGGCCAAGGCTGTATTCCCGGCGTCGGTTGCGGCTCCGGCGGCCAAAACGCGGGCCCCGGTGGCGTGCCGGGCGGCGTTGGCTGCTTGCCGGGCGTGGGTTGCGGTTCCGGTCACGGATAGTTCGACCAACACCGTAGTTCGAGCAACACCGATCGTCATCGACCCGGCAATCTGGTGACCCAAGCCCGGGTCTCCACCGGGTCGATGACATCGTCCAACTCGAACGTGGTGGCTGACCGCAGCGCCTTCCCGTGGTCGTAGGCCACCGCCACGAGCTGATCGAACAACTGTTGGCGTTCGACCGGATCCGTGGCGGCGGCCAACTCCTTGCTGAAGCCAAGCCGCACAGCGCCTTCCAGTCCCATCCCGCCGATCTCTCCGGTCGGCCAGGCGACGGTGAAGTGCGGCGCACGGAAGGATCCACCGGCCATCGCCATCGCGCCCAGGCCGTAGCCCTTGCGCAGGATGATCATTCCGAACGGAACGGTAAGTCGCGCGCCGACAACGAACATCCGGCCGAAACGCCGCACCGCGGCGTCTTTTTCGGCTTCCGGCCCAACCATGAATCCGGGTGTGTCACACAGCGAGATGATCGGGAGCCGCAGCGCCTCGCACCGTGCCAGGAAGTCGCTCACTTTGTCCGCAGCCTCGGCGTCGATCGCGCCGCCCAAGTGGTGAGAGCTGTTGGCAATCAGCCCATACGCCACGCCCTCCACCCGGACGAGCGCGGTGACCACCCCTACGCCGTAGTCGGGCCGTAGCTCCAGCACTGAGCCGACATCGACGATCGCCTCAATGGCTCGGTGCACGTCATAGGCGCGTAGCCGGTTCTGCGGGACTACATGTCGCGCCAGTCGCGGGTCGGGCGCCTCCCAGTCGTCAATGTCACCCTGGAAGTACGACACGTACTGCTTCGCCAGCGCCACGGCGTGGGCCTCATCGCGAGCAACCAGGCTCACGACACCGTTGCGCCGCTGAACCTCGATCGGCCCGATCGCCTCGGGCGGATACACCCCGAGCCCACCGCCCTCGATCATCGCCGGCCCGCCCATCCCGATGTTGGCGTCGGGCGTGGCGATAATGATGTCGCACACCCCGGCCAGCGCGGCGTTGCCGGCGAAACAACGGCCGGAGACGATCGACACCAGCGGCACTCGACCCGATAGGCCGGCCAGCACCCGGAACGTCGACAGGTCCAGTCCCGCCATGCCGCCGACATCGGTGTCGCCGGGGCGCCCACCGCCACCCTCGGCGAATAAGACCACTGGCAGCCGCTTTCGGACCGCGAGCTCGAAGACACGATCGGTTTTGGCGTGGTTGCGCATGCCCTGCGTCCCGGCCAGCACGGTGTAGTCGTAGGACACCACGACGGCCTCGGCGGCCGCACGCCCGAAGCGGTCGGCCCCGATGGTGGCGAGGCCGCAAACCAGGCCATCGGCCGGGGTGTTGGCGATCAGGTCCTCTTCCGATCGCCGGCTGCGTTGCGCGGCAACGACCAGCGCACCGTATTCGATAAAGCTGCCTGCGTCGACCAGATCGGCGATGTTCTCCCGGGCGGTTCGGCGACCTTGCCTGTGCCGCTTGGCGACGGCGGCCTGGCGCCCCTCGTCGAGGGTCAGCAAATGGCGTTGCCGGACCTCGTCGAGGTCCGCCCGCGATCGGTCGAGATCAACTGCCGCGGCGACAGCTCCGCCGTCGGCTCCGGCACCGGTGCGGATGAAAACCACCAAGGGGTCCCCGGTTCCGACGACCTGACCGGGTGTCACCAGCCTCCGGACCGTCCGCAGCGCATCCGGCGCGACCAGCACATGCTGCATCTTCATGGCTTCGAGCACGACCAGTTGATCGCCGGGACCGAACTCGGCATCATCTGCCACCAACTCCACCACGGTGCCGGCCAGCTCCGCACGTAGCGCTTCCTCGCCCGGGTAGAGCTCGACGGCAACGAAACCGGTGTCGCGCTGGACGTACATCGCGGCGGCAGCCAACTCGGTAAGCTTGGCGTCGACGAAACCTGTAGTCACGGAGCCGGTCTGAAGATCTGACTGGAGTTGACCGTCGGATAACAGCTCTCGCAGGAATCCGATATTCGTGCGAACGCCGTCGATACTGAACTCGGAAAGCGCGCTCTGCATCTTCCGCACCGCCGCCGGCAAAGACACTCCCCGTACATGGACGATGACTTTGGCCAGCAGAGAGTCATACCGTGAGCTCAGCACCAGCCCAGACCGACCGTAGGTGTCGACGCGTACACCCGGGCCGCTAGGCGGCGAGAATGCTGTCAGGGTGCCCGCCGCGGGCGCAACGGACCCGTCGGCTCCAAACGTCTCCGCGTTAACCCGGGCCTGCATTGCGATACCCCGTCGTGCGGCAGGCTCACCGATGACTTCGTCACCGTCAGAAGCGATTCCGGCCGGCAGCCCTAACTCGTAGTACGACGCGCCGCCCGCAATGGCCAACTGGACGGCCACCAAGTCCACCCCGGCTGTCTCCTCGGTGATCGTGTGTTCCACCTGGATGCGCGGGTTCACCTCGAGGAAGACAAACCCCTCGCCGGTGACCAGGAACTCGACGGTGGCCAGCCCGCGCAGCCCGGCCCTGCCGCAGAGCCGCACTGCCGCCAGGTGCAGACCGCGGCGCAACTCGTCCGAAATCCCCTGGGCGGGAGCAATTTCGATCAATTTCTGATATCGCCGCTGAATGCTACAGTCACGGTCGCCCAGGGCGAGCGCATGCGTTTGGTGCTGAGCCGGTGCCGCGACGACCTGCACCTCAATGTGGCGGGCGGCGGCCAAAGCCACCTCGGCAAATACCGCCGGATCACCGAAGCCCAGCTTTGCCTCCGCTGCACATTGGCGGTAGGCCGCATCGATCTCGTCGGCGTTGACCACCTTGCGCATTCCGCGGCCGCCACCGCCCGCCAGCGCTTTGATCATGATGGCGCCGTTGTGTGCGGAAAAAAACGCGCGAACATCCTCAACGCTGCTCGGCCCCACGGTCGCAGGCAACACCGGCACCCCTGCGGCAGTGGCAACGGCACGGGCCGAGGACTTGTTGCCGACCATTTCGAGCACATCGGCGTCAGGCCCGACGAAGGTATAACCGGCGGTCGCGCAGGCGCGGGCGAACGAGGCGTTCTCGCTGAGAAATCCATAACCCGGATGAATCATCTGCGCGCCCGACGTCTTGGCCGCGCCCAGCATCCCGTCGTGATCGAGGTAGGCCTGCGGACCGCCACCCGACAGGGCAATCGCTTCGTCGGCCGCATGCACATGCGGAGCGTCGGCGTCGTCTTCCGCGTAGACCGCCACCGTTTGGATACCGAGTTCGGTTGCGGTCCGGATGATTCGAAGCGCGATCTCACCGCGGTTCGCGATCAACAGGGGCTTGGCAACCGAGGCGCGCGGCAAACCGTGGGTACTCGGAGTTGCGGTCACTGGAGGCATGCCCGGTCGTTGTTAATCCGGTGTCCTATCGTGATAGCGGTGACGATCGACGACTCCGCCATCATGCCTGAGGCCTTTTTTACTGTCGACGGCGACTCCTATCTGCCGGGCAGGCTTACGCAAGGACCATGGGGCGCGGTAATGGGCGGTCAGAACGTCGGGGGCCTCTTGGCTTGGGGAATCGAGCAATCCGGTATCGACCCCGATCTCCAGCCCGCCCGACTCACGGTCGACCTGTTGCGCCCTGCTCTGCTCGAGCCGGTGCAGATCCAGACCTCGGTGCAGCGGGAAGGTCGGCGTATCAAGCTCGTCGACGGCGCGCTGGTGCAGAACGGGAAGACCGTCGCGCGCGCCAGTGCGCTGTTCCTGCGCCGAGGCGACCATCCCGAGGGCGAGGTGTGGTCGGCCCCCGTCCAGATGCCGAAGCCGCCGACCGACTCGGACGGCTTCGAGGGCTTGGACGGCTTCGCGGACATCGAGGGACACGTGCCATTTATGATCTGGGGGTACGGCACCGACGTCCAGCAAGGAAGTCCCGGCATGATCGAGTGGGAGCAGTCCCATTCGCAGAAATTCGCCTGGGCTCGGATATTCCGCCCGATGGTTCAGGGCCACCCGCTCACACCGTTCGTTCGGCTGGCATTCGCCGGTGATATCACAAGTTCGCTCTCCCATTGGAGCAGTGCCGGATTGCGCTATATCAACGCCGACTACACCGTCACCGCGAGCCGACTGCCCGACGGTGAATACATCGGGCTCGCGGCCCAAAGCCACTACAGCACGGCCGGCGTGGCCTCCGGCGCCGCGACCATGTTCGACCGGCACGGGCCCATCGGTACCAGCGTGGCGCTGGCCCTGGCACAGCCGGCCGATGCGTTCAAGCCGTCCTATCTCTAACCCATCAACTGGGCCGCGACCGTCGCGCCGAGGTTCCAACACGCCTCCACATCGACCTTGCTCGGCTTTCCCGAAATCACCACGCTCTCAGCTGCCTTGACCCAACCAAGTCCGGTCGTGATGGTCTCAACCGCGCGCTCGGCCCCCTCGGTGCCCTCGTTGCCGTGCAGGTACAGGCCGAAGGGTCGACCCCGCGTCGAGTCGAGGCACGGGTAGTAACAAACGTCGAAGGCATGCTTGAGAGCGCCACTGATGTAGCCCAGGTTCGCCGGGCTGCCCAACAGGTAGCCGTCGGCCTCCAGCATGTCGATCGGCGAGACCGTAAGCGCCGCTCGGCGGACCACCTCGACGCCCTCAATCTCGGGGTCCGTGGCACCCGCCACGACCGCCTCGAACATCTCCTGGCAGTGCGGCGACGGCGTGTGATGGACGATCAGCAGCGTCTTAGCCATCCGCGCCCCCGCGACGCCCGTGCAACTGCAGCGCCGTCTTCATGGCCTCCCGCGCGCGGCGCCGATCCCCCGCATAGTCGTACGCCCGGGCCAGCCGGTACCAGCGCCGCCAGTCGCCGGGTTCGGCTTCCACCTCGGTGCGCACGGTCGAGAACAGCGCATCGGCCGCGTCGCGCTGAAAGCGGCCCGACGGCCGTCGCGGAAGCTCTCTAACATCGAGCTCCATGCCGTCCTCGGCGATCAGGCGGGCCAGCTTCTGGTGGGCGAATCCTGCTCGCAGGGTGGCAATCATCGCCCACAACCCGATGACCGGCATGATCAGCACCGTCAGCCCCAGGCCCACGCCCGCGGCCCGGCCTGAGCCGATCATCGCCAGAGCCGACCGGCCCAGCAGAACGAAATACGTCAGCATCGCCACGCACATCAAGCCGATGAACAGCTGGATGCGCAGGGTGCGGACGGTGTCGTTCACTGCAGGTCGAGCAGGGGCTCGAGGCCCACGGTAAGGCCGGGACGGTCGTGGATGCGGCGCACCGCCAACAGCACTCCGGGCACGAAAGATGTGCGGTCCAGGCTGTCGTGACGGATGGTCAGGGTCTCCCCTTCGGTCCCGAACAGGATCTCCTGGTGCGCAACGAGCCCGGCCAGCCGCACCGAGTGCACCGGGATGCCGTCGACGTCAGCGCCGCGAGCACCGGGCAGGCTCGTGCTGGTGGCATCGGGGTTGGGTGGCAGCCCTTTTCGGGCTTCGGCGATCAGCTTCGCGGTGCGCGCGGCGGTGCCCGACGGGGCGTCGGCCTTGTGCGGGTGATGAAGCTCGATGACCTCGACAGAATCGAAGAAAGGCGCGGCCTGCTTGGCGAAATGCATCGACAGCACCGCCCCGATCGCGAAGTTCGGCGCGATCAGCACCGATGTTTTAGGGCTGGCTGCCAGCCAGGACTCCACCTGCGCAAAGCGTTCGGCGGTGAAGCCGGTGGTGCCGACCACGGCGTCAATCCCGTTGCCAATGAGGAACTCCAGGTTGCCCATCACCACGTCCGGATGGGTGAAGTCGATGACGACGTCGGTGTTGCCCTCGGTCAGCAGGCTCAGCGAATCGCCGGCATCCACCTCGGCGGACAGAGTCAGATCCTCGGCGGCCTGCACGGCCCCCACCATCGTCGAACCAACTTTGCCTTTGGCTCCCAGCACGCCTACCCGCATGGTCTTCACCCTAGACCGGACCGTCGGCCCGGCCGTTGTCCACAGTTCGGCATTCATCCACAGAGGGCGCACGTTTCGTCGCAGCGGCCGACGCGTTCCAATATTATTCGAATATGTGTTCGATGAGTGTTCCGGCGGAAGTGTCTGCCAAGCTAGACGCACTCGACACAGCCGTGGCGGCGCTTGGTCAGCTGAACTTCGACAGGCTTGAGGCCCCCGTTCGACTACATGCGCTCGAGCGACTTGAAACGTCGCGCCGACTGCAGATTGCGACGAGTCACGACGTGATCGCGGGCCTGGCGAACGAGGATCCCGCTGACCTGGGCGGCCCAGCCGTCAAAGTGATCGCCGACTGGCTGCGGATCAGCTATGCGGAGGCCCGCCGCCGGATCAAAGATGTCGGTGAACTGTCGCCGCGGCTAACACTTACCGGCCAGGAGCTCCCGCCGGAATTGCCCGCCACAGCCCAGATGTGGCGGGACGGCATGCTGGACGGCCAGCACCTCCGGGTGATCCAGACATTCATTCGCGACTTGCCCGAAGACACGCCGGTCGACACGGTCGAGCACGCGGAACGATTTCTGGCGCAGCAGGCGCTACACGTTCGTCCCGACCAGTTGGAAAAGGCGGCGCAGCGCTGCGCGTTGCTGATAAATCCCGATGGGAAGTTCTCCGATGCCGACAGGGCGCGTCAGCGGGGCTTCACCTGGTGTGGTGGCCAGCGATCCGACGGAATGAGCGTCGGCAAGCTGATCGCATCACCGGAGCTGCGCGCCAATCTGGACGCCTGGCTGGCGCGCTTCGCCGCGCCCGGCATGTGCAACCCGGACGACCAAACCCCATGCATCGACGGCGCAGCACCCGAGGACGCCGCCGGCCGCGACCGGCGCGTCCCCGCGCAGCGCCAACACGATGCCCTCAATGCTGAATCATAAATATGGCATCATTAGGCCATGGCCGACGAAAAACACGTCCGAGCAGCGATTTATACCCGGATCTCGAGGGATCCGACCGGCAAGCGCGCAGGCGTCGAGCGCCAGCAGCGGGAGTGCCGCCAACTCGCCAAAAACCTCGACTGGCCCGTGGTGCGCGTCTACGAGGACGACGACATCTCCGCCTATTCCGGCAAGCACCGCCCCGACTACGAGAACCTGCTCTCCGACATCAGAAGCGGTGAAATCAACGCGGTCATCGCATGGCACCCGGATCGACTGCACCGCCGACCTATCGAACTGGAGCGCTATATAGATGTGTGCGACCAGCACAGCGTCCAGAACCACACGGCGCAGACCGGCCTGTGGGATCTGAGTACGCCATCCGGGCGACTCATGGCCCGTCAACTCGGCGCGGTCGCCCGCTACGAGTCTGAGCACAAAAGCGAGCGGGTACGCAGCGCACACCTCGAAATCGCGCAGGGTGGTGGTTGGCACGGGGGCGTCCGCTGCTTCGGCTACGAGGCCGACGGCATGACCATCCGCCAAAGCGAGGCAGACGAAATCAAACAACTGGCCAAGGCGGTGATCGAAGGGCAATCGCTGCGGTCACTGGCGTTGGACTTGAACGAACGCAAGGTGCCGACTGTGAAGGGCAAACGGTGGTCGTCGGCGCATCTGGGCAGGATGCTGGTCCGGTCCCGGCTGGCCGGTCTCCGTGAACATAAGGGCAAGATCCTCGGCCAAGCGCAGTGGGACAAGATCATCGAGCCCGAAACCCTCAACTCAGTGCGCGCGGTGCTCCAAGATCCGGCCCGCCGCACCGGAGCCAACGGCAGACGCGGACCCACCCCCACCGCGCTAGGCACCGCCATCTACGTATGCGGGGTCTGCGGCGAACCCCGCATGCGCCGGGGCAGCAGCCACACCCGCCGCCCGGTCTATCAGTGCGGCAGCGCAGCGCTCACCATGGAAAAACTCGGCCACGTCAGCCGTGTCGCCGAGCCCCTGGACGCGTACGTCGAAGGCGTCCTGGTGGGGAAGCTGTCAGAACCCGGCGTCATCGAAGCCATGTGCAACGTCATCGACACGGACAACCACGACATCACCGCACTCCAAACCGAACAAGCCGAGATCAAAAAAGAACTCAAACGACGCACAGCCGCGTGCGACGCCGGAGACATCGACTTCGAAACACTGACGAACGCCTCACGACGCATACGCCAGCGAGACAAGGAGATCACCGCGATCCTGACAGCAGCACAGACGCGTTCACCCCTGCACGTGCTGCTAGGGGCCGACTCCATCGAAGACATGTGGGACGACGTGCTGACCTTGGGTCAAAAGCGGGCCATCCTCGCCGAAATGCTCGTCGTCACCGTGAAGCCCACCACCAGAGGCGGACGCGCACCGGATGGCTCCTACTTCAAGACCAGCGATATCGATATCCAACTGACCGAACGGGCACGCGGCGCGTTAGACTCATCAGCGGAAGCCGGTAGAAGCGGGACCGCGAACTAAGGTCCCCACCGTTGCGGCGAGGTATGGCATCGGTCAGGGCAACCCAAGGAGACAGCTTCCGAACTTGGGCCTGACCCTCCAATTTGTGTGTCCACAAACAGAGGAACAGCCATGCCTAAACCCGATCGATCCGAGATGCCGGAAGCGTTCGCAGGCTTGCCACGGACCAAGGTCAACTCCCGGATCGTGGCACCCGAACCGACTGTCGTCCGCGTCAACTCCCGGATCGTGGCCCCCGAGCCGACGGTCGTCCGCGTCAACTCCCGGATCGTGGCCCCCGAACCCGAGATAACCCCGGACAAACAGCGAATCCGCATCTTCTACCGCGAACCCAAACCAACCCGACCGTCCCCCACCCCCGAAGAACAAGCCCGCTCCGCCGAAAAGCGCCGCCAGACCATCGCCGCGATCGCTCCGAGGTGCTGCGAAATCCGGGGAAACTGTCGTAAGAACTGTCGTAAGAACTGTCGTAAGCCGTCCGCGTGCGTTCGCCAGAGACGACCGAGAACGAACGACGCCGACTCTTAACGGTCCCGCCAACCGCCGTGGAAGCTGGAAGGCCCCGAAGCGTCTTTCTCGGGTTTGCGGACAAAAAATCCTAAGCCGTTCCCGAGTTGCAGTGACCGCGTCAGCAGTGCGCGCTTCATCGCCTGCTGCGACACCCCCTTGTGACGCCACGTCGCGAGCAGTTCGACCGTGTCGCTCAGGACGTTGTGAACTACTTGAAACCCGCCAGAAAGCTCCGCGAAAGCCTCAACCTTCTCCTCCCGACTCATGTGGGCAGCGTCGCTCAATTCGACGTTGCCGGCGAAGATTCCAGTTGTAATCGAGCTGACTACCACATCAGTGACCGAGTCGCGTGGGACAGGGATCCGCGACTCGAGTAGGTAGACGAGGTCGAGCAGCATCGCCATTAGGGACAACTGGGTCTCGTCGTCTAACTCGGTCGACCAATTGTCAGGACTGGGGCCGAGGATCGTGAACAAGGTCTTATTGATTGTCGAGAGCTTATCAATCCAGAAGGTAATTTCTTCCTGCCAGCGCTTCTGGCGCTCCCCGGAGCGTGCGAACAGAAATCCGAGTGCCACGCCGCCTAGGGTGACTAGGCCACCGCCCACGGTCTGCATAAGGGTCATCCATAGGTGGAACCATTGTTCACCGGTCACAAGTGACGACCGTAATTCACCACTCGTCCGAGGTGGCCGGACCCCCGGTCAATCGCTGTAGTGCCCGACTAACCCCAATACCGTTCAGTTAGTGCGGGCATATTTTGGCGTGGGGTGGATGTTCTGGTTGGGGCCAGTGGGCGTGATGTGCTCGTTTGACGTGCCATTTCGGCATTTTGCGTTTGATCACGCGCGGTGCTGATCGTTGACGGCGGGCCGGGTTGAGCCGATCGAGAATGCGGCGCAGCACGGCTCGCCAGTGGGCGTGGGCTGCGCCGGGGTGCTCAGGGGGGAAAAGCGCCCTGCTGGGCGACGGATTGGCGCACGATGCGCAAGGTGGCGACGAAGCTGACCCGGTCGGGGTCATGACCGGCGTGCTGAGCGGCTCGGGTCATCACCGAGCGGATCGCGTAGTGACAGCACAGATGACCCCAAATCTCTTGCAGGACAAGGTCAGGTGACTTCGACCGCAACACCATCCGGGGTCCGCGCTGATGGGTCTTGAGTTCATCGAAGACCGATTCGATCTCCCAGCGCTGCGCGTAAGCCAGGGCCAACTTGTCGGCGGGCGCTTCGGCAGGGTCGAGCATGGTGGTCACCAGTCGGTAGACGGTCGGGTTCTCGCGCCCGTCGTCGAGGGTGTAATCGATGACCCTCGCCAGCATTGGCTCGCTGGTGCGGTCGGTGGATTGACGCAGATGCGCCAGCCACGACCCGTCGGCAAGGTCTTGCACATGTACCGGTCCGGGCGCGCCGCGCCCGCCGACCCGGACCCGCCACAACAAGTCAGCCCCCGTGCCAGCAGCCTTGCGCCACAACGCATACGAGAAGAACCCACGATCCGCCAGCAGCAGCATGTCACCGGTCAGCGCCTGCAGCAGCGGCTCGGCCAGCCCCGATTCGCCGTCGCGATAGGCCCCGACCTGCGCGGCGAACACCGCATGGGTGCCACACTCGGCCAGCGCCACCACCCGGGCCAACGGGAACGCCGCCTTCTCACCCTTGTTCACCCCGGGCCGCCCGAAATGGGCGTCATTGACCGGCGTGTCGGCCACATCCAGACATGTCCCGTCGATGGCGACCATGCGCCGCCCCGCCAGCCACACCCCCGCAGTGTCGGGCCCACCCAACGGTGCCGCGACCCGCGCGAACAACCCTTCCAACGGTGCCGACCCCAACCGTTCCCGGGCCTGAAAAATCGCCGACTTCCCCGGAAGCTGGTACTGCTCACGCCAACCCGATGCCCACGACAAACCATCCGTGAGCTGCGCCAACACGTCCTCATAGGAACCTTCGCCGTACAAGCCCATCCCGATCGCGAAATAGGCCATCACCCGCGCCGGCAACGCCCGATGCCGCTGCTGGGTCCGCCCCGCCTCCTCGATCACCTCATCAACCAACTCCGCCGGAAAAACACTGGTCAGCACCCCCACCGACACCAAATCCGACAACCGACGATCCGACTCAGGCTTACGCCAACCCGTCCGAGGCATACCCCCAAACTACACCCATGTAACCTTAACTGAACGGTATTGCGACTAACCCTCGACTAACCCCGCCTTCGGACATGTTCACCGCCGCCCCGATATCGGCCAGCGTCCACCCCTCAGCACGCAACCCCGACAATCCGCTCATCCCGGATATGCCCCGGCATCGGCTCACCCGGCACCGGCTCCCCCGCACCCAAAAACACCCACTCGTTAAACGCCGCCGTATTCCGGCCATGATCGAACAACAGGCGCACAGCATCACCCGCCGCCGACCCCACCGGCAGACCCATCAGCCGATACCGCTGCAACGCAGACAACCCGGCAGCCACATCCACCCCATAAGCGAGGTCAGCCTCGGTCAACAGCGCCACGATCGGATCCTCGTCCAGTAGGGCCACCGCCGGACCGAACGCCCCATGCAACCGGCGCAGAATCTCCCGAGCCTGTTGCCACCCACCCCGCGCCGTTTGGCCCCAAAACCAGCTAATAGCAGCGCGCTGTTACTCCGATAGCAAACTCATATATCAGAGGTAGTCCGGTCATCTGATCGTTCTAGCTGTAGTTACTACAGCGCGCTGTAGTGTTTGACGGGATTCAGCAAATTGATATACGGTCGGCGGGTCAACCAAAAAAGCCCCGCACCCGCAGACACGGGCCGGGGCGACGACCGACTAACAAGGAGTCGATATGGCTAACGCTACCGCCCGTATCTGGGCAAACCTCAAGACCGCAATGCACCGCGACGACCACACCGCCATCGACGGACTCGTAGTCCAACTCGTGGCCGCCGGCATCTCCGGCGATGAGATCAACGACCAGATCGGACAGTGGACCGCCGACCAGATCGCCGTCGCCCGATGAGCGCCCCCCAGCAGTCGACCGAACTCGGCGACAACATCGAATGGCTAACCGAACTACCCGGCGTCGCCCCCTGGTTGAACGAACCCAAGGTTGCAGCGTTCATCGCCGCGCTACGCGCACACCAGAACCTGTGGGCGGCATGGCCGAACCCAGAAACAGACACGAACAAGGTTTCAACGGCTGTCCGCCAAGGGAACACCATCCTTCCCAAGGGTCATTTTGAGGCAGCCACGCGCCGAGGCGTGGTGTACCTCCGGTACGTCGGCCCCAAACCCGACCCCTTCTGACGACCGTGTCCGTGGATCCGCTCGTGACCCGACTAGCCCAGCTACGCCGCGAACGCCACCTCAGCCAAGTGGACGTAGCCCACGCCATGGGCGTCACACCCGGACGCGTCGGACACATCGAATCCGGCTACCGAACTCCCAGCCTCAAAACGCTGCAGCGCTACGCCAACGCCGTCGGCGCACAACTCGTAGTGGTCGTGCCCTAGCCCATCACATCGGGGGCGGCCCGCTCGTCCACTCAGGGAGATCTTGTCCACGAGTCCCGGCGTCACCAGTCCTCACTCCTCGCCTCACGCGGAACCCGATCCGCCGTCATTGGCGCAGTGATTTGGGTAAGTCCTGGGCAAGCATCGTGGTGATGACCTCTGAGAAGTGCAGGCAAGTATCCACAAGATGCAGATAGCCAGCTGTCCCGACGTCAGTGCCTCGCAGGACACCGACCGAATCCTCTCTGATCTGCGTCAACCCGACCTTCCGATCTCGCGTGCTGAATTCGGGATCCTTTGGACCTAGGCCGTAGTAGAAGAAATCAACGCCGCACCGGTCACTCCAATCCTCGGCGACGTTCGCTGCGCCGATCGTCCAGGGCATCGGATGTTCCTCATTCATCTGGAGGATGATCCGAAGGATCAAGCCGAACTTCGGGAACTGGAACGGCTCTTTGATCTCTAACCTCTTCGGCAGATCGGCTCGTTGGTTGGCAGGCGGAAGCGCCGCACGCGCACCGCTCAACGCGTTGACGAGCCTCGGGAAAGTCATCGACCTGACATCCGCCGTGGGATCCGGCGGCATATCTAGCGATGCCTCCACTCCCAACACTTCGCAGGCTTGTTGGGTCGTCTTGACAGCGAACTGGACTAGCCCGAGCACCACTCGAAGCAAGGGGTCGATTCGCGCTCTCGCCCTTGCCGCCCGTAGGCGCACCACGATGACGTTTGACAGGAGCAGGGCGGGGCCGATGAGAGCGAGATCGGCCAGCAGGTTCACGCTGAACCCAGTCGAGTCCCAAGGCTTGACCCACCAACCCCACCCCATGCCGAGAGCGACAACGCTGATCAAGATCCCCGAGGCGGTCAGCGCCGCCGGGACGGGATCGCTCTGCCTAGTCGCCACCCAATTCTGCGCGCGCTTCAACACGTCGTGAATAGTCGCACGCTCGTCATAGCGGCAACAGCGACATACACGTTGCCGACGAAGCCCACGACGACGCCCTGACAATATCTGGGGCACCCTGCATCACCTGTGACGCCCCCGGTAGGACCCCCGACCGGCGCTGAGACGCCCGAAAACGCCCGGAACCACGCGGATCCTGCGGCAATGGGCTTGCGCTTGACGTGCCGACTCTTGGAGGCTGAGCAGCATGGCGAAAACCATCAACGTAAACGGCGTGGATGTGAACGTGACAGACCTCAACGACGACCACCTTCACCAACACGTGATTTACGACGGCAACATTGAGGGCGAACTGATCTCGTATGCCCACAAAGAAAGCGCAACTGTCATCAATATTCGCGATGCGAATGGCGATGCGACGAGTTACACGATTCCTACTAGTAGTGGCTCGCCCCCCATTTTTCACTGAGCCTGACCCAATGCCCGCTGTCGGATCTCTCGTCCCCTGCACCAGGGGCGGGCTGGATCCTCTTACCCGCACATGCGCAGGCATCGGATCCGCCGGGCACGGAACACCCCCTTAGATAAAGGTTTCGCATCCTCGATTCGGGCCGGTCTGTCGGCGCGTCGGCCTACTGTCAATGGCGTGACCAACAACTTCAACGAAGCCGACGCGCATGCCTCCGGTTCGCTTGGCGACGGATCGTCGCAGAATCCGGACCAACCGGTGGGTAAGTTGACGATCACCGTCGACCGGGAGCGATGGCAGCAATTCGAGTACCACAGCTTGCGGACTCGCGTACAGCGGGAACTGACAGAAACACAAACCATATGGCCGTCAGCTGGCTCGGCGCTTGACGCTGACAACAACTATCTCAGCCAGTTCAGCGCATCGTTTCAAGAACTAGTTGTTACCCGGTTGTTCAGCACATTCGATCACTTGCAACTAGTCGCATGGACCTTAGAGACAATGGGCGGGCTAATCTTCTCCCAGTTCTCTTTACTACGGTCAGCCCTTGCCGGCGCAGCTACTGCCCATTGGATCGTGTCGGGTGAAGAAGATAAGCGGCGTATGCGTGCGCTCAGACTAGCTTATTACGACCTGAATCAAGAGGCTATCTTTGCGAGATTGCAGGTCGCCGACGCGGCGATGCATGAACCAGAACAGTCGGAATCACTGCGAAAAGCTTCAGAACTCATCGACAGCGCGCCGGAACGGTTGGAAAAAATCTATGAGGAGTACTGCCGGTTGCTCGCGAAAACTGGCAAGACAAAAATGCCGAAGCTCGACGGGTTCGGCAACATCAATGAGACCGAATTAATCTCGGAGATAAGTCGGGCGGTGCACGCACTCGGTCAGTACACCAGCGACACCGAGGTTGAACGTCAATACCGGCTTATGAGCGGTTTCGTACACAATTGTGCTTGGGCACCGCGTACGGGTGCAAAGATGCGAACAGAAATCGGGAAGGATAGGGCAGAACGTCAACTGACCGGAAACAGCAAGAATATCTATAACGGCGCCGTAGGCGCCTTCGCGATCGGGAAGCGCGCCAAGGCCCGGTTGCAAGAGCTAGCGGGAATGTAAGTGTGTGCTGCGCATGGTGTTGGAAAAGCGGTTCGGTGTATCCGACAGCCAAAGTGCCGCCGCCTAGCGTAGGTATGGGATGAGTGGACCGCTGTACCACATTGTCGAATCGCCGACGGACATACTCACTCTGCAACAACCAGGAACGATCCGGTGGGCGACGGGCCACCCGGACGGCCCCAGATCGCTCACGTGGACGGTCGTTGGCGCGCGCAACAGCGACGACGTGTATGTCGGTACGCGCGGCCTGATGGGCGCAGCCAAACTAAGCCTCCATCAGTCAGGCGTTTGGCGGTTCGCGTTTACGCCGGAGGGCGCGGGAAAAATGCAAATTTCAGGCGAGGAGGATCGGCTGATCGAGCGTTACGAGGCGACTACTGAGTTGGCACCCGGCTGGGTTCACGCAGCTCGAATCCGCACACCCTCGACAACCTTCCGCCCCGCGATCGCCGAGCGTCGTCCGCGCGATAAGCAGCCGATCCGGTTCTACAAGACACCTGACCTGCCGCTCCACCTTGAGTATCACGTGGTGCTGGGCGACAGCGCTGCGCAGGTGGCTACGGTTAACGACGCGATCACCGTGGGTCAAATGACACTGACGTCGGGTAAACGCGTCTGGATCATCGCGGCCTTCTGGGAGATTGACGAGGTCACCCAACAGGTCATTGATTTGGCGAACGAGAATGCGGCCAAGGGTGCACCAGGCAACACTGGATTCGCCTCGGGCAATGCAGATGGCATCCCGATCTTCCTCGATCTCGCGGCGGTGAAGCCGCCCGAATAACCCCGCCCCCCCGTAAGGCCGGCGGTCACGCCGGCCCCGTTTGGTCGGGATCGACCTTCCTATCGGAATTCGCCTAGCCGCATTAGGTCGGAAAGTTTCGCCAGCCCGCGTCGCGGCTCCACAAAAGCACCCGTCGAGAGCCCGCGGGCGCCAGCCACAGGTGAGTTACGGAGTCCGGGACCGGTGGCGGCTCAGGTGGCAACGTGTCCTCGAAGACAAGTTCTGTGGAGATGCCGAACGGAAGGGCGCTGTCGTGCAACGGGATAAACAGGTGCCGTTCGTCAGCATCAGCCTTGGCGAGCTTGTCGAAATGCGACACGATGTGCGGGTTCTTAAATGCCTCGCGGAGCGCGTCCGCAAAACCCCTTAGCGATTCATCGACCGCGCCACTGCCCGCATTCGGCACCACCATCGCCCCAGGGTCTGTCATGTCCTTCGCAAGTCGTTCCGGGTAGCCAGTCATCTCGGATAACGACTGGTATACAAGCCATTTCAGGTCCTCGTGCGCCGACGGCTCCCCTGCAATTTCATAGGGGTATGGCTGCCTGGCGCGCTCACAGATCCGGATGATGTTCTCGTAACACCGTTTCAGCCGCTTCAGATCTTCCAGCGAGCCGACCTCAATAGTCCACCACCAGTCGCCGGGTAGTGGCCACTTGTGCTTGTCCTTTGCGAGCAGCATCGCGAGGTGAAGCGCACCTTCGCCCGCCAAGTTGGTCACTTCGAACGCTGCTCTACGGCCGTCCCGCAGCGTCAAGATCGCATCAACGGCACCTGTGCGGCCAGGGATGTCCCACGCTTCCGCCTCCACAGCCCCAAGCACACGCACGGCAACTAGACACGCCGCCCGCTCTTGCCGGTCCAGGTGTTCGTCGAATCCAATCAAGGGCGGTTGTGCAGTCACGCAGTCACGCTATGCCGTCGCTCGTGCTGCCTGCGGCCCGGTTGGATTGTTCGCTGGACGAACCGTCACACGCCAGGTGAGACACCCCTGTCACCCGACCCGCAGGACGCCCCACCAGCAAACAACCGGCGCCCGCGGATCCCAGACGATTCCCGCGTAGCCGCCTATGTGACGACAAAAACCCTTGGCATTGAGCAACCGTGAGCATCTGCCATTTGCCGTTACCGATCCCAAATTCTCCCGACCCACACAGGACGCCGCGAAGCGTCACAAGAGCGGCTAATTAGACACTAAATACCCTGCACTACAACGCTATTCATGCAACGGGCAAGCCTATAACTCGGACGGCTTGCCAAGGGGCGCCACCAAAAAATCACAGTTCTCTGTTGCGGGGGGAGATATCGCTAGCTACCGCTCGCGAGTACTCCGGACCCATCGACTTTGCAGCTCAGGCCATGTTTTATGGTTGACGGCACGCGCTACAGCAAACTAGGATCCAGAGTAGATCGAGATGGTTTCATCTCGGTCCGGGCCGCAAGAGCCTAGTTCGCTAGACCGCCCGGAAGGGTCGGGTGCTCTTACCCCCACTGGGATCTCACGAGATTGGAGAATGCACATGACGACTGGACGCGTGACGGAGCAGGACATAGACGCGATCGGCGCTGCGGATCGACTGTGGTGGGCCGATTGGCAGGTGTTCGCTGAGGGAGCCGCTCGGTTCGATCTGGCAGCGTTTGAAGCTGAGAACGATTTCTTGGAATGCGGTTGCGGTGGCCGGGATTGGCGTTGCCTGCATTTCGGCTGGCGCGCCGCGATCCTCAAGGCGGCATCGTGATTACCGCCGTCTCGAAGGGTCGCGCCGTCTGGCGGCGGGAACTGCGCGGCGCGGTTCTCACGGTAATCGAATTCCCGCCAGTGCCTGAAAGGGCTGCGGTGTTCGAACTGTTCACGCTCGGCGCGGGCCGTGTCGGATCGTTAGGCAAGTTTCCGAGTCGTGCGGCAGCGTTGCGTTGCGCTCTGGACGGCGGTGGTCACCGTGTCTGACTTGTTGGGTATCGATTTCGAGTTGGATCCGTTCGGGGATCCCTTGGCCGGGCTGCTGGATCTAGACGTGCCGGCAGATCAGCCGGCGTCGCTGCCGGTGCATACCGTCGAGTTGGACGGGCTAACAATTACCGTCATCCGCATCGATCGCGGTGGCCGGCAGAATCACCAGCTCTACGCCATCGATGACACTCAATGGTGCTTGGTCGCGATCACGGGTCTGTTCGTTGACGCGTTGCGTGAGATCCGTCTCTGGCGGCGTTACCTCGCGGAGGGTCACACGCTCGCGCAGTGGGCGGCTGCGCATCCGGACGGTTGCCGTCCCGATGTATCGGTGGTGGCCCCATGAGCGCCAAGGTATTTGAGCGGCTGGTGACGGGTGCCATCGTCGCCAACGTGGTCGTCGTGGTGGCGGGATTGGGCGGTGACGAAGGGCTAGAATCGTTGCTAGAGATAGCCCACCGGGTGATATTGGCCGTGTTCGTGATCGAAATGGCCGTGCACGTCCGGGCGCACGGGCTGCGGTTTCTCTGGTCGGGTTGGGGGGCGTTCGATTGCGTCGTGATCGGGTTGTCTCTTTTGCCGGCACTCGGTCTTGATTCGTCGTTGCTGCGGTTGTGTCGCACTGCTCGGTTGGCCCATCTACTGCGGCACGTTCCGGGACTGCGGGTGCTGCGGCTAGTGCTGCCCAATGCGTCGGCGGTCACGCTAGCAGCGGCGGCGACCGTAACGCTCATGGTGGCGGTGATGGGTGCCACCCCGGCACGCGCCGACGACGACGATTCCAGCACCGAGCAGGAAATCTGTGGGTCACTGCATCTAGGGCTAGAGCCTGATGACATCGCCGAACGGCTAGGCCGCAACGATCCGCGTTACAACAACTACTGGCAGGCGTGGCGCACGGTCGGCCCGACCATCGTCGGTGGGGACTGCGCCTGAATCTTCGAATCGAGGGGACGCTGAAGTTGGTTTGACCCGGCGGGATGACAGGCAAAGCCTTCGATCACGCAGAAGCACGCAGACGCGCATTCCAACCAATGTGGATACCGTGTTTGTCTTCTTCTAATATAAGCGGCTCGCCTAAATGTCGGTACGACGCCTCATTGAAAAATAAGGCATGCTGCCGCCAATACCCTGCGTAGAAATGCTTGAATATGAAGTCAGTAAACCGAAGCGGATGGATCGCGGCTGTACAGGCTATACGGCAGTCGACCGAATTAAAGGTTAGGTGAGATGCCGGGTGGTCGCGGCCCGACGCAGCGATGTCTAGATCAAAGCGAACTGAGGATCGCATGAGTACGTTGGTGTCAGCCGCGAGTTCCAGCACTTCTTCGAGGCTGAAGCCGTCGTCGAGAAGCTCAACCTCAAGTTTCCAAGGGCAAGGGACATAGGCCAATCGATGCTTGATGACCGCGTTACCGTCGAAATCATAGGTCATTTGGAGCAGAGATCCATCGAACAGCAGACACGTGTAGTGGCCAGCGTTGACCCACTTCAGATACTGTTCAGGCGTAACGTGACCGCGAATTTCCAAGAAGTCGACGCTGGGATCGAGGGGGTGCCATGTGACGCCTAGAGGTGATTGGGCAATTGAAGCTGAACGTAAAAGCAGCTCTGCATTCCAAAGAAAATCAGCTATATTCTGAATAGCACTCACCAGTCGCTGAGCGTTATTCCTCATCTAATCCCTCTTGCTCGGCTTCGATCTGCCGATTGAAGCTTTGTACGAGCTGTGTTCGCATTGCAGGTGGCAGGTCTCTCAGATCCAGCACGCCGCGACCAAAAGCGTCTAGAAAGACCCCTAGCCCCTCCGTTGCCTTACGGCTTCCTCTTCAAACTCCTCAGGTCTTTCGCGATGAATATGACGCAACTGAGCGAGTTCGGCAGCCGTCGGAATTTTGAACTTGAGTAGGTAGCCATTTTCCTTAACACGGCGCGCCTCATCGAGAACCGGTTGAGCATCCACTCCCGAACCGACTAAGCGCACCCAGGCTCGACTGCGGGTTATTGCGGTGAACAGGGTATTGCGGCGGCTTACTAGGTTCCACTGACTGTTTGCGTACTGCGCATCAACGACGTACACCATGGGCGCTTCGTTTCCCTTAGCCCGGTAAATGTGGGCGATCGCGACTGAACCTTTCATGAAGATCTCGTCTTGGTCGTCGTGACGCCAACCAAGTGTGAGGACACTCCGAATCGCTTAAGTTCCGCCATTATTCGCGATCCTCGGACCGAGAGCGATATGTATCGGCAGAACGATAAGAATGTCGTCCGGTTCTAATTCATCTTCGGTTAAATTGATTCTGATTTGTTCGGCAACCCACTGGTCCTGCGCTTGTTGACTGTTAAATCCTTTAATAACTACAGCATCATCGGATGACAGCAATTCAGAAAAGTACTGCGGCGTCGCATCGAGGCGCCTTTGCAGCGTGACGAGTTCACCAAGGTTCAGATTGCCATGGATCGGCGAGTATCCAATTTCCGCCCAAAGCTGAGGGTCGTCTGGATGCTGGATTAGGCCATCGGGGACACGGTATGTTCCCATTCCGAGGGCGTGAGCAGTCACCAAGGCCCACGGGGAGTTGCGATAGCAGACGGGAAGGACGATGTCCCGCCGGGGGCCGTTAATTGGGTTTTCGAGTGAAACCCGACTCTGCCCGTCGCGATCAACTCCAAATAGCTCGTCTGTGCTCGGCATTACTGATTCCGAGAGTTTTTGCAACTCATCGTAGCCCCAGACGATACGCTTTGGTGGCTTAGTGAAGTGGTAGACAAGCTGGAAAAACTCGGGCGGCAAATCCTGAGCCTCGTCGATCAACACTGCATCAAAAATTGGCGTGACGTTCTCTAATCTAGCTTCGACAACATCAAGGAGTTCTCGACAAATCCCGCGGAATGCATCGTCCATCCCGTATTGTCCTCGCGCATAGGAAAAGTCGCGAGCCGGCTCTCCCATAGCCGCGGCAATTGATGAGTAGACACCAGCGTGCCAGCGCGATCCCCATGAATGCATTATCTGTAGTTTTGCTGCATCTGGTTTGTCGTTAGAATGTTCAAATGTAAATCGGGTGACGAGGTCATCGATCTGCTGATAAAGCGCTCGGGATGCGAAGGTCAGCGCGATCGTCCACTTGGGGTGCTGCGTGTGCCAATAGGCAGCCTTCAGTGAGAGGACAACAGTTTTCCCCGACCCTGCTAGGCCTCGAATACGTTGCGGACTCTCGGGGCTTTCGATCGCGGCCGCTTTCTGCCAGCGGTCCAAGTTAGCGATACCTTTTTCGATCTCTTTGAGCTTTGCACCTCGGGAACTCGGCTTCTCAACGTTGGCGCGCTTCTTAGCCGGCTTGATCGTTGATACTCGTTGAAGGGCGGCGTCGAGGTTGCGCTTGATGTCCGGCCCGATGCCGGGCAGCTTGCGCACTATTTCAGCTATGCCGTTGAAATCAGCGTAGTGGCCCCCTCCCTTGGCGGCCGCCGGCGACACCACTGGGTAAGGAAATACTGTCGCGGTGACGGGCTCGACAGCTAGTCTGCGTCCATCACGTAGGCCCTCGTACCTCCGTAGGTTGCCTTCTAGAGCGGAGTAGAGGCGGTCCTGACTTTCAACCAGCCGCGCCCAGTCGGCGTCATCCTCCGGCATGCTCTCGGCGACCAGGAAGGCGATCAGTCCATGTGACTCGCTGACCAGCAACCCGTCAACCTCAACGCGCTCATCCGCCGTGGTCAGGACGGGATACGCGAGGAAAATGGTGCCGTCATCGACGATTGGCAACAATAGGTCAACCAAGTGTTGTGCAGCAACCCGGTTGCGACTCTCGCCATACACGACTTCTAGCGGCATGCCTCTTATGTTCGCAGACGGACGGATGACCCGCGAAGACTGGCGTCGTACGGGCGGACCAGGCTTCACGAAGCATAATCAAAGCCAGCGCCGCCCGTCTGCGCGCCGCTGCCCGGCGGATCATGAACGCGGATCCCGCCAACCGCGCCGCTCGCAGTGGACCCGCCCGATTGGCACCGTCACGAGGGGGCCGATCAGCCGAACGCGGGCGGCGTGAGACCGGAAATCTCAACGACGCTGGCCGGGTACCGAACCGCAAACGCCAGGTAGGAGTACAGCTGAATGAGCACCGCCAAGTTGGCTGCCAGAGGCTCCGGCAAGACCCTGGCTCTTACGCCGGATTCGTAGAGCACGACGTCCTGGGCGCGGAGAACGTAAATCACGTCCTCGTCTCCGACTGGGCTTTCGTTGCCGTTGGTTGTCGTGATCACGGCATCGGTGAAGATCGGCAGTCCGAGCGCCCGGCCCACCAAGTTTTGTGGTTCGACGTTGGCCATGATGCCGGCGGCGTTCATCGGGTTATTACCCTCAGGCAGGAACAACGGCCTGTTGTTAGCGTCAAGCATCGCCAGCAGAGCTGCCCAGCGCCGAGGGTGCATCACGATCGCGGTCGGTGCCGCGAATCGTTGCGTCCAAATCAAATTGATCGCGTTCGCCAACGAGCCGTAAATCCCTTGGATCGTGTTGGGGTCTGAGCAGGCGATACTCGTGATACCGGGCCAGTTCGCTAGACCAAGGATCTGGCCTGAGGTACCCGTTCCATAGAGGCACTGCTGATCGACAGTCACAGCCTGAGCCGCGGCGAGATCAGTTAGGACCACGTCGTCAAACGAGATGGGTGACTGGTCGATCAGCTGAAGTGCGACAGATTGCTGACCAGAAATCGTTCTCACAGCACTCGTGATATATGTGTCCGTCAAGTCAGTTTCGGCGACCGGCTGCAGGTCCGCGGTCTGGATGCCAGTCGCGGTGCCCGTCAAAATTTTCGGCACGTTGATGCTGTCGGTCCCGCCTGGTAGTGGGTGCTGGGAGATGAGGTTGGCGAATGTACGACCAGGGCGGGCGTAGGTAATCCACTCGTCAACCAACCAAGCCGGTGGCACGAAGAAACCACCTTGACCGTCCACGCGGCTCAATCCGCCGATAGCGGAACGGTATTCGGGGCGATCGAAGACGGGACTTTGACCGACTTCTGCTGCGTGCCGGTCTAGGCGTTCGCGTGCTTGGCCGCTGTCGTCGCGGCGCTGATCGACCATGATCAGATCCCGCAAGTAGCTGTTCTGGTTGTCGTGCTTGCGGTAGGTCAATCCGACGTCGTTGGTGCGCATGGTGTTCCTGTTCGGTGTGCTGGGGGCGGCGTCGAGTGCGCCGGGTGCCGGGAGACCGAGGGCGGCGGCTTCGGCGGTGCGGATCCGCGCGACGGTCGGGTTCGTGGCGATCTGCTGATAGCGGTCGATTTGTTCGGTCAACCCGCGGGCTTCGGTGAGGGCGGCGTCGTAGTCGCGTTTCTCGGCGGGGGTGAGGGTTGACCTGCCGAAGGCCTTGGCGTTGGCGAGTACTCCGTGTGCGTCGGCGAGGACGGCTTGTTTGCGCTGTTCGAGGATCGAAAGGTTCATGACATCGCCCCGCATTGCGCGATCAGGTCGTCGATTTCGGCTTGTTCGGCGAGTGCGTCGCAGTAGCGGGCGTATTCCTCGCGTGTGAGGTGTTCGCGGTCGTCGTAGAGGCCGTGCAGGAGCATGACCTCGATGTCTCGGATGATGTCCCGGCGGCGCTGCTGCAGCGCTTGATAATCCATTTATGGGGGGCTTTCGGGTGCGGGTGGCGGAAAACCGTCGCCACGACTCTCGCGAAACGACGGCGGTTTTCCGCGCACTACCAAGGGATTTCGGGTGATTTGGGCGCCCGCCCTTGGCGACCCTGCGGGGAGTGGCTCGACACCGCCTCACTCGCGTTACAACAACGTGTTCGCGGAGTCCCTAGGTTCGACGCCGGTCTTCGTCACGCGCTCACGTTGTGCCTATTGTGGCGGGGTTGTCCGGTCAGTTTGTGGGCCATTCAACTCCGCCGAAACTAAGTGTGCGATGCGGGTTTTCCGTGGCGCGTGCATTTGTTGGGGTTCGGCGTGTCAGAGTCGCCGGTGCACAACACAACCCACAGCACGCTTTAGTTAATACGCTGTAGTGGAATGGATTTAGCGGCAGAGATGCCCTAGAACGCAAAAACGCCCCGCACCCGGCGTGTGTAACCGGGGCGGGGCGTTAACGCGACGTGGGTCTAGTGGGGCGGCGGGAACTCCGTCTCCAATGCTTCGCACACGTCGTGGTCGTCGGCGACTTCCCGGATCCACGCCTTGGTCTGGTCGACCTTGGCCAGGAGTCGTGCGAACTCCTGCAGGGCGGGCTCGTTGCCGGTTTCTTCGGCGAGTACTGCGAGTTGGTGGATCTCGTCGCTGATCTGGTCGAGTTTGTCCAGCGCGGTCGGTTCGTGGTCGGTCATTCGTCCCCCCATTTTTTTCGGTCCCTCGGGGGCCGGCCGAGCGCGAGCACGTCCTCCACCGTGGGATGGGGGCGGCGTCGGGTCAGGACGTTCGCATAGGTCGGGGTTTGGGCGGGGTGGTATTTGGCGGCGTATTCCTCGGCTGCCGTGCGGGTGGGAAAGTACAGCGGCGGCAGCATCGTCATGTGGTGTTCGGTGTGCAACACCAACGCCCGCGGGTTCGCGGTCGAGGCATCCTCGGCGGCCTCTTTTGAGGGCTCAACGGGCGCCGGTGCGGGTGCCCGGCGGGCGCGGTCAATCCACCGCGCGACGCGTCGCCGGCGGCCACGCGCGGATCCGCGGCGGGCGCCCATCAGTCGTCGGCCCTAAGGGTCGCCAGCTTCTCGGCGACCACCGAGCGCCGCCCAAGCGGATCCGGGATATCCGGGGCTTGACTCAAGATCTCCGGCTCCGGTTTGGGTGCGTAGTCGCCGCCAGCACCGCACCAACAATCCGGCATGTGACGCACGCGGCTGTGGGTGACCCGCCAGCAATGGATCCGGTCTCGTAGGTCTTCGGCGACTTCAAGGTCACTCCGTACCTGGGCCACCGACTGCCCGTTGATGCCGCCGTCGGTCCCGACGACCTCGACGATTTGCTGGTTCCGTCGGGCCGGGTTCCGACGCAATTCGTCCGCCACCGCCAACCCCGCGCGGCCGGCAGCACTCAATCCCGGCACCGTCGGGCTCCCAGGCGGCGGGCTGGTGGCCCGGAAGCCGGGTTTGTCTTCGGCAGCCCATGCCATGTGCCACCTCCCCGCCGCGATCACAGTGACCGGGGTTCCGGCCCGTGTCGCGACCAGCCCGCCCGCCGCGGAGACTTCGAGATGGTCAGCATCGATCCACAGCGGATTACCACCGCGCCCGAAATCGACGAGATATCCGCTCACCGGCCTAGTCCTCCTCGTCGATCTCGTCGATATCGATCCCGGCCAGTTCCGCCAGTTCGGCCCGACTCAAGATCGGCCCGGACAGCAACGGCATGTCGTTGCCAGTCATTGGTGTTTCCTTCCTGTCGCGGCAGCTGATGTGCTCGGGCTGTCCCTGTTCGTTCCGCTGCGCGGCGACGCATGGCCGCCCGCAAGCCACACACGGCGCAGGCGGTGGTGGTGCGTAGTGCACGCGGGAGCGCTCATCGCGGGCCTTCACTCGTACCCCCGACGGACGTTCTCATCGATCAGCCGGCGTTCTGCATCGGTCGGGCTGTACCCATTTTTTTTCGCGCGCGAGTCACCGTCAGACGGCTGGTTGTTTTCTCTTGCGCTGTTGGGCTTCTCGCGCACGCGCGCGCGTAACTCACCTTCTCCAGGCTGGTTACTTTTAGTACTACTGCCTGCCTGCCTGCCTGCCTGTGCTGTCACCGGGTACGCGTCCCTGGGATGTCCCTCGGTACTGTCCCGTGGGACATCGCTCTGGGCTGCGGGTTCTTCGGCGGCGTTCGCGGCGCGCTGGCGCTGCTTCTTCAAGCGCTCTCGATCCCGGATTTTCGCCAATACTTCGTGCTCCGATCGACTCGTCTGAGTGCTCGCGAAATCGGTGATAAGCCAGCCGTTCTCCAGCGCTGTCCACAGTTCTGCCGCCACGAACGCGGCCGGCGCGGTATCGGAAATGCCCGCAATCAGTGCCAGGTCGGCATCGTCGACTACGCCATCGGTCTTATTGGCAACCGCCCATATGAGCGCATTTACGAACGCACGGTAGTCAGCATCGGAGAGCCGCTGAATGCGGCGATCAACAAGCCATTGAACGGGCAGACGTGCGTCCATCAGCGCCGCCGCCCCGGTGTCGGCGTCACGCCATACCACCGCCTTGGTGGACGTGCTGGTTGATTGACTCGCGCAGTAGCTCGGCGATCCGTACCGCATACGCGGGTGCGATCGGCGGCAGTTCAGCGGCTTTAGCCCGGCCAGCACGCCGCAGCGCCGCGCGCTGCTCGGGGGTCATCGCGCACCGCCCAGCGCGTCAAGCTCGTTCAGGTCGACGCGGATGCAACGGTCGGTGAACCGGTAGACGGGCACCCGCCCCGCCTTAATCCAGTCCCGAACAGTTTTCGGGTGGATGTTCAGATAGTTGGCGGCGGCGCGGATAGATGCATAGCGGCGCTCAACAGGATTGGTACCGATATCGGGCAAGGTGAAACGTCCCTTACGGGTTCGTCTCAGCTTGCCTCGCACCGAGATATGGACGGGGTTTCCACGGGCTTGCGGAACCGCCAGGCTAGGTTGTGCGTCGTCCGTTAGAACGAATGGCGGATCGTAACCCGCCTCCCAAGTACGCCCACTTCCAGACGTACAGGCAACTCACTCGTCTCAAACTATACTTGAGTGCACGAGACTCCACTGTGCTCGTGGCGCTCGTGCCGCGCGGTTTACCTGTGCCGTATCTGACCCCCCGCCAACGCGTTGGTCAGGGGGCAACTGGGTGATCCAAAGCTCGGCGTGCACAACGGATTGCCGGTGACCGTGATCGTGTCGACCACGCTCGCTGAGCTGACTTCGGGCACCGGTCGAGCGGTGACGGGCGGCGGGACGCTACTGCCGATGAAGGACGTCATCAGGATGGCCAGGCATGCGTACCATTACCTAGCGGTGTTCGACGAGCACCAAAGCCGCCCTCTGTATCTGGGCCGCACCCGCCGAGTCGCCTCACCGGACCAACGTGTGGTCCTGTACGCGCAGGATCGCGGCTGCACGCACCCGGGTTGCGACGTGCCAGGCTACTGGTGTGAGGTCCATCATCTGGAAGAGTGGGCTCGCGGCGGCCAAACCGACATCGACAACCTCACGTTAACCTGCATACCCGAGCATAAGTTAGCCGAAAAGGGCTGGCGAGCAAGGAAACGTCCCGACGGCCGAACCGAGTGGATTCCGCCGCCTCAGCACGACCGCGGCCCGCGCACCAACGACTACCACCACCCGGAACGCCTATTCGACGACGACGAGCAGGCGGGCCCCTGACGGCGACCGCCGCGACCACGGCACCATGGCTTTAGGCTTAAATGTTGTGATGGCAATGTTGTGATGGCGCTAGCAGCGGAGGTGCTCGGGTGAAGTCCGGCGACATCAAGGTCCGTGCAGCTAAGCCGGCAGATTTCGCGAAGGTCGCAGAAATGCACTATCCGGTATGGCGACAGTCCTGGGCCGGCATACTCGCGGATTATGTGATCGACATGATCGCGACGCCGACACGCTGGGCCACGGAGACTTATCCACACGACCTGAGGCGTCGAGGATGGGCGATGTGGATTGCCGAGTCCGGCACCAAGACACTCGGCATGACCATGTTCGGGCCGGACTCAGCAAGGCCCGATCACCTGCAAATCGACGCCCTGTACACAGCCGAGGAGGGCCAGGGCCTCGGCATCGGCCGACGCCTGCTCAACAAAGCCGTGCGTTCGAATCCCTCGGGTGACGTGATCTTGTGGGCTGCAGAAAAGAACCACAAGGGACGCCAATTCTACGAGAAGAATGACTTCCAGCTGGATGGTCGCACTTTCATTTGGAGGCCACTGCCCGGTGTGACGGTGCCCCACGTGGGCTACCGGCTTTATCGATCGGCGCCGCAAACCTGAGGCTGTTACCGACCTAAGTGGGTGCCGCCCCGCGCAAGTGCTCGAAGATCAGTGACGTCTGAGTCCCGGCGACGTCCACGTCGGCATTGAGGTTCTCGACCACGAACGCGCGCAGGTCCTCGGTGTCGCGGGCGGCGACGTGCAGGATGAAATCGTCTGCGCCGGCGAGGAAATAGACGTCCAGCACCTGCCGCCTGCGGCGGATCTGCTGAATGAAGTTGCGGATCTTCCCACGGGCATTGGACTGCAGGCTGACCGAGATCATCGCTTGCAGTGGCAGTCCGATCGCGACCGGGTCGATGTCGGTGTAAAAGCCGCGGATGACGCCTAGGTCCATCAACCGCCGAACGCGGCCGTGACACGTCGACGGTGCGATCCCGACCGCCTCCGCGAGGGCGTTGTTGGTGATGCGCGCATCGCCATGCAGCAGCCCCAGAATTCTGCGGTCCACATCGTCAAGCTCAGCGGGCCGAACATCCTTCGGTGGATCATCAAAGTGACCCGGCAGTTCCGTTACTCCATCGGTCATATCAACACTATATAGAATTATCATCAGGATGCTCGCGTCCTGATCGAACTTTCTTCACACTTGAGTGATGCGAGTTGGCATCCCGACCGAGACCAAGAACAACGAATTCAGAGTGGCCATCACGCCGGCCGGGGTTGCCGAGCTGACGCATCGCGGCCATGAGGTCCTGATCCAGGCAGGCGCCGGAGAAGGCTCAGCGATCGCCGACGCGGATTTCAAGACGGCGGGCGCTCAAATGATCACCACCGCCGAACAGGTGTGGTCCGACGCTGACCTGTTGCTCAAGGTCAAAGAACCGATGCCGGCGGAATACGGACTGCTGCATCGCGGTCAGACCCTGTTCACCTACCTGCATTTGGCCGCTTCGCGGGCGTGCACCGACGCACTATTGGCCTCCGGCACAACGTCGATCGCCTACGAGACCGTCCAGACCGCCGACGGCGCACTCCCGTTGCTGGCGCCGATGAGCGAGGTCGCCGGCCGACTCTCCGCCCAGGTCGGGGCCTACCATTTGATGCGGACCCACGGCGGACGCGGCGTGCTGATGGGCGGGGTGCCCGGCGTCGAGCCCGCCGAGGTCGTGGTGATCGGAGGCGGCACCGCCGGCTACAACGCCGCCCGGGTGGCCGGCGGCATGGGCGCGGCCGTGACAGTCTTCGACGTCAACATCAACAGACTTCGCGACCTGGACGCGGAGTTCGGTGTCGGCATCCGCACCCGCTATTCGTCGGCCTACGAGCTCGAGGACGCCGTCAAACGTGCCGACCTGGTAATCGGTGCCGTGCTGGTGCCAGGCGCTAAGGCACCCACGCTGGTCGCGAATTCGGTCGTCGCACACATGAAACCGGGCGCGGTGCTGGTTGACATCGCCATCGACCAGGGTGGTTGCTTCGAAGATTCGCGGCCGACCACACACGATCAGCCGACGTTCGCCGTGCACGACACCGTGTTCTACTGTGTGGCCAACATGCCCAGCGCGGTGCCCAAGACGTCGACCTTCGCATTGACCAACGCCACGATGCCGTACGTGCTCAAGCTGGCCGATCACGGCTGGCGCGCGGCATGCCGTTCGGATACCGCCCTGGCACAGGGTCTTTCCACCCATGCTGGCGCGTTGTTGTCCGAACACGTGGCCAATGACCTGGATCTGCCGTTCACCGACCCGGCGGCCATCCTGGCCTGATCGTCGCCGACAGCCAACGACGCTGTAGGTTCAGCGGAGTGATTACTGGGGCCTTTATCGCCGAATCGGCTTCTGTGGTGGACAGCAAACTCAATGTGACGGGCGGCGTGCTATCCAGGTTTGTGGTCGACGTCGACCGGCTGGCCGAGCTCCTGCTCGTGGTGTTGACCCAGGCCGAGACGGGCAATCCCGACCGTCTGGTCAATGTCGAGATCCGGCCTCCGAGCGGTGACGAGCCGCAATACCTGGAGTTCGAGCTGCCCGATGCCGCGGCCGGTGGCGAAATCGGATTCGCTTACTTCAGGATCGAAGTAGTGCTGCCTGTTGATGGCCGTTGGGTGATCCTGGTAACCGGCGGCGCCGGAGTGGTATCGCTTCCACTGATGGTGAGCGGTGAGGTACCCGAGTGAGATCAACTCGCTGCAAGTCCAATTCGCGCCGCTGGACTCTCGGCAACACCCGGGCCGCGACGTAGAACGCTAATAATCAGCGGCGAGGCCGGCGATGATGTCGGCCGCCGGACCGGTCCGCGCCTCCGCGAACGACGTTCCTGCCCAAAGGGTCATCCCGTTCGGGTCTTCCGAGTCGGCAGCCGCCTCCCGGATCGGCAAGGTCATCTGGTTGACCTCCGGATAGCCCAGCGGCGCCACGTCATCAAGAATTCGGATGAACTCGTTCTCCAAACTGCGCGCATACCGACCCGAGAACGCACGCGTCACGATGGTCTTGGCGAAGAGCTGATTCCTCATGGCGGTGCGATGCGCGGGGTGGGTTCCGGCCTCGTCGCTGAGCAGCAGCGCCGTGCCGATCTGCGCGGCCACCGCCCCCCTGTGCAGGACCCCGGCGACGTCCTCCGCGGTGCCCAAGCCCCCCGCCGCGATGATCGGGACATTGTGCGCGCCGCGGATCCGGGCAATCAGCTCGTGCAAGGACTCGGTTCCGGGGTCCATGTCCGGTGCGAACGTGCCGCGGTGCCCGCCGGCATCCGGGCCTTGGACCACCAGGCTGTCCGCGCCGGCGGCGACGGCGACTCCCGCCTCGTAGGCCGACGTGACCGTGACCATCACCAACATACCCAGCGCGCCCAGCCGCCTGATCACATCCGGTGACGGCACACCGAAGGTGAACGACACCAACTCCGGATGTAAATCCGCCACCACCTCGAGCTTGCGCTCCCAGTCATCGTCGTCGCCTGACTCAGGATGACCGACCTCGACCCGGTAGTGATCGGCAAACTCTTCGAGTTCGTAGTGGTAGTAGTCCAGCTGCACCCAGTCCGCGACACTGGGTTGGGGCACAAGCAGGTTCACCCCGAGCGGGCCGGTGGTTGCGGCACGCGCGGCAACGATATCGTCGGCGAGCTGGTCCGCACTCAGGTGGCCGCCGGCGACAAAACCGAGCCCACCGGCATTGGAGACCGCCGCCGCCAACGCGGGACTACCCGGGCCGCCAGACATCGGCGCACCCACAATGGGCACCGCGATATCCCAAAACCCGAGCACCATCTCGGCCACTGACATCGGGCTAATTTACCATCGCCCGAAGTTGTTGGGGCAGCGATCGTTTGGAACCATACGGACCGAGCACCGCGGCGCCGTAGCGCTTGGTCAGTAGCTGGCGGGCCACCGCGTTGACCTGCTCGACGGTGACCTCGTCGATTTTCTGCAGGGTGTGCTCGATGCTGGTATGCCTACCGTAGTTCAGTTCGCTGCGACCGATTCGGCTCATCCGCGAGCTGGAATCCTCCAGGCCCAGGACGAGGCCGCCGCGTAGCGAGCCCTTGGCGATACGACACTCGGCTTCGGTGATGCCGTCGCGCGCCACCGATTCGAGCACCTGACTGGTGACCCGCATGACCTCGCCGAATCGTTCGGGCTGGCAGGCCGCATACACCGACAGCGCGCCGCTGTCGGAGAAGATGTCCACCGCCGAGTAGACCGAGTAGGCCAGCCCGCGCGACTCGCGAATCTCCTGGAAAAGCCGGGAGCTCAGGCCTCCACCCAGCGCGGTGTGCAACACCGAGAGCGCCCAGCGATGCTCCCAGCCGCGGCCGGGCGTGCGTACTCCCAACGACAAGTGGGTCTGCTCGGCGTCCCGGTTGCCCAGTGTCAATCCGGGGCTGCCGTTCACCCGTCCGACACCTTTGCGCGGCGCAATGGGGCGACGTCCGCGGACCAGGTGCGGCGCGAAATGCTCACGCACCAAAGCGACCACCTGATCGTGGTCGACATTGCCGGCCACCGCGACGACCATCCGTTCCGGCGTGTAGCGGCGCACGTGAAACGAGTGCAGTTGTGTCCGCGTCATGGCCGACACAGATTCCGCGGAGCCGATCACCGGACGGCCGACCGGGTGGTTACCGAACAGCGCCGTCAGGAACATGTCCCCCAGCGCGTCCTCGGGGTCGTCGTCGCGCATGGCGATCTCCTCGAGGACGACGTCGCGTTCCAGCTCGACGTCTTCGACGGCGCATCTACCGTTGAGCACGACGTCGGCGACAAGGTCGACGGCCAGCTCCAGATCGCTGTCCAGCACGTGCGCGTAGTAACAGGTGTGCTCTTTGGCGGTGAAGGCGTTCAGCTCACCACCGACCGCGTCCATCGCCTGCGCGATATCCACCGCGGTGCGCGTCGGCGTGGACTTGAACAGCAGGTGCTCGAGGAAATGCGCAGCCCCGGCCACCGTGGCACCTTCATCGCGCGATCCGACGCCCACCCAGACACCGATCGACGCCGAACGCACCGCGGGCAGGTACTCGGTCACCACCCGCAGGCCACCCGGCAGTGTGCTCCGGCGCAGCTTGGAAACCGACTCAGGCTGGTGTTCGAATTTCGCCTCCGCGGTCGACTTGCCCCGCCGCAAGGCACCCGCGCGACCGGGGCGAACCCCGGTCGCGGCCGGCTCAGGTACTGGCTGTCGCGGCATCGGCTGGAGCGTCCAACTGAGGAGCCCCCGCATCGTCCGAACCAGCCGGGGACGCGGCGGCCCCGTTCTCGTCCTCGGCCACCAGGACCAACGAGATCTTGCCCCGCTTGTCGATCTCGGCGATCTCCACCCGCAGCTTGTCGCCGACGTTGACCACGTCCTCGACCTTCGCGATTCGCTTGCCCCTGCCCAGCTTGGAGATGTGCACCAGGCCATCGCGCCCGGGCAGCAGCGACACGAACGCGCCGAAGTCGGTGGTCTTGACCACCGTTCCGAGGAACCGCTCGCCCACGGTCGGCAGCTGCGGGTTGGCGATGGCGTTGATCATGTCGATCGCGGCCTGCGCCGACGGTCCGTCGGTCGCGCCGACGAACACCGTGCCGTCGTCCTCGATCGAGATCGAGGCGCCGGTCTGCTCGGTGATCGAGTTGATCATCTTGCCCTTGGGCCCGATGACCTCGCCGATCTTGTCCACCGGCACCTTGATGGCGGTGACGCGCGGCGCGTACGGGCTCATCTCGTCGGGTGCGTCGATGGCCTCAGCCATCACCTCGAGGATGGTCAGCCGGGCGTCCTTGGCCTGCGCGAGCGCACCCGCGAGCACCTTCGACGGAATCCCGTCGAGCTTGGTGTCAAGCTGCAGCGCGGTGACGAAGTCCTTGGTGCCGGCGCACTTGAAGTCCATGTCGCCGAACGCATCTTCGGCGCCCAGGATGTCAGTCAGGGTGACGAACCGACGCTCGGTTCCCCCGCCCTCAACCTGAACGTCGTCGGAGACCAGGCCCATCGCGATGCCGGCCACCGGTGCCTTAAGCGGCACACCGGCGTTCAGCAACGCCAGGGTGGACGCACACACCGAACCCATCGAGGTCGAGCCGTTGGAGCTCAGCGCTTCGGACACCTGACGGATGGCGTACGGGAACTCCTCGACACTGGGCAGCACGGGAATCAGGGCCCGCTCGGCCAGTGCGCCGTGCCCGATCTCGCGCCGCTTGGGCGAGCCGACCCGGCCAGTCTCGCCGGTGGAGAACGGCGGGAAGTTGTAGTGGTGCATGTAGCGCTTGGACTTTTCCGGCCCAAGCGAGTCGATCTGCTGAGCCATCTTGACCATGTCCAGAGTGGTCACGCCCAGGATCTGGGTTTCGCCGCGCTCGAACAGCGCGCTGCCGTGTGCCCGCGGCACGATGGCTACCTCGGCTGACAACGCGCGGATGTCTGTGATGCCACGGCCGTCGATGCGGAAGTGATCGGTGAGGATGCGCTGACGAACGAGTTTCTTGGTCAGCGACCGGTAGGCGGCGCTGATTTCCTTTTCCCGGCCCTCGTACGTCTCGGCAAGCCGCGCAATGACCTCGGCCTTGAGCTCGTCGGTGCGCTGGTCGCGTTCGGCCTTACCGCCGATGGTGAGTGCGGCGGCCAGCTCGTCGGTGGCCACCGAGGCCACCGAGTAGTAGACGTCTTCCTGGTAATCGGGGAACACCGGGTACTCGGCGGTTTCCTTGCCCGCAGCATCTGCCAGCTCCTGCTGAGCGGCGCACAACGCGGCGATGAACGGCTTGGCGGCCTCAAGGCCCTCGGCCACAACGCTTTCGGTGGGCGCACCGGCGCCGCCGTCGATCAGATCGATGACATTGTCGGTGGCTTCGGCCTCGACCATCATGATCGCGACGTCTTTATCGTCGGCATCGCCGACTACGCGGCCGGCCACGACCATGTCGAACACCGCGCCTTCGAGCTGCTCGACGGTGGGGAACGCAACCCACTGGCCTCCCTTGTTTTCAGGAGTGGAGATCAGTGCGACACGCACGCCGCCGACGGGGCCGGAGAACGGCAGCCCGGAAATCTGGGTCGATGCCGATGCGGCGTTGATGGCCAGCACGTCGTACAGATCCTTGGGATCCAGGCTCAAGATCGTCACCACGACCTGGATCTCGTTACGCAGGCCCGAGACGAACGTCGGGCGCAGCGGCCGGTCGATGAGGCGGCAGGTCAGGATCGCGTCGGTGGACGGCCTGCCCTCGCGCCGGAAGAACGATCCGGGGATACGACCGGCGGCATACATCCGCTCCTCGACGTCGATCGTCAAGGGGAAGAAGTCGAAATGGTCTTTCGGGGTCTTGCTGGCGGTGGTCGCGCTCAGCAGCATGGTCTCGTCGTCGAGGTATGCGACGACGGCACCGGCGGCCTGTTGGGCCAGCCGGCCGGTCTCGAAACGGATGGTGCGGGTGCCGAAGCTCCCGTTGTCGATCGTGGCGGTCGACTCGAACACGCCCTCTTCAATTTCAGCTACAGACATAACGTCGTCCGTACGGCCTCTCTGGAGATATTCACCTTTTTCGCGTGATCACGCGCAACGCGAGGGGAGCTTTCCCCGAGAGCTCGCAAGAGCTACTCGTAAGAGCTAAATATCTGAATGCGGCTACGGCCGTCGATCGAAGCGGCCGACCTGCCCAAGATCCGGAAAGCTCGGCAGCCACTACCGAAGACCGTCCGATACAGACAGGGTGTTCCCTTGGACGTCCATAGTGACACGCTGGAACGGCACGCACGGATCTGCGCGAACCGCACCGTTTGCTCGGGCCGAATCGGCCCAGAACGCCCTCACTCTACACGGGCTGATCGGTGCCCTATTCAGCGGCGCAGACCCAACCGCTCGATCAGCGAGCGGTAGCGCTCGACATCGATCTGGGACACATACTTGATCAACCGGCGGCGACGCCCCACCAGCAGCAACAGCCCCCGCCGCGAGTGGTGGTCGTGCTTGTGCACCTTGAGGTGCTCGGTCAGGTCAGAGATCCGCTTGGTCAGCAGCGCGATCTGCGCCTCCGGGGACCCGGTATCGGTCTCGTGCAGGCCGTAAGAGCCCAGGATTTCTTTTTTTTGCTCGGCAGTCAGTGCCACGAAAATATCTCCATCAATTGGTCCGCGATCATGGATTTCAGAGCGCGGCCACCGCGAACCGCAGCACGCACCGATATCGCCCAGAAGTCTATCAGCCGGCCATCGCAGAGCCCCAATCCCGCAAGGCGGGATTAATCCGTGAGCAGGGTGCGGGCCCGGTTGGTGTCCGTGCCCATCGCGTCGATGAGCTCGCGCACCGAGTCGAACTTGAGCTGCCCGCGGATGCGTGCGACGAAGTCCAGTGCCACGTGCTGGCCGTACAGGTCGGCGGCGGTGTCGAGGACGAACGCCTCAACAGTGCGGGTGCGCCCGGAGAAGGTCGGGTTGGTGCCGACCGATACCGCCGCCTGGTAACGCTCCCCGGGAATGACAGTGCCGGTCACCGGTCCGTGCCCGAGCACGGTGAACCAGGCGGCATACACACCGTCGGCCGGGATCGCCGAATACATCGGCGGCGCCACGTTAGCGGTCGGAAAGCCCAGCTCCACACCCCGCCCGTAGCCTCGGACAACGACGCCCTCGACCCGGTGCGGACGGCCCAGCGCTTCGGAGGCCGCCATCACGTCGCCGGCATCCACGCAGGACCGGATGTAGGTGGACGAAAAGGTCACCGTCTCGTTGCTGTGATGCTCGGACAAAAGTGACATCGACTCCACCGCGAACCCGAACCGCTCGCCGGCGCGGCGCAGGGTGGCGACGTTGCCCGCCGCCTTCTTGCCGAAGGTGAAGTTCTCACCCACCACGACCTCGATCACGTGCAGGTTTTCCACCAGTAGTTCGTGGACGTAGCGCTCCGGCGTGAGCTTCATAAAATCCGTCGTGAACGGCATCACGAGGAACACGTCGACGCCCAACTCCTCGACCAGTTCCGCGCGCCGGGTCAGCGTCGTCAGCTGCGCCGGATGACTGCCGGGGTACACCACTTCGGTCGGGTGCGGATCGAACGTCATCAGCACGGTCGGCACGTTGCGCGCCCGGCCGGATTTCACCGCATGCGAGATCAGTTCGGCATGCCCGCGATGAACGCCATCGAAGACCCCGATGGTCAATACGCATCTGCCCCAGTCCGTGGGGATCTCGTCCTGTCCCCGCCACCGCTGCACGATGGCAAGCCTACGGCGAGAAGCGGCTCTCCGGGAGCTCAAGATCGGGATTGCCGGCATGCCCGGGCCGTCCGGGTGCCGGGCAGCACACCAGATTGGGCGCGGGTGCCTAAACTTTGTGCTTGTGAGGGCGGACGAAGGGCGTGGCGGTCTTACCCCGGTCGCCCAGGACTATCTGAAGGTCATCTGGAACGCCCAGGAATGGTCACGGGAAAAAGTCAGCACCAAGATGCTGGCCGACCGGATCGGCGTGTCCGCCAGCACGGCCTCGGAGTCCATCCGCAAACTCGCCGAACAGGGCCTGGTCGACCACGAGAAGTACGGCGCGGTGACCTTGACCGCGGCCGGGCGGCGGGCGGCGCTGGCGATGGTGCGCCGGCACCGACTGCTGGAGACCTTCCTGGTCAATGAACTCGGCTACAGCTGGGACGAGGTTCATGACGAGGCCGAGGTGCTCGAACACGCGGTTTCGGATCGCCTGGTGGCCCGCATCGACGCCAAGCTTGGGTTCCCGCGGCGCGATCCACACGGTGACCCGATCCCAGCGTCCGACGGGCACGTTCAGCCACCGCAGGCACGTCAGCTGTGGGCGTGCGGCGACGGAGACACCGGGACGGTGGCCCGCATCTCTGACTCCGACCCCGAGATGTTGCGCTATTTCGACACTGTCGGGATCAATCTGGACTCGCGGCTGCGGGTCGTGACGCGGCGCGAATTCGCCGGGATGGTCTCGGTGGCAATCGAATCCGGCGACGGCGGCGAGTCCACCGTGGATCTGGGCAGCCCGGCCGCCCGGGCGATCTGGGTCGTGGCCTGACTGTCCCCCTAACGGCGCGCGCTCAGTCGGCCAGGAGCGCCTTGGCGATATGGGTCACCTGGACCTCGTTGCTGCCGGCGTAGATCATCAGCGATTTCGCGTCCCGGGCCAGCTGCTCCACCCGGTACTCGGCCATGTAGCCGTTGCCGCCGAACAGCTGGACGGCCTCCATCGCGACCTCGGTGGCCGCCTCCGACGAGTACAGCTTGATCGCCGAGGCCTCGGCGAGCGTCAGCGGATTGCCCGACTTCTGCCGCTCGATGATCTGAAACACCATGTTCTGCACGTTCATCCGGGCAACTTCCATTTTGGCAAGCTTGAGCTGTATCAGCTGAAACTGGCCGATGTTCTTGCCCCACAGCGTGCGGGTCTTCGCGTAGTCCACGCATAGGCTGTGGCATTCGTTGATGATGCCCAGGGCCATCATCGCGATCCCGACCCGTTCGGCGGAGAAATTGGCGCGGGCGCTTTCACGGCCGTCCCCGCCGTCGTGCTGCTCACTCTCGCCCAGCAACCGGTCCGGGGTCAGCCGCACGCTGTCGAAGAACAATTCGCCGGTCGGCGAGGACATCATCCCCATCTTCTTGAACGGCTTGCCCTGCGTCAGGCCCGGCATCCCCGCGTCGAGCACGAACACCAGGACCGGGCGGTTGCGCTTGTCCGGGGTGGCTCCCCCAGCGTCCAAGCCCTCGTCCAGCTTGGCGTAGACCACCAGTACGTCGGCAAACGGCCCGTTGGTGATGAAGGTCTTCTGCCCATTGAGGATGTAGTCCTGACCATCCCGCTTGACGTAGGTCTTCATGCCGCCGAACGCGTCCGAACCCGAGTCCGGCTCGGTGATCGCCCACGCCGCAATCTTCTCCAGCGTCATCAGCTCAGGTAGCCAACGCTCCTTCTGGGCCAGCGTGCCGCGGCTCATGATCGTCGTCGCGCCTAGTCCGAGGCTGACGCCGACCGTGCTCAGCAGCCCGATGCTGACCCTGGCGACCTCGGAGACCAACACCGCAACCATCGAACCCTGAGCGCCCATCCCGCCCGAATCGTCTGAGCTGGCTTGCTTTTCCTGGTTCTCGAGGTTTTCGGGGGCCCGCACACCCGTCTGCTTCGCCCGTTCGCGGTCGAGCATCTTCTTCACCGATTCGGCAGCCACGGCGTCGAGACCGAACTGGTTGAACAGCTTGCGCGCGATCGGATAGGGCGACAGCTGGCCGCTTTCAAGTTGGTCCAGATTCGGACGGATCTCCTTGTCGACAAACTGACGAACCGCATCACGGACCATCAGGTCGGTGTCGGACCACTCGAACATTGTCTTTTCCTGACCGGCTCAGCGCTCGGCGCGCTGGTATGCCGTGACCACGGCCGCGCCGCCCAGCCCGATGTTGTGCTGCAATGCGGCGGTCACATTGTCGACCTGGCGCTTGTCGGCGGCGCCACGCAGTTGCCAGGTCAGCTCCGCGCACTGCGCCAGCCCCGTCGCGCCCAGCGGGTGGCCCTTGGAGATGAGCCCACCGGACGGGTTGACCACCCAACGTCCGCCGTAGGTGGTGTCGCCGTTGTCGATCAGTTTGGGCGCCTCGCCCGGGCCGCACAGTCCGAGGGCCTCGTAGAGCAACAGCTCGTTGGCCGAGAAGCAGTCGTGCAGTTCGATCACCTGGAAGTCCTCGGGGCCGAGCCCGGACTGGTCGTAGACACGTTGTGCCGCTTGCACGTTCATGTCGTAACCGATGAGTGCTTTGGCGCTTCCATCGAAGGTCGACTTGAAGTCCGTCGTCATCGCCTGACCGACGATCTCCACCGCTTGACCGGCCAATCCGTGACTTTCGACGAAACCCTCCGATGCCAGGATGGCCGCGCCCGAACCGTCCGACGTCGGTGAGCACTGCAGCTTGGTCAGCGGGTCGTAGATCATCTTCGCCCCGAGAATGTCGTCGAGGCTGTATTCCTGTTGGAATTGCGCATACGGGTTGTTCACCGAGTGCTTGTGGTTCTTGTGGCCGATCTTGGCGAAGTGCTCTGCGGTGCTGCCGTACTGCTTCATGTGTTCGCGCCCGGCGGCCCCGAACATCCAGGGCGCGGCCGGAAAGGCGAACTCGCTGATCTCGGCCATCGCCGTGACGTGCTTGTCCATCGGGTTGGTGCGGTCTTCATACGTTGTCGCGAGCGATCCGGGTTTCATCTTCTCGAATCCCAGAGCGATGGTGCAGTCGGCCATTCCGCCGCGAATCGCCTGCGCCGCCATGAAGAGTGCGGTGGACCCGGTCGAGCAGTTGTTGTTGACATTGATGACGGGAATGCCGGTCAAACCCAGCTCGTAAAGCGCCCGCTGCCCCGCCGTCGATTCGCCGTACACGTAGCCGACATAGCCCTGTTCGATATCGCTGTAATCGATACCGGCATCCTGCAGCGCCTTGGTCCCCGACTCCCTGGCCATGTCCGGATAGTCCCAGCCCTCGCGGCGACCCGGCTTCTCGAACTTCGTCATGCCGACGCCGACGACGTAAACCCTGTTGGACATGTTGCGCCCCTTCTCAACGGCTTGCGAAAGCTGAACCCTCCAGCCAGTGTGCAGCTCGGCCGGGCCGCGCTAGTCGTCGGGGTTGCTTACAAGGTCGATGGGCTTGATCTAATAGCCCCGCTCCTCCTCAAGACGTTCCGTCTTGCATCGTCGCAGGGCGGATCACGACGACCGACCGGGTCCGCGAACCCTCATCCCGCAACAGCGCTATCACCCGGCCCTCGGCGTCGCTGGCGGCATAAACGCCGTCGATCGCGGCCGCGGCAAGCGGCCGGCCATTGCCGGTCGCGTCGACCTCCTCGGCGCTCAGATCGCGGCGCGGAAACATCAGCAGACACGCCTCATCGAGACTCAGACTCAGCCTGGAGGAGGCATCGCGGTCCGCCAGATCGTCGAGCGTGCGCGCCTGGTCCAGGCCGAAGCGTCCGACGCGGGTGCGCCGCAACGCCGTCAGGTGCCCGCCCACACCGAGCGCGGCGCCGAGGTCGCGGGCCAACGCGCGGATGTAGGTTCCCGATGAGCAGTCGACCTCGACGTCAAGATCGATGAGCCCGTCGGGTGTATGCCGAACCGCCAGGGTCTCGAACCGGTCGATGCGCACCGGTCGGGCTTCGAGTTCGACCTCGTGTCCCTCGCGGACCAGCTGATACGCGCGACGGCCGCCGACCTTGATGGCGCTGACTGCCGACGGGACCTGGCTGATCTCGCCGCGCAGACCGCCGATCGCATCCGCGATCGCCTCGTCCGTCACGTGCTCGGCCGAAACACTGTGCAGCAATTCGCCTTCGGCGTCCTCGGTGGAAGTCGTCTGGCCCAGCCGAATGGTGGCGGCATACGACTTGGAGGTGGTGGTGAGCAGGCCCAGGATCTTGGTGGCGCGATCGATGCCGATCACCAGCACACCAGTGGCCATGGGATCCAGCGTTCCCGCATGTCCCACTTTCCGGGTGGAAAAAATCCGGCGACACCGTCCCACCACGTCGTGGCTCGTCATGCCGGCCGGCTTGTCGACCACGACGATCCCGGGCCCGGTCAGGCTCATAGCACGATCGCGGTGAGCACCAGTCCGCGCTCGACCGACCACCGCCCTCGTAGCGCGGTCAACGGTGGACCCGCCAATGCCGCGGGGTCGATCAGGATGCGTGAGACGAACCCGCCCGCCGATCCATGACCGTCGACGGCGAAAGTGATGTGGGCATCCTCGAAACCGAGCCACCGCATGGTGAGCGGAAACCATGCCTTGTACGTTGCCTCTTTGGCGCAGAACAAAATTCGGTCCCAATGCAGACCGGCCGGCATCTCGCGGGGTATCTCGCTGCGCTCCTCAGGCAGGCTGATCGCATTCAGCACTCCGTCCGGCAAGACGTCGTGCGGTTCTGCGTCGATGCCCACCGAGCGCACCGCGGCGCTGCGCCCGACCACCGCGCCACGGTAGCCGGTGCAGTGGGTGAGGCTGCCCACCACGCCGTCGGGCCAGCACGGTTCGCCCTTGTCGCCCTTCAGGATCGGGACCGGTGGCAGCCCCAGCTGGCCCAGCGCGATGCGGGCACAGTGCCGGACGGTGATGAACTCGTTGCGACGCTTGGCAACCGATTTCGCGATCAACGGTTCCTCTTCGGGCAACGGCGCCAGGTCGGGCGGGTCGGAGTACAGCTCCGAGTACGCCAAATCCTGCGCCGCGGTGCCGGGCAACACCGACGACACCAGCATCTGCTCGGTCATCATGCCTGCCGTTGGCGCAATCGTTCCCGGAACTTCGCGCTCTGTTCCCGCATCTCGTCGGTGATCACGAAGTGACCGCCGAAATCGTTGAGATAGCCCGGCGGGTATTCCGGATTGGGTAACACCTGACGGAGCCAGCTGGGCGGCTTGCGGCGCCGCCACTCTCGCGGATAACCGACCGACACCTCCTCGAAACGCACGTCGTCATACCAGGTGGTTCGCGGGATGTGCAGGTGGCCGTAGACCGAACAGACGGCGTTGTAGCGGGTGTGCCAGTCCGCGGTCTTGGTGGTCCCACACCAGAGCGCGAATTCCGGGTAGAACAAGGCGTCGCAGGGGTTTCGCACCAGCGGAAAGTGGTTGACCAGCACGGTCGGCGTCATCCAGTCGAGCCGTTCGAGACGAGCGCGGGTGCTGGCGACCCGTTCCTGGCACCAGGCTTCGCGAGTGGGGTACGGCTCCGATTTCAGCAGGAATTCGTCGGTGGCCACGACATTGCGCTCCCGCGCGATCGCCATGCCCTCGGCTTTGGTCGTCGCCCCCGCAGGCAAGAAGCTGTAGTCGTAGAGCAAGAACATCGGCACGATCGTGGCGGGACCGCCGCGTTCGGTCCACACCGGGAACGGATGCTCGGGGGTGACCACGCCCATCTCGTCGCACATGTTGACCAGGTAGTCGTAACGCGCGCGTCCGAAGATCTGCATCGGATCGCGGGTGGTGGTCCACAGCTCGTGGTTGCCGGGCACCCAGATCACCTTGGCGAAGCGCCGCCGCAGCAGGTCCAGCGCCCAGCGAATCTCATCGGTGCGTTCGGCGACGTCACCGGCGACGATCAACCAATCATCCGGCGACGACGGGTACAGCGATTCGGTGACGGGCTTGTTGCCGAGGTGACCAGTGTGTAGATCCGAAACGGCCCACAGCGTCGGCTGTCCCTTGTCGGCCGAATCTTGTCCGGAATCTCTCGAAGCCACGACTAACCACCCTAGCGACCCGGCGGAATGGCACCGGTTCGCGACCCTTGTGGGTATTGAGTGGGCGAACCCGACTTGTACACTCCGGGCAAAGGGACCGCCCGACGGCAGGGGATGTGATGTTCGCCAAGGTGCGCCTGATCGGGGCGTTCGGTGCGCTGATCGCGGCGGTCGCTACCGGGCTGGGTGGCCACAGCGTCGAGGGCAGTACCGGGGGCAACATCGTCGAGTTGCGGTCGACCGGGGCTCCCATGGAACCGGCGGAAACGACGATGAAGAGCCCGATCGTGGCCACCACCGATCCGCGCCCGTTCGACCCCTGCGAGGACATTCCGTTCGACGTCGTGCAGCGGCTCGGGTTGGCCTTCACACCGCCCGACCATGAGGACGGCCTGCGGTGCCATTACGACGCGGGTAACTACCAGTTGGCCGTCGAGGCAATCATCTGGCGCACCTACGCCGAGTCGCTGCCCCCGGACGCGGTCGAGACCACGATCCAGGGCCACCGAGCCGCGCAGTACTGGGTTCTCAAGCCGACCTATCACAACAGCTTCTGGTTTTTCTCCTGCATGGTCACGTTCAAGACCAGCTATGGGGTAATCCAGCAGGCGCTGTACTTCTCGACCGTCTATTCCAATCCCGACGTCGACTGCATGTCCACCAACCTGCAGCGGGCCAACGACCTAGTGCCGTACTACAAGTTCTAGGTTGGCACAGTGACCACGACATCTGTGACATCTGGGACCACCGTCCACCAGGTGACGGCCCGGCTGCGCACGCTGACCAGACAAATCGGCGGCGACGCCCTTGGCCGGGCGTTGAGGCTGCCGCGCGCCACCAGCGATTACGCCGTGAATCGCGTCGAAGTCCCGATGCGCGACGGAATCCGCCTGGTGGCCGACCACTACCAGCCGACCTCGCCCAGCCCCGCCGGCACGTTGCTGGTCCGCGGACCGTACGGACGCAAGTTCCCGTTCTCGCTGGTATTCGCCCGGTTGTACGCGACGCACGGCTACCACGTCGTGTTGCAGAGCGTACGGGGAACGTTCGGGTCGGGCGGGGTCTTCGAGCCGATGGTCAACGAGGCCGACGACGGCGCCGACACGGTCGTCTGGCTGCGCGAACAGCCTTGGTTCACCGGCCGGTTCGCCACCGTTGGACTGTCCTATCTGGGATTCACCCAATGGGCACTGCTGCGGGATCCGCCGCCGGAATTGGCCGCGGCCGTCATCGCCGTGGGCCCGCACGATTTCAACGCCTCGGTGTGGGGCACCGGCTCGTTCGCCATCAACGACTTCCTGGGTTGGAGCGATCTGGTTTCGCACCAGGAAGACCCGGGGCGCATCAAGACCGGGATCCGCCAGCTGCGGGCACCGCAGCGGGTCGAACAGGCCCTTGCGCAAGTGCCGGTGGGTGCCGGAGCCCGGGCGTTGCTGGGCACTGGGGCCCAATGGTTCGAATCGTGGGCCGAACACACCGAGCAGGACGACCCATTCTGGAACCGGCTACGGTTCCCCGAGGCGCTGGACCGCGTTGAGGTGCCGGTGCTTCTCCTCGGTGGCTGGCAAGACATTTTCCTCCGGCAGACGCTGCAGCAATACGCGCACCTGCGCAAACGGGGCGTTGACGTTGCGCTGACGGTCGGGCCCTGGACGCACGCTCAGATGCTCACCAAAGGCCTGGCCATCACCACTCGGGAATCGCTGGATTGGCTGGACACCCACCTGGGCGGCGGCCGGGCGCTACGTCGCCCCAGCCGGGTTCGTGTCTTCGTCACCGGCCAGGGCTGGCGCAATCTGCCTGACTGGCCGCCCGCCACCACCGACCGCGAGCTGCACCTGCGGCCCGGCCGCTATCTGGGCGAGACCGCGCCGGCCGACCTGACCGGGGTGGCACCGGCAACATTTCGCTACGACCCCGCCGACCCGACACCGACCGTCGGCGGTCCGTTGCTGTCTGCGAACGGTGGCTACAGCGACGACAGCCGGCTCGCGCTGCGCGATGACACCCTCGCCTTCACCAGCTCCACCCTGACCCAAGACGTATGTGTCTACGGATACCCGGTCGTCGAACTGGTGCACTCCTCCGACAACCCACATGCCGATCTGTTCGTCCGGGTCAGCGAAGTGGACGCCAAAGGTCGCTCCCGGAATGTCAGCGAGGCCTACCGGCGGTTAGACCAGCCGAAAAAGACGAAACGGGCCAAGCGGACCGTCAGCATCGAACTCGATGGGATCGCCCACCGCTTCCAGGCCGGCTCACGCATCCGCCTCCTGATCGCCGGCGGCTGGTTTCCCCGCTACGCGCGCAACCTCGGTACCGACGAACCGGTGCTCACGGGTCTTCAGCTGAAGCCGACCATGCACACCGTGCACTACGGAAAATCCCGGCTGCGGCTACCGGTTGGGCCGGCAGATCTGTCAGCCGACCGCGTCGCGGACCCGGACAGCGACCTGAGTTAGTGCCGCCAGGTCGTGTACCGGCGTCCCCAACGCCGGCCGCACCGGCAGCTGCACCCAGCTGGTGCAGCCCGCGTACTCGGGTGCGCGGTTCAGTCGCACCGGTTCCAGCAACGGAACCGCGGACACCACCAGCACGGTCAGTGTGTGTTTGGGCCGGAAGTCAAGCCGGTCGGCGCGCACCGACTCGGCCGTCCAGATATGCAGATCCTCGAGCTCCTCTAGACCATCGGGTCGATTAACCGGCAGCGCGGCAACAACTTTCGCAGCAGCCCGCAGCAGCAGGTGTTCGTCGGTGCTGTCGGGGATCGCCGCTTCCAGCATGTCGCGATGCTCAGCCCGGACCCGTTCCGCGTGGCTGTGCGCGACCGTCGGGAATAGCAGGAACTCGTGGTCGGCCACCTCGAACCGCTTTTCGCCGATGCCGCCCTTGCGCAGCAGCACCCGCTGACGGCCCTCGAGCAACGCATGCACCACCGCGCTCCATTCCTTGAGCGCAGGGGTCACGGCGATTTCGCCACCGCCAGCCGGGCGACCACTTCAGGCCGGCGCAGCGGCGGGACGGTCTTCGGCGGTTGACGCCGGGGTGGCAGGGCGGCGAGCAACCGCGTCGTCGTCGCCGTCACCTCGGCGACCGCAAGCTCGAACGCTTCGGCATTGGCCGCCGTCGGACGGGTGACGCCACTGACCTTGCGCACGTACTGCCGTGCCGCCGCCGCGATCTCCTCGGGAGTGGCCGCGGGCTGCAACCCGCGCAGTTCGGTGATGTTTCGGCACATGCTTCAACGATAGGTGCGCGGCAACTGACTACGGTGATCTCATGGTGATCTCATGACCGACGACATCCTGCTGATCGACACCACGGACCGGGTGCGCACCCTCACGCTCAACCGCCCGCAGTCGCGCAATGCACTGTCCGGAGCATTGCGGGATCAGTTTTTCGGCGCCCTGACCGACGCCCAGATCGACGACGACGTCGACGTCGTCATCCTCACCGGCAGCGATCCGGTGTTTTGCGCGGGGCTCGATCTCAAGGAGCTGGGCGACCAGGTGGAGCTGCCGGACATCTCGCCGCGCTGGCCACCGATGACCAAGCCGGTGATCGGCGCGATCAACGGTGCCGCGGTCACCGGCGGGCTGGAGCTGGTGTTGTACTGCGACATCGTGATCGCTTCCGAACAGGCACGTTTCGCTGACACGCACGCCCGGGTGGGCCTGCTGCCCACGTGGGGGCTCAGCGTGCGCCTGCCACAAAAAGTGGGTGTCGGCCTGGCCCGCCGGATGAGCATGACCGGGGACTACCTGTCCGCCGCCGATGCGCTGCGGGGCGGCCTGGCGACCGAGGTGGTACCGCACGACCAACTGCTGACCACCGCCCGCCAGGTGGCGGCCAGTATCGTCGGCAACAACCAGGACGCCGTCCGTGCGTTGCTGGCGTCATATCACCGGATCGACGAGTCGCAAACCAGCGAGGGACTGTGGCTGGAGGCGACGGCGGCCAGACAGTTCCGCACCACCGGCGACGACATTGCCGCCAACCGCGAGGCGGTGCTGCAGCGAGGGCGCTCCCAGGTGCGTTAGCCGCGAAGACTAAGGACGACAGGCTGACGATGCACGACCCACAGAATCTCGGCCCCGCGCCTTACCCCAGCGGTTGGCAACCGCAATACGGCACGCCTTTCGCACCAGCTGTTCGGAAGCGATCGACTGCCGACATCGTCGCGACGGTCCTGCTCTGCGTGCTACAGCTCGTGGCGAGCGTGCTTGCAGGCTTTGCCGCACTCCTGCCGTCAATGTGGCTGATGCTGCCCATTTGCGGTGACAACTGTGGCAGTGCCGAGGTGACCCACTTCGTGGACAAGACGGTCGACGGGGTCGTCGTCATCCTGTGTGGCGTCGTGCTGGCTTTCCTGCTGACGACTATCGGGATGGTCGTCTCCGGCCTGCGCCGAACGCTGATGTGGATATGGCCGGCGCTGGGCGTGGCGATGGTCGTCGTTTTCTTTTTGGTCGCCAGCTACCTTTGGATAATCGCTATCGGTGGGTCCTGAAATCCACTTCAGCCCAGGGCGGCGCGCAAGGACTTCACAGCTTCGTCGATCGTGCCTGAAGTCGAGTAGCCGGCCGCCAGCTTGTGGCCGCCGCCGCCGAACCCGGAAGCGACCGCTGCCAAATCCACCGCGGTCTTGGCCCGCATCGAGACCGACCACTGATCCGGGTCGACCTCCTTGAACACCGCCGCCACTTCGGCCTGCTGCGTCGTGCGCACGATGTCGACGATGCTCTCGACCTCCTCCGGGCGTGAGCTGGCCACATCCCGGTTGTCGACCACCGCGTAGACCAGGCCACGCCCGCCGACCGCGTCGGACAGCAATTTCGCCGAGCCCAGCACCCGCGACAGCATCGGCAACCAGACGAACGGATGACTGTCGATCAGTGTTCGGCTGATCGCCGCGTTGTCCACGCCGATTTCGACCAGCCGGGCCGCCAGCCGAAGGGCGCGTGCGCTGGCCCATCGGAAAGACCCGGTGTCGGTGGTAAGCCCGGCGTAGATGCAGTGCGCGACGTCGGGGTCTATCGATTTCCCCCACGCGTCGAGAATGTCGGCAACCAACAACGTGGTGGAATCCGCCTCCACGTCAACGAAGTTCGCGGTGCCAAACAGGTCGTTAGAGGCGTGATGGTCGATGACCAACAGCGGCTGGCCGGGACCGGCCAAATCACGCAGACCGCCGAGCCGCTTGACGCTCGGAACGTCAACGGTCACCACCAGATCGATATCGCGGCGCATAGCGTCGGGGCCGACCAGCAAGTGGCAGCCGGGCAGCGACTGCAGCGAGTCCGGTAACGACTCCGGCGCGGCGAAACTGACCTCGACCTGCTTGCCGATCCTGTCGAGCACCGTGGCCAGCGCCAGCCCGGCGCCGATCGTGTCTGCGTCGGGATTGACGTGGCAGACCACCCCGATCGTGTCCGCGGCCGACAGCACCCCGGCAGCGCCGACCGCGTCGACGCGCTTGCCCGAAAGCGGGGCCGGCTCAGTCTCAGGCTCGATCGCCGTCACGGGTGTCCTCAGCGCCAAGCGCGTGTAGTGCCCCCGCTGACTCCCGTTCCGACCCCAGGTCACGGTACGGATCGGCCTCCCCCGCCGGCTTGGCGCCCTCGCGAACTCGCGCCAGGTCGGCGTCCGCCGCGCGAGCCCGGGCCAGCAACTCCTCCATCCGCTGCACGTTGTCGGACGTGGTGTCCCGGGCGAAGGCCAAAGTGGGAGTGAAGCGCACACCAGTACCGGCCCCGACCTTGGTGCGCAGCGCACCCCTGGCCCGTTCCAGCGCCGCGGCGGCGGCCTCCAAATCCGGCTCGTCGTCCAGGGTGGGGCCCATCACCGTGTAGAACACCGTTGCATCGTGCAGGTCGGCAGTCACCTTCGTGTCGACGATGGTGACGCCGGCCAGTCCCGGGTCCTTGATCTCGCGCTCGATCGCCAAGGCGACGATCGCGTTGATCCGCTTCTCCAGCCGGCGCGCCCGTCCCTGGTCGACCATCTAGGTGCGCTCCTTCTCGACCAGCTCGTAGGACTCGATGACATCGCCTTCTTTGATGTCGGAGTAACCCAGAGTCATACCGCACTCGAAGCCCTCTCGCACCTCGGTCACGTCGTCCTTTTCCCGCCGCAGCGAAGTCACACTGAGGTTCTCGGTGACCACGATGTTGTCCCGCAGCAGCCGGGCCTTCGCATTGCGTCGCACCACACCGGAGGTGATCATGCAGCCGGCGATGACACCGATCTTGGACGAACGGAAGAGCGCCCGGATCTCTGCGCGACCCAGCTCCTTCTCCTCGTAGATCGGCTTGAGCATGCCCTTGAGCGCACTCTGGATCTCGTCGATGGCCTGGTAGATCACCGAGTAGTAGCGGATGTCCACACCCTCGCGGTTGGCCAGCTCTGTCGCTTTGCCTTCGGCCCGCACGTTGAAACCGATGATGATCGCGTCCGACGCCGACGCCAGGTTGACGTTGGTCTCGGTGACGCCACCGACGCCGCGGTCGATGACCCGCAGTTCGACCTCGTCGTCGATCTCGATGCCCAGCAAGGCCTCCTCCAGCGCTTCGACGGTGCCGGAGTTGTCGCCCTTCAGGATCAAGTTGAGCTGCGACGTCTCCTTCAACGCGGCATCCAGATCGTCCAGGCTGATGCGCTTGCGCGAGCGTGCGGCCAGCGCGTTGCGCTTGCGCGCACTGCGGCGATCGGCGATCTGTCGGGCAATCCGGTCCTCGTCGACCACCAGCAGGTTGTCGCCCGCACCCGGCACCGACGTGAAGCCGATGACCTGCACCGGCCGCGACGGCAGTGCCTCGTGGACGTCTTCGCCGTGTTCGTCGACCATGCGGCGGACGCGGCCGTAGGCGTCACCGGCTACCACCGAGTCACCGACGCGGAGCGTGCCGCGCTGGATCAGCACGGTTGCCACCGGTCCGCGACCGCGGTCCAGATGTGCCTCGATCGCCACGCCCTGGGCCTCCATGTCGGGGTTCGCCCGCAGGTCCAGAGCCGCGTCGGCGGTCAGCAACACCGCTTCGAGCAGGTGATCGATGTTGGTGCCCTGCTTGGCGGAAATGTCGACGAACATTGCGTCGCCGCCGAATTCCTCGGCGACCAAACCGTATTCGGTGAGCTGCGACCGGATCTTGGTCGGGTCGGCGCCCTCCTTGTCGATCTTGTTGACCGCCACCACGATCGGCACATCGGCCGCCTGCGCATGGTTGATGGCCTCCACCGTCTGCGGCATGACGCCGTCATCGGCGGCGACCACCAGAATCGCGATATCGGTGGCCTTGGCACCACGGGCACGCATGGCGGTGAACGCCTCGTGACCGGGGGTGTCGATGAAGGTGACCGGCCGCTCGTTGCCGTCCAGCTCGGTGAGGACCTGGTAGGCGCCGATGTGCTGAGTGATGCCACCGGCCTCGCCCTCGCGGACGTTGGCCTTGCGGATGGTGTCCAGCAATCGGGTCTTGCCGTGGTCGACGTGACCCATCACGGTCACCACCGGCGGACGGAACTCCAGATCGTCCTCGCCGCCTTCGTCCTCGCCATAGGTGAGGTCGAAGGACTGCAGCAGCTCACGGTCTTCGTCCTCGGGACTTACGACCTGCACGACGTAGTTCATCTCGCCGCCGAGCAGCTCGAGCGTCTCGTCGCCCACCGACTGGGTGGCCGTGACCATCTCGCCGAGATTGAACAATGCCTGCACCAGCGCCGCCGGGTTGGCGTCGATTTTCTCGGCGAAGTCCGACAGGGATGCTCCGCGCGCCAACCGGATCGTCTCGCCGTTGCCGTGCGGCAACCGCACGCCGCCGACGACGGGCGCCTGCATCGAGTCGTATTCCTGACGCTTCTGCCGCTTGGACTTGCGGCCGCGCCGGGGCGCACCGCCGGGACGGCCGAACGCGCCGGCCGCACCGCCGCGCTGTCCGGGACGGCCACCGCCGCCGCCTCCGGGGGGGCCACCAGGACCGCCACCAGGACCGCCGCCGCCGGGACGCCCACGGAAGCCTCCGGGACCGCCGGGCGCGGCGCCTACTCCGCCGCCGCCGCGATAGTTACCGCCACCGCTGTCCGAGCGGGGACCACCGGGCCCACCTGGCCGGGGGCCTCCGGGTCGTGGCGCGCCGGGCCGTGCCGGGCGGCTCTGTGCCCCCGCCGCGCCGCCGGGACGGGGCGGCATGCTGCCGGGTGAGGCGCCGCCCGGACGGGGCGCGCCTGGCCTGGCCGCGCCGGGCCGGGGTGGCTGGGGACGCGGCATGGGCCGGTCGACAGGTTGCGACGAGAATGGGTTGTTGCCGACCCGCGGGCGACCCGCGGGCTTTGGCATGGGACCTGGGCGTGGGCCAGGCTGGGCGGCCGGCTCGCCGGTCGGCTGGGCCGGGGCCGATGGCGCCGCGGTGGGTGGGGCCGCGGGCGGGGCGGGCGCTTCGGCGACCACAGCTGAGGGGGCCGGGGCTGCGGGGGTTGCGGGGGCCGGCACTGCGCGGGGCGCGCCGGGTTTGGCCGGCGAACTGGTCGCCTCACCGTTGCCGACCGCCTTGTCGAGGGCTTTGTCGAGGGATGCATCCAGATCGTTGCCGGGTGACTTCTCCGGACCCCTGGCGGCGGCCTTAGCGGGCGCCGGCTTGCTGCCGCCAAACGACTCACGCAGTCGGCGGGCCACCGGGGCCTCTACCGTCGACGATGCGGATTTAACGAATTCGCCCTGATCATTCAGCCGGGCGAGCACATCTTTACTGCTGACACCGAGTTCTTTAGCCAACTCGTGTACGCGGGCCTTACCTGCCACTACATCTCCTGTCTAGGAGGCGACGGCAGCCGGCCGCGCCTCGGGTTTAGCTATGACGCATGGTCATCGGGACTTCACGGTGTGCTCATGTTCTTTGCTACCTATCCTGTCGCCGGGTGAATCGGGCGCATCTAAAACCTCGATGTGCTCGACCACCGCGGATGTGTCCGGTGAACCGGTGATGCGCAACGCTTTCGTGAAAGCCCGCCGTCGAATCGCCTGTTGCACGCACTGCGTTACGGGGTGCAGCCACGCACCCCGCCCCGGCAGGCTAGCGCCTGTGCCGACGATCACGGCATATTCACCGTTCTCGACCGGCACCGCCACCACTCGAAGCAGTTCGACGGCCAACTCTCGCTTCCGGCACCCGACACACGTTCGCACTGGTCCATCAGTGCTTCTGTGCGCCCTTCTGGTTTCGGGGTCCGAAGGTTCGCGCTGGATCACGGCTAAGTCTAGCGTCACTCAACCGATGGTCAGAACCGCCTGCGGATGTGCCCGGCTCCGGAACGGTCGGGCCCTCAGCGGTCGTGTGCCATCCCGTGGCTGGGATTCTGTTCGGACTGGTCGCTCGACTCCCCTGGCGAATCACCCCGGATATCGATGCGCCATCCGGTAAGCCGCGCGGCCAGCCGCGCGTTCTGGCCCTCCTTGCCGATGGCCAGCGACAACTGGAAGTCGGGCACCACCACGCGGGCGGCGCGGCCGGTCTCGTCGATCACCGACACCGAGACCACCTTCGCGGGTGACAACGCGTTGGCGACGAAGCGGGCCGGGTCCTCGTCGAAGTCGATGATGTCGATCTTCTCCCCGGAGAGCTCGCTCATCACGTTCCGAACCCGCTGCCCCATCGGTCCGATGCAGGCGCCCTTGGCGTTCAGACCCGGAGCGCGTGACACCACCGCGATCTTGGAGCGATGGCCGGCCTCCCGGGCCACCGCCACGATCTCCACCGAGCCGTCGGCGATCTCCGGCACCTCCAGCGAGAACAGCTTGCGGACCAGGTTGGGGTGGGTCCTGGACAAGGTGATCAGCGGCTCACGAGACCCGCGCGTCACGCCGACCACGTAGCACCGCACCCGGTTCCCGTGCTCGTAGTTTTCACCGGGAACCTGCTCAGCGGCGGGGATCACGCCCTCGGAGGCCTTGGTCTCACTGCCTATCCGCACGATGACCAGGCCGCGGGCGTTGGCCCGGCTGTCGCGCTGGATCACGCCCGCGACAATCTCGCCCTCCCGAGTTGAGAACTCCCCGTAGGTGCGCTCGTTCTCGGCGTCGCGGAATCGCTGCAACATGACCTGCCGCGCGGTGGTCGCGGCGATACGACCGAACCCCTCGGGAGTGTCATCCCATTCACTGATGACATTGCCGTCTTCGTCGACCTCGCTGGCCATCACCTGCACGACGCCGGTTTTGCGGTCGATCTCGATGCGCGCCTCGGTTTGATGACCCTGGGTGTGCCGGTAGGCGGTAAGCAGCGCGGACTTGATCGTCTCGAGCAACTCGTTGACTGAGATGCCCCGATCCACCTCGATCGCGTGCAACGCGGCCATGTCGATGTTCATGCTCCGGCCTCCATCTTGCGGGCCTGGCCCTCGATCGCGCCAGTCGCCAGCTCCAACTCGGCCTTGGCCGGCGGCGAAAATTCAACCTGGACAATCGCTTTGAGGATTTCGGCGAGCGGGACCTCGCGCAGGGTCAGGTCCCGACCACCACGGACCACGAGCGCTACAGTGTCGCCGCGCGTCTCGCCGACACGGCCGACCAACCGCGACCCGTCCGTCAGCTCCAGTTCGGCTCTGCGGCCACGCGCGCGCCGGAAGTGCTTCTCGCTGGTCAGCGGGCGGTCCACACCGGGAGAACTGACCTCGAGTACATAGTCGTCCCGGATGCCATCCAGCCCGTCCAGCAGAGCTGAGGCCGATCGCGACAGAGCGGCGACAGTGTCCAGGTCGAGGGCCGTTTCACCGTCGGCGATCACCATGATCCGCGGCGGACGGGCCCGGGAGTCGATGACCACTTCTTCGATGTCGAAGCCGGCGCGCGCGAACTCGCTACCGAGTAGCTCTGTCACCTGCGTTTGCGAAGGTAGCCCGGTGGTCACGGCGAGCTCCTCATCTTGAGTTGTCCGGTCATCTGGCGGATGTCGCCGCCCACTTGCTCAACCGGCGGCTTCCGGTGTCCCGGCGGGACGCTACGTTTCTAGAAGTCTCAGCGCACCGCGAGAACCATTTATCCACGATACGCCAGGAACGGCGGATGACGCCGCGATCCGTGTCTACCCCGGTCGTCGAACCCGCTGATGGCAGGATGTTGCTGTGCGCAGCGCAGTGCCCGTAACCAGCAGGCGCGGGGTGCTCGTCGGTGGCGCCGCCCTCGCTGCGCTCGGGGTGGTGGTGTCCGCCTGCGGTGAGTCCACGCCCAAGACGCCCGCGGTCGAAGACCTACTGGGCCCGTTAGACCAGGCCAACCGCGACAGTGCGCTCGCCACGGCCGCCGCCGGGACCGCCGGCACTCCAGCACAGATCGCCGCCGCGCTGACCGTGGTCGCCACCCAACGCGCCGCACACGCCCGCGCATTGGCCACCGAGATCGCGCGGGCCGGGGGCAAGGTCGAGTCGTCGGCGAGCGAGACCAGCAGTCCGAGCCCGACCGACGCGGCAACGCAGCCGCCCGCACCGCCTCCGCCAACGCCGGTTTCCGATGTGGTCAATTCGCTACGCACGTCGGCCGAGAACGCCAGTCGACTCGCAACCACGTCGTCGGGCTATCAGGCGGGGCTGCTCGGCTCTATCGCCGCCTCCTGCACGGTGTCCTACTCGATCGCCCTGGTACCCGCGGGGCCGACACCGTGAGCTCGGACGACGCGTCGCTGAGCGACGCTCTCGCCGTCGAACACTCGACCATTTACGGCTACGGCATCGTGTCCGCGCTTTGTCCGCCCAATGTCAACAACTTGGTGGTGGAAGCGCTGGACCAGCACCGCCAGCGCCGCGATGACGTCATCGCGATGTTGGCCGCCCGCAAGGTGACCGCCCCGGTGGCCGCCAGCGGGTATCAGCTACCCATGCCGGTGGTCCGCGCGGGCGATGCGGCGCGACTGGCCGTACGGATGGAGAGCGACGGCGCGACGGCTTGGCGCGCCGTCATCGAGCACGCCGAGACCGCCGACGACCGGGCGTTCGCCTCGACAGCGCTGACCCAGAGCGCGGTCATGGCCGCCAGATGGAACCGAGTGCTGGGCGTCACGCCCGTCAGCGCGAGTTTCCCGGGTGGCAACGAATCCGGCTAGCCGGTGACGGCCCCGGCGATATCGCCGGCCAGCGAGGCACCGGCGGCAAGCTCGCGCGTCTGACCGGTGAACCGGTTCCGAAGCTCGACCACGCCGTCGGCCCAGCCGCGCCCCACCACGACGATCCAGGGGACACCGAGCAGCTCCGCGTCCTTGAATTTGACGCCCGGCGATGCCTGGCGGTCGTCCAGCAACACTTCCAGACCGAGACCGTCCAACTCGGCGGCCAAGCCGGCGGCCCCGGTGCGTGCCTCGGGGTCTTTGTTGGCAATCACGAGATGCACATCGAACGGCGCGATCTCCGACGGCCAACGCAGGCCCAGCTCGTCGGAGTGCTGCTCGGCAACGACGGCGACCAGCCGCGACACCCCGAGGCCGTAGGAGCCCATGATCAGCCGCACCGGTTTGCCGTTCTCGCCGAGCACGTCCACGGTGAAGGCGTCGGTGTACTTGCGGCCGAGCTGGAAGATGTGCCCCACCTCGATCCCGCGCGCCATGACCAGCGGGCCCGCACCGTCCGGAGACAGATCGCCCTCGCACACCTCCGCGGCCTCGATGGTGCCGTCGGCGGTGAAGTCGCGGCCGGCCACCAATCCGACGACGTGGCGGCCGGGCTCGTCGGCCCCGGTGATCCAGCTGGTGCCGTCCACTACCCGCGGGTCGACGAGATATCGAACACCGTTGTCCTGTAATCCTTTCGGCCCGATATAACCCTTGACCAGAAACGGATGGCGGGCGAAATCTTCGTCGCCGAGCAGTGCGTATTCGGCGGGTTCAAGGGCCGCGCCCAGCCTCTTGTCGTCGACCTCACGGTCACCCGGAACCCCGATGGCCAGCAGTTCCCAGTCCCCGCCCGGCTGGCGGACTTTGAGCAGGACGTTTTTCAACGTGTCGGCGGCGGTGACCGTGCGACCCAGGCCAGCGTCGTTTGCCCAGGCCACCAGGCTGGCGATGGTCGGGGTGTTGCCGGTGTCGTGCACCACCGGCTCGGGCAGCCCGGCCACGATTTCCGCGGCCATCGCCTCCGGGCGGGCGGTGATGACCGCCTCGACGTTGGCCGCGTAACCGGACTCCAGGCACCGCACAAAGGTGTCCTCGCCGATCGGGCTCTCGGCCAAAAACTCTTCGGAGGCGCTGCCGCCCATCGCGCCGGACACCGCGGACACGATCACGTAGCGGAGCTCGAGCCGATCGAAGATGCGCTGGTATGCCTCACGGTGTGCTTGATATGCGGTCTTGAGCCCGGCGGTGTCGATATCGAAGGAGTAGGAGTCCTGCATGACGAACTCCCTACCGCGCAGGATGCCGGCGCGCGGTCGCGCCTCGTCACGGTATTTGGTCTGGATTTGGTACAGCGTCAGCGGAAAGTCCTTGTAGGAGTTGTACTCACCTTTGACGGTGAGGGCGAAGAACTCTTCGTGGGTTGGGCCCAGCATGTAGTCGTTTCCGCGGCGGTCCTGCAGCCGAAAGACCCCTTCGCCGTATTCGGTCCATCGGTTCGTCGTCTCGTACGGCGCGCGCGGCAGCAGGGCAGGGAACAGAATCTCCTGCCCGCCGATCGCGTTCATTTCCTCGCGGACGACGCCTTCGATGTTGCGCAGGACGCGCAGGCCCAGCGGCAGCCAGCTGTACAGCCCGGGCGCCACGGGCCGCACGTATCCGGCCCGGATCAGCAGTTTGTGGCTGGCCACTTCCGCGTCGGCGGGATCGTCGCGCAACGTGCGCAGGAACAGCTCGGACATCCGGGTGATCACAGCGGGCAAGCCTAGCCGGGTCGGCCTCTGCGCCGAACGTCGATGCGCCCAACGTCGAGTTGCCGGGGTCGAAGCCGCGGATTACCCGCGACGAGTCGACGCTCGGCTGTTTCTCAGGCAGGCCCGATAAATTGACCCGCATGTATCGCCGCGGACCCGTGGTTGCGATTTTGACCTCGTTGTACTCGGTCGAAGTGGTCGGACTCCGCTGTGCGGCAGTGGTTGTCGGGAGCCTGGGGCCTGCACACCTCGGCCGGGGCGCGCGATTGTTGGCGATGTCCTTGTTGGCGGCGGCAGCGCTGGTGGGTTGGCACGCGATTCGGCTGTTGCTGGGCGACAACAAGTTGAGCGTGCCGGGGCTGGGGATACAGTCTGCGATTCTGATCGGCGCGATCGCGCTGGCCACCCAAAAGCCGGCGATCGGCGTCGCGGGCGTCGTCGTGGCAGCGGGTGTGCTCGCGGGCTGGGGTCGGCTGGGCAGGCCGAACCGATCGGCGACAGTTCCGGCGACCGGGTCGCCTCATGCCGCTGAGGTAGCCGCTGAGGTGGCCGCCCAACAGGACAAAGTGGGCATCGGCGGTATCGTCTTGGTCCTGCTCACCTCGGCGCTGGTGCTGGGGGTGTTGAGCGTGCGCGGCGGAATCGTGATCGCGCTCGTCGTACTGGCGATCATCTTCATTCACCTGGAGCGGCTGTTCGCGCTGCGGCCCCGCCAGATATTGCGGCGACGATGGCGCACCGACGTGGTGCAGTACCTGATCAATGGGGCCGCGCTCAAGGCCGGAGTCGTCGTGGCGGTGGTCGTGGTCGGCACCGCGCTGCGGGCATTTGTTCCGGTGTCCTTCCGCACAGAGATCGCCGAGAGTCCCAGCTGGGCGCAAATTATCGCGGCATTGGTGATCACCACGGTTGGCGGCTACGCGGGTCACCGTGCCGCACATGAAGTTCCGCTGCTGTGGCGGTTCCACCGGGTACACCACAGCATCCGTGAGTTGGACTGGTTGGCGGCCAACCACCTACACCCGCTGGATCAGATATTCGTCCGCTCCGCCGCGGTGCTGCCGCTGTACGCACTGGGCTTCGGTCGCCTCAGTTTGGGCGCTTTCGTCGTCTTGACGACGGTGCAGGCGATCTTCGTGCACGCCAACGTGCGACTGACATTCGGGCCGCTGAGATGGCTGATCGCTACCCCCCAGTTCCACCACTGGCATCACGCCCATGAACCCGCGGCGTACAACTCCAACTATGCGGGCGAGTTCCCCGCCGTGGACGCGTTATTCGGCACGCTCTACCTACCGGCTCAGCGTTGGCCCGCGCAGTACGGCATCGACGAGCACGAGCCCGTGGGCTACCTGCGTCCACTTGTGTGGCCGCTGCACGCGGCTTAACACTGCTTCGCAGCGATTACAGCTCGCCGGCGTCGATGGCTTCTTTGACCTCTTGCGCGTGCGCAACCTGCTCGGGGGTGTAGCCGATGAAGATCGCCGCACCGCCGACGATGATGGCGGCTCCAGCCACCCACAGCAGGCCGTAGGTGTAGCCGTGGTCAAGCGCGTTCAACTGGGCGTTGTTCATGAACTTCACCGGACCGGTGGTGCCGCCCATGTACAGCGTGCGCGAGGTGATCACGGCCTGGATGACGGCCAGGACCAGCGGGCCGCCGAGGCTCTGCAGCATCAGCGTGAGCGCGGATACCGGGCCGATCTGGTCGAAGCCCACCCCCGCGATCGCGGCCAGTGTCAGCGGTACGACCACCATGCCGATGCCGATGCCGCCGACAACGATGGGCACCACCAGGTTCGGGAAGTAAGGGGCGCCGCGGTGCATGAACGCCGAGCCGTACAGCATTGCCGCCAGCAGCAGCACTCCACCGCCGATCGACAACACCCGCGGCGAAAAACGTGACACCAGTTGGGATGAGATGCCCAGGCCGATTCCCATCGCGATGACGAACGGGATGAAGCCGACGCCTGCGCGCAGCGCGCTGTAGCCCAGGATGTCCTGCACATACAGGCCGATGCTGACCGTCAGGCTGAACATGACGCCGCCGGCCAGGAAGATCGCCGCAAATGTGGCCAGCCGGTTGCGGTCACGGAACAATTCAAAAGGGACGACGGGGTTTTCCGCGGTGCGCTCCACGATGGCGAACGCGATGCCAGCCGCCACGGCCACTACGCCCGAACCGATGGTGGTGATGGAGATCCAGCCCTGCTCCGGACCGATCGAGAACGCGAATACGGCGGCGGTGCAAGCCAGCGTCGCCAGCATCGCCCCGGCCGCATCCAGCTTCATGCGCTCTCGGTTGGTCTCGCGCAGCGCGGTGCGGGCCAGGTAGATCATCACCAGCCCGATCGGCACGTTCACCATGAAAGCCAGCCGCCACGACACCTCGGTCAGCGCACCGCCGACCACCAGGCCCATTACCGAACCGATGGCGGTCATGGCGGCGAACACCGCCGTCGCGGCGTTGCGCGCCGGCCCTTTCGGGAAGGTGGTTGCTACCAGCGCGAGGCCGGTCGGCGACGCGATGGCCGACCCGACGCCCTGAGACAGCCGAGCGATAACCAGCGTCAACTCGTCCCAGGCCACGGCGCACAGCACGGACGAGATCGTGAACAGTGCGACACCGACGATAAAGGTGCGCTTGCGCCCAATGGTGTCGCCCAGACGCCCGCCGAGCAGCATGAGACCGCCGAATGTGAGTACGTAGGCGGTGATGACCCAACTGCGGCCGGCGTCGGACAGGCTCAGCTCATTTTGGATCTTGGGAAGCGCGACGATGGCCACGGTGCTGTCCATGGTCGCCAGGAGTTGCATGCCGCCGATCGCGACAACCGCGGCGATAAAACGACGGGACGGAAGCCACGTGGGGTAATACCTGCCGGTACGGGCTGGGACGGTCGCTGCGCCCTCCATGCGCACCGGGGCTGGACGATCCGGGCGGGCTGAAGCACTCCACTTCTGAGCAGCCCGCTCTGTGTCGTTAAGCGCCGTCATAACGAGTTACCTTACAGTAATCTTAAGAATCGTTTAGAGCCCGAACGCCGCCACAGCGCCGATGACGATGATCGCCGGAGGTCGAATACCCTCGGCGCGGATCTTTTCGGGCGTGTCGACGAGGGTGGCGTGCAACGTGTGTTGAGCTGACGTCGTTCCGTGTTGAACCGCCAATACCGGCGTATCCGCAGGCCGGCCGCCTTTTAGCAGAACATCGACGAACAGTTCGATGCGTTCGACCGCCATCAGCAAAACGATGGTGCCGGACATCGCCGCCAGCGCATTCCAATTCACTAACGATTCGGGATGACCGGGCGCGACATGCCCGCTGACCACCACAAACTCGTGATTTATGGCCCGGTGCGTGACCGGAACGCCCGCCAAAGCGGGCACCGCTATGGCACTCGTCACACCTGGCACAACGGAGACGGGAATTCCGGCGTCCGCGCAGGCCAAGACTTCCTCGTAGCCCCGGGCGAACACGAAGGGGTCCCCGCCCTTGAGACGCACCACGAAACTGCCGGATCGGGCCCGGTCGATCATGATCGCGTTGATCGCATCCTGGGCCATGGCCCGTCCGTATGGGATTTTGGCTGCATCGATGACTTCGACATGCGGTGGTAGCTCGGCAAGCAGTTCAGGTGGCGCGAGGCGGTCAGCGACTACGACATCGGCCTGGGCGAGCAGGCGGCGGCCGCGGACGGTGATCAGCTCGGGGTCGCCGGGCCCGCCGCCGATCAGCGCCACCGAACCGCGCAGGACGGCGGCGCTTTCGGGGCTCGCCGGGATTTCCGGGGTGATAGCTCCTGTTTGCAATGCCTCGCGGATGGCCGACCGGATGGCTGCCGATCGGCGATGGTCACCGCCGGCCAGCACACCTACCGATAGCCCGGCATAACTGAAGCTCGCCGGGGTCACCGCGGTCCCCTCGACGGCAATGTCAGCGCGGACGCAGAAAATTCTGCGGCGGTCCGCCTCGTCGACGACGGCCGCGTTCACCAGTGCGTCGTCGGTGGCCGCGATCGCATACCAGGCTCCGTCGAGGTCGCCGTCGCGGTATTTCCGCACGGACAAAGTGATTCCGTCCATCGCCTCCACGGCTGGGGTGGCAGCGCGGGAGATCACGTGCACGTCTGCTCCGCAGGCGATCAACAGAGGTAGCCGGCGCTGGGCGACCGTCCCCCCGCCGACGACGACGACCTTCTTGCCGGCCAGTCGCATTCCGACCAGGTAGGAACTCTCGGTCACTTACGCACGCGGATTATCGGACTGGGGCTTCACGGCGCGTCCAGCAGGCCAGAGCCCCGCCGCAGCATCGGGACGTGCGGAACGCCGTCGTCGAGGAAATCTTCTCCGTCGCGGACAAACCCGTGCTGGGCATACATGTCGGCGAGATACGTCTGCGCGTTGATCCGGCACGGGTACCGGCCAACTTCGGCCAGTGCCGCACGCAGCAGCCGAGTGGTGTGGCCCTGCCCGCGCGCACTGCGTTTGGTACATAGCCTCCCGATCCGGAATGCCTTCCGGCCGCCGGCGTGCTCCTCCATCAGCCGCAGCGTGCAGATCACCTCGCCATCATGCCTTTCCAGCCAGAAGTGCCGCGTTTCGGCGAGCAGGTCGCGGCCGTCGAGTTCCGGATACGGGATCGCCTGTTCGACGACGAACACCTCGACCCGCAACTTTAGCAGCTCGTAAAGGGTTTGGACATCAAGGTCTTTGGCCCAGGTGCGGCGCAGTGCTTCGGTCACCGCTCCTCCTCATCGCCGGCGCGGGTCATGACGAACCCAGCTGCAGCATCTTGGTTCCCCATGTCCACACTTCGTCGTACAGCGCAGGCTCCTTTGATAATTCGGCTCCCAGCGAGGGCACCATCTCCTTGAGGGTGGGCAGCCAGGACTGGTAGCGGTCGGTAAAACACCGCTCCAGGACGTCGAGCGTGATCGGCACCGCCGTCGATGCTCCCGGAGAACCCCCCAGCAGCCCCGAGATGCTGCCGTCGGCGGAGCCGAGCACGGTGGTGTTGAAGTCGAGCACCCCGCCTTTGCGTTTGTCTCGTCGGATCACCTGCACCCGCTGACCGGACACCGTCAGCTCCCAGTCCGAATCGGCTGCGGTCGGTGCGAATTCACGCAGCACGCGTACCCGATCGGATTCGGACAGCCGGAGCTGACCGATGAGATAATTGAGCAGTGTCATCTGGGTGACGCCAACGCCAAGCATGGACAGCACATTATCGGGCTTGACTGATCGGGGCAGGTCGGTGAAGTGGCCGTGTTTCAAGAACTTCGGTGACCAACCGGCGTAGGGACCGAAAACCAGCCACGATTTGCCGTTGACGAACCGCAAATCCAGATGCAGCGCCCCGAGTGGCGGGGCCCCCGGTGCCGGGGCGCCATAGACCTTGGCCCGGTGCCGGGCCGTGAGCGCAGGTTCGCCGGTGCGCAGGAACCGGCCGCCGATCGGGAAGCCGGCGAAGCCCTTGACCTCACTGATGCCGGACTTCTGCAACAACGGCAGCGCGTCGCCACCGGCCCCGACGAAGACGAATTTGGTCTTCAGCCTGTGCTTTTCGCCGGTTCGGCGATTCACGATCGTCAGGGTCCAGCTGCCGTCGGACTGGCGAGACAGGTTGCGGACCTCGTGACCGAACAGCGCGGTGGTGCCGTTGCGCACCGCGTACCCGACGAGCTGGCGGGACAGGGCACCGAAGTCGATGTCGGTGCCGTCTTGGGCCCAGTTGAGACCAACCGGCTCGGTGAAGTCACGTTTGGCGGCCATCAACGGCAGTCGACGGGCGAACTCGTCGGGATCCTCGATCAACTCGGTGCCCGCGAACAGCGGGTTACCGGCCAGCGCCTGCTGCCGGCGTCGCAGGTAGTCGACGCGGTCGGCCCCGCGCACGAAGCTCGCATGCGGGACCGGGTTGACGAAGCCGCGGTCGGCCAGGATGCCGTTCTCGACGGCGTAAGCCCAGAATTGGCGCGTGACCTGGAATTGCTCATTGATGCGGACCGCTTTGGTGATGTCGATCGAGCCGTCGGGCATTTCCGGGGTGTAGTTCAGCTCGCACAGCGCCGAGTGACCGGTGCCGGCGTTGTTCCAGGGACCGCTGCTCTCGGCGGCGACGGCATCCAGCCGTTCGATCAGCGTGATCGACCAGTCCGGTTCCAGTCGTCGCAGCAGCGCGCCCAGCGTGGCGCTCATGATTCCCGCGCCCACCAGCACTACGTCGGTCCGTGCGGTGGCCGCCACTCTTGACACCGGATCGATGCTTCCTTCCTCGACTTTGCTGGTCATCAGGTTATCCCGAATGGCGCGTTGCTGGCGGACGGCCTGACCGCAGCTCTAAGCTGGCCTCGTGACTGGCAGGGTGACTGGCTGGGTGCCCGATGTCCTACCCGGCTATTGGCAGCGCACGATCCCGCTCGGTCCAGATCCCGCCGGCGAAGGCGAGATCTTCGCCACCTTGGTACGACGCGGTGAGCGCGGGCCCACCGATCGCGCGGTCCTGGCCATCCACGGCTACACCGACTACTTCTTCCACACTGAGGTGGCCGATCACTTCGCCCGTCGCGGTTTCGCCTTCCACGCGTTAGACCTGCAGAAGTGCGGCCGTTCACGGCGAGACGGGCAGACCCCCCACTTCATCACTGATCTTGCCGACTACGACACCGAGCTGGAACGCGCGCTGGCCGTCATCAGCGAGCAGAACGAGTCCACCAAGATCCTGGTGTACGGCCACTCCGCCGGTGGGCTGATCGTGTCGCTGTGGCTGGACCGATTGCGTCGCCGCGGCGCAACGGCGCGCGCGGGCGTCACCGGACTGGTGCTCAACAGCCCCTTCCTGGACCTGCACGGCCCGGCCGTGCTGCGGCTGGGCGTGACCGCAGCGACAATCGGGGCGCTGTCGCGCGTACGCACCAAAGGGGTGGTCCGGGGCACCAGTAAAGGCGGCTACGGCACCAGCTTGCACCGCGACTACGGGGGCGATTTCGACTACAACCTGCAGTGGAAACCGTTGGGCGGGTTCCCGATAACCTTGGGCTGGCTGCACGCCGTACGCCGCGGTCAGACACAGCTGCATCGCGGCCTCGATGTCGGTGTGCCCAACCTGATCCTGCGCTCGGACAACAGCGTGCGCGAAAGCACCGACCCCGCGGCCATGCAATGCGGCGACGCGGTGCTCGACGTCACCCAGATCGCGCGTTGGGCCGGCTGTGTCGGCAACCGCTCCACCATCGTTCCGATCGCAGATGCCAAACACGATGTGTTCTTATCGATGCCGCGGCCACGCGAGGTGGCTTTTCGGGAATTGGGCCGATGGCTGGACGACTACCTGAACACCCACCTGGAGACCAGGCACAACACCGACGCCTCGGCATCGTCGGGGAAGGGGTAACGGCCCCAAGTCATGGAGACCTACGACCTCGCGATCATCGGAACCGGTTCGGGCAACACCATTCTCGACCATCGCTACGCGGATAAGCGAGTTGCGTTGTGTGAACAGGGCACCTTCGGAGGCACCTGCCTGAATGTCGGTTGCATACCGACCAAGATGTTCGTCTATGCCGCCGAGGTGGCCAAAACCATTCGCGGCGCGGCGCAATACGGCATCGACGCACATATCGACCGGGTGCGCTGGGACGACATCGTCTCGCGCGTCTTCGGGCGCATCGATCCCATCGCGTACAGCGGCGAGGACTATCGGCGCTCCGCACCCAATATCGACGTGTATGACCAGCACGTCCGGTTCGGGCCGGTGCAGGCCGACGGGCGCTACCTTTTAAGGACCGACGCCGGCGAGGAATTCATCGCCGATCAGGTGGTGATCGCGGCGGGCGCGCGGCCAACGATCCCACCTGCCATCCTGGCATCCGGCATCAACTACCACACGAGCGACAACGTGATGCGCATCGCCGAGTTGCCCGAACACCTGGTGATCGTCGGAAGCGGTTTCGTCGCGTCGGAGTTCGCGCACATATTCTCCGCGCTCGGCGTGCGGGTCACGATAGTGATTCGCGGTAGCACGTTGCTGCGCCACTGCGACGACATGATCTGCAAAAGGTTCACGCGCATCGCGTCGAGTAAATGGAATCTACACAGCCACAGCAACGTCGTTGCGGGCACCAACCACGGCTCGAGCGTGACGTTGGAACTCGACGACGGCCGAAAACTCAACGCCGACCTGCTGCTGGTGGCAACCGGCCGGATGCCCAACGGCGATCTGCTGGACGCCGAGCAAGCCGGTGTCGACGTCGAGGACGGCCGGGTGGTGGTTGACGAGTACCAACGGACTACCGCGCGTGGGGTTTTCGCGCTCGGCGATGTCTCGTCGCCATTTCAGCTCAAGCACGTCGCCAACCACGAGGCGCGCGTCGTTCAGCACAATCTGGACTGCGACTGGGACGACGTCGGGTCAATGACCGCCACCGATCACCGCTACGTACCGTCGGCGGTGTTCACCGATCCTCAGATCGCCTGTGTCGGTTTGACCCAAAGTCAAGCAATTGCACAAGGATTCGACATCAGCGTCAAGGTACAGGACTATAGCGACGTTGCCTACGGTTGGGCGATGGAGGACACCACCGGGGTCGCCAAGCTCGTTGCCGAGCGCGGCACCGGGCGCCTCCTCGGCGCGCACATCATGGGCTATCAGGCGTCGTCGATCATCCAGCCGTTGATCCAGGCGATGAGCTTCGGGCTGACCGCTGCCGAAATGGCGCGCGGCCAATACTGGATTCATCCGGCGTTGCCCGAGGTGGTCGAAAACGCGCTGTTAGGTCTGAACTGACGCACCCCGCCTAGATCTAAGGCGAACCGGCACCGCCGGTGCCACCGGTACCGCCGCCGCCGCCCGCGCCGCCGGTGGAACCGGAAGGCGCGGTGCCCGAGTCGCCCGGGGTGCCGCCGTCGCCGCCCTCGCCGGGGTTGGCAGTCGAGCCGACGCCCCCCGTGCCGCCCTGGCCGGCGCCGCCGCCTGTGCCTCCAGTGCCACCCGGGTCGCCGCCGGTGCCGTCGCCGCCATCGCCGCCGGTGCCACCCCCGCCGCCGACTCCGCCAACACCACCGGTAGCGGTTTCGCTGGAACCGCCCACGCCGCCGAGGCCGCCGGTGCCCCCCGGGCCACCGTCGAAGCCGGCACCGCCGCTGGCGGGACCGTCGGCGCCCTGGCCGCCCGTCCCGCCTTGCCCGCCTTGGCCACCCGCAGCGCCGTTGTCTCCGCTGAACTGGGAACCGCCGCCCTGGCCGCCCGCCCCACCCTGGCCGCCGCCGCCTGCGGCACCCACGATGCCGCCGGTCCCGCCGCTGCCTGCCGCGCCGCCCGCGCCGCCCGCGCCGCCCTGACCGCCGGTGCCGCCGGTGGCGGCATCGTCGGCGCCCGTGTCATCGCCGCCGGTGCCGCCCGCGCCGCCCTGACCGCCGGTGCCGCCGGCGCCGCCGCTGCCATTGGTTCCCCCGGCGGTCGCGTCGCCGCCCTGGCCACCCTGGCCGCCGTCGCCGCCTTGACCGGCGGTGCCGCCGGTGCCGCCGTCACCGCCGGCAGCGCCAACGGCGCCCCGCCCACCGGTGCCGCCTTGACCGCCGACGCCGGCATTACCGGCTGTGCCCGCGCCGGTGCCGGCCGTCCCGCCGGTCCCGCCGCTGCCACCCGTGCCACCATTGCCTCCACTGACGCTGGATGTGCCGGCGCCCCCTGTGCCGCCTGTGCCGCCGGTGCCGCCGGTGCCGCCGGCGCCGTTGGTTCCCCCAACATCCGCATTGCCACCTTGGCCGCCGTCGCCACCTTGGCCACCGTTACCGACCCGGTCTCCTGCGTATTGCGCGCTGCCGCCGGTGCCGCCAATGCCGCCGGTGCCGGCGGTGCCGCCGTCGCCCACCGTCCCACCGGTGCCACCGGTGCCGACCGCGCCACCGGCGCCGCCGGTGCCACCCGTGCCGCCGCTGCCGCCGTCGCCGGCGCCGACGTGGCCGGCGTCGTTGACGCCCCCACCGCCGGTACCGCCCTGGCCGCCGCTACCGCCTTGGCCGCCGTCGCCGTTACTGCCGCCGGCTGCCGCGGTGCCGCCCTGACCGCCGGCGCCACCGGTGCCGCCCTGGCCGCCGGCGACGCCATCGGCGCCAGGCGTAGTCGGGGTGGCGCCGGCGCCGCCCAGACCACCGGTGCCACCGACGCCACCGGTACCCGCGCTGCCCGCGCTGCCCGCGCTGCCGGCGCCGCCGCCGGCCGCGCCGCCCACGCCACCCTGACCGCCGGCGCCCCCGGTGCCGCCCGTGCCACCAGTAGTCCCTGCCGCGTTGCCACCGCCGCCCTTGCCCCCGGTGCCACCCGCACCGCCTGTGCCGCCCAGACCGCCGTCGCCGTTGGTCCCACCGTCGACCGCGGCGCCGCCCGCGCCGCCGGCCCCGCCGGCACCGCCCTGGCCCGCCGTACCGCCTTGGCCGCCGTCGGCTGTGCCGCTGATGCCATTACCACCGATGCCACCCGTGCCGCCTACGCCCCCGGCGCCGCCCGTGCCACCAACCCCGGCTGACCCACCTGTGCCGCCCGCTCCACCGGCGCCGCCGGTGTAACCGGTACCGCCGGAGGGGGCGGCGGCGCCCCTGCCGCCGGTGCCTCCAACACCGCCGTTTCCGCCGGTGCCCGCGTTGCCTGCGATGCCGGCGCTGCCGGCACCCGTGCCGGCTGCACCGCCCGCGCCGGCACTGCCCCCAGCGCCACCGTTTCCACCCGCCTGGCCAGCGCTATCGCTACCCTGAGCGCCGCTGTTCCCGACGCCACCGACCCCGCCGTTGCCGCCTTGGCCGCCGCTGCCGTTGGTGCCGCCTTCGCCGGCCGCCCCGCCTTGGCCCCCCTGCCCGCCGGCGCCACCGGAAAGTCCGGCGGCGCCGAAACTGCCCCCGTTGGCGCCGGTGCCGCCGGTACCCCCGGTGCCACCGGTGACCGACCGGTGCCGCCCACACCAGCGTTTCCTGCGTTGCCGACACCGGTGCCCGCCGCGCCGCCAGCACCCGCGCCCCCGCCAGTGCCGCCCGTGCCGCCAACACCGCCGACGCTGTTGCTGTGCGTGCTGCCGGTGCCACCGGTACCACCCAACCCTCCGTCGCCCCCAGCACCACCGTTGCCGTTGGTGGCACCAACGCCGCCAGCCGACCCGCCGTCGCCACCCGCGCCGCCGTCGCCCCCGGAAAACCCGGTGCCGCCAGCCGTGGTGGCCGCACCGCCGGCGCCACCGCTGCCACCGGAACCGCCGGCGCCGCCGTTGCCTGCCGTGCCGCCAACACCGTTTTGGCCGACGGCGCCGCCGTCGCCGCCGTCGCCGCCGCGGCCCGCGTCGCCGCCACTACCGCTACCCGAGGTGCCTGATCCCCCGCTGCCGCCTGTGCCGCCAACGCCGCCGTTGCCGTTGCTGGCGGTGCTACCACCGGCGTTGCCGCCAGCGCCCCCGGCACCGCCGACGCCCCCGTCACCACCGGTCCCGTTAACGCCACCGTCGCCGCCGGCTCCCCCCGACCCAGCGGCGCCGCCTTGGCCACCGCTGCCTGCCGTTCCATCGGCGCCGCCCGTGCCGGCCACACCGCCGGTGCCACCGACGCCGCCGTTGCCACCTTGGCCGCCCTGGTCGCCGATACCGCCGTTGCTGGTGTCGCTGCTGCCGGCGCTGCCGTCACCGCCGCGCCCGCCTTGGCCACCGGCCCCACCGTTGCCGTTGGTGCCGCCCTGGCCGCTCGCACCGCCCGCGCCGCCCTCGCCACCCGCACCGCCGGCACTGCCCTGCTGGCCGCTGCCGGAAGCGTTGTTCCCGGCCCCGCCGGTGCCGCCCTGCCCGCCAGTCCCACCATTGCCCGCGTTGCCGGCCGCACCCGCGCCGCTGCCAGCCGCCCCGCCGGCACCCGCATCACCTCCGTGACCGCCGTCGCCGCCGGTGCTGCCGAGGACGTTACCGCCACCGCCGGCGCCCCCGGCACCGCCGCTACCGCCCTGACCGCCGCTGCCATTGGTGCCGCCGGCACCCGCGGAACCACCCTGGCCGCCGGCGCCACCAGCACCCCCGTCAAACCCGGTGCCGCCGGGGACGCCGGCCGCGTCGCCCACGCCGCCCGCGCCGCCCGCGCCGCCGGTGCCGCCGGTTCCGACGTGACCCGCGGCACCGGCTTTGCCGAGAAAGCCAGCAGCCCCACCGACCCCACCCGCACCGGCCTCACCGCCCACACCACCGCCACCGCCGGTGCCCCCCGTTCCCGTTCCGGTTACGCCGTCGCCACCATGGCCGCCGACCCCGCCGCCCCCACCCAAGCCACCGTGCCCGCCCGCGCCCAACAACGCCCCATTGGCGCCGCCTGCGCCACCGACCCCGCCGATCCCACCGATCCCACCGGCCGACCCGACAGCCCCAGCCGCACCTTCGCCGCCCGCGCCGCCTACCCCACCGGCACCGCCCGCCCCGGCGATCCCGAACAACAAGTCCCTGTTGGCACCACCCACCCCGCCGGCGCCGCCGGCTCCACCGGCAATGTCGGCCGTGCCTGCCCCACCGGCCCCACCGCTCCCACCGGTGCCGGCGCCCCAACCCAGAAGCCCACTAGCCCCGCCGGCTCCGCCCGTACCACCCGTCCCACCCGGGGTCGTCCCGGCCCCGCCCGCACCCCCATTACCGCCACGCCCGAACAAACCCGCCGACCCACCGGCACCGCCGTTGCCGCCGGCCGCACCCGACCCACCGTTGCCGCCATTGCCGAGCAGCCAGCCACCGTTGCCACCGTTTTGCCCGGTACCGGACGTCCCATTGGCGCCGTTGCCGATCAGCGCCCGCCCAGTCAGCTGCTCACTCGGCGCGTTGATCACCGCCAACACGTCTTGCTCGAGAGTCCGCAACGGCGAAGCATTGGCGCCCTCAGCCCCCACATATGCCCCGGCACCCGCACTCAAAGCCTGCACAAACTGAGCGTGAAACGCCGCTGAGCGCGCAATGAGCGCCTGATATTCCTGGGCATAGGAGCCGAACAGTTTCGCGATTGCCGCCGAAACCTCGTCACCACCGGCGGCCAACACCCCCTGTGTCGAAACCGCCGCCGCCGCGTTAGCGGCCCTGATCGCCTCCCCAACCCCCGTCAAATCCGCTGACGCGGCGGCCAAACCCTCAGGTAACGCGATGACATACGACATGCCAGACTCCCATCAGTTCGACGCGACCCCCCGCAATCTTCTGGACAGCAGACTAGCGGCACCGCGACCGGGACGCGCGCGGACAGAGCAAACGTCGCCCGTCATTCCCGCCAACCCGTCACAACCCGACCGCACAGCGGGAGTAGCAATTTCTCCCAGCACAGGCTCATCGCGCCGCCTGACACACCGCCACCGCAACTGTGCGAACGGTAGCGGACAGGCATCCGCCCGCAGTCTGACGGAGTAACGCGGATCACGCTGAGTGACCGCGAGGTCGTCGGATCTTTTACCGCTAAACATATTTGAAGTCTGCGCACAACCTTTCCGCTCCCGCATGTTCAGGGAGAGTCCACTAGTCCCAAACTGCCCGGCCGGCTACGGTGATACTCACATATATCCGGCCTACGAATCAACTAGATCCGTTATACGGTCCGTACTATCCGCCAGGTGAGTTTTCGTTAACGCGACCCGCGGCGCGCTGGTCGAGTTACAAGACACGTCGGCGGCAAACGATGATGCAGGCGCCCGAGGACTCCGACAACGCCTTACTCAGCCCGCGCTGACGCCACCGTTCTACAAAGAACCATGGCCACCGGTGCCGCCTTCGCGCCGGCCCCAGCGGTGGCGGTCAGGCTGGAACCGCTGGGGCGGCGACTGGGAGACCCGGTGTCCAGCCACTCGAATACTCGACAACTGTCATCAGCGAGGACGCGTAGTGTGCGCAGGCCCGAGGCCGTCGGAAACGCGCTCTCAGGCCTGCGCTGATGTCAGCGTGGCTTCGGAGCGCCGTCCTGACACCGGGGACACAGGCCCCTCAGCGTCAGGCCGGCGCGCTCCGACAGCGCGAACGAACTGCCCACCATCGCGTGCTCGAGCGCCGAGCGCAGATGGCGTGCGGGCACCTCGATGATCGCGCCGCATCGCGTGCACACCGCGTGGTGGTGGGGAGCTGTGGCGAGCCCGTAGGTAGTGACGCCGCCGTCGAGTGTCAACGCGTGCAGCACCCCCTGATCGACCAGCGTCGTGACCGTTCGGTAGATGGTTGCAACGTCGGGCGGCTGGGCACCGGCGGGCAGGCACGCGCGTACCCGCCGGTGGATCTCCGCCACCGGCAAGTGCCCGCTAACCGGCTCAAGCATCGCCAACACCTGGATCCGCGATGCCATCCGCCGGAGCCCCCGGGCGCGTAGCAGTTCACCGAGTCGCTCGGCGACGGCCGGGTCCACAGCCGCGGGCTTTGGCGTCGTCACCTGTTCAGTGTCTCGCCGGAGACCCGGGATTGCCAGTGCTCGTTGCATCAAGTCGACGCACGAACTTACAGTCGTGGCTGTTGCGTTCTGCCCAATCCTGGAAGGACCGACGTGGCCAGTAGTGACGTCGCCTCGCGGTCAGCACGGTGGTCTACGCTGCGCAACGCCTTGTCGCGCGCGGAGTGGGGCCGGCTGGGGTTAATGCTGGCGGTAATCGTCGCGCTCCACCTGGTTGGCTGGACCACTCTGGTGTTCGTCGTAGATCCGGCGCGGCTGAGCCTGGGCGGCAAGGCGTTTGGCATCGGCGTCGGACTAACTGCCTACACCCTGGGCATGCGGCACGCCTTTGACGCCGACCACATCGCCGCCATCGACAACACCACCCGCAAGCTGATGAGCGACGAGCAGCGCCCCCTTGCTGTCGGATTCTTCTTCTCGCTGGGCCACTCAACGGTGGTGTTCGGGCTGGCGGTGCTGCTGGCGACCGGGACCAGGGCCCTCAGCGGACCGGTCGAAGACGATGCCTCCTCGCTCCACCACTACACCGGCCTAATCGGCACCAGTGTTTCGGGCATGTTCCTATACCTGATAGCCGTCCTCAACGTCATCGTCCTGGTCAGCATCCTGCGGGTGTTTGCGCGGCTGCGCCGCGGCGACTTCGACCTAGAAAAGGACGGAGCCGAGCTGGAACGGCAATTGGAAAACCGCGGGCTACTGAATCGATTCCTCGGCCGCTTCACCAAATCGATCACCAAGTCCTGGCACATGTACCCGATCGGGTTGTTGTTCGGCCTGGGATTCGACACCGCGACCGAGATAGCGCTGTTGGTCCTGGCGGGCACCAGCGCGGCGGCCGGGCTGCCGTGGTACGCCATCTTGTGTCTGCCCGTGCTGTTCACCGCAGGCATGTGCCTGCTGGACACCATCGACGGTTCATTCATGAACTTCGCCTATGGCTGGGCCTTTTCCAACCCGGTGCGAAAGATCTACTACAACATCACCATCACCGGGCTGTCGGTGGCCATCGCACTGGTGATCGGCAGCATCGAACTGCTCGGCCTTTTCGCCGGCCAACTGGGGTGGCGGGGCGCGTTCTGGGACTGGCTCGGCGGCCTGGACCTAAACGCGGTCGGCTTCGTCATTGTCGGTATGTTCGTCGTGACGTGGGCTGTTGCCTTGGCAGTCTGGCGGTGCGGCCGCATCGAAGAGAAGTGGACCCGGTCGGCCGAGCGACCCTAACGTACGGCCACGGTTCCCCGGCCGCTGCCCCACGACTACTGATCGACTGGCGGCGCCATTCTCAATCGGCTCAGGTCAGTGTCCGTGTCTAAGGCGAGCCGGCGCCGCCGGAGCCGCCGGAGCCGTTGGAGCCGCCGGTGCCGCCGGTGGAGCCGGAGGGGCCGGCGCCCGCCTTGCCCGCAGTACCGACGGTGCCGCCGATGCCGGGGTTGCCGCTGGAGCCCACGCCGCCAGTGCCACCGGTGCCGCCCGCGCCACCGGTGCCGCCAGTGCCGCCGGACTGGGTGGCGGTGCCGCCGCCGCCGCTGCCGCCCGTGCCGCCGCCGCCGCCCGCGCCGCCGGTGCCGCCGGTGCCCGTCGCATTGGAGCCTCCGGTGCCACCAATCCCGCCGACTCCACCGAGACCACCGTTGTAGCCGGTGCCCCCGGTCGCCGTGCCGTCGGCGCCTTGGCCGCCGCTGCCGCCTTGGCCGCCGATGCCGCCGGTCCCGGCAGCGTGGCCAACGGTGGTGGTACCGCCGCCTTCGCCGCCGTGGCCACCTTGGCCACCGGTGCCAGCCGCGCCCACGCTGCCGATGCTGCCGATGCTGCCGAAGCCAGTGATCGTACCGGCCGCGCCGCCAGTGCCGCCGGTGCCGGCGGTGCCGCCGGTGCCGCCGGTGCCGGCGTCATTGGTGCCGTCGTCGGCGTAGCCAGCACCACCGGCGCCCCCTTGGCCGCCGGTGCCGCCGGCGCCGCCGTTGCCGCTGTTTCCGTTGCCTACGGCGTTGCCACCTTGGCCGCCGACACCACCCGCCCCGGCTTTCCCGCCGGTGTAGCCGGTGCCGCCGGGCGTGGTGCTGGTGGCCCCGGCACCGCCGGTGCCACCAGCACCGCCGCGGCCGCCGACCCCGCCGTTTGCGTCCGCGGTTCCGGTGCCGCCTTGGCCGCCAGTGCCGCCTTGGCCGCCGCTGCCGGCTGCGCCCGCGGTGCCGGCCGCGCCGGCGCCGCTCCCGGCCGCGCCGCCGGCACCTGCGGTGCCCCCTTGGCCGCCGGTGCCGCCGGCACCTGCGGTGCCCCCCAGCCCGGTGTCGCCGCCACCACGCCCGCCGGTTCCGCCGACGGCGCCGGTGCCGCCTTGGCCACCGTTGCCGTTGGTTCCACCGGCGGCAGCGGCGCCACCAGCGCCGCCCAGGCCGCCAGCGCCGCCGCCGCCGCCCTCGCCGCCGGTGCCGCCGCCACTCCCGTGGTTGATGGACATGCCGATGCCACCTTGGCCACCGGTGCCACCACCGCCGCCCAGGCCGCCGGTGCCGCTACCGCTGGTGTCGGCACCGCCCGCGCCGCCTTGCCCGCCCGCGCCGCCCTCGCCGGCACCGCCGCCGGCGTTGCCGAGCACACCGCCGGTCGCCTCGGCGGCGCCCTGGCCGCCCTGACCGCCCTGACCGCCGGCACCGGCAACGCCGCCGTGAGTGGTGTTGGTACCACCAGCCCCGCCGGTGCCGCCCTGGCCGCCGGCACCGCCCGCACCGGCACCGCCGGAGGCACTCGTGTTGACACCGATATCGGCGCCGCCTTGACCGCCGGCACCGCCCTGACCGCCAATACCGCCCATGGAATTGGCGGCGCCAGTACCGCCGGTGCCCCCTTGGCCACCAGTGCCGCCGGCGCCGCCTTGGCCGTCGGACTGGTCAGCGGTACCGACGCCGCCAACACCGCCGGTACCGCCTTGCCCGGCTTGGCCGCCGGCATGGCCGCTGCCGGCCGCGCCGGTGCCACCTTGGCCGCCGGTACCGCCTTGGCCGCCCACGCCGCCACTGGCGAATTCACCGGAATTGGCACCGCCGGCGCCCCCCGTGCCGCCTAGCCCGCCAGCGCCAGCGCCCCCGCCCGCATCCGCGCCGCCCTGGCCGCCAGCGCCGCCCTGGCCGCCCGTGCCCGCGTTGCTGTTGGCGACGGTGTTGGCGCCGCCCGTGCCGCCCGTGCCGCCTTGGCCACCGCCGCCACCGGTAAACGCGCCGCCAGCGGCGCCGGCGCCGCCAGCGCCGCCCTGGCCGCCCGTGCCCGCGGTGCCGTCGGCGACGGTGTTGGCGCCACCTTGGCCGCCGGTACCGCCTTGGCCGCCAGCACCGGCGCCCCCGCCGGTGTCTGCGCCACCTTGCCCGCCAGCGCCGCCCTGCCCGCCGGCGCCCGCACTGCCGCCGTAAGCGGCATCGGCGCCGCCAGCGCCGCCCGTACCGCCTTGGCCCCCGTTGCCCGCGACACCCACGGTGCCAGCCACGCCAGCCCCGGTGCCGGCGCTGCCAGCTATGCCGCCCGTGCCGCCAACACCGCCGGTCCCGCCGCTGCCGGCGTCGCTGTTGAAGTCTCCGCCGCTGCCGTCGTCGGGGTAGCCGGCCCCGGCCGTACCGCCCTGGCCACCGGTACCACCCGTCCCGCCGTTGCCGTTGGTGCCGCCGACGACGGCGTTGCCGCCCTGCCCGCCATTCCCGGCCGCCCCACCTTGACCGCCGGTGGTGCCCGTGCCGAACGGCGTCGTGCTCACGGCCCCGGCACCACCCTGACCGCCGCTACCGCCGGCACCACCGGCACCACCGGCACCACCAGTAATCGTGTCGGCCCCGCCACCACCACCCAGGCCGCCCGCACCACCCTGACCAGCGCCACCACCGACATCGGCCGCACCTTCGCCGCCTTGACCGCCATTACCGCCAGCAGCGCCAGTCAAACCAGCAGTGATATTGGTGCCGCCCGCGCCGCCGATGCCACCTTGGCCGCCATCGCCCCCGACACCCACCGTCCCACCAGAACCGCCGGCGCCCGCCGCCCCGCCGACACCGCCGGTGCCGCCGCCGCCACCTTGACCGCCATCGCCAGCGCCATGGCCGGCGTCGGGGGTACCCGAACCGCCCGCGCCGCCTTGACCACCGGAACCGCCCTGCCCGCCGCCGCCGTCAGTGCCGGTCGCGCCACCGGCATTGCCGCCTTGACCGCCTTCACCGCCTTGACCGCCGCCGGAGCCGCTGTCGCCGGTGCCGGCCAATCCGTCGGCGCCGCTGCCGCCAGCACCGCCATTGCCGCCGAGGCCGCCGCTACCCGCGGTATTGCCGGTTGCGGCCAAGCCGCCTTGACCGCCTCGGCCGCCTTGGCCGCCGGTGCCGGCCGCGCCCGCGCTGGCGGGTATGCCGCTGCCGGCGCCGGCCGCCCCTGCGGTGCCACCAGCCCCGCCGATACCGCCGGTGCCGCCGGTGCCGGCGTCGTTCGTGCCGTCGTCGGCGTAGCCGGCACCGCCAGCACCACCTTGGCCGCCGATCCCACCATCCCCACCGGGACCGTTGAATAGGTCGGACGCGCCGCCCTGACCGCCGGCGCCGGCAGCACCGCCGTGACCACCGGCGGACCCGGTGCCGCCAGGCGAAGTGACAGTGACGCCCGCACCGCCCGCACCGCCGCTGCCACCAGTGCCGCCCTGACCGCCGGCGCCACTGCCGCTGGCGTCGAGCCCACCAGCACCACCCACACCGCCCGCGCCGCCGTTCCCGGCGCCGCCACCGATGTCGGCCGCGCCCTGGCCGCCCTGACCGCCTGCGCCACCAGCGCCGGCAGTTATGAGATGGCTGTGATTAGTGCCACCGGCGCCACCGGCCCCACCCTGACCGCCATCGCCCCCGGCGCCCGCCGTCCCACCGGTGCCGCCGCTGCCCGATGCGCCGCCGAGGCCACCGGTGCCGCCGACGCCACCTTGACTACCGTCATCAGCGCCGACACCGGTGTCCGGGCTGCCCATGGCGCCGACGCCGCCCTGACCGCCGGCACCACCGGCCCCGCCGTTGCCGTTGGTGCCGCCGATGCCCGCGTTGCCGCCGGCGCCGCCGACACCTCCGGCGCCACCGCTAAGGCCATAACCGTTGGCGTCGGCGCCCGTGCCGCCTACCCCGCCGGTACCACCGTGGCCGCCGGTACCACCGGTACCCGCAGTACCCGCGGTGCCCGCGCGACCCAGACCGTTGCCGGAGGCACCACCAGCACCCGCGGCACCACCCTTGCCTCCGGTACCGCCTGCCCCACCAGCGCTGCTTACACCCGCGGCCCCGTCACCGCCGATGCCACCAGCCCCGCCATTACCGCCCAGCCCGCCACCGCCGTTCACGCCACCGACGCCCGCTCCGCCGCCGGCCCCACCCGCGCCCCCGGCGCCACCGATATAGCCCGCACCACCCGCGGCCGCGCTATCGCCACCGGCCCCACCATTACCACCCCGGCCACCATTACCGCCGACGCCCGCGTTACCCGCACTACCCGCACCACCCACACCAGCGCCGGCCGCACCACCAGCACCCGCAGCACCACCATCACCACCAGCACCACCAGCCTGACCGACCGCGCCCACACCCGCGGCCCCGTCACCGCCGATGCCACCAGCCCCGCCATTACCGCCCAGCCCGCCACCGCCGTTCACGCCACCGACGCCCGCTCCGCCGCCGGCCCCACCCGCGCCCCCGGCGCCACCGATATAGCCCGCACCACCCGCGGCCGCGCTATCGCCACCGGCCCCACCATTACCACCCCGGCCACCATTACCGCCGACGCCCGCGTTACCCGCACTACCCGCACCACCCACACCAGCGCCGGCCGCACCACCAGCACCCGCAGCACCACCATCACCACCAGCACCACCAGCCTGACCGACCGCGCCCACACCCGCGGCCCCGTCACCGCCGATGCCACCAGCCCCGCCATTACCGCCCAGCCCGCCACCGCCGTTCACGCCACCGACGCCCGCTCCGCCGCCGGCCCCACCCGCGCCCCCGGCGCCACCGATATAGCCCGCACCACCCGCGGCCGCGCTATCGCCACCGGCCCCACCATTACCACCCCGGCCACCATTACCGCCGACGCCCGCGTTACCCGCACTACCCGCACCACCCACACCAGCGCCGGCCGCACCACCAGCACCCGCAGCACCACCATCACCACCAGCACCACCAGCCTGACCGACCGCGCCCACACCCGCGGCCCCGTCACCGCCGATGCCACCAGCCCCGCCATTACCGCCCAGCCCGCCACCGCCGTTCACGCCACCGACGCCCGCTCCGCCGCCGGCCCCACCCGCGCCCCCGGCGCCACCGATATAGCCCGCACCACCCGCGGCCGCGCTATCGCCACCGGCCCCACCATTACCGCCGTGGCCACCAGCGCCACCGTTACCCGCGTCAGCAAAACCGGTGAAGCCGAACCCACCAGCTCCGGCCGCACCGCCGTTCCCACCGGCCGCGCCGGCCTGGCCAGCGCTGTTTACACCCGCGGCACCACCAGCGCCGGCACCACCCACACCGCCGTTGCCGCCCCGGCCGCCGTCGCCGCTGGTGGCACCGCTGACGGGGCCCCCGGAGAAGCCGCCCTCGCCACCGGCCCCGCCGACGCCACCGTTCCCGCCGGTGTCGCCGGAGCCGGCGAGCCCGGTGGCGCCGGCGCCGCCGGCGCCACCGGCCCCGCCGACGCCACCGTTGCCCGCGATGCCAGCGACGCCGCCGCTACCTATCGCGCCACCGGTGCCACCCATCCCGCCGGCGCCGCCGGCACCGCCGTCCTCGGCACCACTGCCGGTGTCCGCGGGGGCGGCGCCACCGTTGCCGCCAGCACCACCCGCACCGCCGACCCCGCCGGTGCCGTTGGTGCCGGTCGGTCCGCCGGTGTTGCCGCCATCGCCGCCAGCGCCCCCAGTTCCGCCATTGCCGCCATTGTTGCCACTGCCATCCAAGACGTCGCCGCCGGCGCTAGCGTTGCCGCCGGCGCCGCCGTTCCCACCGTTCCCGTCCGTCCCCGCGTTGCCGGCACCCGCACCCGCAGCCCCGCCGTTGCCGCCGTCGCCGCCGTCGCCGCCGTAGCGGCCGTTTTCGTTACCGAAGGCGGTGCCGCCACCACCGCCGGCTCCGCCGACGCCGCCGGCCCCGCCGTCGCCGTTGGTTCCGCCGGCCGCGGCCGTGCCGCCTTGGCCGCCGCTGCCGGCGGCGCCACCGTTGCCGCCCCCACCGGGAACGCCGGTGCTGCCTGGTGCGGTACCGCCCACGCCGCCCACGCCACCCGCGCCACCCGTGCCACCGGTGCCACCGGTGCCGCCGGCGGCGGCGGCCCCACCGTTGCCAGCAATGCCGCCGGTGCCCCCCGCCCCGCCTTTGCCGCCGAAGCCGCTGAAGCCGTCAGTTCCGAGTAGAGATTCGCCACCCGCACCGCCGCTACCGGCTGCGCCGCCGCTACCGCCAACGCCAGCAACGCCGCCGGCCGGTCCGGCGCCGCCGGTACCGCCGGCGCCGCCAGCACCACCGGCACCGCCAATGCCGCCTTGGCCGTTGTATCCGCTGGCAGTGCCCCCGCCACCGCCGGCACCGCCGATGCCACCACCACCGCCAGTGCCGGCAACACCGCCGGACGCCGTCGCGGCACCGCCGGTGCCGCCTGCGCCGCCTTTGCCGCCGGTCCCACCGGTACCGGCTGTGCCGTCAAAGCCGCCGTCTCCGCTGCCGGCGCCCGCGCCTCCGGTACCACCTTGCCCGCCGTTGCCCGCGGTACCGCCGACACCGCCAGTGCCGGTCGCGCCGCCGGCCCCACCGGTCCCGCCGTTGCCGCCGTGCCCACCGTTGCCGGCGGTCCCGCCGTCAATCGAGATGCCAGTGCCGCCGACACCGCCTTGTCCACCCACGCCGCCGGCGCCGCCGCTGCCATTAGCGGCACTGGCACCACCGGCGATGCCGCCGAAGCCACCGTGGCCGGCATCGCCACCGGCGCCGCCGGTGTGGCCCGTGCCGGCCTCGCCGTCAGCGCCATCACCGCCGTTGCCAGCGCTACCGGCGTTGCCGCCAGCACCCGCCGTCCCGCCGACGCCGCCGCTACCGACCGCTCCACCGCTGCCGCCGCTGCCGCCGCTGCCACCGTTGCCGCCCGCACCGGCGCCGGCGCCGGTGTCCAAGGTCCCCGAACCACCGTCGCCACCCAGACCGCCCACGCCGCCAGCGCCGCCGCTGCCATTAGCGGCGCTGGCACCGCCGGCGTTACCGCCGGCACCGCCGTTGCCACCGGTGCCGCCGTCGCCCCCAGATTCGCTGGTGCCGGCGGCCGCACTGCCGCCGTCGCCGCCGTTGCCGCCGATGCCGCCGTTGCCGCCCGCGCCGCCGACACCCGCGTTGCCCGAGCCGGCACCCGCGGCCCCGCCGTCGCCACCGCGGCCGCCAACACCGCCCGAGTTGCCGCCCGTGGCTCCCACGCCGGCCGCGGAGACCCCGGGGGTGGCGCCGGAACCGCCGATGCCGCCGGCCCCGCCGCCGCCGTTGGTTCCGCCGACGTCGGCAGCACCGCCTTGGCCGCCACTGCCCCCCTCACCGCCGTAGCCGCCGCCGCCGCCGTAGCCGGTGGGACCGATCGCGTCGCCACCCACGCCCGCGGCGCCACCTGCGCCACCCGTGCCACCCTGGCCGCCGGTGCCCTCAGCCCCGGCGACCCCACCTTGGCCGCCGGTACCACCGCTGCCACCGGTCCCGCCAAAGCCTCCGGTGCCGGCTTCGCCGTCGGTGCCGATCACGGCGGCACCGCCGGCCGCCCCGGCGGCACCGGCGCCTCCTTGGCCTCCGGCGCCGGCAACACCGCCGGCCGCGCCGGCCCCGCCGGTGCCAGCCCCGCCACCAGCGCCGCCGATGCCGCCGTCGCCACCTTCGCCGAGGTATCCGGTTGCGGTGCCGCCGACCCCAGCCGCACCGCCGGCACCACCGTTCCCACCAGCCCCGGCAGCACCGCTGGCCGTGGTGGTGGCACCGCCGGTCCCGCCGCTGCCGCCCTGTCCGCCGCGGCCGCCGTTGCCGCCGGTGCCGTCGAAGCCCGCGGCGCCACCGGTGGCGCCAGAGCCGCCGGCGCCGCCAAGGCCGCCGCCGCCCGAGGTCCCACCGGAACCGCCGGTGCCGGCCGCGCCGCCGGCACCGCCAGAGCCGCCGCTACCGCCTTGGCCGCCATTGGTGCCGACACCGTAATCGCCCGTGTCCGCGGTACCCGCGCCGCCGGCGCCGCCCTGGCCGCCGACGCCCCCTGCTCCGCCATTGCCGTTGGTGCCGCCCGCGCCCGAACTGCCGCCGGCGCCGCCGGCACCACCGGCGCCGCCGATGAACCCGGTGCCGCCCGCGGCGGTGTTGGCGTCGCCGGCCCCACCTTGACCGCCGGTCCCGCCGGTGCCGCCGGTGCCGGCGTTACCCGCCACACCCGCGGCGCCCGCGCCGGCGCCGGCAGCACCGCCGTGGCCCGCGGCTCCGCCGCTGCCGCCGGCGCCGCCGTCGTGACCCGCGCCGCCCGTACCCGCGGCACCGTCACCGCCAGTGCCACCAGGCCCGCCATTGCCGCCTGCGCCGCCGCTGCCGTTGGTGCCACCCGAACCCGCCGCGCCGCCCTGCCCACCCGTGCCCCCCATACCACCGTCGAATCCGGCGCCTGCGGCGCCGGTGGCAGCACCGCCGGCCGCGCCGTCGCCGCCTTGGCCGCCAGTACCACCGACACCCGCCTTGCCGGCGTAGCCGCTGCGACCGAACACGTTTCCGGCGCCGCCCGCCCCGCCGGCGCCGGCGCCGCCGCCTACCCCGCCGGTACCGCCGGCACCACCATCCACGGCGCTATCACCGAGCCCGCCGGTGCCGCCAGCGCCGCCAACGCCGCCCGTCGCGCCGGCACCCCCTGTGCCGAGAAGGAGCGCGTGATTGGCGCCGCCGGCCCCGCCGGCGCCTCCAACCCCACCGGCCACACCGGTGCCGCCCGCCCCGCCTCCCGCGCCTCCAGCGCCACCGGTACCCCCGATTCCGCCGGCACCGCCTTGTCCGAACAGCACCTGCATGTTGGCCCCGCCGGCCCCGCCATGGCCGCCTGCGCCACCCGCCTGACCCGTCGCGCCAACGGCACCGGCCCCGCCCGCGCCGCCGTTACCGGCACCCCACCCCATAATCCCGCTGGCCCCGCCGGACCCGCCCGTACCACCGGCCCCGCCTTTGCTCGTTGCGGCTCCGCCGGCCCCGCCGTTACCGCCGTGGCCGAAAAGGCCGGCCGACCCACCGGCCCCGCCATTGCCGCCGGACGCGCCCGACCCACCGTTGCCGCCGTTGCCCCACAGCCAACCACCGTTGCCACCGTTATGCCCGGTGCCGGCCGCCCCATTAGCACCGTTGCCAATCAGCGCCCGCCCGGTAAGCACCTCACTGGGGGCGTTGATCACATTCAATGTCGCCTGCTCGAATTCCTGCAGCAGATCCACACTGGACGCCTCAGCACCGGCATACGTATTCCCGGCGGAAGCAACCATCTGAGCAAAACGCTGGTGAAATGCGTCGGCCTGAGTACTCAGCGACTGATAGTCCCGGCCGTGCGCGGCGAACAGCGACGCGATCGCCGCGGATACTTCGTCACGAGCGGCGGCCAGCATGTTGGTCGTCGGGCCGGCCGCCAGGTTGTTTGCTGAGGTCAGACGGGAACCAATGCCCGCCAAATCGGCTGCCGCGGCGGCCAGTGCGTCGGGAGCTGCAATCACATATGACACGGTCTGGCCCTCTCGTCAACTGGTGGCAAGTCATCGAACAAGGAGCGACACGCGGAGCATAAAACAGAATCAGCAACAATGGCTCGGCGAATGGCGCGCAACCTTGTATTCGCGGCAAATGGACCGCTATGCGGATCATCCGCACTGGCTGAGCACGTCCTTCCCACAATGCGGGATACGCTCGCGCTGATACCAAAGCCGGGATTTCCCACAAAGCCAGATAAAAGAATTGCCTGCAATGCAGACTGCGGATGTCTCGATCCGGCACAACATGTCCACGGGCCCGGAGTGGGTCTTGCTGCGTCCGAGCGCCCGACCAGACCGGCGGCGGACCCGGTGCCCTTCGTGAGCTTCAACATGGCATAACTCGGGTGTAGAAACGTCTTCATGGGCCCAAGCCCCCAACAGCCCTCAACCCGCGATTCGCCGGTGACCGGCGATGCATGAGCTGTCGCTCTGCGAAGCGATCGCCGGTGTCGTCAAAACACATGCCGACGGTCGGCACGTCAACGTCGTGCGCGTCCGGATCGGCGCGCTCCGCCAAGTCGTTCCTGAATCGTTGTCGTTCTGCTGGACACTCCTCCGGGAATCCGAGGACATGCCGGACGCCGAGCTGGAACTCGAGTGCGTCACCGCCGAGGTGAAGTGCCGCGCGTGCGCCCGGCAGTCGGAGATCACGTCGGCCTGGTCGATCTGGTGCCCGCAGTGCGAAAGTTGCGACGTCGAGGTGCTGCGCGGCAACGAATTCCTGGTGACATCGCTGGATGTCTCGTGAAAGGTGTTCACTATGGGTAGATTTCACCGGCACGACGACGGAGCCGTGCACACCCACGAGCACGATCACCAACCCCATGACCACCCCCTTGAGCATGGCGATCACAGTGGCTATCAGACCGGACCACAGCGTATCGAGGTACTCGAGGAAATCTTCGCCGAGAACGACACCCGCGCGAACTTCAACCGGGCCGCGTTCGAGAGCAACGGGGTCCGCGCGCTCAACCTGATGAGCTCCCCCGGCTCAGGAAAGACGACCGTGCTGCAGGCAACGCTCGACGAGCTCGCGGGCGAGTTCGCGATCGGGATTATCGAAGGCGATATCGCCACCGACCTGGATGCGGCCAAGCTCAGCGGTCGCGGCGCCCAGGTCTCACTGCTCAACACCAGCAATGGGTTTGGCGGCGAATGCCATCTCGACGCGCCCATGGTCAACCGCGCTCTACGGGGCCTCGAACTTCCCGGACTCGATCTGGTAATCATTGAAAACGTCGGCAACCTGGTCTGCCCGGCAGAGTTCGACGTCGGTGAGCACGCCAAGGCCATGGTCTACTCCGTCACCGAAGGCGAAGACAAGCCGCTGAAGTATCCGGCGATGTTCCGATCGGTAGATGTTTTGCTAATCAACAAGATTGACTTGGTTCCCTACTTGGACGCCGACGTCGACGCGTATATCGCCCATGTTCGCGAAGTCAACGCCACCGCGACGATCTTGCCCGTCAGCGCGCGAACCGGAGCCGGCATGGGCGCATGGTTCGGCTGGCTACGACGGTTCGCGCAAAGCCTCGAAGACTGAATACCATCTGGATGCGAACGATTTGCAGGACAATTCCTGCGAATGATTTGCATCAGGCCACAGCAATTTAGTCGTACTCATCGCTTTGCCACGCCAGCGCAGTCGCACCAGAATGCGTTGTCGTGCAACGAAATCGGCTAAATTCAAAGGGCTATGAAACACCCGCCTAACGAGGGAACCGTTGACAACGCTTGAGGGCGGGAGTAGACCCAGAAACAGCGCTGCGCAAGTGGGCCGACGGTCGACTCCGGCGGCGCAGGGGTCCAAGCCCGGGCCCCGGAAAGCTGCAGCATGTTATCGGAAGCAGCAGTCAAGGCGGAAGAAACGTTGATCCATGTTCTGTGGATCAACGCAGGCCTAAGTTGTGACGGTGATTCGGTGGCGTTGACTGCCGCCACCCAGCCCAGTGTCGAGGAGATCGCACTCGGCGCGCTTCCCGGACTTCCCAAAGTCGCCGTCCACTGGCCGCTGATCGATTTTGAATGCGGACCCGCGGGAGGGGCAGACGATTTCCTCGAGTGGTTCTTCAAAGCCGATCGCGGCGAACTGGAACCCTTCGTGCTCGTCGTCGAAGGATCCATCCCGAACGAGAAGATCAAGGACGAAGGCTATTGGTGCGGGTTCGGCAACGATCCGGCGACAGGCCAGCCGATAACCACCAGCGAGTGGCTCGACCGGCTGGCGCCCAAGGCCACCGCAATCGTCGCAGTGGGGACCTGTGCCACTTATGGCGGCATCCACGCCATGGCGGGCAATCCGACCGGCGCGATGGGGGTGCCCGACTACCTCGGCTGGGAATGGAAGAGCAAAGCCGGCATCCCGATCGTCTGCGTTCCCGGCTGCCCGATCCAGCCCGACAACCTATCGGAGACGCTGACCTACCTGCTCTACATGGCGACCGGGCAGGCACCGATGATCCCGCTCGACGACGCGCTGCGGCCCAAGTGGCTGTTCGGCAACACGGTGCACGAAGGCTGTGACCGGGCCGGCTACTACGAGCAGGGCGATTTCGCCACCGAGTACGGCTCACCGAAATGCATTGTCAAACTTGGCTGCTGGGGCCCGGTCGTGAAATGCAACGTGCCTAAGCGCGGGTGGATCAACGGCATCGGCGGTTGCCCGAACGTCGGCGGCATCTGCATCGGATGCACGATGCCGGGCTTCCCGGACAAGTTCATGCCGTTCATGGATGAGCCGCCCGGCGGCAAGCTCTCCAGCACCGCGTCGGGCCTGTACGGATCCGTGATCCGCAACCTGAGGGGAATCACGGCCCGCACACTCGACAAGGAGCCGCGCTGGCGCCACACGGGCACCCAACTCACCACCGGAGCCCGCCGCACCTGGTAGGTCGCGGCACGGTCCAATCTCACCTGACAAAGCCCTCGGGCCTGAGAGCCCCAAAACCGGAGAGCAGTAATCGCGATGACAACCATCATTCCCCAGCCGTCAACATCCAAGCGGGAACCGGGCCAGCTCGTCGAGATGGCGTGGGATCCGATCACCAGGATCGTCGGCAGCCTCGGCATCTACACGAAGATCGATTTCGAGAACAAAGAGGTCGTCGAGTGCCACAGCACGTCTTCGATCTTCCGCGGCTACTCGATCTTCATGAAGGGCAAGGATCCACGCGACGCCCACTTCATCACCAGCCGTATCTGCGGCATCTGCGGCGACAACCACGCGACCTGTTCGTGTTACGCGCAGAACATGGCCTACGGGGTCAAGCCACCGCACCTCGGCGAATGGATCGTCAACCTGGGCGAAGCCGCGGAATACATGTTCGACCACAACATCTTCCAGGAGAACCTGGTCGGTGTTGACTTCTGCGAGAAGATGGTCGCCGAGACCAACCCCGGGGTGCTCGCCAAGGCGGAGAAAACCGCGTCGCCGCATGCCGACGCGCACGGGTACAAGACCATCGCCGACATCATGCGGTCCCTCAACCCCTTCAGCGGCGAGTTCTACCGCGAGGCACTCCAGGTCAGTCGCTGGACGCGAGAGATGTTCTGCCTCATGGAGGGTCGCCACGTGCACCCGTCGACGCTGTACCCCGGCGGGGTCGGTACCGTCGCGACCATCCAATTGATGACCGACTACATGACGAGGCTGATGCGCTACGTCGAGTTCATGAAGAAGGTCGTCCCCATGCACGACGACCTGTTCGACTTCTTCTACGACGCGCTGCCTGGTTACGAAAAGGTAGGCCTGCGCCGCACGCTGCTCGGCTGCTGGGGCTCCTTCCAGGACCCTGATGTTTGCAACTTCGAATACAAGGACATGGAGCGCTGGGGCAACGCGATGTTCGTCACCCCGGGCGTGGTGGTCGACGGCAAGTTGGTCACCCACTCACTGGTGGACATCAACCTCGGCATCCGGATCCTTTTGGGCAGCTCGTATTACGACGACTGGACAGAACAGGAGATGTTCGTCAAGACCGATCCGCTGGGCAACCCGGTGGACCGGCGTCACCCGTGGAACCAGCACACCAACCCGCACCCGCAGAAGCGGGAGCTGGACGGCGGCAAGTACAGCTGGGTGATGTCGCCACGCTGGTTCGACGGCAAGGATCACCTGGCGCTGGACACCGGCGGTGGCCCGCTGGCCCGGCTGTGGTCGACCGCACTGGCCGGCCTGGTCGACATCGGCTACGTCCAGGCAACGGGCCACAGCGTAAAGATCAACCTGCCCAAGACCATCCTGAAGGGTCCGGTCGAATTCGAGTGGAAGATCCCCAAGCACGGCAGCAACACGATCGAACGTGACCGGGCCAGGACCTACTTCCAGGCCTACGCGGCGGCGTGCGCGCTGCACTTCGCCGAAAAGGCGCTGGAGGAAATCCGCGCCGGCCGTACTAAGACGTGGGAGAAGTTCACCGTGCCCGACGAGGGCATCGGGTGCGGCTTCACCGAGGCGGTCCGCGGCGTGCTCAGCCACCACATGGTGATCCGGGACGGCAAGATCGCCAACTATCACCCGTACCCGCCAACCCCGTGGAATGCGAACCCGCGAGACAGCTTCGGCACGCCGGGCCCCTACGAGGATGCGGTGCAGGGCCAGCCGATCTTCGAGGAGAACAGCCGGGAGAACTTCAAGGGCATCGACATTATGCGCACGGTACGAAGCTTCGATCCGTGCCTGCCCTGCGGTGTGCACATGTATCTGGGGAACGGCAAAACCCTGGAGAGATTGCACTCGCCAACGCAGTCACCTGCCGGGGACTGACGCATGGCGGATCGCACGGAGGAATTCGCGCGAAGCAGAGCAGGAGACGCACAGTGGCGGACCGCGGGCGATCGGATCCAGACGCTGCTGGATTCCTGTGCCGCGGGCGGGGCGACCGCGCACGAGCGCGCCCAACAGCTGGTCCGCGAGGTAGTAAGGCTCTACGGGGCCGGGCTGGAACGGATCATCCAGCTGGCTGACGACCCCGGGTTAGCCGAGCGGCTGGCCACCGACGACCTGGTGGCCAGCCTGCTCCTCGTACACGGCGTGCATCCGCACGACGTTCGCCGGCGGGTGTCCGACGCGCTGGACCGGGTGCGTCCTTACCTGGGCTCACACGGTGGCGATGTGCACCTGGTCGACATCGCCAGCGGACCAGAAGGGGACACCGTCCGGCTTCAGTTCGCCGGCAGCTGCAAGAGTTGTCCATCGTCGGCGGTGACGCTTGAGTTGGCCGTCGAGGATGCGATCCGGGCAGCCGCCCCGGAAATATCCTCGATCGAACTTGTAGCCGCCCAACCGGATTCGACGCCCGCGGTCATTCCAGCCGGTTCGCTACTGGCCAAGATCAGGACAAAGACCAATGCAAACGCTATTTCTGCTGCCCATCCCGACAGCGCGGCAACCTGGCACCAGGTTCCCGATCTGGCAGACCTATCCCCGGGCGAAGTTGGCGGCTTCCTGATCGAAGGGCTCGCCGGCTTGACCGTCCTTGCTTGCCGCGTCGACGATCAGCTGTACGCCTACCTCGACAACTGCCCGGCGTGCCAGAGGTCGCTGGCCGGGGCGGCGCTGCATCGTGCCATGGGCCGCGCGGAACCGGTGCTGCGTTGTCCCCAGTGCCACGCCCATTTCGACGTCGTGCATGCCGGGGCCTGCATCGATCACGATACCCACTGCCACCTTGATCCCATCCCGCTGCTGACCCGCGACGGGGTATTGTCCATCGCGGTGCCTGCCGAAGCGATCGGGACCCCAGCATGACGAGCCCCACGAGTCCTTTTGCCGTGCTGGCGCGCATCACCAGCAACCAGCGGGCACCCGAGCCTGCCGGCGAGCGGTGCGAAATGTGCTCCGAGCTGATCGCCGACGAGCATCAGCACGTGGTGAACGTAGCCGGCCGACAGCTGATGTGCGTTTGCCGCGCCTGCTATCTGCTATTCACCGACGGCAACGCCCAGCTGCGTTATCGGTCGGTGCCGGATCGGTACCTGGCGTTCGGCGATTTCGCGCTGGACCGCCGCACGTGGGAAGTCCTGCAGATCCCGGTCGGCGTGGCGTTCTTCTTCACGAACTCGGAACTCGGACGCACCGTCGCGTTCTATCCCGGCCCGGCGGGCGCCACCGAATCCGAGCTCGACATGGACGCCTGGAACGCCATCAGTGGCGCCGACCCGCGGGTCGGCTTGCTGGCCGACGACGTGGAGGCGCTGCTGGTCCGGGTCCCCCCAGAAGGCGAGGATGAAAACGCTGGGCCGCAATGCTATTTGGTTCCCATCGACGCCTGCTATGAATTCGTCGGGCGCTTGCGCAGGCTGTGGCGGGGTTTCGATGGCGGCCAAGAGGCCCGAGCATTCATCGATAGCTTCTTCGGGCAGGTCGCGGCCCGCGCCCGAGAGACGCCGCCTGAGACTCCGTTATGACCGACCAGCCGATGGACGTGACCTTCGCCGTTCTCGATGTTGCGCCCGAACCATACGCTGTCACCCCGGTGCTCACCGCCCGTGTCGGCGTCGCAGCCAGCGGTGACGACCCCGTGCACGCCATCGCACTGCGCTGCCAGGTCCGCATCGAGCCGCTGCGCCGTTCCTACTCCGACGACGAAGGCGCCGGCCTGACAGACTTGTTCGGGCCGCGCCACCGGTGGGCGACCACCCAACGCACCTTCCTGTGGCAGCACTGCACCGCGATGGTGCCGGGCTTCGCCGGCAACGCGACGGTGGCACTGCCGCTGGATTGCACCTACGACTTCGAGGTCACTGCCGCCAAGTACCTGCATGCACTGCGCGACGGCGCATTGCCCCTCCAATTCCTATTCAGCGGGACGATTTTCGTCAAGTCTGAACGCGGGTTTTCGGTTCAGCAAGTGTCCTGGGATTGCGAACACCGTTACGACATGCCGGTCACGGTCTGGCGGGAGTTGATCGCCCAGCACTATCCGAATTCCGGCTGGGTGCGGCTCAGCCACGAAACCGTCTCAGCGCTGGCCGGGTACAAGTCGGCGCAGGGCTTGCTCGACCTCGACCACGCAGTTACCTCGTTATTGGCCGTCGACCACGAGGCGGCGCAGTGACATCCAAGACATCAAGCTGGCAGCGGGCCCGCGCCGTCGCCGACGCAGTGCTCTATGAAGGCTACCTGCTCTACCCATACCGTGGGACGTCCAGCAAGAATCAATCACGTTGGCAGTTTGGCGTTTTGGGTCCACCGGGTGCAGCCGTGGCCGGCCTCGGCGAGGACGACAGCATCGCTGCGCAGTTCCTGGTCAACGACGCGCAGGCGATCACCCTGGTGGTGCGCTTCCTGCAGCTGCAGCACCGTCGGGCTGAACGCGAACTCCCCGACGGCGGATTCCAACCGGTTGACGAACTGACCACGTCGTCCGGGTCCTGGCTGACCTGGGACGAAGCCTTCGAATGTGAAATGTCTTTCGGCCCTTTAGCGCTCGACGCTGCGGCCCAGCAATGGACACTACCGGTGACGGCACCCGCGACGACCGACATTGAACTCCACGACGGCGGTCGCCTGGTCCGCAAACGGCTGGAAGTGCGCGGCGTACTGACCGTCGCAGCCGAACCGGACGGTGACCTGCGACGGATCTCGATCCGGGTCGCCAACGTGGGCACGGCTGTGGAAATCAAGTCCGACGCGAAAGATACTGTGATCGCACGGTCCATGATCGGCACCCACGTCATCGCCGAAGTCGTCGGTGGTCAGTTCGTCTCGCTGCTCGAGCCCCCGCCCGCCGCGGCAGATGCGGTGTCCCGGTGTCAGCAGCACCGCTGCTTCCCGGTGCTGGCCGGCCCACCCGGAACCCAAGACATGCTGCTGGTCTCGCCGATCATTCTTTACGACCACCCCGAGGTTGCCGAACAAAGCGACACCGCCCTTTTCGACTGCACCGAGATCGACGAGATCTTGACGCTGCGCGTGATGACCATGACCGACGACGAGAAGTCCCAGGCCCGCGCCACCGATCCACGGGCCGCGCAGATCATCGACCAGTGTGACGCCATGTCACCCGAGGCCATGGCCCGGCTGCACGGTGTACTACGGGATCCACACTCCCCCACTATCGTCGCGGGCCTGGTCCCGGAGATTCCCGAGGGAGTCGACTGGTGGGATCCGTTGGCCGACAACGCGGTTCGCCCCGAACTCGACGCGGTACTCGTGGGCGGGATCCGGATCGCGCGGGGCAGCCAGGTTCGATTGCAGCCGCGGCGCAACGCCGACGCACAGGACATCTTCGTCGCCGGCAAGACCGCCCGCGTCACGTCGGTGCATGAGGACGTTGAGGGCAACAAGCACGTCGGTGTGGTGGTCAATGACGACCCGGCCGCCGACCTGCACGACTGGTACGGCCGTTATCTGTACTTCTCCCCCGACGAAATCGAGCCGCTGGAACGTACTGAACCCACGACAAACTAAGGAAGGAATTCGCAATGGAAATCTTGGGTTGGGTCTTCGTCGGCATCATCGCAATGGTCGTTGCGGTAGCAGTGGTTCTGGGAGTGACGTCACTGCCAGATGCCCGCCGATACCTCAAGCTACGGCGCATGTAGGCGAGTCGAGCAGTCCCGATGGGAGCACGCATTCTGGTAGCCGGGGTCGGCAACATCTTCCTGGGAGACGACGGCTTCGGATCTGAAGTGGTCCGGCACGTCGCGATCCCGCCTGACGATCCGAGTGTCCGCCTCACCGACTACGGCATCAGGGGAATGCACCTGGCCTACGACCTGCTCGAGGGCTGGGACACGTTGGTGCTCGTCGACGCGGTACCCAGCCGCGGCAGCCCAGGCGCGTTGCACGTCTTCGAGGCTGAGCACGAATCCACCTCCAGCACAAACGGTCTGGATGCCCACAGCATGGATCCGGCGGCGGTGTTTGCCAGCCTGCGGGCACTCGGCGGCAGTCCGCCCTACACCGTCGTCGTCGGATGCGAGGCGGGAAGCGTCGAGGAGGGAATCGGCCTCACCGAACCGGTCGCCAAGGCCGTTCCCCGCGCCGTGCGAGCGGTCGAGGAGATCGTCGCGGCGTTGCAGGAGGAATGCTGACCATGTGTCTGGGTATACCGGGTCAAGTGATCAGGATGTTGGACGGTTACGAAGGACAGCTCGCCCTGGTGGACGTCACTGGCGAGCCACGCAAAGTCAACATCGGCATGTTGCCGGAGGAGACATTCGCGCCCGGCGACTGGGTGATCATCCATATGGGCTTCGCCGTCGAGAAGACGGACAGGGCCGGAGCCGAACAGGCGATGGCCGGTCTGGAGCTGATGGGCAGGGGCCGCATGGATCCGGCGATCAGCCTGGAGGGCGGTTGAGGTGACCGATACCCCCCTGATGATGCGGTCGGATCCCGCCCATACCGTTGTCCGGCAGCACTTCACCGTGACCGGTGTTGTCCAGGGGGTCGGTTTTCGTCCGTTCGTCCACCGTATCGCCAGCGAGCTCGGCCTGACCGGATTCGTCGGCAACGATTCGAGCGCAGTATTCCTCGAGGTGCAGGGTGAACGCACGCGGGTGGACGAATTCGGCCGTCGGCTGGTGTCCGAAGCCCCACCGCTGGCGCGGATAGACACCATCTCCGTCCATGACATTCCCGCCGACACCACACATGTACGCGAGTTCCGGATCGCGGCGAGCGAGACGACTTCCGCTGCTAACGCGCTTAAAACGCCGATTCCGCCCGACATCGCCGCGTGCGAGGACTGTGTCGCCGAACTGTTCGATTCGCACGACCGCCGTTACCGACACCCATTCGTGACCTGTACCAACTGCGGACCGCGGTTCACCATCATCCGCAAGTTACCGTACGACCGTCCCGCCACCACAATGTCGGAATTCGCCATGTGTGCGCGGTGCGCCGCCGAATACCACGATCCCGCGGATCGCCGATTCCACGCGCAACCAATCGCGTGCCCGGATTGCGGTCCGTCGCTGCGGTTCTGGTCGCAGGGTGCTCGCATGACCGGATCAGACGCCGCACTGGCGGCAACTCAACGGGCGCTGGCCGCGGGCGCGGTGGTTGCCATCAAGGGCATCGGCGGTTACCACCTGGCCAGCATCGTCAATGACGAGACGGCCGTCCGTGGGCTTCGGACACGAAAGGCACGCGGCGGCAAGCCTTTCGCCATGCTGGTCCGCGACCTTATGGTGGCGCGCCGATACGCCAACATCGACGACACCGAGGCCGCGGTGTTGTCAAGTCCCGCACGGCCGATCGTGTTGCTCCGGCGGCGCACCGGTGCGCCGGTAGCCGAAGCCGTTGCCCCCGGCAGTCCGCTGCTCGGTTTGATGCTGCCCTACTCCCCCATCCATCACCTGCTGCTGGCTCCCGTTCCCGGGGACGACGCACAGGTCCCCGACGCGTTAGTCCTGACCAGCGCCAACCGTTCCGACGAGCCTATCTGCTTTACCGAAGACGATGCCGCTAAGAGGCTTTCGGATCTTTGCGATGCCGTCCTCGATCACGACCGGCCGATCCACGTGCCGTGTGACGACTCGGTGGTGCGCGTGATGAGAGACCAGCAAGGGGCCTGGGAGCTGCCGATCCGCAGGTCTCGAGGCTACGCGCCGTTACCGGTCAACCTCGGGCGAGACGGCCCGCCCGTATTGGCTGTGGGCGGGGAATTGAAGAACACCTTCTGCCTCACCGACGGCTCACGCGCCTACCTGTCCGGGCACATCGGCGATATGGCCACCTGGGAGACACTGCGCGCGTTCGAGCGCGCGGTAGGACAGCTCAGCGAAATACGCGGCGAACCCGTGCGATTGGCTGCCGATTTGCATCCTGGATATCACACCCGTAGCTGGGCGGAGCGCCGTGTGGGCGATCGGCCGCTGGATCTCGTCCAGCACCACCATGCGCACGTGGTGTCGCTGCTGGCCGAGCAGGGACGCATCGGCGAACCGATCATCGGAGTCTCCTTCGACGGCACCGGCTACGGCTGCGATCAGACTATATGGGGCGGCGAGATTCTCCGGCTCGGGACCGACAGCCACCGTTTCGTCCGGGTCGCCCACCTGATGCCGGTGCCGCTGCCGGGCGGCGACGCGGCGGTCCGCAACCCGTGGCGAATGGCGCTATCGCAGTTGTGGATGGCCGGCATCGCCTGGACTCCCGATCTGGCTCCGGTCGCCGCGGCGACACCGGACGAGTTACGGCTCACCCGCTCACAATTGGAGAGCGGGACGGGATGCGTGCCGTGTTCGAGCATGGGTCGGCTATTCGACGCGGTCGCTTCGCTGCTGGGGGTGCGACACCGCATTGACTACGAGGGCCAGGCCGCCATCGAACTCGAAGCACTGGCCGAATCGGCTCCGACCGCTGCGCCGCTACGACTGGTGGTGCGGCCCGACGGAGTGATCGATCCGACCTCCATGGTGCGGACGCTGGTGTCGGATCTCAACGCAGGTACGCCCCCGGCCCAGCTGGCGGCCGGGTTCCACCAGGCGGTCGCGGTGGCGGTCGCCACAGTGGTCGGTCAGGTTGCCGGGGCCGTGCGACTTGTGGGTCTTACCGGCGGGGTCTTCCAAAACGTACTTCTGCTACGCGCATGTCGTAAGCAACTGCAAATGGCTGGATTTGAGGTGCTCACCCATCAGATGGTGCCGCCCAATGACGGCGGGCTGGCGCTGGGGCAGGCCGTGATCTCGATGCTGATTGCGCGAGAGGAGGCTGAAGCGTGACGATTCTCTTCGGTGTCGGTGGACCCGCCGCTCTCGAACGCGGGCTTGGCGCCGAGCTCGCCGAGGATTTGGCCGCGGCTGCGTTCACGCTGGCCAGGCGGTTCGCGGCGGGTGCCACCATGTGGTCCATTGCGCCGTCGTGGGAACCGCATGCGCAGCACATCGCGGTCGAGTTCGTGCATCCGGTGATCATGGGGAAACGGGCATTGCCTGCCGTGGCGCTGACCGGGCCCGACCTGGTTGATCTGGTGCGGGTGTCAGCGCGGCCTGGCGACATCGTGGTTGCGGTCTCCGGGGCGCACGATCCCGACGTGCGCTCGGTGATGCGTCGAGGCCCGGCGTGGGGCGCCACCACGATTTGGATCGGCAGCGGTGAGCGACCGGGTGCCGGGATAGCAGACCACGTGCTGTGGCTCGACGACCCCGACCCGAGAGTGCCTGCAACGGGTGGATTCGTGCTGTTTTATCACGTGTTGTGGGAGCTGACCCACGTGTGTTTCGAGCATTCCGGGCTGCTCAAACCCGACTCGGCATGCGCCGATGAAACGGCAGGGGCGTGTGTGACGTGTAGCGACGAAGGCCGGCTGGGTGAGGTAGTGGCGGCCTCAGCAGACGGGTTGGCCCCGGTACGCACTGCGCGCGGTGTCGAGGACGTGGTGACAACGCTTGTCGACCCCGTCGCCGCCGGCGAGTTGGTTCTGGTACACGCCGGCACAGCGATCACCCGCGTCGACGACGACGATGCCGGCTCGGACGGCCTTCAAGCCGGGATCGAGGACACCTGATGAGCGAGGAACCCACCAACTTCTTGTATCCGTTCATCGATGCGCAGGAAGACGATCCTAGGTCGCTGCTGGCCGACCTGGCCGCGTCGGCGCAGAAAAAGGCGGCCGAGAGCCTGGCGCTGCGGCGCGCCACGCTGGAGGCCAACGCCGAACTGCTAGACCGAGCCGCCAACGAGATGGCGCACCGCTTCTCCGCCGGCGGACGGATGTTCACCTTCGGAAACGGCGGCAGTTGCACCGATTCCGCGACACTGGGGAGGCTATTCGCCCGTCCGCCGATCGGCAGGCCCCTGCCGGCCTGGTCGTTGACCGCCGATCAGGCGATCATCACCGCGCTGGGCAACGACGTAGGGTTCGAGTTGGTGTTCGCCCGTCAGCTGATCGCGCGCGCAAAGGCCGGCGACATCGCCGTCGCCATGTCGACCAGCGGCAATTCACCCAACCTGCTCGCCGCGCTGGCCGAGGCGCGTCGGCGCGGCCTTTACACGGTCGGTTTCGCCGGCTACGACGGCGGCGCGTTCCTGAAAAGCCCAGATGTGGACGCATGCTTCGTCGTTCGTTCGCAAAGCGTGCACCGGATTCAGGAATCGCAAGCGCTGCTCGGCTATCAGCTCTGGGTGGAAATCCAGCAACGTTCCGGCGATCAAGGTTTGGGGGCCGCATGAGCCAATCAGCAGGCGAATACCTCTCGTCGGGGCCGCGGTTCGCCGAGGGTGAGGTGATCGAGCGGATCGAATCGTTCCGCAGGCGCCGTCCCCGGTTGCTCGACGACCACGTGACGCTTGCGCACGGAGCGGGCGGAAAAGCCTCGGCGGCGCTGGTAGACGCGGTGTTCGTCGAGGCGTTCCGCAACCCGACGCTGGAGTCACTCGGCGATGGCGCGGTGCTCACCTTGCCTAGTGGCGAACGCATCGCGATGTCCACCGATTCATTTGTGGTGCAACCAAGGCGCTTTCCCGGTGGCTCCATCGGCGAACTCGCCGTTCACGGCACGTGCAACGACTTGGCGATGGCCGGCGCCATACCGTCGTGGATTTCGGCGGCGTTCGTACTCGAAGAAGGCTTCCCCATTGCTGAATTGAAAGAGATCGTCGCCGACATGGCGGCAGCAGCCGCCAACGCAAGGGTGCAAATCGTCACCGGCGACACCAAGGTGGTTCCTCGAGGCGCTGCCGATGGAGTCTTCATCACCACGACCGGAACCGGTCTTATTCCCGCGGGACGGCGACTGGCGGCGGAATCGGTACGCAGCGGCGACAAAGTGCTGTTGTCGGGGTCGATGGGCGATCACGGCATGGCGGTCATGCTGGCCCGGGGCGACCTGGCTATCGAGGCCGATATCAGTTCCGATACCGCATCGATCAGCCCACTGGTCGAATTGCTTATGGCGGCCGCGCCGTCCACCAGGTGGCTGCGGGACGCGACCCGGGGCGGCGTGGGCACCGTGTGCAACGAACTCGCTCAGGCCTGCGGACTTGGTGTGGTCCTCGACGAGGAGCGACTACCGGTGCACCCCATGGTGAATGGCGCCTGCGAGTTGCTCGGCATCGATCCCCTCTACGTCGCCAACGAGGGCAAGTTGGTCGCCGTGGTCGTGCCGGAGGAGGCCGGGGCCGGGCTGGCCGCGCTGCGGTCGCATCCGCTGGGCGCCGAGGCGGCCGAGGTTGGGGAAATCGTCAGCGAACCGGCCGAAACGGTGGTGCTGCGAACCGGATTCGGCGGGACGCGGATCGTGGACATGCTCGTCGGGGACCCGCTACCGAGAATCTGTTAGGGAAGGGGCTTCAGATGTGTCTTGGGATTCCGGGTCGAATCGTTGAGATCACCGATCCGGCGAACTATTTGGCGAAGGTCGACGTCAGCGGTGTGCAGCGCACGATCAGCGTGCGGCTGCTGGAAGACGACATGCCCGAGCCCGACGACTGGGTATTGGTTCACGTCGGGTTCGCGATGGCCAAGATCGACGAGACCGAAGCGCTGCTCACCCTGGCCGCCATCAAAAGGCTCGGCGAGGCCTACACCACCGAAATCGAAGCCTTCGACTCGTCGGCCATCGTCTGACCAGGAAGGCCAAAAAGGAGGCGTAATGAAATTCGTTGACGAATTCCGTGACCCGGCGGCGGCCCGCAAACTATTGGTTGCCATCGAGCATCTGGCCGGGGCAGCGCCCGACCACTTCAAGTTCATGGAGGTGTGTGGCGGGCACACCCACACCATCTACCGGCACGGCATCGAACACCTGCTGCCGGACAACGTCGAACTCGTACACGGCCCAGGCTGTCCGGTCTGCGTGATCCCGATGGGCCGAATCGACGACGCGATGTGGCTGGCCGGCCAAACCGAGGTGATCTTCACCTGCTTCGGCGACATGATGCGGGTGCCCGGGTCGGCCGGCAGCCTGCTGGACGCCAAGGCCCGCGGCGCCGACGTGCGCTTCGTGTACTCGCCCCTGGACGCCCTCAAGATCGCGATCGACAACCCCGACAAACACGTGGTGTTCTTCGCCATCGGATTCGAGACCACGGCGCCGTCGACCGCAGTCACGCTGGTACGAGCTCGTGACCTGGGGTTGCCAAATTTCAGTGTGTTCTGCAACCACGTCACGATCGTTCCGCCGATCAAGGCCATTCTCGAGTCGCCGGACCTGCGGCTGTCCGGATTCATCGGGCCCGGGCACGTGTCGACCGTGGTAGGTAACCGGCCATACCGGTTCGTGCCGGAGGTGTACGGAAAGCCGCTGGTGGTCACGGGATTCGAGCCACTGGACATCTTGGCTTCGGTCGCGATGCTGCTGCGCCAGATCCGCGAGGGCCGATGCGAGGTGGAGAATCAGTACAAACGGGTGGTGCCCGAGCATGGAAACCCCGCGGCGCTGGCGCTGATGGCCAAGGTGTTTGCGTTACGTCCGCACTTCGAATGGCGGGGACTCGGGTTCATTTCGCAAAGTGCGTTGCGATTGCACGACGACTTCGCGGAGTTCGATGCCGAGCTGCGGTACATGATGCCAGGTGTGCGGGTCGCCGACCCGAAGGCCTGCCAGTGCGGCGAGGTGCTCAAAGGGGTACTCAAACCCTGGGAATGCAAGGTTTTCGGCACCGCATGTACGCCGGAGACCCCGATCGGGACGTGCATGGTGTCCCCGGAGGGGGCGTGCGCGGCGTACTACAACTTCGGCCGCATGCACCGCGATGCCAGCAAGCTCGTAGGGCAATCCGGGCGGGTGTGAGGAGTTGGTCGACGCTCGGGGCGCCGAGATGTTCGCCCGCTACGCTTATGCGCCCAACGCCTTGGGTTATTGTGGCCCCCCATTGGGCGCAACCTTGCGTGACGGCTCGCTCGAGGACGTGCGTGCCGCGGCGACCAAGTTTTCCGGGGCCTGGCCCTATTTGCGGGTGCTGTCCAAATTGAGCGGCATCGCCGACCCGCTGGATTATCGACTGGTCGAGTCGTATTGGCTCGGCGGTGGTGCCGGCGCGGACTTGGAGCCTGGCGAGTTCTTCGACGCCCTGCTGGCCATCATCGGGCCGCAAGCAGGACGGTACTGGTCGCATCTGACCCCGGAGCTGGCATGCGAGGCCGCGGGCAACCACTGCTTTCACGTGTTCGGCGTATATCCGTGGACCCGATTTCTGGGCCTAAGAAATGGAGGCCTGGACGAGCACTCGCTGGGTGTGCTGGATAACTGCCGAATCACCTGGGGGACAGTGGCTTCCCGGACCGGCGCCGATATCGAGGTGTTGTGCCGGCGGCTTTGCTGGGACGGTCAGGCACTGACGCTGTCCGAACCCTCGGTGCGCCCGCTCGAGGTCTGGGCCGACGGCTACAGCGCGGTGCCCGATGTGACGGTCGGCGACGAGGTCGCGGTGCACTGGGGCCGGCTGTGCGGGCGGCTACAGCCGGAGCAGGTGCGCGCGCTGGCCGACAGCACCGACCGCCAGCTCCGAGTGACCAGCCAGCGACTGGCGCACGGCTGAATTCGTGCCAAACTGACTTTGTGGCTGACCGCCTGCCCGGGTCGATCTGCGATGTGTTGCCGGCGGCGGCCGCACTGCTCCGGGTGCCGGGTGCGGTCGACAGGCTGGCGCTGGCGGATCGGGTCGGGGATGTTGATCGGATCGCGGTGGTGCTGGTCGACGGGATGGGTTGGCATCTGCTACCGGACTTGGCGAGCCACGCGCCGCTGCTGGCGTCCGTTGTGGGCGGGGCTGTCGGACGGTTGGATCAGCTGGTCTGCACGTTCCCGTCGACCACGCCGAGCAGCCTGGTGTCGCTGGGAACGGGTGCACAGCCCGGCGAGCACGGCATCTTGGGTTTCACGCTCAACATTCCCGGCACCGACCGGGTGCTCAATCACATCCGGTGGCGCGACGACCCGCCTCCGAGCCAATGGCAGCCGCTGCCAACCTGGTTCGAGCGGCTGCGGGAAGCCGGCGTTGATGTGCGCGCCGTACTGCCGGAGTGGTTCATCGGCAGTGGACTGACCGACGCCGCATACCGAGGCGCGCGGTTCTGCCCGACGCGCACGGGCGACGACTACGCCCAGCGGGTTGTCGACGAGCTGCATGCCGCGCCGGGCCTGGTCTACGGCTATACCGCCGATCTGGACACCGCGGCGCACCTATCCGGCATCGGTTCGCCGCAGTGGCACGAGGCTGCGGCGCGCGTCGATGCGCTGCTGACCCGGATCGTCGAGGCGCTGCCCCGTAACACGGCGCTGCTGGTGACCGCGGATCATGGTGGCCTCAACGTCCCGGCGGACGCGCGCATCGACATCGACGCCGACCCGCGACTCGGCGCGGGGGTACGGGTGGTCGCCGGCGAGGCGCGGGTGCGCTACCTGTACACCGATCCGGGCGCCACAGCGGATGTGCTGGCCACCTGGCGTGAATTGGTGGACGGCCAAGCGGAGGTTCACTCCCGTGCCGAGGCGGTGGCCACCGGACTGTTCGGGCGGGTGAGCACACAGAACTTGCCCCGGATCGGCGACGTTGTGGTGATCTGCACAGGCGATTCCGCCGTGCTGGCGACCGCCCACGAGCCCCCGGAAGCTGCTCGCCTCATAGGTTTTCACGGTGCCGCCACACCCGCCGAAATGGCGATTCCCTTGATCGCGATCGGCCCCGGTTAGAGCGCGGTGACGTAGGCCGAGCTGATGCCGCCGTCGACCAGGAACGTTGACGCGGTGATGAAAGACGCATCGTCGCTGGCTAAAAATGCTACGGCAGCGGCGATTTCGTCGGGCTCGGCGAACCTGCCGACCGGCACGTGCACCAGCCGCCGGGCCGCCCGCTCCGGGTCTTTGGCGAAAAGCTCTTGCAGCAGCGGAGTGTTGACTGGCCCGGGACACAGCGCGTTGACCCGGATGCCCTGCCGGGCGAATTGCACTCCCAGCTCGCGTGACATGGCCAGCACCCCGCCTTTAGAGGCGGTATAGGAGATTTGCGAGGTCGCCGAACCCAGCACCGCGACGAACGACGCGGTGTTGATGATCGACCCCTTCCCGGCAGGGACCATGTGCCGCAACGCCGCCCGGCAGCACAGGTACACCGATTTCAGGTTGACGTCTTGGACGCGCTGCCACGCGGGCAGCTCGGTGGTTTCGATCAGGTCGTCATCGGGTGGCGAGATACCGGCATTGTTGAACGCGATGTCGACCGAGCCATACGTTGCGGCCGCGGTGTCGAACAACGCGTTGACGGCGTCTTCATCCGAAACATCGACCGGTACAAACAAACCCGACAATTCCTCCGCCGCCGCCGCACCGGCGTCGCCGTCGATGTCGCCCACGACGACGGTCGCGCCCTCGGCGTGCATCCGCCGTCCTGCTGCCAGGCCGATGCCGCTGCCGCCACCGGTGATGACCACCACCCGGCCGGACAACCGTCGGGTCAGATCGAACGACGCCACTAGCCCTCCTCTTTTATCGGGTTGATCGCGTTGATGGCGATGAAGACGTTCTTGGTCTCGGTGAAATGCAGGGGCGCGTCGGGACCGAGCTCACGCCCGAGCCCAGACTGCTTGAAGCCGCCGAACGGCGTGCTGTAGCGCACCGAGGAATGCGAATTGACCGACAGGTTGCCGGATTCGACCGCCCGCGACACCCGCAGTGCGCGGGACAAGTTGTCGGTCCAGATGGATCCCGACAGCCCGAATGCGGTGTCGTTGGCGAGCGTGATGGCATCGTGCTCGTCGTCGAATCTCAACACGGTGACCACCGGGCCGAAGATCTCCTCGGTGACCGTTCGGTCGGCACGTTCCGGGGTGAGCACTGTCGGCGGAAACCAGAATCCGCGACCGGACGGCGCGGTGCCGCGGAACGCGACCGGCGCATCGTCGGGGACGTAGGAGGCCACCTTGTCGCGGTGCGCGGCGGATACCAGCGGGCCCATCTCGGTGTCACGCGATCGGGGATCGCCGACGACGACGCCGCGCACCGCCGGCTCGAACAGCTCCATGAACCGGTCGTAGACGCTGCGCTGCACCAGAATCCGGCTGCGGGCACAGCAGTCCTGTCCGGCATTGTCGAACACCCCATTGGGTGCGGTCGCTGCCGCGAGCTCCAGATCGCAGTCGTCGAAGATGATGTTCGCGCTCTTGCCGCCGAGCTCCAGCGTCACCCGCTTGACCTGAGCCGCCGCGCCGGCCAGCACCAACTTGCCGACGTCGGTGGACCCGGTGAAGACGATTTTGCGAACGTCTGGATGGGTGACGAACCGCTCTCCGACCACTGCTCCCTTCCCCGGCAGCACCTGCAGCAGGTCTTGGTCCAGCCCGGCCTCGACGGCCAGCTCACCGAGCCGCATCGTGGTCAGCGGTGTCCACTCCGCGGGTTTGACCAGCACGGCGTTGCCGGCGGCCAGGGCCGGCGCGATGCCCCAGGACGCGATCGTCATCGGGAAGTTCCAGGGCGTGATCACGCCGACCACGCCGAGCGGCTCGTTGAACGTGATGTCCAGGCCACCGGCGACGGGAATCTGCTTGCCGGACAGGCGTTCGGGGCTGCCGGCATAGAACGCCAACACGTCGCGGACGTGGCCGGCTTCCCACTCCGCCGACGCGATGGGGTGTCCCGAATTGGTTACCTCGAGCGCGGCCAGTTCGTCGATGTGGGCGTCGACGGTGGCCGCGAATGCCCGCAGCCCGGCAGCGCGTTCGGCCGGAGGCAGCCGCGCCCAGCGTCGCTGAGCCACCCGCGCGCGCTGCACCGCGTCGTCGACCGCGGCGGCGTCGGCGTGGTCGACCGAGCGCAGCACCTCCTCGGTGGCGGGGTTGATCAACGGCATGGTGCTCATCTCAGGTCAGGTGCCCGGCGTAGGCCCGTGCGGCGTCGACGACCGCGGCGAACAACCGCAAGTCTTCCAGGGACTTCTCCGGATGCCACTGCACCGCAAGGACGAACCCGTCCCCGGGCAGTTCCACCGCCTCGACGACCCCGTCGGGATCCCGCGCGCTGACCACCAGGCCAGCTCCGACCTCGTCGATCGCCTGATGGTGGTAGCACGGCGCTTCAGCGGACTCCCCTACCAGCGCGGCCAGCCGGGTGCCCGCCACGGTGCGCACCGGCAATCTGGTGAACACCCCGTTGCCCGCGCGATGGCCGTCGTGGCCGAGGACGTCCGGCAGGTGCTGGTGCAGCGTGCCACCGAATGCGACATTGAGCACCTGCGCGCCGCGACAGATACCCAGCACGGGCAGCCCCCGGGCCAGAGCGCCCTGCAGCAGCGCGAACTCCCAACTGTCGCGGGTAGTGCGAGGCTGGTCGGTCGTCGGATGCGGTCGCTGGCCGTAAGAGATGGGGTCCAGGTCGTAACCGCCGGTGATCACCAGGGCGTCCAGGCCGTCGATAACAGAATTGACGACGTCAGGATCCACCGGCTGCGGCGGCAGCAGCACCGCAACACCGCCGGCCATCGTCACCCCCTCGAAGTAATCCGCAGGCAGATAGCTCGCCGGAACGTCCCAAACCCCGGTCTGTACCTGCTCTAGGTAGGCGGTCAGACCAACGATCGGCCGTCTCGCTCTAGAGGCGCTCAAACCCACGCATCCTCTCCCAATCTGTGACCGCCGCGTTGAATGCCACCGACTCGACGCGCGCGTTGTTCAGGTAATGCGCGACAACGTCGTCGCCGAACGCCTCCCGCGCCACCGCCGAAGCCCCGAACATCGCGGCCGCCTCCGCCAAGGTCGTCGGTAGCCGTTGCACGTCAGCGGCTTCGTACGCGTTGCCGTCATAAGGCTCGGGGGGGTGCAGGCCCCGCTCGATACCGTACAGCCCTCCGGCGATCAGGGCCGCTACCGCCAGGTACTGGTTGACATCGCCGCCGGGCACCCGGCATTCGAGCCGGATGTTACGGCCGCGTCCGACGACCCGCAGCGCGCAGGTGCGGTTATCCAAGCCCCACGCCACGGCGGTGGGCGCGAAGCTGCCGTCGGCGAATCGCTTGTAGGAGTTGATGTTCGGCGCATAAAACAACGTCAGTTCGCGCAGCGTCGCCAGCAGGCCGGCGACGAAGCTGCGAAATGTCGGCGACATGCGGTGCGGGCCGCTGCTGTCGTCGAACACCGCCGTGCCATCGTTGCCACCGTCCAAAGCCCGCAGCGACATATGGATGTGGCAGCTGTTGCCTTCGCGCTCATCGTATTTCGCCATGAACGTGAGACTCTTGCCGTGCTGATCCGCGATCTCCTTGGCGCCATTCTTGTAGACGGCGTGGTTGTCACAGGTGACCAGCGCCTCGTCGTAGCGAAACCCAATCTCCTGCTGGCCGTTGTTGCACTCGCCCTTGACCGCCTCGAACCGAAGGCCCGCGCCCTGCATCCCAAGCCGGATATCACGCAGCAGCGGTTCCATCCGCGAAGACGCCAATATCGCGTAGTCGATGTTGTAGTCGCTGGCCGGGGTCAGCCCGCGGTAGCCGCTGGCCCACGCCTGCCGATACGGCTCGTCGAACACGATGAACTCGAGCTCGGTGGCGACGTCAGCGACCAGTCCGCGTTCGCCCAACCGGTCGAGCTGGCGTCGCAGGATGGCGCGGGGCGAGGCGACCACCGAGCTGCCGTCGGCCCAGTCCAGGTCGGCTATCACCAGCGCGGTGGCCGGCAGCCAGGGAATGAGCCGCAGTGTGCTCAGGTCCGGCGTCATCACCATGTCGCCATAACCGGTGTCCCAGCTCGACATGGCATAACCGGGCACGGTGTTCATCTCGACGTCGACGGCCAGCAGGTAGGCGCAGCATTCGGCGCCGTGCGCGGCGACTTCGTTGACGAACAGCGCGGCCGCCACCCGCTTGCCCGCGAGCCGTCCCTGCATGTCGGTGAAGGCGACGATCACGGTGTCGACGTCGCCGGCCGCCACCAACCGTTGCAGCTCGGTCCACGACAACGGCGGGGAACCCGCACCGGTCGCAGCGCTTCTCTCGTCGCTCATGACCGTCAAGTCAACCAGGCGCTACCAGCTACTGGTGCGCATGACGATCTCGGCGGTCAACTGCGCGGTTGATTCCTGCGTATTGCGACGTCCGAGGTCGACCACCCGGTATTCCGCGTAAACGAAACGCTGACTGGCGCCGGCGACGGCCCGCGCGGCCGGAGAACTGACCAGGACGGTGGTGCCGATCTCGACCGGCGGGCAGTGGTCGTCGCGAACAATGCCGTTGAGGTCGGCCACCCGCGGATGGCCGCGGTCGATAACGACCAGACCGACAAACCGGCCCAATCTGGTTGCCGCCAGCTCCCAGGCGAGGTCGGCCCCGGCGCGGTCGCCGACCACCACCGCCCAACTGATCCCCAGCACGTCCAGGATGCCGACCACCGACTTCGCGGTCAGCCGCGGGTCGATGCCGATAACGACGGTGCGCAGCGACGCGGTATGCAGGCGCTCACACGCCGCGTCGTAGGCGGCTGGCGCACGGTCCTCGTCGCCCAAAATGACGACGACAACGCCTTTATCCGGACCAGTGACGCTCACCGAGACCGGAAACCCGTCGAGCGTGGTCATCATCGAGGACACCTCCGCACGCTACAGCCGATCGGCGGCGGCGCAAAGGCTAGCGCTCCCTAAGACCCTGGAGCCCGATCGCGACGTGGGGGCGGTGCGGCGGCGGACCCGCAAGCAGACTGAGGACGGCGTCGATATCGAGATTCGCCGCCAGCAAATCAGCGATCAGGTCCAGTTGGGCATCCCGTCGCGCGGCAACGTTGACGTCGCCGGCAACCACGAATCCACCCCGGCCGGCGGCGCCGGCGACACGGACCAGCCACGTTCGACGGAAGTCGTCGTTGTCGAGCAAACCGTGCCAGTGCGTCCCGAAAACCGCACCACGCATGACGCCCTGCGGCTCACAGTGTTCGGTGCCGGCATCGAACCAGCTGCCCTCGGCACACCGAACCAGCCGGCCATGATGGATCTCGTACCCGCTCAGGGGCGTCGCCCAGCGGCGCAGCACCTTGTCGGCAGAGAAGGCGATGTCGGCGTCCAGCAACCCGAGTGCGTCAACCGCCCCGGCGCCGGATTCGACGGTGTCGTCGATGCACCGGCAGAGCATCTGAAATCCCCCGCAGATACCCAGGACCGGCTTGCCGTTGCGGGCGTGATCGGCGATCGCGCCGGCCAGGCCGCGATCGCGCAGCCACGCCAAGTCAGCGACGGTGGTCTTGGTGCCCGGGAGCACAATCAAGTCGGCGTCCGCCAGATCCGCGGGATCGCTGATCCAGCGCACCAGCACGCCAGGCTCACAGGCCAGTGCCTCGACGTCGGTGGAGTTGGAAATCCGCGGCAGCCGCACCACACCCACCCGCAGCCACTCCGCGCCGTGCGGCGGTTCCGGCGTGCCGATGATGCGGTGCGCAAAGGCCGACAGCGAGTCTTCAGCGTCCAGCCACAGCTGATCGGCGTAGGGCAGCACCCCATAGGTCGGCCGGCCCGTCATCGCGAGCAGCTGCTGCAGTCCGGGCTCCAGCAGAGCGCGGTCGCCACGGAATTTATTGACGATGAAGCCGGCAATGAGGGCCTGGTCGTCGGGCTCGAGCACCGCGACCGTCCCGAAGAGGTGGGCTAATAGGCCGCCACGGTCGATGTCGCCGACCAACACCACGGGCAGGTTCGCCGCCCTGGCCAATCCCATGTTGGCTAAATCCGTTGCCCGCAGATTTATTTCGGCTGGCGAGCCGGCACCCTCACATATCACCGCATCGAATTCGTCTCGCAGGCCGGCCAGGTCGTCGGAGATGATGCCGGCGAGCCGGTCGCGATGCTCCATATACCAAGCCGCAGTGACCGATTCAGCGGCCTGCCCGCGGATCACCAGTTGCGAGGTGCGGTCACTGCCCGGTTTGAGCAGGATCGGGTTGAACCGCACGCTGGGCTCCAACCCGGCCGCTCTGGCCTGGATTGCCTGGGCCCGGCCGATCTCGCCACCTTCGATGGTGACCACGGAGTTGTTGGACATGTTCTGCGCCTTGAACGGAGCAACCCGGACCCCGTTGCGTGCGAGCAGTCGGCACAGGCCCGCCACCACCGTCGACTTGCCCGCGTCGGAGCTGGTACCCGCAACCAGCAGCGCCCCACTCACCCTTTTGTGTCTGCTCGCGCCACCCGACTCACGGCAAGGTGAGGATCTCAACGCCGGTCTCGGTGACCAGCAGGGTGTGCTCGAATTGCGCGGTCCACTTGCGATCCCGGGTGACCACCGTCCATCCGTCGTCCCAGATCTCGTAGTCCAGGGAGCCGAGGTTGATCATCGGTTCGATGGTGAATGTCATTCCCGGCTGCAGCACCGTCGTGACGGCGGGCTGATCGTAATGCAGGACGACCAAACCGTTGTGAAACGTGGTACCGATACCGTGACCGGTGAAGTCGCGAACCACGTTGTACCCGAACCGGTTTGCGTACGACTCGATGACGCGGCCAACGACCGACAATGCGCGCCCGGGTTTGACGGCGTTGATCGCTCGCGTCGTGGCCTCTCGGGTCCGTTCGACGAGCAGCCGGTGCTCTTCTGAGACGTCGCCGGCCAGGAAAGTCGCGTTGGTATCGCCGTGCACGCCGTCGATGTACGCGGTGACGTCGATGTTGACGATGTCGCCGTCGGCGATCACTGTCGTGTCAGGGATTCCGTGGCAGATGACCTCGTTGAGCGATGTGCAGCACGACTTTGGGAAGCCCTTGTAGCCCAGCGTTGATGGATAGGCGCCGTTGTCGACCATGTACTCGTGCGCGATCCGGTCCAGTTCGTCGGTCGTCACACCGGGCGCGACCCCTTTGCCCGCCTCGGCAAGCGCGGCGGCCGCGATCTGCCCGGCGACGCGCATCTTCTCGATCACCTCAGGGGTCTGTACCCACGGCTCGGTGCCCTCCTTTGCTGTGGGCTTGCCGACGTATTCCGGGCGAGGGATCCGGTTGGGCACCGGCAGGGTTGGGGACAACACTCCGGGGGCGAGGGCGGTGCGGCCAGGCATGCAACTAGCTTAGTCGCCCTCCCGGCTCACGCTCCGGTATCAGGCTCGCAGCGAACACCATCGATTGGTGCCGCCAGATGTGGCCGCCCATCGGGCTGCGCGCTCATCCATGTCGACCATTTACCCTCCGAATACGGGCCCGGCTGGCCGCTGCGCTCATAGAAGCCCTGCGGGTCATAGATCTTGGCGCTTGGATACGGCCACGGGCAGACCACCGATGTCGCAGCCCCCGACCATCTGGTGACCGCCGTGTACGCCACGCCGTAAATCATGAAAGCGAGGTTGACGACGACGAGCATCACCGCGAACGAACCCAAGGCCGGTCGGCGCGGGAAAACCCTGCTGCGCTGGGCGAGTTTCTCGGCCACGGTGCGCCCGGAATCGTCCCGATAGATCATCATCGCAGCGGGAATCATCAGGATGTTGATGAGCGATGATTGCCACAGCAGAGGGAACTGCCAACGCGTTCCGACGAACAGCGAGCCGAACGGGATGACCTGCGTGAAGCTGTACAGGCCCAGCCGCACGCACAGTTCCTCCATGGCGAAGTCGTAAACGAACCCGGCCACGAAGACGAAGCCCGACAAGCTGATCAGCGGATGGCGCCAAACGAACGAATCGACAGGGCGGCGGCCCTGAATGCGGCGCAAAGCCCAGATCGCGGGAAAAAACGGGGGGAAAACGAACATCGCAATGCTGGCGATGAAGAGCGGTTCGATGGTCGGCGACACCGACACCAACGGCCAATCCTCCGGCCAATGCCACAGGTCGGGGTTATAAGCCGCGAACGTTGCCCAATTCATGATCGGGTCCAGCCACGCGAGCGTGCTGATCGCCAGTGTCATCAACAGGTATGGGTGTTTGGGATGACGACGCCAAAGCACCACGACCACCGTGAAGATGGTGACCAGCGCGACATAGCTGAAGATCTCGACCAGGACGATCCAGTGCTCAAAGCCGAACAGCGGATCTGCCAGTCGGTGCTGCCCCCCGGTGTCGTCCGGGTTGCGAATGCGCGGCGACACCGCGCCGTAGCGGGCGTTGTGAACGATCAGCCCCAGCACCACCAGGCCGGCGAGGATCCCCAGCACGGGCCACGGCGCCCGGCGACGAAGCTCGGTCGGCGGCCTATCGACCTGTTGCGTTGTCATCAGCCGGTCCTCAACGAAGCGTTAAACGAGACGTCGCCATCCGTCGCGAGAATGACCTAATATTTGTTCAGAGATTAGCGACGGCTTCCCGCGACGTCAACGCTCGGCAGGACTGGATGCGATCAGAGCCGGCCGCGGCGCAGAAATGACCGCTGCGGTCCCCGGACGATGACCGAGCCGCAGGTCACCTGACCGGTCAGCACGACATGTGGCGTTCCCTCGCCCGGGGCGTCCTTGCGGCGGTCGTTGGCGCTGCCCACGTGGACCTCGACGTCGTCGATGGAGGCGCTGGCGCCGTCCGGCAACCGGATTTCCACCGAGCCGAACTTCACGTCGAGTTCGATGACCACCACCGGCCCCGCGAAACGGGCCTTGGTGAGGTCGAGTTCGATCGAACCGAGTCGGCGTACGAGCGCCAGCCGGGTGGGCACCGTCCATGCGCCGTGCCGCTTCAGCGAGCCGGCCCAGCCGCGCAGTTCCACCCGGTCGGTGGCGGAGGTGACGATCGCACCGGGTCCGGGCAGGTCACCGACAAGCCCGTCCAGGTCGGTCCGGGTGCGCGCGTGCGAGACCAGCGACGAGCGCTGCTCGAACTCCCCGATGTCGATCAGCCCGAGCGCCACCGCGTTGTGCAGTCGCCGCATGGTGCCGTTGCGGTCGGCGTCGGAGATCCGCAACGCCACCAAGTCCTCGTTTGAGTCCATCGTTCGGCCCACTCTGGCAATTTACCGCTGCCGACGACCGATGGCCGTGTCGCGGCCCTACGCCAGGTAGCCCGGCGGGAGCGATTCGAACATCACTTTTGTCATCCGGACCGCGTATTCCGAGCTGCCACCCCCGACGATCAGCGCGGCGAATGCCAGATCGCCGCGGTACCCGGCGAACCAGGAGTGCGATCCGCCCGGGAACTCGGCCTCGCCGGTCTTCCCGTACACCTCACCGCAGCCGGCGATGTCTTTGGCGGTCCCGTTGGTGACCACCAGGCGCATCATGGGCCGTAGCGCGTCGATCATCTTCGGGCTGATCGGGGTGTCCGGGATGTTCGACTCTTCGACGGTGGTGGGCCGGCCCGCGATCAGTTGCGGGACCGGAGTTTTACCCGCGTCCACCGTGGCCGCCACCAGCGCCATGCCGAAGGGACTGGCCAGCACCTTGCCCTGGCCGAATCCGTCCTCAGTGCGTTCGGCCAGGTCGACAGTCGGCGGTACCGATCCGGTCACCGTGCTGATGCCGTCGACCGTGTAGTCGAGGCCCATGCCGTAGCGGGCGGCCGTCTGACTCAGCCCACGGGGCGGCATCCTGCTGCTTAACTCGGCGAACGTGGTGTTGCAGGAGCTGGCGAACGCGCGTGACATCGACACCACGCCCAGATCGAAGCCGCCGTAATTGGGGATGGTGCGGTGCCCGATGTCGATATGGCCCGGGCAGCCGAGCATCGAGTTGGGCGTGGCCATGTCCCGGTCGATAGCAGCGCCCGCCGTGATCATCTTGAAGGTCGACCCGGGCGGGAACAGGCCGTTGGTGGCGATGAGGCCGTCCGCGTCGGCCCCGCCGTTCTGCGCGACCGCGAGAATCTCCCCGGTCGACGGCTTGATCGCGACGATCATCGCTTTGCCGCCCCGGGTGTCCACCGCGTGCTGAGCGGCGTTCTGCACGGCCCGATCCAGCGTGATCGTGACCGACGGCGCGGGCAAACCTTCGACCTCATGCAACACCGCGACGTCGACACCATTCTGGTTGACGATGACCACCCGCCAGCCCGCCTGGCCGATGAGTTGGTCCATCACGGATTTCTTCACCTGGCCGATGACGGCCGGCGCGAAATGGGGGTCAGTCGGCAGAATGTCGGCCTGCGGGGTGACGACGATGCCCGGCAGTCTGCCAATTGCCGGGAACGCCTTGTCGTTGTCGTCGGGATGCAAGGTGGCCAGATCCACCGGCTGGGTCGACGAACTCGCCTGCTCGGCGAGCAACTGCGGGTCGTTCAACGCGTCGTTAAAGGGATGCAGCACATCGACTATCGCGTGTGCCGTGCCGATCAGGGACGGCCCGGCCTGGGTGGCGTCCAGCGTGTAGTGGTACAGGTAGCCCGGCGCCAGCACATCGCTGCCACCCAGTTCGTTCACCGATGCGCGCCGCGGTGGGTCGGAACGCAACGCGAACGTCTGATGCTCGCCCAACTTGGGATGCAATCCGGTGGTCGCCCAGCGCACCGCCCAGTGCCCCTCGTCGCGGGCCATCCTCAACTGGCCGTCGTAACTCCAGGTCCGGTTCTTGGGCAGATGCCAGGTGAAGCGGTAGGAGACCGTGCCGCTGTCCTCGGCGTACTTCGCGGTCAGAATCTGGGCGTCCAAGTGCGTGGCCTGCAGTCCGGCCCAAGCCGCGTTGAGGGATTCGCGGGCATCGTTGGGGTTGTCGCTGAGTTGGGCGGCCGTCGCGGTGTCGCCGATGGCCAGCGCGCGGAAGAACTTTTCTGCCGTCGGGCCCGGACCTTCGAGCCGCGGGGTGCAGCCGGACAGCGCGATGACAGCGACCAGCAACACACCTGTGACTGCTGATACCACTGATGTTATCGAGGTTCTTGTTGCTACTGAGGTTTTTGTTGCCATCGTGACTGATGTTAAGTCCACGGCACGGGGGGCGGCGCAGACACACCGAGACCCAACCGTTACGTCTTCGGTTGTAGAACGGTTAGTCGAGCAGCACAGTCGCGAAGGTGCCGACTTCCGCGAAGCCCACGCGGGCGTACGCGGCGCGAGCCACCGCGTTGAAGTTGTTCACGTACAGGCTGGCGATGCGCCCGGTCCCGACGATCACGGCGGCCAGGGTCGCGGTGCCGGCGGCACCCATGCCGAGGCCGCGCCACTCGGGATGCACCCAGACCCCCTGGATCTGCCCGACCGTCGGAGACTGCGACCCCACCTCCGCCTTGAAGACGACCTGGCCCTGCTCGAAGCGGGCCCAGGCTCGTCCGGCCGCGATCAGGCTGGCCACCCGACGGCGATAGCCACGGCCGCCGTCGCCGACCCGAGGGTCGACACCGACTTCGCCGATGAACATGTCGACGGCTGCCACCAGGTAGTCGTCCAGTTCGTCCGGCCTGACCTGGCGCACCTCGGGGTCGATCGCGCAATTCGGGTGGCTGGTGAGTGCCATCAGCGGCTGGTCGTCGCGCACGTCGCGCGCCGGCCCCCAGGCCGGCTCGAGCCGCTCCCACATGGGCATCACCAGATCGGACCTGCCGACCAGCGACGAACAGCGCCTCGTCCCGCTCATCGCCTCGTCGGCAAACGCATTCAAGTCAGCCCGTGCGCCACGCAGCGGGATCAGGTTGGCGCCGGCGAAGCACAGCGACTCCTCCGGACCGCGCCGGGTCCACAGCTCTCCGCCAATCGAATTGGGGTCAACGCCATGGTCCGCCACCCGGGCCGCGACCATGCACGAGCCGACCGGGTCATCGTCAAACACCCGCCACGCGGCGGCGGCATCGCGCACCACAGACACCCGTCTGTCGCCGACAAGGCGAAAGATGGGCGGAGCCGACATCTGGCGAAACTCTCTGTGCTGGCGAACCATAGGCCTCGAAAAGCAGTTGCAGACGGCTGAAGACAGCGGTCCCCTATCAGCTTACGGTCACAATAGGCGAACCGCTCGTCGTTGTTTCCGGACCGTGACCACTCTGATCACCGGGATCGGAGCCTTGTTCCCCAGCGATTCGCATTGCCTCTTCGATCAGCGTCTCGACGATCTGGGATTCGGGCACGGTCTTGATCACCTCGCCGCGGACAAAGATCTGCCCCTTGCCGTTTCCCGACGCGACGCCGAGGTCGGCCTCGCGGGCCTCCCCCGGGCCGTTGACGACGCAGCCCATCACGGCGACCCGGAGTGGCACATCGAGGCCCTCCAAGCCGGCGCTGACCTCGTTGGCCAGCTTGTAGACGTCGACCTGCGCGCGACCGCAGGACGGGCACGACACGATCTCGAGCCCGCGGGGCCGCAGGTTCAGCGACTCGAGGATCTGGTTGCCGACCTTGACTTCCTCGACCGGCGGCGCCGACAGCGACACCCGGATGGTGTCGCCGATGCCGCGCGACAGCAGCGCGCCGAACGCCACCGCGGACTTGATCGTGCCCTGGAAGGCGGGCCCGGCCTCGGTGACACCGAGGTGCAGCGGGTAGTCGCATTGCGCGGCCAGCATCTCGTAGGCGGCCACCATCACCACCGGATCGTTGTGCTTGACGCTGATCTTGATGTCGCCGAAGCCGTGTTCCTCGAACAGCGAGGCTTCCCACAGCGCCGATTCCACCAGCGCTTCGGGTGTGGCCTTGCCGTATTTGAGCATGATCCGTTTGTCCAGCGAGCCGGCGTTGACGCCGATGCGGATCGGGATGCCCGCATCGCCGGCGGCTTTGGCGACCTCGCCGACTCGGCCGTCGAACTCCTTGATGTTGCCCGGGTTGACGCGCACCGCGGCGCACCCGGCGTCGATGGCCGCGAAGATGTACTTCGGCTGGAAGTGGATGTCGGCGATCACCGGGATCTTGCTCTTTCTGGCGATCACGGACAGCGCGTCGGCATCCTCCTGGCGCGGGCAGGCCACCCGGACGATGTCGCACCCGGACGTGGTCAACTCGGCGATCTGTTGCAGTGTCGAGTTGATGTCATGGGTCTTGGTGGTGCACATCGACTGCACCGAAATCGGATAATCGCTGCCGACCCCGACATCGCGGACCATCAGTTGACGCGTGGTGCGACGGGGGGCAAGCGTGGGCGCCGGAGCCGCCGGCATGCCCAAACCAATGCTCACTGTTCCCCTTATCTCTGTCTTGCTTACTGGAAGAGCCTGATCGGGTTGACCAGATCCGCGGTCACGGTCAGCAGCATGTACCCGACCACAAAGACCAGGACCACGTACGTCGCGGGCATGAGCCGGAGGTAGTTCACCGGGGCGGCCGCGACCATTCCGCGGGTAGATCGGACCAGGTTACGGATCTTCTCGAACAACGCGATGGCGATGTGGCCACCATCAAACGGCAGCAGCGGCACCAGGTTGATCGCACCAAGAATGAGATTCAACTGAGCCAAGAAGAACCAGAATGCCACCCACAGCCCATGATCGACGGTGTCACCGCCGATGATGCTGGCCCCGACCACGCTCATCGGCGTCTGCGGGTCGCGCTGACCACCGCCGATGGCGTGCACCAGCGCGCCGACCTTGGTCGGGATCGTCACCAGCGCCTTGCCCACCTCGCCGGTCAAGTCGGCGGTGAATAGGACGGTGGCGGGTATCGCGGTGGCCACGTTGTAATGCGTGGGCGATTGGCGGACCGCGCCGACACCGATGGCGCCGACGGTCGCGGCCGACGGGTGGCCGCCCTGCCCCTCGGAAACGAAGCGCTGGGTCGGCGTGACGTCCACGTAGACGGTGGTCGGCGTACCGTCGCGTTCGACGACGACGGGAACGGTGCCGTGCAGCTTGCGTACCGCGGCAGCCATTTCCTCGAAGCTGGACACCTTGGTGTCACCAACTTTGACCACGACGTCGCCCGCGCGAATTCCAGCCAGCGCCGCCGGACCGGGCCCGCTGCAGCTGCCGACCTTGCCCGGAGACACTTCCGGCGCGACACAAGCAGTTTCGCCAACGATCGCCTGGCTGGGCGGGTGTAGGCTGGGTAGCCCCCAGACCAGCGCGATGACATAGATCAGCACCAGGCAGATGACGAAATTCATTGCCGGGCCGGCGAATAGCACAGCAACGCGCTTCCAGGTCAGCTGCTTGTACATGGCCCGGTCACCTTCGTCTGGCGCCAGGTCCTCGACCGGAGTCATGCCGGCGATGTCACAGAAGCCACCAAGCGGAACCGCTTTGACCCCGTACTCGGTTTCGCCCCGCCGGGTCGACCACAAGGTGGGTCCGAAGCCGACGAAGTAACGACGCACCTTCATGCCGGTGGCGCGTGCGATCCACATGTGGCCACACTCGTGCAGGGCAACCGAGATCAGGATGGCCAGCGCAAACAGCACAATGCCGGTAACGAACATCATCAGGCTGTCAGGACCTTTCTATAACCATTCCGGAGACCTTTTCATCAGACTCCTGCGGGGCTTGCTGTGGCTGTTCCCGTTTGGATAGCTCGCCGCGCTCGTTCACGTGCCCAGCGCTGCGCGTCTAGTACGTCTTCCACGGTAGCGGGTACTTCGCCCAATTGGGGGGCCCATTGGTCGGCGGCGCGCAGCACGTCGGCGATGGTCCCGACAATCGCGGGGAAGCCGATGCGGCCTGTGAGGAATGCCTCCGCCGCTTCCTCGTTCGCGGCGTTGTAGACGGCCGTCATGCAGCCACCGGTCTGACCTGCGTGCCGAGCCAGCTCGACCGCGGGGAATACGTCGCTGTCCAGCGGCTCGAACTCCCAGGTAGACGCGGTGCTGAAGTCGCAGTGAGCGGCCGCGCCGGGCACCCGCCGCGGCCAGCCCAGCGCCAGTGAGATGGGTAGTTTCATGTCCGGCGGGCTGGCCTGCGCGATCGTCGAGCCGTCGGTGAAGGTAACCATCGAATGAACAATCGACTGAGGATGCACGACGACCTCGATGCGGTCATACGGAATGCCGAACAGCAAATGGGTTTCGATGAGCTCAAGCCCTTTGTTGACCAGAGACGCCGAGTTCAGCGTGTTCATCGGGCCCATGGACCAGGTCGGGTGGGCGCCGGCCTGCTCCGGGGTGACGCTCTCGAGGTCGGCGGCGGCCCAACCGCGGAACGGCCCGCCGGAAGCGGTCAGCACCAGCTTGGCGACCTCGTCGGGTTCGCCCCCGCGCAAACACTGGGCCAGCGCGGAGTGCTCGGAGTCGACCGGCACGATCTGACCCGGCTTTGCCGCCGCCAGCACCAGCGGCCCCCCCGCGATCAGTGATTCCTTGTTGGCCAGCGCCAGCCGCGCCCCCGAATGCAGCGCGGCCAGTGTGGGCCGCAGGCCCAATGCCCCGACCAGCGCATTGAGGACGACGTCGGCGTCGGTCTCCTCCACGAGGCGGGTGGCGGCTTCGGGGCCGCGGAATGGGACGTGTTCCTTCAAAGACTGCCCGGCCTGCTGCGCCGCGCGCTCGTCGGCGATGGCGATATTGGTAACCCCGGTCTCGGCCCGTTGCCGCAACAGCGTGTCCAGATTCGCGCCGCCGGCGGCCAGCCCGACCACCTCGAAGCGGTCCGGATTGGCGGCGATGACCTCCAGCGCCTGGCTGCCGATCGAGCCCGTACTGCCCAGCACCAGCACGCGCAGGCGGCGACCCGCGTCGCTTTCGGTGGGATGCGTCACCTACTCATTGTGCCCGCCCGGCGACATTGCGGGCCAGAGAGCGGTTCGCGCAACGTGTCGACCGCATCAATGTTTCTGGTGTTTCTGATGTTCTGGTGCGTTTTCGGAACAATCCGCGACCGTCGCGACTCCGAATAACTTGTGTTGACCGATAGGGCGGCCCGGCCGAAGAGATGCCCTCGAGGTCAACAGCGCGTGTTCGGTGTGCGTGGAGGGATGTGCACCGCAGCCGCGGAGGCAAACGCAATTGGCTCGGAGCTGAGCCCTTCGGGTCGATGACGTTCGCCGCACGCATGGCAAGACAGCCCAGGCCGGTGGGCTGTCTTGCCATGTCGGTAACGATGGTTGGACTACACGGTGTGTGGTGCCAAAACAACTCTTTCCCGGATGTGGCCCGGACCAATCCGTCGTCGCGCCGACAACGAATACATGGCGTGTTGACTCTTGCTTTAGTGGGCTTCCTCGGAGGCTTGATCACCGGAATATCGCCGTGCATTCTGCCGGTGCTACCGGTGATATTTTTCGCGGGCACCCAGGGCGGTCAGAAAACCTCGATGGCTACTTCATCGGATCCCCCGGAATCCGAAGGCGCAGTCGCGGTCAAGCAGAAACCTGCGCTGTCCGCGACCCTGCGCCCCTTCCGGGTGATCGGTGGTCTGGTACTCAGCTTCGGCGTGGTCACGCTGCTCGGCTCGGCACTGCTGTCGTTGCTACACCTGCCGCAGGATGCAATCCGGTGGGTCGCACTGTTCGCGTTGGTGGCGATAGGTGTTGGTCTGATCTTTCCTGGGTTCGGGCAACTGCTGGAGCAACCGTTCGCCCGCATCCCACAGAAACAATTCACCACCAGCGGCAACGGATTCGGACTCGGGCTGGCGTTGGGGGTGCTGTACGTCCCCTGCGCGGGGCCCGTTCTCGCCGCGATCGCCGTGGCCGGGGCCACCGCAACCATCGGCGTCGGAACCGTCGTGCTCACCGCGGCATTCGCGCTCGGCGCCGCCCTGCCGCTGCTGTTCTTCGCACTGGCTGGCCAACGGGTCGCCCAGCGAGTGAACGCTTTTCGGCGTCGGCAGCGTGAGATCCGAATCGCCGCGGGGATCGTGACGATCCTGCTCGCGGTAGGCCTGGTTTTCGACCTGCCGGCGATGCTGCAGCGGGCTATCCCCGACTACACCGCCTCGCTCCAGCAGAAGGTCGGTGGTTCTGACAAGATCCGAGAAAAGCTGAACCTTGGCGGCATCGTCACCCCGCAGAATGCCCAGCTGTCGAACTGTAGCGATGGAGCGCCACAACTCGAAAACTGTGGCCCCGCACCAGATCTCAAAGGCATCACGGCTTGGCTAAACACGTCCGGCGGCCAGCCGATCGACCTAAGTTCATTACGGGGCCGGGTCGTGCTGGTCGACTTCTGGGCGTATTCCTGCATCAACTGCCAGCGCGCCATCCCGCATGTCGTCGGCTGGTATAACGCCTACAAAGGCAGCGGCTTTGATGTCATCGGCGTGCATACCCCGGAGTACGCGTTCGAAAAGGTCACGAACAACGTGGCCGCCGGCGCCGCTGATCTGGGCATCACCTATCCGGTGGCGCTGGACAACGCTTACTCGACCTGGACGAACTACCGGAATAGTTACTGGCCGTCCGAATATCTGATCGACGCCACCGGCACGGTCCGGCACATCAAGTTCGGCGAAGGCGACTACGACGCCACCGAAAAGCTGATCAGGCAGTTGCTCGTCGATGCCAATCGCGGCGCGATGCTGCCGCCTCCGGTCGGCGCGGCGGACGATACGCCGGCGCCGGGACTGACGCCCGAGACCTACTTCAGTGTGGGCAAGGTGATTAACTTCGCGGGTGGTGGGGTATATGACGCAGGTTCGACCACATTCAACTACCCGTCGACACAGCCCGCGGACACGTTTTCGTTAAGCGGGCCATGGTCACTGAATTACCAGGGCGCGACGCCCGACAGCAGTGACTCTCGCATCAAGCTCAACTATCACGCCAAGAACGTCTACGTCGTCGTGGGTGGCACTGGAACCCTCACGGTCACACGCGATGGAATATCGACCACACTGCCGATCGGCGGGGCGCCGACGTCTCACCAAGTCGTCAGCGGCGGCCTCATGGCCGCCGGAACGCTGGAGGTGCGCCCCAGCCCAGGGTTGCAGATGTATTCCATCACTTACGGCTGATCCGATAACGCTGCGACCAATCCAAAGCTGCGACCAATCCAAATTCGTTCCGGCTCCGAATCATTCACGTTAGTTCGAAATACGGCGTCGTAAATCCTTCGCCGACAGACACCTAGGAGTAATGGCCATGAAGTCGCACACAACGGTGCCCAAAAATAGGAGTGCAGCAATCGGTTTCGCGGCCGCCGCTGCCATCGGTCTCGCAGTGGCCGCCGCCCCGACGGCTGCGGCCGCCCCCCCGGCCAATCTGGTCGGACCCGGATGTGCAGCCTACGCAAACCAGGTGCCAACCGGCCCGGGATCGGTAGCCGGCATGGCGGGCTCTCCGGTCGCGGTGGCGGCGTCGAACAATCCGATGCTCACCACGTTGACCGCCGCGCTGTCAGGCAAACTCAACCCTCAGGTAAATCTCGTGGACACCCTCGACAACGGCCAGTTCACCGTGTTCGCTCCCACTGACCAGGCGTTCAGCAAGCTCGATGCGGCCACCCTTGACTCGCTGAAAACTGATGCGCCGCTGCTGACGAAGATCCTGACCTACCACGTGGTCCCCGGACAGCTGAGCCCAGCTCAAGTCGCTGGCACCCACAACACCGTTCAGGGCGCGCCGTTGACCGTTATGGGCAACGGCATGCAGGTCAACAATGCCTCGGTCGTCTGCGGTGGCGTGCAGACCGCGAACGCGACTGTGTACATGATCGACACTGTGCTGATGCCGCCAATGTAGGCACTGATCTCCACAGCGAGACTAGGCAGGGTCGGTGACCAACCGGGGCGATCGGTCACCGACCCGCGCCTGCTCCAGCGCCGCGACGCGATGGGTGTGCCAGAATATCGGAACATCACCTATCACCAGTCAATCCGATCCGGAGGAATCGCCGTGGCCAGTACAGAGGTGGAGCACTTCGACGGCGTCGACCCCGCTGAGGTGCCGTCGGCGGCCTTTGGCTGGAGCAAAATCAACTACCGCACCTGGCATGTAGTCGGGCTCTTCGCCTTCGGCTTTTTGCTGGCGATGCTGCGCGGCAACCACATAGGCCATGTCGAGGACTGGTTCCTGATCGCTTTCGCCGCGCTGGTGCTGTTCGTTCTCGTCCGCGATTTGTGGGGCCGGCGGCGGGGCTGGCTCCGCTAGGCGTTATGCCGTTTCGGCTGCCGAGGTCGCCCGGCGGGCGGCGGAGGTTCGGCGCCGCAACCGTCGGTACCAACCGCTGACGAGAGCACCGCTGACTACCACGATCAACGTCACGACCCACGGCCATGCGCCGTGTTGGTTCACCCACCCGGCCAGCGCGCCTTGCAGGCGACCGGCCGCGGTAATCACCGCGTCCTGCGGATTCACTTGCGCGCTCGTGCTCGCACTGAACAACCGCACCTCGTAGAGGCCGTAATAGCCCACATACAGCCCGACCAGCACCAGTAGCACGCCGCTGATCCGGTTGACGAAGGGCAAGGCCCGACGCAGACGGTCGGCCAGTGCCGAGCTCGCCGTCGCGGCTCCGACAGCGAGGACGCCGACGATCAAGGTCAGTCCCGCGATGTAGGCGAGGTAGATTGCGACGCCCCCGACGACCGAGCCGCCCCCGGCTCTGAAGCCAGCCGCCGTCACCGCTAAAAAGGGCCCGACGGTGCAGGACAGCGAAGCGATCGCGTAGCTGACGCCATATCCGTATGAGGAGCCCAGCCGAACCGTCGGAGCCCAGCGCGCGCCGAACGGTCTTGGCGTCAGCGCGGTCAGCTCCCGACCCGAGAGCAGCCAAATCCCAAGGAGCAACAACACCAAGCCGATCAGCACGGTCACGTAAGGCAGGTAGCGCTGCACGGTCGAGCCGGCCGATATGGTCAGCACACCGAACAGTCCAAACACCGTCAAAAAGCCGAGCGACATCCCGACGGTTGCCGCCAGTGCACGGCCGATCGATGCCAACGCCCGGGGACCCGATGACTGTTCGCCGGACTGCTGCCCGCGCACCACCAGAAGCAGGTACGCGGGCAGCATGGCGAAGCCACAGGGATTCAGCGCCGCCACCAACCCGGCGGCGAACGCCAAACCTATGAGACCTTGGTTCACCAGATCAGTGCGTCAGGGCAGACACCCGGCCGGCCAGCTCCTGCTGGGACATGGCCGACGTCGGGTTGTTGACGAACGTCGAACTGCCGTCGGCGCGGTAGAACATGTAGGCCGGCTGCCAGGGGACGTTGAAGCGCGCCCAGATCGAACCGTCGGTGTCGTTGAGGTTGGTGAAATTCAAGCTGTACTTGGAGACGAAACTCTGCATCGCAGCGACATCCGAGTGCGCCGCAATACCGACGAAGGTGACTCCCGGATTGGCGGCCGCGACCTGGCTGACGCCGGGAGCTTCCGCGTTGCAGAACGGGCAGAACGGCGCCCAGAACCACAGCACCGCCGGCTTGCCCTGCAGGCTGGCGCCATTGAACGCCGCGCCGCTGAGGGTGGTGCCGGTGAATTGGAGGCGGTCGTCGGCGGCCTCCGCCCGCGGCGGATTGGCAAGCCCAAATATCAGGGCTGCGGCGCAGACAGCCACGGCAAACAACTTGAACGGGGATAACCAGCGAGTGATCATGCTCTGAAGACGTTACAGCCCCCTTCGCGGTTCATCGAGCTACCCGCCCGCTCGCCCTTCCCTGGCTAGCTGTCCACACGCGGCTCCGATCTCCTGGCCCCGCGTGTCTCGCACCGTGCAGGAAACCCCCTTCGACCGGACCCGTCGGACGAACTCCCGCTCGACCGCCTTGGGGCTGGCATCCCAGGCGCTACCCGGGGTCGGGTTGAGCGGGATCAGGTTCACATGCACCAGCGGACCAAGCGCACGATGCAGCCTCTTACCCAGCAGGTCCGCGCGCCACGGCTGGTCGTTGACATCGCGGATCAGGGCGTACTCGATAGATACTCGCCGACCGGTCACGTCGGCGTAGTACCGGGCGGCATCAAGGGCTTCGGTGATCTTCCACCGGTCATTGACCGGAACCAGCGTGTCACGCAGCTCGTCGTCGGGCGCATGCAGCGACAACGCCAGCGTCACCCCGAGTCGTTCGTCGGCAAGCTTGCGGATGGCGGGAGCCAGACCGACCGTCGACACCGTCACCGAACGAGCCGAAATTCCGAATCCTTGCGGTGGCATCTCGGTGATCCGGCGTACCGCAGCCACCACCCGGGCGTAGTTGGCCAGCGGCTCCCCCATGCCCATGAAAACCACGTTCGAGAGGCGGTCACCGAAGTCGTCGCGCAGGGCCGCGGCGCCGGCGCGCACCTGCTCGAGGATTTCCGCGGTGGACAGGTTGCGGTCCAATCCGCCCTGGCCGGTGGCGCAGAACGGGCAGGCCATGCCGCAGCCTGCCTGCGATGAAATGCACACGGTATTGCGCTGCGGGTAGCGCATCAGCACCGACTCGAAGGTGGTTCCATCGACCGCACGCCACAGCGTCTTTCGGGTCTGGCCGGCATCACACGTGATGTCGCGGGCCGCGGTGAGCAGGGTGGGAAACATCGATTCGGCAACCGCGTCGCGGATGGCCGCCGGGAGATCGGTCATCTGCCGCGGATCGGCGATCAGCCGGCCGTAGTACTGATGCGCAAGCTGTTTGGCGCGAAAGGCCGGCAAGCCCAGCTCGGCGACCGCGGAGGCACGGCCCTGTTCGTCGAGGTCGGCCAGGTGCCGGGGCGGCCGGCCCCGGCGCGGTTCGGTGAACACCAACTGTTGGACCATGATCTGTCCATTATCGGCCCTGTCAGGGCAACCTTGGGAATCTAGGGAAGCAGCGTAAGCATTGTCCAGGCCGCGACCGCCGAAGGGAGCACGCCGTCGAGGCGGTCCATCAGGCCGCCATGACCGGGAAGCAGGCGACCCATGTCTTTGATCCCTAGGTCACGCTTGACTTGGGATTCCACCAGGTCGCCAAGCGTGCAGGTCAGCACCAGCACCACACCCAGCAGAGCCCCGACCCACGGAGCTTTGCCGGCCAAGAAGGTCGCGGTCAGGATCGTCGCGGTGATCCCGCACACCATCGAACCGGCAAATCCCTCCCAGGACTTGTTCGGGCTGATTGTCGGGACCATCGGGTGCTTCCCGAAAAGCACCCCCACGGTATAACCACCGACGTCTGAGGCAATGACCGCGATCATCAGGCAAAACACCCGCCCGGCGCCGTCCTTCGGGTAGACGAGCAATGCGGCAAACGAGGCGAATAACGGCACCCAGACGGCGAGGAAAATGGTGGCAGACACGTCGCGCAGGTAATTCGATGAGGGCGGCAGCGCCCCGGCTTCAGCGTCCCGGGCATCGTGCCGCTTGCTCTCATCCGGCATGAAGAGCCGCCAGAACATGCAGACCACCACCGTCGCGCCGAAGCCAGACAACGCGCCCACGGCGTGATACGGCCAGGTCAGCCAGACGGTCACCTGCCCGCCAACCAGCAGCGGGATGACCGGAATCACATATCCGGCTTCACGGAGCCGCCGCACCACCTCGTAGCTGGCGACGAAAATGGCGAGAGCGCAGAGGACCACCCAACCGCGCGGAGCAAACACCAGTGTCGCGACAAGAACCGCGCCAATACTGAGGCCGACCGCAATCGCGGCGGGCAGGTCACGGCCCGCCCGGGACTTTTTCTTGGCAGTCTGCTGAGGCCCGCCCGCCGGCTCGTCGGGCGGGTTGCCTGCGCCGGCGTCGGTAATTGCCACAGACTTCATCGCTGAGCGGTCGCTAGACCTCCAGCAGCTCGCCTTCTTTGTGCTTGACCAAGTCTTCGATCTGGGTGACGTACTGCGAGGTGGTCTTGTCCAGGTCTTTTTCCGCGCGACTGACCTCGTCCTCGCCGGCCTCGCCGTCCTTGCGAATCCGGTGCAGTTCCTCCATCGTTTTGCGGCGAATGTTGCGCACCGAGACCTTCGCGTCTTCGCCCTTGCCCTTGGCCTGTTTGACCAGCTCCCGGCGACGCTCCTCGGTGAGCTGCGGTACCGCCACCCGGATCAGGGTGCCGTCGTTGCTGGGGTTGAGCCCGAGGTCAGAGTTGCGTATCGCGTTCTCGATGGCGCCAAGCTGATTGGCTTCGTACGGCTTGATGACGACAAGTCGCGCCTCGGGGACATTGATGCTGGCCAGCTGGGTGATCGGGGTGTTGGTGCCGTAGTACTCGATGACGATCCGCGAAAACATGCCTGGGTTGGCGCGGCCTGTCCGGATGGTTGACAGGTCGTCACGGGCCACCGAGACGGCCTTTTCCATTTTCTCTTCTGCGTCGAAGAGAGCTTCATCAATCATTTGTGCTGCTCCTCCTCATCGCCGCGCTCTGCATCGTCGCCAGCACGAATCACTTGTGCTGCTCCTTTTCAGGTGGTGACCAGCGTCCCGATCTTCTCACCAGCGACCGCACGGGCGATATTCCCGTCGGTCAGCAAGTTGAACACAAGGATCGGCATGCCATTGTCCATGCACAGACTGAATGCGGTGGCATCGGCCACCCGCAGCCCGCGGTCGATGACTTCGCGATGACTGATCGCGGTGAGCAATTCAGCGTGCGGGTTCATCCGCGGATCCTCGGTGAACACCCCGTCAACCGCCTTGGCCATCAACACCACGTCCGCGCCTACCTCCAGGGCGCGCTGTGCCGCGGTGGTGTCCGTGGAAAAGTACGGCAGCCCCATTCCGGCGCCGAAAATCACCACCCGGCCCTTTTCCAGGTGTCGGACGGCCCGCAGCGGTAGGTAGGGCTCTGCCACCTGGCCCATGGTGATGGCCGTCTGGACTCGGGTGGCGATGCCTTCCTTCTCGAGAAAGTCCTGCAAGGCAAGGCTGTTCATGACCGTGCCGAGCATCCCCATGTAGTCCGACCGCGTCCGCTCCATGCCGCGCTGCTGCAGCTGTGCGCCGCGGAAGAAGTTGCCGCCGCCAATGACCACAGCGACCTGCACTCCGCTGCGGACCACCTCGGCGATTTGGCGCGCCACCTGGGCCACGACGTCGGGATCCAGCCCGACCTGGCCGCCGCCGAACATCTCGCCGCCGAGCTTGAGTAACACTCGCGAATACTTGGCCGGCTGGGGTTCCGTCATCAGACTCCTCGCATGAGAGTGCCATCCCGGCGACCGCACCCGGAACGGCATGTCACATCCTGCCCCATCGTCGCACTGTGCCGGGGCCGGGGTGCATTATCTGCCCACTCAACAAAAAGAGGTTTGGTCCGACTCGCGACCGGGTATCCGCGGCTGCGCAAAAATGGCATCTCCCCTGGAGGTGCCTGGGAGTCGGGGGCGGCAGGCGCACCCTCCATGACGTTTTGGAGATGTGTGTGGACGTTCTACTACTTACCGATCAGGACGAATTCGAATTGGCCCTACCGACCCTGAATTCCTTCGCACACACGACGCGACGCGCGCCACTGGGCGCTGATGCCGATTGCGACAGCGCGGACGTCGCGATCATCGATGCCCGCACCGACCTGGCGGCAGCCCGGAGAGCCTGCCACCGAGTGACCGGCGACGTTCCGGCGATCGCTGTGGTAGCCGTAGTCGCACCCGCGGACTTCGTGGCGGTCGACGTTGACTGGGGTTTCGATGATGTGCTGCTGCCCGCGGCCGGAGCGGACGAGTTGCGGACACGACTACGCCTGGCGATAACCCGTCGGCGCAATTCACTGGCAGGCTTCCCCAAGTTCGGCGACCTCGCCCTCTACCCAGAACGTCTCGGCGGGTCGATGGCCGGCCGGAATCTGAGCCTGACACCTACAGAATTCAAATTGCTGAGTTTCCTTGTGCAGCACGCTGGCCGGGCATTCACCCGCACCCGGCTCATGCACGAGGTGTGGGGTTATGACTGCAACGCGCGTGTTCGTACCGTCGACCGATAGCCCGATAGCCCGATAGCCCGATAGCCCGATAGCGCGAAGCGTGCAGCGCCAAACAGACGATCTCCCCGCGCCGAGCACGACGCGGGGAGATCGGTGAAACTGATAAACGGCGGATCAGGCGTTGCTGGTCCACATCAGAACGTCCTGCATACCGTCGTTGTAGACGACACCATTCGGCGGCTGACCGGTCACATCAAAATAGACCGTCCCACTCGTTTGACCACCCTGGGTGATCGGCGCCGCGCTCAGACCGTTGGGCATCGGGACTGTGTCGATCACCCGATAACTCTGGCCGTTGGCCGCGCGAGCGTTGAAGTCAGACACTACGGGCGTGACGATTCCGCCATCGGCCCGGGCGGTGATATCCGCCTGATACAGATGCCCTTTGGGCATGAAGCCAGGAATCATCGCGCTGCTGGGCTGCAGGCTTCCGACCGTGTAATTGGTGACCATCGGACCGGCAACGAGTTGCTCGCTGGTGCCGAAACCCTGAATGGTTGGTGGCGCAGCAGAAGCGCTGGCCGCAGCGAAAACACTTGCCGCCGCGACTCCCCCGGCCGCGATAACAGTCTTTACAGCGATTTTTGTTAACTCCATACTAATTTCCTCCCGTGTCGAAACATGGCCTCGTTAGGCCAATTAGCCACGCAAAGGTCGCATAGCCCTTTGGCGGCGAGCTCAAACATGGCTAACCCGGAAAATTACCGCAGTGGGGCTGTGACCTGCGCAGACGCAGCCTTTTGTTTTTCGTCGCAAAATATTTCAAGACCCCTTGCTCAACATGGGTACCATTTCCATCACTTGAATCCGCTTAACAGACGTCACCATGAGTCGCGCCAATGAAAGCTTCGAGTTCACCAGGAATATCGGGGCCGATGGGCTGATAGATCACCTCGGTGATGCCCTGCCCGGCGATCTCGGCCAGGCGCCCAGCGATTTCGACAGCTGTTCCTGTCAGCGTGGTCTGCGGGATCGCTTTCCAACTGCCTGCGTTCCACGCTGCGGCGTCGGCATCATTGAGATCCACCAGATGCTGGTCGTAAATGGCCAAATGCCGCTCGTGTAGCGGTGTTTGGCTAATGGCGTCGAGCCACACGTCACCCGCCGGCAGCGCGGTTACGTCGCCGCCGAATTCATGCGTCGCGTGATAAGCCAGGGCGTTTCCGGCTCCTGAGGCAGCACGAACGCGATCCGAATCGAGCGCCTCGCCGTCGGCGAGGACGGTGCCGTGCACACCGAGGGCCGCCCAGCTGAACTGGGGGGCGAAAGCGGTTTTGCCATTGACGGTGAACAAGCCATCGGCCAATTCCTCGGCGACGGCCAGTCCCTTGGGCCCCAACGCCGAAATCAGGATGGGGATGTTGATGGGTCGGGCCGGCGCGAACCCGGCGGGGTGCATCATCCGCATTGCGGACCCATCCCAGTCGACCGAGTCGCCGTTGAGCAGGCCGCGGAAAGCGCGGACGTAGTCGCGGAGAAACGACCAGCTGCTCGGTTTGGCGCCCAACGCGCGGGCACCTGCGAAACCAGTGCCGAAAGCAACCGCGACCCGCTCCGGCGCCAGCGCGGAAAGTGCCGCTGCGGCTGAGGCATTGACCATGGGGTGCCTGAGGGTGGGTACAAGCACGCCAGGGCCCAGCCCGATGGTGCTGGTTCGTGCAGCGGCCAGAGCGAGCATCATCCAGACGTCGGGGCTCTCGTGGGGGGTGTCGAACAGCCAGGCGCGGTGATACCCCAGGCTTTCAGCGATCGCGATATGTTCAGGCGAATTCAGCGAGGTTGCGAACTGCGCGGAAATCTTCATCGTGTTTGTCCCAGTGCGCTTTCGAGAAGAGTTGCGGCCGCTGCCCGCGCGCCGAGTGGAGCCGTGGGATCTCGGTCCATGTGGGCACCGATGCCGGCACCGTCGTAGAGCAGGTGGAGCTGGCGGGCGAGAGTGCCGGGGTCGGGCGCTCCGGCTTGCCCGGCGAGCCGGGTGAAAAGGGCGCGGATCTCGGTGCGGTAGTTGTCGGCCACCTGTTCGACGCGGCCGCCGGGGGGTGCCTCGGCGCTGGCTGAAATGAATGCGCAGCCGCGGAAATTCGGCTGGCCGGCCAGTTCAGTCTGAGTATCGAACACTGCCAGCAGGCGGTCTTTGGCGTCCGTGTGCTTTTCGACCGCTGCGTTGAGCCGTTCCATGGTCCCCGTGTGGCGGGTTGCCAGATAGGCCTGCACGAGTTCTTCTTTACTGCCAAAAGTGTTGTACAGCGATGCCTTGGCTACCCCCGCCTTTTCGATGATCCGGTCAATGCCGACGCTCTGGATGCCTTCGTTATAGAACAATTCACTGGCGGCATCGAGCAGCCGTTCCCGGGCCGATCGCCGAGCCTCGACCGTCGCCGGTGTCGTGGTTGCCATCAGCGCGGCTCCAACAACATCACCGGAATCTCACGACCGCCGGCCTTCTCCCGGTACTCGGGAAAATGCGGCCAGAAGCTCTCGGCGACGCGCCACCAGTACGCCTTCTCCTCACCCTCGGCTTCCCTGGCGCGCAACCGGTGGACGGTCGCGCCGTCCTGCAGCGACACTTCCGGGTGGGCGACGAGGTTGCGGTACCACGAGGGGTGGCTGGTGGCTCCCGCGGCGGACGCTATAGCGACGTAGGTGTCGCCTTCCTTGATCCGCATCACCGGGCTCTTGCGGATGTTGCCCGTCTTGGCACCGGTGGTGGTCAAGATGACCACCGGCCGGTCCTCGAGGGTGCCCCCTTCTCGTCCGTCTGTGGCTTCGTAGAGCGCTACCTGTTCGCTTACCCGATCACTGGGACTGGGCTGGTATGTGTTGCTCATGATCACACCGCCGTCCGGCCGCCGTCGACGGGGATGACCGCGCCGGTGATGTAGCTGGCTTTCGTGGAGGCCAGGAACGCGATGACCTCGGCAATCTCCTCGGGTTGCGCGCCACGCTTGAAGAGCGTTGTGCTGGCCAGGTTCTCGATGAGGTCCCGCTTGGATTCATCGGTGAAGACCGGCCCCGGGGCGACGGTGTTGACGCGCACGCCCGACGGGCTGAATTCGGCGGCCCACGCCCGGGACATGGTGGTCAGGGCGGCCTTCGTCGCGCCGTACGCTGCGCCACCGGCCAGGCCGATATGTCCGGCCATGCTGTCGACGCTGATGATGCTGCCGTGACCACGCTCTGCCATGCCCGGCGCCAGCGCCGCGACCAGTTGGTAGGCGGCCCGCACATTGCTGGCGAACAGTTTATCGAAGGTGTCGGTATCGAGGTCAGCGGTCGGCCCGAACCACGAAATGCCGCCGTTGTTGACCAGTACTTCGACCTCTCCGACGTCCTCGGCCAGGGCAGTCACCGCGGCCGTATCTGACAAGTCGGTCGCCACGAAGCGGGCGTGCCCGCCGGCCGATTCGATCTCCTTCACCGTCGCCTCGCCTCTGGCGGCGTCGCGACCGTGCACGATCACGGTCAAACCTTCGCGGGCCAGCTGCAGCGCCGCCGCCCGCCCGATTCCCGACGTCGCACCAGTCACCAGGGCGACCGGTTGTTGGTTCGCGGATTGCTTTGTCATGACGATCCTTCGTTGATTGAGTAGACCTGTCTGTCTAGTAACGAAGATTAGACAGATCTGTCTGATCGGTCAAGTGTGATTTGCGCGACTCTTGCCAGGGACCAGGTCGTGAGGCATCGAATAGCGTTTCTCCGGGCATTCGACCGGGCATGTATGTCAATATCATTGACATGGGCGACTTCGAAGGTGCTCCGCTCGGTTACCTGCTCTATCGAGTGGGAGCCGTTCTGCGGCCAGAGGTCTCCGCCGTATTGGGCCCGCTCGGTATGACGCTCCCCGAATTTGTATGCCTGCGCATCATTTCGATGTCGCCGGGGTTGTCCAGCGCCGAATTGTCCCGGCACACCAACGTCACACCTCAGGCCATGAACACCGTGCTGCGCAAGCTGGAAGACATTGGCGCGGTGGCACGCCCGGCATCGGTCTCTTCAGGACGTGCACTACCGGCAACACTCACCAGTCAGGGCCGCGCCCTGCTGACGCGCGCCGAAGGCGCGGTCCATGAGGCCGATGCCCGCATCATGGCCAAACTGACCGCAACGCAGCAGCGCGAGTTCAAACGAATGCTGGAGCAGCTCGGATCCGACTGACCGGTCACACTTCAGCCTGGATCCGGGCCCACGGGTGGGCCTCTTCGATTTCGAAGCCCAGTTCCAATAGCAATGCCTCCTGGCCGACGTCGGCGGACAGCATCATGCCCACCGGCATACCGCCCGCGGATTGGGCCATCGGTAGCGAAATCGCCGGGTCCCCGCTGACGTTTTGCAGCGGGGTGAATGCGACCCAGTCGATCAACCGGTCGATGACCTGTTGATAGTCGGTAGGAGCGAGGTAGCCGATCTGCGGGGTCTCCTCGGCAACCGTCGGGGTGAGCAGCGCGTCGTAGGTGCTGAAGAACTGCGCGCTGCGCCGGCGCAGCCTGCGCAGTCGCGCGATCGCCAGCGGAAGCCGGTGCAGGTTGCGACTGGTGTTGCGAGCCAGGCCCAGCGTCAGACTGTCCAGCCGGGTGCGGTCGAACGTCGGGCCGAACGCGCGCCGACCCGAGCCCACCTGCGCGAACGCGAGAAAACCCCAATACAGCACGAAATCATCCACGAAACTGGCCGGCGCCGGGGGCTCGTCGACGAGTTCGACGCGGTGTCCCAGATCTTCGAGCAAACCGGCCGACTTCAGCGTCAGCTCCCGCATTTCCGGGGCGCACTCGCGTCGAACCGAGCGCGTCACCACGGCAATCCGCAGCCGCTGCCGACCGGGCCCCGTGATGTGCCCGATCGGCGCCAGCTTGGGATTGCGCCAGACGCGCTCGGCCTCGCGATAGAAGGCGGCGGTGTCACGCACCGAACGAGTCAGCACGCCGTTGGTGACGATGCGCACCGGCATCCGGCGCAGTTCGGGGTCCAGCGGCAACCGGCCACGCGACGGCTTGAGTCCCACCAGCCCGTTGCAGGAGGCCGGAATTCGGATCGACCCGCCGCCGTCGTTTGCGTGCGCGATGGGCACCACACCGGCGGCGACGAACGCACCCGATCCCGACGATGACGCGCCGGCCGTGCAATCGCTGTTCCATGGGTTGCGAACCGGGCCCAACCGCGCGTGTTCGGCGGAAGCATTGAACCCGAATTCCGACAGCTGGGTCTTGCCCAGCGAAGTCGGCCCGGTGGCCAGGTAAAGGCGGGTGAACTCGCCGTCGGCGACCGCGTCGCGGGGTGACCAGGCGTCGGTGCCCTGCATCGTCGGCTGCCCGGCGACGTCGATGTTGTCCTTGATGAAGGTCGGCACGCCGCCAAAGAACCCGCCGGCCAGGCTGCCCTCCGCGGCCGCGCGCGCTTGGTCAAATGCCTTGTAGGCCAAGCCGTTCAGGACGGGATTGACCGCCTCGGTGCGGGCGATCGCGGCCTCGACGACCTCGCCCCTGCTGACCCAGCCGGCGCGGATGGCATCGGCGACGCCTACCGCGTCGAGTTCACCGAGGGCATCGTCGCCGAAAGCGTGCACGCGTCGCATGCCAACGACGCTAGCCCAGCGCGGGTCGCCGGCTTTCCGCGCTTAGGCCTGACCTACCTCGAACCGAACGAATCGCGTCACCGTCACGCCTGCTTCGTCCAGCAGCGCCTTGACCGTCTTCTTGTTGTCGGACACCGACGGCTGCTCGAGCAGCACCGCGTCCTTGAAGAAGCCGTTCAGCCGGCCCTCGACGATCTTGGGCAGTGCCTGCTCCGGCTTGCCCTCTTCCTTGGCGGTTTCCTCGGCGATGCGACGCTCACTGGCCACGACCTCTGCGGGGACGTCGTCGCGGGACAGATAACGCGCCTTGAGCGCGGCGATCTGCAGTGCAACCGCGTGTGCGGCCTCGCTGCCCGAGCCATTGCCGCCGTTGTACTCGACCAACACACCCACCGCCGGCGGCAAGTCGGCGGCACGTTTGTGCAGGTAGGTCTCGACGGTGCCGTCGAAGAAGGCGACCCGGCGCAGTTCGAGCTTTTCGCCGATCTTGGCCGAGAGCTCGGCAATTGCCTGCTCGACGGTCTTGTCGCCGGTGCTGGCTCCCTTGAGAGCGTCGACGTCGGCAGCCTTAGATTTCGCCGCCGCCGCGACGACCACGTCGGCCAGCGCTTGAAATTCGGCGTTCTTGGCGACGAAGTCGGTCTCGGAGTTCAGCTCGATGAGCGCGCCACCCTTGGCCGCCACCAGACCCTCGGCGGTGGCCCGCTCCGCACGCTTCCCGACGTCCTTGGCGCCCTTGATCCGAAGTGCCTCGACGGCCTTGTCGAAGTCGCCCTCGGTTTCCACCAGCGCGTTCTTGCAATCGAGCATTCCGGCACCGGTCAGCTCCCGAAGTCGCTTGACGTCGGCAGCGGTGTAGTTCGCCAATGCTCAGCCTTTCCTAGGATGCATCTGTGGTTGATTCCGTGGGTGTTGATTCTGTCGTTGCCGCGGCAGCGTCGGTCGGGGCGCTGGCGGTGGCGCTGGCCAGCAGTTCCTGCTCCCACTCCGCGAGCGGCTCGGCTGCTTCGGCCTCGGGCTTGCCGTCGGCGCGGCCAGCGCCCGCGCGGGCCTGCAGGCCCTCGGCGACCGCGGAAGCGATCACCTTGGTCAGCAGCGCCGCCGAGCGGATCGCGTCGTCGTTACCCGGAATCGGGTAGTCGACCAGGTCCGGGTCGCAGTTGGTGTCCAGGATCGCGATGATCGGGATGTTCAGCTTGCGAGCCTCCGCAACCGCGAGATGCTCCTTGTTGGTGTCGACAACCCAGATCGCTGACGGCACCTTGGCCATGTCGCGGATACCGCCGAGGCTGCGCTCCAGCTTGTTCTTCTCGCGAGTCAGCATCAAGATTTCCTTCTTGGTGCGCCCCTCGAAGCCGCCGGTCTGCTCCATGGCCTCCAGCTCCTTCATGCGCTGCAGCCGCTTGTGCACGGTGGAGAAGTTGGTCAGCATGCCGCCCAGCCAGCGCTGGTTCACGTACGGCATCCCCACGCGGGTCGCTTCGGCCGCGACGGACTCCTGCGCCTGCTTCTTGGTGCCAACGAACATGATGCTGCCACCGTGGGCGACGGTCTCTTTGACGAACTCGTACGCCGAGTCGATGAAGGTCAGCGTCTGCTGCAGGTCGATGATGTAGATGCCGTTGCGGTCGGTGAAGATGAACCGCTTCATCTTAGGATTCCAGCGACGGGTCTGATGCCCGAAGTGGGTGCCGCTGTCAAGCAGCTGCTTCATGGTCACAACAGCCATGCGTATGCCTTACTAGTGTCGGTTGTCCGCCCGGCTTCGGGTGAAGCCGTGCCCTGGCGTCTGCTGCGATGCCGGACCCGTTCCGGATTCCCAAGGGAACCGGCGCGGGACCGCCCGGCATGTGGTGCGATCTCCTAAACAACGGGAGCCGCGGTGCAGGCGCGCGAAGTCAGCACGCTAATGCGAGCTGCGACCAGGAGTTTACACGTTGTAGTGCACAGAACTCGCCACGGTGACTGGCCCCTTCGCCGTAACGCCGCTGAACTGACCCGATGCGACGGCTGGCACTGGTTCTATGGCTGACGCTTATCGCCGCTGCGCCGGCGTCTGCCGACGACGCCCGACTGGACTGGCCGTTGCGGCCACCGCCGACGGTGGTGCGGGGATTCGACGCGCCCTCGCCGAATTGGCATCCTGGGCACCGCGGCGTCGACCTGGCCGGTACGCCTGGCCAACCGGTGTACGCGGCGGGTGCTGCGACGGTGGTGTTCGCCGGGCTGCTGGCAGGCCGGCCGGTGGTGTCGCTGGCACACCCCGGCGGCTTGCACACCAGTTACGAGCCGGTCCGCGCTGCCGTCCAGGTCGGTCAGTCGGTGACTCCGCAGACGATGATCGGACAACTCATGGCCGGGCACGCCGGCTGCCCGGCCGCTGCGTGTCTGCACTGGGGAGCGATGTGGGGACCGGCGGCGGGCGCCGACTATGTCGATCCGGTGGGCCTGCTCCGATCCACCCCGATCCGGCTCAAACCGCTGCGAGGCTAGGCCCGCGGGTGGGCCTGATCGTGCACCGCCCGCAACCGGGCGACCGCGACATGGGTGTACAGCTGGGTGGTCGCCAGGCTCGAATGGCCGAGCAACTCCTGGACGATCCGCAGGTCAGCCCCACCTTCGAGGAGGTGGGTGGCCGCGCTGTGCCGCAGCCCGTGTGGCCCCATGTCGGGCGCGCCGTCCACCGCGGCGACGGTCTGATGCACGACGGTGCGCGCCTGGCGCGCGTCCAGCCGGCGCCCCCGGGCGCCCAGTAGCAGCGCCGGCCCGGACTCCGCGACAGCCAATGCGGGACGCCCGTCGGCCAGCCAGGCGAACAGCGCGTCGGCGGCCGGCACCCCGAAAGGCGCGGTGCGCTGCTTATTGCCCTTACCGAGAACTCGCACCACCCGGTGGTGGGTGTCCACATCGTCGATGTCCAGGCCGCACAGCTCGCTGACCCGGATACCGGTGGCGTACAGCATCTCCACGATCAGCAGGTCCCGCAGTGCCATCGGGTCGCCCTGCTCGGCGCCGGATTTCGCCGCGGCCATGGCGTCCAGCGCCTGGTCTTGGCGCAGTACCGCCGGCAGGGTGCGGTGGGACTTCTGCACTTGCAGCCGGGCGCCGGGGTCCTCGGTCAGCAGGCCACGCCGCGCGGCCCACGCGGTGAAGGTCTTGACCGCCGAGGTGCGCCGGGCCAGCGTGGTGCGGGCCGCCCCGGCGCCGGCCCCGGCCGCCAGCCACGAGCGCAGGGTCGGCAGGTTCAGCGCGTCCAAGCCTCCGCGTCCGTCGAGAAAGCCGAACAGCGACCGCAGGTCGCCGAGGTAGGCGCGCCGGGTGTGCGCCGACCGCCCGCACTCCAGGTCCAGGTACTGGTCGAACGCGTCGAGGATCGCCTGCATGCCTCCACCGTCGCAGGCACAACCTCCCCCGGGTCAGTCGACGCGCCGAAGCGTTTCCGGGGTGAGATCTTTGAGTGTCGGATATCCGTCGACGGCCATGATCAGGTCCGCTTCGGCGAGCATCATCCGCAGCACGTGCACGATGCCGTCGATGCCCCCGAGCGCCAGACCGAAAGCATAGGGCCGGCCGACGCCCACCGCGGTTGCGCCCATGGCGAGCGCCTTGATGACGTCGGCTCCGCTACGGATGCCCGAATCGAACAGGACCGGCAGCCCGTCGGCCGCCTCGACCACGCCCGGCAGGCAATCCAGGGCGGGTATGCCGCCGTTGGCTTGCCGGCCGCCGTGGTTGGAGCAGTAGATGCCGTCGACTCCGCCGTCCTTGGCGCGCCGCGCGTCGTCGGGGTGACAGATGCCCTTCACCAGCAGCGGCAATTTGGTCAGCGATCGCAGCCAGCCGAGGTCGTCCCAGGTCAAAGGGTTTCCGAAGACCTGCGCCCAGCGCAGTACAGCGCCCTGCGGATCTTCCTCCGGCGGGCGTTGCAGGCTCGCGCGGAAGACCGGATCGCTGGTGTAGTTGCTCAGGCAGTGCCCGCGGAGCTGGGGAAAGTTCGACGTGCTCAAGTCGCGCGGGCGCCAGCCCGTGACCCAGGTGTCGAGGGTGACGACGATGCCCTTGAAACCGGCTGCCTCGGCGCGATGCACCAGGCTGGCCGCCAGCTCGCGGTCGGTCGGTGTGTACAGCTGAAAGAACCCGGGCGTATTGCCCAGAGCCGCGGCCACGTCTTCCAGAGGATCCACCGACAACGTGGAGGCCACCATCGGGACGCCGGTGCGGGCCGCCGCGCGCGCGGTGGCCACGTCGCCGTGGCCATCTTGGGCGCACAGCCCGATGACGCCGATCGGCACCATGAACATCGGCGCAGGCATTGTGAGGCCGAACATCTCGACGGACAGGTCGCGGTGGGCGGCGCCGACGAACATGCGCGGGATCAGGCCCCATCGATCGAAGACCTCACGGTTGGCCCGCTGGGTGCGCTCGTCGCCGGCTCCACCTGCCACGTACGACCACACCGACGGCGGCAGCGCCTTTTCGGCCTTGGCCTCCAGTTCCGCGAAGACCATGGGCAGGGATGGCACCACCCCAGCCAGGCCCTGAAAATAGATCTCGTTCTGGTAATCGCCGAATGCCATGCGATCAGAATGCCAGCATGCGGTCAGGCTGACGAGCCTCTACCGAGCGCCCGCCTCCGCGGTGGCCAGCTCCTTCTTCCACTGCCGGAAGGTTTCTTCGGTGCGTCCTCGCCGCCAGTAACCGGAGATCGACGACGCCCATTTCGCTTCCACACCGCGCTCTTTGCGGATGTAGGGCCGCAAGTTGTGCATAACGGCTTGTGCCTCGCCGTGGATGAACACGTGCACCTGGCCCGGCAGCCACTCGGCGTTAGTGACCGCTTCGATCAACGGCGCGAAATCGCCGGCATGCTCCTCGGGAACCAGATCTGCCCGGCCGCCGCGGTAGACCCAGTTCACCTCGACGCCGTCGGGAGCGGTCAACGGAATCTCGTCGTCCGGGCTGCCCACTTCGATGAAGGCCTTGCCGATTGCGTTGGCGGGCAACGCTTCCAGCGCGGCGGAAATAGCCGGCAGCGCGGTTTCGTCGCCGGCCAGCAAGTGCCAATCGGCGGCCGGATCCGGCGTGTACGCGCCGCCCGGCCCCATCAGGTAGATGCGCTGTCCGGGTTGGGCCGAGCCCGCCCAGGCGCCCGCGACCCCGTGGTCACCGTGCACGACGATGTCCAGTGTGATCTCGCGGGCCGGCACGTCGACACGGCGAACGGTCATGGTCCGAACCGAAGGACGCTTTTCGGGAGCCAGTTCCGCGAAGCTGTCCTGGGTCAACGGTTGCGGCAACTCCGCGACGTCGACGTCGTCGGCGACGAACACCAACTTGACGTACGAGTCGGTGAAGTTGCTGGGCGCGAAGGTGTTGAATTTACTGCTCCCGAGCACTACCCGGACCATGTGCGGAGCGAGTTTTCGAGTACTGACCACTTTGAAGCTTTGCAAAGGTCGACCTGCCACTTGTCCTCCGATCTAGGGCTAGCCCCAACCGACTATACGAGCCGCGCCGTCGCAGCAGGCCGAACGGCTTTGGCGCGAACAATGCGCCACTGACTCTCGTGACGCTCCGCTAACCCGGCCAGCTCCAGCATCGCCAGCGGTCCCAGCACGTGCTCGGCCACCATCCCCGCCGCGACCGCGATCTCGTCGACTGTCGCGGCACCGCGCCCCGGCAGCGCTTCGTACACCAGGCGCTCGGCCTCACTCAGCCCGTCGAGCGGTGTACTGGGATGCGGTTCTTCGGGCGCGAGCTCACCGATGTGGCCGACCAACTCGACGATGTCCTCGGCTCGTGTAACCAGCTCCGCACCGTTGCGCAACAGCGCATGACAACCCGCCGACGCCGACGATGTGACGGGCCCCGGCACGGCGCCCACCACCCGGCCCAACCCTCGCGCCCACGCCGCGGTATTCGCCGCACCACTGCGCAGGCCCGCTTCTACCACCACCGTTGCGCCCGTGACCGCGGCGACCAGACGGTTGCGGGTCAGGAACCGGTAACGGGCCGGGCGGACACCCGGGGGGTACTCGGTGAACACCAGCCCGTGCTGCCCGATGCGATGCAGCAGCCCCGAATGCCCAGAAGGATAAGGGATGTCGATCCCGCCGGCCAGTACGGCCACGGTGACTCCGTCACAGTCCAGCGCCGCCCGGTGAGCCGCGCCATCGATGCCATACGCGCCGCCCGAAACGACCGCGACCCCGCGTTCGGCTACCCCGGCCGCCAGATCGGCTGTCACATGTTCGCCGTAGGTCGTCGCGGCCCGGGTTCCCACGAGAGCGACGGCACGCATCGCGGCTTCGTCCAGCCGTGCGGGACCCAGTGCCCACAACACCATCGGCGCCCCGCCGCGAAGCTTCTCCCTGCCACCGAAGACACCTCGAAGGGCAGCGAATGCGGCGAATGCGAGTACCGGCCACTCGTCGCTGTCCGGTGTGATCAATCGCCCGCCCCGCCGGGCGAGCAGCTCGAGATCATCTGCAGCCTGGTCTATTTCACGCCTGGATTCGATGTGACGGGCCAGCTCCTCGTCGACTAGCCCGCGCCGCACGCGCTCGGCCGCCTCAACCGGGCCAACGGAGCGCACCAGCGCGGCGAGCTCGAGACACGGCGGCTCCGCCACCCGGGACAGGTAAGCCCAGGCCCGCAAATCGTCAGCCGCTGTGCTCATCGCAACGCTCCCGGCTGGCGAAAGCTCAACGCCGCCGAAACCTCATCCCGACCCGGCAACGTCCGGCCGGCCAAATCGGTCAGGCTCCAAGCAACTCGCAGTGTGCGGTCGACACCCCGGAGGCTGAGCAGGCCCCGGTCGACCGCGGTGCGCAGCGGGGCCATCGCGGCGTCGCCAGGACGGAACTTCCGTCTCAGCAGCGGCCCGCTGACTTCGGCGTTGGTGCTGAACCCGTGTGGTCGCCAACGCTCGGCGGCCGCTTCGCGGGCCACCGTCACCCGGTGGCGAACCTGCAATGTCGACTCGCCGTCGACGGCCGAAAATGCGCCTGCCCGGACAGGGTTCATCTGCACCCTCAGGTCCACCCGATCCAGCAATGGCCCCGACAGCTTGCCCAGGTAACGCCGTTTGGTCGCCCCCGGACAGATACATTCGCGTGGATCGGCCGGCGCGCACGGGCATGGGTTGGCCGCCATCACCAGTTGAAACCGGGCCGGATAGCACGCCACTCCATCGCGACGGGCAAGGCGGATCTCGCCGTCCTCCAACGGTGTCCGCAACGCCTCCAGCGCGCTCACGCTGATTTCCGCGCATTCGTCCAGGAACAACACTCCGCGGTGCGCCCGGCTGACCGCGCCGGGGCGAGCCATGCCCGAGCCGCCACCGACGAGTGCGGCGACGGTAGAGCTGTGGTGCGGCGCCACCAACGGCGGCCTGGTGATCAGCGGCGTGTCAGCCGAGAGAAGGCCGGCCACCGAATGGATCGCGGTGACCTCCAACGACTCCGAATCCGTCAGCGGCGGCAGCAGACCCGGAAGGCGTTGCGCCAACATTGTTTTTCCGACGCCCGGCGGCCCGGTCAGCATCAGGTGATGCGCCCCAGCGGCCGCCACCTCGACCGCGAACCGCGCCTGCGACTGGCCCACTACATCGGCCAGGTCCGCGGCGGGTTCCGGGTCGTCGCCCACGGCGGTGATCCTTTCGTCAAGGCCGGCAGCCCCGTTGAGCCAGGCCTGCAACTGCGCCAGGGTGCGGACCCCCCAGACGTCGACGCCGTCGACCAGGCTGGCCTCGGCCAAGTTACCCACCGGAACCACGACGGCAGGCCAGCCGTCGCGTTTGGCGGCCAGTACAGCCGGCAACACGCCGCGCACCGGCCGGACCCGACCATCCAGCGACAGCTCACCCAACAGCACGGTCTTCTCCAGGCGATGCCACGGGCGCTTCCGCTTCGCAGACAAGACCGCCGCCGCCAAGGCGATGTCGTAAACCGATCCCATTTTCGGCAGCGTCGCCGGCGACAGCGCGAGCGTGAGCCGGGCCATCGGCCAGCTGTTTCCGCAGTTGGTGACGGCCGCGCGGACCCGGTCGCGAGACTCCTGCAACGCGGCGTCGGGCAGACCAACCAGGTGCACGCCAGGCAAGCCGGACGTGATGTCGGCTTCGATTTCGACGATGTCCCCGTCGAGTCCGCGCACCGCGACGGAGAACGCGCGCCCGAGCGCCATCAGCCGACGCCCTGCAGGTGGGTGATCTCCGGGGTGCGGCGCCGCCCGACCCGCACACCGATGACGTCGATCCGGATTGCGGTCCAGTGCTCGTCTTGACCGGCCAGCCACAGCCCGGCGAGCCGGCGCAACCGGCGTACCTTCCGCGGCGTCACCGCCTGCGCCAGCCCCCCATAGCCGTCGCCGGTACGGGTCTTGACCTCGACGAAAACCACCGTGCGGTTAGCTTCGTCGCTAGCTATGACATCGAGCTCGCCATAGCGGCAGCGCCAATTGCGGTTCAGGATCCGCAAACCCATCTTGGTCAGGTGATCCACGGCCAGCGCCTCACCCATGGCCCCCAGCTGAATCCGGGTCGCGATCTTCTCAGTCGTCATGCGGCCACCATGCGCGGCGCTCCCGACAGCGCGTGCCGGGGCGAACGAGTTATCTACGGCCGAACGGCGAGTTATCCCCAGTCCAGCGCGTATCCACAACGGGCTACGTGATTCGGTCCGCCCGGGTGTAGACGTTCATCGAGTCCCCCCGCAGGAACGCCACCAGTGTCAAACCGGACTCCTCGGCCAGCGAAGCCGCCAGCGACGACGGCGCCGAGACGGCGGCGAGCACCGGAATGCCGGCCAGCACCGCCTTCTGCGTCAACTCGAACGATGCGCGCCCGCTCACCAACAGCACCGACGATGTCAGCGGTATCCGGTCCTGCTCGAGCGCCCAGCCGATGACCTTGTCGACGGCGTTGTGCCTGCCGATGTCTTCGCGCACCACAAGCATCGTGCCGTCAGCATCGAACAGCGCCGCGGCGTGCAGGCCGCCGGTGCGGGCGAAAACCTTTTGCGCAGTGCGAAGTTGGTCGGGCATCGCGCGAAGCGTGGCCGCCGCGACGGTGCCGGGATCCTCAGCCGGCGAAAAACGGCCCATCACCCGTACCGCGTCCAGCGACGCCTTGCCGCAGACCCCGCATGAGGAGGTGGTGTAGAAGTTGCGGGTGATATCGACGTCGGGAAGTTTGACTCCGGGCGCCAGGGTGACGTCGAGAACGTTGTACGTATTGGCGCCGTCCTCGAAGTCGGGAGTGGCACCGCCACAGTAGCGGATGGTCAGGACGTCCTCGCGCTCGGAGATCACCCCTTCGGTGAGCAGAAAGCCTTGCGCGAGCTCGATATCCGATCCGGGCGTGCGCATGGTCACCGTAACCGCGGCACCATTGACGCGGATCTCCAAAGGCTCCTCGACGACCAGGGTCTCGGGCCGGGTGACGGCACCGTCCGCGGTGAGGTGCTGCGCGCGCCGGCGCGCCGTTACGTGCCTCACAAAATCAACGTACATCGGTTGAAGGTGAGCCGATAATCCGCCGCGATCGGCGTTCCGTCCGCCCGCCACCGGATACCGCCTAAAATGAGATACAACATGGCAGACGACACGAATGCGGACGCGCAGGTTTCACTACCGGGTGGAGAGAAGGCCGACCCGGCGACGGTCTTCGCCGCGCTCGCCGAGATCATTTATCAAGGTTCGGACGCCAACGAGATGTACGCGGCCATCTGCGTCGCGGCGACTCTGGTCGTCCCCGGCTGCGACCACGCCAGCCTGCTGGTGAAGCAGAACGATCGCTACGTCACCGTCGGCGCAAGTGATCGGATGGCGCTGCGGATTGATGATTTCGAACGGCGCGCCGGCGAAGGCCCCTGCATCGATGCGATCGAGGAAGAAACGCCGCAGATTGAAACGGATCTGACCACACCAAACCAATGGCCCAAGCTGGCCGCAATCCTTGTAGAAGAGACACCGGTACGCGGGGCCATGGGGTTTCGGATCCTGGTGGACAAGCGCAAAGGCGCTGCACTCAATCTGTTCAGCCGGACACCCAACCTGTTCGACCTCGAATCCGCCGGTCGAGCGGCGGTGCTGGCATCATTCACCAGCGTGGCAATCAACGCCGTCGCCCGGGGAGAAGATGCCACCACCCTTCGACAGGGGCTGCTCAGCAATCGCGAGATCGGCAAGGCCATCGGCATGCTGATGACGCTGAACGACATATCCGAAGATGACGCGTTCGAAGTGCTACGACGCCACTCGCAGACCCTCAACATCAAGCTGGCTGACGTCGCGCGGGCAATTATCGAAAGGCGCGGCAGACTATTATCCGACGGCGACGAGGCTCCCCCGGCTCTGTAGCTGGGGATAGCACGGGCTATTCCGGCAGCCGTAGCTCGGGCTTCTCGACCTCTTCGATGTTGACGTCCTTGAAGGTGACCACCCGCACCTGCTTGACGAAGCGCGCCGGCCGGTACATGTCCCACACCCAGGCATCGGAGAGCCTCAGCTCGAAGTAGACCTCGCCGTCGGCGTTGCGTGGCAACATCTCCACGCTGTTCGCCAGGTAGAACCGCCGTTCGGTTTCCACGACGTAGCTGAACTGGCCGACGATGTCCTTGTATTCGCGGTAGAGCGAGAGCTCCATCTCGGTTTCATACTTTTCGAGATCCTCAGCGCTCATCGGCCACTCATCTGCTCAGACGTCCTTTTTCCCGCGAATTCCGTGCGAATACCGTTCTGCTGTCATCTTTCCTCACTGGTATGCGCGGCGCTCGCCCGGAGGGTCCCGTTTACACTCGGCGACCATCCGGGTGTCAGCCACACGCCGGACGTTGATGAACGAATACCGGTGCTCCGGACAGGGACCCCGCTGGGTCAGCGCCGCACTGTGCGCGGCGGTGCTGTAGCCCTTGTGCACGGCGAAGCCGTACCCGGGGTGGTCGGCGTCCATCGCAACCATCAACCGGTCGCGGCTGACCTTTGCCAGCACGCTGGCCGCCGCGATGCAGGCGGCCACGCCGTCCCCGCCGACCACCGGCAGCGACGGCATGGGCAGGCCAGGCACCCGAAAGCCGTCGCTCAGCACGTAACCGGGACGCACCGACAGGCCGGCGACGGCCCGGCGCATGCCTTCGATATTGGCCACATGCACGCCGCGCCGATCGACCTCCACCGACGGGATGAAGACCACATGATAGGCCAGCGCATACCGGCAGATCAGCGGAAAGAGCTTCTCCCGCGCCTTCTCGGTGAGCTTTTTCGAGTCGTCGAGGGCCGCCAGGCTTTCCAGCCGGCCCGGCCCGAGCACGCACGCCGCCACCACCAGTGGGCCAGCGCAGGCACCGCGGCCAACCTCGTCCACCCCGGCCACGGGCCCGAGTCCGCTGCGGTACAGCGTGGATTCCAGGGTGCGCAACCCTGAGGACTTGCGGATGACCGTCCGTGGCGGCCAGGTGGTGGACACGGCTACTGACCCTGCTGGGGGTTGGCCGAACCCACACCGCCCCATCGCGACGGCGGCCACACGATGAACCTCGCCTTTCCGATGACATTGGAGACCGGCACGGTCCCCGACATCGGATCGCCGGTGCACAGCAGGCCCTTGAGCGCGTCGGCCGGAATGCTGGTGCAGTGGGCGCGCGAGTCCGCGGAGTGCGTCCGATTGTCGCCCATCACCCACAGACGTCCCTGCGGGACGGCTACTGGCCCGAATTCGCTGCCAAGGCAGGGGTACACCGTGGGGTCGGCCATCATGGTGGCGGGATTGAGGAACGGCTCCTTGAGTGGCTTGCCGTTGACCGTCAAACCGGTGTCGGCTCGGCACTGCACGGTCTGTCCCCCGACCGCGATGACACGCTTCACCAGGTCGTTCTCGTCGGGCGGCACGAAACCGATGACCGACAGCGCGTCCTGCACCGACCGCAGCGCGGGGTTGCTCGACCGGATCGACTTGTATCCCATGTTCCACGAAGGCGGTCCCTTGAAGACGATGACGTCACCGGGCTGTGGTGAGCCAAAGCGGTAGGTGAGCTTGTCCACCATGATTCGGTCGCCGACACAGCCCGTGCATCCGTGCAGCGTGGGTTCCATGGACTCCGACGGAATCAGGTAGGGGCGCGCAACGAACGTCAACATCACGTAGTAGAGCGCCACCGCGATCACCGCCAGAATCGCGAATTCGCGAAGCGCGGACTTCTTCTTGGGCTCCGGCTCGTCGGCCGGCGGCTCCCCGGGGGGCCCTGGCTCCCCTGATGGATCCCCGGTGGGCGCCGCGGCATCAGGAGGATCCGGAATGTCGTCGGTAGAGACCTTCGCCTCCTGCTGGCCAGCGTCGGACTGGGGCTCAGGTGAGTCTTGGGTCACGAGATCAGCGTAGCCAGCACAGATTTTGGCTTACAAAAAAGGCGAGTAAAGCGGCGAGGCGTTCCGAAGCGGCCGCCAGGGCGCACCTGGTCAGCGCTTTTCCTTGATCTTGGCCTTCTTGCCGCGGAGTTCACGTAGGTAGTACAACTTGGCGCGGCGAACATCGCCACGGGTCACCACCTCGATATGGTCGATGTTCGGCGAATGCACCGGAAAGGTCCGTTCCACACCGACGCCATAGCTCTCCTTGCGCACAGTGAACGTCTCGCGGATGCCACCGCCCTGCCGCCGGATCACCGCGCCCTTGAACACCTGGATACGTTCCTTGGCGCCCTCGATGACCTTGACGTGCACATTTATGGTGTCGCCCGGGCTAAAGGACGGGATGTCGTCGCGCAGCGACGCTTGGTCGATGAAGTCCAGGCGGTTCATCTGAGAAGACACTTCCTCGGGATCGCGGCTTGTGGTGGCTGCACGCACGCGGGCGTGCGACAGTCACCAAGCCGATGGGTTCGGGCTTGCGGGGCGCATCTCGCAGCAGGCGGGAAGCGGTAATGACCGGCCGACAACCGCTGGAGACAACTGATCGATTGTGCCAGATAGTCCGCCCCCTGTGAAAATCACATGAAATCAGGCGGTTCGCGGCGGGCCGAAGACGCTGGTGAATGGTACATATGACTGGGGTCAATACGCGCTAGTCCAGCCGGAATCTCAGCGTGAGGCGCGGGGAAAGACGGCTTGACTGGCTCAGGCAGCCGCCCAGATGGACGTTTTAGGTCGGAGGAAGAGGGATGCGAGCACGGCCGCTGCGAATACGGCCGCTGACGGTGTTCACCGCCACTGCGGCGGTCGCGTTGGTGGTCGTTGCCGGCTGCGAGGCGCTGGTCCAGGCCAAGGTGTACAGCGTCCCTGCGTACAACACGCCGGTCTACACCGAACCCGATGTGACCGCCGAGCCGCCGCCGCAGCTCGCTCAGCTGCTGGTGCGCGCCATCACGCCGCCCGAGGCGCCCGAGGCGGCCGAAAGGCCGAGCCCCTCATTCGGCGGACTGCAGGCGCGCGTCCAGCGGGCATCCGACGACGCCGCCGCACGCGGCGCCACCCTCTCGATGGCCATCCTTGATCGCAAAACACACCAGCTGGTCACCAATGGCAACACCCAGATAGTCGGCACCGCATCGGTGGCCAAACTCTTCATCGCCGACGATCTGCTCCTGCAGGAATCTCAGGGCAGGACCACCCTGTCCCCGGACGACCATCAGGCATTGGACACCATGCTGGAGGCGTCGGACGATGGTGCTGCCGAGAGGTTCTGGGGTCAGGACGGCGGCGCCGCCATCATCACCCAAATCGCTAACCGGTACGGGATGACGGCCACCACGCCGCCCAGCGACGGCCGCTGGTGGAACACGATGAGCTCGGCGACCGATCTGATCCGCTACTACGACATGCTGCTCAACGGCTCCGGCGGACTGCCGCCGGAACGAGCCCGGATCATCGTCAACGATCTTGCCCAGTCCACCCCGACCGGCGCCGACGGCTACCCGCAGCGCTTCGGCATCCCCGACGGTCTCTACGCCGAACCGGTGGCCGTCAAGCAGGGCTGGATGTGCTGCATCGGAGCCGACTGGATGCATCTGTCGACCGGCGTGATTGGCGCGGACCGGCGCTACATCATGGTGATCCAGTCGCTGCAGCCCAGCGACGACGCCACCGCCAGGGCGACGATCACCCAGGCCGTCAAGACGATATTCCCCAACGGCCGGATCTAGTCGCCCAGAAGATCCGGGCGGCGTTCGCGCGTCCGCTGCAGCGAGACCTCCCGGCGCCAGGCGGCGATTCGCGCGTGGTCACCGGACAGCAGAACGTCTGGAACACCGAGTCCACGCCAACTCGGCGGCCTGGTGTAGCTGGGGCCTTCCAGCAGCCGGTCCAGGTCCGGCGAGTGCGAATCGTCCCGATGCGACGCGGGGTTGCCGAGAACGCCACCCAACAGCCGCAGGACGGTCTCGATCATCACCAACGCCGCCGCTTCACCGCCCGCTAACACGTAGTCGCCGATCGAGACTTCTTCGACCGGCATCCGCTGCGCGGCATCGTCACTGACCCGCTGGTCGATACCCTCATATCTGCCACAGGCGAAGACCAGATGCCGCTCGGCGCTCCAGCGTTGCGCGGTGGCCTGGGTGAACCGCGCGCCCGCGGGGGTGGGAACAACCAACAGCGTATCGGCGGAACAGATTTCATCCAGCGCCTCGCCCCATACCGGCGCCTTCATCACCATCCCGGGACCACCGCCATAGGGTGCGTCGTCGACCGAGTGATGCACGTCGTAGGTCCAGCGCCGTAGATCGTGCACCCGTAGGTCGACCAGTCCCGACTCAATCGCCTTGCCTGGCAACGACTGTCGTAACGGTTCCAGGTAGGCAGGGAATATCGTGATGACGTCAATTCTCATATCGGTGTCATATCGGTGCGGGCTACGTCAGATCCAGCAAGCCCTCGGGCGGATCGATCTCGATGATGCCCTCGTCTAGCGACACCAACGGCACCATCGCGCTTATGAACGGCACCAATACTTCTCCTGCACCGGTTGCTTCACCCATTTCGCCGCCGTCAGCTCGCCGAACCGCCAACAATTCTCCGGCCGCGGTGTGCAGTACTTCGGCGACGACCCCCACGTGCTGTCCCGCAGTCGTCCGGACCCGAAGCCCCTCCAGCTGGTGGTCGTAATACGTGTCGGGCTCGTCGATCGGCGGCAGGTCATCGGACTCGACGACGAATACGCTGCCGCGCAGAGCGTCAGCGGCCGCGCGGTCAGCCACCCCGGCCAGCCGCACCAACAATCGTCCGCTGTGCTCGCGCACACTGTCGACGACATAACTACGCTCTGGCCCTGAACCCCGAGATCCCTTGGCGCGCACTGTGCTACCCGACGCGAACCGGGCAGCGGGATCGTCGGTGTGGATTTCGACGACCAGTTCACCGCTGATGCCGTGCGCTTTGACCACGCGCCCGACTAACAGCTCCATTGGCAGCGTTACTGGTCGGTGTCCACCACGTCGACGCGGATGCCGCGGCCACCGATACCGGCGACCAGCGTCCGCAACGCGGTCGCGGTGCGTCCCCCGCGACCGATCACCTTGCCCAGGTCCTCGGGGTGAACGTGTACCTCGACAGTCCGGCCACGACGGCTGGTGACCATGTCCACCCGGACCTCGTCCGGGTTGTCGACAATCCCGCGCACGAGATGCTCAACAGCGTCAACGACGACCGTGCTCATCGCGCCCGTCAGCTTTCGGTGGCGGGCTCGGGCGCGTCGCCGGCCTCGGCCGGCTCGCTGGCGTCGGCCGCAGCGCTTTGGGTGTCGGCCGCAGCGCTCTCGACAGCGGCGTCGTCGCCCGATTCGGCCGCCTTGGTGGCCTTCTTGGCGGGGGCCTTCTTCTTCGGCTTGGCAGCCTCGGTGGTGGGCGCACCGTCCGCGGCGGCCAACGCGGCGTTGAACAGCTCGAGTTTGGACGGCTTGGCCGGGGCGACCTGCAGGGTGCCCTCCGCGCCAGGCAGCCCCTTGAACTTCTGCCAGTCACCGGTGATCTTCAGCAGCTTGAGGACGGGTTCGGTGGGTTGAGCCCCTACCGACAGCCAGTACTGGGCGCGCTCGGAGTCGACCTCGATGAGACTCGGGTCTTCCTTCGGGTGGTACCGCCCGATGACCTCGATTGAGCGGCCATCGCGGCGGTTGCGTGCATCGGCGACAGCAATGCGGTACTGGGGGTTACGGATTTTGCCAAGCCGAGCGAGCTTGATCTTCACAGCCATGGTTAAGCGATTCTCCTGTGTGTCACGCTGCAATTCAGCGACCCGGGCAGGATGCCGGGATCCGGTTTTGCCTCGCGTGTGTGACCGACGCGCAAGCACCCCATGGGTGGGTCGCGCGGCGGACAGGCGCCTATTGTGCCAGAGCGGGGGTCTTGAACAGAAATTGCTTCACATGACTTTCTGGAAGACCTTCGTCTCGACCCGGCGGGTCATCCGCCATCCCTCGGCCGTGCGGACGAACTCGTCGTCGTACCACAACCCGCAAAACAGCACCTGATCCTTGTCACCGGGAAGGACCATGGGGTTGAAGCAGATTATCCGCGAGGTGGCGGTGTCGCCCGTGACGCGGACCGAGAAGTTGCCGATCATGTGCGCATAAACCGGGAAGGTTGGCAGCACCTGCGACAGCCATTCCTTGACCTCGGGATACCGGCCGTCGATGCCGCCCAATGCCCGGTAGTCGATGTAGGCGTCGGGCGTGAAGACGTTGTCCAGATCGTCGAATCGGCGCTGGTCGATGGCGGTGGAATAGTCCACCAACAGCTGCTGGATCTCCAGGCGATCCGAAATTTCGGCCAGGCTCAACATGCATCGATTCAACACCGCGGCCCGACCGGGCGGCGCGCCAGGTCGGACCGGCGGAACTAGGCGTCACGCAAGCCGGGAAGTTAGGCTGTGCGCCCATGCGGAAACTTGTGGCCGCACTAGCCACGCTGCTGGCGGTCGCGACCTGCGGTGTCGGTGTCAGCGCGGTCACCGCTGCCACTACCCGGGCCGACAGTATTCAACCCATCGGCTCCCTGCCGATCCCCGACGGTCCGGCCCAGACCTGGATCGTCGCCGACCTCGACAGCGGCGAGGTACTGGCCGGCCGCGACCAGGATGTGGTCCATCCGCCCGCCAGCACCATCAAGGTGTTGTTGGCGCTGGTGGTGTTGGATCAGCTGAACCTGGACGCCACGGTGGTGGCCGACGTCGCCGACACCGAGGTCGAGTGCAACTGCGTCGGCATCAAACCCGGGCGCACCTATACCGCGCACCAACTGTTGGACGCGCTGTTGCTGGTCTCGGGTAATGACGCCGCCAACACGCTGGCACAGATGCTGGGCGGCCCGGACGCCACGATCGCCATGATGGACGCCAAGGCCGCCTCGCTCGGGGCGACCAACACCCACCCGGCCACACCGTCCGGTCTGGACGGGCCCGGCGGTTCGGGGTCCTCGACCGCGCACGACCTGGCGGTCATCTTCCGGGCGGCGATGACCTACCCGGTGTTCGCACAGATCACCGCCGAGCCGTCGGCAATGTTCCCCGGCGATCACGGTGATCAACCGATTCTCAACCAGGACGAACTGTTACTGCGGTATCCGGGCGCCATCGGCGGCAAGACCGGGTTCACCAACGCAGCGCGCAAAACCTTCGTCGGCGCCGCGGCCCGCGGCGGGCGCCGGCTGGTGATCGCCATGATGTACGGCATGGTGAAAGAAGGCGGGCCGACGTATTGGGACCAGGCCGGAAGTCTGTTCGACTGGGGTTTCGCCCTCAACCGGCAGTCCAGCATCGGCTCGCTTTAGTCCCGCGAGCAGTCATAGGGCGCCGGTGATCAAGGTCGTGAGCAGCTGAATCCGCTGCTCTTCGATGTCCGGTTCCGGCAGCACTCCTCGCACGAGTGCCGCTCCGTCGAAGACGTTCGTCAACAACGCGACCAGAACCGGAAACGTCTCCTGGGCGAAGCCCTCGGCCCCGGGCAGCGCACGCGCGGCGTCGTAGATCTTCTCGGCGTACTCCCGAAGGACCTCACGCAGATGGGCGTTGAGCTTCTCGTCAGTGCGGGCGGCGACCATCAGTTCGTACAACACCGCATTCGTGGGGCTGCTGGTGATGTCCCGCAAAATCGTCAGCGCCGCTTCGAGCGCCGGCCGGTCGGCCGGGATTTGAGCAGCCTGCTTGGTAAATGACTCCACCTGCCGGCGCAATACCTCGGATGCCGTGGCCGCCATGAAGTCGCCCATTGTTTCGAAGTGCCGGAAAAGCGCGCCGACGGACACCCCGGCGCGCTTGGTGATCACGGCCGCCGATGCCCTGGCGTATCCGACTTCCACAATGCTCGCGATGCATGCCTCGAGAAGCCGTCCGACGGTTTCTTCGCGGCGTTGCCGCTGAGTCCTGGCCACCTCAGGCGCTGACGCTTTGGGTCGCGTGACGTACAGCCGCCCGCAGGTACCGGCCCGACTTGACGGTCTGGCCGTAGCCAGCGCGGAATTCGCCCTTGCGGAAGACGACGGCCCCGTTGACACCAGTGGCGACCACCGCCTCGTCGTTGCGATTGACCATGCGCCGCAAGCCACCGTAGAAGGGGACCTCTTCTTCGTAGTAGCCGTCCACCGCTTCGTTGAGACCGGCCGGGTCGATCACCACGAAATCCGCACGCCCACCCTCGCGCAGCGTGCCGGCGTCGATGCCGAACCACTCGCCCAATTCGCCGGTGAGCCGATGCACTGCGCGTTCGGTCGACATGAACGGCGCGCCGGCGCGGTAAGCATCCCGCGTGCGCTTGAGCATCCGTAGCGGGAAGTTATAGAAAGCCATGTTGCGCAGGTGTGCGCCGGCATCGGAAAAGCCCATGTGCACGCTCGGGTCGGCAGCGAGCTTGTTGAGTTGTTTGGGCCGGTGGTTTGCCACGATGGTGGTCCACCGGACGTTGCGTTCACCGTTTTCGACGAGCACGTCGAGGAACGCATCCAGCGGGTGCAATCCGCGTTCGTCGGCGATCGCGCCAAAGCTCTTGCCGATCAATGACTTATCTGGGCACTCGACGATCACCGCGTCGTGAAAGTCACGGTGCCACAATGCCGGACCGAAATTGCGGCGGTCGAATTCGCGACGGAACCGACGACGGTAGGACTGGTCTGCCAGTAGCTCGTTGCGCTCCAGTTGATCGCGCAGGTGCAGCGCCGCGGTTCCCGCGCCGAACTCTTCGAAGACCGGCAGATCGATACCGTCGGAGTACAACTCGAACGGCACTGGCAAGTGCTGGAACCGCACGCTGGAACCCAGGAGGGCGTTGAGCACACGCGTGCCCAGCCCGAAGACGTGCACGGCCAGTGGTATCGACTTGGCGTCGGCGGAAACCAGCATGCTCATCCGAACGCCTTTGCGGCGCCCGAACATCCGGCTGCTGGTCAAGAAGAACATCAGCGCGGACGTGGGATTTTCGACGTTGGGAGCGCTCTGCAGCATCCGGCCGCGCTTGCGCAGCACCTTGATCAGCCTGCGCCGTTCACGCCATGTCGCGAATGTGGACGGCAGCGCGCGCGACCGGAAGCGGTCGCCGTCGAGCTTGTCGATGGCGGCGTCCATCCCGGACATGCCGAGCACGCCGGCCTCAAGCGCCTCGTCGAGCAGCGCCGCCATCTTTCCCAGTTCGGCTTCGCTGGGTCTGACGCTGCCGTCGGTGGCGCGATCGAGTCCTAACACCGCCGTCCGTAGGTCCGAATGACCAAGCAGTGAGCTGACATTAGGCCCGAGCGGCAGCGCGTCGATTGCGTCGATGTATTCCGCCGCCGTCGACCACGTTCTGTTGGCGGCCAGAGCGCCGTACACGTATTCGCGCGGCACGGCCTCGACCCGGCTGAACAGATCGGCGGCGTCCTCGGAACTGGCGTACACCGTCGACAGCGAACAGTTGCCCAGCAGCACCGTGGTCACGCCGTGACGCACGGACTCCCGCAGTCCGGGGTCGAGCAGGACCTCGGCGTCGTAATGGGTGTGCACGTCGATGAAGCCGGGCATGATCCACTTGCCCGCCGCGTCGATCACCTCGGGGCAACCTGTCTCGTCCAACGGGCCGGCGGAGACCGTGGCCAGCACGCCGTCGCGAATGCCGAGCGAACGGGTTCTGGGCGCTTTGCCGGTGCCGTCGAACCACAATCCGTCGCGGATGATCACGTCGTAAGCCACAGCTTCCTCCGGTCCTCGGGTTACGCCGAACGTAACATAGATAGCAAGCGCTCGCAATCTTTGTCCTGCGGCGCGCTATCCGCGCAACTGTCCGCGGAAGTTAAGGCCAGATCAGCGATGGGTTGTGGTTGGCGAGGTGGAGGCGTCGGGGATTGTGGCGGGATCCGGCACGGTGACCCCTGTCGGCACGTCGCCACTGCGGGTGGCCAACGCGGGCGCCCGAAGTACGCCGCCCTTCTGGGCGCATTCATTGCTTTGCACCGCGACCGTCATTTCGCCCACGAATCCGCCCTGCGGCTGCGACCGCAAGGACAGCACCTGCGTGGTGTCGTGCATACCTGCCACGCCGTTTCGCCCGATACAGGGGAAAGGGGTCTCTTCCGGCCGGGACAGCCAACGACCGTCGCGGAAGTCCAGAACGACGGGCTCGCCGCCAGTCGACTTCGCTTGGGTGTGGTCGTTGTCGTCCAACTGCACGCCGGCCGCGGTGCATGAGCTCGGCGTGCACGCCGAGCGAAAGGCCCACCAGGTATTCACGTCGGGTTCCTGCGGGTCGGGCGTGTAGTTGAACGTCTGCTTGGTGCGTTGGACGTCGAGGCGGTAAGTGCCCTCCAGCGGGACCGGCGCGGCGACCCGGCTGCCGGCCGTCGGGGCGTCCGCCGCCGCCGGTGCGCTCGTCGTGACGCGGGCGGCCTGCATGGCGGTCGCGTTGGTCTTGCGCCCGATGACAAAGCCGAGCATCAGCAGCAGCCCGGCGACGAGCAGCCCCGTTACGGCGCCCAGCACAATTTTGCGCGGCCGGCGGCGCTTCCTCGGCGCAACGGCCCGACGCGCCGCGGTCGAACGGACGTCGGCGGCCGAGCCGGTGTCGGTGCCCTCAACAGATTCCGGCCAGGCGTAGGCCGGGTAGTCAAGCGCCTCAACAACCAGGGCGGCCTCGCGACTGCGCTCCCCGATCGAGACGCCGGCCTGTTCGATGGCTGCGGCGGCGAACTCCTGGCAATTCTCGAACCGGTCATCAGGTTTGCGGGCCAGCGCTTTGGAGAACACCGCGTCCAGGCTCGCCAGTTCCGGCCGCTGATCGCTCAGGCGCGGTGGCGGGCTGTTGAGCAAGTGGTCGACGGCGGCGACCGGATCGGTGTGCTCGACCGGCGGGGTACCCGTCAGCGAGTGAAACGCGGTCGCCGCTAATGCGTATTGGTCGGCGCGTCCATCAATGTCGTCGGCGCCCATCAACTGCTCGGGCGCGGAGTAGGCGACCGACCCGGCCGGGACGTTTGCGGCATTGACTCCGGTTGGTTTGCCGAATCGCCGGGCTACCCCGAAGTCGGCCAGCAGAATCCGTTGTTCGCCTTCGCCCCGGCCGGTCAGCAAGCCCGTCGACAAGCCGGTCAGCAAGATGTTGGCCGGTTTGACATCGCGATGCAGTAGGCCGCGCTGATGGGCGTGATCGAGAGCGGAGGCGACGGCCGAAACGATCGCAAGCACCTCTCCGGCCGGCGAAACGGCGGGGAACCGCTCTGCCATGCGTCGCGCGGCATTGCTGCCCTCGACGTAGTCCATCGCGACCCATAGTTGTCCCTCGTACTCACCGCGGGCATGCACTTCCACGATGTGCGGGTGGTCGAGGTTCGCGGTGGTAGCCGTCTCCGATAAAAACCGCTGACGGAAATCGCTGTCGGTCGACAGCGCCGGTGAAAGGATTTTCAGCGCAACCCAGCGCTCCGCTCGTGGATCCAGGGCCAGGTAAACCTCACCCGTCACTCCAGAACCCAGCCTCCGCGCGACCGTGTATCCGGCAAATGTCGCGCCGCTGGCCAACGCCATTACCCGATCCTAACCGCGACCGCGATGCCGCGCCTGTCTGACGTCAAGGGCGAAACACCTTGCCGCGCAGTATCACCAGATCGGGACGGTGCAGCACTTCGGGCCCCTGCCGCGGGTCGGTGGCATAGCACAACAGGTCAGCCGACGCGCCGGGGTCGAGACCGGGCCGGCCCAACCAGCGGCGAGCCTCCCAACACGCCGCCGCCAACGCCTCGGTAGGGCTCATCCCGATGCCCTTGAGTGCCTCGACCTCTTCGGCAATGCGTCCGTGCGGGACCATGCTGCCGGCGTCGCTGCCCGCGTACATCGGCACACCAGCATCCCGGGCCGCCGCCATCCGCTGCTGGCAGCGGGCATACAAGTCACGCATGTGGGCGGCATATGTCGGATAGCGTGCCGCGGCGGCCGCGATGCCGGGGAAGTTCTCGATGTTGATCAGGGTGGGGACCAACACGGTGCCGTGCTCGAGCATCAGCGCGATCGTGTCATCGGTGAGGCCGGTGCCGTGCTCGATGCAGTCGATGCCGGCGTTGATCAGCCCCGGCAGGGCGTCCTCGCTGAAGACGTGTGCGGTAACCCGGGCACCGTTGTCGTGTGCGACGTCGATCGCGGCTTTGAGGACGTCGTCGGACCACAGCGGGGCGAGGTCGCCGACGCTGCGGTCGATCCAGTCACCGACCAGCTTGATCCAGCCGTCGCCGCGGCGCGCTTCGGTAGCTACCGCGGCCGGCAGCTGGGATTCGTCTTCGAGCTCCACGGCAAAGCCGGCCTGATAGCGCTTGGGCCTGGCGAGGTGGCGTCCGGCCCGGATGATCCGCGGCAGGTCCGCGTGGTCGTCGAGGCTGCGGGTGTCGGTCGGTGAGCCGCAATCGCGCAGCAGTAGCGCTCCGACCTCGCGTTCGGCCTCGGCTTGAGCGATCGCTGCATCGAGTTCGATCTCGCCGTGGTCACCCAGCCCGACGTGACAATGAGCATCGACCAGGCCGGGCAGAATCCAGCCGCCGTCGAAGACCGTGTCGGCCCCGGAAACCGGCTCCAGGCTGATGCGGCCGTCGACGATCCACAGTTCGACCGGCGTCTCATCGGGCAAGCCCAGGCCCCGCACGCGCATCCGCACGGCGCGGCTACTTTCTTCCGGGGTTGCCCGGGAATTTGAGTTTGGACAGATCGAAGTCGGCCAGCGCGGGCGGCAGCTCATTGAGGCCGTCGGGCATCTGTGACAGATCCGGGAACCCCGGGGGCATCCCGGCCATACCCGGCATGCCCGCTCCGAACGGGCCCCGGACCTTCGGCGGCGTTGGCCCGCGTGCCCCCTTCTTGCCTTTCTTGCCTTTCGCGCCCTTGCTCTTTCGGGTCGCGGACCTGCGGCCCATGCCGGGCATCCCCATGCCGCCGAGCATGGACGACATCATCTTGCGGGCTTCGAAGAAGCGGTCGACCAGCTGGTTGACCTCGGACACGGGCACGCCCGAGCCGTTGGCGATGCGCAACCGCCGCGACGCGTTGATGATCTTCGGGTCGGCCCGTTCCTGTGGCGTCATGCCACGGATGATCGCTTGCAGCCGGTCGAGCTGTCTGTCATCGACTTCGGCCAGGGCATCTTTCATCTGACCCGCGCCGGGCAGCATGCCCAACAGGTTGCCGATCGGACCCATCTTGCGGATGGCCAGCATCTGTTCCAGGAAATCCTCGAGGGTCAACTCCCCCGACCCGATCTTGGCGGCGGCGGCCTCGGCCTGCTCGGCGTCGAACACCTGCTCGGCCTGCTCGATCAGGCTCAGCACGTCGCCCATGCCCAGGATGCGGCTGGCCATCCGGTCCGGGTGGAAGACCTCGAAGTCCTCCAGCTTCTCGCCGGTGGAGGCGAAAAGAATTGGGACGCCGGTCACCTCGCGGACCGACAACGCGGCGCCACCGCGGGCGTCGCCGTCGAGCTTGGTCAACACCACACCGGTGAAGCCGACACCCTCGCGGAACGCCTCCGCGGTGGTCACGGCATCCTGGCCGATCATCGCGTCCAGGACGAACAGCACCTCGTCGGGATTGACGGCCGCCCGGATGGCCGCGGCCTGGCCCATCAGCTCGTCGTCGATGCCCAGCCGCCCGGCCGTGTCGACGATGACGACGTCGAAGTGTTTGGCCCGAGCCTCGGCGAGCCCCGCCGCCGCGACCGCGACCGGGTCACCGGGGCCGGATTCCGGAGACTCCCCGGGATGCGGCGCGAACACCGGCACACCGGCGCGCTGACCGACGACCTGCAGCTGGTTGACGGCGGCAGGCCGTTGCAGGTCGCAGGCCACCAGAAGCGGCGTATGTCCTTGGCTGCGAAGCCAGGCGGCCAATTTTCCGGCCAGCGTCGTCTTACCCGATCCTTGCAGCCCGGCGAGCATCACTACGGTCGGCGGCGTCTTGGTGAATGCCAGCTGACGGGTTTGGCCCCCGAGGATGCCGACGAGTTCTTCGTTGACGATCTTGACGACCTGCTGCGCCGGGTTGAGCGCGCCGGACACCTCCACGCCCCGGGCGCGGTCTTTGATCCGACCGACGAACGCCCGCACCACGGGCAGCGAAACGTCGGCTTCCAGCAGCGCCAACCGTATTTCGCGGGTAGTGGCATCGATGTCGGTGTCGGTCAGCCGACCTTTCCCGCGCAGCCCTTGTAGGGCACCGGTCAACCGGTCAGACAACGATTCAAACACCTCGCCAGCCTAGTGGAGGTTGGCCCGGCGTCAGATATGGCCGCCATGCGCGGCGTTCGCGACATGTAAGCCACGCACACGACACGCCGACGAGCGCCGCCGTGGTCTATATCTGGGCGAGGACAGGGCCCGGGGCTTGACGGCAGGATCACCGCAAACAAAAGTCAGGCGCATGCTCGAGGTGATCGACAAAGGGTCCTGCACTGAGGCGCATCCGGTGCCGCTGCTGTTCGTGCATGGCGGCTGGCATGGCGCATGGTGCTGGGACGAGCATTTCCTGGACTTCTTCGCGGCCGCGGGCTATCGCGCGGTCGCAGTGAGCCTGCGCGGACACGGCAGTAGCCCCACGGCGAAGCCGTTGCCAAAGGTTTCCATGTCTGACTACATCGACGATGTCCATTCGGTGGCCGACGATCTGGGTGGCGCACCCGTGCTCATCGGCCATTCCCTGGGTGGCTTCACGATCCAGCGCTACCTCGAAGACCGAACGGCCCCGGCCGCGGTTCTGGTGGGCTCCCTGCCGCCGCAGGGCGTGCTCGGCGCGGCGCTGCGCGTCTGGCGCCGCCGACCGTCGATGACGTTGGAAGCCTGGAACGACCCGACGCTGCTCAAATTCCTCGCCACTCCGGCGCTCACCCGCGAATACCTGTTCAGCCCCGACACGCCAGAGGCCATCGTTTTGTCGTGCATGCAGCGCGCCGGACCGGAGAGCATTCGCGCCGCGATGACCGATCCGATGATTCGCCGCGTCAAATCCCGGCGCGTTACCACCCCCGTCCTGGTCCTGGGCGCCGAGCACGACGGATTCGTCAGCGTGCGCGACGTACGCGCCACGGCGCGCGCGTACGGTACCGAGCCGGAATTCTTCGACATGGGGCACAACATGATGCTCGAACCCGGGTGGGCCGACGTCGCGGGACGAATCCACGGCTGGCTCGAAAAGCGGAACCTGGCCGCCTGATCCCGGCGACGCGCAAATCCAGGCCAAGTCGCTACTGCGCCGAAATGTAAGACCCAATTGGAGTAGTCGACTACGCGCCTCAACCTGTCTCATCACTCCTAACATCCCTGCTAAGGCTAGGTAAAGGGAGGGGGTTGGAGCCCAGATGTCGTCTTACTTGATCGCCACACCCGAGGCTTTGGCCGCAGCGTCTGCGGACATCAGGGGAATCGGCGAGACGATCAACGAAGCTACGGCAGCGGCCGCGCCTTCCGTCACCGAGATCGTGCCGCCGGCATTGGACGAGGTGTCGGCCGCGGTCACCCGGTTGCTTGGCTCCTACGCCCAGGAATTTCAGGCGCTGAGCGCACAGTCGGCGCAGTTTCATACCGAGTTTGTGCAGTTATTGTCCGCGACCGGGAGGGCGTATGCGGCCGCTGAGGCCGCCAGCACTTCGCCATTGCAGTCGGTGCTGCAAGAGGGTCAGAGCCTGGGGTTGTTCTCGCCGGTGAAGGACCTGACGGGCCGCCCGTTGTGGGGCAACGGCGCCAATGGCGCGGCGGGCACCGGGGCAGCCGGCGGTAATGGCGGGTGGATTATCGGTAACGGCGGCAACGGTGGGTCGGGCACGACCGGTCCCGGCGCCGGTGGCGCTGGTGGGGCCGGCGGGTCGGCGGGCTTGTTTGGCCATGGTGGAAATGGCGGGGCCGGTGGGGCCGGAGCAGGTACCGGGGCCGGCGGTAAGGGCGGGGCCGGCGGGTCGGCGGGCTGGTGGGGTTATGGCGGTTATGGCGGCGTCGGTGGGGCCGGCGCAGGTGCAGGGGCCGCCGGCGGTAACGGTGGCGCCGGCGGGGCCAATGGGTTGATCGGCGGCGGTACCGGCGGTGTCGGGGGGACCGGCGGTGTCGGGGCCGATGGCGGTGACGGTGGGCAGGGCGGTAATGGCGGCGCCAACCGGCAGTGGTTCTCGCTGAACGGCGCCGGCGGAACGGGCGGGGTCGGCGGAGACGGCGGACAGGGTGTGGCCGGCGTCGCGGACTCGACGCCAGGCTCGACCGGCTCGACCGGCGGGGTTGGCGGTAACGGCGGGGCTGGCGGAGCCGGCGGGGTCAACCGGGCGATTCTTGGTGGGGCCGGCGGAGCGGGCGGCATCGGCGGTAACGGTGGCTCGGGCGGCACCGGTGCTGACGGCGGTTCCGGTGTGGGCTTTGGCATCGCTGGCGGAGACGGCGGAACCGGGGGCGACGGCGGCAATGCCGGGGCCGGTGGGGCCGGGGGCGTTTCGACAAGGTTCTTCCAGTTCCTAGGCCACTCTGGCTTCGCGGGTCACGTGGGCAACGGCGGCACCGGCGGCCAGGGCGGCAACGGCGGCGACAGCGATTCCGGCGCGGCCGGGGCGTCCGGCGGCGGTACCGGCAGCGCCGGCTTCGATGGCGGCCAGGGCGGCACCGGCGGCGTTGGCGGCAGCGCCGGACCCGGCGGCACGAACGGTGCTGGCGGTCTGGGCGGCAACGGCGGCCAAGGCGGCACCGGCGGCGACGGCGGCACCGGTGTGAACAACGGTGTGGCCGGCGGTCAGGGCGGCGCCGGCGGCAACGGGGGCGATGCCGGTGCCGGGGGGGCCGCGGGCACAGGTGCAGGCGCCGCAGGCAGCGTGGGCGACGCGGGCGTCGGCGGCACCGGCGGCCAGGGCGGCAACGGCGGCGACGGTGATGCCGGCACAGTCGCCGGGTCGGCCGGCGGGACCGGTAGCGCCGGCTTTGACGGTGGCGCTGGCGGTGCCGGCGGCAACGGCGGCACCGCCGGACCGGGCGGCACGAACGGCGCCGGCGGTCTGGGCGGCAACGGCGGCCAGGGTGGCGCCGGCCGGGACGGCGGCGACGGCGCGGGCCTCAGCCCGCTCGGTGGCCAGGGCGGCGCAGGCGGCGACGGCGGTGCCGCCGGGGCCGGTGGGGCCGGTGGGGCCGGTACAGGCGCCGCAGGCAGCGTGGGCGACGCGGGCGTCGGCGGCACCGGCGGCCAGGGCGGCAACGGCGGCGACGGTGATGCGGGCGCGGCGTCCCCATTCGCGGGCGGGACTGGGAGCGCGGGCTTTACCGGCGGCGCCGGCGGCAACGGGGGTAACGGCGGCAGCGCGGGTGACGGCGGCGCCAACGGCGCCGGCGGGCTGGGCGGAAACGGCGGCCAAGGCGGCACCGGCGGCACCGGCGGCACCGGTGTGGGCCACGGTTTGGCCGGCGGTCAGGGCGGCACCGGAGGCGACGGCGGCGACGCCGGCGCCGGTGGAGCGGCCGGCAGCGGCGCGGGCGGCAGCGCCGGCACCGCCGGTGATGCGGGCACCGCCGGCAACGGCGGCCAGGGCGGCAACGGTGGCAATGGTGATGCGGGCGCGGCCGGCGGGTCCGGCGACGACATCGGCAACACGGGCTCTCACGGTGGCGCGGGAGGTGCCGGCGGTAACGGCGGCAGCGCGGGCGACGGCGGCACCAACGGCGACGGCGGACTGGGTGGAAACGGCGGCCAGGGCGGCACCGGCGGCAACGGAGGTTCCGGTGTGGGCCTCGGCACGGCCGGTGGCGACGGCGGCACCGGTGGTAACGGCGGTGCGGCCGGGGCCGGAGGGGCCGCCGGCACCGGTGCGGGCACCGCGGGCACCGCCGGTGACGCGGGCACCGGGGGCAATGCCGGCCAGGGCGGCAACGGCGGTGGCGGGGGCAACGGCACGCTCGACGCATCCGTCGTCAACGGCTTGAACGGCGGATCCGGCGGCGCCGGCGGCCAGGGCGGCGGCGCGGGGGCCGGTGGCACCAACGGCGACGGCGGCAATGGCGGCGGCGGCGGCGAGGGCGGCGCCGGAGGTGGCTGGACGTATACGGAACCCGACAACGGCGCCACCGGGGGCAACGGCGGCGCCGGTGGCTCCGGTGGTGACGCCGGCGGAGCCGGCACCGGTGCGGGCAGCGCCGGCATCGCCGGCACCGGTGGCACCGGCGGTGCCGGGGGTGCCGGCGGGGCGGGCGCAAGCGCCGCCGAGCTGGACAATGGGGGCAATGACAGCGTCGCCGGCCAGGGCGGCAACGGCGGCGACGGCGGGCACGGCGGCGACGGCGGCGGCACGCCCAACGGCGGAACAAACGGCCAAGGCGGCAACGGCGGCGCAGGCGGAAACGCCGGTAGCGGCGGAGATAACCGCACCCTAAGGGATGGCGAGGCTGTCTTCGGCGGCGGCGGCGGCGGAGGGGGGGCTGGCGGCAACGGCGGTTCCGCCGGCAACGGCCCGGGCAGCGGCGGCAGCGGGGGGCACGGCGGCAACGGCGGCACCGGCGGCGGCGGCGGCGGCGCCAGCGGCGTGTCTGACGGCGCCGATCCCGGTGGCGGTGGCGGCAGCGGCGGTGACGGCGGGGGCGCCTACGGCAGTATCGGCGGCACCGGCGGGTCCGGCGGCGGTGGTGGCGGCGGCAGCAGCTCCTTCGATAACGTCACCACTAGCGGCAGTAGCTTTATCGGTTACGTCGAATCCATTGGCGGTGGCGGTGGCGGTGGCGGTGCGGCCGGCTCCCCCAGCGTCCCCGCCGGCAACGGCGGGACCGGCGGTGACGCTGAGATTTACCTCGAGGAGGGCGGCCTGGTCATCGGCGGAACCGGTGGAACAGAGGGCGACGACATGGGTGGTGGTGGTGGTGGCAGCGGCGCTTACGTCAGCTACAACTTCAGCAACGGTGTCTGGACCACCATCCCCGGTGTCACGGGCGGCCAGAGTGTCACCGGCGGGGCGGGGGGCACCGGCGCTTACGACAACAGTGGAGGCCACGGCGGCTTCTTCGGCGCCGGCGGCGCCGGCGGTGGTGGCGCCTTAAGCTACGGCAATGGCAGCCCGGGCCAAAACGCCTTGTAACTCTTAAGACACGCCGCGCCCCGCGTGTGTGCCGAGAACGAAAAGCATTGTCGTGCTACATTTCACAGCCGCGGCACTGACGCTGACTCAAGAGCGCGACAAGACATCTACGGGGGGCCAGAGTCGATGCAGCCGGTGAGCCGCGCCGACACTCTCGCCGAGGACAACCAGCCGTTGCGTGGCTGGCAGCGCCGGGCGCTGGTGAAATACCTGGCTGGTGAGCCTCGCGATTTCCTGGCCGTCGCCACGCCGGGATCCGGGAAGACGACCTTCGCCCTGCGGATCGCGGCCGAGCTACTCGCCCATCGCGCCGTCGATCAGATCACCGTCGTCGTACCCACCGAGCACCTCAAGGTGCAGTGGGCCCAGGCCGCGGGAAAACAAGGCTTGGCCCTGGATCCGAAATTCTCCAACACCAACCCCCAGACCTCGCCGGAGTACCACGGCGTCATGGTCACCTACGCCCAGATCGCCGCGCACCCGACGCTGCACCGGGTGCGCACCGAACAGCGCAAGACCCTGGTCATCTTTGACGAGATCCACCATGGCGGCGACGCCAAGACCTGGGGTGAAGCGATCCGGGAAGCGTTCAGCGACGCCACTCGCCGACTCGCCCTGACCGGAACGCCGTTTCGTAGCGACGACAGTCCCATCCCATTCGTCAACTACACGGGCGGCGCCGACGGGGTGCTGCGGTCGCAAGCCGACCACACCTACGGCTACGCCGAGGCACTGGCCGACGGTGTGGTGCGGCCGGTGGTGTTCCTCGCCTACTCAGGGGAGGCACGCTGGCGAGACAGCGCCGGCGAGGAGCACTCGGCACGCCTGGGCGAACCGCTGTCCGTGGAACAGACGGCACGCGCGTGGCGCACCGCCCTTGACCCGTCCGGCGAATGGATGCCCGCGGTCATTGCCGCCGCCGATCAGCGACTCCGCCAATTGCGTACCCACGTTCCCGACGCCGGGGGCATGATCATCGCCTCCGACCGGACCGCGGCCCGGGCGTATGCCACCCTGTTGAAGAAGTTGACCTCTGAAGCGCCGACGGTCGTGCTGTCCGACGATCCCGGATCCTCGGGGCGCATCAGTGAATTCGCCGAGAACACCAGTCGCTGGCTGGTGGCGGTGCGGATGGTGTCCGAAGGCGTCGACATACCCCGGCTGGCGGTTGGGATCTATGCCACCAGTGCCTCGACACCGCTCTACTTCGCCCAGGCCGTCGGCCGGTTCGTGCGGTCCCGCCGGTCGGGTGAGACCGCCAGCATTTTCTTGCCGTCGGTGCCCAGCCTGCTGCAGCTGGCCAGCGAGTTGGAAGCCCAGCGCAATCACGTGCTGGGCCAGCCGCACCGCGAATCGGACGACGACCCGCTCGATGGCGATCCCGCCACCCAGACGCAAACCGAACGCAGCGACGCGGAAAAGGGCTTTACGTCATTGGGAGCCGACGCCGAACTGGATCAGGTCATCTTCGACGGATCCTCGTTCGGCACGGCCACCCCCGCCGGAAGCGAAGAGGAGGCCGATTATCTCGGCATCCCCGGGTTGCTGGACGCAGACCAGATGCGCGCCCTGCTGCACCGCCGCCAGGACGAGCAACTGCAGAAGCGGGCTCTGGCAGGACACCCGCCTACGACTTCGAAGCGGTCGGGTTCCATACACGGCCAACTGCGAGATCTGCGGCGCGAGCTCAACACCCTCGTCTCGGCGACACACCATCGGACCGGCAAACCGCACGGCTGGATCCACAACGAACTCCGGCGTCGCTGCGGAGGGCCGCCGATCGCCGCCGCATCAAGCGACCAGCTGCAAGAACGCATCGAGGCCTTGCGGAAGTTGAACGCCGAGCAGTCATGAAGCGGACTTAGTCGCCGACGGGCTCGTCGACCAGCGCACGCGCCGAGGCGCCCAACACGGCCAAGAGGTGCCCCTCCACTGCGTCCCGGGCGGCTTTGTTGCAGTCCTCATTCGCGGACTCGACCGGCACTGTCACGCAGAACACATCGGTCGCCGTCGACCCGAACGTATTGACCTTCGCCCAGCAGATCTCAGCTCCAGCATCCTCCAGCGCCCGCGTCAATAGCGCCAGCAGGCCGATCCGGTCCATCGCGCGGACTTCGACGACAAGTTGGCCTGGCGCATCGGTTTCGAGCCACAGGATGCGCGGCGGCGCGGTAGAGCGCGTCAGCGGCGCCCCCACCTGAACCTCGCCGGCCCGAGCCATCGCCGAGCTGGCGGCCTCGCTGTCGCGCTTCTCCAGCGTGCCGAGCACGTCGTCGCCCTTGATGGCGGCGATGAAGTGCTGACGGAGCAGGTCGGCCGCGGGCGGGGAACCAAACAGCGGTGAAACCACGAACTCGGCGATCGCCACACCCTCGTGGATGTTGACCGACGCCGAGTGGACTCGCAGCGAGTTCAGCGCCAGCACGGCGGCGGCCTTCGAGACCAGTCCCCGCTCTTCCGGCGCCACCATCACCGTGTGCAAGCGCTCGCTGTCGCCCGGCGTGATCTCGACGTGCACGCCGTGGTCGGCCGCCAACGAAAGGTAGTGGGGCGTAGCCGGTTCGGCGCGCGGCAGCGGCTCGCCTGCCATCATCATCCGGCAGCGGCGTACCAGGTCGGCCATGAGCGAGGCTTTCCAATCGCTCCACACACCTGGCCCGGTGGCCTTCGAGTCCGCCTCCGCCAGCGCGTGCAGCAGTTCGAGCAGTTGCGGATCGCCGCCCAGCGCCTCGGACACACTCTCGATGGTCTTGGGATCGTTGATGTCGCTTCGACTCGCCGTTATGGGCAGCAGGAGGTGGTGGCGCACCATGTTGGAGATCGTGTCGACGTCCTGGGGCGGCAGCCCGAGCCGCTCGGCGATCGGGATCACCAAGTCGGCCCCGAGCACGCAGTGGTCGACTCCCCGCCCTTTGCCGATGTCATGTAGCAGCGCACCAAGCGCAAGCAAGTCCGATCGGGCAACGCGAGTGGTCAGCGGGGCCGCGTTGATGGTGGTCTCGACGATGTGCCGGTCCACCGTCCATTTGTGGGAGACGTCGCGCGGCGGCAGGTCGCGGACCGCGTCCCATTCCGGCAGTAGCCGGCCCCACAGCCCAGTGCGGTCGAGCGCCTCGATGGTGTTCAGCAATGGAGGGCCGGCCAGGAGCACGACCAACAGGTCGTCCAACGCCTCACTGGGCCAGGGAGTTGGCAAGTCCGGGGCGCTATCCGCCAGCCGCTTCAGCGTGCCGGCGCCGATCGGCAGGTTAGTCACCGCCGCCGCGGCAGCCACCCGCAGCACCAGGCCGGGATCGGCTCCGGGTTTGGCCTCGCGGGCAAGCCCGATCTCGCCGTCATACTCAACCACGCCCTCGTCCAGCGGTCGTACCTTCGGGCGCCGCACCAGGGCAGAGATGCTGCGTCGGGGCAACGCGTTTTGGGCGGTCCGCAGGCCGGTCTCGGAGTGGTAGGCGATAGTGCGGCCCGCACCGGACAGCATTCGGGCCAGGTCGAATCGGTCACCGACGTGCAGCGCCCCGCTGATCTCGTCGGCGAACTGGGCCAGCAGCTGATCCCGTCCGCGCCCCGATACCCGGTGCAGTTCGGTGCGCACATCGAGCAAGGTGAGGTGGGCGTCGTCCAGCGAGCCCCCCGGCGAATCGGGGTTGGCCATGCCGTGGCGGTCGATGAGCTGAGCGAGGGCCAGCGCGTTCAGCAACTGCACGTCGCGAAGGCCGCCGCGACCGTGCTTCAGGTCGGGCTCGGCCCGTTGCGAGATCCGGCCATTGCGCAGCCATCGGGCATTCGTCATTTCGACGAGCTCGTCCATCCGGGAACGAATCGCGGTGCGCCACTGCCGTCGTACCCCGGCGATCAGCTCGGCCGAAAGTCCCCCGTCGCCGGCGATGTGGCGCGCTTCCAGCATGCCCAGCGCGGCCGTCATGTCGGAATTGGCGACGTCCAGCGCCCCGGAGACGGTCCGCACGCTGTGGTCCAGCCGAACGTTGGCGTCCCACAGCGGGTACCACAACCGATCGGCGACCTGTTCCACGTCACCGTCAGATTTGTTGTTGTGCAACAGTATTAGGTCAAGGTCGGAGTACGGCAACAACTCGCGGCGGCCCAGGCCGCCGACTCCGACGATGGCGAAGCCACTGGCATCAGTGACGCCGATCTCGGTCGCCTTGGCGGTCAGCCAGGACTCGTGCAGCTCCAGCCACGCTTGCCGCAACTTGGCCGCATCCAGTTCAGCACCATCGGACAGCAGTTGGCGCCGCGAGGCAGCCAAATCGACTGCCTCGCGGGCGCTTCCTGTTGCTTTAAACTCCGGCCCATCCGGTCCGGCAGACCCGGACGGGTCGGTCAATTTCTGTCCCATACCCTCCGGGCCCGTCCAGGACTGGACACGGCCTCATTCAGCGATGTGCGGCCGCGATCAAAGCGCATCGGTTCCGCGTTCACCGGTGCGCACCCGCACAATGGTTTCCACGGGAATGACCCAGACTTTGCCGTCACCGATCTTGCCGGTGCGCGCCGAACGGACAACCGCGTCCACCACCTTGTCGACGATAGAATCGTCGACAACGACCTCGATCCGAACCTTCGGCACAAAGTCCACCGAGTATTCGGCACCTCGGTAAACCTCGGTGTGACCCTTCTGCCGTCCATACCCCTGGATCTCGCTGACCGTCATCCCCAGGACGCCCGCCTCCTCAAGGGCGGTCTTGACATCGTCCAGGGTGAACGGCTTTACGATCGCGGTGATGAGCTTCATTCCGCCTCTACTTTCTCGTCCACCAAGCCATTAGAACTGTCCGACAGGCTGGCATGAGAAAGAACCGAGGAGCCGGTCGGAGACAATCCGAAATCGTACGCGCTCTCCGCGTGCTCAGCCTCATCAATACCGTTGGATTCGTCCTCAGCGCTAAGACGTATCCCGATGGTGTACTTCAGGATCAATGCCAGGATAAGGGTGACGAACGCCGAGTAGAAGAGCACGGCGAACGCACCGGCCGCCTGCCGTTCCAACTGGTCCCAACCGCCGCCGTAGAACAATCCCTTGGTTACGCCCGTGACGCCGTTGATGGCAGTGGATTCCGGGGCAGCGACGAGCCCCACCAGCAGGGTGCCCGTCAAACCACCGACCATGTGCACCCCGACCACGTCGAGCGAGTCGTCGAAGCCGAGCTTGAATTTCAGCCCGACCGCCAACGCACACACCGCCCCGCCGACCGCACCGATAACTAGCGCGCCCAGCACGTTGACCGACGAACAGGACGGCGTGATCGCCACCAGTCCGGCGACGATGCCCGAGGCCCCGCCCAGCGTCGTTGCGTGGCCATCGCGGATGCGCTCGACCAGCAGCCAGGCGAGCATGGCCGTCGAGGTGGCGATCGTGGTGGTCATGAAGGTCGACCCAGCGGAGCCGTTTGAGGTAACCGCCGATCCGGCGTTGAACCCGAACCAGCCGAACCACAGCAGGCCTGCGCCGAGCATCACGAACGGCACATTGTGCGGGCGGAACAGCGTGGTGGGCCAGCCTTTGCGCTTGCCGAGCACGATCGCCACGACCAAGCCGGCCACACCGGAGTTGATGTGGACCGCCGTACCACCGGCGAAGTCGATCGCGTGCAGCTTGTTGTTGATCCAGCCGCCGTGCTCGGAGGCAAAACCGTCAGCCGCGAACACCCAGTGCGCAACCGGGAAGTAGACCAGCGTCGCCCACAGTCCGGAGAACACCAGCCAGGCGGAGAACTTCAGCCGGTCGGCCAATGCGCCCGAGATCAAGGCGACGGTGATGATCGCGAACATCAGCTGGAAGGCGACGAACACGGTGGCGGGCATGGTGCCGGCCAGCGGGATGTCGGTCGCCGGCGTGCTGCCGGCCGCCTTTACGGCGTTGCCGCCGATCAGCCCTTTCAGTCCCCAGTATTCCGTCGGGTCGCCGACGACGCCCCATTTGTCGTCACCAAATGACATCGAGTAGCCGTAGAGCACCCACAGCACGGTGACGACGCCCATGGCGCTGACGCTCATCATGATCATGTTGAGCACGCTTCTGGTACGCACCATGCCGCCGTAGAAAAACGCCAGACCTGGCGTCATCAACAGCACCAGTGCGGAACTCGCCAACATCCAGGCGGTATCGCCGGTATCCGGTTGGCCCATTATCGGGAATGCCACTCGCTATCACCTCCGGTTTGAGCATGAATGGCCGTCAGACGTAATTGCCTGTGGCCTGATCCAGAACCATGCGCAATGGTTGTTTCGGCAATAGAGCGAGCATGTTTCGTCAGGATTAACGTCGCGCTCGGCCTGTAAGGACTCTCAGCCAAGCAGGGCGTCGACGAAGGCGGCAGGCTCGAACGGCGCCAGATCATCGGGACCTTCACCGAGGCCGACCAGCTTGACGGGCACCCCGAGCTCTTGCTGGACGCGGAAGACGATGCCGCCCTTGGCTGTTCCATCCAGCTTGGTCAGAACGGCGCCGGTGATGTCGACGACGTCAGCGAATACCCGGGCTTGAGCGAGGCCATTCTGACCGATCGTGGCATCGAGCACCAACAGAACCTCGTCGACGGCCGCGCGCCGCGTCACGACGCGCTTGACTTTGTCGAGTTCGTCCATCAGCCCGACCTTGGTATGCAGCCGCCCGGCGGTATCGATGACCACCACGTCGGCGCCCACCGCAATGCCTTTGTCGACAGCGTCGAATGCCACCGATGCCGGGTCGGCGCCCTCCTCGCCGCAAACGACGTCGGCGCCGACCCTGACCGCCCAGGTCTGCAGTTGGGCGGCCGCGGCCGCCCGAAATGTGTCGGCCGCACCCAGCACCACACGCCGCCCGTCGGCAACCAACACCCGGGCCAGCTTGCCCACCGTGGTGGTCTTCCCGGTGCCGTTGACACCGACGATCAGCAACACCGCGGGAGCGTCGGCGTGTGGCAGCGCGCGGATCGAACGGTCCATGCCGGGTTGGAGTTCTTTGATCAAGACATCGCGCAGCACCGCCCGCGCGTCGGCCTCGGTGCGCACATTGCCGCCGGCAAGCGCGCTCCGCAGTTGGGTGACCACAGACTCGGTGACCACCGGCCCCAGGTCGGCGATCAGCAGAGTGTCTTCCACCTCCTGCCAGGAGTCCTCGTCCAGGTCGCCGCCGCCGATCAAGCCGAGCATGCTGCGCCCGAACGCATTCTGTGACTTGGCGAGTCGCCCGCGCAGGCGTTCCAGTCGGCCGTCGGTCGGCGCGATGGCGTCGAGCTCTGAGATGGGCTCGGGCTCGGGCTCGGGAAGCGCTACGTCGGAGATCGTGCGCCTGGGCGCGTCTCGCGGGATGGTCGCGTCGTCGCCCACAGCGGGCAGGCCGGTGGTGTCGAGCGTCGGGGTCTGGCTGAATGTGATTCCGGCGGATGGGGCGTAGCCGCCCGAACGGTCGAGCGCGCCGGGTTCGGGCCGCTGCGATGAGGGGGAGAGCCTGATCCGCCGCCGACGGTAGCGCACCAGGCCCAAAACCAACGCGGCAGTGAGAACCAGGACAGCGACAACCGCGATGGCAATCCAAAGACCTTGCGTCACGCTGACATCCTTCCAGGGACGCGATGCGAACCAGAGGTGCCCCTTGACCGGCTGCCGCGCGGCGGGGCGGAAACCTAGCAGGAACCCGGGACGAACCTACGAGGAATTAGTGACCAGCTGCTCCACCTGCTGACCCCGCATCCGCTGCGAGATCACCGCGGTGATGCCGTCGCCCTGCATGGTCACGCCATACAGCGCGTCAGCGACCTCCATGGTCGGCTTCTGGTGCGTGATGATGATGAGCTGCGACTGGGCGCGCAGCTGTTCGAACAGACTGATCAGACGGCGCAGATTGGTGTCGTCGAGCGCGGCTTCCACCTCGTCCATGATGTAGAACGGCGACGGGCGCGCCTTGAAGATGGCAACCAGCATCGCGACCGCGGTCAGCGCCTTCTCGCCACCGGACAGCAAAGAGAGCCGGGAGACCTTCTTGCCAGGCGGCCTGGCCTCCACCTCGATACCGGTGGTCAGCATGTTGTCCGGATCGGTGAGCCGCAGCCTGCCCTCCCCGCCGGGGAACAGCGTGCTGAACACACCGCGGAATTCGCGCTCCACGTCGTCAAATGCCTCGCTGAACACCTGCAAGATGCGGGCATCCACATCGGCCACAACGCCGAGCAGGTCCGTGCGGGCGCCCTTGACATCCTCGAGCTGGGTGGCCAGGAAGTTGTAGCGCTCCTCCAGCGCAGCGAACTCCTCGAGCGCCAGCGGATTGACCCTGCCCAGCTCGGCCAGTTCACGTTCGGCCCGTTTGGCCCGGCGTTCCTGGGTGGCCCGGTCGTATGGCATCGGCGCGGGTGCGACCACTTGCTCGCCACGCTCCCGGGCCTGCTCGTACTCGGCCATTTCGAGCTCCGTCGGCGGCAGCGCGGCATCCGGGCCGTACTCTGCGATCAAGTCGGCCGGCGCCATTCCGAACTGCTCCAACACCGTCTGTTCGAGCTGCTCGATTCGCATCGCCGCCTGGGCGTTGGCCACCTCGTCGCGGTGTAGCGAGTCGGTGAGTGCCGCGACCCGAGCGCCCAGCGTGTTCGCCTCGTCGCGCACCGCGGCTATCGCCACCGATCGCTGTTGGCGCTCGGTAACCAGGGCATCGCGAATTGCCGACGCCGCCTCAACGACCTGACTCAACCGCCCCGCCAGCAGCCGCCCGGCGTCGGCCACCGCGGCGGCAACCCCGGCAGCGCGCAGTCGTGCGGCCCGCGCCTGTTCGGCGCGCACCCGTGCTTCGCGTTCGGCGGCGGCCGCGCGACGCAACGAATCCGCGCGCCCGCGCACCGCGTTGGCGCGCTCCTCGGCGGTGCGCACCGCCAGTCGGGCTTCCACCTCGACGCCGCGCGCGGCGTCGGCGGCAGCAGCAATCTGCTGTCGGGCCATCGCGGGGCTGGGCTCCGCCACATCCACCTGCTCCGGCTCTTGGGCGTTGTGCAGCCGGGTCTCGAGTTCAGTGACCTCTTCGAGGGTTGTGGCTCGCCCGGCCTCCAGCTCCTCGCGCTGCCGCACCAACATGTTCCACTCTTCGTCGGCAGCGCGTGACTCCTGGCCCAGCCGGCCCAGTTGCTCGTACATCGCCGAGATTGCGGTGTCGGATTCATTGAGCGCGGCCAAGGCCTGCTCGGCGGAGTCCTGGCGGGCGGTCTGCTCGGTCAGCGCGCCGGACAGCGCGGCACTCAGCTGGGCCACCTGCGTCTCCGCGGTGGCCAGTTCGTTTCCGGCCTTATCGATCTCGGACGTGACCTCCAGCGTGCTGAGCTTGCGATCGGAGCCGCCGCTCACCCGCCCGGCGCCCACCACGTCACCGTCTATCGTGACGGCGCGCAACTGCGGGCGGACGGCCACCAGATCGAGCGCCGCGGCCAGGTCGTTGACCACCACCACGCCCGAAAGCATGGCGATCATCGCGCCGCGCAGCCGCGCCGGCGCCTCGACCAAATCGAGAGCCCACAGTGCCCCGCCGGGCAGTGCCGCAAGCGGGGCGGCAACTGCGGGGGCAGGCCAGTCGCCCAGGACCAGCGCCGCGCGGCCTCCGTCGGCTTCCTTGAGCGCCGCTACCGCGGAGCGCGCCGCGCCGAAGCTTTCGGCGGCCAGCGCATCGGCCGCCGATCCGAGCACCGCGGCCAGCGCCGCCTCATAGCCGGACCGGACCTTAACCAACTTTGCGATCGGCCCGAGAAGTCCTGTGCCGGTGTGATTCTCGGCAAGCCATGCGGTGCCGTCCTTGCGCTGCAGCCCGACCGAGAGCGCATCGATGCGGGCGCGCAGCGAGGCCACCTGACGTTCGGCGCCGCGCTCGGCCGCCTGCAGCTCGGCGACGCGCGCTTCGGCCGACCGCAGCGCGGCCACCGTCCGCTCGTGCTGCTCGTCGAGCCCGACCTCGCCCTGGTCGAGCTCACGGACGCGTGCCTGCACGATTTCGAACTCGGCCCGGGTCTGTTGCGCTCGTGCCACGGCAGCCTCGATGCGCTCGGATAACCGCGCGACGCTGTCGTCGATCGACTCGACGCGCGCCCGCATGGTCTCGACCTGGCCGGTGAGTCGCGCCAGGCCCTCGCGGCGGTCGGCCTCGGCTTGGACCGCGGCCAGATGCGCTCGGTCGGCCTCGGCTGCCAGGCGCTCGCGGTCGGCCAACTCTGCGCGGGCGGCATCCAGCCGGGTGCGCGTTTCGTCCAGCACAGCCAGCAACTGCCGCTCGGCGACCGCCACCTGGTCGGCCTCGGCTTCCAGCTCCTCGGGCTTCCTGGGGTTGGTGTCGCCGGCGGGTGCGGGCTCGAGATCGAGATGCTGAGCGCGTTCGTTGGCGATACGCACGGTGGCACCCACCCGTTCGGCGAGGGCGGACAGCCCGAACCAGGTGTTCTGGACCGACTCGGACCGGGTCGAGAGCTCGGCCAGCGCGGTCTCGTGTGCGGCCAGCTCCTTTGACGCCACCGCCAGCCGCTTGGCGGCCTCTTCGTGCTCGCGGCGCATGGTGGCCTCGGCCTCGAAGATCGCGTCTCGTTCCACCTGCCGGTTCACCAGGTCGTCCGCGGCCAGCCGCAACCGGGCGTCGCGCAGATCGGCCTGGATGGTCTGAGCGCGGCGAGCCACCTCGGCCTGCCGACCCAGGGGTTTGAGCTGACGGCGCAGTTCGGTGGTCAGGTCGGTGAGCCGGGCCAGATTAGCTGACATCGCGTCGAGTTTGCGGAGGGCCTTTTCCTTCCGCTTGCGATGCTTGAGCACGCCGGCGGCCTCTTCGATGAACGCCCTGCGGTCCTCGGGGCGCGACTGCAGGATCTCGTCCAGCTTGCCCTGCCCGACAATGACGTGCATCTCGCGGCCGATGCCAGAGTCGCTCAGCAGCTCTTGGACGTCCATCAAACGGCAACTGCTGCCGTTGATTTCGTATTCGCTGGCGCCGTCGCGGAACATCCTGCGGGTGATCGACACCTCGGAGTACTCGATAGGCAGCGCGTTGTCAGAGTTGTCGATGGTGACGGTGACTTCGGCGCGTCCCAGCGGGGCGCGTGACGAGGTGCCCGCGAAGATGACATCCTCCATCTTGCCGCCCCGCAGCGTCTTTGCTCCCTGCTCCCCCATCACCCATGCCAGGGCGTCGACGACATTGGATTTGCCGGAGCCGTTGGGCCCAACGACCGCGGTGATGCCTTGCTCGAAACGCAGAGTCGTCGGCGATGCGAAGGATTTGAAGCCCTTCAACGTCAGACTCTTGAGGTACACGGCGTGCCAGACTACCGCTCAAATTGCCCGGTCCAACGCGCCGAGGGGGTGTCGGAACCTCGAAATTGCCGGACGCCGGGCCGGACACGCCACAGTGGCCAATCACGTCGCACTGGCCACACAAGCCACATGTGTTTCTGCATTAAACGCCGCGAAAGTGCAACTGGCAACCGGTTTCCCGAGTGGCACCGTCGCCAGTTGCACTCTCGCGGCATTGGTAAGGGGCTGGGAAGGGGCTGGATCAGCGCTCGACGAAGCCGCTGAACTGCTCCGTTGGTTGCGAAAAGTCAGCGACAACCTCGTCGACGCGGCCCGGCCTGGAAGGCCATGAATCGGCGCCTTCCAGCAGCTGCAGCAATTTCTCCCCGGCCGCATGGGGCCCCTGGGCGACAACCCGTACGCGGCCGTCGGCCTGGTTTGCCGCATATCCGGTGAGACCCAGCTCGAGCGCCCGGCAGCGGGTCCACCACCGAAAACCGACGCCTTGGACCTCGCCGGATACCGAAGCTGAGAGCCGGACGTCAGGCTCCGGCATTCTCTGCCTTTGCGGCGATCTCGAAGTTGACCTCAGTCCCGGACTTCAAGGTGCGCCCGACTGTGCACACCGCCTCGATGGCCCGGTTGACGACCACCAGCAAGCGTTCCCTGTCTTCTGGGCTCAAACCCGACAGATCAAGCTCGAGAGTCTCCTTTAGCAGCGGATATCGCTCCTGTTCGCGGTCGGCCGCGCCGGATACCCTGACCACCGCTTTGTAGTCGTCACCGAGGCGGCGGGCCAGTGGCTGGTCGCTGGACATCCCGCTGCACGCGGCCAGCGCGATCTTGAGCAGCTCGCCCGGGGTGAACACGCCGTCGACGTCCTCGGAGCCGACGAGGACCTGCGCGCCTCGCGAGCTGTATCCCGTATAGCGGCGAGTTCCGGTTCGTTCTACCCACAATTCCGTCATCGGCACTCCTCTCGTTTCGGCACGGCGGCCCGGACGATACTCACCGCCGAGGCCGCGGCTGGCACCTCGGACAGTAGAACGACGAACGGTTCATAAACCTTTCCCGGCGCATCACCGCTCCGCAGCGCCGGCAGTTTTCGCCTTCGCGGCCGTAGGCGTCCAGAGATCGGTCGAAGTAACCGGACTGTCCGTTGACGTTGACGTACAGCGAGTCGAACGAGGTCCCGCCCTGCGCCAGCGCGTCGCGCATCACGTCGGCAGCGGCCTGCAGCACCGCGCCCAGGTGCTTGCGGGTCAACGTGGCCGCGATCCGGGCACCGTTGACCTTGGCCCGCCACAGCGCCTCGTCGGCATAGATATTGCCGATCCCGGAGACGACGGTCTGGTCCAGCAGCTGCCGCTTGATCTCGGAATGCTTGCCCCGCAACACCTTCACCACGGCGTCGGCGTCGAACCGGGGGTCAAGCGGGTCACGCGCCAGGTGGGCGACGGGCTCCGGCAACACGCTGTCGTCCACGGTCACCAGGTCGGCGAGCATCCAGCCCCCGAAGGTCCGCTGGTCCGCGAAGCTCAGCACGGTTCCGTCATCGAGCAACGCGGAAATCCGGACATGATCGGCGCGCGGGACAGCTCCCAGCAACATCTGCCCGCTCATGCCCAGGTGGACCACGAGTGCGGTGTCCGAACCGCCATCAGCGGTGTCCAGCGTCAACCACAGATATTTGCCGCGCCGATCGGTTCCGGTGATCCGCGCCCCGAGCAACCGGGCGGTCAGGTCGGCGGGCCCGGCCTCGTGGCGGCGCACCGCCCGGGGATGGTGCACCCGCACCGCGCTGATGGTCTTGCCCACCACGTGAGCCTGCAAGCCGCGGCGCACCACCTCGACTTCAGGCAGCTCGGGCATCTAGACGGGTGTTTTTCCGGCGGTGTCCAGCGCTTGCCATGCCGCTGACGCCGCTTTCTGTTCGGCCTCTTTCTTGGAACGGCCCACGCCGGTCCCGTATTCGGCGTCCATCACGACGACCACCGCGGTGAATTCTCGTTCGTGGTCGGGGCCGGTGGCGGTGACCAGATAGCTCGGCGTGCCCAGGCCGCGCGCGGCGGTCAGCTCCTGCAGGCTGGTCTTCCAGTCCAGCCCAGCTCCCAGCGTGGGAGCGGCGTCCAGTGTCGGACCGAACACCCGCAAGATCACCTCGCGGACCCCCTCGATTCCGTGCTGCAGGTAGATGGCGCCCAGCAGCGACTCCATACCGTCCGCCAGGATGCTGGACTTGTCAGCTCCCCCGCTGGTTTCCTCGCCACGCCCCAGGAAGAGGTGAACGCCCAGACCCCCTTCGCACAGGCCTCGCGCGACGTCAGCCAGGGCGTGGGTATTGACGACGCTGGCCCGCAACTTGGCCAGGTACGACTCGGGACGGTCGGGATGACGGTGGTAGAGCTCGTCGGTGATCGTCAGGCCCAGGACGGCGTCGCCGAGAAATTCGAGGCGCTCGTTGGTCGGCAGCCCACCGTTCTCGTAGGCGTAGCTCCGGTGTGTCAACGCGAGCGTGAGCAACTCATCAGGCAGCTCCACCCCGAGCGCCTCAAGCAGGGCTCGCTGTGAAGTCACCGCTCGCCCCCCGGTGCCTCCGGCTCGGCTGATTCAGCTGATTCCGGCGGCAACATTTCTGCCAACTTGGCCCACCGCGGGTCGATCAGGTCATGGTGGTGACCCGGCTCATCCGCCAGTTGAACGCCACACTCGGGACACAATCCAGGGCAATCCGGGCCACACACCGGTGAAAACGGGAGTTCGAGTCCGAAAGCGTCGATGATCGACTGCTCGAGGTCGATGGTGTCGTCGACCACACGCCCGACTTCGTCTTCCTCCGTGGTTGCCTCGGTCGCACTCTCGGGATAGGCGAAGAGTTCGGTCAAGCTCACTTGCAGATGTCCCTCGAGCGCGGTCAGGCAACGGACGCACTCGCCGGTGGTCGCCCCGGCGACCGTCCCGGTCACCAACACGCCTTCCGATACCGACTCCAACCGCAGATCCAGGTCCAGGGGCGCGCCCTGCTCGATCGCGATCGATGCCGAGCCGATGCGCACGGGACTCGCGATGGTGTTGCGCAGCGTCACCATCGACCCTGGGCGTCGGCCCAGCCGAATGATGTCAACCGTCAGCGGCGAGGCCGGGTGTCGCTGCGCTGCGGTGCTGTGCTGCCGCGCCATAGCCAAATCCTACGGTGCGCGGCGCGCAGCGTCAGGGCCCAGCCAGGACGAACGGGCCCGCCGGCTACCGCGTCGCGTAGTCGTGCGTGCCGGCGGCGGTGCGGAGTTGGTGGCGGCCACGGCCGACGGAGCGGATCGTTCCGTTGAGGAATTCCTCGAATTCGGCGAGCTTGTTGTCCACGTAGATGTCGCACTCGCCACGCAGCCGGTCGGACTCGGCGTGTGCCGTGTCGATGAGACGGGTGGATTCCGCGTTCGCGGCTTGCACCACTTCGTTCTGCGATACCAGGCGCTGCTGTTCCTTGATGCCCTCTTGCACGGCCTTCTCATAGGAGATGTTGCCGTTTTCGATCAGCCGGTCGGCTTCGGCTTGGGCACGGCCGACGCTGGCCTCGTACTCGCGTTTGGCGGCGGTAGCGATGCGAATTGACTCCTCACGAGCCTCTCCGACCATCCGTTCGCTGTGCTGACGCGCCTCACTGACCATCCGGTCTGCCTGCGCTTTCGCGTCGGAAAGGATCCGGTCGGCCTCCGCTCGGGAGTGGTTGAGCATCGATTCCGACTCGGTGGTCGCCGAGGACACCATCGATTCGGCGTGCGCCTTGGCGTCGTGCAGCATCGAATCACGCGCGTCCAGCACGTCCTGGGCGTCGTCCAGCTCGCCCGGGATCGCGTCCTTGATGTCGTCGATCAATTCGAGCACATCGCCGCGAGGCACCACGCAACCCGCGGTCATTGGCACGCCACGGGCTTCTTCGACAATTGCGCCCAGTTCATCCAGCGCTTCAAAGACTCGGTACACGGCCATGCCCTCCTGGCGTTTTGCGACAATCCGGTTGTTACCAGTGTGCCTGGTGTTACGTCTGTGACAGCGGTGGCGGGCCGGTGTGTCGGACATTGGCACACCGCGCCGATCAGATCACCAGGAATCACTAGGACAATCATTTCCGGGTTCGCGGGCGGCGAATCTTCCACCTTATCGCGAGTTTATGGCGTTGACCAGGATATTTCTCTATTGACACGGAAGCCGGCCGCACCTTGACTGAGACCCCACGGATATGCGACGCATGCGGAGGGCCGGGTGATGGGAACAGCGGTAGCGGCGGTCGGGCATGCATTGGCGCTGACGGGATCGATGACCTGGGAAATCCTGTGGGCACTAATTCTGGGCTTCGGCCTGTCGGCAGTGGTGCAGGCGGTGGTGCGTCGCTCGACGGTTGTGGCCCTGCTGGGTAACGACCGGCCGCGCACGCTGGCGGTCGCAGCCGGCCTAGGAGCGGCATCGTCGTCCTGTTCATACGCGGCGGTGGCCTTGGCCAGATCACTCTTCCGCAAAGGCGCCAACTTCACCGCCGCCATCGCGTTCGAGATCGGATCCACCAATCTCGTCGTGGAACTTGGCATCATTCTCGCGCTGTTGATGGGCTGGCAATTCACCGCCGCAGAATTCGTTGGCGGGCCGCTGATGATCGTGGTGCTGGCTGTCCTGTTCCGGCTGTTCATGCGCTCCCGGGTCGTCGATGCCGCTCGCGAGCAGGCCGACCGAGGTCTGGCCGGCTCGATGGAAGGCCACGCCGCCATGGACATGTCCATCCAACGGGACGGATCGTTCTTGCAGCGACTCTTGTCCGCGGAGGGCCTTACCTCCGTCTCGCACGTGTTCGTCATGGAGTGGCTGGCGATACTGCGCGATCTGGTTCTGGGCCTGTTCATAGCCGGCGCGATCGCCGCGTGGGTGCCCGAAACGTTTTGGCAGGAATTCTTTTTGGCCGATCACCCGGGCTGGGCGGTGGCGTGGGGGCCGATCGTGGGGCCCATCGTGGCGATCTTTTCCTTCGTCTGCTCGATCGGCAACGTGCCACTGGCCGCAGTGCTCTGGAACGGCGGAATCAGCTTCGGCGGCGTCATCGCGTTCATCTTCGCCGACCTGTTGATCATTCCGATCTTGAATATCTACCGCAAGTACTACGGCGTCAAGATGATGCTGATCCTGTTGGGCACCTTGTACGCCGCGATGGTGGCCGCCGGCTATCTCGTCGAATTGCTTTTCGGTGCAGCCAATCTCATTCCGACGCAGCGCAGCACTAAGGTCATGGAGACGGGGATCTCATGGAACTACACCACCTGGCTTAACATCGCCTTCATCGTCGTCGCGGCGTTACTGCTTGTGCGGTTCTTCAGCACCGGGGGTATGCCGATGCTGCGGATGATGGGCGGCTCCCCCGAGCCGACGACTGGCCACCATCACGACAGTCATCAAGGCGAATAACCACCGCCAGGACATTGGCACCCTAGCCCGTGGCGGTATGGCGTCGGGGTGATCGCGTCGCCGTCCACGCATCGCTATCGATCGTGTCTCGCCAGTCCACCGGGAGGCCGTCGAGGGCGTCTTCGATGGATTCCCATATCGACTCAAGGTGCGACGCGCCAGGGGCGGCGGCAGCAACCCGGTCCTCGACGGCATAGTTTGGCTCGTGCGGGGCATCGCTGAATGGGGCCAGTTCGTTAATGGCGTCCATGACACGGCGGCGCCGGTCGGCGTAGGGCCACGCGGTCAACTTCTCGGGCATAATCGGCGGACCGAAGATATAGTCTTGCGCGGCATGGCGATAAGGCACCTCGAGCTTTTGATCCACGGGTTCCTCAGGCAATCCTCCGGCGAAGTACAACGGCACGATTGGCAGTGACATGGCGATCGCCATGTCCAACAGCGTGGAGGTCAGCTTCTCCACGCGCTGGCCGGAACTTACGTGTCGAGTTCCGTCGGCATGCACCATGGTTGAGACTCCGTGGGCGGCGGCATCACCCTTGATTTCTTCGACCAGGCGCAAGAACTGCTTTGGGTTCTTCTGGTCGAAATACCGGATGCTGTCCAGCTCCAAGCCCGCCGCGGCATCCAGCCGCAAAAGAGCGCCGATCCAACGGGTTTCATGTTTGGCATGGGCAATCGTCACGACCTGCGTGCCGGTCAGCCAGGATGCGATCGTGGTGCCCAATAGCGACTCGATCTGCACTTGATGGTTGCCCAGCAGCAGCACGGGACGGCCCCGAATCGCTGCCATCGCAGTTGGATCCGTGACGATGACGTGTCTGACATAGCGGGACAGCAACGCCCAGTGCAGGAGATCACCGAATCCGCCCTGCTGGATTCCCAGCCTGTCGTTCGACCAGTTGCGCACTGGTTGCCAATCCGTCTGCAGCGACGCGCCCGCCCGATATGCACCCTGGCCTGTTTGCTCGACCTCCACAGAGATTCGTTCCAGTGGCAGCGCCGGGCAGCTCACCTGGCCGTTGACGATGCGAACCTGCGATGGGTGTATCGCGCTGTGCGCAGCGTCCGCGACAGCTTCTTTGGTCGCGATATCAACGATCTGGGACTCTCCTCGGCTTGCGGTGTCGTACAGCACCGCCAAGGTGCCCTTGAACCACTCCTGGGTCGCGGCACGCGCGGAATCGAGAGTGACCACCCCGTGACTCAGCCGATCGCTCAGCGACAGCCCGGGCACACCCTTCCGTTCGGCCACAAAAGCGCGTCGCTGTGGGCCACTCGCTTCAGCGAGAGGCCCCTTTTCCAAAAGGATTTCGGCGAGACGGAATTGGGCCCAGGGTTTGCCTGCGACACTGAGCCACAGATCGACGATCGGCAGGCGGTCGTCGCCGTCGTCGTCGAAACCGACGAATCGGGCTTCCGCATCCACCGTCCCCTCCAGGGGGGCATCGGCGTAGAACCGCGCCCAGACCACGCGACTGGGAAATCCCACAGTCAAGTCTGTGGCTTCCGTATACGACGCGACATCCGTTCTGTCCGTCGTCCATACGCTCATCGCCGTGTGGGGAACGATGTGCAGCGCACCGTCGAGGAGCCCTGGCTGCTGCGCACCCGCGGGAACTCCGCACCGCCCGACCGCAAGCGTTCCCGACGAACCATTGCGGCCAATTTGGGCGCCGTCCATCAGGGTCGCGAATGCCGGTCCGTGGAATACCGTGCCGTCATACGGGTTGGCGAAAGGGACAACATCGTTCAACGGAGCGGGAGTTGTCGGCACACCCGCGTAGTTGTTGGCGGTGGTGATCACGGCCTGTGCGTGCGTCTCCCAGCGTGACAACTCCGCGCGCGGTGCATCTCGCCACACTTCCAAGCGGCCCGCAAAGCGTCCCAGCTCGATCGGTTCGACGACCACGCGCAGCCGCTTTGGCGCATCAACCACCACCCAACGGTCCAGCCGCAGGTCGGCGACTTCCACCACTTTGCCCACACCCACGACCCGACTGGCCGCCTGCACGAACAGGTCCAGCACCGACATCATTGGTAGAGAGGGGATTAGATACGACGGACAATGGTCAGCGACCCAGGTGTCCCTGGCGGGATCAAGGGTCGTCTCCATCGTGGTGGCCGGGGCCGGCTCCGGGGTGGGCAAAGGCGGCGGAACCGGCGCCGAGGGTGTCGAAGGCACCGCGGCCGAATCGATCTCGGTCTGGCGCTGACCCTCCGGCGCACCGGGTGTCATGCGCATGGCGAGGTTGGATGCGCTGTAGATACGTATTCCGTCGCACCACAGGTTGGCCTCGGCCACCGCGGTGACGCCGCCATCGTCGTCGCGCTCGAGCCGGGTAATCTCCACCTCCGCCGTGATCTGCTTGTTCGTCGGCACGATCTGACCGCGGTACCGCCAGCTGATCGCTTCGTGCAGCGCGACCGGCTCGAAGCGCGCCGACGGGCCCATCTCTATGCCGAGCCCGCGATCGAGCATCGCGAACTGGATGAGTTGGAGCATCATCTCGACGCCCAACGACCCAGGCTGAACGGGGTCGCGGTAGAAGTGCGCCTTGAAGTACCACTCGTCGGGATTGATGTCCTTGACGGCTCGCCACCGCCCCAGTCCGACGCTGCCATCGGTGCGCCATCGACCGGTGACCCGGTCGATCATCAACAGCATCGGGTCGGCCAGCCGGGCTCCGGGGCCGAAGAATTCCTCCGGCCGGGTGCGCAGATCGACAACCGGGGACGCACACGGCAGCTGCAGCAGGGAACGCTGTTCTTCGCTGACCGGGAGCCCCACCTGCTGCTGCAGCGCTTCGAGGCGGAAGTATCCGAAGACGGTGTCGAACGTGTAGACGGGGCCGTCGTCGTCGGAGATTTCGCCGTCGAAGGCCGCGATGATGGTTCCGCCGGCTTGGGCGATGCTCTTCAGCGTGGACCTGATCCGCAACGTCCCGGTGGACGGCGTGATCTCCCGCCGCTGCACTCCCGTCCCGTCGAGGTTGCGGAAGAACAGGTCCACGTCGAAGTCCAGCGGACAACCGGCATAGGCGCCAACCCAGCCGCAGGGTTGCAGGGCGATCTCCATGAGGACCGCATTCGGCATCGTCGGCTTGCCGTTCGCGCCTTTGTTCTCAGCGAAATACCAGGCGTCGCTGGGGATGTCGTATTCCGCGACGACCGACGTGCCAGCCTTCGCGACGCCGAGCTCACCGACCACCTCAGTGACTCGAGACATGAAGTGGTAGGGCGGTCCGGGGAGCCGGGCGACCCTGCGGTGAGTGTCGAACTTCTCGTAGAGCGGCCCGACCGCCAGGGAGGGCTTGGCCACGGCGCAGGCAAGCATCGCCTTCAAGTCGAACTTGACTCCGTGGCCTTCGGCGACGGGCTTGGGCTCGACGTATCCCTCCAGCTCTTTGAGGCCCATGTCCATCGGGCATCCGGGTGAGAGCCGCAATCCCATTCGGCCACAGCGGAAGGCCGGTAACCCGTCGACGGTGACGAGTAGGTCGGCGAACAGAGTGGGCTCGGGTCCGGCGATGATCTCGCGCACGAAGACCTCGTACACGACCTCGCGCGATTGTGGCGTGACCTGTCCGCGGCAGACCAATTTGTACGTCTCGAACGGCACGGGTTCAAAGCGCCACCCGTCGCATGCCATCGTCAAGCCGAGCGCGGTCATGTAGATCGCCATCGTCTGCATGGTGCCCTCGAACATCAGCGTGCCCGGCATGCAGGGGTCATTCTTGAAATGACCGTCGAAGTACCAGGTTTCCGGAGTCACGTGCGAAACGGCCCGCAGGTAACCTCGGCCCCAGGGTCCACCGGTGAAGTCCAGCTGGGTGACTTCGTCGACGAAGAGCATGTCGCCGCCCGAGATCACCGGCGGACGGGTGTGGCTGGCCGCGCGCTCGAAGCCCGAACCGAACGTTTGGAAGACTTCACCGGCCGCAATCGCTTCCAAATCGGCGCGCTGCAACGAGGTGCGCGATGTTTGCGCCGGTGTGGGTTCCATCGGGCCCTCGACGGTCTCATCCTCGGGGTGCCAGAGGATTCCGCCCGACGCCGCCAACTCCTCGTCGGAGAAGAACCCGGCCTGACCGTTGCGCATGGACATCCGCTCGACGCCGTCGATGGTGCAGTCGTAGTGGAAGAAGAACAGGCGCACGTCGCCCTGGCGGGCGTGGCCATCGACGTGGATGTCGTACCGCAGAGTGTCGCCGATCTCAGGCACGCCACCAAGGAAGGTCACTTCACAGCCCAGCAGGCGATACACCCGATCGCTCTTGTTGGCGAAGTCGGCGCCCATCCAGGAGATGAGCATGAGGTCGGCCTGTCCGGATTCGATCATGATTCCGGCCGGCATCCGCCCCTGATGCAGGTACCACGAGTCGGCGGTGACATCGGTTTCGGTCCAGAGTGTTCCGGTGCCGCTCACGCCCGGCTCGGCGTCGATACCGAGAAGACGATCCGCCAGCAACAGCGGCGGCTCGGGCATCCGGACCTGTCGAAGGTAATTGTCTTGCACGCTGAACGCCGGTCCGTAGATGTCCGAGATCTTGCCGGAGGCGTGCACGCGCAGGCCATCCTTGTCCAACGCGAGGCCCACCGGCGCGCGCTTGACGGTCGGTTTTGGCAAGTCTTTGTCGACCGGTCGGGCGGGTTGGATTGCCCTGTAGCCGCCACTGTCGACTGCGCTGAATCCATTGTGGACCAATGCCTTCAGATCATCCGATGACGACGTACGGGGTTGCCGCGGCTCTCCCCCGGCAGCAACACCGCCGTTGCGATCGGGCATCTGACCGGTGGTGCCCGCGGTCATTCGAGAACCCAGGTCATTACTGATCGACAGCGGCTCCGCTGGCGTCTGCTCGACCAGCTCGGCGCCCAGCGGCACCCGCGCAAATGCGTCCGCGGCGTTGGGCAGGACCGGCGGAACCGGCAGGTGTGTTGTCATGGGATGCTCCAGTTGAGGTGTGTCGGTGCGGTGTCCGGCCGCGGCCGTGCGGATCACCGTCGGCGGTAGGTCGTCGCTTTTGCTGGCCCCAGCCGAAACCGGAACGGGTTGCCCGGCGTATGCCGCCTGGTCTTCCAGACTTGACGCTGAAGTATGTGGAGTCAGCACATGATTCGGTAGCCGAACATCGGGCAGGTGAACGGGAAAGAACAACGGCGCGCGTTTCTCCGTTTGGGATCGGGCGCCCGGCGACAACACCGCGTTGAGCTCGTCGGCGTCGCGATTGCCGGCTGTTGGCGGCACCAACAGGATTCGCTGTTCCTGCTCGGCTAACGCGGTCAGTTCGACGACGACCGAACGCTCCTCCGATGTCCAGGGTGCACCATCGGGCCATACCCCAAGGAAGCCGTACAGGGCGCCGGCGGCGACGTAAAGCAATCCCGACGCGGCATGGGCGTGGCCCAGCAGCGGTGAGAGGTTCAACGCGCCGGGGGCGGTACCCAAGTGCAGGCACTCGCCGTGCGGTTCCCGATCTGCCGGCAGGGTGGCAAAGACGGTATCTCCGTCCCGCCGTGCGTCGTCGGCGCGTTTGAGCACGAGGACGACGGCCGAATCGCCGGCGATCTGCTCGCCCGGCCCGAGCAGCACCCGCGCGGCCGCTTCGTGTACGGGTTCGCAACTGAGATCCACCGCACCGACAACCGCCGCGTCAATCTCGCCGCGCCGCAATGCGCGCGCGGCCATCTCCAGAGCCGTGGTGCCGGAGAGTTGTTCTCTGGACACTGTGTAACTCGGGCCACGCAGGTCGAACTGGCTATTCAACCGGTTCGCCACGATGTTCGGCATGGCGCCGACCACACCGGCGGCCGTCCACCCTTGCACCACGCCATCGCGCGCTAGCTCCAGCTGTTCGGGATCGTCGATCTCGTCAGCCAACCGCCAGCGCACTCCGAAACGTGTCACCTCGACATCGCAGCCCATTCCGACGATGACGCTCGTCGTGTCCGGTGGCAGACCTTTGATCAGCTCGTCGATGTTGAGGGCCGCACCGAGAAGTGCCAATTGCTGGGGTTGTGCCTGTTTGAGGTCGTTTGGGGGGAAACGTGTCTGAGTGAGATCCAAGCAGACCTCGGCCATCCGCGCACCGAGGACACCGCTGTCGTCACAGCTGGGAATCGGCTGGCATACCATCAAATGGTCGGCAACCGAGGCGGTTTCGTGCCCATCCCCCACCAGCAGACTGAGCCCGACGATCGCGATGTCATCGTCGACATGGGGCGAGATCGCCGGCCATCTCGGCCGGGTTTTGTGCTGGCCGGCAGGCGGAATCCATTCTTCGAGTAGAAGGTGAGCGTTGTTGCCGCCGAAACCGAAGTTGTTGATCGCGGCGCGGCGCGGGCCGATGCATGCCCAGGGTTCAGCCTCGGCGAGCAGACGGAACGGGGAATCTGCCATGAACGGCAGTGGGTCGTCCACGTGCAGAGTCGGTGGACGTACGCCCGCCCGCATCGCCGCAAGCACCTTGATGGCGGCAGCGGCACCGGACGCCGTAATCGAATGCCCAAGGTTGGATTTCAGTGACCCGATGGGCACGTCGGCCATGCCGGCGAAGATGGTCGCCATGCTCATCAATTCGGTCAGGTCGCCCCGAGAGGTTCCGGTGGCATGGCACTCTACGAGCGAGATATCTTGCGGCTCAAGCTCGGCCATTTCATAGGCGAGCCGCATCGCGCGCTCTTGCCCCTCTTGCGAGGGTACGAGCAGACCGCGTCCTCGGCCATCGTTGCTGAGGCCGATCCCCCGGATGACGCCAAGTATGTTGTTAGCGTCGGCGATTGCGTCTTCCAGCCTTCTGAGCACCAGGATAGCCGCGCCTTCGGCAGGTACCAATCCGTCCGCGTCCCGGTGGAAGGGTCGCGACCTCCCTGAACGACTCAGCGCCTGTAGCGCACTGAAGCCAACGTGCAAGAGCAAATCGCTGGCGCCGTTGACGCCTCCGGCCAACATCACATCCGCGGTGCGGTCGTGCAGCCGGTCGCACGCCAGCTTCATTGCATACAACGAGGATGCACATGCTGCGTCGAGGGCCGCGGCTCCTGCAGTCAAGCCCAGCGCGTTTGACATGAGATGGGCCGGCAATCCGGACATGAAGCGATTGCGCCAGTCGACCCCGTGTTCGGCTCCACGCCAAACCTTTTCAGCTAGGTCGGTCATCGTTTTCGTCGGATAACTCAAGTTGCCGAGAACGACCCCGGCTGAGCCCGGGACTTCGCCTGGTCGCCAGCCGGCGCTTTCAAGAGCCTGCCGCGCCGCCTCGACGGCCCAGAGGTACAACGGATCGAGGCCGCGCAGCTCCTCAGCGTCGACCAGGAAGCCTCGCGGATCGAACGCCTCGTCAAAGCCGCGCACGTATCCGCCGCGGTCAGAGCACGCGTGGTCGAAGTAGGTTGCGTCGTTCTGGTCTCGTAGGACGTGCGCCGGCGAAACACCCCAGTAATCCGGCTGCGGCGAGCCGAGCACATCACGGCCCTCGTGGACCGTATTCCACAACGCCTCCGGGCTCAGGCCACCGGGAAGAACGCAGCCCTGCCCAACGATGGCAATGGGCTCAAACTTCACGGCGGCTCCACGGCATCGTCGGATCAGCTGCCGTAGGGGTACAACTCGAGTCGTTTGATGCTGGCAACCAGCTGATTGTCCGCGTCGACAAGGTCCACGTCGCAGACGGCCCGGTTATTTTTGGCATCGCCGTTGGAGAGCACACACCGCAATCCGTCGCCGAGCGCGCCAGCCCGGTAACGCACCACTTCACCCACCTTCAGCGGCAGCACTTTTCGTCCGAGCTGCTCGAAGCTCCATACCAATGCCAATTGGAGACAGCCATCGAGCGCTGCCGGATCCGTGGCCCAGCCTTCGCCCTGCCAGCCCGCCGTCGTCAGCCCGTGCAATGACGCCGTGGCACTCGACTCCCGGCAGGTCACGTTCTCGAGGACCTGGAATGCGGGGCCGTGAAAGAGTGCGCCACCGGTGTAGCAGCTGTCACGGTCGAGCTGGCGACCGCCCGGTGGCGACATCGGGGCCGCCGGCGCAAAGGTTGTGCCTGAACCCATCTCGACCGTCGCGGAGTAGTAGGCACCTACTCCCGAGCTCTCGGAGAGCGTGCAGAGCAGCCGATCCGGTTGATCTGCCGTCGGCGCGCAGCGCACCAACATTGGGTCGCCCTGCTGTTCGAAATCGTCCGGCGTGACGCCTCGCAGCACCTTGAGATCCAGAAGACGATCCGCCCGTTGCCCGGGTCGGCATGCTTCGGCCATGCGCACAAACCATTCCAGGACTTGCACGACGGCCAGCACGACTTTGCCCTGGACGCGGTGATCGAGTAGATAGGGCTGCCGTGACACGTGGGCCACCACACGCGCGATCCGGCCTTCGGGCGGCATCGGATGCGTTGGCAGGCCCGCCAATACGCCGTCTCCGAGGATCACCTCGGGGCTCTCGGTTTCCCCATCCAGGACTTCCGCGACGAATGCACGTGCGCCGTCAGCAAGCGGGATCAATGAGATGCCCCGGGACTCGAACATCGCCTTCAGGCCGGGCGTAACCATGCCCGAATCCCAGGGCCCCCAGCCCAATGCCCGGACAAGGCAGCCCGGGCCGCGGCGGGCCTGCTCGGCCAAGGCCACCTTGTTCAATATCTCGTTGGCCATCGCGTAATCGCTTTGTCCGACGTTGCCGCTGCGCGCGGCCACCGATGAGAACAGGCAGATAAGCTTCAGCGCGTCATTGGCTGTCGCGTCCAGCAGGGCGCACAGGCCGCCGACCTTTGTCTCGAAGACGCGATCAAATCCATCCAGCGTCTTCTTGTGCAAAGGCGCATCGGCCAATACACCGGCACCGTGTACCAATCCGGTGATGGGCCCGAAGTCGGCTCGCGCGCTGTCGAGAATATTGCCGAGCTGGGAGGCGTCGCGCACGTCGGCCGCGGCATAGCGGACCCGGGAGCCGGCGGCGGTCAGGGCGGCAAGGGTTGCCCGCACCTCGCGATCGGCCAGAATGCGCTGCACCTGTTGTTCCAACTGCCGGGGTGTCAGCTTGAGCCCTTGCGCCGCGGCACTGGCGAGCAGCGCCCGTTTGAGCTCGGCATCGCTGGTCAGACCGCGCGCCTCGGATGGCTCCTCACCGAGTTCGGTCCGCCCGATCAGAACGAAGCAGGCCTGTGTCTGGGTTGCCAACGCGATCACCGAGGCGGCGGTTACGCCACGGCCTCCACCCGACACAACGATCACGTCACGATGATCGATGCGACGCGCTCGTGTGCTCACCCGCTTCTCGGCTGCGACGACCGTGACGCGCCCGTGCCTGCTGTCCAGACCGACTTCCAGGTCGGCCCCACCCGCCAATATCTCTTGAGCCAGATGTTCGGCGACGGTAATCGGGGACTGCTTCTCAAGCGCGATGTCGATTGCTTTGACCTGCGCTTTTGGCCATTCCTGCGCGGCAGTCTTGGCGAGGGCGGCGATGCCGCCCGCCCAGGCATGCGAACCGGGCTCAGTAAGCAGGCCGAAGGTGCCGCCAGTGTCCTGGACGGTAATGAAGACACCGCCGTGTTCCTCGAATTTCGCGGCTATCCGTTGCGCATCTGCAAAGACGACCCGGTTGACCGCCAGGGTGTCTTCGCGGGTGGCCGTGCGCTGCAGACCCCCTTGCAGACCCGCTAGGTGGATCACCGCCTCGGCATTGGCGCTGGGCTCGGTGACAATCGTGGTGCCAATACCGTGTGTGCGCAGGATCGCCGCCAGGGCCTGGGAGATTACTTCCTGGGCGTCATGGGTGGCGACGATCTCCACGTTGGCGGCGCTGTGGAGGCCCGGCATTCCCATCCCGCTAGCCGGAGCAGCGACCGCGCGCACCGTGTGGCGCGCGACCGCTGCTCCGGCCAACTCAAAAGGGAGGCGGTCACCTACCGGTATGCCGTCGGGGGCGACCAGGGTCGGTGGAGGTGCGGGCATGGTCGGAGCGCCGTTATGCGCAACCGGGGTAATCAACGACTGCAGGTAATCAACAATCTCCTGCAACGTCGTCAACGCCGCCATCGTCGCCGTCTCCACATCAGGCAACGACGGAACCCGCTCCTGAACCGCCGACAAGATCTCCACCCGCTTAATCGAGTCAATCCCCAGATCAGACTCAAGCGCCATCGACAAATCCAGCATCTCAACCGGATAACCCGTCTTATCCGCCACCACATCCAACATCTGCGCCACCAAATCCACACCCACCGCAGACGCGACCGCAGGTGCCGCAACCGGAGCAACAACCGGAACCACCGGCGGCGCCGACACCGCCGCAACACCGTTGTGCGCAACCGGGCCAATCAACGACTGCAGGTAATCAACAATCTCCTGCAACGTCGTCAACGCCGCCATCGTCGCCGTCTCCACATCAGGCAACGACGGAACCCGCTCCTGAACCGCCGACAAGATCTCCACCCGCTTAATCGAGTCAATCCCCAGATCAGACTCAAGCGCCATCGACAAATCCAGCATCTCAACCGGATAACCCGTCTTATCCGCCACCACATCCAACATCTGCGCCACCAAATCCACACCCACCGCAGACGGAGCCACCAACGTCGCGACCGCCACCGGCGCCGGCGCAACACCGTTATGAACGGCAGGAGCAGCCGGAACCACCGGCGGCGCCGCAACACCGTTGTGCGCAACCGGGCCAATCAACGACTGCAGGTAATCAACAATCTCCTGCAACGTCGTCAACGCCGCCATCGTCGCCGTCTCCACATCAGGCAACGACGGAACCCGCTCCTGAACCGCCGACAAGATCTCCACCCGCTTAATCGAGTCAATCCCCAGATCAGACTCAAGCGCCATCGACAAATCCAGCATCTCAACCGGATAACCCGTCTTATCCGCCACCACATCCAACATCTGCGCCACCAAATCCACACCCACCGCAGACGCGACCGCAGGTGCCGCAACCGGAGCAACAACCGGAACCACCGGCGGCGCCGACACCGCCGCAACACCGTTGTGCGCAACCGGGCCAATCAACGACTGCAGGTAATCAACAATCTCCTGCAACGTCGTCAACGCCGCCATCGTCGCCGTCTCCACATCAGGCAACGACGGAACCCGCTCCTGAACCGCCGACAAGATCTCCACCCGCTTAATCGAGTCAATCCCCAGATCAGACTCAAGCGCCATCGACAAATCCAGCATCTCAACCGGATAACCCGTCTTATCCGCCACCACATCCAACATCTGCGCCACCAAATCCACACCCACCGCAGACGCGACCGCAGGTGCCGCAACCGGAGCAACAACCGGAACCACCGGCGGCGCCGACACCGCCGCAACACCGTTGTGCGCGACAGGGTGCACGACCGGAACCGCAACCGGGGCCGGCGGCGGCGCCGGCATGCCGGCAGCGCCGTTGCGTACAGCCGGGGGTGCGGGCATTGCCGCTCTGCCATTGAGGGCTGCCGGGGGCGCTGGCGGTACCGGCTCAAACGGTTCAGCCACTCGGGGCCGCGAAACGAGGCCCTGCAACGACCTTTGTAGGCGGTCGATGCCTTCTTGCAAGGTTCCTACCGCCGCGATCATCTCCATTAATACGTCGGCACCCAAGTCGGGCGCGGCAGGGGACGGTGCAACGGGCGGAGCAGCCGCCATGGACGCGCCGGCATGGGCACCATTGCCGTTGAGGGCAACCGGCGCGGATCCCGGGGGTGTCACCGGCGTGACCGTCTGAGCCACCGGAGCCGGCACCGGATGTGCGGCAGCGGATGCCGACCCATTCAGGTTGGTGCTGGCTGGAATTGTTTCGGATGAAGCCAATTTGGACTCCGATTCGGTTCTGTGCCCGTTGGTGCGGTCACCGTGGTCTGTAGACGTTGCGATACCGGTTGGCCGTGGTACGGCCTTATCGGTTATTTGCGGCCTTCCATAGTTGGATCCATTGATCTTCAGAGTCAGCTTCGGCTGCTCCCGAGTGCGCGGATCGTCGCCGAGGCGGTAGTCAGCCCAAAGACTTTCGAAATTCATCGGGACGCCCGCGGCCGCGAGTTGGGCTAACCCAATCCAAAGCGATCGAATGCCGTTTCTGCCCTTGGCATCCAGCGACACCGCGGCATGCTCCTGGCCCGCGAGACACTTGCCGACAAGATTTGTCAGCACGCTGCCGGGGCCGACCTCGACGAACGTGCGTGCGCCGGCCTGCCACATCGCCTTGATCTGTTCGGCGAACCGCACGGGCTGCGCGATCTGGTTGGCCAGCGTGCTCCGCAGTTGTTGAGCGTCACCGGTGTAAGGCTGAGCCGTCGCGTTGGCGTAGACGGGCACCGCTGGCAGGCCGAACGGGACTTCCGCGAGGAACGAAGCGAATGGAACCGTTGCCGCGCTGACGATCTCGGAATGAAAGGCGGTAGCGACATCAAGACGTCGCGCGTTCACGCCCGCTGCGCTAAATCGCTGCACCGCGTCGTCGATGGCAGTGGCGTGGCCCGACAGCACAACCTGGTCGGGGGCATTGTGGTTGGCGATGACCACGGAAAGCCCCCACTGCTCGATCAGCTTGCGGACCTCCTCGACCGGTGCCGGCACCGCACACATCGCTCCGTCACTGTTGCTCGCTGCGCCGGCCATCAGCGCACCACGGGCGCGGGCGATCAGAAGGGCAACCTCTTCGCTGAAAACACCAGCGGCACACAATGCGCTGACTTCACCGAAGCTGTGTCCGCCGACGGCAACGGGCGCGATACCAAGAGCACGAATCACCGACAGCAGACTTAAGCTGTGCGCCCCGATTCCTGGCTGTGCCCACTCGGTCTTCGTCAGTTCGGCTGTCTGCATCGCACGTTCGCCATCGGTGAACGCCGTCTTCGGCCAGACAACCTGATGCAGGTCGCGGTCGGCGTTCAAAAGATCGGCACGGGCAAGTTCCCACGGCGACAGTGCCGGCCCGAAGAGCTGCGGGACGTCGACGCCCATGCCGACGTACTGGCTACCCTGTCCCGGAAACAACAGGGCGACGGGCCCGGGCTGCTGCGCCGAGTAGAAGTAACCCTTTGGCGAGCTAAATGATCCTGCGGAAGCGGATGTCTGGAGTTTCGCTGCGACTTCATCAAGCATTGCGCGCAGGTTCGACACATTGTCAGCAACGACGGCGAGGCGGTGCGGCTGCGCGGCGTCGTACCCGGATTGTGTGCTGCGCGCGAGGTAGCTCAACGCGTCTGGGCTATCGACCAGTGATGCGGATAGCCGAGCGGCTTGATCGGAAAGTGCCGATGCCGATTGTGCGCCAAGTACTACCAGCTCGGAATCCCAGGATCGGTACTTCCACGCACGCTTTCCGGCACCCGTGTACTCCTCGACTGCGACATGGAAGTTCGTACCACCGAAACCGAACGAGCTGACGGACGCACGCCTCGGGACGCCCTTATCCGCCAACCACGGCTTGGTCTGAGTCGAAAGGTAAAACGGCGACTTCTCCATCTCGAGACTGGGATTGGGTTGATCGACTTTGATTGTGGGCGGCAAGGTCTTATGGTGCAGTGCCATCACGGCCTTGAACAGCCCAGCCGCGCCCGCCGCCCCCTTAGTGTGTCCGACCTGAGACTTGACCGAGCCCAGCGCACACCACTGCCGGTCTGCACGCCCGGCTTCGTCGAAGACCTCTCGCAGCCCGGAGAATTCAGCGGCATCGCCGGCTTTGGTGCCCGTGCCGTGCGCTTCCACCAGCCCGACCGTTTCCGGGCCGTAGCCCGCGGCGGAATAAGCGCGACGAAGGGCTTTGGCTTGGCCGGCCGGACTTGGTGCGTAGATGCTCTTCGCTCGGCCATCCGATGACGTACCCAGGCCGCGGATCACGGCATAGATCCGGTCACCATCGCGCTCGGCGTCATCGAGACGCTTGAGCGCGAGCATTGCGAGCCCCTCGCCCAACATGGTGCCGTCCGATTGGTCGGAGAAGGGGCGGCAGTCGCCGGAAGGCGACAGCGCGGTGACCCTGGCGAAGCAGGTGAACATCAAGATGTCGTTAAAGGCATCGACGCCGCCAGCGATCACCATGTCTGCTTCTCCGAGATACAACTCGTGGAGCCCAACCTCGAGAGCGGCCAGCGAGCTTGCACACGCGGCATCGATGACACAGTTCGTACCGCCGAGATCGAAGCGGTTGGCGATCCGCCCAGCGATGACGTTGCCGAGAAGTCCGGGGAATGTGTTTTCCTGCCAAGGCGTGTAGCCCGACGCAACACTTTCACTGAATGCCGCCATCTCACCTTCGGAAAGACCGGCAGCGCGCAGACCACGCTCCCAGACTGGCCGTTGGAGACTGCCGCTCATATAAGTGGTCATTTCCGTGCCACCGGACGCGCCCAGAATTACGCTGACGCGCTCACGATCAATCTGAGAAAAGTCACCACCGGCGGCGTCCTCCAATACTTGCTGCGCGACCCTCAACCCAAGCAATTGGGCGGTATCAGTCGCCGGCAGGACGTTCGGCGGAATTCCGAAATCCATCGGCGAAAAATCGATATCGGGCAAGAACCCGCCACGGCGGGCGTAGACCTTGTCCGGTGTACGCGGAGAGGGGTCGTAGTAGTCGTCAAGGCTCCAGTGCGACGCGGGAACGTCGGAGAACAGGTCGACACCCTCGACGATGTTGCGCCAGAAGCGCTCGGCTTCCGGAGACCCTGGAAACAGGGCGCTCACTCCGACAACTGCGACGGGAGGATGTTTGGATCCCATGGAGCTCCTTACGCGTGAGTCAGACGAACAGCACCATGTGCCAACCGCGTCACATAGAAAACTGATCGTCGAGCTGTTGCCTAATTGACCTGCCGAGACGGGTCAAGCGCTCGCGGGGACTTTATCAGAGGGGTGCCTTCGATACTGACGAATAGTCAATAAGCCGAGGCGTACCGATTAGTAACATTCGGGCCGCCTCCGGCCCAACGTTTGCATGGCCGGCTATCAAGCGGTGCCGGCACGGTGATGTTGGCCGACGTCCCAGCAGTGCGGGCGTTTGCGCAGGACGCGGCCGGGCGGGCGAGGGCGACCAACTGGCGTGCGTTAACTGCACATAGGCCTGGTTGCAGGGCACGGGCGACCTCAAGACCATGGCAATCTATTGCGTGGCGTAGAAGCGGCTCATCTGCAGCATCGAAGCGTCGTTCATTTGCGGCAGACGGTAACGAACGATCAGGTAAATGCCGCGCGTTACTACAAAGACAATGGGCGCGGAACGTAACGGAACGCCGTCGCCGGGACGGGTATCCCGCATTTGCGGGCTTGTTGGGCCCGGCTGATTTGAGTGGCACCTTCGAGCAAATTCAGCGCCACCTGCACGACCGTGCGGTCCTCACACGGCTCCAGATAACTGCCTGCCACCCAGCTGTTGAAGGCTCCCATGGACGGACCGCACCAGATCTGGTAGTCCATGACACGAGCGGGGTCGCCCTCAATAGCCCACCGACTCGATTTGCCGAGGTACCAGCGGAACGTCAGCCCCATTTGGTACTTCGAGTCCCGGGTGGCGAGCTCGAGCACCGCCGGGTCGCGCTGCTCCCAGAACTGCTGTGTTTCAGCCCAGACCTCGTCAACGCTTTTGCCCAGGATCTTTTCCAGCTCCGGACCGTGTTTGGCGACCACAGCGGCCAGGTCAGGGTTGCCCGCATACCACTCGTAGAGCTTCCTCCCGCGTGGCGCGAACATCGTGCCGCGCTTAAGCACCTGCAGATTCACGCCCATCTCGAACATGTCGGAGGCCGGGGCCATCATCACGTCCGCCACTCCCGCTTTAGCGAGCATTCCGCGCGCCTGTGGGGAGAGCCCCGACTCCACGCACGATTGGTTGACCGAACCGGTCAGCACGTACGCAGCCCCCATCGCGAACGCGCCGGCGACCGCCTGCGGCGTGCCGAGACCGCCGGCGGCGCCGACCCGCACGCGGGCGTCCAGGCCGTGCTGCTCCGCCAGTTTGTCGCGTAGCAGCGCGATTTCTGAGAAGAGCGCCGATAGCGGACGGTTATCGGTGTGGCCGCCGCTGTCGGCCTCGACCGTGATGTCCTCGGCCACCGGCACATGTCGCGCAAGCTCGGCCTCTCGCACAGTCAGTTTGCCGGACGCTACGAGCGCCGAAATCAGAGCGGCCGGCGCCGGCTCCATGAACACACGGGCGACCTCGGGGCGTGACACCTTCGCCATCACGTGGTTCGTGCGGACGATTGCGCCGGACGGATCTGTCGACAGGCCCGACAGCGCGTAGTGCACGACCGCGGGGGTGAGCTTCATGAACGCCGACGCCTCGACCACGCGGACGCCCCGCGCGATGAACAGCTCGGCGACCCGTGCCTCGAGCGCAGCCTCGTTGGGTGAGTGGATCAGGTTTGCGCCCCAAGCCAGTCCCGTTCTGCCCGCCAGCCGCTCCTGGATGTCGGCCAGACCACGCTCCACGGCGGCGTAGGAGAGGCCGCCCGCACCGAAGAAGCCCAGCATGCCGGCCTCCGCCATCGCCACCACCAGCTCCGGTGTCGCGATGCCATTCGCCATGGCTCCGGTGACATAGGGAAAGCGGATCCCGTGGGCCTCGCAAAACTCGCGGTCACCCAACCACTCCGGGTATACCGGCGGCAGGGTCCCCACCAGGGATACGTCGGATGCGCCGGCGCTCACCAACTCGCCCCCCATGGCAAGGCCCAGCTGCGCGGTCGCCTCTTCCCGGACGACGTGGATCGGGTGGCGCACATATTGCAGGATGTGAGCGATGTCCTGCGATGCGAACCCCGGCGGAGCGGTCGTCGCTCGCCACCCACCCAGAACCGGGCTCACAGCCGCCTCGGCGCGATGCCCCAATACGGCGGTAGGTCGCTCATTCACTGCCAATTCCCTTCAATCGTCAACGCTGACGTCTATTGCCCAGGCGGCCATATACCTGAGCTGAAGAAATCAAGAATGAGTTTCTCACGAACCACCATCGTCCGGGTCAAACTCCCCATCATTGGGTTCTCGCCAGAATCAGAGGTACGTTGCGTTTGTTCGGCTCGTGATCTTCGGCTCGTCAGCCCAGTGGGACGTCCCGGCGGTTCACGCCGTGGGCGCTATCCTGGCCCACGGAAGTAGGTGGAATCGAAACCTGACAATCCGAAAGCCTTGATTCGCGGTGCCAACGCCCACAGAGCCTGCCGACTATCCGCAGCCGCCAGCCGGTCCTCCGCTGCCCGCCGACATCGGTCGGCTGCTGCTTCGCTGCCACGACCGCCCGGGGCTGATCGCCGCGGTTAGCAGCTTCCTCACCCGGGCTGGCGCAAACATTATTTCCCTGGATCAGCACTCCACCGCGCCGGAGAACGGAACGTTTCTGCAACGCGCAATCTTCCATCTGCCCGGGCTGACCGCCGCGATCGACGGGTTGGACCGCGAGTTCGCCAGCACCATGGCCGACAAGTTCAGTGTCGACTACCGCTTTACCGAGGCCGCCAAGCCCAAGCGGGTCGCCATCATGGCATCCAGGGAAGACCACTGCTTGCTGGATCTGTTGTGGCGCAATCGTCGCGGCGAACTCCAGATGTCGGTTGCCATGGTTATCGCGAACCACCCGGATCTGGCCGAGCGCGTGCGGCCCTTCGGTGTCCCGTTCATACACATCCCCGCGAGTCGCGAAACCCGCGCCGAGGCCGAACAGCAGCAGCTTCAGTTGCTCAACGGCAACGTCGATTTTGTCGTGCTGGCACGCTACATGCAGATTCTCACTCCGGCGTTTCTCAACGGAGTCGGCTGTCCGCTGATCAACATCCACCATTCGTTCCTGCCGGCGTTTGTCGGCGCATCACCGTACAAGCGGGCACGGGAACGCGGCGTCAAGCTGGTCGGCGCAACCGCCCACTACGTCACCGAAGTGCTCGACGAGGGGCCAATCATCGAACAAGACGTTGTCCGGGTCGATCACACGCACACGGTCGACGACTTGATTCGCGTCGGCGCAGACGTCGAACGTGCGGTGCTCTCACGCGCGGTGCTGTGGCATTGCCAGGACCGGGTTATCGTGCACGACAACCAAACCGTGGTTTTCTGACGGCTGGCGTCGTTAATCTTTGCCGGCGGACACCTTGTCGCGCAGCCGGCGATTCACCGGTTCGGACAGTAGCTCCGACACATCACCGCCCAGCATCGCGACCTCTTTGGCCAGCGACGACGACACGAACGAATACTGCGGCGCCGTCGCAACAAAGAACGTGTCGACGCCCGCGATGTGCTTGTTCATCTGCGCCATCTGCAGCTCGTATTCGAAGTCGGTGTCGGTACGCAGTCCCTTCACGATCGCGGTCATCCCGCGGGAAGTGACGAAGTCGACCACCAGACCCTGTCCGGCCTCCACCCGCAAATTGGGCAGGTGTGTCGTCGACTCCTCGATCATCGCAATCCGCTCGTCGAGGTCGAACATGCCCTTTTTGGCGGCGTTGAACAGGATAGCGACCACCACCTCGTCGAACTGCAACGCGGCACGTTCGAAGACGTCGATGTGACCCAGCGTCACCGGGTCGAATGATCCGGGACATACCGCGCCGCTCATGTACCGGTACGGTACACCCTGCTCAGAGCCATTCGGCCAGCTCCAAACGGGTGTCGCCATAAACACGTTCGGGCCACACAGACCAGCCGACCGGCCAGGTCAGCGGCGCGCTTGCGGCAGCACGCTCCACCACCGCAACGGTTGCATCGCGCGCCCAGCCGTGGGTCGTCAGAGACAGCAAAACCGAGTCAACCTCGGCCGCCGCGACGTCATACGGCGGGTCGGCCAGGACGAGGTCCACCGGTGCCGTAGCTCCCGCCGCCAGAACGGCCGTCACCGCGCCCCGGCGCAGCGTGCCACCGGCCAGACCCAGCGCCTCGATGTTGCGGGTGATGATGGCCCCGGCGCGCTGATTGGACTCAACGAACAGCGCGGAGGCGGCACCACGCGACAGCGCCTCGAGCCCCAGTGCGCCCGAGCCGGCATAGAGATCCAACACCGCCAAGCCGGTCAGATCGCGTCGGGCGCTCAAGATGTTAAACAACGACTCGCGCACTCGATCGGTGGTCGGCCTGGTCCCGCGCGGCGGGACGACAATGTGCCTACCACTCGCGACGCCGCCGACAATCCTCATTAACTGCCCCGCTCCCCACTTGCGCCGCTCTCCCCCGCAGGCGGGAGGTACCCCCACGCCCCCTCGCCGCTGCGCGGCTGGGGGTACCCCCACATCGCTTCGCTCTGCATCGTCGCCGGCGCGGTCAGCTCAGTACCACCAGCAGATCCCCGCCCTCGACCTGAGCGGTGCTCGACACCGCCACCCGCGCCACGGTGGCGTCCTTGGGGGCGGTTATCGGAGCTTCCATCTTCATCGCCTCAATGGTGGCGAGGGTCTGGCCCGCGCTCACCTGGTCGCCCTCGGACACTCCCACCGTGACCACCCCGGCGAACGGCGCGGCAACGTGATCGGGATCCGCGCGGTCGGCCTTCTCCGCGGTAGGGACGGTGCTGGCGATGCTGCGGTCGCGCAACAGCACTGGACGCAGCTGGCCGTTGATGATGCACATCACCGTTCGCATGCCACGCTCGTCGGGGTCGGAGATGGCCTCCAGCCCAATCAGCAGCTCGACCCCGCGCTCCAGTTTCACCCGGTGCTCGTCCCCCTGCCGCAGGCCGTAGAAGAACTGGTTGGCCGACAATTGCGAAGTATCGCCAAACGTCTCCCGATGTTCTTCGAATTCCTTTGTCGGACCAGGGAATAATAGGCGGTTCAGGGTGGCCTGACGCTTGGTCCCGGTCAGCGCCAGACCCGCCTCGTCCTCCGCCGTGAGCTGCTGGGTGGGTTTGGCCGGGCCACGGCCGGCCAGCGCTTGACTGCGCAGAGGTTCCGGCCACCCGCCGGCCGGGTCGCCCAGCTCACCCCGCAGGAATCCCAGCACGGACTCGGGGATGTCGAATCGCGCAGGCTCGGCGGCGAATTCGTCCGCGTTCACACCCGCGCCGACCAGCGCCAGAGCCAAGTCGCCGACCACCTTCGATGATGGCGTGACCTTGATCAACCTGCCCAGCACCCGGTCCGCCCCGGCGTAGGCCTCTTCGACCTCCTCGAATCGGTCCCCCAACCCGAGCGCGATCGCCTGCTGGCGCAGATTGGACAATTGCCCACCCGGAATCTCGTGATGGTATACCCGTCCCGTCGGCCCTGGCAGCCCGGATTCGAAGGGCGCATACACTTTTCGCAAGGCTTCCCAGTACGGCTCCAGCGCGCACACCGCCGGGAGGGACAGTCCGGTGTCGTACTCGGTGTGCGCGGCGGCGGCGACGATCGAGCTCAGCGCGGGCTGGCTGGTGGTTCCGGCCATCGGCGCGGCGGCCCCGTCGACGGCGTCGGCCCCGGCCTGCCACGCCGCCACATAGCTGGCCAGCTGGCCGCCCGGCGTGTCGTGGGTGTGCACGTGCACAGGCAGGTCGAAACGGCTCCGCAGCGCTGTGACCAAAAGTTTCGCCGCCTGCGGCCGCAACAGACCGGCCATGTCCTTGATGGCCAGCACGTGTGCGCCCGCATCGACGATCTGCTCGGCCAGTTTCAGGTAGTAGTCCAGCGTGTACAGCCGCTCGTCCGGGTCGGCCAGGTCCCCGGTGAAGCACATCGCGACTTCGGCTATCGCAGAATCTGTTTCGCGTACGGCATCGATCGCCGGGCGCATCGAGTCCAAGTTGTTCAGGGCGTCGAAGATGCGGAAGATGTCGACGCCGGTGGCAGTGGCCTCTTCTACAAATGCCGAGGTCACCAGCTCCGGATACGGCGTGTAGCCCACGGTGTTTCGCCCCCGCAACAACATCTGCAAACAGATGTTGGGCAGCTTTTCCCGCAGCGTCGCCAGCCGCTCCCAGGGATCTTCCTTCAGGAAGCGCAGTGCCACATCGTAAGTCGCGCCGCCCCAGCACTCCACAGACAACAACTGCGGCATCGTCCGCGCGATATACGGCGCCACCGCCATCAGCCCGCTGGTGCGCACCCGGGTGGCCAATAGCGACTGATGCGCGTCCCGGAACGTGGTGTCGGTAACGCCAACCGCCGCCGACTCCCGCAACCAGCGCGCGAAACCCTCGGGCCCCAGCTCCACCAATCTTTGCTTGGACCCGGCCGGCGGCGCCACCTGCAGATCGATGTCGGGCAGCTTGTCGTGCGGATAAACCGGTGACGGGCGGGTGCCGTGCGGCTGGTTGACGGTGACATCGGCCAGATAGTTGAGGATCTTCGTGCCACGGTCGGCAGAGGCGCGCGCGGTCAGCAGCTGCGGCCGCTCGTCGATGAACGATGTGGTGACGCGGCCCGCCTGGAAGTCCCGGTCATCGAGAACCGCCTGCAGGAACGGGATATTCGTTGACACTCCGCGGATCCGGAACTCTGCGATCGCCCGGCGCGCCCGGGCCACCGCGGTCGGGAAGTCGCGGCCCCGACAGGTCAGCTTCACCAGCATGGAATCGAAGTGCGCGCTGATCTCGGCGCCCAGGTTGGTGCTGCCGTCCAGCCGGATGCCCGCACCACCGGGGGTCCGCAGCGCGCTGATGCGTCCGGTGTCTGGCCGGAAGCCGTTGGCCGGATCCTCGGTGGTGATCCGGCACTGTAGTGCGGCGCCGTGGGGCACGATGTCTTGCTGCCGCAGACCAAGGTCGTCGAGTGTCTCGCCCGACGCGATGCGCAGCTGGCTCGACACCAGGTCGACGTCGGTGATCTCCTCGGTGACGGTGTGCTCCACTTGGATCCGGGGATTCATCTCGATGAAGACGTATTGGCCATTCTCGTCCAGCAGAAACTCGACGGTGCCTGCGCAGCTGTACCCGATGTGGCGGGCGAAGGAAACCGCGTCAGCGCACATCTTGTCGCGCAGTTCGCCGGGCAGGTTGGGCGCGGGCGCGAGTTCGATGACCTTCTGATGGCGGCGTTGCAAGCTGCAATCCCGCTCGTAGAGGTGGATCACGTTGCCGAGGTTGTCGGCCAGGATCTGAACCTCGATGTGGCGCGGGTTGAGCACCGCCTGCTCGAGATAGACGGTGGGGTCTCCGAATGCCGACTCGGCCTCCCGGCTGGCGGCTTCGATCGCTTCGGGCAGCGCCGCGATATCACTGACGCGGCGCATCCCCCGGCCCCCGCCCCCGGCGACCGCCTTGACGAACAACGGAAACCGCATGTCGGCTGCCGCCGATACCAGCTCGTCGACAGATGCCGAGGGTGCCGACGAGGCGAGCACCGGCAGGTCTGCTTCGCGGGCCGCCGCAATCGCCCGGGACTTATTTCCGGTCAGCTCAAGCACTTCGGCGTTGGGACCGACAAAAGTGATGCCCGCGGCCGCGCATGCCGCGGCCAGGTCCGGGTTCTCCGACAAGAATCCGTAACCCGGGTAGACGGCGTCCGCACCCGCCCGGCGCGCCGTCTCCACGATTTCGTCGACGGACAGGTACGCGCGGACCGGATGGCCGACCTCGCCTATCTGGTAGGACTCATCGGCTTTGAGCCGGTGTTGCGAATTTCGATCCTCGTACGCGTAGATGGCGACAGTGCCGACACCCAGTTCGTAGGCGGCGCGGAACGCGCGGATCGCGATCTCTCCGCGATTGGCCACCAGTACTTTGGAGATCACCCTCGACACCTACCCTCGTCGCACCGCATCCGTTACAGACACCTAAACAAGTGTCGACCAATAGTTCCAGAAGCGCACCATGATCAGCAGAAACACCCCGGTGAACCAGAGCACCGCGATCGACCATCGCCACTGGAACAACACCCGCCCGACGGGGGTCGAACTCTCGAGCGAGGGACGAAACGCGATCGACGTCACCACCACCAGCAGCGTGAGGGTGACCACCCAGACCACCATGCAGTACGGGCACAACGCCCCGATGCGGTAGAGGCTCTGAAAGATCAGCCAATGCACGAAAACTGCACCCACCAGGATGCCGGCGTCCAGTCCGGCCCAATACCACCGCGGCAGAGGGACTTTCGCTGCCGCAAGCACACCGGTGACCACTAACACTGTAAAGCCGATGATGCCGAGCAGCGGGTTCGGAAAGCCCAGCACCGACGCCTGCGCCGTGGTCATCACCGAGCCGCACGACACGATCGGGTTGATATTGCATGACGGCACGTACGACGGGTTGAGCAGGATTTCGATCTTTTCCACCGTCAGCGTCATCGAGGCCAACAAGCCGATTGCGCCCGCAATCAGCACCCACCACGCGCTGGGCGCGGGAACGCGAACATCCCGTGAGGGAGCCGGCGTCAGGTCGGATTGCTCAGTCGATTGCGCTGACACCGCAACCGTCACGATTTCGCAGGAGTGACAACCGTGTCGATGCCCGGCACATCGCCCACGATGCTTTTGATCTTGGCGACCAGGGCGTCCGGTGTCGAGGGCTCATAGTTTTCGCCGTTGATCTTGATTGTCGGGGTCGCGTTGATACCTGCGAGTGCCGCCTCCGCAGTCACCTTGTCGAGGTACTTCCCGCTGTTCACGCAATCCGGCACCTTGCCGACTACCCCGGCCTGACGGGCGATTTCGATCAACTTCGCGTTGTCGGGGAACGAAGTCCCGCGTTCATCGGGCTGGATCCCGTCATCGAAGAGATGGGTACGGAAAATCCGGAACGCATCTTTGGATTCGTCGGCGACGCACAACGCCGCCGCGCCGGCCCGCGACGAATAGTTCTGGTTCTTCTGGCTGTCGAGAATAGAGACCATGGAGTAGTCAGCCGCAATGGCTCCGACGTCGATCAGCTTGGCCACCGTCGGCCCGAAGGTCCGCTCGAAATTACCGCAGGCCGGACACAGGAAGTCCTCGTAGAACGCGACCACAGCCTTCGGGTTGTTCGTCCCGGGCGCATTGACCACGTTGTTCGCCGCGACCCGCACCGTATCGCCCTGCCCGGTGGTCGCGCTCTTCTTGTCGTGATGCGAGATCACTATGTAGCCGACGACGGCGACCGCGAAGATCACGACGAACGCGGTGCCGAGGATCTGGACGAGCCGACCGGATTTGCCGGTGGTCGACTTCAGGTCGAATCGCGGGGGAGGCTTTTTGTCGGCCACAGGTTCGCTGATCCTCACGTGCTCGATGTGTCCCGGCTAGCCGGGCGGAGGCGTTTCCAGCGTACCGGCGCGATCGAAGCTTGAGATCAGACCCGGCTCAGGTGCGCACGCAGAGCCGATATCAGCTCGCTGGTCGCGGCAGCACTGTCACCGCCGAGCTGAAAGAGGTTGGCAAAGCCGTGCGTCAGCGAACGCATGCAACGCAGGTCGACCGGAGTCCCGGCGGCCCGCAGCGACTCGGCGTAGGCCTCGCCTTCGTCGCGCAGTGGATCAAAACCCGCGACCGCGATCAAAGCCGGCGCCAGCCCAGACAGCGACTCGGCCAGCAGCGGCGACACACGCGGATCTGTGGGATCGATACCGGAACGGCTCAGGTATTGAGACTCAAACCAATCCATATCTCGCTTGGTAAGCAAAAAGCCACGAGCGAACAGGCTCAGCGATCGGGTCCGGGCGGTGAAATCGGTCCTGGGATAGAGCAGCCACTGCAGCACCGGTGCGGGGTCACCGCTGTCCCGCGCCAGTTGGCACACGGTGGCGGCCAGGTTGCCGCCGGCGCTGTCGCCACCCACCGCGACCCGTCCGGTGCTTGCGCCCAGTTCATCGGCGTGCTCGGATGCCCACCGAAACGCCGCATAGGCATCCTCGACCGCGGCCGGGGCTCGATGTTCGGGCGCCAGCCGATAGTCGACTGACAACACGTGAATGCCGGCGTCACGGCACGTCAACCGGCACAGCGCGTCATAGGCATCCAGATCGCCGATCGCCCAGCCACCACCGTGGTAGAAGACCAGCAGGTCTGCGGCACCGCCACTGGCCGGTCGATAGTGCCGCACCGGGATCTGACGGGCGGGGCCAGGTATCGACAGATCGTTCACCGTGACGTGAATCTGAGGTCCGGGAAACCCCGTCAAGCTCTCCCGGAACCGGGTGCGCGCAACCACCGGATCGTCGTCGAGGACCAGGCCATCGATGCCGGCGAGCCGCATACCCGACAGCATCAGCTGGAGCGTCGGATCGAGCGTGTTGCCGTCGATGATGACCGAACGACCGCCGGAGAGCACCCGCCTCGCCGGGGTGGGGATCCAAGGAATGATCTTGACGCCGACGTCGGCGATTGCCCCCTGCAACCGACTGGTCCACCGCGACTGTGCGGGCTTGGCTTGAAGGTGCGGATTCGGTGCGCCTGGCAGACTCTTGGTCATGGGCTGCTCCCTCGAGAAAAACATAGTCACGCTGAACGACGGCAATCTGATCCCCGCCATCGGGCTCGGCGTTTTCCAGGTCCCCCCTGCGGACACCGAGCTGGCGGTGAGCGCTGCGCTGCGCGCCGGCTACCGGCATGTCGATACCGCGGCGGCCTACCGTAACGAGCGTGAGGTCGGGCGAGCGGTTGCTGATTCCGGCGTCCCTCGCGACCAACTCTACTTGGTGACCAAATTGTGGAATGCGGACCAAGGCTACGACAGCACACTGAAGGCATTCGACGCGAGCATGAGCCGGCTTGGGCTCGACTATCTCGATCTCTACCTGATCCACTGGCCGCAGCCTGCGCTCAACAAATACGTGGAAACCTTCAAAGCTTTCACCACTCTGCGCGACCAGGGCCGAATCCGGTCCATCGGGGTCAGCAATTTCGAGCCCGAGCACCTCACCGTCCTCATCGATGCCACCGGCATCGTTCCGGCGGTCAACCAGATCGAACTGCATCCGCGATTCCCCCAGACAGAATTGCGGGAAGCGCACGCCCATCACGGCATCGCCACCGAAGCCTGGGCCCCGCTGGGACAAGGCGCCTTACTCACTCATCCGACCGTCACCGCCGTCGCCGAAGGCTGTGGCCGGGCACCGGCTCAGGTGTTGATCAGGTGGCATATCCAACTCGGTAATATCGTGATCCCCAAGTCGGTAAACCCCTCAAGGATCGAGAGCAACTTCGACGTGTTCGATTTCGAACTCAGCCCCGACGAAATGGCCTCGATCTCCTCACTGGATGATGGGTCCCGTCTCGGTCCGAATCCACGAACCTTCAATTTCACAGGCAGGTGATTGACGTTGGCCGGCACGTCGGGGGCCCTTGTCCCCTCGATAACGTTCAATGACGAAAACACGATGCCGGTCCTTGGCCTCGGCACCGCGGAATTGTCCGACGACGAGACCGAGCGCGCGGTCTCGGCGGCGCTGGAAATCGGCTGCCGGCTCATCGACACTGCCGCCGCTTACGGCAACGAGGCGGCGGTTGGGCGCGCGATTGCCGCCTCCGGGATTTCCCGCGCGGAACTCTTCGTCAGCACCAAGCTGGCGACCGCGGACCAGGGTTTCAGCAAGGCCCCCCAGGCGTGTATGGCCAGCTTGGAGCGGCTCGGCCTGGATTACGTCGACCTCTACCTGATTCACTGGCCGGCCCCGTCGGCGGGCAATTATGTTGACGCCTGGGGCGGCCTGATCCAGGCCCGCGGAGACGGGTATGCCCGGTCGATCGGCGTATCCAACTTCACCGAGGACCATCTAACGGCGGTCATCGACCTCAGCTTCGTCACGCCGGCGGTCAACCAGATCGAGCTGCACCCACTGCTCAACCAGGCCGAAATGCGCAATTCGGACGCGCAGCACAACGTGGTCACGCAGTCGTACACCCCGCTGGTTCTCGGCCGGCTGATGGACAACCCGACAGTGACCTCGGTCGCCGGCGAGTACGGCAAGACACCCGCGCAGGTATTGCTGCGGTGGAATCTGCAACTGGGTAATGCGGTGATTTTCCGCTCGTCCAAGGCCGAGCGCATTGCCAGCAATATCGACGTCTTCGACTTTGAATTAGCCGCTGAACATATGGAAGCGATCACCGGGCTCAACGACGGCACCCGGGTTCGCGAGGACCCGGAGACTTACGCCGGCACTTAGCTAACGAGCACGGCCCACGAGGGAGGGTGTGTTGGTCACTTACTATCCCGAGCTCGCTGCGCGAGTCCGAAGCCAGCGCGATCTGCAGCCCGCCCTCTATGGGGATTTCGACTTCGATCACCAGCCGGAGCGATTGGCAACCCAGCACGGCGTCGACTCCGCCCTGCCGGAGTGGGTCGCGGACCGCGAACCGATCCTGGACGACGACCGGGTGACCGAGTTGATCGGCACCGCCACGATGCTTGGCGACGTCGTCGCCGACCCGTATGCGGCGCTGATGACGGTGCATAGCGTCACGCACCTGATCGACATGCTCAAGACGGCCTGCCGAGAGGGAATCGATGCGGTGCCCGACGCGCCCCCCGAACTCGCCTCCTTCATTGCCGCAATGGAAGCCGCTCCGGCGTGGATCGATTTCGATCTGGTGCGCGACGGCGCCCGACAGGATCGCATTCCCGCGGCCTTGTTGGCCCCCTTCATCACGCGCGGAGCATTCGTCGCGACCTTCACCAATACCTACGCCGCACTACCGATGGCCCTGACCGGCGCGCTATCCGGGCGGCGGGCGGCCCGGCGAGTCAACGAGACGGCAAGTTTCTTCGCCGTCACCACCCTGCCCGGGGCGCTGGAACGCCACGGTCCGGGATTCGAGGCGGCCGCCATGGTCCGGTTGATGCACTCGATGGTGCGCTACAACGCACTCAAGAAATCGGACAAATCGGGCCGAAAATGGGATACCGCCATCTACGGCATGCCGGTGCCGCAGGTCGACCAGATGCCCGCCGGAATGATCGGCCAGTACCTGCTGGCCCGCAAAGTCCGACATGAGGGCAGGACAGAGTTCACCGATGACGAACGCGCCCTCATCGAATTCGCTCGGTATCGCTGCTTTCTGCTTGGCCTGCCGGAGGAACTCCTACCCACGGCGCCCGCCGACATCGTCCACATCATGCACGCCCGCTCGGCTCTGCTACGCCACGGATTCGACGACATCTGTAATGAACTCGTTCGCGGCACGATCACGGCCTATCTGCGTCCCAACACCACCCTGTTCGACCGTTGCGCCGAAGCGGTCGAGAAGAGTTTCAGCAAGCTCACGTTCGTCCGCACGTTCTGCAACGGTGATCGCAAGATCGCCGAGGCTATGGGCGTCTCACTCGGGCCGGAGGATCTCGTGCGCATCGCCCTGACCACGCCCTTCATCATCGGGCGTTTCACCGCCGTGACCCACGCCAGCCGCATCCCCGTGCTTCGAGACGTCGCCGACGCGTACGTCATCGGGCTCCTCAAACTCCGGCTGGCGACCTACGGCAGACCCGAATTCACTACCGACGCAGCGCATTATACACCCGTCCCGCATTAGTCTCGCTAGCTTTCGCCCGCGTTCCTAGCCGGCCGGGCAGGTCGCTGCGGCTTGGCGCAACACGTCCGTGGAAGCCTGCTCTACTGGCAATTGGTAGCCGCGCAGCACGGCGATGAACTGTACGGCGTATTGACAGGCGAAGGCTTTATTCGGCGGCATCCATAGCGCAGGTGGCGAATCGCCCTTGTCCTGATTGGCCTGGCCTTCGACGGCAAGCAAATTGGCCGGGTCGTTGGCGAAACGAAGGCGCTCTGCCGCTGGCCAGTCGTAGGCTCCCATGTCCCAGGCGTAGGAGAGCGGGACGATGTGATCGATCTGCACCGATTCGCCGATCTGGGCGCCGCGCTGAAAGGCGATGGTGGTGTTGGTGTACGGGTCGTGCAGAGTGCCGGTGGCCACCGCGTCCGGACAGCGCTTGATCGAAACATACGTCTTGTCCACGAGATCGCGGTTGAGGATGTCATCGCGAGTGTCACATCCGTTGTGGCCGCCGGGGGCGTCGTTGTTGTCATCCCAGGCGTCGCCGAACGCCAGCCGGCGGTAGTCGTAGCGGCGGGCCCGTTGCGGCAGCACGACAATGCCCGCCAGCACATCGGCGCCGGGTTGCACCGTCGGGACGTCGGCGCGTGCGGCGACCTCCCCGGCGTGCCTGGCCGTCGTTGATCCCAACGTCTGATAGGCCACGACCACCGCAAGCACCGCGGCAACTGACAACCACAGCAAGCGCCTTTTGTTCATGATTTATCGAGATATTCGATGCGGTCGGTGTCGGTGAATCGTGCGGCCAGCGAGGCTAATCCGGGGTGCGACTCCGCATCCGCGTAAGCGTGCGTGCAGAACTCACGCGCGGCCTCGATGTACACCAGGTGGTCGGCCAACGACAATAGCCGCAAGGTGCCCCGCCTACCGGACTGCATGCGGCCCAGCACGTCACCTTCCCGGCGCTCCTTGAGGTCCAGGTCGGCGAGCGCGAAACCGTCCTGGGTCGCGGCGACCGCAGACAGCCTGCGACCGGCCTGCGATCCCGGCGAAACCCAGCTGGCCAACAGACACAGGCTTGGATGCTCGCCGCGGCCGATGCGGCCGCGCAGCTGATGCAGCTGGCTGATGCCGAACCGGTCGGCGTCCATCACCAGCATGACCGTGGCGTTGGGGACGTCGACGCCCACCTCAATAACGGTGGTACACACCAGCACATCGATCTGGCCGGTCCGGAAGGCCGCCATCGCGTCGTCCTTCTCCTCGGCGGGCAACCGTCCGTGCATCAGCCCGAGCCGCAGGTTGGCCAGCTCACCAGTGCGCAACTGGGAAAAAAGACCCTCGGCGGTCGCGGTGGGCCGGCTACCCCCCTGCCCCTCAGGCGACTCGTCGCCCTCGTCGATCCTGGGCGCGACCACGTAGGCCTGGCGGCCGGCGCCGACCTCTTCGACGATGCGCTGCCAGGCGCGCTCGAGCCAGGCGGGTTTTTGCTGGACGAAGACGACGTTCGACGTGATCGGCTGGCGCCCGCGCGGAAGTTCGCGCAATGTAGACGTTTCCAGATCGCCATACACGGTGAGCGCGACCGTCCGCGGTATCGGCGTCGCCGTCATTACCAACAGGTGCGGCGTGATTCCCGTACGAGCCTTGGCGCGCAACCGGTCTCGTTGGTCGACCCCAAAGCGGTGCTGTTCGTCGACCACGACCATGCCGAGGTTGTGGAACTCGACTGCGTCCTGCAACAGGGCGTGCGTGCCGACGACGATGCCGGCGTGGCCGCTCGCCACTTCGCTGCGGACCTGTTTCTTCTGGGCGGCGGTCATCGAGCCTGTCAGCAAAACCACGCTGGTGGCGTCATCGGGGCCGCCCAGCTGGCCGCCCATCGCCAACGGTCCCAGAACGTCGGTAATCGATCGGAGATGCTGTGCGGCAAGGACTTCTGTTGGCGCCAGCAGCGCGCACTGATAGCCCGCGTCGACCATCTGTAGCATCGCCAGCACCGAGACGATCGTCTTGCCGGAACCGACCTCGCCCTGCAGCAGGCGGTTCAACGGGCGGGTCGCCGCGAGCCCCACGGACAGCACGTCGAGGACCTCGCCCTGGCCCGCCGTCAGCTCGAAGGGCAACTGCCCCAACAGCTGGGCCGCCAGACCATTGGGCCGCGGCGGCGCCGGGGGTCCGGACTCAGACAGCGTGCCATGCCGGCGTTCGACCAGCGCCCACTGCAGGCCGACGGCTTCGTCGAAGGTCAGGCGTTCGCGCGCTCGCATTCGTTCGTGGCCGTTTTCCGAAAGATGTATGGCACGCAGCGCCTCGTCCTCGGAGATCAGGCCGAGCTCGGCGCGCAGTTCGGCGGGCAACGGGTCCTCGACCGGATCGAGGACGTCCAGCACCTGGCGCACGCACGCGAAGATGTCCCAGCTCTGCATTTTCGTGCTGGCGGGATAGATCGCGAAGAAATGGCCCTCGAAGGCCGAGGTCACCTCTTCGCTGCTGACGGCATTCGAGGCCGCAGCGATCTTGGTCAGCGAGCGGGTGCCGTACTTCTTTTTTCCGTCCGGTGATTCGAGGATGAGGAACGCCGGATGGGTCAGTTGCACGGCCTTGTTGTAATACCCGACTTCGCCGGACAGCATCACTTTGGCGTCTTTGACGAGGTCCCTCATGATGAAGTTCGCGTTGAAGAAGGTGGCCGTTATCTTGTTGCGCCCGGATCCGAGGGTGATGCGGTGAACCATCCGATAAGGGGGCTTTTTCGCCTTGAAAGAATCCGTGGCGGTGATCGTGTCCACGATGGTGATGTGCTGGCCCTCTTCCAGGCGCTGTTCATCGTCGCCGCGCAGGGCAGCGCCCTCGGTGTAGCCGCGCGGATAGTGGCGCAACAGGTCGTCGACGGTCCGGATCCCGAATATCTCGGCGAGGTCTTTGGTGGCCTTGGTGGTCAGCAGATAATCCAGCTTGTCGGATAGCGACACCATCGCTACTCGACCCCGATCAACAGGGCGTCACCGCGATGACCGGTGAGATAGATCAGCAGCTCGGTACCCGGATGGTTGTCATGCACGTGTTCTTCGAGGATGTCTCCGATCGCGGTGACATCGGCGTCGCCGTCGATGCCGGCACCGACCAGCACCGTCACCAGATCACCGCCCGACGCCAGTAGCAGGTCGAGCAGGCCGATCGCCGCTCCGGCCGCGTCGGCCGCCACGATCAGCACCTCGTCGCCCGAGATACCCAGGCCGTCGCCGGGCGAACAGCGACCGGCCCAGGTCAACGCGCTCTCGGTCGCGATGCGCACCGAACCGTGTCGGGCACCGCCGGCAGCGCGGGCCATCGTGTAGCCGTCGTTGACCGCTTGCCCGCCCGGTTCGTGCACAGCCAGGGCGGCCAGCCCCTGCACCATCGATCCGGTCGGTATCGGCACCACATCGATGCCCCAGCCAATGGCCGCGGTGCAGCCGGCGACCAGTTCCTCGGCGGCCACATAGCCGTTGGGCAGAACCATCACCTGCGCTGCACCGGTGTCCACCACGGCCCGCACCAGTTGGTGGGCGCTGATGTCGGTGTTTGGATCGCTCGCGTCCGAACCCCGTTGCAGCACGCAAGCGCCCTCACCGGCGAACAACTCGGCCGCGGCGTCTCCGTCGACGACGGCCAGCACCGCCCGTTCCCTCGTCCAGCCGCCCGCCGGCAGTCTGGTGGTTCCAGAGGTCAGCGCCGAGACCACGATCCGGCTCAGCCGCCCGGCCACCAGGCCCGCTTCAACCGCGGCGCCGGCGTCGTCGGTGTGCACGTGCACCGAGTAACCGCCTTGAGTTGTCGACGGCGCTGCCGTGATCGCCACCGATTCACCCAGCTCACCGAGCCGATCACGCAGCGCGTCCACCGCTGCGCTATCGCAACCGCCGAGCAGGTACATCACCTCGAATTGCGGCGCCGGCCGGTCGGTCGTAGTGGTCAGTCTCGTCGCGGCCTGCCAGTCGGACCGGGTGCGCGGCGACAGCTCGTACACCGCCCGTGCGGGCGCCTGCCCGGTGACCGTGGAACGCAGCGCGTCCAGCAGGACCAATAAGCCGCGCCCGCCGGCGTCCACGGCACCGGCGTCAGCGAGCACGTCGAGTTGCTCAGGGGTCTTCTCCAGCGCGATCACGGCGGCCTCGCCCGCGGCGGTGATCGCCCGGGCCAGCCCCTCCCCACCGTTCGCGCACTCCTCGGCCGCACCCGCGGCGGCCCGGAGCACCGAAACGATGGTCCCCGGGATCTCCTGGCCGCCCATCGAGGTGATGACCAACTCGACGCCCCGACGCAACGCAGCGCAGAAAAGAGCGACGTCGATCTCGAGGAGTTCACCGCCGGAATCAGCGGCCGCAGCGGCCGTGACGTCGGCGATTCCGCGCAGGATCTGGGACAGGATCACGCCCGAGTTGCCACGCGCCCCGTTCAGCGCACCCGCCGACATGGCGGCCGCGACCCGGGCGACGCACCCCGGGTCCGCCGCGTCGTAGGCGGCGCCCGCGTTGGCTCCCTCACTGGCGTGAGAAAGCGCGGAACGCATGGTGAACAGCATGTTGGCGCCGGTATCGGAGTCGGCGACAGGGAACACGTTGAGCCGGTTGATCTCGTCGATGTGGGTGATCAGGTCGCTGACGGCGGTGTGCGCCCAGTCCCGCAGGGCGGACGCGTCCAGCAGACGATCCGAAGTGCCCAGTGTGACCCACCTCCTCCGCGCCGGCCCGCCGGTGGGCGCCAGCGTAGCTCGCCGCCGCTGCGCTGACCGCCCGCGAAACCACACGCCTGCGGGTCGAACCGGCTCAATGAGCCTAGCCAGAGCGACCGACAGCAGGACGTAACCCGTCCGGTGGCCACATACCGTTTTGGTGGTTGCCCACGAGAGTCGGTATCCTGGACGGGCCCGGTATCAACCTGGGCAGTCCCGGCTCCCGATTCTCGAGTTGCCGGACCCCTAGCAGGAGATTTGAGGAGCTTCAACATGGCCGCTGTGTGCGATATCTGCGGGAAAGGCCCCGGCTTCGGCAAGTCGGTGTCGCACTCCCACCGCCGCACCAGCCGTCGGTGGGACCCCAACGTCCAGACCGTGCACGTCGTGGCGCGTCCCGGCGGCAACAAGCAGCGGGTCAACGCCTGCGCTTCCTGCATCAAAGCCGGCAAGGTCACCCGCGGCTAACTGCCGTTACGCGGCCCCCTACATGACTAGGTGGCCCGCGTCCACGGGCACAGTCACGCCAGTCACGTATCGCGATCGCGGGCTGACAAGCCAGAGCACCGCTTCCGTAACGTCTTGGCATTCGACCAGTGGCACGTCGGGCAGCAGCATCTGCGAGACGGCCGCGTTCGGGTTCTCCAGCATGCGGTTCACCACGAAGTCGTTCAGGATCATCGGGGTCGCGACGCCGCTCGGATGCACCGAGTTGACCCGGATCTTGTGTGGTCCGTACGCGTTCGCCGCCGAGCGCATCAGCCCGACAACACCGTGCTTTGACGCCGCGTAGGCGAACATCGCGGCGCTGCCGTCACCGCCCCGGCCGGTCAGGCCCTGCGACGAGCTGACCAGAACGACCGACCCACCCCGACCCTTGCGAATGATCGAGGGCACCGTGGCAAGCAGCGTGTGCCACACACCCTTCAGATTGGTATCCACGATCGCGGTGAACACCGGTTCGCTGTGGGCGTCCGGGTCTCCGATCGCAACCACCCCGGCGTTGGCGATGACGATATCGATGTCGCCAAGTTGGTCGATCCCGGCCTGCACTGCGGCCTCCAGCTGGGCCAGGTCACGGACGTCGGCGACGACGGGTACTGCCCGGCGGCCGGTGGCTTCGATGAGTCCTGCGGTCTTGTCGAGATCGGATTTGCTGCCCAACGAGTACGGAATTGCCTCGATGTCGGCGCAGATATCCACCGCGATAATGTCGGCGCCCTCTTCGGCGAGCGCAACGGCGTGGCTGCGGCCCTGGCCCCGCGCCGCGCCGGTGACGACGGCGACGGTGTTGTCGAGTTCACCCATGCGACACCGACAGGGTCGTCCCGGTCTCTTGCTCAGCGAAAGCCACCAGCCGCGCGGCGGCGCCATAGTCGCTGGCGAGCACCGTGCGGCCGATCAGCGCCGGCGCACCAAGCAGGCCCAACCTGCCGCTGACGCCGACGTAGCTGCCCGGCGGGATGGGTTCGCTGATGCAGTACAGCGTGGGCGCCGCCCCTTGGTCGGCGTCGTTAGCAAACCGGTCGCCAACAGCCTTGACCGTCTTGTGCGCGAGCGACATCAGTGGCGAATCGGAGATCTGCGACAGATTCGAGGCCACCCAGCCAGGGTGGGTGAGTTGGGTGACCACCGGCGATCCGGCGGCACGCAGTCTGCGGTCCAGCTCCAGCCCCCACAACATCACTGCCAGCTTCGACACCGCATAGGCGCCAAGTCGCGTCCATTTGTTGTGGCGCAGGTGCATGTCGTCGAGGCGCAGCTTCGCCGTCCGGTGCGCGTCGGAGCCGACGTTGATGATCTGCGAACGCACCCGGGGCAACAGCAGGTTGGTTAGCGTGAAAGGCCCGAGCAGGTTGGTGCCCAGCGTCATCTCGAACCCGTCGACCGTGTCGGTACGCCGGTCGGCAATGGTGCCCGCATTGTTGATCAGGATGTCGATGTCACCGTCGACCAGGCCGGGAAAGGCACGCACCGAGGCCAGATCGGCGAGGTCTAACTTGACGACGGACGTCGAGCCGCCCACCTCAGAGGCGCGTTGAGCGCCGAGTTCGGTGTTGCGGACGGCCAGGATCACGTGGGCGCCCGCTTGGGCAAGAGCGCGCGTCGTCCCCAGCCCGACGCCGTTGGTCGCTCCCGTCACGACGACTCGCTTGCCGGTCAAGTTGCCGAGTCGGCTCGGCGACCAAGGTGAAGTCACGGCGATCAGAGTAGTGGCGATCGCGAGCGCGGTCGGAGCCGGGCGAAGCGGGTCGCCACCATCGGGCTTAGTGGCCTATCGGACCCCGAATGACCGCTAGTCCGGTCAGTTCTGCCACCATTATCTGCGGCGGTGTGCGGCCGCCCTAAAAAGCGACGGAAAAGCCAAGAAAATTGGAGTCTGTTCAGGGTGATTCGACATGAGTGACAGTGCGCAGGAAATCACCAACCTGATCTACACCTACGCCGAACGGCTGGACGCCGGAGACCTGGACGCGGTCGCCGAGATCTTCGCGCACGGGCGTATCTGCGGCGTCGAGAACGGGCCGCCTGAGACGGTGTTCGAGGGGACCGCCGGGGTGCGGAAGTTGTACAACATGGCGACGAAAATCTACGAGGACGGCACCCCGAAGACCAAGCACAACACGAGCAACGTGCAGCTCTACATCAACGAGGCCGAAGGAACCGCGCGCAGCACGTCCTATTACTGCGTCACCCAGGCCACGCCCGATCTGCCGCTGCAGGTGATCGTGACCGGGCATTACAAGGACACCTTTCACCGGTTAGACGGTGTGTGGTGGTTCGACAGCCGCATCATGTTCGTCGACCAGGTCGGCGATGTCAGCCAACATTTGAAGTTCTAATCGCGTGGGCAACCCGGGCGCCTTCGACCTGGTAACCGTACTGGCGGACGCGCAGCGCAAGGAGGCGCTAACCGATTGGGGCGTCGGAGAGTTCGAACGCCCGCTGAGCGCACTGCTGGCCGACTACGACCGGGCCTGCGTCGATGCCGATCTCAACGTGGTCGGGACACACATCCTGCGGTCGGGCATCGTGCACAGCCTGAGAATGCGGCTGCGCGCTCAGGAGTGGATCCGCCGTCACCCGGAGATCCTCGACGAGCGGATCCTCGCGCCGGTCGTTGTCGTGGGGATGATGCGCAGCGGGACCACGCTGCTGCAACGACTACTGGCCGCCGACCCACGTTTCAACTGCGCCTACGGCTGGGAGGTGGTCGAGACAGCGCCGCGGCTCGACCACCAGTTCGCCGGTGTCGATCCGCGCATCGCCATCAGCGAAGCCCGCGAAGCGAAATCCCGCGAACTGGCACCGGATCTGTTCGCCATCCACCCCATGTACGCGCAAGAAGCCGAAGAAGAGATCGTCTTTCTGGCGGATGCGTTCTTGTCGCATGTCCCCGAAGCCGGTGCACACCTTCCCAACTACCGGTCCTGGCTAGACGAGCAGGACTTCACCCCTGCCTACGACTATCTGCACCGCATGCTGCAATTCCTGCAGTGGCAGAAGCGGCAAAGGAATCCGGGCCGGGCATGGTCGCCTCAGCGCTGGGTGCTCAAGTCGCCGGCGCACCTCGGCTACCTGGACCTGCTGCGCGCGCAGTTCGCGGACCTGCACATCGTGCACATGCACCGCGACCCGCGCACCACGATCGCTTCCGGCGCAAGCCTGAACGCGACCCTGCACGCAATGCACGCCGACACCGTCGACGTGAACAGGGTCGGCGCGCAATGGTTGCAGCGGATGGGCTGGACGAATGATCGCGCCATGGCGGTCCGTGACGGCTGGTCTGACGACGCCGCCCGCGTCACCGATATCGCGTTCAACGATGCGGTGGCGGACCCGATCGGACAGGTGTCCCAGGTCTACGAGGCTGTCGGACTGCCGCTTACGGTCGAGGCCGAAAGCGCAATGCTGCGCTGGCTGGACGAGCGCCCCCGCGAGGCGGCCCGCCCAGCCTACGGACTAGAGAACTACGGCCTGCGTTCCGAACAAGTCGACGACCGGTTTGCGTTGTATAACAAGCGTTTTCGAAGCGATGCCCAACAGTGAGGAGCAGTTAATGATTGAGGATCCCGTCGCGACGGCATCCCAACACGAACAGGAACTGGCGGCGCTCGAACTAATCGAGCACCCCACCGTCAAGGCGGCCTATCGAACTGTGGCAGAGAAATGGCTGGGCCGCGCCAAGCCGTCGGAGGCGATGCGGGAGCGGTTCGACGATTCGTTCGCCGAGGTGATGTTCTCGGCGGCAGTGTGGTCGTCCAACCAGGACAAGCTGCGGCCCAAGATCAGTTGCATCACCCGGCTCGCGCATCCCGTGGACGGCCACAGTGTCCCCGGATCTCGTTGGGGAATTGATAATCCCGACAGCGTGTATCGGGTGATCCCGATATCTGGTGAGGAACGCTACGAGATCCGCGGCCGGGTTGGTGAGCATCGCATGACCGAGAACTACTTCACGCTGTGGGACGCCAACATGGGCACGGTCGACGTGCTCAACGGCACCACCATGGCCGTCGACTCCGACGGCAGCTTCACCATCTCCGTGGACTCCGAACCCGCCAACGGGCGAGCCAACCATGTCCAGACTTCTCCCGCGGCGCACGAGTTCTACATCCGGGATGTGCTGCTGGACTGGGGCAATGACGACCCCAACCATCTGGATGTGCAGCGACTCGGCGGCCCTCCGGTGACGCCGGCGCGCACGCTCGACGAGCAGGCCGAGGCGACGGCGGCGATGATGGCGTACTTCGCTGACTTCACCGGAAAGCTCAGCCATGGCATATACAAGATGCCGCCAAACCACTTCAACCTGGCCTGGTCGGCCGACAAAGCCGGTGCGATGCGCAATCAGGTCTATGTGATGGGCCGGTTCGACCTCGCGCCAGACGAGACGTTCGTGGTCGATCTCAACGACGGTGGCGCCGACTACTTCACGGTGCCGTTGAGCAACATCTGGGGCACCACTCTGGAAATCGTCGACCGCACCGGCAGTCTCAACAAGGCGCAGTCGGTTGCCAATGAGGACGGCACCTACACCTACGTGATCTCGCCGGTCGACCCCGGCGTGACGAACTGGATCGACTCCGGCGGCCTGCGTGAGGGCATCTTGACACTGCGCATGGCTGAGTTCGGTGCGAACGGACCTCGCGAGGACCTCGGCGCCCGCGGGCGGGTAGTCAAACTGGACCGGCTCGACGCCGAGGTGCCGACATTGCGGGCAGTGGGCCCCGACGAACGGGCAGCCCAGCTCGCCGATCGACGGAAGGCGTACCTGCGGCGCCTCCCGGAAGGGACGATCTGAGATGGCCCGCTGGCTGATCACCGGATGCTCGACTGGCTTCGGCCGCGAGATCGCCCGCGCCGCGCTGGAGGCCGGCCACAGCGTGGTGGTGACCGCGCGAAAGGCGGGCGCGGTGCAGGAATTCGTCGACGAGTTCGGCGATCGAGCCCTGGCCGTCGCACTCGACGTGACCGACGCCGCCCAGATTGCCGCCGCGGTCTCGGCCGCCGACGACGCGTTCGGCGGCATCGACGTCCTGGTCAACAACGCCGGTCACGGCTACCTGTCCGCGGTAGAGGAGGGCGAGGATGCCGAGGTCCGAAAGCTGTTCGACGTCAACTACTTCGGATCGGTCAACATGATCAAGGCGGTGCTGCCGGCCATGCGCGCCCGCGGCTCGGGCCACATCGTCAATATCTCGTCGATGACCGGTCTGGTGGCCAACCCGCCCAACGCGTACTACTCGTCGACCAAGTTCGCGCTGGAAGCGGTGACCGAAGCTCTCGCCACCGAAGTGCGGCCACTGGGCATCAAAGTAACCGCCATCGAGCCGGGCGCCTTCCGTACCGACTGGGCGACGAGGTCAATGAAGGAGTCGGGTACTCCGATAGCCGACTACGCCGACGTGGCCGCGCGCAAGGACCTGATCAAACAGTTCGCCGATCACTTGCCCGGCGATCCGCGAAAGGTCGCCGAGGCGGTGCTGATGGTGGCCAAGCTGGACGACCCGCCGCTGCGGCTACTGCTGGGCCGCGACGTGCTCAAGGCGATGCGCGACAAGATCGCTGCGACGTCGGCGTCGATCGACGAGTGGGAGTCCGTCACCCGGGATGTGAACTTCCCAGGTTCCTAGTCGGCTGCCTGCCTGCCAGCCAGTTAGTGAAGCGGATCCTGCCGTCTGCGACGTCGGTGACCAAGGTGCGTTCCTGCAGCGCGGTACCGAAGTAGCGGGCGGGCGGATCCGTCACGACGTTGCGGGTATCGCCGTAGTGGGCGCACGCGGTTCGGATGAATTCCTCGAACGGAAGGTATTCGGGCCCAGCGATTTCGACAACCGCATTGACCGCTGCTTGGGCCGCGATGCTCGCCAATTTCGCGGCCACCTCGGTGCCGGCGATCGGCTGGATCAGCGCGGCCGGCACCCGGATGGTGTCTCCGTCGGCGCAGGAATCGGCTATGCCACCGGCGAATTCGAAGAATTGGGTGGCCCGCAGGATGGTGTATGGGACGCCGGAGGCGACAATCTCGTTCTCCTGCGCGACCTTGGCCCGCATGTATGGGCTATCGGGCATGCGGTCGGCGCCGACAACCGACAGCGCGACGTGATGAGTCACCTCCGCGGCCCGCTCGACCGCGAGCAGGTTGGCCGTAGAACTGGTGAAGAAATTCATCAATGCGGCGTCTTCGTAGGACGGCGAATCGGTGACGTCGACTACCACTCGCGCGCCCTGCAGGGCCTCGGTGAGGCCGCTGCCGGTGAGCACATCAACACCGGTGCGCCGCGACGCCGGCAGCACCTGCTGGCCGTTGGCGCTCAGGATGTCGACGACCTTGGTCCCGATCAAGCCGGTGGCCCCGACCACGACGATTTTTCCGACAGCTGTCATAACAGAAGATCCTGACACCAGGACCCATGATTGCAATGCTGATCGCGGTGGTCACGACGATCACGACCACCGGAGCAGCACCCCGTGCCGTTTATCCATACCCACTAGGAGACTTCTATGCCGTTTGCACGTATCGATCTGCTCAAAGGAAAAACCGCCGAGTATCGCGCCGTTGTGGCCGACGTCGTGTACAAGGCAATTGTCGATGTCCTGAAGGCCCCCGAGGGCGACCGTTTCATAGTCATCGGCGAGCATTCACCCGATAATTTGATTTACGACCAACACTTCCTCGGCTGGGATCGATCGCCTGACTTCATCTTGATCCAAGTGACCAGTACCGTCGGAAATAATAAAGATTCGAAGCTGGCCTTTTTCCGGTACATAGCCGACGAACTCAACAGCAGGCTGTCCGTACGCCCTGACGACATCATGATTAACACGGTGTTCGTTGACCGTTCGGATTGGTCGTTCGGCAACGGCGAACCGTGGGTTTAGGCCGGCGACCTCATACTCTGCCTGTGCAAGCCGCCGTACTCAACCCGAAACATCTGGGACAGCAAGGTAGCGACCGTGAATCCTTGCTGCGGGAACGCTGAATTCGGGGGCGTCCAGCGCGGTTTCGGCGGTGGACGGGTCGGTGCGGCCTACCGTGTGAGTCAAAATTCCAGATGTCCGCAAAAGGCCGACAAGACCGCTCGAAGAATTCAAGATGAGCAACGTTGTATTCTTCGCGGGCATGGCCTGCAAAGACGGCCCAGATAAGGAGCGACGATGGGTGAAGGCAAAGCCGTTGAGGTAGAGAACTTCTCACACGTCTGTGTCGGCGTGTCCGATATGGACACCGCCCTCGCGTTCTACACCGACATCCTCGGGATGGATGTCGTCTTCGACGTCAACCTCGACGGCGAAGGCCTCGAAAGCGTGACCGGAAGTAGCGGTGCGCACGGCAGGATGGTCGGAGGCCTCATCGGCGGCGCGATGGTCGAACTGCTCGATCTCGGCGCCGTGCCTGCCAACCCCGAGGGGCCACACCTGGGATATACCAACATCTCCTTTCGGGTGCGCAACCTCGACGACACCTACGAGCGGCTCAGCGCGCACCCAGATTTGAACTACGGGCCGCCGACGTCCATCGCGGGCGTGCGCATGCTGTTCGTCTACGACCCAGACGGCACACCCATCGAGTTCATCGAGCTACCCGGCGGAGCCACCAGCACCGTCGAGATGTGGCGCCCCGTCAGCCCCGAACCACGATGACGGTTTTGCCCGCGCGCCGGTTGGGACGCCGGCCGCTTTCAAAGGCCTCCCGGCCGTTCTTGAGCGCAAACGTCTCCGCGAGTTCCACACGTAGCCGGCCACTGTCGACCAACGCGGCAAGTTGGGTGAGCTGGTCTCGGTCAGGCGAGACGACGAAGAACGTCGCCGTGACGCCGTATTCGTCGGCTCGGCCCGGCGGCGGGGGCGCCGACAGGGTGATCAGCCTCCCGCCCCGATGCAGGAGTCCGAAAGAGCGCTCCAGCGTGTCGCTACCGACGGTGTCGATCACGACGTCGTATCCGGGTTCGTAGGCGGAGTGGCCTTCGTCGAACGCGTCGGTTCGCACATCGATAACCCGCGCAGCGCCCAAACTCCGGACGAGCTCACTGTCACCGCTGCGAATTGTCGCGGTGACGCGCGCGCCGAGGATGGCGGCCAGCTGGACAGCCATGGCCCCGACTCCCCCGGCCCCGCCGTGCACCAGCACCGCGTCGCCTGGCCGCACCGCGGCGTGGTCGACCAGCGCTTGCAGTGCGGTCAGCCCGGCCAACGGCAGCGCGGCGGCACCGGCGTGTGACAGTGTCGACGGCTTGCCGGCCAGGTCGACCGCCGGCACCGCGACGAATTCGGCTGCCGCTCCGTCGCGGTCGAATCTGATCAGTCCGTAAACCTCGTCGCCGGGCTTGAAATCTGTCACACCCGAGGCCACCTCAGAGACGACACCGGACACTTCATGCGACGGGATCACCGGGGTCCGGCTGACACCACCGCGAGTCCATGTCTCCTCCCAGGTCAGCTCGTCGAACGTGATCCCAGCGGCGTGTACGCCCACCAAGACTTCACCGGGTTCGGGGACCGGCACCGGCGCTCGCTCGACGACCAGCACCTCCCCGCCACCGCGGTGGTGCGCGCGCAGCGCCGTCATGTCGGTCAGGGCAGCCGCCACTCGATCGGGTCGGCGCCCAGCTGGGCGAGTAATTCGTTGGCTCGGCTGAACGGGCGCGACCCGAAGAACCCGCGCGACGCCGACAGCGGCGAGGGGTGCGGCGACTCGATCGCCACGCAGTTCTCGGCCGCCAGCATGGGTTTGAGCGTGGACGCGTCGCGACCCCAAAGGATCGCCACCATCGGCCTCGACCGCGCGACCAGCGCGCGGATTGCGCACTCGGTGACCGCTTCCCAACCCTTACCCCGGTGCGACGCCGGGTTGCTCGGGCGCACGGTGAGCACCCTGTTCAACAGCAGCACGCCGCGCTGCGCCCAGGGCGTCAGGTCGCCGCACGAAGGTTGCGGATAACCCAGGTCGGCGGCGTACTCGTCGAAGATGTTGGCCAGGCTGCGAGGAAGCGGACGCACTTCGGGAGCCACCGAGAAGCTCAGGCCCACAGCGTGGCCCGGCGTCGGGTAGGGGTCTTGCCCGACGATCAGGACTCGGACGTTGTCGAACGGAAATGTGAATGCACGCAGAATGTTCGGCCCCGCGGGCAGGTACGTGCGCCCGGCCGCGATCTCGGCGCGCAGGAACTGACCCATTTGGGTGACTTGCTCGGCCACCGGCTCCAGCGCCGTCGCCCAGCCCGGCTCGACGAGTTCGCTCAGCGGGCGCGCGGTCACTGCGCCACCCTAGCTCGCAAAGGACTGCCAGCCCGCGTATCCCCGCCACTCCTGACCGTCGACCAGTACGCGGGGCGGTCCGTCGAGCACCCGGCCGATGACGCGCCAACCGGCCGGCGGCGCACCGGCGAAACAGGCCACCAGGGCGTGGTCTTCGCCGCCGCCCAGCACCCATGGCCACGGGTCAGCCCGCAGCGTGGCGGCGGCCGCGGACAGCGCATCGCGGTCCGCGGCCAGCCCAGCAGTGGACAGATCGATCGTTATCCCGGACGCATCGGCGACGTGGCGCAGGTCGGCGACCAGACCGTCGGAGATATCGATCATCGCCTGCGCGCCCGCGACCGAGGCCGCCGCTCCCTGGCCATAGGGCGGCCGGGGCACCACGTGCCGGCGCCGGAGCTCTTCGAAGCTATTAATTCCATTGAGCCACAGGGCATACCCTGCTGCCGAGCGACCCAACTCGCCGGCCACGGCGACCACTGCACCGGCTTTCGCCCCACTCCGCAACACCGGCGCCCGGCCGTCCAGGTTGCCCAACACGGTCACCGACAGTACCCACAGCGGGCAACTGACCAAGTCACCCCCGGCGATGCCGGCCCCGAGAAGGTCCGCCTCGTCCCACATCCCGTCGACCAGCGCGTCCACCTGCGCCGCCTGCGTGTCACCAGGCGCCCCGAAGCCCACCACGAAAGCCGTAGCCCGCGCGCCCATCGCCTCGATGTCTGCCGCGTTCTGGGCGATCGCCTTGCGCCCGACATCGTGGGGCGTCGACCAGTCCAGGCGAAAGTGCCGGTCCTGAACGAGCACGTCTGTCGAGACCACGACGCGACCGTCACCCGCGGACACCACGGCTCCGTCGTCGCCCGGTCCTAGCGTCACCACGGCCGGCTGTCGGCGATCCCGCACCACCCGGTCGATCATCGCAAATTCACCGAGCTGCAGCAGCGTCTCGGACTTCCCTGATTCCTCGCCTGGCACGCCACCTCCTCGGAGCATCGCGGCCGCACATGCGCCCCGAACGGCCGCCCGACCTGCGGTAAGTTGGGCCTCTGCCCGCGCGAGCGGACGGCGCCAGTGTATGGCAGGACAGGAGTCGAGTGGAGGTGGACGGCCAGGTGACCGGTGACCGTGACGGGCCGCCACGTGCCGTGCTGATTACCGCGATTGCGCTCGCCGTCGCGGCGATCGGCGTCGTCCTGGCGCTAGCGGCAACCCGCGATCCGTCGCCAAAGGCCGTGGTCGTTCCCGCCGTCCCGGCACCGCAAGCCGCCAGTACCGCCTGCCGAGCGTTGGCCGAGGCGCTGCCGCGGCAGCTCGGCGACTACCAGCGGGCACCGATCACCCAACCGGCACCCGAGGGCGCGGCGGCCTGGCGCACCGGGCCCGACAGCGAGCCGGTGCTGTTGCGCTGCGGGCTCGACCGTCCGGCCGAATTTGTGCTGGGTTCCCCGATCCAGGTCGTCGACAGGGTGCAGTGGTTCGAGGTGACAGCCCAGCCGCGATCCGCCGACGGCGCAGGCAGATCGACTTGGTACACGGTGGACCGGCCGGTATATCTGGCGCTGACACTGCCTTCGGGATCCGGGCCGACCCCGATTCAGCAGCTCTCAGAGGTGATCGACCACACCATCGCGGCGGTCGCCGTCGACCCGGCTCACCCCGGTTAGCGAGCCTTAGCGCAAACCCACGCCCCGCGCCAGCGCCGTGTCCACCATGGTCGCCAGCAGGGTGGGGTAGTCGACGCCGCTGGCGGCCCACATCCGCGGGTACATCGAGATCGTGGTGAACCCGGGCATCGTGTTGATCTCGTTGATCACCGGACCGTCGTCGGTGAGGAAGAAATCGACCCGGGCCAAGCCTTGGCAGTCGATGGCTTTGAACGCACGAATCGCCAACTGGCGCACCGCATCCGCGACGTCGTCGTCGACCTTTGCCGGCACGTCCAATTCGGCCGCGTCGTCGAGATATTTGGTCGCGAAGTCGTAGAACGAATCCTCGCGCCCCCGCACCCCGGCTACCCGGATCTCCCCCAAAGTGCTGGCTTCCAGTGTGCCGTCGGGCATCTCGAGAACGCCGCACTCCAGCTCGCGACCGTGAATGGCCGCCTCGACGATCACTTTGGGATCGTGCAGGCGAGCTTCGGCGACCGCGGCCGGCAGCTGGTCCCAACTCGCCACCCGGCTCACACCGATCGACGAACCGCCCCGCGCGGGTTTGACGAACACCGGAACACCCAGCAACTCTCGCTCTTCGGGGTGTAGCTCCGGCCGCGACGGGCGCAGCACCACGTGCGGGCCCACCGGTAGTCCGTCGGCGGCGAGCAGTTTCTTGGTGAATTCTTTGTCCATGCCGGCGGCACTGGCCAGGACACCGGCGCCGATGTACGGCACACCCGCGAGTTCGAGCAGCCCCTGGATCGTGCCGTCCTCGCCGTATGGGCCATGGAGGACCGGGAACACCACGTCGACGGACGCCAATACCTGACCGGCACCGGGCGGCAGTGACACCAACTGGCCGCTCCGCTGCGGATCGGCCGGCAGGGCAAGCGCGGTGCCCGATTCGTCGCTCACCCCCGGAAGCTGCCGGTTGGTGATCGCCAGCGCGTCCGGGTTGCCGTCGGTGAGCACCCACGAGCCTGCCGGGGTGATGCCGACCGCGACCACGTCGAAGCGCTGCGGGTCGAGGTTACGCAGGATGCTCCCGGCGGACACGCATGAGATGGCGTGCTCACTGCTGCGCCCGCCGAACACGACGGCTACGCGCACGCGCTCGGAGGCAGTCACAACCTAGAGAGGCTACCGGGTGCAGCCCTGCGGAGCCGGATCGGAGGCTCCGACCTGGCCTTTCATTCAGGCTTGGTGCTGCGGCCCAGCAGGAGGGCCACCGCCTCGTCCACCGAGAGTCCCTTATGACAGACCCGGTGCACGGCATCAGTGAGCGGCATCTCGACGTCGTAGCTGGACGCCAGCGCCAGCACAGACTCACACGACGTCACGCCCTCCACGACGTGGCCATCGCGGCCATCGGCGGTACCTCCCAACGCCGCCTCTATGGACTCTCCTCGGCCCAGGCGTACGCCCAACGAGCGATTACGCGAACGCGACGACGTGCAGGTGGCCACCAGATCACCCACCCCTGCCAGACCGGCCAGGGTTGCGCCCTTGGCGCCGAGCGCAATCCCAAGCCGCATGATCTCCGCCAGACCCCGGGTGATGATCGCCGATGCGGTGTTCTCACCCAGGCCAACACCGGCCGCCATCCCACACGCCAGCGCGATGACGTTCTTGCACGCCCCGCCGACCTCGGTGCCCACCACGTCGGTGTTGGTGTACGGGCGGAAATAGCCGCTGTTCAACATCCGCTGCAACGCGACCGCGCGGCCGGAATCGCTGCATGCCACGACGGTGGCCGCAGGTTGGCCTTCGGCGATCTCACTGGCCAGGTTCGGTCCCGAGATCACACCGACCTGCGCCGGGTCCACGCCGGTCACGGACACGATGACCTGACTCATTCGCATCAGGGTGCCCAACTCGATGCCTTTGGCCAGACTGACCAGGGTCGCTCCATCGGCCAACGCGGCTGTCCACTGCTCGAGGTTGGCCCGCATCGTCTGAGCCGGCACTCCCAGCAGCACCGTCGTCGCGCCGCTGAGCGCTTCGTGTGCGTCAGCGGTGGCGTGGATGCCCGGTGGCAGCGGCGTACCAGGCAGGTAGGCGGGGTTGTATCGAGTGGCATTGATCTGCGTGGCGACTTCCGGGCGCCGCGCCCACAGGATGACCTCTGCTCCTGGCCCCCCGGCGTCGGCGAGCACCTTGGCCAGCGCCGTACCCCAGGCACCGGCGCCCATCACCGCAACGGCGCCTGACGTGCCGACCATCCACCATCCCCGTCCGTGCTAGCTCATCCAGACGCGCCATCCTGCTGCCGCCACACTAGCGCGAGGCTCAGCCGTCACGATCTCGCTGGCAGGATGATCGTATGAGCGGCACAAGGGCTGACGGTGCAGGTGGCAGAGCAGCTGATGTTGCCCTGATCATCGCCGTCAAACGGTTGACCGCCGCCAAGACCAGGCTGGCACCGGTGTTCTCGGCCCGCACCCGGGAGAGCGTGGTGCTGGCGATGTTGGTGGACACACTGACCGCGGCGGCGGGTGTCGCATCAGTCGCCTCAATCACCGTCATCACGCCGGACGAAGCCGCGGGCGGCGCCGCCGCGGCGCTCGGAGCTTATGTGCTGGCGGACCCGACGCCCGAGGGGCACGGTGACCCACTGAACAACGCAATCGCCGTGGCCGAACGGGAAGCGGCCAGGACGTTCTCCAATATCGTTGTGCTGCAGGGAGATCTTCCAGCCTTGCAGACACAGGAGCTGTCCGAGGCGGTTGCCGCCGCGCGTCACCATCGGCGCAGTTTCGTCGCCGACCGGCTGGCGACCGGAACGGCCGCGCTTTTCGCGTTCGGATCCGCGCTCGACCCGAAGTTCGGTTTGGATTCGTCGGCGCGACATCGCCGTTCGGGAGCGATCGAGCTGACGGGCGCGTGGCCTGGGCTGCGTTGCGACGTCGACACACCCGCCGACCTCGCGGCCGCCCGACGCCTCGGTGTCGGCGCGGCGACCACACGAGCCCTGGCCCAGCGCTTGGCCGCGGAGTAGTAAGCACACCCAAGCGACGGGCAAGATACTTGTCGAGAGAGTGAACTGCACACCAACGACGGATTGACGTCCGACATGCGCTAGCAGCACCACGGGGTAATGCGCAATGATTCCATGGTGACCGAAATCGAAGCTGAGGCGCGCCCCGAAGAAACTGTATGGCAACCAGGCGACTCGGACGTGGCGGCACCCCCCGCTGCGACTCCTGCCGCGGTCGACAACCCGCTTCCAGAAGACCGTTACCTAAACCGGGAACTGAGCTGGCTGGACTTCAACTCGCGGGTTCTGGCGCTTGCCGACGATAAATCGTTGCCGCTGCTGGAGCGAGCCAAATTCCTCGCGATCTTCGCGTCCAACCTCGACGAGTTCTACATGGTCCGGGTGGCCGGCCTGAAGCGCCGCGACGAGATGGGACTGTCGGTCCGTTCTGCCGACGGTCTGACACCGCGCGAGCAACTGGCCCGCATCGGCGAGCAGACTCAACGGATCGCGACCCGGCACGCCCGCGTGTTCCTCGACTCGGTGCGCCCGGCGCTGGCCGAGGAGGGCATCCACATCGTCACCTGGGGCGATCTGGATCAGGCTGAGCGCGACGTTCTATCGATATATTTCACCGAGCAGGTCTTCCCCGTTCTGACCCCCCTCGCCGTCGATCCGGCGCACCCGTTTCCGTTCGTCAGCGGGTTGAGCCTGAACCTGGCGGTGACGGTCAGGCAGCCCAACGACGGTGCCAAGCACTTCGCTCGAGTCAAGGTGCCAGACAACGTCAATCGCTTCGTCGAGCTGGATAAACGCGACGGCGCCGATGGACAGGTCGAAGTCCGGTATCTGCCGTTGGAAGAGCTGATCGCGGCTTTTCTTCCGGTGCTTTTCCCCGGCATGGAAATCGTCGAGCATCACACGTTTCGCATTACCCGCAACGCTGACTACGAGGTCGACGAGGACCGCGACGAAGACTTGCTGCAAGCGATGGAACGGGAGTTGGCGCGAAGGCGGTTCGGTTCGCCGGTTCGGCTCGAGATCGCCGACGACATGACCGAAAGCATGCTGGAACTGCTGCTGCGCGAACTCGATGTGAATCCCGGTGACGTCATCGAGGTGCCGGGGCTGCTCGACCTGTCGTCGTTGTGGCAGATCTACGGCGTCGACCGGCCTGCGCTCAAGGACCCGTCGTTCGTTCCCGCCACCAGTCCCGCCTTCGCCGACCGGGAGACGCCCAGGAGCATTTTCGCGACGCTGCGCGAAGGCGATGTGTTGCTCCATCATCCGTATGAATCGTTCTCAACGAGCGTGCAGCGATTCATTGAGCTCGCGGCCGCCGATCCCAACGTGCTGGCGATCAAACAGACGCTGTACCGCACGTCGGGTGACTCGCCGATTGTCCGGGCGCTGATCGCCGCCGCCGGAGCCGGCAAGCAGGTGGTGGCGATGGTCGAGATCAAGGCGCGCTTCGACGAGCAGGCCAACATCCGGTGGGCGCGCGCATTGGAGCAAGCGGGCGTGCACGTGGTCTACGGGTACGTGGGACTCAAGACGCACTGCAAGACCTGCCTGGTGGTGCGCCGGGAAGGTTCGACGATCCGGCGCTACTGCCACATCGGGACCGGCAACTACAACGGCAAGACGGCGCGGCTCTACGAGGACGTCGGTCTGCTGACGGCGTCCCCCGAAATCGGCGCCGACCTGACGGACTTGTTCAATTCGCTCACCGGCTACTCGCGCAAGGTCTCGTACCGCAATCTCTTGGTGGCCCCGCACAGCATTCGCACCGGCTTCATCGAGCGGGTCGATCGTGAGATTGCCGCCCACCGCGACCACGGTGGCGGCCGGATCCGGTTGAAGATGAACGCTCTCGTCGACGAGCAGGTCATCGACTCGGTGTACCGCGCGTCGCAGGCCGGCGTGCGGGTCGAGGTCGTGGTGCGCGGTATCTGTGCGCTGCGCCCGGGCGTGGAAGGGTTCTCGGAAAACATCACGGTCCGGTCGATCCTCGGCCAATTCCTGGAGCACTCGAGGATCATGCATTTCCGCAATATCAACGAGTTCTGGATCGGCAGCGCGGACATGATGCACCGCAATCTCGATCGACGGGTCGAGGCGCTGGTTCAGGTCAAGGACCCGAAGCTGACGGCATATCTGGACGACTTGTTCGAGTCCGCGTTGGACCCGTCCACACGGTGTTGGGAGCTCGGGCCAGACGGGCAGTGGACCGCTTCGCCACGGGAGGGTCACACTGTGCGCGACCACCAAGTATCGTTCATGGAGCGGCACACCAGCCCCTAGCGAACGAGGTTTTCTGGGCACCCCACGACCGCGAGCGGCTGGCCTCGTTTTCAAGGCCGAATTAACCTGCAGGAGTGAAGGTGCCGAACCAGAGCCGGCGCGCGCGGAGCCGAATCGTGTACGCCGCCGGCGCGGTGTTGTGGCGACCAGCTGCTGACCCAGCCAATAAGAACGCGGCGCTCGAGATTGCCGTGATACATCGCCCCCGCTACGACGACTGGTCGCTGCCCAAAGGCAAGGTGGATCCCGGCGAGACCGCAGCGGTGGCCGCTGTGCGGGAGGTATTCGAAGAGACCGGTAGCCACGCAATCCTAGGCAGGCGGCTCGCCGCGGTGACTTACCCGATCGATCCGGGCGTCAAGAAGGTGTACTACTGGGCCGCGCGCAGCACCGGCGGGGAATTCATCCCCGGAAACGAGGTCGACGAGCTGATCTGGTTGCCGGTTGCCGACGCGGCGAAGAAACTCAACTATCCGCAGGATCGAAAGGTCTTGCGCCAGTTCAAAAAACAACCGGCGGACACGCGCACCATATTGGTAGTCCGGCACGGAACCGCCGGCAGGAAATCACGTTTCAAGGGCGACGACACCAAGCGACCCTTGGACAAACAAGGAAGAGCACAAGCTGAGGCATTGGTCGGTCAACTGCTCGCCTTCGGCGCCACCAACGTACGCGCGGCCGACCGGGTGCGCTGTCAGCAGACGGTGGAACCCCTCGCCGAAGAGCTGGGCGTTCCGATCCAGGACGAGCCCACCCTGACCGAGGAGGCGTACGCCAAGAGCCCTAAGCGCGCACGACACCGGATGTTGGAGATTGCCAAGCAGGAAGGCACGCCGGTGATCTGCTCGCAGGGCAAGGTGATTCCAGACCTGATCGCCTGGTGGTGCGAACGCGACGGTGTACGCCCCGACAAATCCCGTAACCACAAAGGCAGCACGTGGGTGCTGTCGCTATCGGGCGGCCGGTTGACGGCGGCGGATCACATCGGCGGCGCGCTGGCCGCAAACGTGCGGACCTAACACACGAATACCCTCCGGTGGCGACACTGCCACCGGAGGGTATTGCGCGTTGGTTTCTTACCGCGTTACTTGCGGCCCCGCTTGACGGCGGCCTTCTTCGCCGGAGCCTTCTTGGCCGGAGCCTTCTTAGCCGGAGCCTTGGTTGCCGCCTTGCGCACTGGCGCCTTGGCGACGACCTTCTTCACCGCTTTGACGGCCTTCTTGACAGGCGCCTTGGCGGCCACCTTCTTGACGGGCGCCTTCACGGCCTTGACGACCTTCTTGGCCGGAGCCTTTTTGACCGGAGCCTTCTTGGCCACAACCTTCTTGACGGGAGCCTTCTTGGCCGGGGCCTTCTTGGCCGGGGCCTTCTTGGCCGTTGTCTTCTTGGCTGCACTCGCAACGACGCCACGCTTCACGGCGGGTCCTTCCGACGGGAGGCGCTGCGCGCCAGAGACAACCGCTTTGAATTGGGCACCCGGTCGGAACGCCGGGACGGACGTCGGCTTCACCTTCACCGTCTCGCCAGTACGCGGGTTGCGGGCCACGCGCGCTGCGCGGCGACGCTGTTCGAAAACACCGAACCCGGTAATGGTGACGCTGTCGCCCTTGTGCACCGCACGCACAATGGTGTCGACGACATTCTCGACGGCGGCAGTTGCCTGGCGACGATCCGAGCCCAATTTCTGCGTGAGCACGTCAATGAGCTCTGCTTTATTCATCCAATCCCTCCGAAGCTAGTGGTCCCATTTTTGAACCGACTAGTGGACACGGTAAACCCTTACCTGGCAAATTGCCAAGAGCCACGCGCAATTTCAGGACACTGTGATTGGAATTCCTGCAATCCGGTTGCCGCCCTTGACCGGTGGCATGGGCCCAAAATTGGGCCGAGTTAGTTAGATGGCCGAGAGGAAATTTCGGCCCCGGCGCCCCCTTCAGGGGGTCGGCAGAGTACGCGGTTTCCAGTCCGGATAAGCGGCCTCAAATACTTCAATATCGCCGAGTTTCCGCAGCGTAAGGCCTATATCGTCGAGTCCCTCGATGAGCCGCCAGGCGGTGTATTCGTCAATCTTGAACGGCAGCACCACCGTTCCCGCGGTCACATTTCGATCCTGAAGATTGACAGTAATTTCCAACCCCGGACTCTGCTCGATGAGCTTCCAAAGAAGTTCTACATCGTCTTGGGCGAGTTCGGCCGCCAGCAACCCCGCCTTGCCCGCGTTCCCGCGGAAAATGTCGCCGAATCGCGACGAGATCACCACTCGGAATCCGTAGTCCATGAGCGCCCACACCGCGTGCTCACGCGAAGACCCGGTGCCGAAATCGGGGCCGGCAACCAGGACTGAGCCTCGGTCAAAGGGGCTGAGATTGAGCACGAATGCGGGATCCGACCGCCAGGTCGCGAACAAACCGTCCTCGAAACCCGTCCGGGTGACGCGCTTCAAAAACACCGCGGGAATGATCTGATCGGTATCAACATTGGAGCGCCGCAGCGGCACGCCGATACCGGTATGGGTGTCAAAGGCTTCCATCGTCGTCCTTTTCTTAAGAATCTGAGTGGATTAGTTCAGGTCGGCCGGAGCCGAGAGGGTGCCGCGAACCGCGGTCGCCGCGGCGACCGCCGGAGAAACCAAATGTGTACGGCCGCCTTTGCCCTGCCGCCCTTCGAAGTTGCGGTTGGACGTCGCGGCGCACCGCTCCCCTGGCGCGAGCTGATCGGGATTCATCCCCAGGCACATCGAGCAGCCCGCCTGCCGCCATTCGGCGCCGGCAGTGGTGAATATCTCACTGAGCCCCTCGGCCTCGGCCTGGGCGCGTACGCGCATGGAGCCCGGAACGACCAGCATCCGCACTCCTCGAGCCACCTTGCGACCACGCAAGATATCGGCCACCACCCGCAGATCTTCGATACGGCCATTGGTACAAGACCCGACGAATACCGTGTCGACGGTGATATCACGCATCGGCGTACCGGGTCGAAGGTCCATGTAAGCCAACGCTTTCTCAGCGGCCTGCCGCTCGCCCTCGTCCGTCATCATTTCCGGATCCGGCACCGCGGCCGCCAATGCCACTCCCTGGCCGGGGTTGGTCCCCCAGGTGACGAACGGGCTCAAGGATGCCGCATCCAGGAAGACCTCGGTGTCGAACACTGCGCCGTCGTCGGTGCTCAACTGCTCCCAGTACGCGACGGCCGAGTCCCACAGCGCTCCCGTCGGCGCGTGCGGGCGGCCGCGCAGAAAGTCGTAGGTGGTCTGGTCTGGTGCCACCATGCCCGCCCGGGCGCCGGCTTCGATGCTCATGTTGCAGACCGTCATCCGCCCCTCCATGGACAACGACGTGATGGCGCTGCCCCGATACTCAATGACGTAGCCCTGCCCGCCGCCGGTGCCGATCTTGGCGATCAAAGCCAGAATGATGTCCTTGGCGGAAACGCCGGCAGGCGACTCCCCTTCGACATTGACGGCCATTGTCTTAAATGGCCGCAATGGCAACGTCTGGGTGGCGAGCACATGTTCGACCTCTGAGGTGCCGATGCCCATCGCCAATGCGCCGAATGCGCCATGAGTTGAGGTGTGGCTGTCGCCACAGACAACCGTCATTCCGGGTTGGGTGAGACCCAACTGGGGCCCGACGACATGCACGATGCCTTGTTCGATATCGCCCATCGGATAAAGCCGGATGCCGAATTCGGCGCAGTTTCGCCGCAGGGTTTCGACCTGGATGCGCGACACCGGGTCGGCGATCGGCTTGTCGATGTCGATGGTGGGCACGTTGTGATCCTCGGTGGCAAGCGTCAAGTCCGGCCGGCGCACGGGGCGGCCGGCAAGGCGCAGGCCGTCGAAGGCCTGTGGGCTGGTGACCTCATGCACCAGATGCAGGTCGATGTAGATCAGATCGGGGGCGCTTCCTTGCTCGGACCCTTCACCTCCGGCCACAACATGGTCTGCCCAGACCTTTTCGGCCATTGTGCGCGGCTTCTTGGCGCCGGCTGTCTTTTCCATCTCGAATCCCATCTGCGCGAATCCCGATTCGGTCTTTCGCGGCTCGCCGATCGATCCAGGCTGTGATCTCAGCATGCGAGACGCTAGTATCTCTTTGTGAGACAGCATAGCGGCATCGGCGTACTCGACAAAGCCATGGGTGTCCTGCATACGATCGCGGAATCTCCCTGCGCGTTAGCCGAACTGTGTGATCGAACCGGCCTGCCCAGGGCCACCGCGTACCGGCTGGCAGCCGCGCTGGAAGTTCACCGCCTGCTCGCGCGCGACGACGAAGGCCGCTGGTGCCTGGGTCCCGCGGTCACCGAACTCGCTTCCCACGTCAACGATCCGCTGCTGGCGGCGAGCGCGGCGGTACTGCCGGCGTTGCGCGAGACCACCGACGAAAGTGTGCAGCTGTACCGCCGGGAGGGCACGTCGCGGGTGTGTGTGGCCGCCCTGGAACCGTCTGCAGGCCTTCGCGATACCGTGCCGGTCGGGGCGCGGTTGCCGATGACGGCCGGTTCGGGCGCCAAAGTGCTGCTGGCTCACAGCGACGCGGCCACCCAGAAGGCGGTGCTGCCCGCGGCGAAATTCACCGACCGGACGCTGGCCGAAGTGCGCCGGCGCGGTTGGGCACAAAGCGTGGCCGAGCGCGAACCGGGGGTCGCGAGCGTGTCGGCGCCCGTGCGCGACAGCCGCGGTGTCGTCATCGCCGCCATATCGGTATCCGGACCCGTCGACCGGATGGGCCGACGCCCCGGAGCGCGCTGGGCGGCCGATCTGGTTGCCGCGGCCGACGCGATCACCCGCCGCCTGTAAATCTCGCGCTGGGCGTCGAGTGTGAACTCCCGGGCTGACGATTCGCACGCTCAGATCCGCCAGCCAGACTCGACGAGCAGGGGCTCGCGAGCGCCTGAGAGACTGACGCCATGGGAACGAATCAACGCGCGAGCATCGTGATGACTGAGGATGAAATCGGCGATTTCGTCGTCAAGAGCCGCACCGGCACCATGGCCACCATCGGCGCCGACGGCCAGCCGCACTTGACCGCCATGTGGTACGCGGTGGTCGACGGGGAAATCTGGTTGGAGACCAAGGCCAAATCGCAAAAGGCGGTCAACCTCCTGCGGGATCCGCGGGTGACCTTCTTGATCGAAGACGGCGACACCTACGACACGCTGCGTGGGGTGTCCTTTGAAGGCGTCGCGGAAATCGTGGATGATCCCGACGTCTCGCATCGGGTCGGGGTCAGCGTGTGGGAGCGCTACACCGGTCCCTACACCGACGACATGAAGCCCTTCGTCGAGCAGATGATGAACAAGCGGGTCTGCGTGCGCATCGTGGCGCGTCGCGCGCGTTCGTGGGATCACCGCAAGCTCGGGATGCCCCCGATGCCAGTGGGCGGTTCAACCGCACCCGCGGCACTGAAGACCGGCCAATAACCGCGTCAGCGGTTGTTTTGTAGCCCCGATGGGATTCGAACCCACGCTACCGCCGTGAGAGGGCGGCGTCCTAGGCCGCTAGACGACGGGGCCAGAACCGATCCGAGCAGCCAGCTTAGTACAAGCCTGTTGGCCCGCCTAATCGCTTGCAATGGCGAGATTTTGCTGGGGTACCAGGACTCGAACCTAGAATGGCTGAACCAGAATCAGCTGTGTTGCCAATTACACCATACCCCATCGGCTGCCTAAAATCGCTGGTCAGAGCTCATTCCGCAGAGAAGACCAAAATCTACCCGCATTGCGGAACCGCCGCCGCCAGCCATTCTCGGCCGACGTGCAGACTACCAAAGACTCGCAACGCAATCCGCAGGCCTGGTCTTGCTCATCGAGCGTTTGCGAACAGCGCTCACGACTTGGCTCTGCGAACCACGGGATTGGTAAGGCTCCCGATGCCCTCGATGCTGATGGAAACCGTGTCACCATCCTCGATGGGCCCCACGCCGGCGGGCGTTCCGGTGAGGATGAGATCGCCGGGCAGCAAGGTCATTACCGCTGAGATCCATTCCACGATTTCGCCGACGTCGTGGATCATCAGCGAGGTCCGGCTGTCTTGCTTGACGTGGCCGTTGACCTGGGTACGCAACCTGAGATCGGCCGGGCTTAAGTCGGTGACGATCCACGGCCCCACCGGGCAGAACGTGTCGTGCCCTTTGGCTCTTGTCCACTGGCCGTCGGCCTTCTGCTGATCGCGCGCCGAGACGTCGTTGGCAATGGTGTATCCGAGGATGTTCTCCGCGGCCCGCGCGGCCGAAACGTCCTTGCACGGCTGACCGATCACTACCGCCAGCTCCCCCTCGAAATGCACGGGTGATGCGTTGGCGGGTAACCGAATCGGTACATTCGGCCCGATGATCGCGGTATTGGGCTTCATGAATATCACCGGGTCAGCCGGCGCCGGGCCCGTCAGGCCACCCATTTCCGCGATGTGGTCGGCGTAGTTCTTGCCGACGCAGACCACCTTGCCGGCAAGCATCGGGGCCAGCAACCGGATGTCGGCTAGCGGCCAGGTACGACCGGTGAAAGTGGGCGTGCCGAACGGGTGCTCGGCGATCTCACGGGCGACCATCCCGTTGGGATCTTCGAGCGTGCCTTCGATGCTGACGAAGGCGACACCGTCGGGGCTGGCGATTCGACCAAGGCGCATTCCGTTGAGCCTAGCGGGGCGACGATGCGGGCCGGAACGGCCCGGGGAGGAGCCACGCAATCCGATGTAGCGGGGCGACGATGCGGGCCGGAACGGCCCGGGGAGGAGCCACGCAATCCGATGTAGCGGGGCGACGATGCGGGCCGGAACGGCCCGGGGAGGAGCCACGCAATCCGATGTAGCGGGGCGACGATGCGGGCCGGAACGGCGCCGCCTCGGCTTACAGCGCGGCCACGATCCGTTCGCCGACTTCGCTGGTGGCGCGTCGCTCATTGCCGCGAGTTGCCAGATACGACGCGACCGCACGGTCCACCCGGGCAGCCGCCTCATCTTCGCCGAGATGAGCAAGCAGCAGAGCCACCGACATGATCGCCGCGGTCGGATCGGCGATGCCTTGACCGGCGATATCGGGTGCGCTGCCGTGGACTGGCTCGAACATCGACGGATTTGTCCGGGTGGCATCGATATTTCCGCTGGCCGCCAAGCCAATTCCGCCGCACACCGCCGCGGCCAAGTCGGTGATGATATCGCCGAACAGGTTGTCGGTGACGATCACGTCGAAGCGACCAGGGTCGGTGACCAGGAAGATCGTGGCCGAGTCCACGTGTTGATAAGCGACCTCGACGTCGGGATATTTTTCGCCGACCTCCGCCACGATCCGCGACCACAACGTCCCGGCGAACACCAGCACGTTGTTCTTGTGCACCAATGTCAGGTGCTTGCGCCGCTGCCGCGCCCGCTCGAACGCGTCCTGCACCACGCGCCGCACACCGAACGCCGTGTTGACGCTGACCTCGGTGGCCACCTCGTTGGGCGTCCCGACGCGGATCGCGCCACCATTGCCGGTGTATGGCCCCTCAGTCCCCTCGCGCACCACGACAAAGTCGATGTCGGGGTTTCCCGCGAGCGGACTGCTCACTCCGGGGTACAACCGGCCCGGTCGGAGGTTGACGTGATGATCCAATTCAAAGCGCAGGCGCAGCAACAGGCCTCGCTCCAGTACGCCACTGGGGACCGACGGGTCACCGATCGCCCCCAGCAGGATAGCGTCGTGCTCCCGCAGCTCGGCAATCACCGACTCGGGCAATATCTCGCCTGTGGCGTGGTAACGCCGAGCGCCCAGATCGTAAGTGGTCTTCTGCACGCCCGGCAGAACCGCGTCAAGGACTTTGACCGCCTCGGCCACAACTTCCGGGCCGATCCCGTCGCCGCCGACGACAGCCAGCTTCACGAAAGATCAACCACCTCGAGCTTGTTCGCGCCCACCGCGTCCGCGATCGACGACCGCACATCAGCGGCCACGTCCTGGTCGAGCCGCAGCAGAATCGTCGCGCTCGGGCCCGCGGCGTCCTCGGACAGCTGCGCGGCTTGGATATTCACCCCTGCGGCGCCCAGCAAGGTGCCGATCTTGCCCAGCGCTCCGGGCTGGTCGGCGTAGTTAATCACCAGGTTGGTGCCCTTGGCGCGCAGGTCGAAGTTGCGACCGTTGATCTGGACGATCTTCTCCACCAACTGCGGACCGGACAGCGTGCCGGCAACATTGACTGTTGAGCCATCGTGAGCGACCGCACGCACGTCCACGACGCTGCGGTGGTTGGGGCTTTCCGAAGCTTTGCTGATTTCCGCGGTCACGCCGCGTTCGGCGGCCAGCGCCGGCGCGTTGACGAAGGTGACCGGATCCTCGATGACCGCCGAGAACAGGCCGCGTAGCGCCGAAAGCTTCAGCACCTCAACGTCTTCAGTGGCCAGCTCACCGCGCACCTGCAACGACAACGACGCGGGCAGGCCATCGGACAGCGCGGCGGCCAGCACCCCGAGCTTGCGCGCCAGGTCCAGCCAGGGCGCCACCTCTTCGCTGACAACTCCGCCGCCGACATTGACCGCATCGGGAACGAACTCCCCCGCCAGCGCCAGCCGCACGCTCTCGGCGACGTCGGTACCGGCCCGGTCCTGAGCCTCTTCGGTGGACGCGCCCAGGTGCGGTGTGGCCACCACCTGCGGCAGCTCGAAAAGCGGGCTATCGGTGCACGGTTCCTTGGAGAACACGTCGATACCCGCGGCCCGCACATGCCCGCTGGTCACCGCGTCGGCCAAAGCCGCCTCGTTCACCAGACCGCCACGCGCCGCGTTGACGATGATGACGCCCGGCTTGGTCTTCGCCAGCGCCTCCTTGTCGATCAGGCCCGCCGTCTCGGGTGTCTTAGGCAGATGCACCGAGATGAAGTCGGCGCGGGCCAGCAGATCGTCCAGGGAAAGCAGTTCAATGCCGAGCTGCGCGGCGCGCGCCGGCGACACATACGGGTCGTAGGCGATGACGTGGGTGCCGAACGCCGCGATCCGCGCGGCGACCAACTGGCCGATCCGGCCCAGCCCCACCACGCCGACGGTCTTGCCGAAGATCTCGGTGCCAGAGAACGACGAGCGTTTCCAGGTGTGTTCGCGCAGCGTGGCGTCGGCGGCCGGGATCTGGCGGGCCGCGGCCAACAGCAGCGCCAACGCGTGCTCGGCGGCGCTGTGAATATTCGATGTCGGAGCGTTAACAACCAGCACACCGCGCTCCGTGGCGGCATCCACGTCCACGTTGTCTAGGCCGACCCCGGCCCGGGCAACGATCTTCAGCTTGGGGGCCGCCGCCAGCACCTCGGCGTCCACGGTGGTGGCCGAGCGCACCAGCAGCGCGTCGGCCTCGGGCACCGCGGCCAGCAGCTTCTCGCGGTCGGGCCCGTCCACCCAGCGCACCTCGACCTGGTCTCCCAGGGCGGCGACGGTTGATTGGGCGAGTTTGTCGGCGATCAAAACAACAGGCAAGTTCACCCGACTAGGTTATAGCCAGCGTCTCCAGCTGTAATTGAGCGGTGGACGTCACCGTCGTCGGCAGCGGCCCCAACGGGCTGAGCTTGGCCGTGATTTGTGCGCGCGCGGGTCTGAAAGTGCAGGTCGTCGAGGCCCAGCCGACCTTTGGCGGCGGTGCCCGCACGGCTGCCGACCCAGAATTTCCCGGAGTCGAACACGACATCTGCTCGGCGGTTCACCCGCTGGCGCTGGCGTCGCCGTTTTTCGCCGAGTTCGATCTTGCCGCCCGCGGCGTCCGGCTGGCCGTTCCCGAGATTGCCTACGCCAACCCACTACCAGACCGGGCCGCGGTCATCGCCTACCGCAATCTCGACCGCACCTGCGCGGAATTGGCAGACGGTGCGTCCTGGCGGCGCCTGCTGGGACCGCTGGTCGCGGACTCGCCGGCGGTGATCGGATTACTGCTGGGCGACAAGCGTTCGATACCCAGTTCGTTGCCGACTTCGCTGCGCCTCGGGCTGCGGATACTCACCCAAGGCACCCCCGCGTGGGGATCGCTGGTCGGTGAGGATGCCCGCGCCTTGTTCACCGGAGTTGCCGCCCACGTGATTTCGCGGATGCCGTCGATGGCGGCCGCGGGCGCCGGGTTGATGCTGGCCACGCTCGCCCATTCAGTGGGCTGGCCGATTCCAGTGGGCGGCAGCCGGGTGATCACCGATGCACTGATCGCCGACCTGCGTGCGCACGGCGGTGAGTTGACGGCCGACGTCGAAATCACCTCTCCGCCTGGCTCTCCGGGCTCAGTGGTCGCGTTTGACACAGCGCCGACGGCGCTGCTGCCGATATACCGCGACGCCCTCCCGCCTCGGTACGCTAAGGCATTGCGCCGCTATCGCTTTGGCCCTGGTGTTGCCAAGGTCGATTTCGTGCTGAGCGACGAAATTCCGTGGACGGACCCACGACTGCGGCAGGCACCGACGCTTCACCTGGGTGGTACCCGCGAGCAGATGGCGCGGGCCGAGTCCGACATCGCGGCCGGGCGCCACGCGCAGTGGCCGATGGTGTTGGCCGCCTCGCCGCACGTCGCCGATCCCGGCCGGATCGACTCCAACGGTTGCCGCCCGATGTGGACCTACGCTCACGTGCCATCGGGTTCCACCCTCGATGCCACCGAGGCGGTGACCACGGTCATCGAGCGGTTCGCGCCCGGCTTCCGCGACATCGTGGTCGCGGCCCGCGCCATACCCGCCGCGCGGCTGGCAGACCACAACGCCAACTACGTCGGCGGCGACATCGGAATGGGGGAAACTCCGCGTGGCGCGCGATCGCCGGGCCCCCAATTTCTAAGCCACGCCTGGACCCATGGCGCACACCGATTCCCGGGGTATACCTGTGCTCGGCTGCCACTCCACCTGGCGGCGGCGTGCACGGAATGGCCGGTTACTACGCCGCCAGGAGCCTGCTGCGCCGCGAGTTCGGCATCTCGGAAATGCCTTCTCTGGGGCCTGCCCTGAGTCCTAAGCTCTCCCCGTGACGAAACTCGCAATCATCTACTACTCAGCCACCGGTCACGGCACCACGATGGCAAACCGCGTTGCCGGGGCGGCCAAGTCCGCCGGCGCCGAAGTCCGGGTACGACACGTCGCCGAAACTCAGGATCCATCGTCATTCGCCCACAACCCGGCGTGGACGGCGAACTACGAAGCCACCAAGGACCTTCCCGTCGCCAGCGGCGACGACATCGTGTGGGCCGACGCGGTGATCTTCGGCTCGCCCACTCGGTTCGGCTCGCCCGCAGCGCAGTTGCGTACCTTCATCGATTCTCTGGGCGGGCTGTGGGCCGAAGGCAAGCTGGCCGACAAGGTGTATGCCGCCTTCACGTCCTCCAACACCCTGCACGGCGGCCAGGAAACCACCCTGCTTGCGCTGTACATCACGCTGATCCATTGGGGCGGCATCATCGTGCCGCCGGGCTACACCGATCCGGTAAAGCTCGTCGACGGAAACCCGTACGGGGCGAGCCTGGTCGTCACCCACGACAACATCACCAAATTCGACGAGGCGACCGAGAACGCCCTGGACCACTTGGCCCGCCGGGTGGTGTTAACCGCCGGCCGCCTCCGCGACGCATAACCTGCGCGCGCGACACGCCGAAAACTACTGCGTTAGTTTATATTTCGACGTGTCGCGTGCGCGGGGAAACTAAGCCGTCTCGGTGATCGGGCGGTCGACCCAGCTCATCAGGTCGCGCAGCTTCTTGCCGGTGACCTCGATGGGGTGCTCGGCGTTCTCCTTGCGCAACTGTTCGAGCTGCTTGTTGCCGCCCTCGACGTTGGCGACCAGCTTCTTGGTGAAGCTGCCGTCCTGAATGTCGCGCAGGATCCCGCGCATCCGCTCCTTGGTGTCGGCGTCGATGACCCGCGGGCCCGAGATGTATCCGCCGAATTCCGCGGTGTCGGACACCGAATAGTTCATCCGCGCAATGCCGCCCTCGTACATCAGGTCGACGATCAGTTTGAGCTCGTGCAGCACCTCGAAGTACGCCATCTCCGGCGGGTAGCCCGCCTCGACCATCACGTCGAAGCCGGTTTTCACCAATTCTTCGGTGCCACCGCACAACACGGCCTGCTCACCGAACAAGTCGGTTTCGGTTTCGTCCTTGAAGGTGGTCTTGATGACGCCGGCACGGGTGCCCCCGATGGCCTTGGCGTAGGACAGCGCCAGGGCCTGGCCGTTGCCGGTCGGGTCTTGGTCCACGGCTATCAGGCACGGGACGCCCTTGCCGTCGACGAACTGGCGGCGCACCAGGTGACCAGGGCCCTTCGGGGCGACCATCGCGATGGTGACGTCGCCGGGCGGCTTGATCAGGTCGAAGTGGATGTTGAGTCCGTGACCGAAGAACAACGCGTCACCGGCCTTCAGGTTCGGCTCGATCTCGTTCTTGAAGATATCGGCCTGGGCAGTGTCGGGCGCCAGCAGCATGATGACGTCGGCCCACTTGGCCACTTCCGCCGGCGTGTCGACGTCCAGGCCCTGCTCGGCAACCTTGGCCCGGGACTTCGAACCCTCCTTCAGCCCCACCCGCACCTGGACGCCAGAGTCACGCAGGCTCAGCGAATGCGCGTGCCCCTGACTCCCGTATCCGATCACGCCGACCTTGCGGCCCTGGATGATCGACAGATCTGCGTCGTCGTCGTAGAACATTGCTAACGCCTCGGATGGCACTGCACTATCTCCTTCTATGTTTGACTGCTGGAACTTATTTGGCGGTACCGATACCGCGCGGACCACGGGACAGCGAGACAACTCCCGATTGGACGATTTCGCGGACACCGAACGGCTCCAGCACCCGCAGGAGTGCCTCAAGCTTGCCCCGGTCGCCGGTGGCCTCGATGGTCAGCGATTCTGACGTCACGTCAATCACCTTGGCGCGAAACAGATTCACTGCTTCGATCACCTGGCTGCGGGAGCCGGCGTCAGCGCGCACCTTGATCAGCGCCAACTCCCGGGACACCGAATTGTCCTCGTCCTGCTCGATAATCTTGATGACGTTGATCAGCTTGTTGAGTTGTTTGGTGATCTGCTCGAGCGGAGTGTCCTCGGCCGAGACCACGATGGTCATCCGAGACATGTCCTTTTGCTCGGTCGCGCCAACAGCTAGTGACTCGATGTTGAAGCCGCGGCGCGAGAACAGCGCCGCCACCCGAGCGAGCACACCGGGCTTGTCTTCGACGAGCACCGACAACGTGTGCGTCTTCGGCGATCCGTTCATCTGCGCCGCTCCTCCTGCCCTTTTCGGATTACACTGCCCTGTTCATCGTCGCCGGCGCGCATCAGGCGTGCCCTTCGCTTTCGTCGTCGAACAGCGGACGGATGCCATGGGCAGCCTGGATCTCGTCATTGCTGGTCCCGGCGGCCACCATCGGCCACACCTGCGCGTCGGCGCCGACGATGAAGTCGATCACCACCGGGCGGTCGTTGATCGCCCGCGCCTGATTGATCACGTCGACGACGTCCTCTTCACGCTCGCAACGCAATCCGACGCAACCCAAAGCCTCCGCCAGTTTCACGAAATCCGGAATGCGGCGGGAGTGCGTGGCCAGGTCGGTCTGCGAGTAACGCTCCTCGTAGAAGAGTGTCTGCCACTGCCGCACCATGCCCAAGTTGCCGTTGTTGATCAGCGCCACCTTGATCGGGATGCCCTCGATGGCGCAGGTGGCCAGTTCCTGGTTGGTCATCTGGAAGCAACCATCGCCGTCGATCGCCCAGACCTCGGTGCCCGGGAGAGCCATCTTGGCGCCCATCGCCGCCGGGATGGCGAAGCCCATGGTGCCCAGCCCGCCGGAGTTCAGCCAGGTGCGCGGCTTTTCGTATTTGATGAACTGCGCCGCCCACATCTGGTGCTGACCAACACCGGCGACGTAGACAGCGTCCGGGCCGGCGATCTCGCCGAGCTTTTCGATCACGTACTCCGGGCCCAGGCTGCCGTCGCTCTGCGGCCCGTAGCTCAACGGAAAGGTCTCCCGAATGCCGTTCAGATATGCCCACCAGTCGGTCATGTCTGGGATTGCCGGGGTGCCGGCACCCCTGTCCTGGCGCAGCGTTGTGATGAGTTCGCTGATGACGGCCTTGACGTCGCCGACGATCGGCACATCGGCGTGCCGGTTCTTACCGATCTCGGCGGGGTCGATATCGGCGTGAATGACCTTGGCATCCGGCGCGAAGGAGTCGAGTTTTCCGGTCACCCGGTCGTCGAAGCGGGTGCCCAGGGCGATCAGCAGGTCGCTGCGCTGCAGCGCTGCCACCGCGGCGACGGTGCCGTGCATGCCGGGCATCCCCAGGTTCTGCCGATGACTGTCCGGAAACGCGCCGCGTGCCATGAGCGTGGTGACCACCGGGATACCGGTGAGCTCCGCCAATTCCCGCAGTTGCTCGGTGGCCTCGCCGCGGATCACGCCACCGCCGACGTAGAGCACCGGTTTGCTTGCGGCCCCGATCAGGCGGGCGGCCTCACGGATCTGCCGGTTGTGCGGTTTGGTGTTGGGCTTGTAGCCGGGCAGGTCCATCTTCGGCGGCCAACTGAAGGTGCACTGCGCCTGAAGAACGTCTTTGGGGATGTCGACGAGCACAGCGCCCGGACGCCCCGACGACGCGATATGGAAGGCCTCGGCCATCACCCGGGGAATCTCGTCGCCACTGCGGACCAGGAAGTTGTGCTTGGTAATCGGCATCGTGATGCCGGAGATGTCGGCCTCCTGGAAGGCGTCGGTCCCGATCAGCGCGCGGCCCACCTGCCCGGTGATGGCGACCACCGGGATCGAATCCATCTGCGCGTCGGCCAGCGGGGTCACCAGGTTGGTGGCACCGGGCCCCGAGGTAGCCATGCAGACCCCGACCCGGCCGGTGGCGTGCGCATAGCCGCTGGCGGCGTGACCGGCGCCCTGCTCGTGACGCACCAGCACGTGGCGCAGCTTTTGCGAGTCGAACAGCGGGTCATAGACGGGCAGCACAGCGCCGCCCGGTATCCCGAAGATGACCTCGACGTCGAGTTCCTCCAATGACCGGATCACTGACTGTGCGCCAGTAACTTGCTCCGGTGCAACGCGTTTAGGCTGGAACGCCGGGGTGTGTGCCGCGGGTTTCGCGGTACCCGGCGCGCCGTTGGCCGCATTCTGCGGCTCCGGCTTTCCAGCCGGCGCTGGTGGCCTGGTGGGTGCGCTCACTGTGTCCTCTTAGTCTTCATTCGATTTAGTCTTCATTCGATGTGGAAATCTCGCCGATGCGCAACAAAAAACCCCCGTCAGCTCAGGTGCTGAACGAGGGTTGCGCGTTGGTGCTGGATCGCTTCAAATGCTGAAGGTCTAGTCAGGCACCAACGCGCCGACTAAGTACTACGAGCATTCCGAACTCCATAGCGTCCGACGGTAGCCTTCGCACAGCTCAGCAGTCAAATCCGGTCCCGAGGGCCGACGCCCGGCGGCGTGAAATGATGTTGGGGTGGCGACAAGCTCGGAGGCTCAAACACCGGCCCAGTCCCCGTTGGTGATCAAGGTGTCGCCGATGGCACACCTGGCCGTCGGGTTCCTGACGCTCGGCCTGTTGGTGCCGGTGCTGGCCTGGCCGCCGAGCGCCCCGCTGCTTGCCATCCCGGTGGTGTTGTCGGCGTTGATCATTCGGCTGCGTACTGTCGCCGACGCTCAGGGCGTGACCGCTCGGACCCTGCTGGGCAGCCAGACCGTGGTCTGGGAAGACATCGACGGGCTGCGCTTCCACCGCGGCTCCTGGTCCCGCGCCTGCCTCAAAAACGGCAAAGAACTGCGATTGCCCGCGGTTACCTTCGCCACGCTGCCGCTGCTGACCGAGGCCAGCTCTGGGCGAGTTCCCAACCCGTATCGCTAACTACTCGCGTCCAACGTCGAGTTGTCGGGTGAATCGGCGCATTTTCGCCCAACAACTCGACGGTCAGCGCAAAGATCAGCCGATCGGGTTGACCCCGTTGAGCAGCACCCACACACCCACACCGGCGGCAATACCGCAGATCAGGGCCACGAACGAGCCGATGAAGGGTCGATAAGCCCAGCCCCGACCGGCGTCGAGGCCGTAGCGGCCCGGACCGGACAGGATGACCGCGGCGGCCAGCACGATCAGGGTGATCTGGTATTCGTGGCCGTCCGGCAGGAAGTACGCGAGGGTGTGCGAGTGCGGCCGCACCGAGATGCTTGCGAGCAGGCCGTTGAGCAGGAACGCCAGCGCGCCCGCGGCGGCCAGCGGGGTAAACAGGCCCAGGATCAGCAGCACCGCGGCGACGAGCTCGCCGCCGGCGCTGACGTAGGAGAGGACATCGGCGTGTTGGTATCCGACGTCGGACAGCGAGTTCTTGAATCCGCTCAACCCCGAGCCGCCCCACCAGCCGAACAGCTTCTGCAGCCCGTGGGCGCCCAGCACCACTCCCAGCCCGACGCGCAAGATCAGCAGGCCGAGGTGTTGGGTACCGCGCCGACCGTGGGCGGTTAGCAGCTCGTCGTCCTCACCGGACTCGATCTCAGCTGGCTCGGCAGACGCATGCCGGCCCACCGGCTGAGGCGGTTGGGGATGAACGTACGGCAGCGGCTCCTGCTGGTCGAGCAGGCTGTATGACTGGCCATTGGGGCCGGCCGACTGAGCGAGGTCCTGGTACGGGATGACGGTGGTGGTCCCAAAATCGCCGGGATAGCCGACTGGCGTCAGGTCATCCTCGGGATCGACCAGCCGTGCCGAGGCGGGGTGTCCGGGCGCCGGCTCGGGGAATTCACCCGGCCGCCGCCAAGGTGCGTCGTTCGATTGACTGCTCACGCAAGTCAGGGTAAGGGCAATTGGGCCTGAATTGGGGATTTGAGCGGCGCTTCTACCTGACAAATCCGCAGTTCGCCCGGTTAAAGAGCCTTTGAGGGCGCAAAGTCCGGCTTGGTGGACCAAGAATCTAGCTGCTGTTCAGTTAACGGCGCTGTGTGGTTACGCCGAACACATGAGACGGGCACCGCCGATGCCGTCGCAGCCCGTCTCAAAAGGTGGGCTCGGTGATCGACGGCACACTCGGCGGCGTGTGGCGGCCACGACCACCGATTCACGTAGCCTGTCGATCATGCGAATACGGCGGTCGCTCCGGTGCGGGCTTGCCGCGCTCTGCGCCGTAATGCTGGTCTCGAGCGGCTGCGCACGGTTCAACGACGCCCAGTCGCAGCCGTTCACCACCGCCCCTGAACTCAAGCCCCAGCCCAGCTCGACGCCTCCCCCACCGCCACCGCTGCCGCCGACGCCGTTCCCGAAGGCCTGCCCGGCTCCCGGGGTCATGCAGGGCTGCCTGGAGAGCACCAGCGGTCTGATCATGGGCGTGGACAGCAAAACCGCGGTGGTCGCCGAGCGCACCACCGGTGCGGTCAAGGAGATCTCGGTCAACGCGGAACCGAAGGTGAAGACGGTCATTCCCGTCGACCCGTCCGGGGACGGCGGTTTGATGGACATCGTGCTGTCGCCGACGTACTCACAGGATCGCCTGATGTATGCCTACATCAGCACGCCCACCGACAACCGGGTCATCCGGGTGGCCGACGGCGACATCCCGAAGGACATCCTGACCGGGATCCCCAAAGGGGCCACCGGGAACACCGGAGCGTTGGTCTTCACCAGCCCCACCACGCTCGTCGTGCTGACCGGCGATGCGGGTAACCCGGCGATGGCCGCCGACCCCAAGTCGTTGGCCGGCAAGGTATTGCGCATCGAGCAGCCCACCACCGTCGGCGAGGCGCCCCCGACGACGGCGCTCTCCGGCGTCGGTTCCGGCGGCGGCCTGTGCATCGACCCCGTGGACGGCACGTTGTATGTCGCCGATCGCACCCCCACCGCGGACCGGTTGCAGCGCATCACCAAGACCTCGGAGGTCTCCACGGTGTGGACGTGGCCGGACAAGCCCGGCGTCGCCGGCTGCGCGGCCATGGACGGAACGGTGCTGGTCAACCTGGTCAATACCAAATTGACGGTGGCGGTCCGGCTGGCGCCGTCGACGGGTGCAGTCACCGGTGAACCCGATGTCGTTCGTAAAGACACCCACGCGCACGCTTGGGCGCTGCGGATGTCGCCGGACGGAAACGTCTGGGGCGCAACCGTTAACAAGACGGCCGGAGACGCTGAGAAGCTTGACGACGTGGTGTTCCCGCTGTTCCCACAGGGTGGCGGCTTCCCACGCAACAACGACGATAAGACCTAAACGCGATCAAATCCCTTTGAGTGTGAACCTCACGACGGGGGGCGTCGCGTCGCGCGGTGCAGGTTGCCCCAACCGGGTGTCCGGATCGTCGTCGTCAGGTTCGAATTCATCGAAATCGGAGAGGTAAAGCAGATCTTCTTCTGAGCTCGCGGGAGCCCACGCGGCGACGGGCTCCAGCAGATTGCACACGTGATCGCCGATTTCGCTCCAATTCAGTGCCCTGGCGACGAACCACCCCGCCGCTTCGTCGAGGATCGGCATCCCAAAGGGGCCGGCGCGCCAGGAGCAACGGCGGAATTTGTCGTGCTGATCGACCGTTGCGTCGCTGAAGAGTTCGGCCAACCCATGGGCCCGCCGCGACAGGACATGCACCGCGAGGTACTCGAATTGGCTCGCCAACCCGAGGTTGTGGCTGTTGTTGGGGATACCGACGAGAAATCTCGGCGGCCGCGCGCTGATTTGGGTGGCAAAGCTGACCAGGCAACCCGATGGTTGGCCGTCGGCCTCGGTGGTCACGACGAACACCGGGTAGTCCAACATCGCCATCAACTGATCAAACGGTTCGTCGTGCACATCAACATCATGCACCGCCGTCGTGGGATAGCCCTTAGAGCGACTAGTCGGCGCGCTCGCGCCGCAGCTAGCCCTGCCCGCAGGCCGCCAACACCAGTTCGCGCACCCGACCCGCGTCAGCCTGCCCGCGGGTGGCCTTCATCACCGCACCGACGATCGCGCCGGCGGCCGCCACCTTGCCCGCACGAATCTTTTCCGCCACATCGGGGTTAGCGGCCAACGCCTCGTCGACGGCGGCCTGGGTCACCGAGTCGTCGCGGACCATTGCCAACCCGCGGTCGGCCATCACCTGCTCGGGCTCACCTTCGCCGGCCAGCACACCCTCAACCACCTGGCGGGCCAGCTTGGTGGACAACGTGCCCGCTTCCACCAGCGCCACCACCGCCGCGACCTGGGCAGGAGTGATGGCCAGCTCGTCCAACGCGATGTTCGCCTCGTTGGCCTTCTGCATCAGGAAGTTTCCCCACCAGGCGCGCGCCTGTTCGCTGGGTGCGCCGTGATCGACGGTCGCAGTGACCAATTCGATCGCGCCGGCGTTGACGAGATCCCGCATCACCTCGTCGGAAATGCCCCAGTCCTGCTGAATCCGCTTGCGGCTCAACCACGGTAGTTCGGGAATCGTCTGCCGCAACCGCTCGACCAGTTCGGCGCTGGGCGTAACGGGCTCCAGGTCAGGCTCGGGAAAATAACGATAATCCTGTGCGGTCTCCTTGCCGCGACCCGGGCTGGTGTAACCGGCCTCGTGAAAATGCCTGGTCTCCTGAGTGATCTGGCCGCCCGCCAGCAGGACGGCACCCTGGCGTTGCATTTCGTAACGGACAGCGACCTCAACACTTTTCAGCGAGTTGACGTTCTTGGTCTCGGTCCGGGTGCCGAATTCAGTGGCACCGGTCGGCTTCAGCGACACATTGGCATCGCACCGCATCGAGCCCTGATCCATCCGGACGTCAGATACACCTAGGGCGCGCAACAGATCTCGCAACGCCGTCACATACGACCGGGCGATCTGCGGCGCTTGGGCGCCGGCTCCCTCGATGGGCTTGGTGACGATTTCAATCAGTGGCACGCCGGCACGGTTGTAGTCGATCAGCGAACCGGTGGCGCCGGTGATCCGGCCGGTATCACTACCGATGTGGGTCAGTTTTCCGGTGTCTTCTTCCATGTGCGCCCGCTCGATCTCCACCCGCCAGGTGGTGCCGTCTTCCAGCGGCGCATCGAGGTAGCCGTTGATCGCGATCGGCTCGTCGTACTGCGAAATCTGATAGTTCTTCGGCTGGTCGGGATAGAAGTAGTTCTTCCGGGCGAAACGGCACCACGGCACGATCTCGCAGTTCAGCGCCAGTCCGATCCGGATCGCCGATTCGACCGCGGCCCGGTTGAGCACAGGCAGCGAGCCGGGCAGACCCAGACACACCGGGCACACCTGGGTGTTGGGCTCGGCACCGAAGACGGTGGGGCAGCCGCAGAACATCTTGGTGACGGTGGACAGCTCAACGTGGACCTCAAGGCCCAGGACTGGATCAAAGCGCACCAGAACATCGTCGTAAGGCAGCAGTTCAACCGCGGCAGTAACGCTCATGAGTTAATCCTAGTGGCGATCGCGAGGCCGGCTTGGCCGGCCGCGGCGGGTCGCCACCATCGAACTCAGTAGGTCGGCCTACCCGAAGAAGGCGACGGCGTCGTCGTAGCGGTTCTCCGGCACCAGCTTGAGTCGGCGCGTCGCATCGGCCAGCGATACCCGGCCGATTTCCTGGCCGCGCAGCGACACCATCTGGCCGTACTCGCCGGCGTGCGCGGCGTCGGCGGCGTTGATCCCGAACCGGGTGGCCAGCACCCGGTCGTAAGCCGTCGGGGTACCGCCGCGCTGAATGTGGCCCAGCACGGTCACCCGGACCTCTTTATTGATCCGCTTTTCCACCTCATAGGCCAGCTGCGCACCCACGCCGGTGAAACGTTCGTGGCCGAATTCGTCGATACCGCCCTCGCGCAACGCAATCGAGCCGGGGATCGGCTTGGCGCCTTCGGCGACCACGCAAATGAAGTGCGAGTCCCCACGCTGGAAACGCCTTTTGACGAGGCGGCACACCTCCTCGATATCGAAGGGTTGCTCGGGAATCAGTGTCATGTGCGCGCCCGAAGCCAGTCCGGCGTTCAACGCGATCCAGCCGGCGTGCCGGCCCATCACCTCCACCAGCATCACCCGCTGGTGGGATTCGGCGGTGCTGTGCAGCCGGTCGATCGCGTCGGTGGCGACCATCAATGCTGTGTCGTGGCCGAAAGTCACGTCGGTGTAGTCGATGTCATTATCGATGGTTTTCGGGACGCCAACCACGGGGACGTTCTCTTCGGACAGCCAGTGTGCGGCCGTCAGAGTTCCTTCACCGCCGATGGGGATGAGCACGTCGATGCCGTTGTCGTCCAGCGTCTGCTTGATCTGGTCCAGCCCGGCCCTCAGCTTGTCGGGGTGCACACGGGCGGTGCCCAGTACGGTCCCGCCTTTCAGTAGCAGCCGGTCGTTGCGGTCGTCGTTTTTCAGCTGCATGCGCCGGTTTTCTAACAGCCCGCGCCAGCCGTCCTGGAATCCGACCACCGACGAGCCGTACCGGGCGTCGCAGGTACGCACCACCGCCCGGATGACGGCGTTGAGCCCGGGGCAGTCGCCGCCTCCTGTCAGAACTCCGATCCGCATCCCTTTATCTTGCCTCTGCGGCCAGTCAATAGCGCGAGCAGACGCAAAATCGCCCTGAATCGGCGATTCTGGGGCGATTTTGCGTCTCGTCGGGGGGTGGCGCGCGAGCAGCCTTAAATGGCCGACGGCAATGGGCCCCGGGCGGCCTCGTACGCCGCACCCACCCGGTATAGCCGGTCGTCGGCCAGTGCGGGCGCCATGATCTGCAGCCCGACCGGCAGTTGGTCGTCCGGGGACAGCCCCGAAGGCACCGACATGCCGCAATGGCCGGCCAGGTTCAGCGGCAGCGTGCACAGGTCGAACAGGTACATCGCCAGTGGATCGTCGACCTTTTCGCCCAGCGGGAACGCGGTGGTCGGCGTCGCCGGCGACACCAACACGTCGACGGATCGATAGGCTTCGTCCAGGTCGCGGGCAATCAACGCGCGCACCTTCTGAGCCTGGTTGTAGTAGGCGTCGTAGTAGCCCGCCGACAGTGCGTAGGTGCCAATCATGATGCGCCGCTTGACCTCCGGCCCAAAACCGGCGGCCCGGGTCAGCGCCATGACCTCCTCGGCGCTGTGGGTGCCGTCATCACCGACCCGCATCCCGTAACGCATCGCGTCGAAGCGAGCCAAGTTGCTCGACACCTCCGACGGCAAAATCAAGTAGTAGGCGGGCAGCGCGTATTCGAAATGCGGGCAATCGACTTCGCTCACCTCGGCGCCCAGTGCGGTCAACTGCTCGACCGCGGCTTGGAACGAGGCCAGCACTCCCGGCTGGTAGCCCTCGCCCCGCAGTTGCTTGACCACCCCGACCCGTACGCCGCGCAGATCACCCGACGCGCCCGCTTTGGCGGCACCGACGACATCGGCCACCGGCACATCGAGAGACGTGGAGTCGCGGTCGTCGTGGCCCGCGATGACCTGGTGCAGCAGCGCGGTGTCCAGCACGGTCCGCGCACACGGGCCGCCCTGATCCAACGACGAAGCGCATGCCACCAGCCCGTAACGGGACACCGTGCCGTAGGTCGGTTTGACACCGACCGTCGCGGTCAGCGCGGCCGGCTGACGGATCGAGCCGCCGGTATCGGATCCGATGGCCAGCGGCGCCTGGAACGCCGCCAGGGCGGCCGCGCTGCCGCCGCCGGAGCCACCGGGCACCCGGTCGACGTTCCACGGGTTGCGGGTGGGGCCGTAGGCGGAGTTCTCGGTCGACGAACCCATCGCGAACTCGTCCATGTTGGTCTTGCCCAGTATCGGGATGCCGGCCGCACGCAATCGCGCGGTCAGCGTGGCGTCATACGGCGACCGCCAGCCCTCCAGGATCTTGGACCCGCAGGTGGTCGGCATGTCGGTGGCGGTGAACACGTCCTTGAGCGCCAGCGGCACCCCGGCCAGCGCCGACGGCAGAGCCTCCCCGGCGGCTAGCGCCTTGTCGACGGCGGCCGCCGCGGACAACGCCTCGTCGGCCGCCACGTGCAGGAAGGCGTGGTACCGGTCGTCGGTTGCCTCGATCTGATCCAGGCAGGCCTGGGTGAGCTCGGTGGACGACAGCTCCCTGGCCGCAATCCTGGCGGCCAGGGTCGCGGCATCAGAACGGACAACGTCTGACACTGAGTCCGTCACTGGCTCTCCCCCAGGATCTGCGGGACGGCGAAGCGGCCCTCGACAGCCACCGGAGCCGCAGCCAGCGCTTCTTCCTGGGTCAGGCACGGTACCGCCTCGTCCGGGCGGGTGACATCGACGCCTTTACGGACGTCACTGAGCGGGTTGTCGGTCGCTTCGACGCCGGTGACATCGACCGCCTGGATCTGGCTGACGTGGGTCAGGATGGCGTCGAGTTGGCCAGCGAAGCTGTCCAGCTCGGTATCGGTCAACGCAAGCCGGGCCAGCCGGGCCAGGTGCGCAACCTCGTCGCGGGAGATCTGGGACACGAGCGAAAAGCCTAGCCGGGCGACGTCAGCCGAAATGCCGAGGGCGCAACCCTGTGTAACAGTGTTGGCCGTGCCGTCGTATCTGTTGCGCATCCAGCTGGTCGACCGCCCAGGCAGCCTGGGCTCGCTGGCCGTTGCGCTCGGTTCGGTCGGCGCCGACATTCTGTCGCTCGACGTGGTGGAGCGCAGCGGCGGCTCTGCGATAGACGACCTGGTGATCGAATTGCCACCTGGAGCGATGCCCGACACCTTGATCACTGCCGCCGAGTCGTTGCCCGGCGTCCGGGTCGACAGCGTGCGTCCGCATACCGGTCTACTGGAAGCGCATCGCGAGCTGGAGCTGCTGGACCGTGTCGCCGCGGCGGAGGACAAGGAAGCCAAACTGCGGGTCCTGGTCAATGAGACGCCCAGGGTGCTGCGCGTGAGTTGGTGCACGGTGTTGCGCAATTCGCCAGGAGACCTGCAGCGCCTCGCCGCCAGTCCGGGCGTGCCGGAGACCCGCGTGGATTCGGCGCCTTGGTTTCCAATCGAACGGGCCACGACGTTAGACACCAACGCCGATTGGGTTCCGCAGGCCTGGCGCGATATGGACACCACGATCGTCGCGGCGCCCTTGGGCGACCCGGACACCGCAGTGGTACTGGGTCGTCCAGGCCCGGATTTCCGGCCTTCGGAGGTGGCCCGGCTGGGCTATCTGGCCGGAATCGTGGCCACCATGCTGCGCTGAGAGCGCGCCGCTGGCCTCACTCGGCAGGCTCCGGTGCAGGTTCTTCTGCAGGCGGGGGCCCTTCCTCGAGCAGCCGGCGGAAACCGTCTTCGTCGAGGATCGGTACACCCAGCTCGACGGCCTTGTCGTATTTGGATCCCGGTGAATCACCGGCGACGACGTAGTTGGTCTTCTTCGACACCGAGGCGGCAGCCTTGCCGCCACGCGCCAGAATGGCTTCCTTTGCTTCGTCGCGGGAAAAGCCATTCAGCGAGCCGGTGACCACGATCGTCACACCGGCCAGGGTGCGCGGCATGCCCGCGTCGCGCTCGTCGGCCATCCGCACCCCGGCGTCCCGCCACTTCTGCACGATCGCCCGGTGCCAGTCGACTGTGAACCACTCGGTGACCGCGTCGGCAATCGTCACTCCTACTCCATCGACCGCGGCCAGCTGCTCGGTGGACGCCTCCTCAATCGCTGCGAGGTCGCCGAACTCGGTTGCCAGCGCGCGGGCCGCCGTCGGCCCGACATGCCGGATCGACAGCGCCACCAGCACCCGCCACAGTGGCGCCACCTTCGCTTTGTCGAGGTTGGCCAGTAACCGCTTGCCGTTGGCCGACAGCACGCCGCCCTTGGTGGTGAACAGGTCGGTGCGCATCAGGTCGTCCTCGTTAAGAGAGAACAGGTCGCCCTCGTCGGTGATCACCCCGGCCTGCAGCAGCGCGATCGACGCCTCGTAGCCCAGCGCCTCGATGTCGAACGCCCCTCGGCCGGCGACGTGAAACACCCGCTCCCGCAACTGCGCCGGGCAAGACCGGGCATTAGGACAACGGATGTCGGCGTCGCCCTCCTTGGCCGGTGCCAGTTCGGTGCCGCACTCGGGACAATGTGTGGGCATGACGAATTCGCGCTCCGAGCCATCACGCAGGTCGACGATGGGCCCCAGCACTTCGGGTATCACGTCGCCCGCTTTGCGGATCACGACGGTGTCGCCGATCAACACCCCTTTGCGCTTGACCTCGGCCGCGTTGTGCAACGTGGCCAGTCCCACCGTCGACCCCGAGACCTGCACCGGTGTCATGAATGCGAACGGTGTGACGCGTCCGGTCCGGCCGACGTTGACCCGGATGTCGAGCAGCTTGGTCTGCACCTCCTGCGGCGGGTACTTGTACGCGATGGCCCACCGCGGTGCGCGCGAGGTGGATCCCAGCCTGCGCTGCAGTGCCACGTCGTCGACTTTGACGACGACACCGTCGATTTCGTGGGTGACGTCGTGGCGGTGCTCGCCCCAGTAGGCGATGCGGTCCAACGCGCCGGCCACGTCTTTCACCCGGGTGGTGTGTTCGGAAACCGGCAGCCCCCATGCGCGCAGCGCCAGATACGCGTCGTGCAGCGTCTCCGGCCGAAATCCTTCGATGTGTCCCAGCCCGTGGCAGATCATTCGCAGGTTGCGGCGAGCGGTGACCGCCGGATCCTTCTGCCGAAGCGACCCCGCAGCGCTGTTGCGTGGGTTGGCGAACGGCGCCTTGCCGCCTTCGACGAGAGCGGCATTGAGCGCTTCGAAATCGGCGAGCCGGAAGAACACCTCACCGCGGACCTCGAGCACAGCGGGTATTGGATATTCCTCGCTGGCCGTCAGCCGCTCGGGGACGTCGTCGATGGTGCGCGCGTTCAGCGTGACGTCTTCGCCGGTGCGGCCGTCGCCGCGGGTCGCCGCCCGCACCAGCCGGCCGTCGCGGTAGACCAAAGCCAGCGCGACACCGTCGATCTTGAGCTCGCACAGATACGGCACATCACTATCGACCTCGGCGCGAATACGCCCAGCCCACAGATCGAACTCCTCGGTGCTGAACACGTTGTCCAGGCTGAGCATCCGCTCCAGATGGTCGGCCGACGTGAAATCGGTGGCGAAACCCGCACCGCCGACGAGTTGGGTGGGCGAATCGGGAGTGCGCAGCTCGGGATACTGCTCCTCGAGCGCGGCCAGCCGACGCAGCATCTCGTCGAATTCGGCATCGGAGATGATCGGTGCGTCGCGCACGTAGTAGCGGAACTGGTTTTCGCGCACCTCGTCGGCCAATTCACGCCATTGCCGCCGCACCTCGGGGGGAACAGGGTCAGCGTCGGGCGAACTCACCTTGGCAGGCTATCGGAGCCCACCGACGTCGTCCCTTTGCGCGGGCTCAGATGGCGTCGGGGTCCTGGGCGAACGCCTCGGCGGCGCTGCGGGCAAGCCCGATCGCAATGCGGGCCCACTGCGGCGTCGCCGCGGCCAGACCACATGCCGGGGTGACGCCGACGCGGTCACGCAGAGCCGACCGGCCGAAGCCCAGCCGGTCGGTCACGGCGACAACCGCGGCAGCTACCTCTTCGACGGACGGCCGCTTTTCCGGAGCGGTCGCGGGGACCACACCCAGGACGACGGTGCGACCGGAGTCGACGAATCCCGCGATGCCCTCCAAATCCTCGGCGCGCAAGGTGCCGGCGTCCACCGATACCCCGCTAATACCACTGCGCTGCAGGAGTTTCCACGGCAAATCGGGGGCACAGCTGTGCAGCAACACCTCGGCGCCCGCGGCTGCGACGCAGGTATCGATCAGTGCGTTGGCCACCGTTTCGTCGAGCGGGGCGACCGGGGACAGCGAGGTTACCCCGGTCAGCATTCCACCCAGCGCCGCTGACAGCGACGGCTCGTCGAACTGCACCACTACCGGCGTGTCGAGTCGCCGGGCCAGCGTCGCGCGGTGCGCGCCAACCCCTTCGGCCAGCGACGCCGCCAGATCACGTAGCGCACCGGGATCAGTGATCGCCCGGTGGCCGTTGGACAGCTCCAGGCCCGCGGCCAGCGTGATCGGCCCAGGCGCCTGCACCTTGACCACTCGTCCGCCGCCACGCAGGCCCGCGGTCTCCCAGGCTTCTTCCAGTGCGTCCATGTCCTCGTCGAGCAGGCTGACGGCCCTGCGGGTCACCGCACCTGGGCGCCCGACAATCCGGTAACCCCGTGGCACCGTGTCGATGGCGACATCGATCAGCAGCGCGCCGGCCCGCCCGAGCATGTCGGCGCCCAATCCCCTGGCGGGCAGCTCGACGATGTGGGCGAGCGCATCCGCCAACTCACCAACGACAACCTCGGCGGCTTCCCGCGCCGTCGTGCCGGGCCACGATCCGACGCCGCTGCCCTTCGCGAGAACGCTGGCGAGAACACTCATCCGGCAACCGTATTCGACATCACACCGCACGGCGGCCACCAGGGGTGTTTGCCGCCGGGATGCGCGGGTATTTTCGAATAAAGAAGGGTGCGATCCCGTGTGGCCGACTGCGAGGTTTGTGCGGCCGCTGCTGTTCTGCAGCGCGGCGGTGTTGCTGGCGGCTTGCACCCGGGTAGTGGGCGGGGTTGCGGTCCCCGCGCTCGGTATCCCGCCACGGCAGGGCGTCAATGGGGTCAGGGTCGACGATATCCTGCTGGATCAGTCACGCATGCGCGCCATCACCGGCGGCGGCGAGCACCTGACGATCATCCCCTCGATGGACGGCGATGCCCCGATCGACATCGAGGCGCTCGCGCAGAACGCGCCGCGGGCATGCCGGTTCGTCTATGAGGAGACCGCGACCTTCGGGCCCAAAATCGCAGAGTTCCACAAGACCACCTTTCAGGACCCTCCCGACGGCGGGTTGATCTCCGAGGGCGCCGCGTCCTATCGAGATGTCGCCACCGCGCGGGGCGCCTTCGGGGCCCTGGTGTCTACCGTCGGGGACTGCGCGACGAGTGAGCAGGGCGTGCTGTACGTCGGCGAGTGGAACGCCGACGCCGACTCGCTGCGGGTGCGGCCCGGCGGATGCGGACGTGACTACCGGGTCGTGTCGCTGGCCCTGCTGGAAGTCACCTTCTGCGGCTTTCCACCGTCGGTGTCGGACATCGTGATGACGAACATCGCGCACAACGTTCCGAACTAACCGGGATTCCGAACTAACCGCGGGAACTAACCCGGGTCGAATTATCGCGACGTGCCCGCGATGGTGGCGCTGCCGATCACCTCGTCGCCATCCGGGCTCGGCCGGTACAGCACCAACGTCTGGCCGCGCGCCACACCGCGCAGCGGAGTCCGCAATCGCACGGAAAGCTCGTCCCCAATCAATTCGGCGACCGCGTCGGCGGTTTCACCGTGTGCACGCACCTGTACCGCGCATTCCATCGGACCCGACGGAGCTGCTCCCGCGGTGAAGACCGGCTCCCGTCCCGTCAACGCCTGCACATCCAAGTCGGCCGCTTCGCCGACGTGAACGGTCGCGGTCTCGGCATCGATGGACGTGACGTAGCGGGGGGCGCCATCGGGCCCCGGGCCGGCGATTCCCAAGCCTTTGCGCTGACCGATGGTGAAACCGTGCACCCCGTCATGCTCGGCCAGGACCGTGCCCTCCGAGTTGACCACGGTCCCCCGTCGGACCGCGATGCGCTCACCCAGAAAGGCGCGGGTGTTCCCGGACGGTATGAAACAGATGTCGTGGCTGTCAGGCTTTTCGGCAACCGCCAGGCCGCGACGGGCGGCCTCGGCACGGATCGCCGGCTTCGGGGTGTCACCGATCGGGAACGTGGCGTGCCGGAGCTGATCCGCGGTCAGCACGGCCAGCACGTAGGACTGGTCCTTGTCCGGGTCGATGGCGCGGCGCAGCCGCCCGCCGGACAACCGGGCATAGTGGCCAGTGGCCACCGTGTCGAAACCTAACGCCAGAGCCCGCGTGGACAGGGCCGAGAATTTGATCCGCTGGTTGCACCGCACGCACGGGTTCGGGGTTTCGCCGCGCGCGTAGGACGACACGAAATCGTCGATCACGTCTTCGGCGAACCTGTCCGCAAAATCCCACACATAGAACGGGATTCCGAGCACGTCGGCGACGCGGCGCGCATCTGAAGCGTCTTCTTTGGAGCAGCAGCCGCGCGAGCCGGTGCGCAGCGTGCCGGGTGCTGACGAGAGCGCCAGGTGCACACCAACCACATCGTTTCCGGCGTCGACCATGCGGGCGGCGGCGACCGACGAATCGACGCCGCCACTCATCGCGGCGAGGACCTTCACGACGCTCCCGCGGCGGCCAGGGCAGCCCGCCGGGCGCGGTCCACCGCCCCGGGCAGCACCCGCAGTACCGCGTCGACGTCCGCGTCGACGCTGGTGTGTCCCAACGACAGACGCAGCGAGCCGCGCGCGGCGTCCGCGTCGGCGCCCATCGCGATCAACACGTGCGAGGGCCGTGGGACGCCGGCGGTGCACGCCGATCCGGTCGAACACTCGATTCCGTTGGCGTCCAACAACATTAACAGCGCATCGCCTTCGCAGCCGCGGAACGTGAAGTGGGCGTTGCCCGGAAGGCGTAGCGGATCGCGGGCGCCGTTGAAACGGACGTCGTCGATCCCAGTGAGCACACCGTCTACCAGACGATCCCGCAGTGCCCGCAGCCGTGCGCTGTTGGCGGCCAGTCCGTCCACCGCGATCCGGGCCGCCGTCGCCATTCCCACGGCACCGGCGACATCGGGTGTGCCGGAGCGGATGTCACGCTCCTGCCCGCCGCCATGCAGCAGTGGCACGCAGGTGACGTCTCGACGCACCAGCAACGCTCCGACAGCCTGCGGACCACCGAACTTGTGCGCGGCGACGCTCATCGCCGACAGCCCGCTGACAGTGAAGTCCACCGGCAGCTGGCCCACCGCCTGAACGGCGTCACTATGCATCGGCACCCCGAATTCGGCTGCGACGGCCGCCAGTTCGGTGACCGGCAGGACGGTGCCAACCTCATTGTTGGCCCACATCACCGACACCAGCGCGACGTCGTCGTTGGTCTGCAGCACTTCACGCAGCGCGGCCGGCGAGACCGAGCCGTCGGCGACGGTGGGCAACCAGGTCACCTCGGCGCCTTCGTGGTCGACGAGCCAATTGACCGAGTCCAGCACCGCGTGGTGCTCGACTTCACTGGTGACGATGCGCCGATGGCGCGGCTCGGCGTCGCGGCGGGCCCAGTAGATCCCTTTGACGGCCAGGTTGTCGCTCTCGGTGCCGCCAGCGGTGAAGATCACCTCGGAGGGACGCGCGCCCAGTTTGTCGGCGACCAGCTCACGGGACTCCTCGACGCGCCGTCGCGCCGTCCGGCCGCTGGTATGCAGCGACGAGGCATTTCCGACGGCGCCGAGGGCAGCTGTCATCGCCTCGACGGCGGCGGGATGCATCGGGGTGGTGGCGGCGTGATCGAGGTAGACCATGACGGCCCTAGGATACCGGCCGGCTAGGCGACCCCAAACTTCCGAGCAGGCCGGACCTGCTCAGGCCACCAACGCGTGCCCGTGACCCGGGTGCTGGCCGGACTGCTGAGACGCTCCCATGTGCACGGCGGACTGGCAGCGGCCGGCCAGGGCTCGGCGATCGGTACCCGGCAGCTGCAGGGATTCGACGCGCACGCATGCCACCGTGCGGCGCATGGCGAGCATTCGGCCAATCGAGCGGATCAAAGAGTCGTCGCCGACGAACGCCGGGGCGGTCGACACGCTCCCGTCGACATGGTGATAGGTCAGCCGAAGGGGCTGCACGGGACGTCCGGCGTCGATCGCGGCCTGGAACATCGCAGGGTAAAAGGGCCCGCGCCCTTGGTGGGACTGACCGGACCGACCGCACCAGGTGGTGCCCTCCGGGAAGGCCACCACCGTCTGGCCGGCGTGCAGCCGGCGTGCGACGGCGTTCACCACCTCGGGCAGCCGCCGCAGACTGGACCGTTCGATCGGAATGATCTTCAAGACGCGGGCCACGACCCCGGTCGCGGTCCCGGTGAACATATCGGCGCGGGCGACGAACGACCCCGGCAACACCGAACCGATGGCGAACACATCCAGCCAGGACACATGGCTGCTGACCACCAGGACGCCACTCAGATTGCGGATGGGGCTGCCGGTGACGGTGATCCGGACGCCGAAACAACGCAGCACCAATCGGCAATAGGCGCGTTGCACGTGCGTTCGGCCCGGCAGCGGCACTCCGAGCACCGGCAACCCGGGCAATAGCAGCAGCGCCAACATGATGCGGCGCGCCACCCGCAGGCGCACCAGTGACCTCCGCGAGGGCGCAACGTCGCCATCGCCGACGCAGCTGACGTCGCAGGACGCGTGAGGTAGCCAAGCGTGTCCGGTTCCGGCGGGCGCGCTCACTGCGCGCCGCCGGCCATCACGTCGACCGTCTCCGAAGCCGCCGACACTGACCGCAGCCTCTTCAGATATCGGATGTCTGCCTGCCGCTTATCCAGTAGCACGCAGAAGTCGCCCACCCCGAAGTCCGGGTCATGCGCCGGCTCGCCGCAGGCCTTGGCGCCCAGCCGCAGGTAGCCGCGCATCAGTGGCGGCACGGTGGGTCGCGACGGCGGGAGGATGTCGTCGAGACCCTTCCCGTCGAGGATCACCGGGCGCTTTGGGTGCACCCGGTACTGCGGCGGCGCGGCGTGCCGGTTCAGGATGAAGTCGCGAACCCCGCGAAGTTGGCTCCCTGGCGGCTCGTCGTTGGCTTCGTCTATGGCTTCGCCATCGGCTTCGCCACCAACAGGGCCACCGATCGGTACCGATACGCACCCGGTCACGTAGTCGTAGCCGTAGCGGTCCAGGTAGGCCAGGATCCCGGCCCACATCAGCAGCACGACTCCGCCGTTGCGGTGACCGTCGCGCACTACGGCGCGTCCCATCTCCACCAACGACGGCCGTAGCGAGTCGAAGGCACTGACATCGAATTCCGTCGCGGTGTACAGCCCGCCCGCCGCGATCGCGCCCGTCGGCGCCAGCATCCGGTAACAACCCACCAACTCACCGGTGTCGTCATCGCGGACCAGCAAGTGGTCGCAGAACTCGTCGAACCGGTCGACGTCCCGGTCGATCCCGGCCGCCGCAGGTAAAGCGAAGCCGGGTGTGCTGGTGAAGACGTCGTAGCGCAGCCGTTGCGCCGCTTCAATGAGGCTTGGGTCGGTGGACAGCAACAGGGAATAGCGCGGCCCCGCGAACGAGCTGCTCGCCAGTTCGTCGGGCCTGTCGCTGGCTATCAGGACAGCAGCAATGCTCATGACACCAAAGTTGCGCAATCGATGAGCTAGTCGGCATCCGCGCTGTGACGTGTCGGTGCACGCGAGATGACGAAATGTGGCGAAAAAATAACGGCCCCGCAGGTGCTCTGCGGGGCCGTTAATCTGCTGTTCAGACGGTTGTCAGCCTTTGCGGGCCTTGACGGCGTCGGTCAGCTGCGGAGCGACCTTGAACAGGTCACCCACCACGCCGTAGTCGGCGATCTCAAAGATGGGCGCCTCTTCGTCCTTGTTCACCGCGACGATGGTCTTCGAGGTCTGCATTCCCGCCCGGTGCTGGATGGCCCCGGAGATGCCCAGCGCGATGTAGAGCTGCGGCGATACCGTCTTGCCGGTCTGGCCGACCTGGAACTGTCCGGGGTAGTAGCCGGAGTCCACCGCGGCACGCGAGGCGCCGACAGCGGCCCCCAGCGAGTCGGCCAGTGCTTCCACCACGCTGAAGTTCTCCGCGCTGCCGACGCCACGGCCACCGGAGACCACGATGGTGGCCTCGGTCAACTCTGGGCGGTCACCGGCCACCGCGGGCTCGCGGGCGGTGATCTTGGTGGCGTTCTCGGCGGGAGCGGGCACCTCGACGCTGACCTGCTCACCGGCGCCGGCGGCCGGCTCGGCCTCGACGGCGCCGGCCCGCACGGTGATCACCGGAGTGTCGCCGTTGGCCTGGGCGTCAACGGTGAACGCGCCACCGAAGATGGAGTGCACGCCGATGCCGCCCTCTTTGACCTCGACGACGTCGACCAGCAGGCCGGATCCGAGCCGGGCCGCAAGGCGCCCGGCGACCTCCTTGCCATCGGCGGTGGCGGCCAGCAATACGGCGGCCGGAGTGGCCGATTCGACCAACGCGGCCAGCACGTCGACCACCGGGGTGATGAGGTATTTGTCGACGGAGTCAGCCTCGGCGACGTAGATTTTGGCCGCGCCCGCCTCCTTCAGTCCGTCTATCAGCGGCGCAGCCGTCCCTGGGGCACCTACCACGACGGCGGCCGGCTCGCCCAGCGCGCGGGCGGCGGTGATCAATTCGGCGCTGACCTTCTTCAGCGCGCCTTCGGCGTGCTCGACGAGCACCAATACTTCAGCCATGGGTTATCGCTCTTCCGTAAGTCTTGGGATCCGTAAGTTGTGGGACTGGTCTAGGGGTTGTTGGTCAGATGATCTTCTGGCCCACCAGGTACTTCACGATCTCGTTGCCGCCCTCACCCTCGTCGGTGACCTTCTCGCCAGCGGTCTTGGGCGGCTTAGGCGTCGACGACACCACGGTCGAACCGGCGTTGGCGAGCCCGACTTCGTCAGCCTCGACGCCGATCTCGGCCAGGGTCAGCACCGTGACCTCTTTCTTCTTGGCGGCCATGATGCCCTTGAAGGACGGGAAGCGCGGCTCGTTCATCTTCTCGGTGACGCTGACCACCGCGGGAAGTGTCGCCTCGAGCGTGAACAAGCCGTCGTCGGTCTCGCGCTCACCGGTGACCTTGCCGCCCTCGAGTGACAATTTGCGCAGGTGCGTCAGCTGCGGCAAGCCCAGGTACTCGGCGATGATGGCCGGCACCGCGCCGCCGGAGCCGTCAGTGGCTTCGTTGCCGGCGATGACAAGCTCGGTGCCTTCGATGGTGCCCAGCGCACGCGCCAGCGCCCATCCTGTCTGGATGACGTCGGAGCCGTGCAGGCCGTCGTCCTTGAGATGAACAGCCTTGTCGGCGCCCATCGACAACGCCTTGCGGATCGCCTCGGTCGCGCGCTCGGGACCGGCGGTCAGCACGGTCACCGATCCCTCGACGCCGTCGGCGGTCTCTTTCTCCCTGATCTGCAGCGCCTCTTCCACGGCACGCTCGTTGATCTCGTCCAGCACCGCGTCGGCAGCCTCGCGGTCCAGCGTGTAATCGCCGTCGGTCAGCTTGCGCTCCGACCAGGTGTCTGGGACCTGCTTGATCAGGACCACGATGTTCGTCATGAGTGTGGTTCGTCCTCCTCGAAGGGGGTCCCGCAGCTTCGGAATATTCCTGCACCGGGGACTTTGGTCACGTATTTCAGCACCGCACAGCGCATGTTACTAACGGGTAACTTTGTGCGGTCCGCTCTCACACCATAGCGGGTCGTAGTGCAGGTTCTTTCGCCCGTGTCTCCTGCAGAAGCAGGGGTACCCTCACGCCCGGTTCGCGAATCGGACACTACGCGTTAGCCTGCCTATTCAATGAGCGCATTCGTTCCCGAGGTTCCCCACCGCATCCCCGACGACACCTCGCCGGGGCCTTCAACAGGGCCTCGAGCGGTGTTGACGCTGACGGGCGAACGCACCATCCCCGATCTGGACATCGAGAACTATTGGTTTCGCCGGCACCAAGTGGTGTACGAGCGCCTGGCTCCTCGGTGCGCCGGCCGCGACGTACTCGAGGCCGGCTGTGGCGAAGGTTACGGCGCCGACATGATCGCCGGCGTCGCGCGCCGAGTGGTCGCGGTGGACTACGACGAGACCGCGGTGGCCCATGTGCGTGCCCGGTACCCCAGCGTGCAGGTCATGCAGGCCAACCTGGCCGAGTTGCCGCTGCCCGACGCGTCGGTGGACGCCGTAGTGAACTTCCAGGTCATCGAGCACCTTTGGGACCAGCCCCAGTTTGTCCGCGAGTGCGCCCGAGTGCTGCGTCCCGCGGGGGTGCTGATGGTGTCCACTCCCAACAGGATCACCTTCTCGCCCGGCCGTGACACCCCGATCAACCCTTTTCACACGCGTGAGCTCAACGCCGACGAACTGACGCAACTGCTGCTCGACGCGGGTTTCTCCGAGGTGGCGATGAGCGGCCTGTTCCACGGCCCGCGCCTGCAGGAAATGGACGCCCGCCATGGCGGCTCGATCATCGACGCACAGATCGCCCGCGCGGTGGCCGCCGCGCCATGGCCACCCGACCTCGTGGCAGATGTCGCCGCGATCACCACCGACGACTTCGAGATCGTGGCGGCAGCGCAGGATGCCATCAACCGGGATGGCCACCATATAGATGACAGCCTGGACCTCATCGCGGTCGCGGTGCGTCGGTGAACGGCGCGAATTCGGGGGGAGACCGGGTACCCGGTCTGTTCAGCCTGGTTCTGCACACCCACCTGCCGTGGCTGGCCCACCACGGACGCTGGCCGGTCGGCGAGGAATGGCTTTACCAGTCGTGGGCTGCCGCCTACCTGCCGTTGTTGCGGGTACTGCGCACTCTGGCCGACGAGGATCGGCATCGGCTGATCACCCTCGGAGTCACTCCGGTGGTCAACGCGCAGCTAGACGATCCGTATTGCCTCGACGGCATGCATCATTGGCTGGCCAACTGGCGGCTGCGCGCGGCCGAAGCCGCCAGCGTGAAGTCGCTCCCCGAAACGAAATCGGCCAATTACCAATCATGTACGCCGGAAGCGTTGCGGGCCTTCGGAGTTCGGGAATGCGCGGAGGCCGATCAGGCACTCGACGACTTCGCCACCCTGTGGCGACACGGCGGCAGTCCGCTGTTGCGCAGCCTGGTCGACGCCGGCACGGTGGAGCTGCTCGGTGGCCCGCTGGCCCACCCGTTCCAGCCGCTGCTCGCGCCGAGGCTGCGTGAGTTCGCGCTGCGCGAAGGCCTGGCGGACGCACAAGCGCGCCTCGGCTTGCGAAAAGGACAAAGCCCGACGGGTATTTGGGCGCCCGAATGCGCCTACGCCCCGGGCATGGAACACGACTACGCCGCCGCCGGGGTCACACATTTCATGGTTGACGGCCCTTCGTTGCACGGCGATACCGCGCTGGGGCGCCCGGTCGGCGACACCGATGTGACCGTGTTCGGGCGCGACCTGCAGATCAGCTACCGAGTGTGGTCGCCCAAGTCGGGCTATCCCGGGCATGCCGCATATCGCGATTTCCACACCTACGATCACCTGAGCGGGCTCAAACCGGCCAGGGTCACCGGCCGCAACGTGCCGTCGGAGGCCAAGGCGCCCTACGACCCCGACCGCGCCGACCACGCGATCGACGGCCACGTCGCAGACTTCGTCGACGTGGTGCGTAAGCGACTGCTCGCCGAGTCCGAGCGCATCGGGCGGCCCGCTCACGTGGTCGCTGCCTTTGACACCGAGCTGTTCGGCCATTGGTGGTACGAGGGGCCGACGTGGCTGCAACGCGTGCTGCGGGCCCTACCCGAAGCAGGCGTGCAGGTAGGCACGCTGAGCGACGCGATCGACCAAGGATTCGTCGGCGGCCCTGTCGCGCTGCCACCCAGTTCCTGGGGTTCCGGCAAAGACTGGCAGGTGTGGTCCGGTGACAAGGTGGCCGACCTGGTCCAGCTCAACAACGAAGTGGTCGACACCGCCCTGAGCGCGGTCGACAAAGCGCTGGAGCAGACGACGTCGCTGGACGGGCCGCTCCCACGGGATCACGTTGCCGATCAGATCCTGCGCGAGACGCTGCTCACCGTGTCCAGCGACTGGCCGTTCATGGTCAGTAAGGATTCGGCCGCCGACTACGCCCGTTACCGCGCGCATCTGCACGCCCACGCCACCCGTGAGATCGCCGGGGCGCTGGCGTCGGGCCGGCGCGACAGCGCGCAGCGGCTAGCCGAAGGCTGGAACCGAGCCGACGGCTTGTTCGGCGCTCTGGATGCGCGGCGGCTGCCCCGATGAAATCCTCCTTCCCCCCGCGAGCGTGCGCGTCTGCACAGCGACACGCCGCCGTGGACAGCATTTTGCGCACACTCGCGACCGTGGGGTGTGGCTGGGCATGAAGATCCTGATGGTTTCGTGGGAGTACCCGCCGGTGGTGATCGGCGGGCTGGGCCGGCACGTGCATCACCTGTCGACCGCGCTGGCCGCGGCCGGCCACGAAGTGGTGGTGCTATCGCGGCGTCCGTCGGGCACGGATCCCAGCACGCATCCGTCTTCCGACGAGATCAGCGGGGGTGTCCGGGTAATCGCGGCCGCACAGGATCCGCACGAGTTCACCTTCGGCAAGGACATGATGGCCTGGACCCTGGCGATGGGTCACTCGATGATCCGCGCCGGGCTGCCACTCAAGAAACATGGCACCGACCGCTCCTGGCATCCCGACGTGGTGCACGCGCACGACTGGCTGGTGGCTCACCCCGCTGTCGCGCTGGCCCAATTTTATGATGTACCAATGGTTTCCACCATTCACGCGACGGAGGCCGGCCGGCATTCGGGCTGGGTTTCCGGAACAATCAGCCGTCAGGTGCATGCGGTGGAGTCGTGGCTGGTGCGCGAGTCCGATTCGCTGATTACCTGTTCGGCGTCGATGAGCGAGGAGATCACCGAACTTTTTGGCCCCGGTCTGGCCGAGACCATCGTGATCCGCAACGGAATCGACGCGGCGCGTTGGCCGTTCGCGGAACGGCGCCCGCGCACCGGGCCGGCCGAGCTGCTCTATGTGGGACGGCTGGAATACGAGAAGGGTGTACACGACCTCATCGCCGCCCTGCCGCGGATCCGACGCACCAACCCAGGCACCACGCTGACCATCGCCGGGGAGGGCACTCAGCAGGACTGGCTTGTCGAACAAGCCCGTAAGCACCGGGTCCTCAAGGCAACTCGGTTCGTCGGCCACCTCGGCCACGACGAACTGCTGACGGCGCTGCATCGGGCGGACGCCGCGGTGCTGCCCAGCCACTACGAGCCGTTCGGGCTCGCCGCCCTGGAGGCCGCCGCGGCCGGCACGCCGTTGGTGACGTCGAACATCGGGGGCCTGGGCGAGGCGGTGATCAACGGGCAGACGGGCGTGTCGTGCCCGCCCTGCGACGTGCCGGGACTGGCATCGGCGGTGCGCACCGTGCTCGACGACCCGCAGGCCGCGCAGCGGCGCGCCCGTGCGGCCCGCGAGCGGCTCACCGCGGACTTCGATTGGCAGACGGTGGCCAAGGAGACCGCGCAGGTGTACCTGGCGGCCAAACGCCGCGAGCGGCAGCCGCAGCCACGGCTGCCCATCGTCGAGCACGCGCTGCCGGAGCGTTAGCCTTCAGCGGTTTTCGAGGCCGATCGCCTCGGCGCAGTACTGCCAGACCGCCTCGCGGTCGTGTTCATCGACGTGGGTCAGCGGCAGCCAGTGCTCCGGACGGGTTCGCCGGTCGTGCCAGAACCGGCCGGTTGGCGGGGCCGGGCTGGTCGCGGCGAGCCACACGGCCGTGTCGGCTCCCTGTTCGGGCGTTCGCAATATCGGGCCGGCAAGGCGCCGAAAAACCGGAAGCGACGTCGCCACCCCGGGAGTATCAGCCCAGCCGGGATGCATGCAGTACACGCTGACGTTATCGGTTGCCCAGCGGCGGGCCAAGATTGGGGTGAGCGCTACCTGGATCCGTTTCGTTCGCGCGTAGGCGGTGGCACCGCTGTATCGCCCCTTGCGGTATTCGGGGTCGTCTGTCGGTAGCGGTTGGGTGTACATCCCGCCCGAGGACATCAGGATCACCCGGGGATCGTCGGACTCGACCAAGATCGGCAGCAGACTCTCGGTCAACAACACCGGGCCCAGTACGTGGGTGGCCAACGTCACCTCGTGCCCGTCATCGGTCTCGGTTCGCGCTGCAGGGAGTACCCCCGCGTTGTGGATAAGCACATCCAACGCCCGCACCCGGCTGGTCAGTTCGCCAGCGAAATCACGGATGCCGGCCGGGTCGGACACATCACACACCTCCACCCGCACGTCGGCCTCCGAGTCGGCCGCGATGATCTCCTCCCGCGCACACTCACCGCTGCCCCGGTCGCGCACGGTCAGCAAAACGGTCGCGCCCAGCCGGGCCACCCCAGCGGCGATGGCCTTACCGAGGCCGCGATTTGCGCCGGTGACGAGCGCAGTTCGACCTTTGAGCGCGCCCGGATCCGGATCGTCCGTCCAGCCCAATTGCCGGAGCCGATAACCCACGCTGCTGTAGCCGGGAACGACCGCCCGATCCAGTGCAGTGTCAAAAAGCGAACGCACGCCGTCCAGAGCACTCATGCTCAACACTGTTCCCCTAAATCGCCCCCACCACTCGCCGGCTTTCGTCGGTAGCGTCGAGTAATGGGGATTACGTATTCAAGCGTGGTCGACGCGCCGCGCGACGAGGTATTCGACTGGCATAGCAGGCCAGGCGCGTTCAATCGCCTTTCGCCACCATGGGCACCCCTGCGGGTGGTCACCGAGGCCAGCTCCCTCAAGGACGGGCGGGCCGTGCTCGCCCTCCCTGGCGGACTGCGCTGGGTCGCCGAGCACCAGCCGGACTGCTACGACCCGCCGCGGCGCTTCGTCGATGCCATCGGCAGCGACGGCCTGGCTTCGCTGCCGGCGCGCATCGCTGTGCGGTGGCGGCATATCCACGAGTTCGAAGACGCAGGCGACCACAAGACCCGGGTGATCGACCGGGTGGAAACGCCGGTACCCGAGGTGGCGTTGCGCCCGATGTTCGTATACCGGCACCGCCAGCTGGCCGACGATTTGGCCGCCCACCGGCTCGCGGCCGAGAACGGCCTGGCTCGTTCGACCATCGCCGTCACGGGGTCATCGGGGCTGGTTGGTTCGGCGTTGACCGCGTTCCTGCGCACCGGTGGCCACCGCGTCATCACGTTGGTCCGCGGGCCCGCGAAAACCAGCGACGAGCGCCACTGGAACCCGGACGCACCCGACCCGGGCTTGTTCGCCGGAGTCGACGCGGTGTTTCATTTGGCCGGCTCCTCGATCGCCGGCAGGTTCACCGATGGTCATCGTAATGCCATCCGCAACAGTAGAATTGGCCCGACGCGCCAGCTCGCAGAACTCCTGACGAAAACCTCCGATCAGCCTGCTGTGCTGATCTCGGCTTCGGCTGTCGGCTACTACGGATTCGACCGCGGCGACGAAACCCTCTCCGAGGACAGTGCTCGCGGCGACGGGTTTTTGGCCGACGTCGTCGCCGACTGGGAGGACGCGACCGCACCGGCGGAGCAGGCCGGGATTCGGGTGGTGCGGGTGCGTACCGGCATCGTCCAATCGCCTCTCGGCGGCACGTTAAAGCTGATGCGTCCGCTGTTCGGCAGCGGCCTGGGTGGCCGACTCGGCGACGGCCGACAATGGCTGCCCTGGATCGGAATCGACGACCTGGTCGACGTGTACCACCGTGCGCTGTGGGACGTTACGCTGGCCGGACCGGTGAACGCGGTTGCCCCGCAACCGGTCCGCAACTCGGAATACACCCACACTCTCGCCCGCGTGTTGCACCGGCCGGCGATATTGCCGGTGCCCTCATTTGGGCCGCGGATATTATTGGGCGCGCAGGGCGCTCGCGAACTGGCCTACGCCAACCAGAATGTGCACCCCGGAAAGCTCGACCAGGCACGGCACCCGTTCCGCCAACCTGACCTCGAGCAAGCCCTGCGTCACCTGCTGGGGCGTAATGCGGACCGTCAGCCGTCGAGCAGTTTGTAGCGAGGCAGGGTGCTCGATGTGGAGGGCGCCGACGGCCATCGCCGGACGGCTTCCCGCGCCGGACGGGATCCCGCAACACGCAACGTGGCCCTCAGCGCAGCCAGGCCCGCGCGGGACCTGGGGTGAGCAATCCGAGGCGCGCCCGGTGGGAGTTTCTGCGCCCGAACCACCCGCGGGCGCATCCGCGCCTGGTAAGCGCGCAATCCCTCGCCGATCCTGCTTGCCGAAGTCAGCTCCCCGGCTAGGACGTAGGCCCCCGTCAGGGCCAATGTGGTTCCCGATCCGCTGATCGGGGTGGCACACCAGGCTGCGTCGCCGAGCAGAACGACGCGACCGCGAACCCAGTCCGGCGCTCGCACCTGGGTGAGGTCATCGACGCATAACTCTTCGGTCGCGGCCAGCGCGTCAAGGATGCGAGGTGCTTTCCACGCCACCCCGGCATACTCGGCGCGCAGGCAGCCACGCTGCTGGGTCGGCGCTATGCGCTCGTCGTTTTTTGCCCCGGACAAGACTGACAGCGCGACCCGGGTAGTGCCCACGTTGTCGGGCCACAAGGTTATCGACCGCCCGCCAACCGCGTTGAACCAAGTCCACCATCGGTCGTCGTCAGCGTGCCGGTCGATTGAGCCATAGGCGGCGTACAGCCCGAGGCGGCGCGTCGGAACCTCACCGAAAACTAAAGTGCGCGTGGTCGATTGGGCCCCCTCGGCGACTACGACAAGATCAAACCGTCGGCGCGCCCCACCAGGCAAAGGTGACATCCACCTTCTCGCCACGCTGGATCACTTCGGCAATCTCGTCGCCAAACTCGCAGTCAACGCCTGACGCTCCGGCTTGCACAAGGATCGTCGAGAGCGCTCCGCGCAGTACTTCGAGCTCTGCGGTGAACCCGCCATTGTCGTCTTTGCCGGCGGAAACTCCGCCAACACCACATCGTGCTCGTCGACGAATCGGATACCGCACTCACCGGTCTTCTGTGCCAACGCAACATCTTCCAGGCCCATCCGGCGCAGCACCTCACGGCCAGGGCCGCAGACGTCCACGTTCTGGCCCGCTCCGCGCAGCTTAGGGGCTCGTTCCAGCACGGTGACCCGGTGACCGCCCCGTCGCAGCCAGAATGCCAACGCAGGACCCGCGATACTGGCCCCCGAGACTAGGCGTCTAGACCACCTACCACGCAGTGCTAGCGCACAGGCGCACAGCGCAGCGGGCGAGGAAGCAAAAAGAGTCCGTAGCCATTGGCACGCAGACTCAGCTTCAACTCTGGGGTAGCGGTGTTGCGCTCCAGCCACTTGGCCAGTATCGGACGCTGGTTCAAAGCCGAATCATGCTGAATGCCCAACTGCCGCAACAACGCCGATGTCGTGTTTGGCTGACGCGTCTGCAACTGTGCCAGCACGGGTGCCCGATCAAGCATTTTGTCCCTTTCGGATAGCAATCACGTGGTTGGCCTGCCGGCGTCTGCTCTAGCCCGCGCCCCCACGTTAGCTACACGTTTGCTAAGGATGACTCCGAGGACTGAATTCGGGCGGCAGCATTGCCATCCGACTCCGGGCTGAATACCCGATGCCCACACTCCCAAACTGGCCAAACGCTGTTTAACACTAAGAACGTATTAAGGAAATGCTCGCCGCGCCGTGACGACAACCCGCTTAGCTGCCCCGAGTTGACTGGGGTTGGACATTCGATCCAGGCGTCTCCCCACCATTAACCTTTAATGCAATGGATGTTTAAATCATTGAATGATCGGGAAGCTTGCTCCGATTGGGCTGCGGCCACTTACGGGCACTTGATCTAACCTCGCTTAAGCTCGCCGTACGCTGGTCGGTGTATCTGCCTAAGGATGCGATTATGTGACGAAGCGCCAAGACAAGGACTCAACGCCCCGCCGAGTTGAGCTGGAGCGGAATTTGTCAACTGACTTGCGGGCACTAACGGCGCAGTCCGATCGCATCGGCCGTCACTTCGCTCGTTTGCAAGAGGTCAGCACCGGCGACTTCCAGGCGTTACTGCACATCCTGGTGGCCGAAACCGCCGGACAGCCTTTGACTTTGGCACAGCTGCGCCAGCGTGTCGACATGTCGGCCGCCGCGATCACGTATCTCGTCGATCGGATGATCGACTCGGGCCACATCAGACGCGAGGCGGATCCCGAAGATCGACGCAAGTGGTTGCTGCGCTACGAGGATCACGGGATGAACGTTGCGCGCGCCTTCTTCACTCCGCTCAGCGCGCATCTCCACGCCACCATGAAAGACCTGGACGACAAAGACCTCGCTGCTGCTCACCGGGTCTTTGCGGCGATGATCGGCGCGATGTCGACGTTTGAGGACGAGCTGCGCGCCGATCGTTCCAAAGCTTCAACTCACTAGAGTCGGGAAGCCCGACCCCCCGGGCGGCCACTACCACGTAGAAAGTTAATTTGATTGATGTTTCAATAACTGAAAGGCTTGGGCTTCGTGGGGTGGGAACGCATCGCAGCGACCGTAACAGGCCGGCGTTCCTGGCTGCTCGGGCTGAGCATCGTGGTTCTGGGTATCGGCTTCATGGTGCTGATCGGCGGCAACTCCGCCGCTCGCACGGCGCCGCCGTCGACGCCGGTCGACTCGGATTCCGCAAAAGTCGACGCGCTTGCCCGCTCATTTGCGGGGGGTGAGCAGGTCCCCCTGATCGTGGTGGTCAATCGCGCCGACGGCGCGATCCTGGACCCTGCCGACGTGAACAGCGCCAAAGCGGCGACCGACCGGATGCGGGTCCTCAGCAGACCGACCCAACCCGACGCCGCTGCCGCACCGGCGAAGGTGTCGCCCGACGGCAAGGCGGCCATCGGGGTGGTCCCCGTCAGCGCCGAGCTGTCGGGTCTGCGCCTCAACGACATGGTCGCCGCGCTGCGAGCCGCCGCCGTCAGGGGGTTACCTACCGGCCTTGCGGCCCACGTCACGGGAGGGCCGGCCTTCGGCGCCGATATAGCCAACGCGTTCACCGACGCCAATGTCACCTTGCTGGCGGTGACGGCCTCCGTGGTGGCACTGCTGCTGATCGCGACCTACCGCTCACCGGTGCTATGGCTGGCACCGCTGCTGGTTATCGGATTCGCCGACCGGGTCGCGAGTTCGGTGGGCACCGCGGTGGCGTCGCTGACCGGGCTGAGTTTCGACGGCGCCACCTCCGGGATCACCAGCGTGCTGGTATTCGGGGCCGGCACCAATTACGCGCTGCTATTGATTTCTAGGTACCGGCAAGAACTTCGAAGCCACGCCGAACATCGCGAGGCCCTACGCCGCGCCGTTCGGATGGCCGGGCCGGCCATCGTTGCCAGCAACGCCACAGTGGTGCTGGCGTTGCTCACATTGGTCTTCGCTTCCACCCCCAGCACCCGCAGTCTGGGTGCGCTGGCGGCCTGTGGCGTGGTCGTTGCGGCGGCGTCGGTCCTGCTGGTGCTGCCGCCGCTGTTGGCCGTGTGCGGACGGCGGCTGTTTTGGCCATTTATCCCGCACGCTGACGACGGCACGGCCCTTGATTCCGGTGCCTGGCACCGCGTCGCCGAGCGAGTGGCACGCCGCCCAGCGGTGGTCGCAGCGGTCGCGATCGCGGCCCTGGCGGTCCTGGCGACCGGACTGGCAGGGACGCGAATCGGGCTGACGCAGACCGAGCAGTTCCGGATCCGGGCAGATTCGGTGTCCGGATACAACATCGTCGCCGCACATTTTCCTGCCGGCCTGACCAATCCCACGCTGATCGTCGCTCCCACCCCGCAGGCGCCGCAAGTGCAGCAGACCATCACCGCGACCCCGGGCGTGGTCTCAGTGACTGAATCCGGGCAGGCGGTCATTGGATCGACGAATTGGTCGAAGTGGTCTGTGGTGATCGATGCACCGCCGTCGTCGGATCAGGCATTTAAAATAGTTGCAGCACTGAGGCAATCGGTGAAGAATAGCTCGCCTGACGCCCTGGTGGGTGGTCCTGATGCGCAGGCGCTCGACGTCCGTGACGCCGCCACCCACGACCGAATGTTGCTGATTCCGGCGATCTTGGCGGTGATCCTGGTCGTCTTGTACGCGCTGCTACGTTCGGTGCTCGCGCCACCGACCCTGCTGGCCGCGACCATTCTCGGCGCGCTGGCCGCACTCGGGCTCGGCAGTTGGGCAAGCCTGCACATCTTCGGGTTCCCGGCCTTGGACAACAGCGCCCCATTGCTCGCGTTCCTGTTTCTGGCCGCCCTAGGTGTGGACTACACCATCTTTCTGGTCACCCGCGCGCGCGAGGAAGCCGCGCGGCGCGGCGCGCGCGACGGCATGATCCGCGCGGTATCGGCCACCGGCGGCGTAATCACCAGCGCGGGAATCGTTTTAGCCGCAGTATTCTGTGTACTGGGGGTGTTGCCACTGATCGTAATGGCACAACTAGGCATCATCGTCGGCCTGGGCATTCTGCTCGACACCTTCATCGTGCGCACACTGGTTATCCCTGCGCTGTTCGCCCTCATCGGTGACCGCATCTGGTGGCCAGCCAAGCCCGCCTACCCTAACAACGGAGGAAACCGTGAATAAATCGACACTGGCCGCGACCTCGCTCGCCGTCGCCGCGGCGGCCGGCATCGGAAGCATCGCCAGCCCCGCCCGCGTTCAGTCCTGGTACTCGCGGCTGCGCAAACCGTCATACCAGCCGCCCCGCGCGGCCTTCCCGGTGGCGTGGACCACGCTGTACGGCGATATCGCGGCCACCTCTGCGGTGGCGATCGACGGCTTTCGCGCGACCGGACAGCACGATAAGGCGAACCGATACATCGCCGCGTTGAGCGTCAATCTGTTTCTCAACGCTGGATGGAGTTGGCTTTTCTTCCGGTATCACAAACTCGGTGCTTCCGCGCTGGGCGCCGGCGTGTTGGCGGTCAGCAGTGCCGACCTGGTCCGACGGACGGCCGAGGCCGATACTCGGGCGGGGTTGGCGCTGTTGCCCTACCCGCTCTGGTGCACCTTCGCGACCGCACTGTCCACCCACATCTGGCGGCTCAATCGCTGAGCGCGACAGCATCCAATCATGACCGCGCTGTTATGGTTTCGCCGCGATCTGCGGTTGGGCGACCACCCCGCGCTGGCATCTGCATCCGGTACCGACGGCCGCCAGGACGTGCTCGCCTGCTTTGTGATCGATCCGCGGCTGGAGGCTTCGTCGGGGCGGCGCCGGCTGCGGTTTTTGGGCGACTCGCTGCGGCAGCTGCGAAACGACCTGGATGGCCGACTACTCGTGACCCGCGGCAGGCCCGAAGAGGTTATTCCCTGTATTGCCAAGGAGATCGGTGCCTCATCCGTGCACATCTCGCACGATTTCGCGCCGTTCGGACAGCGTCGCGATGAACGCGTGCGTGTGGCGCTGGATTCGGTTCCGTTGGTGGCGACGGGATCTCCCTATCTGGTTTCACCCGGGCGGGTCACCAAAAAGGACGGTTCCCCTTACCAGGTATTCACACCGTTCTTCCGCAGCTGGCGCGCCGTCGGCTGGCGGGGGCCGGCTCGATCGAGCGTTCATTCCGCGCACTGGATCGATCCGTCGCAGCTGCGGATGGAGCAATGCAAAATCCCCGATCCCGGCCCAGCGCTTGACCATGCCGCCGGCGAGGCGGCGGCGCTGAAGCAATGGAAGTCGTTCGCCGAAGATGGCTTGAAACGCTACTCCGAGGATCGCAACAGGCCCGACCTCAACGGAACCAGCGCGATGTCGGTGCATCTGAAGTTTGGCACCATCCATCCACGTACCATGGTCGCCGACCTTGATCTGCGCGGCGCCGGAGCACAAGCCTATCTGCGGGAGCTGGCATTTCGAGATTTTTACGCCGACGTGCTGCATAACTGGCCGGCCAGCGCGTGGCATAACTGGAACGGCAATTTCGACGCCATCCAAACGGACACCGGAGCCGAAGCGAAGAGCCGCTTCGAGTCTTGGAAGGCCGGCGAAACCGGTTTTCCGCTCGTCGACGCCGGGATGCGCCAGTTGCGCGAGACCGGCCTCATGCACAACCGGGTGCGGATGATCGTCGCGTCGTTCCTGGTAAAGGACCTTCATCTGCCGTGGCAATGGGGTGCCGAATGGTTCCTGGATCAACTGGTTGACGGCGACATGGCCAGCAACCAGCACGGCTGGCAGTGGTGCGCGGGATGCGGCACGGACGCCGCGCCGTACTTCAGGGTGTTCAACCCGACCACGCAGGCGGAAAAGTTCGATCCCTCGGGTGATTACATCAGGCGCTGGATCCCGGAGTTGAACGATGCCGACGACATATACCTGCGGAAAGGTGAACGGCCGCAGGGATATCCAGCGCCCATCGTCGACCACGGCGCCGAGCGGACCGAGGCCCTGCGCCGCTACCAGAGCTTAAGCTGACGGGCTTAGCTCGGCAGGTTCTTCTTGATGGCGGCATCCTGCTGCGCGGCGACGGTTTGCGCGAAATCGGGCGGCACGGGGTCGTTGGGGGCGCTGTCGAATTGCAGCGTGACGAACGCCTTGCCCTCGGTGAACAGCAACACGGTCACCGCCTTGGACTTGTCCGGCGACGTCCCCGCAACCATCTGTCCCCCGCCGCCCACCGGGAACGGTTGCGGGCTTCCGCCGACTACCGCGCTGTCGATTGAGGACAGCGAGCCATTCAACGCCGTCGTCGCACCGGCGGCGTCAGGCAGGATGTCGATCGTGTCGTTGATCCGATTGGTGTCGTCCTGGTTTTTGAATTTGACCGCGACCCCGACCAACCCGCCCGGATTAGCCATTGGTGGATCCACGGTGGTGAACACGTTCGGCGGGGCACCGCTGATATCACTGCCTTGAATCAACAGGTTGGTGTAGTCGGCGGGCGCGGCCGATGCCGACGTTGACGTTGCCGAGGACGAACTCGACGCAGACGCTGCCGGTGACGAACTTGCGGACGTCGACGACGGGGACGAGGTGTTCGACGGGCTGCTACATGCGGGAACCAACGCTCCCAGGGCCACAACGCCCGCAATCGCGATCATCGGCCTGTCTATCCGCGTCATCCGCACTCCCGATTCGTTTGCATTCGCGCCTTGTCGGCTCCTTGTCGGCTAACGACACGCCTCCGGAACGTTAGCTCAGCCGCACAGCAGTTGCGCGGGCAGCCTGACCTCCACGAGATTTGCCGATCTTTACCCAACCTCTTCCTTCAAGCGATTTCGCATGTAATTATCAGCCGATTCACAGTTATCACCACACGGAGGAGGCGACATGGCTCGCTCGATCGTTCGGACCCTGCTCACGTCGGGTGCTGCCGCAATTCTCGCGGCCGGCGCTGGTGCCTGCTCGGTTCCGGTGAGCTCGTCGCACGCGGTGAGCAAGAGCGATGTCCAGAACCAGATCGGCACCAAGATGACCGACGCCGCGGGCAACAAGCCCAGTTCGGTGACGTGCCCGAACGACCTGGACGCGAAGGTCGGCACCCAGGTGAACTGCACAATGAAAGTCAAAGATCAGATGTACGGCGTAAACGTGACCGTGACCAGTGTCGACGGTAGCGACGTGAAGTTCGACATGGTGGAAACGGTTGCGAAAAGCCAGATCGCAGAACAGATCACCGCCAAGATGACCGACGCCGCCGGAAACAAACCGGACATGGTGACGTGTCCGGGCGATCTGCTCGGCAAGGTTGGGGCGCAACTGAACTGCGCGATGAAGGTCAAGGGTGCGACCTACAACGTGAACGTCACCGTGACCAGCGTCAGCGGCGGGGACGTTCTGTTCGACATGGTGGAAACGGTCGACAAGAACCAGGTCGCCACCACGATCAGCGACAAACTCACCGAGCAGGCGGGCCGCAAACCGGATTCGGTGACGTGCCCGGAAAACCTCAAAGGCGCTGAGGGATCCACCCTGCGCTGCCAACTCACCGATGGCAACCAGAAGTACGGAGTGAACGTCACCGTCACCGACGTCGATGCCGGCACCGTCAACTTCAACATCCAGGTCGACGACCAGCCTTCTTAACGGGGGCTGGCACTACCGCTCGATTAGTGGGATGCCTTTTTCCGTTCGATGTCGGCCAAGGCGGCGGCCAGTTCCGCGCGCTGCGCGGCAGAGGATTCCCAGGACAACTTCCGGTTCTTGACCACCTTGGCCGGTGCTCCGACCGCGATCGAATAGTCGGGGATGACGCCCCGGACCACCGCGTGCGATCCCAGCACGCAACCCCGTCCGACAGCTGTGCCGCGCAAAACAGTCACCTTGGTGGCCACCCAGGTGTCGGGTCCGATGCGGACTGGGGATTTGATAATGCCCTGGTCCTTGATGGGAACGTTGATGTCATCCATCCGGTGGTCGAAATCGCAGACGTAGCACCAGTCCGCCATCAGCGCCGAATCGCCGATCTCGATGTCGAGATAGGCGTTGATCACGTTGTCGCGGCCCAGCACCACCTTGTCACCGAAACGCAGCGAGCCCTCATGGGCCCGGATCGTGTTCTTGTCCCCGATGTGCACCCACCGGCCGAACTCCAGCTGCGCCAACTCGGGCGTCGCGTGAATCTCCACGCCTTTGCCGAGGAACAGCATGCCGCGGGTGATGATGTGCGGATTGACCAGCTTGAACTTCAGCAGCCGGTAGTAGCGCACCAGGTACCACGGGGTGTACGCACGGTTGCGCAGCACCCACTTCAGCGAGGCCAACGTAAGGAATTGGGCCTGGCGCGGGTCCCGCAGCCGATTTCCGCGCCAGCGCCGATGGAGCGGGGCGCCCCACATGCTCGTCATGGCCGCAGAGCCTACCGCGAGGCGGTACGCGATACCCTCACCTGTACTCGATCGCTGCTCAGGCTGAACCTCCCGTGAAAGGAAGACGTGCGCGCCCGACGTCCCCGACATGTACGTCTGCTGCGGCGTTGGCCTTCGGCGGTTCTAACGGTGGGGCTCGCGGTTGGGTCGTCGATTGGGCTCAGCGGTTGCGGTAACACCGACTCGTGGGTTGACGCGGCGCCCGCGCCGGGCTGGCCCGCCCAATACGGCGACGCCGCCAACAGCGGCTACACGAACACCAGCGGGGCCACCAAGTTGTCGCTGCGGTGGACGCGATCGGTCAAAGGAAGCCTGGCGGCCGGACCGGCGCTGAGCTCACGCGGTTATCTCGCGCTGAATGCCCAGACACCGGCCGGATGTTCGCTGATGGAGTGGGAAAACGACGACAACGGGCGGCAGCGCTGGTGTGCGCGGCTGTTTCAGGGGGGCGGCTTCGGCGGTCCGTTGTTCGACGGCTTCGACAACCTCTACGTCGGTCAGCCGGGGGCGATTCTGTCCTTTCCGACTACCCAGTGGACACGCTGGCGCGAGCCGGTAATCGGGATGCCTTCCACCCCAAGGTTTCTCGCTAACGGCCAACTGCTCGTCAGCACACATCTCGGGCAGATGCTGGTTTTCGACGCGCACCGCGGCGAGGTGGTCGGCAGTCCCTTGGACCTGGTTGAAGGCGTCGATCCCACCGATGCCACCCGTGGTTTGGCCGATTGCGCCCCGGCCCGGCCGGGCTGCCCGGTCGCGGCCGCACCCGCCTTCGCGGCGGCCAGCGGGACGGTGGTCCTCGGCGTCTGGCAACCCGGCGCGCCGGCCGCCGGGCTGGTTGGGCTCAAGTACCACCCGGGTCAGACACCCCTGCTGGCCCACGATTGGACCAGCGACGCCGTCGGCGCCGGTGTCATCGCCAGCCCGGTGCTGTCTGCCGATGGATCGACCGTCTACGTCAACGGCCGCGACCAACACCTGTGGGCGCTGCACGCCGCCGACGGGAAAGTGAAATGGTCGGTGCCGCTGACGTTCCTGGCTCAGACACCGCCCACGGTCAGCCCGCAGGGCCTGATCGTTTCCGGCGGTGGCCCCGACACTCGGCTGGTTGCGTTCAAAGACGCCGGTGATCACGCCGAGCAGACGTGGCGCCGCGACGACGTCAGTCCCCTGTCGGCCACGAGTCTGGCCGGCGGCGCCGTCGGCTACACGGTGGTATCCGGTCCGGCCGCAGACGGCGCACCCGGCATGTCGTTACTGGTCTTCGATCCGGCCAACGGCCACACCCTCAACAGCTATCCGCTGCCCGGGGCCACCGGATATCCCCTCGGGGTGTCCGTCGGCAACGATCGACGGGTGGTCACCACAACCAGCGACGGCCAGGTGTACGGCTTCCAACCCGCGTGAACGACGACGAACACACCCGCGCGAGCGTGCGCAAAATGCCAGCCGTTACGGCGTGTCGGCGGCCAGACACGCACGTTCGGGGCGAGGAAGCTCCGTTTGGTCGCTATACCGCCAGCGGCGGAATGGCGCTGCGTGGCACCTGGGCTTGGACAGGACCGGCGACCGCCGGCAGCATCTCGCCCTGGGCGAAATAGAAGATCAGCTGGTCGTCGGTGATGGCGAAGTTCTGGTAGTGCGACGAGTCGAGGCCGGTCGAGGGTGATATGGCGCTGCCCAGCGCCGTCTGGCGTTCCAGTTCGCGCTGCACTAGCGGAAAAATACTGTCCAGCGGTGTGCTGCCGGGCGCGAACAGGTTGTCGAAGGTGATGGGCTGCCTGGCGTTGAGGTTGAAGTTGAACGCCTTGTACCAGTTGGAGGGATGTGCTCCGCCGAGGTCCTGGAATAACTTGAGCACGACGCTGCGGGTGCGCGGCGGCGAACCGGAGCTGTGTTGTTCAGTGGTGGCGTCCATTTGGTAGGGCTGGTCGCGCCCCCCGGACCCCGGCGCGGCCCCCTGCGCGACACTGACGAATCCGTCGCGGTTCTGCGCGATGTAGTCAGTCAGCGCCTGTTCGTCGGGATAGTCGACGGGAAACGCAAGGTTGAGCGTGTACGTGGGGCTCGAGGCGCGCACATGGCACAACTGCCCCGCCTCCACGGTGCCGCCCAGCCCGGCACAGGAAGCCGGCGCCGCCGCCGCCGGCCAGGCCAGCAGAACCGCGCACGCCGGCACTGCAGCCGCTGTCAGAAAACGCATTGTCGAACTGTCCTCGCAGACTACAAAGGGCCGGAGCGCCTGGGACGTCCAGAAAATAACCGCCGTCAGCGTACCTGGGCACTGTCGCGGGGCCTGCAAATGAATACCGCCGCGTGACTGGCGGCCCCTGAGCCGATGCGGGTGATGACCGCCGACAGGGGCCTGCCGCCGCGCAACCGCAGCCGTCGCCGCAGCGCGTCGGGGTCGACCTGAACACCACGGACAAGGATCTCCAGCGCCCCGCAGTCCAGCGCCGCCAAGGCCTGCCGGAGCCGACGCTCATCGAACGCCAGCTGTTCGATCACCTCGAACCCCCGGACTGCCGGCGGCAGCCGATCCCCGGATAGGTAGGCGATGTCCGGGTCGAGTTGCCAGAGCCCATGGCGCGCCGCGTAGTGGCGCACCAACCCGGCCCGAACCACGGCGCCGTCCGGGTCGACGATCCATCGTCCGGCGGGACGCACCGGGCAGTCGTCGGATTCGGTATCCGTGATCTGGGTGCGCTGGTCACCCTCCTCGAGAATGCTGGCCCGACGGCGCACACCCGGCCCGGCCAACCCGGCCGGCCATAGGCATGCCTCCCGGACCGCGCCACGATATGACGTCACCTCGATCTCGCCGTCGAAACCGAAGCGCCGCACTTGATCGAAATCGATTCCGGGAGCGCATTTTACGACAAGACTCCGGTCGCGGTAGCTGTCCAGCAGCTGGGGAAGGCCCGGCTCATAATCGTCCGGACGCAACCGGCGCCGACCGGCGCGGCGACGCCCGGGGTCGACGACAACCACCGCGTCGCGGGTCACCGGATGCAGAGCGTCGGCGCGGCATAGTTCGGCCGTCGATCCCAGGTTGTTGCGCGCCATTGCCAGGCGCACCGGGTCGATATCGCTGCCGAGTGCTCGCACCCCCGAGCCGCGCAATGCGGCCAATTCTGTGCCGATCGAGCAGGTCGCGTCGTGCACCACCCGGAGAGAAGCGGCGGCCAGTCGCCTAGCCCGGTGCAGGGCAACCGGGGCCGCGGTAGCTTGCTGCAGCGCCTCGTCGGTGAAGAGCCAGTTCGAGGCTTGAAAATCTGGACACAGCTGCTCGAGCTTGTCCGCGGCACGGCGGCGCAGCAGGGTCGTCTCCACCAGCACCGGGGCCCGGTCGCCGAATCGGTCGCGCGCCGCGGCGATATCGGCCACCCGGGTGGCGTCGGTCAGCGCGAAGTCGGCGACCGCGGCCAGCGCCGCCGACCCCGACTCCGACCGCAGGTACCTGACGTCGTCCGTGCTGAAGGCGAAGCCACCCGAAACCCCTGAGGCACCGCTCAGGAGGGTTTGACCCCGGTGACCATGACGTTGTAGAACCAGCCCTTGGGCGCCACGTGCCGCCAGATGTTGGCGTCCACCCAGCTCAGTGCCTTCCAGCCGCCGAACGCGAACTTGGCCCAGTTCCAGCCCAGCCGCCCGGGCGGGACCGTCGCCTCGAAGGTCCGGACCGGCCAGCCGAACATCGCGGCGGTGAACTCCTCGCTGGCCGTGTGAACCTGCACGGCGCCGGCGTTGGTAGCCATCCGCTCGAGGTCTTTCGGCTCGAAGGTGTGCAGGTCGACGATCCACTCCAGGGCGGCCGCGCGGGAGTTCTCGTCGATCTCGGCCTGCGGACGCCGCCAGCCGCTCAGCCCGGGCAGCTTCACGGCCCGGATGGTGACGTTCCATGTCAGGTCCGCCAGCGCGCGGGCGTAGCTGTTGCCGACGGTGGTCGGCTCACCGGCGAACAAGAACCGGCCACCCGGCTTCAGCACTCGGATCACCTCGCGCAGCGACAGCTCCACATCAGGAATGTGGTGCAGCACGGCATGCCCGACCACCAAGTCGAAGGTGTTGTCCTCGTACGGGATTCCTTCGGCGTCGGCCACCCGGCCGTCGACGTCCAGTCCCAGCGACTGACCATTGCGAGTGGCGACCTTGACCATGCCGGGCGAAAGGTCAGTGACCGAACCGCGCCGGGCGACTCCGGCCTGGATCAGGTTGAGCAGGAAGAACCCGGTCCCGCAGCCCAGTTCCAGGGCACGGTCGTAGGGCAGCTCGGCGAGAACCTCGTCGGGCACGATGGCGTCGAACCGGCCGCGCGCGTAGTCGATGCAGCGCTGATCGTAGGAGATCGACCACTTCTCGTCGTAGCTCTCGGCTTCCCAGTCGTGGTAGAGCACCTGAGCGAGCTTGCTGTCGTTCCGGGCGGCCTCGACCTGCTCGGCTGTGGCATGCGGGTTGGGCACGGCGTCAGCGGGGATTTTGGAACTCCTCGTCATGCAGGGCAGCCTAACGGCTGGCTGGGTCGCCCACATCGCCAGCACCGCGACGGTCGTCGATGGCGGCACCCAAGCCGGCATCGAAAGCGGCATCGAAAGCGGCATTGATGCCGGCCTTCGCGGCGGCCAGCGCGTTTGCCGGGCCACCGAGGAAACGGCGCGCCCACGCCGCCGCTGCGTCGTACACGTTGTCGGGAGCCACCATTTCGTCGACCAGGCCGAGCGCCGAGGCCTCCTCCGCGCCGAAGAACCGCCCGCTGAACACCAGTTCCTTGGCCCTGCTCACGCCTGCCACCTGGGCCAGGCGGGCCATTCCGCCACCGGCGGGAACCAGGCCGGCCAGGATCTCGGTCGCCCCGAACTTCACGTTGTCACCAGAGACTCGCCAGTCGGCCGCGAGCGCCAGGGTGAGACCGGCGCCCAAGGCGTATCCGGTGATCGCCGCCACGGTCGGCTTGGGGATCGCCGCCACGGCGTCGATCGCCTCCTTGCAGACCCTGGCGGCGACGCCGGCCTCCTCCGGGGTCAACGTACCCAGCTCGGGCATGTCGTCGCCGGCGGAGAAGATGTCGTGGCCGCCGAACAGAATCACCGCGGCGACGTCGTCGCGTTCCCCGAGTTCGGCGGCCGCGGCCGCGATCTCGCGATAGACCTGCCGGGTCATCGCATTGGTGGGCGGTCGCGATAGCAGCAGCATGGCCAGGCCGGCGTCCTGCGACCCGTCGCTCACCACGACGTGGACGAACTCGCGCGTGGAAGCCATCAGGTGGGCCAGCCCATGGATCCGCCCGCTTTCCGTGCCTGGTGATAGCGGTCGGAGTCGAAGAATTCGAAGATCCAGTTATCGCCGATGATCTCCAAATGCGGCTGGACGGTCACGATCTGGCGCTCGACCGACAACACGTCGGCGACGCTGCGGCCCACCAGCGAGTCCAGCTGTGTCCAGGTGGGCGGCAGCAGGACGTTGCGACCGGCCTCGAAGTCGTCGATGGCGGCCCGCGGCGTCGTCCAGCCGGCACGGTCGGATTCGGTGTTCTCCCCGTCCGCGCGCTGACCCGCCGGCAACGCGCCGACAAAGAAGTAGGTGTCGTAACGGCGGGTGCGTTCGGCCTCCGGGGTCACCCAGTTGGCCCACGGCCGCAGCAGATCGGATCGCAGCACGAGGTTTTCGCGATGCAGGAAGTCCGCGAACGACAGCGTCCCCTCGGCCAGCGCGCGGCGCGAGTCGGCGAACACCGATGCGTCCCCGACGATGCCGGTCGGGTCGGCCACCGGACCGGCGAACAGCACCCCCGACTCTTCGAACGTCTCGCGGGCGGCGGCGCACACCAGTGCCGCGGCGAGGTCGCGTTCGATGCCGAACCGCTGCGCCCACCACTGTGCCGACGGCCCCGCCCACGCGATATCGGTGTTGCGGTCACGCTGGTCGACACCGCCGCCGGGAAACACCATCGTCCCCGGGGCGAATTGCATCTTTGAGTGGCGCCGCATCAAGAACACAGAGATGCCGGCCTCTGAACCGGCCTCCGCATCCGGCTCGGTGTCGCGCACCAACATCACCGTCGCGGCCGGCCTGGGCGGCAACGGCGGCTGATCGTGCGCTGAAGTCATAGCTGCCTCCGGTGAGCTGCGCGGGCGCGGACCCGTCGGGCGAAGTATCGCCCGTCGACGAATTCCAGGGCTATCCGCTGCCCGAAGGCGGCAGAGAGGTTTTCGGCGGTCAGCACATCGGACAGCAAGCCCGCGGCGACCACCTGACCCTCCGAGAGCAGCAGGCCATGGCTGAAGCCGGGCGGTACCTCCTCCACGTGATGGGTGACCAGTACCAGCGCGGGTGAGTCGGGGTCGGCGGCCAGATCGGTCAGGCGGGCCACCAATTCCTCACGTCCACCCAGATCAAGTGCGGCGGCGGGTTCGTCGAGCAGCAGCAACTCCGGGTCGGTCATCAGGGAACGGGCGATCAGCACCCGTTTGCGCTCGCCTTCCGAGAGCGTCCCGTAAGTGCGCTGCGCGAGGTGCTCGGCACCGACGCTTTCCAGCATGTCGACCGCGCGTTGATAGTCGACGTCGTCATAGCGTTCCCGCCAGCGGCCCAACACCGCATAACCGGCCGAGACGACAAGGTCGCTCACCACCTCGTCATTGGGTATCCGCTGCGACAGCGCTGAGGAACTCAGTCCGATCCGCGCCCGCAGCTCGGTCATATCGACCCGACCCAGTCGCTCGCCGAGCACGAAGGCGACACCCGACGACGGGTGCTCGGCGGCCGCCGCGATTCGCAGCAGCGACGTCTTGCCAGCTCCGTTCGGGCCGATGACCACCCAACGTTCGTCGAGTTCGACGGCCCAATCCAGTGGCCCGACCAACGTGTTTCCGCCACGGCGTAGCGATACGCCTCTGAAGTCGATCAGCAAATCGGGGTCGACGGCGTCCGGGCCAGGTTCAGGCACTCGATCATCGTGCCGTACCGCGACGCTGGGACGGCTGCCGGGTCACCCCTGCGCGAGCAGCCGCAAAAGCCCCCATTTGCCAGCGAAATTGGGGGCTTTTGCGGCTGCTCGCGCCAGTTACTGCCGCCCCACTACTCGGGCGGGATGTCAACGCGTTGTACGCCAAGGTCGCCCGCGTCGGCAGCCTCGATCTCACCGCGTGTCACGCCTAGTAAAAACAGAACGGAGTCCAGGTACGGATGGCTCAAGGACGCATCGGCGACCGCACGCAATGCCGGCTTGGCGTTGAACGCGATGCCCAGCCCGGCGGCCGCCAGCATGTCGATGTCGTTGGCGCCGTCGCCCACCGCGACCGTCTGCTCCATTGGGATGTCGAACTTCTGCGCGAAGTCCCGCAGCGCCGCAGCCTTGCCGGGACGATCAACGATCTGGCCGACGACGCGGCCGGTGATCACCCCGTCGATGATCTCCAGCTCGTTGGCCGCGACGTAGTCGAGCAGCAGATCCTCGGCCAATGGCTCGATGATCCGGCGAAAGCCTCCCGAGACCACACCGCAGCGATAGCCCAGCCGCCGCAAGGTGCGGATCGTGGTCCGCGCGCCGGGCATCAGCTCCAGCTGGGCGGCGACTTCGTCGATCACCGTGGCGGGCAGCCCCGCCAAGGTGGCCACGCGTTGCTCCAGCGACTCGGCGAAATCCAGTTCGCCGCGCATCGCCGCGTCGGTGATCGCCGCGACCGCTCCTTCCGCCCCCGCCCGGGCCGCCAGCATCTCGATGACTTCGCCCTGCACCAGAGTGGAATCGACGTCGAACACGATGAGCCGCTTGGTGCGCCCGGCCAGGCTGAACCCCTCGACCGCCACGTCGACCTGCTCGTCGGAAGCGACCTCAGTCAGGACGGTCCGCAACCGGCCGTAAACCCCCGGCGGAACCGAGACACGCAGTTCCAGGCCGGTGACCGGATAGTCGGAGACGCCGCGGATGAGGTCGATGTTGACGCCCAGAGCCGCCACCTCCCGGGCCACCGCGCCGAACGCTTGGGCCGTGATCGGGCGCCCCAATACGTAAATGGTGTGGGTCGACGGTTGCCGGATGATCGGCAGGTCGTTGCTGCGCTCGATGCTCACGTCCAGCCGCAGCGCCCGGATCGCGGACTCCACGTCGTGCCGCAGCGCGACGCTGTCGGCGACTGCCAGCGGGCAGGACACCAGCACCCCGAGCGTCAGCCGTCGCCGGATCACCACCTGTTCGACGTTGAGCAACTCGACACCATGGCTGGAGAGCGCCTCGAAGAGCGCCGATGTCACACCTGGCTGATCCACACCGGTGACGGTGATCAGCACCGATACCTTGGGTGAAGTGCTCACCACCCGGAATTGCCGCTGTCAGGTACGGACGTCGACGTCATCGAGCCTGGTGACATCGTGGCCCTCGCGGCCATGCGCGCCACCCACGTGCGACTCGGCCCGCATTCGTTCCACCATGTGCGGGTAGTGCAGTTCGAAAGCCGGACGCTCCGAACGAATCCGGGGCAGCTCGGTGAAGTTGTGCCGCGGCGGCGGGCAACTGGTGGCCCACTCCAGCGAATTGCCGTAACCCCACGGGTCGTCCACGGTGACGACCTCGCCGTAGCGCCAGCTCTTGAAGACGTTCCACACGAACGGGAACATCGAGGCGCCCAGGATGAAAGCTCCGACCGTCGAAACGATGTTGAGGCCCTGGAACCCGTCGGTGGGCAGGTAGTCGGCGTAACGGCGCGGCATGCCCTCGTCACCGAGCCAGTGCTGCACCAGGAACGTGGTGTGAAAACCGATGAAGGTCAACCAGAAGTGCAGCTTGCCCAGGCGCTCGTCGAGAAGCCGGCCGGTCATCTTCGGGAACCAGAAGTAGATCCCGGCGTAGGTGGCGAACACGATGGTGCCGAACAGCACGTAGTGGAAGTGCGCGACCACGAAATAGCTGTCGGTGACGTGGAAGTCCAGCGGCGGGCTGGCCAGCAGCACACCGGTCAGACCGCCCAGCAGGAAGGTGATCAGGAAGCCGACCGAGAACAGCATCGGCGTCTCAAAGGTCAACTGACCCTTCCACATCGTGCCAATCCAGTTGAAGAATTTGATCCCGGTCGGGATGGCGATCAAATACGTCATGAACGAAAAGAACGGCAGCAAAACGGCTCCGGTGGCGAACATGTGGTGCGCCCACACCGCCACCGACAACGCGGCGATCGAGAGCGTTGCGTAAACCAGCGTGGTGTAGCCGAAGATGGGCTTGCGGGAAAACACCGGGAAGATCTCGGTGACGATCCCGAAAAACGGCAGCGCGATGATGTACACCTCGGGGTGCCCGAAGAACCAGAACAGGTGTTGCCACAACAGAACCCCGCCATTGGCCGCGTCGTAGACGTGCGCCCCCAGGTGGCGGTCGGCGGCCAGCCCGAACAGTGCGGCGGTCAGCAACGGGAACGCGATCAGGATCAGGATGGACGTCACCAGGATGTTCCAGGTGAAGAGCGGCATCCGAAACATCGTCATCCCAGGTGCTCGCATGCAGATCACGGTGGTGATCATGTTGACCGCGCCCAAGATGGTGCCCAGACCCGCGACGATCAGACCCATGATCCATAGGTCGCCGCCGGCGCCGGGCGAGTGGATGGCGTCGGTCAACGGGGTGTAGGCGGTCCAGCCGAAGTCGGCGGCCCCGCCCGGGGTGATGAAACCCCCGATGGCGATCAGCGCTCCAAACAGAAACAGCCAGAACGAGAAGGCGTTCAGTCGCGGGAACGCCACGTCGGGTGCGCCGATCTGCAGCGGCAGCACCAGATTGGCGAAGCCGAACACGATCGGGGTGGCATAGAGCAACAGCATGATCGTGCCGTGCATGGTGAATAGCTGGTTGTACTGCTCATTCGACAGGAACTGCAGTCCGGGCGCGGCTAACTCGGTGCGCATCAGCAGCGCCATGAGTCCGCCAATGGAGAACATGACGATACAGGCGACGCAGTACATGATGCCGATCAGCTTGTGATCGGTGGTGGTGATCAGTTTGTAGATCAGGTTCCCTTTGGGACCGGTCCGGGCCGGGTACGGGCGAATGGCCTCGAGTTCTCCCAACGGGGGCGCTTCGGCTGTCAACAGCTCCTCCAAACATCCGTGCAGGACAGGGGCGCAGTACCCATTACTGAATGAATCTTAGCCCCCCATCAGGCCGACGGCAGGTCTGGTCCTACAAACTGTCGTAATTGCCTCGCTCGTGGCCGCGAAGCGGTTCGGCGGACCGCTCCGAGCTGGTCGGATGTTAGCGTCGGACTCGTGCGATTCGGCGGCAGGCGACCCACCCGGCGGCTCGTTATCGCGACCGCCTCGGTGGCGACCGTCGTGGTGGCGACCTGCAGCGGATGCGGGTCCGGACCGCCCGGCACCAATCCCGCCCAAAAAGCGTCGTCGCCGATGCGATCGGTGGTCACCCCCACCACCCAAATCGGGGGAGCCGGCGTGTTGGGAAACGACCGCCGGACCGACGAGTCGTGTGCGCGGGAGCCGGTCGCGGCCGATCCGGGTCCACCGACGCGCTCGGCCCACAACCCGGCGGGAGTTGGGCCGGACACAGTCCAGGTACCCGCCGAGCCGCAGCGCATAGTCGTGCTCTCCGGGGACCAGCTCGACGCCCTGTGCGCGCTCGGTCTGCAGTCCCGGGTGGTAGCGGCCGCCCTGCCGGACGGGTCCCTGAGCCAGCCGTCCTACCTGGGCAACGCCGTGCACGGCGTGCCCGGCGCCGGTACCCGCAGCAAGCCTGACCTGGGCGCCATCGCGGCGGCCCATCCGGATCTGATCTTGGGCTCGCAAGGCCTGACGCCCAAGCTGTATCCACAGCTGGCGGCGATCGCCCCGACGGTGTTCACCGCGGCACCCGGCACGGCGTGGAAAGACAATCTGCGTGCTGTCTGCGCCGCCACCGCGCGTGGCAGCGCTGCCGACGGGCTGATCGATGGATTCGTACAGCGGGCCAACGAGATCGGGGCCAGTCACGACGCGGCCCACTTCCAGGCATCGATCGTCCAGCTGACCACCGACACCCTGCGGGTATACGGAGCCAACAATTTCCCGGCCAGCGTGCTGGCCGCGGTTGGGGTGGACCGGCCGGCGTCGCAGCGTTTCACCGACAAGGCCTACGTCGAGATGGGCACCTCCGATGCCGAACTTGCGAAGGGACCGGATTTCTCTGCAGCCGACGCCGACATCATCTACGTGTCGTGCGCGTCACCGGCCGCTGCGGAGCGCGCCGCCACCATCCTGGACAGTGACCCGTGGCGCAAGCTGTCCGCCAATCGCGACAACCGGGTCTTCGTCGTCAACGACGAGGTGTGGCAGACCGGCGAGGGTTTGGTCGCGGCCCGTGGCATCGTCGACGACCTGCGCTGGCTCAACGCCCCCATCAACTGACCGTGACAGAGGGCACATGCCCACTAGTGGCCCGAGAACTTTACCTTAGCTAAGCTTTTCTCAGACGCATCTAACCGATAGAGGGATTCCTGATGAGCACAGTTTCGGCGTATGCGGCGACGTCGTCCACCGAACCGCTGACCAAGACCACCATCACCCGTCGCGATCCCGGTCCGCACGACGTGGCGATCGAGATCAAGTTCGCCGGCATCTGCCACTCAGACATTCACACCGTCCGCGCCGAGTGGGGCCAACCGAGTTACCCCGTGGTCCCTGGGCACGAGATCGCCGGCGTGGTCACCGAAATCGGTTCTGAGGTCACCAAACACAAGGTCGGCGACCGCGTCGGCGTGGGCTGTTTCGTGGACTCCTGCCGTAAATGCAGCAACTGCCTGGCCGGAAATGAGCATTTCTGCAAACCTGGAAACACCCCCACCTACAACGCCATCGGCAAAGATGGCCAGCGAACGCAGGGCGGCTACAGCCAGGCAATCGTCGTCGACGAGAACTACGTCCTGCGCATACCCGACGCGATCCCGCTGGACGCCGCGGCTCCGCTGCTCTGTGCGGGAATCACGCTTTATTCGCCGCTGCGGCACTGGAACGCCGGGCCGCAGACGCGCCTGGCGGTCGTCGGCTTGGGCGGGCTGGGCCACATGGGAGTCAAGCTGGGTGCGGCGCTGGGCGCCAACGTGACGGTGCTGTCGCAGTCGCTGAAGAAGATGGAAGACGGACTGCGGCTGGGCGCGAGCCACTATTACGCGACAGCCGACCCCGGCACCTTCCGGAATTTGCGGGAGAGCTTCGACCTGGTCCTGAACACCGTCTCGGCGAAACTGGATCTCACCGACTACCTGAACCTGCTCGATGTTGACGGCACACTCGTCGAGCTAGGCGTCCCCGAGCAGCCCATGGAGGTGCCGGCCTTCCCGCTGGTCTTCAAGCGGCGCAGCCTCTCCGGTTCGTTCATCGGCGGTATCGCCGAAACCCAGGAGATGCTGGACTTTTGCGCCGAGCACGGCGTCGCGCCCGAGATCGAGGTCATCGAACCGGACTACATCAACGAGGCCTACGAGCGCGTGCTGGCCAGCGACGTGCGGTACCGCTTCGTGATCGATACCTCAAGCTTGTAACCGACTCCGCGCGTTACTCGTCGTCGTCGGATTCGTCCTCGCGGACGGTGCCGGCCAGCGGCCAGCCGGCGGCGGCCAGCTTGGCGGCCACCCGTTGGATGTTCTCGGGTCCTGGATCGTGGTGCGTTGTCTCGGTGATGAACTTCGCGATCTCTTCGCGGTTGATCGGCTCGTCGCTGTCAGACTTCTTGGTGATCTTATGGACCACCTCTTCAAGCTGTTCCCTGGTCAGTGGGGTGGCCTGCAACAGGGCGAACAGGGCCACCTGGTCGGGCCCGGGGACACCCTGGGGGTAGCCGACGTCCAGCCAGCGGATTACTGACCGGAGGAATTTGGCGTGCTTGTGTGAAGCGTGGGTTGAAGTCACCCCCCTAGTCTCAGGGTGGGCGGGGGGTGTGGCGCCGCACCATGGCGACAATTCATATTCAGTTCACGACCTGAACATCTGGTGCTTGAAATCCCCAGGCGGTTTGCTAGCGGTGTTGCGGCACCTCAATGTCGGAGACAAGTACCCGCACGCCGCCGGTGGCGAGCCGCGCCATGGCGGCGAAGAACGCGCCCGCTTCCGGTGTGGTCACCGCCGCACTGACGGCATCGTAATTCGGGTAGTACAGGTCGATCATGCGGTAAGCAGGCGTCGGAGTCCCATCTTCTTTCGGCCAGACCTTCGACGCCTCGATCCGCAGATACCCCGGTATCTGCCGGGCGGCCTTCAGTTGCTCCGATTCATAGCCGGCTTCGAACGCGGCCGGGTCGGTGGGGTTGTCATAGATGACCGTGAGCTTGGTTTCGGACATTGGATTTCCCTCGCGTCGTTGATGAAGTCGAGCCGGTGCTCGGCGCCCTTGCGACAGTAGTACTTTAGCCGCGCGTATTCGGTGCGAGACGTGGACTGAAGCCTGCCAAGTCAGCCAATGTCGTTGGGGATTGGCGCCTTTGGGGATATGCCCGACGCAGTGATCCAGGCTAGTTGGGCCCGGGCGGTTGTTGTGGCGCAGGCGGCGGCGCGGTCGGCGAGGCCCCTGCGGGCGGCGACGGGTGTGAGCAGTCGGGCATAAAAATAATGCTCCGCCCGACCATCGTCCACGTAGTCGTGCATGCGAGCGGCACCACTGAGATATTCGAGGCAGGTGGATCGGCCACCGCAATCAGAACCGCCATCGTCCCGGTGACTATCGCTGGGCGAATGAGACGGGAGACGAATTTCAACGCAATCGGTTCGGCCATTTTGTCTCTCCGCCTTACGGGGAAGCTGATTCCCCGAGTCTGGAAGAAGTCTAGTCGGTCTGAACTCTGCTGGCGCGGCGAAGCCACCGCCGACGCCGACGCCGATGTGAGTCGGGCGCTAGAGGCCCTTGCCGCCGTTGCCGCCGGTGGCGGTGCTGCCCTCGCCGGGACTGATGACGACGGCGCTGCCACCGCCGCCTCCGCCGCCTCCGCCGAGGAACAACTCGCCGGCGGCGCCGACGCCACCAACGCCGCCGCCGCTTCCGGTGCCGCTGTTACCGGCGACGCCTTTCGTGATGGTGGTGCCGCCGACGCCGCCGCCGCCGCCCTCGCCGCCGTTGACGCCGCCGCCGTTGCCGCCGCTGCCTCCGCCGCTCCCGAGACCAGTGCCACCCCCGCCACCACCACCGCCGGCGGCGGCAATGGACCCGGCCGTCCCGGTGACGCTGGCGCCACTGCCCCCGACAGCGCCAGTGTTCCCGGCAAGGTCGGAGCCTCCGTGGCCGCCGGTGCCGCCAGTGATCGAGGGGGCTCCGAAGTTGACGGCGGCGCCGCCGCCGCCACCACCACCGTCACCGCCCAACAGCGCCAAGTTGAAGGAGCCACCCTGACCGCCGGCGCCGCCGGTGCTGGTGACGTCGAGGTCGCTGCTGGAATTGATTATCTCGGCTGCGCCGCCTTGACCGCCGGCACCGGCGGAGCCGCCGTGGCCGCCGCCGATGGCCGGGATGGTGCCCCCGGCGCCGCCGCCGCCGCCACCACCACCGGCGATGGCGCCACTTGTGGTGGTGTTGAGGGTGCCGGCGCCGCCGGCGCCGCCGGCGCCGCCGGTGCCGCCATTGCCGCCGCCCTCACCACCGATGCCGCCGTTGCCGCCGTTGCCGCCGAGGCCGCCGACGCCGCCGGCGAAGCTGGTGGTGCCACCGGCACCCCCGGTGCCTCCTATACCACCGTCGCCGCCGTGGGCCGTGCCGTTGCCGCCGGCCCCACCCGCACCGCCGGCCCCGCCGATGCCGCCATTGGGAGAGGCTGCGCTGCCGGCGACACCGGTGCCGCCGGCACCGCCGTTGCCGCCGTCGCCGGCGAAGACGCCGCCGGCGCCGCGACCGCCGGTGCCGCCGTTGCCACCGTTGCCGCCGGTAAAGGTGGTAGTGCCGCCGGTGCCGCCATCGCCGCCGTTGCCGCTTGCGCCGGCTTGGAGCGTGCCGTTGCCGCCGGCCCCACCCGTACCGCCGGCCCCGCCGTTGCCGCCGTTGATAGAGCCGGCGGTGCCGGCGACACCGGTACCGCCGGTGCCACCCACACCGCCGGCCCCGCCCATGCTCACAAGCCCGATGCCGGCCCCGCCGGCCCCGCCGGCTCCACCGGCATGGCCCGCGATGCCCGCCCCGCCGGCCCCGCCGGCGCCGCCATCGCCAAAGAGGGCCCCGCTGATACCGCCGGCCCCGCCTCTCGCGCCAGCACCGCCTGCTCCGCCGGCACCGCCGTTGCCGAACAGGAAGGCGCTACCGCCGGCACCGCCGGCCTGCCCAGCCGCACCCGAGCCGCCCTCACCGCCATCACCGAAGATCCACCCGCCGGCGCCGCCGGCCTGCCCGGTTCCCGCCGCCCCATTGGCGCCGTTGCCGAACAACGGGCGCCCCGTCAGGTCCTTCACGGGAGAAAACGCCGCCAGGCTCTTGGCCGCAGCCTGCAATGGGTTGGCATTCGCCGCCTCCGCGGCCGTATAGGCGCCGCCCGCACTGCTCAAGGCCTGCACAAAGTCGGCATGAAACGCTGCCGCCTCAGCGCTGAGCGCCTGAAAAGCCTGGGCTCGGCTGGAAAATAGCGACGCGATCGCCGTTGACACCTCATCGCCAGCGGCGGCGATTACCGCGGTGGTCGAGGGCGCGGCCGCCGCATGGGCCTTGCTGATCGTCGACCCGATATCGACTAGATCCGAAGCCGCCGACGTCACCATGTCCGGTGCTGCGATCACAAACGACATTCCGCACCTCTTACTGAGTCGTCTCCACGAGCCGATGGACTGCGATTAAGACCGATCCACCGTAACGTCGCGGAGTCCGAGTCCGTGGCGTTTTGCGCGACCATTCGGGATTACCGCCAACGCGGTCACCTCAAGCCCTCTGGCTACGCGATGTCGTTTAGAAGTCCCAGTCCGCGTCTTCGGTATTGACGGCTTTGCCGATCACATAGCTTGACCCCGACCCGGAGAAAAAGTCGTGATTCTCGTCGGCGTTAGGCGACAGCGCCGAAAGGATCGCCGGGTTCACGTCGGTCTCGTCGCGCGGGAACAGCGCTTCATAGCCAAGGTTCATCAGCGCCTTGTTGGCGTTGTAACGCAGGAACTTCTTGACGTCTTCGGTGAGCCCGACCTCGTCGTAGAGATCCTGCGTGTACTCCACCTCGTTGTCGTAGAGCTCGAAGAGCAGCTCGTAGGTGTAGTCCTTCAGTTCGGCGCGCTTGGCCTCATCGACCAGCGCCAGGCCGCGCTGGTACTTGTAGCCGATGTAGTAACCGTGCACGGCTTCGTCGCGGATGATCAGCCGAATCATGTCGGCGGTGTTGGTCAGCTTAGCCCGGCTCGACCAGTACATCGGCAGGTAGAAGCCGGAGTAGAAGAGGAAGCTTTCGAGCAGAGTGGAGGCCACCTTGCGTTTGAGTGGTTCGTCGCCGCGGTAGTACTGCATCACGATCTCGGCCTTGCGCTGCAGGTTGGGGTTCTCCTCCGACCATCGGAAGGCGTCGTCGATCTCGGATGTAGAGCACAGCGTGGAGAAGATCGAGCTGTAGCTCTTGGCGTGCACCGACTCCATGAACGCGATGTTGGTGTAGACCGCCTGCTCGTGCGGGGTCAGCGCATCGGGGATCAGGCTGACCGCTCCGACCGTGCCCTGAATGGTGTCCAACAGGGTCAGCCCGGTGAACACCCGCATCGTGAGCTGCTTTTCGCTGGCGGTGAGCGTTCCCCACGACGGCAGGTCGTTGGACACCGGCACTTTCTCGGGCAACCAGAAATTGCCGGTCAGTCTGTCCCAGACCTCGGCGTCCTTCTCGTCTTGCACCCGGTTCCAGTTGATCGCCGACGTCCGGTCGATCAGCTTGATGTTTTCACTCACCAGAACCCCACTTCACCTGCCGATTTGCCTGCGGTAACTCAGGCTCCCGACACTACCCCTGGGGTACGACAACGTGAAGCAACACAAGTGCTTGTGTTTGCGTGTCGCGCACCCGCAGCGCATCAGTCCAGCCCGGCGTGCCGCAGTGTGTGGGTGAGGCCTTCCTCCAGGGCGCTCAGCGCGATGTCGGTGAGGCGACTCAGTTCATTGATATCCTGCTGCTCGCCATCCTTTTCACCTAAGCCCATCCACGCTTCCAGCGAAGAGAACACCGCGGTGGCGAGGCTGTGCGCCGCGATCTCGGCGATCATGGCGCCGTCGGCGTCGGGCGTAGAGCGTTGGTGGATGAAACGCTGGATCTCTTCGGCAACCTGATCACGCATCCGCCGAATGTGGGCGGTGATGATGTCCTGGTCGAGGTCGCGTGACCGGATGGTGGCGGCTTCACGGACCATGGCGAAGTCAAAAGGGAACGCGTCCACGGCCTTACGCACCGACGCGGTGATGGGTTCCCCGTGCGGGCGCATCGCCAGTGCGCGGGCGAACCACTCGAAGCCGATGTCGTAGTCCGCGAAGATCACCGCGTGCTTCGACGGGAAGTGCCGGTAAAAGGTCCGCTCGGTGACCCCGACGTCGCCGGCGATGTCGGCGACGCTGGTCTGATGCACGCCGTCAGCGACAAAGCGCTTCATCGCCGCCTGTTGCAGCGCCTGACGCGTGCGCTGGCTACGAGATTCCATGGGGCCAGCAGACACCAAATGTCACCATTGACGCAAATATGTCATATGTGACATTGTGCGATCAGTCGACGGATTACCAATGGAGGAGTCACCGTGGCGGACTACGACGCAATCATCATCGGGGCAGGTCACAACGGTCTCGTTGCCGCGAACGTGCTGGCCAAGGGCGGCGCGAAAGTGCTAGTCCTGGAACGAGCGAACTTCCTCGGCGGGATGGCAGCCACCCGGGAACTGTTCGACGGATACAAGCACAGCGTCGGGGCCTGGGCGGTGCTGATCTGGCGACAGGAGATGACCGACCGGCTCGAGCTCACCAAGTGGGGCTTCGAGTTGATGGACCAGTGGATGTCCACCTGCACGTTCGGCGATGCCGAGGACACCCCGTTTGTGATGTACAACGACCTCGAGCGGATGGGCCGGCACCTCATCGACGACCACGGGCCCGAGGTCGCGACGGGCCTGGGTGGTCTCTTCGCGCACATCGGCCGGTTCGCGCCCTACTTTGTCGACTCGGCGTTCGGCCAGCCGCCCGACATCATCGAAGTGATTGCCGCACAGCCCACCCCCGAAGCCCGCCACGATTTCGCCCAGATGTGGTACGGCAGCACCATGGAGACGGTCCGCCGCTTCCTCGCGCCCGACCAGGGACGCTGCATCCAGGGCTCGCTGGCGGCGATGTCCATCGACGCCTTCGACGGCGGCCCCTGGACCCCGGGTTCGAACGCGTCGACGCTGTATCACTATCTGATCGGCGGCGGCAACGTCGAATACATCATGCCGCGAGGCGGAATCGGCTCGCTGAGCACGGCGTTGTGCCGCCGCGCCGAGTCATTGGGCGCCGAGGTCCAGATGAAGCAGCACGTCAAGCAAATCCTGGTCACCGACGGACGCGCCACTGGAGTCGAACTACGCGACGGCACAACGATTTCCGCCGATGCGGTGCTCTCCTCGCTCGACCCCTACACCACGTTCGTGAATCTCGCTGGCGCGCAGAACTTTCCGCCCGACTACATCCGCAAGATCAAGGAAATCAACTTCAACCTGGGATACATCCAGGCGCATCTGACCATTGACCAGGCCCCGCAATGGATCGAGCGCCTGCAGCCCTACATGCAAGACAACGGGCAAGCGTGTCCGACGGTGGCCTACGCCCCGTCGGCGGAATACATCAGCGATGCGTGGGAGCAATACCGCAAGGGTCAGCTTCCGGACGCCCCGCCCACCTACCTGTACATCCCCAGCATGGTCGACTCGTCGCTGGCTCCCGAGGGCAAGCACAGCGCAACCATCTTCACCCCATACTTCCCGACCGGTCTGGATGCCGACGAAAACCGAAGCTGGAAAGAGCAATACGCGGATACCTGCGTGCAGATCTTCGACAAATACGCGCCCGGGTTCGCCGATTCCGTCACCAACCGAGTCGTCTTCTCCAACCGCTACTTCGGCAGCACCTTCAGCGCGCACGCCGGGGACTACTCGCATGGCCTGCTGCAACCCAACCAACTGTGGACCGGCCGCGTCGTCGAGGGCGAGGACAAGTTCGCCACCCCGCTCGACGGCCTCTACCTGTGCGGCCAATGCACCCACCCCGGGCCGGGGGTGACCGGCATCCCCGGATGGAACGGCGCCGAGGCGGCGCTCAAGCATCTCAACGCGCGCGTCTCATAGCCGCCGGGAGGATTGACCTTTCCAGAACCCAGTAGCTCATGTACCATTTGGTACATGATTAATGAAGACAGTGTCGAGATAGCTGCGCCGCCGCGGCTCGTATGGGATGTTTTCAGCGACGTCGAGCGCTGGCCCGAGTGGACCGATTCGGTGACTTCCCTGACCGGACTGGACGGACCCGTCTTGGCCGTTGGCAAGCGGTTCGCGATCAAGCAGCCCGGCATGCACAAGCTCGTGTGGAAGGTCACCGAGATCGAACCGGGCACGTCCTGGACGTGGGTGCAACGCTCCCCCGGCGTGCTGGTGGCCGCCCGGCACTTTGTCGCCGCCCAGCCCGGCGGCCGCACTCTGGTGCGACAAGAACTCGACCAGCGCGGCGTACTCGGCTCGCTTGTCGGGCGGTTGATGGTCAATAAGACCAAGCGCTTTCTCGAACTCGAGGCTCGAGGACTCAAAGCCCGGTCTGAGCAACTCAGCCGCGCCGATGGCGCGAACACCTGACCTGGACCGGCGCCGAGAACTGCTCGATGCGCTGATCGAGGAGTTCGCCGCGGGTGGCATCGGCGATCGGTCGCTGCGTGAGGTCGCTGCCGCCGTCGGCACCAGCCACCGGATGCTGCTGCACCACTTCGGGTCTCGCGAGGATCTGCTCGTCGCGATCGTCGAAGGGGTCGAGCGACGCCAGATGGGACTTCTGAGCGAACTTCCCACCACTCCCGCCGACGGCTTTGCCGCCATGTGGGCCGATCTGCGTCGACCCGAGCTGCGAAACGTGGAACGCCTCTTCTTCGAGTGCTACGCCCGGGCCGCCCAGGGCGAGAAGCCGTTTGACCGGATGGTCCCCGGCGCGGTCAGCGGCTGGCTGGCCGAGGTCGAGGGCGTCGCCGGCGGTCCGTTCGACCCGGCGATGGCCAGGCTCGGGCTTGCCGTCACCCGTGGCCTCCTACTGGACTTGGTGGCCACCAACGACGATGCCGGCGTGGATGCGGCGGCGAAGGCCTTCACTGAGCTGCTCAGCCGCTGGCCGTGACCTCGCGCCGGGCGCCGGGCGCGCGAGCCTTGCCAACGCCGAAGAACTGGTATTCGTCGGGCTGGACCGAACGCGTCGCCAACCAGTACTGCCAGGTGTAACCACCCCAGAGCACGGTGTTGTTGCCGTGCTCGTCGAGATACCAGCTGGCGCACCCACCGGTGTTCCACACCGAGCCGGCCAGCTTGCGTTGCAGCTCGTCGTTGAAGCGATCCTGCGCTGCGCGTGTCGGCGCCAGCGCCTGTGCACCGAGCTTGTCGCACTTTTTGATCGCGTCTGCGACGTAATGGATCTGGGATTCGATCATGAATACCACCGAGTTGTGTCCCAGCCCGGTATTGGGCCCCAGCAGGAAGAACAGGTTGGGCACGTCGGCGACGGTGATCCCGCGGTGCGCACCGAGGCCTTCCCTGTTCCAGCGGTCCACCAGGTCCTCGCCGCGCTGACCCTTGATCTGCACGTAGCTATAGGAGTCCGTGACGTGGAAGCCGGTGGCGTACACGATCACGTCCACTTCTCGCGAGACCTCGCGTCCGGTGCCGTCGGCGGTGACGATCCCGTTGGGCGTGATCCGGCTGATGTGGTCGGTGATCAGTTGGGTCTTTGGGTCCGCGACCGCACGGTAATACGTGGTGGAGTTCAGGATTCGCTTGCAACCGATGCGATAGTTCGGGGTTAGCTTGCGACGCAACGCGCGATCCTTGACCGACCGGCGAATGTTGTATTTCGCGTACGCCTCGATGAACTTCAGCGCGTTCGGCCGCTTGGTCATGCCGAAAGCCAGAGCCTCCTGACCCCAATAGATTCCGAGGCGCGTCAACGCCCGTAGCCCAGGGACGTTCTGCATAGCCCGGCGCAGCCCCACCGGGATGTCGGGGTTGCTGCGCGGGACCACCCACGGCGGGGTGCGTTGATAGAGCTGAAGTTCGGCGACCTGCCCGATGATCTCCGGCACGATCTGGATGGCGCTGGCGCCGGTTCCGATGATCGCCACCCGCTTGCCGGTCAGGTCGACGCTGTGGTCCCACTGCGCGGAATGGAAAGCCGGGCCGGCAAATTCCTCGCGACCCTCGATGTCCGGGAAGGACGGGATGTGCAACGCGCCCGCCCCCGACACCAAGAACTGAGCGACGTATTCGCGCCCGTCAGTGGTGAAGACGTGCCAGCGGTACTCGTCGTCGTCCCAATAGCCGCGGTCAACCAGGGAATTGAACTCGATGTAGCGGCGCAGCCCGTATTTCTCGGTGACCCCTTTGAGGTAATCCCAGATCTCGGGCTGATAGGAGAACGGGTTCTTCCAGTCCGGCTTGGGCTCGAAGGAGTACGAGTACAGATGCGACGGGATGTCGCAGGCACAACCGGGGTAGCTGTTGTCGCGCCAGGTACCGCCGATGTCGCCGGCCTTCTCCAAGATGACGAAGTCCACGCCCTGCTCTTGCAGCGCGATGGCCATACCCAGACCGGAGAACCCGGTCCCGATGATGACGGCGCGGGTGTGCACGGGCGCCTCGGAGGCCGCGTGCTCCACCTGCGTGACGGCGGTGACGTCGGTCATCGTGATCGGTCCTCCTATCGGCGCCGGAGCGTCCTTGCCCCCGCAGCCGGCCTACGCGAATATCCAGTACCCAGAGTATCGGATAAGACGAATGTTATCGATGGCCAGACGCTGCTCAGCTGGCGGCGGGGCTACTCGGCAGCACGTTGTGGATCGGCTGGTCAGGATCCAGCATGATGCCGAGCGTCTCGGCCGTGCCGACGATAACCGCCAGCATGATGGTCGTCAGGTGGGCGACGAATTGCTCGCGCCCCATGCGCCGCGGGCTGTCGGAATCGGGACCCAACCACCACTCGGTGGCCGCCGCGGCCGATCCGAATGCCGCGTGCGCGGCCAGTTCCAGCGCCGCGTGGTCCAGCGCCATCTCGCGCAGCTCGTTGTCGAACATGTCAGCCATGGCCAGCGTGATCTCCCGGCCCTCGTTCAGGGTCAGGATCGTTGCCTCGGAGGTGCCCGCCGAAGGAGCCTGAATGAACACGCGCAGCACGTTGGGATGCTTGTCGACCAGGGTGGCGTATTCCTCGACGCTGCGCCGGACGACCTCTCGCGCCGAGTCCGTCTTCAGGTCGATCGACGGGAATATCGCCGCCCAAAGCATGTCGCGCAGGCTTTCCCCGATCGCCTGGAACAGGTCGGACTTGTCGTGGAAATGCCGGTAGATCTTGGGCTTGGCGGTGCCGGCTTCCTCGGCGATTTCCCGGACACTCAGCTCGGGTCCCAGCCTATCGATGGCACGGAACGCGGCCTCGACGATTTCGCCGCGCACCTTCTTGCGATGTTCGCGCCAACGCTCGCTGCGCGCGTCGACCTTGGCCCCGGGCTTGACGCTGGGGTGGGGTCGGGGAATTCTCACCACGCTAAGCACTTTACCGCGCGGCATTCCCTGACCTGGGCAGACTGGCCAATCAGCACGAGCCTCCTACAGCATGCAGGACACGCAGCCCTCGACCTCGGTGCCTTCCAACGCCATCTGCCGCAGCCGGATGTAGTACAGCGTCTTGATTCCCTTGCGCCACGCGTAGATCTGCGCCTTGTTCACGTCGCGGGTGGTGGCCGTGTCCTTGAAGAACAACGTCAGCGAAAGCCCTTGGTCCACATGCTGGGTGGCCGCGGCGTAGGTGTCGATGATCTTCTCGTAGCCGATCTCGTAGGCGTCCTGGTAGTACTCCAGGTTGTCATTCGTCAGATATGGCGCCGGGTAGTAGGCGCGGCCGATCTTGCCTTCCTTGCGGATCTCGATCTTGCTCGCCACCGGGTGGATCGAGCTGGTCGAGTGGTTGATATAGCTGATCGACCCCGTCGGCGGGACGGCCTGCAGGTTCTGGTTGTAGATACCGTGCAGCTGCACCGACTCCTTGAGTCGCTGCCAATCCTCTTGCGTCGGAATGCGGATGCCCGCGTCGGCGAACAGCTCCGCGACCCGCGCGGTGGCCGGCTCCCAAACCTGCTCGGTGTACTTGTCGAAGAATTCACCAGAGGCGTACTTCGACTTCTCGAAGCCGCCGAACTTGCTGCCCCGCTCGATCGCAATGCGGTTCGACGCACGCAGCGCGTGGTAAAGCACCGTATAGAAGTAGATGTTGGTGAAGTCGACACCCTCTTCGGATCCATAGTGGATCCGCTCGCGGGCCAGGTAGCCGTGCAGGTTCATCTGACCGAGGCCGATGGCGTGGGACTCGTTGTTGCCCTGCTCGATCGAGGGCACCGACCAGATGTGAGTCTGGTCGCTTACCGCCGTCAGCCCACGGATGGCCACCTCGATGGTCTGCGCGAAGTCCGGCGAGTCCATCGTCTTGGCGATGTTCAGCGACCCGAGGTTGCAGGAGATGTCCTTGCCGACCTTGGCGTAGGTCAGGTCCTCATTGAACAGCGACGGCGTGGACACCTGCAGGATCTCCGAGCACAGGTTTGAGTGGGTGATCTTGCCCTCGATCGGGTTGGCCCGGTTCACCGTGTCCTCGTACATGATGTACGGGTAGCCGGACTCGAACTGCAGCTCGGCGAGCGTCTGGAAGAACTCCCGCGCCTTGATCTTGGTCTTGCGGATGCGCGCGTCGTCGACCATTTCGTAGTACTTCTCGGTCACCGAAATGTCGGCGAAGGCCATCCCGTAGACGCGCTCGACATCGTAGGGCGAGAACAGATACATGTCGTCGTTGTTCTTGGCCAACTCGAAGGTGATATCGGGAATCACCACGCCCAGGCTCAGCGTCTTGATCCGGATCTTCTCATCGGCGTTCTCCCGCTTGGTGTCCAGGAAGCGGTAGATGTCGGGGTGATGAGCGTTCAGGTACACCGCACCGGCGCCTTGACGCGCACCGAGCTGATTGGCGTAGGAGAACGAGTCCTCGAGCAACTTCATAATCGGGATGACACCGGAGGACTGGTTCTCGATGTTCTTGATCGGCGCCCCGTGCTCGCGAATGTTGCTCAGCAGCAACGCAACTCCCCCGCCGCGCTTGGAGAGCTGCAACGCGGAGTTGATCGACCGCCCGATCGACTCCATGTTGTCCTCGATGCGCAGCAAAAAGCAGCTCACCGGTTCGCCGCGCTGCGCCTTGCCCGAGTTCAAGAACGTCGGGGTGGCCGGCTGGAAACGGCCGTCGATGATCTCGTCGACAAGATTCTCGGCCAGTCCGGTGTCACCGGCCGCCAACGTGAGCGCGACCATGCAGACCCGGTCCTCGAAGCGCTCCAGGTAGCGCTTCCCGTCAAACGTCTTCAGCGTGTAGGAGGTGTAGTACTTGAACGCACCGAGAAATGTCGGGAACCGGAACTTCTTGGCGTAGGCGCGATCCAGCAGCGTCTTGACAAAGTTGCGCGAGTACTGGTCGAGAACCTCACGCTCGTAGTAGTTCTCGCGGATCAGGTAGTCGATCTTCTCGTCCTGATTGTGGAAGAACACCGTGTTCTGGTTGACGTGCTCGAGAAAGTACTGGCGCGCCGCGAGCACGTCCTTGTCGAACTGAATCTTGCCGTCCGCATCGTACAGATTCAGCATCGCATTCAGCGCGTGGTAGTCCGTTTCCTCAGACGCGTGTGCGCTGGCGGTTACAGGCTCTGCAGTGACGGTTGGTGGCACGTCTGTTCCTTCCAGAAATCTGTGAGGCCCGTGCGGACGGCGTCCACGTCGTCCGGGGTTCCCATCAGTTCAAATCGGTAGAGGTATGGAACGCCGCATTTGCGGGCGATCACGTTGCCCGCATAAGCGAACTCGGCTCCGAAGTTGTTGTTGCCCGCCGCGATGACACCGCGAATCAACGACCGGTTGTGCTCGTTGTTCAAGAAGGCGATGACCTGTTTGGGCACGTAGCCCCCGGCGTCGGGGTCGGGTCCGTTGGCGTGCCCGCCGCCGTACGTCGGCAACACCAGCACATAGGGCTCGTCGACCTCGATACGGTCATGCAGCGGTATCCGCGTGGCCGCAACACCCAACTTCTGTACGAAACGGTGGGTGTTCTCCGACACGCTGGAGAAATAGACCAGGCTGCGCGATTGCACCGCAACCCCCTTATCTATCGTCTGCCCGCTTTCTGACCGTCAAGCGCTCATCGCGGCGCCGGCGAGCGCCTTGATGCGATCGGGCCGGAAGCCCGACCAGTGGTCGTTTCCGGCGACCACGACGGGTGCCTGCAGGTAGCCCAGTGCCATCACGTAGTCGCGCGCCTCGGCGTCGAGGCTGATGTCGACCTTTTCGTAGGTAATGCCCTGCTTGTCCAGTGCCTTGTAGGTGGCACTGCACTGGACGCACGCGGGTTTCGTGTACACGGTGATGGTCATCTGAAGCCGCTCCTTTGCGGAAGTTGCGGAATTAATAAAGAAACCGTTACAGACTGGCAACTACTTGAGCACTACGTTCAGCGATCCGTCGAGGCCCCAAATTCCCGTCGTATGGCTGTCAGGTCGAAACAACGTTGCCTCGACACCTTGAAGCCGATTCCGGGACGTTCACCAGGCCGGCCAGCTTGATGAACCTGGGATCCGCGAACGGTCGAAACACTACACCTAGTGGCCGACAAGGTCACGAGCTACAACATGTTCTGAATAACAATTCTGAAATTCGCTGGTCGTGAGCCCTGTCGCGCAGGCCCGCTCGGCGTGTCGCATTTCACAGCGCTCGCTAGTCATGGTCACGCCCCCTGGTATATCAGCGACCACCGACACGGCTGCCGCCAGCTGGTCGGCCTGCGGCCCGCTAGCAAAGCCGCAGGCGATGAGGCCGGCGGCTTTGACTATTCGTTTCTCGAGACGACGTTGATGGCCAGCGAGCGAGTCAGCTCACCTCGGCGACGAGCTTGCCGACGATGTCGCGCACATTCGCCGAGAGCTCAGCGTGCTCGGCGGGAGCCTTGCCTTCCAGGGTTTGGAACGGCACCGAAAGCTTGATCGACTCGACCACGCGTGCACCGGCAATGCCGAACCCCTTGCGGGTGTCGTCGTGCGCCCATACTCCGCCGTACTGACCCATGGCCCCGCCGACAACCGCCAGCGGCTTGCCTTTCAGCGCACCGTTGCCGAACGGGCGCGACAGCCAGTCGATCGCGTTCTTGACGACCGCGGGAAAGCTGCCGTTGTACTCGGGGGTGACCACCAGAACGGCATCCGCCTCGGCCGCTGCCGCACGCAACGCGGCAACGGGGACGGGTGTGTCGCCCTCCGCGCCGACCGCGGGGTCGATTTCCTCGTTGTAGAACGGCAACTCCCCCAGGTCTTCGAAAACCGTAACGGTGACGCCCTCCGGAGCCACCTCCGCGGCCAGCTCGGCGATCTGGCGGTTGATCGACGCCGCGCGCAAGCTGCCCACTAATGCCAGGACTTTGATGTTGGTGTTCGACATGTCGCCGTTCCCTTCGCTTGTTGATCTACATCCTCGCACGACCCAACCGGACTATAGTCCGTTTTATTCCAAACAAGCTAAAGTGCAAGGGTGAGCGGCGTCGAGCGGTTAGGTGAGCTGCCGCTGTTCGCGTCGCAGAGGCCCCCGCAAGAGCGAGGTGACGCGGCCCGCAACCGCGCGCTCTTGCTGGAGGCGGCCCGCAGCCTGGTCGCCGAACACGGCGCGGATGCCGTCACCATGGACGACATCGCCGCAGCCGCCGGCGTCGGCAAAGGCACACTGTTCCGCCGGTTCGGCAGCCGGGCCGCCCTGATGATGGTGCTGCTCGACGAGGACGAACGGGCCAATCAGCAGGCATTTCTGTTCGGCCCGCCGCCGCTGGGACCCGATGCCCCACCGATCGATCGGCTGGTGACGTTCGGCAGGCAGCGGATCTGCTTCGCGCACACCCATCACGCGCTGCTGTCGGAAGCCAACCGCGATTTGCAGAGCCGCTACAACGCACCGGCGATGGTGCAACGCACTCATGTCCGGGTGCTCCTGCAGGCGGCTCACACCACCGGCGATATCGATGCCCAGACGGATGCCCTGCTGGCGCTGCTCGATGCCGACTACATCGAGCATCAGCTCAACGAACGCGGCCACACCCTGCAGACGCTGGGCGATGCGTGGGAGAGCCTGGCGCGCAAGCTGTGCGGCCGGTGACTTGGATCCTGCATGTCGACCTCGACCAGTTTCTGGCCTCAGTTGAGCTGCGTCGCCATCCCGAGCTGGCCGGACTGCCGGTCATCGTGGGCGGCAGCGGCGATCCCACCGAACCGCGCAAGGTCGTCACTTGCGCCTCATATGAGGCCCGCGAATTCGGCGTGCACGCGGGCATGCCGTTGCGCGCCGCCGCCCGCCGCTGCCCCGACGCCACCTTCCTGCCGTCGGACCCTGCCGCTTACGGCGAGGCGTCCGAACAGGTGATGGGGTTGCTGCGCGATCTGGGGCATCCGGTCGAGGTGTGGGGCTGGGACGAGGCGTACCTCTGGGTGACGGCCGATCCGTCCGATGTCGCCGAGCAGATCCGTACCGTCATCTCATCGGAAACCGGGCTGTCCTGCTCTGTCGGCATCAGCGACAACAAGCAGCGCGCCAAGGTCGCCACTGGCTTCGCTAAACCGGCCGGGATCTTTACGCTCACCGACGCGAACTGGATGACCCTGATGGCCGGCCGTCCGGTCGACGCGCTGTGGGGCGTGGGGCCAAAGACGGCGAAAAATCTTGCGGCCCTGGAATTAATGACAGTCCGGGATCTTGCGCACGCCGATGCCGAGCTGCTGACGTCCGCCTTCGGCCCGCGGACCGGCCTGTGGTTGCTGTTACTCGCCAAGGGTGGCGGCGACACCACCGTCAGCTCGGAGCCATGGGTGCCGCGCTCGCGCAGCCACGTGGTCACTTTTCCGCGCGACCTCACCGATCGGGCCGAAATGGATTTAGCGGTGGCGGAATTGGCTGGGCAAGCGCTGGACGACGTGCTGACAGCGGGACGAATTGTCACCCGGGTGGCGGTGACCGTACGCACGGCGACGTTTTACACCCGCACCAAGATCCGCAAGCTGGGCGCGCCTACCACCGACCGCGACATCATTACCGCCGCCGCCCTGAACGTCTTGGACCTGTTCGAACTGGACCGGCCAATCCGGCTACTCGGGGTGCGGCTCGAACTCGAGGTGCCCAAGTAGCTCAACGAAGCACCGGGCGGGGCCGCAGCACGCGCGTGAAGATCACGTTGACCTGCCGCATCGCCACGCTGTAGGGCCACCACGCCAGCCGTTTGAAAGCATAAAACGCCCGGATATCGGACGACGTGTAGATCAGGTACCGGTTCCTCGTGACCCCCGCCAAGATCTTCTCGGCCGCCTTCTCCGGCGAAATGGCGTGACCACTGAAGCGGTCGACCCAACGACTGACGTGCGGGTCCTCGCGGTCCACCCCGGCGATCTCGACCGTGTCGACCAGCGGCGTCTTCACCGCGCCGGGCACCACCACCGACACTCCGATCCGGTCCCGGGCCAAGTCGAAGCGCAGCACCTCGGACAGCCCGCGCAGCCCAAACTTGCTGGCGCTGTAGGCCGCATGCCAGGGCAGCGCAACCAACCCCGCCGCCGAAGACACATTCACCAAACGCCCACCCGCACCGGCTGCCACCATCGGTGGGACGAACGCTTCGATGACGTGGATCGGACCCATCAGGTTGATCGCGACTATCTTGCTCCAGTGGTCATGGGTGAGCCGGTCGACGGTCCCCCACGCCGAGACGCCGGCGATATTCATCACCACGTCCATGCTGGGATGCGCCGCGTGGATGTCGGCCGCGAAGGCGGCCACCGCGTCGTAGTCGGAAATATCCAGTGCCCGGTGCTCGGGCACCCGTGCGCCCAGCGCGAGCGCGTCGGCCACGGTTTGAGCCAAACCGTCTGAATCCCGATCAGTGAGGTACAGCTCGGCCCCGTGGGCGGCCAGCCGCAATGCGGTCGCGCGCCCGATGCCGCTGGCCGCGCCAGTGACAAAGCACCGCTTGCCCACGAAGTACCGCCCGGGTGCCGTCTTCGCCATGCTCGTGACGTTACCTAGCGCCGCCCCAGAGTGCGTTCAACCACAACTGCTCGAGCACCCGCACCCGGCGATCCACATCGGAGTCGGGGCCCACAAGCAGCGAGTCACCGGTCAGCGTCAGTGAGGTGGTGCCCGCCAGGACGCGGACCAACGTGGGGATGTCGTCGCTGATCGGATGCGCGGTCCCGGCCCGCATTTCGGCGTCCACGACGCCGACGATCTGGCTGAGCACCGCCTCGAATTGCCGTTCGAGGATGTCGTGGATCTCAATATCGGTGTGGCGAGCGGCATTACAAGCCACTATCACCGGGTCGTTGCTGGTATAGACGGCGGCGGCGCTGCCGACCATCCGTTTGGCGAATCGCTCCGGCGATTCGTCGGGCCGACGCGGCGCGAAGTACTGCGTGAGTTCTTCAAGTTCCGCCGCGGCATCGGCAAGGATCTGCGCGAGCACCGAGTACTTGGAGTCGAAGTAAAAGTAGAAACCGGACCGCGCCACCCCGGCCCGGTTGCTGATCGTGCTGACCGACAGTTCGGCGAACGATGCGTCCTGCAGGAGATCCCGCACCGCCTGCATGATCGCCTGCCGGTGCCGGTCGCCCCGGCGGCGCGTCACCGGCGCGCTTTGCGCCGGCGCGGCGGGACGGCTACTCACCCCGCTGACCTTGCACTGCGCACCTCCAAAAACAAAACTTGACAGCTGTCAACTTTCTCCCGAATCATAGACGTCAAGTGACGACGTCACCATCGCGGGACCGCAAAGGAGCGCCCATGGCCGCCACCATCAGCACGCCGCACTACCTACTCGATCAAGCGCGGCGCCGGTTCACCCCATCGGTCAACAACATTCCCGGCATGGGCCTGGTGGAACGCCGGTTGCTGAATACCGAGTTCCCGGAGAAAAAGCTCGCCGAACCGCCCCCGGGCAGCGGTCTCAAGCCGGTCCGGGGCGACGCCGGGCTGCCGATCGTCGGGCACCTGATCGAGGTATTGCGCGGCGGACCCGACTACCTGATGCATCTCTACCAAACCAAGGGGCCGCTCGTATACGGGGCGTCCTCAGCCATGCCGTCCGTCTCGGCGCTGGGACCCGATGCCGCGCAGGTCATCTACTCCAACCGCAATAAGGACTACTCACAACAGGGCTGGACGCCCGTCATCGGGCCGTTCTTCAACCGGGGCCTGATGCTGCTCGACTTCGAAGAACACATGTTCCACCGGCGGATCATGCAAGAAGCGTTCGTGCGCTCCCGGTTGGTCAGCTATGTCGAGCAGATGGACCAGGTTGTCTCGCAGGTGATCGCGAACGATTGGATCGCCAATGACCCGCGTTTCCTGCTCTACCCGGCAATGAAGGAACTGACCCTCGACATCGCCTCGATGGTGTTCATGGGCCACGAGCCGGGCACTGACCACGAGTTGGTCACCAAAGTGAACAAGGCGTTCACGACGACGACCCGCGCAGGCATGGCGATTCTGCGGACCGGTGTGCCTCCCTTCATGTGGTGGCGGGGCCTCAAGGCGCGAGAACTCCTGGAGAACTACTTCGCCGCCCGGGTCGCGGAGCGCCGCGGCAAGGACGGCAACGACCTGCTGTCGGTGTTGTGCCAGACCGAGGACGAAGACGGCAACCGGTTCTCCGACCAGGACGTCGTCAATCACATGATCTTCCTGATGATGGCCGCCCACGACACGTCGACGTCGACGTCGACGACGATGGCCTACCACCTGGCCGCCCACCCGGACTGGCAGCAGCGCTGCCGCGACGAATCCGACCGCCTCGGCGACGGGCCACTCGACATCGAGTCGCTGGAGAAGCTGGAGTCGCTCGACCTGGTGATGAACGAGTCGATCCGACTCGTCACGCCGGTCCAGTGGGCGATGCGCCGGACGGTGCGCGACACCGAACTGTTGGGCCACTACCTACCCAAGGGCACCAACGTCCTCGCATTTCCCGGGGTGAATCATCGGCTGCCGGAACTGTGGACGGACCCGCTGAAATTCGACCCGGACCGGTTCACCGAGCCGCGCAACGAGCACAAACGGCATCGGTACGCCTTCTCGCCGTTCGGCGGCGGCGCACACAAGTGCATCGGAATGGTGTTCGGCCAGTTGGAGATCAAGACGATCCTGCACCGGCTGCTGCGGCGCTACCGGCTGGAACTCCCCCGGCCGGGTTACCAGGCGCGGTGGGACTACAGCGGCATGCCGATACCGATCGACGGCATGCCGATCGTGCTGCGCCCGCTCTGACCCGCGGCTACGCAGCCCTTCGCTCGCTGCACAATCGGTTGGCGCAGGCGATCATCGCGCGCAGCGCGGACTGGGTGGGGTCCTTCGACCAGCCCATTGCCCACTCGGCGCGGACGCCGTCGGTGCCGCGAATGAAAGTCGCGGTGTAATCTTCCGATCGCATCTGATGGAAACTCAACGTCTCCACCGTGATCCCGCGCTCGTGCAGCATCGCAGTGAGCGCCGCGATCGGCCCGCTGGCGGCCGCCGTCGACGTGCTGATCCGATCGCCGACGGCAATCATGGCGCGGAAGTTGCGGGCCTGCGGACCCGGACGCTCGGTGTCGGTGCACGCCCAGCCCCCGATCCGCAGCGGGCCGGCCGTGTGACCGTACGTCGCAATGAAGCGCTCCCAGGACATGTCGTCGGCGAGCTCGCGCAGTCCGCGCGGCAAGGCGACACCGAAATGGTCGGCGAACCACGCATTTGCGACGCGGTAGTGGGTTGAGCCGGCGAAGGCGCTAAGAGGTGTTGGGAAAGGCATGGTGTGGGTCTTCTCTGGTCAGCAGGAGCGACCGACGGGAAGTAGCTTTCGACCCACAACGGGGGGTCGGTCTGGATCAGACCCCGTTGCGGGTGCTGGCTACTACAGCTCGTTCAAGAAGACGCACGAGCGCCGACGTTAGACGCCATCGGGCCAGCAATGCAAATTCATTTCACGTGTGCTGTCACACAACTGCGCCACTCCCCAAACTGGCACGCGGTGTCATATCGCGGGGATAGCATCGTGTCGAACAGTTTGAGACACACGGAAAAAGCTACGAGTGAACGAAAGGCGCGATCAATGACCGCGATGAAGACCAGCAAGCGGGTTCGGACACTGGGTGCGGTGCTGGCCGCCGTGTTCGCGATGCTTGCGGCCGGCTGCACACAGGCCGGCACCGGAACCGGAACCGGCCCCGCGCCGAACTCCCCGGCCCCCAAAGGCGCCCCGGCGCCCGGTGTTGTAGTCGTTGCACCGACGCAGACCAACCTCTAAGCGATTTACGGCGAGACGACCCGCCGGGAACCGAATCCGGGCCCACCAGGCCTGGACGCAGTCGGTTTCCGGCGGGTCGTTTTAGCTATTCGGCCCGGGCGAGGGGTCGAACCGCAGGTATGCCCGGATAGTCGTTCCGGTTGTGGTGGTGTGGGTACGCACCAAATCCGACATGGCGTTGACCAAGAAAAGTCCACGACTTGCGGGTCCGCTGGGTCCAGGGTCCAGGCATCCGGCCAACGGGTTATCGAGCCGTCCGCCGTCGCGCGCCTCACAGACCAAATGATCATCGTGCCGCCAGAAGGCCAGCCGACACGCGCCGTTGGTGTACATCAAGCTGTTGGTGGCCAGCTCGGTGGCGATCAACTGCAGGTCCTCGATACCGTCCTCCGACAGCCCGACCCAGCCCGCGTAGTCGACGGCAAAAGAGCGCGCGGGACGCAGGTCCTCGGACTTCCTGACCATGTACGTCACAGCTCCCGGATTAACGGGCAGCGGCTGGTTGCAGCGCGCAAGCACCTCGTCCGGCGCGTAGTCGGTGCTGCGGTGTTCCGATCCAGACCTCCACAACCGCGGGTGGGTCGCGCGAGCGTCCGCCAGCACACCCTCATCCAAACGGTCCGCGTCGTAGAGGCACAGCCCAGTCACCTGGTGGGCTTCGAAGGCCGTATTGGCCAAAGCCTCGAGCTGCGCGCAGGCCAGCGCTTCCTCCGCCGTGCGGCCGGGCCAGACGAGTTGGCTGACGATCCGCACCCGTCGATTCGGGTGTTCGTGTGCGAAAGAACCCTTCAGAGCCAAAAACCGGCTCGGATTGCGGGCCGCCTCGGTGATGTCCGTGAATCGCAAGTCGGCAGGCATACCGTCACTCGCCCGCCACACTGCATCGCGCAGCGGCGCCAGCCTGTCGCCCGGTACAGCCACCAACACCGGCTCCTCGGACGCCAAGCCGTCGACCACAAAGCGCGTTACGAAATCCAGGTATTCGGCTTGGGAGTGGTAAAACAGCGCGGAATGAACGAAGCCCCCGTGCTCCGAATCCGTGCCCATCGTCATCTCAGCGCTCCCGCTTTCGATCAATTCGCCATCCCCCTGTCGGGCCAGCCAACCGCCTTTAACCTGTGGGATACCCGCGACGGGCTCTCGCTACGCGCGCCAGAGGCATTCGGGTGCGTCTAAAGCCACGACGCGGCGGCCGCATCCAGATGCCGCCGGATCCGATAGCGGGCCAGGCTGTCGTCGCCGACCGCTATCGCCTCGAGAATCCGCAGGTGAGCGTGCTCGACGGCGACGACGTCGCCCCAAGTCGGCAGCGCCTGCCCGGTGCTGGTCCAATGCCGGCGGAACAACTCGATGATGATCCGCAGGAAGAGCTCCAGCAGGGCGTTGCCGGCCAGCTGCGCCAGTCCGACGTGGAACCGAAACTCCTCGACAGCGGCCGCGCGCACATCGACCTCTCGGGAGTCCCCGGCCACGCTCGAGCCGTGGGCAGTCAGGAACGCCGCGACCTCGGCGTCGGCCCGCCGCTTGACGACTTTGGCGATGTTGTCGATCTCGATGGCGTCGCGGACGCATCGAAGATCTTCCCGAGTGGGCTTGCGGTACTGCAGGCTGAGCGCGATGGTGTCGATACTGGCCTGCGCCTTGGGCTTTGTTACGACCAACCCGCCGCCGGGCCCGCGGCGCATCTGGGCGATCGAGTGATATTCGAGCAGCCGGACCGCTTCCCGCAGCGCGGCCCGGCTCACCCCGTATCGTTCCAGCAGCGCCGTCTCGGTTCCGAAGACGGAACCGACCTGCCAGCCGGTGGCGGCGATCTCGTCGCCGATGGTGGCCGCCAGCACCTCGGCCAATTTGCCGCGAGGTGCTTCGCGGTTGAATCGCGCCGTCTGGCCCGCATCCTGGTCACGGTGGTGCTGCTGCAGCCACGCGGTCATCGCCTCAACATGTCGCTCACTCAGCGTCTTAGCCCGCGCAGCATCGCCCGCGGTGACGGCGGCGACGATCTCGGCGTGGTCGGTGCGCATGTGGTCGACCGCCTCGATGGCCGTACTCGCCGATTCCGTCCGCGATTGGCGTGCGTATCGTGCGGTCAGCCTCATCAGGACATCAATAAAAAGTTGTAGCACAGGGTTTTTCGATCGCTCCGCGAGTGCGATGTGAAATTCATCTCGGGGCGCCGGTAAGCCGGGCTTCCATTGCTGCTCTGCGCGCAGCACCGCTCGGAGCCGTTCGATTCCGGCCTCGTCGATACGTTCCGCGGCGAGAGAGGCCGCCAGCGGCTCGAGCACCAGGCGCGCATTGAGCAGGTCGCCCAGCGTCATACCGAGGTACTCGAGATAGATGACCATGGCGCGGGTCGCGGGTCCCGCGTCGGGTTCGCAGATCAGCAACCCACCGTTGGGTCCGCGACGCATTCGGGCCACCTGGTGGTGTTCGACGAGGCGAACGGCTTCCCGCAACACTGAGCGACTTGCGCAGAAGCGTTGCTGCAGGGCTTGTTCGGAACCCAGCGATTCGCCGATGGTCCAACCGCGGCGAACGATCTCCGCCTCGATCTCGCGTGCGATCATCGAAGCTCGTTTATCCGCCCGGACGGCGTCCGGCTCAACACTCACCTCGGGCTCAATTAAGCTCTCCCACGGTCTATCTCAGCAAGTGAGCAACATGCAGCCCGCGATGGGTCCACCACCCACCGAGATCACGCCGACCTCGGGGCGCTGCGACACTTGCCGCTCCCCCGCCTCACCCCGTAGCTGCAGGCACGCTTCGTGCAGTGTCCAGTAGCCGTGCATTCGCCCGGCCGAAAGCTGGCCACCGTAAGTGTTCAGCGGCAGCACGCCGTCGCGGGCGATCCGCGTCCCGCCCTCGACGAACGGACCGGCCTCGCCGTCGCCGCAGATCCCCAGAGCTTCCAACCACGACATCGCGAGAAACGTGAACCCGTCGTACAACTGGGCGACGTCGAGATCGGCGGGCTTCAACGCGGTGCGCGACCACATCTGCGCGCCTGCATCGGACATCGCCATCTTCGGGTAATCGTCGCGGTGGAACCAGCCGCCGGCGCCGTCGGAGCCGCCAATCGCCTCCACGCGCACCGCACGGTGTGGGCAGTCGCCGGCGTAGTCCGCGTTCGACACCACCACTGCGACCGAGCCGTCAATGGGCACATCGCAGTCCAGCAGCCCCAACGGTGTCGATACCAGCCGCGCGCCCAGATAGTCGTCCATCGTCATCGGGTCGCGGTAGACGGCAAGGGGATTCAACGCGGCGTTGCGCCTGCCGTTGAGCGCCAACCAGCCCAATTGCTCTTTGGTGGTCCCGTATAGGTCCATGTGGCGGCGGCAATGCAACGCCAGCCAGTTCGCCGCGGAGTAAGCATGGGCGGCAACCAGATCGCCGATGTCGTCCATCGGCCCGACAGCGGGACGCGCCGCGCCTTCGACCGGTTCCAGCATTTGCGCAAGTGCCGGGGCAGGCGCATTCGCCTCCTGCCCTTCCTGTTTCGGTAGGACCGTGCCGCCCAGCATTTGGATCGTCCGGTAGACCACCACGTGGCGGGCTCGACGCTCAGCAACCGCACGACACGCCGACATCACCGGGTTCAGCAATCCGCCGGTGCCGAATCCGGCTCCGCAGTCGCCCGCGTCAATCCCCAGTTCGACGTTGATCTGTTCGGCCGGAGTGTCACCCAGGGTCGCGATGCCGTCGATGTCAGCTGCGACCAGGCCGGCGTCGGCGATGGCCGTCCGCACGGCCTCCATGGTCAACTCCAGCCCTGGAATGCCGGTGCGGCGGCCGATCCGCGATATGCCGATACCGGACAAGATCGCGTCTTTCTCGAAGTACGTCATATGCACCGTTCGTCCGCCGAAACCTGCTACCCGCGTGAAAATCTGGAATTAATAGAGTGTACTGTATTGCTCGTGTCAGCCGAGTCGACATCCCCGCTACTCATCGAGCATTGCTCTAATTGCGCGCACTGGGTGCACCCCTCGTCCGGCGAATGCCGCGATTGTGGGAGCCAGCTCGTAGCCCGGCCGGTGTCGGGACGCGGCACGGTGTTCACCTACACCGTCAACCATCACCCCTATAACCCTGAGATCCCGACCCCGTACGTGATCGCCCTTGTCGAGCTCGCCGAACAGAGCGGCCTGCGGGTGGCCGCCAATATCGTGGACTGCGAACCGGATTCGGTGACGTGCGGGATGCCCGTCGACATCCGACCGGAACAGACCGCCGGCGGCGCGCCCGCGTTCGGGCCCACCTAGACGGCGGGCGGCACCTGCGCGTGACGAGCGTGCGCAGAATGCCGGTCCACGCGGCGTGTCTCCGTGCAGACACGCACGCTCGCCGGAAGAAAGTCAGTTGATCAGCGGGTCGCGCGGCATGCCGAGAATGCGCTCGGCGATCTGGTTGCGGGTGACCTCGGAGGTACCGCCGGCGATCGCCATGGCACGCGCGCCCATCATCGACCGGCCGGTCAACGCTCCCGGCCCGTCGGTCAGCGCGACCTCGGGCCCCAGCAGCGCCGCCCAGATCGCGGCCCCCTCGACCATGTGCTCGGCCAGCTTGAGTTTCGTGACGTTGCCTTCCGGACCCGGACCGGCCCCCTCCACGCTGCGGGCCACCCGGCGCAGGTTCAGTAGCCGCAGGGCGTGATCCTCGGCGAGGTAGTAGCCGAGCCGGATATCGGCCCCGGCCAACCGATCCGCGTTCTGCCCGGCCAGACCCGTCAGCAGTGCCGCCATGCCCTCGTAGAACGACCCGCTGCCACCGATGCTGACGCGCTCGTTGCCCAGCGTCGCCCGCGCGACAGTCCACCCGGTGTTGGGCGCGCCGACGACGTCCTCGTCGGGGACGAACAGATCGTTGAAGAACACCTCGTTGAATTCGGACTCACCGGTGATCTGCCGCAACGGCCGGACCTCGACTTCGGGGGCCTTCATGTCGACGATGACCGTCGTGATGCCGCCATGCTTGGAGGCATCGGGGTCGGTACGCACGGTGGCCAGTCCCCGCGCGCAGTAGTGCGCCCCGCTGGTCCACACCTTCTGCCCGTTGATCTTCCAGCCACCGTCCACCCTGGTGGCGCGGGTTTTGATCGATGCCGCATCGGAACCCGCGTCGGGTTCGGAAAAGAGCTGGCACCAGATCTCGTCTTTGCGTAACGCCTTCTCAACGAATCTTTCGATCTGCCAAGGTGTCCCGTGCTGGATCAGAGTCAGGATCACCCACCCGGTGATCCCGTAGTCGGGGCGTTTGATGCCCGCCGTGCGGAACTCCTCCTCGATAACCAGCTGCTCCACCGCGTCGGCCGCGCGACCCCACGGCTTGGGCCAGTGCGGCATCACGTAGCCGGTCTCGATCAGCTTGTCGCGCCGCGCCTGCTTGTCCAGCACGGCGATCTCGGCGGCGTCGGCGTGGATCCTGGTGCGCAGTTCCTCCGCCTCCGGCGGTAAGTCGAGGCTGTTCTCCCGAACCCCACCGGCCACGGTCCGCGCGAACACATCACGTGCGGGCCCGTCGCCGCCGAACAGCGCGGTGGTAACTAGGGCGCGACGCAGATGCAGGTGCGCGTCGTGTTCCCAGGTAAAGCCGATGCCGCCGTGCACCTGGATGTTGAGCTCGGCGTTGCGCGCGTAGGCCGGCAGGGCCAGCGCCGCCGCCACCGCGGCGATAAGACGGAACTGTGCTTCTCCCTCTGATAAGTCCTCGGAGGCGGCCCGTGAGGCGTCCCAGACCGCGGCGATCCCCGACTCCACGGCGACCAGCATGTTCGCGCAGTGATGCTTGATCGCTTGGAAAGTGGCGATGGTGCGCCCGAACTGCTCGCGCACCTTGGCGTAGTCGACGGCGGCGTCGACGCAGTCGGCCGCCCCACCCACCGCTTCGGCGGCCAGCAGGGTGCGGGCCCGGGCCAGAACCGATTCGCGCGCGCCCGGCAGGATGTCCTCCGCACTGATACTCACGTTCTGCAGCCGCACCCGCCCCGAACGCCGGGTCGGGTCGAGGTTCTCGGGTACGTCCACCGACACACCGGCGCGGCCGCGGTCCAGCACCAGCACGTCGTCACCGGCGACGATCACCAGCAGGTCGGCCAGCCCGGCGCCTAACACGATTCCGGCGTCGCCATCAGCGAGCCCATCGGCGACCCGCACCCGACTGTCCAGACCGATCCCCGCCGCAACGGTTCCGTCGATCAGACCTGGCAACAGCCGCGACTTCTGTTCGGCACTGCCGTCTTTGGCGATCACCGCCGAGGCGATGACCGTCGGCACGAATGGTCCCGGCGCCACCGCGCGGCCGAGTTCTTCGATCACCACCACGAGTTCGGGGAACCCGTAGCCCGAGCCGCCGTATTCCTCGTCGACGTGCAGACCAAGCCAGCCGAGTTCTGCCATGCCCTGCCAGAATCCGGGCCGGGCCTCGTCGGGCGTATCGAGCAACGAACGCGCCGCCCAACGTGCCTTCTGTGAGGTCAGGAACGCGCGAGCTACCTCGGCGAGTTCGCGGTGGTCGTCGGTCAGTGCGATACCCATGAGGGCCCCTCCTGGCGCTGCTGCCCTGGCGGCGTCGTCGCCGGGGGTGACTGCCTGCCCCGCTCCGGCGGGGAGCGGGGCGGCTGCCTAAAAAAGAGTGTACTTATTGCGGGGCGGGCCCCGCTTGGGGTCTGCCTACTTGGGCGCGAACCGCTGGCCCGCGTCCAGCCGCAGGCACTGGCCGTTGAGCATCGCGATCTCCACGATGGCCTCGACCAGCCTGGCATACTCCTCGGGCCGGCCGAGGCGCTTCGGGAAGGCCGCATCCTTGGTCAGCGCCGACGCGAATTCGTCCGGAATTCCCTTGGTCAACCCGGTCGCGAACAGGCTCGGGGCGATGGCCAGCACCCGGATCCCCAAGGAACCGAGGTCGCGTGCCATCGTCAGGCACATGCCTGCGATCCCGGCCTTGGCGGCGGTGTAGGCGACTTGGCCGATCTGGCCCTCGAAAGCCGCGATGGATGCGGTGTTGATGATGACGCCCCGCTCTTCGTCCTCGGGCTCGTTCTTGGACATGTGCGCGGCTGCGAGCCGGCTGATGTTGAAGCTGGCGATGAGGTTCAGATTCACCGTCGATTGGAAGGCTTCCAGGTCGTGCGGACCGGATTTGCTCAGCGTGCGCATGGCGACGCCGCCGCCGGCGGTGGTGATTACGACGTGCAGGCCCCCGAGCTTGTCGACCGCGGCCTGCAGCGTCTCCTCGGTGCCGGTGAAGTCGGTGACGTCGACGGGGTAGAACGTGCCACCGATGCCCTCGGCAACGACCTTGCCGTCGGAGCCCTCGCGGTCGAGCACCGCGACATCCGCGCCACGTCGGGCCAGCAGTTCGGCGCTCGCGCGACCCATCCCCGACGCGCCGCCGATGACGACGACCTTCTTACCGTTGATCTCCATCCGGAGCCTCCTTGTCAGAATCCTTTAAGTCTGTAACGTTACGCAGGCACGCTAGCGTGTCCGCCTCGGGGAGCTGTCGGCGCTCCGTGCCAAGCTGGGTTCGTGCTCCTTCTCGACGTCGCAAGCACATCGCTTAATGTGGGCGGAACCTCATCGCGCCTCGATAAGGTTGCGCAGATCGCCGAGTTGCTGCGTCGCGCTGCGGCCGAGCCCGAGCAGGTCGCGATCATCGTGTCGTGGCTCTCCGGTGAGCTTCGTCAGCGCCAGATCGGCGTCGGCTGGACGTCATTGCGCTCGCGACCGCAGGCCGCGGCTGACCCATCGCTGACCGTCGCCGGCGTCAATGCCATCTTCACCGAGATCGGCGCTGTGTCAGGCAAAGGATCCCAGGCGCGGCGCACCGAACTCCTCACGACGCTGTTCGCCGCAGCCACCGAAACCGAGCAGACCTTTCTGGTGCGGCTACTCGGCGGCGAACTGCGCCAGGGTGCGCTCGCCGGAGTCATGTCCGACGCCGTCGCCAAGGCCGCCGGCATCCCCGCCGCCGCTGTCCAGCGTGCCGCGATGCTGGGCGGGGATCTGCCGGCGGTAGCTGTGGCTAGTTTGAAAGCCGCTCGGTCCGGTGCACCGGCTGCGCTGGACGAATTCATCCTGCGGGTGGGCCGGCCGGTGGGCCCGATGTTGGCACAGACCGCGACCAGCGTGGCCGATGCCATCGAACGCCACGGCGGCACGACAATTTTCGAGGCGAAACTAGACGGCGCGCGAGTGCAGATTCACCGGGCCGACGGTGCCGTCACCATCTACACCCGAAGCCTGGACGACGTCACCGCGCGGCTGCCCGAGGTGGTGGAGGCAACGCTGGCACTGCCGGTGAGCAACCTCATCGCCGACGGTGAGGCCATCGCGCTGCGGCCAGACAACCGGCCACACCGCTTCCAGGTCACCGCGTCGCGGTTCGGTCGATCGGTCGACGTTGTTGCGGCAAAAGTGGCACAACCACTTTCGGTGTTCTTCTTCGACATCTTGCACTGCGACGGCCTGGACCTGCTCGACGCGCCGACCACCGACCGGCTGGCCGCTCTGGACGCGCTGGTGCCGGCGCGGCACCGCGTCGACCGGCTGATCACGTCCGATCCGATGCTGGCGGGCGCCTTTCTGGACGCGACCCTGGCCGCCGGCCACGAAGGCGTCATGGCCAAGGCGCCGACCGCGTCCTATCAGGCGGGCCGCCGCGGATCCGGCTGGCTGAAGGTCAAGCCGGTGCACACCCTGGACCTGGTGGTGCTGGCCGTGGAGTGGGGTTCGGGGCGACGCCGCGGAAAGCTGTCCAATATTCACCTGGGAGCGCGGGATCCGGCCAACGGCGAATTCATCATGGTGGGAAAGACTTTCAAGGGTATGACCGATGCCATGCTGGTCTGGCAAACCGCCCGGTTCACCGAGCTCGCCGTGGGTGGCACCGATGGGCACGTCGTCACGCTGCTGCCCGAACAGGTGGTCGAGGTGGCGTTGGACGGCGTGCAAAAGTCGTCGCGCTACCCGGGCGGTCTGGCACTCCGATTCGCCCGGGTGCTGCGGTACCGCGATGACAAGAGCCCCGCCGAGGCCGACACCATCGACGCGGTGCGCTTGCTGTATTGACACTGGCCCGGCTGTTCACTGCCGTCGTAGGGTTTGAGCGTGACCGGGCAAATCAGCTACATCCGCACCGACAAGGACTTGCCGCCCGTCGCGATCATCGACAGGTCCCCGATCACCACCCGGCACAAGATCGTCTTCGGGATAGTCGCCCTCGTCGGTGCCATCGCGTGGGCGTTCATCGCCTTCGCCCGCGGCGAGACGGTGAACGCGGTCTGGTTTGTGGTCGCGGCGATCTGCACCTACGTCATCGGCTTCCGGTTCTACGCCCGGTTGATCGAGATGAAGATCGTGCGCCCGCGCGACGACCACGCCACGCCCGCCGAAATCCTCGACGACGGCACCGACTACGTGCCGACCGACCGGCGCGTGCTGTTCGGCCATCATTTCGCCGCAATCGCTGGAGCCGGACCACTCGTCGGTCCGGTGCTGGCCGCCCAAATGGGTTATCTGCCTTGCAGCATCTGGATCATCTTCGGCGCGGTGTTCGCCGGGGCCGTGCAGGACTACCTGGTGTTGTGGATCTCCACCCGACGGCGCGGGCGCTCCCTGGGCCAGATGGCCCGCGACGAGATCGGCGCAATCGGCGGTGCCGCGGCCCTCATAGGGGCCTTCGTCATCATGGTGATCATCATTGCCGTGCTGGCACTGGTCGTGGTTCGGGCACTTTCACAGAGCCCGTGGGGAGTGTTCTCCATCGCGATGACCATCCCCATCGCCCTCTTCATGGGCTGCTACCTGCGGTACATCCGCCCCGGGCAGGTGACCGAAGTCTCGGTGATCGGCTTTGTGCTGTTGATGCTCGCCGTGGCCTCCGGCAATTGGGTCGGCGAAACAGCTTGGGGCACATCCTGGTTGAACCTCACGCCCGTTGAGGTGTCGTGGTTGATCGTCATCTACGGTTTCGCGGCGTCGGCGCTGCCGGTGTGGTTGCTCCTCGCCCCGCGCGATTATCTATCGACGTTCATGAAGGTCGGTGCCATCGCTTTACTCGCGATCGGCATCTGCTTCGCACACCCGGTCATGGCGGCGCCGGCGATATCACGGTTCGCGACCAGCGGCGACGGGCCGGTGTTCCCCGGCTCGCTTTTTCCATTCCTGTTCATCACCATCGCGTGCGGGGCGCTGTCCGGATTCCATGCGCTGATCTCGTCCGGGACGACGCCGAAGCTGCTGGAGAAGGAAAGCCAGATGCGCTTCATCGGCTACGGCGGCATGCTGACCGAGTCATTCGTCGCCGTCATGGCGCTCATCACCGCCTCAATCATCAACCAGCACTTGTACTTCACTCTTAACGCTCCGCCCGCGCAGACCGGCGGCACCGCCGCCACCGCCGCGAAGTACGTCAATGGGCTCGGCCTGTCGGGAGCACCGGCCACCGCGGAGCAGCTCACTCAAGCCGCGGCCAGCGTGGGCGAAAAGTCGATCGTGTCGCGCACCGGTGGCGCACCGACGCTGGCGTTCGGCATGTCCGAGGTACTGCAGAAGGTGTTCGGCGGCGCCGGTCTCAAGGCGTTCTGGTACCACTTCGCGATCATGTTCGAGGCACTCTTCATCCTGACCGCCGTCGATGCGGGCACCCGCGTCGCGCGTTTCATGCTGTCCGACGCGTTGGGCAATCTGGGTGGCCCGCTGACCAAGCTGCGGAACCCGAGCTGGCGTCCCGGCGTCTGGATCTGCAGCCTGGCCGTGGTCGCGGCGTGGGGCGGCATCCTGCTGATGGGCGTGACCGACCCCCTAGGCGGTATCAACACGCTGTTCCCACTGTTCGGTATCGCCAACCAGCTGCTCGCGGCAGTCGCGCTGACCGTGATCACGGTCGTCGTCATCAAGAAGGGCCTGATCAAGTGGGCCTGGATTCCCGGACTGCCGCTGCTATGGGATCTTGTGGTCACGCTGACCGCGTCCTGGCAGAAAATCTTCTCCGCTAATCCGGCCATCGGCTACTGGTCGCAGCATGCTCAATATTCAGCGGCGAAGCACGCGGGCAAGACGGCGTTCGGTTCAGCCAAGAACGCCGATCAGCTAAATGACGTGATCAGGAACACCTTCATCCAAGGCAGTTTGTCCATCCTGTTCGCCTTGGTTGTCGTCATCGTGCTCGTCGCCGGAATCATCGTGGCGCTCAAGGCGGCCCGCGGTGGCGGCAGGCCATTGACCGAGGACGACTCGGTGCCGTCCAGGCTGTTCGCGCCCTCCGGTCTGATACCGACCGCCGCGGAGCGGGAAGTGCAACGGCAATGGGACGCGTCGACCTCGGACGCCTGATAAGGAGACTCCTATGTCCACCTGGTTTATCACCGGCTGCTCGACCGGGCTCGGCCGCGCGCTCGCCGAGGCCGTGATCGGCGCCGGGCATAACGCTGTCGTCACCGCACGCGACGTCAAGAAGGTCGCCGACCTGGCCGACACCGCGCCAGAGCGCGTGCTGGCCGTCGCCCTCGATGTCACCAAGCCCGAGCAGGTCCACTCGGCGGTGCAGCAGGCCCAATCTCGGTTCGGCGGCGTCGATGTACTGGTCAACAATGCCGGCTACGGCTACCGTGCCGCCGTCGAAGAAGGCGACGACGCCGAAGTCCGTGCCCTGTTCGACACGCACTTCTTCGGCACCGTCGCGATGATCAAGGCCGTGTTGCCCGGGATGCGAGCACGCCGCAGCGGGGCGGTCGTGAACATCTCCTCGATCGGGGCGACCGTGACGCCGGTCGGGTCCGGCTACTACGCCGCGGCCAAAGCCGCCATGGAAGGGATAACCGGGGCGCTTCGCGGCGAGCTCGCCCCGCTGGGTATCTCTGTGACGATCGTTGAGCCCGGCGCATTCCGCACCGACTTCGCCGGACGCTCGCTCGTCGAATCCGCAACAGTCATCGACGACTATGCGGACACGGCCGGGAAGCGCCGCAAGAAGAACGACACCATGGACGGCAACCAGGCCGGCGATCCCGCCAAGGCGGCGGCCGCGATCATCACTGCCGTCGAAGCGAGCGAGCCCCCGGCATTCCTGCTCCTCGGCCCGGACGCGCTGGCACTCTACCGCTACGTCGCCGACGGCCGTGCCAGCGAGATCGCGAAATGGGAGAAGCTCACCAGCAGCACTAACTTCGACTCCTGAACCGCCTCACCATCCCCGAGCGGCTTTGGGTTCAGGGATCTCAGTCCAGATCGGCCAGAGCCCTGCGGGCGGCTTCCAGTTCGGCTTCGAGGGCGGCGACCCTGGCGGCCTGCTGGGAGCGTGCCTCTTCGATGACCTGGTTGATTGGCGTCGAGAGGTCCTGATGCAGTTCCTTGGCCGCCCGGGAGACGGCGGCGGCCGCGACCGCGAGGTTGCGGGCCAGGTAGGCGGTGCCCTGCTTGAGCTCCGCGCGCCATTCGCCGTCGGCAGTACCGGTGACAGTAAGGGTCAGCTCGAGTGTCTTCGTTTTTTTGCCGGCCACCTTGTTGCCCGGGAGCTTTTGCGGCTTCTCCCCGACAGCAGCTTCGGCGCTGGGCGCGTCGGGTGCCGGCGCACTCCCTGGCGAGGCGCTCTCGACAGAAGGAACCAAGACGTCGGGAGTGCCGGAATCAGTGGGCGGGGCTTGTGGTGCCAGAGTGTCTACAGTCATCGTTGCGGCGATCTCCTCCTGAACATCTCCCGCATTGCGCGGGCGGGACGTGTGTTCCTATTAGAACACACGTTCGACTCTGGAGTCAGCAACAAGCCGACGAATCGACTTCTCGGCGGCCTCGTGCACGACGGAATCGGCCCCGCGTGAAAAGAGCTTTGCCATTTTGGAGAAGGTTATTCTCCTGAGCGAGAGACCCATTACGATCGTTGTTGATCGAAGGAGATCGCCATGACGAATGCGGCAAAACTGCCCTATCCACTGTTCGATGCGGACAACCACCTGTACGAGACCCAGGATTCCCTGACGCAGTTCTTGCCCAAGGAGTACAAAAACGCGATCCAGTACGTGCAGGTCAACGGCCGCACCAAGATCGCGATCCGCGGCCAGATCAGCGACTACATCCCCAACCCGACCTTCGAGGTCGTCGCCCGGCCGGGCGCGATGGAGGACTATTTCAAATTCGGTAACCCGGACGGCAAGAGCCGCCGCGAGATCTTCGGCGAGCCGATGCGGGCCATCCCGGCGTTTCGTGAGCCCGGACCGCGGCTGGAGCTGATGAACGAGCTCGGCGTGGACCGCTCGCTGATGTTCCCTACGCTGGCCAGCCTGATCGAGGAGCGGATGCGCGATGATCCGGCACTGATCCATGTCGTGGTGCACGCACTGAACCAGTGGCTCGACGAGGTCTGGGGCTTCAACTACAAGAACCGCATCTTCACCGTCCCGGTCGTGAGCCTGCCGATCGTGGAGAAGGCGATCGAAGAACTCGACTGGGTGGTGTCCCGCGGTGCCCGCGCGGTCCTGATCCGGCCCGCACCGGTGCCGGGCTACGGCGGCCCGCGGTCGTTCGCGCTGCCCGAGTTCGACCCCTTCTGGCAGCGCTGCGTCGAGCACGACGTGCTGGTCGCCATGCACACCTCGGACAGCGGCTACGCCCGTTACAACGGGGAGTGGAACGGCGACGGCAAAGAGATGTTGCCCATGCGGACAGACGCTTTCGGCATGTACGCGCAGTGGCGGCCGGTCCAGGACGCCGTCGCCTCCTGGGTCATCCACGGGGCCCTCTTCCGCTTCCCCACACTGAAGGTTTCGGTGATCGAAAGTGGTGCACGTTGGCTGTTCCCACTGCTGGACAGCCTCGCCGATGTCTACAAGAAGGCGCCGGAGGCCTTCGCCGGCAACCCGATCGAGGAGATCAAGAACCGCATCCACCTCAGCCCGTTCTACGAGGAGGGGGTCAGCGAGCTGATCGATCTGGTCGGCGTTGAGCGGGTGTTGTTCGGTTCGGACTTCCCCCACCCCGAGGGCCTTGCGCAGCCGACGCATTTCGCCGACGCGCTCAGCCACCTTCCGCTGGAAGACCAGGCCAAGATCATGGGCGGCAACCTTTCTCGCCTGGTCACGGTGTGACCGACTCCTGGATCCTGGACGCCGTACGCACGCCGCGCGGTCGGGGCCGCCCCGACGGCGGACTGCATAACGTGCACCCCCAGACGCTGTTCGCGGGCTGCCTCACCGCCCTGGCCGAGCGCACCGGCTTCGACCCCGCCGAGGTTGATGACGTGATCGCCGGCAACGGCATCCTGTCCGGTGACCACGGCGACGACATCGCCCGGCTGGCGGTGCTGTTGGCCGGCTGGCCTGAGACGGTTCCGGGGATGACGCTGAACCGCTTCTGCGGGTCGGGCCAGCAGGCCGTCACCGTCGCGGCGTCCGCGGTCGCCGCCGGGGGCGAGGATCTGGTGATCGCGGGTGGAGTCGAATCGATGTCCCGGTGGGATGTGACGGCAGGTGTCCCGACGATCGACGGCAACAACACCGAATTGCGGCTGCGTTACCCCACGGTGCCGCAGGGCATCTCGGCCGATCTCATCGCCACACTCGAAGGCTTCACCCGCGAGATGGTGGACACGTACGCGGCGCAGAGCCAGAGCCGGACCGCCACCGCAATCGAGGAGCATCGGTTCGACCGATCATTGATCGAGGTGCTCGCACCGGACGGTTCGGCGGTGGCACGCGACGAGCACCCCCGTCCGGGCACGTCCGCCGAGTCGCTGGCGCGGCTGAAGCCCGCCTTCGCGGCGATGGGCGCGACGCGGATCGACGGTGAGCAACGGACATTCGACGAGATCTGCCTCGACCGCTACCCGGGCATCGACCACATCGACCACGTGCACCACGCGGGCAACTCATCCGGGATCGTCGACGGCGCCGCCGCAGTGGCCGTCGCCTCCGCGCGCTGGATAAGCACCCACGGCGTGCGGCCGCGCGCCCAGATCCGCGCCGCCGCCGCGATCGGCAGCGAACCGATCATCATGCTCACCGCACCCGGACCGGCGGCACAGCGCTGTTTGGAGCGCGCCGGCATGACCGTCGCCGACATCGATTTGTGGGAGATCAACGAAGCCTTTGCCGCCGTCCCCCTCAAGGCGATCCGCGATCTCGACCTCGACGCGGACCGGGTCAACGTCAATGGCGGGGCGATCGCCCTCGGCCACCCGATCGGCGCCACCGGCGCCATGCTCATCGGCACCCTTCTCGATGAGCTCGAACGTCGCGACCTGACAACGGGACTGGTGACCATGTGCACCGGCGGCGGTATGGGAACGGCGACCATTATCGAACGAGCGTGACCTTGCCGAGCACCCTGATACTCGAAAGGCCGAGTGACGGCGTTGTCGTCGTGCGCTTGAACCGCCCCGAGCGGCTCAATGCCATCAACGAGACCATGCAGACGGACTTGACCGCTGCCCTAGCCGATTTCACGACCGACCGGTCCGTGCGCGCTGTCGTCCTCACCGGCGCCGGTCGCGGCTTCTGCGCCGGGATCGACATGCGCGACTTCGGACCCGACGTGCCCGATGCCAGCGCACCCGCCCTCGACCGGCTGCGGTTCCAGGAAAAAATGGCCGCACTCGCGCAAGCCATCCGCGTGCTGCCGCAGCCGGTCATCGCGGCGGTCAACGGCCCCTGCGTCGGGGCGGGTTTCGCGTTATGTCTCGCGGCCGACGTCCGGATCTCTTCAACCGCGGCGTCGTTCGGAAATGCCGCCATCCTGCTCGGCCTCTCGGGCGCCGAGATGGGCATGAGCTACCACCTGCCGCGGATCGTGGGCACCAGCATTGCCGCCGACTGGATGCTCACCGGCCGAACGGTATCGGCCGCCGAAGCCGATCGGCGTGGCCTGATCAGCGAGCTTGTCGAGCCCGATCGACTGGGCGAGCGCGCGATCGAGTTGGCGACGCAGATCGCCGGCCTCGCTCCCCTGGGCGTGGAATTGACCAAGCGCGCGCTGCAGGTCAACACCGACGCACCGAACCTGAATGCGGCGCTGGAACTCGAGAACCGCAACCAGGTGATCACACACGCCACCGACGAGGCCGCCGCACGCCGGAAGAAGTGGTCGTCATGACCGGCCCTTTGCACGGGGTGCGCATCGTCATGATGGGTGGCCTGGGGCCGGCCCCGTTCTGCGGAATGCTACTGGGCGACTTGGGCGCAGACGTCATCCGTGTCGACCCCATCGCGGGCGCCGGCGGTCCCCTGCCCATCGACTACTCGGTGCGGCGCAGCCAACGGTCGCTGGCCGCCGACGTCAAGGATCCCAGGGGCAGGGACCTCGTGCAGCGGTTGGCCGACGACGCCGACGCCTTCGTCGACGTGTACCGGCCCGGCGTGGCCGAGCGGCTGGGCATCGGCCCAGACGACTTGCGCGAGAGCAATCCTCGCCTGGTGTATGCCCGGATGACCGGCTATGGGCAGGAGGGACCGCTGGCCGGCCACGCCGGTCATGACATCAACTACCTCGCGTTGACCGGTGCCCTGCACGGCATAGGCACGGCCGAATTCCCAGTGCCACCATTGAATCTGGTCGGCGATTACGGCGGCGGCGGAATGCTGCTGGCGGTCGGACTGCTCAGCGCAATCCTCGAGGCTCGCGAATCCGGCGCGGGGCAGGTGCTCGACGTCGCAATGGTCGACGGCGTCGCGACCCTGCTGGCCCCGTACTTCGGCATGGTGCCGGCTGGCACGTGGCGTGATCGTCGGGAGGACAACCTACTCGACGGCGCCGCCCACTTCTACGGCGTCTACGCCACGGCCGACGAGCGCCACATCGCAGTCGGCGCAATGGAGCCCAAGTTCTACGCGGAACTCTGCGACCGCCTCGGCGTCAGCGTCCCGCACGACGACAACAACCCGTCGGCATGGGCCGCGCACCGCAACGTACTGGCGGCTCGCTTCGCCGAGAAGAACCGCGCCGAGTGGGAAGACATCCTGGATTCACCGGGATGCTGCGCCACACCCGTGCTTTCGCTGACTGAGGCGCCACGGCACCCGCACCTCGTCGCGCGCGAAACGTTTATCGACGTCGACGGCATCACCTCGCCCGCGCCGGCTCCCCGCTTCTCACGCACCCGCCCCAAGACCCCGTCAGCACCGTCGCTGCCCGGCGACCACACCCACGCGCTGCTGACCGAGCTGGGATTGGACGGCGACGCCATCGCCGAGCTCGAACACGCCGGCGTGGTAGCGCAACGCAGCTCCCAATGAACCATCTACCGAGAGGGACGACAAATGTCCTGGGACTTCTCCACTGACCCAGAGTGGGCACACCAACTCGAGTGGGTGCATGATTTCGTGCGCACCGAGTGCGAGCCGATCGACCTGATTATCAAGGAATCTCACGATCTCAACGATCCTGTGCGCCAAGCGCTGATTCCCCCGTTGCAGGAGATCGTCAAACAGCGTGGACTGTGGGCCACCCACCTCGGAGCGCATCTCGGCGGACCCGGCTTCGGGCAGGTGAAGCTGGCGCTGCTCAACGAGATTTTGGGCCGGTCGGAATGCGCACCGATCGTCTTCGGCTCGCAGGCACCCGATTCCGGCAACAGCGAAATCCTCGCGCACTATGGCACACCGGAGCTCAAAGCGCACTATCTCGAGCCGCTGCTGGACAACCGCATCATCTCCTGCTTCTCGATGACCGAGCCGCAGGGCGGCGCCGATCCGAAGGTGTTCACCACCACCGCGGTCGCCGATGGTGACGACTGGATCATCAACGGGGAGAAGTGGTTCTCCTCATTTGCCTCGATGGCGTCGTTCATCATCGTGATGGCAATGACCGACCCGGAGGCGCCACCGTACGAGCGCTATTCGATGTTCGTCGTACCAGGCAGCACCCCGGGCATCAACGTGCTGCGCGACGTCGGGCTGGGCTATCAGCCCGCGGGCGGCGGCGGGCGTGAAGGATACGTCCGCTACGAAAACGTGCGCGTACCCAACGATCACATGCTGGGCCCGCGCGGCGGCGCCTTCGTCGTCGCTCAAACCCGCCTGGGGGGCGGTCGCATCCATCACGCCATGCGCACGGTCGGGTTGGTCCGCCGCATCTACGACATGATCTGCGAACGGGCGGTCTCGCGCTACACCCAGGGCGAGGTGCTCGCCAACAAGCAACTGGTCCAGGAGATGGTCGCCGACTCCTGGATGGAGATCGAAGCCTTCCGACTGCTGACGCTGCAAACTGCCTGGAAAATAGACCAATTCAATGACTACAAGGCGGTGCGGGCCGATATCTCAGCGGTAAAGGCGATGATGCAGAAGGTCCTGCATGACGTGTCGGCGCGCGCGCTTCAGCTGCACGGATCGCTGGGCACCACCCACGAGATGCCGTTCGTCCAGTATCTGGTTGAGTCCTTCGTGCTCGGCCTTGCCGACGGCCCAACCGAAGTCCACAAGGTGACGCTGGCCCGGCTGTTGCTCAAAGACCGTCAGTCAGCGCCCGATCTGTTTCCGTCCGAACACCTGCTGCGACTGCGCGAGGCCGCGGAGGCCAAGTTCGCTGACAAGCTGGCGGGCATCCCCCGCGGCTAGTCCACGCCGTTCAGCATCGTTCGCGCCCGCGTCAGCAGCCTCGGCAACGCGGCTGCCATGGCTTCCAAGTCGGCTCGCGGAGAACGTCGTCGGCGATTGTGCTTGACGATCAGTGACCACGTCGCCGCGGACTTGAAACAGGCCAGCGCGCTGAACCAGGCGAGGTCGCCCGTCTCCTCCCCCAGGTCGTGCCGGTAGATATCGGCGAGTTCGGCGGTCGGCGGTGCCATACCGGCGGAGGCGGGGACGCGTTCGTAGGTGTCCGGGTCGCAATTGATCAGGAACCAGCCCGCATCGATGCGCGGATCACCGATCGACCAGATCTCCCAATCGATCACGGCGTTGACGTGGGTGCCCGCGGCAAGCACGTTGCCCAGCCGGAAGTCGCCATGTACCACGCTCGGCCGCATGGCATGCGGCGCGCCCTGCAGCAGCGCATCTCGCACGCCCTGCCAGTCGGGAACCAGTGTCGCGTCGACGGTCTGCAACGTGTCACACCAGCGGTGCACCTCCGCGACCGGGTCCAGCGTTGATTCGCCGCCCAGCCCCAGCTCGATAGGCGACAGACTGTGCAGGGCGGCCATGATCCGCGCCGCGTTGCGGTAGCGCTCCGGCAGGTCATCACTCGGTGGGCAACTGTCGAAAAGCGGCTCCACACAGTCGCCTTCGACATGAGACATCACGAAAAGTGGCGGGGTTTGCGGCGGGGCTCCCGGGTCCTCCCAAACGACCTCGGGCACCGGGACCTTTGTGCCGGCAAGCGCTTCGATGATGTGGGCCTGTCGCAGAACGTCGCGGTGGGCGACCGGTTCGACGCCCGGTGGAGCAACCTTGATCACCACCTGTCGCCCAAACCGCATACCACGGAAGGTCAGGCTGGACGCGCCGCCGGCCAGCGCTGTGACGTCAGCGATCTCGGCCACAGCGAGTCGCCGGCGCAGGTCGTCGACGTCAAGTTCCGCCATTCAGCCGACCGGCTTCGACCAGCCGACTTCGGCCAGGAACGGCTGGGTGTGCGCTATCCGACCGGTCATGGTCTTCGGATCGCCGGTGCACAACCGCAATGCCGTCTCGGTGATCAATTCGATGTCCTCGGTCTCGGCCTTGGCCAGGTCGAGGGTCCCCGCTCCGGGGGTCGCCACCGGATTGGACGGGGCGGCGGCATTGACGGCGATGCCGTCGTCGTAGAGTTCGGCGGCGAGGCTTTTCGTGAGCCGATTGAGCGCGGCCTTGACCGTCCCGTAGATGCCGAAGCCCGCGGTCCGGTCGAATTCCGAGAACGGGGGTCCCGGCGGCAGGTCGCCGCCCACCGAGGTCAGGTTCAGGATCCAGCCGCGACCGCGCTCGCGCATTGCGGGAATCGCCAGCTGGCTCAGCTGCAACGGCCCCAGGACGTGCATCTCCAGCATCAGCCTGACCCGCCGCTCCGGGAATTCGTCCAGGGGCCGCAGGAATGTCACCGCGGCGTTGTTGACCAGGATGTCGGGGGCGCCGACGGTAGTCACCACCTCAGCGAACAGCCGCTCCCGTTCTTCGGCTTGGGACAGATCCGCCTGGACCGCGATGGCCCGACCTCCGGCGGCGACGATCTCGTCGAGCGTCTGGCCCAGCGACCCGTGGTATTTGGGGTCGGGCTCCATGGTGCGCGCCGTCAGCGCCACGGTTGCACCCTGTGCCGCGAGCCGAGCGGCAATCGCCTTACCCAGACCGCGGCTGCTTCCGGTGACCAGGGCCACCTTCCCGTCGCACCGGTGGTTAGCGCTCATCGTCGGACTCCTCCAGAAACGGACGGGAAACAGCTTCTCCAAAGCAGAGAATGTCATTATCGCGGTCGATCCGAAGTATAGGCACGGGGGCTCTGGCTGTCAGCGAGCCTCCTGTCCTAAATCGTGGGGAGCATGGCGGTTCAGCCACTCCCGTCGTCGCGGCCGAGGCCCTAGCGTCGTCGCCATGCAGCAAGCGCCAGACCTGCCGAAACTGATCAACTCCGATGTCGCACAGGCCGCCATCGGTGCGACCCGGTCCACCGAGTCCCCGGCGGTGTTCAACCACAGCGTGCGCAGCTACCTCTTCGGTGAGCTGCTGGCCGCACGTGACGGACTACGCCCGGGCGCCGATTACGACAGTGAGACGTTGTTTTTGGCCTGTGTCATGCACGATCTCGGCGTCGGCAGCGCGGCGTCCGGCAAGACACGGTTTGAAGTCGAGGGTGCCGACCTTGCTGCCACCCTGCTGACCGATCATGGCTGCGAGCGCGCGGTGGTCGACGGTGTGTGGGATGCGATCGCCCTGCATACCTCCTCAGGCATTGCCGAGCGGCGCGGACCACTCTGCTACCTGACTCGCCTCGGCATCGGTGTGGATTTCGGCCTCGACGCCGAGTTCATCGATGAGCAGACCGCCGTGGCGATCCATGACCGCTACCCACGGCTCTCCATGACGAGTTCGCTGATGGACGCAATCGTGGCCCATGGGCGACGCAGCCCTGCGGCGGCGCCGCCGTATTCGCTGCCCGCGGAAGTGCTCCGCGAACGGCAAACCGACGGCATCACGCTCCTCGAACTCGCGGCATCGCACGGCCGGTGGGGTGACTGATCCTCAGCCGCGGAGGCGGGCGTCGATCAAGTAGCGCAAGATGCTCAGCACAGCCGGCGAATACTGGTCGAGATTCTTGGCCATGCCACAACGTTACGGAGGCGTCTTGGCCTATTTGTCCTTGATGTGCGCGATCTTCGCCGAGGTGGTGGCGACCAGCCTGCTCAAGAGCACCGAAGGCTTCACCCGACTTTGGCCGACCGTGATCTGCCTGGTCGGTTACATCGTGTCTTTCGCGCTGCTTGCGTTTTCCATCTCGCGCGGTATGCAGACTGACGTCGCCTACGCCTTGTGGTCGGCGATCGGGACGGCCGCGATCGTGCTGATAGCCGTGCTGTTCCTGGGGTCGCCGCTGTCTGTAGCGAAGGTCGCCGGCGTTGGGCTGATCATCGCCGGCGTGATCACGCTGAACCTGTCCGGCGCCCACTAGCCCATTAGCCCTCTAGACGCAGGGCAGCCGCCGGGCACTGAATGACCGCCTTTTGCATCCGGTCGCGGTCCGACTCGGGGCGCTCACCGTTGTGGATGAGGACGCTGCCGTCGTCTTGGACTTCGAACACGTCGTCGGCGATCGACTCGCAGATACCGTGTCCCGTGCACCTGGTCAGGTCGACTGCAACGCGCATCGTGTCCTCCCTGAGCCGCGCCTCTAGCGGGGCTGACGTCACGAAGTCAGCGTGACAGTCAGACGGAATTTTGTAAAGTTCGCATGGCATCCTTCAGCGAACGATTTGTAACGAATGGCGCCGGAATTTCGAGAATGCGTAGAGATCAACGGATTCTGCTCCCCGGCGAAAAGGACGCAGCTTGAGCAGCAGCATCGCGGCACGCACCGGCGCCGTCGGCTCGACGGCCGCCGTGCTGGCAGCCGCGCTGGTCGCGATGGGCACAGCCCAAGCTGCTCCCGCCACGCCCGACCAACCGAGTGGCGCGGGCACCTTCTACGGCGACCCCGAGGCGGCCGCCCCGTTCTGGCACTACCAGGACTACGACGATGACTGCGTGGAAATGGCGGTCGCCGACGTGGTCGGCGAGCTGAGCGGAGACGAGCCCTCCGAGCACGCGATCGTCAAGTTGGCCCAATCGACGCCCAGCCCCTCCCACCACGGACCGATCTACGCCAAGCCCGGAAAGCGCAGGGCGGGCAGCGGCACCTCCTTCGACGACGAGCCGGCGCTACTGGCGCACTACGGCATCCAGGCGGTCAGCACCGACAGGGGCAGCGCCAAAAAGGCCGGCGTCGGCACGGGCATGAAGGCGCTCGAGCAAGCTCTCGCTCAGGGCCGCAAGGTAATCGCCGGCCTCAACGCCGAACTCATCTGGCGAGAACCCGTCGAGGACAAAACCTCGGACGGCCAACCCGAATCCAATCACGCCGTGGTGGTGACCGGCGTCGACACCGCCGCCGGCGTCGTGCACCTCAACGACAGCGGCAGCGAAGACGGCCGCAACGAGCAGATTCCCGTTGCCCTCTTCGTCCGATCCTGGGACACCAGTGACGACCAGATGACCGTCACAGGCTGAGGCCGGGCCGCCGCGAAGCGGTATTCCGGTACACGTTTCGCGAGCAGCTACTTAAAATCTCGCGGCGAGGGGGGACGCGACTGCGCGAATGACGTTGACAGCATTCAAGGTTCGCTCGGCGATCACGGCGACGGCGCGATCAACACTGATCTCCCCGTTCTGGGGCCCGTGCACAGACCGTGAGCAAACCGGAGCGTTAGGGCGCCGGGCCAACCAGTAGTTGGCGAATGACCGGCGCAGCCCAGCGGGTCAGTTCCTCGCGGCTGAGGCTGGCGATCGGCGGATTCTTCAAGATGTATCTGGTGGTGGCGAGCCCGATCACGAACGCACCCATCAGCCCGATCCGCTGAACCGGATTGTCAGGGGTGGCGGTGATCAACTTGGGCGCGACCTGCTTTGCGAACACGTTTCGTAAGGTGTCGGCGGCCATTGGGCTCGTCATTGCCGCCCGCAGTAGCGCCAAGAACGTCTCGTCCTCTTCCCACACCGCGAAGAACCGCGGCAGCAAGATGCCGGCCACCTCGTCGGGATCGACACCGGACATGTCCGGCAAATCGATCGAGAAATCAGCCGCCGCAGCGAAGAGGTCCTGCTTGGAGCCGAAGTAGCGGATCACCAGCGCCGCGTCCACGCCGACGTCCGCCGCCACGGCCCGCAGGGTCGTCCGTTCGTAGCCTTCCGCCCCGAAGCGGCGACGCGCCGCCAACAAGATGTCAGCGCGCGTCTGACTCGCATTGCGGGGGCGCGTCACGGTCACACGGAAACTCTATGCCACCAGGTGTCGACATCCCGGCAAACGCTTCGGTCACGACGGCGCCGGTCCAACCAGTAACTGCCGAAATACCGGGGCCGCCCAGCGGCTGAGCTCCTCGCGACTGAGGCTGCCCACCGGCAGATTGCCGATGACAGATCTTGTCGCAGCGAGGCCGATCACGAACGCGTCCGTCAGCGCGATCCGCTGTTGGTGATTGTCCGGTGTTGCGGCGGAAAGTGTCGGCGCCACATGTTTGGCCAACGTCTGGTTCAGGGTGTTCGCCGCAATCTCGCTCGTCATCGCCGCCCGCAACAACGCCAGGAACGAGTGGTCGTCTTCCCAAACCGCAAAATACCGCGGCAGCAGCATGTCCGCGATGTGGTCGGGTGCCGCACCGGTCAGGTCTGGCAGCTCAATCACGAATTCCGTTGCCGTGGCGAACAAGTCCTGCTTGCTACCGAAGTAGCGGATCAGCAGGGCCGCATCCACCCCGACGTCCGCTGCGATCGCGCGCAGGGTGGTGCGTTCGAACCCTTCCGCCGCAAACCGGCGTTTCGCCGCTGCGAGGATGTCGGCGCGCGTCTGTGCAGCGTCACGGGGCCTTTTGGTGATCATCTCAAAACTCTATGTCAGCCACTGTTGACTTGGCCAACCGCCTGGGCGTATCTTCTAAGTCACCAGCCGTTGACAACAGTCAGCGGTTGTTGAAATTAGGATCTTTTGAGGGCGGGTGGTCCTTATGACGGTCGACATTCGGCAGTATCAGGGCGGCGTGCTGCACCGCATCGCGTATCTGGCCATCGCCGCGCCGAGACGGACCATCGCCATCTCAGCCCTGCTGCTGGTGGCCGCGGGCATCTTCGGGATCCCCGTCGCCCAGAGCCTGTCAGCTGGCGGCTTCGCCGACCCCACTTCGGAATCAGCAAGGGCGACAAAGATTCTGACCGACAAGTTCGGCCAGGGCGACGTGCAGCTGCTGTTCCTGGTGGCCGCGCCGGACGGCGTGACCAGCCCGGCGGCACGCGCTGTCGCAGCAGTTCGCACGTGACCGCAACGGAGTCTCCGTGCGCTCCGGTGGAGTCGCGATGGTCGATGTGCAGATCACCGAGCAAGCACAGCGCGACGTGTTGACGATGGAGGCCATCGCCATTCCGCTGAGCTTCATCGTGCTGGTGTGGGTCTTCGGCGGTTTGTTCACCGCAGCGTTGCCGATCGCCATCGGCGCAATGTCGATCCTGGGCTCGCTGGCAGTGTTGCGACTGATCGCCTTCACCACCGACGTATCGATCTTTGCGCTCAACCTCAGCACCGCATTAGGCCTGGCCCTGGCCATCGACTACACATTGCTCATCGTCAGCCGGTTCCGAGACGAAATGGCGGGCGGCGCAAACCGTGACGAGGCGCTGTTACGCACCATGGCGACCGCGGGCCGCACGGTGTTGTTCTCGGCCACCACGGTCGCGCTGTCGATGGCCGCAATGATCCTGTTCCCCATGCACTTCCTGAAGTCCTTCGGCTACGCCGGAATCGCCACCGTCGCGTTCACCGCGATCGCGGCGGTAATCATCACGCCCGCGGCCATCGTGCTGCTCGACGACCGACTGAACGCACTGGATGTGCGCCGGCTAGTACGCCGCATGCGCAACCGGCCGGTGCCGGCCCGCCCCCCCGTCGAGCAAGAGTTCTGGTACCGCTCAACGAAGTTCGCCATCCGCCGTGCGATCCCCATCGGCCTTGCCGTCGTCACCCTGCTCTTGCTGCTCGGTACGCCGTTCCTCGGGGTGCGGTGGGGCTTCCCCGACGACCGGGTGCTGCCGAACGCCGCTTCGGCTCGCCTCGTCGGCGACGAGCTGCGCAGCGACTTCGCCAGCGACTCCGCGACGTCGGTCAGCGTTGTCATCCCAAATAGCACCGGGCTGTCAGCCGATGAGATCGCGAAATACGCAGCGGATCTGTCACTGGTGCCCGAAGTGTCGGCGGTCTCTGCCCCGGTGGGCACATTCGTTGGTGGTTCCCTGGCCGGACCGCCGTCCGCGGCCGCCGGCCAGTCCCAAGGCAGTGCATTTCTTACCGTCCGCAGCACCGCTGCGCTGTTCTCCGACGCATCCGGGACCCAGCTGCGCCGCCTGCACGGGGTTGCCACTCCCGACGGCAGGACGGTCGAACTCGGCGGCACCGCGCAAACCAATCAAGACAGCGTCAACGCCATCACATCGCGCCTGCCGCTAGTCCTGGGCCTGATCGCGGCGGTCACCTTCGTGCTGCTGTTCTTACTCAGCGGCAGCGTGGTGCTGCCGCTGAACGCGCTTGTCCTCAATGTCCTTTCGCTGAGCGCGGCATTCGGCGCAATGGTGTGGATCTTTCAGGACCACCACCTCGGCGGGCTCGGAACGATGTCCACCGGCACCCTGGTCGCCAACATGCCGGTGCTGCTGTTCTGCATTGCCTTCGGCCTTTCGATGGACTACGAGGTCTTCGTGGTTTCCCGAATCCGTGAGTTCTGGCTTACGTCAGGAAAAACTCGCGCCGACAACGACGAGAGTGTCGCTCTTGGCGTAGCGCGGACCGGAAAAGTGGTGACGGCCGCGGCACTGGTGATGTCGATCTCGTTCGCAGCGCTGATCGCCGCTCACGTGTCGTTCATGCGGATGTTCGGAGTCGGTCTGACGTTGGCCGTGGTCGTGGACGCCACGCTGGTGCGCATGGTCCTGGTACCGACATTCATGCACGTGCTGGGCACCTGGTGTTGGTGGGCGCCCAAGTCGCTGGTCCGGCTGCACGAACGTTTCGGGATCAGCGAGGGTCAGATTTCAGACGCGGCAACGGTGCCGGCAAGCCACGCTTTTCAAGAAGGGTAGGACTATGAGGGGACCTTTGAGCGGCAATAACTTTCGCGTCCGCAAGGCCGGTGGAGTCATCGCAGGCGTGCAGGGGGCACTGCCAGAGCACCGCTATGCTCAGCACGAGATCACCGAGGCGCTCTCGGCGCTACCCGCTTTCGCGGGGTGCGGGGACGCGCTGCAGAAACTGCATGCAAGTTCCAAGGTGGACAGCCGCTACCTGGTATTGCCGCTCGAGCGGTACGCCGCGCTGACCGACTTCGGCGACGCGAACGGCATCTTCATCGAGAACGCCGTGGAACTCGGGTGTGCGGCACTGGCCGGCGCCCTCGATGAGGCGAGATTGCAGCCGCAGGACGTCGACGTGATCATGTCGACAACCGTTACCGGTCTGGCGGTCCCTTCGCTGGAGGCTCGTATCGCGACGCGCATGGGACTGCGCCCGGACGTGCGCAGGGTGCCGATGTTCGGCCTTGGTTGTGTCGCGGGTGCCGCCGGGGTGGGCCGGCTCAACGACTACCTGCGCGGTGCGCCGGACGATGTCGCGGTTCTGCTGTCCGTAGAGCTGTGCTCGCTCACATTCCCCGCGACTCGGCCGTCGATGGCGAGCCTTGTCGGCACCGCGCTCTTCGGCGACGGCGCCGCCGCGGTTGTAGCAGTCGGCGCACGTCGCGCCAAGAAGATCAGCGCCGTCGGCCCGGAGATCCTCGGATCGCGTAGCCACCTCTACCCCGACTCGCAGGACACCATGGGCTGGAACATCGGCCCGTCCGGATTCGGCCTCGTCCTTTCCGCGGATGTACCGGCCTTCGTCGAGCAGTATCTGCCCGACGACGTCGCGCAGTTCCTTGCCGGGTACGGCTTGGACATCGCCGATGTCGGTGCGTGGGTGAGCCATCCGGGCGGCCCGAAGGTCATCGAGTCGATTGTGGATTCACTCGGATTGCCCGAGGACGCACTCGAGCTCACGTGGCGCTCGCTGAGCGAGGTCGGCAACCTGTCGTCGTCGTCGGTGCTGCACGTGTTGCGCGACACGATCGCCAAGCGGCCAACCGCGGGCAGCCCGGGAGTGATGCTTGCGATGGGTCCCGGTTTCTGCTCCGAACTCGTCATGCTGCGTTGGCGGTGATGACGTCATGAGCTGGTACATACTGTTGATCGCCGTGGTCGCGGTGGAGCGGCTGGCCGAAGTTGTTGTCGCCGAATTCAACCGAGCCTGGAGCCGGCTGCACGGCGGTGTCGAGTTGCGCACCGGGCATTACCCGGCGATGGTCGCGCTGCACGCCGGCCTGCTGGTGGGGTGTTTGATCGAGCCAATCGCGCTGCACCGCCCATTCATTCCGTCGCTGGGCTGGCCGATGCTCACGGTTGTGGTTGCGGCTCAGGTGTTGCGCTGGTGGTGCGTCACCACATTTAACCACCAGTGGAACACCCGCGTGATCGTCATTCCCGGCGCGGATCGGATCACCGGCGGCCCGTATCGCTTTGTGCCCCATCCGAACTATGTCGCGGTGATCGCCGAAGGATTTGCGCTGCCGCTGGTGCACACCGGGTGGGTCACCGCCGTGGTGTTCACGGTGCTCAACGCACTACTGCTGAGAACACGGGTCAAGGTTGAAAACGCTGCACTGGCGAGCCTGATGTGATCGACCTTATCGTCGTGGGCGGTGGCCCGGCCGGACTGGCCACCGCGGTGTACGGCGCAAACGCCGGACTGGAAGTGGTCGTGCTCGAGCGGCGCAGCGGACCGATCGACAAGGCCTGCGGCGAAGGGCTGATGCCGCATACCCTGCGGCACCTGGAACGGCTCGGGGTGCATCCGCACGGCAGGCCATTACGGGGAATCAGCTACCGCGACGGCAACCGGCACGCCGACGCCCCGTTCCGGCGCGGCTCGGGACGCGGCGTTCGCAGAACGGTGCTGCATGGCGCGCTTCTCGACGCGGCCGCCGGCGCAGGCGTGCGGATCTGCCATGGGGAGGCAGGCGAGATCAGTCAGGACGCTACGTCTGTGCGAGCGGGCAACTGGCGCACGCGCTACCTGGCCGCCGCCGACGGATTGCACTCGCCAATCCGCCGATCCCTCGGCCTGGAGCGGCCGAGCCCGGGTGCGCGCCGGTGGGGTATCCGCCGGCACGTGCAGATCGCGCCGTGGTCGGATTATGTCGAGGTGCACTGGGCAGCCGGGGCCGAAGCGTATGTGACGCCAATCGCCGACGACTGTGTGGGCGTAGCGCTGCTGAAGTCGCGTCGCGGCGGATTCGACACGCACCTCGAAGAATTCCCGGCTTTGCGCGATCGGATCAGCGGTCGGCCGCACGAGCCGGACCGCGCCGCCGGCCCGCTCCGTCAACGGGTTTCGGGTCGGACGGCGGGACGGATAATGCTCGTCGGCGACGCGGCAGGCTATATCGACGCCCTCACCGGGGAGGGCCTTGGCCTGGCGTTCGGTGCCGCGGAGTTACTGGTGAACTCCGTTGTCGCGGACCAGCCTGGCGCCTACGACCGACGCTGGCGCCAGCTGACCCGGCGGTACCGAATGTTGACCGCGGCGTTGCTGCAGGCGAGTTCGCACGCAGCGGTGCGCTCCCGCATCGTGCCGGCCGCGCAGGCCATGCCTAATGCCTTCGGCAGAGCGGTCAATCTGCTGGCTCAATGAAACGGGTTGGGCGTCCGCGCTCTGCTAGCGTGAACCGAACGTTAGTTCGGTTGTGCCGTTCGGCAAATGGGAGTCGGTAGGCGTGTCGATGTTGTGGAGCGTCCGTCGGTGACACCGCGGCGGGCGGCAGACGACAGAACCCGGCGCGCCGAGGTCCTTGAGATCGCGGCCTCGCTGATCGCCACTTCGGGACTGCGTACCTCGATGCACGACATCGCCGACGCCGCCGGCATTCAGACCGGGAGCTTGTATCACCATTTCGCTTCCAAAGAGGCGTTGCTGGTCGAGCTGCTTCGGCGCTACCACGCCGAGCTCGATCGCGTCGCCCAACAGGCGCTGGACACTCTGGACGATCCAGGCCCCCGGCCCGGGTTCGCGCGAATCGCCGCCTTGGGGACCGCCACAGCTCAGTGCGCCGTTGCACACCGCGCTGCCATCCAGATCTCGATGTACGAGACGCCGAGTTCGAATCCCGAGCTCATCGAATGGACCCAACGACGCCCGACGGCAATCTTGGAAGCCATGTTCCAAACGCTGCGGGCCGCGCGGTGGGGGGGTTACATTCTGTCGGACATCGACCTACGTGTGCTCGCCGATCGGATCAGCCAGACGATGTTGCAGGTCGGTCTCGACACCCTGCGGCACAACGCCCCGACCGACCGGGTTGCCACCCTCTTCTGCCGAATCATGTTGGAGGGACTGGCCACTAGTCGGCCGTCCGACGCCGAACTCGATCAGTCCGTCGCGTTCCTCGCCGCCGACGACGTCATAAAGGGCTGGAGCGAAGGCACCGAGCCCGACGATCGGGCGGCCCATATCCGCGCGGTTGCACGCACGGAATTCGGCCGCAGGGGCTATGAGGGCACCACCGTCCGGGACATCGCCGCCGCCGCGGGAATGGGCCACGGCAACGTCTTTCGCCTGATCGGCTCGAAAGACCGGTTGCTTGACTCCATAATGGGTGGCTTCGGTGAGAAGGTGGAGGCCGGCGCGAGGGAGATCCTTCGGTCGAATTCCTCGCCGATCGAGAAACTGGATGCGCTGAGTTGGGTCAACATCAACGCGCTGGATCGGTTCGGCGACGAGTTCCGCATCCAGCTCGCGTGGATGCGCCAGATTCCCCCGGACGCCCCGAACCCGAGCATGGAATTCCCCACCCGGCTGAAGCAAACCAAAAATCTTCTTTCCCAGGGGATTCAATCGGGGTCCATCAAAATCGGCGACGCACCAAAGGAGATGCTGGCTCGCTGCGTCATCGGCCTGCAGTGGATGCCCGAGAACATCCTGCGCGACATCGGCACCAGCGCATCCCGGGTGCACCTGCGCGACACCATGCTCCGAGGCGTCACCGGCACCGAGCGCTAGCCGGTGACAACCGGCAACTTGGCCCACCCGCGTACGCTCGCCGTGTGCGCTTTCCCCGCGTTCGGATAGTCCACTTCCCAGTCGGGCCAGCGCTTGACGACTTCCTCGAGCGCGACACGCGCCTGCATGCGGGCCAGCGCCGAGCCCATGCAGAAGTGCAGACCCTGTCCGAAACTGAGATGTCCACCGCCCCGGTGGATGTCGAAGCTCTCGCCGTCGGGGAAGCGACTCTCGTCCCGGTTGGCGGATCCGTTGAGCAGCAGCATGATCGAACCTTCCACGATCTTTTCCCCGCGACATTCGGTGTCATGGGCGACGTAGCGTGCCTGGACCGGCGACGGCGCCTCGTAGCGCAGCACCTCCTCGATCGCGCCGGGAATGAGTGACGGATCGGCGACGATCTCACGCCGCTGATCAGGAAGATCGGCGAGCAACTGGCCGATGAAACCGATTAATCGCGTGGTCGTTTCGTTGCCGGCGCCGGCAATCATGCTCGTGTAGGTGAGCACTTCGGTGCGCGTCAACTGGCGAACCACTCCGTCATCCTCGATCTCCGCGTTGAGAAGCTGGGTCATGAGGTCATCCGAGGGATGCTGGGCCCGCCAGTCGATGTAATCGGAAAACAACTGGTAGGCCTGTTCGAACGCATCTTCAGCGACGACGTAGGCCGAGCCGCCATCCTTCAGACTGATGGCGTGATCGGTCTTGTCCCGAATCGCTTCCTGACCCTGCTCGGGAATGCCCAGCAGATACCCGATTGTCCGCATCGGAATCAACGCACCGAGATCGCCGATGAAATCGAAGGTGACCGAGCCGCCCGAGCCGACAAGCGGTTCCAGTGCCCGCTCGCAGAACTGGCGGGTCAGCGGCTCGATTGCCTCCATCCGCCGCGGCGTGAAGACCTTAGACAACAACCGGCGGTGCAGGTCATGCAAAGGGGGATCCTCGAACAGGATCACGCCGGGTGGCACCTCCAGGCCGCTCTTGATGATGTCCATTGTGGTGCCGCGGCCCGACCGGTAGGTCTGAAAGTTCGGCAGCTCCCTGGACACGTCGTCGTAGCGACTCAACGCATAGAAGTCGTGCTTCGCGTTGTAGTAGAGCGGCGCCTCCTCGCGCAGCCTCTTCCACGCCGGATAGGGATTGTCGTCGATCTCGAAGTCGAACGGGTCGTAGTACAGGTCGACAGCGGGTGCGTCGGTCAAGGTCAGATCCCTTTCAGTCAAATACGTGTCGCGGCAAGGTCGTCGGTATATCCAGCGAGCTCAACAGCCCCGCCGGCGCATCGACCACGTACGGGATCGCGTTGACCACGCGCATGGCCGTGGCCACCATCGCGGCATGGCCGGCGGCGTGACCCACAGCCGCCCCCATCGTCATCTCGCAGTGGATGTCGGGATCGCCGTCGATGTCCACGCGATATGTCGCGTCGTAATCCGAAGCCAGCCAATCGGGCGCGACGTCGCGCGCCATCCGGATGATGTGCTCGACGACGATCGCCTCCCGCCCGTTGACCACGCCGGCGGCCTTGGTGCACACGGCGCCGCAGGTGCCCGCCTCGATGGTCCCGAACGCGACCTGGATGTCGCGGTCGGTCAGCCGGCGGTCCAGCGACCCGCGGACCTCCTCCACGTCGACACCGAGTCCCTTGGCGATCAGGTGAATTGGCGCTTTCCAGGCGAGCTCGATGAAGCCGGGCGTCTTCAGCATCGGCTCGAAATCCAGCGGCTTGCCGAAGCCCATCCCGTCCATCATCACGTCGGCCACCGGGTAATGGTCATTGAGCGCGACCTCGGTGACCTTGATCGAGCGGATACTCTTGGACTGCGTCGTCATCAGCAGTGCGAGCTGATCCGAAGCGAAACCCGGGAAGATGCCCGAGACGTAGAACGAGGCGTCCCCGGCCTTAGCCGCCGCCTCGAGTTGATCGCGCCACTCGACGGCGAAGTACGACGGCGGATAGACCAGGCTGGTCGACGACGTCGAGACGACGTTGATCCCCGCCTTGAGCAGCCGCAGATAGTCCGGCACCGCGCCCGCGTCGCGATCCGGGCCGCTCGCGGCGTAGACCACGCAGTCGGGGGCCAGCGCGATGAGCTCGTCGGCGTCGTTGGTGGCGGCTACGCCAATCGCTTCGCCGCCCGCGAGCTCGCCGGCGTCCCTGCCCACCTTGTCAAACGAGTGCACCCACACCCCGACGAGATCCAGGTCGGGGCGCCGGCGGACGGCATCGATGGCGTTCGAGCCGACTCCGCCGGTCGACCAGACGACGACGCGCACGGGCGGGGAAAGAGGCACGTCACACTCCCGGAATTAAGCCCTGCGGCGAGCCGGCACGCTCGCTGGCTGCGACCGCGAATTCGAGGTACGGCCATGCCACCTCGGGCGCGACACCGCCGCACAGCGGGTGCAGGGGCAGCGGCCGGCCCGCGCGCACGTAATCGGCGGCCGCGTCGACGGTGAAAATCCGGTAGGGGCCATCCATCTCACGAAGTTCGGGCACCGTGCTCGCGCGCGTGATGCTCGCGACCGAATCGTCGCCGTGCCGGTACGACGCCGCCGTCACGGCGTCGTGCAGCAGATGCGGGCCCAGCTCATCCCAGGCCCGATCGACATCGTCGGCGACGAAGGCCGCCGTCGGCGCGCCCGGCACCGGGAACTGAACCGGTCCCGGCTGATGGCCTTGATAGCGGCAGAGCGTGTCGTAAAGATCCTTCAGCGCGGGCGCGTCGGACTGCGAAATGAAACCCAGTCCGTGCAGCGCAGCGCGACGCGCCGCGGGCCTGCTACCTCCGGCAATCATCATGTAGGGCCCCTGATCCGTCGCCGACCACGGCGTCACGCGAACTCGCCGGCCCCGGTATTCGAAGGGCTCGCCACGCAGCAAGCCCCGAAGCGCCGCAAGATTTTCGTCGGCGAGCCGACCGCGACCTGCCCAATCCGCGCCGAAGTGGTCGTACTCCTCGCGTCGATGTCCGACCCCGAACGCATAGGACACCCGCCCATTGCTGATGAGATCCAGGACGACGATTTCCTCAGCCAGCCGCACCGGGTCCCACAGCGGAATCGGCACCGCGGCCAAAAGTATCGCCAGCGTGCGCGTCCTGGCTGCGATCGCCGAAGCCAACACGATCGGTGTCGGGAGGTGGCCGTCTTCGGCCCCATGGTGCTCCGAAAGTACTGCGAGGAAGGCGCCTCTGGTTTCCGCCCACGCGCACATGTCGATGGCCGCGCCATACAAGTCGGCCGTCGGCGCGGCCCACCGCGGGGTGCGCATGTCGAACCTGAGCGTCAGCATCGAAGGACCATCTCCATCCTGCCGGTCATGGCGATCACCACCTTAACCTAACCTTTGTTCTCTATTATGAGTACTGCGGGAGCCAGTTCCGAGACCGCCCTTGACCGTCGCGGCCCGCGACTGCTAGCTTCCGGATCAAATGTTAGGTAACACCTGCGCGACAGCCGAAGGGGACCCCATGACCAAAGGCAATAACCGGGTAGTGGTTTGGTCGACCGGCGGCATCGGATCCATCGCGATTCGAACCGTCACCAAGCGCCCGGACCTCGACCTCGTCGGCGTGTGGGTGCACTCCGATGAGAAGGTCGGCAAGGATGCCGGCGAGCTGGCCCACGGGGACCCAATCGGGGTGGCCGCAACCAACGACGCCGACGCACTCATCGCCCTGAAGCCCGACTGCGTCATCTACGCGGCAGCCGGTCCCGAACGCGACGCCCTTGCGATACCGGATTACGTGATGCTGCTCGAAGCAGGAATCAACGTCGTCACAACCAGTACGACTCGTCTGATCAACCCGCACGCCTACACTCCTGACATTTGGCGGGATCAGCTCGTCGCGGCGGCCAAGCACGGGCAGGTGTCGCTCTACGCATCTGGCATAGAGCCGGGGTTCGCCGCCGACTACCTGCCGCTCGTGCTGTCCACGCAGTCGTCCTCGATCGAGAAGATCCACTCCTACGAAATGGGCTTGTACGACGATTACGGTGTGCCCGACATCATGATCAACGGATTGGGCTTCGGGCAGCCTCTCGACTTCGAGCCCTGGGTCGCGATGCCAGGCGCCATCGCCGGTGAGTGGGCGGGGCAGATCCGGTTGATCGGCGACGCCCTCGGAGCCGAGGTGCAGGAGATACGGGAATCCTTCGATCGCGCGGTGACCCATCGGACGCTCGAGGTCGCTATCGGCACTGTCGAGGCCGGAACCTGCGGCGCACTGCGAATGCAGGCTATCGGCGTCGTCGACGGACGCGAGGCAATCGTCATCGAACACGTCACCCGCCTCGCCCACGACGTCGCACCGGACTGGCCGGTCGGTATCGGCGATCTGTCCTATCGGGTGGTCATCACCGGCGACCCGGACATTGACTGCACCCTGGCCGCCACCTTGCGCGATCCTCGTCGGGCGGGAATAGCCGGAATGACTTCCGGCGCGGGGGCAATGGTCGCGACCGCGATGCGCGTCGTGAATGCCGTGCCCTACGTGGTGGCCGCCGAGTCCGGGCTGCTCAGTTCGGTGGACCTACCGCTCACCATTCCCAGGCAGGCCTTCAGCACACACTGAATCCCTAGCCCGGCCAGCGGTACGCCCCGAAGATCTCGATGCACAAACGAACGCCGAGCCTCGCACAAATGTTGGGTCATGCCACATCTTCATACGATGCGATGCAGATCAGAGGTCGCGCCAGCGCGTCGGTCTTTGCTGATCCCCCGGCGGCCTCCGAGCACTGGGTGTAGCGTCAAGTAGTCGGGAAACCAGCCAGTCCGGGATGCAATCAGCCGATTTTCGCTGATCTTGCAGAGCAACCGCTCACGCCGGACACTCCGGTAGCGACCGCACGTCGGGATTACCTTTGAACGCTCTGCCCAGCCATCAGTCGCTGCTGTCTCCTGCCGCGCCGCAAACACTTTCACGCACCGTACGTTTTGGCATCGTCGGCCCCTACACGCCTACCCCGAACGGGCTGGCGAGGTTCGGCGCGGGCCTGTCGGGTGCGCTATGCGCTCACGGATCGCAGTCCGGCGTCATTCGGATGGCCGATGGCCCGAATTCGATGTGCCAAGACCTGTTGAACGAGGTCGACGTCGCAATAATCCAGCACGAGTTCGGCAGCTACGGCAGCGTGGCCGGCGACGAAGTGCTCGATATCATTGACGGATTGCGGGTCCCGTCGATCGTCATCGCCCATGCGATCCCCAAAACGCCTACTTCACATCAACGTTCGGTGCTCGAAAAGATCGTCGCGCAGGCGGGTCACGTGGTTGTGATGTCCGACGCCGCGCGACAACGCCTATATGCCGGCTACGCCGTCGACCGCCGCAAGGTCACCACGATCCCGCACGGCGCGACGGTCCCGAACAGCCCGCGCGCCAAGCGACCGAGTAGACCAACCATCTTGACCTGGGGCTTACTGGGCCCGGGCAAGGGCATCGAACGGGTCATCGACGCGATGCCATCGCTGCGCGACGTGCCCGGTCGGCCCCGCTACCTCGTTGCCGGCCCGACGCATCCCAAGGTGTTGGCCGCCGAGGGCGAGGCGTACCGCAACGCCCGAATCGAACAGGCCCGCAGCAACGGCGTAGCGGATTCGGTTTCCTTCGACTCCGGCTACTACGACAACGCAATGCTGACCGCGCTCATCCAGCAGGCCTCCGTCGTCGTGCTGCCCTATGACTCCACCGAACAGGTGACCTCCGGCGTACTCGTCGATGCCATCGCGAACGGCAGGCCGGTCGTGGCAACCGCATTTCCGCACGCTGTCGAGCTGCTCAGCAGCGGAGCGGGCATCATCGTCGACCACAACGACCCGGCCGCGCTGGCTACAACGCTGCACCAGATCATCACGCAGCCACGCCTCGCCGGCTCAATGGCGGCCGAGGCCCGGCAGCGCGCTCCGGAGATGGCGTGGCCAGTGGTGGCCAGCGCGTATGTGGGGCTGGCGAACCGTCTCCTCGCGCAAGGACGCACGAGCTTCCTCCTGCCCTAGTGAGAGCCAAGCGGCGGACGGGGCGTAACGTCATCCGCATCGGGCAGCTCGATTGCGGGCCAACATGCTCGACTGAAAAGGAAAATCTGATGGCTTCGCCAACAACAACTCTCCGCACACCTTACGAACTACGCGTGGAGCTCGTCGCGGACACGATCAAGGCGAATTCCAAGCTGGCCGATAAGGCTGCAAGCGAACTGGCCGTGCACGTATTGCACGCGCTGAATTCGATTCCCGAAAAGATGCGCTGACCAACAGCCACATCTAGATCCGGCCGCTCGAGCCGAGTCTTTCCCTAGCGACCCACCGACAACGCCGTTTCGTCACCGTCACGTGAACTCACGTTCACGCGACGGACGTCAGTTGCGCGCCTGATGTGCAAAATGCGCTGACAGACTGACGACCTGCGCGCCGCCGGGCATATCGGTACGGTGCTTCCATCGTCTCTAGGAAGTAGGACTCACACGATGACCGATGTCGATCAGAATCCCTCCCCTGGAATCGCCGGCACCGGTCCCGCACCGGCCGACCTGGTCGAGCACGCTCGCACCGGAATGCACGCGGCGGCGCTACAGCGGGCGATCACCGATCACATCCGCTACTCGGTCGGCCGTCCGGCCGCCGCCCTGCGGCGGGAGCACTACTACCGGGCTCTTGCGCTGGCCGTGCGCGACCGCATGCAGGACCGCCGGGTGGCGTCGACCCAAACTTCACTGGATCTCGGCCGTAAGGTGACCTGCTACCTGTCGGCCGAATTCCTGATGGGTCCGCAGCTGGGCAACAACCTGCTGAACCTCCAGATGGAGCAGGCGGCAAAGGACGCGCTGGCGGCGATGGGCCAGGAACTCGACGAGATCCTTGCCTGCGAGGAAGAGCCGGGACTTGGCAACGGCGGCCTCGGCAGGCTTGCGGCGTGCTACCTGGACTCGCTGGCCACCCTTGAGCGTCCGGCGATCGGCTACGGCATCCGCTACGAGTTCGGCATCTTCAACCAGGAGATCCGCGACGGCTGGCAGGTTGAGCAGACCGACAACTGGTTGGCCAACGGAAACCCCTGGGAGATCGCTAAGCCCGACGTCAGCTATCTGGTCAAGTGGGGCGGCTACGCCGAGCACTACACCGACGAGGCGGGCCACGACCGCGCCCGGTGGGTCCCGGGGCGGATGCTGAAGGGCGTCGCCTACGACACGCCAATCCAGGGTTACGGCGTCAACACCTGCAACGTGCTGACGTTGTGGAGCGCGCGGGCCGTCAAGTCGTTCGCGCTGGAAGCCTTCAACACCGGCGACTACTACAAGGCGGTCGAGGACGAGGTCACCTCGGAGACGGTCACCAAGGTGCTGTACCCCAACGACGAGCCGGAGGCGGGCAAGCGCCTGCGTCTGCTCCAGCAGTACTTCTTCGTGTCCTGCTCGTTGCAGCACGTGCTGCACATCATGGACGACCTGGCCGACGCAGGGGTAAGAGAACTCCCCCAGCGGTTCGCCTTGCAGCTCAACGACACCCACCCCTCGATCGCGGTGGCCGAACTGATGCGGTTGCTGGTCGACGACCGTCAGCTGGACTGGGACGAGGCATGGGGCATCACCGTCGCGACGTTCGGCTACACCAACCACACCCTGCTGCCCGAGGCGCTGGAGACCTGGCCGCTCGAGATGTTCGGCGAGTCGTTGCCACGCCACCTCGAGATCATCTACGAGATCAACCGCCGGTTGCTCGACGAGGTGCGCGCCCGCTTCCCCGGTGACGACGACCGGCTCCGCCGGATGTCGCTGATCGGCGAGGACGGCGGCAAGAAGGTCCGGATGGCGCACCTCGCGACCGTCGGAAGCCACGCCGTCAACGGTGTCGCCGCACTGCACTCAGACCTGCTGAAAGCCAGTGTGCTGAAAGACTTCTTCGAGCTGTGGCCGGAGCGATTCAGCAACAAGACAAATGGCGTAACACCGCGCCGCTTCCTTGCGCTGTCCAATCCCGGTCTCCGCGAGTTGCTGGACCGCACCATCGGTGACGGCTGGCTGACCGATCTGCAGCGCCTGCGCGGCCTGGAGAAATTCGTCGACGACGCCAACTTCCGCCGGGAATGGCGCGACGTGAAACGCACTAACAAGGCGCGCCTGGCCAATTACATCCGGTCGGTGGCCGGCGTCGAGCTGAACCCCGACTGGATGTTCGACGTCCAGGTCAAGCGCATCCATGAATACAAGCGTCAGCATCTCAACGTGCTGCACATCGTCGCCCTGTATCACCGGCTCAAGCAGAACCCGGGACTGTCGATTGCGCCGCGGGCCTTCATCTTCGGTGGCAAAGCCGCGCCCGGCTACTTCATGGCCAAGCGGATCATCAAGCTGATCAACGCCGTTGGGGAAACCGTCAACGCCGACCCGGACGTCAACCAGTTCCTGAGAGTGGCGTTCGTGCCGAACTTCAACGTGCAGAACGCACACATGATCTACCCGGCCGCCGACCTGTCCGAGCAGATCTCCACTGCGGGCAAGGAAGCATCGGGCACGGGGAACATGAAGTTCATGATCAACGGCGCCCTGACCATCGGCACGCTGGACGGCGCCAACGTCGAGATGCGCGAAGAGGCCGGGCCGGAGAACTTCTTCCTGTTCGGCCTGACGGAGAGCGAGGTCGAAGCGGTCAAGGCAAGCGGCTACCGCCCGACCGACTACATCGACACCAACCAAGAGCTGCGCGCGGTGCTGGATCTGATCGCCGACGGGACGTTCTCGCACGGCGACACCGAGGTGTTCAAACCATTGGTGGACAACCTCCGCAACGACGACCCGTTCCTGGTGCTCGCCGACTACACGTCGTACGTGGACTGCCAGGACCAGGTGAGCGCCGCTTGGCAGAACACGGATGCATGGACCAAGATGTCCATCTTGAACACCGCACGCAGCGGCAAGTTCTCCTCTGACCGCGCTATCGCCGAGTATTGCGACGAGATCTGGAACGTCCGGCCGCTGTCGGTGAAGATCTAAGCGGTCTGGTTCCTCGGTCCGCTACGGCGGCGGATCGCTGCCTTTGGCACGATCTCGCCGCGGCCGCAGACAGGCGGCGCGTTCAGGCTACTCGGCGCTAGCGGGTGCTACGGGTCGCGGGGCAACCCCAACAACCGCTCGGCGATGATATTTAGCTGCACCTCCGAGGTGCCGCCGTAAATCGTGCTGGCGCGGCTGGACAATAGATACTCAGCCCACTGGCCCTGCAGCTGCTCCGTGTCACCGATTGCTGCGTCGACGCCGAACGACGCCGATCCGAACTCGGCGTAGGCCTGGGCGGTGCGCATCGCGAGCAGCTTGGAGATCGCGGCCGGCGGCAGCGCGTCGCCGCCGGCGAGCGTCAGCAGCGTCGAGCGCATGTTGAGGACCTTGGCGGCGTGGCCCTCGGCAATCAACTGGCCGGCGCGGTTCTGCGCAATCTGGTCGAACGTACCGTCGCGCATGAGCTCGACCAGACGGTCCAGGCTGGCCAGGCTCGGGTTCTCGGCGCTGCCGATGGTCACCCGCTCGGCGGTCAGCGTGTTGCGGCTGACCTCCCAGCCACGGTTTACCTCACCCAGCACCATGCCGTCCGGCACGAAGACGTCGTCGATGAACACTTCGTTGAAGAATTCCTTGCCGGTGAGCTCACGCAGCGGCCGCACCTCGACACCCTCGCTGGCCATGTCCAGCAGGAAGTAAGTGATGCCGTTATGTTTTGGAGCGCTGGGATCCGTTCGCGCCAGCAGCGCACCCCAAGTCGCATACTGCGCGAGAGTCGTCCATATCTTCTGGCCGGTGATCCGCCAGCCGCCGTCGACCTTGACAGCCTTGGTGGACAGACCGGCCAGGTCCGAACCGGCCCCGGGCTCGGAAAACATTTGGCACCAGTTCATTTCACCGCGTAGCGTCGGCGGCAGGAAACGTTGCTTCTGCTCTTCATTGCCGAACGCGACGATGGATGGGACCAGAAAGCTGGCGATGCCCAGCATGGGGCGCGGGACCCGGCGGGCGCTGAATTCCTGTGCGGTGATGATCTGCTCGACCGGGGTGGCCGAGCGGCCCCACGGCTTGGGCAGATACGGCATCACCCAGCCACCCTCCACGATCGCGTCGGTGCGCTGATCGGCTGGAATCGCTTTGAGGGCGTCGACTTCCGCGCGGATTTCCTGGCGAGTCTTCTCGGTGTCCGGGTCGAGGTCGATGTTGAGTTTGCGCACGCCGGTGGTGGTGGCGGCGTCGACGACGCGCTGCGGATAGTCGGCGGCGCGGCCAAAAGCGGCGGCCAGCCCGACCGCCCGCCGGTAGTAGACGTTGGTGTCGTTCTCCCACGTGAAGCCGATACCGCCGTGCACCTGTATGCAATCCTGGACGCAACTTTGCGCGGCCGCCGGGGCCAGCGTCGCCGCCACGGCGGCGGCGAATTGCGCGGCGGATAATGGCTTTTCGATCCCTTCGTCGATGGCGCGAGCGGCGTCCCACACCGCCGCGGTGGCGCGTTCGGTCCGGGCCATCATCTCGGCACACTTGTGCTTGATCGCCTGGAACTGGCCGATGGGCCGGCCGAATTGCTCGCGGATTTTGGCGTAGGCCGAGGCGGTTTCGGTGGCCCAGCACGCGACACCGATGGCCTCGGCCGACAACAGCGTGGATACGATCGCTTGCGCGGCATCGCTGCTCAGGTTGCCCAGTACGCGGCTCTCGCCGACCTGGACCGCGCCGGCGCGAACATGGGCGACGGGCCGCAGCGGGTCCACGCTCACGACCTGCTCGACATCGAGCTGGCCGGCGTCGAGCGCCACCCATACGGTGCCGGTGTCAGCGGATACCGGTAGCACGAGCAGCGACGCCTGTGCGGCCGCAAGCACCGAACGCGCTTCGCCCGCGACCACCATCGCATCGCCCTGCCGGGTGGCCGTCAGCGACGAGTTTGTTCCGTCCAATGCGTACGCGGCGATAACCGCGCCGGATGCAAGCTCGCCGAGCAGCTCCGAATCCGGATCGTGGGCCGCGATCAGGGCGCTGGCGATCGCCGACGGAACGAACGGTCCCGGCACGGCACCGCGGCCAAACTCGGCCAAGACCACCGCGAGCTCGAGCATGCCGAACCCTTGCCCGCCAACGGATTCCGCCAAGTGCACACCCTGCAGCCCCTGATCCGCGGCGGCCCGCCAATACGGTGGCGGCGTGGCAATCGGGCTTTCCATCGCCTGGTGCAGCAGCTCGGACGGCACCATTCGCGCCACCAGTGACCGCACCGAATCGGCTAGGTCCTTGTGTTCAGGATTAATGGCGATGGGCATCAGTGCCCTTCCCTCGTGCGTTCGGCGGAGCCTTGTCCGGCAATAGATAGATAGATCGGGTCGGGAACGAGGTTACGCGGGGCCTCCAATTTCGTCGGGCACGGCGGTACGATCCGCGATGGCCCCGACCCGCGGAGGACAAATGGTCATCGATCTTTGGGTGAATGCGCTTTCCAAAGAGGCTGCGGCCGCCTTTTTGGGCAGGTCGGGTTTCGGGTCGGTCGAGGGATTTTTCGGCGTCGGCGTACGCGACGGGCTTACCCCCTTCGACGTGGTGGCGGAGATGGACCGGGTGGGCGTCGACCGGGGGGTGCTAAGCACCCCGCTTTCCGCGGTGGACGACGACACCCTGGCCTTTGCCGCCGAGCACCGCGACCGGCTGTACCTCGCCACTTCAGTCGACCGTCCGGCCCGGCCCGGGCAGCAGAGCATGGCCGTGCGCCGGCGCGCCGCCGAGGGAACCGTCGATCTCGTCCGGGTGTCACCGTTGGTCGACCAGTACCCGCTCAACCACGCCCTCTACTACCCGATCTACGCCACCTGCGAGGAGTTGGGCCTACCCGTCTCGATCAATATCGGCATCCCCGGACCGAGGGTCAGGTCGCGGTGCCAGGATCCGGTTCTCCTAGAGGATGTGCTGATCGACTTCCCCGAACTCGTCGTCATCGGCGCCCATATGGGTCACCCGTATGAGGAGCTGCTCATCGAGTACATGCTCAAATGGCCCAACCTCTACCTTTCGAACTCAGCCTTCCTGGCCAAGTACATGCATCCCCCGTTGATCAAGTTCATGGGGTCCCGCCGCGGCAGGGGTCGGGTCCTGTTCGCCTCGGACCATCCGTTCCTCCCGATGGAAAAGGCGCTGCAGGCTGCCCGTTCAATTGCCCTGGAACAGGGAGCCATGGCCGACTTCCTCGGCGGCACGGCCGAGCGCCTCCTGGAAAAGCGGCCCCGTGGTTGACCTCCTGCCCGATCAGCTGCGGCTGATGGCGTCGGCCTACCCGGGCGAGGTGGCTTACCGGCATCTCGGAGACGGCTCGTCGATCACGTTCGGCCACTGGGAGACAGAGTCAAACCGGTTGGCCCATGGGCTGCGGGCCACGGGCGTCCGGAAGGGCGACTTGGTCGCCATCGCCCTCGAGGCCGAACAGATCCTCGACTTCATCGTCAGCTACAGCGCGGTCCACAAGATCGGCGCGGTGGCGGTGCCCGTGAACAACCGGCTGTCGCCTCCCGAAATGCGGTCCATCCTGGAGCACGCCGAGGTCACCGCCATCGTCTGCAGTGGCGCGTTCGAGGACGCCCTCGCCCCGCTGTTGGCGTCTCTGCCGTCGTTGGCCGTCGTCGCCACCGTCGGCCCGTCGGAACACGGCCGGTTCGTCGACCTCGAGGACGTGAAGAGCCGGGACGCCACGGCCATCCAGGTACCCATAGACGAGACCGATCTCGCCGATGTCATGTACACCTCGGGCACCACGGGCATGCCGAAAGGTGTTGCCGTGCGCCACGGCAACATCGCGTGGCTGCCCAACGCGCTTCCGTCATGGCACGGACTGAAGTGGCTCAGCGCCACCCCCGTCTTCACCTTCGCCGGTCTCGGCTTCATCTACAACCCGATGAAGACCGGGATGACGGTGCTGTACCTGCCCAAATTCGACGCCGGGCGATGGCTGGAGATCGTCGCGCGCGAACGGCCGGTGATCGCCTTCGTGGTGCCGGCGATGGCCCGGCTGCTCATCCACCACCCCCAGTTCGACTCGGCCGACCTGTCGAGCCTCAATCGACTCATCCTGGGCAGCGCACCGCTTTCCCCGGACACCGTCGAGCGCCTGCGTGCCCGATTGCCTGACGCCGCGGTGCTGAACAGCTACGGCATGACCGAGGGCGGGCATGCCACCTTCACGATGGACCCAGAGGGCGCCCGCACCCGGCCGGGCTCCGTTGGGCGCCCCACACCGCCCGTGCAGGTACGCATCGTCGACGACCGGGAAGGCGACCCGGAGAAGGTCTTGCCTACCGGCGAGATCGGCGAAGTCATCACCCGCAACCCCGGCGGACATCGCGAGTACTACCGCAACCCAGAGGCCACCGCGCACGCGTGGGAGGGCGGCTGGTTGCACACCGGCGACCTCGGCCGCCTAGACGCCGAAGGCTATCTCTACATCGTCGGCCGCAAGAAGGAGATGGTCGTCCGAGGAGGTATGAACATCTACGCCGACGACGTCGAGGCGGTCCTGCAGGCCCACCCGGACGTGGTCGAGGCCGCGGTGGTGGGCATTCCGCACGAAGTGCTGGGCGAGGACATCGCCGCCTACGTCGTCCTGCGGGCGGGGGCGACGGTATCGACAACCGAGCTGCAGGCCTTTGCCGGTGAGCGGCTCGCCGACTACAAGGTGCCCCGTCGGATCAATTACCTTCCGGCACTGCCGAGGAACCCCGGCGGCAAGGTGCTGAAGTCCCGACTGGACGCCACGAACGACAGGAGAGCGAATGCAGGACCACCGATTTGATTTCGTCGTCGAGGGCACGCTCGAAGAAGTATGGGATGTGATCTGGGAACGCAATCGGGCGGGTGTCGAGACGGACACCGTGAAGATCGAGATCTTCCACCCCGGGGACGACGACGGCAATGGATTGGTGCGGCACTGTTACTTTCCGGTGCCGAAGTATCTGCTCTCGGGCGGCAAAGCCCAATCCTGGGAATGGATCACCGAGTCACAGCGCCCGGTGTCGTGGCGGTACGACGCCATCGGCAAGCCGCTGTGGTCCAAGGCGTCGGGCTGGACCCGGCTGGAGGATATCGGCGACGGCAAGACCAGGGTCCATTTCCGTGAGACTTACGAGGTGTTCAACCCGTTGATGCGGGCCCTGTTCGAGAAGCGGGTACACAACTTCATCTCCGCGGGCAACGACAAGTTGATCGAGGCCTCGTTGGTGCGATCACTCAAAAAGAGCCGCGAGCGCAAGGATTAACGAGTCTCGCTTGCGACAAACACGGCGACGTAGCCGATGGGAATGCCCGTGCGGGCAGCGATGCATTCCCGGGCCGCCAGCTCGACCGTGGCGCGACGGCCGGCGCGGGTGACTCCACCAATCTCGGGGATTCGGATCACCCACCAGTCGGTTTCGCGGGTGACTTCGATGTCGAAGCACTGACCGACGGTCGGGAAATTCATCCGTCGAGCGACGTTTTGGGTACGGCTGCTGCGAACTGATTGTGCGCGGCGCAGCGTGGTCTGAACAGGCATGAGGAGTTTCCTAAGTCGACGAATAGCCGCGCGCAAGAATAATGCGCATTGGGACCAAATACCTAATCCGCGGCGCACCTGACCTCTCGGGTCGCGGCTAGCCGGCGCCCTTGCCGTTGTCGACCCGGTAGACGGCGCCATGAATGGCCGCCGCAGCATCGCTGGCAAGGAACGCGATCACGTTCGAGACATCGAGGGGCGCCATCATGCCGCGCGGCGAGGCCGTGCGCATGATCAGGTCGAAGTTCGCATTCTCTGGCGAACTGAATTGCTGGATTTGCGGCGTCAGCATGCCGCCCGGACATACGGCGTTGACGCGCAGGCGATCGGCCGTGTACTCGACTGCCAACGCGCGGGTAAGCCCGATCAAGCCATGCTTGGCGGCGCAGTAGCCGGCCGAGTAGGCCTGGCCTTCGACGCCCGCAATGGAGCTGACATTGACGATGTTGCCGCCCCGTTCCAGCAGATGGGGCAATGCGGCCCTGCACAGGTAGAACGGTCCGTTCAGGTTGACCGCCAGATCTTGCGCCCAGTCGTCGTCGGTCATCGACTCCGTCCGGCGCATCTGATGCCGTCCGGCGACGTTGACCAGGACGTCTAATCCGCCGAACTCGTCGACGCATTGCTCGACCGCGTCACGGCAGGCCTGCGCCGAAGCGACGTCCACCGTTGCGTACGAACCACGTTCCACATCGGCGAACACCTCGACCAGCCGTCCGGTATCCCGCCCGATGCCGAACACCGTTGCGCCCTGCCGGGAAAACAGTTGCGCCGTCTCAGCACCCAGGCCCGACGACGCACCGGTCACCAGCGTGACCTTGCCCTGTAGTGCTGACATGCCGGCTTTAATCCTCCCTAGATGCGGTCGTTGGACACTTTCGCATAGGCGGGAATTCTGCTGATCAGCGCCAGGCAAATGCCGACCGCATCGGACGGCACGCGCTCGGCGCGGAATCTCCGCCGAATGCGGCGTGCGGCCGTCAATGCCAGCAGGCTGATCGCGAGCTTCCCAAGCGCGAGGCGACTCGTTCGCCTCTTCCAGGTCGACGACGACGAACCCGCGCGCCGACCGAAGTAGTAGCCGCCGCAGGTTGCCAACACGAGAGCGGCGACTCCCGCAAGCACGGCCATGGTGATGAGCATCCTGCGTCACCGTCGCGGTGAGATCACATGCGAGATACACCTAGGCCACTAATTGATGGTGCTGAATCCGCAATTGTCGTGGGCCGAAGACCTGCACGGCCCGTACCATCGCGGCAGTCGCAGCCAAGGCGGCGAGCACGAGCATCGGAGTGGCAGCCCCGACTGCCGGCTTGATCGCCACCAGCAGCACCGGCAATCCAAAACCCAGGTATGTCACGACGTAGAAAACGCCGGTCAGTGTGCCGCGCAGCCTGGGCGGCGACATGGTCTCGATGTCGATGAGGCCTTCGCGTAAGCACAAGCCGTAGGCGATGCCGAGCACGACGGCAACGAGAAGAAAAAGAGCCAGCGACGGAGTGTCGCCTGCGGTGGCGACGACACCGAAGCCGGCCGCGGCGACCGCGGCGCCGACGATGCCGGCAGACCGTCCCCAGCCCCGGCGCCTGGCCGCCATCTGGATACCCACGCCCGCGGTCAGCGTGACCGCGGCGGCCACACCGGGGACCCAAGGTCCGCTGAAACGGTATTGCATTCGTTCGGCCATCGTCACTATCGCGACGGTCGCGCAGGAGAACACCCAAAGAGCCATGGGCAAAGCCGAACTCAAGGCCGCAACCGTTTTTCCGCCGTGCTCGGCACGCTCATTATCGGTCCGGATGGGCTGGTACCGGCTCGCCTCGTCGAATGGCACCCGGGCCAGGAAGACTCCGACGACGACTGCCGTCGTTGACAGCGCGATGGTGACGATGAACGGCACATACGTCGCCGAGTCGGCGAACTGCGCCAAAAGTCCCGAAACAAGCGGGCCGCAACCGAAACCCGCGCTCAGGGATACGCCGGCCAGAACCGACCCCGATCCTCCCCCGATCTCGGCGCTCCAGGCGGTGCCGGCGCTCATCGCCACCCCTACCCCGGCGCCCACGATCAGGCGACCGATGAAGATGCCGGACTGGTCGTGCACGCACAGCAGAGACAGATTCCCCAGGCCCGCCACCGCCGCCCCCGATAGCAGCAGAGGCCGCCGACCCAGCCGGTCCGAGAGTGAACCGCCGCCAAGCAGTGCGGGTAGCAGGCCAACGGCATAGATTCCGAACGCTCCGTCGAGCGCCTGGTGCGAGAGGCCTTCGCTGCTGGCGAAGACCGGCAGCATGGCCGCAAAATGGTTGGCCGCCCACCCCGTGGCGAAAAGCAGGAACAGCACCGCGGGCAGAACGTTTCGCGCGCCGATCGTCACGCCTGCTGAACTACTGGCTGAGTTCCGGTTATTCCGCCACCTCCGGCCCCACCCCGAAGTGGGCGCGGTTGGCAGCGAGTATCTCTGCCGAGAGAACGGGGTCATCGACGGCCCGCGCGATAAGCAGAGCGCCGACCAACGTGGACATCGTCACGATTGCTTCGGCGCGTCCGTTGGACCGCTGCTCGTGAAAGAACTTACCGGTTATTCGTTCGACCAGCGCACGAACCTGAGCGGTGAACGTGTGGCGCACGGGTCCGTTTGACCGGCTGATTTCCGATGCGAGCGCCACCATGGTGCAGCCACTCGCGGGGTCGTCGCGGTGCTGCACCGAGAGGTATTCGGTGACGAGAGTCACGAGGGGCTCGGCGGCCTCGCTGGCCTGCTCGACGAGATCGAGCGTTTCCGACAACGAACGCTGAACGCTGGCGGCGGCGAGGGCGTCCTTGGACTCAAAGTGGGCATAGAAGCCGCCGTGGGTGAGTCCGGCCGCCTTCATTACCGCCGCGACGCTGACGCCGTCGAATCCGCTTTGCCGGAACATGTGTGACGCCGCGTCGAGGATGTGCTCATGCCGTTCGGCGGTGTCTTCCGCGGGATAGCGCATGGCATTCATGATACCCATCATGTATGGTCCAAGCCAAGCATGGTGGTCATCATGAATGGCCTCGCCGAAAGGAATCCAGTGGCAGCCCCAGAGCAAGTCGTTCTCGTCACCGGTGCTTCATCGGGCATCGGCAAGACAACCGCCGAGTACCTCGCCGCGCGCGGGTATCGCGTGTTCGGCGGCGCTCGCCGCCCCGACGCCGTTTCGCCGCTGCCCGGCGCCGAGCTCGTTGCCCTGGACGTGACGGACGACGCCTCGGTGAACGCCGCCGTCGCCCACGTCCTGGAGAAGGCCGGGCGGATCGACGCATTGGTCAACAACGCCGGCAGCTCCATCCTCGGCGCGGTCGAAGAGACCTCGATCGACCAAGCCCGCTCGCTGTTGGAGACCAACGTCCTCGGAGTGCTGAGGATGAGTCAGGCCGTGTTGCCCGCCATGCGGCGCCAACACGCGGGGCGGATCGTCAACGTCAGCTCGGTGGTGGGCTTCCTGCCTTCGCCATACATGGCGGTCTACGCAGCCTCCAAACATGCCATCGAGGGGCTGTCGGAGTCGATGGATCACGAGGTACGCGGCTTCGGCGTCCGGGTTGTACTGGTCGAGCCCGGATTCACCCGCACCAACATCGACGCGGCCTCGCCCCGCGCGCAGAACCCGTTGGACGCCTACGCCGTTCAGCGCGAGCGCGTCATCAACAGCATCAACCATCAGATCTCCAACGCCCCCGACCCGACGACGGTCGCGGCCACCATCGAGCGAGCGATAAACGCGTCACGCTTCTCCCGGCTCCCGGTCGGCGGCCAGGCGGCGCTGCTCAGCCGGCTGCGCCGGTGGATGCCGCCCCGCATGGTGGACCGCTCGCTGCGAAAGACTTTCAGCCTCGACGGCTGATATCCGTCGACCGCAATCGCAAGGGCACCGAGACGCTGCGTTAACACTTTTCGCTTCTCCAAAACGGCGCTCGCCACCCTCACCAGCGCGCTTCGTTGCGAGCTCCGTCGGTGCTCACCGTGACGGTGGCGCCGACGAGTTCGCGGGACTCGGCGTCGGTGAGCAAGTCGGGCTGGTGCACGCGAGCCAGCGCTCGACCAGCCGCGGTATCGAGGACGACCAGCCCGCTCTGGGGCATGCCGTCCCTGCCGTGCGCGACGGTGTAGGCCAGCACCTCGCCCGGGCCCGCCCAAGTCGTCAGGAGCGGTTCTCGCGGCTGCGCCGCATCGACTTCGGCTTGCAGCGCCGCATGGTCCGGCGGCTCCGCCGGTCCCGGTGTCGAGGACCAGACGGCCGCGACGTGCTTGGCCAGGTGCATTCCGACCCCGGTGATCAGCGCGCGTCCCGGCTGTTGTACGAATCGATCGAATGCACCCGCGATTGCATGCAATTGGTAGGCACTGCCCGGTCCGCCCGCGTATGGCAGGCCGCCGGTCACGGTCAGGCCGCGTGGATCGTCGAGGGCGAGCCCGAGCGCATCGGCCCCCAGCCGTACCGACGAAGGAAAGCACGAATACAGGTCGAACGCATCGATGTCGTCCAGTCCGACGCCCGCCATGCTCAGGGCATGCCTGCCGGTGACGGCCATCGCCGCCGAACGGGACATGTCCGCCCGCTCGGCGATGCTCTCAGGATCCTCCGCGTACGCCCAGCCCGTCAGGTAGAGGCGCCGATCTTCACTGACGCCGAGTTCGTCAGCCTTTTCGTCGGTCGCCAGCAGCAGCGCGGCGGACATATCGACGTCCATCACCGCGACCTCGTGTTTGGTGTACGGCCAACCGACGTAGCGGTTGTCCGGTGTGGGAGTCCCCACGGTCGCGGCATCCAGGGCGACAGGTCGCCAAGCGTGCGGGTTGTCGGCCGCGACCCGGCTCATCGCCGCCATCATGGTGGCCGCTTCGGCGGCATCCTCTGCCAGGGAGGCACCCCGTCGAGCCCGGCGGGCCGTGTCCCACAATGGAAATGTCTCCCAGGCTTGCATTACCTCGTGGGCCGTCTCGGCAGGATGCGGGGGGGTCCATGGGAACGGCGAGGACTGGCGGTAGCTCCACGGCAACCGCTCCCCATTCTTCTTGGCCGCGCGCACCGTTGCGAGCGCCTCGGCGCCGACGATCAGTGCCAGATCCAGCTCGCCGCGCAGCATCGCCTCGGCGGTCTGGTTAACCAGCAACTGGGGCGTCGTACCACCGATCCCGGAGTAGACCCGATGCCGCGGCGACGCGCCGAGGGCGGTCGCGAGCCGGCCCACCGGATCGTCGTAGGGCCACGCCTGGCAGTACACCACCTGAAGGGAATCGATCTGCGCGAGGACGTCATTGGTCCCTGCTGTCGCCGCGGCTTCCCGCGCGCGAGCGGCCCAGCTGTCCAACGGTTCGGGCGCGCCGCCACCGCGGACCGTATGCTGTGATGCGCCGATGAGACAGAGAGAACGTGACGAGCTTGTGGTCGTCAACGCCCGGCCCACTTCGGTTGCCGTTTCTCGGCGAATGCCCGCGGCCCCTCCTTGGCGTCTTCGGTCATGAAGATCTCCTGGGAAATCCGTGCCTCGATCTTGTATGCCTCACGCATGTCGACCTTCAGACCTTCCAACACGCTGCGTTTGGTGGCCTGCACCGCCAGGGGGGCATTCTTGGTAATGCGCGCGGCATACTCGAAGGCCTTGTCCAGCAGGGCATCCTCGGGAACGACCGCGTTGAGCAGGCCCATCCCATAGGCCTGCTGTGCGTCGATGCGGTCGGCGCAAAGCAGCAACTCCATCGCCTGGGCGAACGGGATCTGGCGGGGTAACCGCACCGTGGTTCCACCACCTGCGAACAGGCCGCGGGCGGGTTCCAGCACGCCGAAGGTGGCGTGCTCGGTGGCCACGCGAATATCTACGCCGCCGAGCATCTCCATGCCGCCCGCCACGCACGGCCCGTTGATCGCGGCGATGATCGGCTTGTAGATCTTGGTGCCGCGCAGCACGGCGTTGGTGCCGTCGGACAGCGAGTAGCCGTTGACCGAGTCGACCTCGCCCGCCTTGATCTGCTTTGCCAGCGCGGTGATCTCGGGGACGTAGGTCTTCAGGTCGGCCCCCGACATGAAGCAACGGTCGACGCCGGTGAAGATCGCGACCCACGCGTGATCGTCGGCCGCGAAGCGCTTCCACGCCTGCGTCAGCTGGTGGAAATGCTCAAGGTCGCACGAGTTCTTGGCTTCTGGTCGATCGAGGGTGATAAGTACGACATGTTCGGCGCCGTCGCGGGCCCCGAGTTGGTAATGGACGGGCACAGGATCTCCTCTAAGTCGAACTGGGCTGGGGGTAAACCGCCATGCGGTCGTGGGTCACGAACTCCTCATGCAGCTTCGCGCGGTCCTGCGCGGTCATCAGTCGGTATCCGTCCGCGCGCGGTGGGCGCCACCAGATTTCGTCTTGGCACAGCCACGCCTCGCGTCGCAGTGGCTTTTTATCGGTCTTGCCGTTGCCCACCACCGGCAACTGTGGGGTGATTCGCACGAACCGGGGAGACCACTTGGTGCCGAGATCGGCTTGTTTAGAGAGGAATTCGGCGAAGTCAGCCGGATCGAAGCTGTGGCCGGGGGCCAGCTCGACGGCGGCCAGCACCTGGTCGCCGGCCAACGGATCCGGCACACCGACCACGGCGGCGCCAGAGAAGGCATGGTACCGGGCGATGAGCCGCTCGATGGGGGCGGCGGTGAAATTCTCTGAATCGACCCGCAGCCAGTCACCGACGCGGCCGGCAAACCAGAAAACGCCGTCGGGGTCGCGGTAGGCCAGATCCCCCGAGAAGAACGATCCATCGCGCAGTCGGTCGGCCTCGGCTTCGGGGTTGCCCCAGTAGCCTTCGAACGCCTTGCCCGCGTTGCGTCGAACCAGCTCGCCGATCGCTCGCTCAGCATTGGTCAACCGCCCACCGGCGTCGAATTGCGCTGTTTCGCATTCCACTCCGGACTCGTCGAGAACGACGATGTCGGTTCCAGCCGGGGCGACGCCCAGCGCGCCGGGCTTACGAGATGGCATGAGCGCGATGCCGCCCTCGCTCGACCCATACCCACTTACCACGGCGGCCCCGAATCGCGTGGTGAAAGCCGCAATGTCGCGGGGTGAGGCCTCGGGTGCGAGCACGACGCGCAGCCGGTGGTCGAGGTCATGTTCGCTCGGCGGTGTCGAAAGCACATAGCTGAGCGCTCGCCCGACCGTCGTGGTGAACGTAACTCCGTGCCGGCGAACGTCCTCAAGCCACGCTGTCGCCGAGAACTTATCGCGTAGAACGAGTTTCGCGCCCTCACCCAGCGCAGGAAAGAGCGTCGACGTCAGCGCGTTACCGTGGGTCAGCGGCATCGGGCAGTACAGCACGTCCCTGGCACTCACCCCGGTAGCGGCATCCCTGGCGAACCGCGCCTGGCTACGCATTGCCGCCTTCGGTGCCGACGTCGAACCGGAGGTGAACAGCAAGAACATCAGCGACGACGGTTCCGGATCCTCGGCCGGCAGGGAGGCACCTATGTATTCGGCCCACGGTTGGTCCTCGACGCGGATAACGCTGGGATACAAATCGGCGTACATGGCGTCCGCCAGGACGAATTGGCATTCCGTGTGTTCGATGTCGCGTGCCAGCTCAGCGCCGCGCCGTGCCGGATTAACACCGACGACGCATGCGCCGACCAAGGCGGCGCCGAAGGTCTGGAACACGAATTCGGGCACGTTTGGCAGCAATAGGCCGATATGGGGCGGTCGCGCCGGATCGAGCGTCGCGCGCAGCCACGCCGCGCGGACGGCGGCCTCGGCGACGATCTGACGCCACGTCCAGGATCGGTTGCCGTAAAGCAGACCCACATTGTCGTCGTCGGCGCGCGCCCGGATCAGGGCGGCAATCGTCGAATCCGACCGTTGCGGGGCGCAATTGGGCTGGGTTGCCGGGCCAGTCATCCGCCACGCACCTCGATCATCGCCGATCGATTGACTTTCGTTGCGGCGGTGCGGGGGATCTCGTCGACGAACTCGACGGTCTTGGGCACCTTGTACGCAGCCAGCTTGCTCTTGGTATAGGCGATGATGTCTTGTGCGCTCGGCGCTCGGGCCTTGTCCCTCGGCTCGATAACGGCGTGCACGCGGCGTCCCCACTCAGGATCACGCAGGCCGATCACCACGACGTCGGCGACATCCGGATGATCGACGAGGGCGCTCTCCACCTCGGCCGGAAACACATTTGCGCCACCGGTGATGATCATGTCGGTTCGGCGGTCGGCGATGTAGAGATACCCGTCCGCGTCGAGATGGCCGATATCGCCTGCTGTGCGGAAGCCATCCTCGGTAGCGGGCAGCAGGGCGGCGCCCCCCAGGTATTTGTAGAGTCCACTCATGGGTGCCTTCAGGTAGACATCGCCCAGCTCGCCCACCGGCGCGGGTGATCCATCGGGACGCTGGATGCGGATCTGGGTATCCCGGAATCCACGACCCACGCTGCCGGCGTGAGCGAGCCATTCGTCTCCACGCAACGCGGCCAGGCCTAGGTTTTCCGTCATCCCGTATGACATCACCACCTGTTCCGGGCTGAGCAGTTCGAACCAGCGGCGCAGCAAAGTCGGAGGCATCACCGCGGCGCCTTGCACCATCCAGACCACGCTGGATAGGTCGCGGTCATCGATATCCGGCGTGTCCGCGATCCGGGCAAGCATGGTGGGAGTAGCGGTGAAGTTGGTGACGCGGTACTTCTCGATAGCGTCGAGGGTGCCCACGGCACTGAACTTTTCGAGTATCACCAGGCGGTCACCGCTCAGGAGGTACGTCAATGTGATGAAGCCGTTGGTGTGATACATCGGGCCGGGAACCAGAATGGTCTGGGGCCGCTCGACGGCGGTCCAGTGCTCTAGGAAGGGCACTCCTTGCTGCCCGGTCCAGATCGCCGGCTGCAGGGTGACGATGACTTTGGGGAGGCCGGTCGAACCGCTGCTGCAGATGCCGTTGATGGATGGTGAGACCGCCGGTGGAACCGGCTCACCGGACTGGTTTTGGGCCGATGCCGCGATCGTTACACGGGTGTCCGTGTCGAGTGTCACCGCGGGTCCGATGATTTCCAGCAGTCGGGTACGTTCCCATTCGGGTAGGTCCCAGCGCATCGGGATCGGCACGGCCCCGACCTTCCAGCAGCCGAGGCTGGCCAGTACCAGGTCAATTGAATTCGGGATGGCGAGCACGACGTAGGAGCCCACGTGGGCGCCGTTGTCGATGAGTGCCCGCCCCCACTGGTTAGCTCGCTGATCGAGTTCGCTCAAGGTCAGCTCTACGGCCGTACCGTCGATTGCCACGACCGTCAGGCCGATCCCGTCGGGGTCCGCTAGGGCGCGATTATGCAGGCGCTGACCAAACGAGACGCCACTGTGCACGACGGCCGGATGCGCCTCCGCGTCAACGGAATTGATGTCTGCGAGATCCATCGAGCTCCATTCGATCGTCAACTGCGTCCACCGGTCCTCATCGCCGGCTATTTCGCCAGCGGATCGCGCGGCAGGCCCAAGAGACGCTCGGCGATGGTGTTGCGCATGATTTCCGATGTTCCGCCGGCAATGGTCAGGCACCGCGAGTACAGATAGGCCCCCGTTAGTTCCGGAGCCGCGCCAATCACCGCGGCTGTCCCGGCCAGTTCCATTCCGAGCTCAGTCTGACGTTGCGCGCTCTCGGCGGTGAGTAACTTGGCGACGCTGGCCTCCGGTCCCGGCGCGGCCCCCAGGATGGCGCGGCTGGCCCGCCTGAGGTTCAGCAACCGCAGGATATGCGATTCGGCGATCACCTCGCCGGTACGGCCTACCAACGCCCCGGCGATCTCGGCGGGTGCGCTGTCGAGCAGCTTGACCAGATCGTCGGGACTCAGGCCCGGTATGCCTTCACCTCCCGCGATCGAGACCCGTTCATTGCCCAGCGTGGCACGTGCCACCGCCCAGCCTCCGCCCAGTTCGCCGACCACATCCGCGTCCGGCACGAAGACGTCGTCAAAGAACACCTCGTTGAACAGTGCGTCGCCGGTGAGCTCGCGCAGCGGCCGCACGGTGAGCCCGGGGCTGCAGAAATCGATCGCCATCATGGTGACGCCGGCATGTTTGGAGGCATCTGGGTCGGTGCGCACGGTGGCCAGGCCCCACTGGCATTGCTCCGCCAGGCTGGTCCACACCTTCTGGCCGGTCACCTTCCAGCCGCCAGCGACGCGACGCGCCGAAGTGCGCACCGCCGCGGCATCCGACCCGGCCCCGGGCTCGGAAAACAGTTGGCACCACTGAGTCTGGCCACGCAACACCGGCTCCACCCAGCGCGCAAGCTGTTCATCGGTGCCCGCTTCGGAGATGGTCAGCATCACCCAGCCGGTGATTCCCATCGTCGGCAGGTCGACGCCCTTGAATTCTTCCTCGATCACCAGCTGTTCGACTGCGCTGGCTTCCCTCCCCCAGGGCTTACGCCAGTGCGGGACCAGGTAGCCGGACTCGACAAGATAATCTCGCCGTCGCTCTGCGGGCAGCGACCGCAGGGTCGCGACCGCCTGCCGCGCGGCCTGCCGGTCGCTGTCGGCCTGGGCCGGCAGGGAAAACGAAGCACCCTGGGCCACGCCGGCGCGTTGAGCCGCCACGACGTCGTGCATGGGATCAGCGCCGTCGGCCGCCAGCGCGGCTAGGGTGCGGGCCCGTCGCAGGTAGAGGTGGGCGTCGTGCTCCCAGGTGTAACCGACCCCACCGTGCAGCTGAATGTTCGTCTGGGCGGTGAACACCTGCGCATGGATGGCGCTCGCCGATGCCACCGCCCCGGCGAACCACGTGCTGTCCAGATCTTCTGAGCGCGCCGCGTCCCAGGTGGCCGCGGTGGCCTTTTCCGCCTTGACAAGCATGTTCGCGGCATGGTGCTTGACCGCCTGGAAGGTGCCGATCGAGCGACCGAATTGTTCGCGCACCTTGACGTAGTCGCGAGCCATCTCCACGCAAGCCCAGGCCGAGCCCACGGCCTCGGCGGCGGCCAGGATCCGAAACACCGTGCGAGCCTTGCGTCCGGCCCCGCGCAATACCCGGTCCGGTTCGACGACAACCCCGTCCAGGACAACCGCACCGACCGTGCGGGTGCTGTCCAGTCCAGGCAATTCGGCGACACTCACCCCGTCGGCGCAGGCGTCGACCACGACGACGTCCTCCCCCGCCAACAGAACCAGCACGTCAGCCTCGGGCGCGCCCAGGACGGCCGGACACTGGCCACCGGCAACCAGATCGGAGTCGACGGAGACGCCGACCGCAAGCCCGAGCGCTCCCACCGCGCTACCGTCGGCCAGTGCTGGAAGCAGCTGTGCCCGAACTGAATCGGGGGCACATCGATCGATCACCAACGATGCCGCCACTGTGGGCAGAAACGGTCCCGGGCAGAGCTCATGACCCTGGGCTTCCAGGACGATCGCCAACTCCGACATGCCGAAGCCAGAACCGCCATGCTCTTCGCTGATCGCCAGGCCGTGCCAGCCTAATTCGGCGGCAACGCTCCAGATCTCGCGGTCGCTTTGGGCGCCGTCGTTGAGCGTCGCCCGTGCGGCCGCAAGGCTTTTGACACGGTTGAGGGCGCCGATCGCCGACTCGGCGAGATCACGGTGCTCTTCGGTGAGTGCCAGCCGGGAGTTGCTCATCGGTCTTCCTGTAGGACAGGCAATTTACTGGCGCTGACTATGGTTTGGACCTCGACGTACTCGCTCTGCCCCTCTTCGCCAAACTCCCGCCCGATTCCGGACTGCTTCATCCCGCCGAACGGATTCTTGATGTCGAGCATGAACATGTTGATGCCATATGTTCCGGTCCGTACACCGGCGGCGATTTCCAAGCCGTGCGCGGCATTACGCGTGAAAACCGATCCCGCGAGCCCATACTCGCTGTCGTTGGCAATGCGCACCGCGTCGTCCTCGTCAGCGTATTTGATGACGGTCAACACCGGCCCGAAGATCTCCTCGCGGGCAATGCGCATGTCGTTGGACGCATCGGCGAAAAGCGTCGGGCGGACAAACCAGCCGCGGTCGGTTGGATTGTCGTGGCCGCCAAGAACCAGCCGCGCACCCTCCTCGACACCGCCGCGGATGTAACCCTGCACCCGCTGCTGTTGCCGTTGTGTGACAAGCGGTCCGATGTCGGTCGTCTCATCGGCCGGATCACCGACTACCAAACCCGACATCATCTCGGCTAGCGCGTCAACGACGTCGTCGTGGCGTTTCTCGCTGACAAGGATCCGGGTTTGCGCGACGCACGCCTGCCCGTTGTTCATCAGGCTGGCCATCTTCAGGGCGGTGACGGTCCGGCCGATGTCGGCGTCGTCGAGAATGATGGCCGCCGATTTGCCACCGAGTTCAAGGCCGACCCTCTTGAGTTGCTTGCCGCAGATCTCCGCGATACGCCGGCCAACGGCCGACGACCCCGTAAAGGCCACCTTGTCGACGCCGGGGTGGCGCACCAGCGCCTCGCCCACCTCACCGGCGCCGGGCAGCACCGACACCACGCCCTCGGGCAACCCGGCGTCCTCGATCATTTCCGCGAGCCACAGCGCGTCCAATGGTGTCTCGGGCGCGGGCTTGACGATGACCGAACAACCCGCAATCAAGGCGGGAATGAGCTTCGGGATGAGCAGGCACTGCGGCACATTCCACGGCACGATCGCGGCCACCACACCGATCGGCGCCCTGCGCAGGTGGACCTCACCGAGCCAGCCCTGGCGCCGTTCCTGCCAGGGAAACCCGCGCCCCACCTCGAGCGCGAACTGCATCATCGACAGCGGCCCCGTCGCCTGGCCAAGTCGGGAAAAGCTGGTCGGCGAACCCATCTCGGCGGTGATGAGATCGGCCATATCGTCGACATGGCCGCCGTAGACGGCGGCAAGTTTCTCGATCGTCTCCATCCGCTCCAGCGGCGACATCTTGGGCCAGGGCCCATGGTCGAACGCTCGGCGCGCAGCGGCGACCGCTTTGTTCACGTCGGCGCTGGAGGCGCTCGGTACCTCGGCAATGGGTTGCTCGGTGTACGGCGATATCACCGAAATGCTTTCCGCGGTCGACGAAGTCTCCCATCGGCCGCCGATGAAGAGCTTGTCGTACGACGGAATTCGCAATGCGCTACCTTTCACTCGGCCGGGGGCGGGCTTCACCGCAGCGCCGGCGTCGACTCCTCCGAGGAGTCTCGCTCGTACGATTGTGCGGCCCATGTGCGGAATTCGGTAATGGCCGATTCACCCCGCGCCAACTGCGGCCGGTCGCGGAAGACCTTGTTCTCCCAGATTGGGATGTCCTGCTCGATCTGCTTGCAGAAATCGCGGACGAATCCCAGCCCCATCCGGGTCATTTCGCCGGTGTCGGGCTCGGTGAGCACGAAGAATGTGTAGCGCGCGTCGACATACTGGCCGTCGATCGGGGTGACCGTGAGCACGGTACAAGACCTTCCGAGTCCATGATGGCGCACGACGTCGACGCCCAGCCCGAACAACTGCGAGTCCACTGATCCGCTCACCGGTCCGCGCGGGGTTTCGAAGTTCACCTCTGCAATGGCACGAAACTCGGCGGGCCCCCCGGACTCCACGTCGAGCTTGCCGAACGCCGAAACGCCGTGGACGGTCGCGAAATGCGCAATGTCGACGGTGTTCTCGAACACCTCCTGGGGATGGGACCTGAACTTCCACCGAGCCGTCGCGGGTGCGTGGAACACAAACGCCGCGTCTTCGCTCTCCGGGATCTTGGGCAGTTCCCATTCCGGGTCGGCGCCGGTCGACGAATGCCAGACGAAAATCATGCCGGCCCGCTCGACCGTGGGCCACGAGCGCAGCCGCGCCACCCGGTTGACTGTCTTGGCGTACGGGATTTCGACATTTCGCCCATCACCGTCGAATTTCCAGCCGTGGAAGGGGCACACCACACAGTCGTGCGAGACAGTCCCGCCTACGCCGATGTCGGCGCCGAGGTGCGGACAGTAGGCGTCAAGTACCTGGACTGCCCCCGACTCTCCGCGGTAGCAGATCAGCCGCGTGCCGAAGTAATGCAGTGCGATGACCTCGCTGTTGTCGACGTCGTGGCTGTAGGCGACCTGAAACCAACCCTTGGGATATTCGGCAAACGGGAATCGCGATTCCGCCCGGCCCAGCACTACATCACCACCCTGTTGCGACCAAATACTTTGTTATTAACGCTAACATAGTTAAAAAAGCAACGTTGGGTTGGCCCAACCGCCACGTTTTTCAACGAGCCCTCCCCAGCTGGCCATGACCGAAACTGTTATGGTGATCATTACGGTAACGATGATCTTAGGTGATCTCGCGGCACCCGGTCGAGGGGCTCCGCCCGTGTCCGCTCCCGCAGGAAGGTGTGACCGATGAAAGTAAGCGATATGGTCCTGGTCAGCGTCGATGACCACGTAGTGGAGCCGCCGGACCTCTTCAAAGGACGCCTATCCACCAAATACGCGGACCTGGCCCCGCAGTTCATCACCAAGCCGGATGGCACCGACGTCTGGACGTACAACGGCGAGACGGTCAGCAATGTGGCGCTCAACGCCGTCGCAGGCCGGCCGAAGGAAGAGTATGGGATCGAGCCGACGTCGTTCACCCAGCTCCGCAAAGGCACCTACGACCACAACGAGCGCGTGAAGGATATGAGTGCCAACGGCGTCCTAGGATCGCTGTGTTTCCCGTCCTTCCCGCAGTTTTGTGGACAGCTCTTTGCTCGCACCGAGGACAAAGACGTCGCACTGGCCATGGTGCAGGCCTATAACGACTGGCATATCGATGAGTGGTGCGGCAGCCATCCCGGGCGCTTCATCCCCTGCGCGATACCCGCCATCTGGAATCCAGAAGTGATGGCCGCCGAGATCCGGCGCACCGCCAAGAAGGGTTGCCATGCGCTGACTTTCAGCGAGAACCCGTCCAAGCTGGGCTGGCCTTCCATTCACTCGGGGCACTGGGACCCGATCTGGAAGGCGTGCAGCGAGGAATCGGTCGTGGTGTGCATGCACATCGGTTCGTCGTCCCAGCTAACCATCACCTCGCCGGATGCCCCGATGGACGTGATGATCACACTGCAGCCGATGAACATCGTGCAAGCCGCAGCCGACCTGGTGTGGTCGAAGGTGTTGCGCAATTACCCGGATCTCAAAGTCGCCCTCTCCGAAGGCGGCATCGGTTGGATCCCGTACTTCCTCGAACGCGTTGACTACAACTACGACCGGCACCACTCGTGGACCGGGCAAGATTTCGGCGACAAACTTCCCAGCGAGGTATTCAACGAGCACGTGCTGACCTGTTTCATCGACGACAAGTTCGGGCTGGCCAGCCGTGAGTATTTGAACATGGACATGGTGACCTGGGAATGCGACTACCCGCATTCGGACTCGAACTGGCCGCAGTCTCCAGAGATCCTCGAACAGTCGGTCGGTACCCTCAGCGATGCGGAGATCGACAAGATCACTCATCTGAATGCGATGCGCCACTACAACTTCGACCCATTCGCTGTGTTGGGTGGCCGGAAAAACTGCACGGTAGGCGCACTTCGCGCACAAGTGCAGGGTCACGACGTCGCGATCCGAGCGCAGCGCCGCGACGGCGACGACGGTTCGCACGCCACTAACGCTGCCGACCTGATGAAGATGGCGATGTCGCATTCGGAGTAGGCGTCGACTATCGGTAAGCATTCGAATCTGGCTGGCGTCCAAACATTCTGATGCCGTGGAGATCGACACAGCGTGGGCACGCCGACACGCAGCCGAGGTCCACTTACCGTGCGGCATACCGCATCAAATACGGTACCCTGGCATCAGGGCCGGCCGAACGCGCCGAAGCCCCGACGCCGGTGGTTATCAGTTGAGGAGCGAAAGATGGCCGATTCCAGCGCCGCCGCGGCGTCAGGCGGGCGCAGTGCCAAGCCTAAGCGGCGCCCACGCGGGTCGCTCGACGTCGAGGACATCATCACCGGTGCGTTCGAATTGGCCGAGGAGGTGTCGATTAGCGGGCTGAGTATGCCCGTTGTCGCCCGGCACCTCGGGGTACCGCTGACCAGCATCTATTGGCACTTCCGTAAGAAGGAAGACTTGTTGAACGCGATGACGGATCGCGCAATCAAGCAGTATCATTTCACGACGCCATTCGAAGGGGGCGGAGCCTGGCAGGACGGGCTGCGCAACCACTTTCGGAAGATGCGCCAGGTATTTCAAGAAAACCCGGTGCTGTGCGAACTCATCTTGATGCGCTCCGGCGAACTGAGTCCAGAGGCGACCCACGCCTCCATCGACAACATGGAGAACGTCGTCAAGACGATGGTGAATGATGCGGGATTCAAGCCCGACGACGCGCTGACCGTCTATCTCGCCCTATCCGCTCACAGCCGCGGCACCGCGATGATCGAATGCCTCAACGCAGGCCCGCAGCAGCCCGGCCGTCGGCGCGTCACCGGGGTGACCACCGCGCATCCCTTGCTCAACCAACTGGAGACCAAGGGACACACAATCGACGACGTTGAGTTCGAGTTCACCCTCGATGCCCTTATCGAGCGTGCCGAGGACATACTCGCATCGGCCGCGCGGCGTACCACACGCGGGGCGAAGTAAGAGCCCTGCGCGCGCATTGCTTCCGCTAGCTCAGACGAAGTCGGAGCCGCCATCGACGTTCACGGTCGCGCCGGTGACATAGCCGTTGCGGCGTGATGCCAGGTACGTGGTTATGGAGGCGATCTCCTCGGGTAGCCCTGCACGGCCAAGATCGCAGGGTTGATGGAAGTTGTCCTCGATCCACTTCATGACGTGCACGGGGTCGCTGGCATCCAGGCCGTCGGCGGCAAGGATGTCTTTGAGGTTTTCGGTGAAGCTGGCTGTGACGATGGTCCCCGGGCATACGCAGTTGACCAGGATGCCATCCTTGGCAAGGCTTTTCGATAGGTTCTTAGTGACGCTGCTCAGAGCCGCCTTGGAAGCCGTGTACGCGACGATCCGTGGGTTCTGCCGCTGAATCGAATGAGCCGAGAGCGTCACGATGCGCGCCCACTCTGCGGCACGCAGCATCGGCAGGGATGCGCGGATCGACCGCACACCCGACATCGTGCCAAGTGCGAACGCCGCGTCCCACTCTGCGTCGCTCATCTCCTCGAAATAGCCGTCGCCCGGGCCGATGGTATGCACCAGGCTGTTGAGTTGTCCCCAGCGCTGCGACACCTGCGCGAAGCCGGCGGCGATGGAGTCCGCGTCGGCCATGTCGACGCCGATCCCGATGGCGTCGGGAGCGCCCGCCGCCCGCAAAGACTCGACCGCGCTGTCCAGCGCTGCCTTGTCTCGAGCCATTACCGCGACGCTGGCACCTTCGGCTGCCAGCGTCTGGGCAATCGCTAGCCCCATGCCCTTGCTACCGCCGGTGACAACGGCTTTCGATCCAGCCAACCCCAGATCCATGGTGACTCCTTCTGCTCGATGCTGTTGTCAGGATAATGACGCCAGCTACTCATCTGCGGGCCTGCGGGTCGCCCCGAGCCGCGAGGACGTCGGCGACGGCTTCGGGTGTGGCGCCCAATGCGCGCAGACAAGCCCGAATTGCCTGCCTACGGATGTCAGCGCGCACGCCATCTTGCGTCGCCCATTGCCGTTGGGTGCACGCCCAGACCGCGCCTTGCACGATCTCGGCGTCGGTCGACGGATCGATATCGCGAAACACGCCCTCGCGCAGACCACGCTCGAGCTGCTCGACGAGCGGCTTGAGGATTGTGCCGAATGCGCCTTGAACGAGTTCGGGTGAGTTGAACATCAGCGTTTGAGCCTCAAGCGACAGTTGGCGCAGACCTGAGCTGACGCGGTTGTCGGACGCCACCTCGAGTCGGGCGTCGATCCAGGCGGCTACCGCTTCTATCGGGGTCGCGCTTGCTCTCATTTTGCGTCGCAGCCGGCGCGTCTCGGTGACTGCCAGCTTCCGTGAAAACCGCAGCCACGAGCTGGTCTTTGGATTCGAAATGCCGGTAGAAAGCGCGCGTGCCCAACTGACACCGCTCAAGAACCTCGGCGATGTTGAGACCTCGCACCCCTTGCTCGCGAACAATTTTCGATGCAGCCTCGACAATCGCGCGGTGCACATCGGGGTTAGGACTCAGTTTGTCGCGCCGCCGCGTGGCGCGGCCGGCAGCCTCCTGACTGCTCTCATCACGGTTCGAGCTCAAGCTGTTGCGTCGTACGTCGCGAGGTATTCAGCGAAACTGGCACGGACCCGGTCGGGCGTCAGGCCGTAGTCGGACAGGACAGGGTCATGCGCACCACGGGTGCCGGGTTTGTGCCCATCGGCCCACTGCTCAACCGAGCGCAGAGTCGCGTCAGTGAACCCCAGTCCCAGCTGCTTGTAAGCACCTTCCAGCGCGCTAACCGGATTGACTTGCAGGTCAGCGAAGGAAACGTCGGCGAAACGGTCGTCGCCTACTCGCTTGCGGAAGTCCATCGCCCGCCGTACGCCCTCGGCCCAGCTCGCGAGCTGCTCGGCACCGAGCTCCTCGGCGTCGTCGCGGTCGCTGCTCCAGCTGCGCACGTATTTGATGAGGCTGCACACAGACGCCATCACCTTGGCCGGATCACGATGGCTCCACATGAATTTCGCGTTCGGATATGCATCGACGAGCGCGTCGAGAGCGAAAATATGGACAGGCGTCTTGAGGTGCCACAGGCTCGGCTTGCAGTGCCACTGCAAAAGCTTGAGAACCCGCCGATGGTAGGTGTATGTCTCGCGCATGTCGCAGTCCATCAGCCACGACAAATAACTCGGGACGCGAACCACACCGTCAAAGTGAAACGTACGGAAGCTCATTCCCATCAGATCCTGACATTCGGTGGGCGCCGTCGCCTCCGAGTTGTGCAGCGTCTTCATCAGCGGGAACATGTCATAGAGCATCTCGATGCCCGCTTCAGCCTGTGCGATCCGGGGATCGGTGTGCTGGGTGTCCGCCTCCGGCGGGGGCGTCGGCTGCTGTGATTCCCACATGCGAAGCGACCGGAACTGCGGGTCGGCGGCCACCAGTTGGCTCAATGCCGTTGTGCCGGTGCGGGGCAGACCGATCACAAAGACCGGACCGTCGATGATCTCAGCTTCCATCTCGGGGTGCTGCTTGTAGGCGTCCTCGATCTTGAGACGCTGGATCAGCGCGTTGCTGATGGTGGCGTGTTGGATCACGCCGCCCATGTCATTGAGGCCGGCTTCGGTGTTCAACGCGTCGACGGTGCGCTCGAGCCCCTCCCGGTAGTAGGACGAACCGAAATCGTCCAGTCCGGTTGCCGCGCGAGCGCCGTCTTCGAGATCGTCAGCTGAGAATGTCATCGCGCGAACCTTTCGTATACGGCGCGTCGTCGTGCCGCGAGGATTGCCTGCCGCTCTTCGGGTTTGACCAATTTGGTGTCCGTCGGAAGCACCGACGCGATGTTGTCGAACTTCACCAGTTGCGCCTTCGGGGTCGGTGCCGTCTCGGTGCGCACGCAACGCAGGATCATTGCGCCATTGCTGTGGCCGGCGGTGTCGAGCCAGTTCGCGACCCCGGGATCGCGGCCGCTGAGCACGACGCGCACCAACCCATCGGAATCCACCGCGGCCTGCTGGGCGTTCAGGCTGGACTGATGGCGTCCGTAATGGATGGTCTCCCACCACGGGTTGCCCAGCGAATAACTCCAGTAGACGCCCTCGGGCGGTTCGACTTCGAGGACCAGCGCCTCGTCCTCATCGAGCGCCCAGCGACCGATCACCGGCCGGTTCTCGGCGGCCGCGCCCATCGCGCTGCGATCGATTCCCGGCAGGAAGCCGTTGACGGGTGGCGCCTCGCCGAAGTCCAGGAAGAACTTCAGGTTGTCGTGGACGAAATCGCCCAGCGCGACGAGTTGCCGCGAAACGGCGGCGCCCCGGTCGAACGGGCGGTCTTCCGAGTGCGCCGAATCTCCGATCCGCTCGATCTGCAATGACGACGGCACCTCGGTGTCCCAGTCGTAGAAGAAGTGCCGCACCGTGAGCGTGGGATTCTCGCCTTCGATGCGCATCCAGTTGCCGCTTTGCTCATCGGCGGAGAGGATGACCTCGAAGTTTCCGTCGTCGTCGACCTCGAGTTCGTCGACCAGCGCGTTGGACGTCGACACGATGCCATGCATGGTCTGCAGCCCGACATAGCGGGCGGTGCCGCGGTTGCCGTACAACCGGTAGCTCTCCCCGCCGCGCAGAGCGGACCCGGTGTATAGGCCGTCCGGGCACTCCATCCCCCAGGTGATGGTGTCATCCATGCCGGTGGTTTGGACGCCGAGGATCGGGTCGGGGTCCGCCCGTAACGCTGTGTCGATCCCCGCCGCCAGCAGTACCAGCAAGTGCCGCATGCCCGCAGCTAGGTCAATCCGGTTACGGCTGACCGGATCGGATTCGACGAGCGCCGCCGAGCTCGTCAGCCGCTCCGTCAAGTGCGTCCAGGCCTGCGGCAGGTCCAGCTGGTCCGCGTCGGCGCTGTCGGACATCGCCGCCTCGGCAATCGAGAACGGCAGCCACGCCATTGGCTTGTCGCGATCAGCCACGATTCCTCCGCTTCTGCTGTAGCGAGCCCGCTAGCCGAAAATAGCGTTTTCGCCTCTGCGTGTAGGCACTGTCACACGTGGTGGCGTTGATTGTCAACGGTGGAGGGCGAGCGGCACGCCCGGGGAACGCGCGATCTCACTGGTCCGCCGCACGAATTGCACTCATTTACAGCGTTTCCCCGATACCGGTAAGAGGGTGGCACATCGACATGAATCTGCGCTGTCCCCAGATAGCCAGCCTGCCGACGACCAAAGCGATTGGCCTTGGGGAGGGCAGTACCGCACTAGCGACATCACCATATATCGTTACCGTAACCTATACCGCAAGGCCCAAAAATGTTGCTGCGCGGATCGCGTGAACGGGAAGTGCAATTTGATCGGCCGCGAAAGCGGTCGATCAAACCAGGAAGGTGACCCGGTGAAGACACCGAATGTCCATGATCCAGCGTTCTGGCAAGGCCAACCCGATGATGAGCTTCGCGATCTCCGACGCGCGTGTCCGGTCGCTGCTCATCAGGACGAGGACTTTTGGGTGGTCGCCGGCCACGAGGACATCTCGCGGATCAGCAAAGACCCCGCAACGTATAGCTCCGCCAAGGGCGTCCTGATCGGCGATCGCAAACGCGCGGTCGGTGCGGCCGACTCGATTCTGTATATCGACCCGCCCCGGCACGTCACCCACCGGCGCATCGTCAACCGGGCGTTCACCGTACGGCGAGTGGCCGAACTGGCGCCAGTCATCGAGCAGATAGCCAGGGACGCTTTGGACGCCATCGACCCGACCTCACCGGTCGACGCGGTCGACGCGATCAGTGCCCCCGTGCCGATCCTGGTGATCGCGCACATGCTGGGTGTGCCCGCCGGGGACCTGCCGACCTTCCGGGCGTGGTCCGACGCGATCGCTATCGCCGCCACCGATCCGACCGATCCGCGGGCCATGGCCGCCATTGACTTCTTTACCTACTTCAACGAAAGGCTCGATGCCCGAACGGCTGAACCGAAGGACGACCTGCTCAGCGCCGTCGTCGCCGACGCCGAATTGACGCGGGCCGAACAACTCAGCTTCTGCATGACCCTCTTGGTGGCGGGTAACGAGACGACGCGCAGTCTCATCAGCGGTGGGCTGGCCGCATTGGCAGATCATCCCGAACAGCGCGCCAAATTGGCGGCCGACGAGTCGCTCATTCCTGCGGCGGTCGAGGAGATGCTGCGCTGGGTCACGCCGATTGTTGCCATGTCGCGGACCACGACGTGCCCGGTCGAAATCGGGGACAAGCACATCGACGCAAGTTCGTATCTCATCATGCTTTACGCCGCCGCCAACCGTGACGAGACGGTCTTCGGCGCCGATGCACACGAATTTGACGTGACCCGCTCGCCAAACCCGCACCTGGCGTTCGGAATCGGCGAGCACTTCTGCCTGGGGGCACAGTTGGCGCGGCTGGAGGCCAAAATCGTCTTCACCGAAATCCTGCGCCGGTGGCCAAACTACCGGGTGCTGGACGGCCGGCAGATGGGTGCGTCGACGCTGCTGCGGGAAACCGTCGAATTGCCAATACTGTTTCAGCCCAACGCATGACGACAGCTGCGTTCGGAACACCCACGCATTCACCAGATAGGCAACGTTGATGACTTCGGTCGATTCTCCGGAGATGGCGTTGTTCGCGTCCACCACGCAGGCGTTCCTCGACCGTGAAGCACCCATTGCCCGCGTGCGGGAACTGCACGAAGCCGGCGCATCGTTCGAACCCGGCTGGTGGCGGCGCGCAACCGAACTCGGCTGGACGGCGCTGTTGGTCCCGGAAGAACTCGGCGGTGGCAGCGTTTCGGGCAACGGCATTGATGACCTGGCCCTCGTTGCCCGCCATATGGGCCGCACGGTGGCGCCGGGCCCGCTGCATCCCGTCAGCGCCGTCCTGACCGGGCTCGTAGAGGCGGCCACCGGCGACGTCGATGGCGGCGACCGGCCAGATCATTCTTCGACCATCGGGTCACTGGTCGATGGCACCGCCATCGCATCGTGGGCCGTGTACGAGCCGGGCCGCGGTTGGGATCCCCAAGCGGCCGACGTCACGGCGACGGCCACCGACTCCGGGTATCGGATCGACGGAGTGAAGGACCGGGTCGAAGCCGGGGGCGAATGCGACTTGCTGCTGGTTGTGGCCCGCGCCGACGATGGCTTGTGTCAGTTTCTCGTTTCGGCGGATGCCCCCGGGGTCAGCATCGAACACGAACGGTCTATCGACCTGGTCAAGCACTACGCGCGGGTGACCTTCGACGGAGTCGAAGTTGCTGCGACTGCCCTGGTCGGCACGGCAGCACAGGCAGCCACGATCATCGAGCGGCAAAGCCAGATCGCCCAGATCCTGCAGTGCGCCGAGGTGGTCGGCATCCTGGACGCGGTACTCGACTTCACCGTCCAGTGGGCGCTCGATCGCAACTCCTTCGGGCGTCCGCTCGCGTCGTATCAGGCGCTCAAGCACCAGTTCGCCGATATGAAAATGTGGCAGGAAGCATGCCGCGCGACCACGAACGCGGCAGTGACCGCTGTTGGCGCCCGTTCGCCCAAGGCGGCGCGGGCAGCCAGTATCGCCAAGTCATACGTGGGCGAGCGGGCGGGTGTGATCCTGCAGCAATGCGTGCAGTTGCACGGTGGCATCGGCGTCACGTGGGAGCACGACCTGCACGTCTATCTGCGGCGGGTCGCGCTTTATCGCTCGCTTTACGGCACGCCCGAGGAGCACAACCTCCGCGTTTATGCCTTCGAAGAAGAGCTGCAACGAGAAGGGTCCGGATCCGCAAGATGACCGAGACGGTGGCCGAATTTCGCAAGCGTGCCAGGACCTGGCTGGCCGCGAACATGGCGCGCGCTCCGAAGAATCCCGCGGACCTGCCCATCCATCGTGACAACGATGCGTCGTGGGCACGCGCCCGCGAACTGCAGCGCTTGCTGTTCGACGGCGGTTTCGCCGGCATCTGCTTCCCGCGCGAGTACGGCGGCCTCGGCCTGGATTACGCGTATCAGAAAGCGTTCGACGCCGAGTCGGAGGGCTACGAACTCCCCCTCATCCTGAATGCACCCAGCTTCGCCATCTGTTGTGCCACTTTGCTCGACACCGGAAGCGAGGAGCAAAAGAAGACGCACATCGGGGCCGCCTTGCGCGGAGATGAGGTGCTGGTGCAGCTGCTCTCGGAGCCCAGCGGCGGTTCGGATCTGGCCGGCGTGATCACCCGCGCGGACCGCAAGGACGGCAAGTGGGTGCTCAACGGAGCGAAAATCTGGAGCAGCGGAGCCTTCGCCGCCGACTACGGACTGTGCCTTGCCCGATCCAACTGGGGTGTGCCCAAACACGAGGGGCTGACGATGTTCCTGGTCCCGATCGACCATCCCGGCATCACGCTGCGGCGCATCAAACAGGTCAACGGCTCGCTGGAATTCTGCGAGGAGTTCTTCGACAATGTGGAGCTCGACGATGGCGCAGTGGTTGGGGGCGTCGACAACGGGTGGGCGGTGGCCTCACGTCAGCTCTTCCACGAGCGCCGCGCGGTGGGCAAGGGCTCCGAGTTTTGCAGTGGGATCGGCATCGAGAACTTCGACAGCAAACCCGCGGACCTCGTCGACTTGGTCAACCAAACTGGACAGGCAGGCAGCGAGCGGGTCAGGGAAATGGCTGGCCGCGCCCTCGTGCACCGCGAGGTGCGCGATCAGCTCGCCAACCACATCTACCATGCCGTCCTCGACGGCTCGTTGCCTCAGGCCGGCGGATCGCTGCTGCGTCTATGTCTCGGCGTCACGGAGAGCCTGGTGTCCGATATCGCGTTGGCGATCGCGGGCACGGCAGGTGTCGTCGGCAAGTCAGCGGAAGCATTCACCGCCGGCGAGCGCTACCTGTCGCGTCAGGGTGACTCCATCGGTGGTGGCACCACCGAGATCGCGCGCAACATCATCGGTGAGCGGATCTTGAACTTTCCCCGTGAGTACGCCGCGGACCGCGGCGTGCCGTTCAACGAGGTACACAAGAACCGGTCCAAGTAAACCAACTGCGGGCCTACAGGATTGCGCTGACATCCTTGGCTTTGGCGATGTCATCCCAATCGATACCGAGTTCCATCAGAATCTCTTCGGTGTGTTGGCCATGCTCCGGTGCCCGGGCGGGTGCGGGCGCGGTCTCGCCGAACTGCACAGGGGCGGCAACCGTCCGGTACTCGCTGCCCTGATCGTCAACGTTCGTGATCAGGTAGCCGTTTGGTCCGACCTGCGGATCGCTGAGGGTCTCACGAGGTGTCGCGTAGGGGGCCCACACGCCCGGCTCGTCCTCGAGCGCCTTGCGCCAGTGCTCGAGATCATGCTCGGCGAACTTCTTGTTCAGGATCGCGACCGCTTCGTCGGTGTGGGCCACCAGATTTGCCGACGGCACGAATCGCTCGTCGGTGGCGAGTTCTGGCAAGCCGATCCGGTGGCAGAAGCCAGCCCAGAATTTGTCGGGCTGCAAAAAGACCAACTGGAGCCAGCGGCCGTCCTTGGTCTGGTAGCGGTTCACCACCGGGTTCATCGCGACGCCGGGCGGAGCCCCCGGGATGCCGTCGGCGTCGAAGAAGTCGGCCACCAGAATTGACGGCGCGATGGCCCACATCGCCTGCGCCAGCAACGACGAGTCCACGATCGTGGTTTCGCCGGTGCGCTCGCGGTGGAACAGCGCCGCGCACACCCCGCCGGCCAGCGTTGCGCCACCCTGTAAGTCACCGAACGCGGGCCCCTGCACGGCAGGGTATTCGGAGCCGAACGGCGTCAACGTGTAGGCCACCCCGCCGCGGGCCGAGTAGGTGGCTCCGTCGAAACCCCCCTGGTTTCTGTCGGGACCGCGCACCCCCAGGCCCGATCCCCGCGCGATGATGATGTTGGGATTGAAGGCGCGAATGTCTTCGACGGTCAGCCGCGCACGCTCGAGGGCGCCGGGCAGCCAGTTGGTCAACAGCACGTCGGCGCTGGCAAGCAGACGACCGAATAGCTCGCGACCGATCTCAGATTTGAGGTCAATTGCGATGCTACGCTTGCCCCGATTGCCCAGCTCGAGCATGAAATCCGCGTCCACGCGCGCGGCCTCGCGGGTGAATCCTCCGACGACCAGCGCCCGGCTGGGATCGCCGAACTCGACGCTCTCCACCTTGATTACGTCGGCACCCCAATCCGCGAGCGCCACTCCGGCGGACGGCACGTAGGTCCATGATGCCAGCTCGACGACCCGAACCCCGCTAAGCACACTCGACATAAGTAGACCTTTCGATAGCGCGCCAAGGAACGATGCGGGCATTCGCCACGCGCCTTTGACACGACATTACCGTAAGACATACCGTTATCATCACAGACGATTTACGGTTATTCTCACCGAATCCGTCGCAGCAATGCTGACCACGGACCAAACCGCCAACTGGAGGACGAATGGAGTTCACGCTGCCCAGCGCGCTGGATTCACGTCCGCGTGCGGATGCCGCACATTGGAGCTGAACGTCCGGCCCGTCCCAATCCCCGACTCGGTGAGCGAGTTCTTTTGGGCCAGTGCCAAAAAGGGGAGGCTCGCAATCCAGGGGTTCGAGGGCATGGACTTGCTCCAGCACCCTCCTAGCCCCGTGCCCGAGGTACCTGGCGGCGGGCCGCCGCAGGACCAAGCGGTCCCGGTCGCCGTCGAGGTCAGCGGGCGGGGCACGCTCTTCTCGTTCACTATCCTGAGGCAGCCCTTCCACCCCGGATTCGTCGACGCAATACCGATGATGATCGGTCTCACCGAGCTGGACGACGCGCCGGGGGTCCGCATCTTGACCAACATCGTCGAGGCAGAGCCCGACGAGCTGCGGATCGGTCTGCCGATGGAGGTCGTGTTCGAACGTCGCGGCGACATGGCGCTGCCGCAGTTCCGCCCCATCAGAGAACCTGTCCAGTGACCCCGAACAAAGCCGCCGTTACCGGCATCGGCTACTCGGCCGTGCACCGTGAAAAGGGAGTCGACGGACGGCCCTTGGCCGTTGCCGCCGCTCGCGCCGCGATCGCCGACGCGGGGCTTCAGGTATGCGATATCGACGGGGTTTTCCAGTACGCCGGCGATGAGCACTCGTACGATATGGCGCGAATGCTGGGAATCGAAAACTTGGTTGCCTATGGTGATTTCGCACCCCGCGGCCCCGCGGCCCTCGGGTCGGCGCTCGGCGCACAGATGGCTGTTCTGTCTGGCGCGTGTGAGGTTGCGCTGGTCGTCCGCTCGGTGACCCGGGAATGGGGCCACATCTCGATGGACATGGCGCTACCACCCGCGTCCGGCCCATGGCAGTGGGATCTCCCTTACGGCGTGGCCGGCGGGACGATCCCGATCATGGCGATGAAGAAGCGCCGGCGGATCGACACCCTGGGCGGAAGCGAAGAGGACTACGGGCACATCGCGATTAATGCGCGCCGGTGGGCGAGCCTCAACGAGCGCGCCGTCATGCGTGAGCCGTTGACGATGGACGATTACCTCAACGCCCGGATGATCTCCGATCCGCTCCGGCTGCTGGACTGCGATTACCCCGTGACCGGCGCCTGCGCCGTCGTCATCACGACTGCAGAGCGAGCGGCCGACTCGCCGAAGGGGCCGGTCTGGATCGACGCCGTTGCGATGGGCACAGGCTGGAAGCCGGACTGGACCTACACCGACGATTTCCTGTTCGGTGGCACGCAACGTTGCGCAGAGACCATGTGGAAGCGGTCGACCGTCACCGCCGCCGACGTCGATGTCGCGCAGCTCTACGACGGCTTCACCCACATCGCATTGTCCTGGGTTGAGGCGATGGGCCTATGCGGTGTCGGCGAATTCGGCGACTGGGTCGACAAAGGCACAACGATCGGCCCGGGCGGCGCCCTGCCGCTGAACACCCAGGGCGGCCAGCTGGCGGAAGGCCGGTTGCACGGCCTGAGCTTCCTCGCCGAAGGCGTCGCACAATTGCGCGGCGAATGCGGCCGGCGGCAGGTTGCCGGCGCCGAGGTCGCCGTGGTAGCCAACGCACACGGACCGCACAGCGCGTCATTGGTGCTGACCAGATGAGGCGTCCGAATATAAAAACCTGCGTCTACCGCGGAGCCGGCAGTCGGGACCACAACGAATGAACAGGAGCAAATGATGGGAAGAGTTGAGGGCAAGGTCGTCGTCATCAGTGGCGCGGCGCGCGGGCAGGGTCGCTGCCACGCGCAACTACTGGCCGCCGAGGGTGCCGACATCATCGCCATCGATGTATGTGCGGACATCGCATCCAACGACTACCCACTGGCCCGACCGGAAGACCTCGACGAAACCGCCCGCCTGGTGGAGAAGGAAGGCCGCAGCGTCTACACCGCGATTGTCGACGTCCGCGATCGGGCCGCCGTGTCGGCGGCTGTCGACGCGGGGGTCGCCGAACTGGGCCAGCTCGACATCGTGGTGGCCAACGCCGGAATCGCGCCCCTAACCAAAGGCGCTCCGCGGCAGGCATTTATCGACGCCGTGGACGTCGACCTGATCGGCGTCCTCAATCTGGTTCACGTCAGCCTCAAGCACCTCAAGGCCGGGGCGTCGATCATCGCCACCGGCTCGCTGGCCGCGTCCCTGGCATCACAGAACACCAGCGGGATGGACGCCGGTCCCGGCGGCGCCGGTTATGGCTTTGCCAAACAGGTGGTGTCGCACTACGTCAACAACCTCGCGTTGCAGTTGGCGCCAGAATCGATCCGCGTCAACGCCGTTCATCCGACCAACGTCAACACCGACATGCTGCACAGCCGGCCGATGTACGCGGCCTTCCGACCCGACCTGGAAAACCCCACCCGCGAGGACGCGGAGGCGACGTTCCCCTTCATCAACGCCATGCCGGTTCCATATGTCGAGCCCGAAGACGTCAGCGAGGCCGTGCTGTACCTGGCATCCGACGCCGCCCGCTATGTCACCGGACAACAACTGCGCATCGACGCCGGTGGCGCACTGAAGGCCATCCCCTGGTCGGGGTG
>CAWCFA010000001.1:0-457696 GCA_963794785.1 uncultured Actinomycetota bacterium | reverse complement strand
GGTTACGCACCCAACTAGGCCGCGCCCTTAGTCGCTCTAGTTCGAAGAGTGACGCGTGTCCTTCGATGAATCTCGACTGAGCCGCCCCTAAACTTGCTCAGATCACGAGGAGGGGCGGCGACGCATCGGCAGCATCGACGGCGCCGGACGAGAAGGTGGTCTTGGCGCGCTAACAGCCAGCACTGAGCCGGGCGGGACTGATCCCGCACCGGCTGGTTCCGTTCGGCAGCGCCGATGGGTTGCTCCCGTGCGGCGCGTCGGCCGGCTGGCCATTTGGGATCAACCGGAACGGCGCGGGGGCATTCCCGCTTTGAACGGCCTACGCGCGATAGCGGTCGCGCTGGTGCTCGCCCAGCATGGCGGCATCCCCGGTATGGGCGGCGGGTTCCTGGGCGTCGACGTCTTCTTTGTGCTCAGCGGCTTCCTGATCACGTCGCTATTGCTCGACGAGCTCGGCCGCGCCGGGCGTATCGACTTGACCGGGTTCTGGATTCGCCGTGCGCGCCGGCTGCTGCCGGCGCTGATGTTGATGGTGCTGGCCGTGGGCGCGGCCCGCGAACTTCTGCCTGCCCAGGCACTAACCGGATTACGGGACGACGCGCTGGCCGCCTTCCTGTGGGTGGCGAACTGGCGGTTTGTGGCCCAGAAGACCGACTACTTCACCCAAGGCGCTCCGCCGTCGCCGCTGCAGCATGCGTGGTCGCTGGGGGTTGAGGAGCAGTACTACTTTGTCTGGCCGGTCCTGCTGATCGCGGTGACTCTCCTGTTGGCGGCGCGAGCGAGGCGCTACTTCGGACGGGCCACCGTGGGCGACGTGCGGTTCACGATATTCGTGATCGCCACGTTGGGGACGCTGGTTTCCGCCGGGTTGGCCGTCGCCCTTGCCTCCGACGCCACCCGCGACCGCGTATATTTCGGCACCGATACCCGTGCGGAGGCTTTGCTGATTGGTTCCGCCGCATCGGCTCTGCTGGTTCGGGATTGGCCTTCGCTGAACCGCGGGTGGTGCCTGATCCGGAGTCGGTGGGGGCGACGGGTCGCCCGCGTGCTCCCGGTCATCGGCCTGGCGGGACTGGCGACGGCGACGCACTACGCGACCGGCAGCGCCGGCGAGTTCCGCCACGGCCTGCTGATCGGTGTCGCAGTGGCAGCGGTTCTCGTGGTCGCCCCAGTGGCATTGGAACAGCGCGGGGCGATCGCCCGCATCCTGGCGCTGCCGCCGCTGGTGTGGCTGGGCGCCATCTCCTATGGCGTCTACCTGTGGCACTGGCCAATCTTTCTGGTGCTCAGCGGCGAACGCACCGGGTTGTCCGGGCTCCCGCTGTTCGCGGCTCGGTGCGGAGCCACGCTGGCAGCGGCGGCCGCATCATGGTGGCTGATCGAACAACCCATCCGGCGCTGGCAGCCGTCGGGGGTCCCGTTGTTGCCGTTGGCGGCGGCCACCGTAGCCAGCGCCGCCGCGGTGACATTGATGGTGATTCCGGTGAACACTGGACCCGGCTTACGAGAGACCGGTCTGCCGCCCGGCGTCTCGGCCGTCGCCGCGGTTTCGCCGTCGCCGCCTGCCAACAGCCACCCGAAACCCCGGGATCCGAAGCGGCCGTTCACCGTATCGGTATTCGGCGATTCGATCGGCTGGACCTGGATGCATTACCTTCCCCCGACGCCAGGGTTCGCCTTTCTCGACCACACCGTCATCGGTTGCAGCCTGGTGCGGGGCACCCCTTATCGGTATATCGGGCAAACCCTTGAGCAGCGGTCCGAATGCGATAACTGGCCGACCAGATGGTCGACGCAGGTCAGCCAGGACCAGCCGGACGTCGCGCTGCTGGTTATCGGCCGCTGGGAAACCGTAGATCGGGTCAACGAAGGACAATGGACCCACATCGGGGACCCGACCTTCGACGCATACCTCAACGCCGAACTCGAACGGGCCCTGACCATCGCGGGCTCGACCGGGGTCCGAGTGGTGGTCGCCAGCGTGCCCTACAGCCGGGACGGCGAAAGGCCGGACGGTCGTCTATATCCGGAGGACCAACCGGATCGGGTCAACCAGTGGAACACCATGCTGCGCAACACGGTTAGCCACCACAGCGGCGTCCAGATTCTCGACCTGAACAAAAAGCTGTGCCCCGACGGCGTTTACACCGCCAAGGTCGACGGCATCAAAGTGCGCAGCGACGGTGTGCACCTCACGCCGGAAGGCGTGAAGTGGCTGACACCATGGCTCGAGGAATCCCTGAAATAGACGTCAATCGTTGGTGCGGCAGCTGATTTCCATGCTGTCGCTCTCCCGGACCAGGAAGTTGAAGGTGACGTAGCCATTGCCGGGATCGCGCACGTAGTCAAGATATGGCTTCATGTCGGCGGCGCTGGCGTTGTCGGCAATGACCAACGCCCCGGTCGGTAGCCGCGGCTCGAGCAGCTTGATCACCGGCAGATACAGATCTTTCCACCCGTCGAGCAGGACGAACTCGGCCGGCCCGTCCAACCCCTCGAGCGTTTCCAGCGCATCGCCTTCAAGAATGGTGATCACGTCGTCGAGCCCGGTCTCGGCGAAGGTCTTCTTTGCGGCAGCGATCTTCGTGGTGCTGAGCTCGGTGGTCACCACCCGGCCGCTGCCGTTGTCGCGCACCGCCGCCGCTAAATGGACTGCCGAGATGCCGAAAGACATGCCGAATTCGATCACCGTCTTCGGACGGGTCGCCCGGATCAGCGCGTACAGCAGCCGACCGGCCTCGGGCGTCACCGGGATGTAGAACTCGCTCATCGCCTCGGTGCGCTCCTGCGTGGTCATCGGCCGATTGAGCTGACTACCCATCCCGCGCAACCGCGACATCTGCTCTTTCGACTCGGCGTACATTCCTTCGAGCAGAGACGCGACTTTAGGATCCTGCAACGTTGTAGGCATAGTTACGAGAGTAGGCCTCAAGGGTTGCCGGCCGGCTCGGACGCCGGCCGCCTTCATCGAGCAAAAAACAGGTGAATGTTTGACGAACGGCGGGTTGCGGTGCAAGCTGGAGTCTGCAAGCACCTCGGTAGGTGAGGCGTCTGCACGGACACAGGCCACTGACCCCGAACGTCGAGAGACGCCCCGGGTCAGGACAGCTCTTCCCGGACCCAAGGGTTGAGCCCAAGTGGCTTCCGGGCGAAAGTCCGGATACGGCGTGCAGTGCCAAAGCTCCGACGAGAGGGGTGCGTCCGACGATTTTTCGTCGGTCCGTCGTGCCTCTTCCGTACGGGTGATTATGGCGGCACCCTGGGTGTCCCGGCTGTGAGGAGGTGAGGACGAGATAAGCGACCATAGTCTAGGCGACAGTCCACATCCCAAATCCGTCTTGTCCCCATCTGGTTCCGGCGTTCTTATCTGAATCTTGTTCTACCCGGGCGCTTCTCGCGGAATCATAGGGGTTCATCTCCGAAAAGGAGAACGTTATGTCTTTTGTTGTTGGCAACCGTGTCAACGGTTTTGAAATGGCGCTCGGTCGTGCGGCTCGGCGAGTGACCAGCAGGTTGAGCGCGCTGCGCATCCCGACCCCGGCCGCGCGGGCCGATCTATACGTGTCGCGGATGCCAATCGGGGTACTCGCGGCACCGTCACACGTGCCGAACGGTCATTCATCGGGCCGTTGACCGGTTCTGGAAAGAGGCTCCGGCGTTGCGACTACGGCGACCCGTTCGGCAGCAGAACGATTTTGCCGTGCGTGTGCCGCTTCTCGAGTTCTTCGTAGGCATCGGCGACCTGGTCTAGCGGAAAGGTGGCCGCTACGTCGAAATCGATGGCACCGGTGACGATCAGATCGGCGATCTCGGCGAGCACTTCCGGTGTCGACGCCTCGGCGCTGCCCTCGGTCTTGGCGCCGACTTCGCCCGCTTTTTGAAATGAGATGATGGTGTCGATCCGCTCGGGTGCCACGCCGAGGTCCACGGCGAGCTGGACGTAGTCCGGGCCGAACAGATCGATGAACGCGTCGATGCCATCGGGCGCCGCCTGTTGCAGTCGCTCGGCCAGTCCGTCTCCGTAGGAGATCGGGGTGGCGCCATGTGCGCGCAGCCATTCGGCGTTGCCTGGCCCCGCAATGCCAAGCACCGCCGCCTTGCGCAGGGTCAACAGCTGGACGACGAGGCTGCCGACCCCGCCCGCGGCCGCCGATACGGCAACGGTGTCACCCGGTTGTGGCTGCACTGACCGGACGGCGGCGTACGCGGTCGCACCGACCACATATAGCGAGCCCGCCACCTCCCAACTCAACTGGGCAGGTTTGTGGATCAGTTGATTCACCGGGACTGCGGTGTGGGTGGCGTGGCTCGATCTGCGGAAGCTGAATCCCAAAACTTCGTCGCCGACCGAGAACTCGGCGACGCCGGGTCCCACCTCGGTAACGACGCCGGCCAGGTCGCTGCCCTCGCCGGACGGGAACGTGGCCGGGAACGCCTCGTGCATCGCCCCGCTCCGGATGCCGGCCTCGCCGGGGTTGATGCCGGCGGCGCGTACCTCCACCACCACCTCGCCGGGACCGGGCGACGGCATGTCGATGTCCGCCACGTACAACACGTCACGTCCCCCGTACCGGTCGAACCGTACGGCGCGTGCCACCGGACCCGTCATCGCACTCTCCTTAGCAGCTAGGGCAAGCTTTCACTGTGCAACACGGCAGCATGGGCGGCTTGTTCCGCTCAGCATTTCGCAGTAGCGTCAGGCGCCGCGGCTGATGGACCTGATAAATCTCGAAGGAATGCCCATGAAGCTTGCTCGCAAAACTTCTGTTGTCGGGGCGGTTGCCGCCAGCATCGTGGGTGCGATTTGCAGCGGATGCGGCGACGATAGGGCCCCAGCGCCGTCGTCTTCGGCGGCTTCCCCGAGTTCGCAACCCTCGGGTTACAGCGCGCTACTGATCAAGCCGAGTGATATCGGCGGCGATTTCAACGTATCTCAGCCGCCGGTACAGAATCCCAACGGCGCCGCAGGCGTGGAGGTGCTCTTCGCCAATCCGGATAACAGTCGCCGCATCGGGGACGCCATCTCGATCGCGGGCGACCCGGCCGCCGCGGCGGCCGCACTCGATAACGCAAAACACGATTACGGCGGCCGGTTCACCGGTACCTGGCAGCCGGCCGACGTCGGCTCCAACGGTTCAATGATCTCCGGCACTTCGCCGGATAAGTCTGAGGCGGTGACGGTGCTCTTGTTCAACGAGGGCAAGGCGCTGGTGAAGCTGGAATTCGCAGGCGCGGCAAACGATCCGATTGATCCTGGCGTGGCGACGGATATCGGCCGAAAGCAGGATGTCGCGATCAAGAACGGGTTGCCCAGTTAACTGGTCTTCGCGCCGAACGTGAACTGAGGGAGGAAATTTCGCTCAAATCTCGCCCCGAGAGCACGCTCGGCGCGCCGGGGCATCGCGGCCTACTTCAGGGGAAAGCCACGACGACCTTGTCGGCCGCGCCGGGCGTGCTGGCCAATTCGAGTGCTTCTCCGACCTTGTCGAAGGGGATGGTATGGCTCACGATGAGCGCGTACTTCTCCCAGTTCGCGACGAGATCTTTGGTCACCTCAAAGATCTCGTCGGGGTATCCCATGGATCCGACGATGGTGATTTCGTTGCTCATCACGTTGACGAGCTCGACGGGAACGGGCTCCTTATGGACGCCGACGATTGCCAGCGTCGCGCCACTCTGCGCAGCCGCCAACGCAGTGTTCACCACGGCGGGCACGCCGGCAGCGTCAAGGTAAATGTCGGTGCCGGCCTTGCCGGGAAACCTGCTCTCGCCTTCGCCGTGCAGCTGGATGAGGCGCGCCAGGACGTCTTCGTCAGCGGAATTGATGACGGCATCGGCGCCGATCTGCAATGCCTTATCCAGCCGGGAGTCGATCAGATCCACGACCACCACATGTTGCACGCCAAGGGATTTAAAGGCCAGCGTCGCGCCCAGTCCGATCGGCCCGGCGCCGAATATGACGACCTTGTCCGAGGGTTTGGGGTTGCAGCGGTTGACGCCGTGGCGCGCGACGGCCATCGGTTCGTTCAGCGCAGCCACTTCCCACGGGATGTGGTCCGGGATGACTTCCAGGCTGGTTCCGCGGACGGCGTTCTCGATGAGCAGGTAATCGGCCAGCGCCCCGGTGGCTCCTCCGTTGCCGATGATGCCACTGGGCGCGGCCATTGGGTTGATGACGACGTGATCACCCACATCGATACGGGACACGTCGGCGCCGACCTGAATGACTTCGCCGGCGGGTTCGTGTCCGAGCGGGGTGTGGCCCTGGCGCGGGGGGACACCGCCGATGGTGATGTAGAACGCGTCCGAGCCGCAGATACCGCAGGCGCGCATTCGCACGAGGACGTCGTTGGGGCCGACCTGGGGACGTTCGGCTTCGACGACCTCCGCCTTACCCGGGCCGGTGACCATTGAAATCTTCATGTTTGCTCCTAGCTCTGATGATTTAGGCCGCCATGGATTTCAGGAACCCGGGCCAGTCGGGGAAGAGCGCTCGGTCCACGATCTCGATGCGGACGCCGGCGGGGTCGGTGTAGTAAGCGAACATGGACAACGTGTCGCCGCTCGGGCGCGCCTCAAGCCGGTACCCGGCACGTTCGAGTTGTGCTGCGGCTGCGGCGAGGTCGTCGACCCAGTAGCCGAGGTGGTGGGCAGCACCGCCCGCCGGCGCGGTCCAGATCGTCCCCGGCACTTCCTGAATCAGTTCCAGGTGTGGTTCCGAAACGGAGTAGACGAACCGGAACGGAACCTCGGTGTCGCCGTCAGCCGTCGTGACACTCAATGTGGCCTCGACAGGATTCGTCCACTGGTACCCCATCGCCGCGGTGAGTCGCGCCGCAGCGGTGGCGATGTCGTCGACCACCAGTCCGACGTGATAGCAGTCGGCCGGTTTCACGATGTGCCTTCCAGTTCGATGTCGAAGGTGTCGAGGTATTCGGCGAAGATCGGTTCGAGTTGTTTCACGGTGAGGCCGTATTGGTCGAGGCTGTAGGTGTTGAGGGCAAACCGGTCTTGGGGGTGAGCAGCGAGCCAATTTCGCATGCGCGCTTCGGTTTCGGCGGTCAGCGGGTCGTCGGCCCATTCGTAGATGCGGCGCATGACGTCCATCGGGTCGCGCATCATCTCGTGGTAATACATGTGGAAGAAGCGATCGTCACCGATGCGATCACGCGCGCGCAGCGGCCGCTCGACGTGGTATCGCATCTGTGCGGCCGCGTCGCGTCCCATCGCCTCCAGGTCGATGGCATCCGGCTGCAGCACCATCCCTTTGGGGAGTTTCCACAGGTTTGCCAACGATCCCGTCGCCTTGTAAGGGTCGCGATGCGCCCACACCAACCGGGCATCGGGGAATACCTTGAGTAACGCGTCGATATGTACCGAATGCGAAGGCATCTTCAGGCTCCAGGTGCCCCCCGCCTTGGGAGAGGGAGACTGCAGGACCTGCAGGTAGCGCTTCTGATACTCGTAGGTGCTGGTCATGTCGGTCTCGTCGAACAGCCATTTGTAGTAGCGCGAGGTCGACAGGAAAGAGTCCCAGGACAGGCCCTTGAAGTCCTGGTTGTGGATGAACATGTCCTCAGTGGGGCCGTCGGCGTCCTCCCAGTGTGGCAGCGCGACGTTCGCCTTTTTGACCATCTCCAGGATCTTGCTCTGTTCCTCCAACAGGGCGATGCACCGCGGATCGGTGCGCAGCATCTCGCTGCTGGCCGGCGGTATCGGGTCGACGCACTGCCAGTGCAGCAGCGACCGGCGTGCAGGGTCCTGGTCCAGCAGATAGCTGATGACTGTCGTGCCGGTGCGCGGCATGCCCAGCACGATCAGCGGTCGCTCGACGGGCGCGTCGAGCACTTCGGGGTGAACCTGGATGTAGGAGTGAATCTGCAAACGCCGCCCCAACGCGTTGGTGGCGTCGTCGAGGACGCGTTCCCGGCCGTACGGCGTGAACGCCTTCGAGTTGTTGAGGTCGTCGAGCATGAGGGCCAATCCCTCACGCCAGGAATCGGAGTCGGTCTCGCTGAGGCCGGTCCGTTGCGCGGCAAGTTTGAGGACGTCGTCAGTGGTGGTGATGTCGTCGTATTCGCTCATCGTCTCCGCCTAGACCGTCAGGTATCCGCCGTCGACGGCGATGCTGCTTCCGGTGATGTACGACGCGGCATCGGTACACAGAAACAGCGCCGCACCGGCGCAATCCTGGGGCGTTCCGGGTCGGCCCAGCGGAGTGTGGAAACCGATCTCGACGTCCATCACCTCGGGAATGCCCATCGCCGGGTGCGTCATTCGGGTATCGATGAGGCCGGGCGCGATGGCGTTGACGCGGATTCCGTCGTTGGCCCAACGGCGGGACAGGTTCATCGTCAACGCGATCAGGCCCATCTTCGATGAGGCGTATCCGGGAACAAAGACCGCCGAGCGGAACGCAGACATCGAGACGATGTTGACGACGCTGGCTCCGCCGGGGGTTTTGCTCGCCTTGAGCCGGTCATAGCAGCGCATCGTCAGCCGCATGGGGCCGAACATGTTCTGCGTGACCGACGCGATGTAGCCATCGGGGTCGTATTCGTCGCCCGCCGGGTAGGGGCCGCCCGCGTTGTTGACCAGGATGTCCAGTTCGCCCAGCGAGTCCACCAAAGCGTCGACGGAGTCCGGGTTTTCGATCCGGCACTGGCGGTAGGCAAAGGCGCTGAGATCGTCGTCGTAGTCAGCAGGCGCGGAGCGGGTGCCGGTAATGACCACCGCGGCGCCCGCTTCGGCGAAGGCCGTGGCGATGCCGTTGCCTATTCCGGCCGTGCCGCCGGTTACCAGCACGTTGGCGCCGGTGAAATCGAATTTGACCGTGTTCATTCGGTGGTCCTCAGTTCGGTGATTTCTTTTGTGAGCCAGGCTTTTTCCCAGAAGTTTTCGGTTTCGCTAAGCAGCGCCTCGTGGGCGTCGGCGGCCGCGCCGCGCGCGCCGGGGTGACGGGGCTCGGCGGTGAGGACGATATCGGTGAGGTGTAGCGCCTGCACCGGCTGCCCACTTGCCAGCTGCGCGCGGGCAGCCTCGACGAGCGCGTCGGCGCCGGCGGCTCGAACCACGTCGGCGGCAACCGACGCCGGCGCCACACCGTAGAGCTCGGTGGTGGAGCGGTGCTGGAACCACCCGGCGTACATCTCCCAGATGGCCCGCACGTTCCAGGCGGTCTTGCCGTAACCCTCGCCGACATCGAGATCTTCGGGCACTCGGACCTCGCGCATCGCGGTAAAGACGTCAGCCCCCGAATTCATCAGCTCGGCGGTGCGGTCGTGCACCGCCTGCATGGCGTCACGCATCGCGGTGACCTCCTCAGCGATGCGGTCGGCACCTTCGATGGGAGCGAAGTGGCCGGTGATCAGCAGCTGCGGTCCGTATGCGAGCACGGTGTTCAGCGATTCGATGTAGTGAATCGGATCGCGGTACCGGTCGCCGCGGATGGTCATCAGATTCGGAACATGACCGAAAAGTGGTCCGAACAGGTTGCCGCTGAAAAGGATCCGATCCTCCGGTAGCCACACCACCAGCGCGTCGGTGGTCTCGCCGCCCGGCGTCCAAGCCAACTCGAAGGAGCGTCCGCCGACCGCGATGTCGTGGCGGCGGTCGAATGTGGTGGTCGGCTCGGGAAACGAGAAATCGATGGTCGCGGGATCGATGGTCTTGAAATGCTCGAGCAGGGCGTCGGAAAACTTCTGGAAGGCGAACGATGTCTTGGGCACGCGATAGCCCATGAGTAGACCGTTGTCGTCGCGCCAGTACTTGTAGTTGCGGTGCATCACGATGTCGGTGTCCTCGTCGCGCACCGAGTTGACGCCACCCCAATGATCGGCGTGCCCCTGGGTGACGACGATGGCCCGTGTCGGGCCTGGCATGTCGGCGAAAGCCTTGCGGTGGAGCGGGCCCTCGAACACCAGCCCGGCGTTGACAATGACTCGTCCGTCGTCGGTGGCCACCGCGTAGGAGTTGGACACGCCAGGCGACATCCAGATGTCTTCGCCCAAGGGCGTCGCCGGAGTATCGGTCGCCGTCGCGAGGTCGGCAGCTCCGGGACGCTCCCGATGAATCCCCGCCATGACAACACCCTTCCTCTAGAAGTCTAGAGGCGATCCTCTATAGTTCTAGAGGTAAAGTCAATATATCCGGATATTTCCAGATATCTTCCGGCGCCGAAAGGGTTGTCCATGGGACTGCGCGGTCTTGCCGGCAAGGTTGCGATCGTGGTCGGCGGCGCCACCGGCATCGGCGCCGCGACAGCCGCTCGCCTCGGCGAGGAAGGTTGCCGGGTGATTGTCGGCGACATCGCCGGGGATGCTGCGCAACAGACGGCTCAATGCATCGTCGCGGCTGGCGGAACGGCGACTCACCTCGCCTTCGACCTGTCTGACACCGCGTCGGTCGCAGACCTGATCGATACGACCGTACTTACCCACGACGGCATCGACCTGCTGTTCAACGTCGGTGCCGATATGGGCGCGATCCGCGCTGATACCGATGTGGTCGATATCGATTTCGAGGTGTGGGACCGCGTGATGGCCGTGAACCTGCGCGGATACGTGGCCGCCATGAAATACGCCATCCCCGCCATGCTTGGTCGCGGCGGCGGAGCGATCGTCAACATGTCCTCGGCGGCGGCGTTCCAGGGCGAGCCCGCGCGACCGGCCTACGCAACCGCGAAAGCCGGCATCGGCGCGCTCACCCGGCACGTCGCGTCGCGGTGGGGCAAGGAAGGGATCCGGTGTAATGCGGTGGCGCCGGGATTCACTGCGACAGAAATGATTCGTTCCGTTCCACAATGGCCGGAGCTGGAGGCAGGTGCGCTCAAACGCATCCGGGGAACTCGCGTTGGAGAGCCCGGCGATATCGCCGCGCTGGTCGCCTTCCTGCTCTCCGAGGAAGGCGCGTGGATCAACGGTCAGGTCGTCAATATCGACGGTGGCACCGTTCTCCGCTGAGTCACCTGGATACAGCCATGGCCACGAGCACACCACCCAAACGGGACACACCACGCAAACGCGACGGCGACGAACGCCGGCGCGAACTCTGCGACGCCGCAATCCAAGTTCTCGCCGAGCACGGATCCCGCGGACTGACGCACGGTCAAGTCGATCGTTGTGCGGGAGTCCCCGAAGGCACCACCTCGTACTACTACCGCACCCGGGCGGCCCTGCTGCGGGGCGTCGCCAAGCGCGTCGGTGAAGTCGACGTGGCGAATCTGCGCTCGGTGATCGACGAGCCGCTTGATCCCCAATCTCCGTTCGCCCACCTGGCGGAGCTCACCATGATGCAGGCTGCCGGACCGGGGCTCGTACTGAACAGGGCCCGCCATGAGCTGCTGTTGGGGGCCGCGCGTGATCCCGATCTGGCCGAGACGTCACAAGATTTCGTTGCCCAGATCAACACGATGACCCGCGACGCCATCGCTCACCTGCAGCCCGGCACCGATGACCCTGACCTGCTCGCGGCGCAGACCACGGCCGTGACCACGTTCATCGCGGGCGTGTTCACCCGGTTGGTGTCGGGCGACCGCACCATCAGCAGCGCCGAGCAGCTCGCCGGCCTACTTCAGGCGGTCGCCACCGCGGTGTCGTCGCACCGGCTAGAGCAGACCCAGTAATTCCAGATCCGAAACGTACTTGTCGATCAGCGCGGCCGAAAGGTGTGGAATATCCTTGTCTGCACCGATTTTGGCTTCCTGCACCGCCGCGCGGAACACGTCCGTTGGGGCCGGCGCGCCGCGCAGCGGCGCCTCTGGCTTCCGGTAGGCGTTGAGCAGTGGAAGCACTGACTGCTGGCGCTGCTTATCCTGCAGCGCCCGAAGGGTGGTTTCGAAGCGGGCGAGCCACTCGTCGTAATCGTCGATCCGACGGATGTCATGACCGGCATCGTTCAACCAGTCCACGAACACGTCCAGGGAAATGCCGTCGTCGTGCGGGTTCATCAGGTCATAGGACCGATAACCATCCACGTCCAGCGAGGTAACCGCCTCGGCCACGAAGTCCGCCGGCAGCCCGTCGTAATGGGCCCGCGGGCGAGGGCCTTGCGCCCCGGTCTCGGAGGTCTCGTAGAAAGACCACGGCGCGATGCCGGTCAGCAACAGGCTGAGGATCAACCGGGTGAATGCGTCGGGCACATTCAGCTGTCCCGCGTATTGGCTGTGGGCGAGGATCAGGTCGGAGCGGAATACCGCCACGGGCAGGCTGCACAGATCGTGTGCCTCGCGTAGCAGCACTTCGCCCGCCCACTTACTGTTCGCGTACCCATTCGCGTAGCTGTCATCGACCGGCCGGACCGCGCTGATGGTCCGGATATCGCCGTCCTCTTCGAATTTCGCCGGGTCGACGGAGAACGCGACCGCCACTGTCGACAGATAGGTGACCGGTTTGACGCGACCGGTGATCGCCAGCCGGATCAGCTCCGCCGTGCCAGCGACGTTGGGACCGAACAGCTGATCGTAGGGCAGCACGTGGTTGACCAGGGCCGCTGGGTGCACGATGAGATCGACGCTGTTCGCCAGCCACTCCCAGGTCGCTTGGTCCAGGCCAAGGTTCGGCTCGCCGATGTCGCCGACGATGATTTTCAGGTGCTCGGCAGCCAGGCTCCGGAACCGCTCAAGCAGTTGTGAATCCCCACTGTCGAATACGTCCTCCAGCCGCTTGGCCGCCGCATCCGCGTCGACGCCGCGGACGATGCAGATGAGTTCTCCGCCGGTTTCGGCCAGCCGCTCCAGCCAATTCAGGGCAAGGAAGCGTCCCAGATAGCCATTGGCGCCGGTCAGCAGAACCCGATGCGGTGTCCCGGTGTCTCGCGGCAGGGTCGGGGCCTCGGCCATGGTCTTGGCGTCGATGAACTTGTCCAGGGTGAGGTCGGCGGCCCGCGCTGCGGTTGCGCCGCGCCCGTGCACCGTGGCGAAAGTCGGGCGGGTAGAGGCGGAGGCGCGTTCGGTCTGCACGTATTCGGCGATCTGGCGCAAGCCGGATGTCGGGGCGATGATCTGCCCCACCGGAACCTCTACGTCGAAGATGTCGTACAGCAAATTCGAGAAGGTCAACGCGGACAACGAATCTCCACCGAGATCGATGAACTGTACGTCCGGATCTGGCGGACCGCCCGCCAAGCCCAGCAGGGCTTCGGCGGCACGCGTCAGCGTGTCGATGACCGGACGGTCCGCCGCTCCTTCCCTCAGCGCGCGTAATTCCGCCGTCCGGGTGGCGGCCAGCTCGGCATAGCGCGCCTCGAGTCGGTCGCCGTAGTGCTCCTTGAGTTTCGGCCGCAGTACTTTTCCGACCCCGGACAGCAGCCCGTTCTCGGCGCTGAACGGCTCGGACTCGATGAGGAAGTCAACGGGTATCTCGTAGGACTGCAACTCGGCGAGTTCCGCTGTCTGGCGTAGCGACTCGTTCAGAGCAGCCTTGAGGCCGTCGGCGTCGTTGGCGAACTTCTCCATTGCCTCGTCGGTAGGAACGATGACGGCCAGCAGGTAAGGGCGCTCGCTGTTGCCGTAGATGAAAATCTGCCGAACCAGGACCGCGTTGGTGAAAACAGCTTCCAGCTGCGCGATGGCCACGAACTCGCCCTGCGCCAATTTCAATACGTTGTTGCGCCGGTCGACGTAGGCCAGGCGATCCGGCCCCAGCTCGGCCATCACGTCACCGCTTCGGTAATAGCCGTCGGCATCGAAGGCGTTGGCGGTGACGTCGGGGCGCTTGTAATACCCGGGGAAGGCCGTCAGCGATTTGATCAGCAGCTCACCTCGCGGGAACGGTTTGTCCGTAAGGAAATAGCCCAACTCGGGGACGTCGATGAGCTTGTAGTCGGTCACCGGAGGCCGGTTTATCACACCGTCCTTGGACACCATCCCGACCTCGGTAAGGCCGTAACCGTCGAGCACGTGGACGTCCAGGCACGCCTCAACAAATTTCTCCAGCTCGACAGCCAGCGGCGCCGTGCTGGAGAAGCTGGTGATGATGCGCCCACCGAGGATGTGTTCGCGCAGCTCGGCTTGCGCCTGCCTTTCGGCGGTCACTGGTTCGGCGCCCTCGAAGACCCGTCGGTCCACGGCGCTTTGATAGCGCTGGTACAGCATTTCGGCCACCCGGGGTACCATGCCCATCTCGGTAGGGCGCACCAAATTCCAGTCCTCGAACAGCGTGGACAAGTCGCTCTCCGGTACGAAGTAGCTGGTTCCACCGGCCTGGAATGATGTTGACAATGGTATCCGCCCGCCAATGTGATTGAGCGGCATGAAGTTAACGTTGAACACCGGTACGTGAGCGTATTCCGGCAGCAGCTCGTTGGTCCATAATTTCAGGATCATCCGCTCGGTGTACATCGCCCCTTTTGGCAACCCGGTGCTACCCGACGTGTACAAGATCATGGCGAGTCGCTCGTCGGTCTCGCCGGTGTACATCGGCTCGGGCGGCAGCACGCGGCCACGTTCGACCAACTCGTCGAAAGTCTCGATGGTGACCGTCATACCCGCGGCGGCCAGCTTCGCCCGTGCACTCGCTAAGTTCTCCCGCTGGGCGTCGACTCGCGGCTGGTAGTCGAAAACCGTGATTCGCCGCAACGACGTGCTGCCCAGGGCTGCTTCGACGGCGAGGTCGAGATACCCTGCACCGGTGGCGATTACCCGTGGCTCGATCTCTGCGACGATCGGTTGTAGCCGCGACGCCGCGGCATTGTGTTGCAAGGGCACCACGACCAGGCCGAGATAGCTGGACACCAGATCGATGGTCAGATACTCCGGGCTCGAAAAACCCACTGTGCCGACGAAATCTCCGGGCGCCACAGGATTGACCGGGTCGTGGCGCCACGCGGATGCGACGGCGCGCATGTTCGCCCACAGATCCCGATAGCTGATGGTGTCGAAGCGAGGCAGCAGCTGCGAGGTGGTGCGGCCGGTGGTGGGATCGGTTGTCAGCGAGCGCGCCCGCCAGCCCAATGCCGGTCGGTCCGCGTAGCCGTCGGCGAACATCTCCAAGATCTGTGGCAGTCGAAGGCCCGGTTGACGCGCCGCTGCCTGGAGCGCGAGATCTGGCTTGGCGTTCCGAAACTGCTCGTCGTCGGCGAATAGCTGACTGATACGTTCGGCCAGTCGATCCTCTTGCGTGCTCTGAGCCATGTCAGCCTTCCGTCCGGAAACACTCGCTGTACCGACAACCCCGTCCTTGGGGGCGAGTCTTCCATCCGGCAGGTGTGACCCCCCTCACATCACATGGCCGTTAGGCCACGACGTTGATGGGATCGCCGACGTTGACATTGTCGAAGTACCAGGCGGCGTTGTCCGGGCTGAGGTTGATGCAGCCATGGCTGACGTTTGAGTTGCCCTGCTGGTCTACAGACCAGGGGGCCGAGTGCACGTAGACGCCGCTCCAGGTCACCCGGACTGCGTACTGAGCCGTGATCTTGTACCCCTCAGGTGAACTCAGCGGTATACCGATAGTCCGTGAGTCCATGACCACGCTGCGCTCCTTCGCCAGGGCGGTGAAGTTGCCGATCGGTGTGGGGCGGGTGGGTTTGCCCATCGACGCCGGCATGGTGCGGAGCACTTCGCCGTCCCTGCTGACGGTGAATGTGTGCGACGAGATGCTCGCCACACCGACCAATGCGGAACCGGTGCCAAAGCCCGTCGTCAGCGCCTGCACGCTTACCGAGACGTGACTGTGTGCGGGCCAATAGTGGTTTGGAACCCACTGCACGACATTGTTGTCGACCCAATCGAAGTGTCCGGTCATGTTGCCCGGCGCGTTGACCCGGATGGACCGCTCGGCGCCGACGCGGTCGCTGACCGGCGCGTTGAAGTTCACCACGACAGGGTGCGCAACGCCCACGACGGCCCCGTCAGCTGGCAAAATCGACGCTACGCCAGGGAGCGGCTCGGGTGCCGGGACAGCGGCCATGGCGCGGCTGCCCGATCCCACGAAGCCCAATACCGAGATCCCAACCATAACGAATAGATAACGAACCGCTCGGCGCATAAGGTTTGTCCTTCGGAATGGTGTGGTCGGCACAACGATATTCTAGTAGGTGGTCTACCCATTGCGGGTTTTAGCAAATCTCAATTCGGAGGAGGTGGGTTGCTCTTCCGCCAACTGGAGTACTTCGTCGCGGTCGCCCAGGAACGACATTTCGCCCGGGCCGCCGAGAAATGCTACGTCTCACAACCGGCGCTGTCCGCCGCGATTGCCAAGCTCGAACGGGAGCTGAACGTCACGCTGATCAACCGTGGGCACAGCTTCGAGGGCCTCACGCCCGAGGGGGAGCGGTTGGTGGTGTGGGCCAAGCGGATTCTCGCCGAACACGATGCGTTCAAGGCGGAAGTAGATGCGGTGCGGTCGGGGATCACCGGCACCCTTCGGCTCGGCACCGTTCCGACCGCCTCGACGACGGCGTCCCTGGTGCTGTCGGCCTTTTGTTCGGCCCATCCCTTGGTGAAGGTGCAGATCCGCTCCCGACTGGCCGCCACCGAGCTATACCGGCAGCTGCGTGAGTTCGAGCTGGACGCCGCCATCGTGCACGCCTCGCTGGAGGACACCCGCGACGTGGACCTCGTGCCGCTTTATGCGGAGCACTATGTCCTGCTGGCACCGACGGACATGTTGTCTGCCGGTGCATCGACGCTGTCGTGGCCGGATGCCGCGCAGCTTCCGTTGGCGTTGCTCACTGCCGACATGCGGGACCGTCAGATCATCGACGAAGCCTTCGCCGGGCACTCCATCTCTGTCAGCCCACAAGTCGAGACAGACTCCGTCGCATCGTTATTCGCCCAGGTAGCCAGCGGAAACTGGGCGTGCATCGTTCCGCACACCTGGCTGTGGACGTCGCCGCCGGGGGGAGAAATCCGGGTGGTCGAAATGGTCGATCCTGTTCTGACGGCCGAGATCACGCTGGCGACCAACTCCGCCGGTCCGGGGTCGCCGGTTGCTCGCGCCCTGACCGCGTCCGCGCAAGAGCTTGCGCTGGATGAGTTCTTCGACGCGCAGCTGGCCGGAATCACCCGGCGGCGCTGACCGGGCGCGGCGTGGCTGCGCTGGTGGGGTTCAGGCTCGCCAGATGCCCGCTTTCCACGCCGGCGGACGGGTCGAGCTCGCAGTCGATGATCGACGGGCCGCCGGATGCGAGCGCCTCGGTGAGCGCGGATCGCAGCTCGGACGGGGTGGTCACGTGATAGCCCTTGCCGCCGAATGCTTCTGCGATCAGCTCGTGGCGTGCGCGCGCGTTGAGCACGGTGGGTGCCGGGTCCCTACCAGACGCGGCTTCGTCACCGCGATAGACACCGCCGTTGTTGAGGATGACGACGGTCACCGGTAACCGGTAGCGGCAGATGGTCTCGATCTCCATGCCGCTGAAGCCAAACGCGCTGTCGCCTTCGATCGCGACGACCGGCTTGCCGGTTTCGACGGCCGCCGCGATGGCGTAGCCCATGCCGATGCCCATCACGCCCCAGGTCCCGGTGTCGAGCCGGTGCCGCGGTAACTCCATGTCGATGATGTTGCGGGCCAGGTCCAGTGCATTGGCTCCCTCGTTGACCACGTAGGCCTCCGGATTTTCTTGCAGCACAGAGCGAATGGCGCCGAGTGTGTTGTAAAACCGCATCGGGTGTGGATCCTCCGCCAGTCGTGCTCGCATCTTGGCGTCGTTGCGTGTTTTGCGGTCGGCAAGTTCGCTGATCCATTCCGTCGGCACGGTGATCGGATGGGTGTCCAGTCCGTCGCGCAGTGCGGCCAGCACGGAGCCGATGTCGCCGACCAATGGCGCGGCGATCGGCTGGTTGCTGTCGAACTCCGACGTCGCGATATCGACCTGCACGAACTTGGCATCAGCGGACCACTGGGGCGACTCGCCATGACCGAGCAGCCAGTTCAGCCGCGCACCGACCAGCAGCACCGCGTCCGCACGGGCGATCGCCAGCGAGCGTGCGGCCGCGGCGGACTGTGGATGCGAATCCGGCAGTAGCCCCTTGGCCATCGACATCGGCAGGAACGGCATGCCGCTGGCCTCCACGAAATCCCGAATCACGCTGTCGGCCTGAGCATATGCCGCGCCCTTGCCCAGCACGATCAGCGGTCGCTGCGCGTCGGCGAGAACGCTCATGGCACGACCGACCGCCTCGGGTGCCGGCAGCTGGCGGGGAGCGGGGTCGACGACCCGCCAGATTGTGTCGGCAGCGGCCGATGCCTCCAGGGCCTGCCCCAGCACGTCGCCGGGAATGTCGAGGTAGACACCGCCCGGCCGGCCCGAAACCGCGGTGCGGATAGCCCGCGCAACACCGCGCCCAATGTCTTCGACTCGGCCGATCCGATACGCCGCCTTCGCGAAAGGTCTTGCGGCGCTCAGCTGGTCGAGCTCGCCGTACTCGCCGCGTTGCAAATCCACCATCGCTCGATCGCTTGAACCCGAGATCTGGATCATCGGAAAGCAATTTGTGGTGGCGTTGGCGAGGGCGGCCAGGCCGTTGAGGAATCCGGGTGCCGACACCGTCAAGCACACACCGGGGCGGCCGGTGAGGAATCCGGCGGCGGCCGCGGCATTGCCGGCCGAGGTCTCCTGGCGAAAGCCGATGTAGCGGATGCCCGCCGCTTGCGCGACGCGGGCGAGGTCGGTGACAGGAATGCCGACGACCCCGTAGATGGTGGCGATGTCGTTGGCCTTGAGGGCGTCCGCGACGAGGTGAAAGCCGTCGGTCAAACGCGGCGAAACTGTGCTCATGTGCCGACTCCTCGGGTGCGTTTCTGTATGTCTGTCCATCACAGTGGTCCGGTCGCCCCACGGTGTCCAAGATCGAGTGGCTATGCAGCGATTCACACTGTTTATCAAACCGCTCGATAGCCGCCGCTTATCAATTGTGAACAGATGAGTATTGGACGAATACGTCGGTAGCCCGGCAATCTGCGAGCAGGTGCTTTTCGCATTTCAACTAGAAGGAGCGCGGCCGATGAAGTCTGAATCGATCACCGATCTGGTCGCGGCTGAGGCAGCCGCGCGGCCCGAGGCGCCGGCGCTGGTCGTCACGCCGGATCGCATCCCGGTCAGCTACGGCGACTTGGTCCGACTCGTTGACGACCTTACCGGGCAACTCAACAGCAGCGGTCTGCAACCGGGTGATCGGCTCGCGCTGCGCGCGGGCAACAACGCCGAATTCGTCGTCGGCTTGTTGGCTGCGTCACGCGCCGAGCTGATCGCGGTCCCGCTGGATCCGGCGCTGCCCGTCAGTGAGCAGCGCGCGCGGAGCGAGGCGGCCGGCGCGCGGGCGGTGCTCGTGGACGGTGACGGGCCCGGCGATCGGGACGAACGAGCGCTGACGTCGTGGCCGATCGCGGTGTCCGTCGGGCGCGATAGCGGCGCCCTGGAAGCCGTCCCGGCGGTCCACCTGGACGCAGCCACCCCGCCGATTCGGGCCACGTCGACGCCCGAGGGGCTCCGGGACGACGACGCCATGATCATGTTCACCGGTGGGACAACCGGTGTGCCGAAGATGGTTCCGTGGACTCACTCAAACATCGTCAGCTCGGCGCGCGCCATCATCGCCGGTTACCGGCTCGGCCCAGAGGATGCCACCGTGGCGGTGATGCCGCTGTACCACGGTCACGGGCTGCTCGCCGCGCTGCTGTCGACGCTGGTTTCTGGGGGAACCGTGCTGTTGCCCGGTCGGGGGCGGTTCTCGGCGCACACGTTCTGGGACGACATCGACGCCGTCCGAGCCACCTGGTACACCGCCGTGCCGACCATCCATCAGATCTTGTTGGAGCGCGCCAAGACTGACCAGTCCGGGAAAAAGCCGGCCACGATGCGCTTCATCCGGAGCTGCAGCGCGCCGCTGACTCCGGAGACGGCGCTAGCTCTGCAGGACGAATTCGCGGCGCCGGCGGTATGCGCCTTCGGTATGACCGAGGCTACCCATCAGGTGGCGACCACCGGAATCGAGGACAAGAGCAAAAATCCAGCTGCGACACCGGGTCTCGTCGGCATGTCGACCGGACCGGAGATCCGAATCGCCGGGCCCGACGGATTGCCCGTGGCTGCGGACGGGGTGGGAGAAGTCTGGCTGCGTGGCCCGACCGTGGTGCGCGGCTACCTCGGTGACCCGGCAATAACCGCCGCCAACTTCACCGACGAATGGCTGCGCACGGGCGATCTCGGGTCGTTGTCGCCGTCCGGCGAGCTGACGATTCGCGGCCGGATCAAGGAGCTGATCAACCGTGGCGGCGAGAAGATCTCACCGGAACGCGTCGAGGGCGTGCTGGCCAGTCATCCCGGCGTGCTGGAGGTTGCCGTCTTCGGCGTCCCGGACAAGCTGTACGGCGAGACGGTGGCCGCGGTGATCGTCCCGCGGGAGCCCGCCGTGCCGACCCCGGACGAGCTCGCGGTGTTTTGCCGCGAGCGGTTGGCCGCGTTTGAGATTCCCGCCAGTTTCCGGGAGGCCAGCGTGCTGCCGCATACCGCTAAGGGCTCGCTGGACCGCCGCGCCGTGGCACGGCAATTCGGTGGCTGATCACGGGGCGGCCGACGCCATGTTGCCCCAAGCGGCTCGCGCACCGGAATCGCCGATGCGATACGTCTGCACCATCGTGGCGACGGCGGCGGCAATGACCAGCACCGCGACCACAGCGTGCAGACCGAATTTGACCGCGCGTCCGCGTGCCTGACGAACACGGACGGCGGCCAGCAGCGCGATCGCGGCCAGCTGTGCCGCCACGATGTAGACGAGCGTTTGGCCGAGTTGCTCGTGGTTGGCCAGTACGGGCGAGGTAGTACCCACCCGGTCGCCCAACCACTCGCCCGCGCTGGCCGTCACCGGGGTCAACGCCAGCGTGATCAATGCCAGCAGCAGAACCAGCCAGACCAGCCGTTGTCGCGCCGCGGGCCACAGTGCACAGATGATTGCCAGGATCGCTGTCAGGGGACCCAGGACGACGATGAAGTGGTTGAGCAGGATGTGAGCGGGGAGTCCGTTAACGGTCGACATGGGGTCCAACTGAATCAGATCACCCCCAGTCCGGTCAGGCGTGCCAGCTGGACCAGTGGCCCACCGTCACCGCGATCACCGGACCGTTCAACGGAACAGATTGGTACTGAGGGTATTTGGCGCGCAGCAGCCGGTACCCGATGTGCAGTTCGGCACCGTCTCGATGAATCGCGGCGACTCCGTCGACACGGACCCACCACAGCTGCGTCCAATCATCGGCGTAGTGGTCGACGAGCAGGCTGACCTGTGGATTGCGCTCGATGTTGGCCAGCCTGCGCAGCCGCTGCGTTGTTTTGGGCTTCGCGTCGACCGCTGTGTAGATGACGCCATCATGAACCGCGAATACCACCGGCACCAGGTGCGGCACAGCGCCGGGCGTGATCGTGGCCAGTCGCGCTACCGGGGACTGAGTGAACCTGGCCATCGGGTCGAATCCGCCCACCCTGCCAGCTTAAGCGGGGCTGAAAATCGGCTGAGTGTGCATTCAGGTATTTGCGTGTGCCTTCGCGGTGCGAATCCAAGAGGCCTTTTGCCACCCACAGCACACACTCGACTGCTCGAGTAGCGCTTCCGCTCGGATGCCCGGGCCGGGGGCCTGCGAACTGTCCGGGATAGTCATCTGGACTACGGTGGATTGAACCATCGTGACGCAGGAGGTAACGGGATGAGCAAATCGCACCACCGCTCCGTCTGGTGGTCATGGTTAATCAGCGTGCTGGCCGTAGTCGGATTGGGTCTGGGCCTGACCACCGTGCCGGCTTTCGCGCGGCCGACGCCGCCGCTGGATCCCTCGGCGATGGTCGGGCAGGTTGGGCCGCAGGTGGTCAACATCAACACGCAATTCGGCTACAGCAACGCAATAGGGGCCGGAACCGGCATTGTTATCGATCCGGGCGGCGTGGTGATGACCAATAACCACGTGATTTCGGGCGCCACCGATATCAGCGCGTTCTCCATTGGTACCGGCCAGACTTACGCGGTTGACGTGATCGGCTACGACCGCGCCCAGGATGTCGCGGTGCTGCAGCTTCGCGGTGCCGGTGGCCTGCCCACCGCCGCAATCGGTGGCGGGGTCGCGGTCGGCCAGCCTGTCGTCGCGCTGGGCAACGCCGGCGGCGCGGGCGGGACGCCAAGCGCGGTGGCGGGCCATGTCGTCGCGCTCAACCAGGCCGTTTCGGCAACCGATACCTTGACCGGTGCCGCGGAGAACCTGGGCGGCCTGATCCAGGCTGACACCGCGATCCGGCCCGGCGACTCCGGTGGGCCTTTGGTAAACAGCAGCGGGCAGGTGATTGGCATGAACACCGCCGCCACCGACAGCTACAAGATGTCTGGCGGCCAGGGCTTCGCCATTCCGATTGGTACGGCGTTGGGAGTGGCCGGCGCCATCCGTGCCGGCGCCGGCGGGGGCACGGTCCACGTCGGCCCGACGGCCTTCATCGGGCTGGGCGTTACGGAGCACAACGGCAACGGCGCGCATGTCGAACGGGTGGTCGGTAGCGGTCCCGCTGCCGCCGCCGGGATCGCCGCCGGCGACGTCATCTTCTCGCTCGATGGCGTGCCCATCAACGGGCCCACTTCAATGACCGATGTGCTGGTCCCGCACCACCCCGGGGACAACGTCACGTTGTCCTGGCATTCCGCATCGGGCGGCGACCGCACCCAGACCGTGACATTGGCGGACGGACCGCCGGCCTGATAGTTGCCCGGATAATGCCGGCCGACCAGCCAATTCTTTTGCTGGGGGCCGGGATTCCGGACGGCGCGGCCCGGGTACCCGTGGCATCGTGGAACTGATGAACGACGCAAAGGACGCTGCCGAGCACCCTCCCGCGGGAGGCAGCCACGTCGAAGACGGCGTGGTCGAGCACCCGAACGCCGAGGACTTCGTCAATGCCGCCGCGCTGCCCGCCGACCCGACCTGGTTCAAACACGCCGTCTTCTACGAGGTGCTGGTCCGGGCGTTCTACGACGCCAGCGCGGACGGTTCGGGCGATCTTCGAGGGCTCATCGATCGCCTGGACTACCTACAGTGGCTCGGTATCGACTGCATTTGGCTGCCGCCGTTTTACGACTCACCACTGCGCGACGGCGGCTACGACATCCGGGATTTCTACAAGGTGCTGCCCGAGTTCGGCACCGTCGACGATTTCGTCGCCCTGATAGATGCCGCTCACCGGCGGGGTATCCGGGTCATCACCGACCTGGTGATGAACCACACCTCCGAGTCTCATCCGTGGTTTCAGGAGTCACGCCACGATCCCGACGGGCCCTACGGCGACTACTACGTGTGGAGCGAAACCAGCGAGAAGTACACCGGCGCCCGGATCATCTTCGTCGACACCGAGGAGTCGAACTGGACCTTCGATCCGGTGCGCCGCCAGTTCTACTGGCATCGGTTCTTCTCCCATCAGCCGGATCTGAATTACGACAACCCGGCGGTGCAGGAGGCGATGATCGATGTTCTTCGCTTCTGGCTCGGACTGGGTATCGACGGGTTCCGGCTGGACGCGGTGCCCTATCTCTTCGAGCGGGAGGGCACCAATTGCGAAAACTTGCCCGAGACGCACGCCTTCCTCAAACGTGTCCGCAAGGTCGTCGACGACGAATTTCCGGGTCGGGTGCTGCTGGCCGAGGCCAATCAGTGGCCGAGTGATGTCGTCGAGTATTTCGGCGAGGCAAGCACCGGCGGCGACGAATGCCACATGGCGTTTCATTTCCCGCTGATGCCGCGGATCTTCATGGCCGTGCGCCGCGAGTCGCGGTTTCCGATCTCGGAGATCATGGCGCAGACGCCGCCAATCCCTGACATGGCTCAGTGGGGGATCTTCCTGCGCAATCACGACGAGTTGACGCTGGAGATGGTCAGCGACGACGAACGCGACTACATGTATTCCGAGTACGCCAAGGATCCTCGGATGAAGGCGAATGTCGGAATCCGCCGCAGGCTGGCGCCGCTGCTTGACAACGACCGTAACCAGATCGCGCTGTTCACGGCGCTGCTGCTATCGCTGCCCGGCTCCCCGGTCCTGTATTACGGCGACGAAATCGGCATGGGCGACGTGATCTGGCTGGGGGATCGCGACGGTGTGCGCACCCCGATGCAGTGGACACCGGACCGCAATGCCGGATTCTCCACCGCAAACCCGGGCCGGCTCTACCTGCCACCCAGTCAGGACCCGGTCTACGGCTATCAGGCGGTCAACGTCGAGGCGCAACGTGACACCTCGACGTCGTTGCTGAACTTCACCCGGATGATGCTCTCGGTACGTCGTCGGCACGACGCCTTTGCCATCGGGACATTCCAGGAGCTGGGCGGTTCCAACCCGTCCGTGCTGGCATTCGTGCGCGAAGCGACCGATGATGGCGACACAGTGCTGTGTGTGAACAACCTGTCGCGGTTCCCGCAGCCCATCGAACTGAACCTGCAGCATTGGAGCGGCTGCATCCCGGTCGAGCTGACCGGGCACGTCGAATTTCCCCGCGTAGGCCAGCTGCCCTATTTGCTGACGTTGCCAGGACACGGGTTCTACTGGTTCCAGTTGTCCGCATCTGAGGAGGACGCATGAGCCTGCTGTCTAAGTTGCCCTGGTCTGAGTGGCTTCCACAGCAACGTTGGTATGCCGGACGCAACCGGGAGCTGTCCAGCGCCGAGCCCAGCCTCGTCGTCGCACTCCGGGATGACCTCGACCTGGTGCTGATCGATGCCGAGTACACCAACGGCTCGTCGGAGCGCTATCAGGTGATCGTGGGCTGGGATTCCGAGCCGGTCTCCGAGTACAGCAGCGTGGCCACTATCGGCTCCGCGGACGATCGGAACGCCTTTGACGCGCTCTATGACGCCGGCGCGCCCCAGTTTCTGCTGTCCCTGATGGACGCGTCAGCCGTCAGGGACTCGGCCGGCACTGAAGTGACGTTCGGCAAGGAACCGGACGCGGTGCTGCCGCTGCAGGAACAGCCGCACGTCGCGGACGCCGAGCAGAGCAATACCAGCGTTATCTTCGACCGGCACGCCATTTTCAAGGTGTTCCGGCGGGTGAGCAGCGGTATCAACCCCGATATCGAACTGGGGCGCGTGCTCGGCCGAGCGGGCAACCCGCACGTCGCCCAATTGTTGGGCACCTACGAGATAGCCGCACCGGAAGGGGCTCCTGATGGCGCCTGCCCGCTGGGCATGGTGACCGAGTATGCGGCCAATGCGGCTGAAGGCTGGGCAATGGCTACGGCCAGCGTTCGTGACCTGTTCGCCGAGGGCGACTTGTATGCGTACGAAGTCGGCGGCGACTTCGCCGGCGAGGCCAACCGGCTCGGCGAGGCGGTCGCGTCGGTGCACGCCACCCTGGCCGAATGCCTGGGAACCGCACAGGCAACGTTCCCGGTGGACAACGTGCTGGCGCGGCTGTCGTCGACCGTGGCGCTGGTTCCCGAACTGAGGGAGTACGCGGCAACCATCGAACAGCAATTCCGCAAGCTCGCGAATGAGCCGATCACCATTCAGCGGGTGCACGGTGACCTGCACCTCGGACAGGTGCTGCGCACCCCGGAAAGCTGGCTGCTGATCGACTTCGAGGGGGAGCCGGGCCAGCCGGTGGACGAGCGGCGGGCGCCGGATTCGCCGCTGCGCGACGTGGCGGGCGTCCTGCGCTCCTTCGAGTACGCGGCCTATGGGCAGCTGGTCGACCAGGGCTCAGAAAAGTTAGATAAACAGCTGGCGGCCCGCGCCCGGGAGTGGGTCGACCGCAATCGCACCGCCTTCTGTGACGGTTACGCCGCCGCGTCAGGGATCGACCCCCGAGATTCGGCGCAGCTGCTGACCGCATACGAGCTCGACAAGGCCGTCTACGAGGCCGGCTACGAGGCGCGGCACCGGCCCGGATGGCTGCCGATCCCGTTGCGGTCCATTGCCCGGCTCAGTGATGCCTAGGCAGGTGCGCACCGCTGCGCGCAGGGGTCGACTCTGAAAGCATGTAGCTGTGGCGCGTGAGTTGTTCGACAGTGAAGCCCGGTTGTCATGGGTGCTGGCGGCTTTGGCGGGTTTGCTGGGAGCGACGGCATATACCCACTCGGCCGGATACTTCGTGACCTTCATGACCGGGAACGCCCAACGAGCCGTGTTGGGTTTTTTCCGGGGCGATGTGGTGCTGTCGATCTCGGCGGCGCTGATAGTGATGTGTTTCGTCGCGGGCGTGGTTATCGCGTCAGTGTGCAGGCGGCATTTCTGGGTGGCGCATCCGCACGGACCGACCGTGCTGACCACCTTGAGCCTGATGGCCGCTACCGTCGTCGACATCTTCGACGAAGGCTTGGAGGAAGCTAACCTTGACTTCGGGCCAATTCTGTTGGTGGCATTTGGTATCGGTGCTTTGAACACCTCCTTCGTGAAGGACGGCGAGGTGTCGGTTCCGCTGAGCTATGTGACCGGCACGCTGGTCAAGATGGGGCAAGGCATCGAACGCCATATCGCCGGTGGGCAGGCGGCGGACTGGCTCGGCTACTTTCTGTTGTTCGCCAACTTTGCCTTGGGCGCCGCGTTGGGCGGCTGCATCAGCTTGGTCGTCAACGGGACCTGGATGTTGGTCGCCGCTTCTGCGGTGTGCGCGTTGACCACCGGCTACACGTACTTTCACGCCGACCGCCGCAACCTGTTTGACTAACGGACCGAAAAGCATCGGCAGCAGCGCTGACCGGGGCGCTGCTGCCGATGCCGACTCGGGCGGTTTCTAGGCGGAGTTGTTCACGACGCTCAGCACCTGCAGCATGTCGGGCTTCATCGCCATCAGCTGCTGGTTCCAGTACGGCCACGAGTGGGTTCCGTTGGCCGGGAACTGGAACACCCCGTTACGTCCGCCCGCGGCGGCGTAGGTGCTCTGGAATTGCTGGTTGGTGCGCTGGGTGAGCCCTTCCAGGAACTTCGCCGGCATGTTGTCGCCGCCGAGGTCGCTGGCCGTGCCGTTGCCGCAGTAGACCCAGATGCGGGTGTTGTTGGCGACCAGCCGCGGAATCTGGACCATCGGGTCGTTGCGCTTCCACGCCGGGTCGCTGGACGGGCCCCACATGCTGTTGGCGTTGTAGCCGCCCGCGTCGTTCATCGCCAACCCGATCAACGTCGGCCACCAGCCGTCGGACGGGTTCAGGAAGCCGGATAGTGAAGAGGCGTAAGGGAATTGCTGCGGATAGTACGCGGCCAGGGTCAGTGCCGACCCGCCCGCCATCGACAGGCCCACCACAGCGTTGCCGGTCGGCGACACGTTCTTGTTGGCCTGCAGCCACGCGGGCATCTCCTGGGTCAGGAAGGTCTCCCACTTGTAGGTGTAGTTCTGACCGTTGCCCTGCGACGGCTGATACCAGTTGGTGTAGAAGCTGGACTGGCCACCGACGGGCATGACGACCGAGAGGCCGGACTGGTAGAACTCATCGAAGGCCGGGGTGTTGATATCCCAGCCGTTGAAGTCGTCCTGCGCCCGAAGGCCGTCGAGCAGGTAGACCGCGTGCGGGGCCCCGCCTTGGAACTCGACCTTGATGTTGCGCCCCATCGACGGCGACGGCACCTGCAGGTATTCCACTGGCAGACCGGGCTTGGAGAACGCCCCCGCAGTCGCCGGGCCCCCGACGACTCCGATCAGACCGGACAACAGGGCAGCCCCCACAGCCGCGAGAGCCAGCCGGCGCGGCGTACCTGCCACGGCGCCATTGAACTTTCGCATCTCACCCAAGAACTTCATAGCTTCCTACCCATCCCAACTTTGGTCGAATCCGTTCTGGGTGAGTGGAACACAAGGCGAGACGGTAATCGGGTTGTCGCGGCCGGAGTTTGAAGTCGCGGTTGGCTAACGATTGAGCATCGGCCTGGCTTCGTCACATCCCGGTGCCGCGAAACTGCATTCCACGACGCATTTCGCGAGTAAACCCGTCGGTAGTTGCAGTTTCGCGGCTTGACCCGCTTATGAAACGAGCCGCCGCAAAAGCCTTGAAGCGGTGGCAATTCCGATCACTGCGGCCGCCACTAACACGACGAGGTCCAGCGGGTTCATCGGTGTGCCGATCAGCAGCGCCCGCAGGGCGTTGACCTCGTAACTGAGCGGGTTGACCGTACTCAGCACGCGCAGCCATCCGGGCATCACATCCACCGGGTACAGCGCATTGGAAGCGAAGAATAGCGGCATCGTGATGGCTTGGCCGATCCCCATCAACCGATCGCGACTACGCACTAATCCGGCCAGGGTCATCGACAGGCAGGCGAAGAATGCGGCACCGAGCATGACGACACCCATCGCCGCCAGGATCCGCAGCGGGTTGATGGTGAGGCCGATGCCCATCAAATACGACAGCGCCAGCACGCCGATGACCTGAGCTACCGATCGCACTCCGGCCGCGAATGCCTTCCCGGTGATCAGCGCCGATGCGGGCGCCGGTGTCACCATCAGCTTGGCGAGGATGCCAGCGTCGCGATCCCAGATGATCTGGATGCCGTAGAAGATCGAGATGAACAACGCCGACTGAGCGATGATGCCCGGCGCCAGGAAAGCCAGGTACGAAACCGACCCGGTGTTGATGACGTGTAAGTGGCTGAACGTGGTACCGAAGATCAACAGCCACAGTGCCGGTTGCACCATCCGGGTGACGAGTTCGGTCCGATCGTGTTGCAGTTTCTGCACTTCCACGATCGCGAACGCGCCTACGCGGCTCAGCGTTGCGCCAACTCGCTGCCATCCGCGCGGGGCCCTAACAAGGCTCGCCAGGGTCAATTCCGAGGCCTCAACTGACACGACGGGCCACCTTTCTGGTGGAACGGATTTCGCGAATGCTCGAAGACTCGGCTTCTTCCAGTGCTTCTTCTAGTTCTGAAGCCGTGTAATGGCGGAACACGTCCTCCAGCGTGGCGTGCGGCAACACCTTGGAGACCTCGGCCTTCAGTTTTGTCGGCGTGCCGACGGCCCGTAGCTCACCGCGATGCATCAGCGCGACCCGATCGCACAGCGCGTCGGCCTCTTCCATGTAATGAGTGGTCAGTAGGACGGTCATACCGAACAGCGCCTGCATCTTTTGCACCTGCGTCCAGACGCCGTCACGGGCGATCGGGTCCAGGCCGACGGTGGGTTCGTCAAGCACCAGCAGGGATGGGCGGTTAACCAGAGCCTGAGCCACTTCGAGGCGTCGCACCATGCCGCCGGAGTAGGTTGCCGCCAGTCGGTCGGCCACGTCGAGCAGCTCCAAAGCCTCCAGCGCCTCGTCGACGCGCTCGGGGCGTTCGGCGCGGGCCACGCCGTACAACCGTGCGAACCACTCCACGTTCTGCCGGCCGGTCAACGTCGGTTCGATCGACAGTTGTTGGGGCACATAGCCGATGTTGCTTCGAATGTCGACGGTCTCGTGCCGGGCGTCCATGCCGAAGATGCGCAGTTCGCCCTGCTGAATCGGGGTCAGCGTGGTGAGCATGCGCACCATCGTTGTTTTTCCGGCGCCATTGGGCCCTAGCAGACCCATCGTCTCGCCGGTGCGCACCTGTAACGTCACGTCATCGACGGCGGTGAACTGGCCATAGCGATAGCTGAGGTGCCGGCCATCGATCGCCAGTGGCAGTGATCCGCTCATGATTGTCGCTCCTGCAGTAGTCGGGTGACCTTGTCCAGGACTTCCAACCCCTTTGTCAGATCCTGAATTTGATCGTCATCAAGCTCGCCGAGCACCTCGGAGAGCAACGCCCGCCGGGCAGCCCTCGACGCATCGACGATCTGTTGGGTGGGCGCGGCGAGGCGCAACTGGCCGACGCGCCGGTCCGCCTCGCCCGCGGTCCGGATGAGCAGGCCGTTGGCTACCAGCTTGGAAACCAGCGTTGATGCGGTATTGGCCGCAAGCCCGAGTTCGGCGGCGGCGGTGCTTACTGAGATTCCTGGCTGGCGGCCGACGAGCCACAACAACTCTGACTGCGACTCGCTGAGCCGCCCGGAATCGAGCCCCCGACCGGCCGACCGGCGGAGCTGCCGGCGGAATCTGCCGACGACGCCGAAGACCTCGGTGACCGGGGCGGTGCGTGACTTCACTAGATACAAATTCATATACCTCTGTTTACGAGGTAATTATGTGCGCAGGCTATGTACGAGCTGGCTGTGAGCTACTTGTTGAAGCGGTGCAGGGTCACCTCTGTCAGAGACCCGTCGTCGACGCTGGCGGTCAGATAGCTGCAGAACGTTTGCCGGCGGCGATCCGTTGGCGAACCCGGATTAAGCAGGCGCAACCCGCTATTTGTCGTTGTGTCCCAGGGGATGTGACTGTGCCCGAACACCAGGACATCGCTGTCCGGATACAGCCGCGACATCCGCGTTTCGCGGCCGGTCGCGGCGCCGGTCTCGTGGGTGACCGTGAAACGCATACCCGCCAGCTCCACGTCCGCCCGTTCCGGCAACCGCGCTCGCAGTTCGGGGCCGTCGTTGTTTCCCCAGCATGCGACCAGCCGAGCTGACCTGGACTCGAGCTCGTCGAGCAACTTGACCGCTATCCAATCGCCGGCATGGATGACGACGTCTGCCTCGGCGACCTCGTCCCAGACCCGCGCGGGCAGGTCGCGCGCCCGGGTCGGGACATGGGTATCGGCGATCACGAGCAGCCTCATGGGTTCTATGCTTACCCACGACCCTCAACGACCAAAATAGAGAGACCCATGCGCACCTTCGAGTCAGTCGCCGACCTCGCTGCCGCCACGGGCGAGGTCATCGGGCAGAGCGACTGGGTGACCATCACCCAGGAAGACGTCAACCTGTTTGCCGACGCAACCGGCGACCACCAATGGATCCATGTCGACCCGGAGCGGGCGGCGGCGGGACCGTTCGGCAAGACCATCGCCCACGGCTACATGACCCTGGCGCTGCTGCCCCGGATGCAGCATGAGATGTACACCGTCGACGGCGTGAAGCTGGCAATCAACTACGGACTGAACAAGGTTCGTTTCCCCGCGCCGGTGCCGGTCGGCTCCAAGGTGCGTGCGCAGAGCTCCTTGGTCAGCGTCGACGAGGTCGGCGACGGTGCCGTGCAGGCGACGGTGTCGACCACGGTCGAGATCGACGGGTCGCCCAAGCCGGCGTGTGTGGCCGAGAGCATCGTTCGCTACATCACCTAGTAGCGCGAGCAGACGCAAAAGCCCGCATTTCGTGCCGAAATTGGGGGCTTTTGCGCCTGCTCGGCGCTAAAACTCCGCGATCGAGTGTTCCAGGCGTTCGGCGAGTCGGGCGTTGGACTCCGCGCGCCTCGTCGGTATGTGCTGCGACGGGAACGGCGTTGTCACCGGCTGGTATTCACGCAGGGTTCGGCGCGCCACCGTCATCTTGTGCAGCTCGGTGGCACCGTCGGCGATGCCCAGCGACTCCGCGGCCACCATCATCTTGACGAACGGCATCTCGTCGGAGACGCCGAGCGCGCCGTGCAGGTGCAGGGCGCGTTGCGCGACGTCGTGCAGCACCGTGGGCATGGCGACCTTGACCGCCGCGATGTCGCGGCGCACCTTCTGATAGTCGTGGTGCTTGTCGATCAACCAGGCGGTGCGCAGCACCAGTAACCGGAACTGCTCGATCTGGATCCAGCTGTCGGCGATCTTCTCCTGCGTCATCTGGAAGTCGGCTAAGTGCCCGTGTCGGGTTTTGCGCGATACCGCGCGCTCACACATCATGTCAAACGCCTTGCGCGCCAGCGCAATTGTGCGCATCGCGTGGTGGATCCTGCCACCACCGAGGCGGGTCTGCGCGATCATGAACGCTGAGCCTTCACCGCCCAGCACATGGTCGGCGGGCACTCGGACGTCGTTGTAGCGCACGTAGCCGTGCGAACCGTGCTTACCCGACTCGCCTCCGACCGCGACGTTGCGGATGATCTCGATGCCCGGCGTCTCGCCCGGAACGATGAACAGCGACATCTTGTCGTAGGTGCGGGCGTCGGGCTTGGTCACCGCCATCACGATGAAGAACGACGCGTGCCTGGCGTTGCTGGAAAACCACTTCTCCCCGTTGATGACCCAGGCCCCATCTCCCGACGCGTCCTGGGTCGCCGACGTCACGAACATCCCGGGGTCCGAGCCGCCCTGCGGTTCGGTCATCGAATAGCAGGAGGTGATTTCGCCGTCCAGCAGTGGTTGCAGGTAGCGGGCCTTCTGCTCTTCGGTGCCGAACAGCGCAAGGATCTCGGCGTTGCCGGAGTCCGGCGCCTGGCAGCCGAACACCGACGGCGCCCACCGGGAGCGCCCCAGAATCTCGTTGAGCAGCGCGAGCTTGACCTGGCCGAAGCCCTGGCCGCCGAGCTCGGGCCCCAGGTGCGCGGCCCACAGTCCCTGGTCCTTCACCTGCTGCTGCAATGGCCGCAGGATCGCCATCATCTCGGCGTTCTTTTTGTCATACGGATCGAGTGCCACCAGATCGAGCGGTTCGAGTTCTTCGACCATGAATTTCTCGACCCAGTCCAGCTTCGCCTGGTATTCCGGATCTGTTTCGAAGTCCCACATCGTGGCCAACCCGTTCCCCGGCGCAGCGTCGCGCCGGCATCGTTAATGGAGCCACCCCATCGTAGATGCGGCTGGCGGCGGTGCGCCGCCACGGTTCAGCCGAGGGTATTCCCGCCAATATCGGCCAGCTGGGTAAGCCGGACACTGTTGCCGGACGGGTCGCGAAATCCGCAGTCGATGCCGTACGGCATCGCATGCGGTTCCTCGGTGAACTCGACTCCCTGGGACCGCATCTTGTCGTAGGCGGCCTGGCAGTCGTCGGTGGTGAGGAATACCGTGCCGGCGAAACCCTTCGCCATCACTTCGCTCACCTGACTGCGGGTAGCGTCGTCCATAATCGGCGGGCCGGGAATCGCCATCAGCACGATCGATATGTCGTCCTGGCCCGGTGGGCCGACAGTGAGCCACCGGAAGCCAAGCTCTGGCAACGAAACATCTTGTCGCACTTCCATACCCACCCTCTCGGTCCAGTATTTCAGCGCCACATCTTGGTCATGCACCCACAGATGGGCGCTGGAAATCTTCAACATGAGAACGACGCTACGGTCCGCCCGTGTCGCCCGTCTTCTTCCCGTGTGCTGTCTTGACGCGGCTGCCGGCGGCCCGCCGGGTATCGCGGCTCAGGATGCAGCTCGGCACCCGGGCGTGCACCGAGGCCGGTGGGAGGCTGGCTCGGTAGGCCGCGGGTGGCAACCCGTACACGCGGGCGAAGCTGCTGGTGAACGAACCCACGCTCTGCAGACCGACCATGACGGCGATGTCAGCGACGGACCGTTCGGTGTAGCGCAGCAGCGCGGCAGCTCGTTCCAACCGGCGCGACCGCAGGTATGAGTGTGGTGATTCGCCGAAGGTCTGAGAAAACATGCGGCTGAAGTGGGCGCGCGACAACCCGGCGGCAGCGGCCATGTCGTCCACTGTTATGGGCTCGGCGTAGCGGACGTCGGCCAGGTCTTTGGCGCGGAGTAGATGACGGGCCGGTGGAACCTGCGGCATCGGTTTAGGTGTTGCGCTTCGCTGCGACAGCGGCGTTGATGATGACCGCGTGCAGTCGGTGCCAGTGCGGGCGATCGAAGCCCGCGCGCAGCAGCAGCCGGTCCGCGCGGGCGCGTGTTCGCGCCTTGCCCCGTCGACTGCCTGCGAGCGTGGGAAGCAAGAAGCGGGAAAACTGATCGACCAAAATCAGGTGGCCACCCGCACGTAGCACCCGAGCGCACTCGCTCAGCCCGGCGTACTGATCAGACCAGTGGTCGAACGACGTACTGCTGACCACGAGGTCAATCGACCCGTCGCGATAGGGCAGCTGCTCGGCGACGCCGCCGGCGAACGTCAACCTCTTATCGGCGGTCAGGTGTCTGGCTGTGTCGATCATGTTGGGAGCGGCGTCAATTCCGGCGAGCTCTTCGGCTCCCGGGTAATGAGTGGCCAGCGTTCGCAGGAGGTAACCGGTTCCGCATCCCACGTCGAGGACACGTCGTGGACGGGCTTCGGTCGACGTCGCCAACGCGGCGGTTCGGTCACCGATGGCGTGGTGTAGCCGACCGAGCCAGCCCTGGTCATACTGCCCAGCACGATCGTCGTAGGCAGCGAGATCCCGATAAGGCGGCACGACGGTAACTTTAGAAGCTGTAGAGCAGCCGACAAAGGGTGCCGACGAAAATGAACATCGATACCCTATCGTTCCGATCGGCACGGCCCACAGCACTCGCGCGATTCCGACCGACGACGACTGGGACCTCGAGGCGACCGTGATCCGGCTGTCCGATGAGTTCGATGAGTCGGCGCTGTGGGGTCTGGACAGCTTTTCGCATATCGAAGTGGTGTACGTGTTCGACCGGGTTGACGCCGACAACGTCGAAGTCGGCGCGCGCCGTCCCCGGGGCAATCCGGACTGGCCATTGGTGGGCATCTTGGCGCAACGGGCCAAGAACCGCCCGAATCGACTGGGGCTGACCACGTATGCGCTACTGGGTGTGAGTGGACGTGAGATCGCGGTCCGCGGACTCGACGCCATCGACGGGACGCCAGTGCTAGACATCAAGCCATATATGAGCGAGTTCGGCCCACGCGGGCCCGTGCGACAGCCCGAGTGGGCAACAGAACTCACGGTGCGCTATTGGGATTAGTGAAAATCCGCAGGGTCGCCGGTTAGCCTGGCTTGGGTGACCCCGTGGGTGCGCCCGGCGCGAAAAGCTGACATCCGAGAGCTGTCGGGCGTGATGGCCCGAGCGTTCTACGACGACCCGGTGATGACCTGGGTGCTTCCTGACGACGAGACGCGGCTGGCAAACCTCGGCTGGATGTTCACCGCGATCACCCGACACCATCATCTGGCCGGTGGTGGCTCGGAGGTGGCCTGCGACGGGTCGAGCACGGGTGCTGCCGCGCTGTGGGATCCGCCGAACCGATGGAAACAGACGGGTCGAGAGCAGTTCGCCATGCTGCCGCTGTTCTTCCGAGTGTTCGGTTTCCGATCGGCGCAGGTGCGGCAGTTACAGGAGATCATGAAGCGCCAGCACCCAGAAGAACCGCATTGGTATCTGGCCGTCATTGGAAGCGATCCGGCGGTGCGCGGCAAAGGCTTTGGACAGGTCTTGATGCGGTCGCGCCTAGACCGCGTCGACGCCGAGCGTGCGCCTGCTTATTTGGAGTCGAGCAAACATCAGAACATTGCTTACTACCAACGGTTTGGCTTTGAGGTAACCGGTGAGATCGTGCTGCCCGACGGCGGTCCCACCATGTGGCCAATGTGGCAGGCACCGCGCTAATTTCGGCAGCTGGCCGCTGGATGGTATCCATCGCGCGAATTAACTGGAACGAAAATTAAAGGTCGTTGGATTTGCCGCCCGTCGTTGCATGGTCCGTGAGTGGACCGCTGTTGTTGGTCGTGGATTCTGAATTGCCTGGCAGGGGCCGGCGATGCGATGTGTTTGCTGAAGTGGGCGGTGCGGCCTATCAAAACTCCTGTAGTTCCGGACGGCATCGTGATAATTATTGCTGAATTCATCTCTCCAACTTGGTCGTTCGGGCGGCCGGGTGAGAGGGATAGCGATGCCCTACGTATTTGCAGCACCTGAGGTATTGGCGTCGGCGGCATCAGATGTGGCGGGCATCGGTTCGTCGCTGAGCGCGGCCAACGCAGCGGCCACGGACCCAATCACCGCGGTGGTTGCCGCGGCCGAGGATGAGGTGTCGGCGGCGATCTCGTCGTTGTTTTCGGGCCACGGCCGGGCGTTTCAGGCGCTGACTGCGCGGGCGCGGCATTTCATGCCGCGCGACCCTTCCTAGGGCTTACCGTTCGTACCGTTTGCGCCAAACATTCCGCCGGCTCCGCCTGTGCCGCCTGTGCCGCCGTCGACGCCGTTGCCGCCGTTGCCGCCGATACCGAACAGCGACTGGCCGCTAGTGCCCTGGAAAGTGACCGAGGCGTCGCCGCCGTTCCCGCCGTTGCCGCCGAGGACGCCGGTGCCGCCGCCGCCGCCGTTGCCGCCGCCGCCGACGAAGCTCAAGGCACCGCCGCCGCCGCCGCCGTTGCCGCCGGTCCCCGCACCAGCCGCGCCGCCGTGCCCGCCGATGCCGCCGATGGCGGCGGTGAACGCGACGCCGCCGCCGCCGGTGCCGCCAGCACCCGCGAAACCGCCGACGGAGGCACCGCCGTTGCCGCCGTTGCCGCCGCCCGCAAACCCTGTGAGAATCGCACCAAGGCCGCCGTCGCCGCCGTGCCCGCCGATGCCAGCGGCGCTGGCGGCGCCGCCCGCACCGCCGGTGCCGCCCTGCGCGGCGCCGAATCCGACGAACTCAGGGGAGCTTGCCAGGCCGCCGGCGCCGCCCGTGCCGGCAGAGCCGGTTGTCGTGGCTCCGCCGGCGCCGCCGGCCCCGCCTTGGACGAGGTCAAAGCCTATGAAGGCGGTGGCGGCGGTAAGACCACCTTGGCCGCCGGCGCCGGCCTGACCCGTGGTGCTTGCGCCGCCCGCGCCGCCGGCGCCCCCTTGAGCGAGTCCTATGCCGACGGGAGAGATGGTGGAGGCTTGCCCGCCATTGCCGCCCGCTCCGCCGCCGATGTCCCCGGAGCCGCCGTGACCGCCGTGACCGCTGAAAGCCGTGAACAGGCCGCGCGCAAGGCCGCCGTTGCCGCCGGCCCCACCCGTGCCAGCGACAGAGTCGCCGCCGGCGCCGCCATTGCCACTGAGGCCCCAGACGCTACTGGCGCCGCCGACACCGCCGCGCCCACCTGTCCCGTTGGTTGCGGCGCCGCCGATGCCGCCGGCGCCGCCTGCGCCGATCAATCCAGCATGCCCGCCGGCGCCGCCTGCGCCGGCGGTCCCGACCGTGACGGCGCCTCCGGTGCCTCCGGTGCCGCCGTTGCCGATGAGCCACGCACGGCCGCCGGCGCCGCCCGCGCCGCCCGCTCCACCGAGGCCCCCGGCGCCGCCGTTGCCGAACGGGCCAGCGGACCCGCCGGCGCCGCCGGTAGCTCCGGTGTTGGTACTGGTCCCGCCAGTTCCGCCGTTGCCGTACAGCCAGCCGCCGCCCCCGCCGGCCGTGCCCACTCCGTTGACGGTCGTGCCGTTGGTGCCGTTACCGAATAGTGGTCGCCCGGTGTATTGGAGGAACGGGTCATTGATTGCCGCCGACACGCTTTGCGCGGCGGCTTGCAGTGGATTGGCGTTCGCGGCCTCGGCCGCGGCATAGCTGGCCGCGCCCGAGTTGAGGGTCTGCACAAACTGGGAGTGAAACGCCTGTGCCTCGGCGCTCAATGCCTGAAATTCGGATGCGTAGTGAGAAAATGCCGACTTGATGGCCGCGGACACTTCATCTCCGGCGGCCGCCAGGATGTTCGTGGTGGGTGCTGCCGCCGCCGAGTTGGCCGAGCTTATCGACCGACCGATATTGGCAAATTTCGAAGCAGCTTCCGTCAGATTCCCCGACCCAACGATGACAAAAGACATTGGACCCTCCTAGTTGGTCATAAGACCATGTCAGATAATCACGAATTTTTCAGAAAGGCACTCATTTGTTCGGAAAGCGGCCCGATTCTGATGCTTTTCACAGGTCCGTCTGGTCTGCGGCATAGCGTTCCGGAGCGTTGCCGACTCGTGGGGAAGAACTGTCGTTGACATGAAAGCGCCGGACACGGGACCAACGCAAAGTTTTGTTGGGCCTTTGCCGTTCGCTGCCCGGCACATGAATGGACGCCGAGAGCCTGACCAGCTGCTGTCGGGGCGTCCGGAGGAAGCGATGGCAAATGACATCTGATACCTCCCGATCGGTCTTAGGTACGAGTCATATATAGCGCCGATAATCACGGAGCGGTGGACCGAATGCGAGAGGCCCACAGAGATCGGCAGGTAATTCACAGCTTTCGCGAGTTGTGGACCATCTCAAGGTCTGCTTTTCCAGCCGGCGATACCAATGGCGATCATTCGGAGCTGTTTGACGGCGGTGCGCCGGATGTCTTCCAGCGCCTCGGGGCTCTGGGCGTCCTCGATCGCCTCCGCCGTGACGATCATTGCGTTCACAAACAGAGTCGCAAGCGCGTTGAGGTCCTCGGTGCTCCACGCGTTGAGCCCGGGGAAGCGCGCCAGGTCGGTGGCCAGCTCGGAGGTGATCAGCCGGATCTCGGTGCGGATCGCGTAGCGCAACACGGACAGGCCGCTGTTGCGCTCGCGGCCGATGAGGCGCCAGTGCTCGCGTCGTTCGGCGACGCTGGCGACCAGGATCTCGACGGACGACTCGATCACCCGATTCGGGTCGAGCTTGCCGGCGCGGGCCCCGCGCAGGGTGTCGCGCAAGGTGCGAAACGACTCGTCGATCAGCACCAGGCCGAGGACTTCCATCGACTCGAAATGACGGTAGAAGGCCGCGGGCACGATCCCGACCTCCCGGGTCACCTCGCGCAGGCTCAGGCTGCTCAGGCTGCGCTCCTGCAGGAGCTTGAGGGCGGCGGCGATGATGGCGCGCCGGGTGGCCTCTTTGCGCTCTTCGCGTGACAGGGTTTCGCGTGAACGCTCACGGCTAGACCGGTGCGGTCGCGAGCTGGGAGTACGGCTGTTCACTGTGTGAATCCTACCACAGAGCCGCAGAAACCCTTGACTAGCTGCATCGTCTGCACGCACGGTGTACATATGTTCACTGAAACTACTCAGACTTCGGGTCGCACCTTGATGGAGGCTTTCCGGAAGCGAGTGTTGGGTTCAGACCTGGTAGACCTGCTCACCGGTCCGCATGGCGTCGACCGCTACACCGAGCAGGTGGCACCGACGTGGGCGTTGGGCGAGGCCCGCGCCAAGGTCATCGACGTACGCAGGACCACTCCGCGCAGCGTCACCCTCACCCTCGCTCCGAATGGGAGCTTCACCTCCTCCTACACCGTCAAGGCCGGTCAGTACGTCAACCTCACGGTCGACATCGACGGACGCCGACACACCCGCTGCTACTCCCCGGCCAACGCCGAGGGCAGCCGCAACCTCGAGCTGACCATCGGCCAACATGACGGCGGGCTGGTCTCGAACCACCTGTATGAGCATGCCCGACGCGGCATGGTGGTCGGCCTGGCCGGTGTCGGGGGCGACTTCGTGTTGCCAGCCCAGCGGCCCCGGCGGATCTTGTTCGTCTCGGGCGGAAGCGGCATCACGCCCGTCATGGCAATGCTGCGCACGCTGGTGGCTGAGCGTCACCCCCAAACCGAGGGTGCCGAGATCGCGTTTGTCCACTACGCGCGGACCGACGCCGAGGCGTGCTACCGCGACGAACTGGCCGCTTATAAAAACCTACCCGGGGTGCGCGTGCTGCACGGCTACACCCGATCCGATGTCGGCGACCTCGCCGGCCGGTTCGGGCCCGAGCACCTGGCCGCCGCCCTGCCAACACCTGATCTGGTGTTCGTCTGCGGCCCAACCGCTTTGGTCGAGGCGGTCCGGGAGCACTGCGAGAATGTGCACACCGAGAGCTTCGTGCCGCCGGTGTTCAAGCCGTCCGCCAATCCGTCCGGCGGCCGAATCACCTTCGCGGACAGCGGCGTCGACGTCGTCGACGACGGGCGCTCGCTGCTGGAACAGGCCGAAGAGGCCGGGTTGACACCTGACAACGGATGCCGGATGGGCATCTGCCACACCTGTACCCGGCGCAAGACCGCCGGAACCGTGCGAAACCTGATCACCGGCGCGGTCTCGACCGTCCCCGACGAAGACGTGCAGATCTGCGTGTCCGTCCCCGTCGGCGACGTCGACCTCGCGCTCTAACTAGCCCTTTTGCCAACCATCAAACCTATGGGAGGAAACATCATGTCCCAGAACACGATCACCCTGACCCCCGAGCAGGCCGACGAATTCGGCCGCGAGCTCGACGCCATCAAAGAACGCGTGATGGCAGACCTCGGAGCGGAAGACGCCGACTACATCCGCCGCGTCATCAAAGTTCAGCGTTCGATGGAAGTGGGTGGCCGCGCGCTCTTGTTCGCCGGGATCCTGCCACCGGCCTGGCTGGCCGGCACCGCGATGCTCGGCGTCGCTAAAATCCTGGACAACATGGAGATCGGCCACAACATCATGCACGGCCAGTACGACTGGATGCGCGACCCGGCGATCTCCGGGCGCACCTTCGAGTGGGACACCGCGTGCCCCGCCGACCAATGGCGGCACTCGCACAACTACATGCACCACACCCACACCAACATCGTGGGAATGGACCGCGACATCGGCTACGGCATCCTGCGGATGAGCGAAGACCAGAAATGGCACCCCTACTACCTGGGCAACCCGGTCTACGCCTTCCTGCTGATGGTGTTGTTCCAGTACGGCGTCGCGCTGCACGAAATGGAAACCGAACGCATCCGCACCGGCGAGATCAAGCTTCGCGACAAGCGCGACACGATCAAGGCCATCTGGAAAAAGACGCGCCGGCAGGTACTCAAGGACTATGTCGCCTTCCCGCTGTTGGCCGGACCGTTCGCACCGTTCGTGTTCACCGGCAACCTCTCAGCCAACCTGATGCGCAACGTGTGGTCCTACATGATCATCTTCTGCGGCCACTTCCCCGACGGCACCCAGGAATTCACCGTCGAGGAGACCAAGGACGAGTCCCGCGGCCAATGGTATTTCCGGCAGGTGCTCGGGTCGGCGAATCTGACCGGCGGCAAGATCTTCCATCTGCTGTCGGGCAACCTGTCGCACCAGATCGAGCACCACCTGTTCCCGGACATGCCGGCCCGCCGGTATCCCGAAATCGCACCCGAGGTGAAGAAGATCTGCGAACGCTACGGCGTCACCTACAACAGCGGTCCGCTGCCGAGACAGTTCGGGACCGTCGTTCGCAAGATCGTCAAGCTCACTTTCCCCGATGCCGCGCGACTCCCGGCCTTGGTCCGGAAGGCACAGGCTGATCCAGCGCCGGTCGCGGCGTATGGCGGGTGGGCCGCGCCCTCAGTAACTATGGATGGCCGTCAGCGCCGTTCCTAATGCCGAAGAAGCCGCCGGCGCCACCGTTGCCGCCGGTCGCTCCGCTGACGCCGTTGCCGTTGCCTCCGTTACCTCCGATGCCCAACGGGGATTTGATGCCATAGCCGGCGATAATCCCCTCGGCGCTGCCGCCGTGGCCGCCATTGGCGGATTGGGCGCCGCCGCTGCCGGCGTTGCCACCGTTGCCGCCTTCACCGACAATGCCAAGGCCGTCGCCGCCATTGCCTCCGCTCCCCGAGCCGCCGGCGGCCGCACCGCCATGGGCGCCGACACCGCCGAAGCCCGCGACGAGCGCCGCACTGGAGCCGCCGCTGCCGCCCGTGCCACCGACGCCGCTATTGCCGGTGCCGATGCCGCCGACACCGCCGGCGCCGGCATGGCTGGCGATTATCGCGGTGGCATTTCCGCCGTGTCCGCCGTCTCCGCCGCTGGCCGAGCCGAGGCTTGTAGAGCCCGCCCCGCCGGCGCCGCCGGCGCCGCCTCCGGACACGCCCGTGATCGCGTGCCCGGCGCCGCCGGCGCCGCCGTTGCCGCCGGTACCGCCCACTGTGGCTGCGCCGCCGGCGCCGCCGGCGCCGCCATAACCGGCGCCAATCCCCGCGACGTCGAGCGCGACCCCACTTCCGCCGGCGCCGCCGGCGCCGCCATAGCCGTTTCCACCGGCACCGGAACCGCCGGTACCGCCGACACCCCCCTGGGCGTAGTCAAACCCGACAAGGCCATAGCTCAGGGCATGTCCGCCGGCGCCGCCGGCGCCGCCGGTGACCGGGCTGTCGGTGCCGGTGCTCAGGCCGCCGGCGCCGCCGGCACCGGCAATCGCAAGGTCGATTCCGACAGGGCTGAAGGTGGTGGCGGCACCCCCGGTGCCGCCGGTCCCGCCATTGCCAAGCGCACCGGTTGCGTCTCCGCCATGGCCGCCCGCCCCGCCGTAGGCGAAGAACAGGCTGTGTGCGTTGCCGCCCGCCCCGCCGTTACCGCCGGCTCCGCCTTGATCTGCGACACCCGTCGCATCGCCGCCGTGGCCTCCCGTACCTGCATGAGCCAAGATCAGTCCGGTTACGTTACCGCCGGCCCCACCGCCGCCGCCGGTTCCCGACGTGGCGCCTCCGCCGGCGCCGCCAGCGCCGCCGGCGCCGAACAACCCGCCCACACCGCCGGCACCGCCGGTTCCACCGTTCCCGGCGAGGCCCGTATTCCCGGTATTGCTTCCGCCACTCCCTCCGATACCACCGTTGCCGATGAGCCATGCCCGGTGTCCGTTACCGCCGGCCCCGCCGGTCCCGGCCCCCTCGGCGCCTCCGCCGGTGCCGCCGGTGCCGCCGCTGCCCAGCAATCCGGCCGCCCCGCCGGCCCCGCCGGCCCCCCCGTTCCCGTCCCCGGTGGCGATTCCGCCGGTGCCGCCGGTTCCGGCGTTACCGATCAACCAGCCCCCGTGGCCGCCGGTGCCGCCTGACCCGCCGGTCCCTGTGGGGTTGCTTCCGCCGGTGCCGCCGTTGCCCCCGTTGCCAATCAGCCCTGCGGCCCCACCGCCGCCACCGGTCACGCCCGCGGTGGTGCTGTTCCCGCCGTTGCCCCCGCTGCCGTACAACCAGCCGCCGGCGTGGCCGGTGGTACCGACCCCGTTAACGGTGGTGCCGTTTGCCCCGTTGCCAATCAGCGGGCGTCCGGTGAACTGGACGAATGGGGCGTTAATTACCCCCAGCAGGTCCCGCTCGATGATTTGAAGGGGATTGGCACTGGCCGCCTCGGTGCCAGCGTAGGCGGACGCACTCGCGTTGAGGGTCTGCACGAACGCAGAATGAAACGCCGCGGCCTGGACGCCTTGCGACTGGTATTCCGATCCGTACTGGGAGAACAGCGAGGCGATTGCCGCCGAGACCTCGTCTTCGGCGGCGGCGAGCACCCCGGTGGTGGAACCCGCTGCCGTAGCGTGGGCTTGGCTGAGTGTCGAACCGATACCGGCCATATCCGAAGCCGCCGCTGCCACGTTTTCGGGCATCGAAATGACAAATGACATGAAACACCCTCCCGACAGGTATTAGACACACGTCAAACAGTGAGAGAGTACGCGTCGCTTAGACGTAAACTAGCGAAATTTCGGCGAAAGTCGCGAAGTTTTTATGGTGTTTCGGAAAGGCTTGTTCTGCAGGCCCTCCGGTGCAAGCCGGCCGATCGAGTTGAAATTGAAACCTTCAGCTCTCGCCGGATAGAGGACAATGAGCCCCGTGGAATGGACCGGCGCGCGCTATTCGGACTGCCCAACGGTGGAGGTCTCGACATGGATCGACGCCGATCCGAACCGGGTATGGGATCTGGTCACCGATATCCAGCTGATGCCGACCTTCAGCGACGAGCTGCAGTCCGTGGACTGGGTCGAGGGAACGAGCGGACCACGGCTGGGGGCCAGGTTCGTCGGGCATAACAAGCACGACGCTTTCGGGCAGTGGAGCACCACGTCACACGTCGTGGCTTTCGAGCAGCTACACGAATTCGCCTGGGCAGTGGGTGATCCTGAGAACCCGGCGTCGATCTGGCGGTTCAGGCTGACGCCGCGTGACGGCGGGACCACCCTGACGTTTTGGATGCAGATGGGACCGGCTCCCTCCGGGCTTTCGGTGGCCATCGAGTCGATGCCCGACAAGGAACAAAAGATCGTCTTCGTGCGGCTGCGCGAGTTCGAAACCGCGATGGGCAAGACCATCGCGGCGATCAAGAGGCTCGCCGAACGCGGGGTGCGCTGATGCGCGCGGCGACGACGGTTGAATTGTCTCGCGATCCAGCCGAAGTCATCGAGTTCGCGGTCGAGGCGGAAAAGCTGGGTCTCGATATCTGTTGGGTAGCCGAGGCCTGGGGTTCTGACGCGCCGTCGGCGCTGGGTTATCTTGCCGCCCGCACCGAGCGGATGCTGCTCGGATCCGGAATCCTGCAGGTCGGCGTTCGGTCACCGGTCATGGTCGCCCAGACCGCGATCACGCTGTCCAACCTGTCCAGTGGCCGGTTCCTGCTCGGCCTGGGTGCTTCGGGTCCGCAGGTGATGGAGGGCCTGCACGGAGTCTCGTTCAGCCGACCGCTGGCCCGCATCCGCGAAACCGTCGACATCGTGCGGCAGGCGTTTGCGGGCGGAAAAATCTCGTATTCGGGCAAGGAGTTTCAAATTCCTCGACCCGGCGGGGAGGCGGTGCCGATGCGGTTGTCCACCGCGCCCGAGCATCCCATTCCGATCTTCCTGGCGGCGCTGTCGCCGACCATGCTGCGGTTGACCGGGGCGATCGCCGACGGCTGGCTGGGTACCAGCTTCGTCCCGGAAGGCGCCGCCGACGCCTACTTCACCCACCTCGACGAGGGACTGGCGTCCGCCGGGCGCACGCGCGCCGATATCGACATCTGCCAGGGCGCCGAAGTCGCCTTCGCCTCGGACGAAGACGAGCTGCACCGCATGGTGGCGGCGCGGAAAAAGGAGCTCGCGTTCAGCCTCGGCGGCATGGGGTCCTCCAGCACGAACTACTACAACCAGGCCTACAGCCGGCAAGGCTGGGCGGACATCGCCGCCAAAGTGCATGAACGTTGGCAGAGCGGCGACCGCGACGGCGCGGCCGCCCTGGTGACCGACGAAATGGTACTGGCCACCACGCTCATCGGAACCGAACGGATGGTTCGCGCCCGGCTCGCTGTCTGGAAAGACGCCGGTGTGGACACCGTGCGGCTGTACCCCGCCGGCGAGACGCTCGATGCCAAGCTGGCCACCCTGGGCCGGGGCATCGAGTTGGTCCGGGCGGCTTAGTCCACTTTGGTCGGCGCGTCGGACACCTTCACGAGCTTCACCTCGGGCCGCGCCGGCAGCGCTTCACTGAGGAACCAGCGGAAGGCCAGGTTGCCCCGCGGATAGCCCAGCGCGGTCAATGAATTCGGGTGCGCGGTCATCCCGCGGGACAAGACGATCGTCACGGAGCCGTCGCTGTTGAGCACGGCGCTGTGGCCGTTGAGGGAGCAACGAGCGTCTGCGGCCCCGTACGTCGCCATGAACTGGTTCCACACCACCAGGTTCCAGAACCTGCACGACGGCGGACGGTGCGTGATGACCAGCGCTTCGTCGTCGTTGAGCACGAAACTGCCGTAGGCATAACAGGCGTCGCGCGCCGACCAGCCGAAATTGGCGTCCGGCACCTGATAGGGATCGGCGAATTGATTTGCGGTGTGGGCGGTCTCGTGTCCGAGCGCATGATCATCGTCGACTCGGGTACCGACGGCCAGGGGCACAATGGCAAACATCGTGCGCAACCAGGTGGCGGTCGCGCGCAGGGCCGCAGCGGTTTCCGCGTCCCCGTGTCGTATCGAGTCCGGCTCGTCGAGCGCCTCGATGTTCCACACCACCGGGCGTCCGGTCAGCGGGTCGGCTTGGTAGTCGCGGGTCATCAGGACGGCCGCGTCGGGTGTCGGGGGGAGGTCGAAGCTGAAGTTGCCGTCGGCGTCGATGTCGAGATCGCTGTCCCGGACTATCGCAACGACCCGGTCAGACCACGCGCCCGGGGATGGCTCGTTGTAGGCGGTTACCGAGAAGTACACGCTGTCAGCACGATTGCCGCTGACGCGGTAGCGCCGCGCCGGATCGACCGGGCAGATGAAGTAGTAAGCGTCGGTGTTGTCGCCGCCCCACCGACGATCGCGACGGAACGGCGTGTTCACCGCGACGAACTGCGGCCGGCCGGGCTCGGCGAACAGGTAGGTGTCCAACGCCACCCCCAATGTAGTGGCCAGCGTGCGGTAGCCGTCGGCGATGTGCCGGTCGTCGGTAACCGCGCGGTCGCCCTCGAGGAACGAGCGGTCGAGGCTCCCAACGGTCGCAAGCAACTCTTGCCAAGCGGCGGTTGATTCGTGCGTCATGCGCTGATTCCTTTCAGGAGCAACGTGGTTGTGCGATCGACCCAGACATCGCCGAGTCCCGAGTCGAGTTCGTTGGCGTGGGTGATTAGGCCCATCAGCGTGATGCCCGCGATGGCCTCGGTCAGTTGGGAGGCGAGCTCGGCGGCGGTCACGTCGGCCCGAACCTCGCCCCGGTCCACGGCCCTCTCGAGCAACTCGGCGAGCCCACCGCCGATGATGCCGGCGAAGCGCTCCAAGAGGGCCGAGTGCAACGTCGGATCGGCCGCCATCTCGCCGACCAGCCCAGGCAGGGCCGCGCGGGCGGCCGGCGTCGTCAGGAAAGTCATTGCGCGACGCACCATCTCGCGCAGGTCATCGGGCAGCGATCCGGTGTCCGGAAGTGCGGTCGCCGCGCCGATCGGGAACACCGCCTCGTGCACCAGGTGCGCTTTGCTCGGCCACCGCCGGTAGATCGCGGGCTTGCTGGTACCGGCCCGCTGGGCGATAGCGGCGACCAAGAGTCCGGAATATCCGGTTTCGGCGAGAAGCTCGACCGTCGCACGAAGCACCGCCGCGTCGATGCGTGGGTCACGGGGTCGGCCAAAGTCTACTACCATTACGAAACTCAGAGTAACATAAGTCGCGTGACCACTGCCGTTCGCCTCGAAGACCTGGCCCAGCCCCGATTCAGCGAGGGGGGCCAGCAGATCCTCGACATGATGGCCTCGATGGCCTCGCTCTGCTCGTTGGATGCCGACGTGCTGCACGCCCAGGCCAGCGCCGACACCGGCCTGCACGATTTCGGTCCCGACGATTACCGGGAACGACTCGACGTCTACCTCGCCGCCTTGCGCGACATCGACGGGCTGCACGAGGCAGGCGTGGTCAACTTCTATGGACAGCTGCTGCAGGTACTGAAGAACCGGCTCCTGCTGACCGACCTGTTGAGCCGGCATCCCGAGATCGTCGACATCGAACTGCGATCGCCAGTGGTGATCGCGGGTCTGCCCCGCACCGGCACCACCCACCTGCACAATCTGCTGGCGACGCCGCCGACCTTTCGCACCATGCCGTACTGGGAAAGTGTCGAGCCGTTCCCGTTGCCGGCCGAGGTGGGTGTCGAGCCGGATCCGCGGCGGGATCGGATGGACGTCGCGGTCAGCGTGATCAACACCGTGATGCCGCATTTCCCGCTCATGCACGAGATGACCACCGATCACGTCCACGAAGAGATCCAGTTACTGGCCAACGACGTCTCCACAATGTTGCTGGAGACGCTTTCCGACGTGCCCCGCTGGCGTGACTACTACCAGGCCCACGACCAGACGTCGCACTACGAATACATGGCCACGCAACTCAAAGCGATGCAGTTCCTGCGCGGGGGTCGACGCTGGCTGCTCAAGTCGCCCCAGCATCTCGAGCAGGTGCCGGTGCTCAATCGTGTTTTCCCGGACTGCATTGTCGTGTTTACCCACCGCGACCCGGTGCCGGTGGCGCTGTCGATGATCGCAATGATCACCTACTCCGCTCGCATGCACCGCTCGCCGGTGCCGGTGGAACAGATCGCGCACTCGTGGATCGACCGTCTCGAGCAGATGCTCAATGCTCTGGTTCGAGACCGGCACACCATCGGCCCGCAACGCTCAATCGACATCCGCTTCGATGATTTCCTGGTCAATGAACTCGGCACCGCCGAGCAGGTGTACGACCTGGCCGGCGAACCGTTCACCGAAGAGGCACGTACGGCGATCGCCGACTACCTCGCGGGCCACCAGCGCGGCCGGCTCGGAAACGTCGAAACATCCTGCGAGATGTTCGGACTCAAGGAAGAAAGCCTGCGCGAACGCTTCGCGCCATACGTCGAGCGGTTCCTGAAATAGGCCCGGTCCACTACCTTCTCAAACATGGTCACTATGCCCGCGTTGGACGGCCCTGCCCTTGTGGAACACCGGTACGTAGAGCTGGGTGACGGGGTCACGATCCACGTCGCCGAAGCTGGACCGCCCGATGGCCCCGCGGTCATGCTCGTGCACGGCTTCCCGCAGAACTGGTGGGAGTGGCACGAGATTATCGGTCCGCTGGCCGCCGACGGCTACCGGGTGTTGTGTCCAGACCTGCGCGGCGCGGGGTGGAGCTCGGCGCCGCGCTCGCGCTACACCAAGAACGAGATGGCCGACGACCTGGCGGGCGTTCTGGACCAGCTAGGCGTCGACAAAGTGAAGCTGGTTGCCCACGACTGGGGCGGCCCGGTCGCGTTCATCATGATGCTGCGGCATCCGGAAAAGGTGAGCGGCTTCTTCGGGATCAATACCGTGGGGCCCTGGGTCAAACGCGACCTGTCCAGCATCCGCAACATCTGGCGCTTTTTCTACCAGATTCCGATGTCGCTGCCGGTCATCGGCCCGCGGCTGATCAGCAATCCCAATGGCCGCTTTTCGCGGTGGCTGGGGTCGTGGGTGGGGGGCGGATTCGCGTTGCCCGACGAGGACATCAAGATGTACATGGAGTGCATGCGCCAGCCCGGCCACGCCGAGGCCGGATCGCGGTGGTACCGAAGCTTTCAGACCAGGGAGATGCTGAGCTGGATGCGCGGCGAATTCGATGGAGCCCGCGTCGACGTTCCGGTCCGATGGCTGACTGGAACCGACGATCCGGTGTGCATCCCGGCCCTGGTCGAAGGGTACGGAGACCGTATTCGCGACTTCGAGATGGAGTTGGTCGACGGCGTTGGGCACTGGATCGTCGACCAGCGACCCGAACTGGTGCTGGACCGCATCCGCGGGTTTCTGAAACTCGAAATATAATCTACGGCACTACTTTTCGGCGTTTCGTATGCGTGGTTTACATGTCGCGCGTGGCAGGCAGGTTTATTAAGGCCTGACCACAATGCGGATGGGGTTGCCGTCCTGGCGCTCCAGCTTCTCGATGCCCGACGGCAGGTCTTCGAGAGAGACGATCTCGCTGACCGACCGCGACAAATCAAGGCGCCCAGACGAAACCAGCTTGGCCAGGGTCTCGATGTCGACGTTCTGATAACCGAGGTGACCGAGCACCTGCTTGTGGCTCAGCCCGAATGCGGACGTGGGGCCGATGGTTGGTGATTCCGCGCTCATCCCCACGCCCGTCAGACGCCCGCCCGCGGTCAGACAATCGAGCGCCTGCTCGAAGGTCACTTTGAGGCCGACGGCGTCGAAGGCCACATCCAGTTTTCGGCCTCCGGTGACCTCGGCGATCTTGTCTGGCAGCCGGTCGTCGCGCGAATCGAAGGCGTAGTCCGCGCCGACCTGAAGGGCGCGTTCCAAAACGGCCGGGTTGATGTCGACCGCGATCACCGGCACCGCGCCGACCAACCGTGCGAGCTGAACGATGTGGGTGCCCACGCCGCCAACACCCCACACCCCGACGGATTCCCCGACCATGACCTTTGCGGTTCGGACCACGGCACCGTACGGCGTCGATACCGCGTCGGCCAGGATCGCGGCCTGCTCCAGCGGGACGTTGTCCGGTACCCGGGTCAGCCCCGCCGCCTGTGCCACCGTGTATTCGGCCCACGCACCGTCGTAGGCGAAGGCCATCAACTGGATTCGCAGGCAGTTCACCACGTCGCCGCGCCGGCAGTTCGGGCACTTCTGGCAGGGCCGGCCCGCGGCGACGATCACCCGGTCGCCCTCGGCCCAGCCGGTCACGCCGGGCCCCAGTTTCGCGATGGTGCCCGACGCTTCGTGCCCCTGGGTCACCACCGGTAGCTGAGCCGGGAACGTTCCGTTGATCAGGCTCAGGTCCGAGTGACAGATCCCGCAGAACGCAACCTTGACCAGAACCTCGCCCGCACCCGGCTCCGGGATCGGAACATCTTCCAGCACAACCTTTTGCGTATCGGCATAGAAGCGCTCGGCGCGCATGGTCGACGGCGGCATCGCGGTCCTCGCTAGTGGCGGGGGCCGAGTAAGGCGATGGACGCATCCACCGCAGGCTCGACGATCTCCCTGACGGATCTTCCATCTTCGACGGCAAGCGCGGTCAGCTCCCGCAGCCCGCCCAGCAAGATCACGGCTAGCGGGGCGGTCAACGGCGGCAGCTCGGCCCGCCGGAATCCCGGACTGGCGCTGAGGTCGATCAGCAGGTCCGACAGCAGCTGCAAACCGCGGCGCTGCAGCGGTCGGGCGACGTCGCCCAGCGACGGGAGTTCGCGGATCCAGCTCAAGGTAATGGCCGCCCGTGACTCGATGTGATCGACATAGGCTTGGACGGCCAGACGAATCTGCTGGCGCCAGTCGCCATCCGGATCGACCGCCGCCTCGATGCTCGCGCCCATGTGCTCGATGTCGGCCTGCAGCAGCTCCAGGAAGCATTGTTCCTTGCTGGGGAACCGGTCGTAGAACGTGCGTTTCGACGTGCGCGCGTGGCGCACAATGTCGGCGACGGTGCTGGCCCGGTAACCGCGCTCAACGATCGAGGCGCCAAGGCCTTCGAGCAGTCTGAGCCGAAACGGGTCAAGCTCCGTCAGGACTTCACCGACAACGGGATCGCCGGCCACCGCAGTCACGCGCGCCCCCTTTTCGATGCTTGTCAGGTTTGGTACCACAGAGTACCGTACCGTGAAAGATCTGCGGTACGCCGTCGTACCACCCCGGTCAGGGCAGACAGATGTTGGGAGCAGCACCGCCATGAGCGAACTAGTCACCCCCACGCCGGTGGCCCCCGCGGTCAGGATGCCACCGGCGACCCGCATGCCAAAAGTGGTTCAGGCCATGGCTTTTGTGGTGGCGCGGCGGTGGTTGATGCGACACCTGGTGAAGAAGTACGGCAACGTTTTCACGCTCAACATCCCCATTTACGGTCGCGTCGTGGCAGTTGCCGACCCGCAACTGGCAAAGCAAGTCTTTGCCACCAGCCCAGACGAGTTGGGCAACATCCAACCGAATCTGAGCAGGCTTTTCGGCCCCGGCTCGGTATTCGGCCTCGAAGGCGATGATCACCGGCGCCGGCGGCGACTGTTGGCGCCGCCCTTCCACGGCAAGAGCATGAAGAATTACGAAGGCATCATCGAGGAAGAGACGCTGCGTGAAATTGCGGAATGGCCCGAAGGGCGGCCGTTTGCGACGGTGCCGCCGATGATGCGGATCACGCTCAACGCCATCCTGCGCGCGGTCTTCGGAGCCGACGGCGCCGAGCTCGACGAGCTGCGCCGGCTCATCCCGCCGTGGGTCAAGCTCGGTTCGCGCATGGCCTCGCTGCCCATGCCGAATCGGAGCTATGGCCGTTACAGTCCGTGGGGGCGGCTGACCGAATGGCGCGACAAGTACGACATCGTCATCAACAAGTTGATCGACGACGAACGCGCAGACCCGAACTTCGCGGATCGGACCGATGTGCTCGCTCTGATGCTGCGCAGCAGCTACGACGACGGTTCTACCATGTCCCGCAAGGACATTGGTGACGAATTGCTGGCGCTGCTGGCCGCCGGACATGAAACCACCGCGTCCACGTTGGGCTGGGCATTCGAGCGGATAAGCCGCCACCCCGATGTGTTGGCGGCGTTGGTTCAGGAAGCCGACAATGTCGGTCCGGATGGCGGCAATCAGCTTCGTCAAGCGACGATCCTGGAGGTCCAGCGGGCCAGGACGGTCATCGATCTCGCCGGTCGCCACGTCTATCCGGAGGTTTACCAACTCGGCGAGTGGGTGATTGAGCGCGGGGATTCGGTCATCGTCGGCATCGGCCAGATACACAGCAATCCCGACCTTTTTCCCGATCCCGAACGTTTCGACCCGCAGCGCTTCATTCAAACAAAACCGACCGCGCCGGCGTGGATTCCGTTCGGCGGCGGGACCCGCAGGTGCGTGGGGGCGGCGTTCGCCAACATGGAGATGGACGTGGTGCTTCGAACAGTACTGCGCCACTTCACGATCGAGACTACCGATGCACCAGACGAACGCTGGCACGGCCGCGGTGTCGCGTTTGTTCCGAAGGACGGCGGCCGAGTTGTGGTACGCCGGCGCTGAAACTACTGGTTCGCGGCGGCGCGCCGGGGCAGCTTCCAGCCTGGGCGGATGTAGTGGCAGGTATATCCGTTGGGGTAGTGCTCCAGGTAGTCCTGGTGCTCAGGCTCGGCCTCCCAGAAGTCGCCGGCCGGGCTGACCTCGGTCACCACTTTGCCGGGCCATAGGCCAGATGCCTCGACGTCGGCGATGGTGTCCAGCGCGATCCGCTTCTGCTCGTCATCGAGGTAGAAGATCGCCGAGCGGTAACTTGTTCCCCGGTCGTTACCCTGCTTGTTTTTTGTCGTCGGATCGTGGATCTGGAAGAAGAACTCCAGCATCGTGCGGTAATCGGTAACCGAAGGGTCGTAAACGATTTCGATGGCCTCGGCATGGGTGCCGTGGTTCCGATAGGTCGCGTTGCGGACGTCGCCGCCGGTGTAACCGACCCGGGTTGAGACCACACCCGGCTGCTTGCGGATCAGGTCTTGCATTCCCCAGAAGCAGCCCCCGGCCAAGATGGCTTTTTCAGTGGTTGTCATGCGAGTTCCTCCCGAGTCCTCCTGATCGGCCAGATGATTCCCACGCTACACTCCGCCGATGAGCTGGGACGGCGCGAAGGAGCCCATGTGACCGTGCGGTCGTTCACCCGTAGCGAACTCGCCGCGGCGTTCGAGAAGTTCGAGCAGACAGTCGCCCGAGCCGCCGAGACGCGGGACTGGGACGCCTGGGTCGAGCACTACACGCCCGACGTCGAGTACATCGAGCACGCGGCGGGCACCATGCACGGCCGCGACGAGGTGCGCAGCTGGATTCAGCAGACGATGACGACCTTCCCCGGCAGCCACATGGTCGCGTTTCCGTCGTTGTGGTCGGTCATCGACGAACCGACCGGGCGCATCATCTGCGAATTGGACAATCCGATGGCCGACCCCGGCGACGGATCGGTCATCACCGCGACGAACATCTCCATCGTCACCTACGCCGGCGACGGATTGTGGTGCCGCCAAGAAGACATCTACAACCCGCTGCGCTTCCTGCGCGCGGCGATGAAATGGTGCCGCAAGGCGCAGGCTCTCGGCACGCTCGACGAAGACGCGGCGCGGTGGATGCAGGAGAATGGTGGTGGGCTCGCATGAATCCGGAACTGAGCCCGGAAGTGAACGCGAAACCCAAGCTGGTCATCGGCGCCAACGGATTTCTGGGTTCGCATGTCACCCGTCAGCTGGTCGCCGGTGGTGCCGAAGTACGGGCCATGGTGCGCCCGAATGCCAATACCCGCAGCATCGATGACCTCGAACTCATTCGCTTTGAGGGCGACGTGTTCGACACCGCCACGGTGCGCGAGGCGATGGACGGCGTCGACGACGTTTACTACTGCGTTGTCGACGCCCGTGCCTGGCTGCGTGACACGGCGCCGTTGTTCCACACGAATGTGGAAGGCCTGCGGAATGTCCTTGACGTCGCGGTCAAGGAACCGAGCCTGCGCAGGTTCGTCTTCACCAGCACATATACGACGGTGGGTCGGCGGCACGGTCACGTCGCGACCGAGGAGGACGTGATCGATCCGCGCGGCCTCACTCCCTACGTGCAATCCAGGGTGCAAGCCGAAGACCTGGTGATGCGCTATGTGGCCGAGGCCGGCCTACCGGCCGTCGCAATGTGCGTGTCAACGACCTACGGCAGTGGCGATTGGGGTCGCACCCCGCACGGCGCCTTCATCGCAGGCGCGGTGTTCGGCAAGCTGCCGTTCATGATGCAAGGCATCCAACTGGAAGTCGTCGGCGTCGACGACGCTGCCCGGGCCATGATCCTGGCGGCCGAGCGCGGACGGATCGGCGAGCGATACCTCATCTCCGAACGCATGATGGCATTGGACGAGGTGGTGCGGATCGCGGCCCATGAGGCGGGTGTGCCGCCGCCCGGACGCTCGATTTCGGTGCCGATGCTGTACGCGCTGGGCGCGTTCGGCACTCTGAAGGCCCGGCTCACCGGCAAAGACGCCGAACTCAGTCTCGCGTCGGTGCGGATGATGCGTGCCGAAGCCGACGTCGACAGCAGCAAGGCGGTCCGCGAATTGGGCTGGCAGCCGCGCCCGGTGGAGGAGTCGATTCGCGAGGCCGCCCGGTTTTGGGCGGCGATGCGCGACGCGAGAAAAAGCACGCCCGCCCAGTCGGAATAGCCCCGCTCTGTCCGAATAGCTCCGGCGAACTCGGGAAGTGTTGACCGCCGCCGGGTGTTGAACCGGGCACATAGTCCGAGGAGGAAGTTATGAGTCACCCCGAAATCTTGGAGCCGAGCGCCGGGCACCCGATCACCATCGAGCCGACCAAAGGGCGGGTACAGGTTCGCGTCAACGGCGAGCTCGTCGCTGACACCACGGCGGCGCTGGAACTTCGAGAGGCTTCTTTGCCTGCGGTGCAATACATTCCGATAGGCGATGTGGCTCAAGACAAGCTGACCCACACCGATACCAGCACCTACTGCCCCTTCAAGGGCGACGCCGGCTACTACAGCGTGACCACCGCGGCCGGCGACACCGTCGAAGACGTCATCTGGACGTACGAGCAGCCCTACCCCGCGGTAGCGGCGATCGCCGGGCACGTCGCGTTCTACCCGAACAAGGCCGAGGTCACCGTACTGGCGCAATAGCGCCGGCGGGTGACGTCAACCGGCGAATACAGCCGCGGACCTGGTGTCGCTGTATTCGCGCATCGACACGATCAGCCCGTCGCGGGTCTCGAAGATGCAAAGGAACGGGGTGTCGTATTGGATGTCGTCTGTCGCGGCGCCCGAGACCAGCGCCTCGACCACGACGGTGTCTCCCTCGTTGACGCAGCGCAGCAGATCGATGTCGATCTCGACGATCTTTCTGCGCCGCTCATTGGCTTCCCGGAAAGTCTCTTTATCGACGGAAACCCGGGTGACGATGCTCCAATAGGTGAAATCATCGCTGAGCAGTGCGAAGCCCTCATCGGCATCGCCGCCGTCGCTGATGCTCTGCAGGAACATCCAAGCCAGTTCGGATTGCGGGCCATCGAACGGCGTCATCACACCGCCATACTGTCCTGGCCAACAGTCGGGGTCAATCGGCGATACACCGGAGCCAGCAGGTGAAGAGCGCGCGCACAGTCACGTTCCCAGGGGCGGCCGGCTTCTGGCACACGTTGGCGCCACTTCGGCGGGGACCGCGGGATCCGTGTTTTCAGGTGCCCGGCGATGGCACCATCTGGCGGACCACTCTGCTGTCCAGCGGCCCCGTGTCGGCAAAGATCAGCGCCGTCACCCCTGACACGGCCCATTGCGAGGCGTGGGGCCGCGGTGCCGAGGAGTTCGTCGAGATGCTGCCGGCGCTGCTGGGCGCCGACGACGACGCGTCGGGCTTTGTGCCGCGGGACCCCACGGTCGCCGCCGCGCACCGGCGGCTTCCGCACCTACGCCTGGGACGCACCGGACAGGTGCTGGAAGCCCTGATCCCGGCGGTCATCGAGCAGCGGGTACCCGGCGCCGACGCGTTTTCGTCATGGCGTGTGCTGGTGTCCAAGTACGGGACGCCCGCACCCGGACCGGCGCCGGCCGTGATGCGGGTGCCGCCGGCGGCCGAGGTGTGGCGACACATTCCGTCGTGGGAGTTTCACCGCGCCAACGTCGACCCGAAACGGGCTCAGACCGTGGTGGCCTGCGCGCGCCGGGCGGCCTCGCTGGAGCGGCTGGTATCCAGGCCGGCGGAGCAGGCACGAGAGGCCCTGACGTCGCTACCGGGAGTCGGGGAGTGGACCGCTGCTGAAACCGTGCAACGGGCGTTCGGTGACGCCGATGCCGTTTCGGTGGGCGATTACCACATTTCGAAGATGATCGGCTGGACGCTACTGGGGCGCCCGGTCGATGACGCGGTCATGCTCGAGTTGCTGGAACCGATGCGGCCGCATCGTCACCGGGTCGTTCGCCTGCTACAAGCCAGCGGACTGGCATACGAGCCACGCCGCGGTCCCCGGCTACCCGTGCAACACATTCACTCGATCTAAGGCGAGGCCTGGTTCCCGGCTTTGTTTCCGGTGATGGTCATCGGGTACCCCACGGGAAAGCGATTCGTGCACGAACTCAAAGGGGAGCTAATTCATGACACAGTTCACGATTCCGGGACTGACCGACAAGCAGGGCGTTCGGTTGGCCGAGCTGCTGCAGAAGCAACTGAGCACCTACAACGATCTTCACCTGACGCTCAAGCACATTCACTGGAACGTGGTGGGTCCGAATTTCATCGGCGTGCACGAGATGATCGATCCGCAGGTGGATGCGGTGCGTGCTTACGCTGACGAGGTCGCCGAGCGCATCGCCGCTTTGGGCGCATCGCCGCAGGGCACCCCGGGTGCGATCATCAAGGATCGCGATTGGGACGACTATTCGATCGGCCGCGACACTGCGCAGGCGCATCTGGCGGCGCTGGACCTGGTCTACAACGGCGTCATCGAAGACATTCGTCACGGCATCGACGAGACAGAGGAGCTCGACCCGGTGACTCAGGACATCCTGATCGGCCACGCCAGGGAACTGGAGAAGTTCCAGTGGTTCGTCCGGGCGCATCTGGAGAGCTCAGGCGGGAAGTTGGACCACGAGGGCTCGACCCACGAAAAGAGTGCCGCGAGCGCCGCGCGGCGAAAGTCCAAATAACCCACCCGTAGCCGGGTCGGTGACGATTGCTTGAGCTGCCTTGTTCCTCAGGGCGATTCGAGGGTAGCTGACGCTCCCGGCGGGGGAGTGACGACCTGACAGCGCAGTCCTGGCGCGCGCTTGATTCGATGGTCCAAAGTGATGAGCGGTGTATCGAGAATTTCAGCAAGTGCGACGTAGGCGGCGTCGTAGCACGACAGGTTGCTCCGCAGTCCCCACACTCGATCCGCCAGGACCTCATAGGGCCACAGCTCAGCACTGAGGCCAACGAGGTCGGCGTGCGCCTGCGCGGCCTGGTCGGTGCTCACCGCGCCGCTGAGTTCTTGGCGCCGAACGACATTGGCACATTCGAATGGCATCAATGTAGGCGCGAAAATATCCGCGCCGGTCAGCACGTCAGCGACCCATTGGCCGACGGGACCGGCGTCCAGGAGCATAGCGACAACGGCTGAGGCGTCGCAGACGATGCGATCGGTCACTGCCGGTCGGCGTCTCTGGCCGCCAAGATCGCTTCGGCGGGCATCTGTACACCCGTTGCTTGCACGCGTGCGCGGGCCCGGGCGATGAGGTCGTCCGATGTTGGTCGAGCAGTAGAGGCCACCAGGACGCCGCGCAGATACTCCTGAAGGGACTTCCCGGCCCGTGCTGCACGCGAAGCGAGCTCGTCACGGACGCCGTCGGGGACGTCTCGGATCGTGATCGCCACCATAGCTGCATTATAGCTGCATTGCAGCGAAAATACAGTCACCCGGGGGCCTGCCGCTCGCGTTCGGCCTCGGCAGTCTTGCGATCCAGGCGTTGCGCTTCGTAGATGGTGACGTTGGTGCGCGACATCAGCATCGACGCGATCCCGACGGCGATGATCGCCCCCGGAACCACCGAGAACGAGCCGGTCATCTCCGCGACCATGATCATGATTGCCAGTGGCGCGCGTGCGACGCTGCCGAAGCACGCCATCATCCCGACCACCACGAAGATTCCCGGCCCGTCGGGCACGCCGGGCAGGCCGGTCAACTCGCCCAGCCGCCAGATGGCGGCGCCGACGAAAGCACCGATGACGATTCCGGGACCGAAAAGCCCCCCGGATCCGCCGGTGCCGATAGAAAGCGACGTGGCAACGATTTTGGCGACGGGCAGGACGATGATGATCCACAGCGGAATCTGCATCAACGATCCGCGGTCCGCGGCCAACTGGGCCCAGCCGTAGCCGCTGCTCAAGATCTGGGGGATTAACAATCCCAACAGCCCGACCAGGAGTCCGCCCGCCGCAGGCTTGAGCAGCGGACCTCCGGGAAGCCGGCGAGTGAGCGCGACCGTCGCGTGGAAGACGCGGGCATATAGGTAGCCGATTGCCGCCGCTGCAAGCCCGATCACCACGAACCACAGCAGCGGCCAGGCCCTTTCGAAGCGATATTCGGCGTCGATGTAGCCGAACAACGGGTCGAAACCCAAGAAAGACCCGAGAACTGCGTAGGCCGTTCCCGCGGTGATGAACCCCGGCAGCAGGCAGCGGTAGTCGAAGTCGTCACGATAGGTGATCGAGGCGGCCAGCACCGCACCCCCCAACGGCGCGGCGAAGATCGCGCCGATGCCCGCGCCGATGCCCAGCGCCACCGCGATGCGGCCGTCCTCGTCGGACAGGTTGAGCCGCCGGGTCAGCAACGAGGAGAAGCCGGCGGAGATTTGGGCGGTCGGGCCTTCGCGCCCCGCTGAACCGCCCGAGCCGATGGTCAGCGCGCTGGCCACCATCTTCACCAGCACCACCCGGAAGCGGATGGCGCGGGGATCGGTATGGACGGCCTCGATGGCCTCGTCGGTGCCGTGGCCGGTGGCTTCAGGAGCGAATTTGGTCACGATCATCGCCGATAGCAGCGCGCCGGCAGTCGTCACCAGCGGAATCGCCCATGGACGCACGAAGCCGGCGGAGCCCCTGCCGCCCCCTTCGCCGACGGGACTGGGAACGTGGTAGCCCGCCAGGTAGCCCAGCAGGAAGTCCCCGGTGTATTTCAGGGCCAGATAGAACACGACCGCCCCGAGGCCGGCAATGGCGCCGATCGCGAGGCCCAGCAGCAACCACTTCTGCAGGTAGCCCGCCTCCCTGATCGATGCCCCGAATCGTCCGCCGGCAGCGGACGGTGGAGCTACCGCGGGTTGGGGTTCGCCCTCCGTCGGCTCGCTCACCGCACGCGCAATCCAGGCATCAGGCCATCCTATGGCAGCAGGGAATAAGTGGACTGCAGTCCGGTTATATGGATAACTCTAAACAGGAGGTAGACATGCCTGCTATTACTGCAGACACACTCACGTTGCCCCGGGTGCGCCCGGCGGGCCCGGCCGACACCGAGCGTCCGGTCCGATCGATCACGACGGGACCGCGAGGCTACGAGGGCGAGGGATTCCCGGTGGTTCGGGCGTTCGCGGGGGTCAGCACCGCCGCGCTGGATCCCTTTGTGCATATGGATCAGATGGGTGAGGTGGAATACCAGCCGGGCGAACCGAGGGGTACCGATTGGCACCCACACCGTGGTTTCGAAACCGTCACCTACATGATCGACGGCAAGTTCGCGCACCAGGATTCCCACGGCGGTGGTGGCCTGATCGCCGACGGCGCAACGCAGTGGATGACGGCCGGGTCGGGCATCCTGCACATCGAGACCCCGCCCGCCGAACTGGTCGAAAGCGGTGGTGTCTTCCACGGCGTCCAACTGTGGGTGAATCTGCCGAAGCGAGACAAGTTCACTCAGCCCCGGTATCAGGCCATCGAAGGCAACGACGCCACGTTGATCGCGTCCGACGACGGCGGAGCGCTGGTTCGCATCATCGCCGGTGAGGTCGACGGCCACCGCGGACCCGGTGTTACCCACACGCCAATCGCGCTCGTGCACACGACGCTCGAGAACGGGGCCCGTCTCAACATTCCGTGGCAGCGTGATTTCAACTCGTTGGTGTACGTGCTGTCCGGGAGCGGATATGTCGGCCCGGTCTCGCACCCCGTGCACCAGGGGCAGTTGGCCGTGCTCGGACCGGGTGACCGGATCAGCGTTGCTGCCCGGTCGGTCCAGGAGTCATCCCGGACCACGGCACTCGACGTGCTGATCCTGGGTGGCCTCCCGATTCGGGAGCCGGTATTTCACTACGGACCATTCGTCATGAACTCTAAAGCGGAATTGGTCGAGGCACTCGAAGACTTCCAATCCGGGAAATTCGGAAATGTCCCCCCGAATGCGCTATTGCCGCACCGTAGTTAGTGGCATGATTTAGCGATGTCGACGTCGGGAAGCCGCAAACCGGGCCGTCCGCCCGCGGCGAAGGCCGACGATACGCGGAAACGCATTGTGGGGGCCGCTCGCCAGATATTCAGTGAGCGCGGCTACGACGGGGCGACCTTCCAGGCGATCGCCGTTCGTGCTGACCTGACCCGGCCGGCAATCAACCACTACTTCGCCAGCAAGCGGGGCCTATATCGTGAGGTAGCCGACCAAACCAACGAGCTCGTGCTCAACCTCAGCATCGAACAGGCCGAGCGTGAGACGACCCTGGTCGGGCAACTGGCGGTATTCATCACGTTCGCCTTGCGCGCTAATTTCGAAAATCCTGCGGGGTCCGCGTTTCTGATAACTACTGTCTTCGAATCGCAGCGGCACCCGGAATTGAACAGCACCGAAAGCGAAGCCATCAGAATCTGCCGGGAATTCCTGGGGCGAGCGGTCAAGGATGCCATTGACCGGGATGAGCTTGCATTTGACGCTGACGTCAATTCTTTGGTCGAGACATTGCTCGTAGTTCTGTGTGGCGTTGGCTTCTATGCGGGTTACGTGCGGAGCCCTAAAGAAATGGATGGCATCACCGACACGCTGCGACAGTTGCTGGCCGGCACGCTGTTGGTGCCAAAGACCTAAGCGCGTCCGCGCCCCGCCGCTGGGTAGTGACGTGGCGCACAAAGCGCATAGTCTGCCTAACTTATTCGGGTAGCATGGTAGCGACATGACTGAGCTTGACGACTCGCCCGCGCTGCCCCCTTCGTTGCGGACCGCCGGCGACAGCTGGGCCATCACCGAACTGGTCGGTGCCACCGCACTAGGCGTCGCCGCCGGGCGCGCCGTGGAAACGGGCGGCCCCGATCCATTGATCCGCGACGAGTTCGCCCTGACGTTGGTGTCGTCGGCCGGTCCGGCGTGGATCCGGCTCGCTGACCCGCAATTGGCCTGGCTAGACGGTGATCCGCACGGGCAACGCGTGCATCGGCTGGGTACCGACTACCAGGCGGTACGCACCCACTTCTTCGACGAGTACTTCGAGAACGCGGTGAACGCCGGTATTCGGCAAGTAGTGATCCTCGCGGCCGGGCTGGACTCCCGCGCCTACCGGCTGAGTTGGCCGGCAGGCACCGCGGTGTACGAGATCGATCAGCCCCAGGTCCTGGAGTACAAGACTGGGGTCCTCGAATCGCATGGCGCGGTTCCGACGGCTGTTCGCCGCCCGGTAGCGGCGGATCTGCGCGACGACTGGCCGGCCGCGCTGTTGGCCGCCGGATTCGACCGCACCCAACCGACCGGATGGCTTGCCGAGGGCTTACTTCCGTACCTGCCGAGCGACGCTCAGGACCGCCTGTTCGAGAAGTTCGGCGCGCTCAGCGCTCCAGGCAGTCAGATCGCCATCGAGTTGTTCGCCATGAATTCGAGGAGCAACAGCCAGCGTTGGCAGCGCATGCGGGAACGGCTGGGTCTGGATGTCAACGTCGCGGCGCTGACCTACCACGAGCCCGACCGCACGGATGCCGCCCAGTGGTTGACTGACCACGGCTGGCAGGTGCACAGCGTGAACAACCGCGAAGAGATGGCCCGACTGGGCCGCGCGGTACCCGAAGATCTGGCCGACGAGGCCGTGCGCAGCACGCTGCTGCGAGCGCGTCTGGGCGAGCCGTCCAGCTGACAAGCACTATCCGAATATCGGAACAGACAGACACACCACTAAACGAAGGACCGGCGCACGCAATGAGCTCACTACGCACCCACGACGACACTTGGGACATCAAGACCAGCGTCGGCAGCACCGCGGTGATGGTGGCCGCGGCGCGCGCCGTGGAAACCGACCAGCCCGACGCGCTGATCCGCGACCCGTACGCCAAACTGCTGGTCACCAACGCCGGCGCCGGCGTGCTGTGGGAGGGCATGCTCGACCCGGAGACGGCCGCCAAGGTGGCTACCCTTGACGCCGACGCGGCGTCCCACATCGCGCACATGCGCGGCTACCAGGCGGTGCGGACCCACTTCTTCGACTCGTACTTCAAGGACGCTGTCGCCGCCGGGATCCGGCAGGTGGTGATCCTGGCGTCGGGGCTGGATTCGCGCGCCTACCGGCTGGACTGGCCGGCCGGCACCACGCTGTACGAGATCGACCAGCCGCAGGTGCTGGACTACAAGTCCACGACATTGACGGAAAACGGCGTGACACCCTCCGTCGATCGCCGCGAGGTGGCCATCGACTTGCGTCACGACTGGCCGGCCGCGCTGCGCGCCGCGGGTTTTGACCCGGCGGCACCGACCGCCTGGCTGGCCGAGGGGCTACTGATGTACCTGCCGGGCGAAGCTCAGGACCGGCTGTTCACCCAGATCGGTGAGCTGAGTGCGGTCGGGAGCCGGGTTTCCGCCGAAACCGCACCCACGCACGCCGAAGAGCGGCGCCAGCAGATGCGCGAGCGTTTCAAGAAGGTCGCCGACCAGCTTGGCCTGGAGCAGACCGTCGACGTCGGAGAGTTGATGTACCGCGACGACGACCGGGCGGACGTCACGGAATGGCTCAACGAGCACGGTTGGCGCGCGCAAGGCCAGAACGCGACGGACGAGATGCGCCGGCTGGACCGCTGGATCGAGAACGTCTCGTTCGCCGACGACAAGGGCGCATTCTCGGACTTTGTCATCGGGGAACGGTTGTAATGGCACGCACCGTCGACGACTCCTGGGACATCGCGACAAGTGTCGGGGCGACGGCGGTGATGGTCGCGCTGGCGCGTGCGGCCGAAACCGCCAGCGCCGACCCGCTCATTCGGGACCAGTTCGCCGAGCCCTTGGTTTCCACCCCAGAACTCGAGGGTGTCCGCGAACAGGTCACGGCGTGGTGGACTCCGGAGCCCGACGACGCCGAGCAAGCTTCCCCGAACTCCCAAGCGGACGCGCAGCAGATGATCAACTATCAGGCGGTTCGCACCCACTTCTTCGATGCTTATTTTGCCGCCACCGCAGGGGCGGGAATCCGGCAAGTCGTGATTTTGGCCGCCGGCCTGGATTCGCGCGCCTACCGGCTGGACTGGCCGGCCGGTACCGCCGTATACGAAATCGACCTGCCGAAGGTTTTGGAGTACAAGGCGCACACCCTCGCCAGCCACGGTGCCACACCCATCGCCGACCGCCGACCGGTGCCTGTCGACCTGCGAAACGATTGGCCTAAAGCGTTGCGCGACAATGGTTTTAACGTGAGCAAGCCGACGGCGTGGCTGGCCGAAGGGCTGCTGCCGTTTCTGCCCGCAGCGGCGCAGGAGACCATGTTCGGCTCCATCGACACGCTGAGCGGATCGGGCAGTCAACTCGCCGTCGAAAACTTCGGGGTCGACCAAGACAAGCGCCGTGAGGCCGAGCAGAGGTGGGCCGAACTGAAGGCCAAGCGCGAGGCTCGCGGGCAGGACACCTCGTTCAACCCGTTCGACCTCTGGTTTGAGGACGAGGGCCGCCCCGACGCCGGTGACTGGTTCGCCGCGCGCGGCTGGACCATCCGCACGGTGAATGCGCGCGAAGAGGCAACTCGATTGGGCCGCGAGCCGCAATCGGAGGACAGACCGTTTACGAACAGCTTCGTGACGGCAACCAAGCCCTGACGGTCCGACTCGGATCTTCCTTACTGCACTCCCGACCGGATCGCTAGGATCGCGGTTATCACCCATTAGTGCCCGCGCGCGCAAATCGCAGGGCATCTCCGGGAAGGTGCACGAAAAGGAAGGACGCTGATGACCACCGAATCAGTTGCACCCAAGACCTCAGAGACATACGCGACCAAGAACGGGGCTCCGCCGCCTGCGCCGGCCGACGTCGCCGCGACGGTGGCGCGCCTTCGGCAGACCTTTGCCACTGGCCGCACTCGCGACATTGAGTGGCGCAAACAGCAGTTACTGCAGTTACAGAAGCTGATGGAGGAGAACGAACCCGCGATCGCCGCCGCGCTCGCCGAGGATCTGGACCGCAATCCCTTCGAGGCGTTTATCGCCGACATCGCGACCACCGCCGGCGAAGCCAAGTACGCGGCCAAGAACTTACGGAAGTGGACGCGCCGCAAATACCGGCTGCTCGAGGCGGCGCAGCTGCCCGGCCGTGGCTGGGTGGAGTACGAGCCCTACGGCACCGTCCTGATCATCGGTGCCTGGAATTACCCGTTCTACCTGACGCTGGGTCCCTTGGTCGGGGCGATAGCCGCGGGAAACGCCGTCGTGATCAAGCCTTCCGAAATCGCCGCGGCGTCGTCCCGGCTGATGGCCGAGTTGGTGCCCCGGTATCTCGACACCGATGCGATCGCGCTGATCGAGGGCGACGGCGCGGTGAGCCAGGAGCTGATCGCGCAGGGCTTGGACCGGGTGATGTTCACCGGCGGCACCGAGATCGGCCGCAAGGTCTACGAAGGCGCGGCGCGCCATCTGACCCCGGTCACGCTCGAGCTTGGCGGCAAGAGCCCGGTGATCGTCGCCGCCGACGCGGATATCGATGTGGCCGCCAAGCGGATCGCCTGGATGAAACTGCTCAATGCCGGGCAGACGTGCGTCGCACCGGACTATGTTTTGGCCGACGCGAAGATCCGTGACGAACTCGTCACCAAGATCGGCGCGGCCATCACAAAGTTCCGGTCAGAGGAACCGCACGGAATGCGCATCGTCAATCAGCGCCAGTTCGACCGGCTCAGCGGTTATCTCTCGGGCTCGGATGGGAAGGTTACCGTCGGCGGCAGCTGCGACACGGCGACCTTGCGCATTCACCCGACGGTCGTCCTCGACCCAGATCCGGAGGGTCCGCTGATGCAAAACGAGATCTTCGGGCCGATCCTGCCAGTGATCACTGTTCAATCCCTGGACGAGGCAATACGTTTCGTCAATGCGCGACCCAAGCCGCTCTCGGCGTATTTGTTCACCAAGGCGCGTGCTACCCGCGAGCGGGTGATCAAGGAGGTGCCCGCAGGTGGCATGCTGATCAACCATCTCGCCTTCCAGGTGTCCACGGCCAAACTGCCGTTCGGCGGAGTCGGCGCTTCGGGTATGGGCGCCTACCACGGCAAGTGGGGCTTCGACGAGTTCAGCCACCGCAAGTCGGTGTTGACCAAACCGACCCGGCCTGACCTGTCGAGCCTCACCTACCCGCCCTACACCGCGCGAGCCTTCAAAATGGCCCGCAAGATCTTCTGAGCCCGACTCTTCGATACCCCGATAAGACCAGAACCGATAAGACCGAAAGGGAACTGATGCCCGGAGTGCAGGATCGCGTCATCGTCGTCACCGGAGCCGGGGGAGGGCTGGGGCGTGACTACGCAATGACTCTGGCCCGGGAGGGCGCCAGCGTCGTCGTGAACGACCTCGGCGGAGCCCGCGACGGCTCGGGCGCCGGATCCGCGATGGCCGACCACGTTGTCACCGAGATCCGCGAGGCCGGTGGGCGTGCGGTCGCCAACTACGACAGCGTCGCCACCGAGGACGGTGCGGCCGGCATCATCAAAACCGCGCTCGACGAATTCGGCGCCGTGCACGGTGTGGTGAGCAACGCCGGGATCCTGCGCGACGGCACCTTCCACAAGATGACCTCCGAGAACTGGGACGCCGTGCTCAAGGTGCACCTCTACGGCGGCTACAACGTGCTGCGCGCGGCCTGGCCGCATTTTCGCGAGCAGAGCTATGGCCGCGTCGTCGTCGCCACCTCGACCAGCGGGCTGTTCGGCAACTTCGGCCAGACCAATTACGGGGCCGCCAAGCTCGGCCTGGTCGGCCTGATCAACTCGCTGGCGCAGGAAGGGGCCAAGTACAACATCCACGCCAACGCGGTCGCCCCGATCGCGGCCACCCGGATGACGGAGGACATCTTGCCGAAGGAGGTGCTGGAGAAGCTCACCCCAGAGTTCGTCGCTCCGGTGGTGGCCTATCTGTGCACCGAGGAAAACCCCAACACCGCTTCGGTTTTCGTCGTCGGTGGTGGAAAGGTGCAGCAGGTTGCGCTGTTCCAGAACGAGGGCGCCAACTTCGACAAGCCGCCGTCAGTCGAGGACATCGCCTCGCACTGGGCTGAGATAACGGACCTCTCCGGGGCAAAAAAAGCCGACTTCAAACTGTAGGGGTCATGAAAGCCTGCGTAGTAGAGAAGCTGTCCGGCCCGGGCGGCATGGTGTACACCGATATCGACGATGTCGCCGATGGCGGCGGCAACGTCGTGATCGATGTTCGTGCTGCCGGGGTGTGCTTTCCGGACCTGCTACTGAGCAAGGGCGAGTACCAACTGAAGTTGCCGCCGCCATTCGTTCCCGGTATGGAAGCCGCAGGTGTGGTGCGTTCGGCGCCTACGTCTTCGGGCTTCAAAGTGGGCGAACGAGTTTCGGCGTTCGGAATCTTGGGTGGCTATGCCGAACAGGTGGCCGTTCCGGCGGGCAATGTGATGCGCAGCCCGGCGGAACTCGATGATGCCGAAGCGGTGTCGTTGTTGGTCAACTACAACACCATGTATTTCGCACTGGCGCGTCGCGCCGCGATGCGACCTGGCGACACGGTGCTGGTGCTGGGTGCCGCCGGTGGCGTGGGCACCGCAGCGGTCCAGATCGCCAAGGCAATGGGCGCGAGCAAAGTGATAGCCGTGGTGCACCGTGAGAACGCGGCGGACTACGTCTCCTCGCTGGGCGCCGACCTGGTGCTGCCGCTGGCCGACGGGTGGGCTCAACGGGTGCGTGAATACACCCACGATCAGGGCGTTGACATCGTCGTCGATCCCATCGGCGGTTCGACCTTCGATGACGCGATCCGGGTGCTGGCTATCGATGGCAAGCTGCTCGTGATCGGCTTCGCCGCGGGCGGCATTCCCACCGTCAAGGTCAACCGATTGTTGCTGCGCAATGTGAGCGTAATGGGCGTCGCGTGGGGCGAGTACCTCAACAAAGTCCCCGGTTCGGCCGGCCTGTTTGCCTGGGGACTGAGCCAGCTGGTCTTCCTGGGGCTGAAACCGCCTCCACCACAGCGCTATCCGTTGTCAGAGGGGCAGGCGGCGCTGCAGTGCCTCGCCGACGGCGGGGTGCTCGGCAAGCTTGTTCTCGAACCCTGATCAGCCCGGCTGTCAGAGGCTCACCGGGGTCGACGGATACGTCGGCGTCGGGGGTATGAAGCCGTCGATGATCGATACGGCCGCATGCTCGAGGACGCGGAATTCGAAGCCTGTTGCGAGCGTCAACAGCGCCGCGTCGGCAGCAACCGGTGCACCGATGGCGTAGATCAACCCGTTGACGGGGTCACCGTTGATCATCTGCTCGACCCCGTCGAGGAAGAGGTTGATGTCATAGGACGGCATGGAGATTGCCAGTGCGTTGACGATGTCGGCCGTCGGGAGCAGGGTCCCGTAGGCTGCCGATAGCCCGCCCGAGACGGCGCCGGCGAGAAACGCATTCGCGCCCTGCACAGATGAAATGAAGCTCGCCGGCGAGGACAGCGCCGACGCCATCGCGGGCAGTAAGGCCGAGCCGGTCGCGATGGTCGATCCCAGCGCCCCCAGGCTTGAAGTCATGCCCGCAAGTGAGAAACTCGCGGGCGACGCGGCCATGGCGGTGATGTCGCTCGCGAATGCACCCATGCCTTGCTGAGTGCCAGAAGCCAAAGCGCTCAGCACTGTGCCCGGGCTGACCGGCGGTATTACCCCGAATGCTGTTGGAACGTTTGGTGGATTCGGTGACCACCCCTGAGTGGTGCTGCCGTAGCCGAGGTCGACGAGGACCTTTAGATCGGGTTGGATCAGGTCCACGATTGGCTGGCCGATGACGGGGATTGCCCGTATCGGGTCGAGCAGCGGAAGATTCTGGGTCTGATAGATGTAGTAGTCGGTCAGTGGGTGGCCCGTCGTGTTCGTCAGCAGAGTGGCGGTGCTGGGATCCATGTACGGGTATTGGCCGTGCAATTCGATGATGCCGAAAAAGGCGTTGACATCGGACACGACATTGAGCGGATACTGCGGGAAGTCGGCGAAGCCGTCGTACTCGATCGTGTAAATCTTGGTTGGGAATGAGTTGTCTGGTGTCGCGAGGCCGAACGTCAGGCCCAGGCTCGGGAGACTCAGTCCCGGGAAGCGTGCGAGCAGCCCGCCGTTGGGATTGCTCACATCACCGACGAGGGTGAAGTTCAGGGTCGTGCCGGGCGGAAGGTGGCTCCCACCCGGCGTGTTGGAAGGATTCAGCGCCACCATTTCCTGGGACACAATGTTTGCGCTCTGCGAGTAGCCGAAGACATTTATCTGGGTGGCACCGGAAGAAATGGCCGAATTTATGTAGCTGTTCAAGATGGTGACGCCCTGGCGGGCGGACACGTCGAAGGTCAGGCTATTGACGCCGGTGAGCGGATACAACCCCTCGGGTGTGGCTATCGGGATGATGGTGCCGAACACGCCTGGAAGGTTCCATAATTTGTCGAGATAAATAATGGGAAGTTCGGTTACGTACTGCGGAATTTGCCAGGGTATCGGATATCCGCTGGCGCCCAAGACCAAATCGGCGATGTTGCTGGCTGCCGGGCTTGCGGCACCACCGCCGGCACCCAGCAGCGCGTTGGCGATCTCGGTCTCCGCGTACGCGAGCCCGGAGCCGGACAGCAACTGGACCAGGTGGTCGTGGAAAGACGACGCCTGCGCGACAACCGCCTGATACTCCGCGGCATAGGTGTTGAAAAGCGCCGCGGTGGCGGCTGACACCTCGTCATGCGCCGCCGCAACCAGAGAGGTCGTTCGACCGGCCGCCGCCGAATTGGCCGCACCAATCGCGGAACGAATCTCTTGCAGGTCCGCGGCGGCCGCCGCCATCGAGTCCGGTTGTGCGGTCAAGTAACTCATCTACACGTCCTTTGCAGCGGTTAACTGCGCTGGGTCGAAAACCCTGTGCGCCTAAAGTGCCTCTATGATGGTGATGAGTTCGATACCGGCTGACAGGGTAACGAGTCCCGTGTCGGCGGCAATCGGAGCGCCGAACGCATAGACGAGTCCGCCGACGGGGTCGCCGTTGATCGCTTGCTGCACCCCGCTCAGGAAAAGGTTGACGTCGTAGGACGGCATGGAGATTAGTAGCGCGTTCGCGATGTCGGCCGTCGGGAGCAGAACCGAATAGGCGTCCGAGAGCCCACCCGAAAGGCTGTTGGCGAAGTTGCTGTTCGCCGACTTCAGGGCATCGATGAAGCTGTCGGGCGAGGACAGCGCGGCCGTCAGCGCAGAGGGCACGGCCCCGGCACCCGTTCCGGCCGACGCGATCATCGACGTCAGACTGGCGGGCGAAAGGCTGTTGGCCACAATCGGGGCTTCCACGTGGACGTCGCCCATGAACGCGTTGACTCCCTGTGGGGCTCCGGCGGCCAGGGCGCTGAAGACCGCGCCCGGACTGACCGGCGGGAGCACGCCGAACGGGGTGGGCACGTTTGCCGGCCCGGGTGACCAGCCCTGAGTCGTGCTGCCGTAGCCGAGGTTCACGATGACCGACAGATCGGGTTGGACCAGGTCCGCCAGTGGGTTGCCGATGACCGGTAGTGCCCGTATCGGCTCCAGCAGCGGCAGGTTCGGATGCTGGATGATGTAGTAATTGGTATTCCCTGTGCCACCTGGGAGGGTCGACGACCCTGGCAACTCGATCACGTCGCCGGGGGGAAGCGTCGACGGGTTGATCATCGGATAAGTGCCGTGCACAAACGCGATGCCCAATACGGCGTTGAGGTCCGAAACGACATTGATGGGATATTGCGGGAAGTCGGCGAAGCCGTCGTATTCGAGAGTGTAAATCGCGGTCGGGTACGGCGTGTTCGACGGCGTCGCGCCGTAGACCGTGATGCCCAGACTCGCGAGGTTCAGGCCGACGAAGCGTTCCAATGCGCCACCGTTGGGGTTCATCTCGTTGCCCAGCAAGGTGAAGCCGAGCTGCTTGGCGTCGGGATGTTGGGGTAGGGCCACTGCCCGTGCGCGATCTGGTCCATCACCAGTGAGGAGATGATGGCGCTCTGCGAGTAGCCAAGTACGGCGACGCTGCCTGTGGGGTTCGCGGTCAGCGTGGCGTTGATCTGGTTATCGAGGATCTGGATGCCCTGAGTGACCGAGGTATTGAGGGGCAACTCCTTGGCGCCGAAGATCGGGTACAGCCCTTCGGGAGTGAACAGGGCGTGCGCGTTGGCCGGGAGCACCATGAAGTTTTGGTTGACGTAGTTGAGGACGTTGGTCACGTAGCTTTGCGGCGGTACCGGCAGCCCGCTGCCGCCGATGATTATGCCAATCTGGGTTCCCTGCAGTTGTGGTTGCAGTGGCGGATCCGCCATGCCGCCCCCGCCGGGGGAGGGGGCGAAAAGGAGGGTTTGGGCCTCCGCCTCGGCCCCCAGGTAAGCGGCGTTAGCGCTGGCCAACGCCGCGGCGAACTGCTCGTGGAACGCCGCAGCCTGCTTTAGCAGTGCCTGGTAATCCTTCGCGTAAGCGTCGAATAGTGCCGCCGCCGAGAGCGACACCTCATCACCGGCCGCCGCCACTACGCCGGTCGTCGAGCCCGCCGCGGCCGCAGTGGCCGCGTTGATCGTTGAGCCGATTTCTGCCACATCCGCGGCAGCAGTTGATACAAGCTGCGGTTCCAAAAGCAAGCTCGACATCGGCTATTCCCTTCGCGACCACATAAGCGGAGCTAGCAGTACTCAGCTTATGTTGAGTACGTCGGGATTCTCAATAGCGTTGACACAGCCACGTCGATGGCGGCTGAAACCGCTTGCAGCACTGCGCTATCCGTCGTCAAAAGGCCATGTCAGCAGGACGTGCCGATCAGAGATGGACCCGGATTCGGTGCGCCTGTCAGGATCGTCTGGAGCGAATTCACGATGGCGATGAGTTCGAAACCGCCGGCGACCGTGGCCAGTCCAACGTTAGCCGCGATCGGGTCGCCGATCGCATTGACCAGCCCCATGGGGTCGCCGTTGACCGCCTGAATGATCCCGTTCGTGAACAGGTTGAAGTCATAGGACGGGAGGGTGACTCCGAGGGCCACCGCGATGTCCGCGGTCGGAAGCAGCGTCGCGTAAGCGGTCGACAGGTTCGTCGTCGCGGTGCCGACGATGTTGGTGTTCGCATTCTCGAGGCCCTCGAGGAAACCGGTGATCGTGGACTGGATGGAGGTCGGCGTGGGCGCGGCCAGCGTGCCGGTCCCGGCGTGTGCCACAAGCGCGTTCGTTAGGTTGGGCAGCGTTAGGGAGTGCAGCGACAGGGCAGGCAGCGATGCCGGCATCTGGGCGGCCATCTCGCCCATGAATGCACCCATGCCTTGCTGAGTTCCACTGGTCAAGGCCGGACCCAGGGCGAGGGTGTCGCTCAGCGGCGGCAGGAAGCCGAACGGCGTTTGGATGTCGGCCGGCCCGGTCGACCAGCCATAGGCGGGGTTGCCGTAGCCCCAGTTGATGATCGCTTTCAAATCCGGTTGGATCAGGTCCGCGAGCGGGTTCCCGATGCCCGGAATGATGCGCAGCGGGTCCAGCAGGGGCAGGTTCTGGGTGGGGATCATGTTGTAGGTCGTCATGGAGGGGTTGCCGGACTGCCCAAGCGTGACGGCCGATCCAAGTTGTGCGTTCGTGAGCGTGGGATAGGTCCCGTGCACCAGCACGATGCCCGCCAGGGCGTTGAGGTCGGCGGGGAAATCGATCGGATACTGCGGGAAGTCGGCGAAACCGTCGTACTCGAGCGACCAAATGGTCGTCGGGAAATCATTGCTTGGGGTCGCGAGGCCTAAGGTGGCGCCCAGGCTCGGCAGGCTCAGGCCGGGGAACCGGGCGAACAGGCCGCCGTTGGGAGTGCTGGGATCACCGAGCAGCGTGAAGTTTATCTGCCCCGGCAAGAAGTGCTCGGAGACGAGTTGCGGCATGATCATCGACGAAATGATCGAGCTCTGCGAGTAGCCCAACACGGCGATGTTGCCGTTACCCGGGGTGATCGCTGCGTTGATGTAGTTGTTCAGTGAGGAAACACCGCGGGCCAACGAGATGTCCAGTGTCAGGTCTTTGGTACCGGTGAATGGATATAGCCCCTCGGCCGTGGTCACGGGTGTGAGCACATTGGTAAGGCCGGTGTTGAATTGGCTCAAGTAGCGGCTGTAGACGTTGTTCATGTAGGTCGTTGGAGGTACCGCCGTGCCGCTGCCGGTCATGATCAAGATGGCATTAACTGTCGGGTCCGCTGCCTTGGTGATCGCCACTCCCGGGTTGGCCGCGGGGGGGCCGAGCAGCGCCGCGATGTTGGCTTCGGCGCCCGCGTAAGTGTTTCCGGCCGAGGCCAACAACTGCGCGAACTCGTCATGAAACGCGGTCGCCTGGCCGAGGAGCGCCTGGTACTCCTGGGCATACGTATTGAACAGCGTGGTAGTGAGCGCTGATACCTCATCTTCGGCCGCGGCGACCAGACCGGTGGTCCGAGCTGCGGCGGCCGTCTTGGCCGCGCTGATCGCCGAACTAATCTGCGCCGTATCCGCCGCGGCGGTCGTCAACAGCTGGGGTTGCGTGATCAAGCTGGTCATCGGCTCTTCCCTTCATGGCAGGGGCTCTCTTCGTGGTACCCGAAGGCGCTGCTACACCGATGACCCGGCGCATCGCTGGAACCGGCACTCAAGTCACCTTATGCCGGTCGTCAACGTCTGTCCGGGATTTCTTGCCTACAATTTTCTCCTGCGGCAATTCCACGTCGATGGTTTCGACCTCCGGCACTCGGTTAGAACATGAGGCTCTGGAGTTGCTGGACGTTGGAGATTCCCGTCGGCAAGCACGATGAATCCGAACAAGCCGCCCAGCGCGAGCAGGGGGACCGCGACGACTATTGGGTTTGGCTCAGGCGAGTAGCGCGGTGCGTAGCCGATCCACGTCGGCCTCGCTGATAGCCGCGTCGCGCAGGTAGCCGTCCAGCGATCCGTAGTCGTCATCGATCGACTGCCACGCGGCGGCCAGGTACTCCGGGCGGACGCCGAGGACCCCATCGGATAGCCGAGCCTCGGTGAACGTCACCACTTCCGGAGTGAGTTCGGTGTCTGAACGCTGCAGGATCATCTCCGAGATGCGTTCCCGCAGCTGCGGTGCCGCGTCGTTACTGCGGAGAAAGTCGGCGAGGATGGTGTCGCGGTCCACGCCGATGGTTTCCAGTACCGTCGCGACCACAAAGCCGGTGCGGTCCTTGCCGGCGAAGCAGTGTGTGAGCACCGGGCGGCCCGAGGCCAACAACGTGACGACGCGGTGCAGCGCGCGTTGTGCTCCGTTGCGCGAGGGGAATTGGCGGTACTCGTCGACCATGTAGCGAATGGCGGACTCGTTCACCGACTCGTCGGAATCGCCGCCTTCGCCGGCGAGGAGCCGCTGAAATGCTTGTTCGTGTGGGGCCTGACCGTCGGCGTCGGACTCTTGTTCGTCCCCCTCCTCGCCGAGATCGGGGAAGGGCAACAGGTGCACCTCGACGTCGTCGGGAACCAGTCCCGGGCCGCGCCGGGCCACCTCCCGAGTTGCGCGCAGGTCGGCGACGTCGTGGATTCCCAGCCGGCGCAGTGTTTCCCGGCCGTCGTCGTCCAGTCGGCTCAGCTCGCCGGACCGGAACAACCGGCCCGGGCGCAGCCCCGGTGTCTCATCCGCAACGTCACGAAAGTTCCACGCGCCGGACAGTTCTCGGAGCAGCTCAGCCATGTGCGGTGACCGCCGCGGCAAACGTGGATTGTTCCCGCCCGAGTTCGGCACGCGCGACGGATCGGATGTGCACCTCGTCGGGTCCGTCGAAGATCCGCATGGCGCGATGCCAGCCGTACAGCCGCGCCAACACCGTGTCGTCGCTGACACCCGCGGCCCCGTGGACCTGGATCGCGCGGTCGATGACGTCGCAAGCCACTTGCGGCGCGACCGCCTTGATCTGTGAGACCAGCAGATGCGCGGCCTTGTTGCCGTATTGATCGATCGTCCACGCCGCCTTCTCGCACAACAGCCTGGCCTGGTCAATTTCGTTGCGGGACTGGGCAACCTGCTGCTGTACAACGCCCTGCTCGGCTAATGGACGGCCGAACGCGATCCGGTTGCGGGCCCGGTCGACCATCAGGGCCAGGGCGCGTTCGGCGCCGCCGAGCGCGCGCATGCAGTGGTGGATGCGGCCCGGTCCCAGCCGGGCCTGGGCGATCGCGAAGCCCCCGCCCTCTTCGCCGAGCAGATTGGTAACCGGCACCCGCACGTTGTCGTAGACGATTTCGCAATGACCGTGCTGGTCTTGCCAGCCGAAGACGGGCGTCGAGCGGACTACCGTCACGCCCGGAGCGTCCATGGGTACCAGCACCATCGACTGCTGCTGATGGCTGGCCGCGTCGGGGTTGGTGCGGCCCATCACGATAAGGATCTTGCAGCGCGGGTCCGCCGCACCCGAGGTCCACCACTTACGGCCGTTGATCACGTAGTCGGCGCCGTCGCGCACGATCGAGGTCTGGATGTTGCGGGCGTCGCTGCTGGCCACGGCCGGCTCGGTCATCGAGAATGCGCTGCGGATCTGGCCGGCCAGCAAGGGCTCCAGCCACTGCTTGCGCTGCTCGTCAGTGCCGAACAGGTGCAGCGTCTCCATGTTGCCGGTATCCGGCGCCGCACAGTTCAGCGCCTCGGGCGCGATCTCCAGGCTCCAACCGGTGAGCTCGGCCAGCGGAGCGTAATCCAGATTGGTCAAGCCCGACTCGGCCGGCAAGAACAGGTTCCACAGGCCGGCGGCCTTGGCCTTGATTTTCAGTTCTTCGATGACCGGCGGGACGGAGTGGTCTTTCTGGCCGGCCTCGTGGCGGTATTTGTCGTAATCGGCTTCGGCCGGGAATACGTGCTCGGTCATGAAGTCGGACAGCCGCTTGTGGTAGTCGCTGGCCTTGGCCGACATCGCGAAGTCCATGCCCGCCACCATAGGACACCCGGAATTGACGGGCGCGAGCAGACAGAGAATCGCATGCCGGCGGGCGGGATCGTGCGATTCTGTGTTCGCGGTAGATGATGATGTGTGTCATGACCGAATCACTTCCTCCCTTCCCGCCGTTCACCCTCGAAACCGCAACCCAGAAGGTCCAGGCGGCAGAGGACGCCTGGAACACCCGCGACCCCGAGCGGGTCAGCCACGCCTATACGCCCGACTCGCAATGGCGAAACCGCGGCGAGCACATCGTCGGCAGGGACCAAATCGTGGCGTTCCTGACCCGCAAGTGGGAGCGCGAACTCGACTACGCGCTGCGCAAGGGTCTGTGGGGCTTCCGTGGCAACCGCATCGCGGTGCGGTTCCAGTACGAATGCCGCGATCACACCGGCCAGTGGCACCGAAGCTATGGCAACGAGCTGTGGGAGTTTTCGCCTACGGGGTTGATGGCGCGCCGCGAAGCCAGCATCAACGACGTGCCGATCGGCGAATCCGAGCGGCGCTACTTCGGGCCGCGGCCGGTGTCAGAGCACGGCCAGGACTTCCCGATCTGGTAGCCCGGTAGGGTGTCGGAGCAGTCCGATCGGGTTTGGGTGCCGGCAAATGCCAGTCGGCAGGTACCCATAAGTCCAGTAAGTAAGGAAAGTAGATGTACGCGCCATGACAGATGCGCAGACGACCGTCGGGGTGGTCGCCGAGTCCGGGGTTGGTGAGCGGCGCGTGGCGCTGGTGCCGAAGGCCGTCGCGTCGCTGGTGAACAGGGGCGTGGCGGTGGTGGTCGAGTCGGGAGCCGGCGATCGCGCCCTGCTCACTGACGCCCTCTACACCGAGGCCGGTGCCAGGATCGGGGACGCGTGGGCCGCCGACGTCGTCGTCAAAGTGGCCCCGCCGACCCAAGACGAGGTCGCCAGGCTGCGCAGCGGACAGACGCTGATCGGGTTCCTCGCGCCGCGCACTGCCGAAAACTCCATCGGCGCGCTGACCGCGGCCGGGGTCCAGGGTTTCGCGCTCGAGGCGATCCCCCGGATCTCCCGGGCACAGGCGATGGACGCGCTGTCGTCGCAGGCCAACGTGTCGGGCTACAAGGCCGTACTGCTTGCGGCTTCGGAGTCGACCAGGTTCTTCCCGATGCTGACGACGGCCGCCGGAACGGTAAAGCCGGCCGCGGTCCTGGTGCTCGGCGTCGGCGTGGCCGGGCTGCAGGCGCTGGCAACGGCCAAACGGCTGGGCGCCCGCACCACCGGCTACGACGTGCGGCCCGAGGTTGCCGACCAGGTGCGCTCGGTGGGCGCGCAGTGGCTGGAGCTTGGGGCTTCACAAAATATCTCAGCGTCCGGTGAGGGCGGCTACGCGCGCGAGCTCACCGAACAGGAACGCGATGAACAGCAGAACGCGCTGGAGAAGGCGATCACCGGGTTCGATGTCGTGATTACCACCGCGCTGGTTCCGGGCCGGGAGGCGCCCCGATTGGTGACCGCGGCCGCGGTGGAGGGGATGAAGCCCGGCAGCGTTGTGGTGGACCTCGCCGGTGAGGCCGGCGGCAACTGCGAGCTCACCGAACCCGGCCAAACGGTGGTCAAACATGACGTCACGATCGCCTCGCCGCTCAACTTGCCGGCCACCATGCCCGAGCATGCCAGCGAGCTCTACAGCAAGAACATCACGGCGTTGCTCGAGTTGTTGATCAAAGACGGCAAGCTGGCGCCGGACTTTGCCGACGAAGTCGTGGCGGCAGCCTGCGTGACCCGACTCGGGGAGGACAGCTAGATGTACGACGAGTTATTTGCCAACCTGGCGATCCTGGTGCTGTCTGGATTCGTCGGGTTCGCGGTGATTTCCAAAGTACCCAACACGCTGCACACGCCGCTGATGTCGGGGACCAATGCCATCCACGGCATTGTGCTGCTGGGCGCTCTGGTGGTGTTCGGCGAAGTTGAGCACCCGTCGTTGGCGGTGCAGATCGTTCTGTTTGTCGCGGTGGTGTTCGGCACGCTGAACGTCATCGGCGGCTTCATCGTCACCGACCGGATGCTGGGAATGTTCAAGGGCAAGAAGCCTGGATCGGCCGCTAAGGCCGCCAAGACCGAGCATCCGGCGGCGAAATGAATTACCTCGTCACCGGTCTCTACATATTCGCGTTCGCACTCTTCATCTATGGCCTGATGGGTCTTACCGGGCCCAAGACCGCGGTGCGGGGCAACCTGATCGCCGCGGTGGGCATGGCCATCGCCGTCGGGGCGACGCTGATCAAGATCCGGCATACCGATCAATGGGTACTGATTATCGCAGGCCTGGTCGTCGGCGTGGTGCTGGGCGTGCCGCCCGCGCGGTTGACCAAGATGACCGCCATGCCGCAGCTGGTGGCGTTCTTCAACGGCGTCGGTGGCGGCACCGTCGCCCTGATCGCGCTCGCGGAATTCATTGATACCAAGGGGTTTTCCGCTTTTCAGCATCACGAATCGCCCACGGTGCACATCGTGGTGGCGTCGCTGTTCGCCGCGATCATCGGATCGATCTCGTTCTGGGGATCGATAATTGCGTTCGGCAAGTTGCAGGAGATCATCTCCGGATCACCGATCGGTTTCGGGAAGGCGCAGCAGCCGGTCAACGCGCTCTTGCTGGCCGCGGCGGTAGCGGCCGCGGTGGTCATCGGCCTGCACGCCCGACCGGGTACCGGTGGCGTGCCGTTGCTGTGGATGATCGGTCTGCTGGTTGCCGCCGGTGCGCTGGGCCTGATGGTGGTGCTGCCCATCGGCGGTGCCGACATGCCGGTGGTCATCTCCCTGCTCAACGCCATGACCGGTCTCTCCGCGGCGGCGGCAGGTTTGGCATTGAACAACACCGCGATGATCGTGGCGGGCATGATCGTCGGCGCGTCCGGCTCGATCCTGACCAACCTCATGGCCAAGGCGATGAACCGATCCATTCCTGCCATCGTCGCGGGCGGTTTCGGTGGCGGCGGCGTGGCGCCCAGTGGTGATGGCGGCGGCGACAAGCACGTCAAGGCCACCTCGGCCGCCGACGCCGCGATTCAGATGGCGTACGCCAACCAAGTGATCGTGGTGCCGGGCTACGGCCTGGCCGTCGCGCAGGCCCAGCACGCCGTCAAGGATTTGGCCAACCTGCTAGAAGACCGTGGCGTGCCGGTGAAATACGCCATCCACCCGGTTGCCGGCCGGATGCCGGGACACATGAACGTGCTGCTGGCCGAAGCCGAAGTCGACTATGACGCAATGAAAGACATGGACGACGTCAACGACGAGTTCGCCCGTACCGACGTCACGGTCGTCATCGGCGCCAACGATGTGACCAACCCCGCGGCCCGCAACGAGACGACCAGCCCCATCTACGGCATGCCGATTCTCAACGTGGACAAGTCGAGATCAGTGATCGTGCTGAAGCGTTCGATGAACTCGGGTTTCGCCGGCATCGACAATCCGCTGTTCTATGCGGAAGGAACCACCATGCTGTTCGGGGATGCAAAGAAATCGGTGACAGAGGTCGCCGAGGAATTGAAAGCGCTGTAGATCGGGTCGGGCGGGGTCTCAGACGGGCGGGTAGGCCGGCGGCGGGTATCCGTTGCCGTCTTGAACTCCGCGTAGGCCCCAGGTGAGGTAGCGCATGAAGAACTCGATCTCGTCGCTAGTGTCGTAGTCCGGACTCGGATCCATTAGGTCCCACCTCTCAACCGGTCAATCAAAAGTCTAATCCCATCCGTGTCGGGGCGATAGGAGAGTCCACCAGGGTGGTTGCCTAAACTGTCCAACCAGTTGATTGATAATTTGCCTCGCCGGGCTCGCTTTTCCCTGGCAGCGACGATTGTGAGTACAGATGACATCCGCCGGCCGCACCACCAATGGGCTAACGCGCCGCGAGGAGCTGCTGACTGTTGCTACCAAGCTGTTCGCCGGGCGTGGCTATCACGGCACCCGGATGGACGACGTGGCCGACGTGATCGGGCTGAACAAGGCCACCGTCTACCATTACTACGCCAGCAAATCGTTGATCCTGTTCGACATCTACCGGCAGGCCGCCGAGGGCACGCTGGCCGCCGTGCATGACGATCCGTCCTGGACGGCCCGGGAGGCGCTCTACCAGTACACGGTCCGGCTGCTCGCCGGGATCGCGGAAAATCCGGAGCGGGCCGCGGTGTACTTCCAGGAGCAGCCATACATCACCGAGTGGTTCACTAGCGAACAGGTGGCCGAGGTCCGCGAGAAGGAAGCCCAGGTCTATGAGCACGTTCACGGACTCATCGATCGCGGCATTGCCAGCGGTGAGTTCTACCCATGTGACTCGCACGTGCTGGCGCTGGGCTACATCGGAATGACGCTGGGTAGCTATCGCTGGCTGCGCCCGAGCGGACGACGCACGGCCAAAGAAATCGCCGCCGAGTTCAGCACCGCGCTGCTGCGGGGGCTGATCCGGGACGAGTCGATCCGCGAGCATTCTCCGCTCGGGCTTTAAGGCTTTAAGTTGTGATGTTCAAGTTGAACACCGGCGGAATGATGCGCAGGATGTCCCCGAGGTCCCCGCTAAGCGTCGAGAGCACTGTCGTGCTCGGCTGGCCCAGGAAGAAGTTCAGGTGCGGGTCCACCGACGGCACCCACGGGTAGGTGGTCGGGAAATAGGACGGCGACACCAATCCGGACTCCACCCCGATTTCCACCGCGGCGGCGTACGGGCCCTGCCACGCGCCCGTGATCAGGTCTGGGATGACCGTGAACGGGTTGGGCACTGAGAACAGCCCGGACGGGGTCGGAATGTTCGCGTAGTTTGCGCCGGTCCCGTAGTCGGCGTAGCCCAGGTCGACGAGCACCCGCAGGTCGGGTTCGAAGATGTCGGCAATCGGTGGGCCCGCGTAGGGGATGTCGCGAATGGGCTGCAGCAGCGGCAGGTTCTGCGTCATCAGCATGTAGTACTGGGTGTGGCCCGTGGCGGCATAGCCCGGAGACGTCGGCAAGGGCACCGCGTTGGCGACCTGGGTGGCCGTCATAAAGGGATAGGTGCTGTGTACGTAGAAGTAGCCCATGATGGCGTTGACGTCGGACAGAACATGGAGCGGATATTGCGGGGCGTCGGCAATGCCGTCGTACTGGGCGGTGTAGATGGAGGTGGCGTAGGGAGAGTTCGGTGGAGTCGCACCGTTGAAGGCCACGTCCAGGATCGGGATGTAGAAACCGTGGAACCGTTCGAGCAGGCCGCCGACCGGGTTGTTCGGATCGCCAACAAGCACGAAGGAAAGCTGGCCTGCGTTGGGCGAAGCCCGAACGCCATCAGGGCGTTTATCTCGTTGGTGGCGATCGTGGCGCTCTGCGAGTAGCCGAAAACGACGACAGGACCCGCATTGATGTTGGCGTGGATTGCGGCATTCAGCAGAGACACGCCCTGGGCGACGGATTGTCCGAACGTCGAGAAGGGGGCGCCGAGTTGCGGCGTGACCGGCCAGAACATCTCGGGTGTGAACACTCCCATGGGGACGGCCCCGGGCAAGAGACGTTGGATATACGAGGCGTCGACACCCAGCACATAGTCGAGATCAGGTAACGGATTGCCGGTGCCGCCCAAGATCAACGCGATCGAAGCGGCCGGCGATGCGCCGCTTCCCGTCACCAGGGCGGCGTTGCCGGTCTCGGCCAGCGCGTAGGCGTTTCCGGCGGCGTCGAGCGCCTGGGTGAACTCGCTGTGAAACGCCGCGGCTTGCCCGACGAGTGCCCGGTATTCCTGGCCGTATAAGCCCGAATAGCTTCGCGACAGCCGCCGACACCTCGTCCTCGGCCGCGGCCGGCAGACCGGTTATCGGGCCCGCCGCGGTCGCGCTGGCTGCGTCGATCGACGTGCCGATCCTCGCCACGTCGGCGGCCGTCGCCGCCAACGCCTCCGGGGCAGTGATCACGTAACGCATTTCCCCGTCCAACCTGATAACCCCGGGCCTTTCGGCCACTAACGAGTAAGCGCGAACGCTGGTATCAACCGAGCGTAGAGCGGCGACGCCGGGAAGTCTGGGATTTGCCCAACCAGGAACGGTCCATTAGCGACAGCAATGTTGGCGTGGACGCCCTGGTTTAGCCCGCGAAATTGTGGACTAGTGTCTAGAAAAGTTTTCACCGTTCGACCCCAGAGACGGAGGACTCTCATGGCGATCCGCGTCGCGCACGTCGGCACCGGAAATGTCGGCGGGCTGGCCTTAGCCGAACTGATCACCAATCCGCAGTTCGAGCTGACCGGCGTGTGTGTATCCACGCCGGAAAAGGTAGGAAAAGACGCCGGCGAGCTGTGCGGCGTCGGGCTGGAACCCGGGACGGTAACGGGCATCGCGGCGGTCGGGGATCTCGATGCCATTCTGGCCACCAAGCCCGAGTGCGTCGTCTACTGCGCCATGGGTGACACCCGGCTGCCCGACGCGATGGCCGACGTCATGCGAATCCTGGCCGCCGGGATCAACGTCGTCGGATCGTCGCCCGGGCTACTGCAATACCCCTGGGGTGTCCTGCCCGATAAGTACATCGGTCGAGTGGAAGCTGCAGCGCAGCAGGGCAATTCGAGCATATTCATCACCGGGGTCGACCCGGGATTCGTCAACGACTTGATCCCGTTAGCACTAGCGGGCACGTGTCAGCGCGTCGAGCAGGTGCGGTGCATGGAGATCCACGATTACGCGTCGTACAACGGCGCCGAGGTCATGCACTACATGGGTTTCGCCCAGCCCCTGGACCAGATACCGATGCTGCTGCAGCCGGGCATCCTCAGCATCGCCTGGGGCACCGCGATCCGCCAGCTGGCGGCCGGCCTGGGTTTTGAGGTCGACGAGATCGTCGAGTCCTATCAGCGCGAGCCGGCTCCGGAAGACTTCGACATCGCGGTCGGACACGTCGCCAAAGGCACCCTGGCCGTGCTGCAGTTCGAGATTCGCGGCATGGTCAAGGGCCACCCGGCGATCATCATCGAACACATCACCCGGCTGCGGCCCGACCTGCGACCCGACTTGCAGCAGCCCGCCGCCGGCGGCGGCTCCTATCGAGTCGAGATCACCGGCGAGCCGTCCTACGCCGTCGACATCGTTCCGACCAGCCTCAAGGGCGATCACAACCACGCGGCCATCGCCGGCGCCGCCGGCCGGATCGTCAACTCCATCCCGGACGTGATCGCGGCGCCACCCGGTATCAGGACTACTCTCGACCTGCCGCTGGTGACCGGAAAGGGACTCTTTTCAACGGGTTCCACCCCGAACAACCTCGTAGCCAGCAACTAGTCGAATCGTCTCGAACGGATCTCGAAACGGATCTCGAAAGGAAGGGAACCCTCCCATGGAACGACCCGGACGGGTAGAGGGAAAGGTGGCGCTCATCAGTGGCGCCGCCGGCGGGATGGGTGCCGAGGATGCGCGCCTGCTCGTCGCGGAAGGCGCCAAGGTGGTGATCGGTGACATCCTCGACGACCAGGGCAAGGCGCTGGCCGACGAGATCGGCGACTCCGCGCGCTACGTGCACCTCGATGTCACCCAGCCCGACCAGTGGGACGCTGCGGTCGCGGTGGCCATTGGCGAGTTCGGAAAGCTCAACGTGCTTGTCAACAACGCCGGCACCGTCGCACTCGGGCAGCTGAAGAATTTCGATCTGGCTAAGTGGCAGAGGGTGATTGACGTCAACCTGACCGGCACCTTCCTGGGCATGCGGGTAGCGGTCGAGCCGATGATCGCCGCCGGGGGTGGGTCGATCATCAACGTGTCGTCGATCGAAGGACTGCGCGGAGCCCCGGCCGTACACCCGTATGTCGCGTCGAAGTGGGGGGTGCGCGGGCTGGCCAAGTCCGCGGCCCTGGAGCTGGCGCCGCACAACATCAGGGTGAATTCGATTCACCCCGGGTTCATCCGCACCCCGATGACCGCGCACCTGCCGGAAGACCTGGTGACCATCCCGCTGGGCCGTCCGGGCGAAGTTCGCGAGGTCGCGACGTTCGTGGTGTTCCTCGCCAGTGACGAGTCGTCATACTCCACCGGTAGCGAGTTCGTCATGGACGGCGGACTCGTGACCGACGTAAACCACAAAGAGTTTTAACGGCTATAACCTCGGAGCATGCCCCGCACCCCAGCGTCGCTGGCAGCCCTGGAGTCGATAGTCGGGTCCAACCACGTCGTCGTCGACCCCGACGTCTTGGCCGGGCGCAGCGTGGACTACACCGGCCGCTATCGTGGCCGGGCCAGCGCACTGGTGCGGCCCGGTTCCCCAGATCAGGTTGCCGAGGTGCTGCGGATCTGTCGTGACGCCGGCGCGCACGTCACCGTGCAGGGTGGTCGCACCTCGCTGGTGGCCGGCGCCGTTCCTGAGCATGACGACGTGCTGTTGTCCACCGAGCGACTGCGCGCCATTGGTGATGTCGACACCGTCGAGCGCCGCATCGAGGCGGGTGCCGGAGTGCCGCTGGCCGCTGTGCAACGTGCCGCGAGCGCGGCTGGCCTGGTGTTCGGGGTGGATCTGGCCGCCCGTGACACGGCGACCGTCGGCGGCATGGCGTCGACCAACGCGGGTGGCCTGCGCACGGTTCGCTACGGCAACATGGGCGAACAAGTCGTTGGCCTGGAAGTCGCGCTGCCCGACGGGTCGCTGCTGCGCCGCCACAGCCTGGTGCGCCTCGACAACACCGGCTACGACCTGCCCGGGCTGTTCGTCGGCGCCGAAGGCACCCTCGGCGTCATCACCGGGCTGGATCTGCGGTTACACCCGGCGCCGTCACATCGGGTGACGGCAGTTTGCGGGTTCGCCGATCTCGAGGCGCTCGTCGTCGCCGCCCGGACGTTCCGGGAAGTCGACGGGATCGCCGCGCTGGAGCTGATCGACGGGCGGGCCGCCGCACTGACCGACGCGCACTTCGGGGTGAGCGCACCGGTGCAGGGTGACTGGCTGCTGTTGGTGGAGTTGGCCGCCGACCACGATCAGACCGATCGACTGGCCGACTTGCTCGACGACGCGCAGTTGTGCGGCGAGCCCGCGGTGGGGGTGGATGTGGCTGCGCAGCAACGGTTATGGCGCGTCCGCGAATCGTTGGCCGACGTGCTCGGCGTGTACGGGCCGCCGCTGAAGTTCGACGTCTCGTTGCCGTTGTCGGCGATCGGCGGCTTCGCCCGAGACGCGGCTGCCTTGATCCACGCACACGACACGCCCGGTCAGCAGGCGCTGCCGTTACTGTTCGGCCATGTCGGCGAAGGCAACCTGCACCTCAATGTCTTACGTTGCCCGCCCGAGGCGGAGGCCGAACTGTACGAACCGATGATGGACCTCATCGCCGGTTATGGGGGCAACGTCAGCTCTGAACACGGTGTCGGTAGCCGCAAGCGCGCCTACCTTTCGATGTCGCGCGAGCCCGCAGATGTCGCGGCGATGCGGGCGGTCAAGGCGGCGTTTGACCCCACTGGATACCTCAACGCCGCAGTGCTATTCGGCTAATTCGCAACCGGCGTCGAACGTCGACTTGTTGGGGGACTGCTGGCTCTTTGGCCCAACAACTCGACGTTGGGCGGGTTCTAGAAAGTTCGGCGCTATTCAGACGGCGCCTTGATTCCGACCGTATGGCGCAGCTGCGCCAAGAACTCGTCGGCGTCATCGCCCCGAATTATGTAGTGCGATATCGCGATTCGGATCACCGCGGCGGCTTTGACTGCGGCGTTAGGTCCCGGAAGTAGCCGTTGCAGACCGTCCCGCATCTGCGGCATGACGCGGGCGAACTCGGCAAGGGTGTGCTCGGGCTCGACATCGACCATCCGCACACCCGAGTACGAATGCTGGTACTCGACGATGAACCGCAGCGCCGCGTCGAGCTTGTCGACCCCCTTCAGCCCCGCGGTTGCCCTGGCCAGGCCGCTGTCGAAGATCTGCCGCTCGTAGTGCGAGAACGCCGAGAGCAACTCCTCTTTGGAGGCGAACCAACGGTAAAGCGTTGGGCGCGAGACGCCCGCTTGCGTCGCGACTTCGGACAGGCTGAGTTTGGTCTTGCCGTTGCGGCCCAGTACCTCGGCGGTGGCCGCCAGGATCCGCAGCCGCGTCGAGGTATCAACATTGGCGCTTGTCGCCCCCGCCGGTTGGCTCATATCTCAGTCTCCCCCATCAGGCTTTTTCGGGACGGCGGCGCACCAGCACCGACTGCTGGATGGCACCGATCGCGCCGTGCTCATCAAACAACGTGCCGACGGTCGTGCCGATGCCGTCCGGTCCGTAGTTGGTCTCCGCGCGAATACCGATCCATTCTCCGTCCGGAACGCGAAACACGTGCGCCACGACATCGGTGTTGAGGAACGTCCACTTGCGGATATCGATCTTGCTGCCGATGCCGTTGGCGCAGTCGGCCACCGCGAACAGCCGTTCAAGCGGGGTCATGGTCTCGCCGTTGACCAGGTCCACGATCGGTTTGATCCAGGATTCTCCTGGGCCCGGGTTGAGCGGTTTGGTCAGCCATCGCCAATCCAGGCTGTGCACGTAGTTGCGGTCCCAATCCTTTGCCAGGTTGCGGCTGTGGGCCTCGGCCAGCGGACGGGGCAGGGGTGCGGCCGCGTGGGCCACGTCGTGTGTGTCGAGCTGCTGCATCCGCCAACCGCTGGCCCGGGCGACGGGCCGGGGTTGACCATCGGGCCCGAGGGCCAGCATCTCGGCGCTGACCAGCTCGATCTGCTTGCCGCCGCGGTCCTTTTGCGACCGCACCCACAGGTCGCCCTCGGCAGGCACTGGGCCCAGCAGGTCGATGACGACTCGGCTGAGCCGGGTGTCGTCACGCTGCTCGCAGCGCTCGAGCGCGCGAACCAGCAGCGCTGACACCGGCGCGCCATGCTGGATTGCCGCCGTCCAGGTGCTGCGCACCAGGTCGGTCGCCCGGAACTTCTCGCCGAAGGCGTCCGCCTCGTCTTGGACAGGCTCGAGGCGCTCGTAGTACGCGTCGGTCATCTGCTACCTCTCAGGTCTAGGGCGAGCCGGCGCCGGGAGTTGTAACCGTCACGGCGTCCAGCCGGGAGAGTTTGGTGCCGACCAGGCGCTCCGGAAACGCATCGGTACTGGACAGCAGAAACAGGGTGCGGCGTTCGGGTCCACCGAGCGTGCAGGCGATCGCAACACGCTCGCCCATATCGATGCGATCTGTGACATCCCCGCCCGCAACGATCCGTTCGAACTGGTGAGCCAGTGTCGTCGATGTCCATACGCCGCCCTCGGCGTCGAGCGCGATGCCGTCAGGCGGCCCGTCCAGGCCGTCGGCGAAGGTCCGCCGGTTGTGCAGCGAGCCTTCAGGAGAGTCGGGGTCGATGGTGAACGCGGTCAGCCGCCGACCGATCGACTCGGCGACGATCAACGTGTTGCGATCCGGCGTGATGACCATCCCGTTGGGAAAGTCGAGGTCCTTGGCGACGACAGTCGCGCTGTCATCGGGATCTAGGCGGATGATGACGCCGCCCGAGAAGGCCTGGGATCCGATGTAAGCGCGGCCCGCTTCATCGATGACCATGTCGCCGAGGTTGGCCGGCGCCAGCTCGCTCAGATCGGCGATGGTGACCACCGTTTCGCCGTCGTAGCGCAATATCTGCCGGTCTTCGGTCGAGACGATCAGCAGCGAACCGTCTGGGCGGAAGCCCAAACCCGATGGAGAGTGTCCCGGTAGCGGCAACGTGGTCAACGAGCCACGCATGTCGGAAGTGTGGACGGCTTCGCCCAACATGTCGGAGAACCACAGCAGCCCCTCGAACCAGCGCGGGCCTTCGCCGAAGCAGAACCCGTTCGCCAATGGCTTGGGGATCATCCCCTCATACCTTTGAATCTTCCGCTTTGGGCAAATATTCCACTTTACAAAACATTGCAAAAGTGTCATGCATCGCGTGCGCCGGTGTCAATCTGATGCTCGGCTGAGCTCTCGCGCGACGGCCGCGTGGTAGGCGTCGATCCTGGCCGGGTTGGCCTGCTGGAATAGCTGATCGGGCAGCGGCGCGTGCTTGTACGCCTCGATCGTCATGGTCCGGGTGAACAGGGTGACGTCCTGGCCCGGCCTGGCGAAACGGTACTCCACGGTGATGCGCCCTTCGAGGCCACTCCTTGCGCCGCCGGGGTCGTCGCGGTCGTGGCCGAGCCGACCAACCGAGTTGAAGACAAACAGCGTGGGCCGCATGGCGATAGCCAGATGCCAGGTGAAGATGCGGTCGCCGTCCGGACCCGCTTCCTGCCAGGTGTCACCGACCTTCAGTGGGAGTTCCGGCAGGCTGCCGATGTGCGCGCTGCCCGGGTAGGTCTTCGTCCAATTTTCCGGGTTGGTGACGAAGTCGTACACCGTTTCAGCGGAGTGGGTGAACGCGGTCTCTGAAGTAGCGGTCACGATTCCCAACGGGCTTGCCTCTCTATGCTCCTTTGGTACCGGCCCGGCACCCGGCGGGGTGGCTCCGAGTGCGGAACGTTAGCTTTACAAAGGTTACTCAGAGTGTCACGCTGAGCGATGGACCGCCGCTGCGGTACCAAGCCATTCAAGCCATTTAATAGCGAGAGGTGAGACGGATTTGACCACGGATTCCGATCAGACTCAATGGTCGGTGGAGAACCTGCTCGAACTGTTCGACGCGAAAGCCGACGGGCCCGACCGGTTCACCGGCGAGACCGGCAGCAACGTTGGGGCCGGCGAGGACGAGCGTCAGGTGGTGGAAGGCACCCAGGTGCTCGCGCAGGCGATTGTGGCTGTGGCGAAGCGATTCCCCGACAAGTCGATACGGTCGGCGCACGCGGTGTTCTCCCGTGCCGTGGTCGTCGGACCCCCGATCGAACTCGTCCTCGACGTGGTGGCCGAGGGCCGGTCCACCGCCACCGCGATCGTCGCCGTGCACCAGAACGGGCGCCGCTGTCTGAGCATCACGGTGCTTGCCGACGTCCCGACCGCCGACGTCATCCGTCACCACCTGCCGCGGCCCGACGTGGCGGCTCCGGCCGATGCCAACCACTCCGAGATGCCGATGATCGGGCGCGAGCTGCGACTGGTCGACGTTGTCGACGTCAACAGCCCTGATGAGGTGGGGCCGCCGGAGCTCTACGCGTGGCTGCACTACGACCCGATTCCGGCCCAGGATGATCTGGCCAAGGCGCTCCTCGCGTACTTCACCGGACATCTGGGGATTTCCACCACCATGCGCGCCCATGCGGGTATCGGCACCAGCCAGGCACACTTCACTGTTTCCACCGCACCGATGACCATCTCGGTCGCCTTCCACGAACCGGTGCGCTGGGACGGCTGGCTGCTGTACACGCACGAGAGCACTCAGGTTGGCGCCGGGATGTCGTACGTGCGCGGTGCCGTGCACTCCGAGGAAGGTGATCTGCTGTGCTCCTTTGCGCAGGAGGCGCTCATCCGGCCGCTGCGCACCACCGACAAGGCGATCGACTCCAGCGCGCGGTTCTGACGGCTCGAAAAATACGGCCAGGAACATTTAGGAACACAGATGCATTTCACCATCACCCATCCGATGCACAGTCATCCCTACAACCCGGAATTTTTGAGCGGCGACGCTGTCGGCAAGGTGGCGACAGCCGCCGAAGCCGCGGGAATACACGGCTTCGGCTTTACCGACCACCCGGCACCTTCGCAGCGATGGCTTGAAGCCGGTGGTCACGACGCGTTAGATCCCTTTGTCGCATTGGGTTTCGCGGCGGCCCGGACAACCACACTGCGGCTAATCCCGAATGTCGTGGTGCTCCCGTATCGAAACCCGTTCGTGGTGGCCAAGGCCGGCGCGTCGCTGGACCTGCTCTCGGGTGGCCGATTCACCCTTGCGGTGGGCGTCGGTTACCTCAAGCGGGAATTCGCGGCGTTGGGCGTCACCTATGACGAGCGTGCCGAGTTGTTCGAGGAAGCGCTGCAGGTGATCCGGACGATCTGGACCGGCGACGACGTGTCCTTTGAGGGAAAGCATTTCTCCGCGCGCGGCATTACCGCGCACCCCCGCCCGGTCAGTGATCCGCATCCGCCGATCTGGATCGGCGGCAACACGGCATCCGCCCGTCAGCGGGTGGCGCTGTACGGCGACGGCTGGTGTCCGTTCCCCGCCCCGCCCCAACTGGCGCAGACGGCCGGCACCGCCACCATCGACTCGCTGGAGCGTCTCAGTGAAGGCATCGACGATCTGCGGCGCAGATGTGATGCGGCCGACAGAGATTCGTCGGCGATCGACGTCACGTTCACGAACTTCGACGGCGGCAGCCCCGCGGATGACGAGTTCAATGCCGACGCCTACCTCGACGGCCTGGAAAAGCTGGCGAAGCTGGGCGTGACATGGGTGAGTGTGCACCTGCCCGGCGACAGCATGGCGCATGCGCTCGAAACCCTGGAGCGTTTCCGCTCCCGGGTGATTGACGCGCTCTAATGGACTTCTCGCACGTCGCGCTATCGCCCGAAGACAGTGCCTTTCTCGAACAGACGCGGGCGTTCGTCGCTGAACACGTCACCGACGAGGTTATCCAGCGCGATCGTGAGTTCGGCGAAAACTTCGATGAAAAAGTGCATTTGGCGCTCGGCGAAGCGGGATATCTGGCCTCGGACTGGAAGACTGAGGCCGAAGGCGGATTCAGCGCCGTTCGCCGGCGAATCTTCCAGCTCGAGATCGCCCGTGGCCACACCCCGTGGTACCACTGGGGGACAACGGCGGTCGTAGCGCGGTTGGTGCAGCAATTTGGCGCTGCGGAGCTCACCAGCTTGGTACTGCCGGGAGTACTTTCCGGGGACATCCGGCTGTGTCTGGGCTACACCGAGCCTGAAGGTGGTTCCGATGTTGCGACCTGCAAGACTCGCGCGGCGCGCGACGGAGACACGTGGATCATCAACGGCTCCAAGATGTTCACCTCGAATGCCCAGAACGCCAAGTACGTATTTCTGCTCACCAACACCGATCCGCAAGGGCCGAAACACAAGAACCTGACCATGTTCCTGGTGCCGCTGGATTCGCCTGGGATCGAGATTCAAGGCATCCGCACATTGGATGGCGACCGCACCAACATCGTGTATTACAGCGACGTGCGTGTCGACGATCTTTACCGGATCGGTGAGGTCAATGGCGGCTGGACGGTGATGCGGTCAGCGCTGGACTCCGAGCATGGCCTTACCGATCCTGAAGACCATGGCCTGCAGTATATTTCGGCGATGGGAATGCATGGTACGGAGTTGGCGGACGCGGTCGACAAGACTGCTGCGACGGTGGCAGAAACGGACGACGAGTCGGTGAAATACCGGCTCGGGCGCAGCGTCGCCCGGATGGAGGCCGCGCTGTCCGCACCCGGGATGTTCGGACGCGTAGCCATCGCACAAACGATGCGCGACATTTCCGGAGATTTGATGGACGTAATGGGGGCCGCATCGGCTTTACCGACCGATACCCCGGGTTCCGCCGATGACGGCGCGGCGGAACACATATTCCGGTTGGCTCTGCCGGTGGGAATCTATGGCGGCAGCCTGGAGGTCTTCCGCAACATGATCGCCCAACATGTGCTCAAGCTCGGGCGACCCAGCTACTAACCGCGCGAGACTGTAAATACCGACGGCGATACTCGCGGGAAATGTTTTGCCAGTTACAGTTTCGCGGTCTAGGCGAGGGGTAGCTCGGCGACGACGTCGACCCGAGCGGCATCGAAACTCAGGAATCCTTTGATGGGCAGGGTTTCGGGCGGTGGTTCGGTATAACTCCAGGCGACGTCGTCGACGACCAGGTCGCCAATGACCGCGGACCAATACGTCGCGTATCCCTTGTAGTTGCAGTAGGTCGTCGTCTCGGAGCGCCGCAGCAGATCGGTGCGCACGTGTGCGGGATCGACATAAAGCCGCGTTTCGACCGCGGTCTCGAAGACGATCGTCGTGTCGTCCGTATCCACCAGCGGGGTGCCCCCGACACTGACGCGCAGACGGCGCTTCGTCGGGCGGCAGTCGACGCGGTGGTAGGGATTCGGCGGGTAGTGGACGAGCTCGCGGCCTTCCTCCAGCCAGGTGTCGACGGCGTCCCACGGCACCTGCACATAGCCGGGTGCCTCCGGCTCGGGCTCAGAGGGCAAGCCCGTGACCTCGCCGGCCGGGAACACATAGCTGAGTGGGCGTCCCTGCCGGTGCACCATCAGCGCGCGTTCGGTGTCGATCACCACGCGACCATCCTGAACAGCTTGCACGCGCCGCGGATGCGGCTCGACGTAGACGAGGCCGGCGGGCACCGAGGGACTGAATCGCCCTGCGGGATCGGAGCTGAGCGGACCACGTCCGGCCACCAGCGTCATGGCTTCCAGTGTAAGCAGCCCGCACTGCTGCGGTCCGGCTGGTGAGGCATCGGGCACACAAGGTAGGAACTAAACCATGGCCGGACCGGTAGAAGGCGTCAAAGTTGTTGAGCTCGGAGTGTGGGTGGCCGGACCGGCCGCGGGAGGCATCTTGGCCGACTGGGGCGCCGACGTCATCAAGATCGAGCCGCCGGCCGGTGATCCAGGGCGGATGTTCGGGCTGATGCTGGGATGCGACCTCGGAGTCAACCCGCCGTTTGAAATGGACAACCGCTCCAAGCGCAGCATCGTCCTGGACCTCACTTCCGAGGCGGGCCTGGGCATCGCATTCGAATTGCTTTCTGATGCCGATGTTTTCGTGACGAATCTGCGACCCGGCGCGTTGCAACGCCTCGGCCTCGACTTCGAGTCGGTGTCCGCGGCCAACCCCCGCCTCGTCTATGGCCTGATCACCGGGTACGGGCAAACCGGGCCCGACGCCGACCGCGCCGCCTACGACGTGGCGGCGTTCTGGTCCCGCGCCGGACTGGCCCATCTGCTCACCCGGCCGGGCGACACGCCCCCATTCCAGCGGGGCGGCATGGGCGATCACTCGGCGGGCATGACCTTGGCCGCGGCCATTTGCGCGGCGCTGCTCGCTCGCGAACGCACCGGAACGGGCCAGCTGGTGACCACCTCGCTATACCGCCAGGGCGCCTACACCGTGAGCTTCGACCTCAACACCTACCTGCTGACCGGACAGCCGATCGCGATCGGGCAACGCGAGACCATGGGCAACCCGTGCATGAACAACTACGCCGCCTCCGATGGGCGACGATTCTGGATCGTCGGGCTCGACGTGTTGCGGCACTGGCCCCCGCTGTGTCGTGCAGTCGGCCGTCCCGAGTGGCTGACCGATCCCCGGTTTGCCGATCCCCGTGCCCGCGCCGTCAACGCAGTGCAGCTGGTCGCGGAGCTGGACGAGATCTTCGCAACCAGGACGCTCGAGGAGTGGGCGGAGATCTTCGCGCGTGAGCCGGACTTCTTCTGGTCACCGATCAACAGTCTCGAGGACATCGTGGCCGACGAGCAGTTCCACGCGGCGGGCGGAATCGTTGACGTACCGGACGGAGAATCCAGTATCCCGATGGCGGCCACACCCGCGGATTTCCATGGCACGCCGTGGGCGCCGCGTTCTGCGGCACCGGAACTCGGGCAGCACACCGACGAAGTCCTCGCCGAACTCGAGGCGCGCCGCAGGTCGTGATCGACTAGGGCGGCTTTACAAATTTCCGCTGAAATGTCACGCTGTCTGGTGAGTCGCGTCACCCGATTCGCCGAGCCCGGTCAGTCCCCGGGAACGGTGCCGCGTGAGGAACGGATTTGATGGTCACTCCAATTTTCGACACCACCGCGAGCCCCCGGGTGGGCTCAACGGGAGCGCCCGGCACGGACGACGAGTGTCTGCGCTATCGACTCGACGTTGTCGCTGTCTGCGCCGTCGATGTCGTGCAGTCGGCCGGGGGTTGGCTCTACGACCGCATGATGGCCGGCTGGGAGGTGACCGTCCTACTGCCGGACGGCTTCGACACCCGCCCGCTGCGCATCCTCGGGGTGCGGACATTGGACCTGCAGACCGAACTGGCGCCCGCATCGGTCGGGATGGGCGCGACGAGTCAAAGTCTGGCGGTCAGCGCCGCGGCATTCAGCTCAGATTCCCGCGTGCGTGACAAGGTGTTCGACGCGCTGGGCCGCCCTTTCACCGAAGTCGCTCTGTGGGGTGACGGGTGGCCCCTGCGGATCAATCGGGGGATGACCAGAGCCCAACATGTGCTCAGTTCGGGGGCGCGGGTGTTCAAGGGCTATGCGCTGGCTGCAGCCGGGATCAGCTGCGGCACCGTCGATCCAACCGAGACATTGCTGTGCGATCTGTCAGCCTGCCTGCCGGTCAACTCCGAACTCATCCGGCTCGGCTAGTGAAGAAGTATTACGGCCACGCTCTGCTCTACCTGCACGAAACGATCTCGCTCGGATCTGGCCGAAGCGACAGCTTTACCGAGGTGTTCGTCGACACCTACCAGCCGATGATGGACGCGCTCGGCGCGCGGCTGTTCGCGATGTGGGAGTCCACCCCCTACAACGGCCACTGGCCCCAAGTGACGATCATCTGGGAGATCGACAAGTTCGCCGACTACGCCAGGATCGGTGCTGCGCAAGCATCCGGCGGCAGCCACGCGGCCGCCGCCGGCAAGTGGTCGGCATTTTTGGCCGGCATCGGTGCCTCGGGTGAGGGGCGGATCATGTATCCCGGGCCCAGCAACAAACCACTGGCCCAGTTGATCGAGGCTAATTTCGCTGCGCCGCTCGTGATTCAGGAGATCATGCAAACCAAGCCGGGGCGCCAGGACGACTACATCCGCGAGCTGGAACGGCTCTATGTGCCCTGGTCCGAACGCACCGGTAAACGCTGGCTGGGTTCCTTCACCACGACCTTCCGCTATAACGAGGTCATCCACTATTGGGCGTTGGACGGCGGTTGGGATTGTTTCGCCAATCACTACCCGTCCTGGAAGGACAGCCCGCCCGCCGAGATCGTCACCTGGATGAGTGTGGCGCCGGCGCTGCGCGACGGTTGGGAAGACTCGATTCTGCAGGCCCTGCCCCCATCGCCGCTGCAGTGAGGCGCTAAGTCGTGGCGGAGATGGTTCGGAGCAACCTGCAGCGGGCACTGGGCCGGCCAACCCCGATATGGGGCGGTTGGATCACCGGCCCGACCCTGATCGGACCGGAGGAATTCGCCCGGGCCGGTTACGATTACGTGGGTTTCGATGCCCAGCACGGTTACTTCGACGACGCCGGCATCAGCGGCATACTGCGGCGCATCGAACATGTGCCCCTCGCCACCGCGGTGCGGCTGCCCAATGCCGACGCGGCACCGATCGGGCGCGTGCTGGATGCCGGTGCCGACGCCGTCATCATCGCGATGATCGAGTCGGCCGACCAAGCCGCCGCGGCGGTGGCCGCCACCCGTTACCCCCCGACCGGTATCCGCAGCTTCGGTCCGCTGCGCGCCAGCCTCGGTCACGACCCCGCCGCCCTCGAGTCCCGGGCAAGCGTCTTCGCGATGATCGAGACGGCGGCGGGTATGTCAGCTCTCGATGCGATCTGCGCTGTCGACGGTCTGGCCGGAATCTATATCGGGCCGGCCGATCTGGCGATCTCGATGGGCGTCGACGTGGTCGGGGCGACCAGGAATCCGGAAGTGCGCGACGCGATCGTGCGAATTCATCGGGCAGCCACAGCCGCCGGGCTGGTCCCCGCGATCCACGCCATCGACGGCAAGACGGGTCACGCCATGGCGCAGCTGGGATTCCGGATGATCACTCTGGCGGCCGAATCGCAGGCGCTGCGGCGAGGCGCGACGGAGCACCTGCGCGAGGCGACGGAACAGTGACTCGACAGAAGCGATGACGGAATTGGACGGCGCCGACCGGCTCGATCCCCGCCTGCGCGCCATTGCGACCACGCGTACCACCTTCTCGGCGGAGGCGATCCCACTGATGCGCGCGCCGTTCGATCAACGTCGGCGGGAGGAATCCGAAAAACTTGAGACACCCGGCGTCCAAATCAGTGCGCACAGTGTGGCCTTCGGGACCGGCCCCGAATCCGGTCTGATCCCCGTCCGCGTTTATCGCCGTACTCAGGTTCAGCGGGCACCCGTGGTCATCTACTGCCACGCGGGCGGCTTCGCACTGGGCAACCTCGACACCGATCACCGCCAGTGCGTGGAGCTCGCGCGGCGTGCCAGTTGCGCCGTCGTGTCCGTCGATTACCGGCTGGCCCCGGAGCACCCCTATCCGGCCGCGCTCGACGATGCGATCGCGGTGCTGAACTGGGTGGTCACCAACGCGGCGGAACTGAATGTCGATGCCGGCCGCCTGGCCGTCGCCGGCAGCAGCGCGGGTGCCGCCCTGGCCGCGTGCCTGGCGCAGCGCTCCGCCGACAAGTCGCTGCCGCCGGTCGTGTTTCAACTGCTCCATCAACCGGTGCTCGACGATCGCATTACCGCGTCCAAAGCGGAGTTCCGGACCAGCCCCGCGTTCGACGGCGAGGCCGCCGAACTGATGTGGCGCCACTACCTGGCCACCGCACCGGCATCACCGGATGCCGTGCCGGCCCGACGCAGCCGATTAGATGGTCTGCCACCGGCTTTGATCACCTGCGCGGAGATCGATCCCTTCCGGGACGAAGCCATCGATTACGCGCGACGGCTGCTGCACGCGGGAGTCTCCACCGAACTGCACGTGTTTGGCCGAACCTGCCACGGATTCGACTCGCTGCTACCCGGCTTGCCGAGCTCCGAGCGCCTGTTCACCATGCAAGGCGATACTTTGTCGAACGCGTTCCGCGGCGCCTGAGAGTCTGCGCACGCGAAACATGCTGGAATACCACCATGGCTGCACCCCCAACGGTTCCGCGGGGGCCGGACGGGCTCACCAGTAACGACTTCCCGGTGCTGTGGCCGGTAGGAACCCGGTGGGCCGACAACGACATGTTCGGCCACCTCAACAACGCCGTGTACTACCAGCTGTTCGACACTTCGATCAATGCCTGGATCAATACCAACACCGGTCTGGACCCCGTCACCATGCCTGCGTTGGGCATCGTCGCCGAGTCGGGCTGTCGTTACTTCTCCGAACTGGGTTTCCCGGAGAGCCTCGTCGTGGGGCTGGCCGTAACCCGGCTGGGGAACAGCAGCGTCACCTATCGGCTCGGCGTATTTAGGGCGACCCCGGAGGCCGCGCCGGAAGGCGCAACCGAGGCGCCGCGGCCGATCACCGCGCTCGGGCACTGGGTGCACGTTTACGTCGACCGGGCCGCCCGCAAACCCGTCCCCATTCCCGACACCATCCGGGCACTGCTTTCGACGGCTCGCGTGAGTCAATAGGCCGCAACGGCTTTCGCCGAGCTAGTGCCCCGGGCCGCCCAGGTATGCTTCGCCAATGCCAGTTTTGAGCAAGACCGTCGAGGTCGGTGCCGACGCCGCATCGATCATGGCTATCGTGGGCGACTTCGAGTCCTATCCGGAGTGGAACGAAGGCGTCAAGGGCGCGTGGGTGCTCGCGCGCTACGACGACGGGCGTCCCAGCCAGCTGCGCCTCGACACCGTTGTGCAAGGCGTGGAGGGTACCTACATCCAGGCTGTGTATTACCCCGGAGCGAACCAGATTCAGACCGTCATGCAGCAAGGTGAGTTGTTCACCAAGCAGGAGCAACTGTTCAGCGTGGTGGCGACCGGCGCCTCGAGCTTGCTGACGGTGGACGTCGACGTGGAACCCAGCATGCCGGTGCCCGCGCCGATGGTGAAGATGCTCCTCAACAACGTCCTCGACCAGCTCGCGGAAAACCTCAAGCTGCGCTCCGAGCAACTAGCCGGCGGCTAGCCGCATCTCCGTCAGCCGGCGTGCCGCGTCGGTGAATTGCCATGCGGTCTGCTCGATGACGGCAGGCGGGTCGCGCCGGCGCAGCGCGGCGATCAATTTGCGATGGTTATCAACCGCGGCGGCGCCCCACTGCGGATCGGCGGCATACACCCGCACCGGCATGTAGCGGGCGGCATTCAGCAGGAACCAGGCCAATTTGATCCGGCCGCTGGCCTGGTTGAAAACCCGATGAAATGCGAACTCGAGCCCCGCGATGGTCTCGGCGTCGCCGGATCCGATGGCCGTCGCAAGCGCATCGTTGATGCGATCAAGGTCATCGATTTCGGTCTCGGTGATGTGGTCGGTGGCCGCGGCCGCCACTTCCCGGGCGATCGTCGCCTGCAGCCAGAAGATGTCGTCGATGTCCTGCCGGGTCAACGGCAGCACGACGTGACCCCGGTGCGGCTCGAGCTGGACCATGCCCTCGCCGCGCAGTTTCAGCAGGGCTTCACGGACCGGCGTGATGCTCACCCCGAGTTCGGCGGCCGTCTCATCGAGGCGGATGAAAGTCCCCGGGCGCAACGACCCGGACATGATCGCCACCCGCAGGTGGCCCGCCACCTCGTCGGACAACTGGGCCCGGCGCAGCGGCCGCCGCTTCTGCGGCTGGCGGGAAGGTTGCGTGGATGTGGGTGCGTTCACGTGAACTGCCAGGGCTTTCGGGGGGCTGCAAGGGGGCTTTCGGGGGGCTGCAAGGGGCTAAGCACGGGTTGTCGAACGACTTGTCACCGGGGCGTTAAAGCAATAATGTGACCCAGGTAACACCATGTTTTATCAAATATCAACCCGGCGCAAGCGGTGCTCGAGTGACTTGACGGGATACGCGAGTGAAGGAACGGGATCAGTGACCGCGCAATTGTCCAGCCACCTGACCTCCGCCCCACGGCACAACGAGCAGCCCTACCTGGCTCGTCGGCAGAACTGGGTCAACCAGTTGGAACGGCACGCGCTGATGCAGCCGAACGCGACGGCGCTGAGATTTCTGGGCAACTCGGTGACGTGGGCGCAGCTGCACGATCGGGTCGTGGCGCTGGCCGGCGCGTTGAGCCGCCGCGGAGTCGGTTTCGGTGACCGGGTCATGATTCTGATGCTCAACCGCACCGAGTTCATCGAATCGGTTTTAGCCGCAAACCTGCTTGGGGCAATCGCAGTGCCGCTGAACTTCCGCTTGACCGCCGCCGAAATCGCGTTGCTGGTCGAGGATTGCGAAGCGCGGGTGGTGATCACGGAAGCGGTGCTCGCCCCGGTGGCCACCGGAGTCCGCGTTATCCAGCCGCTGCTGGAGACGATCGTTGTGGCCGGTGGCTCAATCGACGAGACCGCGTTGGATTACGACGACTTGCTCGCCGAAGAGGGTCAACGGCCCGAACCGGTCGACGTTCCCAACGATTCGCCGGCGCTGATCATGTACACGTCGGGCACCACTGGCCGCCCAAAGGGCGCCGTGCTGACCCACACCAACTTGACCGGCCAGACGATGAGCCTGCTTTACACCAACGGCGCCGACCTCAGCGGCGACGTGGGCTTCATCGGCGTCCCGTTTTTCCACATTGCCGGCATCGGCAACATGCTGGGCGGGCTGCTGCTGGGCGTGCCCACGGTGATCTATCCGCTCGGCGCGTTCGACCCCGGCCAATTGCTCGATGCGCTGGATGCGGAGAAAGTCACCGGCATCTTCCTAGTGCCCGCGCAGTGGCAGGCGGTATGCACCGAGCAGCGAGCCAGACCCCGTGAGCTGAGGTTGCGGGTGATGTCGTGGGGAGCCGCGCCGGCACCGGATGCGCTGCTGCGGGAGATGTCGGCAACCTTCCCCGGAACACAGATTTTGGCCGCGTTCGGCCAGACCGAGATGTCGCCGGTCACCTGCGTGCTGCTCGGCGAAGATGCGATCCGCAAGCGCGGATCGGTTGGCAAGGTGATCCCGACGGTCGCTGCCCGGGTGGTCGACGAGAACATGAACGATGTGCCCGTCGGCGAAGTCGGCGAAATCGTTTACCGGGCACCAACATTGATGAGCGGCTACTGGAACAACCCCGCCGCGACGGCCGAGGCCTTCGCGGGCGGCTGGTTCCATTCCGGCGACCTCGTCCGGATGGACGAGGAGGGCTACGTCTGGGTGGTGGATCGCAAGAAGGACATGATCATCAGCGGCGGCGAGAACATCTACTGCGCCGAAGTGGAGAACGTGTTGGCCAGCCATCCCGGCATCGCAGAAGTTGCGGTTATCGGTCAATCCCACGACACGTGGGGTGAGGTGCCGATCGCGGTCGCCGCTGTCACCGACGACAGCCTGCGACTCGAGGATCTCGTCGATTTCCTGGGCGAACGGCTCGCACGCTACAAGCACCCCAAGGCGCTCCAGATCGTCGATGCGCTGCCCCGCAACCCCGCTGGGAAGGTACTCAAAACCGAGCTACGGACGCGCTACGGGGGCGGTCAGTCAGGTTGAAAGCCGTTCTACGTCAATTGATTTGACAAGAAGAGAGGAAAAGGGACAGAAACAGTAACGTTTGCCCGCTGTTGACGAAGGGTTAATTGTGGTGATCCAGTTCACACGTGCACGGCCATCGGGTACATTCCTGTGGTCCTTGTTACTACCCGCGGGTAGCGAGACGGGGGTCACACTCGTAGGGTCGGGGCAAGGAGGAGGCGTGCGACACGATCCGGCGCGGCGCCTCCAGGTACAGGGTGCCCGCGTGAGGGGGGAGCGGTGACTTCAACGTCGGCAAGCCAACGCGGACCACACGCGCTCGGGTATCTGCGTGACCAACTACGAACGCCACTGACTCTGATCGGCGGCTTCTTCCGGATGTGCGTGCTGACCGGAAAAGCGCTATTCCGCTGGCCATTTCAATGGCACGAATTCATCCTGCAGTGCTGGTTCATCATGCGGGTGGCATTCCTGCCCACGATCATGGTTTCGATACCGCTGACCGTTCTCCTCATCTTCACCCTCAACGTCCTGCTGGCCCAGTTCGGCGCCGCGGACCTGTCCGGCGCCGGCGCAGCGATCGGCGCGGTGACCCAGCTCGGTCCGTTGACCACGGTGCTGGTGGTGGCCGGGGCCGGATCCACGGCCATCTGCGCCGACTTGGGCGCCCGCACCATCCGCGAGGAGATCGACGCGATGGAGGTGCTCGGCATTGACCCCATCCACCGACTGGTAGTGCCCCGGGTGGTCGCCGCCACCCTGGTCGCCACGCTGCTCAATGGCCTGGTCATCACGGTCGGGCTGGTTGGCGGCTACCTCTTCGGCGTTTACCTGCAGAACGTGTCCGGTGGCGCCTACCTCGCCACCCTGACCACCATCACCGGCCTGCCCGAGGTGGTGATCGCGACGATCAAGGCCGCGATATTCGGTTTGATCGCCGGCTTGGTGGGTTGTTTTCGCGGGCTGACCGTGCGCGGCGGATCCAAGGGGCTGGGCACCGCCGTCAATGAAACCGTGGTGCTGTGCGTGGTCGCGTTATATGCGGTCAACGTGATACTGACGACCATCGGCGTGCGATTCGGGACGGGCCACTGACATGTCCACCGCCGGAGCATCACCCGCCCGCTATCCGCAGATCGCCGCCACTCTGGACCGATACGGTGGTGCTGCGGCCCGCGGGCTTGACGCCCTCGGTCAGATGGCCTGGTTCGCGATGGCTGCCATCGGCAACATCCCGCATGCGCTGTCCCGCTACCGCAAAGAGACGCTGCGCCTGATCGCCCAGATCGGCATGGGTACCGGCGCCATGGCGGTGGTCGGCGGCACCGTTGCGATCGTCGGTTTCGTAACACTGTCCGGCAGCTCACTGGTCGCCATCCAGGGCTTCGCGTCACTGGGAAACATTGGCGTCGAGGCGTTTACCGGCTTCTTCGCCGCGCTGATCAACGTGCGCATCGCCGCCCCGGTCGTCACCGGCATCGCGATGGCCGCCACCGTCGGCGCCGGCGCCACCGCCGAGCTCGGAGCCATGCGCATCAGTGAAGAGATCGACGCCCTGGAAGTGATGGGCATCAAGTCGATTTCGTTCCTGGCGACCACCCGGATCATCGCCGGGCTGGTCGTGATCATTCCGATCTACGCGATGGCGATGATCATGTGCTTCCTGTCGCCACAGATCACCACGACGGTGCTCTACGGCCAGTCTCAAGGTACCTACGACCACTACTTCCGGACCTTCCTGCGCCCCGATGACGTGTTCTGGTCATTCCTGGAGGCCATCATCATCACCGCGGTCGTGATGATCACGCACTGCTACTACGGGTACAACGCCAGCGGCGGCCCGGTCGGAGTCGGCGAGGGCGTGGGCCGGTCGATGCGTTTCTCGCTGGTCTCGGTCCAGGTTGTGGTTTTGTCCGCCGCGTTGGCGCTGTACGGCGTCAACCCCAACTTCGCGCTCACGGTTTAGCCACCATGCCGGGGCCAGGAAAAGTCAACGCGGCACGGACGCCGCCGTACAAAATTGCCGCTGTCGGACTGCTGTTGATCAGCGCGCTGGTTCTGTTCTTGGTGTATGGGCAGTTCAGGGGCAACTTCACTCCCATGACAAAGCTCACCATGGTGGCTTCCCGAGCCGGTTTGGTGATGGATCCGGGCTCGAAGGTCACCTACAACGGGGTGGAGATCGGCCGGGTGGCCAGCATCTCGGAGATCCAGCGCGACGGCAAGCCGGCGGCGAAATTTACCCTGGATGTTCATCCGAAATACCTCTCGCTGATTCCGGTCAATGTGACTGCCGATGTCAGGGCCACGACGGTGTTCGGCGGTAAATACGTGTCTCTGACGACACCGACAAACCCGTCACCGCAAAGGATCACGCCGCAGAACGTGATCGACGCCAGGTCAGTGACGACGGAGATCAATACCTTGTTCCAGACCATCACCTCGATCTCGGAGAAGGTTGATCCGGTCAAGCTGAATCTGACGTTGAGCGCGGCCGCGCAATCGCTGACCGGGTTGGGCGACAAGTTCGGGCAATCGATCGTCAACGGCAATGCCATCCTCGACGATGTCAACCCGCAGATGCCACAGATCCGGCACGACATCCAGCAGCTGGCCGGCCTGGGCGACACCTACGCGAACGCCGCGCCGGATTTGTTCGATTTCCTCAACAACGCGGTGACCACCTCGCGCACATTCAATCAGCAGCAAAAGGATCTGGACTCCGCGTTGTTGTCAGCGGCCGGGTTCGGCAACACCGGAGCGGACATCTTCGGGCGAGGCGGCCCGTATCTGGCGCGTGGCGCCGCCGACCTGGTGCCCTCGGCCCAGCTGCTGGACACCTACAGCCCGGCCATTTACTGCACCCTGCGCAACTACCACGACGTCGAACCCAAAGCGAGGCAGTTCCTCGGCGGCAACGGCTACTCGCTGAACGCCCACACCGAGGCACTGTCCGGGTTGGGACTCGTGGCGAACCCGCTGTCGCTGGCCGCCGTCGGCCTGCTCACCATGGGGCTCGGCGGCGTCGCAGGTTTAGTGGGCGGGGCGCCGAATCCCTATACGTACCCGGAAAATCTGCCCCGGATAAACGCCCACGGTGGACCGGGGGGCGCGCCGGGCTGCTGGCAGAAGATCACCCACGATCTGTGGCCCGCGCCCGAGTTAGTGATGGACACCGGCAACAGCATTGCGCCCTACAACCACCTGGATACCGGTTCGCCCTACGCGAATGAATACGTATGGGGCCGTCAGGTAGGGGATAACACGATCAACCCATGAAAATCACCGGCACCCTCATCAAACTCGGCATCTTCTCGTTTGTGCTGCTGCTATTCACCGTGATGATCGTCGTGGTGTTCGGTCAGATGCGCTTCGACCGCACCAACGCGTACTCGGCAGAGTTCAGCAATGTCAGCGGGCTGCGGCCGGGCCAATTCGTTCGTGCCTCCGGCGTCGAGATCGGCAAGGTCAGCGCCATACACCTGGTTGACGGCGGCAAGCGCGCGCGGGTGGACTTCGCCGTCGACCGGTCGGTGCCGCTGTACCAGTCGACGACCGCACAAATCCGGTACCTCGACCTGATCGGTAACCGCTACCTGGAGCTCAAACGCGGCGAAGGTGACGGCGCCGGCCAGGTTCTGCAGCCGGGTGGATTCATCCCGGTGTCGCGCACGTCGCCAGCTCTCGACCTGGACGCACTCATCGGTGGTTTCAAGCCGCTGTTTCGGGCTCTGGACCCCGGAAAGGTCAATACCATCGCGTCGGCGCTGATCAACGTGTTCCAGGGTCAAGGCGGCACCATCAACGACATCCTCGAGCAAACGGCACAACTGACCACGCAGATCGGCGAGCGTGACCAGGCGATCGGTGAGGTGGTCAAGAACTTGAACATCGTGCTGGACACCACGGTTCGGCACCGCAAGGAGTTCGATCAGACCGTCAACAACCTCGAGGTGCTCATCACCGGTTTGAAGGATCACGGTGACCAACTGGCGGGCGGTACCGCGCACATCAGCAACGCCGCCGGAACGGTAGCCGACCTGCTGGCCGAGGACCGCTCGCTGCTGCACAAGTCGATCAACTACCTGGAGGCGACTCAGCAGCCACTGGTCGATCAGCGGCAGCAGCTGGACGACTTTCTACACAAGGTGCCGACGGCGTTGAACTTGATCGGGCGGGGCATCGGTTCCTACGGCGACTTCGTGAACTTCTACGCCTGCGACATCTCGATCAAGATCAACGGACTGCAGGGTGGCGGCCCGGTCCGCACGGTTCGGCTATTCGACCAGCCGTCGGGTAGGTGCACGCCGCAATGAGATCATTGGAACCTTCGAATCGCCTCCGCATCGGGATGATGGGCATCCTGGTGATGCTGCTCGTCCTCGCAGTGGGGCAAAGCTTCACCAGTGTCCCGATGTTGTTCGCCAAGCCCAGTTATTACGGCCAGTTCACCGACACGGGTGGGATCAACACGGGTGACAAAGTCCGTATCGCCGGCTTCGACGTCGGCAAGGTGGAGGACCTCAAGATCGACGGCGACCACATCACCATCAAGTTCTCGATCGGCACCAACACGATCGGCACCGAGAGCCGACTGGCGATCCGCACCGACACCTTGCTCGGTAAGAAAGTCCTGGAGATCGAGGCGCGAGGTAACCAGGTGCTACGACCCGGGGCGGCCTTGCCGCTGGGCCAGAGCACCACTCCCTACCAGATCTACGACGCGTTCTTCGACGTCACCAAGGCCGCCTCCGGTTGGGACATCGACACGGTCAAGCAGTCACTGCACGTGCTGTCGCAGACCATCGATCAGACCTATCCGAACCTGAGCCCCGCGCTCGAGGGGGTGGCCAAGTTCTCCGACACGATCGGCAAACGTGACGAGGAGATCAAGCATCTACTGGCCCAGGCCAACCAGGTGGCCAGCATCCTGGGTGACCGCAGCGAACAGGTCGACCGGTTGCTGGTCAACGCGAAGACGCTGCTGGTCGCGTTCAATGAGCGCGGGCAGGCCATCGATGCGTTGCTGGGCAACGTCGCCGCGTTCTCGCAGCAGGTCAAGGGATTGATCAATGACAATCCCAACTTAAATCACATACTTGAACAGTTGCATACGATCAGCGACGTCCTGGTGCAGCGCAAAGACGACCTGGCCAAGGGATTCGTCGAGGTCGGCGGGTTCCTGCCCTCGTTGAACGAGTCCATCGGGTCGGGCCCGTTCTTCAAAGTGGTGCTGCATAACTTGGCTCCGGGATGGATCGTGCAGCCGTTCATCGACGCGGCCTTCAAGAAACGCGGTATCGACCCGGAGAACTTCTGGCGCAGCGCCGGGTTGCCGGCATACCGGTTCCCCGACCCCAATGGCACCCGGTTCCCCAACGGCGCGCCGCCACCGGCACCGCCCGTGCTGGAGGGAACACCGGAGCATCCGGGACCGGCCGTACCGCCCGGGTCGCCGTGCTCCTACACGCCCGCGGCTGACGGGCTGCCGCGGCCCGGCAATCCGCTGCCGTGCGCGGGAGCGACCATCGGCCCGTTCGGCGGCCCCGGTTTCCCGGCGCCGATAGACGTCGACGCGTCGCCGCCCAATCCCGACGGTCTGCCACCCACGCCGGGCATCGGAATCGCGGGGCGGCCGGGTCAGCCGGCTCCCGACCTTCCGGGGACACCAGTGCCGCTACCTGCGGACGCGCCGCCGGGCGCCCGCACCGAACCGCTGGGACCGGCTGGCCCGACGCCGCCGCCGTCGACGTTCGCACCCGGTCTTCCGCCGGGTCCCCCGGCGCGGCCGGGGCCCGGGAACCAGCTGCCGGCACCGTTCATCAATCCGGGCGGCACCGGCGGTAGCGGCGCGGCGGGAGGTAGTCAGAATTGAGCACCATCTTTGACGTCCGCAACCTGCGGCTCCCGCGACTGAACCGCACGTCGGTAATCATCGGTTCGCTGGTGGTAGTGGCCGCCATTGTCGTCGGGTACTTCGGCTTGCAGCTCTATCAGAAGTTGACCAACAACACCGTGGTCGCGTATTTCCCTGCCGCGAACGCGCTCTACGAGGGGGACAAGGTCCAGATCATGGGCCTGCGGGTGGGCGCGATCGACAAGATCGAGCCGGCCGGCGACAAGATGCGGGTGACCTTCCACTACGAGAACAAATACAAGGTGCCCGCCAACGCTTCCGCGGTGATCTTGAACCCCACCTTGGTGGCGTCGCGCTCGGTCCAGTTGGAGCCGCCCTACAAAGGTGGGCCCGTGCTCGCGGATAACGCGGTGATCCCGCTCGAGCGCACTCAGGTGCCGGTGGAGTGGGACGAGCTGCGCAACAGCATCACCAACATCATCTCCAAGCTCGGTCCGACACCAGAGCAACCGACGGGGCCGTTTGGTGAGGTGATCGAATCGTTCGCCGACGGGCTGGCGGGCAAGAGCAAGCAGGTCAACACCACGCTCGACAGCCTCTCGCGGGCATTGACCGCGCTGAACGAGGGCCGTGGCGACTTCTTTGCGGTGGTGCGCAGCCTTGCGCTCTTCGTCAACGCACTGCACCAGGATGATCAGCAGTTCGTTGGGCTGAATCAGAACCTGGCGCAGTTCACCACCCGGCTCGCGCAGTCCGACGGTGACCTCGCAAATGCGATACAACAGTTCGACAGTCTGCTTTCCACTGTGCGACCGTTCCTCGCCAAGAACCGCCAGGTGCTGGCTACCGACGTCAATAACCTGGCCTCCGTCACGAACACGCTGCTGCAACCGGAACCTCTGAACGGGCTGGAGACTGCGCTGCACGTCCTTCCGACGGCCGCGTCGAATATCAACCAGATTTACCACCCGTCGCACGGTTCCGTCGTCGCCATCCCGTCGATCACGTTCGCGAACCCGATGCAGTTCATCTGCAGCTCGATACAGGCCGGCAGCCGGCTCGGATATCAAGACTCGGCCGAACTCTGCGCGCAATATCTGGCTCCGATCCTCGACGCGATCAAGTTCAATTACCCACCGTTCGGGTTGAACCTGTTCAGCACCGCCGAGGTGCTGCCCAAAGAGGTCGCCTACTCCGAGCCGCGACTGCATCCGCCGAACGGGTACAAGGACACGACCGTTCCCGGGATCTGGTCGCCGGATACACCGACATCGCACCGCAACACTCAACCGGGCTGGGTGGTGGCGCCGGGCATGCAGGGACAACAAGTCGGGCCGATCACGGCGGGCCTCATGACCCCCGAGTCGCTGGCCGAACTCATGGGTGGGCCCAACATCGAGCCGGTTCAATCAAACCTGCAGACCCCGCCGGGACCGCCGAATGCGTACGACGAGAACCCGGTGCTCCCACCGATCGGCCTGCGGGCTCCGGTGCCGATACAACCGCCGCCGCCAGGGCCCGACGTGATCCCAGGCCCCGTCGCTCCGACCCCCGCGCAGGTGTCGGCGCCCGGACCCGCCGCCGGCGGCCCGGCGATCAATGATGCAGGAGCGGGCCAGTGAACACGAGCGTGACGAGACTGGCGCGTCTAATCCGCCACCGGACCTGGCAGGCACTCGTGCTGCTGGTGGCCGCGCTGGTGCTGAGCTCGTGCGGGTGGCGAGGAATCTCGAACGTGCCGATTCCGGGCACCGTGGGCAGCGGGTCGGGAGCCTACGACATTTACGTGCAGGTGCCGGACACCCTGGCGATCAACGGCAACAGCAAGGTGATGGTTGCCGATGTGGCCGTCGGTTCGATCCGCTCGATCAGCTTGCAGAACTGGGTGGCCACTCTGAGGCTCGGTGTGGACAAGAGCGTCAAGCTGCCGAAGAACACCCTCGCCAAGATCGCCCAGACCAGCCTGCTGGGCTCTCAGCATGTCGAGCTGGTCGCGCCGCCGAACCCGTCGCCTGAACTGCTCAAAAACGGCGACACCATCCCGCTAAAGAATTCGTCCGCGTACCCCACTACCGAGCAGACGCTAGCCAGTCTTTCCCTGATCCTGCGCGGCGGCGGCATTCCGAACCTGGAAGTGCTGCAGAACGAGGTTTTCAACATATTCAACGGGCGAGGGGACCAGATCAGGGCCTTCCTCGGCAAGCTGGACACTTTCACTCGCGAGCTGAACGAGCAACGCGATGACATCACCCACGCAATCGACTCCACCAACCGGCTGTTGGTGTACGTGGGCGGTCGGGCGGATGTCCTGGATCGGGTACTGACCGAGATCCCGCCGCTGATCAAACATTTCGCCGACACCAAGAATCTGCTCATCAACGCCGTCGACTCGGTGGGCCGGCTCAGCCAGAATGCGGACCAGTATCTGTCGGAGGCACGCCCCAACCTGCATACCGACCTGCAAGCGCTGCAATGCCCGCTGAAGGAACTCGGCCGCAGCGGCCCCTATCTTATCGATGCGCTGAAGGTGATCCTCACTCAGCCGTACGACATCGACACCGTTCCGAAGTTGTTCCGCGGGGACTACCAAAACATTTCGCTGACGCTCGATGTGACCTACAGTTCCGTCGACAACGCGTTCCTGACGGGTACCGGACTGTCCGGGGCTTTGCGCGCGCTGGAACAGTCATTCGGGCGCGATCCCGAGACGATGATCCCCGACGTCCGCTACACGCCGAACCCGAATGACGCCCCCGGCGGACCACTGATCGAAAGGGGCGACAGGCAATGTTGATCCCCTTCATCAGGCGGCAGCTGGTGCTATTCGGCATCATGACGGTGGTCTCGCTGCTGGTGTTGGGCATCTATTATTTGCAGATTCCAAGCCTGATGGGTGTCGGTCGCCACACGCTCAGGGCGGAGTTGCCGGCGTCGGGTGGGCTGTATCCGACGGCGAACGTGACGTTCCGCGGGATCACGATCGGCAAGGTCACCGACGTGGAGCCGACCGAACGCGGCGCTGAGGCGACGATGAGTTTGGACAGCGACTACAAGATCCCGGTCGACGCGGTTGCCAACGTGCACTCGGTGTCGGCGGTCGGCGAGCAGTATCTGGACCTGGTGTCGACCGGGAACCCGGGCAAGTACTTGTCGTCCGGGCAAACCATCACCAAGGGCACGGTGCCCAGTGACATCGGGCCGGCGCTGGACACTGCGAACCGGGGTCTTGCGGCGTTGCCGAAAGAGAAGATCGCGACGTTGCTGGACGAGACGGCGGGATCGGTGGGTGGGCTGGGTCCGGCGCTGCAGCGGCTGGTCGATTCGACTCAGGCGATCGTCGGCGATTTCAAGACCAACATCACCAGCGTCAATGACATCATCCAGAACTCCGGACCGGTTCTGGACAGTCAGGCCGAATCGGCCGGTGCGATCGAACGCTGGGCGCGCAACCTGAACAGGTTGGCGGCGCAGAGTGCGCAGCAGGATCAAAGTGTGAGAAGTGTTCTGACCCAGGCGGCGCCGACGGCCGATCAGGTCAACGAGGTGTTCAACGACGTTCGCGATGCGCTGCCGCAGACGCTGGCCAACCTCGAGGTGGTGTTCGACCTGCTCAAGCGTTATCACGCCGGGCTGGAACAAATTCTGGTATTCCTGCCGCAGGGTGCGTCGATCGCACAGGCGGTGGCGGCGCCGTTCCCGCACCAGGCGGCGCTGGACCTGGCGTTGTCGATCAATCAGCCGCCGCCGTGTCTGACCGGCTTTATTCCGGCGTCGGAGTGGCGGTCGCCGGCCGACACCAGCTTGCAGCCACTGCCAACGGGCACGTACTGCAAGATCCCGATGGATACGCCGTCCAACAGCGTGCGGGGTTCGCGCAACATTCCGTGCGTCGATGTGCCGGGGAAGCGGGCGGCCTCGCCGCGGGAGTGCCGCGACCCCAAGCCTTACGTCCCGGCGGGGACCAACCCGTGGTTCGGTGACCCGAATCAGCTGGTGACCTGTCCGGCGCCGGCGGCGCGTTGTGATCAGCCGGTGAAACCGGGGATGGTGATTCCGGCGCCGTCGGTCGACAACGGCCTGAATCCGGCGCCGGTGGACCGGGTGGCGGGGACGCCGCCGCCGGTCAGCGATCCGGTGTCGCGGCCGGGGTCCGGTACGGTGCAGTGCAACGGCCAGCAGCCTAACCCGTGTGTTTACACTCCGGGCGGGCCTTCGGCCGCGATCTACAGTCCCCAGAGCGGTCAGCTGGTAGGGCCTGACGGGGTCAAGTACTCCGTCGAAAACTCGACCAAAACAGGAGACGATGGCTGGAAGGAGATGCTGGCGCCGGCCGGCTGAACCAACCACCGACGCCGAACCCGAATGACGCGCCCGGGGGACCACCGATCGAAAGGGCGGCTGGTCGATGTTGACCACCTTCATGAGACGACAGCTGTGGCTGTTCGCTGTCATTACAATAGTGTCTTTGCTGGTGCTGGGCGTGTATTACCTGCAGGTTCCGAGTCTGCTGGGTGTCGGTCGCTACACGCTTAAGGCGGAGTTGCCGGCGTCGGGTGGGCTGTATCCGACGGCGAACGTGACGTTCCGCGGGATCACGATCGGCAAGGTCACCGACGTGGAGCCGACCGAACGCGGCGCTGAGGCGACGATGAGTTTGGACAGCGACTACAAGATCCCGGTCGACGCGGTTGCCAACGTGCACTCGGTGTCGGCGGTCGGCGAGCAGTATCTGGACCTGGTGTCGACCGGGAACCCGGGCAAGTACTTGTCGTCCGGGCAAACCATCACCAAGGGCACGGTGCCCAGTGACATCGGGCCGGCGCTGGACACTGCGAACCGGGGTCTTGCGGCGTTGCCGAAAGAGAAGATCGCGACGTTGCTGGACGAGACGGCGGGATCGGTGGGTGGGCTGGGTCCGGCGCTGCAGCGGCTGGTCGATTCGACTCAGGCGATCGTCGGCGATTTCAAGACCAACATCACCAGCGTCAATGACATCATCCAGAACTCCGGACCGGTTCTGGACAGTCAGGCCGAATCGGCCGGTGCGATCGAACGCTGGGCGCGCAACCTGAACAGGTTGGCGGCGCAGAGTGCGCAGCAGGATCAAAGTGTGAGAAGTGTTCTGACCCAGGCGGCGCCGACGGCCGATCAGGTCAACGAGGTGTTCAACGACGTTCGCGATGCGCTGCCGCAGACGCTGGCCAACCTCGAGGTGGTGTTCGACCTGCTCAAGCGTTATCACGCCGGGCTGGAACAAATTCTGGTGTACCTGCCGCAGGGTGCGTCGATCGCACAGGCGGTGGCGGCGCCGTTCCCGCACCAGGCGGCGCTGGACCTGGCGTTGTCGATCAATCAGCCGCCGCCGTGTCTGACCGGCTTTATTCCGGCGTCGGAGTGGCGGTCGCCGGCCGACACCAGCTTGCAGCCACTGCCAACGGGCACGTACTGCAAGATCCCGATGGATACGCCGTCCAACAGCGTGCGGGGTTCGCGCAACATTCCGTGCGTCGATGTGCCGGGGAAGCGGGCGGCCTCGCCGCGGGAGTGCCGCGACCCCAAGCCTTACGTCCCGGCGGGGACCAACCCGTGGTTCGGTGACCCGAATCAGCTGGTGACCTGTCCGGCGCCGGCGGCGCGTTGTGATCAGCCGGTGAAACCGGGGATGGTGATTCCGGCGCCGTCGGTCGACAACGGCCTGAATCCGGCGCCGGTGGACCGGGTGGCGGGGACGCCGCCGCCGGTCAGCGATCCGGTGTCGCGGCCGGGGTCCGGTACGGTGCAGTGCAACGGCCAGCAGCCTAACCCGTGTGTTTACACTCCGGGCGGGCCTTCGGCCGCGATCTACAGTCCCCAGAGCGGTCAGCTGGTAGGGCCTGACGGGGTCAAGTACTCCGTCGAAAACTCGACCAAAACAGGAGACGATGGCTGGAAGGAGATGCTGGCGCCAGCCGGCTGAACCCACCACCGATGTCAAGGATGAGCCGTTTGGGTCGGCGAGAGCCGAAGATTCGTCAGGAGTCTGAAGGCACGGCCGACGAGATCAGTACCGACGTGACGGCCGAGGATTCTCCGGAATCCGAGGTCGGAGCCGAGCAGTCCAACACCGAGGTGACGGGCGAGGATTCTTCGGAATCCGAGGTCGGAGCCGAGCAGTCCAACACCGAGGTGACGGGCGCCGAACGTGGCCCGTCGCGCCTGCGTAGCGGGTGGTTGGCCGGCATCGCTGCGGCGTTTCTGCTAATCGCTGCTGCGGTCGGGTTCGGCGGCTATCTGGCAGTGCGATACCACCAGGAAAGCCAAGCCATAGCGCGCAACGATGCGGCGGCTCTCAAGGCAGCGATGGATTGTGTTGTGGCGACGCAGGCACCGGACACCAATGCGATGATCGCCAGCGAACAGAAGATCGTTGACTGCGGCACAGATGCTTTCCGGTCCCAAGCTCTGCTGTACACCAGCACGCTCGTCCAGGCCTATCAGGCCGCGAATGTGCACGTTCAGGTCTCCGATGTCCGGGCAGCGGTCGAGCGCAACAATGACGACGGCAGTGTCGACGTTCTCGTCGCACTCCGCGTCAAGGTGTCGGGTGATCAGACACAAAACGAAACGGGCTACCGCCTGCGGGCGAAAATGGCACACGCTGACGGCCAATATAAGATTTCCAAGCTCGACCAGGTGACGAAGTGACGGTGGTGGTCGAGGAAACTCCCATCACCGCGGGCATCCAAGAGTCACCGCGAAAGCGGTTGGCGCCGTGGCAAATCCGTGCCGGCGCATTCGCTGTCGACGTCTTGCCGGGAATGGCCGTGGTTACCACGATGGCATTCGTCTCGCTGACGGTGCCCTCGCGCGGTGCCTGGTGGTGGGTGTGTATTTCCGTCATCGGGTTGACCATCCTGGCGACGTTGGTAAACCGACTGTTGCTGCCGACCGTCCTTGGCTGGAGCCTGGGCCGCGCACTTTTCCGAATCGCCGTGGTACAGCGCGGTGGTGCAGCCATCGGGGCGTGGGGCCTGCTGCTCAGGGACCTCGCGCATCTTCTTGACACCGCGTCGGTGATGGCGGGATGGCTATGGCCACTGTGGGATCCGCGGCGCCGCACTTTCGCCGACATGTTGCTGCGCACCGAGGTGCGGCGAGTCGAAACGGACGAGCCGCCGCGCGACATCGGCCGGTGGACCTCCGTGGCGGTGCTGACTGCGGCGACACTCTGCCTGGGAGGCGCGGCGGTGAGTTACGCCGTTGTCTACTCGCGCGATCGGGCGACGGACCAAACCATTGCCCAAATTCAGATCGAGGGGCCCAAGATCGTCGCGCAGATGCTGACCTACGATCCGAAGTCGTTGCACGACGACTTCGCCCGAGCCCGTTCGCTGGCGACCGACAAATACCGCGGCCAGCTTGCCGCTCAGCAGGAGGTCGTGGAGAAGGGGCGCCCGGTCATCAACGAGTACTGGCCGGCCGACGGTGCCGTCAAATCAGCGTCGCCGGACCGGGCAACGATGCTGTTGTTCATGCATGGTCGGCGGGGTGCGCCGCCGGACGAACGCTACATCAGCGCAACTGTTCGGGTGAGTTTCGCCAAGGGCGGCGATAATCACTGGCGTATTGACGACCTCACTGTGGTGACCAAACCCAAGCCGCCCGGGAACGGAAAATGAGTCCCCGTCGCAGGTTTCAGCCAGGCGAGGAACCGCTGCTCGTCGCGCAGCCCGTGCGGGCGCGCCGACAGTCGGGCTTGCCGCTGGTCGCCGCGGTCGCCGGGTTGCTGATGGCGGCCGCCGTCACCGTGTCTGCCCTGATGTTCGTGGCCCACGAATCCCGCGACCGCGCCGAGTCGAAAGACCGTGATGTGCTCGGCTACGTGACCGGGTTCATGGCGGAATTCACCTCCATTGATCCGTATCACGCCAACGACTACGTGGCTCGAGTACTCGCCCAAGCGACTGGCGATTTCGCCAAGCAGTATCGGGACAAGGCCAACGAGATTCTCCTGCAGATTGCCCGAGCCGAACCGGCCACTGGCACCGTCCTCGACGCCGGCGTGGAGCGGTGGAACGACGACGGCAGCGCCATAGTGATCGTCGCCACCGAGGTCACTTCGAAGTCACCGGATGAAAAGCAGGTGCTGGAGAACACGAATCGTTGGACGACAACCGTCACGCAGGAAGGGAATCAGTGGAAGATCAGCAACCTGCAGCAGGTGATCTAACCGCGGACGCGGCCTCCACGCTCGGCAGAACCGATGAATCCGACACGCTCGTCGGCGACGAGATCGACGGTGCGGCAGGGGAACCGGAAGAGGCGGACGGCGAAGCCGACACCGACGCTAGGACGGTGACCGCCGACGGGGGCGTCTGGGCCAGAAGGCCGGCCGGTAGGCGGCTCGCCGTCGCTGTCCTGGTCGCTGCCGTTCTATTCGTCGGCTCCGCCGCGTTCGCCGGCGCGGCCGCGCAGCCATATTTGGCCGATCGCGCCACCGCCGCAACCAAGCTAAAGGTGGCGCGGTCGGCGGCCAATGCCATAACAACGCTGTGGACGTACACACCGGACAACATGTCCACCCTCGCCGATCGCGCGGCGGCCTACCTCAGCGGCGATTTCGGAGCCCAATACCGCAAATTCGTCGACGGGATCGTGGCTCCCAACAAGCAGGCCCAAATAACCAACACCACCGAAGTCACCGGCGCGGCGGTCGAATCGCTCGATGACCCGAACGCTGTTGTCATCGTGTTCACCAACACCACGTCAACGAGTCCACTGACGAAGAACATCCCGAGTCTGAAGTACTTGTCCTACCGGCTGTTCATGAAGCGTACGAACGACCGCTGGTTGGTGACCAGGATGACGACCGTCACCTCGCTGGATGTAACGCCGCAGTTGTAGCGAGATCGAGCGAAGACGAACTGGCAGGGTTGCCCCGAAAGGTACTGCACCGCATGGCCGTGACTTCGCCGCTATCCGAGCGGGCCACCGTCGCAGCGCTGTTATTGCTGACCTTTGCCACCGGGTTGGCCGACGCCCTCAGCATCCTCGTCCTTGGCCACGTTTTCGTCGCCAACATGACCGGCAACGTGATCTTCCTCGGCTTCTGGCTCGCCCCGAGAACCAGCATCGACCTGACCGCTGTGGTGGTTGCTCTCCCGACCTTCTTCTGCACCACCATCTTCAGCGGTCGGTTGGCACGGCATTTCGGTGATCGGACGCGTGCGTGGATCACCACGGTGCTGGCAATGGAGATCCTGTTTCTGTTGACGCTGTCGATCCTGGCTGGCACGGGTGTGTTGCACTATCACGACAACACCAAGCTGATCATGATCGGCCTGCTTGCGGCGACGTTCGGCCTGCAACATTCGAGTGCGCGCCAGTTCGGGATTCAGGAGCTGTCCACCACGGTATTGACATCGACGATCGTCAGCCTCGGGCTGGACAGCCGTCTGGCCGGCGGCACGGGCGCCCGCCAAAAGCTGCGTTTCAGTGTTGTTTTCACGATCTGCGCCGGTGCCTTGGTCGGTGCGACCATGTCCCGATACGTCGTGGCGCCGGTGTTCGCCGTGACGGCGGCGGTGGTAGCGGCAAGCCTGCTGATCTTCCGGTTCGGGCCGACTGATCCGACAAATGCTGCAGTGCAGCCTGTTACCGACTAATTGAACCCCAGCCAGCTGGGCAGCCCGCGCTCATGCGAGTCGCACAGCACCTGCCTGGTATCGCAGGATCCCTTTGGCGACCCGGCCCCAGCCCACATGCCCCCGGTGTCACGACGGAGCACAATGGCCGACGATCCGCCGCCGTCGAGCAGGATTGCGGTGTCACTACCCAGGCCGCGGAACAGGTCTTGAATGTTGTCCGGGGTGTAGTCGCCGCCCTGGAATATGTACATCTCGTCTTTTTGCCTCGCGTACGCCAGGGCAGTTCGGGCCGCGCTTCCACCCGGGTCGTGGAGCTGTTCGGTGTGACCGGGAGCCAACAGCCCGATCCCGGACACCGCGACGAACCTCTCGTTCTTGTTGAGCAAGTCCTCGATCACCGGGGTGGCGGAGTCATAGTCGGTCTTACTCCTGGGCCACACCACGTACGGCGCGCCACCCGATGGAATGACCATCGTCGTCAGTGTCGACCAGCTCTCGCCGCCGCCCGACAGGCCTTGCTTGCCGGAGTAGGCGATGGTTCCGGTGACCGCTTCATTGGCGCGACCCTGACCGTGGGTGTTGTCCACAAAGGCGCCCAGCGGCGAACTGCAGCCGGTCGTGCGCCATGAGCCGCCCTTCTGCCCGCGCACGTCGAAGAAGTTGGCATTGATCGCGACGGTCGGTTCCCCCATCCGCTGCCACGCCTGCCGCGGCTCGTAGAGCTCAGATGCTTGCAACAACCCCTCGCTGGTGCGGGCCCCGGGGTTCCTCTCGCAGCGCGCTTGCGCACCCTGGTGGGTGTCCACCAATAGACGCGGCGAAAGCTTTCCGGCCGCATTTTTGATGATCAGTAGGTGGCCGCCGTTGTCCGATTCGTACCAGCTGCCGGCGGCGTTGAGCAATGGCATGGGGTGACCGGAGCCGAAGTTGTAGACCAGGTAGGAGCCTTTGGTGGTGCCGATGGCGCTCTCCAGCATTTCGCGACCGTCAGCGGCGTGCGCGGCGGGTTGTCCCGTGCTGATCGCGAGGAGCGCGCACCCAACGAGGGCAGCCCAGCACGCCGCCCGTCGGCGCAGGCCTGCGCTTGGTGTCAGCACGGTGGTTCCTTATGTGGACGCAGCAGTAGACACAGCATCAGTCACACAAGCAGCACTGTCAACTTTAGTAACAAACCAGTGACGCTAAGGGCGCGCCGGAATTACGTTTCCTCGCTTGAACTTTCGGTCTCGGTCTCGGTCGCCGTCTCGTGCGTCGGCGCACCGGGATCCTCGTTCTTGGCTGTGCGCGCCTGATGCTGGGTCTGGTGCGCCTCCGCGATCGCGACCCCGACCGCTCCCGGGATCCGGTGAAATCCGCTGCGGTCGTAGATGCTTGTGGTGATGCCGCCGACCAACAGCCCGACGACGAGGCCGATCGCCGTCATGAGCAACGCCTGGGACAACCCGGCCTCCGGGGCGCCGTTGAGATAGAGCAGCGAACGTACGCCCAGGAATACCTGGTGCATCGGTTCGAATTCGGCCAGCCAGCGGAAGAGCGGTGGCACCGCCTCCAGCGGGACGGTGGCGCCCGCCGACGGCAACCCGAGGATCACGAAGACCAGCATGCTGAACAGCAACCCCATCGAGCCCAGAACGGCGATCAGCGAACTGGACGTGACACCGACGGCGATGATCGCGAACACCCCGTACGCCCACGTCTTCCAGCCGAGTGCGACGGGCATCCCGAGTCCGTGGGCTATTGCCAGGTAGACGCCCGATGTCAGCAACGCCAGCACCACCATGATCCCCCACTTGACCAACAGAGTGCGGAAGCGCGAGATGTTGGCCTTCTCGGCGAATCGGTACACCGGGCCCCATTCGGCGGGCACGTAACCGAGCAACGAGTCCACCAAGGTGCTGACCACGATGCTGCCGGTGAAGCCGGCCAGCAACAGCAACAGCGCGTAGTAGAACGCCGAGAGCCCGTTACCGGTGCCGTTGGGTAGCGGGTTGTAGACGGTCGACTTGATGTCGATCGGACTGGCCAGACCCGTCTCCGAGGCTCCGGTCAGCGTCGCCCCTCCGGACTGCTCGGCGACCGCCTGCGTAAGCCGTTGGCCCACTTTGCCATTGACCACAGCCATCGCTTGGGTCAGCGTCTGATTTGCGATGCCGGACGCCAGCGTGCCCGCTCGGGGGTTCGTAGAGATCGTGACGGAGGGCCGGTCCGCGTGGCCCGGCAGTACCGCGCTTTCCCCGAAATCATGGAGGTTGGACGAAAAGGTCGGTGGAATCAGCAATTCGCCATACGCTTGAGCCCGGTCCAGCAGCAGCTTGGCCTCGTCGTGCGAGACCACCCGCAGATCGAACTTGTTCTTGTCCAGTCCGGCGGTCAACCCGTCGACGATCTGCCCGCCGGCCGTTCCTGCGTCCTCGTTGACCACGGCGATCGGGAAATGCCGCAGGTTCGTGGCGGGATTCAAGATGCCGCCGAGGTAGAGCGCGCACAGCGCCGACATCAGGGCCAACGTGACGACGATGGGCAGCGTCCAGAACTGCACGGTCCGTAGCGCGCGTGCGTCGCGCTTGGGGTTCGGCGCCGCGTGCCGCGGCTGCGCTTTAGGCATGCCGGCTCCTGTCTGTCGTGCCCAACTCTATGCGGCCGTTCAAATCTTGATCGCCGGAATCAGCCTCTCCAGGTTCCACAATCGGTCCCGGCGGGCGGACAGGCTGGAGATTGCCACCGCTACAGCCCAGATGGCGAAGAGCACGATGATCGCCTGCCAAAGCCGGCCGTCGATGCCGCCCAGTATGAGCTGGCGTAGCCCGTTGACGCCGTAGGTCATCGGGTCGAAGCGGTGCAGGACCTGGAACGGCTTCGAGGTTGTCTCGACGGGATACATGCCGCCGGCGCTGACCAACTGCAGCATCAGCAGCGCCATGATCAGCACCCGGCCCACCGCAGGTCCGACGAGCGCGTTGATCGCCTGGGTCGCAGCGACGAACGCACACGAGATCAGGATCATGAAGGCCAGCATCGCGAACGGGTGCGTGGCGTGGACGCCGAGGGCGAACCGCACCACGCAGTACAGGATGGTCGCCTGGAAGACTCCGATGACGGCGGCGGGCAGGTAGCTGGACAGTGCCACGCGGAGCGGCAGCACCTCCGCGGCGATCGCGCGGGTTTGTAACGGCCGCAACACCATCCACAACACGAGTGCACCGAAGAACAAGGCGAGCGTGAGGAAGAATGGCGCCATACCGGTGCCGAAGTTGGGCGCGGCGTTCTCGTGCGTGGTATCGAGTCGAACCGGGCCGCCGATGGTGTCGGCGATCGCGTCCTTTTGTTGACTCGTCCAGTCGGGTATCTGGTTGGCGCCGTCGGTGAGCTTGGTCGCCAGCTCGTTCGATCCCGCCTTCAGCTGCCCGGCTCCGTCGTCGAGTTTAATTATGCCGCTGGCCAACTCGGCGTTGCCGGCGGCAACTTTCTGGGCTCCGCCGCGCAATTGGTTGAGCTTATCCGTGACGCTCTGCGCCCCGCCACCGAGCTGGTCGAGTGCGGAGGCCAACGGGCTGCCGGGCGTGCGCAGCCCCGACGTCATCGCGATGGCGGAGTTCTGCGCGTCGATGAGCTGCTGGCGGATCTGCGGGGTGAACTGATGCCCGCGCAGCTGATCCTCGATGCCGCGCAGGCTCGCGGCGGCGTTAACCACCGCGGGGTCCTGGCTCGCGGAGAGCTGATTGATCACCGACCCCAACGAGTTGGCCGCGCCGTCCTGTGCCGCGGCGATGGCGCCGATCTGATCGTTGGCCTGTTGCAACGCGGTCGCGCCCTGCTGTAGCTGAGCGGTGTTGCCGCCGATCTGCGACAGCGCCTTGGTTACTGCGAGTAGCGGGTCGGTGGCCTGGTCGATGCCGTCGGAGAGCTGCTTTGCGCCGGCGGCGAGTTGCCCCGAGGCGGACCGGGCCGTGTGCAGACCGTCGGCCAGCTGGCCCACGCCGTCGTCGAGTCTTCGGGCCCCGTCTGCGGCCTGCTTGATGCCTGATCCGGAGGAGACGACCACTGACAGCATCTGATTGACTGCCTGGCCGGAGATTCGGGTCGACACCGCGTTGAGTACCTGGTCGATGGCGGTGCGACCGATGCTGGACGAGATGTAGTTGTTGGCGTCGTTGTACACGGCGATCAGTGCGGCTTTCTTCGGTTGCCCGGTCACTGGCGATGCGATCGCTTCGCTGAAGTCCGGAGGCAGCTCGAGCATGAAGTAGTACTTGCCGTGATCGACGCCGCTGCGTGCGTCCGCGGGGCTGACGACGTGCCAGTCCAGGCTGCGGTCCTGGGTCAGGCTCTTGGCGATCTCGGTGCCGGCGTTGAACTGCTGCCCGGCCGCGGTGGCACCGCGGTCGGAGTTGACGAGCGCCACGGGCAACTTGTTCACGTGGCCGAAGGGGTCCCAGAACGCCCACAGGTACAGCGCGCCATATACCAGTGGCAGCAGCATCAGCGTGACGATCGCCACGCGGGTCAAGCGGCGGCGGGCGAAACGCTTGATCTCCGAGCCGAATGCGAGTCCAGCTAGCATTGTCAGTCCCTTTCGATCAGGATTCGGTGATCGTGCAGACCGTGGTCGGGCGCGTCGATGCCGAGGGGGTTGGTGACGCCGACGACGACGGTGCGCTTTTGGGCTACCGCGCCGAGTCGCTCGACCGCGAGCGCCCGCTGTGCGTTGTCCCGGACCTGTTCGAGGTCCCCGACCACCAGGATCGGACGATCCGAAAGCAGGGCCAGCGTGATGCGCAGCAGGAACAGCTCTAAGTCGGACAGTTCAACGATGTATCTTCGGGTGTCCGGCGCCGGGATGTCGCCGAACACGGCGACCATTTCGGCGCTGCCCGCGTCTGCGGTCACTCGCGAGTACCACGGTGCCAGCCACCCGCTCTGCTCGGCGAGCACCGTCTGCACGGTGACTGATTCCTCCAGCTCGTCGATGTCGGCGAACGCCGCGATGGCGCAGTGCCGACGGATGGCGCGCGGGTGGGTGTCGCCGAGCACCGTGACGGTGCCGTGGGTGGGTTTGAGGCGCCCCGCGAGCGTGAGCAGGAACGCGTCCTGTCCCGGACCACCGGGCAGCTGAATGGCGTGCATGCCCGACGTGAGTGCGAGGTCGATACCAGAGAACAGCGGCTCGTGTTCGCCGTCCACGCCGACACCGACGGCGGAGATCACCACCCGGTCAGGGTCATTCAGGGTCGACTCTTGCGGCTCCTGCTGCTCGTCTGCATCCCGCACCTCGTTTGCGTCCATTAACTGTGCTCTTTTCCGGCCGAGACGCATTGGCTTTTGAGATCGCGCTTTCGGCTTACTCAGTAAACCAGTGGCGCGCCTAGCCAACCCCCAAAAATGCACGGTCGGCCACTCGACATTCCAAAGTCACATCGGCCGCGCAATGTGTTCCGGGCCATGCTCAGTCGCCCAGTGTGGCGTGCATCTCCCAGATCAGGAGTTCCGACGAGTCGTCCGCGGTCACCCGTCGGCCGTCGGCATCGTTGAATCGGACTGCGTCGCCCGCGTACAGCTCACCGGCACCTTCCAGGGTGACCCGGCCGCGCGCCACGAATAGATGCAGGTAGGGCGCCGCCGGCAGGTCCACGGCGGCGCCCGGGCGCAAGCGCGCACCGTGCAGGGCGGCGTTGCGGTTGTTTAGCGTGATCGGGCCGCCATGCCCTGGTATTCCGGACGCGATGGTGGCCAGACTGTCGCTGAGGTGCTGGGCGTCGATTTCCTGCTGCTGGTAGCTCGGGGTGACGGCGGTCTCGTCCGGGGTAACCCACATCTGCACGAAATGCACTGGTTCGGTTAGGGAATCGTTCTTCTCGGAGTGCAGGATCCCGCTGCCCGCCGACATCCGTTGGGCCAGGCCGGGATAGATCACCCCGCGATTGCCCATGGAATCCTGATGCGTCAGTTCGCCCCGAAGTACCCAGGTGACGATCTCCATGTCCCGGTGTGGGTGCGTATCGAATCCGGTTGCGGGCTGGACGGAGTCGTCATTGTTCACCAGCAGCAGCCCGTGGTGGGTGTTGTCCGGCTCGTAGTGGTCACCGAACGAGAACGAGTGCCGGGATTTCAGCCACGCAGTGCTGGTGACGGCCCGGTCGGCCGCGCGCCGGATCTCAACGCTGGCAGCCATGGTTTCAGCTTAGTCAGGTCATGCCGGCGCCGAGTAGCCCCTGCGCGTGCCGCAGCGCGGTATCAAGCGCCGGTAGCGTCAGCGTGTCGGAGTGGCCCAGGTGGATCTCGATTTGATATTCGGGCTGGCCGTCCGGACCGAAAATCGGAAGGACGACGAATTCCGTTGATGTCACGCGTTCACCGAATCCCTGCGTCAGGCGGCGTTGGATGGCGATGTCTCGTTCTTCACTACCGGAATCGACTCGGGGTTCGCCAATGACGTTTTACCCCTGGTCCTTTAGGGTGTCTCCCTGGACCATCGAGTCGGTGCGCGTGACGGGGATCTTCAACTACGCCACTTACCCGGACAAGGCCGCGGTGTACGAGATCCTCGGGTTCGGCAAGCCACCCGAGGCGTATCGCTGGTTTGGCGAGGGAACGTTGCCGATGCCTGCGTTGCGGGTTCGGCCCGTCGGTGTTTGTCGGTGCCCTGGGTCAGGATGTTGGTATCACCGCCCTGCTCGGTACCGCAGCACACGCCGGCTGTGTAGCGGTGGTCATCGAGAACCTCGACTTCGCCGACGCGCGCGCGGTCGGCCGCGACACGATGGGCCACGGCACGCGCGGCAAACAATTCCGGCGCACCGTCGCCGGCATCCCCACCGCACGCTTCCGGACCCGGCTGACCTCGATGGCCGCTCGCTGCGGCATCGCGGTCATTGGCGTGGATCCGGCTTACACCAGCACGTGGGGCGCCCAGCACTGGGTCAAACCGTTACAACAGCAGACTTCCGAACCGGTCACCCGCCACCACGGCGCGGCGACCGTGATCGGCAGACGTGGCCTCGGCAAGGCGATCAGGCGACGGCCGGCAGGACCCCGCACCGGACAGAGGACCGTCACGGGCACACCACCGGCCAGGCCCCAACGTCAACCCGACCATGTTGGCAGGCACGGCAGTTCCGGTCCACCGCCACCCACACGATGGATGGCGGTCCCCCGGAAAACACCCGCCACCAGCGGCCAACACCGTTCGGGCCGCAACAACCGAGCAGAACGCACACCTGCTCACTCATGAGGAACAGTTCCCCAAGCATGCGCTGCGAATTTGAGATGGCCGACGACCACGACCACGATCTGGGTGCGCGCATGGCCGGCGCGTCGCGAATGGTCAACGCCATCCCCGCGGTGTGCGCGGCCCCGCCCGGACTGCTTTCCGCGCCTGGACCTCCCGCTGGTTACCGGGGCAGGTCTGGTCCGTCCGGTGGCCGGGCCGGCACCGGACAGCCGGCTATTCTGATCGGGGTTCGGCGGTACTCCTGGAATACACCGCGGCGGCGAGCTCGAGGATCTCGGCACGATCCGCCGGCAGGATGAACCCGGATTCGATCGCGGTGTCGAGCGCGCCCGTGAATCTCTCGAGGTACTCCGCGCTTCCACCGGGGTAGAGCCGGCCCAACGTAGCGGCGTCGAAGGCTTCACCAGAGCCGAATAGCAAGGCCATCACGCTCTCGACGGCGCCGGAACCGGACGTCCGTGCGATCGGCACGTCCACCCATGGGGTCCGCACGCCACCTTGGGCGAGGCCATTGGGATCCAGAATCGGCTGGGGCTCATCGGCTTCGCGGACCTCAATGACCGGCCCCGAGGGCGCCGGCTCGCCGGTCCGGACCCAGCTGTCGAGCGCGGCAACCGCCGCCTGCAGCACGTAATGGTGCTGGGGGGCGAAGTTGATGTAGTGGCCAAGCTCCTGGCCCATCAGCATGTTGGTCGGCGCATACGCCGCCACGATGTCGTCCAGCGGAGCGGAGCCGGTGTCGATCGGCGCGACTTGGATCGTGTAGTTGTCGGCGTGCGCCGTGCCGGGAATTTCCCATACCCGTAGCCATTGATTATCCGGCTGCCGGGCGAAGTAGTAGCCGTGCCGCACGCCGCCGAACAGGTCGGTTTCGGTGATGACCGAGACCAGTGGGACGCGTAGGTCCGCTCGGAACGGGATCGCTTGCGGCGTGTTGGTCTGCGGATCCTCGAATATGGAAACGCCGTCCAACGGCGCGGCCGGACCGAATCGGGAATGCACCAGAAAGCCGTCGAAAACCCGGGCGAGCGGATCGACGGCGTTGACGTAGGTGGTCAGGAACATGGCCGACTGAGACTCGCCAACGGCGACGACGTGCTGCACGTTCAACTCGCCCAAGACGTCGTTGCGCTCGGCGTTTTTGATCAGCCCGCCGACCTGCGAATAGATGTCGTAGGCGAAGGCGTCGCCCGGATGCGACAGGGACGCATATCGCGTCGGATTCTGGCTCTTCAGGGACATATCAACGCCGAGCATGCTGGCACCGCCCTCAACGCCCACCCGCTGCGCGGACACCGCCACATACGCATAGCCGGCGCGCACTATTTCGCGATGCGCCATCATCCACACGGCCGGAGCATCGATGCCGCCGCTCACATTCAGCCACTCGACCAGCACAGTCCCGTTAAACCGCGTCCGATCGTTCGGCGTCAGCACCACAATCCGGGTGGCGTAGTCGGCCGCCTCCGAAGGCGTCACATTCCATCGGCCGTCCGGGTTCAGCTGCGCTGCCGCGGTGTAGGACGAGGCCGTTCCGGAGACGAAGAACTCTTCGGCGACATAGCCCACGCTGCCGATGTCAAAGGCACCCAAAAGCAGGCTCGGCTTACCGGGAACATGCTCGACGAGCAGCGTATCTGTCATTTGCTCTACCTTCCTGGACCCGGTCAGCTCGGACAGCCAACTAAGCGCGAGTCGGCAGCTCCCCCCGAGCGAGCCTACGCAGCGCCTCCGGCCCCAGTCCGCGCGAGGAGCCATTACGCTGCCCGTAGTGACTATCACCCGGACTGAACGGAATTTCGACGGCGTCGACGGCGTGCGGATCGTCTACGACGTCTGGACCCCGGATACCCCGCCGCAGGCGGTCGTGGTGCTGTCGCACGGTTTCGGCGAGCATGCGCGCCGCTACGACCACGTTGCCCAGCGTTTCGGCGAGGCCGGGCTGGTCACCTACGCGCTGGACCACCGCGGGCACGGCCGTTCGGGCGGCAAACGGGTGCTGGTGCGGGACATCAACGAGTACACCGGCGATTTCGCCACCCTGGTCGGTATCGCAGCCCGGGAACACCCAGGCCTGAAGTGCATCGTGCTCGGGCACAGCATGGGCGGGGGGATCGTCTTCGCCTACGGCGTCGAACGCCCGGACGCCTACGACCTGATGGTGCTTTCCGGGCCGGCGGTGGCGGCCCAGGATCAGGTGTCGCCGGTGCTGGCTTTTGCCGCCAAAATCCTCGGAGTGGTCGTGCCCGGCCTGCCGGCGCAGCAACTCGACGTCAATGCGATATCTCGTGACCCCGCGGTGGTGGCCGCCTACAACGCGGACCCGCTGGTGTACCACGGCAAAGTCCCTGCCGGCGTCGGCCGTGTCCTGCTGCAGGTGGGTGAGACCATGCCCCAGCGGGCACCGGCACTGACAGCACCATTGCTGGTGGTGCACGGTTCCGAGGACCACCTGATCCCCGTCGCCGGAAGCCGCCGGCTGGTCGAATGTGTCGGGTCCGCCGACGTCGAACTGAAGGTTTACCCCGGGCTGTACCACGAGGTCTTCAACGAACCGGAGCGCGACCAGGTGCTCGACGATGTGGTCTCGTGGATCCTGAAACGACTGTGAGCGGCCGTAAGCCAAGTGTCCTACCCCTCACGTAGTTTGGCGCTATGACCGACGACAAAATGCTGTCGCGCATCGCCGCGCTGCTGCGTCAGGCCGAAGGAACCGACAACGCGCACGAGGCTGACGCGTTCATGAGCGCGGCGCAACGGCTGGCGACGACGGCTTCGATCGACCTGGCAGTGGCCCGGTCGCACGCGGCCAATCGCTCAGCCGCGCAGGGCCCGACCCAGCGCACCATCACGATCGGGGCGGCGGGCACCAAGGGCCTGCGGACGTATGTGCAGCTCTTCGTGGGGATCGCCGCTGCGAACGAAGTCCGCTGTGATGTGGCGTCGAATTCGACGTTTCTCTACGCGTACGGGTTCGCGGAGGACATCGACGCCAGTCACGCCTTGTACGCCAGCCTGGTTGTTCAGATGGTGCGCGCGTCGGATGCCTACCTGGCATCGGGTGCGCACCGGCCCACGCCGACCATCACCGCCCGGCTGAACTTCCAATTGGCGTTTGGGGTTCGCGTCGGCCAACGCCTGGCCGAGGCCCGGGATCAGAGCCGGCGGGAGGCCACCACGGGCCGGGGCCATACGCCTGGTACCGCTATCGCCTTGCGGGACAAGGAGCTCGAGCTGAAGGACTACTATCGCGGCGCGTCGAAAGCGCGCGGCACCTGGCAGGCCAGTAGAGCATCGGCCGGGTATTCGTCGGCGGCGCGGCGCGCCGGTGACCGGGCCGGTAGACGAGCCCGCCTCGGCAATAGCCCCGAGTTGCCCGGGGCGCGAACCGCTCTGGGCCGGTGACTCCGGGGGATTCTTCAGCGGATTCCCGTCAGCGGGACTCCCAGCGCTCCAAGGTCTATGCGGCCGAAGAGTTCGTCAGGACGTTGTTCGACCGCGCAGCCGAGTACGGGTCGCCCACCGTAGAGTTCTTCGGCACGCAGCTGACGCTGCCGCCGGAGGGACGGTTCGCCTCGGTTGAGTCCGTCCAGCGCTACGTCGACGACGTACTCGCGCTAGCGGGCGTGCGGCAACACTGGCCGGACGTGTCGCGAGCCAGGGTGCGGGCGCGGCGCGCGGCCACCGCGGCGCACTATGAGAACCGTGACGGCGCCGGCGTTATCGCAGTTCCCGATCGTGACACCGCCGACTGGGCGATGCGCGAGTTGGTGGTGCTGCACGAGATCGCACATCACCTGTGCCGGGAGTTGCCCCCACACGGTCCGGAGTTCGTTGCGACGCTTTGTAGGCTGGCCGAGCTGGTGATGGGGCCGGAAGTTGGGCACGTGCTGCGTGTTGTCTACGCCAAGGAGGGGGTGCGTTGAACCAGCCAGCCGACGCCTTCGAGTTGGAAGCCGACGTCCGTGCGCGTGACGTCGAGGCCCGGATGACCGACGACGAGCGCTTCTCACTGCTGCTCGGGACGGTGGGCGGCGGCGAAATGTGGCCGCTGCGGGATGACCGGATCCCGCCGGACGTTCCGGCGAGTGCGGGGTATGTGCCCGGAGTGGCGCGGCTGGGTGTGCCGGCGCTGCTAATGAGCGATGCCGGCCTCGGGGTGACAAACCCCGGCTTCCGACCGGGCGACACCGCCACCGCCTTGCCGGCCGGTCTGGCGCTGGCAGCCAGCTTCAACCCGGCGCTTGCCTACTCCACGGGCCAGGTGATCGGCCGCGAGGCACGCAGCCGCGGGTTCAACGTGCAGCTGGCTGGCGCGATGAACCTGGCGCGCGATCCGCGAAATGGCCGCAACTTCGAGTACCTCTCCGAAGACCCACTTTTGAGCGCCACGATGGCTGCCGAGTCGATCAACGGGATACAGCAACAGGGCGTGATCTCGACGGTCAAGCACTACTCGCTGAACTGCAACGAGACCAACCGGCACTGGCTGGACGCGGTCATCGATCCCGAGGCGCATCGCGAATCGGACCTGCTGGCCTTCGAGATCGCCATCGAGCGGTCGCAGCCCGGCGCCGTGATGACGGCTTACAACAAGGTCAACGGCGACTATGCGGGCGGAAACGCTGTGTTGATCAATGACGTTTTGAAAGGCGCCTGGGGGTACCGCGGTTGGGTGATGTCCGATTGGGGTGCCACGCCGAGCTGGGAGTTCGCGCTGCACGGCCTCGACCAGGAGTGCGGTGCGCAAATCGATGCCGTGCTGTGGGGGTCGGAGGCGTTCAGCGATCGGTTGCGGGCCGCCTACGCAGATGGCAGGTTACCCAAAGAGCGGCTGTCGGACATGGTCCGGCGGATATTGCGGTCGGTGTTCGCCGTCGGACTCGACCGGTGGGACGCCGCGCCCGCGCCGGACCTGGCCGCACACCAAGAGATTGCGTTGCAGGTCGCACGCCAGGGGATCGTGCTGCTGAAGAACGACGGGTTATTGCCCTTGGCGCCCGAATCGTCCGCCCGCATCGCGGTCATCGGCGGCTACGCACAGCTCGGTGTGCCGATTGGTTGTGGATCGAGTGCCGTCGTGCCGCCGGGCGGCTACGCGGCGGTGATTCCGATCGGCGGCCCCGCCCTGACGGCGTCCTTGCGTAACCTGCACCTACTGCCGTCGAGTCCGCTGGACGCGCTGCGCAAGCAATTCCCGCACGCTCAAATCGAATTCGATCCCGGCCTCACTCCAGGCGAGGCGGTCTTGGCCGCGCGGCGGGCCGACCTTGTGATCGTGTTCGCGATTCGTGTCGAGGGGGAGGGGTTCGACTGCGCCGACTTGTCGCTGCCGTGGGGCCAGGACGCGGTGATCGCGGCCGTCGCCGCCGCCAATGCGAACACGGTTGTGGTGTTAGAGACCGGCAACCCGGCGGACATGCCCTGGCGAGATTCGGTGAACGCCATCGTGCAGGCCTGGTATCCGGGCCAGGCCGGCGGCCAGGCCATCGCTGAACTCATTTCCGGCCAAGTGAATCCGTCGGGCCGGCTGCCGATCACCTTCCCGGTCGACCTCGCTCAGACTCCGCGCCCGGAGCTGCCTGGCCTCGGCGCACCGTGGGGAACGTCGACCACCATCCACTACTCCGAGGGCGCCGACGTCGGCTACCGCTGGTTTGCGCGAACGGGCGAAGACCCGATGTTCGCCTTCGGACACGGCCTGTCCTACACCAGCTTCGAGTACCGCGACTTGGTGGTCGCCGGCGGGCACACGGTGCGCGCCAGCTTCAGCGTCGTCAACGTCGGCGACCGCACCGGGGCCGATGTCCCGCAGCTGTATCTGACGGGGGCACCCGATCAGCCGCGGTTGCGCCTGCTCGGATTTGAACGGGTCGAGCTCGAGCCCGGCGCGCTGCACCGGGTGACCATCGAGGCCGATCCGCGCCTGCTTGCGCGCTACGACGGCAGCGCCGGGGCCTGGCGCATCGAGCCGGGAAGGCATGCGGTGGCAGTCGGCGCTTCGGCGGTGGCACTGCGGTTGTCGGCCGAAGTCGAGCTAGCTGGGCGGACGTTCGCGCGCTGATTGGCTGTTGGGACTAACGGCTACGCGACATCGACGTTAGCGCGGCGACTCACCGAAAAAGATCACGCTCTCGTCGATCTCGACGAACCCCCGACCGTCAGTCGCTGGCGGGAAGCGGCTTGACCTCTTTGAGCTGCAGCGCGGACGCACCAACACTCAGGCTCCCCACGCCCGGCTTGGTCACCAGCACCTCGGCGCCGGTTTCGTCGACGTAGCGCTTGCCCATCACGGTGCCGCCGGAGAACGCCGGATCGAGTTCACCGGAACGCTCGCCGCCGACCGCCACCATCGGCACCCCGCCGCAGCGCAGGTCGTCGAGGCTGTCGGAACTTCTGACGACAATCACCTGGGTGTCACACACCTGGCTGGCGAGGCGGGTTCCGTTCTTGATCATGCTCGTAATCCTTCTAGCGTCTGGATGATCTCCCGGCGAAGTACCTTGCCGGTGGGAGTGGTGGGCAGCTCGTCACGAAACACTACTCGGTCGGGGGTTCGCGACCCGCGCAAGCTTTTTCGAACATGTTCGCGCAATTCCTCGGGATCGGGTTCGACGCCCGGCTGGGGCACCACCACGGCGACGATCGCGTGGCCCCACTGCGGATCTTCGACACCGACGACAGCGACGTCGTGTACGTGCGGGTGCTCGATCAACACCTCCTCCAACTCAGCGGGCGCGATGTTCTCGCCGCCCCGGATGATGGTGTCGTCGCTGCGTCCGCCGATGAACAGATACCCGTCCTCGTCCAGCATGGCGATGTCTTTGGTTGGGAACCAACCGTTTTCGTCGAGCACCGAGCCGATGCCGGTATACCGGCCGGAGACCTGCTCGCCACGCACGAACAGCTCGCCGGTTTCGCCGGGGCCCAGCACCTTGCCGTCCTCGTCCCGGACCTCCAGTTCGATGCCCGGCACAGGTTGTCCGACCGAGCCGAGCCGCTTGATGACGGCGGCGGCGGTCGCGGACTGCGCAGCGCGGTGATCGTCGGGTGTCAGCACCGCGATCGTGGAGCTGGTCTCGGTAAGGCCGTAGGCATTGACAAAGCCGACATCCGGCAGCAGTTCGAGCGCCCGGCGGACCAGCGGCAGGCCCACTTTCGAGCCGCCGTAGGCCAGGTTGCGCAGCGACGGCAGCTTCAATGGGGCGCCGCCGACCGAGTCCGAGGCCTCGAGCACGGTGACGACCCGGTCGAGCATCGTCGGAACCAGCGTGGCGGTGGTGACCTGCTCGGCGTTGACCAACCGCACCCATTCCTGGGGATCGAAGTTGGGCAAGTAGACCATCTTGCGCCCGGCATACAGGTTCGACAGCGTCGCGCCGACTCCGGCGATGTGGTACGGCGGCACGCAGATCAGTGCAGCGTCGGCGGGGTCAGCCGACTCGAACTCGACCGTGCCGGTGACATAGCTGGTCAGGTTGTTGTGGCTGAGTTCAACGGCTTTGGGCTGCGACGTGGTGCCGGACGTGAAGAGCACGATCCCGACGGAGTCGGGGTCGGGAAACTCCGCGGCCGGCTCGCTGCTGCGCGCGGCCGCGAGGAACTCGTCGGATTCCAGCACCCGGGTTGCGGCATCCCCGAGCATGTCGCGATAGCGGCTGTCGACGATCACCAAGGGTTCGGGCAGTCGCTGGATGAGGGTCTGGATGCCGTCGGCGGACAGCCGGTAGTTGATCGGGGTGAAGGGCAAGCCGGCACGCGCCGCGGCGAAGATCAGTATCGGCAGCATCGCTCCGCCGGTTCCGATGTACACCACGTGCTTGGCGTTCGATGCCGCGATGACGCCGGCACCGCCGTCGGCCAGGTCGCTGAGTTGCTGCGTTGTCAGCCGCAGGTCTCCGGAGACGACGGCGGTGCGGTCGGGATTGCTCGACGCAGCCATCTCGAGAAGCAACGAAATACTCACGCTTCAACTTTCTGTGCTCAACACGTTACAAAGGCTGCCAAAAGTGTCATGCGGCGCCTCGGCAATAGTTTAGATCACCCAACTATCTGGCGGCCCCGTGGCGTCGGCGCCCTCAGGTGCCGGTCCAGTGCGCCGGGCGCTTCTCCGCGAAAGCAATGGCACCTTCTTTGGCGTCGTTCGACGAGAACACCGGCATCAGGATCTTGTTCTGTTCGGCGAACATCGTCTCCGGGCTCCAGCCGCGGGACTCGACGATGATCCGCTTGGTGGCCGCCACCGCGAGCGGTCCGTTCGCGGCGATCTTCTCCGCCAGCGCGATCGCGGCCTCCAGCGCCTTTCCCGGCTCGGCCAACACACTGACCAAGCCCAGCTGGTGAGCGCGCTCAGCCGACAGGTTCTCGCCGGTTAGCGCCAACTCCATGGCAATGGCAGACGGTATGCGCTGCGGCAGCCGCAAGAGTCCGCCGCCGCCCGCCACCAGCCCGCGTTTGACCTCAGGAATCCCGAACGCAGAGTCCTTCGAGGCCACGATCAGGTCGGTGGCCAGCGCCAGTTCGGTGCCACCGGCCAGCGCGTAGCCCTCGACGGCGGCGATGAGTGGCTTGACCGGCGGACGTTCGGTGAAGCCCATGCCGCGGCCCTCGACAATGGGGAGCTCGCCGCGAGCGAACGCCTTGAGATCCATGCCGGCGCAGAACGAGCCGCCCGCGCCGGTCACGATCCCCACCGAGAGGCCCGGATCACCGTCGAGGCGGTCCACCGCGGCGGCCAGGCCATTGGCCACCGCCGAGTTCACCGCGTTCTTGGCCTTCGGCCTGTTGATCGTGATGATCAGGATCCGGTCGCGTTGTTCGACCAGGACCTCGGGTTCGTTGCCAGCTTCGTCGCTACCAGTCACAGTGCTGATGGTAACGGCCTGGGAACCAGCCTTAAATCACGCCTTAAATCACGCCTCAGCCATTGCGGTCTCAACGACCGTCAGCTCTGCGGAAAGGCCGCCGGCTCGGCGTATTTCGATGAAATCGGCGACCATCGCCTCGGTGACCTCGTGCGGGTCCTTGACGGTGGCGCCGTCGGACAACACCGAGATGTTGAGCTGATCGACATAACTCCACACGGTGATATTGAGGCCGCTGCCGGTGGTCAATGGCCCCACCGAATAGATCTCGGTCACCAGGGCGCCGCCGACCCGGCCCCGCTCGCGGGGGCCCGGGACATTCGAGATCGGGAGGTTGAGCACCTTGTTCAGCTCGCGGCCGGCCGCCCACCGGAAGAACGACTGGCTGGCCACCGGCGGCATGTAGTTCGACCAGCGGCTGATCAGTTCGGGCCCGACCAGGTTGTAGCCCTCCTTGGCCGAGTTGGCGTTGTCGTGGCAGGCCCTCAGCCGCTCCAGTGGGTCATCAAGATCGGCCGGCAGCGCCACCATCATCCCGGTGAAGTAGTTGCCCGAGATCCGCTCCGGTGAGAAGTCGAAACTCACCGGCACCGACGCCAGCAGCGGATCGGCTTTGCCGTCATAGCGCAACAGCAACGTGCGCAGCGCCCCGGTGGAGATGGCCAGCACCACATCGTTGATCGTCGCCCCGAGCTTTTTACTTGTCTCCTTGACATCGGCGAGGGCCAGTGTGGCGGTTGCGAACCTGCGCTCCGGGGTGAGCTTGTGATTGATGAAGGTCGGCGGCGGTGTAAACGGCATGGTCAGTTCGGGGGAGAGCTTCCGCGAGCTGCGTCGGACCCGGCCGATGCCCCGGGTGGTGTAACGGATCGTCGCCGGGAGCTTTCCGATCTGCCGCAAGTGATCGCTGAATGCCGACGTCATCAGCTCCCGCTTGGACGGAGCCGGGTCGGTTACTTGCGGGCCGCTCTCCGCTGTCGGTACCAAGTCCATCCCGCGAGCCATCAGGTTCGCCGAGGCAATGCCGTCGGCGAGCGCGTGGTGGATCTTGCCGACCACGGCGACCCGATTGTTGGCCAGCCCTTCGACGAAATACATCTCCCACAGCGGACGGTCCCGGTCCAGGGGGGTGCTGGCGATTTGGCCGATCGCCTCGTCCAGCTCGCGTCGCCCGCCTGGCGCGGGTAGCCGCCACGGGCGGATGTGGTACTCGAGGTCGACCTCGCAATGCTCGCGCCACATGGGGTGGTGGAACTTGAACGGGATGTCGACGAGTCGGTACGTGAACGGTTCGAGCTTGTTCAGTCGGTTGCCGATGACGTGGCGAAAGCCGTCGAGGTCGAACTCCCGGCGATCGGGGTCCAGCTCGATCACGGCGACTTTGAGGGTGTGCATGTGCACGTTCGGCGCTTCGCTATACAGCAGCACCGCGTCCCACCCGCTAAGCCGCTTCACCGCTTTCCTATACCCATAGCGCGACCCTACTCAGCGCTGTGGCTCAGATCACCTCTTTAGCGCCGATCTGTGTCCGGGCTCGATAGACTTGGTTGAGGAACAGCGACGTCGCGTGCGCCGCCGCGCTGGCGCGTTCACCGTCGATCAGGTCAAAGCCATGGCCCGCGCCGGGCAACTCCAGGTAGCCGACCGTCGAACGCGAGACCGCCCGCAGTCGCTGCACAAAATTCCGCGCCTGCTCGACGGGGATAACGGCGTCTTTGCTGCCATGAATCACCAAGAACGGTGGCGCATCTCGATGTGCGCGCGCGATCGGCGAAGCGTCGCGAAACACGTCAGGATGACGCGCGATTCTCCGCCCGACCACCACCTGCTCCAGGAAGTCGACGAACCGGTCACGTTCGGGAGTCGAACGGTCCTCCCAGTCGTAGCGGCCGTAGATGCCGACCACCGCGTCAACCGAGCTGTCCGCGCCTTCGGGCAGCTCCGTCTGAAATTGCGGATCTTCGGGGGTGAGCCCGGCCAGCGCGGCCAGGTGCCCGCCCGCCGAACAACCCGCCACCGCAACGAAATTGCGGTCGCCACCGAATTTGTCGACATTGGCTCGCGCCCACGCGATGGCGGTCTTGACATCGGTGATGTGGCGTGGCCAGCGGTGGCGCGGCGCGACCCGGTAGTCGATCGCCAGGCACACCCAACCCAGCTCGGCCAGGCGGGACATCAACGCGGACCCCTGCCCCACACTGCGCCCATGCACCCAGGCGCCGCCGGGGACGAAGATCAGCACCGGCGCGGGTTCAGCGGGCAGATCCTTGCGGCGCCAAACGTCGAGCAACTGCGCGGGGTGGTCTCCGTAGTGAACGCCACGCCGGTAGGTGTAGCGGCGCTGGCGCAACGCATCCCAAATAGGTGGTGTCGGGTTGGCCGCGGGCCATTCGGCGTCCAGATCCGCAGATGACACGACCCCACGCAAGGCCGCGACGGAGACGTCGCGAGCGCTCTCGACGTCCCCGCGTCGCGCGCCGTAGCTGGCAGGTGTCAGCCAGTCCTTGGTCATCCCGGATAAGGCAGCCGGTGCCATCCGGGCGCCCCAGACTCCCATTGCGGTCACACCCCCGAGGGGCTCCAGATGCTTGCCCACCACCGGTAGCGAAGCCCCCGCGACGCTTAGGGCCAGTGCATAATCGGCTGGCCGGGCGCGCAGCAACCGTCGCATCCAGGGCGTCATGCTCGGTCCCTTGCCGTCATGGTGGGCAGCGTACCTCTGCGCAGTTTGCGAAATCTGGCGATTCTGCAACGGCTACCGGTGTTCGGGGAACGGTTCACGTAGGCGGTTCGGTGCCAAACCCGGCTCAGATGGATACTGGACCGATGCTGGACACCGACGTTCACCCAGATCTGCGCCGATTCGCCCGCTTCGCGCCACGGCAGATGATCGGGCGACGGACTTTGCCGGTGATCCGGGCGCTGACCGGACTAACGGGACGTCGCGGTGCGCCCGCGGATGTCGAAGTGATCACCCTGGCGTCTGGAGCCGGAGTTCGGCTGTTCCGCCCCGCCGGCGTACCCGAACCGGGACCGGCGCTGCTGTGGATTCATGGCGGCGGTTATGTGATTGGCACCGCCGCACAAGACGATGCGCTGTGTCGCCGGTTCAGCAGGAAACTGGGTATCACCGTGGCGTCGGTGGACTACCGGCTGGCACCCGAACATCCGTACCCCGCTCCGCTAGAAGACTGCTACTCCGCGCTGACCTGGCTGGTCGGCCTGCCTGCGGTGGACCCCGACCGGGTGGCGATCAGCGGCGGCAGCGCGGGCGGCGGTCTGGCTGCGGCGCTGGCACTGCTGGCCCGCGACCGCGGCGAGGTCACCCCGGCATTTCAGCTGCTGGTGTACCCGATGCTCGATGACCGGAGTTCTAGCGCTCCCACCAATCCGAACCACCGGTTGTGGGGTCCACGTTCCAACAAGTTCGGCTGGGCCGCCTATCTCGGCAACGCCGACCCAGAAGTAGCCGTCCCGGCCAGGCACGACGACCTGAGCGGGCTGCCACCGGCGTGGATAGGCGTTGGCACCCACGACCTGTTCCATGACGAGGATCTCGCCTACGCCGAACGCCTGAAGGACGCCGGCGTGCCGTGCGAAGTCGAAGTTGTCCCCGGCGCCTTCCATGGCTTCGACCTGGTGTTGGCGAAAGCTCAAGTGTCGCAGCGGTTCTTTGCAAGTCAGTGCGACGTGTTGCGCTCGGCGCTCGAAACGCTGGGTTGATCGTTGGCGTTACCGTGCCACGTAGGCGACCTCACCGCCGATGATCGTCGCCGCGACCATGCCGGCGTCGAGTTCGGCCAAGGCCGCCGCGGGCGGTTGCGTTAGTACGCACAGGTCTCCCGGTTGCCCGGGATCAACGGTGCGTGGCTGGCCGGGCCGGTCGGGCCACCCCAGAAACATCGTCAAAGCCGCAGCCGCCGTGACACATTCGGCTGAATTGAGGATCGCGCCGCTGGGTGTGGCGCGATGCACCGCGGCGCGCATCGCCGCCCACGGGTCGCCCTGGCCGAAGGGCATATCGGTGGAAAGCGCTACGTCAACATTCGCTTTCAGCAAGGAAGCCACCCGCCACAGCTGATCGTGCTTGGTGGCCGGAACCTCGACAAGGTATTGGTCCCCCCGCTCGGCGATGAAGTTGGGTTGCGTCACCACGGTGACCGCTAGGTCGGCGAGGTCGGCCAGGTTGTCGTCGGACACCACTGCGGCGTGTTCGATGCGATCGAGCGGATGGCTGCCCGCCGCGCGCAACGCCGCGATGGTCACTACCAGTTGGACCGTGGTGACACAGTGCACGGCCACCGGCTGGCCGGCGCTGTGCCGGTCGATGATCCATTGCGTCAGCGCGTCCAGGTCGAGCCGGTCGTCGTGCAGGATCTTCTTGCCAGGCGAGAGGAAATGCACCCGGGGCCGGAAATCGCCGTGCCGGTGCGCTGCCTGCAGCGCGACAATATCGTCGGACACCAGGTCGGGCGTGGCGTCGGTGACTCCGGTGACGCCGACCGCGGTGAGTCGTCGGCTCAATTCCGTGAGGTCGGTCTCGCGCCTCTCCAAGGCGTCCGACCAGCCGCGATCGCTACTGCGCAGGCGCCCGTCCAGGTGGTCGGCCATCCCGATCCGGCCCAGCGCCGCGGAGTTGAGAATCCACAACGCGCCGCTACGGTGCTGGACACGGACCGGGATGCCCGGCAGCAAAACATCGAGGGTGCCGCGGTCCAACTCGCCGGCAACCGAATCGTGATATCCGACCGCGCGGATCCACCCGTCGGATCCGGGAATTGCGTTCGACAATGCATGTGCCAGTTGTTCTTTGGTGTTCACGTCCGGAGGGCCGACGGCAACCGAAGTTAAAGCGGAGGCCGCGGAACGCACATGCACGTGGTGATCATGCAGGCCGGGCAGCACGGTTCCCCCTGCCGCGTCGAACACGTTCTCCCCATGTCGGGCAACAAGATTGTCGCCCACTTCGTTGATCCGCGGGCCGAGCCGGATATCGGCGAACGAGCCATCAAGCAACGCTGCCCGCTGAATCAGCATGATAGCTGGCGCCTTTCGGAGACCAACCGACGAACGCGGTCATTGTCCGCGCCGAGCCCGGCCGCGGGTGTGGCCGCGGGCGGCATCGGTGGGGCCGGGGCCGGGTGCGCTGAGGCCGACGCCCCGGTCGGCAGCGCCGCGTAGGTCGCGGCGACCTCGGCCATGGACACCTGAATCAGTTCGCCGCCGCCGCGACCCAGCGACTCGACCACTGCCAGGGTTGCTTCCAGTCCGGTCAGTGGGTCCGCGATGGCGTCGCCGCAGAACACCGGTCCGTCAAAGCCGGCGCCAAGGCCGGAACCGACCAGCCCGCCGGCCACCGCGGCATCGTCACCGAATGCGGGCCGCCCGGGGTGCTGGTCGTGGCCGTTGATCCGCAGCCAGACGCGGCCAGCACGCGGCGCGACGTCGTCGGGTCCGAGTAGGCGTCGCGCGAGCGCGGCCGGCCGCGAGCCTTCGATCACGACATCGGACACTGCCAGCAGCTCCCGCAACTCGTCGGCCTGACGATCAAAATCGACGCAGTAGGCAAGCTTCTCACCGTTCATCCAGTCGAAGAAGGCGCGATCGCCGCCGCGGGTGCCGTCGGGCCGGAGCGGACTTTCGACTTTGACGACCATGGCGCCCGCGTGGGCGAGCAGATGTCCGCACAACGGACCCGCCCACATCGACGACAGGTCGGTGATGAGTAGACCGGCCGGCCCACGCGCTGACGACCGGGACGCGGTCCGCCGGATCCGCGCCGGTGCGGCCGTGGCCTCACCCAGGGTGGCAACCGGAATGTCGAGCAGGCCGGCCCGCTCTGTGATTGTGGTCACGGAACGAGTCGCGGACCACCGCTGTAGCACTGGCCACGGGTCGGCGGGCGCGTCGTCGAGGAGCAGCAGCGCGGCGACGGCCGCAACGTCGTCGGGCCGTGACAGCGTTACCGCGCACCAGCCGTCCCGGGCAGCCAGCAACCGGGTGGCGCCACCGGCCGAGACCTGGCCGGCACGGGTCAATCCAAGCATTCCCGCTCGCCCCGCCAGCAGGGCGGCCGCGCTGGTCTCGGCGCCGGCGGCGGCCGCGATCCGGTCGGCGCGATCCAGAATATTGGCACGGGAGAAATCGGGCGGCCCGTCTGACAGACCAGTCAGGTAGGCCAGTCCGCTGCTACCCCATTGGGCTACCACCGAGCTCACGGGCACCTCACGAGCACTATTGTGCGCGTCCCGGGAGGCCCGGGCGCTGGCTCCCGTTGGCGTGGGTTTAGAAAAATTTCCGCATCGTTTTTCCGGAAATGGGGTTCTCGGTAGCGTGGTACCGTCTATCTTCGTTTGGTAGCCGACACGTCGGCGTTGCGCGGGGGCCATTTGCACGATGTGTAATCGTGACTGACTAGTTGGGCGGACTGTGCTGTGTCGTACCTGTTTTTGACGCCCGAGGCCGTGACGTCGGCGACTTCAGATCTGGCGAATATCGGGTCGACGATCCAGACCGCTAACTCGGCCGCGGCCGCCCAGACCACCAGCGTGTTGGCGGCGGGCGAAGATGAGGTTTCCGCGGCCATCGCCGCGCTGTTCACCAACCACGGTCATGCCTATCAGGTCCTCAGCGCGCAAGCCGAGGCGTTTCACAACCAGTTCCTCCAAACATTGTCTGCAGGTTCGGCCGCATATGCCGGCGCCGAGGCCGCCAACGCCGCGCCTATGCAGAGCGCCGCGCAGGCAGTTGTCGCTGCGGTGAACGCGCCCGCCGAGACGCTGTTCGACCGTCCGTTGATAGGTAACGGCGCCAACGGGGCCGCGGGAACCGGACAGAGTGGTGGGGCCGGCGGAATTTTGTTCGGAAACGGTGGCAACGGCGGTTCGGGCGCAGCCGGCCAAGCCGGCGGCGCCGGTGGTTCTGCGGGGTTGTTCGGTAACGGTGGCTTTGGCGGGGCCGGCGGGGCCTCCGCGAGCGGCGTGGCCGGCGGCGCCGGCGGCGCCGGCGGCAACGGTGGGTGGCTGTTTGGCGATGCCGGGACCGGTGGCGCCGGCGGAGCCAACACCGGTGACGGGTTTGGCGGCGTAGGCGGGATCGGTGGAGGCGCCCATCTACTGGGCAGCGGCGGCGCCGGCGGCGCGGGCGGCGCGAGTAGCAGCGGCAACGGCAGCGCGGGCGGGGCCGGCGGCAGCGGCGGCCTGCTATACGGCAACGGCGGGACGGGTGGCGCCGGCGGCGCCAACACCGGTGTCCTCGGCGCAGGTGGGGACGGCGGGGCCGGTGGCCACAGCTTCTTGATCGGCACCGGCGGGGCCGGTGGCGCCGGTGGCGCCAGCGTCAGCGGCGACGGTGGGGCGGGCGGGGCAGGTTCCGCCAGCGGGTTCTTGTTCGGCAACGGCGGGGATGGCGGAACTGGTGGCGCCAACACCGGTGGCCTCGGCGCGGGCGGGGCCGGCGGGGTCGGCGGCCAGAGCTTCTTGATCGGCGGCGGCGGGGTCGGCGGTGCCGGCGGCGCCAGCGTCAGCGCCCAGGCCGGGGCCGGCGCGGCGGGCGGCGTCGCCGGGTTCTTGCTCGGCAACGGCGGCGCCGGCGGGGTCGGTGGCGCCAATACCGGTGGCCTCGGCAACGGTGGCGCCGGTGGGGCCGGCGGCCACTCCGGGCTCTTCGGCAACGGCGGAAGCGGCGGGATCGGCGGTGCCAGCGCCTCCGGCGACGGTGGCGCCGGTGGCGCCGGTGCCAGCAGTGGCCTGTTGCTCGGCTGGGGCGGCACCGGCGGGGCCGGCGGCTCGACAAGCGCGCTGAACACCGGCGGGGGTAGCGGCGGGGCCGGCGGCAATTCCTGGCTGCTGGGCAACGGTGGAGTCGGCGGTAATGGCGGGAGCAGCACCAACCTCACAGCCGGCGAAGGCGCTAACGCCGGGGCCGGCGGTAACGGTGGGTGGCTGCTGGGCAGCGGAGGCCTCGGCGGTTCGGGTGGCGCCGGCGTCTCGTTGGAGGGCAACGGTGCGGACGGCGGGAACGCCATATTCTTCGGCATCGGCGGCAACGGAGGCAATGGCCTCGTTGGCGGTGCAGCAGGCAATGCCGGGCTGTTGATCGGCAACGGCGGCGACGGAGGAACCGGCCGTGTCGGTGCCAACGGTGGGTTGCTCCTGGGTAACGGCGGCAACGGCGGCAACGGCGGCAACTTCGTGGGTGCGGGTGGCGAGACCCATCCCAGCGCCGGCGGGAACGGTGGCAGTGCCTACCTGCTTGGCATTGGTGGCCACGGCGGGGTCGGCAGCAACGGTCTCGCCGGCGCAAACGGCTTCCACGGTGGTGCCGGCGGGGCCGCGGGATTGTTATTCGGCCATGGCGGGGTTGGCGGAGCCGGTGGTGCGGGCGGGGCAGGCACAGCCACAGCGGCCGCTGGCATCGGCGGTACTGGCGGCGCCGGCGGGGACGTCTGGTTTGCCGGCCATGCTGGTGCGGGCGGGGCCGGCGGGACTGGCGGGGCGGCCGACGTCAGCGCTTCGGGCGGAGCCGGTGGTGAAGGCGGTAGTGCCGGGCGGGCCGGGTTCTTCATTGGCAACGGTGCGGCCGGCGGTTCCGGTGGCGACGGTGGGTTCGGCGGCCCCACCGCCACTGGCGGTGCGGGCGGCCGCGGTGCTGACGGATCTGCTGCCTTTCTGGTCGGTACCGGCGGCGCCGGCGGCTCTGGCGGCACCGGTGGCGAGGGCAGCAACCCGGGTGCGGCCGGTGCCTCCGGTGGTCACGCAGGTGTTGGAGCCAGGAGCGGGCTGATCTGGGGCAATGGCGGCCAGGGCGGGATCGGTGGCACCGGCGGCACCAACGTTGCCGACGGCCCAGGCGGCGCTGGCGGCGCGGGTGCGGCCGGCGGTAACTCCAGCTTCATCGGCAACGGCGGAAACGGCGGCCACGGCGGTGTGGGCGGGGATGGCAATCCGGATGGATCCGGGGGCAACGGCGGCCCAGGCGGCGGTGGCGGGATCTTCGGCCACGCTGGGACTCCCGGCGCGACCGGCTAAACGAAAAGATGCTATCCCTCCATTATCCGCATAGCTGCGGGTCGGAAGACCGGCCGGTCAGAGGGCACGGCGGGCCGCCGTGGCTGACCGAAATTGTGAACCGAGACGCGTGGGCATCGATGCGGCGGAGCCCTGTTCGCCCGCGACCTCCCCGACGAGCCGTCATGAACGCTCCCAGTCAGCCGAACGCGTCGGATTTGCTGAAACGGATCTTTTTCCGTTTTCAACATGGTCGTAGTGGTTCCAGAGGTTTGCCAGCCGGCCGCGTCCCCTCCGCCGCCGAGCCGACAACATCGCTCCGCGTCGTCCAAGTGCTTGCGCAGTTCTCGAAAAAATTCTGTGGCCGTTTTCCGGAAACGGTGTTCTCGGTAACGCCAGACCGTCTATCTTCGATGCGGGCCGATACGTCGGCATGCACGGGGGCCATGCGCAAGATTCGTTAGTCGCGATTGAACTATTAGTTGGGTGGTCTCTGCCGTGTCCTATTTGTCTGTGGCGCCTGATGCGCTGATTTCGGCGACTTCAGATCTAGCCGGCATCGGCTCGACCATTACGACGGCCAACGCGGCCGCAGCGGCCCAGACGACCAACTTGGTGGCTGCCGCCCAGGACGAGGTCTCCACAGCCATCGCGGCGTTGTTCGGTACCCATGCTCAGGAATTCCAGGCCCTCAGCTCCGAGGCGGCGGCGTTTCACAGTCAGTTCATGCACGCCCTGTCTGTGGGAGCCGGCGCGTATTCCAGCGCCGAGGCCGCGAGTGTATCGCCGTTGCAGACGATCGAGCAGGATGTGCTCGGCGCGATCAATGCGCCTACCGAGGCGCTCTTAGGGCGTCCGCTGATCGGCAACGGTGCCAACGGGGCCGCTGGAACCGGACAAAACGGCGGGGCCGGCGGATTGTTGTGGGGCAACGGCGGCACCGGCGGGTCGGGCGCAACCGGTAGTGCCGGTGGTGCCGGTGGGTCTGCCGGATTGTTCGGCAACGGCGGTGCTGGTGGCGCCGGCGGCGGCTCCGCGACTGGCAACGCCGGGGCGGGCGGTGCGGGTGGCAACGGTGGCTGGTTGTTCGGCAACGGCGGGTCGGGCGGGTCCGGCGGTGCCAGCACCAGCGGCACCGGGCTGGGCGGGGCCGGCGGGGCGGCAGGCGCTGCCCGGCTGTTCGGAGCCGGCGGAGCTGGCGGCTTCGGCGGTGCCGGGGCCAGCGGCGGAAATGGCGCGGCGGGCAGCAACGGCGGCCTGCTCTGGGGCGGCGCCGGCGCAGGCGGCGCTGGGGGCGCCGACACCAGCGCAAACGCAACTGGGCACGCGGGTTCCGGCGGTGCCGGCGGTAGCGCCTTACTGATCGGCGGCGGCGCGACCGGCGGTGCCGGCGGTGCCGGCGCGGTCGGCGGTGCCGGCGGTGCCGGCGGCAACGGCGGGCTGCTCTGGGGCAGCGGTGCGGCAGGCGGTGCCGGCGGTGCCGGCACCGGTGCCAACGGAACCGGCGGCATCGGCGGAGCAGGCGGCCACGCCTGGCTGCTGGGCACGGGTGGGTCCGGCGGTGCAGGTGGGACAGGCCCAGCCGTTGGGGCGCATGGCGGCGACGGTGGCCACGGCGGATTCCTCGGTGGTGCCGGCGGGGCCGGCGGCGCGGGCGGTATCGGGGCAGTCGGCGGTTCCGGCGGAACGGGCGGCCACACCGGGTTCCTCTCCGGCGGTGCTGGTGGTGCAGGCGGCGTCGGCGGAATCGGCCAGGACGGTAACGGGGGTGTCGGCGGTCAAGGCGGGTACGGCGGACTGTGGGGTGCCGGCGGAGCTGGCGGCAGCGGCGGAATCGGCGAGAACGGCACGGGGGGCACCGGCGGCTTCGGCGGCAGCGGCGGGCTCCTGTTCGGCGCCGGCGGCGCCGGCGGTAACGGCGGGACCTCCTCGATTGGCAACGGCGGCACCGGAGGGGCGGGCGGCAAGGCCGGGTTCTTCCTCGGCACCGGCGGGGCAGGTGGCAACGGCGGTAACGGCGGGACCGCCACCACCGGCCCGGTGGGCGGCAACGGGGCAACTGGCGGCAATGGCGGTAACGGCGGGGTCGGCGGTCGCGGCGGCCTGCTGTTCGGCAACGGCGGCGACGGCGGCAATGGCGGCATCGGTGGCACCGGCGGTGCTGGCGGTGCGGGTCTAAGCGGCGCAAACGGTGTGGCCGGACAAGACCTTTACGGCACCGGTATCGGGGGCGGCCAAGACGGCGGCAACGGCGGCATCGGCGGGTCCGGTGGCAACGGCGGCAACGGCGGCGGCGCCGGGCAAGGTGGACTGTTCGGCCACGACGGTGTCGGCGGCGCCGGCCGGGCCGGCGGCACGGGCGGCGTAAGCGGTGCCGGCGGTAACGGCGGCAATGGCGCGGCCGGTGACGCAGCCAGCCTCAACGGCGGTAACGGTGGCAACGGCGGAAACCCCGGGACCAGCGGTGGCGCGGGCGGCAACGGTGGCCATGGCACTACTAACGGTCCCCAGGGCGCGTCGGGTGGCACCGCGACCTCGGGCGGCAACGGTGGTAACGGCGGCACCGGCTTCAGCCAGCCCGGGAGCGCGGCAGGTACCGGAGCAAGCGGCGGCAACGGCGGCAACGGCGGCAACGGCGGCGCGGTCGGCACCGGTGGGTTCGGCGGCAGCGGCGGCAACGCGGCGACCGGGGCGAACGGCGTCACCGCGATTACCCCCGGAACCAATGGCACCAACGCTGGCGCGGGTGGAACTGGTGGTAACGGCGGTCAGGGTGGTAACGGTGGCGCGGTTTCCGGTGCCGCTGGTGTCGGTGGGGCAGCCGGCAACGGTGCCAACGGTGGTGTGGGCGGCGCTGGGACCGGTGGTGCTGACGGCGTCATTGGCACGAACAACGGCGCAGGTCAGGCCGGCGGCAACGGTGGTTCCGGCGGGGCCGGCGGTAACGGCGGCAATGGCGGCGCAGGCGGCACGACGCTGGCCGGGACGGGCACCCAGACCACGACTGGGACCGGCGGCAACGCCGGCAGCGGCGGTAACGCCGGGTCCGGCGGGCTCGGTGGTAACGGTGCGGCTGGGGTAGCCGGCACCAACAGCGGCGCCGGCGGCAACGGCGCCAACGGCGGCAACGGTGCGGCGGGTGGCACCGGCGGAAACGGCGGTACCGGTTCGACCATCGGGCTCGCGGGTAGCGCAGGTAACGGCAGCAACAGCGGGGCCGGCGGTAACGGCGGCACTGGCGCTGATGGCACCACCGGCAACATCGACGGCGGGCTCGGCGGCAACGGTGGCGACCGCGGTACAGCCGGCCTCGCCGGCGGCGTGGGCACCGGTTCGGGTACGCCGGGCACCGGCACTAATGGCGTCGCACCCACCTCGGGTGGCAACGGCGGCAACGGTGGGACGGGCTACACCTCGACCGTCGTAGGCGCCTCGGGCGGTAATGGCGGCAACGCTGGTAACGGCGGCGACGTCGGCACCGGCGGCCAGGGCGGCAATGGTGGTAACGGTGTGGCCGGCACGGTCGGCGTCAACGGGATCAACCCCGGCGACAGTGGCACCAACGGTGGCGCCGGTGGTTCGGGTGGCACCGGTGGCCAGGGCGGTAGCGGCGGCTCGATCTCCGGCGCCGGTGGTGTCGGTGGTAACGGTGGCACGGGTGCGGCCGGCGGTAATGGCGGCACCGGTGTGGACGGCAACGATGGTGTGCCGGGCTCGAGCGAATACAACAATGGCGTCGGCGGCGGCCAGAACGGCGGCAGCGGCGGTAACGGCGGAACCGGCGGCGCTGGTGGTGCCGGTGGGGCCGGCGGTAAGGCCCTGGCCGGGACAGGGACTCAAGCGGGTAATGGCGTCGGCGGCAACGGCGGTGTGGGCGGCAACGCCGGCACGCCTGGCGACGGCGGCGACGGCGCGCCCGGGGTAACCGGGATCAACGCCGGCGTCGGCGGCAACGGTGGTAACGGCGGTAACGCAGGGATTGTCGGTAGCGGTGGCGCCGGTGGGGCCAACGGCGGTAACGCTGGCAACTCGGGCACCGCGGTCACGTCGGGCGGCAATGGCGGTAACGGTGGGGCGGGCTACACCTCGACGGTTGCGGGCGCCTCGGGCGGCAATGGCGGTAATGCGGGTAACGGCGGCAGCGTCGGTAACGGTGGTGTCGGTGGTGCCGGCGGTAACGGCGTCGCGGGTTCAGCCGGCGTCAACGGGGTCAACCCCGGTGACAGCGGCACCAATGGTGGCGCGGGTGGTTCCGGTGGTCAGGGTGGTCAGGGTGGTAACGGTGGCTCCATCTCCGGTGTCGGTGGTGTTGGTGGTGCCGGCGGTACGGGCGCCAACGGTGGTACCGGTGGTACCGGGGTAGACGGCTCGGCTGGCACGCTCGGGACGAACAACGGTGCTGGTGAGGCCGGCGGCAATGGTGGTTCCGGTGGGGCCGGCGGCAACGGCGGCAACGCGGGGGTCGGCGGTAAGTCGTTGGCTGGAACCGGCACTCAGGCCGCCAGTGGTGCCGGCGGCAATGCCGGTGCCGGCGGTAACGCGGGTTCGGGTGGCGCCGGCGGTAACGGCGCGACCGGAGCGTCCAGTACGAACGGCGGCGCCGGTGGTAACGGCGCCAACGGTGGAAATGGTGGGACCGGCGGCAGCGGCGGTAACGGTGGCACCGGTTCGACCATCGGCCTTGCGGGTAGCGCGGGCAATGGCGGCAACAGTGGTGTCGGCGGCAACGGTGGCTACGGTGCGGATGGCACGACCGGCAACATCAACGGCGGGGCCGGCGGTAACGGCGGCGACCGCGGCACGGCGGGCAACGCCGGTGGTGTGGGCACCGGTTCGGGTGCACCGGGCACGGGCACCAATGGTGTCGCGCCCACCTCGGGTGGCAATGGCGGCAACGGTGGGGCGGGCTACACCTCGACGGCTGCGGGTGCCTCGGGCGGCAATGGCGGTAATGCGGGTAACGGCGGCGACGTCGGCGCCGGTGGTGTCGGTGGTTCCGGCGGTAACGGCGTGGCCGGCACGACCGGCGTCAACGGGGTCAACGCGGGCGACAGTGGCACCTTTGGTGGTGCGGGTGGTTCCGGTGGTCAGGGTGGTCAGGGTGGTAACGGCGGCTCGATCTCCGGCGCCGCTGGTATCGGTGGAGCCGGTGGCACGGGCGCTAGCGGTGGTGCTGGCGGTAACGGCGTCAACGGTGCGGGCGGGACGCTCGGGACGAACAACGGTGCTGGCCAGCTCGGCGGCAACGGTGGTTCCGGTGGTGCCGGCGGTAGCGGCGGTAACGCCGGTGTCGGCGGTAAGACCCTGGCCGGGACCGGTACTCAGGCCGCCAGTGGTGCGGGCGGCAACGCCGGTAGCGGTGGCGCTGGTGGTATTGGTGGCGCCGGCGGGTACGGCGCGGCCGGACAGACCGGCACCAACAGCGGCGCCGGCGGTAACGGCGCCAACGGCGGCAATGGCGGCAACGGCGGCGCCGGCGGTAACGGTGGCACCGGTTCGACGATCGGCCTTGCGGGCAATGCGGGCAATGGCGGCAACAGCGGCGTCGGCGGCAACGGCGGCAACGGTGCGGCCGGCACCGCCGGCAGCATCAACGGCGGGCTCGGCGGCAATGGTGGCGACCGCGGCACGGCGGGCGCTGCCGGTGGCGTGGGCACCGGCTCGGGCGCCCCGAGCGCGGGGACCAGTGGCGTTGCACCCACCGCGGGCGGCAACGGCGGCAATGGTGGCGCGGGCTACACCGCGACCGGCACCGATGCCAGTAGCAATGGTCTGGCTGGCGGCGTCGGCGGCAATGGCGGTAACGGCGGCGACGTCGGTGTCGGTGGCCAAGGTGGCGCCGGCGGCAGTGGTTCAAACGGGGTCGTCGGCCACGACGGGGTCAACCCCGGCGACAGCGGCACCAACGGCGGTAACGGCGGCACCGCAGGCGCCGGCGGTCAGGGCGGTAACGGTGGCTCGATCTCGGGGGCCGGCGGGGTCGGCGGCGCCGGTGGCGTCGGTGGCGCTGCGGGTAACGGCGGGGCGGGCGTCAATGGCGCCAATGGCGTGGACGACGTCAACGACATCCCCCAAGCCGGCGGTAACGGTGGTAACGGTGGCAACGGCGGAACCGGTGGTGCCGGTGGTGCCGGTGGGGCCGGCGGTAAGGCATTGGCCGGGACGGGTACCCAAGCGACTAACGGCGTCGGCGGCAACGGCGGGGTTGGCGGGAACGCCGGCGCGCCGGGTAACGGCGGGACCGGCGCGGCCGGCACCCTCGTCAGCCCCAACGGCTCGAGTGGCGGCAATGGTGGCAACCCCGGCACCGCCGGTAGCGGTGGCGCCGGCGGAGCCAACGGTGGCAACAGCGGTAACGGCGGCAGCGTGGTCAGCTCGGGTGGCAACGGTGGTAACGGCGGGGCGGGTTACACCTCCACCGCGGCCGGCGCTTCGGGCGGTAACGGTGGCGCCGGTGGTAACGGCGGCAGTGTCGGTAACGGTGGCGTCGGTGGATCCGGCGGCAACGGCGTGGCCGGCGCGGCCGGCGTCAATGGCTTTAATCCCGGCGATAGCGGTGGCACGGGTCAGGCCGGCGGTTCCGGTGGTCAGGGTGGACAGGGTGGTAACGGTGGCTCGACCTCCGGCGTTGGTGGGGTCGGCGGTGCCGGTGGTACCGGCGCCAACGGTGGCGTCGGCGGCAACGGAGTGGGCGGCGCCGTCGGGACGAGCGGCACGAACAATGGCGCTGGCCAGCTCGGCGGTAACGGTGGCCAGGGTGGGGCCGGCGGAAGCGGCGGCAATGCCGGCGTCGGCGGTAAGTCTTTGGCCGGGACGGGCACCCAGGCGGCCAGTGGTGCCGGTGGTAATGCCGGTAGTGGTGCCGCTGGTGGGGTCGGCGGCTCTGGCGGTAGCGGTGCGGGCGGCGTAGCAGGCATCAGCAGCGGCGCCGGCGGTAACGGCGCCAACGGTGGTAACGGCGGTTCGGGTGGGGCCGGCGGCAGCGGCGGCACCGGTTCGACCCTCGGTGCCAAGGGCGCCGGCGGCAACGGCGGTAACAGCGGGGTTGGCGGCAACGGCGGTAACGGTGCCGATGGCACCGCGGCGAACCCGAATGCGGGCGTCGGCGGCAATGGCGGCGACCGCGGCACGGTGGGCAGCGCCGGTGGCGCTGGCTCCGTTGGCACGGGCACCCCCAGCGGGGGCAATAGCGGCAGCGCCCCCACCTCGGGTGGCAACGGCGGCAACGGTGGAGTGGGCTATACCTCTGCGGTTGCGGGCGCTTCGGGTGGTAATGGCGGCGCCGGCGGTAACGGCGGCAATGTCGGCACCGGCGGTGTCGGCGGGGCCGGTGGTAACGGCGTGGCCGGCACGGCCGGCACCAACGGGGTCAACTCCGGTGACAGTGGCACCGATGGCACCGCGGGTGGTTCCGGTGGCACGGGTGGCCAGGGCGGTAATGGCGGTTCGATCTCCGGCGCCGGTGGTGTCGGTGGGGCCGGTGGATCTGGCGCCAACGGTGGTGCCGGCGGCACCGGCATCAACGGCGCTACAGGGACAGTCGGTACGAACAACGGCGCCGGCCAGGCCGGCGGCAATGGTGGTGCCGGTGGCGCCGGCGGTAGCGGCGGAAATGCCGGCGTCGGCGGTAAGTCTTTGGCCGGGACGGGCATCCAGGCGGCCAGTGGTGCCGGCGGCAACGCCGGTAACGGTGGCAACGCCGGTGCTGGTGGGGCCGGCGGTAGCGGTGCGCTGGGGATATCCAGTGTGAACGCCGGGGCCGGCGGCAACGGCGCCAACGGTGGAAATGGTGGCCTCGGCGGTAACGGTGGCAGTGGCGGCACCGGTGCGACCATCGGCACCGCGGGTAATGCGGGCAATGGCGGCAACAGTGGTGTCGGCGGTAACGGTGGCTACGGTGCCGATGGCACCACCGGCAACATCAACGGCGGAGTCGGCGGTAACGGCGGCGACCGCGGCGCGGCGGGTGCACACGGCACTGCCGGCACCGGTTCGGGCGCTCCCACCACCGGTAGTAACGGCACCGCGCCGACTTCCGGCGGTAACGGCGGCAACGGTGGGGCGGGCTATACCTCCACCATTGCGGGCGCTTCGGGCTGGTAACGGCGGCAATGCCGGTAACGGCGGCAATGTCGGCTTCGGCGGCGTCGGCGGGGCCGGTGGTAACGGCGTGGCCGGCACGGCCGGCGTAAACGGGGTCAACCCGGGTGACAGTGGCACGAATGGCACCGCGGGTGGTTCCGGTGGCACGGGTGGTCAGGGCGGTAATGGTGGCTCGATCTCCGGCGCCGGCGGCGTTGGTGGTGCCGGTGGCTCTGGCGCCAACGGTGGCGTTGGCGGCACAGGTGTGAATGGGGCTGTCGGGACCAGCGGGACGAACAACGGCGCCGGCCAAGCCGGTGGCAATGGTGGTTCCGGTGGGGCTGGCGGTAGCGGCGGTAATGCTGGTGTCGGCGGTAAGTCTTTGGCCGGGACGGGTACCCAGGCGGCTACGGGTGCCGGCGGTAACGCCGGTAGCGGCGGCAACGCCGGCGTCGGCGGAACCGGCGGAGCCGGCGCGGCCGGAGTTTCCGGGGTGAACAGCGGCAATGGCGGTAACGGTGCTGTCGGCGGTAATGGCGGGACCGGTGGGACCGGCGGTAGCGGCGGCACCGGTTCGACCCTCGGTGCGAAGGGTGCCGGCGGTAATGGCGGCAACAGTGGGGTCGGCGGCAACGGCGGTACCGGCGCCGCCGGTACCGCGACCAGCACCACCGGTGGCAATGGCGGTAACGGCGGCGATCGCGGCGTTGCGGGCAGCGCCGGTGGTACCGGCGGCACCGGCTCGGGTACCCCGAGCGCCGGCACGAATGGCACCGCACCCACCTCAGGTGGTAACGGCGGTAACGGTGGAGCGGGCTTCACCTCCACCGCGGCCGGCGCCGGGGGTGGTAACGCGGGCAATGGCGGTAACGGCGGCAATGTCGGCGTCGGCGGCCAAGGTGGGGCCGGCGGCAACGGTGTGGCCGGCACGGTCGGCGTCAACGGGACCAACCCCGGCGACAGCGGTACCGCGGGTCAGGCCGGTGGCTCCGGTGGCACGGGTGGTCAGGGCGGTAACGGCGGTTCGATCTCTGGCGCCGGCGGTGTCGGGGGTGCCGGTGGCACCGGTGCCAACGGTGGTGTCGGTGGCAACGGCGTGGCCGGGTCTGCTGGGACGACCGGGACGAACAATGGCGCCGGCCAGGTGGGTGGCAACGGCGGTTCCGGTGGCGCCGGCGGTAGCGGCGGCAACGCCGGCGTCGGCGGTAAGTCTTTGGCCGGCACGGGCACCCAGGCCGCTGGCGGTGCTGGCGGCAACGCCGGTAACGGCGCGGCCGGTGGGGTCGGTGCGTCCGGCGGCAATGGTGCGGCCGGCGCAGCAGGCACGAACAGCGGCACCGGCGGTAACGGCGCCGCCGGCGGTAACGGTGGTCTTGGCGGTAACGGCGGCAGCGGCGGCACCGGTGTGACCACCGGCACTGCGGGTAACGCAGGCAATGGCGGCAACAGCGGAGTAGGCGGCACCGGCGGCAACGGCGCAGCCGGCACGGCGACCAGCACCGCCGGCGGCAATGGCGGCAATGGCGGCAACCGCGGCACGGCGGGCACACACGGCACTGTCGGCACCGGCTCGGGCACCCCGAGCGCCGGCTCCAACGGCACCGCTCCCACTTCGGGCGGTAACGGCGGTAACGGTGGCGTGGGCTTCACCTCCACTGCGGCCGGCGCCTCCGGCGGTCTCGGCGGTAACGGTGGTAACGGTGGCAATGTCGGCACCGGCGGTATCGGTGGTGCCGGCGGTAACGGCGTGGCCGGCCTGGCGGGAGTCAACGGGACCAACCCCGGTGACAACGGCATTGCGGGTCAGGCTGGTGGTTCCGGCGGTCAGGGCGGTACGGGCGGTCAGGGCGGTTCGATCTCCGGTGCCGGCGGTGTCGGTGGGGCCGGCGGCACGGGCGCCAACGGTGGTATCGGTGGCAATGGCGTGAACGGCGCCAACGGGATCATCGATGTCAACAATGGCAACGGCCAGGCCGGCGGTGCCGGTGGCACCGGCGGCAATGGCGGCGGCGGCGGCAACGCCGGTGTCGGCGGTAAGGCTTTGGCCGGGACGGGCACCCAGGCGGCCAGCGGCGGCGGCGGCAACGCGGGCAACGCCGGCGCGGGCGGCAACGCGGGTGCAGGCGGCAACGGCGCGGTCGGCGTACAAGGCACGAACAACGGCGCCGGCGGCAACGCGGGTGCAGGCGGACAAGGCGGCCTAGGCGGCAATGGCGGCACCGGCGGCACAGGTACGACCACTGGCACCGGCGGCAACGCCGGCAGCGGAGGCAACGGCGCAGCCGGGGGCGCGGGCGGCAACGGCGCCGATGGCACCCTTGCCAACCCCAACGGGGGCGCAGGCGGTAACGGCGCCAACCCCGGTAAGGGCGGCGCCGCAGGCACGGTCGGCACCGGCTCTACCAATGGCACCGCTGGCAGCAAGGGCACCATACCCACCACCATGACCGGCAGTGGCGGCAACGGCGGCAACGGCTACACCTCCGTCGCCGCCGGCTCTAGCGGAGGCAACGGTGGCGCCGGCGGTAACGCCGGCCTATATGGCAACGGCGGCAACGGCGGGGCCGGCGGTAACGGCGTGGCGGGCACGCCCGGCCTCAACGGCGTTCAGCCGGGTGACAGCGGCGGCGATGGTCAGGCCGGTGGGTCCGGCGGTAACGGCGGCCGTGGCGGTCTCGGCGGCGTGGCTGCCGGAAACGGCGGTGCGGGCGGGGCCGGCGGTACCGGAGCCAACGGCGGCACCGGCGGGACCGGTGTCACCGGCTCCAACGGCGAGGCCGGTGTCGACGCCTACGGCAACGGCGTCGGCGCAGGTCAGAACGGTGGCACCGGCGGCAACGGCGCCGCTGGCGGCGCTGGCGGCACCGGCGGCACCGGCGGCTTCGCCGCGCACGGCACCTCGGGCACCACCGGCGCCGGAGGCGCAGGCGGCAATGGCGGCAACTCCGGCACACCCGGCAGCGGCGGGGACGGCGCGGCCGGCACTGCCACCAACCCCGCCGGCGGCAAGGGTGGCACTGGCGGCAACCCCGGCACCGCGGGTGCCGGCGGCGCGGGCGGCAACGGCTCCACCACGGGTGCTAACGGCGTCGACGGCGCGCTGCCCACCTCTGCGGTCGGCGACGGCGGCGATGGCGGCGCCGGATTCAGCGCGACGACCCCTGACGGTGACGGCGGGGCTGGCGGCGCGGGCGGTGCGGCCGGCGAATACGGTAACGGCGGTAACGGCGGCGCCGGCGGTAACGGCGCGCTCGGCGCCAACGGCCTCAACGGCGTCAACCCCGGCGACCCCGGCGGCAACGGTCAGCACGGTGGTAACGGCGGATCCGGCGGGTCCGGCGGGTCCGGCGGCGAAGGCGGCAAGTCCCTGGGTGACGGCGGCGCAGGTGGCGCCGGCGGTAACGGCGCCAACGGCGGTAACGGCGGCGAGGGCGTGAACGGCGCGAACGGCGTGTCCGGTGTCGATGAATACGGCAACGGTATCGGTGCCGGTCAAAACGGCGGTAACGGCGGTAGCGGTGGAATCGGCGGGTCCGGCGGGTCCGGCGGGGCCGGTGGGGCCGCCGGGGAGTTCGGCTACGCGGGAGCCACCGGTGCGGGCGGCAATGCCGGCAATGGTGGTAACGCTGGAACACCTGGCAGCGGTGGCAACGGCGCGGCCGGCATCGCCACCGACACCACCGGTGGGGCTGGCGGCATCGGCGGCAACCCCGGCGCCGCGGGTGCCGGCGGCACGGGCGGCACCGGTTCCACCACCGGTGCTAACGGCACCGCGGGCGCCACCTTCAGCGGCGTCGCCGGTAACGGCGGCAACGGTGGCGTCGGATTTACCTCGACCGCCGCCGGGGCTAGCGGCGGTGACGGTGGCGCCGGCGGCGCGGGCGGAACATCCGGTAACGGCGGTATCGGCGGCGTGGGCGGCAACGGCGTAACCGGCGCCAACGGCACCGACGGGATCAACCCCGGCAGCAGTGCCCAGGCTGCTCAGGCCGGAGGGTCCGGCGGTAAGGGCGGAATCGGCGGCGCCGGCGGCTCGAACGCTGGTAACGGCGGTGCCGGAGGCGCCGGCGGCACCGGCGCCAACGGCGGTAACGGCGGTAGCGGCGCCAGCGGCGCCAACGGCGTTGCGAACGTGGACGCGTACGGCAACGGCATCGGCGGCGGTCAGGACGGCGGCGCCGGCAGCGCCGCGGGAGTAGGCGGCGACGGCGGGGCCGGTGGCGCCGGTGGCGTGGCCACGGCTAAGGGCTACACCGCGGGTGCCGGCGGTGCCGGCGGTAATGCCGGCAACGGCGGCAACGGCGGCAACGGCAGCGGTAATGGCGGCAACGGCGCCGACGGCACCGCCACCAACCCCGCCGGCGGCAAGGGCGGCAATGGCGGTGGCACGGGTTCCGCAGCCGCTGGCGGCACCGGCGGTACCGGTGGCGCCGGTTCCACCACGGGTGCCAATGGCGCCAACGGCACCGCAGGCGCCGCGGGCACCGGTAACGGCGGTAACGGCGGTAACGGCGGAGACGGCTTTAACCCCACGACCCCCGGGGCCAGTGGTGGCGCCGGGGGCGCCGGCGGTAACGGCTCGCTGTACGGCAACGGCGGCAACGGCGGCGTCGGCGGCGCCGGCGTGACCGGCGCCAATGGCGCCAACGGCACGGTTGCCGACCCCAATGGCGCCAACGGCCAGACCGGCGGTAACGGCGGCGCCGGCGGCGCCGGCGGCACCAGCGGCGCGCTCGGCGGCCATGGTGGCACCGGCGGTAACGCCGGCGCCGCCGCGGCTGGCGGTAACGGCGGCAACGGCTTGACCGGCGGCAACGGCGGCAATGGCGGCGACGGCGGGCAAGCCGCGGCAGGCGGTAGCGGCGGCGACGGCTTCACCGGCGGCGGCAACGGCGGCAACGGCAGCATCTCCGGTCTCGGCGGCAGCGGCGGTACCGCCGGCGCTGGCGGCACCAATGGCACAAACGGCGCCGATTCCACCAGCCCAACCGGTAACGGCGGCAATGGCGGTAATGCCTTCGGTGTCCCCGGCGCCGGCCAGACCGGCTATGCCGGCGGTAACGGCGGTAACGCCGGGCAGTACGGCAACGGCGGCAACGGCGGCAACGGCTACACCGGCGGCGTCGGCATAACCGGTGCGGACGGCGCAGCGCCAGGCGGCAATGGCTCCGCTGGCCTCCAAGGCGGTCACGGCGGCGCCGCCGGCAACGGCGGTAACGGCGGCACGATCGCCGGTAACAGCGGTAACGGCGGTGACGGCGGCGACGGCGGCATGGGTGGCACCGGCGGGGCCGGCGCCACCGGTGGGTTCAGCGTGAACTCCGGCGCAGGTGGCAACGGCGGCAACGGCGGCGCCGGCGGCGTCGGCGCAGTGGGCGGCAACGCCGGAACGGTCACCAGCGGCACCGTCGGCACTGGCGGCGACGGCGGCAAGGGTGGCAACACCGGCCTTGGCGGCGCAGGCGGGACCGGCGCGGCGGGCACCGCAGCCAATCCCACCGGCGGTGCCGGTGGCAACGGCGGCAACCCCGGCAGCACCCTCGGCACCGGCGGCGCCGGGGGCACCGGCTCTACGTCCGGCACCACCGGAGCTAACGGCACGCTAACCACCACCACAACAGGTAACGGTGACGGCGGCGCCGGCGGCGCGGGCTACAGCCCCACCACGGCGGGCACCAGCGGCGGTAGCGGCGGTGTCGGCGGCAATGGCGGGCAGTACGGCACCGGTGGCGTCGGTGGGGCCGGCGGCAATGGCGCGAACGGCGGCGCCGGTACCGACGGCGTCAACCCGGGCGACGACGGCAGCACCGGTGGCAGCGGCGGTAGCGGCGGCAGCGGCGGTAACGGTGGTAATGGCGGCTCGATCGCCGGCAATTCCGGGGCTGGCGGTGTCGGCGGCACTGGCGGAACCGGCGGCTCCGGCGGTAACGGCGCCGCCGGTGGGTCCGGCGTGAATTCCGGTGCCGGCGGCAATGGTGGTAGCGGCGGAAGCGGTGCCAGCGGCGGTAAGGGCGGCAACGCCGGAACGGTCACAGCCGGCACCATCGGTGCCGGTGGCAACGGCGGCGCTGCAGGTAACACCGGTATCGGTGGCAACGGCGGCGACGGCGCTGCGGGCACCTCGAGCAGCCCCGCCGGCGGCGCCGGTGGCAATGGCGGCAACCCCGGCAGCACCGTCGGCACGGGCGGCGCCGGCGGCACTGGCTCCACGACCGGCACCACCGGGGCCAACGGCACGGTAGCCACCACCGCGGCAGGTAACGGCGGGAATGGCGGCACCGGCTTCAGCCCCACCGCTGCGGGCACCGCCGGCGGTAACGGTGGCGCCGGTGGTAACGGCGGGCACTACGGCAATGGCGGTAACGGCGGCAACGGCGGCACCGGCACAGTCGGCAATGCCGGCACAAGCGGGACCAGCCCGGGCGTCAGCGGCGGCAACGGTCAGGCCGGCGGAGTCGGCGGTAACGGTGGGGCCGGCGGCCTTGGCGGGTCGATCTCCGGCAACGGCGGTAACGGTGGCACCGGCGGGACCGGCGCCAATGGCGGCAACGGCGGTAACGGCTACGCCGGCAAGTACGGCGTGACCGGAGTCAACTCCGGCAACGGCGGCAACGGCGGTAACAGCGGCAACGGCGGCGCCGGCGGCGGCGGCGGCAACGGAGGTGCCGCTGGCATAGCTCAGGGCGTAGGCAGCGATGGCACCGAGGGCGCCGGCGGCAACGGCGGCACCGGTGGCAACGCCGGGACAGCCGGCAACGGCGGCGCCGGCGCGAACGGCACCGTCGCTAACTTCAACGGCGGCGCGGGCGGCAACGGCGGCACCACCGGGACCGTAGGCGCCGCCGCTGCTGGCGGCTCCGGTTCCACCCCCGGTACCGACGGGGCCGCTGGGTCCTTGCCCACCAGCAGCGGCAACGGCGGTAACGGCGGTAGTGGCTACACTCCCCTCGTTGCGGGCACTGCCGGTGGTAACGGCGGCGCCGGTGGTAACGGCGGCAACATCGGCAACGGCGGCAACGGCGGTGCCGGCGCGAACGGCACAACCTCGACCGTGAGCGGCGTCAATGGCGTCAACCCCGGCGACAGCGGCACCAACGGCCGCGCCGGCGGGTCAGGCGGCGCCGGCGGCGCCGGCGGCCTCGGCGGCTCGGTCTCCGGCAACGGTGGCACCGGCGGCGCCGGCGGCAATGGCGGCAACGGCACCAATGGCGGTAACGGCGTGAGCGGGTCGGCCGGGGTGGCCGACAGTGACCAATACGGTGACGGCATCGGCGGCGGCGAAGACGGCGGTAACGGCGGTAACGGCGGTAACGGCGGCACTGCCGGTGTCGGCGGCCAGGGCGGCGGAGTTGCTGTGGGCGGCTCGGGCACCACCGGTGGCAACGGCGCCGGCGGCAACGGCGGCAACGGCGGCAACGCCGGAACGGCCGGTAACGGCGGCGCCGCCGCGAACGGCACCGTCACCAACGTCAACGGCGGTATCGGCGGCAACGGCGGCAACGCCGGCAACGCCGGCCTGTCCGGCGGCACCGGTGGCACCACCGGCACGATCGCCGACGGTGGCAATGGTGGCCAGGGTGGGGCCGGCTACGCCGCCACCACCACCGACGGCAGCGGGAACGGCCTGGCGGGCGGCGCCGGCGGTGCCGGCGGTAACGGCGGTAACGGCGGCAACCTCGGCAACGGTGGTGCCGGTGGTGCGGGCGGCAATGGCGCAGCAGGCGCGGCCGGCACCAGCGGATCCGGCGCAGCCAACAGCGGTGGCAACGGTGGCGCTGGTGGGGCCGGCGGCGGCGGTGGCATCGGCGGTGCCGGCGGCACGACCTCCGGTGACGGCGGCAACGGTGGCGCAGCTGGCACGGGCGCGGCCGGTGGTAACGGCGGCAGTGGCGGAGACGGCGCGAGTGCCGGCCAGAACGGCGGCAACGCCGGCGCCGGCGCCGTCGGCGGTGCCGGCGGTAACGGCGGATTAGGCGGCACCGTCACCAGCGGCACCGCGGGCACCACCGGCGCCGGCGCCAACGGCGGCGCGGGCGGCAACGCCGGATACGCCGGCAATGGCGCCAACGGCGCCAACGGCACCTCCTCCAACCCCAACGGCGGTACCGGCGGCAACGGCGGCACCACCGCGGTCGGCGGCCAGGGTGGCGCAGCCGGCACCGGCACGGGCACGCCCACCGCCGGTTCTAACGGCACCGCACCCATCACGGGTGGCAACGGCGGCAACGGTGGCAACGGCTACACCCCAACCGCCGCGGGCGCCAGCGGCGGCAACGGCGGGGCCGGCGGTAACGCCGGGACCTACGGCAACGGCGGTCAAGGCGGTAACGGTGGTAACGGTGTGGCCGGCAGCACCGGCGGCACTGGGCTCAACGGCCAGAATGGCGGTAACGGCGGCACGGGCGGCAACGGCGGCCTTGGTGGCACCATCTCCGGTAACGGCGGTCTCGGCGGTAACGGCGGCCAGGGCGCCACCGGCGGCACGGGCGGCAACGGCGCCGCGGGCGTAATCGGCACCAACAACGGCGCCGGTGGCACCGCCGGCAACGGCGGTCAGGGAGGTAACGGTGGCGCCGCAGGCGCCGGCGGCGCTGCGATCGGAACCACCGGTAACGGCGGTAACGGCGGCACCGGCGGGGCAGCCGGCAACGGCGGTACGCCCGGAACCGGTGGTACCGGAGCTGCGGGCACGCTGAGCAACCCCAACGGTGGCACTGGCGGCAATAGTGGCACCGGAGGCCTCGGTGGTACCGGTGGCGGCGGCGGCAACGGCGGCGCGTCGGCCTCGGGTACCGGCGGCGGCGCCGGCAGCGGCAGCAATGGCGGCAACGGTGGCAGCGCGACCGGCCTGACCGGCGGAGTCGGCGGTGCCGGCTACGGCCCGCTCAACGGTAACGGCGGCGACGGCGGCAACGGCCCCAACGGCGGCAACGGCGGCACGGGTGGAGCCGCAGGCACCGCCGGTACTCCGGGCGGTGGTAGCGGCACAGCCGGGACCCCCGGCAACGGCGGCGCGGTCTCGGCCAACAACGGCGGCGCTGGCGGCGGCAACGGTGGAGGCACCGGAACCGCGGGCAACCAGGGCGCAGCCGGCACGGCCGGCCAACCCGGCTGATACCGGGCCCTAACCCGGACGGACTGGCCTGGCGGTCAGAACTGCAAAGCGCTGAACCGCCAGTCCAGCACCGGCCGGTCGGGTTCGCCCGCTGTCTCGCTGACGGCGTACACCAGCGACCGCAGCTCGAGCACTCCGCCATGGGTGGTCTCTTCGGCGGATTCGACCTGCAACTCGCTGTAGAGGGTGTCCCCTTCGTGCACCGGACCGGTATGGTCGCAGGACTCCCAGCCCAGCACCGTCACCAAATTGGGCAACAGCCGACCGGCCTGCGCGAGCGCCAGCCCGATGGTGTGCCCGCCGTAGACCAGCCGCTGTGCGCCGACCCGTCGGTCGTGGTGGACGGCGGCGATGTTGAGCGTGAGCCGGGCCAGCTCCGGGGCGCTGCTGACGACGTCCCCGGTGCTGTGCAACACCGAGCCCGCGGTGGCTCCGAAATCACTGAAATGCGGACCGGGCACCCGGTTCCGGAAAGCGTCGCCGTCCCACCCCGCGGTCGGATCGTGGGCCGGTGGCGCCGCGTCGGCGCCGATGCCGGACAGGTCGTCGTCGGGAGCGTCAGCCGGATTCCAGTCGGGGCTGGTGGGCGCCATGGCGCAGCGGTAGAAGTCGAGCACCAACCGATCGGCCTGGTCGATGGTGGTCATCCGCAGCGCCGCCAGCCCGGTCGGCGCGCGGCCGGGCTTGACCGAGTTGGCGCGCAGCCCGACCACCTCGGTGCGCGTATATATAGTGTCGCCGATGACCGGGAACCGGTGAAACGTCAGCCCGCGGTAGAACAGGTTGGCTTTGACTCGCTGCGTCGCCAGCGTGCTCTGCCCGATCGCGACGTTGCACACCAGCGCCGGATGCGCCAGCGGTCCGGGCTCGCCGGTCACCGCGGCACAAAGACCTGCGTCCAGCGCCAGGCGCAGCCGATCTCCCAGGATCGCCTGATGGGTGGCCGCCATCCCGGCCGTCAGGGTCAGCGTGGGCGCCCAGTCGAAAACCTGCCCTATATAGAGGTCATCGAAGTAGGGACCGCCGTCGCGTCGACCCGAGTACCTGTGCACAGTCACAAGGCCACATGCTGGCAGGCTGTCGAACCGGGGGTCAACACGGATGGTGGTTGCGGGTGAGTGAAGAGCGTAACGACGAAGAAGCGATGCTGGTCGCCACCGTGCGGGCGTTCATCGATCGCGATGTGAAACCAACGGTCCGGGAGGTCGAGCACGCCAACACCTACCCCGAGGCGTGGATCGAGCAGATGAAGCGGCTCGGCATCTACGGCCTGGCCATCCCCGAGGAGTTCGGCGGATCACCGGTGTCGATGCCGTGCTACGTGCGGGTGACTGAGGAGTTGGCCCGCGGCTGGATGAGCCTGGCCGGCGCGATGGGCGGCCACACCGTGGTGGCCAAGCTGGTGGCCCTGTTCGGCACCGATGAGCAGAAGCGCACCTACCTGCCGCGGCTGGCCACCGGCGAACTGCGCGCCACCATGGCGCTGACCGAACCAAGCGGTGGCTCCGATCTGCAGAACATGTCGACCACGGCTGTACCTTTTGGCGCCCAAGGCGCCCCCGACGGGTTGCTGATCAACGGTTCCAAGACCTGGATCAGCAACGCGCGCCGTTCCGGGCTGATCGCGTTGTTATGCAAGACAGACCCCAACGCCACACCACGGCACAAGGGCATCTCGATCGCACTCGTCGAGCATGGGCCCGGGCTGACGCTGTCGCGAGACCTGCCCAAGTTGGGCTACAAGGGCATCGAGTCGTGCGAGCTGTCGTTCGATGACTACCGGGCGCCGATGTCGTCGGTGCTGGGTGGCGTTATGGGCGAAGGCTTTTCGCAAATGATGAAAGGCCTTGAGACGGGCCGCATCCAAGTGGCCGCCCGGGCGCTGGGGGTGGCGACGGCGGCGTTCGAGGACGCGCTGGCTTATGCCCAGCAGCGCGAGAGTTTCGGCCAGCCGATCTGGAAGCATCAGTCCGTCGGCAACTACTTGGCCGACATGGCAACCAAACTCACCGCCGCGCGCCAGCTCACCCGCTATGCCGCCGAGCGTTACGACAGCGGCGAGCGCTGCGACATGGAGGCCGGGATGGCCAAGCTGTTCGCTTCCGAGGCCGCGATGGAGATCGCCTTGAACGCCGTGCGGATCCACGGCGGCTATGGGTATTCCACCGAATACGACGTGGAACGCTATTTTCGCGACGCGCCTCTGATGATTGTCGGGGAAGGCACCAACGAGATCCAGCGAAACGTGATTGCCGCGCAGCTGGTGGCGCGTGGGGGGATCTAAGAGCGGGATCTAACGGGCGGGCCCGTCGTTAGCCCATGCTGTATATTTGCCTGACTTCGGCATCTGCAGGGCGGCGCGGGAGTAAACCTGTTTGCACCGGCGGGCATCCAAGGAAGGCAGTCGCTATGAGTTATCCTCCAGGGCCGTACGAGGGTTCCCCGGAATGGCAGGGCCAGCAGCCGGATTGGCAAGGCCAGCAGCCAGGTTGGCCGGGCCAACAGCCGGTTCCGCAAGGGCAGCAACCGGGTTGGCAGGGGCAGCCGCCGGGTTGGCCGGCCCGACAGCCGCCCGACAATTACCTCGTCTGGGCGATTCTGTCCACCGTCTTTTGCTGCCTCCCGTTCGGCATTGTGTCGATCGTCTACTCCACCAAGGTCGCCGGGCTATGGGCGCAGGGACAATTCGCCGAGGCGCAGGCAGCGTCCGCTAACGCGAAGAAGTGGGCCATCATCAGCGCGATCGCGGGACCGGTCGTCTACGCGATCTTCGTGGTGATCTGGTTCGTCTTTATCGCGGCGGTTATCGCGAACGACCCCTCCATAACCACCACCACTACATATTCGAGTTACTGATCGTCCGGGCGAGCCCGCCCGTCCACCAACCCCCAGGCCAATGCGGTATCGAGATCAATAGTGCGGCCGGACAGCACCAGATAAGCCGTGCGCCAACGGCCAATCCGGCGGGTGACGCTGACGGTGCCGCCCGCCCCGGGAATCAGCCCCAGACTCAATTCGGGTAGGCCGAACACCGAATTATCCCGCGCTTCAACCCATCCGCAGAACGCCGCCATCTCCAGTCCGCTGCCCAGCACCCGGCCGTGCACCACGGCCCGGCAAGCCCGGCCGAGCCTGCCGGTGATCGCGTCGAGCGCCAGCGCCGGGCTGTGCCGTGTGCGGGCCAGATGCGCGCTCGCCGGGTCGGCGAAGGCGCCGAATTCGGCGAGGTCTCCGCCGCTGCAGAACGATAGACCATTGCCGCTCAACACGACCCCGGCCACCGACGGGTCTAACTGCGCTACCGCCAGCGCCTCCAGCAGCGCGGCGCGCGCATCGGTGGAGAACGCGTTGTGGCGCTGCGGCCGGTTGAACCGGATATAGAGGGTATCGCCGTCGCGCTCGGCGACCACCGGGTCGGCGATGTCAGGCATGCTTGCGGGACCCCGCTCCGCGAGCCAGCGCGCGAACTCCGGTCCAGCCTGCAGCGTCGAGTAAGCCAGCGATTCGGTGATCACGCCGGCCACGGTCGGGCCGTCGGGCTCGATTGCGCGCAGCACGTCGTCGCACACCGCACTCGAGTGCGGCCAGTACGCACAGCGCTCGTCCAGCTCGGTCAGGGTGTCAGGCACCGAGTCGACGGTCACCACCCGCGGATCGGTAACAGGATCCTCAGATAGCGTGAAAGTCGCTGTATTCAGCCAATATTCGTTGCGCGGCGCGCCGAACGCGACGGTCACCCCGGGCGGCGGGGGGCTGCCATCCTGTGGCGCCGTCGAGAGGTCGACCACCCGCAGCATGGGTTACACCGAGTACTTCTCGATCAGTCCGTTCTTGTAGAGCTTTCCGGTGTCGGTACGCGGAAGCTGCTGTTCGAACGCGACCGACCGGGGGCACTTGAAGTGCGCCAACCGGTCTCGCAGCCAGTCCAGCAACTCTGCCGCGAACGACTCGGTGCCGTCGGCCTCCTCGACGGTCTGAACGACCGCCATGACGCGCTGCCCCATCTCGTCGTCGGGGACTCCGAACACCGCCGCGTCCATCACCTTTGGGTGAGTGACCAACAGGTTCTCGGCCTCTTGCGGATAGATGTTGACGCCGCCGGAGATGATCATGTGGTGGCGCCGATCGGTCAAGAACAGGTAGCCGTCCTCGTCGAGGTAGCCGACGTCGCCAACGGTGGTCCAGCCGTGCCCGTCGCGTGATGCGGCGGTTTTGGTTGTGTCGTTGAGATATTCGAAGGAATAGCCGCCTTCGAAATAGATCTCGCCGGGCTGGTTCGGGGGTAGCTCGGTGCCGTCCTCGTCGAGAATATGCACCCCGCCTATCATGGGTTTACCGACCGAGCCCGGATGCGCCAGCCAGTCTTCGGCGGAGATCAGGGTGGAGCCGTGCGCTTCCGAGGATGCGTAGTACTCGTCAATGATCGGTCCCCACCAATCGATCATCTGCTTCTTGATCTCCACCGGGCATGGAGCGGCGGCGTGCATCACCCGCTTGAGGCTGGACAGGTCGTAGGAATCGCGGATTTTTTCAGGAAGTTTCAGCATCCGGACGAACATCACCGGGACGAACTGCGCGTGGGTTATCCGATGGCGCTCGATGGCGTCGAGCGTCCCTTCGGCATCGAACTTCTCCATCACCACCGTGGTGATGCCGCCGGCCTGGGCGCTCATCGACCACACCGATGGCGCGGTGTGGTACAGCGGCGCCGGGCTCAGATACACCGCGTCGGGGTCCATCCAGAATCCGATCAACGCCGACATCATGCCGGGCACTTCGGCCGGCGGCAGGTGCGGCAGCTCGCGTTTGATTCCCTTGGGCCGACCGGTGGTGCCCGATGAATACTGCAGCAGGTCGCCCTCGATCTCGTCATCAATCGGGGTGTCCGGTTGCCCGGCGACGCATTCCGGGTAGCGCTCCCAGCCCGGTAGCTCCGCCTGAGCGTCGGTGCAGGCGATCATCAGCAACCTCGGCAGCCCGCCCGGCAAGTGCTCGGCCAGGCCCGCGCAGGTATCCCGCAGCTTGGCAGACCCGATGATCGCCTTGGCGTTGCTGTTGTCGATGATGTACGCCGCCTCGGCGGCGGTCAGGTGCGTATTGATGGGTACGAAATACAAGCCGCTGCGGCGAGCCGCCCACATCACTGCGTGGATGTGCTCGTTGTTCTCCATCAGGATCGCAACGGTGTCACCCTCGTGCAGGCCGGCTTGGCGGAATCGATGTGCCAACCGGTTGGCGCGGGCTTCCAGCTCGTCAAAGGTGACTACGGTTCCCGACGGGTGCAGGATGACAGCGGGTTTGTTGGCGCCGACATGCGGGCGAATCTGCATGGGCCGACTTTACCTGCGCGCTACAGACCACCCACGAGCAGACACAAAAGCCCCCGACACGCCGGGCGTGCGAGGGCTTTTGTGTCTGCTCGTTAACTCAGTCGACCTGCGCCAGACGCTCTTTGAGCGCCTCGAACTCGTCCTTGACGCCGGTGGGCAGCTTGTCCCCGACGAACTCGAACCATTCTTCGATCAACGGCAGTTCCTCGCGCCACTCGGAGGGCTTGACGACCAGGGCTGCGGCCACGTCGTCAGCCGTGACGTCGAGCCCGTCCAAGTCCAAGTCCTCGGCGGTCGGCACGACACCGATGGGGGTCTCCTGGCCACCGGCCTTGTGCTCGATGCGGTCGACGATCCACTTGAGCACCCGGCTGTTCTCGCCGAAGCCCGGCCACAGGAACTTGCCGCCCTCGCCCCGGCGGAACCAGTTGACGAAGAATACCTTCGGCAACTTGGACTCGTCGGAATTCTTGCCCAGATCGATCCAGTGCTGGAAGTAGTCGCCGACGTTGTAGCCCAGGAACGGCAGCATCGCCATCGGGTCGCGGCGGACGGCGCCGACCTTGCCTTCGGCGGCCGCGGTCTGCTCGCTGCCCATGGTGGCACCCATGAACACGCCGTGCTGCCAGTCACGGGCTTCGGTCACCAGCGGCACGGTGGTCTTGCGGCGGGCGCCGAACAGAATCCCAGAGATCGGCACACCCTGGGGGTCGTCCCACTCCGGCGCCAGGATGGGGCACTGCGCCATCGGGGTGCAGTACCGCGAGTTCGGATGAGCCGCCGCGGTTTCCGTCTCGCGGAAGTACCAGTCGTTGCCCTTCCAGTCGATGAGATGCTGGGGGTCGCCTTCCAGGCCCTCCCACCACACGTCGTTCTCATCGGTCAGCGCAACGTTGGTGAAGACGGTGTTGCCGGTGGCCATGGTGCGCATGGCGTTGGGGTTGGACTTCCAGTTGGTGCCCGGTGCGACGCCGAAGAAACCGAACTCCGGGTTGACCGCGTACAGGCGGCCGTCCTTGCCGAACCGCATCCAGGCGATGTCGTCGCCGAGGGTTTCGGCCCGCCAGCCCGGAATGGTCGGCTGCAGCATTGCGAGGTTGGTCTTGCCGCACGCCGACGGGAACGCCGCGGCGAAGTAGTACGCCTTGTTCTCCGGGGAGATCAGCTTGAGGATCAGCATGTGCTCGGCCAGCCAGCCCTCGTCGTGGGCCATGGCCGACGCGATGCGCAGCGAGTAGCACTTCTTGCCCAGCAGCGCGTTGCCACCGTAGCCCGAGCCGTAGCTCCAGATCTCGCGGGTCTCCGGGAAGTGGCTGATGTACTTGGTGTCGTTGCACGGCCATGGCACGTCCGCCTGGCCAGGCTCCAGAGGAGCCCCGATCGAGTGCAGGGCCTTCACGAAGAAGCCGTCGTCGCCGATCTTCTCCAGAGCCGCCTTACCCATCCGGGTCATCACCTTCATGGAAACGACGACGTACTCAGAGTCGGTGATCTCCACCCCGAGCTTGGGGTCCTCGGCGCCCAGCGGGCCCATGCAGAACGGCACCACCCACATCGTGCGACCACGCATGCAGCCGCGGTAGAGCTCGGTCATGGTGGACCGCATCTCGGCGGGTTCCATCCAGTTGTTGGTCGGTCCGGCGTCGACCTCGCGCTCCGAACAGATGTACGTGCGGGATTCCACCCGTGCCACGTCGGACGGGTCGGACAGCGCCAGGTACGAGTTGGGGTGCTTGTCCTCGTTCAGCCGCCTGAACGTGCCGGCGTCAACCAACTGCTGCGCGAGCCGTTCGAACTCCTCCTCCGAGCCGTCGGCGAAGACCACCCGGTCAGGCTGGGTGAGCTCGGCGACCTCCTGCACCCAAGACAGCAGCCCCTGGTGCTTGGTAGGCGCGGTGTCCAGACCGGGAATGGTCGCTGAGGTCATCGAACTCTCCTGTGAATTCATCTGCGTACTGATGGGCATCTCTTGTTGCGTATAGCCCACGCAACTGTCGAGATCGTTAACTACAGGTTATCGCGATCCCCTTGTCGGGGCAGGTTCGGGCGGGTATAAGACTGCTCACAACAACGATTCAGAAGCTCGCAAGGCGTCACTCAACATTGCCATTTCCGCCACTTGAAGTCGACTCGTCGGTATCAGGATGCACAGGGCCCGGCTCGCCCAGTTCCGCGCGTACGGCGTCGAGGGCGGCCCGCACAGTCGGCATCTCCCGTTCGCGCACCGCGGCGGCCCGCGCAGTTGCGATGGCGTGCTCGCGCAGTTCGCCGTCGATGACGCTGACCCGGTCGCCCACCTGTGCGTTTTCGGCCTCGTCGTGGGCCGTCAGCCCGGTGCTCAGCGCCGAGTCGGCTACCAGAACCCGAGTGGCGGCCAACTCTTCGACCACCGATTGCAACGACGACGTCAGGTCGCTCACCCAGCGGTCCAACAGCGCGCGGTCACGGAGCAGGCCGCGGATGTTGGTTACCGAGAACGCAAAGCCGAGTCCCACCAGCACGCAGCCGACTGCACTCGCGATCAGTAGCCCGGAGTTGAGGCGGTGAGCCAGACCGGCGAGCAACCTGCTGAGCGTCAGCACCACGCCCAGCCCGAACCCGGCGCCCAACAGCGTTATCAGCCAGGTCTCCTGGCGCCGCGATTTCAGCGGTGGTGGCGGGACCTCGACCGTCGGCAGCTGCTCAGGGGTCGGCAGCGTCACCGGCACACCGGCTAACTGCGCGACGTCGGCGAGTTGTGCGGCGGTGCCGTCGCTCACCTCCGCGACCACTTGCGCGGCCCGGTCCCGTGCGTGCGTCTCGAAGCCGGCCATGTCGCGCCTGGACAGACCTGCGGCGTCCTCCTGCAGCTCGGTACGGACCGACGAGCACCGGTTGCGGGCAAAGTAGGCCAATTGGACGCGAGCCTGCTGGATCTGGCCGCGCAGCGTGATGGTGCGCTCGGATTTCGCCTGGCGGCGCTCGCGCAGGGCGGCGCTGCGCTCTTCGCGCAACGCGTCCACCCGGGCCCGCCGACCGGCGCCCTCGGCGTCGCGATCAATACGCTGTGCGACCGTTCGGAGTCGGGAGTCCCACGCCCGCAACCTATTTCGCCGCGCTCCATCCGAGTCCGCGAGCTGCGCCGAGACCGTTTCGGCCAACTCGTCCACAATCGGCTCGCCCAGGTCGGGCGCTGCGGCCGCACCCACCCAGGGCAGCCGGTCGTAGCGCGGCGCGTGCGCGACGACCATCTGGCAGTTGGCGGCAACCACATCCCGCCACGCCCGATGCACGTCGATCTTGGAGACAACCCCGACCAGCACATCGGTGTGCTCGGCCGCGGCGTCCAGCAGCGCGCAATCGGACTCGGTCAGCGGGGCCGCCGCAGAAACAACGAACACCACCGCCGTCGGCGCATCGCCGGGTCCCAGCTCCGTCGACTCGACGAATTTGTGCTGCGGGAGGCGTTCGCGCAGCGCGGCGACCACCCCCGTCACCCCGGCCAGCCACGGCCCGGTCACCAACACCACGTCGCGGCGGTTGATGACGGGTGCACCGAGGCGCGGGCCGATCGATCCAACCAGCTCGTCCACTCGGGCCGCCGAATCGTCGTCGGCTGGACTTTCCTGGCTGGTCACGGCAGTGACCCGCAGGTCTGCGACCAAAGCCGCAGCGATGCCCTCGCGATGTCCGCACCGCAGGCACGGTGGAGCTCGTTCACCGGTCCACAATTTTGGAGGCCTTGGAGGCCTTGGAGACTGTAGCGCTGCCATCGCGTCGCGCGCTGCAGGTGCGCGGCCGAGTCATCGCCGTCAGCCAGAACGTCGCGGTCGCCCAAAATATCCAAGTCCAGCCCGGCGGCTTCGGCCACGTCCATGGCTGCGGCCATCCGTGCGCTCAATGTGTCGTCGTGGGAAAGGAACTCCGTGATCTGCTTTTCGATCCCCTCTTCGGTGACGGCCAGAGCCTCCAACTCCGCGACGGCGTCCAGCACCCGTCGGTAGCGGGCTTCGGCGCCGAGGGCACCGATCTTGTGGACCACGGCGTCTACGCCGCTCACCCGGCGCAGCAGCGCCCGCACCTGCGGGGCTGTCGCGCCCCGGCGGACCGCGGCGACGGCAAGCGCGGTGCCGAACAGATCGAGACTGTCCAATAAGCGTTGCCGTAGCTCGATCGGTACCGGACCTGCGGGGTTGTCCAGGGCCAGAAAGCCGTCACAGGAGCGCTCAAAAAGAGCTTGGGTCGAACCGGAGCGGGCCAACAGCCGCACCGCGGTCCACACGTCCTGATCGAAAGCATCGAGCCCGGCGCCGGCGAGCAAACCGATCATCGGCTCCATGGGCACTCCCGCCAGCGTGGACAGCTGGGCGCAGCGAGCGCGGGCGGCCGCGATCGGCCCGTCCCCGCCCCGACCCGACAGCGAGCCGGCCAGATCGGCCTTGTTCAGCACCGCCAACACCGGATTTCGCGCGGCGGCTATGGCTTCGCTGTCCTCAGGCTTGAGCACCTCGTTAATGACGTAGACGAGAACGTCTTCTTCCTGTGTTGACACCAGCTGTGTTGACACCAGCAGGCCGGCGCGGCTCAGTGCCCCTGCCACCGTCCGGCGGCCCACCCCTCGACGCCCACGGACTACCACGCGCAGCGGTGCGGCCGCTCGCTTGGTGATCGCCGTCACGCGCCTGTCGGCAGCCCCGGCCGCGAATCGTGCCAGCGCCTCAACGAAAGTCCGGTGCCCTTGTCCGCCCATGTCCTGCCCGCTCGATCGGATTTGGCCCGATCGCCCGGCGCGGGCGGCCGATCGGACTACCCAGAATGGTGACACCGATGCCGTTGAGGCGCGAGCCACCGCATTTCTGGTACCGGCTGAAAGCAACTGTTGGGTATCAATCTGGACCTGAAGCGGCAACATCGGCCGTTCATAGGCCACGATGGACAAATGCACGCGCACGCTGGGATGGGGACCGACGCCCATCAAACCCGCGGTGCGCACTTGCAGGGCGATCAAGATCAGGATGAAGCCCAGCCTGAACGGCGCCGTCTCCCGGCCACGGCCTTTCGCTCGCGGCGTTCGGCGCTCTCGGGCGCGCAGCGGGATACCTGGGAGCGGCTGTGGCCAGAGCTGGGCTTGTCGGACGTAGTAGGTCCGGATCACCGCCCCATTCACACAGAGCCGCTGGACACCGACGCGTGGTTCGGCCGCCGGGCACCGCTGGTGCTGGAGATCGGATGCGGCAGCGGAACGTCAACGCTGGCGATGGCAAAAGACGAACCCGGCATCGATGTGATCGCAGTGGAAATCTACCGCCGGGGACTGGCGCAGCTGCTGTGCGCGATCGAGCGGGAACAGGTGCGCAATATCCGGTTGATCCGCGGGAATGCGCTCGACGTGCTGCAAGGTCTGATCGCACCGGGCTCGCTGAGCGGTGTCCGCGTCTTCTTTCCCGACCCGTGGCCCAAGGCGCGCCACCACAAACGCCGATTGCTGCAGCCGGTCACCCTCGACCTGATCGCGGACCGACTGATCCCGGGCGGTGTCCTGCACGCCGCGACGGACCACCCCGGTTATGCCGAGCAGATCGGGGAAGTCGGCGACGCCGAACCTCGACTCGTCCGGGTCGACCCCCGCAACGAATCCCTACCGATCTCGGTCATTCGCCCGACCACCAAGTACGAGACGAAGGCCCACGAAGCGGGCAGCGAGGTCGCCGAGCTGATCTGGGAAAGACGGGGCTTATGAGCCTGACCGAAGAAGAGACGGCCACCCCGGCCGTGTCCGGCCCCCTGTCCGCGCCCCGAACCGGCCCCCAAATCGGCGAAACCCTCAACAGCATCGGGTCAGTAACCGGGCGCGTCCTGCTGGTGTGGGACGCACCGAACCTCGACATGGGCCTGGGCTCGATTCTGGGCCGGCGCCCGACGGCGACGGAGCGGCCGCGCTTCGACGCGCTCGGCCGGTGGCTGCTGGCACGTACGGCAGAGGTCAGCGCTGATCATCCGGGCGTGGTGGTCGAGCCCGAGGCCACGGTCTTCACCAATATCGCGCCGGGCAGCGCCGAGGTGGTTCGACCGTGGGTCGACGCACTGCGCAACGTGGGGTTCGCGGTGTTCGCCAAGCCGAAGATCGACGAGGACAGCGACGTCGATCGCGACATGCTTGCCCACATCGAACAGCGACGGGGGGAAGGGCTCGCGGCGCTCGTCGTGGCCTCGGCCGACGGCCAGGCGTTTCGTCAACCGCTGGAAGAGGTAGCCCGGCACGGAACTCAGGTTCAAGTGATCGGATTTCGTGAACATGCGAGCTGGGCACTAGCGTCGGATACCTTGGACTTTGTCGACCTGGAGGACATCGAAGGCGTCTTTCGGGAGGCGTTGCCGCGAATCGGCTTAGATTCGCTGCCCGACCAGGGCGCGTGGCTGCAGCCGTTCCGGCCGCTGTCCGCGCTACTGACCGCGCGTGTGTGACACTGGAAAACCAATGCGCGGGTCGCTCGCGATCCAGTAAGGAGCTTACGTGTTCGCCTGGTGGGGTCGAACCGTGTACCGGTACCGGTACATCGTGATCGGAGTCATGGTGGCTCTCAGCCTCGGTGGCGGTATTTTTGGGCTCAGCCTGGGCAAACACGTCACACAGAGCGGCTTCTACGACGACGGCAGCCAGTCCGTGAAGGCCTCGGTACTCGGCGACAAGGTCTACGGCCGCGACCGAACCGGCCACATCATCGCGATCTTCAAGGCGCCGGACGGCAAGACCATCAACGACGCGGCCTGGGCGAAGCGGATCACCGATGAGCTCAACAAGTTCAAAAACGACCATCCCGACCAGGTGGTGGGCTGGGCCGGCTACCTTGCGGCACCCGACACCACCAGCCCCGTCGTACAGGGCATGGCCACGCAGGACAAGAAGGCGACGTTCGTCAGCATCCCGCTCAAGGGCGACGACGACGACACCATCCTCAACAACTACAAAGCCGTCGCGCCGGACCTGCAGAAGCTCGACGGTGGCAAGGTACAGCTCGCCGGCCTGGAGCCGGTCGCCAACGCCTTGACCGGCACCATCGCCACCGACCAGCAACGCATGGAAATCCTGGCGCTGCCGTTGGTGGCGATTGTGCTTTTCTTCGTGTTCGGCGGTGTGATCGCCGCAGCGCTGCCGGCGATAGTCGGTGGGCTGTGTATCGCGGGCGCGCTGGGTATCTTGCGGCTCATCGCCGTCTTCGGTCCCGTGCACTACTTCGCCCAGCCCGTCGTATCGCTGGTCGGTCTGGGTATCGCCATCGACTACGGCCTGTTTATCGTCAGCCGGTTCCGTGAAGAGATCGCGGAGGGCTACGACACTGAAACGGCGGTCCGGCGAACGGTGATCACCGCCGGCAGGACGGTGATATTTTCGGCCGTCTTGATCGTCGCGTCGGCGATCGGGCTGCTGCTCTTCCCGCAGGGCTTCCTGAAGTCGTTGACCTACGCCACCATCGCAGCGGTGATGCTGTCGGCCATCCTGTCCATCACCTTATTGCCAGCCTGCCTCGGGGTGCTCGGCAAACACGTCGACGCGCTCGGCGTACGGACGCTCTTCCGAGTGCCTTTCCTGCGGAACTGGAAGGTCTCCCACGCGTTCCTGGACTGGCTGGCCGACCGACTGCAGCGGACCAAGACCCGCGAAGAGATGGAGAACGGCTTCTGGGGCAAGCTGGTCAACCGGGTGATGAAGCGGCCGGTGCTGTTCGCCGTGCCCATCGTCCTGATCATGCTCGCGCTGATCCTTCCGGTGGGCAAACTGTCACTGGGCGGGATCAGCGAGAAGTACCTGCCCCCGGACAATTCGGTGCGCCAGGCGCAGGAGCAGTTCGACAAGCTCTTCCCCGGATATCGCACGAATCCGCTCACCTTGGTCATCCAGACCACCAATCACCAGCCGGTCTCCGATCAGCAGCTCGCGGACGTGCGCAGCAAGGCGATGGCGATTCCCGGGTTCATCGAGCAGGACAACGATCCCGCGAAGATGTGGCAGGAGCGCCCGGTGGCGCCGGGCGCATCCAAGGATCCGTCGGTCCGGGTCCTGCAGAACGGGATGATCAGCCAAGCTGAGGCGCCGAGAAAGCTTTCGGAGTTGCGTGCGATCACGCCGCCCAAGGGAATCACGGTTTTGGTCGGCGGCACGCCAGCGCTGGAACAGGATTCGGTCCAGAGCCTGTTCACGAAAATGCCGCTGATGGTGGTCATCCTCCTCACCACCACCATCGTGCTGATGTTCCTGGCGTTCGGCTCGGTAGTGCTGCCGATCAAGGCGACCCTGATGAGCGTGCTGACGCTGGGGTCCACCATGGGGATCCTGACGTGGATATTCGTCGACGGGCACTTCGCGACGTGGCTGAATTTCACACCGACGCCGTTGACTGCCCCGGTGATCGGGTTGATCGTCGCGCTGATCTTCGGCCTGTCCACGGACTACGAGGTATTCCTGGTGTCCCGGATGGTCGAGGCGCGGGAACGCGGCATGTCGACTCAGGAGGCGATCCGGATCGGCACGGCAACCACCGGGCGCATCATCACCGCCGCCGCCCTGATCGTTGCCGTGGTCGCCGGCGCGTTCGTGTTCTCCGACCTGGTGATGATGAAGTACCTGGCGTTCGGTTTGATGGCCGCGCTGCTGCTGGACGCGACCATCGTGCGAATGTTCCTGGTCCCGTCGGTGATGAAGATGCTCGGCGACGACTGCTGGTGGGCGCCGCGGTGGATGCGGCGCCTGCAGACCCGGATAGGGCTGGGCGAGACGAATCTGCCCGACGAGCGCAAACGGCCCAGCGTCAATGGACGAACGGCGCGGCCGCCCGTGGAGGCTAGCCTGGTTGCCGTCGCCGCAGCTCCAACTCCAAGTCCCCAGCTGCCTCACGATCCGACCCACCCTGACGCGGCGGAGGCACGGGAACCGGGCCGGCCACGTCCTGTGACGCCGGAGACCAGGCCGGGACCGGATTTGCCGTCCGGTGCGAGCACGACGCGCATTCAGACCAGGCCATCGGCGGGAGCCGTGCCTCCGGCGGAAGCTGTGCCACCGATGGAAGCCAAGACGACCCGCTTCTCAACGCCGGTCAAGCCGACCACGCCCGGGCGCGAACGCCCGACCAACTCCGCGCCACCCGCCCCCGCGCGTCCCCCGTCGGCCGCGCCCCCGACCCCGCCGGCCTCCGGGCCGACCGTGCCACCGTCGGCTGGTGAGACCAGGGCTATGCCAGTTCCGAAGCCAGTTCCGAAGCCAGTTCCGAAGCCGGTTTCGAAGCCAGTTGCTAACCCAGTTTCGAAGCCGGTCCCGACCGACCCGGAAAGCAAGGGCGACCCGGCCGACCCGACTACCGCCATCCCGGTCATGCGTCCGGAAGCCGACGACTCCGACGCGGCCACCAAGAAGCTGAACGCCCTTGGAACGAGCGACAGCCAGGGCGATAACGGCGATGCAACCAGGCCGCACCGCCGCGGCGCCAGCGGCGGCCTCAGCGCCCAGGACCTGCTGCGCCGCGAAGGACGGTTGTAGGCCCGGTCAGCCGGAATCAACCTCGGCGCCATCCGAGTCGGCGTGCATCACGCCAGAGGCCTGCGCATCCTCGCCCTGCTGGTCGAGTTCGGCCGCCGGGTCTTTGGCGAGCAGCACCTGTATCGCATTGTTGAAGAATGCGACCGTCGGTACGGCCAGCAGGGCGCCGACAATCCCCGCAACAAAACCACCGGTGGAAATAGCCAGCACCACCGCGAGCGGGTGAATCGCGACCGCGCGGCCCATCACCAGCGGCTGCAGCACGTGCGCTTCGATCTGAGCTATCACGATCAGCAAACCCAATGTCAGCAGCGCGTAGACAATCCCCTTGGCGAGCAGGGCGACCACCACGGCCAAAAAGCCGGCGACAAGGGCACCGATCAGCGGGATGAACGCGCCCAGGAACACCAGCGAGGCCAGCGGCAGCGCAAGGGGTACCCCCATGACCGCCAGCCCGGTGCCGACCCCGGCCGCGTCCGTGAGGGCCACCAGGAACGTCGCCCGCACGTACCCGATCAGCGACCGGTATCCGGCGGCGCCCGCGTCCAGCACTCTCGCCCGTGCATCGGCCGGGAAGATCTTCGCCACGTACTGCCAGATGTTGCGGCCGCCGTAGAGAAAGAAAATCAGCGTGAACAGCACCAACACCGCGGCGGTGACCAGTTCGGTGATTGTGGCGGCCGTCGACAGCGCGCCGCTGGTCAACTTCGCCTGGTTGTTGTGCAGCGCCTGGACCGCGGCGTTACCCGCGTTGTTGAGCTGTTCGCCGCGCAAATGCGCGGGCCCGTGGATGAGCCATCTTTTGGTGGACTCGATGCTGCGGGTCACCTGTTCGACCAGATCGGGCACACCGACGATGAACTGGCTGATGACAAACGTGAGGATGCCGCCCAGAACCGCGAGTCCGCCGAGCAAGACCACCGCCACCGCGCCGCCGCGCGGCAACCCGCGCCGGTCCAGCCAGTCGACCGCCGGTACCAGCAATGCACTGAGCATCAATGCCAGCAACACCGGGACGACGATGATCTCCAGCTTCTGCACCACCCATAGCAGGGCGAGGAAGGCGGCCAGAATGACCAGCAAACGCCAGGCCCAGGCGGCGGTCTTGCGGACCAGGGGCTCGACTGAGGCGGCGTCGTCGAAGTTTGCCGACATCCGGCCAGCCTAGCCCGGCCGCCCGGCACGATCCGATTACGTCCAAGACACGGTCGGAGAGCCGCAGAGGGCGGCGCCACCTGCGCGGTTACCCTAAAACACGTGTCGCATGACGCCCCGGCCCGAAAGATCGCGTGCGCGCGCGAGGAAGCGCCGCGCGGCAAGTACTGGTGGTTGCGCTGGGCGGTCCTGGGTGTCGTCGCGATCGTGCTCGCCGTCGAGGTCGCTCTGGGGTGGGACCAGCTGGCCAAAGCCTGGATGAGCTTGTACGACGCCAACTGGTGGTGGCTACTGGCGTCGGTAGCCGCCGCGGCCGCCTCGATGCACAGCTTCGCGCAGATTCAGCGCACCCTGCTGAGGTCGGCCGGGGTGCACGTCAAGCGGTTGCGATCGGAGGCCGCCTTCTACGCGGCCAACGCGCTGAGCACCACGCTGCCCGGCGGCCCGGTGCTCTCGGCCACGTTTTTGCTTCGCCAGCAACGCACGTGGGGTGCCTCCACGGTGGTGGCGTCGTGGCAGCTGGTGATGTCGGGTGTGCTGCAGGCGGTGGGATTGGCACTGCTCGGATTGGGCGGGGCGTTCCTGCTGGGCGCGAAGGACAACCCGCTCTCATTGTTGTTCACCCTGGGCGGCTTCGTCGCATTGCTGTTGCTGGCCCAGGCGGTGGCGTCGCGACCGGAACTGATCGAAGGGATCGGCAGCCGCGTCCTGTCCTGGGTCAACTCGGTTCGCGGCAAGCCGGGCGACACCGGCTTGGAGAAGTGGCGCGAGACGCTCATGCAGCTCGAATCGGTGAGCCTAGGCCGGCGCGACCTGGGGGTGGCGTTCAGCTGGTCGATGTTCAACTGGATCGCCGACGTGGCCTGCCTCGGCTTCGCCGCCTATGCCGCCGGCGACCACGCGTCGGTCGCGGGGCTGGCGGTGGCTTACGCCGCGGCCCGCGCAGTCGGCACGATTCCGCTGATGCCCGGCGGGTTGCTCATCGTCGAAGCGGTGCTGGTGCCTGGCCTGGTCTCCAGCGGCATGTCGTTGCCGAGCGCCATCTCGGCGATGCTGATCTACCGGTTGATCAGCTGGTTGCTCATCGCGGCCGTCGGTTGGGTGGTGTTCTTCTTCGTGTTCCGCACCGAGAACACCGCTGATTCCGACGACGACGCGCCGACGGGACCGCTACCGCGTCTGGAGCTGCCGCCGGACCTGCCGTTGAACGCAGAAACCGCTCTGCAGGGCCCATTGCCCCCCGACGATCGGACCCACGGTCGTGTGTCCGAAGCCGACCGTTAGCCGACGGTCTTCGGCGGCAGCGTGCCGCCTGCGGCGGGTGGCGCCGCCGGCGTTCCGGGCAACGGCAGCGCGCCCTGCGCCTGCTGCATGATCCCCATGGCCTGCGGGAGGCTGATCGGAAGCTTGCACTGCGTTGACAGCACGGTCAGCGGTTGCGAGATGGACGTCATGTCAGCGGCGGCCTTGGGGTTGGCCTCGAAGTAGGACTTCATGGACGTCAGCGATTGCGGGCCCGCTTGCTGCTGCAGGATCCCGGTCATCGACTGGTTGGTCTCCGGATGCGAGTCCAGATAGTCGCCCATCGATTTGGCGACCGAACCGATCGTGCGGGCGACTTCGCTGGCCGCACACGGGTCCGAAGCGCCAGTGGCCGACGGCCCGCTCAGCACCGCCAGAACCCCGAAGGCAGCGCTCGGCACGGCGGCGGCGACCAGCCCTGCGAAAAGTCTGCCGCGTCTGGTCGCAATGGCTGTCTTCATGTCTAGCTCCTAGATGAATCAAGCTCCCAGAGGAATCAAGCTCACACGGGAATTGGGATGCCCGAGCGGCCCCCTGAAGTCCCCCGACTTACCCGCGCGCCCGTCTGACATCCTGCCATCTCCGGCGTCGGGGGTGCCAACTCGAGTGACCGGGGTCCCAAACCGTCGACAGATCTCCCAGCGTCGGACGGTGACCTTAACGCGTCCTGGCCGCGACCGAATCGTTGCAGTTCAGCTACCGGGAAGCCGCCCGGGCGCACAGTTCGCTGCGGTATCCTCGCGCGTGCACGCGTTGTGTATGTGTACCAACTCGGGGAGACCGAAATCCAGCAGTTCATGATGCGCCTAAGCCGCAACCTGCGTAGGCACCGCTGGCTGGTCTTCACAGGCTGGTTGCTCGCGTTGGTCCCCGCGGTCTATCTGGCGCTTACCCAGTCGGGAAATCTCACCGGTGGCGGCTTCGAAGTGGCCGGGTCGCAGTCGCTGGTGGTGCACGATCAGCTCGAGGATCAATACCACGAGCAGGGTGCGTCTTCGCTTGCGCTGGTGGCGGCTCCCCGTCCCGATGCCACGTACCAGGACATCAATGACGCGGTCGGGCTGCTGCGGCAGATCGCGGGCGAGTTCCCCGGCGTGACGGAGGTGTCCAACCCCACCCAGCGGCCACCGGAACCGGACCGGCCGTATGTGGTATCGCTCCGGCTGGACTCGCACAACGCCAGCACTAGTGACCTCGCCAAGCGACTCCGCGACAAGGTCGGTGTCAAGGGTGATCAGTCCGGCCAGACCGCCAACGGCAGGGTGCGGCTCTACGTCATCGGGCAGGGCGCGTTGACCACCGCAGCGGCAGCCAATACCAAACACGACATCGCCAAGGCCGAACAGTGGAATCTGCCGATCATTCTCGTCGTGCTGCTCGCCGTGTTCGGTTCACTGGCCGCCGCGGCCATCCCGCTGGCCCTCGGTATCTGCACGGTGATCGTGACCATGGGCCTGGTGTTCCTGCTGTCGTCATTCACCACGATGTCGGTGTTCGTGACCTCGACGGTGTCGATGTTCGGGATAGCGCTCGCCGTCGACTATTCCCTGTTCATCCTGATGCGCTACCGTGAGGAATTGCGCGGCGGCCGTCAGCCAAGCGAAGCCGTGGACGCCGCGATGGCTACGTCCGGACTCGCGGTGGTGCTGTCTGGGATGACGGTCATCGCCTCGCTCACCGCGACCTACTTCATCAATACGCCGGCGCTGAAGTCGATGGCTACCGGGGCAATTCTCGCCGTCGCCGTTGCGATGCTGACGTCGGCCACCTTGACCCCGGCGGTGCTGGGGACGTTCGGCCGCGCGGCCGCCAAGAGGTCGGTGCTGCTGCACTGGTCACGCCGACCGGAGGTCACGGCGTCCCCGTTCTGGAACCGCTGGGTCTCCTCGGTGATGCGCCGGCCGTGGATATCGGCGGTGGCGGCCTCAACCATCCTGCTGCTGATGGCGGCGCCCGCAGGGTCGATGGTCCTGGGCAATAGCCTGCTGCGTCAGTTCGACTCCTCGCACGAGATCCGCGCCGGCGTGGCCGCGGCCGCCCAGGCGCTTGGGCCCGGCGCGCTGGGCCCGGTTCAAGTGCTGGTCACCTTCCCGGATGGCGGTGCGTCCTCGCCCGCGCACAGCCAGACCGTCAACGCGATCCGTGAGCGGGTGATCAAGGCCCCCAACGTCCTCTCGGTGACACCGCCGCAGTTCGCCGACGACAACGGCAGTGCGCTGCTGACCGCCGTGTTGTCGGTCGATCCCGAGGATATGGGTGCCCGCGACACAGTCGGCTGGATGCGCTCCCAGCTGCCCGACGTTACCGGTGCAAGCGCGGCGCAGATAGACGTCGGCGGCCCGACCGCGCTGATCAAAGACTTCGATGACCGGGTGTCGGCGACACTGCCGACGGTATTGCTATTCGTCGCGCTCATCGCGTTCGTGATGCTGTTGATCTCCATCCACTCGGTGTTCTTGGCTTTCAAGGGCGTCCTGATGACCCTGCTGTCGGTGGCTGCGGCCTACGGCAGCCTGGTCGTGGTCTTCCAGTGGGGCTGGCTGGAGAGCCTCGGGTTCCCCCAGCTCCCCTCGATCGACAGCACCGTTCCGCCGCTGGTGCTGGCGATGACCTTCGGGTTGTCCATGGACTACGAGATCTTCCTGCTGACCCGGATCCGGGAGCGCTTCCTGCGGTCCGGCAACACCCGCGATGCGGTCGTCTACGGCGTGAGCACCAGCGCGCGCACCATCACCAGCGCCGCCCTGATCATGATCGCGGTGTTCATCGGCTTCGCGTTCGCCGGTATGCCGCTGGTCGCCGAGATCGGCGTGGCTTGCGCCGTCGCGATCGCGGTGGACGCCACCGTGGTTCGGCTGGTCCTGGTACCGGCGCTGATGGCGATGTTCGCCGAGTGGAACTGGTGGATGCCCCGGTGGATGTCCAGGATCCTGCCGTCTGTCGACTTCGACAGGGCGCTGCCCGACGTCGACCTCGGTGACATCGTTGTGATTCCCGACGACATTGCGGCGGCGATCGCGCCCCCTGCGGATCTGCGGGTGGCGCTCAAGTCGGCGGCCAAACTCAAACACCTGGCGCCCAACGCCATCAGTGTCGCGGACCCGCTGGCCTTCACCGGCTGCGACCGCAACGGCAACGCGCCCGGCGAGGCCCACGCGCCCCATGACGTTCAAGAGCAAGCGCGGAACGGCGGCCAGAGCAACGGCAACGGTCACCCGGCGACCGGGAGGGCGGCGGGCGCCGGGGTGCCTCGTAACGGCCTCGCCCGCGCGATTCCCTGGGCCGACCGGTCGGTCCACCCCGTCACGCTGTGGCGCGGTCGGCTGTCGGTCGCCATCGACGCACTGGAGATCAAAGCCGACAAGAAGACCCGGCCCCGGTATGAACGGAGCAGCCCGGTGGAGACCACTCAGGTGCAATTGCCCACCGGCGACCGGCTGTTAATCCCAACGGGCGCCGAAACGCTGCGCCTGAAGGGCTACCTGATCATGTGCCGTAACAGCAGCCGCGATTACGCCGAATTTGCTGACATGGTGGACACGTTAGAACCCGAAACCGCTGCTGAAGTACTGGCGGGAATGGACACGTACTACTGTAGTCAACCACCCAGGCGGCAATGGATCGCCACCCAATTGGTCTCTCGGCTCGCCGATCCACATCCATCCGATTTCAGCGATGACCAGTGGTCCGAACCGGATGCTAAGGCGGAATGGGACGGGGTCAGGCAGCGGTGCCTGTCAGTCGCCGTGGCGATGCTGGAGGAGGCGAGGTGACGTTGGCAGCCGACCGACGCCCCGTACCGCCGCCCCAGCGCACCGGCCGTGAACAGGACGGGCCCGACGGCGGATCTGGCGGCGCATCTGATCAAGACCTGGACCAGCCGGTGGAGTTCTGGCCGACGGCCGCCATCCGCTCGGCACTGCAAGGCGGCGACATCGACACCTGGAAGCGGATTGCCGCGGCGCTGAAACGCGACCCGTACGGGCGGACAGCCCGCCAGGTTGAAGAAGTCCTGGCCGGCACTCGGCCGTACGGCATCTCCAAGGCGCTCTGGGAAGTGCTGGAACGTGCCCGCATCCACCTGGAGGGCAACGAACGCGCCGAGGTGGCCCGCCATGTGCGCCTGCTCATCGACCGTTCCGGGCTGGGACCGCAGGAGTTCGCGTCCCGCATCGGGGCGGCGCCCGAGGATCTGGCCACTTACCTCGACGGCAGCGCCAGCCCGTCGGCCTCGCTGATGATCCGGATGCGCCGGCTGTCGGACCGGTTCGTCAAGGTGAAGTCCACACGTCCCGAGTGACCTTGCCATGCCGCCGAGACTGCAGTGGGGGCAACGTCAAGCGCGCAATCGAGGCCCTAGGCGCAGTCTCGGCGCCACGAACGCAGGCTCGACCTAGCGGGAGTTGAGCGGCATCAGTTCGAACACCTGCCAGTCGCTGCCGTGCTTCTTCAGCGTCACCCGCAGTGCGGGCGCCGCCTGGCTTGGTGGCTGACCGGGTGTGGTCTGGATGACCCGCAGCACGACCGCCACACTGGCCGCGGCCGGCCCTAGGGCCTCGACCCCGGCCGCCAGCGTGGTGGCCTGCGCCGTGACGTTGTGCTGGGCCAGGTCGGCGCTGAATCTGGCGTATTGCTGCTTGAACGGGCCGGCCTGCTCCGGCACCATCATTGCGGCTGCCCGGTCGATGGAGCTGTTCGGGGAGCTGGGGGTGAACGACGCGGCGGCCTCCGCCATCCCGGTCGCGACCTGCACCGCGTCGCGGGAGTCCGCCTTGAAGTCGCGGTCCGGCGTGGTCCAGTGGGTGTACCCAACCAGCACCGCCGCCACCAGGGCGGCCGTGCACAGGAACACAACGGCCAATCGCAGCCCGGGCCCGTCGTCGTCGGTCCCGACGCTGACCGAGTCACGGCGCAGCAGCCAGAAATTTACCGCCACCCCCTGCACAATCAGCAGCACCAGCGCCGAACACGCCGACACCCACCACAGCGGCCAGCCCAGCACCACGCCGATCATCAGCAGCGCGCCGATCGCGGCCAGCGGGGCCACGATGTCGAACGCCAGCAGCCGCCACAGGTTTCTCATCGGATCGACCCCAGCCCAGAGATCATCAGCTTGCCGTCCACGTCGGAGACGTCGAGGCGCAAATTCCAGCGCACCGTTTGCGGCTTGGCGCCGACGTTCTCGCTGACCGACGTCGCGACCAGCATCACCGAGTCGGTCCGGCTGGCGAACGCCGGCAATTTGGTGGTGACCACCGGCCGCGCCACCCCCGGTTGGGAGTCGAGGTCGTGCTGCACGGTTTCGATGGCCACCGCCTCGATCTGGCCGGCGCTCTTGGACTGCAGTTTTTCCACCACCTGCCGGTACGGCTGGACGGCAGCGTCGAAGTCGGTGTTGAGTTCTCCGACCGTTCCGTCGTGCAGCTTCTGCAGGCTGGCGTCGATGTTGGCGCTGTTCATGTTGATCAGCACACCCGTCCAGTCGGCGGCGGTCTGCATGACCTGGGTCAGGTAGGAGCGTTCGGCGTCATCGCTGCGGTGCGAAGACCAGATGAACACGCCGAGCACGATCGCGGCGACCGACAGCACCCCGAGAAAGGTCGACGCTATGCCGTAGGTGGACAGCATCCGGCCCTTTGGTTCAGGCCCAGCGGCGTCTTCGTCGGCCGCTGGCTCGGTCTGCTCGCCGTCTGACATGGGCCGATCGTCGCACCCGAAAAGAGATGGAAGGATGGCGGGGTGACTGTAGAGGCCATTCGCTCGGGCATCGACCTGAGCCACGTCGATCCCGATGCCCGACCCCAAGACGACCTGTTCGGCCATGTCAACGGCCGCTGGCTGGCGGAATACGACATGCCCGCCGACCGAGCCACCGACGGTGCCTTCCGCGACCTGTTCGACAAGGCGGAGGAGCAGGTGCGCGACCTGATCGTCGAAGCCAGCCAGTCCAGGCCGGCGCCGCAAACGGACGCGCAACGCATCGGCGACCTCTATGCCAGCTTCCTGGACGAGGAGGTCGTCGAACGCAGGGGTGTCCAACCGCTGCTCGACGAACTGGCGACGATTGACGACGCCGCTGATGCCGCCGCGCTGGCCGCCGTCATCGGTGCGCTGCAGCGCGCCGGTGTTGGCGGCGGTGTCGGGGTCTACGTGGACACCGATTCGAAGAACTCGACCCGCTATTTGGCGCACCTGAGTCAATCCGGCATCGGCCTGCCTGACGAGTCGTACTACCGCGACGAGCAGCACGCCGAGGTGCTGGCGGCCTATCCGGGACATATCGCGCGGATGTTCAGCCTGGTGTTCGGCGGGTCCGCCGAAGATCATCGCGACACCGCGGATCGCATCGTGGCGCTGGAGACGAAGCTGGCCGCCGCGCACTGGGACGTGGTCAAGCGCCGCGACGCCGATCTGACCTACAACCTGCGGACTTTCGCCGAGCTACAGACCGAGGTGGGTTTCGACTGGGCCGGCTGGGTGAGCGGGCTGGGCACCACGCCGGAGGGTGTCGCGGAACTGATTGTGCGGCAACCCGACTACCTCACCGCCTTCGCCACGTTGTGGGCGAGTGAAGATATCGACGACTGGAAGCGCTGGGCGCGTTGGCGTTTGATCTCCGCGCGGGCCAGCCTGTTGACCGAGGCTCTGGTCGACGCGGACTTCGACTTCTACGGGCGCCTGTTGACGGGCACCGAGCAGATCCGTGACCGCTGGAAGCGGGGTGTATCGCTGGTGCAGGGCCTGATGGGCGACGCCGTCGGAAAGCTCTACGTAGAGCGGCATTTTCCGCCGGGCGCCAAGGCCCGCATCGACACCCTGGTGGACAACCTGCGAGAGGCCTACCGGATCAGCATCAGTGACCTGGACTGGATGACGCCGGCCACCCGCGAGCGCGCGCTGACCAAGCTGGACAAGTTCACCGCCAAGGTCGGCTACCCGGCCAAATGGCGCGACTATTCGGCGCTGGTGATCGACCGTGCCGATCTCTACGGCAATTATCAGCGCGGCAGCGCGGTCGGCAGTGACCGGGAGCTGGCCAAGCTCGGCGGTCCGGTGGACCGCGACGAATGGTTCATGACGCCGCAGACCGTCAACGCCTACTACAACCCAGGGATGAACGAAATCGTCTTCCCCGCAGCGATTTTGCAGCCGCCGTTCTTCGACGCCGAAGCCGACGATGCCGCCAACTACGGTGGCATCGGTGGCGTGATCGGACACGAGATCGGGCATGGCTTCGACGATCAGGGCGCCAAGTACGACGGCGACGGCAACCTGGTCGACTGGTGGACCGACGACGATCGCACCGAGTTCGGTTCTCGCACAAAAGCGCTCATCGAACAGTACGAGGCCTTCACGCCCAGGGGGCTGCCCGGCGACCACCATGTGAACGGCGCTTTCACCGTGGGGGAGAACATTGGCGACCTGGGTGGACTATCCATCGCGCTCCTCGCTTACCAGCTGTCGCTGAAGGGCCAGCCGGCCCCGGTTATCGACGGTCTCACCGGCGTGCAGCGGGTGTTCTTCGGCTGGGCTCAGGTGTGGCGGACAAAGTCGCGTGACGCGGAAGCGATCCGGCGCCTGGCCGTCGATCCGCACTCACCGCCGGAGTTCCGGTGCAACGGTGTCATCCGCAACTTGGACGCCTTTTACGAGGCCTTCGAGGTTGCCGAGGACGACGCGTTGTTCCTGGAGCCGCAGCGCCGGGTCAGGATCTGGAACTAACCTCGCCAGTTCCCGGCTGCTGGGCGTGGAGAGGCTAGTTCTGCCAGTCGTTGGAGCCGTCGTTCTTCGTGTAGCTGCCGCCGGAGGAGTTCTTCACGACGATGGGGTCGCCCGCACCGAAGTTGTCGAAGAACCACTGCGCGTTTGTGGGGCTGATGTTGATGCAGCCATGGCTGACGTCGCGCTTGCCCTGGTCATCCACCGACCACGGCGCGCTGTGCACGAAGTCGCCGACGTTGTCGAACCGGACGGCCAGGGCGACAGTCACCTTGTAGCCGTAAGTCGAGTTGACCGGCACCCCGTAGGTCGAGGAATCCATCACCACCGACGGCATCTTCTCTTGCACGTAGTAGGTGCCGTTGGGGGTTTGGTGATTGCCGGCCGACATGCCCATCGACATCGGGAACGTCTTCTCCACGACGCCGTTGCGGGTGATGGTCAGCTGGTGGGTGGAGTCGTCGGCCGTGGCGATCAGCGAGTCACCGGTCTGGAAGCCGGACACGGTACCGCCCGCGTCGACGGTCACCGCGGTGTGAGCGGGCCAGAAGTTCAACGGGCGCCAGCGCAGCTGCGTCGGTGTCATCCAGTAGAACTTGCCGGAGACCGGGGGGATCGACGAGACATGGACGGCCGCTATGGCCGCCCCGGCGTCTTCAACCCGCCCGGGGAAGTTGATGATGATCGGCTGGCCCACCCCCACCGTCGCGCCGCCTTTCGGGACGAAGTTCGGCGGACCGAACGGAGCCGGCCCGGTGAACGGTGTCGGATCCTGTCCGGTGACCGGACCCGGTGCCACCCCTGCTGCCGGGCCGAAGGGCGGCAACCCCAACGGGTTGGCGGCAGGTGGCAACCCAAGGGGCGGCGCAGCGGGCGGGCCCGCCGGTGCCGCGACCGCACCTGGGTCACCGGGCGCCTGGTCCGGGTCGGCCAGGGCAGCCCCGGTGCCCAGGCCACTGCCCAGCACCAACACCAGAGCCAATCCCGAGGCAATTCCTGTTGTGTTGCGGACGGCGAACAGGGTTCCCCTCGTCCAGCGCGACATGATGCATCCCTCCAGTTCACATTCTTGAATCTAAGTGTGGCATAAGAAAGAGAACAGCTACCTCATCTGCACCCGCCGGAAAGCCGGCAACGACTCAATTCAGGGCGTTGAGCTGGGTGCGATCAATCGACATTTGAATCCTCCCGCTCATGATTGAGTGGGATTCCTGGCTCAGGCTGCCTGCTCGCTCGGTGAGCGCTCGGGTCTTATGCCGTCGGCACCAGCCGGGTTGAAACCAGCCCGGTTGAGGATGACGTGTGCGGAGTTCTTGTCGCGTGGTGCGACATGTCCACAGTGTTCGCACTGGTAGGTGCGTTGGGACAGCGGCAGGCGGTGCTTGGTTCTCGCACCGCAGTTCCCGCAGTCAGTGGTGGTGTACTTCGGGTCGACGAGCACCAGTTGGCGGCCGTGCTTGCCGGCCTGCTCGATCAACGCCCGTTTGGTGGCAGCGATCGCGCCGTCGGCGGCTTTACGCGCCATCGACGACTTCGCCAGGAACGAGGGCCGGAAGTCTTCGACCGCAATGTGATCGAAATCGGTCACGACACCTTTAGCCCACTTACGGCCGGTGTCGGCGCGTTGGGCTGCGACATGCGCGTGCAGTGTGGCCGCAGCGCGCTTGGCGGTCTTATACCCGTGCGAGGCGGGGGCGCCCTGGGCTGGCCTGCGGCGGGCCATCATCCGCTGATACCGCGCCAACCGGGCCGCTGCCCTGCATCCGTACTGGCGATGCGGTAGGTCGTGGTCGGCGCTGGTTGTAGTCGCCACAGCGGCGACGCCCCAATCGATCCCGATCGAACGTCGCGTCCCTGCCAACAGTTCTGTATCCCGTCGCACCACGACGAACGAGCACCACCATCGGCCCAACGCGTCGCGGTAGATCCGCACACTCGACGGTGCGGCGGGCAGCTCCCGCGACCACACCGGCCGCACCACAACCCCGCCAGCCAGCCTCACGACACGGCCCTCGAGAACCAACCCGCGCAGCGTGTAGTTCAGACTCGGCAACGCCCGATGCTTCGATTTGAACCTGGGCATCCCGCGCCGCGGCCGCGCCGACAGCTTCCTGTCCTTACGGTCCTTGAGCGCCTTGGCGCGGGCCCGGCCAAAATCTCGGATCGTCTGCTGCTGAGCCACACTCGACCCGTCAGCAAGCCACTCATACTCGGCGCGCCACCCGGTCAGGCGTTTATCGAGGTGCGCTGGCCCACATTGCACCTTGACGCCGGTCTCAACTGATTCACGGTGGGCGACGTTGGAGGCCTCGACGCACCGATTCCACACCCACCGACACCGATCCCATTCCGCCAGCAACGCCCGCTGCGCGGTCCCCGACATCCGCAGACGGTACGTGTAGCGCACCCTGCCAACATCGCTGGACGAACTCACGCCGGCAACGGTAGCGCCGGGCACCGACAACTCAGCTACACCAGCGCCGATGTCGGACCCGGCGCCTATCCTCGGCGCCCAGAACAGAACTCGACCTGCACCGCGGCCGTAGCGCGGTCTACACACTGCACGTACACCTGGTGTGTGTCACCAAGTACCGGCGCCCCCTGTTGACCGCCGAGATGCTCACCTGCTGCGAACACCTCATGATCGACACCTGCACCGACCTTGGCGCGCAGCCACGCGAATTTAACGTCGAGACCGACCACGTGCACCTGCTCGTGCACTACCCGCTCAAACTGGCGGTGTCGACGCTGGTTAATGGTCTCGCGGGCGTCTCGCCTCGCCAGCTGCGCCGGCAGTATCCCGATCAGATCCACAAGTACTTGTCGGGTCGGCACTTCCGGTCTCCGTCGTATATCGCCGCCTCCCGCGGCGGCGCACCACTGTCGATCATCAAGCAATACATCGAACAACAGAACCATCCCGACTAAAAGCGGCCACTATGCCGACCGCACAAACGGGATCGGCTTCTGCCCGGCCGTGAACGGCCAGGCTTCCGCCGAAGAAGGTCCGGTGAAGTTGCGGTGGGAACGACCAGCATCTGCCGGTTGGCCGCAACACCGATCAACGCAAGACCCATCAAGGCCGCGGAGGCGGTCAGCATCATCGCCACACTGCGCTCGTACAAAAGCCCACCCAACAGCGAGCCGCCCATGATGCCGACCTGAAACGCCGTCACGTACAGGCCCGACGCCCCGTCGGGATCATCAACCCCGTTGCGCATCGCCGCGGATTGCATCATCGGCGATACCGCGGTGGCCAGGGCGCCCCACAGCACGATCGCGCCGACCCCGATCAGGACTGTCGCGAGAGCCGGCCGGCCCCAGAATGCCAGGGTGGTCAGCACGGTGAAGGCGACCGTCAATCCGGCCATGCAGAAGATGATGGCGCCCCGGGGCCGGCGGTCCAGCGGCCGCGCCACCAGGGGTACGGACAGCAGGCCAGCGACCCCGTAGATGGCCAGCACCCAGGCCAGATTCGGCCCGCGCACTCCGACGACGTTGCGAATGATCTCCACGATGTACGTGTAGGAAACGAAATGGCCGGTAACCGCGATCATCGCGAGCAGGCTGACTGTGATCAATCGCCAATTGCGGTGATGTCGCGACCGCGGACCGACATGGGCCAGCTGATCCTCGGTGAGCACCATTTCGGGCAACAACGCCCGCGCGGCCACCGTCACGACGGCCGCAACCACGATGATGCAAACCACCGCCAGTCGCCAGCCCCACATCAGGCTCAGGGCGGCGGTCAGCGGACTGCCGACCACTAGCGCCAGGCTGGCCCCAATGTAGATCGACGTGGTGGCCCGTCCGGCATGGCTTGCCGGCACCAGCCGGGTGGCGATCGGGGCGATAACCGACCACAGCAAGCCGTGGGTGACCGCACACAGCACCCGTCCGCCGGCCAGCACCGCAAAGTTGGGCGCCAGTGCCGAGATCACCTGCGACGTCGTCAGACAGGCCAGGCTGATCACCAGCGCGCGGCGGCGGGGCCAATGCGCCGTCCAGCGCACCAGCGGAATCGTCGTCAGGGCCGCTACCAGCGCGTACCAGGCCAACAAGGTTCCCACCAGGACCACACTGACGTTTAGGTCTCGCGAGATCGCCGGCAGCGCGCCCACCGGAAGGATTTCGGCGGTCACATAGGTAAAGGCCGCTGCGGCCAGCACAGTAAGTTGCGCCGCGACCCGTGGCGTCCACGTTCGTGCGGCGGTGGCGGCAGTTGCGGTTTCGGTAGTCATGGCGTTGGCTGCGGAATCGGCCGGCCACTGGCGTAGGACGCGGCGCGATCACGCTGGTCTTACCGTACGCACTGCACGGGCGGGTCAACCAGCTTTACGCCTTCAACACGCCTATCGACGAACTCGATGGTCAGGAGCGAACCAGGCGCGCGATGGCGGCCGAGGCCTCGGCGAGCTTGGCTCGGGCCTTTTCCGGGGCCTCCGGCCCCTCTTCGGCCACCGCTCGGGTGACGCAATGGTTCAGGTGCTCGTCGAGCAGGTTCAGCGCCACCGAACGCAAGGCGCTGTTGGCGGCGCTGATCTGGGTGAGGACGTCGATGCAGTATTTGTCCTCCTCGATCATCCGCGCGATGCCGCGCACTTGCCCCTCGATGCGCCGCAGTCGTTTGGCGTAGTTGTCTTTCTGATCGGAATACCCGTGTGTGGTCGTCATACTTCCTCTCCCGGCGTCGCGCCCAGGCTATACCCCGTCGGGGTATACCCCGCTGATTGTGGGCGCAATTAGATGCGCATACTTGGCCAATGGCTCATACCACCGACGCGGCGGGCGTCGCTGACATCAAACCGCGCAGCCGTGACGTCACCGACGGCCTGGAGAAGGCCGCCGCCCGCGGCATGTTGCGGGCGGTCGGCATGGAAGACGACGACTTCGCCAAGCCACAGATCGGGGTCGCCTCGTCGTGGAATGAGATCACGCCGTGCAACCTGCCGTTGGAGCGTCTGGCCAAGGCGGTCAAGGAGGGCGTGTTCGCGGCCGGCGGCTATCCGCTTGAGTTCTGCACGATCTCCGTTTCCGACGGCATCTCGATGGGTCACGAGGGCATGCACTTCTCGCTGGTTTCCCGCGAGGTGATCGCCGACAGCGTGGAGACCGTGATGATGGCCGAGCGACTCGACGGCTCGGTGCTCTTGGCGGGATGCGACAAATCGCTGCCCGGCATGCTGATGGCTGCCGCACGCCTGGACCTGGCGTCGGTGTTCCTCTACGCGGGCTCCATCCTGCCCGGACGGGCCAAGATGGAGGACGGCAGCGAGCGCGACGTCACGATCATCGACGCGTTCGAGGCGGTCGGCGCCTGCTCTCGCGGCCTGATGTCGCGCGCCGACGTCGACGCCATCGAGCGGGCGATCTGTCCGGGGGAGGGCGCGTGCGGCGGTATGTACACCGCCAACACCATGGCCAGCGCCGCCGAGGCGATGGGGATGTCGTTGCCGGGCAGCGCGGCCCCGCCGGCCACCGACCGGCGCCGCGACGGGTTCGCGCGGCGCAGCGGCCAGGCCGTCGTCGAACTGCTGCGCCGCGGCATCACCGCCCGCGACATCCTGACCAAGGAGGCGTTCGAAAACGCGATCGCGGTGGTGATGGCCTTCGGCGGCTCGACCAACGCGGTGTTGCACCTGCTGGCCATCGCCCACGAAGCCGACGTCAAGCTGTCGCTCGACGACTTCACCCGGATCGGGTCGCGGGTGCCACACCTGGCCGACGTCAAGCCTTTCGGCAAGCACGTGATGTTCGACGTGGACCACATCGGCGGTGTGCCGGTGGTCATGAAGGCGCTGCTGGATGCGGGCCTGCTGCACGGCGACTGCCTCACGGTCACCGGCAAGACCATGGCCGAGAATCTGGCCAGCATCGCCCCGCCGGATCCCGACGGCAAGGTGTTACGCGCGCTGGACAACCCGATCCACCCGACCGGCGGCATCACCATCCTGCGCGGATCCCTGGCGCCCGAGGGTGCGGTGGTCAAGACCGCCGGTTTCGACTCGGACGTGTTCGAAGGCGCCGCAAGGGTTTTCGACGGCGAACGAGCCGCCCTGGACGCTCTTGAGGACGGCACCATCACGCAGGGCGACGTCGTGGTGATCCGCTACGAAGGGCCCAAGGGCGGCCCGGGGATGCGCGAGATGCTCGCGATCACCGGCGCCATCAAGGGCGCCGGACTCGGCAAAAACGTTCTGCTGCTCACCGATGGCCGGTTCTCCGGCGGAACAACCGGACTGTGCGTGGGGCACGTCGCGCCCGAGGCGGTGGACGCCGGCCCGATCGCATTTGTGCGCGACGGCGACCGGATCCGCCTGGACGTCGCCAGCCGCACGCTCGACGTGTTGACCGACCCTGCCGAATTCGTTGCTCGACAAAAGGATTTCAGTCCTCCGCCGCCTCGCTACAAGACCGGGGTGCTGGCCAAGTACGTCAAGCTGGTCAGCTCGGCCGCGATCGGCGCCGTCTGCGGCTAGCCGGCGGGACGCTAGCGGACCACCGCGAGCGCAAAGCCATCCCAGTGCTTGGCTCCGACCGTCTGGATGACCGACGTGTCCAGTTGCGGATGCTGGCCCATCAGCTCCAACGTCTCGCGCGTTGCCTGGATCCTGGCGTCATCGGACTCGGGCTCCAGGATCTTGCCGTCGCGGATGACGTTGTCCAGCAGAATGACGGAGCCCGTCCGGGTCAGCCTGATCGCCCACTGCAGGTACTCGGGGTAGTTCTCCTTATCGGCGTCGATGAAGACCAGATCGAACGGGTGGCCGGTGACCGCCGGCAACGTTTCCAGCGCCGCGCCGACGATGATCTGCACCCGATCGCCGACACCGGCGCGATCCAGGTTGGTCCGCGCGACGTCGGCGTGCCGGGGCTCGTATTCCAGCGTCACCACGCGGCCATCGGGGCCCGCGCCACGCGCCAGCCAGATGGTGCTGAAGCCGCCCAGCGTGCCGATCTCGAGGATGTTGTGCGCGTTGGCTGCGCGGGTCAGCAGCGACAGGAACTTGCCCTGCTGCGCCGAGACGGCAATCTGTGGAAGTCCGGCGGCATCACTGGCCTCCAGCGCCGCCGACAAGTCCGGGTCGTCGCCGATCATCGTGCTGTCCAGGAATGCGTCGACGTCTTTCGGGTTCGGTGTCTGGGCCATGAACCCAAAGTAGCCGCGTTCAGCGGGCCTCAGCAGGCCTCAGCAGGCCAATCTGGCCGCGATCGTCAGCGTCACCAGTGCAGCTGGGGGTTGTTGCTCAGGCCGCCGGTGCCGCCGTCGCCCCGCAAGAGTCCGCCGGCCCCGTTGCTCGCGTTCAGCAGACCTTGCTGTCCGGGCTGCCACGAGCTCTCCAGGGCCTTGGCCCCGGCAGCCTCGGCGTTGGCATAAGCGCTGGCGCCCGCAGTGATGTTCTGAACGAATTCCTGGTGAAACGCTTCGAGTTGAGCGCTGAGGCTCTGATAGTCCTGAGCGTGCGCGCCGAATAGCTGCGCAACGCCCAGCGACACGTCGTCAGCGCCCGCGGCCACCAGCCCGGTCGTCGGGAAGGCCGCGGCCGTGTTGGCTTGGCTGATTGTCGAACCGATGTTTTCCAGGTCGCCGGCGGCAGCCGCCACGGCGTCCGGAATTCCGAACAGATCTGACATGCCACCTCCTCGCCCGAGCATCGCAATTCGCGCTTGTTAGCTCGGCAGGTCGGTGAGCCGCGCGCTAACTCCACATCGTAACCCCGTCCGGGGGGCACAAACCAAATACCAGCGAATTACCATCGCAGGCCAGTGACTTTACGTTCGCGATCCCGGCGACGCGTTACTGCGTCGACGGCTCGCGGGCGCCGTCCTGGGCCCCAGGAATTCCGTTGCGGACGACAAATTCCCTGGCCTTGACCAGGAATTCCAGCTGGTCAGCGACCTGATGCAGCGGCTCGGCGGTGCGCGTCGAGCGGCACAGCACGATGGCACCTTCCAATGCCGCGATCGATGTCACCGCCAGTGACGCGGCGCCGGCTTCGTCGAAGCCGTCGTTGACAAACGCCCGGGTCAACGCGGTACACCACCGGCCCAAGATGACGCCGGCATCGGCGGAAAGCTTGGGATCGTCGTCGTCCGAGCCGATCGCCGCCGCTACCACGGGGCAGCCGGCGGTGAAGTTGCCGTCACTCAGCTTCCGAACCCAGAACTCGACGAACTCCCGCAGCAGAGCCCTGGCTCCCCATCCGGCGGCGTCGTCGATCATGGCGGTGATGGCATCACCGGAGTACCGCAGCGCCTCGGTCAGAATCTGATTGCGCCCGTCGGGGAAGTGGTAGTAGACGGAACCGCGGGGCGCTCCGCTGCGTGCCAGCACCTCATCGATGGTGACGCCGGCCGCTCCGCGCTCGCGCATCACCTCGGCGGCGCTGACCAGCATCCTCGTGCGGGTGCCACCTCGCTTATTGGAGGGTTTCGTGGGAGCTGTCATGCAGCGTGTGAGTGCCGCAGAGTCGGCCAGTGCCTGTTGCGCGGGCTGAACCGGAACGACCGGCGCCGGCGGTCAGGAATTTCGCCGGTAAAGCGATAGCCGGCGACGTTGAACTCGATGATCCACATGCTTCTCTCCCGCCCTCGCTGCACTCGTGCGCGGTGGACACCGGCTCACGATTATGGATTCGAGCATATAAAACATCGGTCGCCTAAGCAACTTTATCGATCGAGCAGACCATTGAGCATTGCAAACTGAGCCACATGCGGTGTCTAGGGTCTCGCTCAGCGCGAGTGCATGTCGGATTTTCTATGGTATTTTGCATAATCGGGCGGGGCCGGTGTTGGCTGACAAGACGCAAAAGCCCCCAAAACTGGCCAGTTTTGGGGGCTTTTGCGTCTCGGCGGGGCTACTCGACCGTGTAGCCCATCGGCATCAGCACACTCTTCTGCTGAGTGAAGTGCTCGACGCCTTCTGGCCCGTTCTCGCGGCCGATGCCGGAGTTCTTGTAGCCGCCGAACGGGGCCCCGGGGTCGAAGGCATACCAGTTGATCGCGTAGGTCCCGGTGCGGATCTGCTCCGAGATCTCGATGCCGCGCGGCACGTCGGCGGTCCACACGCTGCCGGCCAGCCCGTACGCCGAGTCGTTGGCGATCTTGATCGCGTCCTCTTCAGTGTCGTAAGGGATGACGGCCAGCACCGGACCGAAGATCTCCTCCTGGGCGATGGTCATCTTGTTGTCGACATCGGCGAACACCGTGGGCTGCACGAAGAAGCCGTTGTCCAGCCCTTCGGGACGGCCGCCGCCGCAGACCAGCCGTGCACCCTCCTCGACGCCCTTGGCGATGTAGCTCTCGACCCGGGCGCGCTGCTTCTCCGAGATCAGCGATCCGATCTGGGCACCCGGGTCCGACGGCGGCCCGACCGGCAGCGCCTGTACGAAAGCGCTTACCGCTTCGACGATTTCGTCGTACCGTGATCGCGGCGCCAGGATGCGGGTCTGGCCTACGCAGGCCTGCCCGGTGTTCATGATCCCCGAGAACACCAGCATCGGAACCGCGGAGGCCAGGTCGACGTCCTCGAGGAGGATGGCGGCCGATTTGCCGCCGAGCTCGAGGGTGCACGGCTTGAGCAGCTCGGCTGCGCGCTTGCCGATCTCCTTGCCGACGCCCGAGCTACCGGTGAAGGTGAACAGGTCGACGTCGGGGTTGGCGGTCAGCGCCTGGCCGGTCTCGATCCCGCCGGGCACCACCGACAGCACCCCTTCGGGCAGGCCGGCCTCGGCGAAGATTTCCGCCAAAGCGTTTGTGGTCAAGGGAGTTTCGGCGGCCGGCTTGAGTACAACGGTGCAGCCGGCGAGCAGCGCGGGGCCCAGCTTGTTGACCGCGAGGAACAGCGGCACGTTCCACGCCACGATGGCGCCCACGACGCCGATCGGCTCCCGGTGCACGATGGTCTGCCCGTAGGAGCCGTTGCGGATCTCTCGCCACTTGACCTGCTCGACGGCGGGGCCGGCGAAGAAGTTCATTGCCCCCATCGACCCCATCCAGTGCATGGTTTCGATGGTCATCGCCGGCTGCCCGGTCTCGGCGGCGAGCAGCGCGCTGAGCAGTTCCTTGCGCTCCTCCATCAGCTTGACGACGTTGGCGAGCAGGGCCGCGCGGTCCTTCGGCGCTGTCGTGGGCCAGGGGCCGCTGTCGAACGCCGCGCGGGCCGCGGCAACCGCGGCGTCGACGTCGGCGGCTGCTGCCAGCGGCACCTTGCCGACGTACTCGCCGGTGGCCGGATTGTGCACCTCGATGACCTCAGAGGTCGACGGTTCGATCCATTTTCCGCCGATGAAAAGCTTGTCGTACTCAGTCTTCTTGTCGTGTTCGGTCTTGACGTCGGTCACCTGCGCCGCTCCTCCTGATCGCTCCGCACTGCATCGTCGCCGGCGGTCTTAGCGCCAGACTACCGAAGCCGAAAGCAAATTAGAACATGTTCTATTACTGCGGTTTCAGTACCAGCACGAGATTGCTCACCAGGAATTCGCGCAGCATTGGCAGCGAGGTCAGCCACCACGCCCATCGAGGGTGGTAGCGCGGGAATGCAGCGACCGCGGCCCCGGTGCTGGCGGCCCAGTTCAGGCCGTCGGCGGCGGACACCGCGAACAACGACGACCCGTAGTTGTTTTTTGCCGGGTGGCCGTGTTTGCGGGCATACCGCGCGGCCGCGCGGGCACCGCCCAGGTAGTGGGTCAGGCCCATCTCGTGTCCACCGAACGGGCCCAGCCAGACGGTGTAGGACAGCACCACCAGGCCGCCGGGTTTGGTCACCCGCAGCATCTCGGCGCCGAGTTGCCACGGCCGCGGCACGTGTTCGGCGACGTTGGACGACAAGCAGATGTCCACGGAGTCGTCGGCGAACGGCAGCGCCATGCCGGAGGCTCGCACGAAGGTGCCGGTCACCCCTCCCACAACGGGACCAGCCGCGTGCATCTCTCCCGCATCGGGCTCGACGCCGACGTAGCGGACCCCGGCGTCGACGAATGCCCCCGCGAAGTATCCCGGGCCACCGCCGACGTCGAGCAGCGTGCGACCGATTGGCCGCTCCCCGTGCATGGCCAGCCACAGGTCGCTGACCATCGCTACGGTGTCGGCCGCCAGCGTGCCGTAGAACCTTGCCGGATCCGGCTGTTCATAGCGGAATTCCGCGAGCAGCCGCAGCGAACGGGTGAGCGTTGCCCGCCGCGCGAAGATGTCCGTGCCGGCCACATCGGACCACCCTACGGTTGACGACCATTAGGCTGGCGGTTGATGTCTGGTCTGCGCTCCGTACTGCTGCTGTGCTGGCGGGATACCGGCCACCCGCAGGGGGGCGGCAGCGAAACCTACCTGCAGCGCGTCGGCGCCCAGTTGGCCGCGTCGGGCATCGACGTCACGTTGCGCACCGCCCGCTACCCGGGTGCGCAGCGACGTGAAGTTCTCGACGGTGTGCGGATCACCCGCGCGGGTGGGCGCTACTCGGTGTACCTGTGGGCGTTGCTGGCGATGGCCCTGAACGAATTAGGGGCGCGGCTGGGCATTCGATCGCTCCGGCAAGTGCGGCCCGATGTAATAGTTGACACCCAAAACGGCCTGCCGTTTCTGGCCCGGCTGGTGTACGGCCGCCGGGTGCTGGTGCTGGTCCACCATTGCCATCGCGAGCAGTGGCCGGTGGCGGGCCCGATACTTAGCCGGCTCGGCTGGTTTGTCGAGTCGAGGTTGTCGCCACGGCTGAACCGGCGCAATCAGTACGTGACGGTGTCGTTGCCGTCGGCCCGCGATCTGGTCGCCCTTGGAGTGGACGACGAGCGGATCGCGGTGGTGCGCAACGGTGTCGACGAGGCGCCGCCGCAGTCACTGTCCGGTTCCCGCTCGGCCACACCGCGGGTGGTCGTGCTGTCGCGGCTGGTCCCGCACAAGCAAATCGAAGACGCGCTGGAAACGCTCGCGGAGCTGCGGCCGCGGGTGGCCGGTCTGCAGTTGGACATCGTCGGTGGCGGGTGGTGGCAGCAGCGCCTCGTTCATCATGCGCAACGGCTCGGCATTTCCGAGGTGGTGACCTTCCACGGCCACGTCGACGACGTGATCAAACACCAACTGCTGCAAAGCTCCTGGGTGCACGTACTGCCGTCGCGCAAAGAAGGCTGGGGACTCGCGGTCGTCGAGGCGGCACAGCATGCGGTGCCCACCATCGGTTACCGATCCTCGGGCGGCCTGTGCGACTCGATCGTCGATGGTGTGACCGGGATATTGGTGGACAGCCGCGCCGAGTTGGTGGATCGCCTCGAGCAACTGCTGTGCGATCCGGTGCTGCGCGATCAACTCGGTGCCAAGGCCCAGACGCGCAGCTGTGAGTTCTCCTGGGCGCAGAGCGCCGACGCGGTGCGCACCGTGCTGGAAGCGGTGCAGGCCGGCGACTTAGTCAGCGGCCTGATCAGCAACCCGGTCTGAAACCGGAGCCTAACTCCCGGCCGCGAGCGTAAGGCCACTGCGAAATCCGGCTTGATTTTTCGCCGTGCCGTTACGCTCGGCGGGCTCTGCTGAGCACCGCGCCGACGGCGCCTGTGACGAGCATCGTCAGCCACGCCAGATGTGCGAGCATCGTCGCCCGCCGGGTGTCAGGGCCGGCGCCGAAGGTCTGGCCACCGACCCGATACAGGGCGAGTTCCCTGTCGCGGTAGACGGGCGTCATCGCGTCCAGGGTGCGGGCGGCCGCGCCCATGTCGCCCGCACTGTCCGATTCGACGACCAGCCATCCCACGCCGGCTGGCGCCAAGGCCGACGGATCTGGGCCGGCCAGCAGCAATTCCTGTACCGCGCGGGCCCGACTACCCTCCCCGGGGATGGTTACCCCCGAAATGATCAGGTCGCCGGTGCTCAGTACGCCCGCCCGCAGCCAGCGGGGCAATGGATCGAGTACCGGCGCCGAGCCCGACCAGGAGAAGCGTCGCATCGTGCCGGCGGGCAGAACCGCGACGGCTCCCGGCCGATCGTTGATCGCCGCCGCCACCGCGGCCCACCCGGGCGGGTAGTGCACCGGCGCAACTTTGCCCCCAACGCCCCAAACCAGATCGGGGATGGCCAGCAGCAGTGCCAGGCAGCAGACCGATGCGGCCACCGGGGGCCTCAGCCATCGGCTCAGCGTCACCACCGCGCCCGCGCCGGCCAGCGCGTACCCCGGCATGGCCAGCGCCACCCACTTCTGCCCGTCGCGCAGCACACCGAGGCCTGGCACGGCGTCAACGACGGCACCCAGCGCGTGCAGACCAGGACCGGTGGCCAGCGCGGCCGGCAAAAGCACCGCCATAGCGGCCAGCCCCAGCAACGGCAACGCCGCTGGACGACGCACCGCCGCCGGCAGGCCGGCCGCCACCAAACCCAGCAACACGACGGCAGACAATACCGCGAAAAGCGTTGCCCGCGAATCGGGTACAGCGTCGCCGTTCCAAATCCCGCCGAGGCTGGCCAGGCTACCGAGCGTGCCCAATCCGGGTTCGGCGCGCGGCGCGAACGCCTTGACCCCGAGCCCGTTCGCCGCCGTGTGGCCCGTCAACGAGGAGCCCAGCACGGATGCCGTCAACCAGGGCAACGCGGCCACCAGTGCGGCACCCAATGCTATTGCGGCACAAAGCCAGCGCGGCCAGGACCGATCCGGGCCCTCAACCGGGACGGCGACGCAGACCAGCCCCACTGTGGCGGCCAGCAGAAGCCCGGTCGGCGTCAACCCCGCCAACGCGATCCAAAAGACCAGGCCGAACACTTCGGACGACCAGCGAGCGGCGTCGGCGGCCCGCAGCGTCAGCATTGCCGACGCAACCCAGGGCAGGCAGCCGTAGCCGACCAGCAGGCTCCAATGGCCCTGCAGCAGTCGCTCAGCGACGTAGGGATTCCAGATCGTCAGGGTGATCGCGACGAACTGGCCGCCCAAGCCCGCGGACGGCAGTGCGACGGCGACCAGTCGCGCCGCACCCCAACCCGCCAGCCACAGGCCGATGACGAGCAGCGACTTCACCACGATGCCGCCGTCGATCAGCTGCGAGGCCAGCGCTACCGCGAAATCCTGCGGTGTCGCGCGCGGCGCCGACGTCAGGCCCAGGGCGGTATCGGATAAATACGACCGCGGCGTCGAGACCGCGTCGCGCAGCAACAGATACCCGGATCGCAACAGCGGCGCGACGATCAGGAGCGCGAGCAGCAGCGCATACGCCGGCTGGGACCAGTGCAGGGCCCGGACGCGTGCCTCAGTCACCGCCGGTCCAGCCGCGTTAAGTCCGTTCGGACGGGTCTGGGCTGGCGGGCCCCGAATCCGGCGGATCATCCGGCGGATCGGTCCCGCTGGGATCCTTGTCCGCACCGTGCCGGTGCGCGGGCAACTTCTCGGTCTCCGCCTCGGCGCCGGGCACCCGATCCGCCGGGCGATCGTGGTCCACGTATTCCTCGTCGCCCCGATCCAGACCGGGGTCGGTCAGCGCACTCTCGGTGCGCAGGCTGAACGCGGCGAGCACGCCGCCGCCGATCAGCGCGATCAAGCCGACCGCGGTGAAGGTGATCGGCAGCACCCGCGACCACAGCGACAGCCGGTCCCGCTCGTCACGGGCCGCGTTGACCTGCGATTGGACGGTGTCTTCGGTGGAGGTGACCTTGTAGTCGGCCAGTGTCGCCTCGGGCCTGAGCTGGTCGCGAGCGAAGTAGTGGTTCTCGTGCTCGGTTTCTTTGACGATGGTGCCCGACACCGGATCCACCCAGAATGTTCGCTGCGCCGCGTAGTAGCGGGTCATGGTGATCTGCTCATTCGGATCGGGACCCGGCGGCAAGTTCCACATCGCCGCCGAAGCGGTGACTTTGCCGTCCTCATTTCCGGCGTACAGCGACGGGTATCTGACCGGATTCTCCAGCTTGCCATCGGTGCTGTAACCGACGTTCTGGGTGAAGCGGTACGTGCTCAACCCGTTGACGTCCTGTTGGGCTTCGTAGTTGGCGGGAAACGCCTTCTGCGCGATCGGGTCGAAATAGGCGTACGTCTTCTTCTCGGTGTGCAAGGGGAACCGGTACGACAGCCCCTCGTGGCGCAGCGCGCTGTTGGTGGGCGGGTTCTCGTCGGTGATGGTGCGCGGCTTCTGGATCGCGCCCCCAGTGCGGGTGTCGTCCGAAACGGAAAGCGCCGTCTTGCGGTTAAGGGTGACGGTGTCGACGATCGCCAGCAGCAGGCCGGCGTCTTTTTGCTTCGTGGTGCGCCGCACCGTGGAGCCGACCTGCAGCGTGACCACGTCCGCGTTGGCGGGCGACTCGACGCTGATCTGCTCCTGAGACACCAGCGGCACGTCCTGGTTGATGACGAAGTGCTCAGCGGACAACGAGGCCGGGTCGAGGGCGGTTCCGCTTCCTTCACTGATCAACGTGGTGTCGATGTCGAGCGGGATTTTGGTGATCCGGCTGCTGGTGTAGGTCGACAGCAGCAGTGCGGCGATCAACAGGGCGGCCCCAAGCCCAATGACTCCGCATGCGGCAAACCGCAACATGACTGCTCGGTTCACGTTGCTGTGTCCTCCTAGTGGTGCCCGGTGGTTTCCTGGACTTGTCGGCCGCGACCCGCTCCGGCCCGACCAAGCAGCGAGGCGAACCCGTTTGACCCTAACAGCAGAATGTAAGGCTCAAGCGGACGAACCCAACGCCTCTGTGCCGGAATAATCCGGGTGTACCCGATTCTCCCTCAACGCGGCCAGAGGCAGACTGTGATCGTGACCGATGGCCGGCTGGTGGGCGGGATCCGCAGCTTCCTGCCCGCCGTTGAGGGAATGCGCGCGTGCGCGGCCATCGGCGTGGTCATCACCCATGTCGCTTTCCAGACCGGGCACTCCAGCGGCGTCACCGGCCGGCTGTTCGGCCGGTTCGATCTGGCCGTGGCGGTGTTTTTTGCCCTGTCGGGGTTTCTGTTGTGGCGCGGCCACGCCGCGGCGGCAAGAGGCCTTGGCGCGCGACCCCGCACGGGCCACTATCTGCGCTCCAGGGTTGTCCGCATCATGCCGGCCTACCTGGTGGCGGTCGTGGTGATGCTGTCGCTGCTGCCCGACGCGGATCACGCCAGCCTCACCGTCTGGCTGGCGAACCTGACGCTCACCCAGATCTATGTGCCGCTCACCCTGACCGGGGGCCTGACCCAAATGTGGAGCCTTTCGGTCGAGGTCAGCTTTTATCTGGCGTTGCCGATCCTGGCGTTGCTGGCCCGCCGCATCCCCGTCCGCGCCCGGGTGCCGGCGATCGCGGCCTTGGCGGCTCTGAGCTGGGCCTGGGGCTGGGCACCCTGGCAGTCCGGGTATTCCGGTTCCGGAATCAACCCGCTGAATTGGCCGCCGGCGTTTTTCTCCTGGTTCGCCGCGGGCATGCTGCTGGCGGAATGGGTCTGTTGCCCGGTCGCGTTGCCACACCGGTTGGCACGCCGGCGCGTGCTGATGGGGGTCGTGGCAGTACTGGCCTTCTTGCTGGCGGCGTCGCCGCTGGCAGGTCCGGAAGGGCTGGTTCCGGGCACGGCCACGCAGTTCGCGGTGAAGACCGCCGCGGGCTCGCTGGTCGCGTTCGCGCTGGTCGCGCCGTTGGTGCTGGACCGGCCCGACACCCCACACCGACTGCTGGGCACTACCGTCATGGTGACCCTGGGGCGCTGGTCCTATGGCCTGTTCGTGTGGCACCTGGCCGCACTGGCGATGGTGTTCCCGGTGATCGGGACGTTCCCGTTCACCGGCAGAATGCCAACTGTTTTGGCGCTGACGCTGATCTTCGGTTTCGCCATCGCGGCCGTGAGTTACGCCCTGGTCGAGTCGCCCAGCCGGGAAGCCCTGAGGCGCTGGGAGAAACGCGGGCCTCAAAAGGGCAGCGCGGACGACCCGGCGGCGCCCGTCACCGACCTTGAGGCAGACTCAATCGCGCCATGATCTCGTCACGCACGGCCGAGCGACGGGCTTTGCCGGCGTCGTCGCGCAGGGGGGTGTCCACGAATTCAATGAATTCCAAGGTGGGCGGCACCTTGTATGCGGCGATGTGTTCGCGAAGGAACTCCTGCACACCCGCGGCGTCCAACGCGGACCCGTCAGCCGCGTGCACCAGGGCGTACGGCACCTGACCCAGATCACCTGAGTTCGGATCCGGCACGCCGACAACCAGACACGACAGAACTTCCGGGTGCGCCGACAGGGCGCCCTCGATCTCGGCGGGGTAGACGTTGCGGCCGCCGACGGTGAACATGTCGACCCGGCGGTCCGACAGGTACAGGAACCCGTCGGCGTCGAAGTAGCCGAGGTCGCCCAGCGAGTCCCAGCCGTCGCGACTTTTCGCCGCGACGCCGATGTAGCGGTACGTCGGCGCGCTGCCCGGGCTGGGCCGCATGTAGATCTCGCCCTCGACGCCGGGCGCACACGGGTTGCCGTCGTCGTCGAGCACCTTCATCTCGCCGGTGACCACCACGCCGACCGAGCCCGGATGGGCCAGCCATTGGCTTCCCGAGATGAACGTCATCGCCTGCAATTCGGTGCCGCCGTACAGCTCCCAAACCACTTCGGGTCCCAGTAGATCGATCCACGCCTGTTTAACGGCCGGTGGGCACGGCGCGCCGACGTGCCAGAACCGCCGGATCGATGACAGGTCGTAGGAATCGGGATCGGCACGGTAGACAGGCAGCAACCTCTGCATGATGGTCGGGACCGTCGTCAGGAGTGTGACGCGATGTTGCGTGATCGCCCGGAGGAATTCGTGCGGGTCGAAGCGGCTCATCAGCACCAAATGGTTGCCCATCAGCAAAGCGATTGTGGCGGTGGTCATTCCGGTGTTGTGGCTCAGCGGCACCGGGACCAGGAAGGTATCGCCCTCCTGCGCGCCCAGGGCGTATCCCATTATCGGCGGGACTCGGCTGTCGCCGCCGACTTCGATGAGTTTTGGTCGCCCAGTGCTGCCGCCCGACGCCATCGACTTCCAGCATGGCGACACCGCCTCTGGCAGCGGACCATCGGACAACGCCGGGTCCGGAACGAAACCCGTCGGCACACTGGGCAGTCCCGGGTGTTCCCGGCCCACGAGCAGTGCGCGCGGCTTCAGTTCCAGCAGACCCTCGAACTCCGCGGCCGGCAGCCGCGGTGGCAGCGGCTGGGGGACCGCGCCCAGCTTCCAGCAGGCCACCGCGGCCCGCACCCATTCAATGGAGTTGGGCAACGCGATGGTCACGTAGTCGCCGATACCCACGCCGAGTTCCGCGTAGGCGCGGGCCAGCCGGTTCGTCGAGGAGTCCAATTCGCCGCGGGTGATCGTGCGCCCGTCGCAGCTCACCGCCGGCTCGTCAGGGGCGAGTGCGGCCAGTGCCGAAAGCTGGGTGCCAATCGGCGGGACGGGCTGCGTCATGCGTAAGCCCCCTTCCGCTCGAAGATGCGGCGCGGGTTGTCGACGAGCATGGTGTGCAGCTGCTCGTCGGTCACACCGCGCTCCTTCAAAGCGGGAATCACGTCGTTGTGGATGTGCAGGTAGTGCCAATTCGGCAACACAAGCGGGACCAGTTCCTCGGGCAGTGCGTCGAAATAGCAGTTGGCGTCGTGCGACAACACCATCTTGTCGGCATGCCCGCGCTCGCACATCTGCGCCACGATGTTCACCCGGTCCTCGAACGGTGAGATGTTGTCGATGCCGAATCGGTCCATGCCGAGATAGGAGCCGCCGGCGATTAGCTCTTCGAGGTAACCGACGTCGGTGCTGTCTCCCGAATGCCCGATGATCACCCGGCTCAGGTCGACGCCCTCTTCTTCGAAGATGCGCTGCTGCTCGAGGCCGCGCCGCAGCCCGGCGTGGGTGTGGGTGGAGATCGGCACGCCGGTGCGTCTATGCGCTTGCGCGACCGCGCGCAGCACCCGTTCGACGCCCGGGGTGATGCCGGGCTTGTCGGTGGCGCACTTGAGGATGCCGGCCTTGATTCCGGTGTCGGCGATGCCCTGCTCGATATCGCGGACGAACATGTCGGTCATGATCTCCGGGCCGCCTACCTCGCCGCCCGGACCCAGGTAGTGGAAGTAGTACGGCACGTCGTTGTAGGTGTAAAGCCCTGTCGCGACAACGATATTCAGCTCGGTGGCCGCCGCGACGCGGGCGATGCGCGGGATGTAGCGCCCCAGGCCGATCACCGTGAGGTCGACGATGGTGTCCACTCCGCGGGACTTGAGCTCGTTGAGCCGGGTGATGGCGTCGGCGACCCGCTGTTCCTCGTCGCCCCAGGCTTCCGGGTAGTTCAGCGCGATCTCGGTGGTCATGATGAATACGTGCTCGTGCATGAGCGTGACGCCAAGCTCGGCGGTATCGATATGTCCGCGTGCGGTGCTTAGTTGTGACACGAAGCTGATGCTAAGTCGCCGGGGCCGGTTCACCAACAGAGGCGTTTGCAGTACCGTCCCCTCATGTTGCTCAATCCCAACCGCCTGCAACGAAAATATCCAGACAGTCGCTCCGCGGAGATCATGGCCGCGACGGTGGAGTTCTTCGAGTCCCGCGGCAAGGCGCGGCTCAAGCGCGACGACCACGAACGGGCCTGGTACTCCGACTTCCTCGATTTCATCGCCAAGGAACGCATCTTCGCCTCGCTGCTGACGCCCGCCGAGTACGGCGCTGACGACTGCCGCTGGGACACCTACCGGATCAGTGAGTTCGCCGAGATCATCGGCTTCTACGGGCTGAGCTACTGGTACCCGTTCCAGGTGACCGCGCTGGGCCTGGGCCCGATCTGGATGAGCGACAACGAGGACGCCAAACGCAAGGCTGCCGCACAGCTGGAACAGGGTGAGGTGTTCGCGTTCGGCCTGTCCGAGCGGACCCACGGCGCCGACGTGTATCAGACCGACATGATCCTGACGCCCGCAAACGATGTGGGGCACGGCTGGACGGCGAACGGCGAGAAGTACTACATCGGCAACGCCAACGTCGCTCGCATGGTCTCCACTTTCGGCAAGATCGACCAAACGGACGAGTATGTCTTCTTTGTCGCCGACTCACAGGACGACCGCTACGACCTGATCAAGAACGTGGTGAACTCGCAAAACTACGTCGCCAATTACGCGCTGAAGGACTACCCGGTCACCGAGGCCGACCTGCTGCACCGCGGCCCGGACGCGTTCCACGCCGCCCTGAACACCGTCAACGTCTGCAAATACAACCTGGGCTGGGGTGCGGTCGGCATGTGCACGCACGCCATGTACGAGGCGGTCACCCACGCGGCCAATCGCCACCTGTACGGGACGCTCGTCACCGACTTCAGCCACGTGCGACGGCTGCTCACCGATGCCTACCTGCGACTGGTCGCGATGCGGCTGGTGTGCAGCCGCGCGTCGGACTACATGCGCAGCGCTTCCGCCGACGACCGTCGCTACCTGCTCTACAGCCCGCTGACCAAGGCGAAGGTCACCGGCGAAGGCGAGCGCGTCATCACCGCCCTATGGGACGTCATCGCCGCCAAGGGCGTGGAGAAGGACACCTTCTTCGAGACCGTCGCCCGCGAGATCGGGCTGCTGCCTCGGCTGGAAGGCACCGTCCACATCAACATCGGACTGCTGGGCAAGTTCATGCCCAATTTCCTTTTCGCCCCCGATGCCGCGCTGCCCCTGATCCCGCGCCGCGACGACGCCGCCGACGACACATTCCTGTTCGCCCAGGGCCCGACCGGCGGATTGGGCAAGGTGCGGTTCCACGACTGGCGCGCGTCGTTCGACACCTGCGCGCATCTACCTAATGTGGCTCTGCTGCGGCAGCAGATCGACGTGCTCGCCGAGATGCTGGCGTCCGCGACTCCGGATGCGGCCCAGCAGAAGGACATCGACTTCGCCTTCGGCGTGGGCCAGCTCTTCGCCCTGGTGCCGTACGCGCAGCTGATCCTCGAGGAGGCGCCGTTGTCGGGTGTCGACGACACCTTGATCGACCAGATATTCGGCCTGCTCGTCAGGGACTTCAACAGCTACGCCGTCGAGCTGAACGACAAGCCGTCGACCACCGACGAACAGGCCCGCCTGGCGATGCGGATGATCCGACGTCCGGTGCACGATCCTGCGCGCTCCGACCGGGTCTGGAAGGAATACCTCCTCCCGCTCAACGGCGCCTACGAAATGCGCCCCTGAAACGCGCCGATAAGGCCCGAGCCTTGACTGTGAGCTGGCTCACAGTAGAATGACCAGTGGTCATCAAGTGAAGGGGGCTGCATGCCGACGGTGACGTGGGCGCGCGTTGATCCGGCTCGTCGCGCAGCCGTCATCGAGGCCGCCGAGGACGAATTCGGGGCGCACGGCTTCTCCCGGGGCAGCCTGAACGTGATCGCCCGGCGCGCCGGGGTCGCCAAGGGCAGCCTGTTTCAGTACTTCGCCGACAAGCGCGATCTCTATGCGTTCATCACCGACGTCGCTAGCCAGCGGGTACGCGCTTACATGGAGGATCTGATCCGCGAGGTCGACCCGAGCCGGCCGTTCTTCGAGTTCCTCACCGACATGCTCGACGGCTGGGTCGCCTATTACGCCGAGCATCCGCACGAGCGAGCGCTGCACGCCGCGGTGACCCTGGAGGTCGACACCGAAGCCCGCGTGAGCGTTCGCGACGTCAGTAATCGGCATTACCTCGAGGTGCTACGGCCGTTGGTGCACGGGGCGCAGGAGCGGGGTGACTTGCGTGCGGATGCTGATACCGGCGCGCTGTTGTCGTTGCTGCTGATGATTTTTCCGCACCTGGCGCTCGCGCCGTACATGCGCGGCCTGGATCCCGTTCTCGGGCTTGACGAGCACACGCCGGAGCAGCCGGCACTCGCGGTGCGCAGGCTCGTCGCCGTGCTGGCCGCGGCATTCGCGGCGTCGGCTGTGGCGCCGAATGTGGCGCCGCATCCCGCACTCAATTCAGCGTCGAAATGATCTGAGGAGGTCAACATGACACGGACCCGACTGGGCTCGCTCGCAGCGGGCGGCCTCAACTGGGACAGCCTGCCGTTGAAGCTGTTCGCCGGGGGCAATGCGAAGTTCTGGAATCCCGCCGACATCGACTTCTCCCGCGACCGCGAGGACTGGGAGCGGCTGACGGACAACGAACGCGACTACGCCACCCGGCTGTGTGCTGAGTTCGTCGCTGGCGAGGAAGCCGTAACCGAAGACATCGCCCCGTTCATGTCCGCGATGCGGGCCGAAGGGCGCATCGGTGACGAGATGTATCTGACGCAGTTCGCGTTCGAGGAAGCCAAGCACACCCAGGTGTTCCGCATGTGGCTCGACGCCGTCGGGGTCACCGACGACCTGCACGGCTATCTCGATGAGATGCCGACCTACCGCGAGATGTTCTACGAGGTCCTCCCGGAAAGCCTGCACGCTTTGGAGACCGATGCCTCACCGGCCGCCCAGGTTCGGGCGTCGGTGACCTACAACCACATCGTCGAAGGCATGCTGGCGCTGACCGGTTACTACGCCTGGCACAAAATCTGCGTGGACCGGAACATCCTTCCCGGTATGCAGGAGCTGGTCCGGCGCATCAGCGACGACGAACGACGCCACATGGCGTGGGGCACGTTCACCTGTCGGCGCCACGTCGCCGCCGATGAGGCGAACTGGACGGTGTTCGAAACACGGATGAACGAGCTCATCCCGATGGCACTGCGCCTCACCGAGGAAGGTTTTGCCTTCTACGGAGACCCGATGCCCTTCGACCTGTCGCCGGACGAGATGCTGCAATACGCCAGCGACAAGGGGATGCGACGGTTCGGCACGATCTCTAGCGCCCGCGGACGCCCGCTCGGCGAAATCGACCTCGACTACTCGCCACTGCACCTCGAGGATGCATTCGCCGCCGAGGACGAGAAGGCGCTAGCGCGCGTCTGACGGCGAGGTGGGCCGAGACGCAAAAGCCCCTAAATCCCCGGCGTGTCGGGCGCTTTTGCGTCTGCTGGCCAGGGGACTCGCTACCCGACCCAGACGGTCTTGGCGTTGCAGAACGCGCGGATCCCGAGGCCTGCCAGCTCGCGGCCGTACCCCGACCGCTTGACGCCGCCGAACCCCAACTCCGGGTACGACACCGTCATCCCGTTGATGAAGACCTGGCCGGCCTCGATGTCGTCAATGAAGCGCTCCTGCTCGGCCTCGTCATTGGTCCAGGCGTTGGATCCCAGCCCGAAGGTGGTGGCGTTGGCGATCTCGATGGCTTCGTCGATGCCCGACGCGCGGTACATCGAGGCGACCGGGCCGAACACTTCCTCCATGTACAGCGCCATGTCCTTGGTGATCTCGGTGACCACTGTCGGCGGGTAGAACCACCCCGGCCGGTCGGGAGTCTTTCCGCCGCAGCGGATCTTCGCGCCCGCCGCGACGGCGTCGTCGACCTGCTTGGCGATTTCGTCACGGCCCGACTCGGTGGCCAGCGGCCCCACGTCGGTGTCCGGGTCGGTCGGGTCGCCGACTTTCAGCGCCTCCATCCGCTCGACGAACTTGTCGACGAAGGCGTCGTAGATGTCGGTGTGAACGATGAACCGCTTGGCGGCGATGCAGGACTGGCCGTTGTTCTGCACCCGGCCGGTGACCGCGGTCTTGACGGCCTCGTCGAGGTCCACGGAAGGCATCACGATGAACGGGTCGCTGCCACCGAGCTCCATCACCGTGGGTTTGATCTCGTCGCCACAGATGGCGGCGACGGATTGGCCGGCCGGTTCGCTGCCGGTGAGGGTCGCCGCCTTGACCCGCGGGTCACGCAGGATGCGCTCGACGGCGCTGGAGGAGACGAGCAGCGTCTGGAAGCAGTCCTGGGGGAAGCCGCCGCGGGTGATGACGTCGGAGAGATACAGCGCCGACTGTGGCACGTTCGAGGCGTGCTTGAGTAGCCCGACGTTGCCCGCCATCAGCGCGGGCGCGGCGAACCGCACGGCCTGCCAGAGCGGGAAGTTCCACGGCATGACGGCCAGTACCACCCCGAGCGGTTGGTACCGGGTGTACGCCTTCTTCGCTCCGACCTTCGACGCTTCGGCCGGCTCGTCGGCCAGCAGCTTCTCGGCGTTCTCGGCGTAGTACCGAAAACCCTTGGCGCACTTGAGCGCTTCGCCCTTGGCCGACTTCAGGGTCTTGCCCATCTCCAGGGTCATCATCGCCGCGACGTCGTCGGCCTCCTTTTCCAGGAGGTCCGCGGTCGCGTTGGCCCATTCGGCGCGCTGGGCGAAGGTGGTGTTGTGTCGGTAGTCGAGGAACCGCTCGTGGGCACGCGCGATCGCCGCGTCGACTTCCGCGTCGGTTGCGGGTGTGAAGGTCTTGACCGTCTCGCCGGTGGCCGGGTTGATGGTGGCAATCGCCATGCTGGCATCCTCCGCTTGCTCGCTACTTTCAAGGCTCTGAAACGTCCAACATCTAGCCTGCCACTATCGTTCCCATTAAGGGAGGTGCCGGATGAGCAAACCCGCTCAGCTGATGGTCAAGTGCCTGGAAAACGAAGGCGTCGCCGTCGTCTTCGGGATACCCGGTGAGGAGAACATCCGCTTCGTGCAGGCGCTGGCCGCCTCGAACATCCGCTACGTGCTGACCCGGCACGAGCAGGCGGCGGCGTTCATGGCCGAGATGTACGGCCGGGTCACCGGCCGCGCGGCGGTGGTATCGGCCACCTTGGGCCCGGGCGCGATCAACATGCAGCTCGGTGTGGCGGACGCCACCACCAACAGCACCCCGATGGTCGCGATCTCCGCGCAGGTCGGCCAGGACCGCGAGTACAAGGAATCGCACCAGTACGTCGACCTGGTCTCGATGTTCGCCCCGATCACCCGGTGGGCCGCCGGTATCCCCACTGCGCACGCGATACCCGAGATGTTCCGCAAGGCGTTCAAGCTCGCCGAGACCGAACGCCCGGCCGCGGTCTATCTGGCTGTGCCCGAACACTTAGATGCAGATGCTTGCGACTATCCCGACCTAACGCCATTGCCGCGCAACGTCGTCCACGCCGAGGCGCCGGCCGCCGGACAGGTAGCCCGGGCCGTGGATATCCTGCGCAACGCGCAACGGCCGGTGGTGCTGGCCGGGCATGGCGCCGCCCGCGCCGACGCCACCGCGGCTCTGGTGCGGTTCTCCGACGAATTCGGTTTCGGCGTGGCCAACACCTTCCACGGCAAGGGCGTGATGCCCGACGACCACCCCAACAGCATCGGGACGCTGGGATTCATGCGACACGATTACGTCAATTTCGGGTTCGACAACGCCGACGTCATCATCGCGGTCGGCTACGAGCTGCAGGAATTCGATCCCGTCCGGATCAACCCGAAGGCCGACAAGAAGATCATCCACATTCATCGATTTCCCGCCGAGGTCGACATGCACTATTCGGTGGACGTCGGGATCATCGGCGACATCAGCGCGTCGCTCGACGCGCTCACCGAAGCGCTGGCCGGGCACCACTTCGACCACTGCGACGACGTACCCGGGGGCGGTATGCTTGCCGAGGAATTCGCCAGGGGGCAACAGGATTCGCGCTACCCGCTGGCTCCTCAGCGCGTGGTGGCCGACACCCGCGCGGCAATGGGCCGCGACGACGTAGTGCTGGTCGACACGGGCGCCACCAAGATGTGGATGGCGCGGCTCTACCCGACCTACGAGCGCAACACCTGCCTGGTCTCAAACGGCTTGTCCACCATGGGGTTTTCCCTCCCTGGTGCGTTGGGGGTCAAGCTGGCGCGCCCCGAGGCCAAGGTGCTGGCGGTGGTGGGCGACGGGGCGTTCATGATGAACTCGCAGGAGATCGAGACCGCCGTGCGGGAGCGCATCCCGCTGGTCGTGTTGATCTGGGAGGACAACGGCTATGGCCTCATCGAATGGAAGATGGACCTCGAACTCGGCGAGCACTACTACGTGAAGTTCGGCAACCCCGACATCGTGAAATACGCGGAAAGCTTCGGCGCCAAGGGGTATCAGATCAACAGTGCCGACGAACTGCTGCCGACGTTGCGGGCCGCGCTCGCCGACGACGGTGTGTCGTTGATCTGCTGCCCGGTCGACTATTCCGAGAATCTGCGGTTGACCGACCGGCTCGGCGAGCTGGACGAGACGCTGTAATCACCTGAGCATGACCGGAGTCACATCGTCGGGACGCTCCGATACCTCGGATGGCTGCACTTGGACGGAGCAACCCAAGGCCAGTCCAATATGAGTGGTTACGAGGTGCTTTCGGGAATTTCGACGATAACCGTGGTGGCCTTGACGACAGCTACGACGATGCTGCCGGGCTCGAGTTTCAATTCGTGCGCGGCCTGGGTGCTCATCAGCGACACGACGGTGTGAGGCCCGCACTGTATTTCGACGTGGGCCATCACCGTGTCGGTGATCACTTTGGTGACCAGGCCGACGAAGCGGTTGCGCGCGGAGCTGCGAACGCCGAGAGGATCAGACGGCAGTCTGGGTGCGTTGGTGCGCCAGAATTCAGCCAGGACGTCGCCGGCGATCACTTTCCGCCCGGATTTGTCTTGACCGGCCGCCAACGTGCCGTGTTGGATCCACCGCCGCACGGTGTCGTCGCTGACCCCCAGCAGATCGGCAGCTTCCCGGATTCGTAGCGTCGACACGGACGCATCCTAGCGGCACAGATTGCGACGACGACAGTTCAATCCCGCTGGCGCGGAGAAAATTGCTGATGGTTTCGGCATGCGCCTCCGGTCAATCCGCAGCGGACGCAGCTTCGCCGATCAGTATTGCTTTACGATCGCCCGCGGTGCGGTTCGCCACGCGCGGCGGCCGTCGGGCATCTCCCGGGGTGGTTCTAGCAGCAATACGGTACGACCGTCGAGTAGTACTGGATGTACCCAGCCGCCCAGCTCGATAGGCTCGCCGGGCCGGGGCTGGCGATGGTTGCTGTCGCGTGCGTGATCCAGGGTTATGAGTGCGCGTAGCTCGTCGATGGTGGCTTCGTTGGGCAGCTCATAGAGGCCCGGCAGGGTGATAAACAGTCCATCGTTGCCCGATAGGTGCAACCCGACTGCTGCCAACGCGCCCAGCACCCCGTCCTGTGTGCCTCCGTGTCCGGAAAGATGCACGCCCAGCCTGGCGGCGAGTTCCCGAGCATCCTCGGTTCGCAGCACTTCTCGCTTTGCCCGACGACCGAAATCCACTAGCTCCGCCGTGTCGGCGAGGTGACTTGGGATAGCCACGACGAGCCCTGGGTCGGCGTCCGGCGGGCAGACACGTTCAAGGAATCGCCCGGCCAGCTCTATAACTTGGGTTAACACGGCCTCCGGATTTTCGTCGACGCTCCGCCAGGCCAGGCAGGCGCTGGAATTGTGTGTGGTGTAAGGGATTCGATCGTCGACAAGTAGCTGGTGCCGGGTGGCTCCGACCGGAGCGCCCAATCCCGCCTCGGCTAGCTCGCGAAGCAGCGCCCGCGCGCGGCGACCCGTTCCGGGACTGCGCAGATCGTCGGTGTCGTCGATGCCGATAAGCAGGTCCACGCGGGCCAGCGCACGTGTCTCGGTCATGGGTTGACGACCAGTGTGGTTACGTCGCGTATCCACCGATCGGTGCCGATTTGAGTTCCGGTGAGCTTGAGGGTGTTTCGTTTGGTCACGCTCAGGATGAGCTGGTTGGTCAGTTCGTTGGCGGAAAGCGTCTGGGCTGGGTCGCGCCCTTCTACTCGCACGTGGTCGACGCCGGTGGCGCCTGCGGCGTCGAGGATTGAGCGCACGGTGGGGCCGTTCTGGGATTTCGCGCCGTGTGACTGCGGCGTGAGGATCTCGAGCTGCGGAAGGTCCTGCAACTGCGGCAGAGTGAACCGGTTCAGAACCCGGCCATTCTGCTGGACGACAAGGTAGCTCGGAGCGTCGGTCGCAGAACTGACGCACGCAACGACGCTGGTGCATAGGAGCAAGCCTGCCAAAGCCGTCAACAGCAGCCGGCGGGCAGATAACCGCATATGCAGACCTTATTGTCGGAATTAGGCGCATTCAAGGGGCTATAGCCGGTAATGCTCCGCAAGTGATGTTGTGGTGATCGCTGGTCCGGTCTATCGTGTGCCAATGGCCGTGACGCTGCGGTCGGCGAGCCGCGAACCGGCTGGCTGGTTGCTCGCTCGTGATGTTGTTTCCCCAATGCTTGCGGTGGGCGTGATCGTCGCCTACGCCGATATCCGTATCCCGATGGGGCTGCCTGGACATCGTGGTCTGGTCTGGCTGACCTTGTTGGTGGCAGTTGTTTTGGTGACCCACCGACGGGCGACGGTGGTAGCGGTCGGGGCCGCCGCGACGATTGCGACGCTCGCGATTCGTATTCCAACCGGCGCCGCGGCTGCTGCTGCGGGCAGCATGCGCTACCTGGCTGCGGCGATCTTGCTGTACGCGGTGGCTGCCGCTCCAATGGTGCGGCGACGCCGGTGGTTGATTGTGCTTGCGGCCGCGCCAATTCACCTGGTCGCGCTTGCCGACTCGGTCGCGGTCCTCCTCGGCAGGGGATACCTGTTCACGTTGGTCTCGAATGGGATGGTCGAGAAGGTTTTATTCCATTTGGGTTTCGGACTTGCGGCGGGGCTGCTCGGCTGGGCCATCGCGTCCGCCTCGACCGGTTCTCACCGGCGAACCCAACTGGCAGCGAGTTCAGTCGCCGAGCGGGCAATCTGATGCCCTTTCGTGGCCACACGGCCGGGCATGCGCGCAATCACGTGGGGAGCCAATAACTGCCGTTTATGTGTGCAGCTGGCCGGGACATCGGGGCGGCGATGAGGCGAGCGAACGATAAGGAGTGCGTGTCATGACTTTGCGAGTCGTTCCAGAGGGTCTGGCTGCGACCAGTGCAGCGGTGGACGCGATTACCGCCCGGCTCGCGGCCGTGCATCTGGCGGCCGCCCCGGTGATCTCGGTGGTGGTGCCGCCGGCGGCCGACCCAATATCAATGCAGGCCGCGCTGGATTTCAGCACGCAGGGTAGCCAATACGAGGCGGTGGTAGCCCGCGGTGTCGAGGTGTTGGGTCGAGCGGGCATGGGCGTCGCTGAGGCTGGTGCCGGTTATGCCGCCGCAGACGTGGCGGCAGCCTCGACATACCCAGCCGGTGGCTGACGATGCTGGCGCCAGTCTGGATGGCATTTCCGCCGGAGGTGCATTCGGCGTTGCTGAGCACGGGCCCGGGGACGGGTCCGCTGCTGGCCGCCGCCGAGACGTGGACGGCGCTGAGCGGTGAGTACGAGGTCGCGGCAACCGAACTAATGGCGGCACTTGCCGACGCGCAACAGGTGTGGGAGGGCCCGACCGCGGCGAGTTACGTGGCCGCGCATGGGCCGTATCTGGCGTGGTTGACGCTGGCCGGCACTGTCAGTGCCGAGGCGGCGGCCCGGCACGAGATTGTGGCCGCGGCATACGCCGCCGCGCTCGCGGCGATGCCGAGTCTGGCCGAGCTGGCCGCCAACCACACCATCCACGGGGTGCTGGTGGGTACGAATTTCTTTGGGATCAACACCATTCCGATCGCGGTTAACGAAGCCGACTACGCGCGAATGTGGACCCAAGCCGCCACAACGATGAGCACTTATCAAGTCACTACGGAAGCCGCGCAGGCAACGGGTGGCGGCGGAGGCGGTGGAGGCGGCGGAGGCGGAGGCGGTGGCGGCGGAGGCGGTGGGTTTCAGTTGCCAACGCCGGCCGAAATTTGGGCGATGATCTTCGGCGCCGACGGTGAGCGGATTCCCGGTCAGGGAAAACCCAATTGGAGTCCCCTTGAGTACCTGCAGAATTTCTCCAACTTCGTCAACGGCAATGGGCAAGCTTTCACCTACCTGGAAACTAACATTCCCCAAGTCTTGACAAATCCGTCACGGCTGCCAGCCCTTATCTCGTACTTCATCGCATGGCAAACCTTCCGTGCCGTCAACTGGACGCTGCGGACCCTGCGTTTCCTTGTTCAAACTGCCCCGCTCTTGCTGCCGGTCGCCCTCAACCTGGCTGTCACCAACCTGAGCGGCCTGGCCGGCCTGTCCGGCCTGTCCGGCCTGACGCAGCCGGCGGCGCCACCCGCGCCGGCCCCGACGGTGGCCCCGCCCCAGCTTTCGCCGGTGGCGGTTATGGCCGCGCCCGTGTTGGCCCTCGCGCCCGCGCCGGCCCCGGCGCCTTGCGCTGCACCTGCTGGCCCCGCTCCTGCCCCGCCGCCTGCCCCACTGGCTCCGGCGGGTGTGGAGGGCATCGCGTACCTGGTGGGCGGTCCCGGTCCCGGCTTCGATCCAACACTGAGTGCCCGCATCGGGGCCGGGACGCCGGCCTCGGACAGCGCCGCGTCGGCTGCGGCCGCGTCGGCAGCAATTCGGGAGCAGGTGCGGGCCGGTTGGCGCCTGCGGACAGTCATCGACCGCGGTTACCGCTACGAATATCCGCAGGCCGACGACGAGTCAGGGATGGCCGGCCGCTCGGCCGGGCCAGCGGTAGATCCATTCGTGCCGTCGGGAAAGGGTGCAGGTGCATTGGGGTTTGCCGGGACAGTACCCAAGGCGGGTGTCCGGCTGACCGGGCTGACCACGCTGGCCGGTGACGAGTTCGGCGGAGGCCCGAGTGTGCCGATGTTGCCGGACAGCTGGGGAGATGGGCTGCAGGCCCCCGGCGGGGTGGGTAGCCGAGCGTTCCGTTGGTGATCAGTGACTGGTAGGTGGCCATCGTGGTCGCCGTTAGGGGTGAAGGGGTTGCGGTAGTGAACTTCTCGGTATTGCCGCCGGAGATCAATTCGTTGCGGATGTTTGTCGGTGCGGGCTCTGCACCGATGTTGGAGGCGGCGGCGGCCTGGGACGGGCTGGCTGCTGAGTTGGGCTCGGCGGCGGACTCGTTTTCGTCGGTGACGTCAGGGTTAGCAGGTCAGGCGTGGCAGGGTCGGGCTTCAGCGGCGATGGCGGCTGCGGCGACTCCGTATGCGGGGTTTTTGAGCGCGGCGTCGGCCCAGGCTGCGGGTGCGGCAGGACAGGCTAAAGCGGTAGCCAGTGCTTTCGAGGCCGCACAGGCGGCGACGATTCGTCCGTTGGCGGTGGCGGCCAACCGAAATGCGTTCGTACAGCTGGTGACGTCGAATCTGTTCGGGCAGAACGCGCCGGCGATTGCGGCCGCTGAGGGCATCTACGAGGAGATGTGGGCTCAGGACGTGTCCGCGATGGTCGGCTATCATGTCGGGGCGTCAGCGGTGGCCGCGCAGTTGGCGCCCTGGCAGCAGGCGCTGCAGAGTCTGCCCAACCTGGGCATCGGCAACAAGGGCAACGCCAACGTGGGCAGCGGCAACAACGGCAGCGGGAATCTCGGCATCGGCAACACCGGCAACAACAACTGGGGTTCCGGGAATCATGGCGACACCAACCTGGGCAGCGGAAATAGCGGCGCGAACAATGTGGGCTCGGGCAACTCTGGCAGCATCAATTTGGGGTCGGGCAACAGCGGCAACCAAAACGTGGGCTCGGGCAACACCGGCAACCTCAATGTGGGCTCGGGTAACTCCGGCAGCGGGAACTTCGGCAGTGGCAACACCGGCAATTCCAACGCAGGCTCCGGAAACATCGGCAGCGGCAACTTCGGTAACGGGAACATCGGCAGCGGAAACATCGGCAGCGGAAATTCGGGTCTCGGAGGAATGGCGGGCAACAACAACTTCGGCTTCGGGAACACAGGCAGCAACAACGTCGGCTTAGGGAACACCGGGAACAACGACATCGGCATCGGCCTCACCGGCAACAACCAGGTAGGCATCAACTTCCAAGGCGCACTGAACTCGGGCAGCAACAACATCGGCCTGTTCAACTCGGGCAGCGGTAACGTCGGATTCTTCAATTCGGGCACCGGCAACGTGGGTGCGGGGAACTCCGGTATCGGCAACTTTGGCTTCGGAAACGCAGGTGATACGAATACGGGCTTCTTCAACTCGGGCAACGTAAACACCGGCTTAGCCAACTCCGGCCCGCTGAACTTCGGCACGTTCAACTCTGGCGGTGGCAGCAACGCGGGCAGTTTCAATTCCGGCATCGGGCGCAACGTGGGCGATTTCAACTCGGGCCTCGGCTCGAACGTGGGCAGTTTCAACTCCGGTGCCGGCTTCAATTTCGGCAGTTTCAACTCCGGTGCCGGCCTCGGCGGCAACACGGGGTTCTTCAACTCGGGCAATGTAAACACCGGCTTCGGAAATGCGGGCGACACCAACACCGGCGGCTTCAACGCGGGCAACGTCAACACGGGATTCGGCAGCTCGACCGACATCAACGCCCCGAACTCGGGGTATGGGAACACCGGCACCGGGAAATCGGGATTCTTCAACACGAGTAACGGCCCAAGCTCGGGCGCGTACAACAATGCCAACAGCGGCGGCGGCGGCGGTGGCGGTGGCGGCGGTGGCGGTGGTGGCGGCGGTGCGATAAGTGCTGGCTTCGACAACACGAGCGGCAAGTCCGGCAACGTGGGCATCGCAAACACCGGCATGCAAAACGTGGGTTACCTCAATTTCGGCTCCCACAACACGGGCCTGGGGAACTCCGGGGGCAACCAAACCGGGGACGGCAGCAGCGTAGGTATCAACAACTCGGGGTTGTTGGACTCAGGCATATCGAATCAGGGCGCCTCCAACTCGGGCGGCTTCAACACGGGGAGTGGACAGTCGGGCTTCTTCCGTTAGAGGTGACGGGACGTCGCTTTCCCTAGGGAGATGGGCGGGACGTGCTTACCGATCAGCGTGCGATGCCACCAAGCGCGATCGCGTCGCAATTCTTGGACAGTGGTGAAGCGGTATTGGTAGAGCTGTGCGCGTACATACCGTGGCGGGGATTCCGGGAAGGGACTGTGGCGCAGCAGGTGTAGCGTCGGCGGATCATCGCGCAGTAGCCGCGTCAGCAACGGCGTCATCTAGGGCAGCGCATAGCCCGGCGAGATGGCGGCGAATCGCATCAGCCAATCCAGGCGCAGGTGGTAGGGCTGCGCCATGGCAACCCGTCCGGCACTGCGAAAAGCTCCAGACCGCCAAGGCTGCCCAGGCCGCTATCGGTCATAAGCTGTGCCTCTCCGCCCGTCGATCGTGGGCCTGCATCGCCACCGAAGCCACCACGGCAAGCGAAATCAGTGCCAGCAGTTGGACACTCGCGGAATGGCCGGCGTAACCGTCGACCGAGCGCCACGGATACCGCGACAACGCGGACCCGGCCAGAATCAGCCCGCCGGCGCTGAGCCCGACGGTGATCGGATCGCGCCGCCGCGGCCGGTCACGCAACGCGTACCGCAGACCGAAGGCGGCGGCGGCCACGAGGACCCCGCCCACGCCCGCGATCACTGCCGCGGCCGCCAGCACCCCGACCGCCGCCCACGCACCTGGCGACCATGGTTGTGCGGGTGCATCATTGGGGCGCCGCTCCCGACCGCGCCAGAAGGCCAGCAGCGCCAACAGCGGCAGCAATGACAGTCCCACCGCCAAGCCCGCGCGGTACAGCGAATTCGACGCGAACGTCAGCGTGATGGTGCCGGAACTTCCCGCGGGCAGCACAAATCCTTGCTGCCACCCATTGACCGCTACCGGCGTCAATCGGTTCCCGGTGTTGGTGCGCGCCACCCAACCGGGGTTGATGCTTTCGGGAATGACCAGCACCCGGGATGTTGCCGAAGCGGGGGCCTGTACCTCGCGGCGGCTCGGACCCCACGCGCCCGTCACGGCGGGAGTCGGCGGGGGGGTGCTGGCAGGAGGCAGCTCGGCGACGTCCGGCGTGAGTAGCTGCGCTCCGTCGACGACGAACGCGTCGCCCGGGCTGATCATCAGCTCCTCCTGCCCGGCCGGCAGTGCGATCGGGTTACGGTCGCAGGCCTGCGCCGGAATCGGTTGGCCGTCCAGCAGTGCGCCCACCGTGGTCCGGATCGAGGTGTGCACGAACCGGCCCGCGACCGCGATGACCGGTCCGCGGTCGCAGTCCACGGTGATCTCCCGGACCCGGTTGCGGCCGGCGTCGGCGGGGGCGATCGGGTTGCCGTCGGTGCCGAGCACCGCCACTTCGGCCAGACCCGGCGGCTTGAGCTGGTCAAAGCCCAGCGCATTGCGGTCGATGATGTCTTTCCAGTCCAGCAGGCTGACGGTGACGGTATCGGTGAGGTGGGGTTTCAGCGTTAGGGTCTGCGACTCGCCCGCCTTGAGTTCCCGGACCTGTGGGCCGTCGCCCAGGTTGACGCCAACGACCGTCGGGTGGGCGGGCAACGTCGATCGGGAGAGGATCAGGCGCAGCCCGGCAACCTCGGTGGGCCGCGGCAGGGTCAGCGTCAGCGTGGGCGCCGTCTTGTGTTGCACCACCCGCTGTGGTGCCGTCCATGCCGTGCCCGGGTCGCCGTCGGTGGCCGCATATGCCGAACCCAGGATGTCCAGAGGATCCGAATCGCCACTGGCCCTGGTGGTATTCGGTTCGGCGATCAGATCCGCCAGCTTGGGGCCCTGCCGGGGTCGCACCCACACCAGCGGGGTCACCGGGACGGGCTGCGGCACGGTCAGCGTCCGGCTGAAGTTGACCGGTTCCTCGGGGTCCAGCGCCATCGACGCCGCGCAGCGCATGCTGTCGGGCGCCTGAGCGCACCCGGGCCTGCCGAGCAGTTCCGATCCCAGATCCCAGCCGGCGATCGACGAACCCGGGGGTGGCCCGGGAACCAGCGCGGTGTGCCGCAGGTCGACCGGGTGGGCGAAGCCGGACGCGTCGTACTGGGTGATCGACAGGTCGGTGATGCCGAACTGCACACCCGCGGACCCGTCGTCGGTGCCGACGGCGGTGATCCGCACCCACGGGGTTTCGCCATAGGGCAAGGCTGTGGACAGCGGCTTGCCGGCCTCGTCGAACTTCAGTGTCGTACTGCCGGTGGCGGTCTCGATCTGGATCCGGCGGACCTGGGCGCCGACGGCGGTCGCGCTGGGCGTGATGGTGATCGCGGCGTTGGTCACCGGGTGGTCGAAATCCACCCGCAGCCACTGCCCGACGGCCGATTGCAGGGCGTTGGACACCCACGCGGTCGCCGGGTCGCCGTCGATCGCCGCCGAGGCTGAAGCGGCCGGTGCGACATCGGGCATCGTGGTGGAATCCGACGACGAGCTGGATACCGTGATCCGGCCGCCGGTCCAGCTGCCGAACACAGTCTCGGCGCCGGGCACCGGGTAGTCGGGCACGCGGTTATAGGTGTTCCGGGCGTCGCCGGTGGCGCGGATCGCGGACGAATGCCCGTCCACCCGGCCGTAGTCGGTCTCACGGGCCACTGGCGTATCGGTCGCCGTCACGACCGCAGCCGGTAGGCCCGCGCCGCGGGCGTCGGCGCTCATCAGCACCGGACCCAAAGCCGAGTGGCCCAGTAACCGGCGCCGCTCGTCGAGACGAAGCAGGGCCTCGGGCCCGCCGTCGACGCGGGCCAGTTGGTCGGCGTCGGCGAAGTACGGCGCGGCGGGATTGGCGACCCAATCGTCAAGCGGGCCGACCCGGTAGATCTCCACAGCCGGGTAGCGCGGACGCAGGCCGCTGTCGGCGACGAAGCCGGCCAGGGTGCCGGGGCCCACCGGCGCACCGAACTCCGCGACTCGGTGCAGCCCCGGCAACCCCGCGATGGCGCGGTGCACCAGGATCGGGCGCGCGGAACGCGACGATTCGGGATCCAGATCGTTGCGCAACACCAGATAGGAAATGCCTTGGCGGGCAAGGGTATCGGCGAGTCCGGCGGATGGGCGCCCGGCGGCGAACAGGCGTTGCACCGAGTCCAGCGCCCGGATGGTTTGCGGTGGGGTCAGCGGGATGGAGTCGCGCACTCCCCACGGGGCGGAACCGAGCACCTGGAGCGGCTCGTCGTGGCTGGTGCCCCACATCTGAGTGGCGAACGGCGCACCGGGAACCACCAGCACGCGCCCGGCCACCGGTGTCCCGGAGTCATGTTCGCTGAGCCAGTCGGCCGCTTCGTGCCAGTACTGAGGTATCGCGGCGAACGCGCCCGGCGGAGCGAGCCGGCCCGTCCACGCCAGCGAGGTGCTGACCGCCAGTCCCGTCAGCACGACAACGCCGACCGCCACTCGCTTGTCTCGCTCGGGATGGGCGAATGCGCTGAGCCACGCCGACACCGGGGGGCTGCCGGGCCCCCAACCTGGCAGCGGTATTCGGCCCAGTAGTTGCGTGACGCCCAGCACCACCGGGATCCGGATCACTGACTCGAGTTTGTGCACGTTGCGAAGAGGCGCCCCCGAGGCGTCCAGGAACGCCTGCACCTGGTGGGCCACCGGCGAACCGAGACCACCGCTGTAGCCGGCGCCCATCAGGATCACGCCGATCAGCAGCATCGTGACCAGTCGTCCCCGCGCCGGCATGTCCCGGCTGGCCAGCCCGGCCAGCCCGGCGGCCGCGACCAGGCAGGTGCCCAGGATGGCGGCGGATCCGGTGACCAGCGGCGCCCCGGCGGTGGCGGTCGGTGCCACGAATGGGGTCCAGCCGTCGGTCCCACGCAGCATCTCGACCAACGACGACCATTGCGTCGTCACGCCGGAGGATTCGATGAAGTCGAGGAAGGGTGGGCTGATGGCCCGCAGCAGCACCAGCGCCACCACCCACCACAGCGTTGCCAGGACCAGGGCCAGCGCCCACCACGCGGTGTAGCGCCACCACAAGCGGTTCGGTCGGTGACAGGCCCACCAGATCACCGCCGGCAGGCAGGCGGCCAGCGTTGCGATCGCGTTGACCGCGCCCATCAACGCGACCGCCAGGCCGGCCTGCGCGGCGAGCGTTCGAACCGACCTAGCCGAAGTTGATCCCACGCTCCCGCGCAACGCGATAATCGTGGGCAACAGCACCCACGGCGCGATCATCATCGGCAGCGTTTCCGACGAGATCGATCCAATTGTCGTCAGCACCCGCGGCGAGAGCGCGAATGCCACCGCGCCGATCACCCGAGACGTCGGACTGCCGATTCCTAGCGCTTCGGCGACTCGGAGCAACCCCCAGAAACCGGCCGTGAGCAGCAGCGCCCACCACACCCGCTGGGTCATCCACCCCGGTAAACCCAGCGTGTGTCCGACCAGAAAGAAGGCTCCGTGCGGAAACAGGTAGCCGTAGGCCTGATTCTGCGCCTGGCCGAACGGCAGATCGCTATTCCACAGGTTGGTCGCGCGTGCCAGGAAGCGGAGCGGATTCGCGGTGAGGTCGAGTTTCGTGTCGGGGGATATCTGCCCCGGGGACTGCGCAAACGTCAGTGCCAGCGCGACTGATCCGACCAGCAGTAACCAGCGACGGGAGAGCGCTGACCCTGCGGCCGGGCTAGCTACGGTTGCCGTATTCGACCCGGTTCAACACCGACGAGGTCGGATCGCCTCCGGGCAGCTGCGGCTTCGTGTCCTGTTGCACCATCAGAGTGACTCCGAAGATCGCGGCCGCGCCCAGTAACAGACCAACCACCACGCTCGCGGCGGCGGGCGCAATGATCCGGTTCATCGATGGCTCCTTGGGGGGTCCGATCGTGGCTTCAGTCGAGGAGGGTCAAGGGGGCTACTACCAAGATATCCACGATCTAGCGACAACCTAGCAGAAGCGCTGTCCCCACCAGGGACCCGATTCGCCGCGCCCGGACCGGGGTCGGAGCGCGTATACGAACGCTCGTCGTGACAACATGGCCCCGTGGATGAGGTCGACTTCGGGCGCTATCGGCTGATCGAGCTGATCGGCGAGGGCGGCATGGGACGGGTGTTCAAAGCCCATGACGCCCAGCTGGGTCAGGATGTGGCGATCAAGGTGCTGCTGGCGGAGTTCGCCACCGAGCCCGGATATCGCGAGCAGTTCCTGCGCGAGACACAGACGGCGGCGCAGTTGGCGGAGTCGCACATCATCCCGATCCACGAGGCCGGGGAGATCGACGGTCAGCTGTATCTGGTGATGCCAGTCGTCTACGGCATCGATCTGGCGAGTCTGCTGGAACGGGACGGGCCGATGAGCCCGCAGCAGGCGGTCCAGGTGGTTGAGCAGCTGGCGTCCGCGCTGGACGCGGCGCACGCCGCCGGCCTGGTGCACCGCGACGTCAAACCGTCCAACGCCTTGATAGCCGCGCAGGGCTTTGTCTTTTTGATCGATTTCGGGATCGCCCACGGCTCTGCGGCGACGAAGCTGAGCAGCACCGGCACCCCGGTCGGCACGTTCGCCTACCTGGCGCCCGAGCGCTTCAGCGCCGGAGTTGTCGACGCCCGTTCCGATGTTTATGCGTTGACGTGCGTGTTGTATGAGTGCCTCACCGGTGAGCACCCCTTTCCGGGGGAAACCATGGAGCAGCAGGCCGTCGGCCACCTGACAATGGACCCGCCGCGGCCCAGCGAGGATCGACCCGCGGTGCCGCCCGAGTTCGACGAAATCATCGCCCGTGGCATGGCCAAAGACCCCGACGAGCGCTATCAGACGGCGCTGGACCTCGCCGCCGCCGCTCGGCAGGCGGTCCCTGAAGTCGTCGCTGAGACCGCCCCCGCCTCGGTCCCCGCTGCCTTTACCGCCCCGGTTCCCGCGCAACCACCGCCAGAGACCGGTTCGCGGGCAAAGTCCCGGCGCGCGCCGTGGATCATCGCCGCCGTGGCGGCGGCCCTTGTCGTGCTTATCGCCGCTGCCATTGGGGTTCGCTTCATCGTCAAACACCACATATCCCCACACGCTGCTTCGACTCCGCAGAGCACGATCACCAAGCCGGCGGCGGCTCCCGTGCCACCGGCGTGCGCCGACCCGACCGCCGTGCCGGACGCGGTTCCCGACCTCCGCAACAAGCTGGCCCAGCTGCTCATGGTGGGTGTGAAGAACGCGGACGACGCCCGGGCGGTGGTGAGCGACTATCACGTCGGCGGCATATTCATCGGCAGCTGGACGGACATGACGATTTTCAACGGCCCGCTGGCCGACATCGCGGCCGACGCCGGGCCGCTGCCACTTTCGGTCAGCGTCGACGAAGAGGGCGGCCGGGTTTCGCGGCTGAAGTCGCTGATCGGGACGTCGCCGTCGCCAAAGGAGCTGGCCCAGACCCAAACCACCCAGCAGGTCCACGACTTGGCGCTGCAGCGCGGCCAGGCGATGAAAAAGCTCGGCATCACCATCGACTTCGCGCCGGTGGTCGACGTCACAGACGCCCCCGACGACAGCGTGATCGGGGACCGGTCGTTCGGCTCGGACCCGAAGGTGGTGACCGCCTTCGCAGGGGCGTACGCGCAGGGTCTGCGAGATGCCGGACTGCTACCGGTGCTCAAGCATTTCCCGGGCCATGGGCACGGCTCTGGCGATTCGCATAAGGGCGGAGTCGTGACGCCGCCGCTGAGCCAGCTGCAGACCAACGACCTGCTGCCCTATCAGACGCTGGTCACCGAAGCGCCGGTCGCCGTCATGGTGGGCCACCTGCAGGTTCCCGGTTTGACGGCCGGTGACGACCCAGCGAGCCTGAGCCGCGAGGCGGTGCAGTTGCTGCGCACCGGCACGGGCTATGGGGGGCCGCCCTTCAACGGCCCGGTATTCAGTGACGACCTGTCCAGCATGGCCGCGATCTCCGACCGGTTCGGCGTCGCCGAAGCCGTGTTGCGCGCCCTGCAAGCCGGTACCGACGTCGCGCTGTGGGTCACCACCGATCAGGTGCCCGCGGTCCTGGACCGCCTGCAGAACGCCGTGGGAGCGGGCGAATTGCCGATGTCGGCCGTAAACGAATCGCTGGTCCGAGTGGCAGCGATGAAAGGCCAAAGCCCCAAGTGTGGGCACTAAAACGTGTGCGGCGCCCTGGCATTGCTTACTCTGGAGTCAGATAGACAGAGGCCCGAAGGGCGCATCGGGGCCCTGAAAGGGCCTGAAGGGCCCGAAAGGACTTGAAGGGGTACAGCGATGGCAGGTGGTACCAAACGGCTACCGCGCGCTGTCCGTGAGCAGCAGATGCTCGATGCCGCCGTGCAGATGTTCTCGGTCAACGGCTACCACGAGACCTCGATGGACACCATCGCCGCCGCCGCGCAGATCTCCAAGCCGATGCTGTACCTGTATTACGGCTCGAAAGAGGACTTGTTCGGCGCCTGTCTGAACCGTGAGATGAGCCGGTTCATCGACGTGGTGCGCAACGATATCGACTTCGAACAGAGCCCGAAGGACATGTTGCGCAACATCATCGTGTCGTTCCTGCGCTTCATCGACTCCAACCGGGCGTCCTGGATCGTGATGTACACCCAGGCCACCAGCTCGCAGGCATTCGCCCCGACGGTGCGTGAGGGACGCGAAAAGATCATCCAGATGGTGGCGGCACTGGTGCGCGCCGGCAGTCGCACCCAGCGCCCGGACTCCGAGCACGAGATGATGGCCGTCGCACTGGTGGGCGCTGGCGAGGCGATGGCCACCCGCGTCAGCACCGGCGACATCGACGTCGACGAGGCGACCAAGCTGATGATCGGCTTCTTCTGGCATGGCCTCAAGGGCACACCAGAGCAGCGCGAACACGCCGCCGAGGCGGGCGACCCAAGTGTCGCCGCCGGCTAGTGGCTCGCCGCAACGTTGATTTCTTCTGTGCGGTAGTCATCGTCGGTCTGCTGGCGGGCATCGCGGGGGTGTCGACGGGGTTTGTGCTGCGTTTCGTCCAGCACCTGACGTACCACTACGCGTTCGGCAGCTTTCTCGTCGGCATCACCGGCGCCAGTCCGGTCCGCCGTGTCTTGGGCCCGATGGTGGGCGGCGCGCTGGCCGGAGCCGGCTGGTGGGTTTTGCGGCACCGGGCCCAGGTGCCACCGCTCGCGGAGACCATCGCCCGTCATGCCCGGATACCGCGGGTGGTGTGGAGCATCGACGCGGCCTTGCAGGTGCTTTTGGTGGGCTCGGGAGCCTCGCTTGGCCGCGAAGGCGCTCCACGCCAATTCGCGGCCGCCTTAGGCGATTTCGCGACCGGATGGCTCAAGCGGCTATCGAGCCGCGACCGGGAGATCTTGCTGGCCTGCGCGGCTGGGGCCGGACTTGGCGCGGTCTACGCCGTTCCGCTGGCCGGTGCGCTTTTCTCGTCACGGATCATGCTGAACAGTTGGCATCCGCGTGTGCTGGGAGCGGCGCTGCTCACCTCCGCCCTGGCCGTGGCGACCGGCTCGGCCCTCACCCACGATCAGTCCAGCCTGGAATGGCCGATCGGGGAATCGTCGTACCTGCTGACCGCGCACGGTCTGATACTGGCGCCGGTGGCCCTGGTGGTCGGGTTGGCCTTCAATCGGATCATGGCGGCGGCGCGGCCGGCCCGGCTGATGCGGAGCTGGATATTGGTTCCCGCGCTCGCGGGCGCCGGATTACTGATGGGCATCTGCTCGTATTGGTGGCCCGAGCTGCCCGGCAATGGAAAAAGCGTCCTGACCGTCAGCCTGGCCAGCGGCCTGACGCTGTCGGCGGCGGCGGCGATCCTGGTCCTGAAACCGCTGCTGACGGCTCTGTTCCTGCGCGCCGGCGGGGCCGGCGGAATGCTGACGCCGGCGCTGGCAACCGGCGCGGCGGCGGGCGCGGTACTGATCTTGGCTATCAACGCCGCTTTCGGAACGCATCTGCACGTGCCCGCGGTCTCGTTGTGCGGTGCCGCCGGAGTGCTCGCGGTCACCCAGGGTTCGCCGATCTGGGCGGCGATCTTCGTCTGGGAACTCGCCCGTCCCCCGATCTGGCTGCTCGGAGTATTCCTGTTAACCGCTGTCGCTGCGCACGGACTGAACGTGCTGGTGCTCGGCCGCGGCCCGACGCACGCGGGCTAAGGGTGAGGAGCGCCGCCGAGCTCGACGTTGGCGTGACATCTACTCGGGATTTGCCGCGCTGCCGTCGATCTCGCTGCGAGACTAAAGAGCGCCGACGGTGCCGGTCAGGTGCGGGTACCCCTTGGCGATATTGCGCAACGCCAGATCCCAGCCCTGCGCACCGCGACGTTCGTCGATGTACAGCCCTGCGGTGGCGGGCAGCAGCACCGGCTTGCCGAACCGCACCGAATACTGCACCGAATCCGGCAGTCGAGCCTCGATGTTCGCCAATACCGCCGCAGCGCTGAACATCCCGTGCGCAATGACGGTCGGGAACCCGAACAACTTCGCGGCGATCGGGTTGGTGTGGATCGGGTTGTGATCGCCGCCGATGCCGGCATAGCGGCGGATCTGGCCCGGGGTGATCCTGAGCACGGCGCTCGGCGGCGGAGTCTTGGGCTGCTTCTGCGGCGGTGGTTTGGGTTCGCCGGACAAGCTGGTGCGCTGCTGGTGCAGGAATGTCGTCACCTGGTGCCAGGCTGCGTCGTTGCCGACGCTGACGTCCGTCACCAGGTCGACCAGCAGACCCTTTCGGTGCTCGCGCAGGTTTTCGGCATGTACCTGCACGCCGACCATGTCGGTGACCGCGATCGGCCGATATTGCGTGATGCGGTTTTCGGTATGCACTGATCCCATTGCGGCAAAAGGGAAGTCGAACCCCGTTACCAGTGACATCAGCGCCGGAAAGGTCAACGCGAACGGGTAGGTGAGCGGCACGTTATTGCCGTAGCGCAGCCCGGTGACCGACGCGTACTCGGCCACGTTCGCCGGGTCGATAGCCAATTCCTCAACGCGCACGATGCGGTTGGGCAACTGGTCGGAGCGCACCCTGCTTCCCACCAGCGGCAACGCGCCGGCGGCCGCGCGCAGCATGTTTCGCAGTCCGCTTGGTTGGTTCATCACGCTCCCAGCATTGCCTGGCCGCAAACCCGAATGACGTTACCGGTCACCGCGTTTGACGCCGGGCTGGCGAAGTAGGCGATGGTCTCGGCAACGTCGACCGGGTGCCCACCCTGCAGCAGCGAGTTCAATCGGCGGCCCACCTCCCGGGTGGCGAGTGGGATCGCCGCGGTCATCTGGGTCTCGATGAATCCCGGTGCCACGGCGTTGATCGTGATGCCCTTTTTGGAAAGTTCCGGTGCCAGTGCCTGGGTCAGCCCGATCATCCCCGCCTTGGTGGTGGCGTAGTTCGTCTGCCCGCGGTTGCCGGCAATGCCGGCCATCGACGACAATCCGATCACCCGGCCCCCTTCGCCAATGCTGCCGTTGCCGATCAGTCCTTCGGTAAGCCGCTGCGGGGCAAGGAGATTGACGGCCAGTACGGCGTCCCAGCGGGCATCGTCCATGTTGGCCAACAGCTTGTCGCGGGTGATACCGGCGTTGTTGACCAGAATGTTGGCGTGGCCGGCGTAGTGATCGCGCAGGTGTTCGGTGATTTTCTCGACGGCATCATCGGCGGTGACGTCGAGCGACAGCGCGGTGCCTCCGACCCGGGTGGCGGTCTCGGCCAAAGCCTCGGCTGCGGACTGCACGTCGATCGCGACGACGCGGGAGCCGTCGCGGGCGAACACCTCGGCGATGGTTGCGCCGATGCCGCGGGCGGCGCCGGTCACGATGGCGACTTGGGAGTCCAGCGGCCGATCCCAGTCGGCCGGCGGCGTGGAATCGGCCGCCCCGACATAGAAGACTTGACCGTCGACGTACGCCGACTTGGCCGACAGGATGAATCGCAGGGTGGATTCCAGGCCCGTCGCGGCCGGTTTGGCGTCCGGTGAAAGGTACACCAGCGCCACGGTGGCGCCGTGGCGCACTTCCTTGCCCAGCGAGCGGGTGAAGCCCTCCAGTGCGCGCTGCGCGATGCGTTCGTCGGTGCTGGCGGCCTCGTCGGGGGTGGTGCCGATCACCACGACGCGCGCGCTGTGGCCCAGGTTGCGCAGCACCGGCGTGAAGAAGTCGTGCAATCCTGTGAGGCCGGCCGGCGCCGTGATGCCGGTGGCATCGAAAACCAGCCCGCCGAACTGGTCGGCCCACCGGCCGCCCAGGTTGTTGCCCACCAGGTCGTAGTCCTTGTCCAGCGCCGCCCGCAGCGGCTCTACGACCCTGCCGTCCCCTCCGATCAGCAGCGATCCGGCCAGTGGCGGATCACCGGGTCGGTAGCGGCGAAGCGTCTCCGGCTGCGGCACGCCAAGTTGCTTTGCCACAAACGATCCGGGGCCGGAGTTGACGACCTGCGAGAACAGATCGGACGAGCCTTTGGGAGCCACTGAACTGCCTTCCGTTTAAAGAGTTCTGTCTACGGCAACCGTATCGAGAACGAACTTACTTGAAAGTAAGAACAGTGGGTAGGATGGCACTGAACGGCCAATCCCCAACTTGAAAAAGCCGGCGATTCACGGAGAAGAAAATGGCCCAACCGCACACACAAACCTCCAAAACAAGAGTTGCCGTACTCGGCGGCAATCGCATTCCGTTCGCGAGATCGGATGGCGCCTACGCCGATGCGTCCAATCAGGACATGTTCACGGCGGCCCTCGGTGGTCTGGTGGACCGGTTCGGGCTGGCCGGTGAACAGCTGGGCGTGGTCTCCGGCGGGGCCGTGCTCAAGCACAGCCGCGATTTCAATCTGATGCGCGAATGTGTGCTGGGGTCGAAGCTGTCCCCCTACACGCCGGCCTTCGACCTGCAGCAGGCGTGCGGTACCGGTCTGCAGGCGGCCATTGCCGCGGCGGCCGGCATTGCCGCCGGCCGTTACGACGTCGCGGCCGCCGGTGGCGTCGACACCACCTCCGACGCGCCGATCGGTCTGGGCGACAACCTGCGCCGGACGCTGCTGAAGTTACGGCGGTCCAAGTCCAACGTGCAACGCCTGCGGCTGGTCGGCACGTTGCCCGCCGCTTTGGGGATCGAGATCCCGGCCAACAGTGAACCGCGCACCGGGCTTTCGATGGGGGACCATGCCGCCATCACCGCCAAGCAAATGGGCATCAAACGCGTCGACCAGGATGAACTGGCCGTTGCCAGCCATCGCAACATGTCCGCCGCCTACGACCGAGGTTTCTTCGACGACCTGGTCACGCCTTTTTTGGGGCTGTATCGCGACGACAATCTGCGTCCCAACTCCAGCGTCGAGAAGCTGGCCACGCTGCGTCCGGTGTTCGGAGTCAAGGCCGGCGACGCGACCATGACGGCGGGCAACTCGACTCCGCTGACCGACGGCGCCTCGGTTGCGCTGCTGGCCAGCGAGCAGTGGGCGGACGAACATGCCGTGGCGCCGTTGGCCTACTTGGTGGACGCCGAGACGGCAGCGGTCGACTACGTCAACGGACGTGACGGTCTGCTGATGGCGCCGACCTACGCCGTACCCCGGCTGCTGGCCCGGAATGGGCTGAGCCTGCAGGACTTTGATTTCTACGAAATCCACGAGGCGTTCGCTTCGGTGGTGCTCGCGCATCTGCAGGCCTGGGAGTCCGAGGAGTACTGCAAGGAGCGGCTGGGCCTAGACGCCGCCCTCGGTTCGATCGATCGGTCCAAGCTCAACGTGAACGGTTCGTCCCTGGCGGCCGGCCACCCCTTCGCGGCCACTGGCGGGCGCATCCTCGCCCAGGCGGCCAAACAGCTCGCGCAACAGAAGGCGGAGCGCACTGGTGGCGGACCCGTCCGGGCGCTGATTTCGATCTGCGCCGCAGGTGGCCAAGGTGTCGCCGCGATTCTTGAGGCCTGACGACTGCTGAATGAGATCCGTCACAAGGGTGATTAGCAACCCCGCATTGCTGGGTATCTCTATGACTGGGTAGCCCCAAGTTGTGTCTGGCCCCGACCGTGATGGCGATGCGGGATTCCGCGAATCGACCGCCGGTCAGTGGAATACGACCGGCGTACGAAAAGGGCCGCCGTTGGATAGAGGGGATCCAACGGCGGTCTTTTTGTTGCGCCACGCGGTAATGCCCGCGAAAAGCAAAAGTCCCCGCTCCACTCCGGAAGCGGGACCTCGTGCGTGGTGCTTCGGTTAAGTCGGTTAAAACGCAGCTTCGTCGAGTTCCATGATGTCGTTGTCCAGTGTCTCGAGAACCTCGCGGGTGCTGGTCAGCGCCGGCAGGAAGTTCTTCGCGAAGAACGAGGCGACCGCAACCTTGCCCTCGTAGAAGGAACGCTCCGCACCGGTGGCGCCGGCGTCGAGTGCCTCCACGGCCACCGCCGCCTGACGCTGCAACAACCAGCCGATGATCAGGTCACCGACGCTCATCAGGAAGCGCACCGAGCCCAGGCCCACCTTGTAGAGGCTGGTCTCGTCCTCCTGCGAGGCCATCAGGTAGCCGGTCAGCGTGGCCGCCATCGCCTGCACGTCGGCCAGGGCCGTGGCGAGCAGCGCGCGTTCTGTCTTGAGCCGGCCGTTGCCAGTCTTGGCGTCGACGAACTCCTGGACCTGGCCCGACACGTACGCCAGCGCCTCGCCCTTGTCGCGGACGATCTTGCGGAAGAAGAAGTCCTGAGCCTGAATGGCGGTGGTGCCCTCGTACAGGGAGTCGATCTTGGCGTCCCGGATGTACTGCTCGATCGGGTAGTCCTGCAGGAAGCCGGACCCGCCAAACGTCTGCAGGCTCTCGGTGAGCTTCGCGTAGGCTTGCTCGGAGCCGACGCCCTTGACCACCGGCAGCATCAGGTCGTTGACCTTGACGGCGAGCTCGGCATCCACGTCGTGCAAAGCCTTGGCGATCGGCGCGTCCTGGAACGTCGTGGTGTAGAGGTACATCGCCCGCAGACCCTCCGCATAGGCCTTCTGGGTCATCAGCGATCGGCGCACGTCGGGGTGATGGGTGATCGTCACCCGCGGTGCGGTCTTGTCGGTCATCTGGGTCAGGTCGGCGCCCTGAACCCGGGACTTGGCGTATTCCAGCGCGTTCAGGTATCCGGTCGACAGGGTGGCGATCGCCTTCGTGCCGACCATCATCCGGGCGCTCTCGATGACCTCGAACATCTGCGCGATGCCGTTGTGCACCTCGCCTACCAGCCAACCCTTCGCGGGCACGTCGTGCTGGCCGAGTGACAGCTCGCATGTCGCGGAGACCTTCAGGCCCATCTTGTGCTCGACGTTGGTGACGAATACGCCGTTACGCTCGCCAAGCTCGCCGGTCTCGAAGTCGAACAGGAACTTGGGTACGAAGAACAGCGACAGGCCTTTGGTACCGGGGCCTGCGCCCTCCGGGCGGGCCAGCACCAGGTGGATGATGTTCTCGTAGAGGTCGCCGGAGTCGGCGGAGGTGATGAACCGCTTGACCCCGTCAATGTGCCAGGAACCGTCGTCCTGCTTGACCGCTTTGGTCCGGCCGGCGCCGACGTCCGAGCCGGCGTCCGGCTCGGTGAGCACCATGGTCGCGCCCCAGCCGCCGTCGGCGCTGAGCACCGCCCACTTTTTCTGTTCTTCGGTGCCGAGGTGGTAGACGATATTGGCGAAGCCTGCGCCGCCGCCGTACATCCATACCGCGGGGTTCGCACCCAGAATGTGTTCTTGCAAAGCCCACACCAGTGCCTTGGGCATCGGCATGCCGCCGAGGGCCTCGTCGATGCCGGCCTTGTCCCAACCGGCGTCGTGATACGCGCGCACCGACTTCTTGAACGCCTCCGGCAGCGTCACGGAGTGCGCCTTCGGGTCGAAAACCGGCGGGTTGCGGTCGCCCTCGACGAACGAGGCCGCGATCGGCCCTTCGGCCAACCTGCTCATCTCGGTCAGCATTTCGTGGACGGTGTCGACGTCAAGGTCGCTGTACTCGCCTTGGCCTAGCGCTTTGTCGACGCCCAGCACCTCGAAAAGGTTGAACACTTGGTCACGCACGTTGCTCTTGTAGTGGCTCACTACGTTCCTCCTCATTGAGAATGCCACCTGTGGTTGGGTACTAGGGCTAAGTTACCCACCAGTAACTCCGTTAAAAATATATCCATCCGTGACCTCATGCAAGTCGATGTGAGCTAAATTTCATTGTCTAATTAACCAACCGGTTGGGATAGACCGGTCCGCGGCGCTGACAACACCCGTCACCTGCGGGGATGATGGATGTATGCCAACTGTGGGGAGCGTCACGGCCTTGCCCGTGGTGGACCTGCGAGCTGATCCCGGAAACCTTCGGGAGGGACTCCGCGAGGCAGCCCACGAAGTCGGATTTTTCTACCTGACCGGCCACGACGTCCCCGACGAGCTGGCCCGCAGGGTGCTCGAGGTGGCGCGGCGGCTGTTCGAGCTACCGCAAGCCGACAAGGACGCCATCGCGATGGTGCGCAGCCCGCATTTTCGGGGTTACACCCGGCTGGGTGGTGAACTGACCCGCGGCGAGGTGGATTGGCGCGAGCAGATCGATATCGGACCCGAGCGCCCCTCGATCGGCGGACCCGGCAAGCCGGACTATCTGTGGCTGCAGGGCCCCAATCAGTGGCCGGCCGCGCTGCCGGAGTTGCGCCGGATCGTCGACGAGTGGGACGCCGCATTGTCGGGGGTGGCCCGCACTCTGCTCAGGCATTGGGCGGCCGCGCTGGGCAGCCCGCCCGACGTGTTCGACTCGGCGTTTGCCGAGACGCCCGCCACGCTGATCAAGGTGGTGCGGTACCCAGCGCGCGCGGCCAGCGCTCAGGGCGTGGGTGCGCATCGCGACTCCGGTGTCCTCACGCTGCTGCTGGCGGAGCCGGGCAGCCAGGGCCTGCAGGTGCGTCGGGGTGCCTGGATCGACGTTCCGCCGTTGGACGGGGCGTTCATCGTCAACATCGGTGAGATGCTCGAGGTGGCGACGTGCGGCTACCTGCGGGCTACCGAACACCGGGTAAACCTGGGGGCCGCGGCCCCCGAGCGGATTTCGGTGCCGTACTTCTTCAATCCCCGGCTGAATGCGCAGATACCCGTGCTGTCGCTGCCCGAAAAACTGGCGGCACGCGTCGATAGTGGCTGGACGCCGACGCAGGATCCGTCGGACCGGATCTTCTCCGTTTACGGTCGTAACGCCTGGAAAAGCAGGTTGCGCGCGCACCCAGATGTGGTCGGTGCGCACGGGTACTCGGAAGGTAGTGTTGACGACAATTCCGCGCATCCGTCCAAGGCTTCAAGGGGCTAAGAAGTCCGGTGAACTCATCGAACAAGCTCACACCGACCTCACTGCGTGAGGCGTTCGGCCACTTCCCGTCCGGGGTGGTGGCCATCGCTGCCGAGGTAGCGGGAACCCGGCACGGCCTGGCCGCCAGTACCTTTGTCCCCGTCTCGCTGGATCCCCCGCTGGTGTCCTTCTGTGTGCAGAACACCTCGACGACGTGGCCCAAACTCAAGGACCTGCCGACACTAGGCATCAGCGTGCTCGGCGAGGCTCACGACGAGGCGGCGAAGACGCTGGCCGCCAAGACCGGCGACCGGTTCGCCGGGCTGGAGACGGTGTCCAACGAGACCGGTGCGGTCTTCATCAAAGGCACCGCCCTGTGGCTGGAGAGTGCGATCGAGCAGCTGGTCCCGGCCGGGGATCACACCATCGTGGTCCTGCGGGTCATCGAGGTGACGGTGGATGCCCAGGTGGCGCCAATCGTGTTCCACCGCAGCGCGTTCCGCCGCCTCGGCGTCTGAACTCCCGCCGCCAGAGTGCAACTGGCAACGCGTTTCCCGAGAGGAGCCGTCGGTAGCCGCACTCTCGCGGGAGGTTCAGGCGCTTAGCGCCTGAACAGCTTGTTACCCAGCCACACGACCGGGTCGTACTTGCGGTCGGCGACCCGCTCTTTCATCGGGATCAGCGCGTTGTCGGTGATTTTGATGTGCTCCGGGCACACCTCGGTGCAGCACTTGGTGATGTTGCAGAAGCCCAGGCCGTGTTCTTCCTGGGCGTCGTCGCGGCGATCCCGGGTGTCCAGCGGATGCATTTCCAGCTCGGCGATGCGCATCAGGAAACGCGGTCCGGCGAACGACTTCTTGTTCTCCTCGTGGTCGCGGACCACGTGACAGACGTTCTGGCACAGGAAGCATTCGATGCACTTGCGGAACTCCTGCGAGCGCTGCACGTCCTCCTGCGCCATCCGGTACTCGCCGGGCTGCAGATCCTTCGGCGGCGTGAAAGACGGTATCTGGCGTGCCTTCTCGTAGTTGAACGAGACGTCGGTGACCAGATCACGGATCACCGGGAAAGTCCGCAGCGGCGTGACGGTGACGACCTCGTCCTCGGCGAATGTCGACATCCGGGTCATGCAGAGCAACCGCGGCTTGCCGTTGATCTCGGCCGAACACGACCCGCACTTGCCGGCCTTGCAGTTCCACCGCACCGCGAGGTCCGGCGTCTGGGTCGCCTGCAGGCGATGGATGATGTCGAGCACCACCTCGCCCTCGTTGACCTCAACTGTGAAGTTCTGCAGTGCGCCGTCGGCGTCGTCGCCGCGCCACACCCGCATGCTCGCGTTGTAGGTCATTCGCTTCTCCGTCCTGGGTGGTCGGCCAGCTCTTCAGCGGTGAAGTACTTCTCCAGCTCGGAGATCTGGAAGAGCTCGAGCAGATCCTCCCGCACCGGGATCTGGTCTTCGTGGGTGACGGAGATGTCGGGAATCACCGCATCGCCGCCGTCCGCGCGGCAGACCAGCAACTGCTTGCGCCATGACGGGTCCATCCCAGGGTGATCGTCGCGGGTGTGCCCGCCGCGGCTCTCGGTTCGCTCCAGCGCCGCCTTGGCCACGCATTCGCTGACCATCAGCATGTTGCGCATGTCGATGGCGAGATTCCAGCCCGGGTTGTACCGGCGCTGCCCTTCGACCTTGATGTTCTTGAACCGCTCGCGGAGTTTGTCGAGCCGGCCCAGGGCCTCGGTGATTTCGTCCGCCTTGCGGATGATCCCCACCAGATCGTTCATCGACTGCTGCAGTTCCGAATGCAGGGTGTAGGGGTTCTCCGCCGCGGTGCCGCTCGCCGGCCCCTCGAAGGGGGCCAGCGCCCTTTTCGCCGCCGCGTCGAGGTCGCCTTCGGCGACGGACGGCCGGCTGCTCAGCGCCCGCACGTAGTCGGCGGCGCCCAGGCCGGCGCGCCGGCCGAAGACCAGCAGGTCCGAAAGCGAGTTGCCGCCCAGTCGGTTGGAACCGTGCATTCCGCCGGAGCACTCACCGGCGGCGAACAGCCCGGCGACTCTCGCAGCACCGGTGTCGGGGTCGACCTCGACACCACCCATGACGTAGTGGCAGGTGGGTCCGACTTCCATTGGCTGCTTCGTGATGTCGACCTCGGCCAGCTCCATGAACTGGTGGTACATCGACGGCAGCCGCCGCTTGATCTCTTCGGGTGTCAGCCGCGACGCGATGTCCAGGTAGACCCCGCCATGCGGAGTGCCGCGGCCGGCTTTGACTTCCGAGTTGATGGCGCGCGCGACCTCATCGCGCGGTAGCAGGTCCGGGGTGCGACGGGCCGAGTCGTTGTCCTTGAGCCACTGGTCGGCCTCTTGCTCCGTTTCGGCGTACTGGCCCTTGAACACCGGCGGAATGTAATCGAACATGAACCGCTTGTTGTCGGAGTTTTTCAATACACCGCCGTCGCCGCGGACACCCTCGGTGACCAGAATCCCCTTGACGCTCGGCGGCCACACCATGCCGGTCGGGTGGAATTGGACGAACTCCATGTTGATCAGCGTCGCCCCGGCGCGCAGCGCCAGCGCGTGCCCGTCGCCGGTGTACTCCCAGGAATTCGACGTCACCTTGAACGACTTACCGATCCCGCCGGTGGCCAGCACCACCGCGGGCGCCTCGAACAAGACGAACCGGCCGCTTTCGCGCCAGTAACCGAACGCTCCGGCGATCGCGTCACCATCTTTGAGCAGCTCGGTGATCGCGCATTCGGCGAACACCTTGATGCGCGCCTCGTAGTCACCGGTCTCGGCAAAATCCTCCTGCTGCAGCGAGACGATCTTCTGCTGCATGGTGCGGATCAGCTCTAGGCCGGTGCGATCGCCGACGTGCGCCAGCCGCGGATACGTGTGCCCGCCGAAGTTGCGCTGGCTGATCTTGCCGTCAGGGAGGCGGTCGAACAGCGCCCCGTAGGTCTCCAGCTCCCAGACCCGGTCGGGCGCCTCTTTGGCGTGCAGTTCGGCCATCCGCCAGTTGTTGAGGAACTTCCCACCTCGCATGGTGTCGCCGAAGTGGGTCTGCCAATTGTCCTTCGGGTTGGTGTTCCCCATCGACGCGGCGCAGCCGCCCTCGGCCATCACCGTGTGTGCCTTGCCGAACAGCGACTTGGACACTACCGCGACTTTGAGGCCGCGTTCGCGCGCCTCGATGACCGCACGCAACCCCGCGCCGCCGGCACCGATCACCACTACGTCGTAGGAGTGCCGCTCGACCTCAGTCATGGAACCTCACTCAACTTTCTAATTTCCGTGAAAGGGCTTCTCAGCCAACAAATCTCAGGTCCGGAATGGCACCGCCGGCCACCAGTGCGATGTAAAAATCGGTCAGCATCAGCGTGCCCAGTGTGATCCACGCGTACAGCTTGTGCCGAGTATTGAGCCTGCTCACCTGGGTCCAGATCCAGTACCGCACAGGGTGTTTGGAGAAGTGCTTGAGCCGCCCACCGGTCACGTGCCGGCACGAATGGCACGACAGCGTGTAGACCCAGAGCATGATGACGTTGCCGACCAGGATCACGTTGCCCAGGCCGAAGCCGAATCCACCCGGTCCGTCCTCGGAATGGAACGCGACGATCGCGTCGTAGCTGTTGATCAGCGAGATGATGCCGGCGATGTAGAAGAAGTACCGGTGGGTGTTCTGGATGATCAGCGGGAACTTGGTTTCGCCGCTGTAGTGGGCGCGGGGCTCCGCCACCGCACAGGCGCTGGGCGACTGCCACACCGTGCGGTAGTAGGCGCCGCGATAGTAGTAACAGGTCAGCCGGAACAGCAGCAGGAACGGCAGCGTCAGCGCCGCATACGGCAGCCACCACACGTCCGGCAGGATTTGCGGCCAGAAGTCGCTGGCCTCTTTCACGCACCCCTGGCTGACGCACGGTGAGTAGAACGGCGTCAGGTAGTGATACTTCGCGACAAAGTAATTGTCCTGCTGGAATGCGCGCGCCGTGGCGTAGATGATGAATGCGGCGAAGCCGAGGTCGATCCGTAGCGGCGACATCCACCACCGGTCGGTGCGGAGCGTCCGCTGTTGGATGCGGGCGCGCGTCGGTGAAAAGACGCCGGACGCAGGACGGTTCGCCGCTGGTGCGCTCATCTAGTTTGTTCCTCTTCGAACGGGCTGATGGTCGAAGGGTACACAGAGAAAGCCCTCCCATTTGCCGGGGGGCTTAATTGCGGGGGCCTTGTCAGGACCTGTTGTGACCCCCGACACCCTCATCATCGACATCGCGCCAGAATTCGCTGTCGTATTGGGTATCGGGAATGGCGATCTTCTCGCCGGATTGCTGCACCGTAGCGCGGGTTAAGTCTAATTCCGAAACATCGGTGTCAAGTAATTCGACGTCGCTCAGTATCCGCTCGGCGTCGATGACGATGCGGCGCATCGCCGGGCTGTCGCCGTATCGCGCCTTCAACGAGTTCGCGCACCGCCGCAGGCCGCCGATGAGGTTGTGCAGTTCGGCGAGTTCAGGAGCGGTTGACACGGGATCTCCCTGGGCAGATGGTGTTACGGATCACAATTCATCCCGATACTATCCCGATATGCCAGCCGAGCCAGGTCGATCCACGCCAGCCGAGCGCGCCAAGGCACTGCTGGAGCTGCACCAGCCGGGCAACCCGGTAATCCTGCCGACCGTGTGGGACGCCTGGTCGGCGCGCCTCGCATCGGGCGCCGGATTTGTCGCACTCACCGTGGGCAGTCACCCACTGGCTGATTCAATCGGCAAGCCCGACGGCGAGGGCATGGGTTTCGAGGACGTCCTGACCCGGGTCGCGCAAATCACCGCCGCGGTCGATATCCCGGTGTCGGTGGATATCGAATCTGGCTACGGGCTGCCGGCGCCCCAGTTGATCGAGGGCTTGCTGGGCGTGGGGGCCGTCGGGCTCAACATTGAGGACACCGTGCACTCCGAGGGCAAGCGATTGCGGTCCGCCGGCGAACACGCGGAACTGGTGGGCGCGCTGCGGACGGCCGCCGATGCCGCCGGGGTGCATGTCGTGGTCAACGCGCGCACCGATGTCTTTCTGCGGGGTGACGGTTTGGATTTAGGTGGAGCGCCGGATCGCGTCGAGCTGGCCGTGGCGCGACTGACCGAGGCCGCCGCGGCCGGTGCCGATGTTCTCTATCCAGTGGGCCGCCACTCCCCGGAGACGTTGCGGCGCTTGACTACTGAGTTGCCGCTGCCGGTCAATGCGATCGCGTTGCCTGACCAAGACGACCCGGGATCGTTTGGCCCGCTGGGCGTCGGCCGGATCAGCTTCGGCCCCTATCTGCAGTCCGCACTGGCGACTCGGGCCAATGAGATCCTGGTGCGCTGGGCCTGACTTAGATCGGCTCTAACATCCGGTGCGGCTGCTGCAAAGCCTGACTGACCGGGTCGTTGAGATTCGGATTTTGCGGACGCCCTGGTGGGTGCACTACGAGGTCCGCGACATCCGGGACCTGTTGGCACCGCCGGCAGACGCGATCATGTCCGATCGTGCCGCCGCACTCCGCGTGCCGATAAGTGCGAGTCGGCTTGCTCAGTAAGTTCTCGGTGCCCCAGGTCGTCATTGACCAGAGCAGTGGCCAAAGCTGCTTGCCCTTGGCGGTCAGCTGATACTCGTTTGCGTCTTTCTTCAGCACACCTTCCGTGACTAGAAACGCCAGCCGGTCGGCCAGCACCGCCTTGGGGATGCCCAGGTGATTGTGCAGATCGCTGAAGCGCCGCGCCCCGTAGAACGCGTCGCGCACGATCAACAACGTCCAGCGTTCGCCGACGACCTCCAGGGATCGCGCTATCGGGCAATTCTCGTCGGGATACTCGCGGGGCAACGCCATGGTTCAAGTATTGCACTTGTCGGTTCATTCACCGAACCGTATAGTTCAAACCATCAGGTTCATTCACCGAACCAAGCAGGTGTGCCGCAAGTGAAAGCGATCAGCTTTGACCACTTCGGCGGACCGGAAGTGCAGGTAGACCAAGTGTGCCACTGAGCCAGGCCGCCGAGGCGCGTCGGAGGCTGAAAAGCCGCGAGGTAAGCGGCGTAATCGTGCTTGACCCAACTATCGAATCTTGAGGAATGCCATGACAAGTAGCGTCAAATCAGCCAAATGCGAGGTCGTATCGCACACGTCTAACCGTATCGATGTCGCCACAGGTATGGAGTTCGACGAATTCAGGGCGGCTTTCGAAAAGGCCGCGCCGCCCTTCGACCCGGCGACCGTGCGGGAGATCGTCGATCGGGGTGGCAGCTGGGACGACGTCCTTTCGGCTGCAGCGATTAACGCACCGAACGATCTGATGGTGTACGCGACGATCGACGCGCTTCCGTTGTTTGTGCTGGCGGGTCACACAACCAAGGCAGTAGAATACCTGCTTGGCAACCATACGATCGCCGAGACCATGTTTCGCCATGACCCGAGGGCGCTGCTGTACGCACCGCTGCGTGTCTTGATCTACGCGGACGCTGACGGCAACGCGGTGTTCTCGATGGACCAGCCCAGCGCCGCGTTCGGCAGCCTTGGCATCGCGGACGTCACCAGGGTGGGCGGGAGCCTGGACCGCAAGGTCGTCAACCTGTTGCGGGTGATCGGAGTCGACGCCGATCGGGCTTTTGCCTGAGGCGGCGACGTCGAGTCTTTGGGCGACTTTCGCGAATCTACGCCCAACGAATCGACGTTCGGCCCCTTCGGCTGGAAACCACGTGGTGATGGCGATGCGCTGCTCCTGAGTTCCGGAATAGGCGCCGGTGACCCGGACGGTCAACACACCCGTCGACGTGGCCAGTTTCGGTGATGCGATGGGGGCGACCGAAAATTGTCTCGAGGCCGCCATCAACGAGGCGCTGAACCGAACCTACGCCAAATTGGTGCTCGCCGACGACGCCAGCACTCCACTCGGCGGGGTGCTGGTCGGCGACGCTTCGTGCTACGGGGTCCCACGACCCATGGTTGGGCGCGACCTGCCAGGGGATCCGCTGGCACTGATCGCACCGGCCGACACCGATTCAGGCGCAACGGATTTGGGCGTGGGTGCGCTGCCGGACTCGGCGCAGATCTGTTCTTGCAACAACGTGACCAAGGGCAATCTGAAGTGCGCGATTGCCGATGGTTGCGGCGACGTCGCCGGGCTCAAGTCGTGCACCGCCGCGGGCACGTCGTGTGGGTCGTGTGTGCCGCTGCAAACAGCTCCTGGAAGCAGAGGGTGTCCACTAGTCCAAGGCGCTGTGCGAGCGCTTTGGCCATTCGCGCGCGGAGCTTTTCGAGATCATTTCCGTCACCGAGATCTGGACCTTCTCGGGCCTGCTGGAGCGCTTCGGCCGCGGAAAGGGTTGCGAAATATGCAAACCCGTTGTTGTCTCGATCCTGGCCTCCACCGGTTCCGGTCACATCCTCGACGGTGAGCAAGCCTCGTTACAGGATTCCAATGACCACTCCCTGGCCAACATTCAGAAGAACGGCAGCTACTCGGTGGTGCCGAGGGTCCCCGCAGGTGACACCAAGCCGGAGCATCTGATCCTGATCGGGCAGATCGCGCAGGGCTTCGGGCTTTACACCAAAATCACCGGGGGCCAGCGGATCGACACGTTTGGCGCCAGGGTGGACCAGTTGCCGCCGATCTGGAAGCGGCTGGTGGAGGGTGGCATGGAATCGGGCCATGCCTACGGCAAGGCATTGCGCAGCCTAAAAAGCTGCGCGGGGAGTGACTGGTGCCGCCAGGGCCAGCAGGATTCGGTGCAGCGGGCCGCAGACCTGGAATTGCGCTATCGCGGGCTGAGGGCAGCGCACAAGATCAAGCTGGGCGTCTCGGGGTGCGCGCGGGAATGCGCCGAGGCGCGCAGCAAGGACGTGGGCGGTTATCGCCACCGAAAAGGGCTGGAAACTCTACGTTGCCGGCAATGGCGGCATGACTCCTAAGCATGCCCGGCTGCTGGCCAGCGACCTGGACACTGAAACGCTGATCCGCTACATCGACCGGTTCTTGATGTACTACATTCGCACGGCCGACCGGCTGCAGCGCACTGCGCCGTGGGTCGAATCGCTGGAAGGCGGCCTCGATCACGTGCGCGAGGTCGTGTGCGACGACTCGCTAGGGTTGGCAAAGGGATCGAGGCCGCAAGGGAGCGGTATGTGCACAACTACGCATGCGAATGGAAGGGCGTCCTGGGGGATCCGGACAAGCTGTCGCGGTTCGTTTCGTTCGTCAACGGCCCCGGACGCCGTCGACTCGACGGTGGCATTCACCGAACGCGCAGGACGCAAGGTATCTGTGCCCCTTGGCATGCCGCGCGTGCGCGATTGAGAGCGAAAACCGGGAGGAATTATGACACTTCTCAACGACACCCATGTGTGGACGACCGCCTGCCGGTACGACCACCTCATCCCGATCGTGGAGTCGGCGTGCTGCTCGACGACGCCATCCAGGCAGCATTGTTCCGGCTGGACGATGGGTCGGTCCACGCGGTCGGCAACGTCGATCCGTACTCCGGTGCCGCGGTGATATCTCGCGGAATCGTCGGCGACCGCGGCGGTCGAGCCACGGTCCAATCGCACCTCCTCAAGCAGCCCTTCGCGTTCGACGACGGCTGTTGTCTGGACGACCCGCGGGTGTCGGTTCCGGTGTATCGCGTGCGCGTCACCCCCGAAGGCCAGGTCCAGATCGCGCGAGCCTAGTTAATCAAAGCCTTGCGGCCCATGGAATTCGGCGGGCGGTGGCGAACGGTGCGGGCCGAACGGCCCTGCGGAAACGGTCCGCAATCAGCCGCGCCAGGCCGGCATGGGTGCCCAGCGGCTCGCTGACCAGGTCAGCGCCCGAACCACGCAGTCGCTCTTGAAACAGGCCGTCGGCCAGCAGATAAGACGCGACCGCGACGCGGCGACCATTGCTGCCCCCGGTCCCGGCCCGCGCCATGTCCACCGCCTGACTCACGTGCGGTTCTCCGGTGGCCGCAAATCCCAACTGTACGCGTGATCCGGTCAGCACCGACAACATCGTCGCCGAGGCGTCAAGGTCGGTGCGTGCCCTGGAGTCGGATGTGCCCGCCGCCGCCAGAACGATCGAATCACCTGGATGCCAGCCGGATTTCACCAACTGTTGAGCGACTATCCGCACGATCTCGGCGCCTGGCCCCAGCGCAGGGGTGAGGCTGACATTTGGGTGTCCGCTCGCCGCGACGTGAGCGGGCAGATCGGTGTGGACATGAAATCCGCGGGATAGAAACGCGGGCACCACAATGGCGTGCCCGGGGGGCGCCGCTGCCCGCGCGACCGAGGAAAGCACATCGCTGGGTGTCGGTCCCAAGACGTCGACAAACGCAACCTGCACCGCGCGGTTGAGGAGAGTGCTCACCTGCGCCGCCAGGTCGCCGATCATCGCTACACCGCGGGGGCGGCGGGTGCCGTGCGCCGCGAGGATCAGAGTCATGAGAAAACGTGTGGGTCGTCGATCGCCAGCCGGTAGCCACGCTTGACAACGGTCGCGATAATGTTCTTGTCGCCCAACGCTGTTCGCAGCCGAAGTATCGTGCTGTCGACCGCGTGTGGGTCATCGCTATTGCCCGGTAGTACGCGCAACAGGTCATTGCGCGCAACGACGTAGCCGGGACGTCGCGCCAGCGCACGCAGCGTCTCCATCCCGGATCCTGACAGGGACTTGATCGAACCGTCTATCAGCACACAGGTTCCGCGGATATCGATTACGTGGCCGGCCGCGTTGACCGTGCACGACCGAAGTGGCGGCAACTCCTGGGCAATATGGCGGGCCAGAGCTCCCAGCCGCATTCGCTCTGGCGATGACGTCGGGATGCCTATTCGGGTCAACGGTTGGGCGGTTACCGGGCCCACGCACATGGCGTGCACATCCGTGCGCAGTGCTTCGAGTAGCTGGTCCTGGATATCCAACTCGCGGCTGCGTTCCAGCATCGCCGCGGCCGCGGTCGCCGAAGTGAAGCTGACGGCGTCGAACTGCCGCCTAGTGATCGCGGTAATCAGTTGGTCGAACGCGCCGCCGATTGGCGTTGGCTTCCAACGGTATACGTGGATGGGCACCACTTGGGCGCCCGCGGAGCGCAACTCATCGATAAATTCCGGGAACGGGTCCCAGCGCTCGGCCGCGCCGTGCAGCTGGATGGCGACGCGCTTACCGGATAAACCTGATTCGAGTAGGTATCTCAGTACCTCGCGGGAAGATTCGGAATCCGGTGACCACTCCTCGTGCAGGCCGGCAGCGCGTAGCGCTCCGGTCGCCTTCGGTCCACGGGCCACTATCCGCGCGGTGGACAGCGCCGCGATCAGGTCGTTGGCCAGCCCCCAGCCATCGGCCGCGACAACCCAGCCGCGGAAGCCGATGCCCGTGTGAGCGACCACGATGTCGGGCGGTTGGGCGATCAGAGCTTCTGTTTTGCTTTGTAGTTCGTCATCGTCGGGCAGCGCGATCATGTTGATCGCCGCGGCGCTGGAGACCTCCGCGCCGTTGCGGCGCAGTAATGCGCAGAACTCGTCAGCGCGGTTGGCCGACGTTACCGCGATCCGGTAGCCGGTCAGTGGCGCAGGTTCCGGCTCGGCCGCACGAACTGTGGATGCCTGGGAGATTTCGGCTGCGTTATCAAGTAATTGCTGAAGCATTGCCTGGCCTGCGATCGCGGTCACACACGTACGGGCTCGGAGTGGGCCTGAGATCCCGACGCACCCGAGGCCGCCGACACGGGTCGGCGCACATACCTTGTCCAGGTCAGGATCGCAGCGGCGACGTAGAACAGCAAGAAGACCCACAACGCCAACGCGTCGCTGCCGGTGCTGAGGTAGGACTGTCGCAGTGCGAGGTTGATGCCCACACCGCCGAGGGCGCCGAACGCCGCGACGAACCCGATCACCGCCCCCGACGTGGCTTGCGACCAGCGGCGGCGATCGGCTTCACTGAGGTCGCGCCCGTGGCTACGCGCCTCGAAGATCGATGGGATCATCTTGTACACCGACCCGTTGCCTAACCCGGCCAGGATAAACAGGGCCATGAAACCGCAGATGTAGCCGACCATGGTGGCTGTGGTGGTGAGACCGGGGGTGTGGTCGTCGTGGGTGCTGATTGCGACCAGGAACCCGGTGGCGAGCACCATGGTGGCGAAGACCGCCAGGGTGACGCGGCTGCCGCCGACCCGGTCGGCCAGCCTGCCGCCATAGATTCGGGCCAGCGACCCGAGCGCCGGCCCGATGAAGGCGAACTCGGCGGCGTGCAGCGCGGCCTGCGCGTGGCTTTGCCCGGTACCAACAAAGTTTATCTGCAGAACCTGGCCGAACGCGAACGAGAACCCGATCCACGAGCCGAAGGTGCCCAGGTAGAGCAGCGCGAGCACCCATGTGTCGCGCTCGGATAGGATCGAGCGCAGGTGGCTCACGTCATAGGTGGGGTGATCCAGGTTGTCCATGTAATGGGCTGCTCCGAGGGCGACGACCGACAGCAGCACCAGGTAGAGTCCGCACACCCAGTACGGTTGGCGGTGGCCGGCGACCGCGATTACCAGCAGCCCCACCAACTGAATCATCGGTACCCCGAGATTGCCGGCACCGGCGTTGAACCCCAGCGCAAAGCCTTTGCGTCGATGTGGGTAGAAGGCGTTGGTGTTGGTCATCGACGCGGCGTAATTGGCACCGCCCATTCCGGTCAGCGCCGCGCACACCAGATATGGCCACAGCGGCAGGCCCGGGTGGGCCAGCAGCCAGATTGTGCCGACGGTGGGCACGAGTAACACCACGATCGAAAACACCGTCCAGGTGCGGCCGCCGAAGGTGGCGATGCCGAGTGAGTAGGGGATGCGTAGGCATGCCGCGACCAAAGTGGCGGTGGCGCCGAGCAGGAATTTGTCGGCCGCGGAAAAACCGTAGATGTCCTGGGGCATGAACAGCGCCATCACCGGCCAGAGGGTCCAGACGCCGAAGGCGATGTGGTCGCACGCGACGATCCAGAGCAGGTTGCGACGTGCGATTTCCTTGTTGCCCGCCTCCCATGCCACTACGTCGTCGGGATCCCACTCTCTGATGCGATGGTTGCGGCGCATGCGGTCTCCACCTTTCGTGGACGGTGTCGTCGGCGAAACTTTGTGGGCGCCTTCATGCGCCTGTTCACAAGTCATAGCGTGCCTACAGATTCCTCCCTTAGGGCTGCCCTACCCGCGTTTCGTCTATGTCCATGCGGGCGCCCAGAATGAAAAGGCAATCCTCTGCCGTGTGTTTCGATGCTCACATTGAGAACGGAAGTCCGTCAACCGGAATCGGCCGGTATCGCCTGAAAGTTGCTTCCCAGTTGTCTGGTAACTCGCTGAGCAAGCAGGCCGTAATATCCGTCCCTGCCAGTTGGTTTCGAAGTTGTTGGGGCAATTCTGTGTGACGTGAAATACATTTGGGCCTGCGGAAATTCTGCTGACACAAGGCAAGTGGAGCTTTGGCGAAGGGCGCTTACCAGACGTCGCCCGCGCGCCAGTCGCAGATCAGGTCCGCGGTGGTATCTAAGCTGATCCCGACCGGCAGCACGAACACTGTCCCGTCGTCATCGGGGGTCCGGGTCGGTCCGTTGGGGCCAAGCACCGACGTCGGCCCGCGCCACGGCAACCAGCCGCGCGAGGAGTAGAGCCCGCGGGCCCGGACCGAGGAACTGAGGGCACCCAGCTGGTAGGCGCCGCGCATGACTTGCTCGACGGCGTCCAGCAGCGCATGCACCAGCCCCTGGCCGCGCCAGTCCTCCCGTACCGCGACACCTTCGACGTAGCCGCAGCGCAGCGCGTTCCCCCGGTACACCAACCGCCGCTGAACCACCGCGGCATGCGCGATGATCGCGCCGTGGTGGCAGATCAGCGCGTGCATTCCACCCAGCGTGTGCTCCCAATCGGTCTCGGTGAAGTCGCCGGCGAACGCGTCGGTAACCATCTGGCAGACCCGCCCCCGCGCCTCGCTGTCGAGATCGGCGGTGTGGACCAGGCGGGCCGTGTGTACCAGGGTGTGCACAGTCCTTGTTCTACCAGGTTGTCGACCTGTCCGCGCTTTAAGAATGCGGAGCTCGGGGCCGTGCCCAGTGCAATCGCACATGCTGGCCGGGCCGCACCTGGGCGAGCTTGTCGATGTCGTCGTCGATCACCACGCCAGCGACCGGGTAGCCGCCCGTGATCGGGTGATCGGGGCCCAGGATGACCGGTAAACCGTTGGGCGGCAATTGGATCGCGCCGCGGGTGGCACCCTCGCTGGGCAGCTGTCGGTCCGGATACCGGTGTTGCAACGGGTGGCCGACCAGCCGCATCCCCACCCGGTCGCTGTGGTCCGACGCCACCCAATCGGTGTGGACCAGCGCGTCGGCGTCGACCAACCAGTCGTCGCGTGGCCCCGGCACTACCAGCAGCTCGACCGCCGTGCCGGTGATCGCGGCCACCGGGGCCTGGTCGAGTTCGGGGTAGTCGGCGGTGTGCTCACCGATCGGCAGCCGGTCCCCCGCTTGCAGCGGAGACGGGCCGATCGCCGACATCACGTCATAGCTGCGCGAACCCAATACCGACGCGACGCAGATGCCACCACGCACGGCAAGATACGTCCGCAGGCCCGTGCTCGGGGTGCCCAGAGAGATCACCTGGCCGTCTCGGACGTGGTTAATGCTGTTGGTACCAAACATGATTCCATCAACGGTCGGGTTGGTGTCGGCGCCCGTCACCGCGATGTCGACGTCGCCGCCGTGAACCCGGGCCGAGAAGCCACCAAAGGTCACTTCGACGGTGGCCCGATCGTCTGGATTGGCGACCAGGCGATTGGCCAGCGTGTGTGAGCGGCGGTCCGCGGCCCCGGAGCGACCGACGCCGAGGTGAGCCAGCCCGGCCCGGCCGAGGTCCTCGACGACGGCGAGCGGTCCGGTCCGCAGAATCTCCAGAGTTGTCACGGCGTGCTCATTACGTTGCCCGGAACTGGACCCACATGCCCTGCGTCAGCGACGCCGGGATTGGGCGCTCGAGGTCCCACAGGACCGCGTCGGTGTGACCGATCAGCTGCCAGCCCCCAGGCGACCGACGCGGATAGACCGCGCTGAACTCGCCGGCCAGGGCAACCGAACCGGCCGGCACCGAGGTTCGCGGCTCGGACCGGCGCGACACCCGCAGCCGGGGATCGCCGTCCACCAGGTAGGCGAAACCCGGTGCGAAGCCGCTGAATCCAACCTGCCACAGGGTGCCGCAATGCGCGTCGATCACCTCCGACGTGCTCAGCCCGGTGCGGCCGGCGACCTCGGCAAGGTCGGGACCGTCGTAAACGACGTCGATCACCACGTCGGCGCGGCGATCGGCCGCAGCGGCCGGGATCGATTCGGCGGTGATACGAAGCTTGCGCAGGCGATCACGGGTGGCCCCTTGGTTGCGGGGGCCGTCCAGCTTCACCAACACCGTTCGGGCGCCTGGAACAATATCGACCACACCGGGCAATGTTGCGCCGTCCAAGGCGGCCGTCCACGCCAATACCTCAGCGGTGCTGCCGCATTGCACCATCAGCGCGTGGTCGCCGTAGTCCAGAATGTCCGCCGCGCCCATCACTCGACCGTAACCCCGGAACGGGGCTTCTCAAACAAGCGGGGCTAACCCAGGATCTTGCTGATTTGCGGCGGCAGTTGATCGGCGACCAACGGGTAGCTCAGCGGCGATGCAAAGGCGATTGCGCCGGCCAGGTCCTTGGAGGTGAAGATGTGCCGGTTCAGAGCGGTCGCCTGCGCAGCCGCCACGTCGGGGTCGGCCAGCAGTGCCTTTTGATCGTCCGGACTCTCGGTCGTCCAGATCACCACGTCGGCGGAATCGAGCACCGCTTTGATGTGATCGCGCGGGATGACGGCGCGGTGATCCGTGGCGAAGGGGTTGATGCTGTCGGCGACAACCAAACCCATCTCGGTCAGGAAGTCGGTCCGCCAGCCCGCGACCGTTGCGACGATCGTGCCCTGCCACAAGGTGCCCTGTATGAGCAAGACCTTCTTGTTCTTCCATTGCGGATTCTTCTGTGCGACAGCGGCGAACTGCTTGTCGACCGCGTCGATCAGCGACTTCATTTGGTCGGCTTGAAAAACCGCTTGGCCGACCGCGGTCGCCTGGTCCTGCCATGGCTCGAAGAACGCGTCGCCGCCCGACTGCGGAACGGTCGGGGCGATCGCCGACAGCCTCTCATAGGTGTCAGCGTCCACACCGGCATTGATGGCCACGATCAGATCCGGCTTCAAGCCGGCTATCTGGTCCACCGGGAGGCCGTTGTCGAGGTTCAACACCACCGGCTGCGCTGCGCCGAGCTTCGGCTGGGCCCACGGCCACACGGCAAACGGCTGGTCGCCAAACCAGTTGGTCACCGCGATCGGCACCACCCCCATCGCGAGCAAGTCGTCCTGCTCGGTGTAGCCCGCACTGACCACACGCTTGGGCGGTTCCTTGATGATGGTCTGACCGAACAGATGGGTGATTGTCACAGCTCCGCCGCCAGGGGTGCCCGACGGCGATTTGGGCGACGAGCCCAAGAACAGCTCGGCGGCTCCGCCTACCCCAGCGCCGAGCAGCCCCGTGGCCCCGGCCAGCTGCAAGAATCTCCGCCGATTCCATTGCAGTTGCATCGCGTGAGAGTAGCGCGTCAACCGGCTCGACTCAGCTGAGCGGCATACCGGCGTCCACAAAGTCCGGGGCCCGGTAGGTCGTCTCGGCGGCCTTCGGCGTGATGTCGAAGGCCGCCATCGTGCCGCCCGTCACGGCGCCCGTAAACACCCGAACCTCGAAATCACCTGGTTTACAGCCGATTTGGTGGCCGATGGCCTCGGCGGCGACGATCACAGTGCGGTGGTACCTGTCGTACGCTGCGGCCTTGATTGATCCGACGGGTCGGCTGGAGACACTGTTGTGCGGCCGAGTCGGCGCACCCCCGGTGGAATGGCCCGATCGGCATGGGCGTGGCCTCACCGAGGGTGAGGAGCGCTCACATATTGGCCGGGGGTGCGGGCCGCTCGGTTACATCTGCTGTGATCCCATCACCTGCCTTTCACTCCTATGCGGTTGTTGAACGCGCGGTCGTGATCGCCGGCCACCGTTGTGCAGTCGGTCGCCGGCACCGCCGCGGTATCGAGATGCGTCATCAGCCCGGCCCGCGCACCGGCCGATCAGGCGTTGATGACCTGGCGACCATTCGCGCGGCCGACAGCGATCTTGCGGGGCTTGGCCTTCTCGGCCACCGGGATTCGCAGCCGCAGTACCCCCCCGTCGTAGGAGGCATCGATCTTGTCGGTGTCGAGATTTTCTCCCAGCACCAACTGCCGACTGAATACCCCGCGAGGACGCTCGGTGGCCAGCATCTCCCGGCCGGGATCAACATCGGGGCGTTCCGCGCGCACCGTCACCACGTTGCGCTCGATGTCGAGGTCCAACGACTCCTCGTTGATCCCAGGTAGATCGAACTCGACGACGAACTGCTCACCCTCGCGCCAGGCATCCATCGGCATCACCGCCGGACGGGCCGCGGTCCCCAACACTTGCTGGGCGAAGCGGTCGAGGTCACGGAATGGATCGGTTCTCATCAGCATGGTCGCCACCTCCAACTCTCCAATCTAGTGTCAGATATCAGTAAATCTATGCCAGTTGGCATACATTGGATATAGCAGATGTGTCATGCTTGGTGCAAGCACGAGCTTTGCTGACGCGAATTGAGGGGCGCCCGGACACCATGGCCAGCCAAAACCGCGACGCGCGACCTGCACCCGATCGCGGGGTCTACGGCATCTCAGTTGTCGTCGAACTCTCCGGAGTCCCCGCCCAGTCGCTGCGGCTCTGGGAACGTCGCGGCCTGCTCGCCCCAGCCCGCAGCCAAGGCGGCACCCGCCGCTACAGCGCCGACGACCTCAAGCGCCTGCAGCGCATCATCGCCTTAGCCGCCGCCGGCATCAACATCGCTGGCATCGGTCGCATCCTCGAACTCGAAGACGACAACGCGACCCTCCGCAATGCCAACACAAGTAATCCGCCGAACGACCCCACGCCTCCAACCTGACCTTGGCAGCCGGCGCGGCGGATCACCGGGTGCGCCTAAGGGACGAGCGACGGCTCGGCTGATCGTCCCCTGATGCCGGCAACTGTCCACGCGGACACGTCGGACAAGCGGATGCGCAGCGAGTCATGCTCGACCATGGTGCCCGCGACGTAACACCGGACTTTCCGGAGATGAAGAAAAACTCTCTCCTGCTCGGCTTCGAGGGCCCCGATACGGCCGGCGACATCCTCGGCATCGTTTTTCGCGAAGAACTTGGCGACGTAGTGGCCGAAGTACTCGCTGGGCACCGTTATTCCCGTCGCCACACCCCAGGGCAGGTACAGCGTCACTTCAATACTGACGGAATCGGCTTCGGCGTCGATGTGGCGCAGGATCGCGTCGGTACTGACGGCGTCGGACTCAGGTAAGGCCATGTCTGGATCGTAGAACACTTCCGAACAGAACCGAAGGAAATCTATGGCGCTGAGGGTAGACATTCGCCATCTGTGTGGTTAGAGTATTCGATGTAAACAGAGCAGAGGGTGATGGCACGGGAGATGACGAACTACCCGTGATGTAAAGGATCAGCGGCGGTCAGACACGCGAGGACCGGTGTGGGACAACGGCTCTCAGACCGTCAACCAAGTTCAGCAGTACCCGCAAGTGAATTACCCACGCACAAGGTAGAGGGAAGGGAGGAGTTACCGTCGGGTCGCCCGTGATGTTGAGTGTCGGGCCGATACCGCAGTATCAAGCAGTGTCGATAGATGGTAGTGATCTCCTTAGGGCCGGCGGCCCCGGTGCGATTGTGTGGCCCGGGGCGCCGGCCCTTTACCTTGAGCAAAGTGTTGGCTTACCGTCGGTGGCCGGAGCGTCGACTATGCGGGAGCGGTGCGGCGATAGTCCTGTATTCACCCGCCAGCCCGCCTCCCCGGTGCTTCGAAAGGTGTCGTGGTAAGCGCGAGCGGTTCTGCCGACAGTAACCCGAACGATAAGTTCGATGACGAGGACTACCCCGCCTACAGCATGGGTAGCGCCGCCCAAATCCTGGGAACCACCCCAGGGTTCCTGCGAAGCCTCGACGAGGCGAAACTACTCACACCTCAACGCTCCGAGGGCGGACATCGCCGTTACTCCCGCTATCAACTGCGGATCGCTGCGAGGGCTCGTGAACTGGTCGACCACGGCACAGCCCTCGATGCGGCGTGCCGCATCATCGTCCTTGAAGATCAACTCGCTGAGGCCCACGCCATCAACGCCGCACTTCAGCGCAGCCTCGACGATTGGCGCGCCCCTTCCAATGACGATGCTTAGTCCCTGAACGCCTGCGGGCCGGCCTATTTCGGCTTTTATCTTTTCCAAGGGCTGTAATCGGCGATCAGTTCCTCTTGCGGCGGACGCTGGTCGGCGGGCACGTGCTCCAGGTTGATGCGGACCCGGTACCAGATCGAACTCGGTCCGCGCATGCCGTCGAGCAGGACATCGGCCGGTTGCAGCAGCCCGGCCACCGCGGGGTAGCGGTCGCGCCAGGTGTCCAGCGCGGCCGTCGCCTCGCCCTTGGTCTTGGTGCGCGCGATCTCGATAAGCGGCTTCGAGGACTGACGCCGCCCGTCACGCTCCCCGGTTTTTTTCGCGCCCCTGGGCGCGCGCTCCGCGGGACCCATTTCCTCGGCCAGCGCCAGCAGCCGGTCGAGCTCGCCGGCGGTGGCGTCCATCTCTGCCCACGGGTCACCCATTTCGGCGAACCGGCCGGGAACGGTCGCGATGGTGAACGCCTCCGGCCTGCAGTCGGCGACCTCGTTCCAGCGCAGCGGCGTGGACACCCGGGCGTCCGAAGTCGCCCGCACCGAGTAGGCCGAAGCGACCGTGCGATCTTTGGCGTTTTGGTTGAAGTCGACGAACACTCCTTCGCCCCGTTCCTCCTTCCACCACCGGCTGGTTGCCAGATCGGGCGCCCGGCGCTCGACCTCGCGGGCAACCGTCTGGGCGGCCAGCCGAACCTGGGCGAACTCCCACCGTGGGGCGATCCGCGCGTAGACGTGAAAGCCCCGCGATCCGGACGTCTTCGGCCACGCGGTGAGCCCGCAGTCCTCCAACACCTCGCGGGCCACCTGGGCGACCTCGACGATCCGTTGCCACTCGACGCCAGGCATCGGATCCAGGTCGACCCGCAGCTCGTCCGGGTGATCGAGGTCGCCTGCAAGCACCGGATGCGGGTTGAGATCGACGCACCCCAGGTTGATCACCCACGCCAATCCGGCGGCGTCGTGGATCACGGCCTCGGCGGCTGACGTGCCCGATGCGTAGCGCAGTTCGGCGACGTCCACCCATTCCGGCCTGTTGGCGGGCGCGCGTTTCTGGAACACGGCCTCGGCGGAGATGCCCTTGACGAAACGTTTCAGAATCATCGGGCGTCCGGCCACGCCGCGCAGCGCTCCGTCGGCGATCGACAGGTAATAGCGCACCAGGTGCAATTTGGTATACGGGCCCGCGCCACCCGCTGCGGGGAAGACTACTTTGTCCGGATGGGTGATGACGACTTGGCGCCCGGCCACTTCCAGTGACTTCGGGCCGGTCATGGTCATCATCGTAATTCCGGCAGTTTTTCTCGTCCGCTTTGCGACCTGCGTCACATAAGGTGTGGTCATGCCTAACCCGATTGACCTGCCCGGGCAGGTGCTGTCGAAAGTTCAGCAGTACCTCGAACGCGGCTCGGCGGAATTGCACTACCTGCGGAAGATCATCGAGGCGGGTGCTTTCCGGCTGGAGCCGCCGCAGAACTACGCCGCGCTCGCCGCCGACCTCCGAAAATGGGGCGAGTTCGGAATGCTGCCGGCGCTCAACGCCAGGCGCACCCCTGACCGCGCCGCGCTGATCGACGAAGAGGGCGCACTCAGCTACCAAGAGCTCGACGAGGCCGTTCACGCGGTGGCCAACGGCTTGATTGAAAAAGGCGTCCAGGGCGGCGACGGCGTCGCGATACTGGCCCGTAACCACCGATGGTTCGTCATCGCCAATTACGGTGCCGCCCGGGCGGGAGCCCGAATCATCTTGCTGAATAGCGAATTCTCCGGTCCGCAGATCAAGGAGGTGTCCGAGCGCGAGGGCGCCAAGGTCATCATCTACGACGACGAATACACCCAGGCCGTCAGCAAAGCCGATCCGCCGCTGGGCAAGCTGCGGGCGCTGGGCGTCAACCCCGACGCGGAAGAGCCGTCGGGCAGCACCGACGAGACATTGGCGGATCTCATCGCGCGCAGCAGCAAGGCGCCCGCCCCGAAGCCCCGCAAGCACGCGTCGATCATCATCCTGACCAGCGGGACGACGGGAACCCCGAAGGGGGCCAACCGCAGTACCCCACCGACGCTGGCGCCGGTCGGCGGCATCTTGTCCCTCGTTCCGTTCAAGGCCGGCGAGGTGACGTCGCTGCCGGCGCCGATGTTCCACGCCTTGGGCTATCTGCACGCCACCATCGCTATGTTCATGGGGTCGACGCTGGTGCTAAGACGCAAGTTCAAGCCGCCGCTGGTGCTGGAAGACATCGAGAAGCACAAGGTGACGGCCATGGTGGTGGTTCCGGTGATGCTGTCCCGGGTCCTCGATGCGCTCGAAAAGATGGAGACCAAGCCCGATCTGTCCAGTCTGCGGATCGTGTTCATATCCGGCTCGCAGTTGGGCGCCGAGCTCGCCACCCGCGCGCTCAAGGACCTCGGTCCCGTCATCTACAACATGTACGGCTCGACCGAGATCGCGTTCGCCACGATCGCCCGGCCCAAGGATCTGGAGCTCAATGCGGCGACGGTCGGTCCTGTCGTCAGGGGCGTGAAGGTGAAACTCCTCGACGACAACGGCCACGAGGTGCGGCAGGGCGAGGTCGGGCGGATCTTCGTCGGCAACGCTTTTCCGTTCGAGGGCTACACCGGCGGCGGACACAAGCAGATCGTCGACGGACTGATGTCCTCGGGTGATGTCGGCTACTTCGACGAGCATGGCCTGCTGTATGTCAGCGGCCGCGACGACGAGATGATTGTCTCCGGCGGCGAGAACGTGTTTCCTGCTGAAGTCGAGGATCTCATCAGCGGGCACCCCGAGGTGGTCGAGGCCACCGCGATCGGTGTCGAGGACAAGGACTGGGGCCACCGGTTGCGTGCCTTCGTGGTCAAAAAGCAAGACGCGAGCGTCGACGAGGACGCCATCAAGGTGTACGTGCGGGACCACCTGGCCCGCTACAAGGTCCCGCGGGAAGTGATCTTCCTCGAAGAGCTGCCGCGCAACCCCACCGGCAAGATCCTCAAGCGCGAGCTGCGCGAGATGGAAATCGACTAGTGCTCGCGGGAGGCCGTCAGCGTCGGGACTGAATCGTCCTGGTGATCTGGGCGGTGAGTTTGGGATCGATCAGCAGCTGATCGATGAGTGCGCTGAGGACCTCCTGTCCGGTCACCCGGGCAACGCCCAGGCGATCGGCGGCTTCGCGCTGCCAGATGTCGAGAGCCCGGTGGGTGGGGGCGGGGAGATCGACGGTTCGCCGCGTTCGCTGGGCCCGTGCCGGCTGGTCGCGCCGATGGTCGATCGCCGGTGGGCTGAGCGCGTGTTGGGCGGGCACGTGGGCCGGCATGGGCCGGTTGGTGTTGAGGCGCTCGGTGGGATCGGAGTCCCCGGACAGTGCGCCGGCCGATAGGTGCGTACGGAACGATCCGGCGCGGGGCTCGTTGCGGTCTGGGTTCATCTCCATGGACGGACTCCTCCCCGAAGCCAAATCAGTAAGTCAGTACTTCAGTATACAAGCGGGAGGCGCCATCGCCCGCTGACGCCGTCGGGGCGCGGCGTGCCGCGGCCTCGAGCTCGCGTTCCGCCAGTGGATCTTGCCAGGTCATTTAATCAGTTAGCTGCGAGTAATGCAGTCTAGCCGGAGCGAGGGAACCTCGTTGCCGACGTCTAAATTTGTCGAGTGGATCTTAAAGGGCAATCTGACGGCGGGGGTATATCGCTAGTACGCCACCAACAAAAGACGAAAATCCTGAACTACTGAAACCTGAAGATACGTATGTCAGTATATCAGTAGATATCCATCAAACTGGCATTTCATCCCGTAAACGGGCACTACTGATCTCAGTATCTGCAGAAGTCATGAACGTCGTAAATGCAAATATGTAAAGAATGACAGTAAAAACGAAAATTGGGTATGGTCGAGGCGACCCGGTCAAGCTGTTTTGCATGTAATTCACAGCATTACTTAATGTTCTTTCCATTGTTTGCCAATGAAACGATGAGTAGCGTCCAATAACGTCGGTACAGAGCCTTTGGAAGGAGCAATCCCGATGTTCATCTCAATGCGTTCAGTTCGCGGCGCTGCCGCGGGTGCACTGGGCGCTGGCGCGCTCAGTGGAGTGATGTTGTTCGGTGCCATCCCCGAAGCCGACGCCGCCCCCGCAGCCGCTCCCGCCGCCACCAGCTTTGCTTTTGCCGGACCCGAAGCCGGATTCAACGGCATCTCTGACATCCCGCAAGCCCCCGGCATCTCGCCGACCCGCTGGGGCCATGGCGGCGGCGGTGGCTTCGGGCACGGTGGCTTTGGCCGCGGTGGTTGGGGTCACGGCGGCTGGGGCCGCGGCGGTTGGGGCCGCGGCGGCTGGGGTGGCGGTGGTTTCGGTCGTGGTGGCGGCATCTTCAACCACGGCCGGTTCTTCCGCCCCTGGTGGTGAGCCAACAAGACGTGGGGTGCGGCCAGCCTTACCTGCAGCAATGGTCGGCTGGCCGCCCCGCGATGGGGGGGAACCCATGCCGGTCTGACCGACGTCAGGCCGGCATGGTTCTTTTCGGGGCCACCCGAGCTCTCGGCTAAACCGGTCTAGGGGTCGCGGGGCAGGCCCAGCAGCCGTTCGGCGATGATGTTGAGCTGTACCTCTGACGTGCCCCCGTAGATGGTGGTGGCGCGGCTGGCCAGCAGGTACTCGCCCCACTTGCCCGGCAACTCGTCGGCGTCGCCCAGCGCGGCGTCGGTGCCGAACGAGGACACCGCGAACTCCGCGTAACCCTGGCCAGTACGCATCGACAACAACTTGGAGATCGCTGCCGACGGCATCGCGTCGCCACCGGCCAGGGTCAGCAGCGTGGAACGCAGGTTCAGCACCTTGGCGGCGTGACCTTCGGCGATCAACTGCCCGGCCCGGTGTCGCGCGACCTGGTCGAATTGCCCGTCCCGAATGAAGTCGACGAAGTCGGAAAGGTTGGCGAGGAAGTTTGTGTCGCTGCTGCCCAGCGATACCCGCTCCGCCGTCAGGGTGTTGCGGCTGACCTCCCAGCCCCGGTTCACTTCGCCGAGCACGAACTCATCGGGGACGAAGACATCATCGATGTAGACGGTGTTGAACATGGCGTTGCCGGTGAGCTCGCGCAGCGGCTTCACCTCTACGCCTTCACTTTTCATATCCAGCAGGAAGTAGGTAATGCCATTGTGCTTCGGTGCCGACGGGTCCGTCCTGGCCAGCAGCGCGCCCCACTGCGAGAACTGCGCGGCAGTGGTCCAGATCTTTTGCCCGGTAATGCGCCAGCCACCTTCGGCCCGGGTCGCCTTGGTAGTCAGACTGGCCAGATCCGAACCCGCGCCGGGCTCGGAGAACAACTGGCACCAGATCGTTTCGCCGCGCAGGGTCGGTGGCAGGAACCGGAGCTTTTGCTCCTCGGTGCCGAAGGCGACGATCGAGGGAATGAGCCACGCTGCAATGCCGACCTGCGGCCGCCCGACACGGCCCGCGGCGAACTCTTGGGCGATGATTACCTGCTCGACCGGGCCGGCCGCCCGGCCCCACGGCCGGGGCAGATACGGCAACACCCACCCGCCCTCGGCGAGTGCGACCTTGCGTGGCTCACGCTCCATCGCCTTGAACGCCGCGACCTCGGCGCGGATTTCGGCCCGCAGCTGTTCGGTTTCGGGGTCCAAGTCGATGTCCACCGCCCGCATACCTGTGCTCGTCGCGGTGTTCACCACTCGTTGCGGGTATTCCGAGCGGCGGCCGAAGCATGCGGCAAGCATCAGGGCCCTGCGGTAATAAACGTTGGTGTCGTGCTCCCAGGTGAATCCGATGCCGCCGTGCACCTGAATGCAGTCCTGGGTGCATCGCTGAGCGGCCGCCGGCGCCAGCGTCGCCGCCACGGCGGCAGCGAACTCCACTTTGGCGGCGGCTGTGTCCCAATTGTTTTGGCTGGCTTCGTCAATCGCGCGGGCGGCATCCCACACCGCGGCGGTGGCTCGCTCGGTGTCGGCGGTCATCTCTGCGCATTTGTGCTTGATGGCCTGAAACTGGCCGATCGGCCTGCCGAACTGCTCACGGATCTTGGCGTATTGCGACGCGGTGTCGGTCGCCCAGCGTGATACGCCGACTGCCTCGGCGGACAGCAGCGTGGACATCAGCGCATGCGCCGTGGTCGTGGTCAGGTTGTTCAACGCGGCATCAGCGCCGACCTCAACCGCATTGGCCCGCACATGCGCGATGGGGCGCAACGGGTCCAGGCTTTTCACCGGCTCGATCTCGAGCTGGTCGGCGCGCAGCACGACCCACTCGTCTCCGCTGTCGATGGCTACCGGGAGCACCAGCACGGAGGCCTGCGCCGCCGAGGGAACCGCCCGGACTTCGCCACGGATCACCAGCTTGTCCCCGTGTCGGGTGGCGGTCAGGCCGGAATCCAGTGCATACGCGGCTATGGCAGCGCCGGACGCCAGCTCGGCCAGCACCTTGGCCTGCGCATCATGCGCGGCGATCAGCGCGCTGGCGATCACTGACGGCACGAACGGCCCGGGCACCGCACCGTAGCCGAACTCGGCCAGCGCAATGGCCAGCTCGAGGATGCCGAAACCCTGGCCGCCGACGGATTCGGCCAAATGCAGACCCAGTAGCCCTTGCTCGGCCGCCGCCTGCCAGTAAGCCGGTGGGTTTTCGATCGGTTTCTCTAAGGCCGCGTGCAGCACCTCGGATGGGGCCACCCGCGCGACCAGGGACCGCACCGAGTCGGCCAAGTCTTGATGCTCAGCGGTTATCGCGATCGGCATTGGTCGCCTTCCCGTGCTTCGGATGCTGGTGGGGCCTATTCGGCCGAGCGCCTTCCAAGCTAACAACCGGGCGGTTGGTTGACTACATTGGCCGCCGGCTGCCCATCGTGCAGCCGGCGACAGTTGGCAACGGCCTCGGTCAGGTAGCGCCGCATGGTGTCGGCCGTGGACCAGGTGACGTGCGGCGTCAGCACCACGTTGTCCAGCCCGAGCAACGCGTTGTCCGGCGCCACCGGTTCGACTTCGAAAACGTCCAGACCCGCGGCGGCCAGCCGTCCATCCCGCAGTGCGGCCACCAGCGCTTGCTCGTCGACGACGGCGCCGCGCGACGTGTTGACCAGCACTGCATAGGGTTTCATCCGGGCGATCGTTTCCCGGTCCAGCAGATGACGGGTGCCGGCGGTCAATGGCAGGTGTAACGACACCACGTCGCTGGCGGCCAGCAGCTCGGGCAGCGGCCGCCAGTCGGGGCGCCCGTCGTCGCGGGTACTGGTGTGCAGGACGCTCGCGCCCATCGCTGCGACCATGCTCTCGACACGCTTGGCGACGTTGCCGTAGCCGACCAGTCCGACGGTGCAGGCGCCGATATCGCGCACCGATTCGCCGAGTCCCGGGTCCGTCGGCCAGCCGCCGCCCTGACGGGTCGCGCGATCCAGCACCGGCAGCCGACGCATCGCGGCCAGCATCAACAACACCGTGCCCTCGGCCACCGACGGCGCGTTGGCACCGGGCATATTCGCGACTGCGATACTGCACTTGGTCGCGGTCTCCACATCGATGGTGTTCACCCCGGCCCCGAGCTTCTGCACCAGCCGCAGCCGCTTCCCCCGTCGCAGGTCTTCGCTCGAGAGCGGCCGGAGCACGTGCCAAAGCACTTCCGCTTCAGGCAATTCCCGGTAAAAGCAGGCTTGCGATTCGGGCGAGTCATCGTCGGCGCACCACCGGATATCGAGCCAATCGGCTTCTGGGGAAAGGAATTCGAGCACCTTCTCGCCCGGAACGAAGTGGGCGAGAACTCTCACCGCCAGCGCTTGTGGATCCACTTGGCGATGGTATCGGCCTGCTCGCTGCGCGCACCGGGGGTGGTGAAGTAGTGGTGGGTGTTTATCGAGCACTAGCGACGTATCGGTATTCAGTGCAGCGTGTGCTGGCATGCCATCAAGGTCGTTGGCATCGATTGGTGTTTCGCCGCGATCCCGACGCGACGTATAGCCTCGATTTCGGAACTGGTTGAACATCGCCACGTCGCCGCGGCGATCAACTGCGGATCATCTAGCCGGGGATGCCCATGACGACCGACGCCATTTTGACCGACTTGCAGATCGCGGCGTTGACGCCCGAGCAGCGACGCGAGCTGATCACCCGGCTGCGCGCACCCCTCAGCGACATCATCGACCCGGTCGTCCTCAATCGGATGCGCCGCGTCCGATTGAGTCTCATGATTGGCGGCTCGATCGCGATGATCCCCTGGCTTGGGTATCTCGCCGTGACGCTGCCGGAGAACTATGTTGCCCATAATTGGACTGCAACCTGGTTGGGCTTCGACGCTCTGCTGGTCGGGTTCATGGTGGCGACCGCCGTGTCCGGATACCTGCGCCGCCAGGTGCTGCTGCTTGCGGCATTCACCTCCGGGGTGCTGCTGATCTGCGACGCGTGGTTCGACCTGATGACCGCGGGACCCAATGACATCCGGCTGTCGCTGATTACGGCGTTCGGGATCGAGCTGCCGTTGGCGATCTTCCTGATCACCGGCGCCCTGCGCGTCATGCGGCTCACGATGATGCGTCTTTGGCGGCTCGACGCGGGGATGTCTCTGTTGCAGCTGCCGCTGTTTCCGTGATGCGCGGCCCGGCAAGCCTCGGGTCGGCGAGATCATCGAGCAGCGACGTCAGCTGATCGACGAGCTCGTCCGGACCCAGTTTCACGTCGCCGTCCAGCCACGCGCTGATCGTTTGACTGACGCCGCCCACCACGAAGTGCGCGGCCGCCTTGATGTGGTCGTTCGCGGGCATCTGCAGCGCGTCGCCGACGGACTGGCCGGACAGCATGACGAACAATGCCGTGGATTCTGCGCGCTTGCGCACGATGACCGAGTTCGCCAGCTGAGCGCTGAACAGCAGGCGCCCGACACGCGCATCGTCGTCGATGGTTCGCACGATGTTGGCCATCCCCGCCCGCGTTCGCTCGCGCCACGGCAGCGCAGCCGTTGCGGCCTGGGTGGTGGCGGCCAGGTCGTTGACCACCGAATCAAAAACCGCGCCGACGAATTCGTCCTTGTCGGCGAAGCTTTCGTAGTAGTAGCGGACCGCCAGGCCGGCCTCGCGGCAGATGCCCCGAACCGTCAGCTCCGAGATGTCTTGTTGCTCGGCCCCCAGCAGGTCCAGGCCGGCGGCCAGGAATCGGCTGTGGCGCATGGCCAGTCGCTCGTCGGCACGCACTCCCCGGTACGGCCGGGCACTCGACGCGTCGGTCCGAGCAGGCATAGCACCCATCTTGACAGCGGGGCGAGGCGGCGACAAGTATCAGGAAACAGCGGTTCTCACAATTGCGCCGCCTGTCCGGCAGGAGGTTCGTAGATGGCGATTCTCGAGTCCGCTCGACAGGTGGAGCGCCCCGTGGCCGATCCGGCCGATCCACGCCGCCCGCAGTCGGGCCACGGGAAACGGGGGATCGGTGTCGACGACGGCCTCATGGGGGTGGCCCTGCTGGCGGGCCCCGCGAACGTGATCATGGAGCTAGCGCAACCCGGCGTCGGCTACGGCGTGCTGGAAAGCCGCGTCGAGAGCGGGCGTACGGATCGACATCCGATCAAACGGGCCCGCACCACCTTTACCTACCTCGCGGTGGCTACCGCCGGCAGCGACGCCCAGAAGAAGGCCTTCCGCGACGGGGTAAATCGTGCGCACGCTCAGGTTTACTCCACACCCGACAGCCCGGTGCGGTACAACGCGTTCGACCTCGACCTGCAGCTCTGGGTGGGCGCCTGTTTATACAAGGGTGGACTCGATATTCACCGCATCTTCGTTGGTGAACTGGACGATGAGGACGCCGACCGGCATTACCGCGACGGCATGACGCTGGCGACCACGTTGCAGGTGCCCACGGAGATGTGGCCGCCGGACCGGGCGGCCTTCGACCGCTACTGGCAGGCATCGCTGGCCAAGGTGAACATCGACGACACCGTCCGCGCATATCTGTATCCGATCGCGGCCGGGCGGATGCGGGGAGTACGCCTTCCGGGACCGCTACAGCGCCGCTCAGACGACTTCTCGTTGCTGATCACGGCCGGCTTCCTACCGCAGCAATTCCGCGACCAGATGCGGTTGCCGTGGGACGCCGCCCGGCAACGCCGGTTCGACCGGCTCATTGCCGTGCTGCGCACGGCTAACCGCCTCATGCCCCGATTTGTCAGGCGGTTCCCGTTCAACGTGTTGCTGTGGGACGTGGACCGCCGGATCAGGACGGGCCGCCCGTTGGTGTAGTGGCGCCTGCACGACGCGCCCGCGTTGCGGTCGTGTTGATAACGACAATCATATTCATTAAGCTCTGTTCGGTCTGATAAAACCTCTCAGTCCGAGGAGTGCCCGTGATCACGTTGCGCCTCGTGCTCTGGGGTGGCCGATGACGGCGCCGATCTGGATGGCTTCGCCCCCGGAAGTGCACTCGGCGTTGCTGACTAGCGGTCCGGGGCCGGGGTCCATGATGGCCGCAGCCGCGGAGTGGTCGGCGTTGAGCACCGAATATGCCTCCGTCGCAGAAGAACTCAGTGCGGTGCTGGCGTCGGCGCAGGCGAGCGCGTGGGACGGACCCAGCGCCGAGTCGTACGTTGCCGCGCATGCTCCCTATCTGGCGTGGCTGACGCAGGCCAGTGCGAACAGCGCGGGAATGGCAGCCGACCACGAGACCGCGGCGACGGCCTACGCCGTTGCGTTGGCGGCCATGCCGACCTTGCCGGAGCTTGCCGCCAACCACGCGATTCATGGTGCGCTGTTGGGCACCAACTTTTTCGGCATCAACACGATCCCAATCGCGCTCAACGAAGCCGACTACGTACGGATGTGGACCCAGGCCGCCACCACGATGAGCATCTATCAGGCGGTATCTGGCACCGCGGTGGTGTCGACGCCGCAAACCACGGCGCCGCCGCAAATCCTGAAATCCGACGAGCCAACGCAGGCCCCGTCTTCGGCAGCCGCCAACCCCCTGCAGGGGATTGTGCAGGAGATCGAACAATTCTTGCGAAACCCACTGGAGATTCAGCAGCAGATCGCGAACCAGATCCTCAACCAGGGCTACACCGACAACCCGCTCGGGGTCCCGCAGGGGCTGGTCAATTTCCTGCAATCGTTCGGTATCGGAAACAGCCAACTCGCCCACGACCCAACGATCGACCTTCCGTTCGACAACATCATCGCGAGCATCCTGCAGCACTTCGGCATCAATTGGAGCCCCGCGGGCGGCACCATCAACGGGGCCACCTACGACTCGTTCGTCAACCCCGCAACCACGTCGTTTTGGGTCGCCCGAACCCTCGAGCTTTTTGAGGATTTTCAGAATTTCGCGGTAGACCTGACGCAAAATCCGGTGCAGGCCTTCCAATGGCTGATCAGCTGGGAACTGTTCGATTTTCCTACTCACATCGCGGAAGTCGTTGCCTACACAGTCAGCAACCCGCTGCTGGCCCTCGCGGCGCTGCCCGCCGTCTCCTCCGCGGGGCTAGCCGGGCTGGGGGGGCTGGGCGGGCTGGCCGCTCTGCCGCCAGCCGCTGTGGCGCCGGCTCTCGTGCCCATGCCAACACCCAGCATCTTGCCGCCCGTAGGGCCGGCCTCACTTGCCCCACCGCCCGCGGCCCCTGCACCGCCGCCGTCGCCCGCACCGACCCCATCCGGACCCCCCGCTCCTCCCTCTCCGGCGCCCGCACCGCCGCCTGCGGCCGCGGGCGCGGCGGGATTCGTCCCCCCGTATGTGGTGGCGCCTCCTGGCATCGGGTTCGGTTCCGGGATAAGTGCCCGCGCCAGCTCCAGCGCCAAAAGTAAGGCACCGGAGCCGGATACCGTCGCGGCGGTTGCCGCGGCGACAGCGCGGGAGGCGGCGCGGGCGCGGCGGCGCGGGCGGGCGCAGCAACGTGGCCATGGCGACGAGTTCATGGATATGAATGTTGACGTCAACCCGGACTGGGGCGGGCGGTCGTCGGCGTCGGATCGGGGCGCCGGAAATCTGGGCTTTTCCGGCACTGCGCCCGATCAAACGGTGACGGCCGCGGCGGGTTTGATAACGCTGGTCGCCGATGAGTTCGATAGCGGCCCGCGGATGCCCATGGTGCCGCGCAGCTGGGATCGCGACGGCGGCCGCGCGGGAGACGAAGATGGCTAGAGCTATCTCAATTGCTTCGACTGGCGCTGTAGGCCCGGCGGTGATAGCTGCCGAGATGGCCGGGTAAGGGCACGGTCTCCCACCGCCCCAGCTCCGACCAGTCCCGCAGAATCGCCGTGTCGCCCTCTTGCTAACGGGCTCGATCAATTCCCTCCCAGTTCTGCCACTGGGCCAAGGAATGGCAGATCCCGACGTGGTTTTCTCCGAGCACCAGAACCATCGGGCGGAAGTTGTGAATCTGGTCACCGCATTTCATCCTGACGCGCCCAATGGCCTGCGGCTTTGACGACCTCACGACTGCCGAACACGCGTTGGTAGGCCGAGTTGATATGGGCGTAACCGACGTCGAGGAGTGTCGAAACAAGCGGCGCCATCATGGGCGTCGGATCGCCGCGAGGCGCGGCGACGCGGGACTGGAAGGTTTATGGACACGGTCGCGACGGTGTGCGGTTACTGCGGGGTCGGCTGCGGCATGGACCTGCACGTGGCCGACGGCATTGTGACGAAGGCGACCGGCCGGCCCGACCACCCCGCTAACCGGGGTCGACTGTGCACTAAGGGCAGCACGACCGCGGACATGTTGCGGGCCGGCGGGCGACTGACCACGGCGTTGGTCCGCTCAGAACGCGGCGCGGAGGCCGCGCCGACGGGTGTGGACGCCGCCGTGGAGATGGTGGCCGCCCGGCTGTCGGCGATCCGCGACGAGCACGGGGCCGACGCGATCGCCGTCTACGTGTCGGGGCAGATGTCGATCGAGGCGCAATACCTTGCTAACAAGCTCACCAAGGGCTACCTGCGGACCCAGTGGATCGAGTCCAACTCGCGACTATGCATGGCCAGTGCTGGCACCGGCTACAAACAGTCGCTGGGAGCTGACGGTCCGCCCGGCAGCTATGACGACCTAGACACCGCGGACCTGTTCCTGGTGCTGGGCGCCAACATGGCCGACTGCCATCCGATCCTTTACCTGCGCATGATGGACCGCGTCCGCGACGGCGCGAAGCTGGTGGTCGTCGATCCCCGTCGTACCGCCACCGCGGCCAAGGCGGACTTCTATCTGCCGGTGCGCCCTGGCACCGACCTAGCCCTGCTGAACGGGCTGCTGCGGTTGGTGCGCGACGCGGGCGGGGTGGACACCGATTTCGTGGCCGCCTACACCGAGGGCTGGGAGCCGCTGGACGCCCTCCTCGACGAGTACCCGGTGGATCTCGTCGCCGACATCACCGGACTCGACGAGGGGGATCTGGGTGCCGTCGCGGAGCTGATCTGCGGCACGAAGAACTGGGTGAGCCTGTGGACGATGGGCCTCAACCAGTCCATCCACGGCACCTGGAATACCAACGCCCTGTGCAACCTGCACCTCGCGACCGGGACGATCTGCCACCCGGGCGCAGGGCCGTTCTCGTTGACCGGCCAGCCGAACGCGATGGGCGGGCGGGAGATGGGATACATGGGCCCGGGCCTGCCCGGGCAGCGGTCCACCCTGGATCCCGCCGACCGGGCCTTCGTCGAGGAACGCTGGGGGCTCGAGCCCGGCACCATCCGCGCCGAGGCCGGCACCGGCACCGTCGACATGTACCGGCGGATGGCCGGAGGCGAGATCCGGGCGGCGTGGATCATCTGCACCAACCCCGTTGCCTCCGTATCGAATCGGGCCTCGGTGATCACCGGTCTACAGCGCGCCGAGCTGGTGGTGGTCCAGGACGCATTCGCAGGCGTCGAAACCGCCGAATACGCCGACGTGGTGTTGCCCGCCGCGCTGTGGGCGGAGGCCGACGGGGTGATGGTCAACAGCGAACGCACACTTACCCATTGCGCACCTGCGATGGCGCCGCCCGGCGAGGCCATGCCGGACTGGCAGCTGATCTGCCGGATCGCCACCGCCATGGGATATCGCGGTTTCGAGTTTGGCTCCGCCGCAGATGTTTTCGCAGAACTGGCTGATTTTCACAATCCTCGCAGCGGATGGGACCTGCGCGGCGTGGACTACCAACGGCTGCGCCGCGGGCCGGTGCAGTGGCCCGCTGCGCCAGGTTGCGGCGACCGCAATCCGATCCGCTACCGCAACGACGGTGTCAGTCAGCACCTGCACACGTGCGAAGACGGCACCCTACCCGCGCTGGCCTTTCCGACGCCGAGCCGTCGCGCCCGATTCCTGCCGCGGCCATACCTGCCCGCGGCAGAGTTGCCCGACGACGAGTTCCCTCTGGTGCTCACCACAGGCAGGCTCGCGCACCAGTGGCACACCATGACCAAGACCGGAAAGGTACCCAAGCTCAACAAGCTCAACCCCGAGCCGTTTCTGCAGCTGCACCCCGAGGACGCCGACCGGCTAGGAGTTCGCGACGGCGACAAGGTCGAAATCCGTTCCCGCCGTGGCCGGGCCGTGTTGCCGGCGGCGGTGGACGACGCCGTTCGTCCGGGCGTGTGCTTCGCCCCGATGCACTGGGCCGACGCGTTCGGACCGGACCTGGCGGTCAACGCGGTGACCAACGATGCAGTCGACGCTGACTCGCTGCAGCCCGAGTTCAAGGTGTGTGCCGTCGCGGTCACCCTTGTCGAGACCGATGCTTCGCCAGCACAACCGGCTCCAGCACAACCGGCGCCGGAGGTCGCCCCGGCACCGGTTGAGGCACTCGCCGCAGCCCTGGGCCCGCTGCCGTCGCCTGGAACGCTCAACGCCGACGAGCAGTTGTACCTGTCCGGTTTCCTCGCCGGTGTCCGCGCGAATCCACCCGCAGGCGAGGTGCCGACACTGCCGACGGCGACGCCGCTCGCGCCGGGGAACCGCGCGTGGGTCGATGGAGTGCTGGCCGGGATCTTCTCCCGCGCAGCGGGATCAGCGGCCTACACAGCCGAGCAGGTCGCCCTTGGCTCGATGGCGACGGTGGTGTGGGCGTCGCAGACCGGCACGGCCGAGGAGTTCGCAACGACGTGCGTCGAGCGGCTCGGCAACGCGGGTGTCGTCGCGCGGCCGCGCGGGGCCGGCGACGTGTCGCTGGCCGACCTGAGGGGGACGGTGTTGTTCGTGGTGGCCACCACTGGCGACGGCGACCCTCCTGACAACGGCATCGCGCTCTGGAACGCGCTGGCCGCCGCCGAACCGGGCGACGTTGACTCCCTGGACTTCTCCGTGCTCGGGTTCGGCGACTCCTCCTACGCTGACTTCTGCGGTTTCGCCCGCAGGCTGGACGCCCGGCTGGAGCACCTGGGCGCGCGCCGCATTGTCGACCGGGCCTCGTGCGAACCGGACTTCGAACCCACCGCGTTGGCGTGGACTGACCGCGTCGTCGCAGCGTTGAGCGGCGAATCCACGGCCCAATCAAAAACGAAACAAGTTGTAGAACAGTCGTATTCACGAAGCAATCCGTTGCGCACTACCGTCGCGAGTAACGTCGCGCTTTGTGGCGCGGGCTCGGATAAAGACGTACGCAACATCGGTATAGATCTGCCGGAGGGCGCCCTCGAGTACGGCCCGGGCGACGCGCTCGGCGTGTGGCCGCACAACCGGCCCGAGGTGGTGGTCGAGTTCCTCGAGCGCAGCGGCGTGGACGGCTCCGCGGAAGTCGACGTCGGCGGCCAGCCGATGGCATTTGCTGAATTGTTATGCGCGCGAATGGACATCACCCGGATCACGCCCGACCTGGTCCGATTCCTGCACGAACGCCGGCCAGCCGACGACCTGGCGGCGGTGATCGACGATCCCGCACACTTCGCTCAGTGGAGCAGCGGACTGCAGGCCCTCGACTTGCTGGCGAGCCACCCCGCGGAGGCGGAGCTGGACGAATGGTTGGGGGTGCTGCGGCCGTTGACGCCGCGGTTGTACTCGATCTCGTCGAGTCCGCTCGAGGACCCGACGCAAGTGCACGTGACCACCTCGGTCGTCCGGTTCGAGTCGACGGCCGCCGCAACCGACGGCGCCGTGCGACACGGCGTCTGCTCGGGATACCTGGCGAGCCTGGCGGCCGGTGCCGAGGTGGAGGTATTCATCCAGCGGACCCAGCACTTCCGGCCACCGAACGACCCGGACGTGCCGGCGATCATGGTGGGCGCCGGTACCGGAATTGCGCCGTTCCGCGGATTCCTGCACGAGCGCGCTGCCCGCGGGCATACCGGCGCCAACTGGTTGTTCTTCGGCGAGCGGCGCGAGGCCTCCGAGTTCTACTATCGAGACGAGTTGGACGCGTTCCGCCGGTCGGGCGTGCTCACCCGGTTAGACACCGCGTTCTCGCGCGATGGTGAAAACAAGCTGTACGTCCAGGATCGGATGCGCGAGAATGCCGCTGAATTGTGGAAGTGGATTGCAAAAGGCGCGCATCTCTACGTCTGCGGCGATGCCTCCCGGATGGCGCGAGACGTCGACGACGCGCTCCGGGGCATCGTCGCCGAGCACAGTAAACGCAGTCCAAGGAGCGCGACAGCGTACCTGCGGGCGATGTCGGCGGAGCGGCGGTACGTGCGTGACGTCTATTGAGACTCGCGTCCGGACGCGACGGCCCGCCGGACGCTCGGGTCTGATGCCGTTGAGCGCCTCGCATCGTCCTCACGCCCCTGCCGGGGCTTGGGTGAGAAATGTGCTACCGCGCCGCGATCCTGCGCGACTACGGTCGCAACGCCGACGCATAACGTCGGTCGCGGCCTTCAGATGAAGGGAGCAAATTAGTGCGCACACGCACGGTGGTGGTCATCGGTCACGGCATGGTGGGTCACCGATTCGTGGAGGCGCTGCGGATGCGGAACATCGACGGCGCCTGGCGGATTGTCGTGCTGGGCGATGAGCCCGACGCCGCCTACGACCGCGTCGGCCTGTCGGCGTATGTGGGTGCCTGGGATCGGTCACAGCTCGCGCTCACCGGTAACGACTACGCCGGCGATGCTCTCGTCGACGTGCGCCTCGGTCATGCGGTCACAGGGATCGACCGGGACGCCAAGCGGGTCAGCGTTGCCGACGGCTCGACGGTGTACTACGACGTTCTGGTGCTGGCCACCGGCTCGTACCCCTTCGTCCCGCCGGTGCCGGGTAGGGACTCCGACGGCTGTCACGTTTATCGGACGCTCAACGACCTTGATGCGATCCGCGCGGATGCAGAGACCGCGCTGGCCGGTGACCCCGCCGCTGTCGGCATCGTGGTCGGCGGTGGACTGCTAGGCCTGGAGGCCGCTAACGCGCTGCGGCTGATGGGAATTCGGCCGCACATCGTCGAGTTCGCACCGCGGCTGATGCCGCTCCAGGTCGACGAGGCCGGCGGTGAGCACCTGATGCGCTTGGTGTGCGCGCTGGGCATCGACGTCACCGTCGGCGCCGGAACGTCGGCTATCGAGCGGGTCGACGGTGGCGGCGATTCCAGCGGGCCCGGCCGGCTTCGGGTGACCCTCAGCAACGACGAGGTTATCGACGCGGCGCTGCTGGTGTTCTCGGCCGGAGTTCGCCCACGCGACGAGCTGGCCCGCGCGGCGGGCCTCGACGTCGGTGAGCGCGGCGGTGTGCTCTGTGACTTGTCCGGCACCACAAGCGATCCCGCAATCTACGCCATCGGCGAGGTCGCCGCGATCGAGGGCCGCTGTTACGGCCTGGTCGGGCCCGGCTACGCAGGCGCCGAAGTGGTCGCCGACCGTCTCCTCGGCGGTGACGCCGAGTTCCCGGGCGCCGACTTGTCCACCAAACTCAAGCTACTCGGCGTCGACGTCGCCAGCTTCGGCGACGCGTTGGCAACCACGCCGGGCGCGCTTGAGGTCGTGGTCTCCGATCCTATTGGTGGCACCTACTCCAAGCTGGTGCTGTCCGACGACGCGCAGACCCTACTCGGCGGCATCCTGATCGGTGACGCCTCCAGCTACGGCGTGCTGCGGCCCCTGGTCGGCTCGAAGCTGCCCGGTGACCCCGTTACCCTGATCGCGCCTGCCGGCTCCGGCGGCGGGCCCGCCATCGGTGTGGGCGCACTTCCTGCCGACGCGCAGATCTGCTCCTGCAATAACGTCGCCAAGGGGGCGCTGTGCACGGCGATAGCCGACGGCTCGTGCACCGTCGGCGACCTCAAAAGCCGCACCGGCGCCGGCACGTCGTGCGGCTCCTGTGTGCCGTTACTCTCGCAGCTGCTGGCCGCAGAGGGCGTCGACCTCTCGAAAGCGTTGTGCGAGCACTTCTCCCAGTCGCGGGCCGAGCTGTTCGAAATCGTCCATGCAAGCGCCATCCGCACGTTCTCCGGGCTGATCGAGCAGTACGGCACCGGCACGGGCTGTGATATCTGCAAGCCGGTAGTCGCCTCGATCCTCGCGTCGACCAGCTCCGATCACATTCTCGACGGTGAGCAAGCGTCGTTGCAGGACACCAACGACCACTTCCTGGCGAACCTGCAACGCAACGGCACCTACTCGGTGGTGCCCCGGGTGCCCGGCGGGGACATCACTCCCGAGCAGCTGATCCTGATCGGCGAAATCGCCCGCGACTTCGGCTTGTACACCAAGATCACCGGCGGGCAGCGCATCGACATGTTCGGCGCCACCGTCGACCAACTGCCGCAGATCTGGGCCAGATTGGTCGACGGTGGCATGGAATCCGGTCATGCCTACGGCAAAGCGCTGCGCACCGTGAAGAGCTGCGTGGGCACCGACTGGTGCCGCTACGGTCAGCAGGACTCCGTGCAGATGGCCATCGATTTGGAACTGCGATACCGCGGCCTGCGGTCGCCGCACAAGATCAAAATGGGTGTCTCAGGCTGCGCCCGCGAGTGCGCGGAGGCCCGCGGTAAGGATGTCGGCGTGATCGCCACCGAGACCGGCTGGAACTTGTACGTGGGCGGCAACGGCGGTATGACGCCCAAGCACGCCCAGCTGCTGGCCTCCGACCTCGATGACAATACCCTGGTGCGCTACATCGACCGCTTCCTCATGTACTACATCCGCACTGCGGACAGGTTGCAGCGCACCGCGCCGTGGGTGGAGGGACTCGACGGCGGCCTGGACCATCTGCGCGAGGTGGTTGTCGATGACTCGCTGGGCTTGGCAGCGGAATTCGAGGCTGCAATCGAGCGGCATGCGTCCGGCTACTCCTGCGAATGGAAGGCCGTGCTTGATGACCCCGACAAGCTGGCCCGGTTCGTGTCATTCGTCAACGCGCCCGGCGCCCCCGACCCCACCGTCGAGTTCACCGAAAAGAACGGCCGCAAGATTCCCGTGCTCATCGGCACGCCATCCTTCCCGTCCCGCTGATACACCGATCCGTCAGGAGTTGTTTATGACCACTTCCGCCAACGTGGGCCGCTGGCGAGGCCACTGGACTGCCGCGTGTCCGCTGTCGAGTTTGCAGCCGCTGCTCGGCGCAGCGGTGCTGCTGCCGGACGGAGCTCAGGTCGCGCTGTTCCGGCTGGCCGACAACAGCATCCGGGCCGTCGGCAACATCGATCCGATCGGCCGCGCCGCGGTGCTGTCCCGCGGTATCGTCGGTGACCGGGCCGGCATCCCCGTGGTGCAGTCGCCGCTGAAGAAGCAGGCGTTCAGCCTGCTCGACGGTCGATGCTTGGATGCCGACAACGTGTCGATCCCGGTCTACGACACCCGAATCGCGGTGGACGGAACCGTTTTCGTCGCCAACTCCCCCGACATCCGGTTCGGCTACCGCAACTCTGGACTGTCCGCCTGACCGACCGCCGCGTGTACGTCGGCATGCCGGCGCCGCAGGCAGGCGCGCCGGACCACCGCAATTTCGGGTTCCATGCGCCACTAACAACGTAGTCGTCTGAGCCACCTCGGCCGCCCAATCCCAAGTCGTCCGGCATGTACTCCACGGTTTAGGGCAACCGCACGGCCGCGCCGACCAGCGTCGCGGTGGCGGCAATCAGGAACTTGTCCCCCGCCGTGAACCCGTAGACCGACTGCGGCATGAACACGGCCATCACCGACCACAGCGACCGGACCGCGAATCCCACGTGCTCCGCCGCGACGGACCACAGGAGGTTGCGTCGCGCGACGGCCTCTCCGCCGGCCTGCCATGCGGCCCGGTCCTCCGGGTTCCAACCTGTGATCATGTGCGGTCGCGCCACGCGTTCGCCTTGAATTCGGCCAGTCTCAACTCGAACCTAGGGATGCGATGTTGCCGCCTCGATGCGCGCGGTGTCGGCGCCGGGAAATCGTTCTCACGCCCGGACGGGGGGCGCCGTGAGCGAGTGAGACGTAGGACACGGTACGCCGTAACCGTAAGCCTACGTTGGTCATTGCCGTTGTCACCGGCCGGATAGCCAGTTCCCCCGCGTAGTGTTGGTCAGGTGCGTAGCGAAGGTGATACCTGGGACATAACAACCAGCGTGGGTTCGACCGCGTTGTTCGTGGCGACGGCGCGGGCGCTTGAGGCACAAAAGCCCGACCCGTTGGCCGTCGACCCCTATGCGGAGCTGTTCTGTCGGGCCGTCGGGGGTCCATCTGCTGACGTTCTGGACGGCAAGTTTCCCGACCACCCGCTGAGGAGCGCCGACTTCGGCGAGCACTTCGTCAACTTCCAGGGCGCCCGCACCAGATACTTCGACCAGTACTTCCGCCGGGCCGCCGACGCGGGCGTGCGCCAGGTGGTCATCCTGGCCGCGGGCCTCGATTCGCGCGCCTACCGGCTGGACTGGCCGGCCGCGACGACGATCTTCGAGCTGGACCGTCCGCAGGTTCTGGATTTCAAGCGTGAGGTGCTCACCGGCCATGGCGCCCAACCGAACGCGGAGCGTCGCGAGATCGCTGTCGATCTGCGCGAAGACTGGCCGCAAGCTTTGCAAGACAGTGGTTTTGACCGGGACAAGCCGTCGGCGTGGATTGCTGAGGGCCTGCTGATCTATCTGCCGGCCGCCGCGCAGGATCAGCTGTTCACCGGCATCGACGGACTTGCCGGGCCGGGCAGCCATGTCGCCATCGAGGAAGGTGCCCCGATGGAGGCGGACGAATTCAAAGCCAATCTCGAAGAAGAACGCTCCGCGATCGCCTCGGGTGAAGACCAGCGCCCGTTCTTCCAGCTGATCTACAACGAGCAGCACGCGCCGGCCACCGAATGGTTCGGCCAGCGCGGCTGGACCGCGGTCGGCACTCCGCTGGCCGATTACCTGCGTGAGGTCGGCCGGCCGGTGCCGCAAGCCGGAACCGAGGGCTTCGCGTTCCTCCGCAACACCCTGGTGAGCGCGGTGAAGCCGAACTAGGGCCGGCAAGCGCTGGAACTTTTCCGGCCTTACAGCCGACTACCTATCTGCGTGCTCATTTCGCCGCCCACGGTCCGGGCGGTCGTTGAGTTCACCCTGATTGGTAAGGAGTCGCGGCTGATGACTGCGCCGATCTGGATGGCGTCGCCGCCCGAAGTCCATTCGGCCCTGCTCAGCGGTGGTCCAGGGCCGGGACCATTGCTGGCGGCGGCGGGCGCGTGGAATTCGTTGAGCGCCGTGTATGCCGAGGTCGCCGACGGGCTCACCTCGATTTTGGCGGCCGCGCAGGCCCGCGCGTGGGAAGGGCCGACCGCCGACGCGTATGTGACCGCGCATGCTCCCTACCTGCTGTGGTTGATGCAGGCCAGTGCCAACGCGGCGGCAGCGGCCGGCCAGCATGAGACTGTGGCCGCGGCTTACACCTCGGCGTTGGCGGCAATGCCGACCTTGGGAGAGCTCGCCGCCAACCATGCGATTCAGGGGCTGCTGGTGGCGACCAACTTCTTTGGGATCAACACGATTCCTATCGCACTCAATGAGGCCGACTACGTGCGGATGTGGATCCAGGCCGCCATGACAATGCTCTCTTATGAGCTAACCGCCGCTGAAGCGGTCGCGGCGGTGGAGCTGGCCAGCGTCACGAGCAGCCCATATTGGCCGCCGAATATCCTGAAAGAAGCGTCGGAATTCGCGCACAACACAGTCCCTCCCGGTACCAAAGGGATTATCGACAACGACAGCGGCAACCCACACATGCTGAGTTGGTGGTTCAACCGGGTCACCGAAATCACCGACACGTTCGGCAGGGACATTGCCGAGTTTCCTCAGAATCCAATCGGGGCCTTGGGGAATTTGGAGAGCGACCTTCCCGGACTGGTGCTTGACGAAACCGGGCACGCGCTGGAGGTTTACCAGGCATTTCCCAACCTTATCGAAGCGCTCGCGGTCAGCCCGCTGCTCGCCATCCCCACGCCGTTGACGGGTCTCGTCGGGTTGACCGGACTGGCAGCGATCCAACCCGTCGAAGCGCCCGCGGCTGCGCCGATGCCCGTCGAAGCCGCGCCTAGCCCGCCGGCCGTCGGTAACGCCAGTTTCGCGAGCACTGCCCCTGCCGCTCCTGCGCCGGCCCCGGCTTCAGTTGCGGCGCCGGCTGCTGCGCCGGCCACAGTGCCTGCTTCCGGCGCTCCATCGCCGCCGGCAGTTGGCCCGGGGGGTTTTGGCTACCCGTACCTGGTGGGTCCTCCCGGCGTCGGGTTGGGTTCGGTCACGAGTAGCAGTGCGGGCTCCGGCGCCAAGAAGAAGGCGCTGCAACCCGAAACCGCCCCGGTGGCGGCAGCGGCGGGGGAGCAGGCGATATTACGGCGGCGCCGACGCGCAAAGCTGCGCGGGTACGGCCGCGAGTTCATGGATATGAACGTCCACGTCGAGCCGGATTGGGGCACGCCGCGGAATGCGGAGCTAGCCGCGTCAACAGTGGCATCGGGCCACAGTGCGGGGCCCATTGGCTTTGCCGGAATCGCCTCCAGGGGGGCTGGCCCCCCCGCGGCCGGGTTGACCACGCTGAATGCCGATGAGTCCGGCGACGGGCCGGTTGTACCGATGGTGCCGGGTACCTGGGAGCCCTGACGCGTCTCGCGACGAGATGCTTTCCCGCCTCGCGTTGATAATGAAAACCATATTCAGTAAGCTCTGCAACTTAGCCGGAATCTGTCGGGAGGGGGCTCGATGCGCGACCGTAATGCGCTGGTCAGTGCATCAGTAACGGGAACCGGGCAGCGATTCGGTGCGGTCCCGGCGCCTCGACAACTTAGCTTAGGGAATGCTAACTTCAGCGGGTCAGATTAAGGGATGCCATAGATATGGAAAGAAGTGGCCGTGGAACGCGGTGATACCGGCATTTTGGCGGCTCAACCTGCCAATTCTCGGGCTGACGCCAGGGTTGACAGCGATGTCGTCACCCGTTTCGCAACCTGTTGCCGCGCGCTTGGGATCGCGATCTACGAACGGCAGCGGCCGGCGGACCTGGCGGCCGCCCGGTTGGGTTTCGCCGAGCTGACCCGCATCGCCTATGACCAGTGCGACGCGTGGACAGGGTTGGCCGCCGCGGGTGACGTATCCATCCGAGTGCTTGAATCCGTGTCCCGCACCGCGGGAACCGCCGGCGCGTTGCAGCGGCAGGTGGAACTGGCACCGGAAGCGCTGGGCTTCCGCTACGACACAGGGCTGTATCTGCAGTTTCGTGCCACCACCCCGGACGATTTTCAGCTCGCCTACGCGGCGGCGTTGGCTTCAGCAGGGGGGCCCGCCCAGCTCGCCCAGGCGCACGAATTGATCGCCGGTGTCACCGAACGCCGCCCGAGTTGGCGGGAGGCCCGCTGGATCAACGTCGTCATCAATTACCGCGCCGAGCGCTGGTCGGACGTCGTCAAACTGTTGACCCCGATCGTCAACGACTCGAATCTCGATGGGGCGTTTTCACACGCTGCCAAGATCGCGCTGGGCACCTCGCTGGCCCGGCTGGGCATGTACGCCCCGGCTTTGTCCTACCTGGAGGAGCCGCAGGGCCCGGTCGCGGTGGCGGCGGTGGACGGGGCGCTGGCCAAAGCGCTGGTGCTGCGTGCGCACGTCGACGAGGACTCGGCAAGCGAGGTCCTTCAAGACTTATACGCGGCGCAGCCCGAAAACGAGCAGGTCGAACAGGCGTTGTCCGACACCAGCTTTGGGATTGTCACCACCACCGGAGCCCGGATCGACGCCCGCACCGATCCGTGGGATCCAGACACGGAACCCACCGCCGACGACTTCGTCGACCCCTCGGCCCACGAACGCAAGGCCGTGCTGCTGAATGAGGCGGAACTCCAGCTCGCCGAATTCATCGGTCTGGACGAGGTCAAGAACCAGGTGTCACGGCTCAAGAGTTCGGTGGCCATGGAGTTGGTGCGTAAGCAGCGCGGGCTGGCGGTAGCGCAACGTGCGCACCACCTGGTCTTCGCCGGGCCGCCCGGAACGGGCAAGACCACCATCGCCCGTGTTGTGGCGAAAATCTATTGCGGCCTTGGCTTGTTGAAGAGGGAGAACATCCGAGAGGTGCACCGCGCCGACCTGATCGGTCAGCACATCGGCGAGACCGAGGCGAAAACCAACGCGATCATCGACAGCGCGCTGGACGGGGTGCTGTTCCTCGATGAGGCCTATGCGCTGGTGGCTACCGGGGCCAAGAACGACTTCGGGCTGGTGGCCATCGACACTCTGCTGGCCCGGATGGAAAACGACCGCGACCGGTTGGTGGTCATCATTGCCGGCTACCGGGCCGATCTGGACAAATTCCTGGACACCAACGAAGGCTTGCGGTCCCGGTTCACCCGCAATATCGAGTTCCCGTCGTACCAGTCGTCCGAGTTGGTCGAGATCGCACACAAGATGGCCGAGCAACGCGACAGTGTCTTTGAGGATTCCGCGCTCAACCACATGGAGGCGCTGTTCTCTCACTTGGCCGCGTCCACCACGCCCGATACCAACGGAATCGCGCGGCGCAGCCTCGACATCGCGGGCAACGGCCGGTTCGTCCGAAACATCGTCGAACGCTCCGAGGAGGAACGTGAATTCCGGCTGGACCATTCAGAACATGCGGGAACCGGTGACTTCAGCGACGACGAGCTCATGACGATCACCGACCAGGACGTCAGTAATTCGGTGGAGCCGCTACTGCGCGGGCTCGGCCTGTCGGTGCCGGCATGACCAACGTCGAGCCGGACGGCGAACGCCCGGGGGGACGGCGCGCGTTCTCATCCCGAACGCCGGCCAACGACAACCCCGACCAGGTCGTCTATCGCCGTGGCTTCGTCACCCGTCACCAGGTGACCGGTTGGCGCTTCGTGATGCGCCGGATCGCCTCCGGGATCGCCTTGCATGACACCAGGATGCTCGTCGACCCGCTGCGCACCCAGTCGCGAGCGGTGCTGATGGGCGGCCTCATTCTGGTTACCGGCTTGGTCGGCTGCTTCGTCTTTTCACTGATTCGGCCCAACGGGTCGGCCGGTACCAACGCCGTGCTCGCCGATCGGTCGACAGCCGCGCTGTACGTGCGGGTCAATGACGAGTTGCACCCGGTGCTCAACCTGACCTCGGCCCGGCTGATCGTGGGCAAGTCGGTCAATCCCACCACGGTGAAAAGCAATGAGCTGGACCGGTTTCCGCGCGGCAACCTGATCGGCATTCCGGGCGCGCCGGAACGCATGGTGCAGAACGCCTCGCGCGAAGCCAACTGGACGGTCTGCGACGGGGTTAGTGGGACGGCGCGCGGCGCGCACAGCCTCGGGGTCACGGTGCTGGCGGGTCCGCTCGACAGTCGCGGCGCAAAGGCTGCCGCGCTGGCAGCCGCGCAAGGCATCCTGGTCGACAGCGGCGCCGGTACCTGGCTGCTGTGGGACGGTCGACGCAGTCAGATCGACCTGGCCGACCACGCCGTCACCAACGCTCTCGGCCTGGGTGCCGAGGTACCCGCGCCGCGGCCCATCGCGCAGGGGCTGTTCAATGCGGTGCCCGAAGGGCCGCCGCTGACGGCGCCGGCCATCCCGAATGCCGGTGCCCCGGCGAGCTTCCCGGTGCCGGCTCCGATCGGCGCCGTGGTGGTGTCTTACGCCTTGGAAGCGCTTGCGCCGAACTCGTCGGGTGGCGTGCGCTACTACGCGGTGTTGCCGGACGGCCTGCAGCCGATTTCGCCGGTGCTTGCCGCGATCCTGCGTAACACGAATTCCTATGGCCTGGAACAGCCGCCGCGGCTGGGGGCCGACGAGGTCGCCAAGCTGCCGGTGTCGCGGATCCTGGACACCGGGCGCTACCCGAACCAGCAGGTCACCCTTGTCGACGCCGCCAAAGATCCTGTCACCTGTGCGTATTGGAGCAAGCCGGCCGGGGCCAACACCAGCTCACTGAGCCTGCTGGCCGGCTCGGCGCTGCCCGCGCCCGATGCGGTGCGCACCGTCGAACTGGTCGGCGCGGCCAACGGGGCCACCCGCGTCGCGATTGCGCCGGGTACCGGTTACTTCACTCAGACCGTGGGCGGCGGCCCGGCCTCGCCGGGCACCGGGTCATTGTTCTGGGTCTCCGACACCGGTGTTCGCTACGGTATAGATACTGAGGCTACTGAGCCGGGCACCGCGACGTCTGCGCACGGCAAAACCGTTGAGGCGCTTGGGCTGAATGCGCCGCCCATTCCCATCCCCTGGTCGATGCTGTCGCTGTTCGCCAACGGCCCGACGCTGTCGCGCGCCGATGCGCTACTGGCACACGACGGCCTGGCGCCGGACAGCCGGCCTGGACGTCCGGTGTCGGCCGAAGGAGAATCTGGATGAGTCGACTGATCTTTGAAGCACGCCGGCGGCTGGCGCCGCCGAGCAGCCGTAAAGGCACCATCACCATCGAGGCGCCGCCCGAGTTGCCCCGGGTGATTCCGCCGTCACTGTTGCGGCGCGCGATGCCCTATCTGATCGTGATCCTGATCGTCGGCATGATCGTCGCGATGGTTGCAACCGGGATGCGGCTTATCTCCCCGCAGACCTTGTTCTTCCCCTTCGTCCTGCTACTTGCGGCGACCGCGCTGTTTCGCGGTAACGACAACAAGATGCGCACCGAGGAGGTCGACGCGGAGCGCGCCGACTATCTGCGCTACCTGTCGGTCGTGCGGGACAACATCCGGACCCAGGCTGCTGAGCAGCGCGCGGCCGCACACTGGTCCCATCCTGACCCGACCGCGCTTTCAACGGTGCCCGGATCGCGCCGTCAGTGGGAACGCGACCCGCACGACTCCGACTTCCTGGTGCTGCGGGCCGGGCGCCACCACGTGCCCCTGGCCACCGCGTTGCGGGTGCAGGACACCGCCGCCGAAATCGACCTGGAACCGGTGTCGCACAGCGCTTTGCGCAGCCTGCTTGACACCCAGCGCACCGTTCGAGACGTGCCCACCGGCATCGATCTGACCAAAGTCTCCCGGATTACCGTTCTGGGCGACGCAGGACAAGTGCGGGGGGCGCTGCGCGCCTGGATTGCCCAGGCGGTGACGTGGCACGACCCGACAGTGCTCGGGGTGGCCCTGGCCACCCGTGATCTGGAAGATCCCGACTGGTCGTGGCTGAAGTGGCTTCCGCACGTAGACATTCCCGGCCAGCTCGACGGCGTCGGTCCGGCTCGTTTCCTGGCTTCTGACCCCGAGGAGTTGGTCTCGCGGTTGGGCTCCGCCCTGCTGGATCGCCCGGCGTTCACGGGTGAGCCGGCCGACTCGCTGCGGCACCTGCTGATCGTCATCGACGACCCGGACTACGACGTGAACGGCACGGTGCTGGCGGTCGGCCGGGCCGGAGTCACCGTCGTGCATTGCTCTACCACCGCACCGCACCGCGAACAGTATTCGGATCCCGAAAAGCCGATCCTGCGGGTCACCCATGGTGCCATCGAACGCTGGCAGACCGGCGGCTGGCAGCCTTACATCGACAGCGCCGACGTGCTCGGTGCCGACGAGGCCGCGCACTTGTCGCGCCTGCTGGCGCGGTGGGACTCCAACCCGACCCACACCGGGCTGCGATCGGCGGCCACCCGGGGCGCCAGCTTCACCACCCTGTTGGGAATCCCGGACGCGTCGCGGTTGGATGTGCCGGCGCTGTGGGCGCCGCGACGCCGCGACGACGAGTTGCGCGTCCCGATCGGTGTCACCGGAACCGGTGAGCCGCTGATGTTCGACCTCAAAGACGAGGCCGAGGGCGGGATGGGTCCGCACGGCCTGATGATCGGCATGACCGGCTCTGGAAAGTCGCAGACGCTGATGTCGATCCTGTTGTCGCTGTTGACCACTCACTCGGCGGACCGGCTGATCGTCATCTATGCCGACTTCAAGGGTGAGGCCGGCGCCGACAGTTTCCGGCACTTCCCGCAGGTTGTCGCGGTGATCTCGAACATGGCCGAGAAGAAGTCGTTGGCCGACCGGTTCGCTGACACGCTGCGCGGCGAGGTTGCCCGCCGAGAATCGCTGCTGCGCGAGGCCGGTCGCCGAATTCAGGGCAGCGCGTTCAACTCGGTGCTCGAATACGAGAACGCTCGGGAATCGGGTGCGGCTGGGACGCTTGATCTTCCGCCCATCCCGACGCTCTTCGTGGTCGCTGACGAGTTCACCCTGATGTTGGCCGACCATCCGGAATACGCGGAGCTGTTCGACTACGTTGCGCGCAAGGGCCGCTCGTTCCGCATCCATATTCTTTTCGCGTCCCAGACGTTGGACGTCGGAAAGATCAAGGACATCGACAAGAACACCTCGTATCGCATCGGGTTGAAGGTGGCTAGTCCCAGCGTTTCCCGCCAGATCATCGGTGTCGAGGATGCCTACCATGTCGAATCCGGCAAAGAGCACAAGGGAATTGGCTTTTTGGTTCCCGCCCCGGGTGCCGCACCGGTGAAGTTCCGCAGCACCTATGTCGACGGCATCTACGATCCGCCGAAGGCGACGAAAGCCCTGGTAGTGCAATCCGTTCCAGAGCCGAAGCTGTTCACGGCCGCGACTGTGGAGCAAGATCACGGCACCGTGATTTCCGGTGGCGAGGACGACGAATTCGCCGGGCCGCCGCGCAAGCTGATCGCGACCATCGGTGAACAACTGGCCCGCTATGGGCCGCGAGCGCCGCAGCTGTGGCTGCCGCCACTCGACGAGCCGATTCCGTTGACAGCGGTGCTGGCACGCGCCGGAGTGCCGCAACACGGGTGGCGCTGGCCGCTCGGCGAGATCGACAAGCCATTCGAGATGCGTCGTGACGCGCTGGTGTTCGACGCCACCGGGTCGGCCGGGAATGTGGTCATCCATGGTGGCCCCAAGTCCGGTAAATCAACTGCGCTGCAAACCTTTATATTGTCGGCTGCCAGCCTGCACTCGCCGCGTGATGTGACGTTCTATTGCCTGGACTACGGCGGTGGCCAGCTGCGGGCGCTGCAGGATCTGGCGCACGTCGGCAGCGTCGCGTCGGCGCTGGAACCCGAACGCATCCGCCGAACCTTCGGTGAGCTGGAGCAGTTGCTGCTGTCCCGGCAGCGGCGCGAGGCGTTCCGGGAAAAGCAGGATAACGGCGCTGGTATCGACGATGGCTTCGGCGAGGTCTTCTTGGTCATCGACAACCTCTACGCGTTCGGCCGGGACAACACCGACCAGTTCAACACCCGTAATCCGTTGCTGTCCAAAGTGACACAGCTAATCAACGTCGGTCTCGCATATGGCATCCACGTGGTCATCACGACCCCGAGCTGGCTGGAGGTGCCGCTGGCGATGCGGGACGGGCTCGGGTTGCGACTCGAGCTCAAGCTGCACGACGCGCGCGACAGCAACGTGCGGGTGGTCGGCGCTCTGCGCCGACCGGCCGACGCCGTCCCGCACGATCAGCCGGGTCGCGGCTTGACGATGGCCGCTGAGCATTTCCTGTTCGCGGCTCCAGAGCTCGATCAGGTGGCCGCGATCAACGCCCGCTACCCCGGCATGGCTGCGCCGCCCGTGCGGTTGCTGCCGACCAACCTGACGCCCGACCAGGTCGGCGCGCTCTATCGGGGATCAGAGCGGGTGGTCATCGGCCAGCGTGAGGACGATCTCGCACCGGTCGTACTCGACTTCACCGAGAACCCGCTGCTGATGGTGTTCGGCGACAACAAGTCCGGCAAGACGACGTTCCTGCGGCACATCATCCGCACCATCCGGGAGAACTCATCGGACGATCAGGTGGCCTTCACCGTCCTGGACCGGCGGCTGCACCTCGTCGACGAACCGCTCTTCGCTGACAACGAATACACCGCGAACGTCGACCGAATCATCCCGGCCATGCTCGGCTTGTCCAACATCATCGAATCGCGCCGGCCACCGGCCGGCCTGTCGTCGGCCGAGCTGTCCCGATGGTCCTACCAGGGACACACCCACTACCTGATCATCGATGACGTGGATCAGGTGCCGGATGCGCCGGCGATGAGTGGTCCCTACATCGGACAGCGGCCATGGACTCCGCTCATCGGCCAGCTCTCACAGGCCGCCGATTTGGGGCTGCGGGTGATCGTCACGGCTCGCGCCACCGGGTCGGGGCACGCCCTGATGACCAGCCCACTGCTGCGCCGGTTCAACGACTTACAGGCGACCACGTTGATGTTGGCCGGCAATCCGCAGGACAGCGGCAAGATCCGGGGTCAGCGATTTGGCCGGCTGCCGGCCGGACGGGCGATCCTGTTGGGCGACAGCGACACTCCGACGTATGTGCAGTTGGTCAACCCACTGGTCGGCGAGAACGCGATCGAAGGCTCCAGTGACGGCTTGATCGGTTGATGGTCATTTATCGGCTGATGGTCAGAAAGAAGCAACAGGAAAGACGACCAATAGACAAGGAGGAGTAGCCATGACGTTGCGCGTGGTTCCGGAGGGTCTGGCCGCGACGAGCGCTGCGGTTGAGGCGCTGACAGCTCGGCTGGCCGCCGCGCATGCCGCGGCGGCCCCATTGATAACCGCGGTGGTGCCGCCGGCGGCGGATCCGGTGTCGCTACAGACGGCCGCAGGATTCAGCGCCCAGGGGGCGGAGCACTCCGCGGTCGCCGCCCAGGGTGTCGAAGTGCTGGGTCGCGCCGGTGTGGGTGTGGGCGAATCGGGCGCCAGTTATCTCGCCGGTGATGCGGCGGCCGCTGCTACGTATGGATTTGCGGGCGGCTGATTGTGGCTTCCCCCGTTGGGCCCATCTGGATGGCTTCGCCGCCAGAAGTGCATTCGGCGTTGCTGAGCGCCGGTCCGGGACCGGGGCCGCTACTTGCGGCCGCGGGTGCCTGGAGCACGCTCAGCGCCGAATATGCCTCAGCGGCAGCTGAACTCAGTGGGCTACTGGGGACGGTGCAAGCGGGAGCATGGCACGGGCCGAGCGCCGAACGTTATGTGGCCGCCCATGCCCCGTATCTGATGTGGCTGCAACAGGCCAGTGCCGCCAGCTCGGGAGCGGCAGCTCAGCACGAGGTCGCGGCAACCGCTTATACCGCCGCCTTGGCGGCGGTGCCGACGACGCTGGAGTTGGCCGCCAATCACGTCATTCACGGGGTGTTGGTCGCGACGAATTTCTTTGGTCTCAACACGATTCCGATCGCCCTCAACGAGGGCGACTATGTGCGGATGTGGATTCAGGCCGCGACCGCCATGGGCGTTTACGAGGCGGCATCCGGCGTGGCGCTGGCATCGGCCCCGCGTACCGCCCCGGCGCCCGTGATTGTTACACCCGGTGCTGGAGCGAGCGCCGCGGCAGCTGCGGCGTCCCAGACGGCGGCGCTTGTGCCGGCCGCCGATTCGGGCTCGGCATTGGACAGCTCGAACGCCATCGTGCAGTTCCTGGAGTCCTACGTGAAGGCCTTGCCGGGTGGCGATTTGATCTGGAAGTTCCTGATGAATCCCATCGGGGAGATTCAACAAATACTGACGGACTTTGCGACCAACCCGTCACAAGCCTTAGTCACCTGGGGGCCTTTACTTTTCGCGGTTGCGTATCAGGCATTCTTTGAGCCGGTCGGGTTTGGCACGTGGGGGGTTGCCCTGAGTTCGCCGGCCTGGTTTTCGGCGCTGGTCGCCATCGGGCTGGCGGCGACTGTGGCGGGGTTACTCGACCTGCTCAACCAGTTCACCTTTCCCGACTTCGGTCCTGACGTAGCTTCGGTTCCAGGCGCCTCCGACCAGCACTGGCCCGCGGCCGCAACCCCCTCGACCGTCGCGAGCCCCGCGTCGGCAGCGCCGGCACCGGCGCCGGCGGCAAGTGCTGCAGCGAGCCCCGCACCGGCGGCCGCCGCTCCAGCGGCGCCAACTTTCGGCTATATAGTCGCCGGCCCCAGTGGCTGGGGACCCAGTTTGGGGCCGACGGTGGGTGGCCGCGGTGGTTTGAAGTCGCCTGCGGCGACCATCCCGGCTGCGGGTGCGGCGGCGGTAGGTGCTGCACAAGCACGGGCGCAGCGGCGGAGGCGGTCGGCCATGCGCGAGCATGGTGATGAATTTTTGGATTTGGACTCCAACATCGGAGTCACACCCGATTACAGCTCGGATCACGAATCGGAGTACCTGACTTCAGCGAACGGCGCCGGGGGGTTGGGGTTCGCCGGGACGGTGCACAGAGGCGCCGCGCAGCGGGCGGTGGGGCTGGCCCTGCTGGCCGGCGACGAGTATGGCGACGGCCCTCGGATGCCGATGGTGCCCGGGACCTGGGAGCGGGGCGTAGAGGACTTAGAAAGGGACTTAGAAAAGCCCAGTGAGGGGGGCGGTGAGGGTTAGCAAGACGGTTAGCACGGTGAGAGTCAGTAGACGGAATCGACAGAGAAATTCGAAGGGAGACAACACACTATGAGTCTTTTAGATGCTCATATTCCGCAGTTGGTGGCGGCAGAAGCTGAGTTCGGCACCAAGACGGCGTTGATGCGCCACACCATTGGTCAGGCCGAACAGGCGGCGATGTCGGCGCAGGCGTTCCACATGGGCGAGTCGGCGGCGGCGTTTCAGGCGGCCCACGCCCGTTTCGTGGAGGCAGCCGCCAAGGTCAACACCTTGCTGGATATCGCCCAGGCCAACCTGGGTGACGCGGCGGGGACCTATGTGGCCGCCGACGCCGCGGCCGCGGCCAGCTACACCGGCATCTGACCGGACCGACTAGGTAATCGCGAAAGGACTTGTGATGTCTCAGATCATGTACAACTACCCGGCGATGCTCAGCCACGCCGGAGAGATGTCGGCCTATTCCGGCACCTTGCAGGGGCTCGGTGCTGATATCGCCAGCGAACAGGCCGCGCTGTCGAATGCCTGGCAGGGCGATACCGGGATGTCTTACCAGGCGTGGCAGGCCCAGTGGAACCAGGCCATGGAAAACCTGGTGCGGGCCTACCAATCGATGGCCAGCACCCACGAAGCCAACACAATGGCCATGCAAGCCCGTGACGCGGCCGAAGCCGCCAAATGGGGCGGTTAGTCCTGCTCAATGACCGTTGAACCCAACGCCGTCGAGCTGACGGTGGATCACGCGTGGTTCATCGCGGAAACGATTGGGGCGGGCACCTTCCCGTGGGTGCTGGCAATCACCACGCCCTACCGCGACGCCACGGAACGGGCTGCGTTCCTGCAGCGTCAGAAGGCCGAACTGATCGAGCTGGGTCTGGTCTCGGAAAGCGGTGCCGTCAATCCGTCGGTCGCCGCGTGGATCAAGGTGGTTTGTTTCCCGGACCGGTGGCTTGACCTGCGCTACCTAGGGCCGGCCGAGGGCGACTTGCTACGCGGCATCGTTGCACAGCGCTTCGGGCTCACTGGCAAGACCGTGGTTGCATTGCGCAGCGCGCAGCTGATCACGTTCACCGCCATGGACATCGACGACCCTCGGGCGTTGGTGCCGGTCCTCGGTGTCGGTCTGGCGCAACGACCGCCGGCACAGTTCGACGAGTTCGCCATGCCGACGCGCGTCGGAGCGCGGGCCGACGAGCGGCTGCGGTCCGGCGCACCGCTGGCCGAAGTCCTCGACTACCTGGGCATCCCGAAATCGGCACGATCGGTGGTGGAATCGGTGTTCGCCGGGCCTCGCAGCTACGTCGAGATCGTCGCCGGCTGCCACCGCGACGGCCGGCACGCCAGCACCGAGGTCGGGGTCAGCGTTGTCGACACCACGGAGGGCCGGGTGCTGGTCAGCCCATCCCGCGCGTTCGACGACGAGTGGGTCTCGACGTTCAGCCCCGGCACGCCGTTCGCCATCGCCTTAGCAGTCGAACAACTGATCAACAGCTTGCCGGACGGCCAGTGGTTTCCCGGCCAGCGGCTTGCCCGAGATTTTTCTTCCCAATCCGCATAACAGCATCCCATAGAGAAGAGAGCACGATGTCCCAGGTTTCGCCCCAGCGTCCTTCGAGGTCCCGATGACATCCGGCCCGTGATGCCGATCGTCCGCGTCGCCGTCCTCGCCGACAGCAGGCTGACGGAGATGGCACTGCCTGCGGAGCTGCCATTGCGTGAAATCCTTCCCGCGGTGCGGCGTTTGGTGGTTCCGATACCCCCCGATGGGGACGTCGGTGACACCGAAGGTGACAGCCGGGCGGCCACCGACCTCGGCGCCGCCTCCCAGCTGAGCCTGGCGCCCATCGGTGGCGCGCCGTTCAGCCTGGATGCCAGCCTTGACACCGTCGGAGTCGTTGACGGCGACCTGCTTGCCTTGCAGCCGGTGCCAATCGGCCCGGCCGCGCCGGGCATCGTCGAGGACATCGCCGACGCCGCGATGATCTTTTCGACCTCCAGAACACGGCCTTGGGGCACCAGTCATATCCAGCACGGAGCGCTGGCCGCCGGGATCGGTGTGGCTCTCGCGGCGACCGGCTTGGCGGTCACCTACCGGGTGGCCACCGGTGCGTTGGGTGGACTGGTCGCGGTCAGTGCGATCGCAGCGGTCCTCGCACTGGCCGCTTTGTTGGTCGGGACACGTTCGGCAAGCACGGGGATAGCGCTGTCGATCGCCGCGCTGCTGCCGATCGGCGCCGCGTTGGCATTGGTGGTTCCGGGAGCCTTCGGGCCGGGGCAGCTGATGCTTGCCGCAGCCGGCGTTACCGCGTGGTCGCTTATCGCCCTACTGACTCCCGGCCTCGACCGCGAGCGAATCGTCGGTCTCTTCACCGCGGTAGCGGTGGTCGGCGCGGGGGTGTTGCTGGCGGCCGGGGCCAAACTGCTCTGGCAGCTACCGATATCCACCATCGGCTGCGGACTGATCGTCGCGGCTCTTTTGGTCACCATCGAGGCGGCGCAGCTATCCGCGCTCTGGGCGCGTTTCCCGTTGCCGGTTATCCCGGCACCCGGCGACCCCACCCCGTCGGCTCCGTCGTTGCGGGTGCTCGAGGATCTACCGCGGCGAGTGCGCATCAGCGACGCGCATCAGAGCGGCTTCATCACCGGCGCGGTGGTGCTCAGCGTGCTTGGATCGGTGGCGATCGCGCTGCGTCCCGAGGCGTTGAGCGGTGTGGGCTGGTACGTGGTGGCGGCAGTCGCGGCCACCTCAGTCCTGCGCGCGCGGGTGTGGGATTCGGCCACGTGTAAAGCGTGGCTGCTCGCCCAGCCCTACCTGGTCGCCGGTGTCCTCTTGGTGCTCTACTCCGCAACCGGGCGCTATGCCGCGGCTTTGGGCGCGGCACTGGTGCTGGTCGCGCTCGTGCTGGTTTGGATCGTGGTCGCGCTGAACCCGCGAATCGCTTCGCCAGAAAGCTATTCGCTACCGGCGCGCCGCTTGTTGGGCTTCGTCGCGACCGGTCTCGATGCGTCGCTGATCCCTGTCATGGCATACCTGGTCGGTCTGTTCAGCTGGGTTCTCAATCGATGATTTGGGCCGGATTAGTCCGCTTCACAACGATTTTCGCCGCTGCGGCGGCGGGTATGATAAGCAGCGTTTGGGTGACTCCGCCGGCACTGGCAATCAGCCCGCCGGCGGTTGACCCCGGTGTGCAACCGCCGAGCGGAGCTCCGGGGCCTGGGCAGCCCATGGAGCAGCGCGGCCCGTGCAGCAGCTCCGGAATCATTCCTGGCACCGATCCAGGCGCACTGACACCCAACCAGTCGATGCTGAATCTTCCCGCGGCATGGCAGTTTTCCCGCGGCGAGGGCCAGCTCGTCGCTGTCATCGACACCGGGGTGCGGCCGGGTCCGCGGCTGCCCAATGTCGACCCCGGCGGCGACTTCGTGGAGGCCACCGACGGCCTGACGGACTGCGACGGCCACGGAACGTTGGTGGCCGGGATCATCGCCGGCCAGCCGAGCCCAGCCGGTGAGGACGGATTCTCCGGAGTCGCCCCCGCCGCGCGCGTGGTGTCGATCAGGGTGACGTCCGCCAAGTTCTCGCCGCGGACGCCGGGTGGCGACCCGCTGCTGGCGCGCGCCTCTGCCGACGTCGCGTCGCTGAGCCGGGCCATCGTGCATGCGGCCGACCTCGGAGCGCGGGTGATCAATATTTCGGCGATAACGTGCCTACCCGCGGATCGGACCATCGACCAGGCGGCGCTGGGCGCTGCGCTGCGGTACGCGGCGGTGGACAAAGACGCGGTGATCGTGGCCGCCGCGGGCAACACCGGGTCCACCGGATCGTTCGGCGGCGGAACGTCCTGCGAATCCAATCCACTGACTGACCTGAGCCGCCCGGACGATCCGCGGAATTGGTCCGGCGTTACGTCGGTCTCCATCCCGTCGTCGTGGCAGCCGTACGTGTTGTCGGCGGCTGCATTGACACCCGATGGGCAGCCATCGAAATTCACCATGGCCGGACCGTGGGTGGGTATCGCGGCGCCGGGCGAAAGCATTGTGTCAGTGAGCAATCGGGACGGCGGTGGCCTGGCGAACGGCCTGCCCGACGACCATCAGCAATTGGTCGCGCTCAGCGGCACCAGCTACGCGGCCGGCTATGTCTCGGGCGTCGCCGCACTGGTTCGCAGCAAGTACCCCGGGCTGAGCGCCGCGCAGGTGAAAAGCCGCATCACCTCGACCGCGCACAACGGCGCACGTGCGCCCTCCAATGTCGTCGGCGCCGGCAGCGTCGACCCGGTGGCAGCGCTCACCTGGGAACTGCCCGCTAGTAAAGGCCCCGATGCGGCGCCGGCTAAGCCGGTGGCCGCGCCGAAGACACCCGCTCCAACGGACAACACACCGCGGACCATCGCCTTCGCCGGGACCGGCGTATTGGCCGTGCTCGTCGCGGCCGCCGCCGCAACCGCGGCGATCGCCGCGCGCAGACGAAAGGAAACCACCCTGTGAGCCAACAACGCTCGATACCGAGGCCGGGGAGCGGCCGAATCACATTGGCACTGCTCGCCGTGGTGCCGGCGGTCATGGCGTACCCGTGGCACTCGACCCGCGCCTACTGGCTGCTCGGCATCGCTGCCGTCGTCGTGATTGTGTTGTTCGGTTGGTGGAACGGGCTTCACTTCACCACCATCCTGCGTCGGCGGCTGGCGATGATGAGCCGTCGAGGCCGGCCGATTCCTGAATCCGACAGCGAAGCAAAAACAACCGCCTTGCTGCGGATCGGGCCGCCCACCAGTGACCTGAACGTGCTTCCGCTGCCGTTGATCGCCCGGTACCTTGACTGCTACGGCATTCGTGCCGACGCGATACGAATCACCGGCCGCGACAGCGACGTTCGGGAAACGTGGATCGGGCTCATCGTGTCCGCCGTCGACAACTTGAACGCATTGCAGGGGCGCTCATCGTCGATCCCACTGCACGAAACCGCCCAGGTCGCGGCGCGCCGACTTGCGGATCACCTCCGTGAAATCGGCTGGGAGGCCAGCGTGGTCGGCCCCGAAGACGTCCCGCGTTTGCTTTCGTCCGCGTCCGGCGAGACCTGGCGCGGGGTGCGGCAGCGCTCGCATTACCTTGCGGCATACCGGGTCAGCTCGAACGGCGCGTTGCCCGAAGTCTTGGCGGCGATTCGGTCGCATCCAGCGCTCGAGACGTGGACGGCACTCGAGATAGCGGGATCCGGGGCCCGCGAGACGGTCGCGGTCGCGTGTGCGTTCCTGACCGATGCACAGCCGACGGGTGCGGCACCGTTGGCCGGACTGACCGGGCAAGGCGGAAACCACCTACCGGCGCTTTTGGCAATGGATCTGTTGTCCACCCAACGCCTCGACGGGCACGCTGACGTGCCGGGCGACTTGCTGGCGAGGCTGAACTGGGCCACGCCCGAGCCGGGAGCCCATCGGGCACCGTTAACGCATGAAGTCGTCTAGGGAGCTGGTCATCCGGCGCGGATAGTTACCGCCTGATCCGACGGTTCGTCTAATCACCCGATTAGTTACGGTGTTGATCAGGAGGACCGACATGTGGGATCCCGATGTGTACCTGGCGTTTGCCGACCACCGCAGCCGCCCGTTTTATGACTTGGTGTCGCGGGTGGGCGCCGAAAACGCGCGCCGGGTGGCCGACCTCGGTTGTGGGCCGGGCCACCTGACGCAACACCTGTCCAAGCGCTGGCCCGGCGCGGCGATCGAGGCGATGGACAGCTCGCCGGAGATGGTGGCCGCGGCTCGCGAACGTGGGATCGACGCGAGCGCCGGAGACTTGCGAACCTGGAAGCCAAAGCCTGATACCGACGTAGTGGTCAGCAACGCGGCTATGCACTGGGTGCCCGAGCACGCTGACCTGATGGTCCGGTGGACGCAGGAGCTGGCGCCCGGATCGTGGATCGCCGTTCAGGTCCCGGGCAACTTCGAGACGCCGTCGCATTCCGCCGCGCGCGCCGTGGCCCGCCGCGAACCCTATGCAAAGATCCTGCGCGACGTGCCGTTTCGAGTCGGTGCGGTGGTCCATTCGCCAACGCATTACGCCGATCTGCTGATGGACGCGGGTTGCAAGGTCGATGTCTGGGAGACCACGTACCTGCATCAGCTGAGCGGTGTGCACCCGGTGTTGGACTGGATCACCGGTACCGCGTTGGTCCCGGTGCGCGAGCAGCTCGACGATGACGGCTGGGAGCAGTTCCGCCGGGAACTCATCCCGCTGCTCGACAACGCCTACCCGCCGCGGGCCGACGGTGCGACGATCTTCCCGTTCCGGCGGGTCTTCATCGTGGCTCAGACCGGGTGAGTTACTCCTCCACGCCGCGGTCGGCGGCGATCGCCGACCGGCTTACCGGCGGGGCGTGGTGGATCCGCCGATACGTTTCGGTATAACGGGTCGCGATGCGGGTACCGGCGAACTCCGACGGTATGACGTCGCCCGTGCGTTCGCGCCAATCATTCAATAGGACAGCCAGATCGGCTGCGATTTCATCTGTCCGTGCGTCGACGCCGGAATCCGGGGCCAGCAGGTTGGTGGTCTCGTTGGGGTCGGCGCGCAGATCGTAGAGTTCGCGCTGTGGCCGGGGCGACTTGACGAACGGTGCGACCGCCAGGCCGGACGGACTCTCTTCGATGTCGAGTGGCAGATCCAACAGGGGTCTTGGTACGAAGTTCTCGATGTAGCTGTATTCCTTTGTCCGGATTGCGCGAATGGGATCGAACGAGTCGTGATAGGTCTTGGTGGTGTACACGTGGTCGCGCACCGGATCGGTTTGGGCATCCGGCGCGAGCAGGCTGCCCGCATGGGACACACCGTCGACGTCGGCCGGCACGTCGAGGCCCAGCAAGCCCAAAAGCGTTGGAACCAGATCGACGCCGCTGAACAGCTCGTCGTAGACGCCGGGCGCCAGCCCACGTCCAGTGGGCGGCCGGATGACCATTGCTATGCCCGTTCCGGCCTCGTAAAGCGTGGATTTCGCGCGCGGGAACGCCGGGCCGTGATCGGTGAAAAACACCACCCAGGTGCTGGCGTCCAGTCCGGTTTCGGCCAACGTGTCCAGCAACCGGCCGACCGCGTCATCGGCCGAACTGATCGCCCCGTAGAAGTCGGCGACGTCGCCGCGCACCTCGGGGGTATCGGGCAGGTAGGCAGGCAGATTGACGTCTGCGCTGTCGGCCGGCTGATAGCGGTCCCTCGGGTAGGGCCGATGGGTTTCAAAAAACCCGGCCGTCAACAGGAACGGTTGGCCCGCAAGGTTCTCGGGACTATTCCCGCGCCGTTTTCTAAGCCACTTATCGGCCTCGTCCACCACATAATCGCAGTAGGAATTCGATACGTCGAACTCGTCGAAACCGAGCCGCTTCGGGTAGGATGTCTCGTGTTGCATGCCGAAAAGTGCTGAATACCAGCCTGACTCGGACAGAATCTGCGGCAGGGTGCGGACTCCGGCGCGGTATTCCCAGCCGTGGTGGGCCAGGCCCACCAGGCCATTGCTCTGCGGGTAGCGGCCGGTGAACAGCGATCCTCGCGACGGCGAGCACAGCGGCGCGGTGGAATGCGCTCTGGTGAAGAGGATGCCCTCGGCGGCAAGCCGGTCTAGCCGGGGACTGGAAACATCCGTGTGGCCGTAGGCGCCGAGGCAGCGCCCCAGATCGTGCCAGTGCACCATCAGCACGTTGTCGCGTTGCTGGATTTCCGCCACACCCCTAGCTGTCATTTCCGTCCTTCCGACCGGCGACGATACCGCAGGCCTTCCTTACGTGCGCGGATCGAAGCGGCTAGCTGGAACAATGCGGATATGCGCACGGTGGCGACCGGTCTGGGCCTGCTGGAGTCGCCGCGTTGGCGCGATGGACGACTGTGGGTCGCCGACTGGACGGGCGGTCTGATCCGCGCGATCGACCCCTCGGGCCGGGCCGCCGACGCCGTCCGGATCGTGCTCGAACACCGCTCGTTGCCCATGTGTTTCGACTTCCTGCCGGACCTGCCGGCCAGTCAAGGCCTGGTGTTGACCTCGAGCTCCGAGCGGGCGTTGCTTCGCCTGTCGGCCGACGGGACGCTGGCGCGGCATGCCGACCTGTCGGCGCTGTCTCCCTACGGCTACAACGACATCGTGATCGACGGCCGCGGCCACATTTACGTCAACAACGTGAATTTTGACTTCGCTGAGGGAAACTCCGGCGACGACCCGGCGCCCGGGTTCGTTGCCCTGGTCACCCCGGATGGATGCGCCCGGCTGGTCGCCGACGACCTGGCGTTTCCCAACGGGATGGCCGTCACCGCGGACGGCGCCACGTTGGTTGTCGCCGAGTCGTACCGGCACCGATTGACCGCCTTCGACATCGGCGCCAACGGTTTGCTGTCGAATCGTCGGGTGTGGGCGGACCTGGGCGGTCACTCACCGGACGGCATCTGTCTCGACCGCGACGGCGCGGCCTGGTACGCCGACGTCGGTGATCGCTGCTGCGTGCGGGTGCGCGAGGGCGGTGAGGTGCTGCAGCGGGTTCAGCTCGATCGCGGCGCGTTCGCCTGCATGCTCGGCGGCGACGACGGCCGCACTCTCTTCGTGGTCGGCGCGCACTGGCCCGGGCCGCAGCACTTGATGGATCACACCGACTGGGACGGTACCGTGCTGGCCGTCCCCGCGCCGGCGGCCGGCGCGGGCTGGCCGGGGACCGGTTGACCCCATCCGTTCTCGGAGACGAACTCGCTGAGCGGTCGCGCGAAGGCCCACCCGTCCAACTCCAGCGCCGGTCGGTTCGGGAACTCCGGCACCGGGCCCAGACACAGGACGGCAATGGGTTCGGCGTCGGCGGGCATCTCCAATAGGGCGGCCAACCGTTGCGGGTCGAATAGGGACACCCAGCCCATGCCGAGACCTTCCGACCTGGCCGCCAGCCACAGGTTCTGGATTGCGCATGACACCGACGCAAGGTCCATCTGGGGAAGCGTGCGCCGGCCGAATACGTGCGCATCGCGCTTGTCGCACAGCGCTATCACGAGGAGTTCTGCGCATTCCAGAATTCCCTCGACCTTCAGTCGCAGAAACTCGGCAGCCCGCTGCCCTAAGGCTTGAGCGGTGAGCGCCCGCTCTTCGTCAACGAGTGCGTGCATGCGTTCCCGGAGCGATTCATCGGTGATCCGGATGATGCGCCATGGCTGCATCAGACCGACGCTTGGCGCGGCGTGCGCGGCTTGCAACAAACGGGCCAGCACGTCCTCGGGTACCACGGCCCCGGTAACGAAGCGGCGCATGTCTCGCCGTTCGGAGATCACCCGATACACAGCCCGTCGCTCTTGCGGACTGAATGCGTGATCGGTCACATAGCTATCGTAGAAAGTTAACGGTGCTAAGAGAACACCGGATAGAGCAAACGCGCTGTGAAATCTCTGAACGGCGGACACACTGGGCGGGTGATGGTCGTGGCCGGAGGCATGGTATCGGTCTAGTCGTGACCCGCCGCCACATCACCCGGGGTATTTCCCGGCCCGCCCGCCTCGCCGCTGCCTTCGCGGCGGTGGCCGCCATCGTGGTCTACGCGGCCATGTGGATGGGCTACCGCCAGCAATGGAGCTGGTTGCACGATTTCGATTGGGCGCTGCTGAACCTGAGCCACGAGACGGGAATCAAGCACCCGGGAGCGGTGCAATTCTGGAATGGCGTGTCGGCTGTGCTGGGTCCTGTTCCGCTGCGGTGGATTGACGTGGTCGCCATGGTGGTAGCGCTGGTGCAGCGCAATGTGCGCGCGGCGCTGGTGCTGTTCGCGTGTGCGCCGCTCGGCGGACTTGTCACGACGGGGGCAAAGGATCTGGCCAACCGCCCGCGACCGTCGACCATGCTGGCATCCGCCCCCTCCAGCTCGTTTCCGTCCGGGCACGCGCTGGAGACGACCGTGATGTTCCTTGCGTTGCTGAGTTTCGTGTTGCCGATGCTGAGCCGGTCGATGCGCCATGTCGCGATCGCGGTGAGCGTGCTGAGCGTGCTGTCGGTCGGGATAGCCAGGGTCGGCTTGAATGTGCATTACCCGTCCGACGTGCTGGCCGGCTGGTCGCTCGGGTATCTCTATTTTCTCTTGTGTCTGCTGGTGTTTCGGCCGCCACAAGTTTTCGCGGGTAACGGCGCGGTGACCTAACCGGATCTAAAGCTTAACTTGACCTTCAAGCCAGTCGGAACTGACGATAGATGCATGCGCCGACTGGGAGCTCTGCTGGCTGCTGCAGCGTGCCTAGTCTGCCCGTCGCTTGTGCTCGCGCCGGTAAGCGGCGCGGCCGGCGCGCCCTGGTTCGCGAACTCGGTCGGCGGCGCCACGCAGGTGGTTTCGGTGGTCAGCACGGGTGGTTCGAACGCGAGAATGGATGTCTACCAGCGCACCACGGCCGGTTGGCAACCGCTTGCGGCCGGCATTCCCACTCACGTCGGCTCGTTGGGCATGGCGCCGCAGGCCAAGAGCGAGGTTCCGGCCACCCCGATGGGTGTGTACACGCTGGACTCCGCCTTCGGCACCGCACCGAATCCCGGTGGGGGACTGCCGTACACCCAAGTCGGACCCAACCACTGGTGGAGCGGCGACGACCATAGCCCCACCTTCAACACCATGCAGGTGTGCCAGAAGTCGCAGTGCCCGTTCAGTACCGCCGACAGCGAGAACTTGCAGATCCCGCAGTACAAGCACGCGGTCGTGATGGGTGTCAACAAGAACAAGGTTCCGGGCGGCGGTGCCGCGTTCTTCTTCCACACCACCGACGGCGGCCCCACCGAGGGCTGTGTGGCGATCGATGACGCCACGCTGGTGCAGATCATCCAGTGGTTGCGGCCCGGCGCTGTCATCGCGATCACCAAGTAACGACTTGGCGTGCTAGACCGCAACTAGATACGAAAACTAGAGGCGTATCGCGCGGCCCGGCTTGACCTTGAAGTCCATGCCCGCCAACGACATTGTTGCATCGTAGGTTCTGTCGTAGCCGGTGACGGATATCTTCCAGCCGTTCTCGGTGCGCCGGTATTCGTCGTGGTAGAAGGCCGCACCGATCAGCAAGAAGTCGAATTCGGCCACGATCACCTTGTCTTGCAGATACCAATTGCCCGACGCGGTGTCACCGTTCAGGATGATTTCCGGATGGGTCACCCGGTGTTCGGTGATGGTGTTCGGGCCGAGCGAGGTGCGCATGTAGTCCACCAGGTCGGCGCGGTTCGTGAAATGCAGCTCTTTGCCGATCGACGGTCCGTAGTCGGCCTTGATGTCTTCGGTCAGCGTGTCGGCGTAGTCGTCCCAGTGCTTGGTGTCCAGTGCGCGTAAATACCGGTATTTGACCTGCTTGATGGCTTCGATGTCGGCTAAGTCGGCGGCGTGGTCTTGGAGGCTCATCAGGCCATTGCAGCACATCCGCCGGCGTCGCCGATCACCGCTGACCACTTTTTGTGGCACGACGCAGCCCGCAGCGGGTGCGCGAGGTCGCCTCCATCGCGCCGCTCACCGAAATCTGAAGCAACGCAACTTTGTCAAGGTGTTGGCGGTACCGCTTTGGCGACACAACCGCATCGAGCGGATACCAATGACGTTGTGACCCATCGGCATAAGGCTCGAGCGCGGATAAGGTTAACGCTGGCCACCGACACCTATAGAGGAAAGTATTCGCTCTATGTACGACCCACTGGGGTTGTCGATCGGGACCACGAACCTGGTCGCCGCGCGCAACGGAAGTTTGCCGGTTTTACGCCGTGCTGTGCTGAGTCTATATCCGCACTGCGCGCCGAAAATCGGCCTGCCCGTTGAGAACCTGTACGAGCCCGGCATGCTCATGAGCGGCTTCGTGCAGCGCATCGGCGGCTCCGTAGCGCTGGTGTCCGGCGACGGATCCTCGCACGACGCGGACCTGCTGGCGGTCGAGGCGCTGGACGCGATGGTGCTCGCCGCCGGCGGGGACGCGGGTTCCTCGGATATCTCGATCGCCGTGCCCGCCTACTGGAAGCCAGACACGGTCCACGCGCTGCGCAACGGACTGCGAACGCATCTCGGCTTCGTTCGTAGCGGCATGGCGCCTCGCCTGGTTTCGGATGCCATCGCATCGCTGACCTCTGCGAACGCGGAACTGTGTTTGGCGGCGACCGGGGTGGTTGGGCTACTCGATTTCGGCGGCACCGGCACGTCAGCGACGTTGGTGGACATCTCGGGCGATTTCAAGCCCGCCAGCGCTACGCTGCGTTACGCGGATTTCTCCGGCGATGAGATCGACCAGGCCGTGCTGCTCCGGGTTTTCGAGGAACTGGGACACGGCAGCGGGATCGACCCGAACAGCACCGCCGGTGTCGGCCAACTCGGCCTGCTCAGAGAGCAGTGCAGAGCGGCCAAGGAGCGGTTATCCACCGACGCAGTAACCGAATTCGTCGCCGAGCTCGGTGGCCGCCGGTGCACCATGAGGCTGACTCGAGACGAGCTGGGGGACCTGATACAGGACCGGCTGACAGGCTTTATTTATGCGTTCGACACGATGCTGGCCCGGTACTCCAAGAGCTGGACGGACCTTGCCGCTGTGGTCACCGTTGGTGGCGGCGCCAGCATTCCGCTTATCAATGAACGCCTTTCCGTGCACTCCCGCAGACCCGTCGTGACCGTCTCGCAGCCCGCCTTTGCGGCGGCGACGGGCGCATTGCTGCTGGCGTCTCGCGGCGAAGAGTTGGATATCCGCTCGACCACGTCCGTCGGTCTGGCCTTGGCGGCTGTCGGTACAGACGTCATCGAACAACTACCGCCCAGCGACCTGCTGGTGATCGACGACGATGCGATGACGGATCGCGAGTTGGCCTGGTCGCAGACCGAGTTTGGCGGCGACGTACGGGTTCCGTACTGCGGCGACACTTACGACGAAGACAACGCGGCGGGCTGGTCGATGCGGCTCAACCTGATCGAGCCGCCTAAAGAGCCGTCGTGGCCGCGCTTCCGAATTTCGCAACTGATCATCGGGATGTGCGCCCTGGTGGCGATGACCGCGATCGGCGGCGTGGCCTACACGCTGGCCGGCATCGAGAACCGCCAAGCCCCGGCGGTGCCTACCGTCGTGCCGGTGCCGGTGCCGCCGGTCAGCTCGCTGATGCCCAGTTCCGCGCCCCCACCTCCACCGGTCGCACCGATGCCCAGCCCGGAGCCGGTTCCCAGCGCGGCGCCGCCACCGCCGCCACCGCCGCCACCGCCGCCGCCTCCGCCGCCGGTGATTGTCAGCACGCCGCCGCCGCACGTGGTCACCACCCGGCCTCCCGCGCCGCCCAAGCCCGTCACCACTGCGCCGACGCCGACGACGGTCATGACGACGAGCCAACCCCCGCCGCCGCCCATGACGACGACCCAGCCCCCGCCCCCGCCGTCCGCCACGACGACGCCGACCACCACGACGACGGTCCCAATGACGACCGAGTGGATCCACGTTCCGCTGCTGCCGGTGCCGATACCGATTCCCGTTCCGAAGAGTCAGGTTCCGCAGTTCCCGCAATACCCGAGCGATCCGAACTCGCAGAATCCGTTCCTGGGTCCCGGCGGCTACTGACGTCGTCGTGGCGAATGCCGTCCGCCAAGCGCACACTGGACGTATCGGTACCAGCTGTAAGGAGGTCGCGTGGGCGAGAACGGTGCGTTCGGATTTGATCCCGATGACTTGGATCGAGTGATCAGGGAGGGCAGCGAGGGGTTGCGCGACGTGTTCGAGCGGGTCAGCAGGTTTGTCGGACCTGTTGGGTTCGGTTCTGGGACGGGTTGGTCGGGCATCTTCGAAGACTTGTCACGCCGTCCCCGCTCCGGGCCGGAAACCACCGGCGAGGCCGGCGACGGGGTGTGGGCCATCTACACGGTGGGCACAGATGGCGACGCCCGAGTGGACCAGGTCTTTGCGACCGAACTCGACGCGTTGCGGGCGAACAAGAACAATGTCGATCCGAAGCGCAAGGTGAGGTTCCTGCCTTACGGCATTGGCGTCAGCGTGCTCGACGACCCAGATCTCGCTTCCGATACCGATTCCGATTCAGAAGAGCCGGCGTAGCTCGATAACCTGTGTCAGCCCTGTTGAACGACGTTGCCGTCGCCAGATTTGCTGATCTGCGGCGTGCCCGAGTGGTATGTCACCTGGTTGTTGAGGCCGGAGGCATCGATGGTGTCGGTGGCGTCGACGGTGATCATGTTGTTCAGGCCGGACACGCTGAGGCTGACGCAGTGGCCGGTGATCACCACCGTGTTGGACACACCGCTGACCGCGACGGTGTTGTTGTTACAGGTCAGCGCTTGATTCTCGTTGATCCCGGTGACGGTGAGCTCGGCGCCCTGCGGCGGTAGCGGTGTCAACGACGAAGGGGCTGGGCTACGCGGGATAGCCCTGGGCGGGCTGATAACCCGCGACGTGCCCGGCGCGGCGGACGGAACCACAAGATTGCCACGGGAAAATCGGTGCGAGACGCTGGCGGCGATGATCCCCACCAGCGCCAGCACGCCGACGACGAACACCGCGGCCAGGATCCACCACACCCGGTTGCCCGACGATGATTGTGGCGGCATGCCGGGGGGTGGGGCGCCATAGCCATAGCTGTACGGAGCCGGTGCCAACGGCGGCGGCACCGGGCCGGGTGGTGGTGGCGGCGGGTAGGCGTATCCGCCCGTCGGCGCATTACCAATTTCGGAGCCAAGTTCGGAGGCGTGCGCGGTATCGGCCAGCGGGCGCTCGAGTTCCCGGATCCGGTCTTCCGGGTCGTCCTGCGATTCCATCCACGAATGCTCCCACCCCGCGTGTCGAATCGGTAGTTTCAGCGTGTGCCCGAATTGCCGAACCGCCAGATCCTGTTGCGTAACCGTCCGACCGGACTGGTCCAGCCCGGTGACACCGAGCTGGTCACCACGCCGGCGCCCGCTCCAGCCGAGGGCGAGGCGCTGGTCCGAACCACCTATGTCGGTCTTGACGCCGCCGTTCGGACCTGGCTGAACGACCAGCCGGGCTACCTTCCGCCGGTGCAGCTGGGTGAGGTGATTCGGGCGGCAGGCATCGCCGAGGTGATCGAGACGCGCTGTGACGCCTATGCCGTCGGTGACGTAATCACCACGCTGACCGGTTTTCAGGAGTACGCGATCGTTCGCGATGACTTGTTCTGCACGCCGATCCCGGGCGAGGCCGACCAACTGGCGATCATGTCGGTGTACGGGCCGACGGGTGCCACCGCGTACTTCGGGATGGTCGACATCGGCAAGCCGCAACCGGGCGAGACGGTGGTGGTGTCGGCGGCGGCCGGCGCCACCGGATCAGTGGCCGGGCAGATCGCCAAGATCGCCGGTGCCCGCGTGGTGGGCATCGCGGGTGGCCCCGAGAAGTGCCGGGCGGTGGTCGAGGACTTCGGTTTCGACGCGTGCATCGACTACAAAAACGACGACCTGCCGGCCGCGCTCAAGGAGCACTGCCCGCGGCGGGTCGACGTCTACTTCGACAATGTCGGCGGCCCGATCCTCAACGCGGTGCTGGGCAGGTTGGCCCCCAAAGCACGAGTCGTGCTCTGCGGCGTCATCTCGAGTTACCTGACCGGGGAACACCCCGGGCCGGCCAATTACGTGAACCTGCTGTCCAGGACCGCGCTCATGCAGGGCTTCAACGCGCTCGACGAATGGGGCCGCTTCGACGAAGCCTTCGCCGCGCTCCGTCAGTGGGAGGCCGAGGGCGGCCTCAAGCACCGGCAGACCATCTTTGAGGGCATCGAGTCGTGCGTCGATGCCCTCAACGGCCTGTTCATCGGGGCCAATATCGGCAAGACACTGGTCAAGCTCAGCGAACCCGCTTCCCCCTTTCAAGCCTGAGCCGTGGGTTCGCTGGGCCCTAACCTGCAGTCGTCGCTAGGTCCTCACCCAAGACGCGGTGCAGCGTCTTCTTGGCCTCGCGCAGGGCTTCTAGCACCTTGGTCCGGGACTCGGCGAGCTGCTGCTTCTGCTCGTCGGTGCCGGTCCAGTTGATGGTCCGCGCCAGCCCGGCGACCTCGAACAATTCCCTGCGGATCTTGAAGGCGTCGCCGAACTTGGCCGCCCGCCCGAGGAACGCATGTGCGGTTTCGCTGCTGACGCCGCGCCAGGAAAGCAGGTTCTGGCCGAACTCGGTCAGGGTCGCGACGCCCCCGTCGACCGTGACCACGCCTCGGCCGGCGAGCAGCCCAATGGCAAGCTCCGCCACGTCCTGGGGAGGGGTGAATGCCCCCTCGGTTGCGTCGGACACCCGCTGCACGACCTGCGCGGCGTCAGCAGGACCGTCGAGCAACAATGCCGCGGTGACGAACGCCGCGCGCTTAAGAAAATGGCGACCCGGACCCGGGCCCCCGCCGTGACCCTCTCCAAGACCGCCACCGTGTCCGCCACCAAAACCGCCGAAGCCGCCGAAACCGGGTCCGCCGAATCCGCCGAAAAATCCACCACTAGACATCCTTGTCATTCCTTTCCGTCGATGAGGCTGACGCTCATCTAAGTATCAACTTCCTTGATACCACCGACTCCGGCAATGTCAATCAACCTGATGGTCGACCGGGCGGCTCAGGCGCTGGACCCCGATCCGACGCGTCGACCCGCGCCCTTCGGTGTCCGGCAAATCACATGCCGCGGCGTTCGTCTGCCGCCGATCCGGGCGATATGCTGTTCGAGCGCTATAGAGGACGATTCGCGATGAATCGCAGCAAACGAATCGTCGAACGTCGGATCGATGCTTGGCGGGGGGCGCAACGTCGGTTGCGGGATGCGCGCGAACCCCCCTCGTGGTTTCATAACACCGTTTGCGAGAGTTGAAATGGGTGCAACCGGGCTGGCACCGCATCGGACGTCCTGGCTTAACGATGGGTGGTAGGTGAATGGATCGTCGCAGCATGTTGATGATGTCGGGGATGGGCATGCTTGCGGCCGCAGTCGGTGTACCGGAGGCTAACGCTCACCCGGCACCACCTGCGGCGCCGGCGGCCGGTCCTGGCGGCCCCTACCTTTTCCAAGACGAATTTGACGGCCCAGCGAACTCGGCCCCCGACCCCGGCAAGTGGACCGTGCAGAGCTGGCAGGACGACGTGTTTCCCCCGGTCGAGGGGATATACCGCGACGATCGCCGCAATGTCTTCCAAGACGGCAATTCCAATCTCGTCATCATGGCGACCAGAGACTTCGACAAGTACTACACCGGCAAAGTGCGGGGCAACTGGCGCGGCATGATCAACACCACCTGGGAAGCACGGATCAAGCTGGACTGCCTGTTCACCGGCCTGTGGCCCTCGTTCTGGGCTGTCAACGAGGATCCGCTGCCAGACGGCGAGGTCGACTTCTTCGAGTGGTACGGCAACGGCGACTGGGCTCCGGGAACCACGGTGCACGCGGCATCCAACGGGAAGACGTGGGAAGGCAGATCGATTCCCGGGATGATTGACGGCAATTGGCACACGTGGCAAATGCATTGGGGTGAGGACGGATTCCACTTCTCCCACGACGGGGCGCCTTACTTCACCGTTCCCAACAAACCCATCCACGTCCACGGCGGCGCTCCGGACGACTTCCGCTGGCCGTTCAACAAGCCCGGCTACTGGATGTCCCCCATGTTCACCCTCGCGGTCGGCGGTGTCGGCGGCGGCGATCCTGCCCTCGGTAACTTCCCGTGCGCGATGCTCGTCGACTACGTGCGCGTCTGGTAACTATCGCTGCGCCCTGATCACCTGAACCAGGTTGAACTGCCAGCGCTCCACCAGTCGGAAGCCCAGGTCGTGCGGAACGGCGAAGGCCGGGGTGGCCCCGTAGCGGGGGCCCGGCGGAATCGCCGCGCCCTGCTCGTGCGCGGGAACTGACTCGTCGGCCTGAGTGATGATCCACACGACTCCGCACTGGCTCAACGGCTGGGCGACCACCTCCGGGATGAGGTTGGTGTCGAAGACGTCGTTGCGGTTCGTTGCCCGCTGCCACAGGGTCAGGTCGATCAGCTTCCGGTACGCATCGGGGCGAGCCGCCAGCAGTGGGCGCATCGGCGCCGGCATGAACGTCACCGTGTCGTTGACCAGCAAGCAATCACCGGGTGCGGCCTTCGCGCTGATCAGATCGGCTACCTGGCTGTAGTCCATCCCGTACTTGGCATACGGGTTGCGCTGCGCCCGAATGTAGTTCGGTGCTGCGGCAGCGGCGAAGAGACTCACGATCGCCACTGCCATCCACGGCTTGGCCGCCGCCGCGCCAACGCAGGCGCCTAGCACCAGCGCCATCGCCGGCGCCGTGAAGCAAAGGTAACGGGGCGTGTAGATCGGGTGCACCGCTGCCGACCAGGCGACGATCAGAGCGGTCGGTATCACGAGCCACCCGGCCGCCAAGGTCAGCAGTTGCCCGTCCTTGCTTGCCAATTCGACGGAGGCGAAGCGCCACAAGGCAATGGCCGTCGCTACGACCAGTGCCGACAAGACCGCGAACATCGGGCTTCGTTCGAAGTACTGCTGCACCGCGACATCCTCGATCGTTCGCCGCCCGATCGCCGCGACCCAGCTGATCTGATGTACTTGCCCGACGGCCTTGACCAGGAACGGTGCGACGGCGAGACCCGCGAACGCAGACGTCATCGCGAACCGCATCACGACCGCTCGCGTCCGCAGGCACATACAGATGAAGGCGAAGTGCGCCAAGAGCAACAGCACCAGGTAAAGGTCGAACACGACCGACATCGCTTGGGCAGCACCGTAAGACAGCCAGAGCCGTCGGCTGTCGCGGCGCGCGGCGATAACGAGCAGCACCGTCAGCCACACGGCGACCATCATCGACATGGCATACGGGCGGGCTTCCACGCCCGCCCACGTCGATCGGGGCAAGATCGCGCAGACCACTCCGGACGTCACCGCGACTGCGCGAGAAGAGAACTGCTTGCCCAGCACCACGACCCCGGCTGCGGCTCCTCCGACCGCCAGGCCGCTCGGTACCCGCGACCAGAACTCCGTGGGCGGGAAGATCTGGAACCAGCCGTGCATCAACACGTAGTACAGGCCGTGCACGGCGTCGACGTTGCTCAACATCTGCCACAACTGGTCCAGAGAACGACTGTAGGACGCCGAAATGGTTGCCGCCTCGTCGTACCAGAAAGACGGGCGGGCCGCGCCGACCAGACTCACCGCGGCGGCCAACACCGCGATAATCAGCGGGTCCATCGCGGCAAGGTGACGCTGTGGCCCGCCGGTATCCGAGACGCTCACCGGGTGGCCAGGCCCGCCGCGGTCTCGCTGAACACACCGTCATGTTGCCAGATGCCGCCTACTCGGCTGCAACTCTTGCCTGCCGGATATTCGAACATATGATCGACGGATGGTTCCGCTGGGGTCGATCGGCTACAACGGCCAGCCGATCCGCGATCCGTTTCGGGTGGTGCGCCCACCCATCACGGTCCTGGTTGACCTGACGGTGCTGTTCCCGCGCGAGCCGCACCGCTCGGGTCGCTATCAACCCAACGGTCTGCAGTTGCACAAAGTCGTCGAGGGACGGCTGAGTTGCTGGGGCATCTGCGAGCAGGGCGACTGGTGGGGGTTGGTGACCTACCCGATCGACTACGGGTCCAAGCGGAAAACCGTGACGCACTGGATACCGGCCTGGACGCTGCGCAGAAAAGGTTAGTGGCAAGATTGCTGCCCGTGACAGGAAGCTGGGGTTCGGCGCTGACCGAGCTCGTTCCGCTGGCGCTGGTCATCGCGGTCTCGCCGCTGACGATCATCCCGGCGGTGCTGGTCTTGCAAGCCCCGCGGCCGCGGCCGGCCAGCCTGGCCTTCCTCGCCGGCTGGTTGTTCGGGCTGGCGGCGCTGACTGCGCTCTTCGTGGTGGTCTCCGGCGCGCTCGGCGGCATGCCCAAGTCGCCGCCGGCCTGGGCATCCTGGGTGCGCGTCGTCTTGGGGTCGGCACTGATCGTGTTCGGCATTTACCAGTGGCTGACCCGGCGTAGCCACACCGAGTCGCCGGCCTGGATGCGATCGTTCGCGACCATTTCGCCAACCCGCGCGGCCATCACAGGCGTGGTGCTGACGGTGGTCAGGGTCGACGCGCTGGTCATGTGTTTGATCGCCGGCATGGATATCGGGACCGGCCACCTCGGCACGGCCGGCGAGTTGATCTGCGCCGCGTTCTTCGTCGCCGTCGCCGCGTCAACGGTCGCGATCCCGATCTTGGCCTATGCGGCCGCCGGCCATCGCCTCGACGATACGTTGGCACGCCTCAAAGACTGGATGGAGAAAAACAACGCCGCGCTGCTCGCGGCGATCCTGGTCTTGATCGGCGCGATGCTGGTTCACAAGGGAATTCACGCTCTGCACATCTGAAACTCAGCGCCGGCTGCGCGCAACCAGCGCACGCGCGCCGGCGTGTGCAAGGATTGCTGCTCGTGGCACAAGACTGGAGTTCGGTGCTGACCAAGCTCGTCTTACTCGGGCTCGTCATCGCGCTCTCGCCGATCACGGTCATCCCCGCCGTGCTGGTCCTGCATGCGCCGCGGCCGCGGCCCGCCAGCCTGGCATTCCTGGGCGGCTGGCTGCTCGGGCTTGCCGCGCTGACAGCGGCCTTCATTGCGGCTTCCGACCTGCTCGGTGAACTGCGCGAGGCGCCGCCGACCTGGGCGTCCTGGACGCGTGTGGTCCTTGGGTCGGCACTCATCGCGTTCGGCATCTTCCGGTTGCTGACCCGGCATCGTCAGACCGACCCGCCGCGTTGGATGAGACCGTTCGCGAAACTGACACCATTCCGCGCGGGGCTGGTCGGGGCGGTGCTGGCGCCGGTCAGGCCTGAGGTGCTAATCGTTTGCGCGACAGCCGGACTGGCTATCGGCACCGGCGGATTCAGCGACGCGGGCGCCTGGCTGATGGGTGCGGCCTTCGTCGCCATCTCCGCATCGACGGTCGCAATCCCCATCCTGGCATACGCCAGTGCCGGTGACCGGCTCGACGATCGGCTGACGCGCCTCAAAGACTGGATGGAGAGAAACCACGCCGCACTCGAAGGGGCGATTATGGTTGTGATCGGTTTAATGGTGCTCTACAACGGAATTCACGCGCTGTCGGCCTGATAGCCGCCGTCGGACAGGCCGGCCGCCGCCTCTAGCCTGTTTGTCCTGCCAAAGACCCTCTCGCGGACGATCTCCCAGCCGTAGTCCCTCAGCATGCGTGCGTAGCCCTTCGCGGCCCATTGTTGGCAGTGCAACTCCTCGTGGTGAAGAACCCTGTCCAGGTTGAGATTGCCCTCGACGGCTCGGCCGTGGGCGTCCGTGTACCAGGCGTGTCCCGACCGGACGACTTGGCGCAGCCGCTGGGCCGGATCGGTGGCGCCCCCGATATTGACCATGAATATGTCACCCCACGCGGTGCCGCCCTGCTGGCTGAACTGCCGTTGGATCCAGTTTCCGCCCAGGCCCATCAGGATCGCGTTCGGCGTTGCGACTAGGCGGGCCCCATTCCGGTGGACAAACCTGACGTCCCGGGCGTAACTCCAGCCATTTGCGCTCTGCCGGTTGATGATCCGCCGAACCTCGGCGGCACAGTAGGGTGTGTCGGAGAAGTCTGTGGACTGCTTGCCTGCTTTGCCGTAGCCGGTGCCGGCGTTGATGATGTAGGTCATGAGTACCGCCTCGCGGGCGTGGTCCCCGCGCGCGGACGGCGGCAGGAGGAAGAACGCTTTGCCATCCGGGTCTGTGATCTCTTCGGCGTTCTCCAGGACCCCGAAGCTGTTCGGGACGATGCCATGCCGTCGGGCGATCTCGTCGATGACCTCAGCAGAGACTTTTTGGCGTGCAGCGTTTTCCAACCACTTGCCGTGGTAGGTCTGCGCGACCGGCCGATTCCGAGGAGCCATTGGTCGCCATTCTATGGTGAGCTGGCTTGGCATTCCGTGGCATTAGCGGTGGCCGCCGCCACTCTCGCCACCACCGCTAGAGCCGCCGCCACCGCCAGAGCTGCCGCCGCCAGCGCTTCCGCCGCCGCTACTCTCGCCGCCGCCCGTTGAGCCGCCGCCAGCGCTTCCGCCGATCGACCCACCGCCGCCAGACGGTTCGCCACCGCCGCCGATCGATCCACCGCCGCCGGCTGAGCCGCCGCTAGATGGTTCGCCGCCGCTCGGTCCGCCTCCGCCATGGGTTTCGCCGCCCCCGACTGGGCCGCCGCCCGAGGGTTCGCCGCCGCCGCCGTGTGGTGCACCCCCGCCGGGCGGACCACCCTCAGGCGGCCCGTTCCCGGGAGTGCCGTGGCCCGGGCCGGGGCCATTGACGGGTCCGCCGGCATGGGGCCCACTATCTCCGGGGTTTCCGTGGGCAGGTTCCGGGCCGTTGGCGGGCCCGCCGTCGCCTGGGTTGCCTGGGCGCCCGCCCGGGCTGCCGCCAAGGTTGGGCCATGGCCCTTGCCCCCGGGGGTTTTGGTGGGGTGGCGGCGAGTGCGGCGGGGTGCCATGGATCGGCGGCGGCTGCGCAGGCGGCCACTGCTGCGGCGGGGCCTGGAGCACCGGCGGGCCCGCCGGCGGGTCGGGAAGGTAAACCGGGGGCGGGGGAGCCGGCGCAATCGGCGGGACCACCATCGGAATCGGCACGGCTGGAGCCGCGGGAACCGGAGCCGCGGGCAGCGGGGCTGCGGGAACCGCGGCTGCCGACGGCGGTGCGCCTGCGGGGGCACTCTGCGGTTTGGGCGCTGCCGCCTTCGTGGCCGCCACCGGCCAAGGTGCAGGAACGATTGCCTGCTCGACCGGGGCAATGAAGTCCTGAATCGGGGCAGGAAGCAAACCGACCGTCGTGCGGATTCCGAGGGACAGTGCAATCTCAAGCGCCAGTGCCGCGCTGATGCCGGCCACCGCCAGCGCGGTTCCGGCCAGCAGGCCCGGCCTACGACGGGGCGTATTCTCGGCCGGGGCGCCGGGCCCCGAGTCGATGACGACCGTTGGGGCACTGGCTTCTTCGTCTGTCGCAGCACTATAGGCGAGGTCGCCCTCGCCTTCCTCAACACTTGTGAGGCTCAGATATTCGGGTAGGACAGACATGTCGACCGCGCCCGTCCCGGGATCTTGTGCGTACGCCAGCGCGGCAGTCGACAACGCGAACAACGGCGCATTCGCCGACGCCAGGGCCGCCCCCCGGGCCAGTGCTGTCGCTGGCTCCTCCGGCGCGTTGACGGTAAGCGACGTCACCTCTTCCAAATGCGGTTTGATCGCGGCGATATCGACGCCGTAGCCGACCAAAAACAGCCCGCCGGGCCGCGTTGGCAGATCCTCAAGCCCGGCGACCATTTCCATCAGCTCTGCGGTGGCAAACTGCGCGGAAGCGTTGTTCAGTTTTTCTTCGTGGACATCGGCGATGGAACCGTCCGCGGTCTCGACAATTGCCAGAGTAGCTGTGCCGGGTTCTACGAAGAGCACTGCAGTGCGCTCGTACCCCATTGCCCCGCCGACAAATTGAGTTAAAGCCGTCGCCGCCAAAAACGCGGAGACCAGCATGACGTTTTCAATTTTGTGCGCGGCCAGTGCGTCGCGCACTGCCGCCGCTTCGAGCTGGTCGGTACATGCCACCCCGACGGAGGACAGCTCAAGGCCCGCACTGACCGCATCTTCGCGGGTACCCAGGATGGCGGCCACCACTCGATCAGACGCGCTGACAGTGGGTGAGTCATCGGCAGCTGTCACTGCGAACTCGTTCTCATCTACCGTTGCGCCGTCGGCATTTTCGCCCTGCAACATGACCATCTGAACCGCGTCTGGCGCCATCGACACTCCGAGCACGATATTCATTACCCACGCCTCCCAAATCCTGGCGGCCAGCCATGGACTGGGCGGAGAAGGCGCCACGGAAGGCCGATATCTGATCGTCACCGGGGAAGCTGTGTCGGAGTCCTGACAAAATTATGTAGGCGTTATGAGGTTTAGGTAGTCGTGAGTCGGCGTGCTAAGCCGTCCCGGCCGCGACTTTTCCGAGTGCCTTGCCGGAAGGTCGTGCAAGCTTCTCCGCACCGCTTGGTTCACTGATGCCGATGTGCCGGTGCAACCAGACGAGCGGGCTCGGCGACCACCAGTTGGCCCGACCGAGCAACGCCAAGGATGCGGGAACCAGCAGCGCGCGGACGAGTGTCGCGTCCGCCAACACCGCGAGCGGGAGCCCGACGCCGAATACCCGCATCATCGAAACCTGAGCGGTGGCCATAGACGCGAACGTGATCGCCATCAATATTGCCGCCGCCGTCACTACCCGCCCCGTGCGGGCCAGGCCGAGCGCAACACTTTCGGCGTTGTCGGCGCGGGTTTTGCCCGATACCGACCAGTATTCGCGGATCCGTGAGATGACGAACAACTGGTAGTCCGTCGCCAGCCCGAAAGCCAAGCAGAATAACAACCCAGGAGATTCAACGGCTGGAGAAGCTGCTCGAAGACGCCGGGATCAAACTCTCGGCGGTGGCCTCCAACATTGTCGGGGTCTCCGGGCGCGCGATGCTGGAGGCGCTGATCAGCGGCGAGCGTGATCCGGCGGTCCTGGCCGATCTAGCCAAACGACAGATGCGATCCAAGATTCCCGCACTCACCGAGACGCTACGCGGCCGGTTTAGCGAGCATCACGCGTTCATGGCGCGGCTGTACCTGGATCGCATCGATGCCCACCCTGCCGACATCGCGCGCCTGGATGCGCGTATCGAGGAGGCGATCGCCCCCTTTCGAGCCGCCCGGGAGTTACTGATGAGCATCCCGGGCTGGTCGCAGATCGTCGCTGATGTATTCATCGCGGAGACCGGCGCGGACATGAGCGTGTTCCCCACCGCGGCGCACCTAGCGTCGTGGGCCGGGGTCGTGCCCGGCTGCAACGAGTCAGCGGGCCGGGTCAAATCGGCCACCACCCGCCCGGGCAACCGGCACCTCAAAGCCGCCCTGGGGGTGGTGAAGTGCTCCCCGGAAGTTGGACTGAGAAATTCAGTTCTTTCTTCTGGGGAGTACTTTTTTGCATCCACGTAGTTCGTTGACGGAGGCGCAGCGCGGTGCGGCTGCAGCGTTGTTCGAGCAGGGTTGGGGCGATACCGCTGTTGCGACGGACCTCCACCTTTTTCCAAGTTATAGGCCCACACATATGCACTGTCCTGCAACGGGATTCCCTCGGTGATGACCACCAGAAGCGCGATCTCGGCATCGACCGCTTCGATGATCGCATCCTTGGCAAATTTCGGCGGCACGAAGAGGACGGACACGTCGGCAGTCGGAGGCGTGTCGGGTTGGCGGCCGACGACACAAATCTCCAGCAAACGATCATGAGATATGGACTCGCATAACCCTCAGCGGCCACTTTCACGAGCAAGGTTAGGGGACCGGCGCGTGACGGCGGGAACGGGAAGGGGCCGAATGGCCAGGTAGACGATGGAGCCGATGACGGGAATCGAACCCGCGTATTCAGCTTGGGAAGCTGATGTTCTGCCATTGAACTACATCGGCGCGGTTGCGTAGGAGGCTAGCATCTCTTGCGATCGGCTAGGGATGCGCCGGCACTCCCGATATTAAGAATTGACACCGCCGATATTAAGAAACGGAAGTTTATTCTTTCGTTATCTGCTGTCGCCTCGTAACGTTGTATTCCATGGGGCGGGATCAATTAGCCAGAGGACGACGAAAGTCGGCAATGGTTCTTGCTGCGGCCGTCGCCCCAACCGCCGTGCTCTTCGCGGCGGGGGGAGACGTCCATTCGTCCGTCGCCGCCGGCGGGGTCGGTGCGTCGATTGCCGGTGGCGATGGGCCGTGGCACTTGGAGATCGTGGCGGCGAAATCCGCTGCGCTGTCAGGGAATTCCAACGAATTTGCTGTGGCATCGAGAATGGCAGCTGATCGAGCATCTCGCATTTTGCCGGCTGGTGTCGCCAACGAACGGCTTCTGCAGGTGAGAACTATCTTGACAGCCCGCAACATCAGCGCGGCATTTCCCCAGATCCACGAAATCGGTGGCTACCGCCCTGATGCGCTGAGGTGGCATCCCGAGGGTCTGGCGCTTGACGTGATGATTCCCAATCCCCAAAGCTCCGACGGCATCGCGCTGGGAAACCAAATCGTTGCGTACGTGCTGGGCAACGCGAATCGATTTGGGATACAGGACGCAATTTGGCGTGGCGTTTACTACACGCCCGACGGCGCGCGATCGGGCGGCTACGGCCACTACGACCACGTCCACGTCACCACCACCGGCGGTGGATACCCGACCGGCGGGGAAATCTACCTGCGCTGAGCGGGCTCACGGCGGATAGGCTCTTCGCGTGCTGCTCTCCGATCGTGACCTGCGGGCCGAAATCACCGCCGGCCGGCTGGGCATCGACCCGTTCGAGGACGCCCTGGTGCAGCCGTCCAGCATCGATGTTCGCCTCGACTGCATGTTCCGGGTTTTCAACAACACCCGCTACACCCACATCGACCCCGCGCAGCAGCAAGACGAGCTGACCAGCCTGGTGGAGCCAGCTGGTGGAGAACCGTTCGTGTTGCATCCGGGCGAGTTCGTGCTCGGCTCTACGCTGGAGCTCATCGCCCTGCCTGACGACCTCGCGGGACGTCTGGAAGGCAAATCGTCGCTTGGCCGTCTGGGCCTGCTGACGCACTCGACCGCGGGCTTCATCGATCCGGGCTTCAGCGGTCACATCACGCTTGAGCTGTCCAACGTCGCCAATCTGCCGATCACGCTGTGGCCGGGCATGAAAATCGGTCAGCTGTGCATCTTGCGATTGACCAGCCCGGCCGAACATCCCTACGGCAGCTCGCGCGCCGGCTCGAAGTATCAGGGTCAGCGCGGACCGACGCCGTCTCGCTCCTACCTGAACTTCATAAGGTCTACACAGGTTGGTTAGGGCGCGCGCACAGTGATTGTGCGAGATCATTAGTTGGTCCGTGGTTTCACCTCCGGTCGACCACGGTTTTGGTTAGCGACACCTTTGGGAGGGGGCTCGCTTGGATATCGTGCTCGGCGTTTCGATGGCGCCCGATTCCGTGCAGATGGTCCTGATCGAAGGCGAGAATGCCGATGGCGCCTTGGTCGAAGACGACGAGTTCGACGTCATCCCTACCGACGACGCGGCGACGATCACCGCGACCGATCAGGTGATCTCGGCAATCCTGGGTACCCGGGAAGGTGCCGCTGACGCTGGCCTGCAGCTTTCCTCCATCGGGGTGACGTGGACCGACCCGGTCGAAGCGGCCGTGCTGCGCGACGCACTGTCTGCCTACAAGCTCGAGAACGTCATGCTGGTCTCGGCGTTTCTGGCCGCGACGGCGCTTGGTCAATCCGTTGGCGGGGCAATGGGTTACGACCGCACCGCGGTGCTTCTCGTCGAGCCCGAGACCGCGACATTGGCCGTGGTCGAGACGGCCGACGGCTCCATCACCGAGTTCTTCAAGGAAAAGATCGACGACGCCTCTAGCGACGAGGCCACCGCGCAACTCACGGGGATGCTTGCCGATCTGGATGAGACTGCCTCAGGCGGCGTGTTTCTGGTCGGCTCCGGGGTCGACGTGGCCTCGATCAAGCCGGCGCTGGAGTCGGCGACATCGCTCAATGTCAGTGCCTCGGAGGACCCGGAGACGGCGCTGGCCCGGGGCGCGGCCTTGGCGTCCGCCAACGCGCCGTTATTCGCCTCGTCCACCGCGGCGCTGGCCTACGCGCAAGACGCCGGCACCGGCGTGGTGGACCCGTATGCCCTTCCCGACTACCTCAATGTTTTGGGCGGATATGTTTTAGGCGGATCCGTGGGGACCACCGACGCCGAGATCGGCGACGACGCCCTCCTCGCCTACAGCGCGGTGCTGGACGACGACGCGGATGCCAAGACGGTTTTGATAGATCGACGGCAATCAGTCGGACTCCACGAGAGTCATCAACCGCGCCGTTCGGGGCTGCTGATCGGTAGCGGGTTGGCGGTAGTCGGGATCAGTGCTGTGATCGCGCTTGAGATTGCACTGGCGATCGGCATCCGCACGACTGTGGCACTCCAGCCCACTCCCAACCAAAGCCTCATCGTCCCGGCACAGTCGGTCCCCGCGGCTCCGTTAATCGAGGCGTCCGCCCCGAAGCCGAAGGTCAGTCTGCCGGCGCCAATGGCTGCGCCGAGGGCGCTGAACCCGATGCCTGCGGCTGAGCTGCCCGCGGCTCCGCTGCCCGCCGCTCCTGCGGTGCCCGTTCCCGTCGTGGCCCCTCCGGTGCTGCCGGTTCCCGCTCCGGGGATCCACATGCCGATTCCCGAACAGTTTTTAAGCCCACCAATGGTTCAGGCTCCGATGCGCCTGTCGCCGCCGCAACAGATAGCGGCCCAGCCGCCAGTCCACTTGCCGCAGCAGCCATTCCACCAGACTGCTCCGAATGAAGGCGTGTTCCCCGGCCCCGCCCGGGGCGGCGGCCACGAACCCTTGGGCGGTGGTGAGCCCGGGACTTCCGGGCCGTTTGGTGGCGGCGGGCACGAGCCTTTCGGTGGTGGCCCCTTCGGTGGTGGTGAGCCCGGGACTTCTGGGCCCTTCGGTGGTGGCGGTCACGGGCCCTTCGGCGGTGGCCCCTTCGGTGGTGGGCCCTTCGGTGGTGGCGGTCACGAGCCCTTCGGCGGTGGCCCCTTCGGCGGTGGCCCCTTCGGTGGTGGGCCCTTTGGTGGTGGTCCCTTCGGTGGTGGCGGTGGTGGTCCCTTCGGTGGCGGCGAGCACGGTCCCTTCGGTGGCGGGGGCGGTCCCTTCGGTGGCGGCGGCCTGTTCGGTGGCGGTGGGCACGGTGGCTTTGGCGGCTTCGGTGGCGGCGGCGGGCACGGCGGCTTTGGCGGCTTTGGTGGCGGCGGGCATCGCTAGCCGCGCCATGACGGCCGGACGTGCCTCGGTGTCACAACCCGGTTAGTGCATCGGCCGCCTTCGGTCTCGCTCCAGACCCGCGCGGCCGATGGCGCGTAAAATTGCACGAGAAGGGGAATACGAGGTGGGGACTCGGGGAGTGTCGCTTTCGGCGCGACAACCGCGTCCTTCCACCATCGGCTAGCAAACGACTGAGGGGGGAGCTATGGACACCGTACTTGGAGTGTCGATGGCACCGACGGCGGTCCAAATGGTCCTGGTCGAGGGAGAAAATGGCGATGGCGCCACCGTCGATCAGGACAATTTCGAGGTCGCCGGTGAAGACGAAGCGGCAACGCTTGGCGCGGCCGACCGGGTGGTCGCCGCAATCCTGGGAACCCGGGAAGGTGCATCCGAGGGCGGCTACCAGCTGACGTCAACGGGCGTCACCTGGACCGACCCCATCGACGCCGTCGCGCTCCGTGATGCGCTGGCTGCCCACAAGGTCGAGAACGTGATGCTGGTTTCGGCCTTTCTGGCCGCGGCTGCACTGGCGCAGGCGGTGGGTAACGAGACCAACTATGCGCACACCGCGCTGTTGTTCGTCGAGGCCGATACCGCGACCTTGGCGGTCATCGACAGCGCCGATGGATCCATCGCCGACGTTCATCGGCACCAACTACCTGACGATGACGACGCGGCGGTGGCTGAGCTCGCGTCCATCATCTCTGGCGCAGAGCAGCTGGAGACGCGCCCGAACGGCGTGTTCGTGGTCGGAGCCGGCATCGATATCCCGCTGATCAAGCCCACCCTGGAAGCGGCGACGTCGCTTCCGCTGAGTGCGCCTGAGGAGCCGGAGACGGCGCTGGCCAGGGGCGCGGCGCTGGCTTCGGCGAACGCGCCGCTGTTTGTGTCGACCACGGCGGCGCAGGCCTGGGCACAGGATCCCGGCACAGGCGTCGTAAACCCGTTTGACATCACGCCCGGTTACTTCGAGGTCACCACCGACGCGGAATCGGGTGCCAACCTCCTGGCCTACAGCGCGGTCTCCGACGATTTCGCTGGCGGCTACACCGGCGAGTACACGGCGGTGACCACCGTCCTTGGCGACGAAGATCACGAGAGAAAGCCGTTCGCCCTGCTCGGTAGCGTCTTAGCGTCGATTTTCATCGTCGGGGTGGCGGCGCTGGTCGTGTCTTTGGCGATCGCCATCCGGCCGACGGCCGGCGTACGGCCCGATCCCGGCCACAATGTCGTCGCACCCGCCATCCAAGCACCGGCTGCCCCGGCGCCCGCTCCGGAGGCGGCGCCTGCTCCGGCTCCCGCGGCTCCGGCGCCTGCTCCTGTGCCCGAGGCTTCCGTTCAGGTTCCCGAGGCGCCCGCGCCCGCTCCCGTACCCGCGGCCCCGGCCCCGATCCCCTATGTTCCACCGGCGGCACCGGCCCCGGCCCCGCTCCCGGAGGCTCCTGCACCCGTCCCGATTGCGCCGGTTGCGCCGGCGGCGCCCGTCCCAGTACCCATTCCGATACCGCTGCCGATAATTGGGGGGCCGTTCGGTCCGCACCTCGGTGGCGGATATCCCGGTGGGGGCGGCGGATTCCCCGGCCCCGGTGGCGGTCACGGCGGTCCCTTCGGCGGTGAGGGTGGCGGTCCCTTCGGCGGCGGCCACGGCGGCGGTGGTTTCCCTGGTGGCGGCGGTCACGGCGGGTTTGGTCGCCGCTAACCTTCCGGCGACCAGGTGTCATCTGCCGTTTGCCTGCCGCTAAGTGTCGCGATGCAGTTAGCTCATCGGAGCCACATACACCGGACATATGCGATGCACCGTCTTTGGCACTGGTTACCTGGGTGCCACCCACGCCGTCGGAATGGCGGAACTGGGCCACGAGGTCATCGGGGTCGATATCGACCCGGGCAAGATTGCCAAGCTCGCCAGCGGTGACGTCCCGTTCTACGAGCCCGGCTTGCGAAAGATGTTGACCGACAACCTTGCTGCGGGGCGGCTGCACTTCACCACCGACTACGACATGGCGGCCGAATTCGCCGACGTGCACTTCTTAGGGGTCGGGACCCCACAGAAGAAGGGCGAATACGGCGCCGATCTATGCCATGTCCACGCCGTCATCGACGCGCTGGTGCCGCTGTTGACCAGAAACTCGGTGCTCGTAGGCAAATCGACCGTTCCCGTGGGCACCGCTGCCGATCTGGCCAAACGGGCCGCCGCGCTGGCGCCGCCAGGAGTAGACGTCGAAATAGCCTGGAATCCGGAGTTTTTGCGCGAAGGCTTCGCGGTGCACGACACCTTGAACCCGGATCGCATTGTGCTTGGGGTACAGGAGGATTCGCGACGCGCCGAGGCGGCGGTCCGCGAACTGTACGCGCCGGTGCTGGACGCGGGTGTGCCCTTTCTGGTGACGGACCTGCAGACCGCGGAGCTGGTCAAGGTCTCTGCCAATGCCTTTCTGGCGACGAAGATATCGTTCATCAACGCGATTTCCGAAGTGTGCGAGGCCGCCGGTGCCGACGTCAGCTTGTTGGCCGACGCGCTCGGGTACGACTCACGGATCGGGCGTCAATTCCTCAACGCCGGCTTGGGATTCGGCGGTGGCTGCTTGCCTAAGGATATCCGCGCATTTATGGCGCGGGCCGGCGAGCTGGGCGCCAACCAGGCGCTGACGTTCCTGCGTGAGGTTGACAGCATCAATATGCGCAGGCGCGCCAAGATGGTCGAACTGGCCACCGCTGCGTGCGGTGGATCATTGCTGGGCGCCAACATCGCCGTCCTCGGCGCGGCGTTCAAACCCGAATCCGACGACGTACGGGACTCGCCCGCCCTCAACGTCGCGGGCCAGTTGCAGCTCAACGGAGCCGCGGTCAACGTCTTTGACCCCAAAGCCCTAGACAACGCGCAGCGACAGTTCCCCACCTTGAACTACGCGGTTTCGGTGGAAGAAGCCTGCGATCGCGCAGATGCGGTGCTGGTGCTCACCGAATGGCGGCAGTTCATCGATCTCGACCCCGATGATCTGGCCGATCGGGTCCGCGCCCGGGTCATCGTCGACGGGCGTAACTGCCTCGATTTCGCCCGTTGGGAGCAGGCGGGCTGGCAGGTATATCGGCTCGGCGTGCGGCGACCCTAGGGCGGCGCGCCCACTGGCCTACCAGCGCAGCTTGAGGCTGCCGAGGTGGCTGACGCCGGTCGGCTTATGCACAATGACTGGCGCGAAGCCTGGTTCCAGTTCGAATTGCGGTATACGCCGTAACCATTCGCTGACAAACTCGGCTATTTCAAGACGGGCCAGGTGCATTCCCAAGCATCTGTGCATGCCGGCGCCGAACGCCCAGTGCCGCTGCCGCCGAACCTCTCCGTTGTCGTCCGTCGCTATCTCGTCGCCGCCGTTCTCTCTGCCCGCGGCTTCCAAGGCCAGCCACACGTTTCTTTGCGCAGGGATCGTGACGCCAGCGATCTCGACTTCCCGTGTGGTGAAACGCGGAATGGCCGGCCCCGGGGTCTCCAACCGCAAAATCTCCTCGATGAATGCGGGAAGCTGCGCTGGATCCTCGCGCAGGGTGGCCTGGAGCTGCGGATCGCGCGCGAGATGCAGGAGCGCGAAAGAAATTGCCGAGGCTGCCATTTCGATGCCGGCAACGGAGAACAACAAAAGGATGAACGAGACTACTTCGAGACTCGTCAGCGGGAAGTCGCTGTCGCCCTCGACTCCCTCCAGCAGCGGCCAGAGAATGCCGGGCGGCCGCCGGGAACTTTTCATCCCGGCGCTCAGTCCGGATGTCAGCCAATTGATGAGTTCAAGGTGGGCCGCCCCGTCGGTGTCGCCGACTACTGCGGCGCGGGTCAGCCGTTCCGCGTTGGCGGCATCTGTCGGTAGTCCGCAGACCGTCACGAGCGCCTGGCAGGCGTAGGTGTCGGCGATGGGGGTTGCCTCACACCCCCTTTTGGCGACGACCGTGCCGGCCAGGGTCGCGGCGTGGGCGCGCAGGACCGGCGCGAAGGGGGCCAGCGATTTGGGGCTGAACAGGGGATGTAAGACGCGTCCGAAGCGGGCATGCTCCGAGCGCGTCACACAAGAGAGCGGCACCTGCGGAAGCGGTGCGCCGAAAGACTTCAGCTTGAAGGTTTTCGGCGGCGAGGAAAAAGTCTCCGGGTCAAGCAGAGCCGCGCGCACCTCGTCGCGCCCGGTGAGGTAATAGCCATGCAGCACTGGATCACCATTGGTGATTTCCACCACCGGGCCTAGCGCGCGAAGGTCGCGCCAGTACGCGCTGCGGTCTGCCGCGAAGGCGGGACTCTCCTTGAAGTGCAACGGAGGCGACGACGTCACGCTGCTCCGTGCGGCGGCATCGGGGTCCCCTGTTTTGCTCATTCGGGCGCGCGTCCGCGGGCGCAGTGTGCTCTGCGGGGCACGTCACTGGTAGCTGTTGCCGCCCAAATTTACACTCTGGTCGCGCGATGTGTCGGGGACGCCGGAAAGTAGGACGTGGATCACCGCAGCTTTGCTGGCTGAAGACACTTCGCAAAACGCGCCTCAACCGCGATTACGTGCCGTGACCTTTTACCCGGTCATGGAACAACATCCCACTGTTGCTCTGCTGCATCGCCGTTGCACCAGCGGGTGCTCACCCAGGTCCCAGGGTTCAGGTCGCCGACCGGGGTCAGGCAAGGGCCACCAAATTGTTGCTGGACGAGGCCGTTGGGCTGGATAGCCCAAACCTCGTAGCCAGGATTCAGACAGCCAAGGACGAATGCCCAATAATCGCTGTTTTCCTTGGACAGACACATCGCGGGGAAGGCGGCGCTCTGGATCTGCCCGGTACCCAGCAGATTCCAACGCTGCGATAGCGACCCATTGCAGGGGTTGATCACAGTCTTGGTGTAGATGCTGCCATCGGGACGGTCCAGGCAATAATCGCCTGCCCTGTTCCTCAACTGGACGGGGCCATCGGCATGTGCCACACCATCGCCCAGCGCCGCGCCACCGAGCACCGTGCTGACCACGACAAGAGCCCGGCCGATACGGCCCATTAGCCGCAACTTATGCATTGCCGGCTCCATTTTCTTTGCGGGCAGCCCGGCACAGCTCAGCATGGGACCCTGACCGCTGCTGGCCGATGGGCGATCTCATCCCTAGATATTGGGCGTCGTTGTTATCCGCAGGATGGGCGCCAATTACCGATCTGCTGTGAGGTGACGCAACCGGTGGTCCCTGGTCGAGCGTGTCACGCCCTAGTCACGGATGTGTGACTAGATACGTCTCGTTGCTCAGTTCAGCGGTCAGGTCTTCCACGTCGAAGGGGCGGTCGAGCCGGGCCCGGAGCTTTGCGGGGTCGATGAGAAGGCTGATTTCGGCGGTTTGGCGTGCGAACAGCCTTCCGATACGCGGGTAGAGCCAACGCATCACTGCCCGCTCGGCGCTGGTGCATCGTGATGCACAGTAGCCGACGTGGCCGACTTCGTCGGTGAGGATTTCGCTGTAGAGCAGTTCAATTCGTTCGGAGACTTCGGGTTCGTCGGCGAACAGTTCAATGCCGACGCGGCGCAGTTCGTCGAACATGACGCAGCCTGCCATCTCTGCTGCTCCGACAAATACGAATCCGAGTCGTTCCGGGATGAATGCCGCTGTCTTGACGAACTGGCGCATGACGAACGGAGGTGGCACCACTTGGAATGTGAGGTCGAATACGTCGAGCACGTATGCCAGCAGCCTGGTGTGGTAGTGCTCTTCGAGTTCGAGGTACACCCGTTCAAGTGGAAGGTTCTCGTCGCTATTGAGGCCGTAGGTTTCCCCGAGGCCGACCCCGAATCGTTCGGCCTGATTGAGCTTGGCTGTGGCCAACAGAAACAGCATCTTCCTGTCCAACCCCGGCTCTGGTTTTCTGCGGCGCAGGTTCCGCAGGAAGGTCGGTCGGTCGGCTGGGCGCGCTGATCGGACGGCATTGGTCTCGATGCTATTGAAGAAGTCTTCGCGATTCGTCAAGCGTCGATTAAGCAGATCGGCCTCCCCGTCGCGCCTCTTCAAGAAGTCTCGGTAGCCGTCGATCCCTGTGTTGCTCATCGTGTCTCCATTCCCTTGACGATCGTCATTACATACCGGTCCATGACGGCATCCGCTGTCGTGGAATCTTGAGTGCCAGTGGCTAGCAGCGCGAAGAGTCCGGTCATGAAGAACACTCCGAGTTCGCTGGCGTTTGCCTCTGCGGGGACTCGACCCGCCGCCTGGGCACCTGCGATCGCGGCAATCACGAACTCCGCGAGCGGATGCTCCGATAGTTGGTCCTCAGCCGGCCGGGTTGCGGAGAAGTGCAATCCCAACATGCCTCGAAAGACCACTGGACCTACCCGCCGTTCGGCGGCGATCACATGTCGAACCAACTGCGACAGGACCGCCGACAAGTCATCGGGCTCGGTCTTCGCGTGGTTGAATTCAGCGACGATCCTGATTTCTTCGTTTCGCTGCAACTCGACTAGGACGTGCTCCTTGGTCGGGAAGTGAAAGTAGAACGTGCCCCGCACCACCCCGGCCGAGCTGGCAATGGCACTGACGTCGGCACCGGCCAATCCGCATCGGCCAATCTCAGCCAGTGCGGCGTCGAATAGACGCGCCCGCGTCTCCAACCGTCGAGTCTCTCGAGCCCCTACAACGGGCGATCCAACATCCGCGACGGCGTTCGATGACCCCATAGAACCACGGTATCTAGTTCATTGGCACCCGTCAATGACAGTCGTCAATGAGCAGATCATCTGCTTCCAGGTTCAGTTCAGGCGTGAACGCGCGAAACATCCCTCCTAATGCCCATTCGGGCGTTCAGAATGTCGCGGGGGTGGAGGTGGCAGCGCGCGGGCGTCGAAGCCAGAGCGGGATAGAGATCAGGCATATCTCGGCCGGGTAGCGTGACCCCTGTGGACTACGCGGCCGCATTCATCGAAGAGAATCGCGCTTTTTCGGATCTCTTCCACGATGTCGACGAATCCCTGCCGGTGCCTACATGCCCGGATTGGAGTCTGCAGCAGTTGTTCCGGCACGTCGGCCGTGGCGACCGTTGGGCCGCGCAGATCGTTCACGATCGGGTCGACCACTTCCTCGATCCGCGCAGCGTCGAAGGCGGCAAACCCCCACCGGACCCCGCCGGCGCCATTTCTTGGCTGCATGGAGGTGCGCGACGATTGGTCGACGCCGTCGAATTGTCCGGTGTGGAGACACCGGTATGGACTTTCCTGGGATCACGCCCGGCGAACTGGTGGACGCGGCGCCGGCTCCACGAAACCGCGGTCCATCGGGCCGACGCCGCCATCGCGATCGGTGCCGACTTCACGCTCGAACCCGATATCGCTGCCGACGCGATCACCGAATGGCTTGAGCGCGTCGAGATCCAGGCCGGAGCCGACGGGGCAGCCCTTCCGCTGGAAGAGGGCCGCACCCTGCACTTGCACGCCACCGATGCCGGGCTGGGCGAAGCCGGGGAATGGACGATCGGCCTTTCCGACGGTGGCATTACCTGGTCGCATGAGCACGGCAAAGGCACCGTCGCGCTGCGTGGCGGCGCCACCGAGCTGTTACTGGCCCTCGTGCGCCGAGTCGAGATCGCCGACACCGGCATCGAGCTGTTCGGCGACGGGTCCGTATTGCAAAACTGGCTGGACCGCACACCTCTGTAATCGCGCACGGTAACTTGCACACCATGACCACATCGGAGATCGCCACCGTGCTGGCATGGCACGACGCTCTTAACGCCTCCGACCTCGACACGTTGGTGGCATTGTCCAGCGACGATATCGACATCGGCGACGCCCATGGAGCCGCGCAAGGCCACGAGGCGCTGCGCAACTGGGCCGGCTCGATCAAATCGACAGCGGTGCTCGGCCGAATGTACGTCCACGACGGTGTTGTGGTCGTCGAGCAGACCGTCAGCCCTGCGGCCAGCCACGAGGCGGCGACCGACGCCGCATCGGCATTCCGGGTGGTCCACGACCACGTCACATCGGTGTTCCGCCATCAGAATCTGGCGTCGGCGCTCGCGGCCACCGAACTCACCGAGGCCGATCTCGTAAATTAGCGGTCGACGCAGGTTTTAGGAGGCACCCATGCGAGGGATTATCTTGGCCGGTGGATCGGGCACGCGCCTGCACCCGATCACCGTGGGCATCAGCAAGCAGCTGCTGCCGGTCTACGACAAACCGATGATCTACTACCCGCTGTCCACACTGATGATGGCCGGCATCCGCGACATCTTGGTGATCACCACTCCCCACGACGCGGCCGGGTTTCAGCGACTCCTCGGGGACGGCGCGCAGTTCGGCATCAACCTCAGCTACGTGACACAGGACAAGCCGGACGGCCTGGCACAAGCATTCGTCCTCGGCGCCAAGCACATTGGCAATGATTCGGCGGCTTTGGTGTTGGGGGACAATATCTTCTACGGACCGGGACTGGGCACCAGTCTGAGTCGCTTCCAATCCATCAGCGGTGGGGCAATTTTCGCCTATTGGGTGGCAAACCCGTCCGCTTATGGCGTGGTTGAATTCGGCGCCGACGGCATAGCGCTGTCATTGGAAGAGAAGCCAGAAACTCCGAAGTCTCAGTACGCAGTACCCGGGTTGTACTTCTACGACAACGATGTGATCGAAATCGCCAAAAGCTTAAAGAAATCGGCGCGCGGCGAATACGAGATCACCGCGGTAAACCAGATCTATCTCAACCAGGGGCGGCTGTCGGTCGAGGTGATGGCCCGAGGGACGGCGTGGCTGGACACGGGCACGTTCGACTCGCTGCTGGACGCCAGCGATTACGTCCGGACGCTGGAACGACGCCAGGGCCTGAAGGTCAGCGTTCCCGAGGAAATCGCCTGGCAGCAGGGCTGGATCGATGACCAGCAGCTAGTGGAACGGGCAAGCACACTGCTCAAGTCCGGTTATGGCGGCTACCTGCAGGGGCTATTGGAACGGCGCTAATTTCGGCAGGTTTAGCCAGCACCGCCGCGATCGCCGTCGTCAGTGGAACCGACAGCGCGAGAGCGATGCCCCCCACCGCTGAGCGAACCAGCTCGATGGCCACGCTTTCGCTGCTCAGCACGTCTCCCAGTGATCGGTTGGCGACGCTGAACAGCAACAGCAGCGGCAGCGAACTGCCGGCGTAGGCCAGCACCAGCGTGTAGACCGTGCTGGCGATGTGATCTCGGCCCACCCGAATCGCGCTCAGGAAAATGGTGCGTCGAGAGGTCTGGGAGGTCATGCCACCGACGTGAGCGAGTTCGAACACCGTCGAGGCCTGGGTCACGGTCACATCGTTGAGCACACCCAGCGATCCGATGATGAACCCGGCGAGCAACAGCCCGCTGATCGACACACTGCCTAGATACGCGCCAACCGTGGAGTTCTGTTCATCGGAGAGTCCGGTTAAATGCGTCAGTTGTATTGCACCCCATGATAATCCGGCGGCGAGCAGCAACGAAGATAAGGTGCCCAGCAAAGCGGCGCTCGTCCGCAGGCTGACTCCGTGCGCCAGGTAGATAACCGCGTACAGGATCGCCGCCGATGCCACCAGCGCCACCGGCACCGCGGGTGCGCCGTCCCGCAACGCCGGCAGCAAGAACACCACCAATACCAAAAACGCGACCACGATGCCGACCATGGCGAGCAAACCGCGCCAGCGCGCCACGGCGACGATCACCACTGCGAATACGATGGCGAGCGCGATCAGCGGCCAGCCGCGTTCGAAGTCGTAAAACCCGTAGCTGGTGGCGCCCTTCTCGTTGACTTGCCGGCTGACCCGGATGTGGTCACCCGCCGCGAATTGAGGCTGGCCGGGGCCGGGTGAGAACTCCAACAGGGTGTTCGCCCCGGCGTTCGGGCCGGAATCGATCGCGACGAGTGTTTCTACGCACTGCCCGGAGCCCGGGGTCCCTGGCTGAGGCGCCGTGGTCAATACCTGACCGGCCGACGGGCTGCCGCAGTCGCCCAATCCGCTGGACACCACGTGCCCGCTCTGCGTGCTCACCGCGCCGCCGGAGGCGTTCTGGAACGGCATCGGGATATCGACGTGCTGCGCGCTGGGCCACAGCCACACCGCCCCGGCTATCACCGCCACACCGATCGCGGCCAGCAGCCCGACGATGATCCTGGCAGGCAACGCATCCACCGGAGACGGGCCCGACGGCAGTGTGTGCGAGTGGGAGTGAGTCACCCGCTACACGGTAGAGGCACGCGCAACCGGGTCACTGCCGATAACTGGCGAGGAAGTTGCCCAGTCGGTCGATCGCGGCCGACAGGTCGCGGGACCAGGGCAGCGTCACCAGCCGCAGATGGTCCGGCGCCGGCCAATTGAACCCGGTGCCCTGGGTCACCAGAATCTTCTCTTGCAACAGCAAGTCCAAGACAAGCTGTTCATCATCGGCGATGTCGTACACCTCGGGGTCCAGCCGCGGGAACACGTACAACGCACCCTCTGGTTTGACGCACGACACGCCTGGAATCTCGTTGAGCTTGGTCCAGGCGACGTCGCGCTGTTCGAGCAGCCGTCCGCCCGGGAGCACCAGGTCGTCGATGCTCTGGTGGCCGCCCAGGGCGACCTGAATCGCATGTTGCGCCGGAACATTGGGGCACAACCGCATGTTCGCCAGCAGGCTGATGCCCTCGATGAAACTGCCCGCGTGGTCCTTGGGCCCGGTGATTGCCAGCCAACCGGCCCGGTATCCGGCGACCCGGTAGGCCTTCGACAGGCCGTTGAAGGTGAGGCACAACAGATCGGGCGCGACGGTGGCCAGGCTGATGTGCTTGGCCTCGTCGTACAGGATCTTGTCGTAGATCTCGTCGGCGAGCAGCAGCAGCTGGTGCTTGCGGGCCAGGTCGGCTATCTGGGTGAGGACTTCGCGGCTGTAAACCGCGCCGGTCGGGTTGTTCGGGTTGATGACAACCAGCGCTTTGGTGCGCTCGGTGATCTTGGATTCCATGTCGGCGATATCCGGCTGCCACTGCCGGGTCTCGTCGCACAGGTAGTGCACGGGTGTGCCGCCCGCCAGCGAGGTCGACGCCGTCCACAGCGGGTAGTCCGGCGACGGGATCAACACCTGATCGCCGTTGTCGAGCAGGGCCTGCAGGGTCATCGTGATCAGCTCCGAGACCCCGTTGCCCAGGAAGACGTCTTCGACATCGAATCGAGGGAAGCCGTCAACCAGCTCGTAGCGGGTGACCACCGCACGGCGGGCAGGCAGGATGCCCTTCGAGTCCGAGTAGCCCTGTGCGTTCGGCAGCGCCTGGATCATGTCGCGCATGATCACGTCGGGCGCCTCGAAGCCGAACGGAGCCGGGTTGCCGATGTTGAGCTTGAGGATGCGGTGTCCTTCGGACTCCAACCGCGCAGCATGCTGGTGCACCGGGCCGCGGATTTCGTACAAGACGTCCTGAAGCTTGGACGACTGCGCGAAGGCTCGCTGCCGGTGATGACCGGAAGTGTGCACGGGCAGCTGGTGAGTAGTCACCCCACTATGGTGCCACCGTTGTCCACCGAAATTTGCTGACCAGTATCAAACCGTGATCAACGCTTGCCCGGCGGACGGGCGCCGCGCGCGATGCCCAGCCCCTTAACCGGCGCGGCCGGAGCGTCCGCGGGGGCCGGATCGCTATCGGCCTGCGGAGAGGGCTCGGGCTCCGGCTGTGCCTCGGACTTTGCTTCCGGTTTTACTTCAGGTGCGGGCGCCTGGGCTGCCGCCTTCTTGGCGCCGGGTCGCTTGGCGCCAGCCGCCAGGCCCAGCCCTTTAACAGGTGCGGCGGGTGCGGCGGGCGCGGCCGGTGCCGATTGGGGTGCGGGTGCCTGGGCTGGCCGGGTTTCCGTGGTAGGCGCCTCGGGAGCCGCAGACGCTTGCGGCGCCGGGGCTGCTGCCTGCTTGGCGCCGGGTCGCTTGGCGCCGGCTGCCAGGCCCAGCCCCTTAGCGGGCGCGGCGGGCGCGGCGGGTGCGGCGGGCGCTGCGGTCGGCGCTTCCGGTGCCGCAGCAGCAGCTTGAGGCGCTGGAGCTGCCGCTTTCTTGGCGCCCGGGCGCTTGGCGGCGCCGGCAATACCAAGCCCCTTAACAGGTGCCGCCGGCGCGGCGGGTGCGGACGCTTGGGCGGATTCCGCGGGGGCCGCGGCAGGCTTTTCGGCGGGCGCCGCGGGAGCTTCTGCGGGTGCGCTCGGTGCGGCAGCCTTCGGGGCGGCCTTTGCGGCCTTGGCGGCCGCTGTCGCGGCCGTACCCTTCGCCGGCAGCGTCGCTTTGTCGTACTCAAGCGACCCGAGTAACACCTGGGCCACATCAAGCACCTCAACGCCGCTGCGTCCGGCTTCCTCTTGCCGATCACCGACGCCGTCGGTGACCATCACCCGGCAGAACGGGCAGCCGGTGGCGATCGCGGTGGCGCCGGTGGCCAGCGCCTCGTCGACGCGTTCGTGGTTGATCCGCTTGCCGATGTGCTCTTCCATCCACATCCGCGCGCCGCCGGCGCCACAGCAGAAGCTGCGCTCGGCATGCCGAGGCATCTCGGTGAGGTTCGCTCCGGCGGCCTCGATCAGCTCGCGTGGCGCTTCGTAGACCTTGTTGTGCCGACCCAGGTAGCACGGGTCGTGATAGGTGATGTCCCGGGAGACCGGGGTGACGGGCACCAGCTTCTTGTCGCGGACGAGCCGGTTGAGCAGCTGGGTGTGGTGCAGCACGCTGTAGTTGGCGCCCAGCTGCCGGTATTCCTTGCCGATGGTGTTGAAGCAGTGCGGGCAGCTGACCACGATCTTGCGGTCGACGGTTTCCACACCCTCGAACAATCCGTCCAGGGTTTCGACGGCCTGCTGGGCCAGTTGTTGGAACAGGAACTCGTTGCCGGAGCGGCGCGCCGAGTCGCCGTTGCAGCTTTCTCCGGTGCCCAGCACCAGGAATTTCACGCCGGCGATCGAGAGCAGTTCGGCCACGGCCTTGGTGGTCTTCTTGGCCTTGTCGTCGTAGGCGCCTGCGCAGCCCACCCAGAACAGGTACTCGAAGCCGTCGAAGCTGTCGACATCCTCGCCATAGACCGGGACGTCGAAGTCGACCTCGCTGATCCAGTTGGTCCGGTCGGAGGCGTTCTGCCCCCACGGGTTGCCCTTGTTTTCCAGGTTCTTGAACAGCGTGGACAGCTCGGAGGGGAACTCCGATTCCATCATCACCTGGTAGCGGCGCATGTCGATGATGTGGTCGACGTGCTCGATGTCCACCGGGCACTGCTCGACGCACGCGCCGCAGCTCACGCACGACCAGAGCACGTCGGGGTCGATCACGCCGCCTTGTGCGGCGGTGCCAACCAGCGGGCGCGCCGCCTGTTCGGGACCGTGCCCGGGCACCCGGCCGAAGCCGGACTCCGGCACGTGGTGGCCCTCTTCGTGGACGGTCTCGAGGTCAAGACCTTCGAGCGGCTCGGCTTTCTTTTCGCCAAGTATGTACGGCGCCTTGGCCATCCAATGGTCGCGCAGGTCCATGATGACGAGCTTGGGCGACAGCGGCTTGCCCGTATTCCAGGCCGGGCATTGCGACTGGCAGCGCCCGCACTCGGTACACGTGGCGAAGTCGAGCATGCCCTTCCAGGTGAAGTCTTCGATTTTGCCGCGGCCGAAAACGGCGTCCTCGGCAGGATCTTCGAAGTCGATCGGCTTGCCACCGGATTCGAGAGGTAGCAGTGGACCCAAACCGTCGGGCAGTCGTTTGAAGGTGACGTTGATCGGCGCCAAGAAGATGTGCAGGTGTTTGGAGTGCAGCACGATCAGCAGGAAGAAAAGCGCCACAGCGATATGTGCCAGCAGCGCGCCCGACTCGATCCACTCGTTGGCGGCGAGACCGAGTGGGTGCATGAGCGCGCCCATGGCGTGCGAGAAGAAAGCGCCGTTGCCGTAGGGCAGGGTTCCGATGTTCGCCGAGGCACCGCGGAAGATCGCGAAGCTGAAGATGACCAGGAAGATCATGAACAAGATCAGCCAAGCGCCACCGGTATGTGAACCGTAGAAGCGGGACTGGCGTCCGTAGTCCTTTGGCTCGCTTCGCAATCGGATGATCGAGAAGGTGATGATGCCGGCTAACACGGCAAGGGCAATGAAGTCCTGCAAGAAGCCCAGCGCGTCCCAGCGGCCGACGATCGGTATGTGGAAATTGGGCTGGAACAGGGCGCCGTAAGCCTCGACGTACACCGTGGCGAGGATGAAGAAGCCCCACATGGTGAAGAAGTGCGCCAGCCCGGGAATGGACCATTTCAGCAGCTTGCGCTGGCCGAACACCTCAGTGATTTGGGTCCAGACCCTGGTACCGACGTCATTGGTGCGCCCGCTCGCCGGCTGGCCGGACATGACCAACTTGAAAAGCCACAACACCCGCCGGAGCGCGAAAGCGGCCACCACCACAGTCAGGCCCAGGCCGAGTATCAGTCTGATGAGTGTGAGCGTCGGCGTCACAGAAGGCCTCTCCAAACGTAGTCACTGCGCGATAACCCATTAGATCTCTGGCCTGCCCATAGTGACATCCGCGCGGCTTTCGACGTGAGAAAGGCTCCCCTAACCTGCCCTTCGTCGGAGCCCCTGGCCTGCGGTTCACTGTTCAGGGCCCAGCACGTGCGCAGCATCGACAACATCTCCGAGCGTGAGCTGGCGCCGAGCCGACGGCTCGCTGGGCATCTCGGTCGAGGTCGCGCCCAACTTGAGGTCCGAGGCCACTCAGACTGTCACCTGGTTCCGCCACGGACCCACCCCAAAGGTCACCGCGAACCATTGGGGCGGAAAGCATTCGAATGTGCCGATCAACCACGGTGTCGGATCAGAAGGCGGCCTGACGTTCGACTTCCGGACGATCAATCCCGCCGAGGTGGTCGACCTGGACGTCGAGTGGCCGGCGGAGGAACTCGTCAACTCCACCATCATCGACACCCCGGGGACGTCGTCATTGACGCGCGATGCCTCCGAGGGAACCTTGCGCCTGCTGGTGCCCCCCGACGGCGTGCCACGGGTGGACGCGGTGGTGTTCTTATTGCGCACCCTCAACGCCGCTGATATCGCCCTGCTCAAACAGATCGGTCAGCTGGTCGGCGGGGCTGCGGGCGCACTGGGCATCGTCGGGGTCGCTTCGCGGGCCGACGAGATTGGCGCCGGACGGATCGACGCGATGCAGTCAGCGGCGGACGTGACGCAGCGGTTCACCCGCGAGATGAACCAGACCGGCATCTGCCAGGCGGTGGTGCCGGTCTCCGGACTGCTTGCGCTGACCGCACGCACGCTGCGCCAAAGCGAATTCGTCGCGCTACAGAAGCTCGCCGGCGCCGACCGAGCCGAACTCAGCAAGGCCATGCTCAGCGTGGATCGTTTCGTGCGGGCCAATAGCCAGTTGCCTGTGGACGCGGCGACCCGGGCGGAGCTGCTTGAGCGATTCGGTATGTTCGGCATCCGGATCTCGATCGCCGTGCTGGCCGCCGGAGTCACCGACGCCCCATGTCTGGCCGACGAACTGCAGGAGCGCAGCGGGCTGATGGCACTGCGCGACGTCATCGATCAACAATTCGCGCAGCGCTCCGACCTGCTCAAGGCGCACACCGCGCTGCTGTCTTTGCGCAGGTTCGTGGAGGCTTTTCCGATCGTCGCGACGCCAAACATCGTCGCCGATATCGAACCGCTGCTGGCTGATACCCACTCTTTTGAGGAACTTCGGTTGCTCAGTCAATTACATTCGCGACCAACGACATTGAATGCGGACGAGATCGCGTCGTTGCGTCGGATCATCGGCGGGTCGGGCACCACCCCGGCAAGCAGGCTTGGTCTGAACGCCGAGGATTCAGATCCGAACGAGGGTCCGCGTGCCGCGTTCGCCGCGGCGCGACGCTGGCGCCGTCGCTCCGAGCATCCGCTCAACGACCCGTTCACCACCAGGGCGTGCCGTGCCGCCGTGCGTAGCGCGGAGGCGATGGTGGCGGATTTCGCGGCGCGCGGCTACGCCAAGCCCAACGTGCAGCCGCGCTAGCGCCGCCACGGGTCAAGGCGACGCGGGGGCCACGGCCTTTCTCGCGGAGGCGGTTCCGGAGCGGTGGTGGTCACCTGAGTTGTTGTAGGTGGCGCCGTGGTTGTTGGTGGCTCGGTGGTCGTGATCGGCGGCGGAGTCGTCGTTTCCGGCGGAGGGGGCTGGGCCGTCGTGGTAATAACGGGCGGCTGCGTGGTGTCACTCGGAGGCGCCGTGACCGTGACCGTTTCTGGCGTTGGCGGCGGTTGGTTCGGCCTGGGCTCGTCGCGGCCCAAGGTCAGTGCCAACACCACCGCCGCCAGAATGGCTGCGACCGCGCCGGCCAGGATCAAGACCAGTGCAGTGCGTTTGTACCACGGCAGTCGCTCGTCTTCGGCGGCGTACGGATCGTCGTCACCGTCGTCGAATTCCGTTGTCTCCCTGCCGTAGCCGCCAGTGTGTTCGGGGCCTGTGTAGGGGACGGGATCGTCTGCGTCGGCGTCTTCTGACCAGGCCAGCGGAGGGTCCTCGGCAAGGGCGGTCCCACCGGTTCCGACCATCTCGGTCGGATTCTCGATCATGGGACTCGCAGTAGTAGGGACGGCTGCCGACGATCGCTGCTGGCCGAGTGCAGCCGCGCCGACTGCTGCGCTGAACTTAGCGTCGGGTGCGGTGATTACCGGCACCTGCAGACGCCCTGACAGGCGCGTGGCAATCAAAGGGATGCTTGCGCCACCGCCGACAATCCCCACAGCGGCCAGGGCGGAACGCGGAACGCTGTTGCGCTGCAATGTTTCTTCGAGCGTGCCGAGGAAGCGGTCCAGTGGGCCCGAGATGAGTTGTTCGAATTCGGTGCGAGACAGCTGGACAGCATCTCCGGAGCCGGTTGCGCCCGGTGCGATTGGGGTTACCGTGGCCGTCGAAAGCTGCTCCTTGGCGCGCTGGCACTCGCTCAGCTGGGGCGCAGCCAGGTGCAGGTGGTTGAGAATGAGCTGATCGATTGCGTCACCGGAGAATTCGGCGTACCGGAGCGGCGGCCCGATCGGCTGTGAGTTCGGCCTGGCGTTGATCAGCGAGACGCTGGTGCCGCTCGCGCCGAAGTCGCACAGGGCGACGATGCCGTCGGTCGGATATCCAGGCTGGGTGCGTAGCGCTGCGATGGCGGCCGTGGTATCGGAAATCAAAACTGGAGGCACGCCGCCCGGTGCCAGGCCGGGCTGGGCGAAGAACTCCTCGCGCAGCGCCGCGATCTGGGCCTCGGACCAATACGTGGGAAACGCGATCGTGATCGGCGTCCCGTAGCCCACCGTACGCGCCATTGCCTCGAGCGCTTCGACCGCCAGCGCCGCGCCGAGGTACTTCGTTCCGTCGGGGGCCACCAGTGGAACCCGGTCCCCGACTCGCTCGATGAATCCCCGCATCACCAGCCCGGGTTCGGTCAGGCTCGGGGTTTCCTCCGGCATACCGACTTCGGATGGTCGCTGGTCGTAGATTGTCAAAACGGATGTGCGAGCTACCGGAGGGCTGCCGGCGCGGGCCGCAACCAGATTGGCCACCCCGAGCGACAACCCGAGCGACGAGCTCATCTTGCGCACCCCTGTGTCCGTTGTGTCACTGGCAACCGGCCGGCCCTCACCATATCGGCCCTAGATCCCACTGGCCCGCAACCGACTTGTTAACGGAGTTCGGGTGGCACCGTGATCACCGTCGGCACCTCCGGAATTGTGATCACCGAGGGCAGTTGCGGCAGGTGATGACGATGCGTTGGTTGCTGTTGGGTTGGCTGCTGCTGTTGGGTTGGCTGGTGTGCAGGCGGCTGGATTGCGCTGCTGGTGGGCGGCGCTGTCGTCGGAGTCGTGGTTGTCGCGGTCGTCGGTGGCGTTGTAGTGCTGGTGGTTGTTGACGAGATCGTCGTGCTGGTAGAAGGGGTTTCGGTGGTGCCGTTGTTGCCGTGGATGAGCTGCAGGATGCCGTAGACGATTATTCCGATCAGGATCGCAACGAACAGACCCCAGCCGATGAGTACCTCGGGCTTGCGGTACCACGGGGTGAACTCGGCATCTTCGTCTAGCGGGTCGAAGAATTCGGGGGGGTCGAGCTGCTCGGGAGCAGGCGGCACGGTTGGCGGAGGGACGGGATCGGCGTCCGCAGCCGGTGGTGGGGATCCGCCCCTGCCGTATCTCGCGTGCTGGGTCGGTTGATCGTTGAAGTCGTCCGGCCGTCCGGGTGCCACCGCATTCATGCTACTGATGCGAACCGGGAGTTACATCCGCTCAGAACGTGTTGGCCTTGTCGATGCTGACGAACGCACCTGGCGTTTGCATACTCGAAACGTTCGTCGCCAGCGGCGAGTCGCTCAGGTTCGTCGTGCTGCGGCGAACATTAGCTCGAATCGGCGCGATCGCAGTAGTCGAATTGCTTGCGTCAGAGGGAATATGAACCGCACAAGATGCGGGTAATGCACAATGTGTGACCATCACGCGGTAGCCCGGTGTGCGTACCAGACTCGGGAAAATGGCCGCGGGTCGCGATAACACCCCAGTTAAGGGGCGGCGCCGTTATGGGCGGTGGAGAGTGAGCGGGCGATGTCGTTCGTGGTGGCGGCCCCCGAGACGTTGGCGAGGGCGTCAGCCGATGTGGGCAGCATCGGCTCCGCGCTACGTGTGGCCAATGCTGCGGCAGCGCCGGCGACTACGAGCGTGCTGGCGGCTGCTGGTGATGAGGTGTCGGCCGCGATTGCGTCCCTGTTTTCTAGCCACGCTCGGGAGTATCAGGCTTTGAGTGCCCAGGCGGCTGCCTTTCATTCCGAGTTTGTGCAGGCCTTGAACGCGCGGCGGCACCTATGCGGCCGCAGAGGCGGCGAATGCGTCGCCGTTACAGACCCTGGAGCAAGACGTCCTCGGTGTAATCAATGCGCCCACGAACGTGTTGTTGGGACGTCCCATCATCGGCAACGGCGCAAATGGGGCGGCGGGCACTGGGCAGGCTGGTGGGGCGGGCGGGATTTTGAGGGGCGACGGCGGTAACGGCGGGTCGGGGAAGGCCGGGCACGCCGGCGGTGCCGGCGGGGCGGCGGGCCTGTTCGGTAATGGTGGCCATGGCGGTGCTGGTGGGGCTGGGGGAGCGGGCACGGCCGGTCAAACCGGAAGCGCCGGTGGCACCGGTGGTCAGGGTGGTGTCGGCCAGGCCGGTGGTCGGGGCGGCGCCGGCGGTAACGGTGGGTTGTTGTTCGGCAACGGCGGTGCGGGCCAGTCCGGCTAAAACCGACTTACGCTCACTACGGCGGAGCGTGAAAGCGATTCAGCCGCTCAGAGCGTACGCACCTCTTCGAAGTTGACGAAAACACCTTTCCGTACGTGTAGCTGTCGTCAACCATGCGCGCTGATTGCTGCAGGCGAACTGGGTAGCGCAGAAGACCATCCGTCTTAGTTGCCGATGGTGCCGGGGCTCCCGGCGTTGCCGCTGGGGCCGAGGCTACCGGTGGTGCCCGGGGGGAGGCCGGCGCCGCCGGCGCCGCCCGCACCGCCGGCACCGCCAACAGCCCCGGCGCCGCCGGCGCCAGGGGCGCCATTGATGGTGCCGGCGCCATGGTTGCCGCCGTCGCCGCCGTCGCCGCCGTTGCCGCCGTTGCCGCCGTCGCCGCCGTTGCCGCCGGTAGCTGAGGTGGAGGCGCCGCCGGCCCCGCCCGCCCCGCCCACGCCGCCGGCGACGGCGGCGCCGCCGGCCCCGCCGACGCCGCCGGTACCCAAGGTGGCAGCGCCGCCTGCCCCGCCTGCCCCGCCGCTCGCCGACACCCCGCCGGTGCCTGCATCCCCGCCGTTACCGCCGTTGCCTGATCCCGAGGCGGCCCCGCCGGCCCCGCCGGCCGCGCCGGCCCCGCCGGCCCCCGCGGCCCCGCCGGCCCCGCCGGCACCGCCGGCACCACTGCTCGTGGCGACCCCGCCGGCGCCGGCGGCGCCGCCGCTCCCGGACACCCCGCCGTCGCCGCCCGCACCGCCGTCGCCGCCGCTACCTGACCCCAAGGCCGCGCTGCCGACCCCACCGACCCCGCCGGCTCCGCCATTCCCGGAGGCCCCGCCGGTGCCGGCGGCGCCGCCGTTGCCGCCGTTGCCGTTACCGCCGTCGCCGCCGGCTCCGCCGGCGCCGCTGGCGCCGCCGTCTCCAGCGCCTCCGCCGTTGCCGCCGTTGCCTGACCCCGAGGCCGCACCGGTGCCGCCGGCGCCGCCTGCCCCGCCGTTACCGGTGGCGCCGCCGTTGCCGGCGGCCCCACCGTTGCCGCCGTTACCGGTGCCGCCGGCCCCGCCGACCCCGCCGGCACCGGTGGCGCCGCCGTGTCCAGCGACTCCACCGTTACCGCCGCTACCTGACCCCGAGGCGACCCCGCCGTTGCCGCCGACCCCGCCGTCACCACCGTTACCGGAGCCTCCGCCGTTGCCGCCGACCCCGCCGTTACCGGCGCTGCCGTTGCCGCCGGCCGCGCCCGCGCCGCCAGCCCCGGCCGCGCCGCCGTCACCCGCGGCCCCGCCAGTGCCGCCGTTGCCTGAACCCGAGGCTGTGCCGCCCTTGCCGCCGGCCCCGCCGTCTGCGCCGTCGCCGCCGTTGCCGCCGAGCCCGCCGGTGCCGCCGGCAACACTGTTGGCCCCGCCGTTGCCGTCGCCGCCCGTCCCGCCGTTACCGCCGTTACCGGCGGCGCCGCCGGTCCCGCCGTTACCGGAGGTCGAGCCGCCGGCGCCGCCCGCACCGCCGTTGCCGCCAGCACCGGCGTTGCCGGCGTCGCCGCCGGCGCCGCCCGGACCGACAGCGGGCGTGCCGGCCGCGCCGTCCATGCCGTTGCCGCCGACACCGCCGACACCGCCGTTGCCAATCGCGCCGCCGTTGCCGCCGTTGCCGCCGCTGCCGCCGCTGGAGCCGGCGAACGTTGCGTCGGCGCCGGTACCGCCGGCCCCGCCGTTACCGGCCGGAGCGGTGTCCCCGATGCCGGGCGTGCCGTTGCTACCAGTGGTAGAGCCGGTGCCGCCGGTGCCGCCGCCACCAGCGATGGCCGGGTTGCCGCCGTTGCCGCCGCCGCCGCCGTTCCCGCCGCCGGCTCCGCCATCGGTGCCCCCGGCCCCGCCAACGCCGCCGTTGCCGACCGTCCCGGCATTACCGCCGTTGCCTGCGTTCCCGCCACCGCCGGTGCTGCCATGGGCGGCCGTGCCGCCGACGCCGCCGTTACCACCGGTGCCGCCGCTACCGGCGTTACCGGCGTTACCGGCGAGGCCGCCGGTGCCTCCGGCGAGTACGTCTGTACCGGCCTTTCCGGAGCCGCCGTTGCCGCCGTCAGCGCCGTCGCCGCCGGCCCCGCCGTTGCCGCCGAGCCCGCCGGCCCCGCCGTTCCCGGAGGTCGAGCCGCCCTGGCCGCCTTGGCCACCGTTACCGCCACTACCGCCGTTAGCGCCGCTGGTGCCGCCGCCGCCACTCGCGCCGGTGCCGGCCCCGCCGTTACTGCCGGTAATGCCGGGGGTGCCGGGCGTGCCCGTGCCGCCGTTGCCGCCGGCGCCGCCATTGCCGATCGCGCCGCCGTTGCCGCCGTTGCCGCCGCTGCCGGCGGTGGTGCCGGCGAAGACGCCGTTGCCGCCATTGCCGCCGGCCCCGCCATTACCGGCCGGACCGGTGATCCCGATGCCGGGCGTGCCATCGGTACCGGCGGTGGAGCCGTTGCCACCGTTGCCGCCCGTGCCGGCTGTGCCTGGGTCGCCACCGTTGCCGCCGCCGCCGCCGTTCCCGCCGCCAGCCCCGCCGTCGGTGCCGCCGGCCCCGCCAACGCCGCCGTTGCCGACCAACCCGGCGTTACCGCCGTTGCCTGCGTTGCCGCCGATGCCGGTGCTGCCATTGGCGGCCGTGCCGCCATTGCCGCCGTTGCCGCCGGTGCCACCGCTACCGCCGTTGCCGGCGTTACCCCCGAGGCCGCCGGTCCCGCCGGGGGCGACACCCGTGCCGGCCGTGCCGGAAACGCCGGACCCGCCGTTACCGCCGGCCCCGCCGATCCCGGCGGTCCCGCCGATCCCGCCGTTGCCGCCGTTGCCGGAGGTGGTGCCGCCGGCGCCGCCGTTGCCGCCGGCCCCGCCGGCCGCGCCGGTGCCGCCGTTGGTGCCGGCCGCCCCGGTACCCGCGCCGCCGTTGGCGCCGGTGCTGCCCGCCCCGCCGAGAGCGCCGGCACCGCCGTTGCCGCCGGTGCCGATCGAGGCACCGCTGCTGCCGGTCTCCCCGGCGACTCCGCCGGTCCCGTCGGTGCCGGGTGCGCCGCCGGCCCCGCCGGCCCCGCCGGTCCCGATCGACCCGCCGGCCCCGCCGGCCCCGCCGATTCCGTCGACCGCGGTGTTGGCGGCCCCGGCCCCGCCCAGCCCACCCAGGGCGCCGCTGGTGCCGCCGGCCCCGCCGACCCCGCCGGACCCGGTGACGCCGGCCCCGCTGGCGCCGATCCCGGCGTTGCCGCCGGCCCCGCCGACCCCGCCGACCCCGCCGTTACCGCTGTTGCCGCCGGCTTGACCGGCCGTACCGGTACTGCCCAGCGCGTCGGCGCCGGACCCGCCGTTACCGCCGGCCCCGCCGATCCCGGCGGTCCCGCCGATCCCGCCGTTGCCGCCGTTGCCGGAGGTGGTGCCGCCGGCGCCGCCGTTGCCGCCGGCCCCGCCGGCCGCGCCGGTGCCGCCGTTGGTGCCGGCCGCCCCGGTACCCGCGCCGCCGTTGGCGCCGGTGCTGCCCGCCCCGCCGAGAGCGCCGGCACCGCCGTTGCCGCCGGTGCCGATCGAGGCACCGCTGCTGCCGGTCTCCCCGGCGACTCCGCCGGTCCCGTCGGTGCCGGGTGCGCCGCCGGCCCCGCCGGCCCCGCCGGTCCCGATCGACCCGCCGGCCCCGCCGGCCCCGCCGATTCCGTCGACCGCGGTGTTGGCGGCCCCGGCCCCGCCCAGCCCACCCAGGGCGCCGCTGGTGCCGCCGGCCCCGCCGACCCCGCCGGACCCGGTGACGCCGGCCCCGCTGGCGCCGATCCCGGCGTTGCCGCCGGCCCCGCCGACCCCGCCGACCCCGCCGTTACCGCTGTTGCCGCCGGCTTGACCGGCCGTACCGGTACTGCCCAGCGCGTCGGCGCCGGACCCGCCGTTACCGCCGGCCCCGCCGATCCCGGCGGTCCCGCCGATCCCGCCGTTGCCGCCGTTGCCGGAGGTGGTGCCGCCGGCGCCGCCGTTGCCGCCGGCCCCGCCGGCCGCGCCGGTGCCGCCGTTGGTGCCGGCCGCCCCGGTACCCGCGCCGCCGTTGGCGCCGGTGCTGCCCGCCCCGCCGAGAGCGCCGGCACCGCCGTTGCCGCCGGTGCCGATCGAGGCACCGCTGCTGCCGGTCTCCCCGGCGACTCCGCCGGTCCCGTCGGTGCCGGGTGCGCCGCCGGCCCCGCCGGCCCCGCCGGTCCCGATCGACCCGCCGGCCCCGCCGGCCCCGCCGATTCCGTCGACCGCGGTGTTGGCGGCCCCGGCCCCGCCCAGCCCACCCAGGGCGCCGCTGGTGCCGCCGGCCCCGCCGACCCCGCCGGACCCGGTGACGCCGGCCCCGCTGGCGCCGATCCCGGCGTTGCCGCCGGCCCCGCCGACCCCGCCGACCCCGCCGTTACCGCTGTTGCCGCCGGCTTGACCGGCCGTACCGGTACTGCCCAGCGCGTCGGCGCCGGACCCGCCGTTACCGCCGGCCCCGCCGATCCCGGCGGTCCCGCCGATCCCGCCGTTGCCGCCGTTGCCGGAGGTGGTGCCGCCGGCGCCGCCGTTGCCGCCGGCCCCGCCGGCCGCGCCGGTGCCGCCGTTGGTGCCGGCCGCCCCGGTACCCGCGCCGCCGTTGGCGCCGGTGCTGCCCGCCCCGCCGAGAGCGCCGGCACCGCCGTTGCCGCCGGTGCCGATCGAGGCACCGCTGCTGCCGGTCTCCCCGGCGACTCCGCCGGTCCCGTCGGTGCCGGGTGCGCCGCCGGCCCCGCCGGCCCCGCCGGTCCCGATCGACCCGCCGGCCCCGCCGGCCCCGCCGATTCCGTCGACCGCGGTGTTGGCGGCCCCGGCCCCGCCCAGCCCACCCAGGGCGCCGCTGGTGCCGCCGGCCCCGCCGACCCCGCCGGACCCGGTGACGCCGGCCCCGCTGGCGCCGATCCCGGCGTTGCCGCCGGCCCCGCCGACCCCGCCGACCCCGCCGTTACCGCTGTTGCCGCCGGCTTGACCGGCCGTACCGGTACTGCCCAGCGCGTCGGCGCCGGACCCGCCGTTACCGCCGGCCCCGCCGATCCCGGCGGTCCCGCCGATCCCGCCGTTGCCGCCGTTGCCGGAGGTGGTGCCGCCGGCGCCGCCGTTGCCGCCGGCCCCGCCGGCCGCGCCGGTGCCGCCGTTGGTGCCGGCCGCCCCGGTACCCGCGCCGCCGTTGGCGCCGGTGCTGCCCGCCCCGCCGAGAGCGCCGGCACCGCCGTTGCCGCCGGTGCCGATCGAGGCACCGCTGCTGCCGGTCTCCCCGGCGACTCCGCCGGTCCCGTCGGTGCCGGGTGCGCCGCCGGCCCCGCCGGCCCCGCCGGTCCCGATCGACCCGCCGGCCCCGCCGGCCCCGCCGATTCCGTCGACCGCGGTGTTGGCGGCCCCGGCCCCGCCCAGCCCACCCAGGGCGCCGCTGGTGCCGCCGGCCCCGCCGACCCCGCCGGACCCGGTGACGCCGGCCCCGCTGGCGCCGATCCCGGCGTTGCCGCCGGCCCCGCCGACCCCGCCGACCCCGCCGTTACCGCTGTTGCCGCCGGCTTGACCGGCCGTACCGGTACTGCCCAGCGCGTCGGCGCCGGACCCGCCGTTACCGCCGGCCCCGCCGATCCCGGCGGTCCCGCCGATCCCGCCGTTGCCGCCGTTGCCGGAGGTGGTGCCGCCGGCGCCGCCGTTGCCGCCGGCCCCGCCGGCCGCGCCGGTGCCGCCGTTGGTGCCGGCCGCCCCGGTACCCGCGCCGCCGTTGGCGCCGGTGCTGCCCGCCCCGCCGAGAGCGCCGGCACCGCCGTTGCCGCCGGTGCCGATCGAGGCACCGCTGCTGCCGGTCTCCCCGGCGACTCCGCCGGTCCCGTCGGTGCCGGGTGCGCCGCCGGCCCCGCCGGCCCCGCCGGTCCCGATCGACCCGCCGGCCCCGCCGGCCCCGCCGATTCCGTCGACCGCGGTGTTGGCGGCCCCGGCCCCGCCCAGCCCACCCAGGGCGCCGCTGGTGCCGCCGGCCCCGCCGACCCCGCCGGACCCGGTGACGCCGGCCCCGCTGGCGCCGATCCCGGCGTTGCCGCCGGCCCCGCCGACCCCGCCGACCCCGCCGTTACCGCTGTTGCCGCCGGCTTGACCGGCCGTACCGGTACTGCCCAGCGCGTCGGCGCCGGACCCGCCGTTACCGCCGGCCCCGCCGATCCCGGCGGTCCCGCCGATCCCGCCGTTGCCGCCGTTGCCGGAGGTGGTGCCGCCGGCGCCGCCGTTGCCGCCGGCCCCGCCGGCCGCGCCGGTGCCGCCGTTGGTGCCGGCCGCCCCGGTACCCGCGCCGCCGTTGGCGCCGGTGCTGCCCGCCCCGCCGAGAGCGCCGGCACCGCCGTTGCCGCCGGTGCCGATCGAGGCACCGCTGCTGCCGGTCTCCCCGGCGACTCCGCCGGTCCCGTCGGTGCCGGGTGCGCCGCCGGCCCCGCCGGCCCCGCCGGTCCCGATCGACCCGCCGGCCCCGCCGGCCCCGCCGATTCCGTCGACCGCGGTGTTGGCGGCCCCGGCCCCGCCCAGCCCACCCAGGGCGCCGCTGGTGCCGCCGGCCCCGCCGACCCCGCCGGACCCGGTGACGCCGGCCCCGCTGGCGCCGATCCCGGCGTTGCCGCCGGCCCCGCCGACCCCGCCGACCCCGCCGTTACCGCTGTTGCCGCCGGCTTGACCGGCCGTACCGGTACTGCCCAGCGCGTCGGCGCCGGACCCGCCGTTACCGCCGGCCCCGCCGATCCCGGCGGTCCCGCCGATCCCGCCGTTGCCGCCGTTGCCGGAGGTGGTGCCGCCGGCGCCGCCGTTGCCGCCGGCCCCGCCGGCCGCGCCGGTGCCGCCGTTGGTGCCGGCCGCCCCGGTACCCGCGCCGCCGTTGGCGCCGGTGCTGCCCGCCCCGCCGAGAGCGCCGGCACCGCCGTTGCCGCCGGTGCCGATCGAGGCACCGCTGCTGCCGGTCTCCCCGGCGACTCCGCCGGTCCCGTCGGTGCCGGGTGCGCCGCCGGCCCCGCCGGCCCCGCCGGTCCCGATCGACCCGCCGGCCCCGCCGGCCCCGCCGATTCCGTCGACCGCGGTGTTGGCGGCCCCGGCCCCGCCCAGCCCACCCAGGGCGCCGCTGGTGCCGCCGGCCCCGCCGACCCCGCCGGACCCGGTGACGCCGGCCCCGCTGGCGCCGATCCCGGCGTTGCCGCCGGCCCCGCCGACCCCGCCGACCCCGCCGTTACCGCTGTTGCCGCCGGCTTGACCGGCCGTACCGGTACTGCCCAGCGCGTCGGCGCCGGACCCGCCGTTACCGCCGGCCCCGCCGATCCCGGCGGTCCCGCCGATCCCGCCGTTGCCGCCGTTGCCGGAGGTGGTGCCGCCGGCGCCGCCGTTGCCGCCGGCCCCGCCGGCCGCGCCGGTGCCGCCGTTGGTGCCGGCCGCCCCGGTACCCGCGCCGCCGTTGGCGCCGGTGCTGCCCGCCCCGCCGAGAGCGCCGGCACCGCCGTTGCCGCCGGTGCCGATCGAGGCACCGCTGCTGCCGGTCTCCCCGGCGACTCCGCCGGTCCCGCCGGTGCCGGGTGCGCCGCCGGCCCCGCCGGCCCCGCCGGTCCCGATCGACCCGCCGGCCCCGCCGGCCCCGCCGATTCCGTCGACCGCGGTGTTGGCGGCCCCGGCCCCGCCCAGCCCACCCAGGGCGCCGCTGGTGCCGCCGGCCCCGCCGACCCCGCCGGACCCGGTGACGCCGGCCCCGCTGGCGCCGATCCCGGCGTTGCCGCCGGCCCCGCCGACCCCGCCGACCCCGCCGTTACCGCTGTTGCCGCCGGCTTGACCGGCCGTACCGGTACTGCCCAGCGCGTCGGCGCCGGACCCGCCGTTACCGCCGGCCCCGCCGATCCCGCCAGCTCCGCCCAGCCCGCCCGAACCGTTAGTACCACCGGCACCAGAGTTGCCGCCCGCGCCGCCGGCTCCGCCTGCTCCACCCTTAAAGCCGGTGCCGCCGTTGCCGCCGCCTACGCTGCCCGCGGTACCCACATCACCTGCCCCGCCGGTACCGCCGGTGCCACCATTACCTCCGGTGCCCGCGTTGCCCGCGGCACCCGCGACGCCCGCGCCGGCGCCAGCCAGGCCGCCAACGCCTGCGTAACCGCCGTTTCCGCCGGCGCCGCCAGCGTGACCGTCACTGCCGATACCCGCGCTTCCGTTACCGCCGGCGCCACCGGCCCCGCCGTTACCACCCAGACCACCCGCGCCGTTGATGCCACCAGCACCCGCCGAGCCGCCGTAACCGCCGGCTCCGCCCTGGCCGCCCGCAAAGCCGCCGCCACCGGCTGTGGCCGCCGTATCACCAGTCCCACCGTTACCACCAGTGCCACCAGCTCCACTTGCGCCCGCATGGCCGGCGGTTCCGCCGGTCCCGAAAAAGCCACCAGACCCGCCGGCCCCGCCAACTCCGGCGTTACCGCCAAGCCCGCCGGTACCACCGCTGCCGCCGGCCATACCGAAGCCCACACCGGTACCACCGGCCCCACCGCTGCCGCCCAAGCCACCGGCCCCGGCGACGCCCCCCGGGCCGCCGGAGCTGAACAGCCCGTAGCTGCCGCCGCCGGTACCGCCATCCCCGCCGGTGCCGCCAGCAACGCCGGTACCACCGGACCCGCCGCCGGCGCTGCCCCCGGTGCCAGAGGCACCTACGCCGCCGGCCCCGCCAGCCCCGCCTGCACCGCCGGAATAGAACACCGGCGCCCTGTCCGCGCCGCCGAGGCCGCCAGTTCCACCGGCCCCGGCCGTAGTGACCCCACCGGCCGCGCCCGCGCCACCGGCGCCACCGGCGCCGCCGGCCCCGCCCAAGAATCCGCCGCCACCGCCAGCTCCGCCGTGGCCACCGGCCCCGCCGGCCGCGCCGGCCCCTCCGGCCCCTCCGGCTCCGCCATTGCCGAACAGGCCCGCGTTCCCGCCCGCCCCGCCGTGACCGCCGGCACCGGTGCCGGACGCACCCGACCCACCGTGTCCGCCGGTGCCGATTAAGAACCCGCCGCCCCCACCAGCTTGCCCGGTCCCTGGTGCCCCATTAGTTCCGTTGCCGATCAATGGGCGGTTGAACAAGAAGTTGGTGGGCGCATTGATCGCCCCCAGCACGTCTTGCTCCAGGGTCTGCAGCGGCGACACGTTGGCAGCCTCGGCAGCCGCGTAGGCGCCGCCGCCCGACGTCATAGTCTGCACAAACTGGTCATGAAAGAGCGCCGCCTGCGCGCTAAACGCCTGAAACTCCTGGCCGTAGCTGCCAAACAACGCCGAGATCGCCGCCGACACCTCATCGGAAGCCGCCACCGCCACCTGCGTCGTCGAGGCCGCCGCCACCGCGTTGGCCTCCCTAATACCCGACCCGATCCCGGCTAGATTCCCGGCTGCTGCCGCCATCGCATCTGGATCTAAAAATACATACGCCATCAGATGACTCGTGACCCGAAGTACAGCCAAGCGAGCGCGCTGATTGCGCCTTGTCCGGCGTGAAGAAATGGCATCGCCCGACAGGGGGCGCAAGAGTGTGATGATGTGTCGGTCATGGTGATCCAGTCGTGCGGACGATCACCGAAATGTCTGGGCTTGGAGCCAACGCTCCTTGGGTTGAGCAGCGTGCGACTGAACCCGTCCCGAACCGGCTGAATTCTCAGCAGCCATTGACACTACGCCGGTTGGACAAATCCGAACAGGTGCGCAGCGAGCTGGTCTTTTAGGTGCTCAGAATGTACTTACCTTGTCGATGCTGACAAACATGCCGTGGCGAGTGTGTTCGTTGGTGAACCGAGTGCCATCGGTGGTGGCGATTATCGTCCAGCCCTGAGCGTCGTAAGTCTTGTAGTCGATGGTGACCGTCGGGATGGCTCCCAGGTTGCCAAGCACCCAATTCACGGCGCCGCCAGCGGTGACGCTGACGCCGTTGGTGTGCTCGCCATCCTGTAAGGGGGAGTGGGTGAACGGTGCCTCGCACCCGACGCTGTCTTTGTTGATCTGGCAGCGCGTCAGACCGGACTTGGTTTCGATGAAGACGTAACCGTTCTGGTCGGGTTTGAGCGGGACGGCGCCGGCCGGGGGGGTCGGGCTCGCCGGTGTGGTCGGCGGCGTCGGGCCCGGGATGGCCGTAGGCGGCGGCACCAAGGGCGGCGTCAACCGGGGCGTGGGGAAGGACGGCTCAGTTGGCCCTGCCCCCGGCATGGCCACCGGCTTGCCCTCGATGATGCTGCTGCAGCCGGAAAGCAAGACCACACCGGCCAGCAACAGCGACGAGGCACCGCCCAGAACCCGCCGTGCCTTTTGCGATAACCGCACGCGTTACTCCCCCAGAATCTGAGATACCAGAGGTCAGATTACGCACCCGGTGACGCTAGTTACTGCAGTGACGCGCTTTTGGAACGTGGTCGATAGCAAAGTGTTACCGCCGCGCGGCAGGTCAATCCTGTAGATCCACCACGGGGTGCGCGACATCGCCGGCACTGACGTCTCGAGCGACGGCCGTGACACGACCGCGGACCAGATACCAGCCGCCGACGAGGGCGGGGATGCCGATGATGGTCGCGCCCATCATCCAGGGGCCCTGCACTTTGTCGAAATACATCAGGATCAGCACGGCGACCAGGAAAACCAGCGTGGCATAGCCACTGTAGGGAGACAGCGGCATCCGGAATTTCGGCCGCTCGTGCCTCCCGGCCTTCGCCAGGTAGTAGAACCGTAGTTGGCACGCCACGATCGTCGCCCAGGCAACGATGACGCCCGTCGCGGCGATGTGGAGCACGATCTCGAACGCTTGGCTGGGTTTGACCGCATTGAGCACGATGCCGAACAACCCGATCCCGGCGGTGAGCAGGATCCCGCCGAACGGCACGCCGTTCCTCGACATGATCGCCGTGAACTTCGGGCCGCTCCCACTCATCGCCATCGACCGCAGAATCCGGCCGGTGGAGTACAGGCCGGCGTTCAGGCTGGACAGCGCAGCAGTAAGCACCACGAGGTTCATCAGGCTGCCCGCACCGTGAAAGCCGGCCTTGGAAAAGAACGTCACGAATGGGCTCACGCCGGCGTGATAGGCGGTGTAGGGCAGCAGCAGTCCCAGCAGGATCGTCGACCCGACGTAGAAGACCGCGATCCGGAACACCACCGAGTTGATCGCGCGCGGCATGACCTTCTCCGGGTTCTCCGTCTCCCCGGCCGCGATACCGATCAGTTCGACGGCGGCGTAGGCGAACACCACACCCGAAGTGACCATCACCAACGCCAGCAGGCCGGTCGGCAAGAGCCCCCCGTTGCCGTTCCATAGCTGTGGCCCGGTGCCGTGACCCTCAACCTTGAAGCCCCCGGCCAGAAAGACGGTGCCCACGACAAGGAACGTCACCAGCGCCAGCACCTTGACCAACGAGGCCCAGAACTCCATCTCGCCGAAGACCTTGACCGAGATCAGGTTCATCGATGTGACGGCAATCAGCGCGATCAACGCGAGCGTCCACTGTGGGACGGCTTCGAACACCTTCCAGTAGTGGATGTAGGTCGCGATCGCGGTGGTGTCCACAATCCCGGTCATCGCCCAGTTTAGGAAGTACATCCAGCCTGCGGCGAAAGCCACCTTCTCCCCGAAGAACTCACGGGCATAGGACACGAACGATCCCGACGACGGGCGGTGCAGCACAAGCTCACCCAAAGCGCGCAGGATCAGGAAGACGAAGGCGCCGCAGATCCCGTAGACGATGAACAATCCGGGCCCTGCCGACGCAAGCCTCGCTCCGGCGCCCAGGAAAAGGCCGGTTCCGATGGCGCCGCCGAGAGCGATCATCTGCAGTTGCCGGTTTTTGAGGGACTTGTGATAGCCGGCGTCTTCGCGCGTAAGTCCCTCCGCGGCGGCGTTCTCCGGTGGCATCGAGCTCCTATCACGAGGGGCGATTGACCGTAAAGCTATGCCACCGGCCGACGCGGCGCGCGATGACCTAACAACTCCGGAAAACAAGCAAGCCGCCGGTGTGACCAGTGATACACACGGTGTGGCTGCGGCTGGTGGACCAACTTACACGCCCAGCAGGCGCTCCGCGTTGCGATGGCTGATGCTTGCCCGGTCGTCGCGCGTCAGCGGCAGACCATCGAGGAACGTGCGCGCCGTTCGCATCGAACCGAACGGGTAGTCGGCGGAGAAGGCCACCCGGCCGATGCCTACTTGCGCAACCAGGTTGGCGTAGGTCGGTCCATCGTTGAAATTGGCGAACGTGTAGTGGAAGTTCTCCCGGAGGTAGGAACTGACGGGGCGTTGCAGGCCAGTCAGTTCCGGCGTCAGCGTGGCGTCGAATCTCGGCAGCATGAACGACGTCGCTTCACCCATATGTCCGACGATCATCTGCAACGCCGGGTAGCGGTCGAACACGCCGCCAAGAATTATCCGCAGCACGTGCGTCGCGGTGTTGATGTGCCATCCCCAGCCCACCGTGGCAAGCGCGAATGTCACCTTGTCGGCAAACCCCGCGTAACTGGACTCGATGACACCCTTGGGCGGGATGGTCGGGTGCAGGTAGATCGGAACCTTCAGCGCGGCGGCGCGATTGAGGACGGCGTCGAATATCGGGTCGTCCAAATAGCGGCCCTGGCTGTGTCCGTTGATCACCGCGCCAGGAAAGCCGAGTTGGCGCACCGCCCGCTCCAGTTCGTCCGCCGCCGCGTCCGGCGCGCTGATGGGCAGGGCCGCGAAGCCGGCCAGTCGATCCGGATAGCGCGCGACTGCTGCCGCGAGTTCGTCGTTGCAATCCCGTGCCAGGCCAACGGCTTCCGCCCCGTCAAGCTGCTCCACTCCAGGAGCGGCCAATGACAGCACGGCCAGATCGATACCGGCGTCGTCCATCGCCGCGATGCGGCCGTCGCCCAGGTCGGAGATGGGTTCGACGATGCCCGGGCGCGACGCGAGCCAGGCGCCCGGTCCGCGCAGGAATCCCGCTGTCGCGTAGTGCTCTTCGAGGGCGATGGTCCGCATCTGGTGTCTAATCCTTCAGTACTCTGGTGGCGGCCGTCCAATAGGGCAGCTCGTCGCGCTTGGTGGTCAGCCGAATCGTTTTGGTATATCCGTATTCCGCCAACGTCTCCTGGGCGTGCTCGCGCCCGAATCCGCTATGTCCGACGCCGCCGAATCCAGTACCGATCGACACCCGGTGATAATTGTTGACGAATACGGTCCCGGCCCGGATCTGTTGGCTCACCCGCAGCGCCCGGTCGGCGTCTTGGCTGAACACCGCCCCGACAAGTCCGAACGGGGTGCCGTTGGCGATCCGGATGGCCTCGTCTTCGTCTTTGAACGGAATCAGCGTTACTACCGGACCGAAGATCTCCTCCCTGGCTACCAACATCTTTGGAGTTACGTCGGTCAGCACGGTCGGCGCGACGTAGAACCCGTCTGCCAATCTGGGATCGTCGGGTAGCGGCGCCTGAGCGGCGATGGTGGCACCTTCGGCCACGGCGATCTTGAGGTACTCCAACACTCTTTGCTGCTGCACCCGGGTGACCAAGGGGCCGACGTCGGTGTCGGGGTCGGCGCCATCGCCTACCCGCAACCGGGCCACCGCAGCGGATAGTTTTGCCGCGAACTCCGCATAGATGTTGTCCTGCAAGAGAATCCGGGATGCGGCCGTGCAGGCCTCGCCCTGGTTGAAGAACCCGCCGTCGACGGCGGCTAGCAGCGCCTCCTGCATGTTCGCGTCGTCGAAGACCACCAATGGGTTCTTTCCGCCGAGCTCCATCAGCGATGGGGTGAGATTGGCGGCCGCGATCCGCAGCACCGCCGCGCCCGTGCCCGGTGATCCTGTGAAGGAGACTTTGCCGACCAAACGGTGTCCGGCGAGCCGGGCGCCCACCGGGCCCTTGCCGGGCACAACGTGCACCACGCGGTCCGGCAGAACCGACTGAATCAATTCCACGATGCGCAGCACCACCGAGGGCGCCTGCTCCGGTGGTTTGAGCACTATTGCGTTGCCGACAGCCAACGCGGGTGCGATCTTCCCGGCTGTGTGGATGGGCGGCCAGTTGAACGGCACGATGCCGGCGATCACCCCATATGGTTCCAGCGTGGTCACGTCCAGAACCGGGCCGTAGTCGCGGGCCTGGCTGGGCAGCACCTCCACCAGGCTGCCGAAGTACTCGAAGATGCCGATCGCCGCCTCGACGTCGAAGTTGCGCGCCTGGGTGATCGGCTTGCCCATCTCCAGCGACTCGAGTTCGGCGATCTCCTCCGCGTGGGCCCGGAGCAGTTCGGCGATCTGCCGCAGGTATTGGCCACGTTCCCGTGCGGGCCGGCGCCTCCAGTTCAGCTGCGCCGCATGCGCCGCCCGCACCGCCTGGTCCACCTCGTCCGGCCCGGCCCCTTGGACAAGGGTTACCGGCCGGCCCGTGGCGGGGTTCTCCACGACGAATTGGTCGTCCACGGACGCGGAAGACCACCGGGTTCTGGACCTGGTTAGAGGGGGAGCTTCCTGAGTCATGGCGAGCACCATCCAGCGCAGTTGCAGGGTCGACGGCGCGCAATTTCCGTCTCCGAGCAGAAAGTGGCCGGCGTATCGAGCTGTTGGGAGGGGTTCGCGATGGCTGAGCGGGATCGCGTGCGCTCGACAACTGGAGGCTACGCGCGACCGTCCGATCAGGGCCAACGAAATCTCGTGATAGCTGCGAGCACCAAAGGTGATAATGGCCGGGTGGAGCTTCGTCACCTCGAGTACTTTCTTGCGGTCGCGGACAACCAGAGTTTTACCGGTGCTGCCAAGCGACTTCAGGTCGTGCAATCCGGGGTGTCCGCGACGATCAAGGCCCTCGAACGGGAACTCGGCGCGAAACTGTTTGTCCGGGGACCGGCGGGCGTGACCCTGAGCCCCGCGGGAGAGGCGCTGCGACCCCACGCCCGCGAAACCCTCGATGCCGCCGGTGCCGCCAAAGACGCGGTCAACGCCACCCTCGGCGGTGTGCGCGGCACCGTCACGGTGGGGACCTTGACGTCGATCAGCGTGATCGACATACCGACCCTGCTGGCCGACTTCCATGCCCGGCATCCAGCGGTGGTGGTGCACTTGCGCGCCGCGAGCGCTGGCTCGGCCGGGCTCTTCCGGCAACTCCGTGACGGCGATCTCGACGTCGCCTTTCTCGCCTGCACCGGTGCGCCGCCGCCCGACCTGCACGCTCGACTGGTCGCCTCGGTACCGCTACTGCTGGTCGTCCCCGCTGATCACCCGCTCGCGCAGCGCGATGCCGTGCCGCTGGCCGAGCTGGCCGGAATGTCCTTCGTCGACGGGCCGCCGGGGTACGGCAACAGAGCCGTGGTCGACAACGCGTTTGCCGCCGCAGGCGTGGAGCGCACCGTTGCCGTCGAGGTCGCCGACATCGGCACGGCCGCGACCTATATCCGAAACGGTTTGGGAATCGGCATTCTCGGCCAGTTCACCCCCGATGACATCAACGGTTCCGGGCTGGCGACGGTCGGCATCGCCGATTACGACCTGCAATGGCGGCTGTTCGTCGCAAGGTCTGCGACCCGGTCGCTGAGTGCGGCCACCCGCGCACTGCTGGAGCTGATCGACGAATTCATTCCGGATCTACGCGATGCCACTGCCGCCCGGTAACGCACACAACCTAGGCCCCGTTGCCGGCACCGGCGCCGATGGAGCCATACCGGGGATCGGCGCGGCGGATTTGGGCGAAATTATTCAACTGCCCGACGGCTCCTTCGTCGCCGTATTCGGCGATTCGTTCGGGGGCGACAAGGTCGGGACAGGTCTCCACTACCCCTCGGTGGCGGTTCCGGTGACGTTCAGCGAAAAGGGTCGCCCGCGATTCGGCAAGCCACTCAACGGGCCCGCGGGAGGCCCGAACCCGCTGTTCATTCCGCCATTGGCGGCGCGCGGGAAGAACACTCTGCCGGCGGGCAGCGTGCTGGTCGGCGGCAAGACCTACATGATGGCGGTGGGCACCAGCGACCTCAGGCCCGACGGGGGATCGTGGCTGGTGGAAGCCACGAATGACCCGGCACAAGGTTGGAAGCCCATCGAAGGATCCTGGCGCCCTTGGATACGTGGCGAGCGACGGGGAGGCGCCGACCCAGATCAGCGGCTACCTGGGCGGCGACGGGAAGGTCTACATCGCGGCAACCTCCTTTGACCGCAGCCAGGGCGTCAGCCTTTACCGGGTTGAGCCCGCCACCTGCACCGACCGCTCGACGTGGCGACCCTACGTTCGGCGCGGCTGGGGTCGACCCGGGCGCCGGGCCGAGTCGATCAGCCACGGGCAGAACTTCGGCGAGATCAGTCTGCGGGAAGTCGATGGCCAGGTGGTGCTGGCGGGCTTCAACGCAACGAGCGGAAACGTCGAGGTCCGGGTGGCCACTGAGCCGACGAAAATATTCCTCGACGGCGCAGTGACGACTATCGTCGACCACAAAATCACGCCCCAACCCTACGGCGGGTACATCGTCCCCGGCTCGACCCTCGACAATTTAAATATCTTTGTCAGCCAGTGGAATACGCTCAACGACCCGCACGGGATCCCCATCGGCGCGCCATACAACACGCAGCACGTCATCGCCAACGTCAAGCGACCCAACGTCGACTTGTTGCGCTGAAAGTGGCGTTTTGGGCCGGACGAGTCGACGTTCGGCGGGGGTCGGCGGGGGATTGCCCGGGATTAGTCGGGCGGATGCCGCAACCCCCGGGAGACCCCGGGAGACCCCCGGGAGACCCCCGGGAACAATATGCCGACGCGCTCCGTTGGCATAGTCAGCAAGTTGAGTGCACCAGACTCAATGCAGGGTTGACACCCACTGCCCAGCGAGGCAGACTTGAGCGAGGTTCACTCAGCATAGTGCATGAATCAAGCAAGAAATGAAGCTCTACCACAATCAGGAGGAATCACTATGGCTCGTGCGGTCGGTATCGACCTCGGGACCACCAACTCCGTCGTCGCGGTTCTTGAGGGTGGCGAACCTGTTGTCGTCGCCAACTCGGAAGGCTCTCGGACCACGCCGTCGGTCGTCGCGTTCGCGCGCAACGGCGAAGTGCTGGTCGGCCAGCCCGCCAAGAACCAGGCGGTGACCAACGTCGACCGCACCATTCGTTCGGTCAAGCGCCACATGGGCACCGACTGGTCCGTTGAGATCGACGGGAAGAATTACACCGCGCAGGAAATCAGCGCCCGCATCTTGCAGAAGCTGAAGCGCGATGCGGAGAGCTACCTCGGCGAGGACATTGCCGACGCGGTGATCACCGTGCCCGCCTACTTCAACGACGCTCAGCGTCAGGCCACCAAGGAGGCCGGCCAGATCGCCGGTCTGAACGTGCTGCGGATCGTCAACGAACCGACTGCCGCGGCTCTGGCCTACGGCCTGGACAAGGGCGAGAAGGAGCAGACCATCCTGGTCTTCGACCTGGGCGGCGGCACCTTCGACGTCTCGCTGCTCGAGATCGGCGAGGGCGTGGTCGAGGTCCGTGCCACCAGCGGTGACAACCACCTCGGTGGTGACGACTGGGATCAGCGCGTCGTCGACTGGCTCGTCGAAAAGTTCAAGGGCACCAGCGGCATCGACCTGACCAAGGACAAGATGGCCATGCAGCGGCTGCGTGAGGCAGCCGAGAAGGCCAAGATCGAGCTGAGCTCGAGCCAGAGCACCTCGATCAACCTGCCCTACATCACCGTCGACGCGGACAAGAACCCGCTGTTCCTCGACGAACAGCTGACGCGTGCGGAGTTCCAGAAAATCACTCTGGATCTGCTGGACCGCACCCGCAACCCGTTCCAGTCAGTGATCAAGGACGCCGGTATCCCGGTCTCCGATATCGACCACGTGGTTCTGGTGGGTGGTTCCACCCGCATGCCGGCGGTCTCTGATCTGGTCAAGGAAATGACCGGCGGCCAGGAGCCCAACAAGGGTGTGAATCCCGATGAAGTTGTAGCGGTCGGAGCGGCTCTTCAAGCCGGCGTACTCAAGGGTGAGGTGAAAGACGTTCTGCTGCTTGACGTTACTCCGCTGAGTCTCGGTATCGAGACCAAGGGTGGCGTGATGACCAAGCTCATCGAACGCAACACCACCATCCCGACCAAGCGGTCGGAGACCTTCACCACGGCAGATGACAATCAGCCGTCGGTGCAGATCCAGGTCTACCAGGGCGAGCGCGAAATCGCTTCTCACAACAAGCTGCTGGGCTCCTTCGAGCTCACCGGCCTGCCGCCGGCTCCGCGCGGCGTGCCCCAGGTCGAGGTCACCTTCGACATCGACGCCAACGGCATCGTGCACGTCACTGCCAAGGACAAGGGCACCGGCAAGGAGAACACGATCAAAATCCAGGAGGGCTCCGGCCTTTCCAAGGAAGAGATCGACCGGATGATCAAGGACGCCGAAGCGCACGCCGATGAAGACCGCGCGCGTCGCGAAGAAGCCGACGTTCGCAACCAGGCCGAGACGCTGGTCTACCAGACGGAGAAGTTCGTCAAAGAACAGCGTGAGGCCGAGGGTGGTTCGCAGGTTCCCGAGGACACCTTGAACAAGGTTGACGCCGCTGTGGCCGAGGCCAAGACGGCGCTCGCGGGCACCGATATCTCCGCGATCAAGACGGCGATGGAGAAGCTGGGCCAGGAGTCCCAGGCGCTCGGGCAGGCGATCTACGAAGCCACCCAGGCCGCCGGGGGTGCCGATGGCTCCCAGCCCGGCAGCTCGGGCTCAGCGGACGATGTCGTGGACGCGGAGGTGGTCGAAGATGACCGGGAGTCCAAGTGAGCCAGGAAAACCGAAACCGGGAAGACAATTCCGAACAGGTAACCATCACCGACAAACGGCGGATTGATCCCGACACCGGCGAAGTACGGCAGGTCCCTTCCGGCGAGACGCCGGAAGGGGCCGCCCCGGCGGCCCCGGCGGGCGACGAGGTCGCCGAGCTCACGGCTGATCTGCAACGCGTGCAGGCGGACTTCGCGAACTATCGCAAGCGGGCGCTGCGCGACCAACAGGCCGCCACCGATCGGGCCAAGGCCGCCGTCGTCAGCCAATTGCTAGGCGTACTCGACGATCTCGAACGGGCACGCACGCACGGTGACCTGGAGTCTGGACCACTGAAGTCGGTCGCCGACAAGTTGGATGGCTCACTGACCGGGCTCGGCCTGGAGGCGTTCGGTGCCGAGGGCGAAGATTTCGACCCGGTGCTGCACGAAGCGGTGCAACACGAAGGCGATGGTGGCCCTGGCTCCAAGGCGGTGATCGGCACGGTCATGCGGCGCGGCTACAAACTGGGTGAGCACGTATTGCGCAATGCCCTGGTGGGTGTCATCGAAACAGTCACTGACACCGTCGGTGGAGACACTGCCGCCGAAACCGGGCACGCCGACACAGACGATAACGCCGACGCTTCAGCTGAATAGAGCACAGAATCAAGACAACAAAAAAGAAAGGCGAAAGGGGGTGACGCGGCATGGCCCAACGTGAATGGGTCGAAAAAGACTTCTACAAGGAGCTGGGCGTCTCCTCTGACGCCACGCCCGACGAGGTAAAGCGAGCGGCGCGCAAGATACTCGCCGAGAACCACCCGGACCGCAACCCCGGCAACAAGGCGGCCGAAGACCGGTACAAGGCCGTGTCAGAGGCCAAGGAAGTGCTCACGGATGCCGCCAAGCGCAAGGAGTACGACGAGACCCGGCGGCTGTTCGCCGGCGGCGGCTTGGGCGGACGCCGGTTCGACACCGGGGGCTACAACGTCGGTGGTGACGGCGCCGAGTTCAACCTCAACGATTTGTTCGACGCGGCGGGCCGAAGCGGTGGCAACAATATCGGTGACCTGTTCGGTGGCTTGTTCGGACGCGGCGGCACCAGCGCCCGGCCCAGTCGGCCGCGGCGCGGCAACGACCTGGAAACAGAGACCGAGCTGGACTTCGTCGAGGCCGCCCAAGGCGTAGCGATGCCGTTGCGTTTGACCAGCCCGGCACCGTGCACCAACTGCCATGGCAGCGGAGCCAGGCCGGGCACCAGCCCGAAGGTGTGTCCCACCTGTAACGGCGCCGGTGTCATCAACCGCAATCAAGGTGCCTTCGGCTTCTCCGAACCGTGCACCGACTGCCGCGGCAGTGGCTCGATCATCGAGCACCCCTGCGACGAGTGCAAAGGCACCGGCGTGACGACCCGGACCCGCACCATCAATGTGCGGATCCCGCCCGGCGTCGAGGACGGTCAGCGAATCCGGCTGCCCGGGCAAGGCGAGGCCGGATTGCGCGGCGCCCCGTCGGGTGACCTGTACGTGACTGTGCATGTGCGGCCGGACAAGGTCTTTGGCCGCGACGGCGACGACCTCACCGTGACCATCCCTGTCAGCTTCAGCGAATTGGCTTTGGGTTCAACGCTTTCGGTGCCAACGCTGGACGGCAAGGTCGGGGTCAAGGTGCCCAAGGGCACCTCCGACGGCCGCATCCTGCGGGTGCGCGGGCGCGGTGTGCCCAAGCGCAGTGGCGGTAACGGGGACTTGCTCGTCACCGTGAAGGTGGCAGTGCCGTCAGACTTGGAGGGGACCGCCCAGGAGGCGCTGGAGGCCTACGCGGAGGCCGAGCGTGCCAGTGGGTTCAACCCACGGGCCGGATGGGCAGGTAATCGCTAAATGGCGAAGAACTCCAGGAGAGACGAAGCGCGGACCTTCTTGATCTCGGTGGCCGCAGAACTGGCCGGCATGCACGCGCAAACCCTGCGCACCTACGACCGGCTCGGACTGGTCAGCCCGCAGCGCACTTCCGGTGGTGGACGCCGCTATTCGCAGCATGATGTCGAGTTGCTGCGCCAGGTGCAGCGGCTCTCCCAGGACGAGGGGGTCAACCTCGCCGGTATCAAGCGCATCATCGAGCTGACCAATCAGGTCGAGGCTTTGCAGTCGCGGCTGCAGGAGATGGCGGTCGAGATCGATGCGTTGCGTGCCAACCAGCGCCGCGATCTCGCTGTGGTGCCCAAGAGCACGGCGCTGGTGGTGTGGCAGCCCCGCAAGTCCCGCTAGATCCCGCTTCCGTTGATCCTGAGTCCTTTGAGGATGTCCTGGAGCAAAGTGGGGAGAAGGCCCCCTAGCGCCGGTAGCAGCTGGGACGTGTTTGGCAGAAGGCCGGCGATTTGTTCCGACAATTGGCTGAAGTCGAGCGTGTAGGGGGCTACGACGCCATGACCGGGGAAGTCGACGTCGGCTTTGAACAGGTAGTCGAGAGCGGTCGCGGAAACGTCGGTTTGGGGGAACGTGAAGGGCCCAATGATGCCGTCGAAGATCTGCAATCTCACGACGCCCATGCCAATAAATGGGTACTGCGGTTTGAGGTACGGATATGATTGTTGGAAATTGATGTCGATCGGGATCTGAGAAATCGTGAATGCTCCGTGGTTGGGTGCATTTATGACGCCGGTGATCGGTATATCCACGAGGCCCCTGACGTCGTATTCGTAAGGGATTTCGGGGATCGTCGTACTGGTGGGAATAAAGCTATTAAGTCCACCGAGGCTCGGCGTGCCGATGGTGATCCAGTTCCGACCGTCGGTATGTAATAGAAAGCCGATGTTCTCGTTACCCGAGATCAAAGCGCCGATATTAGAACTGCCCGTGTTCAAAAGCCCGATGTCGCCGCTGCCCGGGTTGAAGGCGCCGATATTGCTGGTGCCGACGTTGAAGAATCCCTTATCGGCGTTGCCGGTGTTGCCGATGCCGATGTCGTGGGTGCCGGAGTTGAAGAAGCCCCAGCTCCCGCTGCCCGAGTTGCCGATGCCGATGTTACCGCTGCCGGAGTTGAACAAACCGATGTTGCCGACACCGGAATTCCAGGCCCCGAAGCCCTCCAGGTCGTGGCCGCTTAATCCGAAACCGATGTTGCCACTGCCGGTGTTGCCGAAGCCGATGTTGTTGTTCCCGGTGTTGCCGAAGCCGATGTCGTTGCTTCCGGTATTGCCAAACCCGATGTCGTGCAAGGCGCCCCCGACTGCTGCCGCGGTGTTGCCGAAGCCGAAGTTGTCGCTGCCGGTGTTGCCGAACCCGAAGTTGTGGTTACCGAGGTTCCCAAAACCGAAGTCGTAGCTGCCGTGGTTAGCGCCGCCGACGTTGTAGTCGCCCACATTCGCCAGGCCCAGGTTGTGGCCGCCTAGGTTTCCGAAGCCCAGGTTGAGGTGCTCGATGTCGGTAATACCCAGGTAGACCGGGACGTCGGTGGCCAGTTCCAGGCCGAACGTGGTGGCTAGGTTCTGGCCGCTGCCGATCAGGTAGGACAGTATCCGGCTGCCGCTGTTGCCGAAGCCCGATGAGTTGCCGCCACCGCTGTTGAAAAAGCCCGACGACGGGCCGCTCGTCGTATTGAAGAAGCCAGGACCCGGCGCGAAATCGATGGGCGAGTAGACAATCGGGCCGTAGCTGAGGCTGCCGGTGAGGCTTATCACCGTCGAGCCGTCAGGGTTGCCGATATTCACTGACAGCGCGGGAGTCCCAAAGCTGACTGAGATGGGCGTGGTGGAAAAGGGCCCGATGCCGCCGGTCAAGATACCGCCGAGGCCGTCGTTGAGGCTTACGGATTGAATTCTGGGTACATTGATGGCGGGGATGTTCAAGTCGGTTGAGTCGACGGTGATCGGAATGTTGAGGGGTATGCTCGCCTCGATAAATCCAGGCGTTTTGGGAATGTTAATCGAGTATTCGAGGCCGCCGACAAGGCCCTGGTTGTCACTCCGCCATAGAAAGCCATTATCCCGGCTGCCCGAGTTGAATCCGCCGGTGTTGAGATCGCCGGTGTTGGAGAAGCCGGTGTTGTCACTACCCGGATTCGCGAAGCCAGTGTTCGAATTGCCGATGTTGGCGAATCCGTTGTTGTAGCTCCCCGCGTTTCCTATGCCTACGTTGGCAGCGCCGGCGTTGAACGCGCCCGTGTTGGCCGAACCCGTGTTGCCGATGCCGTGGTTGTGGCTGCCGGAGTTGCCGATGCCCCAGTTCCCGCTGCCCGAGTTGCCGATGCCGACGTTGCCGCTGCCGGAGTTGAACAAACCGACATTGCCGGTGCCCGAATTCAGCAGCCCCGCCAGCTTTATCCCTATTTGGTGGTCGCCGCTGAGTCCGATACCGATGTCGCCGCTGCCGGTGTTACCGAAGCCGATGTCGCCGCTTCCGGTGTTACCCAGCCCGACATTGCCGCTCCCGGTGTTGCCAAAGCCGATGTCGTGCAGCGCGCCGCCCACCGCAGCCGAGGTGTTGCCGAAACCGAAGTTGTTGCTGCCCAAGTTCCCGGAGCCGAAGTTGTTGCTGCCGATATTTCCGATACCGAGGTTGAGGTCGCCGAGATTTCCGCTGCCCAGGTTGAAGCTACCCAGGTCGCCACTGCCGAAGTTCAGCCGGCCAACGTCGGCCAAGCCCAGGTTGAACGCCGCATCGTGCCCGAGGTTGCTTGCGCCCGAGATGTTGGCCGCCGACGCGAAGTCCAAGTTGGTGGTGTTGTAAAAGCCGGAGATCGCATTCCCCAGATTCGCCACGCCTGATTCGAATGAGCCATAGTTTTTGTAGCCAGAGTCCCCGAAGGCGCCGGACGCAATGTTAAAGAAGCCCGAGTTCTTGGCGCCGGTGTTGAAGAAACCCGAAGAACTCCCGGAGCCAGAATTGAAGAAGCCCGATGAATGACCCGTGCTTGAGTTCCCGAAACCAGTTCCCCCGGCAATGCTGAAAAGTTGAAGGTCATAGCCCTGTTCGGCGCCGGAGAACATGATACCGAGCGTCGTCGTCGGCGAACCAATGTTGATCGTCAGACTGGGAGTGTTGAATGTAGGGTTACCCGGGAAACTGATCGCGTAACTGGGCAGTGTAAAGCTGTCGTTTATTGGGAGGACGCCCCCACCGCCGAACTGGGTACCCGGGATTTGGTACCCGAGGCTGAAGCCAAACTGACCCTGGCCGTCTCCCCGCAGGAACAGCCCGTTGCTGTTGCTGCCGGAGAGGAAGGCACCGGTGTCGGTGTTACCCGTGTTGGCGAAGCCGGTGCTGTAATTGCCGCTGTTGAAATGGCCGGTGTTGTAACTGCCGGCGTTGAAGCCACCCGTGTTGGTGTTTCCGGTGTTGAAGTTTCCGGTGTTGTAGCTGCCCAAATTGCCGACGCCCGTATCGGCCGTCCCGAGGTTGAAAAACCCCGTGTTGGCGGTGCCCGAGTTTCCAATTCCGGTGTTGTAACCGTGGCCGGAGTTGCCGATGCCCACGTTTCCGTTGCCGGAGTTGCCGATGCCGATGTTGTTGTTGCCGGAGTTAAACAGGCCGATGTTTCCGGTTCCCGAGTTCAGCGCGCCGAACCCCTTGAGGTTGTCCCCGGTGAGGCCAATGCCGATGTTTCCGTTGCCAGAGTTCCCGAAGCCGATGTTGTTGTTACCGGTGTTCCCGAAGCCGACGTCGTTGCTGCCGGTGTTCCCGAACCCGATGTCGTGCAACGCAGCCGTCACGTTTGGGCCAACGTTGCCGAACCCAAGGTTGTTCTTGCCGATATTGCCGAAGCCGATGTTTGCGCCGCCGACGTTCGCCAAGCCTAGGCTGAGGTTGGCGAACGGGCTCAACGCCGAGGCGACGGCGGAAGCCCCCGAATGATAGTCGAACATCGCGGCCACATCCTGGGCCCACATCTGCTCGTAGTGAGCCTCAGCCGCCGCGATGGCGGGGGCGTTTTGGCCGAACAAGTTCGAGGTCACCAGCGATACGAATTGATTGCGGTTGGCCGAGACGATGGTCGGATGCACGGTTGCTGCCGCCGCTGACTCGAACGCTCCCGCAGCGGACCGGGCCTGGGTGGCGGCCTGCTCGGCGTGGGCCCCCGCCGCGCTCAACCATCGCAGATAAGGTGCGGCTGCGCGCACCATCGACGCCGACGCCGCGCCCTGCCATGACGAGCCCGCCAAATCCGCTGTCACGGCCGAAAACGAGGAGGCAGCCGAGCCCAGTTCGGCGGCCAACCCGTCCCACGCCGAGGCCGCCGCCAGGATCGGCTCCAGCCCAGCCCCCAAAAATATCCGCGCCGAATTGATCTCCGGCGGCAGCACCGCGAAACTCATCACCTGGCCCTTCGCCTGGACTCAAGTGTTAAAGGAGTCGCTTGCCCCATGATGGTCGGTGGTCACTGAAGAATCTCCAGTTTCAGCAAAAACGTCTCAGGCGCGTATCGAAAACTGGGCGACCGCCGGCTGGCCGGGAGCCGCACAACGGTAGCCACCGCGGCGTAGTGCATCGGTCGGTGCGGTCATCGGCTCGAAACACACCAGGTCCTCGGCGGGCGGGGCGAAGATCTGCGCCGCCGGATACCCCTGTTCGAAGTGCACCTCGATGCGGCGGCCGCCGCCGGACACCGCGAACACCGCCCCGACGTCCACCCGGTCGTAGGCATCATCAAAAGCCTTGTCACCTAACGGTTCCGCGTTCCCCGGCTGCGGTGTCGTTTGGCCGGTTGGCAGCCCTTGCCCGTCCAGGCTGAGGTGCCGCAGCGTCGGCGTCTCGATGATCCACTCGCTGCGGGCCGCCTCCGGTATCCGCAGGTATGGATGGAATCCGAAGCAGAGCGGGACCGGGGTGTCGCCGGTAGCGGTGATCGTGGTGCGCAACGTCAGCGTGCGTTCGGCCAGTTTGACTGTAACAGCGAGCACATGCGGATACGGGAAGGTTGCCAGCAACCGAGGGTTGGCGCCGAAGTCCACCTCGGCGGTCAGCTCGTTCACCGACTCGGCCGTCACCCGCCAGTCCGGATATGCGGCCAGTGTGCCGTGGATCGGTAAACCGTTGGGGTCGGGGCGGACACCGTTTTCGCCCGGTGTCAGGGTAACCGTCTTGTTTTCGGCGGTATAAGTGTTGCTGCCCAAGCGGTTTGCCCAGGGATACAAAATCGGTATCCCCATCGTCTTGCCGGCTTCCAGGTAGGCATCCAGCCCGCGCCGCTGACCGAGCAGTTCCACTCCCGAGTCGGTCAGTGAGGTGCCGATCATGCCCGCGCCGGGCACGAACTGCGCGGCTACCGACGAGGACGGGTCGCGCAGCGTTATGGCGTTCACGCCGTCAAGCCTAATCCGCTACCGCGACAATGGGTCGTGCTGAATACGCTCCGGCGGGGCACCTTTAGCGATCAGAGTGGCCTTCGTGGCGCGGACCATCTCGGGGCCGCCGCAGATCAGGATCTGTCGATCACCCCAGCCGCCGTACTTGGTCACCACGTCGGGCAGCCGGCCGGTTTGGCGCACGTGCAGCCCGCGCGGCGGGGTGGCATCGGGATAGTCGGCGGCCCACGCCGGATCGCGGCTGTACTCCGCGACCGGTGTTACCGACAGCCACGGATTGTGGGCCGCGACCTGCCAGAGAGTGGGCAGGTCGTAGAGCTCGCACAAGTACCGACCGCCGAAGAACAGATGCACCCGCGGGTTCACCGCGTAGCGCGTGAGGTCCATGATCACCGCGCGTAGCGGCGCGAGGCCGGTGCTACCGGCGACCATCAGCACGTCACCGCCCTCCCGATCGACGTGCAGTCCGCCGTGCGGACTGGATAGTCGCCACCGGTCGCCCGGTCGCGTTTCGTTGATGACGGCGGTGCTGACCAAGCCACCGGGGACGACGCGGACGTGAAACTCGATTCCGCCGTCCGGATCAGCAGGGATGGCAGGGCTCAGATAGCGCCACCGGCGTGGGCATTGCGGAACGTGCACATTGACGTACTGCCCGGGGTGATAGTGCATCGGGCGGTCCAGGCGCAGCCGAACCACCGCCAGATCGCGCGACACGCGATTGTGCTCGATGACGGTGCCGTCCCACCAAGCAGGCGCCTCGTCGGCGTCGGCGGCGCCGCTCATCACGCCCGTGATCAGGTTCAACGACGCGCTGGCCGCGGCCTCGACCGCGTCCGTCCAGGCGTCACCGAGGTGAGTGCGCAGCGCCGCGTGCAACGCGCGCCGCAACGTGTCGTAATGGGATGGCAGCACCCCGTATTTGCGGTGATCCTGGCCGAGCTGGGCAAGAAAGGCCACCGGCTCCTGCGCGCGTTGGGCGACCAACTCGCCGTATACCCACTCCATCGCGTGCGCGAAAGCGGCTCGCTGGCTGTCCATTTCAGGCGGGAACAGATCGCGTACCGAGCGATCGAGGGCGAACCAGTGGGCGTAGAACCGGCCCACGAGCTGATTGCTTGCGTTTTCTGAGCCCGAACCCTCCTCTTTGAACGCGTCGCGCAACACCCCCAGCGCGTCGCGGTCCTCTAAGCCCACGGGGCCTGATTCTAGGCCCGCGACAACCTCGCCACCGGTGCCAGACAAAATCCGGTAGACTTGAGCGGAACAGACTCAACCTTGACGGCGTTGTACAACGCGACAAGCATTTTCCCAAGTACCCCGAACGGAGGTGTCGTGGACTCTTTCAACCCGACAACCAAGACGCAGGCTGCCCTGACGTCGGCCTTACAGGCGGCAACAGCTGCCGGTAATCCCGAGATCAGGCCGGCCCATCTCCTGCTGGCATTGCTGACGCAGAACGACGGGATCGCCGCACCGCTATTGGAGGCTGTCGGCGTTGAACCCGCGACCATCCGTGCTGAAGCGCAGCACATCCTGGACCGTCTGCCGCAGGCCAGCGGCGCCAACTCGACACCGCAGCTGTCCCGCGAATCGCTGGCCGCCGTCACCGCCGCTCAGCAACTGGCCACCGAGATGGACGACGAATACGTCTCGACAGAACATCTGCTGGTGGGGCTGGCTACCGGCGACTCCGAGGTGGCCAAGCTCCTCGCTGGACATGGTGCCTCCCCGGAGGCATTGCGCGACGCCTTCGCCAAAGTGCGCGGCAGCGCCCGGGTCACCAGCGCCGACCCCGAGGCCACCTACCAGGCGCTGGAGAAGTACTCCACCGACCTGACCGCCCGCGCCCGCGAGGGCAAGCTCGATCCAGTCATCGGACGGGACAACGAGATTCGCCGCGTCGTGCAGGTGCTGTCGCGTCGCACCAAAAACAACCCGGTGCTCATCGGCGAACCCGGTGTCGGCAAGACCGCGATTGTAGAGGGCCTGGCCCAGCGCATCATCGCCGGCGACGTGCCGGAGAGCCTGCGCGACAAAACCGTGGTCTCCCTGGACATGGGCTCGATGGTGGCAGGCGCCAAGTACCGCGGCGAGTTCGAGGAACGGCTCAAGGCCGTGCTCGACGACATCAAAAACTCCGCGGGGCAGATCATTACGTTCATCGACGAGTTGCACACCATCGTCGGGGCCGGCGCGTCCGGTGAATCGGCCATGGACGCCGGCAACATGATCAAGCCGATGCTGGCCCGTGGCGAATTGCGCCTGGTCGGCGCCACCACGCTCGACGAGTACCGCAAGTACATCGAAAAGGACGCCGCGCTGGAGCGGCGCTTCCAGCAGGTGTTCGTCGGTGAGCCGTCGGTCGAGGACACCGTCGGAATCCTGCGCGGGCTGAAGGACCGCTATGAGGTGCATCACGGCGTTCGTATCACCGACTCCGCGCTGGTGGCCGCGGCCACCTTGTCCGACCGCTACATCACCGCCCGATTCCTGCCGGACAAGGCGATCGACTTGGTCGACGAGTCCGCCAGCCGGCTGCGGATGGAGATCGACTCGCGGCCCGTCGAGGTCGACGAGGTCGAACGGTTGGTGCGCCGACTCGAGATCGAGGAGATGGCGCTCGCCAAAGAAGAGGACGCGGCATCCAAGGAGCGCTTGGAGAAGCTACGCGCCGAACTGGCCGACTATAAAGAGCAACTCGCCGAGCTGACCACGCGCTGGCAGAACGAGAAGAACGCCATCGACGTCGTCCGCGAACTCAAGGAGCAGCTCGACACGTTGCGAGGCGAGTCCGAGCGTGCCGAGCGCGACGGCGACCTGGCCAAGGCCGCCGAACTGCGTTACGGCCGTATCCCGGAGGTGGAAAAGAAACTCGACGCCGCGCTGCCGACGGCTGAGGCGCGGACCGACGTGATGCTCAAGGAAGAGGTCGGTCCCGACGACATCGCCGATGTGGTTTCGGCGTGGACCGGCATCCCGGCCGGCCGGCTGCTGGAGGGCGAGACCGCCAAGCTGCTGCGCATGGAGGATGAGTTGGGCCAGCGCGTCGTCGGGCAGAAGAAGGCGGTTCAGGCCGTCTCCGACGCGGTGCGTCGCACCCGGGCCGGAGTCGCCGACCCCAACCGGCCCACCGGATCGTTCCTGTTCCTCGGCCCCACCGGTGTCGGTAAGACCGAGCTGGCCAAAGCGCTCGCCGACTTCTTGTTCGACGACGAGCGGGCGATGGTCCGCATCGACATGAGCGAGTACGGCGAGAAGCACTCGGTGGCCCGCCTGGTGGGTGCGCCTCCCGGCTACATCGGTTACGACCAGGGCGGTCAGCTGACCGAGTCGGTGCGTCGGCGTCCGTACACGGTCGTGCTTTTCGACGAGGTGGAAAAGGCCCACCCCGATGTGTTCGACGTCTTGCTGCAGGTGCTCGACGAGGGCCGGCTCACCGATGGGCAGGGCCGCACGGTGGACTTCCGCAACACGATCCTCATCCTGACCTCCAACCTCGGGTCGGGTGGCAGCGAGGAGCAGGTGATGGCGGCGGTACGCGCGGCGTTCAAGCCCGAGTTCATCAACCGTCTCGACGACGTGCTGATTTTCGACGGGCTCAATCCCGAAGAGCTGGTGCGGATCGTTGATATCCAGCTCGCTCAGCTGGATCGGCGGCTCGCGCAGCGACGCCTGCAGCTGGCGGTCTCGCTGCCGGCCAAGAATTGGCTGGCGCAGCGAGGATTCGACCCCGTCTACGGCGCCCGGCCGCTACGCCGGCTGGTGCAGCACGCCATCGGCGATCAGTTGGCCAAGATGCTGCTTTCGGGCGACGTGCACGACGGCGACACCGTTCCGGTCAACGTCAGCCCCGACGGCGACGCGCTGATCCTCGGCTAAACCCGGGCGTTGCATCCCGTAACTGGGTTGTGACCGGGCGGGGATCTGTGTTCCAGGCAAACAGCAGATACGCTACGTGGGATGGTCCCGCTATGGTTCACGCTCTCCGCACTGTGCTTCGTCGGTGCGGTGGTGCTGCTGTATGTCGATATCGATCGGCGCCGTGGGCGTAGCAGGCGCCGCAAGTCGTGGGCGCGGTCGCATGGATTCGACTTTGAGCGCGAATCAACCGACATCCTGAAGCGCTGGCAGCGCGGCATCATGTCGACGGTGGGCGACGTCCCCGCCCACAACGTCGTGCTGGGCCAGATCCGCGGCGAGGCCGTGTACATCTTCGACCTCGACGAGGTCGCCACGGTGATCGCGCTGCACCGCAAGGTGGGCACCAACGTCGTTGTCGACCTACGGCTCAAGGGGCTGAAAGAACCCAGAGAGAGTGACATCTGGCTGCTCGGCGCGATCGGGCCGCGGATGGTGTACTCCACCAATCTGGACGCGGCCCGGCGGGCCTGCGACCGGCGAATGGTCACGTTCGCGCACACCGCACCCGACTGCGCCGAGATCATGTGGAACGAGCAGAACTGGACGTTGGTCGCTTTGCCGGTCACCAGCACGCGCACCCAATGGGACGATGGCCTGCGCACCGTGCGCCAATTCAACGACCTCCTGCGGGTTCTGCCGCCGCTGCCTCAGGAGACCCCTCAGGAGGCCGGGCAGCCGGCGGCACTCCGCAACGCGGCACCGAGCCGTCCGCTGGCGCCGGCCGGGCGCGCGGAGCTGCCAACCAGGCACGCCGAGCAGGACGTGGCCGGACTGCTGGGCGACCCGGCCCGTCATAGCCCCGAGCCCATCCGCCGGGACGAGAGTCGCACGGAGATCCGCAAAGAGGGTCGCTCCGAACCTGCCCGCCGCCCGCCGCCCGCGGGGCGTAATGGCAGTCAGGCCAGCGACTACCAGCGCGGATAGCAAGCTGGGCGACCCCGGGGACGGCCAGCTTCCGGTCAGTACACTGTCGCCCATGGCTGCACCTGACCACGCGGAGTTGGCCGAGCTGGTGCGCAAACTGTCGGTGGTGCACGGTCGAGTCACGCTGTCGTCGGGCAAGGATGCCGACTATTACGTCGACCTGCGCCGCGCCACCCTGCATCACCGGGCCTCCGCACTGATCGGCCGGTTGATGCGCCAGCTCACCGCAGACTGGGATTACGCGGTGGTCGGCGGCCTGACCTTGGGAGCCGATCCCGTCGCGACCGCCGTCATGCACGCGCCCGGGCGGCCGATCGACGCCTTCGTGGTGCGCAAGTCCGCGAAAGCCCATGGCTTGCAACGCCTTATCGAGGGATCCGAGGTTTGCGGGCAGCGGGTGCTGGTGGTCGAGGACACCAGTACCACGGGCGGATCTGCGCTCACGGCGGTTCGCGCGGTCCAAGACGCGGGCGGCGAGGTGATCGGCGTGGCCACAGTGGTGGACCGCGCGACCGGCGCCGCCGAGGCCATCCAGTCCGAAGGGTTGTTGTACCGCAGCGTGCTGGGCCTTGCCGATCTTGGGCTGGGCTAGGCGGGCTTGCGTACCCTGCTCGCCGTAACCGTGTTGGCCGCCTTCCTGGTGGCCTGTTCGAGCTCCAACCAGTCGGTGCGCCCCTACGGCGCCCAGGGCGCCCGCCTCGGCGAATCGCTGGCGCTGCTCGGCTGGAACGTCTCGGTGTCGAACCTGCGCTGGGACGGCGATTACGTGCTGGTCAATGTTGACGCGTCCCCGACAGATCCGCATGCGCCGCATGCCAAACCCGAGGACATGCGCTTCGGGCTTTACGGCGCGCTGGCGCACCCAATCGAGGCCGCCGGGCTGGGCAGCTGCGACGCGGCGATGGCCAGCGTGCACGACATCAGCACGCCACTGTCGGCACCGCCCGACCGGCTCACCGGCGCGGTCTGCCTGGGCCCGCTGAAGGACCGAAGTCAGGTCCGCGGGGTGTACAGCTACTCGCCGCGTGACCGCATCGCAAACACCTCGGCGGCTTACCCGGTGGCATTTCCGGTGGGCTTGCTGCCCACGAACGCAAACGACACCGGGCTGGTCGTCAAGACCGTCAGCCTCTCGGCCTGGCGTGCCGACGGCGCCCCGGTGACCAAGGCGCAGCTCGGCGACGCCGGGGCGTTCCACGGCAACGGCTACATGCTGTTGGGGCTGGCAGCTGACGCGGTCGCGGCCCGGTATCGCGACGAGTCCGCGAGCCGCGGTGGCCCGATGATGTTGATGGCCTCGCCGACGCTGCCCGGCGCCGGATTGAACCCGGCCTGCGCTACCTATGGCGCGTCAGTGTTGATCCTGCCCGACGCATCGTTGGACGCGGTGCACGTCGACGCATCGTTGTGCACCCAGGGCGAAATCAATCAGGCTTTGCTCTATGCGACCGTGGCGATCGTCGGCACCCACGCCGGTGTCTGGTCACAGCGATGAGCGAACCCGGGCCCACCGAGTGGAGCGCGTCACCCGTCGCCGGCGTCGGGCCGTGGCCGGGCGAGCCGCCCGCTGACCCACGCTATGATCCAATCCTGTTGCGCGATGGCGACACTCGCAATGTCGTCGACGCCTACCGGTATTGGACCCGCGAGGCGATCATCGCCGACATCGATAAGCGCCGCCACCCGCTGCACGTGGCGATCGAGAACTTCGGCTACGACGCGAACATCGGCTCGGTGGTGCGCACCGCGAACGCATTCGCCGTGGACACCGTGCACATCGTGGGCCGCCGGCGGTGGAACCGCCGCGGCGCCATGGTGACCGACCGTTACCAACGGCTGTGCCATCACGACAGCACCGCCGAACTCATGGACTTCGCGTCGGGCGCCGGGCTGAGCGTGGTCGCGGTCGACAACCTGCCGGGCGCGGTGCGGTTGGAAGAAGCGGCGCTGCCACGGGAGTGTCTATTGGTGTTCGGTCAGGAGGGCCCCGGTATCACCCACGACACCCGGGCGGGCGCGGCCATCACGGTGTCGATCGCCCAGTTTGGCTCGACGCGCAGCATCAACGCCGGCGTTGCCGCCGGCATCGCGATGCACGCCTGGATCCGACAGCACGGGGACCTGACCCGCGCCTGGTGAGGTGGGCCGAACGCGAATAATCTCTTCGCAAGCGGCTCGCGGGTAGCCGGATAGTCGATGACCAGGGGTCGCACATGTCGTTTGTTGTCGTAGCGCCGGAGTTTGCCCAGTCGGCGGCCGCGGATTTGGCGAATATCAGTTCAACGATCAGCACGGCCAACGCGGCGGCGGCGGGCCCGACGACGGGGCTGCTGGCGGCCGGCGCCGATGAGGTGTCGGCCGGCATCGTGGAGTTGTTCGGCGCGCACGGTCAGCTGTATCAGGCGCTGAGCGCTCAGGCCGCGGAATTTCATGCCCAGTTTGTGAAGCTGCTGTCCGGCGGCGGGGAGTCGTACGCCAGCGCCGAGTTCGCCAACGCCCAGCAGACCGCGCTCAACGCGATCAACGCGCCTGCCGAGTCGATTTTCGACCGTCCGCTGATCGGTAACGGCGCTGCCGGTGGACCGGGGCAGGCTGGCGGGGCGGGCGGGCTGTTGTCCGGAAACGGGGGCGCCGGGGGAGCCGGCGCCGACGGCCAGGCCGGGGGCGCCGGTGGTTCTGCCGGATTGTTTGGCAATGGTGGGGCCGGCGGGATGGGGGGCTTCGGTCAGGCCGGCGGTGCGGGCGGAAACGGTGGCTTGCTATGGGGCAACGCCGGGGCCGGTGGGGCCGGCGGCGTCGAGGGCGGGATGGGCGGTGCCGGCGGCTGGGCCGGGTTGCTCGGCAACGGCGGGGCCGGCGGGGCGGGCGGGGCCACCAGCGCCAGCGCTGTCGGCGGCAACGGCGGAGTCGGCGGCCACGGTGGCTGGCTGGGCGGCAATGCCGGAGCCGGCGGCAATGGCGGGAACACCACCGGCGGCGGCCACGGCGGCACCGGGGCTGCCGGTGGTTCCGCCGGGCTGTTGGGAGCCGGCGGCGCGGGCGGCGACGGCGGCACCGCCACCGCAGACTCGTACCCCCACGCTGGGGCCGGCGGCATTGGCGGGGCCGGTGGCCACGGCGGCTGGCTGGTGGGCAACGGCGGGGCCGGCGGCGACGGTGGTTTTGCCCAGGCCGGCGGAAATGGGGGACTCGGAGGTGCCGGCGGGGCCGCAGGGCTGATCGGGGCCGGTGGCGCGGGCGGGGCCGGTGGCTACGGCGCATTCGACATCGCGCAGGGCTGGCTTGGTGGGGCCGGTGGCGCCGGCGGCGCTGGCGGGTTGCTGTCCGGAATCGGTGGGGCAGGCGGCGCCGGTGGGTTCGCCGGCGTCGGCGGCGTCGGCGGGATTGGCGGGACTGGCGGGGCCGCCGGCCTGCTGGGGGCCGGAGGTGCCGGCGGGGTCGGCGGCGTCGGCGATGTCGGCGTCGGTGAGGCGGGCGGGAAAGGCGGGGCCGGCGGTAACGGCGGATGGCTGTGCGGCGTCGGCGGGACCGGTGGCGTCGGAGGGGCCGGCGGGGAAAATTTCAACGCTAACGGTGGGACTGGCGGGGCCGGCGGGGCCGGCGGCAATGCCGGGCTGCTCGGCAACGGCGGGGCCGCCGGGGCCGGCGGCAAGGGCGGCTTTACTGAGGCGCCCGACAACTCTGCTGTCGGCGGCGATGGTGGGCTCGGTGGTCACGGCGGGGCCGGCGGGTCGTTGTTCGGCAACGGCGGCGCCGGCGGGGCCGGCGGCGGCGGCGGGAACGGCTACGACGTGGAGGGCATCGGTGGAAACGGGGCGGCCGGCGGGGGCGGCGGTAACGCGCAGCTGCTCGGCAATGGCGGCGACGGCGGGGCGGGCGGCGCGAGCGGAAGTCCCTACGGGTCCGGTGCGGCCGGCGGCATTGGCGGGTCCGGCGGATCGCTGTCCGGCATCCCAGGGAAACCGGGCGCCGACGGCTGACGGGTTGCGGCCACCCGAAAGCGCCCCTTAGGGCAGGATCTGCAGGCATGGACCAGCTATGGGCGAACCGCGCCGCCAGCGCCGAAGCCGGTGTTGAGCAACGACACCTGAAACGGCTCTGGGCGCTGCCCGGAACCCAGCTCGGAGTGGTGGCGTGGCCATCGGAGCGGCGCGACCGCCTGTTCGGCACTTGGCACTACTGGTGGCAGGCGCACCTGCTGGACTGCCTGGTCGACGCCCAGGTGCGGGACCCGCAGCCGGAACGCCGCATCAAGATCAACCGGCAGGTCCGGTCACACCGGCTGCGCAACAACGGATCGTGGATCAACAGCTATTACGACGACATGGCGTGGCTGGCGCTGGCGCTGGAACGCGCCGCGCGACTGGCCGGTGTCGAGCGCAAGCGTGCGCTGCCCAAGCTCGCCGATCAGTTCCTCAAAGCGTGGGTGCCCGAGGACGGCGGCGGCATCCCGTGGCGCAAGCAGGACCAGTTCTTCAACGCCCCGGCCAACGGGCCCGCGGGAATCTTCCTGGCCCGCTACGGCGACCGGTTGCGGCGGGCCCAGCAGATGGCCGACTGGATCGACGGCACGCTGATCGACCCGGAGACGCATCTGGTGTTCGACGGCATCAAGGGCGGCTCTATGGTCCGCGCGCAATACACCTACTGCCAAGGGGTCGTGCTTGGGCTGGAGACCGAGCTGGCGGTGCGCACCAGCGATATCCGGCACGCCGCTCGGGTGCATCGCCTGGTCGCGGCCGTCAGCGAGCAGATGGCGCCATCCGGGGTGCTGAATGGCGGCGGCGGCGGGGACGGCGGGCTTTTCCCGGGTGTTACCGCCCGATACCTAGCCTTGGTCGCCACGGCGTTGCCGGGTGACTCGGCGCCCGACGTCGCCGCCCGCGACACCGCCCGCACCATCGTGCTGTCCTCGGCGAAATCGGTGTGGGACAACCGGCAGACGGTGGACGGACTGCCGCTGTTCGGGGCGTCGTGGGACCGCGAAGCGGAGCTGCCCACCGACGGCGGCAAGGCTGCGCAGTTCGTCGAAGGCGCGGTGCACCCTTCCGAGATCGCCGAGCGCGACCTTTCTGTGCAGCTTTCGGGGTGGATGCTGATGGAGGCCGCCAGTAGTGTCACCGCCGTGAGCAAGTCATGAGCGAACTCGACGGCGGCTGGAGCCCCGACGAGACAACCCTGGCCGCAGCCAACCTCACCCACTTCATGGCCTGGCTGGTCGAGACCGGACGCGGCGAGTACGCCAATTATCAAGAGCTGTGGGCGAAGTCGGTTGACGACATTGAATGGTTCTGGGACGCCATCTGGACGTACTACGACGTTCAGGCGTCCACCGCGCCGACCGCGGTGCTGGCGAACCGGAATATGCCCGGCACCGAGTGGTTCCCCGGCGCCACGCTGAATTACGCCACCGAAGTGTTTCGACACGCAACAGACGAGCGCCCCGCGCTGATAGTCGCCGGCGAAGACGGCTCGACCGAGTGGTCCTGGGCCCGGCTGCAGGCCGAAACCGGCGCGTTCGCGGCCTACCTACGGGGTCTCGGGGTGAAATCCGGCGACAGCGTCGTCGGATACCTGCCTAACGTCGGCGAGGCCGTTGTCGCGGCGCTGGCCGCGGCCAGCGTGGGCGCGATCTGGGCGGCGTGCAACCAGGACGTGTCCGTCGACGGCGTGGTGGCCAGGTTGGGTCAGGTTGACCCGACAGTGCTGGTTGCCACCGACGGATCGCTGTACGGCGGCAAGCGCATCGATCGGCGGTCTGAGTTGGCCACGATCCGGAAGGCGATGCCGACGCTGCGGGCCACCGTGGTGGTGCCGCGGCTCGGTCTGCATCTCGAAAACGACGCGCAACTGGTGCCTTGGGCGGAGGCGGTGGCGTCGGACGCCCCCTTGGACATCGCCGCGGTTCCGTTCGCGCACCCGCTTTGGGTGATGTTCTCCTCGGGCACCACCGGCAAGCCGAAGGGCATCGTGCACGGCCATGGTGGCGTGCTGCTGGAGCACCTGAAGTACTTGAGCCTGCAACTGGACCTGCACACCGGTGACCGCTATATGTGGTACTCGTCCACCAGTTGGGCAATGTGGAACATCAATTTGTCCGGTCTGCTCGTCGACTCGACCATCGTCCTTTACGACGGCAGCCCAACCCATCCCACGACCGACGGCCTCTGGCTCATTGCGGCCGACGCCGGTGTCACGGTGCTCGGCGCCGGGGCCGGCTACCTGCTGGCCTGCGCCAAAGAGGAACTCACTCCGGGTAAGTCGTACCAGCTCGATGGGCTGCGCACGGTGGGGTCGACGGGTTCGCCGCTGCCGGCATTCGCGTTCCGCTGGGTGCAGGAGGGGTTGGGCCGGCGGGTTCCGGTGATCTCGATGTCCGGTGGAACCGATGTGTGCACGGCCTTTATCGGCGGCAGCCCGACCGTGCCGGTAGTTGCCGGCGAACTGAACTGCCTGTGTCTCGGTGCGGCCATCGAGGCTTGGGTCGGCCCGCAGACCCCGGTCGTCGGGGAAGAGGGCGAGCTGGTTCTGACCAAGCCGATGCCGTCGATGCCGGCGTTCTTCTGGAACGACGCCGACGGCAGCCGGTATCGCGCCGCCTACTTCGACAAGTACCCCGGTGTCTGGTGCCACGGCGACTGGCTCACCATCACCGACCGGGGATCCGTTGTGGTGCATGGTCGTTCGGATGCCACACTGAACCGGCTGGGTGTCCGGATGGGCAGCGCCGACATCTACGCCGTGCTGGAGCGCATGCCAGAGGTGCGCGACAGCGTGGTTGTCGGTATCGAGCAGGACGACGGCGGCTATTGGATGCCGCTGTTCGTGGACCTTGCCGACGGCGTCGAACTTGACGAGGAAGTACGCTCGAGGATCGTCGCCGCAATCCGCAACGGCGCCTCCCCGAGGCACGTGCCGGACGACATTCTGGTGGTCCCCGGTGTTCCGCGTACGTTGACCGGCAAGTCGCTCGAAATCCCGATCAAGCGGATCCTGCTCGGTGTGGCACCGGCCGACGCGGTGCAGCGGAGTTCGGTCGACAGACCGGAATTATTCGACGGTTTCGTCCAGTACCGCAGGACTGAAGTCTCCTGAAGTGCTCCTGCGACGGGCCAGGTAGCCGCGCCCGGCCGCGATGAACGCCGGCAACATCGACACAAACAGGATGACCAGGACGATCTTTTCCAGATTCTGGTGGACGAACGGCACGTTGCCCAGGAAATAGCCGGCGATCGTGACGCCACCACCCCAGAGCACGCCGCCGACAATGTCGAATCCCAGGAATACCGGATAACGCATGTATGAGACCCCGGCGACCACCGGCGTGAACGTGCGCACGAACGGCATGAACCGGGCCAGGATGATCGCCCAGGGCCCGTACTTCTCGAAGAAGGCGTGCGAGTCGGTCACGTAGTGCTTCTTGAAGATCCGCGAGTCTTCCTTCTTGAACAACGCCGGGCCGATCCGGCGCCCGATGAAATACCCGGTCTGGTCGCCCAGCACCGCGACCACCGCGACGGCAGGGGCCAACACCCTGATGTCGAGGGTTCCGTGGGCGGCCAGCAGGCCGCCGGTGAACAGCAGCGACTCACCGGGCAACAAGGGGAACAGCAGGCCCGTCTCGACGAAGACGATGACGAGGATCGTGGGCAGCACCGCGGACGCGAACAGACCCTGGGGGCCGATCCAGAACATCGGGTCGAGGATGTTCCCCGAGGCCATCACGGCGGTGCGCACGGTGTCTCAACATACCGGCCCCGTCCTGACTGCCCACAATCAATCTGATGTTGCGATACTGGGTGGACCCAGTCTTTTCCAGGAGGAAGTTTCATGCCGATCGCAACTCCCGAGGTCTACGCCGAGATGCTCGGACGCGCCAAGGAGAACTCGTACGCCTTCCCTGCCATCAACTGCACCTCTTCGGAGACCGTCAACGCAGCCATCAAAGGCTTCGCTGACGCGGGAAGTGACGGCATTATTCAATTCTCCACCGGTGGTGCGGAGTTCGCCTCCGGGCTCGGGGTCAAGGACATGGTGGCCGGCGCGGTGGCGCTGGCCAAGTTCACCCGCAGCATCGCGGCCAGGTACCCGATCAATGTCGCGCTGCACACCGACCATTGCCCCAAAGACAAGCTCGACACCTACGTGCGCCCGCTGCTGGCGATCTCGGCTGAACGGGTTGCGGCCGGCAAAGACCCGCTGTTTCAGTCGCACATGTGGGACGGCTCCGCAGTGCCGATGCACGAGAACCTCGCCATCGCCCAGGAACTGCTCAAGGAAGCGGCGGCCGCCAAGATCATCCTGGAGATCGAGATCGGTGTCGTCGGCGGCGAAGAGGACGGCGTCGAGGCCGAGATCAACGAGAAGCTCTACACCAGCCCGAAGGACTTCGAGGAGACCATCGAGGCACTCGGGCACGGTGAACACGGCAAGTATCTGCTGGCCGCCACGTTCGGAAACGTCCACGGCGTCTACAAGCCCGGCAACGTCAAGCTGCGTCCGGACATCCTCGACCAGGGTCAGAAGGTGGCGGCGGCCAAGCTCGGACTCGCTGCCGACGCCAAGCCGTTCGACTTCGTGTTCCACGGCGGGTCCGGCTCGCTGAAGTCGGAGATCGAGGAGGCGCTGCGCTACGGCGTGGTGAAGATGAACGTTGACACCGACGCCCAGTACGCGTTCACCCGCCCGATCGCCGGCCACATGTTCACGAATTACGACGGCGTCCTGAAGGTCGACGGCGAAGTGGGCAGCAAGAAGGTCTACGACCCGCGTACGTATATGAAAAAGGCCGAAGCCAGCATGACGGAGCGAGTCATTGAGGCCTGCAACGACTTGCACTGCGCCGGCAAGTCGGTCACTTAACTCTTGCTCACCAGGTTTTCGAGCAGACGTATGTTTGTCTCAATACCCTGGTCGTGGGGCAGATACTGCTGGGCCAATTTATTGTGGTGAAGCGAGCGTTCATAGTTCCCGATCCGGTAATAACACAATCCTAATTGCTTGTGCGGCAGCCACGTCTTGAAAGGGTAGTTCTCAATCGCCCGATCGCTTACGCCTGCTTGGTCTAGCAATGCGAGTTCGTACCAGAAAATTGCCTGCGGGAATTGATCTTTTTGAAGAAATCGCTCGGCAAACCGGCAGCTGAACTCGGGGCGTGGCACATCCAACTCGAGGGATTTGAGTGTACATTCCCATTCTTTGTCCAGATTTCCGGTCAGGTGATAGCACTTCGCCAGTTCGTGAAGGGCCAAAAGGGCCGCATCCACATTGATAGTGCCGGTCTGTAGGAATTGGCGATAGTAGGGGATCGCCTCTTCGAATTCTTCGTGCGCACGCAATTCTTGAGCGTAGTGGAAAAGATCGGCGGGACGGAGGGCCCGCCCGGCGTCGATGTGCTTTTTGTAGAGCAGCAGATTCCGCTTGGAAAGTCCTTGCTCACCGGGAGGTTTCAGATGGGTGACCACAATATCGCTGTCGAGATAATGAAATGTGCTATCCGTCGCCAGGTCTTCGTGAACAACTCCGGACCATGCGAAATCCTTTGACCTCCGGACCAGTCGAAGGCGCCGATTACTTTGCGTGACATTATTCTCGCTGTCAAAAGCTGTATGGTAAATCATGGATACCGCGTCGATACTGGGAGCCAACGTGTCTTTAAGTGTCAGCAATTTCGTTCGATCTTCCGGAAGTACGACGTCATCAGCATCCAACCAGAGGATATATTCCATGGTTGCCCGCTGGAAAGAGTAATTCCGCGCCGCGGAGAAATCGTCGATCCATTCGAAGTCGAATATCTGCGACGTGAAGGTACGAGCAATTTCTTTCGTGCTGTCTTCTGAGCCGGTATCGATAATGATGATCTCGTCTGGAATGCCTTCAATGGATCGCAAGCATCTTTCCAGTGTTTTTTCTTCGTTCTTGACGATCATGCTCAGGCTTATCGTGCTCATGGTGTCCCCTTAATCACCAGGCGCTATCCGGTGGAGGATTGACAGATCTTCCACTGGTCGTCGCGGTATTGCAGGTCAAGACTGCGCGTCGAGCGGACCTGCGGGTCGTTGGCCATGAAAGTGGTGACGTTGGCCTCGGCATGTTGTCCGTTGACGACGACCTGGTCGATGTTCGCGATCACCGGATATTGCTTGGCCGCCGAAACCCGCTCATAGGTTTCCTGCCACGCGTGTTCGTCGTAGTCGACATAACCGTCGCGGCTGGTGCCGCACGTCATGCCGCGCAGTGCGGCGAGATCGCCCCGCTGCACCGCGGCGTCGAAATCCTGAATGGTGTGCCGTACTCGGTCCTCCTCGGAGACCTTCGCGTTCCTACTGCGCGTCAACAACACGGTGAGCAAGATCGCGATCGCGGTCACCGCCAACACGATGACCACAATCGCCAGCACCCAGCCCCACTTGGATTGCTTCGCGCTCCGCAGCTTTCCCTCTTCGCGGGGTCGGATTGCCTGTGGTGCAACGTTTTTTAGCGACGACCCCGATTGTGCTTGCGGTCCACCCGGCCCCGAGATCGGCGCGAAGACTTCCGTCGCGGGTTCCGGGGTGGTGGCGATGATGGTGGTCTCTTTCGCGTCGAAACCGGGTGCGGTGAAGCGACGTTCGGGTTCGGGATCCTCCGGCGGCGCCCCGGTGTCGTCGTCCGGGCCGTTCTTACTGATCACGACGGTCTCGGTCTCGGTGTCGTTGGGCACCAGGGGGTACTCCTCGGTGGCCCCTTCGTCGGGCGTGTCGCCGTGGTCGGGCTCGGGCGCATTGGGCATGACGGTGCTGTTCTCCCGGAATCGAGTAGGTAGTTGGAGCTTAGCGACCCGGCCCGGGGTTGGGGCGTCGGCCGAGGTCCGGCACGATGTAGCCATGGCACCGATGGGTGATCTTCTGGGACCTGATCCGATCCTGCTCCCCGCCGACAGTGATGTCGAAGCGGAATTGCTCGCGAACGAGAACCCTGGCGTCGTCGCCGCCGCGCATCCGTCGGCGTCGGTGGCCTGGGCGGCCCTCGCCGAGGAGGCTTTTGCCGACAAGGCGGACAACGCGGTCATCACGGCCTACGCCTACGCCCGCACCGGTTATCACCGCGGCCTGGACCAGCTGCGCCGCAACGGCTGGAAGGGCTTCGGCCCGGTGCCGTACGCACACGAGCCCAACCGGGGTTTCCTGCGGTGTGTAGCGGCGCTGGCCAGGGCCGCCGACGCAATCGGCGAGACCCCGGAATACCTCCGCTGCCTGGATCTGCTCGACGATTGCGACCCCGCGGCGCGCGCCGCCCTGGGCCTCTAGAAGCCCTTTAGGCGGGCCTCTAAAAGGTCTCGTTACATTTGCCGTCCGGGCACTCGATCTGGACGGTGGCATGGTCCAGCCCACGGGCGGACAGCACCGCGCGTGCGTCGTGCAACACCTTGGCGGTGTCGGCGGCACTGGTCAGGTGTGCGGTGCACATGTCTTTACCGGGCGACAGCGTCCAGACATGCAGGTCGTGCACCTCGGTAACACCGTCGACGGCACCCAGTGCCGTACGCAGCTCCTCCACGTCGATATGAGTCGGCGACGATTCGGAGAGGATTCGCAGCGCGTCGCGGGCCAGCGAGATGGCCCGCGGCAGCACCCACAGCGCGACCAGCACGGCGACCACCACGTCGGCGTACGGCCAGTGCGTCGTGACGGTGACGATGCCGGCGATCAATACGCCCAGGCTGCCAACGGTGTCCGCCACCACTTCCATGTAGGCGCCTTTGACCGCCAGGCTCTGCGACGAATTTGAGCGCAGCAGCAACGCCACCACGAGGTTGGCCGCCAGCCCGGCCAGAGCTACGACGATCATCGGGACGCCGGGAACGGACGGCGTGTCACTGAGCCGTTCGATCGCTTCGTACAGGATGAACACCGCGACGCCGATGAGCAGCGCGGCGTTGGCCACCGCGGTGAACACCTCGGCGCGATGCCAGCCGTAGGTGCGCGCGGGCGACGAGCTGCCGCGACGGGCCAGCGTGACGGCGCCCAGCCCCATGAACACGGCCACGACGTCAGTCAGCATGTGCCCCGCATCGGCCAGCAGCGCCATCGAGTTGATCAGCAGCGACGTGGTCAGTTCCACCACGAAGAACGCGGCCAGAATCGCCGCCCCCGCGATCATGCGGGGAATCATCCGAGATTCGTCAGCCTCGGCGGGGGTGTGACTGTGACCGGCGCCCATGCCCACAATGTATGCGCGTTAGTGCATATATGGCAAGCGTTAGAACCACTGGCTCCAGAAGCGGGTCAAGTTGTTGCCGAAGGTCGCCAGCTGACTGGGCACGCCGGAGAACTCGAAAAGCCAGTCCACAAACCCGAAGAGGTACCGGCTGGCGGCGAACAGCAGGAACACCAGAACAAAAACGCCCCACTGCTTGGCCGGCGCCAGCGCACGCTGGGTCTCGGGGCTCAGGTGCGGCTCCAGGGCGTCGTAGCCGTCCAGGCCCGGGACCGGCAGCAGGTTCAGCACTACCGCCATGATCTGGAGAAAGCCCAGGAACGCCACGCCCGCCCACAGCACCCAATGGTCCGGGTCGAAGAGCGTCCGGGTGAGCGTCAGCAACAGCACCGCAAGCACCAGGTTGGCCGCCGGACCGGCCAGGGCGACGAGAGTCCGGCGGGTGGGCGTCATGAACCAGGTCCGCAGATACACCGCCGCACCTGGCAGGCCGATTCCGCCCAGCACGATGAACACCATCGGCAGCAGCAGCGAGAGCGCGGGATTGCTGTACCGGCGCGGATCCAGTGTCAGGTACCCGCGCACCTCTGGGTCGTGGTCGCCGAATCGCCAGGCGGTCACCGCGTGCCCGAATTCGTGCAGGCACAGCGACACCAACCAGCCGCCGATGACGAAAATGAACACCCCGGCATAGGACAGCGGCCGGACGGCCGCGCCGGCCAGCCAGGCCAACACACCCCCGACCGCGGTCAACCCGAGCAAGGCCAGAAAGATTGGGCTGGGCCGCACCGATTCGCGCGCGCCCGTATTCCTCATGAGGGACTCACCGCTGAAAAACTACCGGACCAGCAGCCATCCTTCGACGTTGCGGTAGAACGTCGACCGGCGAGCCGAGCGCGGGGCCGGGACACCGTCGCGCACCACCGTCACGCCTGTGCTGCCCAGCTGCACCGCGCGGCCGGCGATCCAGCGACGCCAGATTCCGTCCAAAGAGGCCCGCAGGCCCGGCATGGCCAGTGTCGGTTCAATCGCCACGGGGGTGACGTCTCCGTCGAACAGCCGGGTGTCGTCGACCACCGCCTCACCGCGTGCCGGCTGCTGCTGATCGGCTGGCAGCCAGCGGGCCCGGCCGACGATCACCGACCCGGTCTCGTCGCGTATCAAGGTCACCCGTTGGGGGGAACCACGCCGAGCGCGTCGCGCCGCTCGTCGCCCGGCCGGTAGCCGGTACACCCGGGTTGCCGTGGTGCGCCGGCGCGGCACGTAAGCCACCTCGATGTCGAGCCGGTCGGCCCGCAACAACCGGGTCAGCACGGTGGCCAGATCCGCGTCGGTGCCCGCCACCACGAGTCGCCCGTAATCCCCGATAAGGGAGTCGATTTCGGCCGGACTGTCCGGGCGATGGGCGGGCAGGTCGCGCAAGGCGGCGGAGACCTGGCCATCCCTGAAAAGCAGCACTGCCGCGCTGAGGGTGCTCTCGGCCGTGTTCAAGAAGCTCCTCGCAATTCGCTGGGATAGGGTTGGTCCCCGGCTGGACCACAATAAGCAGGTTAAGCAGGCGGGATTAGGTGGGAGCGAGTCATGCCGGCAATCGTCCTCATCGGCGCCCAGTGGGGCGACGAGGGCAAAGGTAAGGCCACTGACTTGCTCGGCGGGCGCGTGCAGTGGGTAGTGCGCTATCAGGGTGGCAACAACGCCGGGCACACCGTCGTATTGCCCACCGGCGAGAATTTCGCGCTGCATCTGATCCCATCGGGAGTCCTTACGCCAGGAGTCACCAACGTGATCGGCAACGGCGTGGTGGTGGACCCGGGCGTCTTGCTCGACGAATTGCAAGGCCTCGAAGACCGCGGCGTGGACACGTCTAAGCTGCTGATTTCTGCCGACGCGCACCTGCTGCTGCCCTACCACGTCGCTATCGACAAGGTCACCGAGCGCTACATGGGTAGCAAGAAGATCGGCACCACCGGCCGCGGTATCGGTCCCTGCTACCAGGACAAGATCGCCCGGATGGGGATTCGGGTCGCCGACGTGCTCGACCCCGAGTTGCTGGCCCACAAGATCGAGGCCGCGCTGGAGCTCAAGAACCAGATACTGGTCAAGATCTACAACCGCAAGGCGCTGGAGCCCGACCACGTGGTCGAGGCCCTGCTCGAGCAGGCGGCGGGCTTCCGGCATCGCATCGCTGACACCCGACTGCTGCTCAACAATGCGCTGGATGCCGGCGAAACGGTGTTGCTGGAAGGCTCGCAGGGCACCCTGCTCGACGTCGATCACGGCACCTATCCGTATGTGACGTCATCGAATCCGACGGCGGGCGGCGCGGCGGTCGGGTCCGGCATCGGGCCGACCCGGATCACCACCGTGCTGGGAATCCTGAAGGCGTACACGACCCGCGTGGGCTCTGGCCCGTTCCCCACCGAGCTGTTCGACGAGCACGGCGATTACCTGTCCAAGACCGGGAGCGAATTCGGCGTCACCACCGGACGGCGCCGCCGCTGTGGCTGGTTCGACGCCGTCATCGCCCGCTACGCGACCCGGGTCAACGGCATCACCGACTTCTTTTTGACCAAGCTCGACGTGCTGTCCAGCCTGGAAACGGTGCCGGTCTGCGTCGGCTATCGGATCGGCGGTGCGACCACTAGCGAGATGCCGATGACCCAGAGCGATCTTGCCCGTGCCGAACCGATCTACGAGGAACTCCCGGGCTGGTGGGAGGACATCTCGGCCGCGCGCGACTTCGACGACCTGCCCGCCAAAGCGCGCGACTACGTGTTGCGACTGGAAGAGCTTGCCGGCGCACACGTTTCGTGCATCGGCGTTGGTCCGGGGCGGGACCAGACCATCGTGCGCCGCGATGTCTTGCAGGCGCGCCCGTGACGGATGCTGCCGCGAGCGCCGGCCAGGACCCCAAAGAGCTTGACCCCGAGTACGACCACCATGGCGGTTTTCCGGAATACGGCCCGGCCAGCCCCGGCCCTGGGTTCGGCCGGTTCGTGGCCACTATGCGGCGGCTGCAGGACCTTGCGGTGTCCGCCGACCCCGGAGACGACCTCTGGGACGACGCGGCCGACCGCGCCGGGGCGCTGGTGCAGCTACTGGCACCGTTTCAGTCGGATGAGCAGGGCAAGGCGCCGGCCGGTCGGTCGCCGGAACTGCCCGGCATGGGCAGCCTGTTGTTGCCGCCCTGGATGCTGACGCGATACGCCCCCGACGGTGTCGAGATGCAAGGTTATTTCACCCGGTTCCACGTCGGCGGCAACTGGGCGGTGCACGGCGGCGTGCTGCCGCTGCTGTTTGATCACATGTTCGGCATGATCTCGCACGCCGCGGGCCGGCCGATCAGCCGCACGGCCTTCCTGCATGTCGATTACCGCAAGATCACCCCCATAGAGACACCGCTGGCGATTCGCGGCCGGGTAACCAGCACCGAGGGGCGCAAGGCGTTTGTGTCCGCGGAACTGGTCGACGGCGATGAGACCGTGTTGGCCGAGGGCAACGGACTGATGGTGCGGTTGCTGCCGGGCCAGCCCTGAGGGGCCGTATCCTCGTCGGCTCGTAACATGCAGGAATGACTGACGGCTTGACCGAGGGACGGCACGCGGCCGCTGAAGCCACCAGAGCCGTCCAAGCCAGGCCCCGGGTGGTGCTGCTGGGTTCGGGTGAGTTCGCCCGGCAGTTGGTAGTCGCCTTGCGGCGCCTCGGCGCCGAAGTGGTTGCCGTCGGTGAGTACCCGGGTGCGCCGGGGCACGGGGTAGCCGACCAGTCGCTGGTCGTCGCGATGACCGACGCCGACGAGCTCAGGGCGTTGATCGGCGGACTGCAGCCGGATTTCGTTGTGAGCTTGGCCGATGCGATCTCCGTGGATGGCCTCGAAGAGCACGACGGCATTCAACTGGTGCCCAGCGCACGAAGCGTCCGCATCACCGCCGACCGGGAGGGCCTGCGCAGGCTCGCCGCCGATCAACTCGGGCTGCCCACTGCACCGTTCTGGTTCGTCGGGTCGGTCGGTGAACTCGAGGCGGTCGCTGCTCATGCCGGGTATCCGCTGTTGGTGAAAGGGGTCGCCGGGGCGGCGGGCCAGGGCCAATCGGTAATCGCGGGTCCCGACGATGTCGAGGCCGCTTGGCAGCGTGCCGTCGCGTTTGGTCCGGGTACTGCGCAGCACCGTGTGTTGGCTGAAACCATTGTCGAGGTCAAGTCTTTCGTCACCCTCCTTGCCGTGCGCAGCGATGGCCCCAGCGGGCCGCTGATCGAGTTCTGCGCGCCCATCGGTCATCGCGACGCCGACGGCAAGGTGTTGGAATCCTGGCAGCCGCAGAATTTGAGCGCGCCGGCGCTTGACGCCGCCAAGTCGATCGCCGCGCGCATCGTCAAAGCACTAGGGGGACGCGGTGTGTTCAGCATCGAGTTGATGATCAACGGCGACGAGGTGTACTTCGCCGACGTTACGGCGGGACCGCGTGACAGTGCTTGGGTCACCACGTGCACCCAGCGACTTTCGGTGTTCGACTTGCAGGCCCGCGCCATCCTGGGCCTGCCGCTGGACACCGTGATGATTTCACCCGGCGCCGCCCGTGTGATCAGTACAGGCCACTCGACGGGTGGGCCTGGCGCTGAAGCGCTGAGTCGCGCGCTCGGCGTGCCGGAAAGCGATGTCCAGGTGTTCGGGCCCTCCGGGGGAGGGGTGGCGCTGGCCACGGCACCTGATCTGGCAACCGCCCGCGACCGTGCCCGAGACGTGGCGACCGCGCTCAATGTGCCAGACTCACGCGGTTGAGCTAACAGGCTCACGTCAATCGCGGGTGGCACCTCAAGGAGCCAATGGTGATGAAGACATCGGTGATGGCAACCGGCTTGGCGGCGAGCGTGCTGGTGGGTTGTGTGGGCGTTACCGGGTGCGGAAGCGACAAGTCGCCGAGCCAACCGTCGACAACGTCATCGCCGACGTCGACTTCCTCCGCATCACCGTCGTCGGCGGCACCGACATCGACCAGTGCTGCGGCCCGGCCTTCGGATTACAGCAATCTGCTGATCAAGCCCACCGACATCGTCGTGCCAGGCGACACCTTCACCCTGGCCTCAACGAAGCCAAGTACCGACCCGGCGGGGGTTACCGCTACGTTTGCCGGCGCCTCTGTCGACGTTAATGGCCCCACTCGTGAAATCGACGTCGTGATCCACGTCCATCCCGGCGCCACCGCGGCGGCAAAGGAACTCGACCAGATTGCCCCGAATATTGCTAATCCAGACTTGGGATTCACGCTTGTCGGAGGAACGGCGACTCCGGCCGACGTGGGCACCGGCGGCACGATGGCGATCGGGACCAACTCCGACGCCTCCAAGTCTCGAGCGAGGTTGGCGTTCAGTGAGGGCAAGGCCTTTGTCCAAATCGAGTTCTTCAACCCGGGCAACGATCCGCTGAAACCGGACTTCATTCTCGATGTTGGACACAAGCAGGATGCGGCCATCAAGGCCGGATTGGCCGCCTGAGCGAGGCCGGATCGGCCCCCGGGGCACTGGCAGTAAGCTTCGTAGGCGTGGAATACGCAGGCGATATCACGCCACTGGAGGCATGGAAGCTGCTCAGCGACAACCCCGAGGCGGTGTTGGTCGATGTGCGCACCGACGCGGAGTGGCGGTTCGTCGGGGTCCCCGACTTGTCAAGCCTCGGGCGTGAGGTGGTGTACATCGAGTGGAACACCACCGACGGGCGACGTAATGGGAATTTTCTCGCCGAACTGCGAGACCAGGTTCCGCCGGTAGCTGCCGGCGCGGAACAGCGACCGGTGGTGTTCTTATGCCGTTCGGGTAACCGTTCGATCGGCGCCGCCGAGATCGCGACCGAGGCGGGCTTCACGCCGGCGTACAACGTGTTGGACGGCTTCGAAGGTCAGCTCGATGCCACTGGCCACCGTGGTGAAACAGGTTGGCGGGCAGTCGGATTGCCTTGGCGGCAGAGTTGATGCAGCGATGACCGACTCAGAGCGTTCGGTCCGCACGCCCAAGGAGCTGCCCGAAGGCGTCAGCCAGGCCACCATCGGCGTGCGCGGGGGACTGCTGCGTTCCGGTTTCGACGAGACCGCCGAGGCGATGTATCTGACGTCCGGCTATGTCTACGATTCGGCAGCCGTTGCGGAGCAGGCGTTCACCGGCGAGCTGGACCGCTTCGTGTATTCGCGGTACGGCAACCCCACCGTGACCATGTTCGAGGAACGGTTGCGGCTGATCGAGGGTGCCCCCGCGGCGTTCGCCACCGCGAGCGGCATGGCCGCGGTGTTCACCTCGCTTGGCGCGCTGCTGGCCGCCGGTGACCGGTTGGTGGCCTCGCGCAGCCTGTTTGGGTCGTGCTTTGTGGTGTGCAACGAGATCTTGCCGCGCTGGGGTGTGGAGACCGTCTTCGTCGACGGCGAGGACCTCTCGCAGTGGGAGCAGGCGCTGTCGGTACCTACTCAGGCGGTGTTCTTCGAGACGCCGTCGAATCCGATGCAGTCACTGGTGGATATCGCCGCCGTGACCGAGCTGGCGCATGCCGCTGGCGCAAAAGTTGTGCTGGATAACGTATTTGCCACACCGCTGTTGCAGCAGGGCCTTCCGCTCGGAGTGGACGTGGTGGTGTACTCGGGCACCAAGCACATCGACGGTCAGGGTCGGGTCCTCGGTGGTGCGATCCTCGGCGATAAGGAGTACATCGACGGGCCGGTACAGAAATTGATGCGGCACACCGGCCCCGCGATGAGTGCCTTCAATGCTTGGGTATTGCTGAAAGGCCTAGAGACGCTGGCGGTTCGGGTCGATTACTGCAATGCCTCTGCGCACCGGATCGCGGAGTTCTTAGAGGGTCACCCCGCGGTTCGGTGGGTGCGCTACCCCTTTTTGCCGTCGCACCCCCAGCATGACCTGGCCAAGCGCCAGATGACGGGCGGCGGCACGGTAATCACTTTCGAGCTCGAAGCGCCGGAGGGCGGCGCCAAGCAAACCGCCTTCCAGTTGCTGGACAAGCTGCGGCTGATCGACATCTCCAACAACCTCGGCGACGCCAAATCGCTTGTCACACATCCCGCGACGACGACGCACCGGGCGATGGGCCCGGAGGGGCGCGCCGCGATCGGGCTGGGTGACGGCGTGGTTCGCATCTCCGTCGGGCTGGAAGGCACCGACGATCTGGTCGCCGATATCGACCAGGCCCTGAGCTAGCTCTAGCCGTTCTGTCCGTTAGCGCCGAACAGCAGTCCGCGACTGCCTCCGGCGCCGTGGAGGGGAGACCACCCGATCTGTCACCGATGTCCTGACACAGAACTGTCACCGATGTCTTGGGAGATGACACCTTGTCGTGTCGGCGGGGTGTGGCATAATCGAATGTATGTTCGATGATTTGACGGTGTGGTTTACCGAGGAGCGTGAGCGGCGCGATTCGTCGGCCATGCCGGGATCGGCGGGCATGGTGGAGCGGATCCGTGTGGCCACGCGGTGGGAGAACCGGGCCGCGGCCGCGCAGTTGGATGGGATCTGGGATTTGTTCGCCTCCCAGTTGGGGCGGCATCGTGAAACCGAGGACTGGGCGATTGACACCATGGAAGCCGTGGCCGCCGAGGTGGGCGCCGCGCTACGGATCAGTCAGGGTCTGGCGGCGTCGAGGTTGCGGTATGCCCGGGCGATGCGCGAACGCCTGCCGAAGGTGGCGGAGCTGTTTCGGGCCGGCGAGATCGGCTTTCTGCTGTTCTGCGCCATCGTGTTTCGCACCGATCTGATCACCGATCCCACGCTGATGGCAACCGTGGATGCACAGTTGGCGGCCAACGTGGCGCGCTGGCCCTCGATGAGCCGCGGCCGGCTTGCCGGTGCCATCGACAAGATCGTGGTCACCGCCGACCGCGATGCGCTGCGCCAGCGCATCAAGAGCAAGGCCGACCGTGAGGTGTGTGTCAGTGTGCGCACCGATGGGCTGTGCGAGCTGGGGGGCACTGTGCTGCAGCCCGACGGGATGGCCCTGGACCAGCGGCTCACCGCGTTGGCGGCCACGGTCTGCCCGCATGACCCCCGGACCCGCGATCAGCGTCGCGCGGACGCCTTAGGGGCGTTGGCGGCCGGCGCCGACCGGCTCGGGTGTCGGTGCGCACGCTCCGACTGTGCGGCCGGGGCCCGCCCACCGGCGGGCCCGGTGGTGATTCACGTGATCGCCGAGCAGGCCACCGTCGACGGCACCGGGGCCACCCCGGGATCCGAGATCGCCGCCGACGGGCTGATCCCGCCTGAGGTGATCGCCGAGCTGGCCGGCACCGCCAGGCTGGTGGCGCTGGTTCATCCCGGCGATGCGGCACCCGAGCCCCGCTACAGCCCGTCCAAAGCGTTGGCGGATTTTGTGCGGTGCCGCGACCTGACGTGCCGCTGGCCCGGCTGTGATCATCCGGCCTGGGACTGCGACCTCGACCACACCATCCCGTACTCAGACGGCGGCCCGACCCACGCCGCGAACCTCAAAGCGTATTGCCGGACACATCATTTGGTGAAAACCTTCTACGGCTGGCGGGAACGACAACTCGCCGACGGCACCCTGATCCTGACCTCACCGACCCAACACACCTACGTCACCACCCCGGGCAGCGCCCTGCTCTTCCCCACCCTGAGCGCCCCGGCCGGCGGCATGCCCGCCGTCCACACCCACCACCGCATCGCCTACCGCCCCGAACGCGCCGCGAAGATGCCCAAACGCCGCCGCACCCGCACCCAAGACCGCGCCCAACGCGTCGCCACCGAACGAAGCCACAACCGCAAACGCAGACAAGCCGCCTACCAAGCCACACAACCCAAACCCGATGACGAACCGCCGCCCTTCTAGCTCATGGCCACGAGCTCGAGTTGGTCTTGAATTTCCCATTGACCGCGGCGCAGAAATCCTGGTCGGTACCGGCGATCAAGACAAAGTAGCCCTCGCTGCTGCGGCGGCTGTTGTAGTCGTTGGGGTAGACATATCCGCTGGCGCACATCAAATTTGCCCCACCGGCCGAGGGGCGATGCCAGTTCGTCATTTCGCACGCCGTAAGGGAGTCGACGCTTGGCACGCTGCTCTTCGCGATGACCAGCATCCCGCCTCCCCACTGCCCGTCGGTCCGTCGGAATGCCCGCGCGCCGAATCCGGCGTTGTTGTTCTGGCATCCCAGCGCCCGGCGCAGCGGCGAGAACGGGGCGGCGAGCTGAGGGTTGGCGACCGCGGCAGCAGCCGTGAAGAATCCGGCCGCGTCCGAGCCGTCCACCTCCTGCACATTCGAACTGCCGAAGCTGAACAACTGCTGCGAGACTGCGGAATTGCTGCCGCCGCCAATGATTGGCCCGCCGCCGCCGGACGTCATCGGGGGCAAGGTGACGGAATCGGCGTCTGCCAAGGGCATCCCGACCGCAGCGCACAGGCATAGCCAGGCCGCCGCGAGGCGTGCGTACGAATTGAGCATCGAAACTCCTATCAGCGGAACGCGTCGCTACCGGTGAAAGCCTGGCCGAGAATCAGTTGATGCATCTCCGGTGTGCCCTCATAAGTCAGCACCGACTCCAAGTTCACCATGTGCCGGATTATCGGGTACTCCAGCGATATCCCGTTGCCACCCAATATCGTTCGAGCCGTCCGACAGATTTTGATCGCCTCACGGGTGTTGTTGAGCTTGCCAAAGCTCACCTGCTCCGGGCGCAGCCCGACGCTGTCCTTGAGGCGGCCCAGGTGCAGCGACAGGAGCTGCCCCTTGTGAAGTTCCACCGCCATGTCGACCAGTTTTGCCTGGGTCAACTGGAATCCGGCGATCGGACGGCCGAATTGGGTGCGCTGCGTCGCGTAGTCGAGCGCGGATTGCCAGGCCGACCGGGCCGCACCCATGGATCCCCAGATGATTCCGTAGCGCGCCTCGGACAGGCAGGACAGCGGCCCTTTGAGGCCCTTCGCGTCGGGCAGCATAGCGTCGGCGGGCAGTCGCACGTCGTCTAGCACCAGCTCGCTGGTGATCGATGCCCGCAGCGACAGCTTGTGGTGGATGGTGTTCGCCGTGAAGCCCGCTGTGCGCGTTGGGACCAGGAAGCCCCGAATTCCGCGGCCTCCTTCGTCGTCGTCGGTGGCGGCCCACACCACGGCGACGTCGGCGACCGATCCGTTGGTGATCCACATCTTGCGGCCGTTGAGCACCCAATCGGAGCCATCGCGTCGCGCCCGGGTTTTCACCGCGGCGGGATCGGATCCGACATCGGGCTCGGTCAGCCCGAAACAGCCGAGCAGTTCGCCCGCGGCCATGCCGGGTAGCCATTGCTGTTTCTGCTCCTCGGAGCCGAAGTTCCAGATCGCGAACATCGCCAGCGATCCCTGCACCGAGACCATCGACCGGAGGCCGGAGTCGGCCGCCTCCAGTTCCACGCACGCCAGGCCGTAATGGACGGCCGAGGCCCCACCGCATCCGTAGCCGTCCAAGTGCATGCCGAGCAGGCCGAGTTCGCCGAACTGCTTTCCGAGTTGGCGGACCGGAAGGTCGCCGATTTCGAACCACTCGGCGACATGGGGGGTGACGTGTTCGGCGCAGAACTTCCTGACGGTGTCGCGCACCGCGATCTCGTCGCTCGACAGCGAGGCATCGAGCCCAAGGGGGTCGTATCGGTCGAAGGCGGGCTTGGAGAAAGGAGAAGCATTCGTGCTCATAGCGATCAGCCTGCCACGTCAGGGTATGAAGCAGGCCCGGTAGTCTCGCAGCATGCAGCGGCCGGGGTGGCTCTTCGTGGACGTCATCGGTGTGCTGGTGTTTTGCGCCGTTGGACGCCGCAGCCACGCCGACGGAATCACTATCAGTGGCGTCGCAACAACGGCTTGGCCGTTTCTCACCGGAACCGTCCTGGGCTGGCTGGCGTCTCGTGCCTGGCGGCGGCCCACGGCGGTGGCCCCCACCGGGGTGGTTGTCTGGCTGAGCACCGTGCTGGTCGGCATGGTGTTGCGCAAAGCCAGTTCGGCGGGAGTAGCGGTGAGTTTTGTGGTCGTAGCGGCATCGGTCACCGCGGTTCTGCTACTCGGTTGGCGCGCGGCCGTTGGGCTGATCTCGCGGGATCGCTCCGGCGTCTGACGAAGATGCGGGCCCGGAATGCGTGGGCGACGGAGACGTTGGATCGTAAGTGATGCCCAAAACCCAGCTCAGGTTTGTGCCGGCCAACTTGGACGATGCGCTGGCGCAGCCGTTGGTGGCGGAATTGGCGGTCGAGTACGCGCGGCGCTATGACCGCCCTCAGCCGATGGTTCTGGGCTGGTTGAAGCACAATCCGACCGACGAGTTCGCACCGCCCGACGGCGGCATGTTGATAGGTTTGCTGGACGGCCGCCCGGTCACCGGCGGCGGGTTTCGGCGATTTGACGCCGACACCGCCGAACTCAAGAGAATCTGGACGGACAGCGAGCATCGGCGGCGCGGATTCGCGATGGCGCTGTTGGTCGAGCTGGAGGCCGAGATCGCGGCCCGCGGCTACCGGCGGATCTACCTGATGACCGGCGATCGGCAGCCCGAGGCCGAGAGGCTGTATGAGGCCGGCGGGTATATCCGGCTGCCGGGACCGCTGCCGTCCGACGGTCCGGTCTTCCCGATCGCATTTGAGAAGAAGCTCGCATGACCGGTCCACTGCTGCACCTGGCGGTCGCGCTGGACGGGTACGGATGGCACCCGCAGGCTTGGCGGGCCACGCTCGGGTCCGAGCCGGACACCCCGTCGGTACTCAGCGGTCGCTACTGGGCCGATCTGGCGACCACCGCCGAACGTGGACTGCTCGACTTCCTCACCATCGACGACAGCCTGATGCCGCAACCGGGGCGTCGCGAACGGATCGACCCGCGACGACTGGCCGGTCGCGGGGATGCCGTGCTGGTGGCGGCACGCATTGCTCCGGCGACGCGCCACATCGGGCTGGTCCCGGTGGCGACGGTCACCCACACCGAGCCCTTCCACGTCTCCAAAGCCATCGCCACCCTTGATTATGCGTCGCACGGCAGGGCGGGCTGGCAGGCGCGCATCAGCGCGACCGCGCACGAGGCGGCCCTGTTCGGCCGGCGAGACGAGGCCCAAGTTCCCTATTTCGAAGAGGCCGTCGAGTACGTCGACGTGGTGCGCCGTCTCTGGGACAGCTGGGAGGACGACGCGATCATCCGCGATGTCACCACCGGGCGCTACGTGGACACCGACAAATTGCACCACATCGACTTCGTCGGACAGCACTTCTCGGTCAAGGGCCCGTCGATCACGCCACGCCCGCCGCAGGGGCAGCCCGTGGTTGCCGCGCTGGCACACGCCGGCCCGGTGTATGAATTCGCCGCAGCCAGCACCGATATCGTCTTCATCACACCCACCGACGACGCATCCCTGCGAAGCATCCTCGATGAGGTTCGAGAGGCGGGTGGCGACCGGCTGAAAGTCTTTGCGGACGTGCTGATCTCGTTCGACGGTGAGGGCGACCCCCGCTCCGATGCGCTCGACTTCGGCGGCAGCCCAGGAGAATTGGTTGATATGCTGCTCGGCTGGCAACGGCTCGGCATCCACGGCGCGCGGCTGCGGCCAGCCGTTAACGCCACCGATCTTCCGGCGATCGTCGACCAGGTGGTACCGCTGCTGCAGAAGGCCGCGCGATTCCGCGCCGGTTACCGGGCCGGCGAAACGCTGCGCGCACGGCTGGGTCTGCCCGTCGCACCGAACCGGTACAAGGCGGTGGCCTTGTGACAGCCACGCGTACTGTGCCGCTCTCGATCCTGGACCTGGCGCCGATCAGCGCCGGCAGCGACGCCGCGACGGCGTTGCGCAACACCATCGAGCTGGCCCAGCGCGCCGAGGAGTGGGGGTTTCACCGGTACTGGATCGCCGAGCATCACTTCGCCGCCGTCGCAAGTTCCGCACCGGCGGTGCTGATCGGCCAGATAGCATCCGCTACCAACAGAATTCGGGTGGGCGCGGCCGCGGTCCAGCTCGGTTACACCACCGCGGTCGCGGTGGTCGAGAGTTTCGGCATGCTCGACGTCTTTTTCCCCGGACGCATCGACCTCGGTGTTGGTCGGTCCGGGCAGCGTCGGTCCGAAGAACACAAGCCCAAGAAGCCGCGACAGCCCCGGCCGCCGCGCGTGTGGCATGAGGTGGACGGCGTGGTCATTCCGACCCCGTTCGATCTGCGCGGACTGCTCGATCTCGAACGGTTGCAGCCCACCATGGAGATTCTGCAGCAGCCGGAGGCGGTGTCGCCAGAACTCGCGGATCAGGTGAAAGACATTCTGGCCCTGCTGGATGGCACGTACCACGCCGGCAAGTTCGACGTGCATGCGGTGCCCGGCGAAGGCGCCGACCTGATGCCGTGGGTTTTCGGTAGCACCCGGGGACAAAGCGCCCGAGTCGCCGGGGCATTCGGGTTGCCGTTCGTCGCGAGTTACCACATCACACCGGCCACCGCTCTGGAGGCGATCGAGGCCTACCGCGACACGTTCGTGCCGTCGGCGAGATTGTCACAGCCCTACGTCGTGGTGTCTGCCGATATTGTGGTGGCCGACGACAGCGCCACCGCCAGGCGCTTGGCTTCCGGCTACGGCCAATGGGTGTATTCAATCCGAACCGGCGTCGGCGCCATGCGTTATCCCAACCCCGACGATCACGCACCGCTCACCGACGAGCAGTTGACGGTGGTAAAAGACCGGATAGCAACACAATTCGTAGGTAATCCGGATGAGGTCGCCGAGCGGCTTTCCGCGCTGCAACGTTTGACCGGCGCCGACGAACTTGTCATCACCTCGGTGACTCACCGGCACGAAGACCGGTTGCGCTCACACCAGCTGATCGCCGAGAAATGGGGGCTGCTGTCGTGAACGTTCGGGAAGGCAAGGACCGCAAGCCGATTCACTTGGCGGCCCACTTGCCGGGTGTCAACAACACCACCGTGTGGACCGACCCGAGCTCGGGCAGCCAAATCGATTTCGACTCGTTCGTGCACCTCGCCCGCACCGCGGAACGCGGATTGTTCGACTTCTTCTTTCTGGCCGAGGGATTGCGGCTGCGTGAGCACCGGGGCCACATCCACGACCTTGACGTAGTGGGTCGTCCGGACACCTTCACCGTGCTGGCCGCGCTGGCCGGTGTCACCGACCGGATGGGGCTGATCGGAACCATCAACACCACCTTCAACGAGCCGTTCGAAGTGGCAAGGCAATTGGCGACACTCGACCATCTTTCCGGTGGCCGGGCCGGCTGGAACATCGTCACCTCATCGGACGCCTGCACGGGCGCCAACTTCCGGCGCGGGGGTTTTCTCGACTACGCGGCCCGGTACGCGCGGGCCGAGGAATTTCTGACGGTGGCGCGCGGATTCTGGGACAGCTGGGATGCCGACGCCGTGCTGGCCGACCTGGATGCCGGGATCTACGTCGATCCGGACCGAATCCACAGCGTCGTCTACGCGGGATCGCAATTCGGCGTGCGCGGATTCGCGACACTGCCGTCGGGGCCCCAGGGTCACCCCATACTGCTGCAGGCCGGGGACTCCGCCGACGGCCGCAACTTCGGCGCGCGGTACGCCGACGCATTGTTCACGCTGCACTCGTCGCTCGAAGACGGCCAGTGTTACTACGCGGACGTCAAGGGCAGGGCTAAGTCCTTCGGTCGAGATACGGACCAGCTCAAGGTTTTTCCCGCTTCGACCTTCGTCATCGGGGACACCGATGCGGAGGCCGAGGACAGGGCGCGACACATCCGCTATCAACAGGTGAGCGGGGCAACGGCGATCGCGATGCTCGAGCAGGTCTGGGGCCGGGACCTGTCGGGCTACGACCCCGACGGCCCGCTACCCGACATCGGCCCGAGCGACGACACGGGAGCGGCGGTTCGCAATTACCGCGAACGCGCCGAGGCGCAGAACCTGTCCATCCGTGATCTGGTCATCGCGGTCACCAGCCGGCAGCAGTTCGTCGGTACCGCCGCGCACATCGCCACGGAGATCGACCAGTACGTTCAGGCCGACGCCTGCGACGGCTTCATCTTGGTGCCGCACCTGACGCCGCACGGCTTGGACGAGTTTGTCGACCGGGTGGTGCCGCTATTGCAGGAGCGCGGGGCATTCCGAACCGGATATGCCGGTGAAACCTTGCGCGAGCACCTGGGCCTTCGGGTCGGGGGGTGTCAGTGAGTCCGTGGCGCGTACATGATGATGGCCACGCCCAGCAGGCAGATCACTGCTCCGGTGATATCCCAGCGATCGGGACGATACCCGTCGAAGCCCATTCCCCACAGCAGTGAGCCCGCGACGAAGACACCCCCGTACGCAGCCAAGATACGACCGAAATGGGCGTCGGGTTGCAGGGTGGCAACAAAGCCGTAGGCGCCGAGCGTGACGATGCCCCAGCCCACCCAGACCCAGCCCCGATGTTCACGCGTCCCCTGCCAAATCAACCACGCGCCGCCGATCTCGAACAGCGCCGCCAGGACAAACAAGGCAATCGACTTGGCGACCGTCACGAAGCGCCCGATTTTTCCAATGCCGCAGTTGTCGCTTCGCGGATTGGGCCGCGCCACAGCGGGCCGTGCCCGGGTGCGAGGACCTCGGTCTCCAAAAGGGCCAGCGCCGAGAGTGTTCGGATGCAGTTCTCCTGGCTGTAGCTGAATATCGCAGGCAGTAGTTGTGGCCCGTCGTGCCGTATGAGCGGGTGGCCGGTGATCAGCGCGTCACCGCTAGCCAGCACACCGTCCACCAGGTACGAGCAGTGGCCTCCTGTGTGGCCAGGGCTGAACACCGACCTCGGGTGGCCCGGCAGTCCCGCGGCGATTTCGGGTGTCAACGGCTTGGCCGTCGGAATCCCATCGCGGATCAGGCCGCCGCTGCGCACCACGTGGGCGGTCCACACCGCCCAGCGGGGCCGCCAGATGCGCAGCGCCAGATCAAGAATCGACACCTGCTCCAAGTACTCTCGCTTGGCGTGACCCACTTCGTCGGCGTGGCAATAGACAGGAGTGCCGTGCTCGGCGGCGAACCAGATCGCCGAGCCTAAATGATCGATGTGGGCATGCGTCAGCAGGATCGCGCGCACATCGCCGGGACCGTAGCCGAGCGCGGCCAGCGAGGCCAGCACATCCTCGCGGTCGCCTGGATAGCCGGCGTCGATCAGCAATACCCCGGACTCGTCGGTGACCAGTGTCCAATTGACGGCCTCACCGTGGGCGAGGTGCACGGTGTCGGTTACTTGAACAAGTGTTGGCGCTGGTGCCATGCCCGCGAGTCTAGGAGTGGATAGGAGTAGAAAGAACAGGTGGCTGAACTGAAACTCGGATACAAAGCATCCGCCGAACAATTCGCACCGCGCGAGCTCGTTGAACTGGCCGTTTCCGCCGAAGCTCACGGCATGGACAGCGCCAGCGTCAGCGACCACTTCCAGCCTTGGCGGCACAAGGGCGGGCATGCCCCGTTCTCGCTGGCCTGGATGACTGCCGTCGGCGAACGCACCAAGAGGCTCCAGTTGGGCACCTCGGTGCTCACCCCGACTTTCCGATACAACCCCGCCGTCATCGCACAGGCCTTCGCCACCATGGGGTGTCTCTATCCGGATCGCATCTTCCTCGGTGTCGGCACCGGGGAGTCACTCAACGAGATCGCCACCGGATACGAGGGCGAATGGCCGGATTTCAAGGAGCGCTACGCGCGGCTGCGCGAATCGGTGCGGCTGATGCGCGAGCTGTGGCTGGGTGACCGGGTCGACTTCCAGGGCGAGTATTACCACACCAAGGGCGCCTCGATCTACGACGTGCCCAAGGGCGGCATCCCGATTTACATCGCTGCGGGAGGCCCCCAGGTTGCCAAGTACGCCGGCCGCGCGGGCGACGGCTTCATCTGCACCTCCGGCAAGGGTGAGGAGCTGTACAAGGACAAGCTCATCCCCGCCATGCGGGAGGGCGCGGAGGCGGCGGGCAAGAATCCCGCCGACATCGACCGGATGATCGAAATCAAAATCTCTTACGACACCGACCCGGATCTGGCGCTGGAGAACACTCGGTTCTGGGCGCCGCTGTCGTTGACCGCCGAACAGAAGACCAGCATTCACGACCCGATCGAGATGGAGAAGGCTGCCGACGCGCTGCCGATCGAACAGATCGCCAAGCGCTGGATCGTGTCTTCCGACCCGGATGAGGCCGTCGAAAAGGTCGGTCAATACGTGGGGTGGGGCCTCAACCACCTGGTGTTCCACGCACCGGGTCATGACCAGCGCCGGTTCCTGGAGCTGTTTGAAAAGGATCTGGCGCCCAGGCTGCGGCGGCTGGCCTGAGAGCCGGGGGGGTGGTTGCCGGTCCGACCGCGATCTACATCGCCGCGGCCGAACCGGAGACCGGCAAGTCCACGATCGCGCTGGGGATCCTGCACAGGTTGACCGCCACTGTCGCCAAAATCGGTGTCTTCCGGCCGATCACCAGGCGTTCTCGAGACCGGGACTACATCCTCGAGCTGCTGCTGAAGCACACGACGGTGGGCCTGCCCTATGAGCAGTGCGTCGGGGTGACCTACCAACAGCTGCACGCGGACAAGGATGCCGCGATCGCCATGATCGTCGACTCGTATCAAGCGATGGCCGAGGCGTGTGACGTGGTGGTGATCGTCGGGACCGACTACACGGACGTCACCAGCCCCGCCGAACTGTCGATCAATGCGCGGATCGCGGTCAACCTCGGCGCGCCGGTGCTGCTGGTGGTAAACGCCCAGCGGCGAACCTCTGACGAGGTGGCGGATGTCGTCGATGTCTGTTTGGGCGAGCTGTCCGCTCAGCGCGCGCACACCGCCGCGGTGGTGGCCAACCGGTGTGAGCCGTCGGAGCTCGGCGCGGTCCGCAGTGCTTTGGCAGCCCTGCCGATTACCCCGCCCAGTTATGTGCTGCCCGAAGAACCACTGCTGTCGGCGCCGACGGTGGCCGAGTTGACGACCGCCGTGGACGGGACGCCGATCAGCGGAGACGCCCAATTACGGGAACGCGAGGTGATGGGCATCCTGGTCGCCGGAATGACCGCCGACCACGTACTGGAGCGGCTGAGCGACGGGATGGCGGTCATCACCCCGGGTGACCGCTCGGATGTCGTCCTCGCCGTCGCCAGTGCCCATGCAGCCGAAGGCTTTCCGTCCCTGTCGTGCATCATCATCAACGGTGGCCTGGAACTGCATCCGTCGATCTCGGCGTTGGTCGCCGGTCTGCGGCTACGGCTCCCCATCGTCGCCACCGCGCTGGGCACATTCGAAACCGCCGAAGCCGCGGCTGCGGCCCGGGGCCGGGTCACGGCTGTCTCGCAGCGCAAGATCGACACCGCGCTCGAACTGATGGATCGCTACGTCGATGTTCCGGATCTGTTGGCGCAACTGGCCATCCCGATCCCGACGGTGATCACTCCGCAGATGTTCACTCATCGCGTGCAGCAGCAGGCCCGGTCCGATCGCAAGCACATCGTCCTTCCGGAAGGCGACGAAGATCGCATCCTCAAATCCGCCGGGCGCCTCCTGCAGCGTCGTGTCGCCGATCTGACCATCCTCGGCGATGAATCTCAAATCCGTTCTCGTTCAGCTGAGCTCGGTGTCGACCTGGACGAGGCCAAGGTAATCGACCCGCGCGCCGAGCAATTGCGGCACCAATTCGCGGACCAGTACGCGGATATCCGCAAGGCGAAGGGAATGACGGTAGAGCAGGCCCGCGAGATCATGCGTGATGTCTCGTATTTCGGCACCATGCTGGTGTACAACGGGATGGTCGACGGCATGGTGTCCGGCGCTGTCCACACTACCGCCCACACGGTTCGACCGGCCTTCGAGATCATCAGGACCGCTCCGGACGTGTCGACGGTATCCAGTATTTTCCTGATGTGCCTGCCCGACCGCGTATTGGCATACGGCGACTGCGCGATTGTTCCGAACCCGACATCGGAGCAGCTTGCCGACATCGCTATCTCGTCGGCGCGCACCGCGGCACAGTTCGGCATCGAGCCGCGGGTGGCGATGTTGTCGTATTCCACCGGTGAATCCGGCACCGGGGCTGACGTCGACAAGGTGCGGGCGGCAACGGAATTGGTGCGAACTCGCGACCCGCATCTGCTCGTCGAGGGGCCCATTCAGTACGACGCGGCCGTGGACCCCTCGGTCGCGTCAACAAAGATGCGTGATTCGCCGGTGGCCGGTCGTGCAACGGTGCTGATCTTTCCGGACCTTAACACCGGCAACAACACCTACAAGGCCGTGCAGCGCACCGCCGGTGCCGTCGCGATCGGCCCGGTGCTGCAAGGCTTGCGCAAGCCGGTCAATGATCTGTCGCGCGGCGCTCTGGTCGAAGACATCGTGAACACCGTCGCCATCACCGCGATCCAGGCGCAGGGAGTCGGGAATGGCGGATAGCTCCGGCGGAGTCGTACTGGTCATCAACTCCGGCTCGTCATCGCTGAAATATAAGCTGGTTGAGCCGGAGTCGGGCAACACGCGGGCGGGCGGCGTCATCCAGGAGATCGGCGAGCCGTCATCGCGGGTTGGCGACCATGAGGAAGCTCTGCGTCTGGCATTCGCTGAGTTGGCCGAGACGGGCATAGACCTGAAGTCGTGTGGCCTACTGGCTGTCGGGCACCGGGTCGTGCACGGGGGCGGGGATTTTTATCGCCCGACGCTTCTCGACGACGCGCGGGTTGTCGAGCTGGAGAAGTTGTCGGAACTGGCGCCGCTGCACAACCCGGCTGCGGTGCAGGGCATCAAGGTGGCGCGGAAGCTACTGCCCGACGTCGCGCAGGTCGCGGTCTTCGATACGGCGTTCTTTCATGACCTGCCGGCCGCCGCCGCCACTTATGCCATCGACCGAGTGTTGGCGCAGCGATGGAAGATACGTCGTTACGGATTTCACGGCACGTCGCACCGGTACGTGAGCGAGCAGGCCGCAGCCTTCCTCGCCAGGCCCCTCAAGAGCTTGAATCAGATTGTGCTGCACTTAGGTAACGGCGACTCGGCATCGGCGATCGCAGCCGGGCGACCGGTCGATACGTCGATGGGCCTGACGCCGCTGGAGGGCCTCGTGATGGGCACCCGCAGCGGGGATATCGATCCCGGCGTCATCAGCTACCTGTGGCGCAGCGCAAAGATGGGCGTCGAGGAGATCGAATCCATGCTAAACCAGCGGTCCGGAGTGTGGGGCCTGGCGGGGGAGCGTGACTTCCGGCGGCTGCAGGTGATGGTCGAATCGGGCGATCAAGCAGCGCAATTGGCTTACGACGTCTTCATCCACCGGTTGCGCAAGTACATCGGGGCTTACCTCGCGGTGCTGCGGCACACCGACGTGATCACCTTCACCGCCGGGATCGGCGAGAACGCGCACTGGGTGCGTCGGGACGCCGTGGCCGGTATGGGTGAGCTCGGCGCACTACTGGACGAGGAGCGCAATCTCAGCCCAGACAAGGGGCCGCGGCGGATTTCACGGGACGATTCACCGATTACCGTGCTGGTGGTCCCGACAAACGAAGAGCTCGCGATCGCGCGGGACTGCGCCAGCGCGCTTTCGGGATGACGCCCGGCCTATAAGAAGCCCAGGCTGGTGCGTCCGGTGCCGACCGACGGTGTGGGATCGGTCCCGACGGTCCGCAACAACAGCTCGTAGTAGATGTCGCGAAAGTCGGTGCTGAACTTCAGATCTCCGTTGTGGAGGTCAGTGAGGCTGGGTTCCTCACCGTAGAAGCCACCATGCACGGGTACGCCTGCGACGAAAACGGGACCTGCGGTGCCGTGATCGGTGCCCTGGGAAGCATTGGCGCGCACTCTTCGGCCGAACTCCGAGTATGCGAGCACGACCACGTTCTTGCCGAAGGGGTCACCGGCCATATCTTGCAGGAATCCGCTGACGGCCGCATCGAAGGTTTGCAGCAGGCGCTGCTGGGTTTCGCGTTCGTTGGCGTGTGTGTCGAACCCACCGAGTTGCACTGTGTAAACCCGCGTCGGGACACGAGCCTTCACCGCGTTGGCCACCAAGCTCAGCTGGGTGGATAGCGAATTATGTTTCTCGGTAGCCGGTTTGACGGACGCGAAGGTTGCCTCGGCAGTGCGCGCGGCGCGGTACGCCTTGCAAACCGCGGCCATCGCGACGGTGTCGCTTGGATCGTCGTTACCCAGCGCGCTCATGATGGTGTGAAATTTTTCCGCCTTGGCCGGCAGGCCGCCGGTGGAAAGAGCCGCCGCGGTGTATTTCTCACCGACCGCCAGCGGGGGCAGTACCGCCCCGATGTTGACTGCGCGCAACGGGTCTCCGACATCGGGGCCATCGGCGTCGAGCCAGCGGCCGACCCAGCCGGTCGAGACCGGCTCGGCCGGCGACGCCGTCTGCCAGATATCCATGGACCGGAAGTGGCTGTGGTCAGGCTGCGGGTAGCCCACGCCGCGCAGGATCGCCAACTGCCGCTGGTTCCACAGCTGCGCGAAACCTTTCATCGCGGGGTTGAGCCCCAGCTGCTGGTCGAGATGTAAGACATCGCCAGGTGCGTAGCTGAGTTCGGGCCGGGCATCGTGGTACGCGTTGTCGGCGTACGGGATCAGGGTGTTGATGCCATCGTTGCCGCCGTACAGGGAGACGATGACCAGAACGCCGGCATTGGCCGACAACGGCCGGTCTTGAGCCGCGCGCATCAGGTCGGGCCAGCTGATCGCCACCGCTCCGGACAGCAGGCCGGCCGCGCCGGCGCCTGCGCTGGCGATGAGGAATTTGCGACGATTGATCTCCGGCATGGTCAGTCTCGCTACGACGTCAGGTATTCGGGTGTGTTGACCGCAGCCGCGACCAACAGCGGCGGTTGGTGCAGTAAGGGCTCGAGCGCATCGACTGTGCGGTCCGACCACGCTCCGACGCCGATCAGGTAACCGACCGCGTCGATGCGATCTCCGGTTGCGGCGCTCTCGATGCTGGATAGGTCCCCGGCGTGCGCCAACTCGGTCGCCGCGCGCAGGCGTGCCCCGGCGCTGGCGGTGGACAGCCACGCCTGCCCGCTTGGCCAGCCGCCGACGCTGGGTGGGTAGAACGGCCGTTGGCCGAGCGTCCGCAGCGTCGCGTCGAACATTTTGGGCTGGCCGGGCACCTGCAGGGCCCGGATTACGCCGACCAGCCATTCGATCGGTGTGTTGACCACGGTCGCCCGGCTACCGGTGAACTCTTCGTCGGTAAGGATCGCTCGCGTCAGTGCCCGCAGATCGCGACCGGGTCCATAGGCCGAGACGATCCGGCCCAACGCCTGAGGTGACGGCGGATCGTCGGAGGCCAGCTGCTGCCACAGACGTCCGGCGACGTGTTCGGACGACTTGGGTTGGGACAGCACGGTGTCGCAGAATTCGGCCGCATCGAAATCGCGGGTCAGGCCGAACAGCGTTTTGGCGCTGCCGTCGTGGCGCTTGGGAACCATCGAGGTTCGACCGTCGGCGCCGATTACCCATCCCGTCAACGCTCGGGCACCGTTGCGCACGTCGTCCTCGGTGTAGCCGTTTCCGTGGCCCAGAGTGAATAGCTCGATGAACTCGCGCGCGAGGTTTTCGTTGGGGGCTTTAGCGGTATTGCTCTGCCCGTCCAGCCAGCGCAACATCGCGGCGTCGGTCAGCATCGTGTAGGCGAGGGTGCGGAAATCGCCCAGCGCAAGGGTGCGTAGCTTCTGATTCTGCGCCGCCATGTGTGCCGCGCTACGGACCTTCTGCGCCGAGGTGGCGAAATGGTTGTGCCACAGCAGGGTCAACTTCTCGTGTACCGGCTGTCCGACGGTGATCATGCGGCGCAGCCACCAATCTGACAACGCGCTTTGCTGTTCGGACAGCTCCCGGTTGTGTTGCTTGCGGGCCGCTTGTGTCGCACCTTTGCCAAGGGGGTGGGGTTCGGCCAGCGAGGGCATCGGGGTAGCGGCGGCGCCCGGGTCGGCGTCAGGATCCGCGCCCAGCATGGCGTCGACGTATTCCGGCCAGGGTCGGGTTACCGCAGCGTCGACCTCGGGTCCGGTCGCCCCGAACCCGGCCCGCCGCAGCACCCGGGCCGTGGCCACCCACTGTGTGGACTGCCCCGCCATGTCATAACTGTGCGGCCGGTAGCTGAAAATTGGCTGAATCGGCTTGCGATTTTCTTGAGCCCCTGCGTGAGTGCGCGGGCACACTCGTCGCGGCCTGTGAATAGAGGTAATCAGAGTCCGCGCTGACGTGCGAGTGTTCGCAAGATGGAGTCCGCGGGGGAACCGTTTATCGGCAGCGAGGCGTTGGCGTCTGGCGCGTTGAGCCGGCATCAGTTGCGGACGCGCTACCGCACGGTGTTCCCTAACGTCTACCTGGCAAAAGACATCCAACCTTCGCTTAAGCTGCGCATCGCGGCGGCCTGGCTTTGGTCCAATCGTCGGGCGACCATCGCGGGAGCGGCCGCCGCGGCGTTACACGGCGCCGAGTGGATTCCCGAAAATATTCCGGTCGAGCTGATCTGCGCCGGAACCCGTTCGCCCCGCGGGCTGGTCATTCGGCGAGATGCGTTAGCGGAAGGCGAGACTCAGCTTCTGTCAGGGCGCGCCGTGACAACGCCCGAGCGAACAGCTTTCGACGTCGGCCGGCGCGGTGCCGTTCATTCGGCGGTTGCGCGGCTGGATGCGCTCGCACGCGCGACGGGATTCAAGGTCGACAACGTGCTGCGCGTTGCGCAAGCGCATCCGCGCTCGCCGGGGCTGCGAGCACTGGAGACTGCGCTGGACCTGCTCGACCCGGGTGCACAGTCGCCACGGGAGAGCTACCTCCGGCTGCTTCTCATCGACGCGGGGTTCCCTCGACCGCAGACCCAGATACCGGTGCCCGGTGTCGACGGCATTCCGGTCGCCTACCTCGACTTGGGCTGGGAGGACTGGATGGTCGCGGTGGAATATGACGGCGACCACCACCGCACCGATCGGCGGCAGTACGTCAAAGACATCCATCGGCTGGAGATGCTCGAAGAGATGGGTTGGCAGATAGTCCGGGTTGTTGCCGAGGACCGCCCCGCAGCCATACTGCGCCGCGTCCGGGCTGCGATCAGGGCGTCGAGTGTGAGCTCAGGGCTTTGAGTGTGCGTTCGCGGTTTGAGTGTGCGCTGAGGGCGGGATCTGGGCGATTTTTCCGCCCTGGACGCACACTCGACGGCCGCTCAGAACGTGCTCGTGGGCCTTACCTGGTTCGCCATGTCGACCAGCGTGTAGCGGTGCCGTTGGGTGGGCGCCACCCGCGCCAGGGTGCGCAGCGACGCCTCAACGCCCAGCCGCAGGCCATGTTCGGTGAAGGGAAAGCCCAGGATGTGGTTGGTGCTGGCGTTGTTGCCCGCGAGCCAGTCCATCGCGCCGCCCAGCACGAGGGCACGGATTTGCAGTACGCGGGGTTCGGTGGGTGGCAGCGCCTCGACGCGGCGGGCGGCGTCGCGGATTTGTTCCTCGGTGACCTCAGTCGTCGACCGGCCGGACAATAAGGTCACCGCACTGGTCAGGCGCGCGGTGGTGAAATGTCGCGAGGTGGCCGGCACTTCGTCCAGGGTGCGCACCGCACCGGCTCGGTCACCCTCTGCCGAAAGATATCTGGCCAACCCGAAGGCCGCCGAGATCACGCCGTCGTTGGTGCTCCACACCGTCTCGTAGAACTTGTGGCCGTCCGCGACACCGGCCAGCTCGGCGGTGGCGGCCAGCGCCAGTTTGGGGGCCAGCTCGCCGGGGAAGGTGTCGAGCACTTCGGTGAAATGCTTGATGGCGGAGTCGTAGTCGCCGGTGATTAGTTCGGCGACGGCCCGGTACCAGACCAGGCGCCATCGCCACCCGACCCGTTCTGCCAAGTCGTCGAGCTTGCGGGTCGCCTTTGCGACGTCACCGAGGTCCAACAGCGCACGGACTTCCATCAGCGGCAGCTCCACCGACTCGGACAAGTCGACGCCCTCTGCGTCCAGGGCGCCGTGCCGGGCGGCACGCAGCGAGTCCAGTGTCTGTACCGGCTGGGAGAGCACCGTCGCCTGCAGCACCGAGGCGGCGACGTCGGCCGGATCGACCAGCGGCACCGACAGCGCGGTCACGATCTCCCCGGAGGTCAGCTTCTCCGAATGCACCTGGCCGTCCAGGTACACGTCGGTGTGCGCGACCAGTAGGTCCACCCCGAATGTCGAGCGGTTTGGGCTGAAGATCGTCGACAGCCCGGATCGCGGCACGCCGGTGTCCTGGGCGACCACCTCGCGCAGAACGCCCATCAACTGCCCGGACATCTCGTCGGCGGTGGTGAAGCGGCGGCGCGGATCAGGGTCGGTGGCGCGGCGCAGCAACCGCCCGAAGGAGTCGTAGGTCTGCAGCACCGGGTCGCCTTCGGGAAGCCCGTCCAGGTAGCGGCCATTGCGGGTGCGCAAGTTCAAGGTGAGCGCCGCGAGCGTGCGTCCCACCGTGTAGATGTCGGTGGCCACGGTGGGGCCGGTCCGGACGATCTCCGGAGCCTGGAAGCCGGGTGTGCCGTAGAGGTAGCCGAATGAGTTGATCCGCGACACCGCGCCCAAGTCGATCAGCTTCAGTTGCTCCTCGGTGAGCATGATGTTCTCAGGCTTGAGGTCGTTGTAGACCAAGCCGATGGAGTGCAGATAGCCCAGTGCGGGAAGGATTTCCAGCAGATAGGCGATCGCCTCGGCGACTGGCAGTTTGTCGTCTCGCCCCTTTTTGAAGCCCCCTTTGAGCGATTGGCCGCCGATATACTCCATGACGATGTAGCCGACCGGATCCCCGTGCCGGTCCGCGTGCTCGACGAAGTTGAAGATCTGCACGATCTGCGGGTGCACGACCTCGGCGAGGAACTGTCGTTCGGCCATCGCGATGGCTTGCGCCTCGGCGTCACCGGAGTGCACCAGGCCTTTGAGGACCACCGGGCGGTCGTTGACGTTGTGGTCGACCGCGAGGTAGACCCAGCCCAAACCGCCGTGCGCGATGCACCCCTTGACCTCATACTGCCCGGCCACGATGTCTCCGGGATTCAGCTGCGGCAGAAACGAATACGGACTACCGCAAGACGGGCACCAGCCCTCCGATGACCCCTTCGCGTCCGAGGTGGACCTGCCGACCGGCTTTCCGCAATTCCAGCAGAACCGCTTGTACTCCGGCACCACGGGATTAGTCATCAACGCTTCGAGGGGGTCGATATCGCGCACTCGGGCGATCTCCACCAGGCCACCGCCGAGATGTCTGACCGGCGGGAGTACGCGCGTCGCCACCGAGATCCGTTCTTGCGATTCGGTATCCGGGTCGCCGATGGAAATGCTCGGCGACTCGTCTTCATCGTCGAAGTCGGGACGGAAGAGCGCCTGGGTGGCCTGGGGCCGCGCCGCCGTTACGGCACTGCTCTGGGTTTGTGCTTGCTCGGCGTCTTGCTCCGAGTCTTGCGCTGAGTCCTTGTGTTCAGAGTCCGTGTCGAACTCCTCTTCCAACTCGGCCATCAGTCCACGTACCTCGGCGTAGGCGGCGCGGGCGCCGGGCCTAGAACCGTCAACCACTTGCGGTACAAGGCGTTCCAGGTGCCGTCTTTGCGGATGCGTTCGAGCGTGCCGTTGACGAACCGGACCAAGCCGGTGTTGTCCAGGTTGATGCCAATGCCGTAGGGCTGGGTGGCCATGTTGGGACCCACGATGTGCAAGTAGGGGTCTTCTTCGACCAGTCCTGCCAGGATCGAGTCGTCGGTGCTGACGGCGTCGATCTCGCGCTGCTGCATCGCCACCAGGCAGTCAGCCCAGTTGACGACCGACACGATGACGGGGGCCGGATCGATCTCCTGGATCCGGTGCAGCGATGTGGTGCCCCTGGCCACGCAGACCCGCTTGCCGGACAGATCGGACACCTTGACGATCGGCGAGTCACGCGGGGCCAGGATGCGCTGGTTGGCGTCGAGGTAGACGGTGGAGAAGTTCACCAGCTTGCGCCGGTCGCAGGTGATGGTCATGGTCTTGGCGACGATGTCGACCTCCGCGTGTTGCAGCGCGGTGGTGCGCTCCTCGGAGGACAGGATCCGGTACTCGACATGGGAGGGGGCGCCGAAGATGTCGCGCGCGATCTCGCCGGCGATGTCGACATCGAATCCGGTTATCTCGCCGGTGATCGGGTCGCGGAAGCTGAACAGGTTGCTGCCGATGTCGAGCCCGACGATCAGCCGGCCGCGGGCGCGGATGTCGGCCACCGCCGCGTCCGCTTCGGCCTTAGTCGCGAAGGGGCGCAGGCTGGCGGTCGGGTTGCAGTCCTGACTGGAGTTGTCGGGCGGCAGCGGGGGCTCCGATGGCATCTGCTCCATGCCCAACGGTGTCGGCGGCGGCAGGGTCGGAACGGACTGCACCGACAGCGTTTCCGTGTGGCCGCAACTCGCCAAAACAACCGTCGCGGCGAGCGCCCCCAAGTAGGAGCTCGCTTGCCGGATCGTTCCCGGGCGCGGCATCATCGATACTCTTTCAACCGGGGCCACAGTCCGAGGGCGACCGCAATGGCCGCACTGAGGCTGAGCACCACGCCGCCGACTTGGGCGCCCGACAGCCCGCTACGCGCGTTGAGGACGTCGTTGCGCAGCTGGGTGCGGCTTTGGTCCATGGCCTTGCCCACTTCTTCTTCGAGCTTGTCGAATGCGGGGGTGGAGTCGTCCTCGCCGGTGCCAAGCGCGACCTGAGTGGCGGCGCGATAATTGCCCACCGAAATATAGGTGTTGATCCTGTCGTTGGCCTGCCGCCAGCGGACCAGCAGCTGGTCGGCGCCTTGCAGGTCGGCCTTGTCGACGGCGTCGCTGCGGGCCATGTAACGGTCGAGCTGCTGGTGCATGGAGTCGATTCGCTGGTAGAACGACTCCTTTCGGACCTGCTCGTCGCCGCGCCGGATCAGCGACAGCGTCTCGTCGGCTCGCGCTTGCTGGGCGGTGATCGCGACGTTGGTAACGGTCTTGAGTGACTCGGCGGCGGTGACTTTGGCGCTGCGACTAGCGGTCGTGGAGATCGTCAGCGCAATTCCCATCCACACCACCATCACGAGGATACCGAGCGCGCCAACGACCAGACCTGGATTGATTCGGCGCCTGGTGCGCCGGGCCAGCCAGCGATGGGAGAACGCGCCGAACACCACCGTGGTCAGCACGACCAGGATTACCGGAGCCGGGATCTCGGTCGAGGCGGTGGTCTCGGTGTCTACCCGCGCCGAGGTTGCCTCGTATAGCTGCGCCGCGTCGGGCAGGATCGTCGACTGCATCAGGCCCGATGCCTCAGACAAGTACGACGAGCCGACCGGGTTGCCTTCCCGGTTGTTGGTCCGGGCGATCTCGATCAGCCCGGTATAGACGGCCAGTTCGGCATTGATCTTGCCCAGCAACTGCACCAGAGGTTCGTCGGTCAGCCCGCTTGATGCCCTGGTCACGGCCACCGCGGCGTCAGTGATGGCCTGCTCGTAGCGAAGCCGGACCGGGCGGGGCTCAGCCTGCGCGATGAACGCGGTGGCCGCCGCGGCGTCGGCCACCGACAGCGTGGTGTAGAGCCTGCCGGCCGCGAACGACAGCGGCTCGGTGTGGTTGAGCACGGTCGTCAGCACTTGCTGCCGGTGGTTGATGGTCGTCGAGGTGGCGAAGGCACTGCCGACACCCAGGGCCGCCAGAACGATCCCGACGGCCAGGATGCGGCCCGGCGTCGTTGAGATGAACCACCAGCGGGGATGTGCTGGCTCGACAGGCGACCGCGACCCCAGCGGCTCGGTCGACGGGTGCGCCAGCTCAACCGTCACGTCTGTTCAGACCTCATCTCTCGGTCTTCAAAAATTTCGCCGCACTTATGTCTATAAGCATGTCTATAAGCGAATTCTAAGAGAAGGTTCCGGCAGATGGGGGGAGGCCGACTCATATTGTCCGGATTGCCCGGTTCGCGTCGGGTTCGTTCTCGGTCCGGGCCCGCATATCCTGAACTCGTGCATGGCGACGGAGACGGATGGGTGGTATCCGACAACGGCGCTCACTACTGGGGCCGGTATGGCGCGGCTGGTCTGTTGCTACGTGCCCCGCGACCCGACGGCACCCCCGCGGTCTTGCTGCAGCATCGGGCAGTGTGGAGCCATCAGGGCGGCACCTGGAGCTTGCCGGGCGGTGCCCGAGACAGCCACGAGACCGCCGAGGAGACCGCGGTCCGCGAAGCGCGCGAGGAGGCCGGCCTGACGGCTGAGCGACTCTCGGTTCGGGGGACAGTGGTCACGGCTGAGGTGGCCGGGATCGGCGGTATGCCGTGGACCTACACCACCGTCGTCGCTGATGCCGGTGAGCTACTGGATACCGTTCCCAACCGGGAGAGCGCCGAACTGCGCTGGGTTGGCGAGAACGAGGTGGCGCAACTCCCGCTGCATCCCGGTTTTGCCGCCAGTTGGCAACGGCTGCGGATCTCCCAGGCGCTGGTTCCGCTGGGCGAGGAAGACGAACGGCGCCGGAGCTTGCCGCGCACCATGGAGATCGAGGCCGGAGTCTTCGTCTGGTGCATGCCGGGCGACGCCGGTCACGCGCCGTCGCAGCTGAGCCGCCGGATCAGCGCACTGCTGCAAGCGTCGACTTGAGTTGTGCGGCCGCGGCCCGCGGGTCGTCGGCCGCCGTGATGACACGCACCACCACGATCCGTCGAGCGCCGGCATCGAGTACGGCGGGCAGCCGGTCCACGTCGATACCGCCGATCGCGAACCAGGGTTTGCCCGTGTTGAGTTCGGCTGCGCGCCTCACCAGCTGCAGGCCCGGCGCCGCGCGGCCGGGTTTGGTCGGGGTGGGCCAGCAGGGGCCGACGCAGAAATAGTCCACGTCCGCAGCCGCCGCGGCTGTGTCTACCTGCTCCGGATCGTGGGTAGACAGGCCGATCAGCACGTCCGGCCCGACGATCTCGCGGGCCACATGCACCGGGAGGTCACCCTGCCCCAGATGCAACACGTCGGCACCGGCCGCGCGGGCGATATCGGCGCGGTCGTTGACCGCGAAAAGGGCGCGGTGGCGTCGGGCGGCGTCGGCGAGTACCTGCAGCGCGGTCAGCTCGTCGCTCGCTTCCAGCGGGCCGAACCGCTGCTCGCCGACCGAACCCTTGTCCCGCAGCTGAATGATGTCGACACCGCCGGCCAGCGCGGCGTCGGCGAACTCGGCCAGGTCACCGCGTTCACGTCGGGCATCGGTGCACAGATAGAGCGTGGCTTCAACTAGCCGGGCGAGGCGGGGTTCGTGCACACGGCGACGCTAGCCGCTAGCGTGTAGAAGCAACACGGGAGTCCCGGGCGGAGTTTCTGCGGGGCTGAGAGTGGGCGCAGCCATTTTGCAAGCCAGCTTGCAACCTGGACCTGCCCTTACCGTCATACCTGATCCGGATCATGCCGGCGAAGGGAGGCCAAGTCATGCCAGGGTCGCTCGCTGTCATCGGCGGCGGTGTCATCGGGCTGTCGGTGGCGCGCCGGGCGGCGCGGGCCGGATGGTCGGTGCAACTCCATCGGACCGGCGATCAGGGTGCGTCTTGGGTCGCCGGCGGCATGCTGGCCCCGCACAGCGAAGGTTGGCCCGGTGAAGAGCGGTTGCTGCGGCTGGGCCTGGAGTCGCTGCGGTTGTGGCGTGAGGGCGGCTTTCTGGATGGGCTGCCGCCGGAGGTGATCACCGCCCGCGGGTCGCTGGTGGTGGCCGTCGACCAGGCCGATGCCGCCGACCTGCGAACCGTCGCGGACTGGTTGTCGACGCAGGGGCACCCAGTGGTCTGGGAGTCCGCCGCCCGTGACGTCGAACCCCTGCTGGCGCAAGGGATCCGGCACGGCTTTCGGGCGCCCACGGAACTGGCAGTGGACAATCGTGCGGTCCTCGACGCGCTGTCGGTGGACTGCGAGCGCCGTGGAGTCCGATGGGCGGCGCCGGTCAACGCCCTGGCCGATGTGCAGGGCGACGTGGTGGTGATCGCGAACGGCATCGACGCACCCAAGCTGTGGCCCGGCCTGCCGGTTCGGCCGGTCAAGGGCGAGGTGCTGCGCCTGCGTTGGAGGCAGGGGTGCATGCCGTTGCCGCAGCGGGTGATTCGCGCCCGAGTGCACGGTCGGCAGGTATATCTGGTCCCGCGGGCTGACGGCGTTGTCGTCGGCGCCACCCAGTATGAGCATGGCCGCGACACGGCGCCGGTGGTGTCGGGAGTGCGGGACCTGCTTGATGACGCTTGTGCGGTGCTGCCAGCGCTGGGTGAGTACGAGCTGGCCGAGTGTGCCGCCGGGCTGCGCCCGATGACGCCCGACAATCTGCCCCTCGTGCAACGGCTGGACGAACGCACTCTTGTTGCCGCCGGCCACGGCCGATCCGGATTCCTGCTGGCGCCGTGGACGGCCGAACAGATTGTCTCTGAACTTCTTCCGGTTGGATCAGCACTGTGATTGTTTACGTCAACCAACAACAGGTCGAGGTCGACGAGCAGACCACTGTCGCCGCGCTGCTGGCGTCGCTGGGTTTCCCGGAGCGTGGTGTCGCCGTGGCCCTGGACCTTTCGTTGCTACCGCGATCCGGCTGGACGACCAGACTTTCGGAATTTTGCGGGCCGTCCGGCCCGTTGCGATTCGAGGTGGTTACGGCGGTGCAGGGTGGTTAAAAAGTTAACGATCGGGGACCGCAGCTTCGCCTCGCGGCTGATCATGGGCACTGGTGGAGCGACCAACCTGGCGGTCCTCGAAGAGGCGTTGATCGCGTCGGGCACCGAGCTGACCACCGTCGCGATCCGCCGGGTAGACGCTGAAGGCGGAACGGGATTGCTCGACCTCCTCAACCGGCTCGGCATCACGCCATTACCGAATACGGCGGGCTGCCGCAGCGCTGCCGAGGCCGTGCTGACCGCACAGCTGGCCCGCGAGGCGCTGAACACCAATTGGGTCAAGCTCGAGGTGATCGCCGACGACCGCACGCTGCTGCCCGATGCAATCGAGTTGGTCAGGGCGGCAGAACAATTGGTCGATCAGGGGTTTGTCGTGCTGCCCTACACCAACGACGATCCCGCACTGGCCCGACGGCTGGAGGACACCGGATGCGCGGCGGTGATGCCGCTGGGCTCGCCGATCGGTACCGGCCTTGGCATCACCAACCCGCATAACATCGAGATGATCGTTGCCCGGGCCGGCGTTCCGGTGGTGCTCGACGCGGGCATCGGCACCGCGAGCGATGCCGCACTTGCGATGGAGTTGGGCTGCGACGCAGTGCTGTTGGCGAGCGCGGTAACCCGGGCGGCCGATCCCCCCGCCATGGCAGCCGCGATGGCCGCGGCCGTCACCGCCGGCTACCTGGCACGCCGGGCCGGGCGGATCCCGAAGCGCTTCTGGGCGCAGGCGTCCAGTCCCGAACGATGAGCCGCTATGTGGCACTGGGTAGTTCGATGGCCGCCGGGCCAGGTATCGGACCCCGCGCCGCCGGTGCGCCCAGATGGTCGGGCCGGTCGGCGCGCAACTATCCGCACCTGGTCGCGGAACGCCTGAACCTCGATCCGGGCGGCAACTTTGTTGACGCCACGTTTTCCGGCGCGACCACGGCCAACGTGCTGTTCGACCAGCAGCGTGACGCTCCACCTCAGATCGCGGCGCTGGACGGAACGGAAACGCTGGTCACGGTCACCATCGGGGGCAACGATGTCGGCTACGTTCCGCTGCTGATGGCCGCGGCGCTGCCGCGCGCCACCCGTCGGCTGCCGCTGCTAGGCGCCCGGATATCCGAGCTGCTGGATCGCGACGCGCGCGATCGCGCGCTGGCGGATGCGTTCGATTCGTTGTGCGCGGTCGGCAGCGCGCTGCGTCGGCGCAGCCCTGCTGCCCGGATCTTCTTCGTCGACTACCTGACGATGCTGCCGCCCGCGGGCACGCCCGCACCGCCGCTTTCCGACGCGGACGCCGAGGTGGGTCGCCACGTCGCCGAAACCCTGGAACGACTTACGGCCGACGCGGCGGCGGCAACGGGCTGTGAGGTGGTCCGTGCCGGCGTGGCCAGTCGGGAACACCACGCCTGGTCGGCCGCACCGTGGACGACCACCCCGGCGAGATACGGGGTGCCGCTTCCGGGGCGGCCGGCGCCGCTGCACCCCAATGCCGCCGGCATGCGCGCGGTGGCGGAACTGGTGCTGGACCAGTTGTAGTGCGACCCGCGGGTCAGCCGTTGGTCTTCCACCACTGGTAGATGGACGAGACGTCGTTGTCGGATGCGCGCACGTAGGCCAATACGTTTTTGGCGTCGATTGTCCAGATGATCTCGGCGGCGTTTTGGTAGGTCCCGCACGCGACCGTTCCGCCGCCGGCGCTGCCCTGATGCCAGTTGGTCGGTGATTGGCCGGCGTCTCCACACGCGGTCAGGGTGTCGTCTTTGATGCTTGCTTTGAACGAGCCCGCTAAATCATCGGCGCTGCTGAAAAGAACGTATTTCGCCTGAGCGGGACCGCCGGAATCGGAGCTGGGTCCGCAGGTGAGCGCGGCCAGTTGACTGCCGGCCACATTCTGGGGGGTGCAGTTATTGAGGCTGTAGCCCTTCGACAGCGAGCCGGCGAGCGTGCTGACCGCTGCGGAGTTGCCGGTGCTGGGGTCCGCACTCGCGGTGGCCGGACCCAGGCAGGCGAAGCTGCACATCAACGCAGCGGCCGTCCCGGCACGCATTGCATTGCTGAGGTGAGACATCCCGTGACTCCTTAGGCTTGAACCGACGGTACCGGGAACAGCGTCACTGCGCGATGCCGTCGCGACTTCTCTCCGGTATGGTAAAACCGCTGTACGCCCAGCTAACTTCTCTTGACTGGAGAATCCATGACCGCGCAGCCGCCACCACCCGCTTACCCACCGCCGCAGCCCGCAGGGCAAGCGCCGAAGAACTATTTGGTGTGGTCAATCCTGGCAACGATCTTCTGCTGTCTCCCCTTCGGCATCGTGGCAATCGTCAAGTCCAGCCAAGTCAACGGTTTGTGGGCGCAGGGCCAGTACGCTGAGGCTCAGGCTTCCGCCGACACTGCCAAGAAATGGGTGACCTGGGCGGTCGTCGTCGGATTGATCGTCAACGTGATCGTGATTGTGATCAATGTGGCGACGATGAACTCTGACACGAATGCGGCTGCGGCCATGCTATTTTCAGCATTTTAGGCCGGGCTAGGCTAGGCAGGGTGATGGTCCGCCAACGGTTGGTGCCGCTTAGTCTCGGCGCACCACTGCTGGTGGTTACTTCCGCAGCGTGCGTCTGTGCGGCCGTGTGGGTGGGCGATCCGACCACCCCGGGCGGTCCCCTCCCGCTCTGCCCCACCAAGGCCCTTCTGGGCATCGACTGCCCGGGATGTGGCACCGCGCGGATGCTGTACTCACTTATGCACGGCAACTTGTTGGCGGCCGCCCGATTCAACGCTCTGGGTCTGGTGGCCCTGGTGTTGTTGGTGTGGGCTTACCTGGCTTGGACCTACGGCCTCGTGACGGGTCGCCAGATCCGAAGCTGGCAACACCATCGCTGGGCCGCGATAGTGACGCTGTCGTTGGTGACGATTTGGTTTGTCGTGCGAAACATTCCCTTTCCGCCATTCAGCGCGCTGCACGTCTGATTTGATGCGCCGCGGTCTAACCTTGGCCGAGATGGTGCACAAAGCAAGGACGATGCCGGCGCTGCTCGCCATGATTGCGCTCACCGCATCTGCGACCGGCTGCTTCAATCGGTCGTCGCAGCAGGCCGGCAATGCCGCCGCGGCCGAGTTCGCCGCAGCATTGCGTAACCGGGTAACCACCGACGCGATGATGACGCACCTGTCGAAACTTCAGGACATCGCCAACGCCAACAACGGCAACAGGGCGGTGGGCACGCCCGGCTATGAAGCCAGCGTCGACTACGTGGTAAACACCTTGCACAACAGCGGCTTTGACGTGCAAACACCCGAGTTTTCAGCGCACGTCTTCCGGGCCGACAAGGGGTCGGTGACGGTCAATGGCAAGACGGTGGACGGCAGTGCGGTCGAGTACAGTCTCGGCACTCGGCCAGACGGCGTGACCGGCCCGCTGGTGGCCGCGCCTGCCGGCGAGCGGCCGGGCTGCACGGTCTCCGACTACGACGGACTGCCGGTACAGGGGGCGGTGGTGCTGGTGGACCGCGGCGGCTGCCCGTTCCACCAGAAACAGGACGCCGCGGCTACCAGGGGCGCTGTCGCGATTGTCATCTCCGACAATGTCGACGAGCAACAAATGAGCGGCACCCTGGGCGCGGACTCCGAGGTCAAGATCCCAGTGCTCAGCGTGACCAAGTCCATCGGGGCGCAGCTACGCGCGCAGCCGGGGCCGACCACGATCAAGCTCAACGCGGACACGCAAAGTTTCCGGGCCCGCAACGTCATCGCGCAAACCAAGACGGGTTCGCCCTCCGACGTCGTCATGGCGGGCGCGCATCTGGACAGCGTGCTCGCGGGACCAGGCATCAACGACGACGGATCCGGGGTGGCCGCGGTATTGGAAACCGCAGTGCAACTGGGAAACTCACCGCAAACGCATAGCACGGTGCGGTTCGGCTTCTGGGGCGCGGAGGAACTCGGCCTGATCGGGTCGCGTAACTATGTCGAATCCCTGAGCCTCGGCCAGCTCAAAGACATTGCGCTGTATCTGAACTTCGACATGCTCGCGTCACCCAACCCCGGCTACTTCACCTACGACGGGGACCAATCGCTATCGACGGATGCTCGTGGCAAGCCGGTGGTACCGGAAGGCTCCGCCGGCATCGAACGCACGCTGGTCGCTTATCTGAAGACGGCCGGCAAGGCCGCGCAGGACACCTCGTTCGACGGTCGCTCCGACTACGACGGGTTCACCCTGGCCGGTATCCCCGCGGGCGGGCTATTCTCCGGCGCGGAGGCCAAGATGTCCGACGAGCAGGCCAAGATGTGGGGTGGGACGCCCGACCAACCATTCGATCCCAACTATCACCAGAAGACCGATACTCTCGACCACATCGACCGCACCTCGCTGGGCATTAACGGCGGCGGCGTCGCCTACGCGGTCGCTTTGTATTCTCAGGACCTCGGCGGCCGAAACGGGGTGCCGGTGATGGACGACCGCACCCGCCACCTGCTCACCAAATCATGATCCGTCGACTGTGTGCGGCCATGCTGCTGCTGACCGGGTTGCTGGCGGGATGCTCGTCGTCGCGGCCCGGGGCGCCCGCAACGGCACCGGATCTGGGTCATGGGTTGGCCCAGAAGGTAACCGGCGACCGGCTGTTCACTCACCTGCAAGCACTGCAAGATATCGCCAACGCCAACAAAGGCAACAGGACGGCGGGTACGACGGGCTACGACGCCAGCGTCGAATATGTCGCAAAAGCACTGCGTAGCAAGGGATTCGATGTATCGACGCCGCAATTCGACCGGCTGTACTCAGTGTCGCCGGGTAAACCGGCGCTGACGGTTGCCGGCCGCAGCTATCAGGTCGACCAGGCGTCCCTGCTGGTCCGGACACCGCCCGGTGGCCTGACCGGGCAGCTTGTCCGCCCGACGCAACCGGCGGGCTGCGCACCCGGCGACTACCCCGCCGCCGTACCGAAGGGTGCGATAGCCGTCGTCGACGACAGTCGCTGCTCCGTCGTCGACAAGCAGAACAGCGCGGTGGCCAAAGGAGCCGCCGCTCTGATCGTGGTGAGCGCGCCCAACGGCAACGGAGCTCCGGCGGCGTTGTTCAACCCCGGCTATTTCAAGCAGCTGACTGTGCCGGTTGCCGTTGTCGGAAATGACGGCGGCGCCGCGCTGGCCCACACCACATCGCCGGTCCACCTCGTGCTGGACGCCGAGAATATCAAGATCACATCGCGGAATGTGCTGGCGCAGACCAAAACTGGGTCATCGAACGACGTGGTTATGGTCGGTGCACACCTTGACAGCCCAAACGACAGTCCGGGCATCAACGACAACGGTTCCGGGGTGGCCGCGGTACTGGAAACGGCGCTGCAGCTCGGCCCCCTGCCGGCACTGAACAACGCGGTGCGGTTCGTGTTCTGGGGAGCCGAAGAGAATGGGCTCAACGGCGCAATGGATTACGTCTTCGGCATGGATCGCGATCAACTGAACGACATCGCGATGTACCTGGACTTCACCATGCTGGGATCACCCAACGCCGGCTTCTTCACCGACGACGGTGACCAGTCCGGTCCGCCTGGGCCCGGCGTGGCATTCGGCGACGTGCCCGAAGGTTCGGCCGGCATCGAGCGCACCCTGGCCGGGTATCTTTACCTGGCCGGGAAGCGGCCCGCCGATATGCCGTTGAACCCTACGAACGACTACCACCCCTTCATGGTCGCGGGTGTGCCGATCGGGGGTATCACCGCCGGTGCCGCGCAGCCGAAGACCACCGTGCAGGCCCGACTCTGGGGCGGACAGGCCGGCGTGGCCTTTGATCCCAATTTCAAGAGCGCCCGGGACACGCTAAACAACATCAACCGGGATGCCTTGGCGGTCATGGGCTCTGCGGCGGCATTCGCGGTGGGTAGCTACGCGGAATCGATCGGGGGCATCAATGGTGTCCCGCCGCATGACAAACGGCATCGCAGCCGGATGCCGTAACAACGGATCTAGAATTACGCGCATGCGTCAGTTCTGGAGGGCCGCGGTTGCGACGTCAGCATCGGTGCTGGTGGTGGCGGGGTGTACGACGTTCGTCGATGGGCGGGCGCTGGCGACGCTCAACGACCCGTTCCGAGTGGGTGGCCTTCCCGCGACCAATGGTCCAAGCGGAGTCCGCTCGAATGCACCCAGCCCAGACGGCACGGTCGTCAATACCAACAACGGGGCAATCGACAAGTTGGCGCTGCTCTCGGTCAATGACATCCAGGATTATTGGCAGAGCGTGTACAGCGAATCGTTGAAGGGAACCTTCCGACCGGTTGGGAAACTCGTATCCTACGACTCGAATCAGCGCAGCAGCCCGGTCATTTGCCACAGCGAGACCTACAAGCTCGTCAACGCCTTCTTCACCTCGCGGTGCAACTTGATCGCCTGGGACCGCGGAGTATTCCTGGCCGTAGCGCAGAAATACTTCGGCGACATGTCCGTCAACGGCGTGCTTGCGCACGAGTTCGGGCACGCGCTGCAGTCCATGGCCAAGCTGGTGACCAAGAAAGACCCTACGATCGTCAAGGAACAGCAGGCGGACTGCTTTGCGGGCGTCTATATGTACTGGGTCGCCGACGGCAAGTCGTCGCGCTTCACCCTGAGCACCGCTGACGGGCTCGACCACGTGCTGGCGGGGCTCATCACCACCCGCGACCCGGTGATGGAATCCGACGCCGAAAATGACAACGAACACGGATCGGCCCTGGATCGGATCAGTGCCTTCCAGAAGGGCTTCACTGACGGCACCCCGGCATGCGCTGGGATCAACACGCACGAAATCGAGCAGCGCCGCGGTGACCTGCCGACGACCTTGCAGGGCGATCCCAACGGGGACCCGGAAACCGGTGAGGTTCCGATCAACGAGGACACCTTGTCAACGCTGATGGAGCTGATGGGCAAGGTCTTCTCACCCAAGCAGCCGCCCACGCTGTCCTACACGCCGGCCAATTGCCCCGACGCCAAGCCGAGCCCACCCGCGTCTTACTGTCCGGCCACCAACACCATCACGGTCGACTTGCCGGGCCTGGCTGCGTTGGGGAAGGTCTCGGACGAGAAGGAACACTCACTGCCGCAAGGTGACGACACCGCCCTTTCGGTCGTGATGTCGAGATACGCGCTGGCGGAGCAGCATGAACGCGGCCTGCCCATGCAAAGCCCGTGGACCGCCTTGCGGACCGCGTGCCTGACCGGCGTCGCGCACCGCAAGATGGCCGAACCCATCGACCTATCCTCCGGAAACCACCTGACGCTCACCGCCGGCGATCTCGACGAAGCCGTTTCCGGGCTGCTGACCAACCGCATGGTCGCCAGCGACGCGGACGGCACCAGTGTGCCCGCCGGTTTCACCCGGATAGCGGCGTTCCGCGCGGGCGTGGTCGGCAACATGGACCCGTGCTACACGCGCTATCCGGGGTGAGGGAACCACGAGTTCTCTCATCCGCTGACCGTGATGGCCGCCGCGTGCCACTACATCGCCATCTGGATGGTCGTACGCTAGCCCAGCAGTCCCAGCGCCGCATCGACCGCCAGCGCGGGCACATCGACGCTCTTTGAGCCCAAATCGTGCCGCGCGCCGGTGATCTCGACAACCGCGGTCCGTGCTGCGATCAGCGCGGCGGCATCGCGTACTTCCTGCGGTGTGCCGAATGGGTCCGATGTTCCGTGGGTGAAGACGGTCGGCACGGTGATGTCCGGCAGGTGCTCGGTGCGGGCGCGCTCCGGTTTGCCGGGTGGATGCACCGGATAGGAGAACAGTGTCAGCAGATCCGGGCACGCTTCGTTGGCTGCCACCACCATGGATGTCTGCCGACCCCCGTACGAATGCCCCCCGGCGATCAGGGGACCGTCGGTAAGTTCGCGGCACAACGTGATCGCCTCGACGATGCCGGCCCGGTCGGCCGCTCCCGATCCGGAGGGCGGGCCTTTGGGCCGGCGCCGGCGGAAGGGCAGGTTGTAACGCACCGCCAGCCAGCCGCGCCGTGCCCATTCGTCGCAAACCTGTTGCAATAGCAGGGATTCACGGCTGCCCCCGGCGCCGTGAGTCAGCACCGCGACGCCTTTTGGGGCCGATTTGGCGTCGCCTAGAGGTTCGTGCGCGACGCCGGCGATCTGCTCGAGGTGCATGCGGGCAATCATGCGCGGGCAATCATGTCAGCCGGAACAGGGGGGAAACGGGGCCGTGGCCGGCGCCAAGCGGATAAGCGGCGCGCAGGCATTCGGTGACCCAGCGCTTTCCGAAACCAACCGCGTCGGGCACGGTGAACCCGTGGGCCAGCGCACAGGCCACCGCGGCCGCCAGGGTGTCACCGCCGCCATGGTCGTTGCCGGTCGGTACCCGCGGTGCGTCGAACTCGTAGAACTCAACGCCGTGCGCGGGACCACCATAGAGCAGGTCGCAACTGCGATCGGACGACCGCAGGTGTCCACCCTTGACCAACACCCACCGTGGGCCCAGTGCATGTAGGGCCTTGGCAGCTGCGCGCTGGGATGTTGAATCGGTGACGTCGATATCTACCAGCAGTCGCACCTCGTCGAGGTTCGGTGTGACCAGCGTGGCCAACGGGAAGAGTTGATCGCGAAGCGAATCCAGGGCGCTTCGCGGCAGTAGTGCGTCGCCGTGCATCGACGCGCACACCGGGTCAACGACGAGCGGCACTGTCAGCTCGAGCCGGCGCCAGGTCGCGGCCACCGCGGCGATGATGCTCGATGACGCCAGCATCCCGGTCTTGGCAGCCTGGATCCCGATATCGGTCACCACGGCTTCGATCTGGCCGGCGACGACGTCGTCGGGCACTTCATGAAAGCCCTTGACTCCCAAAGTGTTCTGCACGGTAACAGCGGTGACGGCCACGCACGCGTGCAAGCCGAGCAGCGCAATGGTGCGCATATCGGCCTGGATTCCCGCGCCGCCGCCGGAGTCCGATCCGGCGACGGACAGCACTCGAAGCGGTGTGCTGCCCGGCGGCGCCAGCGGCAGGTAACTCACCGGACCGATGAGCGGTGACCCGCTGCACCCGGCTCGGTCATTTCTGCCGCATCCGCGGCATCACCGCTGCGTGACGGGCAGATACACCCGGTTGCCGTGCTCGGCGAACTCGGCCGACTTCTCCGCCATGCCTTCTTGCAGCGCCGCCTCGATGGCTTCCTCGGTGTCGAGTCCGTGTTCCGCGGCGTACGCCCGCACATCCGCGGTGATGCGCATCGAGCAGAACTTGGGTCCGCACATCGAGCAGAAGTGCGCGGTCTTGGCCGGCTCGGCCGGCAGGGTCTCGTCGTGGTACTCGCGCGCGGTGTCGGGATCCAGTGACAGCGCGAACTGGTCGTGCCAGCGGAATTCGAAACGTGCGGTCGACAGTGCGTCGTCACGGTCCTGCGCCCCGGGGTGGCCCTTGGCCAGATCCCCTGCGTGCGCGGCGATCTTGTAAGCGATCACCCCGTCCTTGACGTCTTTGCGGTCCGGCAGGCCCAGGTGTTCCTTCGGGGTGACGTAACACAGCATCGCGGTGCCGGCCTGCGCGATGATGGCCGCCCCGATCGCCGAGGTGATGTGGTCGTAGGCCGGCGCGATGTCGGTGGTCAGCGGGCCCAGTGTGTAGAACGGAGCCTCCTCGCACCATTCCTCTTCGAGCCGCACGTTCTCGACGATCTTGTGCATCGGCACGTGTCCCGGGCCCTCGATCATCACCTGCACGCCATGGGCTTTCGCGATCTTGGTGAGCTCGCCCAGCGTGCGCAGCTCGGCGAACTGCGCCGCGTCGTTCGCGTCGGCGATCGAACCCGGGCGCAGCCCGTCGCCGAGTGAGAACGTGACGTCGTAGCGTGCCAGGATGTCGCACAGCTCCTCGAAGTTGGTGTACAGGAACGACTCCCGATGATGCGCCAGGCACCAGGCCGCCATGATCGACCCGCCGCGGCTGACGATGCCGGTGACCCGCTTGGCGGTCAGCGGCACATACCGCAGCAGCACGCCGGCGTGCACGGTCATGTAGTCCACGCCCTGCTCGCACTGCTCGAGGACGGTCTCGCGGTAGATCTCCCAGGTCAGCTCGGTCGGATCGCCGTTGACCTTCTCCAGTGCCTGGTAGATCGGCACGGTGCCGACCGGTACCGGCGAATTGCGCAAGATCCACTCGCGGGTTTCGTGGATGTTCTTGCCGGTGGACAAGTCCATGATGTTGTCGGCACCCCAGCGGGTGGCCCACACCATCTTGTCGACCTCCTCGGCGATCGAGGACGACACCGCGGAGTTGCCGATATTCGCGTTGACCTTGACCAAGAACGCCTTGCCGATGATCATCGGCTCGCTCTCGGGGTGGTTGTGATTGGCCGGGATGACCGCGCGGCCGCGGGCGACCTCGTCACGCACCAGCTCGGCGGGCAGGCCCTCGCGGGCAGCGATGAACGCCATCTCGGCGGTGATCTCACCAGCGCGGGCACGCTGCAGCTGTGTGCCGCGATCGCGGACCACCCCAGGCCGTGCCGGCAAGCCTGCTGCCAGGTCGATCACGGCATCCGAATCCGTATAGGGCCCGGAGGTGTCGTAGAGGTCGAAGTGGTCGCCGTTGGACAGATTCACCCGGCGGAACGGGACCCTCAGGCTGGCCCCACCGCCTGGGGCCTCTATTTCGCGGTAAGCCTTGCAGCTGCCCGCGATGGGTCCGGTGGTCACGGCTGGCTCGACGGTAACGGTCATTTTTTTCATCTCCCTACGCCGGCATTACCCGGTCAGGTTCGTACGGTCGACGGCCCCAAGCCGTCCTCTCAGCGCACTGGGCGTGCGCTCCCGCGTCTGATGGACTTAACCCACGCGACGTTACCCCCAATCCAGCCCGCGGGCGGGCTACCCATGGCTTTCTGGCGGGACCGGTCGCCGGTGCATCTGCCGAATGGGATGATGCAGACGTGCGACAGACCAGGCGACCGGATCCGGCGACACCCACCGGGACGCCCAATCAGTCGGCCAGCGCGGTTGGGGCGTCCGGCGCGCCCTACTTGAACATCGGCAGCTTCCGGTTCTGGTTCGTGGGTCAACGCTGGGAATGGTCCGACGAGGTGGCCGAGATGCACGGCTACGAGCCGGGGGCCGTGGTGCCGACAACAAAACTGCTGATGTCGCACAAGCATCCTGACGACCGTGCGCACGTCCAGGAGCTGCTGGATTACGCGTTGCGGTCGGAGGAGTCGTTTTCGAGCCGGCACCGGTTTGTCGACACCGCGGGCAACGTGCACGACGCGATCGTCCTGGCCGATCGCATGCTGAATGAGAGCGGGGCGGTGTTGGGCACCGCCGGCTATTACATCGACCTCACCGACACCTTCGACGAGACCCGCCAGGAACTGCTGGACGAGGCGCTGCCGGATCTGTTCGAGAATCGAGCGGCGATCGAGCAGGCCAAGGGTGTGCTGATGTTCGTCTACCGGGTGAGCGCCGACCAGGCCTTCCGCGTCTTGCAGTGGAGATCGCAGGAGACCAATACGAAGTTGCGCTCATTGGCGAAGCAGCTGCTCGCCGAGGTCGCGACCCTGCCGCTCCAGACGGCTGCCGTCCAAAGCCAAGTCGACCATCTGCTGCTGACGGCGCACGAACGGATTCCTGCCGAGTCTCCAGGGGGCTAGGCTTCCGAGGCATCTCGGCCGACGCGCGACGGATTCGAGGCGGGTGAAAGCATGGCACTTCTGGCGGTCGACCACGCGGCCAGTGACGACGCTGTAGTCGTGCGCGTCAAAGGAGACGTCGACTCCAGCACGGTTGACGAGCTGACAGCTCACCTGTCCGCCGCGTTGAAGCTGGCCGCCGAGCACCCGGCCCGGCTGCTCGTCGTTGCCCTGCAAGCGGTGACCTTCTTTGGCAGCGCAGCGTTGAACGCGATGCTCGACTGCCGTGAGGGAGGGCGGGAAACCGGCACCTCGGTCCGGTTGGTAGCCGATCATGACACTGTGCTTCGGCCGATTGAGGTGACCGGGTTGGATCAGGTCCTTGAGGTGTACCCGACGCTGTCCGATGCGCTGCAGCGCAAGCGAGAGAGTTAGACCTCTTCCATCGCCTCGCCGAGCTCCTCGAGCAGGCGGTTGTGGTGGTTGCTCGCCATCACGTGTCCCGCGGCGATGACCAGGGCAACCGGCCAGTCGATGAGTTCGAACGCGGCCAGGGCGGCCACCCCGCCGTAGTAGGCCAGCTGTTCTGGCCGCGGAATCTCGATCTGCCCAAGCAGTGGGAGGTTGATTACAAAGGTTTCGCCTTCGCGGACTTTCTCCACAGCCTCGGCCTGAGACGTTGCCTGCCGCGCTTTCTTTTCCGCCATCATTTGCCTTTCAGTAACGAAGGGTTCGCCACAGCGCCCCGTCGTGCGGCCAACCTCGGACTCATGTCGACGACCGACGCCTTGGCCGATCCGATAATTTCGCCGTTTACCCGTCTGCTGAGCGTGCCGTTGGTGGAACTCTATGCGCTGTTATGGCGCGTCGGGGTTGTGCAGATCGTGCCAACCGACCCGAAGGCGCCCCAAAAGGCCGCATAACGTGAGGTCCGCATAGGGGCCGCGGACCGGTCAGTTGGTGCTGCGCAACGCGGTGGTGCTCGCTCGGCGGCCGGCCGCCTTCTTGGCTGCCGGTTTACTAGCTGATTTCGGCGCTGCGGCCTTTTGCGGCGTTGGCTCTGTGGGTACCGGTTTGAGGGTCGTTTTCGGCGCCGGGGCCTCGGATTTCTGAGTCAGCCTGCGCAATAGCAATGCGCCGCCGCCAACGGCGAACAGCACCGGCCACTCGACCAGGCCCGCGACGCCGAGCGCGCCAAAGGCCAACGCGGCCGCCGGCGTCGAATGGCTGCCCGAACCGATTCCGCGCTTGACGCCCTCCGCGGCTCCGGTTACGCCGCCGACAACTCCGTTCACCGCCGCGCCACCCACGGCGCCCGCGGCCGCGGTGGCGGCGCCCGCCGCGCGATTCACCGTCTTCCCCACGTTGCGAACTGCGCCTCCGACGACACCCATGCTGACTCCCTGGCTTTCGGTCGCTCTCATTGCAAAACGTGTTGCCAATATGTATACCCGCCAAACGCGCAGTTAACAGCAACAACGAAAATGGCGCACAGCATCTGACTAGCGAAATGCTGCCACGTTACAAACGCGCAGACAATGCGCAGCGGTCTTGAATTACTTTTGCCGCACGTCGACGAGAACCGGCGCGTGATCGCTGGGAGCCTTGCCTTTGCGCTCTTCGCGGACGATCTGTGCGTCGACAACGCGACCGGCCAACGCCGGCGACCCGAGGATGAAGTCGATACGCATACCCTGCTTCTTGGGAAACCGCAGCTGGGTGTAATCCCAGTAGGTGTAGACCCCGGGTCCCGGGGTGAAAGGCCGTACTAAATCTGTGAATTGCGCGTCCACCATGGCGTTGAACGCTTTTCGCTCCGGCTCGGACACGTGCGTGGAGCCGATGAAGAACTCGGCACTCCAAACGTCTTCGTCGGTGGGAGCGATATTCCAATCGCCGACCAGTGCGATTGCCGCGTCAGGATCATCGCGCAGCCAACCCGAAGCGGTATCATGCAGCGCAGCAAGCCAATTCAGTTTATAAGTGTAGTGCGGATCGTCCAGGGTGCGCCCGTTTGGGACGTACAGGCTCCAGACCCGCAGGCCGCCGCAGGTGGCGCCAACGGCGCGGGCTTCCGCGGCGGCCGCCAGCTCCGGTTTGCTGCTCCAATGCGGTTGGCCTGCAAAGCCGACCTGCACATCGTCGAGGCCCACTCGCGAGGCGATCGCCACGCCGTTCCACTGATTGAAGCCGACGTGCGCGACCTCGTAGCCGAGTTCGAGGAATGGCATGGTGGGGAACTGGCTGTCCGAGCATTTGGTCTCCTGCATGGCCAGCACATCGACGTCGGCGCGGGCCAGCCAGTCCAGGACGCGGTCCAGGCGGCTGCGGATGGAATTCACGTTCCAGGTGGCCAGTCGCAGTGTGCCGTCGGGCATGGCTAGACGGTATCCCAGCCGGCCGGGGCGGCCGTGAAGTAGCGCCTGCGATGGTGCAGCCGGAAACCCAAGGACTGGGCCAATACGGCCGTGGCGGAGTCATGATCCGCAACCCGCAGGTAGGCGCGCGTCGCGCGACGACCCGCACCCCAGGCCAACACGGCCTCGCAGACTTGGGCTGCGGAGCTTTCGTCCGTTGCGCGCAGTGCCCAAAGGCCCAGCCACCGGGTGCCGTTCGGCGCGTCGGTCACTGCCGCACCCGTGACGGCAACGTCCGGGTCGCGGTTGTCGAGCTTGGGTTCGGCATCGGAGAGGTCGCGCACGAGAACCTGCTCGGCACCGTCGTCCCGTAGTCCGGCCGGCAATTGCAACAGGCGATCGGGGATGGCTAGCCGTGGTGTCAGGTTACGGCGCGCATACCAGGCGATGATCGAGGGAATCGCGTCCGCCTTCGCTGAAATATCCAGCGGTACGGCCGAATTGGTGGTCATGGTGCTGCTTCCGGCGCGCAGCAGCCACCCGTCCAGCCAGGTTTGTTCGATGCCGGGCCAGGCTGCGGCGGCGGCATGCTCGAGCGCCCGGATCTGGGAGGTGCGCACCGGCGCATCGCTCAGCACACGCAGCCCCACCACGTCGGCGGCCGCGAACTCGGCGACCGCGCCCGTTTTCGTCCGCACCCGCACCATCGGATCGAGGGCCAGTAGGTGGCCCACGGCGTCGGTCAGCGGCGGAACGGATCCGGCGGGCCGTCGATAGCGCACCGTCACCCGTGTCCCCAGGGCCGGCCACGGGATCATCAGTTAACCATCAGTTACCGAACGGGTCCGGCACCTCGCCCGGCATCCAGGAAAGTCCGGGAACGCCCCAGCCGTGTGACTTGACGCTCCGCTTGGCGGCGCGGGCGTGCCGCCCGATGAGGCAGTCCAGGTACAAGAATCCATCCAGGTGCCCGGTTTCGTGTTGCAGCATTCGGGCGAACAGGCCGGTGCCCTCGACGTCGATCGACTTGCCGTCGGCGTCCAGCCCGGTCACCCGCGCCCATGCCGCACGCCCGGTGGGGAAGGACTCGCCCGGAACCGACAGGCATCCTTCATCGTCGTCGCCGGGGTCGGGCATGGTCTCGGGGATTTCGGAGGTTTCCAACACGGGGTTGATCACTACCCCGCGGCGACGGTCGGCCCGTCCGCGATCGTCGGCGCAGTCGTAGACGAACAGCCGCAGTCCGTACCCGATCTGGTTGGCGGCGAGGCCGACCCCGTGCGCGGCGTCCATGGTGTCGAACATCGACGCGATCAACCCGGCCAGATCCGCGGGCAGCGAACCGTCGGCGCCGACTCGCACCGGCGTCGTCGGGGTGTGCAAGACCGGATCGCCCACGATGCGAATGGGTACGACTGCCATGGTCGGCTAGCTTAAACGCGGCTGGCGATGCGGGCCGGAACGGCCCGAGGAAGAACCGGGCAATCTGGGCGAATCCGCCGACTCGCGGGTCTGGGTGCCGCGTCAGCGGTTCGCGGCGTGGTTCAATATTCGCCGAAACGTGCCTCTATGTAAGTCAAGTCATCAGAGCTATTCGATATCCGCCGGAAGGGTCCAGGGGAAGCGATATGGACAGCGCCATGGCGCGGGCAAATCGATCGGGGGACGACTCTGAAATCGCCGATGGGCTTACTCGCCGCGAACACGACATTCTGGCATTCGAACGACAGTGGTGGAAATTTGCCGGTGTCAAGGAAGAGGCGATCAAAGAGTTGTTCTCGATGTCGGCGACGCGTTATTACCAGGTACTCAACGCGTTAGTCGATCGGCCCGAGGCGCTTGCCGCGGACCCAATGCTGGTGAAACGGCTGCGCCGGCTGCGTGCGAGCCGTCAGAAGGCGCGTGCAGCGCGGCGCCTCGGCTTCCAGGTCACCTGACACCCGCCCGGCTTGGCAAGAGCCTTTGCAGGTTCCGGCACTTTCCTGGCTACAGTGGGCTCGATGAATGAGCGCGTCCCCGACTCCACGGGGCTTCCCCTGCGGGCCATGGTGATGGTGCTGCTGTTCCTCGGCGTGATATTCCTGCTGCTGGGGTGGCAGGCCATCGGTTCGTCCGGGAACTCCGACGATGACTCGGCGTCGCCGGTCTCCAGCAGCGTGAGCAGCTCTACCAGCGCCGCCCCGGCGACGTCGGCAAGCGCTAAGCCCGACGCCAACCAGGCGGAGGTACACGTCTACAACATCTCGCCGACAGCCGGCGTCGCCGCTCGCACGAAGGATCAACTGCTCGCCGCCGGTTTCAAAGTCACCACCGCAGAGAATCTGTCGGTGCCTGAGGTCTCGGCCACCACGGTGTACTACACCGATAACGACGGCGAGAAGGCCACCGCGGACGCCGTCGGCGAAAAGCTGGGGGCACAGGTCGAACCGCGGATCGACGCCATCAAGAACCAGCCGGCCGGCGTCATCGTCTTAGCGGTGGGCTGAGTCCACTCGATAGCTCTCGAGTCGCCGGGTTAGGCTCTCGCTATGCCTAAGCTCGCCGGTCACCGGAATGTCGCTGCCGCCACCATGTCCGCACTGTCCCCAGTGCTTCTGGCCGCGAGCGTCGCGCTGCTGAGCGCGTGTTCGTCACCCCAACATGCATCGACAGTCCCGGGTACCACGCCGCCCGTCTGGACCGGGGCGCCCGCACCGTCGGGAACTTCGGACACCGAGGGCGGCGCGCCCGGGACGCCTGCGGCGCAGACCGTGGTCACTCATTTGAAGGCGCCCGATGGCACGCAGGTCGCGATCGCGAAATTCGATTTCAGCAACGGCTACGCCACCGTCACGATCGCGACGACCGGTGTCGGTGTGCTCGCGCCCGGCTTTCACGGAGTGCACATCCACAAGGTGGGCAAGTGTGAACCCAATTCGGTCGGCCCGACCGGTGGCGCGCCCGGCGACTTTCTGTCCGCCGGTGGGCACCTCCAGGTGGGCGGGCATTCCGGCGATCCCGAAAGTGGTGACCTGACGTCTCTGCAGGTACGCAAAGACGGTGTCGGGACGCTGATGACCACCACTGACGCCTTCACGCTGGCCGACCTGATGAGCGGCGAGAAGACCGCAATCGTCATTCACGCCGGCGCCGACAACTTCGCGAACATCCCGCCCGAGCGTTACAACCAGGTCAACGGCGGCACGCCGGGTCCCGACGAGATGACGATGAGCACTGGTGACGCCGGCAAGCGGGTGGCGTGCGGTGTCATCGGTGCCGGCTAGCCCGCCGGCCAGCAGAGCCAGTAGCCGCATCGATTTCGCCCGGTCGCCGCGGCCGACCATCGGAGTGGAGTGGGAGTTTGCGCTTGTCGACGCGCAGACCCGCGACCTGACCAACGAAGCCACCGCGGTCATCGCCGAGATCGGCGAGAACCCGCGGGTGCACAAAGAGATGCTGCGCAACACTGTCGAAGTGGTCACCGGGATCTGCCGATCCGCCGGCGAGGCGATGGAAGATCTGCGCGAAACGTTGGGTCCGGCCCGACGAATTGTCCGGGCCCGCGGCATGGAACTGTTCTGCGCGGGTACGCACCCTTTCGCGCTCTGGTCTTCCCAGCAGCTCACTGACGGTCCCCGCTATGCGGAGCTGATCAAGCGCACCCAGTGGTGGGGTCGGCAGATGCTGATCTGGGGGGTGCATGTCCACATCGGGATCTCGTCGGCACACAAGGTGATGCCGATAATCTCGTCGCTGCTGCAGTATTACCCGCATCTGCTGGCGCTATCGGCCTCGTCGCCGTGGTGGGGTGGCGAGGACACCGGGTACGCCAGCAATCGAGCGATGATGTTTCAGCAATTGCCCACCGCCGGGCTGCCGTTCCAGTTCCAGACGTGGGCAGAGTTCGAGGGCTTCGTCTACGACCAGAAGAAGACCGGAATCATCGACCATGTCAACGAAGTACGTTGGGACATAAGGCCATCACCGCATCTGGGCACACTGGAGGTGCGGATCTTCGACGGCGTTTCCAACCTGCGTGAGCTGGGGGCGCTGGTGGCCTTGACGCATTGCCTGGTGGTCGACCTGGACCGCAGGCTGGATGCCGACGAGTCGTTGCCGATAATGCCGCCCTGGCACGTCCAGGAGAACAAGTGGCGCGCAGCCCGCTACGGCCTGGATGCGGTGATCATTTTGGACGCCGACAGCAATGAGCGGTTGGTCACCGACGATCTCGTCGACGTGCTGACCCGGCTGGAGCCGGTCGCGTCGTCGCTGGGTTGCACTGACGAGCTGGCCGCGGTGGCCGACATCTGGCGCGTGGGCGGCTCATATCAGCGGCAGCGCCGCGTCGCTGAAGAGCACGACGGCGATCTGCGCGCGGTCGTGGATGCGCTTGTCGGCGAGCTCGACATCTAGATTGGTTATATGGCCGATCCCGAAACTGTTGAATGGGCGATGTTCCCGCTGGAGACGGCGATGCTGCCCAACCAAGACCTTCCGCTGCGCATCTTCGAGCCCCGTTACGGTGCGCTGGTGCGACACTGCCTCGACAGCGCTGAACCGTTCGGCGTGGTGCTGATCTCCCGCGGCCGCGAGGTCGGCGGCGGCGATTCGCGTAGTGACGTCGGCGTCTTGACCAGGATCACCGAGTGCGTCGATCAGGGCTCGGGTCGATACTCACTACGCTGCCGGACCGGTGAACGGATCCGGGTGCGCGACTGGCTGTCTGAGGACCCCTACCCGCGGGCGGCGGTGCAGATCTGGCCGGACGAGCCGGGAAAGCCAGTGACCGGGGCGGAGCTGCGTGCGGTTGAAGACCGGGTGTTGGCCTTGTTCGAGCGAATCGCCGAGGCCCAAGGCGCGGAACTGCCGGCCCGCGACGTATTGCTGGGTTATGACGAAGCCGGTGCCCCCGGTGCCCCCGGCGCCGCCCAGTGGCTCTTCACCCTGGCGTCGCGCATACCGATCGGAACCGCCGACCGCTACGCAGTGCTGTCGGCGCCTTCTGCGGCCGATCGACTGGTGGCGCTCAATGAAGCCGTCGAAGCACTTGCCGAAATGGTCGAGTTCCAGCTGTCCGAATAGTCGACCTTAGGGAGCTTTGGCAAACGCGCGTAACGATTCCAGCTGTAGGGGATCCAGCGACGGGCGCACAGTCTTGCGGGCCGCTTCCAGATCGGCGGCGGTCACGTCGGCGGCGTCGATGGAACGCCGCATCGCGGTGAGCGCGGCCTCCCGTAGCAGCGCCACGCAGTCGGCCGCGCTGTAGCCGTCGAGTCCCGCGGCCACCTCGTCCAGGTTGACGTCCGCGCTCAGCGGGATCGATTTCCCGGCAGTGCGCAGGATTTCGCGGCGGGCCGCGGCGTCGGGCGGTTCGACGAACACGAGCCGCTCCAGCCGGCCCGGGCGCAGCAACGCAGGGTCGATCAGATCGGGGCGGTTGGTCGCGCCCAGCACCACCACATCCCGAAGTGGGTCGATGCCGTCGAGTTCGGTCAGCAGCGCGGCCACCACACGATCCGTCACGCCGGAATCGAAGCTCTGGCCGCGGCGGGGCGCCAACGCGTCCACTTCGTCGAGGAACACCAGCGACGGGGCGGAATCGCGGGCCCGCCGGAAGAGCTCGCGGACCGCCTTCTCCGAGGACCCCACCCACTTGTCCATCAGTTCAGAGCCTTTGACGGTGTGCACGCTGAGTTGCCCGGTGCTGGCCAGCGCGCGCACCACGAACGTCTTGCCGCAGCCGGGTGGGCCGTAGAGCAGCACCCCGCGCGGTGGATCGACACCTAACCGCGCGAAGGTGTCCGGGTGCTGCAGCGGCCACAGCACCGCCTCGGTGAGGGCCTGCTTGGCCGCGGCCATGTCGCCGACATCGTCGAGCGTGATGTTGCCGACGGTCAATTCCTCGCTGGCCGAACGGGACAGCGGCCGGATGACGGACAGCGCGCCGACGAGGTCGCCCTGGTCCAGCTTGGGTGGTTGGCCGTCGGCGCTGGCCCGCGACGCTGCCCGCAGCGCCGCCTCGCGGATCAGCGCGGCCAGGTCGGCGGCAACGAAGCCCGGTGTGCGGCCTGCAATCTCGTCAAGGGTGAGCTCGCCGACGGGCACCTGCTTCAGCAGCGTCTCGAGTAGCGCTTTGCGGGTGGCGGCGTCGGGCAGCGGTAGGCCCAGCTCACGGTCGCACAGTTCCGGGGCGCGCAGCCGCGGATCAAGCTGGTCTGGACGCGCGGAAGTGACGATCAACGCGACTCCGTCGGTGGCCACCGCGGTGCGCAGCTCGGCGAGGAGCAACGCGGCCACCGGCTCCGAGGTCGCGGGCAGCAACGCGTCGATATCGGTGATGAGCAGCACGCCGCCGCCGTCCCGCACCGCCGTCACCGCTGATGCGACCGCCTTGAGCCGGTCTTCAGCGGCCAGCGCGCCCACTTCCGGGCCATCCAGCTCCACCAGCCTGCGGCCGGCGCACACCGCGCGCACCATCGTCGTCTTGCCGACGCCGGCCGGACCCGACACCAATACGCCCAGATTGGCCTCGGCGCCCAAAGTCTTCAGCAGGTGCGGCTCGTCGAGTGCGAGCTTGAGCCATTCGGTGAGCTTGCCGGCCTGCACCTGCGAGCCCTTGAGATCGGCGACCCCGATCTTGGGGTTCGACACACCGATCGGCTCGTGCTTCCCGGTCCCGGTTCCGGCCCCGGCGCTGGATGGCACGCCGGCGCCCCAGCTGACCAGCGAGTTCGGTTGCACGCTGACCGGTCCGTCGGGATCGACACCGGTGACCGTCAGCAGCTCGGAGGTCCAGCTGATCCCCACCGCGGAAGCCAGCGCCCGGCTCGCGGCCGACGTCGATGTTCCCGGGCCCAGATCGCGGGGCAGCAGCGACACCGCATCGCCGACAGTCATCACCTTGCCGAGCAACGCTTGCCGCAGGGTCGCGGGCGAAACCGACTGGGTCGTCAACGACGATCCGCTCAATGTCACCGACCGCGCTCCGTAAACCGTGACCGTGCTGACGATCACGGCGGTGCCCTCGCGAAGACCGGCATTGGACATTGTCACGTCGTCGAGCAACACGGTCCCCACCGGAATGTCCCGGTCGGCCAGGGCCGCCACCGCCGCCGTGCTTCGCGACCCGGTCAGCGACACCGCATCCCACTCCCGGATGCCCAGGGCCGCAACGGCACTGGGGTGCAACCGGATGACGCCGCGGCGGGAGTCGACGGGCGAGGTGGTCAACCGGGCGGTCAGCGTGAGCTCCCCGCTCACGGCAGCCGTCCGCCCGGCTTGCGCAACCTCAACCGCGCCATCGAACGTCCGCCCGGTCGCCCCGGCTTTCCAAGCCCCAGCCTTGGTATCGGCCGGCGGTTCGGCTGTGCCCGGCGGGACGCGCGCCGCACGGCGCGGCGCTGTTGGGGCTTCTCGTCCCACATCTCGGGGTGCTGAGCCAGCCAGCGCTGGTTCCGCACCGCGAACGGGACGTGGCACAGGTAGGCGACGATGATCACCCAGATCAATATGTAGGGAACCGTCACCGCCGCCGCCGCGCAGATCGCCAGCACGGCCAGCAACGGTGCCGCCCAGTTGGGTGGAACCGCCAACGCGTGCATCTTGCGCATCGGGATCTTGCTGACCATCAGCATCGACGTCCCGATGATCCAGACGCACTGGAAGGCTGTCGATGACCACCAGCCGTCGTGGTGGAACTGCAGTTTGAGACCGATCAGGCCGATCATCGAGATCGCGCCCGCGGGCGCGGGCATTCCGACGAAGTATTCGTGCGTGTAGGCCGGCTGGGTTCCGTCGTCCTGCAGGGCGTTGAACCGCGCCAGGCGTAGCACCACGCACACCGCGTAGAGCAGCACCGCGATCCAACCGGCGGGCGACGTCGGCAGCAGCGTCGCGTAGACGACGATCGCGGGAGTGACCCCGAAGTTCACCGCGTCGGCCAGTGAGTCGATTTCCGCGCCCATCGCCGACTGGGCATCCAGCATGCGGGCCACCCGGCCGTCCAGTCCGTCCAGGATGGCAGCGGCGGCGATGAGCGCCATCGCGGGAATCGGCTGGCGTTCGAGGGCGAATTTGATCGAGGTCAACCCCGCGCAGATAGACAGCACCGTCATCGCGCTGGGCAAAATCTGTAGGTTGACGTTCGGCCTGTTGCGGGGCTTATCGATCATGACAGGTTCGCCAGCACTGTCTCACCGGCGACCGCGCGCTGACCCACTTTGACGAGAGGTTCCGCGCCCGCCGGCAGATAGGTGTCGAGCCGGGAGCCGAACCGGATCAGGCCGTAGGTGTCGCCTATCGACAGCTTGTCGCCCACCTGCGCGTCGCACACGATGCGGCGCGCCAACAGGCCCGCGATCTGCACGACGACGACATCGGGACCCTCGGCTCCGTGGTCGGTCCGGATCCGCACGCTGTTGCGCTCGTTGTCGGTGCTGGCTTCGGGTAGATCGGCGGACGCGAAGCGGCCGGGCCGGTGTTGCACGGCGATCACCTCGCCGCTCACCGGGGCGCGCTGGACGTGGGCGTCCAACAGGCTCAGGAAGATGCTTATCCGAGGCAGCGGCGCGTCGCCCATGTTGAGTTCGGCGGGCGGCGCCGCCGAGTCGATGACGCAGATCAGCCCATCGGCCGCCGCGACGACGGCGCCGGGGCGGGACGGTGGCACGCGTGGGGGGTGTCGGAAGAACCCGGCGCAGGCCCCGGCGGCCAGTATGCCTGCCCGGCGCAGCCACCGGTAGTCGCGTCCGGTGAAGGCCTGGCCCAATATTCCGGCCGAGGCGACGGCCAGGCCGGCGGAGATGAACGGGCGCCCGGCGGGGTGAACGGGTGGAATGGTGGAACGCACCAGCTCCAGGAGGTGCTTCGGGTCCGCAGGCGGGGGGCGTCTTGCCACGCGGTCATCTTACGGAGCCGAAGGCTAGGTGAGGTCCCAGACCTGCAGCAAAGTTCCGGCGGACACTTCCTCAACGTCCTCAGGGATATCCAGCAAGCCGTTGGCCGACGCCAGCCACCGTAGGTGGTGGGAGGCCGCTGGACCGTAGCCGGTTACGGTCCCGACGTGGCTGGTCGGGTTTTTTGGGGCCTCGAGTATCGCGCGCCGGAACTGCCTCTTGCCGCGGGGCGACGTCAGCGTCTCGGTAAGCACCGCCGGCCTGTGCGGGCGGTCGGGATCCGGCAGGCCCATGGCCCTGCGCAGCGGCGGACGGATGAAAACCTCGAACGACACCAGCGCGCTGACCGGGTTGCCGGGCAGCGTGACGATCGTGGCGCCGGCCACCCGCCCGATGCCCTGCGGCATGCCAGGCTGCATGGCCACCTTGACGAATTCCACGCCCTGGTCACCGTCCCGGCCGAATGCGTCTTTGACGACCTCGTAAGCGCCGGCACTCACTCCACCGCTGGTGATGATCAGGTCTATCTCGCGTTGCGGGCCGGCGTATTGGTCGAGGATCGAGCCGAACTGAGCGACGTCGTCTTCGGCGGTCGCGACGGCGATGACGGTTGCGCCCGCTTCGCGCACCGCCCCGGCCAGCATGATCGAGTTGGACTCGTAGATCTGACCCGGCTGCAGCGGGCTGCCCGGCGGCACCAGTTCCGACCCGGTGGATATCACCAGCACCCGCTGGCGCGGGATCACCGGTAGCTCAGCGATTCCCAGCGCCGAGGCCAGGCCGAGCACGGCCGGGGTCACGACCTGGCCCGTGTGCAGGACGGTCGTGCCGGGGGCGACATCTTCGCCCGCCCGGCGGATGTGCTTGCCGGACGGCCCGATTCGGCGGATCGCCACGGCGTGCACGCCGCCGTCGGTGTCCTCGACCGGCACGATCGTGTTCGCCCCGGCCGGCACCGGCGCGCCGGTCATAATTCGGTGCGCCGTACCGGGTTTCAGTGACAGCGCGTCGGTGCGTCCGGCGGGAATATCCTCGGCAACCGGCAGCACCACCGGGTGTTCGGTTGTGGCGTGCGAGGCGTCCTCGGCCCGTACCGCGTATCCGTCCATCGCGGAGTTGTCGAAAACCGGCAGCGCGAGCTGCGCGACCACGTCGTCGGCCAGGACCAGCCCCAGGGCATCTTCCAACGCGACCGTGTTCGCGGGACGCGGACGGATCATCCCCGCTACGACCTGCTGGTGTTCTGCTACCGACCGCATGCTTAGAACTTAGTCCTGCTTTGAGGGGTTTCAATTCGCGCTACCCGACGTAAAGTCTTCAACGTATTCGCCGGGTTGGCCGATGCACCTCAATTTATAAGCGAGGATTAAATGTCCATAGACGAGATGCAACCGGACATTGGCTTTTACCTCGGCGCGACGTCCGGCCCGCTTGCCGCTGCGTCGACGCATTACCCGACCGATCACCGCTTCCATTCGATAGTTGCACTGGTGCAAACCATTTCTACGGAGTGGACGGGGGACAACGCGGAGACGGGTACCGACCTCGACACGTTGGGACGGTCGCTATTGGATGTGCAGCAAAGTCATCCCACCGACTGGAACGTCAATTCCGCGGTGCAGTTTTATCTGGCGCTCCAAGGTGTTCGGTCCGGTCCTTGGTATACGCCGATCAAGCCCCCGCTGGCGCCGGCCGCCGCGCTGCCGACCGCAAAACTGACCGTGTTCGACGTCTCGGGGACTTCTGCGCTCTCCGTGCTCACCGCCGGGCAGGCGGGAACGTCGACGGCCCAAACGCCCCCCTCGTGGAAACTGGCGACGATGGTCGACCCCAACTTCATTGGGATAAAAGAGGTGTCGTATCCGGCGGGCGTACCGTTTAACTCGAGCTGTAACGTCGGCGTGGCGAATTTGGTGACGATGATCAAGCCGCTGACGGGCCCGTTTGCGATGGTCGGCACATCCCAGGGCGCGATGGTCATCGCCCGCGTCTACGACAAGATTCGCACTCCCACCGGGGAACGGTTCTCGCGTAACGACGATTTTAAGCAGGGCATCACGTATGGCAACCCGTGCAGGAAAAAGGGATCTATCGCGGACAAGTGTGTGGATCCCGGCGGAAACGGCATCAATGTCGGGGGCCTGATGTCCACCGTCGAGGAGGACCGCTGGTGGGATTTCGCTAATCCGGGTGATCCGGCCGCCTGTAACGGTGCAGGCCCATCGAACGTCAACGGACTCCCTTTCGACTACCGGGGTGCGACTGGCAAATGGTGCGCGTCACTGTTTGCGGAAACGTGCATCAATTTCAACGGCAATCCCCTCGCCTTGATCTGGCAATTGCAGAGCCAGAGCCCGCCGCCGAACATCTTGGCGCTCGCGTCTTCGCTGATCGAGACGCTGACCGGTGTGACTATCGGACCGCACACAACCTACGACAAGACGACGCCGATTCCGGGTAATCCGTTGACGTGCACGCAGCTGTCCGCGCAGCAATTGATGACTGTCGCGAAATCGCTCCCGTGATCACCGGGTTGGCCCACGCCGGGGTATGCGTTCCCGATTGCGAAGCGGCGGTGGAGTTTTATCGCGACGTGCTGGGCCTGCGGGTGCTCTCGCCGCCGTATGTGATGGCCGGTAATGCCATTCGCGACGACATGGGTGAGCTGGTGTCCGATCCCGCGATGAAAGCGGCGATCATGGGATTCGGCGACGACGGCGACAGGGTCTTGGAGGTGATCGAGTACCTCAATGTCGACGGGAGCGATGCGAGAGTCCGTGCGGCGCTGACCGATCACGGGCTGTCGCACGTCGGGCTGATCTGCGAAGACCTCGAGGCCACTCGCACCGAACTCGAGAGCAAAGGGGTGCGCTTCCTCGTCAGCGGCATCGCCGACGTCGCGCGAGTGCGCACCACGTGGTTCGCCGATCCGTGGGGCGTGGTGTTCATCCTGGTGGAGAAAAGCCGTCCCGAGCGACCGTATTTTTCCCAATGGGCTTAACTTTTGTCGATGGGTTCTAAACCGAGAGTCGGTGTCATCGGCGCGGGCGCCGGGGGCATCGCGATGGGCATCCAGCTTGCCGCCGGCGGTTACGATTTCACGATCTTCGACCGCGCCGACGGCTTCGGCGGGACTTGGCGGCACAACACGTTCCCGGGCGCGGCCTGCGACGTCCCGTCCCATCTGTACTCGTACTCGTTCGCGCTCAACCCGCGCTGGAGTAAGACCTACGCGAACCAGCCGGAGATTTTGGCCTACCTCGAGAAGGTCGCCCTCGACCACGGGCTCGGCCCGCACCTGCGGCCCAACACGGCGATCGTCTCGGCGCGCTGGTCGGACGCCGACCGGCGCTGGACCCTGACGGCCGACGACGGCCGGCAACATGAGTTCGACGCCGTGGTGAGCGCCGTCGGGATGCTCGACGTGCCGAACATTCCGGACGTCCCCGGGGCGAAGCGGTTCCGCGGCCGCCGATTCCATTCGGCCCGTTGGGATCACAGCAAGTCGACCGCGGGGGAGCGGGTCGCGTCCATCGGCACGGGTGCCAGCGCGGTGCAATACATTCCCGCGATCGCGCGGCAGACCGCACATCTCACCGTGTTCCAGCGGACCCCGATCTGGATCTCGCCGCGATTCGATTTCCCGTTCACCGCCGAGCAGCACGAAGAGTTCGAACGCGACCCGGACGCTGCGCGGAAGCTGCGCGACGAGGCCTTCGATGCCTACGAGTCGGCCAGCTTCGACGTCGACGCCGCACAGACCCGCGAAGCGACCGAACTCGCCCGCAGCTACCTGATGCGCAAGGTCGCCGACCCCGAGTTACGCGCAAAGCTGACGCCGGACTATCCGGTCGGTTGCAAGCGGCCGTTACTGTCGCGCGAGTGGTACCCCACCTTCGCGTTGCCCAACGTCCATCTGGAAACCACCGCCATCGCCGAGCTGACCGAGCGGGGGGTGCGCACCGCCGACGGCGTCGAACACCGCGTCGACACCGTCATCTACGGCACCGGGTTCACCGCCAACGACTACCTGGCCAGCATCGACGTCTACGGCACGGGTGGCCGCCACCTACGCGACGATTGGAGCGACGGCGCCGAGGCGTATCTCGGCACGTTGGTGAGCGGTTACCCGAATCTCTTTGTGCTCTACGGTCCCAACACGAATGGGGTCAACTCGATCATCTACATCCACGAGACGCAGACGACCTTCGTCCGCCACATCCTCGACACGATGGGCCGTCAGGGAGCGCGCACAATCGAGGTTTTGGCTGCCGCCCAGCGGCGCTACAACGACGAGATCCAGGCCGCCATGGAGGGTAAGGTCTGGCTCTCGTGTGACAACTACTTCCGGCATCCCAGCGGCAAGGTGGTCACCCAATTGCCTTACAGCGGCCGGACATTCTTCGAGCGCACCCGCGAGCTGGCCCCCGAAGACTACGACCTGCGTCCCTAGCTGGCGGCGATGGCCTGCTGGGCGAAGTGTGTGCGCAGCCACGCGATGATCTTCGGCACCACCTCGAGGGCCTTGCTCATCGCGACGTGGCCGGTGCCATCGACCAGGTGCACCTCGGTGTTCGGGCGCCCCTGGAAGACCAGCGTGTCGGACTGTGGGATGAAGTAATCGTCGGCGCCGTTGACCACCAGCATCGGCGAATTGCGTTGCTGGGAAAGCAGATCCTTTCGATTCAGCTGCCCGAGGCCGGCACTAAGCTCTTCGAGGGTGGGTGAGTGGTCCCAGTGCATCGCGTTGCCGATGATGTCGTGCATGCCGTAGGGCAGGTTTTTCAAGTGCTCAGGCTCAAACGAGTCCGTCACCGGACCGCCGAAATCGACGGCGGCATCTACGATGGCGGCCAATCCCGACATCGCCGAGAAGTTCCCGCCGAACGATGCGCCGAAGTGCGCGACCCTGCCGTTGCCGAGCGTCCGGGAGTAATCGGCGATTCCACGGATCACCTCGTCGGCGTGCCCGTCGAGCGGGATCGCCGTCTCACCGGTGCCGGGGTGGTCGAAGGCCAGGGTGGATACCCCGGCGCCCTGGGTGAACCCGACCCACCACGGGTGGATGTCCATCTTCCAGGTGTCGACGCCGCCGCTGGCGATCAGTACCGGTCGGGCTGAATAGTCGCCGTCGGTGGAGTAGAGGTGAACGGGCACCTCTACCGTGCCGTCACGGAAGGGCACCGTGATGACACGGCGCTCGAAGGACACCGGGAAGGTCTCGGCCGCCAACTGGAATTGCTCGAGCTGGCGTTGCATGGCCCGCACCCGAGCCGGGTCGGTCAGGCAAGGAAACTTCGCGCAGCCGTAAATCAGTGACGCCAGGTAGTGGTCGCCGCGGTCGGCGTGTTCGGCAGCCAACCTTGACCATTCGTATGTCCAGCCGCCGGGCGCGTCGGTCCACATGTCGGTGATCGCGGTTCTGACCCGCTCGATTTCCTCGGCCGGGATGCCGAATTTCGCGAACTGGACGGCGCGGTCTTCGAACATCGCCGCGGTATCGATCTCGTAGGTGTACATGGCGTCCTCCTTGTTTCACGCTCCGTTGAAATTCGTTCGAGTCTCACGGTACGTTGAAAATAGTTTCAGCGCAAGAGGAAATTCACGCTATGATGAAACTCATGCCGAAGAAGTCGATTACGCCCGGTCCACGAGATGAACGCGGGGTGCTGTCCGCGCGAATTGTCGGCGCCGCACGCAGTGAGTTCGCCGAACACGGCTGGGCTGGAACCACGATCCGGGCGGTCGCGCGGGCGGCGGATGTCGACCCCGCGCTGGTCTACCACTACTTCGGATCGAAGGAAGGCCTGCTGGACGCCGCGACCAACCCGCCGCAGAAGTGGCTGGAGAGCGTCGCCAAAGTCTGGACCACGCCGCTGGATCAGCTCGGCGGCGCGCTGATCAGGCTGCTGCTGGCGGCCTGGGCCGACGACGAGGTCGGGCCGACCTTGCGGGCCATCCTGCAGACCGCCGCGCACGAACCGTCCACCCGCGAGAAGCTGCGCCGCGTGGTCGAGGGCAACCTAATGGGCGTGGCGGAACTCGGCGACGACGAGCGCGACCGCCTGATCCGCAGCGGGCTCGTCTCGTCACAGATGATGGGCTTCGCACTGATGCGCTACGTCTGGAAAATCGAGCCCATCGCATCGATGACGGACGACGAGGTGATCGCCGCGGTCGCGCCCAACCTGCAGCACTACGTCGATGGTGAGCTCAAGGCGACCTGACCCGCTGAATGGCCCAGTTTGGCGGAGGAAGTGGGCCCTCCCCGGTGATCAGCCGAGGGGGTACACCACCCCGGTGAGTTCCTCCGAGACCGCCCACAACCGGCGCTGCAGTTCCGCGTCGTGAGACTTGCTACTGGACGCGACAACCTTTGGATAGCCTCGCGTTTCGCCGAAACCGTCGGGTCCGTAGTACTGCCCGCCGAGCACACCCGGGTCGGTGGCGGCGCGCAGGGTCGGCAGCGCTCCGGTTGCCGCGTCCTGCGAGATGAGCGGTTCGACCACGGAGAAACCGCGCCGAAGCAGCGAGGGCAGGTTCCGGGACAGCTCGGTTTGCGAGCCGCCGGGGTGGGCGGCCGCAGCGATCGTCGTGTGCTGTGGGGCGAGCCGTCGCTGCAGTTCGTAAGTGAACAGCAGGTTGGCGAGCTTGGACTGCCCGTAGGCCCCGACCCGGCTGTAGCTGCGCTCCCACTGCAGGTCGTCGAAATGAATGTCCGCGCGGAGTCGGTGGCCAATGCTGCTGACCGTGACGACGCGGGAACCCTCCACCGGAAGCAGCCGATCCAGCAGTAGTCCGGTGAACGCAAAGTGGCCCAGGTGATTGGTGCCGAACTGCAGCTCGAAGCCGTCCTTGGTGGTCGACTTGGGCGTCCACATCACGCCGGCGTTGTTGATCAGCAGGTCGATGCGGTCGTACTCGGAGCGCAGTTGTTCCGTCGCGCAGCGAACGGATTCCAGCGACGTCAGGTCGAGCTCCTGCAGCGCGACGTCGGCCTGTGGGCTGTTGGCGGCGATCCGGGCGACGGCATCCTTGCCCTTGTCGAGATTGCGCACCGCCAGCACAACGTGGGCGCCCTTCTCAGCTAGCGCCGCGGCGGTCTCGTATCCGAGGCCGGTGTTGGCGCCGGTTACGACGGCGACGCGACGCGACTGGTCGGGAATGTCCTTTTTGGTCCACTTGGCCATGAAAAGCTCCTAGACTTGTACGGTAAGCGGGGCGAGCGCTCCGGTTTAGTTCACTATACGGAACGCACGCCCCGTTTTGTCAAGGTCGGTGCAAATTGAGGCGGTGTTCGAGATGGCGCAACCCGCGCGCCCGTTGCGGGCCGACGCAGCGCGCAACCATGCCCGTGTGCTGGAAGTCGCCTACGGAACCTTTGCGGCCGAGGGCTTGTCGGTGCCCATCGACGAGATCGCCCGGCGCGCCGGTGTCGGGGCCGGCACCGTATACCGGCACTTCCCGACTAAAGAGGCGCTGTTTCAAGCGGTCATCGAAGATCGGATGCGACGCCTCATCCATGACGGGTACGCCCTGCTGAAATCCGACGGGCCGGGTGAGGCCATCTTCACCTTTCTGCGCTCGATGGTGCTGCAGTGGGGCGCGGCGGACCGGGGCCTGGTCGATGCGCTGGCCGGGTTCGGCATCGACATCGAAAGCGCCGTGCCTGAGGCGGAGGACGCCTTTTTGGCCGTGCTCGGCGAGCTACTTCGCGCCGCGCAGGACGCGGGCACCGTGCGACAAGACGTCGGCGTGCGCGAGGTGAAGGCGATCCTGGTCGGTTGCCAGGCGATGGAGGCGTACAACTCGGCGTTGGCGGAACGCGTGACCGACGTCGTCATCGATGGTTTGCGCGCGACCCGATAAGGGTTGCCCTCGTAACATCGTGTTGTGGAAAAGCCGACCGCTGACGAAAAAGTCCGGGTGGAACGGCTTCTCGATGCCCAGGACAAGGCGGCACACTTGTTCGACGAGATCGAGCGGCGCGTCATGATTCGTGCCGGTGTCGGAGAGAAACAGTTATCCGACGAGATCAACGACCTTGCCGCGGGGATGTTCGGAGTAACCCGGCACTGGCACAGGCGGATTGTGCGGGCCGGTGAGAACACATTGCAGCCGTTCCAGGAACGCCCGCCGGACCGGGTGATCGCTGCCGACGACATCGTGTTCTGCGATCTGGGCCCGATCTTCGAGGAGTGGGAGGCGGATTTCGGGCGCACCTTTGTGCTGGGCGACGACCCGGACAAGCTGGCTGTCCGTGACTCGCTCCCGCGGGTGTGGCGGGCCGGGCGAGACTATTTTGAACGGCATCCTGAGGTCACGGGCGCCGAACTCTTCGACTACGTCGTCGGCGTGGCTCGCGCGGAGGGGTTCGAGTGGGGCAGCCGCATTGCCGGCCACCTGGTGGGGGAGTTTGCGCACAAGAAGATCGCCGGAACCGCCGCCGAGTGGTACATCATGCCGGGATCGGGCAAGCCGATGCGGCGTAAGGACCCGAGCGGTCGCCTATGTCATTGGATTCTCGAGATCCATCTGGTCGACCGGGTCCGTCGCTTCGGCGGCTTCTACGAGCAGCTGCTCGATCTGCCCTGATCCCGCAGCTGCGTGAGGCAACACGGGTGGGCCGTTCTTGCACTCGACATGGCCGAGTGCTAAGAATGACATTGGCACTCGCGACTGGCGAGTGCTAGGTCGGGACGGTGAGACCAGCAGACAGTGACTGGCTGGTCGTCCGTCGCGGGCACTGCGCCCGGCCAGCGTAAGTCATCCGGGTGGCCCACACGTGGCCATCCGGTGTCACCCCCAAATTCGGAGGAATAACTTCGCAATGGCCAAGACAATTGCGTACGACGAAGAGGCCCGTCGCGGCCTCGAGCGGGGTCTCAACGCCCTCGCCGACGCGGTAAAGGTGACGTTGGGCCCCAAGGGTCGCAACGTCGTCCTAGAGAAGAAGTGGGGTGCCCCCACGATCACCAACGATGGTGTGTCCATCGCCAAGGAGATCGAGCTGGAGGACCCGTACGAGAAGATCGGCGCTGAGCTGGTCAAGGAAGTTGCCAAGAAGACCGACGACGTCGCCGGTGACGGCACGACGACGGCCACAGTGCTGGCACAGGCTCTGGTCAAAGAGGGTCTGCGCAACGTTGCGGCCGGCGCCAACCCGCTGGATCTCAAGCGCGGCATCGAGAAGGCCGTCGAGAAGATCACCGAGACGCTGCTGAAGTCCGCCAAGGACGTCGAGACCAAGGAGCAGATCGCGGCCACCGCGGCCATCTCCGCCGGTGACAAGTCGATCGGCGACCTGATCGCCGAGGCGATGGACAAGGTCGGCAACGAGGGCGTCATCACCGTCGAGGAGTCCAACACCTTCGGCCTGCAGCTCGAGCTCACCGAGGGCATGCGGTTCGACAAGGGTTACATCTCTGGCTACTTCGTCACCGACGCAGAGCGTCAGGAAGCGGTCCTGGAGGACCCCTACATCCTGCTGGTCAGCTCCAAGGTGTCGACCGTCAAGGATCTGTTGCCGCTGCTCGAGAAGATCATCCAGGGCGGCAAGCCACTGCTGATCATCGCCGAGGACGTCGAGGGCGAGGCGCTGTCCACCCTGGTCGTCAACAAGATCCGTGGCACCTTCAAGTCGGTGGCGGTCAAGGCCCCCGGCTTCGGTGACCGGCGCAAGGCGATGCTGCAGGACATGGCCATCCTTACGGGCGGTCAGGTCGTCAGTGAAGAGGTCGGCCTCTCCCTGGAGACCGCCGACGTCTCGCTGCTCGGCAAGGCCCGCAAGGTCGTCATCACCAAGGACGAGACCACCATCGTCGAGGGCGCCGGTGACACCGACGCCATTGCCGGCCGGGTGGCCCAGATCCGCGCCGAGATCGAGAACAGCGACTCCGACTACGACCGCGAGAAGCTGCAGGAGCGCCTGGCCAAGCTGGCCGGCGGTGTTGCGGTGATCAAGGCCGGAGCTGCCACCGAGGTGGAGCTCAAGGAGCGCAAGCACCGCATCGAGGACGCAGTCCGCAACGCCAAGGCGGCCGTTGAAGAGGGCATCGTCGCCGGTGGCGGCGTGGCCCTGCTGCAAGCGGCTCCGTCCCTCGATGGGCTGAAGCTCAAGGGTGACGAGGCCACTGGCGTCAACATCGTGCGCGTCGCACTGTCGGCCCCGCTCAAGCAGATCGCCTTCAACGGCGGCCTGGAGCCGGGTGTCGTCGCGGAGAAGGTGGCCAACCTTCCCGCGGGTCACGGCCTGAACGCCGCGACCGGCGAGTACGAGGACCTGCTGAAGGCCGGCGTTGCCGACCCGGTCAAGGTGACCCGTTCGGCGCTGCAGAACGCGGCGTCCATCGCGGGCCTGTTCCTGACGACCGAGGCCGTTGTCGCCGACAAGCCGGAGAAGGCGTCCGCTCCCGCGGGCGACCCGACCGGTGGCATGGGCGGAATGGACTTCTAGAACTAGTCAACGAGAAAGCCCGGCCCCCTGGAGAATTCCGGGGGGACCGGGCTTTTTCGTGCGTTAGGCGGGTTCTGAAAAGACCACGCAGTCGTGCAGATAGCCGTCGGCCGCCGCCCCGGACTCGGGGTCGGCGGCGCGATGCAGCAGCGCGCGGGTGGGTATGACACCGAACCGCGCGGTTTCGGGTTTTGGTTGCACCTCGGACTCGGCGGCCTCGGCTCGGCCGTCGACGATCAGCGAATAGCCTCCCGGCTCGGGTGGTGGCCACAGCAGAGTGACGTCACTGCGGTGGGCGAGGTTCTCCCGGGTGTGGCCACCGATGAGCCCGATGTCGAGCACCGCCCCGGCGGATTCTCCGTGATCCGGAAAATCGCGCAGCACCGGCTCAACCGTCACGGTGTGCACGCGGTAGTAGTCGTCAACGGTGATCAGGTACGCGAAGGGGTAGTCGGCCAGCGCCGCGACTAGCCGCTTGAGGTCCACTTTCTTGTTCGTGCGCATGGTTCGAGGCTCTATTCGGACAACAACGGCAGCTTGATGAATTCCGCCAACAAAGACTCTCCGAAGACGTCGGCCTCCGGCAGCGCGTCACGGGCAGCCTTGTTGAAGAAGTTCGAATTGGGAATGCTCGAGTCACGGTGAGGCGTGCTACGGATACCCGCGTCGGCATTGCCGGGGGCAAAGAAGGCCGTGTCGGTGACGGCGGCACGCAGGCCCGCGGTCGGAGTGGGGGCGTTCGCCACGCTGACCATGCCGGTCGGGGCGCTCGAGCTGACACTCGCGGCGACGGCGGCGCCCGCATTGGGGGCGCCGAAGCTGGCGTTGCTCATAGCCGGGCTGAGCACGTCCGCACTTGCCATGCTCGGGGTGAAGCCGCCAGTGGCCGCGCCGGCGGAGTTGAGGAAGCTGGAGCTCATGTTTGCCGCGCTCAGGCTGCCCGTCATGGCCTGGCCGGAGAGCAAGCCCTCCGGGTTGCCCTGGAATCCGAAGATGCCGCTGTTGGCGGCGCCGCTGTTGAAGAAGCCGGTATTGACGCTGCCCGCATTCGCCAAGCCGCTGTTGAGCGAGCCCGAATTGCCGATGCCGAAGTTTCCGTTGCCGGAATTGAAGAAGCCAATGTTTCCGGTGCCCGAGTTCCCGAAACCGATATTGCCGCTACCGGAATTTAAGCCGCCGAAGCCGAACTGGTTATTGCCGGTCAGCCCAATCCCGAAGTCGTTGTTGCCGGTATTCCCGAAGCCGATGTTCCCAAAGCCCAAGTTGCCCAGGCCGATATTGCCGAAACCTGTATTCCCGGCCCCCACATTCAGGTTTCCGACATTGCCGACGCCCAGGTTCAAACCGCTACCGGAGCTACTGACGGGCACGGTGGGGGTGCTGGGGGTTGTCGGGGTAGTGCCGCCAACGGAGACGTGGCCGTGGGGGGTGAGGTGGAAACCAGCACCCTGCAGGATGTCGCGCCACGGCGCCAACTGCGAAACGGCTTCGGCCGCGTCGGTGTAGTAACCGAACATCGCCGAGACGTCCAACGCCCACATCTGCTCGTATGCCGCCTCGGTGTCCATGATGGCCGGGGCGTTGAGTCCGAACCAGTTTGTGGACGCCAACATCTGCACCAGGTTCCGATTCGCAGCTACCATGGCGGGCTGCACGGTGGCCGCCAGCGCCGTCTCGAATGCGGCCGCCGTGGCCATGGCCTGTCCGGCCGCTCCCTCGGCCTGGGCCGCGGCCGCGCTGAGCCATCCGACATACTGCGTCGCGACGGCCATCATCGCCGCCGAGGAGGCGCCTTGCCATGAATTGGCGACCAGGTCCGATGCAACCGAACTAAACGAAGTCGCCGAAGAAGCCAGGTCCTGGGCCAGGCCATCCCACGCCGTCGCGGCAGCAAGAAGCGGCGCCGCTCCCGCACCGGCGAATATGAGTGCCGAGTTGATCTCGGGGGGTAACCACGCGAAATGCGCCACTAACTAAACTTAACGGGCGAAAGCCGCCGTCGTGGCGTTATAGCTAAGGTACTGGCACCGGTTGTCGACCACGGACCAATTTGCCTGGGCGCGCCGCTGTCGGAACACCATTCTCCGCGATCACCTGACCGGAGACCACGGTGGCCACGTACCCCTCGGCGGTCTGGTCGAGGCGACGCCCACCCGCAGGCAGATCGTGGCTTATTACCGGCTTGTGCAGCCGCAATGCGCCGTGGTCGATGACGTTGAAGTCGGCCTTGTAGCCGACCGCGATCCGCCCCCGGTCGCCCAGGCCGGCCACCCGGGCCGGTACGGAGGTGAGTTCGCGAACCGCCTCGGCCACGGTGAACCGCCCGGATTTCCGATCGCGTGCCCAATGCGCCAGAAAGAACGTCGAGTAGCTGGCGTCGCAAATCATGCCGTAATGCGCGCCGCCGTCGCCGAGGCCCAGCATCACGTCCTCGCGATGCAGCAGCTCACCGACGGTATTCAGCGAGTTGTTCTCCAGGTTGCTGGTCGCGACCAGCAGCATCGCCCGGCCGTCGTCGTCGAGCAGGCGGTCGTAGGCCTCCTCCATCGGGTTGACTCCGCGAGCCCGCGCCCGGGCCCCGATGCTGTCCGCGGGGTTCGGCTCGTAATTGGGGTTGTCATCCAGCGGGAAGATCCAGTCCCACATCTGCGCCACGTACAGGATCGGATGACCGTGGCCGGGCTTATCGGCCAGGATGCGGGCCCGGACCTCGGGCTTGCGCATTTCGGCGACGCGTTCGGCCAGCGGCAGGTGCGCGATCTCCTGATAGCTCGGGTAGAGCACGAATGGGTTGGCGGTGAGCTGCAACCCGATGATCAGCCCGATCGGACGCGGCAGCAGCTGCGCGGTGACATCACCGCCGGCAGCATTGGCCTTCTCGATCATGTTGATCGCGTCGGGCCAGGTCGGATCGCCGGAGTTGGCGACGACCATGGTGAAGGTGACCGGCAGGTTCACATCCTCGGCGACGTCGAACACCGTCTGCAGCACATGCTGGTAGCCGCCAGCCGGAATGTCGGGCACGAATTGCAGCAGGCCGCCACCGCCGTCGACCACGCCCTTGGCGATCTCTTCGATCTCCTCGCGGGCGGCGTCGTAGCTCGGGATCGGCGAGCCGCTTTCCGTCTTGTGGATAGTCAACCGCGACGACGCGAAACCGAGAGCGCCGATCTCGATCGCTTCTTTGGCCAGCTCCCGCATCTTCGCAAGATCATCGGCGGTGGCCGGCTCGCGGTCGGCACCGCGCTGGCCCATCACGTAGACCCGCAGCGGGGAATGGGGGAGGTAGGCGGCGACGTCGATATCGCGCCTGCCGGCCTCCAGGGCGTCCAGGTATTCGGGGAAGGTTTCCCAGTTCCACGGCAGGCCGTCGGTCATCACGACGCCGGGAATGTCCTCGACCCCGGCCATCACGTCGACGAGTACGTCGTGGTCTTCCTGGCGACACGGCGCGAAGCCGACCCCGCAGTTGCCCATCACGACCGTGGTCACCCCGTGCGCCGACGACGGAGTCATCCGCTCCGACCAGATGGCCTGCCCGTCGTAGTGGGTGTGCAGGTCGACGAAGCCCGGGGTGACCAACAGCCCGGTCGCATCGATTTCCCGCTCGGCGGCGTCGCCGTTTATCGAGCCGACCGCTTTGATGACGCCGTCGCGCACCGCGACGTCGCCGACGTATGGCTCACCCCCCAGGCCGTCGACGATGGTGCCATTGCGGATGATGAGGTCGTAGGTCATCTAACTAATCTACGACTGCGCCGGTGGATCATGCCAGGATCTTGGCGTGATTGATCACCTGGGAATCAACTGCGCCGACTACGCAACGTCGCAGGAGTTCTACGACACGGTGCTCGGCGCGCTGGGTTTCTCGCGGCAGATGGATATCGGCCCGGCCATCGGGTACGGCCGTGACGGCAAGCCGTCCTTCTGGATCCACGACGGCTCTGGGGAGACGGACCACCCCCGCGAGGTCCACGTCGCGTTCGAGGCCGCCGACGAGGCCGCGGTCCGGATGTTCCACCAGGCGGCGGTGGGGCTGGGCGCCGAGTCGCTGCACGCGCCGCGGCTGTGGCCCGAGTACCACCCTGGGTATTTCGGTGCCTTCGTGCGCGATCCGGACGGCAACAACGTCGAAGCGGTGTGGCACGGCGGCCCGTAATGTCGGCGGTATGGCCAATGCTGATGCCGCGGTTCAGGAATTGCTTCGAGACGCGTTCACCCGGCTGATCGAACACGTCGACGAGCTGACCGATGGGCTAACCGATGAGGTCTCCAACTATCAGCCCACCCCGGACGCCAACAGCATCGCGTGGCTGATCTGGCACAGCGCGCGGGTGCAGGACATTCAGCTGGCCGGTGTGGCCGGGGTGGAGCAGGTGTGGCTCCGCGACGGCTGGGTAAACCGGTTCGGGCTGGACCTGCCGCGCAACGACACCGGCTTTGGCCACAAGGCCGCGGAGGTGGCGAAGGTTCGGGCACCCGCCGACCTGCTGTCCGGGTATTACCACGCGGTGCACAAGCTCACCCTCGAATACGTCGCCAGCGTCACCGCCGACGAGCTGTCCCGAGTCGTCGACACCAACTGGAACCCGCCGGTGACCGCCAGCGCCCGACTGGTGAGCATCATCGACGACTGCGCGCAGCACCTCGGACAGGCCGCCTACCTGCGGGGAATCAGTAAGGTCTGAGGCGTGCGGTTCGCTGCGACGCTGGTGCTTTGGCTGATTACCACCGTGGCGCTGGCGGTGGCGATACCTGCGGCGTGGGCGCAGGTGAACATCGTCAGCGAGGGCGGCTACGCCGGGTTGGCGCAGGAGGCGGCAGGCGATCCGGCGCTGCAGTCCGCGGCGGCGGGTGAACTCGGCACGCGCGCGACGGCGCTGATCGCCGCGCACGGTGGGGGACGCCATCCCGTCGACAGCGCGCAAGTGCACGATGCCGCCGCCGCTTTCACCGCCGGCCCCTCGTTTCCGCCGCTGTTCGCCCAGGCCAATAGGGCTGCGCACCAATGGTTGTTTAACGGCCCCGGGTCCGGCGATTCATGGGTGGTCGACCTGGCCCCGATGCTCAACGACGGCTCGATCCGTCAAATCTTGAGCAGCCACAACGTAAAAGTCCCGGCGACGCTGACGGTTCCGCTGATTGTGTCGACGCCTTCGATGTCGTTGCGGCAGGGGCAGCTGAGTCGCCTCGGCACCTGGGGACCCTTGGTGAGCGTCGGCGCTGTCGCGCTGAGCGGTGTCTGCGGGCTGCTGACGCTGGCCGCGGCACGGCGCCGCGGCAAGGCGCTGACCAGCCTCGGAGTTTCGGCGCTGCTTGTCGGCGCAGCCGGCTGGGCAGGCATCGAGCTCGGCGGGCGGTATGTCAACGCCGCGCTCAACGGGACCACCGGCGACGTCCGGCAGATCGCCGAGGTGATGGTGGGCCACGCCGAGGGCAGCCTGCATCAATGGCTCAACGATTCACTGATCGGCGGCGGGGCGTTGGTGGTGTTGGGGGTGCTGGCCGCGATCGTGGGCAGCGTCCGTAAGTAGGTCAGGTTAGCGACAACGCGGCCAGGATCTTTCCGGTCGGCTGTGCCGAACCGGTGCCGGGTTCGACGGTGAACGCCAGTGTCGTCGAGCCTCCGAGGTGATCCAGGGTCGCCGTCGTCGAGGGCGCCACCGCCGCGGTGTCCATCGTGCCCGCCGAGGTTGGGCCCTTGGCGTCGATCAGCCACATCTGATAGACCGTGCCCGGGGATGGCGGCGGCACGTTGTTCATCACCAGCACGCCCGCGTTGCGGTCGCGCGAGAACATCACCGTGGCCGTCCCGCCGCCCAACGAACCGGAAACGGTCCGCACGTCGGGCGCCGACAGGATTTGTGCGGCGACCGGCGGCGGTGGGGTCGGCCGCATCAGCACCCCGATGCCAAATGCCGCGGCCCCCACGACCACGGCCGCCGCTGCGGACGCGATAGCCGCTGTGCGCCAACTCGATTGGCGTCTACTCTGCAGTTTGACCGGCTCTGCCAGTGCCAAGGCCAGGACAGCGGCGCGCAGCTGTGCCGGTGGTTCGGCTGCTGTCGCCGCCGACACGATGGCCATCGTCTCGCGGACGGCACGAACTTCGTCGCCGAAGGCCGCCACGACCGGCGACGGTGCGGCAGCGAGCTGACGTTCGATGTCGGCTCGCTCCGGGTCCGTCACGGCATCCAGCGCATACGGCGCGGCCAGCTCGAGCAATTCGAAATCGTTCGGCGCGGTCATGCGACGTCCAGGCAATTACGCAGCCCGCGCAGCGCATCGCGCATGCGGGACTTGATCGTTGACAAATTGGCGGCCAATCGTTGGGACACTTCGACGTACGTCAGCCCACCGTAGTAGGCCAACTCGATGCATTCGCGCTGCGCATCGGTCAACCCGCCGAGGCATTCGATCACCCGGCGGCGCTCGTCACCGGCGATCGCGGAATCGGCGACGATGTCGGAGGGCGTGTCGACATTGGCTGCACCGTAGCGCGATTCGCGATGGCTGCCGGCTTGCTCGCTGCGCACCCGGTCGATGGCGCGCCGGTGTGCCATGGTCAGCAGCCAGGCCAGGGCGGAACCCCTGGCGGAGTCGTAGGCAGACGCCGTCCGCCACACCTCGAGGTAAACCTCCTGGGTGGTTTCTTCGCTGTAGCCGGTGTCACGCAGCACCCGCGTCACCATTCCGTATACCCGGGACCTGGTGAGGTCGTAGACCGCGGCGAACGCATCGCGGTCGCCGTTTGCGACCCGGCGCAGTAAAGCGTCGAGGTCGCTGCTCAGCCCAGCTTGTCCGGTCATCGATCGGTAGCCTAGCGTCAGCTCTCACGACCATGCTCGCGATCATCATCGAACTGGCGTTTTCGGTGGTCGTGGGAAGAAAAACGCGGTTCGTGCCTGGTACTCGTCGAACCCGGGCCGGCCGGCCATCAACTTCTCAGTCAGCCGGGCGCCGGTCACGTAGACCAGGAAATATGTCATCAGCAGCGGCGAGCCCACCGTGGCCAACGCCCACCAGCCGTTGATGGTGATCAGCCACAAGCCGAACCAGACGGCGGCGTCGCCGAAGTAGTTGGGGTGACGGGTCCAGGCCCACAAGCCCCCGTCCATCACCACCCCGCGGTTCGCCGGATCGGATTTGAAGACCTTCAACTGGCGGTCGCCGACGGCTTCGAAGGTGACTCCCACCAGCCACCCGGCGACGCCCACCGCCGCGACGGCCATCAGCGGTTTCGACGTCGCACCGGTTACCGCCGACAGCTGCAGCGGGAGTGAGACGAACCAGGTGATACAGGCTTGCAGCAGGAAAACTTTGCGCAGCACCTGGCCCACCGTGGCGTCGCCCAGTAGCGCGGCGTAGCGCGGATCTTCGCCCTTACCGACGGTTTTGCGTTGAATGTGCCAGCTCAATCGCAGACCCCAGATCGACACGAGTGCCAACAGCAGCCAGCGCCGGGTGGAATCGCCGTGGCCGAGGGTCGCGGCGACGGCCGCGATCGCGACAAATCCGATGCCCCACGCGACGTCGACTACGTTGTAGCGACCGATCCGCCTGCCGACGGCGAACGCGACCGAGTGCACCACGGCAAGCGCCACAACTGCTCCGCCGGACACCTGGGCCAGGTTCGCCAGAAGCCCCAAATTCATCGTTGTCACCAGGCGTTCTCACGCGCGAACGTCCACTGATAGACGTCGAGATAGCCGGATCGGAAGCCCGCCTCCGAATAGGCCAGGTAGAGCTCCCACATCCGTCCGAACACAGCGTCGAAGCCCAACGGCGCCAACGCGTCTCGCCGGTCGACAAAGCGCTTGCGCCAGAGTCGCAAGGTCTCGGCGTAATGCGGACGTAGCGAAGTCATGTCGACCGGGCGAAGACCTGTGTGGTGCTCGGTGATGGTGGCGATCGCATGGGTGGAGGGCAGCAATCCGCCGGGGAAGATGTACTTCTGGATCCAGGTGTGGGTGTTGCGGCTGGCCAGCATCCGGACGTGCGGCATGGTGATCGTCTGGATGGCTACCCGTCCACCCGGCCGCACCAGCCGTTCGAGCGTAGCGAAATACTTTGGCCACGAGTGGTATCCCACCGCCTCGATCATCTCGACCGACAACACGGCGTCGTAGCATCCCTCGACGTCGCGGTAATCGCACAGGTCGATCTGCACAAAGTCGGACAGTCCCGCCTGGGCCACCCGGAGCCGGGCCAGCCGCTGCTGCTCGATCGACAAGGTCACCGAGCGGATGTGTGCTCCGCGGGCGGCCGCACGGATGCACAGTTCGCCCCAGCCGGTGCCGATTTCGAGAACCCGGCTGCCCGGCCGGACGCCGGCCGTATCCAGCAGCCGATCGATCTTGCGTCGCTGCGCCTCGGCCAAATCGGACGAGGATGCCGGCAGCTCGCCGAACAGCGCGCACGAGTACGTCATGGTTTCGTCGAGGAACTCGGCGAACAGGTCATTCGATAGGTCGTAGTGCTCGGCGATGTTGCGGCGCGCCTGATGGCGGCTGGCGCTTCGCCAACGGGGCCGGAAGGCCGGGGCAACCGGGCGCAGCCATTGCAGCGGGGCGGGCACCAGGTCGGCGACCGAGGTGGCGAAAACCGTCAACACCTGTGTCAGGTCTTTCGATGACCATTCACCGGCCATGTAGGACTCGCCGAACCCGATCAGTCCATAACGCCCGATCCGGCGCGCCAGCGCGTCGGGCTGGTGCACCACCAGGGTCGGCGCCGTGGGGTCGGCGGCACCGATCACTGTCCCGTCGGGGTAGACCAATCGCAGCGGCAGGCGGGCGGCCGCGCGGCGCAACAGCCGGTCGGCGACCACCGCCGATGCCGCGGCGACGGGGCCCGAGGGCACCGTCGCGACGGCTGGCCACCGGTCGGAATCGACTGCCGCCGAGGGTGTTTCGAGTGTCTCCCGGCTGGTTTGTACGCTCATCGCGGCACCACTGGAACTCGACGTAACCACAACTTGATCCCCTGTATCCGGATGCGCGCGGCCACCACCAACGGTGCCAGCGGCGAAATGAATTGCATGATCGCGACTTGAGTGATGGTTGCCGGACGCCGCTGTCCGCGAAGGTTGGCTGTGAATTCCGGGAACGACGACCGTTCGTCACGGTGCAACGCCACGGTGATATCAACCTCGCCGTCGGGTCTTGGCGCTTGCACCAGGTAGTACCCGTCCACCTGGAAGAACGGCGAGACGTAGAACTTCTTAGCCGTCACCACGGGCAGGTCGGCCGGCGGCAACAGGTAGGCGTGGCGCTCGCCATAGGTGTTGTGCACCTCGGCGATCACATGCCGCAACCGGCCGTCGCGATCATGGCACCAAAAGACGCTCAGCGGGTTGAACACATAACCGAAGACGCGTGCCTGCAGCAGCGCGGTGACGCGGCCCTCCGGCGGGGCCAGATCGTGGTCGGCGAAGACGGTGCCGAGCCGGTCGCGCAGCGAGCCGTCCGGCCGGTTGCACGAACTGTCGGAAAAGTGATCTGAGGCCCGGAATCGCGCGAAAGGTCGCAGCCACCGCGGTAGCCGGGGAAGGTCGTCGACGTCGACATACCAGCTGTAGCTTCGGTATTCGAACGAGTGGTGCACCGCGGCGTTTCGGCTGTGCGTGATCGTGGTGCGGTAGATCGCCGGCGGCAGCGCTTGAGTCAGCATGGCGTGACCAACTCCCGCCGGGTTGCCGCCGGCCAGTCGGCGCCGAGGCGGCGGGCCGCGCGTAGTCCCGAGGCGGCCCCGTCCTCGTGGAATCCCCAGCCGTGGTAGGCGCCCGCGAAGACCACCCGATCATCGTCCAGTTTTGGGAGCAAGCTCTGGGCTGCAACGGATTCCGGTGTGTAGAGCGGGTGGCTGTAGTTCATCTCGGCAATCACCGACGCGGGATCGACCAGGTCGTGGCCGCCGAGGGTGACCAGATACCGGCGATTGCCCTTGATGCGCATCAGCCTGGTGACGTCGTAGCTGACCACCACTTGGTCGCTGCCGGGTGTCACCAGGTAGTTCCACGATGCCCGCGCGCTGCGGTGGCGGGGCAGCACCGATTCGTCGGTGTGCAGCTGAGCGCTGTTGGTCGAGTAGGGGATCGCGCCCAGAACGTCGCGCTCCCACTGGGTCAGCTCGTCGAGCAACAGGAGCGCCTGGTCCGGATGGACGGCGACAACGGCCGCGTCGAACAACCGCGGCGCGTCTGTGCCCGCGCGGAGCACCACGCCGTCGGACACCCGCTCCAGCGAGTGCACTGGAGTTCGGATGAACACCTCGTCGAGCCGGGCGGCGACGGCCTGGACGTAGTTGACCGAACCGCCGGTCACGGTGCGCCAGGTCGGCGAACCGAACACCGACAGCATGCCGTGGTGCTCGAGAAACACGAACAGGTAGCGGGCCGGATAGCGCAGGGCGTCGTCGCCCGCACAAGACCAGACCGCCGCTACCAGGGGCGTGATGAAGTAGTCGACGAAGTACGACGTAAAGCTGTGCCGCTTGAGGAATTCATCCAGGGTCTCCTGGTCGGCTGCTGCGGCGTTCTCAGCGGAGTCGTCACGCAGCAGCCGCAGCGCGGCGCGGTGGAAGCGGGCGACCTCGGCGAGCATCCGCAGATAGCGGGGCCGCAGCGATTGCCGGCAGGCAAAAAGCCCCCGGAATCCCAAGGCGCCGGCATATTCGAGTCCGATATCGTCCGCGCGCACCGACATCGACATCTCGGACTCCTGGGTGGCCACACCGAGTTCGGCGAACATCCGGCACAACGTCGGATAGGTCCGGTCATTGTGCACCAGAAACGCGGAATCGACGGAAACCACACTGCCCGCACCGTCGTCGACGACATGGGTGTGCGCGTGCCCACCGAGCCGATCATCGGCTTCATACAGCGTCACCCGGTCCCGCCCGGACAATGCGTAGGCGGCGGTGAGGCCGGCGACACCGCTGCCGATAACCGCTACCGACCGAGCGTATGGCTGATCCACAACACCTATTCGGAGCAGCCGGCCCGACGGACGGTCCGCAACGTGTTTAGGCCAGCCGCCCAGCGCGGCACGACACGCGTTGACCGGTGTGCGTGGTGTATGTCTCACGGAGCCGTAGCTATCCGAAGGTGAACGAAAAGACCTGCAGGCCTTTGCTGACTCGCATGTCGAGGTGATCGCGGTGCGCGGTGTCCCCAGAGTCCTTGCTAACGATCTGATGCAAGGTGGGCGGCCCGCTGATCTGCGTCGTGGTCGTCTGCTGATCCCGAGTTACGGTGATCGATCCGGTACCGCCGACGACGGCGTAGACGTCTTTTCCGTTGTACTTGAGTCGAATAGCAGCATCGTCACTGTCGGCGATGGCCCCCTGGTCGTCCAGTGTCCAGGTGCCGAGCAGGGCGAATTTGTCGTCGGCCAAATCCGCCGGGTAGCCAAACGTCGCGGTGCCCGCGCGATAGTCGCCGCCGCCGCCGTACAAATTCGCCTTTCCGACGCCGAGGTAGGTCTCGGGCGTGAGCTTGGTCTGGGGAGTGGTGTCGGCCGAGTGCGTCGCACCGGGCAGCCGGACATCGGGGTTCGCGTCGACCAGCAATTGGCGGATGAGTTTTTCGGTGCCGTCGTAGTCGCCTTCGCCGAACTTGGTGTGCCGGACGGTCCCGTTCGAGTCGATCAGGTACTCGGCCGGCCAGTACAGGTTCTGGTAGTTGCTCCACGTCGTGTAGTCGTTGTCGAGAGCGACCGGGTAAGTGATGTGCAACGCGGCGGCGCCACTGGCGACGTTGCCGGGCACGCGTTCGAAGGCGTACTCCGGGGTGTGTACCCCGATGACGACGAACCCGTCGTCTTTGTAACGGTTGTACCAGTCGACGACGTGCGGAATGGCGCGTTGGCAGTTGATGCACGAGTACGCCCAGAAATCGATCAAGACCACCTTGCCACGCAACGACGCCAGGTCGATCGCCTTTCCGTCCGGGGTGTTGAGCCACTGGGTAATTCCGCTCACGGCGGGTGCAGGTCCGCACTGTTGCAGCTGCTCGGTGCCCTCGGCGCAATCGGCCAGCTGACCGGCTGAGCCGCCCGGATGGATGTGTGGGGCCCCAAGATTTCGCTGCATGGCTGCCGTGTAGTCGGGGACGGCGCGCTGCAGCACTGCCGGCAGGTTGAAGACCAGCGCGACGGCCAGCACGATCATCGTGATTCCGCCGGCGATCTGAACTGCGCGCTGGCGGCGCCGGAATGCGCCGACCCGTTCCGCGACGCGGCGCCCGGCCAGCGCGAAGATTAGTAACGGCAGTGCGGTACCGATCGCGAACGTCGCGGTCAGGATAAGCGTCGGGAGTCCGATGGACCCGAACGGAGTTGTCCCGCCGGCCACCACGATCGCGGCCAGCACCGGGCCCGCGCATGGCACATACAGTGCACCCAGCGTCAGCCCCAGCCCGAAACCATTGCTGCGGAAGTTGTTTGAGCCGATCTGGCGCTGCGGGATGCGAGCGAATGGTCGTTCGATCAGATGCTGCAGCGGGGGGAAGATCAACCCGAGGCCGATGAGGGTGAGCGTCACCAGTGCGGCCCACCGGATCGCGTCCTGCGGCAGATGCAGCGCCGACAGCAGCGCGGAACCGGCCAGGGTGACCACGCCGAAGCTGCAGACGAGGCCGGCGATCACCAGATACGGGCGCGCCGGGCTGCTCGCTTGAGGGGTATCCGGGGTGCCGGCCCGGCCGCCGTTTACGCCAGAAAAGAACACCACGGGGAGCACCGGCAGGATGCATGGCGAGATGCCGGTGATCAGGCCACCGAGGAACCCGATCAGTGCGACTGTGAGCACGGGCTAGTCGCTGAAAGCGAGCGAGCGGTCCGGCGGGTGGGGTTCGACCTGCCCGGCCGGTGTCCTGGCGGGCCGCGTACGCACACGCATCGGCCACCAGAACCAGCGTCCCAACAGCGCGGCGATGGACGGCGTCATGAACGAGCGCACGATCAAGGTGTCGAACAGCAGACCCAATCCGATGGTCGTGCCCACCTGACCGATTATCTTCAGGTCGCTGACGATCATGGACGCCATCGTGAACGCGAACACCAGGCCCGCGTTCGTCACGACCTTCCCGGTACCGCCCATCGACCGGATGATGCCAGTCTTCAATCCGGCATGGATCTCCTCTCTGAACCGGGAGACCAGAAGCAGGTTGTAGTCAGATCCCACAGCCAAGAGAACGATGACTGACATCGCTAGCACGAGCCAATGCAATGGGACACCGAGAAGGTGTTGCCAGAGCAATACGGATAGTCCAAAAGAAGCGCCCAGAGACAGGGCGACCGTACCGACGATTACCGCGGCGGCCATCAGGGCCCGCGTGAGGATCAGCATGATGATGAATATCAGGCAGAGGGAGGAGATGCCCGCGATCAAAAGATCCCATTGGGCACCCTCTTTGATGTCCTTGAAAACGGCGCCTGTGCCGGCCAGGTAGATCTTGGAATCCTCCAGTGGGGTGCCCTTGAGCGACTCTTCGGCCGCCGTGCGAATCAAGTCAACACTCGCGATGCCCTCGTTTGAGGCGGGGTCTCCCCGGTGCAAAATGATGAAGCGGGCCGCGTGTCCATCTGGGGATAGGAAGTTGTTCATAGCCCGCTTGAAGTCTTTGTTTTCGAAGACCTCGGGCGGAAGGTAGAACGAGTCGTCGTTCTTGGCGCCGTCGAAAGCATGGCCCATGGCCATCGAGTTTTTGCTCATATCGTCCATCTGAGCGAAGATCCCGGACATGGTGCTGTGCATCGACAGCATCATGGTTCGCATGCTCATCATGCTGTCGATCATCGGCGGGAACTGGGCGATCATCTGCGGCATCACCCGATCGAGGTCATGAATGTCGGCTACCAGCGACTTCAGATTCTCAGAAATCTCGTCCACGCCGTCCAACGCGTCGAAGATCGACCTGAGCGACCAGCAGACCGGAATATCGAAACAGTGCCTTTCCCAATAGAAGTAATTGCGGATCGGCCGAAAGAAGTCCTCAAAATCCGAGATGTGATTGCGCAGCTCGTCGGTGATTGCCTGCAGCGCTTCGGTGTCGCCGACCATGCGGTGCGTAGTATCGCTAAGCTGCTTCATAAGCCCGTACATCGTCTGCATTGTCGCGATCGTCTTCGTCAACTCGTCGGCCTGATTTTGCATGTCATCTATCTGCTTGCGCTGGTATTTCATAGTCTGCATCTGGCCGGCATTTTGCATGCTCATCTGAAACGGGATAGAGGTGTGATCCATCGTCGTTCCATCGGGTCTGGTTATTGCTTGCACCCGAGAAATCCCGGGAACGCGGAAAATGCCTTTGACCAATCTGTCCAAGACCAGAAAATCCGTGGGATTGCGCATATCATGATCTGACTCGATCAGGAGAATTTCAGGCTTCATCCGGGCCTGCGAGAAATGGCGGTCCGCGGCTGCGAATCCCTGATTGGCGGGGATGGCTGCCGGCAGATACCCCCGATCGTTGTAGCTGGCCTTGTATCCGGGCAGCGTGACCAAACCGATGAGGGCGACGGCCAATGTGGCGGCGAGCACCGGTACCGGCCACCGAACCACTACGGTCCCTATCCGTCGCCATCCCCGAACCAGGATCTTTCGCTTGGGGTCGAACAGACCGAAACGGCCGCCGACGGTCAGAACTGCCGGCACGAGGGTGAGCGCAACCGCCACCGCGGTGACCATCCCCGCCGCGCACGGGATGCCCAGGGTTTTGAAGTACGGCATTCGGGCGAAGCTGAGGCAAAAGGTGGCCCCCGCGATCGTCAATCCGGAGCCCAAGATGACGTGGGCCGTTCCGCGGTACATCGTGTAGAAGGCCGTTTCCCTGTCCTCGCCGGCCTGCCGGGCTTCCTGATATCGCCCGAAGATGAATATCCCGTAGTCGGTTCCGGCCGCCATCGCCAGGGAAGTGAGCAGACTGACCGCAAAAGTGCTGAGCCCAATCAAGCCGCTATGCCCGAGGATCGCGACGGCTCCACGCGCAGCGAGCAGTTCGACCCCAACCGTCATCAGCACCACAATCACGGTCGTGATCGAGCGGTATACGAGCAGCAACATCAGCGTGATCACCCCGACCGAGGCGATGGTGATCTTCATGATGGATTTGTCGCCGGCGCTGTGCGTATCGGCAGCCATCGCCGATACCCCGGTGACCCAGGTGGTGATCCCGGGCGGCGCGGGCGTGTCGTTGACGATCTTGCGGACCGCTCGAATCGATTCGTTGGCCAGTGGTTCGCCCTGGTTACCGGCGAGGTTCAACTGCACATATGCGGCCTTGCCGTCGTTGCTCTGCGCACCCGAGGCCGTGAGCGGGTCCCCCCAGAAGTCCTGGACGCTCAGCACATCCTTATCGGCCCGCAATTTGCGAATCAGGACGTCGTAATACTTGTGGGCGTCATCGCCGAGGGGCTGGGTCCCCTCCAGGATGAGCATTGCAGAACTGTCGGTGCTGCCCTCCTTGAACAGCGTGCCGATGCGTTTCATCGCCACGATCGACGGTGCGTCGTCAGGGCTCAAGGCGACCGAACGTTCCTGCCCAACCTGTTCCAGTGACGGGACGGCGACGGTGATTAGGACGATGATTCCCAGCCAGCCCAGGATGATCGGCACCGCAAGCCGGTGGATCATCCTGGCGATGAACGGCCGTTCGTTGTGGGTGCGGAGGGGGGCGTCGTTGGCGAATTTTGTACTCACGCGGATTTCACCACGCAGAAGGTATAAGCGTTGACTTCGTTGGTAACCCGCTCGGCTTTAACCTCGCCGTCCACCGTGATCCGGCAGCCGATGCTGTCGCCATCGCCCTGCGCCACAAGGTTTCCCATCACTGCTGGCTTGGTCGTCGAGATATCCAACGTCCACGGCAGCTTGGCTCCGTCAACTCGCTGGGGGTCTGAATTTACGTCGAAGTAGCTGATGTCCGCGGATGATCCTGCTGGGCCGAAGACCTGGTAAATAATCCGTTTGGGGTTGAACGGTTTGGAGCTCTCCAGGTTGCTGTCTGCGTAGGATTCTCGCTTCTGAGAGCCGAAGTAGCCGTGGACCCGGTGCACGGCAAATCCCCCGACGATGGCAACCGCCAGGACCACCACCGGAATCCAAAACCGCGACAGAAGCCTGAAAATTAGAATCCCTTTCGCCCGCGGCGCCCCAAATCCCCGGTAGGCGCCTGCGCTCCGGCCGTTCCGAGCTAGCGGCGCCTGGGTAACAGCGTAACCAAGCCTTACCTAAAGAGAATCCGGCGCATCCACCGTAGGCCGGAACTGGATGACTCCTTCCCCTCGCGCCTTGAAGTGTAACGCATATCACGTGCGTAACAGCAGACTGGCCGTCCGGCGAATCCCTCGTAAACCGCATAAGTCACATCATGTTTGTTACGCAAATCACAGTCTGTGCGTTGTGCAAATCACACGACGTGCGTTATACAAATCACATGATGTGCGTTATCGTCTGCCGATGCCGCCGGTGACGTTCCAGCGCGCCCGCACCGAGGAGAACAAGCGCCAACGTGCGGCGGCGCTCGTCGAGGCGGCGCGGTCACTGGCGCTCGAGGGCGGCGTTGCGTCAGTCACGCTGACCGCGGTGGCGAGCCGCGCCGGAATCCATTACTCCGCGGTGCGCCGCTATTTCACCTCCCACAAAGAGGTCCTCTTGCATCTTGCGGCCGAAGGCTGGGTGCGATGGTCGGCCACGGTGTGCGACAAATTGGCCGAGTCCGGTCCGACGTCGCCAACGCGAGTGGCCGAGGTACTGGCCAACGCACTGGCCGACGACCCGCTGTTTTGCGACCTGCTCGCCAACCTGCACCTGCACCTGGAGCACGAGGTGCATATCGACAGGGTTGTCGAGATCAGGCGCACCATCGCCGCGGCCGCGATCGCGTTGGCGGATGCCATCGAGCGCGCGTTGCCCGCGCTCGGCCGTTCCGGCGCGTTTGACATGTTGATTGCCGCCTACTCGCTGGCCTCCGCTTTCTGGCAGATCGCCAACCCGCCGAAGCGGCTCACCGACGCTTATGCCAAGGAGCCCGATGCCCTCCCGCCCGAGTGGAACATCGATTTCGCGTCCGCGCTCAATCGACTGCTCACCGCCACGTGCATTGGGCTCGTGTCCGAATCGCAGTCAGCACAAGGGATTGGTGGCGCGAAGTGAAGTCATGCTGGGCCGAGCCGTTGAACGAAAGGTGATTGGGTGGTGAAGATTCCAGTTGCCAACACCGCGAAAAAGCTGTGGGTTCCGATCGTGATCGTGATCGTCATTTTGGTCGCGGGGTTCGTTGTCGATCGGATTCGCGGCATCTTCGGCAATCACGACAAAAGCGGGATCACCAGTAACAGCCTGGACGACATCAAGCCGTTCAACCCCAAGCACGTGCTTTATGAGGTTTACGGCCCCGCCGGGACCGTCGCCGACATCAACTTTCTCGACGTCAATGCCACGCTTCAGCAAGTCAGCAACGCGCCACTGCCGTGGACGCTCGCGGTCACCACAACACTCCCTTCGGTGAGCGTGAACGTCGTGGCGCAGGGCGACACGGACCAGATCGGCTGCCGAATCACCGTTAACGATGTGGTGAAGGATGAAAGGTCCGTGAACGAAATGAATGCCCAGACCTTCTGCATAGTGAAATCGGCATGAGCAAATTCCAGGCAGCGGGCCTCCCGCATATGCCGTTTTTTGCCCGGACGGTCCACAAGTTTGCGGTGCTGATCGTCCTGGCCTGGGTTGGGCTGGTGGTGTGCCTCAGCATGTTCGTCCCCGACCTGGAAACGGTCGGCAAGGCGCACACAGTGCCGATGAGCCCGAAAGAGGCGGCATCGATGCAGGCGACGCAGCGCGTCGGCACGGTGTTCAAGGAGTTCGACAGCGACAGCAATGTGATGATCCTCTTGGAGGGCAGCCAGCCGCTCGGCGACGACGCCCATCACTTTTATGACCAACTGATCAAGAAGCTGCGGGCGGACACGACACACGTCGAGCACGTGCAGGACTTCTGGGGTGATCCGTTGACGGCGGCCGGCTCGCAGAGCTCGGACGGCAAGGCCGCCTATGTGCAGGTGTATCTCGTTGGTAACCAGGGCGAGACCAGGGCCAACGACTCCGTCAGGGCGGTCCGCAAGCTGGTGGAAGACACCCCGGCGCCGCCCGGGGTCAAGGCCTATGTGACCGGCGCGGCGGCGCTGACGGCTGATCAGTCGGCAGCCGGTGACAAAGGCGTCGTCTTGGTCACCATGCTCACGTTCCTCGTGATCATCGTGATGCTGCTGTGGGTCTACCGTTCGATCGTCACCGTGATCGTCACCCTGTTGATGGTGATGCTCGAACTGTTCGCGGCGCGGCAGGTTGTCGCGTTTTTGGCCGATAACAACATAATTGGCCTGTCGACCTTTGCGGTGAATCTACTGGTGTTGATGGTGATCGCGGCGAGTACCGACTACGCGATCTTCGTGCTGGGCCGGTATCAGGAGGCGCGGTCGCTCGGTGAGGATCGAGAACAGGCCTTCTACACCATGTTTCATGGCACCGCACATGTCGTCCTAGGCTCCGGACTGACGATCGCCGGTGCGATGTATTGCCTCAGCTTCACTCGGCTTCCGTATTTCCAGAGCCTTGGCGTCCCGTGTGCGGTGGGCACGCTTGTCGCCGTTCTTGCGGCGCTCACGCTGGGCCCGGCGGTTTTGACGGTGGGGAGTCGGTTCGGCCTCTTCGACCCGAAGCGCAAGATGCGGACGCGGGGTTGGCGTCGCGTGGGCACCGCCATTGTGCGGTGGCCTGGGCCAATCCTGGCCGTGTCGATCGCCATCGCGCTCATCGGCTTGCTCGCGCTACCCGGGTACCGGACCAATTATGACAACCGCCAATACCTGCCGGATAGCACGAAGGCGGTCGTCGGGTATGAGGCCGCGGAGCGGCATTTCTCGAACGCCCGGATGAATCCGGAATTGCTGATGATCGAGACCGATCACGACATGCGCAACCCGGCAAACATGTTGGTGCTGGACAGGATCGCCAGGGGCGTCTTCCACATACCGGGCATCGCGCGGGTCCAGACGATAACCAGACCTCTGGGAGCGCCGATCGAACACACGTCAATCCCGTTTCAGATCAGCATGCAGAACACGACGCAGGTCGAAAACTCGCAGTACATGAAGAAGCGCATGGCGGACATGCTTCGCCAGGCCGACGCGATGCAGAACACGATCGACACGATGAATCACATGTACTCCATCATGCAAAGGTTGGCCGCCGTCACTCACCACATGGACGGCCTCACGCATGAAATGCTGGACGTCACCAATCTCTTGCGGGACAACATCGCCAATTTTGATGACTTCTTTCGACCACTTCGCAGCTACCTCTATTGGGAGAAGCACTGCTTCGACGTTCCCAGCTGCTACGCGCTGAGATCGATTTTCGACGCACTCGATGGTCTGGATCAGATCACCGAGAAGTTCACGTTCCTGACCGACGATATCGCCAAGTTGGATGCGTTGATGCCGGAGATGTTGGCGACGTTTCCGTCGATGATCGAGACCATGGTGACGATGAAGTCGATGATGCTGACAATGCACAGCTCCCAGGCCTCGTTGTACGACCAGATGGACGTGATGAGCCAGAACTCCACCGCCATGGGGCAGGCGTTCGACGCGGCCAAGAACGACGACTCGTTCTACATTCCGCCGGAGGTCTTTGATAACCCCGATTTCAAGCGCGGTTTGAATATGTTCCTGTCGCCCGACGGCCACGCCGCCCGTTTCATCATCTCCCATGACGTCCCGCCCGCGACACCCGAAGGCATTTCGCACGTCGAGCCGATCAGGACAGCGGCGAAGGAAGCCATCAAGGGAACGCCATTGGAGGGTTCCAAGATCTGGCTCGGCGGCACGGCCGCGGTCTACAAGGACATGCGCGACGGCTCCAAATACGACCTGATGATCGCCGGGATATCGGCGGCCAGCCTGATCCTGATCATCATGTTGATCATTACCCGAAGCCTGGTCGCCGCGATCACCATCGTGGGGACGGTGCTGCTTTCCTTGGGGGCCTCATTTGGGCTTTCGGTGCTGCTATGGCAGGACATTCTGGGCAAGGAACTGCACTGGATGGTGCTGGCGATGTCCGTCATTTTGCTGTTGGCGGTGGGCTCGGACTACAACCTGCTACTGGTTTCCCGATTCAAAGAGGAGATCCATGCCGGAATCAAGACCGGAATTGTTCGGTCGATGGCCGGCACCGGTTCGGTCGTGACGTCTGCGGGTCTTGTCTTCGCCGCCACCATGGCGACGTTTGCGATCAGCCCGCTGCGGGTTATGGGGCAGGTGGGAACCACCATCGCTCTCGGCCTCTTGTTCGACACGCTGATCGTGCGTTCGTTCATGATGCCGTCGGTCGCGTCGCTGATGGGGCGATGGTTCTGGTGGCCGCAAAAAGTGCGCACCCGCCCCGCCAGCCAGATGCTTCGGCCGTACG